>NZ_JAKNTW010000038.1 GCF_022213955.1 Dolomitihabitans soli | reverse complement strand
CCGCCTCGATCACCGCCCGCGCGAACCCCGCGTTCTCCGCCAGAAACCCATAACCAGGATGAACCGCATCAGCACCCGACCGCCGCGCCACATCCAGCAGCTTCTCGACCGACAGATACGACTCCGCCGGCGTCCGCCCACCCAGCGCGTACGCCTCATCGGCCATGGTGACGTGCAACGCGTCGAGATCGTCCACCGAATAGACGGCGACACTGCCGAGGCCGGCGTCCCGGCACGCGCGGATCACGCGCACCGCGATCTCACCCCGGTTGGCGATCAGCACCTTACGCAGCGGCTGGGGGTTGCTCACTGGAGCCCTCCGAGGTTCCGTCAACGCAATCCTTGAGACTGAGTTTCATATGAACGATACTTAGTACCAGCAGGCCGTACAAGCCGCGGATCCGGGAGAATGGCCAGATGCCCAGATCGCCCGTCAGCCGGCGCCTCGCCGAGGCCGCGGTCGCGCTGTTCGGCGAGCGCGGCTACGACGAGACCACCGTGGACGACATCGCGGCGCGGGCGGGGGTGAGCCGGAGCACCTTCTTCCGGCACTACCGGTCCAAGGAAGACGTGATATTTCCGGATCACGATGCGTTGCTGGCGAAGGTGGACGCGCGGCTGCGGGCGTCCACCGCCGACACGGCGATCGTGGCCGTGTGCGACGCGGTCCGCATCGTGCTCGCGCACTACGTCGAGGACGCCGAGGTGTCGCTGCGGCGTTACCGGCTGGTCGGCCAGGTGCCCGCGCTGCGCGACCGCGAGATCGTCAGCGTCGCCCGGTACCAGCGGCTGTTCCGGGAATTCGCCGGCGACTGGCTGGCCGGCTCGCCCGACGCCCCGCTCCGCGCGGAGCTGATGGCCTCCTCGGTGGTGGCCGCGCACAACCAGGTGCTGCGGGGCTGGCTGCGGGCGAACGGCCGGCATGACCCCTTCGCCCCGCTCGACCGCGCCCTGGAGTACGTCATCACGACGTTCCGCCACCTGGAGAAGCCGCGCGACGCCGCCGAACAGGTCGTCGTGGCCACCTTCGCCCGCTCCGCCTCGCCCGACGCCGTCATGGACGCCATCCGCACGCACCTCGAAGAGCGTTAGGCGGCGCGCAGCCCTTCCAGGGTGAGGGTCAGCAGGCGGTCTCCCCTGCCGAGGTCGCCCGCCGCCAGCGAGATGCCGTGGACCAGCTGGAAGAGGTCGTCGACGGTCAGGTCCCGCCGGACGGATCCCGCCTCCCCGGCGCCGGCGAGCAGGCCGGAGGCGGCGGCGGCCATCAGCGCCGAGCAGTCGAAGCCGGACTCCTGCTCGGTGAGCATCATGGTGGCGCCCAGGCCGCGGTCGGTCACGGCGTGTGCCAGCAGTTCGTGCAGCCACGCGGTGAGCGCCTCTCCCGGCGGGAGTTTCGCGGCCAGGTCGCCGGCTCGCGCGCAGAGGGCCTCGATCCTGGTCCTGAACACCGTGGTGAGCAGCGACTCGCGGGTGGGGAAGTGCCGGTAGAGGGTGCCCGGCCCCACGCCGGCCCGGCGGGCGATCTCGTTGAGGGACGCCTCGGGACCTTCCTCGGCGATCACGTCGGTGGCCGCCGCCACGAGGTGGTCCCGGTTACGGCGTGCGTCGGCCCGCATCATCTGGTTTCCAATCGGAGAGCTTCTCCGTATTATAGGCGCAAGTTATCCGGAGACCTTCTCCGGATCATCTTTCAAGGAGACGGCGTGACGAACGTGGAACTCGGGCGTGTGGGCATCTGGACCTTCGCGCTCGACGGGCAGCCGGCCGCCCGGGTGGGCGAGGCCGCGGCCGAGATCGAGGAACTGGGCTACGGGACGCTGTGGTTCGGCGAGGGCTTCGGCCGCGACAGCGTGAGCCAGGCGTGGCTCACCCTGACGGCCACCCGGCGGCTGACGGTGGCCGCCGGGATCGCCAACATCGCCCTGCGCGACCCGATCGCGATGGCCGCCGCCGAACGGTCGATCAACGAGGCCCACCCCGGCAGGTACCTCCTCGGGCTCGGCGGGCACCGGGTGAGCGACACCCCCATCCAGATGAACGGCTATGTCATCCCGAGCCGGGGCAAGGCGGTCGCCACGATGGGCGCCTACCTCGACGCCATGGACGCGATCCCGCTGGACTCCGCGGCCCCCGCGCACCCCCCGCGGCGGATGCTCGCCGCGCTCGGGCCGAAGATGCTGGAGCTCGCCGCGCGGCGGACCCTCGGCGCCCACCCGTACTTCGTGCCGGTGGAACACACCCGGCGGGCGCGCGAGGCGATGGGAACCGGCCCGCTCCTCGCCGTGGAGCAGGCCGTGGTCCTGGACGCAGACCTCGGGAGGGCCCGCGAGGTCGCCCGGCGGCACGTCGGCTTCTACGCCGAGGCCGCCCCGCACCAGGAGGCCAGCCTGCGCAGGCTCGGGTTCGGCGACGCCGACCTCGCGGGCGGCGGGAGCGACCGGCTGGTCGACGCGATCGTGGCGTACGGCGACGCCGGCGCGATCGAGAAGCGGGTCCGCGAGCACTTCGAGGCGGGCGCCGACCACGTGTGCCTCCAGGTCCTGACCGCCGATCCGGCCGCGCTCCCGCTTCGCGAATGGCGCGAACTGGCCTTCCTGGCCGCCTGACGCCGATCGCCGGCCCGCCCGCGTCGCTCTCCGCCACGAGGAACGCGCGGGTACGGCGGGCCACGCGCGGGCGGCCCGCCGTACGAGGGTCAGCGGTAGACGCCGAACTCCCACAGCGAGTAGCCGTAGGCGGTGCCGCGCTGGGTCAGGTTGAGCCGGACGTATCTGGCGGAGGCGGTCAGGTCGAGTCCGTCGAAGCCGCCGTCGCCGGCGGTGACGGTGTGGGCGGTGGTCCAGGATGAGCCGTCGGCCGAGGTCTGGAGCTGGTACGCCTTGCCGTACGCGCCCTCCCAGCCGAGCTGGACGTGCTTGATCGGGGTCACCTGGCCGAGGTCGACCTGAATCCACTGCGGGTCGGCCCACTCGCTGGCCCAGCGGGTGGTGTGGTTCCCGTCGGTGGCCTTTGACGGGAGGAACGGGCCGCCGTCGCCGGTGGGCTGGTAGGAGGAGGCGGTGGTCGGTTTGCCGATCGCCACGTTGACGCCGTCGGGCACCGGCGGCACGACGCGGAACGAGCGCTGCTCGATGCCCACGTTGCCCTGGCCGTCGAAGGCGTAGACGTAGATCTTCCACACGCCCATCTGCTGCGGCGCGGTCACCGAGAACCTGCCGGGCCCGGTCTGGGTGAACCTGACGTGGTCGAAGCCGCGGTTGCCGTTGACGTGCTTGTTGCTCGCCATCAGGTTGTAGCGGACCGGGTCGCCGTCCGGGTCGGACACGGTGGTCGTCACGGTGAACTGCCCGCCCGCGGGGACGCTCGTCTGCGAGCCGACGGTCATCGCGGTGATCTCGGGCGGGGTGTTGGCGGACGCCTGGCCGGAGTACGCCTTCTTCAGCGCGTGGTAGCCGTGCCTGCGCCAGCCGCCGGTGAGGGTGTTCAGCCACACGCCGCCGAAGTCGTTCTCCAGCCCGTAGTGGAACTCGGTGGCGCCGAGCGCGACCCCGGGATGGCCCTTGATCGCGTTCCAGCTCGCCGTGTACTGGTCCCGCTTCTCCAGGTCGGACGGCTCGTCCGGCACCCCGTTCACGTCGTCGGGGACCTCCCACTCACCGTCGGGACCGCCCTCGGTGATGATGTACGGCTTGCCGTACCCGCCGTCGATCCACGCCTGCCTGACCCCGCCGATCGCGCCGTAGGCGTTGACCGCGAGCAGGTCCAGGGCCGGGGAGTGCGCCTTGTAGTAGGACCACGCGCCGGTCCAGGCGTCGGTCGAGGTGACCGGGTGGCCGGCGTCGGCGGCGTGGATGGCCTGGGTGACCTCGTTGACGAACTTGGCGTAGGCGACGCGCCGCTGCTCCACCACGTCGGCGGGCAGGCCGTGGTCCTGCATGGTCAGCAGGACCTCGTTGCCCACGTCCCACATGAGCACGCCCTGGCGTCCCTTGAGCGCGTTGACCCTGGCGACGATCTCGTTCTTGACGTTGGTCTTGTAGGCGGTGTCGTTGACGTAGTCGGCCCCCTGGTTCAGCCAGTGCCCGACGATGACCTTGATGCCGTGCCGCGCGGCCTGGTCCAGCAGCGCCGGGGTGTGCGTGTCGTCCACGCCCCAGATGCGGATGGTGTTGACGCCCATGGCCTTCAGGTCACGCAGGTAACCGTCGCCCGCCGCCTGCGGCGGCCCATAGGTGAGCCCCTTGATCTCGTACGGCGAGCCGTTCACGGTGAGCTGCCAGTTTCCCTGCCCGCCGGTGACCCTGACCGTGCTCGGGCCGGCGGGGACGGGCGGATCGGTCATCGGCGCGGGCGTGGCGCCCTGCCTCCGGGACACCGTGACGGAGTCCACGCTGAGGACTCCGCCCGAGGTGGTGGCCGCCGCGGGCGTGGTGGATCCGGCCACGGCGTTGGGCAGCGAACCGCCGATCGCCAGGTCGAGCCGCAGGTAGAAGCCATGGTGGACGGCGGCCCGCCAGGCGGCGACACCGACCTGGCTCTGCCGTACCACCCAGGTCTGCCTGCCGTCGAGGTAGAAGCGGATCTCCTCGTCGGTCTTCGTCCTGTCGATGATCTGGGTGTACTCGTGGTAGCCGGTCTGGCAGCCCTCGCAGGTGGCCAGGCCGCTGGTGCGGCCGTTGTACTCGTTGCACACGCCGTCGGGGGCGGTGCCGCAGTGCAGCGTGTTGGAGAGCTGGTCGCGGCCGTTGACGTCGGTCATGATGTCGGTCTCGCCGACGCCCGGCCAGTTGTTGTAGTCGCCCCGGTAGGCCGCCCCCGTCGCGCGGAAGCCGGGCCAGTAACCCAGGGGGTTGGCGACGGAGGGCTGCTTGAGCACCGCGCTGAACCTGAGCTGCTCTCCCGGCCGGGGTTCGAAGTCGGTGCGCTGGGTCTCGATCCGGCCCGAGGTCCAGTTGCCCGCGCCGTCCCTGATGGCCTTGATGGAGAGCTTGCCGGTGCCGTCGAGTGAGACGTTGGCGGGGGCGGCGCTCATGGTCTCGACCTCGCCGGTGCCCCAGTTGGCCGGGCCCCCGGGGTACTGGGTGCCGGTGCGCAGCAGCCAGTTCGCGCCGGCGGGCGAGGTGCCCGCCGCGCCGGTGAAGTCGTCCTTCCAGACCTCGGTCCAGTCGCCCGGCCCGGAGTCGGTGCCGGTGTTGACGGCGAACTCCCAGAGGGAGTAGCCGTAGCCGTTGGCCCTGGCCGTGCCGTACATGCGCACGTAACGGCCGCTGCCGGTCACCGCCAGGGTCTGCGTGCCGCCGGGGCCCGTGGTCGTGGAGTAGACGTCCGACCAGGACGATCCGTCGTCGGAGAGCTGGATCTTGAACGCCTTGCCGTACGCGGCCTCCCAGGTCAGCACCACCTGGCAGACCTGCTGGACCGACCCCAGATCCACCCGCAGCCACTGCGGGTCGGCGAACGCGCTCGACCACCGGGTGCCGGCGTCCCCGTCGACCGCCGCCGCGGCGGGAGTGCCCGCTCCCTCCACCGAGGAGGCCGTCACCGGTCTCCCCGCGGCCGCGTTCACCACACCACACGCGGCCGCCGACGCCGGCGGCTGGACCGCCACCAGCGCCGACGCCACTAACGACAGAACAAGCAGGACAGGACTTCGACGTGGACGCACGGGTCTCTCCTCGGAACGGGGGGTGTGGGAGAGCGCTCTCCCGTGCAGCCTGTCCTGCCGGATCGACGGTTGTCAAGACCCGGAAACCTGCCGGAAACGTGGGTTCGGCCGCCATTGACACGTGGGGGGCCCAGCGCTGACCCTGGGTCAGGGAGAGCGCTCTCCCAGACAAGGGGAACCTGACGTGACCGACGAAGATCTCGACCACCTCGTGGAGAAGCTGGACCTGGAGCGGAAGGTGCGGCTGCTCGCCGGGGCGACGGTGTGGCGCACGCACGCCGAGCCGGACATCGGCCTGCGCGCCATGCTGACCTCCGACGGCCCGATCGGCGTACGCGGCGAGGGCTGGGACGAGCGGCGCACCTCGCTGGCGCTGCCCTCCCCCACCGCCCTCGCCGCGACCTGGGACGAGGAACTGGTCGAGCGGCTCGGCGCCCTGCTGGCCGCCGAGGCCAGGCGCGTGTCGGTGGACATCCTGCTCGCGCCCGCGCTCAACCTGCACCGTTCCCCGCTCGGCGGCCGGCACTTCGAGTGCTACTCCGAGGACCCGCTGCTGACCGGCCGGATCGGCGCGGCCTACATCCGGGGGGTGCAGGCGGGCGGGGTGGCGGCGACCGCGAAGCACTACACCGCGAACGACTCGGAGACCGAGCGGCTGACACTCGACGCGCGGGTCGACGAGCAGACCCTCCGCGAGGTGTACCTGGCTCCCTTCGAGGCCGCCGTCGAGGAAGGCGTCTGGGTGGTGATGTCCGCCTACAACGGGGTGAACGGCACGACCATGTCCGAGAGCCCGCTGCTGGACGAGCCACTCAAGGGCGAATGGGGCTTCGACGGGGTGGTGGTCTCCGACTGGGGCGCGATCCGCTCCACGACGGCCTCCGCCAGGGCCGCCCAGGACCTGGCCATGCCGGGCCCCAACGACCACTGGGGGGACGCGCTGGTCGCCGCCGTCCGCGCGGGCGAGGTGCCGGAGAGCGCCATCGACGACAAGGTCCACCGCCTGCTCCGCCTCGCCGTCCGGGTCGGCGCCCTCAACGCCCCGGCCGACCAGCCCCCGCCCGACGGCCCGACGCGGGCCGGCGACACGACGCGGGCCGGCGACGACCTCGCGTTGCTGCGGCGGACCGTGGCGACCGGGAGCGTTCTGCTGCGGAACGAAGGCGGGCTGCTCCCCCTCTCCCCGCCGGACCTGCGGCGGGTCGCGGTGATCGGCCCCAACGCGGCCGTCGCCAGGATCCAGGGCGGCGGCAGCGCCGGGGTGTACCCCGAGGGGGTGGTGTCGCCCCTCGACGGCATCCGCGCCGCCCTCGGGGACACCGCCGAGATCGCGCACGCGCCCGGAGTCACCACCTCCGACCGGCCCACCCCGCTCGACCCGGCCTACGCGGTGAACCCGCGCACCGGCCGGCCCGGCGTCCTGGTCCGGCTGCTGGACGCCGATGGCGCGGAACTGCACGCCGAGCACCGGCTGACCGGCCGCATCCTCGAACCCGCAATGATCGACGGAGCGGTCACGGTCGAGATCAGCGCCCGGCTGCGCCCCGCCGTGGACGGCCGGTGGAACCTGGCCGTCGCCGGCTGGGGCCGGGTACGGCTCGAAGCCGACGGGGAGGTGCTGGTCGACGAGGAGGTCGAGCGCGACACCGACGATCCGGCCACGGTTCACCTCTCCCCGCCCTACCGCCGTGTCCCGCTCCCCCTGACCGCGGGCCGGGAGATCGAGGTGCTCGCGCGGCGCCGGCTCGATCCGGGCTCGGGGCGCGCCTCGGTGCTGGCCGCCGATCCGCCGAAGGCCGACGACGAGACGGGCATCGCCACCGCCGTCGAGCTCGCCCGGACCTGTGACGTCGCCGTCGTGGTGGTCGGCACCACGGAGGAGATCGAGAGCGAGGGCTACGACCGGGTCACCCTCGACCTGCCCGGACGCCAGGACGAGCTGGTCCGCGCCGTGGCCGCGGCCAACCCGAGGACCGTCGTGATCGTCAACTCGGGCGGGCCGGTCACCCTGCCGTGGCGCGAGGAGGTGCCGGCCGTACTGCTGAGCTGGTTCCCCGGCCAGGAGGCGGGGCACGGGCTGGCCGACGTCCTGTTCGGCGTCGCCGAGCCCGGCGGGCGGCTGCCGACCACCTGGAGCGACACGGCCACGGTCGGCACCGCCCCCATGGACGGCAGGCTCGACTACGCGGAGGGCCTGGACCTCGGGCACCGGGCCTGGCTGCGGCGCGGCGACCGCCCGGCCTACTGGTTCGGGCACGGCCTGGGCTACACGTCCTGGTCCTACGAGGCCGTTTCGGCGCCCGAGGAGATCGGGCCGGACCAGCCCTTCCCGGTCCGCGTACGGCTGCGCAACACCGGGGCGCGAGCGGGCCGCGAGATCGTCCAGGTCTATCTCGCGAGGCCGGACTCCACGGTGCGGCGGCCGGTGCGATGGCTCGCGGGGTACGCGCCGGTCGAGGCCGGGCCGGGCGAGGCGACCGAGGTGGAGGTGGAGATCCCGGCGCGGGCCCTGCGGCACTGGGCGGACGGCGGCTGGCGGACCGAGCCGGGGAATCTGACGATCATGGTTGGCCGCTCCGCCAGCGATCTCCCCCTGACTCTGGGGAGAGCGCTCTCCGGTCGTGCTATAACAACCGTATGACTGGTTCCCCGACGCTGGAGGACGTGGCACGGGCGGCCGGCGTCTCCCGCGCCACCGTCTCCCGCGTGATCAACGGCATCCGCAACGTCGATCCCGTGATCCAGGAGACGGTCCGGGAGGCGCTCGCCAGCACCGGCTACGTCCCCAACCAGGCGGCACGCTCCCTGGTGACCCGCCGTTCCGGCGCGATCGCCCTGGTCGTCTCGGGCGCGGGCGGCGACAGCGAGGAGCACCCCTTTCCCAGCAAGGTCTTCGCGGACCCGTTCTTCGGTCGCGTCGCCGACGGGATCGTGGGGTTCCTGCGCCCGCTGGGCATCCATCCGATCCTGATGTTCGCCGAGACGGCGGAGGCGCGCGGCCAGGTTCTGACCTACCTGCGACAGGGCAACGCGGACGGGGCCGTGCTCGTCTCGACCCATGCGGACGACCCGCTGCCGGGGCTCGTCGTCGAGGCGGGACGGCCCGCCGTGCTGTTCGCGCGGCCGTTCGAGCCGATCCCGATCAGCTATGTCGACGTGGCCCACCGGACCGGCGCGAAACTGGCCGCCGACCACCTGATCGCCCGGGGCCGCACCCGGGTGGCGACCATCTCGGGCCCGCTCGACGTCCCGGCCGGGCAGGATCGGCTGGCGGGGTTCAGGGACGCGATGGCCACGCACGGTCATCCCTACATCCCCGCCGCCGAGGGCAACTTCACCCGCGACAGCGGCGAGGCGGCGATGGAGCGCCTGCTCGCCGAGGATCCCGGCCTCGACGGGGTCTTCGCCGCCAACGACCTGATGGCCCAGGGCGCCCTCCAGGCCCTGCGCCACCACGGCAGGCGGGTGCCCGACGACGTCGCGGTGGTCGGCTTCGACGACAGCAGCGCGGCGCTGGCCTGCCGCCCCGCGCTCACCACGGTCCGCCATCCGGTGGAGGACATGGCGGCGGAGATGGGCCGGCTGCTGCTCGCCCACGTCGAGGAGCCCGGCCGCCGGGTGACCTCGATCATCTTCGAGCCGACCCTGGTGGTCAGGGACTCCTCCTGAGCCACGCCCAGCACCGGGTCGGCTCCGGGACCTCGGCGAGAGCCGCGAGGATCTCAGCACCGCCGGCCGACCTCGGCGAACCGGTCGATTCTCGGTCTCCGCGCCCGGCCCGACAGAGGTCCATGCGTCCGAATCCGCGCTGACCGGCACGCGATCTTCGTGCCGTGGAACGCGGCCCCCTACGGCGGGCCGCACCCCCTGCGCATTCCCGATCGACGGAGAGCGCTCTCCGAACGATTCGGCGGAGCGCCGCGACGGGAAACGGTTCTCGATCGCCGCCATCTCACAGCGATGCGGATGAGCATTGACACTCCGGACAGGCCGGGGCACTCTCACTGGAGAGCGCTCTCCCACCCACCGTCCCGAGGAGCCGCCCGTGCGTCCCCCCAGAAGCCCGAAGCCGGCCAGGCCATGACGTATCGCCGCCAGCCGGTGAAGACGACCTCCGCCGGCGTCGCGCTGGCCCTGCTCCTCGCCCAGGGATGCGCGACGGCGCCTCCGGACCCCGCCGTCACGACCCCATCCATAGCGGCCCCGAACGCCCCCGCCCAGACCCCCTCCCTCGCGACCCCGGACACCCCGCCCCAGACCGTCCCGAGCGTCGCCGGCCCGCGAAAGGGCTTCAACGGCACCGACGTCGCCTGGCTCCAGCTCACGATCGCGATGGACGAACAGGCCCTGCTCCTGTTCGACCTGGCCACCGAACACGCCACCGAACACGCCACCGAGCGCGCCGCCGACCCCGCGATCCGGCGGCTGGCCGTACGGCTGCGCGAGGAGCACGCGACCGGGCTCGTCAAGCTCCGGCGAGCGCGCGACCGGGCGGGACTGGACGCGACGAACCCGCACGAGGGACACCTCATGCCCGGCATGGTGACCGCCGCGAACCTGGCCACCCTCCGCAAGGCGACCGGCACCACGTTCGACCGCCTCTTCCTGAAAGCCCTGCGCGACCACCTCGCCCAGACCGCCCTGCTCGCGGGTTCCGCACGAAAGGCGGGCCAGGGCGTGCGAACCCTCGCCAAGGCCGTGGAACGCGAGCGGCGGCACGCGACGACCCTCCTGCCCGGCTGATCCGCACACCCTTGACCTCCCACATACTCGGGTATAAACAAAGGAGAACCAACACGAAACGGTGGTGAAGCCACACCATGTACGCCGAGGAGCGGCAGCAGGAGATCCTGCGCCAGGCGCGGGGCAGCGGCCGGGTCGACGTGGTGACCTTGGCGGAGGAGTTCGCCGTCACCACCGAGACGATCCGCCGCGACCTGACCGCTCTGGAGCGTGCGGGCGTGCTGCGCCGGGTGCACGGCGGCGCCATCCCGGTGGAGCGGCTCGGCTTCGAACCCGCGCTGGCCGCGCGCGACGAGGTGCTGACGGCCGAGAAGGAGCGGATCGCCAAGGCCGCGCTCGGCGAACTGCCCGAGGACGGCGCGATCATCATCGACGCGGGCTCGACCATGGGCCGGTTCGTCCAGGCGCTGCCGATGGACCGCGAACTCACCGTCATCGTCAACTCCCCGCCGCTCGCCACCGCGCTCGCCACCAGGGCCAACCTCAGCGTGATCATGCTGGGCGGCCGGGTGAGGGGCAGGACCCTGGCGACGGTGGACGACTGGGCTCTCCGGCCGCTCGCCGAGTTGCACGTCGACGTGGCGTTCATGGCGACGAACGGCTGCTCGGCCGCCAAGGGGCTGACCACCCCCGATCCCGCCGAAGCGGCGATCAAGCGGGCGATGATCGACGCGGCGGAGCGCAGCGTGCTGCTCGCCGACCACACCAAGTTCACCAACACCTACCTCGCCCGTTTCGCCGCACTGTCGGAGATCGACGTCGTGATCAGCGACGACGGGCTCGATCCGGCCCTCGCGGCCGAGCTGACGGCGGCCGGCCCGGAGGTGCTGCGCGCATGATCCTCACGCTGACGCTCAACCCGAGCCTCGACCGCACGATCGAGGTGAGCGCGCTGAGGAGAGGGGCGGTGATCAGAGCGGGGGCGGCGCACCTCGACCCCGGCGGCAAGGGCGTCAACGTCTCCCGCGCGCTGCTGGCCAACAAGGTCAGGTCGTGCGCGGTCGTGCCGTACGGCGGAGACGAGGGGCGCAGGCTGATCAGCCTGCTGTCCGGCGAGGGCATCGACATGATCACCGTGCGGGTCGCGGGCGTGACCCGGTCCAACATCTCGCTGGCCGAGCCCGACGGGACCGTGACGAAGATCAACGAGCCGGGCACCGCGCTGTCCGCGGCCGACCTGGACACGGTGGCCGAGGCGGTACTCGGCGCGGCCCGCCACGCCGACTGGGTGGTCGCCTCGGGCAGCCTTCCGCCGGAGGTGCCCGCCGACGTCTACGCCCGGCTGTGCCGGAGGTTCGCCGGCGCGGGCATCCACGTCGCGATCGACACCAGCGGGCCGGCGCTGGTCGCGGCGGTGGCGGCGCGGCCCGCTCTGATCAAGCCGAACCGCGAGGAACTCGCGGAGGTCACCGGATCGCCGATCACCTGTCTCGGCGACGCGATCGCGGGGGCGCGCACGCTGCGGGCGATGGGCGCCGGCACCGTGCTCGTCAGCCTCGGCCCCGACGGCGCCGTGCTCCTCCAGGACGAACGGGTCAGTTACGGCAGGTGTCCCGTTCCCGAGCCGCGCAGCACGGTCGGGGCGGGTGACGCCATGCTCGCCGGGTTCCTGGCGGCGGGCGCACGCGGGGAATCCGCACTGGTGGAAGGGCTGGCCTGGGCGACCGCCGCGGTGGGCCTGCCGGGCAGCCGGATGCCGTCGCCCGCCGACATCCATCGCGATCGGGTCCGCATCACACCGGTGGACCCGGCACTGCCGTTGCGGTCCGGGGGCTGACAACGGCGTACCACCCCCCGTCCTCACCCCG
This sequence comes from Dolomitihabitans soli, assembly GCF_022213955.1. GTDB lineage: Bacteria > Actinomycetota > Actinomycetes > Streptosporangiales > Streptosporangiaceae > Streptosporangium_A > Streptosporangium_A soli. The sequence continues at coordinate 90,600 of NZ_JAKNTW010000038.1, read as the reverse complement.
GAAGGAGCGCTTCAGATGGCCAACGGCTACACCCCCACGGTCCAGGGGACCGGAACGAAGGCCACCATCCAGCGGATCGGCGGACATCTCGCCGGCATGATCATGCCCAACATCGGCGCGTTCATCGCCTGGGGTCTGATCACCGCGTTGTTCATCCCCACCGGATGGCTGCCGAACGAGTCGTTCGCCGCGCTGGTCGACCCGATCATCAAGTTCCTGCTGCCCATCCTGATCGGCTACACCGGCGGCCGGATGGTCCACGAACAGCGCGGGGCCGTCGTCGGCGCCGTGGCCACCATGGGCGTGATCGTGGGCGCGGACACCCCGATGTTCCTCGGCGCCATGATCATCGGCCCGCTCGCCGCCTACCTGCTGAAGCGGATCGACGCCCTGACCGAGGACCGGATCAAGCCCGGGTTCGAGATGCTGGTGGACAACTTCACCGCCGGCATCGTGGGAGCCGCGATGGCCCTGCTCGGCGCCTGGGGCATCGGGCCGATCGTCAGGACCATCACCGAGGTGGCGGGGAACGGCGTCGACTGGCTGGTGAGCAACCAGCTGCTGCCGGTGGCGTCGGTGCTGATCGAGCCGGCCAAGGTGCTGTTCCTGAACAACGCCATCAACCACGGCGTACTGGGGCCGCTCGGCGTGGCACAGGCCGCGGAGACCGGCAAGTCGATCCTGTACATGCTGGAGTCGAATCCCGGCCCCGGGCTCGGGCTGCTCCTGGCCTACCTGTTCTTCGGCCCCCGCCCGCTGCGTCCCAGCACCCCGGCCGCGATGATCATCCACTTCTTCGGCGGCATCCACGAGATCTACTTCCCCTACGTGCTCATGAAGCCGCGACTGATCCTCGCCGTGATCGCGGGCGGCGCCGCAGGCGTGTTCGTGTTCCTGATCACCGGCTCCGGCCTGGTCGCCACCCCGTCGCCCGGAAGCATCTTCGCCTTCCTGGCGGTCACCCCGAGGGGCGGCTGGCTCGGTGTCATCGCCGGCATCCTCGTCGCCACCGGGGTCTCGTTCCTGGTCGCCGCGGCGCTGCTCGGCTTCGGCCGGGGCGCCAGGCAGGAGGCCCAGGACGAGACGGCAGCGGAGACCGACGCCCAGCAACCCGTCACCAAGGAGGCATGACCCTCATGGCCAGCATCGAGAGCAAGGACATCCGCAAGATCATCGTGGCCTGCGACGCGGGCATGGGCAGCAGCGTGATGCTGGCCAGCCAGGTGCGCAAACAGCTCAAGGGAACGCAGATCCAGGTCGAGCACACCCCCGTGAACTCCATCCCCGACGACGCCGACGTGATCCTCTGCCACGTCGGCCTGGCCGACCGGGCCCGCAAGAGCGCGCCGGGCAGGGTGCTCGTGCCGTTCCAGGTCTTCATCGGCGACCCGGCGGTCACCAAGCTGATCAGCACCATCAAGAGCGGCGGCACCGTCGATGCCTGAGACGGCGCCGCTCCCGCTCGATCCGAGGGCCGTCCGGCTCGACGAGACGGCGGCGGACCGCGACGACGCGATCCGCCAGTGCGGCCGTGCCCTGCTGGAGACCGGCGCGGTCGCCGAGCCGTACATCGCGACCATGCTCGACCGTGAGCGGTCGATCTCCACCTACGTCGGCGAGGGGGTGGCGATTCCGCACGGCACCCTCGCCGGCAAGGACGTCGTGCACCACGACGCGATCTGCGTGCTGCGCTTCCCCGGCGGGGTCGACTGGGACGGCGAACGGGTGACGGTGTGCGTCGGCATCGCCGCCAAGGGCGACGGCCACGTGCGCCTGCTCTCGGAGCTGGCCCGGATCCTGCTCGACCCCGGCAGCGCGCGGGCACTGCGCGCGGCCACCGAGGTCGGCCAGGTGCTCGAACTGCTGCTCCCCACCGCCGGAGAGGACACCGAGAAATGAAGGTCGCCCGTTTCCACGCGCCCGGCGACATCCGCGTGGAGGACGCCCCCGAGCCGGTCGCGGGCCCCGGCGAGGTCAAGATCCGGGTCCGCGACTGCTCCACCTGCGGCACCGACGCCAAGATCTACAAGCACGGCCACCATCACATCAGGCCGCCGAGGGTGATGGGGCACGAGATCGCCGGAGAGGTCGTCGCGGGCCCCGCGGGCTGGCGTCCCGGCGACCGGGTCCAGGTGATCGCCGCCATCCCCTGCGGCCGCTGCGGGGAGTGCCGCCGGGGCCGGATGACGGTGTGCGAGAACCAGGAATCGATGGGCTACCACTACGACGGCGGCTTCGCCGAGTTCATGGTCGTGCCGGCCAAGGTGCTCGCCGTCGACGGCCTCAACCGGATCCCCGAGGGGGTCGGGTTCGCGGAGGCGTCGGTGGCCGAGCCGCTGGCCTGCGTGCTCAACGGCCAGGAACTGGCCGGCGTCGGCACGGGCGACGACGTGGTGATCATCGGCTCCGGCCCGATCGGCTGCCTGCACGTACGGCTGGCCAGGGCGCGCGGCGCGGCGCGGGTCTTCCTGGCCGACATCAATCCCGAGCGGCTGGCCATGGCCGCCGACCTGGTCGCGCCGGACGAGGCGATCCGCGGCGACCAGACCGACGTGGTGGAGGCGGCGCTGAAGCTGACCGGCGGCAAAGGCGCGGACGTGGTGGTCACGGCGGCGGCCTCGGGCGCCGCCCAGCAGCAGGCGATCCAGCTGGCCGCCCGCCGGGGCAGGATCAGTTTCTTCGGCGGTCTGCCCAAGGACGCGCCGATCATCGAGCTCGACTCCAACCTGGTGCACTACCGGGAGCTGATGATCATCGGTGCGAACGGTTCGAGCCCGTCGCACAATGCCCGGGCACTCCAGCTCATCGCCACGGGAGCCGTGCCCGTGGGCGACCTGATCACTCACCGCCTCCCGCTGGAGCAGGTCCTCGACGGGATCGGCATCGTCAGCCGCGGCGAGGCGATCAAGGTCACCGTCGAACCCTGAACCCTCTGGAAGGGAAGTCGCCATGCCGACGAGAACCGTTGCCATCGCCTCCAGCAGCGGCCTGCACGCCAGGCCCGCCAAGATCTTCGTCAGGGCGGCGGCGAAACACGAGGTCGCCGTCCGGATCCGGGTGGGCGACGGCGACCCGGTCCCGGCCAACAGCATGCTCGCCGTACTCGCGCTGGGCGCCACGCACGGCGCGGTCGTGACGCTCGACGCCGAGGGGCCCGGCGCGGAGGAGGCCCTGGCCGCCCTCGCCGACCTGCTGGCCAGGGATCTCGACGCGGGAGAGCCGGCGGGCGCCTGACCCCGGCCTGGTCCGGCTCTCCGTCCGGATTGACCATACTTCGCCGCACGAAGTATGGTCGGCGGTATGGCAAAGGGATCACCTGCCGTCAGCGAGCCGACGTTCTTCATCCTGGCGGCTCTCCTCGACGGCCCGCTGCACGGGCACGGCATCATCAAACAGGTCCTCGCGCTGTCGGAGAACCGGGTGAAACTACCCGTCGGCACGCTGTACGGGGCGCTCGACAGACTGGCCGCCAACGGGCTGATCGCGGTGGAACGCGAGGAGGTCGTCGACGGCAGGCCCAGGCGTTACTTCCGGCTCACCGACGAGGGCGGCACCCTGGTCGCCGCGGAGGCGCTGCGGATGCAGCAGGCCGCCTCGGTGGTGACCGGGCGCACGCTTCCCGGATCGGCGTTCGCGTGACCGTCGGGACGACTTCATCCGCCCGTGTGCTCGAACGGCGCTACCGGCGACTGCTCGTGGCCTACCCGCCGGACTACCGTTCCGGGCACGGCGAGGAGCTGATCGCCACCCTCATGGAGACCGCCGAGCCCCTCCGCTCCGCGCCCTCCCCCACCGAGTCCGCGGCGCTGGTCGCCGGCGGGCTGCGGACCCGTATGATCCAGGCCGCGCGGGGGCCCGCCTGGGACGACGGGATCCACCTCGGTGTCACCGCGCTCGCCGTGGCGTGCTTCGCGTCGCTGGTCCCCTATGCCGGCTCGATCCCGTTGTGGGTGGCGTTGTCGGGGGTCACCACCTGGGCCGTCATACGCGGGCGGGTACGGCTCGCGCTTCCGCTCGTCGTGCTCGTCGCGACCAAGGTGTGCGCCATCGCGGTGGGTTACCCGTGGCTGGACGAGACCCTGTTGCCGATCTTCCCCGACTCGGTCTGGGGCGGTCCCGCGCTGTTCGCCGGGGGTGGTCCCATCGCACCGGTGGCCGCCTACGCGGTGATCTTCCTCGGCCTGGCGACGCTCGCCGTACGGGCGGGGCCGTCGCCGAAACGCTCGTGGCGGTGGTGGCCGGCGGTGCCGCTGCTCGCGGGCGCGAACACGGAGACCTGGTCCGTCGCGGAGCCCACGGGCACGCCGGGCAGGATCGCCCTGGAGATCACACTGCTGCTCCTGGCCGTCTGGGCCGCTCACGTCAACGGCGATCCGCGCTGGGCGATCGCCGCCGGGGTCTACCTGGCGGCGGAGTTCGCCGAACTCGCCGAGGGCCTCGCCTACGCCACCCGCCAGGACCTGGCGCACTGGGGCCTGCTCGTCTTCCTGACCGCCGCCGCCGTCGCGGTGACCCACCGGGCCCGGCGGCACATCCTGCTCTGACCCTTCTCGGACACGGGCGGCGCCGGCACCTCCGGCGCGCCCTTTCACACCCCTGCCCACGAACCGAGGTTTCGCATGCCCAAAATCCCCCTGGCACTGGCACTGGCCGTGGCGTTGCTCGGCCTGCTCACCGCCTGCGGAAACACCGCCACGCAGGCCGGCCGGGAGCCCTCGCCGACCGGACAGGAACCCGAGCGCCGCATCGAGACGATGATCGCCGACTGCATGAAGGAGCAGGGCTTCAAGTACGTCCCCTACGTCGAGCCGTTCTTCGAGGGGACCGACGAGTCGCGCAGGCGGAGCAACGGCGACTACGAGGCGATCAAGAGGTTCCGGGAGAAGAACGGTTACGGGATCTACGCGATCTACGTCTACCCGCAGGAGTTCCACAATCCCATGGTCGAGCCGGACGAGACGGCCAAGCCGAAGGTCGTGAACCCCAACTTCAAGATCCGATCTTCGCTGTCGAAGACCCAGACCCTCGCCTACGAAGACGCGCACGATCGCTGTTACGTCAAGGCCGTGAAGAAGGTGCTGGGCAAGGACGTCAAATCGATGATGGACCGCTTCGAGCAGGCCGACGCGAGGGCGAAGCAGCTCGTCGCCCGGGAGCTCGACGGCGAGCCGCGGCTCGCCGAACTGGCCGCCGCGATGGGATCCTGCCTGAAGGCCAAGGGCTACACGATCGGCTCGACCAAGCCGACCGCGATGGCCGGGCGCGGCCCGAAGCGGTTCAACGACGAGAAGGCGCCGCTCGGCGAGAAGATCCCCGAGGACACCCGCAAGCGGCTGGAGCAGCCGGAGGGCGCACGCTACGAACCCGACCTGAACGCCGACCAGGCCAGGCCGTACCTCGCCAGGGAGATCAAGGACGCCCTCGACGACCTGGAGTGCGGCAAGGAGTTCTACCTCGCATTCCTGCCCGCGGAGCTCAGCGTGCAGCAGCGCGCCTACCGGGAGTTCGGCATGGGGTTCCGGAATTGAGGTCCCCACGCCGGGTGCTCGGCGCCGTCGTCGCCGGCGTGGTGGTGATCGCCGGGGCGGGATGGGCCCTGGGCACGCGACTACGCTCCCCTGCCGACGAGGCCGCGCTCCGCCAGGCCCCCGTGCCCTCCCTCGTCACCGCGCCGGTCGTCAAACGCAAGCTGACCAGCACGGTCGCGGTCAACGGCGCCCTGGAGTACGGCTCGCCGGTGGCGATCTCGCTCGCCGGGGTGGTCGGCGGCGGCTCGGCCACCGGAACGTCCGCCGGCCCGGCCCTCCAGCGGGTCACGCGAGCGCCACGCCGAGGGACGGTCACCGAAGGCAAGGTCCTGATGGAGGTCAACGGCCGGCCGGTGTTCACGCTGCGGGGTTCGGTGCCGATGCACCGGACGATCGGGCCGGGCGCCAGCGGCGCCGACGTCCGCCAGCTCCAGCGGGCACTGCGCAGGATGGGGTACGGCGGGCCCGCGTCGGGTGTGTTCGACGCCGCGACCGCCGCGGCCGTCCAGCGCTGGTACGGCAAGCGGGGTTACCGGGCGCAGGAACCCGATCTGGCCGCCCGGCAGACCCTCGACCAGCTGCGCCAAGCCGTACAGACCGCGGAGGAGGACCTGCTCACCGACCGCAGGGCGCTGGCCGCCTCGAAGGACGTCAAGTTGCTGAAGACGAAGCTCGGCAACGCGCGTGCCGAGTTGCGCACCGCCGAGGCCGACCTCGACGAGGCCGAGGCGCTGGAGGTCGCCCCCGAGGACGCCCGCCAGTTCGAGGAGCTTGGCCGGGCCCTGCGCGGCGCCGAGGAGGAGCTGGCCGCCGCCGAGCAGGCACTCGCGGCGGCGAAGCCGGAGGACGACAAACGGCTGCTGGAGCTGAAGGTGTCCAACGCCAGGGCGAACCTGGCCGCCGCGCGGGCAAGCCTGGAGCTCTTCGCCGAGCAGGCGGCCGATGCCAGGGGCGAACGGCTGGAGGAGCTGCGCACGGCCGTGCGGACCGCGAAGGAGGCGGTGCTCACCGCCGATCAGGCGCTGAAGCAGGCCCGCGAGACCGCCCCGCTCCGGTTGAAGATCGTCAACGGCGGGAGGAACGTGGCGCGCGCCAAGGCGAACCTGGCGGAGTACCGCGAGTCCTACGGCGTCAGCGTCCCGCCCGGCGAGATCGTCTTCCTGCCGAAACTACCCGCCAGGCTCGACCGGACCTCGGTGCAGGCGGGCGCGGCCGTCGGGGGTGCCGTCGGCACGGTGACCAGCTCGACCTTCGCCGTCACCGGGTCGGTCGACGACCAGGAGGCCGAGCTGCTGCGCACCGGGATGAAGGCCGTCATCGAGACCGAGCAGGACAAGCGGTTCCCGGCCAGGCTGACCGCGTTCGGTCCCGGGGCCGAAACCGGTGCGGAGGAGAAGAAGGAGGACGAGGAGGACTCCGCCGATCTCGGATCCGTCCCCGTCCTGCTCACGCCTGCCGCCGCCAAGGGCCTGCGCGCCCTGGCCGGCGTCCCGGTCACCGTGCGGATCTCCGTGGGCGAGACGGACGGCGAGGTGCTCACCGTCCCGGTGGCCGCCGTGGTCACCTCCGCCGACGGCCGGCCCCGCGTGCAGGTGGAGTACGCCACCGACCGCACCCGCGACGTCGAGGTCCGCACCGGCCTGACCGCCGACGGCCAGGTCCAGATCACCGGCGACCTGCGGGAGGGCGACCGCGTCGTGATCGGCAATGGGTGACGCGGTCATCGCGCTGCGGGACGTGTCGCGGGTGTATCCGGCCGAACCGCCGGTACACGCCCTGTCGGAGGTCTCCCTGAGCGTGGGGCGGGGTGACTACGTGGCCATCGTGGGCCCCTCGGGGTCGGGGAAGTCCACCCTGCTCAACACGCTGGGCCTGCTGGACCGGCCCACCTCGGGCTCCTACTTGCTCGACGGGATCGAGACCACGGCGATGAAGGAGGGGGCGCGGACCCGGCTGCGCGGGAGCCGGATCGGGTTCGTCTTCCAGTCCTTCCACCTGCTGCCGCAGCGCACGGTCGTGGAGAACGTGATGCTGGCCGAGATCTACGGGCGGCACCGGCGGCGAGGGCGGCGCGGCCGGGCCGTACAGGCGCTGGAGAAGGTGGGGCTGGGGCACCGCCTGGAGTTCCTGCCCGACCGGCTGTCCGGCGGCGAGCGGCAGCGGGCCGCGATCGCCCGGGCGCTGCTCGGCGAGCCGTCCCTGCTGCTCTGCGACGAGCCGACGGGCAACCTCGACAGTCAGAACACGGGCCTGCTGCTCGACCTGTTCGACGAGTTGCGCGAGCAGGGGCTCACCCTCGTCGTGATCACGCACGAGGACGAGGTGAGCACCCGGGCCACCCGGCGGGTGCGGATCACCGACGGCGTACTGAGTGAGGAGTGAGGTGACTCCTCCGCCCCGTAAACGAGGCGGCTTCTCGCTAAGCCGCTACGGCGTCGCGAAGGGCCAGCCCGGCCCTGAGGATGTTGATCGCCGCGTTGACGTCGGCGTGCGCCTCGTGGCGACACGCCGTACAGGCGAACTCGGCTTGGCTGGGGCGGTTGTCCTTCGCGCAGTGCCCGCAGCGCGAGCACGTGCGGGAGGTGTTGCGAGGGTTCACCGTGATCAGCTCTCGACCGGCACTTTCAGCCTTGTGCGACAGGATCGTCAGGAACACCCCCCAACCCGCGTCCAAGATCGAACGGTTGAGGCCGGACTTCTGCGCGACGTTGACGCCGGGCGCGTCGATCGTGCCGGACGCCGACCGGGTCATATTCGCGACCTTCAGGTCCTCATGCACGATCACGTCATACGTGCGGACCAGCGCGAGCGCGGCCTTGTGCGCACCGTCGAGACGCTGACGGCGAACCTTGCCGTGCAGGGCCGCCACTCGGGCGACCGCCTTACGGCGGCGCTTGCTGCCGCGCTTCTTGCGGGCGAGGTCTCGCTGGGCACCAGCCAGACGCTCGGCCGAAGCGGCGAGGTGGCGCGGGTTGGCCAGATGCTCGCCGCCGCTGGTGGTGGCCAGCGACGCCACACCCAGGTCGATCCCGGCGACCGCTCCCGTTGCGGGCAGGGGTTTCGCGGGCACGTCATCGCAGGAGAGGATCACGAACCAGCGGACGCCTTCCCGCTTCACGCTGATCGTCTTCACGATGCCCCGCACCGGCCGGTGCTGGTGCACCCGGACGTGTCCGACGCCTTGAAGGCGCACGTAGACGGCGGTCGGGTGGTGGGGCTGGGAGCCCCAGCGGCAGCCGTCACCGTCCTTCGGCCACTCAACCGTGTCGAACCGGCCGCGCCCCTTGAAACGCGGGAACCCCGGCGCGTGCCCCTCGCGGACGCGCTTGAAGAACGCCGCGAACGCCTTGTCCAGGCGGCGCAGCGTGGCCTGCTGGGAGGAGAACGACCAACGTCCCTGCCCGCCGGAGTCGTCAGCGCGGATGTGCTTCAACTCGCCGGATTGGTCGCCGTACCGGACGCTCACGCCCGCTTTCCGGTAGGCGGTGCGGCGGTGCTCAAGGGCCGCGTTGTACAGCTGCCGATGATCCTCCAGGCACTGAGCGAGCACCGCCGACTGCGCGCTGGTGGGGCGCAGCAGGAACCTGAACGACCTACGCACGGCCACCGCCCTTGGATGCCCGCTCGTACCGCGTCCGCATGTACCGCTGCACCGTCACGGCGGATACGGCGCCGGCCGTGGCCACGAAGTACGACCGCGACCACAGCGTGGGCAGTCGGGAGTACAGGTGGTGCGAGGTGAAGTCTTCGGACTGGTTCGCCACCTGCGACGGCGAGTTCTTCGGGTGCGGCGCGACGAACAGATGCACGTGGCCGGGCATCACCTCAACCGTCACGACCTCCCAGCCGTGCACACCCGCCTTGGCGCGGATCAACTCCTCAAGGCGGTCCTTCACCCGCCCACCCTGAACCGGGCGGCGGTATTTCGGGCACCACACGACGTGGTATCCGAGGTCATACGCCGCACCGGGGGAGGTGCGCACCTGACGAGCCACCCGATCATCATCACAGTTCCGCACATCCAACGCGCGACGAACGGGGACCTTTGATGCGCAGACCAGGCGGGTCACTGCACGCTCGGGCCTTGGCGGCCCTCCCGCTCCTGATTCCCCCGTCGCCTAAAGGCGACGATCCCCTCGGGAGTAGCTGATGGACCCCCGCGATCTCTGGTCGGAGGCGCTGGCCGGGATGCTCGCCAGGCCGGTGCGCTCGGCGCTCACCACGCTGGGCACCGTGCTCGGCATCACCACCCTCGTCATCACCCTGGGCATCGCCGCGACGGCCGGAAACCAGATCGTCGGCCGGTTCGACGAGCTGACCGCCACCTCCATCACCGTGGAGGTGCCGACGAGCGAGGACGGCCCGCTCGTCGCCTGGGACTCCCCCGGCGAGCTCACCCGGCTGCGCGGTGTGACCGCGGCCGCCGCCGTCGCCCAGAACACGCGGAGCTCCAACCTGTCGGTGCGGTCGAACACCCTGGTGGACCCCACCCGGGTCACCGACCAGAGCCTCGCCGTGGTCGCCGCGACGGCCGGCCTGCCCGGCGCGGTGCTGGGGCGCATGGTCGCGGGCCGCTTCTACGACGAGGGGCACGTACGGCGGCGCGACCGCGTGGTGGTACTCGGCGAGCAGGCGGCGAAGATGCTCGGCGTGACCAGGCTGGAGGGAGCGCCGGCCGTGTTCGTCGGTGACCGCGCCTACACCGTGATCGGTGTGCTGGGCGGGTTCCGGCGCGACCAGGCGCTGTCCACAGCCGTGATCGTGCCGCCCACCGTGGGCCGGGAGTTCGGCCTGAAAGACGTGACCCGGGTGCTGGTCAACACGAGCCTCGGCGCCGCCGAGCTGATCGCGTCGCAGGCCCCGCGGGCGCTCAGTCCCGCCTACTCGGCCCAGCTCCACGTGCTCGCGCCGGCGAGCCCGACCCGGGCACGCGACGCGGTGCAGGACGACGTCAACGGGCTGTTCCTGATCCTCGGCCTGGTCTCGCTGGTCGTCGGCGCGGTCGGCATCGCCAACGTCACGCTGGTCACCGTGATGGAACGCATCGCGGAGATCGGGCTGCGCCGCGCGCTCGGCGCGGCGCGCAGGCACATCGCCGGCCAGTTCCTGCTGGAGTCGACCCTCACGGGCCTGGCGGGCGGGGTGGTGGGGGCGAGTCTCGGGGTGCTCGCCGTGGTCGCCGTCTCCGCCGCCAGGCAGTGGACGCCGGTGCTCGACCTGCGCCTGGCCCTCGCCGCACCGGTCGCCGGCGCCTTGGTGGGCCTGCTCGCCGGGCTGTATCCGGCGCTGCGCGCGGCCAGGATGGAGCCGGTCGAAGCGCTCAGGTGACCACCCGTTGCGGGAGCGGGGGCGGCGTGTTTCAATGCGGGTACGCGAGTGCCGGTGGCCATCTTCTCCAGTCGACGTCAATGCTCGGGCGGGCAGAGTCGCAGGAGGGCGTGCGGCAGACGGCGGCGTCGTGCGCCGCCCTGCCGGGCATCCCGGAGTCCCTTCGGCATGATCCCGGCCGGGCGCAGGGCCGCGCAGTCCGGGCGCCCGCCTGCGGGGGCCCGTACCCCGAAAGGGAATTCGTTGACATCGAGATCCATCGCGGCGATGGTCCTCCGCCGCCGCCTGTGGGTGCTCGCCGTGGCGGTGGTGGTCGCGCTCGTGGCCACAGTCCTCACGCTGCCCCAGCAGGCGACCGCGCACGGCGTGACCATGGTGCCGGGCAGCCGTACCTTCCTGTGCTGGAAGGACGGCCTGCGGGACAACGGCCAGATCATCCCCTACAACCCCGCGTGTGCGGCCGCCGTCGCCCAGGGCGGCACGAACCCCCTCTACAACTGGTTCGGCGTGCTCCGTTCCGACGCGAACGGCCGTACCTCCGGCTACATCCCCGACGGGCAGATCTGCGGCGCGGGAACCACGACGTACGCGGCCTACAACGCGGCCCGCACCGACTGGCCCACGACGCACCTGACCTCGGGCGCGAACATCCAGATCCGGCACAGCAACTGGGCGGCGCATCCCGGCAGGTTCGACCTGTACGTGACGCGTAACGGCTGGAATCCCAGCTCGCCGCTGGCCTGGAGCGATCTGGAGAAGTTCAACACCGTCACGGACCCGCCCCAGTCGGGCGGCGCCGGCGCCCTCAACTACTACCACTGGAACGCGCAGCTGCCCTCGGGGAAGACCGGCAGGCACATCATCTTCGCCCACTGGATCCGCTCCGACAGCCAGGAGAACTTCTACAGCTGCTCCGACGTCCTCTTCGACGGCGGAAACGGCGAGGTCACCGGTGTCGGCCCGGGCGGCACCCCGCCGCCCACCACCCCACCGCCCAACACGCCGACGCCCACCAACCCGCCCACCACGCCGCCGCCGGGCCCGCTCTCGTGCACGGCCACGGTGACCGCCACCAACACCTGGTCGAACGGCTTCCAGGGTGCCGTCACCATCAAGAACAACGGCACGACCCCGATCAACCAATGGTTCGTGCAGTGGTCGATGCCCATGGGCATCACCATCAGTCAAAGCTGGAACGGCACGCACATGCAGAGCGGCCCGACGGCGATGATCCATGCCACGACGTGGAACGCCACCCTCGCGCCGGGTGCGACGGCCACCGCCGGGTTCCTCGCCAACGGGGGGAGTCCGACGTTCAGCGACATAACGTGCGGCTGATCCGGTAGGAAGCGCGCACGGCCGGGCGGGGGGGGGGGGGGGTCCCGCCCGCCCCGCGGGGGGGGTGGTGGGGGGGGGCCCGGTGAGCGGGTCGGCCGGGCCCCGGGCCGGCGGGGCGGGGGTGTCCCGCCCCCCGCCCGGCCGTGCTTTCTGTTCGGGCGGGCCCTTCGCAGGGGCAAGTCGTACCGCGAGCGGTGACCGCTTCTCCAGGCGCACCACCTCCTCGGTCCGACGGAACCCGGCCGCACGGGAGCGCTCCCACGCATGTTGGTCGGGACATTACTTCCGCGACCCGCCCGCATCGAAGCATCGACGCCTTCTCCCCCGGCGACATCGCAGGTCACCCCGCAATCGGGGATGAAAATTTCAGCCCGCACGCCGTACGGTTGACGCGCGGGGCGTTGACGTGGAGCCCCCCGGACTTTTACGTTGACTACCAATGAACGCTAAGCCACTACCACTGAGTGGGAATGAGCGCACCCCGGACGCCGAGCTGCGAGGCATCCGCAAGGTGTACGACAACGGTGCGCGCGGCGTGGAACACCTCGATCTCACCGTGGCCAGAGGGGAGTTCTTCGCGCTGCTCGGACCGTCCGGCTGCGGGAAGAGCACCACGCTGCGCATCCTCGCCGGGCTGGAGGAGCCGACGGCGGGAGAGGTGCTCATCAGGGGGGAGCCGATGCGCGGCCGGCCCTCGCACCGCCGGCCGACCAACATGGTCTTCCAGCGCCTGGCCCTCTTCCCGCACCTCACGGTGGCGCAGAACGTCGCCTTCGGCCCCCGGCTGCACCGCTGGCCGCGCGCGCGGATCGAGAAGACGGTCGCCGCCAAACTGGAACTCGTCGGGCTGTCGGGCTACGGGGATCGCCTCCCCGCCCAGCTCTCCGGCGGGCAGCAGCAACGCGTCGCGATCGCCAGGGCGCTGGCCAACGAGCCCGCCGTACTCCTGCTCGACGAGCCGCTCGGCGCGCTGGACCTGCGGCTGCGCGTCCAGATGCAGCAGGCGCTGAAGCGCATCCAGCACGACTCGGGCACCACGTTCGTCTACGTCACCCACGACCAGGTCGAGGCGCTGACCATGGCGGACCGGATGGCGGTGATGAACGAGGGCCGGATCGAGCAGGTCGGGGCCCCCGCCGACCTCTACCGGGCGCCGGAGACGGTCTTCACCGCGACGTTCCTCGGCGACACGAACCTGTTCGAGGGCTCCCCGCGGGGCGATGTCCTGGACGTGGACGGCGTCGGCATCAAGATCCCCCGGTCCGGCCGTACGGTCTCGGTGCGGCCCGAGCACGTCACGGTCGCCGAGCGGGTCGCTCCCCGGTTCGCCAACCGGTTCCGCGGCCGGCTGGAGGACGTGATCTTCCAGGGGGCGAGCACCCGCTACCACGTCCGGCTGCCGCCGGGGCTGCTGGTGATCGCCGAGCAGCGAGAGGAGACGGGCACGCCCTTCTCCGTCGGGGACGAGGTCGAGATCGGGTGGGATGCCGGCGCCGCCGTCGTCCTGGACAAATGATCATGGAGGCGGCGATGCAGGAACGTTCCATCTCCCGGCGGGGTCTGCTGGCCGGCGCCGCCGGACTCGCGCTCGCCTCGGCGTGCGGCGAGGTCAACCCGGGAGGACCGGCCACCGGGCCGAGCGCGGGCCAGAACGGCTCCGGCGGCAAGCTCAAGGTGACCATGTTCGCCTTCCTCGGCGGCGACCTCGGCAAGATGCCCAAGGAGTTCGCGGCGGAGTACATGCGCTCGCATCCCAGCGTGCAGATCGAGGTCTACGAGCAGTCCAACACGGTCGGCTACACCCGGATGCTGGCGCAGAAGAAGGCCGCGCCCGACCAGCCGCTGGTGAACTTCGGCTTCTTCAACGCGCAGAGCTCGGTGCAGGGCGTCGCGGACCGCATGTGGGCCAAGCTCGACTACTCCGCGATGTTCAACGCGGCCGACATCGACGAGAGGTTCCGGCGCGAGGACGGGTACGGCATCGGCATCGGCGCCGACCAGCTCGGCCTGCTCTACAACCGTGACAAGGCGCCCAAACCGCCCACGTCGTGGTCCGCGCTCTGGGACCACGCCTTCCGCGAGCAGGTCACCTTCCTGCAGTTCCCCTGGTACGCGGTGTTCATGGCCGCCAAGCTGAACGGCGGCGGCCTGTCGAACATGGAGCCCGGCTGGCAGCTCTGGGAACGCGAGGCCAAGCAGATCCGGCTGCTGGTGGAGTCGAATCCGCAGTACCTCAACGTGCTCAGCAACGGCACCGCCACGCTGACCGGCTACTTCGCCGGCACCGGCCAGCAGTGGATCAACTCCGGCGCGCCGCTCAACTACGTGGTGCCCAGCGAGGGCGCGATCCCGCTGCCCGTCTACCTCCAGGCCGTCGAAGGCTCCACGCCCAACCAGCTTGAGGCGATCAACGACATGATCAACGAGATGATCTCCCCCAGATGGTCGCAGCGCTGGGCGGAGACGAGCATCGAGACCCCCGCCAACACCAAGGCGAAGATCCCGGCGGACCTGGCCAGACTCCCGGCCTTCTCCCCGGCGACCAGGAAGGGCTTCATCGACGTCGACTACACCATCGTCGGCACGCACAACGCCGAGTGGCAGCGACGCTGGGAGACCGACATCGCCTCGCGAATCTGAGGGAGGCGGGTTGATGAGGGACCGGTTCGCCCGGCACCGCACGGCCTATCTCCTCGCGGCGCCTGCCATCGTCGTGCTGGCCGTCGTGTTCGTCGGGGCCATGCTCACGCTGCTGGAGTACAGCTTCCACCAGTACGTGCCCGGTGGCGGCGACGTCGGCGGCACCATCGCCACCTGGCGGTCGTTCCTGACCAGCGGCTACCACTGGAACATCGTCTGGGAGACCGTGCAGCTCGGCGTGATCACCACGGTCGCCGCCGTGCTCGTCGGCTATCCCACCGCCTACGCGCTGCACCGCGTCCGCCGCTCCGGCTGGCGTTACGTGGGCATGTTCGTCATCTTCGCGCCGCTGCTGACCAGCGTGGTCGCCAGGACCTACGGCTGGGAGCTGGTACTCGGCGACAGCGGCGCGCTCAACGGCCTGCTCGGCGCCTTCGGTCTGGGCCCGGTCGAGATCCTCTACCAGCGGACCTCGGTCGTCATCGCGCTGGTCCACATCCTGCTCCCCTTCATGGTCTTCCCCATCACCAGCGCGCTCGGCCAGGTCGATCCGGCGCTGGGCGAGGCGGCGGGCGATCTCGGGGCCGGCGCGTGGCGGCGGTTCCGCATGGTCACCCTCCCGTTGACGGCTCCCGGCCTCATCGCGGGGGCGCAGCTCGTCTTCGCGCTGTCGATCAGCTCGTTCGCGACGCCGAGCCTGCTGGGCGGCGGCCGGGTCGCCGTCCTGGCCACCGACATCTACGACAACGTCAACAACGTGGACTGGCCGCTGGCCGCGGTGTCCTCGTACGCCCTGCTGATCCTGGCCGCCGTCGCGCTGGCGCTCTTCGGCTGGACGCAGCGCCGGATGGGACGGGCGGAGCAGGGCGGGGTCACGGCCGGGGCCGCGACCCCGCCGGGCGCGGGCGGCTGGGGGGTGTGGCTGGCGGCGGTCTACGTGTTCGTCCTGCTGCCGCTGGTCATCGTCGTGATCAACTCCTTCTCCTCGGTGTCCTTCGGCACCTGGCCGCCGCCCGGTCTGTCCACCAAGTGGTACGCCAACCTCTTCCAGCAGCCGGGGCTGGGCGCGGCCGCCGTACTCAGCCTGGAGGTGGCGATCTGCGCGACGGCCGTCAGCATGGTCATCGGCACGGCCGCCGCCACCGCCCTCGTACGGCACCGGCCACCGGGCAGACGGGTGCTGGAGACCCTCACCCTGTCCCCCACCGTCGTGCCGAAGGTGGCCTTCGGCTTCGCCGGGTTCATCTACCTGCACCGGCTGGGTCTGTTCGGCGGGATCGGCGGGCTGATCGCCACCCATGTCGTGATCATCCTGCCGTTCGTGGTGATCGTGGTCACCGCCGCGCTGATGCGGGCCGACGTCACCCTGGAGGCCGCCGCCAAGGACCTCGGCGCGGCGCCGCTGCGCGCCTTCCGGCTCGCCACCCTGCCGCAGATCCGGCCGGCGCTGGTCGCCGCCGCCCTGTTCGCCTTCGTGGTCAGCTTCGACGAGATCGACATGACCGTCTTCCTGCTGGCCCCCGACCAGAACACCCTGCCCGTCTGGATGTTCGTCTACATGCAGAAATATCAGGATCCGACGTTGGCCGCCCTCTCCACGCTGCTGATCGCCGCAGCCCTGGTGATCGCGGGCCTGGTCGCCCTGCTGCTGGCCCGCTCCGGCGTCTTCGCGACGCTCACCGGCTCCCGCCGTCCCGCCAAGGAAGGATCTTCCCTATGACCGCCGCCCACACCGTCGAGCAGGTACCCGTCACCACCCTCGCCGGGCATCTGCTGGAGTTGACCGTCCACACCCTGCGCGGCGCGGCTCCCGGCCCGCGCCTGGTGCTGTTCGGCGGCATTCACGGCGACGAGCCGATGGGTTCGGAGACGGTGCGCCGCATCGTCGAGACCATCGACACCGCCGAGCTGAGCGGCACGATCGTCGCGGTCCCCGTCGCCAACCCCTACGCCCTCCAGGCGCTGACCAGGAACACCCCGATCGACGGCGTGAACCTCAACCGGATCTTCCCCGGGACCCGCACGGGCACCGTCACCGAGCAGGTCGCAGCGGTCCTGTGCGAGATCCTCTCGGGCGCCGACCACTTCATCGACTTCCACTCGGGCGGCATCCTGGCCACCGTCGACTACGCCTACATCCACGACGCGGGCGCCGAGATGTCACGCGCGTTCGGCTGCTCCGTCCTCTACAAGGGCAAGCCGTACCCCGGCTCGGCCACCGGCTGGGCGCTGGAGCAGGGGATCGCCTGCATGGTCAGCGAGCTGGGCGGCGGCGGCCAGCGGATCGAGGAGTTCCTGGACAGGGGCATCGGCGGCACCCTCAACGTGCTGCGCGCCCTCGGCATGCTCCCCGGCGCGCCGGTGCCGCCGCCGCCCGGCCAGGTCGTGGTGGAGACTCTCACCGTGCTGCGCCCCACCGTCGGCGGTACGATGCTGTCCAGCTACGGCGCCGCTCAGATCGGCGAGCGGATCCCCAAGGGCACGGTGCTGGCCCGCATCGTCAGCCCCTTCACCTCCGAGGAGCTCGAAGTGCTCACCGCCCCTTACGAGCCGAGCATCCTGGTCCTCGGCCGCGAACCGCTGACCAACGTGACGCCCGGCGACTACGGCCTGATGCTGGCCGACGGCTCGACCGCGAAGCCCGCCTAGCCGTGCGCGGAGGGTCGCTCACCGTACGGCACGCCGCGATCGTCGACCCGGTCGCCGAGTCGGTCCGGCGAGATGTGCGCCTGCGCGTCGAGGACGGGATGATCGCCGAGGTCGCCGCCGACCCCGGCACCCCGGTGGACCCGGCGGAGATCGACGCGTCCGGGCGGTTCGCGCTGCCCGGGCTCATCGACTGCCATGTGCACGTCACCGCCTACACCGCCGACGAGCACGCGCTCACCATGCGGTCGCCCGCCTACGTCACCGCGCACGCGGCGGTGGAGCTCCGTGCCATGCTGCACCGCGGCTTCACGACCGTGCGCGACATGGCGGGCGCGGACGACGGCCTGGCCAGGGCCGTCGACGAAGGGCTGCTGCCCGGCCCGCGGCTGTTCGCCGGCGGCAAGGCCCTCTCCCAGACCGGCGGCCACGGCGACCTGCGCGCCGCCGGGCAACTCCTGTACGACCCGCACCCGTGGACCCCGGGGCTCGGCCGGGTCTGCGACGGCGTCACCGAGGTACGGCGTGCCGTACGGGACGAGGTGCGGCGCGGGGCCCGGCACATCAAGCTCATGTTGTCCGGCGGGGTGTCCAGCCTGACCGACCGGATCGACTCCACGCAGTTCTCCGACGAGGAGATCGCCGCCGCCGTCGAGGAGGCGGCCGCCGCCGGTCTGTACTGCGCCGGGCACGCCTACACCTCGCTCGCGGTGGAACGGGCCCTGCGGCTCGGCGTGCGCACCGTCGAGCACGGCAACCTGATCGACGGACCCGTGCTGGGCCTGTTCCTCGACCGGGACGCCTTCTTCGTGCCCACGCTGGTCACCTATGCCGCGCTCGCCGAGGAGGGGGAACGCCACGGGCTCGCCCCCGAGAGCCATGCCAAGGTCTTCGAGGTGCTCGACGGCGGCCTGCACGCCCTGGAGATCGCCGACCGGGCCGGTGTCGCGATCGCCTTCGGCACCGACCTGCTCGGCCCGATGCGGGTCAGGCAGCCGGCCGAGTTCCGGCTCCGCGCGCAGGTCCAGACCCCGGGCGCGGTCCTGCGCTCCGCCACGACGACCGCCGCCCGGCTGCTCGGCCAGGAGGGGAGACTGGGCGTGCTCGCCCCGGGCGCCCACGGCGACCTGCTCCTGACCCGCCACGATCCGCTCTCCGACGTCACCCGGCTGGCGTCGCCGGAGACGGAGATCACGCTGGTCGTCCAGGCGGGTCACGTCATCCGCTCCTGACCCGCCGCGCGACGAGCCCGGCCTAACGGCGCAGCACCCGCCGTGCCGCGACGGCCGCGCCCAGCAGGCAGCCGCCCGCCACGGCCGCCACCCACCGCCGCTGGCGGGCGATCCGCCGCTGCACCTCGGCGTACGGCACGGTGCTGAACGACACCATCTCGTACCTGGAGACGTAGCGCCCGGGGAGCAGCCGTTCCAGCCCGTGCTCGACCCGCTTCTGGGCGAGGAACACGCGGGAGGCGACCTTGTCGCGCATCTCGATGAAGTTCGCGAGCGCCAGTTCGGCGATGGTGTCCGCGTTGGGCTTGCGCCGCCGTTCGAAGAGGGGCAGCGCGGCGGCGAAGTCGTCGGAGGTCTCCGCCAGGCACCGGTCCAGCTCGACGCAGTCCTCGAAGCCGCAGTTGGCCCCCTGACCGTAGAAGGGGACGATGGCGTGGGCCGCGTCACCGACCAGGGCGACGACCGCGTTCGCGCCGCGCACCTGCCAGGGCGAGCAGCGGATGGTGACCAGGTGGCCGACGGGGTTGTGGCGGTAGTCGTCCTCCAGGCCGGGCATCAGGGCGTGGGCGTCGGGATAGGCGGCGGCGAACACGTCGGCGATCCGGGAGGCGTCGGCGAAGTCACGCTTGGGCCAGAACAGGGTGCAGGTGAACGAGCGGTCGGGGTTCGGCAGGGCGATCATCATGGACCGGCCGCGCGGCCAGATGTGCAGCGCCCCGGGGTCCATGGCGTAGCCGCCGTCGGCGGGCGGGATGCTCAGCTCCTTGTAGCCGTAGTCGAGGAACTCCTGGCTGAAGTCGAACCCCGGTCGCACCTGGAGGGCCGCCCGGACCGCGCTGAAGGCCCCGTCGGCGCCGATCACCACCGGGGAGCGACAGGTCACCCGGCCCTCCGGGGTGTCGAACTCCATCTCGCCGTCGTCCACGTCGAGCCCGACGAGCCGGTGGGAGAAGCGCAGCCGGAGGCCGGGGAGTTCGGCGGCGGCATCGAGGAGGGTGCGGTTCAGGTCGCCGCGGCTGATGGAGTTGATCGCCCGCCTGCCGTCCGCGCTGTAGGGCTGGAAGCTCAGCGTGCCGTCCGGGGCGTGCATCATACGGCCGGGCATCGGCAGGGCGGCCGACAGCACCGCCTGATCCAGGCCGACCCGGCGCAGCGCGTCGACACCCCGCTCGGAGATCGCCAGGTTGATCGACCTGCCGCGCTCCGCGCCCGCCTCCCGCGGGTCGGGCCGCCGCTCGTACAGCGTGACGGTGTGGCCCCGGCGTGCCAGAAAGCACGCCAGCAGGCAGCCGACCAGGCCGGCGCCGACGATCGAGACCTCCACGTGGTCCTCCGTTTCCCTTCGCGGTGTGTACGGCATGCCACGGCCGACCCCCGGGATCGGGCCGCCCGACGCCGCCCCAGACCCGTGGCGGAACGCCCTGGCCCCCGGACCATGACGGGACGCCCTGGCCTCCGAATCGAGGCGGGACGCTCTTCCGAGGTCGCCGGTGCGATCATCGTGCCACCCCTCTCATGGGTGCGCCTCATGATGCGATACCCCCCCGCCGCACGGGAAACGATGAGATCGGCCCGCGTGGGACGCCGCACCCCTGACTTTCGTCGGGGGTGGCGGGTGACGACCGGCAGAGGTGAGCGGTGCCGGCCGCCTAGTAACGTCGCAGCGTGACGAACCACCGGCTTGGCGTGCGTGACGTGGCGCTCTGGGCCCTGCTGGGCCTGCCCGCGGGGCTGTCCCCCGCCGTGCCGTCCTGGTGGGACGAGGGCTCGGACGTCGCCGGGGTCACGATGAGCGTCGTCGGGGTGGCCGCCGTGACGGCCGCGATGCTGCTGCGCCGGCGGTCCCCGCTGACCGCCATGATGATCGCGCTGGCGGCCGGCGCGTGGAGCGTGAACGAGAGCCTGGCCACGGTGGACCCGTGGGGCTTGGAGCAGTTGGACACGATGCGGCTCGGCCCGCTGAACGGGCTCACCCTCGCGATCGTCGTGTTCGGCTACGGGGCCGGCCGCCGGATGGACCGCGCCCGGACCGCCCTGCTGGCCTACGCCGCGATCCTGGGTGGCGGCCTGTTCGCGATCCTCATCGTCTCCTTCGCCCCGGCGGGGAACGCGGCGATCGCCGGCTTCTGGATACCGGTGCTCTCGGGCGCCCTGCTGAGCGGCCTGCTCCCCTATGCGATCGGCCGGATGGCCTGGCAGCGCGCCGAGGCGCGCGTCCGCGAGCGGGAACTGGCGACCGGGCAGGCCAGGCTCCGCGAGCGCAACCGGATCGCCCACGACATGCACGACTCGATCGGCCACGACCTCGCCCTCATCGCGCTCCGCGCCGCCGCCCTGGAGGTCGCGCCCGATCTCGGCGAGCGGCACCGCAGGACCGCCGGTGACCTCAGGATCGCCGCCGCCGACACCACCGAACGCCTCAGGCAGGTCATCGGCGTGCTCCGCGAGGAGGACCGGGCGCCGGTGACCCCGCCGGTGGAGAGCGTCACGGAGATCGTCGAACGGGCCAGGAGATACGGCGTGCGGGCCGAGCTGCGCGGCGACGGCTCGCTTCGCGACCGCACGGCGAGCCGCGTGGTGCAGGAGGCTCTGACCAACGCCACAAAGCACGCGTCCGGGGCTCCCGTGATCATCGAGCTGGCCAGTGCGGGCGCCGAGATCGCGGTGACCGTCACCAACCGCGCCCCCGAGTCGCGGCCCGCCCGCCCGAACGGCGGCGGCCTCGGCCTGATCGGCCTGCACGAGCGCGTACGGCTGGCGGGCGGCACCTTCGAGGCTTCGGCCAGATCCGGCGTGTTCCGCCTCACGGCCCGCTTTCCATCCGGGGACGGAGCACGTTGACCTCCTCCCCCGGTGCACGACGAGAGATCCCGTCTCCCATGGTGAAGGATTCGATGACCCCCATCTGCCGCACCTCCTCCAGACCGGAGGCCCCGACTTCCCCGCCGGCCGGGGCGGGGAACGCCGATCACGTGTACTCCGGGTCGAAACGGTCGGACTCGGCGTCGGAGGAGGTTCGGTGATCCGGGTGTTGCTGGCCGACGACGAGGCCATGATCAGGGCGGGGGTGCGGGCCATCCTCGCCGCCGACCCGGAGATCGAGGTGGTCGCCGAGGCCGGGGACGGACGTGCGGCGGTCGACCAGGTGCTCGCCCACCGGCCGGACGTGGCCCTGCTCGACATCCGGATGCCCGGCCTCGACGGCCTGGCCGCCGCCGCGGAGCTGCGCGTGGTCGCGCCCGGCACGACCGTGGTGATGCTGACCACCTTCGGGGAGGACGAGTACATCGCCAGGGCGCTCGACGAGGGGGTCGGCGGATTCCTTCTCAAGTCCGGCGATCCACGCGAACTGCTGGCCGGCATCCACGCGGTCGCCGACGGCGCCGCCTACCTCTCGCCCCGGATAGCCCAGCGGGTCATCGCGCAGCTCAGCGGCGGCCGGATGAGCCGCGAGGCCGCCGCCCGCGCCCGGATCGCCGCCCTCACCCCCCGCGAGCGCGAGGTGCTGGGCCTGGTCGGCTCCGGGCTCTCCAACGCCCAGATCGCCCGCCGCCTGCACCTGGTGGAAGGCACGGTCAAGGCCCACGTGAGCGCCGTTCTCACCCGTCTGGACGCGGCCAACCGCGTGCAGATCGCGATCATCGCCCACGAGGCCGGCCTGCTGAACCCCTGAGCGCCCGGCACCGGATCACCCTGCCAGCCGGGCGATGATCAGCTCGGCCGTCTCCCGCCAGACGGGGCGCGACGGGTCGATGACCGCGAAGTGATCGCCGGGCCGTTCGAGGTGGACCGCCGCCGCGCCGGCCGCGCGGGCGTACCTGCGGGCCGTGTCGACCAGGTCGGGGTCGTCACCGGCGCCCTGCACGACGAGCTGCGGAACGCCCAGCGGCAGGCGCGTGATCGGGCTGGCGGCGGCGTAGACGTCCGGGAGCGCGTCCGCGGTGCCGCCGAGCGCGCCCTCGACCGCCCCGGCACCGGAGAACCGCCGCTCCGCCTCCACCAGGTCGAGCACACCGGCGAGCGAGACCGCCAGCGCCACCCGGCCGGGCTCGTCGGCGGCGGCCCGGAACGCGAGTTGCCCGCCCGCCGAGTGCCCGAGCAGGACGAGCGGCCCCCGCTCCAGCCCCGCCCGCGCCACGGCGGCGATCCCGGCGGCGACGTCGGCGGTGGTGGCCGCCCACCCGTGCAGGTCGGGACGGCGGTACTCCAGGTTCCAGACCGCGAGACCACGACCGGCGAGATCGATGGCCAGCGCGTCCATCAGGTCGGCCCCCCAGATGGACCGCCAGTAACCGCCGTGCAGCAACACCACCACCGGTGGCCCGCCCACTCGCCCGTCGAACGGCCCGGCCATCGGGTCACCCGGCGGCTCACCCGGCGGGGCGGGCAGCCGCAGGTCCGCCCACTGGTCGAGATGCCCGCCGTACGCGATCCTGCGCGCGGGCACGCGCAGCCGGTGTACGGCGTGCCGCACGGCCCACGTCACTCCCGCGAGGCCCCTGCCGTACAGGTGGGCCGAGCCCTTCGCGACCGGAACGGGCCCGGTGCGGTGGAGGTCGAGCCAGACGGTCCGCCCGGTGTGCGGTCCCGTCCCGGCCATCAGCTCCCTGGCGGCGGGCTCCGGTCCCGGCAGCACCACCAGCGCCTCCTCGGGGACCGCCGTGCCGAGGGCCGCCGCGAGGGCGGTGACGTCGGGCGCGGTCAGGACACGGCCGGTCACGCCGAGCGCGGCGGACTCGCGGTCGGCGAGCTCGCCCACCGACTCGGGACCTGCCGTGAGCCCGGGGCCGATCACCGTCGTGACCCGCATCAGGTGCTCGCGCCCGCGCCGGGCGAGATGGCCGGCCGGTCTGGCGGGGGTTCCTCGGCGTGCACGGCGAAGGGCACCCGGCGGCCGAGCGGCAGCGATTCGATCTCCATACCGGCATCCTCCAGCTTCTCGGCGCGCGATCAAGCTGTGCGCGTTCGAATCGCCGTCGACCAGACGGAGACGCCCGGACCGGGTGCCGTCGGGCAAGCGGGTTTCAGGCGGCGGGCGTCCACGGGACGTAGGCCACCCCAGGGCGCGGAAACAGCAGGGCGGGCACCACCGCGATGCGGACGGGCCGATGTCAGGATGTGATCTCGGGCACGCCTCGCCGGGGGACGATGAGCATGACGAGAAAGCCGATCACGGTGATCACGATCATGGTGAGGAAGACGTTGTGCACCGCGCCGGCCAGGGCCAGCCTGACCCCCTCGACCCCGGGACCGGCGCCGTTCAGTGCGCGGGCGGCCTCGTCGACCGAACCGGCCCGCTCGGCGAGGCTCGCCCCGGCCACCGCCGCGAAGATCGCGGTGCCCAGCGCGCCGCCGGCGATCCGGAAGAACACCACGCCGCCCGTGACCACCCCGCGCTGCCCCCTGCCCACCACGGACTGCGCGCCCACCAGCGTGGAGACCGAGAGCAGGCCGAGTCCCGCGCCGTTGACGAGGGCGCACACCCCGGCGTAGGCGACCGAGGACGACGGTGAGAGCAGGGCGAACATCACTCCGGAGACGAGGACGAGGGTCAGCCCGGTCAGGCCCGTGTCGCGGAAGCCGTACCTCATGTAGAGGCGCGGCGAGAGCGCCGCGGCCACCGGCCACCCGACCGACTGCACCGCCAGCGCGAACCCCGCGGCGACCGCGCCCGCGCCCAGCACGCCCTGCGCGTAGGTCGGCAGGAAGACGGTCGGCGCGATCAGCACCATGCCGACCACCGCGCTGCCCAGGAAGGTGCCGAGCAGCATCCGATCACGCCAGATCCACGGCGGGATCAGCGGCTCGGCGGCCCGCCTCTCCCACCAGCCGAAGCCGGCTGCCAGCGCGATCCCACAGGGGATCAGCCACCAGGCCGCCGTCTGCAGGCCCAGCATGATGGCGACGATCGCACCCGCGAGCAGCGCGGTGCCCGCGAGGTCCAGGCGCTGCGCGTCCGTCCGGAGCGGCACGGTCTCGCGCAGCCAGATCGTGATGACCACCAGGGCGGCGGCGCCCACCGGTAGGTTGAGCAGGAAGATCCACCGCCACGAGGCGAACTCGGAGAGCACTCCGCCGATCGCGGGCCCGGCCAGCGCGGACACCCCCCACACCGTGCCGAACAGGGCGGAGATCCGCCCCCGCTCCTGGATCGGGTAGAGGTCGCCCGCGACGGTCTGCGTGATCGCCTGGATCGCCCCGGCCCCGACGCCCTGTACGGCACGGCCCACGATAAGCATCGGCATGTTCCAGGCCACGCCCGCCAGCAGCGAACCGGCGAGGAAGATCGAGGTGCCCGTGAGGAGCATCGGCTTGCGGCCCCTGACGTCGGCCAGCCTCCCGTAGATCGGTGTGCACACGGCCTGCGTGAGCATGTAGGCGGCGATCACCCAGGGGAAGAGCGAGAACTGGCCGAGGTCGCGGACGACGGCGGGTACGGCGGTCGCCACGATGGTCTGGTCCATCGCCGACAGGGCCATGGTCAGCATGAGCCCGGCTACGACGGGGCCACGACGCGTCACTCGTCACCCTCGGGGTCAAGCACGCCCCAATACAAGCACACGTGACGCCCAATTGGACAAAAGGGTCATCGTTCCCGTCGATCACTGGCTCTGCGGCGGTTGAGGGGTTAGCGTCGGGCCCATGCGCGGTGTTGAGATCACCGGAAAACGGCTGGGGCTGCGCGAAGTGGCCCCCGACGACGTCGACGCGTTGCACGCGGTCTACGGCGACCCGGCCGCCACCGAGCATCTGCCCTTCGAGCCACGCACCCACGAAGAGGTCGCCGAGATCGTGGCCGAGGCGCTGCGGACGGCGGAGACGGAACCCCGCCGGCTCTATGTCCTCGCCGCCACCGAGGTGGACACCGGGGAGGTGATCGGAGTCGCCAGGATCAGCATCGAGATCGACCATCCGCACAGCGCGGAGATCGGCCTCGGCCTGCGGCCCGACCACTGGGGCCGGGGCATGGGCACCGACCTCGTCCGGCTGATGCTCCACCTGGGCTTCACCTCGCTCGGACTGCACAGGCTCTGGGGCGCCCGGTCTCCCGCCAACACCGCCGCCCAGCTCGCCATGCTGGTCGCGGGCATGGTGGAGGAGGGCAGGATCCGCCACCACGTGCGGGCCAGGGGCGCCTGGCGCGACTCCATCGTGCACTCCGCGCTGGAGGACGAATGGGAGGGACACCGTTCCCTGGGGTAGGTGACTCACGACCGACCACGACCATGACGGGACCGCACATGCTATTCGGGGAAGAGCACGTCAAGCGATACCAGGAGACCGACGGCGAGGAGGGCCACGACTGGAACGGCACCGTCACGCTGATCCTCACCACCACCGGCCGCAAGACCGGCAAACGGCGCAACTCCCCGCTCATCTACCAGAAGTACGGCGACGACTACCTGGTCGTCGCGTCCAAGGGCGGCGACGACGCACCACCCCTGTGGTACCTCAACCTCACGGCCGACCCCGAGGTGCAGGTACAGGTCAAGGGCGACAGGTTCACGGCGAGGGCCCGTACGGCGACGCCGGAGGAGAAGGCCGACATGTGGCGGACCATGACCGCCGTCTGGCCCGACTATGACGACTACCAGCGGAAGACGGCCCGGGAGATCCCCGTGGTGGTGCTGGAACGCCAGTCCTGATATCTACCAGATCGCGAAGCATCACGTGATCTGGTAGTCATTTCCGAATGATGCGATTTAAACCGTTGGTAGCCGCCGTGGCAGCCGTACCTCTCGTCGCGGCGTGCGCGCCCGCGGCATCGGAGACCGAGGCGGCGGCCGCGCCTGGGAGCGGTCGGGTCGCCGAGGCGACCCCGACCCCGGCCGCCACCCCGGCCACCACCCCGGCCACCACATCGGCCACCCGTACAGCAGCGCGGCCGAAGCAGCCGAAGGTGCCGCCGGGCACCACCGCCGGTTACGTCGTCTTCGACCGCAAGACCGGAAAGATCACCTCGCATCGGAACTCCCACCGCCCGTTCAGATCGGCCTCGGTGGTCAAGATCTTGATGGCGATCGACTTCCTGGAGTCGAGGAAGTCGGTGACCCCGCAGGACCAGGCCCTGCTCAAGGTCATGCTGCGGGCCAGCGACGACAATGCGGCGACCACCCTGTGGCAGCGCGGCGGCCAGAAGCAGATCATCCAGCGGATGGCCCGCAAGCTGCAGCTCGCCGACACCACCCCGCCGCCCGAGTACAAGCCGGGCTTCTGGGGTTACACCGCGATCAGCGCCTCCGACATCACCCGGACCTACCGCTACCTGCTCGACCGGGCCGACCCCAAGGTCAGCGGTCTCATCCTCGGCCACCTGCGCAAGGCGGCCAAGTGCGGCACCGACGGGTTCGACCAGTCCTTCGGCATCCCGGACGCGGTCCCCCGGCCGTGGGCGGTGAAGCAGGGCTGGTCGGGCTTCGGCACCACGCCTCCCGTCCCGTGCGCCCGCGCCTCCACCACCTCGGTGACCGCCTCCACCACCTCGGTGACCGCCTCCACCACCTCGGTGACCGAGCGGGCCGCCCGCCCCGCCGCGTCGGTGCCCGAACAAGCCGCCCTGCCGGTGGTGCCCGACCTGGGCCGTCCCGTACTCCACACGACGGGGCTGGTCGGCACGGGCGACCGGCTGATCATCGTGCTGCTCACCGCCCACCCGGCCGGCGCGAGCTGGCAGGAATCGGTGAAGCGCACCACCACCCTGGCCAAGGGCCTCTACCTGTACAGCCGCCCGAACTAGATCCCGCCCCGACGCCCCGGCGTTCGCGGCGGGCGGACGGGGGCGCGCCGGCCGGACGTCGAGGCACGGTCGGCGGCGTGTCTGAACTGTGTTCATACGTGAATCGATATCGATCTCTTCCCAATATCCTTATTGGACACCGATCGATCCGCTCTGCTTTGCTCCTGCCCTCTGACGGACGAGAGCAAGGACGTCGCATGACCCACCGCAATCCCCGCCGCTTCCCGACCGCGCTGAAGGCGACCGCGTTGACGGTCGCCCTTCTGGCGGGCGGCGCCGTCTACGGCGGGAGCACCGCCTCGGCCTCGGCCCCGCCGGCAGCGGTGCGCGGGCAGGCGGTCCTCGGCGATCTGCGGGCGCCGTCGACCGGCGAGGCCGCCACCCGGCGGGCGCTACGCGCGCTGGAGGCATCCCACAAGGGACGTATCGGCGGATACGCCATCGACCTGGCCACCGGGAAGACGGTGGCCTACCGGTCGGGCGAGCTCTTCCCGATGCTGTCCACCTTCAAGGCGATGGCCGCCGCCGCCGTGCTGCACAAGGCCCGCACCTCCGACCCGGGACTGATGGAGCGAGTCGTCCGCTGGACGGCCGCGGAGGTGAAGCCGGGCTCCCCGATCACCGAGAACCACGTGGCGGACGGGCTGACCGTCGCCCAGCTGTGCAAGGCGGCCATCACCCGCAGCGACAACACCGCCGGCAACATGCTGCTGAAGCAGCTCGGCGGCCCCGCGGGGCTGACCCGGTACCTCCGCACCCTGAAGGACCCGATCTCCCGCCTGGACCGCTGGGAGACCGAGCTCAACGACTGGACCCCCAAGGAGAGGCGGGACACCACCACTCCCAGGGCGATGGCCCGCGACCTCAGCAAGGTCACGGCCGGTGACGCGCTGAACCCGAAGGACCGGGCGACGCTGAACGGCTGGCTGCGCGCGAGCGAGACCGGCGACGCGCGCATCCGCGCCGGCCTGCCCAAGTCCTGGACCATCGGCGACAAGACCGGCACCGGCAGCGCGTACGGCGTCGCCAACGACATCGCCGTCATCTGGCCCGACAAGGCCGCCGCCCCGATCATCATGTCGATCTACACCAACCGCCGGGCCGCCGACGGCGTCTACGACGACAAGGTCATCGCCGACACCGCCACCATTCTCGCCCGCGGCCTGGGCAGGCTGCCGAAGAACTGACCGTGAACCGGTGACCCGGGCGGCCACACCGGCCCCGAAGACACCGGCCAGAATCACGAACCCCCCTCGTCACCTGGGCGAAGGCCGGCGAAACCGCCGGCCTTCGCCGTGAGTGGCCAGGAACGGACAGTCATCTTGTCAGGCCGCGAACATCGGCAGAGAGTCAGGGGCGTCAGGCACGATCCAGCCCAAAGGAGGAGCAATGAACAGTTCCGTCAACGGGGATCGCAGGGGTACGAAGCCGATGGTCCGGCGTCTGTTATCGGCTGTTCTCGGGATGGTCGCCGTGGCGTTCCTCGTCGCGCCGCCCGCCACCGCGCTGGCGCTGCCGACGCCGAAGGCGTTCGTGTCGAACCTCGACCTGGAGTGCTTCAAGACCAACACGTACCAGCCGCCGGCCACCACGCTCACGCTGCGGCACCTCAACCCGGTGCTCGCCAACCTGCCCGTCGAGCAGGTCAACCTCGGCCCCCGGGAGCAGTTGTGCGTCCCGGTCGCGAAGAACAACGTGCAGCCGCCGACGCCGGCCCTCGACTTCATCAAGTACGTCGACCTGTCGTGCTACCGGATCACCGGGACCTCGGCGAACACGTCGCTCGTGCTCAACCACCTCAACCCGGTGCTCCAGGACCTGCCGCGCAAGCAGGTCGCCGTGAACGTGCCGCAGCACCTGTGCGTCCCGGTCGCGAAGAACAACGTGATCCCGCCCACGGAGGTGCTGTCGCTCGTCTCGCACATCGACCTCAAGTGCTACGGGATCACCCCGAACACCTCGATGAACCGGCAGCTGAGCCTCAGGCAGCTCAACCCGGTCCTGGTCGGGAAGATCCCCACACAGTCCGCGCAGGTCACCTTCTCCCGCCAGCTCTGCGTGCCCGTGCAGAAGGCCGGCGACGTCATTCCGGCCGACGTGCTGAACATCGTGCGGTGGATAGACCTTGAGAAGTACGACATCGTCGCGCCGGCCATCACACCCGTGACCCTCTCCCTGAGGCACCTCAACCCGGTGCTCGGGAATCTTCCGGCCGAGACCGTGACGCTCACCGGAGCGAACCAGCTCGCCGTCCCGGTCGCGAAGAACGGCCAGACCCCGCCCGGCTGACCCCGGTCACCAGGCGCCTGTGCCGGTCGGCGGCCCGACGGCGGCCGACCGGCACAGGTGGGGCTCAGGCGGGGGCCAGGGTCTGCCACCAGCCGTCGACCGGAGGCGGGTCGTCCACGTCGATCCGCTCCCCCGGCCTGGGTACGGCCAGCCGTACGCCCCGGTCCTTCGACTCGCGCCACAGCCGGTCGACCGGGTCCCGCCAGGAGTGGTAGGAGAGCGAGAAGGTGCCCCAGTGCACCGGCAGGAACACCCCGCCGCGCAGGTCGAGGTGGGCGGTGACGGCGTCCTCCGGGCTCATGTGGATGTCGGGCCAGGCGGGGCTGTACGCACCGATCTGGATCAACGTCAGGTCGAAGGGCCCGTGCGCGGCGCCGATCGCCGCGTAGCCGTCGAAGTAGCCGGAGTCACCCGTGTAGAACACCCGCCGCCGCTGTCCGGCGACGACCCAGGAGCTCCACAGGGTCGGGTTGCGCGCCAGGGAACGTCCGGAGAAGTGCCGCGCGGCCGTCGCGACGAACCGCAGGCCCGCGATGACGGCCTCCTCCTCCCAGTCGAGCTCGACGATCCGCGCGGACGGCACGCCCCACTTCTCCAGGTGGGCGCCGATGCCCAGCGGCACCAGGAACGGCACCGCCCGGGTGCGGGTGAGCTCCCGGATCGTGGCCATGTCGAGGTGGTCGTAGTGGTCATGGGAGATCACCACCGCGTCGAGGTGCGGGAGCCGGTCCATCGGCAGCGGCATCGGATGCAGCCGGCGCGGCCCGACCAGCGGGACGGGCGAGCAACGGTCGCTCCACACCGGGTCGAACAGCACCCGGCGTCCCTCGATCTCCACCAGTGCGGTCGCGTGCCCGAACCAGGTGACCTGAAGTCCCTCCGCCGCCGGGCCGCCGGAGCGCGGGGTCACGACCGGCACGGGTACGGCGGGCTTGCGCGTCTGCTTGCCGAAGAGCAGTTCCCGCAGGACCTTCGCCCGCGTTCCCGGCGGCACCACGTCGGCCGGCACCGTGTTGCGGAAAGCGGTCCCGCCGAACTGGGGCGACCGCCGGACCCGTAACGCCCGCTCACCCGAGGGCGCCGCGCCGAGCGAGGCCCTGATGTCCCGTGCCACCCACGCCCCGGCCGCCGCGGCGGCGACCGCGGCCCCCGCCAGGAGCGCGTACGACCCTTTTCTCGCCATTAGGCCCCCTGATGTCGATATATCGCGAATATGGCTAACCACATCCTGCCTAACCAACGCCTCACTGGCGCACGAGCGGTGGCCCAGCGGGCCGAATACCGCGCTGGACGGCAGGTAGGAGGGCATATCCGCACCCCCAGGAGGGCACGGACCGAACGTAGGACGAACCCGTGCAACGCGTTCGCCACATGCGGGGACTGGACCGATGGAAACGCGACGTCATCACCAGCAGCACCACCGACCGCGACGACGGCGGATGGCGTCGCACGATGCGGCTCCAGGACCTCGCCGAGACGTCGTGGGCGGTCTGCGAGTCCACGGACGGCGCCGCACATTGCGAGGTGGTTCAGGGCGGCCACCGGAATCTGTGGGACGAGGTCCAGGCCGCCTACACGGGTGGGTCAAGGCGGGCATGCCCGGACGGGACCGGTTCGGGATGCCGCTGCTGCCAGAAGCGAAGGCGTTGCTGGTGATCGGGCTGCATGCGGACCGGCGCGAGGTCCAGGCCAGGGCCAGAGCGCAAGGGATGAAGGTCTTCTTCGTGGACCCGGAAGGGCTGTGGGAGAACGGCGTCTTCAAGGCATACCCGATCGAGGGTGCTCGCAACGGCGACACCGTGGTCCGGCAGGCCGCCATCCCCGCGCTGGAGCGGCTGTGCGGCCTTCTGCGGCTCCAGGTCTGATCGGTTTTCCAGCATGCCGGGGAACCACCCCCGGGGCGCGGTAGCTTTCTGGGGCGCACGCCTCTGTGCGTCCCAGAAACCACAACGAACAGGATCTACGATGCGTGTTTCCGTGATCGGTTGCGGCCACCTCGGCGCCCCCCACGCCGCGGCGATGGCCGAACTCGGCCACGAGGTGATCGGCGTCGAGCTGGATGCCGAGAAGTGCCGGGCTCTGGGGGCGGGAAAGCCGCCCTTCTACGAAGCCAGCTTCGAGGAACTGCTGGTCAAGCACACCGGTTCCGGGCGGCTCCGCTTCACCACCGACATGCGGGAGGCTGCGGACTTCGCCGACCTGCACTTCGTGTCGGTTGGTACGCCACTACGTAAGGACGGCAACGGCTACGACGTGGCCCAGGTGATCGGCGCCGTACGGTCGCTCGTCCCGCTGCTGTCCAGGCCCGCCACAATCGTCGGGAAGAGCACGGTCACGGTCGGCACCGTCGCACGTCTCCAGGAGATCATCGACACCGACGCGCAGGTCCCGGGTGTGGACCTGGTGTGGAACCCGGAGTTCCTGCGTGAGGGCCACGCCGTGCAGGACTCGCTGTTCCCCGACCGGATCGTGGCCGGCCTGACGTCCCCCCAGGCTCGCGCCGCGATTGAAGAGGTGTACGCGCCGATCCTCGCCCGCGGGGACGTGGCGTTGATCGTCACGGACCCGCCCACGGCAGAGGTTCTGAAGTCGGCCGCGAACGCGTTCCTCACCACCAAGATTTCGTTCATCAACGCGATGGCCCAGGTGTGCGACATCGCCGGCGCCGATGTGAACGCCGTGGCGTACGGCATCGGCATCGACCCGCGGATCGGGCACGGCGGGATGCGGCCGGGCATCGGCTACGGCGGTGGGTGCCTGCCCAAGGACGTGGCCGCGTTCACGCACCGCGTCGGCGAGTTGGGCGCGCAGGAAGCGCACCAGCTGCTGTCGGCCGTCGAGGCGGTCAACGCCGGCCGTGCCCCGGCGGCGGTCACGCTGATCGAAAAGGCGCACGGCAGCCCGATCAGCGGTCGCACCATCGCGCTCCTCGGCGCCGCCTTCAAGGCCGGGACCAGCGACGTGCGTGACTCTCCCGCCCTGCGTCTGGCGGGGCTACTGGTGGAGCGCGGCGCGCGGCCGGTCATCTACGATCCCGAAGCGCTCGCCGCCGCCCGCATGCTGCACCCTGAGTTGGCATACGCCGAGACTGTCGAGCAGGCCGTCACGGGTGCGGATCTGGTCGTGCTGGCCACGGAGTGGCCGGAGTTCACCTCTGACCCCAAGCTCCCCATCGCGGCCGCCGATCTGGTGGCCAGCAGGGTGCTGGTGGATGTGCGCAACGCCGTCGAGTCGGACGCGTGGGTCGCCGCCGGGTGGGAGGTGTGGCAGCTCGGCCGCCCACCCCGGCGCTAGCAAGTGATCAAAGCTCCCAGCGGTCTCGTTGGGTATTCCTCACAGATCGGAGAGTCGGCATGGACGACATGCTGTGGACGAAGGTCAGGGAACTACGCGGCAGGGACGAGCGGCGCAGCGGCGCCCCCGGCCCGGCCCTGGAACTTCTACTGGTGGCCAAGGTCACCGAGGAAGCCAACGAGGCCGCTGAGCTGTACCGGCGGCTGAAGGGCTGGGGCACCGACGGGACCGCCACGGCGACGCTGCCCCAGGTCCGGGACGAGCTGTGCGCGGCCATCATGGCGGGCATGGTGGCCCTGGACAGGATCTCGCCGGACGGTGACGCCGGCGAGTGGTGGCAGCGGTACCTGGACTACGGATACCAGCGGGCCAAAACAGAGAACTCCCCACACCAGCCGGACGCCACCCGTCACGATATGTGATCAGGAAGCTCGACGTCGACCCGGCTCTGTGGCCCCTCCAGACCCGCAACCTCATCGTGGAACCAAGCAGCACCGGCCGGGAGTGGGCGGTCATCACCGCCCAGCAGCACCGGTCAGCTGTCGACTCGGTAGTGGACTGGGGTGCAGGTCGAGGCGCGGCTCCGCTGACACACTGCTCGCTCTATCTGCGGTAACGATCAAGCAGGAGCGGCTGATACGACAGTGTGCGTATCCTCTCCCGGTTCCGCCGGCCGCCGCTCTCCACCTGGTTCGATCGCCGGAAACGCGCCGAGGACATCCCTCTACCCGCGTTGCGAGCACCGCGCCCGGCTACATGGTGGATTTTGCCGGCGGCCGTCCTGGTGGCCGCCGGCGTGGCCGGCAGCCTGTGGTGGCTCCTGGCCACCATGCCCCCGGCTGCCCCGGACGCCACGAACACCTACAACGAGACCCTCCGCACCGCACTGGCCGCTGGCGCGGGCGTCGGCGCAGCCATCACCCTGATGCTCGCGTTCCGTCGGCAACGCCACCAGGAACTCACCGCGCTCCGCACCGACCACGACGCCACCGAACGCCGCGTCACCGAACTCTTCACCAAGGCCGTCGAGCAGCTCGGCAACGATAAGGCGCCCGTCCGGCTGGGCGGGCTCTACTCTCTCGAACGGCTTGCCCAGGACAATCCTGACCATCGGCAGACCATCGTCAACGTCATCTGTGCCTATCTGCGTATGCCTTACGCCCCTCCCCCCGGGGAAAGCGGCCAAGACGAGAGGCCGTCAGTACCGCGTATCACCATCGCCGGAGCGTCCAAGCTCTCCTCAGGACATGGCTCGCACGAGGAGAGACAGGTCCGCCTCACCGCCCAGCGCATCCTCCAAGAACACTTGCGAGACGATCGACCGCCCGAGGAACGCGAGTCCGTCCCAACGGGGAATCCCTTCTGGCCAGGCAAGAGTCTCGATCTCACTGGTGCCACGCTGATCAACATCAACTTCACAGGATGCCGCTTCGTCACCGTGGACTGCTCAGGCGCGACGTTCAATGGGCCCGCCGGATTCGGGGGGGCGACCTTCAACGGGACCGCCAGGTTCGGAGAGGTGACCTTCAACGGGACCGCCGCGTTCGAAGGCGTTACCTTCAACGGGCTCGCCGCGTTCGGGGAGGCGACCTTCAACGGGTCCGCCGGGTTCGGGGGGACGACCTTCAGCGAACGCGTCTGGTTCGAGGGGACGACCTTCAACGGGTCCGGCTGGTTCGGGGGGGCGACCTTCAACGGGCCCGGCTGGTTCGGGGAGGCGACCTTCAACGGGCCCGCCGGATTCGGGAAGGCGACCTTCAACGAGAGCGCCGGGTTCAGGAAGGCGACCTTCAACGAGAGCGCCAGGTTCAGGAAGGCGAACTTCAACGGGCCCGCCTGGTTCGGGGAGGCGAACTTCAACGGGCCCGCCGGATTCGGGAAGGCGACCTTCAGCGAAAGCGCCACGTTTATCCAAGCGACCTTCAGCAAGAGCGCCTGGTTCGGGGCGGTGACCTTCAGTGAACGCGTCAGGTTCAGGAAGGCGACCTTCAACGGGCCCGCCGGGTTCGAGGAAGCGACATTCAACGGGCCCGCCGGGTTCGAGGAGGCGAACTTCAACGGGCCCGCCGGGTTCGAGGAGGCGAACTTCAACGGGCCCGCTGCGTTCGAGGAGGCAACCTTCAGCAAGCGCGCCAGGTTCACGAAGGCGACCTTCAACGAGAGCGCCGGGTTCACGAAGGCGACCTTTAAACGCATCGACTTCAATCAGGCGCACGCCGCCTATGAGATTGAGCATGCATGGCCTGCGGGCTGGTGTGTACGGGTAGAGCCGGATGGCGTCGGCCGCTTGGAGCATATGCCTGACCAGGGTGCCCCTGAGGCCGGTGAACAGGCATCCCCTGGCGGCGGCTAGGCGCGCCGGTTGCGTTCCCCGACAACGAGCAGCCCAGGGGGCCAGGTCACCGTCACCGGGCGAGGTTGGCGAGCATGTCGGGTAGTTCCGCTTCGTGCACTACGGCAAGGCGCCTGGTGGCCCGGGTGATCGCCACGTAGAGATCGTGACCTCCCTTGGGCGACTGGGCGAGGATCTCGTCAGGAGCCACGACCACGACGGCGTCGAACTCCAGGCCCTTGGACTGGGTCACGGTGAGCACCACCACCGGCGCCTCGAGATCGACCTCGGCGGACCCGGTATGACGCGCGTCAGGAACGATGACGGCCAGCCGCCCTTCGCCGATCGCGGCGAGCTCGGACTCCACCACGTCCGCGAACCCGAGTGACGTCTGCCGGATGGCGCGAGGCGGAGTCCCGCCGGTGCGGACCGACTCCGGGGGTACCTGGTCAGGAGCCACGGCGCGCAGGACGTCGGCGGCCACGTCCATGATCTCGGCCGGGGTCCGATAATTGATCATCAGTCGCTCCTCGCGCCAGCGGTCTCCGGCATAGGGAGTCAGCACCTCTTCCCAGGTGCGGGCGCCCGCCGCCGATCCCGTCTGGGCGATGTCGCCGACCACGGTCAGTGAGCGGGTCGGGATGCGCCGCATGACCGAACGCCAGGCCATCGCCGACAGTTCCTGGGCCTCATCGACGATCACGTGACCGTAGACCCACGTCCGGTCGGCGGCTGCGCGCTGGGCGATGGTCAGTGCCGGGCCGCGGTCGTGGTGGCGTTCGGCCAGGGTGCCGACGTCCAGCAGGTCGCCGAGCCTCGCCCCGGCCTCGTCCAGGATTTCGAAGTCGTCGCTGTAGGTCAGCACGTCCTGGGCGTAGGCCCGTTCGTCGCGCCGTTCGGCGGCGTTGGCCCGATCCCGTTCCTCATCGCCGGTCAGGTCGGCGCCGAGCAGCTCGGCGGCCTCGTCGAGCAGCGGCACGTCACCCACCGTCCACGGCGCACCCGGCGGACGCAGCAGCTCCCCGGTCTCACCGGCATCCAGACCCGCCGAGAGCATCGCCTCCCAGTCGGCCAGCAGTTCGCCGACCAGTCGCTCCGGGGTGAGGATCGGCCACAGCTCGTCCACCGCCTGCCGTACCGTCGGCTGCTGCCACAGCACCCGGCACGCCTCCCGCAGCGTCTCCTCCTCGTCGACCCGCATCTCCTCCTCGTCGGGCGGCAGCTCCAGCCATGAGTCGCCGCCGTCGGGCAGCGTCACCCCCAGCTCCTCCTCATCCATCAGCCGCTCGTACTGCTCGGCCTCGGCGGTGGCCAGCGCCCGCAGCATGTCGAGCACGAACACGTGCCGGGCCTCGTTGTGCGGGCTGCGCAGCGCACGGGCGCGGTCGCGGGCGATGACGCAGGTGTCGTGGTCTACGCGGAGCGTCGACCAGTCGACCACGACTTCCTTGCCGCCGCGCACCGACGTCCGAGCGGCGATCTTGACCTCGAGGTCCCCTTCGGGGACCCGCTGCCGATCTCGTACGGCTCCCGCCAGCACCTCGGCCATCCGCAGGTCACCCTTGATCACAGCCTGAGACGGGCCATCCGCCGCCGTCGCCGCGATGCCCGGATAGAGCCGCCCGAGTGTGGTCCTCACCACATCGCTCTCGCCGAGGGAGGGCAGCACCTGCTCGATGTAGCGGGAGAACAGGTCGTTGGGCCCGATGATGAGGACACCCCTGCGCTCCAGGACGTCCCTGTGCGTGTAGAGCAGGTAGGCGGCGCGGTGCAGCGCGGCAACCGTCTTACCGGTGCCGGGACCGCCCTGGACCACGAGGGTCCCGTGCAGGCCCGAGCGGATCACGCGGTCCTGCTCGATCTGGATGGTGGCCACCACCTCGCTCATCTTGCCGGTCCGCGCCCGGCGCAGCGTCGCCAGAAGCGCGGCCTCCCCGACCAGCGACCGGCGGTCGGCGTCGCTCATCCGATCGAGGTCGAACACCTCGTCGTCGACGCCGACCACGGTCCGGTTGCGGGTGTGCAGGTGGCGGCGCCGTACCAGCGAACCCGGGTTGCCGGGGGTGGCGGTGTAGAACGGGCGGGAGGCCGGGGCCCGCCAGTCGATCAGGACCGGCTCGCCGTCGCCGTCGCGCAACCCGATCCTGCCGATGTAGAGGGTCTCGCCGCCGGAGTCGTCGATCCGGCCGAAGCACAGGCCGTGCTCCACCCCGTTGAGTTGGGCGAGGCGCCTGGCGTACTCGCCGGAGAACATCTCCCGCTCGACCATGCCCCGAGCGGTGCCGACACCGGGACTGCGGTGCGCCTCCCCCAGAGACGTCTCGGCCCGCTCACGCGCCTCGTCGAGGTGGCAGTACAGCATGGTGATGTAGGACTGCTCGGCTTCGATCTGAGGGCTTGACACTTGACGACTCGACATGGCCTTGGTATGCTCCTTTTACTGGGAGTTCTGTCCGCTTTCCGCGTCATAGCGTTAAGATAACGAGTATAGACCGTCCCACATGCCGATGCACCGGCCGGCCGTACAGCCCACTGGCTCCGGTTGAACACCTCGCGACTCCAGCGTTCACCTGTTGTAAGGACGTCGCCGCGCCGTACCGATCCTGCTCGCATCTGCACAGTCGGCCGGACGATCACGGATATGGCGGAGGCACCGGGTCGGTCTCACCCAGCAGTTCGAGGATCATCGAGCGTTGCACCTGGTAAACGTGCCGCTCGTAGCGGCTCAGGCCAGGGCCCTCCTCGCGCAAGAAGTCGACGAAGGTCGAGTGATAGACGGAGTACAGCGGCTCCTGGTGCTCAGCACTCCAGCGGACGTTGAGGAACTGGCGCCATTCTCCGACGACGTGGCGGGCGATCGTCTCATCGACGCCATCGGGCGTGAAGTTGGTCCACGACCCGATTGGGACGGGCTCGCGCATGACCGCGAGACAGCGGAGCGCGGTCTCGTAATGGCCGGCGAGGGTCGAGGGCCATCGGTCCTTCATGACCTGCCAGTGCATCCGGTAGTAGGCGCGCAGGCCGATCGGGAGATTCCGTGGGTCGCCGAGGGCCTCGGGACTCAGTTTGCCGGTACGGATGTCGTCCAGGACGTGGACGACGTAGAGGAAGTTGCCTTCGCTGTGCAGCGTGAGGATCTCAGCCAGTTCGGCGGGAGTCGTCTGCCAGGGAACCGGCTCGCCGGGTGTACTCAGGCGGGCCCGGACGTATTGGGCGATGTCGTGGAGGTTCTCCGCTGAGTCGTCGGCGAGGTGGAGATCGTGGCGGTGGTCGACGACGAGGAAGTCATCGGCGAGTTCCCGGCTGGTCGCGATGACATACGTGTGCGGGGGAAGGACTCTGGGCAGGTGGAGCCTGTTGCCGCCGTGCTCCGGGTCCTCCGCCTCATCGAGCGCGTCGATGGCGATGACCAGGGGATTTTCCTCGTCCGCCGACGCAGCGGCGAGCCGGAGCACCCGTGACAGGTGGGCGCTTGAGGGTGTCTCCGTGAGCAGTGCGTGTGACAGGCCGTGTCGCGCGACGAGCTGGGCGCAGACGCCGACGTAGAACTCCACCGGCGAGGTCGTCCCCTCGCTGCGGCTGTTGAAGTGGTGGATGTAGCCGCGCTGGGCGACCAGGTACGCCAGGAGAGAGGTCTTCCCGATGCCCGGCTCGCCGGTGATGATCACGTAACCGGAGTCGAGGCCGGCGAGTGCGTGGTCGATTCGGGTGATGAACTGCGTTCTGCCGACGAAGTGGCGGGAACGCTCCGCGATGAGCGTGCCGAATCCGGACGGGGAGTGGCCGGGTCCCCGCGCGTGCTCTTCGATGGCCCGCAGCAGCGCCAGGGTCTCGTCGATCCTGCCCAGCATGGGCTCAAGGCGCGTGAGCGCCGCGACGGAGCGCGCGCTGAGCTCGAAGATCCTGCTGAAATGGGCGTAGGCGGCAAAGGGGGCGAGTTCGCCACCGGCCATCGCGTCCCTGGCGACCCCGTCGGTGATCCAGAACGTGAGCGCGTCGGCGAGCTGTGAGCGGTCCAAGGGGAACGCGTCAAGTTCCGTGGTGGTGTCGATCAGGGCGTGCACCAGATCGCCGACCTCCAGGAAGTCGGTTCCGTCGCCTATTTCCGCACGGTGTTCGCGGATTATCTTGGCCACTTCTTTCCGCTGGCCGGTGGTGAGCCCTTCGCCTGCGGTATCGACGGCCTTCTCGATGGCGGAGTTGACGATCCGGCGGAATGCACGTTCCTGGCCGCCGCCGAGAATCCTGCGGCCGGTGCTCCGGGCCAGAGCATCGCCGGATTTGGCGGTGAGCCATCCCAGCAGAGCGTCGAGAAGGTCGAGCGATCCGAAGATCATGAAAACCTCGTGCAAGGGGGAAACGGCGGCGGGTCGAGAGCCCTTGGGTTAGTCTCAATTCTATTAGGTGCGAGGACATTTATTCGCTGAAAAGGGAACGATGCGCCATCCCGCGAGCCTAGGAATCGCGTTGCGTGAAGTGATGTACCACGCGGCGCGCGTCGGAGACGGGGAAACGCTCTACAGGTTCGCCCGATCGGTTCGTTACTGGGCCGTGCGACTCGGTCTTCCCGACCCGGGCCGGCTCGACGCCGACTGGCGGCTCGTCGAGGGGCCGGACGTCGAGGCGTTGTCGGCGGTGATCCGCCAGTATCACCACCTGCTGGCCGTACCGGATCAGCCCTGGCAGTGGCGGGCCCGTGCCATCCTGCTCTACGCCGGAGGGCGCCCGGGACTGGAGGAGATCGTAGCGGACGGCGCGGCGGCGCTGAAGGCGCCGTGGCTGCGGAGTGTAGGGGAGATACCGTCCAGCTCGACGGTCAGCCCTGTATCGACCGCCTCCTTGGGCAGGGCGAAGTACCGGCGTTTCGTCGCCCTGCCGGACGGAGAGCGGGTCGTGGCGCTGCATCTGGGCGGGACCGTCTCGATGCACGATCTGTCGGCCAGGGAGACCACGACCCTGCAGGTGCCGCGCGAGGTCACGTTCAGGGACCTGGCCGCCAGCCCGGACGGCCGCTGGGTGGCCGTACTCGGCGCAGAGACGCTCGACTTCTATCGGCCGGCGGAGGAGGGTTGTTCAACCGTCGCAGTGGACTACGGGCAGTTGCGGTGTGTCGCGGCCTCCCCCGACGGGACGCGGTGCGTGGCGGCGGGAACCCAGGTGCACTTCTACGACGAGAACGGGGTGAGGCTCCGCCTGCGCCGGCCGTTCTCCCGCTTCGTCGCGGACCTGCTCTTCGGCCGGGGCGACATGATCGGGACGAGCATCACCTCCCTCCACCCGCCGCCCGCCCTGGCTCTCGCAGCGTCCTGTGCCTTTCTTTCCCATGTGCTTTTCGGCTTTTCCTTCAGCAGCAGCGTGATGGTTTACCTTGCCGTTGTGGTGGCTCTTTTCGCGGTCGCCGTGACGCGCGCGTATGGCATCGTGCGGCGCCGCAGGAGCCTGTCCGACCCGGGCGTCGCCTTCGCCTCGGCTTGTTTCTCCCCTGATGGACGGACCTTGGCCACCGCCGACTCCAAAGGACGGGTCCAGCTCTGGTCCGTAGAGCGCGGCAGCCTCCTGAAGACCCTTTCCGGAGTGGTCGAGCCGCACCTCTCCGCGATGACCTTCGACCCGTGCGGGACGTGGCTCGCCCTGGTCGACTGGAACGGCACGCTATCGATCTGGGACCTCGTCTCCGGGCAGCACCAGGTGTTCCACGCGGACGGAGAGGCGTTGCCGTTCACCTTCGTCTCCTGCGCTCCGCAGGGCGACCTGCTCGCCTACGGGGCGGGGAACCTGGTCAACCTCCGGAGGCTGACCAGAGGCGAGGATGGCACGCTCCGTGTCACGCGGGCCCCGAGCCTCGTCCTGTCGTCCACACCGCGTGCCGTCGAGTTCGTGGAGGGCGGGGCCCTGCTCATGGTCGTCTGCCTGGAAGGCGGCAGCGTCCGGTTCTGGGACCGGGAGGCCCTGCTCGCCCGGGAACCCACGAGTAGCGGCGCCCAGACTGTGCGCGACGTGTGTTTCTCCCCCGACGGCACGTGGCTGGCACTCGCCGCCGAACCCGGGGAGGTTTTCGTCCGAAGAGCCGACGGTGCGGAACAGGCTCGCCTTCCGGCGGACGTTGACGCGCTCACCTGCCTGGCCATGGCCCGCGATGGCACGTGGTTCGCCAGCGGAGGGAGCAATGGCGCCGTACGGCTGTGGGACCCCCGGGGGAGACCGGTACGCCTTCTCTCCGGCGAGCCCGCCGAAGACTTCGGGACGGTCGACATGCAGATCACCGATGACGGCCGCATCGTCGTCGGCTGCACTGACGGCACGGTCCGGATCTGGAGCGCGTCGGGAAGATTCGAAGGCGGGTTCCCCGTACCGACCTCCGCAAAGGACAGATCAAGCAGCCTGCCCGACTTTGCCCGTGTCCGCTTGGTGGACGGCGGCGAGGCCTTCGCGGTGGCGGGGACCGACGGCGTTGTCCACATCGTCGACTCCTCGACGTTGCGGGTGCTCGACCAACTCCGCCCGGGGCCGCCTCACTCCCCGGACGTCGACGGACCGGACGACCATGTCGTGAGCCTGTCGGCATCCCCGGACGGACGCCTGCTGGCGGCCGGGCGCTGGAACGGCGGGATAACGTGCTGGCACCGAGACGCCGCGGACGCCGCCCTCATCCTCCCGGCCCAGGACGGTCACGTGTCCGGCATGGCCTTCTCGCCGGACTGCCGACTGCTCGCGAGCCTGGCCGATGAGACCCTTCAGGTGTGGGATGTGCGCACCGGCTCCAGCGTGTTGTCCGTTCCGGTCGAGGGCAGCCTGGCGAGGTGCGCATGGTCGCCGGACGGGCGGCGGATCGCGTGCGCCGGCCGCAATGGTTTCCATCTGTTCGAGCTACGGGGCTTTGAGCCCTAGACGCGCCGGGGTTCTGAGAAGGCTTGATCGCGATCGCCGTATCGTCGTCACGTCCAGCTCATAGGTGATCAGGATGGTCGGGTGCCGCGTGAACGTCGCCACCCCTCCGACGCAGACGCGATGAACCTTGGAGCGCGTCCTGTCGTACCTGTGATGGGCAACGGACGGGAGAGACCATGCATCAGCGTCTTCTCGCGGCGGCAGGCGTCGCGTTGATCGGCTTGCTCAGCGCCTGTGCCGCCGCGGCGGAGGACGGCCCGCCGACCGCCGTCTCCGCCGCGCCGGCGGAGATCACCGCGCCGGCGGAGGCCACCGCGCACAACGGCGCCGACATCCGGTTCTCGCGTGAGATGATCCCGCACCACCTGCAGATGATCGAGCTCGCCGAACTCGTGGAGAGCCGCACCACCGACCCGTTCGTCGTGGAGACGGCCGAGAAGGTCACGGCCGGGGCGAACGAGGAACTCGACCAGATGACCGGCTGGTTGAAGCTGTGGAACGTCCCGCCGCCCACCGCCGAGGCCCACGAAGGGCACAGCATGCCGGGAATGCTGACGCCCGGGGAGATCGCCATGCTGGAGAAGTCCTCGGGCGCCACCTTCGACCGGCTCTGGCTCCGCCTGGTCTCCCGTCACCTGGGGCACGGCGTCGAGATGGCCGAACGCGCCCTGGCCACCGGCCGCCACACGCCGACCACGATGCTCGCCGGGAAAGTCGTCACCGCGGAACGCGAGGAGATCGAGCAGATCGGCGAACACCTCAGAAAGTGATCAGCGGTTCTCCCACGAGGTCGGCGATGAAGTTGACGAAGAAGAAGCCGAAGAACAGGAAGTTCAGCACCAGGACCAGGTAGTGCCACCAGCGGGGGCGCGCGGCCTTCGGCAGCCGGCTGTTCAGGTAGATGAGCAGGAACGGGTAGATCAGCGCGCCCAGGTTCGACATGTTGGCCGACCACTGGACCAGGCTCACCGGCAGCGCGAAGTGCAGGATGACCGCGATGACGATCAGCAGGCCGATCATGAACGGGTAGTAGAACCTGCGCGGGTCGCCCTCGATGAGCCTGCGGAGCCGGGGGCTGGTGGAGTGCGCGGCGTCGGTCGCCACCCTGACCATCGCCTCGAAGATGCCGAGCTGGGTCGAGAAGAGGATCAGTACGCCGAGGATCAGGGCGACGTAGAACATCCCCCTGCCGTACTCCTGGTTCAGCGCGCCGGCCACGAAGGTCGGCACGTTGGCCTGGGTGGGTTTGGTGCCCGTGATCTCCA
This sequence comes from Dolomitihabitans soli, assembly GCF_022213955.1. Lineage (GTDB taxonomy): Bacteria > Actinomycetota > Actinomycetes > Streptosporangiales > Streptosporangiaceae > Streptosporangium_A > Streptosporangium_A soli. Next base: position 47,083 of record NZ_JAKNTW010000038.1, on the reverse strand, counting down.
CCGCGCGGGCCATCAGGATCGTGGGCAGCAGCATGCCGAGCATCGCGCCGACGAAGAAGACTCCCCACATGTCGACCAGCAGCAGGCGGTACCACCGCTTCCACAGCCCGGCGTTGCGCGCGTCGTCGGGGAAGGTCACGCCGCTGGCCAGGATCTCCTTGCGCTCCCCGCGCAGGCCCGAGAGGAACCCCACCCGGTGGCCCATGCCGTAGCCCTTGTCCCGGTAGTGGCCCATGACGTACCAGTTGAGGCCGGAGGCGAGCGCGGTGAAGCCGGCCAGGCCGCCGAGCTGGGTCGCGGTGATGCCCGCGGGCGGCGCGGCGGGGGTGACGAAGCCGAGGATCGCGTCCCACCACTGGCCGAAGGGCACCACGAAGATGTCGATGACCAGCAGCGCGACCAGGATGGTGCCGACCATGACCCAGTTGGCCAGTTCGAGGGCGCGGCTGATCCGGCGGGCCGCCGCGGTGATCAGGAAGACGACGACGAGCAGCGCGATCGCCCACAGCCGGGGCTCCTCCGCGCCGGCGGGCGCGATCTCACCGTGGACCAGGGCGTAGAGGCCCTGTCCCGCCGAGGCCGCCCACCCGCCCGCAATGAACGCGAAGATCACGATGAAGACGGAGAGGGGCACCCAGAGCAGGTATCCCGGCGGCACCCGCCCCCACCCGACGACCGGGGCCTCCCCCGTCGCCATGACGTAGCGCGAGCACTCCACGTTGTAGAACGTCTGCAGCACGGCGGAGACCAGGATCACCCAGCCGACGCCGACGAAACCGTACTGCCCGACCGCCTGCGGGCCGAGCAGCCATTCGCCGCTGCCGATCGAGATGCCGAGCGCGATCAGGCTCGGCCCGACGGCGAACTTGAACAGCTCCTTGACGCCGATCCTGCGGACCTTGAAGACCTCCTCCGGTTCGGGAAGGTCGGCGATCACGAGTTCTGGGCGGCTGACTCCGAGTTGACGTGTCTTCGGGCCTTCGGCCATGCGGGGGCCTCCTGGGTCACACCCCCGAATGCACCGGTCTTTGATCCGAGCTTGATCCCAACAGGCCGCAAAGGCAAGAGTCAAATGTGATCGAAGTCACATCAGCCAGACGATCCCCGCCAGCCGGCCGGTCAGACGTTCGCGCCGGTGCGAGAACAGCGCGCCGGTCTCGATCGTGCAGCGGTCGTCGTGCCGTACGTCGCCGACCCCGGCCCTGGCGAGCTGCGCGGCGATCCCGGCCCGCAGATCGAGCGCCGGAGTGCCCCAGCTCGTCGTGGACCACGTCTCGGGCACCGCCCGCGCCGCGTCCTCCCGCATCTCCGCCGGCACCTCGTAGCACCGCCCGCACGCCGCCGGGCCGATCACCGCGGTCGCCGCCGCCAGGTCCGCGCCGCGCCGCGCCATCTCCTCCACCAGCGCCGTGGCCACCCCCGCCAGCGTGCCGGGACGGCCGGAGTGCGCGGCGCCGATCACCCCGTTCACCGGGTCGGCGACCAGCACGGGCGCGCAGTCGGCGGCCAGCACCGCGAGGCCCACCCCCGACCGGTCGGTCACGACTCCGTCGAGCGGCGGCGGGTCGTCCCCGAAGGGCTCGGTCACGTAGGCGACGTCCGCGCTGTGCACCTGCCTCAGGAACACCAGCCGCTGGACCCCCAGCTCGGCCGCCGTCTTGGCGCGGTTCTCCGCGACCGCCGCCGGATCGTCGCCGACGAGCCCGCCGAGGTTCCTGCTGTCGTACGGCGGAGCGCTGACCCCGCCGTGCCGGTCCGTGAAGACCATCCTGGCCCGGTCGATGGAGATCATTTCACCCGCCGGTAGAGGTCGGCGGTCCGCGTCGCGATCCGCTCCCAGGAGAAGTGCTCCACGGCCCTCGCGCGTCCCGCCTTGCCCATCGTGGCCGCGCGCCCGGGGTCGCCGAGGAGCTCGTTGATCCGCTCGGCCAGGTCGGCCGCGAACCCGGCCGGATCGTGCGGCGTGCCGTCCAGGGCCGCGTCGATCGGGACCAGCAGCCCGGTCGCGCCGTCGGCGACCACCTCGGGGATGCCGCCGGTCGCGGTGGCCACCACGGCCGTCTCGCAGGCCATCGCCTCCAGGTTGACGATGCCCATCGGCTCGTAGACCGAGGGGCAGACGAACACCGTGGCGTGCGACAGGATCTGGATCACCTCGCTGCGGGGCAGCATCTCCGAGATCCACACCACGCCCTCCCGGCCGAGGCCGTCGACCAGCGAGCTGACCTCGGCGGCGATCTCGGGCGTGTCCGGGGCGCCGGCGCACAGCACGAGCTGGGCGGCGGGGTCGAGGTCACGGGCGGCGTGCAGGAGGTGGACCAGGCCCTTCTGCCGGGTGATCCGCCCGACGAAGACGGCGTACGGCCGGGCGGGATCGATGCCGTGCTTGACGAGGATGCCGGTGCCGTGGTCGGGGGCGTACTCGGCGGTGTCGATGCCGTTGTGGATCACCGTCACCTTTTCGGGGGAAATTTCGGGATATGTCGCTAGGACGTCTCTTCGCATTCCCTCCGACACCGCCACCACCGCGTCCGCCGCCAGCAGCGCCGTGCGCTCCGCCCAGCTCGACAGCGTGTAACCGCCGCCGAGTTGCTCCGCCTTCCAGGGCCGCAGCGGCTCCAGGCTGTGCGTGGTGACCACGTGCGCCGCGCCGTACAACATCTTCGCCACGTGCCCGGCGAAGTTGGCGTACCAGGTGTGGCTGTGGACCACGTCGGCCCCCTGGCACGCGGCGGCCATCTCCAGGTCGACCCCGAGCACCTGCAACGCGGGATTCGCCGTCGCCAGCTTCGCCGGCACCCGGTACGCGTCCACGCCCGCCTCCGGCCGCGCCGCCCCGAAACACCGCACCCGCACGTCGGCCAGTGCTCTCAGTTCCCGCGCGAGGTACTCGACATGCACTCCCGCACCGCCGTACACCTCGGGCGGATACTCCCGGCTAAGCAGATCCACTCGCATACCCGAACCCTAACCGTCTCCCTCCCCGCCGCCCCACCCGAACACCCTTCATCACTGGTGGACCACGCGCCGGACGAACCGCCACATACCGACCAATGCCATCGCCTGGCGATGTTCCCCGGCACACCGCCGGGGACCCTGGGCGGTGCACCGGGGAACTTGTGCGTGTCGGGGATGTTTCGCCGGGATTGGGAGGGTTATCGTCCAGGCTATGACGACGCCCAATGTCCTCGCGATCGTCCTCGCCGGTGGCGAGGGTAAGAGGTTGATGCCGCTGACGGCGGACCGGGCGAAACCGGCGGTGCCCTTCGGTGGAATCTATCGCCTGGTCGACTTCGTGCTGTCGAACCTGGCGAACGGCCAATATCTGAAGATCGTCGTACTCACCCAGTACAAGAACCACAGCCTCGACCGGCACATCTCGCGGACCTGGCGCCTGTCGGCCATGCTCGGCAACTACGTCACGCCCGTGCCCGCCCAGCAACGACTCGGCCCGCGCTGGTTCTCCGGCTCGGCGGACGCCCTCTTCCAGAACCTCAACCTGATCTACGACGAACTGCCCGAGCACGTGATCGTCTTCGGCGCCGACCACATCTACCGGATGGATCCCCGGCAGATGGTGCAGCAGCACGTGGACAGCGGCGCCGACGTCACCGTGGCGGCCATCAGGCAGCCGATCTCGCTGGCCGACCAGTTCGGGGTGATCGAGACCGACCCGGCGGGCCGGAAGATCGTCGCCTTCAGGGAGAAGCCGATCGACGCCGTCGGCCTGCCGGACGCCCCCGACCAGGTCTACGCCTCCATGGGCAACTACGTCTTCCGGGCCCAGGCCATGATCGACGCCGTGCGCGAGGACGCCCTCGACCCGACGAGCAAGCACGACCTCGGCGGGAACATCATCCCGATGCTGGTCAAGTCGGGCGGCGCGGAGGTGTACGACTTCGCCGACAACGTGGTCCCCGGCTCCTCGGAACGCGACCGCGGCTACTGGCGCGACGTCGGCACCCTGGACGCCTACTACGAGGCGCACATGGACCTGATCTCCGCCCACCCCGTCTTCAACCTCTACAACGACCGCTGGCCCATCTACACCGGCCACGATCCCCTGCCGCCGGCCAAGTTCGTGCACAACGAGGGGGACCGGGTCGGCCGGGCGCTCGACTCCCTGGTCTCGCCCGGCGTGATCGTCTCGGGGGGCACGGCGGTGGGGTCCATCCTGTCGCCCAGGGTGATCCTGCACTCCCACTCCCATGTGGAGGACTCCGTGCTGATGGACAGCGTCAAGATCGGCCGTGGCGCCATGGTCCGCCGCGCCATCATCGACAAGAACGTCGTCATCCCCGACGGCGCCCGCATCGGCTTCGACCTCGACCTCGACCGGACCCGGTACGCCGTCACCAGGTCGGGCGTCGTCGTCATCGGCAAGAACGAGGTGATCGACCGCTGAGCCCCGCCATGGAGTGACGCGACACGGGGTATCCCCTCTTCCGAAACCGGGCGGCCGACATCCCGGCCGGCCGGTAGGCTCCCCCGGCCGGGCAGGCACGACGCCGCCCGCACGGCTTCCCCCGAGGAGGGCGGTCAGGTGCGCCACATGGTGATCACGGCGGTGCTGGGGCTGTGTCTGACGTCGGCGGCCTGCTCGACCGCCGCCGCCCCCGAGCCGGCGGCGGTCGATCCCCTTGCCGTCGTCGTGCCCAGCGGCTTCAAGGCGGCGGGCGGCCCCGGCAACGGGTTCCTGGTCGCGGTCCCGACCGACTGGGTCGTGCTCGACCTGACCAAGGACGACGTGGACCAGGGTCTCCGCCGGGCGGGCCTGTCGGGGACGACGCTGGAGCAGACCAGGCAGGGGTTGAAGGCGCTGATCCCCGGCAAGGGCGTGTGGGCCGCGGATCCGGGCTCGGCGGCGCGGTCGCCCGGCGCCCTTCCCACCAACCTCAACGGATTCTGCCAGGCCGGCGGCGGCAAGCGGGCGAGCCTGCTGATCGAGGAGGCCAAGCGCGATCTGGGCCGGCTGAAGGCGGAGATCGTCGAGTCCGGCGAGGTGACCATCGGAGCCGGCCGGGCGGTGCGCATCACCTACACGTTCGGCTCCGCCGAGACCGGCGTCAAGGGCACCCAGTACCACGTGCCGCACAAGGGCAGGACGTGCGTCGTCACGCTCAGCACCGACCAGGACGGCCGCCAGGAACTGTTCGACCGGATCGGCAGGACGGTCCGCCCGTTGTGATCCTTGTGCACTAAAGTTCGGCTGTGCGTAGATCACGACCGTTCTGGCGGCTCTCCCCGGCCGAGCGCCAGGTCTGGGACGCCTATCCCACGGGGGCGTGGGTCGATCTCCGGACCGGCGACCGCGAGCGTGACGACCCGGCGAACGGCGAGTCGTGGGGGGCCGAGCGCACGATCCGGGCTGAGGTGCTGACGGCCCTGCTGCTCGGCGCCAGAGAACCCGAGCCCGGCCGCACCCCCGGTCTCCGCCTGGCGGGGGCCACCGTCGCCGGCCCGCTCGACCTGTCCGACGCCCAGGTCACCGCCAAGGTGCACCTGCTCAACTGCCATCTGCCGGACATCGTCGACCTCACCGACGCGACCACCCGGGGCGTGCGCCTGCGCGGCTGCGACATCCTGCGGGTGCGCGGCGCCCGCTCGAAGATCGACGGCCTGTTCGAGCTCGACGGGAGCACGGTCCACCGGGGCATCCGGCTGGACAACGCACACATCACCGGCCAGTTCCGGCTCTCACACGCCAAGATCACCGCGCCGCAGCAGCACGATCCCCCCGGGAACCATTCGCAGGACATCCGCAAGCCGTACTCCAAGGCCGAGATGAAGGAGCGCGGATACGTCAAGGACGGCTGGGCGCTGTGGGCCGGCGGCATGACCGTCGACGGCGGCGCCTTCCTGCGCGGGCTCCGCACGGAGGGCGGGCTGCGGCTGATCGGCGCCCGCTTCAACGGCGGCCTCTACCTGCGCGACGCCGTGATCAAGGGCATCGGGGAGCACGCGGTCAACGCCGACCATCTCCAGGCGACCGCGGCCGAGTTCCACTCCGGCTTCACCGCGGACGGCACCGTACGGCTGCGCGGCGCGCGGATCACCGGGGTGCTCTCCTTCGACGACGCCACGGTGCGGGCGACCGGCCGGGCCCTGCACCTGAGCCACATGCAGGTGGACGAGCTCATCCTGACCACCGCCGGCGTGACGGGCGAGGTCAACCTGGCCTACTCCCGGATCGGCGTGCTGCTCGACCGTCCGGACGTCTATCCCGAGCACGTGCACCTCAACGGGCTGAGCTACGAGTCGTTGCGCGGCGACTGGACCCCCACCCAGCGGCTCGACTGGCTCGCCCGCGATCCGGAGGGCTACCGGCCCCAGCCGTACGAGCAGCTCGCCACGTGGTACCGGCGGATCGGTCACGAGCCCGACGCGCGGCGGGTGCTGCTGGCCAAGCAGCGCGCCCGCCGCCGTAGCCTGCGGCTGCCCGGCCGCGGCTGGGGACGCCTGCTGGATCTGATGGTCGGGTACGGCTACCGCCCGTGGCTGGCCGGGGCGTGGGCGGGACTGCTGCTGGCGACCGGCACCGCGGTCTTCTCGATGCACAACCCGGTGCAGATCGACCCGGAGGAGACGCGCAGCTTCAACGCGTTCGTCTACACGCTGGACCTGCTGGTCCCGGTGAGCGTGTTCGAGCAGCGCGCCGCGTGGGAGCCGGTCGGGTGGACCCAGTGGCTGGCCAACGCGCTCATCGTGGCCGGCTGGATCCTGGCGACCGCGCTGATCGCCGGGGCCGCCCGGGTGCTGCGCCCGCCCTCAGCGCCCTGAGGGCGGCTCCTCCACCACCCGGAAGCGGGGCAGCGCCTCCGGGTGCTTCTCGCGGATGTGGGTGATCAGGTGCTCGCGGGCGTCGCACTTGAGGTCCCAGGCGCTGGCCGAGTCGGCGGCGCTCATCAGCGCGCGCAGCTCCACCAGGCCGTTCGGCAGCATGTCGGTGACCTGGAGGGTCCAGTCCTTCTGGTCCCAGAGGGGGTTCCCGCGCAGGAAGTGGTACAGCTCGGTGCGCAACTCCTCGACCGGCACCGACCAGTCGACGCGTAGCACCACGTGCCCGATGACCCGGCTGCCGTGCCTGGTCCAGTTCTCGAACGGGTTCTGCGTGAAGTAGGAGACGGGCAGCACCAGCCGCCGCTCGTCCCACAGCCGCAGCACCACGTAGGTGAGGGTCAGCTCCTCGATCCTGCCCCACTCGTTCTCCACCACGACCACGTCGTCGAGCCGGAGCGCGTCGCTGAAGGCGAGTTGCAGCCCGGCGAACAGGTTGCCCAGCATCGACTGGGCGGCGATGCCCGCGACGACGCCGATGATGCCCGCGGAGGCGAGCAGCCCGGCGCCGAGCGCGCGCACGGCGGGGAAGGTGAACAGCATGGCGCCGAGCGCCACCACGATGACCACCGCGGCGGCCACCCGGCGCACCAGGGTGATCTGGGTCCGGATCCGGCGGGCGCGGCGGTTGCGGTTGCCGTCGCCCTCGACCGCGACCAGCCGTTCCAGGACCTGGTCGGTGACCGCGTAGGCGGCCTGGATCACCAGCCAGGTGACGCAGCCGATCAGCAGCAGGTCCAGGGCTCGCTCCACCGCCCCGCCGGCCGAGTCCGGCAGGTAGACCGAGTTCGCCGTCGCCACCGCGGCGGTGGCGAATCCGGGCCAGGTGCATCGTCGTACCAACGGCTCGGCCGGCCCCCAGCGGGGGCCGATCAGCCGGGAACGGAGAACGCGGCGCACCACCTCCACCGCCGCCACGGCGAGGAGGACGGTCACGACCAGAGCGATCCAGTTGGGCACGGGCGACACCAGCGAAACCTCCTGTAGTCAGCTCCCCACCACAATGCCCCATTTGCGACTTTAGAACGATTCGTCGAAGGCTACCTCGCCCTCCACCGCCACCTGGTAAGCCGACACCCTGCGCTCGAAGAAGTTGGCCAGCTCCTGAACGTCCTGCAACTCCATGAACGCGAACGGATTGGCGGAGCCGTACCTGCCGGGCAGGCCGAGCCTGGCGAGCCGCTGGTCGGCGACGTACTCCAGGTACTCCCGCATCCGCGCGACGCTCATCCCGTCCCGCTCGTCCCCGCACAGGTCCCGCGCGAAGGCCAGCTCCGCCTCGACCGCCTCCCGCATCATCTCGGCGACCCGCTCGCCCAGCTCGTCGTCGAACAGGTCCGGCTCCTCCGCGCGTACGGTGTCCACCACGCTGAAGGCGAACTCCATGTGCATGGACTCGTCGCGGAACACCCAGTTCGTGCCGGTGGCCAGCCCGCCGAGCAGGCCCCGCGAGCGGAACCAGTAGACGTAGGCGAACGCGCCGTAGAAGAACAGCCCCTCGATGCAGGCGGCGAAGCAGATCAGGTTGAGCAGGAAGGACTTCCGGTCCTCCCGCGTCTCCAGCCGGTCCAGCCCGCCGATCGAGTCGATCCACTTGAAGCAGAACTCCGCCTTGTCGCGGATCGACGGGATGTGCTCGACGGCGGCGAACGCCTTGACCCGCTCGTCGTGGTCGGGCAGATAGGTGTCCAGCAGCGTCAGATAGAACTGGACGTGCACGGCCTCCTCATACAGCTGCCTGCTGAGATACAGCCGCGCCTCGGGCGCGTTGACGTGCCGGTAGAGGTTGAGCACCAGGTTGTTGGCCACGATCGAGTCGCCGGTGGCGAAGAACGCGACCAGCCGGTTGATCAGGTGCCGTTCCCGGTCGGTCATCTTGGCCAGGTCCGCGAGGTCGGAGTTGAGGTCCACCTCCTCGACCGTCCAGGTGTTGCGGATGGCCGCGCGGTAGCGCTCGTAGAAGTCCGGGTAGCGCATCGGCCGCAGGGTCAGGTCCATGCCGGGGTCGAGCAGCATCACTGGCACGCCTCACAGATCTCGGGGTTCTCCAGGGAGCAGGCGATCGCGTCGGCCGGCGCCACGGTCGTCTGGGCGATCCTCGTGGCGGGCCGGGATCGCAGGTAGTAGGTCGTCTTCAGGCCGGCCTTCCAGGCGTAGGCGTACATCGAGGACAGCTTCCCGATGGTCGGCGTGGCCATGAACAGGTTCAGGGACTGGCTCTGGTCGATGTACGGCTGGCGGGCGGCGGCCATGTCGATCAGCGCCTTCTGCGGCAGCTCCCAGGCCGTTCGGTAGAGCTCCTTGAGCTCGGCCGGGATCTGCGGGATGTCCTGGATCGAGCCGTCCGCCCGCTTGATCGCGTCCCTGATCGCCTGGGTCCACAGCCCGCGGGCCTGGAGGTCGCTCACGAGGTACCGGTTGACCTGGAGGAACTCTCCCGACAGGGTCTCCCGCTTGAAGATGTTCGACACCTGGGGCTCGATGCACTCGTAGCACCCGGCGATCGAGGCGATCGTCGCGGTGGGCGCGATGGCGATCATCAGCGAGTTCCGCAGCCCGGTCGCCGCGACGCGCTCCCGCAGGGCCGTCCACTCGGGCGAGCGGGCGGCGTCGTAGTGGTCGGGATGCAGCACGCCCGCCGCCGCCCGCGTCGCCGCGTACGCCGGGTGCGCGCCCAGCTCGGCGGCCAGTTCCGCCGACGCCTGGTAGGCGGCCAGCGCGATCTCCTCGGCGATCCGGGTGGACAGCTCCCCGGCGGCCGGTGAGTCGAAGGGCAGCCGCAGCGTGAAGAAGACGTCGGCCAGGCCCATCACGCCGAGGCCCACCGGGCGCCACCGGGTGTTGGCGGCCTCGGCCTCGGGGGTGGGGTAGAAGCCCTTGTCGATGGTCCGGTCGAGGAAGCGGACGGCGGTGCGGACGGTACCGCGGAGTCCGGGCCAGTCGATCGCGTCGGCGGGGGCCCGCACGCCCGCGGCGGGGGTGCGCAGGTGGGCGGCGAGGTTGATGGAGCCGAGGTTGCAGACGGCCGTCTGGGAGTCGCTGGTGACCTCCAGGATCTCGGTGCAGAGGTTGGAGAGGTGGATGACGTTCTCCGGGCGGGCGGTCTGGTTGGAGGTGCGGTTGGCGGCGTCCTTGAAGGTCATCCAGCCGTTGCCGGTCTGGGCGAGGGTGCGCATCATCCGGCGATAGAGGGACCGTGCCGGGATTTGGCGGATATATCGTCCTTCGTTCTCCGCCGCCCGATATGCCGCATCAAACGCGTCACCCCAGAGGTCGACCAGCTCGGGCACCTCCTTCGGGTCGAACAGCGACCACGGCCCGTCCGCCTCGACCCTGCGCATGAACTCGTCGGGGATCCAGTTGGCCAGGTTGAGGTTGTGGGTCCGCCGGGCGTCCTCGCCGGTGTTGTCGCGGAGCTCCAGGAACTCCTCGACGTCGGCGTGCCACGGCTCCAGGTAGACGCAGGCCGCGCCCTTGCGACGGCCCCCCTGGTTGACGGCGGCGACCGAGGAGTCAAGGGTGCGCAGCCAGGGGATGACGCCGTTGGAGTGCCCGTTGGTGCCACGGATCAACGACCCGCGCGAGCGCACCCGGCTCCACCCGATCCCGATCCCCCCGGCGTACTTCGACAATCGCGCCACCTGGGCGTACCTCTCATAGATGCTCTCCAGCTCGTCGCGCGGTGAGTCGAGCAGGAAGCAGGAGGAGAGCTGCGGGCGGCGCGCGCCCGAGTTGAACAGCGTGGGCGAGCTGGGCAGGTAGGACAGCGTGGACATCAGCCCGTACAGCTCGGCCGCCTCGGCCACGGTCTCGGCCAGCCCGCAGGCGACCCGGAGGAAGAAGTGCTGCGGCCGTTCGAGCACCTTGCGGGTGACGGGGTGGCGCAGCAGGTAGCGGTCGTAGACCGTGCGCAGCCCGAAGTACTCGAACCGGTCGTCGGCGGCGTCGGCGACCAGCGCGTCCAGCTCGGCCGCCCGCGCCGCGACGAACGCCGCGAGGGCGTCCTGGATCAGCCCGGCGGCATGGGACGCGGCGATCGACTCCGAGAACTCCCCGACCCCCTGTGACGCCGCCTCCTCCGCGATCTCGTCGGCCAGCAGGCGCGCGGCGACCCTGGAGTTCTCCGGCTCGGTGATCACCCGGGCAGCGGCCTCCTCGATGGCCTGCCGCCGGTGCACCGGTGTCATGACGTTCGTCACGTGCTGTCTCCCTAGCGAGCTCGTCCTCACGAGGGCACACGTGACAGGGGCGTGCCGGCACGCCCTCGTCCCGCGGGCTCCCCCTCGAGGCCCTGGACCAGTACGCGTCCCCGTTCGGACGCGCGCGTGTCACCGGCAGGTCTTCGGACTCGCGGGCATCGCTCCTGATCACCAGGTGCGGCCTACTGGCCGTCGCTTCCCGGGCATGCTGCGCGCCCAGTGCTCAAATGACGGCGGTCGTTCCCGCTCACCGCTGCGGGGCAGCCCCGGACTCCCACCGGGTTCCCTCTTACCTCGCCCTCACGGGCGAACCAGCAACGAAAAGGATCCTACATCTAGTGCCCATTGACGCAACCACCCCTACAACTTGTGTCGGGCCGGTATAGCAACCCCAGATCTCGCAGTACGGCACGCAACCGTGCCGCCTCGCCGCCGAGCCACTGCGCGAACCCGTCACCGGTGAGATGGATCCTCGGCCACCCGTTGGCCCGGCACGCCTCCCGCCAGTACGGCGAGCCGTCGAGCCGGTCGCACAGGTCGACCGCGCCCGCCCGCTCCTCCTCGCCCATCACCCGCGGCCCCAGCACCCCGCACCAGTCGGCGAAGTCGACCCGCACACCGGACTCCCGCAGGGTCGGCGCGTCGATCCCGTCGAGCCGCTCGGCGGAGGAGACGGCCAGCGCCCTGGCCTGCCCCCGGGCGAGCCGGGCGCGCCAGTCGCCCACCCGGCCGATGGCGGCGGCGGCCCGGCCGCCGAGCAGCGCGGCCGCCGCCTGGTCGCCGCCCGGGTAACCCGCGTACTCGATGCGCCTGGCGTCCACCCCCAGGCCCTGGGCGATCATCCCGAACAGCAGGTGCTCGGCCCCGCCCGGCGGCCCGCCCGCCACCAGCAGCCCGTCGGCGTCGGCGCGGAGGGAGTCGGCGAACTGCTCGAACCCGCGCAACCGCGAGGCCGCGGGCACGACGAGCACCTCGCGGTCGCCGACCAGCCGGGCGAGCGGGGTGGCCGAGTCGAGCACGCCACCCACGGCCTCCATCTCGGCGGCGGCCAGCATCGGCAGGCCGGTAACGAGCCACCGGGAACCCGCCCACGCCGCCGGGGCGGCGGTTCCGCCGGGCCCGCCCAGCACCGCCGCCGCCACCGCGGCCGGGGACCCGTGCCGGCGGGTCACCTCGACGCCGCGCACCAGCCGGCCCTCGCGCAGCGCCCCGGCGAGCGCTCCCGCGACCGCCTCCCACTCCTGCCTGGCCGAGGTCGCCGCCACGATGGTCAGCCGGGTCATCGCGTGCGGTGCCGTACCGCAGCCTGAGGCGACGGCGGTGGCGACACCCGCCCCAAGCGCGATGAACCGCCGCCGACGCATGGCAACCCCCTTGAATCCCCCGCACTCAAGGTTACCAAAACATCACAGTCAGCTACATGCCGGACTCACTCGACGGTGACGCTCTTGGCGAGGTTGCGCGGCTTGTCCACATCGCGCTCCAGCGTCACGGCAGCGTGGTAGGCGAGCAGTTGCAGCGGGATGGTCAGCAGGATCGGGTCCAGCTCGGTCTCGTTCTTGGGGATCACCAGACAGTCGTCGGCCAGCTTGGCCTCCGCCGCGCGATGGCCGATCATCAGCACCTGGCCGCCGCGCGCCCGGATCTCACCCAGCGTCGTGAGGTTCTTGTCGAGCAGCTCGTCGTCGGGGACGATCGCCACGGTCGGCATGTCGGGGCCGATCAGCGCCAGCGGTCCGTGCTTGAGCTCGCTCGCCGGATACGCCTCCGCGTGGACGTAGGAGATCTCCTTGAGCTTCTGGGCGCCCTCGCGGGCCACCGGGTAGCCGCGGACCCGGCCGACGAACATCATGCTGGGATGGCCGGCGTACTTCCTGGCCAGGGCGGCGATCTCCGGCTCCAGGGCGAGGATCTCGGCGAGCTGGCCGGGGAGCTTGCGCAGCCCGTCGCAGATCCGGCGGCCGTCGGCGGGCGACAGGTCGTGCACCCGGCCGAAGTGCAGCGCGAGCAGCGCGAACGCGACCGCCGTGGAGGTGAACGCCTTGGTGGAGGCGACCGAGACCTCGGGCCCCGCGTGCAGGTAGACACCGCCGTCGACCTCGCGGGCGATGGCGCTGCCCACGGTGTTGACGATGCCGAGCACCCGGCCGCCCTTGCGCTTCAGCTCCTGCACGGCGGCGAGCGTGTCGTAGGTCTCGCCCGACTGGCTGATCGCCACATACAGGGTGTCGTGCTCGACGACGGGATTGCGGTAGCGGAACTCGCTGGCGGGCTCGGCGTCGGCCGGGATGCGGGCCAGCTCCTCGATGAGCTGCGCGCCGATCTGGCCGGAGTAGTAGGCGGACCCGCAGCCGATGATCTTCACCCGGCGGAACGCGCGGGTCTCGTGCGGGGTGAGGTTGAGCCCGCCGAGGTGGGCGATGTGGAAGCGCTCGTCGAGCCGCCCGCGCAGCGTGCGGGCCACGGTCTCGGGCTGCTCGGAGATCTCCTTGAGGAGGTAGTGCTCGTAGCCGCCGGTGTCGTAGTGGCCCGCGTCCCAGTCGACGGTCAGCGTTTCCTTGGCGGTCTCGCGGGCGTCCATCGTGAACGTGTGGAAGCCGTCGGCCCGCAGCACCGCCAGCTCGCCGTCCTCCAGGTGCACGACCTGGCGGGTGTAGCGGACCAGCGCGGCCACGTCGGACGCGGCGAACATCTCCTTCTCGCCGATGCCCAGCACGATCGGGCTGCCGTTGCGGGCCACGACGACCTCGCCCGGACGCTCGGCGTCGAGGACGGCGATGCCGTACGTGCCGACGATCCGCTTCAGCGCGGTCCTGACCGCCTCCTCCAGCGTGTCGGTGTCCTTCACGGTGCGGGCGACCAGGTGGGCGATCACCTCGGAGTCGGTCTCGGAGATGAAGGTGGCTCCGTCGGCGGTGAGCTTGGCGCGCAGCTCGTCGGCGTTCTCGATGATCCCGTTGTGCACGACCGCGATCCGCTCGGCGCCGTCGAGGTGCGGGTGGGCGTTGACGTCGCTGGGCACGCCGTGGGTGGCCCAGCGGGTGTGGCCGATGCCGAGCCCGCCCTTGAACCTGCTGGGCACGGCGGCCGCCAGATCGGCGACCCTGCCCTTGACCTTGCGCATCTTCAGGCCCCGGTTGACCACCGCCACCCCCGCGGAGTCGTAGCCCCGGTACTCCAGGCGGGCGAGCCCCTCAAGCAAGATCGGCGCCGCGTCCTTCGGCCCTACGTAGGCGACAATTCCGCACATCGAGCGCTCCCTTAGCCGTAGACGATCCTGCGGAGCTGCCGCACGGACAGCCCGGGTGCCGCGACCCGCCGCAACGGCAGTTCGCCGGCGATCCTGGTGAAGATCTCCTCATTCGCCAGACCACGGGCCTTGAGCTCCCCGTGGCGGCGCCGTACGAACTCCTCCACCGGTTCGGAGAAGAACGCCAGCACGTCGGCGACGACCCGCGCCGCCTCGCCGGGGCCGAGCGCGCTCGTCCGGGTGAGATGGGTGATCAGTTCTTCGTGAGGATGCCGTGTCTGTGACACAGAGCAGGACCTTACGCAGCCCGGACCATGAACACCAAGTTTTCTGCCCGATTTCGGGCAGGATCACGCCGATTCACGTTTCGGAGGTTAGTCATCCCCAGAAAGGGACATCAGTAACTCCGTGGATTCAACAAGGTTCAGGGAGTAACCATGCGCCTCTGGGTCGCCGCAGCCCTCCCGATGCTCGTCTCGGCGAGCACCGCCGTACCAGGGCCCGCCGCCCTCCCCCCGCTCGCCTCGGCGAGCACCGCCGTACCGCCGGGGCCCGCGGCCGGCGCCCGGCTGGCCGCCTACGCCGAGGCGGCACGGGCGTACGGCGTGCCGGAGAGCGTCCTGCTCGCCGTCTCCTACCTGCACTCCCGGTGGGACACGCACGCGGGACGACCCAGCACCTCGGGCGGGTTCGGCCCGATGCACCTGATCGACGCGCGGGCCGTCACCACCGGCCCCGCGCACGCGCACGGTTCGCCGGACCGCCGCGGCGACGACAGCCGCCCCGCCCTCCGCCCCCGCGCCGCTCACCACGTCCCCGCGGCGACCGTCGACACCGTACGGCAGGCCGCGCGCCTCACCGGACTCGGCGTCGCGACCCTGCGCTCGGACCCGGCGGCCAACATCAGGGGCGGCGCGGCCCTGCTCGCCGACCGGCAGCGCCGGCTCGGCAGACCGCTGCCTGCCGAGCCCGCCGACTGGTACGACGCGGTCGCCGCCTACGCCTCCGACGGGTTCGCCAGGGAGGTCTACGCGACGATTAGGTCGGGCGCCGCGCGCACCACCGACGACGGGCAGGCCGTACGGCTGGCGCCCACGTCCGTCCCCCTGCGGCCCGCGGAACGCCGGGCGCCGGCGGGCCGGGCGGAGTGCCCGGCGACGGTCTCCTGCCAGTGGATGCCGGGCGCGTACCGGAAGACGGGCAACGGCGGCTACGGCAACCACGACCGGATGAACACGCCCAGGAAGATCGACTACATCATCATCCACGACGGCGAGACCAGCTACGACGCGATGACCAAGCTGAGCCGCAACCCCCGCTACGTGAGCTGGCACTACACGCTGCGCTCGCGCGACGGCCAGATCGCCCAGCACGTCAGGAACCGCGACATCGCCTGGCACTGCGGCAACTGGTACTTCAACTCCCGCTCGATCGGCCTCGAACACGAGGGCTACCTGGCCAGGGGAGGCGCCTGGTACACCGAGGCGATGTACCGCTCCTCGGCCGCCCTGGTCCGCCATCTGGCCGGCAAGCACGGCATCCCGCTCGACCGCGCGCACATCCTCGGCCACGACAACGTGCCCGGCGTCTCGCCGGCGACCGTGGCCGGCATGCACGACGACCCCGGCCCCTACTGGGACTGGGCCCACTACTTCGAACTGCTCGGCGCGCCCCTCGGCGGCGCCGCGCCCCGCGACGACTCCGCGCCGGTCGCCGACCCCGCCGATCCCTCGTGGGACGCCGGCTCCCCGGCCGGGGAGCCGGAATGGGACGGCGTTCCCCCGCCGACCCTGGACCTGCTCTCGGACCCGTCCTCCGACCCGTCCTCGGGCCTGCCCGCGGAGATCGGCGGCGACGAGCCGTGGCGCGCGGTACGGCGGGTCGCGCGAACGTCCCCCGCCTCCGTCGTGATCCTGCCCGACTACCAGACGCACCGGCCCTACTTCACCGGCTGCGTCGCGGGCAAACCCGGCAAGGCGTGCCCCGCCGCCGGCGCCGCCTCCGTCTGGCTGCACACCGCGCCCCGCAACGACGCGCCCCTGGTCAGGGACATCGGCAAGCACCCCGGGAGCGGGTCCACCCGCAGCGTCTACGACCACGCCGCCCGAGCCTCCACCGGCCAGCGCTACGCCGTCGCCGGGCGCAGCGGCGACTGGACCGCCATCTGGTATCTCGGCCACCCCGCCTGGTTCCACAACCCGGCGAGCGCCCCCACCGCCGAGCCGTACGCCACGAAGGTCGTCACCCCCCGCCGCGCCTCCGTCCCCTTGTACGGCAGGGCCTACCCCGGGCGCGCCGCCTATCCCCGGCGCGTGCCCTTCCAGAAACTCGTCCCGCTCCAGTACCGCCTGCGCGCCGGCCAGAGCTACACGGTCGGCCTGACCGTCCGGTCCAGCTACCTCCGCGCCGGTTCCTTCAACCCCGCCCGGCACGTCGCCGTCCAGGGAAGGCTGACCTATCACCAGATCCAGTTCGGGCATCGCGTGATGTTCGTCAAGGCCGCGGACGTGCGGCAGACCACCTCCTGACCGCGATAGACTCATCGCACAGGCTTTTGCGGACGTGGCTCAGTGGTAGAGCATCACCTTGCCAAGGTGAGGGTCGCGGGTTCGAATCCCGTCGTCCGCTCGGACAACACCCCGGTGGAGTGGCCGAGAGGCGAGGCAGCGGCCTGCAAAGCCGCGTACACGGGTTCAAATCCCGTCTCCACCTCAGGGACTCCGGCACTCCCGGAGTCCGCTAAAGTTAGGTCAAGCGCCAAGGGCTTCCGCCCAAAGCGATCACGCGGACGTGGCTCAGTGGTAGAGCATCACCTTGCCAAGGTGAGGGTCGCGGGTTCGAATCCCGTCGTCCGCTCTGTATCATCGGGGCGATTAGCTCAGTGGGAGAGCGCTACCTTGACACGGTAGAGGCCACTGGTTCAATCCCAGTATCGCCCACCAGTGCCCATAGCAGATATGGGCTGACCTGGTCAGACGGCCGCCAAAGTCCCAGTTTCGAGGGCCTTGGCGGCCTCTTCGTTTCTGCGGCCGGTCGCCGCTTGCGTCTCGGTCCCACGCTCCGGGGAAGCCCGCCCGTAGCCGGCCGGGGCGGCGTGGTCCAGGGCTCAGCGCGACCGTGTGATCTTCGGCGACGTTCGTGACAGCAGGTCGCAGGGCATTACCTGCGCCCCTTCCGGCGGATCTTGATGTCGCGCATGTCCGTCACCGCGACCTGCAAGATCTCGTACGCGTGCCCATGCACGTCGAGCGCCACCATGGCCCGCAGCGCCGCGTCGTCCTCGTCGTCGTCGGGCCCGGCGGGCACCTGGCAGCGGAAGGTGAACGCGGACACGCTGTGGTCATGGGTGAACGCGCCGGCCTCGGTGTAGGCGGCACCGCTCACCGCCAGGACGGCCGCCCGGCCGGCGTCGTCGAGCCCCTTGAACTTCCCCCGGATCGTCACTCTGAACACTGTCAACCCTTTCGTACGGCATAGCCGAGGACGCGCTCGCCGAGCAGGCCCTCCACGACGTCCAGCAACTCCAGAACAGCGGTGGCGATCTCGTCTGGACGTTCGCCCGCAGAGGTCCGGTCGCCGATCTCGGAAAGGATCAGCGCGTGCACGGACCCGATGTGCCAGGCGACCGCGCGCGGCAGCGGATCGTCCGGCGCGGCGCCGGCCTCCCCGGCCAGCACGACGGCCAGCTCGTCCGTCATCTGCCGGCCGAGCTCCACCAGCCGGGCCGTCAGCGTGGGGGCGGCCCGCATCATCTCAAGGACGCGCCCGAACCCCTCGCTCAGCCCCACCACTCGCGCACGTCCCCGCACCTCCGCACGCAGCCGTGCCAGCACCGCGCCCGCCGCGGACTCCCCCGGCGGTCGCTGCCGCACGATGTCCGCGAGCCGCTGCCGGGACGCCTCCTCCGGCGGCAGCACGAGATCTTCCTTGACCTCGAAGTAGTTGTAGACGGTGTTCACCGACACCTCGGCGGCCGCCGCGACCTCGGCGATCGTGACGTGCTCGAAGCCACGCGCCACGAACAGGCCCAGGGCCACGTCACAGATGCGCTGCCTGGTCTGCCGCTTCTTCCGCTCCCGCAGTCCTTCTCGCACGCACGAAGCCTAGCGAAAACTTTAAGTTGACTACAAATTTGCACTGCACTGCAATATGCTAAATAACGATCACCAGGGCATGATCGTCGCCTATGTGGTGCCGGCGGCCGGACGCGACGATCAGGCGCAGGTCAGCGCGCCGCACGCGGCTCGGTCACGGTGCGCTTCGAGGATGTGGTGATCAGAACCGTCGGCGCGAGCGGTCGTCATCCGGGGCTTCGAGGGCAGGTCCGTACCGCGCCAGTGTCGGCGCGCCCTCGGCCGCCCGCCTCCGGGAGATCCGCCGCCCCGACCGGTAGGTTCGGGACTGTGCACGATCCGCCCGCCCAAGCGCTCCCGATGACCCATCCGGGACTGGCCGATGGGCCGATCTACCTCGATTACAACGCCACCACCCCGGTGGATCCGCGCGCCCTGGAGGCGGCGCTGCCGTACCTGGTCCAGCATTTCGGCAACCCCTCCAGCGGTCATCATTATGCGCAGGCGCCGCGCACGGCGGTCGAGCTGGCGCGTGGGCGGCTCGCGGGGTTGCTGGGCGCGCGGCCGGAGGAGATCGTCTTCACCGGCGGCGGGTCCGAGGCCGACACCCTCGCGATCCGAGGAGCCGCGCTGGCCCGCCCACGCCGCCACCTCGTCACCCAGCCGACCGAGCATCCGGCCGTCATCGAGACCTGCCGCGGTCTGGAGGCCGACGGGTTCTCGATCACCTGGCTGCCGGTCGACCGCTTCGGCGGTGTCGACCCCGCCGACCTGGACGCGGTCATCGGCGAGGAGACCGCGCTGGTGTCCGTCGCCTACGGCAACAGCGAGACCGGCACCCTGCAGCCCATCGCCGAACTGGCCGCCATCGCCCGAAGGCACGGGGCGCTGTTCCACACCGACGCCGCCCAGGCCGTCGGCCGGGTCGGCATCGACGTCGACGGCCTCGGGGTCGATCTGCTGACCGTCGCCGGGCACAAGATGTACGCCCCGAAAGGCGTCGGCGCCCTGTACGTCCGATCCGGCGTCCCGCTGCACCCCCTCATCCACGGCGGCGGCCAGGAGGGCGGGATGCGGGCCGGCACGGAGAACGTCGCGCTCATCGCCGCGCTCGGCGTCGCGGCCGAGACGGCCCGCCTCGAACTGCCCGGCAGCGAGGCCCGGCTGGCGGGCCTGCGCGACCTGCTGCACCGCGAGCTGGAGCGGCTCCTGCCCGGCCGGGTCCGGCTGCACGGTCATCCGGTGCGGCGACTGCCCGGCACCCTCAACGTCGGCATCGACGGCATCCTCGGCAGGCGGCTGCTCGCCGCGGTCGGGGAGATCGCCGCCGCCACCGGCTCGGCCTGCCACGAGGGCGCCGACTCCCCCTCGGCCGTCCTGACCGCGATGGGCCTGCCGGCCGAGCGGGCCCTCTCCGCCCTGCGGCTGTCGCTCGGCCGATGGACCACGACGCAGGACGTACGGCGAGCCGCCGGGCTGATCGCACGAGCGGTCACGGCCGGCCACGCCGACATTCACCCCTGATCACTCACGAGCCGGGATCAGGCCGAGGAAACACGCGCTCGGCGCGGCCGCTCCACCGCCTGGTGAACTGATCATCAAGAGCTACCCGGTGGTGGCCGGCGCGGGCATCTCCGCCTTCTCCGGCGAGTTCCGCCCCACCATGTTCTCCCCCACCCAGACCGAGACGTTCAGCAACGGCGCCCGGGTCACCTGGTTCACCCGGACATGACCCCCGTCACCCGGCTGCGGGGGAACTCCACCGGCGGACGCCTCGTTGATATGATCATGAAGAGGGCAACATGATCGCGCGCGACGAGGACCGGGCCAAGCTGGGGGCCAAGCTCGCCGCACAGCCGGATGTGCGGCGGGTGCGCCGGCCGGTGACCCCCGGCGGGTCCGCCGGGTTCGACCTCGCCTACGTGCGTGGCGGGCCGCGCTCGGCGTGCCCGCTGCTGGTGATCCCGGGCGGGCCGGGGCTGGCCTCCGTCCTGCCGTACCGGTCGCTGCGGGCCGAGGCCGCGGCGCGCGGGCTCGACGTGGTCATGGTCGAACATCGCGGGGTCGGACTGTCCCGCCGGGACGACGCGGGAACCGACCTCCCGCCCGCCGCGCTCACCGTGGACCAGGTCGTGGACGATCTCGCCGCCGTGCTCGACGACTGCGGCGTGGATCAGGCGGTGGTGTACGGCTCGTCCTACGGCACCTACCTCGCCCAGGGCCTCGGCGTCCGGCATCCGGAGCGGATCGCCGCGATGGTGCTCGACTCGCCGATGATCACCGCTCGGGACGACGAGACCGTGCGGGACAACATGCGGCGTCTCCTCTGGGACGGCCGGGAGCCGCACACCGCCGTGGTGGCGGAGAAGCTGCGGCGGCTCGTCGACGACGGCGTGGTGCCGGCCGAGGAGACCGGCGCGGCCGTCCAGGTGGCCTACGAGTTCGGCGGCGCCGGACATCTCGAACGGCTGCTCGACCTGCTCGCCTCCGGACGCGGGCGGCGGACCTGGACGTGGCTGGCCGGGCTGGGGGTCGACGAGGGCGACAAGGTCAGCCGCTATCTGATGGAGTTCGACCTGGTCGGCGTGATCGCCTTCCGTGAGCTGGGCTTCCGCCCGCGCCCCGACGGCCTGCCGCTGGATCCCAACCTGTCGTTCCTCCGAACGGGCGAGAGGTTCCCGCCGTTCGAGGCCGAGCCGTACGATCTGCCGGCCGCGCTGCCGGGGTTCGGCTGGCCGACGGCGGTCATCTCGGGCTCGCGGGACCTGCGCACGCCCCGGGTGATCGCCGAACGGATCATCGGGCTGCTTCCCGACGGGGTCCTGGTCCCCCTCGACCTCGGCCACAGCGCCCTGGACACGCACCGGCGGGCGGCCCTGCACGTCGCCCACGCCGTCGCCGAGGGCGCCCACCGGCGGCTGCCCCAGCTCACCGCGCGGATCGACGCGCTTCCCCGCCTCGGACCGTCGCGCCTGCTGGGCCCGCTGCTCGCCGCCCGCCTCACCGCCGAACGTCTGCTCCCGCCCGCACCCCGCGTCAAACGCTGAACCTCGTCCGGCCCCATCCGGCCGGGCCGAACTGCTGGTCTCCGAGGGGTCCGCGGGTGAGAATCGGGCCATGAGCGATGGTCACCCGTACGTCGGCGCGCGTGTTCCGCGCCGGGAGGACGCCCGGCTGGTCCAGGGGCGTGGGCGGTTCGTGGCGGACGTCACCCTTGCCGGGATGACGTACGCGGCCGTGGTGCGCAGCCCGATCGCGCACGGGCGGCTGATCCGGTGCGACGTCAAGGACGCGCTGGCCGCCGAGGAGGTGCTCGACGTCCTGACGCCCGCCGACGCGGCCGGCGTGCTGCTGCCCTGCGTGTCGCTGGCCCCCGGCCAGCGGGAGACGAGCTACCCGGTGCTGACGGAGACGATCCGCTACGCCGGCCAGCCCGTCGCGCTGGTGGTCGCCCGGACCGAGGCGGCGGCCCGGGACGCGGCGGAGCTGATCGACCTCGACTTCGCGGAGCTGCCGGCGGTGATCGACGTACGGGCCGCGCTCGCCGAGGACGCGCCGCTGCTCTACCCCGACTGGGGCACCAACCTGCTCACCGACTTCCCCGTGGGCGACCCGGCCGCCGACTGCGAGGCGGCGCTCGGCGCGGCGGAGCATGTGGTGGAGCTGACGACCCGGCTGGCCCGGGTCGCGCCGTACCCGATGGAGCCGCGCGGCGTCGTGGCCTCGTTCGCCGACGGCGCGCTCACCGTGTGGGCCGGCACCCAGGCCGGCCATCACGTCCGCGACCACGTCGCCGGGGCGCTGGGGCTCGACCACGACCAGGTCCGCGTGCTGTCGTGCGACGTCGGCGGCGGCTTCGGCGGCAAGGAGCACGTCTACCCGGACGAGACGCTGGTCTGCCTGGCCGCGGTACGGCTGGGCCGGCCCGTGCGGTGGATCGAGACCCGGAGCGAGCACCTGTCGGCGACCCTGCCCGCACGTGACGCCGTGCACCGGGCCCGGCTGGGCTTCGACGGCGACGGCCGGTTCCGCGCGCTGCACTGCGACATCCTCGGCGACATCGGCGCGCACCCGTCCAACGTGGGCATCTCCCCGCTGGCGGTGACGGCGGTGACCCTGCCGGGCCCCTACCGGTTCGACGTGGCGGGCGTGCGGATCCGCGCGGCCGTGACGACCACCACCCCGACCGGCTCCTACCGCGGCTTCGGCCAGCCCGAGGCGACCTGGACCCGGGAACGGCTGGTGGACCAGGCCGCGCGGCTCCTGGGCGTGGACCCGTTCGAGTTGCGGCTGCGCAACCTGCTGCGTGCCGACGAGCTGCCCCACGTCAGCCGCACCGGCCAGCCGTACGACTCGGGCGACTTCCCCGCGGCGGTGGCGGCGCTGCGCGCGAAGGTCCGGGTACGGCCGGCGGACGACGGGAGGCGGCGCGGCGTCGGGTTCTCCTGCCATGTGGAGGCCACCGGCATGGGGAACTCTGCGGAGATGCGGCTGGCGGGCGTCCAGTCCGGCGGGTACGAGACGACGATGCTGCGGATGGAGCAGGACACCTCGGTGGTGGTCTCCTCCGGCGTCGCCGCGATCGGCCAGGGCATCGAGACCACGCTGGCCCAGCTCGCCGCCGACCACGTGGGCGTCCCGTTCGAACGGGTGCGGGTACGGCTGGGCGACACCGCGGCCACGCCATACTCCCCGGTCGGCGCGATCGCCAGCCGGTCGCTCGCACTCGGCGGCGCGGCACTCATCCAGGCGGCCGTACGGCTGCGCCAGAAGATCATGACGATCGCCGCCCACCAGCTGGAGGCGGCTCCCGGCGACGTGCAGATCGTGGGCGACGCCGTGCAGGTCAAGGGCGACCCGTCGGCGCGCCGTACGCTGGCGGAGATCGCGGTCTCGGCCTGGCGGGCGTGGGACCTGCCGGAAGGGGTCTCCCCCGGCCTGGAGGAGCGGGTGACCTATGATCCGCCCGCCTACACCTTCGCCTTCGGCGCGCACGCGGCGGCGGTGGCCGTCGATCCGGAGACGGGGGCGGTCGAGGTCGAGGGCTACTGGGTGGTCAACGACTGCGGGATCGTGGTGAACCCGGCGATCGTCGAAGGGCAGATCCGCGGCGGGGTGGTCCAGGGGATCGGGATGGCGTTGTCCGAGGAGGTGGTCTACTCGGCCGACGGCCAGCCGGTCACGGACTATCTGCCGCTCACCGCGTCGGACGTGCCACCCGTCGAGGTGGAGCTGATGCAGACCCCCTCGCCGGTGACGCCCGGCGGCATGAAGGGCGTGGGCGAGGCCGGGATCATCGGCCCGCCGGCCGCCGTGGGCAACGCCGTAGCCGCCGCCCTCCCGGAGATCGCCGACCGGATCACCGCCACTCCGCTGACCCCGTCCGTGATCTGGGAGGGTCTGGCCGGAACCGTCCGCCCCGGCCAGACCCGGACGGGTCAGACGCCGAACGGCGCCGCGTAGCCGATGGTGCCGCTCGGCACCGGCCCAGCGCCGGCGCCGACATGGCAACGGGTCAGCAACACGTATCCGGCGACGGCGTCCCGAATAAAGCCACCGGCTTCCCTCCCTATCGGGTCGACATAAATCCACTTACGTGCCAGTAAATAGCCGATCGTGTCGATATCGGCTTATTCTTAAGGAGTCCCGGCAAGACCGCGCCCCACCCCGCCCCACAGTAGCTCGCAAATGGTGATCAAGTCGTCGCAGACTGTGAATGACCTGCGATGATGACCTAGGAAGGGTGGTATAAGAGTAGGCACCTTGGTCGTCAGTCTCAGCACTCTCGCGAGAGTGGAGCGCTGGTGGCGGCAGGGCGACCGACCCGTAGCAGACAACATAAGGCAGCGACCTAAATGGCACCGGATCAAGCGGGCGGCACGCTCGTCGAGCCCAAAAACAGCGACTGTCCCTGGGACGATTTCGACTCCCACTCCTATTACACGCACAATTACGGTGTCCTGCGCGACGAGGATCGCAAGATCATCGAACAGGTTCGCGACTTCTTCGCCGGCATCCGGGACGTCTACAACGCCAGAGGCCTCGACGTGGGGACCGGCCCCAACCTCTACCCCGCGCTCGCGATGCTGCCGTTGTGCAAGGAGATCACCCTCTGGGAGCACTCCCGGGCCAACGTCGAGTGGCTGCAGAACGAGGTGCGCGGCCACTCCCCGACGTGGAACCCCTTCTGGGAGGTCCTCACCGAGAAGGGCCGCTACCAGAGCGTCGGCGACTCACGCCAGGCCCTCGCCCGCCGGGCCAAGGTCCACAAGGGAAGCATCTTCGACCTGCCGCGCGCCGAGTGGGACGTCGGCACGATGTTCTTCGTCGCGGACTCCATCACCAGTTCGAAGCAGGAATTCACGCGGGCGATCAGCAAATTCGTCGGCGCCCTCCGCCCGGGCGCGCCGTTCGCGATCGCCTTCATGGAGAACTCCACGGGTTACCAGGCCGGCAATCAATTGTTCCCGGCGATCAGGGTCGACGAGGGGATCGCACGCCGGAAGCTGGAGCCGTACGCGCCGGACGTAATCGTGAGCCATATTGATAGTGACGGCTTGCTGCGTGATGGATATAGCGGGATGATTCTGGCGCACGGTCGGCTTCGCAAGTGAAGTAACCTTCCCGGGGAGGTCCTGCGCCTATGAAACTGCAGCCACGCCAGCAGCTTCTCGAGGTCTGGAGGGCGGTTTCCCGGACCTCGACGCACGACGGCCGGTGGACGTGGGGCGGGCGGGACGGTTCGAATTCCATTTCGGACACTGAACAACTTTTGTGCCTTATGTTCCCTGCTTCCGAATTGACCGGATTCAAAATCGATGTGCCCGACGAGACCGCCGAGGACGTCCTCGAATCCCTCACCGCGCTCGGCGACAGCATCGAAGTCCCCAAAACTCTCATTCGCGTCATCAGGGAGTATCTCGACAATTACACCAGCGAGGACGGCCGGCCGCTGTTCGCCGGCGGCAGCTACTTCAAGTCGAACGACCCCGCCCAGGACGTCACCAAGGAGCAGCAGGACCTCGACGTCGTCGACTCGTTCTCGATGTCGGTGACCCTGATGCTGAGCATCCTGGGCTTCC
Source organism: Dolomitihabitans soli (assembly GCF_022213955.1). Classification (GTDB taxonomy): domain Bacteria; phylum Actinomycetota; class Actinomycetes; order Streptosporangiales; family Streptosporangiaceae; genus Streptosporangium_A; species Streptosporangium_A soli. The sequence continues at coordinate 21,642 of NZ_JAKNTW010000038.1, read as the reverse complement.
TGAAGGTCTTCCGCCGGAGCGTCCGCCGGGAGGAGCTCCTCCGGGAGATCCTCGACGTGGAGTCGCGCGCCAGCAAGCGGCTGTCGGCGGCCATGGTCAACCTGCTGCGCAGCTTCACCATCAACGCCTTCGACCCCGGCTCTCCCCAGGGCCGGGTGCTCATCCGCTCGGTCAACCAGACCGGCTCCCCCGACCGCCGGGTGATCGAGGACCTGCAGCGGCAGCTCACCGGTGTCCGGGCCGGCCTGCGCGACCTGACGATCGGGTCCGGGCAGGTCGACCTCGACAACCCCAACCTGCTGTTCGAGTGCGGCTGGAGCTGGGGCATCGTGCAGGACGCCCCCTTGGTGGAGACGGACCTCGACGTGGGACCGCCGGCCGGCGGCATCGCGCCCAACCTGCCCTTCCTCTACTTCACCGTGATCGCGCTGACCAGCATCACCGACCTGTTCTCCGAGCGCACTCGCGTGCTCGGCCTGCTCGACGACGACCAGCAGCAGCTCGCCAACGCCCTCCAGCGCCGGTGGGACCTGACCCAGGCCTACTGGTCGCGGATCGCCATGTTCGGGCGCGGGCGCTGGCCGCTGGAGGACATCCCGTGGCGCACCACCGACGACGCCGAGTCCGACTACTTCTCGCTCCTCGTCACCGCCATGGTGGTGGAGAACCTGCTGCGCACCCGAGCCAGCGACACGGTCCTCAACCGCGTCGCCGGCGTGCTCGACGAACTCGCCATCCGGGCCCGGATCACCCGCCGGGCCATCAAGGACGACCCCACGGTGCGGATGCACTCGCCGGGGGTGATCTACCAGCTCGACGGCAGCGACGCCATCGGGCCGTCGATGCACTGGCTCATCTCCGACTTCGCCATCACCCTGCTCAAACGCACGATGGGCGTGGCCTCGATCGCGCAGAGCACCCAGACGCGTGAGCGGCTGCTGTCGCTCGCCGACGAGATCTGGGTGCACATCCACAAACGCCGCTGCGGGAACGGCGTGGGCCGGGACCTGTGGGACCAGCCGTCCAACGTCTTCGCGGACATCGAACCGGCCAGCGAGGTCCCCTCGTGGTACTTCACGGAACGGGTGGTCGAGTTCCTGGTCTCCGCGGCCAAGACCAGCGAGGCCGACCCGATCCGCAGCCCGATGCTCTCCGACATCGCCGGCGAGATGCTGAGCGAGGCCGAGCACCTCTACGACCAGGAACAGCTCATCTGGGCGACCAGTTCGGGGCAGGCGCTCCAGCCCAAACTGCGGAGCATCGAGGGCAACCTCCAGCGTGCGCGGGCGATCGTGCGGGCGCGTCCCGGCAGCGCGATGGCCCTGATCAACGAGTCCCTCCGCGACCTCGAACTACTGGCGCTGGCCCGGGAGAACGCCGCGGGGGCGAACTGACGATGCTGGTTTTCGCGATCAGTGACAAAGGCGGCACCGGCCGCTCGGTCACCAGTAGCAACATCGTGTACCGCCGCGCGCTGAGGGGCAACGACGTCTGCTACCTCGACTTCGACTTCGGCTCGCCCACCGCCGGCGCGATCTTCAACGTGAGCACGGCCGAGCGTGGCACCGACCGCGGCGGCATGCACTCCTACCTGCAGGAGAAGGTCGCGGAGCCGTACCGCGTCGACGTCTGGACCAGCTCCGACCGGAGCGCGCTGCGCGGCAAGCCGCCGGGGGCGGGGCAACTGGTCCTGTTGCCCGGCGATTCCAGCGGCGGCGAGTTCCCCACCGTGCCGAGCGTCGTCCAGCAGTGCGTGCGGCTGTTCCTGCGCCTGGACGAGGAGTTCGACCTGTGCCTGGTCGACCTCAGCGCGGGCCGTTCCTACGCCGCCGACATGGTCCTCGCCGCCACTGCCCGCCCGGAGCTCGCGGCCATCCCCTTCCGCTGGCTGGTCTACCACCGCTGGACCAGGCAGCACATCATCGCCGCCGCCGGGCTCGTGTACGAGCGGCGCGGACTCCTCGACGTGGGCGCGGCGCACGGCCACGACAAGCGGCGCCTGGCCGAGCAGATCCGCTTCGTGCGCACGGCCGTCGTCGAGCCGAGCTCCCCCGACCTCTCGGCGCTGCGCTCCACCCAGCTCGCCTGGCTCGACGAGTGCAACCGCGACCTGCACGAACTGGCCGGGCGCAACCGGGTCGGCCGTACGGCCATGCTGGGCAAGGTCCCGCTCGACCCGGTGCTGCAGTGGCGAGAGCAGATCATCGTCGACGAGGACGTCTACGCCAGCCAGATCGCCAACGAGGGCACGACGAGGGCCTTCGACGACCTGGCCACGAAGATCTTCGACGAGCGCGCCTGGGAGGGTCTGTGAGATCCGCCTTCACCGAGGAGACCGCGGAACGCCGGGTGGAGTCGACCCCGCTCTCCCACGTCTCCATCGAGCTGGGCCACCTCTACATGGAAGACTACGCCAAGGGGTTCGAGCACATCCGCGCCCAGTTCCGCCTGGTCGCGCCGTGGGTCGAGACGGTCCGCTCCTCGGTGGGCGGCAAGGCGCGGGTGAGCACCTGCTTCCTCATCGACGACTACTTCAGCCAGTTCGGCTCCCCGGACGCGGTCGTGCCCATGGTGATCGCGGCGGCGGGCGAGACCGGCCTCACGATCGACTATCTGGCCAGGGAGGCGGGCTGCGCCCGGTCGGGCGAGGTGGACGTGGCGAGGCTCGTCCTGGACCGGATCGTCGCGGACCCGGCCCCGGGCACGAACGGCGCGCGCCCGCCGCTGGTCAAGAGCGGCTGGCTCTGCAACGGCCGGCGGGGCCCGGAGGCCGGCGGATTCGAGGCCATGGGCGCGGAGGCCCAGTGGCATCCACCCGTCCAGAACGCGGCCAGACGACATTCGATCTTCGTCGACGTGGAGCTCTGGGACGAGCCGGACGGCGCCCGCGTGTGGTCGTGTCCCTATCTCGCCTCGGTCTGGCAGCTGATGCGGCTCGGCCTGCTCAGAGACCACGGCAAGCCGGTCGTCCGGCCCGTTCCGGCGGCGGAGACCTTACCCTCCGACTGGGAGACGCTGCCGTCCCTCGTCCAGCTGAACCCGAAGGCCCAGCCGTTCTCCGCCTACCGGACCGCCTCGGTCCTCCCCTCCCGCTTCCTCCCCGTCGAGCTGGCGGTGCGCACGATCCTCAGCCAGGTCGCCGTCGACCCTGAGGTGCTCCACCAGGTGGCCGGCCGCGCCCATGGCGAAAGACTTCAGCTCGCCGATGAGCTGGTCGACCGAGTCTCCTACGTGTTCCTGTAGGCACCGTCCAGGAGACCAGATGCTGATAATGGGGGAAGTACACACCGGGCTCCTGCGCAATCTGGGAGAGCTCTCCGAGACCGAGTGCCGGGAGGTCCTGCGGCTGACCTCGGGCGAGGAACCGCGCACCTGGCAGCGCCCGCTGCTCTACGCGATCTCCCCCGACGTCCTCACCGGGGTCGACTGCCGCCTGCCCAGCTCGTCGGGCGCGCGGATCAGAGGCACCGGAACCGTGTCCCACCGGGCCACGATCGTCGGCGGGCGCGTCCTGCAGGGCTCGTCCTACACCACGCTCCTGCGGTCGGACAGCGACCAGCGGCTCCCCTGGTCGCACTACCTCGCCGCCCCAGGCGTCGTCGAGGTGTACGGCAGGCCGCGCTGGCAGGACATGGCCGACGGCTTCGTCACCCCCGAACCGCCGATGGACGTCCTGAACGTCGGAGCCATCAGCGGCCGGCTGATGGGCGCCGTACAGGACTCGGCACGGCTGGACCGCAAGACCCCGTTCAAGACGACCCGCACCCGGCTGCGCTGGCTGTTCGAGCGGGACGACGCCCGCGGCGACGGCCGCCCGGCCATGCGGCTCACCCTCGGCAGGGACACGATGCGCACGCTGCGCTTCACCGGGGAGCCGACGACCGACGTGGTCGCCTTCTGTGAGGACCTGGCGCTCCACGACTGGCTGCTCACCACCCTGCAGACCCTCATCCAGCGGGCGCTCATCGGCACCGCGGCGCCCGCGCAGATCGCCGCGAGGCTGTCACCCGCGATCGACCATCTCCTGCATCTGTGGATGCCGGGCGCCAGGGTCGAGGAGCCCTTCCTGCCTTTCTGGGAGGAGCTGGAAAGGCATCCGGGTTTCACCCGGCAATGGACGTCATCCGTGGCGAGAATCCGCGACCAGATAACGGTCAACACCTTGTCTCTTCTAAGTGTGACAGAGAGCAGGCGAGAAGCAGATGGAGATCCCTCCCCGCGCCGAGGTGTTCCCCAAGACCGTACGCAAAGTCATTCTCACCCTGTTCGTCGGCGGATCTTCTTTCGCGCTGACCAACGTTCTCGTCGCCGATCCTGATCTCATCTGGAGCATCACCCTTTCCGTCTTCATCGGCGGTGTGGTGTTCGTGGTGCAGTTCCTGGTCGATTCCGACAATCAGCTGGAGGCGGTCCGCGAGGAGCAACTTCAGCACCACCACTCGTTGCAGCTGCTGATGGACAGCGGCTTCAACCGGATCAACGAGGCCACGGAGCTCTTCGGGCTGGTGGAGTCGTCGGCCCTGCAGACCGACGTGATCACCCAGTTCGTGCGCAACGCCACCGGGCTGGGCATCGAGACGCCCGAGCTGGTGCAGAACCTCGCGCAGTCGGAGATCGCCCGGGTGTCCCACTTCCTGCGCGAACTGGGCGAGGGCAGCGTGATCCAGGAGGGTGAGGACCGCGAGTGGCTGCTCGGCCTGTCAAGGCACGCCACCAGGTCCATCGACGCGGTCAGCATTCCCACCGTCGACGCCGGCGCCTGGGACCTGGAGGGCGGGTTCTGGACCACCGACCTCGGGCTGCGGTATCTCCAGGTCCAGCGTGACCGGGTGCACAAGGGCGTCCGGATCCGGCGGATCTTCGTTCTGGACCGTTCCGACCGTCCCGACGAGGAGGTGTTCAGGCGCATCTACAAATGGCAGTCGGAGATCCGCATCGAGGTGCGGGTGCTCGATCCCGCCACGATCCCGACGACCCTGCGCGGCTGGCTCTCCGACTTCGTGGTGTTCGACGAGGTGGTCAGCTACGAGACGACTCCGGGGCCGGACGTCGGCGAGGGGATGCACATGATCATGAACACCCAGCTCGTCCTCGAACAGGCCCGGGTACGGGCCATGACCGAGCGGTTCAACGTTCTGTGGGACTCGGCCCGATCGCTGACCTGACCCGCGCGGGATCGCACAGCGCGAGCAGGTCCCGGGTGGCCGCGTCCGTTCCGCCGGGATCCAGCAGGCCGCCGACCAGTTCCGCGGTGACCGGCGCCAGGGTGATGCCGAGCCCCGCGTGCCCCGTGGCGAGGATCAGCCGGCCGTACCGGTCGGCGGGGCCGATGAACGGGATGCCGTCCACGCTGCCCGGCCGTACGCCCGACCAGTGCCGTCGCATCCGCCAGGAGGCCGCGGACGGGGCGAGCGCGGCGAGGCCGTGCCGGATCATCGCGAGGTTCCCCGGGGTGGGGACTGTGTCGGACCGGCCCCGCTCGTGGGTCACGCCGACCGCCAGCCGCCCGTCGTTCCTCGGCACGGCGTAGATGTCCCTGCCCTCCACGGAGGCGTAGACGTGGTGGCGCATCGGGTAGCCGCCGGCGCCGGGGGCGATCACCTCGATCGCCTCCCCCTTGATCGGGAAGAGCTGGCCGGCGTGGTCCGGGGCGAGGGAGCCGCTGAGGTGCCCGCCGGCCACGATGACGTGGCCGGACTCGATCCGGGTGCCGTCGTCCAGGTGGACGGCGACGCCGTGCGGGCTCGCGTCGACCCGGGTGGCCCGCGTGCCCAGCCTGATCCGCACCCCCGGATCCAGCCACAGGGCCGCGGACAGCGCGGCCATCAGCCGCCGCGGTTCGAGGGCGAGCTCGGCCGGCAGGTGGAATCCGCCCCGGACCTGCCGGCTGATCAGCGGCTCCGCCCGCAGCACCTCATGCCGGAGCAGGGGTTCGGCCCGTGCTCCGGTGGCCTGCCAGCGCGGCACGATCCGCTCGTGCAAACGGATCATCTCGGCATCGTCGAGCGCGATCTGGAGCGCACCGGCGGTCAGCAGCGGCACCTCGATGCCGGACAGCCCGATGACGGCGGCCACCCACGCCGGATACAGCTCGCGGCTCCGTTTCACCAGCTCGCGCAGTGGACCCAGGCACAGTTCGTCGGTCTCCGTGATGATGCCGCCCATCGCCGCGGAGGAAGCGCCGTTGCCGAGCCGCTGCCCTTTCTCAACGATCACCACGCGGCGGCCTTCGGCGGTGAGCCGTTGGGCGATGGCACAGCCGACGATTCCTCCACCCGCGATGGTCACGTCACAGGTTTCACGCACGCGCGACTCCTCGCCAGCCCGCTGTGCTCTTTTCCCTCGTGAACCGCCAGCCCCGTTCCTTCCTCATCGAGGCATTTGCGTCAGAAATGACGATATCGCGATAAAGCAATGTGGAGGAGGGTTGCACCGGCGGATAATTCCCTTCCTCTCAAAAGTCGTGAACCTTCGAGCAGTTCGGCGAGTCTTACTCAACAGCAGATCACTACCAGGGGGGTCACACCATGTCGCGCACGCTCGCCACAGCCACGCTCGCCGCCGTCCTCACCACCGCCCTGGCCGCCACACCCGCCACGGCCGCGTCGACACCCCCACCCGTCCTGTACGGCTTCGCCTGGGCCGACGGAGCCGGCACCCTGCGCATCACACCGGCCAAGGCGAAACTCGTCAAGCAGTACGGCGTGCTGCGCCACCGGCTCACGCCCATCCCCGGCGCCAAGGAGCGGCGGATCGGCTACCGGGGCGCCGACTTCCGCAGGGTCACGGCCGAGTGCGACCTCAAGGAGACCGAGGGCGTCGTCAAGGTGGACAAGAAGGGCCTGGGCACGACCCGTTGCGCGGACGGCGACCTGACGTTCGCGCTCCGGCTCGACCCCGTGCCGGTCAGGGTGTCGCTCGGCGCGACGACCCGGATCCACGAACTGCTCGCCGACCAGGGCGACCCCACGACCGCCCTCGGCACGATCAAGCGGGTGACCGACACGACGCTCCTGTTCACCCGGAACGGAAAAACGACCAAGCTCGGCTACACCGCCCTGTCATTCAGCCGGGTGACCAGGAAGTGCGGGGACCGCTGGCTCAGCAACCACGTCAACGCGGGCCGCGACGGCCTCGGCACCAAGGACTGCCGCACCGCCGACTTCACCAAGGCCCTCAAGCGGCTCAAGTATCCCGTCCTCGCCAAAGTGGATCACCTCCCGCTGAGCGGCAACCTGATCCAGGTGTGGGAGGTCTTCGGCGACGCGTGACTCTCCCGGGCCCGATCGCCCGGACGTGAACCTGCCCGGCGGGCGATCACCGGCCGTCTGGACGACCGACCGGGCCATGGCGGCGACGGGGCACGAGCCGCCGCGTCACCCGCCGGCGGCCTCGACCGCCGGAGGGCGCGAGGGGACGCTGCTGTCGCGCACGCGCAGTTCGGTCTTCAGCTCCACCGTGCTCGGCGCGCGCTTCGGCTCGCGCACCCGCTCCAACAACAGCTGCGCCGCGGTCCGCCCCAGGTCGTAGGTCGGCTGGGCGACCGTGGTCAGCGACGGCCGCACCAGGTGCGCCCAGGGGATGTCGTCGAACCCGACGACGCCGAAGTCGTCGGGCACCCGTACGCCCGAGTCGACCAGGCAGTCCATGACTCCGACGGTCATCAGGCCGTTCGCGGCGAACACCGCGTCCGGCTCTACGCCCTCGGCACGGCAGACGGCCACGCGCGAACCGGCGGCGGCACCCCTCCGAGCATGCCTCGTAGCGCCCTCCGGCGGGCCGGGGAACGCGAAGGCGTTCGAAGATCGTGACGTTGTCCCGGCCGCCGCCCTCGCATACGGCCCGCGGGCCGTACCTCGTCGCCGCGCCCTCACACCAAGGGGTCCGTCGGCCAGGCCCGGTTGCGGACCCTGCCTCGCTCTCGGCGCGTTCGAAATAGGGGTTAGAGGCATGACGTCGGCCGGCTCCCTGCGCGTTCGAAGTAGGGGGTCAGAGGCGTTCGAGGATCGTGACGTTGGCCTGGCCGCCGCCCTCGCACATGGTCTGCAGGCCGTACCTGGCTCCGGTGCGTTCCAGCTCATGCAGGAGGCTGGTCATCAGGCGGGCTCCGGTGGCCCCGAGGGGGTGGCCGAGCGCGATGGCGCCGCCGTTGGGGTTGACCCGGGCGGGGTCGGCGCCCGTTTCCCTGAGCCAGGCCAGCACGACCGGGGCGAACGCCTCGTTGATCTCCACGGAGTCGATGTCGCCGATGGACATGCCGGCCTTCTTCAGTGCGTACGCCGTGGCGGGGATGGGCGCGGAGAGCATCCGGACGGGGTCCTCGCCGCGTGCCGACACGTGGTGGACGCGGGCGCGGGGACGCAGGCCGTGCGCCCGTACCGCCGCTTCGGATGCGATCAGCAGGGCCGCGGCGCCGTCGGAGATCTGGGACGCCACGGCCGCCGTCAGCCGGCCGCCCTCCCGGAGCGGTCGCAGGGCGGCCATCCGGGCAGGCGTGGTGTCCCGGCGCGGGCCTTCGTCGGTCGCGCACTCCCCCAGCGGCACGATCTCCCGGTCGAACCGTCCCTCGTCGATCGCCCGGATCGCCCGCCGGTGCGACTCGTAGGCGAAGACCTCCATCTCGGCGCGGGAGATGTCCCACCGGTCGGCGATCATCTCGGCACCCCGGAACTGCGAGATCTCCTGCTCGCCGTACCGGGCCTGCCAGCCGGTCGAGCCGGCGTACGGCCCGCCGGTGAGGCCGAGGGGTTCGACCGCCCCCAGGGAGGCGTAGCCGATGGGGATCCGCGACATGTTCTGCACGCCGCCGGCGACCACCAGGTCGGTGGTGCCCGAGAGCACGGCCTGCGCGGCGAAGTGGATCGCCTGCTGGGAGGAGCCGCACTGGCGGTCGACGGTGACGCCGGGCACCTCCTCGGGCAGCCCGGCGGCCAGCCAGCAGGTGCGCGCGATGTCCCCGGACTGCGGGCCGACGGTGTCCACGCAGCCGAAGATGACGTCCTCCACCGCCGCCGGGTCGATCCCGGTGCGCGCCATCAACGCGGTCAGCACGTGCGCGCCGAGGTCGGCGGGATGAATCGGCGACAGGCCACCGCCTCGCCTGCCCACGGGGGTGCGGACCGCTCCGACGATGTACGCCTCGGCCATCGCTGCTCCTCAGGTCGTCTGGATCCCGTCAAGGATCATGGTGAGGTACTGCCCGGCGATCTCGTCGGCGGACAACCGGCCGTCCCTCCGGTACCAGCCGGCGGCGACCCAGACGGTGTCGCGGAGGAAACGGTAGATCAGGCCGGTGTCCAGGCCGACGCGGAACGTGCCGTCCAGGACTCCGCGGTCCAGCACGGCCAGCCACATCTCCCTGAACCGCCGCTGCGAGTCGAGCAGGTAGGCGAAGCGGGGATTCGTCCCGAGGTGTTTGGACTCGTTCTGATAGATCACGACGGCCGGGCGATGCCTGTCGATCATCCGGAACGACTCGATGATCAGCTCTTGGAAGGTGTCCCGGGTGTCGAGGCCGGCGTCCAGCACCCGGTCGTAGGCCGCCCACAGGTCGGTGAGGAACGACGAGAGGATCTCGTCGGCGATCGACTCCTTGGAGTCGAAGTGGTAGTAGAGGCTGCCGCCCAGCATGCCCGCCGCCTCGGCCACCTCTCTGACCGTGGTGGCGGCGTATCCCCGGGCCGCGAACACCTCCGCCGCCGTGCCGAGCAGTTCGGCGCGCCGCTCCGCCCGTGCGGTCGTGGTGCTCTCGGAGTCTCGGCGTCGTGGGCTCATCGGCAGGCGGACCTCTCAGGGATGCTGGCTGGAGACCGAGACGACCTCGCCCGTCAGATAGGAGGAGTAGTCGCTCGCGAGGAAGACGATAACGTTGGCGACCTCCCACGGCTCCGCGTGCCGTCCGAACGCCTCCTTCGCGGTCAGCTCGGCCAGCAGTTCCGCCGTGGTGACCTTGGCCAGATGGGGATGCATCGCCAGCGACGGCGCGACCGCGTTCACCCGCACGCCGTACGGCGCGGCCTCGATCGCCGCGCACCTGGTCAGGGCCATGACGCCGGCCTTGGCCGCCGCGTAGTGCGCCTGTCCCTCCTGTGCCCGCCAGCCGGCCACCGAGGCGTTGTTCACGATCACGCCCCGGCCCCTCGGCTGCATCCGGGCCAGCGCGGCACGGGTGCACCGCATCGTTCCGGTCAGCGTCACGTCCAGCACCCTGGCCCACTGCTCGTCGGCCATCTCCACGAGCTTCGCCGTACCGCCGAGACCGGCGTTGTTGACCACCACGTCGACCGGCCCGACGCGCCGCTCGGCCACCGCGAACAGGTTCTGCACCTGTTCCTCCGAGGTCACGTCGCACGGCACCGCGGTCACCCGGCCGGGTCCGGCCAGGCGGCCGAGCGCGGCGCGGGTCTCCTTCAGCCGCCGCTCGTGGGCGTCGCTGACCACGACGTGCGCGCCCTCCTCCAGCAGGCGGCGGGCGCAGGCGCCGCCGATGCCGGTGCCCGCGGCGGCGGTCACCACCGCCACCCGGCCGTCCAGCAGGCCGTGCCCCGGCACGTACGACGGCGTCATGGCCGCGCCTCCTTCTCGACCGGGTTCCCGCCCTCAACCGCCCCCCGGCTCGCCACCGGACATCCGCCGTCCACCGGCCCCCGGCTCGCCACCAGGTTCCGGCCGAGCCCGCCCAGGACGTCGGCGGCCATGGAGACGATCTCGTCGATCAGGTCCTCGCAGGAGGGCAGGTCGTCGATGAGCGCCACGACCTGCCCCGAGGCCAGCACCCCGAGGTCGGGCCTGCCGTCCACCATCGCCGCCTTGAGCAGCATCGGCGTGTTGGCGGCCATCAGCACCTGGGGCCAGGTGAGCTCCCTGCCGTGCTTCATGGCCAGGCCGTCGCGGATCAGGCCCGGCCACGACAGGCCGGACAGGCGGCGGAACCTGGCGGCGTTGCGGGCCGCGCGGACCAGCCCGGAGACGCGGCCCGCGCGTTCCAGCGCGTCCACCAGCGGGGTCCGGAGCACGCGGTGCGGCATGCCGTCGACCTGGCGCGTCACCACGGTCTCCGCCATGCCGAGGTAGAGCCGCTTGACCGGGTCGGGGACCGTGCTTTCACGGGTGAGCAGGAACCTGGTGCCCATCGCCACACCCGCCGCGCCGTACGCCAGGGCCGCCGCCAGCCCGCGCCCGTCGAAGAACCCGCCCGCGGCGATCACCGGTATGCCGACCGCGTCCACGACCTGTGGCAGCAGCAGCGTGGTGGCGACCGGCCCGGTGTGGCCGCCGCCCTCGCCACCCTGGACCAGCACCGCGTCGGCCCCCCACGCCTCGACCTTCTCCGCGTGCCGCCTGGCGCCGACCGAGGGGATCACCACGACGCCCGCGTCCTTCAGCCTGGCGATCAGCTCCCGGCTGGGGGCCAGCGCGAACGAGGCCACCTTCACCCGCTCCGCGATCAGCAGGTCGGCACGGTCCCGCGCGTCGAAGGCGTCGGCGCGCAGATTCACCCCGAAGGGTGCTCCGGTGCGCGCGCGGACCTCCGCTATGGCGGCGGCGAGCCGGTCGAGGGTCATCGTGGCGGCGGCGAGGATGCCCAGGCCACCGGCGTTCGCGACGGCGGAGACCAGCCGCGGCCCGGCCACCCAGCCCATGCCGGTCTGCACGACGGGATGCCGGACCCCGGTGAGCCGGGTCAGCGGGGTGTCCAGCACCTGCCCGATCACGTCGGACCCTCCCACACCCTGGAACACCGCACCCCGGCGAACCGGGTCAGCGGGGTGTCCAGCACCTGCCCGATCACGTCGGACCCCCCTCGCGCACGGCACCCTGGAACACCGCACCCCGGTGAACCGGAACGACGAAGCGGCCGGCACCAACCCGAAACGACACCCCGGTAAACCGGGACGGCGGCCTGCCCAGCACTTGTGCGGTCACGTCCGGACCTCCCGTTCGCGGAGAGCGCCGGGGTCGAGGACGTCGCGGATCAGCCGTAGTTCCTCCGGCGTGGGCTGCCGGGTCTCCGGCACGTCACCGTCGATCACGAGCCGGCAGCCGGTGGCCGCCACGACCTGCTCGACGGTCGTCCCCGGGTGGACGGAGGCCAGCCGCATCCTCCCGTCGGGCGTGCCGAAGTCGAGCACGCACAGGTCGGTGACCACGCGGCGCAGACCGTGGAACCGCGCCGCCCGCGGGCCCAGCGCCGCCGCCCTGGCCGAGCCGACACCGCTGACCAGGTCCACCGCCGGGACGAACACCCGGGTGGAGTGCCTGGGGATCCAGTAGCTGGTGGGGTTGCAGATCGTGTTGCCCGGTGCGCCCCGCACGCCGAGGAGCTGCGACTCCGGCCGGGCCCAGTCGCCGATCGCGGAGATGTTGGCGTTGCCGTGCCCGTCGAGCTGCGCGGCGCCCATCATCACGTGCCGCCGCCCGTTCTGCACCAGCCACAGGTGGTCGCGGAACGGCAGCCAGCCCTCGGCGGGGCCCGCGGGTCCTCCGATGGGAGCCGGTTCGGCGGTCAGCAGCGCGCCGCCGTCGGTGGTCAGCAGGCCGGGCTCGAAGGTGAGCCTGGCCAGCCTGGCCCCGAGGGCCGAGCAGGTGCCCATCGCCGCCGCCAGGATCTCACCGTCGCCGCGCCACGCCTCGGCACAGGCGACCACACAGACCTCGGCCCGCGTCGCCGCCCCGGCACTCCCCGCTCCCGGCGAGCGCGCCGTCTCCCGGCCGAGCGTCACCGCGTCTCCCCTCGGTCCGACGGCCTCGCCACGCCTCCCGGCATCACCGCGCCGTCCAGCGTCACCGTGCCTTCCAGCGTCACCGCGTCTCCCCTCGGTCCGACAGCATCGCCATTCCTTCCGGCATCGCCACGCCTGCCTCCTCGGGCCGGCACGCCGGCGCGTGCTTTCGAGGCCCGCGTGTCACCGTCGTTCCTCCTCGTGCCAGCGCCGCACCTGCTCCTGGTAGGCGGCCTCGTCCCCGGTCAGGAAGCGGTCCGTGAACGCCGCCCAGGTCTCCCGGCCGGCCGCGGCGCCGGCGTAGTGCCGCTGGAACGCCTCGTCGCGAGCGTGGTCGGGGCCGCAGTCGGTGAAGTGGCCGCCGCCCGGCGTCTCCACCACTCCGGTCACGTGCATCCGGCTGACCAGCAGCGTCTGCGGCGGGCCGGCGAGCCCGCCCGGGTCCACCAGGCGCTCGCAGCTCAGGTAGCAGCGGGCGGCGGCCTTGGCGAACAGGTCGTCCAGGTAGGGATCGGGGCCGAGGTACTGGCCGTTGCCGCGCGTGTCGGCCCGGTCCAGGTGCACGAGCGCCACGTCCAGCGCCAGCGCGGGCACCGCGACCAGTTCCTCCCCGTCCTCGTACGGCGAGCGGACCGTGCGCAGCCCCGGGTTGATCCGCATGACATCGGAGCCCAGCCCCGCCCGGGTCGGCAGGAACGGCAGCCGGTGCGCCGCCGCGAGCAGGCCGAACATGAACATGCCCTCGTCGTACTCGGTGAACTCGACGGCCCCGCGCTGCCGTGCGGCTCTGAAGTGCGGTTCGAGCGGGATGGAGTCGAGTGTGACGAAGGGGGCGATCAGCCTGCGGACCTTCCCGGCGGCGCACAGCAGGCCCACGTCGGCTCCGCCGCACGACACGATCGTGAGGTCCTCGACGGGGGACCGGCAGATCGCGCGGACCAGGGCCATCGGCTTGCGGCGCGAGCCCCAGCCGCCGATGCCGACCGTCATGCCGTTCTCCAGCGAGCCCGCGACCTCCTCGGCCGTCATCGTCTTGGTCACTCCGGCTCCTCGGCGAGGAAGGCGTCACGGTGCCGGTCGCCCGCGCCGGTCAGGGTGAGTTCGTAGGTGAAGCCCTGTTCGAAGCGGTAGCTGCGCTCGACGTCGATCGGGTCGATGCCGTTCAGCGACTCCTTGGCCCGGCGGATCACGTAGGGGTCCTTGGCGGCGATCTGGCGGGCGACCTCGAAGGCGGCGGCGCGGAGCCGTCCGGCGGGGACCACCTCCAGCACGGAGCCGAAGGCGTGCAGTTCGGCGGCGCCGACGTTGCGGCAGGTGTAGACCATCGCGCGGACGAGATGCTGGGGAACGAGCCGGGCCAGGTGGGTCGCCGCGCCGAGCGCTCCGCGGGCCACCTCTGGGAGGCCGAAGTAGGCGTCCTCGGCGGCGATCACGATGTCGGCGTTGCCCGCCAGGCCGACGCCGCCGCCCAGGCAGAACCCGTGCACGGCGGCGATGACCGGAACCTCGCATCCGTAGACGGCCGCGAACGCGGCGAAGCAGCCCCGGTTGGCGCCCACCAGGGCGTCGAAGCCGGTGGCGGCCTGCGTCTCCTTGAGATCGATCCCGGCGTTGAAGCCCTTGCCCAGCGCGCGCAGCACCACCACGCGGGTCCGCTGGTCGCGCCCGGCCGACCGGACGGCGTGCGCCAGGTCGAACCAGCCCCGTACGGGCAGCGCGTTGACCGGCGGCAGGTCCATGACGATCTCGGCGATCCCGTCGTCGTGGTTCGTGGTGGAGATGCCCATCCGCTCGTCCTTCCACCAAACATTTGTTAGAAAGTAAGATAGCAAGCCACCGGAGGGAAAGCGATGGACTTCAGCGGCCGGGCGGTGCTGGTCACCGGCGGGACCAGGGGGATCGGCCACGCGATCGCGGAGGCGTTCCTCGCGGCGGGGGCCGAGGTGGTCGTCGGCGGGCGCCGGGAACCCGGCGCCCTGCCCCGCGCCGGAGAGCGGTCCGCCCGTTTCGTCGCGGCGGACATCCGGGACGCCACGGCCGCCGCCGGGCTGGTGGAGCGGGCGGCGGACCACCTCGGGCGGCTCGACGTGCTCGTCAACAACGCCGGCGGCTCGCCGGCCGCGGCGGCGGACACGATCTCCCCGCGGCTCGTGGAGAAGGTCGTCGCCCTCAACCTGCTCGCGCCCTTCTACGTCGCGCAGCCGGCCAACGCGATCATGCAGGGCCAGCGGACCGGCGGCGCCATCGTCAACATCGGCAGCGTCGCCGCCCACGATCCGCAACCGGGCACCGCCGCCTACTCCGCGGCCAAGGCCGGGCTCCTCGCGCTCACCCGGGCCCTCGCCCTCGAATGGGCGCCGAAGGTGCGGGTCAACCACATCACCACCGGGCTGGTCCGGACCGAGGCGGCGGCCTCCTTCTACGACGGGGCCCCGATCGGGGAGCTGATCCCGATGGGCCGGATGGCGACGCCCGCCGACGTGGCCGGCGCCTGCCTCTATCTCGCCGGCGACCTCTCCCCCTACGTCACGGGCGCGGACCTCGCCGTCCACGGCGGCGGCGAGTTCCCCGCCCGGCATCTGGCCGTCTCACCGGGCGTCCCGGGAGCGTGAATCCCGTGGCCGAAGACGCCTGTCAGGCCGGTGCACGGCGCCCGCCGTACCGCTGAGGTCGGCGAAGACCAGTCTCGGCGAGGGGCGCCCGTGCCGGACGGCACGCCTCGGCGGGGTGGAACGATGGCCTGGTGAGCACGCCACGAAGACCGGGTGACGAAGCAGGTGCGCTGGAGGTGGCGATCCTTGTCGGGTTGCAGGGATCGGGCAAGAGCACGTTCTACCGCCAGGCGCTGGAGGCGACCCACGTCCACGTGAGCAAGGACGACTTCCGCAAGGCCCGGCACCGGCAGCGGCGTCAGCTCCGTCTGATCCACGAGGCGTTGGAGCAGGGCCGCAGCGTGGCGGTGGACAACACCAACCCCTCGCCCGAGGAGTGGCGGCCGCTCATCGACGTGGCCGCCGAGCACGGGGCGCGGGTGACCGGGTACTGGTTCCCGCCCGACGTGGACGGGTCGCTCGCGCGCAACGCCGTACGAGAGGGGCGGGCGCGGGTGCCCGAGGTCGGCGTCTTCGCGACGCTGGGACGCCTGCGCCGCCCGCGCCCGGACGACGGGTTCGACCGGCTGTTCACGGTCGGGTTCGACGGCCGCGGCGGTTTCTCGATACGAGAGGATGAGGCGTGAACCAAAACGAGCTGGAAGCCAGGATGCGGGCTCGGGAGTGGTTCCACTCGCTCACGCTGCCGCCCGGTTCCTGGGCGATCATCCGGGTGGACGGCCGCCGTTTCTCCCGCTTCACCGAGCCGCGTTTCGACAAGCCCTTCGACGCGCGTTTCTCGGCGCTCATGGCGACGACCGCGCAATCCCTGCTGGAGGAGCTCGGCGGGCGTTACGCGTACGCCGAGAGCGACGAGATCTCCGTCGTGCTGCCGCCGGACTTCGACCTGTTCAGCCGCGAGGTGGAGAAGCTGGTGTCCATCTCCGCCGCCGTCGCCGCCGCGGCCTTCACCCATGCCGCCGGGGCGCCCGTGCACTTCGACAGCCGCATCTGGCTGGGCAACACCATCGAGGACGTCGTCGACTACCTGTCCTGGCGGCAGGCCGACGCCGCCCGCTGCGCGCTCAACGGCTGGTGCTACTGGACCCTGCGGGAGAACGGCAGCTCCCAGCGCGACGCCGGGCGGATCCTGGAACGCACCACCGTCGCCGACAAGAACGAGTTGCTGTTCCAGCACGGCGTCAACTTCAACGAGCTGCCCGCCTGGCAACGCCGGGGTGTCGGCCTGTGGTGGGAGACCTACGATCACCCCGGCCACGACCCGATCCGCGGCATCGACGTCATCGCCCGCAGACGCCGCCTGCACGTGGAACGGGACCTGCCGATGAAGGCCGCCTACCGGCAGCTCGTCGAACGGCTGATCAGTCCGCCCGTCGCGGACTGACGGCGGGACGACGCGGCGCGTTCGGCGGGCAACGGACCTGCGGGACCTCCGCGCGGGGTAACTTGGGGCCGGTGAAGGATCAGAATGCGCGGCCCCTGGAGGGCTCACCGGCGACCGGCCCGGTCACGGGCACGAACACGGCCCGGTGGCGTGGGCGGCTGGTGGCGGTGCCACTGGTCGGGCTGACCGTGGTGATCTCCGGCTGCGGGGGCTCCCCGGGACCGACCCCCGCGGCCGCCGCCCAGGAGGTGACCCGGTCCGCCGAGAAGCGGCCGGCCCCGGCACGGTCCGCGGAGCGGCCCCCGTCCCCGGCGCCCATCCCGCCGGCGCCCGACGTGGCCATCCCCGGCGACCCGTCCCGGCTCGCCGGAGACCTGGTCAAGACCACCGCCGACCTCCGCCAGGCCATCGACGGCTGGACCGGCAAGAACGACCCCGCCCCCGAGCCGGTGGTCCTGCTCGCACTGCACCAGCAGCGCGTCTACCGCCACCTGGCCCGCAATCCCAAGCTCGCGGCCCGCACCTACGCGGAGCTGCCGAAGGCGCTGGCCGGGCAGGCGAAGGACAACGTGAAGGCCACCAGCAACCTGCGCTCCCTGGTCCGGCCGCTCACCGGAACCGCGAAGTTCCGGGTCCGGCCGCCCGAGCCCGCCGGCGACCTGCTCCGCGCCTTCCGGAAGGCGGAGCGCCGGTTCGGGGTCGAATGGGAGGTGCTGGCGGCGGTGATGTTCGTCGAGACCAAGTTCGGCCGCGTCCGGTCGCCCAGCCACACCGGCGCCAAGGGGCCCATGCAGTTCATGCCGGGCACCTGGAAGGCGTACGGCATGGGCGGCGACGTGCACGACACCGATGATGCCCTGCTCGCCGCCGCCAACTACCTGCACGCCTCAGGTGCGCCGGGTGACTACCGCCGCGCGCTGTACGCGTACAACCACTCCTACGCCTACGTCGACGCGGTCCTCCTCCACGCCCGCCAGATGAAGCGGGACATCCGTAATTTCTACGCCTACTACAACTGGCAGGTGTTCGTGATCACCACGCGCGGCGACCGCCGCCTCACCGGCCCCGAGCCACGGTGACCGGCCGGGTCACGGCGTGGCCTTGTCGGGGCGTTCGGAGATGCGGACGAAGCTGACGATCGGTGCGCCCTTGCGTGCGGCGAAGCGCACGTTGAGCTGGCCGTCGGTGACCTTCACGGTGTGCTGCCTGGTGACCGCCGTGTACGTGCCCGCCTCCAGGGCCAGGTCGAGGGCCGGGATCGCGAGCTGGCCCTCGACGATGACGTCGAAGACTCGTGAGCCCATCGGCATCGACCGGGTCTCGGCGAAGCCCAGCTCCACCGTGTAGGTGCCGGCCGGCACCTTGTCGAAGCGGTATTCCAGCATGTTCTCGCGGGCCCGCTTGAACAGCTCCTGTTCGGTGGTGCCCGCGATGGTCCGGCTGGAGGTGGTCGTACGGGTCGAGGTGGCGACGTAGCCGTGGCCGCCCTGGGTGTACTTGCGGTCGACGGTCCAGCGGTCCCCGGTGCCGTCGACGATCTCCTTGGAGCCCGCCGCGTCCACCGCGACCTGGTGCGCGGGCACCACGACCGTGACGGTGATCTCGATGACCGGCTGCCGGCCGCTGGCCGAGCGGACGATCAGCTTGCCGGTGCGCATTCCGCCCGGCTGGACGCCGGTGCTGGAGATGGTCGCCGTCAGTTTCGCGGTCTGGTTCTTGGCGAGTTGCCCCGAGGCCGGGGTGACGGTCAGCCAGCCGCCCTGGGCGGGGTCGGTCGTGACCGTGTAGGCGGTCGCCGTGCCCAGGTTGGACAGGTCGACCGTACGCGTCCGGCTGGAGTTCGCCGGCGCGACCACGCTCAGCTCCGCCAGTGAGGCGCTGACCCTGCCGGTCACCAGAGCGGTGTCGATCTTGGTGACGACGGTCGGTGCGACGGTGACCTCCTGGGTGAAGGTGCCGTAGTGCTCCTTGGACACCTCAACCGCGTAGTCGCCGGCCAGCACCTGCCCGGTGAACGTGCCGTCGGCGGCGGTGGTGAACGTGGCCACGTCTCCCACCTTCACCGACGCGCCCGCCAGCGGCTCGCCGTCGTTGGCGTCGGTGACGACGCCGGTCACCAGGCCGTGCCTGCTGGCGGTGAACGTCACCCCCTGCCCGCTGCTGATCGCGGCGGAGTCGCGGGAGTACTGCAGGCCGTCGGTGCCGCCCGCGCTCTCGATCCCGACCGTGGCGCTGGTGCCCTGGTCGCGCTCGCTCTCGATGTCCTTGTAGCGGTAGGAGATCGAGCCGTCCTCACCGAGCAGCACCGAGAACGACAGCCGCTGAGCCGCCTCCGAGTAGAACCGGACGTTGCGCCACTCGATCACGAACGTACGGCGCGGCGCGGTGCCGGTGGTCGCGGTGTAGATCCCCGCCTCGGCGTCGACCACCAGGTCGTCCCAGTAGGGGTACACCGCGAGGTTCGGCGTCGCGACCGAGGGCAGCGCGCCGTTCCCCGCCGTGGTGACCCGGTCCGCGGCGAAGGTGGCGAAGCCGTTGGTGGCGATCCAGGCCCGGGACTGGGCCGCGCCGTAGAACGGCACCGCGAACGGCAGCGTGACCTGCGCCGCCTCGTCGTCGCCGGTGAGCGCGTGCTTCTCGGTGCCCGCCACGTACGGCTGGGCGCCGCTCGCGCAGGTGTAGCCGAAGCCGTCGCCGCGCAGTGGCAGCTCGACGTCCTTGGTCACGTCTCCGGTCACCTCGACCGGCACCGTGGTGCCGGCTCCGCAGCGCGACCGCGGCGTGACCTGGAGACTGTGGGAGCCCTGCGGCAGCGTCAGCTGGTAGCGGCCCGCGCCGTCGGTGACGGCGCTGACCGGCGTGCCGGTCGCGGCCACGGTGACGCCCGGCTCCGGGGTGCCCGCGATGGTCACCGTGCCGGACACCACGCCGGTCGCCTGCCGCGTCAGCGCGATGTCCGTGACGACGGTCTGGTCGCCGACGACGGTCGCGGTCGCGACCCCCTCGTCGTAGCCGAACCTGGTCACGGTGATCTCGTAGTCGCCGGGAAGCAGCCGCGGGACGCTGAAGGTCCCGTCCTGCGCGGTGCCCGCCGTACGGCTGAGCGGGCCGGAGATCGTCAGCGTGGCGCCGGCGACCGGGGTGCCGCCGGCCGTGACCGTGCCCTTCAGCTCGCCGAGGGCCTCCCGGGGCGCGGCCCGGACCGCGGCGAGCGCGTCGAGGCGGCCCTCGCCCCAGACGTTGTTGTCGGTGGCGGTCCCCCCGCAGCTGGTGTCGTTGACGTCGATCGCGGTCCCGTCGAGCAGGGACCGGGTGGCGGCGATGTTCCCCTGCAGCCGGGGCGCGGCCGACCAGATCAGCGCCACCGTGGCCGCCACGTGCGGCGAGGCCATGGAGGTACCCGTGTAGCTGTCGTAGGTGTTACCGGGCACGGAGGAGCGCACGTTCACGGCTGGCGCGGACAGGTTCGGCTTGATCTCGCCGTTCTCGCCCTCGCCCTTGCTGGAGCGGTTGTAGACCACGTTGTTCACGTCGAATCCACCGCTGCTGTAACTGGCCACGTACTGTCCGGGCGATCCGCTGGTACGGCAGGCCGGGCCCTCGTTGCCGTTGGCGAACATCGGGAAGATGCCCGCGTTCACCCACGCGTCCACGGTCGGCTTGTACCAGGGGTCGAAGCCGTCACCGCCCCAGGAGTTGTTGACGATGTCGGGCGCGAGGTCCGGGCGCGGGTTCTGACCGGCCAGGTCGGTGGGGGCGAGCACCCACTGGCCGGCGGCCAGCAGGGACGCGTCGGTGCACGTGTTGACCTCGCAGCCCTTGGCGGCGATCCATTTGGCGGCGGGCGCGACGCCGATGCCGCCCGCGCCGACCATGGTGCCCATGACGTGGGTGCCGTGGCCGTTGTTGTCACACGGCGCGTTGGTCGGGCAGATCCGGGCGGGGTCGAACCAGTTGTAGTCGTGGTCCACGGTGCCGTCGGGCTGCTTGCCGCGGTAGGCGGCGGCGATCTCCGGGTGGTCGAACTGCGCGCCGGAGTCGATGTGGGCCACCACCAGGCCCTCTCCCCGGTCGCCCAGCTCGCTCCAGACGCCGGGGGCGTTGATCCGGTCGACGTTCCACTCGACGGCGTTGACCTTGGCCACCGGTGTGCCCGGCACGGGTTTGGGCAGCGACAGCGTCCGGACGGGATCGATCCGGTCCACCTCGGGCAGCTTGGCGATCTCGCCCGCCAGCTTGGCGTCACCGGTGACCTTGACCGCGTTGACGATCCAGAAGGGGGTGAACTCGGCCTGCTGCGCCTTGAGCAGCGCTCTCAGGTCCGCCTGCGAGGTCTTGGCGTGCTCGGTCTTCGCGGTGAAGACCGACTGCGCCTTGTCGTCCTTGGTGACCGCCCTGCGTGCGGCGGAAAGATCTGCTTCGCCCTTCATCCGAACCCAGAAGGTGGATTTATCGCTGCGCTCCAACTCGGAGAGCACCGCATCGCTGATCTTGTCGGGAGCGGGTGCGGCCTGCGCCGTTCCCTGGGGGATGAGGAGGCCGAGGACGGCGAGCACGGAGACGAGGACCGTGCGCCAGTGCCGGGAAGTACGGGACACATGCACTCCTTAGCGGGACTGTGATCTTTTACAGTCACGCCGAGAAGAATGAAGCCCATTTATCGACTTTTCAAGAGGGTTTAGAGGCGGAAGCATCCTATGTCAGGAAATTTCGATTACCAGTTTCCGGACTTCAGTAATGCGCCCGGCTAACGGCTTATTACGGTCGCCCATAATGACGACTGGAACCGTTTGACCACTGGCGCGACCGCCGTCAGGGCGGGCCGCCTCGATCCCCCGGCGCGGGCGGCCGTCCGGGGGGGGGGGGGGGGCGGGGGCGGGGGGGGGCACGCCCGGCGCCCCCCCCCCCCCCCCCGCGCGCCGCG
>NZ_JAKNTW010000037.1 GCF_022213955.1 Dolomitihabitans soli | reverse complement strand
CCGTCAGGGCTGGTCGCCGGCCGGAGCCTTCGGCGAAACGGCCGGCGACCAGCCCTGACCGGCTCAGCGCTCCTCCAGGTCCCGCTTCCTGCGCAGCAACGCGGCCCTTCTGACATGAGCCCGTACGACGAGCGCCACCGCCACGGCCACGAACACGACCCCGGCCGCCAGCGCCGGAACCGGGCCGGGGCCGCGCAGGGCGGTGACCGTCACCGTGACCACGGTGGTGAGGACCGAGGCGGCCAGCGCGAGCCAGGCGGCGACCACCTGGTCCAGCGCGTACAACGGTGCCCGCCTGAGGACGGCCCAGCACCCGTAGCCGACCCAGGCCAGGCAGAACGTGGTGAGCAGAGCGAAGGCGAGCCGGGTGCCGTCCGGCAGCGGGCCGGGCTCGGTGGCCCACAGCGCCACCATGAAGATCGCCCCGGCCAGCCCCGCCAGCAGGGCCACCGCGCCGCGGATCCGCCGCCACGGGGACAGCGCTCCCGACAATCGTCCCAGCATCTCCTCCGCCGACTGGCGTGGCTCATCGCTCATGGCCGGAATCCCTTCTCGGTGAGGTGATCGCGAAGCAGGCGACGGGCCCGGTTGAGCCGGGACTTCACCGTCCCGGCCGGGATCGCGCAGATCTCGGCGCAGTCGTCCAGCGAGAGGTCCTCCAGGTAGAACAGCACCAGGATCTCCCGTTCCAGGACCGGCAGGCCGGCCAGCCCGGCGACCAGTTCGGCCCGGTCCACCAGGGCGGTGATCTGGTCCGGCGCGACCGGCTCCTGCCGCGCCGCCGTCTCGGCCCTGGCGTACTCCTCGCGCAGCCGGTTCGTCACCGCGCGCCTGGCGATCGTGAACAGCCAGGGCACGAACCGGCCGGGCTCCTTCAGCCGTGGCAGCCCGCGGATCACGGCCAGCCACACCTCCTGGGCCACGTCGTCGGCCCGCTCGGCGCCCAGCATGCCCCGCACGTATCGCCACACCGGCCCATGCCAGGCTCCCACCAACTCCGCGAACGCCTCGCGCTCGCCGAGCCGGCAGCGCAGCACCAGCAACTCGTCGGTCATCTCGTTTCTCCCGTCGCCTGTCACCGGGCACAGTCGGAGAAGGGGACTCCCAGGTTCATGTCTCGGCCGAGTTTCTCCAAGGCGCACTGGGATTCGAGGCGGGCACGCGACGGCGGACATTCAGCGGGCCGAAACCCGCGGCGGTGAGACAGCCGGGCGACAAAGGCGTTCACGATCGTTACGAGACCTGGCGGCAATCGGCCGCCGCATGCCCGATGTGACCATTGACACAACGTTTGTTAGCGATAACAATTCTACCTTCAGGTCGGCCCAAGCCACTCCCCCTCCCCCGCCTAGGCACCCCTCCGCGTACCCCCCTTGCAAGGAGCAGACCATGAGGTTCGGACGGATCGCGACGGTCGTCTCAGCCCTCGCCCTCACCGCGACCATGACGGCGTGCGGTTCCAGCGAGAAGACGATCGACCAGGAGGCCAAGGCGGCCCCCACCAGCGGCGCACTGGTGGGCGTGACCATGCCGACGAAGTCCTCGGAACGCTGGATCCACGACGGCGACAACGTCAAGTCCGCGCTGGAGAAACTCGGCTACAAGGTCGACCTGCAGTACGCGGAGAACGACATCCCCACTCAGGTCAACCAGATCGAGAACCAGATCACCAAGGGCGCCAAACTGCTGATCATCGCCTCGATCGACGGCACCGCGCTGACCACCCAGCTCCAGCAGGCGGCGGACAGCAAGATCCCCGTCATCGCCTACGACCGGCTGATCCGCAACAGTCCCAACGTCGACTACTACACGGCCTTCGACAACTTCAAGGTCGGCGTCCAGCAGGCGACCTCGCTGCTCATCGGGCTGAAGGTGCAGAACGAGGACGGGTCGGAGGGCTCGGCCAAGGGTCCGTTCAACATCGAGCTGTTCGCCGGCTCCGCCGACGACAACAACGCCACCTTCTTCTTCAACGGCGGGATGTCGGTGCTCCAGCCGTACATCGACAAGGGCGTGCTGAAGGTCGCGAGCGGGCAGCAGGACTTCAAGACGACCGCCATCCTGCGCTGGGACCCGGCCACCGCGCAGAAGCGGATGGAGGACATCCTCACCAAGACCTACACCGGCGACAAGAAGGTGGACGGCGTGCTCTCGCCGTACGACGGCCTGTCCATCGGCATCCTGTCGGCGCTCAAGAGCAACGGGTACGGCACCGCGGACCAGCCGTACCCGACCGTGACCGGGCAGGACGCCGAGGTCGCCTCGGTCAAGAGCATCATCGCGGGCGAGCAGTACTCCACCGTGTTCAAGGACACCCGGCAGCTCGCCGAGGTGACGGTGAAGATGACCGACACCATCCTCAAGGGCGGCGAGCCCGAGGTGAACAACACCAAGGACTACGACAACGGCAACAAGGTCGTCCCGTCCTACCTGCTCGAACCGGTCATCGTCGACAAGGAGAACTACCAGAAGACCCTGGTCGACAGCGGCTACTACACCGCCGCCCAGCTCGGCTGAACCAGCGGCCGGCGCGCTCCGAGGGGACCCGACAGATGACCGATCCCATCCTGCGGATGCGCGGGATCACCAAGACGTTCCCTGGAGTCAAGGCGCTGCAGGACGTCAACCTGTCCGTACGGCGCGGCGAGATCCACGCGATCTGCGGGGAGAACGGCGCGGGCAAGTCGACCCTGATGAAGGTGCTGTCCGGGGTGTACCCGCACGGCAGCCACGAAGGGGAGACCGTCTTCGACGGCGAGCCGTGCCGGTTCGGCGGCATCAGGGACAGCGAGAACGCGGGCATCGTCATCATCCATCAGGAGCTGGCGCTCTGCCCGCAGCTCTCCATCGCGGAGAACATCTTCCTCGGCAACGAGCGAGCCAGCCGCGGCCTCATCGACTGGAACCGCACCAACCACGAGGCCGCCGGGCTGATGAGGCGGGTCGGGCTGCGGGAGAGCCCGGTGACGCAGGTGGCGGACATCGGCGTGGGCAAGCAGCAGCTCGTGGAGATCGCCAAGGCGCTGTCCAAGGAGGTGCGGCTGCTCATCCTCGACGAGCCGACCGCGGCCCTCAACGACGAGGACTCCGCCCATCTGCTCGACCTGCTGCGCGGCCTGCGGCACGAGGGCATCACCTGTGTGATCATCTCGCACAAGCTGAACGAGATCATCGCGATCGCCGACTCGATCACCATCCTGCGGGACGGCCGGACCATCGACACCCTCGACATGACCGGCGGCGGCGTCACCGAGGACCAGATCATCTCCGGCATGGTCGGCCGCGACCTGGAACACCGGTTCCCGCCGCACGAGCCGCAGATCGGCGAGGAGGTCCTGCGCATCGAGGACTGGACGGTGCACAGCCCGGCGCAGCCCGACAGGAAGGTCGTCTCGGGAGCCCATCTGTCCCTGCGCAAGGGCGAGATCGTCGGCCTCGCGGGCCTGATGGGCGCGGGCCGTACCGAACTCGCCATGAGCGTCTTCGGCCGCGCCTACGGCGTGAACATCTCCGGCCGCATCTACAAGTACGGCGAGCAGATCGAGATCCGCACCGTCCAGGACGCCATCCGGCACGGCCTCGCCTACGCCACCGAGGACCGCAAGCGCTACGGGCTCAACCTCATCGAGGACATCAGGCGCAACGTCTCCGCCGCCGGCCTGGGCAAGCTGGGGCGGCGCGGCTGGGTCAACGAGAACGAGGAGTACCAGGTCGCCGAGGGCTTCAGGAAGAGCATGAACATCAAGGCGCCCAGCGTGCTGAGCGTGGTGGGCAAGCTGAGCGGCGGCAACCAGCAGAAGGTCGTGCTGTCCAAGTGGATCTTCACGGACCCGGACGTGCTCATCCTGGACGAGCCGACCCGCGGCATCGACGTCGGCGCCAAGTACGAGATCTACACGATCATCAACCGGCTGGCCGACGAGGGCAAGGCGGTGCTGGTCATCTCCTCGGAGCTGCCGGAACTGCTGGGCGTGTGCGACCGCATCTACACGCTCGCGGCGGGACGCGTCACCGGTGAGCTCCTCCGCCGCGACGCGACCCAGGAACGCCTCATGCACCACATGACAATGGGACAGGAGTAACGCCCGATGAGCAGCATGTCGCCCGCCGACACCAGCACGGGGTCAGAGCCGCGACCGCCGGCCCGGAGGGCGCTGAGCGGCCTGTCGATCAACATCCGGCAGAGCGGGATCTACATCGCGTTCGCGTTGATCGTCGTGTTGTTCTCGGTGCTCACCGACGGCGCCCTGCTCCAGCCGCAGAACATCAGCAACATCATCGTCCAGAACTCCTACATCCTGATCCTCGCCATCGGGATGATCCTGATCATCATCGCCGGGCACATCGACCTCTCCGTGGGCTCGGTGGTCGCCGTCACCGGCGCCATCGCCGCCGTGCTGATGGTGGCCTATGGAGTCCCCTGGCCGGTCGCGTTGCTGGTCACCCTGGTCGCGGGCGGCCTGATCGGCGCCTGGCAGGGCTTCTGGATCGCCTACTTCGGCATCCCGTCGTTCATCGTCACGCTGGCGGGCATGCTGCTGTTCCGCGCGCTCACCCTCACCGTGCTCGGCAACCAGGGCATCGGGCCGTTCCCCGAGGCGGTCCGCACCATGTCCAACGGGTTCACCGGCTCCTACCTGGGGAACGTCGCCCTGGGGCCGCTGGGCGGAGCCGACCTGTTCAGCCTGCTCGTGTGCGTGCTGGCCATCGCCGGCATGGCGGCCACCCAGTGGCGCGCCCGCGCGGCGCGCGCCGGTTACGGCCAGGACGTCGATCCGCTGCCGGTGTTCATCCTCAAGCTCGCCGGAGCCGCCGCGCTGATCCTCGCCGTCGTCGTGCAGCTCGCCCGGTTCAAGAACCTGCCCTGGGTCCTGGTCCTGCTGGCCTTCCTGGTGCTGGGCTACTCGGTGCTCGCCAACCGGTCGGTGTTCGGCAGGCGGATCTACTCCGTGGGCGGCAACCTGCAGGCGGCGGTGCTCTCCGGCATCAAGGCCAAGTCGGTGGTCTTCTGGATCTTCGTCAACATGGGCGTGCTGGCCGCCATGGCCGGGGTCATCTTCGCCGGCCGGCTCAACCAGGCGGGGCCCACGGCCGGCGGCTCCTTCGAGCTCGACGCGATCGCGGCCGCGTTCATCGGCGGGGCGGCCGTCCAGGGCGGCGTCGGCAAGGTGGTCGGCGCGATCACCGGCGGGCTCATCATGGGCGTGATCAACAACGGGATGTCGCTGATCGGCTCGCCGAGCGAGCGGGTCATGCTGGTCAAGGGCATCGTCCTGCTCGCCGCGGTCGCCTTCGACGTGTGGACCAAGCGGCGAGCCGGAGCCGCCACCAGCTGACGGCAGGAGCCACGCCTGTCACGAACCCGCCGACCACGGCGAGATCACCCGGTACGGCGAGGCGAGCGGAAAACGGGTCGACCGGGATCAGCGGAATCTCAGAGACTTGGGCCCATGGCGCGATTCTCTGACTTCGACACCCGTGGCTACCCCATGGTCGACGTGACCACCGGATACGGGCAGTGGGTGGACACCTATGAGCAGACGGTGGAGGACGTGATGGACATCGCCGTCCTCGACGAACTGACCGACCCGCACTGGGCCGGTGTCCGCCGCGCCGCCGACCTCGGATGCGGCACTGGGCGGACCGGCGCCTGGTTGCGGCGCAACGGCGTCGCCTCGATCGACGGCGTGGACCTCACCCCGGAGATGCTGGCCGTGGCGCGTACCCGTGGCGTGCACGACCGGCTGATCAAGGCCGACGTGCGCGACACCGGGCTCGACTCCGGAGCCTACGACCTGGTCATCGCCTCGCTCGTCGACGAGCACCTGCCCGACCTGCGCCCCTTCTACGCCGAGGCGTGGCGGCTGGCGGAGCCCGGCGGTGCGTGCGTCGTGCTCGCGTTCCACCCGCACTTCATCATGACCTCGGGGATGCCGACCCACT
This sequence comes from Dolomitihabitans soli, assembly GCF_022213955.1. Lineage (GTDB taxonomy): Bacteria > Actinomycetota > Actinomycetes > Streptosporangiales > Streptosporangiaceae > Streptosporangium_A > Streptosporangium_A soli. Next base: position 14,005 of record NZ_JAKNTW010000037.1, on the reverse strand, counting down.
TCACCGGTGGTTCCGGCGAGCCGATCGCCATCGCCACGCACGTCCACCTGCTGAGCGAGCACGTGACGGCGGGGCTGGAGGCGGGCTGGACCCTCGCCGGGATGCGCGAGGGCGTCGTGGACGACCGCTGGCTGGAGGTGAAGCCGAAGTGGGACCGCTTCCGGCACCACCCTGTCTCGGTCGCCCTGGTGTGGCGCAGGCGACACTGATCACGGTCTGACCCCCGGGCGGTCTGACCAGGGCGGCCGGGCGGTGGGTCGCCGCGCGCCTGTCAGGTCACGGCCGCCGGAAAGCCGGAGAGTCCCCACCTGCCGCCGGAGAGGCCGGAGGGGCCGCGTGGGACGCGGCCCCTCCGGTGGCGCCTATATGCGTACGCCCTTGAGCGGGCCGGTCAGTGGTCGCTGTTCACGGCGAGCTGGCCGCAGATGTGCTGCGTCGGGCTGAGGACGTTGACCGGGAGAACCGTGATGGGCACGGCTCCCTGGGCGCTGCCCTGGTTGCAGACCTGGTTCTGCGTCACGTTCTGGACGTCGTCGTACGGACCGGCCTTGGCCGAAGCCGGGCCGGCGGCGAACAACGGAAGGGCCAGTGCGGCGATCGCGGCGGAAAGCACGAACGCCGACCGGGGGGAGAAACGCATACTGAGGGTCCTTCCTGTGACTGATGTGACGCAACGATGCTTGCAGGTAGCAATGGATCAGTCACCTAACGTTATGGTTCGGGTAGTGTCACCTTTACTGTCAGTGATGTTTACCGGCGAGAGTCGAAATCACCACCAAGCATGGCCAATCACACCCCGGATCGGCCGGCGCCACACGATCCAGCCGGGGGACGTGATCCTCACGGCGGATGGCACTCCCAGGCGACCGGGGCCGGGGGTCAGCCGGGTTTGCGGGCTTCGATCAGGAATCGGGTGGTGTGAGCGACGAACGGGCCGTCCGCCTCAAGGCGGTCGTGCAGGGCCCGCAACCGAGGGGCGTACTCCTCGACGGTGAACCCGGGGACCATCCAGATCACCTTGCGCAGAAAGTAGACCACGGCGCCGATGTCGAAGAACTCGGTGCGCAGCGACTCGAAACGGAGGTCCACGACCTCCAGGCCGGCGGCCTCGGCGGCGGCCCGCGCGTCGTCGGGGTGGCGGCGGCGGCGCGCCTCCGGTGGTTGCGGACCCCGGAAGTACTCGATGAGTTCGAAGACGCTGGCCGGGCCGACCTGCTGGGAGAGATAGGTGCCGCCGGGCTGCACGACGCGGGCGATCTCCTCCCACCAGACGGTCACCGGGTGGCGGCTGATCACCAGGTCGAAGGCGTCGTCGGCGAACGGCAGCGGCGGCTCGTCCGTGTCGGCGACCACCGCCGCCCCGCGCGGGTGCAGCAACCTGGTCGCCCTGGCGAGGTTCGGCGGCCACGACTCGGTGGCCACCATCAGGGGCGGCAGGCCGGGGACCCCGGCGAGGACCTCGCCGCCGCCGGTCTCGATGTCCAGCGCGGCCGAGGCGTGCGCCAGCCGTTCACCGATCATGCGCTGGTAGCCCCACGACGGACGCTCCTCGGTGGCCCTGCCGTCCAGCCAGGAGAAGTCCCAGCCGTCCACCGAAACGGCCGCGCCCTCGGCCACCAGTTCGTCAAATGTGCGTTTCATGCCCGTCATTCTCAAACGGGGAATCGCGGAGGGACAACAGGGTTTCCGGTGGTCGCGCCGCCCGGAGATCGTCTCCATCGCGGCGGTCCAGGGCCACGCGATCGGCGCCCGCTTCCAGCGCCGCCCACCGGCCGCCGCCCACCGGCTCGGCGGGCACGGGTCCGTTCGGCGGGCGCCGTCGGCTCGGCGGGCGCCGTCAGGAAGTCAGCAGGGTGAGGCCGTACCTGGAGAGAATCTCGTTGATCGGCTGGTAGTAGGACCGGCCGCCCGTACTGCAGTTGCCGGAGCCGCCGATGAGGACGCCCTGGACGTGGCCGTTCCACAAGAGAGTGGCTCCGGTGTCGCCCGGCTCGCTGCAGATGCTGGTCTCGATCAGCCCGAACACGGCGCCCTGCGGAAAGTTCACCGTGACGTTCCGGCGGAGCAGCGTGCCGCAGCGCCACCCGCTCGTGGCGCCCGACTGGCACACCGGGGCGCCGATGGGAGCCTCACTGGAACCGAGGACGGCGATCTCGCCGCCCCTGCCGTCGTTGACGACGCCGCGCGGGGTCCAGTTGGAGTTCACGGTGACCCAGGCCATGGAATCGCCCGGGAAGGCGGTGGCGCGGAACACGCCCTGTGCCACCCGGTTGTGCCCGAGGGTGGCCTCGCCCGGTCGCCCGCAGGCACCGGCGGTCACAAAACCGCCCCGCACCGCGGCTCCGATGGTGCACCGGGTGGTGGCCGTGAAGAAAGCGTCACCGCCGCGCACGCTGTACGCCAGGCTCGACGCCGTCTCGGCGTTCGCCACCCCGGTAGTGAAGAGGAGGAAACTGACGATCAACAGGAGTGCTCTCCGGCCCGTCATGACCCGACAATAAGGTCGGCGCGGACCCTTGGCAATCATCGAATATGCCGACAAGTCAGGCGAGTTCGGCGAGTTCGGCGGCGGTCAGGCACCTCCTGCGCCGCCGAGCGGTGCGGTCGCCCGGCGAACGCCCTGGCCACGGCGATCCGGTCGTCCGGCCGCGCGGCCCGATCGCCGGTCCCACCAGCACCTGAACGGCGGCCCGAATCCGCCCTGACGTGCAGGTAAGATCTGGGCGGAGACCCAGGATGTCCTGCCCTCCGTCGCGCCCACGCCTCGTAGACGCACACGCACCGGCAGGCACGCCACCGCTGCCGCCCCGGACCAAGCGAGCAGGGTGCCGCGCCGTACTCCACACACCAAGGGACGGACGAGCAGCATGAGCACACGCTTCCAGGAACTCGACTGGCGGCCGACGCCGCTGGGCGACATCAGCCTGCGACGCCGGCGCGAGCCCTCGCTGGGCGTCGACGTGTACGAGATCAAGCTGGACGACGACTTCCTCATGTCGAGCCTGTTCACGGTGGCCGAGGTCGAGCTGGCCCGGCTCGGGCTGGCGGCCGCCCGGGGCACGGATCTCGACGTGGCCGTGGGCGGGCTCGGACTCGGCTACACCGCCCGGTCGGTGCTGGAGGAACCCGGGGTGCGCTCGCTGCTGGTGATCGACGCGCTCGGCGAGGTGATCGAGTGGCACGAGCGCGGGCTGCTCCCACTGGGCGCGGCGCTCACCTCGGACCCGCGATGCCGGTTCGTCCACGGCGACTTCTTCGCCATGATCGGCGACGACGGCGGGCTCGACCCCGAGAGTCCCGGCCGGCGCTTCCACGCCATCCTGCTGGACGTCGACCACGCGCCCGACCATGTGCTGCATCCGAGCCACGCCCCCTTCTACCGTCCCGAAGGGCTCCGGCGGCTGGCCGCGCGACTGCATCCGGGCGGCGTCTTCGCGCTGTGGTCGAACGACCCGCCCAGCGAGACGTTCGGCGCGGCGCTGGCCCAGGTCTTCGTGACCTCCCAGGCGCACGTCGTCACCTTCCACAACCACCTCCAGGACCGCGAGGCCGCCAACACCGTCTACGTGGCGACGCTCTAGACAGCCGGAATATCGGTTGCCGTGTCCCATCGTCCGGTGGTGGGATGAGCGGATGGACAGTGATGCGGTGCTGGCGACGTTCGACCACCAGATGCGGCGGGGCGCACGCCACGGCGGGAGCGGCAGCCGGGTCGAACGCGTCGGCGACGTGGTGCGGCAGACCAGCCCGGACGACGGCTGGAACGGCGTCCTCTGGTCGGATCTCGACCAGGACACCGCCGACGCCGCGATCGCCGAACAGGTGCGGCACTTCGCCTCGGCGGGCCAGGCGTTCGAATGGAAGCTCTACACCCATGACCGGCCCGCCGACCTCGCGGCACGGCTGCGCGCGGCCGGGTTCACCCCCGAGCCGGCGGAGACGCTGATGGTCGCCCGGATCCGGGACCTGGCCACCGACACGCGGCCGCCCGAGGGGATCACGCTGCGCCCGGTGGACGGCCCGGCCGAGGTGGACCTCATGGCGGACGTCCACGAGCAGGCGTTCGGGACGGACCGCTCGGAGATCAGGCGCCGGCTGCTCGCCCAGCTCTCCGGGAGCCCGGACACGGTCACCGCCGTCGTCGCGATGGCCGGTGACCTGCCGGTGTGCGCGGCGCGGATGGAGCTCTACCCGGGCACCGACTTCGCCGGCCTCTGGGGCGGCGGCACCGTGCCCGCCTGGCGCGGCCGGGGCCTCTACCGGGCATTGGTCTCGTTCCGCGCCCGTACCGCCGCCGAACACGGCTTCCGCTATCTGCAGGTCGACGCCTCCGCCCAGAGCCGCCCGATCCTGCTGCGTCTCGGCTTCGTCCCGCTGAGCGGCACCACGCCGTACGTCCGCCCCCTTGGAGATCGCCGCCTCGAGGAGGGAAATGTCGGAGCGCTCTGATAAACGTGGTCCATGGGTGTGAGCGTTGACGAATTCCTGGGGATGCTGGCCAATCTGCCCGAGGTCGAGCAGGGCGACGGCGGTTCCTGGGTCTCCCTCAAGGTGCGCGGCAAAGGTTTCGGTTACGTGTGGGAGAAGACCTGCACCGTCGGGCTGAAGTCGACGATCGAGGAGCAGATCGCGCTGGTGACCGAGCGCCCGGAGGTGTTCGAGGTCCAGTTCACCACCGAGCGGTTCGGCTGGGTCGTGGTCCAGCTGGCGAAGATCGACGCCGACGAGCTGTTCGAGCTGGTCACCGAGGCGTGGTGCCTGACGGCGCCCCAACAGCTGGTCGACGCGCACGAGGCGGACCCGTCAGCCGTCAGGCCCCTTCCGCACAGGTGACGCCGTAGTCCGTGCTGATCGCGCGGGCCGCGCATGTCGGCCGTCTCACCGCGGATCCCCGCCGCCCCGCCGTACGGCACGCCTCCTCCTGCGGCGTCACCCGGTCGCCCCGGTGAATTGTGGGCACGCCGGAAATCCGGTCGGCCACAACACCGGCGAGTCGGCCGACATGGCCTGTGTCCGGCCTGGTACGACTGGGGACGTCGCAGGTCAGCGCTACAGGAGGTCGTCAGTGGAGATCACCGCGCTGGGGTGGGCCGTGACGATCGCCTTGATCATCGGGCTCCTGGTGCTCGACCTGATGATCGGGATGCTGCGGCCGCACGTCGTGGGCTTCCGCGAGGCTGCGGCGTGGTCGGTGTTCTACATCGCGGCGGCGATCGTCTTCGGCCTGGTCTTCGCCGGTCTGGTCGGCTGGAAATACGGGGCCGAGTACTTCGCGGGGTACATCGTGGAGAAGAGTCTGTCGGTCGACAACCTCTTCGTCTTCGTGATCATCATGTCCACGTTCGCGGTGCCCGCCGAGCACCAGCACAAGGTGCTCACGTTCGGCATCATGGCGGCACTCGCGCTGCGGGTGGTGTTCATCGCCCTCGGGGCGACGCTGCTGTCGCTCTTCTCCTTCATGTTCCTGATCTTCGGCGTGCTGCTGATCTGGACGGCGGTCCAGTTGTACCGGCACCGCGACGAGGATCCCGACGTCGAGAGCAACCTGCTGGTCCGTACCTCCCGCCGGCTGCTTCCGGTCAGCGACGACTACATCGACGGACGCCTGCTGGCCAGGGTCGACGGACGGCGGGTCGTCACGCCGTTGTTCATCGTGCTCGTCGCCATCGGCGGCACCGACATCCTGTTCGCGCTGGACTCGATCCCCGCCGTGTTCGGCGTGACCGCGGAGCCGTACATCGTGTTCGTGGCCAACGCGTTCGCGCTGCTGGGGCTGCGGGCGCTGTTCTTTCTCGTCACGGGTCTACTGGACCGGCTGGTCTACCTGTCCACCGGGCTGGCCCTGATCCTCGCGTTCATCGGCGTCAAGCTGATCCTGCACTGGGGGCACACCGTCGACGACCGGGTGCCGGAGATCTCGACCGCGGTGTCCCTGGTGGTCATCATCGGGGTGCTGGCGATCACCACGGTGGCGAGCCTCGTCAAGTCGCGCCGCGACCCCACCGCCCGCGCCCACGCGGGGGCCGTCACCGGCTTCCGCCGTCGCCAGGACGACTGACCCCGCCCAACGGGCTACCGGCTGGCCGACGGTCACGTCACGGCCCTCGCCCTGGTCGTCATCGTGCGGGCCGTCCGCCGCTCCGACAAACGGCTCAAGGAACTACGGGCACGGTAGAACGGCCGGCCTCCTTCTGGGGCGCGGCTCAGCCGGCCATTCGCCCCGGATCCTCCCGTTGCACCTCGTCCGCCCCCTTGTCCGTGCGAAGGCCGCGCCAGGAGGGATGCCTCAGCACCCCGTCGGACGTCCATTCGGCGTACTGCACCTCGCCCACCAGCAGCGGTTCCACCCAGTGAGCGTCCCTCGCGTGCTCCCTGGGCACCGCGACGGCGAACGGCGAGGTGGGCCGTTCCAGGGGAGTGAGACTTTCGCGCAGGTCCCGGAGCATCGCCTGGGTGAAACCCGTCCCGACATGGCCGGCGTAGACCAGCCTGCCCCGTTCGTCGTGGACGCCGAGCAGAAGCGACCCGATCATGCCCGCGCGCCGCCCGCCGCCCGGCTTCCAGCCGCCGATGACGACCTCCTGGCTACGGACGTTCTTGACCTTCCGCCACTCCCCCGACCGCCGTCCCGGCCGGTACGGCGAGTCGAGCCGTTTGGCCACCACCCCCTCCAGCCCCCAATCCTTGCTGAGGGCCAGCGCACGCGGCGCCTCGTCGCGGAACCACGCCGGGACCTGCCACCGGGCACCGGACGTGACGATGTCCTCCAGCAGTCCCCGCCGCCGGTCGTAGGGCAGGTGGATCGCGGTGGCGGCGTTCACGTGCAGCACGTCGAAGATCAGATACGTGACCGGCACGGCGTGCACGAGCTCGGCGATCCGCGCCTCCCGCCGCTGGTGCATGCGTGGCTGGAGAGCCTCGAACGACGGCCTGCCCGCCTCGTCGAACGCCACGATCTCCCCGTCGAGCACCACGTCGTGGCCGTCCACCGACCCGGCGAGCATCCGCACCTCCGGATAGGCGACGGTGATGTCCTTACCGTTGCGGGACATCAGCCGCAACGCCCGATTCTCGACGTACGCCACGGCGCGCACGCCGTCCCACTTCATCTCCAGCCCCCACCGGCCGCTCTCGGTGACCGGTGGCAACGCGCCGAGTTCGGCCATCATCGGCGCGTACGTCGGCAACTCCCCCATGTGTCCCTCCTACCCCGGCCGGGAGATCGGTACGGCGGCGCCGGCTCGGTCATGTGACGGAGGCGTCGTTTGAGCCCCTGGCGGCCGGGTAGCCGGTCTGTGGTTCCGCTGTTCCGCGTGGTCACCGCGGAGGCAGCGGTCAAGGGCTCATCGGGGAGGAGTCTGAGCACGAGGATCCCGGCTTCGCTCGCTTGTCGCAGTGGGAGAGATCATGGTGCTTTTCGTGACTGGACGGCCCAGCGGGAACCGGGCCGCCGAACGCCGATGACCGCCGCGATCCAGGGCGTCTGCGAGCCCCGGTTCGCCCCTCTCAGAGCCTCCTTCGAGCACAATTTCACCCGGGGGCGCGAGTTGGGGGCGTCGCTGTGCGTCTATCAGCACGGACGCCTCGTCGTGGATCTCTGGGGCGGCCTGGCGGATCAGCTGACCCGGGCGCCGTGGCGACGGGACACGATCACGCTGCTAGCGTCGACTACCAAGGCGATGGCCGCGTCCGCCGCGATGCTCCTGGTCGACCGGGGCGTGGTGGACCTGGACGCGCCGGTCGCCGGTTACTGGCCGGAGTTCGCGGCGGAGGGCAAGGCCGGGATTCCGCTGCGATGGCTGCTGGGGCACCGGTCCGGCGTGGTGACCTTCGAGCCGCCCCTGACGCTCGACGACGTGGAGGCGGGCACCCTGGTGGCGGAGGCTCTCGGGGCGGCCCGGCCCGAATGGCGGCCGGGCCACGGCCACGGCTATCACAGCCTCACCATGGGCTGGCTGGTCAGCGAGGTGATCCGCCGGACGACCGGGCTTTCCGTCGGGCGGTTCTTCGCCACGGAGATCGCCGCTCCGCTCGGCCTCGATCTCCACATCGGCCTGCCCGCCGGGAAGGACGCCCAGTTGGCGGCGGTTGTGCCGCCCACCGGGCAACAGCTCCAGGGCGGGCGCGGCAACCCGCAGTTGCGGGAGCTCAGTCAGGCGATGTGCGACCCGACGTCCCTTTTCTATCGTTCGACCTACGGCAGTCTGGTGGTCACCCCCGAGATGTTGCACGGTCCCCGCGCGTATCGGGCGGAGATCCCGTCGTGCGGCGGAGTGGGCAACGCCGCCGGCCTGGCCAGGCTGCACGCCGCCCTGATCGGCGAGGTCGACGGCATCCGGCTGCTCCGCCCGGAGACCACCGAACTCGCCCGCACCGTCGAGGCCCAGGGACGCGACCTCGTCCTCCACTGCCACACCCGGTACGGCCGTGGCTTCATGCTTCCCGGCGGGCCGATGTGGCCGGAGTTCGGCGCCCCGGCCGCCTTCGGGCACGCGGGCGCCACCGGCGCGTTCGCCTTCGCCGATCCCGACTCCGGCCTCGCCTTCGGATACGTGCCCAACCGGATGTCCGAGCTGATCGAGGGCGGCGACGACCGAGTCTGGCCCCTCATTCGTACGGCCTGCCGCTGCGCGCACGCGTGAACCGCGTTCCACTGCCAGCGCCCATATAGGCCATAAATCGACCTATATGCGGTTTAACGTCGGTGACACGTTCCGCACCACGACACAGGAGGCAGGCACATGCCCGTCAAGACGACCCCCGAGGGCTACACCACCGTGACGCCCTGGATCATCTCCCGCGACACCGCCGGCGTCATCGACTTCATGACGAAGGCGTTCGGCGCCGAGGAGATCGCCCGGGTCGTCGACGCCCGCGGGGTCATCGGGCACGCGGAGGTCCGGGTCGGCGATGCGATCGTGATGCTGTTCGACAACAACCCCGACTGGCCGGAGACGCCCGCGTTTCTCCGCCTGTACGTCGAGGACGCCCACGCCGTACACCGGCAGGCCGTCGCGGCCGGCGGCACGTCGGTCTCGGAGGTCACCCACCTGTTCTTCGGCGATCTCGTCGGACGCGTGCGCGACCCGTTCGGCAACCTGTGGTGGATCCAGACCCGCATCGAGGACGTGACCCCCGAGGAGATGGAACGACGCCTCGGCGACCCGGTGTTCATCAGGGCGATGGAGTACATGCAGAACCCGGAGACCGAGTTCTTCCCCCGGGGAGATCAGACGTCCGGACCGGCGGCCGGCGCGGTGGCGGCGACCTGACCGGAACAGGACGTCACGCCTACGTCATCCGGAGCAGGCCGCCGGCGAACGCCTTCTGACTGAGCGCGCCGAGCCGTACGACGGAGCTCGGGTAGGGGCTGTCGCAGCTGGTGTCCTGGGCGACCAGGTCAGGGCGGATCACCGCGGAGTCGATCACGCCCTGCCCGTATCCCATCAGGAAGGAGCGCAGTTCGACGGGCCCGGGCCGGGCGCCCTGCTGCTCGATGCTCTGGTCGATGACGGCGACCTCCCGGGCGATGGCGTCGGACAGCGCGCGGTCCTGGGCGGCCTGCGCCAGGATGTCACGGCCGAAGCGGAGGTACAGGTGCTCCAGGGAGCTGGCGGCCGGGTCTCGCGTGAGTCCTCGTGCCCGCACGGTGCGCAGCGCGTTGATCAACCGTAGCAGCATCATCCTCATACTTACCTGGGACGACCAGATGCCCTCGGAGGATGACCCTGTGCACGAATCGTTACCGGGCGTGTCCGCTCTGAGACCGCCGCCCTGCCCGTACGGCGGGAGGATGCCCCATTCGCCCTGGTGAGCGGGATCCGCACACCCCCGCGCGCGCCACGGCCCGGTTCGGGTAGTGTTGCGGTCCCAGCAGTGGACGGACCCTGGAGGTGAGACCCATTACCGCTAGATCAGGATGGGCGCTCCCCTTCCGCGGTCGTACGGTTCATCCGACGTAGGCGACCGAGGAGCGCCCAACGGTACCCCGAAGGGCTCCAATGTCGGTTTCTCCGTCATATCTAGATCGATCCTCAATCGTCAGCACGCTTCGGACCGCCGGTTGTGTCTTCGCCGAAGACGAGGCGCGGTTGCTCATCGCCGGCGCACGGACCCCGGCCGACCTCGCCGCGATGGTGGAGCGGCGCGTCGCCGGGCTTCCCCTCGAACACGTCCTCGGCTGGGCGGAGTTCTGCGGCCTGCGGATAGCCGTGGATCCCGGTGTCTTCGTCCCCCGCCGCCGCACCGAGTTCCTCGTGGGCCAGGCCGCCGCCCTCGCCCACCGGACCGCTCAGACCACCCAAACCGCTCAGGCCGCTGGGCCGCGGACCGTCGTCGTCGATCTGTGCTGCGGCTCGGGCGCGATGGGGGCGGCCCTGAGCGCGACCCTGGACCGGGTCGAGTTGCACGCCGTCGACCTCGACCCTGTCGCCGTGCGGTGCGCCCGCCGCAACCTCGCCGACGGCCGGGTCTACGAAGGCGACCTGTACGAGCCGCTGCCCGCCACGCTGCTGGGCCGCGTCGACATGCTGATCGCCAGCGCTCCCTACGTGCCCACCGAGGCGATCGGGTTACTGCCCCCGGAGGCCCGGATACACGAGCCACGGGTGGCGCTCGACGGCGGCGCGGACGGGCTCGACGTCGTGCGGCGGGTGATCGACGCGGCACCGCTGTGGCTGGCGCCGGGCGGGCACGTACTGGTGGAGACGAGCGAGCACCAGGCGCCGCAGACCGTCGAAGCCGTCGCCCGCAACGGGCTGACCGCCCGGGTGGCCGGTTCCGACGAACTGAACGCCACCGTCGTCATCGGGACCTGGCCACCCGCCTGAGTGCCCGTGTACAACTGATCATCAGGTCGATTCGCTCTACGTCGCAGTTTCGCCCGATATAGGCCTAAGGCAGCAAGCACAGGGATCAGTTTGTACACGGGCACTTAGCCAGAAACGCCTCATAACCACGGTGCACCCTTCTGGCATGACGGTGGAGGTGGGATTCGAACCCGGGGAAAGTTGCCCCTCGCACGCTTTCGAGGTCCGCAGGGCCACGTTCGTTAGTGTTCAACAGCGGCCCCGACCTGGGCTTGGTTCACAACCCTGACTGACAGTGAGGCCCTGTCCGAGGATGCGCGGCAGGGCTGCTCGCGCAGCTGGCGATGAGGGCCCGGGCCGCGACACGCAAGTACGGCGATCGCAGGGAGAACTCCCTCAGGGTGCGTTACGAGGTGACACCGGCCCGCACGGCAGGTGTCTACTTCTCGAACATCCGTGCTCCGAACCAGTCGAAACGCGGGCGCCAGCCGTTGTTCCGCAGGACCGTGAACACCGGCACCTTGGCATCGGCAGGCTTGATCATGACAGCCCCCTCCCACGAGGTGCGCGGTCCGCCCGGACCGGTCACTGTGACCTGGCCGTCGGCGCCCTCCACGAAGGTTGCTGATCTGCTGCCAGACGTTTTGCCCTTCTGCCACGTCCACTCACCGTAGGCCACGGCCCCCATGGGTCCGGCCGCTGCGCGTACAGAGGCCTTCCCGGAGTGCTCGACGAACTTGTACCGTCCGGTGGACGGGTCGAGGTCGACCTCCATGCGCCAGGTGTAGGCCTGCGACCCACGCACGAAGAGGGTCTGCCACCGCATCTCCTCGTTCTTCCAATGCACGTCGACGCGCACGCCGCCGGGGCCCGGGAAGGCGCCGATCTTGTAAGGCAGCCCGTCACTGTTCATCCCGAGCAGCGCCGCGACCACATGCTCCACCGGCGCCGGTGCGTCGGGGCTCCGGACCGGGCCGTCTGGCACCTGGGCACGGTCCCGGTCGGCGATTGCACGCTGTCCACGCCTCACCGTCATGAGACCACGCGCCATCACCGCGAGGAAGGTGATGACAAAGAGTGCGATGCCAGGCCCCACTTGGCCGTTAAGGACCGCGAGAAAGCCGGTGACGAAGAGGGCGCTTCCCCCGACGAAGACGACGCGCCTGCTGATGACCGCGAACCGTTGGTCCCTGGAGGGATCCTGCCCGCCGCTCATCGGTCCGCCGGCTCGACGCTGTCCTGGATGGCCCGGGCGGTCGGCCACATCTCCTTGGCCTGGGTGCCGTAGCACTTCCGATCGCTTGCTGCGGACGCGGACGACGGGGTGGTGACGACCGACGCGCCAAGCGCCGCGGCGACCAACACGCCGGTAGTGCGGAACATCTGACTCCTCTTTCTCTGGCCTCGCCCATGGACCTTAGGGTCATCGTGGGCTTCGGACTTTGTCATTCATGCAGGGAAATTTGTCGGTAGTGCACCGCCACAAGTTGACTCCGCATCAGGCGAGGGCCCTGCGCGTGCCCGTCGAAGCCGTAGCGCAGCGAGAGAGAAACCTGTCAAACTGATGTCAGGAACCGTCAGTGTCGAGGGGCAGCTTGTGGGGGAACGGACCAAGGTATCGTCAGGCTGGCTTTATGACCGATGCACACGAAGGTCTGCCTCATGAGCATGGTCCTGGACACCGCGTTCATGCCGCCGCAGGACCGGGAGGAAGTGCTCCGGCACGCGGTGTGGGAATCCATGGTGGCGGTCGATATCGATCACCGTCCTGCGGCTGAGAACATCTCCGCTCGCATAGGGCTCGGTGCCGTCGGGCCCTTCGGGATCTGCTCGGCGCGGGGGACCGCGGCCACTCTCCGCCGGACGGAGCAGCTGGCCCGGGAGGACAAGGAGCCGGTCGTCTTCCTCGAACTACAGATGACGGGCACCAGCCTGGTGGTGCAGAACGGTCGCCAATGCCTGCTGAGGCCGGGAGACTTCGCCGTCTACGAATCGATCGCTCCCTACACACTTCTCTTCGACGAGGGAGTCGACCACCACTTCTTCCGTATCCCCCGCGCGGCACTCGCGCTCCCCGAGCGGTTGCTGCGAGACATCGCCGCGGTCTCCCTGGGGTCCGACAACCCCATCGCGCGTCTCGCCTTCACCTACTTCTCCCAGCTGGCCGTCAGCGACGACATGCGCCAGGGCGTGCACGCCGACGCCGTCGTGGAACCCAGCATCGAACTGCTCCGTGCCGTCTTGGCGTCCCAGCACGGTAACTCCAGCCTGATGAGAGCACCGTTGGAGGCGACACTCAGCCTGCGGATCACTCATTACGTCCGGGCGCACCTGGCTGATCCCGATCTGTCGGCGGCACGGATCGCCGCTGCACACGGCATCTCCGTGCGTCATCTCTACGCTGTGCTGTCCCGCTCGGGCATCAGCCTCGGAGACTGGATCCGCACACGCCGCTTGGCCGAATGCAGGCGAGAGTTGGCCGGCCCGAATGGCCGACTGCGGACAATCGCAGCAATAGGACGGAGTTGGGGCTTCGTGGACGCGACCCACTTCAGCAAGGTATTCAAACAGGTATACGGAATCTCGCCACGGGCCTGGCGCGAGGCGAACCACCCCCGCTCCTCCACGTGATGGTCTCCGCCCGGCCCGCGTGACCGACCTTGGACGCTCGGTCTAAGTCTGGGTTTAGGCGACCAGCGCCAGTTCTCCCGTTTCGGTGAGCTCCGCCGTCAAGGGCGCCGTCAAGGGCGCCGTCAAGGGCGCGGCCGAGCACACCCCGAGCCGGCTGACGCGCTCACGCTCGCGGCGTGGGGCGCCTGGCCGAGCTCGACCAGACGGGGACCTCGTTGTAGACATTCGCCGGACATCGGTACGCCCGATGCCTCCGTAGAACAGCCAAGACTGTCCAGCCGGAGCTGATCGCGGTGGCCGGGCCGAACTTGTTGCCACCTTCGCGGTTCCGGACCGTCCTCCTTCCGGTGGCGGCCGAGAAGATGTCGGCCACGCCGTCGGAGTTGAAGTCCGGCGTGGCCGATCCACTCATCGCGGCTTAACCCGGGTTCTTCGCGTGGGTGAGGGTCTCCCAGGCCAGGAAGCGCGAGACACCGACCGGGCGCTTCTGCTTCACCCACGTCTCGGCATAGGGAATGTCGTATCCGAGACGCTGGTGCAGCGCGTTGTAGCCGACTTCGAGGTTC
>NZ_JAKNTW010000036.1 GCF_022213955.1 Dolomitihabitans soli | reverse complement strand
TTCACCGGGATGTCGGAGACGGGATCGTCCGCTACGCCGACCCTGCCAACGAGCTGTGCGTCCGGGCGGATGACACCACAGGGACAGCCTGGGTGGAGGTGACCCTGACCCGCCCGGGTGTGATCGGAAAGCCCATCGTCATCAGAGATGACAACATCCGGCACCCCGGCGCCACCTGTGCGGTGCTCCCCGGCTTCGAAGACGTCACCTACCGGGCCGTTCACGAGAGCTACTGGAGCGGGCGAGGCACCGTCCTGCGCGGGACGTTCACCTTCGGGACCTGACGCTCCGGCAGGGCCCCCGCACCATCGATCGCCGTTCTCATCGCGATCCGCCACGAGGCGATACCTCGCCGGCCACGCGGAGGGCTGAAGTTCACGCCCCGCGACCAACCGAACCAACCGAACCAACCGAAATATTTCTTGCTGGAGGACTGTTGAAGACACGCATTCTGGGCGCCGTGATGGGAATCGCAGCTTTGAGCGGGCTGCTGGTGGCAAGCCCGGCGCAGGCGAGAGACGGAGTGTCCTCCGCCCACGTGAAGCCCTTCACGAGCGGGGCGGGCCGCGACTACGGTGGCGGGTCCGTCCGGGCGACCGTCGACTTCGTCAGCCGGACGAAGGTCGCCTTTCGGAACTTCACGGTGCGCGACATCTGCCCCGGCGACAACCTTCCGATAAAGGCCCGGGTTTACTGGTATCACACCGACGGAACCGACGGGTACAGCGCCTGGAGGTCGGACACCAACGGCTGCGGCGACGACGGCACCAACTTCGGAAACTTCACCCGCCGCGGCTCCAAGTCCATATCGACTGTCTTCGTGCAGGTGTGCAGCACGTATTGCGACCACAGCCAGGCCCGATACAACCAGTACGTACGCCCGGGCAGCTGACGCTCAGGCTTTCAGCTGGTCGGCGTACCAGGGCTTGATGACGTTGCCGATGATGGTCAGGCGTTCGTCGAAGGGGATGAAGGCGGACTGCATCGTGTTGATGGCGAACCCGCGGAAGTCGGGCAGGTCGTAGCCGAAGGCGTCGGCGAGCAGGGCGAGTTCGCGGGTCATCGAGGTGCCGCTCATCAGGCGATTGTCGGTGTTGACGGTGACCCGCAAACGAAGCTGGGTGAGCAGGCCGATCGGGTGGTCGGCGATCGACGGGGCGGCACCGGTCTGGAGATTGCTGCTCGGGCACATCTCCAGCGGGATCCGGCGGTCGCGGACGTACGCCGCCAACCTGCCGAGCTCAGCCTCGCCGTCGGAGGAGAAGGCGATGTCGTCGATGATCCGGACGCCGTAACCCCCATGACCGTTGGGAGGATCACGCAATTACCCTGGTCAGATGGGCGAACCACCGGTGGGCGAGGCCAGGGGGCTGTTCTACTTTCTGGACGGCTCGCCGGCCTATGCCGGGCACTGGGTCCACGAGGGCGACCATCCGGTCCACACGCACAGTTTCGTGGAAGCCGCCCTGGTCCTGGGCGGGGAGGGCGTCCATCACTCCCTGGCCGGCCGGCAGCGGCTGCGCAGGGGCGACGTGGTTCTGCTGCGGCCGGGCGTCTGGCACGGGTACGAGGACTGTCACGATCTCGACGTCTACAACTGCTGTTTCACCACCGCGCTCCTGCACCGGGAACTCGCCTGGACCAGGGCCGATCCGCTGCTGGGGCATCTGCTCTGGACGGGCCCCTACCTGCTGAAACGCCGAGGAATGCTGACGGCGCGCCTCACCGAGGACGCGATCGGTGAGTGCCTCGTCCATCTCGACGCGCTCGGCGACCTGCGGGCCATGCCGGCCGCGCCGTACCGGGGGGACGTCATGGCCCGGCTGTCGCTCTTCCTGAGCCATCTGGCGCGGGCGGCCGACCCCGCGCGGGGCGGCGTCGCCGAACCGGCCCATCCCGCCGTCGGGCTCGCCATGCGGCTGCTGGAGACCCGGCTGGACCACCCGTGGACGCTCTCCGAGCTGGCCGAGGATCTTCATCTGGCGCCCGGTTATCTGGTGCGGCTGTTCAAGTCGGCCGCCGGCGTACCGCCGATGGCGTACCTCGCCCAGCGGCGCGCGGAAAGTGCCGCCGAACTGCTGCTGCACACCGGGCAGAGCGTGTCGGAGATCGGTCAGGTGGTCGGCTGGCCGGACCAGAACTACTTCGCCCGCCGCTTCAAGGCCCACTTCGGCATGAGCGCCACGACCTATCGCGCCCGCTTCACATCCCGCATGAGCACGCCCGCTGCGTTCCCCTATGAGCGGCGCATCACGCCCGCATGAGTACGCCCGCTTCGTCCCCGCACGAGCGGCGCATCACGCCCGCAGTAGTACGCCCGCTTCGTTCCACGAGCGGCGCATCACGCCCGCATGAGCCCCGCATCACCGGCTAGTCAAGATACTCCCGCAGAACCTGTGACCTGGACGGATGACGCAGCTTGGACATGGTCTTGGACTCTATCTGGCGGATCCGCTCGCGGGTCACGCCGTAAACCTTGCCGATCTCGTCGAGGGTCTTCGACTGGCCGTCCGTGAGCCCGAAGCGCATGGCCACGACTCCTGCCTCACGCTCTGACAAAGTGTCAAGGACGGAGTGGAGCTGCTTCTGGAGCAACGCGAAACTGACCGCGTCCTCGGGGACGATGGCCTCGGAGTCCTCGATCAGGTCGCCGAACTCGCTGTCGCCCTCCTCGCCCAGCGGGGTGTGCAGGGAGATCGGCTCACGACCGTACTTCTGGACCTCGACGATCTTCTCCGGCGGCATGTCGAGCTCGACCGCCAGCTCCTCGGGCGTCGGCTCGCGGCCGAGGTCCTGGAGCATCTGGCGCTGCACCCGGGCCAGCTTGTTGATCACCTCGACCATGTGGACCGGGATCCGGATGGTCCGCGCCTGGTCGGCCATCGCCCTGGTGATCGCCTGCTTGATCCACCAGGTGGCGTAGGTGGAGAACTTGAAACCCTTGGTGTAGTCGAACTTCTCGACCGCGCGGATCAGGCCCAGGTTGCCCTCCTGGATCAGGTCCAGGAACAGCATGCCGCGCCCGGTGTAACGCTTGGCGAGCGAGACCACGAGGCGGAGGTTGGCCTCCAGCAGGTGGTTCTTGGCCCTGCGGCCGTCCTCGGCGATCCACTCGAACTCGGCGCGCACATCGGCCGGCAACGCGTCGGTGGCGAGCTGCTCCTCGGCGAACAGGCCGGCCTCGATCCGCTTGGCCAGTTCGACCTCCTGCTCGGCGTTGAGCAGTGACACCTTGCCGATCTGCTTCAGATAGTCCTTGACCGGGTCGGCGGTGGCTCCGGCGATGGCGATCTGGGCTACGGGTTCGCCGTCGCCCCCTACCTCGTCGTCATCACCGTCAACCAGGACGAAGGTCTCGTCCTCCTCGGGCTTCGCGGGCTCAGGCACCCGGTTCTCGTCGGACTCCTTGAGCTCCGACGACATCGAACGAGTCGAACTGGCAGGCGACACGGGATACCTCCTGGCGAATGGACCCTGATCTGTCGTGGCTGCCGCACTGACGAGCGGGCCGCACTTCGGTACTGACGTATAACGTCTCACCTGCCATTCCGGATTCCCGCATGTCACATTTCAGCGCCCTCTCCACGGTAACGCCGCACGGAGAGAGGAACGAACACGCCCTGAGTACCACGGACCACACCACCCACACACCTCACACGGCGGCAAGCGCGAACCCCTCTCAGCCAAGCGGCACACCCCCTTCCCCTACGTGAGACGACCATCCGTCCCAACAAGTTCTCTACCCGCTGGAGAAAGGGCGCGACCCTGGTGGCGACCGCGCATCCAAGCGACCGCGCATCCAACCAACCGCACTTCCAAGCGACCGCACCAAGCGACCGCGCATCCAAGCGACCGCATCCAAGCGACGACCGCCCACCCGACGCGACCGCCCGACCCCGGCAACGATCGCGCGGAAGCGACCACCCCCCGAAGCGACCGCACGCCCCGAAGTGAGGATGCGCTCTAGAGTGGCGAATTGTGCGACCGTTTCCCATTCCGCCGAACCACCTGCTGACCGGACTGACGATCGTCGGCGTGCTCGGGGGGACCGTCGCCACCTGGCACGCCAACCCGGACGTCTCGCTCAACGCGTGGGACGTGGCGATCCCCCTCGTCATCGCCACCGCCCTGCTGTTCCGGCGACGCCGGCCGCTCGCCGTACTCGGCGTCATCGTGATCTCCTGCGCGACCTACTATCCGCTGGCCGCGCTCGACGGGCCGGTCATGGTCGCGGCGCTGGTGGCCCTCTTCTCGGCCGCCGACCTCGGGCACGTGCTCGCCGCGTTGATCATCGCGACGCTGCTGGTGCTCGGCATCGCCCTCGGCGAGGTGCGGACCTCGGTCAGGCATGTGGACGACAGCCAGTTCCTGCTCATCACCGGCTGGATGATCGCCGTCGTCGCCTTCGGCGGCGTCACCCACAACCGGCGGGCCTACCTGCAGGAGGCCGAGCAACGCGTACGTGAGGCCGAGCGGACCAAGGAGGAGGAGGCCATGCGCCGGACCGTCGAGGAACGGCTGCGGATCGCCAGAGAGCTGCACGACGTCCTCGGCCACAACATCTCGCTGATCAACGTCCAGGCCGGCGCGGCGCTGCACCGGCTGCGGGAACGCCCTGAGCAGGCGGAGATCGCGCTTACCGCGATCAAGGCGACCAGCAAGGAGACCCTGCGCGAACTGCGGGCCACGCTCGGCGTGCTGCGTCAGGTGGACGAGGCGACCCCCGTCGCCCCCGCGCCCTCGCTCACCCGCGTCCAGGAGTTGATCGACCGCACCGAGCTGGACGTGGCCACCGAGGTGGCGGGCCAGGCCAGAGAGCTGCCGGCCGAGATCGACCTGGCGGCGGTCCGGATCGTCCAGGAGTCCCTCACCAACGTCTCCCGGCACTCGGGAGCGAACGCGGCGAGCGTCCACATCGGTTACGGCACGGACACGCTCAGCCTGCGGATCGACGACCAGGGCCCCGGCGTCTCCCCCGGCGTCCCCGGCTACGGCATCAAGGGCATGCGCGAACGCGCCCAGGCCCTCGGCGGCACCCTTGACGCCGGCCCGCGCCCCGACGGCGGCTTCCGCGTCACCGCGACCTTCCCGCTCACCACCTGAACGCCACGCCCCCCTCCAGGGCCCGCTCACCACCTGAACGCCACAACTCGTCCCCGCCTACCGCCCCCGACCCGCCCGGTTCACGCCGCCCACGACCGCCCCACCCACCCAGCCAAATCGCCACAAAGCCCCCCTATTCACCACCTCAGGAGTACGGCCGGCCGTCAACCGACAACTTCTGGAGTACGGCGAAGCCCTGCCCAGGTGGACGCGGCGGTGACGACCGTCCGTGGACCCTGCCCGGTATGGAGACCATCGACCTCGCTCGGCTGCAGTTCGCGCTGACCGCCGGAGGACACTTCCTGTTCGTGGCGCTCACGCTCGGGCTCGCCACCCTGGTGGCGATCACGCAGACCCACGCGACCTTCACCGGCAGCCCGGTCCATCTGAGGATGACCCGGTTCTGGGGTCAGCTCTACGTCGTCAACTACGCCATGGGGATCGTCACCGGCCTGGTGATGGAGTTTCAGTTCGGGTTGAACTGGAGTGGCCTCACCCATTTCGCCGGGAACGTGTTCGGCGGCTCGCTGGCGATGGAGACGCTGGTCGCGTTCTTCCTGGAGTCGACGTTCCTCGCCCTGTGGATCTTCGGCTGGGGACGGCTCAACCGGTGGGCGCATCTGGCCGCCATCTGGGTGGTCACCCTCACCGCGTACGCCTCGGCGTACTGGATCCTGGTTTCCAATGGCTTCATGCAGAACCCGGTGGGCTTCGAGGTCGTGGACGGCGTGATGCGGCTCACCGACGCCGTGGCGGTGCTCACCAATCCGGCCGCGATCGCCGCGTTCGGGCACGTGGTCAGCGGAGGGCTGCTGGTCGGGGCCGTCTTCATGGCCGGGGTCAGCGCCTATCACCTGCGGCGGCGGACGAACGAGCAGGAGCTGTTCCGCAAGTCGCTGCGGATCGGGGTGTTCGTGACCCTGCCCGCCGTGATGGTGACCGCCACCTTCGGCGGGCTGCAGTTCGAGTCGGCGCAGGAGATGAAGCTGGCGGTCTGGGGCCGGGACTCCGTGGAGATCGCCCAGCTCCAGGCCGCGATGGTCGCCACGCACGGTCCCGGTGACTACGTGCCGCCCGCCGGGTGGGTGCAGTCCGGCGGGATGATCATGATGATCGCCTTCGCGCTGCTGTTGTTCGTCGCCGGGCCCAACATGCTGCTGGCGTTCTTCCCCAGGGTGGTCAGCCGCTTCCGGCTGTGGCACCTGCTGTTGACGTGGATGATCCCGATCCCGTTCGTGGCCATGATCGCCGGGTGGGTGTTCCGGGAGATGGGACGGCAGCCGTGGGTGGTCTACGGCGAGCTCACCACGGCGGAGGCGCTCTCGCCGTTGCCCGGCTCCCAGCTGCTGCTGTCGCTGGCCGGGTTCACCACGATGTTCGCGCTGATCATCGTCGTGAACACCTGGATGCTCGTACGGCACGCCCGCCGTGCCCCGGAGACCGTCGCCCTCGGCGGCACGATGACCCCCAGCCCCGAACCCGCCATGACCCTCTGAGGAGGAAGCCGGTCGCCACGCCCGTCGCCTGCTGAGGCGATGTCCGTTTCGCAGCGGCGGGATTGCTTCCGGAATGTCACGGTTCGATATCGTCCGCAATTCGGCCGTTGACGCGAGGTGTCCGCTGGGAAACAGTCGAGCGACATCGTTGAACCGGTTCGCTGAGTTCTGCGGCGCGGGCGGCACACCACCCGAGGCGCTGCGGGAATGACGCGTGCTTGACCGTGTGATTCGGCAGCGATCCCAGAAGTTGTCGGCACAATCGTCGAACCGGTTCGACGCAGGAGGTGGGAATGGCGACGATCGGAGATGTGGCCCGGGAGGCCGGGGTGAGCCGCAGCACGGCGTCCTACGCGCTGTCCGGCAAGCGGCCCATCTCGGAGGAGGTCCGCGAGCGCGTGCTCGCGGCGGCCGCGGCGCTGGCGTACACGCCGAACGCGGGCGCCCTCGCGCTGGCCACCTCCCGGACCAAGGTCCTCGGTCTGCTCGCCCAGTTCCACGAGGACGAGTTCGCGCCGGCGATGATGCAGTACATCCTGGGCGTCACGGACACCGCCCGCGACCTGGGCTACGACACGCTGCTGGTCACCGAGGCCGACGGCGCGCGGGCGCTGCAGCGCATCACCGACTCGCGCATGGTGGACGGGGTCGTCCTGATGAACATCGCCCAGGACGATCTGAGGCTGCCCATC
Organism: Dolomitihabitans soli; assembly: GCF_022213955.1. Classification (GTDB taxonomy): domain Bacteria; phylum Actinomycetota; class Actinomycetes; order Streptosporangiales; family Streptosporangiaceae; genus Streptosporangium_A; species Streptosporangium_A soli. Next base: position 125,169 of record NZ_JAKNTW010000036.1, on the reverse strand, counting down.
CTGCGCGCCGCGCCGCAGCCGGGCGCCCTGGTCGGCCTGCCGGGCGACTGCGCGGGGCTCGACGTGTTCGACCTCGACTTCGAGGAGGCCGGACGGGTCATGGTGGACCACCTCCACCGGCTCGGCCACCGCGAGCTCATCCTGATCTCGCAACCGGAGCACGTGGTCGAGCGGGGCGGCGCGTACGTGTGGCGGCTGCGCGACGCCGCGCTGGAACGGGCGCGGCAACGCGGCGTCACCCTGCACGCGGTGTACGGCGAGTCCCGGCAGCCGGCCGTCGGACGCCTGCTCAACGGCCTGTTCGACGCTCACCCGTCCGCGACCGGCCTCCTGATCAACAACGAGGCGGCCGCGGCGGCGCTGCCCTCCGTCACCTACCAGCGCGGACTGCGGGTGCCCGACGACCTGTCGGTCATCGGGCGCTATTCCGCCGAGTTCGCCGCGACGTTCTCCCTGTCCTACTCGTTCATCGAGAGCGCACCCGACCGCCTCGGCTCGATGGCGGTGCGCCAGCTCGTGCGCCGCGTGGAGTCGCCCGCGGCCAGGAACGAGCCGTTCGTCGTGCGCTTCATCTCTCCTGAACTGGTGTCGCTCGAAAGCACCGCACCCCCTCGCCCGACCGCCCCCTGAGACCGGGCGGCAGCCCTCGTACCGTCCGACGACGCTCAATGTGAGCGCTAACTACGGAGGATTCAGGATGAACCGTACGTCGCTTCCCATCAGGGCGGCGGGCTTCGGAACCGCCTTCTTGGCTCTGTCCGTCCTGACCGCCTGCGCGTCAGCACCGCCGCAAGGAGGCACCGCCACCACCGGGAGCGGCGCGTACGCGTGGTGGGACCCCTACCCGCAGCACGACGCCTCGTCCGCCTGGGCCAAGCGGGTCGACGCCTGCGGACAGCAGGCCGGCGTCACCATCCAGCGCACCGCCTACGACACCACCGCGCTGACCAACCAGGCCCTGCTCGCAGGACAGGAGGGCAACGCCCCCGACGTCATCCTCCTCGACAACCCCGCCGTCTCGACGCTCGCGGACGCGGGGATGCTCAGCGCGATGTCCGACCTCGGCCTCGACACGGCGCGGTTCGACGAGAACCTCATCGCCGCCGGAGAACTGGACGGCAAGACCTACGGCATCCCCATCGGCGCGAACACCCTCGCCCTGTACTACAACAAGAAGATCCTCGACGCGGCCGGCGTGGCACCGGACTCGATCAAGGACTGGACCTCGCTCACCGCGGCGCTGAAGAAGGTCAAGGCCGCGGGCAAGAAGCCCATCACGTTCGCGGCCATCGGCACCGAGGAGGGCTCGTTCCAGTTCCTGCCCTGGTTCTGGGGCGCCGGCGCGCAGCTCACCCAGCTCGACTCACCCCAGGCCATCGAGGCGCTGGAGCTGTGGAACTCGTGGGTCAAGGACGGCATCGCCCCCAACTCGGTCCTCAGCAACTCCCAGAACACCACGTGGGAGGAGTTCCTCACCGGCGAGTTCGCCTTCGCCGAGAACGGCACCTGGCAGATCGACAGCTCCGCCAAGGCGGACTTCCCCACCGGCATCGTCCAGATCCCCGCCAAGGACGGCGGCGCCGCGCCCACCCCCACCGGCGGCGAGTTCATCACGGTCCCGGTGCAGAAGGACACCCAGCGATACACCGCCACCAAGAAGATCCTCAACTGCATGACGACGCCCGAGGGCCTGGTGGAGACCGGCACGACGTTCGCCTACTACATCCCCTCCACCGCCGACGGGCAACAGGCGATCCTCGCGCGGCAGCCCGACCTGAAGCCGTGGGTGGAGGCCGTCCGATCGGCCCAGGGCCGTACCAGCGACAACCTCGGGACCAAGTACCCGAAGATCTCCGAGGCCCTGTGGACCGCCGTGCAGAAGGCGCTGAGCGGCGCGGCGGCCCCCGCCGACGCGCTCAAGCAGGCACAGGCCCAGACCAGGCAGGCCATCGGCGGCTGAGCCGCCCGCGCAGGCAGGACTCACCGATGACATCTCCCAGCACCGGCGCGCCTCCGGCCCTCCGCGGCCCGGGAAGGCCGGAGGCGGGCGAGAGGACCGCCGGCCACCGGCGCCTCGCGCGACCTCCCAAGCGCCCGCGGTGGACGGCCGCGGCCTTCCTCGCGCCGCTCATCGTCTACCTGCTCGCCTTCTACGCGTACCCGCTGTACCGCAACATCGAGCTCAGCGTGCACGACTACACGCCTCGCGCGTTCGTGCGCGGCGACCCGGAGTTCACCGGACCGGCCAACTACCTGGCCGTCGTCTCCGACGCCACCTTCCTGCGGGCCCTGGGGAACACGGCGCTGTTCACGCTGGGGTCCATCGCCGTCCAGTACGCCCTCGGCCTGGCCCTGGCGGTCTTCTTCCACCGCAACTTCCGCCTGTCCGCGGTGCTGCGCGCGATGTTCCTCGTGCCGTGGCTGCTGCCCCTGATCGTCTCCGCCTCGACCTGGTCCTGGATGCTCAACAGCGAGAACGGCATCGTCAACGCGGCCCTCCAGGCGTTCGGGATCGGCCAGATCAACTGGCTCACCTCCCCGGACACCTCGCTGCTGTCGGTGACCATCGCCAACATCTGGCTCGGGATCCCGTTCAACCTGGTGATCCTGTACGCCGGGCTGCAGAGCGTCCCGGCCGACCTGTACGAGGCCGCCGGCCTGGACGGGGCGAACGCGTGGCAGCGGTTCTGGCGCATCACCTTCCCCCTGCTGCGCCCGGTGTCGGCGATCACGCTGCTGCTCGGCCTGGTCTACACGCTCAAGGTCGTCGACATCATCTGGATCATGACCAGGGGCGGCCCCGCGGACGCGTCCACGACGCTGGCCATCTGGTCGTACCGCGAGGCGTTCGGCACCGGCCAGCCCGACTTCTCCCCGGCGGCGGCCGTCGGAAACCTGCTCATCCTCATCGCGTTCGCCGCCGGTCTCGTGCACGTACACCTGCGGCGCAAGGAGGACCACCGATGACCGCGCACAAGGCCTGGTGGAAGACCGCACTGGGCGTCGTCCTGGTGGGGCTGATGCTCTTCCCGGTCTACTGGATGGTCAACGTCTCGCTCACCAGGACGAGCGACATGCGGGCGGATCCGCCCCACTGGTTCCCCTGGGACCCCACGTTCGAGGGCTACGCCGCCGCGCTCGGCCAGCAGTTGCCGGCCCTGGCCACCAGCCTGTTCGTCGGCCTCGGGACCGTCGCGCTCACCCTGATCGTGGCCCTGCCCGCCGGCTACGCGCTGGCCAAGCTGCGGCCGCGCGGCACCCGCGCGATCGACTTCCTGCTCCTCGTCGCGCAGATGATCCCCGCCGTGGTCATGGCCATGGGCTTCTACACCATCTACATCAGGCTCGGGATGCTCAACACCATCGGCGGCCTGATCGTCGCCGACTCGACGCTGGCCGTCCCGTTCGGGGTGCTGCTCTTCCGGGCGTTCATGGCGGGCATCCCGAGTGAGCTCATGGCGGCGGCCCAGATCGACGGGGCGAGCACCTGGCGGACGTTCCGGTCGGTCGTCCTGCCGCTGAGCCGCAACTCGGTGATCACGGTCTCGCTCTTCGCCTTCCTGTGGGCCTGGTCGGACTTCATCTTCGCGTCGACCCTCAACCGCAACAGCGACGTGATCCCGATCACGCTCGGCATCTTCCGCTACATCGGCAACAACACCACCCAGTGGAACTCGATCATGGCGACCGCGGTGATCGCGTCCATCCCCGCAGCCTTCCTCCTCATCCTCGCGCAGCGCTACATCGCCGCCGGCGTCACCGCGGGCGCGGTGAAGGACTGACACTTGAAAGGCCACGACATGACCGAAAGCACGACGGCCTGCCCGGTGCTGCCGACACGCGGCCCGGCCCACCCCCTCGGGCTCGCGCAGGTGTCCGTCACCGGCGGGTTCTGGGGCGTCCGCCAGGCCGTCAACGCCACGGCGACGCTGTCCCACTGCGAGTCGTGGATGGAACGCCTCGGCTGGCTGGCGAACTTCGACCGCGTCGCCGACGGGACGACCTCGCCCGACCGCCCCGGCTGGCCGTTCTCCGACTCCGAGGTGTACAAGCTCCTGGAGGCCCTGGCCTGGGAGGCGGGCCGTACCGGCGACCCGGAGGCGGAGTGGGCGATCAAGCGGCTCACCGCGCGCGTCGGCCAGGCGCAGGACCCGGACGGCTACCTCAACACCTGCTTCGGGCACGGCGGCCGGCCGCCCCGCTACAGCGACCTGGAGATGGGGCACGAGCTCTACAACACCGGCCACCTCCTGCAGGCGGCAGTGGCGCGGTTGCGCACGTCCGGCGAGGACGAGTTGGTGCGGATCGCACGGCGGGCCGCCGACCACGTGTGCCGGACATTCGGCGCGGACGGCCTGCCCAAGATCTGCGGGCACCCGGAGATCGAGGTCGGCCTGGCCGAGTTCGGCCGGGCGCTGGGCGAGGACCGCTACGTCGAGCAGGCGCGCCTGTTCCTCGACCGCCGCGGCCACGGCACACTCCGTGACATCCCCCTGGGCCGGGCCTACTTCCAGGACGACATCCCGATCCGGCAGGCCGACGTCTGGCGCGGCCACGCCGTACGCGCCCTCTACCTCACTGCCGCGGCGGTGGACGTCGCGGTCGAACGAGGCGACGACGACCTGCTGCGCGCGGTGGAACGGCAGTGGGAGCGCGTCGTCGAGCGCCGGACCGCGATCACCGGCGGGATGGGCTCGCGCCACCAGGACGAGGGGTTCGGCGAGGACTGGGAGCTGCCGCCGGACCGGGCCTTCTGCGAGACGTGCGCCGGGGTCGCCTCGATCATGGTGTCCTGGCGCCTGCTCCTCGCCACCGGCGACGTCAGGTACGCGGACCTGATCGAGCGGACCCTCTACAACGTCGTCGCCACCTCCCCGAGCCCCGACGGCCGGGCGTTCTTCTACGCCAATCCCCTGCACCAGCGCGCGCCCGGGAACCCGGCCGACGAGAACGAGGTGAGCCCGCGCGCCGAGGCGGGCGTCCGCGCCGCCTGGTTCGACGTCTCCTGCTGCCCCACCAACGTCGCCAGGACGCTGGCCGGCCTCGGGGCCTACCTCGCCACCACTGACGACGACGGCCTCCAGATCCACCAGTACGCCCCCTGCACCATCCGCACCGAGTTGCCGGACGGCAGGCAGGTGGCCGCGGACGTCGAGACCGACTACCCCGAGAGCGGCACGATTCGGGTCCGGATCGCAGCCGACGAGCCCGCGCCCTGGGCCCTCTCGCTGCGGGTTCCCGCCTGGGCGGCCGGGGCCAGGCTGATCGAGGACGGGCGGGAGCGGCCGGTCGGTCCCGGCCCGGTCACCGTACGGCGAGCCTTCCGGTCAGGGGAGGTCATCACCCTCGACCTGCCGATGGAACCCCGCTTTACCCGGCCGGATCCCCGCATCGACGCCGTACGCGGCTGCGTCGCCGTCGAGCGCGGCCCCGAGGTCCTGTGCGTCGAGTCGCACGACCTTCCGCGCCCGGACGCGCTCGACGCCCTGGTGATCGACCCCCTGACACCGCCGCGGGCGGACTCCGGCGGCGCGCTGGTGCGCGGCCGGCTGCCCGCACACGCCGACCGCCCCTGGCCCTACGCGCCCGCGACCGCTCCGACCCAGCCCGGCGAGCCCGGCGAGCCCGGCGAGTCCAGCAGGTCCGGCGGGTCCGGCGAGCCCGGCGAGTCCGGCGAGTCCGGCGGGTGGTTCGACGTGCCGCTGCGGCCCTACCACTCGTGGGCCAGGCGCGGGCCGTCGAGCATGCGCGTCTGGCTGCCCGCGCCCCCCACGTCATGACCCCGGCCGGTCCCGCGCGGACCGGCAGCAGGGCTCACCCGTCACATCCGGCAAACCACCACAAGGAGATGGAAAGATGCGCAGACCCCGGGCTTCGGCCCTCGCCGTGGTGTTGATCACCACGGCCGCGACCCTGCTGACCGCCGCACCCCCGGCCGCCGCGGCCGGCGCCACCCTGACCGTCAACGTCGCCCAGCCGTTCCGCCCCGTCACGCACGCCGCGTCCGGCGGCCTGTACGGCCTGGCGGAGAACTCCCGGCCGGCCGACTCCACCTTGTTACCCATCAAGGTGAACTCGCTGACCCAGCCCGCCCCCGGCGTCGGCCAGCGCCCCAACGGCCAGCCGCCCGGCGGTGACGCCCTGCTGATCGCCCCGCAGGCCACCCGCGTCGGCGCCGGCCAGTTCATCCGCATGCCCGACATCTACCCCGACTTCCCGTACCGGTGGGTGAGCTGGGACGACTGGCTGGCCAAGGTCACCACCATGGTCAACGCCCGCCTGTCGGCCACCAACGTCAGCAACGTGATCGGCTGGGAGCTCTGGAACGAGCCCGACTACACCTGGAACACCGCCGCCGCCGGCAACTTCAACGACGCCTGGGTCCGTACCTTCCGCGCGGTGCGCGCCCTCGACCCCTCGACCCCGATCGTCGGCCCCAGCACCGCCACCTACAACCGCTCCTGGATGCAGTCCTTCCTCACCCGCGCGCGCGACACCGGCACGCTGCCCGAGATCATCTGCTGGCACGAGCTGGTGAACCCGGACAGGATCGCCTCCGACCTCGCCGACTACCGCAACCTGGAGTCCTCGCTCGGCATCAGCCCGCGCCGCGTCTCCATCAACGAGTACGCCGCCCCCGCCGAGGTGGACGTGCCCGGCCGCATCGCCAGCTACGTCGCCAAGCTGGAGCGGGGCAGGGTGGAGTCCGCCCACCGGGCCTTCTGGTACGAGTACGGCACGATGAACGGCCTCGTCGTCAACAACAACCAGCCCACCGGCGCCTGGTGGCTGTACAAGTGGTACGGCGACATGGCCGGCAACATGGTCGCCACGACTCCCGGCTCCCAGACCGGCCTCGACGGCTTCGCCTCCTACGACGGCACCCGCAAGATCGTCAACGTGGTGTTCGGCAACGAGGCGGGGACCAACACCGTCAACCTCACCGGCCTCGGCGCGCTCGGCTCCAACGTCCGCGTCACGCTGTTGTCCACCCCGTCCAACGGGCGCTTCACCGCCGTGACCACGCCCACCACGGTCTCCACCGGCACCCGGACGGTCAGCGGCGGCCAGCTCAGCGTGTCCGTGCCGAACATGTCCGCCACCAGCGCCTACCAGCTCGTCGTGGAACCGGCCAGCGGGGTGCCCGCCTACCAGCGGCGCTATGAGGCCGAGAACGCCTCGGTGTTCCGCGCCGAACGGCTGAGCGGCACCAGCGCGTCGGGCGGCGGCTACGTCGGCCGGATCGACAACTCCGGCACGCCGCGGACCGACAGCTACGTCGACTTCGTGGTCAACGTGCCGACCGCGCGCTCGTACACGATGACCATCGGCTACGCCAACGGCACCGGCGCCACCGCCACCCAGGGCCTGGCCTACAACAGCGGCGCCTGGACCACCGTCAGCTACCCGCCGACCGCCGGCTGGGGGCAGTTCGGCTCCACGATCAGCACCGCCGTCACCCTGCGCGCCGGCTACAACGTGATCCGCCTGGCCAAGGGGTCGCCGTTCTTCGCGGGCGGCACCGGATACGCCGAGCTGGACTACATCGAGCTCATCTGAGTGACCACCCCCGAACCGCGCTCCACAACGAGTGGAGCGCGGCCGAGGCGAACTGCCTCCACGGGGTGCGGGGAGCGGGTTCTTGTGGGGGGAAGGTACGGCGGAGCTCACCCGTCCGGGTTGGACCGAAGGGCATGGCCGGGGGCGGGGCGTTGCGGCGGTCGGCCACTCACGGCCGAGTGCCGTGGACCCGGACACCGCGACCGCCTACGGCGCGGAGTGCCGGGGTGGCTTGCCGTACCGGCCTGTGCTTCCTGAGGGGCTGTGCTTCCAGAGGGGGCGGGGCGTTGCGGCGGCCGGCCACTCACGGCCGAGTGCCGTGGACCCGGACACCGCGACCGCCTACGGCGCGGAGTGCCGGGGTGGCTTGCCGTACCGGCCTGTGCTTCCAGAGGGGCTGTGCTTCCAGAGGGGGCGGGGCGTTGCGGCGGTCGGCCACTCACGGCCGAGTGCCGTGGACCCGGACACCGCGACCGCCTACGGCGCGGAGTGCCGGGGTGGCTTGCCGTACCGGCCTGTGCTTCCAGAGGGGCTGTGCTTCCAGAGGAGTACGAAGCGCGGGGGGACACATCCAGGGTGGTAGGGCGGCGGGTACCCGGGTGGGATGCGCCGGGCGGTGGGCGCGCTCGAAGGTTGGCGCATGGAGATGCTCGCGGTTTGGGTGCTGGCGTTCTACGCGGCCGGATACTTCGTGTTGGGCGGGGCCGACATCGGCGTCGGGATGGCGCTGCCGTACCTGGCGCGGACGAGGCGGGAGCGGGGCACGGTCAGGGGCGCGATCACGCCCGTCTTCCTGGCGAACGAGGTGTGGCTGGTGGCGACCGCCGGCATCCTGACGGGCGCCTTCCCCCTGCTCGAAGGGGAACTGCTGAGCGGCAACCACACCGCCGTGGTGACGTTGCTGCTGGGCTGGATGCTCAGGGACATGGGCCTCTGGCTGCGCGGCCGGATCGACGGAGTGGCCTGGGAGACGCTCTGGGACGCGGCGGTGGTCGCGGGGAGCTGGACCGTGGTGCTGAGCTGGGGGGCGATCTTCTCCGCGATCTCCGGGCTGGCGTGGGCCCCGGCCATGGTCGTGGTGGCGGGGCTGTTCGGCGCGCAGGGGCTGACGTTCGCGGCGCTCCGGTTGCGGGGGACGCTCAGGGAGCGGGCCCGCCGGCTGTCGGGGGCCTCCGGCGAGGGGGCGGCGTTCGCGCTGACGACGGCGGCGATGGTCGCGCTGGTCGTCCTCGCCGGCACCCGGCTGCCGCTGGTGGAGTCGGCGGCGGGTCCGGAGTCGCTGGCACTGCTCGTGCCGGTGATCCTGGCGGTGACCCCGTTCCTGGTGGCGTCGCAGGTGTGGCTCTGGCGGGTGCTCGGGCAGCGGGTGACGGCGGGCTCTCACGACCCGCTGGGCACGTACATCCAGGCCGCCGACTCCTCTCCGGGCTCGTAGGGAGCGTCGAGCCGTTTGGCCAGGACCCCGGGTAACCCCTGGTCACGTGCCGCCTGCCGGACGTCGCGCCCCTGTCCTTCCCCCTGCCAGGACGGCGTGGTCTGCCAGCGCGCGCCGTTCAGCGACAACGCCTCCAGACGCCCGCGCCGCTGTGACCAGGGCTCGTCGAGCAGCACCTCCCCGTCGTCGTAGAGAAGGTCGTGGCAGATGTAGATCCGGGTGCCGCCCATGCTGACCACCTCGCCGTCGAGCACCAGCGCACGGCTGCCGAACGGCTCGGCCATCGGCCGCAGCCAGCGATGGGCGTCGGTGATGTCCTTGCCCTTGTCCGAGCGCAGCGTCAGCCGTCCGCCCTCGACCGTGGCGAGCGCCCGCAACCCGTTCCAGGCGAACTCGTAGGCGAACTCGTCGCGGGCGCGGGGCAGGCGGGCACGGGTCACGGGCAGCATGGGAGACACCTGGGGCGGCGGTCGCCAGGACCCGGCGGGCGGATCCATCCGGTGGATCATCCAGTTCTTCCCGTGCGTCCTGAAGAGCACGTGCCTGCCGGAGACGCGGGAGCCGTGCAGCACCATCATGACCTCGCGGTCGCTCCACTTCTCGGTCTCGTAGGTGCCCCGGTCCCAGATCGTCATCGTGCCGCCGCCGTACTCCCCCTTCGGGATCTCGCCCTCGAAGGTGGCGTACTCGATCGGGTGGTCCTCGGTGTGCACGGCCAGGTGGTTCGTGGCCGGGTCGGGCGGGATGCCCTTGGGGATCGCCCAGGAGACCAGCACGCCGCCGCGTTCGAGTCGCAGGTCCCAGTGGAGGGAACGGGCATGGTGCTCCTGGATCACGAAGGTGTCGTCGTCGCCGTGCGGCAGCACGCCTTCCGGGGGGACCGGTTCGGGGGTGCGCCCGGGGTCGCGCTTACCTCGGTATTGCTCAAGCTTGTCCGCCACGTGATTGTTCTTACCCACTTGTCACCGGCCCTCGCCGACGACTCCTCCGGCGAAACAGGGCCGAGGTCGACGTCAGTCTCATGCGGTCACCTCCCGGTGAGGCACCCAAGTACCCCGCAGACCGGGCTCCTATCAGCGCCGTGGGCTACGGTGGACTGATCCGCCGAGCCTTCTGGAGGAGCACGTGCGGCCGCAGTCATCGCCTCATCCCCAGCGCCAGGTGGCGCTGGCCGGGCGACTGCTGCGTCTGCTGGTGTCGATGCTCCTGGTCGGCGGGGTCGGCGTCCCCACACCCGTCGCGTTGCGTGCGATGCCCGGCGGGCCGGGACAGGACAGGGTGGCCAGCCGCCCGGCCGACCACGGCACGCGCGTCTCCACCGGCTGGCCGCAGCACGCGTTCACGACCGGCGCGCAGGCCACCGCCGCCGGCGGGCACGGGCCGGCCGTCTTCCTCGCCGGCCGGCGCGACCTCGGCGTCCCGCGCGGGTTCCGCAGCACGCCGCCGGGCGAGGAGCAGACGCGACCGCTCGCCAGGCTGCGCATCATGCCGGGACGCGCTCCCCCTCTCCACAGGTAGCCCTCGGCCCTCTCCTGCGCCCGCGCGAGCACGAACAAGCGCGCCGGGCCACTTCAGCCTGTGGAGGCTTCCATGTCACGCGCCCCCGTGGTGCGCGCGATAGCGGCGCTGGCCGTCATCGTGACCTCACTCGTACTCGCCATCTCCATGGCTCCCCGCCTCGGCCTCGACCTGCGCGGCGGCACCCAGCTCGTCTTCGAGACCAAGGACTCCCCGACGGTCAAGACCAGCGCGGAGGCCACCGACCGCACCCTGGAGGTGCTGCGCAGACGCGCGGACGCCCTCGGCGTCGCCGAACCCACGCTCGCCAGATCGGGCGAGCGGCGCATCATCGTCGAACTGCCCGGCGTGCAGGACCCGCGCCAGGCCGCCGACGTCATCGGCAAGACCGCCCAGCTCACCTTCCACCCCGTCATCAGCGAAGCCGACCAGTCGACCAAGCCGAAGAAGGGCGAGCAGGTCCTCCCCGACGAGGACGGCCGGCGGTTGCTGCTCGGCCCCGTCAGGCTCACCGGTGAGGGCGTCAGCGACGCCCAGGCCGGCATCGACCCGCAGCAGGGCGGCGGCTGGTTCGTCACGATCGACTTCCGCGACCAGGGCGGCGACGCCTGGCGGAAGCTGACCGGCGACGCCGCCTGCAACGGCGTCGGCGACCCCAAGCGGCGGATCGCGATCGTGCTCGACAACGAGGTGATCTCCTCGCCGCAGGTGAACGAGGGCGTCGCCTGCAATGTGGGCATCCCCGGCGGCTCCACCCAGATCACCGGTTCCTTCACCAACGAGCAGGCCCAGGACCTGTCCGTGCTCATCAAGGGCGGCGCGCTCCCCGTCCCGGTCGAGATCGTCGAGCAGCGCACGGTCGGCCCGACGCTCGGCTCCGCCGCCATCGAGGCCAGCGCCAAGGCCGCCGTCGTGGGCGTGCTGCTGACCGCGCTGTTCATCATCGTGATCTACCGGCTCGTCGGCCTGTTCGCCACCGTGGCGCTGGCCTGTTACGGCCTCATCGCGTACGCCGCGCTGGTCGCGCTCGGCGCCACCCTGACCCTCCCCGGCCTGGCCGGCTTCGTGCTCGCGATCGGCATGGCCGTCGACGCGAACGTGCTGGTCTTCGAACGCGCCAGGGAGGAGTTCGAGGAGAATCCGGACCGGGGTCTGCGCGCCGCGCTGGAGAAGGGCTTCCGCAACGCGTGGAGCGCCATCGCCGACTCCAACATCACCACGCTGCTCGCCGCCGGGCTGCTGTTCTTCCTGGCCTCCGGTCCGGTCAAGGGCTTCGGCGTGACCCTCAGCATCGGTGTGATCGCGTCGCTGATCTCCGCGATGCTGATCACCCGGGTGCTCGCCATGTGGGCCGTCAGCCTGCGGGCCGTACAGCGCCGGCCGATGATTTCGGGCCTGGGCAGCATCGGCAGGGTCCGCCAGTGGCTGACCGCGCGCAATCCCGACCTCATGCGGCACCGGCGGCGCTGGCTGGCCATCGCCGGACTCGTCGTCGTGCTCGGCGGGGCCGGGCTGTTCTCCCGCGGGCTGAACTTCGGGGTGGAGTTCACCGGCGGCCGCATCGTGGAGTACTCCACCGGCTCACCGGTCACCGCCGACGCCGCCCGCGAGGCGGTCGCCGAAGCCGGGTTCCCGAGCGCGGTCGTGCAGACCTCCGGTGACGACATCTCCGTGCGAACCGGGCAGATCTCCAGCGACGACGTCGTCAAGATCGAATCCGCCCTGTCCACCGTGGCCGGCGACGTGACCAAGCAGCGTGACGAGCTGATCGGCCCGAGCCTCGGCGACGAACTCCGCCGCAACGCCCTGATCGCCCTCGGCGTCGCCCTCGCCGCCCAGCTCCTCTATCTGGCCGTCCGCTTCCGCTGGACCTTCGGCGCCGCCGCCGTGCTCGCCCTCTTCGTGGACGTCGCCGCCGTGGTGGGCGTCTTCGCCTGGCTGGGCAAGCCGATCGACGGTGTCTTCCTCGCCGCGATCCTCACCGTCATCGGTTACTCGGTCAACGACAAGGTGGTGGTCTTCGACCGCGTCAGGGAGATGTGGGGGCTGAGCCAGAAGACCCCCTTCGCCAAGGTGACGAACAGCGCGATCCTGCAGACCATCCCGCGTACGGTCAACACCGGTCTGGGCGCCCTCTTCATCCTGGCCGCCCTGGCCTTCTTCGGCGGCGACTCCCTGCACGACTTCGCCATCGCCCTGGTCATCGGCATCCTGGTGGGCACCGTGTCCTCCGCCTTCGTGGCCGGCCCGCTGGCCATCGAGTTCGAGGCCCGCAGCTCCACGCCCCCGCCGAAACCCCCCAAGAAGCGCACCCGTCGCCCCCGCGAGGGCTCCGGCGCCGTCGTCTGACACCCCTGCGGGCCGCCCACCGGTACGGCGGGCGGCCCGCGCAATCCCCGCGAAACCGGCTAAGGTGCCTCTGATCGAGATCCCCTGTGCCCGGAAGGCGGCCACCCATGGCGAACCTGAGCGACTACGCCGCGACCTTCGACCTGGTCGACGCCGACAACGACGGCCTCATCTCGGCCGGCGAGATGGCCCGCCTCATGGAGGTCCTCGGCCAGCCCATCACGACCGACGCCGCCCGGATCGCCGTCGGCAAGCTCGACCAGAACGGCGACGGCCTCATCTCCCTGGAGGAGTTCGCCGCCTACCTGAGCTGACTCGGCTGCGCACGGCCGAGGGCCAGGCGAAGCGGGCGGCCTGCCGTCACAGCGAAGCGACGGCAGGCGGTTCGCCTGCCGTCGCTTCATGGCCGTGGGTGCGGAGGGAGTCAGGCTGAGGTGAGGTACACCTGGCTGAAGACCTCGGCGAGCTTCTTCAGGTCGGTGGCGGTGTCCACCTCGGGGGTCGCGGGGTTGTAGAGGGTGGAGAGGCGGGGCTTGACGGCGGTCAGCTTGGCGAGCTGGTCCCAGGTGGGGTTGGCGGCGTGCTTGTCGCCGAGGACCCGGTAGACCTTGCCTTCGGCGTCCTGCCAGCGGGTCCAGAGGGTCACGGTCTCGGCGCCGTCGTCCATCAGGGTGCGGGAGATGCGCTCGGCGATGGCGTCGGTGGCCTGCTTGGCGGTGAGCTGGGAAGAGGTGGGACCGGCGAAGCCGGCGTCCTCGGCCGCGATGTGCGCGTAGGCGTCCCAGGCGCGGGCCCTGACCTGGATCCACTGGTTGCGCAGCACCTTCTCGGCGCTGATCTTCCAGGGGGTGTACTCGGTGCGGGCGAGGCCGCTGTCCAGGGCGAGCTGGTCGATGGCGCCGGAGGTCACGTACGACCCGACCTGGTCGGGGGCGAGCATCGGATACTTCTTGGCCATCTCGGTCCTGCACGCGTCGCTGGTGCCGCAGCCGAACTCGGGCACCAGGGTGTGCACGGCGAGCTTCTTGCCGGGGGCGGCGGAGCGGAGGGCGGCCGAGGCGGCGGTCACGAACTTGGTGATCTCCTCGGCGTTCGCGAAGGTCGCGCCGTACCCGAGCTGGGAGCTGAACCTGATGCCGGTCACGCCGGGCTGGGCGGCCAGCGCGCCGACCCGCTTCACGGCGGCGGTGAACTGCTCGGTGCCGGCCTTCCAGTCGTCGGCCAGCTCGGTGTCCACCCAGACGCGCATCCCGGCGGCCTTGGCGGCGGAGACGGCCTTGCCGTCGGCGGTGTCGGTGGCGGCCTTGACCTCTGCGGCCGTCACCTCGACGTCGGTGGGCGACTTGGAGCACTCGGTGCCGGGCGGGTCGCACTCGGGAGCGCCTTCGGGCTCCTCGTAGTCTTCGGGCAGGCCGTCGCCTTCGCCGTGCGTCGTGTCTGCGCCTCCGGGCTCGGGGCAGGTGTTGGCGGGGTCCGTGCAGTCGACGACGACCGGGGGGAGGGGCTCGGCGGCCTTGAGGTTCTCACCATCGTTGATGAGCCAGAACATCGCGGTCTTCCTGGCCTCCTCGGGGGTGGCCAGCCAGTTGCAGTACACGTAGGCCGGAGTGTCCTCTTCCAGCAGTTCGGTGCAACTGCTCGGATCGTCCTCGGAGTAGGCCGCTGTCGGCACGGCGATGCCCAGCATCGTGAGTGCCGCCCCGGCGGCGAGGATTCTGCGGAAGTTCCAGCGCATTTCTACCAAGCTCCCCGGCCAGCCTAAAGATCTACTCACCTTAGCGATCAGGTCCATGTCATACCAGACCTTCTGACCATGTGGCGCCATCTCTGTAATCATCGGCATTACTGAATCCGATATATCGCGGTATTTGGGGTAGCTGATGGCTCTCGCTGTTTCCCTGGGAGGAATCCGATGGGCTGGAGCTACCGCAAGTCGATCAAGCTGGGCCCGTTCCGGCTGAACCTGTCCCGCGGCGGCGTGGGACACAGCTGGGGCAACCGGGCGTTCCGCGTCACCCGTACGGCGGACGGCCGGCGGACGTTGTCGATCAACCTGCCCGGCGGCCTGCACTGGCGCAAGACCCTCCGTAGCCGCTCACGCGGCTGAGGCGCCCCCGACGGAACGCACGGGTACGGCCGGCGGGCCGTACCCGTCAGTCGTGCTCGTCAGCCGTACCCGTCAGCCGGGGAGATCGGTGTCGCCGCTGGTGCGCAGGCCGCGGGAGGGCTCGCGGGGTCCGAGCGCGAATCTCCGGTCGGGTTCGGCCGCGCCGTCGAGGAGGTCCGCGACGTACTCCGCGAGGGCGGGCGCGTGCTTGAACCCGTGCCCGGAGTCGCCGCCGAGCACCCAGACGTTCTCCCGCTCCTCCGCGATGATCCACTCGGCGTCGGGCGTCAGCGCGTACTGGCACACCTGGGCCAGCAGCACCCGCGCGTCCGCCAGTACGGGGAACCTGCGTCGCAGATAGGCCCGCGCGGCGTCCTCACTGCGCGGCGCCACCCGCCGCTCCCCCTCCTCCGGATCGTACGGCGGGCCCTCCTCGTCGGAGGTCACCTTCATCCCGGCCCCGCCGAGGTCGCCGTGGCCGTAGGCGGACCCGTCGTAGTCGACCCAGGCGGGCAACGGCGGCGTGCTCCACTCCCCGGGGACGGCGAAGTGCAACGTGTCCTGCCGGGTCACCGTCACCCCCGTGCACTCGGGGAACAGCCGGGGCAACCACGCCCCGCATGCCCACACCACCCGGTCCGCGCCCAGCAGCTCACCGCCCACCTTCACCGCCCCGCCGTACGGCACGGCACGGCCGAAGACCAGGCGGACCCCCGCGTCGACGGCGAGACCGGCGGTGACCTGGACGGCACGGCGGGCCCGCAGCACCCCGGCGCGCGGCTCCCAGAGCGCGAACGCGAGGTCGTCGCCGCGGAAGTCGGGAAACAACCGTCCGGCGCGCTCCGGCTCCCAGATGTCATGCGGGATATCCAGATTTTTCAGGACCTGGGCGCTCTGCCGTTCCCACCCGTCGGGACGCCGCGCGAACCACACCGCCCCCGACTCGCCGTACAACTCCTCGCCCGCCCGCTCGCCGAGCGCCCGCCACAGACCCCTGGCCCGCCACGCCAGCTGGGCGTACCACTCGTCGGTGCCGTGCGCGCACCGCAGCAACCGCGTCTCCCCGGCGCTGGCCTGCCGCAGATGCCCCGGCTGGTACTGCTCGACGAGCGTCACCCGCCAGCCGGTCTCCGCCAGCCTGAGCGCAAGCGACGCTCCCCAGATGCCCGCTCCCACGACGACGGCCGACTTCATGCTCACGTCCCCCTCAAGTCGATCTCCACCGTGTCCCACCACCTGGGCTTCCCGCAAGCCCCGCGATAATCGTGGCCATGATGGCCGCGGAGTCCTCTCAGACCCTGGAGCGCGGGCTGCGCCTGTTGCGACTGCTCGCCGACGGGCACGGCGGGCGCACGCCCACCGAGCTGGCGGGAGAGCTCGGCCTGAGCCGTCCGGTGGTCTACCGGCTGCTCACCACGTTGCAGGAGGAGGGATTCGTCCGCAGGAGCGGCGACGGGCGGGTGAATCTCGGATTCGGCGTGCTCTCGCTGGCGCAGGCCGTGCATCCGCTGCTCAGGGCGGTGGCGCTGCCCGCGCTGCGCAGGCTGGCCGAGCAGGTGGGCGCGACCGCGCACCTGACCGTCGCGGAGGGCGACGAGGGGCTGGCGATGGCGGTGGTGGAACCGTCGTGGACGCATCTCCACGTGGCGTATCGGGAGGGGGCGCGGCACTCGCTCGGGCAGGGGGCGGCGGGCCTGGCGATCCTGGGGCTGCGGCGGGGCGAAACCGGTTATCTGGTCACGGAGGGGCAGTTGCAGGAGGGGGCGCGTGGGATCGCCGCGCCACTGGCCGGACTGCCCGGGCTGGAGGCGTCCGTCGGGGTCGTCACCTTCGGCGCGCTGGACCCCGCGGAGGTCGGCCCACAGGTCGTCGCGACCGCACGGGAGTTGTCGATCGCACTGGGTTGACATCCTCTGACATATCCCGGATTGTCGTACGTATAGAGGACATCTGTGTCCGATAAACGGACGCCCAAGGGGGCGAAGGAATGCCGTTCTACCGCGTTGTGGGCGAGGTACCCCGCAAACGCCACATTCAGTTCAGGCAACCGGACGGCGCCCTCTATTCGGAGGAGCTGATGGGCGAGGAGGGCTTCTCCGCCGACTCCTCGCTGCTCTACCACCGGCACCTGCCGACCGCGATCGTGAAGTCGGAGGCGGTCACGGAGGCCGAAGAGTCCACCGTGCTCGCGCCGAACCACCCGCTCTCCCCCCGCCACTTCAGGACCGGCGAACTCCCCGCCGGCGGCGACCTGGTCACGGGCAGGAGACTGCTCGCGGGCAACGGCGACGTGCGCATCCTGTACGCGGCGGCGACCCGTGCGGGCGAGCTGTACCGCAACTCGATGGGCGACGAGTGCGTCTACCTCGCGAGCGGCCAGGCGAGGTTCGAGTCCACGTACGGCGCGCTGGACGTCGGCGAGGGCGACTACGTGGTCATCCCGACCGGCACGATCCACCGCTGGGTGCCGCGCGGGCCGGTCACCGCGCTCGTCATCGCCGCCGCCGGGCACATCCGCCCGCCGAAGCGCTACCTCTCGCGACACGGCCAGTTCCTGGAGCACGCGCCGTACTGCGAGCGTGACCTGCGCGCGCCCGCCGAACCGCTGATCGAGGCGGGCGAGGACGTCCCCGTGCTGGTCCGCACCCGGGGCGGGCTCACCCGGCTCACCTACCGCAACCACCCGTTCGACGTGGTCGGCTGGGACGGCCACCTCTACCCCTACGCCTTCAACATCGCCGACTTCGAGCCGATCGTGAAGCGCACCCACGCGCCGCCGCCCGTCCACCAGACCTTCGAGGGTCCCGGCTTCGTGATCTGCTCCTTCTGCCCGCGTCCGCTCGACTTCCACCCCGACGCGGTGCCGATCCCCTACAACCACCACAACGTCGACTCCGACGAGTTCATGTTCTACGCGGGCGGCGACTACGGCGCGCGCAAGGGCTCCGGCATCGACGTGGGCTCGGTCTCGCTGCATCCGGCCGGGTTCACCCACGGCCCGCAGCCCGGCTCGGTCGAGGCGGTGATCGACGCGGTCCGGAACGGCCTCACCGAGACCAGCGAACTGGCGGTGATGGTCGACACCTTCCGCCCGCTCGATCTCGGCGAGGGCGCCCTCGGCTGCGAGGACCCCTCCTACGCCTGGACGTGGGCCCGATGAACCCGCTCTTCGTCAACCTCGTCGACGACGCCGGCCTGTTCCCGCCGACCTCGCTGACCATGGGTGACGCGCTGGCCCGGCACGCCATCGACCGGCGGATCGGCAGCGACGTGCTCAGCCACCGCTTCCTGTGCCCCACCAGCCGGCTCGACGACCTGCGCCGCCACGCACCGGGGCCGCTGCGCCTGGGCCTGATCGTCGACACCCACTCGCCGCCCGACCTCGACGGGCTCGACGTGGAGTTCGTCGAGGTCAAGCACGTGCCGGAGCCCGCGGCCTCGTGGGCGCCCGCCACCGCGAGGGTCTTCGTCGAGGTCTCGCCCGCCGCGCTGCCCGTGCACGTGGAGCCGGGGATCGGCCTGAAGGTCCGCTGCGGCGGCCAGACCCCTTCGGCGTTCCCCACCACCCACGAACTGGGGGCGTTCATCCGTTTCTGCACCCACCACGCCATCCCGTTCAAGGCCACCGCCGGGCTGCACCACGCCGTCCGCCATCCGGACCCGAGCTTCGGCGTCTACCTGCACGGCTTCCTCAACCTGCTGCTCGCCGTCTGCGCCGCCGTGGACGACCGCGACCCGGTGCCGCTCCTCGAAGTGTGCGACCCGCACGAGTTGGTGGGGCTGACCGGTGCCGTGCCGGTGGACACCGCGCGACGGGCCAGGGCCTCGCTGATCTCCTACGGCTCGTGCAGCACGTCGGCGCCGCTCGACGACCTGACCGCACTCGGCTTGATCGAACCCGTCGGAGCGAGAGCATGAACCACCTGCCCTACGGCGTCTTCTCCACCACCGGGCAGGCCCCGCGCGTGGGGGTGCGAATCGGGAACCACGTCCTCGACCTCGCCGCCGCCCTCGGGGACGAGGTGTTCGCCGCGCCGAGCCTCAACCCCTTCATGGCGCTGGGCCCGGTTGCGTGGCGGGAGACCCGGCGGCGGCTGCAGGACCACGAGTGGGACGCGGACCCGATCCCGCTCGGCCAGGTCACTCTGCACCTGCCGTTCGAGGTGGCCGACTACGTCGACTTCTACTGCTCGCTGGAGCACGCCACGAACCTCGGGCGGATGTTCCGGCCCGACGAGGAGCCGCTGAAGCCCAACTGGCGGCATCTGCCCGTCGGCTACCACGGCAGGTCAGGCACCATCGTGGTGTCCGGCACGCCGATCAGCCGGCCGAACGGGCAACGGGGGGCCGGCGTCTTCGGGCCCTCGGTGCGGCTCGACATCGAGGCGGAGCTGGGGTTCGTGGTCGGGGTGCCGGGGTCGGGCGCGTTCGAGGACCATGTCTTCGGCGTCACGCTGGTCAACGACTGGAGCGCGCGCGACATCCAGGCGTGGGAGTACGTGCCGCTCGGGCCGTTCCTCGGCAAGTCGTTCGCCACCTCGATCTCGCCGTGGGTCACGCCGCTCGCCGCGCTGTCCGCCGCCAGGGTCGACGGCCGGGCCCAAGATCCTCGGCCGCTCGACTATCTACGCAGGTCAGGTGGGCCGTGGGGGCTCGATCTTGAGCTGGCGGTGGAGTTGAACGGGGAGATCGTCTCGCGCCCGCCGTACCGGGAGATGTACTGGACGCCGGACCAGATGCTCGCCCACCTCACCGTGAACGGCGCCTCGCTGCGCACCGGCGACCTGTTCGCCAGCGGGACCGTCTCGGGCGCGGAGAACGGCCGGCAGGGGTCGCTCATCGAGCTGTCCTGGAACGGAGCCGAGCCGGTCAAGCTCGCCAACGGCGACACGCGGACGTTCCTCGAGGACGGCGACACCGTCACGATCAGCGCCTCGGCCCCCGGAACCGACGGGAACCGGATCTCCCTGGGCGAGGTGACCGGCACGATCCTCCCCGCACGATCGATCACCTAGCGCACTCTTATGGACACTCTTCGCTACCATTGAGGATCTCCACGGACTCGACGGGACACTCGATGGGACAGGAGTGAGATGCGGCGCGCCGCGGCTTGTCTTGTGATCGTTCTCCTCCTGGCCGCGGGCTGCTCGCCCGCCGGCCCCGAGCGTGTCGCGCCGGTCCTGACGATCTCGCCGCCGCCGGGCTCCGGCCCGGTCCGCCCCGACCAGCACCTCGTCGTCACCGCGACCGGCACGACGCTCGGTGCGGTGACGACCACCGTCGCGGGCAGGCCCGTCCCCGGCACGTTCGACGTGGGCCGCACCCGGTGGCGCTCCTCCTGGCCGCTCGCCCCGGGCCGCGCGTACGACGTGGCCGCCGCCGCGACCGCCGACGGCACTCCCGTCACCACCACCGCCCGTATCCACACCTTCGCCGCCAAGCGCACCGTCAGGGTGGCCGCCGTCTCGCCACGCCCCGGCGAGACGGTCGGGGTCGGCATGCCGATCATCGTCACCTTCGACGCCCCGGTGAGCCGCCGCGCCCCCGTCGAGCACGCGCTGCGGGTCGACGCGGGCGACGACGTCGAGGGCGCCTGGCGCTGGGTGAGCGAGAACCAGGTGATCTACCGCCCCCGCCGTTTCTGGCCCGCCGGCCGCCACGTGACCCTCACCGCCCACCTCACCGGGGTCCGCATCGGCAAGGACACGTACGGCACGGCCGACCACTCGACCGGTTTCACGGTCGGGCGCAGGCAGCTCAGCACGATCGACACGACGGCCAAGCAGATGGTGGTCAGGCGCTCGGGCGAGGTCGTCCAGCGGATGGCGATCAGCGCGGGCAACGGCAGCACCTACGAATACACCACGACCAGCGGCATCCACCTGACCATGGAGCGGGACAACCCGGTCCGGATGGTCTCCCCCGGCCGGAGCGTGGGCGATCCCGGCTACTACGACCTGCGGGTCGATCACGCGGTGCGCATCTCCAACAGCGGGGAGTACGTCCACGCCATGGACAATCTGTGGGCGCAGGGCGTGGCCAACACCAGCCACGGCTGCATCAACGCCGCCCCCGGACAGGCCGCCTGGTTCTACGCCCACTCGCTGCGCGGCGACCCGGTGATCATCACAGGCACCGACCGCGAACTCGGCTGGGACAACGGCTGGGGGTACTGGCAACTGTCCTGGAAGGAGTGGCTCTCGGGTAGCGCGCTCTCCCTGCTGTAGGGCATATGTTGGGAACGATCGCACCATCTGGCCCGTTGTATACAGCAGGAGGGCCGAAGCATGGACGACTGGGTCATCTGGTTGGTCCTGGCGGTAGTGCTGGGCGTGGCGGAGATCTTCACCCTGACGGCCGCCCTCGGGTTGCTGGGCGGCGCGGCGCTGCTCACCTCGATGGTCGCGGCGCTGGGGCTGCCCGTGCCGCTCCAACTACTCGTCTTCACCATCGCCTCGGCGGCCGGGCTGGTGCTGATCCGGCCGATCGCCGCCCGCCATCTCAAACAGGTCCCCGCGCAGCGCTTCGGTGTGCAGGCGCTCGTCGGCAAGACCGCCTACGTGGTGCACGAGGTCAGCGGCAGGGACGGCCTGGTCCGCATCGGCGGCGAGGACTGGACGGCCAGGGCTTTCGACGAGACGCTCGTCATCCCGGAAGGCTCCACCGTAGACGTGATCAAGATCGAGGGCGCGACCGCCCTCGTTTATCCGCGGGAGTGATGTATGGACGCCCTGCTCATAGCCGGCCTCGTAGTCGTGTTCTTCGCCGTGCTCACCGTCCTGCGCTCGGTGCGGATCGTGCCGCAGGCGCGGGCGCGGAACGTCGAGCGCCTCGGCCGTTACCACCGCACGCTGCAACCCGGCCTCAACTTCGTGATCCCCTACATCGACCGCGTCTATCCGATGATCGACCTGCGCGAGCAGGTGGTGACCTTCCGCCCCCAGCCCGTCATCACCGAGGACAACCTGGTCGTCGAGATCGACACGGTCCTCTACTTCCAGGTCACCGACCCCAGGGCGGCGGCCTACGAGATCGCGAACTACATCCAGGCCATAGAGCAGCTCACCGTGACGACCATGCGTAACGTCATCGGTTCCATGGACCTGGAGAAGACCCTCACCTCCCGCGACACCATCAACAGCCAGCTCCGCGGCGTCCTCGACGACGCGACCGGCAAGTGGGGCATCCGGGTCAACCGGGTCGAGGTCAAGGCCATCGACCCGCCGAAGACCATCAAGGACGCGATGGAGAAGCAGATGCGCGCCGAGCGTGACAAGCGCGCCGCGATTCTCAACGCCGAGGGCCACCGGCAGTCGCAGATCCTCACCGCCGAGGGCGAGAAGCAGAGCAACATCCTGCGCGCCGAGGGCGACCGCACCTCGGCCATCCTGCGCGCCGAGGGCGAGTCCCAGGCCATCGACCAGGTCTTCCAGGCGGTCCACCGCAACGACCCCGACCCCAAGCTGCTGGCCTACCAGTACCTCCAGGTCCTCCCGCAGCTCGCCCAGGGCGAGAACAACACCTTCTTCGTCATCCCCAGCGAGGTGACCGCCGCCCTCACCGGCGTCTCCCGCGCCTTCACCGAGTCCCTGCCCAAGTCCGCCGCGACCCGCGAGGTCACCGCCGACTCCGCCGCCGAGGCCGCCGCCCAGGAGGCCGCCCAGGCCGCGCGGGCCGCGGAGGAGGCCGTCGCCGACGCCACCGAGCCCGAGCACCGCGGCGGCCCGCGCCAGCTCGACGCCGGCCCGCTCACCCCCGACCCCCTGGCCGACCTCCAGGAGAAGCGCGAACCGCATCACCA
This sequence comes from Dolomitihabitans soli, assembly GCF_022213955.1. Lineage (GTDB taxonomy): Bacteria > Actinomycetota > Actinomycetes > Streptosporangiales > Streptosporangiaceae > Streptosporangium_A > Streptosporangium_A soli. The sequence continues at coordinate 102,399 of NZ_JAKNTW010000036.1, read as the reverse complement.
CTGATCACTCGGTCGGCAAAGCGCGCCTCCTGACACGGCCATGGCAGAGGCGACGGCCCTTCGTGTTACGTTCGCTCCGTGCAAGCAGCTGATCTGGTGGAGCCGTATCCCACCGTCGAAATCGATTCGGACGCTCTCGACGCTGCTCGGCTCCTGGCCGAGCAGCGGCTGGTCGGCTTGATAGTGGTGGACGCCGACGGCCGCCCCCAAGCCGTGCTCCCGGGCTCCCAGTTCCTCCGGATCGCGGTCCCCCAGTACGTCCAGTCGGATCCCGCCCTGGCCAGGGTCGTCGACGAGCGGCACGCCGACCGGATGTGCACCACGCTCGCCGGCAAGCGAGTGCGGGACGTGCTTCCCGATGAGAAGCTCAAGCCGGCCATCGTGGATCCCGACGCGACCGCCCTGGAGATCGCCGCCCTGATGACCCAGTCCCACACCCCGCTCGTCGCGGTCATGGACGGCACCGACTACCTCGGCGCCATCACGGCGTCCGGCCTCCTCCGCCGCCTCCTCAACGCCGCCTGACCCGCCGGCGCCCACCGTTGCGCGGCGTGGCCGTCGTCGACGGGCTACTCCCGGCGGGCGAGGGCGACGGCCTCGGTGAAACGGCGATAGCGGTCGAGTTCGGCCTCCACCGGGGCCACCACCAGTTCCCTGCCGACCTGGCCGACTTCTGCGTGTAGTGACTTCGCGGTCTTGCGCGCCCGCCGCCGGCCGCCGAGCCAGGCGACCCCCCGGGAGAGCAGGGCGATCACCAACCCGACCAGCGCGCCGCCGACCAGTGACACGGTGGGCCACGGCACCTCGCCCAACGTGGGTGACGGCAGTTCGGGCAACCGGAGATAGTCGAGGGCGAACAGTCCCGCCAGCCAGAGCGCGCCCGCCACCATCAGCGCGAAGACCAGCCACTGCAACAGGCCGACCGCCCGCCACCACCTGGGACGCCTGGCCGCGCCGTACGAGGTCGCCGCCACTGTGCGGTCCAGCCGGTCGGGCAGGTCGCCGGCGTGTGAGCGGGCCGCCTGCCGTACGGCTGCCGCCCAGACGTCCGGCAGGCCGGCCGAGGCGGACTGGGCGAGGTCTCTGATCGCGGTGTCCACCCGGGAGCGCTGGACCCCGGAGGCCGCCGGGATCGACGTACGGCCGACGGCTTCCGGTTCCGTTTCCGGGATGCCGCCCAGGCGCAGCCTGCGCAGCGGGTCGGGCCTGAACCTGCGCAGCCACCTGGTCACCGGCCAGCCCGTGGCGACCACCGAACGGTGCCGGTGCGCCTTCGCCACCGCCGCCACGACCAGCGGCACCCCGGCCGCCTCGGCCAGGGCCGCCGTCAGCGGCCGCTGCAGGCGTTCCGGCGGGACCTCGGCCTCGGCCGGCGCGCCGTGGGACGCCTTGACCAGCGAGTCCGCGGCGGTCTCCGCGTCGGCGGCCAGCCTCGCCGTCCACGAGCGCCGTTTCGACACGCGCTCGACGAGCGTCGCCCGCAGCTCGGGGACGCCCGCGCCGGTGCGCGTCGAGACGCCGATCACCGGGACGCCGGAGAGTTCGTCCTCCGCGAGGAGACGGCGCAGGTCGGTGAGGCAACGCTCGGCGGCCGAAGGGGTGAGCCGGTCGATCTGGTTGAGGACGATCACCATGACGTCACGGTGGCGGGCCAGGGGACGAAGGTAGCGCTCGTGGAGGAGCGCGTCGGCGTACTTCTGCGGGTCCACCACCCAGACCAGCAGGTCGACCATCGTCACCAGGCGATCGACCTCCAGCCGGTGGCTCAGCCGGATCGAGTCGTGATCGGGCAGGTCGAGCAGCACCAGTCCGGAAAAGTCGGGATCTGGGGTCGTCTGCGTGGAGGCTCCCGGTGCGGTGGCGGAGGGGCCGCGAGGGGAGACGGGTTCGGCGACCGGCGGAGGCGCGTCAGCGGGCGACACCGAGGCGACGTCCGACCGTGTGAAGCCCGAAGCGGGGGCATCTGACAGGGCGGCGTCCGCCGGGGTGACGTCCGAGGGCGGGGCGTCCGAATCGGCGTCCGACAGGGCGGCGGGCGAAGGGCCGGGGGTCAGTTCGTGGCGGTGCGGGATCTGGAGCCAGTCGAGGAGGGGGGCGGTGCCCGCGCCGTTCCAGGTGGCGGCCTGGGCGGTGGAGGTGGTGGGGCGGGTGACGCCCACCTCGGCGAGGAGGGTGCCGGAGAGCAGGTTGAAGAGGGAGGACTTGCCGCTGCCCGTCGCCCCCGCCAGCGCGACGACGGTGTGGTCGACCGACAGGCTCCGCCGTACACCCGCCCGTTCGATCACGGCGCGCGCCTGCTCGACCACGTCGTCCGGAAGACGCCCTTCGGCCGCCTCGACCGCCTCGCCGAGACCTGTGAGCCGGTCGTCGAGCGAGACCGCCGACTTCCGCCGGAACACCTTCACTTCCCGCCACCGCCCCTTGGATCCGGATCACCAGGCTCGGGCCTGTCACCACCGACGGTACGAGAATCACGACGTCCGCCCTCGGAACCACCGGCCTGCGGATCGTCGCGCCCGAGAACACCTGCACCCGGACGGTCACGCTCGAAGGCACCCGCTCCCGGACGGTCGCCGCCTGAGGCGTCGGACTCCGGACGGTCACGCCTTCCCGGACGGTCACCGCCGGCCGTACCGGGTTCCGGACGATCGCGCTCGAAAGCACCTGCTCCTGGACGGTCACCGCCGGCGGCACCGGGTTCCGGACGGTCGCGCTCGAAGGCACCTGCCCCTGGACGATCATCACCGGCGGCACCGGGTTCCGGACGGTCGCGCTCGAAGGCGCCGATCCCCGGACGGTCGCCGCCGGAAGTGTCGGACTCTGGGCGGTCGCGCTCGAAGGCGCCCGTGCGGGGGTGGCCGGGAGGGGTGTTCGTGGTGATGGCGGTCGCCAGGGTGCGGAGGGCCTGCGGGGTGTCGGCGGGCGGGGTTCGCGGGGCGAGGAGGGCGGTGAAGCGGGTGGACTCCTCGGTGAGCAGGTCGCGGACGCGGTGGCGGAGGTCTTCGCGGGCCTTGGCGGTGAGGGTGCGTACGGCCTGGTCGCCGAAGACGGCTTCGAGGACCTTCTGGCTGAGCACGCTGGTCCCGCCGGCGATGCCGACCTCGATCCCGGTCAGGCCGCCGGTGGAGGCGAAGACGGCGAGCATCAGCAGCAGCCCCACACCGTTGACGCCGAAGGAGGCGACCCTCGCGGTGGTCCGCCGGTCGGCGCCCTCCTGGCGGACGAGATCGAGGACGAACGCCTGCCAGTCGCGGATGGCGGCCTCGGAGCGGGCGGGCAGGTCGGCTCCGGCGCGGGCGAGGCGGCCGGTGGTGCGGACGCCGGCGCGTTCGAGCAGGTCACGTCCGGCGGGGACACCGGACCAGGATTCGAGGGCGCGCTCGGCGGCGGAGTCGGCGGCGGCGCGGATGAGCGCGCCGACCCCGCTCTCCAGCGCGACCCGCAGTTCCCTGGCCGGCACGGGACGCCCGGTGAACAGCGACACCACGCGGTCCCGCAGCCGGCCGACGCGGGTCTCCAGGCCGCGCATGAGGTCGCCGGTGCCGATGAAGTCCTGCCATCGGGCGAGCACCTCGCCGCGCAGCAACGACCCGTCGCTCATGCCCTCGTCGAAGTGGGCCATCCCGCTCTCGTAGGCGCCTCCCACCGCCTCCTCCAGCACGAGGGCGGCGGACTGCTGGCGCTCCACCGCGTCGGCGAGCGCGGGGACGCGGGTGGCGAGGCTGGCCAGCGCCCCGGAGAGGGTCTGCCTGACGACCGCGGCACGGGCCTGGGCGTCGGCGGCGATGCCGGCGAGCCAGTCGGAGATCGACCGTACGGCCTCGGCGGGCAGCCTGGCGTTCTCCTCGGGCAGCGCGACCTCCGGGACGGCGAACAGCCGGGCGCCCGCCAGCCCGTTCGCCGCCAGCAGCCGGGTGAGGTCCGCGGCCACCACGTCGGTGCCCTCCGGGGGCACCCGGTCGAGAATGATGGCCAGCGCGGTGCTGCGTTCCCTGGCCACGCGGAGGAAGCTCCAGGGCACCTCGTCGGCGTAGCGGGCGGCGGTGGTGACGAAGAGCCACAGATCGGCCGCCGCGAGCAGCTGCGCGGCCAGCTCGCGGTTGGCGGTGACCACCGAGTCGATGTCGGGAGCGTCGAGCAGGGCCAGCCCGCCGGGTAGCGCCGGGGTGGTGACCACGCGGAGGGTGCCGGGTTCGGCGCTGCCGCCGCCGGTCACCCGGGGGAGTCCCGGGAGCACGTTCTGGCCGGTGAACCATTCGGCGTCGGCGGGGCCGGTGACCAGGGTCGGCACGAGCGTGGTGGGCCGCAGCACGCCCGGCTCGGTGACGTCGGTGCCGGCGATGGAGTTGACCAGCGTGGACTTCCCCGCCCCGGTCGAACCGCCGACCACCGCGAGCAGCGGGGCGTCGACGGCGCGCAGCCTGGGCAGCAGATAGTCGTCGAGCTGCCCGGTCAGCTCGGCGAGCGCCCCGCGATCCGCGGCGACGTCGTCGATCGCGAGCGGGAGCAGCTCACCGTCGAGACACCGTCTCAGCGCCTCGACCGTCTCAAGCAGTCCCTCCCCCGTCATAAGACCGATCATTCCCCATCAAAGGAGTGCTAGGCAGCGTGAAGCGAAAGACGGCTCCCGCGCCGTGGGTGCTGTCGACCGAGATGGTGCCGCCGTGCGCGTGGACCAGGGCGGCGGCGATGGACAGGCCGAGGCCGCTGCCGCTCCCGTCGGTACGGCGGCGCGAGGGGTCCGCACGGTAGAAGCGCTCGAAGACGCGCTCGATCTCGCCGGGTCGCAGTCCTGGTCCCTGGTCGGCGATCTCGACCACCGCCTGACCCTCCTCGACGGCCACGCCGACCACGACGGGAGTGCCTTCCGGCGTGTGCCTGAGCGCGTTGCCGACGAGGTTGCCGAGCACCTGTCTCAGTTTCGCCTCGTCACCGTCGACCGTCACCGGCCCGTCCGCGTCGTCCAGCCGCTGGAGGTCGATCGTGCGGTCGGGGGCGAAGGTCTGGGCGTCGAGCACCGCGCCGGCGGCCAGGCTCAGCAGGTCGACCGGGAAGCGGTCGAGGGGGCGTTGCTGGTCGAGCCGGGCGAGCAGGAGGAGGTCGTCGACGAGCACGCCCATCCGCGCCGCCTCGCCCTCGATCCTGCGCAGCACCCGGCCGGCCTCCTCCGCGTCCTGCACGCCCGCCTGCCGGTAGAGCTCGGCGAAGCCCCTGATCGAGGTGAGCGGGGTGCGCAGCTCGTGGGAGGCGTCGGCGACGAAGCGGCGCATCCGCTCCTCCGAGCTGCGCGCGGTCAGCGCCGACTGCCTGGCCACGCCCTCGGATCGCGACCTGTCCGTGAACGCCTTCTCGATCTGGGCGAGCATCCCGTTGATCGCCCTGCCCAGCCGCCCCATCTCGGTACGGCGGTGCCGCAGCGGGACCCGGCTCGACAGGTCTCCTTCGGCGATGGCCTGGGCGGTTCGCTCGATCTCGCCGAGCGGGCGGAGGCTGCGCCGTACCAGCCAGTGGCAGGCGAGGGCGAGGGTGACCAGCACGGCGCCGCCCACGCCGGCCACGATGACGCCGAGGCGGGAGACGGTCCCCTCGATGTCGCGGAGGCTGACCGCGACCACGCGGCTCTGCCCGCCCCGGCCGGGGACGGCGATCACCCGCCACCGGGCTTCGCCGGAGACGACGGAGGGCACGGTGAACGGGCGGCCGCCGCGCAGGGCCACGTCGATGGTCGTGAGGTGCGGGAGGTCGGGCATGCCGCCTTCGGTGGACTCCGCGACGGTACGCACCAGCGTGCCGTGCCGGTCCAGGATCACCAGGTGGAACAGGCCGAACAGGCGCTGGGGGCGCAGCGCGCGCTCTTCGACGGTCACGTCGTCGGGTTCGGGACGGGCGGGCTTGCTGGCGGCGGTGAGCTGCTGGTCCACCCGGTCCACCAGATACTCGCGCAGGAGCTGGACGGCGAACAGGCCGGTGAGCGTGATCGCCAGGGTCACCAGCAGCGTCGTCGCCGCCACCAGCCGCAGCCACAGCGGGGTGCGGGCCAGCCGCCGTTTCAGCTCATCGACGAGGCGCACGGAGGACATATCCCACGCCCCGCAAGGTGTGGATCAGCCGGGGCTCGACGTTGTCGATCTTGCGCCGGAGGTAGGAGACATAGGACTCGACCACTCCCGCGTCGCCGCCGAAGTCGTAGTTCCACACGTGGTCCAGGATCTGGGTCTTGGAGAGCACCCGGCCGGAGTTGGTCATGAAATAGTGCAGCAGCTTGAACTCGGTCGGCGACAGCCGCACGATCCGGCCGTCCCGCCAGACCTCGTGCGCCTCCTCGTCCAGCATCAGGTCGGCCACCTGCAGGCGGGTGGGCGACTCCAGGTCGCCGCGGGTACGGCGGAGCACGGCCCTGATCCTGGCCAGCACCTCTTCCAAGCTGAACGGCTTGGTCACGTAGTCGTCGCCGAGCCCGAGCCCGGCGACCTTGTCGTCGACGCCGTCACGCGCGGTCAGGAACACCACGGGCAGCCGCCGCCCGGACGCCCGGAGCTGCTCGGCGACCGTGAAACCGTCGAGGTCGGGGAGCATCACGTCCAGCACGACCAGGTCAGGCCGTACCCGCTCGGCGACCTGGACCGCCTCCTGCCCGTCCGCCGCGGCCAGCACCTCGAACCCGGCGTAGCGGAGGCTGGCCGACAGCAGTTCGCGGATGTTGGGCTCGTCGTCGACGATCAGCAGCCGGGCCTCGGGTGATCTCATCGGCCTCCTCGGACGCCGAATCCGCCTCCCTGGCTGACCATGGTCGCGGCCACGGTGCCGTCGCCGCCCTTCTCGCCCTGCACCAGCACGGTGCTGCCCGGCTTCAGGTCGGCCACCTTGCCCTGCTCGGTCACCTGGATCCTGGTCTGCCCGTTGGTGGTCACGGTCACGGCCGTGCCGTCCATCGTCTCAAGGTAGATCTTCTTACCCGCCACTCGTTTGACGGTACCGGTGGTCAGGCCGCCCGTCGCACCGGGCCTGCCCGTGGACGACCGGCCCTGCGTCCCGGCCTGGCCCGGACGCTGGTTCTCCCCGGCCGGCTGCACCATCAGCCCCGGACCGGCGACGTCGCTCCCCCACAGCTTCTGCGCCTGAATGCCGCCCAGCGCGCCGGCGATCAGGAGTAACCCGGCCGCCAGCCCGAGCGTCAGCTTCGAGATGGGCCTGCGCTCCGGCCGTGCCGCGAGTTCCTCGTCGAGGTCGCCGTCGAACGGCGAGGAGGCGAGGATGTCCGTGTCCGGCTTGCTCATGTCGCTCCTGCTCACTCGTGCCTCAGTGCCTCGATCGGCCGCAGCTTGGCGGCCCGGCCGGCGGGATAGCCGCCGAAGAACAACCCGATCGCGACCGACACGCCGAGGGCGAGCACGATCGAGCCCGGCACGAGCACCGGTTGCACCCCGGCGATCGTGAACTGACTGCCGAGCACCCCGACGGCCACCCCGAGCAGGCCGCCGACCAGGCTGAGCATCGTCGCCTCCGCGAGGAACTGGCCGAGGATCGCCCCCCGGGGCGCGCCGACGGCCTTGCGGATGCCGATCTCCCTGGTCCGCTCCGTGACGGTGACCAGCATGATGTTGGTGATCCCGATCCCGCCCACCAGCAGGCTGATCGCCGCCACCGCGCCCAGCAGCACCGTGAACGTGCCCATCGCCGCACTCACCGTCTCCTGCAGGGCCGCCTGGTTGAACACCCGGTAGTCGGCGGCGGCCATACCCGAGATGCCGTGCCGCGCGTTCAGGATCGAGGTGACCTCGCTCTCCGCCGCGTCCACGGTCTCCGCCGAGGTCGCCTGCACGATGACCTGCCCGAGCGGCCCGAACCCGGTCAAACTCTGCTGTACGGCGGGCAGCGGCGCGATGGCCACGTCATCCGCGTCCTGGAACCCGGCGGAGCCCGCCTCCTTGAGCACCCCGGCCACGGTGAACGGCACGCCCCCGATGGTGATCCGCTTGCCGATCGGGTCGAGCGTGCCGAACAGGTTCTCCGCCACGGTCCGGCCGATCACCACGACCTTGCGGGCCGCGAGCACGTCGTCGTTGGTGAAGTAGGAGCCGCTGGCGACCGGCTTGTTCGAGGCGTCGAAGTAGGCCGGGTAGGTGCCGATGAGCTGCTGGATCGTGTGGCCGGCCCCTTCGTAGACCGCAGCCTGCGACTGCGCGGCGACCACCGGGGACACGGTCCGCACCGACGGCGCGCCCGTCTTGTCGGCCAGCGCCCGCGCGTCCGCGACGGTCAGGCCCTTCGCCTGGGTACGCGGCCCGGAGTCCTGCTGCGGCGCGGCCATGCGCACGCCACCGCCGCCACCGCCGCCACCCATCGTGTTCGAGGAGATGGTCAGCGTGTTGGCGCCCAGCCGCTGGATGTTCTGGGTGATCGCCTGGGACGATCCCTCACCCACCGCGACCAGCAGGATCACCGCCGCCACCCCGATCAGGATGCCCAGCGTGGTGAGCCCGCTGCGCATCTTGTTCGCCGCCAGTCCCCGTACGGCGAAGCGCAGCACCTCCAGCGCGTTCACGCCGTCACCCCCGCGAGCTTCGGCGGCGGGCCCGCCACGGGCGACCGCCGGCGATCCTCGACGACCTGGCCGTCGACCAGCCGCAGGATCCGTTTGGCGTGTCCCGCCACGTCGTCCTCATGGGTGATCATCACGATCGTCCGGCCGGCCATGCTGAGCTGGTCCAGGATGTTCAGCACGTCACGGGTGGACGCGGAGTCGAGGTTGCCGGTCGGCTCGTCGGCGAGCAGCAGGGCGGGCGCGGTGACCAGGGCTCTGGCGATCGCGACCCGCTGCTGCTGGCCGCCGGACAACTCGTTGGGCTCATGCCGGGTGCGGTCCGCGAGCCCCACCAGGGACAGGGCCGCCAGCGCCCGCCGCCGGCGCTCGCCCGCCTTCAGCCCGCCGTACGCCAGGGGCAGTTCGACGTTCGCCAGCGCGGTCATCCTGGGGATGAGGTTGAACGACTGGAAGACGAAGCCGATCTTCCGGTTGCGCAGGATCGAGAGCTGCCGTTCGTCGAGGGCGCCCGCGTCGGTGCCGTCCACCAGGTAGCGGCCGGTGGAGGGGACGTCGAGACAGCCGAGGATGTTCATCAGCGTCGACTTGCCCGAGCCCGACGCGCCCATGACGGCGACGTAGTCGCCCCGGTCCACGGTGAGCGACACTCCGCGCAACGCCCGCACCAGGGCGTCTCCCCGGCCGTACGCCTTGGTCACCGCGCGCACGTCCAGGACCGGCGGGACGTCTTCCGGCCGCCCGCTCATCGGCCGCCTCCGCCGCCGCCGATGCGGGTGCCCAGGCCGCCGCCCGGGAACCCGCCCTGCTGGCCGGTGGTGGCGGGGGTGCCCTGCCGTACGACCTGGTCGCCGTCCTTCAGGCCGGACTTGATCTCGGTCGTCAGGTCGCCCTTGAGGCCGATCTCGACGACCGTGGGGACCTGGGCGCCGCCTTTGGCGAGGACGAGCACGGTGGGCCGGCCGCCCGCCGTACGGATCGCGCTGGTGGGGACCGTCAGCACGTCGGTGACCTCGCCGGTGATGACCTGGACGCTCGCGGTCTGGCCGAGGCGGACGCTCTTCGGCACGCCGGTCATCTTGATCGTGACGGGATACTGGACGACGTTCTCGGTGGTCTTGGCCACGGGGTCGATCCGGGTGACCTTGCCGGTGGCGGTCGTGCCGGGCATCGCATCGAAGGTGACGGTGGCCGCCTGGCCCGACTTGACCTTGGTCACGTCGGACTCGGTGAAGTCGCCGACGATCTGGAGCCTGGTGATGTCGGCGATCTCGACGAACCCGGTGGAGCCGGTGTCGTCGGTGCCGCTGCCCGCGGTCCCTGCGGCCGGGCCGCCCGCCGTACCGTTGAGGGCCGTGACGGTGCCGGCGAAGGGGGCCTTCAACACGGTGCCGGCGAGCGCTCGCTGGGCCTGCTTGCGGGCGTTGAGCGCGCTGACGTACTGGGCGTAGCCGGAGGCGGTCGAGGTGTCGCCGTCCGCGGCGGCGTTCAGGCTCGCCTGGGCGGCTTCGAGGGCCTCCCTGGCGTCGGTGTCGTCCAGTTTGGCCAGCACCTGCCCCTTCTTCACCCGGTCACCGGGCTCGACCTTGACGGAGGCGACCGTGCCGCTCCCCGTGAAGCTCAGCGACCTGGTCCTGGCACTGGTGACGGCCCCGGAGGCCGACACGGAGGCCGACACCATGCCCCTGGTCACCGTGCTGGTGGCCGGAGCGGTCTCCGACCGGACGCTCGTGTTGAGCGAGGCGTAGGCGGCTCCGACCCCGCCCACCAGCAGAACGGCCAGAGCGCCGTTCACGATCAGCGCTCTGCGCCGCAACGACAAGTTCACAGTCCATCACTGTGGCCCTCTCTGCTTGACGCCGCCTCAGACCAGGCTGAGCGTTTCCTGACAGCCGTCACCCTCAGCAAACTCTCAGCTCAGCCTGAGGCGGTGCTGACCTCCGCGCCGGAGGATGTCGGGCATGAGATCGGGAGTCCTGCGCGCGGCGGTTCTGAGCGTCGCCGCCCTGGCCGTGGCGGGCGCGAGCGCGCTGTTCCTGGTGGAGACCGGCTCGCCGGCGTCCCCCGGGCGGGCCCAACTGGTGGCCGCCAAGCGGGGCACGGTCGCCGCCACGGTGTCCGCCGCCGGTTCGGCCGTCGCCGCCGACACCAGGGAGCTCGCCTTCGCCGCGACGGGAGCGGTGCGGAAGGTCTATGTCGCGCCGGGTGACGAGGTCGAGGCCGGTGACCCGCTCGCCAGGATCGACGACACCCTCGCCCGCGAGAACCACAGCGCCGCCGCGGCCGCGCTCGCCGCCGCCGAGGATTCCCTGACCAAGGCGCGGGCCACCCCGACCGCGACCCCCGCGCCCGACCCCGGCCCCGCCGCCGTCGCGGGCCCGTCCGGACGTTCCACCTGCCCCACCCCACGTCCCAGGGCCTCGGGGACCAAGCCCCGCGCCGCAGCGGCCCCGGGTACGGCGGCGCGGATCGCCCCTGTCGCCCAACCGCTTCGTGGAGCAGAGGCTCGTACGGCGACGCGGATCACCCCGGTCGCGTACCGCCATCCGACGGCCACGCCCGGCCCGTCGGCCTCGGTCGAGCCGCCGCACCCCACCGGTGAACCCGGACCGCAGCGCACCCCTGCCTACCCGCTCTCCCCCGCCCCCGAGCCGCCGGTCTCCACCCCGACCGCCAGGAAGACGCCACCACCGAGCGCCACCCCGGCTCCCGTCACGCCCACCCCGGCCACCTGCGCCACGCCCACGCCCACCCGCACCGCCGCCGCCCCCAGGAACGAGCGGCAGGCCAGGCAGGGACCGACCACGCAGCGGCAGACCGGCCGTACCTCTGCGAAGCAGACCAAGTCGGTCCCCCAGGCCGAGGCCGACCTGGCGAAGGCCGAGAAGGCCTACCAGGACGCCGAGGCGGCGCTCAAGGGCGTCACGATCAAGGCCCCCGCCCCGGGCACCGTCCTCTCGGTGGCGGGAGGCGTGGGTTCCCAGGCGGGCACCGGCACCTTCGTCACCCTCGGCGACCTCGACGAACTCCAGGTCGAGGCGATGTTCTCGCAGACCGACGTGAGCCGTCTCAAGATCGGCCAACCGGCCGAGGTCGGCCTCGCCACCCGCCAGGGCGCCGACTACCGGGGCACGGTCACCCGTATCGCCCCCACCGCCACGACCGACGGCGACCTCGTCAGGTACGCCGTGCTGATCGCCCTCGACAAGCCGCCCGCCGGTCTCCTGATCGGCCAGAGCGCGATCGTCGAGGTGACCACCGAGAAGTCGGACGACACCGTCTATCTTCCGGCCCGTGCCGTACGGACCGGGGCCGACGGCTCCGCGACCGTCACTCTGCGCGAGGACGGCGGCGACACCGAGCGTGCCGTCGGCACCGGCGTCCGGGGCGACCTGTTCATCGAGATCACCGACGGCCTGACGGAGGGCACCCAGGTGCTCCTCCCCGGCTCCACCACACCCGACCTGACCTTCCCCGGCCTCTGACGGCTGGCACGGCAGGCCGAGAAGGAGGCGATACCGCGGGCAACGGAACCGCGACCCTGAGGATCCTTCAGCTCGCGTGCGCGGCGGGCGCGGCGGTACGGCGGCGCCAGAGGCTGTCGACGGCGAGGGCTCCGCCGTTGCTGAAACCGATCACCAGGCTGGCCGCGGCGAGAGCGAGGACGAACTCGTAGCCGCCCTTGTCGACCGCGAACCCGGCCGAACCGTGCACGAAGACGATGGCCCCGATCATGTTGAGGGCGAGCAGGGTGCCGAAGATCGGGAGCGCCGCGCCGAGAATGAGCGCGACCCCGCCGACGACCTCCAGTACGGCGACGGCCGGGGCCGCGATCCCCGCAAGTGGCACGCCAATCGATTCGAACATGGAGGTGGTTCCCGAGATGCCCATGGTCGTGAACTTCATCCAGCCGTGCACGAAGAAGATCACCCCGATGGCCACCCGGCCCAGCAGCAACGTGACCGACCTAGCCTGATCCATCATGACAACTCCTGTTAGTTCGAATTTCAACGACACCCTAGTCGTTAGTACAAATTCAAACAACCTTTATGGTTGAAGGGTGACGAACTGGCTCAACGCTGGCGAGATGGCCGCCTGGCAGGCCTTCCTCAATGCATCTCACCTGCTGGAACGAAGGGTCGAGGAGCAACTGAGAGCCGACGCCGGGCTGACTCACGGGCAGTACGAGGTGCTCGCCCGCCTCTCCGCCACCGCCGACCGGCGACTGCGGATGAGCGAGCTGGCCCGCGACGTCATCGTCTCCAAGAGCGCCCTCACCTACCAGGTGAGCCGGCTGGAGGAGCGCGGCCTCGTCCGCCGCACCAACTGCCCCTCCGACGACCGCGGCGTCTTCGCCGAACTGACCGACGAAGGCATGCGCTGCCTGGAACACCTCGCCCCCGGCCACGTCGCCGTCGTCCGCGCCAACCTGATCGACCACCTCACCCCGGACGACCTCACCGCCCTGACCCGGATCATGTCGAAGGCCGAAGCCTCAATGCGCTCCACCTGAGCTCAGGCGTAGATCTCCGCCGGCGTGACGAGACGCAACCGGTCCGCCGTCGCCGCGTACGCCATCAGCCGCGCGCTGAAACCGCTGCGCGAGAAGATGTATCTCGCCACGCCATCCGTCGCCCCTTCGACATAGGGGGTAAGACGATCCAGGAGATTCAGCTCGTCGAAGTCGACCTCGCTGCCGGTCCACTTGCACATCCCGATCACCAGCGGGGTCCGGTTGCCGTCCACCCCCACGACGTCGATCTCACGCTCTTCCGTCCTGGGGCCGTTGCCGACCGGGACCTGCCCCCACCATCGCCCGACTGCGGTGACTCCGGGGACCGTATGCAGCACATGCTGCCGGCACATGTCCTCCCATGCGTAGGAGGCATGCTGGTCGAGCTGCGGAAGCACCGATTCGTCGAGATAGGCGGCGGCCAGTGCGCTGGTCCTCAGCTGTGAACGGGCGGGCTCCACGAACCGGTAGTGGAACCGGAGGAACTGGTCACTGATCGCATAGGCCGTCTTCTTCGCCCGCGGCGACGCGGTGGCGGGCCGCAGTCGTTCCACCAGGCCGAGGCGCTCCAGCGAACCGAGCACCTTCGTGACGCTGGCAGGGGTCAACCCGGTCCGCGAGGCGATGTCGTTGTTGCGGTTATGTCCGTGCGCGATCGAACGCAACACCGCGATATGACTGGTCGGATCCGGAATCGACTGCCGCAGCATCAACTCCGCCTCGTCGTGCAGCAGCCCGGTGCGCTCGAAGACCTCGGTCAACAGGTGTTCGGACAGCGGGCGGTCGTCGGAGAAACGTTCCAGATAGTACGGAACACCGCCGCAGATCGAGAAGACCCGGACGCGGTCCTCGACCGAATAGCCCGGATGAAACAGCGCGGCTTCCTTCGCGAGAAAGGGCTCCAGCTTGAGCTGGCCGGTCCGGCGTCCGTAGAGCTGCCCGGCGAGCACCTCGTCCTCGAAGAAGGAGAGTTCGCTCCCGGCCAGGACGAGGACCACCGGCAGATGCCGTCCCGTGGTTCTCCACCAGCGGCTGAGCGTCGTCTCCAACTCCTGCGACTGCGTCGCCAGCAACTGGAACTCGTCCAGCACCACCAGCGTCCGCTCGTCGCCCACGAACTGAGCAACCGCGGTGAGCGCCGCGTCCCAGCTGCCCAGGGGCTGTACGGCCAGCAGGTCGTTCCCCCACACCCGGGCGAGCTCGTCGGTGAAGTCACGCAGTTGCTGCTGCACGACGGTGTCCGTCGCCTCGAAATAGAAGGACCTCATCCCGGCGGCGAGATGGGCGAGCAGCTCGGTCTTGCCCACCCGCCGACGCCCGTAGACCACCAGCAACTCGGCCTTGTCTCCGGTCAGACGGCGGTTGAGCATGCCCAGCTCGTCGGTCCTGTTAAGAAACTCCACAGGAAAATCCTACAGAAGATAATCCTGGGCAGGAAAATCATTCGGTGGTGTCGAGGGGGAGGGCGACGCGGAAGACGGAGCCTGCGCCCAGGTCGGAGTCGACCGAGACGAGTCCGCCGTGGGATTCGACGATGGCGGCCACGATGGCGAGGCCGAGGCCGGTGCCGCCGTCCTTGGTGGCGGTGCGGCTGCGGGCGGTGTCGACGCGGTAGAAGCGCTCGAAGACCCGGTCGAGCTGGTCGGGGGCGAGGCCGGGGCCCTCGTCGGCGACCTCCAGGAAGGCGGACTCGCCCGTGGCCCCGACCCGGACCGCGACCGGGGTGCCGTCGGGGGTGTGGGTGAGGGCGTTGGCCATCAGGTTGCCGACCACCTGGCGGAGCCGTACCTCGTCGCCGGAGACGATCAGCGCCGCGCCGTCGATCGTGAGCGTCACCGTGCGGTCGGGGGCGAGCATGCGGGCGTCGTGCACCGCGTCGGCGGCGAGGGCGAGCAGGTCGACGGGGTCGGCGGCGATGGGCCGCTGGCGGTCGAGACGGGCCAGCAGGAGGAGGTCGTCGACGAGCAGGCCCATCCGGGCGGCTTCGTCCTCGACGCGGCGGAGCAGCGCGGCCGGGTCGCCCTCGGGGTTCTGGCGGTAGAACTCGGCGAACCCGCGGATGGAGGTCAGCGGGGTGCGCAGTTCGTGGGAGGCGTCGGCGACGAAGCGGCGCATCTTCTCCTCCGAACGCCGGGCCGCCGCCTCCGACTCGGAACGGGCCTGGAACGCGGCCTCGATCTGGGCGAGCATCCCGTTCAGCGAACGGGCCAGCCGGCCGACCTCGGTGCGGGGGTCGATGCCGGGCACCCGGCGGCCGAGGTCGCCGGCGGCGATCGCCTCCGCCGTGTGCTCGATCTCGGCTAGGGGACGCAGGCTCCGCCGTACCGTCACGATGCCGATGCCCGCCAGGATCAGCATCACGGCGCCGCCGCCGAGCAGCTCGATGAGGGCGAGCCTGCTGGTGATCTGCCCCACCTCGGACAGGTCGGTGGCCACCACGTAGCTGCCGGCGCCGACCGTGAGCACGCGGATCCGCCACTCGCCGCCGCCCGACTGCGCGGGGACCGTGAACGGGCCGACCGGCGAGCGGTTCGGGACGACGGGTCCGGGGATCCCCTCGGCGTCCATGCCGCTCAGGGTGACCAGGACGTGCCCGCCGCGAGCACGGACCTGGACGATGCCGTCGGGCGGCAGCCGGAGGTTCGCCACCGCGTTCGGCCCGCGCTGGCTCCGGCGCACCACCTCTCCGCTGATCATGCTGAGCTGGCCGTCGACCCGGTCGATGAGATAGCCGTGCAGCACCGACACGCTGCCCACCCCGATCAGCGCCAGCCCCAACGCCAGCAGGGCCAGCGTCGCCGCGATGAGCTTGACCCGCAGAGGAGTACGGCCGGGCATCAGGTCACTGGGGGCACGCGCAGGACGTAGCCGACGCCCCGCAGGGTGTGGATGAGCCGCGGCTCGATGTTGTCGACCTTACGGCGGAGCACCGACACGTAGGACTCGACGATCGCGGCGTCGCCCCTGAAATCGTAGTTCCAGACGTGGTCGAGGATCTGCGCCTTCGACAGCACCCGCCCCGCGTTGGCCATGAAGTAGTGCAGCAGCTTGAACTCCGTCGGCGAAAGCGGCACCGGCCTGCCCTCCCGCCACACCTCGTGGCTCTCCTCGTCGAGCTCGATGTCGGCGAAGGTCAGGCGCGGCGGCGGCGCGGACGCGTCCCCGCTCGTACGGCGGAGCACGGCCCGGATCCGGGCGACGACCTCCTCCAGGCTGAACGGCTTGGTCACGTAGTCGTCGCCGCCGAGGGTGAGCCCGCGGATCTTGTCCTCGATGCCGTCACGCGCGGTGAGGAAGACCACCGGCGTGTGCGAACCGCCGCCCCGCAGCCGGCGAACCACGTCGAAGCCATCCATGTCGGGCAGCATGACGTCGAGCACGATCAGGTCGGGGCGGTGCCGCTGAACCGCCGAGACGGCCTCCAGCCCCGCGCTCGCCGTGGCCACCTCGAATCCGGCGAACCGGAGGCTGGCGGCCAGCAGTTCGAGGATGTTGGGCTCGTCCTCGACGATCAGAAGTCGGGCTTCTGGCGAATCGGTCACAGTCTCCATCTTGGCCCGGTCGTCTGAGAATCCTGTTAAAGCCATCCTGTCACGTACCCGATATAACGTCCGCGATGTGGCGCGCGATCGCGAGGCTGGACGTGGCGGCGGGCGAGGGGGCGTTGCGGAGCAGCACGACACGGCCGTGCACGTCGATGACGAAGTCGTCGGCCAGCGACCCGTCACGACGCACCGCCTGGGCCCGCACCCCGCTCGTGGTGCCCGCCACCTCGGCGTGTCGGATCCTGGGGACGAAGATCGTGGCGGCGTTGAGCATGGCCTGCCTGCGCAGCGAGCCGTACACCTCGCGGATTCCGGTGCGCCAGTGTCGCCTGGCCAGCCGCAGGGTGCCGCCGTAGGTCAGGATCCGCCGCAGGTCGCCGGGTTTCACATCGCGCCAGGAGTAGCCCTCGTAGGCCAGCGCCATCACCGCGTTGGGCCCGACGAGCAGGTCGCCGCCGATCGTGCGCGTCAGGTGGACTCCGAGGAAGGGGTAACGCGGATCGGGCACCGGGTAGATCAGGTTGTGCACCAGATCCTTCGCCGCGTCGGACATCACCAGATATTCACCCCGGAATGGGATGATCCTCACGTCTCCCGAACGTTTCGCCATCCCGGCGACCGCGTCCGTGCCCAGCCCGGCGCACGAGACCAGCCGGTCGAAGGCGAATATGCGACCCCCCGCGACCACTTCCACCTTGCCCGCCCGCTCCCGCATGGCCCGCACCGGATGCGACAGCCGTACGGAGCCGCCCAGCTCCGCCACGTCGGCGGCGAGCCTGCGGGCGATCGCGGGGAAGTCGGCGATGGCGGTGTGCGGCGAGTGGACGGCCGCGACGCCCGTGACGTTCGGCTCCAGCCTGCGGATCTCCCGCGCGTCAAGCTCACGGATGCCGGGCACGCCGTTCTGCCGGGCCCGCTCGGCGATGTCGTGGAGCCGGCCCGCCTCCAGCGGCGAGGTGGCCACGACGAGCTTCCCCACCTCCTCGTACGGCAGGGCGTGCTCGGCGCAGTACTCCTTGAGCATCGCCACCCCCTCCCGGCACAGCCTGGCCTTCAGCGAACCCGGAGGGTAGTAGATGCCGGCGTGCACGACCCCGCTGTTGTGCCCGGTCTGGTGAGCGCCGACCCGGTCCTCCTTTTCGAGCACCGTCACCTCGGCCCCGCGACCGCGCGCCAGCTCCCTGGCGACCGCCAGCCCGACGATGCCCGCCCCGATCACGCCGATCCGTTCGCTCACCCGACGACGCTAACGCCACTCCGGTACAGAGGGGGGCTTTTCGGGAGATCGAACTGACGTTCGGTACAGTAGACGGGTGTATGTGCCACCGGACTGGCCCCCCGCGGTCCTCCCGCCGGGGAGCCCCGACTGGGAGGCGTCCGCGGTGATCTGGCTGCTCGACGCGGTCCCGCCCGACTACCGGGCGTACGGCGTGCTGCGCCGGCATCCGCTGGCCCTGGCCAGGATGGCCGGCTACCACGTGCGCTCGTCCGTCGAGGCCGCCAGGACCGGTTACCGGGGAGCCGCCGTCGATCTCAAGGACCACCTGCCGCCGCACGTCATCGAGGCCGTCCTTGAGGCGTACCGCGAGGAAGGACCCCGGCTCGTCCGCCTCGCCACAGCCATCGACCTCGTAGAGCGCGCCCTGCGCGGCGAACTATTCACCGCCCGCATGTGATCGGGCCCTCCCATCGGGCCACCTCTGATCATCGCTGTCTTGATCATTGCTGTCTGATCGTCGCGGCGGTGAACCTCGCCGATTTTCTGATCGTCTCGTCAAGTCGGGGGTGTGAGCGCCGCCATCGGCACACGTAGAGGGCATGATGGCGGGATGGGGGTAATGATCCGAACGGCGACCGCGCTCACCATGCTGCTCACCTTCCCCGCGGTCAGCAGCACCGCAGCCGATGCCGCCGACACCACGGCCGCCTCGACCGCCACCGCCCAAAGCTCGGACCAAAGCTCGGTCGACGGTGAGCGGCTCGTCTTCCGCTTCCGTGATCCGCGGATCACCGAGTCGAGCGGCCTGGCCGTCTCCCCCGCCCACGAAGGCATCGTCTACACCCACAACGACAGCGACGCCGCCCCCGTGATCTACGCCGTGGGCCCGCACGGCCGTACCCGCGCCGCCCTCACCATCAGCGGCGCCGAAGCCCGTGACTGGGAAGGCATCGCCGTCTCCACCGACCCCGAGACCGGCCGGGGCGTGCTCTGGATCGCCGACATCGGCGACAACCTCGACGGCGCCTGGTCCGACATCTCCGTCTACCGCGTCCTCGAACCCACCAAACTCCGCGACGCGACCCTCCTCGCCACCCGTTATCGCTTCCGCTACGACGACGGCGCGCGTAACGCGGAGGGCATCATGATCAACCCCAGGACGAACCGCCTCTACGTCGTGAGCAAGGAGTTCGCCGGTTCGATCTACCAGGCTCCACGGAAACTCCGCGCCAACCGCCCCAACATCCTCCGCAAGGTCACCTCCGCCCCCCTGATGGCCACCGACGCCGCCTACTCCCCCGACGGCTCCACCTTCGTCATCCGCACCTACTTCTCCGCCACCCTCTACAGCGCCCCCGGCAAGATGATCCGCCAGATCTCCATGCCCTCGCTCAAGCAGGCGGAGTCGATCACCTACACCCGCGACGGCAAGGCACTCCTGGTCGGCAGCGAAGGCGTCAAAAGCCCCGTCTACGAAGTCCCCCTCCCCGCTGATCTCCTCCCGGCCCCGAAACCCAGCGCCTCCCCGCCGAGAAGCCAGCCGCCGCAGACACCCGCCGACATCTCCGCCTCCGCCACCTCCCCCACGGCCGTCGGCCCCTTCGACGGCCTGTCCCGGAACCTGATCCTCCTCGGCCTGGCCCTGGCCGCCGCCGTCACCACCGTGATCATCCTCATCGCCCGCCGAACCCGCTGAGCCCGCCGAACCCGCTGAGCCCGCTGAGCACCCGCCGGCTTGAGCCGTAACCCTGCTGGTGCGAAGCGCATAAGCCCGCTGAGCAAGTACGCAACCCGCTGAACCGCCCGTGAGCCGGTTGAGCCCATAAGCCAGTGACCCGGCTGAACCCGTGAGCCGGTCGAGCCGGTCGGGTCGTGCAGCCGCTGTGACGCCATCGCCACGGTCGAGTCGACCGGCCACGCCTGCCCCGGGTACGCCGCCAGATAGGGCGATGCCGAATCGTCGAATGCCCAACTTTCGGGATAAGCAACCAAGGTTGACTAGTGCCAGATTAGTCAACTACGGTTGCTTGCGTTCCCCCTTGTGGCACGGCCGGCCGATCGAACTGGAGCGGTGGTGTGCCGGGAAATCCCTAATCTGAGGACGATGAATGAAACGGGTAGCTGCTGTGCTCGCCGCGCTGGCGGTGGGAGCCGGGGTGCTGGCCGGGACCGGGATCGCCGGCGCCGAGGCCCCCCTAAGCCGCTTCTACGAGCAGGACGTCACGTGGAAAGCCTGCGGGGACACCGCGCTGGACCAGGCGGGGGCCCAATGTGCCGAGGTCACGGTGCCGCTGGACTACTCCAAGCCGCAGGACCGCACGATCAAGGTGGCGATCTCACGGCTCAAGGCCACCGACACCGAGCACCGGCGCGGGATCATGCTCTCCAACCCCGGTGGGCCCGGTGGCGCGGGCCTGCACTTCATGCTCTACATCAAAGGGGCGATGACCCCCGAGGTGTCCTCCCGCTACGACCTGATCGGCATGGATCCGCGGGGCATCGGGCGGAGCGCGGCGATCGAGTGCGCGTGGCCCATCGGTCACATGCTCTGGTCGGCCGGGCTGAAAAGGGAAGACTTCAGCGACGCCGTACGGACTCAGGCCGATCTCGCGCGGCGGTGTGCGCGGAAGGAGGGCGACAGGATCGGCCACATCACCACCCGCAACACCGCGCGGGACATGGATGTCATCCGCGGCGCCCTGGGCGAGGCGAAGGTCTCCTACTTCGGCATGTCCTACGGCACCTACCTCGGCGCGGTCTTCACCCAGATGTTCCCGCACCGCGGCGACCGGATCGTGCTGGACAGCGCGATCGACCCGGCCGCCTACATGGCCGGATCGATCAGAAACCAAGGCGCGGTCAACGAGGCCGCGCTCGATGAGTGGGCGAGTTGGACCGCCGCCCGCGACGCCGATTACCACCTCGGCACGACAGGGCGGCAGGTGCGGGACCGGGTCCAGGTTCTGATCAGGCAGGCGGCCGACTCGCCGATCCGCATCGGCGAGCATCTCCTGGACGAGCGTTTCCTGCCCATGACGCTGTTCACGCTGCTGCCCGACGCCCGCTACAACGCCCACCTGGCCGGACGGGTGCGGCAGATCGCTGACGCGGCCGAGGGCAAGCCGATGCAGCCGAGCAAGGACTTCGACGACGAACTGCGCTTCACGCTGAAGGGCCGGCCGCAGGACCTGTCCAGCCAGGCGGCCGTGATCTGCGGTGACGCCCCCGTGCCGCGCGATCCGGAATGGTACTGGCGCAACATCCAGCGCAGCCGGGCCGACCAACCGGTGTTCGGGCCGTACGCGAACAACATCACGGCGTGCGCATCCTGGGCGCCGCCCCGCGAACCCAGGACCATCGTGCGCAACGACGTCCCCGCCCTGATCGTCCAGGCCACCCGCGACACCCGCACCGTCTATCAGGAAGGCGTGAACCTGCACCGGGCGATGTCCGCCTCCCGCTTGGTCACCCTCCAGGATGTGCGCATGCACGGGATCTTCGGCCGCCTGCCGAACGCCTGCGTGGAGGACGCGGTGAACACCTACTTCCGCGACGGCACCCTGCCCGCCGCCAACGTCACCTGCCACGCGGGCTGACCTTTGCCGCAGTGGCACGGACCGGTGGCGTCCAGGCGGGAGCTAACCCGGTGAACCGGCGTCCGGCGGCAGGCGGCGATCGTAGGCGTCGTGGGCGGTGTCGATCTCCTCGATGTGCCGCTCGGCCCACTGCGTCACGGTTCGCAGGACGGGCAGGAGGCTCTGGCCCAGAGGGGTGAGCGCGTAGTCCACGCGTGGCGGGACGGCGGCGGTGATCGTGCGGGAGACCAGGCCGTCGCGTTCGAGGTGGCGCAGGGTCTGGGTGAGCATCTTCTGACTCGCCCCGGCGATCGTGCGTGCCAGGTCGCTGTAGCGGCGAGGGCCCTCGGCCAGTTCCTTGAGGAGCAGGGCGACCCATTTGTCGCCGATGCGATCCAGCAGGCGGTTGGTCGGGCAGGAGGCGAAGCGGGCCTGGTGCGAGGACCGGTCCTCCGCGCGTCGCCGGCCGGCGGTACGAGTGCTCATGGCATCCCTTCGCGTGCGCAAGCCACCTTGAAGTGCGTACTTCCCGCCAACGGTAGCGCTGCCTACTTTGCTGGTTGACCCGCCCAATCAAGGAGGACGAAACCATGACGACGATCGGCATCCTCGGCTCGGGAAACGTGGCCCGGGCTCTCGCCGGCAGGCTGCGCGAAGCGGGGCACGAAATGACCGTCGGCTCCCGCGACCCGGAGGGGCCGGTGGCCGCCGAGTGGGCCGGGACGGGCGTGCGCGTCGCCGGACTGCCCGAGGCGGCCGGCTCCGCCGAGGTGGTCGTCAACGCGATGCCGGGCTGGGCGTCGCTGGAGGTGCTCACCGGTCTCGCGACGCTGTCCCCGGGCCAGGTCCTGATCGACATCGCGAACGCCACGGAGTTCGACGCGAACGGCTTCGCATCCGCCCCCCTGTATCCCGGCGGCAGCCTCGCAGAGGAGATCCAGCGGGCGCTGCCCGGGGTCCGCGTGGTGAAGACGCTCAACACCATGCACGAATCGGTCATGGCCGACCCCGGGAGGCTCGCCAGCCCGCCCTCCGCGTTCGTGTCCGGCGACGACACCGGCGCGAAGCAGGTCGTCATCGGCCTGCTCGGCGATCTGGGCTGGCCGAGAGACTGGATCATCGATCTCGGGGGCGTGCGGACCGCCCGGGTGCCCGAGGCGTTCGTGCTGATGGTCGGCGATCTCGTCCGCGCGCTGGGCCCGGTCCCCTTCGGCCTGTCCGTGGCCCGATGAGCGGTGATCCCGGTCACCGGCGCCCGGAGACATGACCGCCGGCGCGGACGTGCGAGCTCGGCCCCGGGGACGAGGGGTGATTTGCCGCCGGCGGGCGAATGGGGTTGATTCTCCGCTAAGGGGAGGCGGGAGGGTGAGGGCATGGAAGGCGACGCGTACTACACGATCGGTGAACTGGCCCGGCGGACCGGGCTGACGGTCAAGGCCATTCGGTTCTACGCCGACCGTGGGATCGTGCCGCCGACCGACCGCAGCCCGGCCGGCCACCGCCGCTACGACATCGACGCCGTCGCACGCCTGGACCTGGTGCGGACGCTGCGCGACCTGGGGCTGGATCTCCCCACGATCCGACGGATCGCGGATCGGGAGATCCCGCTCGCCGAGGTCGCCGCGGCGCACGCCGAGGCACTGGCGGTGCAGATCCGGACGCTGCGCCTGCGGCGTGCGGTGCTGACGGCGGTGGCCAGGCGCGGGTCCACTCCCGAGGAGACGGATCTCATGCACAAACTGGCCAAGCTCTCCGAGGACGAACGCCGACGTCTGGTCGACGAGTTCCTCGACACCGCCTTCGGCGGCCTGGACGCCGACCCCGCGTTCGCGGGAGCCAGGCGCTCGATGACCCCCGAGGTGCCCGACGATCCCGCAGCCGAGCAGGTCCAGGCGTGGATGGAACTGGCCCAGCTGTCCCAGGATCCGGATTTTCGGCTCAGCATGCGCCGTATGGTTGAGGACCTCGCGGCCGAGCGCGCCCAGGGCGACACCACGGAGCTGCGCCGCGACACCGTCGCAGCCGTCCGGGACCAGGTCGCCCCGGCCCTGGCGGCCGGCGTCGACCCGGCCTCGCGGCAGGCTGACCCGGTCGTCGCGGCGGTCACGGCTCGATACGCGCACCTCTTCGGCCTGCCCGACGACGCCGACCTGCGGCGTCGCCTGCTGACCCGGTTGGAGACCGCGAACGACCCGCGCAGGGAGCTGTACCTGCGGCTCCTCGCAGTGGTCAACGGCTGGCCGGCCCCGGACGACCTGACGCCGGTGTTCGACTGGGTCCTCCCGGCCCTGCGCGCCCGGATACCGGCCTGACGAAGCGCCGCCCGGCGAGAGCCCCTGACGGGCGATCGACGGTCATCAGCCGGTTCCACCCGCACACCGACTCCGTACGGCCGCCTGACACGATGGACGGCCCCGTGGTCACACCTCGGCGAGGATTCCGGCGACCAGGGCAGCGCGTTCGGGCAGCGAGGACAGCACGATGCACTCGTGCAGCGCGTGCGCGCCCGCCCCCCGCGGGCCGAATCCGTCGAGCGTGGGCACTCCGAGCGAACCGGCCGTGTTGGTGTCGGCGGCTCCAGCGGCGGGGGCGGCGGCGATGTCCTGGCCGAGCCGCTCCCCGGCCCGGCGCACGGCGGAGGTGAACGGGTCGCCGGCTCCCTCGAACACCCAGGTGGGCCTGCTGGACAGGATCTCCGTCGAGACCTGCGCCCCCGCGCGCACCGGCGTCCGCGCGCCCAGCTCGGCGAGCACCGCGCGTTCGACGGCGGCGTCGGCGAAGCGCAGGCCGATGTCGGCGGATGCCCGATCGGGCACGACGTTGGCCTTGCCGCCTCCCGTGAGGACGCCGACGTTGCACAGCACGCCGCTGGAGTGCCTGGCAATGATCTCGCGCACCGCGACGAGCTGGTCCACGAGCTCGTCGATCGCCGAGATCCCCTTCTCGGGGTCGAGCGCGGCGTGCGCCGCCCGGCCGCGCACGCTGAGCCGTAGCCGGGTGCTTCCGCGCCGCCCGCGCTTGAGCGCCCCGTCCGGGTGCGGGGACTCGAAGCCGAGCGCGGCGAACGCCCCCTCGACGCGCTCCCTGACCAGTCCGTTGGACGTGGGGGAGCCGATCTCCTCGTCGGCCACCACGACGATCCGCACCGGCCGGTGCGGGAGGGCGGCGAGCGTGGCGAGCTCCAGAGCCGTCTCCATCACCACGAGCCCGCTCTTCATGTCGAAGACGCCGGGCCCGTGCGCGAGGGTCCCGTGCTCCGCCGACTCCTCGACGCGCCAGGGCATGGGCCCCGCAAGATGGCCCTTGGGCCACACCGTGTCGTGGTGGCCGATGAACAGCAGCGGAGCCTCGCCCGCGCGGTCGGGGTGACCGGGGAAGTCGGCCGCGACGTGGTCGCCGGTGGGCGAGGGGACCCGGCGCGCGACGCCGCCGAGGTCGGCATAGCGGGCCAGCAGGCGGTCGGCGAACGCGTTGAGCGCCTCGGCGTCGCCGGTGGGCGTCTCGTGCTCGACGTAGCCGCGCACCCGCTCGGCCATCTGGGCCGCTCTGGCCTGGGCGGCATCGCGAAGCCCGGCGGCCGGTGCGGCACCGTTACGGGCGGATCCGGCGCTGGTCATCTGATGTCCTCTGTGGTCTGGGGCGGGCGGCCCACACCTTCATCCTGACGGATCATACGTGACGTATCCCTGCCAGGTCGCAGGCCGTATCGCGGGGCATTCGTGAACTATGC
Source organism: Dolomitihabitans soli (assembly GCF_022213955.1). Taxonomy (GTDB): domain Bacteria; phylum Actinomycetota; class Actinomycetes; order Streptosporangiales; family Streptosporangiaceae; genus Streptosporangium_A; species Streptosporangium_A soli. The sequence goes on along the minus strand of NZ_JAKNTW010000036.1, from coordinate 77,275 downwards.
GCAGCTCAGCATACTATTGACATTGTCACATATCAGTTGATAGCTAAATTTAAGCCACAGATCTCCGCCTCACCATTCTCGCCCGCAGGAGCCTCCGCCCTTATGACGTCATCCGCCACCCCTGTGGTCCGGACACTCTGCACGCCCGATGAGCTAGGTCAGGCCACCACGCTCTACCGGGACGTGTTCGGCTACACCGACCTGCGCCAGGGTGCCAGCCCCCGGCTGCTCACCTCGCTGCGTGACAACGGCGGCTCCGTCGTGGGCGCGCGGGACGGCTCCCGCGTCATCGCGTTCGCCTACGGTTTCCACGGCACCGACGGGATCAGCACCTACCACTACTCCCAGGCGGCCGTGGTCCACCCCGAGCACCAGGGACGCGGCCTGGGCAGGGCGCTCAAGTCCGCGCAACGCCAGGTCGCGCTCGGCTGGGGCACCACCCGGATGCGCTGGACCTACGATCCGGTGATCGCCCGCAACGCGCACTTCAACCTCGACGTGCTGGGCGCCGTCGCGCGCTGGTTCCACGGCGACCTGTACGGCATCGGCGCCGACCGCCTCGTCGTCGACTGGGATCTCACCCGCCCGCCCGGGCCGGCGGCGCCGCCACACGATCTTCCTTCGGGTACGGCCGGCTGGGCCCACCTGATCGCCGACGGCGACCTGCGGTGGCTGCCGATCCCGACCGACTTCGCCGCCCTGGCCGAGCGTGAGCCGAAGCGCGCCGCAGAGGTGCGCACCGATCTCGCCGCCGAGCTGGACACGCTGATGGGCGACGGATGGGCCGCCGTGTCCTGCGCGCCGTACAGCCCCGACACCGCGATCTATCGCTTCGAGCGTGTCGGGTGACCACGACCAGCGACATGGACGGGCAGGAGGCGGAGCGCGCGCACGCCGAGAACCGGAGGCTGAGCAGCCCCGGTGAGCGTTTCGGGGCCCGGTTGCAGCGCCAGTCGTCCGCCGCGGCGTTGCAGCGGCGGCTGATCGAGCAGGAGACCCGGAACCTGGCCGAGGCGCTGGGCCGGATCGCCGCCGACGGCTCGGTGGTGCGGAGCGCGGCCGCGGTCGTCGCCGCGCGGCGGCGCTTCGTCACCGGCTCAGGCAAGTCGTTCGCCTACGCCTCCCTCCTCGCCACCGACCTGTCCGCCGGGCTGTCCCACGTCACCCTGGTCGACGGCGCGGTGGTGCGGCCGCTCGACGTGCTCAGCGAGGTCAGTCAGACCGATGTGCTGATCGCGGTGTCGCTGCGGAGGTACCGCCGCGAGACGGTGGTCGTCGGCCGGCACTTCGCCGAGGCCGGCGGCACGGTGGTGGCCATCACCGACGACGCCGACGCGCCGCTGGCGTCCATCGCCGCGGAGACGATCGTGGTGCCGACCGACAGCGCCTCCTACGCCGACTCGCCCACGGCCGTCGCCGCGGTCGTCCACCTGCTGACCACGCTGGCCACCGCCAGCTCCAAGGGTGCGCGGCGCAGGCTCGCGGAGCGCGACCGGCTCAGCCACGCGCTCGGCAACTACCTGGAGGACTGAACCTTGCGCATCGTCGAAGCGTCGCTGCACCTCGTCCGGCTGCCGCTGGTGCACGCCTTCCAGACCAGTTCCCATCGCAAGAACCACCTGGACCACATCCTGGTGCGGCTGGTGGAGGAGTCCGGAGCCGAGGGCTGGGGCGAGATCGCCTCCCCCTCCGACCCGTACTACTGCCCCGAGACCACCGAGACCTGCTGGCACATCGCCGAGCGCTATCTGCTGCCCGCGGTCGTCGGCGCCGACTGGGAGCACCCGGCGGAGCTGTCACGGCTGTGGAGCAAGGTGCGCGGCAACCGGTTCGCCATCGCCGGGGTCGACGCGGCCGGCTGGGCCCTGTGGTCCGGGGTCCGGGGCGTCCCACTCGCCAAGGCGCTGGGCGGGACGCGCAGCGAGGTCGTGGCGGGCGTGTCGCTGGGCATCGAACCCGGCTACGACGCGTTGCTCGCGCAGGTGCAGCGCCAGGTCGACGCCGGCTACCCGAGGGTCAAGCTGAAGATCGCCCCTGGCTGGGACACCGAGCCGGTACGGCTGGTCCGCGAGTCCTTCCCCGACCTGGCCGTGCACGTCGACGCCAACGGCGCGTACGGCGAGACGGACGAAGAACTCGCCGTGCTCCGCGGCCTCGACGACTACGGCCTGCTGATGATCGAGCAGCCCTTCGCGCCCCGCAACCTGGTGGCCCACGCCGCCCTCCAGCGCAGCGTGCGGACGCCGGTGTGCCTCGACGAGTCGATCGACACCGTCGACGATCTCCGCACCGCGCTGGAACTGGGAGCCGGCCGGGTGCTCAACATCAAGGTGTCGCGGATGGGCGGGCTCACCCCGGCCGTGGCGGCGCACGACCTCGCCGGAGAGCACGGCGTCGACGTGTGGTGCGGCGGGATGCACGAGTTCGGGATCGGCCGCGCCGCCAACGTGGCCCTCTCCAGCCTCCCCGGATTCACCCTGCCCTCCGACGTGTCGGCCTCGGCCAAGTATTACGCGCGTGACGTCATCCAGCCGGAGGTCGTCGCCGACCACGGGATCGTGACCGTCCCCGACGGTCCGGGCCTGGGTTTCGCCGTCGACACCGCCTTCATCCACCAGAACCTCCTGAAGGAGACGGTCATCCCCGCCCGCCAGGTGCGATAACCCGGCAACCCCCTGCCCTCCATGATCGAGGAAAGCACCAAAATGAGCACCGATCCCCCGTCGAGTGGCACCCCGCCCGAATCCCCCGCCGCCACCGGCGCTCCGGTCAAGGACGAAGGCAACGCCTACGAGGTCGACACCTCCGCGGGCCGCCGCAGACTGAACAACATCATCGCGATCGTGGGCCTGCTCGCCTCGATCGGCGCCGGTTTTCTCGGCGGCGCGCCCACCATCTGGGGCCTGCTGCCCATCGTGCTCTACGCGCTGCTGGCCCTGCTGGGCATGGACATCGTGGTCGCCACGGTCATCGCCCTGCTGTCGGGAGTGCTGATCGCCCAGCTCCCGCCGCTGGAGATCGGCAACCTGCTCGGCGACTCCCTGGCCGACCAGGTGACGATGATCGGGCTGATCATCATGCTGGGATGCGGCGTCGGCGAGGTCCTGAAGACGACCGGCGTGGCCGGGACCATCGTGCGGGGCGTCATGCGCGTCGTGGGCGAGAAGAGCCGCCTCGCGGTGATCCTCGGCATGATGGTGGCCTCGTTGCTGCTGGTCGCCAGCCTCGGCACGCTGGCGGGGGCGCTGGCGATCGCGGCCCCCGTCCTGCTCCCGATCGCCGCACGGATGGGTTTCACCCGATCGGCGACCGCGTCGATGATGTTCATCGGCGGATGCGCCGGTCTGACCATCGCCCCCTTCGCGGGCTCCAACGTCGCCATCATGGAGGCGGCCGGGATCGGCTACCTCGGCTACCTGGGCTACGGAGCCGGGCCGCTCGCGGTGCTCTCGCTGATCATGGGGCTTCTGGTGGTCCCCTGGATGCAGCGCAGGACAGTGCGCACCGATGACCACTACACCGAGGCCGAGGTCGGCGCGGCGGCCGACCAGGACGTCCGGAAGGCCGGCGCCGGCCGGGCCACCACCGTCTTCCTGCTGGTGCTGCTCGCCAGCGTCGGCTACGCGACGTTCACCAACGCCGGGACGTCGTTCCCGCTGCTCGCCCTGCCGGTGCTGGGCGTCGCCACCGGCCTCGCCGGCGGCCTCGGCACCAAGGAGATCGTCGGCCTGATCTATCGGGGCGCGGCCCGCCTGATCAGCATCTTCCTGCTCTTCTGGCTGCTGGCCGGCCTGTTCATCCTGATCGAGAAGCTTGCCCCCTTCAAGGTCATCCTCGACATGTACGGCGAGAGCCTGGCGGGCAGTTCCCCCTTCGTGTTCTCGATCCTCATCGCCCTGCTCGGCTGGGTCGGCGTGCCGGGGGCGACGGCGGCCCAGGTGGTGCTGCTCGACCAGGTCTTCGGCGACCTGGCCACGAACATCGGCGTCACCACGGGCGCCTGGACGGTGGTGCTGCTGTTCGCGTCGAAGGCCGACACCTACGGCCCGTTCCCCAACGGCAACATGGTCGGCGCGATGGGGCTGGCCCGCTCCGCCAACCTGCGGAACATGATGATCACCGGCTGGGCGCTGCTGGTCCCGGCCTGCGTGATGTACACGATCATCCTGCTCTTCCTGTCCCCCTGATTTCGGGTATCGCCCTGTTGATACGCATCCACCGGAGAGGACGAGCGCAGTGACGGAGCACGAGACCGTTGTCCGCGGCGGCACCCTGATCGACGGCACCGGCGGACCCGGTTACCGGGCGGATCTCGGGATCGACCACGGGAGGATCACCCGGATCGCCCGCCCCGGCGACGGCGACCCGCCCCGAGGCGGCACGGTCGTCGACGCGTCGGGGCTGACGGTCACGCCCGGGTTCATCGACCTGCACTCGCACGCCGACTTCAGCGTCGAGGGCTGGCCCCAGGCCACCACCCAGCTGCACCAGGGGGTGACGACCCTGGTCACCGGCAACTGCGGCTGGTCGCCGTTCCCCCAGGACGAGTCCGGCCTGCTGCGCGAATGGAGCGCGTTCCTCTCCCCCGAGACCGGGTGGGACTTCTCCGACACCGGGGGATTCGCGGCCGCGGTGTCCCAGGCGCGACCGGCCGTCAACCTCGCGCTGCAGATCGGGCACGGCGCGCTGCGGCTCGCCGCGATGGGCGGCGCGGAACGGCCCCCGGAGCTCGCCGAGCTCGACACGATGCGGGCGCTGCTGCGCGCGGCGGCGGCGCAGGGCGCGTACGGCTTCTCCACCGGCCTGATCTACGCCCCCGGGTCCTTCGCGACGGAGACGGAGGTGCGGGCCCTGGTGGCCGAGGCCGCGGCCGCGGGCCTGCTGTACTCGACGCACATGCGCAACGAGTCGGGCACCCTGCTGCCGGCGGTGCGCGAGGCGCTGAACGCCGCCGAGGCGGCCGGCGGCCGGCTGGAGATCTCCCACCTCAAGGCGATGGGACCGGAGAACCACGGCTCCGTCGTCGGCGCGCTTGACGCACTGGACCAGGCTCGGGAACGTGGTGTGGACGCCACGGCCGACGTCTACCCCTACACCGCCTCCAGCACCACACTCACCTCACGGCTGCCCCTGTGGGCCATGGACGGGGGCAGCCCCGCGCTGCTGCACAGGCTGGCCGGCCCCGCTGACCGCGAGCGGGTGGCCGAGGGCCTGCGGTCCCGCTTCGGCCGCGACGTCGACCCCGAGGGGATCATGCTGGCCAAGCTGCCGGAGGGTCCCTACACCGGCTCCATCGGCGACAGCATCGCCGAGATCGGCCGGCGCGAGGGAACCGATCCGGCGGAGGCCGCGCTCCGGGTCCTGGAGGCGCACCGCGGCGCGGTGTCGATCATCAACCACGCGATGAGCGAAGACGACGTCGTCACGGTCCTGCGTCACCCCATGGTGTCGGTCGCCAGCGACGGCTGGGTGCTGCGGCCGGAGGGCGACGGGATGCCGCACCCGCGGAGCTTCGGCACCTTCCCCCGGGTGCTCGGCCGGTACGTGCGCGACCTCGGCGTACTGGACCTCCCCGAGGCGATCCGCAAGATGACCGGTCTCCCGGCCCAGCGGCTGGGGCTCACCGACCGCGGCCTGCTCACCGAGGGCGCCGTCGCCGACCTCGCCGTCTTCGACCCGGCCACCGTCACCGACCACTCGACGTACACCGACCCCTGGCGCCTCTCCACCGGCTTCGCCGCCGTCCTGGTCGCCGGCGTCCCCGTGCTCGCCGACGGCACCCCCACCGGCGCCCGCCCAGGCCAGGTACTCCGCCGCCCCGCCCCACCAGGCTGACCATCTCACCGCCTACCCGGGTCCGAGGAACCGGATCGTGCGTGGCAGAACGAGGACGCCGGCCGGCCCAACGACCTCGGGGTAACCGCTAAGCGTTTGTCCTGGTGATTCCTGGTTCGGCCCGGCTCTCGACCCGTACGGCCAACGCCGCGGTGGCCGCGCCGATTCAGTCTCCCGACGGCGGCGTCGATTCGGAGCGGTGCCGGATGAGGGTTTCCACGCCGTCCAGGATGCGGGTGAGGCCGAACGCGTAGTGGAACCGCCGCTCCTCCTCGGTGGCGTCCGGTGGATAGTCGAACGCGCCCGCGTCGATCGCCACACGCAGGTCGGGGAACCGCTGAGCGTCGACAAGGCCGCCGAGCAAGGTGCTGTGGGCGGCGACCGACTCCCCCGAAGCCGCCGGGCCGAGTTCCGTGCTCATCCGTGCGGTGGTGAGCATGTAGCTGGCGACCAGCAGGACCACGCCGGCCTTGTCGGCCTCGGTGAGCGCGGTGCCGCGCAGCGTGCGCAGGGCGCGATCGGTCCACGCCAGCTGGTTGGGTGTGATCGGCGGTCCGCTGATGGGCAGGGCGACCACCCAGGAATGGGCGCGCAGCATCACCCACTGCGCCCGGCACCAGCGCTCCAGGCCGAGCCGCCAGTCGTCGCCGGGCTCGTCGAGTTCGGCGGGCACGGCCGCGACCGAGTCCAGCATCAGCAGCAGCACCTCGTTCTTGTTCGTGACGTGCCGGTAGAGCGACATCGGGGTGAAGCCCAGCCGCTTGGCGATCTTGGCCATCGAAACGGCGTCCAGGCCGTCGGCGTCGGCCAGTTCCACCGCCGCGCGCACGATGCGGGACAGGCTCAACCCCGGCCTGGGCTCCGGCGCGGACTCGTCGAGCCGTTCCCAGAGAGAGCCGAGCCCGGTCGGCAGCTTGTCGTTCATCGCTCCTCATTCGCGCTCGGGGCAGCTTGCCATCTCCCTGAGTATATGTCATAGACTGAGTATATGGCATATACTTCGGTGATCATCGGTGGCGGCATCTCGGGCACGTTAAGCGCCATCGCCCTGCGCAAGGCGGGGATCGACTCGATCGTCTACGAGGCCTACGACGGGACCGCGGACAACGTGGGCGCCTTCCTGACGCTCGCGGTGAACGCGCTCGACGCGCTGCGCACGCTGGACGTGGACATCAGCGACCTCGGCTTCGACACGCCGAGGATGACACTCACCAGCGGTTCCGGCAGGAAGCTGGGTGAGATGCCCTATGGCACGGCCCTGCCGGACGGCACGGTGAGCCGGACCGTCAAACGGGCCGACCTGTACCGCACACTCCGCGAGCAGGCCGTCCGCTGCGGAGTGCGGATCGAGTACGGCAGGCGACTGGTCGACGCCGAGGACACCGGCGACGGGGTGCTGGCGAGGTTCGCCGACGGCACCACGGCCGAGGGCGACCTCCTGATCGGCGCGGACGGCCTGCGGTCGCGCACCCGCGAGATCATCGACGCGCAGGCTCCGGGCCCGCGATATGCCGGATTGATCAATACCGGCGGCTATGCGCACGGCAGCACACTCGGCGGCGAGCCGGGCATGATGCACGCGATCTTCGGCAAGCGCTGCTTCTTCGTCCACACAACGCACCCGAACGGCGAGGTGTGGTGGATGGCGAATCCGGCGCGCGCCACCGAGCCCACCCCGGCCGAGCTGGCCGCGATCCCTCCGGAGGAGTGGCGAGCCTGGCTGATCGACCTTTTCCGGCGCGACCGCGGGCCCGCCGAGGCCATCATCGCGGCGACCGACAAGATCTTCACGGGCTGGAAGACCTACGACGTCCCCACCGTGCCGAGATGGCACCGAGGCCGGATGATCATCATCGGGGACGCCGCCCATGCGACCGCGCCCTCGATCGGGCAGGGCGGGGCCATGGCCATCGAGGACACCGTCGTGCTGGCCACATGCCTGCGGGACCATCCCAGCATCGCGTCCGCGTTCACCACCTACGAACGGCTACGACGCGAGCGGGTGGAGCGCGTCGTCGAGCAGGGCAACCGCACCGGCGGCTGGAAGACACTCGGCCCCCTGGCCCGGATCCCACGTGACCTGATCATGAGCCTGGGCATGAAACACATGGCCCGCACCGGCAACGACCCCAGCCGATGGATCTACGACCACCACATCGACTGGGACGAACCGATCCGAAGCAGCCATTAGCGGGTTCGGCCGAGTCCCGTCCGGGGTTCGACCGGAGGGCATGGTCAGGGGGCGAGTTGTCGCGGCGGCCGGCCACAGCCGCTGGAGTGGCATGGCCCCGCGGACGCCGACCACCCCACAGCCTGGGCGCCGAGGGGGCGGGCCGTAAAAGAGCAGCAGTCGGGGCGCTCGACTGGAGCGCACTCCAGGTATTTAGGCTGGCGGTATGGAATACGTGAACCTTGGGCGTAGTGGTCTATCCGTCAGCAGGCTCTGTCTGGGGACGATGAACTTCGGGCCCAGCACCTCGGAAGACGATTCGTTCACGATCATGGATCGTGCCCACGAGCTGGGGATCAACTTCTTCGACACGGCCAACGTCTATGGCTGGAAGCAGGGCGAGGGGATCACCGAGCAGATCGTCGGGCGCTGGTTCGCCAAGGGAGGCGAGCGGCGCGAGAAGACGGTCATCGCGACGAAGCTGTACGGCTCGATGGGCGACTGGCCCAACGACAACAAGCTGTCGGCACTGAACATCCGCAGGGCGTGTGACGCCTCGCTCAAGCGGCTGCAGACCGACTACATCGACATCTACCAGGCCCACCACATCGACAGGGACACGCCCTTCGACGAGTTCTGGGAAGCCATGGAGGTCCTGCGGCAGCAGGGCAAAATCCTTTACGTGGGCTCCTCGAACTTCGCCGGGTGGCACATCGCCAAGGCGCAGGAGGAGGCGAAGCGGCGCAACTTCTTCGGGCTGGTCTCGGAGCAGAGCCACTACAACCTGCTCACCAGGGCCGTCGAGCTGGAGGTGCTGCCGGCCGCCGAAGACTACGGGCTGGGCGTCATCCCGTGGAGCCCGCTGGCCGGCGGTCTGCTGGGCGGCGTGCTCCGCAAGATCGACAAGGGGCGCTCCGCGGCGGAGAACATGCTCAGGGAGCTGGAGAAGCACCGCGACAAGATCGAGCGGTACGAGGCGCTCTGCGATGAGCTGGGCGAGGACCCGGCACACGTGGGCCTGGCCTGGCTGCTGCACCAGCGGGCGGTCACCGCGCCGATCATCGGGCCGCGCACGATCGAGCAGCTCGAAGGCACGATGCGGACCCTGGAGATCAAGCTGGACGACAAGGCGCTGGCGCGCATCGACGAGATCTTCCCCGGCCACCGGCCGGCCCCGGAGGACTACGCCTGGTGATCAGGTCAGCAGGGCGCCCAGCACCACGATGAGCACGAGCAACGCGAGCACCACCGGGAGTAGCCAGCTTCGAGGACGATCCACGTTGTGGAGCCTAGCCGCCCTGCAGGGTGGTCCGGGACAGGGGCCACGACTCGACGGTCTGGTAGCGGACCCGCGCGCCGAGGTCGCTGCGCACGAGGTGGATTTCGGACGCCTCCCAGGGGGCGCCCGTGAAGGAGCTGAGGGCCGCCACGAGGGGACGCACGTCGACGTCCTCCCGTGAGCGGGCCACGCTCAGGTGCGGCCTGAGCCGTTTGTCATCGGTCTCGACGGCCCCCGCCCTCCGCGCGCCCGCCTGCAGCGAGGCGGCGAGCTTGACCAGGTCGGCGCGAGGGCCGTCGAGACCGGACCAGACGACACGGCTGCGGCGGGCCGAGGGGAAGGCGCCCGCCCCGGTGAACGAGAACGTCATCGGGGCGTGGCGCGCGGCGGCCCTGGCCAGCCGTTCCTCCAGGCGGGGCAGGACACGGTCGGGGACCTCGCCGAGGAAGGCGAGCGTCACGTGCCAGTTATCGCGGGACAGCCAGCGCAGCCCCGGCCAGGCATGGTGGTACGGCAGGAACGCGCGCTGCACCTCATCGAGCGACTCCGGCGGTGGCGGCAACGCCACGAACAGCCTCATGCGTCTTCCTCCTGCGCCCGATCGCGTTCGTCGCGAGCACGGCCAGACCGGTGCCGACCAGGCTCATCACTCCAGCCAGCATGACACCGACACGGGGCCCGCCGAACTCGGAGACCCAGCCGATGAGCGGGGCGCCGAGCGGGGCTCCCCCGGTGAACACCAGGATGAAGATGCCCATCACCCGGCCGCGCATCTCCGGCGTGGTGCCGAGTTGCAGGGTGGCGTTGGCGGCGGTGTTCACCGTGATCATCGCGACGCCCGTCGGGATCAGCAGCACGAGGTAGACCAGGTACGACGGGGCGAGCCCGGCCGCGATCTGGGAGACGCCGAAGCCGATGGCTCCGCCGATCATCAGGCGGCGGCTGGGCCGTACCCGCCGGGCGGCGAGCAGGGCGCCGGCGAGCGCGCCCACCGCGAAGACGCTGGAGGCCAGTCCGAACGACGAGGCGCCCGCGCCGAAGACCTCCTTGGCCATCAGGGCGATGGACATCGAGAACGACTGCGCGAACATCGACACGGACGCGATCACCAGGATCGGCATCAGCAGTTCGCGCCGGTCGAGGACGTAACGCAGGCCCTCGCGGAGCTGACCCTTGGCCCTCGGCACCAGCTCGGGCGTGCGCAGCTCGGAGCGGCGCATCAGGAACAGGCTCGCGATGACCGCGGCGAACGTGGTCGAGTTGAGCAGGAAGATCGGCCCGGTGCCGCCGAGCACGTAGATCAGCACACCGGCCAGGGCCGGGCCGACCACGCGGGCCAGGTTGAAGATCGAGCTGTTCAGCGCGATCGCGTTGGCGAGGTCGTCACGGCCGACCATCTCCACCACGAACGCCTGCCGGGTCGGCACCTCCACGCAGGAGATGATGCCGAGCAGCAACGCCATCACGTAGACGTGCCAGACCTGCGCGCTGCCGGTCACCGTGAGCAGGCCGAGGGTCAGGGCGAGCATGCCCATCATCGCCTGTGCGGCGATCAGGATCGGCCGCTTGGCGTACCTGTCGGCGATCATGCCGCCCCACAGCCCGAGCACGAGCTGGGGAAGGAACTGCAGGGCGGTGGTGGCGCCGAGCGCCGCCGCGCTGCCGTGGGTCAGGTCGAGGACCAGCCAGTCCTGGCCGGTGCGCTGCATCCAGGTGCCCACGTTGGAGACCACGCCACCGGAGGCGAACAGCCGGTAGTTGTGGCTGCGCAGGGAGCGGAACATGCCGCCGCGGGTCTCGGGGACCACCTGCGCGCCGCCGGACTCGACGGCCTGGATCTCTCCCGCGACAGCCGCCTTCGCGGCCCTCCGCCGGCGGAGCCGGCGGCGTCCGCGACGCACGCGGGAGACGGCGACGGCGTCGGCCTCAACGGTGGACGCCGCCGCGCCGGGTTCCTCAGGTTCGAGGTCGTCCTGCTGGCCTAGATCCTGCTGAGCTTCTCCAGAATCGGCGCGGCGGCTCTCAGCACCGCTCGCTCCTCCGTCGTCAGCTCCTTCAACCGCTGGGTCAGCCACGCCTCCTTGCGGCGGCGTTCCTCCTTCAGCAGCGCCGATCCGGCCTCGGTCAAGCTCACCGAGACCTGACGCCTGTCGGTCGGATGCGGGGTTCGCGCGACCAGTCCCCGCTCGTCCAGGGCGGCGATCACCCTGGTCATCGAGGGCGGCTGCATCTTCTCCAGCTCGGCGAGCTCCCCGGGGCTTATCGAGGAGTGGCGTTCGACGGCTGCGAGCGCCGCGAGCTGGGTGGGTGTCAGTGTGTCCACTACGGCCTGCCTGCGCAACCGCCGGTTCAGCCGGGCCAGGGACACGCGCAACGCGGATGCCAGACCGGCGTCGCTGCGCAGGTTCGCAACGCGGTCCTTCTTGGGGTGGTTCGTTAGCATGTGTCATTACCTTTGCTAACTATATACGACATCACGATGTTCCTCCACGCATATACCTTCTAACCCAGTTGTGCCGCCTGGAGCCCTGAGTATGCACCCCGGCGTCGGAGCAGCTCATCATGGGTGCCGACCTCCATGATCCGACCGTCGTCGAGCACCACGATGCGGTCCGCCGTACGGATGGTGGACAGGCGGTGCGCCACCACGAAGACGGTACGGCCGGCCACCAGCCGGGACAGGGCCTGCTGGATGAGCGCCTCCGAACGGCTGTCCAGCGCGGAGGTGGCCTCGTCCAGGATGAGCACCCGGGGGTCGCGGATCAGCGCGCGGGCGATGGCCAGGCGCTGCTTCTGACCTCCGGACAGCCGCGCGCCCCGGTCCCCGACGACGGTGTCCAGCCCGTCGGGCAGCCGGTCGACGAACTCCAGCGCGTTGGCGTCGCGGAGCGCGTCGTGCAGGGTCTCCTCGGTCACGTCCGGCAGCCCGTAGGCGACGTTCTCCCTGATGCTGCCCTCGAACAGGATCGACTCCTGTGGCACCACCGACACGAAACGGCGGTAGGTCCGCAGGTCGAGCGACTCCATGTCGTGCCCGTCGAGCGCGATCGTGCCCGAGGTCGGGCGCAGGAAGCCGATGACGAGGTTCAGGATCGTCGACTTGCCGGCTCCCGACGCGCCCACCATGGCGATCGTCTCGCCCGGCGACACGGTGAGCGAGAAGTCCCTGATCGCGGGCCGGTCCGCCTCGTAGGCGTACTCCACGGCGGTGAACTCCACCTTGCCGCGGACCGACTCGACCTCGGCCTTGCCCGCGTTGTTCTCCAGGTCGGGAGCCTGCAGGACCTCGCCGATGGAGCGCACCGACGCGAGGCCCTTGCTCACGACCGGCGTGAGGCTGAGCAGCGTGGTGACGGCCGTGGTGAGCGTGGTGAAGTACGTCGTGAGCATCACCACGTCGCCGGGCGTGAGCGGCAGCACCCCGTAGTAGGAGATCAGGGCCGCCCCGCCGAGCACGGCCACGCCCAGCGCGTTGAGGATGATCCAGGCGAGCGAGCCGAACCGGCCGTTGACCAGGTCGAGCCGGAGGCCGGTGCGCAGCACGTTCGACAGCGTGCCGTCCACCCGGTGCAGCGCGTCCCGCTCCAGGCCGTGCGCCCGGGTGATCGGGATCAGGCTCGTCATCTCGCTCACCCGGGAGGAGAGCCGCTCGACCTCCTGCCTGAAGGTCTCGTTGTTGGTGCGCAGCCGGTCCCGCATCTTCATCACGAGTACGGCCGCCGCCGGCACGACCACCATGAAGACCGGGAGCGCCTCGGGCACCTTGAACGCGATCACGGTGACCCCGCCGGTGAGCATCACGAAGGCCGACAACCCGCCGTCCCCGGCCTGCTGCGCCATCTGCTCCACGCTCTCCACATCGCGGATGACCTTGGTCTGCAGGACGCCCGCGCTGACCTTCGCGTGGTAGCCGACGGACAGCTGCTGCATCCGCCCGCACAACGCCGAACGCAGGCTCGTCCCCATCCGCCGGATCGATCCGTGCAGGTAGCGGACGTAGAGCAGGTGCATCGGGTAGTTCGACAGCAGCATCACGAACAGCAGCCCGATGTTGATCAACAGTCCCGTCACCGGGAGCCGTCCCACCAGGATGTCGATGACGTTGGCGGTGATCAGCGGCAGCAGCCAGATCGGGCTGTGCTTGACCATGAAGGCGGCGACCGCCAGGGTCAGCCGCCCGCGGTCCTCGGCGAACAGGTAGGCGAGGGTCCTGACCGGGTGCTCACCGCGATATCGATGATCGAGCGCGCCGTACGGCACGGCCACAGTAACCACAATCCCTTACGTGCTAGTTGATATGAAAAATCATGACGTAAGGGACGGGGAAAAGCCCCACCGGAGGGGGGCTTTTCCAGCCGGCTACAGGCCGAGCAGCGAACCGATCGGTTCCACGGTGAAGTAGACGACGAACAGCAGGCCCACCACCCACATCAGCGGGTGCACCTCGCGCGCCTTCCCCTTCAGCACCTTGATCACGATGTAGCTGACGAAACCGGCGCCCATGCCCGCCGTGATCGAGTAGGTGAACGGCATCAGCACGATCATCAGGAACGCCGGGATGGCGAGTTCCAGATCCGCGAAGTCGATCTCCCTGATCTGGGTCATCATCAGGAACCCGACGATCACCAGCGCGGGCGCCGCCGCCTCCGAGGGCACCATCTCCGTCAGCGGGGCGAAGAACATGGCCAGCAGGAACAGCAGACCGGTGACCACGCTGGCCAAGCCGGTACGCGCGCCCTCGCTCACCCCGGAGGCCGACTCGACGTAGGTGGTGTTGGAGGAGACGGAACCCGCGCCACCGGCCGCCGCGGCGACCGAGTCGACCAGCAGGATCTCCCTGGTCCGCGCCATCTTGCCGGCCGGGCTGACGAGGTTCGCCTGGCGGCCCACGCCCACGACGGTGCCCATCGTGTCGAAGAAGTCGGCGAGCATCAGGGTGAAGACCAGCAACACCGCCGCCACCACGCCGACCTTGGCCGGGTCGAACGCGCCGAACAGGCTGAACTGGCCGAGCAGCGACAGGTCGGGGATGCCCACCACGTTCGCCGGCATCTGCGGGGCCACCAGGCTCCACGCGTTGGGATCGGCGGGCTTGCCGTCCACGATCTGGGTGCCGAGGTCGGCGACCAGCTCCACGACGACGGCCAGCACCGTGGTGCCCAGGATGCCGAGCAGGATGGCGCCCTTCACCTTGCGGGCCACCATGACGGCGATGGCCAGCAGCCCGATCACGAAGACGAGCGTCGGCCAGCCGTTCAGCGAACCGGTGCCGGCCGCGCCGAGCTGCACCGGCACCGCACCCCCGGCCGTCCTGCGCACGAACCCCGCGTCCACGAAGCCGATCAACGCGATGAACAGGCCGATGCCCACGCTGATCGCGGTCTTCAGCGACCCCGGGATCGCGTTGAACACGGCGACCCTGAACCCGGTGAGCACCAGGACCAGGATGATGATCCCTTCGAGCACCACCAGGCCCATCGCGTCCTCCCAGGACATCTGGGAGGCGACGCTGTGGGCCAGGAACGCGTTCAGGCCGAGTCCCGCCGCGATGGCGAACGGCACCCTGCCGACCACCCCCATCACGATCGTCATGATCCCCGCGACGAACGCGGTGGCCGCGGCGACCAGCGGGAAGTTCGGAGCCGAGCCGTCGCCGAGGAACTGGCCGGTATCGTCGGGCACGGTGGCGATGATGATCGGGTTGAGCACCACGATGTACGCCATGGTGAAGAAGGTGGCCAGGCCGCCCCGGACCTCGGCGCCGAAGGTGGAGCCGCGATCGGTGATCTGGAAGAAACGGTCAAGGGATCCCCCGAAGCCGGTACGGCCAGCCGACGGGGGGAGGGTGGTGTCTTTCACGGCCGCAGAGTCCCAGCCGGTATCACCCTAGGAAAGGCATCTACGGGTAATTTGATGGATTTGAGACAGATCTGTGCCCTTTCGCGATCCACGGCCACCGTCGCCTAGGCTGGATCACGTGAACGAGCCCCGCCGCCCGGAGATCGAGCCGTTGCAGACCAACGACACGGCCACGATCCTCGTCGGCACGGCCCTGTGGGCGGCGGCCCTGGTCGTGCTGCTGATCATCCAGCCGTCCCCCGACCACCAATGGTGGATCTGGACCTGCGTGGCCGGCATCGGCGGCGGCGCGTTCGGCCTCCTCTTCATCCGCCGCCGCGACCGCAAACGCCCCCCCGGCCCCACCCAGCAGCCGATCGAACCCAGCACCACCGTCCCCCCGGGCTGACCAGATCCTGCTGAGCCCAGGCGCTGTCCTTCGCGGACGCCGCTGGGCGAGGATGAATCTGACCCTCAGGGGCCGACGACAGGCGAGATGACCGGATTGCCAGGAGTGTCACGCCAGATGTGCTGGCCCTCGGGAGTGACCGTCATGCCGAAGCGGTCCCGGTCAGGGCTGCCCCAGGAGACCCACCGCAGGAACGCGGCCGCCAACTCCTCCCACAGATCACGCGCTCCTCGCTGCCAGACCGCGATCCGCTTGTACTCCGGCGAGTAACGCGCGTTGGCCTCGGAGTCCTCCGACCACAGCCAGACACGGAACCCGCCGCCCTCCTCCTCGGCGTAGGTACCGCATACTCTCGGCAGCATCCCGGCGACGGCCACCTCCGCACCATAGGAGGAACGCACCACCCGGCGCGGGTCGAGCAGCGTCGACGACCTCCGGAAGTCACCCTCCAGCAAAGGGTGCGCCCACCGCTGCGACCGCAACGGCATGAAGCCGCACGCCCGGTGGAACACCCCCACGGCGGTGCCGTCCCCGGTCACCGTCAGCCCGACCAGGTGCGCCCCCTCCCAGCCGGCTATCCAGGGGAGGACGATGACCCCGCCGGGCCGGGTCTGCTCGACCCAGGCGTACGGCACCTCCCGCACCCCGCAGGTCACATGCACCCGATCGTACGGCGCAGCCTCCGGGTGACCCTTCGTCCCGTCGCCCAGCACCAGCTGCGGGGACCGCCCGGCCTTCCTGAGGTTCTCCTCCGCCACCGCGAGCACCGACGGATCGATCTCGACGCTGGTGACGTTCTCATCCCCCAGACGATGCGACAGCAGCGCGGCCGTCCACCCCGTGCCGGTGCCGACCTCCAGAATCTCGTCGCCGTCATAAGGGTCCAGCAGCCCCAGCTCCGCCGCGACCACGCCGGGAGCCGATCCCGAGGAGGTGTACTCGCCCCTGCCCTCGGCCACGCCGGTCGCACCGTCGGCGATCTGTGTCACGATCGCCGACTCCGCCGAGCCCACCGCATGTTCCCAGCCGGCGGGCTCGGCGGCCCGGTCGATCAGGTAGCCCGGCCCTTCACCGGGAAGACACCACGCCCTGTCGGGGATGAACAGGTGCCGGGGCACCGCGCGTACGGCGTCGCGCCACCGGCCGTCGAGATCCGGCAGGCGATCGGCAAGATCCTCGGCACTCACTTCTTCCCCGGCTTCTCGTGCTTGCCGGGCTTGTCCGGCCGGAGCCCGTCCCCTGTCGATGGAGCCGGTTCCGGCTTCTCCACGGGCTTGTCGGTGTTTCCGTCACCTTCATGCTTGCCCATGCTGGTTGCCCTTCCTGACAAGACGGATGCTCTCGCAGCCGCTCACGGACCCGATCGTCACTCGACCCGGCATGATCAGCGCACGTACGGCGAGCCCGGGCCGACGAGGCCCGTCTATCCATTCACTCGCCGCGAACACGTTGTGTAACAGTACGATCGTAAAGAGTGAGCGGAGGTGGCGGCAGCCCTCACGTGTGGTCACTTGTGGCCGCGCCCGACCACGATCGTGAGGAACCTCATGGCGGCAGCTCCGATCGACCCGAACATCTCCCCGTGGCACCTGTTCGGCGCCGTGATGCGCCAGTGCCGGGAGAGCGAGCCCAGGAAGGCACTACGCCGGGCAGCCGACGCCCTCTACACCGACTTCTCCAACCTCGCCAAATGGGAACGCGGTGAACGCACACCCCCACCGGAGGTGATCCCCCGCCTCGACCAGGTCTACGACGCCGGCGGCGTCCTCACCGCCCTGTACGACACAATCACCCGCCTGAACGCCACCTCCGAGTCAAACCGCTTACGCGTGGGTACTTTGCACGAGAATCCCGCATCTCGCGATGGAGATGATGACATGTATCGGCGTGCCGCGATTCAGCTTCTTACCGCGCTCACCGCCGGAGCAGTCATCCCCGTGGACGCCCTTGAGACGCTCCTGTCGGGTGGTGAGCCTTCGGAAGACCGCACGGAATTCGATCTCGACTCGTGGGACGAAACCGTATGGGAATACGGCTACCTTCTGAGCACCCAACCCGCAGGCACTCTTATCGGCAACGTGACGGCAGACCTCGCGGAAGTCTCCCGACGTCTGAACAGAGCCACCGATTCGCCCACGCGCACCGGCCTGCAGCGAATCGCCGCCCAGCTCATGGCTTTGCTGGCAATCGAGATGGGGATGACGGACCGACGTAGTGCCGCCATTCGGTCATGGGCAGCCGCGCGTCGGACCGCCGACGCCACCGGCGATCACGGCCTGGCCGTATGGGTGCGCGCCCGAGAGGCGGAAGAGGCTCTGATCACCGGCCACCCCGCCTCCGTCATCTCAACGCTGGCCGGTGACGCCGCCCAGATCGCAAATGGTCTTCCCTACGCCGGCCTGCCGCGCGTACACACGGTTCGCGCCCGCCTGGCCGCCGAGCAAGGTGACGAGGTCACCGCCCGGGCCGCCCTGCACGATCTCGCCGGCGTGCTGGAGCGATTGCCCCACAGCGTCACCGCAGACCACCACTCCATCTGGGGCTGGCCCGAAGAACGGTTCTACGGCGTGCAAACAGCAGCTCTCGCTTTCGTCGGCACCGAGCAGGAAGTGATCTCAGCCGCGCAGCAGGCACTTGCCGGTTACCCATCAGGTCTTCGCGGCCCGATTCGGTTCATTTCTCTCATGCAGTCCATCGGCCTTATTCGACACGGTCACATCGCCGAAGGGCTCGACCATGCCTACACGGCTGCCGTGTCATGGGCACCCAACCAGAAGCACGACCGCACCGTCGGGCAAGTCATCAACGCCTTGCCCGACCAGGCCCGTACCCTGCCCTTCGCTCGCGAACTTCGTACGCTGGCATCAGCCTGATGCCTGGCGGTGCGGCAGGTGCATCTCGTATCACAGCTACGGGACGGCCATCTGTATCGATGGGAGCGCCTCGCTTCGGTACCTCAGGGAGCGTGGCTCACAACGCCGTGCGGCCATGCGTGCGGTGACCCGGAGGTGTTCACCTCGGGCCGGCTTCGACGGCGAAGTGTGAGTGCGTCCTTCTAGTTGGTAATGGTTATAATCCTTTTATACCTCTTACCAAGGGACGGCACGTGCTGATTTCTCTCACCGACTACGCCGTGGGGGCGGCGGTGGCGACCGATCTGGTCAATACCTCGCCCACTGTGCGAAGCACCACGGGCGAGGCGCTTCCGGGCCCGGACACGCTGGCGGCCTTCCTGGCCGGGCATGACCTCCGGCTCGACGCACGCCCGTCGCCCGACTACGACATGCAGCAGGTGCACCTGTTTCGCAGGGAGGTGCGCGCCATCTTGGAGACCGCCACGGAGGAGCACGCCGTCGCCGGTGGGATGGTGCTGGTCAAGCGTGCCTGCCTCGCCCCGGTGCTGCGCCGCGATGCCGACGGCGGATGGCAGTGGTACGTCCCGACCGCGCCGGGCGCGTCACTTCCCGACGAACTGGCGGCGCTGATCGGCATCGGGCTGCTCGGTGTCGTCCGGACGCTCGGCCATGAGCGCTTCCGCCCCTGTGCCACCCCGGGCTGCCGCGGCGTGTTCGTCGACACCAGCCGGGCCGGACGCCGCCGCTACTGCATGCCTGGCCTGTGCGGCAACCGCGTCAACGTCGCCAATCACCGCGCCCGGCAACGGATCGAGAGTGTGACCCGATGACCACCCCGCCGCTCACGAATGCCTTTCGCCTCCCGGACGAGTCCTGGGTCCGAGGCCGCGGCCTGCGCCGTCCGCCGCCGGTGGGTCCGGTGCCCGATTTCGGCCTGTACCTGGGATCCAGCCGCCTGCGCCGCCGCCACGAGGAGCACCTGTCCTGGCCGCACGCCTGGATCGAGTGGCCCGACTTCCTGCTGCCCCGCGACCGGGAAGCGGCCGTCGAGCACATCCGCGCACTGTACGCGCGGGCGCGCGAGGGCGCCGCGGTGGAGGTCGCCTGCGGCGGCGGCGTCGGCCGTACCGGCACGGTCATCGCCTGCCTCGCCATCCTGGCAGGGCTGGACCCCTCGGACGCCGTCGCCTGGACACGGCGACACCACCACCACCGGGCCATCGAGACCCCGTGGCAACGCCGCTGGGTGACCGGCTTCCCCACCGACTGACCCACGACCTCTCCGGTGCGGCCGGTGCGCCCGATCTGCCGGCTGAACGGCTCCTAGCCGCCCAGGCTGTCGAGGTCGGCTTCGGCGAGGAGCAGCGGCACCGCCGACGGGTCGCGGAGCAGCGCCGAGACCGCGAGCCGGTCGCTCCACTGGCCGGACGCCCATGCCAGCCCGCGTGCCAGCCCTTCGACCCCGGAGGCGTGCACGACCCCGTCGAAGAACCGCCAGGCGGCGGGCACGTCGTCCACCAGCAACGTCTCGTGCTCCACATACGTGGCGGGCGCGCCGGGCAGCAACGATCGTACGGCGGGCGGCACGTCACGGGTGACGCCCGTCGACGTGACCTCCCCGGTGACCGCCTCGGCGGCCAGCGGCAGGTCGAGCAACTCCGACAGCGCCTCCGCCAGGTCGAACGGAGCCAGCACCAGCGGCCGGGCCGCCACCAGCGACAGCAGGTCGGGCGCCTCGACGACGACCGGACCGGCCGCGGAGGAGTCGGCGTCGGCCACCACGATCTCGCCGTCGAGCACCGCCCGTACGGCACGCGGCGGGGCCGCCCTGGCCGGGTCGACGCCCGCGAGGGCGGTCCACAGGGCACGGAGTTGCGCCCTGTCCACCTCGATCGAGGAGTCGGCGAGCAGATCGAGGAGTTCCTCGGGGCCGCCATGACCGGCGAGCAGCGCGGTCAGGGTGGTGCGTACGCCGATCATGGCCAGGGCCGCCTCGTCGAGGCCGCCGGGGGCGTCGCCGTACAGGCCGATGAGGAGGGGGTCGCCGCCGGGCAGGCGCAGCGCGGTGGGCAGGCTGCCGGCCAGCACCGGATGGGTGCTCAGCCACCACGCCGTGTAGGACGGGACCTCGATGACCTCACCGGCGGCGAGCACGCGCAGCGGGTTGAGGGCGGCGCGCAGCGGCGGGCGGGTGAGCAGGGCCAGCGCGGCGGGCCAGTCGGCGACGTACTCGAGGTCGCGGATGGCGGAGAACTCCGGGGCGACCGGCGGCACGCCGGTGTCGGGCAGCAGGTCGAGGACGGCGTCCAGCCAGTCGTCCTCGCGGTCGAGGTCGTGGTCGCAGTCGTCGGGGTCGAGGAGCACGTCGGAGTCGTTGGCCACGGCGAACCCGTCGAGCACCCCGACCGCGGCGAGGACGCGCGGGCCGTACCGCTCGACCAGTTCGGGCGCCGCGGTGCCGAAGGGGGTGTCCGCGTCGACGACGGCCGCCAGCGCGCCGCCGCTCAGCAGCAGCTCACCGGCCGGGTAGAGGTCGCCGTCGGCGCCGCGCAGCGCCAGGTCCGACAGCCAGGGCTCCTCGCCGGCGGTCAGCCCGGCCGCGTCGACCAGGGACAGCACGGCAAGCGCGATCTGCTCCGGATCGTCGGTATCGACGGACTCGGCCACCGCGGCCCTGGTCAGCGGGTCCTCAAGCACGGTGCGCGGGGTGGCCTCCGCCGCGCCGAGCCGCAGCAGCAGCGGATGCGCCGCGTCGGGATGGACGACGCGCAGGCCGAGCGGGGCCAGCGCGGCGGGATCGAGCGAGGAGCCGTTCGACAGCAGCAGCGTGCCGCGCGGTCCGCGCACCCGTCGGCCGTCGGCCAGCGGCACCGGCAGCGCGCCGAGCGCCTCGGTGTCGTCGGCGGGCAGCACGTCGTAGACCGACCGCCACCAGGCCGGGTCCTTCTCCTCGACCGCGTCGCCAGACAGGTCGCCAGACAGCAGGTCGACGACGTCGGCGAGGTCGATCCGGCGTACGCCCAGCGTGGCCAGCGCCGGATGCCGGAACGGCCAGTCGGCGGGCAGCAGCCCCGGCACCATCGGCGCGACCCGCTCCAGGAACTCGGCCGGTCCCGCCACCACGGCCGCCTCCCGGCCGGAGACGACCAGCCGCCCCGCATCGCCGTCCACCTCTGCGGGCGAACCGGCGGACTGATCGACGGGCACCTCGGCGGCATCATCCGCTGGGAAGTCCAGGTCGGCGTCGGCGCGGCGGGGGCCGGTGGGCTTGGCGGCGGGCGGTGACAAGGCGGGGAGCAGGCGGGCGTCCGGGAGCCTGCGCACGATCGCGCGGCGGATCGCGGCGTCCAGCTCGCCCTTGCCCATCAGGCCGGGCACCAGGTCGAGCAGGCGCGGAGTGCGCGACAGCGTGCCGAGCAACTCAAGGTAGAGGTCGGCGGCCCGCTCTACCAGGAAGTCGGTGAGCGCCCCCTTGGCGACGTGCCGCCGGTCGGTGGCCATCGGGAAGCTCGCGATGAGCAGCGCGTTCAGGTCGAGCGGCTCGTCGCTGGGCGTCGGCGCGTGCACCATGGGCGGCACGCTCGCCGGCAGCCGCCCCGACTCGGGCACGGCCCACCGGACCAGCCAGTACGGCCGGGCGCGCTCCTCGGTCGGCCGGTCGCCGAGCAGCTCGGCCACCTGCGCGGGGGTGAAGTCGCCGGAGGCGGACACCACGTGCCAGCCGTCGGCGGTGACCGTGCGCTCCTCGCCGTCGAGCTCGATCTCGATGGTGGCCAGCGCGGGCAGGCCGAGCAGCAGCGCGGGGCTGGTCTCGGCCAGCATCCGCCGTACCGCCTCCTCGGCGGTCTTGTCACGCAGCGGCAGCCGTACGACGGTGTCGAAGCCCTCGGGGACGTCGACCGCGTCGGCGGGGAAGGGCAGGCGGAGCAGGGGCACGTGCCCCTCGCGCCCGGCCAGCACGTCGGCCAGCGCCGGCTCGGCGGCCACCAGCGCCTCGGTCTCCTCCCGGGACCAGCGGACCGCCCCGCTCGCCCAGGAGGCGACCTCGGGCGCGTCGCAGACGGAGACCACGGCGGCGAACCCCACCCCGAACCGGCCCGCCGTGCCCAGTTCGTCGCGTTTGGCGGAGACCCGCAGCGTGGACAGGCCCTCCACGCCGCCCGCGTCGAGCGGCGCCCCGGTGTTGGCGGCGACCAGGACGCCGTCACGCAGCGTCAGCCGCAACCGGCCCGGCACCGCACCGCGCAGCGCGGCGTCCGCGGCGTTCTGCGCGAGCTCCACGATCAGCCGGTCGCGGTAACCGCCGAGGGCGAAGTCCTCTTCGGCGTTGGCGTCCTCGCGGAAACGCGCCGGTGACGCCGTCCAGGCCGCGAGCACCGCGGCCCGTACGCGATCGGTGGCGAAGATGTCGGTCATGAGGATGCCAACTCACACTCGGTCGGCGTGCCGCCCTGCGGGCACGCCTGGGAAGGGGGGTACTACGGCGGTCAGGAGTGGCCGAGCGGCTCGGAGTCGGCGTCGTCGACGGAACCCGTCAGCACGGGCCCCGCGTCGGCAGCCTCCTCCACCATGAGGTCGAACCCGAGGTCGTCGAGGATCGGCGGGGCCTGCTCCGCGGACGGCGGGGCCTTGATCGCCTCGGAGTGCGCTCCGCAGCCGTGGTCGGCGGCGACCACCCGGCCGTCGTCGGGCGCGTACTCGTTGGCGCAGACGCCGAAGCCCGTGCGCAGCGCGCCCGCGAGCGGCCAGTAGAAGCCGCAGGTCGAGCATTGCGCGGGCGCGGCGTGGGCCAACGGCGTGTGCGGGCCGGGGTCGCCGGAATGCCAGCGGCGAACGGCGCGGTCACGGCCGATGGCCGACAGCACCCGGGCACGGCCGAGGCCGTACTCGAAAATCATCTGCTGGTCGGCGTCTTCACTCGTCTCGGTGAAGCCCGGGGCCAGCCGGTCGTCGTCGGCCGAGGTCGGCAGCAGGTCGCCGACGCCCAGGTCGCCCGGCCGCAGCCGCTCGCTCCACGGCAGCCACTGCGGCGCGAGCAGCGACCCCACGCCGGGCAGCAGCACCGTCTCGCTCACGGTGACGTTTCGCGCCCGGGAGGCACGCGTCACCGTGATCGCCCAGCGCCAGTTGCGGTAGGCCCGATCCAGGCAGGCGAAGTAATGGGTGCCGATGCGGTCGCCCTCGCTCTCGTAGCCGAGGTGCTCACCGACCTCTCCGGGCCGGGCGATCTCCTGAGCCGCCGCACGAGCCGGCTCGATGGCCGCGGCACAGGCCTGGTCGACAGGCGCGGTACGGGTCCGGGTGCGGCTCACGAGACCACCTCCGCCGGCTGCGTCTGCCGAAGGCTGATGGTATTGGCTCGCCTGTTCACACCTTCATTCTCACCTATCACGGGACCTGACAGCACCCTTCTTCGGCTCGCGGGGTCTCCAACCGGACACAACCGGTGCGCTTCGGGTAAGACTTGATGCGTGGCAGGCGGCTGGGAACGAGCATTGCGTACGGCGGGCACCGCCACTCGGCGTCTCGCCAAGTCGGCGATCGGCGCGGGCCGGGCGACGGCGAGGGCGAGCAGGGCGGCCGTCGGCGGCACCCGCAAGGCGGGGGCGGCGGCGGCCGGCGGCACGCGTTCGGTGGGCCGGGCCGCCAGGCGGCTCACCCACGCCAAGGGCGCCGACCGTACCGGGCTGGGGCGGCTGATCGAGCTGAGCGCGGCGCACAGCGCCGGCGACGCGCTGGTCACCGTCGGGCTGGCGGGGTCGTTGTTCTTCGGGTTGCCCGTCGACGAGGCGCGCGGGCAGGTCGCCCTCTATCTGCTGATCACCATGGCGCCGTTCGCGGTGGTCGCCCCGTTCGTCGGCCCGGTGCTCGACCGTATGCGCTCCGGCCGCCGCTACGTCATGGCGGGCACGCTGTTCGCCAGAGGGCTGCTGTGCTGGGCCATGGCGGCGGCCGTGGTGGCGGAGGACGCCTTCACGCTCTTCCCGGCGGCGCTCGGCGTGCTCGTGCTGTCGAAGGCGTACAACGTCTCGCGGGCGGCCATCATGCCGAGCGTGCTGCCCGCCGACATCAGCCTGGTCACCGCCAACGCGAGGGTCGCGTTGTTCACCCTGGTGACGGCGGGAATCGCGCTGCCGATCGGCGCCGGTCTCACCGCGTGGCTGGGCGCGGAGTGGGTCCTGCGCGGCACCATGGCCCTCTTCCTGCTGGCCGGTGTCTACGCCGTACGGCTGCCGCGGCACGTCGACTCGCCCGACCTCGAACCCGAGGCCGAGGAGGCCGCGCCCGCACACCGCTGGCGGACCCTGCTGAACGTCGGCCCGGCCGTCGCCGAGGCGATGCGGGCCAACGCGGCGATCCGGGTCTTCTCCGGGTTCCTGCTGTTCTTCCTGCTGTTCATCGTGCAGGAGGGGCACCTGCCCGGCCTCGATCAGAAGGTGACGATCGGGGTGCTGGCGGCCGCCGCCGGAGCGGGCGGGTTCGCGGGGGCCGTCATCGCCTCGTGGGCCCGCAACCACTCGCCGCAGCTCATCGTGCTGCTCACGCTCGTGGTGATGACCGCGACCGGGGTCGCCACCGCGATCCTGTTCAACATCTGGGCCGCGGTGGCCGTGGCGCTGGTCGCGGCGTTCGCCCAGGAGCTGGGCAAACTCGCACTCGACGCGATCGTGCAGCGGGAGATCGGCGAGGAGGTGCGCTCCTCGACGTTCGGTGTCGTGGAGGCGCTGCTGCAGATCGCCTGGGTGCTCGGCGGGCTGCTCGGTCTCATCATGTCGCTGTTCTCCAGCGGGTCCGCCGCCCTGGCGGTCCTCTCGGGCGCGACGGCGGTGGCGCTGGTGTGGCTGCTGGTGGTCAGGCGGACCCGGCTGCGCGCCAGGGACGCCAAGCTGGCGCGCTCACACCAGGCGGGCGACACCACGACCACCGACCTCATCCCGCGACCGCCGCTGCCCGGTCACGGCGACCCACACAACCACACCAAACCGCTCACCAATCCACACGGGTGAGCGGACGGCAGCCACGGTCGTCACCCAGGGCCGCGCCGCGCGACTCTCGGGGCTGCGCCCTCCTCGGGACGGAGTCCGGGTACGGCGGGCACGTGGGCTGTCCGGCGGCCGGCTGATGTGGCCAGGTGATCGTGTGAGCTGTCGCTACCCGCCGAGCTTGTGGCGTGTGTAGCGGTGATCGGGAACCCCGAACTCCATGCCGTTCTCGTCGAGGGCGTTGTAGATCGTCACCCAGTCGTCCGGGAAGGCGAAGCCGACGGACAGCGTCCCCTCCGCCATGTCATCCTCTACCCATTCGAGAAGCTCCACGGCTTGCAGCTGCTGCCCCTGCAACGCGGCCAGTTCCGAGAATGCGCCCTCTCGCCACGCCAGCCGGAATCCCTCTCCGGCCCAATCCAACGGCTGAGCCGGATCAACGGTGTTCCACGTGATCGAGATTTCATCGAACTTCGTGTGCACGATCTCGACCTGCTCACCCTCGAAGCCCAGCAGGACCAGCCCATCGGCGAACCACGCGTCCTCATCGAGATCCCACACCAGCAGGGCGCGAGTCAGCCTCCTCCCTGCCAGCAGGGCCAATCTCCGACCATGAGCGGCAGTGATGGCCGAACGGTCAGTCAGCCATGCCGGCCTGTATCCAGAGACCCCGTAGTCGAACATTTGTCGATTATGTCGGCCGACGACACCCAGGAGGTCCCCGCCGCCCGTACCCGCCTGCCCGCCTGGACGCCTGGCGAATCGCGACCACCGTTCCGCATCGAGTCCATCCACACTCGATGCAGAACGCACAGGTGCACAGGCAGCCTCACGATGTGCGGCTGCCCCGTCAGCGTGGGCGGTCAGGCGTCAAGGTCGTCGGCCACCGCCCGCAGGACCGTCGCGATCTGCTTCGCGTGGGGGGCGTCGGGGTGTTTGCCCTTTTGGTAGGACGTCGACACGGCGTCGAGGAGTTTGATGAGATCCTCAACGATGACGACCATTTCGTCGGGCTTCTTCCGTTTGCCCTTCGCCTTGGTCTTGGCCAGCGTCGGCGGCTGGTCGAGTACGCGGACCGACAGCGCCTGTTGACCGCGACGGCCCTCGGCCACGCCGAACTCGACCTTCTGACCGGGCTTTAGCGAGTCCACGCCGCCGGGCAGCGCGGAAGAATGCACGAATACCTCACCGCCGTCATCGCGGGTGAGGAAGCCGAATCCCTTGTCGGCGTCGTACCACTTGACCTTGCCACTCGGCACAGGGCTGACCTCGTTCAGACTGTCGTGAAAGGTGAATGGTTGTAGGTTATGCCCACCCGGGCCGACAAGCGACCGTGTATTTCACCGAGAAATCAGGCGAAAGCCGCTTCCGATCGCCAGCCGTCGTACCAAGCGCCGAACTCGGTCAGGTCGCCGAGCACCACATCGGCACCATGCTCACGTAGCTCCTCACCGGTATAAGGGCCGGTCGCCACGGTGACGCTGACGCTGTTACCCGCCCGCGCCGCCGCGATGTCGGCGACATGATCTCCAACATAGGCTCCCGCGGAGAAGGATGCGAGCGCGCTGCCCTTTTCCGCGCCGAACACCGAACCCTCCACGGCCTCGACCACAAGGCCCAACGCGTCCAGCGTACGGCGAGCGTCGGCCGTGTTCTTTCCGGTGACGACGATGACCCGCCCACCGGCCTCGTGCACCGCGTCCACAGCCGCACGGGCGCCCGCCATGAGAGTCGTCTCGGGCACCGCGATCCCCTCGTACATCTCCCGATACATGTCGGCCGCCGCGGGGATCTCCGACTCGGGTAGCCAGTAGGCGAGTTCGGTCTCCAGTGGGGGGCCCAAACGGGAGATCACGACCGCGCTGTCGATCGGCACTCCGAGGCGCAGCGCCAAGGCGTCATAGACCGCCGCGATCCCTGACCGGGTGTCAGCCAATGTCAAATCCAGGTCAAATCCCACCGAATACATCCCAGCAGCATGCCAAACCCCTGCGAGCCGCGCTAATCGAGCCTGGTTGTGGGAGCGTTGAAAGGACTTCCTTATCCAGACATGCCCAACGCCGCAGCACACCTCGATGCCCGTTAGGGTCTTGGCGGAGGTACGGCACGAGATGACCAGATCCACGCGAGAGCGGATCGTCGACGAGGCCCTGCGGCTGTTCGCCGACCGGGGCTACGCGGCCACGTCCGTGGCCGAGATCGAGGCCGCGGCCGGGCTCTCCCCTGGCGCGGGCGGGCTCTACCGGCACTTCAAGTCCAAGTACGAGGTGCTCGCCGCGGCGGTGAACGAGCACGCCGCGCGCACCAGGACTCAGATCGCCGAGACGCTGACCGAGGTCACCGAGGTGGGTGACTCGGTCGACCTGGAGGAGCGACTGGCCCGGCTGTGCAAGGCCGGTCTCGCCAAGGTCCGCGCGGAGCGCGAGCTGACCCGGGTGTTCTTCCGGGACCTCAGCCAGTTCCCCGAACTGGTGGTCATCGTCCGCGAGGGCCTGCTGCAACCCATGTTCGACGCCATCACCGCCTGGTTCCTCGCCCAGCCCGAATACGCCGACGCGGACGTCGACTGGCCGGGCATCGCCGCCGTGCTGGGCGGCTCCGTGGTCAACTACCAGCTGTTCCAGGAGACCGTCGGCGAGCCTCCCGGCCGCGCGGAACGTGACCGGTTCGTCACCGCCTGGGTGCGCCTGGCGCTCGGCCTGCTCCCCGTCACCGCCGCTCGCGGGACGATCGGGGCGGCGGGTTGAGCAGCCGGTAGGCGAGCAGACCGACACCGCCCGCGGCGCCCAGCATGAACAGCACGCCGCCCAGCCCGAAGAACTCGCTCAGCAGCCCCTGGAAGCCGGCGTCACCGCCCGCGGCGCGGATGCCGCCGAACAGCAGCCCGCCGAAGATCGCGGCGAACGGCGGGGCGCCCAGCCCGATGAGCCGGTCGCGCAGGTTCCAGCCCTCGCTCGACAGCACGACCACCGTGGCGAGCGCCCACACCAGCAGCGGCACGGGGAAGATCTCGACGGACGGCAGCCGGAACGGCACCAGCAACGCCGCCACGACCAGCAGGAGCATCCCGGCGACCTCGCGGCGGTACTCCTTCAGAATCGTGCGCGCGTCCCGGCCCTCGGTGGCCATCGGGTTGGCGCCGGCCATCACCGCGCGGCGGAACCGGCTGCCGGGCAGCAGCCGGGACCGCTGCCGGACCACCGGGCGACCGGCGGGCACCCGGCCCCGCGCGGGCACCGGCCGCCGCTGCCTCTCGGTGTCGTCGACGATCCGGGGGAAGACGGCTGTGCTGTGCTCCGCCCCGTCGGGGTAGCCGGGGATGGGGACGGTCGTCGGGTGCGGCTCCGGCGCCGGCTTCGGCTCCGGCTCCGCGGCCGCGGACAGGCGGCGCACCTCCGCGCGGACCAGCTCGGCGGGCTCGCCGAGCCTGGCGAGGATTCTGCCCACGGCCCTGGCGTCGACGGTGCCCGACCGCTCCCGCTCGATCCGCGCGCGCAGCACGCGGACGAAGTCCAGCCGCTGGTCCTGGCGCAGCACGCCGTGGGCGATGTCGGCCGCCCTGCTGACGTAGTCCAGAACGAGCAGGTCAGCACGCTCGATCACGCTGGACATCTTCCTCCTGTGCGCCGCGCTCCGCGACCCCTTCGCCGCGATATCAGGTATTCCCCACCCCTCGTCACTTTCGTCCGTCGCACGATCATGACCAGCTGGTTTCGCGCCATACCATGAGAAGGCGAGCCCGGCCTTTCAGCCGGACGTGAGGGTCGAAGGGGTTCTGGAAAGGTGAGTGCGGAGTTCGCCGACTGGCTGCGCGGCCGTAATGACGACGAGCTGCGCGCGCTGGTGACCGCGCGCCCCGAACTGGTCACCCCGGTGCCCGCCCACCTGCCCGGCCTCGCCGCGCGGGCCACGACGCCGTCGGCCACCGGCCGGGCGCTGGACCGGCTCGACCGGTTCACCCTCGCCATCCTGGAGACCCTCGTCCTGCTGCCCTCCCCCGTCTCCATGGGCGAACTGCGCGCCCTCGCCGCCCGAGCACTGGCCGAGCCGGGCAAAACCGGCTTCCAGGGCACGCTGAGCAAGACGGTCGACCGGCTGCGCACCCTGGCCCTGGCGTACGGGCCCGACAACGCGCTGGCGCCCGCCCCCGGTGTGCGGGAGGCGCTCGACGCCCCCGCCGGGTTCGGGCCGCCCGCGACCGAGGTGTTCCGTCACTACCCGCCGGAGCGGCTCGGCGAGCTGATCGACGACATCGTCGGCGGCGACGGGGACGACGGGGGTTCCGGGTCCAAGGAAGGGCTGGCGGAGCTGCTGAGCGAGCCGTCGCTGGTGGCGCGCCTGGTGGCGGAGGTGTCACCGCAGGCGCGGGCCGCGCTCGACGAGCTGGCGTGGGGGCCCGCCACCGGCCGGGTGCCGAACGCCAGGCGCGAGGTGCGCGTCGACACCGCCCGCTCACCCATCGAGGAGCTGCTCGCCCGCGGCCTGCTCGGCGCGACCGGTGCGGAGACGGTGGCGCTCCCCCGCGAGGTCGCCGTCCACCTGCGCGGCGGGCGGGTCCATCGCGACCTCTGCCCGTCGCCCCCCGAACTGCGCGGGACCGAACGCGACCAGTCGCTCGCCGACCGGACCGCCGCCGGTCAGGCGTTCACGTTCGTCCGCACCGTGGAGGAGCTGTGCGAGCGGTGGAGCCTCGACGCGCCGGGCGTGCTGCGCGCGGGCGGGCTCGCCGTACGGGATCTGAAGCGGGTCGCGCAGCTGCTGGAGCTGCCCGAGTGGTCGGCCGCGCTGGTGATGGAGGTGGCGCACGCCGCCGGGCTGGTCGTCGCGAACGGCAACGTCGACGGGGAGTGGCTGCCCACCCCGGCGTACGACGGGTGGCGGATCAAGGCCACCGAGGACCGCTGGGCGGTGCTCGCGGAGAGCTGGCTGACGATGGACCGGGTGCCCGGCCTGGTGGGCGAGCGCGACGATCGTGACCGGTTGCTGAACGTGCTGACGCCCGAGTTGCGCCGGGCCGCCGCACCCGAGGTGCGGGGGACCACGCTGGGCGTGCTCGCCGCCGGGGCCCGCGGGCTGGCCCCGGACGTCGCGTCGGTGCGCGAGCGGCTCGCCTGGGAGCAGCCGCGCCGCCGCGGGCCCTACCGCGACCAGCTCCTGGCGTTCACGCTGCGCGAGGCCGAGCAGCTCGGGATGACCGGGCTCGGCACGCTGTCCGCCCACGGGCGGGCCCTCGCCGCCGGCGACTTCACGCTCGCCGCCAAGGTGCTGGCGCCGCTGCTGCCGGAGCCCGTCGACCATGTGCTGCTCCAGGCCGACCTGACCGCCGTCGCGCCGGGGCCGCTGACCAGCGAGCTGCGCCGGTGGCTCGCCCTCAGCGCCGATGTGGAGTCCACCGGCGGCGCGACCGTCTACCGCTTCGGCGAGGGCTCGGTCCGCCGGGCGCTCGACGCCGGGCAGAGCGCCGACGAGCTGCTGGTCATGCTCGCCCGGCACTCCACCACGCCCGTGCCGCAACCGCTGCACTACCTGGTCACCGACGTGGCCCGCAGACACGGCCGGATCAAGGTCGGTACGGCGAGCGCCTACGTGCGCTGTGACGACCCCGCCCTGCTCGACCAGGTGATGGCCGACAAGCGGGCGATCCCGCTCCGGATGCGCCGGCTGGCGCCCACCGTGATCGCCTCCAGGTCGTCGCGGGCGGCGCTGATCGACGGCCTGCGCTCGATGGGCTATTCGCCGGTCGCCGAGTCGCTCGACGGCGACGTGATCGTCACCCAGCTCGACGCCCGCCGTACCGAGGTGCCGCCGCTCGCCCGTCCCGCCGTGCTGGTCAGCGGGCTCGACCGCGAGGTGGTGACGGCGGCGGTCCGCGCGCTGCGGGCCGGAGACGCCGCGCACCAGGCCAGGCGGTCACCGATCGACGCACCCGGCGGCCAGGTGCCCCGTTCCCCCGCCACCGCCACGATCACCGCGTTGCAGGACGCCATCCGCCAGGGCGCCCGGGTGTGGATCGGTTATCTCGACAGCCAGGGCCACGCCACCAGCCGCATCCTCGAACCCGCCCGGATGGAGGGCGGTTATCTCACCGCCTACGACGAGACCAGGGCGGCCGTGCACCGTTTCGCGCTGCACCGGATCACCGGCGTCTCCGACGTCAATTGAAAAGTGATTGCACCCTTCCCGGGTAATGCGGCACAGTAATTCCAGGAACGAATGGCAAACAAGGAGACGGAGGGTGCGATGCGGTTGCCGGAATACGAGGACAGCCGCGCCGGATCGCGGCCCCGTCTCAGCTGACGCACCCCCTCCCGGTGCGCAGGCGAGGGCTACTTCCTCTTACTGGGGAGACGCGGGTTCGAATCCCGTCACCCGCTCCACGTCACGCGGGTGTCGTCCAGCGGCCCAGGACACCTGACGCCTTCGTCGGCCTGACCTCGGGAGGGCCTCACCTGCCACGCGCCCGATGCGCGGGCGGCGGTTACTTCGGATCCGGATGCCGAGGGTTCGAATCCCTCCGGCGCAAGCCGTAGCTCAGCCAGGAAGAGCACCGGACTATTCACCGCAGCCCCATTGTCCGATCTCGGGCGCGTTTCATTATTCGAAGAGAGGTGGTGTTTTCGTCATGTCCAGGTTCAACGTTTCCAACAGGCCCCGGACGTTCGAGGGGGCGACCGGGTTCAAGCGGGATCCGCGAACCGAGTTGTTTCTTCTCGCAGTCTCGAACATGGTCGGCGAGGACACCTTCTACGAGGCCGCCGCCGACCGCGACGACCGCTTCCGCGAGCTGGTCCACGGGCTGGCCGTCACCGACGCCGAATGGCTGGCCCGCCTGGTCGCCTGGCTGCGGCGGGGCGCCCACCTGCGCTCGGCGAGCGTCGTGGCGGCGGCGGAGATGGTCAGGGCGCGGACCCAGGCCGGTCTCGCCGGCGGCAACCGGCAGGTGATCGACCTGGCGCTGCGTCGTGCCGACGAACCCGGTGAGCTGCTCGCCTACTGGATCGGACGCTACGGGCGCGCCCTCCCCCAGCCGGTCAAGAGAGGTGTCGCGGACGCGGTCAGGCGGCTCTACGACGAGCGGTCACTGGCCAAGTACGACGCGCCGGGCCGGGCCTTCCGCTTCGCCGACGTGCTGGAGCTGACCCACCCCGCACCGGGCACACCCGAGCAGGGCGACCTGTTCAGGCACGCCATCGACCGCCGGCACGGCGGCGCCGAGGTCCCGGCGTCGCTGGCCACGCTGCGCCGGCGTGCCGAGTTGCTCGCGCTGCCGGTCGCGGAGCGGCGTGCCCTGCTCGGCCGTCCCGACGCCGCGGACCGGCTGCGTACGGCGGGCATGACGTGGGAGGCGCTGGCGGGCTGGCTCCAGGGGCCGATGGACGGGCAGGCGTGGCGGACGATCCTGCCGTCGATGGGTTACCTGGCCAGGCTGCGCAACCTGCGCAACCTCGACGAGGCGGGGCTGCCCGACGACGTCGCCGCGGAGGTGGCCGCGGGGCTGGCCGACCCTGTCCGGGTCGGCGGCTCCCGGGTGCTGCCCATGCGGTTCCTCGCGGCCTGCCGGGCGGCTCCCTCGGGTCGCTGGGCCGGGGCGCTGGAGCGGGCGCTCGGGCTGTCGCTGGGCAACGTGCCGCGGCTGCCGGGGCGCACGCTGGTGCTGGTGGATCGCTCCGGTTCGATGTTCTCGACGATGTCGGCCAGGTCGAAGCTGACCCGCGCCGACGCGGCGGCGGTGTTCGGGGCGGCGCTGGCGCTGCGGTGCGCGAGCGCCGATCTGATCCAGTTCGGCACGGTGAGCGCGCACGTGCGGTTCGCCGCCGGGGAGTCCGTGCTCAAGGTGGTCGGCCGGTTCGGCAACCTGGGCGGCACGAACACCGCGCACGCCGTACGCCAGTGGTATGGCGGCCACGACCGGGTCGTCATCGTCACCGACGAGCAGACCTGGCCGGGGCGGCGCGGCGAGCGGCCGACGGCGGCGGTCCCCGCGTCGGTGCCGGTCTACACCTGGAACCTCGGCGGCTACGAGCACGGGCACGGGGCGGACGGGCCCGGCCGGCACACCTTCGGCGGGCTGTCCGACGGCGCGTTCGCGATGATCCCGCTGATCGAGTCCGGCCGGTCCGGCGACTGGCCGTTCTGAGACGGGCCCCCACGGACGGGCCCACGCGGAGAGGCCCACGGCCCTCCGCGTGGGCCCGTTCCGGGGGTCGAACCCTGTAGGGCCTGCTCGGCGAGCCCAATATCGTGGTATCTGTTGACCACCGGTACGACAGAGAGTGAAAGATTCGATAGTGAGCAGTCACCCCGAGGACCCGCGGAACCCCGACGACTGGCAGGCCCCCAGAGACGCCGACCAGCCGCCCTACCCCTCTGGTCCCGAGGGACAAGGCCAGCAGGGCTACGGGCAGCAGGGCTACGAGCAGCCTTCGTACGGCCAGCCTTCGTACGGCCAGCCCAGCCAGCCCGGCTACAGTCAGCCGGGCTACGGCCAGCCTGGTTACGGCCAGCCGGCTTACGCCCAGCCGGGCTACGGACCAAAGGACGGCGGGTACGGCCCGCCCACCCAGCCGCCCCAGGGCTACCAGGACCCGCTCTACGGCCAGCAGAACCCCTACGGGCAGGCCCCCTACGGCTACGGATACGGCCAGCCGCCGCGTCCGGGCACCGAGGGGCCGCGCACGCACGCCATCGTGGCCCTGGTGATCAGCATCGTGCTGGCGATGAGCTGTTACATCACCCCGGGCGGCCTCGCCGGAGCGGTGTTGTCGGGCATCGCGCTCAGCAAGGCCGACATCGAGCCGCGGCGGGCGAGCAACCTGCTCAAGTGGGCCTGGATCGCCATCGGCATCAACTTCGCGCTGGTCATCGTGGGCATCGTCGCGTTCGTGATCGCAGGAGTCAACGGCGCGTTCGACTGATTCGGGGATTGAACCAGCTCAGAGTCTTGTTGGATAGGCGGTAGCAGTACCGATACCGGGGAGACATCTGTGACCGACGGCCCGCTGATCGTTCAGTCGGACAAGACCTTGCTGCTGGAGGTCGACCATGCCGCGGCCGACGAGTGCCGCAAGGCGATCGCGCCGTTCGCCGAGCTGGAACGCGCTCCCGAACACGTGCACACCTATCGGATCACCCCGCTCGCCCTGTGGAACGCGCGAGCCGCGGGCCATGACGCCGAGCAGGTGGTCGACGCGCTCATCGGCCACAGCCGCTATCCGGTCCCGCACGCGCTGCTGGTCGACATCGCCGAGACCATGGCGCGGTACGGCAGACTCCGGCTGGAGAAGGACCCGGTCAACGGGCTCGTCCTGACCAGCACGGACCGCGCGGTGCTGGAGGAGGTGCTCCGCTCCAAGAAGATCCAGCCGCTGCTCGGCGAACGGCTGGGCGCCGACTCGGTGGCCGTCCACGCCTCCGAGCGCGGCACCCTGAAGCAGGCGCTGCTCAAGCTGGGCTGGCCGGCCGAGGACCTGGCGGGTTACGTCGACGGCGAGCACCACGCGATCGAGCTCGACCAGGACGGCTGGACCCTGCGGCCCTACCAGCGCGAGGCGGCCGACTCCTTCTGGTACGGCGGTTCCGGCGTCGTGGTGCTGCCCTGTGGCGCGGGGAAGACGATCGTGGGGGCCGCCGCCATGGCGCACGCCCAGGCCACCACGCTGATCCTGGTGACCAACACGGTGAGCGCCCACCAGTGGAAGCAGGAGCTGATCAAGCGCACCTCGCTGACCGAGGACGAGATCGGCGAGTACACCGGCGCGAAGAAGGAGATCCGGCCGGTCACCATCGCCACCTACCAGGTGATGACCACCCGGCGGCAGGGCGTCTACCGGCACCTGGAGTTGTTCGACGCGCGCGACTGGGGCCTGGTCATCTACGACGAGGTGCACCTGCTGCCCGCGCCGATCTTCCGGATGACCGCCGACCTCCAGGCCCGGCGCCGCGTCGGGCTCACCGCCACCCTGGTGCGCGAGGACGGCCGCGAGGGCGACGTGTTCTCGCTGATCGGCCCCAAGCGCTACGACTCGCCCTGGAAGGAGATGGAGAACCAGGGCTGGATCGCGCCCGCCGACTGCGTGGAGGTCCGGGTGACGCTGACCGACGATGAGCGGCTGACCTACGCGATGGCGGAGTCCGAGGAGCGCTACCGGTTCTGCGCGACCACCCCGTCGAAGACGCGGGTCACCGAGGCGCTGGTCAAACGGCATCTGGGCGACCAGGTGCTGGTGATCGGACAGTACATCGACCAGCTCGACGAGCTGGCCGAGCACCTGAACGCGCCGGTGATCAAGGGTGAGACGCGGGTGCGCGAGCGGGAGCGGCTCTACCAGGCGTTCCGCGACAAGGAGATCCAGGTGCTGGTCGTCTCCAAGGTGGCGAACTTCTCCATCGACCTGCCGGAGGCGTCGGTGGCGATCCAGGTCTCGGGCACCTTCGGGTCACGCCAGGAGGAGGCGCAGCGGCTGGGCAGGGTGCTCCGGCCGAAGACGGGCGGCGGGGGCGCGCGGTTCTACTCGGTGGTCAGCAGGGACACGGTGGACCAGGACTTCGCGGCGCACCGCCAGCGGTTCCTGGCCGAACAGGGGTACGCCTACCAGATCATTGACGCTGACGACGTGCTCGCCGGCGAATAACGCTCATCCGCGCGCCGAACACGTCATCGCGGTCAGGTCCAGGAGATTCCGCGGTTCCTCCGGTCGCTGGACAATCCAACCACCCCCTAGCTCGGCCCCATGCTGGCCAACTGCGGCATACCCCCATGATCGGCGCTATTCACGAGGAATGCCCGATTTTCTCACGAAATTTCGGGACTTTGACGGAGGGTGCAGGAATGGTTACCTGACGAGCATTCCGCCGACGAACAATACGGCTTCCGCCAGCACCCAGGCGACGACCGCGGCGATCATGAACGGCATGGACCACCGCCGCGTCGGCCGCACCCAGGCCACCGCCGTGCAACAGGCCCCGACCACGGCGAACACCCCCGAGAAGGTGGAGACCGACCGCAGCCTGGCCGTACAGTCCCGCGCGAGTTCCCCGTCGGCGCAGAACGCCGCCAGACCCCATCCGGCGAACACCGAGAAACCCCACAGCGCGGCGAGCAGCAACACCGCCACGAAGGGAATGAAGGGGGAGACAACGACGCGGGCACGAGTCACCCCCTTGGGGTACCCGCCTTTTATCCGTTGGATGCATTCTCCGGCTCTGGGCTAGGCTGGTTGATTCGCCATTCCCCGGCCAGAGAACAGGAGCCGTCCTCGCATGCCCGCACACCAGCTCTCCCCCGATATACAGGAGGGCGAACCAGCCCCCGACCCAGCCGACCATTCAACCGACCACCCGGCCGATGACCCGGAGCAGGTGCTCGCCGGGGAGCGCGCCCACCTCGCCACCTCGCGCGCGGCCCTGACCGCCATGCGGGAGCACGCCCAGTCGCTCTCCGCCGACGCCGCCGGCGACTGGGTCTCCCAGCAGATCCTGCAGGGCCTGCTCGACACGCGGGTCGCCGCGCTCGCCGATCACCCGGACACCCCGCTGTTCTTCGGCCGCCTCGACCGGTCGGTCCGCGACGACCTGCCCGGCACCGTCTACGTCGGCCGCAGGCACGTCCACGACACCCACAGCCGTGCCCTGGTGATCGACTGGCGGGCTCCGGTCTCCCGGGCGTTCTACCAGGCCAGCCCGTCCGAACCGATGGACGTCGCGCTCCGCCGCCGCTTCGGCTACCACGGCGGCGACCTGACCGCCTTCGAGGACGAACCGCTCGACCAGGGCGGCACCCTGCACGCCTCCAAGATCCTCACAGACGAGATCGAACGTCCCCGCACCGGCCCGATGCGCGACATCGTCGCCACCATCCAGCCCGACCAGGACGAGATCGTGCGCGCCGCGCTCGGCCAGACCGTGTGCGTGCAGGGCGCCCCCGGCACCGGGAAGACCGCCGTCGGCCTGCACCGGGCCGCCTACCTGCTCTTCACCCACCGCGAGAAGCTGCATCGCGCCGGCGTGATGATCGTCGGACCCAACCGGGCCTTCCTCTCCTACATCTCCTCGGTCCTGCCCGCACTGGGCGAGATCAAGGTCGGCCAGACGACGATCGCCGGCATCCTCGGCCCGCACGCCGCCGACGAGGACCCCGCGGTCGCCACGCTCAAGGGCGACGCCCGGATGGCCGCCGTGCTGAAGCGGGCCCTGTGGGCGCACATCGTCAAACCCACCGAGGGCCTGCTGTTCGCGAAGGGCTCCTTCCGCCACCGGGTGCCCGACTACGAGGTCCGCGAGATCGTGGCCTCGCTGCGCGGCACCACCAGGTACGGCCCCGGCCGCGCCTCCCTCGCCCAGCGGCTGGCCCATGCCGTCCTGGTCCGGATGGAGCAGCGCGGCGAGTCACCCGACGACCGGGTACAGGACGCCGTGGCCAGGTCCAAGCCCGTCAAGCAGCTCGTCGAGGCGGTCTGGCCGAAGCTGGTCCCCGAACAGGTGCTGTTCCGCCTGCTGTCCGAGCCCGAGTTCCTCGCCGCCGCCGCCAGGTCCGACCTCACGCCCGAGGAGCGCGAGCTGCTGCCGTGGACCAAGCCGGCCCGCTCCTGGAAGTCGGCCGTCTGGTCACCCGCCGACGCGGCCCTGCTCGACGAGCTGGGCGACCTGATCGAGCGCACGCCGTCCATCGGTCACCTGGTCGTGGACGAGGCCCAGGACCTCTCCGCCATGCAGCTCCGCGCGCTCGGCAGGCGCTGCCGTACGGGCTCGGCCACCGTGCTCGGCGATCTCGCCCAGGGGACCACTCCCTGGTCCACCCGCTCCTGGACCGACGTGCTCGAACACCTCGGGCAGCCGTCCGGCGAGGTGACCGAGCTGACCCTGGGCTTCCGGGTGCCCCGCGAGGTCCTCGACTACGCCGCGCGCCTGCTCCCCTCGGTGGCCCCCGACCTCGCCGCCCCGCGCTCGCTCCGCCCCGGCGCGGGCTCCCTCTCGGTACGGCACGCCACCGACCTCCCGGCCGCCCTCGCCACCGCGGTCGGCGAGATCCTGGCCCGGCAGGGCTCCATCGGCGTCATCGTGCCCGACGCCGCCGTCCCCGCCGTGTCGGCCGCCCTCACCGACGTCGACCACGGCGTGCTGGGCCCCGACTCCACCGGCGACCGCCGTCTCCTGGTCATCCCCGCCACCCTCGCCAAGGGCCTCGAATACGACCACGTCATCGTCGTCGAACCCACCGACATCGTCGAAGCCGAACCCCGCGGCCTCGCCCGCCTCTACGTGACCCTCACCCGAGCCGTGACCACCCTGACCGTCCTGCACACCAGAGCCCTCCCGGCCCAGCTCACCTGACCCAGTTCACCTGACCCAGGCGAAAGCCCTCCGAGCACCCGGCTCGGAGGGCCGGCCCACAGTCACACCCCGCTCGAACCGAGCTTCAGGCGTACGGCTGGGGCAGAACTCGTCGGCCCTACCAACCAGATCCTCCGCGAAATCCCCATGAACAGAGCAAAAGCGAACAATTGGTGCACACTGCTAGCTTTCTGCCATGGGTGAGTTCGGAGTGCAGGTCCGGTACGGCGGGCACGCGGATGTGGCCAGGGTGATGGAGTTCTGGCTGGACGCGGCGGAGGGGACGGATCGACATGATTCGCCCGACAAGGTGCTGGCGCTGATCGAGCGTGACCCCGAGGCGTTGCTGATCGCCGAACTCGACGGGGACATGGTCGGGACTCTCATCGCGGGATGGGACGGCTGGCGGGCGCATCTCTATCGCCTCGCCGTCCATCCCGGGCATCGGCGCAAGGGGATCGGCACGACGTTGCTCGGCGTCGCGGAGAAGCGGTTCGCACGCCTCGGCGCGTTCCGGGCCGATGCCATGGTGCTGCAGGAGAACGTTCTCGCCCACCACGCCTGGGGCGCCGCGGGTTACACGCGGCAACCGGAGTGGGGGCGGTGGGTCAAGCCCATGACGAGCTGATCGGAACATCGGAACGCAGCCGTTCCGATGTTCCTCTCGTCGGCAGCGATCAGCCCGCGACCGGAAGGTTCACCTCGGCCGGAACGGGCGCGGGGGCCTCCTTCGTGACCTTGTCATCGCGCACCGCGGTGGAGATGTCATCGCCGTCGTCGACGACGCCGTCGGTCGAGCGGGTGTCGCCGTCGATCGAGCCGATGTCGCCGTGGTCGACGCCGCCGTCGATCGAGCTGGTGTCGCCGTTGTCAGCGGTGCCACACATCGCCTTGGCGACGTCGATCGTTTGGGTCTTACCGCCGGGCGTCGGCACGGTGATCGCCATGCCGGTGACCGCCAGGCGGCCATCGGCCCCGCGGACCTGCTTGTTGAACGTCACCGACGCGGTTCCCACCTTCTCGAGGGTGACGGGAACCGTGGTGTTGGGCGCCGGCTTCGACTCGATCGGACGACCCGCGACCCTGGCGTTGGCGATCCGGGAGACACCCTGGCCGCCCTCGCAGCGCGCCGAGATGGCGCCCGCCGAGATCTCGTCCTTCAGCGTCCGCACATCGGCCGCGCTGGCCTGCGAGTGCTGGGAGTCCGCCGCGACCGACAGGGCCTTGGCGACGATGATCGCGTTCTCCGGCTGCTCGATCAGGCTCCTGCGAGCCAGCTGCCCGCCGGGCGAGACCACGGCCGGCACCGGCTTGATGGCCACCGGCCCGTCTGCGGCGAGGCCGAAGGCGGAACCGGGCGTCTCGGTGCTCGCCTGCGAGGTGGAGGCGACCCCGACCAGCGCCACGGAGGCGCCCAGTACGAGAGCCGATGCCCCGATGACGTGCCTTCTGAGACCCATGCATTTCCCCCTGAGTTGAACGGGCTAGGTGATTGGTCCCTAGCGCGTGATGATGACGAGGGTGCCGAGCGGTACCCGTGACAGAGCGCTCAGCGCGCTGTCCGGTGCACGCACGCACCCGTGGCTGACGGCCTTGCCGAACACCGTCTTGTCCGGCCAGCCGTGGAACGCGACAGTCCCCGGCCCGCCGCCGTACGTATCCAGCGACTTCGAGTGCGTCCCCGTCGGGAGGACCACCGAGCCGAAGCCCTGGCCGGTCTTGGAGAGCGCGGCGAGCAGAAAGGTCCGCCCGAGCGGCGTAGGCGTCGTGGGAGCTCCCACGGCGACGGTCCACCGCCCGATGACCCGTCCGGATCTGAAGATGGTCAGGCGGCGGGCTGCTCTCTCGACCTTGATCAGATAGGGAGTGCGCGCGACCTGTAGCCCGCCCCCAGTCCCCGAGATCCAGCCCGTGGCGCGGTTGGGACGCGACGGAAGCAGGACCCTGACCCATCCCGGCGCGGTCTCCACGACCGGGACCCAGGTGGGGTTGCCCAGCTGGGTACTGGGCAACACCGCCATGGGCGACCCGCCAGGCCGTGCGTAGACCACCCGGGATGAGGTCGGGTGGACTACCGCACCCGTTCCCTCAGCGAACGGGTGAGCGTCGCGTGGCACCCCTTGCAGCCGCTCGAACGTGGTCGCGTGCGGCAGGAAGGTCGTCCCCATCGCAAGCGTCACGCCCAGGCCCGTGGCGAGCAGAATGAGCGCGACCACGACGGAGATCCGGGCAAACGAGACCCGACCGCTCATGACTTCGCTCCCCGGGATGGCTGACGTGTTCCGGGGGAGGCTATCCAGACGGCATTCGGCGCTAGGGCGGCCCGAGACAGTGCAGACCCAAGGTTTACGTCCCGATGGGGTTGGGGTCTTCGCCGATGGCACCCCTTGGCCGTCCTTCGGGGGCGCGCTCAGCGGGCTCCCGGAACGACCCCGGGGTGCTCACGGGGTGCTCACGGGTGCTCACGGGTGCTCAGACGCGAAGAAGGGGCGGTCCCTGAACGGGAACCACCCCTTCTTGGAGAAGCAGACGAACTCAGAAGTCCATCTCGCCGCCGCCCGGCATGGCCGGAGCGGGAGCGTTCTTCTCGGGCTTCTCGGCGATGACGGCCTCGGTGGTGAGGAACAGCGCCGCGATGGACGCCGCGTTCTGCAGCGCCGAGCGGGTCACCTTGGCCGGGTCGAGAATACCCGCCTCGAACATGTTGACGTACTCGCCGGTCGCGGCGTTGAGGCCCTCACCCGGGGTCAGGTTGCGGACCTTCTCCACCACGACGCCGCCCTCGAGGCCGGCGTTGACGGCGATCTGCTTCAGCGGCTCCTCAAGAGCCTTGCGCACGATCGCGGCACCGGTGGCCTCGTCACCCTGGAGCTCGAGCTTGTCGAACGCCTTGGCGCCGGCCTGCAGCAGAGCCACGCCACCGCCGGGGACGATGCCCTCCTCGACGGCCGCCTTCGCGTTGCGAACGGCGTCCTCGATGCGGTGCTTGCGCTCCTTGAGCTCCACCTCGGTGGCCGCGCCGGCCTTGATGACGGCGACGCCGCCGGCCAGCTTGGCGAGGCGCTCCTGGAGCTTCTCGCGGTCGTAGTCGGAGTCGGTGTTCTCGATCTCGGCACGGATCTGGCTGACCCGACCGGCGATCTGCTCGGCGTCACCGGCGCCGTCGACGATGGTGGTCTCGTCCTTGGTCACCACGACCTTGCGGGCGCGGCCCAGCAGGTCGAGGGTGGCCGTCTCCAGCTTGAGCCCGACCTCTTCGGCGATGGGCTGGCCACCGGTGAGGATGGCGATGTCGCCCAGCATGGCCTTGCGGCGGTCGCCGAAGCCCGGAGCCTTGACGGCCACGGAGCGGAACAGGCCGCGCATCTTGTTGACGACCAGGGTGGCCAGGGCCTCCGCGTCGACGTCCTCAGCGATGATCAGAAGCGGCTTGCCGGACTGCACGACCTTGTCGAGCAGCGGCAGCAGGTCCTTGTTTGCCGAGATCTTGGAGTTGACGATCAGGATGTAGGGGTCCTCGAGGACGGCCTCCATCCGGTCGGGGTCGGTCACGAAGTAACCGGAGGTGTATCCCTTGTCGAAGCGCATGCCCTCGGTGAGCTCAAGCTCAAGCCCGAAAGCGTTGCTCTCCTCGACGGTGATGACGCCTTCCTTGCCGACCTTGTCCATCGCCTCGGCGATGAGCGCGCCGATCTCGGCGTCACCGGCGGAGATGGAGGCCGTGGAAGCGATCTGCTCCTTGGTCTCCACATCCTTCGCCAGCTTGGAGAGCTCCTCGCTGACGCGCTCGACGGCCGCCTCGATGCCCTTCTTCAGGGACATCGGGTTGGCGCCGGCGGCGACGTTGCGCAGGCCCTCGCGTACCAGCGCCTGGGCGAGCACGGTGGCGGTGGTGGTGCCGTCACCCGCGACGTCGTCCGTCTTCTTGGCGACTTCCTTGACCAGCTCGGCGCCGATCTTCTCCCACGGGTCCTCGAGCTCGATCTCCTTGGCGATGGACACACCATCGTTGGTGATCGTGGGAGCGCCCCACTTCTTCTCCAGCACGACGTTGCGGCCCTTGGGACCCAGGGTCACCTTGACGGCGTCGGCGAGCTGGTTCATACCGCGCTCGAGACCGCGCCGGGCGTCCTCGTTAAACGCGATCATCTTGGCTGCCATACGGCTAGACCTCCCAGATACAGGGTGGCTTGCAGCGGATCGAGCCGACGCCCGCGACGGCATCTGGACCCCGCCTCCCCACGACACCGGTCGCCGTGGATCGCCAGGCCCCATCGCCTCGACCCGGTTGTCACTCTCCACATGAGAGTGCCAACGAACTGTTTAGCACTCTACCCTGCCGAGTGCAAGCTCAAGCCCTGCTGACCAGGGAGTGCTGGACGAGAGAAGGGCCCGATCCATGACCCGGACCAGGCCCTTCGAGTCTGCCGGGTGGATCCGGCAGATCCGCGCGGACTGCGCTGCCGCGTGATCTGCCCGGATCCCCGGCGGGAGTGTCAGCCTGGCGAACCCGGCGCCGAACGCCCACCGGACCGCCACCCGGCTCAGACGGCTCTGACGGCCTCCGCCTGAGGGCCCTTCTGACCCTGAGTGATCTCGAATTCGACACGCTGCCCCTGCTCCAACGCACGGTAGCCGTCCATCAAGATAGCCGAGTAATGGACAAACACATCCTTACCACCGTCTACCGCGATGAAGCCGTAGCCCTTGTCCGCGTTGAACCACTTGACGGTGCCCTGCGCCACTTTCCGACTCCTCTTACTGGGCTTGAAGACCGTGCCCATTCCTCTGCCCGGCCCGTCGATCTCTGAGGCCGAGATTGCACTCGAAGTTTTCGCAACACCCAGATAGGTGCCGAGTCAACTCCGCACGCCAACTCAACTACGTCGATCGTCCTCGACCATACCTGTGAGAGACCATTTGGCAACAGAGTCAGGGGACAAACTCGTTCTTCACGTTCGCTCATAGCAGGAAGAGAAGAAGTTTCTTCCGGCGAATAGGTCGTTAAAAATTGCATCATTCAGCCATGACACGAATGACCCCCCACCCCATTGCCCCCGTCACGCCCCACCCGTGATCCCCCTCTCCCGCCGCCGAAGACCCCGGTTCCCCGAGATCGCCGCCCGCCCCGCACCTGGCCGCACACCGGCACGAACAGCCACGACCGCAGACCGACAGCACCCCCTCGACCTCCGCGCCCCCACAGGCCCTCCTAGGCCCGCGCGCGGCCCCTATGGTCCGCGCGCACACCCCCTACAGCCCTCGTATGGCTCTTGGGCCCCCGTACGGCACGCCAGGCCAGCGCCACGCGCCGTTGGTGGTGCGGTCCGTGGGGTCCACGCTCCTCCAGCGGCGTCAGCGGACCACCGCCACGCCCCGCCCGCCGGCCGTCTCCGCTGGTGAAACACCCGCGCATCGATCCGCGCCCGCCGAACCCTGAAGCGCCGCCCCGCTCGCCGGCCGTCTCCGCTGGTGAACACGTACATGGATCCGCACTCGGCACCCCTGACGCGCCACCGCCGCTCGCCTTCCGCCGCCTGCGACCGGGCGGAATCGGCCAGGCCCGTTTTCCGGCCGCGCGTGGATCGGCGCCGGGCAATCCTGGCGTGGCGTTCTCCCCTTTCCGGGCAGCCGCGAGAGGGCGGCGTGACCCGCTCGCCTCCCGGCGCCCAGAACAGAACGCCGCCTTATTCCCCCACTCGATCCCCGCCAACCACCCAATGGCCGACCCACTCATTTAAGGAGCGTCCCATTCCACACGAAGCCCCCTCCACCAGACACATCATCTCAACCAAGGAGGGAATAAAGTGCAGTCTATAAAAGGTATAACGATACGACCGAAACATGATCGAACTGGGATCCGCAGTCCGATCAGAGGACACTGACAGTAAGTCAGACAGCCAACACTCGGACGCATCGTCAGGCAATAACGGTCCTCGGCGGAGACCGTTTCCTGGCGCCGGAAGCAGCAGCC
This sequence comes from Dolomitihabitans soli, assembly GCF_022213955.1. Classification (GTDB taxonomy): domain Bacteria; phylum Actinomycetota; class Actinomycetes; order Streptosporangiales; family Streptosporangiaceae; genus Streptosporangium_A; species Streptosporangium_A soli. Next base: position 32,603 of record NZ_JAKNTW010000036.1, on the reverse strand, counting down.
CACAAACGCACAGTCGCCGCCGTGTCACTCAGATGATTCACAAACTAGTCACCGAAGTCACCCGGCTCGAAATGCCGGGCGCTTGCGCATCCCCGGCGCCATCCCCATTCCGGCGCCCGCCGATACGCCCCATCACCACGCCACTCGGGAACCGCTCCCACCGCTACGCCCGACAAGAACCGCCCGCACTGTTTCGCGTCACGAGAACCGCTTCCCAGCACGCGTCCCCCACCGCCGAAGACCGCCTGGCGCGGCACTGCCGCGTCATGCGGTGCGGGTCGAGATCAATTGGGCGTTCAGCGGGCGCACGCGGGCATGGCGAGAGGGCGCCAAAGGCGCGGAGAAGCAGCGCGTCAGGACCCGCCCGCCCGAATCCACCGGCGGGTGTGAACCAGCGGAGACGGCCGGCGGGCGGGCGTGGCGGCGGTCCGCTGACGCGCTGGAGGAGCGTGGACCCCACGGACCGCACCACCTACGGCGCGCGGCGCCGACCGGGCCTGCCGTACGGACCAAGCACCGACGTCAACGACCGCCGCACAACACGGGCGGCGGTCCGCTGACCCCGCTGGAGAAGCGTGCACCCCACGGACCGCACCACCAACGGCGCGCAGGGCCGACCGGGCCTGCCGTACGGACCAAGCACCGACGTCAACGACCGCCGCACAACACGGGCGGCGGTCGTTGACGTCGCTGGAGGAGCGTGGACCCCCGTGGTTACGCGCCGCCGGCCACCGCGGGGATGACGGAGATCTGGGCTCCCGACGGGGTCGCCGTGTCGAGGCCCTCCGCGAAACGGACGTCCTCGTCGCCGACGTACACGTTGACGAAACGGCGGAGCTTGCCGCTTTCGTCGAGGATCCTGGCGCCGATGCCGGGGTAGTCCGCGTCGAGCTTCTGGAGGACTTCACGCAGCGTCGCGCCTTCACCACTGACATCGGCGGAGCCGCCGGTGTACGTGCGCAGAATCGTCGGAATTCGCACAGAAACGCTCATTGTCCAGCTCGCTTTCGTTATTGGGAATCAGACGGTCAGCCGGCGACGGCGGCGCGGAAGTCGTCGAGGGTGGGGCGGATCACCGCGGTGGGCCTGGCCCCGTCGGAGACGGCGTCGAGGGTCTTGAGGCCGTCTCCGGTGTTCAGGACGACGGTCTCGGCCTCGGGGTCGAGCACGCCGTTCTCGACGAGCTTGCGCAGGACCCCGACGACGACGCCGCCCGCGGTCTCCGCGAAGATGCCCTCCGTGCGGGCCAGCAGCCGCATGGCGTCGACCACCTGGGCGTCGGTGACGTCTTCGACGGCGCCCCCGGTACGGCGGGCGATGTCGAGGACGTAGGGGCCGTCCGCCGGGTTGCCGATCGCCAGCGACTTGGCGATCGTGTCCGGCTTGACCGGCTGGATCACGTCGTGGCCCGCGCGGTAGGCGGCGGACACCGGCGAGCATCCCGCGGCCTGGGCGCCGAAGACCTTGTACGGCTTGTCCTCGACGAGACCGAGCTTGATGAGTTCACCGAAGCCCTTGTCGATCTTGGTGAGCTGCGAGCCCGACGCGATGGGGATGACGATCTGGTCGGGGAGCCGCCAGCCGAGCTGCTCGGCGATCTCGTAGGCGAGGGTCTTGGAACCCTCCGCGTAGTAGGGCCGCAGGTTGACGTTGACGAATCCCCACTTCTCGCCCATCTCATCACCGATGAGCTCGGAGCAGAACCGGCTGACGTCGTCGTAGTTGCCGTCGATGCCGACCACCTGTCCACCGAACACCGAGGCCATGACGATCTTGGCTTCTTCGAGGTTCGCCGGGATGAAGACGCAGGCGTCGAGCCCCGCGCGGGCGGCGGCGGCGGTGACCGCGCCCGCCAGGTTGCCGGTGGAGGAGCACGAAAGGGTGTGGAAGCCGAAGTTGCGGGCCGCCTCGACGGCGATGGCCACCACGCGGTCCTTGAAGGAGTGCGTGGGGTTGCCGGAGTCGTCCTTCACGTGCAGGGAGCGCAGGCCCAGCTCACGGGCGAGCCGGTCGGCCTTGACCAGCTTGGTCCAGCCGGGCGCCATGTTGGGCTTGTCGAGCACATTCGCCGGGACGGGGAGCAGCGACCGGTAGCGCCAGATGTTGGCGGGGCCCGCCGCGATGCTCTCCCGGGTCACCGGGGCGAACTCGTAGGCGATCTCCAGTGGGCCGAAACACTCACTACAGGCGAAGTTGGGACCGAGGTCGAAGCGGGTGCCGCACTCCCGGCAGGACAGGGCGACGGCGGGGCCGAAATCGGTGGAGGTTGTCTTGGCTGCGGTTGCGAGCGCCATGAAGCGAGGCCTTTCCCTCATCTTCGCCCGCGACCACCCTGATCACGGGCCGGAATTGGCACCTGTCCCGGCCGGGCCTCGCCATGGTCGCGAGCACGGAACCGGGAGGGTTGCCGGGGCTTCGCAGGGCCGGTCCCTCCACCCCTCTGGATGAGCAAATATTCAGTTGTGAACCCGAATGACAGGGCTGAGTGAGACTCTACCTTGCCCGTCGGCGTATCCGACCTGCTGTCTCACTCTTCGAGATGTGAGTAGTCAACAGGCGGACGCCCCGAGCCGGCTCACCCGTCGCGAACGTCCGTCAGGCCAGCCCGTACGCGTCGCCGAGAGCCGTCTGGACGTACTTGCGCGCCTGGTGGATCCGTGACTTGGCGGTGCCGAGCGGGATGCCGAGCTGCTCGGCCACCTCGGCGTAGTCGAGCTGGCAGATGTCGCGCAGCACCAGGGCCTGGGCCAGGTCGGGTTTGTCGGCCTCCAGCGACTCCATCGCGTCGAGCAGGTCGAGCCGGGAGCCCGCGATCACGCTCACCCTGCGCGCGTCGGGCCGCTGGAGGGGCAGCTCGTCGGAGCTCTGCTCGGCGGCGCGCCGCTTGAGGGTGCGGTAGGTCGTGCGGGCGCAGTTGGCGGTCACGATGTGCAACCAGGTGCTGAAGCGGGCACGGCCCTCGAAACGGGCGATGTTACGCGCGACCGCCAGCAGGGTGTCCTGGCACGCCTCTTCGGCGTCCTGGTGATAAGGCAGTATCCGCGCGCAGTGCCGCAGCACGTCGGGCTCGATCCGGCGCAGCAACTCGCCGAGCGCTCGGTGATCTCCCTGCGCGGCGTCGCGGGCCAGTTCCTCAGTCGTCTCGTCCAGCGCCATTCGGGATCCCCATCTGCGTTAGGTCTCAGACATCCTATGGTCGGGGGTCAAGGTTGGTTAACCTTCCGGCAAGCGTCCCACGGCGAGGGAACGGTGGTCGATCGATGAACGCAGTCCTGGTGGCCTCCAATCGAGGACCCGTCTCTTTCACGCTGTCCGAAGACGGCGCCCTGACCATGCGCAGGGGCGGCGGCGGCCTGGTCTCCGGGCTGTCGGAGGTCGCCAAGGAGATGGACATCCTGTGGATCTGCGCCGCCCTCTCCGACGGCGACCGCTCCGCCGTACGGCTGGCGCCGGGTGAGCGGCTCGACCACGCGGGCTACGACACGGGCGCGCTGCGGATGCTCGACATCCCGCCCGCGGTCTTCCACCGGGCCTACAACGCGGTGGCCAACTCGACCCTGTGGTTCATCAACCACCTGCTCTACAACACGCCGACCGCCCCCCAGTTCGACACCCGGTTCCGCCGCGAGTGGGAGTCGTACCAGACCTACAACGCCGCGTTCGCGCTCGCGCTGGCCGAGGAGGCGGGGCCCGGTGCGCGGGTGATGATCCAGGACTACCACCTGACGCTCGCCCCCGTGATGCTCCGCGGCGAACGTCCCGACCTGCGCATCGCCCACTTCTCGCACACGCCGTGGGCCCCGCCGGAATACTTCTCGCTGCTGCCCGACGAGGTGGCCGTCGAGGTGCTGTCCGGCATCCTGGGCGCGGATCACGCCGGGTTCCTCACCGAGCGGTGGGCCTCGGCGTTCATGGACTGCTGCGAGGTGGTGCTGGGCGCCGACGTCGATCGCGCCGGCCGTACGGTCACCCATGACGGGAGGACGACCAGGATCGGCGTGCACGCGCTGGGCGTGGACGGCGAGGCGTTGTGGGCGCGGGCCGGCGAGCCCGACGTGGAGTCGCACATGGTCGCGCTGCGCGAGCAGGTCGGCGACAGCAAGCTGATCGTCCGGATCGACCGCACCGAGCTGTCCAAGAACATCGTGCGCGGGCTGACGGCCTACCGCGAGTTCCTGGCCGCGCACCCGGAGTGGCACGGCCGGGTCGTCCACCTCGCGTTCGCCTACCCCTCGCGGCACGACCTGCCGGAGTACCGGGAGTACACCGCGGCGGTGCAGCGGTGCGCGAAGGAGATCGAGGACCAGTTCGCCACCGATGACTGGGATCCGCTGATCCTCAACGTGCACGACGACTACCCGCGCTCGCTCGCCGCCTACCGGCTGGCCGACGTGCTGCTGGTCAACCCGATCCGGGACGGGATGAACCTGGTGGCCAAGGAGGGCCCGATCCTGTCGCCGCGCTCCGCGCTGGTGCTCTCCCGCGAGGCGGGCGCCGCGGCCGAGCTGGGGGCCGACGCGTTGCTGGTCAATCCGTACGACGTGTGCGGCACCGCCGACGCGCTGCACGAGGCCCTGATGATGCCGGAGGAGGAACGGCTGCGCAGGACCGAACGGCTCCGCGCCGCCGCGACCGCCCTGCCCCCGAGCGCGTGGTTCTCCGAACAGCTCACAGCCCTGGACACGTGATCGAAGACTGCCTACCGTTGAGCCATCGAACGTGTGCGATTGATTCGTGATCGGGCGACCTGGCTCATCTATCTCCAACTGGGCACGTTCGCGACCTACCTCTACGGTCTGAGCGCGGCGCTCCCGCTGCTCAGGATCGACCAGGGCGTCTCCAAGACGGTGGCCGGGCTGCACGGCACCACGATGGCGGTCGGCGGAGTCCTGACCGCACTCGCCCTGGCCCGGCTGACCACCAGATTCGGGCGCAGGACCGTGACCTGGCTCGGGCTCGGCGGGATGAACCTGGGCGTCCTCCTGGTCGTCCTCAGCGACGCCCTGCCCGTCACCCTCACCGCGTACGGCATAGCCGGCGGGTGCGGCACGATGGCGCTCTACACGATGATGGCGGTGCTCAACGACCATCACGGCCCGGCGGGGCCCGCCGCGCTCAGCGAGGCAAACGCGGTGGGCGTGATCCTCGGCATCGGCGCCTCCTTCGCGCTCAGCGCCGCCGCGGGCAGCGCGCTCGGCTGGCGGGCGGCGCTGCTGCTGACGCCGGTGCTGACGGTGGCGCTCGCACTGGCCATGGGTCGCGTCTGGGTGCCGCACACACCGCGGCCGGCCGTACTGGAGGCCGCGAGGCGGGTGCCCTTCGGGTGGCGGTTCTACCTGGCGGGCGCGGTGCTGTTCTGCTGTGTGGCCCTGGAGTTCGGCTTCAACCTGTGGGCCGCGGAGCTGGTGGCGGAGCGTACCGGGCTGAACGCCGCGGTGGCGGCCACGGCGCTGACCGCGTTCACGGTCGGGCTGGCGGCGGGGCGGTTCGCGGGCGTGTGGCTGGCCCTGCGGGTCGCTCCGGGTCCGCTGCTGGTGGGCGCGCTCGTGGTCGCCGCCGCCGGGTGGGCGATCTTCTGGTCGAGCAGCCATCCGGTGCTGTCGTACGCCGGGCTGGTCGTGTGCGGGCTGGGGGTGGCGCTGCACTTCCCGCTGGCGTTGACCCGGGTGATCGCCGCCTCGGGCGGGCGGCCCGACGAGGGCGCGGGCATCGCCGCCCTGTGGGCGGGCGCGGCGAGCGGCCTCGGCCCCTTCGTCCTCGGCGCGCTGGCCGACGGCTTCGGCACGCACACCGCGTTCCTGCTGACGCCCGCGCTGATCGCGGTGGCGGTGGGCTGCGTCCTGGGCGCGGGCCACCTGAACGCTTCACGGCAGGCAGGACCGGCCGCCGGCTCTTAGGACTGCCCGGACGGCGTGCGGCAGGACGGCGTGCGGCAGGACGGCACGGACGGCGTGCGGCGACGAGCCGTCCAAAGGGGCCTCAGCGGAGAACGGCGAGCCTGGCCGAGCGGCGCGCCTGAACGGAGAGGCAACGGAACCGGTTCCCTTCAGAGACCCGGAACTCCCCCCGGCCGAACGGCTCGCCGACCTGATGGGACCGGCGGGTCTCAGCGGAGGGCGGCGGTCAGGGATCTGAGGAACGCCACCACGCCGTCGGGGCCGTCCACGACGAGGTCGGCCCGCTCGGCCAGCGCGGTCACCTCGGCCGAGCCGCTGCACACGGTCACCCCGGGCAGCCCGGAGGCCCGCACCGCCTCGAAGGCGGCCAGGTCGCCCAGGTCGTCACCGGCGAACAGGACCGAACGGGCGGACCGCTCGGCCAGGAACGCGGCGAGCGCCTGCCCCTTGTCCATGCCCGGCGGACGCAGCTCCAGCACGAACCGGCCCGGCTCGACGACCAGCCCGTGATCGTGCGCGAGCTCGGCCAGCGGCGCACGGAGGCGGTGGAAGGTCGCCTCCGGATCGCTCGCCCTGCGCGTGTGCACGGCCAGAGCGCGGCCCTTGTCCTCGATCGCGGCCTCCGGCACGCCGAGTCCGGCCAGCAGCCTGGGCAACGACGAACGCGCCGCGTCGACGCCCCGGGGCGGCGGCGGCGAGGTGATCCTTCCCGCCTCCCAGCGCTCCACGCCGTACTGCCCGAGCACCACGAGCCCGGGGACGTCGGCCAGGCCCACGCCTCCCGCGCCGACGCCGTACTCCACCGCGGTGGCGGCGGGTCTGCCGGTGAGGACCAGGACGGTGCCGACCAGCGTGCCGAGTTCGGCGAGCGCGGCGGGGGCCTGCGGGTGGACGCGGGCGGCGGCCGGGTCGGGCACGATCGGCGACAGCGTGCCGTCGAAGTCGAGCCCGATCACGGCTCCGCCGGGATCCGCCATGATCGCGTCGAGCCCGACGGAACCCGCGGCCGTGCGCATACGTGGCAACTCGGTGGTCATCCGCGCTCCATACCCACGGGGTTACGGGCGCATGCCGAAGCGTCGCGCGGCCCGCTCGCGCTGCCTCGCGGCGCGCAGCCGGCGGAGCCGCTTGACGAGCATCGGGTCGTGGGCGAGCGCCTCGGGACGCTCGATGAGCTCGCCGAGCAACTGGTAGTAACGGGTGGTGGAGAACCCGAAGGCCTCCTTGATGGCCTGTTCCTTGGCTCCCGCGTAGCGCCACCACTGGCGCTCGAACGCGAGCACCTCACGATCCCGGTCGGTGAGCGTGGCCGGGGGTGGGGGGGACGGTTCCGACGCGCCACTGTCACCGTTGACCGGTGCAGTGTCCATGATCTCCTCCTCGGTCGGGCGCCCGACGATCACATCGCGCGCACGCGGCCCGTGGCCATCGTAGTCGCCATTTTGCGGGTGTTCACGATGGATGCGAAGACCTGCGCTCACCGGTATCGATCCCCCGGGCTCCTCGGTGGACGGCCGCCGGACCAGAGCTCACGTTACGGTCCGTATCGACGTGTTTACCGAAGCGCGGGACGAAAGACGGGCCGCATGTCAGAATGAGCCCGCAGCACCGGCGGACGAGCGGGTGCCGTGTCCGATTGCCCCTCACCCGCGAGCCGGGTCACGTCCGTTTGGCGAGGCCGCCGTGACCGAAGCACGTGCCGTCCGCAGATGCGGTTCGCATCGCAGGCACCGCAAGGCGCGTCTGATGCCCACGGTGGTGCCGGTCGTCCTGCTGGCGGCCGTCGCGAGCGTCGCCGTCTCCTGGCTCCCGGCGCACAGCGGCACCGCGCCTCCCGTGCGCGAGCGCTGGCACACCTGGCCTGCCCGCGACATCTTCCCCGCCGCCATCCGCGGCACCAGCCCGTCCGGGGCCGGCACCCGCTACCGGCTGGCCGGGGTGGCTCCCGAGGCCGCCTGCGAGCGGGCCCTGCAGCCGGCCGCCGCCAGGGCGCTCGCCCCGCTCGGCTGCCTCACCACGTTGCGCGCCACCTACGCGGACAGCACGGAGACCTTCGTCGCGACGGCCGGGATCGCGGTCCTGTCCGACTCCGCCGCGACCGCGCCCTCCTCCGTCGCCCGCCTGCTCGGTCTGCGCGGCGGCGACCGGATCCAGGGCCGCCCGCCCTCGGTGCGGCCGGCCGGCTTCCCCGGCGGCGTGGCGGAGGGCTTCGGCGAGCGGCAGTACGTCGCGGGCGCGCTCGTGGCCGGTCACGACCGTTACGTGGTGCTGACGGCCGCCGGATACGCCGACGGCCGGCCGTACGTCGCGGGCGGGCGGGCGGACATCCGGCTGACCCGGCTGGCGGTCGAGCTGGCCGACGCGTTGTACCGGGGCCTGACACGATGAGCCGGACCGCGGCGGCGCGGTCGCTGGCCGGGCTGCTCCCCCTGCTGGTCGCCGCCGGGCTGCTCATCAGCCTGCCGGGCTCCCGCGCCTCCCTGGCCGACGACATCGGCGCCACCGCGCGGGCCGGCCAGTGGCCGCTGAAGACGCTGCGCGCACCGGACGCGTGGCGGCACAGCCGCGGCGAGGGCGTGCTGGTCGCGGTCCTCGACACGGGCGTCGACCCGGACCATCCCGACCTGGCGGGCGCCGTACGGCAGGGCCCCGACTTCACCGGCGCGGAGAGGTCCCGGCACTGGGGCCACCACGGCACCTCGATGGCCAGCCTCATCGCCGGTCGGGGCCACGGCGAGGGGCACGCGAGCGGCGTGCTGGGCGTGGCGCCCGCCGCCGAGATCCTGTCGGTCAGGGTGACCCTGGAGAACGACGACCCCCGTCGTGGCACGGCCGGGAGCCATGGCACGAACGCTCTGGCGCGCGGCATCAGATACGCCGCCGAGCAGGGCGCCGACGTGATCAGCATGTCGCTCGGCGGCGGCAGCGGCACCTGGGAGGGCTCGGCGGCCGAGGAGGAGGCCGTGCAGTACGCCGTCGAGCGCGGCGCGGTGCTGGTCGCGTCGTGCGGCAACGACGGCGCGGGCGCCAACCGGAAGAACTTCCCCGCCGCCTATCCCGGTGTGATCGCGGTGGGCGCGGTGGACGAGCGGTCGCGGGTGGCGCGGTTCTCCAACCGGCAGGACTACGTGTCGGTCGTCGCGCCCGGCACCCGGATCGTCAGCGCCGACGGCTCCGGCTCCTACGTGGTCGGCGACGGCACCAGTTCGGCCGCGGCCATGGTGGCGGGCATCGTCGCGCTGATCAGGGCGGAGTATCCAGAGCTGACCCCGCGCCAGGTCAGGCTCGCCCTGGAGGACGGAACGACCCGCCGCGCGCCCGCGGCCGACGCCCGGGAACAGGACCCAGCCCAGGAAGACCAGGCCCAGGAAGGGAACGCGACCACCACCCACGACCTGGCTCATGGACACCGCGCGGCCGCCGGGCACGATCCGGCCTACGGGTACGGCGTGGCCGACGCCGCGCTCGCCCTGAGCGAGGCGGGCCGGATCGCCCGCCGCCCGCCGCCACGGGTCCGCGCTCTCGGCCTGACCTCCTATTTCGGCGGCGGGCCGGAGAGCGGCGGGCCCGGCGGCTCACGGCGGGTCGTCGTCGGCGTGCTGATCGTGGTGGCCGGGTGCCTGGCGGCCCGGGTCATGTCACGCCGGCGGCATCGCCCTTGAGCAAGCGCTTGTGCCACTATGGGCGGATGAGCGCGCCCCCCGAACTCGCGGTACCCGGCTGGTTCACCGTCGAACACGGTGTCACCTGGCTGCTGGGCACCCGCTGCGGCGACTGCGGCACCACGTACTTCCCGCCGGAGACCCGATTCTGCCGCAATCCGGACTGCGAGGGAGAGGAACTGCCGGAGGTCCGGCTGTCCCGCCGGGGCACGGTCTGGTCCTACACCAACGCCTGCTACCCGCCTCCCCCGCCCTACGTCGCGGCCGAGCCGTACGAGCCGGTGGTCCTGGCGGCGGTGGAGCTGGCCGAGGAGTCGCTGGTGGTGCTCGGGCAGGTGACGCCGGGACTGGCCGTCGAGGACCTGCGGGTCGGCATGGAGCTGGAGCTGACCAGCGGGCCGCTCGCCGACGGGCCGCTGGTGTGGATGTGGGGGCGGGCCTCCTGATGGACAGCTCGGCGGCCTTCCACGAGATCCTCTTCGAGCTCGCCCGCATCGAACGGCGGATCAGCACCGACCCCTCGCTCGACGACCGCACCAGGGCCGAGGGTCGCGTCTGGGCCTTCTCCCTGCTCCGGGTGGCCCTGGACACCCAGGTACAGGCCGACCCGTACCGGCCGCGCCTCACCGACATCGTCTGGCCCTACGCCAAATGGGGCGGCGACAACGCCGACGCCTACTACTGCTTCACCCCCCTGGACCCGACCAGGACCTACCTGGTGACCGGCAACCGCGGCGACACCGCCTACCTCTCGTTCACCGTGTACGGCGGGCCGGCCGACGGGCGTCTCGCCGACCGGATCGTGGCCGCCGCCAACGACCGGACCCTGCACTTCGCCGTCGACGGCGGCTTCGAGCTGATCCTGTCGCCCGACGAACGCCCCGAACACAGCGACGCGAACTGGCTGACCCTCGAACCCGACGCCGTCTGCGCGATCACCCGTGACTACCTGGCCGACCCGGCGACCGGACGGCGGGCGAGCTTGCGGATCGAATGCCTGGACCCGCCGGCCGAACCTCCGCGAAAGGGCGACGCCGAGCTGGCCCGCGGCTTCACCGCCGCGCTCACCTGGCTTCGCGAGCAGTCCACGCTGGTGCTGCCGCTCGTCGCCGAGAACGACGTCGGCGAGCCGTACCCGGTGCCGTCCGAGACCTTCGGCTGGGCGGCCGGCGACGCGGCCTACGCGATGGGCTCGTTCTCCCTGGCCCCGGACGAGGCGCTGGTCGTGGAGGGCCGCTCGCCCGAGTGCGCCTTCTGGAACGTGTGCCTGTGGAACCCGTTCCTGCACACCTACGACTCCGCCTGGGAACGGGTGACGATCAACGGCGACCAGCTGGAGTACGAACCCGACGGCTCCTGGCGGATCGTGATCGCCCACGCCGACCCCGGCCTGCCCAACTGGGTGTCCACCGCCGGACACGAGCGGGGCCGGATCTGGTTCCGCTGGTTCCTCCCGGACCGCACCCCCGCCCGCCCGATCGCCAAGGTGGTGCGGCGATGAGCGTCGTCGTGCTCGGCCAGGGCATGCACCCGTGGGGCAAGTGGGGCCGCCCGTTCACCGAGTACGGCGTGGCGGCGGCCCGCGAGGCGCTCCGGGACGCCGGCCTGGCCTGGCGCGACGTGCAGTTCCTGGTGGGGGCGGACACCATCAGGAACGGCTATCCGGGCTTCGTCGCCGGCGCCACGTTCGCCAAAGCGCTCGGCTGGACGGGCGCGCGGGTCGCCTCCTGCTACGCGGCGTGCGCGTCGGGCGCCCAGGCGATCGACATCGCGCGCACCCGCATCCTGGCGGGGCTGTGCGACGTGGCGCTGGTGGTCGGGGCGGACACCGCGCCCAAGGGCTTCTTCAAGCCGGTCGGCGGAGACCGGCACGACGATCCCGACTGGCTGAGGTTCCGCCTGCTCGGCGCGACCAACCCGGCCTACTTCGCGCTCTACGCCCGGCGGCGGATCGCCCTGCACGGCGCCACCCCGGCCGACTTCGCCGCGGTGAAGGTGAAGAACGCGCTGGCCGGGTCGCTGAACCCGATGGCCCGCTATCGCGGCACGGTGACCGTGGACGAGGTGCTCGCCTCGCCGATGGTGGCCGACCCGCTCAGGCTGATGGACATCTGCGCGACCTCCGACGGCGGCGCAGCGCTGGTGCTGGCCTCCGAGGCGTTCGCCCGCAGGCACGGCGGCCCCGCCGTACGCGTGTCGGCCGTGTCGACCGTGACGCCCACGTTCCCCGGGACCGTGCTCGAACTGCCCGACTTCGCCACCGACTCGGCGGCGGCGGTGCCGCCGCCCGAGCGGACCTTCCGCGCCGCCGTCGCGCACGCCGCCTACGAGGAGGCCGGGATCGGACCGTCGGACCTGTCGTTCGCCGAGGTCTACGACCTGTCCACGGCGCTGGAGCTCGACTGGTGCGAGGACGTCGGGCTGTGCGGTCCCGGCGAGGCGGAGAAGCTGCTGCGCGCCGGGGACACCTCGCTCGGCGGGCGGATTCCGGTCAATCCCTCGGGCGGGCTGGCGTCCTTCGGCGAGGCGATTCCGGCCCAGGCCATCGCCCAGGTGTGCGAGCTGACCAAGCAGTTGCGCGGGGCGGCGGGCGGTCGTCAGGTGGCGGGGGCCGGCGCCGGGCTCGCCGTGAACCAGGGGCTGTTCGGTCATGGCTCGGCCATCATCGCCACAGTATGACTTGGGCCACCGGCCAGGCTGATGGTTCCGCCCGCCGGCGGCTGGCAGCCTCTCCGTTACGTTCTGTAGTCGGGCAGTGCCCCGTACCCACCCAACGGAGAGACACCATGATCCGTCGTATTCTCGTGGCCTCGGCCATCGCCGGTCTCGTCACCCTCGGCACCGTCTCCGTCGCGTCGGCCGACACCCAGATGCGCCCCGCCGACCCGGCCAACGATCTCCTGCAGAAGGCGCTCGGCGGCCTCGGCGACAGCGCCCTCGGCGGCGGCGCCCTCAGCGGCCTCAGCGGCGGCGCCCTCGGCGGCCTCGGGGGCGGCGCGCTCGGCGGCCTCGGCGGCCTCGGCTAGACCCGCGGAAGCCCGCCGCATCAGGGCTTCCGCGTTCGCGTGTCGGCCGGCTCAGGCCACATCGTGCCGAAGCCCTCCACATGATCGATCTGTGGAGGGCTTCCGCATTCGTGCGTCAGGTGGCGTGCACCACGTCGTGGGTCTCCGCGAAGTGGCACGCGCTCTCGTGACCCGTACCCGGCCGGATCTGCAGCAGCGGCTCCTCCTCGGCGCAGATCTCCTCCGCCTTCCAGCACCGGGTGCGGAACCGGCAGCCGGACGGCGGGTTGGCCGGCGAGGGCGGGTCGCCCTGCAGGATGATCCGCTCCCGCTGCTCGCGCCCTTCCGGGTCGGGCACCGGTACCGCCGACAACAGCGCCTGGGTGTAGGGATGCGCGGGCTTGTCGTAGATCTCCAGATCCTTGCCAAGCTCCACCATCTTGCCCAGGTACATCACCGCGACGCGGTCGGAGATGTGGCGCACCACCGACAGGTCGTGGGCGATGAAGATGTAGGCGAGGTCGAACTCGGTCTGCAGCCGATCCAGCAGGTTGATCACCTGTGCCTGGATCGACACGTCGAGCGCGGAGACCGGCTCGTCACAGATGATGATCTCCGGCTGCAGCGCCAGCCCCCGGGCGATCCCGATGCGCTGCCGCTGGCCGCCCGAGAACTGGTGCGGGTAGCGGTTGATGTGGTCGGGGTTGAGCCCCACCACGTCGAGCAGGTCCTGCACCTTGCGCCGCCGCTCACCCTTCGGTGCCACGTCGGGATGGATCTCGTACGGCTCGCCGATGATGTCGCCCACCGTCATCCGGGGGTTCAGCGACGTGTAGGGATCCTGCATGACCATCTGGACGTTGCGGCGCATCCGCTTGAGATCGCCGCCCCTGGCCTTGGCCATGTCCTTGCCGTTGATCATGACAGAGCCGGAGGTCGGCCGCTCCAGCGCCATCAGCACCTTCGCCAGCGTGGACTTTCCGCAGCCAGACTCGCCGACGACGCCGAGCGTCTCACCGCGGTGCAGGTCGAAGGAGACCCCGTCGACCGCCTTGATCGCGCCGATCTGCCGCTTGAAAACGATGCCCTGGGACAGCGGGAAGTGCTTGACCAAGTCCCGGACCTCAAGGATCGGGTCACCCGTCGGTGCCATCGAGGACCTCCCTCCAGTAGTGACAGGCGCTGTTACGGGTGGGGTTGATCTCGTACAGCTCCGGCACGTCGGTGACGCAGTTGTCCTGACGGTAGGGGCAGCGCGGGTGGAAGGAACAGCCGCTCGGCATGTCGAGCAGGTTCGGCGGCAGGCCCTTGATCGCGTACAGCTCCTGGCCCTTCTGGTCGACCCTGGGGATCGACTCCAGCAGCCCCTTGGTGTACGGGTGCCCGGGCGTGCGGTAGATGTCGTGGACGGGCGCGTTCTCCACGATGCGCCCGCCGTACATCACCGCGATCTTGTCGGCCACGTCGGCCACCACGCCCAGGTCGTGCGTGATCAGGATCAGGCCCATGTTGCTCTCGCGCTGCAACTCGGCGAGCAGTTCCATGATCTGCGCCTGCACGGTCACGTCGAGCGCCGTGGTGGGCTCGTCGGCGATCAGCACCTCCGGGTCGAGCGCGATGGACATCGCGATCATGATGCGTTGCCGCATCCCGCCGGAGAACTGGTGCGGATAGTCGTTGACGCGCTGCTTGGCCGCCGGGATGCGGACCCGGTCCATCAGCTCGACGGCCTTCGTCTCCGCGTCACGCCGGGACATTCCCCGGTGCACCCGGAACATCTCGCCGATCTGCCAGCCCACGGTGAAGACCGGGTTCAGCGCGGAGAGCGCGTCCTGGAAGATCATCGCGATGCGCTGGCCGCGGATCTGGGTGCGCGCCTCCTCTTTCAGCTTCAGCAGGTCGGTGCCGCGGAAGCGGACCTCGCCCAGCGGAATCCTGGCCGGTGGCATGTCGAGGATGCCCATGATGGCCTGAGCGGTCACCGACTTGCCGGAGCCCGACTCGCCGAGCACCGCCAGCGTCTCACCGGCGTTCAACGTGTAGCTGACCCCGTTGACGGCCTTGACGAGGCCGGCTCTGGTGGCGAACTCCACGTGCAGGTTGTCGACCGCAAGCAAAGGGTCGTTGCCAAGCCCTCCCTCGGCCGGCACCACCTCGGTTGCAGTGTTCTTCACGGATCCCCCTTTACCGCAGCTTCGGGTCGAGCGCGTCGCGGACGGCGTCACCGAGCATGATGAACGCCAGGACGGTCACGCTGAGGAAGAGCGCCGGGAACAGCAGCGGGCTGTAGGCCTCGAGGAACCTGTCCCGAGCATCGGCGATCATGAGACCCCAGGAGATGTCCGGCGACTGGATGCCGACTCCGAGGAACGACAACGCGGCCTCGGCCGCGATGAAGCCGCCCAGGTTGATGGTGGCGACGACGATCACCGGAGCGACGGCGTTGGGCAGAATGTGCCGGAACATGATCCGGCCCGGCCCGGCGCCGAGCGCTCTGGCGGCCATGACGTAGTCCTGGTTCTTGGCCATGATGACCGCCGCCCGCATGATGCGGAAGGTCATCGGCCAGGCCAGCACCGCCAGCGCCAGCATGACCGTCCACACGTTGCCGGTGCGGAAGACGGCCAGGATGAGCAGCGCGCCCAGGATCGGCGGGATCGCGAAGAAGACCTCGGTGGTCCTGGACAGCACCGTGTCCGTGGCACCGCTCCGGTAGCCCGCGATCAGGCCGAGCAACCCGCCGACGATGGCGGTGACGATCGTCGTGCTCATGCCGACCACGATCGAGTTGCGCGCGCCGTAGATCGTCCGCGAGTAGACGTCGCAACCGAGGTTGTCGGTGCCGAACCAGTGCGCCGAACCCGGCGGGTTACGGGCCTGAGCGAGCTGGCAGGTCGCGGCGTTGAAGGGGTCCACCGAGGAGAACCACTGCGGAAAGACCGCGATGACCAGCAGGATCAGGATGAGCACCGAGGAGAAGATGAACAACGGCCGGCGGCGCAGGTCGTACCACGCGTCGCTCCACAGGCTCGCGGGCTTGCCCTGCTTGGCGGGCTTCACGTCCGGCGGCGGCTCGGGGGTCCCGACTGCCACAGCCTGTCCGGTGGCGTCATGTTCCGTCTCTGGGTGGGGTGGCCCAGCGGGTCTGATGTCACTCATATCGGATCCTCGGATCGAGCACGGCGTAGAGCAGGTCGACGAACAGATTGGCGAGGATGTAGACCAGAACCAGGAGCGTCACGATACCGACGACGACCGGTTGCTGCCTCTCATACACCGACCTGAAGAGTTCCTGCCCGATCCCCGGAATGTTGAAGATCGACTCGGTGATCACCGCGCCGCCCATCAGCGTGCCGAGGTCGGCGCCCAGATAGGTGACCAGGGGGATGAGCGCGTTGCGTAGTGCGTGCCGTCCGACGACGCGTCTTCGGGGCAGTCCCTTGGCCACCGCCGTACGGACGAAGTCGGCGCGTAGCGTCTCGGCGAGACTGGTTCTGGTGAGACGGGTCAGATAGGCGATCGAGACGCCCGCCAGGACGAAGCCCGGCACCAGATAGCTGCGCCAGCCGTCGTAGACACCCGCGACGGGGAAGAAGTCGAAGCCGGTGCTGGTCTTGAGCTGCACGCCCAGAAGCAACTGGAGCACGAAGCCGGTTACCAGGGTCGGCACCGAGATCAGGATCAGCGTGGACGCGAGAATCGCGCTGTCGATCGCCTGACCGCGGCGCAGCGCCGCCCACAGGCCCAGCCCCACGCCGATAATCGCTTCCAGAATCAGTGCCGTCATCGCTAGATTGATGGTCACCTGAAACTTGCCGGCGATCAGATCGGACACCTCCACCTTGGCGAAGGTGGTGCCGAAGTCTCCGACGAACACGCCCTTGATGTAGTACCAGTACTGCAGGAAGAACGGATCGTTCAGGTGGTACTGCTCGCGCAGGATCGCGACGACGGTGGGGTCGGTCCGCTTCTCACCGGCGAGCGACGCGATGGGATCGCCAGGCAGCGCGAAAACCGTCAGGTAGATCAGGAATGTGGAGCCCAGCAGAACTGGGATCGCCTGGATCAGGCGTCTGATTATGTAGCGGCCCATTAAAGCCTCCCGTACATGCCTAAGGGCAGCTACCCGGCACCCGGGGTTGCGGTGCCAATCAGAGCTGCCCCCAGAGCGGGCCCGCGGGCCGGGCGTCAGGCGCCCGGCCCGTCAGGATCCGTTCAGACCTTCTCGACGCTCGTCCACTCAACCTGGTTGAGCAGATTGATCTTCACGCCCTTGACGTGTTCCGAGAAGCCGGCGTTGATCTTGTAGAAGTAGACCGGAATGTACGGGAGCTCCTTGATCAGGATGTCCGCGGCCTGCCGGTAGAGCGCCACGCCCTCTTCCACCGTGGGGGCGGTGTCACCCTTGACCAGGAGTTCGTCGAACTCCTTGTTGGAGTACCCCGCGTAGTTGGAGCCGGTCTTCGCGGCATCGGTGGAGAAGATCGGGGTCAGGTAGTTCTCCGGGGACGGGTAGTCGATCGCCCAGCCCATCCGGAACATGCCCTTGTAGGTCTTCTTGTCGAGCTCGTCGAGGATGGCCTGGAACTTCTCGAACGGCTTGACCGTGACCTCGACGCCCAGGTTGGCGCGGAGGTTGATGGCGACGGCCTCGATCCACTCCTTGTGGCCGCCGTCCGCGTTGTAGCCGAGCTCCAGCAGCTTCGGCCCGTTGGCCTCGGCGTAGGCGGCCTTCGCCTTGGCCGGGTCGTAGGTGCACACCGCGCAGGCGCCCTGCTTGTACCCGTCGATCGCGGGGTTGATGAAGTCGTCGGCCGGCGAACGGGTGCCGGAGAAGACCGTCTCCGAGATGGTCTTCCGGTCGATGGCCATCGAGATGGCCTCGCGGATCTTGACGTTCTCGTACTCGGGGTTGTACTTCAGCGGCACGCCGATGTAGCCGATGCCCGCGTCCGGCTGCTCGATGTAGCGCTCGCCGAGCTCGGTCTTGGCGCTGGAGATGTTCGACGCGGCGAGCTGGTCGATGATGTCCACGTGGCCGGCACGCAGGTCGTTGTAGGCGGTCTCGGTCTTGGTGTAGACCTTGAACTGCAGCTTGTTGAACTTCGGCTTCTCGCCCGGATACTTGTCGTAGAGGGTCAGGTCGATCGTCTGATCGGTGCCCTTGCCGTACGCCTTGTCGATCTGGAAGTAGCCGTTGCCGATCGGCTTCCTGGCGTAGTCCTCGGTGACCTTGCCCGAGGCGTCGAAGGCGGCCTTGGGCAGCGGGTAGAACGCGGTGTAACCGAGCATCACCGGGAACTGCGAGAACGGGTTGGTGAGGGTGACCTCAAGGGTGCTGTCGTCGACCGCCTTGAGACCGCTCATCTCCTTCGCCTTCGGCGTCTTGCCCTCACCGGGGGCAAGGTCGGCGTAGCCGGCGATCCGGCCGAAGAAGTAGCTGGCCGACTGGGCGTTGTCCTGGTAGGAGGCGAAGTTCCACGCGTCGACGTAGTTCTGCGCGATCACCGGCTCGCCGTTGTGCCAGGTGTATCCCGGCTTGAGCTTGACCGTCCACACCTTGTTGTCGGTGGACTCGATCGATGCCGCAAGATCGTTGACGACCTTCTTGTCGTCGTCGTACTTCACCAGCGGGGTGAAGAGGGCGGCGAGGACCTCAGCGCCTTCGGTCTCGGTCGTGTCGCTCGGGTAGAACAGCTTCTGCGGCTCGCCGATCTCCATCCGGACCGCCGCGTCGCCGCCGCCGGTGGCGTCAGGCGTGCTGCTGGTTCCACCGCCGCCGCCGCACGCGGCGACCGCGAGGGCAAGCAGCGCGGTACCAGCGATTATCTTTGCGCCCTTGGTCACACGCATTGTGGGTAATTCCTCCCTCTCAGGTGGGCGTTGGCTCTGAGCTGCGATGTTCTCCCGAGCAGCCTTGCGCGGGGTCTGGTTGCCCCACGGGTTGGCTGACATGGTCAAACCAGCTGACGCCCTGCCAGTCGATCGCGACTATCCCTCACTACTTCTCACCCGGGAGTCTCTGGCGCGTTGCAGTTCGGTCACACGTGCGTCTGTCCGGCGTCACACGCATACCAGCGTGCTAGGCAAGAATGCCCAAATTGGGCATAAACCACTTATTGGGGTACACATAGGATGGGTTGGTCTGCATCAAAAATCCCCGGGTAAGCCACCCGAGCGCCATTGCCGACATCGGGCCATCTCCTGGGCTACGGTTGACGCGGTCAGAGGGGCGGCGGGGGCACATCTAGGGCGAAAGTCGTGGAACCGGACTTCCGGTGAACACGTCCAAGCCACCGTGCGGCTGCCTGCCGTACAGACGACCATCGCAAGCGCCCCATCCGCCCTCATCCAATAGAGTCCTTGCCATGAGCCAGCCGGAATCCGCGCTCGCGGACGCCCAGGCGGGCGGCCGGAAGAACGGCGCCCCTCCCAAGGGGAAGGAGCCGCTGGCCAAGCTCGCCGAGCGACATGGGCTTCGTCGTGCCATCGCCCGCCCCAGTCTGCCCGCATACATGCGTCAGTTGTGGGACCGTCGGCACTTCGTGCTGACATACGCCAGTTCCAAGAACGTGTCGAAGTACTCCGGCTCGATGCTGGGTCAGCTCTGGCAGGTGCTGACCCCCATGCTGAACGCCGCGATCTACTTCCTGATGTTCGGCGTGATCCTCGGGGCCCGTGACGACATCGAGAACTACACGGCGTTCCTCATCACCGGGATCTTCATCTTCACCTACACCCAGCGCTCGGTCTCCGGCGGCGCGAAGTCCATCTCGGGAAACCTCTCGCTGATCAGGGCGCTGCACTTCCCACGGGCGGCCCTCCCGCTGGCCTACACGATCCAGGAGTTCCAGCAGCTCGCCATCTCGATGGGCGTGCTGATCGCGGTGGTGCTGGTCACCGGCGAGCCCGTCACGTGGCTGTGGCTGCTGATCCCCGTCGCGCTGTTCCTCCAGACGCTCTTCAACATCGGCGCGGGTCTCGTGCTGGCGCGCATCGGCGCCACCGCCCGCGACATGAACCAGCTGCTGCCCTTCATCATGCGCACCTGGCTCTACACCTCGGGCGTGTTCTTCGTCATCGCACCCAAGATCGAGCAGGCCGGCCTTCCCGCCTTCGTGGCGGATATCCTCTATGCCAACCCGGCCGCCGCCTACATCGAGTTCATGCGTGACATCCTGATCTCCGGGCACACTCCCCGGCCATGGATATGGATGGCTTGCGTATTCTGGGCAGTGTTCGCACTCATCGTCGGCTTCTGGTACTTCTGGCGCGCCGAAGAGAGGTACGGCCGTGGCTGAGCTGACCGAGGAGCTGTCACACGTGAAGTCGGAGGAACCCGACGTCCCCAAGCCGGACGTCAAGGTCCACCCCAAGCCGGCGACAGCCGCGCCCCCGGGCACGCCCACCGTCATCGTCGACGACCTGCACATCATCTACCGGGTCTACGGCGCCACCTCCGACGCGGAGAAGGGCAACGCCGCCAACGCGCTGATGCGTCTCATCCGCCGCCAGGGCCGCCCGCAGATGCGCGAGGTGCACGCCATCAAGGGCGTCTCCTTCGTCGCCCACCACGGCGACGCCATCGGCGTCATCGGCCGCAACGGCTCGGGCAAGTCCACCCTCCTGCGGGCCATCGCGGGCCTCCTCCCGCCCCACCAGGGCGCCGTCTACACCGACGGCCAGCCGTCCCTGCTCGGCGTCAACGCGGCCCTCATGCGCGAACTGACGGGCGACCGCAACATCGTGCTCGGCTGCTACGCGATGGGCATGAAGCCGAACGAGGTCAAGGAGAAGTACGACGAGATCGTCGACTTCTCCGGCATCGGGGAGTTCGTGCAGTTCCCCATGTCCACCTACTCCTCGGGGATGGGCGCCAGGCTCCGGTTCGCCATCGCCTCCGCCAAGGCCCACGACGTGCTCCTCATCGACGAGGCCCTGGCCACCGGCGACCGCGACTTCAAGCGCAAGAGCCAGGAGCGCATCAAGCTGATGCGCAAGCAGGCCGGCACCGTCTTCCTCGTCGCGCACAACCTCGACGTGATCGAGGAGACCTGCAACCGGGTCATCTGGCTGCACAAGGGCAAGATCAAGATGGACGGCGACCCCGAGACGGTGCTCGCCGCGTACAACCGGGCCTGATCCGTTTGGGGTTCCTCCCGGGGGCTAGGACTATGGGGATCGACCATGAGGACGACACCCATCCGTCGGAGGAAACCCGTGCGGCCACCGATTCCCTATGACTACCTTCCCCAGGTCCCCGACCTGACCGTCGAGAGCGACGACATCAGCCACGAGGGCATCCTGCCCGACGCCCAGGTGTTCGACGGCTGGGGGATGACGGGCCAGAACCTCTCCCCCCACCTGCGCTGGTCCGGAGCCCCGGAGGAGACCAGAAGCTACGCGGTCACCTGCTTCGACCCCGACGCGCCCACCGGCAGCGGCTTCTGGCACTGGGTCCTGTTCGACCTCCCGGCCGACGTGACCGAACTCCCCGCGGGCGCGGGCTCCGGCGACATGAAGGGGCTTCCCGCGGGCGCGACCCACGCCCGCAACGACTACGGCACCAAGGCGTACGGCGGAGCGGCGCCCCCGCCCGGACCTCCGCACCGCTACCTGTTCGCCGTGCACGCGCTGGGTGTGGCGAAGCTCGGCGTCGACGGCGACACGCCGCCGGCGGTGGTCGGATTCAACATCACCGCGAACACCCTGGCCCGCGGCTTCGTCGCGCCCGTATACGGGGTCTGAACACGCCGGACTCCCTGACACCGACTCCCGCGTTCCGCTATGATTCGAACGTTAATTCGATCAGTGGACGCCGTCATGGAGTGGGGGCGCGCGATGCGAGATCTGTCGACCGCGATCGACTACCTGGCCGCCGAGGATCCTGCCGAAATACCCCTTGCCCTGCTCGCCGAGCAGCTTCTCGACCTGCACTGGCAGATGGCCAGACTGCAGGCCCAGATCGCCCGGCGCACGGGCGTCAGGCAGCCGGGCGGCTGACCCGCCCCGCGCAGCCCGCACCGGCCGGTGTGCCTCTCGCACACCGGCCGGTCGCCTGTCGTCAGGCCGACAGCCTCGCCGAGGCCACGGTGGCCGCCTCGAAGGGGAAGCGGTCGGCGAAGGCGGGAGTCAGGTCGCTGAGCCAGGTCGCCTTCGGGTCGTACCTCGCGAAGAACGGCCGCCCGACGAGCTGCGGGTCACGCGACTGGATGAGGTGCAGCACGAAGACGCGCTGTCCGGCCACCTCGGCCACCCCGTCGACGCACACCTTGCCGGGCGTGGCCGACATGGAGGGCCCCCGGACCGTACGGCAGAGGCCGGACACCTCCGCGTAGGCGTCGCGGAAGACCTCGTAGGCGCGGGCGAGGGTCACCGCGAAGTAGTCCTGCGGTCCCGTGTCGCGCTCGACGAACATGTAGTAGGGCACCATGCCGAGGGTGAGCTGCTTGCGCCACATCTCCGTCCAGGTGGCGGGGTCGTCGTTGATGGAGCGGATCAGCGGCGCCTGGGTACGGATGATCGCGCCGGTGTCGAGGATCCGGGCGACCGCCTTCGTGACGATCTCCGACTCCATCTCCCGGGGGTGGGAGAAGTGGGCCATGAAGGCGAGGTTCTTGCCCGACTCGGTCACCTGGCTGAAGAGGCGCAGGGTGTCGTCCGCGTCGGGGTCGGTGACGAAGCGCTGCGGCCAGTAGCCGAGCGACTTGGTGCCGATCCTGATCGACTCCAGTTGCTCCAGCTCCAGCAGCGGCTCCACATAGCGGCGCAGCACCGGCTCGCCCATGATCATGGGATCGCCGCCGGTGAGCAGCACACTGGTGACCTCGGGATGCGCCCGAATGTAACCGACGAGCTGGCCGATGTCGTCTGAGGCCATCTTGAGATCGGGCTCGCCCACGAACTGCGCCCATCGGAAGCAGTAGGTGCAGTAGGCGTGGCACGTCTGCCCCTGCTTGGGGAAGAAGAGCACGGTCTCGGGATATTTGTGCTGCAGCCCCGGGACCGGCTCCTGGCCGATCCTGGGGATGTTGAGTTCGAGTTGTCCCGCCGGATGGGGGTTCAGCTTCATCCGGACCTCGCGGGCGACGTCGTTGATCTCGCCCTTGGACGCACCGGCCTTGAGCAGGCCGGCCAGGCGACTGACGTCGGGCTCGGGCAGCATGTCCGCCTGGGGAAAGACCAGCCTGTACATGGGGTCGTCGGGCGTCGCCGACCAATCAATGAGCTCGTCTACGACGTAGGCGTTGGTGCGGAAGGGCAGCACCGTCGCCACCGCACGGATCCGCAACTTCTCCTCGTCGTCGAGACCGGCCCGCATCAGCAGCTCGTCGAGATGCTTGCTGGTGTAGGCACGGTACCCACGACTACCGCTCTGGTTCAAGATCACTAGGTCTTTCCCATCCTTTTTGTTACTTGAGATGTAAACCTCTTGGCCCGCTCGTGCGTCTACGTGCTTCATATACCCGACGCGGCTACCCCCAGGGTCGGTTCCAAGGTGACCCAAGTTTCTTCCGGCGTTCTCTCTCTCGCGACATATCGCGTTCGGGCGTAGACTCGCTCCATGAGCCCCTCGCAGCCCGACGCCGCCGACCGACGCGCCGTCGACCAGCGCGCCTCCGACGCCGAACGTGATCACGTCGCCGCGATGCTCGGCGAGGCCCTCGCCACCGGACGTCTCACCAGCGTCGAGCACGCCGACCGGCTGGAAGCCACCTACACGGCCGTGACGGTCGGAGACCTGGCGCCCATCACCCGCGACCTGCCCGCCGTCGCCGGCGCCCAGGCCCAGGCCCCGGCAGGCACCGACCGGCAACGGGTCGCCGCCGTGTTCAGCAAGGTCGTCCGGAGCGGGCGATGGGTCCCCGGCCGGCACACCGAGCTGCGCTCCACCTTCGGCGCGCTGATCGTCGACCTCGCAGACGCCGTGCTGCCCGGCCGCGAGATCACCCTTGAGCTCAACTCACTGTTCGGCAAGCTGATCGTACGGGTCCCGTCCAACGCCAGGGTGATCGAAGAAGGCGGGGCCCTGTTCGCCAAACGGCACGTCTCCGGCGGCGACGACCCCGACGGTTCCGGCCCGTTGATCCGGGTCACCGGGCGGGCGACCTTCGGCAAGATCGTGGTGTCCCGCAACGACGACCACCACTTCTGACCGAGGCGCCAACCCGCTGGTAGCGACCCGTCGCCACCCGCCTACGATGCGGTGAGACCCATTCCGCACGAGGTGACTGCTTGCCCGACACCGACCGTACCCGCGTCGCCCCGATCGCGGTGGACGCCATGGGGGGCGACCACGCGCCCACGGAGATCGTCGCGGGAGCCGTGCTGGCCGTACGGGAGCACGGGATCTCCATCGTCCTGGTCGGCGCGCCCCGGCAGTTGCACGAGGCGCTCGCCACGCACGACGCCACCACCGAGATCCCGATCGTGCGTGCGGAGGAGGCCCTGGAGATGAACGAGGGGGCGCTCGCCAGCCTGCGCCGCCCCCGCTCCAGCATCGCCGTGGCCTGCCATCTGCTGCGCCGGGGCGACGTCTGCGCGGTCGTCTCCGCCGGCTCGACCGCCGGGATCGTGACCACCGGGCGGCTGAGGCTGCGCGGCCAGCCAGGGGTCCTGCGGCCCGCTCTCGCCGTCGCGCTCCCCACCGTCCCGCACCGCACCGTGCTGCTCGACGCCGGCGCGAACGCCGAGGTCAAACCCGAGATGCTGGTGCAGTTCGCGCATCTCGGCGCCGCCTACGCGGAGACCGGGCTCGACATCGAGCACCCGAGGACGGGCCTGCTCACCATCGGCAGCGAGGCCGAGAAGGGCAACAAGCTGGCGAAGCGGGCGCACGAACTGCTCAGCTCCGCGCCGGGCCTCGACTTCGCCGGCAACGTCGAGGGCAACGACCTGCTCACCGGGGTCGTCGACGTCGTCGTCACCGACGGGTTCACCGGCAACGTGGCGCTCAAGACGATGGAGGGCGCCGTCCGCTACGCCTTCGGGGAGCTGCGTTCGAGCATCGAGGAGGGCCGCCTGGCCAAACTCGGCGCGCTGCTCCAACGGGGCAGGATCGACGGTCTCCGCCACCGGCTCGACCCCGAGGCCCACGGCGGCGCCGTACTGCTCGGGCTGAACGGAACGGTCGTGATCGCGCACGGCTCGTCCAAGGCCAAGGGGATCGCCGCGGCGTGCGTGCTCGCGACGTCCCTCGCGGCCGGCGGCACGGTCGCCAGGATCGGCGAGCGGATCGCCGCGACCCCCCGTCCCCACCGGCTGTGGTGATATCCCGCGATGCCGGGGAGTGCCCCAAGTGATATGCCCACGGCGCCAAAAGATCGCCACAAAACGACGGGTCTCAGCGGATAGTCTTGGTCCATGACCGACCCGCAGTTCGTCCTCACCGAACGCGTACGGCGAGCCCTTGGCGCGGCCTTCGGTGCGGAGTTCGCCGACGCGGATCCACTGATCCGGCCGTCGCAGTTCGCCGACTTCCAAGCGAATGTGGCGCTGGGCCTGGCCAAGCGCCTGCAGCGGCAACCGCGAGAGGTCGCCCAGGCCATCGCGGCCGAGCTGGCCGACTTCCCCGGCACCGTCGAGATCAGCGGCCCCGGGTTCCTCAACATCACCCTCGACGACGGCTGGATCGCCGAGCAGGCCGGCCAGCTCCTCGACGACCCGCGCGCGGGCGTCGGGCAGATCACCCCGCCGCAGACCGTCCTGATCGACTACTCCGCGCCCAACGCGGCCAAGGAGATGCACGTCGGCCACCTGCGCACCACGATCGTCGGCGACTCGCTGGCGCGCATCCACGAGCACCTCGGCAACCACGTCGTCAGGCAGAACCACCTGGGCGACTGGGGCACGCCGTTCGGCATGCTCATCGAGCACCTGCTCGACATCGGCGAGGCTGCGGCGGTGGCGCAGCTCGAAGCCGGCGAGGGCACCGAGTTCTACCAGGCCGCGCGGGTCAAGTTCGACGCCGAAATAGCGTTCAAGCGCCGGGCGCGCGCGCGGGTGACCACGCTCCAGGCGGGCGACCCCGACACCATGCGCCTGTGGCACGTCTTCATGGACGCCACGGTCCGCTACTTCAACAAGATCTACTCCATGCTCGGGGTGACCCTCACCGACGACGACATCGCCGGCGAGAGCATGTACAACCCGATGCTCGCCACGACCTGCGACGATCTCCAGGCCTCCGGCGTCGCCACGCTGAGCCAGGGCGCGCTGTGCCTGTTCCCGCCCGGTTTCACCGGCAGCGACGACCAGCCGCTCCCGCTGATCATCCGCAAGTCCGACGGCGGGTACGGCTACGCGACCACCGACATGGCCGCCATCCGTCACCGGGTTGACGACGTGAAGGCCGACAGGATCCTCTACATCGTCGGCGCCGACCAGGCACTGCACTTCCAGATGGTGTTCGCCGCCGCCCGCCAGGCCGGCTGGCTGCCCGAGACCGTCTCCGCCGAGCACGTCCAGATCGGCATGATGCTCGGTGCCGACGGCCGCCGGTTCAAGACCCGCTCGGGCGAGTCGGTCAAGCTGATGGAGCTCCTCACCGAGGCCGTCGACCGGGCCAAGGCCGCCATCGCCGAACGGGGCTACGACGAGACGACGCGTGACGAGATCGCGCACGACGTGGGCATGGGCGCGGTGAAGTACGCGGACCTGTCGATCAGTCACGACAGCGAGTACATCTTCGACTTCGACCGCATGCTCAAGTTCCAGGGGAACACCGGCCCCTACATGCAGTACGCCACGGCCAGGATCCGCTCGATCTTCCGCAAGGGCGGCGTCGACCCGGCGTCCGCCACCGCGAGGATCACACCGGACCATCCCGCCGAGCGCGCCCTCGCCCTGCAGCTTCTCGGGTTCGGCGCGCTGGTCGAGCAGACGGCCGCACTCGCCGAGCCGCACCGCATGTGCGCCTACCTCTACGAGACGGCCAGCCTCTTCAGCACCTTCTACGAGGAGTGCCCCGTGCTGCGGGACGACGTGGCGGCCGAGACGCGTGCCTCCAGGCTCGCCCTCTGCTCGCTGACCCTGCGCGTCCTGGAGACCGGACTCGGCCTTCTCGGCGTGCCGGTGCCCAGCCGAATGTAGTTTCCGGCCGGACGAGACGGGTTCAAGATCTTTCGCAACGAGCCGCCTCCGGGCGCGCCTCCGTGGACATGGAGCGTGCCCGGGTTAGGCTTTGCGCGGTCATTGGAAAGTCCGGCGTCGAGACGGCTGGAGTCGCCCATGTGGAGTTCTCTGCCTTGAGCATGGATCTGACCGCGAGTCCCCGCGCCGCGACCGAGCTGCGCCGGAGCGCCGACGCGCTGCTGGCGCATCTCGCCGCAGGTGGCGCCACGCCCGCCGCCCCGATGGAGATCACCGACATCGAGGGCTACTGGCTGCCGCCCGCCATCCAGTCCCTGACGGCCCTGATGTCGGGCAACGACGCGCTCGACGCCCTCGCCAAGGCGGCCCAGCGTGACGAGCAGCGCACCGCCCTGTTCCTCTGCCTCGCCCTCGCCGTAGCCGGGCAGGGCGACCGCATCCACGCCTCCTGGCTCGGCATCGCCTTCGGCGAGCTGTCCGCCGAACGCCCGGTGACCCACGGCCAGCGTGCGCTGTGGCTCGCCGCCGCCCGGGGGGCGTACGGCCCGGCCGGCAAGATCTTCGTGCTTCGCAAGCTCGACGCGACGGCCGTGCCGGCGGAGACCGACATCGACCGCTGGCTCAGCTCCCTGGTCCCCGGCGAGCCCGCCGTCGTCGTCCCGCGGGCGCTGGTCGACTATCCCGAGCTCGCCGAGATCCCCGAACTCGCCCGCCCCGCCCAGGCGGCCGCCAGGCTCGCCCGCCTGCGTGGCCGCTGCGCGGAGATCACCTCCTCGCGGCGGCCCGACGAGAGCACCTCTCCGCCCCTGCGCAACCGCTCACGCAGGCCCGCGTCCACCTGGTCCCACGACGAGCCCCTCTCCGTGTTGCGCACGCTGATCGGCTCCGGCGGCCCCGAGGGCCCGCTGAGCTCCCTCTCCGGCCACCTCCTCGAAGACCTCGGCGCCGGTTCCGACCCCGATCTGGCCGCCGTCGCCCTGCACGTCGTGGCGCCCATCGTCCGGTCCGTCGCCGAGGAGCTCGCCGAGACCACCCGTTTCAACCCGCCGGCCAGTGTGACCCTGCCGATCCTGGGGCACCGCGTGATCCTCCGCCCCGAAGGCCCCGACCCCGACTCCCTCGCCGCCGCCGAGGCCCGCATCGTCACCGAGGGCGTCCCCGCGCGCCGCGGCCCCTGGCCCGGCTACGCGGCCATCGCCCTGGGCGTCTGCGGCCTCGTGAGCGCGTTCTTCGTCACCCTCTGGCTGCTGCTCCCCGGCCTCGCCCTCTGCGCTCTCGGCGCCCACCGGCTCCGGCTGCACGGCCGTCAGCTCCAAGCCGACGAGGAGTTCGTCACCACCCGGGTGACCGAGCTGCGTGACCTCGCGGAAGGCGCGGTCTGGGCACTCCACGAACACGCGCGAGAAGCCGAGAACCGCGCCAAACTGGCCACCGAGGACCTGACCGACCTCACCCGCCTGATCCGCCGGGGCCCCCGAGCCGCCTGACCGCCGCCACACCTGCGCACAACACCTGCGCACAACACCTGGCCTCGGCACACCCGGCGACCGCACCCACCCCAGGCCCGACGGCCCCGAGAAGACCACACCCTTCCGGGGAGAACGCACCTGGGGACGGCGCATCCGGGGACGGCTGGTGAACCGGCGACGGCAACGCGGCCGCCCGCGAGCCGGGAGCGCGACTTGCGATGCGACCACCGCCCAGGCCACGACTACCGTGAAACACCACGGCCACGCCGGGCCCCACCACACGAACCAGGCAAGCCCCCGGCTCGTCCCATCCCCGAAACCACCACGCCGCCGCCCGCCCTCCCCCAAGGGCGCCGCGACGGCGAGGAACACAACTGCTGACCGGTGCCCTCAGCAGCGCTGAGCACCTGGGTGTATCAGATGGTGGAGATCTCCACATCGATCGGAGCCAGCAGGAACACCTTCTCTGCGATCCGCTCGATCCGCCCCTCGCACCCGTAGGCGAGCCCGGCGGCGAAGTCGACCATCCTGGTGGCCTCGGCCATCGGCATTCCGGTGACGTCCATGATGACCGTCTGACCTTCGCGGAAGTGCTGCCCGATGGTAGGCGCGTCGTTGTACTTGAGCGGCTGCACCATCACGATGCGCGTCGGCTCCACGGTGGCCTGCCACCGCTTGGCCGCCCGCTCGGACGCCGGCATCCACTCCTCGTCCTCGGCACCCTCGTAGTCGTAGTCCTCGTCGTACTCATCGACTCCGCCCAGGCCAAGGTAGGTCGCAACCTTGCGCACTGCCCCCATCGGCTTGTCCTTTCCTCAGGAACTCACCTCATTCGGCTTGTCCCGACACAATGGACGCTAACCGACGAATCGGGTCTCGCCACGCGACACGCCCAACGCTTTTCCATTTTGTACGGCCAGAACCCCATCTGCGACTGGTTATCCGAGACGTGGATAACCTCGCTGCTATGCGCATCTTCACGGTGGATTCCTTCATCGAGCAGCCGTTCTAGGGTAACCCCGCAGCGGTCTGCCTGCTGGCTTCACCCGCCGAAGACATACGGTTACAGTCCGTAGTTGCTGAGATGAATCTCTCAAAGATCGTCTTGGTGACCGGCCCGCAGGGCCTCAGCCGCATTCTCCGCGATGGTTCACCCCACCGCCGAAGTGACATTGTGCGGTCACCCGACCGTCACCGCGCACACATGCTCTATTCGATTGCCGCCGCGCGAGGGCCCATCGAATTCGCCGTCATGAGCGGAATCCTGACCGTGAATCAGGGGTTGAACAATTTGATCATCATGGATTTTCCGGGATAAGAACCCCTTCCTTGTGCCCCCGCCGAAGGGCCTGGCCGAGGCTTCGAGGGCGACTCCGAGCAGGGTCGGCCGCAGCGAGTTCGATCTTCTCGTCGAGGCGGAAATCGACCCGGGCACCCGCGAACCGGCCCTCTATATCACGGACCTGACCAGCATCGACACCAGCGGCGTCAGCGTCACCGCCGCTGCGGCGGCCGCTCCGGACCCGGCCGGCGTCGCACGGTTCTTCGCTCCTCGCGCCGGCGCCCCCAAGGCCCTGGTGACGGGCTCGGCCCACCGCGTGCTCGCTCCTTATCGGTCGGCCGAACTCGGCAGGAAGGCAATCCTCTGCGCTCGACATTCCCAGCCCAGCGGTTTCGCCCATCCCACCAACCAAGACGAACATGTAATTGCCGCCTGCCACGCTGTCACCATTCTTAATAGGAAATACCTTCCTAAACCCCACTAAACCGGACCACCAACCCCTGCCACCCCTACGGCCATGCCTCACACGGCTCCTCTCGGGCCGGCGCGGGGATGCGTGACAGGATCCGCTCGTGGGCGTGCGGGCACTCGTCGAAGCTGAGCGGGCAGTCCAGGGCGTGCTCGATGAGCGCCTTCGCCGCCTGCGCCTGGGCGATGCGGTGTTCCAGCGCCACCAGATGTTCTCGGAGCAGCTCGGAGTGATCCATCGGATCCGCCGAGGACAACACCTCACGCAACTCACGGAGACCCAGCCCGGCCTCCTTGCCCATGAGGATCATCGCCACCCGCCGCAGATCGGCCGATCCGTAGCGGCGGTGACCCCCCTCGTGCCTGCCTGGCGTCAGCAGGCCGACGCTCTCCCAGTAGCGCAGGACATGCGTGGCCAAGCCGAACCGGTCAGCCAGTTCCCCGATGGTCATGTCCTCGTCCGGAACCCTTGACTTCATGTGCACATTAAGCTGCACGGTGATCGGCATGAGCAACCATGACGGGAGAAACGCGTCTCCTGACGGCCCTGCCCAGGAGACCGTCAGCCACTCCGCACCCCCGGTCGTCACACGGGTCGCCACGCGGGTCGCCAGCGCGTGTGCCCCACCGGAACCCAACGGTCATCCCATCCGCTCTTCACCGAACACCGGCAGTCGCCGCTGGGAGTATCCGGCGGCCACCCGATGAGCACGACGCGCGCCAGGCCGATGCGCCGCATCCTCGAACGCGTCCTGCTGCCCGGCACGGTCGAGGAGATCGAACTCGTCGGCCGCCGCATGCGCCGAATCAGGATCACCGGAACGTCTCTGCGGGAC
Organism: Dolomitihabitans soli; assembly: GCF_022213955.1. Taxonomy (GTDB): domain Bacteria; phylum Actinomycetota; class Actinomycetes; order Streptosporangiales; family Streptosporangiaceae; genus Streptosporangium_A; species Streptosporangium_A soli. The sequence goes on along the minus strand of NZ_JAKNTW010000036.1, from coordinate 1,893 downwards.
CTCGCCTGGACGCCCGGTCAGCACACCCGCCTACAGGTCGGCGACCTGCTCGCGCCACAGATCTGGCTACGGGGGTTCCGCGACGCGCTGCGCACCTACTCGATCTGGGACTACGACCACCGCGGCTCTCTCGACCTGTGCGTCCTCGACCACGAGGGAGCGGGCCCGGGAGCCACCTGGTCGCGACGAGTACGGCACGGCGACCAGGTGGCCTTCACCCGGCCGGAGGGCAGATTCGTCACGCGTTCCGGCGCGCCGTACCACCTCTTCGTCGGGGACGAGACGGCCTCGGTGGCGTTCGGGGCGATGCTCCGCGCGCTGTCCGGCACCTGCCGGGTATACGGGGTCGTCACCGCCGGCGAACCGGGCGAACGGTTGCCCGTGCCCCGGTCGAACGAGCTGACCTGGCTCTATCGGGGCGAAGATCCCTCCGACGACACGGACCTGCTGGTCCGCGCCGTACGGTCGCTCACCCTGCCCGACGGTCCCGGAGTGGCCTACCTCGCCGGGCAGGCACGCACCTGCCAGGCCGTGCGCGGGCACCTTACCCGCGACCGCGACTGGCCGCGTGACGCGGTCCTGACCAAACCCTTCTGGGCGCCCGGCAGACGGGGACTGGACTGAATCCGGCGCGACAGGCCGTCCCGCACCGGCCGCCTTCGACAACGCCCGTGTTCCCGCCATTTCCAGGTCCATGACGACTTACCCTAGGCGGGACCACCGACAGTCTCGCGGCACGATGGCACCCGTCCACCGACCCGTCTGGCAACGGCAGGCCTACTCGCCGGTGACGCCGTCGATCCGCTCACGCAACAGGTCGGCATGGCCGTTGTGCCGGGCGTACTCCTCGATCACATGGACCAGGATCCAGCGGTGCGAGCAGTCCTGCCCGTGACGCTGCTGCTTGCCGATGGCGTCCAGTGGCACATCGGCCGAGATCTTGCGAGCGTGCTCGATCTCGGCCCGCCAGACGGCGAAATCCTCCTCCGCGGACGCGGTGTCCACATCGTTGAAATCGCTGTCGGGGTCCTCAGCCTTGGAAAAGAGGAGGGGGACGTCCTCCCCGTCCAGCACACGGCGGAACCAGACACGCTCGACGTGCGCCAGATGGCGGACCAGGCCGAGCAACGACATGGTCGACGGCGGCACCGACCGCTCGCGGAGTTGAGCCTCGGAAAGACCGGCGCACTTGACCGCGAGCGTCTCACGGTGCCAGTTGAGCCAGTTGTCCAGCATGGATCGCTCGTCGGCGATGAAGGGAGGGGAAACTCGGCTGTCCGTCATATCAAGTGACTCTATCCACCGGCCACCCGATACCCACACCCGTTTGTCCCCCTCCCTGAGGGGACGACTCAGCAGCGGCGGGGCCGTCAGCAGACGCCGCTCCCTGAGCGGGACGACTCAGCTCAACAGCGGCTGGGCCGTCAGAAGCCATGCTGCTGAGCAGCCGGCGAGACAGCACAGCGAGATGGAACAAGTCCGGGCATAGGAAGGCCCCAGAAATAGAAGAAGGCCCGCACGGAAACCGTACAGGCCTAACTTCCAACAACGACAAACATCAAATGTTTGTCCGGCGGTGACCTACTCTCCCACACCGTCCCCGGTGCAGTACCATCGGCGCTGGAGGGCTTAACTTCCGGGTTCGGAATGTAACCGGGTGTTTCCCCACCGCTATAAACCGCCGTAACCATATGAAACACAACAACCAAACACCGGTTGCGGTCTCAGAATCACATAGTGGACGCGAGCAAACAGATCACCAACAGCAACCACACAACCCACACACACCCCAAAACCGGGATGCGGGATCAAAACGTGGCGACCACCAGCAACCAAAAGCTTTGTGGTCAAGTCCTCGGCCTATTAGTACCGGTCAGCTCCACACGTTACCAT
>NZ_JAKNTW010000035.1 GCF_022213955.1 Dolomitihabitans soli | reverse complement strand
CGGGCCAGCGAGCGACGCGCCCCGGCGCGCCGGAGCGCGGCCTGCCGCTCCGCCGCCGCTCGCGCGGTCGCCGCCTGCTCCCGCACGGGCGACACGGCGGCCGGCTGCCCGGTCGGCGACCGCGTGGACGAGGGCGGCGCCGGCACCGCCTGTCCGGGCACGGGTTGCATGATCAAAGGCCGCCCGGTCGCCGTTTGTGGGGGTGTGACCTGGGCGGTAGTCGTAGAGATGGATTTTGCCTGACCTGTGATGGGTGCCCGCATTTTGACCTCCCGCACCCCGGCCGACCCCAAGAAACGGCCGGGTAAGATCGGCGAATCGAACACGGTGTCGATCGAACTCCCGTACGATGTTGTACACCACTCGACCGACGATTTCGAGAACCAACTCGAACAAATGTTTGAAGATGATCTTCGAGAGAGATACGGTCGCTGTGTGCGACATATAGACCACGGACCGGGAGGTGAGCCACGTGAAGCACGACCAGCGGGCCACCGGGCGAGGAGGCAATCGTGAGTGGTCCTGACGAGAAGGTCGTGAGCGACCTTGCGGTGCGCAGACGTGACTCTCTCGGCCTCACCCCCAGGCAACGCAAGATCCTCGAAGTGATCAGAGACTCGGTCCAGCGCCGAGGTTATCCACCGTCCATGCGTGAGATCGGCGAGGCGGTGGAGCTGACGAGCACGTCCAGCGTCTCCCACCAACTGACGGCGTTGCAGCGCAAGGGCTACCTCCGCCGCGACCCGCACCGGCCACGCGCGCTGGAGGTGCGCCTGCCCGGCGAGCCGGTGCTGTGGGTCGACCCCGACGCCGCCTCCGACGACACGCCGGTGAGCCGCCCCACGGCGGCCTACGTGCCACTGGTCGGGCGCATCGCCGCCGGTGGCCCGATCCTGGCGGAGGAGCGGGTCGAAGACGTCTTCGCGCTGCCGAAGCAACTGGTCGGCGAGGGAACGCTGTTCCTGCTCCAGGTGGCCGGCGACTCGATGATCGACGCGGCGATCGCCGACGGCGACTGGGTGGTCGTCCGCCAGCAGCCGGTGGCCGACAACGGCGACGTGGTGGCCGCGATGATCGACGGCGAGGCCACCGTGAAGACCTTCAAGCGCAAGGACGGGCACGTCTGGCTCGTGCCGCACAACTCCGCCTACGAGCCCATCCCGGGCGACGAGGCGAGTGTCCTCGGCAAGGTCGTCGCGGTCCTCCGCAAGCTCTGACGAGCGGACCGCCACCGCCCTTACCCGGCCGTGGCGGTCCCTCCGCTGGGTGGCACGTCCAGAAGGCGAGCGAACCACCCGTCTGGCCCGACCACGACGGGTCCGCCCGCTGGACGACATGCCAGGAGACGGCCGGGGCTTACCGCCTCGTGCTCGAACAGCGGGGCCACCACGACGCCCGCCTCCACCGCAGAGACCGCAACGGCCTCACCCGCGCCCGTCACACACCCGTCTCGTTCCGCCATGGCGGTCCGTTGAATGGCATACCCAGAAGGCGGCCAGGTCCGCGCTGGTGCGCAGCGAGTGCCGCGGCCAGGGAGAAAGCCCGCCCGGCCCTAGCTGTCGCACGATGGCGCCCTCGCCGAGCCGATCGCAGCGAATGGACTGCCGCTGACGGCTTATGTCCGCGTGCGTACGATTGATCAATGAATGATCGCTTTCGTCTGGATGCGCCCACTTTCGACACCATCGGCAGCCGCCAGGGTCTGAAATGGGCGCAGACCGAGCCCGGCGTGATCCCGGCCTGGGTGGCCGACATGGATTTCCCCACCGCCCCGGCGATCGTCGAGGCCGTGACAGCCGCGGCCACTGACCTGACCTACCCCTCGTGGCTCGACGAGCCGACCGCGGGCCCGCTCGCCACCGCCTTCGCCGAGCGGATGGAGCAGCGGTACGGCTGGAGCCCCGACCCGGGACACGTGCGCGCCTACAGCGACATCAACCAGTCCCTTCAGGTCATCCTGCACCTCCTGACCCGGCCGGGCGACTCCGTCGCGATACACGTCCCCGCCTACCACCCCTTCCTCGACACGCTGACCGAGATGGGCCGCCCCCCGCTCGCCATCCCGATGAACCCGGACGGCGGCTCGTGGAGCTTCGACGCCGAACGTCTCGACGCCGAGCTGGCCAACGGCCGGTGCCGGGTCCTCCTGCTGGTCAACCCGCACAACCCCACCGGCCATGCCTTCACCGGGGCGGAGCTCACCGCGCTCGCCGAGCTGGCCGTACGGCATGACCTGCTCGTCCTGGCCGACGAGATCCACGCCGACCTGATCTTCGCACCGGGGGTCCACCTGCCGTTCGCCACGCTGGTCCCCGAGCGCACGATCACGCTCACCTCCGCCACCAAGGCGTTCAACCTGGGCGGGCTGCGCTGCTCGGTCGCCCACGTCGGCTCCCCCACCGCACGGCGGGTCCTCGCGGAGCAGCCCGCCTTCCTGTACGGCACGACGCACGTGCTCGGTGTGGCGGCCACCGTGGCCGCGTGGCGGCTGGGCGACCCGTGGCTCGAGGAGGTCCTGACCGTCCTGGACAGGAACCGGCGGCTGATCGCCGAACGACTGCCCGAGCGGGTCGGCTACCGCGTCCCGGACGCCACCTACCTCGCCTGGCTCGACCTCACCGCCCAGGACCTTCCGGAGGACCCGGCGGAGTTCATCCGCCGCGAGGCGAAGGTCCTGCTGAGCCCCGGCCCCCTGTACGGCCCCGGCGGCGACGGTCACGCCCGCCTCAACTTCGCCACGTCGGCCCCCATCCTGGACGAGGCCCTGACCCGGATCTCGGCCGCCCTCACCTGAGCACGGCCAGGGGCCACCCTCCGGCGGGCGGGCCGTGCCGGTCGATCTAGGGTTGGAGGATGGCGGATGTGCTGGTCGGGCAGGGAGGCTCGTGGACCTTCGAGGCGGGGGTCGTGCGGGTACGGCATGACCGTGGGGTCAAGGTGCCGAAGTTGCTACAGGCGCTCGGTGAACGGGTGATCCCGTACGAGGCGTTCGCCGACGTCTCGCTGACGAAGGGGAAGCGGGGCACGGTGGTGCTGCGGGCGATGCCGCGGCCGGGAGCCGACCCGTTGCTGATCGCGGCGGCCGGGCAGCTCAAGGAGGCCCAGGATCCGTATCGTCTGGTGCTCCCCGCCGAGCGGGAGGCGCTGGCCGACCACTACGCGGAGGAGATCCGCAGAGGGATCGTCGATCGGGCGCCCACGCCGCGGTGCCTGGTCGAGGGGCCGACGGTGCCCCGGACGTTCAAGGCGTGGGACGGGCAGGTGGCCTTCGACGGGGAGACGGTGCTGCTCCAGTGGTTCTGGTCGGGCGCCGACAGCCGCAAGTACAAGACGGGTGACCAGGCGATCCCCGTCTCGTCCATCGAGAGCGTCGAGTGGCGATCACCCGACGTCTACGACGGCTACCTGAGGTTCAGGGTGCGTGGTCAGAAGCCGCCGACCGATCCCGCCCACGACCCGGCCTCGGTGGTCTTCGGCATGGGCTACGGCGTCACGGCCGAGTCGCTCCCGCTGGCCGCCGCCGTGGTCGCCGCCATCCAGCGGGCCGGCCGTACCACGGACGCCGCTGCCGACGCGGCCCTCCGTACGGCGGGCACGGCCCGCGAGACCGGCGGCTCCCAGCGGGACTCCGCCGTCGTCGCGCCCCCGGAGACCGGCCGGACGGCGGCAGGCGGCTCCCGGCGAGACCCCGCCCACGACAGCCTGCCCTTCGCGGCGGGCGGCCCCGGACGAAGGCTCGCCTCTGACGCGGCCGAACGGGAGGACGTCCGCGTGGCGGGCGGCCCCGGACGAAGGCTTGGCGACGACGCCGAAAGGACAGGCGACCGTGTGACAGGCGCTCCGCGCCTATCGGGCGGCGACACCACCGGAGCGGTGGTGGACCCGAGACGCGGCTCTGCGGCGGTTGAGGCGAGCCCGGGTGGGGAGGCGTGGAGCGGGCCGGAGGCCGGAGGCGGACTGCGGACCGCCTACCCGCAGGACCCCGCGAGCGAGCGGCGGGGCGCCCAGGGAACGAGGGCCGGAAATGAGCTGCGGGCCGCCCACGACACGGACCCAGGAAGCGGACTGCGGGCCGCCCACGACATGGACCCCGGGAGCGAGCGGCGGGCCGCGCATGGGGTGGGGGCGGCGGTGGTGGACATTCCGGATCTGATCAGGAAGCTCGGGGAGTTGCGGGACGCCGGGCTGCTCACCGACGAGGAGTTCCAGGCCAAGAAGGCGGAACTCCTCGCACGGCTGTGAGCGGTCAGGGGACGATGTTGACGAGCTTGGGGGCCCGGACGATCACTCGCCGGGGCGCGCCCGACAGGTGCGCCTGGACCTTGTCGGAGGCCAGCGCCAGCGTCTCCAGGTCCGCGTCGGAGACGTCGGGGGAGACCTCGAACCGGTCGCGCACCTTGCCGGCGACCTGGACGACGCAGGTGACGGAGTCCTGGACCAGCAGGGCCGGGTCGGCGGTGGGCCAGCCGCCGTGGGCGACCGACGGGGCGTGGCCGAGCCGCTCCCAGCCTTCCTCGGTGGTGTAGGGGGCGACCAGGGACAGCAGGATCGCGAGGGTCTCGACCGCTTCGCGCACGGCGGGGTCGCCGGGGCCGGGGCCGGTGTCGATGGTCTTGCGCGCCGCGCTGGTCAGCTCCATCATCCTGGCGACCGCGACGTTGAAACGGTGGGACTCCACCAGCCGGGTGACCTCGTCGATGGTCCGGTGCGTGACCTTGCGCAGCTCCAGGTCGCCCGCCTCGAAGGAGACGCCCGGTTCGCTGGTGACCTCGGTCATCACCCGGAGGGCGCGAGCCAGGAACTTCTGGGAGGCGGCGGGTGAGACGTCGGCCCAGTCGATGTCCTCCTCGGGCGGCCCAGCGAAGATCATGGTCAGGCGGACGGCGTCGACGCCGAAGGAGTCGATCTGCTGCCCCAGGTCGACGCCGTTGCCCAGCGACTTCGACATCGCCTTGCCCTGGTTGATGACCTGGCCCTGGTTGAGCAGGCGGGCGAACGGCTCGGTGAAGTCGACCATGCCCATGTCGTGCAGGACCTTGGTGAAGAACCTGGAGTAGAGCAGGTGGAGTACGGCGTGCTCGACGCCGCCCACGTACTGGTCGATGGGGCCCCACTCGCGGACCCGCTCGACGTCGAACGGGCCGTCGGTGTAGCCGGGCGAGCAGTAACGCAGGTAGTACCACGACGAGTCGACGAAGGTGTCCATGGTGTCGGTGTCGCGCATAGCCGGGCCGCCGCACTTGGGGCAGGCGACGTTGACCCAGTCGGTCGCGCCGGCCAGCGGGGAGACGCCCTTGGGAGCCAGTGCCTCGCCGCGCAGGTCGGGCAGGGTGACCGGCAGTTCGTCGTCGGGGACGGGCACCTCGCCGCAGTCGGCGCAGTGGATGATCGGGATCGGCGTGCCCCAGAACCGCTGACGGGACAGCAGCCAGTCGCGCAGGCGGAAGTTGACCGTCCCGGCGCCCAGGCCCTTCTCCCCCAGGATCTCGATGATCTTCTGGATCGCCTCGGTCTTGGCCAGCCCGTCGAGCGGGCCGGAGTTGACCAGGGTGCCCTCGCCGGGTGTGGCCTCGCCGGTCTCGCCCGGGTCGGCCAGGCCGGTGTGCACGACGACCTGCACCGGCAGCCCGAACTTCCTGGCGAAGTCGAGGTCGCGCTGGTCGTGGGCGGGCACCGCCATGATGGCGCCGTGGCCGTAGTCGGACAGCACGTAGTCGGCCGCCCAGACCGGGATGCGTTCGCCGTTCACCGGGTTGATCGCGTGCACGCCCAGGAAGACGCCGGTCTTCTCCTTCTCCGTCGACAGCCGCTCGATGTCGGTGAGCTTGGCGATCTCCGCACGGTAGGCGGTGAAGGCGTCCCGCTGGGCGGGGGAGCAGATCTCCTCGGCCAGCGCCGCGTCGGGGGCGACCACGAAGAAGGTCGCGCCGTACAGGGTGTCGGGCCGGGTGGTGTAGACGGTCACCGGCTCGTCGCGGCCCTCGATCTCGAAGGCGACGTCGGCGCCCTCGGACCGGCCGATCCAGTTACGCTGCATGGTCAGCACGCGCTCCGGCCAGCCGCCCTCCAGCTGGTCCATGTCGTCGAGCAGCCGGTCGGCGTAGTCAGTGATCTTGAAGTACCACTGGGTCAGCTCACGCCGTATGACCTCGGTGCCGCAGCGTTCGCAGCGGCCGGCCACCACCTGCTCGTTGGCCAGCACGGTCTGGTCCTGCGGGCACCAGTTGACCAGGCCGCCCTTGCGGTAGGCCAGGCCGCGCTCGAAGAAGCGGTTGAACAGCCACTGGTTCCACCGGTAGTACTCCGGGTCGCTGGTGTGCAGCCGGCGCGACCAGTCGAAGCTCACGCCGTAGCGCTTGTAGGAGTTGGCCTGCGTCTCGATGTTGGCGTAGGTCCACTCGGCGGGGTGGGACTTGTGGCGGATCGCGGCGTTCTCGGCGGGCAGGCCGAAGGAGTCCCAGCCGACGGGGTGCAGGACGTTGTGGCCGCGCTGGAACCAGTAGCGGGCCACCACGTCGGCGATGGCGTAGACCTCGGCGTGGCCCATGTGGAGGTCGCCCGAGGGATAGGAGAACATGTCGAGCACGTAACGCCGCTCGCGGGTGTCGGCAGGGTCCTCGCTTGCCCGGAAGGGGTCAAGCGCCTCCCACCGCTGCTGCCACTTGTCCTGCAGCGCTTGCGGATCGTAATGCTCGCTCACGGTTTTCCCTCGGTTCTGATCTGCTGAGTGACGCCCCATAAAGAAACCCCTCCCGGCATGGGAAGGGGACGGCCGCACCGGCGATTGGCTGGCGAGTCAGCTCGACCGGCGCGGCCCGCTGAGAAGCAGGGCCGCGGAACGCATATGTCAAGGGTAGCGCAGAGCCGTATACCTTGCCGCGACAAGTAGTGGGCACGAGACCCGATGGTGATAGATCCGTTGTGACCACTTCTGTCCCATTAGATTACGCTTGTCCGCGTGGTTAACTCGGGCGAGCCGGGACCGGAGGCCGGACTGCCGTTGCAGGACCCGCCGACAGATCCCACAGGTCACCAGTTCAGACAGGGATTCTCTCATTTCCCTGCGGACCCCCCTGATCAGCATGAGATCATGCCCAGCACGCTCAAACCGGGCACGATCGCGGGAGGTACGGCAGCCATGGCCCCGGAGCAGTCCAGCCAGTCCCACCTACCGCCGGCCTGGCCCGAGACGCCGAACAACGACGAGCCGCCCGCCTGGCCGCAGACGCCACGCGACGACTCCCCCCCGGCCTGGCCGGACGCGTCCCGCGCCGAGGTCCCGTCGGCATGGCCCGAGCCCTCGCCCCCCGATCTCCCGGCCGCCTGGCAGGAGGCCCCGCCGCCGAGTCCGCCGCAGGGCCCGCCGCCCACCTGGCAGGACACGTCTCCTCGTACGGCATGGCAGGAACCCGCCCGTACCCATTCCTCGGGCGCGTGGCCGGACCCCGGACCGGCGGACTCGTCGCCCTCATGGCAGGAACCTTCCCCGACCGATTCCTCGCCCTCATGGCGGGAACCCTCCCTGACCGACTCCTCGCCCTCATGGCGGGAGCCTTCCCCGATCGATTCATCGCCCTCATGGCGAGAGCCCTCCCCGATCGACTCATCGCCCTCATGGCAGGAGCCCTCACTGACCGACTCCTCGGCCGCGTGGCGGGAACCCTCCCGCACCGACCCCCCGGCCGCCCGGCAGGACTCCTTCCCCGGCGATTCTCCGGCCGCGTGGCAGGACTCGTCCCCCACCGGCTCGCCCGCGTGGCAGGACACGCCTGTCCAGCACTCCCGGCCCTCGTGGCCGGATCCCGCACAGGACTTGGCGGGTTCCGGCGCGCCCGGTCCCGGCCGGGTCGCCGCCGCGCCGCCGGCCCGTTCCGAACCACAGATGCCGCAGATGCCACACGAGCCCCATTCCTCGCAGGCGTCACAGTCGTCGCAGTGGGCCGACGATCCCCTCGGCACCATGCACGTGGCGCCTGCCGTACCGCCGCCGGCCACCTCTGATGTGAACTTCGAACGGACGATGGCCGTGCCGGCCGCCGCCCGCACCCGGCACGCGGCCCAGCCGGGCTCGCGGCATGGGACCCCGGAGGGCTCGGCCGCCCCTGACGGCAGAAACCAGCAAGGCAGAAACCAGCAAGGCGGGACACCGGAGGGCGGCGCGGGCGCGGGTCTAGGGCGGGATCCTGCCGACCCTTACACCCCGTTTGTGACCGCCGGGCAGATCAGCGGGCCGAAGACACCGCCGCCTGAGCGACAACAGGAGTTGTGGAACACCGTCTTCGGGGATGATTACCAGTCCATGGACGAGGAAGAGGATGAGCGAGGCAGGCCGGTCTGGATCTACGCACTGGTCGGCTCGGTCGCGCTCGCGCTGATCGCCGTGCTGGTGTGGGCCTTCCTCGCCGGGCCGCTGGCGCCCGAGGAGGTGAAGCCCTCCGATCCGGCCGCCAAACCGGCCAAGACGGCTCCCCCCAAGATTCTCGACCGTCTGCCGAAATATCGCGGCACCCCCTCGCCGGTCACCGGCACCCTGGCCGACCAGGCCGCGGCGATCACGATTCCGCGGCTCGGCGGGCCCTGGCGTCTCGACGAGCGGCCGACCGTGCAGTCGGCGTTCGGCTTCGACAACCGCCAGTTCGTCGCGGCCGGCCGTGACAACACCGGCAAGGCCCAGTTCGCCCAGGTCATGTCGGGCCCGCTGGCCCAGCAGTTCGCCGCGAAGTACACCTCGCCGGAGAACCTCACTCCGGTGATCAACGCCGTGGCGTCCCAGGCCCGCAAGAAGTTCTTCCCCAAGGGGAACTCCCTCAGGGTCGTCGCCCGGCAGACCCTGCCCATCGGGGATCTCCCCGGACGGCTCATCGCCTGGGAGGTCACCGCGGGCGACGCCAAGACCACCATGGTCGTCGCGGCCGTGAGCGCCGGCGGCGACCTGCCCGCCATCGTCTACATGTCGGTCCCGGACACGAAGAGGAAGCTCATGCCCGACGTGAACACCGTCTTCAAGCGGATCCGCCTCGCCACCCCCTAGAAGTCGGCGGGCAGGTGCTTGATGCCGTTGATGAAGCTGGAGAACAGGCGTTCCGGCGCGCCCACCTCCAGTTGCGGCACCCGGCGCAGCAACTCCTTGAACATCACGGTGATCTCGCGCCGGGCCAGGTGCGCGCCTAGGCAGAAGTGCGGGCCCGGACCGCCGAACCCGACGTGCGGGTTGGGGTCGCGGGTGATGTCGAAGAGGTACGGCTCGGCGAAGACGTCCGCGTCGCGGTTGGCCGACCAGTAGTAGAGGACGGCCTTCTCTCCCTTGCGGTAGAGCGTGCCGTTCATCTCGTGGTCCCTGGTGACCTTGCGGCGCATGTAGTTCACCGGCGAGGCCAGCCGTACGATCTCCTCCACCGCGTGTGGGGCGTGGCCGTCGATGTCGGTCAGCCAGCGGGCCCGCTGGTCCGGATTGCGGGTGAGCAGGCGCATGCCGTACGAGATCGCGTTGCGGGTGGTCTCGTTGCCCGCGACGACCAGCAGGATGAAGAAGGAGCCCAGTTCCTGCATGGTCAGTCGCTCGCCGTCGATGTTGGCGTTGACCAGGGCGGAGGTCAGGTCGGCCGTCGGGTGCTCGGACCGGTGCGCGGCGAGGTCCTGGACGAGTTGCTGGAGCTCCATCCCGGCGTTCAGCAGCCGTCCCGCGTACAGGTCCATGTCGTCGCCGCCGTACTCGGGGTCGAAGCCGCCGAGGATGACGTTGGACCTGTCGAAGACGAACTGGTAGTCCTTCTCCGGGATGCCCATCATGTCGCAGATGATCTTCAAGGGCAGGCGGGCGGCGACCTCGGTGACGAAGTCGCAGCCGGAGCCCTTCTCGATGAGGTCGTCGACGATGCGCACGGCCGCGGCCTCGACGTCGTCCTCGAACTGCTTGATCATCTTTGGCGTGAACGCCCGCGAGACGATCCGCCTGAGCCTGGCGTGCCGCGGGTCGTCCATGTTGATCATCGAGCCGAAGTACTCGGTGAACTCGGCCGGCATGTCGGGGATGTTGGTGGCGCCGCCGTCGCCCGAGCAGAAGACCTCGGGGTTCCGGCTCGCCTCCAGGATGTCCGCGTGCCGTACCAGTGCGTGGTAGCCCGGCCCCTTCGGCCCGTAGGGCGTCTCGATCTCCTGGTAGAACGCCGGCCGCTCCAACTCGCGAAGGAGGGCGAACGCGTGCTCCCTTTCGGCCATCGGCCTGGCCCAGAAGTCGAAGTCGGACAGGTCGAAGTCGGCGACCGAAACGATCGGCCTGCGTTCCGCTGGGGTCACGGTCATAGGTTCAATGATTCGCATCGCAACGACCTACGTCAACGGTTCAGACGTACATCGTACGTATCGGTTGAAATGGCAGTCGGGACCCGGTCACGGGGACGCCGCGCTCCGGTCCTGAGCCAGGATGAGATCGGCCGCCCGCTCCCCGATCATGATCGCCGGGGCGTGCGTGTGCCCCCGGTTGACGCGCGGCATGATCGAGGCGTCGGCCACCCGCAGCCCGCCGATCCCGCGCACCCGCAGGTCGGGATCCACCACCGCCGCGTCATCGGTGCCCATCCGGCAGGTCCCGACGGGATGGTAGAGGGTCTCGCTGCGCTCGCGGATCCAGCGGGCCAACTCCTCCTCGCTCCGCGCCCCCCAGTAGGGCTGCATGGCCGCGCCGGCGAACGGCCGCATCGCCTCGGTGCCGAACAGCTCCAGCGCGGTGCGCAACCCGAGGACCTGGCGGCGCAGGTCGGACTCCGCCGACAGGTAGCACGGGTCGATCACGACGTCTGGCCCGTCCAGCGTGATGCGCCCCCGGCTGTCCGGTTGCAGCAGCACCGAGGCGATGGTCAGCCCGTGGCCGGCCGGTTCGCTCAGCCCGTGGTCGACGAACGGCACCGGGGCGAAGATGAGCTCGATGTCCGGCGCGGGCTCCTCGGGCGTGCTCCTGATGAACGCCACGGCCTCGCCCACGTTGGAGGTCAGCATGCCGGTGCGGCGGATCAGGAAACGGGCGAGGTTGGCCAGCGACTCGGCACCGGCCAGCGTGATCTCCTTGAGGCACTGCAGCACGATGCCCGAGGCCAGGTGGTCCTGCAGGTTACGGCCGACGCCGGGTGATTCGTGCACCGGCTCCACGCCGCCGGCCCGCAGGTCGTCGGGGTCGCCGACGCCCGAGCGCAGCAGCAGGTGCGGCGAGCCGATCGCCCCGGCGGACAGCACGATCTCGCGCCGGGCGGCCAGCCGGCTGCCGTCGGCGCACTCGACGGCGGTGGCCCGGCCGTCCTCGATGACCACCCGCCGCACGTCGGCGCCGGTGCGGACGGTGAGGTTCGGCCGCTTGCGCACCGGGTGCAGGTAGCCGTGCGCCGCGCTCCACCGCCGGCCGCGGTACTGCGTCACGGGCGTCGGGCAGTACCCCTCGTTGGAGGGGCCGTTGAGCTCCTCCAGCCGGGTCATCCCCAGCTCCTCGCACGCCCGCAGGAAGGCCGCCGTCACCGTGTTGGGACTGCGCAGCTCGGAGATGTGCAACGGCCCCGCCGTGCCGTACACCTGGCCGCGGTTGCTGCCGATGCGGTGCTCGGCCTTCAGGAAGTACGGCAGGACCTCGTCGTAGGACCAGCCGGGGACCTCCCAGCCGTCGTAGTCGGCCCGGTGGCCGCGCACCCACATCTGGGCGTTCATGCTGGAGGAGCCGCCGAGCATCTTGCCACGTGGCCAGTAGAGGCTGCGGCCCGACATCTCAGGCTGCCGGGCGGTGCTGAAATCCCAGTCGCGGGCGGTCTTGAACAGCTTCGAGAAGGCGAGGGGAACCCGCACTTCGAGCTTGGCGTCGGATCCGCCGGCCTCGACGAGCGCCACGGTCACCCGGGGGTCGGCGGAGAGCCGGTTGGCCAGGACACACCCGGCCGAACCCGCGCCGACGATCACATAGTCGTACTCCATGGCGAGCACCTTTCGTCTCACGGCACCCCCATGCCTGACACCTGCTTACTCCGTTTCCAGGGGCCCCGTCCACTGAAGGGCGGAACTGTGCGGCAATACCTACCCGTCGGTAGCCTCTCCCTGGAAGTATGGGCGGCATTCACCTGATTGGCCCGGCTCGAAGGAGGAAGCGTCGCATGCTCAACCTCGCGATCGTTCTGGAGGACAGCGCCCGGGAGGTGCCCGACCGCACCGCCCTGGTCTACGGCGATCTGCGCCTGCCGTACTCCCTGGTGGACACCATCGCCAACCAGGTGGCGAACCTGCTGGTGGCGCGGGGCGTCGGCCGGGGCGACAAGGTGGCGATCGCGTGCCCCAACCTGCCCTACTTCCCGTTCGTCTACTTCGGGATCCTCAAGACCGGGGCCACGGTGGTGCCGCTCAACGTGCTGCTCCAGTCGCGCGAGATCGCCTACCACCTCGACGACTCCGAGGCCAAGGCGCTGTTCTGCTTCGAGGGCACGCCGGAGCTGCCCCTGGGCGAGCGAGGGAAGGCGGGGTTCGAGGCGGCGGCCTCAGCGGAGCACCTCTTCGTGCTGCCCGCCACGGCGTTCGCCACCGAGTCCGAGTACGGCGAGACGCTGTGGGCGGCCCTCGACGGGATGCCCGGCACCTTCTCGACGGCGCAGACCGCACCGGACGACACCGCGGTGATCCTCTACACCAGCGGCACCACGGGCCAGCCCAAGGGCGCCGAGCTCAGCCACCAGAACATGCTGATCAACGCGATGATCAGCGATGAGTTGTTCCCGCACGCCGACGGCGTCGACACCTACCTCGCGGTGCTGCCGCTGTTCCACTCCTTCGGCCAGACCGTGGTGATGAACGCCGGTTTCCGCCGCCGGGGCACGCTGGTACTGCTCCCCCGCTTCGAGCCCGGCCCGGCGCTCGACCTGATGCGCCGGGAGGAGGTCACGCTGTTCGCGGGCGTCCCGACGATGTTCTGGGCGCTGCTGACGACGATCCACGCCGAAGGCGGCGACGTCCCCACGGCGCTCAGGGTCGCGGTCGCGGGCGGGGCGTCCTCGCCCGTCGAGGTGCTCAAGGACTTCGAGACGACCTTCGGCACCGGGATCCTCGAAGGCTACGGCCTGTCGGAGACCTCGCCGGTGGCCAGCTTCAACCAGCCGGGCAAACCCGCCAAGGCGGGGTCGATCGGCACCCCGGTCTGGGGCGTGGAGATGCAGCTGGTCGACGCCGAGTGGAACACCGTCGAGGGCGAGGGCCCCGGCGAGATCGCGATCCGCGGCCACAACGTGATGAAGGGCTACTACAACCGCCCCGAGGCCACCGCCGAGGTGATGCACGACGGCTGGTTCCGCACCGGCGACATCGCCACCCGCGACGCCGACGGCTACTACTACATCGTCGACCGGGCCAAGGACATGATCATTCGGGGCGGGTTCAACGTCTACCCGCGCGAGATCGAGGAGGTCCTGACGACCCACCCCGACGTGAGCCTGGCCGCGGTCGTCGGCGTCGCCCACGACTCCCACGGCGAGGAGATCAAGGCCTACGTGATCCGTACGGCCGGCGCGACGCTCACCGAGGACGAACTGCTCGCTTGGGGCAGGGAGAACATGGCGGCCTACAAGTATCCCCGGATCGTGGAGTTCCGCGAGGCGCTGCCGATGACCGCCACGGGCAAGATCCTCAAGCGCGAACTCCGGTGACCCCCGGCGGCCGGGCGACGACGAAGGGCCGGCCGAACCGGGCGCGCACCCCCGGCGAGTAGACGACGCTGACGGGCGGCTCGGCCGGCGCGGGCAGGCCGGCCGCCTCGACCAGACGGTCGTCCAGGGCGAGCAGCTCGGCCCGGTGCAGCGGCCACTCCGGATGCTCGTTGGGGATGTACAGGGTCCGGCCGTACCAGGCCACGTGCAGCCCCCAGCGAGCGGTCAGGAACCTCTCCAGCGGGCTCGGCGCGCCGATCCTCTCCCCCGTCCGGACCACCACCCGGGTCACCGCCCCCGCCGGCCCCGGCCACCTCCGGCGGGAGGCGTACGCGACCACGTCGCCCGCCCGGCGCACCGACCGCATCCCCGCCCACATGTACGGCATGCGCAGGCCGGCCCTGGCCGTGAGCACGGGCAGCAGGCGGGCGGCGTCGAGGGACAGGAACACCACGCCGCGCCGCCCGTCGTCGTCCACCGAGTACAGCCGGACGTTGGTCTCGCAGAACGTGCCGAAGTAGGGCAGCGCAGGGCGGTCCGGCACACCCAGCCGGTGCAGGCGGAACGGGATCAGCCCGACGAAGGTGACGCCGTCCAGGGTGTCGGGACGGGTGCCGACCGGGAGCAGCCCGGCCACCAGCGCCGGATCGACCGCCCAGTGGACGAAGGTGACCTCACGCCACCCCTGCGCCATCAGCGCCCGGCCGACCGGCCTCGGGGTCAGCCCGGTGATCGGTTCCACGACCATGGACACACCCTAACCGCGGTCATTCCGGCCCGGCCCGCGCGGTCGCGACGATCCCCCGCACCGGATGAAAGCCTCCGCCCCGGGTCGCAACCGGGGTCATCCGCAAGTGGGAGGCCGCCGTCACCCCGGGGCCGATGCGCCGCCGGAGCGCGCTCTCATAGGGTCGCATCATCCACACAGAGGAGCTCACATGATGTTCGCCCTGGCGGCCTTCTTCGCCGGTCTCTCGCTCGTGCTGACCGGCGGCGTCGCGGGCGTCTTCTTCGCGTTCTCGGTCGCCGTGATGCGCGGCCTGGACGCGATCCCGCCCGCCGCCGCGATCACCGCGATGCGCGGGATCAACCGGAAGATCCTCAACCCGGTGTTCCTCTCGGCCTTCGTGGGCGCTCAGATCGCCTCGGCGGCGACGGGCGCGCTGCTCCTGGCGCTCGGGTCCACCCCGGCGGCGACGGCGTTCTTCGGCGCGGCGGCGGTCTACCTGCTCGGCGCCTTCGTGCCGACGGTGGCGGTCAACGTGCCGATGAACGAAGCCCTGGACAAGCTGCCGGAGAACACCGGGGACGCGGGCGCGCAGTGGGCCGCCTACTCGCCTCGGTGGACCAGGTGGAACACCGCGCGCACCGTCTCCTGCACGATCAGCCTGCTGCTCATCGGCCTCGGGCTGCTCTTGTGGGGGTGAGGAGGGCGCCCGGCCGTGGCGCACGACGGATCAGGCCTGTGGCCGCGCCCGCTCGGCATCGTCGCAACCGGCCACGGAGCAAGTCTGATCGGGCCTGTCCGCGCAACCGGCCACGGCGCAGGACGAGTCGAGCCTGTCCCCATGGTGGAGACGGCTGCGCCCGGCCCTCCGGAGCGGAGGCCGGGCGCAGCCGGGTGGATCGGATCAGGGCCAGTCGAGAGCCGGGCGCAGGGGCACGCCGGACTCGCCGTGCTCGCCCAGCTTCACGCCGAGCACCTGGTGGAGCTGGACCTTGTTGCGTTCGAAGCCGACGATGCAGCCCGCCATGTAGAGCCGCCAGACGCGGGCGGTTCCCTGGCCGACCTCCTGAACGGCTTCTTCCCAGTGCTCGTCGAGGTTGGCGACCCACTTCTCCAGAGTCTTCGCGTAGTGCTCGCGAAGGTTCTCCTCGTGCCGGACCTCGAAGCCGATGTTCTCCATCTCCCGCATCAGGAAGCCCGCCGACTCCAGCTCACCGTCGGGGAACACGTAGCGGTTGATGAACCCGGCCTTGTTGATGGTCTTCTCGGAGGCGGTGGGCCGGGTGATGCAGTGGTTGAGGATCCGGCCGCCCGGCTTGAGCTTGTCGTGGAGGAACTTGAAGTAGAAGGCCAGATTGTCCTTGCCGATGTGCTCGGTGAGGCCGATGGAGCTGACCCGGTCGAAGTCCGTCTCCGGCACGTCGCGGTAGTCCATGTGCCTGACCTCGGCCAGCTCGCCGAGACCCGCCTCGGCGATGGCCTTCTGCGCCCATTCCGCCTGCTGACGGGAGAGGGTCACCCCGAGCGCCTTCACGCCGTACTCGCGGGCGGCGTGCATCACCATCCCGCCCCAGCCACAGCCCACGTCGAGCAGCCGCATGCCCGGCTTGAGGTCGAGCTTCCTCGCGACCAGGTCGAACTTGGCGTACTGGGCGTCCTCCAGCGTGGCGTCCTCCTGCGGGAAGACGGCGCAGGTGTACGCCATGGACGGGCCGAGCACCCACTCGTAGAAGCGGTTGGACACGTCGTAGTGATGATGGATGGCCTCGGCGTCGCGCTGCTTGGCGTGTCTGCTGCCCAGGCGGGCCAGCATGCTCTGCCGTACCTCCTGCTTGGGCAGGGGGACGCGCATGAGCAGCGGCTTCATCCCGAGCGCGCGGACGGCAGCGAGCTTCTCACTCGTGGAGAGGTCGCTGATGGTCAGCGACCACATCCGGTCGAGCAGGGTGTACATGTCACCCCGCACGTCGATGTGACCGGACACGTAGGCCCTGGCGAGACCGAGCTCACCGGGGGCCTGCGCCAGGTAGGCGACCGCGATCGGGGATTTGACCTCGATGCGGACGTCCGCGCCCGCCGGACCCGCCTTGCTGCCGTCATACGCGGCGAAGGCGATTCCGGTATCCGATCCGACCATTTTCTCGAAGACCTGTGCTAGCGACACAAGATCAACCTCCTTAACGCCCCCGTACACACTTGTCGTAGAGGTCGAGCAACCGGCCACCGGGATCGTATGCCCGCTTGACCGGCCAGTAGGCGTCTCCGTTGTATAGACGCCAGAATTCATCCCGTGGATAGAACGACGTCGAATACAGAGACTTGTGCCCGTCGAGCTCGTGGACGGCGTGCTCGATGAGCCGGTTGTAGTATCCGTCGAACTGGCCTCTTGGCAATGCAACTGTTCCCCAGAAGCCGAAATTCACATACAGCCGCCCGTTTTCGAGCGGGTAAAGCGGCCAGTCGCCCGACGCCTTGAGCGGGCACATCCAGACCGGGGTCATACCGACCTTGGAATGGAAGAAATCGAGGAATTCGGCGGCCCGCTCGACTGGGACCTCGACATCCTGGATGACTGATTCCTGCACCGGTTGGTCACGCCACCGGTCGACCCGGGCCAGCAGCCCGTACTTCCGGTCGAGGCCGACCAGCTTGCGATAGACGTCGGACCGCATCCAGCGTCTCGGCATCAGCGACCGCACCAGCGGCTGCTGCACGCCGAAGGCCCGGGAACACCAGAACCAGTCGGTGTCCCAGCGCCAGAGGTAGTCGCGAATGCTCAGCCAGTCGCGCGTCCTGGTCTGGAGCGACTGGTAGTAGACACGCATGCCGGTGTAGTCGGAGACGTACGGCGCGCGGTCGGCGAACTGCCCGACGGTGAGATAGAGCTCCCCGGGCTGGAAGAACACCCCGTCGACGAAGTCGACGCGCTCCCCCTCGTGCTCACCCCGGTCGCAGATCTCCTGCATCGCCAGCATGCACTTGGCGGCGTCGGTGAACGGGATGTGGATCAGCCGCACATAGGGGCTGACCGGCTTCAGCTTGATCCGGATCCGCAGCGCGTAACCCAGCGTGCCGTAGGAGTTCGGGAACGCCCTGAACAGGTCGCCGTGCTCGTTGTCCGCCCGTGCCACGATGATGCGCCCGTCACCGGTGAGGATCTCCAACTCCTCGACCGACTCGTGCGGCAGCCCATCGCGGAAGCTGGTGGACTCGATGCCGAGCCCGGTCACCGCCCCGCCGAGCGTGATCGTCTTCAGCTGCGGCACGACGTACGGCATGAGCCCGTGCGGCAGCGTGGCGTCCACCAGGTTCTCGTAGGTGGTCATGCCCTGCACCTCGGCGGTGCGGGTCACCGGATCCACCTCGATCACCTGGTCGAGGTCTCTGGCGGAGAGCTTGGCCGCCTTACCGCCGTCGCGGAACCTGAACAGATTGGTGGTGGCCTTGGCCAGCCGCGGCGCCGCGTCTTCGGGAATTGCGGCGTACGATTCCAGGATCTGCTCTACCGCCCGCCGGTGTGCCACCATCTGCCCGCTACTACTCACGGTACGCGTCGGCAATGACACCACCCCCAGGTTCCCAGAGACGGAGATCGTCCCCTGAAACGCTATCTCCAGAAATAACCACAGACCAGACTCAACACGTTAACCAGCTGAAAACTGTCCGTTTCCCCTGGTCGACGTGCATTCTCCCGCGCCAGCGTCCTCCGAACCGAAGAAACTCTACTCCTCCGCGCCCGATCGAATCACCGGGGGGTCACATCGGACGGCGCCGGATCACCGGATCCACCCCGTTGACGACGGCCGCCACCGGGCGGTCCTGCACCGCCGCCCGCAGGTTGTCCAGCACCATCGCGACCAGCCGCCCGGTCGACTGCGGCGTGACCCCCGCGACATGCGGTGAGAGCAACACCCGGTCGCGGTCGCGCAGCGGATCGTCCGCCGGGAGCGGCTCGGTCTCGAACACGTCGAGCGCCGCGCCCCCGAGCCGACCCGAGTCGAGTGCCGCGGCCAGCGCACGCTGGTCGACCACTCCCCCTCTGGCCGCGTTGACCAGCAGCGCTCCGGCGGGCAGCCGGGCGAGCGCCGCCTCGTCCAGCAGTCCGCGAGTCTCGTCCGACAGCGCGATGACCAGGACGAGCACGTCGGAGGAGGCGAGCAGGTCATCGAGGCCGAGGTACGCCGCGCCGAAGCACTCCTGCGGCGGACGCTCGCGGCGCGACCAGTAGGACACCTGGCAGTCGAGCGCGCCGAACATGCGGGCGCACGCCGCGCCGATCGGGCCGAACCCGACGATCCCCACGCGTGAGCCCGACAGTTCCCTCGGACCCAGGTCGAGCTGCGGCCAGCCACCCGCCCTGACGGCGGCGTCGGCGGCCCCCAGCCGCCGCGACAGCGTCAGCGCGGCGGCGAGGCACCATTCGGCCACGCCGACGGCGCTCACTCCGGCCGCGTTGGCCAGCGGCACCCCCGCCGCGCCGAGCGCGTCGAGGTCGTGACCGTCCACGCCGACGGACGGCTGCTGGACGAAGGCCAGCCGGGGCGCCGCCCGCACGGCCTCCGCGTCCATGACGAGCGACCCGCTCCAGTCGCCGACCACGATCTCGGCGGTGGCCAGGCCGTCGAGCAACGCACCGCGTTCCCGCGCCGCCGGCACCGCGACGTCGACCGCATCGCCGAGCGGGGCCAGCAGGTCGCGTACGGCCCGCTCGGGCAGCGGCGGCAACGCGAGCACCCGCCAGGGCTGATCCGCCATCACTCGCCTCCAAAGTCGAGCCGACGCACGCCCGGCCCACACGACGACACGAACACCATCATCACGCCCACCCGCAGACAGGCCGGCACACGCCCCGCCCACACGACGACACGAACACCATCATCACGCCCACCCGCAGACAGGCCGGCACACGCCCCGCCCACACGACGGCACGAACACCAGGGTCACCCGCCTCCGGTGGAGAAGCCGCGGAACACCTGGGCGCGCAGCCGTTGCTGCCGGTTCCAGTCGGCTTCCCGGGTGGTCCACTCCAGGATGTAGGCGGTGTCGCCGACCACGATGACCCGCCTCAGCTCGTGGTAGGTCTCCCCCTGGACCTCCCACGCGTTGCGGCCGCCACCACTGCCCACCCAGGTGAACTCCCACTCGGCCGCCGCGCCGCCGGGCACGTTCACCGCGCCGGTGCGCAGGGTGTTCACCTCCTCGGCGTAGGGGGTGAAGCCCGCCTTCGACTCCTCCAGGACCTCCATCGGATCGCCGCCCCGGCCGACGGCCTCCTCGACGCCGAGGTGCGCGTTGCCGTCGCGGCGCAGCCACTCGGTGTACATCTCCTGGCGGGAGCCCTTCCAGCCACGCGGGAAGGGGATCGTCCAGCCGCTCGGCGAGGTCCACACGCGGGTGACGGACACCCGTCTGGTCCTGACCGGGCTCGGCGTCGGGGTGGGAGTGGGGGTCGCCGACGGTGCTTCGGGCGCGGCGGTGGCGGTGGCGGCCGGGCCCTTGGTCGCGGCGTCGGCCGCGCGCGGCCCGGCGTCGTCGGGCCCCAGGGTCAGCCAGCCGATGGTCCCCGCCACCGCGGCGACCGCCACCGCCCCGGCGACCAGGAGCGTACGGCGGCGCCCGGTCGGCGCCTGTTCCATCGGTGCTTCGGTGCGCCGCCTGCCGCCCTTGGCCTGGGGCGGGCCGCCGATGATGTGCTCCAGCAGCTCGTCCGCCTGCTGGGCGTTGAGCCGCTCGGCGGGATCGCGCTGGAGCAGGCCGAGGAGCACCGGGTGCATGACCGGCGGGATCCGGCTGAGGTTCGGCTCCTCGGTGAGCAGGGCGCTCAGCGTGGCCATCGTGTCGCCCCGCTCGAACGGCGAGCGGCCGGTCAGCGCGGCGTACAGGGTGGCGCCGAGGGACCACAGGTCGGAGGCGGGGCCGGAGTCCTGGCCGCGGGCCCGCTCGGGCGCGAGGAAGCTCGGCGAGCCGGCGACCATGCCGGTCTGGGTGAGGGAGCTGTCGCCCTCCGCCGTGGCGATGCCGAAGTCGGTGAGCACCGCCCGGCCCTCCTCGGTGACCAGGATGTTGCTCGGCTTGACGTCTCGGTGCAGGATGCCGGCCTCGTGCGCGGCCCGCAGCGCGGAGAGCACCTGCCTGCCGAGGTCGGCGAGTTGTCGCACGGGCACGGCGCCCTGCTGCTCGACGACCTCGTCTAGCGACAGGGCGTCGACGAGCTCCATGATGATCCACGGGCGGCCGTCCTGCTCCGCCACGTCGTAGATCTGCACGATGGACGGGTTGTTGAGCCTGGCCGCGGTCCGCGCCTCGCGGGTGGTGCGCAGCAGCTGGCGCTCGTGGTCTCCCGGCGGAAGACCCGGTGGCAGCAGCACTTCCTTGATCGCGACCAACCGGTTGAGAAGGGTGTCCTGCCCCTCCCACACCACGCCCATTCCGCCCTGGCCGATTTTACGCAACAGGCGGTAACGCCGGGCGATCAGCTGTTCGCCGTCCGGTGACACCATGTCCGCTTCGCCCCTTGATCCCCGGTCAATTGGCCGCAAGTTTCCCATATCGCGGGGGCTGGTGCTGGCGGTCGGGGCGGCGTCTTGCCAGATAAAGCCGAATGTTGTTCTACTGAGCGCCACGGCAACGACTGATATCGAGGAGACGCGATGAGTGAACGCACGGGCCCGCTGGCCGGGGTTCGGGTGCTCGAACTGGCCGGACTCGCGCCCGGGCCGTTCGCCGGAATGATGCTGGCCGACCACGGCGCGGAGGTGTTGCGCGTCGACCGGGTGGCGGCGGTGGAGCGGGCGGGCGACCGCCCGAGGAACGACGTGATGGACCGCGGGAAGCGGACGATCGGGCTCGACCTGAAGTCCCCCGAAGGAGTGTCGGCCCTCAAGGAACTGGCCCGCCACGCCGACGTGATCATCGAGGTCTTCCGCCCCGGCGTCGCCGAGCGGCTCGGCATCGGGCCGGCCGACCTGCACGCGGTCAACGAACGCCTCATCTACGGGCGGATGACCGGCTGGGGTCAGCAGGGCCCGCTGGCGTCCACCGCCGGGCACGACATCGATTACATCGCCGTGTCGGGCGTCCTCTCGATGCTCGGCCGTACCGGCGAGAAACCGACACCGCCGATCAACATCCTGGGCGACTTCGCCGGCGGCGGCCTGATGCTGGCGTACGGCGTGCTGCTCGCGCTGGTCGAGCGGGGACGGACCGGCAAGGGACGGGTGATCGACGCCGCCATGGTGGACGGCGCGTCGGTGCTGTTCGCGATGTTCCACCACGGCGCGCAGAGCGGGTCATGGGGGCCTCGCGGGACCAATCTGCTTGATACGGGCGCGCCGATGTACGACACCTACGAGACGGCCGACGGCGAACACATGGCGGTCGGCGCGCTGGAACCGCAGTTCTGGGCCGAGATGGTGACCCTGATGGGGCTGACCGAGCTGCCCGACCGCGACGACCGGGCCAACTGGCCCGCGCTGCGGGAGCGGCTCGCCGGGGCGTTCAGGTCCAGGACCCGGGCCGAGTGGGAGGCGGTGTTCGAGGGCTCGGACGCGTGCGTCTCACCCGTGCTGTCCGCGGCCGAGGCCACCGTCCATCCGCACAACACGGCACGGGGCACGTTCGTCCGGGTCGGCGAGGTCACGCAGCCCGCGCCCGCCCCCCGCCTGGACGGCGTGCCCGAGGCCGACCTGTCACCGGCCACCCGGCTGACCGACCTCTCCTCCTGGGGACTGACCCGGGAGGACGCGACCGCACTACGCGACAAGGGAGTTCTCGCTTGAACATCTTCGAGGCGCTCTACACGACCAGGGCGATGCGGCGGGTCAAGCCCGATCCCATCCCGCAGGACGTGCAGCGGAGCATCCTGGACGCGGCGATCAGGGCGCCCAGCGGCGGGAACGCCCAGAGCTGGCGCTTCCTGCTCGTCGACGACCCGGCGGTGCGCGGCCGGCTGGGACCGCTCTACCGCGACGCGCTCGGCCGCCTCTTCGAAGGCCACTACAAGGTTCTTCGGGAGAAGGCGGAGGAGTCCGGCGACGAGCAGACCCTGCGGGTGCTGAGATCGGCCAAACACCTGGCCGACCACTTCGAGGGCTATCCGCTGCTGTTGTTCGCCTTCACCCGCAACGATCCCGGCGGTGGCTCGATCTTCCCCTCGGTGTGGAGCGCGCAGCTCGCGGCCCGCGCGCACGGCGTCGGCTCGGCGCTGACCAGCGTGCTCGGCATCTTCCACAAGGAGGAGACCTTCGAGATCCTCGGCGTCCCCGGCGACAAGGGCTGGAACCTGTCCTGCATGGTCACCTTCGGCTACCCCACCGGCCGCTGGGGCGTGGCTCCCCGCCGCCCGGTGCACGAGGTGAGCTACCGCAACCGCTGGGGCGAGCCCGTGGGCTTCGAGATCCCGGAACCGCTCTGGACTCCGGAGGAGATGTCGTAGGAGTTGCTCAGAATGTAGTACACCTACTATCTTCGTTCGCATGAGTACTGCGATCGAAGTTCGCGGGCTGCGCATGAGCTACGGCGCGGCCGACGTGCTGCGCGGGATCGACCTCGACATCCCGCGCGGCGAGGTGTTCGCCCTCCTGGGCCCCAACGGCGCCGGCAAGACCACCACCATCGAGATCCTTGAGGGCTTCCGGGGCCGCTCGGCCGGCGAGGTGCAGGTCCTCGGCGTCGACCCCGAGCGCGGCGGCGACGCCTGGCGCGCCCGGCTCGGCATGGTGCTGCAGACCTGGCACGACCACCGGCGCTGGCAGGTGCGCGAGCTGGTCGCGCACCTCGGCTCCTACTACGACGACCCGCGCGACCCCGACGAGCTGCTGGCCGCGCTCGGGCTCACCGAGCAGGCCGCCCAGCGGGTGGGCCTCCTCTCCGGCGGCCAGCGCAGACGCCTCGACGTGGCGCTGGGCATCGTGGGCCGGCCCGACCTGCTCTTCCTCGACGAGCCGACCACCGGATTCGACCCGGAGGCCAGGCAGGAGTTCCACCGGCTGATCGAGAAGCTGGCCGCCGACGAGGGCATGACCGTGCTGCTCACCACCCACGACCTGGTCGAGGCCGAACGGCTGGCGGGCAGGATCGCGATCCTGGTCGACGGGCGGATCGCGATGCACGGCGCACCGGCGGACCTGGCGCGGGCCGTACAGGCTCAGTCGCGGGTGCGGTGGGTGGAGGACGGTGAGGAGCGGGCGCGGGCCACCGACGACCCCTCAGCGCTCGCCTGGGAGCTGCACCGGCGGTTCGACGGCCCGGTGCCGGGCCTGGAGGTACGGCGGCCGTCGCTGGAGGAGAGCTATCTGGATCTGGTCGGGAGGGCGGCATGAACGTGTTGTGGATCGGTGTGAAGCGTGGCTGGGCGGAGAACCTGCACGTGATGAAGGACCGCAGAGAGCTGGTGACGCAGCTCGTGGGCACGGTCGGCGTGTTCGCGCTGCTGCTGGTGTGGATGGGCGACAAACCGGTGAGGGGGACCGACGTCTCGAACGGCACCTTCATGACCGCCGGATTCCTGGCCTTCACCGTCTTCTCGGCCGGGCTGATGTCGCTGCCGATGATGATCTCGGCGGACCGGGAGGACGGCACCCTGCTACGGCTGCGGATCATGCCGCGCGGCATCCCCGTCTATCTGGTGGGACGGGGCGTGACCCTGCTCTGCCAGATCACCGTGCAGTGCGCGCTGATCCTCGGCGTGGGCGTGGCCGTGGGCGGCGTCACCGCGCCCCACTGGGCGACGGTGGCCTGGGTGGTCGCGCTCGGCACGCTGGCCGTGGTGCCGCTGGGGGCCGCGATCGGCTGCCTGATGCCCAGTCCGAAGAGTGCCGGGGCGATCCTCGGCCTGCCGATGATGGCGCTGATGGTCGTCTCCGGGGTGATGATCCCCGTGACGGTCATGCCCGAGGTCGTGCAGTGGATCGCCCAGGCGTTCCCGCTCTACTGGCAGGGACTCGGCCTGCGGTCGGCCTTCCTGCCCGACTCCATGCTCGCCGCCGAGATCGCCGGGAGCTGGCGTCCCGCGTTCACGGCGGCCGTGCTCGGCGGCTGGGCGCTCGCCGGGATCCTGCTCGCTCCGGTGCTGCTCCGCCGCGCCACCCGCCGCGAATCCGGCTCACGGCTGGCCGAACGGCGGCTCGCGGCACAGGCCGCGTAGATCATGGGAGACTTGCGACGTGTCCGCGGAAGACGTCTACAACCGGATCACCGTGCTGCGCGCGGAACGCGGGATCTCACGCCGCGACCTGGCCGGCGCCTTGGGCGTCCACTACCAGACGATCGGCTACCTGGAGCGCGGGGAGTACAGTCCGAGCCTGCACCTCGCCCTCCGCATCGCCGCGTACTTCGAGGTGCCGGTCGAGGTCGTCTTCTCGTTGCAGCCGTTCCCACGTCTCGGCAGCTGAGGAGGTCGAGATGAGTGGATGGTGGGAGCGCCGACGACGGCTCCAGGCCGAGAAACTGCAGGACGACCGGTGGCATCACCTGCTCGACACCCGGCGCAAACGCCGCCGGCTGGCCGGCGCCGGGGTGCTCGCCCTGGCACTCCAGTGGACGAGCATTCCGGTGATCTGGTTCGCCGCGCCCAGCGACCTCGCCAGGAACATCACCATCTCGTCGCTCGCGATCTCGTTGATGATCTATCTCCCGGTGGTGAGCCTGCTCAACGTGGCCACCAAGGGCAGCACCGGGCTCGCCGAGCACCTGCTCGACGAACGGCAGGTGATCGAGCGCAGGCGGGCCATCACCGTCGCGCACCGGGCGACGACCTGGGTGCTCGGCGGGCTCTTCCTGACGGCCGCACTCGTGACGAACCGCGCGACGCAGGACACCATGACCATCCCCACCGCGATCATCTACCCGCTGGCCTTCGTCCTCTGGCTCACCCACTACGTGCTGCCGCTGCTCATCGCCGGGTGGCGGCTGCCCGATCCGCCACCCGAGGACGACTAGCGGGGTTGCAGCACCGCCACGAACAGGTCGGCGCCGCCCGGGTGGTGGATCTCCAGATCGGTGGTGAACGCGCGCGGCGGGGTGGCGCCCGACTCGGTGTGCTTCCAGACCTGCTGCCAGCATTCGACCAGCGCCTGGGGCATCGGCCCGCGAGCCTCCAGTTTCATCGCGGAGACCTTGGGCACCCGGACCGCCACCATCCCCTCGGGCAGCGCCGCGGCGGTGTGCACGGCGACCCCGACCACCTGTGTGAACGATCCGTGATGGTCGCTCTCGTAGTCGGTGAGCACCGCGTAGAGGCTCTCCCCGGCCTTCCCCGGCACGTGCGCGAACGCGCCCGGCGCGCCCGCCCTGCCCCACAGGATCGGGAGACGCGCCCGCGACGGGTCGAGCTCCTCGGCGTTGGACGTTCGTACGGCGAAGCCGACGACCAGCACCTCGCTCCGTTCAACGATGTTCACAGCGCCTCCCTCTCATGCCCCACCCCTTGGCGTGAATCGATCGCGCCGTCAATGTAGCCCCTCCACGTGAGAAGCGGATCAAAGGTCGGCCCGATCCATCGGTATGGAACGTCGTTCTGGCCCGCGAACGGGGAACGATTACCCTTGACCTCTCGCCGCATAGGATGGGGCTACGTGAAGTTCCTCAATGACATGACGCCCGCGCACGACCTGACCTACAGCGACGTGTTCATGGTCCCGTCGAGGTCCTCGGTCGGTTCCAGGCTCGCCGTGGACCTGTCCACCCGCGACGGAACGGGCACCACCATCCCGGTCGTCGTCGCCAACATGACCGCCGTGGCCGGCCGCCGGATGGCCGAGACCGTCGCCAGGCGCGGCGGCATCACGGTGATCCCCCAGGACATCCCGATCGACGTGGTCGCCGACGTGGTCGACTGGGTCAAGAAGCGCGACCTGGTGCACGACACCCCCATCACGCTCACCCCGCACGAGACCGTCGGCGAGGCGCTCAACCTGCTGCCCAAGCGGGCGCACGGCGCGGTCATCGTCGTCGACTGGGAGAACCGGCCGGTCGGCGTGGTCACCGAGGCCGACTGCCACGGCGTGGACATGTACACCCAGCTCTCGCAGGTCATGTCGGCCTCGCTGCTCACCCTGCCCGCCGGGCTCGACCCGCGCAAGGCGTTCGAGATGCTGCACGAGGGCCGCCACCGGCTCGCTCCCATCGTGGACGAGCAGGGCGCCCTGGTCGGCATCCTGACCAGGACGGGCGCGCTGCGGGCCACCCTCTACCAGCCCGCGCTCGACGCCTCGGGACGGCTCCGCGTGGCCGCCGCCGTGGGCGTCAACGGCGACGTGGCGGCCAGGGGCAAGGAGTTGCTGGACGCCGGGGTCGACTGCCTGGTGGTCGACACCGCGCACGGCCACCAGGAGAAGATGATCGCCGCGTTGCGGGCGGTCAGGGCGCTCGACCCGGGCGTCCCCGTGGCGGCGGGCAACGTGGTGACCGCCGAGGGCGTGCGCGACCTGGCGGGCGCGGGGGCCGACATCATCAAGGTGGGCGTCGGGCCCGGCGCGATGTGCACGACCCGGATGATGACGGGAGTGGGCCGCCCGCAGTTCTCCGCGGTGCTGGAGTGCTCCCTCGAGGCCCGCGGGCTCGGCCGGCACGTCTGGGCCGACGGCGGTGTCCGGCATCCCCGTGACGTGGCCCTGGCGCTCGCCGCGGGGGCCTCCAACGTGATGATCGGCTCATGGTTCGCGGGCACCTACGAGTCCCCCGGCGACACGCGCACCGACGCCGACGGCCGAAAGTACAAGGAGAACTTCGGCATGGCCTCGGCGCGTGCCGTACGGCTGCGCACGGCCGACGACACCCCCTTCGAGCGGGCCCGCAAGGCGCTCTTCGAAGAGGGCATCTCGACCTCGCGGATGTATCTCGACCCGGTGCGCCCCAGCGTCGAGGACCAGATCGACGCGATCGTGGCCGGGCTGCGCTCCTCGTGCACCTACGCGGGGGCCGTCGACCTGGAGGAGTTCCACGAGCGCGCCGTGGTGGGCGTCCAGAGCTCCTCCGGATACACCGAGGGCATGCCACTCCACCAGAGCTGGTAGGAATATCCGCCGCCTGACGGGTAGTCGGAAGCATCGGATCTCATCCCCCGCGAAAGGCGCTCCGATGACCGAACCACCCGTCGGCCCGGAAACCCCCGTCGTCGTCGATCGGCGGCTCCTGGTCAGCTACGACAACTACCCGGCCGCGCAGCGAACCGTCGACGGCCTGTCCGACTCGGGCTTCCCCGTCGAGAACCTCGCCATCGTCGGCAGCGACCTTCGGCTGGAGGAGACCGTCACCGGCAGGGTGACCAACGCGCGCGCCGCGCTCAGGGGCGCGGGCAGCGGAGCCGCCTTCGGCGCCGTGGTCGGCCTGTTCCTCGGGTTGTTCACCACGACGACCGGCTCCTTCGTCGTCCTGGTGCTGTGGGCGGCCCTGTGGGGCGCGGTCATGGGGGCCGCGTTCGGCTTCATCAACCATGCGTTCCAGGGCGGCAAGCGCGACTTCGGCTCCCGCAGCGCGATCGTCGCGGGGCGCTATGACGTGCTGGTCGCCGCCTCGGCGCTGGACCACGCCCGCTCGATCATGGAGGGGGTCACCGGTCAGGCCGACACCATGGTCGTGGAGACCCCGCCGACCGCCGGGGCCTACACCCGGCACCGCGAGCAGCCGGCGGCGGGGGAATCCACCCCCCGCTGAGGAGTGATTGTTTCCCCCCCGGGCGCGGAACACGGGCACGCCGGGAACCCA
Source organism: Dolomitihabitans soli (assembly GCF_022213955.1). Classification (GTDB taxonomy): domain Bacteria; phylum Actinomycetota; class Actinomycetes; order Streptosporangiales; family Streptosporangiaceae; genus Streptosporangium_A; species Streptosporangium_A soli. The sequence continues at coordinate 106,210 of NZ_JAKNTW010000035.1, read as the reverse complement.
GCTTCCGCCGGGAACACGTAGAGTCGTCCGGTCGGCCACACGGGTGGCCGCCGGCCGACCCCGCCGCGCCCACGGGTCGGTTCCTGTGCAGAGCGGCGCGAATCCACGCAAGGAGAACCACGTGGCACTGGAGAAGCCGGAGATCGACTTTCCGGAGGGCAACCCGCCCGCCGATCTGGAGATCGTGGACATCAACGAGGGCGACGGCCCGGTCGCCAAGTCCGGGCAGAACGTCAGCGTGCACTACGTCGGAGTGGCCTTCTCCACCGGGGAGGAGTTCGACGCCTCCTGGAACCGCGGCCAGCCGTTCCAGTTCCCGCTGGGCGGCGGCCGGGTCATCGCCGGCTGGGACCAGGGCGTCGCGGGCATGAAGGTCGGCGGTCGCCGCCGGCTCACCATCCCGCCGCACCTCGGATACGGCTCCCGCGGCGCGGGCGCGCGGATCAAGCCGGGCGAGACCCTCATCTTCGTGGTGGACCTGATCGGCGTGAGCTGACGGTTCCCCCTGCTCACGTTGCGGCCGGCCGGGCCCACCCGTCCCGGTCGGCCGCAACGTGAGGCACCATTGGTGGTGTGTTGCTGATCGATGTGGCCAGGGTCTCGGAAGAGGTGGCACGGACCCCCGCACGACTGGGCAAGATCCGGCATCTCGCCGAGCTGCTCGGCCGGGTTCCGCCCGCCGAGGCCGAGATCGCCATCGCCTACCTCTCGGGTGAGCTGCCCCAGCGCCAGATCGGCGTGGGCTGGCGGTCCCTCCAGGAGTTCCCCGCGCCCCGCCAGATCGCCACGCTGACCCTCACCCAGGTCGACGCCCGGCTGGAGCAGATCAAGGCACAGAGCGGGCAGGGCTCCCAGGCCGCCCGCAAGAACCTGGTGGCCGAGCTGCTCGGCGGCGCCACCCGGCAGGAACAGACCTTTCTCATCCGCCTGCTCACCGGTGAGCTCCGCCAGGGCGCCCTCGACGGCGTCATGATCGAGGCCATCGCGAAGTCGTCGGGCGCGCCGTCCGCCGAGGTCCGCCGGGCGCTCACGCTGCGCGGCTGGCTGCCCGCCGTGGGCGCGGCCGCGCTGGCCGACGGCGTCGATGCGCTGCGCGGGTTCCACGTGGAGGTGGGCCGGCCCGTCTCGCCGATGCTGGCGCAGAGCGCCCCGACGGTGACCGCCGCGCTGGAGAAGGTCGGCGGTACGGCGGCGCTGGAGTGGAAGCTCGACGGCGTCAGGGTCCAGGCTCACCGCGCCGGCTCGAAGGTCGCCGTCTTCACCCGCACCCTCGACGACATCACGGCCCAGGTACCCGAGGTGGTGGAGGCCGTCCAGGCGCTGCCGTACGACGATCTGATCCTCGACGGTGAGGTGATCGCGCTGCGGCCCGACGGGCGGCCCGAGCCCTTCCAGGTCACGGCGGGCCGGGTGGCGAGCCGTACCGACGTGGCGCGGTTGCGGGCGGCCACGCCGCTCAGCGTGTTCTTCTTCGACGCGCTGCGGCTGCGCGGGGCCGACCTGCTGGACCTGCCCGACGCCGAGCGGCACGCCGCGCTCGCCGAGGCGGTCCCCGGCACGCTGCTGACGCCCCGCCTGGTGACCGCCGACCCGGCCGAGGGCGAGGCGTTCTTCACCGAGGTCGTACGGCGCGGCCATGAGGGCGTGGTGGTGAAGTCGCCGCTGACGCCCTACGCCGCCGGACGCCGCGGGGCCGGGTGGATCAAGGTCAAGCCGCGGCACACGCTCGACCTGGTGGTGCTGGCGGTCGAGTGGGGCAGCGGACGGCGCAAGGGCAAGCTGTCCAACCTGCACCTCGGCGCGCGCGAGGCGGAGACGGGCGGCTTCGTGATGCTCGGCAAGACCTTCAAGGGGCTCACCGACGAGCTGCTCGCGTGGCAGACCGAGCGGTTCCTCGCGCTGGCCGAGGGGCCCGCCGACGAGTGGACGGTGCACGTGCGTCCCGAGCAGGTCGTGGAGATCGCCATCGACGGCGTGCAACGCTCGAGCCGCTACCCCGGCGGGATGGCGCTCAGGTTCGCCAGGGTGCTGCGCTACCGGCAGGACAAGCGGGCCGAGGAGGCCGACACGGTGGACGCCGTGCGAGCGCTCCTCACTTGATCATGCGCAGGGTGAGCGGGTAGCGGAACTGTCCCGCGCCCAGGGCCGAGGCGCCACCGATGATCACCAGGACGAACGCGGCGACCCAGATGACCGGGATGAGCACGATGCCGATCACGGTGAAGGGCAGCGCGATGGTCGCGAGGAGCAGCGTGAGCTGGAAGTTCAGCGACTCGACCGCGTGCTCGCGGACGTAGGGAGAGGTCTTGCCCGCCGTCAGCAGCATGATCAGCGGGCCGAGGAAGAACAGGCCGCACAGCGGGAGCAGGTGGGCGGCTCCGGCGGCCAGCCGGTCGTTCGACTCGTTCGGCGGGACCGGACGGCGCGTCTGCGGCATCGACCGGGGCATCGATCGGGGCATCGGCTGGGGCACGTTACGCGTGCCGTACAGCTCGTCCATGATCGGCCTGAGGTCGGCGTGGGTGAGCGCGGTCATCGCCCGGTCGACGCGCTCGTCGAACTCGTCCTTGTCGAGCCGCCCATCGGCGTAGGCGCTCTTGATGTGCTCGACGACCTGCTCGCGATCGTCGTCGCTCACCCGGAGGTCCGCGTACGGGTGTTGTGGTTCCTGCCAGCCGGGCCTCACCGTTGATCTCCCTGTGCCTGCCATGAGCCGCGTCCCTCTCTCCGGTCGGTGCTGCGTCTCCATCTTGCGTCACCTTGGCGTCGGACACATCAGGAGAAACCCCGAGGCATCCCGGAGACTCACCACTGAGGCATCCGGGGAGGTATACAAGGAGACATGAAATGGCGGGATCGCTACGGGCTACGGAGACGGCGCGGCCAACGGCTTGCCAAATTCGATCGTGAGGCCACCGACGCGGACATCGAAGCGCTGATCGAGTTCGCGAAATCGAGACGGGGGGTGGAGTTCTACGTCGAGCCCGAGACCTTCGCGACCGACACCACGGCCGTCGCCGTGGCCGACGACGGTGAATGGACCAGGAGGCGGGTGGGCGCTCCGAGCGTGATCGCCAAGGTCGCCCGCGACCTCGCCCTCCCCGTCTACGACGTGCAGCTGACCGGCTATCCGCCGCGCATGCGCGCCTACAACGAACGTCGCAAGCAAGCAGAGGACTGACCCTCCGCCGACCGCACGTCCGGCTTTTCCACAGGGCACTCGAGTACGGCTGGCGGCCATCCCCAGAACGTCACTCGGTGCGATCGGCCGGGCACGTGAAGCGACAGGCTTCCGGCATGGCTACCCCATCGAGTCTTCTGCTCTCCTCCCCCGTCGACGTGCTGGCCGCCGTCCCCTATCTGCTCGGCTTCCATCCCGCCGACAGCCTCGTCGTGATCGGTCTCACCGGCGACCCGCCGCGCGGCCAGGTCTGCGTCACCACCCGCTGGGATCTGCCGATCGAGCCCGGGGTGGCGGCCCAGCTCGTCCCGTTGACTCGCCGGGAGCAGGTCACGCAGATCGTCCTCGTCGGATACGGGCCGGGGGCGCGGGTGACGCCCGCGGTCGACGAGATCCGCGCGCTGGCCGAGACGGCCGGGCTGCGCGTGATCGAGGCGCTGCGCGTCGAGCGGGGGCGGTTCTGGTCCTACGTCTGCGCTCGGGCGGAGTGCTGCCCCGCCGAGGGCACCCCCTACGATCCGGCCGCCAGCCCGGTCCCGGCCCAGGCCACGCTCAACGGCATGGTCGCGCTCCGTGATCGCGCGGCGCTGGAGCGGTCGGCGGCGCCCCTCTCGGACACGGCGAGGGAGGCGATGCGCGAGGCGACGGCCAGGGCGATCGACGAGATGGGACGACGGGTGCGCGCCTGCCGTGACGCCGACGGGTTCGCCGCGGCCTTCGTCGCCGACGGCCTCGCGCGGGTGCGCGCGGCCATCGAGACCTACCAGGAAGGGCGGCGGCTCTGTGACGACGACGTCGCGCGGCTGGGCCTCGCCCTGGCGGTGATCAGGATCAGGGACGAGGCGTGGACCTTGATCGACGATCCCTCCCTGCGGACCCATCTCGCCCTGTGGGGAGACCTCACCCGCAGGCTGGAGCCGCGGTTCGTGCCGCCCGCCGCCGCCCTGCTGGGCCTGTCCGCGTGGCGTGACGGCGACTGCGCGCTGGCCGGCATCGCGCTGGAGCGGGCACTGGCCGCCGACCCGGGCTATTCGATGGCCAACCTGCTGATGCACGCCCTGCACCATTTCCTCTCGCCCGGCATGCTGGCCGAGCGCATGCCGGGCCCCGCCGATCTCGACGAGGCCATGGGCAGCGCGCGGATGTCCTGGCTGCTGCCGATGATCTCCATCCTCGACGAGGAAGCCACCGTGCCCGGGTGACCGGGTCTCTCAGGAGCGCGACTGCTCAAGCCGACGGAGGAGACCGCCGTGTCCACATGACGCGCCCCCACGGGATCGCGACTACTCAAGGCAGCGGAGGAGGCCGCCATGCCCACATGACATGCCGCCGCAGGATCGCGACTACTCAAGCCGGCGGGGCAGACCCCCGCGCCCCACATGACGCGCCCCCGCAGGATCGCGACTACTCAAGCCGGTGGGAGGAGGCCGCCGTGCCCGGGTGGCGTGCCCGCAGGAGTGAGACTGCTCAGGCCGGTGGAGGGGTCGTGGGCGGGGCGGGAGGCGGGGTTGTCGGCCCGGCACCGGGCTGGGCTGCCGGGGGAGCTGAGGGCGGGGCAGTCGGCGGGGTTGCGCGCGGCGAGGTGGCCGGGCCGGGGGCGAGGCGGCGGCGGACCATGATGGCGGCGCCCGCGACGGCGGCGGGCATGGCCACGACCGCGCCCAGCGGGATGAGGAAGATCACGAAGATGACCACGCCGAAGCCGAGGGCCACCGACTTGTTCGCCCGCAGCAGGGCGAACCTGTCCTTTCGCGGCAGCCCCCTGCGTTCCATGGCGAGCGCGGTGAGTTCCACCGTCAGGAAGAAGCCGGAGACCGCCGCGCCCAGCACCGGCACCACCGTCTGGCCGACCACCGGCACGAAGCCGAGCGCGAAGAGGGGGATCGTGAAGAGGAGCACGTAAAAGAGCGTCACCAGGCTGTCGCGGATGGAGCGCGGGATCGACTGCCACAGCGGCAGGTCATGCCCGGAAGGCACCTCGCCGTAGGTCTCCTCGACCTTCTCCGACAGCTTCTCGTAGAACGGCTCACCGATGATCAGGGTGAGCGCCGTGAAGGTCAGCACGGCGAGCGCCAGACCCGCGCCGAAGATCACGATGCCGAGCAGGGTTCGCATGGTGTCCCGCAGGCCGGCGCTCCAGCCGTCCGCGAAGGGCGTGAGAAAGTCGGCGATGGCGCCCACCTGGTTGCCGAGGAAGATCAGCACCACGACATAGACGATCAACGCCGCCAGGGCCGGCACCAAGCCGAACAGCCACCAACGAGGATGCCGTGCCACCCACCGCAAGCCCTGGAAGAAAAAACCGACGCCGTCAAAGAAGGCCCGCATTGCTCCCATGCCCGGCAGGCTAGCGCCTCCCGCCCGCACACGACGATCTCAAGGCAACCCGTTCGGAGCGGGGACTACGCCGACGCCTCCCGCGCGTACAAGACGATCTCCCCCATCACAGGAATGCCCGGCCTCTGCTTCGAGGGGGACTCGACGTGCTGGTCGGTTTCGTCCCCGTCCACCCGAGCCCGGCCGGGTGGTCAGGTGGCCAGGTGGTCAGGCCGAACGCCAGAGGTCGGGGATGGCGACGCCGAGTTCGGCGAAGAGGCGGCGGAGCAGCGGGAGGGAGATGCCCAGCACGTTGCCGTGATCGCCGTCGATGCCCTCGATGAACCAGCCGCCCAGGCCGTCGAGCGTGAACGCCCCGGCGACCCGGAGCGGCTCGCCGGAGGCGACGTAGGCCGCGATCTCCTCGTCGGTCGGGGTGCCGAACCGCACGGTGGTGGCGGCGACCTCGGCGGAGTCACGCCCGGTGGCGGCGTCGATCACGCAGTGGCCGGTCAGCAGGCGGCCGGTGGCCCCGCGCATCGCCTGCCAGCGTGCGACGGCCTCTTCCGGCGTGCCAGGCTTGCCGTACGCCTTGCCGTCGAGTTCCAGCACCGAGTCGCAGCCGATCACCAGGCCGCTGGTCACCTCGTCCGCCACCACCAGGGCCTTGGCCCGCGCCAGCGCCAGCGCGAGGGCAGCGGGCGAGGCGGCGGTGACGGCCTCCTCGTCCACCCCGCTGACGATCACCTTGGGATCGAGGCCGGCACTACGGAGCAGCGCCAGGCGAGCGGGTGAGGCGGAGGCAAGCACGATCGTCGTCACGCCGCCCCACCCTAGACGACACCAGACCTCCGATCGCCCCCTCGCGGCTCACCACTGCGACGAGTACGGCACGCTGACCACACCCACCACGAACCGCACCCAGGCCACACCGAACAACCGGACGGCCCGCCAAACGCCAGAGGACCCGGACGACATCACCGCCCCGACCGCCACCTCCCGCTCGGACACGACCGCGACGAGTACGGACGCCGCCGACCACGCCCACCAAGATCCCGCACCCCCCGACCGCCACCTCCCGCTCGGACACGACCGGGACGAGTACGGCACGCTGACCACACCCGCACCCCCTGCCTCCCCCGCTCGGGCAGGGCCGCGACGGGTGCGTGCGTGCCGGTCATGCCCGCCGGGAAGCGCGCTCCTGGCGAGACGCGGTCAGCAGGGCGACTCGCTGAACGTCAGGTAGCCCGACCGCACGCCCCAGGTGGTGACGTTGCCGGAGCAGCTTTCGGACTTGCCGCCGACCTGGGTCGTGTGGGAGGCGTCGGAGTAGTAGGCCGTGTAACAGGCGTAGTCGATCTTGCAGGCCCTGGCCTGGGCGGGCACGCTGGGGATGACGGCCAAGGCGGTCAGGGCGAGGGCTGCGGCGACGAGTACGCGACGGATCACGGATGGTCCTTCCTGATCACGAAACGGCGTGCGGGCTCGCACCCGACGAGCGGGCTCCGAACCCGGTGACCGGATCATCCGTCGCCCAGCAGCAAAACGCAACGGAGGCTCATGTTTTCAACGTCGACTGTTCTGGCTGGTCAGGACGTGGATCAGGACGTGGATCAGGACCCGGGTCAGGTCTGGCGTCCCGTCCTGGCGGCGGCCATCGCCTCGCGCAACTGCTCCTCGGCCTGGTCGCTCAGCGAGGTGCTCATGAGCTGCCCGCCGTACGGCGCGACCTCCGCCAGCACCTTGTCGCGGGTGCCGCCGACGACGAGGATGAACAACGCGGCGGACCCCGGGCGCAGGCGTTCGCCGAGCTCCCTCATGAAACCGTCGTCGATGCCCGATTCGCTCAGCGCGCCCGCCGTGGCTCCGGTGGCCGCGCCGACGGCCATGCCGACCAGCGGCATGAAGAAGAGCAGGCCGATCAGCCCGCCCCACAGGGCGCCGCCGGCCGCGCCGATGCCGATGGTGTTGTGCGACTGGTGGAGTTTGATCTTTCCGTCGTCCGTGCGTTCGGCCACCACGATGTCGGCGAGTTCGATGAGGTTCTCCCGCTGGAGATCGATGAGCTTGTCTCGCACCTCGTTGGCGGTGGCGACGTCGTTGTAGGCGACGGCGAACAAGTTGGCCATGAAAATCCCCCGAGTTTCACGTACCTAGACGAACACGCGGTACCTCCCCACGCGTGGCACACTTCAACCAATGCCGGAAACACGCCACGATGGCCACATGCGACACCGGGTAGAGCTCCGTTTCGACCTCGCATCCCGGGATGCCGAGACCCATACCAACCTGTCCGCGATCCGCTCGGAAGGGTCCGGCCTCTGGGTGGCCGGAGACGAGACGGCCACCATCGAGCACCTCGCCTGGCACGAGGGGCGCTACGACGGCCAGCGTGGTTTCGCGCTCGCCGACTTCGTGGACCTGCCGGCGGGCCGGGCCGACGAGGCCGACATCGAGGGCCTCGGCCGTGGCGACGGCTGGCTGTGGGCGATCGGCTCGCACAGCCTCAAACGCCGGCGCGCGAAGCCCGGCGACCCGCGCAAGGCGAGGAAACGCCTGGCCACCGTGCTCCGCGAGGAGAACCGCTTCATCCTCGTACGGCTGCCGCTGCTGGGCGAGGGCACCCCCGAGGTGACGCCGGTGCGCAGGGACGGCGATCGCACCGCGGCGATCCTGGCGGGCGATGACAACCTGGCCGACCTGCTCGAGGACGACCCGCACCTGGCGCCCTTCCTGACCATTCCCGGCAAGGACAACGGCCTGGACATCGAGGGCATCGCGGTCAAGGGCGACCGGCTGTTCGTCGGGCTCCGCGGCCCGGTGCTGCGTGGCTGGGCGGTGCTGCTGGAGATCCGGCCGCTGACCCACCCCTCCGATCCGCACCGTCTCAGGCTGGGCGACATCGACGGCGAGCCGTACCGGACGCATTTCGTGAACCTGCGCGGGCTCGGCGTCCGCGACCTCTGCCCGCAGGGTGACGACCTGCTGCTGCTCGCCGGGCCGAGCATGGATCTCGACGGGCCGGTCCGGGTGCTGCGGTGGCCGGGCGCGCTGATCGCCGACATCCCGGCGGTGGTCGCCGCGGACGAGCTGGAAACGGTGGCCGACCTGGCGTACGGCGAGGGCGACGACCACCCTGAGGGCCTGGCCGTGCTCGACGACGGATCGCTGCTGGTCGTCTACGACAGTCCCGCGCCCGACCGGCTCACACCCGAGGGCGGCGTCTACGCCGACGTACTCAAGATCCGGTGAGCGGGCCCCGCGCGGCGGGCCGGTAGCCGCCCTCCCACAGCCAGGGAGCCTCCGCGACGGCCGTGCACGAACCGGGCTCAAGCTCGGTGAACCCGGCGTCGCGCACCATGGGCAGTCCGCTGCCGGCCAGCTCGTCCCACTGGCCGGTCCTGGCCGTCCGCACGGCGACGGCCAGGCCGTCGGCCAGCCACGCCTGCCTGGCCGCGAGGTCGCTCCCCCACCAGGCCAGCTGGGCGGCATGCCCGGCCTGCGCCATGGCCTTGCCCGCCGACATCTCCAGCCCGGGGTTCAGCCAGAGCACGGGGCCCGAGGCGGGCGGCGGCGGCGTGGCGTCGGCCAGTTCGGTGCCCTTCACCTGCAGCCTGGAAAGATCTTTCGGCCAGTCGTCGAGCGGCACGGGCGGGTGCACCCTGACCTCGGCGGTGCGTACGGCCACGGTGATCCCTTCGAGGGCGAGCACCCGCCGCCACTCCGCGCCGCGGGCCCTGCGCACGACCTTCCTGATCCCGATCGTCTCCCAGGCGCGCACCGCCTCGGCCCACTCGCCGTCGTTCGCACGGGGGTCGGTCAGCAGCGTCAGCACCGCGTGGGCGGCGGCCTCCAGCGCGTCGGTGCGCTCGGGCGGCTCGGCCCGCTCGATCCTGACGACGAGGGGCAGGACCCGCTTGTCAAGCTCGCTCATCCCTCAAGGATGCCCCCTTCACGATGGCGATCGACAACACGGCGGCGATCAGGCAGAGCAGGCCCGCGCCGTACCAGACCGGGGTGTACTCGCCGAGGCGGTCGCGGGTGAGCCCGGCGGCCAGCGCGGCGAAGGCGGCGCCGATCTGGTGGGAGGCGAAGACCCAGCCGAAGACCACGGCTCCGTCGGGTCCGTAGATGCGGCGGCACAGCGCGACCGTGGGCGGCACGGTCGCCACCCAGTCGAGCCCGTAGAAGATGATGAAGATCAGCATGCTCGGCTCGGTGGTCGCCGCGAACAGGCTCGGCAGGACGAGCAGCGAGGCTCCGCGCAGGGCGTAGTAGCCGGCGAGCAGGATTCGCGAGTCGACCCGGTCGCTGAGCCAGCCGGAGGCGACCGTACCGGCGATGTCGAAAATCCCGACGAGGGCGAGCAGCCCGGCGGCGGTCTGTTCCGGCATGCCGTGGTCGTGCGCCGCCGGGATGAAATGGGTGCCGACGAGCCCGTTGGTGCTCGCCCCGCAGATCGCGAAACCCGCCGCGAGCAGCCAGAACGACCTGGTGCGCGCCGCCTTCCCGAGCACCCGCAGTGCCCTGGCCGCCGCGCCGCCCGACGGGATGACCCGGCGGGGGGTCCCGGGCGCGGCGCCCAGCGCCGTGGTGCCGACATCCTCGGGATGGTCGCGAAGCAGGAACCAGACGAGGGGCACCACGACGAGCGCCGCGGCGGTCACCGTCAGGGACGCCGTCCGCCAGCCCTGGTGCCCGGCCAGGTGGGCGAGCAGCGGCAGGAAGACGAGTTGCCCGGCGGCGCCTCCGGCGGTGAGCACCCCGGTCACCAGCCCGCGGTGCCGTACGAACCAGCGGTCGGTGACGGTCGCCACGAAGGCCAGCGCCATCGACCCGGTGCCCAGCCCGACCAGCACCCCCCAGCACAGGACGAGTTGCCAGCTGTCGGTCATGAAGACGGTGAGTCCGCTGCCGGTGGCCACCAGCAGCAGGGCGGCGGAGACGACGCGGCGGATGCCGAGCCGGTCCATCATGGCGGCGGCGAACGGCGCGGTCAGGCCGTACAGCAGGAGGTTGATCGAGACCGCCAGGGAGATGCTTCCCCGTGTCCAGCCGAACTCCTGTTCAAGCGGGGTGATCAGCACTCCGGGTGTGGCCCGGAAACCGGCCGCGCCGACGATGGCCACCAGAGCCACGGCGGCGACGAGCCAGGCCCGGTGCAGGCGAAAGGGGGTACGCGGCGGATCGGCGGTCACGGTCATGCGGGCCATCTTGGACGAATCCGGCGGGGGACCACGAGTGGCCGGGAAGCCAATATGTGCAAGAATCCAGCCATGGCGCATCGTGTCGCGATTCTGGTGCTGGACCAGGTGGCCCCCTTCGACCTGGGGATCGTCACGCACCTGTTCCACATGGACGAAGGGGGCGTCCCGCTCTACGAGACGGTCGTGTGCACGCCTGGTGGCTCCGCCGTACAGGTGTCGGGTGGGTTCAAGGTGGTCGGCGAGCACGGGCTTGAGGCGCTGCGCGACGCGGACACCGTGATCATCCCGGGTATCCACGACGGGCCCGCGCTGACGGAGGGCACGCTCGCCGAGCCGGTGCTCGGGGCGCTGCGCGCGGCGGCGGGGCGGGCGCGGCTGGTGTCGATCTGCACCGGCGCGTTCGTGCTGGCCGCCGCCGGCCTGCTCGACGGGCGGCCCGCCACCACCCACTGGCGCCACGCCGACCGCTTCCGCGCCTTCTTCCCGCGCGTGGAGCTCAACGCCGACGTGCTGTACGTGGACGACGGCGACATCCTGACCTCCGCGGGCGTAGCGGCCGGGATCGACCTGTGCCTGCACATCCTGCGCGCGGACCACGGCAGCGAGATCGCCAACGCGGTCGCGCGCCGGTGCGTGGTCGCCCCCTGGCGGGAGGGCGGACAGGCCCAGTTCGTCGAACGGCCGCTGCCGGAGGTGGGCGACGCGACCACGGGCCCGACCCGCGCCTGGATGCTGGAGCACCTGGACGAGCCGCTCGACCTGGCGGGCCTGGCGGCGCACGCGCGGACGAGCGTGCGCACCTTCACCCGCCGTTTCCGGGAGGAGACCGGGCTGAGTCCCGCCAGGTGGCTCACCCGGCAGCGCGTCGACCACGCCAGGCACCTGCTGGAGGCCACCGGCCTCCCGGTCGACCAGGTCGCCGCGCTGTCCGGTTTCAGCACCGCTGTCTCCCTGCGCCAGCACCTGCACGCGGCCGTCGGCGTCGCCCCCCTCGCCTACCGCCGCACCTTCAGAGCCTCACCCCATCCCGTCCCCAGCGGACGCTGAACGCCGGCGGGCGGATCGAGCGGCGCGTCCCACCGGCTCGGCGGGGTCGGCCTGGCGCTCATTCCCAATGCCTTCGGCCGGCGGAGCATCAACGGGTCTACGGTGTGACCCGTCCGGCAAGGGGGTGGCCGCTGCCTTCGGCCAGCGGAGCAGCTACGGGCGTACGGTGCGACCTGTCCGGCGAGGGGGGCCGCGTTGTGGGAGAGTGAGGCGTCCTCGTGGAGCCGTGGTTTTGGCCTGGCCGGATGTCGCTTTCGCGACATGTCAGGGTTTGGTCACGTGCACAGTGATGACGTGAAGGGTCCCCATCCTCCACTCTCGTGATCGGTAATACCGCATCACTGGAGGCCTCATGGGTTGGCTCGCGCGTCTCTCCGCTGTCGGCGTGGCGTCCTCACTACTGGCTTTACCCGCTCTGCCCGCCGCAGCGGAGGAGCAACCCGAGGGTACGGCGGGCGCCGCCCACGAGGTCACGCTGATCACCGGTGACGTGGTCGAGGTCCAGCAGTTCGCGGGCGGCCGGCAGGCGGCGACCGTACGGCCGGGCAAGGGCCGGGAGGACATCAGGTTCACCACCCAGGAGGTCGACGGCGACCTTACGATCACGCCCGTCGACATGGTCCCCTACATCGCCCGTGGCCTGGTCGACCGGCGGCTCTTCGCCGTCGGCGACCTGATCGAGCAGGGCTACGACGACGCGGCCAGCGCGACCCTCCCGCTCATCCTGGTCTACGGCGGACAGCAGCGCGGAGCCCTGCCCGGCGTCACGTCGGGAACCACACTGAGCAGCGTCAACGCGCAGGCGGTCGCCCCGGACAAGGATGACCTGCCGGCCCTGTGGGGCGCGGCGCAGGTCAGGTCGTCGGGGGCGGACGAGCCCCGGCTGAACCGGGGACTGTCGAAGATCTGGCTCGACGGGAAGATCAAGGCCACGCTGGAGCACAGCGTTCCCCAGGTGGGAGCCCCGCAGGCGTGGCAGGACGGCTTCGACGGCAAGGGCGTCAAGGTCGCCGTCCTCGACACCGGCGCCGACGAGGAGCACCCCGACCTCGCCGGGAAGATCTCCGACCGGCGCGACTTCACCGACAACGGCTCCACCGAGGACGGCCACGGGCACGGCACCCACGTCGCCGCCACCGTCGCGGGCCTCGGCGCGGCGTCCGAGGGCAGGCGCAAGGGCGTGGCCCCGGGCGCGGAGCTGATCGTCGGCAAGGTGCTCGACGACAGGGGGTCGGGCAGCGAGTCGCAGATCCTCTCCGGGATGGAATGGGCCGCGCAGTCCGGCGCCGACGTCGTCAACATGAGCCTGGGCGGCTCGGCGACCGACGGCACCGACCCGCTCAGCGTCGGCGTCGACACCCTGACCGAGCAGACCGGCAGCCTCTTCGTGGTCGCCGCCGGCAACGAGGGCGGCGACTACACCGTCGGCACCCCCGGCGCGGCCACCTCGGCCCTGACCGTCGGGGCCGTCGACGCCACGGACGCCCTCGCCTCCTTCTCCAGCCGGGGACCGAGGCTCGACGAGGCGCCCAAGCCGGACATCACCGCCCCCGGCGTGTCGATCATCGCCGCGCGGGCCGCCGAAACCGCGCTGGGCCAGCCGGTCGACGACCGGCACACCGCGCTCTCCGGCACCTCGATGGCGACCCCGCACGTCGCCGGCGCCGCCGCGATCCTCAAGCAGCGTCACCCCGAGTGGAGGGCCGGGCAGCTCAAGGACGCCCTCGTCTCCACCGCCAAGACGATCCCCGGCCAGTCCGTGCACCAGCAGGGCGGCGGACGCCTCGACGTGACGCGCGTCGTACGGCAGGGCGTGACGGCGACCGGGGTGATCGACCTCGGCCTGCACGAGGACGGCAACCCGGGAACCCCCGCCGGCGAGGCCGTCTTCATCAACGCCACCGAGGCCCCCGTCACCCTGGCGCTCGCCGCGAGCCTGGACAACCTGGACGGCGCCGACCCGGCCGAGGGCGCGGTCAGCCTCGGCTCGCCGTCGATCACCGTGGCGCCCGGCGGCACCGCCGAGGTTCCGGTGACCGTCGATCTGGCCAAGCTCCAGCACGGCAGGCACACCGGCTACGTCACCGCGACCTCCGCCGACGGCACGATCTCCGCGCACACCTCGCTCGCCCTGACCCGGCGTGGCCGCATGCACAAGGTGCACTTCACCGGTCTGAACCGGGAGGGCGAGGCCGACCGGGTCCCGGTCATCTCGATGTACGGCGCGTCGCAGCGCGACGACGTCCGCACCTTCATCAACCGCGAGCACGAGGGCACCACGGTCGAGGTGGCCGAGGGCACCTACATGACCCAGGCCATCATGGGCGAGGACCCGAGCGAGCACCCGGTGGACTCCCTGGTCGTCATCCCCGAACTGAAGGTCACCGGCGACCTGGAGGTGGTCCTCGACGCGCGCAAGGCCCACCCGGTGAAGATCAAGACGGCCGAACCGGTCATCCAGGAGGGCATCTCCACCTACTTCACCCACCGCGCGTACGGCTCCCGCAAGATCTCGCAGGGCGCCATGAACTTCCCGTCCGTCGAGCACCTCGCCGTCACCCCGACGGAACCGGTCAAGAACGGCACCTTCGAGTTCGCCTCCCGCTGGCAGCTCGCCGCCCCCCGGGTGACGGCCAAGCTGGCCGGTTCCCACGAGAACGTGCCGATGCGCCCGTTCATCAGATCGCCGGAGATCGACGGCAGGAAGCGCTGGCCGCTGGTCGACGGCGGCAAGGGCACTCCCGAGGAGCTGGCGAAGCTCGACCTGAAGGGCCGGGCCGTCGTGGTGGCCAGCGGCATGACCGGCGACTGGGACCGGAAGATCGACGACGCGGCGGCGGCCGGCGCGGCGGCGATCGTCGTGGTGGGACGCGAGGGCGGGGCCATGTGGCAGCCCTACAACCCGACCGGCGACCGCGACCCGCTGCCGTCCCTGAACACGACCTTCGACCACGGCCGGAAACTGCTGGAGAAGGTCCGCGCCGGCAACGCCGTACTCGAGGTGACCGGCGCCTTCGCCAGCCCTTACCTCTACGACGTCATGCAGGTCTCGCAGGGGCACATCCCCGCCGAGGTCGTCCATGAGGTCAACTGGCGCAACACCGCCCGGGTGGACTCGGGCTACCACGAGTACGGCGGCTTCGGCTGGGGCAAGGACCAGCGGTACGGCTGGCGTCCCTGGCAGACGTACAGCCTCGGCTTCCAGATGGAGACCCAGCGGATCGTCCGCACCCCGCTCCAGCGCGCCGAGTACGTCAGCGCCGGTGACACCCAGTGGCAGCACGTGGTGCAGCACATGTACACCTGGGAGTCGATGAGCCAGCTCAGGGGCGGGCTCACCGAACAGCCGCAGACGTATCAGCCGGGCAAGGTGGTCCGCGAAGACTGGTTCGGCGCGGTCGTACGGCCCGCCGTCCCGGCCGGGGTCGCGCAGAAGCGGACGGGCGACACGCTGTCCATCCACATCCCCGAGTTCGTCGACTCCTCCGGCCACTACGGGTACGCCAAGGGAAGCGGCGACAAGGACACCGCTTCGGCCAGGTTCTACCGGAACGGGGAGCTGGTGGCGGAACGGCCGAACCTGCGCGGCGACTTCCCCGCCGTCGCCGAGGAGGCCGAGTACCGCCTGGAGCTGTCGACCACCCGGACCTCGGAGGAATGGCGGTACGCCACCGCCACCGAGACCGCGTGGACCTTCAAGTCGAAGGCCGCGGACACTACGGTGCCGCTGCTCAAGGTCGACTACGACATCCCCGCCGACCTGAACGGCCAGGTGCGCCGCGCCCTTCCGGTCCCGCTGAAGTTCACCGCCGGGCCCTCCGTCAAGTCGTTCGCAGCCGAGCACTCCTATGACGACGGGAAGACCTGGAAGCGGCTGCACGTACTGCCGATCGGCAACGGCCGCTACAGCACGCTGGTCTCGCACCCCGCGGTGGACGGCGGCGTCTCGCTGCGGGTCACCGCGACCGACACGGCCGGCAACCAGATCAAGCAGACCGTCACCCGGGCCTACGGCGTCCGCTGACCCACCCACGGCGCCCGGGCCCCACCCCGGGCGCCGTCACCCCCCCACCAGCCCAACCCCCACAACCAGCCCACCTCACCCAACCAGCGCAAAGCGCAACCAGCCCAACCAACGCAACCAGCGCAAAGCGCAACCAGCGCCTATCCGAGCAGCACACCTCTTACGCCGGCTCGCACCGAGCGGGCCCGCACCGAGTCGGCCCGCCGCCGGGCGGCGCCGCACTCACAACCAGCTCGCCCGTGCCGCGTGCCAGGCCAGTTGCATCCTGGTCTGGGCGCCGGCCAGCTCCATCAGGTGGTAGACGCGTCGTTGCACGGTGCGCTGGCTGAGGCCGAGCTGGGTGGCGATCGACTTGTCCGGCACCCCCGCGACCAGCAGTGACAGCAGATACAGCTCGTCGGCGTCCAGCGGGCAGGACGGCGACGTCTGCGCTACCTCGCCGTCCTCCGCGATCCTGATCGGCGTCGCCCGCACCCAGCACTCCTCGAACAGCGCGATCAGCGCGTCGAGCAGGCTGCTCCCCCGCACCACCGCCCCGGTCGGCTCGGTCATCCCGCCCGCGTGCTGCACCAGGGGCAACAGGGCGGTAGTCCGGTCGGCGATCAGCATCCGCACCGGAAGGAGGGTGATCGCCCGCGCCCGCTCCCCCAGTTTGATCCCGTATGCCACATTGGGCAGCATCCCCGGTTCTTCGAGCAGCGCCCGCTCGTAGATCACCCGGTAGTCGACTCCCCGGCCCAGCGCGTCCAGTTCCTCGGTGTTGTCCGCGGACGGCATCGCCACGTGCCCGGCCCGGCAGAAGTACAGGACCTCCTCCCGCGCGCTGTCCTGCAGGTGCCGTACCTGCTCCCGCAACGCCGCCCTGCTGGGCAGCACCTCCACGAGCTGCCCGGCGTCCCGGCGGCGGACGTTCCCCCGATACTCCTCCGTGAGCTGCTCCACCGTACGGCGCGCCCAGTCGAGCGTCTCCTGCTGCCGCACCAGCCTCGGCCCCAGCGCGACGTCCGGCGGCACCGGCACGAACCTGCCATCCGGCGTCTCCCGCACCAGCCCCTGCTCCCGCAAGGACGACAACACGCCCGTGACCGCCTCCGCCGTGGCTCCCAGCTCCCCGGCCAGTTCCTCTACCCCCGCCTCGGCCGCCTTCACCAACAGCCGATACGCCCGCTCCTCCACCTCACCAAGCCCAGCAACCTCCAACATGGGGCCAATAATGACATCCGCCCGATTTCACCCTGATTACGGCACTCCCACAACCCGCCGCCCTAGCGGACAACCCTCTCCGCAGGGCTCGGACCATCGTCACGAGCGACCACCCAGCCCACCCGGAATCCGGCGCGCTTCCCCGAATGGGCTCAGCGGCGTCCGGCCTTGCGGTAGGCGTCGAGGACGTCCTGGCGGAGCAGGTAGCCGAAACCGGCCCGCTCCAGCCGCAGCCCCAGGGCGGGCTCGTCGGTGCCGAGCGCGGTGGCCGTGTCCCGTAGGTTCCAGTCGTGCTCGGCCAGCCTGCTGAGCAGGTGGCCACGCCGGCGCTGCGCCTCCGAGAGCCGGAAGGTCTTCAGGTAGGCCGTCCGCCCGGCCTCATCGGTGATCATCTCACCGATGTGGTTCTCGCGCCGCCGCTCGAACGAGGGCAGGAAACGCCGCAGGGTGAAGCGGCCGAGCCGGTAGATCTCGGTCACGGTCTCCGGTGCGTCCAGCAGGCCCCCCGCCATGACCGAGTCATGGAAACCCGCCCACTCCCGTTCGTGTCCCAGCGCCTCGCGTCGCAGGTCGGCCAGGGAGGAGACCTTGGTCTCGTCGATCACGGCCGGAAAGTCGCCGGCGGGGTAGAACAGGGCGTACTCGTAGATCAGCTCGCCGTACAGGTCGCGGATCAGCGTGGGGTGCAGCGCCCGGTAGTCCTCCGGGTGCGGCACCACGAAGGCGCTGGCCAGGGTGTCGCCGACATAGAGCAGCAGGCCGCACTGACGCGGGTAGATCTCGAAGACGCGGAGCGCGTCGTCGAGCCCGCTGATCTGCGCTCCGCTGTACGCCTCCTCGGCCCGGGGGGAGAGGCCATGGGCGACCGCCCGGTGCGACCACTCCTCCCAGGCGATCGTCGGGCCGCCGAAGTGCAGCGCGAGAAAGCCCTCCAACGCCAGGTGCAGGGGCAGGAAACGCAGCCGGTTCTTGTCCGCCCGCCGCGCCGACCGGCGATGGGTCCTGACGGACATGTGCCGCAGCGGCCGGCCCAACTGCGTGCCGTACGCCGCGGCCGGCGTGCCGTCGTCGGTCCAGGAGGCCACGAAGGCATGCGGGATGTAGGCGGTGTAGGTCGTCTTGTCCGGCAGGGAGACCATGGATGGCTCCTCGCCGTAGATCTTGGCGTCCAGCCGCAGATCTTCGATCGGAGCAGACCGCTCCAGAGGCACCAGCCGTACCGATCCCCAGGTCTGCGCGGGGCGGGTCGTCAGTCCCGCGAGGTCGATCATCGCCGGGCCGCCCTGTCCTCCAGGTAGGCGCGCAGCTCGTCCAGGCCGGTGCGGCCCTCGGCGAAGGCGGCCAGTTCCACCAGCGCGGGCAGATCCTCCGCGTCGCGGATCCCGGCCGTGGGCACCGCTGGAGACAGCCGCCGCACCTCGAACCGCTCGGCGTCGTAGACCGGGTTCAGGTGCACGATGCCGACCTTCCTCGCCGGGTCGAGTCTGCGCCGCCAGACGCGCAGCACCTCCGCCGCCAGACCGGGCGGCGCGTTGTCCCAGCCGTCGGAGACGATGACGAGCCGGTCCGGGCGCTGTTCGAGGGCGTCGATGATCCGATGGCCCAGCGGCGTCGGGCCCGCCGGGCGCACCAGGAGAGGGTCGGCGCGCCGGGAGAGCCACAGGCCGCGGTACGACCCGGCCAGCGCCTCCAGCAGGTAGTGGCAGGCCAGCGCTACGGCCAGCGGGCGGCGGCGCTTCACCGGCGAGCCGTACGACGAGAAGCTGTCGTCCAGGACCGCCGTGACGCTCCCCCACGTGCCCGCGCGCGAGCCCGCCGATCGGGCGGCCGACGCTCGCAGCGCGGCGGCGTGCTCGGCACCGCGTTCCCCGGCGGGCAGCGAGAGCACGTAGGAGGCCAGCCGGACCAGCGGCAGGGCGGCGAGGTCGGCCCTGGTGTCCACGCCGTCCTTCCCTGCCGATTCGGTCATCCTCAATCGCTCCAGCCGGGTGAGCCGAGGCGTGATCCGCTCCAGGAAGGTCGCCCGGCTGATCCCGTGGCGCGCGGCGAAGCCCTCCGCGACCGTGTACGGCAGCTCGTACAGCACCGTCTTCTCGTAGTGGGCGCGGCGCCACGCCTCCAGAATGGGAGTCTCGAAGCGGGTACGGCTGCGCGGCGCGAACAGGAAGTCGCCCAGTTCGCCGGTGAGTTCGACATGCGCGTGCCGTACCGCCGCCTTCAGCCCTGAGCGGTACTTGACCGCGTCGAAGGCGAGGTCCGGGCGGGTGGCCAGCCAGTCGCGGATGATCGCTCTGGTGCGCCGGTTGTTGATCCCGTCGCGCCGCAGCCCCTGGAACAGCCGGTAGACCCGCGGCGGGCTCATCCGGGTGAGCCGCCAGGCGATCAGCCTTCCGTCACCGCCCCGCGGCTCCCTCAGCACGTTGCGGATGATCAGCGCGGCGTTGTGGTCGTTGATGTCCAGCGCCAGGATCGCGGCATAGACGTCGGGATAGTTGCCGTGGATGTAGCGGTGCAGGAAGTCGAGCGAGAGCTGTTGCTCGTGCCCCGCGTCACGGAACTCGCGCTGGCCGGTCGCCGCCATCGCCGCGTTCGCGAAGAGCAGCACGTCCTCGCACTCGATCAAGTCGGTATCGACGCGCATCGGCCCCCCAATGGCTGGCGGACCGGCCGGGGAATGAGGGAACGAACTGCGAAGCATCGCTTGCAAAACGGTTTCCGGAAGTCGCGCCGAAGTCCCGCGACCGGTCTGATCCGCGACCCTACCAGCGCGCACCACGGCCCGAGAAAGGGATATATCCGCATTCGGCGAGCAGGCGACCGAACCGGCCCTGTCCAGCCGGAGCCCCCGTGGCGGGCTCGCCGAAGGCCGAGCGCGGCGGGCGTCGAAGCCGGCGATCAGGGTCGATGCCATCCGGCCGTCGGGGCACGTGTCCTCTGGGTGTCGGCGGGCGGCCACCATGGCGTGCCGGAGGCCGGGTCCCGGGCTCTCACCTGCGGTGACTTGACTTTTCGCTGGCCTCTCGGCTCGCCGTTCGGACTTAGGCTTGATACGGAGGTGACCAAAATGCTCACCTATATCATCCTTGGGCTGCTCGCGATCTGCGTCGCCCTCGCGCTCGGTGGGACCAGGATCATCAACCAGGTCGACCGGGGCATCGTCTTCCGGTTCGGGAGGGCCCTGCCGGAACTCCGCCAGCCGGGGCTCACCCTGCTCGTCCCGGTCGTCGACCGGCTGAAGAAGGTCAACATCCAGATCGTCACGCTGCCGGTGCCCACCCAGGAGGGCATCACCCGTGACAACGTCTCCGTGCGTGTCGACGCCGTCGTCTACTTCCGGGTGCAGGATCCGATGAAGGCCGCCATCTACGTGCAGAACTATCTGTTCGCGGTAGAGCAGGTGGCCCAGACCTCCCTGAGGTCGATCATCGGGAAGAGTGAACTGGATGACCTGCTGTCCAACCGCGAGGAGTTGAACAGGGGACTGGCTCTCATGATCGACAGTCCGGCGCTCGGCTGGGGCATCCACCTCGACCGCGTGGAGATCAAGGATGTCCAGCTTCCGGAGAACATGAAGCGGTCCATGTCCCGCCAGGCGGAGGCCGAGCGCGAACGCCGGGCCCGCGTGATCACCGCGGACGGCGAGTTCAGGGCCGCGCAGAAGCTGTCGGACGCCGCGGCGATCATGCACGAGACGCCCGGCGCCCTGCAGCTTCGCCTCCTGCAGACCGTGGTGGAGGTGGCGGCAGAGAAGAGCTCCACCCTGGTGATGCCCTTCCCCGTCGAGTTGCTGCGCTTCTTCGACCGGGCCGGGCCGAGCGGCGGCGGCGGCAAGGAGGGTGCGGAGAGCGAGTCCGCGGCACGGGAGACCAGCCCGGCCGATCTGCCCTCTCCCATCGGCACGCCGGAGCTGTCCTCGGCCGATGACCTCCGCCGTGCCCTCCGCCCCCGCAGCCCGGTGGACCAAGCCGACGCCTGACCGCGATCGCACCTTCCGGTCAGCTGCCGAGGCGGCCCAGCGAGACGGCGGGGCGGGCGCTGACTGCCCTGTCCCCAGGCTGGCGCACACGCGCCGACGCACAGGCCGGCGACGACCGTCCGCGCCGCTCACCGACCGGCGCGGCGCGCTGCTGGTGCAGCCCGTCGATAAAGACTTGGCCTGCCGTTCATCGGCGAGCGCATGGGAGTGGCCACGATGTGGCACAAGTGACATCAGTGCGCTCACACTGAGTCAGGGGAAGTCGCATGATGTCAACACGGGATCCGCGCGGTGCCGGATACGGGCTCCTGCGCCGCAAGCCCGTGGAGCAGATAGCCACGGAGCACGAAGGCGAGCTCTCTCGCTCTCTCGGGTTGTGGCAATTGACCGCCATCGGCATCGGCGGCATCATCGGTGCCGGGATCTTCGCGCTGGCCGGGGCGGTCGCCAACCAGACGGCGGGACCGGCCGTACTCGTCTCGTTCCTGATCGCCGGAGTGGCCAGCGCCGCCGCGGCCCTCTCCTACGCCGAGTTCGCGGGGATGATCCCCAAGGCCGGTTCCGCCTACACCTACAGCTACGCCGTACTCGGCGAGATCGTCGGCTGGTTGGTCGGCTGGGACCTGCTGCTGGAGTACACGGCCATCGTCGCGGTGGTGGCGATCGGCATCTCGGGCTACTTCGGCTTCCTCGTCGGCGCGTTGGGCCTCGATCTTCCGCCGTGGATGCTGGGCGCGCCCGGCACCGGGCCGGGGCATGTCGTCGATCTCTTCGCGGCGCTGCTGTGCCTGTTCATCGCGTATCTGCTCACCCGCGGCATCAAGGTCGCGGCCCGCTTCGAAACCATCGTCGTCCTGCTGAAGGTCGCCGTGGTACTGCTCGTGATCGTGGTCGGCTTCTTCCACATCAACACCGCCAACTACACTCCGTTCTTCCCCTTCGGGATCAGCGGGGCGATCACCGGTGCCGCCACGGTCTTCTTCGCCGTCTTCGGCTACGACGCGATGAGCACCGCGGCGGAGGAGTCACGCGACTCGCTGCGGCACATGCCCAAGGCGATCATCTACTCGCTGGTCATCTCGATGGTGCTGTACGTGCTGGCCACGCTCGTGCTCACGGGCATGCAGAACTACAAGGACATCGACCCGGAGAGCGGCTTCTCGTCGGCCTTCGCCTCGGTGGGACTGTCCGGCCTGGCGAGCGTCATCGCGGTCGGGGCGATCGTGGGCATCCTCACGGTGATGTTCACCTTCATGCTCGGCGTGACCCGGGTGTGGTTCTCGATGAGCCGGGACGGCCTGCTGCCGGAGTGGTTCGCCAAGCTGCACCCGGAGCGCCGGGTGCCGAGCAGGGTCACCTGGATCGTCGGCGCGGGGTCGGCCGTCATCGCGGGCTTCCTGCCGATCCGCGAGGCGGCCGAGTTGACGAACATCGGCATCCTGCTGGCGTTCATCGTGGTGTGCCTGGCCGTCATCGTCCTGCGCTACCGGCAGCCTGAGCTGCCGCGCACGTTCCGCACTCCCGGCATGCCGGTGGTGCCGGCCGTCGGTGTGATCTTCTCCATCTGGCTGGTCACGTTCCTGGCTCCGCAGACCTGGCTGCGATTCCTGGTCTGGTTCCTGATCGGGCTGATCGTCTACTTCACCTACAGCCGCCGCCACTCCCTGCTGAACCAATGAGCGAACCGCGCCGAGGTCCCCGGCGGCCGTGATGGGCTGGCGTCGCGCGCCATGACACCACTGCCGGTTTGTGGGTGCCATCGGTTCCGCCCGGCGAAACGTTCAGCGTTCGCGGCGTGACGGCCGGGGAGGTGCGGGGTGCCGGACGCCCATTGCTTACCTGGCGTCGAGCAGTCATTCAAGCCGAAGACGACGAGACCCCGCCCGACCACAAAGGTCGGACGGGGTACTCGGCAAACAGCCGTAGGTGGAGCTATGGGGATTCGAACCCCAGACCTCCTCCATGCCATGGAGGCGCGCTACCAACTGCGCCATAGCCCCTCTGGTGTGCCCGCCCCCAGGGACCTCTCCGGGGCGGCACCAAGCCAGTGTATCGGAACTCGGGACCATGGCTGTAACCGTTTGGCTCAGCGCAGCTCGGCGGTCCGTCTGATCAGTGCGGCGAGCTCGGTCACGGCCGGGTCCTCGGTGCCCTCCGCGAGGCGGGAGGCGTGGTCGGCGAGGTCCGCGAGGGCGGTGGGAGCGGAGACGGAGGCGGCGGCGACGCCGTCCTGCCGGGGCCCGCCGCGGAGGTGTTCGGCGAAGTCGGCGGCGACGGCGTCGATCTGGAGGCGGGCGGGCGACTCGCGCCACAGGTCGGCGGACAGGTCCTTGACCTCGACGGCCTCACTGGCCTCCGCGGGGCTCCGGCTGTCGGGGTCCTGCCAGCGTACGGTGGCCATGGCGAGCTGGCCGGTGGCGCCCGCGCGGAGCCGTACCCGGTAGAGGGCGGTCACGGAGTGGCCGGGGCCGATCTCGCCGCCGTCCTGGGAGTCGTCGCGGAAGTCCTCGGCGGCGAGGGCCCGGTTCTCGTACCCGATGAGCCCGTAGGACTCCACGGCGGCGGGGTTGAAGGCGACCTGGGCCTTGGCGTCACGGGCACGCAGGTCGAGGGTGGTGGCGAGCTGGTCGACGAAGACCTTGCGCGCCTCGTCCTGGGAGCTCACGTAGACGGCGGCGCCGTCGCCGTTGTCGGCGAGCTGCTCCATCAGTTCGTCGCCGTACTCGCGGCCGACGCCGACGCAGAGCAGCGTGATCTGCTTGGCGGCGTGCTCGCTGACCTGGTCGAGGATGGCCTGCCAGTTCGTCTCGCCGGTGTTGGCCAGCCCGTCGGAGAGCAGGATGACCCGGTTGGTGGCGATCCGCCGGTAGCTCTTCGCCGCCTCCTGGTACCCGGCCACCAGCCCGGCGGACAGGTTGGTGGACTGCTCGACGGACAGCGAGTCGATCGCCTCGTGCAGGGCGGCGCGCGAGGTGGCCGGGGTCATCGGCGCGACCAGCCTGGCCTCGTCGCTGAAGGACACGATCGATACCTGGTCGCCGGGTGCGAGCTGGTCCACGAGGGTGTGCAGGGCGTCGCGGACGAGGTCGAGCCGGCCCGGTTCGGCCATCGAGCCGGAGACGTCCACCACGAAGGTCAGGTTGGCGGACCTGCGCGCGGTGGCGGCCACCCGCCGGGTCTGCAAGCCGACGCGGAGCAGCGCGGTCCCGTTCTCGGCCGTCCGGGCCCCGTCGACGTGTACGGCGAAGCCGTCGTCCTCGGGCTCCGCGTAGTCCTGCCGGAAGGAGTTGACGAACTCCTCCGGCCGCACCCGGTCCGGCTCCGGCAGCCGCCCCTCGTTGATGGCGCTGCGCGCGTAGCCGTACGACGCGGTGTCGACGTCGAGCGCGAAGGTGGACAGCCGCCCGGGATCCTCGCCGGGCGGGCCGGGCGTTCCGGAATCCTGGGGAACGGGGGCCATGGCCGTCCCCGGATGCGCGGGCTCCGGCTTGCCGCCGGGGGCGTCATTACCGCTGTCCGGGCCTCCGCAGGAAGCCAGGAGCAGCACGATCGACGCGATCACGACGGCGATCAGACGATGACGATGCGGTGGGCGCGGGAGCTGCGGGGCCGTACGTGATCTCATGTGTCGCCTCCAGGGGGATGAGCGTCACCCGCTGAGACGGTCCTTCCGAGTCGGCGGCCGGGCCCTTCACCCAAGCGAATGCGAACCGTGTTCGGTCCGTGATCGGAGCCGGTGAACC
This sequence comes from Dolomitihabitans soli, assembly GCF_022213955.1. Taxonomy (GTDB): domain Bacteria; phylum Actinomycetota; class Actinomycetes; order Streptosporangiales; family Streptosporangiaceae; genus Streptosporangium_A; species Streptosporangium_A soli. The sequence continues at coordinate 81,513 of NZ_JAKNTW010000035.1, read as the reverse complement.
ATGCCGCAATCCGACAGAGAGCCCAAAGTGCACCAGCCGTCACTCCCCGAAACCGCGCCGCGCCCATGCTGGACATCGGAGGTCCTGGACAAGGCCGGTTTTCCCTACAAGATAAGTAGGACACTGGTCTCGTCAGAGGGGGAAGCGCATGCCGGCACAACCCGATCCCACCTTCTATCCCTCCGCCCGGGAGGCGATGCTGGCGCCCCGTGAGCGACTGGCGTACGTCGCCCTGCTCGACGCCGCGGGCGACGGGCGGCCCGACGGCCTGGCCACCGTCGACCTCGATCCCGGCTCGCCCACCTACGGCACGGTCGTGAACGTGCACGACATGCCCGAGTCCGGCGACGAGCTCCACCACTTCGGCTGGAACGTCTGCAGCGCCGCGCTGTGCCCCTACGCCCCGCATCCCCACGTCGAGCGGCGCTACCTGATCGTCCCGGGGCTCAGGTCGTCGCGGATCCACGTCTTCGACACCAAGGACGATCCCGCCCGTCCGCGACTCGTCAAGACGATCGAGCCCGAGACGTTGTTCGAACGCACCGGCTACAGCCGCCCGCACACCGTGCACTGCGGCACCGACGCGATCTACGTCAGCGCGCTCGGGAACGTGGACGGCGACGCGCCCGGCGGCGTGTTCACCCTCGACCACGACACGTTCGAGCCGATCGGCCGCTGGGAGAACGACAGGGGCAGCCAGCTGCTGCACTACGACTTCTGGTGGCATCTGGGACACGACACGATGCTCTCCAGCGAGTGGGGCACGCCGAACATGATCGAGGCGGGCCCGGATCTCGACCTGCTGGTGAACCGGAAGTACGGCCACCGGCTGCACGTGTGGGACCTGCGCAAACGCGTCCATCTCCAGGAGATCGAGCTCGGCGACCAGCACCAGATGGCCCTCGAGCTCCGCCCGGCGCACGACCCCACCAAGACCTACGGCTTCGTCAACACCGTGATCAGCGTCGAGGACCTGTCGGCGAACATCTTCACCTGGTATCTGGACGCGGGCGTCTGGAAGGCCAAGAAGATCATCACAATCCCGGCCGAGCCCGCCTCGCCGGATCTGCTGCCCGAGCCGCTCAAGCAGTTCGGCGCGGTGCCGCCGCTGATCACCGACATCTCCCTGACCCTCGACGACCGGATTCTGCTGATCTCCGCGTGGGGCACCGGCGAACTGCACGCCTATGACGTCTCCGACCCCTTCAACCCCTTCAAGACCGGTTCCCTGCGGTTGGGCGGGATCGTGGAACGCACCGCCCACCCGGCCGCGCCCGGCAGCCCGCTGAACGGCGGCCCGCAGATGGTCGAAACCAGCAGGGACGGCCGCCGCGTCCACTTCACCAACTCGCTCTACCGCTCCTGGGACGACGTGTTCTACCCCGACGGCATCTCCGGCTGGATGGCCAAGGCCGACCTCGCCGACGACGGCTCGATCTCCCTCGACGAGGACTTCTGGATCGACTTCGCCGCGGACGGCCGCCGCGCCCACCAGGTCCGGCTGCAGGGCGGGGACGCCTCCTCCGACTCCTACTGCTACCCGTGATCGACGTCACCTCGTTTCTGGTCCTGGCCGGGCTCGGCGCCTTTCACGGCCTGAACCCGGCCATGGGCTGGCTCTTCGCCGTCGCCCTCGGCCTGCAGGAACGCTCCCGCGACGCGGTGTTCCGCGCGCTCCCCCCGATCGTGCTGGGCCACGCCGCCTCGGTGCTGATCACGCTGGCGCTGGTCGCCGCCGCACGACTCGCCGCCCCGCCCAGGGCCGTGTCGTACGGCGTGGCCGCGATCGTCTGCGGGTTCGGGATCTGGCGGCTGGTACGGCGCCGGCATCCCCGGTGGGTCGGCATGCGGGTGACCCGGTGGCAGCTCGCCGGCTGGTCCTTCCTGATGGCGACCGCGCACGGCGCCGGGCTGATGGTGCTCCCGGTCACGCTGCGCGACGGCGGCACGGCGGCGATCACGCTGACCGGGCAGGCGCTGCTGTCCACGGCGGTGCACACACTGGCGATGCTCACGGTCGCCACCACGCTCGCGTTGATCGTCTACGAGCGGCTGGGCGTCGCCGTACTGCGCAAGGCGTGGTTCAACCTGGACCTGGCCTGGGCGGTCGCGCTGATCGGCGCGGGCGCCTTCGCCGCCCTCACCTGACTCCCGGCCCTGATCCGGTCGTCTCTGAACCAAGCGGCGGGCGGGTACGTCATAAAGCTTGTGCGCTCTCTACTCGCCGCGGCCGTGCTGGCCGTCACCTTCACCGCCACCGCCTGTGCCTCGACAGAAAGCGGGTCCGCCGTGCTGACCGCTGAGGGGGTGGATCGGGAGCTCCCGAAGAACGCCCCCGTCGCCCAGACGGTCCAGGGCCTCACGTCCTTCGGACACGCCCTGTACACCCGCACCGCCAAGCCAGGCGCCAACACGGTGCTCTCACCGCTGAGCATCGCCTACGCGTACGGCATGGCCAGGGCGGGCGCGACGGACGCCACCGGAGCCGAACTGGACAAGGTGTTCGGCTTCCCCGCCGAGGGCCCCCACTCCGCCTTCAACACGCTCAGCAAGGACATCGTCACGGTCGACGGCCCGCCGCCGAAGCCGGAGACCGGCGCCGAACGCGACGGCGCGAAGGAACCGGCCGCGCCCGTCGTCGGCATCGCCAACGGGTTGTTCGCCCAGCAGGGCCTGAAGGTCGGACCCGACTTCCTGCGCACCCTCACCGCGCAGTACGGCTCGGGCGTGCGGACCGTCGACTTCGCCGGCGACGCCACGAAGACCATCGACAAATGGGTGAACGACCAGACCGCCGGCCGGATCAAGAAGCTGTTCGACCAGCTCAGCCCGAACACCAAGGTGGTGCTCGCCAACGCCGTCTACCTCAAGGCCGAATGGGAGGAGCCCTTCGTCGGCGACGCGCCGGAGAAGACCTCCTTCACCCGCGCCGACGGCAGCACCGCGCCGGTCGAGCTGATGAAGAAGAGCGCCTCGTTCAGGTACGCCGAGGGCCCCGGCTGGCAGGCGGTGGAACTCCCGTACGCCAAGGGCGACCTGGCCATGTGGATCCTGCTGCCGGCGAAGGGCGGCTCCCCCGGCGACCTGCTCAAGCCCGCCGCGCTGAGCCAGGTGTCGACCGGCCTGAAGGAGACGCAGGTCGAGGTCGCGCTGCCCGGCTGGGACTTCGCCACCAACCTGGACCTCAAGCCCCCGATGGCCGCGCTCGGGCTGAAGTCCAATGATTTCTCCGGCATCACCGAGGGCGCCCAGATCGACCAGGCGGTCCACCGCGCCAACATCACCGTCGACGAGTGGGGCACCGAGGCGGCCGCCGTCACCGGCCTGGCCTTCCCTGTCATGGCGGCCCCGAGCGCCGGTACCAAGGTCCGCGCCGACCATCCCTTCGCGTTCGCCATCATGCACAAGCCCACCTCCACCCCGCTGTTCATCGGCCAGGTGGCCGACCCGGCCGCTCGCTGAGTCCGGACCGGGCGGGCCGGCGGGTCCGCCCGGGTCAGGGGCGCAGGACGAAGACCCCCCAGCCGAGGTGCTGCCTGCCGTACAGGAGATGGGAGCGGCGGGCGCGGTCGATGATCCCGCGCATCTCGGCGGCTTCGGGGTCGCCGGGATTGGCGGCGAGCCAGTCGCTCATGGTCCACCACTGGCTCGCGACGTAGCGGTCCCAGCTGTCGGGATCCGCCATCACCATCTCGATCAGCTCCACCCCCGAGGACTCGAAACGACCGAGCGTCTCACCCAGCGTGCCGAACTCCTCGCGGCCGAAGCCGAACGCCTCGAAGGCCTCCGGCGGCGGCTCGGAGATCCAGTACGGCTCGCCGACCAGCAGGATGCCGCCCGGCCGCAACGCGGGGAGCATCAGCGCGAGGGTGCCCGCCAGGCCGCCGCCGATCCAGGTCGCCCCGATGCAGGACACGACGTCGAACCCGGCCGGCTCGGCCGACGTGCGGAGGTACTCTCCGGCGTCGCCCTGCTCGAACCGCACCTTGGCGGCCACTCCCAGCTCGGCGATCCTGCTCTCGGCCGCGCCGAGGAAGACGTGGCTGATGTCCACCCCGAGGCCCTCGATGTCGTACCGCGCGGCCCAGCGGCCGAGCAGCTCGCCCTTTCCGCAGGCCAGATCGAGCAGCCGCATCCCCGGGCGCAGCCTGCTCACCTCGCCCAGCAGGTCCAGCTTCTCGTCGGTGAACGGGTTGAGTATCCGGTGATCGCCCTCGGCGATCTCGTGAAAGCGCAATGACATGCAGGGCATACTGCCGAGCCGTCCCCTTCGATGGCCAGTGGATTTATCGCTGCTAGAGTGACCTCGACGGGTTTTGAACATGTTCAAAATCGTTGGGAGCAGTCAATGAGCCCGCTTCTCGGGTTGATCCTGGCAACCGGAATGCTGGTGGTGGTGCCGGCCGGGCTCCGGCTGATCCGGGTGCCCCCGGCGGTCGCGAGATGGTGGTGGCCCGGGGCGGCCGGCGGCGCGGTCTCACTGGTGCTGGACCGGGGAGGGTGGGCCGCCGGGGCGGCGCTGCTGTACGCGGGCGCGGCGGCGCTGCTCGCCGTACAGGCAGTGGTCCGGCGGGGCCGGGGAGTGCGGGAGTTCGCCGTGCGCACCGCGCTGGCGACTCCCGCCGTGGCGGCGGTGGCCCTGGTCGCCGAGCGGGCAGGCCACCGGCTGTGGGGCTACGACCTCGACATTCTCGCGCTGACGGTGGCGCACTTCCACTTCGCCGGGTTCGCCGCCGCGCTCGTCGCGGGGCTCACCTCCCGGGCCGTGGCGGACGGCGCGCTCGCCCGCGCGACGGCGCTCAGCGTGCCGCTGGGCACCTTGCTGGTGCTGGGCGGCTACTTCGTGGGCGACTACGCCGAACTCGTGGGCGCCCTCGTGCTGACCGCCGGCATGTGGCTGGTCGGCTGGCTCACCCTCACCCGGATTCGGCCGGCCGACGTCGTGACGAGGTCGCTGCTGTCGATCTCCGCGACGGTGCTCGCCGTGTCCATGGTCCTCGCCCTGTGGTGGGCGACCGGTGAGGCGACCGGGCTGCCACGGCCGTCGCTGGAGGCGATGGTCGCCACCCACGGCGTGGCCAACGCGTTCGGATTCGGTCTGTGCGCCATCGCCGCGTGGCTGCGCCTGCGACCCGAACCCCTCTGAGAGGATCTCGATGTTCACCTACCCGGAAGTCGGCGCGACCCGTGACGGCGATCCCCCCGCCGGATACCGCCACCTCCGCCGCCGCACCCGGCTCAACGGCGTCCCGTACACCGTCGCGGCCGAGGCGCTGATGACCTGGCGCGGGCACACCAGACTCGGGCTGCGCCCGCTCACCACCGCTCCCCGGGTCGCGCCGGGAGTCACCGTGACGGCACGGCTCGGCCCACTGGCCGCCCCCTGCCGGGTGATCTGGGTGGTGGAGGAGGCGACCAGGACCGGCTTCGGGTACGGCACGCTGCACGGGCACCCGGTGAGCGGCGAGGAGTCCTTCCTGCTCGAACTCGGTGACGACGGCGCCCTCTGGTTCACGGTCACCTCGTTCAGCCGCCCGCACGCGTGGTACGCCCGCCTCGCCGGGCCGATCCTCCCCCTCCTCCAGCACACCTTCGCCCGCCTGTACGGCAGAGGGCTGCACGAGTGACCCGACAGCCACGGCGCCAGGGGCGCCATCAGACGGTGAAGGGGGCGTCGAGGAGTGTCAGCGCCTCCTGCCGGGTCATCGCGGCGCCGTGCTCGAAGGCGGCGATGTAGCCGGCGTCCCCGAGCCGGGCCCGGGCTCCGGCGATGGCACGCGCCTCGTCCAGCCCTGGCGCCATCGGCCCGCCGCGGAGCGCCTGGGCCGCGCCGAGGAGCAGCGCCGCCCGCTCCGGCTCGTCCTCGATCAGCGCCAGGCCCGCCGTACCCTCGGCCGCGGCCGCGGCGGCGGGGTAGCTCGGGCTGTTCACCGCGGCGGCGAGCCCGTCCCGGAAGCGCTCCGCGGCGACGGCCGGGTCGCCCTCGGCGACGGCGATCCTGCCGAGCGTCACGTGCAGCTCGGACCCGACCTCGTCCATGCCCCACCGGCCGGGCGACACCTTCGCGAGCGCCGACTCACATTCCCGGCGAGCCCCGGCCAGGTCACCGCGCAGCCTCGCGACCTCGGCGAGCCCACTGGCCGCCTTGGCCATCGACTCCGGCAGCGCCGTACGGCGGGCCAGCGCCGCCGCCCGTTCGTACTCCTGCTCCGCCCCGTCGAGATCGCCCGCCCGCAGCCGGAGCCGCCCCCGGTGCGAGATGACCTCCGACATGTCCTCCAGCGCGCCGAGCTGCTCGACCAGCAGGAGCGCCTCGTCGGCCATGGCGAGGGCCCGGTCGCGGTCGCCTCGCCAGTCGGCGAGCCTGGAGAGCTCGATGAGGGAGGTGGCCGTCCCCCACCGCTCGCCGCAGGTGCGGAAGAGCGCCAGCGCGCGGGCGAACTCCTGCTCGGCCACCGCCAGTTCCGCGCTCGCGAGCAACCGCTGGAACCCCGTACCCAGGTGGAACAGGGCGCGGGCCCAGGAATCGGTGGCACCTATGACGTGCCGCATCATCGCCGAATCGGCGGCCGGCGGGTCCTGCTTCGGCACTCCGATGAACGTGCCCCAGGCCAGCACGAGGAACGGCCGCTGGAGCGGCTTCCCCAGCGCGACGGCGGCACGCATGGCGAGGTCGACGTGTTCCGCGAGATCACGCTCCCTCGTCACGATCACGTAGGCGCTCAGCACGCAGAGGAGATACTCCTCCTCGTATCCGCCGGGAACCCGCACGCCGATCACGTCCAGCAGGTCGGCGGCCATCGGAGCGCCCTCGGTTCGCTGCCCGCGCAGCCACCAGTAGGGGGCCAGGGACGCCACCAGCCCGAGCCCCGTCTCGATCGCGCGATCGGCCACCGCCCCGCGCAGCGCCGCGTGCAGGTTGTCGTGCTCGGCCGCCAGCCGCGCCAGCCAGTCGAGCTGTGCCGCCCCGTGCAGGCGGGGCCCGGCGGTCGCGGCCAGGTCGAGGTAGTACGCGGCGTGGGCGGCGCGCAGTTCTCTCTCCTCCCCCGCCTCGGCGAGCCGCTCGGCACAGAACACCCGGATCGTGTCGAGCATCCGGTATCGCGTCCCCGAGACCTCGACGAGCGACTTGTCCACGAGGCCGCCCAGCAGTTCGATCACCTCGTAGTCGGGCAGGCCGGACACCCGGGCGGCCGCCTCCAGCGTCATCCCGCCGGAGAAGACGGTCAGCCGCCTGGCCAGGATCTGCTCCGCCTCGTCCAGCAGGTCCCAGCTCCAGGCGACCACCGCGCGCAGCGTCTGGTGCCGTGGCTGCGCCGTACGGCTGCCGCGTGACAGCAGCCGGAACCGGTCGTCGAGCCGGTCGGCGACCTCGGCGACCTCCAGGGAGCGGAGCCGGGCGGCGGCCAGTTCGATCGCCAGCGGCAGGCCGTCGAGGGTGCGGCAGACGCGGACGACGGCCTCGATGTTCCGCGTGGCCTCGAAGGCGGGCCGGACGGCCGCCGCGCGCTCGGCGAACAGCCGGACCGCCGGATAGCCGGCCGCCTCGACGGGCGAGGCGCCGGGCGGCGGCAGCGCCAGCGGGGGGACCGGGCAGAGCGACTCGCCGGTGATGGCCAGCGCCTCCCGGCTGGTGGTCAGGATCCTCAGCTCCGGGCACGCGCCGAGCAGCCGGTGGACCAGGGTCGCGACCGCGGCGACGACGTGCTCGCAGTTGTCCAGCACGAGCAGCGTCGCGCGCTCGGCCAGCGCCGTGAGCAGCCGGGCCACCGGGTCGGGCGGCTGCGTGTCGCGCACGGGGAGCTGCTGGAGCGCGCCCTCGCGCAGGCCGAGCGCGGCCAGCACCGCCTGCGGCACCTCGCCGCCCTCGCCCAGCGCGGCCAGGTCGACGAAGCACACCTCGCCGGGGGTGCGGCCGGCCGCCTCGATGGCCAGCCGCGTCTTGCCCGCGCCACCCGGCCCGGTGAGCGTGACCAGCCTGGCCTCGCCGAGCAGCTTGCCGACCCGCTCCAGTTCCTCGGTCCGGCCCACGAAGCTGGTGAGCTGCCCGGGGAGCGCCCGCCCGACCGGCCGCGCCGTCTCGGTGAGCGCCGGGTCGCCTCTGAGCACCGCCAGGTGGATGCCGGCCAGCTCGGCCGACGGGTCGGCGCCCAGTTCGTCGGCCAGCACCCGTCTGGCGTCCTCGTAGACGGTGAGCGCCTCGGCCTGGCGGCCCGCGCCGTACAGGGCCCGCATGAACTGGCCGCGCAGCCGCTCGCGCAGCGGGTGCGCGGCCACCAGCTGGCCGAGTTCGGTGACCAGGTCGCGGTGCGCGCCCAGCGCCAGTTCGGCCTCGATCCGATCCTCCAGGGCGGCCAGCCGGAGCTCCGCCAGGCGCGCCGCCTGGCCCTCCGCGAACGGCGCGTCGCCCACGTCCGCGAGCGCGGGCCCGCGCCACAGGGCGAGCCCCGCACGCAGTGCCTCGGCGGCTCCTCTCGGGTCTCCCGCCACCAGCGCCCGCCGCCCCTCGCGGGCGAGCCGTTCGAAGCGGTGCGCGTCGACGTCGTCGAGATCCACCGCGAGCCGGTAGCCCGCCGGATGGAACTCCACGGTGGTGCGGTCGTCGGCCTTCAGCGCCTGGCGGAGCCGGGAGACGTGCGACTGCAGCGCGTTGGTCACCCCGGCGGGCGGGGCCGCGCCGTACAGACCGTCGATCAGCCGCTCGGCGGTCACGACCCGGCCCGCGTCGAGAAGCAGCAACGCGAGCAGCGACCGTGCCCGCGGCCCGCCGACGGCCAGTGGGCGCCCGTCGTCGGACCGCACCTCGATGGCGCCCAGAATGCCGAACCGCATGGCGCTGATTATCCCACCTTGCCCCGGAACGCGAGCATGGACGATGCTCCGGCCCCGTTGCCGTACGTGGCCCCGGCTCATATTTATAAAGGTCAAGCTTCTACGAATGGTTACCATTCGATTACTGTAGGCAATATCATGAGGAGGACCCTACGGTTTCTCTGTGATGGAGGGGATGATGCGCACCGACCCTTCTCCGGGTGAGCTCGGACGACGGCTCGACGATCTCAGCTCCGCGATACAGCGGCTCATGTCGCAGGATCTCTTCATCGCCGAGCAGCGCGTAGGCGAGCGACGTTTCATCAGCATCGAACGCGACCTGGAGGAGCTTCGGCGCCGCCTCGACGAGGAGTTCAGGGCCCTGGCCACCAAGATCGAGACCCAGGAGCGGGATCGAGGCACGAACTGGCGGCAGAGCTTCTACGCCGGAATCATCCCCGCCGCCCTCCTCCTGGTCTCCCTCTTCGTCCAGATCTGGCTCTCCCTGAACGGCTCCGCCTGATGCACGTTCCACGACTCCGCCGGGGCGACTCGACGCACGACAGAATCCGGGTCGCCCCCCGCGATCTCGTCCTGGCCCTCGTCGTCGGCATCCTCGCCGGCCTCGCCGTCTGGGTCTCCATGGCCGTCCGAGATCTCGGTGACCGCCTGCACTCCGCCCAGCACGACCGCGACATGCTGTTCCGGCAGGTCAAACGGCTCGGCGGCACCCCCGACGTGACCATCGGGCCGAACGACCGGCGGGCCCCCGTCATCCGTCCCGACCCGCACGCCCCGCCTCCCTCCGCGCCGTCGCCACCCGCGCCGTCGCCACCCGCGCTGTCCTCACCCCGCGCCGTCCCCACCGCGGCGCCCGGCCCGGAGGGTCCGCAAGGCCCGGCCGGGCCACGGGGTCCGCGAGGTCCCGCAGGCCCGCGCGGCGATCCGGGTTCCGCCGACCGTTCGCCGCGTATGATCTACTGCCACCCCCAGCCCCCGGGCCGGCCGTGGCCCTGTTCCACTTCCTCCCAGCCGCTCACCGATCCACTGGCCCCGCCGCCCCGGGCGAAGCGCACCCCGGTGCCGACCGGCCGCCGTCTCCCCCGTCGGCGCGGCGCCCGCCGGACCGTGCGGTGGCGGCCGGAAGCCGACCGTCCACCCCCCGGCGACCTGGCGTCCGCCGTACCGTGGTGCGCACGCTCCCCGGCTGGGCCCGGTTGCCGGTGCGCGGCGTCACAGCAGCTTGTCCAGGGTGATGGGCAGGTCGCGGACACGTTTGCCGGTCGCGTGGTAGACGGCGTTGGAGATGGCCGCGGCGACGCCGGTGATGCTCACCTCTCCCACCCCGATCAGGCCCAGGGGCATGGTCGGATCGGGTTCGTTCAGGTAGTGGACGTCGATGGGCGGGATGTCGGCGTGCACGGGCACGTGATACTCGGCCAGGTTCGGGTTCATGATGCGTCCGGTGCGCGGATCGAGGAGGGTCTCCTCGGACAACGCCATGCCGATGCCCATCACGATGCCCCCGCGAAGCTGGCCGGCGGTCGTCTTCGCGTTGATCACCGTGCCCACGTCGAACGACCCGACCCAGCGCGACACCCTCACCTCGCCGGTGTCGGAGTCGACCCGCACCTCGCAGAACTGCGCCCCGCACGCGGCCTTCACCCATCGCCGCCGGTCACGCAGGAACTTGGCGATGAACTTGGCCTGTCCCAGGATCTCCCCCGCGCGGGTGTCGGACCCGACGCGGGCCTCGACGGACGCACGGCCGGCCCGGCCGAGGATCGCGGCGTAAGTCTCGCCCGGACCGGAGGCCCCGGCCCACAGGCCGCCGTCCCGCGCCTGCAGGTCGTGCGGCCGCCGTCCCCGCAACGGCGAGTCGCCCGACCGTCTGGCCAGCGCGAGCACGGAGCGCTTCAGCTTCTCGCAGGCGGCCAGCAGCCCGGCGGCCACGCTGGCGGTCTGCGCCGAACCGCCGGCGGCGGGCCCGGTGGGCAGGTCGGAGTCGCCGTACTCCACACGCACCGCCTCGAACGGCACGCCGAGCGCGTCGGCGGCGATCTGCGCCTGCGCGGTCGCCCCGCCCATGCCCATCTCGTGGAAGCCGCACCGCACCACCACGGTCCCGTCCGCGGCCAGCCGTACGGTGACGTTGGCGGAGAACTGCCACGACGGGTGGTAGGCGGTGGCGACGCCCATGCCGACGAGCCACTTCCCGTCGCGCATCGAGCCGGGCCGCGGCGTGCGCTCCGGCCAGCCGAACCGCTCCGCGCCGAGCGCGTACGCCTCGCGCAGCATGCGGTGCGCGAACCTCTTGCCGTCGACCGGGTCGCGGGCCGGCTCGTTCCGCATCCGCAGCAGGATCGGATCCATGTCCAGCTCGCAGGCCAGCTCGTCGATCGCGGCCTCCAGCGCGAAGGTCCCGATCGACTCGCCGGGCGCGCGCATGGCCGTGTTGGACAGCAGGTCCAGCGGCACGGTGGCCTGCTGGAGCGTGATGTTCGGGACGTCGTAGAGGTGCCGGGAGGCGGAGGTCACCTGCTCGGGCATGCCGCCGACCCGGCCGGTACGGGTCACGCTGGTGTGGATCAGCCCGGTCAGCGCGCCGTCCGCGCTCGCGCCCAGCGCGACGCGCTGCGCCGACGGGGTACGCCCGCCGACCGTGCGGTAGACGCCCTCCCGGGTGAGCGCCAGCCGCACCGGCCGGCCGGTCACCCTAGCCGCCAGCACGGTGAGAACCGTGCCCGCCCAGACCATCCCCTTGCCGCCGAACGCGCCCCCGACGTACGGCGAGATCACGCGGACGCCGGCCGCCGGAACCCCGAACCTCAACGCGAGATGGCTGCGCATCCAGGCAATGCTCTGCGATCCCTCGTGGACGGTCAGCCGGTCACCGTCCCAGACGGCCGTCGTGGCGTGCGGCTCGATCGCGTTGTGGTGGTGCGGCGGAGTGGTGTATCGCACGTCCACCGACACGGCCGCCGCCGCGATCGCGGCCGCCGCGTCGCCCTTGGCCACCGCGCCCGGCTGAATCGGGCTGCTCTTCTCCGGCCGGGCGTCGCCCTGACCGGCGGCGAAGTCGACCGTGGCGGGGAGTTCCCGGTAGCCGACCCGGACCAGCGCCGCCGCCCGCAACGCGGCCTCCCGGGTCTCCGCGACGACCACGCCCACCGGCTGGCCGTCCCAGTGGACCTCGTCGGTGTTGAGATAGTTGACCGTGGTCCCCGAGACGAGGGTGCTCAGGTTCAGCGGGCTCACCGGCGGCGGCGGCTTCATCGCCGGCGCGTTCAGATGAGTGATCACCGCGAGCACGCCGGGCACGGCGGCCGCCTCCGCGGTGTCGACGCTGGTGATCCGGCCCCGGCTGATCGTGGCGTGGACCAGCGCGGCGTGGGTGAGGCCGGGGTAGGGATATTCCGCCGCGTAACGGGCCGCGCCGGTGGTCTTGGCCGTGCCGTCGACGCGGTCGATCGGCCGGCCGACGTTCCGGCCGGTGGTCCGGCCCGCGGGCAGCTCGCGTGTCTGGACGTCGGTCATGCCGCGCTCCCCTCGGCGAGCAGGTCCCGCAGCGTCGCCACGATGGTGCGGCGGGCCAGCTCGATCTTGAACGCGTTCCCCGGCCGGGCGGTCGCGGCGGTCAGCTCGGCCTCGGCCGCTCGCGTGAACGACTCCTCGGTGGCCGGCGCCGCGAGCAGTGCCCGCTCCGCCGCGTAGGCCCGCCACGGTTTGGGAGCGACACCGCCGAGGGCCAGCCGTACGGTGCTCACGCTGCCGTCCCTGACCTTGAGGACGGCGGCCACGGAGACCAGGGCGAAGGCGTAGGAGGCTCGGTCGCGGACCTTGCGATAGCGCGAGACGGCCCCGGAAGGCGGCGGCGGCAGCTCGATCGCGGTGATCAACTCGTCGGCGGCGAGCACGGTCTCACGGTGCGGTGTCGTGCCGGGCAGCCGGTGCAGGTCGACCAGCGGGATCCGCCGCACACCGTGCTCGCTCCGCGTCTCCACCGTGGCGTCGAGCGCGGCCAGCGCCACGCACATGTCCGAGGGGTGGGTCGCCAGGCAGTCGTCGCTCACCCCGAGGACGCCGTGCTGACGGTTGAACCCGCCGATCGCGTCGCAGCCGCTGCCCGGCTCCCGCTTGTTGCAGGCGGCGGCGCCGTCGTAGAAGTAGAGGCAGCGGGTGCGTTGCAGCAGGTTTCCGCCGGTCGTCGCCATGTTCCGCAGTTGCGGCGAGGCGCCGGAGAGGATCGCCTGGGACAGCATCGGATATCGGGTCGTGACCAGCCGGTGCGCCGCGAGGTGGCTGTTGCGGACCAGCGCGCCGATCCGGATCCCGCCGTCGGGCAGTTCCTCGACCCCGGTCAGCGGGAGGCCGGTGATGTCGATGACCGTGCCGGGCTGCTCGATGTCCTCGCGCAGCAGGTCGACGAGGTTCGTGCCGCCGCCGATGAACTTCGCGCCGGGCTCGGCCGAGATCGCGCGAACCGCCGTCGCGACGTCGGGAGCCCTGAGGTAGGTGAACGGTCTCATCGCGCGGTCTCCATCTCGGCGACCTCCTGGATGGCGCTGACGATTCCGTTGTAGGCGCCGCAGCGGCACAGGTTGCCGCTCATCCGTTCCGCGATCTCCGCGCGGGACAGTTCGACGCCGGTCGCGGCCGGATCCCCGGTCACCGCGCTCGGCGCGCCCGCGCGGTGTTCGGCCAGCATGGCGAGGGCGGAGCAGATCTGCCCCGAGGTGCAGTAGCCGCACTGGAGACCGTCGTGGCGCACGAACGCGGCCTGCAGCGGATGGGCGACGCCCTCGATCGTGGTGATCTCACGGCCGGCGTACTGCACGGCCAGGGCCAGGCAGGAGTTGATCCGCTCGCCGTCGGCCAGCACCGTGCAGGCCCCGCACGCGCCCTGGTCGCAGCCCTTCTTCGTGCCGGTGAGATCGAGCCGCTCGCGGAGCGCGTCCAGCAGGCTGACCCAGGGTTCGAGGTCGAGCGACCTGGTGACCCCGTTCACCCGCAGATGTATCTCGACCACGCGTTCGCTCCGTCCGTGAGGTTCGTTCCAGCAGTCAGGGACGTTAACAGAACGTTGTTGCTTTAACAAGAGGACGCCATTCTGTTAACTCCGCCCTTATGCTGACGGGGACATGACCGAGCCGGCATTCCGCCGGGCCAGGCGGCCCGAGCACAAGCAGCAGCGCCGCGAGGCGATCCTCACCGCCGCCCGCGAACTGGCCCTGCGGTCCGGAGTGCGCAACGTCAGCCTGGGCGGCGTCGCGACGACCGTCGGGCTGGCGAAGTCCAACGTGGTGCGCTACTTCGGGACCCGCGAGGAGATCTACCTCGAACTCGCCGCCGAGGGCTGGCGGGAGTGGGCGGACGCGGTCACCGTACGGCTGCGCGAGGCCACCGCGCCGGCCGAGGTCATCGACGCGCTGACGCAGACGCTGGCGGCCCGGCCGCTCTTCTGCGACCTCCTCAGCCATACCGCCACCAACCTGGAGCACAACATCTCGGTGCCCGCCGCCCGCGCCTTCAAGCGCACCGTGATGGGCGTCGTCACGGAGCTCGGCGCCCAGATCACCAAGGCGCATCCCGATCTGACCGGCGACGAAGGGGGCGAGTTGCTCGTGGCGGCGATCGGGATGGCCGGCATGCTCTACCCCGTCGCCAACCCCTCCAGCGCGCTGGCCGAACTCTACGCCCAGGACCCCGACCTGGCCGCCGCGTGCCTACCGTTCGAGCCGACGATGAAACGGAACCTCACGGTGGTCGCCGCCGGCCTGAAGGCACTGCGGAACGACCGGCCGTAGAGCGGCCGTCGGGCAACCGGCCGTCGAGGGCCGTGGGGAGCCGCGGGCAGGCGAACCGGCCGGAGAGTGGTCATTCCGTCCGACGCAGCGATCGGTACCCTCGCAGGGTGGTCTACGTGGTCGGGGTCGTGTTCGGGTTCACCTGGTGGCTGGGCCTCTATGTCATCGGGCGGGAGCCGGGCGAGCGAAGGTCCCGCCGTGCCGGGCTGGGCATCCTGGTCTACGCCCTGGCACTCGCCGTCGCCGCGCTGCCGGGGAGGCCGGAGGCGCTCGGCCGGGTGGAGACGGTGCTCGTCTGCCTGCCGGTGGTGTTGTGGACGGGGGCGGCGCTGGCGCTGGTCCCCGGACGGGAGCGGCTGGAGCGGGTGTGGTCGTGGGGGCTGGCGCCGGTCTCGCTGGTGGCGATCGGCTGGCTGGCGGTCTCCGGCGGCGGGGATACCGCGGTCAAGGTGCTGCTGCTGGCCCCGCTGGCGGGCGCGCTCATACTGCTGGTGCTGGACAGGCCCGCGCGGGTGTGGTGGCTGGCGGCGGTGGCCACGCTGTTCTTCGGGCTCGGCGCGGCGTTGCTGTTCGGGCCACGCGATCTGACCCTGCTCCTGGCCATCGACCTGGACATGGCCCTGCTCGGGGTGGCGATCGCCATGTCGAACGCACACCGGGCAGGCGAGGCGCTCTGGGCGGACATGGCGCGCTCGCTGCTGGGAGCCGTGGTCGTGGCGATGGCCTCGGGAGGTCAGGTCGCACTGGCGATGGCGCTGGGCGAGCCGTCCTTCGCGCTGGTCGCGCTGCTCTTCGGGGTGATCGCGGTGGCCGTCGCCGTACAGACGCTCGCCGGTCCCGTGCATCGGCTGCTCGACCGGGTGGCCTTCCCCGGCGCCCCCGCGATGCGCCGGGAGCGGGCCGAGTTGCGGGCGACGTCCGAGGCGCTGCCGCGCCGCGAGGAGGGCCCACCGCCCCTCGACGACACCGAGTTCGTACGGCTGACGCGGCGCGCCCTGGCCAACTACGGCGATCTGGGGAAGCTCGCCAGCAGCCCGCTGGCGAACCTGCCAGTGATCGACAAGCAGGTCACCGGCGACAGCCCGCTGGAACGGGCCTCGGAGTTGAAGCGCCTGCTGCTGGACAGCATCCAGCGGCTCAGGCCACGCGACGGCGAGTTCGGCACCAGCGAGGAGTGGCGTTACTACAACGTCCTCTTCTTCCCCTATGTCCGTGGCCTGCGTCCCTACCGGCGGGGTGCCAGCCGGGACCTGCTCGACCCGGTGGAGCGGCAGGCGTTCGACTGGTTCGCCCGGCATGTTCCCGAACGCACGCTCTACAACTGGCAGAACGCCGCCGCGAAACTCGTCGCCGACGACCTTCGCAGCGAGAACTGGCAGTGAATGGCAGTGACATGTCTGCAGGTGGCAGTGGGTGAGGCGGTGTGCTGAGGAGGTCGAAAGGAGAAACCGATGACCGCCATCGCCCTACCTCGCACCTCTCCGCTGATCCGCGCCCTGTGGGTGGACGCCGTGCTCTGCGGCGCTTTCGGGGTCCTCATGACCGCCGCCGCGGGACCGCTCGGTGACCTGATGAGTCTGCCGACGCCGTTCGTCCGCTGGGTCGGGATCATCCTGCTGCCCATCGCCGCTTTCGTCGCCTATCTGGCCTCCAGGCCGGTGCCGCCGAGGGCGGGCGTCTGGACCCTCATCGCGATCAACGCGCTCTGGGCGGTCGACAGCATCGCCGTACTGTTCACCGGCTGGCTCGACCCCAACCCGCTGGGCATCGCGTTCATCGTCGCCCAGGCGCTGCTGGTCGGCGGGATCGCCGAGTTCCAGTACATGGGACTGCGCCGGGTCCGCTCCTAGCCCGCCGCCTCACCGGCACGCCGGGCTCGCTCGTGGAGCCCGGCGTGCGCGCGCCGGTCCAGCCAGGCGGGGACCAGGGCGGCCACCAGCACGGCGGCGGTGAGGGCGAACCCGAGCGGGTAGCCGGAGGCGGCGAGCAGGAATCCCATGCCGAGCGCCCCGGCGCCCATCCCCGCGTCGTAGGCGAGGTTCCACAGCGCGCTCACCCTGCCGAAATCCTGCCGCCGCACCCGCTCGAACATCATCGCCAGCGTGACGTTCTGCAGGATCCCGAACCCGGCGCCGAACAGCGCCGCCCCGGCGATCACCACCGGCGGCAGGCTCACCCACACGAGCGCGGCCATGCCCGCCGCGGCGGCCGCCATGCCCGGCAGCAGCAACCGGGACGACCCGTGCCGGTCACCGGCCCGGCCCGCCCACCAGCGGGCGATCGGCGTGGCGGCCGACTGCGCGAACAGGGCAGCCGTGGCCAGGTGCAACGACTCCCTGGGCACCGCGAGCGGCAGGAAGGTGACGACGACCCCGGCGGCCAGCGTGACCGCAGAGAAGATCAACGCCGGCCGTGCCAGACCACGTGGCCAGAGCGTTCCCCCCGTCCGCACCGTCCGGGGCACCCCGGGCGTCCGGGGCGTCCGGGTCGACGGCAGGCCGACGACGGCCAGCAGGACCAGCACCGGGAGGACCGCCCCCGCGGCGAACACCGGCCCGTAGCCGAACGCGTCGCTGATCCACAGGCCGAGCGGCAACCCGGCGACCGACGGGACGCCGACGGCCACGCCGTACACGCCGAGACCTTCGGCGCGGCGGGCGGCGGGCACCAGTTCCGCGGTGAGGGCGGTGCCGACCACGACCACGATGCCGAGCCCCGCGCCGCGCGCCAGGCACACGATCAGTACGGCGGGCAGCGAGGAGGTCACCAGCAGGCCCAGCGCGGGGACGCCGAGCAGGACGAGACCGGCGGCCATGACCGCCCGGTAGCCGAACGCGGCCACCAGCCGGGGCACGGCCAGTTCCATCAGCACGGTGGACAGCATGATCGCGCCGGTCGCCAGTCCCGCCCCGACGCCACCGCCCCCGGCAGCGGCGGCGTACAGGGGGACGACGGAGAGCAGCAGGTAGAAGCTCGTCATCCCGCCGACGGACGCGGTCATCATCATCGCCAGCGGCCGAGTGATTATCGGGCCAGGAGGAGCGGCTTGTACCGTTTCGGTCATGGGGCCACGATGCCAAGGTGAGGGGCGGATGACATTGGGAGATTTCCCTAGACGGGAATGTCCGGCATCCTCAGATTCGCCGGTGCGACCATCGTCTCGATGAGCGGCCATGCGGTGAGCCCCGTGTTCGTGGGGCACGAGGCCGAGCAGGCCGCCCGGCTGCTCCCCGAGCTCGGCGTCTTCGACGAGGTCACCGCC
This sequence comes from Dolomitihabitans soli, assembly GCF_022213955.1. Classification (GTDB taxonomy): domain Bacteria; phylum Actinomycetota; class Actinomycetes; order Streptosporangiales; family Streptosporangiaceae; genus Streptosporangium_A; species Streptosporangium_A soli. The sequence continues at coordinate 63,633 of NZ_JAKNTW010000035.1, read as the reverse complement.
AACGCTGAGACACGCACGCTTCCCGCCTGAGAGATACGGCAGGCCCGATTCGTGGCCGCTCGCCGTCGATGGTGGCGGCCCCGTCGCCGACGCTTCTCAGGTGTGGGTGCCTGAGCGCCGTTTCGGCTCGGCCGTCGGCCGTCTTCTTTGGTGCCGCGTGCTTTCTTGGTGCGGGGGAATGGCGGTTCGTCGGGCTTTCGGAAATGCTCGGGCGGGGACGGGGATTCGAGCTTTCGGAAGCCGGAAGATCGGTAGCGTGACGGGCGGGGATCAGCCGTCTGGCGGCGAGGATTTCCAGCTGACCGGAGCGTGCCAGGGAGTGAGATGACGACGACCGTGAAACCGGCGGAACCGGTTCCTTTTGATGCGACTTGTCCGCTGATGGGGGTTGAGGAGGAGTATCTGGTCGTCGATCCGGCTACCCGGGAGGTGGTGCCCCGGGCGGACGAAGTGGTCGAACGGGCGAGCCTGGAGCTGGGCGAGCAGGTGTGCACCGAGATCACCCGCTTTCAGGTGGAGGCCAAGACGACGCCGTGCGCGGGGATCGCGGAGCTGGCGGAGCAGTTGCGGAGGCTGCGGTCGGCGGTGGCGGAGGCGGCCCGGGGGGTGGGGCTGGCCGTGGTCGCCTCGGGGACGCCGGTGCTGGGCGAGATCGTCCCGCCGCCGATCACCGAGGACCCCAGGTACGGGGTGGGGATCGCCAACTACCGGGCGCTGCACGACGAGCAGAGCATCTGCGCGGGGCACGTCCACGTCCACCTGCCCGACCGGGAGCGGGCCGTGCTGGTCGGCAATCACCTGCGGCCGTGGCTGCCGGTGCTGGTGGCGATGACGGCCAACTCGCCGTTCTGGGCGGGCCGTGACACGGGATACGCCTGCTGGCGAACCCTGACCTGGGGGAAGTGGCCGGTGGCGGGGCCGCCGCCGTACTTCGCGTCACTGGCGGAGTTCGATGCGCTGGTCGGCGCGCTGACCGGGAGCGGGGCCCTGGTGGATCCGGGGACGATCTTCTGGGACGTGCGGCCCTCCACGCGGTTTCCGACGTTGGAGGTCAGGGTGGCCGACGTGCCGGCCACCGCCGGGGAGTCCGCGCTGCTCGCGCTCATCGTGCGGGCGCTGGTGACGGTGTCCCTGACCAGGGTGGAGGACGGCGATCCCGGTCCCCGGTTCCCGGCCGAACTGCTGCGCGCGGCCTACTGGCGGGCGGCGCGCGACGGTCTGGACGGGCACGGCGTCGACGTGATCAGCGGCGAGTTGCGGCCCGCCGGCGAACTGGTGGACGGCCTGCTGCGGCACATCGGGCCGGCCCTGGCGGAGACCGGCGACCTGGACCTGGCGCGGACAGCCTGCGATCGGCTCCGCGCCGCCGGCACCGGGGCGGCACGCCAACGGGCCGCTCACGACAAGCGCGGGCGGCCCGCCGACGTGGTCGACCACCTGCTGGAACACCACCTGGCCGACCCGATCATGTCCTGAGCCGGGCGGCCATGGACCGGGTCCGGCCACGAGCCGGGCGACACCGGGTCCAGCCCGTTCACCCGCCGAGCCGGGCGGCCATGAACCGGTCCGGCCCGTTCACCCGCCGAGCCGGGCGGCCATGAACCGGTCCGGCCCGTTCACCCGCCGAGCCGGGCGGCCATGAACCGGTCCGGCCCGTTCACCCGCCGAGCTGGGCGGCCATGAAGGCGCGCAGGGGTTGCACGTGCCGGACCGGGTCGCGCCAACGGGCCTGGAGGTCCTCCAGCAGGTGACGTTCGGCGACTTGTTCGCCATTCCGCCAGGCACGGATGACCGGATGCAGGAAGGCGCACTCGTCGGCCCGGTCCGGCACCGGATGCCGCTGGATGGCGAACACGTCGCCGTAGTCCCGGCGGCCCCACCGCAGGGTGACGGTGAAACAGAGGGACCGGTCGGCGAACCGCTGCACCGCGTAGTCCTCCGGCAGGTCCACGAAGTGCCGGACCTGTCCGGCTTCCTCGTCGACCACGTACACGTCGGAGAGATACTCGAACTGGGTCCACAACGCCGAGCTGTGGTTCGCCCGTTCCAGCATGGCGGCGGTCAGCAGGTCGGGATCGGCCGGCAGCGACCGGCCGGCGAGCGGCACCCCGTCATACCGTTCGGCGAGCAGGGCGGCCAGCGACCGCAGGTTGTAGCGGAACCCGTCGATGAAGGCGGAGGAGGCGCGTTTGAAGTCGCGGGCCTGCATCAGGGTTCCGGCGAAGTAGAGGCCGTCGACGTTGGTCGACTGGAAGTCGGGGCGGATGGCCGGGATTCGCCCGTTGGGAGCGAGTTCCGGCCGGCAGGACGCGCCGAACAGGCCCGTGTTCATGGTGAACCCGGTGCAGCGCAGCACCGCGTCGTACTCCAGCAACTCCTGTTCGCCGTCGGCGAGGGTGTAGGTGATGGCCGCCTTGAACCGGTCGTCCTCGCGCCAGATCCGGTCGACCTCGCACTCCAGCACGCCGTGCAGGGTCTTGAACCAGTAGCTGTCGAGCAGCGCGCCGTACTGACCGCGCACGTGGCCGGGGTGCTTGGTGGTCCACGCCAGCCGGACCGGGCTCGGGCTGGCCAGATGGATGATCGACGCGTACGGCAGCATGGCCTGGGCGGTCTCGAACGCCGAGTTGCCCTTGCCGACGATCAGAACCCGCTTGTCGGTGAAGTCCTCACCGACGATCGACATGTCCTCATACCCGACTGCCAGCTCGATCCCGGGAATATCCGGAATGTACGGCCCGCCGAAACCCGTCGCCACGATCAGGCACTCGGCCTGGAACACCCGCCCCCCGGCGTGTACGGCGAAGCGCCCGCCGACCTTCTCGACGCGCTCGACAGGCGTGTCGAACCGCACGTTGAGCGCGTGTTCCCGCTGGAAGTCGGCCAGATAGCGGACCAGGTCGTCGGCGTGCGGGAAGTAGTCGCGCGAGTAGTCGGCGAACACCAGATCGGACGTCTCGTCGAGCAGCGAGTTCCAGTCCCAGCGGAGCTGGATCTCCCGGTCCTTCTCGCCGGTGTGGACCTTGTTCAGCGAGATCAACCGGCGATGGCGGGGGTAGCGGTTGAAGAAGCCTCCCGGCGCGGCCTCCCGCTCCAGGGTGAGGTAGTCGGCCCCGGCGCGCTGCAGGAAGTAGCTGAGCTGCAACCCGCCGGGGCCGGCACCGATGATCAGATAGCGGTGGATGTGCTCTTCCGAGTCTGTTGCGGCCATCAACCTTGCTGCCCCACCCGGGTGGCCGCCGACGGGTTCGTCAGTGTGCTCAGATACCCGCTCGTGAGGATCCGCTCGGTCGAGGCCGCGTAGACGGCCGGATCGTCGGGGGCGAACGTGCCCATGCCGTCGACGTACCGGTTGAACATGCAGAACGCGGCGGCGATCAGCACGGTGTCATGGATCTCCAGATCCGTCGCGCCCTCCGCGCGGGCCGCGGCCACCTGCTTCTCGGTGACGCGCTGGCCGCTCTCCTGGACCGCACCCGCGATCACCAGCAACGCCCGCAGCTTGGCGGAGACCGGCGCGCTGTCCAGATCGGCGCGCACCTGATCCACCAGCTCCATCCCCTCGGGCAGCTGCGCCGCCGCGAACGACGCGTGCGAGGCCGTGCAGAAACGGCACTCGTTCAGCGACGAGACGTAGGCGGCGATCAGCTCACGCTCGCCGCGAGACAGGGTGCTCTCTCCGCGCAGCAGTACCTCGGCCAGCCCGTTGAGCGGCCCGGCGGTCTCCGGCCGGTAACGCATCAGGCCGATGATGCCAGGCTCGTCGTTGTGCAGGGTGATATGGGGCACGCGCACTCCTCAAGTTGAGACCACGACTCTCACGCGAAGCTTGAACGAGCCCGCTCGTCCGGTCAAGTAACGCAGGCGGTCCAGAGCCGGCCGGTTTCCCGGAATTCATCCGAACGTTTCCCGGTGCTTTTAATGATTGCCGAGTCACGGAATTCTGGAGAATGCTCGTCAATGGACGTCGTCACGTCGGCGAAAACGAGGGAATTTCGCACAGCCGTCGCGAACGGACCCACCCACTGACATTCATGATCGCCATTGAACGGCCTGCTGTCAACCCTCAAATTCGTCGCCGCACATCACTCTACGTAAGGCGATCATTGCCTTGGCATTGCCGGCCTATCGCCGTCGCATTCGCGTCTCCCGGACGATCGGTAAGACTTCTTCCATCTTGCTCACTCGCGCCCGGAAGCGTAGCGTGACGAACGTCTAGTCCGTTTCATCCCTAGGGAGCCAGTTCATGTCCGAACATCCCCTCAGCGCCCTTGCCCGAAACAGCTACGACGCTCTGGCCAAGGGCGACCTGGACTCCATCAGCCCACTACTCACCGATGACGTGGTCTTTCACGTACCCGGCCGCGGCCCGCTGGCAGGCGACTATCGCGGTAAGGAAGAAGTGCTGCGCTACCTTAAGCAGCTCATCGAATCGACCGACAACACCCTGCGCTTCGAGCCGGAGTCGTTCCTCGTCGGCGACGATCATGTTGCGGCGATACTCCAGATTCAGGGCGAGCGCGGCGGCAAGAACCTGGACGACCGGGGCCTCCAGGTCTTCAAGAGCAGGGACGGGAAGATCAGCGAGCGCTGGAGCTACCCGCAGGACCCCTACACGGCCGACGAGTTCTTCGCCTGACCTGACAGGTAGTTCGCGCCGGCCCACCCCGTCTCCCGCAACGTGGGTGGTCCGGCGCGATTTGGCGCCTTGAGATCACACGTACTTCGCTCATCCTCCTCTCGTCGGCCATGGACGCCCAGGTGAGGCGCCTGCAGTTCTATACGGCCCCGAATCGCCGCGACCTCCGGTCACGCTCCCAGGCAGGTCACGCCCGGACGATCACGCGGCCCGGCCGAGTGCGTCGGCCCAGACCGCCACATAACCTCCCGTCATTTTCGCTCGTTCGGCATAGTGGGCCGGCTCGTCCGCGGCGACGGTCGCCAGGCCGTCGACGTAACGGTTGTACATGCAGAACGCGGCGGCGATCAGCACGGTGTCATGGATCTCCAGGTCCGTCGCACCCTCGGCGCGGGCCGCGGCCACGTGCAGCTCGGTGACGCGCTGACCGCTCTCCTGGACGGCGGCCGCGATCACCAGCAACGCCCGCAACTTGGCGGAGACCGGCGCGGCGCCGAGGTCGGCCCGCACCTGATCCACCAGGGCGGCTCCATCGGGCAGCCGCGTGGCCGCGAATGCCGCATGTGTGTAGTAGCAGAATCGGCACCGGTTCAACGCCGATACGTAAGTCGCGATCAACTCCCTTTCCCCACGCGGCAACGTGCTGTCCCCGCAGAGCAACACCTCCGACAATTGATTCAAAGGAAGAGCCGCCTCCGGCCGAAACCGGAACAGCCCACGAATACCCGGCTCGCCGGAATTCAACGCAATATGCGGGTGAGATTTTCCCGCATGATTCACCAATCCTGACCGCCTTTCCTTTGGCCATTCGTCGTCACGCGAGGCGACGTCGGACAAGTAATCCGCCGACAGCTCGACAGGTGCGCTCGCGCAATCCTCACAAGAAATCGAGTTAGTCATCAGTCAGCTCTCGCCTCGGTTGGCCTAATTTCTCTTATCACCACTCTGAGTGTCGTCACGCCACAAGTCGAGCCTTCTGTCTTTCACCAAGCTGACTGCCGATTACCACTTCCTGCCAATACATCTCTTGACACCGGCCGGCCTTTACTCCGTGCGTGCGCCACGCCTTTACTCCGTTCGTGCGCTACGTAAGTGGCGGCCCACTCGCCGACGGATCAACGCGCGGGTGAGAAACCGGCGGACATAGCCAGGGGGCGAGTCGTGACGGCGGCCGGCCGCCCACGCTGGAGGAGCGTCGGCCCCAGGGACGGCTGGAGGTGCGGCGCGAGGCGCCAAGGTGGCCTGCCGTACGGTCTCGGGCGGGGTTCCCGGCGGCACGGACGGGCGGCGCGCGCAGACAACACGGACGGGCGGCGCGGACGGACAGCGCGGACGGACAGCGCGGACGGACAGCGCGGACGGACAGCGCGGACGGACAGCGCGGACGGACAGCGCGGACGGACAGCGCGGACGGACAGCGCGGACGGACAGCGCGGACGGACAGCGGGGACAGACTACACAGAGCGGGCGGCGTGGATGGGTGGTGGCATGGCGACGGCCGCCCGGGCTGGCCGGGCGGCCGTTGGGTGACGCGTCGTCATTCGGCGAGGCGCCGATCGACGTGGTCGATCAGCAGGTGCTCGCGCCGTCGAAGTTCCGCGGGCCTCTGGGGATCTTGTGGCTGATGGTGCTGCCCGACGAGACGGTCGAGCACGGGCCGTCCACGCCGAACGCCCAGACGATCCTGATGTTCAGGGCGTTTGAGCAGTCGTTTCGGGCATAGCCCGTCTTGGTGATGGTTCCCACGGTGTGCCAGACCCTGACACAGTCCGGGGCGTTCCCCACGGGCTTCGACACCACTGTGGGATGCGATTCGGAGCCGGCGGACGCGTGCGCGACGGGCATGGCCTGCAGGCCGAAACCGGCTGCGGCCAGCACGACCAGCGCGGACGTTCTCATCTTCCCCATTGGACCCTTCCTCGAAATCGTCGAAACAGGGAGCAAAGGGGATATCCCCCTCCCTGCACAATGACGCGGCGACTTTAATCGAGCTTAATTGAACCATCACCTAGACGCACTATGAATTTCAATTCACCCTCACATCGGCAGCATTCGCGGCATCGCTATCAACCTAAATTGATCAGAATTGTCACTTATTTCAGAAATATTCTTCCATCGTGGCAATTCTGGCTTAAATCATGCATCAACGCAGGTCAGGTCACTCTCGCGACACCTCGGCGATATCGTGGAACTTGCCTGATGAGAGCGGCAAGCCCCTGCCCTACGAGCAAGGCGGAAACGGCCAGACCGGCCACGGAACACAACCTCGCCAGGGGTCTCCTCAATTTCGCCATCCCCGTCGAATGTTCCCCGGACCCGCGCCGTCGTTCGACTTTTCATGCCTTCCAGCTCGCCAGCCGACATATCATCAAAAGGCACATCATCATGTCTCATCGAGAGATGCGACCGCACAGCGGACCGGGCGGCTGTAGCCGACCGTCTGTCGGCGTCGGGGGCCATTGCACCGGATTTCAGCCCGGCTTCAATGCGCTCGGGCCACCATGACCTCTACTACACCCGTACGGCGCGACGGGCGGAAACTGGAACAACGAGATCGACCACGTCGACCTGCTCCAGTCTCGTCTTCGCCGCCCTGGAACGGGTCGGCTGGATCGAGAGCAGGCAGGAAGGCGTCGATCCTTCCCGCGCGATTTCCTCGCCGCCGCCCTGGCAGAGCTGCGTTCGAGAGGAATGTCCGATGGGTGGAGCTATGGGGATTCGAACCCCAGACCTCCTCCATGCCATGGAGGCGCGCTACCAACTGCGCCATAGCCCCTTGAGACGCGATGAGTGTATAGGACTTCCGGCTCTCTCGTGGAATCGGATGCCCGGCGGCGTCGGGGAATCGACGCCGCCGGGGATGCCGACGAATCAGGCGCCCAGATTCAGCTGACCGAAATCAGCTGACCAGGTTCAGCTGACCGGTGCGAGGCGGATGACGTTCCAGGAGACGGGAGGCAGATGGGCGTGCAGCGTGCCGTCGGCGGCCGAGGTGCCGGTCGCCGGGCGGGGGCGGACGCGGTCGGGGGCGTCGGCGGTGTTGCGGGCGCCGAGGTCGGCGTCGGTGAGGACGGTGTGCTCCAGCACCCGGACCTCCCCCAGCGCCCGCACATCGGCCGCCAGATCGAGCGGCGACGTCTGCGACCGGTTCACCGCGAAGATCGTCACGCTCCCGTCCTCCCCCTGCACGGCGGTCGCGTGCAGGGCCCCCACCTCCCCCGCCGCGCACTCGAACGCCGGCGAGTCGGCCTCCACCCGCAGCACCCGGCCCTTGCCGTGCAGGGCGGCCTGCGCGAACGGGTGGAAGATCGTCTGCCGCCAGGCCGGGCCGCCCGGCTCCGCGAGGATGGGCGCGATCACGTTGACGAGCTGGGCCTGGCTGGCCATCCGCACCCGGTCGGCATGCCGGAGGAGGGCGATCAGCAGGCTGCCGACCACGACGGCGTCGGTCACGTCGTAGTGGTCTTCGAGCAGGCGGGGCGCGGGCCGCCAGCCGCCGGGCTGCTCCTCCGCCTGGTGCCGCGACATGTACCAGACGTTCCACTCGTCGAACGAGAGGTTGATCCGCTTGCTCGACTTGGTGACCGAGCGCATGTGGTCACAGGTCGCGACGGTGTCCTCGATGAACGACTCCATCCGGGCCCCCGAGGCGAGGAAGGTGGCCACGTCGCCGTTCAGCGGCTCGTAGTAGGCGTGCAGCGACAGGTAGTCGACCTGGTCGTAGGCATGCTGGAGGACCGTCGCCTCCCACGTCCCGAAGGTCGGCATCGACGCCCCCGAACTGCCGCACGCGACGAGCTCCAACCGGGGGTCGATCATGCGCATCGCCCTGGCCGTCTCCGCCGCGAGCCTGCCGTACTCCTCGGCGGTCTTGTGGCCGACCTGCCAGGGTCCGTCCATCTCGTTGCCGAGGCACCAGAGCCTGATGTCGTACGGCTCGGCGTCGCCGTTCTTGCGCCGGAGGTCCGACAGCGCGGTCCCCGACGGGTGGTTGGAGTATTCGAGCAGGTCGACGGCTTCCTGGATGCCTCTGGTGCCGAGGTTGACGGCCATCATCGGATCGACGCCCGCGGCGGCGCACCATTTGACGAACTCGCCGAGACCGAAGGTGTTGGGCTCGATGGTCCGCCAGGCGGGGTCGAGACGGGTCCGGCGGTCGGGGCCGACGCCGTCCTCCCAGCGGTAGGCGGAGACGAAGTTGCCGCCGGGGTAGCGCACGGTGGTCACGCCCAGTTCGCGGACCAGGTCGAGCACGTCACGCCGGAAGCCGTTCTCGTCGGCGGCCGGATGGCCGGGTTCGAAGATCCCGCTGTAGACGCACCGGCCCAGGTGTTCGACGAAGGAGCCGAACAGCCTCGGGTCGACGTCGCCGACGGCGAAGGCGGGGTCAATGGTCAGGGACGCGTGGGTCATCGCACCTCGATCGTTCAGGTTCCGCTGAGCCCGGTGTGGGCGACGGAACGGATGATGTTTCGCTGGAAGAAGACATAGGCGACGAGCAGCGGCAGCCCGCCGAGCACGGCCGAGGCCATGATCTGGGCGTACCGCAGGCCGTACGAGCTCTGGATGGTGGCCAGGCCGACGGGGATGGTCATCAGGTCGGGGTCGGAGACGGCCAGGAACGGCCAGAAGAAGTTGTTCCAGGTGAAGATGAAGGTGAAGATCCCGACGGCGGACAGGACGGGCCGGGAGAGCGGGAGCACCACCTGCCAGAAGATCCGCAGGATCGAGGCGCCGTCGACCCGGGCGGCCTCCTCCAGCTCGCGGGGGATGCCGTCGAAGAACTTCTTCAGGATGAAGACCATGGCCGGCGCGGCGACCTGCGGCAGGATCATCGCCCAGTAGGTGTCGATCAGGCCGAGGGCCAGCATCTCGTCGTACAGCGGCACCACCAGGACCTGCGGCGGGACCATGATGCCGGCGACGACGACGCCGAAGACGAGGCGCTTGCCGCGGAAGTCGGTGCGGGAGAAGCCGTACGCGGCGAGGCTCGCGGTCGCCAGCACCAGGGCGGTCACGCCGACGGCGACGACGGTGCTGTTGAGAAACCAGCGCAGCATGTCGCTCTGCGCGAACACCCGCTGGAACGCCTCGACGGAGAAGTTGTCGGAGAACCAGGTCAGCGGGACCAGCGTGGTCTCGCCCTCCGGCTTCAGGGAGGTGTCGACCGCCCACAGCAACGGCGTCAGCCAGAGCACCGCGATGAACGCGGTCACCAGCAGCCCGACGAGATTCCAGGCTCGTACGCTCGTCATCAACGCTCCTTCGAGGAATTCGAGGAATTCGAGGATGAGGGGAACAACTTGAGCTGGGCCACGGACACCGTGACGATCAGTACGAAGAAGAAGGTGGAGATCGCCGAGGCGTAACCGAACCGGAAGTTGGTGAACGCCGTGGTGTAGACGTGTTCCAGGATCGGCCTGGCGGCGAAGTTGGGGCCGCCGGTGCCCTGGTAGAGCAGGTAGATCTGGTCGAAGACGCGCAGCGAGGCGAGCAACTGCAGCACGATGACGAGCCCGGTGGTGCGCCCGAGCATGGGCAGCGTCACCGACCGCAGCCGCTGCCACCAGCCCGCGCCGTCGATCGCGGCGGCGTCGTAGAGGTGCTGCGGGATCTGCTGGAGCGCGGCCAGATAGAGCAGGAAGTTGAAGCCGACGGTCCACCACACGGTGGTGATGACGACCGAGACCATCGCCAGGTCGGGCTCGGTGAGCCAGCCCGCCTCGGCCAGCCCGAGGCGCGCGAGCGTGTCGTTGACCAGGCCGAAGCCCGGTTGGTAGAGCCAGACCCAGATGAGCGCCACGACGCTGGCCGGCAACAGGAACGGCAGGAAGAACGCCAGCCGCCACAGCCACCGCAGCGGCATCGCCCGGTTCGTGAGCAGCGCCATGACCAGGCCGATGAGCACCAGCGGCGGCGTGCTGAGGAGGGTGAAGTAGACGGTGTTGCCGAAGGCCGACCACATCGCCGAGTCACCGAACATCTCGGTCCAGTTGGCCAGGCCGACGAACTCGCCCCGGGTGCCGGTGAGGCTCTCGTTGAAGAAGCTGAGGAACAGCGACGACACCGTCGGCCAGACGAGGAAGGCGAGGTAGAACACCAGGAAGGGCAGGGTGAACAGCAGTCCGGCGGGCATCCGCCGCCAGAGGGGTACGGCACGCGTGGCGGGAGGGGCGGGGGGCGCGGGCGAGATGGTGGTCGCCATGGGGGGTCTCCTACGCCGGGCTGGGGGTGGTGAGCAGCTTGTCGACGGCGCCCTTGAACTGGTCGAGCCCCTGCTGGGGGGTCAGGTCGCCGGTGAGCACGGCCTGGAAGGCGGCTCCTCCCTGGTTCTGGAAGTCGGAGCCCGAACCGCTGAACCACGCGGGCGGGTCGAGTTGCACGTCGGGCGTGACGTCGCGGTACTCCGACTGGGGCTTGAGCGCGAGATACGCGGGGCTCGTCGCCACCGGCCGGTAGGCGGGCACGTGTCCGGCCTTGCCCCAGGTCACGCTGCTCTTAATCAGGTGCGCGAGGAAGCGGTAGGAGGCACGGGTGGCTTCGGGATCGCGGCTGCGCTGGTGGGGCAGCACGAAGGAGTGGGCGTCCCCGGTGGTGCGCGCATTGCCGAAGATGTTCGGAAATCTGGTCATGCTGTAGGGCGTCTTGGCGGTGCTGAAGGTGGTGGTCTCCCAGCCGCCGTTCCAGTGGAAGCCCGAGTCGCCGTTGACGAACGCGGCGATCGCGCCCGCGTAGTCGAGCCCCTGGGTCGCCAGGCCCTCCTCGGTGAGCCGGCGCATGAGGCCGAGCGCCTGGAGCGCCTTGGCGTCGTCGATGCCGATCGAGCCGCCGAGCGGAAGGGCGAGTGTGCCGTCGAGCTGGCGGTACAGGGCGTAGAACAGCCGCCAGGGCATCACGTCGAGGTTGTCCAGGGCCAGACCGTGCTTGCCGGTCACCTTCTTGGCTCTGGTCAGCGCGTCGATCAGGGCGTCGGGGCCGTTGATCGGGGTGAGCCGGCCGGCTGCGTCGAGGAGCCCGGCCTGCTGGGCGACGTCGGTGTTGTAGTACATGACGAACGGATGGGTGTCGAGCGGCAGCGCGTAGAGCCTGCCGTTCACGGTGGCCCGTTCGATCAGGCCGGGCGGAAACTCGGCGGGGTCGAGCCCGACCTCTTCGAGCAGGTCGACGTCGAACGCGTCGAGCAGATGGCCAGGCGCGTACCCGGGCATCCTGGCCAGGTGGAGCACGGCCACGTCGGGACCACGCCCGCCCGCCGCGGCCATGGCGAGCTTGGTGTAGTACGGCGCGCCCCAGGCAAGAGTGACGGCTTCGAGCGATATATCGGGATTCTTCGCTCGGAAGTCGTCCTGCATCTGGAGCATCAGCAGGCCATCGCCGCCGGCGAACAGGTTCCAGTAGCGAACCTTGGTCCGCGCGCCGTCGCCGGCCCCGCACGCCACGAGCGGGAGCGCTCCCACAGCAAGCATGGTGCCGAGGACGGCACGCCTGCTCACATCGTCCATAACACACTCCTCATCGGATCACCTCTGCGAACCGGGCGAGTTTGCCGGGCAGTCGTGCGCCGAGCGGGGACATGCCGTCGTCCGCGCCCAGCCGGGCCAGGGCGTCGAGAACGAGACGGCCCCGCCGTACCCTCTCCTTGCCGCTCTCCACGGCCACGGCGCGGATGTGGCCGCCGACCGGATAGATGTCGGGCGCGTTGCGCAGCCCGAACTTCAGGTAGATCGGCGCGCCGCATCTGATCAGCTCGGCCGCCTCGTGGATGCGCACCTGGCCGCCCAGGCCGTCGGGGGCCTCGACGTAGAAGTCCAGCGGCGCGGCGCTGACCGCGCGCAGGTCGGCCAGCTCGGCCAGGGTCAGGTCACTGGGCACGTTGATCGAGTCGGCGCCGAGCTGCTCCCAGAGCGCGTACGTCGCCGGGTTGACCGGCCCCACCAGCGCGGAGACCTTCAGCGTGGTGTCGGCGGGCAGGTCCCCCGCCTCCCGCATCCGGTGCAGCGCCCACAACACGCCCTCGTCGGCCACCAGCAGGCAGCGCACGCCTAGCGCGACGGCGCGCTCGGCGTCGTCAATGCACCCGGCGAGCTGGTCACGGCCGCGGGCGCGCGGCCCGGCGATCGGCACGGGCGCGGGCCCCCAGGTGCCCCGGGGTCCCAGGAAGAGGCAGAGCTCGATGTTCTCCGCCTCGCACGCGGCGACCATCTCGGTGATCTCCGCGTCGGTCAGCATCCACACGCCGCTGCCCTGGCTGATCCGGTGCAGCGGCACCGAAAGGCGCCGGCTCTCGGCCAGGACCGCCTCCAGCACGGCGGGTCCTTCACAGGAGGGCAGCTCGGTGCGCCAGGTCCCGCCGTCGGGGAAGGCGACCGGCGAGCCGGGGACGGGGGCCGCGGGGGAGGCGAGGCCCAGGCGGTTCAAGGCGAGGATTCCTGACGACTGACGCAAGTGGAACTCCGGTTATGTTCGATATTTCGGACAACTTCCGAGAAGCTGCCGTGACTGTAAACAGGTGTCCGGTTCGGGTCAAGGTAGGCTGTTCGAAATTTCGGGTAAAGTGCGAAATGTCGAACTGAGGGAGAACCGAGGGAGTCTGTCGATGGGCCGAGCCGTACCCGCCGTGACCCGCGCGCTGGACATCCTGGAGCTCTTCCTGCCCGGACGTGTGCTGTCCGCCACGCAGATCGCCGAGGCGACCGGCCTGCCCCGCACGACGGTCCACGAGCTGGTCACCACGCTCACCACCCGCTCCTACCTGTCCGCGATCCACGGCCAGCCCACCCGCTACCGGCTGGGCATGCGGCTCTTCCAGCTCGGCAACGTCTTCGCCGAGCAGCTCGACCTCGCCCACGAGGCCCTCGAAGCGGCCAGGGAGACGGCGGCCGGCTGCGATGAGACGGTGCACGTGGCGGTGCTCGACGGCCCTGACGTCGTCTACATCGCGAAGGTCGACAGCACCCACCCGATCCGGATGGTCTCCGCCGTCGGCCGCAGGCTGCCCGCCCACTGCACGGGCGTCGGCAAGATGCTGCTCTCCGGCCTGTCCCCCGACGCCCTCGACGTGCGCTATCCCCCCGACCGCGAGCAGCCCGCCATGACCCCGAACAGCATCACCTCCCCCGCCCGGCTGCGCGCGGCCCTCGCGGTGATCCGCGAGCAGGGCCTCTCCTTCGACGAGTGCGAGTCGAACGAGGCGGTCAACTGCGTCGCCGCGCCGGTCTACGACCAGACCGGCCTCATGGTCGCGGCGATGAGCGTCTCCGCGCCCATCCTGCGCTGGGACGACACCCGCCGCCGGGAGTGGGGCGAACTGGTACGGCGGGGCGCCCGTACGCTGTCGGAACGCCTCGGCCACCGCATGCTGGAGACCACATGACGATCGACGTGGCCCTGTCCTTCTCCGCCGACGCCCGCTGCTTACGCAGGACGGGCCGGCACGAAGGCGCTCGGCTCGTCGGCCCGGAGTCGGCACCCGTCACCGGCTGAGCTCCGCCCGATCCCCCTTCCCCCCTCACCCCCGCCGGCCACCGCAGGCCGCGGGAATCGGGGCCCACGTTCCCCAGCAGGCGGCCCGACGACGTGCCCGCCCACCTGGATCAGACCGCGCGCGGCCCGAGGGCCGTGTCCCGGATCACTGCTTCCCGAGAGGAGACCCGTGCGCATCACGAGGCTGACCACCCATGTCGTCGGAACCCCCTGGCGCAACCTCACCTACGTCCAGGTGCACACCGACGAGGGCCTGACCGGGGTCGGCGAGACCCGCATGCTGGGCCACACCGACGCGCTCCTCGGCTACCTCGCCGAGGCGGAGTCCAACCACGTGGCCGGCTCCGACCCCTTCGCCATCGAGGACCTCGTGCGCCGGATGAAGTACGGCGACTACGGCCGCGCGGGCGAGATCGTGATGTCGGGCATCGCCTGCGTGGAGATGGCCTGCTGGGACATCATGGGCAAGGCGCTCGGCGTGCCCGTCTGGCAGCTGCTCGGCGGCAAGGTCAACGACCGGGTCAAGGCGTACGCCAACGGCTGGTACACCGTGGAACGCTCCCCCGAGGAGTTCCACCGGGCGGCACTGGGCGTCGTCGAGCGCGGCTACGACGCGCTGAAACTCGACCCGTTCGGCGCCGGGCGGATGGAGCTCGACCACGAGGAGACCATGCGCTCGATCTCGCTGGTGGAGGCGGTGCGCGACGCGATCGGGCCCGCGCGTGAGCTGCTCGTGGAGATGCACGGCCGCTTCTCCCCGGCGACGGCGATCCGGCTGGCCGGCATGCTCGAACCGTTCGCGCCGAGCTGGCTGGAGGAGCCGTGCCCGCCGGAGAACCTCAAGGCCCTGGCCAAGGTCGCCGAGCACACCGGGCTGCCGATCGCGACCGGCGAGCGGATCCATGACCGGCTGGAGTTCAGGGAGCTGTTCGAGCTCCAGGCCGCCGACGTCATCCAGCCCGACGTCGGCCACATCGGCGGCCTGTGGGAGGCGCGCAAGCTCGCCGCCACGGCAGAGACGCACTTCGTCATGATGGCCCCGCACAACGTCGGCGGCCCGGTCCTCACCGCCGCCAGCCTGCACCTCGCCGCCGCCACCCCGAACTTCAAGATCCAGGAGCACTTCAACGACTTCGCCGACACCGAGGTGAAGAAGGTCGCGCCCGGCGTCCCCGAGGTCGTGGACGGCTACTTCGCCATCCCGACGGGCCCGGGACTCGGCGTGGAGTTCGACCCGGACGCCGCGGCGGAGTTCCCCAGGCAGCGCGCCAAGTTCGACCTCTACGCCGACGACTGGCACCTGCGAGACCCGGAGCGCACCCGATGAACCGATCGGTCGTGCTCGACGGCCCCGGCAGGCACCACATGGTCAAGTCCGAACCGCCGGCCTGTGGTCCGGGTGAGGCCCTGGTGCGGATCGCCGCGGCCGGGATCTGCGGCAGCGACCGGGAACTGTACGAGGGGACCAGGCCCGCCGCCTTCCGCCGCTACCCGATCGTCCCCGGCCACGAGTGGTCGGGGACGGTGGTGGCGGTCGGCCCCCGCGCCGACCCCGCGCTGGTCGGCGCGGACGTCGTCGGTGAGGGCTTCCGCAACTGCCTG
Source organism: Dolomitihabitans soli (assembly GCF_022213955.1). Taxonomy (GTDB): domain Bacteria; phylum Actinomycetota; class Actinomycetes; order Streptosporangiales; family Streptosporangiaceae; genus Streptosporangium_A; species Streptosporangium_A soli. The sequence goes on along the minus strand of NZ_JAKNTW010000035.1, from coordinate 47,909 downwards.
ACCTGCGACAGGTGCCGTGCCGGTGAGTCGAACCTGTGCTCGGCCGGCTACGACGAGACCGGGTTCACCCGGCCCGGCGCCTTCGCCGACCACCTGCTGCTGCCGGCCCGGCTGCTGCACGTGCTCACGCCGGGCGCCGACCTGGTCGCAGCCGCCCTGCTGGAACCCGCCGCGGTCGCCGCCGCGGCCGCCCTGCGGGCCGCGGTGCTGCCCGGTGAACGGGTGGCCGTGGTGGGCGCGGGAACCCTGGGCGTGCTGGTCGTCCAGTTCCTCGCCGCGAACTCCCCCGCCGAACTGGTCGCCGTCGATCCCCGTCCGTCCCGCGAGCGGCTCGCACGTCTCTCCGGCGCGACCGAGCTGGTCCCGCCCGACCAGCCGGGCCGTTTCGACGTGGTCGTGGAGACCGCTGGCGTGGCGTCGAGCGGGCTCGCCGCCGTACGGCTGGCCCGTCCCGGCGGGCGGGTGGTGCTGACCGGGCTTCCGGGCGGCGAGCCGTACGGGATTCCGCCGGGGCTGCTGGTGGGCGGGCAGCTCTCGATCTCCAGCGTGTTCGGGGCGTCGTCGGCCGCCTGGGTGCACGCCGTACGGGTGTTCAACGCGGGGTTGCTCACGTTGCGGCCGCTGATCACCCATGAGCTGGGGCTCGAAGACTACGGCCGGGCGATGGAACTGCTCGCCGACCCCGCCACGGGGAAGGTGCTGCTCCGGCCCGAGCGGTGATCGGCCGCCACCGGCGAGCACCGTGACGCGCATCCGCCGCCGAGCCGTCGGCGGCGGACTCCGGCCACCGTGGTGCGCATGCGCCGCCATGCCGTCGGCGGCGGGCTCCGGCCGAACACCGCGCCGGCCTACCCGGTGACGGGCAGGCCGGCGGCGAGGTCGCCGGTCCCGCTGCAGGCTTGCGCCGCCCCCGATGGGGCGCAAGCCGCAGGAGGTCAGACGCGCTCGTCCTCCAGATAGCGGTCGCGGCCCGCGTACCATCCGGTGGCGAGCTGCACGGTCACGACCGCGAACAGCAGCAGGACGGGCAGCGTCCAGCCGCCGGTCGCGCCGTAGAGGAGGCCGACCAGCAGCGGACCGGCCCCGGCGATGAGATAGCCGGCGCTCTGCCCGAAGGCCGAGAGCGCGGCGGTGGCCTCGGGTGTGCGGGTCCGCAGCGCGAGCAGGGTGAGCGCGAGCGGGAAGGAGCCCATGCCGAGGCCCACCACGATCACCCAGACCAGGGCGGTGGCGTCCGGAGCCAGCCAGAGGCCGGCGAAGCCCACCACGTAGCAGGCGACGAACGCGGCGACCACCGGCCGCTGGTCGGCGAACCGGCTGGTCACCATGGGAACCACGATCGCGACCGGGATGCCGAGCGCGGTGAAGACGGCCAGGAAGACGCCCGCCTGCCCGGCGGTGTAGCCCTTGTCGAGCAGCATCTGCGGGAGCCAGCCGAACATCACGTAGGCGACCATGGACTGGGTGCCGAAGTAGGCGGCGACCGACCATGCGAGGCGGCTGCGCACCAGGGCCCGGGGCCCCAGGGCGGCGGCGCCGGTGTCGCGGGCGGGCTCGCTGCGCAGCAGCACCAGCCAGGGCAGCGCCGCCACGGCGGCCAGCGCGGCCCACACGCCGAGGGCCACGTGCCAGTTGCCGTCGGTGGCGCGCTCGATCGGCACCGTGGCGGCGGCCGCGAGCATCGTGCCCATGGCGAGCGCGGTGGTGTAGACGGTGGTCATCACGCCGGTGCGACGCGGGAAGTGCCGCTTGATCAGCGTGGGGATGAGCACGTTGCCGACGGCGCCGCCCGACAGCGCCACAGCGCTGCTGAGCAGGAAGACGGCCGCCGAGTCCACCAGTGAGCGGGTCAGCATGCCGACCCCGAGGGTCACCAGGGCGAGCAGCAGCAGGCGGTGCTCGCCCACCCGGCGGGACAGGGCCGGCGTCACCACGCCCACGGTCGCGAAGCAGAGAACGGGTAGAGTGGTGAGCAGGCCCGTCGTGACGCCGGTAAGCCCGAGCGCGGTGGAGATCTGGTCGAGCACGGGGCCCACGCTGGTGACCGCGGTCCGCAGATTGAGCGCCGCGAGGACGATTCCCAGCACGAGCAACCAGGCGAGCGATCCGGTACGACCTCTTGCCTCGTGGGTGAGCACACTCATGCTGACTCTCGTCCTCCTTAAGGATCATCGAATCATAGGATGATTGACAGACCTCAAGGGAAACTGTTTTAATGGGTACATTTGTTCCTGGCAAAGCGAAGCGGCCGCGGTCCCGGGGGACCGCGGCCGCCGATTCCTCAGGCGATGGGGCCTGGAACCGCCGGAGGATCGTCACCTGGGCGCCGGCCCCCGGCCTCGCGCCACGCGCCGGTCTCCCCGCCGACGCCGCCGGTCTCGCCGCTGACAGCGCCGCTCCCGTTTCGGACGGCACCGCGCCACGCGCCGGTCTCGCCCCCGCGAGACTCGATGAACCTCTTGAAACGCTCAAGGTCGCCGCGCACGCGGAGCCGTACGACCTGCAGCCAGTCGCCCGCCGTCTCCGCCGCGCCCTCCGGGTCGAAGTCCATCTGGAGCATGACCCGGCAGTTGCCGTCGTCGATCCGGTGGAAGGTCACCACGCCCGCCTGATGGGGCCGTCCCTCCGACCGCCACGCCACGCGCCGGTCGGGAAGCTGCTCGGCGATCTCGGCCTCGAACTCGCGGCGGACACCGGCGATCTCCACCACCCACGCCGTCCGCGTGTCGTCGAGTTGCTTGACCGACTGCACTCCCTCCATGAACTCGGGGAAGCTCTCGAACTGGGTCCACTGGTTGTAGGCGGTCCGCACGGGGACCCGCACGTCGACCGAGTGCTCGATGGTGCTCATCTGGGGGGCTTCTCCCTCCCTGTCTCGGGGGTGGTTCTCGGGTACGAGGCCCTGAACTGCCCGTGGGAGAGGGGATGTAACACCCCGGTCAATCATCCGGGGCGGCGGCGGAGCAACCAGAACAGCCCGACGACGGGCAGGATCAGCGGGATGAACAGGTAACCGCTGCCGTAACCCGACCAGACGGTCGCCCTCGGAAACGCCTCCGGATCCAGCATGCTCAACGTGCCCACGACCAGCACCCCGGTCAGCTCGATCAGGCAGGCCGCCAACGCCGTACGGCGAGCGGACACGGCGAGCGCCACGGTCAGCACGACGTAGACGGCCGCGGCGAACGCCGACAGCGCGTACGCCAGGGGCGCCTCGTCGAAACTCCGCACGATCTGCACCGTGGCCCGCGCCCCCGCCGCCAGCGCGAAGAGCCCGTAAACCGCCACCAGCGCCCGCCCCGGCCCGGTCCCGATGCCCTCGCTCACCGCACTCCCCGATCTCCGCTCCCCGGCGGCCCGCTCCCCGGCGGCCTGCTCCCCGGCGGCCTGCTCCCCGGCGGCCGGTGAAGGCTCACGCCGTGCCCTGCCAGATCTGCAGCAGCCTGCCCGTCATGACCGCGATCGCGAACCCGGCCACCACCAGGATCCCGGACCCCCATCGGCTCCGCTCCGCCAGCGCCAAGCCCACCCCTGCCAGCGGGATCAGCGCGGTGCCCACGAGATAGCCGTACAACGTGACCTTCTCCTGCGGCCCCTCCCCCGAGACGGCCGCCGCGATCGTCACCCCCGCCTGGACCAGCACCGCCAGTTCCAGCACGCCGAAGCCGATCAGCAGGACCATTCCCATCGCCCTGTCCCTGATCGCCACGATCAGGCTCACCAGCGCCAGCACCAGCGCCCCGACGATCACACACGTAGCGAGCACGCTGTTCACAAGGCAGTCACCCCGATCGACATGGCCAGCAGGCTACCCCCGCCACCCCCCGCCCTCGACCTCGCCATCCGTGATCCCGTGTCGTGGCCGGTTCCGTTACGAAGCGCGGCGCATCCCGACGCTCACCGCTGAACTCACTCGCCCGATATCTACAGCGAACTTCTGGCGCGGCACACTGGCGACGCGCAGCCGCCGTGTCCCGCGCAAAACGCGTTGAACAGGCAGTACGCGCACAACCAAGATGAACCTCATGGACCTCATCTCCTCTCTGCCCGCCTTCGTCCTTGCCGTGGTGCTGATCTCCGCCTCGCCAGGCCCGGCGATGGCGCTGATCCTGCGCCGCGCGGCCCTGCGCGGCTTCTCCGGCGCGGTGCCCACGGTGCTGGGCCTGGAGGCCGGCCTGTACCTGTGGGCGTTGCTCGCCGCCGCCGGGCTCGCCGCCCTGGTGGCCGCCTCGGAGGTGGCCTTCCTCGTCCTGCGCGTGGTGGGCGCGGGCTTCCTGCTGTACCTCGGGATCAAGGCCTGGCGCTCAGCGTGGCGCAGCAGGGAGACAGGACGGGCGGCCGAGGAGGTCGCGGTCGGGGAGCCGAAGCCCGGTTCGGCGCTGACCTGGTGGGGGGCCTTCGGCGAGGGAGCGGTGGTGATGCTGGCCAACCCGAAGGCCGCCGCCTTCATGATCGCGTTCTATCCACAGTTCGTACCGGCCGACCGGCCGCTCTTCGCCACGACCGCGCTGCTCGCCGTGCTCCAGGTGGCCATCGAGATCATCCTGTATTTGGCGCTGGCGGCCGCGGTTGGGCGGGCGGGCGCGTGGTTCCGCCGCCCGGTGATCCGGCGTCGGCTGGACGCGGTCAGCGGAACGGTCCTAGTCGCCCTGGGCCTGCGCTTGGCTATCGAGAGCCGCTGACATGCCGGAGCCGAGCAGCGAGCCGCCGGGGGACGTCGGACGGACCGCCCACCGGTGAACGGCCGCGCCAGGATGCTCACGCCTGCTGTGGGCGCGGCCAACCCTTCGTGATCCCTCACTCTCCGGACAGGCCAAGATCCTTGGCAGGCAACGGCACGGTTGCCGCGCGGCCACCGGAGGAGGGCGGGCGCACCGTGGCCCGTGGAGCTGCGTTCGGCCAGGTGAGCCCCGCCTACCATGGGCAGGGTGGAACGGATTCTGGTCAGTGCGTGCCTGATGGGGCGGAAGGTCCGGTATGACGGGCGGGCCAAGAGCAGTGATCACGCGTTGCTCGCCGCGTGGCGGGCTGAGGGGCGGCTGGTCGCCTTCTGCCCCGAGGTGGCGGGCGGGCTGCCGGTGCCCCGCCCGCCCGCCGAGATCGAGGGCGGGGCGGGCGGGGCCGCCGTGCTCACCGGGGCGGCGCGGGTGCTGACTCCCGAGGGAGACGACGTCACGGGCGCGTTCCTGGCCGGGGCGCAGGCCGCGCTGGCGGTGGCCGCCTCCTTCGGGGTGCGGATCGCGATCCTGAAGGAGGGCAGCCCTTCCTGCGGCACACTCAGCGTCTACGACGGCACCTTCCGGGGCCGTACGCTGCCCGGCCAGGGAATCACCACCGCGCTGCTGGAGTCACACGGCGTCCGGGTGTTCAACGAGGATCACATCGCCGAGGCGAGCCTCGCGCTCACCGAACTGGAGCGGCTCACCACGCCATGAAGATCCGCTCCTGGCTGACCGGGTAACCGGCCTTGGCGAAGGCCGCCGCCATCGGCCCGTTGGTCGCGTCGGTCTCGCCGACGATCTCGGTCACCCCCTCGGCGGCCAGCAGGTGGGTCGCCTCCACCAGCAGGTCGTAGCCGTAGCCGTGACCACGCTGCTCGGGCACCACGCCGATGATGCCGATCACCGGGCTCGAATGGTTACGGCTCGGCACGGTGAGGCCGACCAGTTCACCCGCTGGGGTGTAGGCGAGCCGCCACCACTCACGCGGTGCGGGGAACCAGTTGAGGATGTCCAGATCCTCCTTGGCCGCCGCCTCCGCGCCCTCGCGCGCGGTCTGGTCGATGACGTGCGCGTCGAGACTGCCCACGTGGAACCGCCTGATGACGTCGAGCACCACCTCGTCGTCGGGGCACGGCCGATACTCCAGTCGTGCGGGCCGTTCGGGCAGGCCCAGCTCAGGGGTCCAGGTGTAGCGGATCCGCTCCACCAGCGGCCGCATGCCCGCCCGTTCGGCGGCGGCGACGCGTGCCTCCGCCTCGGCCCTGACGACCGGATCCTCCCGCCACGCGGGCGGCAGGACCAGGCAGTACTCGGCGGTGAAGGGAGCGGCGCGCAGCAGCCCGGTGCCGGCCTCGTGGTCCTGGCCGAAGTCGAACCAGTCGAGGGTGAGCGGTTCGGCGTCGTCGGGCCCGCCCCACCAGGCGGCCCTGGCGACGACGCGGTCGCCCTCCAGGGCGACCCAGGTCCACTCGGGACGGTACTGCCGGGCGGCGAGGAAGGTGCGGTAGTCACGGCCGGTCGACGCGATGCCGACGAGCGCGGAGTCGGGCAGGGACAGGAACAGATCGTGCTCGCCCGCACGAAGCGGGCGGATGACCAGATCGGTCATGGGTGAATCCTCCAGGGAAAGCGTGCGCTCCCCCGGTCAGATGATCGCCCGGGCAGAGGGGGAGCGCATGGTCATGACGGTTGACATCGCGCTCACCTCCTTTTCGCTCCAAGGGCGTGGAGGAAGCCAACCACACGTGGACGAGTACGTCCAACCGGTTTCGGGTGAGCGGCCGCAGGCGCACGCGTCGGTGACCGCTGGGGCAGGGGCGCGGCGTCGCCGGCACGGTACGGCGGGACGCGCGCTGGGCCTCGCGCAGCGAGTCGTCGAGTCGAGAAACCCTAATCCCGACACCCATCAAGCGAACCCAATGGCGCCGGGCCCACAGATCGCGATCGTGGGAAGTGGGAAGGGCCGCCGCCGCTTGTGAGCCGGCTCGGCGGGGGACGGGGTGACGGTGGCCGACCGGTGTGGAACATGCTCGAGCCTCAGGCGCGCTGGTGAACCCCTGCGGCCGCGGATCGCGGTCGCAGGGGCGGGCCGGCTCAGGCGCCGACCGGGATCTCCTTCTTCAGCATTCCCCTGATCTGCTCGCGGAACTCAAGGGTGTCGGCGTGGCCGTGTACGGACGCCGCGTGCTCGGCGGCGGCCCTGACGACCTCGTCCTCCTCACCGCTGATTGTGAGCGTGCAACCGGACTCGCTGGGCATGTCACGACAGTCGGCGACCATTCGCATCCCTGTCTCACCTCCCCCGGCGGCCTGCGAAACCACCGCGTCCCTCTTGTTCGGGGGCTGTCTTTTCATCGTTGCACGATGGCTCCGACCTGGGAAGTCGTCAGGGAACCAGGTTGCCCACGACCTCCTTGGCGATCTCTTCCATGCCCTTCAGCAATATGTCTTCCGCCACCGGCCTGGAATTCTTGTTGGAAAGGATCTCGCGGCCTTTGTTATCAGTCCCGAAATATCGCACTTCGACCACAGAATTACCGATATGGAGCAAGAGCCAGGCATTTGCTGATTTCCGGACTTTATCCATGGAATAGACGCCATACGCTTCGCCGCCCAACGTGGTGATCGTTTGCAGCTCGCCGTACACGGTGTTGTAGGGGGCGGGGCGGGTGGTGCCGGCGAAGTCGCGCATCGAGTCCCACGAGAAGTCGGCGTCCTCGGCGGCCTGCGCGCTGTCGGGATACACGGCCACCTTGACGTGGATCGTCCGGGATTGGTTGTAGCCATTTTTCATGGCGTACCCCTTCTGGTTCCACTGGCAGCCCTTCCGGAGCGCGCCGTAGCCGTCCCTGGAGGAGTCGGGCTCCGCCGCGCCCTGGGGCGCGAGCCGCTTGACCGTGCTCTCGCCGAGCAGATCGCACACCTCGGGGATCTCGGTCAGCGTCGGGCCGGTGGACTGCGCGCTGGGAGTGGCCGACACGTCCGCCGACGCACCCACGGAGGGGGACTCGGCCGGATCGGCGGAAGGCGAACCGGACGAATCGGGCAGGGCCGAAGGCGGCGGCACGACCGGGGTCCCTGTCAGCTTCGAGGGCTTGACCGACGGCAGCACGGGCGGCGCGGCCACCGGGGGCGGCTCCGGATCCCCGCCCGACACCGCGAAGGCGACCCCGCCGAGCAGCGTGAACGCAGCCGCGCCGGCGATCATCCCCAGAGCCCATTTCGGCGGCCCTGACATGCTTGAACGTTCCTGCCCACCCTGATCGGGCCAGTACGAGGACGGCGGTACGGGAGGTCCGGGACTCCCGCCTGGACGCGTGGTCATAGCACCCCTCGCGGGTCGGAATTGATACCGGACCATTATGGGGAGCGCGCCCTTTGCGTCAAGGTTCACCATCTAGCGAAGTAATGGGGAAAAGCACTAGGGTCCCCTACCGTGCCGGATCAGGGGGAATCAAAGATCGCAGGCCGATACCGTCTCCTGCGCGCGCTCGGCCAAGGTGGCATGGGCACCGTCTGGCTCGCGCACGACGAGCTCCTGCACCGCGAGGTCGCGGTCAAGGAGGTACGGCTGCCGCCCGCGCTCGACCGGGCCGCCCGCGCCGAGGCGTGCCGGCGAACCGTGCGCGAGGCGATGGCCGCCGCCCAGCTGAGAGACGCCGGCATCATCAAGGTCCACGACGTGCTCACCGAAGGCGAGCGCCCGTGGATCGTCATGGAGCTGCTGCGCGGCTCGAACCTTGAGGACGCGGTCAGAGACGGCGGCCCCTGGTCGCCCGAGCACACGGCCGCACTGGGCCTGCGGCTGCTGGCGGCGCTGTCCGTCGCGCACCAACAGGGCATCCAGCACCGCGACGTCAAACCCGCCAACGTCTTCCTCACCGAGGACGGCCGGACCGTCCTCGGTGACTTCGGCATCGCCAGGATCGACGACCAGGCCACGATGACCGAGTCGGGACTGCTGATCGGCTCCCCCGGCTTCATCGCCCCCGAACGGCTGCGCGGCGAGCGCGGCGGGCCGGAGTCCGACCTGTGGTCTCTCGCCGCCACCCTCTACGCCACGGTCGAGGGCGCCCCGCCGTACCTGGGCGGGTCTCCCATGATGGTGCTGCGTGAGGTGCTGACCTCGCCGCCGCGCCCGCCGCAGCGGGCCGGCCATCTCGGGCCCGTGCTGCTCCGGATGCTCGGCGGCGAGCCCGCCACCCGGCCGCCCGCCGGGGAGACCGCCCGGCTGCTGCGGCTCGTCGCCGACGGCCGGGAGGCCGTCGCGGCGCCCGCTCCGCCCCGCCGGGGGAACCGTACGCGGATGCTGGTGGCGGCCGGGTTGTGCACGCTGCTGGCGGGCGGCGCGGCGGTCGCCGTCGCCCTCCGGGCCGACCGGGAGCCCGGCCCGCGACCCACGCCCGTCGCGCAGCAGTCCGGGCCCGCCAGTGATCCCGTGGGGCAGCAGACCAGTCCCGCACCCCAGCCCAGTCCCACGCCCGAGGCCGAGGAGACGGCCATGTTCACCGTGCCGGTCGACTTCTGCACCCTGCTCACCGCCGGGCAGGTCCGCGAACTGGTGCCCGAGGTGCGGGCCGTGGGCGGGAAGCGCCAGGAGGAGGGCTGTGAATGGACCTCGCGGGGTGTCGGCATCGGAGCCGTACCACTGAAGATCGACAGCGAGGCATGGGACGCGGTTCCCGACGCGGCCAGGGAGGCGTTCATCAACCGTAAGAACGGCATCGTGGCCACGGAGGGCATGGTCTGGAGCTGGCCCGGCATCGGCCTGAGGAGCAAGGTCGCCGCGGCGGGAACGGCGGCCGAGATCACGGAGGGAGTGGGTGACGAGGCGATCGTCTACGACCTGCTCTCGCGCAAGACGCGCAAGGTGGAGAACAGCATCGTGATCTTCCGGCTCGACAACCTGCTCGTCCAGGTGGACTACGTGAACGTGAACAAGATCGGTGACGACGCGGCGATCCGCGCCGGAGCGAACAAGGCCGCCCGCCGGATCGCCGCCGCGCTGAAGGAGACCCCGTGACCGGAGAACGACTCGTGGGCGGACGCTACCGCCTGCTCGCATCCCTCGGCCGTGGCGGCATGGGCATCGTCTGGCGCGCGCACGACCAGACGATCGGCCGCGAGGTGGCGGTCAAGCAGGTGCTGTTCCCGCCGGAGCTGCCCCCGGCGGAACGCGCCGGGTTGCGCGAACGCACCCTCCGCGAGGCTCGGTCGGCGGCCCGGATCCGCCATCCGGCCGTCGTCGCCGTGCACGACGTGATCGAGGACGGCGGCGAGCCCTGGATCGTCATGGAGCTGATTCGCGGGCGCTCCCTCGACCAGGTCATCAAGACCGGCGGCGCGATGTCGCCCCAGTGGGCCGCCTCCGTCGGGCTGTTCGTGCTCTCCGCGCTGGCGAACGCGCACATGCAGGGAGTGCTGCACCGTGACGTGAAGCCGGGCAACGTGCTGCTCGCCGACGACGGCCGCATCCTGCTCTCCGACTTCGGCATCGCCACCCAGACCGGTGGGCCATCATCCGGCGCGCCCATGGGCACACCGGGATTCACCGCGCCCGAATGCCTCACCCCCACGTCCGGCCAGCCGCCCGGTCCCCCGTCCGACCTGTGGTCGCTGGCCGCGACCGTCTACACGGCGGTCGAGGGCGTCTCGCCGTACCAGCGGCCGAGCGCGGTGGCGACGCTCGGGGCGGTCATGACCGAGCCGCCGCGACCGCCGCAGCGGGCGGGGCCGCAGCTCGGCCCGCTGCTGGTCGCCGCACTGTCGCAGAACCCGGCCCGGCGGCCGGACCTGCCCGCGCTCAGGCAGGGGTTGCAGCAGGTCATCGGTCAGACGGCGGCCACCGTCGCCTCGCCGGGGCCGATGCCCGACTGGCTGGTGCCGCGCAACGCCGCGTACGGCTCGGCGGCGGCCGTGGTGCTGGCCTTCGTCACCTCGCTCATCCTCGTCCTGACCACCTCAAGCGCCCCCGCCGCCGTGCGGCCCCCGGCTCCCGCGTCTGCGGACGTGGCGAAGCCGGCCCCGGTGGCCACCCCTACGGCCGCCGCCACGCCCTCAGCCGCGGGACCGACCTTCTCGCCCGCCCCGACCCAGGCGCCCGGCAAGTTCGACGCCGTGCCCCGCCCCTGCCAGCTCCTCACCGAGCAGCAGGCCAAGGAGATCTTCGGCGCCTACCGGACCACGCTGCACAACGTGCGAGACGAAGACCCCCCGCTGTGCTCCTGGTCGTCCACCGACTACAAGGGGACCAAGGAGCATTCCATGTTCCTCAAGCTCCACCTCTACAAGCAGCAGGGCGACGGTTACGAGAACACGCTCGCGGAGGAGCACGTCGCCGGCGGCCGGACCGCGGCCGAGGAACTGGCGGGCAGGGGCGGCGCGGGTGCCAAGAACTCCGACGTGTTCGACGTGGGCGCCGGCGACGGCGGAGCCGGGTGGGAGGTCGCCGAGAAGACGTTCTCCCGCCAGAAGTTCACGGTCCACATGCTCTTCAGGACGGGCAACATGGTCTGTGAGATGCGCATGGAGCGCGAGGTGGCGTCGGATCCCAAGCTCCGCGAGAAGGCGGTCAAGGCGGCCGAGTACATCGCCGAGAACCTCGACCGCGAGGCATAGCCCATGCGTGTGGTCGCCGAACGCTACCGCCTGCTCGACCGCCTCGGCGCGGGCGGCGCGGGCACGGTCTGGCGTGCCCGCGACGAGCTGCTCCAACGCGACGTCGCCGTCAAGGAGGTACGGCTGGCCTCCGGCCTGAACGGCCACGACAGGGCGCTGCGGAACACCCTGCGCGAGGCACGTGCGGCGGCGGCGCTCAGCCATCCCGGGATCATCACCGTGCACGACGTGATCGCCGAGAACGGGCAGCCGTGGATCATCATGGACCTGCTCTCCGGGCGCTCACTCCGCGAGCTGACGAACGACCTCGGACGGCTGCCGCTCGGCCAGGCCGCCACCGTCGGCCTGCGGGTGCTCGACGCCCTCGGGGCGGCCCACCGGCACGGCATCCTGCACCACGACGTCAAACCGGGCAACGTCATGATCACCGACGCCGGTGAGGTGATCCTCGCCGACTTCGGCATCGCGTCCCAGCAGGCCCTCCCGCCGGGGCCGGGCCAGGAGGGCACCGACGCGGGAGCCGGGCACCTGGCCGGGTCGCCGGGATACATCGCGCCGGAACGGCTGCGCGGCGAGGCGCCGGGGCCCGCCGCCGACCTGTGGTCGCTCGGCGCCACCCTCTACGCCGCGATCGAGGGCCGCCCGCCGTTCGCCCGCGACAGCATGGTGGCCTCCATCGCCGCGGTGCTCACCGTCCCCACGCCACCGCCGGCGGCCGCCGGGCCCCTCACCGGGCTCCTGCTCGCGATGCTGGACAAGAACCCGGCCATGCGGCCCTCGCCCGGCCAGGTCAAGGCCGAACTTGAGCCGCTGGCCATCCCGATGCCGTCGCGGCGTGCCGCCACCGGTCCCGTCACCGTGCCGGTGGTGGTCGGGAGGCGACGCAGGACCCCGATCGTGATCGGCGCCTTCGCGACCGGCGCGGCCGTCGCCACCACGGTGGCGGTGCTGCTGAACGGAGGGGCCGGCCCCGACACCACCATCACCACCACCACCGCGTCCCCGAGCCTCACGGCGACCGCCACCGTGGCGGCGACGCCCACCTCCGCTCCCGCCCCCACCAGGACACCCGGCCCGACGGCCGCCGGCTCGTTCGCCACCGCGCCTCGCCCGTGCGAGCTGCTCACCGCCGAACAGGTGCAGACGATCGTGCCCCAAGCGGGAGAAGGCAGCGCGAGAGGCGACGAGTGCAGCTGGCACGCTTTCCTCGGCCCCTCCATCGCCGTGGAGGTCACGCACGCGGCGAGTCCCGACCTCGCGAAGCGGACCTTCGCGTACGCCCGCCAGACCCGGACCTCCCAGGCCGGCACCTCGCAAACCACGACCACCACCCCCGTCCGCACCGTGCCCTCGCTCGCCGACGGGGCCTTCGCCCAGGACACCGCGAACACCACGTTCAAGGTGACGACCGGAACCGTCTGGCTGCGGCACAGCAACCTGGTGATCACGGTCAAGGCGACGGGCGAAGGGACGAAGGTGGACAGCCGCGTCGCCAAGACGGCGCTCACGGCCGCCCGCACGGTCGACGACAACCTCCGGAAGAGATCCTGATGAGTGACGACGAGCGATACATCCCGACCACGGCCATGCGCCCTCCCCCGCAGTCCACGGTTCCGTTGGGAAGCCCGCCGCCCGCGGGGTCACCGGTGCTCCGGCTCACTCCGGCGATCTTCGGCTCGGCGCTCGCCGTGATCGTGGTGATGGTGCTGACCCTGATCTTCCTGCTGACGCGCCCCGCGCAGGTGAGTGAGGCCCAGGTCGTGCCGACTCTGGCGGCCCCGTCCACCGCGGCCGTGCCCCCGCCCGCCGACCCCAGCGTTCCCGCGCAGCCCGCGTCCACGCCCAGCGTCGCGCCCACCGGTCCGGCCCGGTTCACCGAGGAGGCCAAGCCCTGCGAGCTGGTCAGCACCGAGCTGATCGACAAGCTCGTGCGGCGGCAGAAGCAGTCGCAGATCTACAAGGAGGAGTGCGAGTGGAGCACGATCGCCAACCTCCCGGACAACATGACCCACAACCTCACGGTCTTCGTCAAGGTCTATCCCGATGACGTGGCCAAGGCCCACGAGCAGCTCTACGCGAAACGCGCCGAGTACAACTGGCACGAGGCGGGCATCTGGCCGTTGCAGCCCGCCATCGGCGACGACTCCTACGTCACCGTGAACAGCCTGGAAGGCGGCAGAAACCAGGGGCCGAGCAAGGCCATCGTGGGGATCCGCGTCAGCAACGCCCTGATCGAGGTCACCTACGACCGCCGCGTCCCGGCGGACCCGACCGGCCGCCTGCTACAGGGCGCGACCGAGGTGGCCAAGGCAGTGGCCGACAAACTCACAGAGTCCGGCTGACTCGACCACGCTCACGCGCCCCGACCACCCCCGTCACGGCGACTCACGAAACCCCGGCCGCGCGACCCCGCTGAACCACAGGCGCACGAGATCCGCCCGGCTGTCCGCGATGACCCCGCTCAACGGCCGGCTCACACAATCCGCCCGTCCCTCCTCGACGATCAGGCCGAGCCGGTGGGCGGCCGTGTCACGGACGCCACTCCTCCAGGTAGCCGGAGTGCTGGGAGTACGGCCCCGCCAGCCGGCCGAGGGTCCGCCTGGCCAGCCGCACCAGCTCAGGCGAGGCCGACGCGAGCGCCTCCTCGCATCCCGCGATGATCTGCCGCTTGGCCTCGACCTCGGCGGTCACCCGGCCGGGATCGTGCCGGGCGATGTGCCGCCCCAGCTCCACATCGAGCTGAGCCATCCTGGTCTCCTTCGAGGAACCGGCCACGAACCTCCCTGACTGGCTCCACCACCAGTTGCGCCCGTGCAGGGAACTCCCCGCGACCCGCGCGTCGGCCTCGTCCTCACCGAGACGCGCCCTGAGAAAGACGACAAGGCCCTCAACACTCACATCTTCCCGCACCGGCCCGCCCTCTCCAACCTGGTCTCCCGTCCCCGAATCCTCTCGCGCTTCGCCCCCGTCTCACCAGATTTTCGAGAAGGCGCACCCTCGTACGGCACGCCACGCTGACACCCTCGCGGGCTTCCGGACCGCGAAACCGCTCGTCAAGCCACTGGGAGCCTGCTGGCACGAAGGTGGGCGATGCCCATGTCCAGGGCTGCCTCCAGATGGATGGTCTGGCCGGTGGACATCTGGATCAGGACGCCGCCCTGGATGCCGGCGAGCAGGGCGGCCGCCGCGCGGTCGGGGTCCAGGCCCGGGTCGATCTCGCCGGTGTCCTGCATGTGCCGTACGCCGGTGGCGATCTCGGTCTGCCAGCGGTGCATCAGCTCGGTGACCACGGCCTGAGAACCAGGTGTGCCGTTGCCCAGGTGCGATGTGACGGAGTTGAGAGGGCATAGGCGGCCCTGCCGCTGGTACCGATCGACGACCTTGTCGCGCCATGACCGCCAGGCCGGCCAGGAGGTGAGGTCGCCGAGCTGGGGTCGCTGGTCCTCCAGCACACGGTCGGCCTCGAAACGGGCCACGGCCAGCAGCAACTCCTCCCGTCCGCCCGGAAAGTAGTGGAACAGCTGGCTCTTGCTTGTCGCGGTCCTGGCCAGCACGTCGTCGAGGGTCGTGGCGACCACGCCGTTCTCACGGATGTGCGCGGCCGCACCTTCGAGGATGCGCTGTCGCGTCGCGGCTCCCTTGCGGGTCAGCGTGCGCATGGCCACCTCCAGGTTGGACTCCATAGTCCACAATAGCGCGGCGCCAACCGGGCATACATCTACAAATACGACGTGGAGCGGACTGTGATCCCGGGGGCCACAATCAGGACTGGAGATGATCAGGCCGGTCACGAGCGCTCCGACGGCGGCACCCGACCGCACGAGCCGGCCCGTGCCGGAGCTGCTCGTCTTTGGACTTGACAGTCCATTTTGTGCTGCCCAAGCTGACATGGACCGCACCGAAAGGAAGCACACCCTCATGTCCCTGGACCACTACTACCTGCTCGGACGTTCTGGGCTGCGCGTCAGCCGCCTGGCGCTGGGCACGATGAACTTCGGCACCGGCGGTTTCCACGCCGCGTACGGCAAGACCGAGGAGGAAGCCCGCCCCATCTTCGGTCGCTATCTCGAAGCAGGCGGAAACTTCATCGACACCGCCGATTTCTACACCGCCGGCGAGAGCGAGACCATCCTCGGCGATCTCATCGCGGAAGCCAAGGTGCGCGACAGGGTGGTTCTCGCCACCAAGTTCACCAACAGCGTCGACCCCGGAGATCCGAACGCGGGGGGCAACGGCCGCAAGCACATGATCAGAGCGGTCGAGGCGTCACTGCGCCGCCTGCGCACCGACTACATCGACCTGTTCCTGCTGCACACCTGGGACCGGATCACTCCTGTCGAGGAGGTCATGCGGACCTTCGACGACCTCACCAGGGCGGGAAAGATCCGGTACGCGGGCCTGTCGGACGTGCCCAGCTGGTACGCGGCGCGGGCCCAGACCCTTGCCGAGGCCCACTCCCTCGTACCGATGGTCAGCCTGCAACTGCCCTACTCCCTCATCGACCGGACGATCGAGCTGGAGCACGTCCCGATGGGACAGAGCCTGGGACTCGGTATCACCGCATGGAGCCCGCTTGGCGGCGGCTTCCTCACCGGGAAGTACCGGCATGCCGACCAGGGCTTGGCAGGGGAAGGTCGGCTGAGTGGCGGAGGTTCGCCTGGACGCTCGTGGACAGAGCGGGAATGGCAGCTTCTGGCGACACTCGAGAGTGTCGCGGACGAGCTCGACATGACGATGGCTCAGGTCGCCGTCAACTGGGTCGCCACCCAGCCCGGGGTCGCCTCGGCGATCATCGGAGCGAGCAGCACGGACCAGCTCGACGCCAATCTGGCCGCCCTCGACTTCGAGCTGCCGGCCGAGCTGCGTGTGAAGCTCGACGAGGCGAGTTCGGTGCCGCCCCAGTCGGTCTACCAGATGTTCACGCCGGACTATCAGAGCTGGTTGATCAGTTCCGGCGTCAAGGTCGGGGACAAGCCGACCGGATACGCCCCGGCCGTGCGGAACTGGGTGGATTGACGGACTTCCTCGTCCGCACGGCGGCGGCTCGACCGCCGCTTGACCGTCATTCACCGGTCAGCCGGCGCCAACGACCAAGCCCTTCTTCCACCGGCTCCACCTCGGCACCGACGATGCGTCGGAGCGGGCCGGTTCGCCGAACCCATCGCGCCGCTCCGGTACGTCCACCGGGCACGAGCGCGCAGAAGCGGCGCTGCCTCTTCAGACAACGCCGCTGCGGATATCTCGACGCTTCCCGCCACCGCCCTCGCGGAGCCGTGTTCGAGTAACGTCACTGGGGTGGAGCTATGGGGATTCGAACCCCAGACCTCCTCCATGCCATGGAGGCGCGCTACCAACTGCGCCATAGCCCCTTGTCGCCGCTCGGAGTCCACTCTTCACGGCGCTCGGGAAGCATATAGGACCTCCCCGAGTTCGGCTAATCGCCGCGTGTACGGCTTGCGCCCGTCATCTGTCGACCACTTGGCAGGCGCAAGCCGTAGAGGAGGTCAGGGCTGGTCTTCCGCGGCCTCCGGGGTGTCGTCGCTGCTGACGGGCTCAGGCAGGGTGCCCGCGTTGTGTTCGAGGAGACGCCAGCCCCGGCGTCCCTCTTCGAGCACCGACCACGAGCAGTTGCCGAGGCCGCCGAGGGCGGACCAGTGCTCCTCGGGGAGGCCGAGGAGACGGGCGAGGCCGAGGCGGATGGCGGCGCCGTGCGAGGCGATGACGAGCAGGCCGTCGTCGTCGAGCTGGCCGGCCCAGCGGCGGACCGCGGCGGCGACCCGGTCGGCCACCTCCGTGACGGGCTCACCGCCCGGCGCCTCCCACGCGGTGTACTCGCGCGGCCAGCGGTCGGCGATCTGCTGACGGGTCAGACCCTCCCACTCGCCGCCGCCCCGCTCACGCAGCTCCTTGTCGGTCACCACGTCGAGGGCGGCGATCCGGCCCAGGGCCGCGGCGGTCTCGGAGGCGCGCTGCAGGTCGGAGGACACGATCATGGACGGCCGCAGCGCGGCGAGCAGTGAGGCGGCCCGCGTGGCCTGCGCGACTCCCGTCTCGTCGAGCGCGATGTCGGTGTGGCCCTGAAACCGGTGTTCGACGTTCCAGAGCGTCTGGCCATGCCGCCAGAAGACGATCCGGCGGCTCACGCGTGCTTCCTCACGTGGCCGCTCCGCGTGCTCGCTGCGCGGCCGACTGCTGGACGCTGTCGGGCAGCGGGATCACCGGGCAGTCCTTCCACAGGCGCTCCAGCGCGTAGAACGTGCGGTCCTCCTCGTGCTGGACGTGCACGACGACGTCGAGATAGTCGAGAAGCACCCAGCGGCCCTCTCGCTCCCCCTCTCTGCGGACCGGTTTGGCGTCCGTCTCGATCCGCAGCCTGTCCTCGATCTCGTCGACGATGGCGCGGACCTGACGGTCGTTGGTGGCGGAGCAGAGCAGGAAGGCGTCGGTGATGACGAGCTGCTCGCTCACGTCGTAGGCGAGGATGTCATCGGCCAGCTTGTCTGCCGCGGCCTCGGCGGCGACCCTGATGAGCTGGACGGCTCTTTCTGATGCGGTCACGATGTGGGTCTGTCCTCCTGTTGTCGGCGCTGTCACTAGGAGGATTCCCGGTACAGCCCGCGTTTATTGATGTATTGCACAATCCCGTCGGGCACGAGGTACCAGATCGGTTCCCCGGAGACGACTCTGTGACGGCACTCCGAGGAGGAGATCGCCAACGCCGGGATCTCGATCAGGCTGACCTTCCCCTCCGGGAGTCCCGGATCGTGCAGATGATGACCCGGTCGAGTACAGCCTACGAAATGTGCGATGGTGAAAAGCTCCTCGACGTCTCGCCAGGAGAGTATCTGGGAGAGGGCGTCCGCGCCGGTGATGAAGTAGAGCTCGGTCTCCGAACCGTATATGTCACAGATGTCGTGCAAGGTGTCGGCGGTGAAAGTCGGGCCCGGCCGATCGATGTCGACCCGGCTCACCGTGAACCGGGGGTTCGACGCGGTCGCGATGACCGTCATCAGATAACGGTCCTCCGCCGCCGTGACCGTCTGGTCGGCCTTCTGCCACGGCCGCCCGGTCGGCACGAAAACGACCTCGTCGAGCTCGAAATGGTGGGCGACCTCGCTCGCGGCGACAAGGTGTCCGTGGTGGATGGGATCGAACGTGCCGCCCATCACGCCCACCCTCCGTTTCCCCTGGCCGTTAGGCGCGTTCGTCATGTGACGGACCTTACGCGCAGTCCAGGAAGAACCTTGACGCACCCCCTCCAGGCGACCCACGCGCATCGTCGCTCGCATCGACGTAGCATGCCGGGCATGACGACCACCCCGGATCGCAACCGCGCACAACTTCCCGGTATCTCGTCCCGTGCCTACGAACACCCTGCAGACCGGTCCGCCCTGGTCGCGCTTCGTTCGCTCAGCGGGTTCGACACCGTGCTCAAGCAGATGTCAGGACTGATCAGTGAGCGCCGGCTGCGCCTGATCTACCTCGCCTCGGCCGTGCGCACCAGCGAAACCCAGTTCCGCGCCCTCTACGACATGGGCCGCGACGCCGCCTACATCCTCGACCTGCGCAGGATCCCGGAAATCTACGTCCAGCAGGACCCCAGGGTCAACGCCATGGCGATCGGCTTCGACGACCCCTTCATCGTCGTCACGACGGGGCTGCTCGACCTGATGGACGAGGAGGAGCAGCGTTTCGTCATCGGGCACGAGACCGCGCACATCCTCTCCGGGCACGCCGTCTACCGGACGATGCTCGACATCCTGACCCGGCTCGCGACCCGGGTCGCCTGGATCCCGCTCGGCTACATCGGCCTGCGCGCGATCGTCGCCGGCCTCGAGGAGTGGTACCGCAAGTCCGAGCTCTCCGCCGACCGTGGCGGTCTGCTCTGCGGCCAGGACCCCGACGCCGCGCTGCGCGCCCTGATGAAGCTCGCCGGCGGCTCGCGCCTGCACGAGATGAACATCGAGGCGTTCCTCGACCAGGCCCGCGAGTACGACACGGCCGGCGACGTCCGTGACGGCTTCCTCAAGGTCCTCAACCTGCTGGGCACCACCCATCCCTTCGCGGTCGTCCGCGTCGCCGAGCTCGACCGCTGGCGTCGTGGCGGCGACTACGAGACGATCATCGGCGGCGACTACCCGCGCCGCGCCGACGACGCCAACGCGAAGATCAGCGAGGAGGTCAAGGCGGCCGCCAACTCCTACCGCGAGTCGTGGTCACAGTCTCAGGACCCGTTCATCGGCGTCCTGCGTGATGTGGCGGAAGGCGCCGTCCACGCCGGCGAGCGCATCTTCAACCGCTTCTCCCGCCGGGACGGCAGCTAGGCTCCCTCACACGCGCGCTCGGCGTCCAGAGGACCGGACGCCGGCCTGAGCAGGACCGAGGCAGGCGCGTCACAGCAGGAGGGCGATGGCCCGCACGGCCGCCGCGCACAGCGCCACGAAGCCGCCCAGTACGGCCAGCGCCCGCAGCCCCTCCTTGCGGAGTTCCGGGATCTCGGGACTGACGTGCTCGACCTCGCGGCCGACGATGCCGCCGCAGACGACACTGAAGACGACCCCGGCGACCGTGACGGGGACCGGCTTGTCCCACCACGTGGGGCCGAGGTCCCCCGCGGCGGTCGCCCAGAGCGCGGCGCCCGCCGCCGCGGCGGCGGGCACACCCGGCCACACCACGGCGCTCAGGGCCGAGACCGTGAAGGTCAGCGGGAAGGCGAGCAACCGGAGGCACAGTCGCATCCGGGGTGACTTCCGGTTCTTCACCAGCCAGTGACCGCCCCACAACGCCCTCGCCAGCACCACGAACCCCGCGGTGATGGCGAAGGTGGCGAGCGGCCAGATCACCGACGCGATCACACACGGCACCGCCAGCACGGCCAGTACCACCAGGGCCACGGTCCCGGCGGGCAGCGGCCCCGACGACGTGCCCGCCTCCGCCCGGCGCGTGCGTTTCCGCCCGCCCGCCGCCCGGGCGGGAGCGGCGGCCCGCGGCTTCCGGGACGCGCGGACCTTCCCGTCGCGGCCCTTCGCCTCCGGGGCGGGCACGCGGCTCTTGACGTCCGAGGCGGACGCGCGGCTCTTGACGTCCGAGGCGGACGCGCGGCTCTTGACCTCCTGGGCCGACGCGCGGGCCTTGGGGTCCGGGGTGGACGCGCGGGCCTTGGCGTCCGGGGTGGACGCGCGGGGCTTGGCGTCCGGAGCCGACGTGGAGCGGGCCTGGGCGTCGTGCGCGGGTGCCCGCCCCTTGCCGTCCTGGCCGGAGGAAGAGCGCCCGGCGGCCTCCTGAGCGGCCGAGGCGGACGTACGGCTCTTGCCGTCCGCGGAAGCCCGCCCCTTGCCGTCCACGGGCGGAGCGCCCGCCTGGGAGGTCTGGGGAGCGGGCGGAGACTGGGGGGCGGCCGGGTGGGGCCGGCTGCGGGAGGCCGCGGGATTTCGCGTCGCCGGGGGGACGGCGGGATCCGCTTCGGCGAGGTCGTCGGAGACGGGAGCCGAGAGGGGGACGGAGTCCGGGGTGGTCCTCTGCTTCGCCTTGGCCCGGGCGGGCCGCAGCGGCGCCTGGTCCCCCGGCCGGGCGGGCCGCGACGTGGCGGGGTCCGTGGGCCGGGTCGGGCGGGTGGCGAGGTCGGGAGCGAGGGCGGGGCCGGAGGCGGCCGGATGCGCGGCCATGGCATGGGCGAGGCGGGTGATCCGGTCGGCGAGGACGACCGCCGTGGGTCGTTTGTCGGGGCTGCGGTTCAGGGCCGCCCTGACCAGCGGCAGCAGGGCGACGGGGACGCCGGTGAGGTCGGCCTGGCCGTTGAGGATCGCGTACATCTGCGCCTCCACGGTCCCGCGGCCGAAGGTGGGGCGACCGGTGGCGGCGAAGGCCACGGTGGCGGCCCAGGCGTGCACGTCGGCGGGCTCTCCCACCGGCTCCTCGGCGAACAGCTCGGGCGCCGCGTAACCGGGGGTGCCGAGGAAGGTGCCGGTCAAGGTGAGCCGGGTGGCGTCGGGGAGCTGGGCGATGCCGAAGTCGATCAGGATGGGCCCGTCGGCGCCCAGCAGCACGTTGGCGGGCTTGAGATCGCGGTGCACCACGCCGGCCGCGTGCACGATGGCCAGGGCGGTGGCGATCCGCTGCGCGAGGGTGATCAGGTCGGCCCGGCTCAGCGGGCCGCTCCGCCGTACGCGCTCAAGGAGGGTGTCGCCCTCGATGTGCTCCATCACGAGGTAGGGGCGGTCGCCGGCCAGGTCGGCGTCGATGACCCGGGCCACGTAGGGGCTCTCGACCCGGCGAAGCGCCCGGACCTCGCGTTCGAGGCGTAACCGGGCGTCGCTGTCCTCTTCCAGGGGGTCGCGGAGCATCTTCAGCGCGACTCGTTCACCGCGCCGGGTGCCGGCCAGATAGACCTCACCCATGCCGCCGCGACCGAGCCGTTCAAGGAGCGTGTACGGACCGACCCGGCCGAGCTTGCCCACGCCCCCTCCTCGCCCGGCGCCACCACAGGGGCCTCAACCCTAGTGGAGTGTCACTCCCATCACCGTACGGCGCGCCGAGCGTAGAAACTTCAACTTCTGGGTGGCGGCTCCTCGCCCGGGGGCTCCTGGCGATACGGCGGTTCCTCGCCCGGCGGCGGCTCCTGGCGATACGGCGGCTCGCCACCGGGCTCCCCGTCACGCGGCCGGCCCTCCTGTCCCGGCCAGTCCCCACCACCGGGCTCCCCTTCGCGTGGCCGGCCCTGCTCCGGCCAGCCCGCACCGCCGCGTTCCTCCGGGCCCGGCTGGCCCTCTCTGCCGTGCTTCGGCGCGCGCGTCGGCAACTCCTGGGTCGGTTCGGCCGAGCGCGGCCAGCCTTCCAGGGAGCCGGAGGCCGGCGAGGGCGGCGACTCGGGCCCTGCGGACGCCGACGACTCCGCGCCGCCGTACCATTCGCCCGAGGGCGCGGGGGCCACCTCGTGGGCGCGCTCCCTGCGGCGGCCGAACATCAGGTGGTCCAGGCTGAAGCGGCCCGCGCCGCCCGCGGCGAGGAGCAGGGCGGCGGAGCCGAGGCCGCCGACGAGCTCCCAGCCGCCCTCGTCCACGAACACCCCGTTGCGGCCGTGCACGAAGACGGCCGCGCCGACGCACACCAGGACGAGCGCCAGGCCGGCCAGCGGAGTCAGCAGGCCGAGAATGAGCAGCACCCCGCCCAGTAGTTCGGCGACCATCGTGAATCCGGCCGCAAGCTGCGGCAGGGGCACGCCCAGCTGGGTGAACCCGTTGCTGATCGGCCCCCACCCGATGCTCATCTTCTGCCAGCCGTGCGCGACGAAGATCACGCCCACGATCACCCGGGCGATCAGGGCGGCGATGTCGTACAGCGTCCGCCTCATGACCGGCGTCCCAGGAGGCTGTCGAGCCTGGCGTCAGGCTGAACCGAGGGATCGGGGCGGCCCCTGCGCCGCCAGTTGACGTGTCCCTGGCTTTCGAGCCACAACAGCAACCGGTCGGCGCCGAACAACACGACGGCGGCCGACGCGACCGCAGCGACAATCTCCATGACACCCAGTCATCAGTACGAACCGGGTGATTACACGGAGCGACACGCCCTGATGGGAGACCTATTATGCTCCTCTGAGATGTCCCTCACCGGTGTAAACCCATTTGGTGGAGGTGAGCTCGGGCAGCCCCATCGGGCCGCGGGCGTGCAGCTTCTGGGTGGAGATGCCGATCTCCGCGCCGAAGCCGAACTCGCCGCCGTCGGTGAACCGGGTGGACGCGTTGACCGCGACCGCCGCCGAGTCGACCAGGGAGACGAACCGCCGCGCGGCCTGCTGCGACCGGGTCACGATGGCGTCGGTGTGGCCGGAGCCGTACTTCCTGATGTGCGCGACGGCCGCCTCCAGCGAGTCGACCACGGCCGCCGCCAGGTCGAGCGAGAGATACTCGGCGTAGTAGTCGTCGTCGGTGGCGGGCTCGACGGCGCCGTGGGCGGCGTGGGCGGCCACCCGTGCGTCACCGTGCACAGTCACCCCGGCCTCCGACAGCGCCCGGAGGGCCTGCGGCAGGAACTCCGCGGCCACGTCGGCGTGGACCAGCACGGTCTCGGCCGCGTTGCACACCGAGGGCCGCTGCGTCTTGGCGTTCAGCAGGATCCGCACCGCGAGGGCAACGTCGGCGTCGGCGTCCACGTAGACGTGGCAGTTGCCGACCCCGGTCTCGATCACCGGCACCGTCGACTCCTCGACGACCGAGCTGATCAGCGACGCGCCGCCCCGCGGGATGAGCACGTCGACCAGCCCTCGGGCGCGCATCAGGTGCTTGACCGACTCGCGGGTGAGGCCGGGCACCAGTTGCACGGCTCCCGCCGGGACGTCGGTCGCGGCCAGCGTCTCCTGCATGATCTTCACCAGGGCGGCGTTCGAGGAGTAGGCGCTCGACGAGCCGCGCAGCAGCGTGGCGTTGCCGCTCTTGAGGCACAGCGCGGCGGCGTCGAC
This sequence comes from Dolomitihabitans soli, assembly GCF_022213955.1. Classification (GTDB taxonomy): domain Bacteria; phylum Actinomycetota; class Actinomycetes; order Streptosporangiales; family Streptosporangiaceae; genus Streptosporangium_A; species Streptosporangium_A soli. The sequence goes on along the minus strand of NZ_JAKNTW010000035.1, from coordinate 24,116 downwards.
GGTCACGTTGGGACGGCCCTCGTAGATGATGCCGACCACGCCGAGCGGCACCCTGAGCTGGCGCAGCTCCAGGCCGTTCGGCAGGGTGCTCCCCCGCACGACCTCGCCGACCGGATCCGGTAGATCGGCCACCTGGCGCACGGCCTGGGCGATGGTCTCGATCCGCCCGCTGTCGAGGCTGAGCCGGTCGATCATCGCCTCCGGGGTGCCGGACTCGCGGGCTTTGGCCACATCCGCGGCGTTCGCCGTGACGATCTCGGCCGACCTGGCCACCAGGGCGTCGGCGATGGCACGGAGCGCGGCGTCCTTGGGCGCCCGCGGCAGCGGCGCCAGCTCGGCGGCGGCCTCCTTGGCCGCCGTGGCCACCTTCAGGAAGTCCTCAGACATGCCGTTACTCCAGGGATTAGTGGGTGGTCTCCAGTATGACGATGTCGTCGCGGTGGATCAGCTCACGCTCGTACTCGGGGCCGAGGGAGGTGGCGAGCTCCCTGGTGGACCGGCCGAGCAGCTCCGGGATCTCCACCGCGTCGAAGTTGACCAGGCCGCGTGCCACCACCCGGCCGAGCGGCCCGCACAGATCGACCGGGTCGCCGGCGGCGAACTCGCCCTCGACCGCGGTGACCCCGGCGGGCAGCAGCGACTTGCGCCTGCCGACCACGGCCTCGACCGCCCCCCGGTCGAGGTGCAGCCTGCCGCGCCCGGTGGCGGCGTGCGCCAGCCAGAGCAGCCGGATGCCCGGGTGGCGGCCGTCCGGGTGGAAGTAGGTGCCGACGTCGGCGCCCAGCAGCGCCTGCGCGGCGTGCGCGGCCCCGGTGAGCAGGACGGGCACGCCCGCCCCGGTGGCGATCTTGGCGGCCTGCACCTTCGTCACCATTCCACCGGTGCCGACCCGGCCCGACCCGCCCACTTCCACGCCGACGAGGTCCTGCGGGCCGCGCACGTCGGCCAGCCGCCGGGCTCCCGGCCTGCGCGGGTCGCCGTCGTAGAGCGCGTCGACGTCGGAGAGCAACAGCAGCGCGTCGGCGTGGACCAGGTGGGTGACCAGCGCCGCGAGCCGGTCGTTGTCGCCGAAGCGGATCTCGTCGGTGGCGACGGTGTCGTTCTCGTTCACCACCGGCATGATGTCGAGGTCGAGCAGCCGGTTGAGGGTCCGCTGGGCGTTGCGATGGTGCGAGCGGCGCATCATGTCATCGGCGGTGAGCAGCACCTGGCCGACCCGCAGGCCGTACCGCGCGAAGGAGGAGGTGTAGCGAGCGATGAGGACGCCCTGCCCCACCGACGCCGCGGCCTGCTGGGTGGCGAGGTCACGGGGACGGGCGGGCAGGCCGAGCGGGCCGAGGCCGGCGGCGATCGCGCCGGAGGAGACCAGCACGATCTGCGTGCCGGCCGCCCTCCTTTTGGCCAGCACGTCGGCGAGGGCGTCGACCCGGTCCACGTCGATCATGCCCTGCGGCGTCGTCAGCGAAGAGGACCCCACCTTGACCACGATGCGTGCCGCCGTGCGTATCCGCTCCCGCTCGGAGCCTGTCACGAATCCCCCGTTCAGAGCCTGTTGCCATAGCCGGTTGCCAGAGCCTGTAGTCAGAGCCTGTTGTCGGTGCCACGCGGACCCGTGCGGGCCACGTCGCCGAGCGTCGGCTGCCAGTCGAAGACGTAGCCGTCGTCCATCGAGCCGATGACCACCACGGCTCCGGCGGTCGCGCCCGCCTTGAGGAGCGCATCCTCGATGCCGAGCCGCTCCAGCCGGTCGGCGAGGTAACCGACTGCCTCGTCGTTGGTGAAGTCGGTCTGCCGGATCCACCGCTCGGGCTTCTCACCGGTGACCTGGTAGGTGTTCTCACCCGCCTGCCGTACGGCGAAGCCCGCGGCGCCGAGCTGCTTGGGCCGGATGACCAGCCGGGTCGGCTCCTCGATCGGGGCGGCGGCGCGGGCGGCGGCGACCATCTCGCCCATCGCGAAGGACAGCTCGCGGAGCCCTTCGTGGCTGGCGGCGGAGATCGTGAAGACCCGCAGGCCGCGCTCCTGGAGCATGGGACGCACCAGGTCGGCCAGCTCGCGGGCGTCGGGCACGTCGACCTTGTTGAGGACCACCAGGCGCGGCCGGTCCTCCAGCCTGCCGTACGCCTTCAGCTCGGCCTCGATCACGTCGAGGTCGGAGAGCGGGTCGCGGTCCGGCTCCATGGTGGCGCAGTCGAGCACGTGCACGATGGTCGAGCAGCGCTCGACGTGGCGGAGGAACTCGTGGCCGAGGCCCTTGCCCTCGGAGGCGCCGGGGATGAGGCCGGGCACGTCGGCGACGGTGAAGATGGTGTCGCCCGCGGTGACCACGCCGAGGTTCGGGATGAGCGTGGTGAACGGGTAGTCGGCGATCTTCGGGCGGGCCGCGCTGAGCGCGGCGACCAGGGAGGACTTGCCCGCGTTGGGGAATCCGACGAGCGCCACGTCGGCGACCGTCTTCAGCTCCAGCGTGATCTCCAGCTCGCCGCCGGGCTCGCCGAGCAGCGCGAAGCCCGGCGCCTTGCGCTTGCTGGAGGCGAGGGCGGCGTTGCCGAGGCCGCCGAAGCCGCCCTCGACCACGACGTAGCGGGTGCCCGCGCCGATGAGGTCGACCAGGACCTCGCCGGTCGCGGAGTCCTTCACCACGGTGCCGTTGGGGATGGCGAGCACGATGTCGCCGCCGTTGGCGCCGTCGCGGTTGGAGCCCTCGCCCTGCTTGCCGTTGGCGGCCTTGCGGTGCGGGCGGTGGTGGTAGTCGAGCAGCGTGGCGGTGTTCGGGTCGACTTCCAGGATGACGTTGCCGCCCCTGCCTCCGTTCCCGCCGTCGGGGCCGCCCAGGGGCTTGTACTTCTCCCTGTGGACGGAGGCGCAGCCGTTACCGCCGTCACCCGCTTTGACGTGCAGTACGACTTGGTCCACGAACTCGGCCATGAGCCTCCCCCTTCGATAACGAGAACAGGGGTGGACCGCACGAAGGCGATCCACCCCTGTCCCAAGAACGTCTAGCGGCGCGGATCTACTCCGCGGCCGGGACGATGCTCACGGCACGACGGCCGCGCTTGACGCCGAACTGCACGTTGCCCGCGACGAGCGCGAACAGCGTGTCGTCGCCACCACGGCCGACGTTGTCGCCAGGGTGGAAGTGGGTGCCACGCTGCCGGACGATGATCTCGCCGGCGTTGACCAGCTGACCGCCGAAGCGCTTGACGCCCAGGCGCTGGGCGTTGGAGTCACGGCCGTTCCGAGTGGACGACGCGCCCTTCTTGTGTGCCATCTCGCAATACTCCCGAACTCAGGCCTGGTCGATGCCGGTGATCTTCACCTGGGTGTACCGCTGGCGGTGACCCTGGCGCTTCTTGTAACCCGACTTGTTCTTGTACTTAAGAATGCGGATCTTCGGGCCCTTGGTCTCGCCGAGAATCTCGGCGCTGACCGTGAACCTGCCGGCCTGCGTGGTCACGTCGCCCTCGTTGACGACGAGCACCGTCGGCAGCGACACCGTGGAACCGACCTCGCCGGCGAACTTGTCCACCTCGAGGACGTCACCGACGGAGACCTTCTGCTGCCTGCCGCCGCAACGAACGATCGCGTACACCGCGGAACCCTTCTTCTGCTTCTTGCTCGCTGGATGCTGCGCCCCGCATCCGGCTACCGTCACTGGAATTAATCGACGAACCGGGTAGGCGCGCGAACAGGGCACGTCACCGGACGCACCGATTGACTAGGATACCGGATTACGGGTGCCCTGGTCGAACCGGACGGATCGTCGACCGTCGGCCGCTAGTCGGCCGACTTGGCTCGGCGGGAGCGTCTCCGCCCCTTGCCTGAGGTCTGAATTGCTTGGTCGTCCTCATCGTGGACGTCGTCAAGCGCATCGGTCACGGTATCACGTCCGGCTTGATCTCCGGCCGCGACCGCGGAACCGTCACCGTTCTTGGAGAGCTTCTCGGCGACCGACTTCTCGATCGCCATCTTGCTCTGGGTGCCCCGCGGCTCCGCCTTGCCCTCGACGGGCTCAGTGGCCACGTGCAGGCCTCTGCCGTTGCAGCACTCACACGTGGTCGTGAACGCCTCCAGGAGGCCCTGTCCGACCCGCTTACGGGTCATCTGCACCAAACCGAGCGAAGTGACCTCGGCCACCTGGTGCTTGGTCCTGTCGCGCGCCAGGCATTCGAGCAGCCGGCGCAGCACGAGATCGCGGTTGCTCTCCAGCACCATGTCGATGAAGTCGATGACGATGATGCCGCCGATGTCCCGCAGCCGGAGCTGGCGGACGATCTCCTCGGCCGCCTCCAGGTTGTTGCGGGTGACCGTCTCCTCCAGGTTGCCGCCCTGTCCGGTGAACTTGCCGGTGTTCACGTCGACGACGGTCATCGCCTCGGTCCGGTCGATCACCAGGGAGCCGCCGCTGGGCAGCCACACCTTGCGCTCCAGGCCCTTGGCGATCTGCTCGTCGATGCGGTAGGCGGCGAAGACGTCGACGCCCTCCTCCCACTTGGTGAGGCGGTCGGCGAGATGCGGCGCGACGTAGCGGACGTACTCGTCCACGGTGTCCCACATGTCGCCCGCCACGACCAGCGACGAGAAGTCCTCGTTGAACACGTCGCGGACGACCCGGATCGTCAGGTCGGGCTCGGAGTAGAGCAGCTCGGGCGGGCTGGCCGACTTGGCCTTGCGCCGGATGTTCTCCCACTGCGCCGACAGCCGCGACACGTCGCGGGCGAGCTCCTCCTCCGAGGCGCCCTCCGCGGCGGTGCGGACGATCACGCCCGCGTTCTCCGGCATGACCTTCTTCAGGATGCTCTTGAGGCGGGTGCGCTCCTTGTCGGGGAGCTTGCGCGAGATGCCGGTCATCGAGCCGTCGGGCACGTAGACCAGGTAGCGGCCGGGCAGCGAGACCTGGCTCGTCAGGCGGGCGCCCTTGTGACCCATCGGGTCCTTGGTGACCTGCACCAGCACCGACTGGCCCGACTTGAGCGCCGCCTCGATGCGCTTGGGCTGACCCTCCAGCCCGGCGGTGTCGAAGTTCACCTCGCCGGCGTACAGCACCGCGTTGCGGCCCTTGCCGACGTCGACGAAGGCGGCCTCCATCGAGGGCAGCACGTTCTGCACCTTGCCGAGGTAGACGTTGCCGACGTAGGACTGGCTGGCCTCACGGTCAACGTAGTGCTCGACGAGCACTCCGTCCTCCATCACGGCGATCTGGGTACGGCCCGCGTTGCGGCGCACCACCATCAGCCGCTCGACCGACTCGCGGCGGGCCAGGAACTCCGACTCCGTGATGATCGGCGGACGCCTGCGGCCCAGCTCACGGCCCTCACGGCGGCGCTGCTTCTTCGCCTCCAGGCGGGTCGAGCCGCGGACGCTCTGCACCTCGTCGACCGAGGTGCTCGTGCCGCCCCGCCCGGCCCGCGGCGCGCGGATGCGCACGACCGTGTTCGGCGGGTCGTCGGCGGTCTCGACGCCGCCGTCGTCACCGCCGCGCCTGCGCCGCCTGCGCCGCCTGCGCGAACCCGAGGACTCCTCCTCGGCGCCCGAATCGGCCTCGGCCTGATCGGGGGCCGCGGCCGAGTCGTCCTCGTCCTCGCCCTGCTCGTCGCCCTCGTCGCGTTCCCGGGACTTGCCCCGGCCCCGGCCGCCACGCCTGCGGCGCCTGCGCCTGCCGGCGCTGTCGTCGCTCTCGTTGTCGCCGTCGACGTCGCCGTCGTTGTCCTCGTCGTCCTCGTCCGCGGTGTCGGCCTGCTCGGCCTGCGCCGGCTGCTCGCGGGGCGGCTCCTCCTCGCGGGCCGGCTGGATCGGCCGCGGCGGCTCCGCCGTACGCGGCTCGGGGGCCTGGAACAGCGGTGTGAAGACCGCGGCCGGCGACTGGAAGCTCGTCGAGGGGGCGGAGCGCATCAGCTCGTGCGCGGTCAGTCCGAACGGATCGGCAAGCAGTCCGCGGCGGCCGTCCTGGGGCTCCTCGTCGAGGTCCTCCCCCGCGGGCTCGTCGTCGAGGGGCTCCTCCTCGGGCAGCGCGAACTGCAGGGCGGAGTCCACCTCGTCCTCGGCCGCGCTGGGCGCGGCAGGCGCCTCCTCGGCCTTCTTCCGGGTACGGCGGCGCTTGGGCGCCTCCTCGGCGGTCGAATCCGCCTGGGCACGCGTCTTCCTGACCCGGGTCGCCCGGACCGGGGCCTCTTCAGCCGGACCGGCTTCGGCCGGGGCCTCTTCGACGGGGGCCGTCTCGGGGACGGCCGCCGTCTCGGCGGGGGCGGTCTCCTGGACCTGTTCCCGCGTGGGCTCCTGGACCTGCTCCTGGGCCGGTTCGTCCGTCTCGGCCTTCTTGGCGCGGCTTCGCCTGGTGGTGGTCGCCGTGGAGGCGGTCTTGCGCCGGGTGGCCGTCTTCTTGGGAGCGGCCGGCTCGGTCGCGGGCGTGTCGGCAGCGCCGTCGATCAGCCCGGCGGCCCGCTCGGCCTCCTCCGGCGGCGGACCCGCGGGGCGGCTGGCGGCACGGCGCCTGATAGTCGTCGGCTGCTGTTCTGTTGTGCCATCGCCGGGGCCTGTAGCCCCGCCGGTGGGCTCGTTGTCGAGCATGCGGGCGTTCTCCCGTCAGCTTCCGGGCGCGTCGCCGCGCCGCACGGAAGCTCTCGTCTCAGTTGTCCGCCGGTTCTCCGTGGAGAGCCGGCGCCAAGTCCTATAGGTCGCCGACAACGTGGTCCGCTGAACCCGGGTCGCCGCCGCGCGTAGCGTCGCGGTCAAGGTCGAACGGGTCGGCGGGTTCGCCGGTACTCTCGTCAAGCGGTCCCTGCGCCAGCCTGGTCACCTCGGGGGGCACCGGCGGCGCGAAGTCGGCCACAAGTCGAAGAGCCGTTAGAACGTCGTCGGGTCGAACGGCAGGAACTGCGTGCCGTACAACCATGCGAAGTATGACACATGACGGTCCCGGCTTCTGACCTGCGGTTCTCGTTGTCCCCTCGGATACCGCCAGCGTCAGCACCGCGGCACGTGCGTCGAAGCGGCGCAGACCCTTCTTGGTCATGCGCTCGACCTCCACACGATCGGCGGCGAGGAACTTCTCCACCGCCACCGTGGCGAGCCCGGTTTCCGCACCGGGCAGCCGCAGCTCCCACGCGGAGCACTCCAGCCGGTCGGCCAGCCCACCGGTGCGCGCCACCACCACATCGACCACGTCGAGGCCGGGCGGCAGTGAGCCGTCCAGGTCGGCGCGGAGCCGTTCGGGGTCGCACGGCGAGGTCAGACCGATCTCAAGGTATTCGGCCTCGCTCGCGACGCCGGTCGGCGCAGCGCCCGCGTAGGAGATCTTCGGGTGGGGTGAGAAGCCCGCGCTGAATGCCACCGGAACGTCCGCACGACGGACCGCACGCTCGACGGCCCGTGAGATGTCACGGTGGCTGGTGAAGCGCAGACGACCGCGCTTGGCGTAGCGCACGCGAAGGCGCTGCACCACGGGCGCGGGCGGAGGCCCATCGGGAACAGGTTTCAGTGTGCTGTCGTCCTTCCTCATAGAAACGCTTTTCACCCAGGATACGGCCAGTATCTGGAGCGCTGGTCAGACGACGGTGAGCGGGAGCAGTTTCTTGCCCGTGGGACCGATCTGGATCTCGGTGCCCATCGTGGGACAGACGCCGCAGTCGTAGCAGGGAGTCCAGCGGCAGTCTTCCACTTCGACGTCGTTGACGGCGTCCTGCCAGTCCTGCCAGAGCCACTCGCGGTCGAGGCCGGCGTCGAGGTGGTCCCAGGGCAGGACCTCCTTCTCCTCGCGCTCGCGCGTGGTGTACCAGTCGACGTCGATCCCGGCCTCGGCGGCGCAGCGCAGCCAGCGTTCGAAGGAGAAGTGCTCGCTCCAGCCGTCGAAGCGGCCGCCGTCGGCCCACACGGCCAGGATGGCCGCGCCGACCCGGCGGTCGCCGCGGGAGAGCAGGCCCTCCACGATCGAGGGTTTCCCGTCGTGGTAGCGGAAACCGATGGCCTTGCCGTACTCCCTGTCGCCGCGGAGCGCCATCTTCAAGGCGTGCAGGCGACGGTCGACGGTCTCGTCGTCGCACTGGGCGGCCCACTGGAACGGGGTGTGCGGTTTGGGCACGAACCCGCCGATGGAGACGGTGCACCGGATGTCGCGGGAACCGGTGACCTCACGGCCGGCCTTGATGACCTTCTTGGCGAGGTCGGCGATGCCCAGCACGTCCTCGTCGGTCTCGGTGGGCAGGCCGCACATGAAGTAGAGCTTCACCTGCCGCCAGCCCTGGCCGTAAGCGGCGGTGACGGTCCGGATGAGATCTTCCTCGGTGACCATCTTGTTGATCACCTTGCGCATCCGCTCGGAACCCCCCTCGGGGGCGAAGGTGAGGCCGGAGCGGCGGCCGTTGCGCGAGAACTCGTTGGCCAGGTCGATGTTGAAGGCGTCGACCCTGGTGGACGGCAACGACAGGCCGGTCTGCGTGCCCTCGTACCGGTCGGCCAGGCCCTTGGCCACCTCGGCGATCTCGGAGTGGTCGGCGGACGACAGCGAGAGCAGGCCGACCTCGCTGAAACCGGACTCCTTCAGCCCCACCTCGACCATGTCGCCGATGGTGGAGATCGACCGCTCCCGGACCGGACGGGTGATCATGCCCGCCTGGCAGAACCGGCAGCCGCGGGTGCAGCCGCGGAAGATCTCCACGCTGAACCGCTCGTGCACCGTCTCGGCCAGCGGGACCAGCGGCTTCTTGGGATAGGGCCACTCGTCCAGATCCATCACGGTGTGCTTGTTGACGCGCCACGGCACGCCCGGCCGGTTGGGCGCAACCCGCTTGATCCGGCCGTCGGCGTGGTATTCCACGTCGTAGAACTTCGGGACGTAGACGCCGCCGGAGCCGGCCAGGCGCATCAGCACCTCGTTGCGCCCGCCGGGCGACCCCTCCGACTTCCACTCCCTGATCACCTCGCTGATCGCGATGGCGATCTGCTCGCCGTCGCCCAGCACGGCCGCGTCGAGGAAGTCGGCGATCGGCTCGGGGTTGAACGCCGCGTGCCCGCCGGCCAGCACGATCGGGTCGTCGTCGCCCCGCTCGTCCGCCCGCAGCGGGATGCCCGCCAGGTCGAGCGCGGTCAGCATGTTGGTGTAGCCGAGCTCGGTCGCGAAGGACAGGCCGAGCACGTCGAACGCCCTGACCGGCCGGTGACCGTCCACGGTGAACTGCGGCAGGCCCTCGGACCGCATGAGCGCCTCAAGGTCGGGCCACACCGCGTAGGTGCGCTCGGCCAGGGTCTCCGGCATCTCGTTGAGGATCTCGTAGAGGATCTGGACGCCCTGGTTGGGCAGCCCCACCTCGTAGGCGTCCGGATACATCAGCGCCCACCGGACCGTGGCCTCGTCCCAGTCCTTGACGGTCGAGTTCAGCTCACCCCCGACATACTGGATCGGCTTCTGCACCTTCGGGAGCAGCGCTTCCAGGCGGGGAAACAGAGACTCGACAGACATGCTCACAGGGTATCGGCTAGAACGGATGCCACGGGCGGTCATCCCCAGCGCGAAGCGACGCGAGCCGGTGGCCCAGTTCCTCGCGGGCCCGCGCGTCCCGGTGCCCGTTGCGCAGCACGGCGGTGAGAGTCCGCAGCTCACGCATGTCGCGCAGCACCGGGTATCCCTCCCAGTCACGCGCGTCGTAGCCGTACATCTCGCAGAACGCCGTCCGCTGCTCCTCCGCCACCCCGAACCTGGCCCCCTGCAACGTCGGGATCAGGTCGATCTCACGCGGCCCTGCGCTCACCGAGTCCCAGTCGCACAACAGCAGCCGCCCACCGGCCCGGATCAGATTCCCCCGGTGCGCGTCCCCGTGGATCAGCCCGTACGGCAGGCCGAACCGCAGCCGCTCGTAGTAGGTCTCCGCGAGCACGGAGCAACGATCGAGCAACCAGTCCCGATCCGCGTCGCCGAGCACCCGGCTGGCCTCGACGGCCCCGCGCACCGGCCCGAACGGGTCGTACACCGGCAGCTCGAACGGGACCGGCGGCAGATCGTGCAGCCGCCGGAGCAGCGGGCCGAGCACCGCCGGATCATGGATGACGCCCTCGTCGTCGTCCTCGTGGTGCCAGAACGTCACGAGGAACCCCTCGGCGGCGACCGGTTGCCGGACGTCGAGCGGCCTGGTCGCCGGATACTCGTGCTCGGCGAGCCAGCGGGTGACCCGTAGCGAGGCGACCAGCCGCTCGTGCTTGCCCGTCGCGCTCGCCTCGGCCAGCCGTACGACGACGGCCTCGGCGGGCAGGTGGTAGACGGTGCTGGCGAAGCTGCGCAGCAGCCTGGCGCCGGTCGTGTCCAGGCCTTCGCGTGCGCAGACCTCCTCCAGTGCGTGCATGGCACGGGTGAGGAGCGCGTCCCCGGCGGCGATCGTCATCGCGCGTTCCCCTCGGTGAGCTCGGGGGCGGCCTGGGGCAGCCCGACTGCGCAGAAACTCTCGATCCGGCGTGCCGTGCGCTCGCCGCCCGGATGGTCCGCCAGCAGCGCGCGGCCGGTGCCGAGGGTGACCGCCAGACTGCTGATCCGGCGTTCGGGGGGCAGCGCGAGCAGCGGGGCGACCGCGTGGTCGGCGCCCTCCGGATCGCCCTCCATGAGATGGGCGATCACCAGATGGGCACGGGCCATCGACTCGCACCCGTAGGAACGGTTCTGCTCGTCGTCGGCGGCGTAGAGGGCGAGCGAGGAGCGGCCCTCCTCGATGGCGCGGGGGGCGTCGCCGAGGTGCAGCCGGGTGACGGAGGCGTAGTAGCGGTGTTTGGCGGGCAGGAAGGCGAACTCGCCGGCCATCTCGTCGTGCAGTTCGTCGCCTTCGCCCTCGGCCCGGGCGTCGTCGGCGCGCGCCAGCGCCTCCACCGCCTCCGCGCCTCTGCCGAGCATCGCGCTCGCCCGCGCCCTGATCATGTGGAGCCGGGCGCCGCCCGCGCCGCGCGACAGGTGGGTGAGGCCGTCCTCCGCGTAGCCGGCGGCATCGTGGAAGCGCTTGTCCCACAGCGCCACCGACGCCTGCATGCCGCGTGCCCAGCCCATCATCGCGTTGTGCCCGGCGACCCGGCCGTACGTCCACGCCGCCCTGGCCAGGGTGTCGGCCGGGACCCGGCGGCCGAGGTCCATGCTGACGTTGGCCATCAGCCCGCACAGGGCGCCGGTGAGGAAGTAGAGTTCGCCGGCCTGCCCCGGGTGGATCCGCCGGTCCAGCGCCCTGCGGGTGCGCTCCTGCAACGCGCGCATCTCCACGAACAGCGGCAGCGGCGACTCCCAGACGTATCTCCTGGAGACCCAGACCACCTCGGCGCGCAACCGCTCCAGCGCGCTCGCGCCCAGTTCGCTGGCCTCGGCCCGCTCGGCGTGCTCGCCCGCCTCGTCGGCGGCCACCGCGATCGGATCGGGGGCGGGCCCGGTGGTCCGCAGGTGCTCGGGAGAGTAGTCACGGGCGAAGCCGAGCTGGACCGGGCCGGTCTCGAACAGCCGGCACAGCAGGTCGGTGTACTCCCGGTCGGGCCGCGCGCCCGCCTCCCACTCACGCCAGGACCGCTCGGTCAGCCCTCTGCGCCTGGCCCCCGCACGGTCGCACATCGCGTGGAACCGCTCGATCGCCTCCTCCACGGTCCAGCCGTGCGCCAGCCGGAAGCACTTGAACCTCGACGCCTGCGGGCAGCAGGCGTGCACCTCCTCGGCGATGCGATGGACCACCTCGATCGACGGCGGCGCCCCCCGCAGGTCGGCCAGGGCTCGATCGCGGATGATCGTCGCACAGGTCAGCACGGAGCGCTCGCCCGCACGAGAGGTCATCGACTCTCCTTCTGGAAGGGCACGATGGCTCCGCCGCTGGTCAGCTGAGCGAGGAAGAGCTGCCCGCACAGGCTGCTCGGGGTGTCGGCGAACCAGACCTGGGGGGGATCGCCCGCCGCGGCCGCCGCCCAGCGGCCACCGCCGTACACGATCCGGTAGTCGGGGAAGGCCGCCCGCAGCAGCTCCAACGCCCGGCTTCGTAGCGCGGCCTCCTGGCCCTCCTTGAGGAGAGTCGGTCGATCAGCCATCACGACTCCTCGGTCATCCTGTGTTCCGCGTCGGTTTCCAGGATGTTCGCTTGACAGCGCCGATGGTAGTGAGAGTTGTCAACTCCCACCATGCGGATCGCTCTCAGTGTTGCCGCTCGCGAATGTGAATCGCCTGGAGCAGGCCGATCGCTACAAGATTCGCGAAGGTGGCAGTACCGCCATAGGAGACGAAAGGCAGCGGCAGGCCGGTGATGGGCATGATCCCGACCGTCATCCCGATGTTGACGAACGTCTGGAACGCCAGCCAGCAGACGATCGTCCCGGCCACCAGGCTACCGAACCGGTCCTCGCACTGCCAGGCGATGCGCACGCCGCGCAGCAGCACCACGCTGAGCAGCGTCACGACCGTGACCGAGCCGACGAAGCCGAACTCCTCGCCCACCACGGTGAAGATGAAGTCGGTGTGCTGCTCGGGCACGAACCTGCCGGTGGTCTGGCCGCCGCCGAACAGTCCCTTGCCGAACACCTCGCCCGAGCCGATCGCGTTCAGCGCCTGGGTGCTGTTGTAGCCGACGCCCCGCGGGTCCGTGGACGGGCGGAGGAAGGCCGTGAACCTGGCCACCTGGTACGGCTCGAGCAGATCGAGGAACCATACGGCGACGCCACCGGCCGCCACCAGCAACGCCAGCACGGCTATCCAGCGCTTCCTGACGCCGGCGATCATCATCGCCCCCGCCGCGATCACGCCGAGCACCATGGCCGTGCCGAGGTCGGGCTGGAGCATCACCAGCCCTACCGCGATCCCCGTCGCCACCAGGACGAAGAACACGTCGAGCCCGCGCGGCCGGTCGGTGCCCTCGGCCGGCTGGGCCATCAGCATGGCCGGCAGCAGGACCAGCCCGACCTTGGCGAACTCCGACGGCTGCACGGCGAAACCGCCGCCGAGCAGGATCCAGGAGTGCGAGCCGTTCACCGTCGAGCCGACCGGAGTGATCACCAGGATCAGGCCGAGCATCGTGACCAGATAGACCACGGGTGCGTAGGCCCGCAGCCAGCGGTGGTCGACCATCGCCGCCGTGCTGCACAGCGCCGCCCCGATGGCCACGTTGAGCACGTGCTTCTTGACGAGTCCCGTCGCCCCCGGCGCCCACGTCCTGGTCGAGGACCACACCAGCAGCGTGCCGATCACGCACAGCGCGGCCACCGCGACCAGCAGCACACCGTCCATCCGCCACACCGCCGACGAGGAGCCCGCCAGCCTGCGCGCCAGCGACTCCCTGCGGACGGCGAGCGCCCGGTCGGCGGCGGTCACCGGTCCACCGTCCCGTCCGGCCTGATCACGGGCAGCTTCGGCGCGGGCCGCCGGTCGGGCAGCGCCGCCTCGACCGGCTGCTTCGACTCCGGCGGGGCGAACCCGAAGATGCCCTCGTAGATCTCGCGCACCGCGGGCGCCGCCGCCGAACCGCCCATGCCGCCCTGGGAGACCATGACGACCACCACGAACCGCGGGTTCTCGGTGGGCGCGAAGGAGGCGAACCAGGCGGTGTCCTGCTTGCCGTAGACCTCGGCGGTGCCCGTCTTGCCGCCGATGCGCACCTTGTCCATCGGGAAGCCGCTGAAGGCTCCGGCGGCGGTGCCGTCGGAGGGGACCTCGCTCAGCGCCCGCTTGATGTAGAGCCGCTGCGCCTCGGTGATCGGCAGCCTGCCCGTCACCGGCGGCTCGATGCGCTCGACCAGCGTGCCGTCGGGCCGTATCCGCGCCCACGCCACCCGGGGGCTGCGCAGCTTCCCGTCGGTGGCCAGCGCCGCGTAGGCACGCGCCAGCTGGAGCGGGGTGACCAGCACGTCGCCCTGCCCGATGGCGAAGTTCGCCGCGTCACCCGGCCGCAGCTGGAACCCCTCCAGGCAGTTCTCGTACGCCAGCTGTTTGAGGAAGGCGGCGCGGGCCGAATCGGTCTTCGCCACCTCGGGGAAGCCCGTCTTGGCCCGCTTGCAGTTGTCGTCCCTGGTCACGGCCCACAGTTGCTTCTTCCACGCGCGGTCGGGGATCCGCCCCGCCGACTCGCCCGGCAGGTCGATCCCGGTCCGGCTGCCGAACCCGAAGGCACGGGCCATGGCGGCCATCGGCTCCTTGGTGCGCCGCTTCGGCTTGATCCCGCCGTCACGCTGCCACTGCTCGTACGCCGCCCGGTAGAAGATCGTGTCGCAGGACTTCACCAGCGCCATGTGCAGGGTCAGCACGCCGAGCCCCTGACCGCGGAAGTTGTTGAACGGCCGGCTGCCCACCATGAACGACCCCGGGCAGTCGTAGCGCCCGTTGATCGGGTAACCGTCGTGCAGCATCGCCGACACCGAGGACACCTTGAACGTGGAACCCGGCGCGAACTCGCCCTTGATCGCCCGTGACACCAGCGGCTTGCCGTACTTGTCGGAGAGCAGCCCGCTGTACTCCTTGTCGGAGATGCCGCCGGTCCAGACCGACGGGTCGTACGTCGGCGCGCTGCCCAGCGCGATCACCCTGCCGGTCTTCGCGTCGAGCACCACCCCCGCCGCGCCGTCGGCCCTCGGGGCCTTCTTCATGGCGTTGGCCAGCGCCTTCTCCACGATCTCCTGCACCTTGGCGTCGATGCTGGTGATCAGCGTGTCACCCGGCACCGGCGGCACCTGGCGTTCCACGCCGAGGGCCTTGCCCAGCCGGTCCACCTGCACCCGCCGCAGCCCCGGAGTGCCGCGCAACGCCTCGTCGTACACCGACTCCAGGCCGTCGCGGCCCATCAGATCGACGCCGGAGAACCCCGACGCGAGCCCCTTACGCCGCTCAAGCTCCTGCTGGGTGACCGGCTGGAGATAACCGAGCACCTGCGAGGCCGCGGTGCTGTGCGGGTACTGCCTGACGGCCTGCACCTCCGCCGTCACCCCGGGAAACCCCTCCTGCCGCTCCAGGATCTGCAACGCCTGCCTGGTGGTGACGTCATTGTCGATCGGAATCGGCTGGTACGGCGAGCCGGGCCAGCACGGCCTGCTCACCCCCGGACCACACGACCTGATCCGCTTGCGCAGATCCTTCACCGGCTGCCCGAGCACCACCGACAGGCGCTTCAGCACGGCGTCCCCGCCATCGGGCATCCGGGACAGCTTGACCCTGTCGATCGACACCACCAGCGCCGTCCGGTTGCGCACCAGCGGCCTGCCCCGCGAGTCGAGGATCTGCCCGCGTACGGCCGGCACCACCACGTCCCGCGTCCGGGTCTGCGTCGCGGCCGAGACGAACTCCTTACCCCGCACCACCTGGACCTGCCAGAGCCGCACCGCGAGCACAGCCAGCAGCGAGAGCACCAGTACCTGCAGCATGAACAGCCGGGCCCGCATCCTGGTCACGCCTCCGCCCCCCTCACATACGACTCCGCGCCGGATCGCCGAACACCCGTACGGCACGCTCCCGCCGCCGCCCCAGCAGCCGCCCCACGCCCCAGACCACCAGCGGGGCGGCGAGCAGGTTGTAGACGACGGCCAGCGGCACCGTCGCGACCATCGCCTCCACCGTGATCCGCGGATCGCCCAGCAGCATCGACACCACCGCCGCGAGCAGCGGGCCGAGCACGGCGCACCCGATCGCGGCCGGCACCGTCGCCGACGACGACCGCTCGGCCGCCCGCCCCGCCACGAACCCCACCACGCAGAACACCAGCGCGTACTGCCCCACGACGTGCGCCGACGGCGGCAGCACATCGACGGCCAACCCCGCGCAGAACCCGATCACGGCCCCCCGCACCGACCCTCTGACCAGCGCGCACCCGATCACCACCAGCAGCACCAGATCAGGCGCGGCGTCCCACGGCAACGGCACCCTGTTCACCAGGATCACCTGCGACAGCATCGCCGCGACCAGCAAAGCGGCGACCATCATTCCCGCTCCCCCGCCCGCGTGCCCCCCGCGCCCCGCCCATCCCGGCCCTCTCCCCGGCGCGGCGGACGCGTGATCATCTGCAGCCCTTCACCGTCCCGCAGGCCGAACTCCCGCCCCGCGCCGCCACGCCCCACACCATCACGGGCCCCCCGATCACCCGCCGCACCATCACGCACCCCACGACCCCGGACCTGCTCCTCAACCACCACCCCGCCATCCACCCGGCCCTCGATCACCCCACGATCACGCGCCTCACGACCACGACCACCCCGATCACCCGCCGCACCATCACGCACCCCACGACCCCGAACCTGCTCCTCAACCACCACCCCGCCATCCACCCGGCCCTCGATCACCCCACGATCACGCACCTCACGACCACGACCACCCCGAACACCCACCACACCATCACGCACCCCACGACCCCGAACCTGCTCCTCAACCGCCTCGCCACCGCCTGCCTGACCCTCGACCGCCTCACGATCGCGCGCCTCGAAGCCACGGGCTCCCCGATTACCGACCTCACGTCCCCGGGCCTGGTCCTCGACGGCCTCCCCGCCATCTGTCCGGCCCGCAGGTGGCCGGCCCTCGCCCGCCTCCGCCTTGGGCGTGCCGTCCTTGTCCTTGGCGCCCTCCATGCGAGCCCGCGTCTCCGCGGCGGCACGCGGCGAACGGGGCAGCACGGCGTCGCGGGGATCCCTGGCGGGTGCCCGCACCACGACCCCGACCACGTCGAGCGCGGTCAGATCCGCGAACGGCCGCGCGTAGGCGACCCGGGTCAGCTCGCCGGGCGTGGACTCGACCCGCTCGATGACCCCGATCGGCACCCCCGGCACGTACGGCGCGCCACGCTGGGAGCCGAAGCTGACGATCCGGGTGCCCGCCATGAGCGCGGCCGTGGGGTCGAGCAGCCGCAGGCGCACCAGGCGGCCGGACTCTCCCACGCCGTTCACCACGCCCACCTCGTTGCCGCCCTCCAGCCTCGCCCCCGCGGATGAGGCGGGATCGCTCAGCAGCAGCACCGTCGAAGTCGTCGGGCCCACCTGCACGACCCGCCCGACCAGCCCCTCACCGTTGAGCACGGTCATCTCGGGGCGAACCCCGTCAACGGATCCCGCGTCGATCTCGACGGTGTCCTCGAATCCGGGCAGCCCACGCCGGGCGACGACCCGCCCGGCCACGATCGTGTAGCTCCCCAGCCCGGCGACCCCGAGCACCTTGCGCAACTCGGCCGAGTTCTCCTTGGCGAGCCGTTCCTCCGCGAGCCGGCTCTTGAGCCGCTGGTTCTCCGCCTGGAGTTCCTTGAGACGCCCCTGGGCGCCGGGCGCGCCGACCAAAGCGTTGAAGAGGTCGCCGACCGGACGGGTGACACTCGTGACGGCCTGCTCCGCCGTACCGAACACCGTGGAGCCGAACCCTCGCAGCGGGCCCAGCGGTGAACCCGGCCCCGCGCGGTGGTCCACGGTCATGAGCACCAGCGCCGCGGCGAGCAGCAATCCCAGAATCAGCCGGGCCCGGCGCGTGTCCCGCATCAGTGCCTGGACTCCGGAATGAGCACCTGCTGCAGCGCCTCGAACTCCTCGACGCATCTGCCCGAGCCGAGCGCGACCGAGTCGAGGGCGTTGTCCACCAGATGGACAGGCATGCCCGTCTCGTCCCTCAGCCGCTCGTCCATACCTTTGATCAGCGCGCCACCGCCGGTGAGGGCGATGCCCCGGTCCATCAGATCGCCGGACAGCTCGGGAGGGCACTTGTCGAGTGTGGTCTTGACCGCGTCGACGATCGCGTTGATCGGCTCCTCGGTGGCCTTACGGATCTCGTGGGCGGAGATCACGATCGTCTTGGGCAGCCCGCTGACCAGGTCACGTCCCCGGACCTCCGCGTGGCTCTCGTCCTCTATCGCACAGGCGGACCCGATCGCCATCTTGATCTCCTCGGCGGTGCGCTCACCGAGCATCAGGGAGTATTCCTTCTTGGCGAAGGTGATGATCGTCTGATCGAGTTCGTCGCCGCCGACCCTGATCGACTGACTGGCGACGACGCCGCCCATCGAGATGATCGCCACCTCGGTGGTGCCGCCTCCGATGTCGACGACCATGTTGCCGGTCGGCTCGTGCACCGGAAGCCCCGCGCCGATCGCCGCCGCCATCGGCTCCTCGATGATGTAGACCTTCCGCGCGCCCGCCTGGTATCCCGCCTCTTTCACCGCACGCTGCTCCACGCCGGTGATGCCGCTGGGAACCGCGATGATGATGCGCGGCTTGGCGAAATGGCGTCGCTTGTGCACCCGCTGGATGAAGTAGCGGAGCATCCGCTCGGTCACCTCGAAGTCGGCGATCACGCCGTCCTTCAGCGGCCGGATCGCGATGATGTTGCCCGGGGTGCGGCCGATCATACGTTTCGCTTCGATGCCGACTGCGACGATCTTCCCGCTGGTGGTGTTGATCGCGACGACCGAGGGTTCGTTGAGCACGATTCCCCTGCCACGCACGTAGACCAGGGTGTTCGCCGTACCTAGGTCCACCGCCATGTCACGGCCGAGAAAAGCGAGCTTGCTACCCATGGCGAAGGGGCCTTCCATACGTCGTCGTCGCGTCCAGTAACGCACCGCATTCGAATCGTAACGTGACGTACCCACCCGTGCCCCCAAAGAGCCCCCCGGCCCCCCAAAAATCTTCCCCTCCTCAGATCACCCCCGTGCCGCGCGGCCCCACCGCCACGTCACCCGGCATCAGCACGCCAGGTGTCTGCGGCTGCGCGGACGCACCCACCCCGGCACGAACCACCCCGGCACGAACAGCCCTGGCACAAACAGCGAGGGGCGCCGGGATACCCGGCGCCCCTCGTCCGCACGTGCGTTCAGAAACGGTCAGGGAAAAAGATCTTGACCTCGCGCGCGGCCGACTCGAGGGAGTCGGAGCCGTGCACGATGTTCTCGCCGATCTCCAGAGCGTGGTCGCCGCGGATGGTGCCGGGGGCGGACTTCACCGGGTCGGTGGCGCCCGCGAGGGCGCGGAACGCCTCGATGGCGCGCGGGCCTTCGAGGACCATGGCCACCAGGGGCCCCGAGGTGATGAACTCGACCAGCTCGCCGAAGAACGGCTTCTCCGCGTGCTCGGCGTAGTGGGCCTTGGCGGTGTCGGCGTCCAGGGTGCGCAGGTCCATCGCCACGAGCTTGAGGCCCTTGCGCTCGACGCGGGCGATCACGTCGCCGACGAGCCCGCGCGCCACGCCGTCGGGCTTGATCAGGACAAGAGTGCGCTCGGACACTGAAGTTCTCCTTCGAACATGGAATGTCTCGCGGTAAGCGGGTGAACGCGGCGAAGCTTACCGTCCCCGCCGGGATTCGCCGTGCTCGACGCCGGTCACCCCCCGTGTGTCAGTCGTCCTTCGGGCTTTCGGGCGAGGGTGTCGGCGGCGGCACCTGCGGAGACGGCGGCGGAGACACCGGTGGCGGCTCCGCAGGCGGCTCCGCCTCCTCCGCCGGGACGTCCTCCCCCACACGCATCGGCGGCACGATCGGCTGCGGCTCATCCTCGGACGCGGCGACCCGCGGCGACTCCCCGCCAGACGGCACCGACGGCCACGACGTGCCCTCGAACGACACACCCCGCCACGGCTCCCCGCCGGACGGCGCCGACGCGCCCTCAAATGGCACGCCCCGCCGCAGCTCATCCTCGGAGCCGGCGACCCGCGGCGACTCCCCGCCAGACGGCACCGACGGCCACGACCTGCCCTCGAACGACGCGCCCCGCCGGGGCTCGCCCTGGGACGTCGGGACCGCCTCCGGCTCGTTCCCCCCAGGCTCTGCGGCTCGCCGCCATCCGTCCTCGGCCACCGTGGCGGTCTGCGACTCGCCACCGGACGGCACCACCGGCCACGTCCTGCCGTCGGACGGCGCCACCGGCCGCGACTCAGCACCGGACAGCACGGCGGCTGCGACTTCGCCGTCCGAGCCGGCCACGCCGCCTGCCTCGCCTGCCGTACCCGGCCTCGCGGGGCGACGGCGGGCCAGCAACGCGCCCAGCACGATCACCAGGACGACCAGGAAGCCGGCCGCCAGCGCCCACACCCACATCGCCGAGACGAGCGCGTCGACCAGGGCCTGCGGCGTGGTCGCGGCGCGCAGGCCGGACAGCTGGAAGCCGCTGCCCAGGAGGAAGCCCGCCAGCATCGCGGGGAAGCAGAGCGACAACGCGAACAGCGCCGCACCGACCCCGGTCGTCCGCAGGGCGGCGACCAGCGCCACGGCCGCACCGGCGGCGAGCAGCCCGTACGGCACCAGCAGCGTCATCCCGCCCTCCGCCGGCACCAGCAGACGCACCGCGCACAGGCCCACGACCACCGTGAGCAGCCCGGCGGCCCCGAGACGCGACATCGACGCCTGCCCGGCGCGGGCGGCCGACACGGCGACGACCAGCCCCGCGAGCCCGGCCAGCGCGAACGGGAGCCAGAGCCCGGACAGACCGGGCCCGCCGAGACCACCGAGCTCCATGTTCGTGACCTGTGCGGAGGTCGGCAGGATCACGACCCCGACGGCCACCATCGTGAACGCGGTCGTACGGCCCGCCACACCGTCGAACGTGCCGGTCGCGGCCAAGCCCAGCAGGGTGACCAAGGACACCAGGGCGGCGATCGACACGACGTCGGGCGCCCAGTCGAAGGTGGCGCCGAGCGCGACCACCCCGATCACGGCGGCGGGCACGGCGGCGAGCAGCAGCCGCCCTCGCTCGGCCGCCGCCGGCTCGTGGCCGGAGTCGCCCTCGCCACCGGACAGCCACACCACCAGGTAGACGGCGGCGAGAGCGAGGGCGATGCCGGTGAGCATGGGATAGGGCTGGAGGGTCACGCGCCAGGTGTCCACGTCGTCGAGCGGCCACAGGGCGAGCGCCTGCGCGGAGACCATGCTGATCGCCAGCATGGCGGCCCACACGGCCTTCAGCTGCGGGGCACGGCCCCACACGGCCACCAGTGTGGCGGGAATCAACAGGCCCGCGCCCACGCCGTGCGCCACCCGCAGGGCTCCGACCATGAACACCGAGTCGGCGAAGCCGCCGGCGATGTCGGCGAGAGCGAGCAGGGTCAGCCCGCCGACCAGCAACGGCGGGGCCTTGAGGCGCCGGATCACCACTGCGGCGAGCGGAACCGTCACCATCATCGCCGGTAGCGCGAGCCCGTGTGCCCTGACCATGTCGGTCGGTAAGACATGGGGCGGCAAGAGCGCGGCCACCACCGAGATGGTGTTGGGAATCGCGACGATCGCCAGCGGCAGCACCGCGACGATGAGCAGCCCGAGGATGACGTCGTGCGCCCACGGAATCCGCAGGGCACGGGCCAGCCCCGCGGGGGCGGCAGTCACCGCCTGGGACGGTTGAGTTGGGGGGACGGCCATGTCCGCCGACTTTAGCGCGAAGTCACGCCTTCGACACGGCGAGCGACGAATATGGCCGTTATCCACAGCGCCGCAAAGATCACTCCAAGGAAGAACATCGGGAAGACCAGGAAACCCGTGGCGATCACGAGCACCTGGAGCAAACTTCCGGCGAGGTACGAAAAGGGCCTTTTCAGCATGCCCGCGATCAGCACGCAGGCGACGGCCAGACCGACCCCGACCGCCACCGCGGTACCGGGCGCGACCCCGTACAGATTGATCGCCACCGGTGTGATCAGGGCGACCACCACGGCCTCCATGCCGAGCACCGTGGCACACAACCGCCGCATGCCGGGCGTCACCTCGAACATCATGAACTCCCCCTAGACGCCTTCCGCGTGCAGCAGGAACCGCGCGTCGCCCGCCGTCACCACCGACCCGGTGATCAATACCCCGGAGCCGAACTCGCCCGCCGCGTCGGCCAGCCCCACAGCCAGGTCGATCGCCTCGTCCAGCCGCTCGGCGACCGTGACCCGCTCGGCGCCGAACAGCCCCTCCGCCACCTCCGCCAGCTCCGCCGGGCTCATCGAACGGGGCGAGGAGTTACGGGTGACCACAACCTCGGCCAGCACCGGCTCCAGCAGTTCCAGCAGGCTGTGAACATCCTTGTCGGCCATCACGGCCACCACCCCGACCAGGGTGGTGAAGTCGAACGACTCCTGTAGCCCCTCGATCGTGGCGATCATGCCGGCCGGGTTGTGCGCCGCGTCCGCCAGCACCGTGGGTCCCCGGCGGACGATCTCCAGCCGCCCCGGTGACGTGGCCTTCGCGAACGCCTGCCGCACCATGTCCTCGGCGAGCGGATCCCCTCCCGCGCTGAGGATCTCGACGGCCGCCAGGGCGCAGACGGCGTTGTTCGCCTGGTGCTCGCCGTACATCGGCAGGAAGATCTCCTCGTAGACGCCCTTGAGGCCCTTGAGTCGCAACATCTGGCCACCCAGCGCGACCTCTCTGGCCAGCACCCCGAACTCCAGGCCCTCACGCGCGACCACGGCCTCGGTCTCGGCCGCCCGCTGCATGAGCACCTCGGCCACCGACAGCTCCTGCTGCGCCAGCACCACGGTCGCGGCCGGCTTGATGATGCCGGCCTTCTCCACCGCGATCGTCTCGACGTCCGCGCCGAGATAGTCGGTGTGGTCAAGGGAGATCGGTGTGATCACCGCGACGGTGCCGTCGGCCACGTTCGTCGCGTCCCACGTGCCGCCCATCCCGGTCTCGATCACCGCGACGTCGACAGGCGCGTCGGCGAACGCCGCGAACGCCATGGCGGTCAGCGTCTCGAAGAACGACAGCTTGCCGACCTGCTTGTCGATCATCTCCAGGTACGGCGCGACGTCCTGGTAGACCTCGACGAAGCGTTCCTCGCTGAGCGGTTCGCCGTCGACGGAGATCCGCTCACGAATCGAGGCCAGGTGCGGACTCGTGTATCGCCCCACCCGGAGGTTGCGCTCCGACAGCAGCGTCTCGACCAGTCGCGCCGTGCTCGTCTTCCCGTTGGTGCCCGCGATGTGCACCACGGGGAACGCCCGCTGCGGCGACCCGAGCAGATCCATCAACGCGACGATCCGGTCCAGCGTCGGATCGAACTGCCACTCCACGCCGCGTCCCATGATGGCGCTCTCCACCGCACGATATTCCACGCTCCAACCCTACTGACTCCCCACTCCCGGCCTCGCCCATCCCCATAGCCCATCGATTGACGTCTCGAACGGATGACGGCGAGGTAAGACGGCGGCGTCAGGCGGCAGGGGTGGGATCAACCCGGCAACTGGGCGATGCCATGGGCCACGGCGCCAAACGGAAGCAGCACGGCCACGCATCCCACAGCGCAGTGGCACAGCCGGCGAATTGCTCAGAAGCGATCGGCATCCGTCGCCACCTGCTCAGGTGGCGACGCTCAGATCCGCCACCAGCCGCTCTCGGCGGTCACCCACCGCTGCCCAGGTGGGCGACCGGTCGGCGAAGGCGATCGGAGCCGCTCGAGCGATGTCGCAAGTTGCGGAGTGGCTCGAACGTCGACACCGCGCCAGCGTGCCCGCTGCTACGTGGTCAACGTCACCACCAGGAACACCGTCCCCATCACCAGCGCGACCGGTGTCATCACCGAGCGCTCGAACTTGCTGCGCGACAACAGGTTCAGCACCGAAGCCAGCCCCAGGTAAATCACGATCACCCACATCCCGATCGTCAACAGCGGCTCGCCGATGATCGACACCAGGCCGGCTTTGCTCAGTAGGAACAGCGCGAACACAGCGTAGATCGGGACCGCGACCACGCTCCCGATCCGCAGGTTTCGAGGCAGCACGTCGTGCCGGCCGCCCCAGGCGAAGCGGCCCAAGGGCGCTCCGGCAGCAAGGGCGATCTGGAAGACGGCGAGTATGGCGAGCAGGATCAGGCCTGCGATCGCTAAGGCGGGCATGGCTTGGACGCTACCGGGTTTCGGGGTTCAACGAGTGTCCCCGATGGGCTTCCTGGGAAACGAGGATCGGATCGCGCGTTGCATCAAACGAGTCCTGCCGATCCTGGGCATCCGCCACGAAACCGAACCCTTCAGGAACTTGAACAACCCCTGCTCGAAGGGTGCTCAAAGAGTTGAATCGTGGAAGCAGCCAGAAATAGAAGAAGGCCCGCACGGAAACCGTACAGGCCTAACTTCCAACAACGACAAACATCAAATGTTTGTCCGGCGGTGACCTACTCTCCCACACCGTCCCCGGTGCAGTACCATCGGCGCTGGAGGGCTTAACTTCCGGGTTCGGAATGTAACCGGGTGTTTCCCCACCGCTA
>NZ_JAKNTW010000034.1 GCF_022213955.1 Dolomitihabitans soli | reverse complement strand
ACCTGACCACGGCGGCACCTTTGGATGAGGGCATTCGCGAGCATCTCCAGGCGCGTAAGGGCGTGCGGTTCGATCACGTCGCGGAGCAGATCACCGCGCGGATGCCCACCACGCAGGAGGGCAAGCAGCTCGCCATGCCGAAGAACACGCCGCTGCTGGGTGTGTACGGCACGGTGAAGGACGCCTCCGGGCGTGCGCTGGTGGCGGTGGAGGTTCTTCTCCCCGCTGACCGTCATGAGCTGGAAGACGCCTACCCGATCGGTTAGCCGAGTCTTACACACGAAAGCCCGCTTAGGTACTTGACCTACCAAGCAGGCTCTCTTATCCTCTGAGTACTTGATAGGTTAAGTGTCTGTCAGTCAATACAAGGAGTGAGCTGTTATGGCACTACACGGACCCATCCCCATCACCTACCCCATGCTCTTCCCCCACGGCTGCTACATCGTCGGCGAGGTCGAGAAGGTCAAGGACTTCGACGCCTCCACCAAAGAACGGTTCGTCCAGGCCCGCGACAAGCACACCGGCGAACCCGTCTGGCAGGTCCCCGTCATGGACGGCGACCCCACCCTCAAAGCCGCACAGAAGACCCTCGCCATCAAAATCCTCTCCACCGACCAGCCCGTACCCCCGGCCCCGGTGTCCGGGCTGCCGTTCACCCCGGTGGAGTTCGACGACATCACCGTCACCCCGTACGTCAACCAGGCCACCGGACGCCTGGCCTACTCCATCCGCGCCCGCCACATGCACGCCCCCCGCACCCCAGCAGCCGCCAACGGCAAGCCCGCCCCCGCCACCTCCGGAAAGGACTCCGCCTGATGTCCCGACGCAGGAACCGCCCGACCAGCGTGATCAACCTCAACACCGGACACGGCGCACACGCCACCAACCACCCCTACCCCTGCCGCACCCCGGTACTGATCCTCGACTTCGGCGCCACCTCGGTCCTGGTCACCACCTCGGCCGGCGACATGGTCACCGCTGATGACGTCGCGTTCGCCCGCCAGCTCGCCCGCGAAGCCCACGACTTCGCGAGGTCGGTGGAGCGCATGTTCGTCGGCCTGGCCAACGGTCGGGGTAATCCTCCGGCCACTCGTCCCGAGCGGGCCGGCCAGACGGCGGCCTGAGTCATGCAAGCGGGGCCGCCAGAAGGTGCAACTTCCGGCGGCCCCCGGTTCTCCCTGACTGCGAAATCACGAGAGGTCCTGATCCTAATGTTCAGAAAACTGCCCGGCGACGAGACACGCAACCTCGTCTCCACCACCCCCGACACCGCCGTCGTCTTCCGCCCGGCCGTCGTGTCCACCCCGGCCATCCTCACCATCATCATCTTCGCCTGGCGCGTCCTGGCCGGTCTCATCCGCACGATCCTTACCCACCCCATAGCGATGACCGCCGTAGCCGTCCCGGTGGCGCTGGGCGTCCTGTACGGCTGGCCCCTGGCTGCGGCCCTGACCACCTTCGTCGTCTCCGGTCTGACCGGATGGGCGCTGATTGATCGTGATTCCTTCGCCCGCCTGGCCGGGTGGCGACTGCTGGCGTTCTGGCGACGCTTCTGGATCTACCGGCGGCACTGGCAACCCGTAATGATCGTCTCCGGGCTCGGCCGGAACCTGCGAGGCCGTGACTACCTCCCCCGACTGCTCCGCGTCACCTGCGACGGCTGGGCCGACCACGTCACCGTCACGATGCTGAAGGGGCAGGCGGTGGAGGACTGGACCAAACGCGCCGATCACCTCGCCCACGGCTTCGGCGCCACCACCTGCCGCATCTCCATCGCTCGGGCCGGTCGGCTGCTCCTCACCTTCCCGCGCCGTGACCCCGCTCGCCGAACCGCTCCCCGCCGTGCCCACCCCGCAGTTAGCGGATGTGGGGCCGGTCGAGATCGGCACGTGCGAGGACGGCACGCCGTACCGGCTCAACCTCCACGGAACTCACGTCCTGGTCGCGGGGGCCACCGGATCGGGGAAAGGCTCGTGGATCTGGTCCATCATCCGCGGCCTGCTCCCCGCGACGGCGGCGGGCCTGGTCCAGATCTGGGCGCTGGATCCCAAGCTGATGGAACTGTCCTACGGCCGCCGGCTGTTCGGGGACCGGTACGCCGCCGACCCCGAACAGTGCGCCGACCTTCTCGATGAGGCCGTCAAAGTCATGCAGGAACGGGCGGGCCGGTTCGCCGGAGTCCAGCGCTCCCACGTCCCCACCACCGATGACCCGTTCGTCCTGGTGGTGGTGGATGAGGTGGCGTTCCTCACCGCTTATCAACCCGACAAGCACCTGAGGCACCGCATCACCGCCGCGCTGGCCACGCTCACCACCCAGGGTCGTGCGGTCGGCGTCGGCGTCCTGGCCGCGTTGCAGGACCCGCGTAAAGAGGTCATGAACATCCGCAACCTGTTCCCCGACAAGATCGCGCTACGGCTGGACGAGTCCGAACAGGTCGACATGGTCTTGGGCGACGGCGCACGGGATCGCGGCGCGCACGCCGACCTGATCTCTCCCCGTCCGGAACTGGGTGCCGGGGTGGCCTATGTCCGGTTGGAGACCTCACCCGATCCGGTGCGGGTCCGCGCGGCCTACGTCTCCGACACCGACATCAAAGCCATGGCGAACGAGTACGCGGGAGGTGAGGCCGTATGACGCTGGCTCACTTCCTGGACGGGTTGCGCTGCGCCGACTGCCACGCCCTCGACGCCCTGTGGCTGGACGCCATGCGGGGCCTGGTCGAGTGCCGCGAGTGCGGCCACCGCGTCACCGTCATCCCCGACCACCTCGACGAGAGGAGGAACTCATGACCGACCCCCACGACCGTGCCCTACCCCGCGCCGTCCGCCAAGCCATGCCCATCGCGCGGGACGTCGTCGAAGAGGTCGCCAAACGCTACGGGGTGTGCATCCGCCCGATCGCGCTCAAACGGACCGACACTCACACCGGACAGACAGAGATCGTCGATGTCCCCTGCGGTGCCACCCTCGACGCCAAGTGCCCGCCGTGTGCCAAGCGCAACCGGCAGCTCCGCATGGCCCAATGCCGCGAGGGCTGGCACCTGGAGGCCGAACCCGCCGTCACTCCCGACGAGCCGAACGAGGATCAACGCTGGCTGATCGAGTTCCGCTCCGACGTCCAAGCCCAGCGCGATGAAGCCGCATCCGCCGGCGAAGACACGGCAGACCTGGATGCGGCCGTCGTCGGCATCGATGAGGAGATCAGCGAGGCGGGGATGCGGGGCAACGTGCTCGGCCGCACCGCCTCCAAGCGCAACCGCTCCACCCGGCGGCGGCAGGACGCGCCGGACCTGCCCAAGCGAACCCGGCGGGACACCACCCTCGGGCGGACCTTCACCAGCTCCGGCGGGAACGTCTACCGGCCGTCGCTGTTCGTCACCCTCACCCTCCCCTCCTACGGCAAGATCATGAACGCTGTCCCCGTCGACCCCGACAGCTACGACTACGCGCGGGCCGCTCGGGACGCGCTGCACTTCGCCAAACTGGTGGACCGGTTCGTGCAGAACCTTCGCCGCGTCGCGGGCTACGACGTCCAGTACTTCGCATCAGTGGAAACACAGAAACGGCTCGCACCGCACCTGCACATGGCCATCCGCGGCACCCTCCCACGTGCGGAGATCAAGCAGATAGCGGCGGCGACCTACCACCAGGTGTGGTGGCCCCCGGCGGATCAGGTCGTCTTCGACGGCGACCACCTGCCCGCGTGGGCCGATGGCGTCGGCTACCTCGACCCGGCAACCGGGGAAGTCCTGCCCACCTGGGATCAAGCGCTCGACCAGCTCGACGCCGACGAGGATGCCGAACCGCTGCATGTGCTCCGCTTCGGCCAACAGGTCGACGTGCAAGGCGTCTTCGCCGGCACTCCGGACGCCGACCAGTGCATCCGGTATCTGTCCAAGTACCTCACCAAATCCATCGCCGACACTCTCGACCCGGACAACGCCCGGCAGCGCGACCACGCCGCGCGCATGGCTGAGGCGCTGCGCTACGAACCGTGCTCGCCGGCCTGCCCGAACTGGCTCCGCTACGGCGTCCAGCCCAAGAACGCCAAGCCGGGGATGATGCCCGGCCGGTGCCGGGGCAAAGCCCACAAGCCCGACCACCTCGGCTACGCCGGACGTCGCGTCCTGGTCTCCCGCAAGTGGTCCAACAAGACCCTCACCGAACACAAACAGGATCGCCGCACATGGGTCCTGGAAGCCCTCGGCCAACCAGACGAACCCGCCGACCCCCACCGCTACATCTGGCGACCGGTCCCTCAAGGGGACGCCAACGTGCCGCCGCTGGCCGTACGACTCCTGCGGTCCGTCCACGAACGCCAGCGATGGCGTGCCCACCTCCAAGACTTGGAAGCCCAAGCAACCGGACAAGATCCTTCGGCAATCGGAGAGGCGGCCTGACATGGAACCACTCTTCTACCGCCCGAAGGACGCAGCCGTGCTCCTCGGCATCAGCCGCACAGCCGTCTTCCGCCTGATCAAGACAGGCGAACTCCAGTCAATCAAGGACGAGGGGTATCGGCTGGTTCCTCGTTGGGCTCTCCACGAGTACGCCCGTGCGCTGGAGGCCTATGCCGGTCTTTCCCGTAAGGAGGTGGCCTGATGGCCGCGAGAAAGCCCAACGGTCGTTCGTCCATCTTCCTCGGTAAGGATGGTCTCTGGCACGGCTGGGTCACGGTCGGCATCAAACCGGACGGCTCCCCCGACCGCCGACACCGCAAGGGCAAGACCGAAACTGAGGTAACCGCCAAGGTCGTCGAGTTGGAAGGCCAACGGGAGGCCGGTCACGTCAGCAAACCCGGCCGGGCCCCCACGGTCGGCGAATGGATGACGGAGTACCTCGACGTGATCTGTGAGCGGCTCGTCGCCTCGGGCACGATGGCACCCCGGACACTGGATGACTACCAATCCAAGACCCGTAACTGGATCATTCCGCTACTCGGCAGGCACCGCCTCGACAAGCTTTCCCCCGAGCACCTCGACCAGGCGTATACGACCATGCTCGAACGGGGGCTCTCGTCCAGCACGGTTCTCAAGGTGCATCGGATCATCTCCCGCGCGCTGAAGATCGGCATTCGGCGTAGCAAGATCACGAGGAACGTCGCCACACTGATCGATGCGCCCGTGGCGAATGATCCCGATCTTGAGCCGCTGTCTCGTCACGAGGCACGGAAGATCCTTGAAGCGGCCAGGACCAGGCGCAACGCCGCACGGTGGTCGGTCGCGCTCTCACTGGGCATCCGGCAGGGGGAAGCGCTCGGCCTCCGGTGGTCCTTCGTCGACCTGGAGACCGGCGTGATCAAGGCGTGGTACCAGGTGCAGCGCAAGCCGTGGGAGCACGGTTGCGACGATCCCCACGCATGCGGCAATGACTGGCACCGCTGGCCGTGCAAGAAGCGGTGTACCGAGCACAAGCATCGGCCGGACTGCCCGAAGGTCTGCAAGCGCCACGGTCACACGTGCCCGAAGCGATCGTGCCCCAAGGGATGTACCGGCCACGCGGACCGTTGCCCGAAGCGCACGGGCGGCGGCATGATCTTCCGACAGCGCAAAGGAAAGAGCAAGCTCACTCTTCAGTGCCCTCCCGAGTTGCTGCCCTTCCTGAGGACACATCGCGACGCGCAACAGGCGGAACGCGAGCGAGCGGGCGACCAGTGGGAGGATCATGACCTCGTCTTCGCCACCCGGCACGGCAGGCCGATTGAGCGCAGCGAGGACTACAAGATGTGGAAAGCGTTGCTCAAGCGAGCCGGGGTCAGAGATGCCCGCCTCCACGACGCGCGCCACACAGCGGGGACGCTCCTAGTCGAACAGGGGGTGCACATCCGTGTCGTTCAGGAGATCCTCGGCCACGCTCGGGTCACCACCACGGAGCGATACACCCACGTAGCCGGCGTGCTGATGCAGGACGCGAGCACGCGAATGGGCGCCGCTCTCTGGGGCGATGCCTGACAACTGCAACCCGAACTGCAACCTCAGCAGTGTTCGGAGATCCAAAAGGCCCTCGCCCCGGAATCGGGAGAGGGCCTTTGAGCTGCGGAGGTTCGGGGATTTGAACCCCGGATGGGCTGTAGACCCAAACCGCATTAGCAGTGCGGCGCCATAGACCTGACTAGGCGAAACCTCCTGGTAGCCACGTTGGCTCAGGACAGCGTACCGGCCTTGCGGCCTTGCGGCAAAGCGGATTGGCTCACCGGGGCGGCTCGTGCCACATCCTTTGTCCACAGGCTGTGGACAAAGGATGTGGATAAAGCTGTGGACAACGTCAGGCGCGCCGTACGGCTTCGCCCTCGACCTCGACTTTGACCTTCTTGCCGACGAGGACGCCGCCGGTCTCAAGGGCCTGGTTCCAGGTGAGGCCGAAGTCCTCGCGGTCGAACTCGGTGGTGAGGGAGAAGCCCCACAGTTCCTGGCCCCAGGGGTTGGTGCCGGCGCCGCCGTACTCGACGGTGAGCTCGACTTCCTTGGTGACGTCGCGGATGGTGAGGTCGCCCGCGACGGTGAACTCGTCACCGGACTGGCTGACCACGCGGGTGGTGCGGAAGGTCAGCTCGGGGAACTTGTCGGCGGCGAGGAAGTCGTCGCTGCGCAGGTGGGTGTCGCGGTCGGCGGAGCGGGTGTCGATGCTCCCCGTCTTGACGGTGAGCTCGGCGGTCGACTCCAGCGGGTTCTCCGCGATCGTGACGCTGCCGGAGAACTCCCCGAAGTTGCCGCGAACCTTGCTGACCATCATGTGCTTGACCACGAAACCGATGCGGGTGTGTGCACCGTCGAGGTCGAAGGTGCCGGCCGCCGGAATGGTGAGGCCTTCCCAGGCGCGGGTGCTCATGCTGTGTGCTCCTCGGCAGAGATGATTGCTGTGCGGATGTTTGCGACAACAGATATCTACACGAGGAATATTCCGCCCGTCAACTATCGTCATCTACACTGTGACCGTGCTTCCCTTCGACGATCCCCGGCTCACCGCGATCGGCCTGCTCACCGAGGTCCACACCGGCCTCATGACGAAGATGAGCCCGGCCATCGCCGCCACGGGACTGTCCGACGTCGACTTCGAGACGCTGATCCGGATCGCGAGATCACCGCATCGCCGACTGCGCATGACCGATCTCGCGGGCCAGACCAGCCTGTCCACCAGCGGGGTCACCCGGGTCGTCGACAGGCTGGAACGCGACGGGCTGGTCAAGAGGGAGGCGTGCCCGACCGACCGCCGGGCGTCGTACGCCGTGCTCACCGACGCGGGCGCGGAGAAACTGGAGCGGCTGCTGCCCGCCCACCTGGCCGACATCGAGAAGTGGTTCACCGGATTGCTCACACCCGGGCAACTCGACGGCCTGCTCTCCGCCCTGCGAATCATCCGCGACGTCGTACGGCCCTGCGCCACCGCCGGAGTCACACCCGAATGACTCCTGGGCGCGGATGGAGGTCACACTCGAATGACCGATAGTTCTCCCTCCGAGGCCATGGCACGCAGCACCCGCTTGGCGAACTTTCCAACCGATGTCTTCGGCACCTCCTCGATGAACGCCCACTGCTCCGGCAGTTGCCACGAAGCCACGCGTTTCGCCAGGTAAGCGCGCAGTTCCTCGGCGTTCGCCGTACCCGACACGACCACGCAGGCCAGCGGACGCTCGCCCCACCGCTCGTCGGGCACACCGATCACGGCGGCTTCCACCACGGCCGGATGGCCCATCAGAAGGTTCTCCAGCTCCACCGAGGAGATCCACTCGCCGCCCGACTTGATGACGTCCTTGGCCCGGTCGGTGAGGGTGACGAAGCCCTGTGCGTCGAGGCGGCCGACGTCTCCGGTGCGCAGCCAGCCATCATGGAAACGAGAGACGTCCGGGTCGCGGTAGTAGGACGTGGTGACCCACGGCCCCCGCACCTCCAGCTCGCCGACCGCTTCGCCGTCGTTCGGCAGCACCTGCTCGCCATCGCCCACGATCCGGCCCTCGACCCCGGCGAGCAGCCGGCCCTGCGTCGTCCGGTAGGCCCACGGGTCGTCGGCGTCGGCGGGCGGGTGCGCGATGGAGGCCAGCGGTGACGTCTCGGTCATCCCCCACGCCTGCACGACGAAGACGCCGAACTCCTCCTGCAGTGCCCGCATCAGCGATTCGGGCACGGCGGAACCCCCGCAGGCGACGAGCCGGAGAGAGGAGAGATCAGGACGATGCTCCCTGGCGTACCGCAACAGGTCATTCCAGATCGTCGGCACCGCGCCGGACATCGTCGGCCGCTCCGCCGCGATGATCCGCGCCAGGTGCGGCGCCTGCAGGAACCTGTCCGGCATCACGAGCGAGGCCCCGGCCATCAGGGCGGCGTACGGCAGGCCCCAGGCGTTGGCATGGAACATCGGGACAATCGGGAGGATCCGATCGTTGGCCGACAGCCCCATCGCGTTGGCCGTGCACACCGACATCGAGTGCAGGTAGGCCGAGCGATGGCTGTAGACGACCCCCTTGGGGTTCCCGGTCGTGCCGCTGGTGTAACACATGGCGGCAGCCGTGCTCTCGTCGAGCTCGGGCCAGGCGTAGTCGTCGTCCGACGCCGCCAGTAACGCGCGATAGTCATGGATCTCCTTGCCTGGCACGGTCAGGTCCGTCTCGCCGACCACGATCACGTGCTTGACCGTCTTCAGTTCGGGCAGGAGCGGCGCGAGTAACGGGATCAGCGTGGCGTCCGCGAGCAGCACCTCGTCCTCGGCATGGTTGGCGATGTACGCGAGCTGCTCGGGGAACAGCCTGATGTTCAGCGTGTGCAGCACCGCGCCCATGCTCGGCACCGCGAGGTAGGCGGCCAGGTGCTCCGCCGTGTTCCACATGAACGTGCCCACCCGCCGGTCGCCGGTGACGCCGAGCCCGCGCAGCGCGTTGGCGAGGCGTGCCGCGTCGCGCGCCAGCTCTCCGTACGGCTGCCGCCTGAATCCGTCTCCGGTGTAGGTGACCACCTCCTGATCGGGGAAGAGACCCGTGCCGTGTCGCATGATCGAGGTGATGGTGAGGGGGAAGTCGGGGATCGTGGGCAGCATGGCGACACCTCCGGTCTCCGAGTCTCACCCGAAGGCCGGTGCGTGGACAAGCACCTACCTCGTCGGCTGGCGTTGTTCGGGGATGACCAGGTCGCCCCGGAGTTTGGCCATGGCGCGGGACACCGTGCTCTTGACGGTGCCGACACTGATGCCCAGGGTCTTCGCGATCTCCGGCTCGGTCATGTCCTCGTAGTAGCGCAGCACGATCGCGGTGCGCATGCGGTCGGGCAGCCGGTCGAGGGCTTGTTCGAGCCTTTCGTGACCCAGGTCGCCACCGCCGGGATCGTCGGAAGGCGACTCGGGTAGCTCATCCGCCGGGTACTCCTCCAGTTTTCTCCTGCGCCACCACGAGATGTTGATGTTGACCATCGCCCGCCGTACGTAGCCGTCGAGTGCCGCGTGATCCTGGATGCGATCCCAGGCGAGATACGTCTTGGTGAGCGCGGACTGGAGTAGATCCTCCGCGTCGGCCTGGTGCCCGGTCAGCCGGTAGGCCGCGCGGAGCAGGGCAGGCCCGCGGGCCTCGACATAGACACGGAACTCATCAGATTCCAGTTTCATCGCGATCACCAAGCCGACGACTGTGGGGTCTGGTCCAAGCGCAATCCCAGTCGTGTTCCGAAGAATCAGGCACTGTCACCACGTGACAGGCACCATTTGCCAGACGCTCCCTAGTCGCCAGAATCGCAGCCGGTCGCCCTAATCCGGCTGAACCACAATCCAGGTTTCGCCCCCTCAACGGCAAAGATCGGTCAAGGTCGGTGGCGGTGAGCGCGCAAGACCCTTTCGCGTGGGCCTTGCGGGTGGTGCTTGACTCCCGGGTATCAAGTTGCTGGGAATCAGGAGACAACTCATTCCACCAAGGATGGGTATTTTCTACCCGGAACGGGTGCATGTGCTCTTTGCCGATACAACCGCGCGTACCACTCCGCGAGGCGTGTGAGGCTAGCTGCAGCAGCCCTGGCCACCAGATAGGACCGACGATGACCGATCCGACCATCGACCGGCGCCGCGTGCTGGCGGCCGCCGCCCTTGGCCGAAATGTCGAGCCTGCCGGGCACGCTCCCGGCGAAGGTGATCCACTGCATGCGATCATCGGCGAGGTCCGCGACATCAGCCCCCATCTGATCATCGTGGAGACCGCGGAGGGCGAGGAGGAGCGTCTGGTCATCGCCCCCTGGGCGACCGCCTGGCGTGGCGCCACAGTGGCCGCGACCGATGTGCCGGTGGGAGCACACGTGATCCTCCGCGCCATTCGCGAAGGCCGGGTCGTCGACCGGATCTGGGCGGACATCACCCGTATCACCGGCACGATCATCTCGATCGAGCCCGAAGGCAAGGACCAGGTCGTCGTGCTCGACTCCGGCCCGCACCGGGGCCGGCGCACGGTCACCATCCCCTACCGCGCCTCCGGCAGGTTGCGCGTGCGCCACCCGAACTTCGAGCCGGGATATCTCTTCGACGCGATCGGGACGCGGGACGGCGGCGGCTGCTCGGCCCAACTCCCCGCGACCTCGCAACCCGCCTACCGGGCAACCTCCGTGCCGCACCCGCCCCCCGCGTACGGCGGGGCACAGTCGCGGATCTCCGGCACGATCACCTGGTCGGACTCCTTCGATGAGGATGAGCGCGGTGCCGCGTATCCCCAGCTGGAACGATCCGATGCCGGATGTGAGGATTCC
Source organism: Dolomitihabitans soli (assembly GCF_022213955.1). Classification (GTDB taxonomy): domain Bacteria; phylum Actinomycetota; class Actinomycetes; order Streptosporangiales; family Streptosporangiaceae; genus Streptosporangium_A; species Streptosporangium_A soli. The sequence goes on along the minus strand of NZ_JAKNTW010000034.1, from coordinate 123,741 downwards.
GGGATCTCCTGCGTCGGCCTGCCGTATCTTTCCCTGGGTTCGATGCTGACCGTGAAGAACGTCTGCACGGCACGCTCGTGTGTGATGCCGATCATCGCCTGCGGTTGTCTCGCCGGCCGTTTTTGTGACCGATGTGTGGAATGCGGCACCTCTCCGCGGGGACGAGTAGCGGAACTGTCGCCGATCTCTTTCGTCGAACTGGGTGGGGAACTGACCAAGGGCTGTTTCAATGCCCGGGTCGGATTGGGGTGAGAGAGTGTTCGAAGCGATCGCCGCGGCGCAGGTGCCGCTGCTGGTCTTCCTGTTGACCATGGGCGCGACCGCGAAGGTGACGACCGCACGCAGCGACATCGAGCCGGGCACACTGACCCGGCTCGGGCCCGCTGTGCTGGTGCCGGAGCGATGGCGGACTCCGGCCCTGGTCGTCTGCGCGGGCGGTGAACTGCTCCTGGCGGCCGGTCTCGCCATGACCACGCTTCCCTTCTTCCGGTGGGGAGTGCTGGCGTTCTTCTCACTGTCGGTCTATGTCCTGCTCGAACTGCGGCGACGGCGTCCCGATGCGGGCTGCGGGTGCTTCGGCGAGGTGAGCGCCCGGCCGATCGGCGTGCGGTCGATCGGCAGGACGGTGGCCCTCGCGGTGATGGCGGCCGGATCGATCTGGGTGCCCATGTCCGGGTGGAACGTGGTGTCCGGGCTGTCGTGGACCGTGATCGGCGCGATGGCGGGCGGGCTGGTGGTGCTCGCCGTACTGTCACCTGAGCTGGAGGAGGCGTTCGCGCGGCTGAGATATCGCGCACCGTGTGAGCAGCGGCCGTTCTCCCCGGACACGGCGCTGGCACGGCTCCGGTCGAGCGCGTTGTGGCGCTCGCACGAGCCGCTGCTCGTCACCGGTCAGCCGGAGGACAGCTGGCGTGAACTCTGCTGGCGGTTCTTCGCGTATTCGGGCCGGTTGCCCGACGGTGAAGCGATCGACGTCGTCTTCGCGGTCTATCTCAGCGGGCGGCGGGCACCGGTGCGGGTGGCCCTGGTCAGGGCCGACGGTCTGCCGGTGCCTTCTCTGCCGGAATCTATCCCAGTATCGGCTTGAGACTAGAGACGCTTAGATCCCCCGATGATCGGGGCACGATTTAGCTCTATACGGCTCTCTAGCTTCCCCTCTAGAAAGCCGTATAGAGGTCTACGGATCCACATGGACCGGCTGGTATCAAATCTGGCTGCTTCAGGCTGTCTGCTTCGAACGGTGTGCTCAGGTGGGGCGCTCAGATGGGCTGTGCGCGGAGGAACTTGCCGAAGTGAGGAACGGTGAAGGCGATCAGCCCTCGCTCGGCGCTGTAAATCAGCCCCTTCTTGATGAGGCTGTCACGGGCTGGGGACAGGCTCGACGGCTTACGGGTGAGAGCCTCTGCGACCTCCGCCGTGGCGACCGGATCGTCACCGATGGAGGCCATCGCATGCATGTAGTCGCGCTCGGCCGGGGTGGCCCGCTCGTAGCGGCTGCCGAAGAACCCGACCGCGAGCTCCTCCTCGGCCTCAGGCGCCGCCAGCTTCACGTCATCGGCGGTGATCGGGCTCTGCAGGGCCAGATCCCAGGCGACCTTGCCGTACGCCTGAACGAAGTAGGGATATCCGTCGGCCGCCGCGTAGAGCGCGTCGAGGGCCTCCTGGGTGAACTCGACCCCCTCACGCTCGGCCGGCGCGATCAGCGCGAGGTCGGCCGCTTCACGATCGAGTCTGTCGATTCGCGCGTATCTGAACAGCCGCTCGGAATAGCTCTTGCTCGCGCTGAGAACGGCGGGCAGATGCGGAAGGCCCGCACCGACCACGATCAGGGGGCCACCGCTCTGGGACAACTCGTGGCAGGCCGCGCACAGCGCCGACACATCAGGCGCCTGCACGTCGTGCATCTCGTCGATGAACAAGGCGATGCCGACCCCGAGATCGGTGGCCACCGACGCCGCGTCGACGAACAACTCGGTCAGATCGATCTCAAGGTCGCCGGAGTCGGCACGCCCCCTGCTCGCCGGCACGTCGATGCCCGGCGACCAGTGCGAGGTGCCCTTGGCCGCGGAGGGGTCGCGCATCGCGAACGCCTTCAGCACGCCGAGGAACTCCTCGATGCGCTCGGGCGCCCGGTGCCGCGGCGCGAGCTCCCTGATCGCCATGTGCAGGGCCGCCGACACCGACCGCCTGATCGACTGGTCGGGCCGGGCCTCTATCTTCCCGGTGCCCCACAATCGCTGCATCGCCATCGACTTGAAGGTGTTGAGCAGCACGGTCTTGCCCACTCCGCGCAGCCCGGTGAGGACCATGCTGCGCTCGGGTCGGCCGTGAGCCACCCGCTCCAGCACGACCTCGAACTGTTGCAGCTCACGATCACGCCCCGCCAACTCAGGGGGACGCTGCCCCGCTCCGGGGGCGTAGGGGTTGCGCACGGGATCCACGCTCTCGGACTTTATGACGGGATATAGCGGCCGTCGTAGATTTCCGTAGAAAGTGCTACGGCGTGTCGCATGCCTGTGCGGCGTCGGACGCCGGGTGGGAGCGGGTGACGCGGGTGCCAGGCTGGGCGCCGAAACCGCCAGCATCGTCATCACACACTCCTCACCTGGGAAGACGGCGTCCGAACCAGTGTTCGATCCGGTGCCACCGACTGTAGCGCGGGATCGAACATCTGCGCGAGAGTTTCCCAGAAAGTGCGATTAAAGATCTTGCGAGCGCATCCGATGTCGTGAAATATCAGTCCACAATGGCCAGGCCCATCGACCGAGCGGTGCCTGCGATGATCTTTTCCGCCTGAGCCGGATCCGTGGTGTTGAGGTCGGAAAGCTTGGCCAGCACGACCTCCCGAAGCTGCGCCCGGGTGATCGTCGCCGCCCGCACGTGGCCGGGCCGCGAACTCCCGGCGGAGACGCCCGCGGCGTGTCGCAGCAGTGAGGCCGTGGTCGGCTTCTTCGTCTCGAGCTCGAACGAGCGGTCCTCGTAGATCGTGATGAGGGCGGGCACCACGAAGCCCCGCTGCTCCTGCGTGGCCGCGTTGTACTGCCGGCAGAACTCCATCAGGTTGATGCCCAGCGGGCCGAGGTCCTTGCCCACCGTGGCCGGACTCGCCTCGCCCGCCTTCACCTGCACCTTGGCAACACGGATGATCTTCTTCTTCGCCATGCCGCCACGCTAAAGTCTCCAGTAACGGGAGGCTCAAACGAATATGTACACCATCGGCCAGCTTGCCAAGATCTCCGGTCTGCCGGTCAAGACCATCAGGTTCTACTCCGACAGCGGCGTGCTCCCCGAGCGCGAGCGCACCGCCGCCGGCTACCGCCTCTACCAGGACGAGGACCGGGCGCGCCTGGAGACCATCCGCACGCTCAGAGAGATCGGAGTCGACCTCCGGACGATCCGCGACCTCGGCGCCCGGGAACTGCGCGACGTGCTGTCCCTGCACCTGCGCACCGTCGAGGCCCAGCTCAAGGCGCTGCAGCGCACCCGCGCCGTGCTGCGGGCCACGCTGGACCGCGGTGACCCCACCGACGAGGACCTGCGCAGACTCAACGCCCTCGGCCGGCTGGGCGCCAGAGAGATGGTCACGCTCGTCGACACGTTCGTCCACGACGTCACGGGCGACAACCGCGCACGCGGCCGATGGCTCGCGGGACTGAGCGAATGCATGGTCCCCGAACTGCCCGACGAGCCCACCATCGAACAGCTCGACGCCTGGCTCGAACTCACCGAGCTCCTCTCGGACCAGGATTTCCGCACCGGCCTGCGCGACCAGTCCGCCGACTTCTGGGAACACGTCGACGAACTGGACATCACCGCCTGGCAGACATCCAACCGCGAATCCACCGAACAAGCGCTCACCGCCCATCACGGCGGCATCCCACCCGAATCCCCCGCCGCCGCCCCCGTCCTCGACGTGATCATGTCCACCATGGCCGAGGGCCGCGGCCTGCGTGACGGCCAGGACTTCCGCGCCGCCGTACGGCAGAGCTACGAGGAACACGATCCGCGCGCCGAGAGATACTGGGAGCTGATCGCGATCATCCACGGCACACCATGGCCGCCGGAGGAGACCTTCGCCCATCGATGGATCGCGGCGGCCCTGAAGTGCCACGATCACCCTGGGACCTGACCCGCTCACGGATCGCTTATGCTGACACATGGCCTCACTTGGGAAAACGTTCCTGGCGATCGGTTGTCTCGCCGCCGTGACCGCCTGTGGCGAGTCGGGCGGCGCCGCCGTGCAGACGTCCGAGACAGGCGCCGCCGTACAGACTTCACGGTCCGGGACCGGCGCGACCGCTCAGACGACTAAGACGGTCGAAACAGCCGAGACGCCCACCCCGGCACCCACACCGACACGTACCGCGCCGCCGGCCTTCACCTCCAAGGTGTCCAAGGTCACGCGTGCCCAGGTCCCGTACTCCTGGCGCCCCGGCTGCCCCGTCCCGCTCGGCGACCTCCGCATGGTCACCATGACCTACTGGGGCTTCGACGACCGCGCCCACACCGGCGAACTGGTCGTGCACAAGGCGGTCACCGACGACATCCAGAAGGTCTTCAAACGGCTGTACGGCTGGCGCTTCCCCATCAAGAAGATGGAACGCGTGGACGCCTACAAAGGCGACGACTTCGACTCGATCGAGGCGAACAACACCTCCGCCTTCAACTGCCGTCCCGCGACGGGTTCCAGCAGCTGGTCCAAGCACGCCTACGGCCGCGCCATCGACATCAATCCGCGCGAGAACCCGTACGTCACCGCCGACGGTTCGGTCGCGCACAAGAACGCCCGCAAGTTCGCCGACCGCCCGGTCGACGCGCCGGGCGTCATCAACCCGGGCGACCGCGTGGTCAGGGCCTTCGAGAGCCTCGGCTGGGAGTGGGGCGGCTACTGGTCCGGCACCAAGGACTACCAGCACTTCTCCAAGGGCGGCGGCTGAGGGCCGCGGAGACAGGCGTCGTGGTGTCCGCGCCGGGGCCGGCACAGCTCCGGCCCCGGCGCGCGGTTCGGGTCAGCTGACGGGGTTCCAGCCGTCGCTGCCGGCCAGGTACTTCTGCGGCGTATAGGTCGCCGCCTGTCCGTCGCTGAGCTGTGGCCGGTTGCCGTTGACGCCCGCGCCGGCCCCGTTGTTGCGGTACTCAAGGAAGCGGGCGTTCTGCCACGAGTTGGATGACATGTTCGTCCACGGCTGCGCGGTGGCGACCGTCGCGCTCAGCGTCGACTCCCGGTACAGCACCTGGGCGTCAGGGCGCCACGGCCGCCCCAGCGTGGTCACGTTGCCGGCGGCGCCGTTGATGCGCGATCGCCAGAACAGGAAGCCGTACGTCTTGGTCGCGGCCGTGCTGGCCGCGGTGATGGGGCCACCGGTGCTGCGCTTCTCGTAGATGTCGCAGCTGTGGAACACGATCGTGCCGCCGCCGAAGATGAAGTCGACGGTGCCTTCGACGTAGGAGTTCTTGACGTACGCGCGGGCCGAGTCGTTGACGAGGAGGGTGTCCTGGTCGCCCAGCACGCGGACGTTCGTCAGGGTGGTGCGGTCGCCGTCCAGCCGCAGGGCGACGGCCTGGTGGCCGCTGGGGATGGTGCTCTCGTCGAGGTCGTTGGAGACGGTCAGGTTGGTGGCGGCGGCGTCGCGGGCCGAGATGAGGGCGGTGTAGCTGCCGGAGGTGCCGCTGGTGTACGCCGAGCGGTTGTTCACGATGACGGTGTCCGACGGGGACGAGCCCAGGCCCTGCAGTGTCACGTTGGGCTTGTTGACGTTGACGATCTCGCGGTAGTTACCCGGTTTGATGGTGATCACCACGCGGCTGCCGTTGCCGGACGGCACCGCGTCGATCGCGGCCTGCACGGTCCGATAACGCCCGGTGCCGTCGGCTGCGACAGTCGGAGTTCCCGTGGTGGGAGGGGTGGTGGGGCCGGAGACCTGGTTGAAGGACCATTGCATGCGGGCGATGTCGGAGCAGGTCTCCTCGACGACGGGGTTGTTGCCCGCGGTGGAGCCGTCCTTGTTGCTGACGCACAGGCCGGTGGCGACGCTCTTGACGAGGTACTTGCCGGCGGCGGCGGTGGAAGGGGCGAAGGTCCACTGCTGGTTGGCCTTGGCTCCGTCACCGCAGCCCCACTGCTGGAGCTGGGTGCCGGAGACCGTGGAACTGTTGGGCACGTCCACGCATCGGCCGCTGTTGCCGTTGGCCAGATTGAACCCGCCGCCCTGGGCCACGGCCTTGAAGTGCTGGTCGGTGGCGGTCGCGGAGCAGGCGGTCTGGATGAGCAACGCGCCGTTGTCGGCCGAGGCGCCGGTCACGGCGACGCACTTGCCACTGGACGCGGAAGCCAGCGTGTAAACACCACCGGCGACCGGCGTCGCGGCGGCCGAGCTGATTCCGGTGGCGATGGCTACGACGGTGGCGGGCACCGCCAGAACGACCGCGATCGCGGTGACTAGCCTGGATTTCGATGCTTGTGTGCCGTGGCGCATGGTTCGTCCTTCCCTGGGGGGTGAATGTCCGGTCGCCGGCCCTGCTGAGCGATTCACATCGGCCAAGGTCACGAGGGAGCGCTCCGGTGTCGGCCTGCGACCCCTCGGGCCGGCCGTACGATCACCGTGGCCGGCCCGAGGCGTCGATCACACGCCGATGTTGGCCTGCGGGCCCGCGTAGGTGCGGAGGAGCGTGGGAACCTGCGACGCGGGGTCAAGCGTGTAGGAGTAGAACGAGGACGGCGTGAAGGCGGAGCCGCCGGTCTCCTGCTGACCTTCCGAGTTGACCACGATGCTGCCGGTCTGGCGGAGCTGGGCGGCATCGTCCCTGTAGTAGGGGTCCTTCACGTTGTCGTAGTAGCTGTTCTCGATCACCATCTTGGTGGCGCCGCGCGCGTAGTTGCCGTAGCCGGTGACGTTCTGCAGGTGGTTGTTGTACAGGTGCGCGTAGGCGACGTTGTCGGTGCTGGGGTTGCGCTGGTTGGTGGCGCGGATCCAGTTGTGGTGGATCGTCATACGCGAGGTGACGTTCTCGGTCCAGCCGATGCCGAACGACTTGTTGTTCTCTGCCAGGACGTTCCAGGACACGGTGAGGTAGCTGGTGTCCTTGCGGCTGTCGATCAGGCCGTCGTTCATCCGGGTGATCGTGTTGTGGTCGATCCAGATGTGGTGGGCGGTGTCCATCTGGATGCCGTCGTAGTCGTACTCCTTGTCGTCCGGATCGTCGTCGGCCATGCGGGTGTCGCGGATGGTCAGGTTACGGATGATGACGTTGCTCACGCCTGCGCCGAGGAAGAAGCCGCCGTTGACGATGTGGCCCCGGGTGCCGACGCCGACGATGGTCTTGTTGGAGGCGACCTTGATCTCGGTGCCGTACGGCGTGACGGTGATCGCGCTGTTGACCCGGATGGTGTGGGGGGCGCTGGCCGTCGCGTACTTCACGAGGTCGGCGTACGTCGACACGGTGACCGTGGTTCCCGCCGCGCCGCCGGTCGTCGTGGTGGTGCCCATACCGCTGGTGCCGGCGAACCCGTCGGCGTTGTTCGACCAGGACCGGCCGTCGGATGAGATGGGGTTGAAGGACCATTGCATGCGGGCGATGTCGGAGCAGGTCTCCTCGACGACGGGGTTGTTGCCCGCGGTGGAGCCGTCCTTGTTGCTGACGCACAGGCCGGTGGCGACGCTCTTGACGAGGTACTTGCCGGCGGCGGCGGTGGAAGGGGCGAAGGTCCACTGCTGGTTGGCCTTGGCTCCGTCACCGCAGCCCCACTGCTGGAGCTGGGTGCCGGAGACCGTGGAACTGTTGGGCACGTCCACGCATCGGCCGCTGTTGCCGTTGGCCAGATTGAACCCGCCGCCCTGGGCCACGGCCTTGAAGTGCTGGTCGGTGGCGGTCGCGGAGCAGGCGGTCTGGATGAGCAACGCGCCGTTGTCGGCCGAGGCGCCGGTCACGACGACGCACTTGCCACTGGACGCGGAAGCCAGCGTGTAAACACCACCGGCGACCGGCGTCGCGGCGGCCTGTGCCGGCCCAGTCACCACCCCCAGCGCGGCGGCGGTGACCAGGGCCGTGACCACGGGAACGCTGATCGATCGGGCCCGGCGCCGTAACGTTCTACTGAGCAGCTTCATTATTTCCATCCTTGAATGTCGGAGGAACCTTTGTCGTTGTCGATGAATCAGCCCCGAGGCCTGGTAGATCAGTAGTCAGCAGAACCCACGGTGCTCGCCCGCCGAGCGCCTTCCTGCCTCGAAATAAAGGGATAAAGGCGGACATTGTGGCCCTCCGCGTCGGTGGGGCGAGGTTACGACCGCGTTTCTGATTACGTCAATCCATGAAACAAACGTGGGATCCGGTTTTCGGCGCATGGCCGAACCCTGTCCGCAGAGCCGTCGACACCCGGCGACCCAGGCCAGTGGCAGGCCTTTCAGCGGCATTTTCCGCTGGTCACGGCATTCTCCGGCCGCAAGAGCCGGACCGGCGCGGACTTCGCCGGCCAGGGCCGGACGATCGGTCCGTCAGCGAAAATTTCGAGATTCGATGCGCGTGCTGGACCTGAAACTTTCTCCCGGCCGCCGCCTGGTCGCCCAGGCTCCACCGGCACCCCGATCGCCTGGCTCAGCCGGCGATCGCGGCAGGCGACGGGGCAGCTCGTCGCCTGCCGCTCTGGCGGATACCACCCGAGGGCCGTAGGGCCGGCTCCCTGCGCGGACATCGGATCATTTCAAGCCGGACAACGGCATGCCGTTCGATGGCCTAGGCATAACAGGTGGTCAAGCCACTGATCTCCGATCGTGGCTCGCAGCGAGCGCTGCCGATGCCCTGAAAACATCCGATGCCACTCTTGTTGCCGGGTGATTTCGGTGCTATCTCCTTGTTGAGACCGCCGTGTGATCGGAGGAATCAGTGGCCCACCCCCCATATCTACGATTCAGTGCCAGCCTGATCGTCCTGTTAACCCTGGCCGCCGGGCTGTCAGCACCGGCCTCCGCGCAGGCAGGCCCGCTGTCGGCTCCCGAGATCGACCAGACACCCGATGACTTGACCCTCTGGTACGACAAACCCGCCACGGACTGGGAGACGCAGGCCCTGCCCATCGGCAACGGCCCCCTGGGCGCAAAGGTGTTCGGCGGCGTGGCCACCGAGCAGATCCAGTTCAACGAGAAGACGCTGTGGACCGGCGGCCCCGGCCACAGCGGTTACGACTTCGGCAACTGGAAGACGCCGCGGCCGAACGCCATAGCGGACGTCCAGCAACAGATCGACCGCGACGGCAAGATGCCCACCGCGGATGTGGCGGCCAAGCTCGGCCAGGCCAAGACCGGGTTCGGCGCCTACCAGACATTCGGCGACCTGCACCTGGACATCGCCGATGCCCCCCGGAACCCCACCGGCTACCGGCGCGAGTTGAGCCTGCGCGAAGCCGTGAGCAGGGTCGGCTACACCGCCGACGGTGTCACCTACGCCCGCGAGTACTTCGCCGCCAACCCAGGCAACGTGGTCGTCGGCCGGCTCTCGGCGGACCAGGGCGGAAAGGTGTCGTTCACCCTGCGGCACACCTCGCCGCGCAACGACAAGACGGTCACGGCCTCCGATGGCCGGCTCACCATCCGCGGCGAACTGCGCGACAACAAGATGAAGTTCGAGGCACAGGTACAGGTGATCACCAAGGGCGGCACCCGTACCGACGCCGGAGACAAGATCACTGTCTCGGGCGCCGACAGCGCGGTGTTCATCCTGTCGGCGGGCACCGACTACGCGGACGCCTACCCCACCTATCGCGGCGAGGACCCGCACGCCGAGGTCACCCGGACTGTCGACGCGGCCGCCGCCAAGAGCTTCGACGACCTCAAGGCCGCCCACATCGCCGACTACCGCCAGCTGTTCGACCGGGTGAAGCTGGACCTCGGCCAGACCGCGCCGAAGATCCCCACCGATGAGCTGCGCAGGAATTACGTCGGCGGCACCTCCGCCGACGACAGGGCGCTGGAGGCGCTGTTCTTCGCCTACGGCCGCTACCTGCTGATCGCCTCCTCCCGGGAGAACGACATCCTGCCCGCCAACCTGCAGGGCGTGTGGAACAACTCCACCAACCCGCCCTGGTCGGCCGACTACCACGTGAACATCAACCTGCAGATGAACTACTGGCTCGCCGAGCAGACCAACCTGCACGAGACCACCGAACCCTACGACCGCTACATCTCGGCCCTCGTCGCACCGGGCCGCGACACGGCCCAGAAGATCTACGGCGCGCGCGGCTGGGTGGTCAACAACGAGACCAACCCGTTCGGCTTCACCGGCCTGCACACCTACGGCAGCTCGTTCTGGTTCCCCGAAGCCGCGGCCTGGACCACCCAGCACCTGTACGACAGCTACCGCTTCACGGGCGACGTCGACTACCTGCGCGAGACCGCCTACCCGGTGATCAAGGGTGCGGCGGAGTTCTGGCTCGACTTCCTGCACACCGACCCGCGTGACGGCACGCTGGTGGTCTCCCCGAGCTATTCGCCCGAGCACGGCGACTTCTCCGCCGGGGCCTCGATGTCCCAGCAGATCGTCCGCGAGGTCCTCACCAACGCGCTCGCGGCGGCCGAGAAGCTCGGCGTGGACAAGAAGTTCCAGGACGAGGTGAGCGCCAAACTGGCCAAACTCGACCCGGGCCTCCGGGTCGGCTCCTGGGGCCAGCTCCAGGAATGGAAGAGCGACTGGGACTCCAAGACCGACAACCACCGGCACGTCTCCCACCTGTACGCTCTGCACCCCGGCAACCAGATCACCGCGGGCGCTCCCGAGGCCGACGCGGCCAAGGTGTCGCTGACCGCGCGCGGCGACGGCGGTACCGGCTGGTCCAAGGCCTGGAAGATCAACTTCTGGGCGCGACTGCTCGACGGCGACCACGCGCACAAGATGCTCAGCGAGCAACTGAAGGCCTCCACGCTGGACAACCTGTGGGACACCCACCCGCCGTTCCAGATCGACGGCAACTTCGGCGCCACCTCCGGAGTCGCGGAGATGCTCGTGCAGAGCCAGCACGACGTGGTCCACGTGCTGCCCGCGCTGCCCAGCACCTGGAAGGACGGCTCGGTGTCGGGTCTGCGCGCCCGTGGCGACGTCACCGTGGGCGCCACCTGGAAGGACGGCTCTCCCGACACGATCAGCGTACGGCCCGGCAAGACCGGGCCGATCAAGGTCAAGTCATCGTTGATCGCCGGGCGCTATCGCGTCTACGACGAGCAGGGCCACGAGGTAGGTCCGCGCCGCGACGGCGACGTACTGAGCTGGAACGCCCGGGCCGGCAAGACGTACACGATCCACAACGAGGCGGCCGTTACCCTCAAGACGCCCTCCTCCGTCATGCCGAGTACACCGTTCACAGCCGAGGTCAGCGTGACGGCCACGCGCAGGCGCGCGGTGCCCGCCTCCAAGGTCACGCTCACGCTGCCCGAGGGGTGGACGGCGGAGCCCGCGTCCGTCCGGTTGCCGGCTTCGTCTCCCGGCCAGTCGCGCACCGCGACGTTCGTCGTCACTCCCCCCGGGGCGAACGGTTCGCGATACGCCCAGATCGGCGCCACGGCCACCGGCGACTCCTGGAAGGGCTCGGCCACGGCCGTACTCTCCCTGATCCCGTGCGCCTCTCCCGAGCCGGGCTCGGTACTGGTCGCCTGGAATCCTGAACAGGGCGGCACGGTCACCGACGCCTCGGGCAACGGACGCGACGCCACCGTCACCGGCGGGGACGCCTCCTACGACGGCACCGCTCCCACCGGCAACGGGCTGGTGCTCGACGGAAGCACCTACCTCACCACCGGGAACACCACCCTCGGCCTCCTGCCCGAAGCCACGTTCGCGACCGAGGTCAAGATCGCGGGCACCGGATACCGCCGGCTGTTCGACTCCCAGCCATCCGGCAATCCCGGCACCGACGGCGTACTGATCGATGTGACCCCGAGCAACACCTTGCGGTTCATCGGAGCCGGCGCGGGCGTCACCGTCAACTACACCCTGCCCACCGGCCGCTGGATCGATCTGGTGGTCACCTTGGACCGTGGCGGCACGATCACCGTCTATGTGGACGGCGAGCAGAAGGCCACCGGCCAGGCCACCTCCGACGGCATCACCGGCTGCACCTCCAAGCCCCTGCGCTTCGGCGCCGACCAGGGCGGCGGCCAGCGGCTGACCGGTTCGGTGGACCGTGCGGCGATCTTCGCCAAAAGGCTGACCGCCGAGGAGGTCAGAAACTGGCGGGAGCTGGCCTTCGAGTGAGCTGACCGGCGGCGCGCCACCGACCGCGCCGCCCACACGACCTCCCCGGACGTCCCGCCCGGCCGCAGACCGCAAGCGGTGCCCGCCCGACGGCGACGGCACCGAGTGCCCCGGCGGCCGGGCGGGCCCGAACCATGCTTTGGCCCGGACCATGCTTTGGTCCGGGCCATTGGTCTGAGCCGGGCCATTGGTCTGGGCCATTGGTCTGGGCCATTGGTCTGGGCCATGCTTGGTCCGGCAGACGGAACAACGTCCCCCAGGCCGCTGCTCTGGCCTGGCAGGATTCCGTCGAATGGCCGTCGGTCCGCGGCTGCGGGCGGGGTCGTCGCGATGGCGGCGATAATCATCTGCCCCGAATAAGAACTGACAGAAGTTGTACTTCAGGTATCTGACATGTTCATTGAGTCAATGCCTGATCTAGCGAGCCGCAGCCGTACTGCGGTTGATTCGCCGTAATCTACCCTGCGGGTAGCGGAATGCCCGAAATATAACCATATTCCGGGATAAAGATCCCACCGCCCTGCCCATTCTCGGGGCAGCCCCGGCCACCTATTGCCGGTAAGCTCGTCAAGCACCGGCGGCCTTCTCGCCGAACGGGATCCACTCCACCTATTTCAATCAGCAGCCGCAGCGCTCAGCCGTGGCCGGCTCGGTGGCCCACAGAGCCGGATCGGGTGCGAGAACGTCGCACGGGCCTGCCGATCACTCACCCGGACGCGGGCGCTCGCCTCGCACGCCGCCGACGCCCGCGCCCGCCGTCACGCCTTTTCGCGACTGCCGCCCTCCGGTCGGCGGGCGGTCGACGGCGGTCGACGACCACACGTTCGCGTCTCCACAAGCCGGCCCAGGTCCACGGCCTCATCCCCGGCCTGGCCATACGGACACGATGGCAACTCACTGCCATGAGTGACCCCTCGGCACGCGGAGTACCAGATCTTGGCAGGAAACGGCAACCTCTTGCAGCTTGCTGACTACCAAAAGCCTGGTTTGCCCCCTTCCCACGTCGCAAAGTTGGAAGTGCGAAAGAAATTCGTAAATATTCAAGAACTTCAGGAAGAGGGCAGAGAGGTGACGATCCAGTTTGTTTTTCCCATGACTTCCGCGAAGAAGGGCTCGATTGCCATTCTTCCCGGTACGGCGGCGCGGAGCCAGGGATGCAGGCGGCGCTTGGCGTACACCGCTCTGTGCGCGACCGGTACCGGAATCGGCCAGTCGGGATCACATCGTGCCCAGGGACGGATATAAGCGGTGAACGCACAAATGACGATCATCAGCGCTGAGTCTCCTTTCCTGTCCATACCACCGTCGGAGACGGCCCAGTCCGGAGCAGCGGCGGCCCTCCGCTTCCAGACCGGGTTCGCCCACCCCGGCACTCCGGAGTATCAGTCCTGCGTCGACCTCGTGAAGCGCAAGTACCTCGACCGGTACGGCGCAGCCGTCGACCCCCGGCCTGACCTGTTCCTCACGGTGTCGGATGACACCCCCTACACGCCCGCTTCCAACCGCCTTCGGGGCCTCGCGGGGCTCACAACCGCCGCTGGACGCCGACTGCTGTCGGAGAACTATCTGGACGTCCCGGTCGAGCAGGCCTGCGCCGACCTGGCTCCCGGGACCCACGTCGACCGTGGCCGCATCGCGGAAATGGGCCCGCTCACATCGTTCTATCCGGGCACCGGCATGGTCCTCATGCGCAGCCTGCCGTCCGTCGCCCTCTATTTGGGATACGACTTCCTGCTCTCCACGCTCACCGAGAAACTCCACGGCTTGGCCAAGACCGCGGGCTGGGACTTTCACACTCTCACCAACGCCCGCCGCGCCGACCTCGCCGGAGTTCACACCGCCGACTGGGGCACCTACTACTCCTCGAAACCCCGCACGGGCATTCTCCGCTGCGAACGCAGCGTCGCCCTGCAAACCACCGGCTAGCGAAATTCTCATCAAGCACCAAGAACCTGAACGCGCAAAAGGAGTCTGCCGATGCGTTGGCTTGAACACGCCCTCGACCGCCTCGACTCGCTGGAGACGGTGGCCGTCGAAGAGCTGAGGTTAACTGGGTCGCCCCGCCGGCACACCTATGGGACGGTGCTCGGCGCAGCGGTCCGCACCGGCGACGCCGTCGTCACCGCGGCTGAAGCCGCGGCCAAGGCAGCCGCGGCCGGTGGAAAGGAAACCGACACCAGCACGATCGGAATCCTCACCGGAAACGGCGTGGAGGGAATCGTCGGCGACCTGGCCTGCCTGCTGAGCGGCGTCCGGTCGGTGCCCATCCCGATCGCCTTCGGCCGTGACCAGGCCCGCCATCTGCTGTCGCACTCGGTCGTCTGCCTGGTCGACGAGCAGGGGCGCAAGCGCTTGGCGGAGTGGGGCGGCGAGGCCGCGATCCTCCCCGAGGGCTGCGAGGTCATCACGGTCACGGTCGAGAGCGGACACGATCAGGAGGAGATCACCGCCAGGGTCCGGGCCGCGGCGGCGCTGGACGAGTTCGCCATCTGCAAGATCGTCCACACCTCCGGCACGACGTCCACCCCGAAGGGCGTGATGCTCCGCCGCGGCGCGGTGGACGACCTGATCGACTCCATCACCAGCCGGGTCGGCGTCGAGGCGTGGCAGCGCTACGTCTCCGTCGTGCCGCTGAGCCTGCTGGTGGAGCAGGTTTTCGCCGTCTACCTGACCTTCCTCGCGGGTGGCACGGTCGTGTTCCTGCCCGAGGAGGCCAAGCCGCTGGGCACCGCCGGCGGGGACGTCGAGCAGGTCCGCGGACTGCTCGCCACGGCCCGGCCCACGGTGTCGCTGGTGCCGCCGTCCCTGGTGGAGTCCATCGCGGCCCGCGCCAAGGCCACCCCGGACGCGACCGCCCGCGAGTTGTCGACGGCGGTGTACGGCCGGGAGGACCCGATGCTGCTGTTCAGCGGCGGCGCCCCGGTGTCCGACGAGGTCCTGCGCGTCATGTGGGATCGCGGCCTGCCGGTGTACGTCGCGTACGGCCTGAGCGAGAACGGCTCCGTCGCCACGCTCAACGGCCCGGGCCTCGTCCGCCTCGGCACGGTCGGCAAGCCGCTGCGCCACTGCGAGGTCACCCGATCCGACACCGGCGAGCTCCTCATCCGCAGCTCGTCCCTGCTCACCGGCTACCTCGGGTCGGACGATCCGACCGCGCTCCCGCTGGACTCCGAGGGCTGGCTGCACACCGGTGACATCGCCGACATCGACGCCGACGGCTACGTCACCATCACCGGCAGGCTCAAGAACATCATCATCACCTCCAACGGGCGCAACGTCAGCCCGGAGTGGGTCGAGGCGCAGTACAAGAGCCAGCCCAGCATCGAGGCCGCCGCCGTGTTCGGCGACAACATGGAGCGGCTGATCGCGGTCTTCGTCATCAAACGCGGCGCCGACCCGGCCGCCGCCCTGGCCGAGATCCGCCACGTCAACACCGAGGTGCTCTCGGAGATCGAACAGGTCGGCAGCGCCGCACTCGTCGAGGCCGACGAAACCTTCTACGCCGAGTTCTTCACCGTCACCGGACGCCCCCGCCGTAGCGAGATCAAGGACGCGCTCTCCATCGGCCGATTCACCCTTATGGAGGTCTGAGACATGCTGACCAACTGCACCACCACCAACCACGCCGATGGCAAGGGCCTGGTCGTCACCGCCGCCGACCGCGTCGGGTTCGACACCATCGACCGAGTCGAACTGATGGCCTCGCTCGCCGAGCACGGTTACATCGTCCTGCGCGGCTTCGACTCCGACCCGACCACCTTCTCCACGCTCATCCAGAGCGTGTCCTCACGGATCACCCTGGACCCGGCGCGCAAGTTCGCGGGCGGCAACGTCGCGCAGAAGATCGAGGCCGGCCTGGTGCCGCAGGGCCTGCACGTGGAGAACGGCGCGACGCCGTGGGTGCCGGACCTGGTGTGGTTCTACTGCGAGACGCCGGCCAAGGTCGGCTCGCAGACCACCATCTGCGACGGGCTGTACGTGTGGGACCGGCTGAACGCGCGCACCCAGGAGTTGTTCCTGTCCACCCGGATCACCTTCGCCCGGCCGATGCCCGCGGACAAGTGGAAGAACCTCGTCTTCCGCCTGCTCGACGGCGCCAAGTCCGCCGACGAGGTCACCTTCGAGGACCTGCTCACGGTGACCGACGACGACGTCGACGTCAAGTATCAGCTCCGCTCTGACGGCTCCGTGCACTACAAGTACTACACCTACGCCGCGCACACCACGATGTTCGGCACGGACATCGCGTTCACCAACAGCATCCTGACCCCATCGGTCAACTACGAGCCCCCAGTGATCGAGTTCGAGGACGGCCGCCCGCTGGACGCCATGCTGATGCGCCAGATCATGGAGGCCACCGAGCTGGAGACGGACGAGATCGACTGGCACGAGGGCGACGTCGCGCTGGTCGACAACAGCAGGCTCATGCACGGCAGACGCAAGATCCGCGATCCGCTCCGCTCCCTCTACAACGCCCAGAGTTACGCCAAGGACGAGATCGTCAGCGCTGTCCACAACCGGGCGGTCCTCAGCCGCAGGAGCGCCTGATGCGGACGCAGTACGACAACATCGGGCAGTCGTACGAGCGGCTCAAGACGGGTATGCCGCTGGCCCGCGGCCCCGAGCGGGCCACGGTCGAGGCGCTGACCAGCACGGTCCCGGGCAAGTCCGTGTTGGACCTGGCGTGCGGGACAGGCTGGTACAGCAGGCTCATCGCCCGCGCGGGCGCCGCCTCGGTCCTCGGGGTGGACATCTCCGAGGAGATGGTCGCCGCCGCCGAGCGCTCCGAGGGCGATGAGCCGCTCGGTATCCAGTACAAGGTCAGCGAGGCCCAGACGCTCGGCGTGGTCGGCCGGTTCGACTTCGTCACCGCGGTGTGGCTGCTGTGCTACGCCCGCGACCGGCTCAATTTGTCCGCCATGGCGGGCACCATCTACGACAATCTCGCCCCGGGAGGCGTGTACGCGGGCGTGGAAATGAATCCCCGGTTCGACTGGAACGGACCCAAGGCCACCAAGTACGGCCTGACCCATCGTCCCGACGCGGATTTTCCCGGCGGAAAGGAGTTGGCGGTCACCGCGCACGTGGACCCGCCCATCTCGTTCTCGGCCTATTTCTGGGAGGAGGAGCCGATAATCACCGCGCTACTCGGCGCGGGGTTCCGCTCGGTGGAGTTCGTCCCCGCGGAGCTGCCCGTCGATCGCGACGACACGTTCTGGGGCGACTTCCGGCTCAACCCCACCATCGTGGGCATCCGGGCGGTCAAGTAGCGCCAGGAGAAGCAAGGCGGTCTGCGGAGAAGGGATTCTCCCGCAGACCGCGCTGCTCTTCGACGAGACGTCGGTCAACCGGGCCCGGCGGCACCCTGGACCGGCCCGCGCAGGGCGAGCCAGAGGAGCCAGGCCTGGACGAGACCGGCCAGGCAGATGGCACCGATCAGGGAGACGCCGCCCGCCGTACCGTCGATCGGCAGCACGTCCCAGGAGAACCAGATGATCGGTCCCAGGGGGACGGTGACCAGCATCAAGAAGACGCCGGTCACCAGAATGGGGTCCTGGACGGTGAGCAGGATGATCACCGAGAGGATGCCGAGCGCCAGCACCAGGAGGACGTAACCGCCCACGATCACCGCTGCCCGGGGCCCGTTCTTTCGCAGACGAAGACGACTGAGCATTTGCCCCTCTTTCAACCGGCTACGTCCACCATCGCACAGCTCACGGTCTACCCGGGGCTGATCGAGGAGAGGGTCGTACCATCGTCGCGAAGCGGCCGCTGAGGCAAGATGGGAGCCATGGTGGCCAAGGACGGGGACGGGTGGGCTCTCTGCGAGCGCGGACACCGGCATTGGGGCGTCCATGGGGCCGCCGGTCTGCTCGCGGTACACCACGACATGGCCGGCACGCCGCACATCCTGATGCAGAAACGCTCCTGGTGGAGCCACCACGGCGGCACCTGGGGACTGCCCGGCGGCGCGCGCGACAGCCACGAGGATCCCATCACGACCGCCCTGCGGGAGGCCCGTGAGGAGGTCGCGCTCGACGAGGAAGGGCTCCGCGTCCAGGGCATCTACTTCGACGATCACGGTGGCTGGTCCTTCAAGACGGTGGTCGCCGAGGCCGCCGCCCTGCTCGCCGCCGCACCGGCCAACGGCGAGAGCGTCGAACTGCGCTGGGTTCCAGCCGGCCAGGTGGCCGACCGGAAACTGCATCCCGGATTCGCCGAGACCTGGCCGGCCGTCCGCGAGACCCTCAGCCCCACAGTGATCGTGCTCGACATGGCCAACATCATCGGGGCGCGCGCCGAACACGGCTGGTGGCGCGATCGCGCCGGGGCCGCCGCCAAGCTGCTGGAATCGACCAAGGTGCTGCTCGACGACGGCCTGAGCGACGTCCCCGAGGGCTTCCCCGAGCAGGAACGCTGGTTCCCGAGGATCACGGCGGTCGTCGAGGGCGCCGCCCGCTCGGTGACTCCGCCGCCGGGCATCACGCTGATCAGCGCGCCCGGCAGCGGCGACGACGCGATCGTCCAGGCCGTCCACGACGTCTTCGCCTGGGAACGGGTGCTCGTCGTGACGGCCGACCGCGAGCTGCGCCGGCGCGTCACCGCCCTCGGCGCCTCGGTCGCCGGACCGAAGTGGCTGCTCGGCCACCTCTGACTTTTCCACAGCCCGTACGGCGAGCCGCCTGGTCGTCCACAGGCGACGCGGAACGGGAGATCGGAGCGAAGCGGCTCTGCAAGGATGTTCCGCATGTCCGGCAAAGCCACCATCGACTGGTCCGCCGACGCCGATAGTCCGGTCCCTCCCGACAACTGGGGCCGGAGGCCGGCGCGGGTGGGCATGCCCTGGGGGTTCGTCGCGGTCATCGCGCTCCTCGTGGCGGGCCGCTTCGTTCTGGCCCCTTATCTGACCTCGCCCGCGCTCCAGACCTGGGCCACGATCTTCGTCGCCATCTGCGTGCAGGCGCTGCCGTTCCTCGTCTTCGGGGTGGCGCTCTCCGCGGCGATCGCGGCCTTCGTGCCCGCCTCTTTCTGGACCCGCGCGCTGCCCCGGCGGCCGGCCGTCGCCGTCCCCGTGGCGGGACTGGCCGGTGCGGTGTTACCCGGGTGCGAGTGCGCGTCCGTGCCGGTCGCCTCCGGCCTGATGTCGAGGGGGGTGGCGCCCGCCGCCGCGCTCGCCTTCCTGCTCGCCTCCCCAGCGATCAACCCGATCGTGCTGGTCGCGACCGCGGTGGCCTTCCCCGGCCAGCCGCTGATGGTGGTCGCGAGGTTCGCCGCCTCGTTGCTGGTGGCGATCCTGGTCGGGTGGTTGTGGCTGCGCTTCGGGCGGGCGGACTGGTTGCGCATCCCCGCGCGTGGGCGCGACGGCGACTCCAAGGTGGGCGTGTTCGTCGCGGCCATGCGTCATGACCTGCTGCACGCGGGCGGGTTCCTGGTCGTCGGCGCTCTCGCGGCCGCCACGCTCAACGTGGTGGTCCCCCGCGAGTGGATGGTCTCGGTCGCGGGCATCCCCGTGATCTCCATTCTGGCGCTCGCGCTGCTGGCGGTGCTGCTGTCGATCTGCTCCGAAGCCGACGCGTTCGTGGCCGCCTCGCTCACGGCGTTCTCACCGACCGCCAAACTCGCCTTCCTCGTCGTCGGCCCGATGGTCGACCTGAAACTCATCGCTCTGCAGGCCGGCACCTTCGGCCGCTCATTCGCGATGAGGTTCGTCCCGCTGACCTTCACGCTCGCCGTCGTGGTGAGCACGGCCGTTGGGTGGTTGCTGTTGTGAAGCGTGTGTCGCAGAGCCTGGTGCTGATGCTGCTCGGCGGGGCGGTGTTGCGCGTCTCGGCCTTTTCCAACGCCTATCTCAACTACGTGAAGCCCGGATTCCGGCCGTTCCTCATCGCGGCGGGTGCCGTGATCCTGGTGCTCGGCGCGATCGGGCTGGTCAAGGAGTGGCGTCGGTCCGCGCGGGAGGCTTCCGTACGAGATGCGGCGGAGCATGCCGCCCAGCGTGAGGGACACGAGCAGGGACACGAGCAGGGACAGCATGGACACGATCACGCGCATGGGCCTCGGGTGGCGTGGTTGCTGTGTCTGCCGGTGTTCGCGCTGTTCCTGATCGCTCCGCCGGCTCTGGGCTCGTTCGCCGCCGCCCGGGTGGACACGCCACCTCCGCAGCCGCCGCAGGTCGTCGGTGCTTACGCCCCGCTCAAGAGTGGCGGGCCCGCCGACATGACGGTGGGCGAGTTCATCGGCCGGGCGTGGGGCGACAAGACGAAGTCGCTCCAGGGTAAGCCGGTCCGGCTCACCGGTTTCGTGGTGCCCTCGAAGGAGAAAGGCCAGTGGTATGTCACGCGGATGCAGCTCGCGTGCTGCGCCGCCGACGCGTTCCCGCTCAAGGTCGCCGTGCTCGGGGCATCCGCCCCGCCGGAGAACTCCTGGGCCGAGGTCACCGGCACATGGATCCCCCACAAGTCGGCCAAGGTCCCGTTGGGCACCATCGCACCGGAGCTGTCCGCCTCGAACGTCAAGCGAATCACGGCTCCAGCCGAGCCGTACGAGTAGCTGGGCATCGTGGCCGTCTCCACCACGCCGGGTTCAGACGAAGGTGAGACGTCTGCCGAATCGCCGACGACGTCGCCGGACACTCGGCCGGGATCTATCAGCGGCAGTCACCGAAATCCCGGAGTCCGAACCCAAGCACCCCCGTCCCGGCGTGTGGGTTATCTGACGGGCAGGTCGTAGACGCGGCGCACGATGCCCCTTTGGGCTGGAAGATATCTTCCCAGAATGAGCGTGATCGTTTCCCAGCAGTTGGGAGACGAATGAGCTCGAGCGACAGGCGTCACAGCATGCCCAGCAGAATGGGGGCGGCGTTCATGGCACCGTGGACAACGAGGATGGGCCACATCAGTCGGTATCGGCTCCACAGATAGCCGAGGAACAACCCCTGCACTCCTTGATTGACGAAGGCCGAAGAGAGGTCTGCGGGGAGGTCCCCCGTGCCCTGGATGCCGACATGCCAGGCCGCCCAGAGCAGGGAAGCCAGCACGATGGCGGGCCAGCGGCCGAGGATGTGCTCCCATCGGGTCTGAAGCCAGCGCCGATAGAAGACCTCCTCAAGCAGGCTGTTGACGACGAACACCACGGCGAAGGTGACCAGCAGCGTGACGGGATCGACAGTGGCCGCGTAATTGCTGGGAGGCACGGCCAGCGGGCCTGTGTAGGTGAGAGCGAGCCAGGCGACCACTGGCACTATGGGGCCGTAGTGACGCCAGGCCGCAGGCCCTTCGTGGATGAAGCCTCGACCTGCGGAATCGCGCCGTGACAGCCAGAACAGCAGTGCGGGCACGGCGAGCAGGAAGCTGAGTTTCAGCAGCGTGTGGACCGGTTCACCGCCACCTGACAGCCATAGCGCCACGGCGAAGAGCGTGGCTGATGTCAACAGGACGATGGCCTGGAGGTGAAGTCCTCGGCCTGCTGGTGCACCGCCGGCGGGGGTCGTCTTGGGCGGCAGCAGTCGGATGAGCACCAGTCCAGCGAGGGCCGGAATCCAGCGGTGCCACATGGGCATGGTGTCGGTGTGATCGGCCGAGTAGCGGATACCGGTGTTGCCGTTCAGTACCAGCCACAGTGCCGATCCGGCGATCAGGGCAATGCCGGTGACCAGAATGCCCAGTCCCAGGGCCGGGTGATGCAGAGATGGCCGCGACGTCTTATTTCGCACGCTTGTACTTTATAGGAAACCGTACAGGTGTGCTGTAATAGGAGGCATGCCCAAGGTCGTGGACCACGAGCAGCGACGCGAAGACCTTGTCCGCGTCGTGTGGGAGATCATCAGTCGGGACGGGATCGAAGGAGCCACGGTCCGCAAGGTCGCCGAGGCGGCAGGCGTCTCGGTCGGCGGATTGCGGCACTACTTCGACAATCAGCGCGGCCTGCTCAGCTTCGCGGCGCAAGCGGTCGCCAGAAGTGTCGCCAAGCGCATCACCGGCCACCTCGTTGCGGACCTGCCGGGCATGCAACGAGCCCAGCTCATCCTCGAGGAGCTTCTTCCGCTCGACGACAACCGCCGCGTCGAGGTGGACGTATGGCTGGCATGCCTGGTGCGCTCGCACGTGGATGATTCTCTGGCGGAGCTGCGCCATGCGGGCTGGTCGGGGGAACGCCACATCTGCCGCCTGGCGGTCGCCTCCTGCCATGGCCTTCCGCTCCCTGATCGCCTGGGACAGGAGTTCGCCGAGGCCGGCCTGGAAGGCCAGGCCATGCGACTCCACGTGTTCATCGACGGCCTGACGCTCCAGACCGCGACCTACCCGCACAACTTCACACCCCCAGCCGTGCGCCAGATCGTCCACGAAGAACTGCGCTACCTCATCGAGGTGCCGTCTGGGTCTCTGCGGCCCAGCTGCCACATCGAATGAAGAATTCAAGCCATAGGTGATTCACCGCTACCTGACAGTGCGCAGGTCGCAGCCTTGGCTGTCATTCCTGCCGTCAGACATCAGCTCCTGCGCTGATCCCGGGTGGGACGAAGCGTGCCTGCGGTCAGGTGTAGGTGAGGGCTGGGTAGAGGAGGAGCATCCACAGGCCGAAGGCGATCTTCAGTACGCCGTCGGCCATTCCGAGCGCTCGTAGCGGGACCTTGGGGAGGAAACGCAGGCCGATCCATGCGTTGAGGGTGACCAGCACGCCGAGGATGGCGATCAGCGGTCCGTGGGCCAGGCCCATGATGATGAAGTGCAGACCGACGACGAGCAGGATGTTCAGGATCAGCGTGCGTTCATCGGCTTCGCGATATTTGGTGAGGACAAGGTAGATAAGCCCCATCTCGGCGATGATCGCGATGACCAGGGCGGCGATGTGCATCAATGACGGCGGTCCGAGAGACGGCAACAGCGCGCTCAGGCCACTCGCGACCAGCCCGGTGACGAAACCTCCGATGGCCAGCGGCATCCAGATCTTGGGGATCAGCCAGCCGAGCAGGAAACCGAGCCCGACGAAGATGAGGAACAGACCGCCACCACGGATCAGTGGATACGGATGAACCACTTGGAGAACCTCGACTGGCGACGTCATCGGCTCGCTTCCTACAGTGACCAGAGAATCGCCAAAGTGTCACAGACCAACCCATCGACGCGCGAACGGGACAAATTCCCCGGCAACTGCCCGGCCGCGAGATCGGAGAGCGAGCCTCCCGCGCTAGTGATCGGCTGAGGCCGGGACAAGGCCATCGGCCACCAGGCCGGCGAGGACCGCCTCGCCCAGGGCGTGCACCGCGGACTGCGGGCGGACCATCACCGTCACCTCCTGGATCCTCCCCTCCTGGTCGAACTGCAGGAGGTCGATGCCGTGAATCTGCTTGCCGTTCACGGTGGCCCGGAAGAGCAGGATCACCGACGGGACTTCGGTGTGGTCGGCGCTCGTCTCGGCCGTGCCGTCGAAGTGGCCGATGTAGCGGAAGTCCTCGAAGGTGCGCACCAGGACGCCGAACAGGCCCAGCACCATGGGCTTGCCCACGAACGGAGTGAACTTCACCGGGCTGTGCAGGCGGACGTCCTCGGTGAACAGGTCGTCCAGGGCTGCGAGATCGCGGCTCTCGACGGCCGCCCGGAAGCGGGCTGCTTTCGCCATGACTCCTCCTCGATAGCAATGAATGTGATTAGTCACTTTATTGAGTATCATGGCTTGCTGGAAAGAGGGAGGGGGTGTCATCGATGGCGTTACGGCACGCCGTACTGGCGGCACTGCTGGACGAGGAGCTCAGCGGATACCAACTGGCCAAGGCGTTCGACATGGGCGTGGCGAACTTCTGGCACGCCCTGCCTCAGCAGCTGTACTCCGAGCTTGCCAAGCTGGAGAAGCAGGGGCTGGTCACCGGCCGGGAGGTGGTCCAGGACACCCGGCCCAACAAACGCCTGTTCAAGGTCACCGAAGCCGGTGTCGCCGAGTTGGAACGGTTCGCGGCAACCGACAACAAGCCCTCCTTCATCCGTGACGACCTTCTCGTCACGGTCCAGGCCGCCGACCACGTCGACACTGAAGAAGTGATCGCACGCCTCACGGAACGAGCCGCCTTCGCCGACGCCAAGATCGAACTGTTCGGCGGGCTGCTGCGGCGGATACGCGGAGACAGGAGCGAGGAGGAGTTCCTGCGTCACGGTGAACGGATCGGCCCCTACCTGACCTGTATGCGCGGCCTCGCCTTCGAGCAAGGCAATCGGGACTGGTGCCGCCAGAGCGCGGCGATCCTACGGGAAAGGCGGACGGCACATGCCCAGCGGTGAGTACCTGCGCTACGTCGCCTTGGGCGACAGCCAGACAGAAGGGCTCGGCGACGGCGACGACACCACCGGCCTGCGTGGCTGGGCTGACCGGCTCGCCGAACAGCTCTCGGTAAGCAGCCCCGGCCTCCAGTACGCCAATCTGGCCGTGCGCGGAAACCTCGCCGCCCGGGTCCACGCCGAACAACTCGGTCCCGCCCTCGCCCTGCGCCCCGACCTGGCCACCGTCGTCGCCGGAGTCAATGACCTGCTCCGACCCGGGTTCGACGCCGACGAGGTGGCCGGCCACCTGGAGGCGATGTTCGCCGCGCTCGTCGCCCAAGGCGCACGCGTGGCGACCCTCACCTTCCCCGACATCGCAAGGATCATCCCGCTCGCCCGCCCGATCAGATCCCGCGCCGTCTCCCTCAACCACCGCATCCGCGCCGCAGCCCTCCGCCACGGGGTCATCGTCGCCGAAACCTCCCACCACCCGGTCGTCACCGACCCACGACTGTGGAGCCAGGACCGGCTCCACGCCAGCCCACTCGGCCACGAACGGATCGCGGCGGCCATCGCCGAGGCACTCCAACTGCCCGGCAGCGACGACTCCTGGACCCACCCCCTGCCAGACCCGGAAACGGTCGTGCCCGCCGGATGGCGCACCACCACCACCGAGCTGCGCTGGGCCGCCACCTTTCTCGGCCCCTGGCTGGGCAGACGCCTGCGTGGCCGCTCCTCCGGCGACGGCCGCACAGCCAAACGCCCGCACCTCCTCCCCATCCGGCATCTCCCCGCCGCCGGCGAAACGGAGAGGCCCGGCACCCGCTCCGACGACGCTCCACAAGTTTCATGAACGTTCCATCGATAACGTGCTGGAGAGGTGGTCTGAACCCCTTGATCCGGTGCCTGGCGTTACCGCCGTCAGGAAGGTGACATCCGCCGCGCCTGATTCACTGCTGCGAGATCGACAGCGGCGAGGTGCACCCTCGGGTATGGGTGTCCACGCCGAGGACGACCTCCTCCTCGGCGTGCTGTTCTCCCGGCGGCAGGGGTCGTTTGGAGAGTCGCGTCAGGAAGTGGCAGATCTTCCTCGAACCGGTCCAAGAGCCAACTGATCCTCCATATCGAGCGCGCCGGCCAACCGAATCCCCGCTATCGTTAGGTGCACCGGGAGGGTTCGCATAGTGGACTAGTGCAGCCGCCTTGAAAGCGGCCAGGCCAGCGATGGTCTCGTGGGTTCGAATCCCACACCCTCCGCCGACACCCGGCGTGCCCCTTCACCCAGCGACAGGGACACGCCTTCCACATCTTTCAAAGCCCCGCGTTCCCGCGTTGTCAAGCCCCGCGTTCCCGCAGCCCCGCGTTGTCAAAGCCCCGCGTTCACCAGGGGTGCGAACCCATCGCCGACCGAGGCGGCCAGCCGTAGGTAGGAGTCGCGGGTGCTCTCCTGGAGGCGCTCCAGATCGATCTCCGCGCCCTCCTCCAGATGCGGGTCGTACGGCACGCGGATCACCGCGCGGCAACGGGCCGCGAAGTGCGCCTCCAGCTTGTCGAGGTCGACCGTCGACTTCGAGCGTGGCCGTACGCTGCACAGCACCACGGTCGCCGAGCGGACCAGTTCGCCGTAGTGGTGCGCCTCCAGCCAGTCGAGGGTCGCGGAGGCCGCGCGGGCACCGTCGACCGACGGCGAGCTGACCAGGACGAGCTGGTCGGCTAGCCCGAGTACGCCCGACATGGCCGAATGCAGCAGGCCGGTGCCGCAGTCGGTGATGCAGATCGAGTAGAAGTTCTCCAGGACCTGCGAGACCGCCTGGTAGTCGGCGGCGCTGAACGCCTCGGAGACCGAGGGGTCGCGGTCGGAGGCGAGGATCTCCAGCCGTGACGGGGCCTGCGAGGTGAAGGCGCGGATGTCGACATACCTCTTGATCTGACCGCGCTCGTTCAGCAGGTCACGCACGGTGGCGGAGGTCTCCAGCTCCACCTTGTCCGACAGTGTGCCCCGGTCGGGGTTGGCGTCAACGGCGATCACCCGGTCGCCCCGCACCTGGGCGAGGGTCGCGCCGAGCCCGACGGTGGTGGTGGTCTTGCCGACCCCGCCCTTGAGGCTGAGCACGGCGACCCGGTGGTGGCCGGTGGCCACGGGGGTACGTGCGCGGCCGATGAGCACCCTGCGCCTGCGCACCTCCGGCGGCTCGCCCGGCTTGATCCAGCCCGCCGACGCCTTGTAGATCAGCTTGCGCCAGCCGCTCGAGGGGGCGTTCCGGCGGCCTCGCAGCAGAGATTCGGGGTCGAGGCTGTCGGCGGTGGGCTTACCCGCCTGCCTGGCCGGCGCGCTGAACGCCTGCGCCTGGGTCTGCCGTCTGCGCGCCTGGTACGGCTCGCGCGCGGGCGCCTCCGCCGGCTTGGCACGGCTCGTCTCCCTGACCGGCCGCTGCTGATCGGGGGCGGTGTTCCCCCAGTCGGACTGGGAACCCGGCCAGTCGGGAGCCTTCACCGGCTCCGCAGGCGTATTCCCCCACTCGGGTACAGCACTCCGCGACCCCGTCGGCTCGCTCTTCCAGTCGGGCTCGGCCGGCTTGCTCTTCCAGTCGGGCTCGCCCTGACCGCTCTTCCAATCAGGCTCCGCCGGGCGGCTCTTCCAATCAGGCTCGGACCGACTGCTCTTCCAGTCGGGCTCCGCCTGACCGCCCTTCCAACCAGGCTCCGCCGACTCACTCTTCCAGTCAGGCTCCGCCGACTCACTCTTCCAGTCGGGCTCCGCCGGCTTGCTCTTCCAGTCGGGCTCCGCCGGCTTGCTCTTCCAGTCGGGCTCCGCCGGCTTGCTCTTCCAGTCGGGCTCGGACCGGCTGCTCTTCCAAGTGGGCTCGCCCTGGGCGGACTCCCATTCGGGCTGGGCCGGGGTGTCGCCCCGGTCAGGCGCCTTCACCGGCTCGGCGGGCGTGTGAGCCCAGTCAGGGGCCGGGACAGGCTCGGCCGGGGTGGTGGCCCAGCCAGAGGCCTTCGCCGGCTCGGCGGGCGGGCTCCCCCAGTCGTGGGACTCCCCGGGGGCGGCGGGCGTCTCCTCCGTCGGGAGCCTGAGGGTGAAAACGGTGTCCGAGGTGGAGTCGCCGGCCTTCGGTGGCGCGGGGTCGCCGCCGAAGGAGGAGGGCGCGGCCCCGGGGGACTCCTGTGCCCGCTCCGGCTCGCCGCGTTCGGTGGCCGGTTCGAACAGCCCGCGCTCCTGCGTGCGGGACGTGGACTCGGGTTCGGGATCGGCCTCGGCGGAATCGCCAGACTTGGACGGCTTGGCAGGCTTGGACGGCTTGGACGCCTCCGCCTCGCTCGTCTCCGCATGCGGCAACGGCTTGAGCGGTGCGAGGAAGCCCTCGTTGTCCTCCTTGCCCAGGCCGGGCGGCGGCGTGCCGAACGCGCCGGCGGACGTGCGCGCCTCGGCGGGCTTCTCCTCGGCCTGCTCCTCCTCGGCGGGCTGGCCGTACACCGAGTCGACGGCCGCGCGGAACAGGGGCGACGCCGACGGCTCGGTTTCGCTGGGAACCAGGAGCCAGGGGTCCTTGGGGTACGGCGAGACGACGGTGTCCTCGACGGCCGTGGTCACCGCGCCGGCAGGCGTCTCCTCGTTCTCCTTGATCGCGTCGAGCCAGGCCAGCTGTTCCTCGAGCGAGTGGGGATCCTCACGATCGTGTCGTGCCACCGTGTTCCCCCTAGGGGCTGGGCATAAAAGGTGCAGCAAACACAATGCAGATTATCGCCCCGCGTTCCCGCCAATGCGGCCAACCGTCAAGTTCGCCACGCGAGCACCAGCGGGACCGGTAAGGATACCGTTCATCACATGCATGCCATCGTCATCCCCAAGCCTGGCGGACCAGAGGTGCTCACGTGGCAGGAGGTGCCGGAACCCCGGCCGGAACCGGGCGAGGTGATCGTGGAGGTCGCGGCCTCGGCGGTCAACCGGGCCGACCTCCTCCAGCGGCAGGGCTTCTACAAACCTCCGCCCGGCGCCTCGCCGTACCCCGGGCTGGAGTGCTCGGGCGTGATCACATCGGTGGGCGCCGACGTCGAGGGCTTCAAACCGGGTGACGAAGTGTGCGCGCTGCTCTCCGGCGGCGGTTACGCCGAGCGGGTGGCGGTCCCCTGGCAACAGCTCATGCCGGTGCCCGACGGGGTGTCACTGATCGAGGCCGCGTCGCTGCCCGAGGTGGCGTGCACGGTGTGGTCAAACGTGTTCATGACTGCACGTTTGCGGCGCGCCGAAACTCTGTTGGTCCATGGCGGCGCGAGCGGCATCGGAACACTCGCGATTCAACTCGCCAAGGCGTACGGCTCGCGGGTCGTGGTGACGGCGGGGTCGGCGGATAAACTCGCCCGCTGCCGTGAACTGGGCGCAGACGAGGCGATCAACTATCGCGAGGAGGATTTCGCGGACCGGGTCAGCGCCGACGTGATCCTGGACATCATCGGTGGGAAATATCTCGCGAAGAATGTTCAGGCACTCAATACGGGCGGCCGAATCGTGGTGATCGGGCTTCAGGGCGGGACCAAGGGCGAGCTGAACCTGGGCATGCTGCTGGCCAAGCGCGCGTCGATCCAGGGCACGACTCTGCGGGCCAGGCCCGTCGATGAGAAGGGCGTCATCGTGCGCGGCGTGGTGGAAAATGTCTGGCCTCTGGTGAGCGCGGGGGCGATCCGCCCGGTGGTCGACTCCACCATTCCGCTCGCCGAGGCCGCGCGTGCGCACGAGGTGCTGGAATCAGGCCGCCACTTCGGAAAAATCCTGCTGGTCCGGTGAGTTAGGTTGAGATTCATGAATGCAGAGGAGAGCACCCCGCACATCGTGGTCGTGGGACCTGACGGCGTCCCGGTCCAGGGTGGCAACGGTGAGGCCGAGGAGCGGTCGGTGGCCGAGCTGGTGGAGCAGCCTGCCAAGGTCATGCGCATCGGCAGCATGATCCGCCAGCTCCTCGAAGAGGTCAGAGCCGCGCCCTTGGACGAGGCGAGTCGCAAGAGGTTGAAGGAGATACACCAGAGTTCGATAAAGGAGCTCGAAGACGGCCTGGCGCCCGAGCTGGTCGATGAGCTGGAGCGGCTGTCGCTGCCGTTCACGGCCGACGACACCACCCCGAGCGAGGCCGAGCTGCGAGTCGCGCACGCCCAGCTCGTGGGCTGGCTGGAGGGCCTGTTCCACGGCATCCAGACCACGCTGTTCGCGCAGCAGATGGCCGCGCGGGCGCAGCTGGAACAGATGCGCAGGGCGCTGCCCGGTGGGCTGAGTCCGGAGGAGCACCACCAGCAGCCGCGGGCCTCCGGCCCCTATCTGTAGAGCTTTTACCCTTAGAAACCCCTATCTATACAGTCCTTCGAGGACCCTGGCCACGCCGTCGTCGTTGTTGGCCGTCGTCACATGGTCGACGGCGGCCAGCACGTCCGGGTGCGCGTTCGCCACGGCGTACGAAGTGCCGACCCAGGCGAGCATCGGCAGGTCGTTGGGCATGTCGCCGAACGCGACCGCCTCCGCGGGCTTGATCTGGTGGGCCGCCGCCAGCGCCGCCAGGGCCGACGCCTTGGTGACCCCCCGCGCGCTCATCTCGATCAGGGCGCGCCCGCTGGAGTGGGTCGGGGTGACCAGATGGCCCACCAACTCGGTCACGTCGGCGTGCAGCGCGTCAGGGTCCATCGTGGGGTGCAGCGCGAGCAGTTTCGCGCACGGCCGCGAGGTCAGCGTGCGGGCGCCGACGCGCAAGCCGGCGACCTCCTCGCTGTCCCAGCGGCCGAGCGAGAAGTCGGAGTCGTGCGCGAAGCCGCCCTCGTATTCCACGGAGAACGACAGGCCGGGCACTCGTTCGCGCAGGCACCCGACGACCTCTTCGAGCACCGCCGACTCGATCAGGTGCGACTCGACGATCAGCTCGGAGTGCAGGTCGTACACGAGCGCGCCGTTGGCGCAGATCGCGAGGCCGCGGTGCCGTACGGCTCCCGCCACGCCGTGCATCCATCGGGGTGGGCGTCCGGTGACGAACACCAGAAGGGAGCCCGCGTGCTCCACGCGGGCGAACGCGGCAGCCGTACGGGGGGAGATTGTCCCGTCCGAACGCAGGGCGGTGCCGTCGAGGTCGGTGGCGACCAGCCGGGGTGTGGCCATAACGCTCACAGTCTGCACTGTGAGTGCCCGCCAGAGGAATCTTCCCTATGGCGGGAACACCACGGCTCTGGATAGTGTTAGATGTGATGGCGTTGTATTAGCTGATCCCGTTGTGAAAACCAGCTTGACTGTCTGAGCCACCCCGGGGCCCCGCTGTACGACACACCGGGATTCACGAGGTGTGATTCCCAGAGATTCAAATCCTGAGGGAGAGCTTTAATGGCTCAGGGAACCGTCAAGTGGTTCAACGCTGAGAAGGGCTTCGGCTTCATCGCACCGGACGGCGGTGCGCCGGACGTGTTCGTGCACTTCTCCGAGATCGTGGGCAACGGCTACCGTAGCCTCGAAGACGGCCAGCGGGTCGAGTTCGAGATCACGCAGGGGCAGAAGGGGCCGCAGGCCTCTCAGGTCCGCGCGATCTGATACTCAGCCACTGACACCACAGAAGGCGGGGTTCGCTCAAGGCGAACCCCGCCTTCGTGCGTTATGACGAGCCCATCACGAGAGTGATACAAATCACTTGGCGTCCGAACAGCACCTCTTTACCGAAGCATCTACCGGTTTATGAGATACGCCTGGGTCTGCCATCCGGTGTCCGTTGTCGCGGCGCTGGTACTGCTGGTGAACGATCACCTGCTGAAACACGCCTGGCCGGGCCTCGTCACCGGCAAGCTGAGCGACGTCGCCGGGCTGGTGATCGCCCCGCCGCTGGTGGCCCTGATCTTCCGCCGCCGCGCCGACGCCGCCGCCACACTGCTCACCGGCGTCCTGTTCGCGCTCGTCAAATCCACGGAGACGGGCGCAACGGCCGCCTCCCTTGCCTGGACCCTCGTGGCGGGTCCTTCGCGCGTCCTGGCCGATTCCACGGACCTCCTAGCCCTGCCGGCGCTCGCGCTCGCCTGGTGGGTTCGCTCCCGAGCCGCGAACCACGTGACCCGGCGGACCCGCGTCCTGCTCGCCATGCCACTGGCCGTGGTGGCGGTGACGGCGACCGGATATGTGCCCCCGCCGCCGGCGGCCCACTCGGCGGTGGTCGACGACGGCGAGATCGTGGTGCCGATCGGCTTTTCAGGAGCCCTGGCCACACCGGACGGCGGCAGGACGTGGTACCCGTCCCAGCGGCGGCTCAGCACCCCGCCGGCGAGCCGGGCGTGCGTCCCCGACCGCCCGGACCGCTGTTACCGAACGGTGGCGAACAGGCTGATGGTCGAGGAGTCCGACGACGGCGGGCGGACGTGGCGGCCGTCGTGGCAGGTGTCCACCGGCCGGCATCGCCTGCTGGACAAGGTGTACGGCGAGGAGATCGCGACGGTGGCGCTCGCCGTACAGGCAACGCCGGAGGGGCACGTGGTCGTCGCGGCCAACGGGCGCGACGGGGTGGCCGTGCGTGACTGGACGGGGACGTGGCGGCGGCTGGGGTTCGGCACGCCCTCCGCTCCGTCGGCCGCCGGACAGTCCGCGGGCTTCGGGGAGGAACACGCGAAGCCGCTCGTGCGGCCGGGCGAGCTGATCGCGACGGAGACCCTCATCGCCTTCCTGCTCGGCATCCTGGTGCTGGTCACGGGGGTCGTCGTCGCCTCGGGGATCGGTCGCCACGGCAACCGGAAGACGCTCTGGCAGGGCCTGATCGGAGCGCCGCTCATGCTGACGTGGCCGCTGGGGACGCCGCCGGAAAGCTGGCTCACCGGCTCCGTCGGGGTGATGCTCGTGGGCATCACGTTGGTCAGGACGGCGGCGCTCACGCTCGGCGGGAGCGTCCGCGCGGCGGTCGGCTGGGGGGTCGCGGGAATCGCCCTCCTCGCAGGGCTGGGTTGCTGGCTGCCCTTCTGGGGCTGGACCAGCGGCCTGCCGGACGATTACGACACCGCGCAACGGCTCGCCGTGGCGTTCGGCCTGGGCATCGGGACGATCGGGCTCGTCGGGGTATGGCGGAGCCGACGCCCCCCTGCCGGGGACGGGCTCGACTCCGTACGGCGGAGCCCACGTCCCGCGGATGAGGACGTGGGGTCCGCCGGGGACGCTACGACTTGACCGGCTCCAGGACGTCGAGGCCGACGTAGGGGCGCAGGGCCTTGGGGACGACCACCGAGCCGTCGGCCTGCTGGTGGTTCTCCAGGATGGCCACGATCCAGCGGGTGGTGGCCAGGGTGCCGTTCAGCGTGGCGACGGCCTGCGGCTTGCCGTCCTTGTCGCGGGACCTGATGGCGAGGCGGCGGGCCTGGAAGTCGGTGCAGTTGGACGTCGAGGTCAGCTCGCGGTAGCGGCCCTGGGACGGGATCCAGCCCTCGCAGTCGAACTTGCGCGCGGCGGAGGTGCCGAGGTCGCCGGTCGCGACGTCGATGACCCGGTAGGGGATTTCGATCTTGGCCAGCATCTCCTTCTCCCAGTCGAGCAGCCGCTGGTGCTCCTCCCGCGCCTCCTCGGGGCGGCAGTAGGAGAACATCTCGACCTTGTCGAACTGGTGGACGCGGATGATGCCCCGGGTGTCCTTGCCGTACGAGCCCGCCTCGCGGCGGAAGCAGGAGGACCAGCCGGCGTAGCGCAGCGGCAGCGTGGCGCCGTCGAGGATCTCGTTGCCGTGGTAGGCGGCCAGCGGCACCTCGGAGGTGCCCACCAGGTAGAGATCGTCTTCGGGCAGGCGGTAGATCTCCTTGTCGTGCGCGATGTGGAAGCCGGTGCCCCGCATCGCCTCCGGCTTCACCAGCACGGGCGTGATCATCGGGATGAACCCGGCCTCGATCGCCTGCTGCATGGCCATGTTGAGCAGGCCGAGCTGCAGGCGGGCGCCGGCGCCCCGCATGAAGAAGAACCGCGCGCCGGAGACCTTGGCGCCGCGCTCCACGTCGATCGCGCCGAGCAGCTCGCCCAGCTCCAGGTGATCGCGCGGGGTGAAGTCGAACGACGGCTTCTCGCCGACCTCGGCCAGCACCACGTAGTCGTCTTCGCCGCCCAGCGGGGCGTCCTCCTCGACGAGGTTGGACACCCCTTCGAGGGCCGAGTCGAGCTCGCGCCCGAGCTTCTCCGCCTCCGCCTCGGCCGACTTGACCTGCGCGGCCAGGTCCTTGGCGCGCGCCAGCAGCTCGGCGCGCTCCTCGCCCTGGGCGCGGGAGACCGACTTGCCGACCGTCTTCTGCTCGGCACGGAGCGTCTCGAAGGCGCTCAGCGCACTGCGCCGCCGCCCGTCGAGGTCGAGCAGCGTGTCGACGACCGAGTCGTCCTCACCCCGGGCGCGCTGCGACGCCCGTAGCCGGTCCGGGTCCTCACGAAGGGAACGCAGGTCAATCACAGGACGACAGGTTACCGGCCGGGAGCGGGAGCCCGCGCGTGGATGTCAGCCCCGGCCGGACCGGATCGCGTCGAGCCAGGCTTCGGCCTTGGCGAAGTCGGCGTCGGCCGTGCCCCGCCGGATCTGCGGCGAGAGCCCGTCGGCGCGCGGGTAGCTGCCGAGGAAGCGCACATCCGCGCAGACCCGGCGAAGACCGGCGACGGCCTCGCCAACCCGGGCGTCGGCGACGTGCCCCTCGAAGTCGAAGTGGAAGAAGTAGTTGCCGATCCCGCTGCCCGTGGGCCGCGACTCGATCCGCGTCAGGTTGACCCCGCGCACCGAGAACTCGGTGAGCATCTCCAGCAACGCGCCCGGGTGGTCGTCGGCCAGGAAGACGACGAGCGAGGTGCGGTCGGACCCGGTCGGCTCCGGCAGCGAGCCGGGCGGCCGGACGAGCACGAACCGGGTGACGGTGTCGTCGCGGTCGCCGATGCCGCTCGCGATCTCGACCAGCCCGTAGTGCTCACCGGCGATCGCGGCGCCCACGGCCGCGTCGTACGGCGAGCCGGGGACGGAGACCTCCTGGGCGGCGGCGGCGGTGGAGGCGGCGGCGATCACCACGGCGTCGGGCAGCTCACGGGCGAGGTAGGCGCGGCACTGGGTGTGCGCGGCCTGGTGGGTGATGACCCGTTTGATGTGACCCATCTCGGTGCCCGGCCGGGCGAGCAGCGAGAACCGCACGGGCAGCAGCAGCTCGGCGGTGATGGTGAGCGGCTCGCCGCCGGCCAGCTCGTCGAGGGTGGAGGTGATGCCGCCTTCGAGGGAGTTCTCCAGCGGGACGACGGCTCCGTCGGCCACGCCTTGCCGTACGGCTTCGAGCGCGGCCCCGACGTTGGGGCAGGACAGGCGCTCGGCCTCGGGCGCCAGGAGCCGGAGTGCCTCTTCGGTGAAGGTGCCCTCTGGCCCCAGGTAGGCGAGTTTCGACATATCACAAGGGTAGGCCACGGCGAACTCTCAGGGGCCGATACCGAGCCGGGCGGCGCGCACCGCCTGTTCCTCCTCGGGGGACAGCGGCTGCGGCCCCTTGCCGCCGCGGACCGGGCGCACGTAGGTGCGGGTCTCGGAGCGGCCGTTGATCGAGGTGAGCACGATGCCGTCGCCGAGCCCGTTGATCAGCGCGACGGAGAAGGACAGCCGCCCGCTCATCTCCTCCAGGGCGTCGTAGCGGTGGACGGCGACGTCGCGGATGGCCTTCAGGTCGGCCGCGCCGTCCGCCGACTGCCGGGCGACGGTCCGCAGGCAGTCGGCGACGGCGGCCCTGGCCTCGCGCAGCGCCAGGAACCCGATCGTCACCCCGGTGGCCCCGGCGACGACGCCAACGATTACCCAGATCGCGACCATCACCTCACCGAGGGTAACGAACAGGTCAGGTGATGGGGCGGGAATCGCCACGACGCCGGGGCAGCCACCAGGCGAGCAGCCAGACCAGCCCGAGCGCCCCCAGCCCGAACGCGTTCTGCACGATCCGCCCCAGCACCGGGCTCACCACGGGTATCTCGGCGGCCCTGATCGTCACTCCCCACCAGGGGATGGGCAGCACGTAGTAGAGCCAGACCCCGGCCGCCACCAGGAGCCTTCTGAGGTCGTGGCCGGATCCGGCGAGGGCCGCGATCACCACGACGACCCAGGCGAGGTGGTGGATCCAGGCGACGGGCGACAGCAGCACGGCCATCAGGCCGGTGAGGGCCACGGCGGTCATCGTGTCGCCCGCCGCCAGCGCCCGGCGCGCGGCGCGGAAGCCGTACCAGCCGACCGCCGCGACGAGCGCGATCCAGAGGGCGGTGGTCAGCACGTCGGGCAGGTAGAGGCGGAGGAGCATGCCGCGCATCGACTGGTTGGTGGTGCCGGTGTTCGAGCCGAGCCGGTCGGAGTCGAGCAGCGCGGAGAACCAGAACTGGGCGGCGTCGCCGGGGATCACCAGGAACGGCAGCACGGTGAGCAGCGTGGCGGTGAAGACGGCCATGTAGAGCGTACGGCGCTGCGTCTGGTCGGCCCCGGGACCGAATCCCGTTATCAGGAGATAGATCAGGAACACGCCTGGGGTGAGTTTCACCGCCGTCGCGAATCCGATCAGCAGCCCGCGCGGCCACCACGGCCGTCGCGCCACGCAGTCGGCCAGGCAGAGCGCGACCAGCAGGATGTCGACCTGCCCGAACCGGACCTGGTCGCGGATCGGCATGAGATACGTGCACGCCACCATCAGCGCCGCGAACAGCAGGGGCAGTTTGACCCGGTCCATCCTGGCGAGGAGCGGGCGGAAGCCGTACCCGACGGTGACCGCGAGCGCCAGGAAGACGCCGAGGGTCCAGCCCCACTGGGCGATCGGCCACGACACCAGCGCCAGCGGGATGGCCAGCAGCGCCGCGATCGGCGGGTAGGTGAACGGCAGCAACTGCGGAGCCGGCGTCACGAAGTCGTAGACCGGACGGCCGTCGAGCAGTGCCTGCCCCCCGGTACGGTACACATCGAGGTCGACAAGCCGTTGATCATCGACATTGCCGAGCCAGTAGGCGACCAGTGGTGCGATCGCCAGGACGGCGATCGTCACGGCGGGCAGCCAGGTCCACCCGGGTTTCTTGATCGTAGGCACCTCGTCGGTCGTCACGACGTGGGAGGTTACCGTGGACGCTGTGGTCAGCGAGGGGGCGTAGATCTCGCCCCGCGAGGAGGAGCATGAAGCGGGCGCGGGCCTTGTGGGTCCTGCTGGTGTCCCTGATCGCCGGAATCGTGCTGGCCGGGGGTGGTACGGCGGAGGCGACCGCGACGGGGCGGGTCGCCCTGATCGGGGTGCCGGGGCTCGAATGGTCCGACGTCAGCGCGGAGCGCACGCCCAACCTGTGGCGGCTGGCCGGCGAGGGCGGCACGGCGTCGATGTCCACCCGGGCGATCCCGCCGCCGGAGCAGGGCATCACCTGCCCGGTGGCCGGCTGGCTCACCGTCTCGGCCGGACAGCGCGCGGGGGCGCAGGGCGCGGGATGCGGCCTGCCGCCGCTGCCTGAGCGGACCAACGAGGGCACCGCCCGCGTGCCGGGCTGGGACAGTCTGGTGGCCTTCAACCGGGAACAGTCGTACGGCGCGAAGATCGGCACGCTGGGTCAGGCCGTGGTCGACGCCGGGGGCAAGGTCGCGGCGATCGGGCCCGGGGCGGCCCTCGGCGCAGCCGATAAGAACGGAAATATCGGCCAATACACGGCTACCACGGAGGCCCTCGGCGACCTCACCCCCTACCAGCTGATCGTGATGGAAGCCGACAACCTGGCCAGGGCCTGGATCGGCGAGGGCGTCGACGAGACCGGCGAGCTCATCCCGCCGACGGAGCGGACCAGGCACGAGGCCGCCGCCGCCGCCGACCGCCGGATCGGCACGCTGCTCGGCAAGCTGCCGCCCGGCACGACGGTGCTGGTCGCCGGCGTCTCCGACAGCTCCACCGCCGCCCACCTGCACGTCGCCATCGCCGGCCGGCCGTACGCCAAGGGCTACCTGACCGCCTCCTCCACCCGGCAGGACGCGCTGGTCACCATCACCGACCTCACCGCCACCGCGATCGACCTGCTGGGCCTCGACGCGCCGGCCGGGCTCGGCGGGCGGGTCTGGCAGGGCGGCGGCGACTCCCCCGCCGCCACCGCCGCCACCGTCGGCGAACTGGCCGACGCCGACCTCGCCAGCCAGGTGCTGCGGACCGTGCGGGCGCCGTTCTTCCTGGTCTTCGTGATCGTCCAGGTGCTGTTCTACGCCGTGGCGGCGCTGGCCGTACGGCGTGGCTGGGGTGGTTCGCGGGTGCTCGCGGCCACCCGGGTCGTGGCGGTGATCAGCGGCGGCATCGCGGTGGCCACCTTCCTGGCCCAGCTCGTGCCCTGGTGGAGCCTGGGCAGCCCGATGGCCGGGCTGATCGCGACGATCCTCGGGTTCAGCTGCGCGATCGCCGGGCTGGCGTTCGCCGGGCCGTGGCGGAAATCCGTGATCGGGCCGCTGACCGTGGTGGCCGGGATCACCTCCCTGGGGCTGATGCTCGACGTGATGACCGGCTCGCGGCTCCAGGTCAACGCCGTCACCGGTTACGAACCGGTCACCGGCGGGCGCTTCTACGGGTTCGGCAACATCGCCTTCGCGGTGTTCGCCACCGGCACGATCATGTTCCTCGCCGGGGTGGCCCAGCCGCTGCTCGCCCGGGGGCGCAAGGTGCTGGCGGTGAGCGTGTGCGTGGGCTACGGGGCGCTGGCGGTCTTCGCGGACGGCTGGCCGTCCTGGGGGGCCGACTTCGGCGGCGTGCTCGCGTTCGTGCCCGGCCTGGCGATGTTCGTGATGCTGTTGTCCCGCCGCAGGGTGTCGGCGGTCAAACTGGCCCTCGTCGGGGTGGCGGCCGTCGCGATCATCGCAGCGATCGCCTTCGCCGACTGGCTCCGGCCGGTCGACCAGCGCACCCATCTCGGCGGATTCTTCCAGCAGGTGATCGACGGCGAAGCGGGGCCGGTGATCGGCAGGAAGCTCTCGGCGATGATCGGCACCCTGGGCAACCTGCCGTTGACCATCCTGTCGGTCACCGCGCTCGCCTTCCTGTTCCTCATCCTGGCCAGGCCGTCGCGCTGGGGCGTCTCGGCGCTGACCCTCTCCTACCGGCGGGCGCCGACCCTGCGTGCGGGCCTGCTCGGCGCGCTGACCTGCGCTCTGGCGGGCTTCCTGGTCAACGACTCGGGCATCGCGATCCCGGCGATGGCGCTCACGATCGCAGTTCCGCTGACCCTGTCCGCTGCCGTACAGGCCCTGCAGTTGTCCGGGCTCGCCACGCCCACACCGCCAGTGCGACCGTCAAAGCGAGCAGAATCCACGGCGCCACCTGCTCCCTGACCACCGTGCGCAGCCACAGCAGGCCCTCGGGCTGGTCCATCACCCGCGCGGGCAGATAGGCCAGCGAGAGCGCGGTGAGCCGCGCCACCAGGAACCCGTCGAGCGCCGAGGCGGGGATCAACGCGACCAGCGCGA
Source organism: Dolomitihabitans soli (assembly GCF_022213955.1). GTDB lineage: Bacteria > Actinomycetota > Actinomycetes > Streptosporangiales > Streptosporangiaceae > Streptosporangium_A > Streptosporangium_A soli. The sequence goes on along the minus strand of NZ_JAKNTW010000034.1, from coordinate 84,809 downwards.
ACGCCAGCCCGTCGTACCAGGGCAGCACGTACGGCGCGGCGAACAGGTAGGCGACCACGACGGCCGCCGCCACGTGTGGCGCCTGGAGGTCGGGCATGGCACGCAGCAGCAGCCAGGCCAGCCCGGCCATCACCAGCAGGGCGGCGAGCTGGATCCAGATCACGTAGCCGCCGGGCCCGAGCAGCGACTGCAACCCGGCCTGCACCGTGTTCCACGGGGACGCCAGCGTGATGGACCGGCTGGCCCTGCTCACCTGGTCGAGCGAGTGCGGCCCGGCCAGCAGGTAGGCGCCCGCCACCGTGGCGGTCGCCACCCCCGCGACCAGCACCAGCCGCCCCGGCGACCGCCGCAGCTCCCACGCGGGCCCCAGCGCGACCAGCCCGACGTTGACCTTCACCGCGATCCCCAGCCCGAGCAGCAGCCCGGTGGCCACTCCCCGGGTCCGCACCACCAGCGCGGCGACCACGGCCACCACGGCCAGGGTGTCCACGTGCATCCCGGCGGCGAGCTGGTAGATCACCAGCGGGTTGGCCGCCCACAGTAGCGCCGCCCGCGCGTCCCCCCGGGTGAACCTGTGCAGCAGCAGCGCGGTCACCACGAAGGCGGCGGCGTTCACGACCTGCAACGCGAAGACGGTCAACCGCACCGACTCGCCGCCGACCAGACTCGCCAGCACCTGTACGGCGGAGGCGACCGGCCCGTAGACGCTGGGAGTCGCGATCCACTCCTCCACCGCCCCGGCCACCGGATCGCCGGGAAGCTGGGCGGGCGTCGTCGCGTAGGGGTCGAGCCCGAGCGCCCCGATCCGCCCGTACGCCGCGTAGTTGAGGTGGTCGGCCGACCCCGACGGCGGCAGGAACGCCAGCACGCCCGCCACCACGCAGCCCGCGGCCACCAGCCACCGCGCGTCCACCTTCACCCGCCGTACGGCGAGCAGGGCGGCACTCAGGCCGGCCGCTCCCAGCAGGATCGCGGCGGCGGCCAGCGCGATCACGAACTCTCCGGCGGGCCGCGCCTCCAGGGAGTACGGCGGCTGCCAGGAGGCGCCCGGCAGTTCGGGCACCATCGCCGAGGGCCCGAGCAGGCCGATCGCGACGGTCGCCAGCACGCTGGCGCCGATCCCGGACACGCCAACCCAAGCCTGCCAACCCTTACCAATCACCCGCGAATTCCAGCACACCACCCGCGGTACCCGTGAAGTGGATCATGGATTCAGCCGGGTCAGGTGCAGCGCCTTGCGGGCGAGCAGGGCCCGTGCGACGTCGCGGAACTGCCGGGCGCGGTGCGCCTGGGCGCGCCAGTCGGCGCCGGTGGCGCGGTGCGACATCTCGACCTCCACCTCGGTGACCCGGTAACCACGGCGGATCAGGTCGATGGTGAGGCCCGTTTCGACGCCGAAACCGTGCGCCAGCGGCCGGGCCGCCTCGAAGGCGGCCCTGGTGAGGCAGCGCTGGCCGTTGAGCGGCTGAGTGGCGGTCCAGCCGGTGGCGCGCTTGATGCCGTCGCGGGCCAGGCCGACGACGAGGCCGTGGCCCGCGAGCTTGACGCGGGTCACGAAGACGGCGATGGTCATGTCGGCCTCGCCCGCGCGCACGGGCTCCACGAGGGGGGCCGCCGCGCCCGCGGTCTGTCCCAGGTCGGCGTCGAGGAACAGCAGGTGCCTCGGCGGCTCCTGCGGCGGATCGAGGAGGCGGACGGCCTCGGCGCCGCTCTCCATGGCGGCGGCCTTGCCGCGGTTGCGGCTGTGCCGTACGACCCTGGCGCCCGCGGCTCGGGCCACGCGGCCGGTGGTGTCCGTCGAGCCGTCGTCGACGACCACGACCAGATCCACGCCTGGCAGGGCCAGGGCGGCGGTCACGGTCGCGCCGATGCGGTCGGCCTCGTCCTTCGCCGGAATGATCACCGCTGTGTCCATGGTGATCGATCGTAGCCCGGAGGCTACCCCTGGGACTCGGCGATGAGCATCTCCTCGGGCACGGCGTCGTGCACGACGAACACCGAATCGAGCCCGGTGACCTGGAGGATCTTTCGCACAGCCGGGCGCGGGGCCGCCACCTCCAACGCGCCGCCGCGCTCCTTCAGCCGTTTCAGCGCGGACAGCAGCACGTTCATGCCCGTCGAGTCGCAGAAGTCGACACCGGACATGTCGATGACCACCCGTGAGGGCCCGTCTTCCAGCAGCCGAGTGAACTCGGCTTGCAGACGGGGCGCCGTATAGAGGTCGATTTCACCGGCGACCGCCATTACGGCGTGGCCGGTATGTGATCGAGTCGAGACCTTGAGCTCCACAGCGGGCACACTAGCGTCGCCGGGGCTCCGGGTCACGTTCTCTCGCAGATCGGCCGCCCGTGGAGTCGTCAGCCCTTTGTCCCCCGTTTCCCTCCCATGAAAACTCAGAGTGCGCGAAGCTTTACGCTGTGCGATACCGGCACGGGCGGAGGGAAGGGGAAACCCGACCCTCCGCGTCCGGTCGTCACTTCACAAGAGAAGGGCGGGCGTCGGGCATACGAGCCCTGCGGCAGCGATGAACAGTGAACTACCTGAGGACGATCCCCAGCGCCGGCGACTACGCGCGCGAATGACGGAGATCCTGGCCCGCGCGAACAAGGCCAGATCATGGAGAGAGACCACGATCCCTCTTCGCGAACTGGCCGACCCTGAGGGAAACGTGCCCATCCGGGCCCGCGTGGCGACGCACGACCTCGACTTCCTGGACGTGGCCAGGGAGGAGCTGCTCGGGTTCGCCGAGCTGGGGCTGCGGCTGCTCGACCTGCACCAGCCGCGCGACGCGGGCGGGATCACCAGCGACGCGGCGAACCCGATCTTGCGCTGCAGAAGCTGCATGTGGCGCTGGCCGTGCCCGACATTCAGGGCGATCTCCGAGTCTTTCGACTCCCCCTGGTGGACGCGCCGCGAGCCGTTCGAGGAGGCACCCGATCCGGGTTATCCACAGATCGCCTGTGGATAACTTGGGGTGGTCGTACACAAGGTCACCGGCCGTGTCTTTCCGTGTCGGCAAGCCTTCCACCATGGCGATCGTCCAATCGGGGGGCGAGTCGCCAAAAGTTATCCACAGACGGGGTGTGGATAAAACGGGTGCGCCTTTCACCGCACGACCACACCCACCCGGCCCCACTCACCGCAGGTGATTCACGTCCGTGCACCCATGCGCCTTTCGCCGTACGGCCATGCCCACCCGGCGCCACCCGCCGTAGGTGATTCAGGTCCGTGGGCCCATGGCACTCCAGCGGCTGTGGCCGGGCGCCGTGACAACCCGCTCGCGGGCCATTTCCTTCGCTTCGACGCCCGTGCTCGCATCTGTCCCGCGAGTCGCCGGCGTGTCGATTCTGATGCCCTTCGCCGAGGCGGACCGGGGCGGATTCCCGTCCCCGGCTTTTGCGGCAAGATTCAGTCCTGAGTCCTTAAAGATTCACCGAGTTTTCCGCTCCCCGACCCCTCCGGATATCTCCACGGTTTTCCCCGCGCGAGACCCCGTCCCGCCGAAAGACCACCGCCGGTCTGGATCCGAACCGTCAGCCGGACAATGGGAGACGGATCTCGAAGCGGCAGCCTGGACCGTCGTTCTCGACGTCGATGTCGCCCTGGTGGGCCTCCACGATCCCCCGGGCGATCGCCAGACCGAGTCCGGCCCCGCCGCCGTCGGGGGTGGGCGTGCGGGCCGCCTCGCCGCGGAACGCGACGTCGAAGACACGTGGCAGGTCCTCGGCCGGGATGCCGCCGCAGGCGTCGGTGACCGAGAGATACGCGAGGCCCTCGTGGACCCGGGCGCGGACGACGACGGAGCCGTCGCCGGGGGTGTGCCTGATGGCGTTGACCACGAGGTTGCGCAGCGCCCGGCCCAGCGCCCCCGCGTCGGCCTCGACGGGCACCACGTCGTCGGCCTCGACGTTCAGCCGGATCCCCTTGACGCGGGCGAGCGGCTCGGCGCCGGCGAGGGCGTCGGCCACCAGGTCGGCGAGGCCGATCCGGGTGCGGGAGAGCCGCAGCGCGCCCGCGTGGATGCGAGAGAGCTCGAACAGGTCGTCCACCATGCCGGAGAGCCGGTCGACCTCGATCCGGATCTGGGCGTGGTACCTGCGCACGGTCGGCGGGTCGTCGACCACGCCGTCCTCAAGGGCCTCCGCCATGGCCCGCATCCCGGCGAGCGGCGTGCGCAGGTCATGGCTGACCCAGGCCACCAGTTCGCGCCGCGCGGTCTCCAGGGCGCGCTCCCGCTCCCGCCCGACCCGCAGGCGCGTGTACGCCTCCTCCAGGGTCCTGGCGATCGTGTCCAGCTCCGCGGGCAGCCCGCGCGGCGACACGAACCCGCCGTCCTCCGGCACCTCGCGCACCGCCCCCACCAGACGGCGGCTGGCGCCCACCACCCTGCGGGCCAGCACCAGGGCCACGCCCAGCCCGACGACGCCGCCCACGGCGACCACGCTGAGCACGATGTCGCGCGAGGAGTCGTCGATGAGCATCTCCAGCGTGATCGCCACCACTCCGCCCAGCGTCGCCATCACTGTGATCACGGCGACGACGGCCAGCATCACCCCGATCGAACGGCCACGCAGCAGCCACATGGCCACCACGCCCGCCGCCGCGACGAGAATGCCGAGCCCGGCCGTGACGGCCAGGATCTCCATCATCATCCGGCCGCGTCCAACGGCTCGTACCGGTAGCCGACCCCCCAGACCGTGACGATGCGGCGCGGCGCGGTGGGGTCGGGCTCGATCTTCTCGCGCAGGCGGCGGACGTGGACGGTCACTGTGGAGGAGTCGCCGAAGGACCAGCCCCACACCTGGTCGAGGAGGGCCGATCGGCTGAACGCCTGCCGGGGGTTGCGCATCAGATAGGCCAGGAGGTCGAACTCGCGGGCGGTGAGCATGACCTCCTGATCGCCGAGCCGTACCTCGTGGGCGCCCACGTTGACGCGCAGGTCGGCGTCGCGCAGCACGCCGGTGCCGGTCGTGACGGGGGCGCCGCGGGCGCGGCGCAGCACGGACTGCACCCGCAGGGCCAGCTCGCGCGGGCTGAACGGCTTCGTCACGTAGTCGTCCGCGCCGGTTTCGAGGCCGACCACCCGGTCCATCTCGTCACCGAGCGCGGTCAGCATGATCACCGGGACCGGCCAGCGCTCGCGAAGTCTCCGGCAGACCTGCAGGCCGTCCATCTTGGGCAGCATGAGGTCGAGGACGAGCAGATCGGGAGGATTGTTCAGGGCGCGGCGCAACGCCTCGGCCCCGTCGCCGACGCATTCGACCACGTGCCCGTCGCGTTCGAGGTATCTGGCGACCACCTCGGCGACGGTGGGGTCGTCGTCGACCACGAGGATCCGGGCGCTCACCTGGTCCCGACTTCGGTTCGGCCGCTGGAAGAGAACACACCTCCACGGTACGGCGGGGCGGGGCCGGGCAGGCGGCACGTCATCGATCCGTAAGAGGAGGCCCTGATCGTTACGGTTCGCCGGCGCATCGGCGGCGCCCACGACGTACGTTGGGCGCATGGTTCGTATCGTGCTGGGCGTCGTCGGCGTGCTGCTCGCCCTCTGGGTGGTGTTCGGGCTGGTCCTGCCCACCCTGATCGGCATGTTCAAGTTGCTGCTCATCGTCGGGGTGATCGCCGCCCTCGTGGTCGGCGTCGTCACCGTCATCGGGAAGTTCGCCAAGTAGCCATGCTCGCCGTCCGGTTGCTCCTGCTCCATCTGGCCGTGCTGGCCGTGGGGGCCGGCGGCGATCCCGGAAACGTGCTGGCGGGGGTCGCCGTCGCCGGGCTGAGCGTGCTGCTGCTCGCCTGGGCGGCGACCGTGCTGCGCGGTGGTTCCGCGGCGGGCCCCCGTTCCCCGCTGGCGGCGCGCGACCGTGCCCGCCGTACGACGTTCGTCAGGCAGCGTGATCCCGACGCGGCCGGCAGGCCCCGCCCACGAGCCCCGGCTGTGAGCCCGGCGCCCGCGTGATCACGCGGTGCGCCACTGTCCCGTTTCCCTGAAGGAACCGACAGATGGGCTCACCCTCCATGTTCGACGGCATCATCACGTTCACCAGCGGGCTGCTCACCGCGCTCGCCGATCTGGTCGCCCCCCTGGCGGGGGCCAACGCCACGGCTCTGGCGATCATCCTGTGCACGATGGCCGTACGCCTGGCCCTGCTCCCGCTCAGCGTGCTGGCGGCGCGCGGGGAGAAGACGAGGGTACGGCTGGCGCCCGAGGCGGCGAAGCTGCGCAAACGCTTCGAGCGGGATCCGGAGCGGATGCGGCAGGAGTTGTCCGCGCTCTACGCGAAGAACAACGCCACGCCCCTGGCGGGCTGCCTGCCCTCGATCGCCCAGCTTCCGTTCTTCATGCTGCTGTTCAAGGTGGCCGGGGCGCCGAGCGCGCACACCCTGTTCGGCGCGCCGCTCGCCCAGCAGGTGGCGGGCACGATCGGCGCCTTCGGGCTGTTCAGCGTGCCCGTGCTGGTGTTCGCGGTGGTGTTCGCGCTGCTCGCGGCCGTGGCCTGGGTGACCTCGCGACGTGCGCGCGCGGCGGCGGACGACACGCAGCCCGAGGCGCTGCGGCGGCTCCTGCCGTTGCTCCCTTACGGCACCCTGCTCGCGGCGGCGGTGCTCCCGCTGGCCGCCGCGTTGTACCTGGTCACCACCACGGCCTGGACCGCGATCGAGCGCGGCGTCCTGCACCCGAGGCCGGCGACCGCCTGACTCACTCCGGGGCGCGGATCATCGTCTCCGCCCGGGTCCGACCCCCGCGCCGCAGGCACGCGGATCACTTCCGCATGCGCTCCGGCACGGGCTCGGGGTCCGTCTGGCTAGCCGCACTCCCGGAGCGCGGGGATGTCGGGTGTGGTCATCTTTCCGTTCACCGGCTCGGGAACGGGCAGCATGGCCCACACGGTGGTGATCTCACCGTCGTGCCTGACTCCCCAGCGCTCGGCGATGAACTCGACGATGCCGAGGCCACGACCGCCGAGGGAGGAGAGGGTGGGACGTCCCGCGCGAGGTTCGGTGGCCGAGCCTCCGTCACTCACCGCCACTTCGACGTGCCCTTCGGTCCAACGCCAGGCCACCCCTATCTGCCCAGACGGCAGAGGGTGCGCGTGACGCAACGCATTGCTCAGCAACTCGCTGACCACGAGGACGGCATCCTCGATGGAGGACGTGAAGACTCCCCATTCCTGCAGGTCAGAACAGAGGCGCTGGCGGGCGACGGCGACGCTGGACAGCGCGTACGGCAGCAGCACGACGCTCGACGCACTCACCTCCCCCATTCCCGTTGCCCCCGGTGGGGCACACCCCAGTACGACCGAAATGCCCCGTTCGGCGGCCGGAGAAACCGGGTGTCGATTACAGCTTGTACGCATTCGACAATAGATCAGCTTTTCTGTTACCACCTCGTTACCGCATCGGCGTGTCGCATCCGGTAGTGGCGACGGCCTTTGCCAGGACGAGCCGCATCCGGGTGCCCCCGCCCGGGCGTGGCTGCGCGGTGACGTCACCACCCTGTGCCCTGGCGAGGTTCCGGACAATGTAGAGACCGAGCCCCACGCCCCCGAACCTGCGCCGGTCACCGCTCTCCACCTGGACGAACCGCTCGAAGATCCGCTCCCGGTCGGCGGCGGCGATCCCCACGCCCTCGTCCTCGACCACCACGGCCACCTCGTCGTCCTCCGCCCACGCGGCCACCCTGATCAGCCCGCCGTTCGGGGAGTACTTGAAGGCGTTCTCCAGCAGCTGGCCGAGCACGATGTCGGTGGCCAGCGTGTCGCCGATCACCATCGGCAGATCGTCGGGCACCACCACGTCGACCCGGTGCCGGTCGGAGAACGCCGGCATGCCGAGCGTCGCGCCGCGGACCAGCGCCCCAAGATCGAACGGCACCGCCCGGACCGCCAGTTCCTCCGCGCCCGCCCGCGACCCGAGCAGCAGGTGATCCATCAGTTGCCCGAGCGACCGGGCCCGCTCGGCGATGGTGTGCACGGCGGAGCGTCGTTCCTCGTCGGTCAGCTTGTCCCACCTGCTGTCCAGCGTGCTGGCGAAGCCGCGCACCACCGTGATGGGCGTGCGCAGCTCGTGGCTGGTGGTCGCGAGGAAGAGATCCTTGGCCTCCTCCAGCTCCTTGGCCCGGGTGACATCGCGGAAGTCGACCACGATCTCGCCCGTCTCGGAGATCTCCGCGCAGACCACGTCGAGCCAGACGCCGGAGGCGAGCTGGAAGGTGAGCTTCTCCCCCGGCTCGGGCAGCGGGAACGGCGGCGGCCCGCCGAGCACCTCCTCGGCCGGGCGTCCGGTCAGCTCCCCCGCCGCCGGGTTCCACTGCAACACCTTGCCCGCGCCGTCGAGCACCGCGATCCCGTCGGCACTGGCGTCGAAGACCGCGCGCTCGTGGGCACGCTGGCGCACCGCGTCCTGGTAGGCCATGGCGTTGCCCACGGCGATCCCGGCATGCCCGGCGAGCAGCTCAAGCAGCTCCAGCTCGACGTGCCCGGCCTTCCGCTTGGCGAACAGGGCGTACAGCGCGCCGTACGGCCGGCCGCCCACGGCGGCCACGCCGAGCGCGATCGAGTGCAGGCCGGGCAGCTCCGACCAGATCAGGTCGTCGAGCTCCTTGGTCTCCAGCAGCACGGTCTTGCCGGTGCGCATCAGCTTGCCGACCAGGCTGCTGCGCAGGTCGGCGGTGGCGTCGCGCAGCGACCTGGGCAGCCGGTGCCCGCTGACCAGCCGCAGCCGCTCACCCTCGATCAGCACGAAGCCGCCCGCGTCGGCGCCGGTCAGCTCGGTGAGGCTGGCCGCGATCCGGTCGAGCACCGCGGGCAGCTCCAGCTCGGCGTTGATGTCGCCGACCACGTCGGTGAGCTTGCGCACCAGCCTGGCCCGGTGCGCCCCCCAGCCCTGGGCCGCCTCGTCGTCCTGCGGGCGGTGGTGGACGCACACGTAGCCCGCCACCGTGTCGGAGCCGAAGCGCAGCGCGCTGGTGTCGACGCGGACGTCGAGCAGCAGCCCGTCCCTGCGGAACCGCCTGGTGCGGAGCGATACCTGACCGCCGGTGCGGACCCGCTCCAGCACCGCGTTGTGCTCGGCCGTCAGCTCGCCGGGGATCAGCGGCGTGCGCCTGCCGAGCATCTCCTCGGCGCGCCAGCCGAACAACTCCTCCGCCGCGGGGTTCCAGAAAAGGACGGTCTCGTCGCGGTCCAGGGCGATGATCGCATTGGGGGAACTCGCCAGAACCGCCCACGCGAGGTCTTCGTCACTCCCTGCCCTCTCGTCACCCACCCTCCCATAGTGCCCGTTTCACTAGCCCGATCTTGGTACTTTCGTCCGGTCCGCGAGGGGCCACGCCACCTGCGTGCTGCTCCGATGTGCCGATCCGTCCGATACGCTGCGCTCAGCGCAGTCGTGTACGCGAGAGGGTGAGGGCCAGTGTCCGGCGACCTCGACGCCCTGTTGCGCGTCACCTCTCCCGGTTATCGGGGCGACGGCCCGCCCGACATCGCCTTCGGCACCACGGAGACCCCGATCGGGCTGCTGGTGATCGCGGCCACGGCCCGCGGCGTCGTCTCGTGCAGCTTCGACGACGAGCACACCGTGTTCGAGCGGATCTCCCGGACCGTCGGCACGTTCATCGGCCCCGACCCGCGCCGGCTGGATCCGGTCAGGCGCGAGATGGACGCCTACTTCGCCGGCCGCCTGCGCACCTTCAACGCGTCGGCCGACCTGCAACTCGCCACGCCGTTCGCGCGCACCGTCCTGCAGATGATGCGAGCCGTGCCGTACGGCACCGCCACGACGTACCACGAGATCGCCCAGCGGATCGGGCGGCCGCAGGCCCTGCGCGCCGTCACCAACGCGCTGACGGGCAACCCGGTGTGCGTGATCCTGCCCTGTCACCGCGTGCTGGAGCAGGGCGGCGGCCTCGGCGGCTACGCCGGCGGGGCCGCCGCCAAGGCGCACCTACTTCGGCTGGAGAAGCCGCGTTAGCCGGTTGATCAGCAGGGTGACCAGCGCGGCGACGAGGAACGCGCCCAGCGCCGCGCTCATCCACGGCTGCGGCACGAAGCCGACCGCCTCGCGGGCCGAGGTCCACCACGCCTGCCACCACGACACGCCGGAGCCGCCGATCATCCACCAGGTGGCGAACCCGAGCACCCACGGCACGACCATCGGCCACCGCGACGGCGCGTCCTCGGCCGTGTTCCACCTGGTCCGGCCGCCGAGCACGAAGTAGTCGACGGCCAGCACCGCGAACATCGGCACGAACACGGCCCCGATCAACCCCAGGAACGCGGTGTAGGCGTTGACGTCGACCACCAGCGCGAGGCACGTGATCACCACGCTGATCACCACCGAGATGATCCGCCGGTCCACCCTCGGCATCAGGTTCTGCAGCGACATGGTGGTGGAGTAGACGTTCGCGAACGACTGGTCGGCCTCCCGGAGCACCAGTACGCCGAAGAACAGCGCGCCGAGCGGCGCCGCGACGAACGCCCCCCACACCGCGTCCACATCGTTGCCCACCAGCGAGAGCGCGACGATGCCCAACGCCAGGCAGGCGACCTGGGCGATCGAGTAGCCGACGAACACGCCGCCGAAGGCCGCCCTGCTGGACCGCGAGTGGCGGGCGAAGTCGGCGGCCATCGGAACCCACGAGACCGACAACGCGATCACGACGTCGACCGCGGGCGCGAAGGAGTCCCACGACCCGCCGCCGAGCGTGGGCACCTGCCTGAACAGCGCCACGGAGAGCCAGATCATCGAGACGACCACGCCCGCCGTGACGAACCGGCGCAGCAGCCTGATCGATCCCAGCGGCCAGATGGTCAGCGCCATCGTGATCAGTCCCGCCACCACCACCCAGACGGCGAGCGGCACGGAGTCACCGAACACCGCCTGCGCGCCCTGAGCGATCACCCAGAGCTCGAACGCGCCCCACCCGACCATCTGGATCATGTTGAGCACGCTGGGCGCGTACGACAGCTTCGCGCCGAACAGGCCGCGCAGCAGGACCATCGCCGGCATCCCGGTCTGGGCCCCGGGAACAGCCGCGAGGCCGACCATGGCGGTACCGATCACGCTGCCGACCACCGCGGCGACGATCGCGGCGGTGAAGGTCAGCGGCGGCCCGCCGAGAGGGGCCAGCAGGGCGAGCGCGCCGGAGAAGCCCAGCAGGCTGACGCCCAGATTGGCCCAGAAGGCCCCCTGGTCGAGCACGCCCAGGGTCTTCGGGGCGGCCTGGTCGAGGGTGAGCGGGGCCTCGGTGGCCGCAGGAGTGGAAGACTGGGGGGAATCGACGACGTCCGACGCCATCACACGCTCCCTACGCCGGCATTACCCGGACAGGTTCAGGCGGTCGGCAGCGCTGGCTACCCTCTCAGCCCGGTTACGCCCGAGCTCCCGCAGTGATTTATGCAGTTCGCGGCCCATCATGCCCCATCGGCCCCCTTTTATGACAGGGGGTGCGAGATCACACCGCCCAGCCTGACGCGTCCGCTGAAGTACAGCTACATGCGTGCCCGTAGCTGTACTTCGCGGCTGTGCGGCAAGCGCGCGTCCACCTTTGCCGCCACCCCTTGATACGGCCCCGAACCTCTATGGCTACGGCCAGGCGCCACTCAGTTGATCAGTGGGTACGGCGGTGAGGTGCCAGAACTTCGGTGACCATGGCCCAGCGGGGCCCCTGTCGGACGGCCATCCAGCTGGGCGGGGGCGCTCGGCCGGCTGGCGGACGCCCGTCGTTCTGCCGGTCGGCGTGAGGGAGCAGGCGCCAGCGCTGTATGGCCAACAGGCCCGTCAGCACGTAGACGACCGTCGCAGAGCTCCCGCCGGCGATTCCGGCGGGAGCCTGTCAGGCCCTTGGCGGGCTAGAAGCGGCTGGTCGTCGCGACGCAGCTCGGGTCGATTTCGTTGTTGATGTCGAAGATGAAGTTGAAGCGCCCGTAGGCGTTCCAGCTCGCCGACACCCGCGTGGTCTGGCTGGGGGTGTGGCTGCCGTTGCCGTTATCCGCGCTGCTGGTCGAATACGCGTAGTGCACGGTGTCCGATCCGTTGTTGACGTCGCGCTTCAGTTCGAGGATGACATCGTTCAGCGTTGAGCCGGACTGACCGTTGATGTCCCAGGTGAACTTCGTGATCTTGTCCTTGGCGAGGCTGCTCTCGTACGTGTAGTGCACCCATCCCGTCGCGCTCCTGCCGTCCTTGGTGCAGGCGCCCTGCACATTGCCCGCGTGGGCCGTGGCAGCGGTGCCGAGGAGGACGGCGACGGCAAGGCCCGAGGCGACGACGGTGCCGCGTACGAATTTGTTTAACATGTATTGCTCCTTTATCTGGTTGTTGATTGATGGAGGGGGTCTATGAGGTCAGCCGGGAGCCACGACACCGTGCCGTCGGGGCTCACCACGACGAGTTGCCCGTCCGGCGTGAAGCGGGCGGCGGCCACCGCGTCCCGTTGCCAGACGGTGCGGCCGGAGCCGTCCACGAGGACGAACGTCCGGTCGTGAGTGATGCCGAGATAGGGCTCGGCCGGATGTGCGGTGACGCCGGCCTCCGCGGCGAATTCTCGCCGCCAGGCCTGCCGCCCGTCGGGGGACAGCCCGTGCACGACGGTCCGGAACCGGCCCTGATCGTTGGTGGCACGGGCGACCAGCGCCGCCGTCTGTTCGCCGAGCGCGCATTCGCGTGCCTCGGCGAGCGCCGCATCTACGCGGACGCGCTCGGACGTTTCGCGTACCAGGGTGGTCTCCTGTCCGACCACCAGGGAGCGCTCGCCCCGGTCGGCGACGCAGACGCTGTCGACGATGCCCGGTTCCACGCTGCCGCCGGCCGTCTTCCAACCGTCGGCGTCGCGCTTGAATCTGAGCATCCGGCCCCCTGGCTGTCCCGGGAAGGCGATCGCGGCGCTCCGGTCGGCCGACTCCACCCACTGGTTGCCGGAGTGCGGCACCTTGATGCGCTCCTCGCCGCCCGGGCGGATGATCCTGATCCAGGTACGGCCACCGGTGCGCTCCTCCACCACGGCGTCCCGGGGGGAGAGCGCGGTCAGCACGCGCGAGCCGGGCACCTTGGACACGGGGAACGCCTCCGTGCCCCGTTCGGTGAGCCGGAAGGGGTCAGGCGCCGCCTGGCCGGACGGCTGGCCGGGTGCGGCTTCCGTGGACACGACGGTCGCCGGGCAGCGGGCGAGGCAGACGATGTCGATCGCCGTGTCGGCGATAGACGTGTTCCGCCACACCAGAGCGCCGGCCCGGGCGAAGCCGTTGACCGTGGCCTGTCCGGGATCGAACACCACCGCCCCGTCACTGTCCGCGCGGAGGATGCGCGGTGCACGCTCCGCTGAGGACTGGCCGGAGCCTTCGCCGGGCACCGTGGAACAGGCGGCGACGAAACAGGTCAGGCATGCCACGAGCGCGGCTAATCCCCGTAAGTTCATGATCGGACCTTCGCCTTTCGACGCCTCGGAGAAAGATGCTGCCGACGTCCAGATCAGGGCGCGTCAGCCGTCTGTGTCGCCGGCTCAGGCTCTGGGTTGGTAAGCACGAAACTGCCCGGGAGAGCTGCCGCAGGTGTTCTCAGCCTCGGGGAGGTGGGCTCCGTCGGGGCGATTGAAACAAACCCCGGTATGTCGCAGGTATGTCGCTCTTACGAGCCGTGAAACTGGTCACGAGGTGGCCGGACGAGGCCGGATGAGGCCGGATGAGTTTCGGCGTGAGCCGTACCGGGGCTGACGACTGTGGCGGTCACGTACGGTCAGTGGCTCTGGCGGGCATACCCCGCTCCCGGCCTGGTCGCGGCGGCTCAGCCGGCGACCGCCGAAGCGACGCGGGCAGCGTGCAAGTCGTGGCCGGGCACGGTCCTGAAGCGGCAGAACGGGAACCTGGCCACGGGCGGCAATCGCGGACAGGTGACCTTGAAGCAGCGCAAGGAGTGGTCGGGCCACGGGCACGTGGAAGACCACCGCCGGCACTCAGCCGATGTGCGTACGTCGTATCAGTGGCGCGTCCGGATGGATTCCGACAACACAGGCGCCGTGCCCCTCAGGTCACGCGACGAAGGGCTCGTGGCCGCCTTCGCCGACCATCTCGCGGCCAGTGGCCGCCCAGGACTGCATGCCGCCCTCGACGTTGACGGCCTGCCTGCCGGTGTGGTTCAGCCACGCGGCCGCGTGTGCCGAGCGGCCGCCCATCCGGCAGATCACGTAGACGGTGGCGTCCTGGGGCACCTCGGCGACCCGCTGCTGCAACTCGCCGAGCGGGATGTGCGTGGCCGAGGGCGCGTGCCCGGCCTGCCATTCGTCGATCTCCCGGACGTCGAGCAGGAACGCGTCGTCGGGCACCGTGCGTGCCGCCGCCTCTGGAACACTCATGCTCCCATCCTCGCAGGCCCGGACGGGTTACTTGAGCAGACGGGAAAGCCGCCGGTCCGCCAGTGGCTTTCCGCCGGTCTGGCAGGTCGGGCAGTACTGCAACGAGGAGTCGGCGAAGGCGACCTCGCGGATGGTGTCACCGCAGACCTCGCATTTCTGCCCGGTCCTGCCGTGGACGCGCAGCCCCGACTTCTTCTCCGACTTCAGGTCCTTCGCCGCCAGGCCGTGGGAACGCCGCACGGCGTCGCGCAGGGTGCCGACGATCGCCTCGTGCAGGTCGGCGATCTGCGCGTCGGTGAGCGAGGAGGAGATCTTGAAGGGCGACATCTTCGCCACGTGCAGCACCTCGTCGGAGTAGGCGTTGCCGATCCCGGCGATCACCTTCTGGTCGCGCAGCAGGCCCTTGATCCGGGTACGGCCCGCGGTGAGGATGTCCTTGAGCACCTCGACGGTGAAGCCGGGCGCGAGCGGATCGGGGCCGAGGCCGGCGATGCCGGGCACCTGGGCGGGATCAGGGGTGACGTAGACGGCCAGGCGTTTCTGCGTGCCCGCCTCGGTCAGCTCGAAGCCGGGCGCGCGGCCGTCCTCGTCCGGTGCCAGCCGTACCCGGAGTGCGAGGGGGCCCTTGCCGGGGCGGACCGGCTTGGCGGCCGAGAGGTCCTCGCGCCAGCGCAGCCAGCCACCCCTGGCGAGGTGGGTGATCAGGTGCAGCCCGTCGCAGTCGAGGTCGAGGAACTTGCCGTGCCTGGCGACCCCGGTGACGGTCAGCCCGCCGAGGGCGGTGACCGGCGGGGTCACGGTCTTCAGCGCCTGGAAGGCCGTGACGTCGACACCCGCGATCGTACGGCCGACCGCGTGCTCGCGCAGGAACTCGGCGAGCGACTCCACCTCGGGAAGCTCAGGCATGGCTCCACCCTAAAGGGCTAGGCGACGTCCCAGAAGGCCAGCTCATGGGCCATGCCCTCGCGGAACAGCAGCTTGGCCCGCTCGGGGTCGGGGGCGGCTTCGTCGATCATCTCGGCGATCCTGGCGGCGAGCGCGGCGAACCCGGGATCGGCGTAGGCGTCCACCCAGGCCCGGAAGCGCGGTTCGAGCGGCGGGGATTCCGCCAGGATCCGGCCGAGCGTGGAGTATCCCCACATGCAGGGATAGATCGCGGCCAGGCCCTCGCCGTAGTTCGCGGCCGAGGAGAGCAGGAAGTCGGTGTACGCGGCGCAGGCGGGGCCCTTGCGCGCCCCTTCGAGGTCGGCCCCGAACTCGGCGGACAGCGACCGGTGCAGGTCGAGCTCCTCGTGCCAGGTCGAGTGGGCCAGGTCGACGAGCTCGCCGAGGTGCTGATCCGGCGCCTGCCAGGCCAGCCGGGAGAACACCCGGGTGTAGTCGAGCAGGAAGAGGTAGTCCTGCTCCAGCCACGACCGGAACACGGGCTCGGGCAGGTCTCCCCTGGCGATCCCGGTCACGGTGGGATGCGCGAGCTGGAAGCCGAGTAGCGGGTGGCCAATATCGTGCAATTCATCCGAAAGCCGCATATATCCCAGCTTAGCGATTGAAGATCACGCCAGGGTGGCGGCTCCGAAGGACACGCTGAATCTCTTGCACCAGATGGTCACGCTCCGCAGCGAGTCGAGATCCGCCGAGTCCGGGATCGCGTAGTTGGCGTTGCCCTTGTTGCCCTTGAGCTCACCCAGCTCGACCCACTTGCCGTCGTCGAGGTTGAACCACCCGGCGCTGCCCTTCTTGACCGGCTGGTCGCTCAGCCAGACCCGCAGGTCGGGACCGTCGGAGGTGTCCAGGTCCTCGATCCGCAGCACCTTCTCGCCGCCGGGCAGCTCCAGCACCCTGGCCCGGCCCGACGTGTCGTGCTCGTGGGAGACGAACGTGCCCTTCGACAACTCCTTCGGCTTCGCGGGCGGCGCCGCCGTGGCGGCCGGGTCGTCGGGCGCCGGCGCTGCCGGCGCCGTGGCCACCGGCAGCGCCTCGTCGACCCGCACGGTCGTGAACAGCCGCCAGGGCTGGAACAGATACATCGCCACGGCGAAGACCACGGCACCGACGGCGAGGACCGCCCAGGTGGCCGGGTGACGGATCAGGGCCTTCAGCTTCACGGTCGACCTCCGTCGGGAGTGTTTCCTCCCACCACAGCACCTCACCGCCGCTCCGCGCCCCTGATTCGCGGTTACGTAATCCTTCCGTCAGACATTCAGCGCGTCCTTGGGCACCGGCTTGTCCTCCGCGAGCGCCTTGAACAGGCGCAGCGCCTTCGCACGGTCCCACTGGATCACCGAGCCGACGCCGGGAACGTTGGGCGTCGCACCGACGGGGACGCTGGTCGTCAACGGCCCGTCGCCCATCGCCAGGCCCAGCGAGAGCAGGTCGAAGGTGCCGCTGCCGCCGTCGACGGTGATCGAGTCGGTCGCGCTCGTCGCCAGCGGGAGCGCCCTGAACGGGTTGAACAGCACGCCGGGGCTCGCGGCCTTCTTCACCACCGCGCCGAAGAACTGCCGCTGCCGCTGGGTCCTGTCGAGGTCGGGCAGCGCGCCGGTGGCCCGGGTGCGCACGTAGCCGAGCGCGGTCCCGCCGTCCATCGTCTGCAGGCCCTTCTTCAGGTCGATGCCCGCCTTGGGGTCCCTGATGTTCTGCTTGACGTTGATCTCCACGCCGCCGATGGCGTCGACGATGCCCACGAAGCCGGCGAAACCGATCTCCATGTAGTTGTCGATCCGGATGTCGGTCACCGTCTCGACCGTCTGGACCAGCAGACGGGAGCCGCCGAAGGCATAGGCGGCGTTGAGCTTGTTACGGCTCTTGCCGGGGATCGACACATAGGAGTCGCGGGGCAGGCTGACCAGGGTCGGGCGGCCGTCTCCCTCGGGGATGTGCAGCAGCATCATCGTGTCGGTGCGCTGCCCGGCCGCCCTGCCGGTGGCGAGCTTCTTGCGCTGGGCCGAGGTCAGGCCCTTGCGGCTGTCGGAACCGACGAGCAGCCAGTTCTCCCCCGGGGTGTCGGCGGGACGGCCCTCGTAGTCGTCGAGCACGCCCTCGATGGTGACGAGCCGCGAGTCGACCCAGAAGAAGCCGACCACCGTGCCCACCAGCAGCAGCGCGACGAGCGCCGCGAGCACCATGGCGATGATCTTGCCGGGACGACGCCGGCGGGTGGTTTTCACGCCGCCGCCCGGCGGCGGCGGTGGCTCCGACCCCCGCAACGGCCGTACGGGCCCGTCGCCCGACCGCTCCCGGCCGTAGACCCTGGACGAGCCTCCCCGTGGCCGCTCCCCGCCCGGAGGTGGACTCTGGAACGGGTTCTGCCCAGGACCCTGCACCGGATGGCTCGGCTGCGCCTGCCTCGGCTCAGGGGTCCGCATGGCGCGCGTCCGATCGTCGTCGTCCGACCGTCGCCCGCTGTCTGGCCAGTCAGCCACGTCCTGATCTCCGCCCCGTTTCTCGACATGTTCGGCGATACCGCCCTCCTCGACGGTACGTCGAGGTGCCTCCTCAATGATGGCCTCTCACCAAGGTTTTCCCATGGAAAAGTACTCAGAGGTAAGACTGTGAGCCAACTGAGCCACGTGGAAACAACCACCCCCTCCCCGATCGTTACGTTTACCGACGACCACCATCGAAAGGATGATCGTGTCCAGTCTGGACTCATGGAGTACCAGCCCGTGCACCCGCACGGGAACCACTGATTCACCCGTTTCCGCGAGGCACCACCGGTGACCATCGCCCTCGGCCTTCTGGCCCTCGTGCTCCTCACCGTCGCGACCGGTTACTTCGTCGCCCAGGAATTCGCCTACGTCGCAGCTGACCGGGGCATACTCCGCGAGCAGGCCGCCGCGGGCGACGCCGCCGCGGAGCGCGCGCTCAAGGTCACCGAGCGGCTGTCGTTCATGCTCTCCGGCGCGCAGCTCGGGATCACCGTCACCGCGCTCGGGGTCAGCTTCCTCGCCGAGCCCGCCGTCGCCGACCTCGTACGCCCCTGGCTGACCGACGCGGGACTGTCTCCCGCCGCCGTCACCGGCGTGGCCGTGACGATCGGCATCGTGGTCGCCACCACGGTCCAGATGGTCCTCGGCGAGCTGGCCCCCAAGAACCTCGGCATCGCCAGGCCGGAACCGGTGGCCAAGTTCCTGGGTCGCTCCACCATCGCCTACCTGGCCGTCGCCGGCCCGATCATCAAGCTCTTCGACACCGCGGCCACCCGGCTGCTGCGCCGGGTCGGCGTCGAGCCCGTCGAGGAGGTCGAGCACGGCGCGACGCCGGACGAGCTGTCCCGCATCATCGCCGAGTCCGGCGCCTCCGGCGAACTGCCGCCTCGCCTGTCCGAGCTGCTCGAACGCGCGCTGGAGTTCGGCGACCACATCGCGGAGGACGTCATGGTCCCCCGCCCCAGGGTGGTGCTGCTGCGCGCCGAGCGTCCCGTCGACGACCTGCTCCAGGCGATGCGCGACTCCGGCCACTCCCGCTACCCCGTCCTCGACGAGGACGACGTGATCGGCCTCACCGGCGTCCGCGAACTGCTGGCGGCCGGCCCGTCCGACACCACGATCGGGCAGATCAGCCGGCCTCCCCTGCTCGTCCCCGCCTCCCTGCCGCTGCCCGTCGTCCTGGAGCGGATGCGCGCCGCGCACGACGACATGGCCTGCGTGATCGACGAGTACGGCGGGCTGGCCGGCGTGATCACCGTCGAGGACGTCGCCGAAGAGCTGGTGGGCGAGCTGATCGACGAGAACGACCCCGAGCCGCCGGGTCCCGTCGAGCAGGACCACGGCGCCTGGGACCTGCCCGGCACCCTGCGCGTCGACGAGGTCGAGCGCGCCACCGGCATCTCCCTCCCCGAGAGCGACGACTACGAGACCGTCGCCGGCCTGGTGCTGGCCGTCCTCGGCCGGATGCCGGAGCCGGGCGACGCCGTGACGGTCGCCCTCACCCCCGACACGGACCCGTTCGAGGCGGACGACCCGGCCGAACTGCTGGCCGAGCTGACCGTCATGTCCGTGCACCGCCGCGTCCCCGAGTGGGTACGGCTCTCGCCCGCCGTACCCGCCGACTCCACCGGAGGCCGGCGATGAACCTTCTACTCGCGAGCCTCATCGGCATCGTGCTCCTGATCGGCAACGCCTTCTTCGTGGCCGCCGAGTTCGCCTTCGTGTCCGCCCGCCGGCACCGGCTGGAGGAGAACGCCAGCGGCGGCGGCCGGCTGATGCGGACCGCGGCGCGCGCGGCCGTGCGCGGCGGCAAACAGCTCTCGCTGATGCTCGCCGCGGCCCAGCTCGGCATCACCCTGTGCACGCTGGGCCTCGGCATGGTCACCGAGCCCGCCATCCACCACGCCCTGGAGCCGGTCTTCGCGGCCGTCGGCCTGCCCGACACGTTCCAGGTGGCGGTCTCACTGGGGATCGCGCTGGTGCTGGTCACGTTCCTGCACATGGTGGTGGGCGAGATGGCGCCGAAGTCGTGGGCGCTCACCCACCCGGAGAGCGCGGTACTGCTGCTCGCGCTGCCGTTCCGCGCCTTCACCTGGTCGGTACGGCCGGTCATCGGGCTGCTGAACGGGCTGACCAACGTCCTGCTGCGGATGTTCGGCGTGCGTCCCCGTGACGAGCTGGCCACCACCCGCACCCCGCACCAGCTCGCCATGCTGGTGGGCGAGTCCGGCCGGATGGGCCTGCTCGACCGGGACGAGCACGACCTGCTCACCCGGGCGCTGCGGGTGCAGCAGCAGCCCGTCGAACGGCTGATGCTGCCCATCGCGAAGGCCACCGCCGTACCCGCGGGCGCCGACGACGCGCACGTCCGCGACGTGGCGGCCCGCAGCGGGCGGGTGCGCCTGCTGGTCACCTCGGGTGAGCCGCACGACGTCGTCGGCGTGCTGCACGTCCGCGACGTCCTCACCCGGCCGGGCCACACCCCGGCCGAGCTGGCCAGACCCGTGCCCCGCCTCCAGCCGGCGACGAACATCCCCGAGGCCGTGGCCGCCCTCCAGGACGCCCACGCCCACCTCGGGCTCGTCACCGACGGGGACGACAAGGTGATCGGCATGGTCAGCCTGACCGACCTGCTCGGCGAACTCCTCGACACCTCCGCCGCCACCTCTCGCTGACCCCCACGAGTACGGCCCGCCCCGGGAGACACCCCCGGGGCGGGCCGTTTCACTCTTGGCGTAACAAACGCGGCGCCGACTCGAAGTCATCAGTAAGCGGTGCAAGCATTCCGAAAGCGATCAGCAAGCCGCGGGAGGTACAAAAGACACGAGCCACATCTCTCCCAAAAAATCAAGCTCCAGACTCGCCGTGAGGGGCTTCATTCCCGCAGAGACAGCCACTACCTTGAACCAAGATCGCCTCACCCACCCTCGAACGGCCCACCCAGATGCCATCCCAGCCCACCAGCGCCCCACCTCATCCGCCCCTGCCTGAACCCCTCCCAGGGCGGCGCAACGGTGAGAAGACCCACATGCCGTACGAACCCCGAAACTCACAGCAGACGCCCAGGATCACCACAAACCAGGCGTGGAGCAGAACAAACCCGAACCACGGCATGGAAGCGATCGGGGGTGTGGGGGAAGGTTCCTCACGAAACGAGGGAACGAAGCGACCGAAGCGGCAGGGCCGCAGGCCAGAAGGGGGGCGTCGCAGGCCAGAAGGGGGGCGTGGGGGGCACAGCCCCGCACGCCGAAGGCTCCAGGGGATGGTCTTCCTGGGCCTATACAACGAGAATGCCCCGAGGAAGGAAGCTAAGCTTCCGACCATCCGGGGCCACATTCGAGTGGGCGAGGAGGGATTTGAACCCTCACGTCCTTTCGGACACACGGACCTGAACCGTGCGCGTCTGCCGTTCCGCCACCCGCCCTTGTGGGTGCTGAGAAACAGTAGCACGGAACCGCCGGTGGTACTGAACCCGGATACGATCCCTCTAGACGCGAGCGGAGGAGCTAGGTGCGAGGGCTACGAGCATCTGAGCGGCCGCGACGACAAACATGGAGGAAGGGAGGTACCCGGTGGGAGTCCTTCAGCGCTTCGAGCGTCGGCTCGAAGGCTTGGTTGAGGGAGCCTTTGCGCGGGCGTTCAAATCCGACCTTCAGCCGGTCGAGGTCGCCAGTGCGGTTCAGCGGGAGATGGACGAGCGGGCCGCGATCGTCGCGCAGGGGCGGACGCTCGTCCCCAACGACTTCGTGGTGGAGCTGTCCAAGACCGACAGCGAGCGCCTGGAGGTGTACGCGGACAGCATCAGCCACGAGCTGGCCAACCTCGCCAGGGAGTACGCCAAGGAACAGGGCTACTCCTTCGTGGGACCGGTCAGGGTCAGGTTCGAGACGGCCGAGGATCTGGCCGTCGGCCTGTTCCGGATCCGCTCGGGGGTGATCAGGGGCGCGACCGTCGAGCAGGACGAGATCCGCCGGCCGGTCAGCGACACGCCCGCCGCGCCTTCACACGCCTTCGGCGGGCGGCCGCGGCTACTGGTGTCCACCCAGGACGATCCACAGGGCCAGCGTTCCTTCGAGCTCACCACACCGGTGACCTTGCTGGGACGGGGCACCGACTGCGATCTTCGCCTGGTCGATCCGGGCGTCTCCAGGCACCACGCCGAGCTACGCGTCGAGGGACCTCAAGTCGTGCTCGTCGATCTCGGCTCCACGAACGGCACTTTCGTCAACGGCCAGCCGGTTCGCCGGGTCGAGCTCTCGAACGGCATTCGCGTGACGTTGGGGCGCACGACTCTGGTGTTCCGGCGCGATTAGAGGTAGACAAACGGTCCATGTCCGAGCTCACCCTGCTGCTGATCCGGCTCGCGTTCCTCGCGGTGCTGTGGTTCTTTGTGATTGCCGCGGTCGGTGTGATCCGGACAGACTTGTTCGGAACGCGAACGGCCGCTGCACCCGCACGCAAGGCGGCCAAACCTGCAAAAATCGCTGCGAAACCAAAGAAGGGGGAGCCACGGCAGATGGTCGTCACCGGTGGCCCCTTACAGGGCACCACAATCGATCTCACGGAGACGCCCATCACCATCGGCCGGGCGAATGACGCCACGCTGGTCCTCAGCGACGACTACGCTTCCAGCCGGCATGCCCGGCTCTTCCCCCAGGACGGTCAGTGGATCGTGGAAGATCTCGGTTCGACCAACGGCACGTACCTCGACCGCTCAAAAGTCACCCGTCCGATGCCGGTGCCGCTCGGTGTTCCGATCCGCATCGGCAAGACCGTCATTGAATTGCGCAAATGACCATCGCACTCCGCTACGCCGCCCGCTCGGACGTCGGCCTCCTCCGCGAAGGAAACGAGGACTCGGCGTACGCCAGCGGCCGCCTGCTTGCCGTCGCCGACGGCATGGGCGGGCATGCTCACGGTGAGGTGGCCAGCTCGGTCGCCATCGCCGCAATGGCCTCTCTCGAAGAGGACTCCCGCGAGGGTGACCTGCTCAGCGCCATCGAGGCCGCGGTTCGCGACGCCAATCGCAAACTGCACGAGATGGTCGGCCGAGATCCCAGCCTGAAAGGCATGGGCACCACCCTCACCGCAATGCTCTGGAACGGCACGCAGGTCGCCCTGGTGCACGTCGGCGACTCGCGCGCCTACCTGCTCCGCAGAGGCGAGCTGTACCAGATCACCCATGACCACACACTCGTCCAGTCGCTCGTCGACGACGGCCGGATCACGCCGGAGGAGGCCGCCACGCATCCGCAGCGGTCGATCCTGCTGCGGGCCCTCGACGGCAGCGGCGAGGTCGATCCCGACCTCACGCTTCGCGAGGCCCAGGTCGACGACCGCTACCTCCTCTGTTCCGACGGCCTGTCAGGCGTGGTGAGCGCGGAGACCCTGCACAGCACGCTGACCACGATCGACGATCCGGACGAGGTGGTCCGGGCGCTCATCGACCTGGCCAACCGAGGCGGCGGGCCCGACAACATCACCTGCGTGCTGGCCGACGTCGTCGAGATCGAGGACGGCGTGACCCCACCCGGGGACGCCGCCGTCGTGGGCGCCGCCGGAGCCACCCGGATCCGGACACAGCCACCGGACACCTCGGGCGGGCGGGCCACCACGATCACCGCACCGCAACCGATCATCACCGACGACGATCGTCCATCACCGGCCGGCGAGACGCTCGCCCAGCCGATCCGCAGGCGAAAGCGTGTGTGGCCGTTGCTGGTCACGGTTTTCGGGCTCGCGATGGTGATCGTCGTCGGTGGCGGGTTCCTCGGCTGGAGATGGACTCAGCAACAGTTCTTCGTCGGTGCCAACGGGGATGAGATAGTCGTCTTCAGAGGCATCGACGCCGAGCTGGGTCCGGTGCAGCTGTTCTCGGTCGAGAAGGGGACCGGTCGCCCGGTCTCCGGTCTCGGCGCCCTGCAGGAGGGCTCGGTCCGCAACGGCATACCGGTCACCAGCGTCGACGAGGGTCTGAAGAAGGTCAACGAGCTCACCGCCCCCGCCAAGGAGGAGCCCAGCAAGACCACCAGCCCGAACCCCCAAGCCACGAGGTCCCCCTAGTTGATTCAGGTTCATCGAGCAGCCGAGAGAGTGCGCCCATGACCGCGGTCGATGGGGCACAGGTCACCCTGCCCGCCAAGCGGCGTGGGGCCCAACTCGCCATGCTCGCCTTCGCCGTCGCCATCGTCATGCTCGCCTACGCCAACGTGGGCCTGGCAATCGACGACCAGATCCCCGCCGGGATGCTCACGTACGGCTTGGGCCTGGGCGGGCTGATGCTCGCCGCCTACCTCGTGCTCGCCAAGTTCGCCCCTTGGGCCGATCCTCTGATCCTCCCGCTGGTCACGCTGGTGAACGGCATCGGCCTGGTGATGATCTACCGGCTTGAGGCGGGCGGCATGCCACGCGCCTCCGCCAGCACGCAGCTCTTCTGGACCGGCGCCGGCATCGTCATGTTCACCGTCACGCTGATCGTGCTGCGCGACCACCGCGCGCTGCAGCGGATGACGTACACCGCGGGTTTCCTGGGCCTGGCCTTCCTCATCGCCCCGCTGCTCCCCTTCATCGGCGAGGAGATCAACGGCGCCGCCATCTGGATCGACCTCGGCTTCACCACCCTCCAGCCCGCCGAATTCGTCAAGATCGCGCTGGTCATCTTCTTCGCCGGCTATCTGGTGGCCAAGAGAGACGTGCTCGCCCTCGCGGGGCGCCGGCTGCTCTTCATCGACCTGCCGCGCGCCCGTGACCTCGGCCCGGTGCTCATCACCTGGGGGGTCAGCCTCGGCGTCCTCATCCTCCAGAAGGACCTCGGCACCTCGCTGCTGATCTTCGGCGCGTTCATCGCGATGCTCTACATCGCCACTCAGCGCACCTCCTGGGTGCTGATCGGGATCCTGCTCTTCATCGGCGGCGCGGTCCTCGCCGGCCTGCTCTTCGGCCACGTCCGCGACCGGTTCGAGGTCTTTCTCGATCCCGGCAACCAGGAGCTCTTCGAGAAGGTCGGCGGCAGCGAGCAGCTCATGCAGGGCCTGTTCGCGCTGGGCTCCGGCGGCATCCTCGGCACCGGGCTCGGGCAGGGGCACCCCGACGAGATCCCGCTGGCCTTCTCCGACTTCATCTTCACCGCGGCCGGCGAGGAGCTGGGCCTGACCGGCCTGATGGCGCTGCTGATGATCTACGCGCTGCTGGTGGAGCGCGGGCTCCGCACCGCGATCGCGGCCCGCGACCCGTTCTCCAAACTGCTCGCGGGCGGCCTGTCGTTCATCCTCGCCTGGCAGGTCTTCATCATCGTCGGCGGCGTCACCAACCTGATCCCGCTGACCGGCCTGGTCACCCCCTTCATGTCGCAGGGCGGCTCCGCGCTGCTGGCTAACTGGATTCTTATCGCACTGCTGGTACGCATGTCGGACGCGGCTCGCAAGCCACCGCCCCAGGCCATCCAGGACGAAGGAATGACGCAGGTGTTTCAGCGATGAACGGACCACTCAAGCGCGCGGCACTCGCATGCCTGCTGATGTTCGGCCTGCTGATGGTGAACGTCAACTACGTGCAGGCCGTACGGGCGGAGGATTACCGCGCGGACTCGCGGAACAAGCGGAACTTCTATGACCGCTACCAGGTCGAGCGCGGCCGGATCCTCGCGGGTGACCAGGTGCTCGCCGAGTCGGTGGAGAATCCGGAGAGCGACTATCGCTTCCAGCGGAGATATCCCAAGGGGCCGATCTACGCCCACATCACCGGCTACTTCTCGCCGGAGAGCGAGTCGGGCATCGAGCAGGCGCGCAACCAGCTGCTCGACGGTTCCAGCGCCGACCTGCTGATCCGGCGGAGCATCGACCTGTTCACCAACAAGGCGAGCAAGGGCGCCAGCGTCGACCTGACGATCCGGCCCAAGGCGCAGGAGGCGGCCTACAACGCGCTGCGGCAGAGCGGCAAGCGCGGGGCGGTGGTCGCGCTCGAACCGAAGACCGGCGCGATCCTGGCCATGGTCTCACTGCCGACCTACGACCCCAACAAGCTCTCCACGCCCAACAAGGGCGAGGTCTTCGCGGCCTACAACAAGCTCGACGCCGACAAGACCTCTCCCCTGATCAACCGTGCCATCAGCCGCTCCTACCCGCCCGGCTCGACCTACAAGGTCCTGACGGCCGCCGCCTTCCTCGAAGACGACAGCAGCCGCGGCCCGCAGACCGTGGTCGAGGCCCCGCAACTGCTCGACCTGCCCAACGTCCCCACCGCGCAGGACCTGCCGAACTCCGGTGGCGCGGCGTGCGGCACCGGCCAGGTGTCGCTGGTGTTCGCACTTGAGAAATCGTGCAACACGCCGTTCGGCAAGATCGGCATGGACCTCGGCTACGACGCCATGAACGAGCAGGCGAGCAGGTTCGGCATCGGCGGCGACCCGCTGGAGATCCCCATGCGGGCGGCCGACAGCAGCTTCGGTGACGAAGTGGACGCGGCGGCCCTCGCGCAGGCGTCGATCGGTCAGCGCGACAACCAGATGACCCCGCTCCAGATGGCCATGGTCTCCGCCGGCATCGCCAACAACGGCACCGTCATGAAGCCCTACCTGGTCAACAAGGTCGCCGACGCCGAGGGGGGCGAGGTCGAGGCCGCCGACCCCGAGGAGGTCGGCGAGGCGGTCAGCCCCGAGACGGCGGGCAAGCTGCGCCAGATGATGGTCAGCGTGGTCCAGAACGGCACGGCGAGCGCGGCGCAGATCAGCGGGATCAACGTCGGCGGCAAGACCGGCACCGCCGAGACCGCCGAGGGCCAGGACCCGCACGCCTGGTTCATCTCCTTCGCCCCGGCCGAGGACCCGAAGGTCGCCGTCGCGGTCATCGTCGAGTCGGGCAGCGCGGGCAGCGACGCCTCGGGCGGCCAGACCGCCGCGCCCATCGCCAAGGCCGTCATGGAGGCGGTGTTGCGATGACCTCCCACGGCCCCAAGCTGGGCGACCGGTATCTCCTGGTGAGCCGGATCGCCGCCGGGGGCATGGGCGAGGTCTGGCGCGCGCGAGACGAGTTGCTCGGCCGTGAGGTGGCCGTCAAGCTGCTGCGCCAGCACGTGGCGGCCGATCCCGCCTTCCGGCGGCGGTTCCGCACCGAGGCGCAGATCACCGCGGGGCTCGCCGACCCCGGCATCGCGCAGGTCTACGACTACGGCGAGCACGCCGACGTCGCCTACCTGGTCATGGAGCTCGTCTCGGGTGAGCCCCTGTCGGCCATCCTGGCCCGTAATCCCCGGCTGAGCCCCGAGGTCACCCTCGACGTGGTCCACCAGTCGGCCAGGGCGCTGGAGACCGCCCACGAGTCGGGAATCATCCACCGGGACGTCAAGCCCGGCAACATGCTGGTGACCCAGGCCGGCGTGATCAAGATCACGGACTTCGGCATCGCCCGCGCGATGGAGGCCGCGCCGGTCACCCAGACCGGCACCGTGCTCGGCACCGCGCAGTACGTCAGCCCCGAACAGGCCTCGGGCTCGCCGCTGACCCCCTCCACCGACCTGTACTCCCTGGGCGTGGTCGCCTACGAGTGTCTCGCCGGCAGGCTCCCGTTCGGCGCCGACACCCAGGTGGCGCTGGCCCTCCAGCACCTCAACGACCCGCCTCCGCCGCTGCCCGGAGACATCCCCGGCCCGGTGCGCGGGCTGGTCATGGCCCTGCTGGCCAAGGACCCCCGCAGCCGGCCGGGCAGCGCCCGCGAACTGGCCGACCGCGCCTACGCGCTGCGCGAGTCGCTGGCGGGCAGCGACGCGGTGGATCTGAGCAATCTGACCGACCCCGTGGGGCGACGCGTCCGGAGGGGGCAGGATACGGCCCAGGCGCAACCACAGCCCGCGCCGCCGCCGCTACCCTTCCGTCCCGGCGAGCCCGGCCTCTACGATCCCGCCTCGATACCCGGCATGCCCGCGCGGACCACCGCCCAGGCGCCGCGCAAGGGACGGCGCCGCACCACGACCGTGCTGGTGGCCACCGCGGGATGTGCCGCGGCCGTCGGGCTGGGCGCGCTCGCCCTGGCCCAGCTGCCCGAGCAGACCGCCACCGGCGGCACCGAGGAGCCGACCCAGCGGGTCAGCAAGACACCTCCGGCGAAGCCGACCAAGACCGCCCGGCCGCCGACACGGGTGCGAACCAGCGTGCCCGCGGTGAAGTCACCGCGACCGTCACCGTCCCCGTCGGCTAGCGTAAGCTCATCCGCTACGCCCACCCGTACGCCGACTCC
Organism: Dolomitihabitans soli; assembly: GCF_022213955.1. GTDB lineage: Bacteria > Actinomycetota > Actinomycetes > Streptosporangiales > Streptosporangiaceae > Streptosporangium_A > Streptosporangium_A soli. Next base: position 56,805 of record NZ_JAKNTW010000034.1, on the reverse strand, counting down.
GAAGCCCACCCCCACCACCCCGACTCCGACCCCGACCCCGACGCCCACACAGACCCTGACGCCCAGCATGACACCAGTGGATCCTCCCGACCCGGGTGACACCAACCCACCAAAGGGGGAGACGTGATGCGTTATGGGGTCGATGATGGACACCGGCGGCTCACGAGCCAGTCGGCACCCAAGATGAACGGTAAGGGACAGTGCAGGAAATGACTCAGCCTCGGCTACTCGGTGGTCGCTACGAACTCGACGGTGTCGTCGGGCGCGGCGGCATGGCCGAGGTGTATCGCGCCCGGGACATCCGGCTGGACCGAATTGTCGCGATCAAGACCCTTCGCTCGGACCTCGCCAGGGACCACACCTTTCAGGCCCGCTTCCGCCGTGAGGCGCAGTCGGCGGCCTCGCTGAACCACCCCTCGATCATCGCGGTCTACGACACCGGCGAAGACACGATGGACAACACGCCCGTGCCGTACATCGTGATGGAGTACGTCGACGGGCGGACCCTGCGCGACATCCTGCGCGCCGATCGGCGGCTGCTGCCCGAGCGGGCGAGCGAGCTGGTCGACGGCATCCTGCGCGCGCTCGACTACAGCCACCGCGGCGGCATCGTGCACCGCGACATCAAGCCGGCCAACGTCATGCTCACGCTGCACGGCGACGTCAAGGTCATGGACTTCGGCATCGCCCGCGCGATGGCCGACGGCGCCTCGACGATGACGCAGACGGCCCAGGTCATCGGCACCGCGCAGTATCTCTCGCCGGAGCAGGCGAGGGGCGAGCGAGTCGACGCGCGCAGCGACATCTACTCCACCGGTTGCGTGCTGTACGAACTGCTGACCGGGCAGCCGCCGTTCACCGGCGACTCGCCCGTCGCGATCGCGTACCAGCACGTCCGCGAGGACCCGATCCCGCCCTCGCAGATCGACCACGAGATCCCCGCCTGGGCCGACGCGATCGTGCTCAAGGCGATGGCCAAGGACCCGGCCCACCGCTACCAGAGCGCCGGGGAGATGCGCGCCGACATACAACGTGCGATGTCCGGGATGCCGGTCGACGCGCCGACGATGATGGTCGGCAACAACCACGGCAACGCCGGCCACACCATGGTGGCCTCCGGTCCGGCCACCCAGCGCACCGGCGCCGTCCCCGACTACGAGTACGGCAAGGAGGAGACGGGGACCCGCGCCGGCGGGCGCAGACGCGCCTCCCCCTCCGGCGGCAACGTGTGGAAGACCGCCGCGTGGATCATCGTCCCGCTGCTGATCATCGGTGCCTTCATCGGGGTCGGCTACGCCTACCTGAGCTCCCCCAGCGAACCCACCGCGGCCGAGAAGGTGACGATCCCGTCCCTGGCCTCGCAGGAGGCCGACGCGGCCATCAAGCAGCTGACCGACATGGGCCTGCAGGTCGTGCAGGTCAAGGAGTTCAGCAGCGAGTTCGACAAGAACACCGTGATCGACACGGACCCGCCCGCGGGCACCGACGTCGTGGCGAAGTCCAAGGTCACACTCAAGATCTCCAAGGGCGTCAAGCAGGTGGCGGTGCCCGACGTCATCGGCCAGTCCGTCGACGAGGCCAGGACGATCCTGACGGAGGCCGGGCTGAAGGCCACGGTGGTGCCGAAGGTCTCGAACCAGCCGCCCGACAAGGTCTTCGAGAGCGACCCGAAGGCCGGCGAGCAGGTCGACGACAAGTCCAGCGTGCGCATCTACGTGCCCAGGGACCAGATCGCGGTGCCCGACGTCACCGGTTACACGATCGAAGAGGCCACCCAGGCCCTCAAGAACGCCGGTTTCAAGGTCAACCCCGTCCCGCAGGCCAGCAACGACGTGCCCGAAGGCAACGTGATCAGCACCAACCCGCCGGCGGGCCGGAAGCTCAACGCCAGGGTCACGGTCACGGTCATCGTCTCCAGCGGTCCCGAGGACGTCCCGACCGACGAACCGACGGACGACTTCCCAACCGATATCCCCACCGACGATCCGCCGCAGCCCACCGACGAGCCGACCTTCGGCGACGAGGACGAGCCACCGGCCGACGACGGCCTCCTGCAGTGAGCCCCGGCCGGTAGACGCCGAAACAGGCCCTCTTCCACCGGAAGGGGGCCTGTGGCATGTAGAGAGGACCTCCGCCGCTCGGGGGCAACGGCGCAGGCCCTCACCGGTTAGTCGTTCGAGGAGTGCGGGGCGTTACACGATCGCGGCGAGCCAGTTGCCGAGCAGCCGGTGCCCGTGCTCGGACAGCACGGATTCGGGGTGGAACTGCACACCCTCGATGGGCGCGCTCCGGTGGCGCAGCCCCATGATCTCGCCGTCCGGCGCGGTGGCGCTGACCTCCAGCACGGCCGGAAGCATCCCGGCCCGTACGGCGAGCGAGTGGTAGCGGGTCATGGTCACCGGTGAGGGAATCCCGGTGAAGAGTCCCCGCCCGTCATGGGCGACGGCGCTGGTCCGGCCGTGCATGAGCGTGGCGGCCCGGCCGACCGAGGCTCCGTAGGCGACGGCGATGGCCTGGTGGCCGAGGCAGACGCCGAGGAGCGGCACCGAGGCCCGTTCGCACTGCCGTACCAGGGGGACGCTCAGCCCGGCGGCCTCGGGCGAGCCGGGGCCGGGGCTGATGAGCACGCCATCGAAGCCGGCCGGGGTGTCAAGGGTGACGTCGTCGCGCATCCGGACGTCGCATTCCGCGCCCAGCACGCGAAGATACTGGACGATGGTGTGGACGAAGCTGTCGTGGTTGTCGACCACCAGCACTCGGGGCATTTGTCCTCGGTCATCGCCGGTCAGGGGATCAGATCGGCCGCCGGGCGGAGTTGCGGGATCGCCATGCCCCACCCGTGCCGACTATCCTTATTCGGGTCGTCGCTACCAGCGATTACGCTAGCTGACAGAGTCGTGCGGGCATCCGGAGCCCGTGTGGCGTTCACCAGGAGTTACCCCGTGCCCAAGTCCTCCAAGATTCGCAAGAAGGCGGTCTACACCCCGCCTGCCAAGCCGCAGCAGATCAAGGTCAGCCCACGTTGGCTGGCACCGACGATGGTCGTCGCCTGGATCTTCGGCATCCTCTGGATCGCGGTCTACTACGTGGCCCCGACGGCGCCCTTCATCGGCCCGCTCGCCAACTGGAACCTCTTGATCGGGTTTGTTTTCATCATCTTCGGTGTGGTGCTTTCCACCCGCTGGCGTTAGGACTTTCCACAGACTTTATCCACACCTGGGGAAACCCCTGACTCCACACGGTCACATACTCAAGGCCGCCAGAGGCGGCAGCAGGAACACGGTCAGCACGAGCGCGGCGAAGATCACGGCGGCGGCGACCAGCTGGATGGCATCCCGGTTCTTCTCCGGGGCGTATGCCAGCGCCGCCGCCACGATCACGCCGGTCACCAGGCCACCGAGGTGTCCCTGCCAGCTGATGCCCGGCACCAGGAAGGTGATCACCACGTTGATGCCGATCAGCCAGAGCACGCCCCGCGGGTCGTAGCCGAGCCGTCTGCTGATCACGAAGAGGGCGCCGAACATGCCGTAGATCGCGCCGGACGCGCCGACCGCCACCACGCCGAACAGGTAGACGGCGACCGAGCCGCCGATGGCGGACAGCAGGTAGAGCACTCCGAAGCGCACCGAGCCGAGCCGCCGCTCCAACTCCGGGCCGATCGCGTAGAGCGCCCACATGTTGAAGAGGATGTGCGCGATGCCGAACCCGCCGTAGGACAGCGGATAGTGCAGGAACGCGCCGGTGACCAGGCGCCACCACTCGCCGTAGATCCCCACGGCGACGGAGTTCATCGCGAACTCGTTGACGATCGTCTCGGTGAACAGGGTCTCTATGCCATAGGCGACGATGTTGAGCGCCAGCAGGGCATAGGTGACCACGGGCGTGACGACCGCCCTGCCGCCGAAGACGGCCTTGGCCTGCCGTACCGTCTTGCCGCCGGCGCGCACGCACTCCACGCACTGGTGGCCCACCGACGCCTCGCGCATGCAGTCGGGGCAGATGGGGCGCTCGCAGCGCTGGCAGCGGACGTAGGTTTCGCGTTCGGGGTGCCGGTAACACGTCGGCACCGCCTCCGGGCCCGGCTGATCGGGCTGGGTGGGCGGGATGGGTGGCTGGCTGGTCATCGTGTGCTCATGGCCCCTTCGACCGTGCGCTAATCCACAGACCCCGCCAGCCTATTCATCTTCGCGCCCAACTGTGGCACGAGAAGCGGGGAGCGGCGGCCCGGGTCAGCCCTGGCCGCCGCTCATCCCCTGGTCGCCGGACTAGGCGGGCACACGCTCGATGGTGACCTGCTCCAGCACGACGTCCTTGACCGGACGGTCCATCCGGCCGGTCTCCACCCGGGAGATCTGGTCGACCACGTCACTACCCTCGACGACCTCGCCGAAGATGGTGTGCTTGCCGTTGAGGTGCGGCTGCGGCCCGAGCGTGATGAAGAACTGCGAGCCGTTGGTGCCGCGCCCGCCGCGCTTGCCCGCGTTGGCCATCGCCAGCAGGTAGGGGCGGCTGAACTGGTGGTCGGGGTGGATCTCGTCGTCGAAGTCGTAGCCCGGGCCGCCGATGCCCTGGCCGAGCGGGTCGCCGCCCTGGATCATGAAGCCGGAGATGATCCGGTGGAAGACCGTGCCGTCGTAGAGCTTGGCGTTGGTCTTCTGCTCGGTGGCCGGGTCGGTCCACTCGCGGGTGCCTTCGGCGAGCTCGACGAAGTTACGCACGGTCTTCGGGGCATGGTCGGGAAAAAGCTTGACCTTGATGGTGCCCTGATTTGTGCGCAAGGTGGCGAAAAGGTTGTCAGCCATGAGGACGTTTCCCCCTTGGATATGCCTGTGCAGCAGGCCGATTCGATGATGTTTTGATCTCTGTGGCCCTTCGGCCCAACCAGCATCCTCCCACGACTGGTCATGATTGAGCCGCCTTCGTACGGGAAGGGGTGCTGCGGGGCCCCAACGACAGGGGAGGTTGCTGTGTCCCAGAAACTGCGAAAAAGGCACATAGCTCCGAGGACCAGGCTGGACAGTCTGAAGGCCCGGTTCATGGACGCCGCGGACCAGGTCGGCCCGATGGCCGACAACGCCCGCGATGCGGCGGCACACCGCATGTCCGACGCCCGCATCTGGGCGGCGCCCAGGCTGGACCGCGCCGCCCACTCGGTTGAGGACGAGCTCGCGCCGAAGGTCAGCGCGTTCCTCGCCGACGCCGCGAGGAGGATGGACCCGAAACCCGCCAAGTCCCGACGCTGGCCGATGATGGTGCTCATCTGCGGGCTGGCCGTCGGCACTGCCGGCTACATGATGTACCGCAGAAACGCCGAGCGGTGGACCGACTCGATGAAGGAGACCGCGGCCGACGCTTCCCAGTGGGTGAGCGAGAAGGCCGACGGCGTCGGTCACAGGACCGATGACATGTCCAAGAAAATGTCCTGATCCAGGCCACACGTACGGCTTGCGCCCCGCTGCGGGAGGCGCAAGCCGTACGTGTGTGCGGGGTCGCTACTCGGCGGAATCCGCCTTCGACTCGGTGCCGCCGACGCAGCGGACGTCCCCGGACTTCGGGTCGATCTTGACGGCCTCGGGCAGCTCCTGTCCGGCTTCGGCGTCCTCGGCCGGAAGCGCGGGGACGGCCCGCACCGACTCCCGTTCGTCGGAGAGCACCAGGGTGCGCTGCGGCTCGGTGCGGACGGCCCCGTCGGGCAGGGCGGTCACCTGGGCGTCGTCCGCGGGGACGGCCGGCCGGATCTCGATGCCCTTGGCCTTGGCCTCCTCGGGGGTCAGTACTTCGAGCCGCTCCGCCGCGACGGCCCCGTCGGGGAGGGTGGTCACGCTCACCCCGTCCGCGGGGACGGCCGGCCGGACCTTGATTCCCTTGGCCTTGACCTCCTCGGGGGTCAGTACTTCGAGCCGCTCCGCCGCGACGGCCCCGTCGGGGAGGGTGGTCACGCTCACCCCGTCCGCGGGGACGGCGGGCCGGAACTCGATTCCCTTGGCCTTGGCCTCCTCGGGGGTCAGTACTTCGAGCCGCTCCGCCGCGACGGCGTCATGGCAGGTGACCGTCTTCACGGTGGGCTCGGCCGAGGGGACGGGGTCCGCGCCGGCCGGACCGGCGACCGCCATCAGGAGGAAGCCTGCCGCGGCGGCCACGGCGGTGATACGACGACGAGTGATCATGTCTCTCCTTCGTGGATCTGGACGCTCCGATCATGGAAGGAAGGACCTGAACCCACCCTGAACGCGGCCGAACCGGTCTTCAGGTTGGCTTTAGGCACGTTGCGGCAGGCTGGTCAGCATGCGCGTGCTGCTGGTGGAGGACGAACGCCGTCTGGCCGAACTCATCAAGGGCGGACTGGCCGGGGAGGGCTTCGCCGTCGACATCGCCCACGACGGCCGCGACGGGCTGTGGATGGCGAGCGAGAACACCTACGACGTGATCGTCCTGGACGTGATGCTGCCCAGGATGAACGGGTACACGGTCTGCTCCCGGCTCAGGGAGGCGGGCGACTGGACGCCGATCATGATGCTCACGGCCAAGGACGGCGTCCACGACGAGGCGGAGGCCCTCGACACCGGCGCCGACGACTACCTGTCCAAGCCGTTCTCCTACGTGGTCCTGCTGGCCCGGCTCCGCGCCCTGGTCCGCAGGGGCGGCCGGGAACGACCGGTCTCGATCGCCGTCGGCGACCTCACGGTGGACCCGGCCGGGCTCCGCTGCCGGCGCGGCGAGGCGCTGATCCCGCTGACCCCGAAGGAGTTCGCCGTCCTGTACGGCCTGGCCAGACGGGTCGGCGAGGTGGTGTCCAAGGGCGACCTCCTGGCCCAGGCGTGGGACTTCGCCTACGACGGCGACCCGAACATCGTCGAGGTCTACATCAGCGCCCTGCGCAGGAAGATCGACCTCCCGTTCGGCAGGCGTTCCCTGGTCACCGTGCGCGGCGCCGGCTACCGGCTCGACGAGAAGGGCTGAGCCATGGTCAACCTGAGGTCGTCGGTACGGCTGCGCGCGACGATCGCCGCCACCATGGTGGTCGCCGTGGCCCTCGGGGTGACGGCCCTCGTCCTCTTCACCGCGCTCCAGGGCAGCCTGCAGAGCAGCCTGAGCGCCGACGCCGTACGGCGTGCCGAAGCGGCCGTGCCGGCCGCGGTCCGCGCGAGTCCCGTGACCGACCCTGACGAGGTCCGCTCCTCACCCGCGACCCCAGCCCGCACAGAACTGGGCACCACGCCCACAACCCCGGCCCCGGCCCCCACAAAGCTGGGCACCTCACCCACAACCCCGACCACCACAAAGCAGGACACCACGCCCACCACAAAGCTGGACACCACGGTCGCAACCCCAGCCCTCGTGGAGGTCTGCGTCTCGCCCGAGCAGACCGTCACCATCGTGGACCCCGATGTCCGGGTGTTAGCCACGACCGCCGTTCCGGCCTCTCCCGCCGTGTGGGCCGCCGACGAGTCCTACGCGCTCGCCAGCGTGCCGATCGCCACCGACGATGGCGAGGTCCTGGTCCAGGCCCGCGCCTCGCTCGGCCCGGCCCACGACGCCCTCGCCACGCTGAACCAGGTGCTGCTCCCCGGCATCCCCGTGTTGCTGCTGATCGTGGCCGGGACGACCTGGTTCACCGTCGGGCGGGCGCTCGCGCCGGTCTCGGCGATCCGCGCCAAGGTCGCCGACATCACCGCGCGCGACCTGCACCAGCGGGTGCCCGTGCCCGGCTCCAAGGACGAGATCGCCGCGCTCGCGCGTACCGTCAACGCCACCCTCGACCGCCTGGAGAGCGCCGTCGGCCGGCACAAGCGCTTCGTCGCCGACGCCGCGCACGAGCTGCGCAGCCCGATCGCCACCCTGCGCACCCGGCTGGAGCTCGCCGGACCGCCGGAGGGTTCGGTGACCGGCGAGGCGCTGGTGGACGTGCTGCGCCTGCAGTCGCTCAGCTCCGACCTGCTGCTGCTCGCCCGGCTGGACGCCGCGGAACCGATCGGCGCCGACGACGTCGATCTCGGCCAGGTGGCCGCCGAGGAGGCGCTGCGGGTACGGCCGAGGCCGGATGTCCGGGTACGGCTGGACATCGCCCCTGACGTGGTGATCCGGGGGTCCCGCGGGCACCTCGCCCGGCTGGTGGTCAACCTCGTCGACAACGCCGTACGGCACGCGGCGTCCATCGTGCTGGTGCGGGTCACGGCCGGCGACCAGGCGACGCTGGAGGTGAGCGACGACGGCCCGGGGATCCCGGCGGAGCACCGGGAGGCCGTCTTCGACCGTTTCACCCGGCTGGACGAGGCCAGGGCCCGCGACGCCGGCGGCAGCGGCCTCGGCCTCGCGATCGCCAGGGACATCACCGCGTGCCACGACGGCACCCTCACCGTCACCGGCCACTCCCCCGGCGCCTGCCTCCGCGCCCGCTTCCCCCTCGCCGCCGACTCCCCCTGACCCTGCCTCCTCGCCCCTCAGCGCGCCGCAACAGACACACAAGCGAGTGATTTGCCCGGTTTCATGGGGCGTTGTGTGTCTGAATGGCGACTGCCCTGACGTCACGACGCCGCGAGCCGTACAGGAGTCCCCGTACGGCTCGCGGGTGGCAGACCCGGAGGCGGTCCGGCCTCCGGTGAGGGATCAGCGGCGGCTGAGGTGCGGCTCCCAGGAACCCGGTCGCTGGCTGTTCTCGCGGAAACCGGTGAGCGGGACCAGGCCGCTGCCGTCCGTGTTCACCAGGACCAGGCGGTTGCGGAACTCGCCGCCCACGCACTCGGCCGCCTCGACCTCGCAGGCCCACGCGACGAAGTTGGTGTCATCCGCCCAGGCCAGGCCCGACTCGACGTGGTGCCCCTGGATGGGCTTCAGGGGTTGGGGCGTGAACGTCGAGAGGTCCATCGGGCCCGCATGCACGATCATGCCGTCACCGGTGTCCGGCTTCCCGTCCGGGAAGTCGGCGTAGGGGTCGATGCCGAATCCGTCGGGGAACCTGGTGTCCTGCTCGGGCATCGCCTGCGGCTTCCCCTCCAGGTCGTAGTAGTTCCGGTACGGCGGGCGGACCGTGGGTTCCCAGATCAACGTTCCGTCGTCGCTCCACCGCAGGTCCATGCGGCGGTTGGCCGGCTCAGCGGCATGCCCCAGGGGGACGAACGCGACGGTGCCCTGCTCCACGTCGACGACGGCGAACCCGGTCCTGGGCTGCTCCTCGTCGTTCGGGCCCGTGTCGTTCGGGCCCGTGTCGTTCGGGCCCGTGTCGCCGGTCACCGGGACGCCGCCGGGCGTCTTCGAGGTCTCGGGCAGGGGCGTCGCCTCCGTGATCAGCCTGGTGTTCACGTCGGGGTCCGACTTGTAGGTGGTGACGAGCAGTCGCCGGCCGTCCGGGGACCACCGCACCCCGGCCGCCGGCTGTGCCAGCTCGATCCACCGGGGTTCCGCGCCGGGGCCGCTGATCACGCCGACCCGGTTGGCGGGGAACTGCTCCAGGACCGCGGTCCGCTGCCCGCCGGGCGCGACGTCGAGCATGTCCCACGGGGTCTTCTCGTAGGTCTTCTTCTCCTGGTCGTAGAGGTACCAGGTGCGCTCGCGCGTAGTGTCGGCCTGCCAGGTGTAGTAGGCGTAGACGGCCACGCCGCCCGCCGCGACCAGCCGGGACGGCGGCGAGGAGTCCGGGTCGGTGAGCAGTTCGCCCGAGGTGGGGCCCGCCACGACCGCCCGCCCGCCGTCGTCCTGGATCAGGCTCGGCACGGTGAACGCCAGCGCCGTCACGGCCGCGACGGCCCCCGCGAACGCCACACCCGCCTTAACCCGCCTGCGCCCGCGCCGCCTGATCGCCTTAGACGCCAGGTCGCCGGGCACCCGCACGTCGTCCGACCAGTCCCGGAACGCTTCCCTCACGTGCTCGTCGATGGTCATGCCGTCGCCTCCCCGAAGATCGTGTACGGCTCGCGCAGGGTCTCCAGCTCCGGAGCCAGCGCGCGCAGTCTGGCAAGGGACCGGTGCGCCGTGCTCCGCACCGTGCCGACCGAGCAACCGAGCATCGCGGCCACCTCGGCTTCCGGTAGATCCTCGAAGTATCTGAGCACCAGTACGGCTCGCTGCCTGCGGGTCAGCCTGGCCAGCGCCCGTCGTACGACGATCCGCAGTTCGGCCCCGTTCGTGCCGTCCGGGCCGCCCCGTTCGGGCGGCTCCGCCATCGCGGTCTCGTTGCGCCGCCGGGCCAGCCGCCACCAGGAGATCTGCTGGCGGTACATGGCCTGCCGGACGTACGCCTCCGGCGACTCCACGGAGCGCCATTTCGCCACGGTCTGCGCCAGCGCCGCCTGCAACAGATCCTCCGAGGCGTGCTGGTCACCTCCCGTCAACAGGTACGCCAGGCGCATCAACGCCGGGGACCGCGCTGACACGAACTCGCGGAACCGTCGCTCATCTGCGGCGTCCACGCTCACCTCCACATCGCGTTGTACGCCATGAAGACGCTTCAGCCCGGCCGCCACTATGCCTCGCCGGCGAATCAGCCGCCGCCGTCACCCCGGCCGACGCGCGTCGAACCGCCACACGGACCCGTTCGGGCCCGCGTGGTCGTTGCCGGATTTGTCGGGGCCAAGGAAGGCGCTTCCGCGAAGCGACCATGCGGGGGGAGGTGAATGCCGTTCGACCGTGCCCGGAGGGAGGGTGAATGCCGTGCTCGGACAAGGGGGGGAGGGTGAATGCCGTGCTCGGGCACGGCATTCACCGCGGTTCAGAGCGGCGGTGTGTGGTCGAGGAAGGGACCGCAGTTGTTCGGCCAGGCCGGGTTCGAGCCCGTTCCGGGCGTGGGGTTCACCCTGCAGATGGCCTGCGCGATCTCACCGGTCGCGCTGCGTACCGTGATGTGCAGGTCGCTGCCTTGGACGGCGAGCGAGACGTCGACCGCGTTACCCGGGTAGCCGGCCACGGTGGACACGTCGTTCCACCGCGGGGTGGTCCGGGGGTCGCGGATCAGCGTCGTTCCGTTGCCCGGGGTCTGCCCGATGAACTTGTTGTTGCCCTGGAACGCGGTGTCGATGCCGACGCGCGATCCGGGGGTACCCGGCGTGCCCGGCGTGCCCTGCGGCCCCCGCGTGCCCTGGGGACCGCGCGGCCCCTGCGGACCTCGCTTGCCGTGGCACTTGTGCCGGTGGCACCTCCGATGGCAGCCCGGGCCCCGGCGGCACCCCCCGAGCACACGGAGAATCGGTTTGTCGGAGCCCGGAGAGAAGTGGGCCACCTCTGTCCGGGTCCTTTCGTTGACCGCGCCGGCGGGCGCTTGGTAAGAGGCCACCAGTACGGCACCGGCCATCGTGGTCGCGGCTGCCCATACCAAGGCGCGTTTTCCAGAAAGCATACGATCTCCATGTAATCGAAGATTCCCTAAGGAATCAGAAATTGCTGCGAATTCGCGATCGCGGCAGCCAGGAGATACCCGAAGGCCGATTGACTACGCTCTGCTATGATCAACATAAGGCCAATCGAGCGACAAATTTTATTACTATCCTTGCCGCCACTCAAACCGCCGAAATAAGCGAAATATCCATCTTTAATATGGCAATCTGGACGAGGTGGATCAGGGGCAACTCTTTGCGGTTCGGCAAAACGCGAATCGCCGGTCACCCGGGCGGTCCGATGCGACCATCGGCTGGTGATTCCACGTGGCCGACTCGCCGTACTCTCCCTCGCCGGTGCCCTGCCCCTCTTCACCGCGACGCCCGCACTGGCCTCCCCTACCTTGACCTCCCCCGCGCTGGCCGACCCCGCGCTGGCCGACCCCGCGTTGCGTCCCGGTGACCAGGGCGAGAGTGTCAAGAAGCTGCAGCGCCGCCTGCACGAGCTGAGGTTCCTGCCCGGAGCGGTCAACGGGCGTTACGGGCGTAAGACGCGGATCGCCGTCTGGGCCTTCCAGAAGACCCAGCGCCTGGTGGCGCGCAACGAGGTCGCGCAGGAGACATGGCAGGCCCTCGCGCATCCCAAGCCCGGACGTCCGCTCGTCTCCGGCAGGGAGCCACGCCGGGTCGAGATCGGCCTCCGCCACCAGCTCCTGACCGTCTACCGGGAAAATCGTCCCGTCCTGATCACCCACATATCGGCAGGGGCCGGGGTTCGCTACTGCCACGCGGGACGCTGCCGGAAGGCGATCACGCCGACCGGCGACTTCCGGGTCAGCGTCCGCGCGGCCGGATGGACGACGGGCCCCCTCGGCAGCATGTACAACTCGCTGTACTTCGCCGGCGGAGTGGCGATGCACGGGTCGAAGAGGGTGCCGTTCCGCCCCGCCTCACATGGGTGCGTCCGGCTCCCGATGCATGCCTCCAAACGGCTCTTCCATCTGGTGACCGTCGGAGACCCCGTTTATGTCCGCCGGGAATGACGGCTCAGCAGACGTTATGTCCAGATTCGATCTATAACGCGCCTTCTATCGTCGGTCTCACAACCGGACCCGGATTCACCGCAGGAGCGTGTTTCCCTGGCCGGGATTCGACGCGAGCGGGTCCTCTGGGACGGGCGCGGGGTCCGAGGGGCCGAGCGTGCTCCCCTGGCCGGGCACGGGGTTCGACGGTGCGAGCGGGTCCTCTGGGACAGGCGTCGGGCTGGTCGAGGGACTCGACGTCGGGCTGGTCGAAGGACTCGACGGTGGGGTGGCCGCCGGGGTGGGCGGGATCACGGCAGGCGCGTTGGAGGGGATGGTGACGGGGGGTTTCCATTCCCGGGGAGCGTCGCCGAGGGTGATGCCGAGAGCCGTGATGACCGAGCAGCCGCCCACGAGCATGCCGATGACGAGAAGCACGAGCGCGAGTGTCGACAGTCGTCTGCTCGGCGGTCGCAGCGGCGGTGGGGGCTCCGGAGGCGGAGGCGGTGGCCAGCCGGGCACGGGCGGAGCGAGCCAGCCGTACCCGGGCAGCGGCACCTGGCCGTACGCGGGCGGGTACGGCTGGCCACCCCCGGGCGGCGGCGGGTACGGCTGACCGCTCCCGGGCGGCGGCGGCTGGCCGTGGCCCGGGGGCGGTGGCCATAACGGGTTCGGCGGTGGATGGCCCATGGGCAACCCCCCTCGCCCGACACCGACAGAGTCGTTCGCCACGGTACGGCTTTCGGGCCGTGGATGGCGACCCGCCGTACGGATCACGCTCACGGCCGGAGCCGATCCACGACAGGTGGATCCGGCGGTCTCCCGGTCAGTTCGTCAGCGACACGACGCGGCTTTCGCACACATCACCAGGCCGGCCGGGGTCGCCGTCGGCTCAGCCGTTCGCGGCGGTCGCCGGCTCCGCGAGGACGGGGTAGTTGCTCTTGAACACGCCGCTCGGATCCTTCTTGCGCTTGACGTCCTGGAGCCGGGCCAGCGTCTCGGTGGAGAACGCCGCGGCGGCGCGCTCGCCGGGCGCCAGGTAGGTGAACAGCTTGCGCCCGCTGATCTGGGGGGCGAGCGCGTTCCGGAGCTCCAGTTGCCTGGCCCGGATGGCGGCCGCGCGGTCCGGATTGGCGAGGGAGCCGAGCATGTAGAGGTTGTAGGCCTCGGTGATGCTTCCGGCGGGGGTGTCCGACGGGCGGGCCAGGGCGCCGCCCAGGTGCCGGAGCTGCACACGCAGCAGAGGGTCGATCGGAGCCGACAGCAGCGACTTCACGGTGTCGTCGTCCAGGCCGGTCAGCAGTTCCCCCCGGCCCAGTCCGGGGCTGGGAGCGGTCGGTTCGGCGGCGATGGTGCCGAGATCGGCGGCGGGCAACGACGCGCGGCTGTCCGAGATCAGGTCCCCGATTCCGTCCAGGCGGCTCAGCAGGGACCGTCCCTCGTCGGCCGTCCCCAGGTAGGCGGCGTGCACGGCGACCCACGGCTCGGCTCCGGGGAAGTTCAGCAGGTCGAACCAGGTGGTGAGGTCGTCCGGGGCCTCGGCCGTGATCTCCCGGAACGCCTCCAGCACCTCCGGCGCCCGTTCGACGGGCCACAGCATCCGCCCGCCGTAGAGTTCGGGCGACGGGTGCAGGTCGAACTCCATCGCGGTCACCAGCGCGAAGTCGCCCCCGCCGCCCTGCATCGCCCAGAACAGGTCCGCGTCGGAGTCGGCGGTCACCCTGGCCCTGGTCCCGTCCGCGTCGACGATCTCGAACGCGCGGACGCTGTCGGAGGCGAAGCCGTACCTGCGGCTGTACCAGCTCAGTCCGCCGCCGAGCGTGTAGCCCACGACGCTGACCACGGGTGAGCTTCCCGCCAGCCCGGTCAGCCCGTACGGCCCGGCCGCGGCCAGCAGTTCGCCCCAGCGCACGCCCGCGCCCACCCGGGCGAGCCGCTCCTCCGGCCGGATCTCCACCTCGTCGAGCCGCGCGGTGCGGACCAGGATCACGCCGTTCACGTCGCCGGACGCGCCGTGCCCGCTGGGCTGGGCGGACACCGTCAGCTCGGCCGAGCGGGCGAAGCGGACCAGGGCCGCCACGTCATCGGCGTCCGCGGCCTCCACCACTGCCGCGACGGGCTGCTCGATGGCCGCGTTCCACGGCCGCGTGGCGTCGTCGAAACCGGGCTCGCCGGGCGCCAGCACCTGCCCCCGGACATGATCGCGCAGGCCGTCGGCGATCTCGTTCGGCTGTCCCTGCATGAGGAATCTCTCCTTTATCGGGATAAGTGGTGATCTGAAATGGGGCTCAGAGCTCGTAGATCGACGAGCTTGGTACGGCGACGCTCCGGCGTGCGAGGGCGTTCCACAATGGCCGACGAGTCGGCCAGGGATCGCGCGGCGAACTCCCCGTGCCGGGCGCGCTCCCGCCGTCGCCTGGCGCGAAAGGGCGCGGGCAGAGCGCCGGAGGCGGGCAGGACACAGAAGGTCACCGCCACGGGCCTGCCCACGGCACGACCCAGCTCAGGCACACTCCACACCCTCACCCATCCACCGCACATCCAGAATGAGCCGCCGCGGCCTTTCCACCGCGCTGCCGGAAGCCATCGGGCCGCACTTTGTGACTCACCATATGACGGTGGCGATGCTTCAAACACCCGTAGGATTGCGGTGTGCAGTTACTGCATGTGTGCCTAAAAGTGGCAAGGAGTGGCATTTGTCCGGCGAACCGAGTGAAATCTACGCCTTCATCGCTCTTATGGCTTCTCGGACGCTGATCCCGATTTTCATCGCCCTGGTTCTCGCCCTGGTGGTGTCCACGGTGATCGTCTCCGTTTCCCATCGCCTGGGTCGCGGGCTCGTCGACCGCCGGCGAGGGGGTCTCGTCCCTGACGAAGCACAGCCGTGGTGGCTGGAGAACGAAGCCGAGCGGCTCTAGAACCACTCACCGGAATATGGCCGCGGTCGCGTCCCCTGCGTGTCACCGCCGCGTTCTCCCCTGACGCGCACGACCAGTTCGACGCCGGTCGAGCGTGACCCCTCGGCTACTCCCGGGCCGCGTCGAGGCGGGACAGTTCCCCGGCGGACAACTCCAGCTCGACCGCGGCGACCGAATCCCGGACGGTCTCGGGGCGTGACGAGCCCGGAATCGGGATCAGCACCGGCGACTTGGCGAGCATCCACGCCAGGCACACCTGCTGAGGACTGACCCCGCGCTCCCCCGCCACGTCCGCGAACGCGGCGAAACGCGAACCCAGCTCGCCGGCTCGCCGGATCCCGCCCAGCGGAGCCCACGGCAGGAACGTGATGCCCAACTCCGCGCACAGCTCCAACTCCGGCTCGCTGGAGCGGAACGCCGGCGAGAACTGGTTCTGCACACTGACCAGCCGGCCGCCGAGGATCTCGTTGGCCTGCCGGATCTGGTCCGGGTCGGCGTTCGAGACACCCGCGAAACGGATCTTTCCCGCGTCGAGCAGATCACCGATCGCGCCCACCGACTCCGCGTAGGGCACCTTCGGGTCCGGCCGGTGGAACTGGTAGAGCCCGATGGCCTCCACGCCCAGCCGCTTGAGCGACAGCTCGCAGGCCGCCTTCAGGTGCTCCGGCGAGCCGTCCAGGGTCCACGTACCGTCGCCGGGGCGCAGATGGCCGCCCTTCGTCGCGATCAGCACCTCGGAGGTGTCGCCACCGTATCCGGCCACCGCACTGGCGATCAGGGACTCGTTGTGGCCGACGTCGTTCGCGCTCAGATGGTACGCGTCCGCGGTGTCGATCAGCGTCACGCCCGCCTCCAGCGCGGCGTGGATCGCGGCGACCGAACGCCGCTCCTCCGGACGCCCCTCGATCGACATCGGCATCCCGCCGAGACCGATCGCGCTGACCTGAACATCGCCGATGCGGCGAGTCTGCATGGGAGTCCCTCCTCGGAGATCACCTGTACCCCTCCACCCTGCACCCTGCCCATCAGGCTGTCTAACGGCGCACCCGTCCTCCGACGCCGCCGCCCACGGCGTGCTCGGCGCGGATCCGGCCCACGTGGACACACCTGGACCGCTCGGAAGTGACCTGCATCGACCGGTACGGCGCGCAGAGCCGTCTACTGCGAACTCTCCCCCGCAACGGGACCGCAGTGGGTCGGTATGCGTCGGGGTTATCGCCCGTTCTGCGCATGTTCAGAACCTCTCTGAAGGGCGCGTGGACCTGATTCGCCGCCCAAGAGCAGAAATCTATTGCCAGGCGGGCTTCATTCACTCAGGCCCGTCAGAATGACGAATAACTGCCGGACGACTGACGCGGCACCATTATTATGAGTGTCATTTACGCAGCAAAATATAAGGCGACCGCCCCGATCAGGTGAGTCGGCCATACGTGGCGTCCGGTCGAGAGAGGTCACCCGCCACACCCCGGTCCGGCCGCCCTCGGTGCGGCGTCACGCCCGATGCCCGCCGCCCCACCCGCACACGACGCCGACCGGTCGCGTGACGATCCGAAGACTGGTGCGCGTGGTCCTTTCGGACGGCCCGAGCCTCCCCGCCGTTCGCGACCCGCGGGGAGGCTCGGGCAGGCCGGCGGGCAGACCCGTGCGGCCCGCATCCCCGTCCCCGGCGGGCATCCGGCACGCTGGGGACGGGGATCAGCAGCGGATCGGGAGAGCGTGCGATCTCCGGTGGAGGGGGTGCCGGAGCCCTCGCCGCCGACAGGCGCGTGACCTTACTTCCGTCGTGTCAGAAGCTCCAGAAATCGGTCAAGGTTCACGTTCCTCACATGATCGAAACAAGGGTCACACCGCCCTGCGGAGCGGCCACCATGTAGGACAAAAGCTGTTTTCTGGACATTAGTACGCGATCTTGCACAGATGTGATCGCCTGCCGGCCATGCCAATACCGGCGACGCGCAAACAGAGCGTAAGAGAGCGGACCCGGCGAATATTCGCGCCTGTTTGTACGGCACACCCGAGAGGTATTCATGACAGCGAAAGTTACCGAGGCGGGTTGATGATCCATCCAGAAACGATCAACCCTTGCCTGGCCAGCGCGCGATCCACGGAGAAATATCCAAATGATAAAGAAACTGGCAACCGCTGGTGCGGTTGCGGCCGCTCTGAGCATGTCCGGCGCCACTGCGGCCTACGCTCAGGCGTCGTTCACCCCCAGGGACCCCGCCCCGCTCATCTCGTACGTCGTCTACAACATCTATGTCTGCGACCAAGGAAAGAGCGAAGCAGCCCGTCCCGAAGCAGGCGCGCGCCTCACCGGCGTCAAGGGCGAGAACGGCGACCCGGTCAACTGCATCAAGGAGTCCTTCAACAAGAACTCCTTCAACGAGAAGTCCCTCAACAAGGACAACAAGACGTCCTTCAACGAGGACAACAAGGACTCCTTCAACAAGGAGGCCGACAACTCCTTCAACAAGGAGAACGAGGGGTCCCTGAACGAGGACTCCTACAACACCGACACCGACAAGTCCTACAACAAGGGCAACAAGATCTCGGTGGACAAGAAGGACGACTCGAAGAAGGCGCCCCCCACGAAGAAGCACGCCGCGCAGGCCACGTCGCTGGACGCGGAGGCGTCCCCGGCGAGCCAGGACGCCGAGGCCGTGACCGCCCCGAGCGAGGCCACCCAGGCCACTGAGGCGACCCAGGACGCCTCGGAGAGCGAGAACGCGGCCCGGAACGCGACCCCCGAGCCCGGGGAGTACGGCTCCGCGGACCCCAAGCACAAGTCCGGCCACAAGGGTGACAAGGAGATCGAGAAGTCCTTCAACAAGAACTCCTTCAACGAGAAGGTCCTGAACAGCGACAACGAGAAGTCCTTCAACGAGGACAACAAGGACTCCTTCAACAAGGAGGCCGACAACTCCTTCAACAAGGAGAACAAGGAGTCCCTGAACGAGGACTCCTACAACACCGACACCGAGTGGTCCTTCAACGAGGACAACAAGGTGAACGTGAACAAGGACCACGACAAGAAGGACCACAAGAAGAAGGCGCCCCCCACGAAGAAGCACTCCACGGACTACACCGCGATGGACTTGGTCGAGACCGAGGACGACGAGGAGTTCTGGCAGGAGTGACCTTCGGACGAGGTCGATGAGATGTCCTCGAACAAGGACGTCGATGATTCGTCCTGATGGAGCCGCCCGGCCCGAAACGGGTCGTCCGGCCCAGCCCGATGGGAACACGTGGAGCCGGTGCAGAAATGCACCGGCTCCATTTCGGCGTCTGGTGCCTGCGCCGGCCACCACGCGCGACGGCCGCCTCCTGGCCCGCCGGACCAGGAGGCGGCCTTGATGATCAGTAGCGTTCCGCTGTTCCCGCGTTGATCTCGGTGAGGACGAGGGTGGCGTTGGCGTAGCGGAGGAGGTTGGACAGGGTCGGGGGCTGGGACAGCGTGGCCTGGGCATAACGGACGGCGTCGCCGACGGTGTCCAGGTGCAGCAGGCCGGTGGTGATGGAGCGGACCTCGGTGCCCGCGTTGATCCGCCGGGTGGCCATGTTGAGTGTGGTGGCCAGGAGTTCCGCGCGCAGGCCGCGGGGCTGGATGACCGGCGGGAACAGAACGGCCGTGGACTCCGGCAGCGACAGCGCGCCGTCGGCGGCTCCGCCGTCCGCGCCGTCGAAACGGGTGTCGGTGGCCTGGACGCGAGCCAGGATCTCAGGGATGCGCAGGTCCTGGCGGAGCAGCCAGATCGAGGAGAGCAACGGCAGCCTGCTGGGCGTGACCGCAGTGATCGTGGTCCTCGCCGAGCCGGTGACGGGGGCGTAGACACAGCCGTTGGCGTTGGTGAACGTCAGCCTGGCGGAGTTCTCGAACGTGTTCCCCGGGAGGGCGAGCATGGTGGGCCGGGCCCTGTACTCGATCGTCTGCCGGCCGGAGGCTCCGGCCAGGGCGCCGATGGTCCAGGTGAAGGTCCGGGTGCCGTCCGCGTTGACCGTGACGGTGCTGGGCTTCGGGCCGGCGCCGGTGTCGAGGGCGGTGCTGTAGTAGACCCCGGCGGGGAGGACGTCCGTGATGACGACGTCGTCCGCGCCACCGCCGCCCGTGTTCTCGTACATGATCCGGTAGGTGATCGCCTCTCCGGCGTTGACGGCCGGGGTGGCGGTCTTGGTCATGGTGACGACCGGGGCGCGTACCGTCGTGCTGACCGAGTCCGAACCGGTCACGGCCGTGCCGAGCAGGTCGGTGCCGGCGGCGGCCACCTTGTTCGTCAGGACCGTGCCGTCCGCCGTGTCGCACGCCACGTCCACGCTGACGGTGCGGGAGGCGTCGCGGGCGGCGGCGAGCGTGCCCAGGTCGAACGTGGTCACCGTGTCGTCCGGCCTGGTGTCGGTGATCTTCGAGTTCAGCGCGGGACCGCGTCCCGAATTGGTGACCTTCGCGCCGAAGTCGATGGTGTCGCCGGGAGTGACGTCGGCCGGGCCGGTGGCGGCCACGGTCAGCTCCGGCCGTACCTGCTGGGCGAACCTCGTGCGGGCCCGCCGGATCGTCTCAGGGTCGGGCTCGTCCGCGCCGGGGGTGCCGGCCGTCTGGTAGTTCGGGAGGCTGCGGAAGTCGTAGAAGATGTTGTTCCAGTCGTCGTAGCCGGTCAGCTCCGTGAGGATCGACGGCTCGCCGGTGTCCTGGGTGCCGTTGCCGTTGGTGTCGGTGAAGTCGCCGTTGAGGTTGGCGGAGACGTTGGCCGACGCCGGCGTGCAGGTCGTGCCGGTGAGGCCGCCGACGCCGTCCCAGTCGACGCCGCCCAGGCCGAGACCGCCGCCGAGCCCGGCGCACTCGTCGAGCCCCGGCGGAAGGACCTCGTTGAGTGACGGCAGCTTGATTCGCGAATAGTCGCAGCCGCCGGGGAGAAGGGGCGGTGCGGCGGTGACACCGCACGCCTGGAACGCGTAGTTCATGACCCCCAGGTAGTTGGGTTTGTTGTTGGTGCCGTCGCCACCGCCGTGCTGGAGGCCGAGCGTGTGGCCGAACTCGTGCATCAGCGTGCCCGCCTGCTGGGCCTGGGTGCCGATGGACAGGCCGTTCGTGTTGGCGCCCCAGCAGGCGTTGCCGCTCCCGTCGGTGCCGCCCAGCGAGACGATGAAGTTCACGCCCGGGGTGCCCTTTTCCCAGCCGGACGTGCAGTCGTTGGTGGCGGCCCGGAGGTTCGTCTGGTGCACGAAGAGGGCGTAGCGGAAGAAGCGGTCGCGACTTTCGTCGAAGTCCTTCAGCGTGAAGAAGTCGGTGCCCGCGTTGCCGGTGGCTCCGTCCCAGTCGACGACCATGTTCGAGCTCTCGTCGATCTGGTCGCCGCCCCCGCCGAAGTTGCCGAAGTTCCCCTTCATCCCACCGACGCCCGGGGCCGTACGGCGGACATCCGTACCGGTATTGACGGCTTGGCCGTATATGTCACCCACGTCGATATGGAGTTGGATGCCTGTGGATTGGTCCACATTCGATACGGGCGCGTTGGCGAAGGATTGGACGACGTCCTGCACGGCCCCCTGCAACGGGCAGTGGGAGTGGTTGGTGCCGAACAGGCAGTCGATCTCCAGGAACAGGTCCTTACGGCCGGTCATCGCCCCCATTCCGGGCAGGTCGATGTCGATGGTCGTGTCGCCGTCCACGTTGATGCCGTTCAGTTCCCAGCCGTCGAGTAGCGAGTCGCCGTCGGTGTCGCGGGTGGTCTCCGCCGTGCCGACTTCGAAGCAGACCTTGATACGCGGCTCGTCGTCGTCACCGCCGTCGCCCGTCGAGCAGGACTGGGGCCAGTTGACCTTGTCCTCGGCACCGGTGTGGTCGATCCATCTGCCGTCGGAATAGCTGACCCTGAAGTCCAGGTTGTTGTCGCCGTTCCGCGGGCTGGCATCGCCCAGGTCATCGCCCGAGGATCCGTCGTCGTCCCAGATCTGGATCGTGACCGGCACGTTGAGCACGTTGTCCGGTATCTCGGTGGCGACCACCCAGTTCGGTTTGATGAGTCTGTTGTTGTTGATGAACGGCGTCGACGGGTCGTCCACGTCACTGCCCGGGGGCTGCTTCACGCCATTGATGAACACCTTGGCGTAGAAGTCCGCATGGCCTTCGAGGGCGGCCTCCAGACCGGTCGCGCCGCAGTCGTCGACGCACTCCACGTGGGTGATCGTGACGGAGAACGGATGGGTGCCGGCGGCAGCCCGAGCCGGCGGGCCCACGACGAGACTCGTCGCCATCAGCCCCAGGACCAGGGGAACGACCCCTAAGACTCGTCTGATCATGACGATCCTTTACATCGGAAATCCCTCCGTTCATGGTGGTTCCTACGAAGACGGGCGTCTTGAGTAGACCTGTACTTATTTGCGATTGGCAAATCTCCACCGGCAGGCGGATAATGATCGCCTCGACGACCACTTAATCCTGTCCCAAGTCAGGGAGACCATGGGTTCGATACTTTTGCTACTGATCAACGCCCTCGTTCAATTCCTGATCATTTACTTCGCGGTCCGCCTCGCCCTGAAACACGACCGTACCCATTCCGAGCGTTACCGGCCACTTTCACGACGTCACCGGAATCAGCCTGCGGACGAGATGCCCTAGCCACTCGGATCGCCAACGGTCCACGGTAGGGTGCGTTTCATCAACGGAGCCCAGGGACTTTCGCGGGTGAACCCGCACGTCACGATCTGGAGGGTGGCCGTGTCCCGCTTCATGACCTACCAGGCTTCCGTCGACGATGGCGATGCGCTGGGCGAGATCCACGAGGAGTCCTGGAAGGCGGCCTACACCGGCTTCTTCGCCCCGGAGTTCGTCGCCGAGGCGGTGCGACGCCGACGCACCCAGTGGCACGCCCGGCTCGCCAAGGGCGAGGACACCGTCATCCTCGCCGCACTCGAAGGCCGGCCGCTCGCCTTCTCCTTCTTCGGCTCCTCGCCGACACGGCCGGATATGGCACAGATCTTCAGCTTCTTCGGCCACCCGGCCGGCTGGGGCACCGGTATCGCCGGCGCCCTGATGACCGCGACCCTGGGCAGGCTGCACGAAGACGGCTACAGCCGGGTCCACCTGTGGACGCTGCGCCGTACACCCCGATCGCGGCGCTTCTACACCAAGAACGGCTTCACCGAGTCAGGTTCGGTCCGCGGATACGACTTCGGCGACGGCAACCTGATCGACCAGGTCGAATACGAAGCCTCCTGAACCGGCATCAGCACGGGACGGACGAGCGGCACGCGAAGTGGTGCAGAAGCCGGCCCACGTAGCGACCCGTTCCCGTACGATCAGGCCCGGCAGCGGCCGGACGCACCGGGGCATCCACCCCACCGGCGCCCGGTTCCGCCGCCGTGCTCGACGGTCACTCGTGGCGCCTGATCCAGAAGATCGCCGGAGCCCTTCGGCGAGGACATCAGCGTGCGGAGCTGACCGGCGGATTCGGCCTCGTCTGACCGAAAGCCGCAAACTTTCACGCCAATAGGGATTGATGAAGAGAACTTTCGGGGTTATGGTCCTGATCAATCCGATTTGATGGGCGGCGAAATCTTCCGAAGGCGGCCCTCGCTCCCGCCAATTTCGAACACCAGGAGTCGACCTAGCTTCTGTCGCCACGGGGCCGACCGACATCGAAACGGACGCCGCCCACACCCCCCTGCTATACCGCCTGTTCAGAGAGGTGAGTATGCCCGCAACCGGTACGCCGAGCTGGCCGATGACCCCCAAATTCGCCATCCTCGCCCTGATGGTCGCTTTCGCGGCAGCACTACTTCCCCAGGCCGCCTCGGCGCAGGACAGCAGTTCCTTTGCATCTCACAAGAGCCCGTTCAACTGCGGAAAGACCTTCTACGCCAACAACTGGACCCCCAGCCACAGCCCATCGGGTTCCATCGACTGGCAGAACTACGGTAGTGATGCCATCAACGGCGAGACCGTACGCGCCACCGCTGCGGGCACCGCCTACTTCAACGACGCGGGAAGCACGAGCTACGGCAAGTGGGTGGAGGTTCGTCACAGTGACGGCACCAGGACCCGCTATGCCCACCTCGCCACCATGGTGAGAGGGGCCGGCGGCTCGATGGGCGTCAGCCAGGGCACCGCGATCGGGACTGTCGGCTCCACGGGCGGCAGTTCCGCTCCGCACCTCCATTACGAGCAGCGGACCTCCGGCGGTGCGGTGGACACCAGCCCCACCGTGGACGGCGTGACCGTGTCCCTGGGCCAGAAGAAAGCCATCACGAGCACCAACTCCTGCGGCGGCAGCAGCAACCCCTACACCCCTGAGGAGGTCTGCGGCAGCGGTTACGCGGTCATCGACTCAGCCGCTCTGACCGGCGGTCGCACCTACCTGCTCTACAACTCGGGTAACGGCCAAAACTGCGTCACCACGCTGAAGACGACGAACCTCGGCACCGCCTCTCCGGTGTCGGCCTTCCTGGAACCACAAGGGGCAAGCAGGACGACCGACTCGGGCAGCTACGGCTACTACGCGGGGCCCGTCAAACGCTCCGCGCCCGGACAGTGCGTCAAGTGGGGCGGCTCGGTCGGCAGCAGCTCCTACACCAGTCCCTTCGAACACTGCGATTAAGCGCCATCACCACGCTCGCCTGCGAACAGAGGCCAACGGCACTCCGTTCGTAGGCGAGCGCGTGGTGGACGAGTCGGTGTGCCCCGGTTCTCCTCGTCGATGAAGGCTGTGCATGGGGGCGGCAGTTCGATCACTTGAGCGAGCCGGTCAGCCGCGCGTCGAATACGCGGGCTGAGAGGGTCCTGTTGAGGCCCAGGAGAGTTTCGGCCAGCCAGCCCACCGCGTACCGGGTTTCCGGCTTGGCCGACTCGATGGCCTGCCGGATCGTGGTGGCGACGACGCCCGGGTCATTGTGGTCCGCCTGCGTCTCGGCGGCGCTTGCCATGGCTTCGGCGATCTGCCGGTAGGCCCCGCTTCCGGAGGTCTCCCGCGGTTGCCGCGCGGTTTCGGCTTCGAATTCGGTCTTGATGATGCCGGGCTGGATGATGACGACGTCGATAGCGATCTGCGCATCCCAGGTCACAGGGACGATGGTCATAACCAGTGCGCAATGCCTGGTTGTGTCGGGTGACAGCGTTCGCCGGTCTCCTGCGGCAGCGATCGTTTCCGCTGGAAGGCGAATAAGGCCGCCGGCTGACTCCCCCTTCTCCTGCCCTTCCTCGACAACGCCTGACCAGCCGCTGGGACGAGCGGGTCAAGATGCAGCGCCCGCAGGCGAAGCCGAGGACGAACGATCCTGATGCGGGACGAGCAGCGTCGATCGTCGTGGCGTCGAGGAAGAGCGCCAGGCATCCGGCTGCTTCGCTCGGATCTCTGCAGTCAGCCGCGAAGTGGCGGTATTACCGCCGGCAAATCCCCTCCAATCCCCGGGCTGAAAAGCAGTTGAGGCGACAGCCGGGGTGACCCATGATCCCATCATGCCGGACACGACGCCCTCCAGACTCAGTCCCCGAACGCTGTCGAAACTGGCGAGCAAACTCTGCTGCTAATCACGAGCAAAACCACAACCCATATCACCGCGATCAACCGGTAGACGCGGCTCGGCCCAAGAAATTTCGGGGGCATCCCACTCCATGACCGATGAGTTCACGACGAAGGCCACCTATGGCCAGGTCTTCGCGGTCACACAGTTCCGTGCCCTATTCGCAGCTCGGCTGCTTGGCGTCATGTCGGACACGCTGCGGTCCGTCGCGCTGGCGGTGCTGGTGTTCAGCCAGACCAACTCTCCGTTGTTGACGGCGGTGGCGTTCACGATCAGCTTCCTCCCCCAAGCCGCAGGCGGCCTGTTTCTTGCCGCGATGGCGGACCGGTTCTCGCCGCGGACCCTCATCACCACGGGCTACGCTCTCCAGTGCGCGGTGGGGCTGCTGCTCACGTTCGGACGCCTCCCGGTCGCGGTCAGCCTGCTCCTCGTCGCGGCCGTGGCCTGCCTGACACCGGTCACCACCGGGGCCGCGGGCCGAGTCCTGGCGGAGGTCCTCACCGGCGATACCTACGTGCTTGGGCGTTCGCTGAACTACCTCGTCGCGGTTGCGGCGCAGCTGGTGGGCATGGCCGCTGGTGGGGCGCTGATCGCGTGGCTGGGCGTGGAGCGGACGATGCTGGTCACCGCAGGGGCGCACCTGCTCGCGTTGATGATCAGCCGCCTGTTCCTGTCGCGCACCGAGGTGGTCCGCGCGGGCGGGTCGATCGTGCGTAAGACCTTGCAAGGTAACGCCGCGCTCGTCGCCGCCCCCGGGGTCACCAAGCTGATCATGGTCCATTGCCTGCCCGCCGCGTACTTGGCCGCAGCAGGAAGCCTGCTCATCCCGTACTCCGCGCAGCGTGCGTTCAGCCCAACGGAGACCGGCCTCCTATTGGCAGCCACGTCAGTCGGGATGCTCATCGGCGACGTCGTGGTTGGGCGAGCGTTCGCGCCCGCCACCCGAGAACGACTCGTCCTGCCACTGCTGCTGGTCATGGGCACGCCCCCGATCGCGCTCATCCTGGACCTGCCGTATCCGGCGATCGCCGCAATGTACGTGATCACCGGCGTGGGATCCGCCTACCTGCTCGGCCTGCAGCGACGCTTCCTGGAGGCGGTCCCGTCCGACCTCCAGGGACAGGGTTTCGCGCTGCTCAACACCACCACCATGACCATCCAGGGGATCGGACCTCTAGTCTTCGGCGTGTTCGCGGAATTCCTCCCGGTCGGCCTCGTGATCGCCCTGACCGGGGTGAGCAGCGTGATCACCACACTCCTCCTGCGCGACGCGATCCGCCCACGCACGTCCGGCTGAGGCTGTCCCGGGAGCCTGCGTGACCTCCGAGCTTGTCCGCTCGGCGAACCCCACGGCGAGAGGGCCGTGGGTGACATCGCCGAGGCAGGCGCATGGTTGACCCTGACACCGTGTGAGGCCATAGACCGGAGGCATCATGTTCAGCATTGGAGATTTCGCCCGTCTTGGCCGGGTATCCGTACGCATGCTGCGGCACTACGACGCGTTCGGGCTGCTTCGGCCCGCCCGGGTCGACCAGGTCACCGGCTACCGCTACTACGAGGCGCGGCAGCTGTCCCGGCTCAACCGGCTGATCGCGCTCAAAGATCTCGGCCTCAGCCTCCAACAGGTGAGGCAGATCCTCGAGGAGAAGGTCGACCCGGAGGAACTGCAGGGCATGCTACGGCTCCGCCGCGCAGAGCTGGAGGCGCAGGTGGCCGCCGACACGGCGCGGCTGGCCAGGGTGGAAGCGAGACTCCGAATGATCGAAACGGAGGGCATCCTGCCCATGGACGTC
Organism: Dolomitihabitans soli; assembly: GCF_022213955.1. GTDB lineage: Bacteria > Actinomycetota > Actinomycetes > Streptosporangiales > Streptosporangiaceae > Streptosporangium_A > Streptosporangium_A soli. The sequence goes on along the minus strand of NZ_JAKNTW010000034.1, from coordinate 30,253 downwards.
GTGATCAAGAGTGTTCCCGCGATCCGCCTCGCCGAGATGAGCGGTATCGCGGAGAGCTACGAGCCGGACAAAATCGGCCCAGTGATCCAGCCGTTGTACGAGGAGCTGTTCAAGCGGCTCGACGAGGCCGGTCTCGCCGTCATCGGCCCCGCGGTCGCTTACTACGAGCAGGTCCCCGAAGGTGTGCAGGTGCATGCCGGCGCTCCGGTGAATGTGGAGCAGGGCAGGACCTACGACTTCGACGTCGTCGACCTGCCCACGATCGAACAGGCGGCCACGATCATCCACCACGGGCACATGGACGACGTGGACGCCGCATTCCAGCAGCTCGCCAAGTGGATCGAGGACAACGGCCACCGCAGTTCCGGCCTCGCCCGCGAGGTGTACCTCAAGTACGGCGACGGCGACCCGGCGACCTGGGTGACCGAACTGCAGGAAGCCATCACGCGACACGGGTAAACCGCCGGCTCAGCCTTCTGCACCTGCCACACCAGTTGGAAGGCCCCCGAACTGCTGAGATGCGGTGAGGGGGCCCCGTGGCGATCGTCTTGCGATGGTGGGGGCGGCGGTGCGTACCGTAGCCGGCGCTTCGGGTCCGGTCGGCGCAAGCCGGCGTCGGTGCCGCCCCGGAGTCCTGCCGCACGTCGGAACCGGCGCCCACGCCACAGCAAGGCGCGTGGGCTGTCGACCCGTGGCGGTATTAGTTGGACCAGGTGAAACCGTTGGTGGTCGCGCCTCCACCAGGCGGTACAACCTCGGCATAAGCCGGCCCCGCAAGTGCGACACCGGCGGCAATGATCGCCGCAATGATGAGCACATTCCTTGCTCTGGACTTTGCAGCCACGGATACCTCCGAATGTGAATACCAGACGATCCTGGCAAGGCGTGGTTGGGGATGGTGACGGTGAAGGAGGACACTCGGTCATCGAACTGCGATGGGCTCATACCAGCCGCTCGGAGGGCGGAAACCATGGCGCGGATTCCAGAGCCCCGATTCTCGCAAACGGTCCGGGTCTCACCTGAGGCTGACGGCGAGTGATCATTTATGCCGGTGTTGCTGTACCCGCTGCCGTACACAACACCCCGGCCGGCGGAGAGGCCAGGGGACCCGTACCGCAGGGTCGCCAAGCACGAGAAACGGAAGCCCCGCGGCTGCCTGCGCGTCCGCCTACCAGGCGGAGCGATCACTCTGCTCTCCTGCCGAAGACCAAGGTCAGGGAGTGGTGTACGGCTGCCGCTCGGTACCCCTGGAAGCCCGTTGCCGTCATGGCGACCCGATGGGTTGTCGACCCGCGACAGTATTAGTTGGACCAGGTGTAACCGTTGGTGGTCGCGCCTCCACCAGGCGGTTCAACCTCGGCATAAGCCGGCCCCGCAAGTGCGACACCGGCGGCAATGATCGCCGCAATGATGAGCACATTTCTTGCACTGGTCTTTGCAGCCACGGATACCTCCGAATGTGAATACCAGACGATCCTGGCCTCGCCAAGACTCGACCAAAGAAATTCTACATACGCGATAAAACCCCGACAAGAGCCATAATTTTAGGACACGTCGATACGTGCGTTAGTGTCGACATCGCGACATGAGCGCCATGGTCAGCCGGGTTGTCGGCGCGGCAGCGGCAGCACTGGCCGACGGGACACGGGCCCGCCTGAAAGCCCGCGCCAATGACGGTTGCCGGTGGGCCTTAATTCGTTTGACCTTGGAAGGGAGGGGCGTGACGTGTCCCCTCCCTTCCTCTGCCTTTCGGTCGTCAACGGGTTCCTGCCGCCGGTGCGATCAACCGTTCAGGGCGGCGGTTGGAGGCGTCTTCGACGCACGGATCGCCGGATAGAGGCCGGCGACCGCTCCGATCAGCATGGTCGCGCCGATGCCACCGGCGAACACGACGGGAGGAACCGAGATGGGCCAGCCGTTCGTCCCGGCGAACATCGCGATGACTCCGAACCCGATGACGGTCCCGGCAAGGCCGCCGAGCGCGGACAGCAGGAGGGCTTCTGCCAGGAATTGGGTCCGGATATGTCCTTGGGTGGCGCCGAGCGCACGCCGTAGCCCGATCTCCCTGCGACGTTCGAGTACGGAGATCACCATTGTGTTGGCGACGCCGATGCCTCCGACGAGCAGCGCGACCGAGCCCAGCCCGACCAGAAGGCCGGTGAATGCGAGGTCCGCGGCATTCTTCGCCGCCAGAGCGTCGGAGGGCCGCGAAACACGCACATTCTCGGGATTCTCCGGGTTCACCGTGCGCGGCAGGAGCGTGCGCACTGTTTCCACCTCCGCATCGGCCGAGCGCTCGAAGATGATGGTCGGTTTGCCGTCCCAGTCGAACCGCGCGGTGGCGAATGCCTCACCGATGAACGCGGAGGTGTCCAGGTCCGGGGCGAGCGGCAGGGCGTCGAGGATCCCGATGACCGTGAACTGGGTGTCGCCGAGCCAGATCTGGCTTCCCGGACTCACGATGCCGAGCCGATCGGCGGCGATTCCGCCGAGCACGACGGTGGGGTAGTTCGCGGTCGCCTTGGTGAGCCATGCTCCCTGGCGCAGGGTGCCGTCGAGGAGGCCGAGGAGATGGGGGTCGGCGGCCTGCACAACGATGCCGCCGGACTTGTCCGCGTCGATGAGCCGGCTCCGGTACACCTTGACGTCCGGCAACGTGGCGACCGCTCCGGCGGTCGAGACCCCGCGAATCAGGCCGACCTTACCGGTGGACTCGACCGGCAGAGTGGTGTCCTGGCCGGTGATCGACGTACCCGGCTGGACGGTGAGCAGGTTCGTGCCCAGCGACGCCAACTCGGCGTCCAGCTTCGCCCGGCTCGAGGTGGAGATGCCCACGACGGCGATCATCGCCGCGATGCCGATCGCGATGCCGAGCGCGGAGAGGACGACCCGGGTGGGCCGTGATTTCAGCCCCGACGCGCCCAACCGGTAGACATCAGAGCGGAGCAGGCGCGACTGGCGTATCTCGGTCTGGTTGCCGCGGCTCATGCCGGCGCTTCCTGATCGTCCTCGACGACGCGGCCGTCACGGATGGTGATCCGCCTCGGCATCTGTTCGGCGAGCCGCACATCGTGCGTGATCACGACGATGGTGGTGCCCGTGGTGTTGAGCTCGTGGAGCAGCTCCAGCACGCTCGCGCCGGAGCGCTGGTCGAGGTTGCCGGTGGGCTCGTCCGCCAGCAGTAGCGTCGGATCGGACACCGTCGCCCGGGCGATGGCGACGCGTTGCCGTTCACCGCCGGACAGCTGGTGGGGCTGGTGGTCGAGGCGATGTGCCAGGCCGACGCGGGTGAGGCTCGCCACCGCCCGGCGTCGCCGCTCCGCGCGGGGTGTCCCGGTATAGATGAGGCCGTCCGCGACGGTGTCGAGCGCGCTGACCCCGTCCGTGAGATGGAACTGCTGGAAGACGAACCCGATCCGGTACGCGCGCAGCGCCGAGAGTGCCGCGTCGTTCATCGTGTCGACGTCGTGGCCGTCGATGATCGTACGTCCACTCGTGGGCCGGTCGAGAGTGCCGATGATGTTGAGCAGGCTCGACTTGCCCGAGCCGCTGGGGCCGACGACGGCGACGAACTCACCGCGGGCCACCGACAGCGACACGTGGTCGACCGCGCGCACCGGTGGACTGCCGTAGTCGCGGACCACCTGGTCGAGTTCGATGACGGAATCGCTCATAGGGTCGGGACCACGACTTTCTGCCCCGCGTCGAGTCCGTTGCCGGTCACTTCCACGGAGCCGCCGGCGAACAGTCCCGTCTTCACCGTGAGCGTCTGGGTCGTTACGGCGTCGCGAACCACCTCGACTCCGTACCCGCCGTCAGGCAGGGCGATGAGAGCGGCGACGGGCACGGTCAGGACGTCTTCGCGACTGGCGGTGGGAAAGTCGATCGACACCGAAACCTCTTGAAGGGAGCCGGCGGCGGCCGGGCGGTCGAGGGTGATGGCCACCGGGACGGTGATCGTCTTCTTGTCGCCGTCTTCCCGTTGCCGGGGCGCGCCGACCTTGGAGACGGTGCCGGTCGTCGTCTTGCCGCCGGGCAGATTCACGGTCACCTTGCCGCGCACCTTGGCGACGGCCTGGTTCGCCGCCTTGAGCTCGGCAGTAACGATCTTGTTGAGCCCCGACAGTTTCGCCACGGCGGTACCCGCTGCGACCTGGTCGCCGAGGTGTGCCATGGTCTCCGCGACGCGCACCTCGCCCGGGGTGAAGACGATCTGCCCACGCTTTATCGACCCGGTCTCCCGCACACCGATGGCATCTTGCCAGTGCAAGATCGCGACCTTCGTGTACCAGTCGAAGCAGGCGTCGGGAGTTCCGGTGAAGTGGCCGAGGAGGTCGAGGTTCCGCTCCAGTTGCCGCACGTCCGGCCCGTCGCTCATGCCGCTCTCGAACGCCCGCCACGCGGGGAGCCTGCCGCGCATCAGCACCACGGGCTGGTTGTCGATCGAGTGCAGCACCCCGCCGGGCTTCACCCTGCGGCCTTCGCGCGGCAGACGGGTGATGGTGCCGGCGCGGCCGGCGTTGAGCCGGTTCGACGCGCCGTAGCTCAGTGTTCCGAGCGCGGTGATGGTCTCCCGGAGCGTCTTCCGTTCCACCGGAGCGGTGTTCGCCACGTGCTTCCGCTCGGTCTCCTCGGCAGCGCCGCCCCCGGACCGCACCACCATCAAGGTCGCGGCCGCCCCGAGAGCGATGGCAGCGACGGCTGCGGTCGCCAGCACCCACGTGCGGCCGGGTCCCCGCGGCGCGGGGTCATTTCCCGGCTTTATGGAGGAATGCTCGGACGTCATTCTCCGTAGCACTCCTTCAAGCCGTCCTGCGAGACGCCATCAGGCACCTCGACCTGGGCGGCCTGCCCGGGAGCGGGGTCCTTGACGTTGTACCCGTGGTCGCGGAGGCACTGGAGGGTTTTGAGCTCCTTCTCTTTTGCTTCTTCGTCGGACAGGGCGGGCTGGTCGTCGGCGGCTGTCGGCGGCTGGCCGATCTTCTTGATACAGCCGTCCCTCGCTACTTCGTACGCGTCCTGCCGGTCGCCGAAGTCGATTTCTCCGGCCTCCTCCGGAAGCTCGAAGCCCTTGTCGCTCAGGCACGACCGGAACTTGACCTCCCATTCGGTGTACTTCTGGTCGGCCGTACCGGCGGAATCGGAATCGGCCACGGAAGTCGACGCGTTGTTCGGCGTGCCGCTCGACTCGTTCGCGTCGCCGCAACCGGCCAGCAGGCCCGCGAGGCAGGCGAAGGCCGCGAGTACGACGCGAGTACGAGGGAGGTGAAGTGTGCTGGGCATGGTGTTCTTTCGTGGCTGTGGCCGCCCTGCGATCGGACGGGGGTGGGCAGGGTCGCTCCGAGAGGTCGGTACGCCGCGGTGGCGCACGTCAGCCACCCTGCGCGGTGCGGGTGTCCGCGCTGTCGCGGTCGCGTATCCGCGGCCGCTTGGATCCGTATCGGGTGTGTGTCAGCCCTTGGATCCGGTATCGCCGCGCAGGTGAAGCGTGGCGATCGCGCCGCCGTCCGGGGCGTTGGCGAAGGCGAGCCCGGCGCCGATCACCCGGGCTTGGCCAAGGGCGATGGTCAGGCCCAGGCCGTGGCCCCGGCCGCGTTCGGCCGCGCCGGTGCGGAAGCGCTGCGGTCCGTGTGCCAGCAGCTCGTCGGGGAATCCGGGGCCATGGTCGCGTACGGCGATCGCCGTACCGTTCACGGTGATCTCGACCGGAGAGCGTCCGTGGCGGTGGGCGTTGGCGACGAGGTTGGCGATGATCCGGTCGAGGCGGCGCGGATCGGTGTCGGCGACCGGATCACCGGTCACCATCAGCTGGACCCGCAGTCCCGTCCGGCCTACGGACTCCTCGACGACCCGGCCCAGCGGCACCGATGCGCGTTCGGCCCGCTCCGCGCCCGCGTCGAGGCCGGAGATCTCCAGCAGGTCCTCCACCAGCGTCCGCAGCACCCGCACCCGACCTCTGACCAGCTCGGTCGCCTCGCTCTCCGGGAGCAGTTCGGCCGCGATGACCAGGCCCATCAGCGGGGTGCGCAGCTCATGGGCGACATCGGCGGTGAAGCGCTGTTCACTGAGCAGCCGGTCCCGCAGACTGTCGGCCATCAAGTCGACGGTGGCCGAGATCTCGGTGATCTCGTCGCCGCCCCGGCCGCCCACCATGGTCCGGGCTTCCAGGTCGCCGGCCGCGATACGCCGCGCGGTCCGGGCCACCCACCTCAGCCGCCGGTTGGGCAGCTCGGCGGCTGACGCCGCCAGGGGCACGACAACGGCGAGCACGGCCAGCGAGGCCATCACGATGTGCCGGTCCAGGGCCTGCAGACTGCGCATCTCGGTGCCCATGTCGATCCGTACGGCCAGCGCCTGGCCGCCGACTTGCTGCACCGCCCACATCCAGGGAGTGTCCGGCCGGCGGTCGTCGTACCACGTGCGGTACTGCCCGGTGCTCCTGGCCTGCTGGAGCAGTGCGGGCGGAAGCTGTGCGGGATCCGCCTCATCCGACGTGCTGCCCGTACGCCGGTAGGTGTCCACCACGACCAGCAGTTCGCTGAAAGCCCGGTCCCTGCCCAGGCTCATGGAACGCTCAAAGGTGCTCTGGTGGACCAGCACGCCAACGGCCAACGCGACCGCGCAGGACGCCATGGCCACCAGCGCGGCGATCTTCCAGCGCAGCGACCTCCAGTTCAGCAGCCCACGTGCCGCCCGCGCGATGGCGTGTCCCACCTCAGCGCCGCAGCTTGTAGCCGAAGCCGCGGACCGTCTCGATCCGGTCGGGCCCGATCTTCTTGCGCAGCCGCTGCACACACAGGTCGACGACGCGGCTGTCCCCGTCCCAGCCGTAGTCCCAGACGTTGCGCAACAGGATCTGCCGGTCCAGCACGATCCCCGGATTCGCGGCGAACTCCAGCAGCAGGCGCAACTCGGTGGGAGCCAGCGCGACCGGCTCACCGGCCCGGTGCACGTCCAGACCCTGGGGATCGATGGCCAGGTCCCCGAAGACCAAGTCGGAGGCACCGCCGGGGACGGGCTCCGGAGTTCGCTCAGGGCCTGGGGCGAAGGAGGCTCGGCGCAGCAGGGAACGGATCCTGGCCACCAGCACGGAGGTGTCGACCGGCTTGACGACGTAGTCATCGGCCCCCGCCTCCAGACCCGACACCACGTCCAGGGCGTCACCACGCGCGGACATCATCAGGATCGGGTCCATGCTGGACTCCCTGATCTTCCGGCACAGCCCGATGCCGTCCAGCCCCGGCAGCATCACGTCCAGCAACAGCACATCGTGCCGCCGCTCCCTGAACAGTTCCAGGCCGGTCAGACCGTCGCCCGCCGTGTTCACGCGATAGCCGTAGCGCTCCAGCGCCATCCCGACCGTCTTGCGGATCACCTCGTCGTCCTCGACGAGCAGCACGGTGACTGGGGTGCTACCGACATCCGAAACCGACATTGCTCCCCAAATATGGTTGCTAGTTACGCACCGCGATAGCGCAGCCTCGGTCACCCCGCGCGATGCAGATGTCCATGGTGTCGATACCAGACCTCCACGACGGCTCAGCTGTGTATCAGCCGTGACTCATCCGTCCACGCGTACGCCGCACCGCCACCAGCGCTGACGGCGTGGCCGACGGCCTCGTTGACAACCCGGGCCCGGTGCTGGGACGGCCTGGTCAGGACACGGGGTGCGGTGCGGTGCGGGGCTGGGCAGCCATCAGGTGGTCGATGAGCGCCAGCAGCACATCGCGGCCCGCCGTACGGTCGCGGGCGTCACAGAGCACCAGCGGCACGTGCGGATCGAGATCGAGTGCCGTGCGGATCTCCTCCTGTGTCCGGTCCCTGACACCATGGAAGCAGTTGACGCCGACGACGAAGGGGATACCGCGGCTCTCGAAGAAGTCGATCGACGCGAAGCTCACATCCAGCCGGCGGGTGTCGACCAGGACGACCGCGCCCATCGCTCCGTTGACGAGGTCGTTCCACATGAACCAGAAGCGTTCCTGCCCAGGGGTGCCGAACAGGTAGAGCACGAGTTCGCTGCTGATGGTGATGCGCCCGAAGTCCAGCGCGACGGTAGTGGTGGACTTGCCGCTCAGCCCTTCCAGGTCGTCGACGCCGACGCTGGCATGGGTCAGGTACTCCTCCGTGTGCAGCGGAGCGACTTCGCTCACCGCGCCGACCAGGGTCGTCTTCCCGACGCCGAAACCACCGGCGATAAGGATCTTCACTGCCAGGGGAGCAGCGCCCCCGTGGTCAGAGATTGCGTAATCCATCCCGCACCGCCTCAAGGATTGTCATGCCGGGAAAGCCGCCTGCCTGCGCGAAGGCCAGCGGTGGCCGGGCCCGCATCTGACCGGTCTCGATCAGATCGCCGATGAGGATCTTGGTCACGGACACCGGGAGGTTCAGCCCGGCGGCGACTTCGACCACCGCCAGGGGCCGCTTGCACAGAGCGAGGATGGTGCGGTGCTCCGGCTGCATTTTCCTCAGGCCGCGTTCGGTCTCCGAAGAGACCTCGGAAATCGCCGTCACCAGGGTGATCAGCGTGAGGTCGTCCCGCTCGGGGGCGGTTCGCCCGCCGGTGATCGTATAGGGACGGACAAGGGACTCGTCGGCGTCATCGTCGTCGAAGCCCTCCGTCCAGTGCTTCATCCGTGTCTCCCCGCGCCATCGGCCTGCGGAGTACGCGCGTCGGTTCCCAGCTTCTGGCCGACCTGCTGGATCAGGGTGTGCATCGCGACGGCCATCAGTTCGGCATCGACCTCCTGGGACGCGACCACGGCCAGATGGGAACCACGGCCCGCGGCTGTGATGAACAGCCACAAGTCGGCCATCTCGATGATGACCTGCTGGACTGGTCCGCCGTTGAAGAGCTGCCCGACACCGCGAGCCAGGCTCTGCTGGCCGGTGGTGATCGCGGCGAGGCGTTCCGCGTCCGAGCGTTCGATGGTCTGGGACCGGCTGATCACCAGGCCGTCGTCGGACAGCACGATGGCGTGCCGGGTGCCCGCGACCTGATTGACCAAACCGTCCAGGAGCCAGTCCAGGTCTGCGTCGGTGGCGGTGGTGCGCTGCGTCATGCTCGATCTTCCGTCGTAGGGGAACCGGGCTCAGGGGAACCGGGCTCGGGGGAACCGGGCTCGGGGGATCCGTCCGACCGGGGCTGGAAGGCGTCGTCACCGGTCCGGCGCCTGCGGGACTGCCTCTGGAACGCGCCGATCGCGGCACCGGATCGGGTGGGCTGGTCGCGTACGGCCCAGGTCTCCTGGTCGGGCTGTTCATCCCTGTCCGCCGGGACTCTGAGCTCGGTGACCAGGCTGGCCTGGCGCACCCGCTGGGGTAGCGGCCCGCGGTCGGACGACGGGGGTGCGGCGTCCTGATCCGGTGATCCGTCGGCGGGTGCCGTCACGTATGCCATCGCGCGTCCCTTGGAGCGAGTCGGCAACCGCGCGTCCCCGAGGGGCGGGCGGGGGCCGACCGTATCTTCCTGCGGGTGGGGCTGCGGACCGGTGGGTTCCCGGGGAACCTCCTCGGGGAGCGCGGCCGGCCCGGGTACCGCACGGGGGCGGTCCACCACCAGCGGTTCCGGGAGCAGCACGATGACACGGGTGCCGCCGAAGGCCGACGGCCGCAGTTCCACCTGGAGGCCCAGGCTCGCGGAGAGCCGGGCGACCACGTACAGGCCGAGACGCACATCGTCGGCGTGAGTCATCACATCGAGCTGCGGCGGCGACTGCATCAGGGCGTTGGCGGCGGCGTACTGCTCGGGTTCCATGCCCAGGCCGCGGTCCTCGATCTCCACGGCGAGGCCCCGGCTGACCGGTGCGGCCCGCACCTCGACGGGGGTCAGCGGCTTGGAGAAGGTGGTGGCGTTCTCCATGAGTTCCGCCAGGACGTGGACCAGCGGTCCCACCGCGCGCTCGGCCACCCAGGGTTCGCCCTCGACCTCGATCGAGATCCGTCGGTAGTCCTGGACCTCGCCTTGCGCGGCACGCAGGACATCGAGCAGACGTACCGGCTTGCGCCAGCGGCGCTGCGGCTGGCCGCCGCCGAGGATCACCAGGTTCTCCTCGTAGCGGCGCAGCCGAGCGGTGAGGTGGTCCAGGTCGAACAGGCCCTCCAGCACCTCGGGGTCCTCGTGCTTCGCTTCCAGTTCGTCCAGCTTCTTCAACTGAAGGCCGATGAGGATCTGGGTACGGCGGGCGATGCGCTGGAGCATGCGTTGGAAGCCACGGTGTTGTTCGGCCTGCCGTACGGCGGTGAGGACGGCGCTGCGGCTGGCCAGATTGAGGGCCTGCCCGAGCTCGCCGAGTTCGTCGGGGGTCAGCTCGACCACGCGTACTTCGGCGTCCACGTCGACGTCCTCGCCGCGCTCCAGCCGGGCGACCACGTTGGGCAGCCGCTCCTGGAGTTCCTGGGCGTCCTCGCGGAGGCGGAGGATGCGCCGGCGAAGAATGGCGGTGAGGCGCCAGCTGGTGACGATCACCAGGCCCAGGGCGAGCAGGCCCACGGCGGTGATACTGATGAAGATCACGAAGAGCCGGTTGGCGTCGCTGTAGCCGATCTTGCCGACGTTCTCGAACCGGAGGCTGAGGAGTTCCAGCAGTTCCGCGGTGACCGTGTCCACCGAAGAGCCCCACACGGGGCCGATGTCGCGGAGTGGCACCTGGTTGCTCTCGGTGCCGGCCCCGGAGGTGACCAGCCGCCCCTCCAGAGCGATCATGGTCTTCCACGCCTTACCCGTCGTCAGCGTTCCGTACTGGCTCTCGTCGCCTGTGAGACTAGGGATCACCCGAGACTGCAGGAGGTACTTCTTGGTGCCGATGGCGTCGGCGACGAGGCCGTACTCATCCCTCGTCAGGTGCCCCCTCTCCCAGCCACGGGCCAGAATGGCGTCTACGCGGCCGATCATGTCGACGACCCAGAAGATGTCGACCAGCGTCTGCGCCTTACTGCTCACCTCGCCATGATCGGTTTTGCTGAGGACGGTCAGTACGCCGAGGTCTGACTCAAGGACGCCGCTGTAGTAGTCGAACGCCTTCTGCTCGCTGGACCAACCGGCGTCCACCGCCCGGCGCTGCTGGTCGAGGAGGCCGAGGCCGCGTTCGGTCCGGGCGATGGCGGCGGTGAGCCCCTCCTGGCCGTCGGAGGTGTCCAGGACTGCCAGCGGACGGAAAGCGCTCACGGCCTGATCGGTCACCGCGCGCTGCTTGGCAAGCTTGTCGCGGGTGGTGCTGTGGGGGGTGGCCTGCGCCTCCGCGGTGAGCCGTCGCTCCTGATCAAGGCTGAAGAACAGGTTGGCCGCGGGTCTGCCGACGGTACTGCTGGCCAGATCCATCTGGCCCTTCTCCGCCTGCCACTGGGTGGCCAGTTGATACATGCCCGAAGCCAACAGCGGGGCGAAAGTCACGCTCGGTACGAACACGATAATGATCAGCACGGTACGCAACGGCAGCCTGCGGGCACCGGCCGGTCGGCGCGGCCGGCCGCCGGCTGACCCTGATAACCCATTCCCGTCGCCCACGGTCCTCGTCCGTCGTCGCTCGGCCCTGCCCAATCCAGCCACGTGCAGGACACTCTCCTCACCGATCGGTGCGTCCATGACGAAAACCGCCAAAGTAGGCGATTGATGCCTGATGGTAGCCATACGGCAGTTGAGTCGAAAGCCCCTGCTTCTCCGGCCCGACTGCGGGGCGCTCAGCACGCACGTGAAAGCCGAGGCGGCCTCATGGCCTGCCGCCCGGCGCCCCGCAGCGGCGGTATTCGTGGAGCCTGGTGATGTCCTCGTCGCGTTCCAGGACTCCCCCAGGTGCTTCCCAGTGGCCGTTGTCCCGGCGTTGCGTCAGGAGAGCTCGCCCGTGGTCGTCGATGATCACGCTGACCGAGTGCGTGTTGTCGTGATCCATCGGATTACCTCCAGGGCCGCTGATCGCCACGCACTGAGGGTTTGCCTGACCTGCGGGAGTACCGGCCGCGTTCCAGACAGAAGCTGGTACTGACAGCGAGATTACGGTCACCCGTTGCCGAGAATCATGACGCTTTGGCACATGCGGCTGCTCCGGCAGACGGCGAGCACAAAGGGGAAATTCATGCCCAAATACCTGATCCAGGCCAGCTACACCACAGATGGCCTGAAGGGGTTGCTCAAGGAGGGAGGCACCGGACGGCGCAAGGCGGTGGACCGCGCGATCGAGGGCCTGGGCGGCCGGGTCGAGCAGATGTACTTCGCTTTCGGCGAGGACGACGTGTATCTCCTGGTCGACATTCCCAGCAATACCTCCTCGGCGGCGCTGGGCCTCTCGATCTCGGCAGCCGGCGGAGCACACACGAAGACGGTCGTTCTCCTGACAGCGGAGGAGATCGACGAGGCGGTGAAGCAGACGGTGCAATACCGAGCGCCCGGCGCGTGATTCGTGCCCGAGCGTCAGGTGGAACCGCTCACGGAGATCTACATGCGGATCATCGGTCTGCGCCGGTGCGAAGCATCCCGAAGGGATCGCGAAGCAGGTGGAGCCGGTGATCGAAGCGACCTTACGGGCAGCGGTGCGGCGCACGGGCGGCGGATTGGACAGGTGCGGCGTGCGGCCCGATTTCCGGCGCCGTTCGGCCTCGGCCGTAGGGGTCCGGACCCCTACGGCCGAGGCCGAACACCAATAGCCATAGGGAGAGCGGCCGCGCAAGAAAGCTCAGAGGTTGAGCTCGGGTATCGGGGCGAATATGGCACTCATACTGCCTCTAAGGGGTGGATGTGTGCGGCCCACCTACGACTACTGACGAAGAACCATGGAAGAGCACAGGCGCGGAGTACGCCCAAGGGCTCAGGTCGCCGTCTGGAGCTGGACGAGGATCATCCAGTTGTCCTCGTCCTTCGTGTAGGTGGCTCGGACCCTGTACCGGCCAGGCTCGAGATCGATGATAAGTCGCTCGTCAGGCTCCAGCTCAGCGCCGGAAATGGCGGAGTCAAAGAGTACGCATGCCTCCCGCACCTCCCAGTTCAGGTCTTCGTCGTCGTCCCAATCCACCTCCGTTGCGAGCGCTCGCTTGGCTGCCGTGACCAGCTCGGCTTCGGAGTCTGCGGCGGCCCAGCGCAAGAAGAGGCGTTCAGTCGGCAGATAGGTCGTCATGGCAGGTTCGTCGCCGAGGACAAGGGCCTGCTGCGCACCAACGGTAACGAGGCCGATATAGCCTTCGACGGCACAGGCACGGCCGTAGTCGCCCCAGGTTTCTACGGGACCGTCGTTGTCATCCACACCCGCCCAGTTGTCCAGCTCAGACTTGGGGACGGCGATTAGTGGCCCTCCTGCGGTGCTGACCCAGGTATGCAGCACTGATGGCCTCGTTTTCGTTGCGTGATCGTTCTTGGGTGGACAGAGTACAAGACAGGGGTCAACGCCCCGGAAGACGCCATAGGCGATCCACCGCTACCCACGACCGAGCCGGCGTCGGTTGCGGGACTGGTATTCCGCCGAGGTGTGGGAGAAGCTGAACGAACTGCTGCTTCGACCCAACCGTTTCCAGACGAACTCGCCAACTGACCGTCGCCCGACTGCCATTCATCACGTTTTAATGACGATGAGTTTAGGCGGCCGTCGGCCCAGGCATGGGAAAGCGTGCGATCGATATCGGCGAAAGCGCGCCTGCACGGTCGTGGGATAAGTAATGGCTTGGAGCCCAGATGTATGACGAACCGGCACCGGCACCCTCCCTCGCCGCGCGCGCCTGGAGCCTATTACGACAGGTGGGGACGCTCTTTCGCCGACGCTTGGTGGTGATCGTCGTCGTTGTCACCGTCCTGATATCCACGGTGATATTCGTGAGTTACACCCAGGGGTGGTGGCCGTGGGGCGGCTGTGAAACACAGAGCGCGGACGTCGTCGCCCTCGAAGGCGAATGCGTCGGGCTGATGGACCCAGCCGACGGGACGATGGTCCTGGGCAAGCAGTACCGCCAGATCCTGGAGGTCATCGCGGCGGAAAACCGCATGGTCACCGAGGGCAGGGACTACAGCACGATCGCGCTCATGGCCCCGATGGGGGCAGGCCCGCGCGGACTGGTCGGCGAGCGCGCCCTCCACCAGCTCGAGGGGGCGTTCATCGGCCAGTACCGCGCCAACCGTTCGGAGACGTTCCCCAAGATCCGGCTCCTGCTGGCCAACACCGGTCACGACGGCTCGATGTGGCGGACGACGGTGCAGGCGGTGCGGAAGAACGCCGCGACGGGTACGGCGGGGAGCCCCGGACAGATCGTCGCGGTCACCGGAATGGGCCCGAGCCAGCAGGAAAGCATCGACGCCGCACGTGCCTTGGCCAAGGATCCCGGAATCCCGATGGTCGCCGATTTCATCACCGCGGCCGGATTCAACACCACCGGTGAGATCGACGACGGCGGACCTATTCCTGGTCTCACCCGCACCGCGGTCAACACCTCGGCCCAGCTGGCCACCATCGCCGAAGAGTTCAAGAAGAAGAAGGTCAAGGGGAACGCGGCCCTGATGTGGGCTGACGTGACACCGCAGGGAACCAAGGACCTTTACGCCCGCTCGCTGAAGGATGCCTTCCTCGATCCGAAGCTCGGGCTCAAGCCGTATGTCGACAGGTCCGGACTCAGTTTTCCTTTCGACCCGCGTGGCGGTCCCTCGCTCCTGCGGACCATCAGCGACACGATCTGCGGGGCGAAGGTCGATATGATCTTCTACGCCGGCCGTCAAGCGTTCATGCCCTCCTTCCTCAAGCTGCTGCGGAGCCGGCCCTGCCGATCCACGCCCATCACCGTGGTCACCGGGGACGACGCCCAGGACCAAGATCCGAACGACCCGTCACTGCACGACCCGGAAGCGCCCATCAAGGTGCTGTTCGTGCCGCTCGCCGATCCCAAGCGGCTCGACCACCAGGACAATCCGCACCGCCAGCTCTACCGCGACTTCCGTAACGAGTTCGTGGCGCCCCACCATCGGGTGACCTTCCCCGCGGCGCATCTCGGCACCGGGTTGGCGATCTTGGCGTATGACGCGGTGACCGCCGCGGCCACCGCGGTTCAGAAGGCCGCCATCGGCGTGGACTCGTCCCAGCTCACCCTGCCCTCCGCCGCGGCGGTGCGCGGGCAGCTCTACCTGTTCACCGGCACCAACGTCATCCGCGGCGCCAGCGGTGCCTTCACCCTCGACTCCAGGACCGGGGAGCGAGTGAACGTCACCATGCCCACGCCCGTGACTATCCCGTGACCACGGCGATCACCGTCAGCGCCACTGCCGCGATGAGGAAGATCAGCAGCCACCAGCGCGCGGCGGACATTCGGCCGAGCCGTACGCGCTCCAACTCCCCCGCCTCGGTGAGGCGGAGCACCGCCGTACCGATCGTGAACCGATCACCTGGTCGCAGGGTCGCATAGAGAACAGGGCGGCCGTCGATGAACGTCCCCAGGCCGCTGCTGTGGTCATGCAGCCGGTAGCCGGCGCTCACCTTGCGGACGGTGGCGTGCGCCGGGGCGATCCCCTCCCCGTGGATCACGATGTCGGCCGCGGGCCCGCTGCCCAGCGTGGTGGTCCCCTTCAGCGTTCCGAGGATTTCCGGCAAGATCCCGGTATGCGGCACCGCCGCCTGCGCGGTCTCCGACTGCTGCCCCACGAGACGGCCGAGCAGTTCCATGGTGGCGGGCCGCCGCACCGGTTCCTTGGCGAGGCAGTCGGCGATCAGTGAACGCAGCGGCTCGGATATCACTCCCACGTCGGGGGTCTCGGTCAGGACACGGTTGATGATGACGGCCACGTTGTTCCCCGTGAACGGCACCTTGCCAGTGGCGGCGAAATACACTGTGCCCGCCCACGCGTGCACATCGGCGGGGGGACCTACAGCGGGGGGAACCGCTTCGGCGTCGACCCCTCCGACCTGCTCCGGTGCGAGATAGCCGGGAGTTCCCACGGTCGTGGTGATCGCGGCGGTCGCCTCCAGGGCCCGTGCGACCCCGAAGTCCACGACACGTGGTCCGTCCGGCCCGATGATGACGTTGGCGGGCTTGAAATCCAGGTGGATGACTCCCACGCCATGGATCGCCGCCAAGGCGGTGGCCGTATAGGTCGCCAGGCGCTCAAGCGCGGACCCCGACAGCGGCCCGTGCGTTTCGACGAGCTTCTGCAGCGACGGGCCTTCCACGTATTCGCTCACGATGTACGGCCGGTCACGGTCGATGTCGGCGTCGAGGATCATCGCCGTGTACGCCCTGGGCACCCGCGACGCGAAGGCCACCTCGTCCGCGAACCGCCTGCGCGCCCTCGGGTCGGCTGCCCCCTGCGCGTGGATCACCTTGATCGCGACCCTGCCCGCCTCGCCCTGCGCGAGGTAGACCGTGCCCTGACCGCCGACACCCAGGCAGCCGAGCACCTCGTAGGGCCCGATGCGCCGTGGCTCGCCGGTGTTCATTCAGACTCCCAACGTGACCGCGACGACAACGGCGATCGCCGCCAGGACGACGATCAGCACCACGATTCCCCGGTGCCGACCCCGCGAGTCGTCCCCGACCGCGGACTTCCCCCGCCGCCACGCCTCACGCAGGTTGGAGTCGGTCTCGACGTAGATGCGTTCGGGAGTGACAAGCCATCGCCACGACTCGCCCGCCGACCGCCATCGCGCGGTGTCCACCGATTCCGGTGCACCGTCCAGGCACTGCCCTATCAGGCGGCGATGCCGCAATGGCAGGACCCTGGCGAGCGCGGCCTCGTCGAGCGACCACGCCTCGGCGCTCTCCTGGAGGCACCGCACGACGGCCCAGGCGAACTTGTAATAGTCGGACTCCGGGGTGAATCCGCCTTCACGGGGGAGTTTCCACTGCTCGGGATCGACCTCCGGCAAGGCACCGCAGCCTCCGACCGGCAGGCAGGAGTCGCAGTCCAGCAGGTATACCGCGGGTGCCGGGTCGATGGTGAAGACGGCGTTGCGCAGTTGCAGATCGCCCACCACATAGCCCTGCTCGTGCAGCCACTGCACCGTCACGAGCAACTGGCCGAGGACGGCCAGCTTGTAGGGCGGCTCGTAGTAGCGCGTGCCGTAGTGGTCGCGAAGGGCTTTCACCCGCTCGGGCGACCGGGTGAGCTCATCCAGGTGCCGCGGCGCCAGGCGGGTGCTGAGCTCGGTGAACATCTGCTCGGGAGCGGGTCTGATCAAGATACCGGTGACCCGGTCGTGCCGGACCGCCGCGACCGGCCACGCACAGAGCCGATCGAGTGTCGCCCGGTCCTGCCGGGGAAGTTCACGCCTCCAGCGCACCATGGCGAGCAGAGCGTCCTCGTCCAGCCCCGCCAGCGTCTCCTCGTCGTACCGTTTGAACAGAAACCGGCCAGGGACGCCGCTGACCTCGCACGGCGCCAGGCTGCGAGCCTGACCGCCCGGGCGCAGGTAGTAGACATCGGCGTCCGTGGGGGGCGTCAGATCCGCTTCCTCGACCACATCTGGGGGATTCATATTTCTGCCGCCGCACTCCTGTCACAGGACAGCCGTGTCGTGACGGCCCGCCCACAACGCCAGAACGGTCCGGTCGTCGTCGTAAGTCGACAGATGGAAATCCACATCGTGCAGGAAGCTGCGCAGCGCGGGCGGAGAACTCCACGATGTGACGAGCCGCTGGGCGAGCGCGCTGCCGCCGCCGCCCATGGCCGTCCCGAACCCGTCGCTGCACAGCACGAGCACATCACCCGGCCCCCAATCGATCTGCCGTTCGCGCAGCTCACCGAGGTCCTCCGGCAGGGCGGACGTGACGTTGCCCGGTCGCTGTCCGTCAGGTGGGAAGATCTCGGTCCACATCCCGTCATGGAGCCACAGCGCCGGCGAGTCCCCGATGACCGCGCAGGCGGCGATCCCGCGCCTGCCGTCCGCGGGGACCACCCCGATCGTCAGCGTCGTGGCGGGCGGATTCGATGCTGCGGCGCTGTGCCTGCCAGTGGTCGCCGGCGGGATCTGGCCGCCGAGCCGGGCGGTGGCGCGCATGACCTCCCCGGCGACGGTGGCGAAGACCGCGTGCCAGCCGGGGTCGGGGGTCAGGGAGAGGTTCGTGGCGGCGCGCACGGCCACCGCGGCGGCGTGTTCGGCGTGCAGCGTGCTACCCAGCCCGTCAGCGACGGCCGCGATGACCCATCGTCCGTCCGCACTCAGCCGTACGGCGTAGGCATCCTGCAGGGGTTCGCCGCGATATCGATGGCGCCGGCCGCGGATGCTCACGGCGCGGACCGTGGTCTGCGCGAGCATCCCCCCGTCGAGTGCGACGCCCGGGGCGCGCGAGTCCGCCCCGCCCGCCAGCAGGACGGGCAGCGGCTGAGGGAGCGGACCGAGTGACGTTCTGCCGTCGGCCGCGGTGCGGGTCCTGCGGCCGAGCAGCAACTGCCCGAGGAGTACGGCGCCGCCGCCGGCGATGCCGAACAGGATCCACAGCGGCCAGCCCGACGCCGTCCCGCCGCCCTGCCGCGGACCGGGTGTCATGGTCACCATTACCGTCGGCTCCGGCGACGGACCAGGGTTCGCTGCCACCGGGCCGAATCCGATAACCAGGAGTAATCCCGCCAGCGTCGCCCTGATCATCTCAGCTGCCGCATTCCGCCGGGTCCACGCAGAACGGTCGTGTTCCTGTTGACCGAGGCGCTGATGCTGTCCGAGACGGCCTGCGCGATGCCGTGCAGCACGGTGGCCGCCCCTGTCGCGATCTCGCCCGCGAAGGCCAGCACTTCGCCCCGGAGGGAGGTGGCGACCCGCCGCAGGGTGTCCTCCTGCACCGTCCCGAATCCGAGCGCCACGATGTACGGCGCCGGGTGAAGGCTCGCCAGCCGGTCGCGCGCGGGCGCCCAGATCTCGACGTCCTGATGGTTTTCGCCAATGTACGGCTCGCCGTCCGTGATGAAGAAGACGACCGGCGCCCGCACGTCGAATTGCTTGGACAGCTTCCGGTAATCCTTCTCAATGATCTTCACGAGCTCGCTGAAGACCGCCAGATAATTCGTCTGCCTGCCGGGTTTCAGGGCCGGAACCCGGATCGCGTCGCACGGCCTGGTCAGCGGAAGCACCAGCTCGACCTTGTCGGAGAAGGACACCACGGCGACATGCGCGGCCTCACTGACGCCGGGATCGCCCGCCTCCAGCTCGAAAAGCAGCTCACTCACACAGTCGGAGAGAACCTCGAAGGGGGTGGGCCGTCCGTCCTCACGCGCGGCGTGCATCGAATGCGATACGTCGCACACGATGTAAAAGGGGAAGGCGCGAGGGCGCCCGTTAGCCGATCTCATTGGCTTTTCATCCTGATTGGGATTACCGATTTTTGCAAGGTTGCGAACAGAAAGATGACTTCAGCTGGTTCGCGGCTAACAGCCGGTATTGCCATCGCTCGTCCTCGAACCGGCGCTCAGGTCCCGGGATGAGCAGCTCCGGCCCCACCGCGGCCTGATCCGGCCGGGCTAGCGGCGCGCGAGGGCCGTGCTAGCGGGGTCATGAAATATCCGGATCGTAGATCTCCTGCTCGTCACGTGCCAGGTCCTGATCGGGGCCGTGTTCGCCGTTGCCGCGATACCGGCAGGGCTGGCCGGGGGCGGGCGTGTTCATCGCCTTCGACGACATCGCCGAGATGTTCATGGACAGAACGGGGAGAGTGTGATGCAGTACCTGGTCGCCGCGGTCGTGCTGGTCGGTCTGCTGTGCATGGTGAACATGCTGCTGACCGTCGGCGTGATCCGCCGGCTGCGCAAGCAGAGCTTGCCGCCGTCGATGCCCGCGGAAGGCCTCTCGCCCGGCGCGAGGGTCCCGCAGTTCGCCGCCACGACCACGAGCGGCGAGCCGATCTCCGGCGAACTCCTGGGCACACCCGCGCTGGTCGGCTTCTTCTCCCAGGGCTGCCAGCCCTGCAAGGACCTGCTCCCGCTCTTCGTGGAGCGGGCACGCGACACGTCGGACGCCGTGCTCGCCGTGGTCGTCGCCGTCCCCGGTGAGGACACGGCAGCCGACATCGAACAGCTCGCGGAGGTGGCACGTGTCGTCACGGAGGCGCCCCAGGGACCCCTCCAGACGGCGTTCAAGGTCAACGGATACCCGACGGTCATCACGATCGACTCCGGGGACACGGTCGTCAGCAGCGGTCACACCCTGCCCACCGAAGTCAAGGCGCTGTGAGCTGGGCGCTCCTCGCGGCGGCGTGCGGGCTCGCGGGTCTGGCCCTGCTGGCCGTACGGCTGCGCGCGACGTACCTGGTGATCCGCGTCTGCGGCGACAGCATGGCCCCGGCGCTGACCCATGGGGAGCGGCTCCTGTCCCGGCGCACGGACCTGGCGGCGCTGCGTAACGGGCAGATCGCCGTCGTCTCGAGCCCTTTCCCGACCGGCGGCAAATTCCTGATCAAACGTGTCGCCGCCCTGCCCGGCGATCCGGTCCCGGAGCAGGTACGGAAGGTCGTCGCCGACGACGTCGTCCCGGCCGGCAGGTTCGTCCTGATCGGTGACAACACCGAGGTCAGCTTCGACTCCCGCGAGCACGGCTTCTTCCACGCCGACGACCTCCAGGCCGTCACCGTCAGGAAGATGGAGGCGCAGCATGGCCGTTGACGGGGTGCGCCTGACCGCCTCCGCGCGTGAGGCTGCGGCGACCGGCTGGAGCAGCGCAGCCGGTCCCATGATCGGGTACGCGGTCATCCTGCTGGGCACGGCCACGGCACCGGTCGCGGTGGCCTGGCTGACCAAGCTGGTCATCGACGGCCTCACCGGGGCGGCCTCCCTGGCCGATCTGCTGGGCCTCGCCGCGGGGCTGGCCGGTACCGGCGTCGCCGCCGCGATCCTGCCGCACTGTTCGCGGTACCTCGGCAGCCAGATCGGCCGCGCCATGGCGGCCACCACGACGGACCGGCTCTTCGCGGCCACGGCACGGTTTCCCGGGCTCCGGCCTTTCGAGGATCCGCGCTTCCTCGACCGGTTGCGCCTGGCCCAGGAGGGGACGTCCAGGGCCGATGGCATCGTCACCGAGGCATTCGGCCTGGTCCGCTCCGCCGTCACCTTGATCGGCTTCGTCGGGTCCGTGCTGGTGATCAGTCCTACCATGACGCTGATCGTGCTGAGCGCCGCCGTACCGGCACTCATCGCGCAGCTGAAGCTGTCCCGCCAGCGCACGACCTTGATGTGGGAGATCGGCCCGGCGGAGCGACGGCAGTTCTTCTACAGCACCCTGCTCAGCACGGTCGAGGCGGCCAAGGAGATCAGGCTCTTCAACCTGGGCGGATTCCTGCGCGGCCGTCTCATGGCCGAGCTGGCAACGGCTCACGCGGGCAAGCAGCGGATGGACCGCAAGGAGCTGTCGGCGGAGGGGGCGCTCGCCCTGCTGTCCGCTGTGGTGGCCGGGGGCGGGCTCGTCTGGGCCATAGCCGCGGCCCGGACCGGCACACTCACCGTCGGGGACGTGTCGATGTTCACCGTCGCCGTCGTCGCCATCCAGGGCGGGCTCGACACCCTGATCAATGGCATCGCGACCACCGATCACAACCTGCGGCTCTTCGGCCACTACGTGGCGGTGGTCAGGGCCGAGCCCGACCTCGTCGCGCCGGCCGGCCCCGCGCCGCTGCCGCCGCTGCGCCGGGGGATCGAACTGCGCGACGTGTGGTTCCGCTACAGCGACGACCATCCCTGGATCCTGCGCGGCGTCGACCTGTTCATCCCGTACGGCGCGGGCGTGGCGCTGGTCGGGCTCAACGGCGCGGGCAAGAGCACGCTCGTCAAACTGCTCTGCCGGTTCTACGACCCGAGCCGGGGAGCGATCCTCTGGGACGGAGTCGACCTGCGCGACGTCCGGCCGGAGGCGCTGCGGGAGCGGATCAGCGGCGTCTTCCAAGACCACATGGCCTACGACTTCTCCGCCCGCGACAACATCGGCGTGGGAGACGTCGGTGCCCGTGACGACCTGAACCGGATCCGCGCCGCCGCGCGAAGGGCCGGGGTGGACGAGCTGCTGGCGGCCCTTCCCCGCGGCTACGACACGCTGCTCACCCGGATGTTCTCCAGCGAGGAGGACCGCGAGGACTCCTCGACCGGTGTCGTGCTCTCCGGCGGCCAGTGGCAGCGAACCGCCCTGGCCAGAGCCTTCCTCCGCGACGGACGGGACTTGATGATCCTCGACGAACCGAGTTCCGGTCTCGATCCCGAAGCCGAGGCCGACGTGCACGCCCGGATGCGCCACCACCGCGCGGGCCAGACCAGCCTGCTCATCTCCCACCGGCTGAACACGGTGCGGGACGCCGACCTGATCATCGTCCTGAAGGACGGGGGCGTCGCCGAGCGGGGAAGCCACGACGACCTCATGGCGGTGGACGGCATCTACGCCCGCCTCTTCCGCCTACAAGCCCGCGGATATCACGAGACGGCCTCCCGTGAAACCGCGTTCAGTGAACCCGAGACAGAAAGGAGGTGAAGACAGAATGCTGGACAAGCTCATCGACCGGTTGATTCCCACGGTCAAGGCTGACGCGGCGTGCACCCCGAGGTGCGTGCAGATCAGCTACGACCCGAACACCGGGTGCTACAAGATGAGGTGCTATTACTCCAACTGCACATACCGCACGGTCACCATGTGCGAGTAACTCGACGGAGAGAAGGTGGGACAGGTGAAATCCATCACCGCCTTGGCGGACCGGATCGTCGCCTTCGTCGTACCGGCCGGCGACGCGCAGGCCGCATGCACCGCACGTTGCGTTCTCACCAACACGAGCTGCACCGGCAGCATCTGTTGCGCTTACTACACATGCTGGAGGAGCGACTGCTCGGTCTACGTGAGAAAGCAGTGCGCCTAGGTAAGTAAAGGGACCGCCCCCTGGCAGGCGCCGGCCAGGGGGCGGTCCCTTAGAACGCGGTAGGAAAGCTCAGCGACCGGAGTCTGGTCGTACCCAGGAGAACGCGGCGGCCGTCGAGTGCCGCTGGCCTTCAAGTGCATCAAGGGGAACTATTACCGGGCGTACCGCTGTGACGGAGGCTGCCCGCCATTCGCGCAGATCTGCGCTGACTGTTCCTAGAACGACGCGCCTCGGAGTATGTCCTGATGCTGCCGGCGTAGGTAGTCGGCCGGTTCGATGCCGAGTTCCGTACTGAGGATGTCACGCATGCGCCGGTAGGCGGCGAGCGCTTCGGCACGGCGGCCGAGCCCGGTCAGGGCACGCAGCAGCATCTCCCACAGGGACTCACGGAACGGGTGGGCCTCGACGAGGCGCTCCAATTCCGGGATGACCCAGTTGTAGAGGCCGAGCCGCAGCTCGGCCTGCACCCAGAGCTCGGATGCGGTCAAGTGCGCCGCGTCCAGGCGACGGCGCTCGCAGCGGACGGTTTCGACGTCGATCTCCGGCGCCAGCGGACCGTGCCACATGTCCAGCGCCTCCCGCAGCAGACCGGCCGCCACCGCCGGATTGCCCGCGGCCAGAGCCTCCGATCCCCGGGTGAAGCACTGCTCGAACGCCCTGACGTCCACCGCTCGATCCGGGACGACCAGGGTGTAGCCGTTCCCGAGGGTGGTCAGGTCGACACCGTGAGCGGCAAGCGGCGCCAGAGTGCGTCGCAGGCGGTAAACATACGTTTGCAGACTCGCTCTGGCCGTGGCCGGCGGCTCGTTCGGCCAGAGCTCCGTCATCAGCCGATCCACGCTGACCACTCCGCCCGGGGACAGCATGAGAACGGCGAGGATCGCCTGCTGCTTCGCGGCCCGGATGTTGATCGCGCGGCCGCCGCCGTCGACCACCGCCAAGCGTCCCAACAGTTGGAACATCGTGCACCTCCGATCCGCATTGTGATCGTGGCGGGTATATTCCAGGTATGGCAGGCGCGTGCCGTACCTGGGCTCAGAGGTTGGCCAGGGCCGTCTGGATGCGGGTGAGCTCGCGGACCGTGGCGGCGCACAGGAGCGCGGCCACGGTGACGGCGGACTGGTCGTAGGGTCCCGGGCGGTCGTCAGGTGCTGGGCCCGGCCGATCTACCGCCGGCCGGGCGCAACAACCGAACCTGAACCGCGCATTACGAAAGGCGCGTGCTTCGCTTTACGGGTTCAACTGTCACCCGGGTCGGCGCTCGGCCCTAGCTCTCGCGCACCCTGGTCACGGCGTAGAACGCCGCCGCCGCAATTCGGCACGACGCCTTCTTCGTCTTGGAGAATTTCACGCACACGTTTCCCATATCGAAGAGGAACGCGTCATCGACGGTCTTTTTGTAGGTGTTCTTCCACTTGCTGGAGCTCGCGAGCCGCTTGACGTTGCGGTAGCCGAAGTCGTGGCGAGCGCAGGGCGTCGCGAAGACTCCCTTCCAGTAGTCTGAGTTACCGATCTTCTTGGGCACCGTACAGCCGTCGGTCCACCAGTAGAAGCTCCACCTCTTGACATAAGGCTCGTTCTGGTTGCGGCGCATGTTGGCCCAGTAGGTCTGACTGCTCGCGGTGTTCTTAGTGAGCGAGAGGGCCACGTTCAGCTGATGCTTGGGATCCGCCGCCGCCGGTGTGCTGGCCAGGACTAATGCCGCCATGGCGGTCACCAGCGCACCAGAGATGAATGCCGTCGTCTTCACGGGTACTCCTTGTTGAGGAGGATGATTCCCAAGGGTTACGGCTCGTGGTGCGGAACAGCAAATAATCACGGCCAACGCGGCGCGCGAACATACCCCCGCTATACCGCCCTAGGTGATCCGCTTGCAAGCGGAGCCGGAGCGCACGGCTTGCCCGGGATCGCGGCGGGGCAGGCGTGGCGACCGCTGGTCAGGGGCAGGGCCGAACCGCCGACCTTCCGCTTTTCAGGCCTTCTCGCCCATGTCATTCTCCATTTGGAAGCGGGCGGTGCCTACCGAGATCTTCCCAGTCGGACCAGTTGCCTTCCCGTGCGACTTGCCATATATGCCATAGGTGATTATTCGCGCCGCGAACGAAGACCTTGATCCGTCCATCAGCCGAGTTGTGTGCAGCCGGGTCACCCGCCACCGCCAGCAGGTCACCATTCGAAAGTGGGCGATATTAGCTCATATCCTCCCAGTTAGACCAATCACCGTCCCGTGACCACGCGGCTCACCCCGCCGGCCCCGGAGGCGGTACACCGCTGAGCCCGGCCGGGACTTTTCACGGCGCTGTGTGCTGCGCGTTCTCCTACCGGCTGAGAGGCCCGGAAAGAACAAGACTGTTTCAGCGGGAGTCTTCCCTGCATCCTGGCGCAGCCGGATCGGACTACGGGAGGACCCAGCAGATGACGACCGAACGGAACGCCGACGTGCCCCTCCATCTGGCGGGGAACAACGCGCCGGTGACTGAGGAGGTGACGGCCGAGGTGGTCGGCGCCGTTCCCGAGGAACTGACCGGCGTCTACCTCCGCAACGGGCCCAACCCGCAGACGGGCTGGTCGCCGCACTACTTCGCGGGCGACGGCATGGTCCACGCGGTGGCCCTGGACGGCGGGCGGGCCCGCTGGTACCGCAACCGGTACGTACGGACCCCGATGTACGAGCACCCCGGCCGGTCCCGCTTCGCCCTAGCCTTCGACCAGGCGACCGGCCGGGTGGATTACCGGGTCACCACCGCCAACACCCACCTGGTGTCGCACGGGGGCCGGCTGCTCGCGCTGGAGGAGGGCGGCTTCCCGTACGAGATCACGCCGGAGCTGGAGACGGTCGGGCCGTTCACCTTCGGCGGCGCGCTGCGCACCCCTATGACCGCGCATCCCAAGATCTGCCCGGGTACGGGCGAGCTGCTGTTCTTCGGCTCCCGGCTGCGCCCGCCGTACCTCACCTACTACCGCGCCACGCCGGCCGGCCAAGTGCTCCAGACGCAGGTGGTGGAGGTTGCGCGGGCGACGATGATGCACGACTTCGCCATCACCGAGCATCACGTTGTCTTCATGGACCTGCCAGTCGTATTCGACCCGGCGGTGGCCGCCGCCGGTGGGCTGCCGTGGCGGTGGGACGAGCGGCACGGCGCACAGTTCGGCGTGATGCGGCGGGACGGCGGATCGGTGCGCTGGTTCGGAGTCGAACCGTGTTACGTGTGGCACACCATGAACGCCTCGGAGTCAGGCGGCGTGATCACGGTCACCGGCTGCCGGGTGCCGAGCCTGTGGCGTGACGGCTCCTCTGACTACGACGGCGGGCTGCCCAATCTGCACGAGTGGCGGCTGGACCTGGCCGCGGGCTCGGTCGCCGAGCGGCCGCTGGATGACGCGCCGATCGAGTACCCGCGCGTCGCGGACGCCGAGGTGGGCCGGCCCAACCGTTTCGGTTACGTCACCAGCTTCTCGCTGGCGGCCGAGCCGGAGCGCTCGGAGATCTACAAGTACGACTTCGCCAGGGGCGCGGCCCGCGAGACACATCGGCTGCCCGCCGGGCACACCTGCGGCGAGGCGGTCTTCGTCCCCCGGAAGGAGACATCTCGCGACGACGACGGATATCTGCTGACCTTCGCCCACGACCGCTCCAGCGGGACCGGCTACCTGGCCGTCCTCGACGCCGCCGACCTTGCGTCCCCACCGGTGGCGGAGGTGCGTCTGCCGGTCCGCGTCCCCACGGGCTTCCACGGCAACTGGCTTCCCGGCCGCTGAGCTCTGGTGTCCCGCAGAGTCCACGAGGATCTCCGCGGGCCGAACGGTGGTCTGCTCATGCGGAGCCCCTTGCCAGGCCGAGCTCGATCCGGTCTGCCAGATAGTCCGCTCGGAGCGACGGCAACCAGGAGGAGATCGGTGACGTCGGTCAGCGTCGGGGTCCTGAGCCGATCAAACAGGCGCCTTTCCCAACGACGAGCCCGAGATCATCCGTCGAGTGGCGACCATCGCCGCCACCAAGGTCGACGATGGCGTCGAGTTCGATCCCAGCACCCTCAGGTTTCTGTGCCCATACGAGCAGATGAAGAGAACAACGGACTCCGACTGACCATGACCGCATCCATCCCCCCGGCGAGTAACCGTGACTGACCGCGGTTGACCAGCGCGGACGCGGATCGATGCCGGCAGGCGTTCCTGCGCAGATTCGACCTGGAGCACACCTACCCGCTTCTGGAAGCAGACCCTCGGCTGGGGCCGGCCCAAGCTGCGCGCCGCACAAGCCGCCGACGCGCTGCCGTCAAAGCCCTCGCCAGGTTGCCCCAGATTGGACCATACCGTCGATATACCACACCTCCCTAAATTGGCCCTTTCTCCGCAACCGAATCACCCCCGGCACGAGAGGGCACTATGCGAGTGACAGGCATCCTGAAGAAGACGGCGATCTTCGCAACCGTGGGCGTGGCGTTGTCGATCATCCCCGCGGCGGGCGCTTCGGCTTCGAACTCCACCGCGAGCTCCGCCGCGCAGAAGAAGCTCTCCATCGATTGCAACGTTGGCAGCAGCAGTGGCAGCTATCACCTTAGGTGGGCCGGAGTCTCGGTCTACTACACGCCGAAAAACGGCTACGACGAGATCGACAAGATCGAATATGACCGCGCGGACACCGGAAGCTCGTACAAGGTGAGAGTGAGGATCCGCAAGGACCTGCCCTATCTGCCCGACCAAACGCTGTGGTCCTGGAAGTTCGAAGACAACGACATCAGCAGCCGCTCCAAGGACCCCGGCGAAAGAGTGAAGTACTCGGACAAGTGGCACGTCGACCTCAAGGTCACCTTCCTCTACCAGAAAGGCATCGACCCAACGTGCAACGCTCACACCCGCAGTGTCTGACGCTACGTGACGGGGTGTGCCGCTATCGTCCAGGGCTTCGTCATCTACACCGCCGTGGGCCTGGCCCTGAAGCACGACCGTGAACGTTCCCAGCATGGTTGGCCGCAGAGGTAGCTCTCGGTTGCACTTCTGAGAGGCGTGCAACGGGCATCCCGTAGGCGGTCGTCAACGACGCTGTCCGGTGGGCTGGGGCCGAGGAACGAAGTCCCGGACCTTCGATCGCCCCCGTCCATCGACAGAGATCAGGCACCCCGTGGCGATCGTCGTGCGGCGGTGGGGCGGCGGCGCGTACCGTAGCCGGCGGTTCGGGTCCGGTCGGCGCGAGCCGGCGTCGGCGCCGCCCTGGAGTCCTGCCGTGCGTCGGGACCGGCGCCCACGCCGCACGCCCGACGGGCGGTGCAGGCGCAAGGGCGGACGCGGCGCTCAGCGCCGCCGCCCCTTGATACCCATAAGAACAACCGTGGGCGGGCCGCGAGGGACGGACGGCTTGGCCTGCGAAAATAGGAGGCGGCAGTCAGGATGCCCATGTCAGGATGGCCGCTTTGGACCCTAGGTGAAAGGAACTGAGTGACCATGCCTAGCGCCATCACTTTGATCCGCTCAGCTTCTCTGTCCGACGTCGCCCAGTACGCATACGCAGCCACGGCGCCTGCCGAGTCACGACTCATCTTCCTCGCCGGAGCGTGTCCCCTGAACGAGGACGGCTCGACGGCAGCCATTGGGAACTACGCGGGCCAAGCAGCGAAAGCCATCGAGAACATGCAGGCGGCTCTCACTGCCTCTGGCGCATCATTGCAGGACGTGATCAGCACAAGGGTTCTCGTCGCGTCCACCCGGCAGGAGGATTTGGGTGCTGCCTGGAAGGTAGTCCGGGACTCGTTCGGTGACCATGACGTACCGAGCACCTTGATGGGAGTCACCGTGCTTGGTTACGACGACCAACTCGTTGAGATCGAAGCCGTCGCCGCCGTACTTGATTCCTGAGCGGTAAGCGTCCACTTGGCGTAAACGGACACGGTGCGGCGGGTGCCGGTCCCCGCTGGCTAATGGCCCGTTAATGGCCCGAGCACCCCGTTCCAAGGTCTGGAGCGGGGTGTTTTGGCTGGTGGAGCCTAGGGGATTCGAACCCCTGACTTCCTGCTTGCAAATATGTTAGGCGATCATGGTCTAGCTACGAAAACCCAGCTCAGGCCCGTGATCGCATCTGCCCTGAATACCTGCTACTCCCCCCTATTCCCCCCTCCAACGGGCACGGCACGGGCACGCTCTTGAACGGGCACCGGGTCTTCCCGTCGCCGTCGTCCCACCCTCCCGGGGAGCGGATCAGGGTCATTTCCGCGATCTCTACGAGGACCCCCGATGGACGCGACGATCCTGCGATCGTGGCGCAAGGAGGGCGGCGACACGGTCACCTTCGACAGCGACGCCCACTCCCCCTCCGCCATCGCCCACCTCTTCACCGAAGCCGCCGACATGGCCCAGGCGTACGGCTTCCGCCCAGCCAAGGACCCCTTCGGCTTCTGGTCACGCGTAGGCGAGTTGGAGCCTGCTTTCAAAGCCTCCGAGTTGACATACCGCCTATATACCGCACCTCCCTAAATTGGCCCTTTGTCCGCAACCGAATCACCCCCGGCACGAGAGGGCACTATGCGAGTGACAGGCATCCTGAAGAAGACGGCGATCTTCGCAACCGTGGGCGTGGCATTGTCGATCATCCCCGCGGCGGGCGCCTCGGCTTCGAACTCCACCGCGAGCTCCGCCGCGGGCGGGGCGCTCTTCGCCTATTGCAACGTTGACGACCAGGATAGATGGGCGGACCTCGCGGCCTACTACACGCCGAAAAACGGCGAGGACAAGATCGACGAGATCGTCTATGTCCTCGGGGCCACCGGGAATAACCAGCTCGGAAACAAGAGCAACGTGAGATTGAGGATCCGCAAGGACCTGCGCTATAGCGCCGACAAAACGCTGTGGACCTGGGAATCCGGAGACAACATCAAGCCGGGCAGGCACGCCAAGTACCCCAACACAAGAGTGAAGTACTCGGACAAGTGGCACGTCGACATCTATGTCTCCTTCGACAAGAAAGGCATCGACCCAACGTGCAACGCTCACACCCGCAGCGTCTGACGCTACGTGACGGGGTGTGCCGCTCTCGTCCAGGGCTTCGTCATCTACACCGCCGTACGCCTGGCCCTGAAGCACGACCGTGAACGTTCCCAGCATGGTTGGCCGCAGAGGTAGCTCTCGGTTGCACTTCTGAGAGGTGTGCAACGGGCATCCCATAGGCGGTCGTAACCGACGCTGCCCGGTGGGCTGGGGCTGAGGAACGAAGTCCCAGACCTTCGATCGCCCCCGACCATAGACAGAGATCAGGCACCCCGTGGCGATCGTCGTGCGGCGGTGGCGCGTACCGTAGTCGGCGGTTGGGTTCCGGTCGGCGCGAGCCGGCGTCGGCGCCGCCCTGGAGTCCTGCCGTGCGTCGGGACCGGCGCCCACGCCGCATGCCCGGCGGGCGGTGCAGGCGCAGGGGCGGGCGCAGGGGCGGGCGCAGGGGCGGGCGCAGGGGCGGGCGCAGGGGCGGGCGCAGGGGCGGGCGCGGGGGGCG
>NZ_JAKNTW010000033.1 GCF_022213955.1 Dolomitihabitans soli | reverse complement strand
ACCTGACCACGGCGGCACCTTTGGATGAGGGCATTCGCGAGCATCTCCAGGCGCGTAAGGGCGTGCGGTTCGATCACGTCGCGGAGCAGATCACCGCGCGGATGCCCACCACGCAGGAGGGCAAGCAACTCGGGATGCCGAAGAACACGCCGCTGCTGGCGGTGTACGGCACGGTGAAGGATGCCTCTGGTCGTGCGCTGGTGGCGGTGGAGGTGCTCATGCCCGCTGATCGGCATGAGCTGGAAGATGCCTACCCGATCGGTTAGCCGAGTCTCACCCACCAAAGCCCGCTTAGGTACTTGACCTACCAAGCGGGCTCTCTTATCCTCAGAGTACTTGATAGGTTAAGTGCCTGTCAGTCGATACAAGGAGTGAGTTGTTATGGCGCTACACGGACCCATCCCCATCACCTACCCCATGCTCTTCCCCCACGGCTGCTACATCGTCGGCGACGTCGAGAAGGTCAAGGACTTCGACGCCTCCACCAAGGAACGGTTCGTCCAGGCCCGCGACAAGCACACCGGCGAGCCCGTCTGGCAGGTCCCCGTCATGGACGGCGACCCCACCCTCAAAGCCGCACAGAAGACCCTCGCCATCAAAATCCTCTCCACCGACCAGCCCATCCCCCCGCCACCGGTGTCCGGCCTGCCGTTCACCCCGGTCGAGTTCGACGACATCACCGTCACCCCGTACGTCAACCAGGCCACCGGACGGCTGGCCTACTCCATCCGCGTCCGCCACATGCACGCCCCCCGCACCCCAGCCGTAGCGAACGGCAAGCCCACCCCAGCCGGAAAGGACTCCGCCTGATGTCACGACGCAGGAACCGCCCGACCAGCGTGATCAACCTCAACACCGGACACGGCGCACACGCCACCAACCACCCCTACCCCTGCCGCACCCCGGTACTGATCCTCGACTTCGGCGCCACCTCGGTCCTGGTCACCACCTCAGCCGGCGACCTGGTCACCGCCGACGACGTCGCGTTCGCCCGCCAACTCGCCCGCGAAGCCCACGACTTCGCCCGCTCGGTGGAGCGCATGTTCGTCGGCCTGGCCAACGGTCGGAGGGTGGCCTGATGCCGCACCAGCCCTACACCTACGTCACGGTGTCACTCCGCCCTGACAAGGCACCGCGCGTCGGCGTCTCCTTCAACACCCACGATGTCCGCGTCTGCACCCTCACCACAGGCGGCACCCGGCCGTACCTGGACCTCACCACCCGTGAGGCCAACGTGTCGATCTCCACCAGCGGCGCCGGACCCGTCACCGACCAGGACGTGACCTTGGCTCGGGAGATCTTCAACGCCGCCGCTCGCTACCTCGCCGACTGCGAACGCCTCAACACCACCCCGACCACCTCCACCGGTCCCGTCGATCAGACGGCGACCTGACACATGCAGCGGGGCCGCCAGAAGGTGCAACTTCCGGCGGCCCCCGGTTCTCCCTGACTGCGAAATCACGAGAGGTCTTGATCCTAATGTTCAGAAAACTGCCCGGCGACGAGACACGCAACCTCGTCTCCACCACCCCCGACACCGCCGTCGTCTTCCGCCCGGCCGTCGTGTCCACCCCGGCCATCCTCACCATCATCATCTTCGCCTGGCGCGTCCTGGCCGGTCTCATCCGTACGATCCTTACCCACCCCGTCGCGGTCACCGCCGTCACCGTCCCTGCGGCGCTGGGCGTCCTGTACGGCTGGCAACTCGCGCTCGCCTTGCCCCTCTCCCTCGCCTCATCGCTGACCTGCTGGGCGCTGTTTGACCGCGACTCCTTCACCCGCCTGGCCGGGTGGCGACTGCTGGCCTTCTGGCGGCGCATCTGGATCTACCGTCGGCACTGGCAACCCGTAATGATCGTCTCCGGTCTCGGTCGTCACCTGCGCGGTCGTGATTACCTCCCCCGACTGCTCCGGGTCACCTGCGACGGCTGGGCCGACCACGTCACGGTCACGATGCTGAAGGGGCAGTCGGTGGAGGACTGGGCCAAACGCGCCGACCACCTCGCCCACGGCTTCGGAGCCACCACCTGCCGCATCTCCATCGCCCGTGCCGGTCGGCTGCTCCTCACCTTCCCCCGCCGTGACCCTCTGGCCGAACCACTGCCTGCGCTACCGGTCTCGCAGTTAGCGGACGTGGGGCCGGTCGAGATCGGCAAGTGTGAGGACGGTACCCCGTACCGGCTCAACCTCCACGGAACCCACGTCCTGGTCGCGGGCGCCACCGGATCGGGGAAAGGCTCGTGGATCTGGTCCATCATCCGCGGACTGCTCCCCGCGACAGAGGCGGGCCTGGTCCAGATCTGGGCGCTGGACCCCAAGCTGATGGAACTGTCCTACGGCCGCCGGTTGTTCGGGGACCGATACGCCGCCGACCCCGAACACTGCGCCGACCTCCTCGACCAAGCCGTCAAAGTCATGCAGGAACGCGCGGGCCGGTTCGCCGGCGTCCAACGCTCCCACGTCCCCACCACCGATGACCCGTTCGTCCTGGTGGTGGTGGATGAGGTGGCGTTCCTCACCGCCTACCAACCCGACAAGCACCTCAGGCACCGCATCACCGCCGCGCTGGCCACCCTCACCACCCAAGGTCGCGCGGTCGGCGTCGGCGTCCTGGCCGCGTTGCAGGACCCGCGCAAAGAGGTCATGAACATCCGCAACCTGTTCCCCGACAAGATCGCCCTACGGCTGGACGAATCCGAACAGGTCGACATGGTCCTCGGCGACGGCGCACGGGATCGGGGCGCGCACGCCGACCTGATCTCTCCCCGTCCCGAACTCGGCGCCGGAGTCGCCTACGTGCGGTTGGAGACCTCGCCCGATCCGGTGCGGGTCCGCGCGGCCTACGTCTCCGACACCGACATCAAAGCCATGGCCGCCGAATACGCGGCAGGTGGGGCCGTATGACGCTGGCTCACTTCCTGGACGGGTTGCGCTGCGCCGACTGCCACGCCCTCGACGCCCTGTGGCTGGATGCCATGCGGGGCCTGGTCGAGTGCCGCGAGTGCGGACACCGCGTCACCGTCATCCCCGACCCCACCCACGCCGACGAAGGGAGGAACGCATGACCACCGCGAACGATCGTGCTCTGCCTCGTGCCGTCCGGCAGGCCATGCCCATCGCGCGGGACGTCGTCGAAGAGGTCGCCAAACGCTACGGGGTGTGCATCCGCCCCATCGCGCTCAAACGGACCGACACCCACACCGGACAGACAGAGATCGTCGATGTGCCGTGCGGCGCGACCCTGGAGAGCAAGTGCCCGCCGTGCGCCAAGCGCAACCGGCAACTCCGCATGGCCCAATGCCGCGAAGGCTGGCACCTCGACGAGGAACCCGCCATCACCCCCGACGAGCCGAACGAGGATCAACGCTGGCTGATCGAGTTCCGCTCCGACGTCCAAGCCCAGCGTGATGAGGCCGCATCCGCTGGCCACGACACGGCAGACCTGGATGCGGCCGTCGTCGGCATCGATGAGGAGATCAGCGAGGCGGGGATGCGGGGCAACGTGCTCGGCCGCACCGCCTCCAAGCGCAACCGCTCCACCCGGCGGCGGCAGGACGCGCCGGACCTGCCCAAGCGAACCCGGCGGGACACCACCCTCGGGCGGACCTTCACCAGCTCCGGCGGGAACGTCTACCGGCCGTCGCTGTTCGTCACCCTCACCCTCCCCTCCTACGGCAAGATCATGAACGCTGTCCCCGTCGACCCCGACGCCTACGACTACGCGCGGGCCGCTCGGGACGCGCTGCACTTCGCCAAACTGGTGGACCGGTTCGTGCAGAACCTTCGCCGCGTCGCGGGCTACGACGTGCAGTACTTCGCATCAGTGGAAACACAGAAACGGCTCGCGCCGCACCTGCACATGGCCATCCGCGGCACCCTCCCGCGTGCGGAGGTCAAGCAGATAGCGGCGGCGACGTATCACCAGGTGTGGTGGCCTCCGGCCGATCGGGTCGTCTTCGACGGCGACCACCTGCCCGTGTGGGCCGATGGCGTCGGCTACCTCGACCCGGCAACCGGGGAAGTCCTGCCCACCTGGGAACAGGCACTCGACCAGCTCGACGCCGACGAGGATGCCGAACCGCTGCACGTGCTCCGCTTCGGCCAACAAGTCGACGTGCAAGGCGTGCTCGCCGGCACCCCGGACGCCGACCAGTGCATCCGCTACCTGTCCAAGTACCTCACCAAGAGCATCGGCGACACCCTCGACCCCGACAACGCCCGGCAGCGGGAACACGCCGCGCGGATGGCTGAGGCGCTGCGCTACGAACCGTGCTCGCCGGCCTGCCCGAACTGGCTCCGCTACGGCGTCCAGCCCAAGCACGCCAAGCCGGGGATGATGCCGGGCCGGTGCCGGGGCAAGGCGCACAAGCCCGACCACCTCGGCTACGCGGGCCGTCGCGTCCTGGTCTCCCGCAAGTGGTCCAACAAGACCCTGACCGAACACAAGCAGGACCGCCGTACCTGGGTCCTGGAAGCCCTCGGCCAACCAGACGAACCCGCCGACCCCCACCGCTACATCTGGCGCCCCGTCCCCAACGGAGACGCCAACGTGCCGCCGCTCGCCGTACGCCTCCTCCGCTCCGTCCACGAACGCCAACGATGGCGCGCCCACCTCCAAGACCTGGAAGCCCAAGCAACCGGACAAGATCCTTCGGCAACTCGACAGGAGGCGGCGTGATGGCGAACAAGCCGGGCAAGCGACGGTTCGGCAGCGTCCGCAAGCTTCCGTCTGGGCGGTTCCAAATCCGGTATCCCGGACCTGACGGCAAGCTACGGACGGGTGAGGCGACCTACGCCAATGAGCGCACGGCCGAAAAGGCGCTGTCGCTGGTCGAGGCCAAGCTGATCACCGGGGATTGGACCGACCCTCAGCGGGCCAAGGTGAAGCTCGGCATCTACGCCACGAAGTGGATCAACGAACGGACCAGCCTCCGTCCCCGTACGGTCGAGATCTATCGGGGTCTCCTCCGGCGCTACGTCGTGCCGCATCTGGGCGACATACCTCTCAGCAAGATCGATACAGCCGTCGTCCGTGAGTGGCGGGCGACCCTGGTCGGTAGTGGCGTCGGCGCCTCGGAGGTGGCCAAGTCGTATCGGTTCCTGCGGGCCGTACTCATGACGGCGGCCGATGACCAGATCATCCCGCGCAATCCGTGCCGCATCCGGGGTGCCGGCGAAGAGAAGCCGGAAGAGCGGCCCGTTCTTACGGTGCCCAAGGTGTTCGAGCTGGCGGACCTGGTCCCGGAACGGCTCCGCGCGCTGATCCTGGTGGCGACCTTCGCCAGTCTCCGCTGGGGTGAGGTGGCGGCGCTGCAGCGGATGGATCTGGACCTCACGGCCGGAACCGTCAGCGTTCGGCAACAGCATGTCGAGCTGGACACGGGAGAACTGCTCGTCGGGGCTCCCAAGTCACGGGCTGGAGTCCGCACAGTCGCCATACCTAAGGCGATCGTCCCGGCCCTCCAGCATCACCTCGACGAGTTCACCGGCTCGGAGAACACGGCGCTGATCTTCACGGGCGCTCGGGGCGGCATCCTTCGGCGGAGCAACTTCCGGCGTGCGTCCGACTGGTCGACGATCACCAGGAAGATCGGGCACGAAGGGCTGCACGTCCATGATCTCCGGCACACGGGCAACACGCTCGCGGCGGCGTCGGGGGCGAGCCTGCGGGACCTCATGGAGCGGATGGGCCACGACTCGGTACGCGCCGCAATGATCTACCAGCACACCACGGCAGAGGCAGACCGCAAGATCGCCGACGCCATGGACGGCAAGATCACAGAAGCCAGGCCACCAACGGCGAGCACTCGCCAAGCAAGATCGCCGACCTGAGCTAATGGCACGCTAATGGCACGAGCCCCGTTCTCCCTGGTGGGAGACGGGGCTCTCTTTGCTGGTGGGCGGTACTGGGTTCGAACCAGTGACCCCTCGCTTGTAAGGCGAGTGCTCTACCGCTGAGCTAACCGCCCGATGTAGTCGGCACTACACCTTACGGCACCGGGATGGTCTTCAGCACATCCGCCGTCCAGGTGAGGCCGACGTCCGGGAGGCCGGCCGTCCGCCAGCCGAGGAGGGCGGCGCCGAGCATGCCGGCCTGGGTGCCGAGGAGGGCCGGGTGGAGGGGTGGGGCGGCGCGGAAGGTGAGGTGGGCGGTGAGGCGGGCGGCGAGCGGGGTGAAGAGGAGAGGGCCCGCTTCGGCGAGGCCGCCGCCGAGGACGATCAGGGTGGGGTCGAGGAGGAGGGTGTAGGTGGCCAGGGCGAGGGACAGGGCTTCGACGGCCTCTGTCCACACCTGGGCGGCCACGGGGTCGCCGGAGGCGGCGAGGGCGGCGACGTCCTCGGTCGGGATGGTGCGGCCGGTGCGGGCCGTGTAGCGGCGGGCGACCGAGGCCGCGCTGGCGTACGTCTCCAGGCAGCCAGTCTGGCCGCAGGCGCAGGGTTCGCCGCCGGGGAAGACGGGGATGTGCCCGATCTCGCCGCCCCAGCCGGAGGCTCCGCCGTACGGTGCGCCGCGCAGGATGGCGGCGCCGGCGATGCCGGTGCCGATGGGCAGGAACAGGAAGTCGGGGATGCCGCGGCCGGCGCCCAGGACCGCTTCGGCGAGGCCGCCGGTGCGGACGTCGTGGCCGAGCAGGGCCGGGAGGCCGTCGGGGACGAAGGCGGCGGCGGGGACGTCGCGCCAGCCGATGTTGGCCGAGTAGACGGCGGTGGCGGTGGTCTCGTCGACGAGGCCGGGTACGGCGATGCCCACGGCGGCGGGGGCGGCGCCGAGCAGCGTGGTACCCCGGGCGGCCAGGTCGGTGACGAAGGAGCGGATCTCGCCGATCGCGTGGGCGGGACCTTCGGCGCGGCCGGTCGGACGGCGGTCGGTCAGCGGGATCGTGCCCGCTGAGGTGACCAGGCCGCCCTTCATCGAGGTGCCGCCGACATCGACTGCCACCACGTAGTCGCTCATCCATGTCCTCTCAGCAGACGACACCTCTGCCCGATTTGTGCCGCCTCACCCTAACCCAAGTCCGCGATCACACCCATCCCAGGGGTACGGCGGGCGCGGGCAGGGGGATCCCGGCACCTGATCCGCGGTCGGGGCGAACGTTCGAGGCGGGCGAGTTCAGCCCTGCAGATCGCGACCGTACCGGGCCGGCACCGGGCAGCGGTGCGACAGGCACCGGGCACCGGGCGACAGGCCGCAGGCGACGGGCACCGGGCGGCAGGCGGCAGGCGGCAGGCGGCAGGCGGCAGGCGGCAGGCGGCAGGCGGCGGAGCATGCTTCGCGCCCTGGCCGCCTACGGCCACTGATCCCCTTGGAAGAAGAGGATGAGGGCTCAGGGCCGGTGTGGGGAGGTCAGCTTTGGGAGGTGAGGCGGCCGAGGACCCGGCTCAGGGCGGCGGCCACCTCGTCGGCCAGGCCGTCGGGGATCTCGGGAGGGCCGGCGGAGCGTTCCGCGGGCCGTACGGCGTGGCAGGTGCGGCACTCGACTTCGCCCAGGCGGCAGATCAGGGCCGTGGAGCCGCAGGACGCGCACGTGTCGAGTCGCAGGTCGTGGGCGTGCTGGCAGTCCGGGCAGATGAGGACCTGGGCTTGGGAATGGACGCCGCGCTTCCAGGGGCTGGCGCCGCGGACCGGGTCGGTCTGCCGGGCCCCGCATCGGTAGCAGGGCATCATCGCCTCCGTCGGGTCGATCGGGTCAGCTGATCTCGGCGAGTGCCTGAAGGTAGTCGGCGGGGTCACGGGCCGCTGAGATCGGGTTGACGATCTTCCAGCGGACCACGCCCTCGCCGTCGATGACGAAGGTGCCCCTGACTGCGAGGCCCCTCGTCTCATCGAGGACACCGTACGCCCGCGCGACCTGCCCGTGTGGCCAGAAGTCAGAGAGCAACGGAAACGTGTAACCCTCCTGGTCAGCCCATGCCCGATGGCTGAACACCGAGTCGACGGACACGGTGAGCGG
The DNA here is from genome assembly GCF_022213955.1 of Dolomitihabitans soli. Classification (GTDB taxonomy): domain Bacteria; phylum Actinomycetota; class Actinomycetes; order Streptosporangiales; family Streptosporangiaceae; genus Streptosporangium_A; species Streptosporangium_A soli. The sequence continues at coordinate 132,156 of NZ_JAKNTW010000033.1, read as the reverse complement.
CTGGACGTCGGCGGGCACGGTCGTGACGAACTCGTCGCGCAGGGCGTTGAGCTCGCCGTGGCAGACGTTGCTGAAGGCGAGCGGATAGAAGATCAGGACGACCTTCCTGCCGCGCAGCCCGGACAGCGTCACCGGCGTTCCGTGCTGGTCGCTCAGCTCGAAGTCGGGCGCGATGGAGCCGACGCCGACCGCCATGTCCGGCTCCTTTCACCGAGTGGACACCATCAGCCTGCCGTACGGCCACGCCGGGCCGTACGGCAGGGGCAGCCCCCGACTCTGACCTCTAGCGACGCGTCTTCGGGGCGACCAGCCTGGTTCCCGACCAGTCGGCCGCGGCACTGATGCTGCTGGTCTGCGAAAGACCCGCCGTCGTGGCGTCCTCTCCGATGTCGCTCGGCTCCACGTGGCCGCTCCTGCCCGCCTTGGGCGTCAGCAACCAGATCTGGCCGCCATCTGCCAGTGCGGCCAGAGACTCACTGAGGACGTCGAACAGGTCGCCGTCGCCGTCGCGCCACCAGAGCAGCACCACGTCCACAACGTCCTGGTAGTCGTCTTCGACCAGTTCGTTGCCGGTCAGCTCCTCGATGGACTCGCGCAGTTCTTCGTCGGAGTCCTCGTCCCAGCCGACTTCCTGCACCACCTGACCCGGCTTGAGGCCGAGTCGTTCGGCCAGGCCGCGCTCGCCCTGCGCCTGACCCGCGGTCGCGCTCACGTCTATCCCTCCTGCTTGAATGGCCCCGCCTCATGCGGACTTCCGGCCCGCTGAGGGCCTTCGCTTCGGCACAGTCCACACGCTGCGACCCGTCGTCGTCAACGGTCGCCACGGCAACGAGCCGCCCAAGGTCCCGGTACGCATGGATTAGTCGGACAAAAAGGACAACCGAACCTGTCGATCCGGGTTGTCCACGTTGAGATCCACGACGGCGATCGACTGCCATGTGCCCAGGGCGAGCCGTCCGCCGATGACGGGAACGGTCGCGTACGGCGGGATGAAGGCCGGCATCACATGGGATCGGCCGTGTCCCTTCGAACCGTGCGCGTGCCGCCACCGGTCGTCGGCCGGTAACAGGTCGCCCAGCGCTGCGAGCAGGTCATCGTCACTTCCGGCGCCGAGCTCCACGAGCGCGACGCCGGCCGTGGCATGCGGAACGAACACGTGCAGCAGCCCATCGCCCCCGCAGTCACGCGCGAAGCTTTCGCACCGGGCCGTGATGTCGTGCACCCGTTCCTTCGAACCGGTCGCCACCGCGATCTCTTTCGATCTCACCCTTCGATCTTAAGGGTGACGCTGAGCTGGGACGACGACCGCATCAGGTCCGGGAAAGACCAGCCCCGTATGTCCGTCGTCGAACCGCACGACGTACGGCGGGCCACCTTCGGATCCGCGAACCTCGATGATCTCCCCCCGGCGGTCCGGATCGCCGACGATGCTGCCGTGTACCAGGAGGCGATCGCCTACCGTCGCGTTCATGTGCATCCCTCCTTGCGCCTACTTCCAGACTGGTACGGCAGGCCGCCCCGGGGAAGGGGGCAGGCCGTGGGGAACGGCAGAGGGAGGAGAACTTCGACCAAATCGTTACGCTTCCCGTGAACGCCCCCTCCCTGACCGGCCAGGACGTCGAAGTGTTAGGGGGCGCCCCTTACCACCGTTAGCATGACCTGTAACAATCGTCCTACCATCGGTGGTCTAGGCCAAAATTGCGGCTTGGCCAGCGGGGACATCCTGGTTACCGGAAAGTAGAGATGCGCTTTCCGGGGTAAGCGACCAGGATGGAAGTGACCTAGACACAACACGAAGAGGCTTCACAAGTCCATCCTCGGAAGGCGAGACCCAGTGGCTTCCGGACGCCAGCGTTTCTCGATCATCAGCGACGGCCTACCAAGCCAGCTTCCTGATGTCGACCCCAGTGAGACCCAGGAATGGCTCGAGTCGCTTGACACCGTCGTGCAGACGGAAGGGCGGGGTCGAGCCCGTTACTTGATGCTCCGCCTGTTGGAGAGGGCCCGTGAGCATCAGGTCGGCGTGCCCGGCTTGCGGAGCACCGACTACATCAACACCATCCCGCCCGAGCGGGAACCCTGGTTCCCGGGCGACGAGCACGTCGAACGGCGCATCCGGGCCTACACGCGGTGGAACGCCGCAGTCATGGTCTCGCGCGCCAACGCCCACACCAACGTCGGCGGTCACATCGCCAGCTACGCCTCGGCCGCCTCGCTGTACGAGGTGGGCTTCAACCACTTCTTCCGCGGCAAGGACCACGGCGAGTCCGGCGACCAGGTGTACATCCAGGGACACGCGGCACCGGGCATCTACGCGCGCGCCTTCCTCGAGGGCCGCCTCACCGAGGCACAACTCGACGCCTTCAGGCAGGAGCTGTCCCACGGCTTCAAGGGGCTGCCCTCCTACCCGCACCCGCGCCTGATGCCCGACTTCTGGGAGTTCCCCACGGTCTCCATGGGCCTCGGCCCGATCAGCGCGATCTACCAGGCGCGTTTCAACCGTTACCTGCTCAACCGGAAGATCAAGGACACCAGCCGCAGCCACGTCTGGTGCTTCCTCGGCGACGGCGAGATGGACGAGCCCGAGTCGCTCGGCGCGATCGGCCTGGCCGCCCGCGAGGAGCTCGACAACCTCACCTTCATCGTCAACTGCAACCTGCAGCGCCTCGACGGCCCGGTGCGCGGCAACGGCAAGATCATCCAGGAGCTGGAGTCGTACTTCCGGGGCGCCGGATGGAACGTCATCAAGGTCGTCTGGGGCCGCGACTGGGACCCGCTGCTGGCGGCCGACGTCGACGGCGTGCTCGTCAACAAGATGAACACCACCCCCGACGGCCAGTTCCAGACCTACTCGGTCGAGTCGGGCGGCTACATCCGCGAGAACTTCTTCGGCGACGACCCCCGGCTGCGCAAGATGGCCGAGCACCTCTCCGACGACGAGATCCGCAAGCTGTCGCGCGGCGGCCACGACTACCACAAGGTCTACGCGGCGTTCAAGGCGGCCCGTGAGAACGTCGGGCAGCCCACGGTCATCCTGGCCCAGACCATCAAGGGCTGGACCCTGGGCAAGGACTTCGAGGCGCGCAACGCGACGCACCAGATGAAGAAGATGACCAAGGCGGAGCTGAAGGAGTTCCGCGACCGGCTCTATCTCCCGATCCCCGACTCCGCGCTGGAAGGCGAGCTGCCGCCGTACTTCCACCCGGGCGAGGACGACGAGGAGATCGCCTACATGAAGGAGCGCCGCGCGGCGCTCGGCGGCTACCTGCCCAAACGCGTCACGCGGGCCAAGTCGCTCAAGCTTCCCGGCGACGCGGCCTACGCCGACCTGAAGAAGGGCTCTGGCAAGCAGACCGTCGCCACCACCATGGCGTTCGTCCGCCTGCTCAAGGACCTCATGCGCGACAAGGAGATCGGCGCACGGTTCGTGCCGATCGTCCCCGACGAGGCGCGCACGTTCGGCATGGACGCGATGTTCCCGACCGCCAAGATCTACTCGCCCCACGGGCAGACCTACGAGGCGGTCGACCGCAACCTGCTGCTGTCGTACAAGGAGTCGACGCAGGGCCAGATCCTGCACGAGGGCATCAGCGAGGCCGGGTCCATGGCCTCGACGATCGCGGCGGGCTCCGCGTACGCCACGCACGGCGAGCACATGATCCCGGTCTACGTCTTCTACTCCATGTTCGGTTTCCAGCGCACCGGCGACCAGATGTGGCAGATGGCCGACCAGATGGGCCGGGGCTTCCTGATCGGCGCCACCGCCGGCCGTACGACCCTGAACGGCGAGGGACTGCAGCACGAGGACGGCCACTCCCCGCTGCTCGCGTCCGTCAACCCCGCGGTGGTCGCCTACGACCCGTCGTGGGCGTTCGAGATCGCCCACATCGTGCAGGACGGCCTGCGGAGGATGTACGGCGAGCAGCCGGAGAACGTCTTCTACTACCTCACCGTCTACAACGAGCCGTACACCCAGCCCGCCGAGCCTGCGGGCATCGACGTGCAGGGCCTGCTCCAGGGCCTCTACAAGCTCGCTGAGGCCCCCGCGGGCGAGGGGCAGCGGCCCAGGGCCAACATCCTGGTATCCGGCGTAGCGGGCCCCTGGGCGCTCGAGGCGCAGCGCATGCTGTCCGACGAGTGGGGCGTGGCCGCCGACGTGTGGTCGGCCACCTCCTGGACCCAGTTGCGCCGCGAGGCGCTGGCGTGCGAGGAGCACAACCTGCTGAACCCCGACGCCGAGGCGCGCGTGCCGTACGTCACTCGGCTGCTGTCGGGGGCACCGGGGCCGTTCGTGGGCGTCAGCGACTACATGCGCGCGGTGCCCGACCAGATCTCCCAGTGGGTCCCGGGTGACTGGTCCTCGCTCGGCACCGACGGCTTCGGACTGTCCGACACCCGTTCGGCGCTGCGCCGCCACTTCCACGTGGACGCCGCGTCGATCACCCTGGCGGTGCTCACCAGGCTCGCCAAGCAGGGTGAGGTCAACCCGGAGCTGGTCCGCGAGGCGATCACCCGTTACCACCTCAAGAACGGCGTCACCGAGGCGGGCGGGGCGGAGAGCAACGACACCCAGTCGATGGGTTTCTGAGCGAAACGCGACAAGGCGCCCCCTCCCGGGACTCCGGGAGGGGGCGCCCTTCGTTTCCGCTCACACAGAAGCGGGCGCGCGGTTCACGCCGTGGCGAGCGCCTCGGTGGGTGAGTGCCTGGCCGCCCGCATGGCGGCGCGCGGTTCACGCCGTGGCGAGCGCCTCGGTGGGTGAGAGCCTGGCCGCCCGCATGGCGGGGTAGAGGCCGGCGACCGCGCCGATCAGGAGGGTCGCGCAGATCGCGCCGCCGATCGCCCACGGCGGCACCACGGCCGGCCAGCCCCTGGAGACGGCGTACGCGACCGTGGCGAGCCCGCCGAGCACCGCCCCCGCCACCCCGCCCAGGGCGGACAGCAGCAGCGACTCGGCGAGGAACTGCACGCGTACCTGTCCCCTGGTAGCCCCGAGGGAACGGCGCAGGCCGATCTCCTTGCGCCGTTCGAGCACCGAGATCACCATCGTGTTGGCCACGCCGACCCCGCCCACGAGCAGCGCCACCGCGCCGAGCCCGAGCATCAGGTTGGTGAACGCGCCCGACGCGGCGGCCTTGGCCGTGAGGGCGTCGGACGGCCGGCTCACGTCCACCTCGTCCGGGTTCTCCGGGCTCACGGTCCGGGGCAGTACGGCGAGCACGTCGTTGACGGCGGAGTCGGACGATCGCTCGTAGATCATCGTCGGGTGGCCGTCGAATCCGAGGTAGCGTTCGGCCGCGTCGAAGCCCACCAGCGCGGACCTGTCGATCTCGGGGGCCAGCGGGAGGGTGTCCAGCACGCCCACCACGGTGAACCACCGGTCGCCGATCCACACCTGCCCGCCCACCGCGCTGATGCCCAGCCGCTGCGCCGACACCGACCCGAGGACCACGGCGGGATACCGGCCCGTCGCGGCGTTCAGCCATTTCCCGGTGCGGACCCGACCCTCCAGGGTGGTCAGCAGCTCGCCGTCGGCGGCCCGCACGGTGATGCCGCTGGTGATCGCCTTGGCGACCCGGTCGGTGCGCCGCACGGTGGCGTCCAGTTCGCCGGTCGCGGCGGCGGAGGTGACCGGGGCGATCCGCCGGACCATCTCGGTCGACGTGATCGGCAGCTTGGCATCGCCGCCGAAGAGGGTCCTGCCCGGCTCGACGGTCAGCAGGTTGGTGCCCAGCCGATCGAGCTGCCGCAGCAGTTCCTCGCGGGAGGACGAGGAGATCCCGATCACCGCGACCATGGTGGCGATGCCGATCGCGATGCCGAGGGCCGAGAGGAACACCCGGGTCGGCCGGGACCGCAGCCCGGCCGCGCCCACCCTGAGCACGTCGCGCGGGCTCATCCGCGCGGGCGACAACCGGCTCATGCGTCCGCCCCCGCCGTGGCCCCCGCCATGATCCGGCCGTCCTTGACCCTGATCTGCCGTGGCGCCCAGCTCGCGACGTCCCTGTCGTGGGTGATCACCGCGACGGTGGTGCCCGAGGCGTGCAGATCGTGCAGCACGTCGAGCACGCTCGCGCCGGCCGTCGAGTCGAGGTTGCCCGTCGGCTCGTCGGCGAGCAGCAGCGGCGGGTCGCCGACCACGGCCCTGGCGACCGCCACCCGCTGCTGTTCCCCGCCGGAGAGCTGGTCGGGCCGGTGGCCGAGGCGGTGGCCGAGGCCGACGCGCTCCAGCGCCGCCGCCGCCCGCTCCCTGCGTTCCCGCAGGTGGACGCCGTTGTAGAGCAGCCCGTCCGCGACGTTGTCCAGCGCGTTCACACCGGCGGCGAGGTGGAACTGCTGGAACACGAAACCGAGGTGGCGCGAGCGCAGCGCGGACAGTTCGCGGTCCGACAACGTGCCCACGTCGTATCCGGCGATCCGCACGGTCCCCGAAGTGGGGAGGTCGAGAGTGCCGATCATGTGCAGCAGCGTCGACTTGCCGGAGCCCGACGGACCCACGATGGCCACCAGTTCCCCCGCTCCGATCTCCAGGTCGACGCCCCGCAGGGCTGCCACGTCGCCGGAGTAGACCTTGGTCACGCTGACGAGTTCGACGACGTTCACGAGGTGGGCACCCCGACCTTCATGCCTTCGGCGAGCCCGTCGCCGGAGATCTCGACCCGGCCCTCGCCGTACGCACCGGTCTCCACGGGGAGCAGGCGGGTGGCGGTCCCCTCGACGACCTCGACGCCGAAACCGCCCTCGCGCAGGGCCAGCAGCGCCTCGACGGGCACCGTGAGGACGTCCTTCACCCGCTCGCTCTCCAGGTGGACGGTGACCGGGGCCTGGTCGAACCGGCCGGCGCCGGTCTTCCCGAGGCTGATCTCGACATCGATCGTCGAGCCGCCGCCCTGCTCCTCCGGTATCACCTCGGCCACGGTCCCGACCTCGCTGATCTTCCCGGTGACCTCCTTGCCGCCGGGCAGCTCGACGGTGACCTTCGCGCCCTTCCTGGCGAGTTCCTGGTCGGCGGTGTCCAGATCGACGGTGACGACCCTTCGGGAGCCCGACAGGGTCAGCGCCTTCTGCCCCGGCCCGATCTTGTCGCCCACCTCGACGGACCGCCCCGCGATCCGCACCGCGCCGTCGAGGAAGACGACCTGGGTGTCGTCCACGCTGCCGGTCTCCGGCAGTCCCCGGTCCTCCTGCCAGTCGAGCACGGCCTGGTAGGTGGCGTAGGTGAAGTCCTCGTCCACCGTCATGTCCGCGCCGTAGCCGAGCGCCCTGAGGTTGCGTTCCAGCTGTTCGACGTCGGGGCCGTCGGTGACGTTCTGGTCGAGGGTCCGGTAGAGCGGGGTCTTGCCGTACATCAGCACCAGGGGTTCGCGGTCGAGCTTGAGCAGCGCCCGGCCGCGCTTGACGACCGCGCCCTCGGCGGGCACCGCGGTGACCGTGCCCTGACCGGTGGCGACCAGTTCGCGCTGGTCGTCGTAGGTGAGCTTGCCGTCCACGGTCTTGGTGTCCACCAGGTCGCCCTTGGTCACCTCGGTGGTCGAGGCGGGCACCGGCGCGGTGCTGCCCACCGCGGGCTCGCCGCCGCCGAACACCGCCACGCCCACGCCCGCGCCGCCGAGCACCACGACCGCCGCCACTCCTGCCAGCAGTGCGCCCTTGCGTCTCATCTCTTGCCTCCACTGCATTCACGCATCGCCGACTCCAAGTGCTCACGGCCCACCCGTGCCTCGCCCAGCCGGATCGGGCCGCCGGTCTCCGGAGTGGGCACCTGAACTCCGTTGTCTCGCAGGCAGCGAGCCAGGTCGGCCTGGGCCTCATTCGCGACCGCCCCCACGCCGCACGCCGCGAGACTCAGGGAGAGCGGCGCCGCCGCCAGCGCGGCCAGCCGCCGTCGTTCCATGTCGTCACCTCCGCACGGAGGACACGCGCCTCTCGCACGGTCCGATTTGTACGGCCAGCGGGGTTAACGGCCTGTAAGCGCACGGCTGCTTACATCGGCCTAACAAGCGATGGTTCACGCTTATCCCCCGGAGGTGCGTGACGATGCGGGTACTGGTGGTCGAGGACGAGGAGGAGATGGCCGACGCCATCGCGCGCGGTCTGCGGCGGCGAGCCATCGCCGTCGACGTGGCCTACGACGGCGCCGACGCGGTGGAGCGGCTGGGCCACGTCGACTACGACGTGGTCGTGCTCGACCGCGACCTGCCCGCCCTGCACGGCGACGACGTGTGCCGGCACCTGGTGCGGGAGCGGACCGGCAGCCGGATCCTCATGCTGACCGCCGCCTCCCGGGTGGACGAGCGGGTCACCGGGCTGGGCCTCGGAGCCGACGACTACCTGCCCAAGCCGTTCGCCTTCGCCGAACTGGTGGCGCGGGTGCGCACGCTCGCCCGCCGTACCGCGCCCGTCCGCGCCACGGCCCTGGAACGCGCGGGCCTCCGCCTCGACCCGGCCGGCCGTACGGTGACCAGGGAGGACCGGGAGCTCACGCTGACCCGCAAGGAGTTCGCCCTGCTGGCCGAGCTGATGCGGGCCGGCGGCGAGACCGTGTCCACCCGTGACCTCATCACCCGCGCCTGGGACGAGTACTACGAGGCGGGCACCGGCGCGCTGCGCGTGACGATGGCGACGCTGCGCAGGAAGCTCGGCGCCCCTGCGGTGATCGAGACCGTGCCGGGCGTGGGCTACCGCCTGTGAGGCGCCGGCTGCGTCTCGTGAAGCCCGGCCTGCGGCTCCGCCTCACGCTGCTCTACAGCGGCCTGTTCTTCGCCGCGGGCACGACACTGCTGATCACCACCTACCTGCTCACGGCACGGGCCATGAACGAGCAGCTGGTCACCCGGCTGCCCGACAAGATCATCAGCCGTCTGGCCCCGCCCGTGCCCAAGGAAGGCATGGCCGTCCGGGTGAACGACACCTTCGTCCGGCAGATAGAGGTGGGCAAGGCGGGGGTGCTGGAGGAGGTGCTGCGCAACTCGGTCGTCATCATGGTCGTGGTGGGCGTCCTCGCCATCCTGTTCGGCTGGCTGATGACCGACCGGGCGCTGCGCCCCCTGCACCAGGTGACCTCGGCGGCCGAGCGGCTCTCCGAGAGCACCCTGCACGAGCGGATCGCCCTGGCCGGGCCGCGCGACGACGTCAAGCGTCTGGCCGACACCTTCGACGCCATGCTCGACCGGCTGCAGCGCTCCTTCGACGCGCAGCGCAGATTCGTCTCCAACGCCTCCCACGAGTTGCGCACGCCCATCGCGATCAACCGCACGCTCATCGAGGTCGCCCTTGAGGAACCCGACGTCTCCGACGACCTCCGATCCCTGGCCAAGTCGCTGCTCGGCACCAACGCCAGGCACGAGCGGCTGATCGAGGGCCTGCTGCTGCTGGCGAGGTCGGAGCACGAGATCGTGGCCTGCAAGCCGATCGATCTTGATCATCTCATCCACTCGGTGCTGGAACAGCTCGAATCGGTCACCCAGCGGCGGAAGCTGACCGTGCAGGCCGACCTCACGCCGTCGGAGGTCGGCGGCGAACCGGCGCTCATCGAACGGTGCGTGTTCAACCTGCTGGAGAACGCCGCCAAGTACAACGTCAGGGACGGCCGGATCTGGGTGGCGCTCGCCCGGGACGCCGACGAGACCACCCTCACCGTCGAGAACACCGGACCGGTGATCCCCGCCCACGAGGTCGACGACCTCTTCGAGCCGTTCCGCCGGCTCCAGGACCGCGTCGGCTCCGCCACCGGAGCCGGACTCGGCCTGTCCATCGTCCGTGCCATCGTCACCGCGCACGGCGGCGTCGTCTCCGCCGCCCCCCGCCCCTCGGGCGGCCTGTCGGTCACCATCCGGCTCCCGATGCCGCCTGAGTCCGGCCGCGGAGGGTGAGGTGGCGCCTGCCGTACCGGAGGCGCCACGGGCACGTCAGGGGGTGCCGGGCCGGCCCGGCAGGTGCTCCTCGCAGGACTTCATGGCCTTCTCGAACTCCTCCTCGCTGCCCTTCGGCCGCTGGATCTTGATCGCGCCGCCTTCGGCGCCGGGGTCGGCCATCTCGATGCCCTGCTCCCGCATGCACTTGGTGAACGCGAGCATCGCATCCTGCGCCTTCGGATCGTTGGCGCGCCCCTTGTTCATCCCCCCGCCCTGCATGTACTTGCCGCAGGCCTTATGGGCCTTCTCCATCTGGCCCTTGTCGCCCCTGGCCATGACCGAGACTCGGCCCGAGCTGTCGGGGTCCTTCATGTCGACGCCGTTCTCGCGCATGCACTGGGCGAACTTCAGCGGGTCGCTGGACGTGGTGGGCGAGGGTGTGGCGGTCTTCGCCGTGCCGACGTTCGCCGATGCCACCCCGGTCTCGGCCGGCGTCCCGCCGCACCCCGCGAGCGCGAGCAGCGGCAGGACGCCGACGAGCAATGCCGCGCGCCGGACAATCATGTGAATGCACCTCCGGTCCGCGAGGACGGGCGCCTTGCGGACGTGGCTACCTGTCTAGGGCCAGGGAGGTTAGCGAGGTGTAAGGGCGGATCTCCCGGGCGCGCCGCCCTTCGGCGGCCGGCGGCGTGCCCGGGAAGTTCGGGATGGCGCGTGCCCACGATGACGTGCCCGGACGACAACGGCCTGTCGGTGTTTCCCGATCAGTGTCTGCCCGCTCAGTCGAACACGGGATTGCGCGTGATCACATCGGGCAGGCCGTCGGCGAACTGCTCGGGCGGCCGCTCGGGGCAGCCCTCCCCCGTCAACTCGGCGGCGGTGATCCGGTCGAGCCGGAAGACCCGGACGTCGTCGCGGAGGCGGCACCAGCCCACCAGGTACCAGAACCCGCCGCGGCCGCCCAGGAAGACACCAGGCTCGATCTCGCGCGAGGTGGCCGCGCCGACGCGGTCGCGGTAGCCGATCCGCAGCACCCGGCGCTGCAGGAGGGCGTCGTCGATGACCCTGGCCATTTCGGCGGAGGTCGCCTCCTCGTCGGCCCGTTCCAGCAGCCGGAACCGTCCGGCCAGTTCCCGGGCCCGCTCTCCGTCGGGCCCCGGCATCGCCGCGACGAGTTTGCGCAGCGCGGAGCGGGCGTGCCTGGCGAAGGGGGGCCGGCCGGCGTGGCCGAGCGCCACGGCGATCGCCACCGCCTCGGCCGGGGTGAAGTTGAGCGGCGGCAGTGACATGGCCTTGTCGAGCGCGTAGCCGCCGCGCCTGCCCGGCTGCGGGTAGATCGGCACGCCCGACTGCTGGAGGGCCGCGATGTCGCGCTCGATGGTGCGCACGCTCACCTCGAACCTGGCCGCGAGATCGCGGGCGGACCGGCACCGGGGGGAGATCGCACGAAGCTCCTCGACGAGCGCGTAGAGGCGATCGGTTCGGTTCACGCCCTCGACGCTACGCCTGCGGACCGACAATCCCCGCTGTGCACGGGGTTTCGGACATCCTGGAACCCATAGGACAGACTGCACGTTGACCGCGACATAGCACGCGATACCCTGTCGGGATCACGATTTCAGGAGCTCAATGACAGCGTCGAACGGCCACCCCCCGGCGACGAAACCGCCCGGCGGCAGCTCGAAGGCCTCCAAGATGGTCACGCTGACCGTGCTCGGGGTGGTGTCGATGATGGTCGTGAGCGCCTGCGCGCGGAGCGACGACGAGATCAACGCCGACTGTGTCGACCTCGACACCGTCCAGCCCGACGGCTCCTACACGGTGATCGACGAGGACTACTGCGACGACGACCGGTATCACGGCTCGCACGGCGCCTACAGCTGGTACTACGGCGGCGTCCGGAACGGCGCCAGGGTCGTGTCCGGCACCACCGTGCGCCCCTCCGACGTGCGCATAACCAGCCGGACCGGCAGCGTCATCCAGCGCGGCGGGTTCGGCAGCCGTGGCAGCGGCGGCGGCTGACCGTGCGCAGGGAGCACTCCAGCCCGCGCGAGGGCTGGGAGAAGACCATCGAGGCGCAGGGGCTGGCCTTCCACAGATCCGCCCATCCCGACGGGCTGAGCAGGCCCTACTGGGACGAGAGCGTCCACTATGTGTTCTCCATGGAGGAGGTCCTCAGCCTGGAGGAGCAGGTCGAGGAGCTGCACCGGATGTGCCTGGCGGCCGTCGAGCACGCCGTACGGGAGAATCGTTTCGCCGACTTCGCGATCCCCGCCTGGCTGGCGCCCGAGATCACCCGCTCGTGGGAGCGGCGTGACCCGCACCTGTTCGGCCGTTTCGACCTGCGCTACGACGGCACCGGGCCGGCCAAGCTCCTCGAGTACAACGCCGACACTCCCACCAGCCTGGTGGAGAGCTCCGTGGTGCAGTGGTTCTGGCTGCGTGACCGGTATCCGGACGACGACCAGTGGAACTCCATCCACGAGCGGCTCGTCGACCGCTGGCGGGAGATCGCGCCCTCCCTGGCGACCGGTCCCGTCCACTTCGGCTGGACGAACATGGACGAGACGGGCGAGGAGGCGATGACCCTCGCGTACCTCCAGGAGACCGCCGCGCAGGCGGAGCTGGCGACCGCCGCCGTGGCGATGGAGGACATCGGCTGGGACGCGCTCAACCTGCGCTTCGTCGACATGGAGCGGCGGGTGATCCGCACGCTGTGCAAGCTCTACCCGTGGGAGTGGGCCGCCGCCGACGAGTTCGGCGAGCAGGCCGTACGGCATCAGGTGTCAACCATGTGGATCGAGCCGCTGTGGAAGATGCTGTTGTCGAACAAGGCGTTGCTCGCGTTGCTGTGGGAGTTGTACCCGGGGCATCCTGCCCTGCTGCCCGCCTATCTTGATGGGCCACGGGATATGTCCGCATATATCAGCAAACCGTTGCTCGGTCGGGAGGGGGCGGCCATGCGGATCGTGTCCCCTGACGGCGAACTGCGCACCGAAGGCGGCTACGGCGCGGAGGGCTTCGTCCACCAGGAGTTCGACGCGCTGCCCGACTTCGAGGGGCAGCGCCCGGTCCTCGGCGCGTGGATGGTCCACGACGAGGCCGCCGGGCTGGGCATACGCGAGACCTCCGGCCTGATCACCGATGACACCTCCTCATTCGTGCCACACCGGATCCAACTTCTCTAGGAGAAAACCCCTATGGTGACCGCACTCGCCACGCCTCTCGTCGAGAATCTGGGGCGTGGCGCGCTCGCGATCCTCGCCTACGCCACACTGGGCGTGCTCCTGCTGATCATCGGCTTCTATGTCATCGACTTGGCCATTCCCGGCAAACTGCGCGACCTGATCAAGTCCGAGCGCAACCCCAACGCCACCATGCTGACCTCCTCGGGGCTGGCGGCGGTCGGCTTCATCGTGGCCGCCTCGATCTGGTCCTCCGGCGGCGCGCTGCACGAAGGGCTGCTCGCCACCCTGGTCTTCGGGCTGGTCGGCATCGCCGTGCAGACGGTGGCCATGCTGCTGCTCGACCAGATCACCGGCATCTCGGTGCGCGACCTCGTCAAGGAGCCCGAACTCCAGCCCGGAACCAGGCTGCTCGCGGTCACCCACCTCGTGCTCGGCCTCATCACCGCCGTGGCCGTCCTCTGACACTCCGGGCGAACCGGCGCTCCAGGCCGTGGCCGTTTTCTAGCACTCCAGGTGAACTGGCACTCTAGAGTGCGTGAACGACGGACAGGACCGCATACGCGAGGACACCACCCGGCAGCTCGAACGCGCCATGGGCACCCTCGGCACGGCCGCCATGGCCCGGATGGAGAAGCGGCTGCCGTGGTTTCGCGCGTTGTCCGCCGAGGATCGCTCCTGGGTGGGGCTGGTGGCGCAGGCCGGGATCGCCGCGTTCGTCGAGTGGTTCCAGCACGCGGGTGAGGGCCGGCCGACGCCGAGCATCGAGTTCTTCGGCACCGCGCCCAGGGAGCTGAAACGCTCGATCTCGCTGCAGCAGACCGTCGACATCGTGCGCATCGTGGTGGAGGTGGTCGACGCCCAGGTCGACGAGCTCGCCGCGCCGGGCGGCGAGGACCAGCTCGAACAGGCGATGCTCCGCTACACCCGCGACGTCGCCTTCGCCGCCGCCCAGGTCTACGCCCGCGAGGCCGAGGTGCGCGGCGCCTGGGACGCGCGGCTGGAGGCGCTGATCGTCGACGCCCTGGTCCGCGGCGAGGTGGACGACGGGCTGCACTCCTGGGCCGCGGCGCTGGGCTGGACCTCGGCCCCGGTGGTCGTGCTGGCCGGGCACACCCCGCCGGGCAAGCCCGAGTCGGTCATCGACGGGTTGCGCGACAAGGGCCGCAAATCAGGGCTGGATCTGCTCGCCGGGGTGCAGGGTGACCGCCTGATCGTGATCGTCGGCGGGGCCGACAGCGTGAGCACGGCGGCCAAGCAGGTGGTCCCCCGGTTCGGCGAGGGGCCCATCGTGATCGGCCCCGAGGTGCCCGACCTGCACACGGCCGCACGTTCGGCCCGGGCCGCGCTCGCCGGGCTGCGCGCCGCCTGCGGCTGGCCGGACGCGCCCCGCCCGGTCTACGCGGACGAACTGCTCGCCGAACGGTCCATCAACGGCGACGAGGACGCCCGCGTCCAGCTGATCGAGCACGTCTACGTGCCGCTGGCCGGCACCCCGCTGCTCGACACCCTCGCCACCTATCTGGAACAAGGCACTTCTCTGGAGGCGACGGCGCGGCTACTCTTCGTGCATCCGAACACGGTCCGTTACCGGCTGAAGAAGATCACCGAGCTGACCGGATACCAGCCGACGGAGGGCCGATCGGCCTTTACCCTGCAGGTGGGGCTCATTTTGGGCCGCCTGTCCGAAACGACCGTAACCTAGCGGCCATCTGGTAACGCACACGATATCCCGCCTGTAGGGTTCCTACAGAAACGGGGGGACAAAGTTCGTTCGGATCCCCATCCGTGTGGCGGACTTCTACAGGGCAGGCTGGATTTCGTGCTCGTCATCGTCGCTCCGGGCCAAGGCGCCCAGACCCCAGGCTTCCTCGCCCCCTGGCTAGAACTTCCTGGCCTGGCGGACCGAATGTCCGCTTGGTCGGAGGTTGTCGGCCTCGACCTGATCGCCTACGGGACCACCGCGGGCGCTGACGAGATCCGTGACACGGCCGTGGCCCAGCCACTGCTCGTGGCCGCCTCGCTCGCCGCCGCCGAGGCCCTCGACCTGACCCCGGGCGTGGTCGCCGGGCACAGCGTGGGTGAGCTGGCCGCCGCCGCGCTCACCGGTGTCCTCACCGCCGAGCAGGCACTCGGCCTGGTCCGCGAGCGCGGTGTGGCCATGGCCAAGGCCGCCTCGATCACCGAGACCGGTATGACCGCGGTGCTCGGTGGCGTCGAGGACGACGTGCTGGCCGCCATCGCGCGGCACGGGCTCACCGCCGCCAACATCAACGGCGCGGGACAGATCGTCGCCGGCGGCACGCTCGAACAACTCCAGGCCCTGTCGGAGGACAAGCCCGAACGGGCTCGCCTGGCCCCGCTGAAGGTGGCCGGAGCCTTCCACACCCACCACATGGCGCCCGCCGCCGACCATCTGCGCAAGGTCGCCGCCGACCTGACGCCCGCCGACCCGAGCCTCCCGCTGCTGTCGAACGCCGACGGCAAGGTGGTCACGAGCGGCCGCGACCTGATCGAACGCCTGATCAACCAGGTCGGCAACCCCGTCCGCTGGGACCTGTGCATGGCCACCATGACCGAACTGGGCGTGACCCGGATGATCGAGCTCCTTCCGGGGGGCACCCTCACCGGTCTGGCCAAGCGCGGCATGCCCGGCGTGACCACGGTGGCCCTGAAGACCCCGGACGATCTCGACAAGGCCAGGGAGGCCGCCAAGTGAGGATCACGCAGGGCGCACCCGGTGCCAGGGTGCTGGCGTTCGGCCACTACCAGCCCGCCAACGTGGTCACCAACGACGAGCTGGCGAAGACGATCGACACCAGCGACGAGTGGATCAGGAGCCGGGTCGGCATCGTCGAACGGCGGCTCGCCTCGGCCGGCGAGACCGAGATCGACCTCGCCGTGCAGGCCGGCGGCAAGGCGATGGCCACCAGTGGCCTGTCCGCCGACGATTTCGACCTGGTGATCGTCGCCACCTGCACGATGGAGACGCAGATCCCCAACGCCGCCGCCCAGGTCGCCGACCGGCTGGGCATCCAGGCGCCGGGCGCGTTCGACGTGAACGCCGCCTGCGCCGGGTTCTGCTACGCCCTCGCGGCGGCCAACGACGCCGTCCGCGCGGGCTCGGCCACCAACGTGCTGGTCGTCGGCACGGAGAAGTTCTCGAACTGGCTCGACTGGACCGACCGCTCCACCGCCGTGATCTTCGCGGACGGCGCGGGCGCGGCCGTCGTCGGCGCCTCCGACACCCCGGGCATCGGCCCGGTGGCCTGGGGCAGCGCGGGCGACAAGTCCGACGCGATCATTATCAGGGGCCGCGACTCCTTCCTCCAGCAGGAAGGCCAGACCGTCTTCCGCTGGGCCACCACCGCGCTGTACCCGGCGGCCCTGGCGGCGTGCGAGCGAGCGGGGGTGGACCCCTCGGAGCTCTCGGCGTTCGTGCCGCACCAGGCCAACCTGCGCATCATCGAGGCCATCGCCAGGAAGCTCGGCGCCGAGAAGGCCGTCGTGGCGCGCGACATCGTGCACGCGGGCAACACCTCGGCGGCCTCGATCCCGCTGGCGCTGTCCCGCATGATCGAGCGCGGCGAGGTCGAGTCCGGTGGGCTGGCGCTGCTGTTCGGCTTCGGCGCGGGGCTGACCTACGCCGGCCAAGTGATCGAGATTCCCTAAGACTTGTATGGCTTAGGCCGTACAAAACCCGAAAAAAACACCCAATTCAAGGAGTTATAGCGACATGGCCAAGTCCGAGCAGGAAATCCTCGAAAGCCTCGGCAAGATCATCAACGAGATCACGGGGATTCCGGCAGCCGATGTCACCCCGGAGAAGAACTTCGTGGACGAGCTCGACATCGACTCCCTGTCCATGGTCGAGATCGCTGTCGCCGCGCAGGACGAGTTCGACGTGGAGATCCCTGACGACCAGCTCAAGAACCTGAAGACCGTCAAGGACGTCATCAACTTCATCCAGGCCTAGCCCCACCGGGCCGCCTGAATCTTTAGCCGACCAAGAGGAGTGCACGCAAGTGAGTAAGGACCAGGTACGCGTCGTTGTCACCGGGCTCGGCGCCACCACGCCCCTCGGTGGGGACGTCGGCTCGACCTGGTCGGCGCTCCTCGCCGGTCGGTCGGGTGTCAAGACGCTCACCACGGACTGGATCGACACGGTGCCGGTGAAGTTCGCCGGGGTCGCCGAGGTCGATCCGGGCGAGGTGCTGCCACGCCCCGAGGCACGCCGGCTCGACCGGGCCGAGCAGTTCGCGCTCATCGCGGCCCGCGAGGCCTGGCAGGACGCGGGGGCTCCCGAGGTCGACGGCGACCGGCTCGGGGTGGTGGTCGGCAGCGGGATCGGTGGCATCACCACGATCCTGGACGCCTACGACACCTACCGCAACAAGGGCTGGAACCGCCTGTCGCCGTTCACCGTCCCGATGCTCATGCCCAACGGAGCCGCGGGCTGGATCAGCATCGACCTGGGCGCCAGGGCGGGAGCCCACTCCACGGTCAGCGCCTGCGCCACCGGCGCCGAGGCCATCGGCTACGCGATCGACATGATCCGTTCCGGCCGGGCCGACATCGTCGTCGCGGGCGGCACCGAGGCCGCGATCCACCCGCTCAACATCGGCTCCTTCGCCGCCATGCGCGCCATGTCGAAGCGGAACGACGAGCCGCAGCGGGCCTCACGCCCCTTCGACAAGGGCAGGGACGGCTTCGTGCTCGGCGAGGGATCAGGCATCCTGGTCCTGGAGTCGGAGGAGCACGCCCGTGCCCGCGGCGTCCGGATCTACGCCGAGGCGGCCGGGGCCGGCTACACCAGCGACGGCTACCACATCTCCGCCCCCGAGCCGAGCGGCCGGGGCGGCAGGCTGGCCATGCAGCACGCGCTCAAGGACGCGGGGCTCGCCCCCGAGGACGTGATCCACGTCAACGCGCACGCCACCTCCACTCCGGTGGGCGACGAGATCGAGACCCAAGCGATCAAGGACGCGATCGGCGGCCACGCCCTGGTGACCGCCACCAAGTCGATGACCGGCCACCTGCTGGGCGGCGCCGGCGGCATCGAGTCGGTCTTCACCGTCCTCACGCTGCACGAGCGCATCATCCCGGCCACGGTCAACCTCGACGACCCGGCCGACGGCATCGAGGTCGACATCGTGTCCGGTGATCCGCGCAAGCTTCCCGACGGTCAGCTCGCCGCGATCAACAACTCATTCGGTTTCGGCGGTCACAACGTCGCGGTCGCCTTCACCACTCGCTGAGGAGTCGTCCATGACGGTGCTCGACAACGGGGTGGTGACTCCGGCCTCCGATCAGGAGGCCGGCGATCCCCGTGACCCTCAGGTACGGCTGGCCGCGCTGCTCGACGAGGGTTCTCTCCGGTTGATCACCCCTGAGGACAAGAGCGGAGTCCTGGCCGCGTTGGGCCGCGTCGAGGGCGTCCCGGTGGTGGCCTTCTGCAGCGACGCCAGGGTTCAGGGCGGCGCGATGGGCGGCGAGGGGTGCGAGCACATCGTGCACGCCTACGACGTCGCGGTCCGCGAGCGGGTACCCGTCATCGGCGTGTGGCACTCGGGTGGCGCCCGGCTGGCGGAGGGCGTGGAGTCCCTGCACGCCGTCGGGCGTGTCTTCACCGCGATGACCAAGGCGTCGGGCGTCGTCCCGCAGATCTCGGTGGTCCTGGGCGCCGCCGCGGGCGGTGCGGCCTACGGCCCCGCCCTCACCGACATCGTCATCCTCGCCGACCAGGGCCGCATCT
This sequence comes from Dolomitihabitans soli, assembly GCF_022213955.1. Lineage (GTDB taxonomy): Bacteria > Actinomycetota > Actinomycetes > Streptosporangiales > Streptosporangiaceae > Streptosporangium_A > Streptosporangium_A soli. Next base: position 113,362 of record NZ_JAKNTW010000033.1, on the reverse strand, counting down.
TCGTGACCGGTCCCGACGTCGTGCGCAGCGTCACCGGCGAGCAGATCGACTCGGCCGCCCTCGGCGGTCCCGAGCCGCACAGCAGGCGCAGCGGCGTGGCACACGTCGTCACCAAGTCGGAGACCGACGCGCTGCTCCAGGCCAGGCGGCTCGCCGTACTGCTGGGCCACCAGGGCAGGGTGCGGATGCCCGAGGTGCACGAGGTCGACTTCGGCGACCTGCTTCCCGAGTCGCCCCGCCGCGCCTACGACGTCAAGCCGCTGGTCAAGGGCCTGCTCGACGAGCCGGGCGTGGAGCTCCACCCCAAGTGGGCGCCGAACATCGTCACCACCCTCGGCCGGCTCGGCGGCCGGACCGTCGGCGTGGTCGCCAACAACCCGATGCGCCTGGGCGGTTGCCTCGACGCCACCTCGGCCGAGAAGGCCGCCCGCTTCGTCCGGATGTGCGACGCCCTCGGCGTGCCGCTGGTGGTCCTCGTGGACGTCCCCGGCTACCTCCCCGGTGTCGGCCAGGAGCACGACGGCGTCGTACGGCGCGGCGCGAAGCTGCTGCACGCCTTCGCCGAGGCATCGGTCCCCCGCGTCACCCTCGTCACCCGCAAGGCGTACGGCGGCGCCTACATCGCGATGAACTCCCGCTCCCTCGGCGCCACCAAGGTCTTCGCCTGGCCGACCGCGCAGGTCGCCGTCATGGGCGCCGTCGCCGCGGTGCGCGTCCTCAAGCGGCGTGAGCTGGCCGCCGCGCCGGAGGAGGAGCGCCCCGCCCTGGAGGCGCGGTTCGCCGAGGAGCACGAGAAGCTCGCGGGCGGCCTCGACCGCGCGGTCGACCTCGGGGTGGTCGACGAGGTCATCTCCCCGGAGACGACGAGGGGCGCCCTCGCCAAGGTGCTCGCACAGGCCACCCCGGCCAGGGGCGCGCACGGCAACATCCCGCTCTGAAGCTTCCCGCCGCAGGCACAGCGAAGGCCCCCGCACGGATATCCTCCCGCGCGGGGGCCTTCGTCGTACCTGCGGCGGTTGTGCGGCTTCCCCGACCGCACACACGCGTGACAGGCAGTCTTACACGGCGGCGTGGAGCCAGCGGACGGGCGCGCCGTCGCCCGCGTAACGGAACGGCTCCAGTTCCTCATCCCACGACCGCCCGAGAAGCTTGTCAAGCTCGTCTTCCAGAACGAGCCGTCCCTGGCCGGCCATCAGCATCGCCGCGCGCAGCCGGTCCTCGGGCACGAGGATGTCGCCGTTCGCCCCGATGATCGCGGTGAACGCGCCGAGCGTGGGCGTGTAGGCGTGCCGGGACCCGTCGACGCCCGGTGAGGCGTCCTCGGTGATCTCGAAGCGGATTCGCTGCCACCCCATGAGTGAGGAGGTGACCGCGGCGGCGATCCCCGGCCGGCCATCCCATTCAGCCTGCGCGCGCACAGTGTTGGGCGCGGCGGGCTGGGGCGTCCACGTCAGGTCGACGGGCACGCCAAGGACAGCCGCGACCGCCCATTCGATGTGCGGGCACAGCGCAGGCTGAGCCGAGTGGACGTAAAGCACGCCACGAGCAGACACCGGACCTCCCGTTTCGGTACGAGGTGCGCCTTCCCCAACGGCCTCGTACTGGGATGATCACAAGTGACTGTAGGAGAGACTACCGTCGGTCGTGACTCGACACCAGTGGCGGGTCATACCGAGATGTTGCGCCGGTGACACTTGACACAGTTCAGCAGGCAAGGGGATACACTCCGCGATCGACCCAACACTCTCCGGAGGTGCGTGTGGACCGTGAGATCACGGTGGCGGGCGGGGACGACGCCCCGGCGCTGATCCGCCCAGGCCAGCTCCTGACGGACGGGGCGGGGGCCGCAGCGGCGGAGCGGTGGAGCGAGGCGGTCTCCGAGTTCGGCGGCATCTGCCGGCTCCGGCTCTCCCCCGGCGTCGACCCCTGCGAGATCGCGTCCGACCTCCGCGACCTGGGTCACACCGCCTCGCCCAACCACGTGCTCGCCGGCCAGCCGCTGTTCTTCGGCGGACCTGCCTCCCGCCCCTTCCCCACCGGCCCGATCACCCTCGCCCCCGCCGGCGCCGGACGGCTCGGCCGGGGCGCGACGGTCGCCCTGCTCGACACCGGGCTCGACGCGCACCCGTGGTGGGCGGAGAGCGCCTGGTTCACCGATCAGCGGGGCGACATCGGGGAGCGCACCGACGCCGACCGCGACGACCGCCTCGACGCGCAGGCCGGGCACGGCACGTTCATCGCCGGCCTCCTGGTCCGCCGGGCCCACGGCGTACGGCTCCGCGTCATGCGGGTCCTCGACAGCCACGGCGTCGGCGACGAGGCCGGGCTGCTGCGCGCGCTCGCCCGGCTCCACGACCGGCCACCCCACCTGATCAACCTCTCCCTCGGCGGGCACACCGTGCAGGACCTGCCGCCGCTCCTCGTGGCCGGGGCGCTCGCCCGGATGCCGGGCACGGTGGTGGTCGCCGCCGCGGGCAACAGCGCCTCGCCGCGCCCCCTGTGGCCCGCCGCGCTCCCCCAGGTGATCGCCGTCGGCGCCCTCGACCCGACCGAGACCTTCCGGGCCCCGTTCTCCGCCTACGGCCCCTGGGTTGACGCCTGCGCCAGGGGCGAGTGGCTGGCCAGCACCTTCCTCACCACCGGCCCGTTCGACGGCTACGCGCGCTGGAGCGGCACCTCCTTCGCCGCCGCGCTGGTCACCGGCGCCATCGCCGACGCGGCCAGGGACATGCCGCCCAGTCAGGCCGCCGCGCACGTCCTCGACCCACTGCGTTCCCGGGAGATTCCGGATCTGGGCGTCGTGGTGCCCGCAGATCGCTAGAGTCTCACTCGGAGTCCCGCGACGACTACGCACAGTCGCGAGACCTTGGAGGCTGTAGTGAGCGCACCTGACCCATGGCCGCCGCATCGGGACATCCTCACCGATCCCGACGCGCCGGCCCTACCGCCGGCGACCCCGTCCGAGCCTTCCACCGCCCCCGCGGTGCTGGTCAGGGAGGCCGCCGACGGCGACCACAGCGCCTGGTGCCTGCTCGTGGAGAGGTTCGGGCCCGCGATGTGGGCGACCGCCCGGTCCTACGGGCTGAGCGGCGCCGACGCCGACGACGCGGTCCAGGCGGCATGGCTCCGCCTGGTCGAGAGCCTGCACGCCATCCGCGACCCGCGCGGGATCGGCGGCTGGCTGGTCACCACCACCCGCAGGGAGACCCTCCGGCTGGCCCGCGAGCGGCGCGACGTCCAGCCCTCCCACGAGCCCGCCGACCTGATACCCGATCCGGCCTGCGAGGACGCCGCTACGGCCGTGCTCGACGCCGACCGCGGCAACCGGCTCTGGCTGGCCGTCGAGTCCATGGAGGAGCCGTGCCGCACCCTGTTACGGCTCATCGCGACGGCCCCCGAGTCGGGCACGCACCAGCTCGCCGTACGGCTCGGCATGCCCAGAGGCAGTGTCGGGCCCACCCGTGGCCGGTGCCTGCGACGGCTTCGCACCCTTGTCTCAGCAGAGGAAACGTTGCATTGATCGACGACGAGTCCACGATCGCCGCCCTCCGCCTCGCCGCGGGCCGCGATCCGGTGCCCGCCCACGTGGTCATCTCCGCCCGGCGCGCGCACGCGTTGCGGGCCCCCGGCGCGGTGGTCGCCGAGCGGGTCGGCGCCGCCGCGCCCGGCGGGGTACGGCTCGGCTGCGGGCCCCGACTGCTCCGCTTCGCCGCCGCGGGTCTCGCCGTGGACGTGGAGATCGTCACCTCCGACGGCCTGGTCGACCTGGCGGGCCAGGTGACCCCCAATCCGGGCGCCGGCAGCCGGGTCGAGATCCGCACCCTGCACGTCAACCAGACCCGGGAGCTGTCGGAGTCGGGCCAGTTCGCCGCGGCGGGGCTGCCGCCCGGATGGTTCAGCATCGTCTGTCACCGTTCCGCCGGTCCGCCGATCGCCACCAGCTGGGCCCGCATCCGCGCCTGATCTCCACCGTGATCCCCTCTTCCCCCACCCCGCGCCCCGGAGACGACGTGCCCCCCACCGCCGACCCCGTAGACGACGTGCCCGCCATCACCGGCGACCGCGATGCTCACGCCGTCGGCGGCTGGCGGGTCGATCCGGTGGCCATGGCGGAGTACGCCGTGCTGTTGTGCGGGGTGGACCCCGCGCGTGCCTGGGAACGGGCGCGGCAGGCGCTGGAGATGGCCGCGACGGCCGGGTGCCTGGAGGCCGAGGTGGTGGCACGCCGGGCCCTCGGGCTGGCCGCCAGGGAACTGGGCGACCTCGCGCTGGCCGAGGAGGAGCTGCGGCGGTCCGCGGCCGAGGCCCGCCGGCTGCCCAGGCGGGCGGCGCAGGCCAGGCTGTCGCTGGTGACCGTGCGGACCGAGCTGGGCCACCCGGTCGAGGCGCTGCGGATCGCCGACACCGCCGAGCCGTACCTCTGCTCGGTCGAGCGGGCCAAGCTGTGCTCCCAGCGGGCCGTCGCGCTCATGCGGCTGGGGCGCAACGACGAGGCCGTGCTCAACTGCGACCACGCGGTCCGGGTCCTGACCGCGATCACGGCCGAGCCCGACTCGCCGCCGCTGCCCCTGACGTACGTGCCCGCGCAGCCGGGGCCGGATCCGCGGCGCGAGTGGCACGAGGATCTGAGCCGGGCGGACGACCTGCGGTTCCTGGCCGGGGCGCTGCTCAACCGCGGGCTCGCGGCCGCCTACCTGGCCGACTTCGAGCGCGCGGAGGCCGATCTGGTGGCGTGCGTGGAGCTGGCGTCTGAGGCGGGGCTCGGCCACGTGGCGGCCCTGGCCAAGGCCAACATGCCGTTCGTCGCCGCGAAGCGGGGCGACATCCCGGCGGCCTTCGCGAGATACCGCGAGGCCGAGGAGGCGCTGTTCGGCTACCCGGAGCGGCTGGCCACGATGCGCTGCGACCTGGCCGACGCGCTCGTGGTCGCCTACCTGCCCGGAGAGGCCAGGGCGCTGCTCGACCTCGCGGTGCCCGAGCTTGAGGCGGCGGGGGCGCGGGGCGCGCTGGCCGAGGCCCGCCTGCTGCTCGCCCAGCTCGAACTCCAGGCGGGCGCCCCGTACCAGGCGGCGGCCGCCGCGGAACTGGCCCGCGCCGACCTGACGGCCCAGGGCCGTGACGCCTGGATCCCGCTCGCCACCGAGGCGACCCTGCGCGCCCGGCTGGCCACCTCGCCGCCCTCCACCGGCCTGCTCACCGACCTGATCGACTGCGCGGAGGCGCTGTCCGCCGGCTCCTGGGGCACGGCCGCCGGGGCACTGCGGCTGTCCGCGGCCGAGCTGGCCATCCAGCTGGGCCTGACCGACACCGCCGAGGGGCAGCTGCGTCTTCTCACCGCCGACCGCCGCGGTCAGTCCCGGCACCCGGACGGCGGGCCCATCGAGCAGCACGCCGTGGCCCTGTCGTGCACGCTGCGCGGTGATCTGGGCGGCGCGTTCGAGGCGGTGGGCAGAGGGCTGGCCGAGGTGGGTGCGAGCAGCGTGGCGCTGACCGACCCGGTCACCCGGGCCCACGCGGTGAAGGCCGGCGAACGGCTCGCCGCCCTGGGCGTGTCGCTGGCCCTCCAGACCGGGCAGGGCCGTACGACCCTGGCGTGCGCCGAGCGGTGGCGCGCGGTGGCGGCGTCCGGTTTTCCCCGCGCCCCCGACCCCGGCATCGTGCAGGACACGCTCGGCGAGGCCGACCTGGTCGAATACGTACGGCACGGCGACGACCTGGCCGCCGTCGTGGTGACCGCCCACGAGATCACCCTGCACCATCTCGGCCCGGCCAGAACGGTCGCCGAGGCGGCGGTCCGCCTGCGCTACAGCATGCGCCGCGCCAGCCTCCGCGACACGCCTCCGCACGCGAGCCCTCCCGTGCCGGGGCAGCCGACCGGCAGCGGGACGGGCGTGCTGCCGGAGGTGGCCGAGGCGGTCAGGCAGGAGGCGGCCGTCGTCGACTCCCTGCTGGTCGCGCCGCTACGGCACGCGTTCGGGCCCGGGCCGCTGGTGATCGTTCCCGCCGGGTCGCTGCACACGATGCCCTGGCAGGCGCTGCCCTCGCTGGCGAAGCGGCCGGTGTCGGTCGCCGCCAGCGCCGCCGCCTGGCTCTCCGCGACCCGCACCTCGCCGCGCGGGACGGCGCGCCCGCTGGCCGTCGCCGTGGTGGGCGGCCCGGGGCTGGCCCACGGCGCCCGGGAGACGGAGCTGGTGGCGCGGCGGTACGACGGCGCGCGGGCGGTGCCGGCCCGGGTGAGCGAGGTGCTCAGGGCGCTCGACGAGGTGGACATCGTGCACTTCGCCGCGCACGGCTCGTTCAACGCGCGCAGTCCGCTGATGTCCAGCATCATGCTCGACGACGGCCCGCTGATGGCCTACGACCTGCTCACCCTGCGCACGCCCCCGCGCCTCGTGGTCCTGTCGGCGTGCGACTCCGGCATGGCCCACGCACCCGCAGACGGCGCGCCCCTGGGGCTCGCGGGCACCTTCCTGACCAAGGGGACGGCCTGTGTGATCGCCGGGATGATCCCGGTGCGCGATGAGGAGGCTCCGGTGCTCATGACGGAGTTCCACGACCTGATCGCCGGAGGGCACACCCCGGCCGCCGCCCTCGCGGTGGCGACCGCGAGGACCGGTGTGGCCGGGTTCGGCTGCTTCGGGGCCGGTGATCAGCCGGTGGCGACGGGCCTGTCGGGCGAAGCGACCCAGTGCGACCAGGATCCGACGTAGAGCGCGGCGGGGATGCCCGCGAGCTCCAGCGCCAGCACCTCGTGGGCGGCCGTCACGCCTGACCCGCAGTAGGCGCCGACCTGCGTCTCCGGGCCCGCCCCGAGCGCGTCGAAGCGTGCCCGCAGCCTGCCCGGGTCGAGGAATCGGCCGTCGGCGGCGACGTTCTCCCCCGTGGGGGCGTTCACCGCGCCGGGAATGTGTCCCGCCACCGGGTCCACCGGCTCGACCTCTCCCCGGTATCGAGCCGCCACCCGCGCGTCGAGCAGCACGCCCTTGCCCGCCGGTGCGCCCGCCAGTGCTCCGGCCTCCTCCGCCGAGAGCACCGCCATCCCCCCGGCGCGCGCCACGAAGTCGCCCTCGGGGACGGTCTCCGGATCGCCCGCCGTCACGGGCAGACCGGCGGCCAGCCAGGCGCGGTAACCGCCGTCGAGGACCCGGACGTCGGGGTGCCCGAAGTAGCGCAGGGTCCACCAGGCACGGGCGGCGGCCGTGGCGTCGGCGTCGTCGTAGACGATCACCGGCCGCCCGCCGCGCACGCCCAGCCGGCGCATCGCGGCCTGGAAGTGGTCGGCCGGGGGCAGCGGGTGCCGCCCCTCCGTGCCCGGCGGACCGGCGAGATCGGCGTCGAGGTCGCAGAAGACGGCGCCGGGCACGTGTCCCTCCCGGTAGGACTCGGCACCGGGCGGCCCGGCCAGCCGCCACCGCACGTCGAGCACGGTCGCCCCGTCACCGGTGAGCCGGGCCACCTCGCCCGGGCTGAGGAGGACGCTCACGAGGCGGAGCGGGCAGTGGCCTCGGAGAGGGCCTTGGCGAAGGTGAGGACGTGGGCGACGGCCTCCGCGCCGTCCGCGGCGTCGCTCACGCGCAGCGAGAGGTCGTCGGCGGTGACGGCCCCGGTGTAGCCGTGGTCGGCCTCGCAGTTCTCGTCGCCGCAGGTGGCGGGCTCCAGGTCGACGTGGGAGATCGCGCCCCAGCCGATGGTGAGCGTGGCCTCCGTCGGCGGCACGCCGGGCGCGTAGGAGGCGGGGTCGGGGACGACCCGGGTGACGGCCACCGACTGGATGCGGCTGAGTCGGACCGCCTCGGTGGTGGTTGACGCGTGGGCCACGGTGACGCCCTCGGCCGGCGGATGCTCGTCGGTGTGGCACACCAGCAGCCGGGTGGGCGAGAGCACGAGCACCGTGACGTGCCTGCGGACCTCCATTGCCGGATCGAAGGTCGCCTCGTGGTGCACCACGTAGGCGGTCACCGCTTCCTTGCCCAACGCGGAGTCGACCGCATCGGCGACAAGGTCGGGGTAGTAGCCGCTGCGATCGATGGCCTCACGCAGGCCGGCGGCCGAGACTCGGGTTTCCCTCATGGGTCCATCCTGCCCTGTTCCGGACCACGCTTTCACCCCACGCGCGGACTGCCGTCTAACCCAGCCGCCGCGGCCCCCCGTCAGGCCGCGGGCCCGCATGGCTCCGGAGTACGGCGCGGGCCCCCAGGACGATGACTCCCGACTCCCCCGCCAGGACCGGGTCGAGGTCGAGCCGGCACACCTCGGGTATCTCGTCGACGACCCGGCCGGCCAGCATCAGCAACTCCTCCAGCGCCTCGACGGCGACCGGCGGATAGCCGTACTCCCCGAGCAGCAGGGGCGCGGCCCTGACCGACCGCACCAGCGCGGCGGCGTCGCTCCGGGACAGCGGGGCCAGGCGGTAGCCCTGGTCGCCCAGCAGCCTGGCGGTCACCTCGCCGAGCCCGAAGGAGACCACGGGCCCGACCGCCGGATCCTCAACGACGCTGATCACGATGGGCACGGCGGGCTGGGGGGCCATCCGCTGCACCGCCAGCGCCGCGCCCGGCCCGAGTTGGCGGGCCAGGTCGTCGTAGGCCAGGCGCAGGGCGTCGGGCCCGGACAGGCCGAGCCGGATCGTGCCCGCCCGTTTGGCCGCGGCCGGGTCGGCGGCCTTCACCACCACCGGCCAGCCGAGCCGCTCGGCGGCCGTCACCGCCTCGGCCGGCGATCCCGCCTCCGGGGCGGGCCAGACGGTCACGCCGTACCCGGCCAGCAGTTCGGTGGCGTCGATCTCCAGTGGCCCGGTCTCCGCACCCAGCGTGAGCCGTACGCGCTCGCCGGCCTCGCGCGAGTCGCTGCCGCCCGGCTCCGGCGGGTCCTGCGCGGGGCGCTCGCGCCAGGCGGCGTACCGCACCGCGTGGGCGAGCGCGCGGACCGCCTCCTCGGGGGCGGCGTAGGAGGGGATGGAGCCGCGCGTGGGGACGTGGCCCGCGCCGGGGACGCTGAGCTCGGCGAGGATGCCGATCCGGCCCTCGAAGGTGGCGAGCACCGGCTTGGGCGAGCCCTCGACCGCACTCAGCAGGGCGGCGGCCACCTCGTTCGCCCTGCCGGGGATCGGCGGCATGTAGACGATCACGACCGCGTCCACCTCGCCGTCGGCGAGCCGCCCGGCGACGGCCACGCCGAACTCGCCCGCGCCGGCCTCGGGACCGAGGTTGACCGGCGGGCGGGGGTCGAGGCCCGCGCCGACGCAGGCGTCCACGGCCAGCAGGGCGAGCGCGTCGGAGTTGCTGACCACGGCGACCCTCGGCCCGGCGGGCAGCGGCTGGTAGGCGAGGAGCTGGGCCACGTCGAACTGCTGGATCAGGTCATCGACCCTGATCACCCCCGCCTGCTCGAACAGCGAGGACAGCGCGGTGTCGGGCAGGCCGAGCACGGGCGCGGCGTGGCCGACCGGCACCCCCTGGGTGCTGCCGCCGCTCTTGACCACCACGATCGGCTTGCGCCTCGCGATCCGCCTGGCCAGCCGGGCGAACTTGCGCGGGTTGCCGAACGACTCCAGGTAGAGCAGGACCACCTCCGTCGCGGGGTCCTCCTCCCAGAACTGCAGCAGGTCGTTGCCCGAGACGTCGGCCCGGTTGCCCGCGGAGACGAAGGAGGAGATGCCCATCCCGCGCTGGGCGACCCGTTGCAGCAGGGCCGTGCCGAGCGCCCCCGACTGGCTGAAGAACCCGACCCTGCCCCTGTCGGGGACGGTGGCCGCGAGGGTGGCGTTCAGCCGGACGGCGGGATCGGTGTTGGCGATCCCCAGGCAGTTGGGGCCGACGACGCGCAGGCCGTACGCCCTGGCTATGCGGACCAGTTCGTCCTGCCGGGCGCGCCCGTCGTCGCCGGTCTCACCGAACCCGGAGGAGACGACGACCAGGCCGCGCACCCCCTTCTCCGCGCACTCCTTGACGACGTCGATCACCCCCTCCGCCGGTACGGCCAGCACGGCGAGGTCCACCTCGCCGTCGATCGCGGTGACGCTCGGATAGGCGCGCACCCCGGCGACGGCCCGCACCTCGCGGTGGACGGGGTAGACGGGGCCGGTGAAGTCGGCGGCCAGCAGGTTGCGCAGCACGGTCTGGCCGACCCCGCCCGGCTCCCTGGACACGCCGATCACGGCGACGGAGCGGGGGGTCAGCAGCCGCTCTATGGAGCGCGCCTCGGCCTGGTGCTCGCGGACCCCAGTGACCTCCTGCGCGGTCTCCGTGGGGGTGAGGTCGAGGGTCATCCGCACGACGCCGTCGGCGAACCGGCTGTCCGCGGTGTAGCCGGCCTGCCGCAGGACGCCCATCATCCGCCGGTTGGCGGGCAGCACGTCGGCGACGAACCTGGCGATGCCCCGCTCGCGTGCCGTCGCGGCCAGATGTTCGAGCAACACGGAGGCGACGCCGCGGCCCTGGTGGGCGTCCTCGACGAGGAAGGCCACCTCGGCCTCTCCCGGCTCGATCCGGTCGTAACGGATCACCGCCACCATCTCGGTGCCGATGGTCGCGATCAGCGCGACCCGGTCGGTGTAGTCGACGTTGGTGAACCAGGAGATCTCGCGGTCGGTCAGGCGGGGCCGGGGGCCGAAGAACCTGAAGTAGATGGACTCCTCCGACAGCCGGGAGTAGAACGACCGGAGCACGCCGGCGTCCGCCGGGCGGATCGGCCGGACGTGCGCCGTTCCCCCGTCGGCCAAGACGACGTCCGCCTCCCAATGAGATGGGTACCGAGCATCCACGAGACCGCCTCCACTGTCACATCTCCAGTCCCGAGCGTAGACCGGGATCTCACATGACAAGACTCGACGACCCGGTTCAACAACGCTTGTGCATCGACTGGCGCCCGGTCTCCGCTCATCGGCCCACGCGCAGGCCAGAAACTGTTAGGTTTCTCGGCGTCAGGCGCGTGGAGGGCATTGCAGCAAGGCGGTGACATCATGACCAGGGTTGTCGTGGTGGGCGATCTCATGACCGATGCGGTCGCACGCGCCCGCTATCCGCTCGCCAGGGCAAGCGACACCCCGGCCATCGTCACGATGCATGGTGGCGGTTCCGGGGCCAACGTCGCCTCATGGCTGGCCGTCGAGGGCTCCGATGTGGCGTTCATCGGCCGCAGGGGCGCCGACATCACCGGCCGTAACCGTGACATGGAGCTGATGGGCTACGGCGTCGACGCCCGGCTCGTCATGGACCCCGAGCGGCCCACCGGCACCTGTGTGGTGCTCGTCACGCACAAGGGCGAGCGCACCATGCTCTCCGACCCGGGCGCCAACGCGGCCCTCTCGCCGGAGGATCTGCCGCGCGACCTGTTCACCTCGGGCACCCACCTGCACCTGTCGGGCTACACGCTGATCAACGAGGGTTCCCGCGAGGCCGGGCAGACGGCGCTGGAGTTCGCGCGCAGGGCGGGGATGTCCATCTCGATCGACTCCTCCTCCTCGGCGCCGCTGGAGCGCACCGGGGCCGAGTCGTTCCTGGAGTGGACCCACGGCGCGAAGCTGCTGTTCGCCAACGCCGACCAGGCCAAGGTGCTGACCGGCCGCGACGACCCGGCCGCCGCCGCCAAGGTGCTGACCGCCTGGTTCCCGCAGGTCGTCATCAAGATGAACACCGACGGCGCGCTGTGGTACACCAACAACCGCGCCGAGCCGGTCCGGGTGCCCGCGGAGTCGGTCGACCGGGTGGTCGACGGCACCGGCGCGGGCGACGCGTTCGCGGCCGGCTTCCTGTCTCCGTGGCTCACCGGCAAGCAACCCTCCGACGCCCTCGCCGCCGGTTGCTCACTGGCCGCCAAGGCCATCGCCCACCTCGGCGCCCGCCCCCGCCTCTGACCCGAGGCCCACGATCGACCACCCCGGCCGTGAGCGCACCACGCCGGGTTCCCGCGCGCCCTGAGCATCGCCTGCCACGAGGTGACGAGGACTCGGGTACGGCGCAGCCGTACCCGAGTCTCCCGGCCGAGACGCCCCGGCCGGGCCTGGTCAGGACACGGTCGCCAGGGCCAGCGGCAGCACGGCGGGGGCGCCGGCGTGGCGGACCAGGGCCGCGCCGAGGGTCATCGTCCAGCCGGTGTCGACCCGGTCGTCGACCAGCAGCACGGGGCCGCCGCATCGGGTGATCGCCGCGCCGACGTCGGTGGGCATGGCGAGCGTCCCCCTGACCGCCTGGACGCGCTTGGCGCTGTTGAACTGGCGGCCGGGCGAGCCCGCGCGGTAGCCCAGCTCCCCCAGGTAGGTCAGCTTGCCGACCTGGGCGAGCCGTTCGGCGAAGCCGCGGACCAGCAGCGGACGCGACGCCGACGGCACGTTGACCACGGCGACCGGGCGTGCCCGCCACTCCCAGGCGGCCAGCACCTGGATCATCGCCGCGAACATGTCGTCGGCGATCGGCCCGTCGCCGGCGTTGAACAGGTCGCGCAGCCGGTTGCCCCAGCCGATGTCGGTGAGCCGGCCGAGGGCGCGGCCGGGCTCGGCGGCCAGCTCCGGTTTGATCCGGCCCGACAGGTCCGCCAGGCCGGTCGGCCACTGCTTGCGGGGGTCCAACTCCACGCCCGGCCTGCGAAGCCGCTCACGGGCGCCCTCCACCGCCGCTGAGGCGATCTCCTGCGACCGGTGCGTGCCCGTGCAGTTGTCGCAGCGCCCGCAGGGCCGGGCCGCGTCGTCGTCGAGGCGGCGGCGGAGGTACTCCTCCCGGCACTCGGTGGTCGTCAGGTAGCCGAGCATGGCCTCCTGCTCGGCCCCCCGCTCGGCGGCGATCCGCGCGTAGCGCTCGGCGTCGTAGGTCCACGGCTCCCCGGTGGCCTCCCAGCCGCCCTTGACCCGGTGCACGGCGCCGTCGACGTCGAGGACCTTCAGCATCATCTCCAGGCGGCTGCGGCTGAGATCCACCCGGTTCTCCAGCGCGGGGGTCGACAGCACGCCGCCCTCGGCCAGCGCCTGCAGGGTCGCCTGGACGACGGGCTCCGGCGGAAAGGCCAGCGACGCGAAATACGCCCAGATGTCACGATCTTCCGTGCCCGGCAGCAGGATCACCTCGGCCCGGTCGACGCCGCGTCCCGCCCTGCCGACCTGCTGGTAGTAGGCGACGGGGGACTGCGGGGCGCCGACGTGGATGACGAAGCCGAGGTCGGGCTTGTCGAAGCCCATGCCGAGCGCGCTGGTCGCCACCAGTGCCTTGATCTTGTTCTGGAGCAGCGCCTCCTCGGCGGCGAGGCGCTCGGCCGGATCGGTCTGGCCGGAGTACGCGGCGACCTCGTGGCCCTGGTCACGCAGGTAGGCGGCGATCTCCTGGGTGGCGGCGACCGTCAGCGTGTAGACGATGCCGGAGCCGGGCAGGTCGTGCAGCGTCTGGGCGAGCCAGGCCAGCCGCTGTTCCGCGCTCGCCAGCCGTACGACGCTCAGGTGGAGGCTCTCGCGCTCCAGCGCGCCCCGCAGGACCAGGGTGTCCTCGCCCATCTGCTCGGCCACGTCGCGGGTCACCCGGGCGTTGGCGGTGGCGGTGGTGGCGAGCACCGGAACGCCGGGCGGCAACTCCTCGAAGAGCTTGCTGAGCCGGCGGTAGTCGGGACGGAAGTCGTGGCCCCAGTCGGAGATGCAGTGCGCCTCGTCCACGACGACGAGGCCCGCGCTCTCGGCCAGCTCCGGGAGCACGTTGTCGCGGAACTCGGGGTTGTTCAGGCGCTCGGGGCTGACCAGCAGCACGTCGATGAGGCCCTCGGCGACCTGGCCGTAGATCTCCTCCCAGGCCTCCGGGTTGGCGGAGTTGATGGTGACGGCCCGGATGCCCGCCCGCTCGGCGGCGGCGATCTGGTTGCGCATCAGCGCGAGCAGCGGGGAGACGATGACCGTGGGGCCCTCACCCAGCTCACGCAGCAGCGCGGTGGCCACGAAGTAGACGGCGGACTTGCCCCAGCCGGTGCGCTGCACCACGAGCACCCTGCTCCGCTGGACGACCAGGGACTCGATCGCGGTCCACTGGTCATCGCGTAGCCGGGCGTGGTCTCCCGCGAGCGCGCGCAGGCGTGCCTCGGCCTCGTCGCGGAGCGTGCTGTCCTCTGTGACCTCAACCATGAGGTCCTTGTTACCAGGTTTCGGCTCACACCTTGTCCCTGTGCTCGGGAAAGGCGTTGATCGTGACCCTGTGCATCCGCCTCCGCTCGGTGTAGTCGGCGACGGCGTAGTGCTGCGTGGCGCGGTTGTCCCAGAAGGCCAGGGTGCCGACCCGCCATCTGAGCCGCACCTGGTACTCGGGGTCGCGGACGCGGTCGATCAGCAGGGGCAGCAGGGCCTCGTTCTCCCTGTCGGCGAGCCCCGCCAGGCGGGTCGTCGAGGCCCGGTTGACGAACAGCGCCCGCCGCCCGGTCTCGGCGTGCACCCGGACGACCGGGCGCTCCAGGGGCGGCCACGCGGCCTGGACCTCCGCCAGGTCGAACGGATGACCCTTGGAGATGGCCTTCCGCATCGAGTTGGTGATGTCGTGCACGGCGGTCAGTTCGTCGCACAGGCGGCGCAGCGGCGCGGAGAGCGTCTCGTAGGCGAGGTAGGTGTTGGCCCACATGGTGTCGCCGCCGACATCGGGCAACTGGACGCAGCGCAGCAGCGAGCCCATCGGCGGGGTCGGTTCGAAGGTGTTGTCGCTGTGCCACTCGTCGCCGCCCTCGCCCTTGGGGGCGGTCTGGTCCAGGACGTGGATGGGGCTGCCGCCGTCCTTCTTGAAGGCGGGATGGTTCAGGGTGCCGAAGTTCAGCGCGAACCGCAGGTGCTGCTCGTCGTCGATGTGCTGGTCGCGGAAGAACAGCACGAGGTGGTCGAGGAGCCCCCGGCGGATGGTCGCGACCTCGTCGAGGGAAAGCGACCGGCGCAGGTCGACGCCGGTCACCTCGGCGCCGATGTGCCGGGTCACGGGGTAGAACTCGATCATCTCGCACGCCTTCCCTCGACGACGGCCCGATCCGACCGTAGCCAGCAAGCAACCGCTTGGTCAAGCAGGTCGCGACCCCGCGCCCCCTTTTCCCGTACGCCAAGGCGTCCGCGGTCGCGGCCCGAACCATGATTCGGCAGAATGTTCGAGGAGCGGTCATCCATACGGGCACCCGCGCGTGGGCCCATACTGGACGCGTCGCCCTACACCCACGATGAGAGCAGGAGGATGCGCCTCCCCTTCGGCAAGCAGGCCGAGGTGCCCGCGCAGGAAAATCAGATGCCCCGACGAACCACCAGCACACCCCCGCCTGAGGACTTCGAGGAGCGGATCGTCGATATCGACGTGTCCGCGGAGATGCGTACCAGCTTCCTCGAGTACGCCTACTCGGTCATCTACCAGCGCGCGCTCCCGGACGCCAGGGACGGCCTCAAGCCGGTGCAGCGCCGCATCCTCTATTCGATGAGCGAGATGGGCCTGCGCCCCGACCGCGGACACGTCAAGTCCTCACGGGTCGTCGGCGACGTCATGGGCAAGCTGCACCCCCACGGCGACACCGCGATCTACGACGCGCTGGTGCGGATGGCGCAGCCCTTCTCGATGCGCCTGCCCCTGATCGACGGACACGGGAACTTCGGCTCCCCCGACGACATGCCGGCCGCCATGCGTTACACCGAGGCCAGGCTGGCCGCCTCGGCGATGCTCATGGTCCAGTCGATCGACGAGGACACGGTCGACTTCAAGGCCAACTACGACGGCCAGGAGACCGAGCCCACGGTCCTGCCGTCGGCGTTCCCCAACCTGCTGGTCAACGGCACGTCCGGGATCGCCGTGGGGATGGCGACCAACATGGCGCCGCACAACCTCGTCGAGGTCGTCGCCGCCGCCCGGCACCTGATCAAGAAGCCGGACGCCACGCTCGACGACCTGATGCGGTTCGTGCCCGGCCCCGACATGCCCACCGGCGGCACGATCATCGGCCTGGAGGGCGTCCGGGACGCCTACGAGAAGGGGCGCGGCACCTTCCGGATGCGCGCCACCTGCACCATCGAGGCCGTCACGCCCCGCCGCAAGGGCATCGTCGTCACCGAACTGCCGTTCAACGTCGGTCCCGAGCGCGTCGTCACCAAGATCAAGGAGCTGGTGACGGCCAAGAAGCTCCAGGGCATCTCCGACCTGAAGGACCTCACCGACCGGCACAAGGGCCTGCGCCTGGTCATCGAGATCAAGAACGGCTTCCACCCCGAGGCCGTCCTCGACGAGCTGTACCGGCTCACCCCGATGGAGGAGACCTTCGGGATCAACAACGTGGCGCTGGTCGACGGCCAGCCGCGCACGCTGGGCCTGCGCCAGCTCCTCCAGGTCTACGTGGACCACCGCCTCGACGTCGTCCGCCGCCGCTCGTCCTATCGCCGCCGCAAGCGCGAGGAACGGCTGCACCTGGTCGACGGCCTCATCGTCGCACTGCTCAACATCGACGAGGTCATCCAGGTCATCCGCACCTCCGACGACTCCGCCCAGGCCCGGACGCGCCTGATGGAGGTCTTCGAGCTGTCGGAGATCCAGGCGAGTTACATCCTGGACACGCCGCTGCGCCGCCTCACCAGGTTCGACAAGCTGGAGCTCGACAACGAGCGCCAGACCCTCCAGGAGGAGATCGCCGAGCTGACCGCGATCCTCTCCTCCGACGACCGGCTGCGCAAGGTGGTCTCCGCCGAGCTCGCCGAGGTCGCCAAGACCTTCGGCACGCCCCGCCGTACGATCCTGCTGGAGTCCTCCGGCGTGTCCCGCTCGGCCAGCGTCCCGCTGGAGGTCCCCGACGACCCGTGCCGGGTCCTGCTCTCCTCCACGGGCCTGCTCGCCCGTACGGCTGACGCCTCGCCGCTGTCGGGCGAGGGCGAGCGGTCCAACCACGACGTGCTCGTCGCTGCGGTCGACTCCACGGTGCGGGGCGAGGTCGGGGCGGTCACCTCACACGGCCGGATGATCAGGGTCAACGTGGTCGATCTGCCCGCGCTGCCGCCCTCGGCCAGCCCGCCCTCGCTGTCGGGCGGCCATCCCATCAGCGAGTACGTCACGCTCAATCCCGGCGAGAGCGTCGTCGGGCTGGGCTCGCTCGCCACCGACGGTCCCGGGCTGGCGATCGGCACGGCGCAGGGCGTGGTCAAACGGGTCGTGCCCGAATATCCGGCGAACCGCGACGACTTCGAGGTCATCGGGTTGAAGGACGGCGACACGGTCGTCGGGGCGGTGGAGCTGGTCTCCGAGGACCACGATCTGGTGTTCATCACCACCAGCGCCCAGATGCTGCGTTTCACCGCCTCGATCGTGCGGCCCCAGGGGCGCCCGGCGGGCGGCATGGCCGGGATCCGGCTCGACGAGGGCGCCTCGGTGGTCTTCTTCGGCTCGGTCGACCCCGTCAAGGAGGCCAGGGTGGTCACGGTGGCGGGGTCCTCGACGGCACTGCCCGGCACCCAGACCGGCGGCGGCAAGGTCTCCGACTACGCGGAGTACCCGGCGAAGGGACGCGCCACCGGCGGGGTCCGGGTGCAGCGCTTCCTCAAGGGCGAGGACAGCCTGCTGCTCGCCTGGGCGGGCCACGCCCCCGCGCGCGCCGTCTCCGCGACCGGCAAGCCCGTGCCGCTCCCGGAGGAGCTCGGCCGCCGGGACGGCTCCGGCGTCCGGCTGACCAACACCGTGGGCGCGGTGGGCGGCGCGCTGGGCACCCACCTGCCGGCCGTACCCGTCGTCACCGAGACGCCGTGACCCAGGGCCGGCGCCCCGCGGGCGCCGGCCCCGCACCGTGCCGTCCCCAGCCGGTCCTTAATCCGTGACCAGGCAGAAGGGGTGCCCGGCCGGGTCGAGATAGACGCGGAAGTCGCCGTTCTGCTCCCCCGGCTGGTAGTCGTGCTTCACCGCGCCCAGGGCCAGCACCGCCTCCTCGGCGGCGTCCGGGTCCTCCACCCTGAAGTCGATGTGGAACTGCTGCGGATGCTCCTGGTCCGGCCAGATGGGCGAGTGGTAGTCCGCCACCCGCTGAAAGCTGATCTTGGACGTGCCGTCCCCGATCGAGATCCAGCCGGCATCGGAGGTCACGATCTCCCAACCGGCGATCTCACCGTAGAAGCGCGCCAGTGCCGTGGGGTCCGGACAGTCCAGGACGACCGCCTCCAGCTTCGCGATGCCAGTCATCGATCTCTTCCTCCCCGGCGATGGGCCACAATGGTGCCATGGCAGTCAGCTCGTTCATGGTTCCGCTCGGCACTCCGGCACCCGGCTTCGACCTGCCCGCGATCAGCGGCGGAAGGGTGGCGCTCGGCGACCTCAAGGGGTCTCCGGCGACTTTGGTGATCTTCCTGTCCAACCACTGCCCCTACGTCCGCCGGATCGAGCGCGGCATCGGCGCCTTCGCCGCCGACTACCGCGACCGGGTCGCCACCATCGCCGTGTGCAGCAACGATGTGACGAACTACCCCGATGACGACGCCGCACACCTCGCGGAGCAGGCCCGCCGGGCAGGGTTCGGCTTCCCCTACCTGCTGGACGAGGACCAGGAGGTGGCCAAGTCGTACAAGGCGGCCTGCACGCCCGACTTCTTCCTCTACGACGTCGACCTCCGGCTCGCCTACCGTGGCGAGTTCGACGGCGCGCGGCCGAAGAACGACCTGCCCGTGACCGGATCCTCGCTCCGGGCCGCGGCCGACGCCGTGCTGGCGGGAGAGGCCGTCCCCGAACCTCACCAGCCGAGCCTGGGGTGCGGCGTCAAGTGGAAGCCGGGCAACGAGCCGTTCTAGGTGAGGGTGCTCTGCAGGGTGGAGCGCATGGCCAGCAGCAACTGCCAGGGCTCGCCCGACTCCCATGACCGGATCAGCCGGGCCACCCGCTCGCCCGGGTCGAAGCCGCGCGGACCGAAGTCGGCCCGGTGCAGACCGGCGATGAGCGGGTCCTCGTCATCGAGCAGGTCGGCATAGGCCGCGGCGTCGAGCAGCGCGAGGGCGCAGCGCGCGTTGCGCCCACCGTCTCGCCGCTCCACCCGGTCCAGCCGCCGCCAGGCCTGGTCCCGGAGATACTCGGCCACTGATTGGCTCATGCTCATACCATCTCCAGTGTCGCGTACGTTAGGTAGCGACATCTTCACTCATGGCGAGCGCCGATCGTGGGTTCTTCACCAACCCTTGGGATGAAGGAGCCCGTTGACGGGTGAGAAACAGCCATGGTGAATCATAAGCGGCATGACCGTGTTCGACGATCTGATCGCCGCCAATCAGAAGTACGCCCGCAAGTTCAAGGGTTCCAACCTGAACGGCAGGGCCGCCCGCGGGCTGGCCGTGGTGACCTGCATGGACTCCCGGATCGACCCGCTCGGGCTGCTCGGCCTCAAGGCCGGAGACGCCAAGATCCTGCGTAACGCCGGAGCGCGGGTGACCGACGACGTCCAGCGCACGCTCATCCTCGCCGTCTACCTCCTCGGCGTCGAACGAGTCCTGGTGATGCCGCACACCGACTGCCGGATGTCGAAGTCGACCGACGAGGAACTGCACCGGCTCATCAGCGAGGAGCAAGGCGTGGACACCCGCAGCCTGGAGTTCCACACCGTGCCCGACCAGGACGCGACCCTCCGCCACGACCTGCTGCGCATCCGGACCAGCCCGTTCCTGCCCCGCACGCTCGCCGTCGGCGGCGCGATCTACAACGTGCACACCGGCAGGCTCATGCCCGTGGACCTCTGACCGCCGAGCGGGGACCCGAACGTGGGTCACCGTCCGCGCCCTGCCAAGACGCTGCGACTTGTCCGGTCCGCCTGGCGCTCGGTCGGCTGTCGTGTGCCGACGGGTGGCGAACATTTCCTGGTTCAGCCACCAGGTGGCGCCACCGTCCTGGGACGCATTGGAAGGTGTCGGTGAGGCGCCGGCGGTTGAGGGTGCCGTCGGCCTCGGGCTCGCTCTCCAGCAGGATGTCCCGGCCGGTTCGTCCACCGTGCGGCGCCACGTGACGCCGGCGACCGCGCCGAGCCAATAGGCGTGTCAGGCTCCGGTTCCGGGGCGCAGTAACGCAGGCGTTCCGTTGCCAGCATCCACCCCCGCTCGCAGCCCCGCCCGGCGTGGAGGCTCGGGTATGGCGGCCGCGCTTCAACCGCAGGTTCGGCCCATCGTCGGTCTGACCACCGTGGAGGCTGGGGTCCACGGCGGCACGGAGCAGACCGTCTTGTGGCTGTTTTGACAGGGGGCTTCAGCAGGGGAAACACTCGAATTGTGCATGCGGAATGGCCGAAGGATGCCAACTTTCCGGACACCGGCCGGACATCCGCGCACGAGCGGGAGGCGGCTGGGGGGTCTGAGGAGGAACGCGCTCTCCTGCTGCAGCGGGTGCAGCCGGGCTTGAGCGGACTCATCGACGGTTCGCTGTCCTCGCTGGCGCCCATCTTCGCCGTAGTGGTATCGACGCAGAAGCCCGGCTACGCGTTCGTCGCGGGGCTGGCCACGGCGATCGGAGCGGCGATCAGCATGGCCTTCTCCGAAGGCTTGTCCGACACGGGAACGGTCACCGAACGCGGCAACGCCTGGAAACGCGGTGGCGTCGTCGGCGGCGGCACCTTCCTGGGCGGGATTCTGCACACCCTGCCGTTCCTGATCCCCGACTACCTACTCGCGCTCGCCGTCGCGCTCGCCGTGGTCGTGGTCGAGCTGCTGGTCCTGGCCTGGCTACGTCACCGCTTCTTCCGCGTCTCCTTCGCCGGCTCGCTGGCCACCGTCACCCTCGGCGGCGTGCTCATCGCCGGCATCAGCATCGGCCTGGGCGCACTCCTGGGCACATCGATCGCCGACTAGGGCGCCCCGGCCAAGCTGTGCCGGCTCCTTAAGAAGATGTGAGTGCCGGGAAACGGGAGGGTCGCTCTGACGTGAGGGCGGGCTGTCATGCATCGGGCATAGGCCGCTTTACCTGCGATTTGTACTGTAAATGACACCATATGAACATGGCGTGGGGTCGCTCCATCCGGGCTCGGATGACGATTGCGGCGGTGACGGTGTTCGGCGCCATCGTCTTGGCGGGAGTGTTGGCGATCTCGCTGACCTATCCGGCGCGGGCGCGGGCCGACCTCGTCGTCTATGCCGACGACGCCAGCCGCCACCTGGCCACCGTCATCGACAAGCGGCCCTTCACCGGCCCCATCCCGCCCCGGGACCGCGTGCACATCATGCAGATCGTGGACGCCTCCGGACGGGTACGTGCCGCCAACGAGGGACCGACCAGCCGGCAGGTCCTCACCCGTGCCTGGCCCACGGAGGGCGACTCACGGGTCCAGGACCGGGTGTGCCTGCCTGACGGGTGCCTGGTCGTGGTGGGAACGAGCAACCCCACCAGCGTGTACGGGTCCGTCGTGGCCTACGCGGCCATGCATGAGCCGTTCCTGCTGAGGACGCCGTTCCTGCCCCTGCTCCTGTCCGGCTCGGCGGCGGTGCTGGTGGCACTGCTGGGATGGGGCGCCTGGTACGGGACCGGCCGGGTGCTCGCCCCGGTGGAGCGGATCCGCTCGGGGCTGGAACACTTCAGCATCCAGGACCTGGGCCGGCGCATCGACGTGCCCGACACGCGCGACGAGATCGCCGAGTTGGCCACCACGGTCAACCAGACGCTGGCGCGGCTGGAGGACGCCGTGGAACGCAACCGGCGCTTCGTCTCCGACGCCTCCCACGAGCTGCGCACGCCGATCACCGGGCTCATGGTACGGCTGGAGTCGGGACTCGAGGACCTGGACAAGAAGGAGTGGCGGGCGGCGATCACCTGCGCGCAGCGGTTGTCGGACATCGTGCACGACCTGCTCCTGCTGGCCCGGCTGGACGCGAGGGTGGGGATGGCGACGGAGCGGATCGATCTGGGGCAGCTGGTCGAGGAGGAGATCGCGCTGCGGCGCTTCAGGCTGCCCCTGGCCATCGATGTGGTGCCCGGACTCCACGTCGATGGCAACCGGCTGCGGCTGGGGCGGCTGCTGACGAATCTGCTGTCCAACGCCGACCGGTACGGGGACTCCCGGATATGGATATCCGTGCGGGGACAGGCGGACCAGGCCGTGGTGGAGGTGCAGGATGACGGGCCGGGGATTCCCCAGGACATGCGCGAGCGCGTGTTCGAACGGTTCACGCGGCTCGATCACACCCACTCCCGGGACATCGGAGGGAGCGGGCTCGGGCTGCCCATCGCCCGCGACATCGCCACGGCTCATGGGGGCACGCTGGAGGCCGGGGACGGCCCAGGGGCGCGGCTGATCCTGCGCCTACCGAAACGTTGACCGGGTTCTGCACCGCCCCGTCCGGCGTCGGCACGGTCACGGGCCGCCACGCGTGACGGGCCCACGCCCCGTGGGACGTGGGCTCAGCGCGTCAGGCGTCGATGTGGTCGCGGTCGACCTCGGCCGCGCTGCCCACGATGAACTCGCGGCGGGGAGCCACGTCGCTCCCCATCAGCAGGTCGAACACCTTCTCCGCGGCCTCGATGTCCTCGATGCGGACCCGGCGCAGAGTCCGGTGACGGGGCTCCATGGTCGTCTCCGCGAGCTGGTCGGCGTCCATCTCACCGAGGCCCTTGTAGCGCTGCACGGGGTCCTTCCAGCGCTTCCCGCGCCGTTCCAGATCGCGCAGGACCCGGTGCAGCTCGGCGTCGCTGTAGCAGTAGACGTACTTGTCCTTGCCGCGGCCCGGGTTGCTGATCTCGATGCGGTGCAGCGGCGGGACGGCCGCGAACACCCGCCCGGCCTCGACCATCGGCCGCATGTAGCGGTGGAAGAGCGTGAGCAGCAGGCAGCGGATGTGCGCGCCGTCGACGTCGGCGTCGGCCATCAGGATCACCCTGCCGTAGCGGGCGGCGGCGATGTCGAAGGTACGGCCGGACCCCGCGCCGATCACCTGGATGATGGCGGCGCACTCGGTGTTCTTGAGCATGTCGGCCACGGAGGCCTTCTGCACGTTGAGGATCTTGCCGCGAATCGGCAGCAGCGCCTGGAACTCCGAGTCGCGCGCCGCGCGGGCGGTGCCGAGCGCCGAGTCGCCCTCGACGATGAACAGCTCGCTGCGGTCGACGTCGTCACTGCGGCAGTCGACGAGCTTGGCGGGCAGCGCGGAGTTCTCCAGCGCGCTCTTGCGGCGCTGGTTGTCGCGGTGCTCGCGGGCCGTGATGCGCGCCTTGGCGGCGGCGGCGATCTTCTCCAGGGCCGCGCGGAGTTGCTGCTTCTGGCCACGCTTGGGGGCCTCGAAAACGGCCTGGAGCTCACGCGAGACCACGTGGGAGACGATCCGGGCGGCGGCGGAGGTGCCGAGCACCTCCTTGGTCTGCCCCTCGAACTGCGGCTCGGGCACCCGGACGGTCACCACGGCGGTGAGCCCTTCCAGGATGTCCTCCTTCAGGACGGGGTCGTCGCCGTTCTTCAGCAGCCGGGTCTCCCTGAGCTGCTCGTTGAGCGTGCGCACCAGGGCGCGCTCGAATCCGTTGACGTGCGTGCCGCCCTTCGGGGTGGCGATCACGTTGACGAACGAGCGGACCGTGGACTCGTAGCCCTTGCCCCAGCGGACCGCCACGTCGACGGTGAGCTCGCGCTCGACCTTGGTGGGCGTCATGTGCCCCTGGTCGTCGAGGACCGGCACGGTCTCCTGGAAGTGCCCCAGGCCCTGCAGCCTGAGCACGTCGCAGACCGCCTCGTCGCGGGCCAGGAACTCGGTGAACTCGGAGATGCCGCCGTCGAAGCGGAACTCCTCCTCCACCGGCTCCTCTCCCCGGCTGTCACGCAGGCTGAGGGTCAGGCCGGGGACCAGGAAGGCCGTCTGGCGGAGCCGTACGTGGACCTCGTCGAGCGAGATCTCGGCGTCGGGCAGGAAGATCTGCTTGTCGGCCCACCAGCGGACGCGGGTGCCGGTGCCCTTCCTGCCCAGCTTGCCCCCGTCACGCAGGCCGGACTTCTTCTTGAACTTGGCGGTGGGGCCCTCTCCGTCGAAGACGCCGGGCACGCCACGCCTGAAGCTGATCTCGTGGATCCGCTCGTCACGGTCGACCTCGACGTCGAGGCGCGAGGACAGCGCGTTCACCACCGAGGCGCCGACGCCGTGCAGGCCGCCCGACGCGCCGTAGGAGCCGCCGCCGAACTTCCCGCCGGCGTGCAGCTTGGTGTAGACCAGCTCGACGCCCGGGAGGCCGCTCTTGGGCTCCACGTCCACGGGGATGCCACGGCCGTCGTCGCGGACCTCGATGGAGCCGTCGCCGTACAACTCGACTTCGATCCGGCTGCAGTAGCCGGCCAAGGCCTCGTCCACGGAGTTGTCGACGATCTCCCACAGGCAGTGCATGAGGCCGCGTGTGTCGGTGGACCCGATGTACATGCCCGGGCGCTTACGGACGGCTTCGAGGCCCTCCAGGACCGACAGATGACGGGCCGTGTAACCCGTCTCCACACTTACGGCGGTCACACCGACTCCCACTCTTCCATTCTCCATCGAACACGTGTGCGCAGCTTACCGTTCTTCCCGATCGCGCGCGTACAAGCTTGCCAGGAGGGGATGATTAGCGTTACCTGAAGAGTGATCCCCGTCACTTTCCGACACATTCCGCTCTCGGCGTAGCCGGGGGGTGATTGGGAACGTCCAGGTCCGGTTAGATGTTGTCCCAAGTGACTGACGCCAGATCCTCGCCCAGACGGGGATGACCTGAAAGGCGATACGTGACTGGAGCTCTCGCCCCCACCAAGCCGCTGACGGCCCTCGACCGCTGTGACAGATGCGGCGCCCAGGCCTACATTCGCGCGACCCTGCCCGTGGGTGGGGAGCTGCTGTTCTGCGCCCATCACGGACGCCAGCACGTAGCAGCGCTGCGCGACAAGGGTGCCGACATCCAGGACGAGTCCGCGCGGCTCAGTGATACGACCCCTTCAATCGCTAACGACAACGAACGGTAAAGGTCAGCGGACCCGATAGTGATATCGGGCCGACACCGTGAAACCCGCTCGCTCATAGAGCGTCCGGGCCACGGCGTTGGATTCCGTCACGACCAAATATGCTTGCTTCGCGCCCTGTCGCCTCCCCTGGGAGAGCAGGGCGCGAAGTACACCAAGAGCGTGGCCTCTACGGCGCGCCCCCGGGACTACGGCCATGCAGTAGATCCCCCACCAATCTTTTTGCCTCACTCCACGCCCCACCACGACGGGGCCTTCCCCGCCGGGGCCGACACCGCCGGGGCCGACAACGGCCTCGGCGACGCGTGCACGGCCGACGTCTGCGGCGGCCGCTCCATGGTTTGACGTGCCCGCATCTCCAACGGCGTCAGCACCTCCTGCCATGCCGCCGCCTCCTCCTGCCGTGCTCGCGCCTCCTGCCGCGCGTGCTTCTCTCGTCGCGCCGGCGGGCTCCACCGCGCCCGCAGTTCCCACTGTGCACTCGGGCCCGGCCATGCCCGCACCTCCGACGGTGCCCACCTGCCCGCGCGACCCCTCTCCGGCCGCGTACCCGGAGGCGTAGCACGCCGGCACTCCCGTCAGGATCCGCCGCGCCATCTCTTTGCCGCCCGCCCCGACCCTGCCGTCGACGCTCCACCAGGCGTCCAGCCACTCCTCGGACGGCCGCGTCGCCAGCGCCACCTCGGTCCGGTGACCGCCTCGGTCCCCACCGGCATCAAGCCGATCCCCGCCGCCTGCGGCACCCGCCTCGCCGTTCCCCACGGCGAGTACGGCCGGCACCACGCCGGGTACGGCCGGCACCACAGCAGGTACGGCCGGCACCACGCCCGCCGTACCCGGGCTCTCTCCGGCGGATACGGCACCCACCGGCAGACCACTCGGCACGCCGGAGCAGAGGGGTGCGGTCATGACGAGCGTGGGATCCACCAGGCGGTAACCACGGGCGTCGAGTTCCGCGTCCAGCCCCGGAGCGGCTCCCCCACCCACCGTGAACACGCACGGCAGCCCCACCGACGCGTAGAACCTCTCCGCGTCCGCCACGGCCGCCCCGAGATCCCCCGGCTCCCCCACCGCGAGTACCGAATTGGCCCGCTTGGTCACCCCGCCCGCATGCCGGTAAACCCACGCGCCGGCCCGAACCCGGTACGGCGCCGGCCACGCCTCATCAACAAGACCGTCAAAAAGCCCATTAATCACTCAGTGAGCCTAATACTGGGACGGTCAACCGTAAGTCGGGTGCGGGGCGCCGCGCACGATCACGTCGAGAGTCTGGCCCTACCGTCCCGCAGGCCGCACACCGCCGGCGCACCGAGCCACGACCCGATTCCAGGCAAAGCAAGGGGACACTGGGCCTGCCGCCTCGCGTCGATGACGACGGCGTCGCTGTGGCGGATCCGGCCGATAGCCCACGAGACCGAACCGTGGAAGCCACGGATCTTCAGCCACGTTCCGATGACGGCGACCGGCGCCGGGCTGCGTCTCCGGTGTCCGGTTGCCCGAGCGGGCGGGCCGTCGATCACGGTGGTGGTGTTCCAGTCGGCGGTGTCCAGGCTTGTCTCCTCGCCCTCGGGGTTCTTGCTGACCACCCTGGGTGGATGGCTCTCGTCGAATAGGCCCTGGCTACCTATGGCCGATCGTGCGAGAACCGGCCGGATCACCCGATTTCGCCGGGCGGGAGCAGCGAGGCGAGCAGGGCGGCGGTGAGGGCGGCGGCGGTCCTGTCAAGCGTGCCGGGGTCGTCCTCGTCTCGGAACCGGGCGAGGAACGCGTGCTGGAAGCAGGCTCCGACGAGCAGCGCCGCAGCGGCTTCCGGGTCGGCGGTGGCGGCGATCCGGCCGAGGTCGCGCTCGGCCCGCAGGTAGGCGGCGACCTCCTGGTTCGGCAGGTCGGGCCCGGTGGCCTCACGCCGGAGGCTCTCCTGGTGAGCGGCCAGCAGACGCGGTTCCGCGAAGATCGAGGCGGCCATGGGAAACGTGACGCGGTAGAACTCCAGCGCCGAGCGAGCCGTGGCGAGGAGGTTCTCCGCCACGGTGTTCCGCCCCGCCAGATCGGGATCGGGCGCGAAACGTGGCAGCCGTTCGCGCAACACGCCGACGAAGATCTCCGTCTTGTCCCGGAAGTGCTTGTAGAGCGCGGCCTCCGAGCAATCGGCCGCTCTGGCGATCTCCTTGGTCGTCGCGTGGGCCAGCCCTCGGGCCCGCATGACCTCGGCGGCCGCGTCAAGGATTCGTTCTCTGGTGTTCCGGGCCATTCGCGCCCCCTAGGCAGGTGCTGGCTATCGTAGTGGGTGAGTACTCACTTACCGAAGGGGCAGGCGTGAAGATAACGATCATCGGGGCCAGCGGGGGCACCGGCACCCAGCTCGTGCGCCTCGGTCTGGAGCAGGGCCACGACGTCACGGCCGTCGTCCGCGACCGCGGCAGGCTCGCCGTACCCGATCACCCGCGCCTGGAGGTGGCCGTCGCCGATCCGCTCGACGCCCGCGCACTCGGACCGCTCGTCGAAGGCCGCGACGCGGTCCTGTCCGCCCTCAGCGGCGTGTGCGCCGACGGGGCGACCGCCACCGTGCGGGCGATGCACGAGTACGGCGTGCGCCGCCTGCTCGTGGTGAGCGCCGGCGGAGCCCATCCCGGCCCCGGAGACGACCCCTTCACCCGATACATCCTCAAGCCGATCCTCTGCCAGGTGCTCCGCCGGCCGTACGCCGACATCCTGCGCATGGAGGACATCGTCCGTGACAGCGGTCTCGGCTGGACGATCGTGCTGCCGCCCCGGCTCACCGACGGCAGCCACACCGGACGTTACCGCGCGCTCGCCGGGCGCAACATCCTCGGCGCGCTGAGCATGTCCCGCGCCGATCTGGCCGGCGTCATGCTGACCCTGGTCGGCGAGGACCGCTACCTCCGGCAGACGGCCACCGTCGGCTGAGCGGTCACCGCACGGACCTCCCACCGGGCGGAACCCGCGACCGTGAGACGATCGCCCCAGCTACGACCGACGGAGGATCTCATGCCCAGAACCCACGGCTATGACGTCACGGTCACCTGGACCGGCGATCGCGGCACGGGAACGAGCGGATACCGCGACTTCGATCGCGATCACGACGTGACGGCCGACGGGGTTCCGACGATCACGGGCAGCTCCGACCCGGCCTTCCGCGGCGATTCCCATCGCTGGAACCCGGAACAGCTGCTCACCGCCGCCCTCTCCCAGTGCCACATGTTGTGGTATCTCCACCTGTGTGCCGTCGCGGGAGTCGTGGTGACCGGTTACACCGACACCGCACACGGCACCATGGAGGAGTCCGCCGACGGCGGCGGCCGCTTCACCCAGGTCACGCTCAGGCCACACGTCACCGTCGCCTCCCAGGACATGGTCGAGAAGGCGGTCAGCCTGCACGAGCCGGCGAACGAGAAGTGCTTCATCGCCAATTCGGTGAACTTCCCGGTCCTTCACGAACCGGTGGTCACGATCGGCCAAGCATGAAACCCAGCCTTTACCCGATATCGTCCCTTTTGACCCTTATTTGCCTATTATGATGGTTTAATCCACTTGAGGCTGCCCCCGGGACTACACATGAAGATCGTCCACTTCCGGCCGACCACGGACTCCGTCGTCCACGAAGAGAGCGCCGACTGCGTCTGCGGACCGCAAGGCGACATCGTCGGCACCCGCACGACGCCGCACCCGGCCGGCGTGATCTACCACCACCACGCGCTGCACCACTGCGCCGAGTGGGAAGTCTCCGAAGCGAACTGAGATCGGCGGCCACCACCCGCAGGAGCACGACCTGACCTGCTCCCCTGCACCGGTAGGCTCGACAGCCGTGCTGATCCTGTTGCCGCCCTCGGAGGGCAAGGCCACCGTGGGAGACGGCCCGTCGCTACAACTCGACGGGCTGAGCTTCCCCAAACTGGCGCGATCCCGGAAGCGGGTCATCACCGCGCTCCTCGCCCTGTGCCGCACCTCGAAGGCGCGGGACGTGCTCGGACTGTCCGAGGGGCAGGCGGAGGAGATCGCGAAGAACCGCGCGCTGCGCACCGCCCCCACGCTGCCGGCCGGCCGCCTCTACACCGGTGTGCTCTACGACAATCTGGGACTCGCCACCCTCGACGCGGACGCCGCCGGGCGGGCCGCCGACAGCCTGGTGATCTTCTCGGGCCTGTGGGGGGTGCTGCGCGTGCATGATCACGTCCCGCCGTACAGGCTTTCGATGGGGGTGGGGTTGCCCCCGCTCGGCGGCCTCGCCGCCTTCTGGCAACCAGCGGTCGCCAAGGTGCTCGACCCCGAGCCCGGCCTGGTCGTCGATCTGCGCTCCTCGACGTACGCACCCGCGTGGCGGCCGGGCGCGCGCGCTGTGGCGATCAAGGTGACCAGGGACGGCAAGGTCGTCAGCCACATGGCCAAAGCGACGCGGGGCGCGATCGCGCGCTCCCTGCTGACCTCCGGCGCCGACCCCGCGACACCCGAGAAGCTGCACCGGCATCTCGCCGACCTCGGCTACCGAGTGGAACTGGGCGCGCCCCCCACCGGCAGACGCCCCTGGGAGATCACCTGTGACGTGACCTGACAGGCGGGAGCACGACGCGAAGCTCAGGTCGAAGGACTGCGGGAGCACGACGCGAAGCTCAGGTCGAAGGACCGATGAGGGCCGAATGGCTGGGACGCGTCCCCCCGCAGGGGACGGCCGCGTGAACGCCAGATCACCGGACGCCACAAGCGGCGCCCGGTGACCGGGTGAAACGAGAAACGTCAGTCGAGGTAGTCGCGGAGGACCTGCGACCTCGACGGGTGACGGAGCTTGGACATGGTCTTGGACTCGATCTGGCGGATCCGCTCCCGGGTCACGCCGTAGACCTTGCCGATCTCGTCCAGCGTCTTCGGCTGACCGTCGGTCAGGCCGAACCGCATCGACACCACGCCCGCCTCGCGCTCCGACAGCGTGTCGAGAACGGAGTGGAGCTGCTCCTGAAGGAGGGTGAAGCTGACCGCGTCGGCGGGAACGATGGCCTCGGAGTCTTCGATCAGGTCACCGAACTCGCTGTCGCCCTCCTCACCCAGCGGGGTGTGCAGGGAGATCGGCTCGCGGCCGTACTTCTGGACCTCGACGACCTTCTCCGGGGTCATGTCGAGCTCGCGGGCCAGCTCCTCCGGCGTCGGCTCGCGGCCGAGGTCCTGGAGCATCTGGCGCTGTACGCGGGCCAGCTTGTTGATCACTTCGACCATGTGGACCGGGATGCGGATGGTCCGCGCCTGGTCGGCCATGGCCCTGGTGATCGCCTGCCGGATCCACCAGGTGGCGTAGGTGGAGAACTTGTAGCCCTTGGTGTAGTCGAACTTCTCGACCGCGCGGATCAGGCCCAGGTTGCCCTCCTGGATCAGATCCAGGAACAGCATGCCGCGCCCGGTGTAGCGCTTGGCGAGCGAGACCACGAGGCGGAGGTTGGCCTCCAGCAGGTGGTTCTTGGCCCGGCGGCCGTCTTCGGCGATCCACTCCAGCTCGGCCCGCACGTCGACCGGGAGCCGGTCGCCGTCGGTGCCGAGCTGCTCCTCGGCGAACAGGCCGGCCTCGATCCGCTTGGCGAGCTCGACCTCCTGCTCGGCGTTGAGCAGGGGAACCTTGCCGATCTGCTTCAGATAGTCCTTGACCGGGTCGGCGGTGGCACCCGCGGCCGCGACCTGCGCGACAGGGGCGTCATCGTCGTCGTCGGTCAGTATCAACACTTCGTCGTCGCTCTGCACGACGACCTCGGCCTTGGGCTCCTCGTCGGGCTCCGGCTCGACGACGGCCTCAGCCTCGGGCGCCGCCTCGGACTCGGTGTCGTCGGTGTCGGCCTCGACGTCGATCTCGAAGTCTTCGAGCTCGACCTCTACGTCGATCTCGAGGTCCTCGTCGTCGACGTCGGCGGACTTCGGCTTGGTCTCGGTGCCGGCCTCGCCCTTCGGCGCCGGGCCGGCGGCCTCCGACCTGACGGTCTTCTTGGCAGGAGCGGCCTTCTTCGCCTGCGCGACCTTCTTCGCCGGAGCCTCGGGCCTGGCCTTCCTGGCCATCGACTCGGGCTCGCTGACGACCGCGGTCACGGTCTCGGGCTGCGGCTCCTTGGCGGCCGCCGAGGAGGCGGCCTTGGTCTTCTTAACGGGGGCTGCGGTGCGACGCTTGCCCGACCCACGAGACCTCTTGGGCGCGGCCGCCGAGTCGGCGGCGGTCACGACGACGGTCACACCCTCCTTGCTGAGGCTCCTGAGGAACCCAGCGGCGTGTGACATCGGGATGTCGGCCTCCTCGAAGGCCTTACGGACATCCTCGGACTCGAGGAATCCCTGCGAGCGCCCACGCTCGAGCAGTCGCTGAATGACGGGCTCGTTCAGCTCGGATGGCTTTGAGCGAGTCGAACTTGCAGGCGACACGAACACCTCTCGAACGAACGCGTGGCGACAATGGACCCAGGTGCCCGCTAGGGGCAGATGCCTTCTATGTTGTGATGGCGTGGCCGTACGGACCGCGACAGACCTGTCCAGCATTGTGACACGACACCGCACTCCATACGCCCGCCTCCCGGCGGTTGCCCTCCACCCTAGGCCGCCCCAGAGACTGGTGCGTACGGAAGCGGAGCACTGATATCCGAAAGCAACCGTTATGACTGTTTCATTCAGTCACTCTTCGTGGCCCCGGGAACGTGTATCGCCAAAACCGTAACATCATCATCTTGCTCGTACCCTGCCAACATGCGCTCTACCAGGAAGTCGAGCAACATGTGCGGGCTTCCCACCACTTCAGGTGGAGCCTCGGTCACAACCGAGCAAAGCTCGGCGAGTCCGGCGTCGAGACCCCGCTTCCGGTTCTCCACCAGGCCGTCGGAGTAGAGGACCGCGGTGTGCCCGGGCGGCACGCAGAAGCGGAACTGACGGCGGCTGCTCGCCCAGCCCAGCGGCGTGCCCGGCTCGCCGTCGCACAGCAACGGCACCCCCTGCGGCGAGACCAGCAGCGGCGGCGGGTGGCCGGCCAGCGCCAGCGTGCCCTCTCCGGTGCCGGGCTCGACCACCATGTAGGCGAGGGTGGTGACCTGCTCCTCTTCCTCGGTCGCCTCGAAGACCCGGTCGAGACCGGTCAGGACGGCCGCGGGCGGCGGGTTCGTCAGCGCCAGCGCGCGCATCGCGTTGCGGATGCGGCCCATGCCCGCGGCGGCCTTGACGCCCTTGCCCATGACGTCGCCGACCACCGCCGCGACCCGGCCGTCCTGCAGGACGAACGCGTCGTACCAGTCGCCGCCGACCTGGACGTGCCGGCTGCCGGAGCGGAACCGCTGGGCGAGCACCAGGCCCGGCACCACCGGGAGGCTGTCGGGCAGCAGGCTGCGCTGAAGCGTCTCCGCCGTGCGGTGCTCCCGCTCGAACAACGTGGCCCGCTCCACCGCCAGCGCGCACTGTCCGGCCAGCGCCTCCAGGAACACGCCGTCTTCCTGCGAGATCTTCTGCGGTCTGGTGAAGGCGAACCGGAGCGCGCCGAGCGCCCTGCCCGCCGCCAGCAGCGGCAGCCCGACCCAGGCCCGCTCGTCGCTGTGCGTGAGCCCGGCCACGGCCTCCTCGCCCCCTCCCGCTTCGAGGAGCAGCGCGGAGAGACTCTCCGGCGACTCGGCGAAGACGGGCCTGCGGCTGTTCACGGCCATGGTCATCACGCTGGAACGCGACAACGGGATCTCATCGCCGGGGGCGTCGGGCACGCCGCCGCTGTTGATCAGCTTCAGCGCGGCGCGGTCCGGGTCGAGCAGCGCGACCGCCGAGCGGTCGGCGGCCAGCGCCGTACGGCCCACATCGATGATGACCTGGACGACCTGCTCGACCGTGAGCGCCTCGGCCAATATCGCCGTGGCCCCCTGGAGCCTGGCGGTGCGCAGCGCGGCGGCGCCGAGCTGGTCGGTGAGACGGCCGCGCATCTCCTCGGCCTCACGCTGCGGCGTGACGTCGGTGTTGGCGCCGACCCACTCCACCACGCGGCCGTGCCGGATGATCGGCACCGCCCTGACCTCGAAGTGCCGGTAGCCGCTCGCCCGGGTGCGGACCCGGTAGTTCCACTCGAACATGGTGCGGCCGCGCAGAGCCTCCCGCCACGCCTCCTCGGTGTGCGGCCGGTCGTCGGGGTGGACCGCCTCCAGCCAGCCGTGGGCGAGGTACTCCTCCAGCCCCTGGCCGGTGATCGCCCGCCACTGCGGCGCGTCCTCGATCACCGCGCC
Organism: Dolomitihabitans soli; assembly: GCF_022213955.1. Lineage (GTDB taxonomy): Bacteria > Actinomycetota > Actinomycetes > Streptosporangiales > Streptosporangiaceae > Streptosporangium_A > Streptosporangium_A soli. The sequence goes on along the minus strand of NZ_JAKNTW010000033.1, from coordinate 80,255 downwards.
GGACGGCGAGGTGATCCAGACGAGCTGGGACTGGGCCTCGACCAGCGAGCGGTAACGCTCCTCGCTGCGGCGCAGGTCCTCCTCGGTCTGCCTGCTCTCGGTCATGTCGACGCCGACCAGGACCACGGCGCGCAGCACGCCCTCGTCGTCGTTGACCGGCGAGAACGACAAGGTCCAGTGGCTGGTCTCGCCGTCGGCGGACCTGACCCGGACCCGGTGGTCGCCGTCGTCGATGCCCTGCCCGCCGTCGGCCACGTCGCGCACCGCGCCCTCGATCAGGGCGGTGAGGTCGGCAGCCAGCGTCTCACTGGGCAGCCGGCCGATCAGGCGATCGGCGGGAACGCCCACCACCTCGACGAAGACGTCGTTGACCCGCTGGACACGGCCGGCGGGGTCGAAGAAGGCGAAGGCGTAGGGAGTCTGGAAGACCAGACCGTTGAGCAGGCCGGAATCTGAGATGTCCACACCCGACTCCCGGGGACGGGGAACGGAGGTCTCGGCGCTCATGGTCGGCACCTCCGTCGCGTGCCAGGGTCTCCCACGAGGCACATCTCCAAACTCGAGAATCGGTCTAGCGCGGCTCCGGGGGACCGGATCCTGCAGTACATCATCGGCGATGGGCATGCGCGTACGGAAGCCCTGGCCGCTATGCGGTCAACGCATACTGTCAAAAACGCCCCACCGCCCGCAGCACGATCAAGCTACTTCCCCTTCGTCGCCCGCTTCGCCTCCTGCTTCGCGGCCCGCACCCGCGCCAGGCTGTCATCGTCGATCACGTCGGCGACCGAGCGGAACGAACCGTCCTCGCCGTACGCCCCCGCCGCCTCACGCCAGCCGGGGGGCCGCACCCCCATCTGCTTGCCCAGCAGGGCGAGGAAGATCTGCGCCTTCTGCCTGCCGAAGCCCGGCAGGGCGGTCAGGCGCCGGTACAGCTCCCGGCCGTCGGCCGCGTCACGCCAGAGCCCTTCCGCCGACCCGTCATAGTGATCGACGAGGTAGGCGGCCAACTGCTGGACGCGCTTGGCCATCGACGAAGGGTAGCGGTGGACGGCGGGTTTGCGGGCGAGAAGTTCCGCGAAAGCCTCGGGATCGTATCCGGCGAGCTCCTCGGCGGTGAGGTCGTGGCCGAGCCGCTCGGCGATCGTGTAGGGGCCCGTGAAGGCCCATTCCATGGCCACCTGCTGGTCGAGCAGCATGCCGATCAGCAGAGCGAGCGGGTTGCGGCCGAGCAGTTCGTCGGCCTCGGCCCGCTGGGCGAGCTGGATGCGCATGGGACCAGCTTCGCATGTCACCGATGAGGGGCTTGACACTCGCGCGAGAAGAGATGAAATGGGATCGCCAGCCCTTTAAAGCGAGGAAATGCGACTTCTATGCCCGCTCTCGCCACACGTGTCAGCGTCGGTGACACCGCACTCTGTGACCGGGTGAGCGCCCGTCTGGCCGCCGAGTTCCGCAAGGTCCCCGCCGATACCGTGGGCCGGTGCGTCACCGATGTCTGGGCCTGCGCCGACCATCTCGGCATCCCTCCCACCCCGGACGTCGTGGAACGGGTCGCGAGAGAACACCTGCTCGCGATCGTCAACTCCGCGCCGCCGCCCCGATCTGCTCGGTAACATAGGGGTCACCGGGCCGCGTTCTACGCACCGTTCGGCCCCGGAATGCGAGAAGGTTGAGGCGTGAAGCACACGGTCGCCTTCTGCCCACGCAGCCGAAACGGGAGGGGTGCGTGAGCGAGCGATCCGCCCTGCACGCGCCGCCTGCCCAGGAGGTTGCGTGATCCGAAAGCACCGCAGAGCACCACAGGAGAGCCCGCCGCCGGACGACGTCTTCGCGGAGATGTTGCTGGCCGCCCGGGAGCTCCTCGCCGTGCGCAGTCCTCTCGACGCCGAGTTGATGGTGTCGGACATGATCGGCGCCTGGTGGGGCAAGCGCCTGCGCGGTGGCGATGTGGAGCAGGTGCTGGGTGAGGGGCTGGTCGACTACGCGGCGAAGGCCGGCACGCCCGCGGGGCTGACCCTGCTGGTCGCGATGGCCTATCTGGGCACCGCGCGGCAGGCGGCCAAGGCCGAGGGCGCGGCACTCGCGCTGATGGAGTCCGGCGTGGCCAGGCCGCGCTGGGCCGACCGGGTGGGCGCGGTCAAGCCCGCCGGTTGCTTCGTCTCCAGAGACGCCTACGGCGATCAGGACACCGTCGTGTGCACCTTCGCCTACCGCGGGCCCGACGGCGGCGCCCCGGGCGAGGACCGGCACGCGCTGGTCGTCGTCGTCGACTACAACATGCGCGGCATGGCCCGTGACGTCTGGGTGTCCTCCCAGGTGGAGAAGCTGCTCGAACAGGCGGGCGCGGAGGCCGGGGCCAACCCGATGCTGCGCTTCGAGGAGCTCGAACCGCAGCAGGCCAGGGCGATGCTGGAGTCGGCGATGAAGGCCACCAGAAACGCCTTCAACCGCACCGGACCGCCCCCGGTCAGCCAGAGCTACGGCACCTACCACGCCTTCGCGCGGTCCCGGATCAAGGCGCTGCCTCCCGGCCGCAAGCGTCCCGCGCCGCTGCACACCGAGGCCCCCTACAGCCGGGAGCGCCGGGCGATGCTCGCCGCCGAGTTCCTCGCCTCCGACGCGGCCGAGCACCTGTCCGACCCCTCGGCCGCCTCGCGCTGCGCCGACCACATCATCGACTACGGCTGCGAGCAGGACTTCGGGCGACCGCTCCGGGTCAGCCCGACCAAGTGCGAGACGTTCCTGCTGGAGTGGCTGCCGAACAAGGTGATGCTGAGCCTCGCCGAGCAGGAGGCCGTGCCGTACGTCCTGTCGGCCTGGGCGCGGTTCGCGGGGCAGCGCACCGCCCTGCCCGAGGAGGGACTGCGCGCGACGCTCGACGCGATCTGGGAGGCCACCGCCCGCTTTCCCGACGCCTACCGCGACCCGACCAGCTTCGGGCTCGACCGCGAACTGGTGGAGCGGCTGCTGCCGGACGGCGACCTGTCGGCGCTGGCCCGCCGCGCGTTCGCCTTCCCCTATCTGCAGGGCGCGCACGGCGACATCCTGCTCGACGCGCTCAACCCGGCCGACGAGGGCGACCGCAGGGTGCTGCTCCAGGTCGACCACGTCGCCGAGCGCAACCGTCCCGACTACGACGAGCACCTGGCCTGGCACGAGGAGATCGCCACCCGGCTGTGGGAGGGCGACCCGCCGCAGCTCTGGGAGGCCGCGCAGCGCCTCCTCGACCTCGGCCACGACCGCCACGACGTGCTGCACGTGCTCATCGAGATCGCCGAACGCATCGGCGACCACCCCGACGAACTCGCGGACGCGTTCGACGACATCGCGGATATCCCAGACTCACCACCACTCTGAGTTCTCATCGTACGGCGTGCCACCTCTGCCACTCGCCGTAAGTGGCGAACGTCCGCGGGGTCAACGCTTCTCAGGCGCGCGTGGCCGGTCACCGTTTCGGCCGGCCCGCCGGCCATCTCCTCCGGCGCCGGACCCATCTAGGGCTCTTTCGTACGGCACGCCACGTTCCACCCCCACTCGCCGTAAGTGGCGAACGTCCGCGGGGTCAACGCTTCTCAGGCGCGCGTGGCCGGTCACCGTTTCGACCGGCTCCCCGGCCATCTCCTCCGGCGCCGGACCCATCTAGGGCTCTTTCGTACGGCACGCCACGTTCCACCCCCACTCGCCGTAAGTGGCGAACGTCCGCGGGGTCAACGCTTCTCAGGCGCGCGTGGCCGGTCACCGTTTCGGCCGGCTCCCCGGCCATCTCCTCCGGCGCCGGACCGTTGCCGCGACGGCAGGGCTCGGGCGGTGCGGTCCCGCGTGTCCTCGTCTCGGTCCGGGAGGCGGGCGGCCCGCTAGGGTGAGAGGTGTGAAGGTGATCGATCTCAATGCCGATCTCGGTGAGGGATTCGGCATCTGGCGGCTCGGTGACGACGACGCCCTGCTCGACATCGTGACCAGCGCCAACCTCGCCTGCGGGTTCCACGCGGGTGATCCGGTCACGATCCGCCGCACCTGCGCGGCGGCCGTCGACCGAGGGGTGACGATCGGCGCCCAGGTGTCCTACCGCGATCTGGCCGGGTTCGGGCGGCGGGAGATGGACGTCGACCCCGAGGAACTCTGCGCCGAGATTCTCTACCAGCTCGCCGCCGTCGACGGAATCGCCCGGGCGATGGGCGGCCGCGTCTCCTACGTCAAACCGCACGGCGCCCTCTACAACCGGATCTGCCGCGACGCCGAGCAGGCCGAGGCCCTGGTCACCGCCGTCGCCGACTACTCTCCCGGCATGCCGGTGCTGACCCTGCCGGGCTCCGCCGTACACGCGGTGGCGGCCGCGCAGGGCGTCGCGACAATCACCGAGGCCTTCGCCGACCGGGCCTACACGCCGGCGGGCACACTGGTCTCGCGACGCGAGCCGGGGGCGGTGCTGCACGATCCCGGCGTGGTCGCGGCGCGGGCCGTGCGGATGGCCGTCGAGGGCACCGTGACCGCCTCCGACTCTTCGGAGGTGGCGGTCGACGCCCGCTCGATCTGCGTGCACGGCGACACCCCGGGTGCCGTCGGCCTGGCCCGTGCCGTCCGCGAGTCGCTCATCGCCGCCGGCGTCACCCTCCGGCCCTTCTCGTGACCTCCGGCGGACACCCCGCGAACCGCCCGGCCGAAGCACACGCGCCGGCCCCGGAGGGGGACGCGCCGGGCGTGCCTGGCAACGACGCGGGGAGCCGACCGGGAAACGACGCGGAAGATGGCGGGCTGGGGAACAACGCGAAAGGCCGACCGGGGAACGACGCGAAAGGCGGGTCGGGGAACGGCGCGGGAGGCGGGTCGGGGAACGAGGTTGTGATCCGGCGGGCCGGTGAGGACGCGTTGCTCGTGGAGACCGGCACCTTGACGGTGTCGCACCGGCTCGACGCGCTGCTCCGCGCGGACCGGCCGGGCGGCGTCGTGGAGATCGTTCCCGGTCCCGCCACGGTTCTCGTCGTCGCGCCCGGCGCCGACCTGTCACGCCTGCGCGGGCACCTGTCCGCCCTGGTCCGTACGGCGAGCGCCGCCGGGCCCTCGGCACGGGAGATCCGCCAGGAGGTCGTCACCATTCCGGTGATCTACGACGGTGACGACCTGGCCGACGTCGCGGAGATCACCGGGCTGTCCACGGAGGAGGTCGTCGCCCGGCACAGCCGCAGGGAGCTGGTGGTCGGCTGGCTCGGCTTCGCGCCCGGCTTCGCCTACCTGAGCGGCCTCGACCCCAAGCTGCACGTGCCACGCCTGGCGACCCCGCGCACCTCGGTACCGGCCGGCGCGGTCGCCGTGGCGGGGCCGTACGCCGCGGTGTATCCCTCGGCCTCGCCCGGCGGCTGGCGGCTGCTCGGCCACACCACGACTCCCGTGTGGGACGTGCGCGCCGACCCGCCGTCGGTCCTCCGGCCGGGCATGCGGGTCCGTTTCGAGGTGGCCGGCACGTGATCGAGGTCCTTCGGCCGGGGCCGTACGCAACCGTGCAGGATCTCGGGCGGCCGGGGTACGCGCACCTCGGGGTCCCCCGTTCGGGGGCGGCGGACACGCGCAGCCTCAAGCTGGCCAACCGGCTCGTCGGCAACCCGGAGGGCCACGCGGCGATCGAACTGACCTACGGCGGAGCGCGGCTGCGGTTCGCCGGAGGGCGCTGGATCGCGCTCACCGGAGCGCCCTGCCCGTTGCGCCTGACGCCCGCCGGCCGGCCGGCGGGGATGTTCGCGCCGATCTGGGTTCCGCCGGGGACCGAGTTGGCGGTCGGGACCCCCGGCTTCGGGCTGCGCACCTATCTGGCCGTCCGGGGCGGGGTCGACGCTCCGCCGGTGCTCGGCAGCAGGTCGACCGACTCGTTGTCCGGCCTCGGTCCCGCGCCGTTGCGCCGGGGCGACCACCTCGCGGCGGGACCGGTCGCCGGCCTCGGCCCGATCACGACGGACGCCGCTCCCCCGCTCACGCTCCCCGGCGAGCCGGTGCTGCGCGTCGTCCCCGGCCCCCGGGACGACTGGTTCGCCCCGGGCACCCTGGACGTCCTCTGCGGCGGGCCTTACAAGGTGAGTCAGAACAGCAACCGGGTGGGGGTGCGTCTGACCGGCGCGGCGCTCGAACGGGCCCGCGCCGGCGAGATCCCCAGCGAGGGCATGGTCGCGGGGGCCGTCCAGGTGCCGCCGGACGGGCAGCCGATCATCTTCCTCGCCGACCACCCGCCGACCGGCGGCTACCCCGTCGTCGGCGTCCTCACCACCCGCGACCTCTCACTCGCCGCCCAGCTCCGCCCCGGCTCCGCCATCACCTTCCGGCTGGTCAAGACGGCAACCGAGCCGTAACCGCCGGCACATCCGCGAAGAGGGCGCGGCCGCAGTGTGTCGCGCCGGCGCTCTCACGCCGGAACATGCGAAAGGCCCGCACCGTGACCTCTCCTTCCGGAGAGTGGCGACCCGAGGCAGGAGCCCTCCGGCGTACGGCGAGCCACCGCCAAAGGCTGATCAGGACAGACATGACCCGAGCAGCGACGACATCGCGGAACCGAAGGCGGCGACCCGAGCACCCCCGGTGACCACCCGACGTGGAGGGTCTAGCGGGTGAAACCGATGTCGGCGTAGCGGAGGTCGTAGAAGCCGCGGGCGCCGGCGTTGGCGAGGGTGGACTTGACGGCGACGTTCTGCGGGCGCTGGTAGAGGGGCAGCACATTGACCTGCCGCCAGATGAGTGCGTCGGCGACGTTGGTCGCGGCGCGGGCCCGTGCCGGGTCGAGTTCGACGGCGGCCCGCTGCAGAGCCTTGTCGATCTCGGGGACGCCGATCCTTCCCAGGTTCGCGTTCCACTGCCGCTGGCCGGTGGAGTCGGTCATCGCGTTGACATACTGCCCGTAGGAACTGGAGACGGGGTACGGCGTGCCGATGTAGGAGAAGGCGGTCAGGTCGTAGTTGCCGGGGATGATGTACTTCCCGAAGAAATCGTCACCTGGCACCGCCTGCAGGACCACCTTGACGCCCACTTGCTGCAGCATGCTCTGCACCATTTCGCCCTCCGACTTGCTGAGTTGCAGCCCGGAGGGCATCACGAAGCGCAGCCTGAGTTGCCTGCCGTCCTTCTCCCTGACCCGTCCGGTGAGCCGCCAGCCCGCCGCGTCGAGCCGCTGTCTGGCCTTGGCCGGGTCGTAGACGCCGATCTCGCCGGAGTTGTCGTGGTAGCCCTTCTGGGAGTTCATGAAGAAGTGGTTGCCGAGCAGGGTGATCGGCCAGCCGAGGCCCTGAAGGTCTGACTGGGCGATGGCCTGGCGGTTGACGCCCATCGCGATGGCCTGGCGGACGGCGGGGTCCTTGAGGATCTCGCTCTGGCCGTTCATCGTGAGGTGGCGGAAGTCGGGGCCGGCGGCCTGCCGTACGACGGCGTCGCGGGTGTTCTTGGCGCGGGCGTAGTCGGGGGCGGAGGGGCCGACGTCGAAGAGGTCGAGCTCTCCGTTGGAGAAGGCGCCGACCAGGGCGTCGCTCTCCAGGGCACGGAAGATGATCTGGTCGAGCTTGGCCTTCGCGCCCCACCATTTCGGGTCGCGGGCGAGGGTGATGGTCTTGGCGGTCGGGTCGAAGCCCTGGAGGGTGAACGGGCCGGCGGTGACGGGGATCTTGTTCAGCCAGGCGGTGTTGAAGGCGTTCGGGGTGGCGTTGGCCGTCTTGGGGTAGAGCGGGCCGAACAGCGACTGCCAGTCGCCGAACGGGCGCTCGAAGGTGATGACCACCTGGTAGTCGTCCTTGCCCCTGGCCACGCTTTCGATGTCCTGGTAGCCGGTCATGCTGGTGACGCGGTAGTCGGCGTTCTCACCTCGCATGGCCTTCCACTGGGCCTCGTAGTCCTGCCAGGTGATCGGGCGGCCGTCCGACCATCTGGCCCGGGGGTTCAGGGTGAGGGTCACGACCTGTTTGGGCCGGCTCGCGGTGATCTTGCCGTCGATCAGGTAGTCGTGGTCGACCGAGATGGTGGCCATCTCGTCGGAGCGGAACGGCGCGGGCAGCAGGGCCGAGACGATCGACCTGACGTGCATCAGGTTGCCGTCGACGTGGTTGAGGTTCCACTGGGCGGGATACTCGTTGATCCCCCAGCGCAGGGTGCCGCCGTCCTTGATCTGGTCACGGGAGAGCTGGTTGATGTCGAAGGCCTTGACCGACGAGCCCATGTCGGAGCCCGCCACCTTGGGCCGGCTGGCGCAGCCCGCCAGCGCGCCGGCCGCCACGAGGGTGCCGCACAGCACAACCACCCCGAAAATTCGCACTATATCCCCTTAAAAGCTCGCATAATGACAGGCCGCGCCCTGATCCCCACCGGACCATCGGATCTCCGGCTCCTCCGCGACACACCGATCCCGCTCGCCCGCTCCGAGCACCGCGAACCTGGGACACCGGCCCCGGAACCGGCAGCCCGACGGCCGGCCCATCGGCCCCGGCAGGTCGCCGTCGAGCAGGATCCGCCTTCTGGAACGTTCCACCACCGGGTCGGGCACCGGAACCGCCGACAACAGCGCCTCGGTGTAGGGATGCGCGGGCGCGGCGTAGATCCGGTCGGCCCGGCCGATCTCCGCGATCCGTCCCGAGTACATCACCGCGACCCGGTCCGCGATGTGCCTGACCACCGCGAGGTCGTGCGCGACGATCAGGTAGGACAGGCCGAGCCTCGATCTCAGATCGTCGAGCAGGTTGATCACTCCCGCCTGTATCGAGACGTCCAGGGCCGAGACCGGCTCGTCGAGCACGACCAGCCGCGGCTCCAGCGCGAGGGCCCTGGCGATGCCGACCCGCTGCCGCTGCCCGCCGGACAGCTCCCTCGGGTAGCGGGCCGCGTGGTCGGGATCGAGGCCGACGAGTTCGAGCAGCTCGCGCACACGTGGTCCCGGCCTGCCCATCCGATGCGCGCGCAACGGCTCGGCGACGATGTCGTGGACGGTCATCCTCGGGTCGAGCGAGGCCATCGGATCCTGGAACACCACCTGCAGGTCGCGGCGGATCGCCATCCGGTCGGCGGCGGTCACCCGCGCGGTGTCCCTGCCGAGCACCGCGATCCGGCCGGCCGCCGGGCGCACCAGCCGGAGGATCTCCATCAGCGTGGTGGTCTTGCCGCACCCCGACTCGCCGACGAGTCCCAGCGTCTCCCCCTCGCGCAGGTCGAAGGTCACACCGTCGACCGCGCGCACCGTGCCCACCCTGCGCCGCAGCAACGTGCCCTTCGTCACCGGGTAGTGCCTGGTCAGCCCGTCAACCTCAAGGACGACCGGCACCGGCCGCACCCCGACACCGTCGGCGTCGACCGCCCGAGACACCCCACACCCGTCAACCCCCAGCACAACCGACTCCGGCCGCACCCCGACACCACCGGCATCGACCGCCCGAGACACCCCACACCCGTCAACCCCCAGGACGATCGGCTCCGGCCGCGCCCTCCCCTCCCCCGGCGCGTTCTCGCTCCGCACCGGGCTACGGACCTCCGCCGCCCTGAAGCACGCCGCCAGATGCCGGGGACCGCCCACAGATTCGGGCACGGGTTCGAGCACGGGTTCGAGCACGGGTTCGAGCACGGGCTCCGCCGTACCGCAGGCGGCGACCGCCATGGGGCAACGCGGCTGGAAGGCGCAGCCCGGCGGCAACGCCCCCGGCGACGGCGGGTGGCCCTCGATCGGGACCAGCCTCCCGCCCCGGTCGAGCCGCGGCACCGAACCGAGCAACCCCAGGGTGTACGGCATGCGCGTGCGGTAGTAGACGTCTTCGACGGAGCCGGTCTCGACCGGCCGGCCCGCGTACATCACCAGCATGCGGTCGGCGAACCCGGCCACCACCCCGAGATCGTGCGTGATCATGACGATCGCCGCGCCGGTCTCCCCGCGTGCCGTCTTCAGCACCTCCAGCACCTGCGCCTGGACCGTCACGTCGAGCGCCGTGGTCGGCTCGTCGCAGATGATCACGTCGGGGTCGTTGGCGATCGCCATCGCGATCATCGCGCGCTGGCGCATGCCGCCGGAGTACTCGTGCGGGAAGGCCAGCGCCCGCCGTCCGGGCTCCGGGATGCCGACCAGGTCGAGCAACTCGACCGCGCGCCTGGCGGCCTGCCCCCTGCCGGTCCGCTGGTGGACGCGCACCGCCTCGGCGATCTGGTCGCCGACCCGGTAGACGGGGGTGAGGGCGGACAACGGGTCCTGGAACACCATGGAGATCGTCTTGCCCCGGTAGGCGGCGAGCCCCTTATCCGTCGCGCCGAGGATCTCGGTCCCGCGCAGCCGTACCGAACCGGAGGCCCGCGCGCCCCGCGGCAGCAACCCCATCACCGCGAGCGCCGCCACCGATTTGCCCGACCCCGACTCCCCCACGATGCCCAGCACCTCGCCGGCCGCCAGCTCATAACTCATCCCCCGTACGGCGGGCACCGCGCCGAAGGAGACGTGCAGGTCGGTGACCCGCAGTATGGGCTCGATCATCCCGGCCTCTCAGGGTCGAGGGCGTCACGCAGGGAGTCGCCGATGAGGTTGACAGCCAGCACCGTGACGATCAGCAGGCCGGCCGCGAACCAGAACGTCCACGGCGCGTAGGTGGCGGTCCTGGTCCCGTCGGCGATCAGGGTGCCGAGCGAGACGTCGGGCGGCTGGATGCCGAACCCGAAGTAGGACAGGCTGGTCTCGGTCAGGATCGCCGCGCTGACGTTCAGGGTCGCGTCGACGACCAGCAGGGACGACAGGTTCGGCAGGATGTGCCGGAAGATGATCGTCACCGGCGGGACCCCCATGAACCTCGCCGCCTGGACGAACTCCCGCTCCCTGAGCGAGATGGTCATGCCACGGACGATCTTCGAGGTCACCATCCACAGGAACAGCGCCAGCATGGCGACGAACAGCGGCCACTGGCCGCTGGAGAACAGCGGCGACATGACCGCGAGGATCAGGAAGGCCGGCAGCACCAGCAGCAGGTCGGTGACCCACATCAGGGTGCGCTCGGTCCAGCCGAGGAAGTAGCCGGCGAACGCGCCGACCAGCGCGGCGAGCACGGTGGAGAGCACGGCCGCGAGCAGGCCCACGACCAGTGACCGCTGCAGGCCGCGCAGCGTCACCGCGTACACGTCGGCGCCCGTCTGGAGGGTGCCGAACCAGTGCAGCGCCGAGGGCGGCTGCAGGAAGGCCAGGAAGTCCTTGTCGGTGTGGCTCCATCGGCCGGCCAGCGGGCCCGCGAAGGCGAGCAGGAACACCAGCGCCAGCAGCGCGGCCCCGGACCTGCCCTGCCCCGAGCGGAGGAACCTGCCCGCGACCAGCCGCCCCCGCGAGGGCACGGCGAGCCGCCCGGCGCCGGCCGAGACCCGCGCGAGCTCCTCCCTGGAGAGCGTCACCGTCTCACCCCGCCCGGACCCGGGGATCGAGCGCGGCGTGCAGCGCGTCGGCGGCCAGCGCGGCCACCAGCACGGCGAACGCGGCGACGCAGCTGATCGCGGCCACGGTGTTCACGTCATTGGTGAAGATGGAGTCGATGAGCTGCTCGCCCAGGCCGTGCCAGCCGAAGATCTTCTCGGTGAAGGTGGTGCCGACCAGCAGGGTGCCGAAGGTGAAGGCGAAGTAGGTCACCGCCGGGATCACGGCGGTGCGCAGGGCGTGCTTGACGAGCGCGGTGCGCCTGCGCAGGCCCTTGGCCATCGCCGTGCGGACGAAGTCGGCCCCGAGCACGTCGAGCATCAGGTTGCGCTGGTAGCGGCTGTAGACGGCGGCCAGCGCCAGCGAGAGGGAGATCGTCGGCAGCACGAGGTGCTGCGCCCGGTCGAGCAGCCGGGCGAGCCAGCCGCCGGTCAGGCCGGGCGTGACCTCCCCGCTGACCAGCAGGACCTTCGCGCCGACCAGATCGTTGAACCAGGTCGCGCCGATGACCAGCATGTTGGCCAGCACCACCGTGGGAATGGCCAGCACGGCGAAGGACAGGCCGGTGGTGACCCGGTCGAGCACGCCGTACTGCCGGACGGCGGCGCAGGCGCCCACCAGCACGCCGGTGACGCTGCCCACGGCCAGGCCGGTGAGCATCAGCCGGAGCGTCACGCCCGCCCGGCGCCGCAGATCGTCGTTCACCGAATCGCCGGTGACCGTCTCGCCGAAGTCGCCGCGCACGACGCCGGCGGCCCAGGTGAGGTAGCGCGTGAACAGCGGTGACTTGTCGTTGAGGTTGAGGTCGTCGAGCCGGGCGTCGACGACGGACTCGGGCGGGCGCGGGTTGCGCTCCTGGTAGTTGGACCGCGGGTCGAGCGTGCCCGCGGCGAGCAGGTAGGCGAGGCTGGTGGCGACGGCGATGAGCACGACGTAGTTGATCAGCCTGCGCAGCAGGAAACCCGCCATCATCCCCCTTCCGGCGACACTCCAATGAAAGCAGAGTGTAGTCAAACGCACACGGAAAGGGACAGCTTCGCGCTCAGCGGTCGGCGAGCTCGTCCACGGCCGCCCGGACGTCCTCGCTCATGATGGTGGTCAGGTCGGCCGCGCTGGCGGATCCGCCCCTGGCGGCGAGGCGCACGTCACGGCGCATCGCGGCGCGCTCGAACAGGGAGCGGGCGAAGCGGCCGTTGCCGAGCCCGTCGATCAGCCGCTCGTCGCAGACCCAGGAGAACACCTCGGCCAGGTCACGGCGGGCGGCCTCGTCGAACCGGTCGCCGGCCCGCTCGGCCAGCAGCTCGGCGATCTGGGCCAGCTCCTGCGGCGCGTAGGAAGGGAAGCCGACCCGCTGGTTGAAACGGCTGGCCAGCCCCGGGTTGGTGGCCAGGAAGCGGTCCATCTCACCGGCGTACCCGGCCAGCACGATCACCAGGCGGTCGCGGTCGTCCTCGGCCCGTTTGAGCAGGGTCTGCACGGCCTCCGCGCCGAACGCGTCGCCCCCCTGGTAGCCGGCGTTGACCAGGCTGTACGCCTCGTCGACGAACAGCACACCGCCGAGCGCCCGGTCGACCAGCTCGTTCGTCTTGATCGCGGTCGCGCCGAGGTGCTGGCCCACCAGGTCGGCCCGCTGCGCCTCCACCACGTCGGGTTTGGAGAGCAGGCCGAGCGCGGCGAAGATGCGGCCCAGGATGCGGGCGACCGTGGTCTTGCCGGTGCCCGGCGGGCCGACGAAGACGAAGTGCCGCATCTGCGGCGGAGTGGGCAGGCCCTGTTCCTGGCGCATCCGCGCGACCCGCAGTTGCGCCGTGATCGCGTGGACCTGCCGCTTGACCGGCTCGAGGCCGGCCATCTCGTCGAGGTCGGCCAGCGCCTCCTCCAGCGTGGGGGTGGCCTGGTAGCCGCGGAAGCGGGCGGTCAGCTCGCTGAACGCCTTGGCGACGTCGGCGCTGCTCGTGGTCACCAGGTCGGCGGTGCTCGGCGAGCCGCCGCCGCCGACCACCCGGACGTCACGGGCCTGCGCCGCCGCCTCCACCAGGCTGCGGGCGAACCTGGCGTTGCCCAGCTCGTCGACGGAACCACGGCGGGCGACGTCCTCCAGGAGGCCGGCGAGCACCGGGCGGGCGTCCTCGGCGAGCCGGTCGCCCCGGCCGCGCTGGATCAGCTCGGTGATCAGCAGCAGTTCCTCGGCGGAGTAGCCGGGGAACTGGACCCGGGTGGAGAACCGGGAGGACAGCCCCGGGTTGGAGGACAGGAAGGCGCCCATCTCCTTCTCGTAGCCGGCGAGGATGATGATCAGGCGGTCACGGTCGTCCTCGGCCCGTTTGAGCAGGGTCTGCACGGCCTCCGCGCCGAACCGGTCGGCCTGGCCGTCGCCGGAGTTCATCAGGCCGTAGGCCTCGTCGACGAACAGAACGCCGCCGAGCGCCCGGTCGATCAGCTCGTTGGTCTTGATCGCGGTCGCGCCCAGGAACTCGCCCACCAGGTCGGCGCGCTGCGCCTCGACCACGTAAGGCGTCTCCAGCAGCCCGAACGCGTAGAAGATCTTGGCCACCGTGCGGGCCACGCTGGTCTTGCCGGTGCCGGGCGGGCCGATGAAGACGAAGTGCCGCATCGGCGGACCGGTGGTGTATCCCGCTTCCGCGCGCAGCCGGGAGGCTTCTATCGAGGCGGCGATGGACCGCATCTGCTCCTTGACGGGCAGCAGCCCGATCATGCTCTCCAGCTCGCCGAGCGCGTCCTCGACCGAGATCGGCGGCGGCGCCGCCCGCTCCGTGGCCGGCTGGCTCGGGCCTCCGCCGCGGACCCGAACCCTGACGGGCTGCTCGCGGGCCGCGAGCGCCGCCCGCTCCCGGCGCGCGATCACCAGCCGGAAGAGCAGCACCGCCCCGGCCGCGACGTAGGCGACCAGCACCGCGGCGGCCGGCGCGAGAAAGGAGAACGCGGTGGCGAGCGCGCCCGCGGCGGCCAGCGCCGCCAGGGTCGTCACCCAGGGTGCGACCCAGCGGATCAGGTGCGCCGTGGCGGCCACCGCGATGCCGAGGATCATGAGCAGGATGGGCGCCGGTGACTGCGGCTCGAAGAGCGCGACGAAGACCGGCAGCAGCGCCGCCCACCCGGCCAGCACCAGGGCCGTGGCGGCGGCGCGGGGGAAGCGCAGCGTCAGCGCGACGAAGGAGAGCAGGATCAGCGTCAGCAGGAACGTCTGGAACATGTCCCAGCCGGCCGCCGCCGCGACCCCCACCGAGCCGATTACGATCACCACGAAACCGGCTCGGCGCAGGTGTGGTGGAATCCGGAAATAGCGCAATCGCACCTGTTCGAACAGATCCCTGGCCTTTGCGCGCCCCGCCGGCCGGGCCCTGTCGGGTTCCCGCATCACGCCTCCCCGGTCCGCCCCTGGTTATACCGCACCCGAGCGGCGTTTGGGGATCTGTGCCCGTTCCGCGTTTCGGCGTGGCGTGCGGAACGAAGAAAGGCGCTCCAGGGCAGCGGAATGTCACCTCTCGGCAAGGCTTGTGCGATTACCTCCTCCGGCCCTGATGACGTCCGGGGTACTCCCCCACGATGACCTGCTCGGGAGTGACGCGCAGGATCTCCGCCGCCGGGTCGCCGACCGCGATCCCGCGCACCTCGGCCCAGAAACGGCGACCGGCCGGGTCGGCGGCGAACACGGCCACCTTCGGGTCGCGCTCCGCCGCCTGCCACGCCTCGTCGGCGACGATCAGCCGCAGCTCTCCGCCGGACCCGACGGAGGTGACCGCGCCGACGGCGAGCGCCCTCGGGCCGCCGTCGCCGGCGTAGGAGAGCACGACGCTCCGTGAGGACACGAAGGCGCGGCGGACCTCGTCGCTCAGCCCGACGGACGGCCGCGCGTCCCCCGGCAGCCGTCCCCCGCATCCCGCCCCCATGATCAGCGCCCCCCGCCACGGCCCCGGCGCCCCCCGCCACCACGCCCAAGCCGCCCGCACGCCGAACACGACCACCACCGCGCCCAGCGCCCCCGCCCCGGCCCGCCATCCCCACACGACGACCGCCCCGGACAGCGACACGGCCGGCGACCCAGGCAGTGACCCAGGCAGTGACCCGGGCGGCGACCCCGACACCGTCATCCCGACGCCCGCGGCCGCCAGGGCCGCCGACGCCGCGAACAGGAGAAGCAGGGCCAGGCCGAGCAACCGGTCGGCGGCGAGGATCTCGCGCAGGTGCCCGCCGAGCCGGGCCCGCCGCCGCGCGACCGCCAGCCCGGCCGGTACGGCGAGCACGCCCGCCACCGGCCACGGCGCGGAGATCGTCAGGGCGGCCGCCGCTCCCAGCAGCACGAGCGACCACGCCCGCATCGTGATGATCCAGACGCCGATGTCCGCGTCCCGCCTCGCCGTGCGCTCGGACATGGCGGCGGCGAACTCGGCCACCGCCCGCACGGGCCGGCCACGCCACGCCTCGGCCAGCAGTCGCAGCGTCATGACGGCCGGCCCGTTGAACACCACCAGCCCGGACAGCCCGGCCCACAGCGGATCCGGTCCTGAGCCGGCGGACGTGGCGACCGGGAAGGCGGGCAGGGTGAGGACGGCGGCGGCGTAGGCGGCGACGGTCAGCGGGGCCAGCGCGACGGACACGGTCAGCCACACGTCGCGGGCGAGCATCCGGGGGACATGGGACCACAGGCGGACCCTTCTGGCCTGCCGTACCGTCGGCGCCAGGACCAGGAGCAGCACCGCCACGCCGGCGAACCGGGCCTGGGCGTGGTGTCCGGGCCAGTGGGCGAGAGCCGCCGCCGCGCACAGCGCCACCGCGAGCAGGAGCCGGACCTGCCGGGACCAGACCGCGAGGGCCCGCCGCGTCCGGCCGGTGTCCTTCGGGTCGGCGGTCCAGGCGGGGTCGTGGTGCGTGCGCCGCCGCTCCCAGCGCAGCAGGGCCAGGCCGAGGTTGATCCGCGCGCCAGGGTGGTCGTGCGCGGCGCGCAGCGCGGTCCGGTAGGCGCCGGCGGCCCGCCGGTGCTCGCCCCGGACGAGGGCGAGGTCGCCGGCCAGCACGTGCGCGTCAGGCTCCCCGGGGGCGAACCACACGGCCCTGGCCGCCTGGGCCGACGCCTCGCGCCAGCGCCCCGGCACCCGCCGCAACGCGCCGCCCAGTCGTAGCCGCGCGGTCCACGCGCCGGGCGCCAGCCGTACGGCCTGCTCGGCGGAGACGACGGCGTCGGTGTCCCGGCCCAGCCGCTCCAGCGCCAGGCTGGCGAGCCGGTGCGCCCAGTCGAGGGACGGGTCGCGCCTGATCGCCTCACGGGCGGCCTGCAGCGCCGTCTCCGGCCGGTCCGCGTCGAGCCGGGCGATCGCCGTGACACACCACTCCCGTGCGGTGCCCGGCCCCGCCGCGGGTTTCCTGGCGGGCGGACCGGGCGCGCCCGCGTCGCCTCTCCCTCGCAGGGCCGGCCTCACCCGGGGTGCCGGGTGGTCGGTGAGGGAGGCGGAATCGACGACGGTTGCCGGTCCTCGGATTGCCTGGCCACGATCGCCATCGTCCGCGCGTCAGCACATTTTGCCTAGATCAGGGCACACGGCTGTATCTCTCTAGAGAGGACGTCACCGGCCGGTGACGCTGCGCGCACGGCCGGACCGATCGGCGGATGCCCGCCCCCGGCCGCGGGAGATGGCCTAAGCTGCCACGCATGTTCAAGCGGGCCGGGACCCCCTGAGCGGCCTATGATCACGTTCGGAGTCACCGACTCCCGCGCCGAGCCGGCCGGGACCAGCACGGATGAGCACCGGACCAACCGGTGGTCGATACTCGTGCTGCTCTGTTTCAGCCTGCTGCTGATCGCGGTGGACGCGACGGTGCTGCACATCGCGGTCCCGGCGCTGACCGCCGCGCTGGAGCCCAGCGCGGTCGAACTCCTGTGGATCATCGACGTCTACTCGCTGGTGGTCGCGCCGCTGCTCGTCACCTTCGGCACGCTCGGCGACCGGTACGGCAGGCGGCGGCTGGTGCTGACCGGATACGTGGTCTTCGGGATCGCGTCGGCGGCGGCGGCGATGGCGGGCACCCCGCTGGCCCTGATCGTCTCCCGGGTGCTGCTGGGCGTCGGCGGCGCGATGATCATGCCGGCCACGCTCTCCATCCTCCGCCAGGTCTTCACCGACCGCCGTGAGCGGGCCATCGCGCTCGGCGTGTGGAGCGCGGTCGCGGCGGGCGGGGCGGCGATCGGCCCGCTCGTCGGCGGGGTGCTCGTCGAGCACGCCTGGTGGGGTGCGGTCTTCCTGATCAACGTGCCGATCCTGCTCGTGCTGCTGCCCGCCGCCGCACGGCTGCTGCCGGAGTCGCGCGGCCGTCCGGGGCACCGGTGGGACGCGATGAGCGCGGCGCTGTCCACGCTGGGGATCCTCGCGCTGGCCTTCGGCCTGAAGGAGGCGGGCTCCGGCCACCTGCTCGGCCGCCCGGCGGCGGTGCTGGTCTTCCTGTGCGGGGCGGGGCTGCTGGTCTGGTTCGTCCGCAGGCAACGGCGGCTGCCCTATCCGCTGCTGGAGATCGGGCTGTTCCGCGACCGGACGTTCTCGACCGGGGTCGCGAGCGTGCTGCTGGCCGTGTTCGCGCTGGTCGGGCTGCAGCTCATGCTGGCGCAGTATCTCCAGCTCGTGCTCGGCGACAGCCCGCTGCAGGCGGCGGTGCGGATGCTGCCGCTGATGGTCGCCGCGATCGCGGGCGGGCTCACCGCCGCCCACCTGCTGCGCCGCTGCGGGCTGCGGGCGACCATGAGCGGCGGCCTGGCGCTCACCGCGCTGTCGCTGACGCCCACGCTGACCTGGGGCACCGAGCAGCACCCCGTGATGCTGGCCCTCTGCTTCGCGGGCATCGGCTTCGGCGTCGAGGTGGCGCTGCTCGCGGCCTCCGACACGATCATGGCCGCCGCGCCCGAGTCGAGGGCCGGGGGCGCGGCGGCGATCGAGGAGACCGCCTACGAGCTGGGCGCGGGGCTCGGCATCGCGGTCCTCGGCACGATCACCACGATCGTCTACGCGCCCGCCCTCGCCTCGGTGGCCGGGGTGCCGCAGGGTCCGATGAACCAGGCCAGGCAGTCGCTGGCCGCCGCGGCGCACGTCGCGGAGCGGCTCGGCGGGCCGCACAGCGCGATCCTGCTGCGGGACGCGCGGGCCGCCTTCATCGCCGCGCTGCACTCGACCGTGATCGTCAGCGTCGTCCTGTTGAGCCTCACCGCGGTGGTGGCGGCCTTCCTGGTGCCCCGCAGGACACCGGACGATGACCCTTCTTGACGTTTGGAACCCCTTCAGGAGGTCAGACATGTATGCGCGACCGGGTTTGGGCCTATCGGGATGAGTGACGTGCGACGAACCCTCCGAGATCTTGCGACGCTCGCCGCCCGGATCGGTGTGGGCGGCATCTTCTTCGCCAACGGCTGGCACAAGCTGGAGGCCGGGCTCACCGCGACGGGCGGCCAGTTCGCCGCGCTGGACGCGCCGGCCCCCGGCGTCTGGGCCGCCGTGACCATGCTGACCGAGCTCATCGGCGGCGCCCTGCTGGTGGCGGGGCTCGTGGTGCCCTTCTGCGGCCTGCTGCTGTTCGCCGAGGCCCTGGCGGTCTTCTTCGTCGCGAGCGGCGACCCCGGTCAGCCGCTGACCGGCGGCGACGTGAACCTGATCGTCGCGCTCGGCGCCGCCTCGATCCTGCTCGGCGTCACGGGCGCGGGACGGCTGTCGGTCGATCACATGGTGGTCATCAAGCGGCGTGAGGCGGAGGCGGCGGACGACTTCGCCGCCGACTCCGAGGCCGAGGACGTGCTCGCCTCCCTGCGCGAGCCGATGACCGAGCGGCACACAGGCGAGCGGCACACGGGCGAGCGGCACACGGGCGAGCGGCCGGTGACCGAGCGACCCACGACCGAGCGGGCCGTGCCGGAGAAGCCCGTGGCCGAGCGGGCCGCGCCGGGGCGGGACGCCGAGACGCCTCGCCCGCGTCAGGAGTCCGGCGACGACGAGGGCGACGCCGACGAGGCGCCCAAGCGTCGCCGCCGGACCAGCCCCGCCAAGTCGGAGACCCGCCCGACCGTGGACGAGACCATCGAGACGGGCGACATGCTGGTCGCGGGCCGCCGCCGGCCCAAGACGGACAAGGCCACCTGACATCTGGTCAATCTGAAACTTTCGCCGGTCCGAATCCGGCCTGCCGTACGTCTGGGCAGGTCGGAGTGGGAGTCGCGGGGGCGAGGGTACGGCGGGCACGGGTGACGGTTTGACGGAAGAGGTGCTGATCCGCCAGACAGGAACAACTCAACTTTGGGAGCGCTCCCATGTTCCCGCTCGAAGGAGGCACCCGGAAATGCGACGGAGAGCCGGTGTTGTCGCGCTGCTCGTCAGCCTGATCGGCATGTTCCTCGTCATCCTGCCGACGAGTTCCGCGCTGGCCCATGGCGCGATGACCAGCCCCGCCACCCGTACCTATTTCTGTTACCAGGAGAACCCGGAGAGCCCGGACTCCGCCGCCTGCAAGGACGCCGTCGCCCAGGGCGGAACCCAGCCGCTCTACGACTGGTTCGGGTTGCTGATCTCCAACGCCGCCGGCCGTCACCGGGAGATCATCCCCGACGGCCAGCTCTGCGGCGCGGGCACCACGAAGTACGCCGCCTACAACATGGCCAGGGACGACTGGCCGTCCACCACGCTGCGGTCGGGCAGCCAGTTCGACTTCAAGTACAACGCCTGGGCGCCGCACCCGGGCACCTGGGAGATGTACGTCACCAAGAACGGCTTCGACCCGCGCCAGCCGCTGAAGTGGTCGGACCTGGAGGCCACGCCGTTCTACTCGATCACCAATCCGCCGCTCGGCGGCGGGGAGTACAGCTGGAGCGCCCAGCTCCCGTCCGGCAAGACGGGCAAGCACATCATCTACACGATCTGGCAGCGGTCCGACAGCCCCGAGGCGTTCTACAACTGCTCTGACGTGAACTTCACCAACGGCGGCGGCGGCGACACCCAGGCGCCGACCGCACCGGGCACCCCCACCGCCTCCGAGGTGACCGCCACCGGGGCGAAGCTCTCCTGGGCTGCGGCCACCGACAACGTGGGCGTCAGCGCCTACCGCGTCTACCGCGAGGCGGGCGCCCAGGACCAGCTCGTGAGCACCGTCACCGGCACCTCGGCGACGCTGACCGGGCTCACCGCCCAGACCGCGTACTCCTTCTACGTGGTCGCCCTCGACGCGGCGGGCAACACCTCAGCCGCCTCCCCCGCCGTCTCCCTCACCACCGGCTCGGGACCGGTGACCGGCAACTGCGCGGTGGCGTACAAGGTCGGCACGCAGTGGTTCGGCGGGTTCACCGGCTCGGTGACGATCACCAACACCGGCACGACCGCCGTCTCCGGCTGGACCCTGGCCTTCGACTGGAACGACGGCCAGCAGCTCAGCCAGGGCTGGTCGGCCACCTGGGCGCAGACCGCGCGCCGGGTGACCGCCAAGAACGTCGACTTCAACGGCACCCTGCCCCCCGGCGGCTCCACCACCATCGGCTTCAACGCCTCGATGGCCACCACCAACTCCGCCCCCACCGCATTCACCCTGAACGACACCGCCTGCGCCGTCACCTGACCCGCTGCCGGCCGGCCACGCGGTCACACCCACGACCGCGTGGCCGGCTGAGCACGGCGGTTCGCGGCCGGGCGGGGAGGAGGCCGGCGCTAGTCGGGAAGGCCGTTTCGGGCGATGACGTCGCGGTACCATCCGGCGCTCGCCTTGGGGGTGCGGCGCTGGGTGTCGTAGTCGACGTGCACGAGGCCGAAGCGCTTGTGGTAGCCGTGCGCCCACTCGAAGTTGTCCAGCAGCGACCAGACGTAGTAGGCCCGCAGGTCCACACCCTGCTCGATGGCGGCGTGCGCGGCACGGAAGTGGCCGTCGAGGAAGGCGATCCGCTCGGGGTCGGGGACCTGGCCCGAGGCGTCGACCTTGTCGTCGTAGGCCGCGCCGTTCTCGGTCACCATCAGGGGGGTGCCGGGGTAGTCGCGGGTCAGCCGCAGGAGCAGGTCGGTCAGGCCGCTGGGCACGACGCCCCAGCCCATCTCGGTCACCGGCGCGGTGGGAGCGGCGAAGCGGATGCCCTCGGTGCCGGGGTACTCGCGGTGTCCGCGCGCGTCCGGGTCGGTGTAGACCGTGTTGGTCGTGTAGTAGTTGACGCCGAGCACGTCGATCGGCTGGGCGATCAACGGAACATCATCAACAAACCCCGAAACATCAACATATTTCGCCATATAGTCAAGCATGTCCGCCGGATAGGCCCCCTTCAGGACCGGATCCAGGAACAGCCGGTTCGCCAGCCCGTCAACCAGCCGCGCGGGCTCCGCGTCCCCGTGGATCGGCGACAGGTTCAGCGTCAGCGAGACCGACTGAGCCCCCGCCGAGCGCAGCGCCGAAGTGGCCAGTCCGTGCCCGAGCAACAGGTGGTGCGCCGCGGTGAAGGCCGCCGCGGGATCGGTGACGCCGGGCGCGTGCCGGCCGGAGCCGTACCCGACGAAGGCCGACACCCAAGGCTCGTTCAGCGTCGTCCAGGTGTGCACCCGGTCGCCCAGCCGCTCGTGCACCGCGAGCGCGTACTCGGCGAACTGGAGGGCGGTGTCCCGTGAGGTCCAGCCGCCGGCGTCCTGCAGCCGCTGCGGCAGGTCCCAGTGGTAGAGCGTGGCGACCGGCGCGATCCCCCGCTCCAGCAGCGCGTCGACCAGCCGATCGTAGAAGGACAGGTCGGACAGCCGCGGCCAGGCCACCGAGAAGCGGTAGGTCTGCAGGCCGAGCGAGGCCATCAGCTCGACGTCGTCGGCGAAACGGTGGTAGTGGTCGCAGGCGACATCGCCGGTCTGCCCGTCGCGGACCGCGCCGGGCGTGTGCGAGAACGTGTCCCAGATCGACGGCTCCCTGCCGCCCTCGGCCACGGCGCCCTCGATCTGGTAGGACGCGGTGGCCGCGCCCCAGAGGAACCCTTCAGGAAATGTGATCACTCGTGCTCCCTCGCACGGTCAGACGCGGCGAAAGCAGCGTCGCGTCGGGTACGGCACGGCCGTCGAGCTTTTCCATGAGCAGCCGCACCGCCTGGTGGCCGACATCCTCGGCCGGAATCAACACCGAGGTCAACGGCGGGCTGGCCCGGTCGGCCACGTCGTCGGGGCAGATCGCGACCACCGAGACGTCCTCCGGCACCCGTCTGCCCAGCACCCGGAGCGCGCCGAGCACGTGCCCGACCGCGGCCTCGTTGTGCACTACCAGGCCGGAGAGCCCGGGCTGGACCTCGAAGAGCTCTTTCACGGCGCCGCAGACCTCGTCGAAGGTCTCCTCGCACGGCAGCGGGGCGCCGGACAGGCCGTGCGCCCGCACCGCCTCGACGAACCCCTCACGGGTGCGCCTGGCGTAGCCGGTGCCCCGGTCGTAGACGACGGCGGGCGCGCCCAGCAGCGCGACCTCCCGGTGCCCGAGCGCCGCCAGGTGGTCGACGCAGAGCGCGCCCGCCCCGGCGAAGTCGAGATCCACACAGGTCAGCCCGTCGGAGTCGGCCGGGAAGCCGATCAGCACGCTCGGCTCGGCCAGCTCGCGGAGCAGCGGCACCCGCTGGTCGTGCACCTCGACGTCCATCAGCACCAGGCCGTCGACCAGCGCGCTGGCGGCGACCCTGCGCAGCCCGTCGGGGCCCTCGTCCGCCGTCATCAGCAGCACGTCGTGATCGTATCGCCGGGCGGTGGTCACCACGGAGGTGGCGAACTGCATCAGGACCGGCAGGTGCATCCCGGCGCGCAACGGCAGCACCAGCGAGATCACGTTGGCCCGTTTGCTCGCCAGCGCGCGGGCCCCGGCGTTCGGGTGGTATCCCAGCACCCGGACGCTGTCGAGCACCCGCTGCCGGGTCGTCGCGGAGATGGTCCGCTTGCCGCTGAGCACGTAGGAGACCGTGCTGACCGCGACCCCCGCGTGCCTGGCCACCTCGGAGATGGTGACCGCCCGCCGGCTCACGGCAGCACCTGGAGCGTGCTCAACGTCACGCCATCGTTCTCGAACACCACATAAAGGTCGTGGAGTCCGCCGGTTCCCGCAAGTGCGCACCGGATCTCGGACGGCTCGTACCGGCTCGCCGTACGGGGCACCGGGACCGTGGCGGCCACCTGGCCGAGCAGCGGGTCGTCCAGCCGGAGCGTCAGCACGGCGCCCTCGGTGCTCGACGCGGTGAGCTGGCAGGCGCTCGCGCCCGCGCCGAAGTCCACGCCGCCGAACCGGATCCAGCCGCCCGCCGCGTCGGATCGCACCGCGTCGCCGCGCTCCTTGGCCGCGTCGACCAGCGTCACCCCGTCGTACTCGTCGTTGTCGGCGGCCTCGATCGGCCCGGCGAAGGCGTCCCGCGGCGGGATTCGCTCCCCCGTGACGTGGAACGGCGCGCACAGCCTGATGTCCCGCGCGGACCTGCCCGCCATCAGCTTGTGCGGGGCCTCCTCGACGACGAACCTGTTCCGGGTGACGTCCCAGAAGGCGAGGTCGGCGACCTTCATGACGAGGGAGACGGTACGGCTCTCGCCCGCCGCGAGCCGTACCCGCTGGAAACCGCGGAGCTGGCGCAGCGGCTGCTTGACCCGGGAACGCTGCTGGTGGGAGTAGAACTGCACGATCTCGATCCCGGCGCGGGCGCCGGTGTTGGTCACGGTCACCGAGGCGGTGACCTCGTCGTCGTCGACCGAGACGGAGATGTCGGTGTAGTCGAAGGTCGTGTAGCTGAGGCCGTGGCCGAAGGGGTAGAGCGGCGCGCCCCGGAAGTAGAGGTAGGTGGCGTCGGCGGCGATGATGTCGTAGTCGAGCAGGTCGGGCAGCTCGCACGCCGCGCGGTACCACGTCTGGGTGAGCCTGCCGCCGGGGTCGATGTCGCCGAACAGCACCTCGGCCAGCGCGTGGCCGTACTCCTGGCCGCCGTGCGCCGACCACAGCACCGCCGGCAGGTTCTCCTCCGCCCAGTGCACCGCGAACGGGTAGCCGCTGCTCACGACGAGCACCGTGCGCGGGTTCGCCGCGTGCACGGCCCGCAGCACGGCCTCCTGCGCGGCCGGCAGGTCCAGCTCGGTGCGGTCTTCGGTCTCCCGGCCGTTCACCAGCGGGTGGTCCCCCACCACGACGATCGCGACGTCCGCGGCCGCGGCCACCGCGGCGGCGGTCTCCAGGCCGCTGGTGATCAGCTCGGGGGTGAGCACGGTCGCGGTGTCCGCGTCGTCGGTGAGCCGCAGCGTGCCGCCGTCCGCGGTGACGTACCCGCCGGTGGAGATGTGCCGCAGGACCAGTGCGCCGCGCGGCCGTTCCTCCAGCCTGAAGGTCTGGCGCACCTCCCAGCCGTTGGGGCCCGGCTGGTCGTTGACGAGCACGCCGTCCTCGCCCACCGAGACGTAACGGCCGTTGGCGACGGCGCGCAGGGCGTAGGCCCCGCCGCCCCAGTCGAACAGGTCGAACCAGGCGTTCCGGTCGTCGGCCGCCGGGGCGATCCCCAGCGGGCCGCCGCCCAGTTCCTCGCCGCCCACCAGGTAGCCGCCCGGGGTGTGCAGCGCGATCCGGTCCACGCCCTCGCAGAAGACCGCCTCGCACCGCTCGGCCAGGCCCCCGAAGGCGGTGACGGCGTAGGGCAGGGTGCCGCTGTACCAGTCCTCCATCAGGGTGTCGCCGAGCTGGCCGATCACCGCGACCTTCGGCCGGCCCGCCAGGGGCAGCAGGCCGTCGTTCTTCAGCAGCACGATCGACTGCCGCGCCGCCTCCAGCGCCAGCGCCTGGTGCTCCGGGCAGTTCACGACCGCCTCGGTGACCTCCTCGTACGGCTCGGCCGGGTCGAACTCGCCCAGCCGCAACCGGATCGACAGCGCGTGCCGTACCGCCTCGTCGACGTCCTGCTCCGTCAGCAGTCCCCGCGCCATGGCCTCCCTGATGTGGCCCAGCGTCGCCTCGGTCCGCTCGTCGTCCTGGGTGAAGCTGTCCACGCCGGCCTTGATCGCGTGCGCGTACGCCTCGGGGAGATCGGCGTGGTAGGCCTGCAGGCCGGCCAGGTTGGCGGGGGCGTAGGCGTCGCTGACCACCAGGAGGTCATCGGCGGCCCAGGTCCGCAGCACGTCGCCGATCAGCGGGCTCAGGTGCGCGGGACGGCCGTTGACCAGGTTGTACGAGGGCATCACCGCGACCGCCGCACCCGACTCCAGCGCGGGCTTGTAGGCCGGCAGTTCGTACTCGTGGAGCACGCGGGGCGGCAGGTTGCTGGAGGTCGTGCAGCGGTCGGTCTCGTTGTTGTAGCCGAGGAAGTGCTTGAGGGTCGGCGCGGTCTTCATGACCTTCGGGTCCGCGCCGCGCAGCCCGCCCGCGTAGGCGGTGCTCAGCACGCCGGTGAGCCAGGGGTCCTCGGAGTAGCCCTCCTCGTTCCTGCCCCAGCGGGGGTCGCGCAGCGGGTTGACGACCGGGGCCCAGACGTTCCGGCCCGCCCCGGTGGGGTCCTTGTGGTGGAAGGCCAGCACCTCGTCGGCCGTCGCCTCGCCCACCGCCCGCACCAGCTCCGGGTTCCAGGTGCTGGCCAGCCCGATCGCCTGCGGGAACACCGTCGCGGGCCCCAGCCACGCCAGCCCGTGCAGCGCCTCCGTCCCGGTCCTGAACCTCTTCAGCCCGAGCCGGTCGACCGGCGCCTGGTACTGGTGCAGCAGGCCGACCTTCTCCTCCAGCGTCAGCCGTCCCATCAGGTCGGCGAGCCGTTCGGCCGGGGGGAGTTCCGGGTCTCTGAAGGGAACCGGTTCGTTCATGGGGGGGACCATCCTTCACGTCGAAGCGCTTCGACGAACCTGCGAAAAGGAGCGCCTCGATCGAAGCGCTTCGAAGATGTACGAGAAGATTACGACGGTGTTAATTCGTGGGTTCTATGCACTTTGCCGCCTCAGCCAGGTCCGGTCAAGACCGGATGAAATTTTCACCCCGCCCCGTGACCGGCGATCGGACCCCGTGGCCCGCCGGGACGCACGACGCGGCCCAGCGGTTCCGGCGGCTCCCGGCGCGGCGGGGTCAGGTCCGGTGGGGTCAGGTCCGGTGGGGCAGCCGTCCCGAGTCGACCGAGTCGAGGACCCGGGCCGCGCCGCCGAGGGCCGCCGCGCCGTAGCCCAGGGTGGAGGCCACGATGCGGCAGCCGCCCGCCTCGGGCGCGATCGTGCGCCGCCGTACCTCGGCCTGGGCCGCGGGCAGCACCCAGGGGGCGAGCGGCACGTAGTAGCCGCCGAGGACCACCACCTCGGGGTTGAGCACGTTCGCCAGGATGGCGACGCCCTTGCCGAGGTTTCCGCCGATCTCGGCCAGCGCGGCCAGCGTGGCGGTGTCGCCGTTCCTGGCCAGCCGTACGACCTCGTCGATCTCGGGCTCCACCTCGGCGGGTGAGACGGGCGCACCAGGCGTGCCGGACGCCACCTTGCCGATCACGGCACCGATCCCGGCGACCGCTTCCAGGCACCCGGTCCGGCCGCAGTTGCAGACGGGGCCGGCGGGATCGATCTGGATGTGGCCGATCTCCCCGCTGTATCCCCTGCCGCCGCGCCGCAGCCGCCCGTCGAGGATCACGCCGGCTCCGACGCCGACCTCGCCGGTCAGGTAGAGCAGGTTGTCGACCCCGCCCAACGGCCCGAAACGATGTTCGGCCAGGGCTCCGAGGTTGGCGTCGTTGTCGACCTGGACCGGGAAGCCGGGGTCGCGCAGCGCCTTGGTGAGGTCACCGGTCAGGTCGACGTCGTGCCAGCCGAGGTTGGGCGCGATGCGCACCCGCCCGTCGACGTCGATCAGGCCGGGTACGGCGATGGCCAGCCCGAGGACCTGCCGCTCCTCCTTCACCATGCGGTTGACCGCGCGGCGGGCGAGGGCGGCGACCGCCGCGACCGCCTGGCTCGCCGTGGCGGTCGCCCCGGGGAAGGACCGCCGCCAGGACAGCAGCCGCTGCCCCGACAGGTCGACGGCGACCGCCGTGAGGTAGTCGACGTTCACCTCGATGCCGGCCGCGGCGTACGGCGAGCCGTCGAGGACGAGCATGGTCGCCGGACGGCCGACCCGGTTCTCGGTCAGGCCGGTCTCGCGGACCAGCCGCCGATCGATGAGATCGGCGACGAGGCTGGAGACCGTCGCCTTGTTGAGCCCGGTCGAGGCGGCGATGTCCGCGCGCGAGCACGGCGCGTGCTCCCTGACGAACCTCAGCACGACGGCCAGGTTCGTAGCCCTGACGTCGGTGAAGTCCGCGGGTTGTGGGCCCGTGGTAGAAGTGATCAAGGTCAGCCCCGTTCCCGGTCGGCCAGGCTGGGCCCATCATGCCGCATCACGCGGCCGAGGGTCATTCCGGCGGTCCCTTCACCAATCTGTGACCCCGCCCTTGTTGAGTCGCGGTGGGCGATCCCTTGTGGCGACGGTCACCCTCGACTAATTTGTTTGGTCGAAAGACGAACTAACTCTACCCCGGAGCCCTCCTCCGCTAACACCCCCTGTCTGATCGAATGAACGAAGGGAGCGCGCCGTGACACTTCCCCTCGATGGCGCGACCACCAGCCGGCGCGGATTCCTCGGTCTGGTCGGCCTCACCGCGGCCGGCGGGCTGTTGTCCGCCTGCTCCACTCCGAGCGGCCCGCGCCCCGGCTCCGGCGGCGCGACCGCGGCGGCCGGTGACAAGCTGACCTCTCTCACCCCGACCTACATCCCCTTCGAAGGGGCGAAGCCCGACATCCCTGGCACGGTGTCCAAGCTCCCCGGCGTGCCGGGTTACGGCGGCGGTTTCACGAAATATCCGGCGACGTTGACGCAGGCCATCCCGCAGAAGCTCGGCAAGGGCGGCTCCTACAAGGCGATGACCCCGCTGTGGGCCCCCATCCCGCCCGCCCTGGACGAGAACTCCTTCTTCCAGGCCGTCAACGCCGAGATCGGCGCGACCGTCGAGTTCCAGATCGCCGACGGCACCACCTACGCCGACAAGGCCATCGCCCGGATGGCCTCGGGCGACCTGCCCGACATCATGGTCATCCCGCAATGGGAGATCGAGAAGATGGCCGACTTCAACGTCGCCGTCGACAAGGCCTTCGAGGACCTCACCCCCTATCTGCAGGGCGACAAGGTCAAGTCGTGGCCGCTGCTGGCCAACCTGCCCACCCCCGCCTGGCAGTGGTCGGTGTGGAACGGCAAGCTCATGGCCGTCCCCTTCCCGACGGAGCCGTACCCCTTGAGCTTGCTCTACCGCAAGGACCTGTTCGACGAGAACGGCTGGCCGCTCCCGAAGAACGCCGAGGAGCTCTACCAACTGGGCAAGACGATCACCGACGCCAAGGCGAAGCGCTGGGCGTTCGGCGACATCCACGAGATGGCCTGGCCCATCTTCAACATCCCGCAGGAGTGGCGGCTGGAGGGCGGCAAGCTCGTCCACAAGTACGAGACGCCCGAATACGTGCTGATGCTGGAGTTCATGCGCAAGCTCTTCGAAGAGGAGCTGATCCACCCCAACGTGGTGAGCAGCAAGGGCGCCAATGAGAAGGACCTGTTCGCCGCGGGCCAGACCACCGTCTTCCGCGACGGCATCGGCGGCTGGAAGCCCTTGCTGGACCAGCAGCGCCCGAAGAACCCCGACTTCAACATCGGCGTGATGCCACTGTTCGCGCACGACGGCGGCACCCCGATCACTTACCACAACAACGCCGCGGGGATCTTCACCTTCATCAAGAAGGGGACGCCCAAGGCGAAGGTCGAGGAGATCCTCTCGATCCTCAACTTCACCGCCGCGCCGTTCGGCACCAAGGAGTACGAGCTCTACATCTACGGCGTGGAGGGCAAGCACTTCACCCGGGACGAGAACGGCGCGCCCGACAGGACCGAGCTCGGCCTGAAGGAGGCCGCCGAGTCGTACATCTTCCTCGGCGGCCGGCCGCTGGTGACCGACTGGGTGGCCTACCCGGACGCGGTCACAGCCTGCGCCCAGTGGCAGAACGACAGCTTCAAGTACATCCAGACGCAGCCGACCTCGGGCATCCGGGTCCAGCGGCCCGCCAAGCTGTCGGGCCTGCAGGTCCCCACCGAGGACAAGTTCACCGACATCATGCGTGGTCGCCGTCCCGTCAGCGACGCCAAGGACATCGTCGCGGAGTGGCAGCGCGACGGCGGCAACGAGGGACGCGACTTCTTCCTGAAGGTTCTCCAGGAAAACGGCCGTGCCTAGCAGTCGCTCGAAGACCGGCCCGGCGGGTGACCTGACCTCACCCGCCGGGACCGGCACTACAAACGATGTCCCCAAGCGACCCGTTCGCGCAAGTCGGAAGAACGCTGGTCGGAAGAATCGGTCGCCGCTGCGGGCCAGGCTGAGACGCGACTGGCCGCTGCTGATGATGACCCTGCCGGCCATCGCCCTGCTGGTGATCTTCTACTACGTGCCGATCCTCGGCAGCGTCATCGCCTTCCAGGACTACTCGCCCTACGTCGGCATCGCGGACAGCCCGTGGGTCGGGTTCTCGAACTTCCAGTGGCTGATGCTCGACGCCAGCTTCTGGGACGCGACCATCAACACGCTGACCATCATGGTCTTCCAGCTCATCTTCTACTTCCCGATCCCGATCATGCTGGCGATCCTGCTGGACAGCATCATGAACCGCCGGGTGCGGCTGGTCGTGCAGAGCATCGTCTACATGCCGCACTTCTTCTCCTGGGTGCTGGTCGTCACGCTGTTCCAGCAGATGTTCGGCGGCGCCGGGCTGCTGTCCCAGGTGCTGCGCGACAACGGTTTCCAGGGCGTCGACCTCATGACGAACCCCGACACGTTCATCCTGCTGGTCACCGCCGAGACCATCTGGAAGGACGCCGGCTGGGGAACGATCATCTTCCTGGCCGCCCTGGCCGCGATCAACCCGCACCTGTACGAGGCGGCGGCGGTCGACGGCGCGACCCGGTGGCAGCGGATGCTGCACATCACGCTGCCCGGCCTGCGCCCGGTGATCATCCTGTTGCTGATCCTCCGCCTCGGCGACGCGCTCAACGTCGGCTTCGAGCAGTTCTTCCTGCAACGCGACGCGGTCGGCAGGGACGCCGCGGAGGTGCTCGACACCTTCGTCTACTGGCGGACGCTGCTCACCGGCGAGTGGAGCTACGGCGCGGCGGCCGGCCTGGTCAAGGGCATCGTCGGCCTCATTCTGATCGTGATAGCCAACAAGGTCGCCCATCGATTCGGCGAGCAGGGCATCTACAAGAAATCTTGAATTCCTCCCCTTCGTGAACAGGGAGATTCCACGGTCGCCCGTGCGGATTCCTGCTCCACCGCCAACCGCCCGTCGACGAGGATGACTCCTCCCCCGCCTGGAGGCAGGGGCATCCACGCTCAAGGAGTTTCGATGACGACTTCACCGGCCTGGATGGAGCGGCCGAGCCCCGCGGGCCGTACCGCCAAAGGCGTGCTCCTGACGCTCATCGTGGTCAGCGTCCTGTTTCCGATCTACATGGTGGTGCTGACCAGCTTCTCCACGCAGGAGGCCGTGACCGAGGCGGGTGGCCTGGTCACCCGGCCCGGCGGGCTGTCCCTGGCCGCCTACCGGGAACTCTTCTCCGGTGGCGTGGTGACCCGGGCGGTGCTGGTCAGCCTGGGCGTCACCGCCGTGGGCACCGCGCTCAGCCTGGTGGTGACCGTACTGGCGGCCTACGGGCTGTCCCGGACCGGGTCGGTGCTGCACCGGCCGATCCTGTTCATGATCCTGCTGACCTTCCTGTTCGTGCCCGGCATGATCCCGAGTTATCTGGTGGTCAGCTCGCTCGGCCTGGTGGACAGCTACTGGTCGCTGATCCTGCCGACCGCCGTGTGGGCCTTCAACCTGGTGGTCATGCGGGCGTTCTTCATGAACATCCCGCAGGAGGTGACCGACAGCGCACGGATCGACGGGGCCACCGAGTACACCATCATGTGGCGGATCGTGCTGCCGATGTCCAAGGGCGTCATCGCCGTCATCGGGCTCTTCTACGCCGTCGGCTACTGGAACGCCTTCTTCAACGCGGTCCTCTACATCAACGACAACGCCAAGTGGCCGCTGCAACTCGTGCTGCGCCAGTACGTCCTCCAGGGCCAGTCCATCTACGCCGGTCAGGGCGGCGTCACCACGGTCGGGCAGGCGCTGCCGCCGAGCCTGGCGATCCAGATGGCGATCGTCGTCATCGCGTTGGTCCCGGTGTTGTTCATCTATCCCTTCGTGCAGAAGCACTTCACCAAGGGAGTCGTCATCGGCGCCGTGAAGGGCTGACCGTTTCGCCGCGCCGTACCCCTTTCGCAGGCTTTTCGCATCGGGGTACGGCATAGCGATTTCCGATTACACCAGGCATCGCGCCACCCCATCCTGCCGTGGCCATCCGCGCCCCTGCCCTCCCTTCGACCCGTCGGTACGCCGCGCCGTCAGTGTCCGCGGCCCCGCCTCCCGTACCGCGTCTCCCCCTCTCCCAGATGCCCGTACGGCAGGCAGTACCGGCCGCCTCGACACCCGGTGCCCTCGCGTGGACACAACAGGCTGTCGGGCCCGTGCGGGAGGATGACACGCACGTCACCCGTGCCCCCGGCACCCGGCACCGGATCCCCTGCGACGCGCATCCGCGTCCCCTACAGGGAGCACCTACCTGAGATGCGTCGCCGCCGCCCGGCGTGGGCGTGGCAGGAAACGGCAACCGCAGGCAGCTTGCTGACGTCCGAAATCCTGGTTTCAGCCCTCCCCAGGCCGCAAAGTTGGAAATGCAAGGAAAGCACCACAAAAGCAAATCAAGGCAAACCGAAAGGGGAGGTGAAAATACATGGATTCCAACATCTGGGACCTCGGTCAGGTCGACGAAGAGGCGCAGGAGTTCGACGTGCTCGGGACCAAGTCCTACTAGGCCCGGCACACGACGTGGATCGCTCATCGCCCTGCGACCGGGAGGAGCGGAGCCGCTGACGTCGTGGGGGCGGGTCGCCCAGCCAACGCCCCCACGCCAATCGTCCGAACAGCAGAAATCACAACCGAAATCACAGCCGGAATCGAGGTGAAGAACATGGGACAGAACAGCCCTTCGCAGGCGACGAGCATGCCGCGCCCCACGGTGCGCCCACTGATCAACGGTTCCGTCCATGTCGCCTGGGTGACCGGCGACGACGGAACGAGCGGCGGTGCCTGCGACGCCGATGCCGGGCGTGCGGCACTACGCGCGACCGGCGAGTACGTGGAGCGGATGAGCCACGTGTCCGCCGCCGGGGTGCTGCCCGTACTGGCGGACCCCGGAGACCGCCCCCGGATCGAGCCCGCCGCCTGGCTGGGGGCGGGCTCTCCCCCGACGAGCTGGGTGCTCGGGCACGGCCTGCGCGACGGCGCCGAGATCGCGGTGCCGGCGCAGGCGGTCTTCCTCGGCTGGGACCCGCCGCAGGGTGAGGTCCGGTGGTGCGTGCAGACCTCGGCCGGCAGCGCCGCCGGGCTCGGCCACCGGCAGGCACAGGAGACGGCCCTGCGGGAGGTGATCGAGCGGCACGTGCTGGTGAGCGGGTGGCGCACCGGCGACATCCTGTTCGAGGACCTTGATCATCTGCACACCGCGACACTGCCGCCCGCGTTCCTCGACTCGCTGCGCGAGCGCCACGTCGCGTTGCGCACCCTACGCGTGGCAGGCGTTCGTCCCGACGTGGTCGTGGCGTTCCTGCACCGCCTCGACGGCACCGTGCTCACCTGCGGCGCGGCGGCCCGTGGCGACACCGCCGAGGCCGTACGGCACGCGGTGTTCGAGGCCACCGCGGCCCGGCTCGCGCTCGGCTCGGCACGCCCTCAGGGGTCGGCCCCGAGTCTGGACCACGCCAAAGGACTGGCCGCCGTGGCCGCCAGCGAGGCCCACCTGCGGTTCGTCGCCGCCCGTACCGTCGGCAGCGGCACCGCCAGAAGCACGTCAGCCGACCTGATGACCCTCGTGGACGCGGCGGAGGAGTTGTTCGGCCGCCAGCCGGTGGACGTGGCGTTGCCCACGATCGGCGAGTACGTGGTGCACCGCGTCGTCTGCCATGGCTATGAGGTCGTCGAGCCGCTCACCCCACCCGCCGGCCTGCCCTGCCCCCTCGCCTAGGAGTTCCCCGTGCTCACATTCGCCTACCGTCGCGACGAGTCCCAGTCGTTCGGGGAACTGCGGTTTCCCGAGGTGGAGACGCTCGACGTGGCCGAGCTCGCCCGCCGCTGGTCGGCGTGGATCGATCTGTCCGACGCGGACCCCGCTCCGCTGCGCTCCCTGCACGCCGTCCACCTCGCCCGCATGTTGACGGGTGAGGACGAGCTGGAGGCGCCGAGCTGGTTCAGCACCGTCTCGGTGACCAGCTCCCGCTACCAGGTCGTCGCCCAGGCCAGGGCCCATGAACACCAGTGCGGCCGGCCCGAGCAGCTGCCGGAGCACCTGCGCACCCCGCGGTGGCGGGCACTCGTGCGGTTCCTCGACCACTGGCAGGAGCTCCCGGTCCCCGACAGGATCGTGGTCGTCATGCTGCTGACGCAGCTCGGCTTCCACCGTCACGTCGTCGGCCTCCTGCCCACCCTGTTCCCCAGCGGCGATCCGCTGCGCCAGCACCTGGCCTACGAAGCGGGCCGGGCCGCCTTCCAGCTCAACCGGAAGTCGCCGGTGCCCGCCAAGATCTTCGCCTGGCTGGCCGAGCACGCCGTACGGCCGGCGCTGCGCACCCTCGCGGCGCTGCAGCTCGTCTCCGCCAAGTCCCGCGACACCCGCGATCCGACGGCCGCGGGCCGGTGGCTCGGCGTGGCGGGCAAGGCCGCGGACGACCTGCACGCGGAGCCGGCGTGGCTGGCGCACCTCGTGCGCAGCCGCCATCACCGCGCGGCCGCGTTGCACGAGCTGTCCGGAGGCGATCACGAGACGGTGGTCGGCCACATGCGGGAGGCCCTGCGGCACGACGACGCCCTGGCGGGGCTCGTCGACGACCCGGTGCGGACCCACTACCAGCGGGAGAACCGTGGGCTCGTGCTCGAGGCCCACCTCAAGCTGGACACCCTCACAGGTAAGGCGAGCGCACCAGCCGACGCCGTGGAGCAACTGCTGACGCTGGATCCGGTCGACCCGGAACCGCTCTACGCGATCGGGCACTACCTGGCGGCCCGAGACGACTGGGAGGCGGCACACGGCGTCTTCTGGCAGGCCGCCGGTTCCGGCACGCTGCGCGGGGCGATGGCGGCCAACGCGGCGGCGGTGTGCGCGGAACAGCTGGGCCGGCCGGACGACGCGGCCCGCGCCCGGCTCCTGTGCCGCGATCTCGACCCGGCAACCCATTGATCCCGGAAGGACGAACATGCCGTACACGCACCGACAGCTCAAGTTCCGGAGCATGGGCACGTCGCCCGTCCCGGACCGGTCCTGCCCTCCCCGGCGCGAGCTCGGCGACCGGCACTCGCCGAGCCGGGCATCCGCCGGATCTCCAGCCGCGCCGGCCGAAGGGAGGATGTGATGACGAACGTCACCGAGAGTCGCGTGGCGCCGGATCCTCCCGGGCCCCCCCGTCGCTCGTTCTTCGGGTCCTTCGCACCGGACTTTCCCGCCCTCTGGGGCGCGTCGGGGGTGTCGTTCCTCGGCAGCGGGATCTCCTCCGCGGCCCTTCCGTTGCTGGCCGCCTCGCTGTCCAGCGACCCCATGGTGGTCGCCGGGGTGGTCCTCGCCAGCCGGGTGCCCTGGCTGGTGTTCGCCCTGCCCGCGGGGGTGATGGCCGACCGGTGGGACCGTAAGCGCGCCATGTGGGTGTCCGACCTGGTCAGGGCGGGTCTCACGATGGCTCTGGCGGCGGCCGTCCTGATGGGCTGGGCGAGCATCCTGCTACTGATGGTGGTGGGCTTCCTGCTCGCCATCGCCGACACCATGTTCGACAGCGCCAGCTCAGCCGTGCTCCCCAAGGTGGTCTCCACCCACCCCGAGCAGATCCAGAAGGCCAACTCCTGGCTCGTGGGCACGCGAACCACCACCGAGTCCTTCGTCGGGCCTCCGCTGGGCGGCCTGCTGTTCAGCGCGTTCCGGCCGTTGCCGTTCGTGGCCGACGCGCTGTCCTTCGTGCTCAGCGCGTTCCTGATCCGCAGGATGCGCGGCGACTACCACGTGTCCCGGAACGTGTACGGCGGGACCAGCATGCGGAGCTCCCTCACCGAGGGCGTGGCCTGGCTGTGGCGGCAACCGATGTTGCGGGCGATCACCGGCATCGCGGGCCTGTTCAACGTGGCGTGCCTGGCGCAGAGCGCGATCTTCGTCCTGTTCGCGCAGCAGGAGCTGGGCCAGGGCGCGATCGGCTTCAGCCTGCTGCTCGCGGTGGGCTCGTTCGGCGCGCTCTACGGAGCCGCGCAGGTCGGCCGGTTCAACCGGTGGTTCGGCAGCGCGCTCAGCCTGAAACTGGCGTTGACCGGAGCCGGTCTCGCCTGCCTGATCACCGCCGTCGCGCCGAACGTGTGGATCGCCGGCGCCGGCGAGATCCTGGCCGGATTCGCCGCCGCGGTCTGGAACGTCAACCAGATGTCGCTGAGGCAGGCGGGCACCCCCGATCACCTGCTGGGCCGGGTCAGCGGCGTCCACCGGCTCGTCACCTACGGCGGCATGCCGTTCGGCGCACTGCTCGGCGGCGTCCTGGCGTCGACCGCCGGGCTGCGCGCCTCCTTCGTGGTCGCCGGTCTGATCCTGTTGCTGCTCGCCGTACTGGCCGCCTTCACGATCACCCGCGCCCGGGTCAACCAACTGCTCGACCAGAGTCAGACCGAAACCGACACCAAGGAGTAAGCGATGTTGAGCAACAGTTACGAACGTGTTCTGCGGTATTCCAGGGAGAAGGTCTGGCAGACCTTGTTCGACACCGACGCGGCCGAGCACTGGCTGGGCGTGGTGGGCGCCATCATGCCGGAGCGGCCCGGAGCCGCCTTCTGCTGGATGTACGACGCCGGCGCCCGCAAGCCGGTCGTCTTCTCCGGGCGGATCGACGTCCTGGAGCGGTACGAGCGGCTGGAGCTGGTGGTCGGCCTGGTCGCCCTGGAGGCCGACATCCGGATGGTCTTCGAGCTGTCCGACCACGGCGACGGGCACACCCGGCTGACCCTGCAGCAGGACGGCTTCCCCGCCGACGGCCCCGGCAGGTTCGAACACGACGGCTTCCGTCACCACTGGGACCACTTCCTGGACCTGCTCGCCGACTACCTGGACGGCACCCCGAAGAGCTACCACACCATGCACGCGACCGAGCTCGGCGTGATCCCCATCGGAGCGGTCCGCGGCCAGGGCATGCTGGTGCAGGACGTGGCCCTCGGAGCGCCCGCGGATCTCGCCGGGGTGCGCGCGGGGGACATCATCCGCGCCGCCGACGACTTCCTCTTCGACAGCCTGGACGACCTGGACTTCTGGGTGGAGAGCCACAAGCCGGGCGACCAGGTGAGCCTGCACATCGGCGATCGGGTCGTGCCGGTCGTGCTGCGGGCCAAGCGGTACGCGCCGGCCTAGCCCCGCGCCGCGATCAAGGAGAGACCATGCCACAGATCGCTTCGCTGCCGGACCGGCCGCGGCAGATCACCGCCGGTCTGCCCGACCCCTTCAGGCGGGCCCAGCTCGACGGGACGCAGCCGGCGTTCGCGCTCACCCCCGCCGGTCCGGTGGTGAGCACGGACGCCTGGTCGGGCCGCCAGCTCGCCGCGTTCACCGGTGATCGATGGACCCGGATCACCGCGGGAACACAGTGGCACTGCCGGCCTGACTGGTCGGGAGAGCACCTGGTCTCCGAGGTGTTCGACGACCTCGCCGGTGAGCGGGCCCGGAGCCGCGAGATCCCGCTCACCGCACCGGCGGAAGGCATCGGACCTGCTCAGATCGTTTCGCGCGCCACACCTCATGAGCGGGCGCTGACACATCCCTCCCTCAGCGGGGTCGCGCTGTCGCCGCGCGCCGCCGTCCAAGCCGTCGCGCCGAACTCGTTCCGGGACGACCGGGTCGCGATCCTGCTCACCCAGGGTTCCGCGCGCCGCGTCGTCTGCGCGGACGGCGGCGGAACCACCCACTGGGACGGCCCGGTGACGTCGATCGGGCCGTGGTTGTCGGAAGACGAACTCGTCCTGGTGGTGGAGTCGTGGCCGGGCCGCACGCCGTACGCCTGGGACGTGCGTTCCGGGGCGCGACGCCGGCTGGTCGAGACCGCCGGGGTGGTCGTGGGCGACGTCCGGGCCGAGGGCGAGCTCGCCGGACTGAGCTGGACCTCCGGCGAGCAGCCACGCCGCCTGCACCTCGTGCCCGTCGCGGACCTCCGCGCGGGACGGCGGGTACGGCTGCTGCCGGATCCGCCCGCCGGCGACGCGCCCCCGCCGCCCCGCGCGACCGTGCTGGCGGGGCCGAACTGCCCGCTCCCCTGCATCGTGCGCGACCCGCACGGCGACCCTCGCGGCACCGTGCTGCTGCTCCACGGCGGCCCGAACGGCGCGAACCTGGCGACCTGGTCACCTCTGGCCGAGTCCCTGGCGCTGGCCGGCTGGCGGGTCGTCCAGCCGAACCTGCGCGGGAGCGGCGTGCTCGACCCGGCGCTCCGTCCCCCCGCCCCCGAACGGTACGGCGTGCACGACGCCGAGGACGTGCGTAGCGTGCTGCGGCAGCTGGGGACCGGGCCGGTGGTGGTCGGCGGGGTCAGCTACGGCGGCTACCTGGCGGCCCGGACCGCCAGGATCGCCCCCGAGGTGCGCGGCGTGTTCGTGATCTGCGGCTTTCTGCGCTCGTCCGACCTGGACGGATCCGACCACGACCAGGTCCGGGCCTTCCTGCGGGTGGCGTCCGATCGGTTCGCGCCCGAGGTCGCCTTCGCCCAGGTGCCGCATTTCGTGGCGCACGGCGAGAAGGACCCCCGCATCCCCGCCGAGGCGGTCCACGCCCACCTCGGCGACCTGCCGCCCGGCTCCGAGTGGGTCGGGATCGAGGACGAGGGCCACGGCATGCTCACCGACTACGCCGCGAGACGGGTGTTCCCCCGGTTCTTCTCCTGGCTCGACCGGATCGACCGGATCGACGACAAGAAAGGTTCCCGATGCTTCGCGTGATGGTCAGCAAGGTGAAACCGGATCAGGCGGACCGGCTGAGAGAGTGGTTCGGCACCGTCTCCGGTCCCCGCCGCGATGAGTTTCTGACGACTCTCCTGCAGGAGGGGGTACGGCACGAGCACGTGCATCTGCTCCACACCTCGGACGGCCCGCTGATGATCTACGCCATCGAAGCGGAGGACACGGCACAGGCCATCACCACCTTCGAGCAGTCGGCCCATCAGGTCGACCTCGACCACCGCGAGGTGCTGACGGCGGCGTTCGCGGGCATCGTCGAGCCCGAGGTGCTCCTCGACTTCGAGTGCGGCTGAGCCGGTCGGCGCACGCGGCGCGCAAGGCCCGTCCGGCACGCGATTACGTGGCCATTACGAGCCCGCAAAGCCTCCAATTCGACTCGCCGGATGACGATAATGAGTGATCTACGGGTTGAAACTCCTCAGGAGGCTTTGACATGCCGGAGATCACGGGTTTACGTCCGGATGATCCCGCCGAAGTCGGCGGCTACGCCCTGACCGGCCGGCTCGGCGAGAGCGCGTTCGTCGGCCGCGCGGGCGACGGCGCGACCGTGGTCGTCAAGCTGCTGCATCCCGGCATGGACGTCGCGCGGCTCGTCCGGGCGGTGGAACCGCTGCAGGGCATCACCGCGTTCAGTACCGCCCGCGTCCTGGCGACCGGCGCCCTCGACGATCGTCCCTACGTCGTCAGCGAGTACATCGACGGCCCCGACCTGGAGGAGGCCGGGGGCACGCTGCGCGACGTGGCGCTGCACCGGCTGGCGGTGGGCACGATGACGGCGCTGGTGGCCATCCATCAGGCGGGCGTCGTGCACGGGGATCTCCGGCCGGGCAACGTGGTCCTCGGCCCGGACGGGCCACGGGTGATCAACGTCGGGGTCGCCGGCGCGATGCAGGCGACGTCCACCACCGCGACCCGCAAGGTCGAGATCCCGGCCTTCACCGCGCCGGAGCGGCTGGACGGCACCCCCGCCGCCGCGCCCGGCGACGTGTTCTCGTGGGCCGCGACGATGGCGTTCGCCGCCTCGGGCCGCTCGCCGTTCGAGGGCGGGTCGATGACGGGCACGGTCAACCGCATCGTCAACGACGAGCCCGACCTGCCCGACCTCGGCGAGTTGCGGGAACTGATCGCGATGTGCCTGGCCAAGGACCCGGCCGAGCGGCCTGCCGCGAGCGAGGTGCTGCTGCGCCTGGTGGGCCAGACGTCCTTCCTGTCCGGAATCGTCGGCCCGACCCCGGGCAGCACGAAGCCGGAGTCCGCCGCCCGGCCGCGGCGGGGCGGACTGCTGCTGGGCCTCGTGGCCGCCTTCCTGGTGGGCGCGCTCGTTTCGGGGGCCGGCGTCTACGCGCTGACGGGCGACCGTCCCATCCCCGTCGCGGCCGGCCCGGTCACCCCCTCCCCCAACCCGGCCATCATCACCGCCGATCCGAAGATCTCCTCGTTGACGACGGTCGCCCCGCTGGAACCGGTGGAGAAGAAGGCCACGAAGGACACCGAGCTGTCCGATATCGGGCTCACCCTGCACGAACATCCCAAGGACCAGACCCGGCTGATGGGCTACGTGAAGAGCGAGCCAGACTTCGGGACCCATGTCAGGAACGCGTCCGGCGAGTTCACCCGGGTGGGCACCGGCGAGGAACCGTCCGTGTCCCCCGACGGCGCCTGGGTGGCGCTGAACCCCTGGCTCAAGTTCCAGGAGTCCGACCTGGACCAGATCAAGTTCCAGAACCTGCGGACCGGGGAGAAGTTCACCGTCACGACGGTCAAGAAGCCGTTGTCCAACCTGACTCCCGTCTGGTCCAGGGACAGCACGAGGCTGCTGCTGTCGGTCATCGACGACAAGAAGCCGCGAAGGGTCGTCGGTTTCGTGGTCGTCGACCTGCGGACCAGGAAGGCCGTCCACGTCGAGACGGAGTACAACGACGACGCCTCCATGGCCTTCACCTTCACCCCCGACGGCACCATCGCCCGGGGCTACTGGGACGGCGAGCGCAACGGGATCGAGTTCTACGACCTCGGGGGAAAGGTCACCCGGACCCTGCACTGGGTCGGCACGCCGCGCGCCCGCGACTGGTACACGCCCTCCGGCACCCAGTTCTTGACCGTGTGCCCCGAGGGCGGGGACCTCTGCGTGTGGGACGCCCGCACCGGCGACCGCAAGGCCACCGTGCGCGTCAAGGGCGACGCCCAGGTGCTGGGCTTCTTCAACGAGAACCACATCCTGTTGCAGCGGGCGGCCAAGAAGAAGGGCAAGGAGGAAGTTGTGATCATCGACCTGGTCGGAAAGTTCGTCCGGGTGCTGGCGGACGTCACGGCGGAGCGGGCCTTCGTCCAGTTCGCCCCCGTGGCACGCTGATGCCCGCCCGGCCCCTGCTGAGCGGCGACCCCGCCGTGGTCGGCGGTCACCGCATCGTGGGCCGGCTCGGCGAGGGCGGCCAGGGCGTGGTCTACCTCGGCGAGTCGCCGGACGGCACGCCGGTGGCGGTCAAGCTGGTGCGTCCCGCCCTCGACGACGGCCCGGGATCGCTGGCCAGGTTCGGCAAGGAGATCGAGCTGGCCCGCCGGGTCAAGGCGTTCTGCACGGCGCAGGTGCTGGCCACCGGCGAGGCGGGCGGCCTGCCGTACATCGTCAGTGAGTACGTGGACGGGCCCTCGCTGGCGCAGGCGATCATCGATCGGGGGTCGCTCGACGGGGCGGAGCTGCGCAGGGTGGCCATCGGCACGCTGACCGCGCTGGCCGCCATCCACCAGGCGGGCGTGGTGCACCGCGACTTCAAGCCGGGCAACGTGCTGCTGAGCAGGGACGGCCCACGGGTGATCGACTTCGGCATCTCGCAGGCCCTGGAGGTGACCGAGCAGACCAGCGACGTGCTGGTCGGCACCCCCGCGTACATGGCGCCCGAGCAGTTCTCCGGGGAGCGGGCCGGGCCGCCCGCCGACCTCTTCGCGTGGGCCGCGACCGTGGTCTGCACCGCCACCGGCCGGCCCCCCTTCGGCTCGGGCGAGCTGCCCGCCCTGATCAACAAGATCGTGTACGGCGAGCCCGCGCTCGGCGATCTCGACGGCGGCCTGCGCGAGCTGGTGATGAGCTGCCTGGCCAAGGACCCCGCCGCCCGACCGACCGCGACCCGGGCCCTGCTGACCCTGCTCGGCCATCCGGTGCCTCCGCAACGGCTGCTGGAGGAGGGGCAGCAGTCGGCCGCCCCGCCCGCGCCGCCCGAACGCCGCCGCCCGCTGCTGGTGGGGACGACGGTGGTCGCGGTCGTCGCGCTGCTGGCCGCCGGCGGGTTCTGGGCGGTGCGCGCGGCGAACCAGGAAACGGTTGAGCGCCCCGGCGCCACCGGCGCCACCACCCCGGCGCGGGTGCCGCCCACCCCCCGGTCAGGGCCGATGCCGCTCTCCGCCGATTCCGAGCTGACCCTGCCGGACACCCGCATCACGCTGCACGAGACCGAAGCCGACCCCACCTGGGTCACCTCCTACCGGGACTCCCGGCCGGAGGGCCTGGGCGTGCCTTCCTACGTCCGCGATCCGGCCTCGCGCGCCTTCGCCTTCTTCGGCACCTTCCAGGAGCCGGTCGTCTCTCCCGGCGGCGCGTACGTCGCCGCGCTGGCGGCCACCAGGCTCACCCGCACCGACTTCGAGACGGTCAGGCTGGTCGATCGCACCACCGGCGAGGACCTCCAGATCCGCACCGTCGACAAGCCCGCCTCGACCTTCCAGCCCCGCTGGACGTCTGACGGGCGGTTCCTGCTGCTGTCCGTCTTCGCCGGCCCTGAGGGCGCCCGGCGGACCACCGGTTTCGTGATCGTCGACGCCGCGGCGAGGTCGGCGAGGGTCGTCACGGTCGCATCATCCGACAAGACCGATCACGCCTACCTGTGGGACTCGACCGGCACGAAGCTGGTACGGCAGGCGCCGGAGGGGGCGGTCCGGGTGTACGACCTCGACGGCCGGGTGGTGCGCACGCTCCGCTCGGTGGGCGAACTGGTGGGCAACGGCATGGCGGCCACGTCGCTCGGCGACGTGATCGTAACGAAATGCCCCGACAAAGCCGGATATTTCTGTTTATGGGATGGAGACACGGGCGCACCGAAGACCGCGTTCCGCCCCCCGAAGGGCACCCTCGTCCACGGCTGGCTCGACGGGAAGCACATGATGGCCACCGTGCCCGACGGCAAGGTGTCCAGGATCGTGCTGATCGACCTGCGCGGCAAGGTCGTCCGCACCCTCGTCGACGGCCCGAAGGCGGAACTGGACGAGGTCGTGGTCTGGTTCACCCCGAAGTGAACCGGCCTGCCGCCGGGCGGGCTCAGACCTCGGCGCCCACCCGGTCCACGATCGCCTCCGCGCCCTCCTGGCGGGCGCAGTGCGCGCAGCAGAACCAGCGGCGGCCGGCCTCCACTCCGTGGCCGATGATCCGGCATCCACAGTGCTCGCAGACGGGCGCCATCCGCTGGATCGCGCACTCGAAGGAGTCGAACGTGTGCGTCGCCCCCTGCGCGTGCACCTCGAAGCTCAAGTCGTAGTCGTTTCCGCAGACCTCACAGCGCGCCATGATCTCCCCCAAGTCACCGGCGTTCTCCGCGAAGCCCTACCCGCCCCCGGTCCGGTCAAGCCACCGGGGGCGGGCAGCGGCGCTCACCTCAGGGAGAAGGACGAGATCCGCAGGTCTCCGGTGAAGACCAGGTAGACGTCGTGCCGGCCGCGCGCCCCGCTCAGGGCGGCGGTCGTGGTGGTGTAGGTGTACTTGTCGCCGGTCGAGGCGACCTTGGCCGTGCCGAGCAGCCGTCCCTTCACCGGGTCGCCGAGCCGGATCTGGACCGTGGCCTCGCCCGCGGCCGCGCGGGAGACCTTCGCGGTGAAGACGCCCGCGTCGAGCCGGGCGTCGGCGAACTCGACCCAGTCCCCCGCGCCCGCCCCGACCGCGTCGCCGCGCGCCTTCGACTCGTCCAC
The DNA here is from genome assembly GCF_022213955.1 of Dolomitihabitans soli. GTDB lineage: Bacteria > Actinomycetota > Actinomycetes > Streptosporangiales > Streptosporangiaceae > Streptosporangium_A > Streptosporangium_A soli. Next base: position 36,824 of record NZ_JAKNTW010000033.1, on the reverse strand, counting down.
CAGGTCGATGCCCGCGTAGTCGTCGAAGTCGACGGCACGGGTGTCCTTCCCGAGGTCGCGGGCGGGGATCCGGTCACCGTCGACCGCGACGGTGGCCCGCTGCCTGATGTCCGCGGCCGAGGCGCCGGCCATCAGGTCGTGGGTGGCGGACTCGACCACCCAGCGGCCCCGGGTGACGTCCCAGTGGGCGAGGTCGGCGGCCTTGACCGCCAGCCGTACGGTGCGGGACTCGCCCGGTTTCAGGGTGACCTTCTCGAACGCGCGGAGTTGCTTGAGCGGCAGCTGGTCGCGTGAGGTGCGCTGGCGGCCGTAGAGCTGGACCACCTCGCTGCCGGACCGCCTGCCGGTGTTGGTGACCTCGACGCTCGCCGTGACCGTGCCGTCCTCGCCGATCCTCGGAGAGCTGAGGCTCAGCCGGCCGTACCTGAAGGTGGTGTACGAGAGGCCGTGGCCGAAGGCGTAGAGGGGGTCGCCCTTGTAGTAGAGGTAGGTGCGGCCGGTCTTGACGATGTCGTAGTCGAGGATGTCGGGGAGTTCGGCGTCCGACCGGTACCAGGTCTGGGTGAGCCGGCCGCCGGGGTCGCGGTCGCCGAACAGGACGTCGGCCAGCGCGTTTCCGGTCTCGGCGCCCGCGTGGGTGCTCCACAGGAGCGCCGGGACGGCTCCCTGCTCCCAGGTGAGCGTGGTCGGGTAGCTGTTCTGCACGACCACGACGGTGTTGGGGTTGGCCCGCCGGACCGCCTTGATCAGTTCGGACTGGCCCTCGGCCAGCGCCGTGCTCGTGCGGTCGTGGTCCTCGCGGCCGTTGATGAACGGCATGCTGCCGACCACCACGATCGCGGCGTCGGCGCCGGTCGCGGCCTTGGCGGCGGTCTCGGCGCCGCCGCTGACGACCTCCTTGGTGAAGCGGGCGGCCCCGGCGGCGGTGGGCGAGCCGAGGGCGAGGGCGCCGTCGGCGCCGACGGTCAGGTAGTGGTTCGGGCCCGCCCAGTCGAACGCCTTCTCATAGCCGACGTAGCGGGCGGCGTAGCTGCCGTCGTCCTGCCGTTCCAGCTTGAACTGCTGCATGACGAACCAGCCGTTGGGCTGGACCTGGTCGTTCGCGAAGGCCGACCAGTTGTAGCCGACGAACCTGCCGTTGGCCACGCTGCGCAGGGTCAGCACGCCCTGACCCCAGTCGAAGACGTCGAACTGCTCGGTCGCGCCCGCCGTGGACGCGCTCACCTTCAACGGCCCGCCCCCGCCCGTGCCCGCCGTGACGTACTTCCCGCTGGCCACGTCCTTGAGCGCGATCCTGTCCACGCCCTCGGTGCCGGTGACACTCGCACCGTGACCGAGCCGCGCCTTGATCCCCTCCCGCGGAGTGACCTTGTACGGCAGGCCGCCGGAGTACCAGTCGGTGTAGACGGTGTCCGCCAGCGGGCCGATGACCGCGACCTTCTTCGCCTTGGCGGCGTCCAGCGGCAGGGCCCCGCCCGCGTTCTTGAGCAGCACCATCGCCTCGGCGGCGGTCTCCCTGGCCAGCCGCCGGTGCGCCGGGCTGTCGATCACGTCCTTGGTGATCTTCCCGTACGGCCCGCCGCCCGGATCGAACTCGCCGAGCCGGAACCTGACGCTCAGGATGTGCTCGACGGCGGTGTCCACGTCGGATTCGGCGAGCAGGCCCCTGGCCAGCGCGGTCTTGATCGCGGTGGTGGTGGGGGCCGCGTCGGTGTTGTCGGTGGTGAAGCTGTCGTTCCCGGCCTTCAGGGTGGCGGCGTCGGCCTCGGCAAGGTCCGGATAGTACGCCTGGGAGCCGACGAGGTTGTTCGGCGCGGTGGCGTCGGTGACGTTCATCAGCGTCTTGCCGGTCCAGGTCCGCACGACGTCGTCGAGATCGGCGTGCGCCGTCATCGGCCGCCCGTTGACCAGGTTGTAGGCCGTCATCACGCCGGTGGCGGCGTCGGCGGTGATCGCCGGTTTGAACGCGGCCTCGTCGTACTCGTGCAGCACCCTGGGCCGCAGGTTGGCGGAGCTGGTGTCGCGGCGGATCTCGTTGTTGTTCGCGAGGTAGTGCTTGAGCACCGGGGCCGACTTGAGGTGGTCGGGATCGTCGCCCATCATGCCCTTGCCGTACGCGGTGGAGATCGCGCCGGTCAGGTGCGGGTCCTCGGAGTAGCCCTCCTCGTTGCGGCCCCAGCGGGGGTCGCGCAGCAGGTTGACCACGGGAGCCCACAGGTTCAGGCCCCAGACCCTGGGATTGGTCGAGTTGTATCCTCTGGCCTCGTCGCCGACGGCCGAGCCGACCCGCTTGATGAGCCCGGGGTTCCAGGTGCTGGCCAGGCCGACCGCCTGCGGGAACACCGTCCCGTTAGCCGTCACGACATTTCCGGAATTGTCGTAGTCAGTCGACCAGCCGACGCCGTGCAGAGCCTCCGTTCCGGTCTTGAACAGACCGATCCCCAGCCGCTCGATCGGCGGCTGGTACTGGTGCAGCAGCGAGATCTTCTCGTCGAGCGTCAGCCGCCCGAGCAGGTCGTCGATCCGCTGCGCGAGCGGCAGGCCGGGGTCGCGGAACGGGAATTCGGCCGCCGCCTGCGCGGGCACCGCGGCCAGTGCAGCCACCAGGGACACGAGAGAGAGGACGGCCGGCCATAGGGGTCGCCGAAGGGACATTGCGCCTCCAAGTCAGGGGAGTCGAAGCGCGTGTTACTTGATCGCACCCACGGTCACGCCCCGGGTGAGAGTGCGCTGGAAGATCAGGAAGAACGCGACCGCGGGGATGATGCCGAGCAGCGCGGAGGCGCTGGACATGGTGGCGTCCATCATCCGCTCGCCCTGGAGCACGCCCAGCGCTACCGGCACGGTCTGGTTGTCGTTGCCGATCAGGAAGATCAGCGGGAGGAAGAACTCGTTCCAGGTCCAGATGAAGAAGAAGATCATCAGCACCGCCAGGGTGGGGCGGCTGATCGGCACCACGATCCGCCACAGGATCCGCCACCGGCTCGCGCCGTCGATCTCCGCGGCCTCCAGGATCGCCCTCGGGAACTGGCCGAGCACCGAGGAGAGCAGGTAGGTGCCGAAGGCGGCCTGGATCGCGGTGAAGATGATGATCACCGCGAGTTGCGTGTCGTAGAGGCCCACCTCCTTGGACAGGTAGTACAGCGGGTAGGCCAGCGCCTCCTGCGGCAGCGTGTTGGCCAGCAGGAAGCCCACCAGGATCCACAGCCGCCCGCGCACCCGGCCGATCCCCAGCGCGTAGGCGTTCAGCACCGACAGCACCACGGCGAGGATCGCCACCGCACCACTGATCATCAGGCTGTTGAGCAGCTTCCGGCCGAAGTCGACGCGCTGCCAGAAGTCCACGATGCCCTGGAGGTACAACTCCGACGGCAGCGACAGCGGCCCGCCCGCGGCGTAGTCGGCCGGCGACTTCACCGCGTTCATCGTGACGATGACGAACGGCGCCAGCATCACCACGGCCAGCACGACGAGCGCCGCCAGCACCGCCCACCTGCCCGGCCGCACCGGGATGGATCTCATGAGTCCCTGTCCTGGAAGCGCAGGAAGAAGGCGGTCACCACGACGATGATCAGCGCGAGCACGGTGGCGATGGCCGAGCCGTACCCCACGTTGGCCTTCTCGAAGAAGTTGGTGTAGCTGAAGTACGACGGGACGATGGTCGCCTTGCCCGGCCCGCCCCTGGTCAGCACGAAGATCGGGCCGAAGACCTTCAGCGCGGCGATCGTGCAGGTCAGCAGGACGACGAAGATCTCCTGGCGGACCTGCGGGATCGTGATGTGCCGGAACCGCCGCCACCACGAGGCCCCGTCGATCTCCGCGGCCTCGTACAGCGCCGGATCGACCCGTTGCAGCCCGGCCATGAAGATGACGACCGGGTAGCCGAGCTGGAACCACACCATGATCGCCATCACGGTCGCCAGCGCGAAGTCCGAGTCGCCGAGCCAGTTCTGCCCGAGCGACCCGAGCCCGACGGCGTCCAGGATCTGGTTCAGCGCGCCGTACGAGGGATGCAGCATCCAGCCCCACACGACGCCCGCCACCGCCACGGGCAGGACCTGCGGCAGGTAGTAGGCGGCGCGCAGCACGCTGGCCGTGCGCCCGCCGAACTTCTTGCCGATGTAGTCGAACAGCGCGGCGGCGAGCACCAGGCCGAGGAGCGTCGGCACGATCGCCATCGCGACGATCAGCAGCACGTTGTTCCTGAAGGACGCCCAGAAGTTCGCGTCGGCGAACAGCCGGGTGTAGTTGGTGAGGCCGGTCCACTCCGGCGTCCCGACACCCGTCCACTTGGTGAAACTGGTTCCCAGGTTCATCAGGAACGGCACCGCGATCACGGCGGTGAAGAGCACCGCGCTCGGCAGGAGGTAGAGCCGGTAGCCGCCCCGTTTCACTCGCAACGCCCTAGCCGCCGATGTCGGCGAGGTTGTCGTTGTACGGCTGAGCGATCTCGTCGAGGACCTCGGCCGGCGGCTTGCTGCCGTTGATCAGCTCCTGCACCCCGGCGACGAGCGTGTCGTAGTAACCGGGGGCGGGCCAGTCGGGATAGAAGGCCAGCCCGTCCTGCTCGCTGAGCTTGTTGAAGTTGTCGATGAGCTCCTTGTTCTTCTCCTCGGTGATGGCCGAGGAGTCGGCCGCCACCGGCACGCCGCCCGCGTTGCCCAGCTTGTTCTGGATGTCCTTCTTCATGGTGATGTCGATGAAGTCGTAGGCGAGGTCCTTGTTCTTCGCCTTCTCGGGGACGACCCAGAGGTTGCCGCTGGAGCCCGCGTTGAACTGGTTGCCCGGCCAGAGGAAGGTGCCCCACTCGAAGCCCTTGGACTCCGCGGCGACCCTGCCGTACCACCAGCTGCCCGAGATCATGATCGGGAACTTGCCCGACATGAACGCGAGCCCCATGTCCTCGGCCTTGATGCCGGCCGAGTCCTTGGAGAGGTAGCCCTTCTTCACCCAGTCGGCGAACGTCTGCGCGCCGTACGTGAACTCCGGCCCCTTGAAGTCGACCTTGCCCTTGTAGAGCTGGAAGGCGTCCACCCACTGGCGGTTGGCCTTGCTGAGGGCGAGCTGGTAGACGATCTGCTGGGCGGGGTACTCCGCGCCGCCGACCGACAGCGGGGTCACACCGGCCTTGACGAAGGTGTCCATCGCGGCGGTGAACTCGTCGAGGGTGGCGGGCACCTCGACCTTGTGCTTCTTGAACAGGTCCTTGTTGTAATAGACCATGACGTACTCGGCGTAGTTGGGGATGCCGAACCACTTGCCGCTGCCCATGATGCCGCGCTCGTCATACCGCGCGGTGGTCTGCACCGACGGGCTGAGCAGCTTGTCCCAGCCGCGCTTGGTGACCTGCTCGCTCAGGTCGGTGAGCAGCCCCTGCTTGGACAGCAGGCCCGCGGTCGCGTTCCCCTTGTTGTACTCCAGCAGGTCGGGCGCCTCGTCGGAGTTGAGCACCATGCCCGCGGTCTTCTGGATCTGCTCGAAGCCCTTCTCCTCGAACTTGACCTTCACCCCCGGATGGCTCGCCTCGAACTGCTTGATGGCGTCGGCCCACGCGACCCCCATCGCGCTCTCGGCCCCCTCGTAGTGCCACAGGGTGAGCGTCTTCGCCTCGGCCGCGGAGCCGCCGGGATCGTCCCCGCCGCCGCACGCGGCGAGGGTCAGGGCGGCGGCGGCGAGGACCGCGACCGCGCGTAGCTTCGACATGGTGTCTCTCCTGGGGGTGAGTGGTCAGGCGGGGATCAGACGGCGGGGATCTCGGTCGTGCCGACCCGGGCGGGTCCCGCCGCCGTGAGCCGCAGGACGTCGCCCTCGCGGGTGGCGGTGACGGTCGTCGTGCCGTCGAGGTCCTCGATGGTCGTACGGCTGCCGCCGTCCGCGCCGAAGCCGAGCACGGTGATCTCGCCGAAGAGACCGTCGCCCACGGCGGGCCCGGGTTCGGCCGTCGGGATGAGGGCGCCGTGCCGTACGAACAGGGGGACGCGGTCGAGCGGCCGCGTCACCTTGACGTAGCGGCCGCCCTCCAGCGTCTCGCCGCTCCAGTAGTCGATCCAGGACCCGGCCGGGAGGTAGACCTGCCGGGTGCCCTCGGGCGCGGTCATCGGGGCCACCAGCAGGTCGGGGCCGAGGAGGTACTCCAGGTCGGCCTGCCAGGCCACCGGGTCGTCGGGGTGGTCGACGCACAGCGCGCGCATCATCGGAGCGCCGGTGCGCGCGGCGGTCACCGCGGCGGTGTAGAGGTACGGCATCAGCCGGTAGCGGAGTTCGAGCGCCTCCACCACGGCCTTCTCCGCGTGCTCGGGGAACTCCCACGGCTCGCGGCTGGTGGTGCCGTGGAAGCGGACCAGCGGCGACAGCGCGCCGAACTGGGCCCAGCGGATGTAGAGGTCGTCGGTGGGGGTGCCGGTGAAGCCGCCCGCGTCGTGGCTCCAGAACGGCACGCCGGACAGGCCGTGGGACAGACCGCCGCGCAGCGTGCTGCCCATCGCGGCGTAGCTGGTGTAGGTGTCGCCGCCCCACTGGGCCGAGTGCCGCTGGCCGCCGAGGAACGAGGACCGCGCCCAGACCAGGCCGTGCCCGTTGACCTCGTGGGTGACGGCGGAGACCGCGTCGTTGAACAGCAGGGTGTAGACGTTGTGCAGTTCGGTGCCGGTCATGCCGTTGAACGCGATCGAGTCCTGCGGGACGCCCTCGGCGAAGTCGGTCTTGAACACCGCGACGCCCTGCTGGAGCAGCGGGCGCAGTTTGGCCTGGAACCACTCGGTGGCGTCGGGGTTGGTGAAGTCGACGATGCCGCAGGCGGGGTGGCTGCCGTGCCAGGAGTCGGCGACGTAGGTCTCGCCATCACCGTTCTTCAGGAAATATCCCTTTTGGGCGGCCTCGGGGAAATCCGGGCTTTTGTGGGAAATATACGGATTCATCCACAGGCTGACCTTGAACCCCATCTCCGCCAGCTCGGCCAGCATGCCGTCCGGGTCGGGGAAGTTGTCACGGTCCCACCGCATGTCGGACCAGTGGCTCTTCACCTGCCAGTAGCAGTCGAGGTGCAGCACGTCGCAGGGGATCCCGCGCTCCCTGATCTTCCGCGCCCTGGCCAGCACCCGCTCCTGGGTGTCGACGAAGAACCCCGAGGAGATCCAGGTCCCGAACGCCCACTTCGGCGGAAGCAGCGGCGCGCACGTCAGCAGATCGAACCTGCGCAGCACGTCGGCCGGCGTGGGCCCGGCCATGACGTAGTAGTCGATGAGGTCGTCCGGCACCAGGATCTGCACGCAGCTGTGCGTCGACTGGCACACGTCGAACTCGACCGGCATGCCGCTGTCGACGAGCACGCCGTATCCCCGGCTGGAGAGGTAGAAGGGGGTGTTCTTGTACGCCCGCTGCGACTCCGCCCCGAAGGCGTCGTAGTTCCACATCACCGGCCGCTGCCCGCGCTTGTCCAGCGGCGTGAACGACTCGCCGAACCCGGCGAACGACTCGTCGGGCGCGGCGGCGAGGCTCTCGTGGTAGGCCACCGTGCCGCCGTCGGCGCTCGACCGCCCGAACGGCAGCGTGCGCAACCGGCCGCTGATGTCCACGTGCCCGGAGTCCTGCTCGACCAGCAGGGCGCCCGAGGCGTCGGTGAAGCGCAGGTGCCACGGGCTCAGCGTGATCTCGGCGCGCAACGACCCGGCGTCGATCACCACCGACTCCTCGCCCACCACCACCCCGGCCTCCGGGTACTCCCCGGGGTGCACCATGGTGGTCGCCCTGGCCGACCTGGTCCGTGCGTCGGCGTCCTGCCCGAGCCGCACCCTGATCACGCCCTCGCCCGCGGCGGCCACCTGGACCACGAGGGTCTCCTCGGCGGCGGTCGTTCCCTTGAACGTCACCCCCTGGCCGTCCGAGGCCACCAGCTCGGCCCGCGTCAACACCGACAGGCCGTCCTCGCCACGCGCCCGCACGGGGAGTTCCGGGGGGTCCGCGACGAAGTACTCATGCGCCACCAGCGGGGGGCGATAGGGCATCGGAAGGCTCCTTCAAGGCAGTTCACAAGTCGCAATTAGTTTGCCGACCATACCAACAAACGTCAACGCCTTGCCGTACCCGGGAACGCCGGAAGGCGCGGTGCGAAACGCACCGCGCCTTCCGTGGATCTCCCCCGCAGGGTTACTTGCAGTTGCCGTAGGTCTTGCGGCCCCCGCTGGCGTGGGCCTGGTCGATGCGGGTGTCAGTGGTGTACCCGGAGTACCGCACGCAGTCGCCGTCGGCCTTCAGCTTCACCGGGCCCGCGTAGTACTTGAACCGCCCCGTGTCGCTCTTGGGCTTCTGCCCCTCCACCTGGAGCGTCACGCTGGTGGTGGTGGCCGTGCGACGGAACGCGGTCTTGATCAACGTGGCGCAGTTGTAGCCCGTCCTGCGGTTGTAGAGCAGGTAGACATGGCCGTAGAGGTCTTTGCCGGACTTGACGGCCCGCGTCCCGTCCTTCACCTTCGAGAATCCGGCCCCGCAGACCCCCTCCGGGGTGTACGCGGCGGCAACGGCGTGCGCCGGGTTGGCCATGAGCGCCCCCGCCGCCAGCGTGGCGGCGATGGCGACCTTCGTCGCAGTCTTGATCATGTGGTTCCTTTCCTTTCAATCGCCGCGGAACACGCCCGCGGCGAGCAAAACAGCATTGATCCTTACGTAGTCGCTGACCTGCGCGCAAGCGGGTCCGCCCGCGCACACGGCGTCGACGCGACGTTCGAATCGTCATTAGTTTGACGATTAATCGAACAAAGAGGGGAGTCGGACCGGAGGCAGGGCCGGTCCGGAGGTGACCGGCAACCGGCGGTCTGGCTGCCGAGCATCAGCTGGCCCCGTGGGCCGCGCGGCGTGCCGGGCAGGGGTCGCTGTAAGGGGTGTCGGGCAGGTAGGTGCGCCATTCCCGTTCCGACAGGCCGCGCCCGGCCCGTTCGCACACGGCGGCGGGCAGGCGGGCCGGGTCCACCGGATACTCCGCGAAGCCGCCGGCCGTGTCGAGCGTCAGCAGCCGGGAGCCGTCCCAGGAGAACGCCAGGGTCCGGAAGCCGGACACCCGCTCGGTGGCGGGGCGGCCGAGCGGGCGTCCGGTGCCGGTGTCCCACAGGGTGAGCGTGCCGGTGCTGTCGCCGGTGGCCAGCACCTTCCCGTCAGGGGAGAAGGCCAGGGCGACGATCCCCCGGGTGGGGCCGCGCAGGATGAGTTCCCGGGGGCCCGCCGTACCGGCGGCCCACACCTTCAGGTGCCCGGAGGCGTCGCCGGGCGCGAAGACGGTGCCGTCGGCGGCGAACCGCAGCCCGCGCGAGCCGCCGTCGAGCGTGGCGGGGCCGGTGAGCCTGCCGGTGACGGCGTCGACGCGCCTGACCTCCTCCTCGTACCGCAGCATCACCGAACGCCCGTCGGGGGTGAAGGTGACTTCTCTGGCCACCGTGGTGTTCAGCCGCCACAGGGCGCGCCCGGCGGCGAGGTCCCACATGATCACGCGTGTCTCGGCGTTGCTCAGGGGCGCTCCGATGGTGACGAGCCGCCGCTTGTCCGGGCTGAACGCCAGGGCATCCGGATAGTGGACCGACGCGTCCCGCAGGGTGACGCGCTTGGCGGGGTCGGCGATCGTGGAGACGTTGATCTCGCCGTCTTGCGTGTGTCCTCCGTCGGCGACGAGCGTGCCGTCCTGGCTGAAGGCGGCGTGGAAGGTGTGGATCTCGCCGCGCCTTCCGCTGCCGAGCAGCCGCCCGTCCGACAGGCGCACCTCCCCGGTGTCCGGCACGCGGGCCGCCAGCAGTCTCCCGTCGGGGCTCAGCGCGTCCCACCGCCTGCCGCCGGGGCGGACGTCGGCAGGCAGATCGAAGGTGACCACGGTGTCGCCGTCGAGATAGCGGAGGGTCCGCCCGTCCGGGTCGAAGGCGGGTTTCCCGCCGGTCCCCGAGACGCTGTGGTCCAGCACCTGAACGCTGTCCGCCGGCCGCCACACCTGGACGCCGGTGGGGGCGGCCGAGGCCAGCATCGTGCCGTCGGGGCTGAACCGCAGCGTCCCGCCGTTCCAGTCGGTCATGGGGGCGCCGTCGCGCTGCTCGCCCGTCCGCGCGTCGCGCAGGACGATCTCCGTGCCCTCCCCGACGGCGATCAGGCGGCTGTCGGGGCTCACCGCAACCGAACACGACGTGCACCGCTCGACGAGCGCGGCACGCTCGCCCTGCGGCAGCGCGAACCGGTGGACCCCGCGGCCGTCCAGCAGCGGCATGATCACCGCTTTCTCGTCCGGCAGGGGAACCGGCGCACAGCAGTCGCCGAGACCCGTCCGCCTGCCGGTGTGGGTGTTCCACACGGTCATGCTGTCCCCGAGTATCACCGTGAGCAGATGTTCCGCCTCGCCGAAGTAGATGTCGTAGTGGATCTGCTCGCTGGCGCTCGGGTAAGTGCCGGGCAGGGGGTCACCCGTCTTGACGTCCCACAGCCGGATGCCCGTGACGGTGGCGACCGCGAGCGTCCGGCCGCTCGGGCTGAGACTCGCGCCGAGCACCCGCCGCCCGTCGGTGCCGAGCCGGTCCACGCCGCCGATCCGTTCGCCGGTGCGCACGTCCCAGGCGCGCGCGGCGTCGTCGCCGACGCTGACCAGGGTCCGCCCGTCACCGCTGAGCAGCCGCCTGGCCTGCGCCGCCGGGTCGGTGAAGGTGCGCACCTTCCGCTGGGCCAGGGAGCCGGTCAGCGCCGCACGCGCCTCGGCGACGGGGGCGAGCCGCCAGGCGGCCACGCTGAGCAGCATCGCCTGCGCCGGATCCGTCGTCCGAAGTCCGTCCGCGACCGCCGCGATCCTGCGCGCCTCCGCCTCGTCGCGCTGCACGGTGAGCTGGCCGCTCTGCCGTACCGCCAGGAAGCTCGCGACCAGCGCGGCGACCAGCAGCACGGCCATCGCCACGGTGACCAGCCTGTTCCGCCTGGCCCTGCGGCGGGTGAGCGCGGCGCCGGCGTCGAGGAAGTCGCGCTCGACCGGGGTGAGCGTGATGTTGCGCCGCTCGGTGGCCGCCCAGCGCAGCGCGCCGTCGAGGTCGCCGCCCTGGAACAGGTCGGGGGCGCGGCGGCCCTGGGTGTGCCAGCGGCGCGCCGCGGTGGCGATCCCCCGGTGTACGGCGAGGCCCTCGCGGTTGGCCCTGATCCAGGCGCGCAGCCGTGGCCAGGCGTACGGCAGCGCGGGCCGGGTGAACGCGATCTCCTCGCCGGCCGAGATCAGGTAGGAGAACGCGCCCAGGATGCGGACGACGCCCTCGGCCTCGTGCTCCGGCCGGCCGTCGAGGATCTCCGCCCGCGACGCCCGGCGGACCGCGAGCGCGCCGTCGTCGGTGACGGTGACCAGCCGGAGGAACACCTCGGGGACCAGTTCCCTGTCGGCGGGGCTCAGCGTGCCGTAGGAGTCCTCGGCGAGGGTGCCGAGCGCGGGATCGACGGGGGCGGCCGAGACCACCTCGCCCGCCGCCCGGCTCCCCTCGGCGAGGAGCCTGGCCATGTCGAGCCGTCCGTCGCCGCTGATCAGGGCGAGCAGCAGCTCGGACGCCGTGGGCCTGCCTCCCGGTTCCTTGGCCAGCGCGGCGGCCACCAGGTCGCGCAGCGAGCCGGGCAGCACCCCCAGGTCCGGGTCGACGGACAGCACCCGGTGCATCACCGCGCCGAGGCTGTCGGCCCGGAACGGGTCCTCCCCCACCGCCGCGAAGAGGACGATCGCTCCCCAGGCGAACACGTCGGCGGGCATCCCGGCCCGCTCCCCCATGAACACCTCGGGCGGCATGTAGGTCGGGGTGCCGGTGGCGATGCCCGTGGAGGTCAGCGACATCTCCATGGTCCTGGCGACGCCGAAGTCGATCACCCGGGGGCCGTCCGGGCCGAGCATCACGTTGTCGGGCTTCAGGTCGCGGTGCACGACCCCCGCCTCGTGGATCGCGGTCAGCGCGGTGGCGATCGCGGTGGCCAGCCGGTAGAGGTCGTCCCCGGCGAACCGCCGCCCCCCGGTCACCGCACCGCGCAGACTCGGCCCCTCGACGTACTCACTGACGATGTACGGCCGGGCGGCGGTGAGGTCGGAGGCCAGCACCCTGGCCGTGCAGAACGACGCGACCCGCTGGGCGGCCGTGGCCTCCCTGCCCATCCGCTCCCGCAGTTCGGCGTTCTCCGCCGGGTCGCCGTGCAGCACCTTGACCGCGACCCGCACCCCCTCGGCGTCGTACGCCTCGTAGACGACGCCCTGACCGCCCGCGCCGAGCCGCCCGGCGAGCCAGTACTCACCCAGCCGCTGCGGATCCCCGTCGATCAGCGCGTTCCCCATCGGTCATCCCCCAGGCGTCGGTCGTCGGGGTGTTGGACGCCGACTATGACCACAAAGTTCTCGTCATTGGGCACACACCTCTCGATAAGGAACATCAGGGAGATACTTGGACCACTCAGATTCGGTCAGCGTCCGCCCGGCGCGTTCGCACACCGCGTCGGCGACCCGCTCGGGCGCGATGGGCATCTCGTAGACGACGCCGTTCCCGTCGGCGGCGTAGAAGGTGCCGCCGTCCGCGCCGAAGCCCTGGGTGAGGACGAAGTCCGTGCCGAGCGGCACCGGCGTCCCGAGGCGGCGTCTGGCTCCGGTGTCCCAGAACTGCACGGCGGCCGGCTCGTCGTGGACGCCGGCCAGGACGCCGCCGTCCGGAGTGAAGACGAAGGCCGACAGTCGGCTGGTCAGGCCGTGCATGACGGGGGGACGCGGCGCCTGCTCCCCGGCGTCCCACAGCGCGACGCGCCCCGCCTCGCCGCCGACGGCCATCAGCGGCCCGCGCGGGCTGACCGCGAACACGTCGCTGTCCGCGACGTTGACGCCGCGCGCGGACGGTTTGCCGGTCAGCACATCGACGATCCGCCCCGTCGAGGAGACCAGGGAGCGACCGTCGGCGGTGAACGCGATCTTGCCGAGCGAGGTCTCCAGCTCAAGGTCGCGCACGGTCCTGCCGGTCCGCGCGTCCCACACCCTCAGCCGGCTGTCGGTGGGCGGGTAGTCGACCATGGACGCCGCCAGGGTCCTGCCGTCGGGACTGAAGACCATCGACTCGACGTAGTAGTTCTTGGGGATTCGGTAACTCCACAGTTGCTTGCGGGTCGCGACGTCCCACCCGCGCACCCGGTCGGAGGACTTCATGGTCGCCATGGTGGTGCCGGTCCTGTCGAAGACGGCGCGCTCCCCCGTCTCCCTGACGCCCGGCAGCGTGCCGGCGAACCGGCGCCGCCGTACGTCCCACAGCCGGATCTCCGACGTTCGCCCCTCGACCGCGAGCCACCGCCCGTCCGGGCTGAACGCCACCCTGAAGACGTCGGGCAGGGTCGTGGTGGTGATCCGCGGCCCCAGGTCGATGGTGACCACCGTGTCGTCGAGGAGGTAGCGGAGGCGGCCCGCCGCCGAGTCGACCCACAGGTCGTCGACCGGGCCTTCCGCCCGGTAGTGCAGGATCTCCGCGTTGTCGGAGATCCGCCAGACCCTGACGGTGTCGCCGGCGAAGCCCGCGATCAGGCTGCCGTCCGGGCTGAACCGCAGACCGGAGGTCACCGCGCGGTCCAGTTCCGCGGTCGAGGCGTCGGGCTGCCACCACCAGTTGCCGTTGTCGGGGTGCAGGGGGCGGCGCCGGCCGGTGGCCGTGTCCCACAGCGCGATGTCCTGGCCACCGCAGGCCAGGGTGCGGTTGTCGGGGCTGAAGGCGACGACGTTGGTGTTCCCGCCGCAGTTCGCGGGGAAGCGCCCGTCCGCGGCGCCCGAGGGGAGACGCCGCACGACGACGCCGTCGTTCCCGGCCGCCGCGCCGAGCGCGCCCGAGCGGGAGATCGCGAGGTTCTGGACGCCGTCCCAGTCCGCGCCGTGCGTCTTGCCCGCGACGACGTCCCACACCAGCACGGCGTCGCCGCCCTGGGTCACCACCAGCGTCGACTCGTGGTCGCCGAAGGACACCACGGGCGTCGGGCCGCCCTGGCCGAGCGACTGGTGCCCGCGTGGCCTGCCGTCGCGGGTCCCCCACACGCTGACCCGCTGGTCGGTGACCACCGCGAGCAGGTCGCCGCTCGGGCTGAGGGCGGCGCTCAGCACGAACCGGCCCACGCCGGGGGGCCAGTCCCAGGCCGCGGTCCGCTTCCCCGACGGCACGTCGTAGACCTGCACGCCGTCCTCGCCCACCCCCGCCAGGACCCTGCCGCCCACACCCGCGGCCCGTACGGCGATGCCCTTCGACGGCGGCTGGCGGAAGACCGCCGTCTCGGGCTGGTAGAGCGAGGACATCATGCTGGACCTGGAGTCGTACCCCGGCGCGAGCCGCCAGCCCGCCACGCTCAGCAGCATCGCGGCGACGGGGTCGGTGCCGCGCAGGGAGTCGGCGGTGTGCGCGGCCTCGGTGCCCCTGGCCTGGTCGCGCTGCCGGCCCACCCGGTCGGTCTGGTAGAGGGACAGGCCGCCGCCCGCCAGCGAGAGGACGAGCAGCACGGCCATCGAGAGCGTGAGGAGCCGCCGCCGGCGCCCCCTGCGGCGGGTCAGGGCGGTGCCCGCGTTCAGGAAGTCGCGCTCCAGCCTGCTGAGGGTCAGGTTGCGCCGGCCGGTGGCGGCCCAGCGCAGGGCGAGGTCCAGGCGGCTGCCCTGCAGCAGGTCGCCGTCCCTGCGCCCGTTGCCCACCCAGTGCCGCGCCGCCGTGGTGATCGCACCCAGTACGGCGAGGCCGTCCCGCTCCGCGTCCACCCAGAGCCGCAGGCGCGGCCAGGCGCGGAGCAGCGCGGGGCGGGACAGCGCCACCTGTTCGTCCTTCACCGTGAGCAGGTAGGAGAACACCCGCAGGATCCGCTCGACGGCGGCGGCCTCCTGCTCGGGCCGGCCGTCGAGGAACTCCTCCTTCGCGGCCCACCTGCCCGTCTCGGTGCCGTCCTCGCCCACCGCGACCAGTCGCAGGAACACCTCGGCGGCGAACCGCCGCTCCTCCGGGGCCAGCGCGCCGTAGGCGTCCTCGGCGAGCGTGCCGAGCGCCGGGTCGCCCGTCGCCGGCACGTGGACGCCCCTGGCCGCGCGGCTGCCCTTCGCGAGCAGGCCCCCGACGTCGCCGCCGTCCCCGCTCACCAGGGCGAGCAGCAGGTCCCTGGCGGCCGGGCGGACCGTGGGGTCCTTGGCCAGCGCCGACTCCACCAACGGCCTCAGCTGTGCCGGCAGCGCGCCCAGGTCGGGCTCGTGGGAGAGCACCCGGTGCATGACGCCGCCCAGGTTGTCGGCGGTGAACGGGTCCTGTCCGGTGGCGGCGAAGACCATGACGGCGCCCCAGGCGAAGACGTCCGCCGGGGTTCCCGCGCGTTGCCCGGTGAAGACCTCGGGAGGCATGTAGGTGGGGGTGCCCGCGACCTGCCCGGTGGCGGTCAGCGACATGTCGGCGGTCCTGGCGATGCCGAAGTCGATCACTCGCGGCCCGTCCGGGCTGAGCAGCACGTTGTCGGGCTTGAGGTCCCGGTGGACGACGCCGGAGTCGTGGATCGCGGTCAGCGCGGTCGCCACCGCGGTGGCCAGCCGGTGCAGGTCGTCGCCGGCGAACCGCCGCCCGTCCAGCACGGCCCGCCGCAGACTCGGCCCGCCGACGTACTCGGAGACGATGTACGGCCTGCGCCCGTCGAGGTCGGCGGCGAGCACCTTCGCGGTGCAGAACGACGCGACCCGCCTGGCGGCCGTGGCCTCCCGGCCGAACTGGTCGCGCGTGCCGGGATCGCCGGAGGAGTGCAGCACCTTGAGCGCCACCCGGCGGCCTTCGAGGTCGTAGGCGTCGTAGACGACTCCCTGACCGCCCGAGCCGAGCCGCCCGGCGACCCAGTAGTCCCCGATACGCTGCGGATCTCCGTCGATCAATGACCGCACAATGCTCCTCCATGAATGGCCGACGGGATGTTGGACGCACGCCCCGGGGTCAAAGTTTGGCCGGTCTGGCGGATGTCACAAACTCGGAGCGTGAACCGTCCTGAATGTGTGAACGATGACGACGACGGTCTCGCCGCGACGTTCGAGGCGATCAGGCCACGTCTGGTGGGCGTCGCCCACGGGTCGCCCGGCAGCATGGCCGAGGACGTGGTGCAGGACGCGGGGTTCAGACTCGGCCGCGCGTCCCTCGCGGCCGAGGCGTGCACGGCCAGGCTCGGGCCTGGAGGACCTGCCTGAACTCATCCGGGCTGTTCAAGGACACGCCGGCCGGGGCGCGCTGCAAGCGTCTGCCAACCCGATGTCAAGCGCGAAGGAGGATGGTCGGTTCAGACGAGGGAGATAGACCAGGGAGACATGTCATGCGACGTATCAGGATCGCCAGGCCACAGGCTGGCAAGCGCACCGCCGCCACGCTGGAGCTCGACCTGCGCTCGCCCGCGGGCCGCCCGCTCCCCTACTGATCTTTACAGCGGTTTTACGGGATGATCGATACTTATTAGGTAACAAAAACATCACGCCGGGGGGCTTCGATGAAGAGACTTGTGGTGCTACCGCCCATCGTGGCACGGCACAAGATCCGTGACATCAGGACGGCGCACCGACGCCGTCGTGCCGTAGACGCCACGGTCGTCGACCTGCGGGCCTGGGCCGGCCGGAACATCATCCGCTTCCCGCGCACGAGCGGCCCCACGTCCGCCGCCTGAGGATCAGCGGCCGGCCTCGGGAAAGTAGCAGGCCGCCAGATGTGCCGCCGCGCCTTCCAGCGGAGGAGCGTGCCCGGCGCACACGTCCGCCGCCTTCCAGCAGCGGGTCCTGAAGCGGCAGCCCGAGGGCGGGTCCACCGGACTGGGCGGGTCGCCGGCCAGGATGATCCGCGTCCGGTCCCTGGCCTGCGGGCGCGGCACCGGAGCGGCCGACAGCAGCGCCTTGGTGTAGGGGTGCGCCGGCGAGCCGTACACCTCGGCCGCGGGGCCCAGCTCGGCGAGGCGTCCCAGATACATCACACCGACGCGGTGCGAGACGTGCCTGACGACGGCGAGGTCGTGGGCGATGAAGACGAGTGCCACGCCGAGCCGCCGCTGCAGGCCGGCGAGCAGGTTGACCACCTGGGCCTGCACGGACATGTCGAGCGCGGAGACCGGCTCGTCGCAGACGATCACCTCGGGGTCGGTGGCGAGCGCCCTGGCGATCCCGATCCGCTGGCGCTGCCCGCCGGAGAACTCGTGCGGGAACCGGTGCATCAGCTCGGGCGCGAGGCCGACGAGGTCGAGCAGCTCGCCGACGCGGTCGCGGCGCTGCGCCCGGCCGGCGGCGAGACGGTGCACGTCGAGCGGCTCGGCGACGATGTCGAGGACGGTCATCCGGGGGTTGAGCGAGGTCATCGGGTCCTGGAAGACCATCTGCACCCGGCGGCGCACCGCGGGCGCGGGAGCCCTGCGTCCCCTGGCGAACGGGCGGCCGTGGAAGGTCACCTCGCCGCTGTCGGGCCGTTCCAGGCCGACCAGCATGCGGGCCAGGGTCGACTTGCCGCAACCGGACTCGCCGACGATGCCGAGCGTCTCCCCCGCGCGCAGCTCCAGGCTGACCCCGTCCACGGCGTGCACGCCGCCGCCCCTGCCGAAGATCCCGCTCCCGTAGGTCTTGTGCAGGTTCTCGGCACGCAGCACCACCGGCTCGGCCTTCCCGGCGCGCGGTCCGGCCCCCTCGGCGGGCTGCGTTGAACCGGTCTTCGGGGCACGTGGTCCCGGCCTCTCGGCGCGTGGCTCCGGGTTCGCGGCGGGCGATCCCGGGTTCTCGGCGCGTGCCTCCGGGTTCGCGGCGCGCGATCCCGGGTTCTCGGCGCGTGCCTCCGGGTTCGCGGCGCGCGATCCCGGGTTCTCGGCGCGTGCCTCCGGGTTCGCGGCGCGCGATCCCGGGTTCTCGGCGCGTGCCTCCGGGTCAGGTACGGACGGCATCGAGCACCTCCTGGAGATGGTGGCAGGCGGCGGTGCGGGCGGGCGAACCGGGGACCGCGACAAGTTCGGGGCGGGTGCGCTCGCAGACGGCGGTGGCTCTCGGACAGCGGGGGGCGAAGGCGCAGCCCGTGTCGGCCGCGCCGGGCCCCGGCGGCGCGCCGGGGATGGCCCGTAGTTCGGCCGCCGGGCGGTCGAGGTCGGGGATGGCCGCCAGCAGCGCCTCGGTGTAGGGGTGCGCGGGGCGGTCGTAGAGGTCGTCGACGGGGGAGGTTTCCACGATCCTGCCCGCGTACATCACGGCCACCCGGTCGGCGACCTCCGCCGCCACGCCGAGGTCGTGCGTGATGAGCAGGACGGCGGTGCCCAGCTCGCGCCGCAGCCGGTCGATCAGCCGCAGGATCTGTGCCTGCACGGTGACGTCCAGCGCGGTGGTCGGCTCGTCGGCGATCAGCAGGCCGGGTTCCAGGGCCACGGCCATCGCGATCAGGATGCGCTGGCGCATGCCGCCGGAGAACTGGTGCGGGTAGTCCCGCACCCGCGCCGCGGGCGCGGGGATGCCGACCAGTTCCAGCAGTTCCACCGACCGGGCCCTGGCCTGCCTGCGCGACAGACCCTGGTGCACCCGGAACAGCTCGCCGATCTGGTCGCCCACGCTGAGCACCGGGTTGAGCGCGGACAGGGCGTCCTGGAAGACGAGTGACATGGCGCTGCCCCGCAGCAGCCGCCGCTCCTTGGCGGACATGGCCAGCAGGTCGCGCCCGCCGAGCTTCGCCGTACCCATGGTGACCTCGGTGTCCGGCTGGTCCAGCAGGCCCATCACCGCGCGGGCCGTCACCGACTTGCCCGAGCCCGACTCGCCGAGCAGCGCGAGCGTCTCACCTGGCCTGATGACCAGATCCACCCCTCGTACGGCGTGCGTCCGCCGTTTCGACCCGGTGAAGGTCACCTGGAGGTCGCGCACCTCCAGAGCCGCTTCGCCCACCGTCATCCGGGGAGCCTCCTTTGCCGGAACTTTGCACAGACGCCATGATCTATACCCGAAAACAACTCCAGTATTGACCTATTTGACGAATTCTGGCAACCTTTGGCCGCAGTTCGCCGGGTGTCGGCGGAGTCGTGGAATTTTGTGCGGGTCTTGGCCGATCCGCCATGAAGGGGGACGTCGCTCGTGCTCGAGCCCGCCAAGCAGTACACCGGCTACCGCTCCTACGAGTATCTGGAAGCCGGCGCCGATTACCGGACGTTCACGCTCGCGCCCGAACTGGGCCGGGTGCCCGCCTACGACGGCGTGCCGCTCGACAGCGGGCAGCAGGACCGCGTCAGGAAGCTGCTCACCGAGAGCATGGTCATCTCGCTGCACGACCATCCCTCGGTCTTCCCCGAAGACATCATGGAGACCGTCGAGTACAACCGCACGGCGCGGCACCACACCGGCTTCGAGGGTCTGGCCCGCTCCGGCATGACGGTGGTCTTCGACAACCTGATGGACGGCACCTGCTGCATCACCAGCCAGGCCGGCTGGAAGTGGAACGACGTGATCGCCGACATCGGCATGCGGCTCTCCGACATCGCCCATCAGGACTACGTGATCAAGGTCGAGACCCTCGCGGACGTCGAGCGGGCGCACACCACCGGCCGGCTGGGCCTGGTCCTCGCCCTGGAGGCGGCGACCATGATCGAGAACGAGGTCGACCGGATCGACATGCTGTACGGCTTCGGCGTACGGCAGATGGGCATCGCCTACAGCGAGGCCAACACCCTGGGCAGCGGCCTCAAGGAGCGCGGCGACGGCGGGCTGACGCTGTTCGGCGAGCGGGCCGTGCGCCGGATGAACAAGCTCGGCATCGCGATCGACGTCTCCCACTCGGGCGACCAGACCTCGCTCGACACCATCAGACACTCCACCAAGCCGATCCTGATCACCCACGCGGGCGCCCGGTCGGTGTGGCCGACGAACCGGATGAAGCCCGACGAGGTCATCAAGGCGGCGGCCGAGCGCGGCGGCGTCATCGGCCTGGAGGCCGCGCCGCACACCACCCTGTCGCCCGCGCACCCCCGGCACTCGCTCGAATCGGTGATGGACCACTTCACCTACTGCGTCGACCTGGTCGGCATCGACCACGTCGCCTTCGGCCCGGACACCCTCTTCGGCGACCACGTCGGCCTGCACGACGCCTTCGCGGTGCAGCTGTCGATCGCCGAGGCGCACGCCGGCACCACGTACGACAAGGTGCCCTACGTCGACGGCCTGGAGAACCCGGCCGAGTGCTTCTGGAACATCATCGCGTGGCTCGTCCGCAACGGATACTCCGACGACGAGATCACCAAGGTCGTGGGCGGCAACGTCCTTCGGGTTCTCAAGGAGGTCTGGCAGTGATGCGTCGCACCCTGATCGCGGCCACCGTGGCGGCTCTCGCCGTCGCGGTCGCGGCATGCGCCCCCAGTACACCGGGGTCCGGCACCGGAACTACGTCGAACTCCGGCGCCGCCGACCGGCTGACCATCGGCACGACCGCCGACGTGGTCAACTACAACCCGCTGGTCGGCAACAGCCGTACCGACTCCTGGATCACCAACCTGATGTACCCGAAGCTCATGCAGATGGACGAGGCGGGTAAGCGGATCCCCTACCTCGCCACCGAGTGGGCGTACGGCAAGGGCGGCAAGACGGCGACCCTGAAGCTGCGCGACGACATGAAGTGGTCCGACGGCAAGCCGGTGACCGCCGCCGACGTGGTCTACACGATCGAGACGGTGGACAAGGAGAAGTTCGGCGTCGTGGCCGGGCTGATCACCGCCTTCGACAAGGCGAAGGCCGTCTCGCCGACCGAGATCGAGTTCACCCTCACCCGCCCCGACGGCACCTTCCTCGACAACATCGGCTTCTGGATGCCGATCGTGCCCAAGCACGTCTTCGAGAAGGCGCCCAGCGTGCAGAAGTTCGCCAACGACTCCGGCTGGGTGAGCGCCGGGCCGTACAAGCTGACCAAGGTCGAGCGCGGGCAGCGCTATCTGATGGAGCGGGTGGAGTCGTTCACCCCCAAGCCGAGCGTCAAGGAGATCGTGTTCCGGGTGTTCCCCGATGTGAACACCGAGGTCCTCGCGCTGCGCAACGGCGAGGTCGACGTGATCGGCAACGTGCTCCCGCCGGCCACGGCCGCGACGCTGAAGAGCGACGCGAAGATCAAGCTGCAACAGATCCCCTCGCTGGGGTGGGCGCACCTGCAGTACAACACCAAGCGGAAGCCGCTCGACGACGTGCGGGTCCGCCAGGCGCTCGCGCACGCGGTCGACAACGAGGCGATCAGGAAGATCGCCCTGCAGGGCTTCGCCAAGTCCTCCAACGGCAGCGTGCTGACCCCCTCCCAGCCCGGCTACGCCGACAGCACCTCCAAGGAGTACGGTTTCGACCCGGCCAAGGCGAAGGCGCTGCTCGCGGAGGCCGGCGTCACCTCGCCGACCTTCTCGATGGTCTACGACCAGGCCGACCCGAACATCGCCAAGTGGGCGCCGATGGTCCGCGACTCCGCCAAGCAGGCCGGGATCACGATCAAGCTGCAGGGCCTGGAGCGCAACACCTACCTGGCCAAGACGCTCAAGCGCGACTTCGACATCTACGCCGGGTCGTGGGCCGTCATGGACAACCCGCCCGCGAACCTCGGGCTGGCCTTCAAGTCGGGCGGGTTCATCAACTACGCCCAGGTCGAGGATCCCCAGCTCGACAAGCTGATCGACAAGGGCCAGCGGGCGCTCACGCCGGAAGCCGCCAAGGCCCCGATCCAGGAGGCCGCGCGGATCATCCACGACAAGGTGTACGACAACGTGCTCTACGTGGAGACGTTCAACATCGCCCACTCGGCGAAGTGGACCAACTTCAAGCCGATGCCGAGCGAGCTGCTGTCGATCATCAACCCGTTGTCCCTGGCCCAGGTCAAGCCGGCCGGCTGAGCGAGAGGGATCACGGTGCGGCTCAGATTCATCGGCACACGGCTGCTGCGGGGGGCGGTGACCCTGTGGTTCGCCGTCACCGTGACCTTCTTCCTCGTACGGTTGCTGCCCGGCGACCCCGTGCTCGCGGTCGCCGACCCCAACATGACCGAGGAACTGCGTGCCAAACTGCTCGCCGACTTCGGCCTGGACCAGCCGTTGCCGGTCCAGTACGGCGAGTATCTCCTCCAGCTCGTCCAGGGCAACCTGGGCATGTCCTTCCGGCAGTCGATCCCCGTCACCACCGTGCTGATGGAACGGCTGCCCTGGACGCTGATCCTGACCCTGTCGGCGATGATCGCCACCGTCGTCGTCGGCATCCCCCTCGGCGTGCTCGCCGCCACCAAGGCCAAGGGATGGGTCGACCGGCTCATCCAGGTCGCCGGGATCACCGCCCAGTCGCTGTTCGTGCCGAGCGTCGGCGTCTTCCTGCTCTACGTCTTCGGCGTGCTGCTGGGCTGGTTCCCCATCGGCGGGGCGGTCGATCCCGACGCCACCGGCCTGGCGGCCAGCCTCAGCATGCTGCACCACCTGGTGCTGCCGTGCCTGTCGCTGGTGTTCATCCAGCTCGGCGGTTACGTGCTCACCATGCGCGCCACCCTGATCGAGGCACTCGGCGAAGACTACGTGACCCTCGCCAAGGCCAAGGGGGTACGGCCGGCCTCGGTCGTGTGGAAGCACGCCGTACGCAACGCGCTGCTGCCCACCACCACCATCGCCGGGCTGCAACTCGGCGCGCTGGTCGGCGGCGCGGTGCTGACCGAGACCATCTACGCCTACCCCGGCATCGGGCGGGCGATCTTCGAAGCCGTCGGGCAGCTCGACTTCCCGGTGCTCCAGGGGGCGTTCGTGCTGCTCGCCGCCGCCGTCGTGGCAGCGAACCTGATCACCGACGTGGCCTACGGATTCCTCGACCCCCGGGTGCGCACCTCATGACCCTGACCGCCGCCGAGCCCACCCCCCGTCGCAGGACCTGGGAGGCGTTCCGGCGCAACCCGCTGGGCACGGGGAGCGCGGCCGTACTGATCCTGCTGATCCTGGTCGCGGTCTGCGCGCCGCTGATCGCCCCGTTCCCCGAGGGGTACGGGACCGACACCTCGCAGCCGCCGAGCGGGGCGCACTGGTTCGGCACCGACGACATCGGGCAGGACGTCTTCGCCCAGGTCGTCTGGGGCACCAGGGTGAGCATCATGGTCGGCGTCAGCGCCTCGATCCTGGCCATCGTGATCGGGCTGCTGGTGGGGGTGGCCGCCGCCTACTTCCGGCGGCTGGACACCCCGCTGGGGGTGCTGATCGACCTGTCGCTGTCGCTGCCGGTGCTGCCGCTGATGATCCTGGTCGCGGCGCTGGCCGGGCCGAGCGTGCGGACGCTGGTGGTGGTGATCGCGCTGTTCAGCTGGCCGGAGGTGGCCCGGGTGGTGCGGTCCCAGGCGCTCGCGATCGTCCCGCTGCCCTATGTCTCGGCCGCCAGGGTCGTGGGCGGTTCGGCGACGTGGATCATCCGCAAGCACCTGTTCCCCGGCGTGATCCCGGTGGTCGGCGTGTCGGTGGTGCTGACGACCTCGCGTGCCGTACTGGCCGAGGCGGGGCTGTCCTTCCTCGGGCTGGGCGACCCCAACAGCTGGTCCTGGGGCGCGATCCTGCACAAGGCGCAGATGTCGGGGTCGCTGGCGTCCGCCTGGTGGACCACTCTCTTCCCGTCCTTCGCCATCCTGCTGCTCGTCGTCGCGACGACCCTGCTGTCGGTGGCCTACAACGACGCCCGCAACCACCGCACGAGGTGATCCCGCTGTTCGACCAACGTCTGTCCGCCGCGTTCTACGAGGGCACGATCGACCGGGTGCGTGCCGCGATGGCCCGCGACGGGCTCGCCGCGCTGCTCCTGGACGACCCGCTGGACGTCGCCTATCTCACCGGCTTCCAGCACTTCCCCAACGAACGGCCGGTCGCCTGCCTGCTCACCGCCGAGGGGCCGCCGATCCTGCTGGTGCCCGACCTGGAACGCGAGTACGCCGGGGACCAGGGCGCGCACGCCGAGATCGTGGCCTACCCGGAGTTCCCCGGCGTGACCGCGCCCTTCGCGGTGCTGGCCGGGCACGTGAACGCCGACCCGGCGACCGCCGGTTACGCGTCCTCGACCTCGATCGGCCGCACCACGGCGCTGGAGCAGGCGTTCCCGCGCACCTCGTGGCGGGTCAGCGAGATCGTCGGCACGGCCCGGCAGCGCAAGACGCCCGAGGAGATCGTGCTGCACGAGGAGGCGGCGCGGATCGCCGACCTCATGATCGGCGCAGGCGTGGAACTGGTCCGCGCCGCGCTGTCCGCCGGCGGCGAACTGCCCTCGGAGACGGACCTGGCCGCGCACGTCATCTCGCACGGCTCCCGCCTGATGTACGGCGAGCACCGGAACGTGGTGGTGGTCCCGATGCTGACCGGCGGCCTGGTGTACGGCGGGCCGAACTCGGCGCAGCCGCACCGGCTGCCCGACGGGAGGCGGCTGAGGCACGGCGAGTCCTTCATGCTGTCGCTCGGCTGCGCCGTCGGCGGGCGGTTCGTGGAGAGCGAGCGGACGTTCATCCTCGGCGAGCCCACCGCCGAGCAGCGCCGCTACTACGAGGCCGTCCGTGAGGCGCAGGAGACCGGTACCCAGGCTTTGCATGCCGGGGTGACCTGCGCGGAGGCCAACCGGCGTTGTCTCTCGGTGATCGAGGACGCCGGGCTGGGCGGTTACCTGCGGCACCGGCAGGGGCACGGCATCGGGCTCGGCTTCCACGAGCCGCCGTGGCTGGAGGGCGGCGACCCGACCGAACTGGCCGCCGGCATGGTCCTGTCCAGCGAGCCGGGCGTCTACGTCCCCGGGCACGCCGGCTACCGGATCTCCGACACGGTGCTGGTCACCGAGGACGGCCCGCGCAGGCTGACGGCTTACCCGCGCGACCTCGCCGACATCGTCATCGCCTGACCTGCGCCTGGTTGATGTCTGACTTATGCCTATTCATGCTGATTCATGCGATTCGTGAAGGAGGAGCGAGCGATGCTCGTCGAGATCAACGGCAACCGGCTCAACATCGAGGTGCTCGGCGACGACCGGCCGGGCAAACCGACCATGGTGGCCCACCACGGCGCCCCCGGCCTGGGCTCCCTCGGGGAGCCCCGGGCGACCTTCGGGCGGTTCGCCGACGCGTTCAGGGTGATCGTGTTCGACGCCCGGGGATCGGGGGCGAGCGAGGGGCGGGAGCCGTACACGCACGAGCAGTGGGTGGCCGACGTGGACGGGGTCCGCGCGTGGGCGGGGGCCGAGCGGATCGTGCTGGCGGGCGGCTCCTACGGCGGGTTCATCGCGATGGAGTACGCGATCACCCATCCCGACCGGGTGAGCGCGCTGGTGCTGCGCGACACCTCGGCCGACAACTCCAACCAGGAAATGGCGATCCGCAACGCGCTGGCGTCCTCCCGGGTGGAGATCGACCGGGTGAAGCTCGACCGGATCATGTCCGGCACCGTTCGCGACGACGACGATCTGCGTGACTGCTGGCGCGAGATCCTGCCGCTCTACGACCACGACTACGATCCCGCGAAGGTCGCCGAACGCGTGGCGGCGACGCCGTACCGGTATCGGACGCACAACTTCGCGTTCGCGGTGAACCAGCCGAACTATGACATCAAGCCGCGCCTGTCCCAGATCACCGCGCCGACCCTGGTGACCGTCGGCAGGCACGACTGGATCACGCCCGTGGCCTGCAGCGAGACGATCGCGGCGGGGGTGCGGGACGGCCGGCTGGCAGTGTTCGAGAAGTCGGGGCACTCGCCACAGGTGGAGGAGGCGGATCTGTTCGAAGCAACCGTCCGAGAATTCCTGAAAAATGCGCTCATAGGACGCTAGAAACCGTCACACTTCCTCCGATGAATGATCTCGACCTACTCGATCGGCAGATCCTCGCCGAGCTGAACGTGAACGGCCGCGCGAGCTGGACCGACATCGCGCAGGTCATCGGAACGTCCACGACGACCGTCGCCCGCCGCGCCCAGCAGCTCATCGGCGACGGGATGATCTGCGTCGCCGCCCTGCCCCATCTGGAGCACGACGGCCCGGTCGACATCTTCGTCGTCCGGCTGACCTGCGCGCCCGGCAGCCAGCTCCGGGTGGCGGGCGAGCTGGCGCGCTACCCGGAGATCAGGTTCGTCGCGGTCGTCACCGGCGGCCAGGACATCGTCTTCGAGCTCGTCGCGCCCAAGAACCGCGACCTCTACACGATCCTGGTCGACTACGTGCAGCGGATCCCCGGCGCGCTGCACAGCCACGCCGACCTCCTGCTGCACACCTACAAGGTCTCCTACGACTGGAGCCTGCAATCCCTGGACGGCAGCGCGGGCAACCTCCCGGCCCCGCCGGTCCCGCACACCTGCGCCCCCGGCCACCTCGACGACGTCGACATGGACATCCTCGGCGCGATGCGCACGGACGGCAGAGCCAGCTTCCAGTCCGTGGCCAAACGCCTCGGCGTCAGCGAGAGCACCGTACGGCGGCGCTTCGAGGGCATGATCGAGCGCGGCTGCGCGACCGTCGCCACCTTCATCCCCGCCTCAGCCCTGGGATACGAGGCCGAGGTGCTGTTCTGGCTGTCGGTCGAGCCGGCCCGCCTGGAGAGCGTCGCCGAGGCCCTGACCGAGCTGCGCGGCGTCCGCTACATCTCCGCCACCCTCGGCCACGCCTCCCTGCTGTGCGAGGTGATCATGCCGACCACCTCGGACCTCCACCGGTTCACCAGCCGCACGCTGGCCGGCATCTCCGGCATCCAGTCCTGGACGGCCGGCGTCAACATGCTCACCGTGAAACGCGGCTTCCTGACGCTCCCGTGGGCCACGGCCCGGGTGACCGCCGCCCTCGCCGGTCCCACCCCCTGACCACCACGCTCGACGACCACGGCGATCCTGATCGACGCGTGCGGGCGGCCGGACGTGACCGTCGCGGTGAAAGTCCGACGCTGCGTCTCGCGCCCGATTTCGCGATGAGCACCTAGTGGCCGTAATGATCGATCAATACTCAAAGTTGATAGCGTGGCGGCCTGTGACGTCCATCGTGCGCGGGCCGCTTCGTGACCAGATCCGCCAGGTGCTGCTCGACGGCCTGGTCAGCGGGCGATGGCAGCCGGGCGAACGCATCGTGGAGCGGCGCGTCGCGGCCGAGCTGGAGGTCAGCCAGGCACCGGTCCGCGAGGCGCTCAGAGAGCTGGAGTCCCTGCGGCTGATCGAGTCCTCCCCCAACAAGGGAGTCAGGGTGAAGGCGTTCACCCTCGCCGAGTTGCGCGAGGTCAACCAGGTACGGGCCGGGCTGGAGGAGACGGCCGCCGGTCTGGCCATGCCCCGCATCGGGGCCCACCTGGAGGCGCTGGAACGCCACGAGCGGCTGCTCCACGAAGCGGCGCGGGCCGGCGACGTGAACGGGCAGGTCGAACACGCCGTCGCCTTCCACCGGGTGATCGTCGGAGCCTCGGGCAACGGGGTGCTCCGCTCGGTGTGGGAGTCACTGGGCGTCGAGGTGTGGACCCACCTGGCCTTCCGCCTGCACCGCGTCGATCCCTACCGGAACGCGGCCGACCACGAGCCGCTGGTGGCGGCGTTCCGGCGGCGCGACCCGGCGACCGGGCGGATGCTGCGCGACCACGTGCTCAGCTACGCGGCAGCGGCTCCAGCAGCCGATGCGGGCTCCGCAGGGCCCGGCTGACCGGATCCGAATGCCTTGGGCGGACGGCGGCTACGTCGTGGGGAGGCCGACCGCGTTGGACGCGTCGGCCTCGAAGTATTCCGTCGTGGCGAAGGGGCCGGCGTGATCTTCGAAGAAGCTCCTGACGCCGTCGATCGAGTCATGGACGATGACGTTCACCGCCTTGGTCCCGTCGGTGCTCGCCACCCCCAGCGTCCACTTGGCACCCTTGGGAAGCCGGCCGTACGCCGACTTCAGGGAATCCCAGAAACCGTCGTTGTCGGAAATCGTGGAAACAGCCATGACGTGCACCGTGGCACCCTCCTCATTGATTCTCGGATTCACTCGGCAATTGATGTGGAGATACTGTGCGGCACCATTCTCGAAGTCGTAGATCGCGACGGTCTGAGGGTCTTCGAGCGGATCGTCCGAAGGCATCAGGAAGTGGGTCTCGCTGATCGGGAACAGCTCGTAGTCGAGCTGCTCCGGTCTATTGAGGAGCTGCGCCTCCATGGGGTTCAGGGTGAATTTGAGGTGGAGCTTTCCGCGGTCGGCCGCCACTTCGTAGCGAGTGCCGGGGCGCTCGTAGGAGCCTTCGTACCTGGACAGGTCGAGGGCCAGGGTCGGGTCGGGCTCCGGCAGGTCGGGGATCGTGACCGCGCCGAGGTCGGCCAGGATTTCGTTGAACACCTTCCGGTAGAAGCTGTCGCGCGGCCCGGCGTTCACCAGCATCGAGACGGCGATGTTCGATTCCGGCAGGATCCGCAGGCGGGCGCTCTGGCTGACTGCGCTGCCGTCGTGGGCGTAGACGGTTTGGCCGTGCCAATCGCACACGATGAGGCCGAGTGCCCATTCCGGCCCGAACATGTACGGGTCAGGTAGGGGGACCCGCGACTCCGTCATCTCACGGATGACGCCGGGTGAGACGATTCCGGTCCCGTTCGGCGCCTTTCCTTCGTTGAGGAAGACATAAGCCATCATCAGCAATTCCCGGGCTGTCGTGTTGACGTTGCCTCCGGGGCCGAAGGAGCGCGGCAGGTGACCCAGCGGTGAGAGGACGGGTCCCTCTTGGAGGGATCGGATCAGGTATCCGGTCGCGGCCCGGTCCTGGTCCGCGTACTCACGCCGGCTGCTCGTCGAGGTCAGTCCCAAGGGGTCGAACAGACGATCCTTCATGATGTCGTCCCACCGCTTGGCGTCGATCACCTCCATGATGCGGGCGAGGATCGCGTAGCCCAGGGCCGCGCTGTAGCCGTGAGTGCGGCCCAAGGGGTGGACCTGGCGTGCGCCGGCGATGTTCTCCACCATGCGCTCGTACACGTCGTCGTCCTCGCCCGGATCTCCGTAGTTCTCCTCGATGCCGTTGGTGTGGTTGAGGAGATGGCGGGGTGTGACTTTGGCGCTGACGTCGGGGTCGGCCACCCGGAAATCGGGGAGGTAGGTCCGCACCGGCTCGTCCAGGGCGACTTTCCCCTCGTCGACGAGCTGCATGAAGGCGAGGGCGGTCCAGGTCTTTGATACGGAGCCGCACTGGTAGATGGTGTCGGTCGTCGCGGGCTCCCGGGTGGAGATGTTCTTGACGCCGACCGCGAAGTCGGTGATCTCCCCGTCGCTGAGGACGCCGATCACGGCACTCGGGATCCGGTACTCCGCGAGCAGCTCGGCGACGCGAGCTCGCATCCGGGTCACATCCAACGCTCTTGCCATAAGGGGTTCCTCGTCCTGTCCGATTCTTTCCAAGCGAGAAAAGGCTACGTTGCATTTCAAGTCTCGTCAACGAGAAACCTCCAATGATGTGCTTCAGTACTGGGCTTTCATGCCAATCGTTGCAACAGCATTGTTGATAAATGCAACCCGCGCTGACCAGCCGTTGCAATGTACTGTTGGTGAACGCTCCCGTGAACCCGAACCGACAGGAGGGCGAGCCGATGCCCGGAGGCAGGCTGACCCACGAGGATCGCCGGCAGATCGCGATCTGGCTGGCCGAAGGGCTGGGATACGCCGAGATCGCCAGGCGGCTGGGCAGGCCCACGTCCACGATCAGCCGCGAAGCGGCACGCAACAGCGCGCCCAGCGGCTACCTGGCCGACCACGCACAGCAGGCCGCCGGACAGCGCGCCCGCCGCCGCAGACCGGTTCAGGCCACGGAGCCACCAGCCGACGGGCGGCCGGCCGAGCCCGTGCGCGGTTTCGTGGAGCAGTTCGCGACGCTGCTCGTCGGGACCGGACTCCCCCGGATGCCCGCTCGCGTGTTCGTCTGCCTGCTCACCTCCGGCTCCGGGAGCCTGACGTCCGCCGAGCTCGTACGCCTGCTGCAGGTCAGCCCGGCGTCGGTGTCCAAGGCCATCGGCTACCTCGAGGAGATCGAGCTGGTCAGACGCACGCAGGATGCCGGCCGCCGCGAACGGTACGTCATCGACGACGACGTCTGGCTCCGGGCGTTCAAAGCCGACACCGGGGCACACGCCGAGGTCGCGGCGGCCGCGCGGCACGGGATCGAGATCTTCGACGCCGACACGCCCGCCGGCACCCGGCTGGGCCAGATGGCTCAGTTCTTCACCTGGATCAGCGAGCAGATGAACGACAGCGGCCTCACCGACGCCGTCGCGCACGACGCGCTGACAGTGCTGGCCGCGCTGGTGTACGCCGCTCGGCCACTCACCGTGGACGAACTCGCCACGGCACTGGACTGGCCCATCCAGCGGGTGGCCGACGCCCTGGACGCGATCAGCCGTCGTCCGATCCTCGCCGACCCGCTCACCGTGGAGCAGGTCGGGCGCGGCGCGTACGCCATCACCCCGAGGCCTGACCGCCTGAGCTCCGCGCAACGCGACGCACTGATCGTCAGTCCGCGCTCGACCCGAGGGCCTCGAAAATGACGAAGCCGGACAGACCTGATCACTTCGGGGAGTACTGGGGCAGTGCACTTATTCGAAGGAGGCGGTATTCCCTCGGATCAGGTGCCGTCGATCCAGTACTTTTGCAGCCTGGCGATGGCCTCGTCCCTGCTCATCGCTGCGACCGTCATCTCGTCGAGACCCACCCTTGAGATCAACATGAAGACGAGATCTGCAGGCAACGCCTCCGACGGCAGTTCTGGCACTCCGCGATCGGGTTTCACATCATTCTGCACACACGCCCAGAATGCCGCCTCATCCACCTGAAGCTGATCACGAAGAATGTGACTCCAGATAGCCGGACCATAGGTGCTGCGATCGACTGGATGCGAGATCCGGGTTCTCAGCATCCTGCCGTCAGGAAGATCCAGCTCGTACGTGACGTGGTGGGTACCCGTTCCCCCCCGAGCGTTCCGCACCTGACGCCAGCCCTCCAGTCGACAGAACCGATCATGGTGTTCGCGAGTGGGCTGCGGCCGGCTCACCGGACAGCTCCTACCAGCCATTCGCGCAACTGATCGTCATTACTGAGGCTGATCAGCTGCACGACCCCCCAGTTCTCACGGTGATTCGGAACGTCGAGCAGGTGATCCTGCCAGTCCTCGGCGTACTCACGTAGCCCTTCGACCATCTCCGCAACGGCCTGATCAAAGGTCGCACCGTCCGCAGCGACAGGTAGCCCCGGAATGAAAATCGACCAGCCGCCTGCCTCAGGGACCACCTGCGCACGAGAAGGAGTGACCATCGCGAGGTAGTGACGCAACCTTTCAACATCCACGAAAGCCGTCACGGACGACTCGCGCCGCACGGTGGCCACGCGCCCTCGCTCAGCCGCGTCCAGGAGCGCCTTGAGATGAGTACGAGCTTCGGTATAGCTGTCGAAGTGAACGACGGCCATGGTGGCAACCTCCAGCGAGAATTGCCTTCAGAGTGCCACCCCTAGTCAAGTACGTCAAGTACTTGATGTACTTGCATGGCGCAGTTCGGATGGCCGTGTGTGCTCAAAGCGAGTCTGCACGCGTACCAGAGCCCCGCGGACGACCTCGTCCTCGGTTACCTGGCTGTCGACTTCTCCCTCACCGACCACCCCACCCTCCACGTCTACCTCAGCGTGCTGGTACGGCGGACCGCGGAGGGCTGGCTCATCACCCACTACCAGGTCTCCCGCCTCGACCGAGGAACAACGCGGTGATCGTCGGCGGGCTCGTTCTGCTTGGGGTTCAGGGTCTGAGACCTGCCGCCCCCGTGCTCAGCCTGCTCTGGGAGCACGAAACGGCTTACTACGTACGCGCTCCGGCCGGCACGTGAGGGCCCTGCGGCAATAGCAAAGAGGCCCGACCAAAAGGCCGGACCTCCTCGCAAACCCAGCATCAGCACGACCTCAGCCGAAGCGCCGAGTTCCGGTTGGACCGGATGACTTCGGGGACTCAGCTACAGCCGCTGGTGCTGCCGCAGCCCTCGCAGACGTAGCAGCTACCGGCCGGGCGCATCTTGGTTCCGCAGGTCATGCAGAGTGGCGCGTCGGCGGTGCGGCCCTGGTGGCTCTCCAGGGTGTGGCCCTGCTCCTGGCGCGGGGCGGGGCTCGCCGCGGGCGGTTCGACGGCCTTCGGCCGCTCTATGGGGGCGGACTGCGCCAGCATCTCGGCGTCGATGACGTCGTCGCCGTGCAGGGCCGCCGGGTCCTCGCCGCGCTGCTGCGCCGCGCGCTCGGAGGCGGAGAAGATGCCGAGCGCGGCCCGGTCGTCATAGGGCAGGTGGTCGAGGGCGAGCCGCCGGAAGATGTAGTCCATCACCGAGGCGGCCATCCGCACATCCGGGTCGTCGGTCATGCCGGCCGGGTCGAACCGCATGTTGACGAACTTGCTGACGTACGTCTCCAGCGGCACGCCGTACTGGAGACCTATGGAGATCGCGACGGAGAAGGCGTCCATCACGCCGGCCAGGGTCGAGCCCTGCTTGGACATCTTCAGGAAGACCTCGCCGAGACCGTCGTCCGGGTAGGAGGAGGCGGTCATGTAGCCCTTCGCGCCGCCGACCGTGAAGCGGGTCGTGGTGCTGGGCCGCTGGTTCGGCATCCGCCGCCGGGTCGGCCTGGTCACCTCGACCACCTGTACGGCAGGCGTCTCGGCCTTCTCCTCGGCCCGCTTCGAGATCGACAACGGCTGCCCGACCTTGCAGTTGTCGCGGTAGACGGCCAGGGCCTTGAGCCCGAGCTTCCACCCTTCGAGGTAGACGTGCTCGATGTCCTCGATCGTCGCCGTCTCCGGCAGGTTGACGGTCTTGGAGATCGCGCCGGAGAGGAACGGCTGGGCGGCGGCCATCATCCGGACATGGCCCATCGGAGCGATCGCCCGCTCCCCCATCGCGCAGTCGAACACCTCGTAGTGCTCGCGGCGCAGGCCGGGCGCGTCGATCACGTGGCCGTGCTCGGCGATGAACTCGACGATGGCCTCGACCTGCTCCTCCTGGTAGCCGAGTTGCCGCAGCGCGCGCGGAATCGTCTGGTTGACGATCTGCATCGACCCGCCGCCGACCAGCTTCTTGAACTTCACCAGCGCCAGATCGGGCTCGATGCCGGTCGTGTCGCAGTCCATCATCAGGCCGATTGTCCCGGTCGGAGCGAGAAGCGAGGCTTGAGCGTTTCTGTACCCGTTCTTCTCGCCCAGCCTGAGGCACTCCGCCCACTGCCTGGACGCCTCGGCGTGCAGCTTGGCGTCCATCCCGCCGAACGTCTCCAGCCCGGCGTTGGCGGCGGCGTGCTTGCCCATGACCCGCTTGTGCGCCTCGGCGTTGCGGGCGTAGCCGTCGTACGGCCCGACGACACCGGCCAGTTCGGCGCTGCGGCGGTAGGAGACGCCGGTCATCAGGCTGGTGATCGCCCCGGCGACGAACCTGCCGCCGTCGGAGTCGTAGGCATGGCCGGTCGCCATCAGCAGCGCGCCCAGGTTGGCGTAACCGATGCCGAGCTGCCGGTAGGCCCGGGTGGTCTCGCCGATCTTCTCCGTGGGGAAGTCGGCGAAGGTGATCGAGATGTCCATCGCGGTGATGATCAGCTCGGTCAGCTTGACGAACCGCGCGACGTCGAAGGTGTCGTCGTCCTTGAGGAACTTCAGCAGGTTGATGCTGGCCAGGTTGCAGGAGGAATTGTCCAGATGGACGTACTCAGAACAAGGATTGCTGGCCGTGATACGTCCGGTTTCCGGGGTGGTGTGCCAGGCGTTGATGGTGTCGTCGTACTGGATGCCCGGGTCCGCGCACTCCCAGGCGGCCTTGGCCATCTTGCGGAACAGGTCGCGGGCGTCGACCTTCTCGATGACCTCGCCGGTCAGCCGGGCACGCAGGCCGAAGTCGTTGCCCTTCTGCACGGCCTCCATGAACTCCTCGGAGACCCTGACGGAGTTGTTGGCGTTCTGGTACTGCACCGAGACGATGTCCTTGCCACCGAGGTCCATGTCGAACCCGGCGTCACGCAGCGCGCGGACCTTGTCCTCCTCGCGCGCCTTGGTCTCGATGAACTCCTCGATGTCGGGGTGATCGACGTCGAGGACCACCATCTTGGCCGCCCGGCGGGTCGCCCCGCCCGACTTGATCGTGCCCGCAGACGCGTCGGCCCCGCGCATGAACGACACCGGGCCGCTCGCCGTGCCCCCGCTCGACAGCAGTTCCTTGCTGGAACGGATCCGGGAGAGGTTGACCCCCGAGCCGGAGCCCCCCTTGAAGATCACACCCTCTTCCTTGTACCACTCCAGAATCGACTCCATCTGGTCGTCGACCGCCAAAATGAAACACGCCGAGACCTGCTGCGGGCTGGCCGTGCCGACGTTGAACCAGACCGGTGAGTTGAAACTGAAAAGCTGGTTCACCAGGGCGTGCTTGAGCTCGTGGTCGAAGATCTCGGCGTCGTCCGCGGAGGCGAAGTAGCCCTCCTCCACCCCGGTCCGGGTGTAGACGCCCACCACGCGGTCGACGAGCTGCCGCAGGCTCGACTCGCGCTGCGGCGTGCCGACCGCCCCACGGAAATACTTGGTCGTCACGATGTTCGCGGCGTTCACCGACCAGGACGCGGGGAACTCCACACCGCGCTGCTCGAAGTTGACCGACCCGTCGCGCCAGTTCGTCATGACGACGTCGCGGCGCTCCCACGTCAGCTCGTCATATGGATGCACGCCCGGGGTGGTGTAGATGCGCTTCATCTTCAGGCCCTTGCGGACCCGCTTCCCCCCGCGCGCCACCGCGCCACTCACCGTCTCCGTCATGACTCCCCCTCCCGGGGCTCGCTGGAGCCCTCGATCACGGACCAAGTTGTCGCGTCGCGTCACCCGCGACACCGGTTGATCTAGCTGTTGGCAGTGCGCTTGACGCGCAACTGTTCGATCTCGGCCTCGAAGTCGGCCAGCGTCTCGAATCCGCGGTACACCGAGGCGAAACGCAGGTAGGCCACCTCGTCGAGGTCACGCAGCGGCCCCAGGATGGCCAGGCCCACCTCGTTGGAGGGCATCTCGGCCGCGCCGGTGGCCCGGATGCTCTCCTCGACGAGCTGACCGAGTTGGGCGAGCGAATCCTCACTCACCGGTCTGCCCTGACAGGCCCGCCGCACTCCGGCGATCACCTTGTCCCGGGAGAACGCCTCCGTCACACCGCTGCGCTTGCTCACCATGAGCAGCACCGTTTCCTGGGTGGTGAATCTCCGCCCACACTCAGGACACGTACGGCGGCGTCTGATCGCCGCGCCGTCCTCGGTGGAGCGACTGTCGATGACCCGCGTGTCGGGATGCCTGCAGAACGGACAGTGCACGCGGCGTCGCCTCCCTTTGACCACCCACCCGAGCCCACCAACCCCGTCGGCTCCTCCGCACGGTGAAACCCCTCGCCAAGGGACGCTCACGCACGCCTCACAGTCGCCCATGATGCGGTAACGGAAACACAACCTATGGTGAACTACATCGGTGCAACTACTAGATGTTGTGGTCTAAACCTAGGAGCGCTCGACCATGAACGCAAGTTGAAGCGCCCCCCGCCGCTGAACTCGCTGCTCAGAGCCCTCACCTGCCCCATCATCGGCGTGTCGCCACACCGGCACCACAACCGACGACACACCACGCCCCGGCGAAGCACGCTCCGGCAACCCGTTGGAGGGGTCCGGACGAGGCGGAGCCCCGCACCCGCGCCAGGGCGGCGCGCCCGTACGCAGGGAGCGCGCCCGCATGAGCGCACGCCCGCGTGAGCAAGCGCGCCCGCGTGAGCAAGCGCGCCCGCGTGAGCAAGCGCGTCCGCGTCAGGGAGAGCATCCGCGTCAGGGCAGCGCCCCGACCGACCCTCGAAGTCCACGACCCCTCGTACGGCGAGCACGACGTCGACCGAGATCACGTTTCGCGCAGCGCGTGTCACAGCGGCGCACCGCCGCACGGTGGCGATCAGCGGGAGGCGCCGACCGCCGACACGATCGTAAGGGGGTCGCCACCCTGATGCGCGGTGACCCATGGCAGACGGGCGTGTTCCCCACCTTCATGATTCCACGTGGAGGCGATGCCCACCGCCCGAGTGCCCAGCCAGAAGACACCCAGAGCGATCATCACCACCGCGACCGCGAGCACGATCCGCCCCCGGCGCGTCAGCCGAAGAGGCGCGATCACCCGCCCCGGTCCGCGCACCCGCCTCCGCACCCGACCCGCCGCTCTCGGCCTGCCGCCTCCCGAACGCCGCCCGACGCCGCCGCCCATCGGACGCCGCCCCCGTAAAGCCCGCTCCCCGGCCCCCCTGCGCGCCACCCCCGGCCCTCTCAAACCGTCCCCTCGCACCCCGGCACCCCGACGCGGCGACACGCGGGCTCGCGAAACCTCCCCCCGCGCCTCCCCACCTCCGCGTGATGACGCCTGCACCTCCGAACCCCTACGCGAAGACGTCCGCACCCGCACCTGCCCCCGCACCTCCGCACCCGGGCGCGAACCCAGCCACACCTCCCCGCGCGTCTCCCCACCCCCGCGCGAAGACAACCGCGCCCCCGCACCCGGACGCGAGGGCGACCG
This sequence comes from Dolomitihabitans soli, assembly GCF_022213955.1. Classification (GTDB taxonomy): domain Bacteria; phylum Actinomycetota; class Actinomycetes; order Streptosporangiales; family Streptosporangiaceae; genus Streptosporangium_A; species Streptosporangium_A soli. The sequence goes on along the minus strand of NZ_JAKNTW010000033.1, from coordinate 306 downwards.
CGTCTCTCCGGCGGCCCCTCCACCCCCGCGCGAAGACGACCGTGCCTCCCCGTGCGTCTCCCCGCCCCGGCGCGAAGACAACCGCGCCTCCACACCCGGACGCGACCGCGTCTCCCCGTCGGCCCTTTCGCCCCGGCGCGAAGACGTCCGAGCGTCCCCGCGGGGTACCTGCTCGTCGAAACTCCGGGGCGGCTCCGGCTCGGCGGCGGGCGGCACGATCCGCACCGGCCCCCGCCCGTCGGCGCGCGCCGCGCCCCTGCGGGCCAGCGAGCGACGCGCCCCGGCGCGCCGGAGCGCGGCCTGCCG
>NZ_JAKNTW010000032.1 GCF_022213955.1 Dolomitihabitans soli | reverse complement strand
GCCCGGATCCGTGTGATCCCGGGCGACACACCAGCCCCGAATCCGCTGCCGCAGACACTTACCGCTTAACCTGCAGAAACAGGATCACGCGGAGATCGACTCATACACCACGTGCGTGGACGCGACCACGCGGCGCGACGGCGAGTGCTCGGGCACCTCGTATCCACCTGCATCCACCTGCATCCACCTGCAGGGTCACCTCGCCTGTCAGTCGAGGAGGCCGCCTCGGAGACGGCGACGACGGGCCCGGCCAGGCAGACGCACCAGGTTGCGGCGCACCGAGCCTCACCCTCAGACGGCTGGCGTGCGCCTCAACCGCTCCCAGGCTCACGTATTGGGCCGCGGCAACCTCCAGGTTGAACCGACCGTTCGCGACCACGACCACCTCCTGCTCGCGGGAGGTAACGGAATCCGGAACGACCCCGCACGTGACGCCTTCTCAGCATTAACCGCCTCGGTCCCGACACTTACCACTCGGCCTCAAAGCGGTGAGACGGCAGTCGAGTCATGCGCCAGGGATACGCCGACCACATGGCGCCCAGCTATGGGCCGGCCTGCTGCATGAAGATGGCATGCGATGCCAGCCAAGAGACCGGCCACCTGGTCGTATCCGATCCGGGTTCATTGCCACCTTCACGGCGTGGATCCGAACCGAGCAGCCGCATGTAATCCCGCACGGCGACCACGCCGGGCCGGTTTCCGCCCATGAGTCCGGCCGGACCTGCGGCGATCACCTATCGTGCCGGACCCCCCACAATCGCGACACCGGCGAGGGCGCGAGCCGTACAGAACACGGGCTACAGAAGCGAGCCGACCTTGGGGTCGTACTCCCAGTGCCACGGCTCGAAGGGATTGCTGTAGGCCCACTCAGGGTGAATCCAGCCGAACCGCTTACTGTTCGCCTCAAGCCAGTTGAACTCCGCCGACCGGAACCGCTCAACCCCGCCACACAGATCGACGGCCATCCCCAGCCCATGATTGCTACGCCCGGGAACGGCCGCGAACCCCGGTCGCCGGTAATAGACCGACTGCTGGTTGGCGAGACTCCGGTAACTGTCCGTGACGCAGATCTGCTTGCCGAACCGCCGGCGATAAGCCTCGCTCAAGCTGACGAACGCGATCGCCGCATCCGCCCGAAGCTCCTGCCCCTTCTGCTGGAGCGGGCACAGGTACTCCGTGGGGATCAGCCCATTGGGGAACTTGTCCGCCGACTTCACCTTCGTCGGGTCACACCCGAGAGCCGCCCGGCCCACTTTGTCGATCTTGATCCCCAGCTTGACCATGGCCTTGGTCAACGACTTCACGATCTTGTCCGACCGCTTCCTCAAGATGTCGATCTCCACCGCCACCTGAGCCTCACCCAGCAACTTCCCCGAACGCAGTTCCTGCGCCTCAGCCGCCAGCCGTTCCCGCTCCCCCTGCAGCCGCCCCGTATCCGCGACCACCTGGTTCCGCGCCGCGACAAGCTGCTCCATGCTGCCCATCGCCCGCAAGGTCGCCCCGTCCGACTGACCGGATGCGAACGGCGCGATCTCTCCCGCCCCCGCCTGCTGATAAAGAAGCTCCACCATGTCGGACAGCGGCTTCCGCACCTGCCCCAGGGCCTGATCGGCGTTACGCAACTCCTGCAGCTTGCTGTTCAGCTCCTTGTCGGCGTCGCTGAGCTGCTTCTGCCGCTTCTTCAGCGCCTTCGACGCCTCCTCGAGATCACGCGCCGCGATCTCGGCCTCTTTCCTGAGCTCCGTCAGGTTCGTCGGATCCTGCTTGACCAGGGAACTCACCCGCCCCCCGGCCCCGGCATCCGCCTGATCCTCGACACGGACCTCCGCCACACCCGGCACTTTCACCGAAACCGCCGGATCGGGCTCGTCAACCGCCTGACTCGCCGTCCCCTGAACCAGGGAAGTCATCACCGCGACTACCGCGACCAGGCACGCTGATCGAGGAGATGGCACCGTCGACTCCTCCGTTTGCGAACTCGTGACCTGAGCCAGGCACGCACGTTACTACAGCTCCCCGAGTGCCCGGGCCTGAGTAGCCAGAGCTGCAATGTTCCCTTTGCCCCATTCGCCACCTAGGTTCCATAATCTCACCCTCATACACCCCCTCACGCTCTACCCCACGCACCCCTTCACCCCCAGATACGCCACCACCCCCCATACCGTTCACTTCCACGTCAACCGCACAGACCCCGCATAACCCCATCTATCGGCCGCAGACGTCCAGCACCGCCCGGCATCAACGCCAGCACGAGCAACTGATCGAGGACCTGCCTTCGATTCCGGCAATTCGGGGACACCTCGTCGGAGCCAAGCAGCTCGGAGCCAAGCAGCTCGGAGCCAGGCAGCTCGGAGGCAGGCAGCTCGGAGCCAGGCAGCTCGGAGCCAGGCAGCGTCGCCCTAACGCGACCACTGGTACTGCTCCTGACAGACCTCCCACATCCACGTCCGCCGCCACTCCTCGGGACACTTCCCACGAGAGATTCCCTGCCGCCCCACCTCTCCCTTCCGAGACCACACCGATCCCTCCCGGGACCAGCCCGATCCCTTCCGGGACCAGGCCGACGATCCGCCCTCAGCCCGTCCGGACCACACCGACGAGTCCCCTCCAGCCCGAGGCAACACCGACCGCCCCCTCCCCCGAGGACGCACCTCACCCCAAGGCCGCCCGACAACTCCCCCCTGAACCGGCGCCACCAACCCCCCACCCGGAGCCCTCAGCGAACGCCCCATCAACCGCGCCGGCACCGACCGCCCATACTCAACATCCGCCCGCACCGGCCCACCCACCAACACCGGTTCCGGCACCGGCTCCCTCGCTGGCTCCGATACTGGCTCCGGCACCGGCTCCAACACCGCCCCTTCACCACCCCGCCCACCCTCAGACCGAACCGTCACCGCCACCGGGCCTCGCTCACTTTCAGACCGAGCCCCCACCGGTCCGCTCCCACTCTCAGACCGAACCACCGCCCCCACCGACCCACCGCCCACCTCATAACCAGCCATCTCACCCACCACCAACCCCCCACCCAGTACGGCCGGCACCACCATCGCAACCCCCAACACAACCACCCGCCCCCGCCGACCCGCCCGCCGTCTAATCACGGACCGTGACAGTAGCCACCCACCCCCATCAACACCCCCTCCGCTTGTCATGCCTTTACCGCAGCTCAGACCACCCATGACACCCCCACCCCACTCCATCCGCCCTCCCATTCACACAACCGCCTCCACTTTCGCTAGGCTTAGCCCAGGATCCCCGCCTCCGTAGCTCAGGGGATAGAGCACCGCTCTCCTAAAGCGGGTGCCGCAGGTTCGAATCCTGCCGGGGGCACCGATTTGATCAGGCGTTTCAGCCTCCGACCTGCAGCTTCTCCGCCGCAGGTCTTCTGCTTGGTGGACCTTGATAGGCAGTCGAGTGTGCCCGCAGGCAGCCACAGGACCATGATCGTGGGACATGTGCGGGATGATCTTGAGGGCGTTTCCCCAGGTCAGATCCTGATCCTGAGCCATTCTGGTCTCTGGCAACCCGCTACGACCGCCCGGCATGGGACGAACACAGCCGGTGATCGTGCCGAATACGTGCGTAGAATCCGAGCGTCCTTGCCGATGAGTTCGTCGCGAGCCACCACAGCCGTAGACGGTGGCGAGGTAGTTCAGGCTCTTACGGGGCAGGTCCGTCAACGATCAGGTCAGCCCAGCCGCCGCCGTTGAGGTCGTCGGCGCGCCACTTGCCCTTGGCCAGGCGAGGGGCGTGGGTGCTGACGGCCCGGCGATCTCAGTACAGTGTCGGAGTGGCAGGTGAGCAACTGAGTGCTCGGGTGGACAGCTGGATCTGGTCGGTGCGACTGACCAGGACTCGTTCGATCGCGTCCGACGCCTGCCGGGGCGGTCACGTCCGGGTCAACGGGGTGCGGGTCAAGCCCGCGCACGTAATCCGGGTCGGTGACGAGGTCCGACTGCGGCACGAGGGGCGCGAACGCATTGTGGTCGTCTCCCGGATTATCACCAAGCGCGTCGGCGCCGCCGTGGCCGCCGAGTGCTACGTCGACAAGAGCCCGCCGCCTCCTCCGCGCGAGGAGTCCGTGACGGTGGCCGTACGGGCTCGTGGCGCGGGTCGTCCCACCAAACGCGAACGCCGCAGCATCGACAGGCTGCTCGGGCGCCCGGTGGTGGAGGGGCGGAGCGCCGGGCCCGCTCCGGAGTGAACGGGCATGCTCGCATCGAACTTGATGCGCGACTCTCCCGCAGCCACCTCACCGGCGCTGTTCTCCGCCGGTTTTCTCGCCCGCCAGGAACAACGCCACCGGCGAGACCACGCAGGGCTCGGGGCAGTGGCGAGACTGGATCAAGTCCAGGACGACAGCGACCCGTTTGTGGCCGCGCCGTTTCGAACGAATGGTCACCCAAGCCGGAATGGCGCCCTGCTCCTCACCGATATCCCATGGCGGTTGATCCACAGCCACTGCCACGATGCCCCGATGCGCAATGAGACCGCTTACCACGACGCCCTCGGCCACTTCTTCGCCAAGAACGCCGACACCAGCCCCTACAACGCGCACACCGACAGACCCGCGATGCTCCAACTCGCGGGTGACGTCGCCGGGAGGAGAGTCCTCGACGTCGGCTGCGGGGCAGGGCATTACGCCGCCGAACTTGTGTCACGTGGCGCCGAGGTGGTCGGTATCGACGGCAGCGCCACGCTCCTGAACTATGCACGAGCACACGTGAACGGCGGGGCAGAACTACACCTCCACGATTTGGAAGAACCACTGCACTTCGCCGACGACGAGTCGTTCGACGGGGCCGTATGCGCCCTGGTGATCCATCACGTCACCAAGCGCGCGCAACTCCTGAACGAAATACGTCGCGTCCTGCGGCCCGGTGGCTGGCTCCTTGTCTCGACCACTCACCCGACGGCCGACTGGCGTCGCTTCGGCGGCTCGTACTTCGCTCACGAGTGGAGTGAGCTTCCTGTCGCAGACGGCGAGTTGTCGATCCGCTATGAGCGCGTACCGTTGGAGACATTCCTGGGCGAGCTGCTGGACGCGGGGTTCGCGCTGGAGCGACTCATCGAACCGCGCCCGGCGGCCGGCCTTCAGGAGATCGACGACGCTGCCTACGCCAAGCTTCACACCGCCCCGTGCTTCCTCGCCGTGAGGCTTCAACGTCCTTGATCATGAACGAGCCTCTCCCTTATGAAGAGCAGCATTCCGGCTCCGCGATCATCAGGCGGGCTCTCTGCTTCTCCCGCCTCTGCGAGAAGTCGAGCGAGCGCAGTCCTATCCACGAGAGCAGCGTACGCACGGCACAAGGCCTGGTACGCCTGCAAAATGACGTCGGCTGTGTGCTCAAGCCTTGGGTAGCCACCAGGGATCATCGAAGTCGCCGATTCTCGTCCGAAGCACGCGAGCGTCCTTCTTGGGCAGGGCATGAAGTACGGCATCCACGAGCGAACGGAGCTCGACGGGATCGGGGCAGCACAGCATTTCTCCGCAGGATTGCGCAGAATCGAGAAACCGATGCCATGGGTCGCGTAAGAGCAGCGACCAGGTGCGTAACGCTTCTTCCGCCGCACCGGGCCAATAACGGTCGTGCTCCAGACGGAGCACTACGATACGGCCCCGGTAGGACAGGCCCGGGATTGCGGGGGGTTTCGCGGTGGTTGCCGGTGAACGCCACGGACCGCCAGCGCGGATCTGTGCCGGACGCCTACGCGCCATGGACCTTTCGGATGATCGACATAGTGTCATCCTCCCACAGGCTGGGCTTCAGGAAACAGGTCCTGGAATGCTAAGAGGATTTAACAAATAGGTCAGCAGGTGAGGCGCCGCCAGCAGATGATCGCGGCGGCGAGGATCCACGGGGATTACTTGGCGGCCTTCTACTCCCGCTACCGTGTCGGCCACGACAACAGGTTCTGGGTGAGAATCGAGAACCGATTCCACCTCGAATCGGATTCAGCGAGGTGGAGATCGGTTCAACCCTGTTGCTGATCGGCAGGGTCACCGGCAGGCCGCTCGACCACGCCTGGCTGGAGGCCGAGCACCGGCGTTACGTCATCCCGTCATCGGCGCGACCCGTCTGGGCGCCGGACCCACCCGGCGGCCTCTTATCCGGTGAGCTCTGAGAGCGCTGGCCACACCTCCACGGCCGCGAAGGCGCCGGGAAGGGAGGACACCAGCCGGCCGTCCGGGGCGAAGGTCATGGTGCTCATCGGTATCCAGCCCGGCCCTGGCTCCGGCCCCATCACCGCGAGCGGTCGCCCACCCTGGTCCAGGATGAATGCGCGTCCGCCGTAGTCGACGGCGACCGTCCCGTCCGCCGGGTTCACCGCAGCCAAGCAGGTGTGCACCATGTCCTTGCTCGGAATCATGTTCACTCTTTCGTGCCGCGGTATCGTTCCCCAGCGCGCAAGGCGGCGATCGCCCTCAAGACCGCCCGCACACAGGTAGCCGTCGGCCGCCAGCACGCGATCGCGAGCGGAGTCCACCAGCACGGTCCGGATCCAGACTCCGCGGTCACTCGCGGGCGACCTCAGGGCGGGAACCTCGCGGTCGGCGTCCCGCAGCGTCCGGATCGGTGTGCCTTGGTGCAGGTCCCACACCACGACCGAACGATCCCAGGCCATCGTGACCACGCGGCGCTGGTCGGGGGTCACCGCGATCCACATCACCTCTTCGGTGCCCGGCAGCACGAACCTGCAGGAACCTGTGTCCAGATCCCACACCCGCGTGCCGTCCATGGCCGCCGTGACCACGACCTGACCAGCCGCCGAGATGGCCTGGATCGGGTGGGAGTGCCCGGGCAACTCCGTGATCACCGTCCAGTCGGTCGTGTCCCAGATCCGGATGCCGTACTCCCCGAAGGCGTGCATGCTCGTGGCCATCAGCCCACCATCCGGCGTCAACGAAGTCAGATCGACCCCCGGCGCGCCCGTTTCCACCCGGGTCTGCCCGCCGGTGGACAGCGATACTGTGAACAGCCGGCCGTAGGCGTCGACGACCACGCAGGTATCCCCATCAGGGAGAACCGCACGCGCCTCGGGGATGTGCGTCCGCTGGACCTTGATCGTGCGACGTGGTGTCAGGACTTCGATCATGGCCCTCTCCAGAGTCAGTCCCAACGCGCCGACCGCTGAGCCGGCCGGTGGTAATGAAGCTTCAACACTGCGTCAAGAGGATTCTCCTGCACACGGCGAATCCGCCAATAGCCCGCCAAGATCAAGGAAATCCGCCACGAAACTGAGACCCTACAAGGCCTGTGGATAAAGAGCTTCCCGGCACGGTAATCCCCGTAGCGACGGCCAAGGGCAAAGTAGCCGAGTGGATCCAGTAAGAACGGACCGGTGACCCGGCGAGATAGGCCGGGTCACCGGTCCGTGCAGCCCGTTCAGACCAGTAGCAGCGTCTTCCCCAGAGCGCTGCGCGCCGTGATCGCGGCGTGGGCGTCCGCGGCCCGCTCCAACGGGAAGGTCTGGCCGATGACCGGCCGGATCCGCCCCTCGGCCGCGAGCGACAGCGCCCTCTCGACCCGCTCCTTCGTCTCCGCCGGCGCGGAGTTCTCCAGCTCCATCAGGCCGGTCGCCCGTACCCCGCGCTGCTCGGCCGTGTGTGGATCGACCTGGGCGAACCCGCTGGACGTCCCGTAGCTCACGAACCTGCCGCCGTGGGCCACCGCCTCGAACGCCTCGGTGCCGAGCTGGCCGCCGGCGCCGTCGAGGACCACGTTCGCCCCATTGCCGCCGGTCGCGGCGCGGACCTTGTCGATCCACCCTGCTTCGGTGTAGTCGAACGCCTCCTCGGCGCCCACCTCCCGGACCAGCTCCAGCTTGCGCGCACCGCGAGCCGCGGCGATGACGCGAGCTCCGGCCGCGCGCGCGAGCTGCACGACCAACGTGCCCGTACCGCCAGCGGCCGCGGTGACCAGCACCCAGTCACCTTCCTTGATCCCGGCGGCGTCGATGATGTTCACCGCCGTGGGACCGTCGTGCAGAAGCGCCGCCGCCTCCGGGAGCCCCAGACCATCAGGCACCGGCGTCAGATCTTCGACGGCGACCGCGATCTGCTCCACATAGCCGCCACCCGATGTCCCCACAGCGACGCGGCGTCCCATCCAGCCGGGGTCGACGCCCTCCCCCACCGCGATCACTTGTCCGGCGCCACCATGGCCAGGCACGTACGGCGGGCGGAGCGGAAAATAGTCCTTGCCCGCGCCGCTGCGCAACAGCGTGTCGAGAAAGATGATGTCGGCAACGGACATGCCCACCACGACCTGCCCCGGACCCGCGACAGGGTCGGGAGCTTTGTCCACCTCCAGCACCTCGGGACCGCCGAATCGGTTCACCAATATCTGCCGCATGACCAACACTCCCCTCGCGCCGACCATCTCGACGTCTTCGCCGAGCAGTCTGCAACCTCAATCGGAGTTGAGGTCAACTCGGAGAACGGCGCGTCACCGATCAGCCAATGGCGATGCTTAACCAGGGCCGGAGACCAACGCGTAGGCGAATCCCTTGATCTCAACTCCGTACAGGTCTAGTCCGGCCCACGACACGAGGCGGCTCACGTCGTCACGGAGGTTGTCCAGGTGATGGAGATCCTGCATGGCGAGCGCTGACCGAGTGGCCGCCCGGTAGTTCGTCGGGAAGCCGATCCGGACCTTCTCCGGTGCGGCGCCAGACCCCGTCACCGCATCCCTGCCGCTCCGCCGGAGCATCGGTAAGGTGTCGCTCTCAAGCGAAAGGATCATGGTGCTGCGGTTCTCCCGATTATCGCGGTCAGCGTCGTCGGCATGGGTGGCGGCTGCGGCCGTCGCCGTCTTCCCAACATGGGAACTGTGGCGCGAGCGACGCGCGCTTGAGGAGTTCGACCGGACCCATGGAGAGCCCACCGTCTACGGGTACGTGTGTCAGTTCGGTAGCGGATCGACGCTGTCCCCACTTGCTCCACTGCGTCATGATCTCGACGCGATCATGATGATTTCGACGGAGTGGGCGGTTCCGGCGCTGGTGGTCTTCCTCGGCATTCTTGCGTGTCTCTGCGGGAGGGATCCTGGGGCCGTGGGGCGACGGGTGGCGGGGCTGCTCGTCCTGGCCGCGGCCATCGGACCTCTGGCATCGTTGTACAGCGATCGGGGGATCTGCCGCGAGACGATCCCGCTGTTCAGCGTCGACTGGCTCAGAGGGGCGGCCGGTGGCTGGGGAATCACCCAGCTGTGTCTCCCGGCGGCCGCGGCGCTGGTGTTCGCCGTGTCGCGGGCGACGCGGCCCCTCACCGCCGGCGAGCCGGGCGAGTCACAGGCCGGGATGGTGTGGCGTCGGCCGGTGGCGGCCCTGACCGACTATTTGATCGTCGTTGCGGTCATCAGCGCTGTCGCCGGGGCGGCCTGGCCCTTGATCGGTATGGGCTTCAAGATCCACATGGGAGACGGACTCCTGGAGCGGGTCGACGTGTTCCAGACCAGCGTGAAGCCCGCGGAACTGGCCATCTTGGCCGGGCTGTTCCTCTACGTCTGGATGCAGCACGCCCTGTGGGGGCGGACACTGGGCAAGCGGCTGCTGGGTCTGCGCGTCGTGGCTGCGCGGACGGGCGGACGATTGGGAGCGGGCAAGGCGGCTCTTCGCACGCTGTTCTTCCCCACTCTCGCCTTTGTCCCCGATATAGGACTGCCGTGTCTCCTCGTGGGCGGGCTGTGGATGCTCATCGATCCGGAAGGCCGTGTTCTTCATGACCGCTGGCTGGGCGCTGCGGTGGTGCGTGACCAGGTGAAGAACGCTCAGCCTCAGACATGACCGGCCATCATCCGCATGATCTTGCCAACGCGCTTGCCGTCAAACAGGTCTGGACTGTCCTGGACGACCGTGGGCCGAGGGGACCGCCCGAGCAGGCCCAAAGACGACAGTGGACGGTTGTGCCTTCACTGGGTGAAGGGCGTCTGAGGTTAACCGGTAGGACGTGTCCCCCGTTCTACTTCGCGCGTACGGTCACCTCTGCTCGCGGTGCGTGGAAGGCCAGGTACAGCGTGAAGGTGTACAGGGTGAACAGGTCGGCGCCATCCCAATCCAGGAGCTCGACCTGCCCAGGCGGGGCATCGGGGTGGGCGATCACACAGTCATGGCCCTCCTGATCCTCGCGCCACTCGACAAGGCGGACATCCTCGAATCGGAAGGCCACAACAGGCGTCTTCGCCAACTCGGGTGGAGTCCACAGAGGAGCGTAGACAAATTCCAGTTCCAGCACCGGCGGCCTGCCGGGCTGGTAGGTCAGGCGTCTGAAGTCGGTGTCGTGCAGGTAGACGTGGGCGCCGTCCTCGGTCCAGAACTCATACAGTCCTCCCATGGAGGTGACGCCACGATCCTTGTCCATGGTCACGCCGGCGAACTCAGTGACTGACATGAGGACATGGTCCCGCGGACCGAAACGCTCTAGGAAGCCCTAGAGATCATGTAGCGGCGGAACGCAGCGGGGCGAGACTGTGCCATAGAGCAGGGTCACGGTCCACTACCTCTCGTAAGGCTGGACAGGACAGGACTTCAGCGTGGATGTAGGTCAGGTCGGCCACCCACAACCGGTGCGGCGCGCGGGGGCAGCGAAGTCCCGCTCCACCAGATCGGCCGGGCGCGGACGCTGCGGCTCGGCGAGGCTGGGGCGTAGTCCGAGCAGCCTGCCATTCGCAAACCATGAAAGGATCTTCCGGCAAACGAGGTGGCCGGATGGGTGTCGGCGCATCCGGCACGACAGGAGAACGTAGTGAGTTCGCACCGCCCCGGCGCACTGCGCCCCGCTCATCCGGATGCGTTCTTCGCGGGCGGCATCCGGTTCGTCGGCTCAACCGGCCAATCGGTCGTCACCGAGATCCACGACAAGGGGGAGCTGGTGCTGCCGACCGGCGGCCTCATCGCCGGCGATCCCACGGGACTGGAGTTCCCGGAGGATTTCACGGCCTTCACGCAGACGGTTCCTTCCGGGCGCTATCCGCTGCGGCTGTCGGTCGTACGGTTCTCCGACAACCCCGACCACGTGCGGGTCTGCGCCGCCGTCCTCATCGTGCAAGACGTGCCGACCGTCCACTGGGAGCAGGCGTTGCTTCCCGGACAGGATCTCAGCAAACTCGGCGACGGCGAGTTCTTCGGTTTCGGGGTCGACGGCGCAATGGGGTGCCTGTTCGACGCATCGCTGCTGGACCACTTCGCCACTGTCCTGGAGGACCGCGAGGACGGCGCCGGCTGGGTCGAGTTGCTGTGCGGCGACGGGCCCGACCTGCTCGTCGGGGGAACCCGAACCGTGACACTGACCGGGCCCGCCGGCGAACCGGCCTTGACCGCCTTCGAGTCCGGTTTCGGCGACGGTGCCTACCCGGTGTGGTTCGGCCGCGATGACAACGGCTGGATCACCGCGGTGGTCGTCGACTTCCTCGTCCTCGACGCGATCGAACGCCTCGACCCGATCGGGCCGTGAATCACGCCGCCCTCGACCGAGCGGCCTAGCTCCCGGCGCAAGGGCTGCGGCCGGATCGTGTCGAGGCCACACTGCTCCGAGCCCATGTGCCCGTACGGCGGGTCGGATCGCCCGCTGGCACTTTGTCCGTGATCAGATCTGGCCGCCTCGCCACTTGCCGAGGAGCACCCCGGCCCCGCGGCGACGGCCGCCACCCCGCCCGCCACGAGCCCGCGGGGCAGCCCGAGATCCTGTCGCCGGCTGGCACCCCTGCACTAGGTCATACAGAAACGCAAGATCAACATAGTCTCTGACCAGCCGAAACCTCTGGCGAGGAGGGGCCGGCTCGGAAACTCCGGCTAATTAGAAGTACGACGTCCAGCCGGTTCCGATCGTCTGGCGGCTACCGAAGGTGTTTTTGCCCTTGCCGTTCCACAGGTACAGCGTGCCGCTGGCGGTCGCGGCGATGTCGGTGCGGCCGTCCTTGTTGACGTCGCCGAGGGACATCAGGGTGGGGGCGTACTGCCCCCAGCCCGGTCCGACTTGGATGGGCATGGTGAAGTCGTTGGCGCCCTTGCCGTTCGCGATGTGCAGGGCCCCGGTGTCCTTCTTGACCGCCATCAGGTCGCCGATGCCGTCGCCGTTGAAGTCGCCGGCGATCGGCGTGGTGAAGGCCGTCCAGGTGCCGGGGACTTTGTTCGCCTTGCCGTCTTTGGAGCTCACGACGTAGATGACGCCGTCGCGGCTGGCCGCGATGTCGGCGAGGCCGTCTTTGTTGACGTCGGGTAGGGCCGCCAAGGTTTCCGCGTACGGGCGGCCGTCGTATCCGAGCTTGACCTTCCCAGGGCTGCCAAACGCGTTGCCGCCCTTGCTTTTCCAGCCGTACAGTAGCCCGTCGCTCTTCTTGACCGCCATCAGGTCGGCGATGCCGTCCCTGCTGGCGTAGTCACCCGAGATCGGCCGGCCGTAGGCCGCCCAGCCGCCGCCGATCGTCTTCCGGCCGGAGAACTTGTTGTTCCCCTTGCCGTACCAGATGGTGAGCGCCCCGGTCTTGGTCGAGAAGATGTCGCCCACCCCGTCGCCGTTGAAGTCCGGGATGGCCGCTCCCTTCGTGCCGTTGGCCGCCGTCGCGTTCGCGGTCGCGGGCAAGATCACGGTTGACGCCGCCATCGCGACGCCCACCCCTGCTATGAGCGCCAGCCTGCCGAATCGCGTCCCCGTCATTGAACTTCACGCCTTCCAGTTGATTTTGTTGATTTTTCTTGTACGGCCCAGCAACCTACGAGACAGCGGTATATCGGCGGTATGCGCTCCGATCGGCAGGACACCATCACGCCCGCGCACAAACGCCTCTGCTCCGCAGCAGACCTCACCGTCTTGAGGCCCCCGGCACGACGGCCACCGATGGTGTCCGCCTGCCACGTGTTCCTGGCCTCGACGGTGACCGTCGTCGGATGGCAGCTGCTGGCCTTCACCCTGTACGAGGGGCTGATCTGCGCCTTCTTGCGACTCCGCAGCGGCGTCATCGCCGCCCTCGCGCACGGAATCGCAATCTTCCTGCTGGCCGGCGCGCTGATCTGAGCCGCCGAGCCGGCCCAGGCGTGAGCGTTCTCAGAAATGATCAGTCGTGCGAGCTCGAAGAACTTCAGCATGCGCGCTCAGGGAGCGTCACACCGAGAACTGCCATGCCCAGGCCGCACCCCCGCGATCGGCAACCGAGACGAGCACCTCCAGTTCAGTAGCCGATCGTGAAGCGCCGCTGGACGAAGCGGGGTAGTTCCGTCTCGTCGACAAGGGCGACGGCGGCATCCTCCGAGGAGATGCGGCTGCGTCCGTCAGCGTCGAGGACCGGCTGGTCGCCACCGATCCGGAACCGGCCGGTGCGCCGGCCGGGAGCGATGTCCTCCGCCGGGCTGAAGTAGGTCCAGAGCCGGTTGGACGTGCGCAGGACGTTCAGGGCATCCCGATGCCCGCGTACGGCGGCGGCGTACTCTCTCGGCAGCCCTACCTGATCGAGGCTCTCGTGCATGAGGTCGTCGGAGTCGGCTCGTACGAGGCCAGGCTCGATCTCCAGGCTGCCGGCGCCGCCGATCACGATCAGCCGGGTCCGGGGGTGGCTCTCCAGCGCCTTGAGCAGCGCTCGGGCGGCGGTGGCGTAGACCGTGGGATCGGCGATCGAACGCGACAGGGTGTCGGCGAAGTCATTGGCGGCGTTGCCGGGCTGGAATCCGCTGATCAGTACGTCCAGTCCGGGCAGAACCGCGGCGATGCTTTTGGCGTCGAGGACGTCAATGCTCCTCCAGACGACGTTCTCCCGCTCTTCGCTGATCCGGGTGGCATCGCGGGTGAACGCTGTGACGTGGTGCCCTCGGCCGATGGCCTCGGTGACGACGCGGCTTCCGATGCCGCCGGTGGCTCCGATGATTCCGATGTGCATGGGTCTCCCTATAAAGTCTGGCGTGAGGAAACTATACGGCGTGAAGTTTTTGCACGGCAACCAGTCCAGTGACGGTGTAGAGTGACTGCCGTGGGAGGCACGGGAGGACGCCGCGAACGGCTGCGGGCCGAGACGACAGCGGAGATCAGGCAGGTCGCGCTCAAGCTGATGGCCTCGGGGGGACCTGACGCGATCACGCTGCGGGCCATCGCCCGCGAGATGGGCATGACCGCCAATGCCATCTACGGCTACTTCGCCACCCGCGACGATCTGGTCACCACGCTGATCAACGAGGTGTACGCCGCGCTGGCCGACGCTGTGGACGCTGCATGGGCCGACGCTCCCGCCACGGACCCAGCTAGTCGGATCCAGACATGGGCGCGAGCCTTCCGGGGCTGGGCCCTGGCCAACCCCGAGGGATTTCGCCTCATCTATGGCGACCCCGTGCCCGGCTACCAAGCCCCCGAGGGCGGCGCCGCCCCGAACGCCGCGTACCGGGTCTGCACGGGCATCGCCGGCCTCGCAGCGGCCGCTTGGCCGTACGCCGAGCAGTTCTACGCGGACAGCGACTTCCAGTGGTCCGACTTCGACGGCGGGCTTCTCGGCAAGGTCCGCCCCGCGTACCCCGACCTGCCGCCGGCCGGCGTGGCACTCGCGCTGCGCATCTGGGGCCACCTGCACGGCCTGGTGTCACTGGAGATCTACGGACATCTGCGCACCCAGACGATCAGCCCTGACAAGCTCTTCCGAGAAGAACTGGCCCATCTCGTCCGGTCGCTGGGCATTGACTCCGAGGGATACCGGCCCGAGCCACCGAGGTAGCGCGCAGGAGAATCAGGATCGAAGACGCCTGCCCGGTGCGCCCGGCGAGTTTCTGCTCCGGCAGAACGCCGAACCTGGCTCATGAGCATCTCGTAGGCCCCGATCAGGGCGAAACTCGGCCATGCGGCGATCGCCCGGCCGATCAACGTGGGCTCGGCCACCGCAACGTCGGCCCCAAACTCGCCAGCCCACCGACCACCAGAAGCGTCCATGGCAAAACCCCGCCACCCCTGCCAAACCGGCCCATCAGGAGAAGCGACCCTTTACTGTCCTTCGAGGGGCTACCCCAGCTGGTTGCGCACTTCCTGGATGAAGTCCCACCATTCGCCGACGCGTCCACCTGTGAAGCCGTGACGCTTCAGCGTCAGTTGGAGGGTCCGCTTCAGCGGATGAGGCGACTGCATGATCGCCTCGTTCCGCCGCGCCAGACGGGTGAGCTGGCCCTGCGTGGGCGGTTGGTTGCTCTTCTGTCCGTTGCAAGGCCTGTGTGCAGGGGCAAGGTTCCAGATCGCGTCCAGGTCTATGTCTGCACCAGGCAAGAGCCGCTTGAACGAGTACGGGAACACGTGGTCGACCGCGACGTCATCGACGCCGGAAGTGAGCGGTTCGGCGCAGATGATGCAGCGGCCATGCTGAAACCCGATGACGGCCTCGGTAACCCCCGCGACCGAGCGCCGCCGTTCTTTGTCGGTTATCTGCAGCGCCTCCAAGTCGACAACGACCCCCTCCTCGACCAGGCTCCGGCCCACCCCGGCGGCGAAGGACGTTTCAACGATGCTCCACCGCGCGGCCAACTCCGCCTGCAGACTCGCCTTCTGCTCGGACAGAGCAACCTCGCGAAGATGGTCCGTCAGCTTGACCACACGTTCCCGAGAAGTGCCTGTCACTTCGTAGAAGCGGTGGGGCACTTCAGCGCCGCCGTCGCCACGCAGATTATGAAACTTCTGCATCACCATGGCGGGCATCGACTTCATCGCGGCAGCGAGCAATTTCTCACTTGGAGAACCGAGCCCTACGGACTCGGCTGCTTCCTCTCGAGCCACGGACAGGAAATCCGCTCCGCCGGCAACGACCCTCGGCGACGCCTGCGGCGCTTGAGCCAGATGCTCCACCAGACTCATCGCGTACGGCTTGGCCAAGTCCCTGAGGAGGATGTCGGTACGTCCCTCGGCGGCGGCGCCCAGCAATACCTCTCCCAAGGCGAACTTGTAGGTGCGCACGTTTGCGCCCATGAGCACCGCCAGTCGCCATGAGGAGCGAGCGGTCGGCTCTTCGCGAAAGAACTCCACAGTCATCCGTACACGCCACCCTTGATCATGACATCGACCGGTTTAGGGTAGTTCGCGATCATGGGGGATGCCACTGAGGCTCGATAGGCTCATAGGCCTTGCATGTAGACCTTGGATGGAGGGCGTCGGGGCATGGGCAAACTGGTACGGGACAACATTCCAGACATCATTCGCCAAAACGGCGGGGAGCCGGTCATTACCGTGCTCGACGAGGTCGAATACCGCAAAGCCCTGCTCGCGAAGTTGTTCGAAGAGACCACCGAGCTCAACGAGGCCTCCCCAGCCGAGGTGACGGGGGAGATCGCCGACGTGTATGAGGTTCTTCGCGCGCTAGCCGCGATCCACGGGCATGACTGGACTGTGATCGAAAAGGTGGCAGCCATCAAACGTGAGGAGCGCGGCGCCTTCCGTGACCGCCTCTACCTGGCGTGATGAGGCCATAGCGGCCGCGCCTGGGAGACTTCCCGCACTGCAATCCCATGAGTGTCACCGCCCTCCAGAGGTACACCGGCGCGCATCCGCGACGGCCCGCTTCTTCGGAGAGCCGGGCGCGGGTGCCAGGTACGGACCGATCGAACTCGGCATCCGTGAGGCCGTTGACTGTGCCATGTGCCATCCGGCCGTCCACGGGTCGTCGTAACGGGTCTGCCCGCCAAGCAGACCACCGCCGATCACGTCAACATCGCCCTCGACACCGCTCTTCGCTCCCGCCGATGGCCCACGCCGGGCCATCGGCTCAACACGAATACGAGCCCCCCGCACGGCGCAGCCAGCCCAAACCGTGTCTGTCCCTGGCGTGGGCTCCCCGGCCGGGGAGGCATTCTGCATACCTCAAAACTGTTTGCACTGTTATAGTGAATACCAAACAGCTGGAGGTCGGGCCATGTTCATCCGCACATCCCCTGAGGCTCCCCCTTACCTCGATCACGCCGGGCCGGGCAGGCTCCGCCGCCTGATCCTCACCGCAATCGGCCCGCTGCTCCTCCTGATCGTGCCCATGACCCTGGTCGCTCTGTACGGCGAGCACCTTCCCGACCGCGTCTACATCCACAACTGGGCCATCGACACCGATTACGAGCCCTGGCGCGGCTGGCTTTCCCAGCCCCTTTTCGGAGTGGCGCTATGGCTCGAAGCACTGATCACCGTCGCGTTCCTAGCCTCCTGGCGCCTACCCAAAGCCCAGCGCTGCCTGGTGGTCTGCAGCTTCTTCATCGGCGTAGCCATACCCGTCTCCGCCGCATTGTGGTGGCTGACCCTGATCAACGCGCCGGGAGCCGTTGCCCGGCCCCTCTGGCACCTTCCCGTGGAGATCGCAGTCACCGCAGGAGCCCTCGCGCTGGGCTGGATGGCGGCGGGCCCGCTGCCGCCGGCGCCCGAGGCGCACACCGCACCACCGCGGCACGCACCCACCATGACACTCGGCCCATGGCAGCGTGCCATGTTCGTAGCCTCCGCCTGGTCGACGCGCCGGCTGCTGGCCGCCGCAGTGATGGCCGCGGCCATCGCATGGGTCGCCTCCAACGGCCTCTCCGGATGGCAGGATGCGGCCCTGCTGGCCTTACTGACCCTGTGGTCGATTTTCGAGATGGCACAGACACGCACCCGGCTGCAAATCGACGGCTCGGGCGTAACAGTGAGGGTCCCTTGGCTGCCCATGCTGCGCCGTACCGTGTCCTACCCAAGCATCCGGTTCGCCGAAGCCATGAGCGAAGCTCCCCCCGGGAGATACAAACTGAACGACAGCGATGCAGGCTGGGGCGTCGTCAGCGGGAAAGGACCGGTGCTCGCCCTCGCCCTCGCCGACGGCCGCTACTTCATCTACTCCACACGCGAAGCGAAGACGGCCGCCGCCCTCGTCAACGGATGGCTGAACAGGCAACGACAAGGAGAGACGGCATAGTGCTCATCACCGTCGACCCCTCATCGGCCCAGCCACTCGCCGACCAGGTGGCCCGCTCCGTACGCGCCGCGCTGGCCAACGGCACCGCCTCACCCGGAGACCGGCTCCCCTCAGCACGCAACGTGGCCGCCACCCTCGGCATCAACCTGCACACCGTCCTACGCGGCTACCAGCAACTCCGCGACGAGGGCACGGTGGAACTACGCCGCGGCCGCGCAGCCGTCATCACCGGCACAGCCGACCAATACCGCATCCAACTCACCGCGGCAGCCGAAGAGTTCGCCAAGGCCGCACGGCACACAGGAGCCACCGAGAAAGAAGCACTCGACGCAGCACGAGAAGCCCTGCACGCCCTACAAGACTAACCAGATGACGAGAAGCCGCCCGACTCGTCCCCTCCCCTCCTGATGTGACGGGCGTCAATCCGGCCTCGCTCTGTCGCCATTACGTTCAATCCACCAACGTGACCGCGGTCTGGGTAGTGGTGCGGTTCTACGGCGAGTAGCGGCTAGCCATTGCTGCCACCCGGATACGTACCCGGGTGGCAGAGTCCGGTTGCTTATACGACCCACTGAGGCATTTACCTATACTTGCTCCTGTGCTTTACTTTCGCCGTGTAACCACACCCTTTGGGAGGGTTGCATGGGGGAATTCGTCGGGATCGATCCCGCGGGGGCCGCACAGCTGATTCAGCAGATGGAGAACGCCAAGTTCGTCCTGGGCCGCACCCGGCCGGGGTTGGAGGCGGCGATCGCCGAGGCCGACGCGGAATGGGCAGGCGGTCAAGGGACCGCCGCCATGCATCGGGCGTGGGCGTTCTTCCACGACTCTCAGCGTGAGCTGAAGTGGCGGATCGACACCATCACCCAGGTCCACGGGGGTCCCTCTGGCGGAAAGCTGCTAACCGCGCAGTTCCCGTTCAGCGGGGAGGCGCAGGCTGCCGCGGCCGGGAAGAACGCAGGGACCCAGATCGCGAGCGCCCTGTCTGCCTATCAGCACGACAACGCACCGAAGGACTGGCTCAAGGTGGAAGCCGCCATGACGGCGGCCAAAGGCGGCATCGGCGATCCCGCCTACGCCGCAGCACTGCTGGCGACTCTTGGACCAGTCGCCTTCCAGCAGTTGTTCCGTCAATGGAAGAACGTCAACGCGGCCGGACACGACCGGGGCCTGCCACCTGCCGTCAGGGAACGGGCCCGCGTATCGCTCGGAGTCATGGCGGGTGCCCTCGCCAGCGCCGACCGGGCCAAACGAGTCGGCGAGCCATGGCGCAAAGAGCTCCTGGAGAAGGGCGAACTGGACACTCTCTCCACCCTCGTGGCCCTGGCCGACCAGTCCGACACTTTCCTCAACCAGGTAGGCACACGCCTGCTGAACCTTCCTCTAATGGCGCGCCGGGCGCACATGTCAGACCCTGACTGGAACACCTACGCCTTGATGAAGGCATACGACGCCAACCCTAAGGCGTTTCAGCGGCTACTCGCCGAGCAGAAAAACACGGCGTTCTTGCTGCTTTTGCCAGACAGGGTGAAGATGAGCGGAATTCCAGACTTCCAGCCGACGCTGGCCAAAACGCTGGACAAGGCATTACGGCCTGGCGCAGGTGACAACGCGTTGCGCGCCCGGGCATGGGTCAACCTCATCAACGGTCTGGGGTATGAGGGCAGCCACGAAAGCGGCGGCCACTTCGACACCTTGAAGAACTCACCCATCAACGCGGTTCTCGCCAGGAACCTGGCGCCCTACCTGGGGCAACTCGCCTCGGTCCAGGCAGCGGCCACCTCACCCGCCTTGGTCAACGCGGTGACCCCTGGAGGTCCGTGGAACTCCGTTCGGCCGGATGTGGCGTCTCGATTCTTCGGCGCCGTCATGCAGGATCCCGCTGCCGTGAAGACCCTTACGCAAACCGCGCAGAACTTCGGGCGCAGGCTGGATATCGGCAGATTCCACCCCTTCAGCTCAGACGAAGCCGAACGCGCCACGTACACCAGACTCAGCGCACAGGCAGGAGGGCTCTCCAACCTCCTCCTCGGCGGCTCCACGTACGCGGAGCTGAGCGACGACCAGTACCGCGACTTCATCACCGACATAATGCTGCTACCCGTGGACTACGGGGTGAACAAGTACTGGAACATCGCCCAGCCATCCAAAGCCACCGCCAGGGATTACGGCGTCGACCAAACCAAGGGCACGATGGGCGACCTCATCAACGACTACTTCGATGACAAGACTCCTGCAACCGCTGAGAAGATCTCAGAGGCACTCATCGACCAACAGGTCCGACTAGTGGTCGAGTCGCTCAAGCAGCACGGCCAGAGGCCACTGACGCCTGAGGACGTGGACCAGGTACGGCAAGCATTTCGAGGTCGGCTCCACGAGGCCCTGGTCAACGCCCTGAAGGAGCGAGGAGGCTGACTACCACCGTGCCCAGCAAACAAGAGCTACTCCAACAGGCGGCCAAAAGAGAAGCCCTGGCCGACAGCTTCGACAGATATGGTCAAGATCTGGGTCTGGTATTCGGCCAAATACCAACGACACCGGCCCGGAACAACGCAACCTGGAAGGGCCCTGCCGCTGACCGGTTCACTCAGATGGCAGCGAAACTCGACCGGGAGGTGAATGAGCTGGAAGAATCATGCCGTGCCACCGCTAACAACCTACGCAAGCAAGCCGAACAGCTCCGCGCACAAGCGGCACAACTCCCGTCGTGACGTGGCCTCAGCCGCTGCGTTTGTAGCAGCCGGTCTTGCCGACCAGCACAATGTTGGGTTTCTGCGCCGTGCGAGCGGTCAGCACGAATGTCAACCCGGTCTCTGGATTATGAAGCACTGACACCCCCAGGTTCTGGTCACGAAGGTCAAGGTCATCCACGACCTCGTCATATCCCATCGACTCCAGCTTGCCCTGCATGAGACCCACCGCATTGAACGGTAATTGTTCGTTCGCCGGTCCCGTAAAGTCACCCGCCGCTCGGAAGAAGCGCTGCACCTCATCCGGAGTGCATGACCCAGACTCATCCGTATCGGCACGTTTCGTGGCCGTCGCCTGTCCTGATGTCCGAAGCTCGAAGGAACCAAGCAGCTTGTCACCATCGCTGATCAGGTGCTTAGCCGCCTCTTCCAGGGTCGGCTTCTCAGGTTCCGCCGTACACCCTGCCAACAGGGCGCAACAGACGAGCGAAACAACGACACATATTGAACGCGCGCCAGGGTGCACGACCTGGACCCTACCCGAACTCCCATCCGCCGTACATACGATGCGGATCTACCGATATCGATGCTGCCAGCCGAAGATCTCGGCCACGGTGACACTCTGTCACAACGAACGCGAAGCCCGACCACGTCGTCTCCGATGGCCTCGAACGGTGACCATCCTTCGCATATAGGAAAGGCCCCGGTGAAACCAGGGCTGCGTGGTCGTGCATCTCCCGATCACTCTTCAAGCGCGTGGTTGATCTTCCCGTTGATGGCCTCTCGCTGGCCGTCCAGGCACTTGGCCCGGTACAGGACCTCGACGTTGTTGCCGGCCCGAAGGGCGACCTCCACCGGCGCTCAGCCAGTGCGAGCGCCGCAAGACGTACGGCCCGGCCAGTGGCGAATTCACCTGCGCCTCGGCGAACACGAGGGTTCGTGCCTCCTGCCAGATGTAGGAGTAGGCGGAGTTGGAGTACGTGCGCCCCTTGGACGTGCGGAACAGCCAGCCATCGTCGGCCGTGCCGTATGCCCTGACGTGCTGGCGAAGGATAGTGACTAGGACGAGCAGAATCAGGAGGTCTTCGGCCGTCGCGATCGTGGCTCGAACGCGGCCTGCCCTCGGCGCGGTAGCGGGCGAGGAGCTTGGACACCCAGCCCTTGGACACCCTGTAGGAGCGGGCGACGTCTGCCTGAGAACGGCCTTCGACGATAAGGCGGAATGACAAGCCTGGCTTTCGACACAACGGCTCTTGATCGCAAGTGTTTCCCATGTCCTGAATCAGCACACTGTGAAGTGCTTCTCATAACGAGGAATTGTTGCGGTGTTGCTGAGCGGGAGGCAGTGTCGTAACCGCCGATGATCGGCATGCCTCTAGGACGTAGTCTTCTGTGATGCGGGCAGGGCTTGCCACAATATCTGTAATTAGCCATAAACATCGGCCATTGGCAGTCTACCAACTTCAGCCCCACCGATCTCTGAAACCGCCTTGGCGCCCACCAACAAGTCGCCTAAGATCAACCCAAGGCACTACCTCCTTGAGTCTCATGGCACCGCTGCGAGACTGCGGCCAGCATGTGGGGGACATGTGAGAAGCAGCGCCTTCATCGACCGAGCGGAACATGTGGGTGCACTGATGGAGCTGGTCGAGAGCGTCTGCTGTGGGCAGAGCCGCGCCTTGGCCATCGAAGGTCCGCTCGGGATTGGCAAGTCTGCCCTGCTCGACGAAGTCGCACGTCGGGCACAGAAACGCACGGCAAAACCGATTCTCCGGGTTATTCGCACCAGATGTCAGGCGTTTGTGGGCGAGGCCAATGCCTACGGGCCTGTGATAACTCTCTTTGACGCCCTTCAGCCGCCAAAGACCACTCGTCGCATCAAGCATGCGACAGTGCAGCATCTGCCGCAGCTCGTAGAGACGCTGCCTGCAGTGGGGCCGGCACTTGCGGCTGCGATGCGAATTACTCGATCGGCCATTGATTCCGGCTCTGTGCAGGGTGACAGTCTGCTGCCGTACCGGCAGAGCGCGGCCCATGGCATTGCATCGGCGTTGCTGGATGCCCTGGAGAGAGCGGGACCAGCGTTGGTACTGATCGACGATGTGCAGTGGATCGACCCCAGCAGCCTGTTGGTCTTCGATCATTTGATGGAGGAGTTCTGGGGCGGCCCAGTGGGACTTGTAATGGCTCACGAAACGGATCAGGACAGCGACTCTCCGCTCACGGGAGCAGCGGTCAGGGAGCTGCTCGATCGGTGGCACCTGCAGGGGCGCCTGGAGCGGGCTACGCTCGGTGCTCTGCCGGACGACGCTGTGGCTGAACTCGTACATCTCCACCATGACGGTCCCGTATCCCCAGCGCTACTGGCTCGGCTAAGTCGGCTCACCGGTGGGCGGCCCGCCTACATCACTCAATTCCTGCCACTGATCGGTACCGACAACGGGCTCGACGGCCCGCTACCAGACGCCCTGCACCGCGCAGTTCTGCGGCCGGTGTCGCGCTTGGAGCCCTCTGCTCGGGAACTGCTGATCACGGCTGCTACCCAGGGGCCATTCTTCCTGGCGTCAGTGGTGGCTCGGGCGGCCGATCGAGAGGAAGAGGAGGTTCAGGACCAGTTGCACTGGCTCTCGCGAGAGCGTGGGCTTATCACGGCGGTGCCGAGTCCTGACTGGGCGCCCGATGCTGACTGCTATCACTTCGACAACCTTCTGCTTCAGATGGAGCTGTACGCAGAGCAGAGTCCTGGCCGGTGTCGGCAACGTCATACGCGGATCGCCGAAGCGCTTATGGCGTTCAGCGGCGAGCTTCCACTGGTGGTCCGACTCGATTGCGCCCGCCACTTCCGCGCGGGCGCCCCACATCCGGTCTCTGGAGCCGAGCACCTCAAGCTGGCCCGTGATGTGGCGGTCAACGGCCTGTCCTTTGCCGAGGCGGAGTCACTTTGCCGCTTTGCGATCCACGAGATCGAGCGCCTGCCAGAGCAGACCGCTGACCGGGATTGTCTGCTGGCGAAGGCCATAGAGCTTCTGCTCAACCTCACCGAGGTGCACTGGCACGCACGGCGGCGTCCCGAGGATGACGACTTAGAAGGACTAGCCGCACAGGCAGAGGAGGCGGCCCGCCGCTGCGACGATCCAGTGCTGACTGCCCGCACGGTCATGCTCCGTGGCAAGGTCCTTCTACACACCCAGGGATTGCTGCCTTCCCTGGAGAAGCTAGGACAAGCAGTCGAGCTCGCCCGGGACACTGATGATCCTCTGGCGCTCTTCGTCGCCCTCGCGGAGTACGGACGCCAGCTGCCCAAGCGCGATTTAACCGACGGCCTTACGGTGCTCCGGGAAGCCCAACGGCTCTACGAGACCGATTCGCGGCTGCACGATCTGTCCGATCCGGTCCTTCGCCATGCCCGCAATCTCACCGACATGCAGCTCGGGGTTAACCTCTTCGACGCTGGAGATTTTGGTACTGCCCTGGAACATCTCACCGCATGCGTGGAACGGCTCCGCGAAGATCCACTCCGCGCTGAGCTGCCCATTGCGCTCAACTATCTTGCTCAGCTGAACTCGGCCATGGGGGATTCAGACGCGGCGGGGAGCATCCTGCGTGAAGCCCTCGCCTTCGAGGAAGACCGGGGTGGGCCCAGTGGCTGGCACGCCTACAACAGCGCCCTCCTCGCAAAACTGATGGCGCGCGATCCGGCCCGCCACCACGCCTGTCGGCCGATGCTCGCCGAGGCGTGGCGGGAGACCGAGGAGACCTGGCTGCTCAACCTGGTCCCCATCGTCCGCAATCTATACGCCGAAGTACTGCTTATGCTGGGTGACACCGATCCTGTGCTGCTGGACGAGGCGCTGCGACTGGCTGGAGACACGATCGAGGAGACCCGGCGAACAGGCATGATCCGAAGTGAAATCGCCGCGCTATCCCTATCTAGCAGGATCCGTCACTTGCGTGGCGAAACTGAAGCCGCCGCGACATTGGCCCGGGAAACACTCGGTATTCTCCAGCAAGTGGGGGATCTTCCCGCGCTTCGTACCGAAGAGGTCCTTCACCACGCTGCGGAGGTGCTGGAAGCCGTCGGTGATCATGAAGCTGCCAGTCGGCTACGCACGGACGCCCAAGGCCGCGTACGCCGTATCGCCGATACCCTCAAAGATTCAGCGCAACGAGGCCGTTACCTGCAGGAGGCACTGCTTAACTTCTAGATGTACGGCCGCGCCAACCTTGCCTCTATGCAAGCGCGTCCAGCCTGCCGAAATAGCCCGATCACATCAAGCCCCACTTGATGGTTCAGGTCAGTTGGCGCTGGTCATAACGCGGTGGTGACCCAACGCGGCGGACATGTGCGGGATCATTAGACGAGCGGTGCAAGCCGCACAGAGCTTTTTGCAGCTCATACCAGGCGACAAAGCAGTACCGCCCCCTCTTCTAAGTCGGTGCTCTGACGAGGTTGGCTTTGAGGCAAGCGAAGACAGCCGAATACAGCCTGCTCGCTGATCTGCGTCACTTGGAGATCCAAGCATCTGCCCAGACGGCAACTCCATTTGTGCTATTCAAGCAAGGTGACAGCAGTTGAGCCCTAAGCAAAAGGCGCAGGCCTCCAGTCACGTCCAACTTGAGCTTCTTTGTGTGCCCGACTCCCAGGTCATGCTGCACTAGCCTTTTTCCGTCCAAGAAAGCTTGAAATCGAATGCTGTACCCAGAAGGGGCCGAATCGGAAAGACCTATTAGCGTACCGAATTCCTTATGTTGACGATTAAGATCATAGCCAACATAGCTCTCGCTGTAACAGCTCCGCAGAGACAGGCTACGTTCGTACGTTTTTCCATTGACCTTCTGGCTACCGACACTCCAAGCGGGCCCCATCAAGCCGCCTTGCTCCCCTTCCACCGGATCCATATCGAACAGATATGCTCTAGTCGGGGTCGACTTCGCAACCGCTTTTACGCTCTGAGATGGTGCTACCGACGTCTGGATACTCGGGTGTCCGGTGTCGAGACTCCCAGGCGAGCTGCTGGGCTGTGGGCGCTGGAATTGAAGCCACCCTGTCGCAAAGGCACCGGTTGCCGCGATTACTGCTCCCAGGACTGTGGCGAGACCGGTAACGATGGCCGCCTTGACGGCGGGATCTCGCTTCTGGTCAGTTTCACCGCAGAACGTCATCGCGAGTGCCCAATGCTGGAATAGGAACCACCCTTCGAAGTGCGGAACAGTCGGCCATCGGCTGCTGTGCCGTACGCCTTGACGTGCTCGTGCAGCTTGTCGCAAGGGCGGGCGGGATCGGACTGTCAAGGTCTCCCCCGAATTCGTCCAGCGCTTGTTGCTGTGGCCTTGTTTTCTCCCAGACATGAGCAACCACACGCGGACTCAGGCATAGGTCCGCCGCTTCCTCCGGCCGGAGACCTGCGTAGATGCAAGCGAACATCGCCTTGAGCCCCGGACCTGCAAGTACGACCGGCCTTGGACAGAGTGTCCAGAAGCTTCTTCGCTCTCGCCTTTCTGGCTCACGTCCTTGCTTGACTTCATGTGTACATGAAGGCTCATCGTCGGGACATGACCAAGCAATCGATCGCCGTCACCCGAGTGGTCAATTCCTGCGTGCTGCTTGAGCTGGGCGGCCACACGGTGCTCACCGATCCGTGGTTCACCGAGCGATGGTGGCTGCGGCGCGGTGAACCGCTGGGCCTGGGGGTCTCCGAGTTGCCGCCGCTGACCGCCATCGTCGTCACCAACCGGGCCACCAACCACTGGGACCTACGCGCGCTGCGCCCGTTGCCGCGCAAGGACTCCACACCGCTGTACGTCCCCACCGCAGGAATGGCCCGCCGCGCCAGGGCACGGGGCTTCCGGCGCGCCGAAGAGGTGCGCTGGGGGCAGACCCGCGAGATCACGCCCGGCCTGACGATGCATGTGGTGCCCTCGGGGCGGACTCTGGTGTGGCCCAATAACGCCTACGCCTTCAGCACCCCCGACGCCCGGGTGTTCTTCGGCGGGGAGGCCGGCGAGGTCGAGCCGCTGGAGCGGTACCGCGCCGAGCACCCGCCCGTGGACCTGACCCTGCTGCCGGTCAACGGCCTGCAGCCGCGCTTCGGCCCACGCCTGGTGATGGACCCCGCTCGCGCCGTGGCCGGAGCCTCTGCGCTCGGCGCGGGAGTACTCGTTCCGGTGCACGACGCCCACGGGCGTGATCCACTCTCGAGGCTGTTCCGCACCAACGGGACCGCCGCAGACGTGATCGCCCTGGCCGGCCCGGACCTGCACGTGGCGGACCTGCCCACGGGCAAACGCTGGGAACTGGCACGCTGATCCCGTTGCCGCCGCCGATCTGGCCCCGGCTCGCCGTCGTGGAGGTCTAGTGCGGGTCCAGTAACGTTCACTGGCTCCAGAAGCCGTGATCGCCGAGGTCGGAGCCGCTTGGACCCGGCGAAGGTTGGTGGACACCGCTCTAGGAGTGCCGGGCAGGCGGCGTTTCGGCGGAGAGCGTCCTGGCCCCTCTTGGGGAGCGCGAGCCGTCCGGTCATCCGCATGCCGTCCCGCGCGTTGAGCCACAGCAACCACAGATTGACCGCAGGCGAAAGATCCCGCCATCGGCGGCGCGAAGAGCGGCAGAACGCAGGCGTGTACCGAGCCCCGCCCGCTACTCCTGAAGCGCGGCGGGCTGGTCGCCCTCCTCAAGGTTCGCGATCATGCGGCCGAGCGTGCGCATGAAAGCCTCGCGCTCCTCCCCGCCGACCCCCCGCAGGGCGCGAGCGTTGGCCTCCCGGGCGCCCTGGGTGAGCGCGGTCTGGATCTGGCGGGCCCGTTCAGTGAGCATGTAATGGGAGCGCCGCCGGTCTTGAGCGTCGGTGACGCGGACGACCAGGCCGTCGCGTTGCATGCGCTTGAGCGTGTGGGCCATCGTCGACTGGTCGATCCTGACCCGTTCGCACAGTTCCTGCTGGGTAAGCCCGTCCTCCTCGTACAACGCCAGCAACTGGGCGAACTGTCCCGGTGTCACTCCGGTGTCGGCGATGTTGATCCGCAACCCGTTGCCGAGCAGCCGGGCCAGGTGGTTGATCTGATAGCCGAGGGACGACTGTCGGGGCAGTGAGGTCACACACGTTCCTTTGCGCGGATCAACCGGCGGATGCGCGGCCACTGCCACATGGCCACGCCCGAGGCCAGCAGGACGGGCACGATGACCCAGCGTATCGCCGCATGGGCGGGGGAATCGGCAGGCGGTGCCAGGTAGATGTGACCGGTGATCGCCAGTCCGGCGGCCAGATGTACGGCGCGCTGGATCGTACGGATCTGCTTGGCCTTCATGGTGCCCCCTCCAAGTTTCCATGGCTTGCCATCTATTATATATGGCAAGCCATGGAAAATCGGGAAGTCCCGCCGGTCTCACGAGCCGAGCCGGGCATCCCGTACGGCAGGCTCGCGCGACTACGCGATCGACCGCCTGGGTGCCCAGCGGAGCCACCGGCCGGCGACGATCATTGAAGGGAAGCGCCCGATCGGCGCGGGCAGTGGGCTGGGAAGGGCGCGGAACCCCAGGGTTATCCCTCGAGGGAAAATACGGATCTTGAACGGTTGGCCGAGTGTGCCGGAGTATCGAGCCCGCCCCCTACCAACCGGAGCTCCCCCATGCGCAAATTCCTCGGCCATCCGCTGCCTCAGGCATTCGCCCTGCTGTTCGTGGTGCTGGCCGTCTTCTTCGCCCTGCAGGCCGTCCTGGTCGCGGTCTTACAGATCGGCCCTGAGGGCCTGACCCCGGCCTTGGGACTGCTGCTGGGCTTGGCGGGAGTGGTGGCAGCGCTCGTCACCGTTCCGCCGGCCCGGCGTATGGAGGGCGAGTCGCTCGCAGGCCTCGGCTTCCCGGCCAAGAACGCGGTCCGCCACCTGTTGGGCGGCATAGCGGTCGGCGCGGTCGTTCAGGCGTTGGTGTTCGGGATCATGGCCGTGGCGGGCTGGTACACCTTCTCGGCGGTCACGGTGAACGTCGGTTCGCTCGTCATCATGACGGTGCTCGCCCTGTGCGTCGCCTTCTGGGAGGAGTGGGCCTTCCGCGGCCTGCTGCTGCGGCTGCCGGAGAAGGCCCTGGGCTCCTGGTGGGCGCTTGTGCTCAGCGCCGTGGTCTTCGGGCTCATCCACGCGCCCAACGCCAACGCCACGGCCCTGACACTGGTCGGCATCACCGTGGCGGGCGGGCTCGTGCTCGGCGGCGGCTTTCTGCTGACCCGGTCGCTGTGGCTGCCCATCGGCATCCACACCGGCTGGAACCTGTTCCAGAACTCGGTGTTCGGGGCGGGATCGACCGGTGCCGGCGCCATCAGCGAAACCCCTTTGCTGCGCGGTCATGTCAACGGCCCGCAGCTGTGGGTCGGCGGCCCCGGTGATCCGGAGTCCGGGCTCGTCCTCATCCTGGTCGCCGCAGCCGTGGGAGCCGTCCTTCTCGTCATGGCCGTACGGGCGGGCCACATCCAGCCGCCGCGCCGGAAGACGGCTGCGGCTACCGTGTGACCGTGCAGGTGATGATCGCCGACGACTCCGCGTTGTTCCGCGAGGGCCTGGCCGTCCTTCTGGAACGCGCGGGTTTCACCGTCACCGGCCTGGCGGGCGACGGGGAGACGCTGGCGGGACTGGTTCGAGCCCGTCCGCCCGAGGTGGCGGTCGTGGACATCCGCATGCCGCCCAGCTATACGGTCGAGGGGCTGGAGCTGGCAATTCGGCTACGCCGGGAGCATCCGTCCGTCGCGGTGCTGCTCCTGTCCAACCATGTGGAGACCCATCACGCGGGAGAGCTCTTCGGCGGTGCCCCGCACCGGACGGGCTACCTGCTGAAGGATCGGGTCGGGGCGCCGGACGAGCTGGCCGACGCGCTGCACCGCGTGGCGGCCGGACAGACCGTACTCGACCCCACCGTGGTCGCGCGGTTGGTGTCCCGGCCCCGTGAGCCCGGCCCGCTCGACCGGCTCAGCCCACGCGAACGTGAAGTGCTCACCCTCGTCGCGGAGGGCAGATCAAACCAGGGCATCGCTGACCTGCTCGGACTCACGCAGAAGACGGTCGAAGGCTACGTCCGTGGCATTTTCGGCAAGCTCGGCCTAACGGACACGGCCGCCGACAACCGGCGGGTCCTGGCCGTCCTCCGCTATCTGCGCGGGTAACACGGCTCGCACGGTGGTTCCCGCCCCGGGCGGGCTGTGCAGCGAGAGACTCCCCCCGCACGCCTCCACCCTGTCGGCCAGGCCGCGCAGGCCTCCTCCCCGAACGGCACCCCCGCATCCGTCATCGGTCACCTCCACGGTCAGCAGGCCCTTGTCCAGCACAGCAGTGATCGCCACGGTTGCCGGGCCGGCGTGCCTGCTCGCGTTGGCCAGTGCCTCCGCGGCCACGAAGTACGCGGTGCGCTCGACCTGCGGCGCCGGCCGTACGGGCAGGTCGGTCCGTACCCGGACGGGCAGGGCGGCCCGCTCGGCCAGCGAGCCGAGCGCGGGACCCAGCCCAGCCTCGGCCAGCACCGCGGGGAACGCGCCGCGCGCCAGCTCCCGTAGCTCCTCCAGGGCCCGGCCCAGCTCGGCGACGGCCTGACCGAGGCGGGCCGGCTCGTCACGCGCCAGCCCCAGCAACAGCCGCACGTTGACCAGCCGCTGCTGGGCGCCGTCATGGAGGTCCCGCTCGATCCGGCGCCTGGCCTCATCGCCCGCGTCGAGGAGCTCGGCCATCCGGCGCGCCGCTTCCGTACGGCCGAGCACGACACGATAGGCCAGCGGCCAGACGATGTAACCCAGCACGACCAGGCTGTCCAGCAACCCGCCGGTGAAGTAGACCGCGAGTCCGCCGGCCTGCGCCAGGTTGCCCGCCTCGAGTGCCAGCACCAGCAGCATGAGCACCAGCCCGGAGAACGTGACGGCCGCGTTCCGTTCCTGCCGCGGCAGCCGAGACCAGCGCAGGTACACCGCCGCCGACAGCGCGACCACGTATCCGCCGGCCATCGCCACCCCGAAGAGGGCCAGCGGCGTCCCTCCTGTTCCCCAGCCGAACGCCTGAGCCAGGCAGAGGCACCCCCCGTCGGCCGGTTCTCCGTACGCCATCGACATCGCGGCGGAGAGGAGAGGCACCGCGTAGCCGAGCGCCACGACCCCTCGACGGAACGGCGTGTCCGCGCGGCCGTGTGGGAGCACGACCATCACGTGTCCGAGCAGTCCGTGCTGGAGGGCCGACGCCGCCGCGCCCAGCGCGAGACCCGCGGGCGTGCCCCCGTAGCTGACCCCGGTGGCCAGCCACATCACCCCGCTCCAGGCCAGCAACGATCCCACCGGACTGTCCGGCCACCGCACCCTCGCCCACAAGCCACCCGTCACCGCGGCAGCCCCCGCCGCATATCCCATGAACAGCAGCGGGACCTTCGTCACCACGAACTCCGCGCCGATCATGGCCACTGTTCCCAAGGCGGCGAGCACGACCGCGAGTAGGATGATCAGCCTGTGCACCCGACCATTGTGGAGCCTGGCCGGTGCCCGCCCACCCTGTTCCCTTGCAGACGCGCAGACGCGCAGACGGGCGAGCGGGCGACCACGGGTCCGACGGCGTTCCCCATGACGCCGATCTTGACGTCGACACGGAGGGCATCGGCTCGTGGCGACCCCATGCCCGGCCACCGACCCCCCGGACGCCCCGCGCACCGAGAAGCCGCCAGGCGCCGGGGAGCCGGGTCAGCGCAGAGTGGCGGTGAAGGTGCGGCCGTGGGCCCGCCGGGTCAGCGAGGGTGGCGGTGAAGGTACAGCCGTGGGCCTGGCGGGTCAGCGCAGAGTGGCGGTGAAGGTGCGGCCGTGGGCCCGCCGGGTCAGCGAGGGTGGCGGTGAAGGTACGGCCGTGGGCCTGGCGGGTCAGCGCAGGGTGGCGGTGAAGGTGCGGCCGTGGGCGTGGCGGGTCGCCGCCTGGATCAGGGTGCCGCCCGGCACGCGCCGTACCGTCACCCCCTCGTCGGCTGTGACGACGCGGAGGGGTGCGCCGTGCACGACGACGGTGACGCGGTCGCGTTTCATCGTGGGGTCGGAGAGGGCGACGACCGTGCGTTCGCCGGACTGGACGATGACCGAGGCGGGACCGTCGACGAGCAGGCGCTCGGCGTGGCGCGGGCCGTCGGCGAAGACGTTGGCGGCGACGATCCGCAGCGTCTTGTGCTTGATCGCTTGCACGTGCCGGTTGTTGGCCAGGACGGTCAGCGGGCCGTCCGCGTAGCCGCGCAGCCGGGTCTCGGTCGCGTTCGGGACCAGGGCGTAGGCGAGGGCGGGGGCGTCGCCGGTGGCGGGGTGGGCGACCGAGGCGGTGAAGACGTTCTTGGTCACGCTGGTGTCGGGATTGGCCGTGCGGACGGCTCTGCGGCTGCGGGTCACCGTCTCCAACCCGGCCGCGACGCGCTGTTTGGTGAAGAAGGCGTAGCCGACCGCGGTACGGCGGGTGCCGTTGGCGTAGCGCAGCCAGCGCGGCGGCGTGGTGTCGTCCGACTGCCAGGCCCCGCCGTTCCAGCCCTCGCCGGTGAGCACGACCGCGTCGCCGGGAGCGGCGATACGGCTGTCCACGGAGGTCACCGCGCCGCGACCGCCCTGACCGGAGACGCCTGCGGCCAGGACCACGATCTCGTCGTCGAGCATGAACCAGGACTTGGTCGCGCGGGCGTTCCGGTAGGCGACGAAGTCGTCGGGCAGGAGGCCCGCCTGCTTGGCGGTGTACGCGGCGTCGTCGGACTGGACCATGCCGGCCGCGCCGTACGCGCCGAGCGTCGCGCCGCCGGAGAAGGCGTTCTGAGCGCGGGGGAAGTACACGTAGGTGTTCTGGGACTCCGAGGAGGAGGTGAAGTTCAGCGGATGGCCCGGGTTCTCGTACCAGAACCGGCCGTACAGCTCGGGCACCGTCCGCCGCTCCTCCACCGGCGCGGTGACCCCGGCCAGGCGGTACGGCGAGACGGTCGTGTAGTAGTCGACGCCGAAGACTTCGCGCTGGTCCTCGCCCGCGAGGTAGAGATGGTACGCGCCGTCGCCCTGGAACCAGGGCATGAGGTTCTCGCCGTTCATGTACTCGTACTTGCTGATCCGGTCGGAGCTGCGCGCCAGGGCGAAGGCGTAGCCGGGACGCCGGTGGACGGTCCGGTCCATGGCGTTGAACGCCACGGAGCGCGCGGGCGGGTTCAGGTCGGCGGCCGGGATGGCGGGGTCAGCGCGAATGGCAGCGTAACGGGCGACGCTGATCGGGGAGACGAAGGCGGCGATGTCGGCGGCCGGCAGGTGCCTGACGTACTTCTTCAGGGCGAGCGCGCCGGCGCCCTCGACGTGGTCGGCCAGGTCGGCGATGGCCTCAATGATCACCCCGACGTCGGTGTAGCCGGTGTTGGTACGCGAGACCGCCCGCCCCTTGACGATCTCCATCATCCAGCCCTCGAAGATCAGCGGGGCGAAGCCGTCGGCGATCCAGCGGTACACCACGCCGGCCAGGTCCGAGGCGCCTCCGCTCGTCGCGCCCTCCAGCATCTTGAGGGTCTGCACGACACGGGACAGCAGGCTGCGCCCGTAGGAGCCGGTGTAGGCGACCGAGTGGTGCTGGATGAAGGAGCCGTCGCGGTAGTAGCCGTCGGTGACGCCGTGCTGGAGGTTGTAGGGGTCGATCGTGGCGAAGACGGTGGCCTGGTCGGAGATGGCCTTGCCGACGCGGGCGTCGTCGCCGGTGAGCGCGCCCTGCAGGATCCGGTTGGCGGCGATGTCGGCCAGGTTCGCCCCGGTGTGGAAGCGCGAGTCGAGGTCGACGTCGCCGTTCTTGCCGTTGCGCAGGTAGGCGTCCATCGAGGCGAGGTAGGTCGCCGTCAGGTCGGGCCGTCCCGCCCGCAACCGTTCCGCCAGCAGGATCAGCGTCCTGCTCACGTGGGTCGGGATGCCGATCTCCCAGTTGTGCCAGTTGCCGTAGTAGCCCTTCGACTGGTCGCCGAAGTAACGCTCGTGCAACCACGACAGGCCGTCGACGACCCGCCCCTGGACTGCGGTGTCATCGATGAGCCCGCCACCCGGTGTGCGGGTGGCGAGCGCGATCTCGTACAGGTACTGGAAGGCCAGGCGCAGGTTGGCGTCGTCGGTGCCGAGCTTCAGGCCGGCGAACAGCTCGCCATCGCCCGCCTGGTCCATGGCGGTCAGCCGCTGCCTGGCGGTGCTGACGATCGCCGCGAGCTTGCCGGCGACCTCGGGCCGGGCGTTGACCTCCGGGGTCCCCGCGAAGATCGCCACGGTGTTGGTGAGCAGCCGCGCGTGATCGATCCCCGCCATGGCACGCGAGGGGGAGGCTACGGTGAGCAGACCGGCGGCGGGGAGCAGGGAGAGAACCTGGCGACGAGACATGTGCGGCACGGCGGGCTCCAGGCCGTTGGGGGGTATGCCGGGCTTACCCTACATGATCCGTTTTCGTCGGCCAGTGCGGCGCCCACGAAACTTTCCCCGGTTCGAGCGGCCCCTGACCTCGGGCGATCACGCCTCCCGAAGGCGGCGAACGTCTACCTCTATGTCAAGCCGCTGCCCCTCTCCGGCGCACTTGGTCTACACCCCGAATCGAGGGATCAGCAGTTGCTCCAGCGCCCCCACTTGATGACGTGCACGGTCCTTGTACGGGAAAGGTCGTCCCAATCACCCCTGCGGATGCAGATGATGAAGTTGCCGTTCTTGTCGTACAGGCTCACCTGATCCTTACCGGGCTCTGCATAGCCTCGGTTCCATGCCGACGTGATGTTCTTGCAGACCCTCCACGTCGTGTTGGGCGTCGCGCACGGCATGTTTCCCTTGGTGTCGAACAGGCAGACGGAACCCTTGGAACAGCCGCCACTGGTACTGCTCGCCTGCGCCGGCGCGGCTAGTCCTACAGTGGCCAAGACTGCGGCCGCGGCGAGTACCGTAATGCGACGCATATATCTCCTTCAGAGGCGTATCGCTGACAACACGCATCCTTGGCCAGGAGGCTTTCGATTCGCTTTCGGCAGCGCTGAACGAGATCTGCAGCCGACGGCCCCGCAAGGACATCCCGATCGACCGGCTCCGCGACCGGGTGCTGTTCGAGACCGCCGAGGTCTGCGGCCTGTACGGCCCTTGAGGAACAGTGAAGAGAAACGTACGCCAAGGAATGATCTTGAGGATGGCCGAGGTCCTCCCGATCGTCCGGGCGTCGGGCTTGACGTGCGTTTCCGCGACGATGCGCTGCCGTTCTCCAGCTGCAGAGCCAGTGGGGACGGCAGCCCTTCAGGCGTGCAGGGCGTGCATCTCGGAAGTGGCGCTCGTCTGGCGGCTGTGCTCGAGGAGCTGCTTGTAATCGCTGGCGACGCCCCGGAGTAGCGTTTCGACTGCGTGCTCGATCTCCCTGTTGTCGACTGGGCGGTGACTGAACAGAGCGCGGTAGTAGACGAACGAGCCGATGAGGTCGAGGACGACGGCCGGGTCGACCTCCTCGCGCAGGTCGCCGCGCTCGTAGGCTCGGGCGAGCGTCCGCTCGACGGCCGCGCGCGGGGGGTCGAACAGTGTCGTCATGAACGCCTCCCGCAGCCCGCGGTCGCCGGCGCAGTCGGCGAGGAGCGGTCCGAGCACGTCTGGCGAAATGCATTGGAACGCCCGAGCGAACAGCTTCAAGCATTCGTCGAGGTCGCAGAGTGTGCAGCCGGTGTCTGGCGCCTTGACAGCGCCGAGGCGGGAGCCAAGCGCGGCGAGCACGAGGTGCGAGCGGCCCGGCCAGCGCCGGCGGATCGCCGGCTTGGTCGTCCCAGCTCGTCGTGCCACGTCCTCCAGACTCAGTCGGGTGTAACCGACGCTGAAGAGCGCCGCCAGTGTCGCCTCGAGCACCGCGCCGTCGATCGCGGCATCGCGCGGACGCCCGACCCGCACGGTGCCTGGGGAGGTCTCGCTTGCCGCCATCATCGCCTACCACCATACGGCAGTTGCGTTGCGGTCAGGAACGCAATTAGGCCAGCGTCACGTCTCCAGAAGAAGCGTCGTTGCACGCCTGGAGGGATTGCATTACGTTAGGTATCGAAACATTATTCAGCTTCGCCATTAGACGACGGAGCGAGAACCGAGGGCCGGCCTGGTCTCAAGCTGGCGCCGCACCGGCCGACCGAGGAGCACCAGGTATGTCCGTTAGCGCATCGCGGCCCATCGCCATGCGGGCCGGTCCGCGGGAGTGGATCGGCCTCGCCGTTCTGTCCGTGGCCAGCGTGTTGATCGCCATGGACAACACCGTGTTGTTCCTCGCACTGCCGCACGTCACCGCGGATCTCGGCGCCTCGGGACCGCAGATGCTGTGGATCCAGGACGTTTACGGCTTCCTCGTCGGTGGGCTGCTGATCACCATGGGCACGCTCGGCGACCGGATCGGGCGCAGGCGGCTGCTGGTCCTCGGCGCGGCCGGGTTCGGAGTGGCGTCGGTGCTGGCCGCGTTCTCCGCGAGCGCGGAGATGCTGATCGCCTCCCGCGCCGTCCTGGGCATCGCGGGCGCGGCGCTGGTGCCATCGATCCTGGGCATCCTGCACAACGTCTTCGCCGATCCGAAGCAGCGCATCGCGGCCATCTCGGTTCTGATGACCTGCTTCACAGCCGGTAGTGCGATCGCCCCCCTAATCGGCGCTTTGTTGCTGGAGAACTTCTGGTGGGGCGCGGTGTTCCTGGCCGCCGTCCCGGTGATGGCGTTGATCCTGCTGCTCGCGCCGATCTTGCTGCCCGAGTCCGCGGACCCCGATCCCGGAAGGCTCGACCTACCCAGCGTGGGCCTATCGGTGGTCGCCATCCTGCCGATCATCTACGGCGTCAAGGAGTTGGCCAGCCACGGCATGTCCTTGCCCGTGCTGCTCGGCCTGATGATCGGCGCCACCTTTACCGTGTTGTTCGTCCGCAGACAGAACCGGATGGACAGCCCGCTGCTGGACCTCCGGCTGTTTCGCGGCCGTGCGTTCAGTGTCGCGCTGGGAGCGTTGCTGGTGGGGCAGTTCGCGATCGGCGGAGTATTGTTCCTGATGCCGCAGTACTTCCAGTTGGTGCTCAACGAGTCACCGATCCAGGCGGGGCTGTGGCTGCTACCGGGAACCGGGATCTTCGCGCTGATGGCCCTGGTCATCCCTGCCATCGCGGCGAGACTGCCACGCGCATGGCTGATCGCAGGCGGCCTGATCGTCGCAGCTGCCGGGTACAGCCTGCTCGCCATGGTCGACACAGGGTCAGGAAACGGGAACCTGGTCGTGGCGATGGTGCTTGTCCTGGCCGGCATGGCCCCGCTGGTGCTGCTGGTTACCGACCTGGTGGTGGCCAGTGCTCCGCAAGACAAGGCGGGCTCTGCCGCGGCCATGTCGAGCACCAGCATCGAGCTCGGGCTCGCGCTCGGCGTCGCGGCTCTCGGCAGCGTCCTTGCCGCCGTCTACAGCAACGGGATGAGCGATGTGCCAGCCGGCGTGCCCGCGGAGAGCGCCGATGCCGCACGAGCAAGCCTCGCAAGCGCGAACGGCGTGGCCCAGCAGTTGCCCGACCCGGTAGCCACGATTGTGCTCACAACGGCCAGGGAGGCGTTCATCGCCGGGTTCAACGTCGTCGGCGTGATCAGCGCTATAACCGCAGTCAGCGCGGCGGTCGCGGTCGCTTGGCTGCTGCGAGACATCACCGCGATCGCTAAGACTGAACCGGCCAAGAACCCCACACCGTGAGGTCCTCAATCGCACCCAGGCACGACAAATGGGCGGCCCTCACGGCGCCTTCGCGAGCACTTCATCCCTGATCACCTTTCTGCCCCACGGCGTCAGCCGCTCCAGGGGAATGGCGGCGGAGAGCCGTCATGCGAGGCAGTATCGCCCTCGCGGGCAGCGAGCTGGGGTTTGAGCCGACCGCCTCCCGTCGTCGACCACCGCGGCGGACGCGAGCCCGGTTGGACTCTCCCCTTGTGGGAGCGTCCATGCTGGCGTGGTGAACGAGGGATATCTGCCGATCGGGCGGTTCGCACGGCTGTGCCGGCTCAGCGTCAAGCAGTTGCGTAACTACGACGAGCTGGGCCTGCTGACTCCGGCTCACGTCGATCCGGACACCGGGTACCGCTACTACCGGCCCGACCAGGCGCGCACCGCGCTGACGATCGGCCTGCTGCGGTCCCTGGACGTACCCCTCCCGTCGATCGGGCGGGTGCTGGCCGGTGAGCCGGAGGCGCTCGGCGGCGTACGCGACCGGATGGAAGCCGAACTGGCGCGCACCAGACGTAATTTCGCCGCGCTCGAACGCATCGTCTCCGACGGCCTGCCCCGCGCGGAGGTGACCGTCGTCCGCGAGGCCGCCAAGCGGGTCGCCATCGTACGGGACATCGCGTCACCGGAGCGGATCGGCTCCGTCACGTCGGCCTGCGTCGCCCGGTTGATCGCGGCCGTGGGCGAGCCGAAGGGCCCGCTGATCGGGCTGTTCCCGCTCGACATCACGCAGGAGGTCGCCGTGGCCGTCGCGATGGAGACATCCTCGGACGTCCCGGGGACGTTCTCGGACGTCCCGAGGACGTTCTCCAATGTTCCGGGTATTTCCTCAGATGTCCCAAGAACGTCCTCCGACGTCTCGAAAACTTTCGCGGACGTGCCGGGGACGTCCTCGGACATCCTGCCTGGTGGCCTGTTCGCCTCGGCGACCCATGTCGGGCCGTACGACCAGGTTGCTCTCACCGCGCATCCGCTGCTCGCCTGGGTGAGTGAGCGCGGGCACACGCCCTGCGGCCCGCTGCGCGAGGTGTACGTCACCGACCCCACGACCACGTCACCGGACCGACTGGTGACGCATCTGATGATCCAACTGGAGGACCCGCGATGAACTGGTATTCGGCTGCCGACGAGCCGGAAGAGGTCGAGTTCGGCCCGGTCCGCGGACTCTCGATCACGGGACAGGGCGAGCCGGCCGGGCCCGTTCACCTGACGAGCATTGCGGCGCTGTACGGCGTCGCCGGGTCGTTGCTCGGTATCGCGGCGGGTCATGGCCGCATGTTCGAGATGCCGTACCTCGAAGGCCGGTGGTGGGTCGAGGATGAGCGCCCGCCGTTCGACGTGCCGCGCGAGGAATGGTGGTGGCACCTGTTCCTGCGGCTGCCCGATTCGGCGGAGGCGGTGTGGGCCGACGAGGCACGTGAGGCCGCGGAGCACCCGGCCGCCGCCCGCGTGCAGCTTGTCACCTTCACCGAGGGTTTGTGCGTGCAGGCACTCCACTCCGGACCGTACGCCGAGGAGCCCAAGACCCTCGCCCTGATGGACGCCCACATGCGGGACGCCGGCCTCGTCCTGAACGGCCTGCACCACGAGATCTACCTGTCGGACCTGCGGGAGACCGATCCGGAGAAGATGCGAACCATCCTCCGCCACCCGGTACGGCCGGCGCGCTCCTGAGGAGGTTGAACGGCCTGGCATCGACCGATATGACGATGCCAGGCCGTTCGCCGACACCATGGGCGCCTGAACCATGGGACCCGGTGCGGCAACGGCCATGGCGGTTCGCCACCTGGAGGCCGGCGTCGGCCGTCGACCTGAAAGTTTCAGTCACCGTCGCGGCTGACCCGCAGTGCGGGGAGGCGTCAGGGGCGGATCCTTGACAGGGCCGATGTGGCCGCTAACGCTACCGAGGGCCAGCACCCCGAGACCGTCCCGAACGTCGCCGATTCGCTGATGTTATCGCTCACATCACTGAAGGGGCAGGCCATGATCCGTAGCACCCCCCGCGCCGCAGTGGTCGCCGTGATGATCTTTCTGGTCACGGCCCTGGGCACCTGGTGGCAGCCCACTTCCGCTGCCGCTCCCACGGTCACCAACCCCATCAAGTCGGTCAAGGGCGCCGACCCCTGGTTGCAGTACCACGAGGGCAACTACTACCTGATCAACACCACCTTCACCAACACGCTGGTGATGCGGAAGTCGCCGACGCTGGCAGGGCTGGCGACCGCACCGAGCGTCCAGGTCTGGCAGGACACGACGGCGTCCCGGGGCACCAACTTCTGGGCGCCGGAGATCCATCTGGTCAACGGCCGCTGGTACCTCTACTACTCGGCCGGCCAGGTCGGCGCCACCTGCTGCGACAGCCAGCGCACGCACGTGCTGGAGAGCGCCGGCGGCGACCCGCTGGGCCCGTACACGTACCGGAACATGCTGACCGGTTCCAACCTCGACCCCGGCGGCTGGCTCATCGACGCCAGCCTGCTGCGCCTCAACGGCGCGTTGTACCTCATGGGCAGCGGATCCATCGTAGGCAGCACCCAGAGCCTGGTCATCGCCCCGATGTCCAATCCGTACACGGTCAGCGGCGCGTTCAGCCGGATCTCCAGCCCGACGCTGAGCTGGGAGACCCAGGGCGGCACCGTGAACGAGGCGCCCGAGGCGCTCCAGCGCGGCGGCCGGACCTTCATCGTCTACTCGGCGAGCGCGTGCTGGGGGCCCGACTACAAGCTGGGGCAGCTCGCCTACACCGGCACCAACCCGCTCAGCGCCTCCTCCTGGACCAAGAAGTCCACCCCGGTGTTCCAGCGGTCGGGCTCCGTCTACGGGCCGGGGCACAACGGTTTCTTCACCTCGCCGGACGGCACCGAGAACTGGATCGTCTACCACGCCAACAACTCCGCCGGCGGCGGCTGCGACAACAACCGGACGACCCGCGTCCAGAAGTTCACCTGGAACGCCGACGGCACCCCCAACCTGGGCACCCCCGTCGCCCTGGGCGCCACGCTGACCGCGCCCTCGGGCGAGACCGCCGCCACCCCGACGAGCCACCGCCTGGTCAACCGCAACAGCGGCAAGTGCCTGGAGGTCGCCGGCTCCGCGGACGGGGCCGCCGTCCGGCAGTGGGCCTGCAACGGCGGGACCACCCAGCGCTGGCGGATGGAGGACCAGGGCGACGACACCAGCCGGCTGGTCAACGTGGCCTCCGGCAAGGTCCTCGACGTGGCGGACTGCGGAACCGCCGACGGAACCGCGATCCGGCAGTGGTCCTGGCTCAACAACACCTGCCAGCGGTTCCGCCTCGTCTCGACCAGCAGCGGCTGGATCCGGCTGGTCAACGCCAACAGCGGCAAGGTCGCCGACGTGGCCGACTGCGGAACCGCCGACGGCACGGCCGTACGACAGTGGTCGTGGCTGAACAACAACTGCCAGCAGTGGTCCATCCAACCCACCTGACCTGGTGAGGAGTGCAAGATGTCAACTCGCACCCTGTTCGCCGTCGTGACGGCCGTCGTGGTCGGCGCGAGTGTGGTGACGACCGCGGCGACCCAGAGCGCGGCCGACGCGTCCCGTCCGACCGTGGTGGCGACGCCCACAGTGCCGCCCGCGGCCTACCCCAACCCGGGCTATGTCACCGGGAACACCGACGCGCACGATCCCGCCGTGGTCAAGACGCCGAGCGGCGGCTACCTGCTCGTGCACACCGGCAACAACATCTCGATCAAGACCTCTGCCGACCGGACCGCCTGGCGCAACGCCGGGTCCGTGTTCCCCGGCGGCGCACCGTGGACCACCTCCTACACCGGCGGCAGCGCCAACCTGTGGGCGCCCGACATCACCTACCGAAACGGCCAGTACTACCTCTACTACTCGGCCTCGACCTTCGGTTCGCGCAACTCCGCGATCTTCCTGGCCACCAGCACGACCGGCGCGTCCGGTAGCTGGACCAACCGGGGTCTGGTGATCTCGACCACGAACTCGAGCAACCACAACGCCATCGACCCCAACCTCACCATCGACGACCAGGGCCGGTGGTGGCTCAGCTTCGGCTCGTTCTGGACCGGCATCAAGCTGATCCAGCTCGACCCGGCGACCGGCAAGCGGCTGGACGGCACGATGCGCGGCATCGCCCAGCGCACCGGCGGCAGCACCGCGATCGAGGCGCCGTTCATCGTCAAGCGGGGGTCGTACTACTACCAGTTCGTCTCCTTCGACACGTGCTGCAACGGCGCCGCCAGCACCTACCGCATCATGGTCGGCCGCTCGACCAGCATCACCGGCCCCTACCACGCCCGCGACGGCGTCGCGATGACCGCGGGCGGGGGCACGCAGATCCTGGCCGGGCACGGCAGCGTGCACGGCCCCGGCCACCAGGCGGTGATCAGCGACACCGACAGCGACGTGCTCTTCTACCACTACTACGCGAACAACGGCTCCGCGCGGCTCGGCATCAACCTCATCGGGTACGACTCGGCCGGCTGGCCCTTCGTCTACTGAGGTCCCGACAGCCGGTGATCACGCGTCTTTCGTGATCACCGGCTCGTAGTGCCGCATCTCCTGAATGTTCGACACATAAGGCTTGATCTCAGCGAAGAACTCCATGAAGTGCTCGCTGTGGCGGAACCCCTCCAGATGATCCTTGGCCGAGGTCCAGATGATCCGGAGAATGTAATGGTCGGACTCGTCCACGCAGCGTGACAGCTCGTAGTCGAGGCACTGAGGAGACTTCTCCAACGGCACGACCGCCCGGCGATAGGCGGCCTCGAACTCCGCGTTCTCGGCGACCTCATAACGGATGTACTCAACGATCATTCTCGGTCTCCAGAGCTAGCAGGGCGGCCTCGATGGACCGGTGAAACGTCGGAAACGCGCAGATCATGGTACGTAGCGTCGCCACGGGGACGCCCGCGTGCACGGCGACGGTGAGCGCGCCGAGCAGTTCGCCGCCGGACGGCCCCGCGCTGGTGGCTCCGACGAGCACGCCGCCGGACTCCACCAACTTAACGAATCCATCGTTTCCTGGCCCATGTATCCAGCCACGGGTCGACTCCGACATCGGCACGGTGGCGACCCGCACCGCGAGCCCCCGCTCACGGGCCTGCGCCTCGGTCAGGCCGACGGCGCCGATCTCGGGGTCGGTGAAGGAGACCCGCGGCACGGCGTGGTGCCGCGCACCGGGGCCGGGAAGGCCCAGGACGTCGCGGACCACGATCCCCGCGTGGTACATCGCCATGTGGGTGAAGCCGCCGCCGGCCGCGTCGCCGACGGCCCACACGCCGGGCGCGGCGCGCATCCGATCGTCGACGGGCACGGCGCGGGCGTTCCCGTCGAGACCGATCCTGCCGAGGCCGAGCCGGGTCAGGTCGGCCCGCCGCCCGGTGGCCACGAGCAGCCGTTCGGCGGTCAGGGTCGCCCCGCTGTCGAGCCCGACCTCG
Source organism: Dolomitihabitans soli (assembly GCF_022213955.1). Lineage (GTDB taxonomy): Bacteria > Actinomycetota > Actinomycetes > Streptosporangiales > Streptosporangiaceae > Streptosporangium_A > Streptosporangium_A soli. The sequence continues at coordinate 100,304 of NZ_JAKNTW010000032.1, read as the reverse complement.
AACCGCCGCCCGTCGCCGCGCACCCTCGCGGCGCGCGCGCCCAGCCGTACGTCGATGCCCTCCCTGGTGAACACCTCGGCCACCACCTCGCCCGCCTCCGGCTCCTCGGCCGGGAGCAGCCGGGGGCCGCCCTCGACCACGGTGACGTACGCGCCGAAGCGGGCGAAGACCTGGGCCAGCTCGGCGCCGATGGCACCACCGCCGAGCACGATCAGCGAGCCGGGGACCCGCTCGGTCTCGATGGCCTCACGGTTGGTCCAGTACGGCGTGCCGGCCAGCCCGGGAACCGGCGGGATGACCGGTTGGGAGCCGGTGGCGATGACGATCCCGCGCCGCGCCCGCAGGACGTGACCGCCCGGTGTGGTCGCGTCGCCGGTCACGGTGACCTCGCCGAGGCCGGTAATCGTGCCGGCGCCGCGGACCAGGTGACCGCCGAGGCCGGTGAACCTGGCCACGGCGATCTTGTCGTCCCAGTAGGTGGTGGCCTCCTCGCGGATGCGCAGCGCCACCGGGGCCCAGTCGGGGACGACGGTGGCCGTACCGGGGATGCGCCGGGCCTCGGCGAGCATGCCGGCGGCCCGGACCATCATCTTCGATGGCACACATCCCCAGTACGGACATTCACCGCCGACCAGCCCGGCCTCCACGCCGGCCACGGACAGCCCGGCCTCGGCGAGCCGTCCGGCGACCTCCTCGCCCCCGGGCCCCATGCCCAGCACGACGACGTCGAAGTCCCGGTGTTCAGACGACGGCACTGTCGCCTCCAGCCCGGACGGACCGGACGCTGCCGGCCAGGGCCGCGGCGCAGACGGCCGCGACCACCCCGACGAAGATCGCGGTCGCCTGGTGCAGCCCGACCTGGTCGGTGATCAGGCCGGCGCTGATCGAGGGAACGCTCATCGCCAGATAGGCCACCACGTAGACGCCCGCGAGCAGTTCTCCCCGGTGCGCCGGCTCGGCGAGCGCCGCCATCGAGCGGAACACCCCGAGGAACGCCAGGCCCCAGCCGAGCCCGAGCACCGCCGTACCGAGGAAGAAGATCACCGGCCAGTTCACGGCGAGGGTCAGCAGGATCGAGCCGAGACCCGCCAGCAGCAGCACCAGCCCCAGGATCAGGGAACGGCGTTCCGACCAGTTGTGCGCGACCAGCTGCCCGATCGTGGCGACGCCGGCGAGGATCGCGATCACCAGCCCGCCGAGCAGCCGGTCCCCGCTCTCCAGCAGCTTCATCACGAGGGACGGCCCCAGCGAGAGGTAGAACCCGCCGACCGCCCAGATCGCGATGAGCCCGAGCGAGAGCAGGGCGAACCTGGAGTGCACCGCCTTGGGAATGTGCACCCGGTGCGGCCGGAAGCCCCCGCCGGTACCGGTCACCGTCTCCGGCATCATCCAGACCCCGGCGAAGATGACGGCGAACCCGGCGAGCATCAGCACGTAGACCAGGACGGTCGGCGCGGGCGCGTACTGCACGAGCACCCCCGCGCCGATCCCGCCCAGGGCCAGGCCGAGGGTCGGGCCCGAGGCGTTGACGAGGGTTCCCCTGCCGGGCGCGCCCGGCGGCGTCAGCTCGATCAGCGCCGCGCCCATCGCGCCGGTCGCCAGGCCGACGGCGAGTCCCTGGACGGCCCTGGCGACCAGCAGGGCCGCCACTCCCTGCGCGGTGATGAAGATCACCATGCTGACCATCATCACGGAGAGCGAGATGAGCAGCACCCGGCGGCGTCCGATGGCGTCCGACAACGAGCCGAACGCCAGCAGACCGGCCAGTACGGCCAGCGCGTAGATCGCGAACACCACGGTGAGCACGGCGTCGGAGAATCCCCAGCGCTGCTGGTAGAGCCCGTACATCGGGGACGGAGCGGAAGCCGACAGCAGCATCAGCACCAGCATCGTGCCGACCAGCCAGAACGCCGTGTCGCCCGAGATCTGGCCGCGGCGCGCCGCCGGGCGACTGCCCACCCCGGTCATGAGATGTCGACCCAGATCGACTTGACCTGCGTGTAGCTCTCCATCGACTCGGGCCCGCACTCACGCCCGAACCCCGAGGACTTGAAGCCGCCGTACGGGGTCGTGCTGTCGTACTTGTTGTAGGTGTTGATCCAGGTGGTGCCGGAGTGGATCGCGTGCGCGACCGTGAGGGCCTTCTTCAGGTCGCGCGTGTGCACGCCCGACGCGAGGCCGTACTCGGTGTCGTTGGCGATCTGGACCGCCTCCTCCACCGTCGTGAACGGGATGATGCTGAGCACCGGCCCGAAGATCTCCTCCTGCGCGATCCGCATCCGGTTGTCCACGTCGGCGAAGATGGTCGGCAGGAAGTAGAGCCCGGAGGCGGACCCGTTCCGCTGGTACGGCCGGCCGCCCACGGTCAGCCGGGCGCCCTCGTTCACGCCGACTTCGACGTAGGACGAGACCTTGTCGAACTGGCCCTGGTGGGCGAGCGGGCCGAACATGGTGGCGGGGTCGAGCGGGTCGCCGGGGAGCAGCGACCCGGCACGATCGGTGAGCCGTTGCACCACCTCGTCGTAGATGGGCCGTTCGACCAGCAGCCGGGACCCGGCCGTGCAGATCTCGCCCTTGTTGTAGAAGATCCCGAAGAAGGCGTACTCCAGCGCGGCGTCGAGGTCGGCGTCGGCGAAGATGATGTGCGGCGACTTGCCGCCCAGCTCCATCGTCACCTTCTTCAGGGTGTCCGCCGAGTTCCTGATGATCGCCTTGCCGACCTCGGTCGATCCGGTGAAGGCGATCTTGTTGATCCTCGGGTGCTTGGACAGCGTCTCGCCGAGTTCGACGCCGGGACCGGTGATGACGTTCATGACGCCGTCGGGGAAGCCGGCCTCCGCGAACAGCTCCGCCATCTTCAGCGCCGTGAGCGGCGTCGCCGGCGACGGTTTGTGGATGACCGTGTTGCCCGCCGCCAGCGCCGGAGCGATCTTGGTGAGGGCGAGGAGCAGCGGGAAGTTGAACGGGGTGATCGCCGCGACCACGCCGAGCGGCTGCCGCAGGGTGTAGTTGAGGGTCGGGGTGTCGGCGCCGCGGGTGGAGCCGTCGAGCTGGGTCGCCATGCCGGCGTAGTAGCGCAGGAGCTGGATCGCGATGGGCACGTCCACCGAACTGGAGAACATGATCGGCTTGCCCATGTCCACCGTCTCGCGGTAGGCCATCTCGTCGGCGTCCCGTTCGACCAGGTCCGCGACCCGGTACAGCAGCCTGGCCCGTTCGTGCACCGACATCCGGGGCCACGGCCCCTCGTCGAACGCCCGCCGCGCCGCGTCGACCGCGGCGTCCGCGTCCGCCTCGCTCGCCTGCGCGATCTGGGCGATCTCGGAGCCGTCGGCGGGGTTGATCGTGGGGGCCGTCTGCTTGTCGAGAGCGGCCCGCCACTTGCCGTCGATGAAGAGCCGTCCTTCAGTGATCACGTAAGAGGTCACGGTCTGTCCCATCTCCTTGGGCAGGTCCGAGACAGGGCCATTTCAGATCGCCCGGTCGCGAGCACGGGCGACCGCCCGTTTCGCGAGCACGAGGGCGAGGTGGGCGCGGTACTCACCCGAGGCGACGTCGTCGGACTCGAAGACGTCATCGAGCGGCAGCCCGGTGGCCCTTTCCGGAATAGCGGTCATGGCACGTTCAAGTGCTGGCAGTCGGCGGGCGGGCGTGCGCCCGCCGCAGACGGCCACCTTGCAGGTGTCGATCGCTCCATCGGCACGGAAGGTCACGCTCACCGCCACCCCGCAGAGCGAGGTGAGGGTCGCGGGTTCCGGCTGCCTCTCGTGCGCGCCGGAGGCGGTCGCCGCCGAGACACCCACGGCGGTGATCACCTCGTCGGGCGCCAGTCCCGGGGTCGCCGGGTCGAGAAGGTCCTCGACGGAGATCCGCCGATGCCTCCCGTCCCTGCTCCGGATGTGTGTCTCCGCGTCCAGGACGATGAGCGCCGCCGCCACATCGGTCCCGGCGAGCACTGCGCCGCCGATCGTCCCTCTGTTCCGCACCTGGGCGTCCGGCAGGGTCGCGGCGGCGTCCGACAGCAGTCCGTGGACGTGCGACTGCCGCACGAGGGGATCGGCGACCAACTCGGTGATGGTCGTCATGGAGCCGATCTCCAGCTCGCCCCGGGGGCGGCGGCGCACCCCGCGCAGTTCCGCCAGTCTGCCGAGATCGACGAGCAGCGGCACCCGTCTCACCCGGCTCTTCAGATCGAGGATCAGGCTGTGCCCGCCGGCCAGCGGGCGAGCACCGGGATTGGCGTGCAGGGCTTCCAGCGCGTCGTCGAGACTGGACGGCGCCGTGTATTCCAACCGCTCCATGGTCACCCCTTGGCCTCGTTGATGGCACGCCAGATCTTCTCCGGGGTGAACGGCATGTCGATGTGCCGGACTCCCAGCTCGCGCAGCGCGTCGCAGACCGCGTTGGCGACGGCGGCGGTCACCGGCACGGTCGCGATCTCGCCCGCGCCCTTGACGCCGAGCGGGTTGTGCGGCGAGGGCGTGACCGTCCGGTCCAGTTCGAGCGGGGGCAGGTCGTGCGCGCGCGGCATGGCGTAGGTGGTCAGGTCCGCGCTGAGCAGGGCGCCCGTCGCGTCGTATCTGGCCTGCTCCATCAGCGCCTGGCCGAGGCCGTGCACGATGCTGCCCTCGAACTGGCCGGTCACCACCATCGGGTTCCCGACGGGGCCGACGTCGTGGACGGCGGCGTAGTCGACGACCTCCACCTGGCCGGTGTTCTCGTCGATCTCGACGACGGCCACGTGCGAGCCGAACGGGTAGTTGAAGTCCGGCGGGTCGAAGAAGGTCGTCACGTCGACCGTCGGTTCCATGCCGGGGGGCAGGCTCCAGCCGTACCACAGGGCCATCGCCATGTCCTGGAACGACTTGGCGGCGTCCTCCTTGCCCTGCACGGTGAAGGTGCCGTCGGCGTACTCGATCAGGTCCTCCGACACGCCCATGAAGTGCGCGGCGGCGGTCCGCATCTTGGCGATCACCTGTCTGGCGGCGATCGCCACGGCGGGGCCGCCGACGCTGTAGGAGCGGCTGCCGTAGGTGCCCTGGCCGTACGGGGCCTTCCGGGTGTCGGCCTGGGTCACCACGATGGCGGCCGGATCGATGCCGAGTTCGTCGGCGGCGATCTGGGCGAAGGTGGTGGTGTGGCTCTGGCCGGTGGAGGTCGATCCGATGGTGACGGCCACCTCGCCGTTGGGGTGGACCCGGATGTTGGCGCTCTCCCAGGTGCCGCCGAGCATGCCCTCGGCCTGCATCCGCGTCGAGGGGCCGACGCCGCAGATCGCCACGAACGAGCCGACGCCGATGCCGAGCAGTTTGCCCCGCTCCCGCGCCTCGCGCCGCAGCACCTCGGCCTTGTGATAGCCGGCGAGTTCGAGGGCGCGGCGGAGCGCGGCCGGGTAGTCGCCGGAGTCGTAGGTCCAGCCGAGGCCGTTGTCGTAGGGGAACCGGTCCGGCGGGACCATGTTCCGGAGCCGGACGTCGGCCGGGTCGGCGCCGATCTCCCTGGCGTACAGGTCGATCACCCGTTCGGTGATCATGGTCGCCTCGGCGCGGCCGGAGCCGCGCTGGGCGCCCAGCGGCACCGTGTTGGTGAACACCGCGTGGACCTCGCAGAAGGCGCTCGCGATCTCGTAGGGCCCGGTGATGCTCCGGCCCATCAGCGCGGTGGCGACGCCGGGACCGATGGTGGAGGGATAGGCCCCGAGGTTGGCGTAGCTGGTGCAGCGCAGTCCGGTGATCCGCCCGTCGCGGGTGCCGGCCAGGGTGATGTGCTGCCGGTGGTCACGGCCCTGGACGGTCGAGCGCATCAGGCCCTCGCGGGTGTCGGCCCACCGCACCGGACGGCCGAGCTTGTGCGCGAGGTGCAGGACCAGCGGCATGTCGGGATAGAGGTAGCCCTTGGTGCCGAAGCTGCCGCCGATGGGCGGCGCGATGACCCGGAGCTTGTTGAACGGGATGCCGAGGACCAGCGCCGACAGCAGGAACCGGTGGTTGTGCGGCGACTGGGTGGTGGCGTAGAGGGTGTACTCCTCGGTGATCGGGTCGTAGTCGCCGATGGCGGCCCTCGGCTCCATCGGGTTGTTGATCGTCCGCTGGTTGTAGAGGTCGAGTTCGACGACGACCTCGGCCGCGGCGATGGCCGCGTCGGCCGCCTCGGCGTTCCCGCAGGTCCACAGGGCGTTGAGGTTGTTCGGCACCGCCTCGTGGAGCTGCGGCGCCCCGTCGGCGAGCGCCGCCTGCGGCTCGGTGACGGCGGGCAGCGGCGTGTAGCCGACGACCACCGCCCGAGCCGCTTCGTCCGCCTGCTCGACGGTCTCGGCGACCACGGCGGCGACCGGTTCCCCGATGAACCGCACGACGCCGTCGGCCAGGACCGTTCCCGCCCCCGGCACGCCGTACGGGTGCGGGGGGAAGTGGCTCTCCACGCCGCCGGGGATCCAGATGCACGGCATCGGCATGAGCGCGCCGGCCAGGTCCTCCTGGGTGACGACGGTGACCACGCCGGGCATCGCCGCCGCCTGCGCGGTGTCGATCGAGTCGATCCGCGCGTGGCCGTGCTCGCTGCGCACGAACGCCAGGTGCAGCATGCGCGGCAGGCTGATGTCCGCGGTGAACGCCGTCGCGCCCCGCAGCATCCCGGGAACCTCGCGGTCCTTCAGGTCCGCACCGAAAGCGGTCATGGCTTGCCCCCCACGACTTTCCGTACGGCGCGCAGCACGCCGCCGTATCCGGTACACCTGCACATGTTTCCGGCGATCCCCGCACGGATCGCCTGCTCGTCGGGCGCGGGCTCGTGTTCCAGGAGGTCGGTCAGCGCCATGACCATGCCGGGGGTGCAGAACCCGCACTGCACCCCGTGCTCCTCCCACAGCGCCTGCTGCAGCGGGGTCAGTTCGCCGTTCGCCACGCCCTCGACCGTGGTCACCTCGGCCCCGTCGGCCTGTACGGCCAGCACCTGGCACCCCTTCACCGACCGGTCGCCCAGCTGTACGACGCAGGTGCCGCACTGGCCGGTGCCGCAGCCGACCTTCGCGCCGGTCAGGCCGCAGGTGTCGCGGAGCATGTCCACGAGCAGCACATGCGGGAGCACGGTCGTCTCGACCGACACCCCGTTGACCATCAGGGAGATCTGCATGTGACTCACTTCGCGGCCAGGCGCTTCACGAAGGTCTCGGCCAGCGCGGTGGACGAGTACGGGTTCTGGCCGGTGATCAGGTTGCGGTCCTCGACCACGTGGGAGTCCCAGATCACCTCCGCCTTCTCGTAGCGGGCGCCGAGCCGTTCCAGCTCGACCTGCAGGACGAAGGGGAGCAGTCCCGACATATCAGTGACCAGTTCCTCATCGTGTGAGAAGGCGGTCATTCGATACCCCTCGAAGGGCCAGTGGCCCTCGGAGTCGCGCAGCGGGAGGAGCGCCGACTGGCCGTGGCACACGACGGCCAGCGGCTTGCCGAGTTCGACGATCCAGCGGACCACGCGGGTCATGCCGGCGTCGTGCGGCATGTCCTCCATCGCCCCGTGACCGCCGGAGATGTAAACACCGGCGTATCCGGCGAGCTTCTCCTTGGTCAGGGCGGCGACGTTCATCGGCTCCTTGAGGGGGCTCAGCGACCCGATGACCTGGTTGTAGTGCTCGACGTTGGCCTCGTCGTGGTCGGGCGAGCCCTTCGGCCTGGTCAGGCCGACCACGAAGGGGGTCAGGCTGCCCTGGTCGGGCGTCGGCTGCTCGCCGCCGATGGTGGCGATGTCGACGTCGTGGCCCTCGGCGACGAGGCGCTCGTACGGGACGACGAACTCTTCGGCCCAGAACCCGGAAGCGTGCTGTCTGCCGTCGAGCAAGCCGAGAGTCTTTGCTTTGGTCATCAGAATCAGTACGTTCGCCATGATGCGTCACCCTTCTCTTTCCGGGCATTTCGCCATCACGATGGCCGCCGTCCCCGAGGGCGGCAATGGCGAAACGATGAGGCAGGCTCACTTGATTATCTAGACGGCGCGACTTTGTGACATCAGCGGAATACTGCTAAGAATTACGCCCTACGCCATTGGCCGGACTTGAAGACCGGTACCAGAATCAACCCATGAACCTCCCATTCCCCCGATGGTTCGCCGAACAGGTCGAACCCGTTCCCGACCACGAGGAACTCCGGGTATCCACGCTGGAACTCTTCTTCGACTTGGTGTTCGTTTTCACGGCCACCCAGCTCACGGTCCGGCTCGCGGGAGACTTCGGCAGCCTCCCTCAAGTGCTTCTGATGTTCGGCGTGATCTGGTGGATGTTCGCCAGCTACGCCTGGGTGACCAACGCCGTCCCCCCGCGCCGGATCACCCGGCGGTTCTTCATGATGCTCGCGATGGCGGGCTGGCTGATCATCGCTCTGGCCGTGCCCACGGCCTTCGCCGAGAACGGCACGGTGTTCGCGCTCGGACTGCTCGGCGTCGTGATCGTCCACGGACTGCTCTACCTGCAGTCGACCCGGCGCTTCCTGCGGATGTTCAGCACGAACCTCACCGGCGCGGTGCTGATCCTGATCGCCGCCGGGGTTACGGACGGCCTCAAGTACGCCTTGTGGATCGCCGCCCTCGTCGTCATGTGGGCTTCGCCGTACCTCACGGGGCAGAAGGGATTCCCGTTACATCCGGGACATGTGGCGGAGCGGCACGGGCTGGTGGTCATCATCGCCCTCGGCGAGTCGGTCGTCGCCATCGCCGTCGGCATCGAGAGCGCGGGCGGGCCGCTCAGCGCGCCGACCATCGGCACCGCGCTCATCGGGCTGACGCTCAGCGCCAGCCTGTGGTGGGCCTACTTCCACGCCGACCTCGAACGGGCCGAGATCGCCCTGATCCAGGCCACCGACCAGGTACGACGCACGCGCATGGTGCTCTTCGGCTTCTTCTACGCACATGTCCCGATCCTGCTCGGGATCATCATCCTGTCGGCCGGCGTGAAGAAGGCCGTCGCGCACCCCGGCGACCCGATGTCCCTCGGCGCGCAGCTCGCGCTGGCCGGCGGGGTGGCGCTGTTCCTCCTCGGATCGGTGGCGTTCCGGACGCTCCTGGGCCTGCCGGGCAAGGCGCTGCGCACGATCACCGCAGCACTCATCCTGGCCACGATCCCGGTGGGCGGGTTCTCCGCGGCCCTGCAACTCGGCCTCATCGTGGTGATTCTCGTGCTCGCGCTCGGCACGGAGGCGCGGTCCCCCGTCCACCAACCCGCATGAGTGTTGTCATGAACCTCGGCAAGTATTACCCCATTTCTGGACAGCCCACCCCCTATCGGTTTCCGTGAGGAAGCGCGATCCGGCGCGAAGCGGGGTCATCGACGACACGCATGGGGAGAGAAATGTCCGCTATTCAACTTCCGGCACTGCTCGACAAGCAGATCGGCCAACTCAAGGCCCACGACCTCGACGCGATGATTAGGAACTACCAGGAAGACGCGGTCGTCATGCGCCCCGGCGCGACCGCCCGCGGCAAGATCGAGATCAGGGAATTCTTCGCCGAGTACCTCAAGATGGAACCGAAGATCGAAGAGATCATGGTCGCGGAGAGCACCGAGGACATCATCCTCTACTACGCGACGATCCGGATCGGCGACGAGGTCCACAACGACGTGGGCACCTGGATCCTGCGGAACGGCCTGATCTGGCGGCAGACCGCGGTCCTGGTCTCGCAGGCGTAACTCACCCCCCGCACCACACTTCTGGCGGCACCGGCACGTCCGGTCACCGCCGGAAGTGTCCTGCCCAAAGGCCGTTCTCCGACCGGCCATCGATACGCAGGGAGTCCAACGTGACCAAGAAAATCCTCATCATCCTCTCCGAGTACGGCTACTGGGGCGAGGAACTCGTCGGGCCGCTCGGCGTTTTCGACGACCGAGGCTACGAGTCGGTGATCGCGACCCCCACCGGCCGCCGGCCGCAGGCACTGCCGCCGAGCATGGACGCCGGCTTCTTCGACCCGCCGCTCGGCCGCTCGGTCACCAGCGAGGCCATGGCCAAGCTGGTACGCGAGGTGGACCAGTCGGACCGGCTGGCCAAACCGCTCGACCTGTCCACCTGGCTCCCCGAGCGGCCCTACATGAGCGCCCCGAACTACCTGCGGGAGCTGGAGGCGCACCACCGCGCGCTCGACGAGCTCCAGCACACCATCGCCGACTACGACGCGATGCTCATCGTCGGCGGCAGCGGCCCCATCGTGGACCTCGCCAACAACGAGCGGATCCACGCCCTGATCCTCGCCTTCCGGGCGGCGGACAAGCTCGTCGGAGCCGAGTGCTACGGCGTCGCCTGCCTCGCGTTCGCCCGCGACTGGGACGACCGCAAGAGCATCATCTGGGGCAAACACGTGACCGGCCACTGCAAGGAGTACGACTACAAGGACGGCACCGGCTTCGTCGGGGTGGACTTCAACATGGGGCCGCCGCCGTACCCGCTGGAGTACATCCTGCGTGACGCCACGGGACCCGAGGGCCGGTACCACGGCAACGTCGGCCACCCCATCTCGGTGATCGTCGACTACCCGTTCGTCACCGGGCGGTCCACGCCGGACTCCGTCACCACCGGCGAGAAGATGGTGGCGGCCCTGGAACACGGCCTGCGCCGCTACGGCTGGTAGCCATGGCCGCCACACGCACCGGCACGTCGGCGCTGCTCGAACAGCTGCGTGCCGACGGGATGACGACGATCTTCGGGAACCCGGGCACGGTGGAACAGGGACTCCTCGACGCGATCAGCTCCGCCGAGGGGTTCCGCTACGTGCTCGGCCTCGCCGAGGCCCCCGTCGTCGGGATGGCGGACGGCTACGCCCGCGCCACCCGGCGGCCCACCCTGGTGCAACTCCACTCCGGCGTCGGGCTCGGCAACGGCATCGGCATGATGTACCAGGCGATGCGCGGCCACGCGCCGCTCGTCGTGATCGCCGGTGAGGCGGGGGTACGCTACGACGCCTTCGACGCCCAGATGGCCTCCGACCTGGTGGGCATGGCCCGCCCAGTGACCAAGTTCGCCACCCGCGTCATCGACCCCGGATCGGTGCTGCGGGTGCTCCGCCGGGCCGTGAAGATCGCCTCGACGCCGCCCATGGGACCGGTCTTCGTGTCCCTGCCGCTGGACGTGCTCGACGCGATCAACACCGAGCCGGTGCTGCCCACCGTGATCCCGCAGACCCGCACGGTGCCGGTGCCCGAGCTGATCGTCCGGGCCGCCGACCTGCTGGCCGGCGCGCAGCACCCGATCATCGTGGCGGGCGACGGCGTGGCGGAGGCGGACGCCCAGCCCGAACTCGCCAAGGTGGCGGAACTGCTGGGCGCGGGAGTGTGGCTGGCCGACACCTCGGTGGTCAACATCGACGCCGGGCACCCGTTGCACCGGGGGCCGCTCGGCCACATGTTCGGCGAGGTCAGCGCGGCGGCCGTGGGCAACGCGGACGCCGTCCTCGTGGTGGGCACCTACCTCTTCCCCGAGGTGTTCCCGCTGCTGGACTCGCCGTTCGCGACCGGCGCGCGGGTGGTGCACATCGACCTGAACGCCTACGAGATCGCCAAGAACCACCCGGTCGATCTCGGCCTGGTCGCGGACCCGCAGGCCACGCTCGCCGCCCTGGCCGCCGAACTGGAACGACGGAACGGGCCCGCGAAGCGCCTCGTGACGGCGGCTCCGGCCGCGCGGCCCCAGGGCACCAGCGTCTACGAGCAGTTCCTCGCCGAACTCGCCGAGCAGGTCCCCGACCCGATCATCTTCGACGAGGCGCTGACCTCCAGCCCGGCGCTGGTACGCCAGTTCCCCCCGCGCGGGATCGGACGTTACTTCCTCACCCGGGGCGGTTCGCTCGGGGTCGGCATCCCCGGCGCGGTCGGCATCAAGCTCGCGATGCCGGACGACGTGGTGATCGCCTTCACCGGCGACGGCGGCAGCATGTACACCTTCCAGGCGCTCTGGACCGCCGCCCACCAGCGGATCGGCGCGAAGTTCGTGATCTGCAACAACGGCCGGTACCAGCTGCTCAACGAGAACATCGCCGTCTACTGGAGAGAGCGCGGCATCGCGCCGCACCCCCTCCCCTCCTCCTTCGACCTGAGCGGGCAGGCCATCGGGTTCACCGAACTGGCCCGCGGCATGGGTGTCCAGGCCGTACGGGTGGCCACACCCGAGGACGTGGGCCCGGCCGTCAAGCGCATGCTCGCCGACGACGAGCCGTTCCTGGTGGACGTCGCGGTGGACGTCAGAAAGGACTGATCGACGTGAATCAACCGACCCCCTCCGACGGGGCCGTCGCGGAATGGGTGGCCAACTGGTACCGGGCGCTCGACCGGCACGAGGACATCGAGCAGCTCTGGAACTACCTCGCCGGTGACGACCTGGTCATGGTCTTCCCCGAGGGCACCTCCCGCGGGCACGACGACTTCCGCAAGTGGTACGAGACCGTGACGAACCGCTTCTTCGACGAGCAGCACCAGGTGACGTCGGTGGAGGTCGGGGCGTGGCGGGACGGCGTCGCCGAGATCAAGGTCGTCGTCAACTGGCAGGCCCGCGTCTGGAACCCGCCGGCGGCCAGGAGCCTCTGGCTCGGCTTCGACGCCTACCAGACCTGGGAGATCGACGGCCTCCGGATCAGGAAGTACGTCGTCGACCGCCTCCAACCGATGCCGGGGAGCGCTGAACTGTGAAGACGAGAGAGACGATCGACCTTTACTACGAGTACGCCAACGCCGGTGACTGGTCGCGCTGGTGCGACCTGTTCACCGAGAAGGCCGTGGTGGACGAGCAGCTCGCCGGGCGCCTGGAGGGCCGGCAGACGCTGCGCGACGCCGTCGCCGGATTCCCCGCGATGTACAGCGCGTTCAAGAACGAGCCCCGCCACGTGGTGGTCAGCGGCGACCAGGCCGGCGTGGTGTCGCACCTGAGCGCGGTCACCGCGACCGGCGGGGAGTCCATCGAGGCCGAGGTGATGAACTACTTCAGGCTGGAGAACGGCCTGATCGCCTACATGGCCAACTTCCACGACACCCTGCCCTTCCGCGGCCCGCTCGGGTTGGACGGATGATGGCCGCGGCCGAGGAGTACGACTACATCGTCGTCGGCTCGGGCGCGGCAGGCTCGGTGCTGGCCCGCCGGCTGGTCGAGTCGAGCGACAGCTCCGTGCTGCTGCTCGAAGCGGGCGGCAGCTGGATCCCGGCCGGGGTCGACACGGCGCCCCTCTGGTTCACCCTGCTGGGCTCCGAGATCGACTGGAACTACGAGAGCGTGCCCCAGCCGGGGCTGGGCGGGCGCCACACCCACGAGCCGCGCGGCAAGATCGCCGGTGGCAGCAGCAACCTCTACATCATGATGCACATCCGGGGGCACCAGTCCGACTTCGACAACTGGGCCTACCAGGGTGCCGCCGGCTGGTCGTACGCCGACGTCCTGCCGTACTTCCAGCGGCTGGAGAACCAGGAGGACAAGACCTGGGAGGGGACCGGCAGCGGCGGTCCGCAGACCGTCACCAACGCCGGCCTGCACGACCCCAACCCCTACTCCCAGAGCTTCCTCGACGCCTGCGCCGAGCTGGGACATCCCAGCGTGTCCGACTTCAACGGGCCGTCCATGCTGGGAGCGGGCTGGCACCACGTCAACGTCGAGGCGGGACGGCGCAAGGGCGCGCTGCACTGCTTCCTGGAGCCGATGCTGGAGCACCCCCGGCTGACCCTGCGCACCGACGCGCCCGCGACCCGGCTCATCATCGAGAACGGGCGGTGCGTCGGCGTCGAGTACCGGCAGCAGGCTCCCGCCGCCGAGCAGGGCGAGGGCCGCAGGCTCACCGGCCGTGCGCTGGGCCCCGCCGAACCCGGCCTCCGTCAGGTCCGGGCCAGGCACGAGGTGATCGTGTGCGCCGGCGCGATCGAGTCGCCCAAACTGCTGATGCTCTCCGGCATCGGCGACCCCGCCCAGCTCCGCGAGTTCGGCATCGAGGTACGGCAGGCGCTGCCCGGCGTGGGCGCCAACTTCCACAACCACGTCCTCACCGGCGTCATCCAGGAGACCAGGGAGACGGTCCCGGTCGGGGCCAACAACCTGTCGGAGGTGGCGCTGTTCACCGTCTCGCAGAGCGGCATGGTCGCCCCCGACCTGCAGATCGCGTTCGTGCACGTGCCGTTCGACATCATCGTCGGGCAGCAGCACCCCAACGCGGTCAGCATCCTGCCCGGCGTCGTACGGCCCGCCTCACGCGGCTGGGTCAGGCTCGCCTCCGCCGACCCGCTCGCGCCGCCGCTGGTCAACCCCAACTACCTGGGCGACAGCGCCGACGTGGACCGGATGGTCCAGGGCGTCGAGCTGGCCAGGGAGATCTTCGCGACCAGGGCCTTCAGCAAGGTGCTCACCGGTGAACTGCTGCCGGGTCCCGCGACGAGCGGGCGGGAGGCGCTCACCGCCTTCGTCCGCGAACGGGCCGACACCTATCACCACCAGGCGGGCTCGTGCCGGATGGGGATCGACGACCGTTCCGTGGTGGATCCGAAGCTGCGGGTCCACGGCATCGAAGGGCTGCGCGTCGCCGACGCGAGCGTGATGCCCGCGGTGACCTCCGGCAACACGCACGCCGCCATCCAGATGATCGCGGAGCGGTGCGCCGACTTCATCCTGGGAGGTTCCCATGGCTGACCTGCGAGGTGCCCGCATCGCGCTGCTGCTGGAGAGCGACTACTACGAGCCCGAGATCTTCTACTACCAGCGCCGCTTCGCCGAGGAGGGGATCAAGCTCGACATGCTCACCCGGTTGTGGGGGCAGTCGGAGATCACCTTCACCGGGCACGAGTACCGGGCGCCGCTGGTCGTGAACCAAGGGCTGGAAGGACTCGGCGACGGCGAGCTGCGCTCCTACGACGCGATCATCGTCCCCTCGGGCATGGTCTCCGACCGGCTGCGGTACAGCGAGAAGCCGCTCGACCTCGCACCCGCGACCGAGCTGATGAAGCGGGCGTTCACCATGCCCGAGGTGATCAAGGGCGTCATCTGCCACGGCATGTGGCTGCTGGCCAAGGTTCCGGAGACGGTCCGCGGCCGGCCGGTCACCTGCCACAACAACCTCGTCGGCGACGCGCTCAACATGGGTGCCGAGTACCGCGACGAGGACGTCGTGATCGACCGTGACCTCGTCACCGGGCGCAGCGGCGCGCACTGCCACCTGTTCGCCCGTGCCCTGCTCGGCGAGATCGCCGCACGGAGGGCCGCATGAGGTGGTCGCACGCCGCTCTCAACTGCCGTGACATCGACACGACCGCCGAGTTCTACTGCCGCTGGCTCGGGTTCGCCCGCGCGGCCAGCTTCCCCGTCGGCGACTCCAAGATCCTCTTTCTGCGCAAGGGCGACGCCTACCTGGAGCTCTTCCAGGCCGGCGACGGTACGGCGGGCGGCGACGGCCCGACCGCGCCGGGAACGCTCCGGCACATCGCCATGCAGACCGACGACATCGACCGGGTCCTGGCCGAGATGGGCCCGCAGGCACAGGTCTCACTGGGACCACTGTGCTTCGACGAGTTCATCCCCGGCTGGCGAACCGTGTGGATGAGGGATCCCGACGGCGCCGTCGTCGAGATCAGCCAGGGCTACAAGGACCAGCTACCCGGAGGAGGAGCAGATGCCGAACAGCATTGACTTCCGCTTCAGCGACCTGCTGGCGGGCAAGGTCGTCTCGCCCGTCGACAACCAGGGAACGTTCCGGTTGACCACGGCGGACGGCCGCGAATTCAGCGTCACCGTGGACGAGAACACCTCCGCCGAGGTGCTCCGCAACCTCGAACACCCCTACCTCGACGCCGGCGCGCACCGCGACGACATGCTGACGCCGGGCCGCCCGATCTTCGCCTACGGCATCCACTACCCGGAGGCCGACGGGCAGAAGTTCACCGCCAAGCGGCTGGTCTTCCTCGGCCCGCAGGCGGACACCTACCGGTTCGAGGAGCCGGACTGGTGGATCCACCAGCTCGACCGCATCGCCGCCTTCTACCGCAGAGCCCAGTTCGGCACCGGCCCGATCGACTACCGCCAGTACCGCACGGAGATCCGGCTCGACGGCCAGAAGACCGCCAGCCACATCCAGGAGACCGACACCGTCTCCCGCCTGGTGTACGGCATGGCCTCGGCCTACATGCTCACCGGCAAGGACGAGTATCTGGAAGCGGCCGAGCGCGGCGTCGACTATCTGCGCGAGCACATGAGGTTCGTGGACACCACCCACAACGTGACCTACTGGTACCACGGCGTGGAGGTCCTGGAGAGCCGGCCGGAGAAGAAGCTGTTCACCTCCGAGTTCTCCGACGACTACGACGCGATCCCGATGTACGAGCAGATCTACGCCCTCGCCGGCCCGATGCAGACCTTCCGCATCAACGGCGACCCCCGGGTCCTGCGGGACGCCGAGGGCACCATCAAGCTGTTCGACAACCACTACCGCGACTACAAGGGCGGCGGCTACTTCAGCCACATCGACCCGATCTTCATGGACCCGCGGCACCCGTCGGTGGCGCCCAACGACGGCAGGAAGAACTGGAACTCGGTCGGCGACCACGCCCCCGCGTACCTGATCAACCTCTACCTCGCGACCGGTCGCGAGGAGTACGCCGACATGCTGGAGCGCACCTTCGACACCATCATGGAGCACTTCCCCGAGGACGACCGCAGCCCGTTCGTCCAGGAACGTTTCAACGAGGACTGGAGCCCCGACCGGCAGCACACCTGGCAGCAGGACCGCGCGGTCGTCGGCCACAACCTCAAGATCGCCTGGAACCTCATGCGGATGAACTCGCTGCGGGAGAAGAAGACGTACCAGGAGCTGGCCGAGAAGATCGCGCAGGTGATGCCCGAGGTCGGCAGCGACCAGCAGCGCGGCGGCTGGTTCGACGTCGTCGAGCGGACCAGGCCCGCCGGGGAGCGCTGGCACGCGTTCACCTGGCACGACCGCAAGGCGTGGTGGCAGCAGGAGCAGGCGATCCTCGCCTACCTGATCCTGGCCGGCACCACCAAGAACCCGGACTACCTGCAGGAGGCCCGGCAGGCGTCGGGCTTCTACAACACGTTCTTCCTCGACCACGACGAGGGAGCCGTCTACTTCAACGTACTGGCCGACGGCATGCCGTACCTGCTCGGCACGGAGCGCCACAAGGGCAGCCACTCGATGAGCATGTACCACTCCTCGGAGCTGTGCTACCTCGCCACCGTCTACACCAACCTGCTCGTCCGGCAGCAACCGCTGACCCTGCACTTCAAGCCGCTGCCGGACGCCGACCGCCGGCTGCGGGTCGCCCCCGACCTGCTGCCGCCCGGGTCGGTCCGGATCGAATCGGTGGAGATCGACGGCCTCCGTCACGACAAGTTCGACAGGGACGCGCTCTACGTCGACCTTCCTGCCTCGCAGGAGCGGCTGCCGGTCCGCGTGACCCTGGCCCCTGTGTCAGCCAGGTAAGGAACGGGAGACGAGATGCCCACGCGAACACTCGACGTCACGGTGTCGAAGGAGGGTGAGCTGGCGGTGGTCGCGCTCACCGGCGATCTGGACAGCAGGACCGCGCCGACCGTGCAGGAGCACGTCGGCGCGGCACTGACCGAGTCACGCCTGCTCGCACTGGATCTTTCCAACCTGCGCTACATGTCCAGCGCCGGGCTCCGGGTCATGCTGCTGTCGTACCGCCAGGCACAGCGGGCCGGCGGCGAGATGGCCGTGGTGGGACTGTCGGACGAGCTGCGCATGCTCATGAGCGCCGTCGGTTTCCTCAGCTTCTTCACCGTCGCCGACAACCTCGCCGACGCCACCAAACTGCTGACGGAGGACCGATGACCCTCGATCGGATCGATGCCTACCCCACCCACCGGATCGCCGGATTCCCGGTACGGCACGGCAACCCGCTGCTGCCCGGGGCCACCTTCATGCACGGCGGAGTGAACTTCACCGTCTGCTCGGAGAACGCCACCTCGATCAGCCTGACGCTCTTCAAACGCGGTGAGAACGCGCCGTACGCGGAGATCCCGATCCCCGAGACGTTCCGCACCGGCCACGTCTGGGCGATCACGGTCTACGACCTGGAGACCCTCGAGGACCTGGAGTACGGCTTCCGCGCCGACGGTCCCGGTGAGAACTGCAACCCGGACCGGATCCTCTCCGACCCGTACGCCAAGCTGGTGGCGGGCCGGGAGGTCTGGGGCGAGGAGCCGGACTGGTCGCAGCCCTACCAGCACCGGTCCCGGCTGATGTTCCACGACTTCGACTGGGGCGACGACGTCTCGCCGCGCACGCCGCGCGAGGAGCTCATCATCTACGAGACCCACGTGCGCGGCTTCACCCAGCATCCCAGTTCGGGGGTGACCGCGCCGGGGACGTACGCGGGACTGCGGGAGAAGATCCCCTACCTGAAGTCGCTGGGGATCAACGCCATCGAGCTCATGCCGATCTTCGAGTTCGACGAGTTCGAGAACTCCAAGATCAACCAGAGCACGGGCGAGCGCCTGTACAACTTCTGGGGCTACTCCACCATCTCCTTCTACGCCCCCAAGGCCGGCTACGCCGCGAGCGGCAAGTACGGCATGGCGGGGGACGAGCTGAAGGCGCTGGTCCGCGAGTGCCACAGCCAGGGCATCGAGGTGATCCTCGACGTCGTCTTCAACCACACCGCCGAGGGCAACCACGACGGCCCGACGATCTCCTTCAAGGGACTGGACAACGACGTCTGGTACATGATGACCCCGGAGGGTTATTACTACAACTTCAGCGGCACCGGCAACACGATGAACTGCAACCACCCGGTGGTCCGCGGCTTCGTCCTCGACTGCCTGCGCTACTGGGTCACCGAATATCACATCGACGGGTTCCGGTTCGACCTCGCCGCCATCCTGTCCCGTGACGTGGACGGCACGCCGCTGCCGAACCCGCCGCTGCTCCAGGAGCTCGCCTACGACCCGCTGCTGCGCGGCTGTGTCCTCATCGCGGAGGCATGGGACGCCGCCGGTCTCTACGAGGTCGGGTCCTTCCCCAACTACCACCGCTGGTCGGAGTGGAACGGCCGGTACCGGGACGGTGTCCGCCAGTTCGTCAAGGGCGACACCGGCAAGGTCGGCGAGATGGCCACCCGCTACGTCGGCTCCCCCGACCTCTACGCCGAACGGGCCACCGCCGCGTCGATCAACTTCATCACGGCGCACGACGGCTTCACCCTGTACGACCTGGTCGCCTACAACGAGAAACACAACGAGGCGAACGGCGAGGACAACAGGGACGGCGGCAACGACAACGCCAGCTGGAACTGCGGCATCGAGGGCGAGACCGACGACCCGGAGATCAACGACCTGCGTCGCCGGCAGATCAAGAACTTCCTCACCCTGCTGCTCACCAGCCAGGGGATCCCGATGATCCTCGCCGGCGACGAGCGGGCCCGCACCCAGTGGGGCAACAACAACGGTTACTGCCACGACAGCGAGCTGAGCTGGGTCGACTGGACGCCCAACAAGCTCACCAACGAGCTGGTACGGCTCACCGGCAACCTCACCCGCTTCCGGGCGGCGCACCCGGCCGTCCGCACGCCCGAGCACCTCACCGGGCGCGAGGTGATCCCCGGGCTGCCGGAGATCAGCTGGCACGGGGTCAACGCCTACGCGCCCGACTGGTCGGAGGGGAGCCGGCTGATGGCGGTGATGCGCTGCGCTCCGCTGGACGACGGCGTCGACTGCGTCTACGTCGTGGCGAACGCGCACTGGGAGCCGCACAACGTGGAGCTGCCGATGCTGCCGGACGGAACGCTGTGGCGGATCGCCGTGGACACCGGGGCGACCGACGACAGCTTCCCGCCTGGAGAGGAGCCGATCCTGGGCGACCAGCACACCCTGAAGGTCGGCGGCCGCTCGACCGTCGTGCTCTGCACGCGAATCGCGCAATAGCCCGAAAGAGAGGGGATTCCAGATGTTCCAGGCAGACCTCACCATCACCGGTGACATCATCACCATCCAGATGAGCGGCGAGCTCGACGCGTCGTCGGCGCCGAACTTCCACAAGATCCTTCAGCAGGCGGCGACCCGCTCCCCCAAACAGCTGATCCTGGCGATGAGCAACCTCGTCTACATCGCCTCCGCCGGCGTCAGGGGCCTCGTCTTCGCCAGGCAGAAGATGGGCGACGACGTGGAAGTGGTCGTCGAAGGCGCCAACGAGAGCGTCGCGGACACCATCCGGATGACCGGGATGGAACACGCCATCACGATACGAGAGACGTTCTCCGCCTGACGGCCAGGTCATGACGACCCTACGGGTGCCCGCGACCGTCGCCTCGCTGGCGACGGTGGCGGAGTTCGTCGGCCGAGCCGTAGCCGCGGCCGGCCTCACCGAGAAGGATGCCTACCGGCTCCGGCTCGCCACCGACGAACTGGTCACCAACGTCATCATGCACGGCTACCCGGTCGGCGGAGCCGAGGAGATCGAGTTGCACGCGACGGTCGGGCACGGCCGGGTACTGCTGCTCATGGAGGACTCGGCCGCCGAGTTCGATCCCACCCGCCAGCAGCACCGGGTCCCCTCCGTCGATCCCGACGACATGCGCGTGGGGGGATTCGGGCTGGTCCTGGCCCGGATGAGCGCGGACCGGCTCAGCTACGAACGCATCGGGGATCGGAACCGGACGATCATCATCGTCCGGCGGTCCGACCGCGCCCTGATCGACCACGAGGACCGCTGACACACCATGGACGGGCTGAAGCTGCTGGTCGTCGGGAGGCACGGGGAGCCCGGCGACACCGAGACGAGCGAGCTCACGAAGATCCTCGCCGACTGCGACTGCCAGCCGGTCGTCTCCTCCCACCCGGAGATCCTCGCCGGGCTGCACGACGGCCTCGAACCCGATCTCCTGCTCCTGCACGCCGAGCTGACCACGCGGGAGGTGGCGGTGCTGCGGGAGCGGTGGCAGCACCTGCGCACCCCGCCGGGTGTGCTGATCTACTGCGGATCCGACCACCTGCTCCTCGACCCGCATCTGGAGCAGGGACTGGACTTCCTGCTCCCGCCGTTCACGTCGGCCCTGGTGCGGACCCGGCTCGCGCTGGGAAACCAGAGCCGCTGCCTGGTCCGCACCGTCGACGAACTGGACCCGTCGATGAGCCTGCTCCTGCACGACCGCGACCTGAAGATCGGCAGGCAGATCCAGCAGGGTTTCCTGCCCGCCGAACTGCCCTGCCCGCAGGGCTGGGAGGTGGCGGCCGGATTCGAACCGGCCCGCGAAGTCTCCGGCGACTTCTACGACGGCTTCACCATGGCCGGCGGACGGCGCTCGGCGTTCCTGGTCGCGGACGTCTGCGACAAGGGGATCGGCGCGGCCCTCTTCATGGCGCTGATGCGCACCCTGCTGAGATACTCCGCGCAGAATCTCTGGTCCGGCGCGCTGGCACCCTTCCTGATGCCGACCGACCAGGTCTTCCTCGGCTCACCCGGCATCGGCGCGGTCCCCCTGCTCGCCTCGGTGCGCGGCGCCAACCAGTACCTCACCGCCAATCACCTCCAGCAGGCGTACTTCGTCACGTTGTTCTTCTGCGTGGTGGACCCCGCCTCCGGCCGGATCATCTACATCAACGCCGGGCACAACCCTCCGGTGCTGCTCCGCGCCGCCGGGGGCCACCGCCTGCTCAGACCGACCGGGCCGGCCGTCGGGCTGTGGTCCGACGCCGTCTTCACCATCGCGAGCGTCACCCTCGCGCCGGCGGACGCGCTGTTCGTCTACACCGACGGCGTCACCGAGGCGAGGAACCCCGCCAAGGAGCTGTACGGCCTGCCCCGCCTGGTCAAACTGCTGACCAGTATGCCGGGCGCACCGGCGAACCTGCTGGTCAGCGGGGTCCTGGAGGACGTGCAGGCGCAACGGGGCCGGGCCGCGCAGTCGGACGACATCACGATGCTCGCCCTCCGGAGGTGTTGGTGACCTACAACCAGGCACGAATCGTGACCGTCTCCTCGCCGTACGGCGGGACCGGCAAGACGTCCATGGCCGTGAACGTCGGGGCCCTGGCCGCGCGCAACGGCCTGCGGGTGGCCATCGTGGACACCGCCATGCAGTCACCCGGCCTGGCCAACGCGCTGGGGGCGGCGGCGGCGAGGTCACTCGCCGACTATCTGTCGGGAGACTGCGAGATCACGAACACCGTCCTGCACCTGCCGCCCGAGTCCGCCGGCGAGGGCGCGCTGTTCGCCGTGGCCGCCTGCCGCGGCCAGCAGAACGCGGTGGGCGCGCTGGTCGGCGGCTACGATCCCGGCCTGCTCGTCGAGGGCTGCCGCGAGCTGATCGACTGCCTGGATCTCGACCTGCTCCTGCTGGACACCCCGCCCGGCCTCAACACCGAGGCGATCGTCTGCATGGGCATGGCCGACGCCAACCTGCACATCGACCGGATCCGCGGCCAACGGTCGCTGCAGGGGCTGCCGCCCTCGCTGCTGGTGGTCAACATGGTGCCGGAGCCGATGACCGACCTGGAGGTGCTCGACAACGCCCGATCCGCCTACGGGAACGTTCCAGTCGTCATTCTCCGTTATGTCGCCGAGTTCGCCGCCATTCGGCCGGGCGAGGTGTTCGTGTCCGTCCATCCCGCGCACGAGGTGGCGCTCAGGATTCAGTCGCTCACCCGGGCGTTGACCGGTCGGTCACTACCCGAGTACACGCCGCACACTTATATATTTTAAGCTTTCCATCATATTAAGGCTGACCGGTTTAATGGGAGGAAAGCGCATTCCTTGCGCGTGCGATTGGGCTGCCGCCCACTTCCAGGTCGCTTCTCGACAGGATCACCGGTCAGATGTATTTTGAGCTGTGGCCCTAAACAGGGCACCTGTGGACGTATCGGAAAGGGGTCGGCCAACAGGATTCGGCCCACCTTGGGGACTCAGTTCTCGGCAACTTGGGGTACAGAACATCCGACATCGAAAGGGGGCTGCGGTGTGGCGTCAGGCGAACAGGGACATAGCCGACTCGAACCGTCATCGCAGATCGCCAGCATAATACGGGAAGAATCGCTGCAGGAGTTCTGTGAAGAACTTCTGGCACCGCTGAGCAGGCGCGACCAGCGACGGTGGGGATGGATGTATATTCGGGGCCTCCTCCTTTCCGCAGGCCGTAAGTCGATGAGCAACATAGCCGCGACTTCACAGCAGCCGGCGTCCCAGCAGAACCTGCAACAGTTCGTCAGCAACTCGACGTGGCCATGGGAGGAGGTCAGGCGGCGACTGGCACGGATTGTCTGCCAGAATCTCAAGGCCACGGCCTGGGTTATTTCACCTCTCGTCATCCCCAAGGCAGGAAACAATACGGTCGGCGTTGACACGCAGTTCATCTCGCACCTGGGAAAGCTCGTCAACTGCCAGCGGGCCCTCGGCATCTGGTTCGCCAAACCGGGTGTGAGCTGCCCGATGGACTGGCATCTGATCCTGCCTCCGAACTGGACGGACGACGCCTTCCGGCGGCGGCGCGCCGCCATCCCCGCGGACATCAAGAGCACGCCCGCCTGGGGAATCGGCGTCGACGCGCTGATCACCATCATCAATGACTGGGGACTCCCCATACGTCCTGTGGTCATGGATGCGCGCGAGGCCGAGGCGACGGAAATGATACGCGAACTCCAGCGGCTGCACATCCCTTTCATCGTTCGGGTCAACCGAATGACTCAGTTCGTGCAGGCCGCTCGTAACGGAACCCGCAGAAGCAGTGACGACCAGCACTCGGCGGAATCGCTGGCCCGGTTCCTGAAAGAACAGCGCAGGGTCGTGCAGTGGCAAGATAGCGAGCAGGGCTCACAACAGGGCGTGCTGGCCGCCGCCGTCCATGTCGATCTGCCGGACGAGGGCCGGGTGGAGATGAACCCTCCCAGCCCCGCCTTCGTACCGATAAGTAATGAACTGTCATCGGGGCAACCGACGTTCGTCCTCATCGCGGAGTGGCGGGACTCGGTTCAGGGCAGGCCGAGCTTCTGGGTTTCCAACATCACCCGTATGTCGGTGGGCTCGCTGCTGAACTGCGCGAACCTTACCCGTCAGGTCTATCGGGACCAGGAGCAGATCAGCAGGCGCGTCGGTCTGTACGACTTCGAGGGTAGGTCATTCAACGGATGGCACCGGCACGTCACCCTCGTCTCGGCGGCGCACGCGTACGTCTCGCTCAATTGCCTGCACCCGCTCTTCAACGGCTTTCCGGAAATGCGGAGCATGCCGCTGGCGTGGAATGCCAGATCGCCCTGGCAGGAGACCTGAATTGTAATACGGTGTGAACATCTGCGAACAGTTCTGTCAGTGAACACCAGGTCAGAATCGATCGAGGTCACGTGATGACGGACGACAAGCTGAGTGCGCTGCTCCGAGACGTCCTGCGACTGGAGCGCGACATCAGGCGACACCCGGGCTTTTCCGAGGAGACCGCACGCCGGCTGCGCGACAGCGTGATCGCGCCGCTGCGCGGGGTCGCCGGAACGCCGGCGGACGGCGCCGACGACTCCGGCCCGCCGGAGACCCGGCTGTGGACGCTGGCCAGGACCGCGACGGAGCTGCGGGTCCAGGCCGCCGGTCAGGCGAGCACGGCGCTGAAGGAGGCCACCGCGACGCTCCAGGCGTTGTCCCTCCAGGCGTCGCACGACGAGGACGCCGGCACCGCCGAGAAGCGCCTCGCCGAACTCCGCGACCTCTCCGCCGGGCTCGACAGCGAGATCGAGGTGGCGCGGGACGGCCCCTACCTCGCCACCAACGTCGAACTGCACACCTGGCTGGGCGAGCCCCTCACCACCGCCCCGCAGGTCGCGCTGTGCCGGTGCGGCGCCTCGGCGGCCAAGCCGCTCTGCGACGGCAGCCACACCCGGACCGGCTTCTCCGGCGACAAGGATCCCAAACGGGTCCCCGACGAACGCGAGGCCTACCCGGGAGTCCAGGTCACCGTGCTGGACAACCGCGGGACCTGCGCCCACTCCGGGTTCTGCACCGACCGGCTCGCGACGGTGTTCCGGCTCGGCCAGGAGCCCTTCGTCGCGCCGAGCGGCGGCCGGATGGACGAGATCGTCTCGGCGGTCCGCGCCTGTCCCTCCGGCGCGCTGAGCTTCGCGCTCGACGGGCGGGAGCAGCGCCAGGTGGTCGACGAGACCAGGAAGCCGGCCATCGAGGTCTCCAAGGACGGGCCGTACCGGATCACCGGGGCGATCCGCCTGGTCGAGGACGGCGGCGCCGAGCCGCAGCGCAACCAGGGAGCCTCGCTCGAACACTACAGCCTGTGCCGCTGCGGGCACTCACTGAACAAGCCCTTCTGCAGCGGCATGCACTGGAACACCCCGTTCAAGGACCCGGTGCGCGACCCCGACGTCGAGGAGACGCTCTTCGAGTGGGTCGGCGGCCTGCCCGCGCTCACCCGGATGACCCGCCTGTTCTACGAGAAGTACGTCCCGCAGGACCCGCTCATCGGCCCGCTGTTCGCGAGCATGGCCCCGGATCACCCGATCCGGGTGGCCAAGTGGCTCGGCGAGGTCTTCGGCGGCCCGCACGCCTACACCCACGACTACGGCGGCTACGACCGGATGATCTCGCAGCACATGGGGAAGGGCCTGACGGAGGACCAGCGGGCCCGCTGGGTCTCGCTCATGTGCCTCGCCGCCGACCAGGCGGGCGTGCCGAACGACGCGGAGTTCCGCGCCGCCTTCGTCGCCTATCTCGAATGGGGCTCGCGGATCGCGGTGGAGAACTCCCAGACCGCGGCCAAGCCGCCGAAGAGCATGCCGGTGCCGCGCTGGTGGTGGGTGTGCAACGCGACCCCCGGCGCGCGGGTCTCCGCGCTGGCCGTACAGGAGGAGGAAGAGCCGGTGACGCTCCCCGCCCCCGGCGACGACGTCAGGTACGGGGAGCACATCAAGCCCCTGTTCAGGGCTCGCGACCGGAATGCCATGAAATTCGCCTTGGATTTGTGGTCCTATACGGACGTGAAATCGCATGCGCCCGAAATTCTGAGCCGTTTACGCAGCGGTTCCATGCCCTGCGACGGCGCCTGGCCCAAGGACCGGATCGCCGTATTCGCGCGCTGGCTGGAGACGGACATGCCGGAATAGCCGGGCGGTCAGTAACCGCGGACGCGGGTAAGGCGTATCCGCAGGGGCACGGGATACGCCTTCGCGAACACGTCGACGCTGCCGCTGATTCGCGCGATCCCCTCGCGATACTTCTCCAGATAGTCTGGATAGTGGATCACCGGCGGGTTGCCGGCCACCGGCTCGGCCTCGCCGGTCAGCACGATGATGTCGCCACCGGCACCGTCTCCGTCGAAGTTGAAGGAGACCCGCGGACGCTCCCTGACGTGGTCGAGCCGCTTCGCGTCGGCCCGGTTGTAGACCAGGACCCCGTCGGCGCCGTCCCAGAGGAACCACACCGGATTGGGCTGCGGCGTGAGGTCGCGCCCCACGGTCGTCAGCCAGATCACCGTCTCTTCCCCAAGCCGCCGACGCACACGCTCACCGAAGGGAGAGGAGTTTCCTGGAATAACATTCATCGGCCCATCGTAGGCCAATGAAGCGCGTCGATACAGCTCGCTCTCCCTGCTGTTCAACGTAATTTACACGAACCGTTCGATGACACACGACCACGTGCCGTCATATTAAGTTTAACGTTATTCGGCGACCGCACACCGCCGTCTCACCACCATAGGCTGGGGCATCACCACAGCCCTCGCATCGCCATGACCCGAGTACCACCACGGCCGTCGCATCGCCAAAGCCGGAGCACCACCACAGCCCTCGCATCGCCATGACCGGAGCACCACCACGGCCGTCATATCGCCACAGGCGGGGGGCTGCCATGGCTGAGGCGCTGTTCCGGTTCCAGGGGTTGTGCGATGAGCCTGCCGATGGGGTCCGAGCCGGCTGGCCGACCCTGTGGCATCCGCGCATCCGGCCGGCCGGCGACAGGACACCGACTCCGCGCAGGGAGGTTGTTTTATCGTTTTTCGATGCTATGGTGATGGCGTTCTTATTGAAAAACGATAAGGAGTGGTTTAGGTGAGCACACCTTCACCATCGCGGGAAGCGCCGCCCCCGACGAAAGACCGCTGGTTCGGCCGCCTGCACGTGCTGCTCCAGACCGGAATCGTGTTCGGCCTGCTGGCAGTCGCCGCAGGGGTGCTGGCGAGCGTCCTGACGGCGCTGCCGGGCTCCCACTACAAGGACTACGGAGTCCAGGGCCTGTGGCCGGCCAAGGCGGAGGTCACGCTCGACGGGGCGCTCACCCCCGGCACCGAGGTCGTCGAGACGTCCATCAGGATGAGCCTGCACAACGCCGACCACGCCCCCGTCGTAGCGTTGCTGAACCTGCTGGACTCGCTACCCGGCATGCTGACGGCGCTGCTGACCCTCTTCTGGCTGCTGCGGATCACCACCTACTGCCGCTACAGCGACCGGGCCCTGTTCTCCACGACCACCGCCTCCTACCTGCGGAAGATCGGTTCTGTCCTCATCATCGGATCCCTGGTGTCCTTCGCGCTGAGCGCGGCGGCCAAGGCCATCGCGACCGGCCTCATGACCACCGGCGGCTACCTGCTGCCGGCGCTCGACGACCTCCCGGTCGGGGTGATGTTCGTCGGGGTGGGGGTGTTCGTGGTGGCCGAGGTCATCCGGCGCGGGCTCGTCATGTTCGACGAACTGGAGGGCACGATCTGAATGCCGCCCGGTGAATCCGGCGGCAGCATCGTGATCCGTCTCGACGAAGTCCTCGCCGCCCGGGGGATGACCCTGACCGAACTCTCCCAACGTGTCGAGGTGACCATCGCCAACCTGTCGATCCTCAAGACCGGCAAGGGAAAGGCCATCCGCTTCTCCACCCTCACCCGCCTGTGCGAGGTCCTCGACTGCCAGCCCGGCGACCTCCTCCACTACACCCCGCCGTCGCCGGATGACGCCTGACCGCCGCCGCCCCGAACCGTCCCCGGCGAACACCGGCGTCGGTACCGAAGATCCACGCCGGCATTCCAGTCGTTACGGCGGCCGGCCCCCTCACCTGAGTAGCGTGAACCCACGGACCGCGCCACGTACGGCGCGCGGTGCCGGCGTGGCATGCCGTACGACGTAGGAGGAAATCCCCCCATGGAGAACTTCATCCGGGTAAGGGCAGATCGCGGTGGGTCTGAGGTGGTCGTCTGGTGGACCGGAGACGTCTACGCCTGGACCCCGTACGGCGGGCCGCACCACCTGTTCGGCTTCGAAGGGATCAACCTGGCCCGTGCGGTCACCGTGGAGGGCGGCTACGAGTTACTCAGCAGGGAGGCGGCGTTCTACCTCGACCCGCGTTCCCGGGAGATCCTCGACGAATGGGACAACCCGATCAGCGGTGAACGGGTCGATGTGCTGCAGGTGTGGAACGACCCGGTCAACCAGCGGTGGCTGGCCGACGGCC
The DNA here is from genome assembly GCF_022213955.1 of Dolomitihabitans soli. Classification (GTDB taxonomy): domain Bacteria; phylum Actinomycetota; class Actinomycetes; order Streptosporangiales; family Streptosporangiaceae; genus Streptosporangium_A; species Streptosporangium_A soli. The sequence goes on along the minus strand of NZ_JAKNTW010000032.1, from coordinate 71,910 downwards.
CGCGGGGTCCGTTCCGGGTGCCGGTGACGCGGATCGGCGAGAACATGGTGTTCAACACCGACATCCTGCTGGCCTATCCGTCGCCGCTGCCGGTCGCCGAGTTCCCCGACAACTCGGGCGACGACACCTACCGGGCGATGGAGCTCTTCCAGTTCTTCGCCAGGGCCGCCGACGTGGAGGATCCGGCGCGGGAGAACGTGCCCTGCACCTTCTCCTGGTCGCGGGTGTCGCCCTGGCTGCCCTGGATGCGGATGGCCGACCGGCCCGGCGCGCTGGTCTACCACTGCCGGGGCGCGAAGATGGCCGACTGGGAGGCGGTCCCCGAGCACGTCCGCACGTACGTCGCCGAGCACCGGCCCGAGTTCGCGCACGCCCCCGAGAGCTGGTCGGCCCCCAACGAGACGAGCTGGACCTACTACAAGAAGCACACCGCCGGCTGAGACGGCCCCACCCCCTCGGCGCGGGTAACATGCGGCAATGATCCGATCCGCGACTCCAGCTGACATTCCGGCGATCATCGAGATGATCCGTGACCTGGCCGAATACGAGAAGGCCCGGCACGAGGTCCACACCACGGAAGACCAGCTCCAGGCCGTCCTCTTCGGTGCCGACCCCGCCGTCTTCGCGCACATCGCGGAGGACGACGGTACCGGCGACGTGGTCGGCTTCGCGCTGTGGTTCCGCAACTTCTCCACCTGGCGGGGCGTCCACGGGATCTACCTCGAAGACCTGTACGTCCGCCCGGACAGCCGGGGCGGCGGCCACGGCCGGGCCCTGCTCACCGGGCTGGCCCGGATCTGCGTGGCACGCGGCTACCAGCGGCTGGAGTGGTCGGTGCTCGACTGGAACGAGCCTTCGATCGGCTTCTACAAGTCGCTCGGCGCCGTCCCGATGGACGAGTGGACGACTTTCCGCCTCACCGACGAATCCCTGCGCCACCTGGCCGAATAGCCGACGACGAGCAACGGGCATCGGCTGCGCCGCCGGCGCGCTGTGGCGCCCGGGACACGGGCACCACAGGCGCGGTGCGACCGCCTGGGTGCGGCGGGAGGCTAGCGTGCCCACATGGGGCCGAGGAACGCGCCGCCGGTGGCGTCGAGCACGTTTCCGGTGATCCAGCGGGCGTCGTCCGAGGCGAGGAATGCGACGGCGTCGGCGATGTCGGCCGGCCGGCCGATCCTGCCGAGCGCGGTCAGGCCCGCCAAGACGGTCCGGGTCTCGGGGTTGTCCAGGGTGTCGGTCACCTCGGTGTCGGTGGCGCCGGGGCTCACCGTGTTCACCGTGATGCCGCGTTCGCCGAGCGCGTTCGCCAGCGTCCGGCTCATGACCTCCAGGGCGCCCTTGGTCATCGCGTAGGCGATCTGGCCGGGCAGGGCGACCCGCGTGGCGAGCGAGGAGATGGTGACGATGCGCCCGCCGTCGGGCATCAGCGGCAGTGTCGCCTGGATGAGGAACAGCGGCGCCTTCACGTTGATCGCGAAGACCTCGTCGAACTGGCCGGGGGTCAGCCGATCGACCGACCCGGCCCGCACCGTGTCCTGGTTCCCGCAGGCCGCGTTGTTGACCAGGATGTCCAGCGGCCGCCCATGAAGGCCCGCGGTCAGGCCGGTGAGCAACGTCCGCACGTCGCCGTCCGTGCCGAATTCCGCCTGGACCGGGAAGGCTTCGCCACCGGCCTGCTCGATCGTGGCCACCGTCTCCTTGGCCGCGTCGGCGTCACGGCTGTAGTGGACCGCCACCAGCGCGCCGTCCGCGGCCAGCCGCTGGGCGATGGCTCGGCCCATTCCCCGTGAGGCGCCGGTCACCAGCGCGGTCTTGCCCGTCAAGTCCGTCATATCGATCTCCTGGTCAGTGCTGGGCGATGACCACGAGGCTGGCAGGAACCGCTCACCACGCACCCACCACTCACTCACCACCCGCACACCGCCCTTCACCGTCCACCGGCGTTGAACGCGGCCACCGCGGCCAGATCCTCAGCCGAGGCGGCGGCGGCCGGGCGATCTCCGTACGCGCGCGCGGTGGCGAGGGCCTGCCGGTAGCGGAAGCGGGCCTGGCCGGCGTCCTGTTCGGCCTCCGCGACCCGGCCGAGGCCGGTGAGGATCCGCCAGCGCGTCCGCGCGGCGCCCATCGATGCCCGGGCGCAGCCTCGCAGCGCCCGGTCGTACAGCTCGCGGGCGGCCGGCAGATCGCCGCGCAGGCGCGCGACGTCCGCGAGCCCGCGCTGGGCACCGGCCTGGGTCTCGGGCGTTCCGGTACGGCGGGCGAACTCGATGGCGCGCTCGTACTCCGCGCGCGCGGCGAGCAGCCGGCCGGCGTCGGCCAGCCCGTCGGCGTTCCTGACGAGCAGCCTGGTCAGGTCTTCCACCGCGCCCAGCCGTCCCGCCAGGTCGATGGCCTCCGCCATCAGCGCGGCGAACTCCGTCTCGTCCGCGAGCCCGGCCAGCTGTTCCAGGGCGGCGAGGACTCCCCAGCGGTCCCCCGTCCCGCGGAACCCCTCCAGCGCGGCACGGAACGCCCGCTCGGCGGTGTCCCGCTCGCCGCCGAGGAGGCTCCTGGCCCCTGATTCCAGGCGGGTGAACGCGTGAGACCACGGATCGGCGGGGACCTCCCCGTCCGCGCGGCAGGGGCCGTTCACCATGAGCCGCAGGACGCGCAGGAACGGGTATCGGAGACGCCGATCGGCAAGGCGCTCCAGATGATCGCGCAGTCGCTGATCGTGCACGTTGTCGGCGACCGCGGCGTGCGCCAGGCACAGCGTGTACTCCTCTTCGAGACCGGCGGGCGGCTCGTCGCCGATCGTGATGAGCAGGCCGGCGGCCACCACGGCTCGCTCTCCGGGCAGTCCCCGCAACTGCCCCTGCCACGACAGGGCGGCGAGCAGGCGGAGCCCGAGCGTGGGGTCGGCCCCCGCCGCCCAGTGGAGCGCCGCGTGGAAGTTGCCGCGTTCGGCGTCGAGGCGGGCCAGCCACGTCAGCTGGTCAGGGCCGCGCAGGTGCGGCTCGGCGACCCGGGCCAGTTCGAGGAAGTACGCCGCGTGGGCCGCCCTCACCTGTTCCCGCTCGCCATCGCCGGCCAGCCGCTCGGCGCAGAACTCATGGACGGTCTCCAGCATGCGGTACCGGCCCCCGCCGGCCTCCACCAGGGACTTGTCGACGAGGTCGGCGAGCAGTTCGACGACCTCGTCCTCGGACGGCCCGCAGACCCGGGCGGCCGCCTGGAGCGGCGCGCCGCCGCTGAAGACCGTCAGCCGCGCGGCCAGCGCCTGTTCGGGGCGGCTCAGCAGGTCCCAGCTCCACCCGACGACCGAGCGGAGCGTCCGGTGTCGGGGCGCCGCCGAAGGATCGCCGCGCGACAGGAGCCGGAACCGGTCGTCCAGCCGGGCCTCGACCTCCTCGAGCGTCAGCGACCGCAGCCGCGCGGCCGCGAGCTCGATCGCCAGCGGCAGTCCGTCCAGCGCCCGGCAGACCCGCAGCACCGCGTCGACGTTGGCGTCGTCGATCAGGAAACCGGGCCGCACGGCGGCGGCCCGGTCGGCGAACAGTCGCACCGCCGGATGGCCGAGCGCCTCCGGGCCGCCGCCGTCCAGGGGCAGCGGCGGGACCGGGTGCAGCGTCTCCCCGGTGAGGCCCAGCCTCTCCCTGCTGGTGACCAGGATCCGCAGGTCCCGGCAGGCCGCCAGCAGCCGACGGGCGAGCGTGGCGACCTCGGCGACGACGTGCTCGCAGTTGTCCAGGACGAGCAGCACCCGCCGATCGGCCAGCCCCGCGATCAGCCGTTCCACGGGGTCGAGCGGACCGGACAGCGCGGGCACCAGCCCGGCCTCGCGCAGGCCCAGCGCGTTGATCAGGACCTGCGGGACGGCCGCGCCGTCGGCGAGCGGGGCCAGGTCGACGAAGCGGACCTCATCCTGCTCCCGCCCGGCTGCCTCGACCGCCAGCCGGGTCTTGCCGACCCCGCCGGGCCCGGTGAGCGTGACCAGACGTCGCTCGCCGAGCAGCGCGCGGACGCGTCCGAGGTCGCCGTCGCGCCCCACGAAACTGGTGAACTGGGCCGGAACGCCGCCTCCCGCCGGCTCGGCGGGCGAGGGCCCGGCGCGCAGCACCGCCAGGTGCACACCGCCGAGCTCGGGGGAGGGATCGACACCGAGCTCCTCCGCCAGCGTCCGCCGCGCGTCTTCGAACACCTGGAGCGCCTCGGCCTTCCGGCCGCTCCCGTACAGGGCCCGCATGAGCTGTCCGCGCAGCCGTTCCCGCAGTGGATGCGCCGCCACGATCTCCGGCAGCTCGGCCGCCAGGTCGCGGTGCTCACCGTCCGCCAACCGCGCCTCGACCAGGTCTTCGAGTACGGCGACCCGCAACTCCTCCAGCCTGGCGGCCTGCTCCCCGGCGAAGGGCGCGTCGATGACGTCGGCCAGCGCCGGCCCCCGCCACAGACCCAGAGCCTCGCCCAGGAGCCGGGCGGCGCCAGTGTGATCTCCGGCGGCGAGCACCTGCCGCCCTTCGCCGGCGAGCCGCTCGAATCGGTGCACGTCGACGTCGTCGGGATCGACGAGCACCCGGTATCCGGCGGGACCGAACTGGAGCAGATCCCCTGTTTCGCCCGCGGCTCCGAGCCGGTGGCGCAGCCGGGACACCTGGGACTGCAGGGCGTGCGCCGCACCGCTCGGCGCCTGCGGGCCGTACAGGCCCTCGACGAGTCGCCGCACGCCCATCGTCTGGCCCGCGTTCAGCAGCAGCAGCGCCAGCAGCGCGCGCAGTTGCGGTCCGCCGGCGGCGACCGTCTCGCCATCGGCGGACCACACTCCCAAGGCCCCCAGGACACCGAACCGCACGGCAGGCAGGATGGTCAGGCGCCGGTGCGGGCGGGGAGAGGTCGTGGGTCCGCGGGGCGGGCCTTCATGCCGACGATCAGCGGCTGGGCACTCGGCCTGCGCTGTGCGATCATCGCTCCCCCCATCGATCGGTCCACTGGCAGCAAGCCTATTGGCAGGCGGCGAGAGTCCAGCGGGGGCCGTGGGGGGTGTCCTCCACCACGACGCCGCCGGCGAGCAGGGCCTCGCGCAGCGCGTCCGCCGCGCCGTACCGGCCCTGTTCGCGTAGGTGCGACCGGACCGTGAGCAGCGGTTCGACCAGCGGGGCGAGCCGGTCGCGCGGGTCACGCGGGTCGGCCAGGCGGCCGAGGCCCGAGATCAATCGCCGCAGCACCTCGCGCGCCTGGTCGACGCCGCCCTCGTCCTCTTCAGTGTCGGCCGCCCATTTCGTGATGTTCCCCTCCAGATCGAGTACGGCCTGCGTCGCGGCCTCGGTGTCGCCCGCGCCCATGGCCTCCTCGAAGCGCCGGCCGCACGCGCCGGTCACCTCGGCCAGGGTGATCTGCGACATGGGGGTCGCGGGCGGCGGCTCGGGGGCGGCGTCCAGCGTCCGCCCTTCGATCAGGGATCGGAGCCGCGCCAGGTCGAGCACGGTGCCGGCGGGCAGCACCGCCTGCGAGCCGGCGCGCCGGACGGTCAGCCCTCCGCGCCCGCTCACCCGGATCTCGCCGGTCAGCAGGTCGGTGACGACAGCGGTGTGCTCGTCGATGCCCAGCACCGCGGCGTCCGGGGGGAGGTCGCGCTCCATCCGGGAGAGCCGCCGCTCGCCGAGGTAGCAGAAGCGGGTGTCGTGCGTGCCGCCTTCGGCGTTGTCGTAGTGCGGGATCACCACCGCGCGCAGGCCGAGCACCCCGAGCAGGTCCAGCCCTTCGCGCCAGTGGGGCTCGGCGCCGACCTTGTAGATCTCGTACACCGGCACCGTCGCGAGGCCCGCCGTACAGGCCGCCGCCGAGGCCAGCACGGTCGCGCCGGCCCGCGCGCGGATCCGGGCCCGCAGGTCGCCCGCGACCTCGGTCTCGTTCCACCGGTCCAGCGCGTAGGTCGGGCTGCCCGGACCGGAGAACACCCAGTCGGCCGTGCCGACGTCCGAGCCGGCGGTCACCGTCAGGCCCACGCTGTGCGCGAAGTATCGCCGCGCGCGAGCGGAGATGTCGGCCGCGTTCTCCTGAAACGCGTACGGCGTGTCCAGCAGTACGGCCCGCGGCCCGCCGCCGAGCCGGTGGACGACGGAACGATGGATCTCGACCATGGTCGGGCTGGTCTCACCCGATCCCATGAGCACCAGTATCCCGGGCCGGTCCCCCATGCGCGCTCTCCCTCTTTCGACCCGCTTCTCTCCTCCAGCCACCCACAGAAGGGCCGCCACGGCAATAGCGCTAATGCTTGTGGGATGCTGTTGCGTACTGGTCGCAGATGAGTGAGGGAGACAGGTGGAACAGCACGTGGCGGTCACGGTCGAGGCCCTGGTCCTGCGCGCGGACCACGGCGGCGGCTGGGCCTACCGCCGTCTCGTCACGACGCCGCAGCGGGGAGAGAGCCCCGACGAGGCCGCTCGCCGCCTGTCGGGCGTCGCCGGCTCGTCGAACGTGGTCCACTCCACGAGCTGGCGCTACCGGCCCGAAGGCCAGGTCGTGCTGACTTATGCGATATGCCCTGATCCGGCGCCCGAGCTGCCGGCCACCGGCCTGCCCCGGCTCGACATCGCCCGTGGCAGCTCCGCGTCGGCTCCGTCACCGGAGGACCTCGGGGTGCCGAACGTGGTCGCGCACGCCATCCGGCACCTGGCGTTCCTGATGGACACCGACCCGATCGTGCGGGAGGCGCTGCGGGAGGTCCCGGAGATCGCGGCGGCCCTGGACGGGCTCAGTCTCGCCCCGGCCGGCCGGTTCGATCCCACTCCCGCTTGAAAGACTGGCTTGCCTGACCGCCTTCGGGGTGACACGTTCGAAGTGACCTGCCGTCGAGCCGTGGGGGTGCTTCCGGCCGTGGACGTTCCTAAGCTGCCATTCGATCGCAACGATCCTCTCGACGTTCCGGAGGAGTATCGCGCGTTGCGGGTCACCGCGCCGGTGACCAGGGTTCGTACCCAGACGGGCGACCTCGCCTGGCTGGTCTCCGGCTACGAGGAGGCTCGGCAGGCGTTCGCCGACCCGCGGCTGGGCCGCTCGGCGCCCGACCCGGAACGCGCGGCCAGGATCTCCAACTCGGTGCTGCTCGGCGGGCCGCGCGGCGACGTCGCGACGGAGAAGGCCGAGCACGAGCGAATGCGCCGGATACTCGCCCCCGCGTTCTCCGCCCGCCGGATGAACGCGCTGCGGCCGCACGTTCAGGAGCTCGTCGACGAACTGCTCGACCGGATGGCCGAGCGTACGCCGCCGGTGGACCTGCGGGAGACGCTCTCCCTGCCGCTGCCCGTACTGGTGATCTGCGAGCTGCTCGGCGTGCCGTACGACGACCGGGAGTACTTCAGGAAGCTCGCCGACGCGATGGGCGACCTGGGCGACCCGGTGCGGGCGGGGGCGGCACTGGCCGAACTCGGCGAGTACGCCCGGCGGATCGTGGACGGCAAGCGCGGCGCTCCGGCGGCCGACGTGTTCTCCGACCTGGCCACCATGGACGCCTCCGAGGAGGAGATCTCCACGCTGGCGGCCGGGCTGCTGTTCGCCGGGCACGAGACGACGGTCAACCGGATCGACTACGGCGTGCTGCTGCTGCTCCGCAACCCGGCCCAGCGTGACGCGCTGATCGCCGATCCGGGGCTGGCCGACTCGACGGTGGAGGAGATCCTCCGGATGGCCGCGCCGGGGCACCACGGGCTGCCGCGCTACGCCCACGAGGACGTGACGATCGGCGGGGTGGCGATCGAACGCGGCGAGGCGGTGCTGATCTCCACCGCCGTCGCCAACCGCGACGAACGGGCCTTCGTGGAACCCGACCGGTTCGACATCGGCCGGGCGCCCGAGGATCCGCACCTGTCCTTCGGCTACGCGGCCAGATACTGCCTCGGGGCGAGCCTGGCCCGGGTGGAGCTGCGCACGGTGTTCGGCTCCCTGTTCCGCAGATTCCCCACGCTCGCGCTCGCGATCCCCTTCGAGGAGCTGCGGGAACGCGAAGCCTCCCTGACCGGTGGAGTGACCCGTATCCCGATCACTTGGGAATGACTCCCGATCACTACTTAATGTGATAGCAATATAGCTATCAGTGACCGGTAAGGCGTCCGGGGCTGAGTCGTATCCAAGCCGTGGAGATCGTCATGCTGGTAAGCATATTCGCCGTGGTCGCGGCCATGGGCGTGGTGGGAATCACCGCCATCCTGTTCAGGAAGCTCGACAAGGGGTCGGACGACCGCGATCCCGGCGGGCCGTCCAGCGGGCACGCCGGGGCGATGCTGTCCGCGCTGTTCCTGCTGGTGTTCGCGATCGCCATCATCGTGCCGTGGACCACGGCCGACACCGCCAGGCAGAACACCTTCGCCGAGAGCCAGGCCGCGGTGGAGACCTACTGGGCGGTCGCCGGTCTGCCTCCGTCCGTCGAGGCCCAGTTGCGGACCGGGCTGCGCGACTACGTCGACTTCGTGGTCGACGCCGAGTGGCGGATGATGGCCGGGGGCCGGCTCTCCAGCGAGGGCGCGACCCGCCTCGACACACTGCGGAACCAGGTCACCGCCGTGCAGGTGAACGACGACGACACGGCAGACGCCAAGACCCTCGTCCTCGATCACATCAAGGACATGTCGGCCGCCCGCAACCAGCGCGCCGCCGACGCCCAGACGACGCCGCCCGCCGGGCTGCTCACCCTGACGATCCTGACCGGTCTCGTCGTCATCCTCTTCCCGTTCCTCGCCGGTGCCCGGCCGCGTGGCCTGACGATCCTGCCGCTGCTGGCGATGGCCGCGATGCTCGGCTTCGGCATCTACATGACCTGGGACATCTCACACGTCTTCGCCGGGGCGCTGGCCGTCGGGCCCGACGCCTTCCTCAACGCGCTACAGGAGTTCCAGCGCATCGCCGGGGGCGCGTGACCATGCGAGTCCGCCGCGCGCCACTGATTCTCGCGGGGACGTTACTCCTGCTCTGCGTGGGCGAGCCCGCGATTGCCTCGCCCGGCCCGCCGGGGATCACGGTCTGCCTCGACGTCGACGCGCTGGTGCGCCTGGAGATCCAACTGGGCCACTGCTCACCGCCGCCCCCGCCTCCTCCGGCGTCGCTGCCCCCGTCCCCCTGCGAGTGCCCCTCACCGGCCCCCACCTCGGAGCCCACCCCTTCGCCTCCGCCCAGGCCGACTCCCACTCCGACCCCCACTCTGGCCCCCGAACCGACCCGAACCCCGACACCACCCACGACCCCGACCCCGCCTCCGACTCGACCCCCGATCCCGAGACCCGAGCCGACGCGGGCGCCTCAGCCCGTGGTCGTCGACCTGCCACCGAAATCACGGCCGACTCCCCGACCCACCCCGAGCCCCACACCCACCCGCACCCAGGCAGAGGCCCCGAGGCTGCGCGCCCAGCCCCAAGAGGCTCCCCAACGCCGCCGCAACCCGCTCTCCACGGTGCTCCTCATGGTCATCCTGACCACGGTCATCGCCTCCGCCACCGCTGTGGCCTTCGGCGCCATCAGATGACGGACGTGCCGGCCCGTTGCCCGGGCACCGGGCCGGCAGCCGATCCCGGCCTCGGCCCGGGCAGGCCGTACCCGGGCCGTTGTTCTCCGGCGTCCGCCGACGTGGCCGGCGAGCGCTGGTTAGACGCACCAGGCCACGTCGGATGTCACACGGGCGATCGTCCCCACCGTCCGGTGAAGGTGCGCACCGGGGGTGGGGCGTGTCCGGAGGTCGCTCGGGGTCGTCGCTCAGGCTCCTGGCTCGGGCCCGTCGCTCGGGGTCGTCGCTCGGGGTCGTCGCTCGGGGTCAGAGTCTGCCTGCGAGTTCCCGGTAGGTCTGACGGATGAAGAGCAGGCGTTCCAGCTGGAATCGCGATGGCTCGTCGGCCCGTGTCTCGCGCCCGCGGTCGGACCAGAAGGCCGCCTCCGGCACCTCCTCCTGGCCGGGCGGGATGAACTTGATGACCTCTTCGATCGCGGCGGCGGCCGTCGCCAGGGCCTGCCGTGCCTCGGCGGGCTCAGGCGGCACGTTGCCGGCCGTCAGGTCGGCCACCCAGAGCCACTCCCCCGCGTCGAGCAGCCGCGACGGCTCCCGGCCGCCGAACGTCGGGAAGGCGACGCCGGTCACCTCCCGCTCCGGCAGCCCGAACAGGAAACCCCGCTGCGCGCCGCAGCCCTCGCACCTGCCGGTGTAGCTGACGGTCGGCTCGCCGTCGGTTTCGACCGGCGCGTGCTCCCAGGCCGTGTCGACCGAGCCGCAGCCGTCGCATGGATGCAGGTCGAGGTACAGGTGTGCCTCGTCCCTGCTGCGCGCCACCGTGTACGCCATCGTGGTCCTCTCCTCCCGTCCGGCACCTCACCGTGATCCTGCCCGGCACCTCACCGTAATCCCGTCCGGCACCTCACCGCGATCCTGCCCGGCACCTCACCGTGATCCTGCCCGGCACCTCACCGTGATCCTGCCCGGCACCTCACCGTGATCCTGCCCAGCGCCTCACCGTGATCCTGCCCAGCGCCTCACCGTGATCCTGGCCGGCACCTCATCGGCCGGGCGATGTCGGCCGGGCCAGGTCCCATCGACATGGCCACGTCCCAGTCGGCCGGGCCGGTCACCGCCTACGCGGCTCTCGTGATCAAGGACGGCTCGGCCATGGCGGCGATCACGCGGGCTCCAGCTCGGGGATGCGCAGCTTCACGCCGGTCGGCAGGTTGGTGGCGTCCGGGCCGATCAGGTCGCGATTGGCCTCGTAGATGACCTCCCAGTAGCTGCCGCTGCCGTAGACCTCCTGAGAGATGTCCCAGAGTGTGTCGCCGGGGACGACGGTGTGGTTCTCGGGCTCCGGCTTCTCCGGCTTCTCGGGCTTCTCGGGCTTCTCGGGCTTCTCGGGCTTCTCCGGCTTCTCCGGCTTCTCCTCTTTCTCCTCGGGGTTGAGGTTCTGCGGCCGGCGTCCACAGGTGCAGGGCTTGTCCGGCGGGCACTCGCAGGGCTCCTCCTCTTCCGGCGGGTACCAGCCGGTGGAGTTGCTGATCCGGCGCATCCGGTCCCAGAACTCCTCCTTCGTCTCGGGCTGCGTGGCCGGCCTGCCCGGCTGACCGGTGGGGGCCGGCGGCTGGTTGATGAGGCTGCCGAGGCCACCCGTCGGAGCCGTCGGCTGTCCGATCTCCCAGGGCGGCACCGGGGGGGTGTGGCCGCGTCTCCGGAGGGCCTCCGCCAGCTCGTTGATCTGCTGCTCGTAGGCGTGCCGCTCATCGGCCGTGCGGGCCGCGCTCCACTTGTTCGCCAGCTGCCGGTGCTCGCCGTACCGGGCTGACAGGTACTCGTCTCGCTTGTCCGCTCGGGTCGCCCACGACAGGGAGCGGCGGATGACGCCCTGGGCGGGACGTTGCGCGACCGTGCTCGTGCCGCCCCGGCGCGGCTGGACCGCGCCCTGCTGCGGCGTGCCGGCGCTGGAGGGCGTGCCGGTGCTGGACGGGGTGCCGGTGCTGGACGGGGTGCCGGTGCTGGAGGGGGTGCCGGTGCTGGAGGGGGTCGCCGGTGAGCCGATCGGCCCGCCGGACAACTCGCCGGCGATGTGCTGGGCGAAGTCGCCCTTGCCCGGTGCGGAGTTGTTCAACCAGCGCTGGTACATCGCGCGCAGGTCGGCCTGAGCCTGGTCCGCCTGGGCCAGCACGCCAGGGGCCAACCGGCTGAACGCCGAGGCGAACCCGCCGTCGGGCACCTTGCTGCGCAGCTTGCCGTCCGGGGTGGCGACGTAGGAACGTACGGTGCCGTCGGGGTCGCGCGCGTCGAGGCGGACGTCGGTGTCCAGTTCGCGCGCCAGCAGCCGGGCCCGGGTCACCGGGCTCGCCTGACCGGTCCAGCCCGACTCCGCGGTGACCCGGACCTCCGCGTCCGGCCGCCCGCCGGCGGGCAGCTGCTTTCGCGCGGCTTCGGCCACGTCCTGGTGGAGGGTGGCCGGGTCGGCGTCCGGGCGGCTCTGCACCTCGGTGAAGAGCAGGTCGAGATCGATCGGGGGCGTGCCCACCGGCGTCCGCCGCCACCGCGCCCGCCAGCCGGAACGCTCGGGCTCACGGGTGACCTCCAGGTCGAGGTTCCAGCCGTGATCGCGCCGGCCTTCGGTGCCGCGCTGGGTGTCCATCTCTCTCAGGCCGGACTCGAAGACCGTCAGATCGGCCTGACCGGTCGTGGCGTTCGACACCTCGATCCGCTTCTTGGACTTGGTGGACAAGTTGCGCTTCACGGCCTTCCGCTCGCCCGTGATGTCGAACGTGACGGGCACCTTGATGCTGGCGGCGGTGCTCTTCTCGAAACGGCTGGTCTCGTTGCGGTTTCCGCTGCTGACCGCGGTTCGGATGGACATCTTCCAGCCGGCGGAGCGGGTGCGCTTCAGGCCGAAGAAGCTCGTGATCCGGCTGAGAGAGTAGCTCCGGCTCTGATCGACGACGATCTCGATGATGCGCTGGATCCGGCGCACCCTGCCGATCTCGGTGTCCTTGCGGCCCGAAACCATGACGTGCCGGTCCTTCGGCCTGGCCTTGATGGTCACCTCCACCACCACGCCCGGCTTGTTCGCGTGGGTGATCCGAAGGGTCGCGGATCCCTCGGTTTCGAGCATGTTGCGGAAAGTGGCGGCCGTCTGCATCTCCGTCAGGTGGTGCTCCAGCATCGCCTGGACGCCGCGGACGCCCTTCGGGCCGAGCATGCCCTTGTCGGCCAGCAGGTCATAGACCGCCTGGTACAGCCCATCGGCCTCCAGGCCGTCCACCATGAAGGCGTCCGGCAACGTTATCGGCCGGGGGTCGGGGGTCGGGGACACCTTCGGCGGGTTGACCATGTCGGCGTCGACGACGCGGGTCATGACTCCGTCGAGCTTGACCACGACGGGCTCGCGCTTGGCCTCGCCCTTCGTGTCCTGTTGCGCGTCGAGCGTCTCGCCGACCGTGACGGTGACCTTGATCGGGTGACGGACCTTCTTCGTGTCGAACGTGGCGACTCGTTCCAGCTCGGTCCACTGCTCGGCCTCGGTCGACGAACTGGAGCTGCCCTGGCCGACCGTCCCCGACACGGTGGAGCCGAAGCTGAACCCGGAGTCGGCGTCCATCGACCCTTTGATGTCCATCGACCCTTCGACGTCCACGTTGTACGTGGACGACTTGTTGGACGACGTGGTCTCGCTGGAGTTGATGTACCGGTAGCGCTGCTGGATGAGGCCGCCCTTGAAGGTGCCGAGCAGCTCGACCTCCTTGCCGTCGAACGTCACCACCAACCGGATGGGCAGGTCTCCCGCCAGCACGTGCAGATTCCCCCGCGGGTTGGTCGCGTTGCGGGCCATCATCGCCCACCAGTGATCGCCCGCGTACCCCTCGAACAGGCTGTCCCGCAGCGCCGGATTCGCGGCCAGCAGTCCCCCCGTGTAGGCGTCGACGGCCGCCGACACGATCTCGTGCATGTCGACGGTCTGGTCCGGCTGGCCCTCCATGCTCAAGACGATCTCCTTGGGCCAGGACTGACCCATCGCCGTCTGAAGGAGTTCCGCGAGCTCCACCATCTCCGGACCCATCGCCCGGTCGATGGTCGCCAGGAGCTCCAGCCGCTGGTCGACATCACGCACCCGCCGGATCTGCCGCCGGGTGTCCCTGTCGATACCGGGCGTCAGCTCCAGGAGCTTGTTGGTCAGCACCTTCGCCGTGTGCTCGGCGGACAGCTCGGGCTCGGGAGCCCCGTCCTTTCTGGCGGCTGCCAGTTCCTGGAGGTAACGCTGGACCAGCTGGATCCGGGTGCCGCGGTCGATCTCCAGCTGGCCGTGCAGGAACCGCTCCACCGCGTCGGCCACCAGATCCAGCGGCAGCTGCTGCTTGCCCTGGGCGTACATCTCCAGGACATCCTGTTCGGGCTTCGCGAAGAGGTACCCGCCGTTCTTCGTCTCGATCGTCTCCTTCGTGTCGGAGCCCACCTCACTGATCACGATGGTGGTCGCCAGCTCCGCCGGGAAGACATAGGCGTCGTCAAGGCCGATGACCAGGGGTTCCATTCCCCAGGACGGCCCCTCCCGTACCGAACTGCTGGTGCCCTTCGAACCGGATCTGCCGCCTGCGCCGCCGAACTTCGGCTCCTCGGCCTGGCTGAAGCCTCCGCTGAGCGAGACGTTCGTGTCCCGGCCGCCGGACCGGCCGGAGGACGTGCCCTGGTCGCCGAGCGCGAGGTGGATGTCGCCGACCACCATCGGACCGTGCAGGGGACGTCCCGACTCGCCGACCTGACCCCTGATCGAGATCGACCAGCGTCCGACCTCCGTCGAGTACTCGGTCTGCAGGAACTCGGTGTGGGACATCAGGTTCGGGTTGCTCAGGAACTCGGCGAGGGCGTGGAATTCCTCGGTGCCCGGCTTGATGCCGGTCCGTCTGACGATCTCGTCGAGGACGTTCACATCGATACCGAGGTCCAGGGCCAGTTGCCGGGTTCCCGTGAGCAGTTCGTCGGAGGTGGGGATCTTGACGGGGGGACCCGTGGTTCCGTCCTCGGGCAGCAGGGACGCGGGCATCGACTGGTGCATCCGCACCGTCGCCTCCCCGATCGGGTGCGACACCCCGTCGCTCGTCACCTCCTCGACACTGATCAGGTTCAGCTCGGTGGTCTTCGCCGCGGGGCCCATCTGTTCCACGAGGTTCACCGTGTTGTCGGTGTCGTTGTTGTTCTCGCCGGAACTGCGGCCCTTGCCGCCCTTGAGACTTCCGCCCAGGGAGCCCTTGTTCTCGTCATCGATCTGCGCCTCGGCGCCGACCACGGCACCGCCCCGCCAGGAGGTCGACGCGCCGCGCGAGTTTCCGAGGGTCTGGGATGCGATGTGCAGCATCACATCGGTTTCCGCGTCGGTGTGACCGACGTACGTCCCGCTGTTCCAGTCGCGGGTGACCTTGATGCGGAGCGTGGTGTACTGCGGCTCGTGGTTGGCCCGCCGGTGCACGAGGCGCACGAGGATGCCTTCCCCGGTGCCCTGGTTGTAGGAGGCCTGCACCCGCGCGGGGGAGAGCTGCCTTTCCAGCTCCTTCTTGTTCTCCTCCTGGCTCTCCCGCTCCGTCTTGTCCGACGGCACCTTGCCGTCCGGATCGGGCAGCAGACCGGGCTTCTGCGCATGCAGGTACGCCTCGACGTCGGCCAGGAGAGGAGCGAAGCCGGTGTCGTTCGCCGGGTCGGCGTCGTCCTCCAACTCCACCTGCGCGATCCCGGCTCCGCGCACCTTGCCGGGACCGGCCCCCTGCCAGTTCGGCGTCTCGCCCTTACGGCCGGGCGGCGGCTCGGGCACGACGTCGTCCCGCATGCGCTGCACGCCGGACTCGTCCTGGACGAGCGCGGCCTTGTCGACCGGGAGCTTGGCGGAGTATCCGAGGTGCTCCGCCACCTGCGCCGTCACCGTGATCTCGGCGGAATCGTCGATGACCACCTCACGCGGCTTGCTCTCGCCGAGGACGTGCATGACGATCTTGACCTTCAAGGCGATGTCGTAGGTCTGGTTGTGACCGGACTTGCGTTTCACGACCGGCACGATCGACATGTCGTTCACGGCCACCCCGCTCGACTGCGACGACGAGGCGGAGGCGTTGAGACCCAACTTCCCTGTCACGTTGTCCGGCTGCGGGCCCTGGTCGCCGGCGAGTTTGCCTTCCACGTCGCCGTTCACGTTCCCCGACCGGCCGGTCCCCTCCGACCTCATCGTCCCGGAGAACTCGACCTCCACATCCTCCCCGAGTTGCTCCGCACTCGGCGTTCCCACCGGCTTCGCGTCGATTCTCAGCTTCCCGTCCGGCCCGGTCACGACGACGGGCTCGGCCGTCATCTGAATATCCACGATCGGGCGTCCATCGGGGGTGGTGAGGGGTTCCTGCACGCCGTCCGGGTTGTTGACCAGCTGGGGGATCCGGCTCCACAACCCTTCGACCATGCTGATGATCTGCTTGTGTGCCGTGGTGCCCACGTCGGCGACCCCGGGTTCCAGCGCCGCCACCGTCCGGTCGATCAACGCCTGCAGCCCGGCCACGCCGACGACCGCGAGGTTCGGCAGCCCCGGCACCTCGTCCGGGTCCAGTTCGAGCTGAATCGTCCCTTCGGGGGCGTGCTCCACGAGGGCGTGCGAGACGTGCATGTCCACCGTGTTCGCGTCGTCGACGGTGCCCTCGGAGACGACGGCGGTACGCGGGGCTGTCTCCCCTTCGACGTGGAGTTCCAGCGTGAAGTGACCGCCGCCCACGTTGTACCGTGACGACGCTCCCCGGTTGTCCGTGACCCCGCCGGGCGTCACGAAGCCGGTGGAGGCCACGGATTTCGAGCTGTTCGTGCCACTGCCGCCCCCGACGTTGGCACCGAAGACCTTCCCCAGCCCTTCGATGGCGGCGTGCACCGCACCGCCGCGAGCCACCAGCTTCGCGAACTGCTCGGCCAGCCCGAGCACGCTGAGCGCGGTCGACCGGCCGGCGTTGCGGCCGGTGGTGACCGTGTCCACGCGGTTTCCCTGCGCGAAGGAGCCGTGCATCACCTCCGACGCCGTCACCTCCGGATTGACGACCTCGACGAAATCGCCGGGCACCCACCGGACCCGCAGTTCACCGGCCTTCGTCTGCCCCAGCGAGAGCGTCGCGCCATCGCCCACCAGCCGGCGGGCCTCCGCCTGGAGCATCGCGTCCAACTGGCTCGGAGTGAGGGTCTGATCCACACCGCCGGCCTTCAGCAGCGCGTTCGCCACCTCGGCGATCTTGTTCCGGTACGGCAGGCGGCCGGTCAGCGATCCTGCGGGCAGCGCGGCATCCGGAGGCAGCGCCTCCTTCATCGCCTTGTGGAAATCGGCGAGCCTGGCCTGGGCCTCCGCCGCCAGCCGGGCGACCTCGGCCGTCTGCGCGGCCGTCGGCCCCGACTGCGATCGGGCGGCCAGATCCAGCGCCTGCGCCATCGCCTCGAACGCCGCGGCCGCGTTCTCAGCCTGATCGCGCGCCGTGCCGTACCTGCCGGCGATCCGCTGGTCACGAGCCGCCGTCTCCAGGTCCTTCTTGGCGCCCGCGCGCGCCACGTGGCGCCGCGCCGGCGCCCCGCTGTCCCGCTCGCCCTTGAGCTTCTGTCCCGCCCGCTCGGCGTCCTCCGCCTTCTGCGCGGTCTCCAGTACGGCTTTGGCGCTCTTCTCGGTCTCCTGCGCACTTTCCGATCTGGTCGTCGCGCGTTCGTCCAGCAGGGCCCGGGCGTCGCCCAGGTCGGCGGCCAGGGCCCGGGCCTGCGTGGCCAGGTCGGCGGCCGCCGTGGACGTGTTCGAGGTCATCGACGCGAGGCCCTGGGACTGCTGGACGATCGTGTCCGCCGCTTCGGCCTGCGGCGTGGTCCGGAGTGCGGCGTACTCGTCCTGAGGTGTCTGCGCCGGCTTGTTCGCCTCCTCCCTCGCCTCGCGAGCGAGGTCACGCGCGGCGTCGCTGAGCAGGGCCGGGTCCATGTCGGCGTCCGGGTTGTCCATCAGGATCTCGACGACCACCTGCTTGGCCGCTTCGGTGAACTCGGGAGACGATTCGGCCAGCAGGTGAAGAGCCGAGATCACGCCTTCCAGCGACGGCCTGCCGACGGCCCGGGCGATCTCGATGCCCAGCCAGGCCGCGGCCTCGGCAGTCAGCCGGGCCCGATCGGCGGCGTCACGGGTCCGCACCGTCAGGCGTTGTGTGATGAGGGTCATGGCGTCGGCGGAGAGATGGACGGCCTTGCCGTCCGGCCTGGTCAGTCGGGTGCGACCGTCCTGCAGCAGCAACGCGTCCGGGGCCACGGCGGCCATGGCCTCGGCCAGCACCGACTGGGCGAACCGCGACGCGGTCGGAGGGCCCTGTACGGGGCCGGGGCTGGGCGTCGCCTGCAGGCCCGACGCCGGCGAACCGCTCGGCGTCACCGTGTTCGGCGGCACGACACCGTTCGGCGTCGTCACGGCCGGCGCGGTCACGGCACTCGGCGTCACCGTGCCGCCCGGGTCCGGCGTGCCTGACGTGACCGGCGCGTTCGGCATCGCCCCCGGCACCGGGGTACCCGGCGTGGCAACCCCAGCGGGCCCACCCGCGTGAGCGGTCGTGGTCGCCGGATCGGCGGCCGGGTCCGGCGCGGCCTGCTGGCTCGGGTCCGCCGCCGGGTCGGGGGCGGACTGCTGACTCGGGTCCAGCGCAGGGTCCGGGGCGGACTGCTGGCCCGGATCAGCCGCCGGGTCAGGGGCGGACTGCTGACTCGGGTCCAGCGCAGGGTCCGGGGCGGACTGCTGGCCCGGATCAGCCGCCGGGTCAGGGGCGGACTGCTGACTCGGGTCCGGCGCAGCCTGCTGATTCGGGTCACCCGCCGGGTCCGGCGCAGCCTGCTGGCTCGGGTCCAGCGCAGGATCCGGCGCGGACTGCTGACTCGGGTCCGGTGCGGCCTGCTGGTTGGGGTCCGGAGCAGCCTGCTGATTCGGGTCCGGTGCGGCCTGCTGGTTGGGGTCCGGAGCAGCCTGCTGATTCGGGTCCGGTGCGGTCTGCTGGTTGGGGTCCGGTGCGGTCTGCTGGTTGGGGTCCGGTGCGGGGTCCGGCGCCGGCTGGGGGGCGGGCGCAGGTTGGGGAGCGGGAGCAGGTTGGGGAGTGGGGGCGGGCTGGGGCAGCGTGCCCTGCTTGCCGGAGTTCTGCGGCGAGGGTGTGTTGGTCTGGGGGGATCCCGTGCTCGGGGAGCCGGGCGCGGGGGCGGTCGGCGCCTGCTGGTTGGTGGCGGGCGGCGTGCTGGGCTGTGTCGTACGCGGTGTGCTGGGCGACGAC
This sequence comes from Dolomitihabitans soli, assembly GCF_022213955.1. Taxonomy (GTDB): domain Bacteria; phylum Actinomycetota; class Actinomycetes; order Streptosporangiales; family Streptosporangiaceae; genus Streptosporangium_A; species Streptosporangium_A soli. The sequence goes on along the minus strand of NZ_JAKNTW010000032.1, from coordinate 53,148 downwards.
GGCGATCCGCCCCCGGTCGCGTTCGCGTCCTTACGCGCGGCGGTGTCCATCGCGTTGCCGAGTGCGGTCTGGGGACGGAGGACCGCTAAAGGCACACTGGGGTTGAACGGGCTGATCGTGTTCGTACGGCCGGCGCCGCCCATCGCCGCGCCGAGGAGCGACTGCCCGGTAGGCAGTGAGACCTGGCCGTAGACGGCCGCGTTCGCCACGAAGCTGCCGACCGGCGAGGCGATCATGTTGTTCAGCGCGGTGTTCGCCATCCGGCCGGGGAGGCGTTTGAAGGCGTTGCCGACACCGGCCGCGTCTCCCGCCATAGCGTTGAGCTGCTTGATCCCCGGTAACGACCCGGCCAGCCTGGACACCCTGTTGCCCACCGCGATCCCGGTGAACCCGCCGGCGACTCCGCCCACAGTCGAGGCCAGAGCCCGCTTCTGGTCCTTCTCCTGGCGGGTGCCCATGCCGACCTGAGCTGCCTGCGCCCGGTCGTCGATCCACCACTCTTCAAAGCCCTCTTCGACACCCTCGGCGGCGAACCGCGGCGTGGCCCTGCCGGCCCCCGTGGCGGCCAGTCTCGTCACGGCGGTGCGGCCGACCGACCCGCGTACCGCCGCCGTCCTGACGACGTTCGCGGCGGTCGAGCCGCGGCCCCCCACCAGGGCGAGCCGGGACAGGATCCAGGCGATCCTGCTGCGGGTGGCGGCCGCCGCCGCGCCCACGAAGGGGCTGGTCGCGCCCGCGGTGAAGTAGGAGACGGCCAGCGCGATCCCGACGGCCACGATCGCGACCCGGAACGCCACGTTGATCGAAAGCTTGGTGTACTGGGTCTCCTGGGCGAAGCCCTGGACCTGCTGGGCGTAGGCGCTGGCGTTCCTGGCCAGCGCGGCGACGCCCCCTTCCTCCCCGTAGAGCTCGTTGATCCGGTCCACGAAGGCGGTCTTGGCGGGGGCCTTCCAGCCGGCCGCGATGGTGGTCGCCGCCGAACTCGTGGGCCTTCCCGCCGCGGCCAGGAGGCCGTGCATGGCGACCCAGTCACGCGTCAGCCCGTAAAGGCCGCTCTCACTGGCTTCCGGCCAGGGCTGTCCCGAGGCCAGCATCGGGATCAGGAACTCGTTCACCCATCCGGGCAGGACCTCGTTCTGCCACATCGGCTGGACGTCGGAGGCAGGGTAAACGTCGGTGACACCGGCGGACCCGTTCTCCTCCGGAATAGTGATATTGACATTGGATCCGGCCATGCCCCTCGCCCCCCGTCATCGATCCGCGAACCCCCGTACCGCCCCGGATCACACCTCCATCTGGCCCTGTTTCTTGATCTCGTCGCCGTAGTCGAGGTCGATTCCGAAGGTGTTGGCGACGCTCTCGCGCACGAGCGTCCCGGCTTTCATGATCTCTCCCACCAGGAGGTCGGCCGTCTCAAGCATCTGGTCGGGGCCGTCATCTTTCTGGTAGGAGGCACGGAAGGTGCCGCCCTCCGCGGCGTTGCCCCAGGGGGCGGCGCCGTGCGCCTGCTGGAGTCGTTGCTTCAACTGCGGCCACTGCTTCTCCAGGTCGGACGCCATGGCGTACCACGCGGACAGGCCGCGCCCCACGGCAGTCCGGTCGATGTCCACGTTGTCGAAGGGGAAGTCCACCGTGTCACCTCATGTCCGGAAGTTGAGCGGCGAGTTGCTGCATCACCAACTCGAGGTCTCCCTCGATGTGCGCCCGCATCTGCTCGGCCGGGATCAACGGCTCGAAGATCTCCACGACCTGGTCCTGCGCCTTGGCCTCGGCCGCCCGGACGGTCTGGAGGATGGTGTCGGCGAGCACACGGGTGTCGGGGCGGCGGTAGACGCGGGGGTCGATGTCCAGGCCGATCAGATCGCCGCGGGCGCCGACGGTCACCGTCACCAGCCCGTCCGCGGACTGCTCGGTCACCTGTACGGCTCGCGCCTTGTCGTGCAGCGCCAGGCCTTCCGCCGCCATGCGTTCATGTGTTCTGCGCAGTTCTTCGTCGTAGGCCCGCATGCCAGCGATGTCGGGCTCCTCGAAAGCCTCCACGCCACCCCCCATCACGCGAGCATCAGGAGCGCCGTCGCACCCCTGTGGCGACTCCCAGCTAACCGCATATTTCATGCCATTTTCGGCACGATGACATACAGATGGCAAGCATGTGAACAAAATTAACTTCCGCAACAACGATCATGACGTCAGCGATCCAGCGCGACGGTGATCTCCTGGAGCGCGTCGACCTCGTGCGCGGGCACCCAGCGGCGGTGGACCCCGCGCTCGACCCGGGTCAGGCCGAGCCGTACCGCGACCGGCAGCAGCGCGCCGACGTACTCGATCAGCAGGTCGCCGTCACGCTCGTCCCGCACCTGGAACGGCTCGTCCCACCACCGGCACACCGTAGTGACGAACACGATCGACTCGCACTCCGCACCCGGGACGGCACGGACGAACAGGCCCGGCTCGACCTCCAGGAAGCCCTCGGCGGGCACCGGGTTGCGCAGCCGTACCCACAGCCGGTCCTCGCGAGGGTCGAGGGCGGCGGGATAGTCGGCCCCCCGCCAGCGCGCGCGATAGAAGTGCCGGCTCACGGAGCGCTCCCCTCGATCACCAGGTGGATCGGCAGCCAACGGCCGAGATCGCCGTCGAAGATCGCCCGCCGCCGCTCCGTTCCCCCGACCATGAGCTCCAGGATCTCGCTGCCGTGGGGCAGGCCGATCCCGTCGACCTTGTACTCGCGGATGACCTCGTTGACGTTCGGCGCCAGCCCCAGCCCGGCGAACGGCGGCTCCTCGATCACCCATCCGCCCACCGCGACCATCCGCTCCTCGTCGATCCCCCCGTACGGCGTGCGGTAGAGGTTCAGGCCGGCGGTGCGCCAGCGCAGGATGTGCACCGATGAATCCTCGGTGAGCACGTCTTGGACGGCGTGGCCCAGGGCGGCGGCCAGCACGCCGGGGGTGCCGATGTGCGCGACGTCGAGCGCGTGGTGGCAGTAGCCGGAGACCTGGGACACGTCCTCGTCGAGGAAGGCGGTGACGTCGGCGGGACGGAGCAGCTTCTGCATGATGGGCATGCCCGACCGGGGCTCGGCGAGGCGGTCCTCGGCCAGGGACGGCACCGCGAGCCGGGCGAGCGTGCCCGACTCCAGGAACAACCCGACCGGCAGTCCCGCGTTGACCGCCAGCCCCCAGCGCGAGTCCGGCCAGCCGGCGGCCAGCTCCGTCAGCGACGTGATCCGGCCGTGCAGGGTGGCGTCCCCGGTGGCATGGTGCAGGGCCTCGATCGAGGTGTAGGCGGGCACCCACGTGCGTTCGTGGTCCGCCGTGGTCACCCAGGCGAATGGTTCGCGACCGGCCGCGGCGTCCCGGGTGACGGGCAGGGCCAGGTCGGCGCCGCGCAACAGGGCGAGGCAGGTGGCCAGGTCGCCGGCCTCGAACATCGCTTCAAGCGCTTCCTCGAACGGGCTCGCCGGCCGCCACCGTTGCACGCCATTCACCTTAGGACATGCCGACCCGGGCGCCAGCTAACCCTTTACTCCGGATTGTGCCCTAAAGGATGTTATATCCATAATAACGGAGAGTAGCGTTATTGCTACCTTAATGAAGGAGTGCAGCATGCATCTGACTGCTCACCACGCCTTCACCCGGCGCGACACCGCCGGCCTGGCCCTGTCGGCGGACTCCCCCCGGATCGCCGAGGCGGGCCGTGACCTGGCGGACAGGTTCCGGCGCGGCGGCAAGCTGATCCTTTTCGGGGAGGGCACCGACGCGCAACACATCGCCGTGGAGTTCGTGCACCCGGTCATCATGGGCCGGCGCTCGCTCCCCGCGATGGCGCTGGGCGACGGCGCGACGGCCGCCGGGAGCTTCTCCCACCAACTCCGCCACTGGGCCGAGCCCGCCGACTCGGTGCTGGCCGTCTCCGCCAGCGGCAGGTGTCCCGGCGTGCTGGACGGGCTGGCGGCGGCGGGCGAACTCGGCCTGCTCACCGTCGCCCTGGTCGGCGACGACGGCCGCGCCGTACGGGCCGACCATGTGATCGCCGCCCGCTCGACCGATCCGGCGGTCGTCAAGGAGATCCACGTCACCGTCTACCACGTGCTGTGGGACCTCGTTCACCTCTTTCTCGACCGGCGGGGAGCCGACGATGGACCGGCTTGAGGAGCCGGCCGTCGTCCTCGACGAGGACGACGGACTGGCGGAGGCGGTCCGGTCCACCGCCGAGAAGGCCGCGGAGATCGTCTGGTTGCGCCGCCAGGTGGCCGAGCTGGCCGCCGAACGGCTGCTGCGCTGCGCCGAGGCGATGGCCGCCAGGTTCGTCGGCGGGGGCCGCCTGTTCACCTTCGGCAACGGCGGCAGCAGCACCGACGCGCAGGAACTCGCCACCACCTTCCTGCATCCCCGGTACGGCACGCCGCTCCCGGCCCTCTGCCTGACCAGCGACGTCGGCGTGGTCACCGCGCTGTCCAACGACGTGGGCTTCGAGGTGGTCTTCGCCCGCCAGCTCGCGGCGCTCGGCCGGCAGGGCGACATCGCGCTCGGCATCTCGACCAGCGCCGGCTCCTCCAACCTCGTCAAGGCGATCGTGGAGGGCAGGCGCCGGGGCATGCTCACCGTGGCCCTGGCCGGCTACCAGGGCGGCAACCTGGCCGCGCTACAAGCCCTCGACCACCTGTTCGTCATCCCGTCGTCGTCCGTGCACCGCATCCAGGAGGCCCAGACCACGGTCTACCACGTGCTGTGGGAGCTGATCCAGCACGCCCTCGGATCCTGTTCCCCGCACTAGGCCGGTGATCGCCGGACCATCGATATACCGAACAGGTCGGTACGGCGGCGGGCGAGCTGTGGTTTGGCCGCGCACACCGCCCCCATGCCGTCGCCGCCCCGCAACCGGCACCGCAGTACGGCCCAGCCCGGCCCGCCGGTCAGCGCCTCCACACGAGGCACGGCGATGTGGTCGGGCGCGAAGACGCCGCTCGGCACCGGTCCGTCGTTGGCCAGCGCGATCCAGACGTGCGAGTCGCCCGCGCGCAGCCTGGCCGGGTGCGCGAAGACGGGATCGGGCCGCCGCAGCGCCTCGGGTTCCAGGGGCACGCGGGTGCCCGCGAAGGCCACGGGGTACGGCCAGGCCACGTCGGCGGGCACGGCGATGACATCGGCTCCGAGCACCGCCAGCGACCTGGACGGCTCGAACGGCTCCAGTTCCTCTCCCGTCAGCAGCCCGAGCAGCCCCCACGGCCGGGCGACCGGCCCGGCCGGCTCGGTGCCCGGGACCGCCCACGCCGCGTGCCGGCCGAGGTGCGTGACGTGCCGCCTGGCCTCCTCACCCGCCGGGGTCATCAAGGTGACCGCGTAGCGTGCCGTACCGGGTGCGTGGGGCACGGCGAGCGAGGTGACCGCGTCGCAGCGGTGCTCGGCGCACCACGCGCGCAGCCTGCGCAGCGCCTCGTCGGCCCGGTCGGCGGCGGGCAGCCCGCCGGTGAGGTGGAACGCGGGCAGCACGGCCAGTTCGGTGCCCTCGGGGGGTGCGGGCAGCGGGGCCGGCGGTCCGGCCAGCACGGCGACCGTCACGGCGGCGGATTCTCCCGCCGACCGGCCGGTCAGGGCGTCGCGGTCGGGGCGGGGCCAGACCGTGGCGCGGGTCAGCGGGCCGTACTCGGCGGGGCGGCGGGCCGCCAGCCGTACGCGGCGGGCGGCGGAGGCGGCGGTGTGGTCGAGGGCGGCGGTGAGGTGGCCGGGGCCGTCGTCGAGGGCGGCCAGCACGGTCCCCTCGTGGTCCAGCACGCAGCTCCCGCCGCTGAACCGCACCACCCGGGCGCCGATGCGCTCGGCTCCCGCCTGGTCGGCCGCCACCACCGGCAGGCCGTTCTCCCAGGCGCGCAACCGCCAGGTGGCGCTGGGGCCGGGCTCGTCCACCCAGGCGGCCGGCATCGCGACCCAGTCGGCGCCGCGCAGCGCGGCGTGCCGCATCGGCTCGGGGTGGTCCAGGTCGGCGCAGATCAGCGGGGCGATCCTGCCCGCGGGGGTGTCCCAGACGGGCGGCGCCAGGTGGCCGTCCACCGCCCAGAGGGGGTCGGCGACGAACAGCTGCGTCTTGCGGTAGGAGGCGATGGGGCCGTCGGGCCCGATGAGGACGCAGGTGTTGTGCAGGGTGCCGACGTCCTCGTCCAGTTCGGGCAGGCCGAGCAGGAGCCAGGCCCCGGTGAGCCGGCACAGCCTGGTCAGCCGGCCGACGGACGGCCCCTCCACCGGTTCGGCCAGCCGGCGCACCGACTCGTCGTCGGGCCAGAGGTATCCGGTGAGCGCCATCTCGGGGGTCACGATCACGGCCGCGCCGTCCGCCGCCGCCGCCGCGGCGAGCTCCTCGATCGCGTCGAGATTGGCGGGCACGTCGCCGTGCGCCGACACGAGCTGGACGGCTCCGACGATGACGCTCATGATCAGGACTCCTCCTCGATCGTCTTCAGCAGCCTGCTCAGCACCAGGTGGGCTGCCGCGGCGACCACCACGGCCGGCACCGAGGCGGTGATCAGGTGGAAGGCGGGCCGGGTCGAGAGGGTCTGCGGGTTGTAGAGCGAGACGTAGGTCACCGCGCCGAGGGCCGTCGAGATCAGCCCGGCGGCGTTGAATCCGCCGGTGAAGTGGTAAGGGCTGTCGCTCCGGTGGGCGTACAGGCCGCGCAGGTCGAGCCGCTGGCGGCGGAGCAGGAAGTAGTCGGCGATGACCGTCCCGCAGATCGCCGCGAGGAACGCGCCGCTCCAGGTGACGAACACCAGGAAGCCGTCGTACAGCAGGCTCGGCCAGAAGCTGACGATCGCCGGCAGCACGAAGAACCCGGCGGTCAGCCACTCCCAGCGGACCCGGGCCAGGTAGCGTCCGCCGGCCTGCCGCAACGCGAGGCACGTCGAGTACACGATCGAGGTGAGGCTGGTCAGGTTGGCGAACGCGATGAAGATCAGCGCGAGCACGCCGAGCCACGGCCCGCCGAGCGGGACCATCCACACCGTGGGGTCGGAGTCGCCGAGGGTCAGCGCGGCGGCCATGCCCACGACCTGCGCCACGATCGTCGCGCCGAACAGCCCGATGTAGCCCGGCCACAACGCGCTGCGCGGCCGGTCGGTGAGCCGGGCGAGGCTGCCCATCACCGGCCACCACGACAGGCCCACCCCCAGGTTGAACTCGACGGCCAGCGCGAAGTTCAGCCCCTCGTCGGGGAACGGCTCCAGCGGCGCCGCCGCGAGCAGCCCGTCCCACGAGGTCTTGCTGAGCAGCAGGACGATCATGCCTACGGTCAGTACGGCAAGGCCGGGCGCCACGGCCCGGTTGAGGAAACGCATGCTCAGCGGCCCTTTGGCCAGGATGCCCCAGGCGGCGGCGATGGCCACCAGGGACAGCAGGGTGACCATGATGGCGTTCGGCCCGATGTCGGTGCCGAGCACCTGGTTGGACACCTGCGAGGCGGCCCGCCCGAACATCACGCCGAGCAGCGCCGACCAGCCCATCTCGGTGAACAGCACGACGGTGAACGCCAGCACCGCGACCCCGCCGAAGCCGAAGACGCTCCGCAGGATGGTGTACTGCTCCACGCCGTACCGCTGGCTGGACACCACGCTGGCCAGCAGCATCACGGCCACCCCGATGGCGTTCCCGATGACCATCGCGGCCAGGCCCTGCCGGAAGCCCACCAGCGCGGCGGTGGAGCCGCCCACCAGGAACGCCCAGGTCGCGATGGCCAGGCCGACGTTGACCCAGGTGAAGTCGGAGAAGTTCCAGACCCGCTCGCTCCGCAGTACGGGCAGCGACCCGAAGGTGGCCTCCCTGGTCACGTCCTCGTGGACCGCCATCACGCCAGCGCCCATCCGAGGAGCGTCAGCGCCGCGACGATCGCGAGGAGCGCCCACAGGTCGGCCCTGGGCAGCGGGTCGTGCGCCGGGTCGCTGTCCTCGTCGCGTTCCAGGGCTTCGAGCCGCCGGTCAAGCTCGACCCGTAGCGCGGGGTCATGCACATCCATGATGTCCTCCCCCACCGGGTCGTGACTTGCCGTGGCCTCACAGTAAGAGACCACCCCCGCCGCTTTTCCGTTGTTTCATCAGTGATGGTGGCGGTTTTGCCGCATCCATACCCCCGCCTGACGTGCGGCGACGGAGCCGCCCGCCGCGGTCGCCCGGCCGGGCCCGGCCGGGCCGCCCGTCACTCGTCGTCGAGGCCGGGGACCGAGGAGAGGATCATGGTCAGGTCGTTCCAGTCGGCGGTCTCAACGCGGTCGGCCATGAGGCGCAGCAGCCTCGGGATCTCGGCGTTGGCCTCCAGCAGGGCGTCGGCGCCCTCCGCGGCCTGGGTCGAGGCGGCCTGGTATCCCCTGCCGCCGCCTTCCCCCGTGTAGAAGGCCGTCCCCTCCTTGCCGTCACCCCAGAAGTTCCCGATGGCGTTCAGGTCCTCCACCGCCCGCCTGACGGAGTCGCCGAGCGTTTCCCATTCCCGGTCGAAGACGCCCGCGACGGACCGGACGTGGCCCGGATAGAACTCCATGGGCAGGTTGAGCGTCATGCCCGCCCGGAGCGCGTTCGGGTCGTCGAGGACGTCACGGTTCGCGTTGTAGATGCTCTGCCAGCGGGAGCCGTCCTCGAAGTGCTCCTCGGCGATGTCCCACAGGGAGCCGGAGTCGGGCACCGTGACGGAGTCCGGCCGTACCGGGGGTTCGACCGGGTTCGGCGGCTGCGTCTCCGGCGCCTCTGACGTCTCTGACATCTCTGGCGCCTCTGACGTCTCCAGCGTCTCCGGCTCCTCCGGCGTCTCCAGCGATTCTGGCGCCTCCGGTGTCTCTGGCGCTTCCGGTGTCTCCGGCGCCTCCGGCGTCTCTGGCGTCTCTGGCTGCGAGGACATGGGCATCATCCCTGTGACGAGGTCGGGTGTTCGGCGGCGGCGGCTCAGCCTGACCGTTTGTGGGCCATGGTGAAGTAGAGGAGGATTCTGCCCAGCGTCTCCTTGGGGGTGGCGATGAGCTCCGTGCCGCTCTGCCCGTTCAGGGAGTCGTAGGTGGGGCCGTAGCCGACGGTGCCTCCGGCGAGCCGGCTCAGGAAGCTCTGCACGTCGGCGTTCTTGGTCAGCGCCCTGGCCGCGGGCATGGCCGCGTCGAACGCGCCGTAGAACGCCATCGAGGCGGCGAACTCCTTCAGCATCTGCGTCCCGATGTCGCCGAGTGAACCAGGGTCCTCGCCTCGCAGGGTCCGGGTGAGGGTCACCACCCCCACATCGCCGATGGCGAAGGCCGCGCTGCCGAGGGAGTACTCGGTGAGCTTGCTCAGCACGATCTTCGCGACGGCGTGTTCGAGGAGCTTCGACAGCAGTTTCGCCTGTGCCCGCCGCATGAGGAACTGCGTCAACTGGTAGGCCGCTCCCGCCTGCCAGGGGAACGTGCTGATGTAGATGAAGCTGGCGAAGTTCGCCAGGGCGGCCGTCCAGTAGGCGTGCTGCGCCTTCTCGATGATCTCGGCGTAATCTTCGCAGGCCTGGCTGTTCTGCCGGCAGCGACGAACGAGGTGGCCGGGAAAGCCGTCTTCCGGAGGTTGCACGTAGAGCCGGGAGTTCACCGCGCCCTTGAACGCCTCGACGCCCTCGCCCGTGTTCCACTTCCACACCGCCTCGGCGGACGGCTGGGTGTTGCGCGGGCTCTGCTCCAGCCGGTCGGCGAGCCGGGCCCAGACGTCACGGGCCTGGCGGGCACGGGCGGGGTCACCGTCCGGGTAGTCGACCGCGAGCATCTTGAAGACGAACCCCGCGATGCCCAGCGCGCCGAAACCGTAGATCGCGGCGCGGGAGATGCTAATCGTCGGCCGCCGTTTCCAGCATGGTGCCCGCGACAAGGGGGTGCATCAGCTCCCGCATCCGGCTCTCCGCGTCACGGGTGGCCGCGCCCGCCGCCTGGAGAATCACCGTGGCCAGTTCGTCCGAGCCGAGCCGCATGGCACGCGGATCGATCGTGAGACCGGTGAACGCCCCCGTCGGCGACGCCTCCGCCACCACGCGTCCCTGCGCCGCGACGCCCCGGCCGCGAACCTCGTCGATCGCCTCGTGGAGTACCTCCAGCTCCGCGAGATCCTGGCGGAACCCCCCCAGATGTCTGTCGATCTCTTCGTCGCCGCTTCCGTGCAGCGCGTCCACCGGCGATGTCATCGCGTCTCCTGGGAATCGGATGTGACCGAGCCGGCACCCGGTCGGATGAGTTCCGCGGTGCCGTTCACCGTGTGATCGGCCCACCTGCCACGAGCCGGGGGTACGGCTGGGCGCAGGCCGCGGGTCTCGACGCCGGGCGCCCGAACCGCGGGATCCTCGGACAGGACGATCATATTTATACCTTAACAGGTAGGAATAAGGGGTTATTTGCGCGGGTGACGAGCAGGGCAGCCTCCGCCGCTCCCGCTTACCCGGCAGGTAATCGACGCCGTACACGTCTTCGAGGAGACTCTCCATGTCGATAACGGACTTAAGGGATCATAACGTGACTGACAACACCACAACCCGCAGCGCAGTCGAGGCGTTCCTGGGCCGGATGGCCGAGGGTGACCACGACGGGATCGCCGAGTTGTTCGCGGAGCGGATCGACTGGCAGCTCAACTGGCCGGCCGGAGGGCACCCGTCCGTGCCGTGGATCAGGTCCCGCACGGGCCGCGCCGACATCGCCGGGCACTTCCGCATGCTGGACGCCTACCACGTGCCCGAGAAGAACGACTCCTCGGTGACCCGGATTCTCGTCGACGGAACGGACGCGGTCGTACTGGGCACCCTCCGGCAGACCGTCAGGGCCACCGGCGTCGCCTACACCTCGGCCTTCGCGCTCCACCTCACCTTCGAGGACGGCCTGATCACGCGCTACCACATCTACGAGGACAGCCTCGCCGTCGCGGACGCCCTCACCGGCGGCTGACCCGCCGGCGCGTTCGGGTTGTCCCACCGCGACAGCAGGAATCAGGAAAGCAGCGAGCTCCAGCACCCCTGAGGTCCTGCCGGCTGAGGTCATCCACAGCCCTTAACTCCGGCTCAGTTGTGTTTCAAGCTCTCGGTAATCGATTTCTCGACCACGAGGAGCGGGTCCGGCAGACAGGGCGGGCCACGCCCCTACGGCCCGCCCACCCGGCGCCACCGCCCGCAGGCGGTGGCGGTCCGCGGGGTCATGCCACTCCAGCAGCTGTGGCGAGCCACCGTGACAACACACCCTGGACCATGCCCTTCGCACAAACCCAGCGCATGCCAGCGCAGGCGGAGGCCCGGGGCCCTACGACGCCGCGGTGCTCCCGGCCAGCCGTGCCGCCAGGCCGTCCAGGTGGCGGGTCAAGGCGTGGTTCAGCAGACCGTCCAGGTCCCGCGCCCCCTCGCCGTGGACCGCGGCCAGCCGTGGGAAGCGGCCGGAGCCCATGAGCGCGCGCGCCTCGTCGTCGAGTGCGATCCACCACTGGTCGCCGGCCACCCCCGTCTCCCGCTCCGCCTGCACCTCCGCCGCCGCGCTGAGGGCGAGGCCGCGGACGAGGGCGAACAGGGTCAGCACCTCCCGCATCTGCTCGGTGGGGGTCAGGGGCAGCCCGTCCAGCGCCCGCAACATCCACTCGGTGTAGGCCATCGCCTCGGGGGTGAGCAGCGGCCTGGTCAGCGACACCAGCTCGGGGAGCCACGGATGCCCGCGGTACGCGTGCCACTGCACCCGGCTCGCCAGCTCCAGCTTCGCCCGCCAGCCCGGCGGGCCGGGCTCGGGCAGCGGATACGCCTGGAACACGGCCCTGTACATGAGGTGCTCCAGCTCCTCGCGTCCGGAGAGGTGCCGGTACAGCGACATCGGGCCGACGCCGAGCTCGGCTGCGAGCCGGCGCATCGACACGGCGTCCAGGCCCTCCGCATCGGCGACCGCCACGCCGGCCGCCACGATCCGCTCCGTCGTGAGCTCCCGGCCCGGCCCGCGCCCGCTGCGCCGCGGCGGATCGGGGACGCGCACGACCGTGCCGGATCCCACTCGCGTGACCACCAGCCCCTCGTCCCGCAGGACCGCGAGCGCCCTGGTGGCCGTGGCCATCGCCACACCGTGGTCGCGGACCACCTGCCGCGTGGACGGCACACGGTCACCGGGGCGCAACGCCCCCGTCGTGATCCGGTGGCGGATGGCCGCAGCGATCCGCAGATACGGCCGCTCGCTCTCATTTCCTGACATCACCATCCGACTGTACTAGTACGGATGCCTGCGAAACGCCGATGCGTTCGGATTGACCACCCTGGTTGCTCGGCTCAAACGATGCACTTCAGGAAGTGAACTATTCGATGCCACATCCTGCCCGGCCGAACTCATACGGTGTACGCATGGCCAGGAAAACCCCGCGGTACGTGTGCCCGGGGACGGCGTTGCCCGACGGGCCGCCGGCAGGGCCCAGGTGGCGCGACTCCCGCCCCTGAAACCCCACCGAACTGGAGGAACCATGCCCGTAACCACCGAGATCGTCGCCGGCGGCGACACCGACTTCATGGCCGTACGGCACGTCACCGCGTCCGGCGGCCAGGCCGAGATCGGCCGTGCGCTCGCCGAGCAGGCCCGGCTGGCCTACGGCTGGACGCCGGTCCCGGCCGACCGGGTCAAGGCCCGCGCCCGCCGCCTGTGGTTCGCCCGGCACTGGCCGCAGCACCTGGCCCGTATGCAGGGGGCGGCGGAGGCGCTCGGCCTCGACCTCGAAGCCGATGAGGTGTACCTGGACGGCCTCACCGGCATCCCGACCGGCTCGGCCTGCTCGGCGAGCTACTACCCGCCGGCCGGCACGGTCGACGGGCGCGCGGTGCTCGGCCGCAACTACGACTTCTTCACCACGAGCGCGACGGCGCTGTTCGCCCTGATATCCGGCGCGCCGGCGCCGGACGGGGACGAGCCGCCCATGTCCTCCCGGCCGTACGTGCTCACGAGTGCGCCGGACGACGGACCGGCCACCACCGTGCTCACCATGAACGAGCTGGACGGCTGCATGGAGGGGATCAACGAGCACGGCCTCGCGGTGGCCCTGCTGCTCGCCGACGCCGAGTCGGTGTCCGCTCCGGTCGACGCCGGCCCGCAGGTCGGGCTGTCCAGCGTCCAACTCCCGCGCTTCCTGCTCGACACCTGCGCGACCGCCGCCGAGGCGGCGGACGCGCTGCTCGCCGCCAAGCAGTACGACCTGGGCACCCCGCTGCACTACCTCGTGGCGGACCCCTCCGGGGACGCCTTTATCTGGGAGCGCGGCCCGGGCGGGGACGAGCACGTCGTCCGGATAGACGGCGGCGCGCTGTGCGCCACGAACCACCTGGTGCACCGCCACCGCGACCCGGCCGCCCTGCCGGCGGACAACGCCGGGACGGCGCTGACCTACCAGCGCTACCGGACGATCTCCGAGCTCTCGGCGGGAACCGACCTGTCCGGGGAGCGGATGCGCGAGGTGCTCGACGCGGTGCGCCTCGACGCCGCCACCGAAACGCCGTACCCCGTCCGCACGCTCTGGCGCACGGTGTTCGATCTGGAGGGGGGCACCATGGCGACGCACTTCTACCTGGGCGACGCGACGGACGGCGCGCCGCGCTACAGCCCCGAGTTGGTGTTCACGGTGCCCGCCCTGCAGCACCGCTAGGCGGGACGTCCGACGTCGGCGGCGACGCCGGACCTCTGCACACACCGACTCGCCGCGCCGAAACGGGAGACCCGCGCACACCCGGGGCGTAACTCGCGGGGCGTGACTCGCGGGGCGTGACAAGGTGCGGGATCAGCGGCCGCAAGTGGCACAGCTGAACCTGTGTCCCGCCCGAGCGACGACTTCTGACCGTCACAGCATCGCGGTTCGCCCTGCGGCGGGAGGAGGAGGACAATCGGGCGCGTGCGGTTCGGCATTCTGGGCACCACGCGGGTGTGGCGCGATGACGGGTCCGAGGTGGCCGTCGGCGGCACGGCCCGGCGCGCGCTGCTCACTCTGCTGGTCGCCCGGGTGGGAGAGGTGGTGACGGCGGACAGCCTGATCGACGATCTCTACGGCACGAAGCCCGGCGCCGTGCACGCCCTCCAGTCGCAGGTGTCCCGGCTTCGTCAGGACCTGCGGCAGGCGGCGGTGATCGAGATGGTCCCCGGTGGCTACCGGCTGTCGGCAGATCCCGACGACGTCGACGCCCGCCGTTTCGAGCGGCTGGCCGACGAGGGGCGGAACGCGCTGGGCAACGGCCGGCCCGGCCGGGCGGCCGAGGTGCTGCGCACGGCCCTGGCCCTCTGGCGGGGCCCGGCGCTCGCCGACGTCGAGCCCTCGCCCGCGCAGGCCGTACGCCTGGAGGAGCGGCGGCTGGGCGCTCTTGAGGACCGGATCGAAGCGGACCTCCAGCGGGGCGAGCACCGGGCGGCCGTGCCGGAGCTCCAAGAGCTGACCGGGCGGCACCCGTTGCGGGAGCGGCTGCACGGCCTGCTCATGCGGGCCCTCCAAGCGGCCGGCCGGCCGGCGGAGGCCCTGGTCCTGTTCGAGGACGTGCGGCGGCGACTGGCGGACGAGCTGGGCGCGGACCCCTCGGCGGAGCTGACCGCGATCCACCGGGCGCTGCTCCGCGGCGACCGGCCGACCGCCGTGCCCGCCCAGCTCACCAGCTTCGTCGGCCGGGCGGACGACCTGGCCGAAGTCACCAGGCTGCTCGGTGACGCTCGACTCGTCACCCTGCTCGGGCCGGGCGGATCGGGGAAGACGAGGCTGTCGATCGAGGTCGCGGCCGGCCGTACCGACGTCTGCTTCGTCGAGTTGGCCGCGCTCCGGCACGGCTCGGAGGTGCCCCAGGCCGTACTCGGCGCGCTCGGGCTCCGCGAGGGCGGTCTCCTTCCCGCACCGGCGGAGTCCACGCCCATGTCGAAGCTGATCACGGCACTCGCGGAACGGTCGCTGCTGCTCATCCTCGACAACTGCGAGCACGTCGTGATGGCGGCGGCGGAACTGACGGAAGGGCTGCTCGCCACCTGCCCGGCGGTGCGCGTCCTGGCCACCAGCCGGGAGCCGCTGACCATCACCGGTGAGAACCTGTGGCCCGTCCGGCCGCTCGACGCCTCCCACGCCGCTCGACTGTTCGCCGACCGGGCGGCAGCCGTCCGGCCGGGCTTCACCCTGGACCCCGCCACCGCCGCGACCGTACGGCAGATCTGCGCGGCGCTCGACGGCCTGCCGCTGGCGATCGAACTGGCCGCCGCGCGGATGCGCACACACGAGGTGGCCGAACTGGCCGCCCGCCTGGACGACCGGTTCCGGCTGCTGTCCAGGGGAAGCCGTACGGCGGCAGCGAGGCACCAGACCCTGCGGGGGGTCGTCGCATGGAGCTGGGACCTCCTCTCGACGGCGGAGAAGGTGATGGCCAGACGCCTCACGGTCTTCTCCGGCGGCGCGACCGCCGCAGCCGCACAGCTCGTCTGCGGAGTGCCGGACGCCGAGGGCACACTCGATTCGCTCGCGGAGAAGTCCCTGGTCGAGGTGGGCGACGGCCGCTACCGCATGCTCGACACGATCCACGCCTACTGCGCGGAACGGCTCGCGGAAGCCGGGGAGACCGCCGGCCTGCGACGCGCGCACGCGAACCACTTCCTCGACCTGGCGCAGGCCGCCGACCCCTTCCTGCGGGGCTCGGAGCAGCTCAGGTGGCTGAAGGTCCTCATCGCCGAACACGAGAACCTCCAGACCGCGCTGCACCGGGCCATCGAGGACGAGGAGGTGGATCTGGCGCTCCGGCTGATCGCCTCGCTGTCGTCCTACCGCTGGATACGCGGCCTGCGCACGTCTGCCACACCTCAGGCGGTCGCCATCCTCGGCCTGATCGGCGACCGCCGTCCCGAACTCACGGACGAGTACGTCCTGTGCGCGCTGGCCGCGGCGGTCGGCGCGGAAGGCCGGCAGGCGTGGGCCCGCCACCGGCCGGTCACCGAGGCGATCGTGTCCGCCCCAGACCGGCCGCGCCCGCACCCGCTGATCACCTTCCTGTGGCCCATGATCAATGCGAGCACCGGGAACCCGCAGGCGTCACTGGCGTTGATCAAACGCGGGCGGACCAGCTCTGATCCGTGGGAGCGGGCGGTGGTCGAGCTGATGCAGGGCTATTCCCACCTGGCCGGTAGCGATCTCGCCGCCGCCGAGCAGGAGTTCACCGGGGCCGCCGACGGCTTCCGCGCGCTCGGCGACCGCTGGGGAACCGCGCTCGCCCTGGACTCGCTGGCCGCCCTCGCGGTTTTCCACGGCGACCACCCGACCGCGCTCACGCTGACCGGCGAGGCGCTGGTCCTGACCGAGGAACTCGGCGCCGACGAGGACCTCGCCGACCTGCTCTGCAACCGGGGCGACCACCGACGGCACCTGGGCGACCTCGCCGGCGCCCGCGCCGACTTCGAGAGAGCCGCCGAACTGGCACGCCGCGCGGGCACCCCCACCTATCTGGCCGCCGCGCTGCGCGGTCTCGGCGACATCGCCAGGCTGCGGGGCGATCTGACCGGGGCGCACCGGCTCTACGAGCAGGCCTTGGAGCGGTTCGAGCCGCACTGGATCAGGAGTGCGGGACACCGGGCGAGTGCCCTGTACGGGCTCGGCAAGACCCTGGAGGCCATGGGCGACCTCGCCGGGGCCCGCGGTTGGCACCGGGCGGCCATCGAGGTCGCGGTCACCCAGGGTCCGTTGCCGGAGGGGGCCCGCGCGGTGGAGGCGCTCGCGGGGATCGCGCTGGGAGAGGGCGACGCCGCCACCGCCGCCCTTCTGCTCGGCGCCGCCGCGTCGCTGCGCGGCGTCCTGCTCGACGGAGACTCCGACGTCGCACCGATCGCCGCCCGCACGCGCGAGGTCCTGGGCGGCCCGCCGTACGACGTGGCCGTGCGGACGGGCCGCCGGCTGGGGCACGGGGAACTGCTCCGGCTGGTGGGTTTACCGGAGGATCTCCCAGGGGTCGCCGAGGCGCTCGCTCACCGACCATGACGCCGGGGGATGACGGTGCGGGCGGTGTGCGGGCGGTGAGGGGGCGGTGAGCGTCGCCGTACAGGGTCGGCGGCATGGACATTCTGATCTCAGGGGCGAGCATCGCCGGGCCCGCGCTGGCCTACTGGCTGCGGCGGCACGGCTTCAATCCGACCGTCGTCGAGCGGGCGCCCAGCCTTCGTGCGGGCGGCTACGCGGTCGACTTCCGCGGCGAGGCCCATCTGTCGGTGCTGCGCGACATGGGTGTGCTGGCCGCCATCGAACGCGAGCAGACGCACATGGGCGCGATGATGTACGTCAACAGCGCGGGCAAGAAGCTGGCGAGTATGCCCGCCGACCTGTTCTCCGGCGACGTGGAGATCCTGCGGGGCGACCTGGCGCGCATCCTGTACGAGGCGACCGGCGGCACCGAGTATCTCTTCGACGACTCGATCACCTCCATGACCGAGGACGCGAGCGGCGTCGAGGTGACCTTCGAGCGGGCCGCACCGCGCAGGTTCGACCTGGTGGTGGGGGCGGACGGGTTGCACTCCAACGTCCGGGCGCTGGCCTTCGGCCAGGAGTCACGGTTCGTGCGGGAACTGGGGCTCTACACAGCGATCTTCACCACTGCCAACCACCTCGGGCTGGACCACAGCGGCAAGGTGTACAGCACGCCGGGGAAGCTGGTCGGCGTCTACAGCGCGCGGGGGAACACCGAGGCGAAGGCCATCTTCCATTTCGGCTCACCGCCGCTGCTCTACGACCGCCGTGACGTCGAGCAGCAGAAGAAGATCCTCGCGAAGACGTTCGCCGGGGTCGGCTGGGAGACTCCCCGGCTGCTCGACGCCATGGGGGACGCGCCCGACTTCTACTTCGACTCGATCAGCCAGGTTCACATGGACTCCTGGTCGCGTGGCCGGGTCGTGCTGCTCGGGGACGCCGCCTACTGCGCCTCGCCGCTGTCCGGCATGGGCACCGGCCTTGCGGTCGTGGGCGCCTACGTCCTCGCGGGTGAGCTGGCCGCCGCCGGGGGCGACCACCGCACCGGGTTCGCGCGTTACGAGGCGGAGATGCGCGACTACGCCGGGCGCTGCCAGAAGCAGGGTGATGGGGTCGCCAAGCTGATGGTTCCGGAGAGCCGGTTCATGGCCTGGGTCATGAACCAGAACTACAAACTCATCCCGTACGTCCCATGGAAGGGCTTGATGGCCAGGTCCGTCAGGAAGGTGGCGAACTCCATCTCCCTGAAGTCCTACTGAGGTTGTCCGCAGCCCTTGCCGCCGGGTCAGTTGTGTTTCAAGCTCTCGGCAATCGATTTCTCAATACCGGTGGTGTGATCGCATCGCGCATAGCCATGCGCGCAGCCTCCGACTCGCCCATCACCATCTATTTCGCGGGCACTGGCCTGGGTTACCTCTCGATCACATGGAGCTGGCATGCTGATCAACAACGACGGCAACCCGCCACCCGGCGCGCCGATGAGCCGGGCGGCGTTCCTGCGGACCGCCGCCGGGACCGTGCTGGGGGCCGGTGCGCTGTTCCAATCCTCGGCGGCGGCCCACGCGGCGAGCGGTGGCGAGCCACCGTAACAACGCGCCCCCTTCGCACCAACCCGGCACATGCCCACGCGGTGCGCAGAGGACGCAGGCAGCATGGAGCTATCGCGTCTACGTCAGCGCAGCTTCCAGCCCGGCGAACTTGGCTCCAACTCGGCGTTCTGTGTTCTCGACATCGTTCACGCTGCCGATGATCCGGTTGAGAAAGCCTTCAACGGTAGGGACCAGTCCATTTGTGACATCGCTTCGTGTCCAGCGGTCGATGATCCGATCGTCCCTTGCGAGAGTCAGCACCGCTTCTCGATCAAGAAACGTAGCCTCGACGAACCCGCGTAGCTCGTCTGTGGAGCCGAAGGTGACATCACCGAACTCCTCACTCTCCTCCGGCCGGACACAAACGTACGCCCAGGCGGAGAGGCCGTGAGAGCTTTCGAGAACCTGGGTGAACATGACGAGATCTGCGCCCACACGGAAGGTCCCGGTCAAGGGGATTTCGTACTCGTGCCAGACATCAAGATCGTATACTTCAGATCCGGGACGCCAAGGCAGCCGACCACGCTTGACCAGCGAGTCAAGGTTCATCTAGTCACCCCCGCCTGCTCATACCCATTGAAGCATCTCAGGAAGCTTTGCGTCACCTCTGGCGGCCACGGTATGTCCTGCCTGACGACAGGATCAGCAGCCGGCCAGATCACGGAGACGTGCTCCATCTCGGCCGCGCACCCCTTGGTCACGCGCCCAGGCGTGTGAACGACCGCAAGCCCTGCCACCCGCAGGTTACCTGCGGTTGTGTACCGCACGCTTGCGCCCTCCAGATCGCTGACGGTTATCAAGGCCCTTCGGTAGCGACTCGCTTCCTCGACAGAGAGTCGGCCGGTCAGCAGCGAGACCTCTCGCTCGACCCTGTATCTGGGCTCGTTGAGGAAGTGATCGAACGTGTGATGGGTCAGCCATGTCTCATCCCCAATGCATAGCTCCGCGGCACAAGTCGCCGTGCAGGACTTTTTGCGCACATAAGAGGAATCAGGCTCACGCATGCAGGCAAGGTTAAGTGCTTTATATGCAGCCCGTCAGTGAATCGCCTTTAATATCCAATGGATCGGCAGCCGAAGGAACAAATCGCTCAATCCGTTACACAACCAGCCCGGCAGGACAGCCAGCAGGTTCACTATTGAACCGCACTCCATCTTACTATGCCAACAGCCTTATTTTGCCAAGTAAAGTCGAGCTACTCGCCCCGCCCCTGGCACCATATCGTCAATATTTTCATTTCAACCATCGTGGCCCAAAAGGCGAGATATTCCGGATTTGGTTTACGTCTCCTTGCGAGCCACGCCTCCCGAAAGGGCGCACTGCTATAGCATGCTTCGTCCTCCCGAGTAGTGATTCACACTAGATATCTCTCTCACTTCGGTAGTCCACCGAGGAATCCCGTTCACTGTTCAGGCGGTCTACCGGACTGCGGAGGGAGGGCCATGCGTCTGCGGCACCTCCGCCCGCACCACGCACGGGTTTGAGAGCAAGGGACATGGCCCACAGCCCTGTCGTCACGGCGGCCGGCCACAGCCGCTGGAGTGCCGCCGCCCCACGGACCGCCATCCCCGGCGGCGATGACGCCTACTGGGCCGGCCGTACGACCTCAGGCGAGCACGGCGCCGCCGCGGCACCCCGTTCGGGCCGAGTGTCCACCGAACGGTGGGGTCGGCGAGCGGCCTGCGCCGGGCTGTTTCGCCGACGACGGCCACGCGGGCCGAGTCAGGTGCGGAGTGAGCGAGTACTGGGGAATGTTCGATCTTCGCCTGGTCGAGAGCGGCTGGATGTTCTCCGTAGGCGGCCAAGAATCGTCACGTTTGGGCGATATGCGGCTTTCGTCGGGTAGGAGATCCGGCATGGCTGAGATCGGTTACACGATGCTGTGCGAGCAGACGCCCGCCAGGCAGCTCGTCGAGGACGTCGCCAGGGCCGAGCGGGCCGGGTTCGGCTACGCGGTCATCTCCGACCACTACTTCCCGTGGCTGGAGGAGATGGGGCACTCGGCGTACGCCTGGTCGGTACTGGGGGCGGCGGCGCAGGTGACCGAGCGGCTGCCGCTGATGACCTACGTGACCTGCCCGATCATGAGGTATCACCCGGCGGTGGTGGCGCAGAAGGCGGCGACCATGGGGGTCCTCTCCCAGGGGCGTTTCACGCTGGGACTGGGGGCGGGTGAGAACCTCAACGAGCACGTGGTCGGGCACGGCTGGCCGCCGGTCAACACCAGGCACCGGATGTTCCGCGAGGCCATCGAGGTCATCATGGCGCTGTTCGAGGGCGGCTACCAGAACTACACGGGCGAGTTCTTCGACCTCGACTCCGCCAAGCTCTTCGACCTGCCCAAACTGCCCGTCCCGCTCGCCATCGCGGCCTCCGGGGACGACTCGGGCGACATCGCGGCGCTGTACGGCGACGCGTTGGTGGCCACCGAGCCGGACGCCGCCCTGGTCGCCCATTTCGTGGCCAACGGCGGCCGGGACAAGCCCGTGTACGGCCAGCTCCCGATCAGCTACGACCGCGACCCGCAGGCGGCGCTGGACCGGGCGCACCGGCTGTGGCGCTGGTCGGTGGGGGGTTGGAAGGTGATGGCCGAGCTGCCTGCGCCGGTCAACTTCGCCGCCTACGCGAAGACGGTCCGGCCCGGGGACCTCCGGGAGACGATCCCGTGCGGGGCGGACGTGGACGCGGTGGTGGCCGCGGTGCGCAGGTACACCGCGGCCGGTTTCACACACGTCGCCCTGGTCCAGATCGGCGCCGACCACCAGCAGGAGTTCTTCGAGTGGTCGGAGAAGGAGCTGCTGCCCGCCCTGGCGGAGGTGTAGCGACCCTCACGTCCAGCGTGACGACGAGGAGCGCCCCGTCATCTCAGCCTGCTCATCTCAACCCGGTCACCTCAGCCCGGCGTCCACAGCGGTGGTGAGAAGGCCGGGATCGCCGGACATCTCCCAGATCATCGCGCCGAGCAGGCCCTTGCTCCGCAGCCACGCGGTCTTCTTGGCGATCGCCCACGTGTCGTCGAAGCTCCACCACTGCCCGCCGTTGCCGGTGAAGCAGTAGGTCGCCACCGCCTGCTCGTCGTGCCGGGGCGTGCAGTTGGGGACCGAGGCCACCAGGTTGCTGTAGCCACGGGTGCCCGCCTCCTCCGCGAACTGGCCGGGTGCCGCGCCGTTGGCCGCCTGCCACTCGCCGGACTTCCCGCCGTCGGTGACGCCCTGCCAGCCGCGGCCGTAGTAGGCGAGCCCGATGGTGATCTTGCGGGGGTTCACCCCGGCGTTCAGGTAGGTGTCCACCGCGTTCTCCACGCTGAAGTGGAAGGTGTAGGGGTCGTCGGTGTCGGCGTAGAGGTTGCCCTGGTGGCCGGTGCGGTTGGGCTCCCAGGAGTTGTCGCTGCCCGAGCCGTGGAAGTCGTAGCCCTGGACGTTGAAGATGTCCAGGCTCTTCGCGACCTCCGGCAGGTCCCAGCCGGCCGCGATCTTGGCGGGGTCGGCCGGGGTGAACGCGGTGAGCTGGTAGCGCTTGCCGGTCTCCTCGGTCAGCGCGTCGAGCTGCCTGCGGAACTCGGCGATCAGCAGGGTGTTGTTCGCCTTGTCGTTCGGGCCGATGTGGTTGCCCGCGTGGCCCTCCGCGCCCGGCCACTCCCAGTCGAGGTCGATGCCGTCGAAGATGCCCGCGCCGCTGCCCGGTCCGCCCGCGGCGTTGTAGACGGGCAGGTTGCCCTTGATGTAGATGTCGATGCAGGAGGCGACGAACTTCTTGCGGGCCGCGTCGGTGGCGGCCACGTCGGAGAAGTACTTGGAGTAGGTCCAGCCGCCCAGCGAGATCAGCACCTTGAGGTGCGGATGCTTGGCCTTGAGCTTCCTGAGCTGGTTGTAGTTGCCGCGCAGCTTCTCCCAGCCGGTGTCGGCGACGCCGTCCACCGACTGCGCCGCGCTCATCGGCCTGCCGTAGTCGGCGTCCGCGTCGCCCGCGCCGTCGCCCTGGTTCGGGTCCTGCGGGTTCGCCGTGGTGCCCTTGGTGACGCCCTGGAGGCAGGTCAGGTTCACCGGGTCGATGTTGCCGAAGGCGTAGTTGATGTGGGTCAGCTTCGCCGCCGCGCCGGTGGTGTCGAGGTTGCGCACGAAGTACTGCCTGCCGTAGATGCCCCACTGGACGAAGTAGCCGACCCGGGCGTAGCCGCTGCCGACGATGTCGGCCGTCCTCACCCGCAGGACGGCGCTCCGCGCGGAGACGTTGTCGTACAGGTCGCGGGCCCGCACGCTGAAGCCGTACTCGGTGGACGGCGACAGCCCGCTCACCGTGGCCGTGGTGCCCAGCACGGTGGCCTTCAGGGTGTCACCGGCGTAGACCTCGTAGCCGGCGACGCCCTTGTTGTCGGTCGCGGCGTCCCAGGCGAGGGAGACGGTGGCCGAGGTCGTGCCGGTGCTGCGCAGGTTCGCGGGGACGGTGGGCGGCTGGGTGTCCTCCGCCGGGTCGTTGGTGGTCACCTTGAGCGCCGTACTGGCCGGGGACAGGGTGTTCTTGCGGTCCTTGGCCTTCACGGTGAAGGTGTACTCGGTCTTCGGGGACAGGCCGGTCACGGTCGCGGCGGTCCCGGTGACCGTGGTGGCGAGCGTCGCGCCGTTGTAGACCAGGTAGCCGGTGATCGGCAGGGTGCCGGCCGCCGAGGCGTCCCACGCCAGTGAGACGGTCGTGGTGGTCCTGGCCGGGGTTCGCAGGCCGCCCGGCGCACCCGGCGGCCGGTCGGCGGAACCGTCGCAGGGCACGTCGTTGATCCGGCAGTTGGCCGGCTCGGCGGCCGAGCTGAGCGTGAAGGACGGGCTGTACGGCTCGGTGGAGCCGCGGGCCGGCACCGTGGTGTTGTAGTGGGCCGGGCTCAGCGTGACCTGCCGGCCGCTCTGGCTCAGCGACCCGTTCTGCGCGCCGCTCGCGGTGACCCCGGCGGGCAGGTCGAAGGTGATCGACCAGCCGTTGAGCGCGGCGTCGGTGTTGTTGCTCACCACGAATCTGCCCGTTGTCCCGCTGCCCGAGAAGCTCGCGGTGACGGGCGCGTCCGGTGGCGGCGGATCGCCGCTTCCGTCGCAGTTCGCCCCGTTGATGGTGCAGCCCGTCGGTTGTACGGCGGAGCTGAGGGTGACCGTCGGGCTGTAGGGCTCGGTGGTGCCGTTCGCCCGGACGGTGTTGATGTAGAAGGCGGGCGTCAGCTTGACCCGGGTCCCGGTCTGGGTGGTGGTCGCGTTCTGCGCGTTGCCGACGGTGACCCCGGCGGGCAGATCGAACTGGATCGACCAGCCGGTGACCGGAGTGCTGTTGGGATTGCTGACCACGAACTTCCCCTGGTTACCCGTGAGGGTGAAGGCGGCGGTCAGTCGTGCGGCGGCGACGGCGGGGGTGGCCAGCCCGATCGCCACGGCGAGAGCCAGGAGCAAGGCGGCTAGTCGGCGCATGTGGAACACACTTCCTTTAGGAAAGTTTCCTAACAATTGCGCGGATCGTAACTCCCCCTCCCAGCCCCCCGCAAGACCCAAACCAACCGACGAGCCCGCACGGCTGAGCCCCGCGCACGACGGCCCAGCCGTACGGCAGGCGGCCACGAGCGGCGGCGAGGCAGCGGGGCGTCAGCCGACGGAGAAGAGGGCCTCAGCCGACGGAACAGCGGGCGGCGGGGCGTCAGCCGGCGAGGAATCTGGTGATCTCGGCGTGCGCGACGCCGGATTCCTCCGCCTCCCTGGCCGCCTGGGTCTCGGCCGCCATGGCCCGCTCGACGGACTCCAGAGACGGGCGGAGAAGACGCAGGTGCTGGGCGGTGCCGGGGCCCGTCCAGCGGTGGACGAGGGCGATGGCGGCGTCGAGGAGGTCGACGGCCGGGACGATCTCGTCGAGCAGCCCGAGGGCGACGGCGTCGAGGGCCGGAATCCTGGGCGACTCCAGGATCAGGCGCATCGCCCGGTTACCGGCCAGCCGGGGCAGCAGGATGCTGGCGGCGTTGGAGACGGGCAGCCCGATGGTGTTCTCCGGGAAGTACAGCTCCGTGGCCGGGGTGCCGATGCGCGCGTCGAAGCAGAGGGTCATCTCGCAGGCCCCGCCCACCGCGATCCCGTTGTAGGCGGCGACGAGCGGGATCCGCGTCTCCAGTGCCGCCCTGGTGATGTCGTGGAACAGCTCGACCTCGCCGACGAGACCGCCCGGCGGGTCGGCGACGGCCTCCCGGAGATCCTCGCCCGCCGAGAAGGCGCGTCCCTCGCCGGTGAGGACGATCCCCTTGACCGTCGTGCCGTCGCCGTACTGGCGCAGGGCCGCCGCGAGCCGCCTGCGCATGTCGCCGGTGAGCGCGTTCAGCTTGGCGGGGCGGTTGAGGGTGATGATCGCGACGTCCTGCCGTACGGTGATGTCGATCATCGATCGCCCTTCGCGCCACGAGCCGGCCGCCACGTCGTAAGCGCCGGACCGCTGGTCGCGGGGCGGGTCGAGGAGGAGCCGCTTCTGGATCCTGGCCGAGGGCGTCATCGGGAAGCTCTCGACGAATTCGAGGTAGGCCGGGACCTTGTAGCCGGCGAGCCGGTGGCGGGCGTGCTCGACGAGGACGGCCGCCGTCTCCGTGTCGGCGGCGTGACCCGGATTGAGCTGTACGAACGCCTTCGGCAGCTCGCCGAACAGCTCGTCGGGGATGGGCACCAGGGCGGCGGCGAGGACGGCCGGGTGCGTTTCGAGCACGCTCTCCACCTCGGCGGGCGAGATGTTCTCCCCGCCGCGCCTGATCATGTCCTTGATCCTCCCTGCGTGGTGCACGTAGCCGGCGGCGTCGCGGAACCCGAGGTCCCCGGTGTGGAACCAGCCGCCGCGCATCGAGTGGGCCGTGGCCTCCGGGTGGTTCCAGTAGCCGTTCATCATCGGCAGGCCGCGGACGACGATCTCGCCGATCTCGCCGTCGGGCAGCGCGCCGCCGTCCAGACCGGCCACCCGGACCTCCTTGCCGGGTGGCGGCCTGCCCATGGCCCCGGTGCCGACCGTCGTAGCCGCGTCCGGCTCGACGCTGAGGTCGAGCCCGCTCTCGGTCGAGCCGTACAGCTCGCGCCAGGCGACGCCCCAGCGCTCCTCGAACCGGCGGTGCAGGTCCGGGGCGATGCCCGAGCACAGTACGAGCCGCATCCGGTGCTCGCGGTCCAGCGGGTGCGGCGGCTGCTTCGACATGAGCAGCGGCATGGTGCCCAGCACGTAGGTCATCGTGGCGCCGTGCTCACGGGCCGACCGCCAGAAGCCGGAGGCGGAGAAGCGGGGCAGCACGACGAGCGGGACACCGGCCATGAGGCACATCACCGCGCTCCACTGCGGATCCATGTACGAGAACGCCTGAGCCATCAGCACCACGTCGTCGTCGCGCAGCCCGGTCTGCTCGGCCACGAACCACGCGGTCCTGAGCCAGTAGTCGTGCGACAGCATGCACGCCTTCGGGAAGCCGGTCGTGCCCGAGGTGTACTGGAAGTTGGCGACCTCCCAGGGCGGCACGGCGGGGGCCTCCGCCCGCTCCCCGTCGAAGTCGGCGAGGGTGTGGACGCGCGTGCCCGGCGGCATCAGCGGCACGTACGCGGGCGCGGACAGCACCAGCGCGGCCCCCGAGTCGCGCAGCACGAAGCCCAGGTCGGCCGTGCGGTAACGGACGTTGACCGGCACGGTGACCGCGCCGGCCTTGAGGATCGCCAGCCAGCTCAGCGGCCAGCCCGCGACGTTGTCCATCATGATCGCCACCCGGTCGCCCGGCCGTACCCCGCGGGCGGCGAGCACGCCCGCGAGCCGGTCGGACTCGGCGTCGGCCTCGGCGAAGGTCAGCGACCCCTCGGGGAACCGGAGGAACTCCCTGTCGCCGAACCGGCCCGCCGCGTCCCGCACCAGCTCGGGGAGGGACGTCCAGCGGGGATCCGCCATCTCACATCTCCCTGGAGGTCCAGGGGCGGGGCCCGGCTTCGGCCTCCCAGCGCTCCGCCCTGACGATGTGGATGATCGCGTTGATCAGCGCGAGGTGGGTGAACGCCTGCGGGAAGTTGCCGAGATGGCGGCCGTCGGCGGGGTTGATCTCCTCGGCGTAGAGGCCGAGCGGGCTGGCATAGGAGAGCAGCTTCTGACACAGCCGCCGGGCGCGGGTCAGCTCGCCGATCTCGGTCAGTGCGGAGACCAGCCAGAACGAGCAGATCGTGAAGGTGCCCTCCTCGCCGCTCAGGCCGTCGTCCGTCTCCTTCGTCAGATAGCGCAGCACCAGGTCGTCGACCGTCAGGTCGTCGGCGATGGCCAGCACGGTGGCCCGGACCCTCGGGTCGTCGGACGGCAGGAAGCGGAACAGCGGGATGAGCAGCAGCGAGGCGTCCAGGGCGTCGGTGTCGTAGTGCTGGGTGAAGACGCCCTGCTCGGTGACGCCGTTGGCGCACACGTCGGCGTGGATCTCGTCGGCGACGGCCTGCCAGCGTGCGGCCAGGTCCGGGTCCTCGC
This sequence comes from Dolomitihabitans soli, assembly GCF_022213955.1. Taxonomy (GTDB): domain Bacteria; phylum Actinomycetota; class Actinomycetes; order Streptosporangiales; family Streptosporangiaceae; genus Streptosporangium_A; species Streptosporangium_A soli. The sequence goes on along the minus strand of NZ_JAKNTW010000032.1, from coordinate 26,142 downwards.
GCAACCGGGCGAGCTTGGCTCCCCGGTCCAGGGCCACCCAGCACATGATCTTGGAGGAGGTGAAGTGCTTCGGCTCGCCGCGCACCTCCCAGATGCCCCTGTCGGGCTCGCGCCAGTGCTTGATGGCCGCCTCGACCTGACGCTTCAGGATGGGCCAGATCCGCCCGTCGAGGCCGTCGCGCGACTTGATGTGGATGTAGAACGAGTCGAGCACCGCCCCCCACACGTCGTTCTGACGGTGGTCGAAGGCGCCGTTGCCGACCCGGACCGGCCGCGCGCCCTCGTACCCGTTGAGGTGGTCGAGGAGGTGCTCGGTCAGGTCGCGCTCGCCGTCCACGCCGTACATGATCTGGAGTTCCTCGTCACGTTCAGCGACGTCGGCGATGAACCAGAAGAAGTCGTCGGCCTCCCAGTCGAAGCCCAGCGTGTAGAGGCCCCAGAGGGCGAACGTGGAGTCGCGGATCCAGCTGTAGCGGTAGTCCCAGTTGCGCACGCCGCCCGGCGTCTCGGGCAGCGACGTGGTGGCCGCGGCGACCAGGGCGCCGGTCGGGGCGAAGGTCAGGCCCTTGAGGGTGAGCGCGCTGCGTTCGAGGTAGCTGCGCCACGGGTGGTCGGGGAAGTCGCCGCGGGCGAGCCAGTGCTGCCAGTGGTGGGCGGTCCACACCAGCCTGCCGTACGCCTCCTCGTAGGTGTGCGGCGGCTCGTGCTCGGTCCACGACAGCGCGCAGTAGCGGGTCTCGCCCTCCCGCATCAGGGTGCGCGCGGTGGCGCGCCCGGCTTCGAAGCCGAGCCGCATGTCGGTGGTGAGCCTCAGCTCCACCCCGATGCCCTCGGCGCGCGCGAGGCCCTGGTGGTAGCCGCGGTCGGTGTAGGACCAGACGGCCGGGGTCCTGCCGTAGTCGAAGATGGGCTCGCAGTCGAGGGTGACCTGGGCCTCGCCGCTGACGCACCGGACCGTGCGGAGCAGCACGTGCTCGGCGTCGTAGTCGGTGGGCGCCCGCCGGTGCGTGCGGGACAGTTCGTTCTCGTGGTGCCAGGGGCCGATGAGCAGCACGTCGCGAACGATGACCCAGCCCGTGGGGGTGCCCCAGCTCGTCTCCAGCACCATGGTGCCCGGCAGGTAACGGCGCGCGGCCGGCACCCGCAGGTCGGCGGGGCCCACCCGGAACCCGCCCGCGCCACGGTCCAGGATCGACCCGAACACGCTCGGCGAGTCGAGTCTTGGCAGGCAGAGCCACTCGACGTTGCCGCTGGGCGCGACCAACGCGGTGACTTCGCAGTCGGACAGGAACCCGTAGTCGGCGATCGGTGGGAACGCCGAAGATCCCTCATGGCCGTTCAAGTTGACGTTCCCCCACTCACGGCCACAAAACCCCAGAAGCCGACTAGTTTCCATCGTTGGGATCACCTTACGGATTTTGAGGGCAACTCCTGAAATCCAATCTCAAGGAGGGTGGTATTGCCAGTCATCTCACCTCATCAGCGGCATGAGAAGATGTCCGCATGGCTACCGCCGAATCACAACCTGAAGGTCTCCCCGAAGAGGTCGCGGGCGAAGTAGACCCCGACGACGAGCTCAAGCGAAAGTTCCGCGAGGCGCTGGAGGCCAAGCGCAACAGTCAGGCCGAGGCCAACGCGAAGGGCGGCCCCCAGGACCGCTCGAAGGTCCACGGCACGCACGGCCCGGCGGGCAACCGCCGATCCTTCCGCCGCAAGAGCGGCGGCTGATCTCCGGCGGCGCGCGGCCTCATGCGGATAGACATCCTCGGTCCGCTCAAGGTCTCCGCCGGTGACTCGGCCGGTGACGAGGTCGTCGAGGTCGGGGGCGCCAGACTGCGCGCGTTGCTCGTCAGGCTCGCCCTCGACCCCGGCCGCCTGGTCACCTTCGACCAGCTGACCGACTCGCTGTGGGGCGACTCCCAGCCGGCCGACCGGGCCAACGCGTTGCAGTCGCTGGTCTCCCGGCTGCGCCGGGTGCTTCCCGGCGCGGATCTGGTGCGCTCCGATCCCGGTGGCTACCGGCTCGACGTGCCCAGGGAGGCCATCGACGCGTACCGGTTCGAGCGGCTGGCCGGCGAGGGCCGCCGTGCGCTCGACGACGGCGACCCGGAGACCGCGGCGAGGCGGCTGAACGAGGCGCTCGGCCTCTGGCGTGGCCGCGCGCTCGCCGACGTGACCGAGGCCCCCTTCGCCGCCTCGGCCGTCACCTGGCTCGACGAGGCGTGGCTCGTCGCGACCGAGGACCGCGTCCAGGCCGAGCTGGCCAACGGCGGGCACGCCCGTCTCGTCGCCGAACTCCAGGACCTGACCGCCAGGCACCCCCTCCGCGAGCGGCTGCGCGACCTGCTCCTCCGCGCGCTCTACGCGGCTGGACGGCAGGCGGAGGCGCTGGAGGACTACGAGGGCTTCCGGCGGCGGCTGGCCGGCGAGCTGGGCGTCGATCCGGGGCCCGAGCTCCAGCGAACCCACCTCGCGGTGCTGCGCGCCGACCCGTCGCTGCGGGCGGCGGCGAGACCGCGAGGCAACCTGCGTACCCCGCTCACCAGCTTCGTCGGCCGGGCCCCCGAGATCGAGCGGATCGGCAGGCAGCTCAAGGAGAGCCGCCTGGTGACCCTGGTCGGCCCTGGCGGGGCCGGCAAGACCCGGCTCGCCACCACCGTCGCCGCCGACTCGCCGCACGCGACCTGGCTGGTGGAGCTCGCATCGGTGACCGACCCCGACGACGTGCCGCAGGCCGTGCTCGGCGCGCTGGGCGACGGCTATCTCGACCGCTCGCCCACGCCGGCCGCGGCGCCGGCCACGCTCGCCCGCCTGGTCGAGGCGCTGTCCATCGGCGAGCCCATCCTGGTGCTCGACAACTGCGAGCACCTCATCGACCCGGTCGCGCGCCTGGCCGAGGAACTGCTGGGCCGCTGCCCCCGGCTACGGGTGCTCGCCACCAGCCGGGAGCCGCTGGGCATCCTCGGCGAGGCGCTGTGTCCCGTGCCGCCGCTCCCGCTGCCCGTGCCCGGCGTTCCTCCCGAGGGAAGCCCGGCCGTGCGGCTGTTCCTCGACCGGGTGACCGCGGTCCGGCCGGGGTTCCGGCTCACCGGCGACAACACCGCGCTGGTGGTGGAGGTCTGCCGGCGGCTCGACGGGTTGCCGCTGGCGATCGAGCTGGCCGCCGCCCGGTTGCGCTCCCTCACGCTGGACCAGGTGGCCGAGCGGCTCGACGACCGGTTCCGGTTGCTGAGCGGCGGCAGCCGTACGGCTTTGCCCCGGCACCAGACGTTGCGCGCGGTGGTCGACTGGAGCTGGGAGCTGCTCGACGACGAGGAACGGCGGTTCGCTGAGGCGCTGGCCGTCTTCCCCGCGGGGGTCACCACCGAGGCGGCCGAGCACCTGGGCGGGAACCTTGACCTGCTTGCGGCGCTGGTCGACAAGTCGCTCCTCCAGCAGGGCGAAGGCCCGCGCTACCGGATGCTGGAGACGATCAGGGAGTACGCCCTGGAGCGTCTGGCCCGAAGCGGCCGGGTCACCGAGCTCCGCGCCGCGCACGCCGCCTACTTCCTGGAGCTGGCCGAGCGGGCCGAACCGCACCTGCGCGGCGTGGACCAGCTCCGCTGGATCCATCGACTGCTCGCCGAGCGCGACAACCTGCTCGCCGCGCTGCACTTCGCCGCCGACGCCCGCGACGCCGACACCGCGGTACGGCTGGCCGCGGCGCTGGGCATGTTCTGGACGATTCGCGGCAACCATGTGGAGGCGGTGGGCTGGTTCCGCCTCGCACTGGACGTGCCCGGCGAGAGCCCCGAGCAGGCGCGGCTGATCGTCACCGCCCTCTTCCTGATCAGCAAGGCCATCACCGGCGGTTACGCCCGGCTGGAGGGGGTGGCCGAGCGCATGCGGGCCATCAGCGTCGCCGCCGGGGTCCCGCGGAGCCACCCCGTCCTCCTCGTGATCGAACCGGTTTTCGCGCTGTTCACCGACGACATCGAGCTGGGCCTGTCCGTGATCGGGCAGAGGCTGGGGCACCCCGACCCGTGGGTGCGCGGAGTCCTGCTCACGATCCGGGCCGCCCTCAAGGAGAACGACGGCGACATGGCGGGCTCACGAATGGACCTCGTCGCCTCCGTCGCGGAACTGCGCGCCATGGGCGAGCGGTGGGCGCTCAGCATGGCGCTGACCTCACTGGCGGAGGCGCACTCGCTGTTCGGCGACTTCGACGGCGCCATCCCGGCACTGGAGGAGGCGATCAAGCTCACTCGTGAGCTGAATCCCGACGACGACTTCGGCCACCAGAAGATCTGGCTCGCCAGCGTGCGGATCCGGCAGGGCGACATGGCGAAGGCCCGTGCCGAACTGCTGGAGATGATCGAGCCCGGCGAGCGCCGGTTCGCCGCCCGGAACATCGCGTTCGCCCGGCTCTCGCTCGGCGATCTGGCCCGCATCGACGGTGATCTGGACGAGGCGGCCGACCAGTACGAACGGGCTTCGCACCTCATCGAGGAGTCGTCCTTCGTCGCGCCGCAGTTCCGGGCCCTGGTCCTGGCCGCGCGGGCGCACCTGGCGGTCGACCGGGGAGATCCGGAGGCCGCCGGGCGGCTGGCCGTACGGGGTGTCGAGTACGCGCTCGAAACGAAGGACATGCCGGTCGTGGCGAAGCTGAGCGTCGCCGTGTCGGCAAGGTGGGCCTGCCTCGGCGAGTTCCGGACGGCCGCGGTGGCACTCGGCGCGGCCGAACAGCTCCGCGGCGCCCCCGACCGGTTCAACCCCGACGTGGCCCGGCTGATCGACCGCCTCCGCGCCGAACTGGGCGACGCCGCCTTCACCGCCGCCTACGCCCACGGCAGCGGCCTGTCCCGAGCCGACGCCCTGGCCCAGGTCAAGCACCTCTGACCGCGTACGGCCGGCAGCGCGGGAAACCCGAGCCCCCGCCCGACGCCCCAGCCAGCCCCCAGGCCCTGCCTCAGACCCTGCCTCAGACCCGCCGTCCCAAGCCCGCCACCTCAGACCCGCCGTCTCAAGCCCGCCGTCTCAAGCCCGGCCTCTCAAGCCCGCCGCCGGTACGCCCGTACGGCCAGCGGCGCGAAGACCGCGAGGAGCCCGGCCGACCACAGCAGCGTCCAGGCCACCGGCCCCGCCACCGGGCCGCCCAGCATCAGCCCCCGGTTGGCGTCCATCACGTGGGCGACCGGGTTGACGCTCACCCATGCCTGCAGCCAGCCCGGCAGCGTGTCCACCGGCGCGATCATGCTGGTGCCGAAGGTCAGCGGGAACATGAACATGAACGCCACCCCCTGCACGCCGCCCGGCTCGCGCATGAGCACGCCCAGGAACACGAACGCCCAGCTCACGCAGAACGCGAACAGGATCGTGAGCAGGCACGCGGCCAGCGCGGAGAACGGATCGGTCTGGATCCTGAACCCCATCAGAGAACCGAAGGCCAGCAGCGAGGCCATCGCCACCACATACCTGATCAGGTCGCCGAGCACCGATCCGATCAGCGGTGCCGACCGGCCGATCGGCAGGCTGCGGAACCGGTCGAAGACCCCTTTCTTGATGTCGGTGTTGAGCCCCACCCCGGTCGCCGGCGCGGCGAACAGGACCGTCTGGACCATGATCGCCGGCAGCAGGAACTGCAGGTAGTCATCCGTGGAACCGGATACCGCGCCACCGAGCAGGTAGACGAAGATGACGACGAAGACGACCGGCTGCAGGGTCACGTCCAGGAGTTGCTCGGGGGTGCGCAGCGTCTTGATCAGGCTCCGCCTGCCGAGGGCGAGGCTGTGCCGTACCAGCCCGAAGGGGCGTTCTGCCAGGCCGGTGGGGGTGGTGCCGCGATCGGCGACGATGGTCATGCCGCTGCCTCCTCGTCGGTGTGGCGGCCGGTGAGCGTGAAGAAGACCTCGTCGAGGCTGGGCAGCCGGAGGGAGAGTTCGGTGACGGCGATGCCCTGGCGGTCGAGCCCGCGGACGACCTCGGTGAAGGCGGCGTCGCCGTCGACCGGGACGGTGATCACGCCCCGGCTGGGCGATTCCGGTGTCCGGCCGGCGATCGCGCCGAGGAGCGTGGCGGCCTCCGCCAGCCGATCGGGGTCGGCGGGGCGAATCAGGATGGTCTGGCCGCCGACGATCCGTTTGAGCTCGGCGGGGGTGCCATGCGCGATCACCCTGCCGTGGTCGATCACCGAGATGTCGTCGGCCAGCGCGTCGGCCTCCTCCAGATACTGCGTGGTCAGCAGCACCGTGACGCCGTCGCTGAGCAGGTTGCGGATGATGTTCCACACGTCTTCCCGCTTGGTCGGGTCGAGGCCGGTGGTGGGCTCGTCCATGTAGATGACGTCGGGGCGGCCGACGAGGCTGGCGGCCAGGTCGAGCCGGCGGCGCATGCCACCGGAGTAGGTCTTGGCGGGCCGGTCCGCCGCCTCGGCCAGCCCGAAGTCGGCCAGCAGCTCCGCCGCTCTGCTCTTGGCGGCCGGTCGGCGCAGGTCGAGCAACTGACCGATCAGGACCAGGTTCTCGGTGCCGGTCAGGTCCTCGTCCACCGAGGCGTACTGCCCGGTCAGGCCGATCAGGCGGCGCACCTTGGCGGCGTGCCGTACGACATCCAGGCCGGCTACCGCCGCGCGGCCCTCGTCGGGGCGCAGCAGGGTGGCCAGGATGCGCACGGCCGTCGTCTTTCCCGCGCCGTTGGGCCCGAGTACGCCGAGCACCGTCCCCCGGCGCGCCGCCAGATCGATCCCCGCCAGCGCGGTCGTCTTGCCGTATCGCTTGACCAGCCCTTCGGCTTCGAAGGCATGGGTCATCTGAGGTGTTCCTCCCCGTGAGTGCTTGTGCTCTCACGATTCCGGAACCCGCTGTCAGCGACCTGGCAGGCGGCTGGCAGCGCGTATCAGCGGAAGCGGTCGGTGGCCTCGATGAGGTGGTGCAGGATGCCGGGCTCGTCGCCCGCGTGGCCGGCCTCCTCGACCAGGTGGAACTCGGCCTCCGGCCAGGCGCGGTGCAGCTCCCAGGCGGTGACCGGAGGCGTGCACATGTCATAACGGCCCTGGACGATCACGCCGGGGATGTCGCGCAGCCTGCCCGCGTCGCGCAGCAGCTGGTCCTCGGCGAGGAAGCCGTGGTTGGCGAGGTAGTGGGTCTCGATGCGGGCGAAGGCGAGCGCGAACGCAGGGTCGGCGTGCATGGCGACGGCCTCGGGGCGCGGCCTGAGATAGGTCATCGTCCCCTCCCAGACGCTCCACGCGACGGCCGCCTTGGTGCGCACCGTGGGATCGGGGTCGGTGATGCGGCGGTGGTAGGCGGCGAAGAGGTCGCCACGCTCCTCCTCGGGGATGGGGGCCAGGAACCGCTCCCACTCCGCTGGGAAGAGGAAGGACACGCCCTGCCTGATCACCCAGTCGAGCTCCTTCTGGCGGACCATGAAGATGCCCCGCGTGATCAGCTCGGTGACCCGCCCGGGATGGGTCTGGGCGTAGGCGAGCGCGAGGGTGCTCCCCCACGAGCCGCCGAGCACCAGCCACCGCTCCACGCCGGCCATCTCGCGCAGCCGCTCGATGTCGTCGACCAGGTGCCAGGTCGTGTTGACGGAGAGATCGACGTCGTGGGCGCCGGCGTGCGGCGTGCTCCGCCCGCATCCTCGCTGGTCGAAGAGCAGGATCCGGTACGCCTCCGGGTCGAACAGCCGCCGGTGGACGGGCACGATGCCGCCGCCGGGACCGCCGTGCAGGAACACGGCGGGCTTGCCGTCGGGGTTGCCGCACAGCTCCCAGTGGATCCGCTGCCCGTCGCCCACCTCCAGCATGCCCTCGTCGTACGGCTCGATCTCCGGGAAGAGCGTTCGCACCGGGGGGACCTCCTGATCGTTTCTGACTGTCCCCCTTGACCTTATGTACCGACTTGACGGAACCCCTCCCCATGAAAGACGATTATCCCTATCCTTAGAGTAGGAATAGTAGGAAGGGGTAGATGTGCGCGCGCTCATCCTTTTGGGCCTGGTCGGCCTAGCCGCACAACTCGTCGACGGGAGCCTGGGCATGGCCTACGGCGTCACCTCGACGACGCTGCTCCTCGCCATCGGCACCAACGCGGCCGCGGCGTCGGCCACCGTCCACCTCGCCGAGATCGGCACCACCCTCGCCTCGGGGATCTCGCACTGGCGCTTCAACAACGTGGACTGGAAGGTCGTCGCCAAGATCGGCATCCCCGGTGCCGTCGGCGCGTTCGCCGGCGCCACCTTCCTCTCCAACCTCTCGACCGAGCTCGCCGCCCCGGTCATGTCGATCATCCTGCTCTCACTGGGCGTCTACATCCTGATCCGGTTCACCGCCTTCGGCCTGCCGCGCGGCAACCTGGGCAAGCCCCTGCGCAAGCGATTCCTCGCGCCGCTGGGCCTGGTCGCCGGCTTCGTCGACGCCACCGGCGGCGGCGGCTGGGGACCGGTCGGCACCCCCGCCATCCTCGCCAGCGGCCGGCTGGCCCCGCGCAAGGTGATCGGCTCCATCGACGCCAGCGAGTTCCTCGTCGCCATCGCCGCCAGCGTCGGTTTCCTGTTCGGCATCGGCTCGGAGAACATCAACTTCGCCTGGGTCGGCGTGCTGCTGCTCGGCGGGGTCATCGCCGCCCCCATCGCCGCCTGGCTGGTCCGGCACATCCCGCCGCGCATCCTCGGCTCCGCCGTGGGCGGCGTGATCATCCTCACCAACGTCAGGACCCTGCTGCGCAGCGACTGGATCGACGCCTCCAGCGGCGTCCAGACGGTCGCCTACATCATCATCGCCCTCATCTGGGTCGGCGCCATCGCCTACTCCGTCCGCGAATACCGCGCCGACCGCCGGAACGAGTCCGTCGAGGCGATCGAAGCGCTCGAAGCCGGCGCGGAGCCGCGCCCCGTCGACGAGGACAAGACCCCCGCCACCACGTCCTGACGACCCCCTCGCCATCGAGGCCCTCACCGCTCCAGCGGTGGGGGCCTCGACTCGTCCCCGCCCCCTCGCTCAGCTCCCCACGCCGCACTCAAGCAGGGCGAACGCGTGTTCGGCCGCCCAGACGGCCTCCGGGTAGACGTCGTCGGCGCGCTCGCCGTCCGAGAGCCGCCGCCAGGTCTCCCTCGCCAGCACCCGCTGGGCGGCGAGCACCTGCGCGGCCACCAGCCGGGCGGTCAGATCGCCGCCCAACTCCTCGGCGAGCGCGTCCTCCTCCCCGGCGATGTGCTGGAACCCCCTGGCCAGCAGGCTCGGCGTGCTGAAGACCATCCCGTGGTAGCCGAGCACCCCCGGGTGGTCGTTGAGCCCGGTGACCGGATCGCGCGCGGCCAGCCCGTCGAGGAAGTGCCGTCGCAGCGCGGCCAGCGGCGTCTCCCCTTCGGCCCGATCCCGTACGACCCGCGCCGACTCGCCCCGATGGTCGGCGATCCGGAACAGGACGAGATCCTCCTTGGTCGCGAAGTACTTGAACAGCGTCGGCTTGGACACCTCCGCCGCCTGCGCCACCTCCGCCACCGAGACCTCGTCGAACCCGCGCTCAAGGAACAGCGTGATCGCCGCCGCCGAGATCGCATCGCGCACCCGCCGCTTCTTGAGTTCCCGCAATCCCGTCATGGCAGAAGCATACCTTAACCGAGTTAAACTATTGACCGGGTTAAGAGAGGTGCTGACATGCCTGAACTGGACGATGAACGGGCCTACCTGGAGAAATGCCGGACAGCGATCCGCCGGATGATCGACGGCGCACAGAACAACGTGATCATCGGCGAGCAGGTGGCCGGCGACCGCTACAGCGCGGAACGGCTGGGCCGTCACCTGAAGAGTCTCGCCAAGGAACTGAGCGAGGCGCCGGACGGCCCGCCGTTCTTCGGCCGCCTCGACTTCGGCCCCGACGCCGGCGACCACTCCGGCCACCGCTACTACATCGGCAGGAGACACCTGTCGGGCGACACCGGCGAGCAACCGGTCGTGATCGACTGGCGCGCCCCCGTCTCCCGCGCGTTCTACAAGGCCGGCGGCCGCGACCCCCAGGGCATCTCGGTACGGCGGCGCTTCGGCTGGGCCAGGAACTCCGTCCACCTCACCGGCTTCGAAGACGAACACCTCGCCAAGGGCCAGGAGACGGGCACGGCGAGCCGCCTCCTGACCGCCGAGATCGAACGCCCGCGCGTCGGCCCGATGCGCGACATCGTCGCCACCATCCAGCCGGAACAGGACGAGCTGGTCAGAGCCGTCCTGGAGGAGTCGATCTGCGTCCAGGGCGCACCGGGTACCGGCAAGACCGCCGTCGGCCTGCACCGCGCGGCCTACCTCCTCTACGCGCACCGCCGCCGGCTCTCCCGCGGCGGCGTGCTGATCCTCGGCCCGAACCGGGCCTTCCTCGGCTACATCTCGGCGGTCCTGCCCGCCCTCGGCGAGGTGGACGTGGAACAGACCACCATGGAACACCTGCTGGGCCGCGTCGAGATCCGGGCCGCCGACGACGACACGACCGCGACGATCAAACACGACGTGCGCATGGCGGCGGTGCTGCGGCGCGCCCTCTACGCACGAATCCGCAGACCCGCCGAGCCGGTCAGCGTGCCCGACGGCTCCTACCGGTGGCGGGTCACGGAGGATCAACTGCGGCGCATCGTCGACGACACCAGGCGCGAGGCCCTGCCGTACGGCGTGGGCCGCGAACGGGTGCTGTCACGGGCCGTCGGGCTGCTCCAGCGGCAGGCCGAGGCGCGCGGGCGGATGCCGGGGGCGATCTGGACCCGGAAGATGGGCAGGGCGGTCGTCCCGTTCCTCGACACGGTCTGGCCCGCCGTACGGCCGGAGGAGGTCGTGGCCGGGCTGCTGGGCGACCGGGCGGCGCTGGCCGCGGCGGCGAAGGACACGCTCACCGCCGACGAGCAGGACGCGATCGCGTGGGCGAAGCCGCCGCGCAGCTACAAGAGCGCCCGGTGGTCGGCGGCGGACGCGGTGCTCATCGACGAGGTGGCCGGGCTGCTCGAACGGCCGCAGGGCTACGGCCACGTGATCGTCGACGAGGCGCAGGACCTGTCGGCCATGCAGTGCCGGGCCATCGCACGGCGCAGCGAGCACGGCTCGATCACCGTGCTCGGCGACCTGGCCCAGGGCACCACGCCGTGGGCGGCCCGCGAGTGGCACGACAGCCTCACCCACTTCGGCAAGCCGGGCGCCGAGGTCATCGCCCTGACCACCGGATTCCGGGTGCCCGCCGCGGTCGTCACCATCGCCAACCGGCTCCTCCACGCGCTGGATGTGGACGTGCCCGCCACCCGCTCCTTCCGCACCGACGGCAGACTCCAGATCCGCGAGGTGCCCGACCTGGCCGCCGCGACGGTCACCGCGGTCCGCGAGGCCCTCTCCCACGAGGGCTCCATCGGCGTCATCGCCGCCGACGCCGACCTCGCCCCCCTGACCGCGAGGCTCCGCGCCGAACTCGGCCTCGACATCGCCGCCCCCGGCGACGGCGACGGGCGCGTCACCGCGGTCCCCGCCGCCATGGCCAAGGGCCTGGAGTACGACCACGTGGTGGTGGCCGAACCCGCGGCCATCACCGAATCGGAAACCCGGGGCATGAACCGCCTCTACGTCGTCCTCACCCGAGCCGTCTCCCGCCTCGACATCCTCCACACCCGCCCCCTCCCACCCGGCCTGGTCACCGACCCCATGCCCTAGGACGTCGCAACGTCGGTCGGTGCCGCGACCGAGGGGCTACCCCACTCCCGACAGCACCGTAGTGACCGCATGCTCGGCGAAGCCGGGTTCGAGCGGGAGTTGGCGGAAGACGGTGCGCATCCAGACGGCGCCGGCCAGCAGGTCCATGATCAATAGCGGATCGGCGTGCACGGGTAGCTCATCCCGTTCACGCGCACGCTCGAAGATCACACTCTCCCGGGCGAACCGTTCGGCGAAGAAGGTGCGTGCGCTCGATGCCAGTTCAGGAGTGCGTACGGCGGCGCCGAGAGCGGCCACGGCGATGTCGGCGGCGGGCGGCTCGGTGAGCAGTGTGACGATCTGGCGGGTGAGGGCGACGAGGTCGCCATGAAGCGTGCCGGTGTCAGGAGCGTCGAACTCCAGGAGGTCGGACTCCAGCAGCGCAGCGCCGAGAAGCGCGGACTTCGAAGGCCACCAGCGGTAGATCGTCGTCTTGTTGACCCCTGAACGCTCTGCGACCCCTTCAACGGTCAGACCCTCGTAACCCTTCTCGGCCAGCATCGCCAGCGTGGCGCGGAAGATCTGCTGCTGTTTGCGCGGTGCCATGAGGATGAGCGTATCATCCGAACACAACGCAACGTCGCGTTGCGTTTAGTCGAGAAGGGAAGCAGATGACCGTGCCGATCGTGCTGATCCACGGAATCAGAGTGAGCCGCACCATGTGGAATCCGGTGATGGCCCGAATCACCAGCAACCCGATCAAAGCCATCGACCTACCGGGACACGGATTGCGCAGGGGCGAGTCGTTCACCATGGAAGGCGCGGTGGCGGCAGTGGCGGGCGCGATCGACGAGGTGGGTGGGCGTGCCCTGGTGGCAGGGCTCTCGCTCGGGGGATATGTCGCGATTGCAACCGCTGAGCGCTTTCCAGGACGTGTCGCCGGACTGGTCCCCATGGGCTGTACGGCGCTGCCGGATCATGCCCATCTGCGCTTCTACCGCCGTGCGGCGGCCCTGGCGGCGCGGAATCCCGAGGTCGCCAACCGGATCAGTGCCCTCGGTTTCACCGTCGCGTTGCCGCGGACAGTGGGGAGGGCGGTCATGACGGGCGGATTCTCCTGCGAGGTCATGCCGGCGGCCGTCGAGGCGGTGGCGGCGCACGACCAACTCGCCGCCCTTGCGGCCTATCCGGGGCGAGTCTGGCTGGTCAACGGCTCACGTGATCCGTTCAGGGTGAACGAGCGGGAGTTCCTTGGGGCATGTCGCCAGGGCCGGTTGATCGTGGTTCCCCGGCGAGGACACGTGGGACTGCTCGTCGAGACCGCACGGCTTGCCCGGCTGCTCGGCGACTTCGCCGAGGAGCTTCGCGAACCGCTGGAGACGGTGGCGACGCCGTCCCGGGCCCCAGCAGCGCCCATCCCGCTTCCCACCGGCCCGGCCGCCGACAAGCTGAGCTCGGCAGATCATCGAACTCCCAGGCCATAGCCACAGATCGCAGTCCCACCAGAAGATCTACATCCTTCGCCGAACAGCCGTTGGCCCCGCCCAGGAACGCTTGACCGGTTCCTTCCGGCAGATCCGGCGGTCGGGCTGAGTGTGCTCTCGCGCCGATCGCGGACAGGAGCTGACCGCCAATGCTCATAGCGTCTCCGCCATGACCGACAGAACCTCTCTTACCGTTCTTGTGACCGGCGCCACCGGCAACGTGGGCCGCCCTCTCGTGGAGCAACTGCTGGCCGCCGGGCACCGGGTCCGCGCCCTCACCCGCGACCCGGCCAAGGCGAACCTCCCCGCGGGCGCCGAGGCGGTCGCCGGCGACCTGACCGACACCACGAGCCTGGCCGAAGCCCTCGCCGGTGTGAGCGCCGCCCACCTGATCAGCTTCAACGGCGCGGACTTCGCGCCGCTGACCAACGGCGCGGAGATCGTGGACCTGGCGGAGAAAGCCGGCGTCCGCAAGGTGACGATCCTCAAGGGAGACGTGACGAAGAGCCCGCTGGAGGAGGCCGTCGAGGCCGGCGGCCTGGAGTGGACCCACCTGGCGCCGGTGGAGTTCATGTCCAACGCCCTGGAGTGGGCGGAGTCCGTGAAGAACGAGGGCGTCGTCCGCGAGGCGTTCGCCGACGCCCGGAGCGCGATGATCCACGACGCGGACATCGCCTCGGTCGCCGCGACCGCGCTGACCACCGACGGCCACGCCGGCCAGGAGTACTGGCTGACCGGCCCGGCGGCGCTGACCCCGGCGGAGCAGGTGCGCACGATCAGCGAAGTCCTCGGCCGCGACATCCGCTTCGTCGAACTCACCAAGGACGAGGCCGTCGCGCGGTGGCGCCAGACCGGCTACTCCGACGAGGACATCGAATTCTTCCTGACCATGCGGACCAACCCGCCGGAGGCCGGCTACACCGTGCTGCCGACCGTGGAACAGGTCACCGGCAGACCAGCCCGCACGTTCGCCCAGTGGGTGCGCGAGAACGCAGCCGCCTTCGGCGCCTGACGCCGAGCCATCGCGCGCGGCGCTTCCGCCGCGCGCGACATGATCCGGGGTACGTGCGTGTCCACGCTCGGCGCCGACCTCATGCCCTGGTCCCGCTCACTTCTCGAATCGGGCTTCCTGCCGTCGCGTCCTGGCCTGGCGTACGGAAAGCTCGTAGCGCCACCACCGTGAGAAGTGCGATCGCTCCGCCGAGGGCCATGACGGCCGAAACGGAGGTGGTGTCCACGATGAATCCACCGGCCAGGGCTCCGATGGAAATGGACGCCTGGAATGACGCGGTGAAGATGACGGAGGCCGCCTCCGGTGCGTGCGGGGCCGATTTGAAGAACCAGATCTGCGAGCAGACCGGCACGGCCCCATAGGCGAGGCCCCAAACGATCAGCAGCACGATCGCCCCGACGGCCCGATCACCGATGACGGGCAACAGCAGGGCCGCGGCGGCGATCATGAATGCGCTGACCGTGAACGTGGCGCGCAGGCTGCGTTGCACCACGGCACCGGCGACGAAATTGCCGACAATTCCAGCGGCACCATAAATCAGCAGGAACACGGTGATCAGCTCTGGGCTGACCTGAGTGACCTGCTGCAGGAAGGGAGTCATATAGGTGTAGGTGCCGAAGTGGGCGATCACCACAAGGAACGTCACCACCAGCCCGGCCCGGGTGCCACCGCCACGAAGCAACCCACGAAGAACCTGCGGACGGGTCACCTGTACGGCGGGCAGCGGGGGCAACAGCACGATCAGCGCGACGAGCACCCCCACGGCGAAGACTCCCATCACGAGGAACGTCGTCCGCCAGTCGGCGAGATACCCGAGCAGAGTGCCCGCCGGGACGCCGAGTACGGAACCCAGCGGAACGGCGGAGAAGATCACGGCGGTGGCCGTGGCGACCCGCTCCTGCGGTACGAGCCGCGCGGCAAGGCCGGCGCCGATGGACCAGAATCCCCCGATGGTGAGCCCGACCAGCACCCGGGAGATCACCATGACAAGGTAATTCGGCGCCACCGCGGCGAGAAAGTTGGCCAATGCCAGCAAAAGCATCAGCGCGCACAACATCAATCGCCGATCCATTCGCCCGGTCATCACGGTGAGCGAGGGGGCGGCAATGGCGGCGAGAATCCCCGGCATCGTCATCATCAAACCCGCCGTGCCGTCCGAGATATGAAAAGTGGACCCGATGGAGGTCAGCAGCCCGATCGGAAGAATCTCGGTGGTGACGATCGCAAAAATCCCCATCATCACCGAGACGACGGCGAGCCAACTTATCAACGGCGATCGAGACGGCGCGGCGGCGACATCGACGGACCTGGTGACTGCGGACATGAGTTCCGTCCTGTAGCGGTCAATTGAGAGTGATGTCCCGCTACTCAATCAATCGCTCCGGTCACAAGCTGGCGGATTCACGACCTCATAGACGACCCGCCGCATCCATCACTCCGCCGTACGCGTCTCCCCTGACCTGCTCGGGATGGACGGTCTCGGCCATGTCAAGCCGGTCGCCGACGGCGAGAGCAACCGTGATCACTCCCGCCTGCAGAACCTCGTCGACGAGCTTGGCGAACGCCACGCCCTCGGCGGCCCGCAGCCCATCGATCTGTGTGGGAGTGACGGGAGCGTACGCCCAGACGCCGACATCGAAGGCGTGGCCCTCCACACAGTCGAGCGCGCCGTACGACAACCCGCAGGCGCGTTCGGGTGCGTGGAGCATAAATCAGGAGCAGCCTCATATCCGCTGTTCATGGGGCGCCGCCTTCGACGCGGATCCCGCCGGTGACTTCGTCGCGCTAGAGGCGCATGAGCACCGGAGAGTAGATGTATGCGGGTCGGCGGGCGAAGGCATCGAGCATCGCGGCGCGTAGTATCCCTGCGGCATCGGGATCGGGCATGCCGCACATCGCCTGGAACAGGTCGAGGACCGCGCGGTGCCGGAAGCCGGTGACGCCGGACCGTTTCCGGCCGTGGGCGTCGTCGACCTCCCACACGTACATCAGGGGCACCTCGCGGTGGGGAATCCCAAGTGAAGCGGAGACGTGGAGGTGCTCGTCGTTGACGTTCACCGGGTGGGGACGCGGCTTCCGTCTTCGGCGGCGCGCATCTGCTCGACAAGATCCTCGACATCGAGCGATTGAACGATCAATGGCCCCGGACAGTCCCACACGGGGACGGCATAAAACTGCCGAGAGCCCACGCCGAACCACACCACCCACGAGGGCTCAAGGAGATCCAGGCGAACGGCTACCGCGCGACGCTCACGGTCGAAACTCTGCCGGGGCACGGTGACCTGCGGCCTCCCGGTCGTGTGCCGTGCTGCCTTACTGTGTCCCATGGGGTCGCACCTCCACGTGCGATCAAGGGACCCGTATGGCGATATCAGCGCCTGCGGGTCCCGCCATTTACGGCTTCGCTCTCATCACACCGTGTGTAGGCAAGCGCTGACAGTGCGAATAGGGGAGACTGAGGGAGACACGAGGGGAGACGTGGCAGCCCCCGACTCCATCCGGAGGTGCACCCGATGGACAATCGTCCGGCCTGGGTAAACCGGCTACGCAATGAGCGGCGTCGCCGCCTTTGGACGCAACGTGAGATGGCAAAAGAGCTGGCCGAGGCCGCCGACGAACACACTCGCGCCCGACTTCCCGCGCGAGACTCCCTGATCCGCATGATCAAAGACTGGGAGGCGGGACGGCACAAACCGAAAGACCCGTACCCCGTGCTCTACAGCCGTGTGTTCGGTATGGACGAGGACGCCCTATTCGCAATGTCCCCTGATTGCGCGGATGATGATGACGTGCTTCGCCGAGAATTCCTTGGTGTCTCCGCCGCCGCAACCGGCCTCGCCCTCGCCTCCGCGCCCCTCGCCCAGCTATCGCGAGGACGGCGCGTCAACAGAGAATTGGTCGAGCATCTGCGGAGACGAATCGCCCGGCTTCGCCGCCTCGACGACATCCTCGGCGGTGCCGACACCTACCAGCTGTACCTTGCTGAACTGGACACCACCAGCACCGTTCTGGACCAGTCCACCTATTCCGACGAAACAGGGCGGGCGCTTCTAGGCATGGCTGCCGAGCAGGCGCAGCAAGCAGGCTGGGCCGCCTTCGACGCCGGTTGGCACCCCGAGGCGCGCCGACTCTTCAAGCACAGCCTGTCGGCCGCCACGGACGCCGGGGACACGTCCTTGCTCGCCAATTCACTGGCGTTCCTCGCATACCTCAAGGTCAGCACAGGCCAGCCCGGAGCGAAGGAAGCAGATGCCGCGTGCCGTATCGCCGACCACGAAACACCCCCCGCAGTAAGAACGCTTCTGTACGAGCGTGCCGCGTGGGCGCATGCTCTCGCCGAACAGCAGCGGGAAATGGAAGCAGCACTGGCGAAAGCCGCTGCCGCGCTCGGAGAACACGGCTCCCAGCCTGACCCCGATTGGGCTATGTGGGTTGATCAAACCGAATTACAGATCATGACTGGTCGCTGCTGGAGCGTCCTGCATCGGCCATCGCGAGCCGTACCTGCCTTGGAGCATGCGCTTGCGACCTTCGACGACACACATGCCAGGGATAAGGCGCTCTATCTGACGTGGCTGGCCGAAGCGCATCTCGATGGTGGAGAGGTCGAACAGGCCGCCGCCGTCCTCGGCCGGTCCGTCCAGCTTGCCGTTGATGTGGCGTCGATACGCCCAAGGCAACGCATCCACGCGGTCCTGCAACGACTCGAACGGCATGCGTCGCTGCCCTTCGTCGCCGAGGTGCGTGAGCGTGCGGCTATGTTGTCGTCCGTCCCAGCCAGTCCAGGTATGCAGTCGATCCGCCGTCAATCGAGGTGAACGTGACCTCTGGGTTGTCCCACGGGTGCTGGGCTATCAGGTGCGCCTCAAGCTCTGGGTAGCGGGCAGCGGTCGCCTTCAGCACCACCTGCCACTCCTCGGCTTCACCCAGCTTGCCGAGGTGCCAGAACACCGACGTCGCCGGGCCGAACACCTGGCCGGACGCCGCCAGTTCCGCTTCGACTGCCGACCGGAGAAGGTCCATCGCCGTGTCACGACTGTCTGTCGTCGTCGACACCTGCACGTACTCAGTCATGCGTGGAGCCTAGCCTTGGGCGGTGCCTGAACGTCGGCGGTCCCGGACGACCTTGGGGTGGCGAGCGTTTGCGGTGACACCCTCAAACGTGACGGCCGCGCGTACGACTGGCCAGGGTTTCGAGCTTCTGGATGACAGCCGCCGATCCGACGATCACTTACGCATGCCGTACTGCTTGCGCATGCCGTACTGCTTGCGCATGCCGTACTGCTTGCGCATGCCGTACTGCTTGCGCATGCCGTACTGCTTGCGCATGCCGTACTGCTTGCGCATGCCGTACTGAAGGAAGGGGCGGTCCCTGGGCCGCCTGGCGGCCCAGGGAGTGGTGGTGGGGCCTGTGGGTCAGCGGACGTAGATGTTGGGGGTGGGTGGGGTGCTCATGCCGTTGCCGATGAAGAAGCTCGGGTGGGGTGGCTGGTTGTAGGCGGTGTTCTGCCAGGCGACGGCCACCCGGTACTGGGGGTCGTGCATGAGGGTGACGATGCGGCGGTCGGTCTGGGTGGGGGTGCTGTAGACGCGCAGCGCGGTGTTGTCGCTGGTGGGCCAGATGACCTCCTCGCGCCAGTCGCCGAACAGGTCGCCGGAGAGGGAGGGGGTGGACTTGGTGCCGTTGTTGGAGTGGACGCCGCTCGCCGTCAGCAGGCGGGTGTCGGAGCTGGTGCCGTACTTGTCGACTCGGGTGGCGTCGACGAGTTCGCGTACCGGGTCGCCGTCCCACCAGGCCAGGAAGTTGGCGGAGGAGGGCTGGCGGCCGGCGGAGCCGCCCGAGGTGTTGTAGGCGCCGGACATGTTGGTGCCCGAGCCCCAGAACTCGGCGCCGGTGCTGCCCGCGTTGATGTCGGCGGCCACGCCGCGGCCCGGACCTTCGGCTCCGCCGTTGTTGGGGCGGCTCCAGATGACCTGGCCGGTGCGGGCGTCGTGGACGTCGGCGGCGGGCTGGCTGCCGGACTCGTGGATGGTGAAGATTTCAAGGCCGGAACGGTTCGGGATCAGGTCGCCGACGTGCAGGGCGTCGCCGTGGCCGTAGCCGGTGGCGTACAGGCCGGTGCCGTTGTCGTTGATCGTGGCCGCGCCGTAGATGATCTCGTCCTTGCCGTCGGCGTCGACGTCGGCGATCGAGAGCTGGTGGTTGCCCTGGCCGGCGTAGGCGCCGTTGCCCGAGGAGTTGGAGTCGAAGGTCCAGCGTCGGGTCAGGCTGCCGTTGCGGAAGTCCCAGGCGGCGACGACGGCCCGGGTGTAGTAGCCACGGGCCATGATCAGCGAGGGGCGCTGGCCGTCGAGGTAGGCGGTGCCGGCGAGGAAGCGGTCCACCCGGTTGCCGTAGGAGTCGCCCCAGGAGGAGACGGTGCCGCGGCCGGGCACGTAGTCGACGGTGGACATGGCCGCGCCGGTCAGGCCGTTGAACATGGTGAGGTACTCGGGGCCGCTGAGGATGTAGCCGCCGGAGTTGCGGTGGTCCGCGCCTGCGTTGCCGATGACCCTGCCGGTGCCGTCGACGGTGGCGTCGGCGGTCTTCATGGCCACCTCGGCCCTGCCGTCGCCGTCGTAGTCGTAGACCTGGAACTGGGTGTAGTGGGCCCCGGCCCTGATGTTGCGGCCGAGGTCGATGCGCCACAGCCGCTGGCCGTTCAGCCGGTAGGCGTCGACGTAGACGTTGCCGGTGACGCCGCTCTGGGAGTTGTCCTTGGCGTTGGACGGGTCCCACTTGAGGATGATCTCGTACTGGCCGTCGCCGTCGACGTCGCCCACGCTCGCGTCGTTGGCCGCGTAGTCGCCGCCCGGCGGGGAGATCGGCACGTTGAGGTAGCCGTCGCCGAAGCGCAGCGACGCCTCGGAGGCCGGTTGTTCGACGCCGCCGACCACGGCCCGCACGGTGTAGGAGGCGGTGTCGGCCGCGCCGCTGTCGAAGTGGTTGGTCGAACCGGTGATCGGCGAGGAGTTCACCTTCGTCGTGCCCCGGTACAGGTTGAAGCTGACGCCTGACGGATCGGTGCCCAGCAGGCGCCAGCTGACAAGATTTCCACTGCCCGAGCGGACGCTGATCAAACCGCGATTGAGGTCTTCCGCCTGTTTCGCGCCTGCGGGGATGACCGTGGAGGTCGGCGTCGGGGTGGGGGTGATCGTCGGCGTCGGGTCGGGGGTGGACGTTCCCGTGCAGGTCACGCCATTGAGGGCGAAGGAGGCGGGGACCGGGTTGGCGGTGCCGTTCCAGGTGGCGTTGAAGCCGAAGGTCGCGCTGCCGCCCGCGGGGAGGCTCGCGTTGTAGCCGGCGTCGGCGGCGGTGACCTGGGTGCCGCTCTGGGTGACGGTGGCGTTCCAGCCCTGGGTGACCTGCTGCCCGGCGGTGAAGGCCCAGCCGAGGTTCCAGCCGTTGAGCGCGTCGCCGAGGTTGGTGACGGTGACGTTGCCGGTGAAGCCGGAGCTCCACTCGGAGGCGACGGTGTAGTCGACCCGGCAGCCGGCCGCGGTTCCCGAAGCCGCCTGCCATGACCCGGCCGTGACCACGGCCATGACCGCACCCACCGCCAGCCATCGATTAAATCGTTTCAACGGAGTATCCAATCTCGCCTGAAGGACGGGACTGGAAAGTTAGGCCGGGTCAGAACAGAGGGTCAACGAACGCGTCCACAGGAGATCGGCCGTACCGATGCCAACGCGCAGGTCACTCAGGGCGACAGACATCGCACGGAAGATGAGTGTTTCTGAAATTTACGTAGGACCGGCCCGGCCGTACGGGTGGCCAGGCCGATCCCGGCGAAGAGGTCACTTGGTGACGGACAGCCCGTGCCTGAAGACGTTACGCGGGTCCCAGCGGGCCTTCACCTGCTGGAGGCGACGGTAGTTGTCCTTGTAGTACAGCGTGTGCCAGGGCACCCCCGAGGTGTTCCACTTCGGGTCGGCGAGATCCACATCCGGGTAGTTGATGTAGGCCCCGTCGGCGTTGTCGCCGGGCACCGGCACGCCGCCCGTCTTCTCGTACATCTTCCGGTAGAACCCGCGGATCCAGTCGAGGTTCTTCTCGTCGTTCTTCTCCCAGGTGGACAGGTAGATCGCCTTGAGGATGGAGTCGCGTTGCGGCATCGCCGTCGCGCCCGGGGCCACCGCGTTGACCTGCCCTCCGTAGGACGCCAGCCACAGGCCGCCCTGCGCGCCCTCGGGCGCCGAGGTGACGAGGTGGTCGTAGGCGGTGTCGGCCTGCTCGTCGGTGAACCGTTTCCGCAGGTAGGCCGACTTGCCCTTGTACAGCCCGGTTTCCAGGCTCTCGTCGAGCGCGAAGGAACGCACCGCCTGGTACCACGGCAACCGCTCGACTGGCGAGACGTACGGCTCGGCCGCCACGTCCTTGGTGAGCGCCTTCACGTACCCCTGCAACAGCTCTTCCGCACCCGGCGCGGTGGCGTCCGCCTGGTTGGCGGAGAGGAGACCGCCGTCCTTGCCCGAGGACATGAGCAACACGCTCCACAGCGCGTTGGCCGGCGAGCCGGGCGCGCTGTTGCGCTCGTGCCACTCGCCGTGGTTGCGCAGCATGGTGCGGTAGGACTCCTTGGTCATCCCCTCCCATCCCCACGCCACCACGTTCGACAACACCTCGGGGGGCGGCTTCGGCAGGAGCCGCGTCGGGTCGCCGCCCCTGGCCTTGGGATCGCGCAGCCAGTATCGGGTCACGATCCCGAAGTTGCCCCCGCCGCCGCCCGTGTGGGCCCACCACAGGTCGTGGTTCGGGTCGCTCGGATCCCTCGTGGCCACCACCGCCCGCGCCCGGCCGGCGGCGTCGACCACCACCACCTCGACGGCGTGCAGGTAGTCGACCACGGACCCGTGCAGCCGGGACAGCGGGCCGTACGCGCCGCCGACGATGTGGCCCCCGGCGGCCACGCCTCCGCACTGCCCGCCCGGAATGGTCACCCCCCAGCCGAGGTAGAGCTTCCGGTACGCCTGCATCAGCGTCGCGCCGGGCTCGACGGCGAACGCGCCGCGCCGCTCGTCGAAGTAGACCTCCGACATCTCGCACATGTCGATGACGACCTGGGCGCCGTCGCCGACGAAGTTCTCGTAACAGTGGCCGCCGCTGCGGACGGTCACCCGCCGGCCCGCGCGCACGGCGTCGCCCACCGCCTTGACGACCTGCTCCGTCGAGCCGACCACCTGGAAGTATTCGGGCTCGTGGCGGAAACGCTGGTTGGTCCGGCGCACCACGAGGTCCGCGTAACGCGGGTCGCCCGGCCGTACGGTCACCGGCCCCAGCGGCGGTGCTCCCTCCGGCGCTCCCTTGGACCTCATGCCGACCGTCACGGCCCCGCCCAGGGCCGCCGTTCCACCGATGAAACCCCGCCTGCTCACACCGCTCATGGGCACTACCCCCTTCGTCGCCACCGACGCTACGGTCGCGGCCACGACGCGGGAAGGTACCCAGATCCCCTCTGGGGGTGGGGCCAACCCCACCCCTGGGAGAGTTAGTTGGACTTGTCGGAAACGGTGAAGCGGTGGGTCCCCGAGCCGATCTCGTGGCGGGAGCCGTCGATCGGAAGATGCACGGCGGCGCGGACGCCGGGCGGGATGGTCACCTCCAGGTCGAACACCCCGCCGGTGAGCGTCCAGGCGGTGGCGACCGGGCCGCGCGGCGAGTCGAAGCGGGCGGCGGCCGAGGTGAGGTTCCCGCCGGGGATCGGGGCGATGACCAGGTCGTCGTAGGCGATGGAGGTGTCCGACTGGTCGATTCCGGCGACGCTCCCGTACAGCCACTCGCCGACGGATCCGAGCGAGTAGTGGTTGAAGGAGTTCATCTCCTCGGCCTGGAATCCGGCGTGGTCGGTCCAGCCGTCCCACCGTTCCCAGATCGTGGTGGCGCCGTGCCTGATCGAGTAGAGCCACGACGGGTAGCCGGTCTGGTGGAGCAGCCGGTAGGCCACGTCCGTCCTGCCGTACCTGGTCAGGACCGGGCAGAGCAGGGCGACGCCGAGGAAGCCGGTGGTGAGCCGGTCGCCGTTGGCCTCGATGGCGGCGACGAGCCGGTCCACGGCGGGGCGGACCAGGTCGGCGGGCAGCAGGTCGAAGGCGAGGGCCAGCAGGTAGGTCGTCTGGGTGTCGCCCTTGACGACGCCGTCCGCTGCCACGAAGGAGTCGCGGTACACCGCACCGATCTCCTCCGCCAGCCGGCCGTACCTCTTGGCGTCGTCGTCACGTCCGAGCACCTGGGCGGCGCGGGCCACGACGGCGGCGCTGCGGGCGAAGTAGGCGGTGGCCAGGACCTCGCGCGGGGTCTCCGCGTCGACCTGGAGCCAGTCGCCGTAGTGGTTGCCGACGCGGTGCCGCCAGACGAGGTCGGGGTTGCCCTCGGCGATCCAGTCGACCCAGCGGGCCATCGCCGGGAAGCAACGGCCGAGGGTGCGCAGGTCGCCGTAGACGCGGTACAGGTGCCAGGGGATCAGCACGCCGCCGTCGCCCCAGCCCGGCGCGCCCTCCCGATTCAGCACGGGGCGGTCCACGGCCGGGGCCACGTCGGGGAACGCGCCCTGCGGCGACCGCCCGTCGACGACGTCGAGCAGCCACCGGCGGAAGAAGGCGGAGACGTCGGCGTTGTAGCAGGCCGTGGGCAGGAAGACCTGGGCGTCCGCCAGCCAGCCGAGCCGCTCGTCACGCTGCGGGCAGTCGGTGGGCACCGAGACGAAGTTGCCGCGCTGCCCCCAGCGGATGTTGGCCCAGAGCTTCTCGACGTCGGGATCGGAGCAGGAGAACTCGCCGACGAACCGGGTGTCGCTGTGCATCACCCTGCCGGTCACCTCGACGTCGGCATGGCCGGTGATCTCCACGAAGCGGAAGCCGTGCACGGTGAAGGCGGGCTCGAACACCTCCTCCGTACGGCCGGCCGTGACGTAGACGTCGGTGGCCTCGGCCGATCGCAGGTTGGCGACGTACAGCTCGCCGTCGTCGTCGAGCACCTCGGCGTGCCTGAGCGCGATCCTGGTGCCCGCCGCCGCGCCCCGGATCAGCAGGCGGACCCGGCCCACCATGTTCTGCCCCAGGTCCGCCAGCAGCCGCCCGCCGGGCAGCGGGGTCACCGCGACCGGCTGGAGGTCCTCGATGACGCGCACCGGCTCGTCGAGCATGCCGATCAGCGTCTGGTGGTCGGCGCCCGCCACCCGGGCCGGTCGCCAGGTGGAGTCGTCGAAGGCGGGGCGGTCCCAGCCCGGCTGCTCCAGCCGGGCGTCACGGACCTCGCCCATCAGCAGGTCGGCGTGCACGATGTGGCCGTCGCTCTCGCGCCACGACCCGTCGGTGACCACGACCTCGCGCCCGCCGTCGCCGTACTCCACCACGAGGCGGGCGATGAGCTGCGGCCGCACGCCGTAGTGCGCGGCGTGGCGGCGCCGGTCGAAGCCCAGGTAGCCGCTCCACCAGCCGTCGGAGACCTGGGCCCCGACGACGTTCTGGCCGGCCTCGACCAGGTCGGTGACGTCGTAGGTCTGGTACTGGACGCGGTGGCGGTAGTCGGTCCAGCCGGGGGCCAGCTCGCCGTCGCCCACCCGGCCGCCGTTGAGGAAGGGCACGTAGAGGCCGCGGGCGGTGATGTGCAGCCGGGCGCGGACCGGGCGTTCCCTTACGGTGAACGCCTTCCTGAACAGGCGGGCGGGCGGGCACGTGTCCAGCCGTTCGGGCAGCGGTTCGCCGAACGTGGGCGGGTCCAGGGCGGGGTCGGCCGCCGGATCGTGCTCGATCCAGCTCGTCCCCGCCCACCGCTCCGGGCCCATCAGCCCGGTCTCGAACCACGAGGACGCGCTGGCCCCTTCCCGCCCGTCGGCGTCCCAGACGGTGACCGTCCAGTCGTACCGCGTCTCCGGGTCGAGCTCCAGCCCGTCGGGCGTGACGTCGAGGGTGTTCGACGACGCGACGACCCCGCTGTCGTACACCGTTCCGACGCGGAGCCGGTAGGCGGTCTGGGCCTGCCCGGCGCGCGGATCGGCCAGCTTCCACGACAACCGCGGCGCGCTCTCGTCCAGGCCGAGCGGGGTCGTACGGCTCTCGCAGGTCAGGTCGTACGGCGTGAGCGTGACGGACACGAAGGCACTCCTTGTCGATGTCATCCCTCAAGGCCTCCTGCGAAGCCCTGAATGGTTCGTCCAGGGGGATGACGCTCCACTGCGCAGATCTGCGCATATGCCGCTTCCATGCCCCCGAGCAAATCGTTTCAATTGCTGAGACAGGATCATGCGCCCCCCATGTCGCAGCTCATAGCCCGATGCGCACCGGAGTTAGCACAAAATTGACCTGACGCCGAAGGCGGGAGTCCTTTTGGACCCCCCGCCCGGCCGCGAGCGCTCAGGATGCCGGAGCCGTCACTGCCCCGCCTGGGCGGAGTCGGCCTTGCTCGGCCCTTCCTTGAACGCTCATCGTGGACGGGAGGGGTTGCCCACAGTTCCTGGCGTCCCTGACGTCGCTGTCGGGCGCCTCCTCCCATCTGGAGGACCTCGACATCTCGGTGGCCGCCTGCCTGACGGCCCAAGCGCTGAACATCACCTACACGCCGATCGGGGTCAAGGGCGTGCCCGCGCTGGAGCGGCACCGGCTGGGCCACGTCGACCACACCTACCTGCGGGCGGAGAACTACGCGGCCGGCAACCCGCATTTGCTCAGTCAGGCATGTTAGGCACGTAGGTCATCCAGCGGTCGGCTCGGTGAGCAGACTGGTGGTGTGCTGCCTGGCTGCTTGCGGGCCGATCTTGTCTATGCCGGAGATTTCGTGATGCACCCGTTGGCGGCCCGAGGACATTCCCGTCGAAGAGGTCCTCGACGAGTGGCTATGCGGGGCGCAGAAGCTCCTTACGGCTTCGACGGGCACACGCAGGGCGCTCGCCTGATGCGGAGTCAACGTGTGGCGGTGCACTACTGACAAATTTCTCTGCATGAATGACAAAGTCCGAAGCCCGCGATGACCCTAA
>NZ_JAKNTW010000031.1 GCF_022213955.1 Dolomitihabitans soli | reverse complement strand
TGTACTGGAACTACCAGGCCGAGACCGGCACCAGGAACCGGTCGACCAAGCTGACCATCCGCAGCATCCCGAAGAGCGTGTTCGGCGACCGGATCCGGGTGGAGGCCTGGCTGGTCGACGCGACCAATAACAACTACAACCACAACAAGACCACGACGTTTGCCCGGAACGCGATCTTCAGCATGGACCGTCCCGCCGAGTTCAACCGCGTACTCTCCCTCACCAAGAACGCGGTGGGCCTGCTCCGCATTACCCCGGCCTAGTGCCGCGTCTGGCCACGTTCGCCCTATTGACGATCTTTCATAGGCGGGGGTTGTCGGTGTTTGCGGTTGCGCCAGGCGATGTAGCGGGGGATCATGCTGCCCTGCTCGCGGTGGTCAGACGGCGAGCTGGTCGTGTGGGACACCGCGGCGGGCAGGACGGTGTTCCCGGCGTTGCTGGGCCGGATCACCCTGGCGTTGTGGGTGCGGAGGGTGGTTTCGCTGTCTGTGTGGTGGATGACCGCGCGGACGAACGGCGACGCTCTGTCGGTCCATAGATACGGCGACGGCCGTGACGCTCCTGTCCGGCCGACGAATCGGGCGTCGCGCTAACCGCTCGCCGTACGACGCCTTCCCGCGAGCACCACGCACCCCCAGGCCGCCAGGGCCACGGTCATCAGGACCTCGTGCAGGAGGGGGACGTGTTCGTGGTTGAGCAGAAGGACGGTGTCCTCCGCCGCATGCAGGACGATCAGCGGCAGAAGGGCTCCACTCCGGTAGCGGACCGCGGCGTAGGCGAAACCGAACACGGCGGTCTCGGCGACCAGCAAGACGGTGTCCACGGGAGAACCGCCCGTCAGGATGTAGCGGCTGACGTGGCCCACGCCGAACAGGGCGCCCACCAGCAGACAGCACCGCCAGCGGCCGAGCGGCGTCATGGCGTGCTGCGCCACCCCGCGGTAGAACAACTCCTCGTTGACACCGACCAGAGCGATCCCGACCAGGAACGGCAGCAGGTCACGCCTGGCAGGATCGATACCGTAGGGCAGGTAACTCGCGGCGCTGACGGCCAGCCCGATCACCGGCCACCACGCCAGCGGCCTGATCACGGTCAGCCCGGTCTCCCGCCACCAGCCGAGCCAGGCGGTCAGGCCCAACGCCACCAGCGTGATCACGGCGTTGACGAAGGTGCCTTGCCACTCGCCGCCGAAGCCGACAGCGGTCGTACCCATCGCCAGACCGACGATCAACAGCAGCCTGGCCACCATCAGCCCGGTGGCGAACCAGACAGGATGAAGAACGACGAATAATCGCAGCATCCCGCAAATATAGAGAAGGCCAGTCATAACGCAGCCCGGTCAGCGGACCGCTCGTTTCTCCGCGGCGACGGCGGAGTAGAGGGCTGAGTAGTCGCGGGCCTGGGTGGTGATCTCGTGGCGGGCGGCGACCAAATCGCGGCGGAGACGGCGCAGCTCGTCAACGGGGAGCCCGCAGCGGCATTCGGCGTCCGGGTCTTGGACGCGTTCGCCGCAGCAGGGGGATGAAGACGCGCTCCCCAGGCTGGTCGGGGTCCTCGTACCAGTGGCAAGTCATGGCCAATAAGAGGCAACGATCTTTCGAGCGCTGCACGTTTCTCGGACTTGGCCAGCGATTCGGAGTGGCCCCTGGGCCATAAACAGGTTGGTCGCGTGCCTTGCCAGCGGGGATCATCGAGGAATGTCGCGGAGTTCCTTGGATCGGGCGCGCCAGTTGTGGGCGGACCTGGCTCGTGTTCCTGTCGCGTTTCCCGAACGTGGGGGCGTGAGTATCGTGGTCTCGCCGGGATCGTGGTTGTGCCCGCCGGGGTGGGCGGGCGTCATCGCGCTGGACGGAGCGGTCCTGGCCACCGTACCGAGCGCTGACTTGATAGCGCCGGTGCGGGGCACGCTGCTCCGCTATATCGCTCGAACCAATATTGATCTTGCTCTGCTTCCGCCTCAGCTGCCCGCCCTCGACGTTCTGGGCCCGGCGACACTGGCATACCTCGACGCTGGGGATTTCGTTGCCGCTCATACCGAGAGCGAGGTCGAGAGCCTGCCGGCGGATCATCACGATATTCGCGAGCTGGTGGCCTCGGTGGGCCGGCAGGACGCGGAGGAGAGCGGTCTGGAGGAGATCGCTTCGACTGCCTTCGCGATTCGCGAAGGGCGGGCTGTGATCGCTGCCGCTGGATATCGGGCATGGCTGGGCATGGCGGCGCATCTGTCCGTCTTGACCGCCCCGGGCCATCGTGGTCGTGGCTTGGCTCGTCGGGTGGCCTCGGCGGCGGCTGCCGACGCGATGGCGAACGGGTTGGTGCCGCAGTGGAGGGCGCGGCCGGAGCCGTCGCGACGGGTGGCCCGAGCGCTCGGTTTCCGGGAGTTCGGTTCGCAGATCAGCATCCTGCTCGGGCGCTGACCAGCGTGCACCTGGCCTGCCGGAAACGCCGACCGCGAAGTGGTGCGCCGCCTCGCCGCGATCCTGCTCGCCCGCCACCAGGCCGCAGCCGAAGGGCTGCTGTGCCGGTGTGAGGAGCCGACGCCGTGCTCACGTGGCGGCTCGCCCTCGGGCAGGAAGCCTGATCCCTGCCCGAATGCGCAGCCGGACGCCCTCCAGGGGCGCGGTCGGGGCCGGCACCGGCGCACCCACCGCCACCATTCGCCCGCCAGCCGGGGGAGGGCACGAGCGGGACTGCTCCGGCGTCGGCCCAGCTGGTGACACGGTGGCGGCCGGGGCGTCGGAGGGCTGAGTCAGCGACGGCACGGTCGGCGCGATTGCCGGGTCGGTGGCCGGCGCGGACGGCTGCGGCGTCTTGACTTCGGTGTGGCGGGGCTTGGGTTTGGTGGTGCGCTCCGATGTCGGGGGCAGCGGTGATGCCGGACTGGTGGCTGTGAGTGCCGTCGACGTGATGACGTGAAGTGAGGTGTCCGTGGAGCTGGCCGACGGGGTCGGCGACGGCGTAGACGTGGGCGACGACGATGGCGTGAGCTCACTGGTGGTGCGTGCGCCGTCGTTTATCCACTCTGCGAACATGCGACGATCGAGCCGTGATCGAGTTCCTGACACCACAACACATCGCCCAACGCACCTCCGCCGCAGTCGACGCGGCTGTCGGAGCAGGGCGTGATCTCGGACTCACCGTGGCTGATGCCAAGGTGCTCCATGACCTGTTCTCCGTCGTTGTCCACCTTGCGCCCTCTCCGGTCGTGGCCCGGATTCCCACCGTCCTGCCGCGCTACGCGGGCCTCGATTCCCTGGTACGCCGCCAGCAGGCGGAACTGGACGTGACACGGTGGCTCGCAGCCCAGGGAACCCGCGTGATCCCTCCCAGCCCTCTCGTGCCACTGGAACCCGTTCAGCGCGACGGGTTCTCGATGACGTTCTGGCAGTTCGTCGAGGAAGGCCGCGACAAAGAGCCCGACTACGTGGCGAACTCCGAAATTACCGCTGACCTGCACGCCGCGATGCGCGCATACCCGGGCCGACTGTCGTTTCTGTCCGCGGCCGAACCGCAGTTCATCGCAGAAAGCCTTGCGCTGCTCGAAAAGCGCCCCGACCTCATCGGTCCGACCGATCTGGACCGCGCACGCCGCGAGTGGCAGGTCCTGGAACCTCTCGTGCGCTCACGCACGGCGTTCGAAAGAGCGTTCCCGGGGATCGACCTCCAGCCTATCCACGGCGACTCCCCGCCCGCGAACATCTTCTCCGGGGTGGACGGGGCCCTCTACGCCGACTTCGAGCTGGTCACGCTGGGCCCGGTTGAGTGGGACCTGGCCGCCCTCGGGCCCGACCTCGAGTCCGCCTACAACCGCGGCGCGCGGCGCAACGGCATGAGGCCGTTGAACGAGCATGTCCTGGGCTTCGTGAACGCCGTGGGGATGCTGCGGGTCATCGCCTCCCTCACGCTCGTGCCGCAACTCCCCCCGTTGATGGAGTTTTTGAAGCCGGCCGTCGACCAATGGCAGACGATGCCGTTCGCCGGCGGCGTTGCCGAATGACATCGACAAGGGACGGCCGGTAGCGGAACCCTGCGGAGCTGACGTCGCGACAAATGCATAAACGTGATCGTCGTTCTACAGGACGTGGTGGAATATGAGTCCCCCTTGCGTTTTCTTCCTATAGGACGGATCATTTCGATCATCGGTTGGGCTGCCCATGAAGTCGCAGGACCTCTGTACTGGTTCGTACTCAGGAAGGACGATTCATGATTCGTCGCGTACTGGCCGTCGTGGTCTTGGCCACCGCCGCGCTCGCCACCGTACCGGCCAGCGCGCAAGCCGCCCTCCCTGCCTGTAGGGCCGGCTACATGTGCAACTCCCAGTTCTTCTCCGACTCCGCGCGCACCAGATTGGTCGGGGTCAAGACGGAACACTGTAACGGTGAGGTCGTGACCTGGGGCAGGGTCACCGGCTACCTCAATTGGTCCACGAGCCCCTGCACCTGATCGAAGGCATCCGGCAGGGCACGCACCGTCGGCCCCGCCGGATCCGTCCGCACGCCTGACCGGTTCAATCGCCGCGCTTGTCGTGGCGCAGGCGGGAGGCGGCCACGTACTCACGGTGCCGGTGTTCACCGGTGACGTGGATGCCGAGGTACAGGGCGAGCAGAGCCGGCGGACCATGATCGGGTCGGCGACGGGCGGCGGAGGCATGCGTCCTCCCAGGTGAGTGGTGGGAAGGCGCACGGTGACGACGGTGTGGACTCACGTCTCGCCACGATCTGGGCAGCGAAAAGGGCGGCCCACCCGGCACCTGGGTGGACCGCCCTCTCGATGAGGCGTTTAGAGCGTCACTTGACGGTGACGGTGGCGCCGGCGCCCTCCAGGGCGGCCTTGGCCTTCTCCGCGGCTTCCTTGTTGACCTTCTCCAGCAGCGCCTTCGGCGCGCCGTCGACCAGGTCCTTGGCCTCCTTGAGGCCGAGGCTCGTCAGTGCGCGAACCTCCTTGATGACCTGGATCTTCTTGTCACCGGCAGCCTCGAGGATGACGTCGAACTCGTCCTGCTCCTCGGGGGCGTCGGCCTCGGCGGAGCCGGCGGCCGGGGCGGCAGCGGCGGCGACCGGGGCGGCGGCCTTGACGTCGAAGGTGTCCTCGAACAGCTTCACGAACTCGGACAGCTCAAGGAGGGTCATCTCCTTGAAGGTGTCGAGCAGGTCTTCGGTGCTGAGCTTCGCCATGATTCCTCCGTGTGTGGGGTGTGAGCGGGTGGAGGCGCCCGGTGCGGGCGTCCCCCTCGGCTGCTACTCGCCTGCGGTCTCGCGCTTGACGCGGAGTGCCTCGGCGAGCTGGGCCATGTTGGTGGGCAGCGCGTTGAACACGGCAGCGGCGTGGCCCTGCTTCGCCTTCATCGCGCCTGCGAGCTTGGCGAGGAGAACCTCGCGGGACTCCAGGTCCGCCAGCTTGGCGATCTCGGCGGGGGTCATCGACTTGCCGTCGACGACACCACCCTTGATGACCAGCAGGGGATTCGCCTTGGCGAAGTCACGCAGACCCTTCGCGGCCTCGACCACGTCGCCCTTGACGAACGCGATCGCGGACGGACCTTCAAGAAGGTCGTCCAGGTGGCTGATCCCTGCCTGGTTGGCCGCGATCTTGGTGAGCGTGTTCTTCACCACGGCGAACTTCGCGTTCCCACTGAGCGACAGCCGCAGTTCCTTGAGCTGTGCGACGGTGAGCCCGCGGTACTCGGTGAGCACGGCAGCGTTGGAGCCCTCAAAGTTGTTCTTGAGGTCGGCTACGGCCGTTGCCTTATCCGCCTTCGCCATGGGCCTCCTTCCAGATGTGCCGCTGGGGAAGGGGGCCCTGAAACGGGACGAGCCCCCAGCGCGGTGCGCGGGGGCTCTCATAGCGGCGGGCACCCATGGGGCACCCGGCTTAAGGCTTCCATCACACCTGCGCGGGTCGCTCACTTCCGTGAGGTCCTTCGGTCTCCGGGCCGGTGCGGCTCGGAGACAACCAGCGGTCTTCGGCAATGGCCAGCGTAAGCGGTCGTGACCACGACCGCAAATCAGGTCGGGTCGTGTCGGCTGCTCGCGGGTAGGAGTTCACCGAGATCCCGCTGGTGATTCACGACTGTTGCGCTGCCAGCCGTAGGCCGAACCCGATCACGATGAGACCGGTGAGTCGATCCAGGCCACGCCTGACCGACGGCTTGCGCAACCAGCCACGCACCAGACCGGCGAACCCGATGAGCAAGGCACTCCACAACAGCCCTTCGCACACATGGACACCTGCCAGCAGGACACCCATCGCGGCGTGAGGCACGTCGTCGGGAATGAACTGAGGAAGCATCGCGACGTAGAAGGCACCCACCTTCGGGTTGAGCACATTGGTCAGCAGGCCGCGACGGAACGCCTGCCACCATCCACCGCTCTCAGGCTGTTCAGACGCCGTCGCCTCACCTGCGTCACCCCTACGGCTGTGCCAGAGCATCTTGCCACCCATCCACACCAGGTAGACGACGCCTGCCCAGCGCAGCATCTCGTAGGCGAGGGAAGAGGTCGCAAGGAGGGCGGACAGCCCGGCAGCTGTCAGAAGACCCCACAGCAGCGTTCCGGCCTGAATGCCGAGAACCACGGCCCAGGCTGATCTTCTGTCGACAAGGAGCGAGGTACGCAAGATCAGCGCCGTGTCCAAACCAGGCGTGATCGTAAGTAATCCCACGATAAGGGCAAAAGAGATGAGTGATCCGGATACATCCACGGATTTTCACCATACCCCCAACCGTTAAACGCGATGAGAGCCGAACCTATGTGCGCTGCTTGACGCCACGAATACGGACGTGCAGGTGCATATCATCCCGGCCATCGCTGTGGACGGCGGCGCCGGCATTCGAACGGCCCACGCCGCCGGCCGGGTGTGCGATCAGTGGGCGGGGCGGCCCAGGCCGCGGAGCTGATCGGGGGTGAGCGAGGAGACGTTCTGGTCGATGGGGGTGTCGGAGTACTGGTGGATGGTCCAGGACTTCCAGTCGGCGGGCGGGGTGACCGTACCCTTCGGCTTGCTGTACTGGGCCACCCACAGGGGGTACCCGGACAGACCGGAACCGTGGGTGTCGGCGAAGTCCCAGCCGCTGTAGAGCATCGGGGCGACGCCGGTCTTGGCCTTCACGTGGCCGAGCCACGCCTTGGCCCAGGCGTTCACCTTGGCGGCGGACTCGCCGTCCGTGGTCTCCATGTCGAGTACCAGCAGGTCACCGGCCTTGGCGGGCTGCCCGTCGACCATCGACAGGAAGTGGTCCGCCTCGGCGATCGGGTCGTTCGCGGGGTGGCCGAAGTGGTAGGCGCCGCGCACGATGCCCTTCTTGTCCAGCTCCTTCCAGTGCCGGGCGAATGCCTCGTCTCGGAAGTCCAGCCCCTCGGTGGCCTTGACGATGCCGAACTCGGCCTGGCTGGCGTTCCAGTCGTGGTCGGGCTGGTAGTTGGAAACGTCCTGGCCATAGGTGAGCGGGGCGGCCCGGCCCTCGTGGACGGCGCCGACGTTGACGGGCCGGTGCTGGTCCGCCGACGCGGCGTGCGCGGGGCCCAGTACGGCGACGCCGGCCGTGGCGGTGGCCGCGGCCAGCAGGCCGGCGGCAGTGAAGGTACGCAGGGTGCGGGTGATTCGGGACAGGGTCATGCCGGGTCCTCCTGTGAGGGGGTTCGGGGCATCGCTGAGGATCGCTCGGTAGTCGGGAGGCCGTGATCGCGGCCGGACCGCGTCGGTGCCGGGTTTCACCCGGGGAAACGGGCTCCGCGTTCACGCACGCAGGCGTGGTCACGTGGCCGGCGCATGCCTGGACCGCGTGCTGTTCGCCTGGATCAGAGGGACCCGCGTCGTCGTCGAGGTCCGAGCGGGCGTCTTCGCCCGCGTGCCCGGTCCCGGCCGCCGCCGGAGACTCCCGACGAGCGGCCGTACGGCCCGCGCATGGTGTTACACAACCATCCGCCTCCCGTCGGCATTCCCAAAACCGCAGGTCAAGATGATGGTCGTGATGCCACGTGACCGACAGCCCGGAGTGGCGGCGAGGTCAAATCCCCGTCGTGCGGGGAGTTCGAGGGACGTGCACGGGGTCTTCTTGTGCATTGCGTAGATCGCCATAATTTCCTACTATTCCTATCGGTTAGTAAACAGATAGGAATAGAGGGTTAATGGAACGCGGTGTCAGCAGGCGCAGGGTGGCCGCGACGATGGGAACGGTGACCGCCGCGGCGGTCGCGGGCGCGGTGCTGCCCGGTGGGCAGGCGGACGCGGGAGTCACCGAGCAGGAGTTCCGGGCCGAGCCGGGCAAGGGCCGCCTCCCCCGCCCCAACGTGCTGGTGATCCTCGGCGACGACCTGGGCTGGGCCGACCTGAGCAGCTACGGGTCAACGCACATCCGCACGCCGAACCTGGATCGCCTGGCCCGCGAGGGGCTCCGTTTCACCGACGCCTACTCGGCGGCCGCGGTCTGCTCACCCACCCGGTTCGCGCTCTACACCGGCCGCTATCCCGGACGGCTGCGCGGCGGACTGGAGGAACCGATCAGCCGGCCCCACGAGTTGGTCGGCATCCCGCCCGCGCATCCGACGCTCGCCTCCCTGCTCAAGGCCGGCGGCTACGCCACGGCCATGTTCGGGAAATGGCACTGCGGCTTCCTGCCCTGGTACAGCCCCATCAAGTCCGGCTGGGACGTCTTCTTCGGCAACCTGTCCGGAGCCGTCGACTACTACTCCAAGATCTCGTCCACCGGTGTCGACCTCTACGAAGGCGAGGTGCCGGCCGAGTCGCTGGACTACTACACCGACACGATCGCCGACCGGGCCGCCGACTTCGTACGGCGGGACCACGACCGGCCGTGGCTGCTCAACCTCAACTTCACCGCCCCCCACTGGCCCTGGGAGGCGCCCGGCGACCGGAAGGTCAGCGCGGAGATCACCGCCCGGATCAAGGCCGGTGACACGCAGGCGCTCTCCCATCGCGACGGCGGTTCGCTGGAGACGTACCGGAAGATGGTCGAGAGCCTCGACTCCGCGATCGGCCGGGTGTTGGCCGCGCTGCGCGCCGGCGGCCGGGAACGCGACACCATCGTGCTGTTCAGCAGCGACAACGGTGGCGAACGCTGGTCGTACCAATGGCCGCTGAGCGGAGGCAAGGGCGGCCTCAACGAGGGCGGCATCCGGGTGCCGAACATCGTGCGCTGGCCCGCGGCGATCCGGCCCGGCCAGGTCAGCCGGGTCCCGGTCGTCACGCACGACTGGACGGCGACGATCCTTGAGGCAGCGGGCGTCCAGCCGTCCCCCGACCACCCCCTGGACGGCCACAGCCTCATTCCGTATCTGCTCAAGGGGGCACGGCCGCCGCGCCGCGAACTGTTCTGGCGGACCAGGTCGGCCCGGGCGCTGCGTCGCGGCGACTGGAAGTATCTGCGCACCGCCGGTGGCGAGGCGCTCTACGACCTGGCGGGCGACCAGCGGGAACAGGCCGATCACGGCAGGCGGGACCCGGC
Source organism: Dolomitihabitans soli (assembly GCF_022213955.1). Lineage (GTDB taxonomy): Bacteria > Actinomycetota > Actinomycetes > Streptosporangiales > Streptosporangiaceae > Streptosporangium_A > Streptosporangium_A soli. The sequence goes on along the minus strand of NZ_JAKNTW010000031.1, from coordinate 133,659 downwards.
GTTGCTGGCCGAGTTGCGCACCCGCTGGGAGGAGATCGACAAGACGCTCCTGCCGTACCCCTCCTGAACGGCGGTGCGGGCGGGCGCTATCCGGCCGGTTCCGTCAGGTCGAGGTCGTCGACGGTCAGGGTGACCGGGACGTCGGTGGCCGAGGCGGAGAGGAAGGCGAGAAGGCCGGCGCCCCCTGGGGCCTGGAGCGCGGGCGTCGAATCGGTCGCGCTCAGCTGCCAGGCCGGTTCGGCGCCGCCGGCCTGCCAGACCTTGGCACGCAGCGTGGTGGGCGAAGTCCCCGTGACCTGGACGCGCACGCGCACCGCGGCGGTCGAGGACACTTCCGGCACGATCTGCTCGCCGCTGATCGCGGTCTCCGCGCCTTCGCCGTCGGACCGCCGCAGTTCGAGTGCGGTCCCGCCGTCTGGGCGGAAGGTGACCACGGCGCGATAGGTGCCGGCGCCGGCGATCTTCCGTCCCACGGCCGACGCGTAGAGCCCTTTGCCCGTGAGCGGCTTGTCACCCAGCCCGAGGGTGACGGCGAGGTCCGTGTCCGGCGACGACAGTTCGCCGAGATAGGCGCTGCGGCCGGAACCCGGTTCGGAGATGCCGATCCGCCCCGCGCCTTCGTCCACGGAGTAGGCGCCGGCCGGATCGCCCACCAGCCACTCGCCCCCGAGGTCGGCCCGGCCGAAACCGTCGCTCACCTCGCGCTCGAACCTGTCGGTGGCGAGCGCCTCGGCGCCGGGGCCCGTGGCGGTGGGCCGCGGGGTGGCGCCCGGCCCCGCCGACTCGCCGGACGTCGGCCGGGAGGTGGCGGTGACCCGCGGTTCCGAGGGGGTGGAGGCGGCGGCGGGTGTGGACGTGCCGCCGACCACGGCCGGGGTATCCCGCTCGCGATCGACGCCCAGCCACACGCCTACCGCCACCGCCACCACCGCTGCCACCACCGCTGCCGTCACCGCGACGACCGCCGGCGAGACGGTGCGGGACCGTTGGAGCGCCGGGCCGGCGGGCTCGGTCGCCGGCACCCCGGCGATCTCCTGACCGGCGGCGGGAGCGGCCCCGATCAGCCGGGCCAGCGCCTCATGCGAGGCCGGCCGGCGCCCGGGATCCTTCGCGAGGGCCGCCGCGAGCACCTCCCGCAGCGACGGCGGCACCTCCGACAGGTCGGGCTCGTGGCTGACGATGCGCTGGAGCGTGGCCGGGATGGTGCCGGCCGCGAACGGGGACCGGCCCGTGGCCGCGAAGAGCATGGTGGCCGCCCAGGCGAAGACGTCCGAGGCGGGCGTGGCGACCTCCCCCGCGATCTGCTCAGGCGCGAAGTAGGCGGGGGTGCCGATCAGGACGCTGGTCATGGCCGTGGAGTCACGCGCCCGCGCGATACCGAAGTCGACGACCCGCGCGCCGTCGGGGCCGAGCAGGACGTTGGCCGGTTTGAAGTCGCGGTGGACCACCCCGGCCGAATGGATGGCGGCCAGGGCGGTCGCCGTACCGACCACCAGTCTCTCCAGCTCACCGCCCCGCAACGGCCCGCGCTCGCGCACCCGCGCGTCCAGCGACGGCCCGTCCACGAACTCGCTCACGACGTACGGCCGGGGCGGGTCGAGCGAGGCGGTGAGCACGCGGGCGATGCAGAAGGAGGCCACACTCTCCATCGCGGCCAGTTCGCGGGACAGCCGTTCCCTCGCCTCGGCGTCGTCCCGGAGCAGCACCTTGACCGCCACGGGTTCGCCCGCCGGCGAGTGCGCGAGGTAGACGACGCCCTGACCGCCTTGGCCGAGCCGCCCGGCGAGGGTGAACTCGCCGAGACGCCGCGGGTCGTCGGGTTCCAGAGGACCAGCCATGAGGAACACCGTACTGATCCTCTGCCGGATCCCGTTGGAGATCCTCTGTCACGACGGACGGCACGGCGTGACCTCCTGGCGGTGGACGATCACCGGATTTGTCCGCGGTGCCCCGGCCTTCAGACCGGGCGGCCGTGGCATGCGGACTCCGGTGAGGTACGGCCGGCATCGGCGGAGCGCTCGTCAGCGCGGGCGGGCCGCCGTGCTGTCCCGCACGACGAGGGTGCCCCTGACCGTCTCGCGCGTGATCTCCCCCGCTGCCGCCCTGGTGGTCAGGGCGAGCCTGATCGCTCGTGCGCCGATGTCCGCGAACGGCACGGCGACGGTGGTCAGCTGGGGCGTCACGTCCCGCGCGAGCGGGATGTCGTCGAAGCCGGCCACGGACACCCGGTCCGGCACGGCGACCCCGGCGGCCCGGCACGCCGACAGCGCGCCGACGGCGACGGTGTCGTTGACGGCGACGATCGCATCCGTCTCGGCCAGGCCCTCGCGGATCAGCCGGGTGACCGCGTCGAAGCCGCCCTGCCTGCTGACCTCGGTGGTGATGATCCGCACGTCCCGCACGCCACCGGTGACCAGTCCTTCCACGCACCCCGCGGCACGGGCGGCGGAGAAGGCCCGGTCCAGGGTCCCGGCCAGGATCACCACCCGCCGGTGCCCGGTGCCGGCCAGGTGGGCGCCCATCAGCCGGGCGGAGCCGCGGTCGTCGACGCCGATCGAGTCGAACGGCAGGTCGATGCTCCCGTAGATCACCACCCGGCCGCCGTTGTGCTCGTAGGCGAGCAACTCGTCGAGGAGACCCCCGTTGAACGCCGTCGCCTCGATCCGGCTGGAGGTGAGCACCAGCGCCCGCGGCCGGAACGCGCAGAGCTTCCGGACGGTCTCCAGCTGCCGCTCGGGAATGCCACGTGTGGAGGAGACGGTGACGAACCCGTCCACCAGGCGGGCCCGCCGTTCCATGGCGGCGAGCACGACGGCGATCGAAGGGCTGGTCAGGTCATCGGCGACCAGCACGATGGCGTCGCTCTTGCGGTTCATCGCCCGCGCGGAGACGTCGACCGTGTAGCGCAGCGCCGAGGCGGCCGCCAGGACCTTCCGCACGTTCTCCGGGGTCACCGTGCGGGTCCCGCCGCCGAGCGCCCGCGAGGCGGTCGCGACCGACACGCCTGCCGCCGCCGCAACGTCACGCAGTGTGACGGTCGGCCTCGCTCGATGCGGCAATCCGGTATCCCCTTCCGCACAGGGTGAAATGGATGGCGCGAAGGCTCAGAATAGCCGTTCTCGACATGGCAGAAAGGAACCGGTCGCCTACGTCTGGAAATATGCGGTGTCATCGCTCCGGCGCGACCGGAGCCACCGTGCGGTCAGCTTCTCGGCCGTGAACGCCCGGGGTTCCACGCCCGATCACGCTGAATCCGATCACGGCGTGACTGGCAGAATGGCCGGGTGAACGAAGGAACGCACCGCGTGCCGGCACCCCTGTGCGGACGCCTGCCCCGACACCACACTGCCGCCGGGCGACCGGCCGCCCGGCGGCAGATGTGTCGAGGCCACGGCCTCGTCCGGGGGTCGCGGATCGGCCTTCAGCCGCCGCTTTACCTGTGTTCGTCGAGGTTGCGGTACCGGGCCGCTACACGTCCCGGGCCCGCCGTACGGCATTCGCCGTGCTGACCGTCAGCACGAGATGCCGATGCAGACGGTGTTCAGCACCGTCAACAGGCCCACGCAGGCGCACGTGTCCGCGGCTTGGATCCCGTCGATCTCGGTGGGCTCGGTTTCGGGCAGTTCCCGCAACGAGGCCACCAGGTCGATCTCCAACGTCTCCATTTCTCACCTCCTTCACTTGTGTGGTGCGGGGCGGTGGTCCGGGCCGGTGAGACGCCGGGGACCGCCGTCTTGCTGAGATCGGCGCGGGTGAGGGGGCGCCCCGGCCTGGTGTGGTCGTCGCCGGGCCGACTTCGCGATGCGGGCCGACGCGCACGAGTGACGGTGGTCATCGCCGGTGACCTTGGGTGGTCGGGGCGGAGTCGGCCATCCAGAACCGCGGCGAACCGTGGCACAGCCGCAGCAGGAAGGCCAGGACACCGCTCACCCCGTCTCCCCAGGTGGCGGAGACGTCGGCGTGGTCGTCGGGGACCACCAGATTCCCGTCGCGGTGTGCCCCGCTGGCCAGGATGATGCGGGCCTGCCGCCAGGCGGCGGCCGCATACCGGTCGTCGCCGGTCATCGCCGCCATGTCGAGCAGCAGGTCGCCGTTGCCGGCCAGCCCGTGACACTGACCCAGCACCGGGCGCCAGAAGTGATCGATGACGGCCTGGGCCGACCTGCCGGCGAACTGGGCGTATCGCTCGTCGCCGGTGGCCTGATGCAGCCGGACCAGGAACGCGGCGATGCCGCCCGAACCGTGGCACCAGTACGGCGCGGTGGGCTCGTCGCCGGGGCCGGAGCCCCACATGGCGGTGCGGCCGGTGGTCGCCGCCGTCAGCAGCGTGTCGCCGACGCGCCCGGCCAGCGACAGGCAGTCGGCCCGGCCGGTGGCCTGCGCGCAGGCGAGCAGGAAGTATCCGACGCCGGCGATTCCGTGCGCGAACCCGTACAGGCGCTTGCCGGTCATCCGGGACGCGTAATCGGGCTGTGCGGGCCAGCTCAGGGGTTCGGTCCGCTGGTCGGCGGTGGCGATGAGGGCGTCCGCGGCGGCGTTGGCCCGGCCGGCGAAGAACGCCTCGCCGGTGCGCCGCCACAGGTGCAGGGCCGTGAGCCCGACACCCGCGGTGCCATGGGTGATGTCGGGGATCGGGATCGACGCCGGAAGGGCGCGGGCCACGGCGACCGCGGTGCCGACGAGCCGGTCATCGCTCAGCGCCCGGCCCGCCTCCAGCAGCGACCAGGCGGCGCCCGCGGTGCCGAAGTACAGCCCGGCAGGTCTCCTCTCACCGGCTTCCAGCCGCTCGGCGATCCATCGGCCCGCGACGTCGATCGCCTCCGCCACCCGAGGCTCCCCGGTGTGCTCGAAACACCGGGCGAGTACGGCCAGCGGGCCGGCGGCGCCGTGCTGAACGCAGAGCGGGTCCGGGGCTCCATGGGCGCAGGTGCCCGGCCACAGGCGCTCCGACTTCGGGTCCATCGCCCCGATGAGGTAGCCGGTGAGGCCGGTGACGGCCCGCGCGCACTCCTCCCGCAGCCCGCTGGGTTCGGCGTCGCGCCGGATCTCCCGGGTGTCGCGGCGGTCCTGATGCGTGGCCCGGCGCGGCGTCTGGGCGGCCAGCACGTCGCGCGCCTGCGACGCCGTCCAGCGCCGGCCGGGCTCCTCGGCCATCAGCCCGACCAGCAAACGGGTCAGCCCGGGTGGCAGAGCGCCGTCGGCGCGGGCCGCCAGCCATGCGGTGAGGCGGTCGGCCAGGGGCCTGGCGTGCGGTCGCTCCGGCAGCAGGTGGACAGGCGCGCCGGTGCACAGGTAACACAGGGTCGCGCCCAGGCTGTAGTGATCGGCCGACACCGCGGGCGCCGCCCCGGCCCACTGTTCGGGCGCTCCGTATCCGGGCGTGCCCCCGCGCAGGGGTCCGGCGGCCGGGTCCCTGTCGAACGCGGCCATCTCCAGATCGATCAGCACCGGGCTGCCGTCGGGGCGCACCATGATGTTGCCGGGGTTGAAGTCGCGCAGCACGAGCCCGGCCTCGTGTGCGGCGGTCATCGACTCCGTCAGCCGCCCGGCCAGGGCGAGCGCCTGGGGAAGGTGCGGCCCCCAGCCGAGTTCGGCGATCAGCTCGTGGGCCCACTGGCGCAACGTCACCCCCGGAATCATCTCCTCGGCCATGAACAGGTGCCCGCTCTGGGTGAACAGCGTGACGAGGGCGGGGGCCAGTCTCAGATGTTCGATCGCCTTCAGCGCACGGGCCTCGGCCCGAAGCAGATCGCACGTGTCCCGGCCCGACTCGTCGGCGGCGATGTGCGGGCGCGCCTCCTTGATGACCACCATGTCGCCGGTGCGGGTGTCCAGTGCCCGGTACACCCCGCCCTTGTTGGTATGACGGATCGCCTCCCGGACCTGGAACCGGTCCCCGAGCAGCACGCCTCCGCCCTGCGGGCCGTGGGCGGAGCCCAGGCCGTTGTCGGGGAAGGGACAGGCGACCCAGGACGGCGGCGTGTACCGGCCGAGCCGCTGGTCCTCCACGGGTTCGCCGTCGGGACCGGTGATGACCCACACATAGAACCCGTCGTTGGTCAGCTGACGCTGTTCGACGAACGCGCCGTACCGGTAGTGAACGAGACTGCCCTGGGTGTACGGGCGGTCGGAGAGGATCCGGGGCCCTGCCAGGCCCGCCGTCGCCAGGTGCAGCTCGCCGGCGAGACGGGCCGCTTCGGCATCGGTGTCGGGGTAGACGGTGATGAACTTGCCCGCATGGCCGCGTGCGGTGTTACGCGCGGTCAGCGTCGCCACGTGATCGATCGTGGCGGCGAACTTGAACGCCGACCGCGAACCCAGCAGCACCGTGAGAGACCGGGTGAGCACCTCCGCCGCCGATGCCGGGGTCGCCGACACGTGCAGCTTCCAGCCTTGGGACCGGAGCGCCGAACCGTTCCGGCCGAGGCGGCACCAGATGCCGTTGCGATCCGACCGCCAGCTCCGGGGATCGGGCAGCGCCCGGAGCGCCCGGGCGAGCACGTCGGTCAGGGCGGTGTCACTGGAGTCGTCGTCCGGCGAGGTCGCGAAGACGCTGAAACTGATCGCCATCGCCACGCTCCCCGCCGTCCAGCCACTGCTCGTGCCCCCGCCTACCAGGAGGCCATCACCAAGGCAAACTATTTGTAATCGACCTGCTACGCAGGGTAATTTTCCTGGCGTGGAGTGGTGAAACCTCACCCAGCGGTCACTCATCCCTTTCAGCCCGGTTCCCGTCTCCGACCCTTCTCGACACGGTGGCCGGGGCGCCGCCGATGATCTCGTAAATGCGGGAAGGCCTCCGGGTTCGGTGTGGACTGCGACATCTGCACCGTGATCCCGAAGGCCCTCGTGTTCCACCGTGGCGCCCGTCGATCGAGGCCCGCCGGCTGCGCCCGCGCCGCCGCACGCCGCCAGGTCGCGGTGGCCACGGCTCGCCGGCGCGTCCGTACCCCGGTTCCGTCGCGCCGCCGGTTCATCCGGCCGAAGCCGGACCTATCACCCGGTGAGGGGGGCTAGCACTTGCTGGAAGCCAGGAGGACCTGGTTCGCGCCGCCCGAACCCCAGTAGGCGCGGCCTCTCGCGCAGTTCTGCGATCGGGAATACACCATGTTCCCGTAGTGCAGACCCTTGGTCGGCTGGGTGCTGAAAGAATCGCAGAACGCGGTGCCGCTCGCGGTGTAGTCGCACACCGTGAACTTGAGATATTGCCCGCCACCGGCATAGCCGGGGGTCCGGACCCAGTTGGTCTGGCAGTTGGGCGACCACCGGAGTTCGAATACGCCCTTTGCGGTGCTCTTCTTGTCGACCACCGTGGAACCGGCCGAACAGCCGGTGTCCACCGGATCCTTGTGGTCGCACCCGTAACCGCTGCACGTTACCGCGGCGGCGTTCACCGGAGTCGCCTGCGCCCCGAGCAGGGCCGTGCCGAACAGCGCGGCCATGGCGAGGGCCCGGCGAGTGTGCGTGAGGTTGCGCATGTCTGTTACCTGTCTCTCGAACGTGGAAGGTCTTCCGCCGGCGCTTCACGAGACCGTGTCGCGCCTGCCTCCAACGTCACTGTTCACACCACTGTCCGGTAGCGCCTGACGTGGGCTGGCGACAGATCTGACAAGAAAGGGAGACCGGCGGCGAGCGTTCCCCAGGTGTCGCACTTCGGCGGCGGGGAACGGCTTGGCGCGAAGGCGTTCGGCGGTGATGCGCCACGCCGGGGAACGGCTGCCCGCGGTGATCAGCAGGAGGCCGTCGGCGGGCAGTGCCGGCCCGGTGAGACGGTCAGCGAGAGAGCGGGTCGGCCGCGTCCTTTCCAGAAGGCGTTTCCCCTTCGTCCACGACATGGACCAGAAAGAAGACCGGCCGAGACGTCGGAAACAATATTCGACCGTTCACGTCGACCATCTTCCATTTGACGACGCAGGTTCCAGGTGTGCTCGGCGCCGTCACCGTAACGCTGATCTTCACACGTTCGTTGGGCAGCGTATCGCCGATGGGAATACGTTCCACTGTGCGGCATCCACCCGGCAGAACCGGCTTGTCATCCCTTTCCAGATAGCGGTTACGCCAGAAGATCGTCCCGGAGTTCTGAATTTCCCACACCTTCACGAACGTTTCGTTCACCTTGACCAAGGTGCCATCGGGAATCGTCACATCGGTCACGAACCGGCTTCGGTCACCGGAGATCAACGGCCCGGACGGCGGGCTCGCCGTACCCGGCGGCGGTTGCCGTCCCAGCACCAGGAAGCCGGCCACGAGGGCTCCCGCCGCGCCGATGGCCAGAGCGCCCAGCACGATGACGCGCCGGCGGCCGGGCGCGCCGGGTCCGGGGTCCGCAGCCGGTACGGCCGGCCACACCTCAGGTGCCTGCTTCCGATCCGTCGCGTCCCTGACCCGCTCCCAGCGGGAACGCCACTGGCCCTCGTCTCCCCCGCAGGCCCTGACGAACTCCTGAGTGGTCGCCCAGGAGGGGAAGCGGGACCCGGCGGCCGCTTCGTGCAAGGTGGTGTGGGAGATGCGCCGGGATCGCCCCGCCATCCGCCGGAACGACGGATTGCCCGCCGCGGCCCGCAGGCTCCGTAACTCCGCGGCGAACCCACTGATCAGATCTTGCTGCCGCTCGTCATCGTGGGAAGCACTGTCCCGCATCAGCAATCCGCCCTGTCAAACAGCCCTCTGCCCGTGCCGGGCACTACCCGGTCTGCCGCCCTCGACTCGGCGACCATGCGATGCGCTGTTCGCAGGGGAGTCGACCCGCCGGGCGGCTTCCATATGCATTTGGGTACCCAAATACAACGTAGCGTTACTCCACGTAAGGCTAGTTTGACATGGCCGGGCGCCGCCGTACCGGATTAGTGGAGAGCAGGCCCCTTGGGGCGCGGGAATTCGGCGCGGGCCGGAAACGACCCGGGCACGCACCTACTTCGGCGAACCCGGCAACTGGGCGGATATCCCACATATAGAGGAATACGTCGATTTCAAACGTTGATGTACCTATCGAGTAGGCGTCGGCCCGGTCGATGTGCGCGGGTCAGCTGAATCGCGATCCAGTCCTCTTCGTATCGGGTGCAGGGCCTGCGGCCGGGCCCGGAACGTGTCCGTGCCCGGTCGCCGAGGTCCCTCCGTCGATCAGTGGTGGGAGGACTGCCGGATCCCCTCTTTTCGCCACACTTTGAACAGACGGCGAGCCGATCCGCCCACCGGACCGACCGCCTCGTACAGCACCGTTCGCGAGACCGGCTTCGCCTCGGCCGCGGCGGTCACCGCGTCGTCCGCGTCGGTGATGGTGTGCGAGCAGACGCTTTTCAGGTAGTCGGGGATCTGGAGCCGCGGGTCCGTGCATCCGACCAGCGGGATACCCGCCGCGGCGACGATCGGGAAGATCGTCCCGGGGATGCCGATGGCGACCTCGGCTCTCGCCGACGCCTGGACCGACGGGACCGTGCTGATCTCGTACCGCTCCCACAACGAGCGGTCCTCACGCGGATGCAACCCGACCAGGACGTGCTTGCCGGCCGCGGCCAGGCGTTCGGCCGCGTCCATCAGCAACTCGGTGCCCGGGGCCGAACCGCCGGTGTCGTCCGACTTGGTCACACTGGTGAGCACCAGTACGGTGCCCGGTTCCGGGGCGCGCCTGGGCAGGTCGTCCGTCTGAGGCGTGCCCACGACGCTGATCTGGCGGCGGGTGCCGAGGTAGTCGTCGAACACCTTCGCCTCGGCCGGCGACGACGCGGTGATCGCCCGGAGCCGTTTCCTGAACTCCGCCGCCCGCGGCGCCTCCTTGGGCAGCTGGTAAGCCAGCGAGGCGGCGATCAGCGGCAGGTTCCGCAGCCGCGCGGCGCAGTCGGCGGGCCAGTCGCCCGCGCCGGTGACGACGAGCAGGTCGGCCTTGGGAACATCGTCAAGGGTGGCCACCCGCACCGGGTCCTGCGGCGTGACACGAGATCGGTCGGGGACGAGCTGGACGATCTCCCACCCGAGGCGCGTCGCCTCGGGGAGCAACGGCAAGGCGTGATAGGTCCCCCACGGCTCATTCGTCGCGATCAGTACTCGTACCCGTTCCCTGCCGCCCAGACGCTCGGCCGCATGGGCGGCACCACCTCCGAGAACAGCGAGACCGGCCCCGGAGAGCACACCGGCCAGCAGGGAACGCCTGGAGAGTCCATGGCCCGATCGCCCCACAGCGTCCTGAACCATGCCCTGCGAAGTGTCCTGAAATGTCATGAAATGGGAATCTAGGGGACGCTCGCTGCCTGACCGTGAACGGAGGCTGTCATTCTTGGAAATGCCCTCCCTGACGGCACGCCCACCGATCACGTGGCAGGGCTAGGACGCACACCCCGACGGGTCACCCCGCGCAGGATCCGGAGGTCGTGGCGGAGCCGGCCGGACACGGAACGACAGGCAGGACCGGCGTCACACCACGACCGCCCTCCTGCCGAATCCGGGACTCTGCAGCCGAAACCGCCACGACCCGGTGAATCACACCGCGGCTCGGAACCCGTGCCGACGTTCACGGCACCCGCCAAGGATCACCAGGCGCCACCGGCCACCCGGAACTCGATGATCGGGTGACGCGAGCGCAGGTCACCGGAACGCGGGTCGCGGAGGTTGTCAGCTCAAGGGCTCGGCGGCGGAGTGGGGGCCGGGGTCTCCGACACGGTGGGAGTGGGGATGGGCGTCGTCGGGACGCCTGTGGGGGCGGGCGTCGTCGGGACGTCCGTGGGGGTGACGGTCGGCGTGGCCGGAGGCGGGACGGGCGGGGTCTCCGGAGGTGTGACCGTGGGAGGCACGGTGGGGCTTTGAGTAGGTGTGGGGCAGATCTTGGGGGTACGCCACTTACCGAAGGCGGACCCCTGCCTGGAGGACCACCATTCGTTGCCGCGCCAACGGATCTTGCCGGACCGCGACAGATCGTATACATGGGCGGCCGTCGCGGTCTCCCCCGCTGTCGCGGCCTCCCCCGCCGGGGCGGCGGCGACCAGCACCCAGTCGCCCTGCTTCACCTCACCGTCACCTCGCCGGCCGACGAAGGTCCGGGTGGAGTCGTTGATCCCGTACACCTTCTCGTAGCCGTCCTGGCTTCTCACGGTGATCGAGTCCTCGGCCAGCGCGGTCGCCTCCCCGGTCTGGGTGAGCACCGTGAAACCGCAGCCGTCCTTCAGCGGCACGACGAACTCGCCGTGCAGAGTGCCCAAGAACGCCCGTGGATCAATGCGGGGCATCTTGACGGTGGGCGTCGGGACCGGGATCGGGATCTCGACGGGCGGAGGCGGCGGAGGCGGAGGCGGCGTGTCGGTCGGCGCCCCAGTGGGTGTCTCGGTGGGGGTGTCGGTGGGGGTGCCAGTCGGGGTCTCGCTGATGGTCGCGGTGGGGGTCGGCGTCTCGGGGGGCTGCGGCGTCGCCGCTGACGCCGCGGCCATCCCGATGCCGCCTGAGGTCACGAGCGTGAAGGTGGTCGCGAGTATCAGTGGGTGGTGAATGCGCCGCCGCGACCGGCTCGATCCAAGCGTTTCGTTCGGTTTGTCGGGGTTGATGGGCTTCACGTAGGTCCTCCAAGCAGTGACCTGAATTACCGTCCACCCGATAAGGGCGGCGTTCGGCGGGGGGTTCCGCCGGCCAGTCAAGAACGACGCTCCGGCCCGTGCCGCCGCGCCCTCCTCGAAGACTCGCGAAAGACTTCCCGCTTTGTGAGGACCCATGCGAGCCGATCGGCCCGCGTCACCGCGCGAATCGGCATCGAGGTGTCAGAAGAATCCGCATGACGTGTCAAAGGCCAGTTCACAGGGCCGCACCGATCAGTCGCCCAGGAACGAACCTCGCAGAAATTTCCCCTGAATTCATGTTCTCTGCCCGGTTTGCGAGCACGACACAGGGCGAATCCGCCCGCCGTACGGCGGGGCGGGGGCGTCGGCGGTTCGCGGCCGGATGCGCCTGCGCGGTCGCCGGCAGCGGCGCTCCGCCGGACGACCGAACGGCTGGGACAGGGAACCCGGAGGCGCGACCGAACCTCCCCGGCCATCGCCGCCCGCCCGAGACGCCGACCACAGCGGCCCTACGACTGCACACCTGCGACGACCCGGCGATATGACAATCCGTGACCGAAGCGTTACGCGAATAGCTCGAACCACTAGGAGCCACTGAACGACTACAAGTTGTCACAGTTTTCCGGCCCTGACGGTCGGAACAATCATGAAACGGGGAGATCCCACATGTTCATCGGCAAGAAGGACGCTCGCCCAGCGACGAAGTCAAGCGCGCGGAAGGTGATGGTGCTGGCTCCGATCCTGCTCGGCGCGGCCCTGCTCGCGCCGGTCGGAGTCGCGCACGCCGCGAGCCCCGCCGACGCCGCACGGCCGGCCGTCGCCTCGCAGCACACGGCGGCCAGGCCCTGCGGAACGGAGTGCAAGGCCGGCTTCCGCCAGGGATACCGCGACGGATACAAGGACTGCCTGACGGAGACCAGCCAGTCCCGTAGCCGCCGCGGATTCAACGAATGGGCCCGCGGATACGACATGGGATACCGGCGCGGCTTCTACGCCTGCGAAAACTAACCGGAAGAAGGCGGCAGGTCCCCCGCGCGGGACCTGCCGTCCCCAGCAGCCCGCCGTCGGCGCAGATCACCGTCATGGGCGTCGCGGATGTGGCGTTTCTTCCTCTTCGGCGCGGCCGGCTACGGCATCCTGGCCCGGTCGTACTCCCGGCACACCGGCCCGGGGCCCGGCCCGGCCGTGACGGGCGTCATCGGGGCTCCGCTTCTGCTGGCCGCGCTCCTCGTCGCGGCTCCCGCCGTACTCGCCGCGGCCGGGATCATGCCCGCCCTTCAGCGGCCGGACGCGCCGGTGCTCGACCCGATTCGGACGGGTCTTCGACACCGGCTCGGCACCCTGGTCACGGTGAGCCGAACCGGACCGATTCCTTCTCAGCCCAGGAGCCGTCATATAGCCAGGAACACGAAAATAGCCTGAAGCGGAGTACCAATCATGTCCACCACCAGCGAAAAGACCACCGCAGTGAACTCGACGGTCATCTCCAGCGACGGAACCGAGATCGCGTTCGAACGGCTCGGCGCCGGGCCCGCGGTCATTCTGGTGTCCTCGGCACTGGCCGACCGATCCGACGCCCGTAAGCTCGCCGGCCTGCTCGCCCAGCACTTCACGGTGATCAATTATGACCGGCGGGGGCGCGGTGCCAGCGGGGACACCGCCGGGCACACGACCGAGCGCGAGGTCGAGGACATCGCGGCGTTGATCGCCCACGTCGGGGGCTCGGCGTCGGTGTTCGGCAGTTCGTCGGGGGCGGTGCTGGCGTTGCGTGCCGCGGCGGCCGGGCTCGGCATCGAGAAGCTCGCCCTGTACGAGCCGCCGTTCGTGATCGGTGACGACGGCTTCGGGCCGCCTGCGGACTACGCCCAGCGGCTCGACGCGCTGCTGGCCGCCGACCGGCGCGGCGACGCGGTCAAGTACTTCATGACCGAGGCCCAGGGCATGCCCACGTTCATGGTGGCCATGATGCGGCTGATGCCGGGTGCGTGGTCGAACCTCAAGTCGCTGGCGCACACCCTGCCCTACGACGCCAGGGTGATGGGCGAGACCCAGCAGGGCCGGCCGCTGCGGGCGGGCGAATGGTCGGCCGCGAAGGCTCCGGCCCTGGTGCTGACCGGCGGCAAGAGCGCCGCCGGATTCCACGACGCCGCGCGGGCACTGGCCGGCATCCTGCCCGAGGCCGAACACCGTACCCTGCCCGGCCTCAACCACGGCGCCGTGGTCATGGCTCCCAAGAAACTCGCGCCCGCCCTCGTGGAATTCCTGCGCGGCTGACCCTGGCCTGGCCGGGTGCCGGTGCGGGCCCATCGTCCATGAGCCGGGCGTCGCGGGGCCCGGGTTGGTTCGCGACTCAAGGAGCGCGCGTCGGGGGTCACGGGCCGGTCGCTCAGTCCTCGCCCACCACGGCCAGGTCGTCGCCCAGTGCGGCGGCGATCTCGGCGGCGCGGGAGTGATCGTCCAGTCGGCGCGTCAGGTAGGCGCAGGCGTGCTGGTGCCTCCGCGACCACCAGGCGGCCGAGCCGCCGATCCCGCCTTTGGCGATCTTGCCGCGGTCGCGGACGAAGCCCAGTGTCCAGGTGATCCTGGTGCCGAAGACCTCGTCGAAGTCCGTGACCTGGGAGGCGAGCAGTTCGGTGTGCAGCCGCGGCCCCAGCAGCGCGTGCACGGGACCCTCCTCGTCGGTCAGCTGGGAGAAGAACTGTGCGATGGAGGTCGCGGTCGCGTGCAGGTTGACCGCACCGAAGACCGCCTGCCGCCAAGCCCTGGAGTTCGCCCGCTCGACGTCCAGCGTGCCGGCGGGAATCTGGAGCCACGGCGCCGCGTGCAGTCGACGTGGCCAGTCCGGGTCGGCGTACTCCAGGTCGGCGACGCGGTCCAGGGCGTGATCCGGCACCGCGAACCAGGCGTCCAGATCCAGCGCGGGCCGCACCGTCTCGTTGTAGACCTCCGCTAGCGTGGTGCCGGCGCCCGCGCGCAGAATGCCGTCGACCAGGTGGCCGTAGGTCAGCGCGTGCTCCCCCAGCGATGTCCCCGGAACGTACTCCGGCGCCGCCCGCGCCAGGCTTTCACGCAGCCCGGCGTCGTCCAGCAGATCCAGGCCCGCGGCTTCGGCCGGGAAACGCGGCTGCCCCGCCCGGTGGGTGAGCACCTGGCGCAACGTGGTGCGCTCCTTGCCCCGCACTCCGTACGCGGGCCAGTGGCCGGCTATCGGCTCGTCCAGAGCCAGCGCGCCGTCACGTACCGCCACCAGGGCGGCGAGCGTCACGAACGACTTCGACAGAGAGTACGGCTGGACGAGGGTGTCCGGTCGCCAGGGGCCGCGCCGCCCGGCATCGGCCCATCCCCCGCTCAGCCGGACGACCTCCTGGCCTTCCCTCCAGACCGACACACCTGCCCCGGTCTCCCGGCCGTCGTCCACCAGTTGCTGAAAGACCTGGCGCACCGCTTCGTACCCGTCCGCGACGAATCCCGCGACCTTCACCACGTCCACCCCTCTGCCACCGCGGCCAGGCCCCTCCGGCACGAGCACCCGGGCCGGTCGGCCACGGCACCGTGCTGATTCCTGGACCGTCTGGCGGAAATCTCGAACATCACATACCTCCCTAGGGTGTGCCCGAATATACCCGGCGAGGGTATCCGTGCAAAGACCTCGGCCAAAGCCGAGCCGCGACGGCCGGGCGACGAGGAGCGTCGCGCACCCGGCCATGTGCGGGCGAGGACGGGCCGGAGCACCGCATGGCACGTTGGTGGAAGAAGCGGGCGTGCCGCCGCATCAGCGGAACTTTCTGCGAGACTGGACCCGACTTACGCGCCCCGTCGTCGAAAGAGTGACACCGCCAATCGAAAGAGTCACCGGCTTCGGACTTGCCGGCGTTTCGCGTGGAGCCGCCAGGAGAGCCTGTTGGCATGCCTCGAAACATCGGACCTATGCCGACGAGCCCCCGGACGGTCGAGCGCGAAGACAGGGCTGTGGGCTGCTGTGCAACAGGATCCCGGAAAGCGATCGGTAGTTCACAACCGCGACTTTGGCCCTTGACGGACTAAAGACATCCAATGTTAACTGCGCTCAACAGACCCGATTTGTCGGCCATGCGGCCACTTGGACGGATTGCCGGAGACGGGTCTGCAGCGCTCAAAGGGTTCGCTGGGCACCCGCGCCGGTCGCCGATCGCCGGTCGCCGGTCGCGCTGCCCAGCGGCTCCTTCCACGCTCGCGCCGCCGTCCAGCTCTCATCGACGTTCTCAATCTTCTGACCCTCTGCCTCAGCCGAGCGCCCCCACAGGAGACCAGATGAGCACAGGAGTGTGGCTGATCGGAGCGAGAGGATCCGTCGCCGTCACCACCATGACGGGGACCCTCGCGATCCGCGCCGGCCTCGCTGAACCCATCGGATGCGTCACCGAACTCCCCGGACTACACGGCGACGTCCTGCCCGGCCTGGGCGAACTCGTCTTCGGCGGGCACGACATCTCGCCGACGCCCCTCGCGAAGCGGGCCGAGGCCCTGGCCGGCGCCGGGGTCGTCCCCTCGTGGCTGATCAGGGCCGTGCGCGACGATCTGCTCGCGATCGAGGAGGACGTGCGTCCCCTCCCCGCCGGGGCGGACCAAGCCGAGACCGCCGCGCTGATGGTCGCCGATCTCGACGGCTTCCGGCGGCGGCACCGCCTGGAGCGGCTCGTCGTGATCAACGTCTCGACCACGGAGCCCGCGCCCGAGCCGCATCCGGCGCACGCCGACCTGGACGCGCTGCTCGCCGAACTGCCCCGCGCACCGGCCGTCCTGCCGCCGAGCGCGCTCGCCGCCTACGCCGCCTTCCGCGCCGGCTGCCCCTACGTGGACTTCACCCCTTCGACGGGCGCCCGGCTGCCCGCACTCGACCGGCTCGCCCGCGACCTCCGCCTGCCGTACGGCGGGCACGACGGCAAGACCGGTGAGACGCTCGTCAAGTCGGTGCTCGCCCCGATGTTCGCGGTCCGCAACCTGGCCGTGCGCTCCTGGTCGGGGATCAACCTGCTGGGCGGCGGCGACGGCGCCAACCTCGCCCAGCCGGGCCCGAACGCCGCCAAGGCCGCCAGCAAGCAGCGGGTGCTGGCCGAGACGCTCGGCTACGTCCCCGAGGGCGCGACCCGCATCGACTATCTGGAGGCCGCCGGCGAGTTCAAGACGGCCTGGGACCTCGTCACCTTCGAGGGATTCCTCGGCACCCGGATGCGGATGGAGTTCACCTGGCACGGCTGCGACTCCGCCCTCGCCGCGCCCCTGGTGCTCGACCTGGCCAGGCTCACGGCCGCGGCGCACCGGGCCGGGTACTCGGGCCCGCTGACGGAGCTGGCCTTCTTCTTCAAGGACCCGATCGGTCCCGTCCCGCACGCGCTTCCCGACCAGTGGCGGCTGCTGTGCGACTTCGCCGGTCGTCTCGCCGGAGCCTCTCCCCACCCGGCACCCGCCGAGGATCCCGCCGATCATGGCGAGGAGGATCACGGCGAGGGAGCGGGCTGATGGCCGGGTTACGCGACCTGCTGGAGATCGTGCGAGCACCCGCCGCCCTGTCCGTGCCGGGTGACGTCATCGCCGGCGCCGCCGCCTGCCAGGTGCTCGACCGCCGTACTCTCGGCCTGGCCTGCTCCTCCGTCTGCCTCTACGCGGCGGGGATGGCCGCAAACGACTGGGCCGACCGCCACCTCGACGCGGTGGAACGCCCCGAACGGCCCATCCCCTCCGGAAGGGTGACGCCGGCCGGAGCGCTCGGACTCGCCGCGGGACTCACGGCCGCCGGAATCGCCGTCGCGGGACTGGTGGGCGGACGGCGATCACTCGCCGTCGCCGTCCCGCTCGCCGCCACCGTGTGGGCGTACGACCTGGCCGCGAAGGGTACCCGGGCGGGACCGCTGGCGATGGCGCTCTGCCGTACCCTCGACGTGCTGCTGGGCGCGAGCCCGGCTCCCGCCGTGCCGAGCCCGCACGCCACCGTCCGCGCGTTGCCCGCCGCGCTCACGGTGGGGGCGCACACCTACCTGCTCACCGTGCTGTCGCGCGGCGAGGTGTCGGGGACGGGCCGCCGCCTGCCCGCGTGGACCATGGCGGGCACGGCCGCGCTCACCGCGTTGTCATCGTCGCCGGCGGGCGGCCGGCAGGCGGTGATCCAGAACGCGCTGGCCGGCTGGTACGCGGCACGGTTCGGCCTGGAGCAGGCCCGCGCGGTCGCCGACCCGTCGGCGCAGCGGGTCCGCGCCGCCGTCGGCGCCGGCATCGTCTCGCTGCCCGCGCTCCAGGGCGCGCTCACCGCCAGGGCCGGCGACGCGCGTGCCGGGCTGGCCGTCGCCGCGGTCGTCCCGCTGGCGCGGGCGCTCTCCCGGAAGGTGTCCCCGACATGAGCGGCGGCGTCCGCTTCGGCTACGGGACCAACGGGTTCGCCGACCACCGGCTGTCCGCGGCGTTCGAGGTCATCGCCGGTCTCGGCTACGACGGGGTCGCTCTCACCCTCGACCACGACCACCTGGATCCCTACGCGGACGGGCTCGCACGCCGGGTGGCCGCCGCCGCCGACAGGCTGCGCGACCTCGGGCTCGCCGTCGTCATCGAGACGGGCGCGCGCTACCTGCTCGACCCCTGGCACAAACACGCTCCGACGCTGCTGCACGACGACCGCGAGCGGCGGCTGGACCTGCTGCGCAGGGCGATCGCGATCGGCGCCGACCTGGGCGCCGAGGCGGTCTCCTTCTGGGCGGGGGTACGGCCCGCCTCGGTCGCCGAGGCGACCGCCTGGGACCGGCTCATCGAGGGGTGCGCCCACCTCGTCGACGCCGCCGGGCGAACCGGACCGCCGCTGGGGCTGGAGCCCGAGCCCGGGATGCTGGTCGAGTCGATCGCCGACTGGCGCCGGCTGTACGACGCGCTCGGGCGACCGGCCGGCTTCGGCATCACCCTGGACCTGGGCCACTGCCGTTGCCTGGAGCCCGGCACCGTGCCCGGCTCTGTGCGGGCCGTCGCCGAACATCTGGTCAACGTGCAGATCGACGACATGCGCCGGGGTGTGCACGAACACCTGGAGTTCGGCGAGGGCGAGATCGACTTCCCGCCGGTGCTGCGCGCCCTGGCCGACTGCGGATATCGAGGGCTGGTCTCGGTCGAACTGCCCCGCCACTCGCACGCGGCGCCTCAGGTGGCCGCCCGCTCGATCGATTTTCTGCGTGCCGCGATGGAGGTGTGATGGACGCCGGGCTGCCTGCCGTACCGGATGGGACGGGATCGCCGGGAGTGGATCAGACGGAGGCTCAGCTGTTGCCTGACGTACCGGACGCGGGGTGGCTGGCGGAGGCGCGGGCGCGGGTGGCCGAGCGGCCGGAGACGGTCGGCCGGTACTTCGCGGCGGCGGGCCGGCAGGTGGGCAGGGCCCCGCTCGCGGACGCCCCCGGGTGGCACGCCGACGAGGCCGCGCGGGCCCTGCTGCTCGCGGCGCTCCCGCCCGGCCGCCGCGCCGAGGAGGCCGGGGAGCTCTACGGTCACGGGGACGCCGGGGAGAAGCGCGCCGTGCTCAAGGCGCTGCCGATGCTGGGGATCGGGGCCGCCGCCGTGCCCCTCCTCCTGGACGCGATCCGGACCAACGACACGCGCCTCGTCGCCGCCGCCCTCGGCCCGTGCGCGCGGCACCTCGATCAGCCCGCGTGGCGGCAGGGCGTGCTCAAGTGCGTGTTCATGGGCGTACGGCTGGCGCTGGTGCACGATCTCGCGGAACGGGCCGACGCCGAGCTCGCGACCATGCTCGGCGCCCTGGCCGACGAACGCGCCGCCGCCGGGCGCACGATGCCGGACGACGCGATCACCCTGCTGCGCAGTCTCACCCGGGAGGTTTGATGCGTATCTTCGACCCGCACATCCACATGAGTTCGCGGACGACCGACGACTACCGGCGGATGGCCGCCGCGGGAGTGCGCGCGGTCGTGGAGCCGGCCTTCTGGCAGGGTCAGCCGCGCACCAACCCCGGCTCGTTCACCGACTACTTCGACGCGCTGATCGGCTGGGAGCCGTTCCGGGCGAGCCAGTACGGCATCCGCCACCACGCGACGATCGCGCTGAACCCCAAGGAGGCGGGCGATCCCCGCTGCCGTCCGGTGCTCGGCCTGCTGCCCCGCTACCTGGCCAAGGACGGCGTGGTCGCGGTCGGCGAGATCGGCTACGACTCGATGACCGCCGACGAGGACACCGCGTTCGCCGCGCAGCTCGCGCTGGCCGTGGAGCACCGACTGCCCGCGCTGGTGCACACGCCGCACAGGGACAAGGCGCGCGGAACCCGGCGTAGCCTCGACGTGGTCGCCGAATCCGGCATTCCGCCTGGCATGGTCCTCATCGACCATCTCAACGAGCTGACCGTCGGGCTCGTCCGTGAATCCGGCTGCTGGGCGGGGTTCTCCATCTATCCCGAGACCAAGATGTCGCCGCCGCGGATGGTGGCGATCCTGCGCGAGCACGGTCTGGACCGCATGCTGGTCAACTCCGCGGCAGACTGGGGCGTCTCCGACCCGCTGCTGACCCGGGTCACCGCGGACGCGATGCTCGACGCCGGTTTCAGTCCCGACGACGTCGACCGGGTGATGTGGCGCAACCCGGTAGAGTTCTACGGCCAGTCGGGGCGGCTCGACCTGTCCGAGATCGCCGAGGTGAGTCCCACGTTCGCGGGGAGCTCGATCCTGCGGGGCGGTTCCTGATGAGGCTGCGCCACCCCGGAGGCCGGGTCCTCCACCTGAGCTACTGCACCAACGTGCATCCCGCCGAGGACCTCGACGGGATCATCGGGCAGCTCGACGCCTACGCGCTGCCGATCAGAGAGCGGACCGGCAGCGCCGTACTGGGGCTCGGGCTCTGGCTGGCCGCGCCGGTGGCCGCCGCGCTCGCCGGCGACCACGCGGCCTGCGCCCGGCTCCGCCGCGAACTGGACGTCAGGGGCCTGGAGGTCGTCACGCTGAACGGCTTCCCCTACGCGTCGTTCCAGCAGCCGGTCGTCAAGCACGCGGTCTACCGGCCGGACTGGACGGAGGCGGACCGGCTCACCTACACCCTGAACCTGGCGCGGGTGCTCGCCGTCCTGCTCCCCGACGACGCGGCGAGAGGGTCGATCTCCACGCTGCCGCTCGCGTGGCGGGACCCGTGGGACGACGCGCGGGCGCGGCTCGCCGACCGCGCGCTCGACGACCTGGCCACGGGACTCGCCGGCCTCGCCGCCGCCACGGGACGCGTCATCCGGGTGGGCTTCGAACCGGAACCAGGCTGCGTCGTGGAGACCACCGCGCACGCCGCCGCCGCGCTCGCCCGGGCCGACACCGAATGGCTCGGCGTCTGCCTGGACCTCGCCCATCTGGCGTGCGCGTGGGAGCGCCCGGCGGACGCCCTGCGCACCCTGCGCCGGGCCGGTCTGCCCATTGTGAAGGTTCAGCTCTCCGCCGCCCTGGAGACCAAGGAACCGCACGCCGTACGCGACTACGTCGAACCGCGTTTCCTGCACCAGACGCGCAACCCGGACGGCGGAGCGGCCGACGACCTCGACGAGGCGCTGGAGCGGGAGATGAGCGGGCCGTGGCGGGTGCACTACCACGTGCCGCTGCACGTCAGACCCGATCCGCCGCTGGCCACCACGGTGCCGGTGCTGCGCGAGGCGCTCGCGAAGCTGTTCGGCGGCCCCGAGGCGGCGTGCGACCACCTCGACGTCGAGACCTACACCTGGGGCGTGCTGCCCCCCGCCCTCCGCCCGCAGACGGCCGGCGAACTCGCCGACGGCATCGCCGCCGAACTGGACTTCGCCCGCACCGAGCTGCGCGACCTGGGAGTCGGCGCATGACATCGCTGCTCGTACTGGACGTGGTGGGGCTGACCCCGCGCCTGCTGGAACACATGCCCCGGTTGCGCCGGGTCGCCGACGGCGGCTTCCAGGCGTCGCTGGGCACCGTACTGCCCGCCGTCACCTGCTCGGTCCAGTCCACCTTCCTCACCGGCGAGCTCCCCTCGGGGCACGGCGTCGTGGGCAACGGCTGGTACTTCCGCGAGCTCGGCGAGGTGCTGCTGTGGCGCCAGCACAACGCGCTGGTCGGCGGGGAGAAGGTGTGGGAGTCCGCCAGGCGGGCGCGCCCCGGCTACACGGTGGCCAACGTGTGCTGGTGGTACGCCATGGGCGCGGAGGTCGACTGGAACGTGACGCCCCGGCCCGTCTACCACGCCGACGGCCGCAAGGATCCCGACTGCTACACCGATCCGCCGCAGCTCCACGACGAGCTGACCGAAGCACTGGGCACCTTCCCGCTCTTCAGCTACTGGGGCCCCGGCGCGGGCATCTCCTCCTCCACCTGGATCTGCCGGGCCGCCCGCAGGCTGCTGACCCACCACGAGCCGGACCTGACCCTGGTCTACGTCCCGCACCTCGACTACGACCTGCAGAGGTACGGCCCGGCGGACCCGCGCTCGGCCTCCGCCGCCGCCGCCCTGGACGTGGTGCTGACGCCGCTGCTCGACACGGCGGCGGCGCGCGGGCACACGGTCCTCGTCCTGTCGGAGTACGGCATCACGGAGGTGTCGCGCCCCGTCGACGTCAACCGGATGCTGCGCGCCGAGGGACTGCTCCGGATCCACACGCAGGCGGGGATGGAGTATCTCGACCCGTGGACGTCCCGCGCGTTCGCCGTCGCCGACCACCAGGTGGCGCACGTCTACGTGCGCGACCCGGCCGAGGTGGCGGCCGTGGCCAGGCTCTGCGCGACGCTGCCCGGCGTGGCGGAGGTGCTCGGCGAGGAGGGCAAGGCCGCGCACGGCCTGGACCACCCGCGCGCCGGCGAGCTGGTCCTGCTCGCCGATCCCGAGGCGTGGTTCACCTACTACTACTGGTTCGACGACGTCCGCGCGCCGGACTTCGCGCGGATGGTGGAGATCCATCGCAAGCCCGGCTACGACCCCGCCGAGCTGCTCTTCGATCCCGCCGATCCCGCCGCCGCCAAACGCCGCGCCGCCGTCGCCCTGCTGCGCAAGAAGCTCGGCCTGCGCTACACGATGAACGTCGTGGGCCTCGACCGGGGCGCGCGAGCCGTACGGGGATCACACGGGCGGCTCCCGGCCGACGATCGCGATGCCCCCGTCCTGCTGTGCTCCGACCCCTCCCAGGCCCGAGAGCGCGTCGCGGCCACCGAGGTCAAGGACCTGCTGCTCCGCCTGTCACTCCGCTGAGCATCCGCCCGGGGCCGCTCCCGTCGATCAGGGAGCGACCCCGGGCGTACGGCCGGCGGCCTTGCAGTGCCCAGGCGTACGGCTAGCGGCCTTGCAGTGCCCTGACGTTGTCGCCGAAGGTCCAGCCCTTCGATCCATCCCAGTTGATGGACCAGGTCATCAAACCCTTGAGGCTGCCGCCGAAGCCGTTCCAGCTCTGGGACACCAGGCCGGGCGACATGTGGCCGCCGCCGGCTCCGGGCTGGGCGGGCAGGCCGGGGACCTGCTTGTCGTAGGGGACCTTGATCGTGGTGCCCTGGATGACGAGGCCGTTGTTCAGGCAGGTGGTCTGGGCGGTGAATCCCTGGACCGTGCCCGCGGCGTAGGAGTCGCCGGAGCAGCCGTACATGCTGCCGTTGTAGTACTGCATGTTCAGCCACCAGAGGCGGCCGTTGTCGGCGTACTTCTTGACGATCGGCAGGTACGCGCCCCAGATCGAGCCGTAGACGACGCTGCCGCCGGTCACGTACGCCGTCTCGGGGGCCATGGTCAGGCCGAAGTTGGCGGGCATCTGGGCGAGCACGCCGTCGATGATGCGGATGAGGTTGGCCTGGGACGGGGACAGCTGGGTGATGGTGCCGTTGCCGACGAGGCCGGTCTCGATGTCGATGTCGATGCCGTCGAAGTTGTACCGCTTGAGAATCGGCACCACGGTCGCGACGAAGCGGTCGGCGACGGCGCTGGAGCTGAGGTCGATGCCGGCGGTCGCCCCGCCGATGGACATCAGGATCGTCATGCCGGCGGCCTTGGCCTGGCACATCTCGGCCGGGGTGGCGACCTTCACGGTGGCGTCCATGCCGTCCTCCCACAGGACGGTGCCGTCGGAGCGGATGACGGGGAACGCCGCGTTGATCACGTTGTAGCCGTGGGCCCGGATGCGGGAGTCGGTGATCGGAATCCAGCCGAGCGGCGGGTGCACGCCGTTCACCGCGCCGTCCCAGTTCTCCCAGTAGCCCTGGAGGACCTTGCCCGCCGGCCGCGACTTCACCGCGCAGGTGCTTTCCGTCGGCGTGGGCGTGGGCGTCACGGTCGGGGTCACGGTCACGGTCGGGGTCACGGTCGGGGTCACGGTCGGGGTCGGGGTCGGGGGGTTTCCGGGCCCGTCGAAGCTGATGTCATCGGCGTAGTAGGTGCCCTGCCCGTACCAGCCGTGCAGGTAGACCACGGCGGTGGTCTGACCGGCCGCGGTGGTGAAGGGGACGGTGAGCTGGGTGTACGTCGTCGCCGACGAGGTCCAGCGGGACGCGCCGCCGGTCACGCCGAGGTAGACGTAGGAGCCGCGGACCCAGGCGGTCAGCGTGTAGGCGGTGCTCGGCCGTACGGTCACCGACTGGGTGCACTGGGCGGTGTCGGAGCCGCTCGCCGCGCCGGCGAGGGCCTTCGTCCCGGAGTGGGCCGGGGAGTCGACCACCGACCCCAGCCCACCGGCGCAGGACCACGGCGAGAGGGTTCCCGTCTCAAGGCCCGGATTGGCGAGGAGGTTGGCGGCGTTGGCCGACGTCTGCATGACGAGGACGCCCAGGGCCGCCAGCAGTAGGGCTACTGCCGGCACCAGCAGGCGTGGGGTTCGTTTCATGGGGGGTGACCCTTCTGTCGCCCGGGTGCGCGAGGTCCACCGGGCAGTGGCGGAGGGTTTACGTGGCGGCGGCGATAGAGCTCGCGAGCAGCAGATTTAACGAATTATCGAAAGAAAGCAGGACATTGTCCACGATCGGTGCCATAAGAGAAACAACGACCATTGTGTTATCCCCGCGCCGACCTCGCCCGTCCTCGATCACCCCACGCGCGGTCAGGACCCGCGGCAGGTGTGGGCGTCCATCCGCTCCTTGGCCGCCTGGTGCTGCTTGTCCAGCCAGCCCTTCCGGTAGTGGCTTCCGAAGGGGGTCTCCTCCTGGTGGCCGCACTTCTCGCAGACGAGTTCCGGCCGGTCCGCGGGCCGGGACTCGACCAGTGTCACCGCGTGCTTGGCGACGATCGGCATGCCCGCGCCGTGTCCGGTGACGCCCATCTGGTCGGCTGCCGCCACGCCGACGTACCAGCCGATCGCGGCTCCGACCACGGCGGCCGCGATGAGGAACGGCAGGGCGTCACCGCCGATCACGAAGCAGCCCGCCACGCTGCCCACCAGGACGGCGAGTCCCGCCCACGCCCAGGCACGCCGGACCGCCTGACGGCGGCGGGTGGCCTGGACGCTGTGCACGGTGAACTCCAGGCGCTTGCCGCACACCCCGCAGCCGACCTGCCACTGCCTGGCGGGGTGCCCATCCTCGGGACGTCTGACCTGGTGCGCCTGGCCCGTGTAATCCCAGGAAACGGTGCTGGGACCGGTCGGCTTTCCGAAGAAGTTCTCCCGGTGGGCGAGAATGAGCTGCTGGTCTCGATCTATGGCGAGCGGCATGCGCTGACCCCTCTCCTCAGTCCTGGGAGGGCGTTCACAGATGGACGGGCATCGATTCTCGTCAAGCGGCCAGAAGGTCGTCAAGACGTTTCACCCGGCTCCGCGCCACCCGCCACAGGCTGCGGAACGCAGGGTGGCAAGGCGGCACCGAAGATCGCGGGTCGTCAGAGCGCCGCGGCTGCGCTGAACGTGCCCCGGGTGAACACCGAGGCCGGCGACGCGTTCGTGGACCTCGTCCTGCGGGCCGACCTCACTCGCCCGCTCACCTTCAGCGCGGCAACCACACCCTGAACACCGCCCCCGGCCCCGGCGCGGCCTCGGCCCGCCCGCCCGCCGTGCGCGACTGCCACGGCCGCGGCGTCACCGGCCCAGGACATCGAGGTAATGCTGGTTGTACATGACGCCGAGAATGTTGCCGAAGGGGTCGATCACGGAGGCGGTGACGAAGCCGGGGCCGCGCTCGATCGGCTTGTCGTGTGCCGTGGCGCCCATGGTCAGCAGCCGCTCGAAGGCGGTCTCGACATCGTCCACGTGCCAGTAGGTCACCACGCCGCCGGCCGCCTCCGGCCGGGGGTGGGGGGCGAAACGGCTGTCGAGCAGGCCGAGCTCGTGCTGGTAGTCGCCGATGCGGAACTCGATGTAGGCGGGCGGCCCGTCGACGGGGCGGACGAAGTACGGCTCGACGCCGAGCAGTTCGGTGTACCAGCGGGCGGCGGCGGTGACGTCGGCGGCGAAGAGGACGACGGTGGTGAGGCCTCGCAGCATGATGATTCCTTCGCTCTCAGTGGGTGACATCTTCCATACTCCGATCTAAAGTGCTCATCTTGTGAGCACTTTTCCGCAAAATCAGGGCCATGCGCGCTGACCGTCTCGTGGCCGTCCTGCTGCTGATGCAGGTCCGCGGCCGGGTGACCGCGGCCGAACTGGCCGCCGAACTCGAGGTGTCCGTCGCCACCGCCCGCCGGGATCTGGAGGCGCTGTCCACGGCGGGCGTCCCGGTCTATCCGCAGCCGGGACGCGGTGGCGGCTGGTCTCTCGTCGGCGGCGCCCGTACCGACCTCAGCGGCCTGACCGCGGTCGAGGCCAAAGCGCTGTTCCTGCTCGTAGGCCCCGCCGCGGCGGTCTCGGCCGAGGCCAAAGCGGCGCTCCGCAAGCTCGTACGGGCCCTCCCCCGGACCTTCCGGGCCGACGCCGAGGCCGCCACCGACGCGACGATGATCGACCCCACCCGGTGGGGCGAGCGCGACCGTCCCCGGCCCGCGACGGTCGACCTGCTGCAGACCGCCGTGATCCGCCGTCGCAAGGTCCGCCTGACCTACTCCGGCCGCGCCGGGGAACGGACAGAGCGGCTGGTCGACCCGTGGGGCCTGATCGACAAGGACGACATCTGGTACCTCCTCGCCGGAACCGACCGAGGACGGCGAACCTTCCGCGTCGACCGGATCACCCAGGCCGAACCGACCGACCAACCCGCCGAACGCCCCGACGACTTCACCCTCGCCGCCGCCTGGCAGGAGATCGTCACCGAGATCGAGCGGCGCCGTTCCCGCGTCTGGGCGACCGTGCTCATCGAGGAGCGGTTCGTGCCGGTCCTGCGCAACCAGTTCGGCCGGCATTGCCACCCCGACGGCGAGGCCGGCGAAGGGCGCGTCCGGGTCCGTCTCGCCGCCCCGACCCCGCTGGACATCGCCCGCCACCTGGCCGGCTGGGGCACGATGATCGAAGTCATCGAACCACCCTCGGTCCAGCACGAACTCGCCCGCATCGGCGCCGAACTCGTCCACCGATACTTCGGCGGGCACTGACGCCGGGTGTTCGGCGCTCAGGCCGGCGAAGCCGGGGCGGCGTGTCGTGATCGGGACGGCTGGCGGGCCAGCCAGTCGGTCGGGTGCTGCCTGATCTGGTCGATGGACGTCAGGGCGGCGCCGATGACGGCGGCGTCCGGGCCGAGCAGGGCCGGGCGGATCGTGATGGGCGCCCATGCGGCGCTGAGGACGCGCTGGTCGATCTCCGCTCTGGCGTTCGCGGTGAGCCAGGACGCCAGGAGGGAGAAGCTCCCGCCCAGCAGAACGGTGTCGATGTCGAGGATGTTGAGCATGTCGGCCAGGGCGATGCCCAGCGTGGTGCCCGCGGTGTCGAGTGCGGCGATCGTGGTGGGGCTTCCGGCCTCGGCCCGGCCGGTGATGGCGGCGTCGGGGGTGCTGCCGGCGGGCGCGGGCTCGTCGCTGAGGATCGCCGGGAGGCTGGCGTAGGTTTGCAGGCAGCCGCGTGAGCCGCACGGGCAGGGCTTGCCGTCGGGGTACACCGTGACGTGCCCGAGCTCGCCGCTCCAGCCGCGGGCGCCGCGCATGAGCTGCCCGTCCAGGACGATGCCGGCGCCGATGCCCAGCCCGCCGGAGACGTAGACGAAGCTGTCGAGCGTGTTGTCGCTGGCGTAGAGCTCGCCGAGCGCGGCGAGGTTCGCCTGGTTGTCGACGGTGATCGCCAGGTCGAGGTGGTCCATGGCGCTGCGCAGCAGTGCCCCGGCGTCGACGTTGCGCCAGCCGAGCTCAGGCGCGGACTGCACGATGCCGGCGTGCACGGGCCCGGGGACGGCGAGGGTGGCGGTGACGACGGTGAGGCCGTCCGCGGTCATCGCCTCCATCGCGGCATGGGCCATGTGTGCCAGGCGGGTCAGCACGTCGGGGGCACCCCGTCCGGCGTACGTCGAAGGGGTGAACGCCAGGTGGCGGACGGTGCCGGTGAGGTCGACGACGCAGGCCGCCAGGGCGTCGGCGCGGATGTCGAGCCCCAGCCCGGCCGGCCCCTTCTCGGACAGGGTCAGGCCGACCCGGGGCCGGCCCGCGCGCCCGTTGTGGGTCAGGCCCGTCTCGGTGATGAGCTGCCCGGCCAGGAGTTCCTCGGCGATACGCGTGATGGTGGGGCGAGTCAGACCGGTGATCGTGGCCAGCTCGGTGCGGGAGACCGGGTGTCCGGCGGCGAGGATGTTGCGGAAGACCAGTTCGAGGTTGAGGCTGCGCAGGTTCTCCTGCCGGACGGGTCTTTCGGGTTGCCGGGGACGGCTCGGCCGGATGATTCCGGTCATGTCGCCGACCGGGCGGTGGCGGCGAGTTCGGCGGCGGTCGCGGCGGACAGCGCGCCGTCGGCCAGCACCGCGACGACGTGCCTGTCGATGCTCTCGCCCGGAGCGAGCACGAACGGCTCGTCCCAGGTCAACGACGAGCAGACGCCGAGGTAGTCGCGGGCGCGGACGAACCACCTGTCCTGCGCGGTGGCCTCGTCCGCGGGTGTGAAGAGCGTCGTCCAGGGACGGTCGTCGCGGTCGGCGCCGGTGATGGCGATCCAGTCGGCGGTGCGACCGTGGACGTGGTGGAGGTCCGCACCGGCCGGGCTGAGGACCCGGGCTGCTCCGGAGACGGCGGGCCCGCGCCAGAAGATGCCGCCGTAACCGGCGCCGACCCGGCCCAGCGCGGCCGGGCTGCGGAACGTCAGCGGCCGCTCGGCGACGTTGGTGAGGCGGGTCCGGATGCCGAGCGACCAGGCGGTCTCGTTCACCCACCGCCAGGTGATCGAGCGTCGCTCCTGCAACAGCGTCGCCTCCTGGGCGCCGATCCACCGGATGGCGTGGGCCCGCTCGGTGTTCGTGCGGCGCGTCCACCGTTGGTGGCGTTGCGTGCCGTGGTTGTCGAGCCAGGCCGGGCCATGACCCGCGACGAAGCTGCGTCCGCCCCAGAAGTTGCGCCCGTCGAGCTCGGGGAACGCGACGCTGATCCCGAACTGGTGGGGATGCGAGTCGGGTGCGGCGTCGGTGACGGTGACCCCGGCCAGCGTGCGCACGGGATGCAGGTAGGGCCGCGGGGACGTGGACAGGGGCAGGTCGGGCTCCCATACGTACCGGGCGACGTCGTGTCCCCGCAGACGGAGTACGGCGACGCCGGGTGGCTGGTCGGCGAGCACCGGATGTGCGCCGGGAGCACGCATGATCGTATCGCCGCCTCTCTCCGCCTCGATGAGGCCGAAGGTCTCTCCCCCAGGACGCTGTCCCTGTTGAGCGTACGACAATTCTCGATGTCCCCAGGTTCGAGATCAGCGGGCGTTCCACGTGCTGGCGGCGCTGCTCAGCGGCGATCGGTCACGGGGCCGGCGACACCCCGAGGTCGTCGAGGCACACGGCCTTCCCGGTGCGCAGCGACTCGTTGCCCGCGATGCCGACCATGACGCTCGCGACGCCGTCGGCGAACCCGGCCTGCCGGCGCAGCGGGTCCCCGGTGGGGCCGCGGAACACGTCGTCGAGCAGCATCACGTCGCCCCCGCCGTGCCCGCCCTGGGCGGTGGGGATCGGCACCAGCCGGGCGGGCTCCCAATGGCGTTGCAGAAGCAGCCGCGTCCCCCGCGAACGCGGTTGTCCCTGCCCGTCGCCGTGGCCGCCCGTGACGGCGCCGGGGTCCGCGATGGGGGACGCGGTGCGAGCGGCGGTGGCGGTACCGATCGTCACACCGGTCGCGGTGGGCTCGACGTGCGCACGCTCGACGACGTCGAGTTCGATGCGCCCCTCGGTTCCGTTGATCGCGACGCGGTACCCCTCCCACGGGCTGTGCGCGTGCAGGGTGTACGACATCGACGCGCCGCGACGGTAGCCGACCACGACGTTGAGGTTGTCCTCGATCGTGATGCCGTCGGAGAAGACGTCGCGGTCGCGGCTGTAGCCGTCCAGGTGTTCGCCGTCGTGGTAGAGCCGGCGCAGCCGGTCGTCGGCGATGATGTCGAGCGCGAACGGGTCCGCTGCTCCGACGGCGTCCCTGCTGCGCTCCGGGCGGGGTCCCAGTCCGCGCCTGCGGGCGTTGTCCGCCCCGTAGAACCGCAGGCCGCCGCGGGCGAACACGACGGTGGGCGTGTCGGCCAGCCACCAGTTGACCAGGTCGAAGTGGTGGGTCGCCTTGTGCACCAGCAGGCCGCCGGAGACGGCTTTGTCACGATGCCACCGGCGGAAGTAGTCGGCGCCGTGCACGGTGTCCAGGCACCACTCGAACGCCACCGAGGTGACCTCGCCGATGGCGCCGTCGGCGATGAGCCGCCGGACCAGGGTGTTCCGCGGTGAGTAGCGGTAGTTGAAGGTGACGGTCAGCTCCGCCGTACTCACGGCGAGCGCGTCCTGGATCTGCCGCAGCCCGGCGACGTCGACGGTCAGCGGTTTCTCCACCACCACGTCCGCACCGTGGCGCAGCGCTCGGCTGACGTACTCGGCGTGCGTGGCGTCCGGTGAGGTGACGACGACCACGTCGGGCCGCTCCCGCGCGAGCATCTGGCCGAACTCGCCGTCCTGGTGGTGCGAGATCCGCAGATCCGGCCGGGCCTCGGCGACCAGGTGGTCGTAGTACGACATGCGCACCTCATTGGTGTCGCAGAACGCCACCGGGTGCCCGAGGTCGGCGTACGGACCGAGGAGCGCCTCCAGATACATGCGGGCGCGCGAACCGGTGCCGACGAACGCGTACCGGCGCCCGGCCGTTCCCTGGTGCTGTGACATGAGCGGGAAGTCCTCCGAGAGCTATTTCAAGCCGGTGGTGGCGATGCCCTTGACCAGGTATTTCTGGCCGGCGATGAAGAACCCGATGACCGGGGCGAGAGACAGGAACGACATGGCGAACATCTGCCCCCACTGCGACTGGCCTTCCGAGTCGATGAACTGCCGCAGAGCCAGCGGCACCGTGTACAGCTCGGAGTCGGTCAGATAGATCAGCGGCCCGAAGAACTCGTTCCACACCGAGATGAACGTGAAGATCGCCGTGGTGGCGAACGCGGGCAGGCACAACGGCATGATCACTTTCCAGAAGGTGCGGAACGGCCCGCAGCCGTCGATGCGGGCGGCGTCGTCGAGCTCCTTGGGCAGGGCGCGCATGAACTGCACCATCAGGAAGATGTAGAACGCGTTGGTGGCCAGGAAGTTGGGCACCAGCAGCGGGTAGTAGGTGTTGAGCCAGCCCAGCTTGGCGAAGACGATGTACTGCGGCACGAGCAGCACGTGACCGGGCAGCATCATGGTGCCGAGCATCAGGGTGAAGAACAGCTTGCGGCCGGTGAACCGCAACCGGGCGAAGCCGTACGCCGCCAGCGAGCAGGACACCAGGTTCCCGACGATGCTCAACACGACGATCACGAACGAGTTGACCAGGTAAACGGTGAACGGCTGCTCCAGCGCGGTCCAGCCGTCGATGTAGTTGCCCAGGTCCCACTTGGCCGGCCACAACGACAGGTCGGTGAAGATCAGCTCGTTGGGCTTGACCGAGCTGGAGACCATCCAGAGCAGTGGATACATCATGACCGCTCCGACCAGGCAGAGCAGCACGTGCTTGGTGTACCGGGACCGGCGGGTCTTGCCCACGCGCTCGACGAAGGATTCCTCGGGCGGGGCCGGGTTGGCGATCGGCATGGCGTGACCTCAGTTGTCGTAGAAGACCCAGTACTTCGCGGCCAGAAAGTTGATCGCGGTGAACGCCGCGATGATCACCAGCAGCATCCAGGCCATGGCCGAGGCGTAGCCCATGTCGAACTGGGAGAATCCTCGCTGGTAGAGGTACAGGTTGTAGAACAGCGTGGAGTTCGCCGGGCCGCCGCTCATGACGTAGCCCTGGGTGAAGGTCTGAAAGGACGAGATCAGGGACTGGATCAGGTTGAAGAAGATGATCGGGCTCAGCAGCGGCAGGGTGATGGAACAAAAGCGCCGCCACGGCGACGCGCCGTCGATGGCGGCGGCCTCGTAGTAGATGACCGGGATCTGGCGCAGCCCGGCCAGGAAGATCACCATGGGCGAGCCGAAGGTCCAGACGTGCAGGACGATCAGCGTGGTGAGGGAGTAACCCGGGTCGGATGTCCAGCCGGGCCCCTCGATGCCGAACCAGCCGAGGAATCCGTTCACGACGCCGTCGAGGCCGAAGATGTAACGCCACAGCAGGACGACGGCGACGCTGCCGCCGAGCAGCGACGGCAGGTAGAAGATCGCCCGGTAGACCGGCAGGCCCCGGACGCCGCGGTTGAGGAGCATCGCCACTCCCAGCGCCGCGACCAGGGACAGCGGCACCGACACGAACGTGTAGACGAAGGTGACCTTCAGCGACTGGTGCAGCAGCGGGTCGCGGAGCATCTCCGCGAAGTTGTCCAGCCCGATCCACTTCGGCGCGTTGAGGAGGTTGTAGTCGGTGAACGCCAGATACAGCGAGGCGAAGAACGGGATGACGGTGAACAGCATCCCGATGAACCAGGGCAGCAGGAACAGATAGCCGGCCCGGTCCTGGTGCGGCTTGGACCGCCCGCGGCCCGGCTCGGCATGCCGGGCCGGGTGTGCCGGCGTGCTCGGGATCGGCGGGTCCAGGACCGGCGCGCCATCCGCTCCCGGCGGCCTGCTCACGTACGTCACCCGCCGAGCGCCTTCCTGCCCGCGTCAAGGATCGCCTTGGCGGCCTGCTGCGGGGTCTGCCGCTTGAACTCGACCTCGGCGGCGATCGACTCCAGGTTGGAGGCGATGCCGCTGGCGCCCGGCGGATAGGCGTAGGCGCGCGGCAGTTCCTCCTTCTGCAGTTGGACGAGATACTCGGTGGCGACCTGATCGTCGGGCGGCAGGGCCGACTTGATCTCGGCGGCCACCTTCGTGTTGGCCGGCACGCCCCGGGTCGTGCCGGTCGCCCTGGAGGCGTCCGGATCGTTGATGAGGAAGTCGAGCAGCTTCAGCGCCTCGGCGGAATGCTTGGACTCGGCCGCGATCGACCACAGCGCCGGGGTGTCGATCGACTGCCCGCGCCTCTTCCCGGTGGTCTCGCCGGGCATCCGGAGCAGGGCCAGGTTGCCGCCGGCCGCGGCGTTGTAGGCCAGGAAGTTGTTGGTGGGAATGATCTGCGACGCGACCATGCCCTTGGCCAGGTACGACTGCTCGGCCGAGGAGCCCACGTTCTCGAAGAACCCGGCCGGCGGGTAGCCGCCCTCCTCCCGCATCGCCCCGATCATCTCGAACCAGGCGATGATCGTGGCCTCGCTGACGCCCAGCTTGCCGTCCGTGGTGAAGAACTCCTCACCCCGCTGGCGGGTGAACGTGATGACGTTGGCCATGGTGTCGGCGTCGAATCCGGTGCCGTAGACCTTCCCGCCGCCGGCCTTGGAGATCTCTCGCGCGAATGCGGCCAGGTCCTCCCAGCCCCAGGTGTCGCCGTCCGGAACCTGCACGCCGTACTTCTCGGTCATGGTCTTGTTGACGACGAAGCCGATGGTGTTCAGGCCGGAGGGGATGCCGAAGCTCTTGTTCCCGACGGTCGAGAGCGACCGGGCGCCCTCGCTCAGCCCGGAGAGGTCGACGGCTCCGCTGTGCGCGTTGAGGTCGAGCAGCGCTCCCCGGTCGGCGTACTCGCGCAGGCTGTCCATGCGCATCATCATCAGATCCGGCGGATCGCCCGCGGCGAAGCGGGTCGCCAGCTTGTCCTTGTACGGGCCGCTGTCCTGATACTCGGTCTTGACCGTGACGCCGGGGTTCTCCTTCTTGAAGATGTCCAGCGCCGCCTGCGTCTTCTGCGCCCGGGCGGCGTCGCCCCACCAGACCATGTTCAGCTGTACGGCTCCGCCCCCGGATCCGTCGCCGCCCCCGCCGAATCCACGGCCACACGCGGCCAGACCCAGGCCAAGGCCAGTTAACCCGGCCATTTTCACCAGGTCCCTGCGGCTCAACGCCGTCCGGGCAATTCGAGCGGGTCCATCGGTCATCTGGACGCAATCCCTTCGCGAGAACGCCGGCGAGCCGACGGTGGGGGGTGGAGGGGCCGCACCCTGCCGGGGGCGGGACAGGCCAGGAGCTGTACGGTCCGCTGCCGTCTGCGGCAGCGCGCCGGGTGACGGTCGGGTCACCCGGACTGCGAGCGCAGCGGTGGGAGTCAGGTCACGACGGTGTGACCTTCGCGCGTAAGCCGACTGGGAGATTGAGCCGGGCACCGCACACGCAGCGACCATGCGCGTCTCCCCTGACGTTGACCTGCGGTGGCAGTGCAACGTCTGAGGTTGAAGGTCACGTTACGACGGGGTTTCGCTTTACGTCAACCCATGAAACAAATAGATAACCGAAAGCCATTGACTCTAATTAGGCCGCTACCTACAGTGAGGGCGCATCCCGATCACGCGAGGGCATCGCCGGGATTCACGCCCTCACAACCCGGGTGCGGCGCCCTGGCCGCCGACTGCGATGACGCGTCGGCTCCCGGGCCGACCGCACCTGCACGGCACCGCGTCTCCGCCACCGTCTCCGCTGGTCCCTGTCCCCTGCCCCAACACGTCGGCGTCCGCTCCGAACCCCAGGACGCCTTCCGGAGGGACCTGCGGCGCTCGGCGGGCCGCAACCCTGTCACGCCGAGTTCCGGATCGACCAACCTGACGGATCCCCAGGTTGCCCCCACAGGAAGGAACAGAACGTCGTGAAGACATTCAGGCCCACGCGCAGCAGAGTCACCGCACTGGCCGCGGCGGCGACCCTGCCGTTGCTCGCCTCCGTCGCCGTCGCCACGGTCGCGTCGCCCGCCGGTGGGGTCGCCACCGCAGCGCGATCCTGGCCGTCCACTCCTGACGGCTTCGCCGCCCTGCCCGGCAACGGCCACGGCGCCACCACCGGCGGCGCGGGTGGCCAGACCGTCACGGTCACCACACAGGCCGACCTCAACAGATACGTGACGGCCGCCGAGCCGTACATCATCAAGGTCGCGGGCCGGATCAACATCAGCCCGAAGGGCACGGAGCTGCGCGTCGGTTCGAACAAGACCGTCGTCGGCGTCGGCACCGGCGGCGAGATCGTCGGCGGCGGCTTCTTCCTCAAGGCCGGCGTCAGCAATGTGATCATCCGCAACCTGACCATCCGCGACACCCGCATGCCCGACGACGACCCCGGCGACGACTCCTACGACTACGACGCCGTCCAGATCGACACCGCCGATCACATCTGGATCGACCACAACCGGCTGACCAGGATGAACGACGGTCTCCTGGACAGCCGCAAGGACACCACGAACCTCACCGTCTCGTGGAATCACTTCGTCGAGAACAACAAGACCTTCGGCATCGGCTGGACCGACAACGTCACGTCGCAGATCACGATCCACCACAACTGGTTCCAGAACACCAACTCGCGCAACCCCAGCGCGGACAACATCGCCAACCTGCACATGTACAACAACTACCTGCAGAACATCAGCGGGTACGGCAACTTCGTGCGCGGCAAGACGAAGGCGGTCATCGAGAACAGCTACTACGACACCGTGAAGGACCCCTACTACGTCGAAGCCGGCGAGCTGGTGCAGCGCGGCAACATCGTGGTCAACAGCACCTGGGGCAGCGGCAAGGTGAAGGAGAAGGGCACCGCGTTCAACCCCAGGAGCTTCTACTCCTACACCCTCGACCCGGCGGCCGACGTACCGAACCTCCTACGGACCTACGCCGGCCCGCAGGCAAACATCGGCAACTGACCCGACAGCCGAATCGGCGACCCGACCGGATCTCCATCGATAGATCCACCCCCGGGCCGAGAAAGGAACAACGTGAAGTCGCGCGCTCAGCGCCGGGATCCGGCCCCTTTCTCGGCCGTCCCCGTCAGGTGAGCTTGCGCCGCACCTTCACCACGTTGTCCGTGCGGACTCCTGGCCTTCCGTCGGGGTCGTTCTGAACGCGCTCGTACTCCTCGCAGAGTTGCACCTCCCATTGACCGGCGGGGAGTTCGAGCGCGTCGAGCACCTCCCGCGGGGTCGGGAGGTCCAGGACGTGGTGGTCGTCGCGCTCCCAGGACGGCCTGCCCGCGTGCCCGAGGATCAGCAGCACACCACCCGGGGCGACGGCCGCCGCGGCGGTTCGCAGGATCGTCTCGCGCGGCATCTCGTGCATGGAGTACAGGAAGGAGGCCGTGACGAGGTCGAAGGTTCCTTCGGGGAAGGAACGCGCCAGGTCATGCCGCTGCCAGTCGACGCGCTCGCCGACCTCGGCGTCCGCCGCGAGCTTCGCCGCGCGTTCGAGTGCGACGCCGGAGATGTCGGTGGCGGTCACCCACCAGTCCTGCCGGGCAAGCCAGATCGCGTCGCCCCCCTCGCCGCAGCCCAGGTCGAGAGCGCGGCCCGGCTCCAGGCCGGAGACCGCCCGCACCAGCATGGCGTTCGGGTCACCGCTCCAGATCCGCTCGCTCTCGCTGTAGCGGGCGTTCCAGATCTCCTCGTTGGAGGTCGCCCCGTCCTGGCCATGGGGCTGGGCGGCGGCGCGGCGGGCGGCGACCGCGCGGCGGATCTCCACCTCCATCAGGTCCGCGTTGATGGCCACGGCGGCGCGCACACCCGCCGCCGCCGCGCCGATGACCTGCTCGGTCACGTTCGCCACGTTCCCGGCCACCCACACCCCGGGCACTCGCGTCGCCCCTGACGGGTCGGCGGCCACCCGGGTGCCGATCACGTGCCCGTCCTTCTCCTGCTCCTCCGCCTCCAGACCCAGACCGGCCAGGACGCCGGCGCGGGCGGTGAAGCGGGGGGTGACCGCGAGGGCGCGGCAGCCGACCACCCGGCCGTCCGCCAGCGCCACCCCGGTCAGGCGGTCGCCGCTGACCTCCAGGCCGGCGACAGGCCCCTCGACCACGGTGACTCCGCGGGCGGCGAGCCGTTCGCGCTCTTCGCCGCCGAGGCGGGGTGCGGTGTGCAGGAAGAGGGTGACGTCCTCGCTCCACTGCCGCCACATCAGCGCCTGGTGGACCGCGAACGGCCCGCTGCCCAGCACACCGATCGCCTGGTCGCGCACTTCCCAGCCATGGCAGTACGGGCAGTGCAGCACCTCGCGCCCCCACCGCTCCGCCAGGCCGGGCACCTCGGGCAGCTCATCGGTCAGGCCGGTGGTCACCAGCAACCGGTCGGCCAGGATCGTGGCCCCGTCGTCGAGCGCCACGCGGAAGGTCCCGTCCTCCAGGCGCTCAGCCCCGGTGACCTCGCCGGTGACGATCTCGCCGCCGTACCCGGCCACCTCAGCCCGCCCGGCGGCGAGCAACTCGGCGGGCGGCGTGCCCTCGCGGGCGAGGTAGGTGTGGACCCCGTCGGCCGGCGCGTTGCGCGGCCGTCCCGCGTCGATCACCAGTACCGAACGGCGCGCCCGGCCCAGGGTCAGCGCCCCGCTCAGCCCCGCGGCCCCGCCGCCCACGACGACCACGTCGTACTTCGCGTCCATCACGTGCCCTCCTGTGGTTCTCCTGAAGGCCCCCACTGTCTGCCGAGCACGGTAAATCTGACAAATTTCTTTGCTGGAATGGCAAAGCAGGCGGCGGGACTTCAAGAAGTCGGCCGGCCCCGCCGGATCCAGCCCTTCATCGTCGCCCTGCGGCACTGTCAACCGGGTCGGCCAGGACCGGCTCGCCTATCCGGGGCACGCCTGAACGTGCGGGGTCGCGCAGCGTGCCGGGCACCACCGGCCCGCCCAGGCCCACCAGGGCGGAGCACGTGGTGTCCCTCTGTCAGTACAGCCAGATGGCGTCGCGCCGGTGCCGCGCAGGATGGACTTCGAGATCATCGGCTGCCTCGACGGCGAGCCGGCCGTCGATCGTGGCGCCGACGCTCCGGCGGATCGCTTCGAGTGTCAGCCGTAGGCGTTGGCGTGCCTGGCGCTCCTGGTGCCTGGCCCATTGCGATACCGACCGGTCACGGGGATCGGCCCTGGCCCAGGAATAGACGTCGACCTTGCGGTGGACGGGGATCGGGCGTGGTCGGTCACCGGCCCGTTGCGCCTCCCGGAGGCATGCGGCGCTGTAACGCAGATCGACGATCTTGACCGATCGCCAAGGATTGCCCGACCTTCCGCCGGTGTCGAAGCGAAAGCGGGAGAGGAAAATGTGATGGGCAGTGCGGGACATGGGGCCCCCTGGTAGCACCGCCAGGTATCTCCTGGCGCGCTACCCGAAGCCGGTCGGTCCTGTTGATCGCTCTTGAATCATGACCGGACCGTAGCATGGCGGGCAGTCGCTCCAGTCCCGCTTGGCGATGGCGGCCCATTCTCCAAGCCGGTCAGCAGCTCTCGGCGGTGTGCGCAGCATCTCCGCCTCTTCGTCCATCCGCGTTTCGTAACGGTCGGTCAACCAGGTATTGGGGTCGCGCCTGGTTGACGGCCCGGAGCCTCTCTTCGGCAGGGGGCCGCGTGATCGGCCGTTGTCGCGACCGCGTGTCAGGGTGTGCGGCTCATGTCGGATCAGCGGCATGCGTCGGCCAGTTGCGGAGCGCGACGTCGAGCGTGTCGAGCACCCGGCCCCAGGATTCGTCCGCGCCGCGTGGATGATGGCGGAAGCCGCCTGCCTGTTCCAGGCTCACGAACCCGTGGATCGTACTGCCCAGCAAACGGACCGCATCGGTCTGATCGGGCTCCACCAGCGAGTAGCCGCGCAGGATCGCCCGCGTCATGTCCGAGTGCCGTCGCGCCGCGCTCGCCTTCGCGGTCTCCGGGTCGAGTTCGACCTGCATTGCCGTGAACCTGCCCGGATGCTCTTTGGCGTAGTCGCGGTAGGCGTTGGCGAAGGCGACCAGCGCGTCCTTGCCCGCCCGCCCCGCCAGCGCCGCCGCGACCCGGTCGGCGAGCTCGGCCAGGGCCAGCACGGCCACCCGAACCCGCAGCTCGTGCGCGTTCGCGAGGTGCGAGTACAGGCTGGCGTCCTTCACGCCGAACCTGCGCGCCAGCTCCGAGACCGTCACGTTCTCCAGCCCCACCTCGTCGGCCAGTTCTGCCGCCGCCTCGGCCAGCCGGGCGATCGTCACTCCAGCACGTGCCATGCGCCATCCTTCCTGCCTAGGACCTCTAGGATTATATATATCAATTGCCGTCCTAGACTCATCTAGCTAGTTTTATAACTATGAGATCAATTGTCGAGCGCGAGATCCGCGCCTCGTTCGTCAACTGCACCAAGGGCGAGGTCAAACGCCTTGCCGTACCCAGGGACCTGGACACCCGGCCATGGGACGACCTGGACTTCCTGGGCTGGCAGGACCTTTCGTCGCCGGGTCGCGCCTACCTGGTCGCCGAGCGCGACGACAAGCTGGTCGGGGTGGCGCTGCGACGGGCCAACCCGCATGCCGGACACGTACGGCGCAGCATGTGCTCGCTCTGCCTGACCACGCACACCGGCGACGGCGTGTCGCTGATGACCGCCCGCCGTCCCGGTGGCAGCGGCAACTCGGTGGGCGCCTACATCTGCACCGACCTGGCCTGCTCCCTCTACCTGCGCGGCAAGAAGGACGTCGGACCCGGTGGGCTGATGCCCGAGTCCCTCACGCTCGAAGAAAAGATCGACAGGACTGCGGTCAACGTGACCGAGTTCCTCCAGAAGGTGACCCAATGATCAGCATCGCTGCCACGTCCGGCCTCGTACGCGGGGCGCGGAGCTGGAACGCACGAGCCACGGCCGACTGCGTTTGAGGTTCTGACGACCTCTCCCGATGCCCTGGCACTGCCGGCCACGCCGACCTTGGCGCAGATCACCGCGGCGCTCAAGGGGGCTACCAGGACGCACGAGATTCTCCTACTCCCCGGCGGCGGCCGGACGAGCGCGTACTGGGAGGAGGATGATCGTGCGGGGCGCGCAGTCCCAGTAGGGGCGCCCACCCACGCTGGGGAGCGGTGGGTGGGCCGGGGAGTGCCGGCTGTCAGGCGCAGGTGTATCCGGACGGGAGTGCCGTGTTGCCGTTCGGGCGGGTCGCCTGGAAACCGACGCTGGCGGTGGCGGCTCCGGGGGCGAGGGTGCCGTTGTGGCCGACGTTCTTGATGGTCACGGTCTGCCCGCTGACGGTGACGGCGCTGTTCCACGAGCCGGTCAGCGTGTGCCCGGCCGGCAGCGTGAGGGAGACCGTCCATCCGGTGATCGTCGAGGTTCCGGTGTTGGTGATGGTCAGCGGCTGGATGACGTACCCGGTGGCCCACTGGGTCTGCACGGTCGGAACGGCCGTGCAGGTTCCGGTGGACGTGCCGGGCTGGGTGGTGGCCTCCGCGGTGTTCGAGACCGGCGAGGTGTTGCCCGCGGCGTCCCGTGCCCTGACCTGGTAGCGGTAGGTGGTGCTCGGGGTCAGGCCCGTGTCGCCGTACGAGGTCGTGGTCGAGGTGCCGACCTGGGTGAACGTGCCACCGCTCGCGCCGGGCGCGCGCAGGATGTCGTAGCCGGCGACGCCGTTGTCGTCCGTCGAGGCCGTCCAGCTCAGGGTCGTGCCCGTGGCCGTGGTTCCCGAGGCCGCCAAGCCGGCCGGGGCCGTCGGCGGCGAGGTGTCGCCACCGCCGGTGGTCGTGGTGAACGTGACCGGCTGCGAGTTGCCGGACAGGTTGCCCGCGCCGTCACGCGCCCGCACGTACACCTGGTACTGGGTGTTCGCGGTCAGCCCGGTGAGGGTGATCGAGTTGGTGGTGGACTGGCCGAGTTGCGGGTCGGTGGCGCCCTGTTCGCGGTGGACGTTGTAGCCGGCCAGGCCGGAACCGCCCTGGTCGGTGGATGCGGCCCAGGTAAGCGTGGCGCTGGTGGCGGTCACGTCGGACGCCGCCGGGGTGCCCGGCGTGCTCGGCGGGGTGGTGTCGCCGGAGTCGCTGAGGGTCGGGGTCTGCCAGTCTCTCCACTCGGACAGATTGCCCTGCGCCCTGGACGAGATCCTGATCGCGCCGGCGGCGTTGCCCGTCTTCAGCAGGAACTTCTGGATGTTCTGCTGCAACGGGGTCCTCCATTCGGACCTGTTGGCGCAGTGGCTGCCGTCCTGGATGTCGGACCAGTAGGTGATGTTCTCCCCCGCGCCGAGCGCCTTGTAGACCTCCGCTCCGCCCAGGGCGGCCACGCTCGCGGACCTGGGACCAAGATTCGCAATGTGGGGGTTGTCCATGATGAACAGTCCACGCGGCGCGACCATGGCCACCATTTGGTGTGTGTCCACCGGCAGCCTGGTCGGGCTGCTCGTGAAGGAGCCGAACGCGTCGCCCAGCCACGGCTGCTCGCCGTAGGCGCTGCTCAGACTCTGGGCGCCCTCCCCGGGGATCCCGCGGAAGATGGGAGCACCGGCGCTGCCCGACTCGATCGGCATGGTCAAAGCGATGCGCTGATCGAACGCACCGGCCACGAAGGCTCCCTTGCCGAACCGCGAGCAGCCCGTGACGCCGGTCGCGTCCGCTTTGAGAATGCTGCCGTTCGACTGCTCGATGACGTCGATGATCCGGCTCACCCCCCAGCTCCAGGCGAGGAGCAGCCCTGTGCTGCTGGAGGAGCCGTAGATGCTGTAGAACGCGCCTTGTTTGTTGTTTCGCGGCGTGCCCTCTCGCCCGACCGCGTAGGGGTCGTAGCTGATGACGGCGGCACCGGCCGCTCTGATGGCGGCCGTGTCCGCGCCGAATCCGCCCAGGACGACGACGGCGGGGAAGGGTCCGGAACCACTCGGCAGTGAGACGCTCGCCGAGAAGCTGGAGCTCCTGCCGTTGTGGTTCACGTTCACCGTGATGCTGCTTCCCGAGACCGTGCCCGTGACGCCGGTCGGCTTTCCGGGCTTCTCGCCGTAGACGAACTTCTCCGCCAGCCTCTTGGTCTCTTCCCGTCGGCACCGCCACTCGGACTTGGCGGAGATGCGCGTGCCGTCCAGCTTCCTGAAGGGATCGGGGAGCCTTGCGTCGGTAGGCAAGGAGCCTGCGTCGGGCAGGGCGGGCACCACACAGTCGGCACCCTCGTTCTCAACTCCGGCAGCCGCAGCGGCCTCCGTGGGCGCTACCGTCGCCGCTCCGGCGACCGAGAGCGTCACCGCTACCGCAAGCGCGACGACCCTCGAACGGATCGTAGAGCGACCCAAGCTGATGATCACTGGGGCTCTCCCTTCCAGGGGGATGATAGCGATCATTCTGGAAATCGGTTCGAAATATGTCAATCAACAGCTCGAAATGTTTCGGAGAGCGACTTCCTGACATGCGACTGAACTGCAACTACGTCATTGCCGTTCCAGAAAGTTTCGGAAACTAGCTGAAATACGTGCGTACGCGGGGTATCCGTTGACGCATGGGTGCTCATAAGATTACGGTCTGGGCCATAACCAAGCACAAATGAACGCGAGGTCTGGCATGCTCCGAGTCCTGCTCGCCGTGGTGGCGGGATTGCTACCCGCGCTCATCGCGACGCCGCCCGCCACCGCCGCCGCGCCGGAGCGCTGCACGGGACCGGCGGTGCGCACGTACGGCCCGGCGTCGGTTACCGGAGCCGTCGTCGGCGCCGCCGTGCACGAAGGCCGCGCCTATGTCGTGACCCGTGGCCCGAAGCCGCCCCTGCTCGCCGAGTTCGACCTGAAGACCCGCAAGGTCATCAGGAGCGCCACCCTGCCCGACGTCCCGACCGATGGGGAGTCCGAGGGCGGGTGGGCCGTCGCGGTATCCGGCGGCAAGGTGTATGTCGGCACCTATCCGGTTCCCGACCTCTACAGCTTCGACATCGCCACCGGCGAAGTGCGGCACCTGTACTCCTTCGGCACGAACGGCGGCTTCGTGTGGAGCCTGGCGGCGGCCCCGGACGGCACGCTCTACGCGGGCACCTCCCCTGACGGCCGGTTGTGGGAGTACGTGCCGAGCACGGGCGCCGTCCGCAGGTTCGACGTGCTCGTCCCGGGCGAACACTATGTGCGTGCGGTCGCGGCCGACGCCGAATACGCCTACGCGGGCCTGCTGGAGAAGGGCCGCCTCATGCGCGTCGACCGCGTGAGCGGCGCCGTCCGGGAACTGGCCGCAGGCGGCACCAGCATCGGGGTGGTCGCGGTCAACGGCGACCGGGTGCTGGCCGCCAGCGGCGGCGAACTGATCGACGTGCGCAAGGACGGCACGGATCTGCGGCGCGTCCGCGTGGACTCGGGCCTCCTGGACGCCCTCACGCCTACGAGCGACGGCACCGTCTACGCCGCCTCCCGCCCCGACGGCACCGTCTACCGTTATCGGACCGGCGACACCACCCTGACCAAGGTCATCGACCCGCCGTCGCAGGGAGACGAGACCAGGCTGCTGCACGTCGTGGATGAGAACACCCTGCTGGCCTTCGCGGGCAGCGGCGGCGTCTGGTGGCTGGATTCGCGCGCCGGCACGTCGGAGTTCGTCGACCTGATCGACGCCGGACTGCCGCAGGGCGCCGAGCGGCCGCAGAGCATCCTGCTCGTCCCCAATCGCGCCGTCTACGTCGGCGGTCACTTCGCGATGGAGGTCCGTGACCTGCGCACCGGGGCGAAGCGTAGGATCCGGGTGCCGGGCGAGCCCAAGGCCATGGTACGGCGCGGCGACAAGATCTACGCCGCCATGTATCCCACCGGTGGGATCGTCTCCGTCGACATCCACACCGACGAGGTGCGCACCCTCGGCTACCTCGGCCACGACCAGCAGCGGCCGTGGGACATCGAGTACGACCCGCGTACCGACAAGCTCCTGGTCGCCACCGCCCCGCTGTCGGCCAAACTCAAGGGCGCGCTGTCCGTGGTGGACCCCGACACCGGCGAGATGGACGTGTACGTGGACGTCATCACCGACCAGAGCCTGATGAGCCTGTCGCTCGACAGCCGGAGCGGCATCGTCTACCTGGGCGGTGACGTGCTCGGCGGCGGCGGCGTCACGCCCACCAGGACGTCCGCCTCGGTCGCCGCCTTCGACGTGAAGACCCGCAAGAAACTGTGGGAGGTGGACCCGCTGCCGGGTCACCGTACGTTCCAGGACATCAAGGTGCACGATGGCCTGTTGTACGCCTCCTACAAGCGCAACTCCGGAGCCTGGATGGCCATGGA
Source organism: Dolomitihabitans soli (assembly GCF_022213955.1). Classification (GTDB taxonomy): domain Bacteria; phylum Actinomycetota; class Actinomycetes; order Streptosporangiales; family Streptosporangiaceae; genus Streptosporangium_A; species Streptosporangium_A soli. The sequence goes on along the minus strand of NZ_JAKNTW010000031.1, from coordinate 89,692 downwards.
CCTGGCGACGCGGCAGGTCGTGCGGCAGGGCATGCTGTCCGGGTACGGCGAGCTGACCGTGCACCGGGGCAAGGTCTTCACCTCCGTGTTCCGAGGCGGCGGGAACGCCTACGAGCTGGGCGCCGACGTCGAGGGCGGGGCCAGACTGCTGGCCACCGGTCTGGGGGACGAATGGCACACCAACCCGCAGCTCCAGTTCGAGCCCGGCTCCTGGCACGCCTGGGCCCTGGTGGACAGGGACCTGGCCAGAATCAGGCTGGACCCGGGCTGCCCGCCCGCAACCGCCACCTCCCCATAAGGATTGACATGCCAGATGGTTGGCAGTGGGACCGCACCCTGTTCCAGGGAAGCGCCGCCCACTACCAGCGCGGCCGGCTGCCGTACGCTCCGGGCTTCGCCGAGACGCTGGCCACGGCCCTCGGCCTGGACGGCCGGGGCCGGCTCCTCGACGTCGGCTGCGGGCCGGGCACCGTGACGCTGGCCCTGACGCGGTTCTTCACCGAGGCGATCGGCGTCGACCCGGATGAGGACATGCTGGCCGAGGCCGAGCGACAGGCCAGGCGTCGCGGGGTCACCAACGCGCGTTGGGTGGCCGCCCGCGCCGAGGACCTGCCGGCCGGTCTGGGTGAGTTCCGGGTCGTGGTGTTCGCCCAGTCCTTCCACTGGACGGATCGGGATCGTGTCGCCGCGACCGTGCTGGAGATGCTGGAGCCGGGCGGCGCGTTCGTCCATATAAGCGACCTAAAGGATCCGCCGGCCGAGCCGGCGCCACCGCCGCTGCCCGCTCCCCCGTACGCGCAGATCGGCGACCTGGTGCGGCGGTACCTCGGCGCGGTACGCCGCGCGGGGCGGGGAACGCCCGTCAACGGCACGCCGAACCGGGAGGACCTGGTCCTGGCGCGGGCCGGATTCGACGACTTCGAACGACATGTCGTGGCGGCCGGGGAGGTGGTCGACCGCACCGCGGACGACATCGTGGCGTGGACGTTCTCCCGGTCCGACTCCGCCCCTCATCTTTTCGGCGACAGGCTGGAGGACTTCGAGCGGGACCTGCGCGCGGTGCTGCGGCAGGCCGCACCCGGCAACCGCTTCGCGGAGCGTCTTCCGGCGACCGAGATGATGACCTGGCGCAAGCCGCGCGGTGCGCGCTGACGGCGACTTCGCGACGAAACAGCGCACGGCTAAGGACATGGCGGCCCGTTTCCCATGACCGCAGGGAATGTCGGAGTAGTCGGCTAGCCTGCTCGACTGGGCCCGCGCGGTCCGGAGAGAGACTGGTGACCATGACGACGTTCGGACTCATCCCAGGCGCCGACGGCCGGGCCTGGTTCTGGCATCTGCTCGTGCCCGCCCTGCGCAGCCGTGGCCACGACGCCGTGGCAGTCGACCTCCCGCTGGCGGGCACCGCAGGACTGACCGAGTACGCCGACGCCGCCGTCGAAGCGCTCCGTGACCGGACCGACCTGGTTCTGGTCGGCCATTCGCTGGGCGCCTACACCGCACCGCTCGTCTGCGAGCGGCTGCCGATGGAGTTGCTGGTGCTGCTCAACCCGATGGTTCCCACGCCCGGCGAGTCGCCCGGCGACTGGTGGGCCAACACCGGTCAGAGCGAGGCTCGCGTTCGGCAAGCCGAGCGGGACGGCCGGTCGCCCGAATTCGACCTGCGAACGGACTTCTTCCACGACGTTCCACCGGACGTGACGGAGCAGGCGTTCGTCGGCGAAGGCGCGGCGCTCGACACCCTCTTCAGCCGGCCCTGGCCGTTGACAGCCTGGCCGGACGTGCCGATCCGTTTCCTGCAGGGTCGCGACGACCGTTTCTTCCCGCTGGAGTTCCAGCGTCGAATCGCCAGGGAACGGCTGGGCATCCACGACATCGACGAGATGCCCGGCGGCCACCTCCTCGCCCTGAGCCGACCGGACGAACTCGCAGACCGGTTGGTCGCCTACCTCGGACGGTGATCTCATCAGCCGGCCGAAGATCATGCGCGACGTGGCGACGTCTCAGGCGGTCGGCTGGTCAGAGTGGTCCAGGGCGAGGATGGCGACCAGGTCACGCAGGCACTCTTCGAAGACGGGCTCCAGGTCGGTGTAGGCGAAGTGCGCCCACCACATCCGAACCGGCGGCCCCATCTCCGTTCAGCCGCCCCATATGTCCGCTACTTCAACAAATCACCGAAAATTTCACTGCTGTGTAGCCGTTGGTGGATTTCGGTCATTACCATAATCGCCGCGGTGATCGACCGGTGAGAGTCTCCGGTGCTGGTGCCGCAGGGAGTCTCACTTGCGAAAGATCACTGCGTTGGCGCTCGCCGTAGTCGCCACCGTCGCGGGCACCGGCACCGCCGGCGCCGAACCCCAGCCGGAGGCGGCGGACAAGGGCGTCCGCGGCCAGGCCGTCGTCATCGGCCACCGCGGCGCCGCAGCGCACCGCCCGGAACACACCGCGGGCGGCTACGAGTTGGCCGTGGCCATGGGCGCCGACTGGATCGAGCCCGATCTGGTGCCGACCAAGGACCACGTGCTGGTCGTCAGGCACGAGAACGAGATCTCCGGCACCACCGACGTGTCCCTGCGTCCCGAGTTCGCCGCGCGCAAGACCACCAAGGTCGTCGACGGGCGGAACGTGACCGGGTGGTTCACCGAGGACTTCACACTGGCCGAGCTCAAGACGTTGCGCGCGGTGGAGCGGCTGCCCGCGATCCGGCAGCGCAACACCGTCTACAACGGCTACTACGAGGTGATGACGTTCCAGGAGGTGCTCGACCTGGCCAAGCGGCTGTCCCGGCAGCGCGGGCAGGCGGTCGGCGTGTTCCCCGAGACCAAGCACCCGACCTACTTCAGGTCCATCGGGCTGCCGCTGGAGGAGCCGCTGATCGAGACGGTCAAGCGCAACGGGCTGAACCGGCCTGACGGACCGGTCGTGGTGCAGTCGTTCGAGCCGTCGAGCCTGAAGCGAGTGGCTCAGGAACTGCAGGTCCCGCTATGGCAGGCGCTGGGGACCACAGGCCAGCCGTACGACCTGAAGGCGGGCGGGGATCCCACGACGTATGCCGACATGATGAAGCCCGAGGGTCTTGCGAAGATCGCAAAGTACGCCAAGTGGATCGGGCCGGACAAGTCATCGGCCATCCCGCTGAACCCGGACGGCTCCGCGGGTACGCCGACCACGTTGGTCGCCGACGCGCACAAGGCCGGGTTGAAGATCGGGGTGTACACCTTCCGCAGTGAGAACCAGTACCTGCCGCTCGGGCTGCGGCGCGGCGCGGTACCGACCGATCACGGTGACGCGCTGGCCGAATACCGGGCACACCTCGAACTGGGAGTGGACGCCTTCGTGACCGACTACCCGGACACCGCCGCGCTGGCGAGGAGCGAGCGTGACCGTCCGCGCGGCCACGGCCTGGTGCAGCCGTCTCCCCTGGAGAACGGCGTGGCCGAGGAAGGCCGTCACTAGAGGGCTCTGATTCCGCTCGGCGGGGTGACGGAGGGCCGGGCCCGGGTCTGCCCGATGCATGAGGAGCCAGACGGCGGCGGGAAGACCGCGACGACCCCCAGCGGAAAGCCCTCTTGAACCCGGCCCTCGGAGTGTGACGGAACGGAAACGTACGCTGAGCCGGTTTAGCCCGCTCACCGATGACGCGTGATCGTCTTCGGAGAGCGGGGGCTGACGTACGTTTCCGTCTCGTCCCAGGTGCGGTCGCCGCCGAGCTCATGAGGCGACCGCCGCGGATGAGCTGTCATCACGCCCGTCAGGGAAGGCCGGTGGGAGCGGGCGCCCGGATCCGCCGGATCAGTCCTTGATACGTTTCATGGTCAGGTGGGAGTCGACCCGGGAGACCCCGGGCAGCGGCAGGATCTGCTGGGTGAGGAACTTCTCGTACGCGATCTGGTCGGCGACCGCCACGCGGATGTAGTAGTCAGGGCGCCCGAACATGCGCCGGAACTCCACGACCTCATCCAGCGCCGCGACCCGGGCTTCGAAGTCCTCGACGGTCTGCAGGTCGTTGACCGCGATCTCCGCTGAGACGACCACTTCCAGGGAGCGGCCCAGGGCCGCGGGCGAGATCTGCGCCCGGTAGCCGGCGATGACGCCGGCGTCCTCCAGGCGCTTGACCCGGCGCAGGCACGGCGGCGGCGTCAGTCCCACGCGGCGGGCCAACTCCACGTTCGACAGACGTCCGTCCTGAGCCAGATGAAACAATATTTCACGATCGACGCGATCAAGGGCTATAGAATTACTCACGAGCCTCGCTCCTGACAATATTTGAAACCATATTATGCGACATTCGCACTAAAATTGCTTCAATGAGTAGAAAGCAAGGCAGGGGCGTGTCGCGGGACTTCGCCGCGGCCGCAAACGACACCGCCTCCGTGGGGCTGAGCCTGTTCCCCTTGGGGATCAGCTTCGGTGTTCTGGTCGTGCACACCGGCCTGGCCTGGTGGTGGGCACCGGTGTTCACCGCCGTGATCTACGCCGGATCGCTGGAATTCCTGCTGCTGGGCCTGGCCGCCGCCGTGACACCGCTGGGACAGATCGCGGTGACGGCGCTACTGGTCAACCTCCGGCACGTCTTCTACGCCCTGTCCTTCCCCCTGGATCAGGTACGGCCGCTGGGCCGCGTCTACGCCACCTTCGCCCTCACCGACGAGGCCTACGCCCTGACCACCGGCGGACGCGCCCGCTCCTGGAGCAGCGCCCGCATCCTGTGGATGCAGGTGCTGTGCCAGGGCTACTGGGTCAGTGGGGCCACCGTCGGCGCACTCGCCGGCTCGCTGATCCCGTTCACCCTGCGCGGGCTGGACTTCGCGCTGACCGCCCTGTTCGTGGTCCTGACGATCGACGCCTGGCGCGCCCGGCGGGACCTGCCCGCCCCTCTGCTGGCCGTGGCCAGCTTCGCCCTGGCCGCGCTCCTGGCTCCCGGGCAGGTGCTGCCGATCGCGATGGCCGTGTTCACCGCGAGCCTGCTGACCCGCTACGCCCTGCGCCACCGCACCGCCGCGCCCGTCCCCGACGGCCACGGCGATCGTCCCGTGCTCACTCCGGCCACACGGGCCGCAACACCGACCCCACGGGCCGCACGGGTCACACCGACCGCACCGACCGCACCGACCGCACCGACCCAGGAAAGATAGAACCCCACCATGTCCAGCCCGCTCTATCTGGCCGCCGCCGTGGCCGTCAGCGCCGTCATCACCTGGGGCTTGCGCGCCCTGCCCTTCGTCGTGTCGACTCCGCTGCGCCGCTCTGCCGTCCTGCAGTACCTCGCCGGGCAGATGCCCGTCGGCATCATGCTGATCCTCACCCTGTACACCCTGCGCGACGTCCGCCTCACGGCCTTGCCCGCCGTCGCACCCACGGCCCTGGCCCTGGCGGCCGCGATCGGGCTGCACCTGAAAACCCGCAACGCCGTCGTCAGCGTCCTGGGCGCGACCGCCCTCCATGTGGCGCTGTCGACCTTCTGGCCGAGCTGAGGACCTCCGCGACCGGCCGGCATCTGCTCCCTCGCCGTTGGTGCGCACATGCCTCCAGAACAGCGGGGCCACGCCGGGCGAGGCACTACGATCGTCCTAGTACAGATAGTTCTATATCATGGTCGCGTGCCGCCCACCAATCCGGCCCGTCGCCGAGCCTTGACCGATACCGCCATAGATCTGCTGGCGACCTCTGGCGTACACGGCTTGACCCACCGTGCGGTCGAGAACGCCGCCGGGCTCCCGCAGGGAACAGCCTCGAACTACTTCCGCAGCCGGGAGGCGCTGCTGGTGGCCGCCGCGCAGCGCATCGTCGAGCTGCACCATGCCGACATGGACCAGGCCGACATGGACCAGGCCGATCAGCACCAGCAGAGCACCGCGGCGCGTACGGCGAGCGTCCCGGCGGACATCATCGGACACGTCGTCGACCTTCTGACCGAATCATTGTTCGAAGCGGCGACCACTCTCCGAAACCGCTACCTCGCGATCTTCGAACTCCAGCTGGAAGCGGTACGACGGCCGGCGCTGGCCTCGGCGCTGGCCGGCTTGCGGGATGCTTCGACGCTACTCACCGCCGATTACCACACCCAGCGCGGTCTCCCCATCCCCGCCGAGAAGATCCCCATCCTGATCACTCTGTACGGTGGTGCGCTGTTCGTCCTGATATCCACACCGCCCCAGCACATCAGCGAAGATGCCGTCCGAAGCATCGCCGATGCCATCGTGCGGGGCGCGCTGTCCGGTGCCTGACCGTCGCCGACGATGAGATCGCCACACCAGATCAGGCATGCCAGATCAGGCATGCCAGAGCGCGGCGAGCCGCCGAGTGGCGAGCCGGGACGGTATCGCCCGCAGCAGCGCGTCACGCAGCCACGCGGTCGCGCCCGTCTGCGAGGTAAGCCACGATTGCCGGGACGCCGCCTGCATGATGCGGTTGGCACGGGGCCGACGCTCCGCGTCGTAGCGGTGAAAGCACCGGACGACATCCGCAGGCTCGGCGTCGGTCAGGTGCCGGGTCACCGCGGCGGCGTCCTCGAAGGCCTGGCTGGAGCCCTGGCCCAGGTCGGGGGTCATGGCGTGCGCGGCGTCGCCGAGGAGCGCGATCCTTCCGGCCGCGAACGAAGGCAGCGGTTCGGCCAGGCGGGCGATCGGGTCGACGTAGATGTCGGCGAGCGGGGTGGCCTCGATCAACGTCGTGACGAGGGGGTGCCAGTCGGCCATCAGGGACAGCATCTGCCGGCGCGCCTCATCCGCCCCGGGCGGCGGGCCGTGGAGTGCGGAGTCGGTGAACCAGTACAGGTGGTTCCCGCCGACGGGGAACAGGCCGAACATCGCCCCGCTGCGGCGGTCGACCAACTGGCTGGCCAGCAGGTCTGCCGGATCCAGGCCGGGAGGATTGGGCAGCATGCCGCGCAGGTCCACCCGGCCGGTCCGCCGCAGCCCGGGGTGCCGGGGGAAGAGCTGCCCGCGCAGCCTGCTGCCGATGCCGTCGGCCGCGATCACGGCGTCGGCCCTCGCGACGGGGGTGCCGTCGCTGATCACGGTGACCCCGGTGGGGTCGGGTTCCAAGCGCTCGACCGGTGTCGCGGTGCGCACCAGTTCGACCGGCAGCGGGGCGCGCAGCGCCCGGTGCAGTTCCGCCCGGTCGATGATGGCCAGCGCCCCGACCTCCCGCTGAGCCTGGGCCGCGTCGGTTACCAGCAGCGCCCGTCCGCGCCAGTCCCGCAATCCCGCGCTGGCGGCGGACATGACGTAGCCGCGAAAGCCTTCGGCCAGGCCCAGCCCGTCCAGTGCCCGGATCCCGTTGGGCATGACCGCGATCCCGGTGCCCGCCTCCCGAAGCTCGGCGCCCCTTTCGAAGAGCGTCACCTCGTGACCCAGGCGATGGAGTCCTACCGCGGCCGCCACTCCCCCGAGCCCGGCACCGACTACTGCGACCCTCATAGGACTCCTCACCAATTCACTACGATCGTACTAATACGGCTATTGGTATAGCACGGCCGTTTACCGCCCCCGATTTCGGCCCGTCGCCGAGCCTTGAGATCGTGCGCTTGCCGGAACCCCCTCCATCCAGTTCAAGCGGTATGCGAGGACTCGTGGACGACGCCGCCGAGCGACATCCGGAGGCTTTGCCCGGAAGACGCCGTCCAGCTCTGGGTCACGGGGTGGCGAGGGCGAGGAGGGCGTTGGCGAGTAGGTGCGTCTGACGCTCGCAGACTGCCTCGTCACGAGTTTCGGCGCGTTCGAGTACGAGGCCGTCCATGCGGTGGATGAGGAAGCGGGCCAGGTCGGATACGGGGACGGCGGGGTGGAGGTCGTCGGCCCGGGCGGCGGCGGAGAGGGCGTCCTCGATGAGATCGCCGCCGAGTGGAGCATTCACCGTGGCCCACACGTCACCGCCGGGCACCACGTTCTCCCGGTTGCGGATCACCCACAGGGTCAGCTCCAGGAGCGCCAGGTGCAGGCCGGGGGCGTCGCGGATCCACTGCCAGTAGGCGGCGACGACGGCCCGGACCGTCGCCTCGAATCCGGCGCCGGGTGACAACCGGGCGAAGGCGACGTGCATGGTGGAGCGGGCCTGGGCCACGATGAGAAGGATCAGCTCATTCTTGTCGCGGAAGCAGTAGTGGATGGTCGCGCGCGGCGTGCCGGCCCGTTCGGCGATGCGGCGGGTGGTGGCGCGGGCGAGTCCCTCCTCCGCGATCACCTCGATGGCGGCGTCGATGATGGCGCGTCGCCGCTCGCCGACCGGCAGGTACGTCATGGCGCCGGTCAGCCGGTGATGAAGGAGCGCAGCAGGGAGAAGAACCGCTCGCCCTCGGTGTCGGGGATGAAGTGGCCGGAGCGTTCGAACACCTCCAGGTGCGCCCCGGGCAGGCCGTCCACGATCTCCTGCGCCGTGGACAGCGGCGTGATGGGGTCGCGGGTACCGGCCGCGACGAGCGCCGGGCACCGGATGGACGCCAGGCGCGCGGTCAGATCGAACCGGGCGGTGGACATGAAGCTCATGGTGAGCCCGGGGTTCGGGATGATGCGGGCCATGGCCTGGATGTCGGATTCCGCCGGGAAGTCCGGGTCGGGGCTGTACGCGGGGGCGCAGAGCTGTCCGAAGGCGGCGAACGTCTCCGGGGTTCCCTCCGTGAGGAACGCCTTGGCGGCCGTGGCGGCCTCCTCACCGGCCTCGGCGCGGAAGCCTTCGACGATCCGGTCCAGGTCCCAGCGGGCGACGGTGCTCTGCAGGATCAGCTTGGCCGGGTGGTCGGGGTGGCGTGAGGCGTAGCTCATGGCCACGGCCCCGCCCCAGGACCAGCCCAGGACGATCGGCTTGACGATGCCGAGAGTGTCGCAGAGAGCGCGCACGTCGTCGCCCCACTGGTCGAGGTTCCAGGTGTCCGGGTCGGAGTTCTGGCTGCGGCCGTTGCCGCGCTGGTCGACGTAGACGATCTGGACCAGGTCGGCGAGCTGACCGTAGGCGGGCTTGAAGATCGAGTGGTCGTGGCCGGGGCCGCCGTGCAGCAGCAGGAGGGTCGGCTTCTCGCGCATCGCACCGCCGTCGGGCTCCAGGGCGGCGCCTTCGACGTCCACGTACAGCGAGGTGCCGTTCACCTGAACACGCATGGGGGTCCTCCAGTCAATTGGGCGCTTGGCCAACTTTCTTGATCAGTCTGGCCGCGCCCGGCGGAGGACACCATGAAGGACGCCCCCTGGACGATGGTGGGGGGAGCCCCACCACCGTCCGGGGGCGGTCAGGCGCGGTGGAGCTGGAAGACGAGGCCCATGTCGGCGTCCTCGTTCGGCGGCAGGCCGGGCCTTACGCTCTCGGTTCCGGGGCGATGACCGTGCCGGATGTGGCGCGAGGTTCGCGGCTTGGCGCCAACCCCTCCACGCCTGCCCAGCCTGCGGTCAGCCGGGTCCATGACGATGTACGTTTCATTGGGCCGGTGGCGGGCCTCGCCGAAGGGCTTACGTATCGCCCCTGGTCAGAGGGGAAGAAAATGGCCGCAACGGCCTGGGGTCGCCGCTCAGGACGGAAGTCGCGGTCGCGGCCTGGTTGTGACGGCGGGCAAGCGGATACCGTCCGGTCGGGCACGTCAGAGCACGGACCTGCCTGGTCGGCGTCGTACTCCGCTCGCTTCGGGGCGGGATGTGACCGGGCCGGGCGTGTCGCGAGCCCGGACGCGCTCCGGTCCCGGGGAACCGCTGTCCTCCGGACCCCGACGAAGCCCCGCCTCTGGAGCCCGAATGCCAGGAAGACGCTGGACCGCCCCCGCGTTGCTCACCTTGTCCCTGTCACTGCTCGCCCCGCTGACCGCCCTCACCCCACCGGCCGCCGCGACGACACCCTCATCCGTCGCGGCCGCGTCTTCGTCCGTCGCGGACAGCGGCGCGGGGCGACAGGATGCCTCCAGGGTGCCGCTGGAAGAGATCAACGCGACCACCACCCAGGTCGCCTTCGGATTGCGCCGCCCCACCGCCATCGCCGCACCCGACGACGGGACAGACCGGCTGTTCATCATCGAGAAGCGCGGCACCGTACGGGTCTACCACCCGGACACCGGTCTCGCGCCGACCCCGATCATCGACATCACGGCGTCAGTGGACGAATCCGGCAACGAGCGGGGCCTGCTCGGCATCGCCCTCGCGCCCGACTTCGCCCAGAGCCAGGACCTGTACCTGGCGTACACCGCGCTGCCGGACGGCGCGGTGACCCTGGCCCGATACAGGCTGGACAGCGCGAGCCTCGAGCCGCTGCTCTCCCAGGAGCACGCCGAGTACAACAACCACAACGGCGGCCAGCTCGCCTTCGGCACCGACGGCTACCTGTACATGAGCATCGGCGATGGCGGCGGCTCCGGAGACCCCCTCGACACCGGGCAGCGCCTCGACACCCTACTGGGCAAGATCCTGCGCGTCGACGTGAACCGAAGCTGCGGAAACCTGGCCTACTGCGTTCCCAGGAACAACCCGTTCGTCGGCGTCGCGGGCGCCCGCGAGGAGATCTGGATGTACGGCGGGCGCAACCCCTGGCGCTTCTCCATCGACCACGCGGACGGCTCGATGTGGATCGGCGACGTCGGCCAGGGCAGGTGGGAGGAGATCAACCACATCAAGACCGGACAGCAGGCGGGCGCCAACCTCGGCTGGTCCTGCTACGAGGGTCTGGAGGTGTTCGACCAGACCCAGTGCCGGTCCGGCGCCGTGTACACCAAACCGGTCTTCACCTACTCCCCGTACACCGGCGGCTGCGCGGTCATCGGCGGCGAGGTGTACCGCGGCGAGGAGTTCGCCGACCTGGTCGGGGGCACCTACATCGCCACCGACTACTGCTCCTCCACCGTGTGGGCGCTGCGCGAGGACGGCGGAGGCGGTTACCTCCGGGCCGAGATCGGCGAAATGCCCACGCAGGTCACCGCGTTCGGCAGCACCCCGGAGGGCGAGTTCTACGTCGTCAACGACCTTCCCGGCGGACTGCACCGCGTGTCGTTCGAGCGGGCCGCGCCGACCTGCCGGATCAAGCACATCACGCAGACCTGGGGCACCGGCATGACCGTCGACCTCACCATCACCAACACCGGCACCACACCGATCAACGGCTGGACGCTGACCTTCTCCATGTCCCGGGGCCAGACCATCATTTCGGACTGGAACACCGACCTCACCCAGGGCGGTGACATCGTCACCGCGGTCAACGCCGCGTACAACGGCTCCATCGCCCCTGGCCGCAGCGTCACCATGGGCTACCTGGCCAACCACACGGGTGACGCGTCCCTGCCGACCCGGTTCTCCCTCAACGGAGACACCTGTGCCGCCGGCAGCTGACCGGCACCCCACCGGGCGGGGCGGCGCAACTCGGCGGCAAGGTCCTTGACGGCAGGCGCGCGCTGCCCGCACCCGGCACCCGCGCCGCGAGAACAAGATGCTCCGTGAGAAGCAGGACGGGAGGCCCGGGGGAATCACACCCCCGGGCTCCCGCAGATCCGTGCATAACGGTCTCCCGTTACCCGGCTCCCACCGTCCGGCCGCAGTCGGGTGAATCGCACCTCCCGGCGCCTTCTCCATCAACTTGACCGTCCGCGGTCGGGCTGCCACCCCGCACCCCGATCAACAGGGCCGAGCGGTGATCAGGGTCGCGTGTCCGAACCGCGCGGTCCGATTCCCTCCAGGGTGAATTTCGCGTTCCATTCCTCGACCCACTTCCGGCCGAAGCCGTCGGCCGAGTTCAGCGGGGTGGTCTTCGCGTCGAACTTTCCCGTGGCGGGATCGAAGGCGAAGTCGGCGGCGGCGCTCTTCTTGACGTTGTGGGAGTCGAAGCCGGGGTTGAACGTCTTGACGCTCAGCCCGTCGGCGTCGTCGGTGTAGGCGAAGTCACCCGAGGCGATGCTCACCGAACGCGTCAGCACGTTGTGGGACGGCACGTACAAGGAGTCGGGGTCGTTCCACACGTACGACTCCGTGCATTCCGTGGTTCCGATCGAGGTGCAGATCTCACCCTTCGAGTCGGCCGGGAGGTACCAGTCCCGGATGTTCGGATACTGCTTCCCGTAGCGCTGGTACCACTTCTCGACGTTCTTCCGGGTGTTGGTGAAGCCGGTGCCGTCGCCCACTTTCAACATGTCGTTGAAGCGCTCGACCACGACCTTCGAGTTGGCCACCGGCAATCGCCGGCCTTCCTCGTGGTACAGCTTGTCGTGCCCGATGTAGGTCACGTCCTTGAACACGTTGTCCGTCGCGACGTTGCTGTGCCCCGACTGGTAGAACAGACCGTGCTGGGCGTTGTCGATGAAATTGTGGTGGATCACCATGCCCGACACCCCGTCGTCCATGTAGACGGCCTGGTTGCCGTCCTCTCCGACGTCCTTGAAGAGGTTGTACGAGATCACGTTGTTCAGATACGTGTAGTCGCGGCCCGCGTAGATCACGCCCTGGTCGGAGGCGTAGGTCACGAGGTTCTCGAATCTGTTGTGGCTGATCTCCATGTCGTTGCCCATGATCTGGACGGCCATGTGGGGCGCGTCATGGACGTAGTTGTACCTGAAGGTGTTGCCGACCCCGTACATGTAGCCCGCCGGGGTGTAGGTGGCGAGCTTCGAGAAGTCGTAGATCTCGTTGTGCTCGACCACATGGTCGCCGCGCTCCAGCGAGTCGCGGTCGCCGCCGGCCGCGAAGACTCCGCCGCCGCCCAGGTCGTGCAGCCTGCTGTTGATCACCTTGTTACGGTGGCCGCCCCTGCTCGTGCGGTATTCGGCGATCGCGGTGATCGCGTCGTTCGCCTCGCCGATCGCGATCGCGTCCATGCTGACGTTGAGGATCTCCACGCCGTCGACGGTGCACGACTCAGCGTCGAGCAGTCGCACACCGGTGCCCGTGGTCCCGTTCAGCTTGAGTCCTTTGAGGGTCACTCCCCTGACGTTCTCCAGTTCGAAGAAGGGCGCGTCGAAGGACGTGAGGCTGATCTCCTTTCCTGCGACCGTCCCGCCGGGCGGGTAGTAATAGAGGGTGTTGTTGCCCTGCCAGCGGTCGATGTAGTACTCCCCCTCGGCGTCCAGCTCGCTCAGCACGTTCTGGGCCACGAACGACGTCCACTTGTCCGTGGCGATGTACATCGTGGGATAACGGGTGCTCAGGTCGAGCTGGTCCTTGCCGATGGAGTCGATGCGCACGCGATCGTTGGCGTAGTTGTTGCCGAAGTAGCCGGCCAGCCAGCCGTCGGTCTCGTACGCCGTGTTGTCGATGTCCTCCTCCGGCGTGCCGACGGGCTTGGACCAGGTGGTGTAGCGGTCCGCGACGGCGGGGGCGACGACGGTGTAGACGGGGCCGGGCAACTTGAGCATGTCTTCATAGGGCAGGGTGGTGCCGTCGGCGGTCTTGTCCGAGAAGTAGTCGCGGGCACCCTTGGGAGCCTCCTTGACGCCGAGGGCGGCGCGGTCCAGCTTCTCCTGGCCGTTCGGATACTGCGCCAGCGTCTGGGCCGCGTCGTCGGTGATCAACTCGGGTGCGAACGGCTGCGGTTTCCAGTTGAACCCGTTCTTGTTGAGCTGCCCGGCGGGGATGCCTTCGGCCCCCAGATCGTAGACGTGGACGTCGGCGTACGCCGAGGCGGGGACGCGGGACCTCGACGACCATTTCGCCTCCCCCTCGGGAACTTCGCTCAGCTTGCGGAACCTGTCCGGCGCGAGCGTGGTGACCCCGGCGAACTCGACCTGCTCGCCCGGGTACGCGGCGTAGGTGACATACGAGTTCTCCTTGCCGCTGAGCGCGATCGTCTCAGACGTCTGGTAAACGCCTTCCCGGATGTAGACGGTGCCCGGATCGCGCTCGCTGGTCCGGCCTGCCAGCATGTCGCGGGCCTGTTCGACCGTCGCCAACGGGTCCGTCCGCGTGCCGGTGGCGCCGGCCTTGCCGTCCGGTGACACGTACACGATGTTCTTCCGGGGCGTGGCACCCGCTGCCGTCGGCGCCCCGGTGGCGGCCATTGCCAGCACCGCCGCCATCAGGACGCCCAGCACTCTTCTCGGCATACTCCCGCATCCCTCGTCAATCGATTGAACGGTAGAAACACGACAGATCACAACACGAATTGCGGTGAACCGTAAAGAGTGTTGATGCCACGAGAAGAAGTCCGCGGCATACGGGAGAGATGCGAACTCCTCCTGGCGGAAGGTCACGACACCGAGTCGCAGCACCTGCCCACGGAACTGGTCACGACAGCCGCGGTTTAGTAACGGTTCCTAACCTACGAGCGGGCACCGTCATGCCCTAGGTGCCAGAGCCACGCCCTGCCGCACTAAACCGAAACTACGTCGACCTGGGGGCATGCCTCATCTTCGGACGCTTCTCGATTTTGGGTCTTGCAGACCCGTGCCGGCCCACCTACGCTCCGCGTTAAGTTAGGAAACTATCCTAACGATTGACTAGCCGGGCGGAAGGCGTTTACCGCGCGGTTTCTCGCTCACATCCCCCATGTCAGGAGCGTCAATGCTACCTGTGGTGCACGAACCACCTCCTGTGCCCAACCGTCCTGGACGTCGCCGCTTGCTCGTGGCGGCCGGCGTGACTGCACTCACGCTGGCCGTGCAGCCGGTAAGCGCTGCAGCCAGCCATGCCGGGACCGTTCAGGCCGAGACCGTCACAACGGCCGCCACCGACAATGTCGGCGTCACCGGCTACGAGGTCTACCGAGGCGGAACCCGAATCGCCACCGCGACCGGGACCAGCCACACCGACACCGGCCTGAACGCCTCCTACACCGTCCGCGCCATCGACGCCGCCGGCACACCCACCACCGCCCGTTCCGCAGCTGACGACGGTGCCCAGGAGGATCAGCTCGTCTCCAGAGGGAAGCCGGCCACCGCTTCCTCTGTCGAGGGGCCGGGTTTTGAGGCCGCTTTGGCGGTGGACGGGAACACCAGCAGCCGCTGGGCCTCGGCCGAGGGCAGCGATCCGCAGTGGATCCAGATCGACCTGGGCGCCACGCACACGATCTCGCGTGTGCGGCTGAACTGGGAGGTCGCCTACGGGCAGGCCTACCGCATCGAGGTGTCCACCAACGGCACGAGCTGGACCCCTATCCACACCACCACCACAGCCGACGGTGACATCGACGACCTCACCGTCACCGGCACCGGCCGCCACATCCGCATGTACGGCACCGCCCGCGGCACCGACTACGGCTACTCCCTTCACGAGCTCGACGTCTACGGCCACCCCAACAACGGCGAAGACGACACCACCCCACCCTCCACGCCGGCCAACCTGCGCGCCACCGGCACCACCGCCAGCAGCATCTCACTGGCCTGGAACACCGCCACCGACAATGTCGGCGTCACCGGCTACGAGGTCTACCGAGGCGGAACCCGAATCGCCACCGCGACCGGGACCAGCCACACCGACACCGGCCTGAACGCCGACACCTCCTACACCTACACCGTCCGCGCCATCGACGCCGCCGGCAACCGCTCACCCGCCAGCACACCCACCACCGCCCGCACCACAACCGACAGCGGCGGCAATGGCACACCCGTCGAGGCCAACGGCCAGCTGAGGGTGTGCGGGACCAAGCTCTGCAACGAGGACGGCAAGCAGATCCAGCTGCGCGGCATGAGCAGTCACGGGATCCAGTGGTACGACCAGTGCCTGAATGCCGCTTCACTCGACGCGCTGGCCGTCGACTGGAAGGCCGACGTGTTCCGGATCTCGATGTACATCCAGGAGGGTGGCTACGAGACCGACCCCCGCCGGTTCACCGATCGGGTGCATCAGCTGATCGAGATGGCAACCGCGCGTGGCATGTACGCGATCGTGGACTGGCACATGCTGACTCCCGGCGACCCGACCTACAACCTGTCTCGGGCCAAGACGTTCTTCACTGAGATCGCCCAGCGGCACAACAGCAAGTCGAACGTGCTGTACGAGATCGCCAACGAGCCCAACGGCGACTCCGTCACCTGGTCGGTCATCCGGAACTACGCCAACCAGCTCGTCCCGGTGATCCGCCAGCGTGACCCTGACGCGCCGATCCTGGTCGGCACGCCTGCCTGGTCGTCGCTGGGGGTGTCGGGTCCGGGCGACCAGACCGACACCATCCGCGCCAACCCGGTCAGCGGGACGAACCTGATGTACACCTTCCATTTCTACGCCGCCTCGCACGGCACCGAATACCTGAACACGCTGTCGCGCGCGGCCGACCTGCTGCCGATGTTCGTCACCGAGTTCGGCACCCAGACTGCCTCCGGCGACGGCGGCAACAACTT
Source organism: Dolomitihabitans soli (assembly GCF_022213955.1). Taxonomy (GTDB): domain Bacteria; phylum Actinomycetota; class Actinomycetes; order Streptosporangiales; family Streptosporangiaceae; genus Streptosporangium_A; species Streptosporangium_A soli. Next base: position 73,464 of record NZ_JAKNTW010000031.1, on the reverse strand, counting down.
CAGCCGATCCCAGCAGTACATCGACCTGATGGCACAGAAGAAGATCAGCTGGGTCAACTGGAACTACTCCGACGACTCCCGCACTGGCGCGGTCTTCGACTCGGGGACCTGCCCGAGCGGGCCGTTCGCCGGCACGAGCAGGCTCAAGGATGCCGGCGTGTGGGTCCGCGACCGGATCCGCACCGCCGACGACTTCTGATCGAGGAGTCCACCTGAGAACGCGCGAGGGTGCGTCCTGCGATGGACGCGCCCTCGCGGCCCCCCACGCGGAAACCGGGTTCCGGGTTTCCGCGTGGGGGCCGCACAGTACGACGCGCCCATAGCGCGCCGGAAAGATCGGAGTCGTTCGTGAAGCGAATTGCACGCGCGAGGATCTTCGCACTCGCGGTCGCTCTGGCGGCGTCCTTGCCGACGGCGGCGATCACCTCCAGTTCGTGGTGGCCTTGGCAGTAGTCACCGAGGTCTGGCGCATCCTCTATCACCCAGCTCGGGAAGGAGCCGTCAACAGCGTGCTCGGCTGGGTCGGCCTGGCACCCTCCCAGTTCCTCGACGGCACCGACAGTGCGCTGTGGTCAGTGATGGCCGTCGGTATCTGGCGCGGTGCACCGTACGACTTGGTGATCATCTTGGCCGGGCCGGCCGGCGTGGACCGCACGCTGTACGACGCCGATCGTTAGTTAGGAACGTTACCGGTACCGTGCGCAGATCCCGTTAGCCCCAGGGCCAGAGACGCCCGATTTCCGGGTCACGACTTGATTTCGTCCCTTGACCGCCGCAGCAGCGCGACCTATGTTCCACTAAAAGTTAGGAATACTTACTAACTTTGCGTGCGTGGTGACCCGTGCGCCCCCCATCTCGCCCTGGTCTTAAGGAGAATCCTCGTGCGCTTCGTCTCTCTCGCGGCGGCCGGGTTACTGGCCCTGTCGCTGACCGCATGCACCGCGGGCAAGGAGGCGCCGCCGTCGCTCGGCGCCCAGCCCAAGGCCACGACAAGCGGCACCGGCCCGGCCGCCGCCGCGCTGCCCGCCGCCACGCTGGAGTTGTGGCACGGCTTCTCCACCGACGTCGAGACGAAGGCGTTCGAGGAGGCGGTCGCGGGCTTCACGAAGAAGTTCCCGCAGATCAAGGTCACCACGAAGAAGGGCATCCAGGACGACCAGATCACCCAGGCGATCCGCGGCGGTAAGGCGCCCGACGTGGCGGCCTCGTTCACCACGGACAACGTCGCCCAGTGGTGCAAGTCCGGCGCGTTCCAGGATCTGACCCCGGTCATCGAGCAGGACGGCATCGACCTGACCGTGCTGCCGGCCGCGTCCCGGGCCTACACCGAGTTCGAGGGCAAGCGGTGCACGATGCCGCTGCTGGCCGACGCGTACGGGCTGTATTACAACAAGGCGCTGATGAAGGGCGAGCAGCCGCCCAAGACGCTGAGCGAGCTGACCGAGCTGACCAAGAAGCTCACGGTCCGCGACGCCGACGGCAACATCGAGGTCGCCGGGTTCGTCCCGAGCTTCCAGTACTACGAGAACTCCCCCAGCCACCTCGGCCCCATGGTCGGCGCGAGGTGGTACAACGACGACGGCACCTCGGCGATCGGTTCCGACCCGGCGTGGAAGCAGCTCCTGCGCTGGCAGAAGGAGCTGGTCGACTGGTACGGCTACGACAAGCTGGAGAAGTTCCGCAAGGGCCTGGGTGACGAGTGGGGCGCCGAGCACCCGTTCTTCAGGGGCAAGATCGCTATGGTGCTCGACGGCGAGTGGCGCAACGCCATGATCGCCAACGACCCGGTGGCCAAGGAGCTGGACTACGGCACCGCCCCGCTGCCCGTCGCCGACGACCAGCCCGAGCTGTACGGCAGCGGCTTCACCGCCGGGACCGTGATCGGCGTGCCGAGAGGCGCCGAGCACCCGCGGCACGCCTGGGAGCTGGTCAAGCACCTCACCACCGACACCGAGTCGCTGGTGACGCTGTCGAACGCGCTGCGCAACGTGCCCACCACCCAGGCCGCGATGGAACACCCGGACCTGGCCAGGGACGACAATTTCGCCACGTTCCTCGACATCTTCGCCCACCCGAAGACCTCGACGCTGCCGCCGAACGTCAACAGCGTCCTCAACCAGGACGCCTTCTCCACCTTCCTCATCCAGTGGGAGAAGGGCGCGGTCGAGGACCTCGACGCCGGGCTGGCCGGGGTGGACAAGCGGATCAACGACAAGCTGAAGCTCGCCGGGGGCTGATGATGGTCTCCCCCCGGGTCGCGCCGGCGCCGCGCCGGTGGCGCGGCGAGGGCGGACGCGCCCTGCTGTGGCTGTCGCCGTGGATCGTCGGCGTGGCGGTCTTCTTCGTCTACCCGCTGCTGTCCACGGTGTACTTCTCCTTCCACCGCTATGACCTGTTCACGTTGGAGTTCATCGGCCTGGACAACTACCGTTACGCCTTCTCCGACGCCCGCGTGCTGCAGTCGGCTCTCAACACCCTCTGGCTCGTGGTGTTCATGGTCCCGGCCCAGGTGCTGTTCGCGCTCGGCGTGGCGCAGTTGCTGACCAAGCTGAAGAGCGGCGGCGGCCTCCTGCGGACGATCTTCTACCTGCCGTCGCTGGTGCCGATGGTGGCCGGCACGGTCGCCTTCGTCTACCTGCTCAACCCGGCGACCGGTCCGGTCAACCAGCTGCTGGCGCGGTTCGGGATCACCGGCCCCGACTGGTTCGGCAGCGCCGCGTGGGCCAAGCCCAGCCTTACGCTGCTCGCCCTGTGGGGCGCCGGCAACGCCATCATGATCTTCCTGGCGGCGCTGCTGGACGTGCCCAAGCACCTGTACGAGGCCGCCGCGATCGACGGCGCGGGCGCCTGGCGGCAGTTCCGCAGCGTCACGCTGCCCGTCATCTCCCCGGTGCTGATGTTCTCGGCGGTCACGGGGGTGATCTACGCCGTGCAGTACTTCACCCAGGCGATGATCGCCTCCCGGGTGGCCTCCGGCGCGACCGACTCGGCGGGCACCACATTCACCCCCGGCTATCCGGACGGCTCGCTGCTCACGCTGCCGCAGCACCTGTTTCACACCGGGTTCCGCGACTGGTCGATGGGGCTGGCCTCCGTGCACGCGCTGCTGCTGTTCGTGGTGGCGATGCTGTTCACGCTGGTGCTGCTGCGCCAGTTCAGCCGGGCGGAGGTGGTGTCGTGACGCGCAGGCGCGGCCTGATGTGGATCGCGCAGCACGCCCTGGCGATCGCGCTCGCGCTGATGTTCCTCGGCCCCGTCGTGCTCGTGGCGCTGACCGCGCTCATGACCGACGAGCAGGCGCTCACCAGCCGGTTGTGGCCCGAGCAGTGGAACTGGGCCAACTTCGGCGACGTCTTCGCCCGCTCCGAGCTGCTCACCTGGACGGTCAACACCTTCGTGTACGCGTCCCTGGCGACGCTGTTCATGCTTGTGTCGTCGGTCCCGGCGGCGTACGCGCTGGCCCGGTTCCGCTTCCGCGGGCGCAAGCTGGCGTTCCTCGTGGTGATCAGCGCGATGATGCTGCCGCCGCAGGTCGTCGCGGTGCCGATCTACCTGGTGTGGGCGCGGCTGGACCTGACGGACTCGCTGTGGCCGCTGATCCTGCCGATGCTCTTCGGCGACGCCTTCTCGATCTTCCTTCTGCGCCAGTTCCTCATCACGATCCCGCGCGACTACACCGACGCGGCCAGGGTGGACGGCTGCTCGGACGTGCGGATCCTGTTCACCGTGATCCTGCCGATGGCCCGCCCGGCGATCGCGGCGGTGGCGCTGTTCTCGTTCTTCTACTGCTGGAACGACTACTACGGGCCGCTGCTGTACGCCGGGGTCGACCAGGAGGGCTGGACCCTGTCGCTGGGGCTGGCCACCTTCAAAGCCTTCCACAGCGTGCAGTGGAACCTCACCATGGCCGCCACCCTGCTGGTGACGGCGCCGGTGATCATCGTTTTCCTCTTCGCCCAGCGGGTCTTCATCGAGGGCGTGACATTGACGGGAGTAAAGGGTTGAAACTCGCCGTGGTCGGGGGCGGCTCGACGTACACGCCTGAGCTGGTCGACGGGTTCGCGCGGTTGAGAGAGGAACTGCCGCTGACGGAGCTCGCCCTGGTGGACCCGGCCGCGGAGCGGCTGGACCTGGTGGCGGGCATGGCCCGCCGGATGCTGCGCGCGGCCGGGCACCCGGCCACCGTGACCGCCACCGGCGACGTGCGCGAAGGCGTCGCCGGGGCGGCGGTCGTCCTGCTGCAGCTCCGGGTGGGCGGGCAGGCCGCCCGCGAGGTGGACGAGACGCTGCCGCCGCGCTGCGGCTGCGTCGGTCAGGAGACCACGGGCGCCGGGGGCCTGGCCAAGGCGCTGCGCACGGTGCCGGTGGTGCTGGACCTCGCCGAGGTGATCGCCGAGCACGCGCCGGAGGCGTGGATCGTCGACTTCACCAACCCGGTCGGCATCGTCACCCGGGCGCTGCTGGACGCCGGGCACCGGGCGATCGGGCTGTGCAACGTGGCGATCGGCTTCCAGCGCCGCTTCGCCGTCCTGCTCGGCGTCGCGCCGTCGCGGGTGTCGCTCGGGCACGCCGGGCTCAACCACCTCACCTGGGTACGGTCGGTCCACCTGGACGGCGTGGACGTGCTCCCGGACCTGATCACGAAACGCGGCCAGGAACTCGCCGCCGAGGTCGGGCTGCCGGCCGAGCTGATCACCAGGCTCGGCGCGGTGCCGTCGTACTACCTGCGCTACTTCTACGCCCACGACCTGGTGGTGGCCGAGCAGCGCACGGAGCCGTCGCGGGCGTCGCGGGTGGCGGCGATGGAGGAGAAGCTGCTGGAGATGTACGCCGACCCGGCCGTGACGGCCAAGCCGGAGCTGCTGGAGCAGCGGGGCGGCGCGTTCTACTCCGAGGCCGCCGTGGCGCTCATCGCCTCGCTGCTCGGCGACCGCGGCGACACCCAGGTCGTCAACGTGCGCAACGGCGGCGTCCTGCCGTTCCTGCCGGACGAGGCGGTGGTCGAGGTGCCGGCCAGGATCACCGCCTCGGGGGCCGTGCCGCTGCCCGTGCCTCCCGTCGAGCCGCTGTACGCCGGGCTCGTCGCGCACGTGTCGGCGTACGAGACGCTCGCGCTCGACGCCGCGCTGCACGGGGGGCGCGACCGCGTCGCCGACGCGCTGCTCGCCCACCCGCTCATCGGCCAGGAGCACCTGGCCCGCGAGCTGACCGGGCTGCTGGTGGAGGCCAACCGCCCGCACCTGCCCTGGGCGGGCACGCAGTGAGGACGATCCTGGCGGTGGACGGCGGCAACAGCAAGACCGACCTCGCGCTGGTCGCCGAGGACGGCACGGTGCTCGCCACCGGCCGGACCGGCCCGTTCGTGCCGCAGAGCGCAGGAGTCGTCGCCGCCGCCGACGTGGTGGAGCGGGGGGCCAGGGCGCTGCGCGACGGCATGGCCGCGCCGTACGCCGACGTGATGGCCGCCTACCTGGCCGGGGCCGACTTCCCCGCCGAGGAGGAGGCGCTGCGCGCGGAGTTCGCGGCGCGCGGCTGCGCGGGCGAGGTGTCGGTGGCCAACGACACCTTCGCCGTGCTGCGCGCCGGCGCCTCCCGGCCGTGGGGCGTCGTCGTGGTGTGCGGGGCCGGCATGAACGCCGCCGGCGTGTCGCCGTCCGGCGAGGTGGCGCGCTTCCCCGCGCTCGGCAGGCGCAGCGGCGACTGGGGCGGCGGCGAGGACCTGGCCGACTGGGCGCTGTGGCACGCCGCCCGGATGGAGGACGGGCGCGGCCCGGCCACGGCGCTGGCCGACCTGGTCGTCACGCACTTCGGCACGGCGAGCGTCACGGAGGTGGTGCTCGCCCTGCACTTCGGCGAACTGGACCCGGCCCGGCTGCACGAGCTGGTGCCGGGCCTGTTCGCCGTCGCCGGCGACGGCGACGCCGTGGCCAGGGGCGTGGTCGCGCGGCAGGCCGAGGAGGTCGCCGTGATGGCCACGGTGTGCCTGAAGCGGCTCGGCCTGCTCGGCACGCCCGCCGAGGTGGTGCTCGGCGGGAGCGTGCTGACCGCGCGGGACCCGTACATGCACGGCCTGATCGAGGCCGCGATCGGCGCGAGCGCGCCGGACGCGCGCGTCGTGGTCAGCGCCCTCCCCCCGGTCGCGGGCGCCGCCCTGGCCGGACTGGACCTGCTCGACGCGGCCGAGACCGCGCGGACCCGAGTACGTGAACACTTCAGGAGGAGCAGATGCGAAGGTTGATCCCTGCCACGCTCGCGCTGGCGCTGCTGGCGACCATGAACGCGCCGGCCCACGCCGGCGCGGCCCCCGGGCTCGTCCGGGTGGACCAGGTCGGCTACTGGCCGGGCGAGACCAAGCACGCGTACCTGATGACGAGCGGCCGGGCCGGGCGCTTCACCGTGGTCGACCGGCGCGGCCGGGTCGTGCTCACCGGGCGGGCCGGGCCCGACCGGGGTGTCTGGAACAGCCGCTACCCGCACGTCCACGACCTCGACCTGACCCGGCTGCGCACCCCCGGCCGCTACCGGATCAAGGCCGGCGGGGCGACGTCGGCCGAGTTCGCGATCGCGCCGACGCGTACCCCGGCGGCCGACATGCTGGGCTTCTTCGGCCTGCAGCGCGACGGCGCCGACGCGACGCGCAAGCCGAGCCACCTCAACGACCGGGCCGCGTCCGTCTACGAGTGGCCGGAGTTCACCGGCCCGGACACCGACCAGATCAAGGGCGAACTGACGAAGGTCGGCGGTCCGGTCGACGTCGAGGGCGGCTGGTTCGACGCGGGCGACTATCTCAAGTTCACCCACATCCTCGCGTACGTGGACACGCTGCTGTGGGCCGCGCAGCGGGACGGCAGGGCGCCGAACCACGCCCTGCGGAAGGAAGCAGCCCACGGCCTGAAATATCTGGACAAGATGTGGGACGAGGAGTCGAAGACCCTCTACATCCAGGTCGGCATCGGCGTCGGCAACGTCGAAGGCGCCTTCGTCGGCGACCACGACATCTGGCGGCTGCCCGAGGCCGACGACGGCGACGACGCCGAAGGCCACCAGTTCATCCGCAACCGCCCGGTCTTCCGCGCCGCCGCCCCCGGCGAGCCGATCAGCCCCAACCTGGCCGGGCGCACCGCCGCCGCCTTCGCCCTGGCCGCCCAGCTCGAACCGTCCCACCGGCGCGCCAGGAAACTACTCGACCAAGCCGCCTCCATCTACGCCATGGCCAAGACCACGGACGTGGGCGAACTGGTCACCTCCCTGCCGCACGCCTTCTACCCCGAGAGCGTCTGGCGCGACGACATGCAGCTCGGCGGCGCCGAACTCGCCCTGGCCGCGCAACGCCTGCGCGACCCGCGCGCCGGGCAGTGGCTGGCGGAGGCGGCCGGCTGGGCGCGCGGCTACCTCGACGAGGAGCAGGGCGACACGCTCAACCTGTACGACGTGAGCGCCCTGGCCCACGCCGACCTCCTCAAGGCCATGCGCGCCGCCAGGACCGGCGGGCTCGCCGTCACCGAGGCCGACCTGATCGCCGGGCTCAAGGCCCAGCTCGACCTCGGCGCGAGCCGGGCCGCCACGGACCCGTTCCGGGCCGGAGCGCGCTACGACACGTTCGACTCCGTGCCGCACGCGTTCGGCCTGGCCGCCACCGCGCGCCTCTACCGGTCGGTGACCCGCGACCGCGCCTACGACGTCTTCGGCACCCAGCAGCGCAACTGGGCACTCGGCGCGAACCCGTGGGGCGTGTCCTTCGTCGCCGGGGCGGGCGAGAACTCCATCGGCTGCCCGCACCACCAGATCGCCAACATCACCGGCAAACCGGCCATCGGCGCGGTCGTCAACGGGCCCAACAGCGCGAGCCTGTTCGAGGGCGGCCTCGGCGGGCACTTCGAGGAGATGCCGCCCTGCCCGCCCGACGGCGTGGACCGCTACGCGGAGTTCACCGGGCACGGCAGCCGCTTCGTCGACGACGTACGCTCCTGGCAGGCGTCCGAGCCGGCCGACGATTTCGCGGCGATCGCCCTGTACGCTCTCACGTTGTCGTCAACGTGACGCCGACACGGGAGGCGAAGTGAAGACCGCCCCTAACGGGACACCTAGCCTGATGCGCGCCATCAACAACGGCAAAGCTCTGCGGGTCCTGCTCGAGCAAGGCCCCCTGACCCGGCCCGAGATCGGCGAACTGACCGGCCTGTCCAAGCCGACGGCCTTCCAGCTCCTGGCCCGGCTGCAGGAGGCCGGCCTGGTGATCAGCGACGGCGTCCGGGCGGGCCAGCCCGGGCGCACGGCCGAGACCTATCGAATCAACCCGGACTCCGCCTACGTTGCCGCCCTCGACGTCACCCAGGACCGGATCGGCGTCCGAGTGGCCGATATCACCGGGGCAATCAGAGGCGAGCACACGATCGCCGTCCCCTATAGGGCACCCGCCCCCCTAATCGAACGGCTCAGGACCGCCATCGCGGGAGCCGATCCACCCGGGCCCCTGCGCCGGATTGTGATAGGTGTGCAGGGCGCCGTAGACCCCACCACTGGCGTCCTGTGCTACGCGACAGATGAGGAACTGCCCGGTTGGCACATTCCCGACCTGCTGCCCACGCTGTCCAGCGGGCTCGGCGTCACCGTCGACGTGGAGAACGACGTCAACCTCGTCGCCCTCGCCGAGCAGGCGCACGGTGCGACGGCCGGCTGCCCCGACTTCGTGCTGCTGTGGGCCGACGAAGGGCTGGGCTCCGCCCTGGTGATCGGCGGGCGGCTGCACCGCGGCTTCTTCGGCGGCGCCGGCGAGGTCGGCTACATGCCCATCCCCGGCGCCGCCACCGCCCGCGACGGCGGCCGGTTCGCTCATCACGGCTACCAAGCCCTGGTGGGTGGCCCGGCGGTCCGCGACCTGCTGCGCACCTATGGAGTGGAAGCTCCTGACTTCCGGCAGGCCATGACATCCGCAGTCGACCTCGCCCGGCATGGTGCCGGCCGGACGGCCGAGGAGGCGGGCGCCGGGCTACGGCTGGTGGCCTCCCGGCTCGCCGTCGGCCTAGCAGCCATCGCCTCAGTCGTCGACCCCGGACTCATCGTGCTCACCGGCGGGCTGATGGCGGCGGGCGGCGAGCACTTGCGAGACCTCGTCGAGCGGGAACTGCACGCGCTCCTGCACTCCCATCCTCAGGTCCGGCTATCAGCCCTTGAGGGAAATCCGGTTCTCGCCGGTGCGATGGACCTCGCGCTCACCACCGTGCGCGAAGAGGTCTTCTACAATGCCGTCAGCCGCTCCTAAACGAGTGAGATCGGTTGTGCGTCCGGTGGAGGAATACCCGGCCGGCCACATCCCCGGAGCCTTCTGCATCCCGGTCGCCGAACCGGCCGACCGGATCAACGAGCTGCCCGAGGGCTGCAAGATCGTCGTGTACTGCCGCGGCGAATGCTGCTCGTCGGCCATCGCCCGCGGCCTCTGCTTGGGGACCGGCGGGTTGTATCGGAGCTTGCGTTCGGACCGGAAGGGTTCCATCGGATTGTGGGTGGAGTCGGCTGGATCATCCCCAAGGACCGACCCTCCCCCTCGCGCGGCCGGCCGTACACCGGGTGCCGGGCTCTTGCGTCGTTGACACGGTTACGCGTAGCTTTCAGAAACCGACCGGTCGGTATTGGATATCCTGAGGAGGCCCCATGGTCAGTGTGCAAGCCGCCCGGCAAGCCTGGAGGCGTCTGGAGCCGGTGCACGGGATGATCTATTTCGTGCCCGAGGCGTCGGAGCGATTCGCGGCGCTCGGCCTCACCGCGCGCATGTCGGGATACTTCGCCTCGCGCGCCGCCCCGTTCGGCCGGGCCTCGGCCGAGTTGGTCATCGCCACCTTCTACAACTTCGCCCCCGCGCTGGTGCGGCAGGTGATCCCGGCAGCCTGGGAGATCACCACACCGGAGGAGGTCCTGGCCGCACGGCTGGAGGCGGCCGACGCGGCGCTGCGACGTGCGAAGCTGCACGAGCACCCCGATCTGACGGAGACGGCCACGCTTGCCAGGCACGCGGCCGAGGCGGCTTGCGATCACCTTCATGGCCGCCCGTTGTTCGCCGCCCACGCCGCACTGCCCTGGCCGGATGATCCGCTTCTGGTGCTCTGGCATGCCCAGACCCTGCTACGGGAGTTCCGCGGAGACGGCCACGTCGGACTGCTCCTGAGCGAGGGGATCACGCCGCCCGAGGCGCTGGTCCTGCACGCGGCCACCGGCGAGGTCCCCGTGAGATTCCTCAAGGCGAGCAGAAGCTGGCCGGAGCGCGACTGGCTGACCGCCGAGGACCGGCTCCGCTCCCGCGGCCTGCTCGGCGAGGGACTCACCCTGACCGCCGAGGGCACTGCCCTGCGCGAGCGGATCGAGAGCCACACCGATCTGCTCGCCCTGCCCGCCTACGAAGCCCTCGGCGAAGGCGGCTGTGACCGCCTGGCCAAGCTCGCCCGCGAGTTCGGCCGCGGCGTCGTCGATGCCGGCCTGCTCCGGCTGCCCTCGGCGTAGTCCGGAAACCGCCGCCCCGGCAAACCGGTCATGGGTTACTGGCGATGTGGCCCCTGCGGAAACCCCGGCCGAACGCGGGGCAGCCGACGAGGCGGTCGCACTGCTGCGGCCACGCGCCGGGCAGCCGCATGCTCGTGGACTGATCGCTCGGGTGCCCGCGAACGGCACGTGACGCGCTCCGCGACCAGCGGAGACGCTCAGGTGCCCGGTTCCGGCGCGTCCCGGGCGGCCATCAGCGCGAAGCCGAGCAGGTTCAGCCCCTGCCAGGTCGCCGGGGAGGCGGCGCGCTCGTCGGTGGCGGTCAGGCCGATGCCCCAGATCCGGTCCCGTGGGCTGGCCTCGACCAGGACCCGGTTGCGGGTGGTGAGCAGGTACTGCTTCAGGTCGGGGTGCTGGCCGAATTTGGCGAGGGTGCCGCGGACCACGATGTCGAAGCGGTGGGCGTTCCAGAGGGTTGCGTCGAAGTTCCGGACGGCCCGGCCGAGCTTCTTGGCTTCTCCCGGATGGCCTGCTTCGAGGATCTGGGCGGCGATGTCGTGGTCGTCGAACAACCACGCCTTGTGGGCCATCATGTAGTGCTCGGCGGAGGCGAAGACGTGCCCGTCCTCGGTGAAGGACACCGGCCACCACTGCGACAGGCACCCCGGGCCGACGCTCCCGTCGCGGGCGGGCCGGTGGCCCCAGAAGAACAGACAGCGCAGGACCTGACCCGCCTGCTCGGCAGCGATCGCCTCGTTCACGGTGTGCGGAAGCTTGTTGACCACCCCGCCACCGTGCCACAGGCGACCTGACGTGACCAACGGGTTATGTCGGCGGGCAGGACCTCACCGTGGCACCTGATCGAAGCCACCGTCGCCGCCCGGATGGCACCTTGTCGGCGCTCGGGATGATCACCTTCGTGATCATGGGGCCACTATCGTTGTTCTGCTGAGCGGACGCTCAGCAGGGGTTCTCGTTGAACACCGGATAGGACCCGCGCCTGCCCACCCACGTCTCATCCCCGACACAGTTCTCGTACTTGACCCCCACCAGCGTGGTGCGGTCGGAGTCGGTGTAGTAGTACGTTTCGCAGTGGAAGTCGATCCTGCAGGCGCGGGCGTGCGCGGGCGAGCTGATAACGGTGAGGGTGCCGAGAGCGAGCAGGACGGCCAGCGATGCGCGGCGAATCATGAAGATCCTTCCCGAGGCGAGGAGCGCTACTGCTCTCGATGATCGATCGCCGAAGCGAACAGATCAATAATGTCAATATCGGTATTCAAGGGGTTAAAACGCCTGTCAGGCCGAACGATGCGCTGCCGAGCTCGTAGGTAACGGTCGGTGACCGCGGCCTGAGTGCACTTGTAGCGCGTCTTCGTCACCTTGGCGTAGCCGTTACCGCTGGCGAGGACCTCCTCAGCGTTCCGACGGACGGCTCACCCGGGGGCCCATCAGGACTCTGGAAGACGCCCGCGAACTCGGTCATCCGCTGGTCCTGATCAGCCAACGCAGCAGGCGGGCGTTGGCCACGCCCACCCTCTCCTCCGCCGTGGACAACAGGTCCTCCAGCTCGTCCCGAAGCCCGGCCGGACAGGCCGAATAGATGCTCGACGAGTCATGTGCGCACCAGCTGCTCAGATCGGTGCGAGCCCGCAGGCTCAGAGCCTCATCAGGGTCCACAGCCAGGAGAAGATCTGCCCTGACCCGGGTCCAGGCGTCCCGGTCGGCGAGCAGCCGGTGAGCGGCCTGCCGTACGTGGCGGGGATGGTCGTCGCCGAGCAGCGCCCAGAGCCGCTCGACCAGCACGTTCGGTCCCGCGGCCCGCAGGGTGGTGAGCACGTTGCGGACCACCACCGGCGCGGGATCCTCCAGCAGGTCGGCGACGTCGATCTGCGCGCCCAGACGGCGCAGCGTATGTACGGCTTCCGCCCGGACACGTGGTCGCGGATCCCTGAGGTAGGGAAGGACCAGTTCTGCGTCGGCGCGCGTGCCGCAGTCGCCGAGCCCGGCCAGCAGTCCGCGCGAACCCCGGTCTGCGGGGGCCGCCAGGAGCCGCCGGTAGAGCTCGGCCGGGTCGCCACCCGCCCGGCGGACCGACCACTGCGCGGTCAGCCGCACCATGGATGCGTGATCGCCCAGGTAACGCGGCCCGAAGTCGGTACGACCGAACCGTACCAGGGTGGTCAACGCTTCGACACGGACCCGCGCCGAACCCGCGTCCAGGAGTTCCTCCATCAGCTCGGGCTGGTTGCCGGTGACTGCCTGTGCGGCCAGCGCCTCGGCGCATCGGGTGCGGGAGATGATGTCGGACTCGTGGCGCGCCGCCGCGGCGAGCTGCCGCCGATCCATCCGCTCGGCGCGCAGCGAAACCTCGAAGGCGAACCGCCGCCCGCGCAGGTCCTCACAACGCCGTACAGCGCTCAGCGTGTCGTCGTCGGCTCGCAGAAGGGCTTGGCGGACCAGTTCGGTGGCGGGATTTCCGCGTCGCCGGTCTCCGAGCCGCACCGCCACCGGGACGACGGCCTGCAGCACCGCCGCGTCGGAGCGGGAAAGCACCTCCGACAGGACTCGCAGAGCCTGGCGCTGCACGGCTGCGGCCCAGTCCACGGTGCGGACGACCAGCACAGGAAGCAGCCGCACGTCCGTGGCCATGAGCGGATGCCGGATCCCTTCCTCGCGCTGGCGGCCATCCCGGCTGCAGGCGGCCAGCGCGACCGCGAGCGGGTTGCTCATCCTCCGTACGGCGGGCGCCGGCGTGATGCGGGGGTCGCGGTGGCCGTACAGCCAGGGCCGCAGCGCCGAATCGAGCTCGATCCAGACCGTCGGCCCGGCTGCGGTCAGAACATCGAGGGCCCGCTCGGCCAGTCGGACATCGGAAACGACACCGAACAAGGCGCTGGCGAGGTCGTCGAAGGCGGCGCGGCGGCCTTCGGCGCTTGTGAGCACCAGCCGCTCGATCGAGTCCACGACCGGGTCACCGGACATGTCCTCATGTCCAATGAACTGCCGAAACCATTCCCGAACGCCCGTCATCCGCACATCGTTCCATGCGACGAACGGCGCTTTCGACTGGATATCCGGCAGCAGATCAGCGCGGTTTCAGGGGGATCGGCAGGCGGCAGCCCTGGCGCAGGCAGGAAGGCTCCAGACGGGCGGTTTCACGCGTAGAAGCGCGACACGCTCTGCAGGACGGCGGCGGGCTTGGCGCCGCCCTCGATCTCGATCGTGCCGTCGACCGTGATCTGCGCGCCTCCAGGCACCTCGTCGACGGCGGCGAGCCTTGCGGCCAGCCGGATCCGGGAACCCACCGGCACCGGGGCGGGGAAACGCACCTTGTTCAGACCGTAGTTGACCTTGGTGGTGACGCCCTCGACTTCCAGCAGTTCGGTGAACAGCGGGATGAACAGGGCGAGCGTCAGATACCCGTGCGCGATGGGCACACCGAACGGCCCTTCCTTGGCCTTCGCCACGTCCACGTGGATCCACTGGTGGTCACCGGTGGCGTCGGCGAAGGTGTTGACGCGTTCCTGGGTGACGTCGATCCAGTCACTGGTGCCGAGGTCGGCACCGGCCAGCTTGCCGAGCTCGGCAAGACCGTTGACGGTGATACCCATATGGGGGTGTCTCCTATTCCGAGAGGTGTCAGGGGGTGCCGTACAGACTGCGCACCTGGGTCTTGAGGAGCTTGCCCGAGGCCGTCCGGGGCAGGCGGTCCGCCGCCACGACGGACTTCGGGATCTTGTACTTGGCGAGGCGCCCCGCGAGCGAGGACAGCACGTCGTCGAGGTCGGGCGAGGCGCCCTCGCGGACCACCACCACCGCGTGGCCGACCTCCCCCCATCTCTCGTCGGGCACGCCGATGACGGCGCACTCCACGATGTCGGGGTGGGCGAGCAGGGCGTTCTCCACCTCGGCCGGGTAGATGTTCTCCCCACCTGAGATGATCATGTCTTTGAGCCGGTCGACGACGGTCACGTAACCGTCCTCGTCGATGCGGGCGGCGTCTCCGCTGCGGAACCAGCCGTCGGCGAACGCCGCGGCGCTCTCCTCCGGCAGCCCCCAGTACCCGGGCATCACATGCGGGCCGCGCACCAGCACCTCGCCGGTCTCCCCCACCCCGGCCGGGCTGAGGTCGGGCAGGGCGACCCGCACGTCGCTGAAGAAGTGCGGCACTCCCGCCGATCCCGCCTTTCCGACGGCGTGCTCGGCGTCGAGGAACAGAACGCCCGGCGACGCCTCGGTCATGCCGTACCCCTGCAGGAAGGTCAGCCCTCGCGACTGGTAGGTCGCGATGAGAGACGGTGGCACGGGCGCGCCGCCGCAGGTGAGGATGCGCAGCGAGGACAGGTCGGCGCCCGCCCAGCGCGGGTGGCGGGCCACCTGCTCGAACATCGCCGGCACCCCGAACATGAACGTGACCCGGTGCTCTTGGACCAGGTCGAAGGTGCCGCCGGGGTCGAACGCCTCGACCAGGACACAGCTGCCGCCTTTGAGCAGCACCGGCAGGGTCAGCATGTTCAGCCCGGCGGTGTGGAAGAGGGGGGCGGAGACCAGAGCGACGTCGTCGGCGATCAGGTCGTGGTCGATCATCACGTTCACGGCGTTCCAGGTGAGGTTGCCGTGGGTGAGCATCGCCCCTTTGGGACGCCCTGTCGTGCCGGAGGTGTACATGATGATGCAGATGTCGTCGAGCCCGATCGGCTCGTCGATCGGCTCGGCGGAGGCGGCGGCGAGCATGTTCTCGTAGTCAGGGCCGACGACGATGTGGGTCGGCACGTCCGTCTCGCCGCGCACTCCCTCGACCATGGCGGAGTGCGAGGGTGCGTGGATCAGTGCCTTGGGGCCCGAGTCCTTGAGCTGGTAGGCGATCTCGGGTCCGGCGAGCCGGGTGTTCAGCGGGACGAAGATCGCGCCGAGTGCCATCGCGGCGAACAGGGTCTCCAGGTAGGACGGGTGGTTCGCGCCGAGATAGGCGACCCGGTCGCCGCGCCGGATGTTCGCCGCACGCAGGACGTGGGCGAGCCGGGTGGTGCGCTCGTGCAGCGCGGCGTAGGTGGTCTCTGTGCCGTGGTGGAGCAAGGCGGTACGGTGCGGGGTCTTGCGGGCTCGGCGTGCGGGCCACGACCCCAGTCCCTCGTTGCGCATCGGTTGCCCTTCACGAGCCGGATGTGGTGAGCCCCAAGAGCCGGGCGGCGTTCTCCTTGAGGATCTTCGGCCGCACCTCGTCCTTGATCGGCAGCTTCGCGAAGTCGGCGAGCCACCGGTCGGGGGTCAGGACGGGGTAGTCGGAGCCGAAGAGGACCTTGTCCTTCAGCAGGGTGTTGGCGTACTGCACCAGTTGCGGCGGAAAGTACTTCGGCGACCAGCCGGACAGGTCGATGTGGACACCCGGCTTGTGGGTGGCCACCGCCAGCGCCTCATCCTGCCAGGGAAAAGAGGGGTGTGCCAGGATGATCTTCAGGTGCGGGAAGTCGGCGGCGACGTCATCGACGTGCAGCGGGTTGGAGTACTTCAGCCGGATCCCGCCGCCGCCGGGCACCCCCGCCCCGATCCCGGTCTGACCGGTGTGGAACAGCGCGATGGCGCCGGCCTCCTCGATCACCGCATACAGCTCGTAGGCGATCCGGTCGTTCGGGAAGAAGCCCTGGATGCTGGGATGGAACTTGAAGCCCCTCACCCCGTGCTCCTCGACCAGGCGGCGCGCCTGCCTCACCCCCGCGCGGCCGCGGAAGGGGTCGATGCTGGCGAAGGGGATCAGCACGTCGGAATGGGCGGCGGCCGCCGCGGCGACCTCCTCGTTGGGGACGGGCGGGGTGCCGGTGGCGTGCTCGGCGTCCACGGGGAAGATCACCGCGGCCATCTTCCGCGCGCGGTAGTAGGCGGCCGTCTCCTCCAGGGTGGGCTTCCGCTCACCCTGGACCTTGAAGTAGGCGTTGGAGGCGTCGAGCAGGTCCGCGGCGAGCGACGCGTCGCCCGTCGCGGACACCTCGGCGTGGGTGTGAACATCGATCGCGACCAGTTCGTCCACGTTCATCGCGGTCACGGGTTCAGGCCTGCGGAATCTGCGGCGCGGGGATGCCGACGGTCGCCGGTTCGCTGCCGACCGAGGTGTGCCAGGCGGCTGCGATGGTCTCCGGCGTCCAGCCGCCGTCGGCGTACGCCACCGAGATCTCCTGCGGATGCGACCACAGGGTGAGCCTGTCACCGCCGATGCCGACGCACTGGCCGGTGATGCCCCGGGCGGCCTCGGAGGCGAGGAAGGGCACGAGTGCCGCGCAGTCCTCGGGAGTGCCGAAGCCCTCACCCTTGCGCAGGAAGGCGGGCAACGGTTCACCGCGGTGCATCGCCTCGACGTACGGCGCGAAGGCGGGGATGGTCTCCGTCATGGCCGTGGCGGCGACCGGCACGATGGCGTTCACGGTGATGCCCGACCTCCCGAGTTCCATGGACCAGGTGCGCGCCATGGCGGCGATGCCGGCCTTGGCGGCCGCGTAGTTGGTCTGCCCGAAGTTGCCGCGCTGACCGGCGGGCGAGCCCACGAGCACGAGGGTGCCGCCCTCGCCCTGCTCGCGCATCCGGACGGCGGCGGCGCGGGCGCACGTGAAGGTGCCCCTCAGGTGGACATCGATGACGGCGTCGAACTCCTCATCGGTCATCTTCCACAGCACCCTGTCGCGCAGGATGCCGGCGTTGGTGACCATCACGTCCAGGCGCCCGAAGCTGTCCACCGCGCGGGCGACGAGCCGGTCGGCGGCCTCGGCGGTGCCCACGACGACCGCCTCGGCGACCGCCTGTCCGCCCGCCGCCGTGATCGACCGTACGGCCTGCTCGGCGACCACCTCATCGACGTCGTTGACGACCACGCGGGCGCCGGACCTGGCCAGGGCTGTGGCGTAGGCCAAGCCAAGGCCGCGACCGCTGCCGGTGACGACGGCGACCTTGCCGGTCAGGTCGGTGGGGACGTTCGGCACTGGTTCTTGTCCCTTCATCGGGGAGGGGGAGGAGGGAGCCGCGGGGATCCACTGATCCCGGGGGCTGCTCGCGAAATAGAAGCTAAGGCCAATCATTGTTGTCGTCAATAGTTGTTTACAGCCTCAATATGCTCCATGCTGGGGCGATACGCAGCGGGCCCTCAGGGCCGTTAACCGGGAGCTCGAGATCGCTGAGAAAGAGACGGACCCGCCCTGGATGCGGGCCTTGAACGCCGACACCGGCTATCTGCTCTACCGCTTGGGCCTGCAATCCGGGCGGCTGTTCAACGCGATCCTGGAGGAGTCCGGTCTGCGGTTGCGGCACTACGCCCTGCTCCGCTACCTGTCGAGCGTGGCGGGCGCGCCGCAGCGGGAGTTGAGCGACCGTCTGGGCTACGACCCGAGCGCCATCGTGAGCCTGGTCGATGACCTGCAGCGGCTCGAACTGGTCGAACGCCGGCCGTCCCCGGGTGACCGGCGCAGCCGCATCGTGGTGCTGACCGAACGCGGCAAGGACGCGCTGCGTGACACGGACAAGGCCGGCAACCGCGTCACCGACGACCTCCTCGGCCCGTTGGACGCCGAGGACCGCGCGGCTCTGCACGCCCTGCTGCAGCGGGTCGCGGAACGAGACCGGAGCTGAAGCATGCCCCCGGCCACCCCGCCCCGTTCCGCCGCCGACCGGCTGCTGGACGTACTGGCCGCGTTCGACCTGCATCACCCCGCGCTGTCCCTGACCGAGATCGGCCGGCGGGCCGACCTGCCGCTCGCCACCACTCACCGGCTCGTCGGCGCTCTCACCCGGTGGGGCGCGCTGGAGCGCGACGAGGCCGGCGACTACCACATCGGGCTGCGGCTGTGGGAGGTCGCCGCGCTCGCCCCGCGCGGGATGGGTCTCAGGCAGACGGCGATGCCGTTCCTGGAGGACCTCTACGAAACCACGCACGAGAACGTCCACCTCGCGGTTCGTGACGGGTTCGAGGTCATCTACATCGAGCGGATCTCAGCGCGCTCGGCCGTCGGCGTGCGCAGCCGGGTAGGCGCCCGGTGGCCGCTGCACGCGACCGGCGTCGGGCTGGTGCTGCTCGCCCACGGCGGCACAGAGCTGCAGGAGCAGGTCTACGAGCGCCCGCTCACCGCGTTCACGCCGTACACCGTGACCGACCCGGCCCGGCTGCGCCGGATGCTCGCGGAGGTACGGCGGGCCGGCTGCGCGGTGAGCGATCGTCAGATCACCGACGACGCCGTATCCGTTGCCGCGCCCGTACGAGGGCCGCGCGGTGACGTGATCGCCGCGGTGTCCGTCGTGGTGCCGGTCAAGGGCACGCGCGCGGGGGCTCTGGTGCCCGCCGTACAGGTCGCGGCGCGTGGTATCTCGCGCACGCTGGGCTGGCAGCCCGGCCGCACCTCACCCTCCGTCCCGTCGTAACGGAGCCTTCCGCCACATGGAAGACGTGTTGCCGCGGTGCGGCGCCCGTCCCGATGCTGGTCCTCTGCCAAACCGTTGAGAACGGACGGGAGCGTCATGACAGCCTTCGCCAGGAACCAGTGGTACGTCGCCGCCTACGGCCGCGAGGTCGGCCGTGACCTGCTGGGACGCACGATCCTCAACGAGCCGGTCGCCTTCTACCGGTCCGAGGAGACCGGCACGGTCGTCGCACTCGCCGACCGGTGCGTGCACCGGCGCTTCCCGCTGACCGCCGGCCGCCTCGACGGCGACAGGGTGGTCTGCGGCTACCACGGCTTCACCTACGACACGACCGGCACCTGCGTGTACGTGCCCGGCCAGAAACGTATCCCGCGGACCGCGCGGGTGAACTCCTACCCCGTCGTGGAGCAGGACTCCTTCGTGTGGGTGTGGATCGGCGACCCCGCGCTCGCCGACCCGGGGGCCGTCCCCCGCGCGAAGCACCTGGCCGACCCGGGGTGGACCACCGTCGGCGGCATGGAGCCGATCGACGCCGGCTACGGCCTGCTCGTGGACAACCTGATGGACCTCTCGCACGAGACCTATCTGCACGGCGGCTACATCGGCACCCCCGAGGTCGCGGAGACGCCGACGACCACCGAGGTCGACGAGGGCGCCGGGATCGTGCGGGTCAGCAGGCACATGGACGACGCGGAGTGTCCGCCGTTCTACGCCCGCTCCACCGGCATCGAGGGCCGCATCACCCGCTGGCAGGACATCGAGTATCACGCCCCGTGCCTTTACCTGCTGCACAGCCGGATCGCCCCGGTCGGCGTGCTCCCCGGCCCCGACGGCGACGACAGCCACGCCTTCCACGTCGAGATCACCTACGCCATCACCCCGTCCACCGACGGTCACGTGTACGACTTCTGGTGTGTCTCCCGTGACTTCGCGCAGGACGACGAGGAGGTCACCACCTTCCTGCACGATTTCAACCGGACCGTCGTCATGCAGGACGTGGACGCGCTCAACCTGCTGCAGAAGGCCCTGGACACCGAGCCGGAGGGCTACCAGGAGCTCAGCATCAACATCGACACCGGTGGCCTCGCCGCCCGCCGGATCCTGGCCAGGCTCGCCGCCGAGGGAGCGGGACCGTCCGTTCCCGTACCGGCCCCGGCGCGATGAGCGGCCCGCCCACCACCGAGGTCTACCGGATCGACTGGGTCCCCGGCACCGACACCCTGCACGGCCTGTGCCACTGCGGCGCGGAGCGGTCGGGACAGGACCCGGTCGAGATGTGGGAGTGGATGCTCGCCCACCCGGTGGGCCACGGAGCGGAGCCTCGATGACCGAGTACGAGAGCAAGCTGGTCGTCAGCCGCCGGACCCGGGAGGCCGCGGACGTGGTTTCCCTGACCCTGCGTCACCCGGCGGGCGAGCCCCTGCCCCGCTGGGAGCCCGGCGCCCACATCGACCTCGTCATGGACGGCGGGCCGACTCGCCAGTACTCCCTGTGCGGCGACCCGGCGGACCTCGCCGCCTGGCAGGTCGCCGTGCTCCGCGAGCCCGCCGGGCGAGGCGGCTCCGCATACGTCCACGAAAACCTCACCGAGGGCACGCCCGTCCTGGTCCGGGGCCCGCGCAACCACTTCGCGCTACGCACCGCCCCCCGCTACCTGTTCATCGCGGGCGGCATCGGGATCACGCCGATACTCCCGATGACCGCCGCCGCGCAGGCCGCCGGCGCCGACTGGACGCTCCTGTACGGCGGGCGCACCCGGAGCTCGATGGCGTTCGCGGACCGGCTGGCCGCCCGAGGCGACCGGGTGCGTATCTCGCCAGAGGACGAACACGGCCTGCTGGACCTCGCGTCGTTCCTGGCCGAGCCGGCCCCCGGCACCCTGGTCTACTGCTGCGGCCCGGAGCCGCTGCTGAACGCCGTCGAGGAGCGGTGCCGCACGTGGCCGTCCGGCGCGCTGCACGTGGAGCGGTTCAAGCCCAGGGAGCCCGGCCCCGACGCGGTCGCGGACTCCTTCGAGCTGGTCCTGCGACGCTCCGGACTGACGCTGACCGTGCCCGCGGGCCGCACCATCCTGCAGACCGTCCAGGACGCCGGCGTGCAGGTGCTGTACTCCTGCACCGAGGGCACCTGCGGCACCTGCGAGACCGACATCCTCGACGGCGAGGCGGACCATCGCGACTCGATCCTCACCGAGGAGGAGCGGGCCGCGAACGAGAGCATGCTGATCTGCGTCTCACGCTGCCGGGGCAGCCGGCTGGTCCTCGACCTGTGAGCCCGCCGCAGCCGAGGCCGTTCGGTCCCCGCCACCATCGTCTGCGGCCGGCCGGCCTGGATCCCTTTCGCGCGACCCGCTGAGCCCTGGTAGACCCACTAGCCCCGTCGATCGGGGTGCACGGTGACGATGCCCCGGTCGGCGTCGACGGTGACCCAGTCGCCGGTCCGGATGATCTCCACCGGATCCCCGTCGAACTCGGAGACGGTCGGGACCCGGGTGACCACCGCGCCCAGCGCGGACTTCGTGGACAGCGTGGTGAAGACCATCGCGAGCGGCGCGGTGCCGAGCAGACGGGTGCTCTGGAAGAAACCCGACCACCCCGAGGAGCCCTTGGCGCCGGGGAAGACGAGCACCTTCCCGGTGAAGCAGACTCCGAACAGCTCGTGCCTGCGCTCGATGACGGTCCCGGTCGCGGGGTCGATGCCGCCCCAGCCCGAGATGGTCTCGCGGGAGACCAGCGCCTCCCCCTCGGCGTAGCCGGGCACGATGCCACGGCCCTCGATCGTGATGGTCATCGCAGTTCTCCTCGCCAGGTTCCGGTGACGGCCGCGTCGATGCAGTCTTCCAGGGTCCCGAACCAGGCCTCGATGCCCAGGATCGCAGGGAGATAGTGCGCCTGTTTCGCCGAGTCGGTGGCGAAGACGCGGGTGCCCTCGGGTGCGGACTTCGACATCGCCGGGCACGAGTCGGTCAGGATCCGTCCTCCGGCCTTGCGGATGATCTCGGTGTAGCCGTTGCGGTCCGCGACGCTCCGCAGCGCGCGCGGGGTCATGAGCCACAACTCGGTGCCCGGGTTGAGCTTCCTGCCTTCGAGAGCCTGAGCCGCCCTGGCGATCTGGTCGAGCGAGGCGTGCGGGCACCCGAGGAGGATGAAGTCGACGTCGGTGGACTCGCCCTGGTTGTTCAGCGTCTCGTAGACCGCTCGCCGCTCGCGCTCGCCGTACACGATTTTGTCCGGTGTCCGTCGCCCGCCGAACGCGGCCTCGACCGTCGGCGCCTCGGGTGTGATGCCGGGAATGTGGTAAATCTCCACGCCTCCGGATGACGCCGTCGCCGCCCCGAAGTGCTTGAGGTCGGTCATGTCGGGCTGCCGCAGGTCACCGGTCACCACCGGACGGTTCTCCTGCACGATGTCACCCACGAAATAGCCGAACATCCCCCAGTCGAGGAACCCCTCCACCGGCACGGCCGATTCGATCAGGTGGGTGCCGTAGCGGTTCCCCGCCAGATGGTTCCCCCAATAGGGGATCTTCCCCGTCAGGCTCGCCGCCCCCGTCGAGGCGGTGCCCTCGCAGTTGGTACGGGCGCCGAGCACGGAGTTGCAGTAGACCACCGCGGAGGACTCCATCCAGGCGCAGTGCTCGCCCCGCACCGGAAGGTTTCCCACCTGGTACGGCGTGCAGGTGGCGAGGATGTTGACGCCGTGCGCGCCGTAGAACGACTCGGCGTCTCCCTGGAGCTCGACCATGCTCTGCGGGTAGGGCGCGATCCCGAGCGCGTCGTCGCTGAACCCGTGCTGCAGCTGGCAGGTGGGCACCCGCATGTGCGGGATCTCGAAGTCGTCGTCGCTGTCGAGGTTGATCACCGAGAAGGACTTGTTCCAGCCGCCCTCGCTGACCAGCTTGGCCTTCACCGGCGACGGCTGGGTCATGGTCCCGGCGACGTTGCGGGTGTCGCAGAGACGCTCGGCCCCGAGCGCCTCGCCGTAACGGACCAGGAGGTCCATCGCGGCGGCGACCGCCGGCCCCTCCGCGCCGTCCCGCATCGCCTTCTCGTCATCCGCCAATTTCACGGTGCCTCCTAGCTGTCGACCTAGCTGTCGACGTTGTCGTGGACGCGGCGGCGCAGCTCGGCCCGGTCGATCTCCTGGACGCTGCCCTCGCCCGCGAGGTCGAGCGCGTTCGCCGCGCCGACTCCCATGGCGGCGCAGGGCCCCATCACCCGGACGCTGGACAGGGCGGCGGCGTCGCCGTCGACGCAGCGGCCGGCCGCGACGAGGTTGTGCGCACCGATCGGTATCAGGCTGCGCAGCGGGACATAGTGCACGTGGTCGGAGTCGTACATCTCCCACACGTATCCCTCCACCCGGTCGTGCAGCTCGATGGGCCACGCCGTACGGGCGACCGCGTCCTCGAACCGGACACCGGACCTGACCTCCTCCACGCTCAACTGGTGGAGGGCGGCGATCCAGCGGGTCTGCCGGCGACCGGGGAAGCCGTAGCTGCGGACCTTCGCCTCGCCGAACGCCTTGGGGAACTCCACGCGCAGGAACTCCACGACGCGGTCGGCCTGCGCCCGCCCTTCGAGCTGCGCCGCGGCCGCCCGGACCGCTTCGAGGGGCGCCTCGACGTGCGTCATGTTCATCACCGCCGTGTTCCGGCCGGGGAAGAAGAACGCGAGGCCGTCACGGCGTACGAGCCCGTACCGCTCCGCCTTCTCCTCGACCCTGGCGACCAGCTCGGCGGGCTCAGGCTTGAACTCCTCACGCAGGTTCTCCAGGCGGATCTGCTGCGAACCCCAGACCGTGCGCTCCGGGACCCGGCACGGCATGCCGGCCTCCCACGTCAGGGAGGCGTCGCCACTGGCGTCGACGAAACCGGTCGCGCGCACCCGGACCAGGCCGTGCCGCGTGGAGAAGGTGGTGCGCCGGATCTGGCCGTCGCTCGCGTCGACGTCGAGCACGGAGGCCCCGAGGACGACCTGGATCCCGAGCGACTGCACGAGGTTCTCGATCCACCGGCCGAGGGCGACCTCATCGTAGCTGACGGTGATCGTGTGGCCCTTGTTGAAGTGGATGTCGTTCGTCCTGCCCAGGTCCTCGAACATCGGGTCGAAGATCCCATGCGTGAGCCGGCGGTACTCCGGGCCGTTGCCGTACACGCCGCAGAACAGCCCGATGAGCGAGTTCACGCACTGCCCGCCGAGGACGGGCAGGGCGTCGACGAGCACGACGGAGCGGCCCAGCCGGCGGGCCTCCACAGCGGCGGACAGGCCGGAGATGCCTGCTCCGACCACGCAGATGTCGGCGGCGAGGTCCTCGGCCGGGTTGCCGTCCGGCTTGGTGACGGTGTTGATCTTCAGCTCGGTGAGTGGGTGGGGCATCTGTTCTCCTGGAGGATTCGGCGCGGCGTGGTCAGGCGCGGGTCGCGGGGAGATCGTTGCCGCGGAGCGTCGCGCCGTGCGGATGCGGCTCGACCGACCTCGCGTAGACCGGCAGCCAGCCGGACTTCCCGCCGGGGACCTGGTGCCGCGCGCGCTCTCCGTGGCGCCGTTCCAGCTCCGCCTCCTCGACCAGCAGGTCCGCACGGCGCGCGGTCAGGTCGATCGAGATCGTGTCGCCGTCCGCGACCACGCCGAGCGGGCCGGGCAGCACCCCCTCCGGCGCGACCTCGCCGACGACGATTCCCTTGTTGACCAGCCCGGACAGCTGTCCGTCGGTCACCACGGCGACCTGTTCCGTCAGGCCCGCGCCGTTGAGCGCGAAGACGGTCTGGGAGGCCATGCCCATGCCGGGTGTGCCCACCGGGCCGAGCCCGCGCAGGACCAGGACGTCGCCCGGCCGCACCACACCGCTCTCGATGGCGGAGATCGCCGACGGGGCGTCGTCGAAGACGCGGGCGGTGCCCTCGAAGGCCGGGGCCCGGACCTCGCTGACCGACAGCTTCACGATCGCCGTCTCCGGTGCGAGCGAGCCGCGGATGACCACGACGGTCGGGTGGTCGCCTCGCGGGTCCGTCAGCGGCCGGATGACCTGTGCGTCCGTCACGACCGCTCGTGCCGCTCGTGCCGCCATCGTCTCCCCGGTCACGGTGAGCGCCTCGCCGATCAGGGAGTCGCCGAGCTGCTTGAGTACGGCGAGCGCGCCACCCGCGTCCTCGAACTCCTCGATCGTGTCCTCGCCGTTGGGTCGTACGGCCGACAGCGGCCGGATCGTGGCGGCGTACTCTTCGAACAACCCGTACACGTCGATGTCGGTGTCCGCCTCGCGGGCTATCGCCTGCAGGTGCTTGACGGTGTTGATCGAGCCGCTGATCGCGAGCACCGCCATCACCGCGTTCTCGAACGCGGCGCGCGACAGGATCGTGCGCGGCCGGCGGTCCGCGAGAACCGCCTCGACGATCGCCGCGCCGCTCTCCCGGACGGCCCGCCACATGGGTTCGCTGTTCGCTCGCACCGGGGTCGAGCCCGGCAGCGTCATGCCGAGCGCCTCGGCGACGACGTGCATGGAGTTCGCGGTGCCCATCCCGGTGCAGACGCCGGGCCCTGTGATGGCGCGCGAACTCATGTCGCACAGGCTCTCGAGGGTGATTCCGCCGAACTTCAGATGGCCCGCCTGCAGGAAGACCTCCTCGATGTCGACCCGTTCACCCGTGTCGAGCCGCCCGCAGCTCTGGTAGCCGCAGGACAGGACCAGGGTCGGCACGTCGAGGCGGGCCGCGGCCATGATCTGACCGGGGGTCGTCTTGTCGCACGACGCCAGGCAGACCATGCCGTCGAGCTGGGCGCCCTCGACCACCGCCTCGATGTCGTTGGCCAGCAGGTCACGGCTCGACAGGACATAGCCGCCGCTGCCGCCCGCGCTCATGATGAAGTCCGTCGGCGCGACGGTCCGGATCTCGAACGCCACGCCGCCCGCGGCCTGGACCGACTCCTTCACCGCGGCGGCGATGGGGTCCAGGTGGCTGAAGCACGGAGCGAGTTCGGACGACGAGTTCACGATCGCGATCTTGGGCTTGGTCAGGTCCTCGTCGGTCAGCCCGAGCGCGTGCCACTGCGCGCGTCTGGTGGCCCAGCGCGGGCTGCCGACCGGGAGGTTGCTGCGCAGATCTCTTGTCATCGGTTCACGTCCTGCTGGCTGTAGACCGACTCGTGCCAGGGGATGAAGAATCTCTTGAGGCCGTGGACGGCGAAGTACAACATCAGCCCGAGAACCGACAGCAGGATGATCACCGCGAACAGCGCGGGCGCGTCCAGTTCGTTGAGCGTCCGCACCACGAGATAGCCCAGGCCCTCGCTCCCGCCGAGATACTCGCCGACGATGGTGCCGATGATCGCGAAGACGATGCCGACCTCCATCCCGGCGAAGACGTACGGCATGGTGCTCTTCAGCTCCAGATGGGTGAACGTCTGCCACCTGCTGGCGCTGAGGCTCCGCATGACCTCCCGCTGACCGGCCTCCACCGACCGGACTCCCAGCTGCACGTTGAGCATGATCGGGAAGAAGGCGAGCATCGCGGAGATGATCACTTTGGACGTCATCCCGAAGCCGAACCAGATGACGAACAGCGGGATCAGCGCCACCTTCGGGACGACCTGGGAAGCGACGATCATCGGCCGGAGGCTGCGTTCCATCCAGGCCACCTTGCCGAGGACGACTCCCGCCGCGACGCCGCACACCAGGGCGATCAGGAACCCGCCGATGGTCTCGATCGCCGTGACCCGGGCGTGGTCCCAGGTCACCGGGTCGGCGACGACCTCCGCGAGGCTCTCGAAGACCGTCAGCGGAGGCGGCAGCACCAGCTCGGAGACCTCGTAGACGCGGACGAACAGGTCCCAGGCGAGGAAGAAGACCAAAAGGATCAACGGCGTGCTGATCCAGGGAAGCAGTTTCTTGGACCGTTCCTTCGACATGCCCTACTCCTCCTCGTCGAGCGCGTGGCGCAGGTCGCGGACGATCGCGCCGAACTCCGGCTCGGTCTGCACGTCGATGCTGCGCGGCCGCTCGAAGCCGATGGACCTGATCTGGCGGATCCGGCCGGGCCGCGGCGTCAGATGGACCACCCGGTCACCGAGGAAGACCGCCTCGGTGATGTCGTGGGTGACGAAGACGACGGTCGCCTTGGTGGCCAGCGCGATGCGCTGCAACTCGAGGTTCATCCGTTCCCGGGTGAGCGCGTCGAGCGCGCCGAACGGCTCGTCCATCAGCAGCAGCTTCGGCCGGATGCTCAGCGCCCTGGCGATCGCGACCCGCTGGCGCATGCCGCCGGACAGCTCGCGGGGGTAGGAGTTCTCGAAGCCCTTGAGACCGACGAGTTCGGCGAGCTCGTCGGCCCGGGCCCGCCGATCCTGCTTGCCGTCCCCGCGAAGGCGCAACGGGAGGGAGATGTTGTCGGCGACGGTGTACCAGGGGAACAGGTTGGCCTCCTGGAAGACGACGCCGAGCTTGGACACCACGGAGGAGTCCACCTTGGAGCCGTTCCAGAGCGACCTGCCCTCGATCAGGATCTCGCCGGTGGTCGGGCTGACCAGCCCGGCCAGCGTGCGCAGCAACGTGGTCTTGCCGCACCCCGACCGCCCGATCAGGGACACGAACTCGCCGTCCCTGATCGTCAGGTTGATGTCGGACAGGGCGTGGGTGCTCGCCCGCTTGGTACGGAACTCCTTGCCGACCCCGGACAACTCCAGCTTGGCCGGCGCGTCCAGGGCGTTCGAGGCGTGCTCGATCGTCTCGGCGCTGTGAGCGGACATCTGACTCCTTTGATCCATCTGGCTCACGCCTTGGGCAGCAGGCCGTTGTCGAACCAGGAGGCGGGGTCGCCGCCCGCCTTGGCGACCCGCGCCGCGGTCAGCTCCCCGTAACCGGCCGCCCATGCCGCCTTGTCGGTGACGAGCAACGGCTTGCTCGAGTCTCCGCCGGTCCAGGTCCTGCGCAGCATGGTCAGGCTCGCCTTGGCGAGCTTGTCGTCGTCGAGGGTGGCGAAGGAGTACTTGCTACGCAGTTGCTTGATGGTCTCCTCCAGCGATTCATCGGCCACCATCGCGGCCAACGAGTCGTGGATTCCCGCCATGAACGCCTCAAGGACTCCCGCGTCCTTTTTGAACGCGTCCTTGCTCGTGACGTAGACCTGCACATCCGACTTGACGGTCTCACCCGGGTTGAAAAGGCCGACATCGGCGTTCTGGGCTGTGAGGATGTTGGCGGTGTCGATGCTGACCACGTAGCCGACCAGACGGCCCTGTTCCACCAGGTTGAACGTGCCGGGGGTGAGCCCGACGACCTGGCGCTTGGTCTTCGCCGGGTCGAGCCCGGCGTTGGCCAGCACGAGCGAGACCACCTTGTCGCTCGTCCCTCCCTCGGAGGGGACCCCCATCGTCTGGCCGAGGAGATCCTCGGGCTTCTCCAGCGGGTGATTCTTCTTGCTGTAGACGAAGCGCAGGGACGAGCCCCGGCTGAGGGCGCCGATGGTGAGCAGCGGCTGACCGGACTCCGCGATGGCGGTCATGACGTCGATTTGGCCCACGCGGGTGATGGGCGCGACACCTGACAGCAGCGTCTGCATGGCCTGGGGCGACCCCTTCACCGGCTGCAACGTGACGTCGAGCCCGTGCTTCTTGAAGTGGCCGCCCACCACGGCGAGCAGTTCGGGGGCGAGCGAGAGGGTTTCCAGCGGCAGATAGCTCAGGAACGTGACTTTCTCGCTGTCGCCCCCGCTCGCGGCGTCCGAGCCACACGCTGTCAGCAGCGAGGATCCCGCGGTCGCGGCGGCCATGGCGAAGGCGGAACGCCTGAGGAAGGACCTACGACTTAGGGGGGTCGAGGTGAATTTGACGGAAGGCACGATTTGTCCTCCTAGATTTGGGTCTGGTCAGCTTCACACCCCGTAGCCGACGAATTGAGATTCGCGCCACATCCCCGTAACCCGCTACCTACCTTTCCGCATATCGGAAGGCATCTCCGGGCGAGATCGCCTGAGGGTCGCTCCCAGGGCACGCGAGATCCCCCGTGCGGTGGCCTGGACCAGGTGCGGAAGGCTCGGCCCGTGCGACTCGGTGTGCGGCACGATCAGCGAGAGCGCCGCGACGGCCGTGTCGCCGGGGCCGAAGATGGGCGCGGCGACCGAGGTGTAGACGGTGCTGATCTGCCTGTCGCTGACGGCGTAGCCGGATCGGCGGACCTCGGCGAGCACCTGCCGCAGCTCGCGCTCGCTGGAATAGGTCCGCGAGGTATAGGACACCAGCGGCCCGCCGATCACCTCTTCCTGCAGCTCAGGCGGTGCGTACGCGAGCAGCACCAGCCCGACCGCGGTCGCGTGCATGGCATACCGGCCGCCCACCCGCGGGCGCTCACTGGCCGTCTCCGGGCTGACGAAGCGCTCGACGAAGACGACCTGGTCCTTCTCGCGCACCGCCAGGTGCACACCGCGGTGCGTGGTCTCGAAGAGATCCTGCATGAACGGCAGAGCGATGCGTTGCAGGCCCATCGACCGGGGTGCAAGGGCCGCCACCTCCCACAGCCACAGCCCGATCCGGTAGTCGCCCGAGCCGTCGCGTTCGAGCGCTCCCCACTCGTGCAGCTCCGCCACGATCCGATGCGTCGTGGTGAGCGGCACGCCGGAGCGGCGGCTGAGCTCGGACAGGCACAGGCCGCCTTCGGCACCCCTGCATGTGTCCAGGATCCGCAGGGCCCGTTGCAGGACGGACCGGCGCTCGTTCGCCATCTCCACCTCGTCCACTTCACTCAGATCACGCCCGGCCGCCCTCGCGATCGGGCCGGCACACGATGGTGGATCTGTCCTCCCGACACGAACCAGCTATCAGGATATTTCGGTCAAAGAAGTCTTTCCATGATGTAAACGGATAACATAGTGCAGCCCGCTGCGGTAGAGGTGCGCGGCACCTGCGAGCTGACCGCATCCGGGTCCAGGTCTCCAGCCGCGCTTTCCCGCGCTATGCCCGCAACTCCGGAACCGACGTACGCCCCCATCGTCGACAGGATCGCGGTGACACCGCTCGCCAAGTAGCACTCGCCCAGATCCCTTTTCAGACAACGGTGACCAGGTCACCCTTTGAGTCCGCCCGCGAGGAGATCCGCGCGCCAGAAGCGCTGCAGGACCAGGACGAGAATGATCAGCGGGATGACGGCCACGGCCGACCCCGCGATGACCAGCGAGTACAGATCGCCCTCCCCCGCGCCCTTGCCCATGAATGTGTACAGGCCCAGAGTGATGGGGTATTTGTCCTGGTCGGACAGCATGATGAAGGACAGTAGGAAGTTGTTCCTTCGCGTGCCACACCACCATGCCTGGTGCCCGGTTCATGTCCTTCGCTACCCAGCCGCCACCGCGACGCACCCCGTCTGCCGGTGCTGTTTCCGATGGCCCCACACCCGTCAGAGTGCTCAGGGAACCAGCGCCACGCGCTCGGATGGATCGGAGAGGCCGGGTTCACTTCACGGCGCCCCCGGTGATGCCGGAGATGATCTTTCGTTGGGCGACGGCGAAGACGATCAGCAGGGGGAGGCTCATCAGGATGATGTAAGCGAAGATCAGGTGCCAGTTGTTGAGGTAGAGGCCGGCGTTGGCGACCTGGAAGAGGTTCAGCGGCAGCGTGTCCAGGCGCCCGCCGACGACGAAGAAGGCGTAGAAGACGTCGTTCCAGACGTACAGGCAGATGAGGATGGTCGCGGTGGCCAGCACCGGGCGCAGCAGGGGCAGGATGACGGAGACGAACACCCGCACCGGGCCCGCGCCGTCCATGCGGGCGGCCTCCTCCAGCGACAGCGGCACGGTGCGCACGAAGCCGGTCACGAAGAAGATGACCGTGGACAGGTAGATGCCGACGTAGACGCCGATCATGCCGGCAGGGCTGCCGGCCAGGCCGAGCTGGCGCAGCAGGAGCACGATCGTGATGACGGCGGGCGGCAGCACGATGCCGCTTATGGCCAGCGCGTACAGCACGGCATTAATCCTGCCGGCACGCCGGGCGAGGATCCAGGACGCCATCGAGCCGAGCGTCAGCACCAGGGCCACCGACGGCGCGACGACCAGCAGGCTGCCGAGGAAGGCGCCCGGGATCTCGCCCTGCTGCCATACCTGGGCCAGGTTGTCCCACAGGTGCCAGTGCGAGGGCAGGGACAGGTCCGGGGACAGGGCTTCGCTCTGCGACTTGGCGGCGGTCACGACGACCAGCCACAACGGCACGCCCATGACCAGCACGACGAGGGCGACGACGGCGAAGGGCCGCAACCGGGCGGCGAGGCCGCGTGGGCGGTGCACCGGGACGCGGTGCCGGGCGGGGGCGCCGAAGACGGGGACGGTCACAGGATCTGCTCCCTCTTGCGCAGAATGCGGATGACCGGGAAGGCCAGCAGGGCGACCATGAGGAACAGGACCAGGCTCATGGTGGTGGCCTGGGCGAACAGGCCCTGGCCGAAGGTGCGGTAGATGAAGATGTTGAGGATCTCCGTGCTGCGCGCGGGGCCGCCGCCGGTGAGCGCCTGGACGATGTCGAAGCCGTTCATCGAGCCGAGCAGCGCGGTGGCGACGTTGAAGGTGATGGCGGGGGCGAGCAGCGGGAAGCGGATCGACCAGAATGCCTGCCAGCTGGACGCGCCGTCCATCTTGGCGGCCTCGGTGACGTCCTCGGGCACGGTTTTGAGCCCGGCGAGGTAGATGAGCATGGACAGGCCCATCCATTTCCAGGCGTGGATGATCGCGGCCAGGACGAGGGTCCAGGTGGTGCTGCCCAGCCAGGCGATGTTCACCTGCTGCCCGGTCAGCGCCGACAGCAGGTCGTTGAGGCTGCCGTCCGGCTTGAGCAGGGCTTGGAAGATATAGCCGACGGCCAGGGCGGACATGAGGACGGGGATGAGGAAGAACAGGCGTGCCACCCGGTTGAGCCAGGTGTCCTTCTCCAGCAGTACGGCCAGGCCGAAGCCGAACAAGTTCTGGAACAACGCGACCAGGGCGGCGTAGACGACGGTGATGCGCAGCGCGCTGAACAGCGTTCCGTCCGACAGCAGGTAGCTGAAGTTGTCGAAGCCCACGGGGCGGATGTCGCTTTTGAAGCTGGACCAGTCGGTGAAGGCGTAGATGAAGTTGAACAGCGTCGGCAGGAAGAAGAAGACGAACAGGATCGCGAAGGCCGGCGCCAGGAACCACATCGGATGGGTTCGGTTCTGCCCGATCTTCACGGGCGTGCGCCGTCGGGCGGGGGCGCGGCGTTCGGTGGATGGGCGGGTGAGCGTCTCCTGACCGGGCGGCACGGACGGCTCCTCGGTGGTGTGGGCGGCGGGAGGCGGCTGCCTCCCGCCGGCGGGACGAAGTCAGAAGCCGGTGGCTCCGGCCGCCTTGGCGAGCTGGGCGAACTGCTTCTGGGTGGCGGCGGCCACCTGCTCGGGCGTCAGGCTGCCGGTGATCATGTCGGCCAGGTTGAGGTACAGGTCGGGGTTGGCCACGGCCAGCGCCTGCATCGAGCCGACCGCCTGGCCTAGCGAGGCGTGCACGTCGGCCAGCGCCTGCGGCACTCCGTCGGGGGTGGGCACGTCGGCGCGCAACGAGACGGTCTTACGGTCGGCGGCGAAGCCGGCGTAGCCGGGGCCCATCCAGTACGCGAGCAGTTGCCGGGCGGCGGTTTCCCGCTTGGCGTCACCGGTGCGGAAGGCGACCAATGCGTTGGACTGGTCGGGGATGAAGGTCCCGACGTTGCCCGATGGGGAGATCGGGAAGAAGCCGATCTTCTTGTCCAGGGTCGCGGTGTCGGCTTTGGCCTGGAGCTGGCCGAAGAACGAGTTCACCTGTACGGCCATGGCGGCCTTGCCGGACAGCAGCGCCTCGCCCTGATCCTCGAACTTCGCGGTCTTGATATCGGCGTTGAACAGGCCTTCGTCGATCAGCGCCCGGTACTTCTTGATCGCGTCCAGGATCGTCTTGTCCTCGAACGTCTCCTTACCGGTGTTGACCCGCTCCCACAGCCCGTCGCGGGCGGCGTCGGCGAGCTGGACCTGCACCCACCACTGGGTGGCCCACTTGTCTCCGGCCATCTCGAAGAAGGGGGTGACGCCCTTGCCCTTGAGCGTGCGGGCGAGTTCGACCAGTTCGTCGAAGTTCTTCGGTGTCTGCTCGACGCCGTTGGCCGCGAACACCTCCTTGTTGTAGTAGACGCCCTCGACGGCGGGACTGGTGACGAGGGCGGCGTACCGGGTCTTGCCCAGCAGGCCCGTGATGTCGCGCAGCTCGGGCGACAGGGAGGAGATCCAGGGGGCGCCGTCGAGCGGCTGAAGGTTGGCGCGGGCGTTGAGGGCGGTGAGCATCGACGCCGTCGGCTGCCAGAAGGCCAGGTCCGGCTTGTCGCCGGTGGCCACCTTTGTCTGCACGCCCTGCTCGTACGGGTCGGGGATGGTGACGACCTCGACCTTGGCGCCGGTGGCCTGGGTGAAGGCGTCGGTCACCTGCTTGGGCATGGTGTTGCTGTTCTGGGCGGCCCAGATGGTGAGCGTGACACCGTCCAGCCGGGTGGTGGGTGAGGGCCAGGCCGTGGCGGCGCCGGCCGTGGGCGGCATCGCGGGTCCGGAGGCGGGGTCGCTGCAGGCGGCAAGGGCTGCGAGTGCGGTCGCCGCGACGGCGATCGAGGTGAGGGCGCGTGGTGCGAGGCTCACGGTGATGTCCTTCGTCGAAGGGTCAGAGGGGTCGGGGGGGTCAGAGCGGGCGGAGCCGGAGGATGCGAGCGCTTGGCCCGGAGACGGTGCTGGTGAGGGTCAGCTCGGCCTGCTGCGGGTTCCACTCGTACGACCAGCCGCCCGGCTCGGCGGGGTAGGCCGTCTCGACGTGCAGGTCGTGGCCGGCGAGGTGGGGAAGTGACAGGACGGCGCCCTGCGGTGCGGGCGGCCGTCGCCAGATGCCCACGTGCGTACTCTCCTCGGTGCGCAGGCCGAGGGCGAGCCAGGGGTCGTCCCAGCCGGGCAGGCCGAGCGGCCAGCACGGCGTCGCCCGGGTCAGGTCGGCGCGAAGGCTCTGGTGGCGCCGGACTCCGTCCTTGACCAGGTCGAGCTGGGGGCCGCTCATCCGGTGCAGGTTGCCGGACAGGTAGAGGCGGCCCAGGATGCCGGTGCACAGGGTGAAGACGATCTCCTCGTCCGTCATTCCGGGCTGGGGGTAGGCCCAGTTGGCGGCCTGCTCGGGCAACAGGGCCAGCGGTGCGGCGACCGCGATCGGCGGGTAGCGCAGGAAGTCCTGCTGGTCGCTGGTGGACTGCAACTGCAGGCGGGTCAGCAGCGCGTAGTCCATGCGCATCGCGCCGGAGCCGCAGTTCTCCAGCACGAGGTGGGGGTGCCGGTCCAGGACTCCGTCCAGCCAGGCCAGGTGGGCCCGGTTGTGGGCGAGCAGGCCGGCGCCGACGGAGGTGGCGTCCTGGTCGGTGCCCGCGCCGGGGTTGATGTTGTAGTCGAGCTTGAAGTAGCCGACGCCGAGCTCTCCCACCAGCCGGTCCACCACCTGGTCGAGGTGGGCGACGGCGGCCGGGTGGCGCAGGTCCAGGTGGTAGCGGCCGTGTTCGGTGACGCGCACGCCGCCGCGCTGGAGGAACGCCTCGGCGGGCAGTTTGTCGGCCATCGGACTGCGCACGCCGATCACCTCGGGTTCCAGCCAGAGACCGGCGGTCATGCCGTGGCCGGCGATGCGGGCCAGGACCTCCTGCAGCCCGCGGGGGAAGCGGGTCTGGGAGGGCTGCCACTCTCCGACGCTGTCCCACCAGTCGCCGTCGTCGTCGTACCAGCCGGCGTCGACACAGAAGACCTCCGCCCCGGTCGCCGCCGCGGCGTCGATGAGGGGCAGGAGCTTGTCCGTCGTCGGGTCGCCCATCAGCGTGTTCATGTAGTCGTTGAACACGACTGGTAGCGCGGCCCGGTCGGGGTGGGGGCGCAGCAGTGCGCGGCGGTGTGCGGTCAGGGCCGCCGCGGCGGCCTCCACGCCGTCGCCGGAGACGGCGATGGAGACGGGCACGGTCGTGAACGACTTCCCGGGAGTGAGCAGTTCGCTCCACTGGTGGTCGATGTCGGTCGGTCCCGACAGGGCGACGTAGGCGCCGTCCAGCCGATCTCCGGCTTCCCAGCGCCAGGGGCCGTTGTGCTCGATCTGCCACAGCCAGGTCTGGCCGGTGCGCCGGTCGGTCAGCCCGCCCATCGGCACGTGCTGCCCGCTGGACCAGGTGCCGGAGCTGGTCAGCGCGAAGGCGCCGCGCCCGTGCTGGCCGTGCCCGGCCAGGGCGAGGTCGGCGACGTGCTCGCTCAGCGGCTGTCTGGTCCAGCGGTTCTCGCCCAGCCATTCGCTGTCGGCGTGCAGGATGTCGAGCTCGCTCACCGGCCGTCCCAGGAAGGCCGCGGCGAAGGAGGTGACGGCGAGGAGCAGGACCGGCTCGTCGCCGCCGTTGGTCACCTGGACCTGAGCCTGCACGGCCGGTACTCCGTCGTGAGAACGCAAGAGCAGTTCCACGTCGAGCCTGGACGCCTCGTCGCGCATGCGGACGCGCAGCTCATGCCAGTCGCCGGTGCTGGACTGGTCGGCGCCCGCGTAGCGCAGGCGGCAGCCCAGCGCCGTCTCCGACAACCGCTGCGAGGCTCTGGCCCGGCCTTCGCCGGGCGTGAGTATCTCCACCAGCGGTTGCGACACCCGGGCCCGCGGCGCCGGTGACCCCGCCGACAGCTCGCGCAGCACCACCGGGCGATCTGGATGGATCTCCAGCACGGCGGCGAGGCCTGCGTGCCCCCAGTGCAGGGTCTCGACGGCGTCAGCAGGAATCACGGCTCTCCTCGTAAGACGGCGGCACCGGCCACGTGGCATCCGCGGGTGTGACCGGTCACATCAATGGCGACAGTGTGAGCGGCCACACGACACAAGGGGAAGAGCTCTTTGCCGGATCGTTACGCACAGATGTGGAAAATGCGGCATTCAGGCACTCGGCGGTGGTGCGGTGGACTCGCGCAGCACGAGGCTCGGCGGCACGAGAACGGGCACGGGCTGCGCCTGCCCCGTCAACTCCGCCACGGCCGCCCGATAGCAGGCCTGACCCAGCCCGGCGAAGTCCATCCGCACGGTGGTCAGCGCGGGAGTCCAGTACGCCGAACCCGGGATGTCGTCGAAACCGACGATGCTCACATCGCCGGGAACATCCTTGCCGGCGTCGTACAACGCGCGGCGCACGCCCTGGGCGATGTCGTCGTTACCGCACAGGATGGCCGTAGTCCGCGCCTGCGTGGACAGCCACTGCCCGGCCGCGTAGGCCGAGCCGATGTCCCAGCCGCAGCTCAGCACCTCGGGGACCTCGACGCCTGCTCGCTCCAGCGCGTCGCGCCAGCCCGCCTGCCGGCCGCTGGAGCGGCCCTCGGACGGGGTCGCCACGTGGTGCACGGTGCGATGGCCCAGCGCCAGCAGGTGCTCGGTGGCATCCGCGGCGGCGCGGCGCTCGTCCAGCGCGATCGCCACCCTCCCCCGGTCGGGCGCGGCCGGCTCGGCCGCCGCGACGGCGGGCACATGCTCCGGCAGCGCCTCCAGCACCGCGGTGCCCATCGGGTCGAACGCGATCACCACCACGCCGCCGGCGCTGGCGTCGCTGACGTAGTCGACAGTCTGTTTCACCTCGGCGGGCTCGGCCGACTCCACGACCCTGATGCCCATGGCCATGCCCTCGGCGCGGGCGGCCTCCTCGATCCCCTGCAGCGTCGCGGCGTAGCCGTACAGCACGGTGTTGGACGTCACGACGGTGATGCCGCGGGCGCGGCCCAGGCTCAGCGCGCGCGCGGCCCGGCTGGGCCGGAAGCCGAGCCGCTCGATGGCCCCCAGCACCGCGGTTCGCGTCTCGGACCGTACCCGGGGCGAGTCGTTCAGCACTCGCGAGACGGTCTGGTAGGAGACGCCCGCGGCCGCGGCGACGTCCCGGATGCTGGGGATGGCGGCGGAGCGAGGCGCGCGCTGGGAATTCGGACTCACGACCACATGGTAGGCCGCAGGGCCGGGCGCGAGCCGGGCATGATCGTTGGCGCATGAGTCTGCGGCTCACGTTCCGTGCAGACCGTTGCGTGCCTCTCTACGGCTGCCGGCACGACCTTGAGGAGTACGCCGGCTTCGACATCCGCGGGTAACAACCCGGTAACTCCCCCTTTTCCTTGGCCATGTGACCGTTCACACTCAGGCGTTGTGTGAACGGTCACACGATGAGCATCTCGGGGTCCGGGCAGCAGCAGAAAGGTGACCACAGCATGAGAGGCAGACGTTGGCTGGCGGCAGCGATCGCCGTGATCGCGGCAACCGCCGCGCTTCCCGCCACGCCGGGGCATGCGGCGGCGTCCCAACTGGTCGTGGACCTGGCGGCGCAGACCGGCGCGCTGCGCTACGGCGCGACGGGCTTCCTGTACGGGCTGGGCGATGAGGGCATTCCGAACGAGACGATGCTGGCCGCACTGAAACCCCAGGTGACGGCCCAGAAGGCGCCCGGCGGCCTGCAGCATCCGAACGGCGATGCGCTCAAAGTGGCGCCGATGTTCAAGCGGGCGGGCGGCCGCGAGATCCAGATCTACATGCAGGACATCTACAAGGAGTGGCCGTACGAGAACCTCGGCATGACCGACTACCTCGCCAAGATCGACACGATGACGCGGAAGGTCGTGGCCGACCCTTACCGGACCTCCTACGTCTACGTGCCGTTCAACGAGCCCGACCTGATCTGGTACCGCGGCGACCTGACGCGCTTCCTCGGCGACTACAAGCTCGCCCACCAGAAGATCCGCTCCATCGACCCGGGCGCCCGCATCGCGGGCCCGGGCTTCTCCTCCTACCGCTCGGCGGACCTGCGCGCATTCCTGACGTTCGCGCGCGACAACAACGTGCTGCCGGACGTGATGGCCTGGCACGAACTGGGCGACGACTTCTTCTCCGGCTGGCAGAGCCACTACGACGGCTACCGCGCGATCGAGTCGAGCCTGGGCATCAGCCCGCGCCCGATCACGATCAACGAGTACGGCCGCTTCTCGGGCGACCTGGGGGTGCCGGGCAATCTGGTGCAGTTCGTGGCCAGGTTCGAGAACAGCAAGGTCGACGGGTGCCTGGCGTACTGGACGACGGCGGGCGGCTTGAACGACCTGGTCACCCGTAACAACCAGGCGACGGGAGGCTGGTGGCTGTACAAGTGGTACGGCGAGCTGACCGGCACGACGGTGGCGGTCACCCCGCCGGCGGCGGGCGGCAGCCTGCAGGGGCTGGCGGCCTACGACGCGGCCAAGAAACAGGCACGGGTGATCTTCGGTGGCAATAACCCGGCGAGCGGCACCTTCGACACGAACGTGGTGGTCAAGGGCATCGGAACGGCGCTGGGCTCGCGGGTGCACGCGACCGTGTGGGGCGTCGACACCACGGGGCTGAACCCCTCCGGCGGCCCGTACCGGGTGGCCGAGGCGGACTACGCGGTCTCGGGAGGCCAGATCACGATCCCGCTGACCGCTCTGAAGGGCACGTCGGCCTACCAGGTGATCCTCACCCCGGACAAGGACCTGTCCCCGGCCGCCTCCGCCTCCCGCTACGAAGCCGAGTACGCGGCGTTGTCGGGTTCGGCACGGGTGACGTATGGCGCCAACACCGGCTATTCGGGCACCTCGTTCTCGGAGGGCTACGGCGCCAGCACCAACGCCGGCACCAAGTTCGTGGTCACGGCGCCGAACGACGGCTACTTCACCCTCGCCCTGCGCTACTCGGCCGGCCCCTACGGCGGCGCGCCCGCCGCCCGTTCGATCCGCCTGCGGCTCAACGGCACGGACCTCACCGACGTGGCGCTACCCGGCACCGCGGACTGGAACACCTGGAACACCGTCACCACCAAGGTCTTCCTGACGGCCGGGATCAACCGCGTCGACATCAACGCCTACGCGAGCGACGACCGGGACGCGATCAACGTCGACTACCTGGACGTGACCGCGGCCACCGGCGCGATCACCGCCTACCAGGCCGAAACGGCCGGCAACACCCTCGGCGGCACGGCGGTGACCGTCGCCGACGGGGCGGCCTCCGGCGGCCGCTACGTCGGCTGGGTCGGCGCGGGCGCAGCCAACACGCTCCGCTTCAACAACGTGACGGTCCCGTCCGCGGGCCGCTACCGCATGGTCGTCACCTACGCCAACGGCGAACTGGGCGAGGGCGCGACCAACTACAACTCCAACATCGTCGACCGCTACGCCGACATCTCGGCCAACGGCGGTACGGCCACGCGACACTACTTCCGCAACACGCTCGGCTGGTCGAACTACCGGACCACCGTCGTGGACGTGAACCTGGTGGCGGGCGCGAACACGATCACATTCGCCAACGCCTCGTCCGGCTACGCACCGAACATCGACCTCATCCAGATCGCCGCACCGCTCGGCTGACAGCAGCGCTTCCCGCGGAAGACACCAACGTAGTACGCGGACATCACCAGGCCCTGCCGATCCTCCCCCACGCATCCGGGGACGTCGGTGGGGCCTTCGCGCGCGACGAGTACGTCCGGCGCCCGGCCTGCCCCGGATCCGTCTGGTGCGGAAAAGTCCGCCTCCGACCCGGCCTGAGCTTGAACAACGCCGTGCCGGCACGGCCCCAGAGCCTCCGCGCAGCAGTCCGTCAGTACGGCGCGCGGGCGGCCGGAGGGCGCGAGACCCCCGCCTCGGACCGTTGACTTCTACATATAGTCGACGCTAATTTTATGCGATGTTGTGAAATTGCATGTAAATCCTCTAGGCGAGTGAGGAAACCTCGGTGAATCCAGACGATGGGACGGGCCTGCCCGGTGCCCGGCGCAGTGCCGCGTGGTTCGGACTTGACGGCAAGCTCGGATTCGTACACCGGTCCAAGATGTACAACCAGGGCTACTCATCGTCGATGTTCGACGGCCGTCCGGTGATCGGGATCTGCAACAGCTGGTCGGACCTCGCACCCTGCAACGCGCATCTCCGGCAGGTGGCCGAGTCGGTGAAGCGCGGCGTCCTGATGGCCGGGGGCATGCCGCTGGAGTTCCCCACCATGTCGCTGGGCGAGACCCTGATGCGCCCCTCGGCCATGCTCTTCCGCAACCTCATGGCGATGGACGTCGAGGAGAGCCTGCGCGCCAATCCGCTGGACGGTGTGGTGCTGCTCGGCGGTTGCGACAAGACCGTTCCCGCCCAGCTCATGGGTGCGTTCAGCGCGGACCTGCCGGCGATCATGGTGACCGGCGGGCCGATGCTCAACGGCAAGTTCCGCGGTGAGGACGCGGGATCGGGCACGCATGTCTGGAAGTTCAGCGAGGAGTTCCGCGCCGGCCGGATGAGCCGCGCCGACTTCAGCGCGGCCGAGGCCTGCCTGTCCCGCAGCAGCGGGCACTGCACGACGATGGGGACCGCCTCCACCATGGCCTGCCTGGCCGAGGCGCTGGGCGTCTCGCTTCCGGGCAGCGCGGCCGTCCCGGCCGTCGACGCCCGCCGGCACAACATCGCCGAGCAGGCCGGGAGCCGCATCGTCGCGATGGTCGACGAGCGGCTCACCCCGTCCGCGATCCTGGACCGCCGTTCCTTCGAGAACGCGATCCGGGTCAACGCCGCCATCGGCGGCTCGACGAACGCGGTCGTCCACCTGCTGGCGATGGCCGGGCGCGCCGAGGTCGACCTGTGCCTCGACGACTTCGACGCGCTCGCCGCCGATGTCCCGCTGCTGGTGGACCTGCTGCCCTCCGGCCGCTTCCTGATGGAGGACTTCGCCTACGCGGGCGGCCTGCCCACGGTGATCCGGGAGCTCGGCGACCTGCTGCACACCGGCGCCGCCACCGTCACGGGCCGCACCCTGGGCGAGAACACCGCCGACGCCGAGAACTGGGGCCGCGAGGTGATCCGTTCCCGCGCCGAACCGCTGCGCGCGCCGGGCGGCCACACCGCGGTCCTGCGCGGCAACCTCGCGCCCGACGGCGCCGTGATCAAGATCTCGGCCGCGTCCGACGAGTTGCTCCAGCACACCGGTACCGCCCTGGTGTTCGACACGATCGAGGAGTACCACGAGTGCGCCGACGCCCCTGACCTGCCGGTGGACGCCTCGACCGTGCTCGTCGTGCGCAACGCGGGCCCCGCCGGCTACCCCGGCATGCCCGAGATCGGCAACCTCGCCATTCCCCGGAAGCTGCTGGACGCCGGGATCCGGGACATGGTCCGGATCACCGACGGCCGGATGAGCGGAACGTCGTACGGCACGGTCGTCCTGCACGTCGCGCCGGAGTCCGCGGTGGGCGGGCCGCTCGCCCTGCTCCGCAGCGGCGACCGCGTGATCCTCGACGTTCCGGCCCGCCGGATCGACATGGACGTCCCGGAGGACGAACTCGCCCGCCGCCGGGCCGCCCTTGAAGCCGGCCGGACCACCGCGCAGGACGCCGCCGCCGAGGGCGGCTACACCTGGCTGTACCGGCAGCACGTCCGGCAGGCCGATACCGGGGTGGACTTCGACTTCCTGGCCGGACGGCGCGGACACGCCGTCCCGCGCCGCCACCTCTGACCCGGCTCCCCCGCCCCACCCACCCCCCGAAGGGATTCCTATGGCTGACGACGTGCTGCGGTCCATCCGAGAGCATCGAGTGATGGTGATCTACCGCGGCCAGACGGTACGGCAGTGCCTGCGGGCCACCGCCGAGCTGCACCGCGCGGGCATCCGGCTCTTCGAGGTCACGCTGAGCGGGGACGAGCCGCTGGCGGCGATCAAGGCGCTGCACGATGAGTACGGCGGCGAGATTCCCATCGGAGCGGGGACCGTGCTCACCGCGGACGACGTCTCGCGCGCGGCCGACGCCGGCGCGCGGTTCATGGTCTCCCCCAACGTGGACGAGGCCGTGGTGACGCGGACGAAGGAGGCCGGGCTGGTCTCGATCCCCGGCGCCTTCACCCCGACCGAGATCGTCCAGGCCGTCCGGATGGGGGCCGATGTGGTCAAGGTCTTCCCGATCAGCCCCGTGGGCGCCGACTACATCCGGCAGCTGCGCGGGCCGCTGCCCGATGTGCCGAT
Source organism: Dolomitihabitans soli (assembly GCF_022213955.1). Lineage (GTDB taxonomy): Bacteria > Actinomycetota > Actinomycetes > Streptosporangiales > Streptosporangiaceae > Streptosporangium_A > Streptosporangium_A soli. Next base: position 31,566 of record NZ_JAKNTW010000031.1, on the reverse strand, counting down.
GCTCGCCACCGGCGGTGTCGACGCACGGCTCGCGGGCGAGTGCGTGCGCGCGGGATGCGACGGGGTCGGAGTCGGCATCCAGCTGTTCGGGGAACGCGCGCTCGCCGGCGATCCCGACGCCCTGGCCGACGGCGCCCGGCGCTTCCTCGACGCGACCGCGTCCCCGTCGCACTGACCGGGACCCGCACCCTCCCACGCGTACCCGTGTCCGCACGGAGCGGAAAGGAAGCCGCGCCATGGTGAAAGAAATCGTGCACGAACCCGAACTCGACGACGCGTACCGGCTACGGCCCGAGGACGTTCGCGATCCCCCGCGAACTCTGGCGGGCAGGCTGCGCTACCTGGGCCCGGGGCTGGTCCTGTCCGCCTCGGTGGTGGGCTCCGGTGAGCTGATCGTCACCACCTCCCTGGGGGCCCGCGCCGGGTTCGTCCTGCTCTGGCTGGTGATCTTCGGCGCCACGGTCAAGGTGTGGATCCAGCTGGAGCTGGCGCGCTGGGCCATTCTCAACGGGCGGACGGCGCTGGACGGCTACAGCACGGTCCCGCCGAGGATCGGCCGGATGGGCTGGATCAACTGGCTGTGGATCGTCCTGGACATCGCCAAGAACTTCCAGCGCGGCGGTGTCATCGGAGCCACCGCCGCGGCCTGCTCGATCATGCTGCCGATCACCGGCGCGGCGATGTCCGGACCGTCGCTGATCACCTGGACGGTCATCATCGCGGTGGTCACCGTCCTGCTCCTGCAGAGCAGCAAGTACAGCATGGTGGAGCGGGTGACCACGGCATCGGTGGCGGTGTTCACCCTGTCCACCGTCTCCATCGCGCTGATCCTGCCGTGGACCGAGTTCTCCTACAGTCCCGCGCAGCTCGCGACCGGGCTGAGCCTCATGATCCCGGCCGGCACCATCGGGCTGGCTCTGGCGATGTTCGGCTCGACCGGCGTCGGGGCCGACGACATGACCAACTACACGTACTGGTGCCTGGAGAAGGGGTACGCCCGCTGGACCGGTCCCGACGACGGCACCGAGGAGCGGGCCCGGCGCGCCGAGGGCTGGCTGCGGGTGATGCGGCTCGACGTGCTGATGTCCTGGCTCATCTGTACGGCCTGCACGCTGTCGTTCTATCTGGTCGGCGCGAGCGTGCTGAACCCGCAGGGCCTCGTCCCCGAGGGGAACGAGATGCTCACCACGCTCTCCCGCATCTACACCGACACGCTGGGGACCTGGGCCGAGTACCTGTTCCTGGTCGGTGCCGTGGCGGTGCTGTTCTCCACCCACATCGCCTCCGCCGCCGCCGTCCCCCGGCTGTGGACCAACACACTCGGCCTCCTGGGGGTGCTCGACTGGAACGATGCGAGAGTCCGGCGGCGGACGATGCGCATCCTGACGTTCTGCCTGCCCACTCTGTGGGCGGTCTTCTACCTCTTCGTCCAGTCACCCCTGCTCATGGTGCAGATCGGTGCCATCGGGACCGGGATCTTCCTCCTCGCCGTCACCGTCGCGGTCTGGCGGCTGCGCGCCACCGAGGTCGACGAGCGGTTCAAGGCGAACCGCTGGATGACGGCGGCGCTGGCGCTGAGCAGCGTCGGCATCGTGCTGCTGGGCATCTACACCATGCTCGAGGTGTTCGGCGTCAGCATCACTTGACGCCCGACGATGGTCGTCACCGGTATCCGGCGGTGCCGGATACCCGGTGACGCTCCGGCCGCCGGTTCGCGCGGGACCGCGGCCCCGCGACGGCGATTCCGGTCACTCCCCCTCGGCCTGCCGCAGCAAGGCGCTGCGCAGCCGGAAGATGTGCGCGCGCGCCGCAAGCTCGGCGGCGGCGGGATCGCCGGACTCGATCGCGGTGAGGATGGCCCGATGGTCGTCGATGGCCTGCCGGGGACCGGCCGTCACCCTGGTGGTGCGCATGGCCAGGCGCACCTGCGTCTGCACCGCGTCCAGAAGGCGGCCGACCTCGGGGTTGCCGGAGGCCTGGCGGATCAGCGCGTGGAAACGCATGTCGGCTTCGGTGACGGCCGCGACGTCGCCGTCGCGGACCGCACGCTCATGCTCGGCGAGCACGTCGTGCAGCGCCGTGACCAGCCTGCGCCCGGAGTTCTCCACCGCGAGCCGCGCGGCGAGCCCTTCCAGTACCTCGCGCACGTCATAGATGGCCGCGAGCTCGCGCGCGCCGATCTTCGCGACCACCGCGCCCCGGCGCGGCTCCTCGCTGGCCAGCCGGTCCTGGACCAGCCTGAAGACGGCCTCGCGTACCGGACTGCGGCTCACCGCCAGCCGTTCGGCGAGCGCGGGAACGCTCAACCGTGCCCCTGGCGCCAGATCGCCGGCAAAGATCTCCTCGCGTAGCCGGTCGTAGATGGAATCCGCGATCCGGTCCGTTGAGATGGCGCTCATCGGCGTATCTCCGCTCTTCTAGCCTCACCCCAAGATTACATGCAACGAAGCTATTCTGCATTTATCTCCGTAGCCTCACGCGGTGCGTTGACGCCGCCGGGAAGACCCGGTCCGGTAGGGCGCACCGCGCCGCAGCTGAACGTCCACGCCGACGGGTTCGGCTGCCGGACGATGACGCGGGGCGCATGAGGAGGCCGGGGCCCCGGACGGGACCCCGGCCGATCACTGATCAGGACTTACTTGTCGGAGCGCTCGGTCACCCTGATCGTGTTGACCAGCGGCTTGCCCGCGCTGCCGACGAAGCGGACATTGAGCTGGCCGTCGGTCACCTCGGTGGTGAAGGTCCGGTTATGCGCGGTGTAGGTGCCCACCTTCAGCGCGATGTCGAGGTTGGGCAGTACCTCGGTGTCCTCGACCATGACGTCGAAGACGCGCTTGTTGGGCTTGGTCCCCTCAACCTCGGCGAAGCCCAGCTCGACGGTGTAGGTGCCGTTCGGCACGTTGTCGAACCGGTACTCGTACATGCCCTGCCGGTTGGTGCGGTACGCCTTCTGGTTGTCGGTGCCCGCGATGGTGCGGCTGGTGGACTTGGTGGAGGTAGTGCCGAGGTAGCCGACCCCGGTGGTGGTGGAGTAGGCCCGATCCTGGTACCAGGTGTCACCGGCCGCGTCCACGCTGGAGGTGTTCGCGGCCGAGTCGATGGCGGCCTGGTAGGCGGGGACGACGACCTTGACCGGAATGCTGATCGTCGGTGTCCTGCCGCTTTCCGACGTGACCACCAGGGTGGTCTCCAGGAGCGTGCCCCGCGCCGCGGCGGAGGTGTCGATCCCGAATGTCAGCGTGGTCGTGCCGCCGGTGGCCAGGTTCCCGGTGGCCGGGGTGAGGGTCAGCCACGGGGTGGCGCCCTCGACGGTGAAGGTGGTGCCGAGGCCGGGGTTGCTGAGTTCCAGCGTCCTGGTCCTCGTCTGCGCGACCGGGACCACCACCTCGAGGCTGTCGAGCGAGGACGCCACCGCGCCGGTGCGCAGCGCGGCCGAGCCCTCGCCCACCCCGGCGCCCTCCAGGGTCACCGACTTCGTCGTGGTCTCGTAGTGCGGCGCCGCCAACTCGACCTGGTAGTCCCCGGCCGGGTACTGGGCGGCGTAGGTGCCGTCGGCGAGGGTCGTCACGGTGCCGGCCACCGTCTCACCCGACTTCACCGTCACTGTGGCGCCCGCGACGGGCTTGTCGTCGTTGGCGTTGGTGACCGCGCCGTACAGGATGCCGGTCGTGGTGGGCTTGAAGTCGATGCTCAGCCCGTCGGACAGGGCGGGCTTGTTCAGCGAGTACTGGAACGCGACGGTGCCGGTGTGGTTCTCGATGCCGATGGTGGCCTCCGCGCCGGTCTCCTTGCTGACCGTCGGGTCGACGTCCTTGTAGCGGAAGCTGATCGAACCGTCCTCACCCAGCAGCACCGCGAAGGAGAGCCGGGCCGTACGGGGGGTGTAGAAGGCGATGTTGCGGTATTCCACCACGTACGTCCTGTGCGGGCTGGTGCCGGTGACCCCGGTGCGGACCGCTGAGTCCTCGTCCAGGTAGAGGTCGTCCCACAGGGCGTAGAGCGCGGCGTTCGGCGTGGCGGTCGAGGGAACGGCGACGTTGGAGTTGCTCAGCGTGGTGCCGTTGAACACGATGCCGCCGTTGGTGCCGATCCGCCCGGAGGTGTACGGCCTGCCGTACAGGTTGAAGGTGAACGGCAGGGTGAAGACGGCGGTGGCGCTGTCACCGGTCAGGGTGACCGGGTCGGTGCCCTCGACCCAGGGCTTCTTGCCTGCCGTGCAGGCGTAGCCGTAGGAGTCGAGCCGGTCGGGCAGATCGACGTCGGCGGTGATGTCACCGGTGACCGAGATCGCCTTGGTCGTGCCCGCGGCGCAGTCGTCGGGCGAGGAGAGCTCCAGGCTGTAGTCGCCCAGCGGCAGGGTCAGGCCGTACTTGCCCTGGTCGTCGGTGATAGCGGTGACCGGGGTTCCCGTCACCGTGATGGCGGCGTTGGCCGCGACCCCGGCCCGGCTCTTGACCGTGCCGCTCACCTTGCCCGAGGGGGCGGCCGTCAGTGCGGTGTCCCTGGTGACCGTCTGGTTCTCCAGGATGGTCGCGGTCGCCGTCACCTTCTCGTAGCCGAACTTGGTGGCCGTGATCGTGTAGTCGCCCACGGACAGGTTCTTGGCCTCGTAGGTGCCGTCGGCGCCGGTGGCCACCGTGCGCTTGATCGGACCCTCGATGGTCAGCGTCACGCCGGGGAGGGGCTCGCCACCCGAGGTGGCCTTGCCGGCCAGGATGCCGGTCGGGCCGTGCGGCGCCATGGAGACGGTCGCGAAGGTGTCGAGTTTGCCCTGACCCCAGACGTTGTTGTTCGCTGCCGTGCCGCCGCAGGTGACGTTGTTGACGTCGAGGGCCGTCTGGTCGAGCAGCGCCTGGGTCTCGGCCAGGTTGCCGCGCAACGCGGGAGAGTAGGACCAGATCAGCGCCACCGTGGCGGTCGTGTGCGGCGCCGCCATGGAGGTGCCGGTCTTGGACCCGTAGCCGCCGCCGGGCACGCTGGAACGGACGTTCACGGCGGGGGCCGAGATGTCCGGCTTGATGTCGCCGTCGACGCCGGGACCGCGCGAGGAGTTGGTGTAGACGTTGCCGGCGCTGTCGAACCCGCCGCTGGCGTAGCTCTGCTGGTAGACGCCGGGGCTGCCCGCGGTGCCGCAGGAGGGTCCGGCGTTGCCGATGGAGAAGGACGGGAAGATCCCGGCGGCGACCCACGAGTCGACGATCTGCGTGTACCACAGGTCAACCACGTTGGCGCCCCACGAGTTGTTCACCGCGTCGGGGGCGAGGTCGGGGCGGGGGTTCTGCCCGTCGGCGTCGGTGGGCGCGGCGATCCACTGGCCGGCGGCCAGCAGGTGCTCACGGGCACAACTGGAGGTGCCGCAGCCCTTGGTCGCGATCCACTTGGCGCCGGGCGCCACGCCGATCTGGTCGGCGGCGGTCTCGCCCACCATGGTGCCCATGGTGTGGGTGCCGTGGCCGTTGTTGTCACACGGGACACCGCCGGTGCATATACCGGTGGGGTCGAAGAAGTTGTACGCGTGGCTGTAGGAGCCGTCCGCGTTCAGGCCCCGGTACTTGGAACTGATCGCCGGGTGGGTGTAGTCGACGCCGGAGTCGAGGTTGGCGACGACGATGCCCTCGCCCTTGACTCCCAGGTCGGTCCACACCTTGGGCGCGTTAACGGCGTTGATGTTCCACTCGACGGCGTTGACCGAGGGCTCGTCCTCGCCCGGCTCGGGCATGTCGATCGCGATCGCGTCGTCGGCCTCGATGGCGGCGACCTCGGGCAGCTCGGCGATCCGCTCCAGCGTCGCGGTGTCGCCGATGACCTTGACCATGTTGACGATCCAGAACGACTCGTACTCGACCTGCGCCTGGTCGAGCAGCGCGATCAGGTTCTTCTGGGTGAGCCCGGCCGTCTGTGTCTTGGCCGCATAGACCGCCTTGCCCTTGGCGACCTTGTCAGTGGCCCGCTGGGCGGTGACGAGGTTGGCCTGGTCCTTCAGCCGGACCCAGTAGACGGCCTTGTCGTCCTTGTCGAGCTGCTCAAGGACTTCGGCCTCCGTCTTCGCCTGAACGGGCTCGGTCGGGTCGTCGTAGGCGAGGGCCGGTCCCGCGGCCAGGGGTAAGGCCACGGCCGCGAGGATGCCGGCGACGGTCATGCGCCATCGCCTGGTGTTTCGATCCACAGTGCTCCTTGGAGGGGCTCCGACGATTCGATGATCACGAAGGTGCGAGATCATCTGACAGCGATAGTCAGGCAAGGTTGTTTACGGATCAACGGAGTATTCGTGACGTATCAGCGACACGGCGGCAATACGTCAGGCATATGGGTCCGCAATAATCCAAAGAAAAGGGAGGTTCGATTTGTTACGCACTCTCGGCCTTGACGACCTGGAGGAAAGCGCCTACCTCGCCCTGCTCCGCCTGCCCTCGAGCGATGAGAGCGAGCTCGCAGAGCGCCTGGGGCGCCCCGCCGAGAAGGTTTCCATAGCCGTTGATCACCTGGTCGAGGAGGGGTTCATCCGGCGGGCCGGCAACCGTCTGCTCGCCACAGCGCCGGACGTCGCCTTCGGACCCGGGCTGCTGCGCCGCCACGGAGAGATGCAGCGGATGCAGACGTTCATAGCCACCCTCATGGAGGAGTATCGCGAGCGTTCCGCCCTGCGTGACGCCCGTGAGGCGGTGGAGGTCGTGATCGGCGCCGCCGAGGTCATGGCTCGCTGGCAGCACCTGCAACGTGCGGCCCAGAAGACGGTCAAGAGCCTGGCCAAGGAGCCGATCGTGATCTCGGCCGACAACCAGGCTCAGCAGGTGGCCATGGCCTCCGGCATCGTCTACCGGACCGTGTACGAGCGCAGGATGATCGACGTGCCCGGCGATCCGTACCAGCTGGCCTGGTCGGCCGCCAACGGCGAGCTGATGCGTATCGCGACCGACGTGCCCACCAAACTGATGATCCTCGATGAGCGGGCGGCGTTCGTGCCGTTGATGTCGGCCAGTGTTGAACCGGCCGCCCTGGTGATCACGTCGGGCACCTTGCTGGACGTGCTCAACTGGGTGTTCGAAACCGTGTGGGCAGGCGCGGTGCCCTTCCCCGCGACCGGGAACACGCTCGGCCCAGAGGATCAACGGCTGCTGTCTCTGATCATCGCCGGGTACACCGATCTCGCGATCGGCAAGCAGTTCGGCATCAGTCACCGGACCGTGCAGAGGCGCGTGCGCGAACTCACCCGTCTGGCCGGCGTGGAGACCAGGCTCCAGCTCGTCTGGCACGCGGCCAAGCATGATTGGCTGTGACCCACGCGAGCCTGCCACCAGGCGGTCCCAGCCTGTGTGTCGTGTCACCCGTCCGCGTTGAGGACTGATCCGCCTTTCGCCGGCCGGCACACGGTCCCAAGTCCCGACCTTTGAGGTCTCCGTCAGCACGCTGGTCGCCGGCGCCGTGCCGAGGTCATGGCGACCAGCGCTCACGCAACCCTGCCGAACCCGTCACCACGGCTCGCCGCCCTGCCGTGCGCTGCTCGGACAGCCGGTCACGCACCGTCTGCAGCCTGGGCCGGCGGGTTTCATCGGCCAGCGCCAAAGATTGTATCTTTCAGGTAAAAATGCTACCTTTCCGAGCTATCGCGAGGAGTGAGGAGTACTGATCGATGGCTGTGAGCGCCGGACCTGACCAGCCGAACGTGGTGATCTTCGTCGGAGACGACCATGGCTATGGCGACCTGTCGTGTATGGGATCACCGACGGTGCGAACGCCGCGGCTGGACGCGCTGGCGGCCTCGGGCGCCTTGCTGACCAGCTGGTACTCGAACTCTCCGGTCTGCTCACCGTCGCGGGCGGCCCTGCTGAGCGGACGGTATCCGGGAAACGCGGGCGTGCGGTCGATCCTGCAGGGGTACCGGACGACGCCGGGCCTGAGCCAGGACGTGCCGACGCTCGCGAGCGCGCTGCGGGAGGTCGGCTACCACACCGAACTGGTCGGGAAATGGCACCTGGGTCTCACCCCGGAGTCGCGGCCGGAGGCCCACGGGTTCGCCCGGACGTTCGGCCATCTGGCGGGGGCCGTCGACTACTACTCACACATCCACTACAGCCCGAACAACCGCCGGGTGCCCATGAATGGCGAGACCTATCTCGGCACGCCGCTTCACGACCTCTGGGAAAACGGGAGCGAGATCTACCTCGACGGCGAGTATCTCACCGACCTGGTGGCCGACCGCGCGACGCGCGCCGTACGCGAGGCCGCCGCGGCGAAATCGCCGTTCTTCCTGTACGTCCCGTTCAACGCACCCCACTATCCCCTGCACGCGCCGGCGAAGTACAAGGAACGCTTCGCCCACCTGCCGTGGGATCAGATGATCATGGCGGCGATGATCAGCGCGCTGGACGATGCCGTCGGCGCGGTCATGGACGAGTTGGACCGCCAAGGCGTGCGGGACGACACGCTCGTGCTCTACATGTCCGACAACGGGCCGTCCCGCGAGATCCGCAACTGGATGGACGGCAGCCAGACTCCGTACCGCGCCAGCAGCTCCGGCGGGCTCAAGGGCCACAAGTTCAGCCTCTTCGAAGGAGGGATTCGCGTACCGGGCATCGTCAGCTGGCCACGCGCGATCCCTGCGGGACAGGTGGTCGCGGAGCCGATGGCGGCCATGGACGTGTTCCCCACCGTTCTCGCCGCGGCGGGCGGGGAGCCGGAGAGGTACGAGCTCGACGGCCACGACGTCCTGCCCGTGCTCACCGACGGCGCCCGATCGCCGCACGAGCACCTGTTCTGGGAGCAGGGCGTGCAGACGGCGATCCGGCACGGCCGATGGAAACTCGTTCTGGACGGCCAGCTCGAAGAGGGCCTGCCGCCGGCCGAGCCGGTGTTCCTCGCCGATCTAGCCGACGACCCGAACGAGACGGTGAACCGCGCGGGCGACCACCCGGCCCTCGTGGCCGAGCTGACCGCGGCGGCCACGACGTGGCGGAACGGCATCGAACAGCGCTGGAACACCGAATGGCTGCCGCGCATCCCGGACATCGACACCCACGTGTTCCCAGCCGGCGTATCGAAATGACCCAGCCCGCGCCGAAACACCCGCACGAAGACAGGGCGTCCGACCGGCGCGGGCGACTTCGAGAAAGATCAGAACAATGAGGTTCCCCACCATCCCGGCCGTCGCGTCGGCTGGACTTCTGCTCGTCACGGGCTGTTCTCTGACCGAGGCTCCGGCCTCCTCCGAATATCCGTCGCAATCGATCTCCATCATCGTCCCGGTCCCGGCGGGGTCGTCCACCGATCTCTCCACACGCGTGCTGGCACCCTGTTTGGAACAGGAGCTCGACGCCACCATCGTGGTGGAGAACCGCGAGGGCGGATCCGGTGCCGTGGGCAACGGCGTGTTCGCCCGTGCCAAGGCGGACGGCTACACGCTCGTGTCGACCACCGCGGCCAACGCCGTCCTGCCTCCCATCCTGGAAGGCGACGTCGGGTACGACGTCGACAGCTTCCGGCCGGTCGGGATGATCGGCACGGCGCCGATCGTTCTCGTGGTCCCGGCGGCCTCCCCCTTCAAGACGGCAAAGGACTTCTTCGCCGCGGCCAAGGCCGGCACCGTCAAACTCGGGATCCCGGGCGCGACGAGCGTCCCGGGCATCTCCGTCGACACACTGATCGACTCCACCGGGCTGGGGATCACCCCGGTACCGTTCGACGGCAACGGCGGCACCATGACGGCCGTGCTCTCCGGTGAGGTGCAGGCCGGCTACGTGTCGGGTGACGCCGCGGTCGTGCTCCCCCGGGTGGAGTCCGGCGATGTCCGCGTGCTCGCCACCGCGGTCACCGAGCCGATCGAGACCATGCCGGACGTGCCGACGCTGAAGTCCCTGGGGTACACCGACCTCCCCTACGCCGACTCCTTCTGGTTCCTCGCCACCCAGCCCAAAACTCCGGACGACGTCGTCGGCAGGCTTGAGAACGCGATGAAGAACTGCATGACGTCCGACAAGGTCGTCACCGGTCTCGGCAAGGGCGTGGCGCCCAGCTCCTTCATCGGCGGTGACCAGGTCGCCACGCTGCTACGGCAGGCGGCCTCGGACTACGCCAAGAACCGCGGCTGACATGGCCACCACACCCGCGGACGCAGCCGTCACCCCCGCCGACCTTCGGTTCGGCCGGATCGGCTTCGCCGTCGTGACGCTCCTGGCCGCCGTCTCCACCGTCGGCGCGTTCACCACACTGGACTTCGGCAGCCCGACCGAGCCCGGGCCCGGGTTCTGGGTCGGCTGCATCTCGGCTGCCACCCTCGCGTTCACCCTGGTGGCGCTGCTGAACCCGCGCGTCGTCATCGACGGGGTCAGCCGTATCACGCGCGCCGACGGGGTCGCCGTCGCGGCGGCCGTTCCCCTGCTGGCGCTGACACCGCCTTTGCTCACTCTTCTCGGGCTCACCGTCACCACAGCGCTGGTCTGCCTGTACTGGTTCACAGTGATCACCAGGACGGCCCCGCTACGCGGCCTGGTCGGAGCGGTCGCGATCACGATGGGGATCGTCGTCGTGTTCATCGAACTGCTCCAAGTGCCCTCCCCGCTGGGCACACTGACCGGGATCCGGTAGTCATGGACATCCTGCAGAATCTGACCGACGGGCTGCAGGTGGCCCTCGCCCCGGAGAACCTGCTGTTCGTCCTGCTCGGCGTGTCCGTCGGCATGATGGTCGGAGTCCTGCCCGGCCTCGGCCCCGCACCGACCGTCGCGCTGCTGCTCCCGATCACCTTCGGCCTGGAGCCGTCCACTGCGGTGATCCTGCTGGCCGGCGTCTACTACGGTGCCATGTACGGCGGCACCATCACCTCGGTGCTGTTGCGCATCCCCGGCGAGGCGGCCTCGGTCGTCAGCACCGTTGACGGGCACGAAATGGCCAGGCAGGGCCAGGCCGGTCGCGCGCTGGGGCTCGCGGCCATCGGCTCCTTCGTCGGCGGGCTGATCGCCACCTGTTGCCTGGTGCTGTTCGCCCCGGCCCTGGCCGACTTCGCGCTGAACTTCGGCTCGCCCGAATACACGGTCCTGGCGTTCCTGGGGCTGATCCTGGTCGCCTACACATCCGCCGGAACAATGATCAAGTCACTGGTGGCGGTGGGCATCGGCCTGCTGCTGGCGTCCATCGGGCAGGACCCGATGTCCGGCGCCACCCGGTGGGCGTTCGGCGTGCCCGACCTCATGGGCGGCATCGACATCGTGGCCGTGATCATGGGCTTGTTCGGGTTGAGCGAGATCCTCGTCAACATCGTCGAGAATCGGCGCGGCGTATCGACGACCAACCACGTCGGCCGGGTGCTGCCCACGGGCCGCGACCTCAAGGAGAACGCCGGGGCCATCGGCAGGGGCTCGGTGGTCGGCACCGCACTCGGTCTGGTGCCCGGTGGCGGAGGGGTGCTGGCGTCGCTGGTCTCCTACGGCGTGGAGCGCAAGGTCTCCCGCACGCCGGAGAAGTTCGGCCACGGCGCGCCACAGGCGGTGTCCGGACCGGAGACCGCCAACAACGCCGCCAGTATCTCCAGCTTCATCCCGCTGCTCACGCTCGGATTCCCACCGAACGGCGTGCTCGCCGTCATCTTCGGCGCGCTGCTGATCCAGGGCGTCACACCGGGGCCGACATTGATCTTCGACCACCCGGACATCTTCTGGGGCGTGGTGGGTTCGATGGTGGTCGGCAACTTGATCCTGCTGGTCATGAACATCCCACTGCTGCCGATCTTCGTCCGGATCGCGAAGATCCCGCCCGCCGTGATGTCCACACTCACGGTGGCGATCCTCGTCGTCGGCGCCTACACGATCAACGGAAACACTTTTGACGTCGGCGTCATGGTGGCCGCCGGCCTGGTCGGCTATCTCCTGAGGAGCATCGGCATCCCGCCGGCGCCGATCGTGCTGGCCTTCATCCTGGGTCCGATCTTCGAGACCAACTTCCGCCGGTCGCTGGTGCTCTCCGATGGCGGCTTCGGCATCTTCGCGTCCTCGCCGACGGCCATCGTGTTGCTCATGCTGGCGTTTCTGGTAGTGCTCAGTACGGCGCTGCCCTTGATCCGCCGACGCCGCCAGACACTCGAAGCGAAGGACTGACCTATGACCGAGCCCGTCGAAGTTCTGCTGCCCACCACGATCGACACGACGATCGCCCTGCCCGACGGCGTCCGCGCGATCCCCTACGACCCGGCGTGCGATCTGCCGGCCTCGTCGGCATCCGCCCAAGGGCTGGTGCTCTGGGGGTGCGGCGGCGCCTGGACGAAAGCCGCCGTCCCCCGGCTGCCGCGGCTGCGCTGGGTCCAGACGCTCGGCGCCGGTTACGAAGCCGTGACCGCCGCCGGGTTCGGCGACGACGTCGTCATCTGCAATGGAGCGACGCTGCACGACGCGACGGTGGCCGAGCATGCCTTGATGCTGAGCATGGCCGCCACGCGTCGGCTGGACCTGCTGATCCGCGCGCAACTCGCGGGTGACTGGAGCGACCGGGGCGGCCTGCAGGACCTCGACAACACTCGCGAACTCACCACGCTGGCCGGCGCCCGCTGTCTCATCTGGGGGTTCGGCGGGATCGGCCGGACCCTGGCCCCGTATCTGCGGATGCTCGGCGGCGAGGTCACCGGCGTGGCGAGCACCGCCGGCGAGCGTGACGGCTTCCGAGTCGTGGCCGGCGACGACGTCGACGACCTCCTGCCCGCAACCGACCTGCTGATCATGATCCTGCCGGACACCGCCGCGACCAGGCACACGCTCGACGCCCGCCGTATCGGGCTGCTGCCTCCGACCGCCTGGCTGGTCAACGTCGGTCGCGGCAGCACCGTTGACGAGACCGCCCTCGCAGAGGCACTCGCCCGCGGGCGTCTCGGCGGCGCCGCCCTGGACGTGTTCGAGACCGAGCCGCTACCGGCGGACTCGCCGCTGTGGACACTGCCCAACGTGATCGTCAGTCCGCACGCCGCCGGTGGCCGGCCGCGCGGATACGCCGAGCTCATCGCCCACAACGCGGCGGCTCTGCTCGGTGCGCGCCCTTGGCGCAACGTCGTCCGAGCGGGTGGGCCCCTGGGCGGGACGGTAAACGGCCGTCCCGGTTATGAGTAGGGTGATCATATGTCGGCCTCGACGCTCCATTCGGCGGTCCTTGACGCGCTAGGTTCGGACATCGTCAGTGGGGAGCTACCGGCCGGATCGGTTCTCACCCTGGAGAACCTGCAGCAGCGATACTCCGTCTCCCGCGGAGTGGCGCGCGAGTGCATGCGCATCCTGGAATCGCTGCGCATGATCACCTCGCAGCGACGCACCGGCATCTGCATCTCACCTGAACGGCAGTGGAACGTCTACGACACCCGGGTGATCCGCTGGCGTCTGGACAGCAGGCACCGCGCCGCTCAGCTTCGGTCCCTCACCGAGTTGCGACTCGGGATCGAGCCGATCGCGGCGCACCTGGCCACGCTGCGGGCCTCCGCCGACGAGCGCGCCACACTCCGCGCCGCGGCGGAGGACATGCGCCGGTACGGCACGACGCACCGCCCGATGCGCTACCTCGCCGCGGACATCGAGTTCCACCGGATCATCCTCGCCGCGTCCGGCAACGAGATGTACACCGCCCTCGCCGATCCGATCGCGGAGGTCCTCAGGGAGTCACCGACGCACGGCCGCTCCGACTACCCCGTCCCCGAGACCATCGGCTATCACGAGGCCGTCATGGAAGCCGTCTGCACTGGAGATCCGGATGCCGCCGAGCGGGCGATGACGACCCTCCTCAGCGACGTCCGCGGGGCATTGCGACTGATATAGAGCGCCTTGGCGCGTCTTTCGTGGCTCATCGCGGCCTGCTCGGTGACAACAGCGACGCGAACCGCCTCGATCGCGGGCGTCGCGACATCAGGAGCCCAGCGAGTCACACTCGGTGGGGTGAGGCCCCGGGCGGACCCGGAATGTCTGACGTCACCTCCACAGGCAGTCGATCCGCCCGTCCTGGGACGGCAGCTACTCATGCTGGTCGAGGGGGCGACCGTCGTCGCCGCGCATCACGACACTGCCGGGGCGGGCGACGCCGCCCGCCAGGCCGCGCTCACCCTGCTGTCCGCCGCCACTCGCCCCAGCCTCCAGGACTGACGCACCCGAACGGCGCGGTACGCGCGTGAACACGACTGGCTGCAGGCGGGATCGTCCGGGACGGCTTGGACGATCCCGCCTGTCGACGCCGACCAGGGCCGATCGTCGAGTGCCGGGTGAGGCGGGGCCGGACTATCGCCAGTTGTGCGATGCGCGTTTGAGTGTGTAGGCCGCCTGCGGCAGGTCGTCCCGGACGCGGATCATCCAGCGGGCGAGATCGGTGGTGAGGCAGGCGCGGATTTCGGCGAGCGTGGGATCGTCGTACCGGTTGTCCAGCTCCGCGGGGTCGGCGTCTAGGTCGTAGAGCTCGCCGACGCCGCGCTCGTTCAGGAGCAGCTTCCACTGCGCGCGCCGGAGCATCACCGTGGTCCCGGACTGGGTGACGGTGTTGAGCTCGTCGAAGGTGCGACCTTCGTAGCGGAAGTGCAACGGAGGGCGCTCGTCGACGCCGTACGACTGCCCACCGAACCCGCGTTCACCGTACGCGCTGGCGAACTCCTCAGCCGGGTAGGGCTCTCCGGTGAGCATGGGCCACAGACTGCGGCCCTGGACGCCGGGCGGGATCTCGACGTCGAGGGCGTCGCAGACCGTCGGGAACAGATCGGCGAGCGAAACGAAGTCGGTGCTGTTGACCATCGCCCGCACGCCCGGCCCCGCCACGGCGAACGGGATGCGCATCAGGCACTCGGGCATGCCCGCGCCCTTGCGTTGCAGGCCGTAGTCACCGGCGTAGTCGCCGTGGTCGGCGACGAAGAACACCAGCGTGTCCGCGTCCCGCCCGCCGTCGCGCAGGTGCGTGAAGAACCGGCGGAGCTGGTCGTCGATGAGCCGGAGCATCCCGCAGTAGTTGGCGCGGTACCGCCGCCACTCGTCGTCGTAGCCGGGCCGCTTCTCCTCGATCAGCCGGCGCAGCCAGGTGTACGTGCCGCCCTTGCGCTCGGCGCCTTCGGGCCCGGCCAGCCGCTCAGGCACCTGGTCCGGGTCGAAGAGGCTGAAGTACGGCTCCGGGACCTGGTAGGGGTTGTGCGGTTCGGGGAACGACAGCCAGGTGAAGAACGGCTGGTCGGCAGGCGTCCGGTCGATCGCGCTGATCGCGTCGGTGACGATCCGGTACGGGAACTGGCTCTCCAGCGGGAATGGTGTCGGCTCATGGCTGACCGAGTGGTCGAGCGAGCCGAGCCACTGCTCGAACCGCGCCTGGTCGGGCGTCGCTGCGTCGGCCGGGCCTCGATCATGCCAGTACGGCGCGGCGAAGGTGTCGAAGTCGGCGGGCTTCCGGTAGAAGTGCGTCTTACCTGCCAGATGCAGCGCGTAACCGGCGCCACGCAGCACATCCACCAAGTCATCGCCGCGCAGCACGTGCTCCGCGGCGCTGTTCTGCCGGACCCGGTGCGCGGACGGGTATCGTCCGGTGAGCAGGCTGACCCGGGCGGGCACGCACAACGGAGACGTGGTGTACGCCCGCTGGAGCTGGACGCCGGTGCTCATCAGCCCGTCGAGGAAGGGCATGGTGTCCAGCGCGAAGCCGCTCGCGGCGGTCCAGCCGGCGCGCTGCTGGTCGGTCATGACCAGCACGATGTTCGGTCGGTTCATGGGATAGGCCTCCGGGAGCGACCGCTAGCGCTTCGCGTACATCGGCTCGGGGTAGTCCTTGCGCGGTTTCCAGTTGGGGAAGGCGTAATCGTCCGGACTGACCTGCGCGCCCTTGCTCTTCGCCGCCTTGATCGCCCGATCCCGCTCCTTGGCGCTGTCGCTGGACAGCTTGGTCAGCGCCGCGCGTACGTCCGTGACATCGCCGGTGAGCGCACCCTGCACGATGTCACCGACAGTGGGGCGCACCGGCTTGTACTCGATCAGCACCTGCTGGATGTCCTTGTTGCCGACGACCGGGTCGGGAGCGAGGAAGACGCTCTCCTTGAACCAGCCGACCAGCTGCTTGTAGGCGGGGTGCGCCTCGGAGCGGTCGACCACGGAGATGTCGCGCGGGGGCTGCGACATGGTGTTGGCGACCTGGAGGGAGTACTCCTCCGTGGCGAAGTAGTCGTTCAGGAGGGCGTTCGCCACCGCGGCCTTCTTGGTCGTCGGTGACAACCAGTAGTCTCCCGGCTGCGGCACATGGTATGTGGCCACGGTGGTGTCCGCGTCAGGCACCAGAATCGGCCCAACGCCGAGCTTCTTGCCGAACTCGGGCGTGTCCTTCAGCGCCACGCCGGGACACCACGGCCCGTCGAAGTAATACGCCGCCATCCCGGCGGTCCACCGGGCCCGCGCCACGTCGTCGACCCAGGAGTTCGCTCCCGGCACCAGCACCTTGTCCTGACGCAGCGAGACCAGAAACTCGATCGCGTTGAGGTATTCGTCGGACTGGTAGGCGAATTCGCCGGTCTCATACCGCACCGCGACGCCACCCCCGAACCCGGCGTGGCCACCCGCGAACCCGGCCGCCTGCGCCAGGTCGTGGATCTGCTCGCCCAGCCGATCCGGCATGCCGATGTTCCAGATCCAGCCGTACGCCTCGCCGCCCGACGCGCTCTGCACCTTCTTGGCCGCGGCTCGGAACTCGTCGTAGGTCTTCGGCGGCGCCTGCGGGTCCAGCCCGGCGCGCGAGACGAGTTCGGTGTTGAACCATGTGACCGCGGAGTAGGTCTGATGGCTGAAGATGGGAAACGCGTAGGTCTTGCCGTCGAAGATGTGCAGGCCCTCGATGAGCGAGTCCGCCACCCGGGCCTCGGCCGCGTCGCTGAGGTTCAGCGGCTGCGCCCAGCCGGCGGCGACGAGCGCCGCCGCGGGTATGTTGAGGCCCGCGTTGGTGCGCAGGTCCGGGAGCTGGCCGCTCTGTTTGGCCAGTTGCAGTGCCTGGCCCATCTTCGCGGGGTTGTAGTACGTGTACTGGACAGGTGCGCCACCAGGGCTCTTGGCGAACTTGGCGAAGATCTCCGCCTTCGTCTTCTGGAGCTGGTTCTGGTGGTCCCACCAGGTCAGCGAGTTGCCGCCGGCGCCTCCGCCGCCTCCGCCGCACGCTCCGGTCGCTGTCGCGACGGTCAGGGCGCCCGCCGCGGCGAGGAATCCCCGCCGAGTCATCGCGGTCATCGGTCCTGCCTCTCACCCCGCGGCCGTGAAGGGGTTGTAAAGAAGTGTTGCCGCGTGGCAAATTCATTCTTGCCACGCGGCATGCCGCGCGGCAAGACTCTTCTTCAACATCCGTGTCATCGGCTCCTGACTGGAGGGTGAACGACTGTGGTGACACAACGTGACGTGGCGCGGCGAGCGGGAGTCTCGGTGCGGACCGTCTCGAACGTCGTGAACAACTTCGCCTACGTGGCCGAGGAGACCCGCGCCCAGGTGCAGCGGGCCCTGGACGAACTCGACTACCGGCCCAATGTCGCAGCGCGCAGCCTGAACCGAGGGCGGTCCGACCTGCTGGCCCTCGTGCTGCCGCTGGACGTGCCGTACTTCACCGAGCTGGCCGCCCACGTGGTGGACCGGGCCGAGGAACGCGGGTACACGGTGCTCATCGACCGCACCGCGGGGATGGCCGAACGGGAGCGGCAGATCCTCATGCGGCGGGACCGGTCGGCTCTCTTCGACGGGTTCATCTTCAGCCCGTCCAGCTTGACCGAGGACGAGTTGCGTCGCTGGGCGGGCAAGTGCCCGGCGGTGATGCTGGGCGAGATGCGGGTGGACGGCTTGGACCACGTCGCCATCGACGACACCGCCGCGGCCCGGTGCGCCACGGCGCACCTGGCCTCGCTGGGCCGGACCCGGATCGCCGCCATCGGGGTGCCCCACCCGCCGCGGACGGAGACCGCGGCGCTGCCCAGCCTGCCGCGGCGGGAGACCCCGGCGCATCGGTCGGCCGGATACGAGCAGGCACTGGCCGAGGCGGGACTGCCCGTCCGTCCCGAGCTCGCCATACCGGTGCGGCGCTACCAGCGCGAGGACGGCCGGCACGCGATGGACCGCCTGCTCGATCTGGCGGAGCCGCCGGACGCGGTGTTCTGCTTCAACGACCTGCTCGCCATCGGGGCGGTGCGGGCGGTGCTGTCCCGGGGGCTACGGGTGCCGGAAGACGTCGCCGTCGTCGGGTTCGACGGCATCGAGGAGGGCCGGTTCGTCACCCCGGCGTTGACCACCATCGCGCCCGACAAGGAGCGGATCGCCGAGCTCGCCGTGGCCCGCCTGCTGGAGCGCGTCGAGGGTGACCAGAGCCCGCCTGCCCAGCTGGAGGCACCATGGCGGCTGGTGGTCGACGAGAGCACCGCCGGGCGGCACGCTCGCGAGGCCCGCCTATGACGCTCGCCCTCCGTTCCGCGCCGACCTCCGCCGGCCCGCGGCGGCCGCGCCGTCCTCGCGGTGCCGCTCGCAACACCACGTTCATCTGGCTGTTCCTGACCCCGACCGTACTGCTGTACGGGGCGTTCACCGTCTACCCGATCATCAGCAGCTACGTGTACTCGCTCACCGACTGGAACGGGTTCGACACGGACCGGTCGTTCATCGGCATGGCCAACTACCGCGAGGTCCTCGCCGACCCGATGTTCTGGAGCTCGTTCCGGCTGACGTTGACGTTCATGGTCTTCGCGGTGCCGCTCCAGGTGCTGGCCACCCTGCTGCTCGCGATCCTCCTCAACTCGCCCCGCATGCCGCTGCGCAAGCTGTTCCGGACCGCCCTGTTCCTGCCGGTGGTCACCACCACGGCGATCATCGGCGTGGTCATGCAGTTCGTCTTCGACCCGGCGAGCGGCCCGGTGAACCTCGCGTTGCGTGAGGCCGGCCTGGTGATGGACGGCATCGACTTCCTCGGTCAGTCGTCGACGGCGCTGGGCACGACGATCGCCGTGTACGTGTGGAAGTGGTTCGGGATCACCCTGATCTACTGGCTGGCCGCGTTGCAGACCGTGCCGAACGAGGTGTACGAGGCGGCGCGCCTCGACGGCGCGGGCGGGCTGGCCACCCTGCGGCACATCACCGTGCCCCTGCTCAAACCCTTCCTGGTCATCATCACCCTGCTGTCGATCGAGGCGTCGTTGCAGGTCTTCGACCTCGTCCTGACCATGACCGGGGGCGGCCCGTTCTACTCGACCGAGGTGATCGAGGTCTACATCTACCGGTGGGCCTTCGCCGCGACGATCCCGCGGCTCGGGTACGCCTCCGCGGCCGCCGTCCTGTTCGGCCTGTTCATCGGCCTCGTGGGGCTGCTGCAACTGCTCGCGTTCCGCGCCACCCGCCGGACGAGGGGGGCGGCATGAGCCCGGCCAGGCGGAATCGCCGGACCTATCGCCGGACCTGGGGCGGAACGCTGCGCCGGCTGCCCTGGTGGCTGGCCGCCGCCGCGCTCGCCATCGGCTGCCTGCTGTGGATCTACCCGTTCCTGTGGATGATCGCCGCGTCGCTGAAGACGTCGGCCGAGGTGTTCACCAAGGGGCTCGACCTGCTGCCGGGCAACCCGCAGTGGGAGAACTACGAGCGCGCGTGGGCGGATGCGCAGTTCGGGAAATACCTGCTCAACACCGTGATCGTCACGGTGAGCACGGTGGTGATCGTGGTCGTCCGGTGCGCCATGGCCGGCTACGTCCTCGCCCGCCACGAGTTCCGCGGGCGCCGGGTCGTCATGGGCGTCCTGGTCGCCACGCTGTTCGTTCCGGCCGGATACACCATCATCCCGGTGGTCGACCTCTCCCAGCGGCTCGGCCTGCTGAACTCACAGACCGGCATGATCCTGGCGATGTCGGGCGCCGCGAACGTGGCGGCGATCCTGCTCTACGTCGGATACTTCCGCGGCATTCCCAAGGAACTGACCGAGAGCGCGCTCATCGACGGCGCCGGGTTCGCGACCGTCTTCTTCCGCATCATGCTGCCGCTGGCCAAGCCGGTGACGGCCACGGTCACCGTACTGACCTTCCTATCCACCTGGAACGCGTTCTTCCTGCCGCTGGTCTTCACGTTCTCCCGGCCTGACCTGCGCACCGTCAGCGTCGGCATGCTCGCGTTCGTCGGCGAGAACACCACCGACTGGTCGGGCATGGCCGCCGCGGCGACGATCTCGATGCTGCCGGTCGTCGCGCTGTTCATCGTCCTGCAGCGGTACTTCGTCGAGGGCATCGCGGGTGCCGTCAAATCCTGATCACCTTCTGCCCGACCCCAACGAGAAAGTGAGCACCGTGCCTGAAACCTCCGCCGTCCCCCGCCCCGAGTACCCGCGACCGCAGTTCGCCCGCACCGCATGGCAGTGCCTGAACGGAACCTGGCAGTTCGAGATGGATCCCGGTGACTCCGGGCTGGAGCGAGGCCTGCTCGACCGGGACCTGACCGCCGAGATCGTCGTCCCGTTCTGCCCGGAAGCACCGCTGTCCGGCATCGACGACCCGGACTTCCATCCGGCCGTCTGGTACCGCCGTGACGTCCGGGTGCCGGAAGACTGGGCAGGGCGGCGGGTGCTGCTGCATTTCCAGGCGGTCGACCACGACGCCACGGTGTGGGTGGACGGCGTCGAAGCCTGCCGGCACCGGGGCGGGTTCACCCCGTTCACCTGTGACCTGGCCGCCGCGGCCGACCCGGCGCACACGTACACCGTCGTCGTGCGCGCCCGGGACCCCCGCAACGGACCTCAGGCGCGTGGCAAGCAGGCGACCGCCTTCCAGGGGCGGGGTGCGGTCTACGGGCGCACCACCGGTATCTGGCAGACGGTGTGGTGCGAGCCCGTGCCCGACGCGCACCTCGGCCGGCCGCGGATCACGCCGAACGTCGCGGCGTCCGCGTTGCGGGTCACCGTGCCGGTGTCGGCCAACCGCGCCGGGCACCAGGTCCGGGTGACGGTGTCGGACCAGGCCGGTGTCCTCGCGCAGGCGCGGGCGCGCGCCGACCTCGACTTGGCCGCTGAGGTGTGGCTGCCGCTGCCGGCTGACCGGGTACGGCTGTGGAGCCCCGAGGACCCGCACCTGTACGACCTGCGCATCGACCTGCTCGACGGCGACGGCGCCATGGTCGACACCGCCGCGAGCTACGCGGGGCTCCGCTCGATCGCCATCGACGGGCCTGCCGTCCTGCTCAACGGCGAGGTGCGCTTCCAGCGGCTCGTGCTCGACCAGGGCTACTATCCCGACGGTCTGATGACCGCGCCCACGGATGAGGCACTGCGCCACGACATCGAGCTGGCCATGGCCGCGGGGTTCAACGGCGCCCGGCTGCACCAGAAGGTGTTCGAGGAGCGGTACCTGTACCACGCCGACCGGGCGGGTTTCCTGGTCTGGGGCGAGTTCGGGGACTGGGGGGCCGATGTCGGCGGCCCTCCCGGGCACAACCAGCAGCCGACCGCGTCGTTCGTGACCCAGTGGCTGGAGGCGGTCGAGCGCGACTACTCCCACCCGTGCATCGTCGGCTGGTGTCCCCTCAACGAGACACCGCAGCGGCTGCACGACCAGATCACCGTGCTCGACGACGTCACCCGAGGCATGTACCTGGCCACGAAGGCGGCCGACCCCACCCGCCCGGTGATCGACGCGTCCGGCTACGCACACCGGGTTCCCGGCGCCGACGTCTACGACTCACACTGCTACGAGCAGGATCCCGAGGCGTTCGGCAAGCTGATGGCGGGCCTGGCCGACGGGACGCCCTTCATCAACGCCGATCGCGACGGCGCGGCATGGTCGGTGCCGTACCGCGGCCAGCCGTACTTCTGCAGCGAGTTCGGGGGCATCTGGTGGAACCCGGACGCGGGCCCCGGGGAGAGCTCCTGGGGGTACGGCGAACGCCCCGCGAGCGAGGAGGAGCTCCAGCAGCGGTTCGCCGGGCTGGTCGCGGTCCTGCTGGACGACCCCCGGATGTTCGGCTACTGCTACACCCAGCTCACCGACGTCTTCCAGGAACAGAACGGCATCTATCGCTTCGACCGCACGAGCAAGCTGGACGTCTCGCGGATCCGCGCGGCACAACAACGTCCGGCCGCCATCGAACAGGCCGGTCCCCGCGAGTAGCTTCCGAGGTGATCCACATCGAGCAGGTCCGGGCCTGGCTCGGCCGACCGTCGTGGTCGACGGAACCGGCCGACGCCTACTTCGGCCAGGTACTACGCGGTGCGGCCAACGGCACCCGGTTGTCACGGGCCCAGGGATAGCGCATGGCCATCACCAGGTTGACCAACCTCCCCGGGCACTGCAGCCAGTACTCCGGCGCCGCAGCCTTTGGCGTCGACGATCAGCCATTTGTCGCCGGTCAGCACGAGGTGGTCGATGTTGGCGCTGCCCAGGCTGAGCGGATCCAGGCCACCACCGCGCACCTGGTCGAACCCGTCCAGGTCATGGAAGAGGTGGAAGTGGTCGGGGCGGCTGTTCAGCCACTGCTCCGGCGCTCAGGCTTCTTGCCGCTCGTGGAAGGCTCCCCGGCGTGTGTCGGAGCCGTCCTTCGCGGTGCCTGAGTCGCTCAGGCTCCCAGCTCGGGCTTGGTCTGTGATCGTTATCTTGCCAGAGAACTGGTCGTGGCCCGCCCCGCTTGCGACCATAGTCCTGGTGACGTCCGTGGTCCCGAACGTTTGCATCGCCAGCCCGAGCGGCGGAGCTGTGCAATCCATCGAGCGCGCAGCCCAGCGCAGCCTGCCTTTGATCTGCTCGCATGAGCGCTTCCCAATCGATCGGTGCACGAGAGCGCCCTTTCTGGTTATCGGCAAATTTGTCCAGCCGCAGGCCATAAGCGCCACGGCCTCCGGCGTGTATGTCGACGAGCACTGTGAACGTCCCGCATGCTCGGCGATAGACCGGACTGCGGCCCTCTGTGACTCTCTGTAATATTGCTGGCTCGTCCGGGGCCGACGTGAAGTGGAGCGCATCATGGCCGAGCAGGGACGCGTGCGATGGAAGCGCTTCGGCCTGACCCTCGTTCCTGTCGCGGCGATGACGTCACTGCTGATCGGTGCCACGGCTCAAGGAGTCATCGGCGCCACGTTCGTGGTGCCCGGTAACAGCTTCAAACTCTTCGCCGGTGAACTGCGCGGCCAGGGCTTCTCCCTGGCCAGCGACGTGGACCGGACCAGGAAGGGCCGGCTCGTCCCCGTCATCGTGGCCGGCGTCCGGCGGGCCGCGATCACCGAGCTGTGCTCGAGCGCGCTGGTGAAGACACCCGTGGGCACGATCACGATCCGGCTCACCGGCGGCCGGGGCGGCAACGAGGTGATCATCGACGACCTGGTGATCGATGTGGCGGTGGGACAGACCGCCGCCTCCATTCGCGATCTTGAGCTGGGTCGTGACGCCAGCACCTTGGAGGAGGTACCTGGTGGCAGGGGGCCGGCCGGCACCTTCGGCGGCCAGGCCAGAGCGGTCACCTTGCGCAACGTCAGGCTGGGCGCGTGGGCCGTCACGGCCGCGACGTTCAGCCTGCCCGACCTCGGCCTCAACGTGGTGCGTGGTGAGCGCGAGTGCTACTGAGGCGGACCTGGCCCGGCCTCTCGGCCGGCAGGCGGGCATGGCCCGAGACGAAGGGCGGAAGATCATGAAGTCGTGGCGGCGTTCCCGGCCGTTCTGGGGCGGGCTGTTCATCGTGGCTGCGGGGCTGGAGTTGCTGTCCATCCCGCTCGCGATCGACGCGCTGCCGGTGGCCATCATGTTCGGCACGGTCGGAGCCGGCTATCTGATCGCCCTGGTCATGATGATCGCGGGGGTACTCCTCTGGCTGCAGCCCGGCCAGCGGGTGTTCCTCGGGGTGATCGCGGTGCTGTTGTCCCTGGCGTCCTTCGTCTACTCCAACCTGGGCGGTTTCCTGGCGGGCATGATTTTGGGGCTGCTGGGGGGCATGCTGGCGGTGGCGTGGACCCCTGACAGCCGGCCAGCCAACCGCTTCGACACCATCACTGTCTTGAACGCGCTGAGGGCCGCCCGAAGGGTCGCTTCACGCGTGCAGGTGCCGCGCTGGGCGACGGCCGCCGCGCTGGGGCGGCACTGCCGGCGGCTGGTATCCGCACGGCGGGCCTGGGTTGGGACCGACAGCTTGCCGGCGCACGCGAGTCCCGTTGCGAAGCTGAAAGAGCCGACGGGATAAGGCGTGGTGGCGCTCGTCCAGGTCGGTGAAGTGAGCCGATACGTCAGGGCCCGCGAGCGCGGCCTGCTCGCCTTCAGGGCGTCACGATGGGGAACGCGGGGTCCGGGTCTTCCAGCACGGCGGTCAGGCGGCGCAGGACGTTCATGTCGCCCTCGTGCTCGATGCCGTCGGCTGATCGGCCGGTGAGCAGGCCGATCAGGTGCTGGTTGGTGAGCGTGAGCGTCAGGTCCACCGGCTGCGGCGGCGGGTCGGCCTGGTGGATGAGCGCGCCGTTGGACAGGGTGGTGCGGTGGCGCTGGTTCAGATCCGTCAGCCGCCAGTCGATGGCCAGGCTCTCGTTCCACGCCTTGGGTCCGTCGACGCGGATGGCCAGGGAGTCGAAGACCTGCTCGACCGTCAGGGCCTCGATCATCTCCGGCGAGGTGGTGTCGAGGTTGGCGGGGACGACGTCGCCGGTCAGCTCCAGCGCGCCGACCAGGTAGAAGTTGCGCCAGGTGCCGTTCTCGCAGCCGTGGCCGAGCCGGGTGTAGACCTCGGCGAGCATACTGCGCGCCTGGCGGTCGCCGGCGTCGGCGAAGACGGCGTGGTTGAGCAGCGAGGCGGCGAACCGCAGGTCGCCGTCGTCGATGTAGCGGCGGGCGAAGGCGAGGACGCCGTCGCGTCCGCCCATGCACTCGACGTAGCGGCGCGCCTGCTCGATGGGCGGATGCTCCCACAGATGGGCCGGGTTGCCGTCGAACCAGCCCAGGTAGCGCTGGTAGATGGCCTTGACGTTGTGGCTGACCGAGCCGTAGTAGCCGTGGGTGTGCCACGCCTGCTCCAGAGCGGGCGGCATCCGCATCGCCTCGGCAATCTCGGTGCCCGTCATGCCCTTGTTCATCATCCGCAGCGTCTGGTCGTGCATGTAGGCGTACATGTCGCGCTGCTGCGACAGGAAGGTGACGATGTTCTGGCTGCCCCAGGTGGGCCAGTGGTGCGAGGCGAAGCAGACGTCGGCCTTGTCGGCGAACAGGGCGATCGCCTCGGTCAGATAACGCGACCAGATGCGCGTGTCACGCACCAGCGCACCGCGCAGCGTGAGGATGTTGTGCTGGTTGTGCGTGGCGTTCTCGGCCATGCACAGCGCCCGGCGGTCGGGGATGAGGAAGTTCATCTCCGCAGGGGCCTCGGTGCCCGGGGTGAGCTGGAAGATGATCCGTACGCCGTCGAGCGTCTCCTCCTGCCCGGTGTGCGTGATGTCCTTGCTCGGCGGGATGAGGGAGATCGTCCCGGTCGAGGTAGTCATGCCCAGCCCGCAGCCGATCTGGCCCTCCGGCGAGCGTGGCAGGGCCGGGCCGTACATGTAGGTGGCCCGGCGGTTCATCGCGGTGCCGGCGTAGACGTTCTCCGACACCGCGTGCTCCATGAACCCGGCGGGCGCCAGGATCGGCACGCTACCGTCGGTGACGCCGCGTACCCCGCCGAAGTGGTCGGCGTGGGAGTGGGTGTAGATCACCGCGAGGACCGGGCGGTCCCCTCGCTGGTCGCGGTAGAGCTTCAGCCCCGCCGCCGCGCACTCGACCGACAGCAGCGGGTCGATCACGATGACGCCCGTCTCGCCCTCGATCAGGGTCATGTTCGACAGGTCCAGGCCGCGGATCTGATAGATGCCGCCGGTCACCTCATACAGGCCCTGCTTGACGCACAACTGCCCCTGCCGCCACAGGCTGGGATGCGCGCTGTCCGGGCACTCCTGCTCCAGGAAGCCGTAGGAGTCGGTGTCCCACACGACCCGGCCGTCGGTCTTGACCACCGCGGGGCTCAGCGCGGCCAGGAACCCGCGGTCGGCGGCCTCGAAGTCGGCTCGGTCGTGAAAGGGAAGGTCTGCCATGGGACGGTGCTGCCCTCGCGCGTCTCCGATGAAGGCCAGGAGAGTTCCAAGAGTAAGCATTTCGGGTGAGTGATCGTCTCGTACGCGGGCAGGGCCGGGCTTACCTGTCTTCCTTCTCCCGGCCGGTGACGAGCGGCGAGCGCATGGCCGCTCAACGCAGTGATGGGCCTGTTCGTTCGCCAGGAGGTCAACCTGATCGTGCGGCGGCCATAAGGCCAGGGTGTCAGGCGCCTGAGCGTCGCCCGGCCAGCAGGGCGCGCAGCCGGTCCAGGAACCGCCGGCGGTGCGGACGCGCCGATCGCACCGCCGGCTGAAGTTCGGGGTGGTCGGCACGGTAGGCGGCGACCGCGTCGGCCACCCGGTGGAAGAACTGGACGCGCCCGTCCAGGCCGGTGTCACGCATGAGGGCCCGCACTGGGGTACGGGTGCGGGCGAGCGCCAGTCGCACGCCGGCGCGGTCGCAGTCATCGACGACCCGGTGCAGCGCTTCCACGCCGGTGGTGTCCATGTCGTAGACGGCTTCGGCGTCAAGGACGATCTGCCGCAGGGGCGGTTCGGCGTCGGCTATCAGGCGGGACAGTTCGGTGCGGAGGACGTCGGCGTTGGCGAAGAACAGCGGTGCGTCGAAGCGGTAGACGACGAGGCCGGGCAGTGTCTCAGCGTCGCGGTAGTTGACGACGTCGCGGTAGGCGTGCTCCTCGCCGGTACGGCCGAGCACCGCCGTGTACGGCATCACCGCCCGGCGCAGCACCTCCAGCAGCGAGACGACCACCCCGGCCACGATGCCCTCGAGCACGCCGAAGGTCAGCACGCCGAGCGCGGTGACGGACGCGAGCACGAAGTCCGTGCGGCGGATTCGCCAGAGCCTGCGAAAGGCCGGCAGGTCGATCAGCCGGGCGGCGGTGAGGATGATGACGGCGCCCAGGGCTGCTTGGGGCAGGTCGCGGATCAGCGGCATCAGCGCCAGCAGGGTGACCACCACGGCCACCGCCGCGCCGAGCCCGGCCATCCGGGTCCGCGCATCCGATCCGGCCAGCAGGGCGCTGCGCGAGTCGCTGCCATTGGCGGGGAAGCCACCCAGCAGACCGGCGGCGGCGTTGGCCGCGGCCAGGCCGAGGAACTCCTGCTGCGGGTCGGCGTCCTTGCCTTCCTTGGCCGCCATGGAGCGGGCGGTGAGCACGCTGCCGGCGTACACCAGCAGCGCGATGCTCAATGCGGGGCCCATCAGGCGCATCGTGTCGGCCAGGCCGGTCCGGGGCAGTTTCGGCACCGGCAGCCCGCCTTCGGCCGGGCCGAGGACGTCCAGCCGAGCGTCCAGTCCGGCCAGCGCGACGACCGTGGTCGCCACGGCCAGGGCGATGAGCGGGCCGGGCAGACGGCTGGCGTAGTGGCCGATCAGCAGCACGGCCGCGGCGGTCAGGACCGCGCACCCAAGGGCCCACACGTTCACGTTCGCAAGGTCGTGCAGCACAGCAACGGCCTTGGCAAGGGTCGTGCCGCTCGCACTGATACCGGTCACCTTGCCGAGCTGGCTGGCGATGATCACCACGCCGGAACCCGCCAGGTAGCCGGTCAGGACGGGCGTGGACAGCAGGCGCATCAGCACGCCGGCGCGGACCACGTACCCGATCATCAGGAAGACGGCGATCAGCAGCGCGAGCTGCGCCGCCAGGACGGGGTGCTCCCGACCCGGGACGGCGGCGAGCGCACTGGCCACCACGATCGCGACCGACGACTCGGGGCCGACGTTCAGGAAGCGGGCCCCGCCGAAGATCGCGTACCCGATCATCGCGCCGAGGGCCGTGTACAGGCCGGTCGCCGCGGGCAGCCCGGCCAGTTGTGCGTAGGCGAACGCCTGTGGCACCAGCACCGCCCACAGCGACAACGCCGCCAGCAGGTCCGGGCGCAGCCACGCGCGCCGGTAGCCGCGCAGCTCCGTCCAGCCGGGGACGGCGGACCAGCCCACCCGCAGCCTCCCCTCCTGTGGCCGACGCCTGGTTCGTAGCCAGGCAGGGGCCAGGGGAAGCCTGCGAGATCGTCAAGCATCATCCCAGGTCAAAAGGGGTACGCCAGTCGCGATAGGGGAGAGTGGTGTGGGTGGGGTTGCTGGGGGGCTGCCGCCTTTCGCCTTGTCCGTGGCGATCGGCCCGATCCCGGTCATCGCGGTGATGGCCGCCCCGTCGGTCGTCGGGGTGCTGCCGGCCGGCGTACGGCCGGGCGGGCTGCTGTGGTGACGTGGTTCGCCGCGGGCATGCGCGGCCCGCTGAGCCTGCCCCGGGAGATCACCGCCGGGGTCACCCTCGCCGCGCTGGCCATCCCGCTCAACATCGGCTACGCGCAGATCGCCGGGCTGCCGCCGATCGTCGGCCTGTACGCCGCCATCGTGCCGATGCTGGTGTTCGCGCTGCTGTGCTCCTCCCGCCAGCTCGTCGCCAGCCCGGACGCGCCCATCGCCGCGCTCATCGCCTCCCTGCTGGTGGCGATGGCCGCCCGCCCCGGCAGCCCGCAGTACGCCGAGCTGGCCTACGCCCAGGCGCTCGTCTGCGCGGTGGTGTTCCTGCTGTTCTACGCCTTCAAGCTGGGCTTCCTGGCCAACTTCCTGTCCGAACCGGTCCTGGTCGGCTTCATCGCCGGCCTGGCCGTCGAGATCCTCACCAGCCAGGTCGAGAAGATCCTCGGCATCCACACCACCGCCGACCGGTTCTTCCCCGAGCTGTGGGAGATCATCAACAAGATCCCGCAGGCCCAGGCGTGGAGCATCATCGTCGGCGTCGCGACCATACTGGTGATCGTCGCGCTGCGCAGGCTCGCCCCCGCGCTGCCGGGCCCGCTGATCGCGCTGGTGGTCGCGACGGCGGTGGTGGCCTGGGCCGGGCTCGACCAGCGCGGCGTCTCGGTCCTCGGCAACGTCCCCTCCGGGCTCCCCGTCCCGCACTGGCCGCAGATCACGCTCGGCCAGTGGGCCGCGCTCATCCCCGGCGCCATCGCGATCTGCGCCGTCACCCTGGCCGACGGCCTGCTCACCGCCCGCCGCTACGCCGAACAACACGGCTATTCCCTCGACGCCAATCAGGAGCTGCGGGCCTTCGGCCTGGCCAACATCGCCGCCGGGCTCACCCAGTCGATGACCATCGGCTCCAGCGCCTCGCGCACCGCCGCCATGGACGCCACCGGCTCCCGTTCCCAGATCCCCAGCGCCGTCTGCGCGATCGTGGTCGCCGTCCTGGTCGCGTTCTTCTCCGGCCTGCTCGCCTACCTGCCGAACGCGGCTCTGGCGGGCATCGTCGCCGTCGCCGTCATCCGGCTCATCGACGTCCGCAAGCTGGCCGAGCTGTGGCGGCTGCGCCGCTCCGAATTCTGGATCGCCGTCGTCTGCCTGCTCGGCGTCCCGGTGCTCGGCTCGCTCACCGCCGTCGTCATCGCCTTCCTGCTGTCTGCCGTGGATGTCGTACGGCGTGCCTCCCGGCCCAGCACCGCCACCCTGCGCCCAGGTGAGCACGGCCGCTACATCCGCGGCGCCGCCGGCGGCCCGCTGGCCGTCTACCGCTTCGAAAGCCAGCTCTTCTTCGCCAACGCCGACACCTTCAAAGCCGAGATCACCCACCTGGCCGACCAGGGCGCCCGGTGGATCGTCCTGGATGCCGAGGCCATCACCGACGTCGACACCACCGGCGCCCAGACCCTCCGCGAGACCACCGCCGTGCTACGCGAACGCGGCGTCACCTTCGCCGTCGCCCGCGCCACCACCGGCCTGCGCCACCTGCTGGACCACTACGGCCTGACCGACCTCACCTACTACGACTCCAACGAGGCCGCAGCCACCGCCTACCGGGAGAGTGACCATGGGTGAGGCCTTCGCCGACATGCTGCCCTACACCCTCGGGCTGATCGTCTCACCGTTCCCGGTCGTGGCCGTCATCGCCCTGCTGATCAGCGCCAACGGCCGCGCCAAAGCCCTGCTCTTCGAGGCCACCTGGCTGATCATGAGCTGGGTGGTCCTGATCACGCTGCTGGGCACTCTCGGCGCCACCGGACACGCCAAGCCCACCTGGCTGGCCTGGCTCGCCCTGATCATCGGCGTGTTCCTGCTCGTGATGGCCTTCGCCGGCATTGGCAGGGCCGCCCGCCGTCAGGCATCGAGGGCCAGGCCACGCTGGAGGACCTCGGTAGGTATCCGGGGTCCTCCAGCGGCTGTCGGCTGTTCGGTCAGCTGATGCTGGCGGGTTGGGCGGACAGAAGGGTTTGGGTCCAGCCTTCGGTGCCGACGGCGCTCTGGCTGCTGAGGTCGTCGCCTTGGCCGTCGTAGGGGTTCTTGTCAGCGTAGCGGAAGAGCGAGCCATTGCTCCGGTGGCCGTAGTACACGCCCCCGCCGGGCGACAGGAGATGGTCGAAGACCTGCCAGGTGGTGTCGCGAAGCTCGTACCTTCTCCAGGAGCCAGGGCCGTCGATCCGGTAAGAGATCAGCTTGCCGCCGGCCGTCGTGCCGAGGATCCAGTTGGGGCCGGTCGCGGTCAGGGTCTTGAGGGCGAAGCCGTCGCCGATGACAGAGCCGCTGACGATGTTGTCGATCGTGGGCTTGATCGCATTAACGGTGTAGCGGCGCAGGGTCCCGTCGGCGATGCCGAACAGGTGGCCGTTGCCGTCGTAGGCGAGGAGGTCGTGGGTGTAGCCGCTGCCGAGATAGACAGGCGGCTCGAAGATGAGGCTGTCGCGATTGGTCCGGATATCGACTCGGTAGAGCCGTCCCTCCTTATCGGTGACCAGGAGGGTATTGAAATCCAGCGTCGCCATCGCCTTGGGAGTGAAACCCAGAGTGGTCGTCGACACGAAAGCGCCACGCGTGCGCTGTCCGGTAGCGGCGTCAATGGCGGTGTAGGTCAACTTCCCGTCCGGCATCGCCCCGTAAACCGAGGCGCTCTCCACGGAGGAGCGGGCGGGGTTCTGCGCGTGGGTGAGGGTCTCCCAGCCCAGGAAGTGCGACGCCCCTGCGGGGCGTTTCTGCTCGACCCACTTCTTGGCGTACGGCATGTCGTAGCCGAGTCCGTGGTGCAGGGCGTTGTAGCCGACCTCGAAGTGGTCCCCCAGGTCGCGCTTGAGCTTCCCACCGCAGAGCCACGACGGGACCGTCGCGCCCAGTTGCAATTTGGCGTGGAAGTCCATCGCGAACCGCAGCCGGTGCTTGGCCTTGGCGTACAGGTCCACCCCCTGGATGCGGGCGGTCTCGGCGACGTGGGAGATGGCCGCGATGCCCCATCCGGTGTGCCAGAAGTCGCGGCAGGTTTCCTGTGCCAGGCCGTCCACGAACGTGGTCTGGCCTTTCCAGTAGTCGATGATCTCGGCTTTGGTGTTGTACTTGCTGCCTGGTGGTGCCTTGGGCAGCGAGCCGTCCGTCTTCAGGTAGATGTAGGCGGGCAGTCGGCCGCGCCAGGTCGCGACAGCCCGGTCGAACGAGGCCCGGTCGTCCAGGTGTACGGCGATGCCGATGGCGGCATCGGTCATGATCAGTTCCCAGTTGCCGTTGTTGTCCGGCCGCCCGGCGATCAGGGTCGGGAGGTACACGGTGCG
>NZ_JAKNTW010000030.1 GCF_022213955.1 Dolomitihabitans soli | reverse complement strand
CCCCGAGGGATCCCTCCACGGCTACTTCGACGCCAACCCCTACGACGGCCGAGGCGACGACCTCAGCGGCCAGGGCGCCATCGACACCGAAGGCTGGACCCAGACCCTCCTTTCCGCCCAGCCCAACAGCGTCATATGACGGTCCGCACGATCCAGTACGGCGATGCCCCCGAACGCGCGGGGCATCGCCGTACTGACGCCCCGGCGCGCCGGTCAGCCACCTCATGCTCCGCCCGAGCGGCAGCTTTGCAAGGCTCGGCACAGTGCTCGTGCTTCTCACGGCTCGTGGATCCGGGTACGGCGAGCAGCGTCAACCTGGGCATCTATTCGCACAACACCACCTGGTCAACGCGATGGCCCTACCGCTTCTTCGCCCGCTGGGCCCGCGCCGGAGTCATCAACCAGATCCAGGCCGCCCTCCTGTTGAATCAGCTCGCTGATCCAGGGCGAGGCTTCACCGCCGTTGTCGTCGGCGAGCCGCAACGCGCGTTCCGACCGGTGGATCCGGCGCACTGCGACGGCGAGTGTGCTCCTTGTCGCGTTTGTGGCCGCGATCGTTTCGTTCCGTCACATGCACGAATTGGCTCTGAGACACGGGGAAGACAGGTTGGCCGCGGCGCTGATCCCTTTGTCGGTGGATGGGACGATCATCGCCGCGTCGATGTCTCTTCTCCTGGCATGCCGGTATGGCAAGGGCGGTGGGGCCCTGCCGTGGACGCTCCTGGTGGTCGGTGGGCTGGCGAGTTTGGGGGCCAACGTCGCGGTGGCCGAGCCCACATTGATCGGCCGAGTGATCGCCGCATGGCCGAGTTTTGCCCTGATCGGGGCCTACGAGATGCTCATGAGCCAGGTTCGGCGTTCTGCCGGAGAGCAGAAGTTCGCTGGTGCCCGGGAGTGGGCGAGGCAGGCGCTGGACACCTTTGAAGGTAAATGTTAATCATGTTACGCGGCAGTGATCACTATTGCTGCTTTTGCGTTCGGGTCTCGTACGGCTGACTCGGGAGTGGCGTTGTGATCAGTATGCGTTCGCGTTTCTTATGCCTGGTCGCCGCCATAACAGTGGCGCTCCCCGGGCTGGTGGCGGTCACGGCGCCGGCGTCCGGCGACACCGACACGGCCGCCGCCGCGGCCTGCATCGCGGGCGCTCCCCCGCCGGAGCCCACGCCGAACGCGGAGCGGCAGGCGGTCTCACCGATCAAGGAGCTCAAGGGCCTGACGGTCCGGCCCTCCTACACGGTCACGGCCGACGCCAAGGCGACCAAGACGATCTCGTACGACGACGTCCGGCTGGACCTTGGCGTGACTGCGCTGGACGAGCCGACCGAGATCGGGATCACGCCGCTGACCGAGGAGCAGCTCCCGGTGCTCGGCGCGGGAATGGAGAACGTGACCGAGGGGCCACGGGCCGGCTATCGGTTCACGCCGACGCCGTACGAGTTCGAACAGGACATCACGGTCAGCGTGCCGTATGACGCGGCGGAGCTCGAGGCGGCGGGGCTCACGCCGCAGGACGTGCGGACGTACTACTTCGACCCGGTGAGCAGCTGCTGGCAGGCGCTCGAGGTGGTCTCGGTCGACACCACGCGGCAGCTGATCATTTCGCGGACGAACCACTTCACCGACATGGTGAACGCGACGGTGAACGCGCCTGAGGGTCCCGACCAGGTGTCGTTCGACCCGACCAGGATCAGCGGTATCCAGGCGGCCGATCCGTCGAACGCGGTCAACCAGATCGCCGCGCCGACGGCGAACAACCAGGGCGAGGCGCGGCTGGCCTATCCGCTGGAGCTTCCGGCGGGACGCGAGGGCATCGAGCCGGCGCTGAGCGTGGCTTCGGCGCTACAGCATCTCGCCCAAGCCGGTCGCTGAACTCCCGCCGTCCCGCTTTGCGCAACACCGCCCGGATGACCTCAGCGTCCCGGTCCCGCGCCGTCCATAGCGGGCGGCGGCACGCGCCGTACCCGAACTCCGGCTTGCCGTCGCTCATAGTCCACACCGTAAACGCGCTGAGCCTTCAGTCCCAGCGTCCTGCATCAGTGCAGGTCAGGCAAATCCGTTGGAAATTTCCCCAGGACTAAAGGCCTCCCCTCGGTGGCGGAGGAGAGACTCCCGCACGCCGGGCGGGGCCCCGCCCCGCCCGGCGTCGGTTTCCGGCTCGGCCGTGAGCAGCAGGGCCGTAGCCTGTGCCGTATCGCGTTCGCGGTGCTGTGCCTGGCGGGTCGCGCCGACATGCCTCCGAGGAAGCTCTCTGCCGCGGTTGGCGACGGCGGGGGTGCAGCGGTGGATGCTGTCACGGCGCCCTCGTCATGGCCGGCGGGCCTCTGGGCGGCGGCGGCGCTGTGGCGGGCCGCCGATCGGTGACCCGCCCGCGCCGCCGCCGGTCACGGTGTGGCCGTGCCTCCGTCCACGCCGATCGCCGGGAGCGGCCGCGCTGCCCTGGTCGCCGCTGTGTCAGGCCCGCACGCCGCCTCCAGCAGGTGGTCCCCGATCGCGAAGTCGATGGCGTGCGCGACAGGGCCACCGTTCTCGTCGAGCTGCTGGTAGTTCCTCAGGTTGGTGCCGAAGGCGAACTGGTGGCCGCCGTCGGCGTTGGAGAACGCGAAGGTCTGCATGCCGGGGACGCTCCCGTCGTGCCCCCAGAACCTGCCGCACGGCAGGTCGAGGGGGAAGATCCCGAGACCGTAGTCGAACACAGCGCCTGAGAACGACCGGATGGGTACGGTCTTCTGCATCTCGGCGAGCAGGGTCGCGTCGAGCAGCTCGCCGCGCAGCAGCAGCCGGAAGAAGCGGTTGAGGTCCTCCATCGTCGAGGCGACCGCACCCGACGTCCAGGCCCAGGACATGTTGTAAACGCTGTAGTCCTTGGGCGGGTCGAAGTACCCGAACAACGCCTCGTACGCCTTGGAGCTCGGCCCGGGGAGGTACGGCGTACGCGGGAACGACGTGTGCCGCAGCCCGGCCTTGCGGAAGACGTGGTCGGTGATGTACCGCTCGGCGCTCGTGCCCGTCACCTTCTCCAGCAGCAGGCCGGCGATGACGAAGTTGGTGTTCGAGTACGCCCCGGGTGTCACCCCCGGCTGCCCGGTCGCGGGGGCGCCGAGCCCCGCCCGCGCCAGTTCCTCGGGCGGGAAGGTACGGAAGCGGTTGGCGTCCAGGCTCTCGACCGTCGGGAAGAGCACATCGGTGTGGTTGGCGATGTGGCTGGTGTGGTTGAGCAGCATGCGTACGGTGATTTGCTGCCCGCGCTCCCCCGGGATCAGCTCCGGCAGGTAGCGGCCGATGGGGGCGTCGAGCTCGATCGTGCCCTTGCCGACCTGCTGTAACACGGCGACCGCGACGAACGATTTGGTGATGCTCCCGGCCCGGTGCACCATGTCTGGACGCATCGGGCGGCGGGTCTCGGCGTCGGCGACGCCTGAGGCGCCCTTCCAGCTCCGCCGGCCGTCCACGACGTTCGAGTAGATGCCGTACATGCCGGCCTCGTGCACGGCGTCCAGCGTCTGGCGCAGCCGCTGCCGGTCGAGGCCGCCGTCTTCAGCGGCGGCCACGGGGCTCGCCGCGAGCAGCGCGACGGCCAGGGTCGCGGCTCCCAGCCGCGAGGCGAACGTGGCTAATCGACGAATGGTCATGACGCTCAGCATGAGCCTTCCGCTCGGCGGAGGGTAGTGCGTGTGTCACAGGACCCGCATGACAGAAATCAGCTCTCGCACCGGGTCGGCGCGGCCGTCGTCGGCGAGACCGTGCAAGGCGGTGTCCATGACACCTGCCTTACCGCCCCTGGCCGCCGGGAACGTCTCCCCAGGTCACAGCAGGCGACCGGGGCCGCAGCTCAGGTGCGGTTCCTGCGTGGATATGCAGGGGGGGGGTCACTGCGGGCGAGCTTCTGCGCGGACACCTCGGCGTCGTCGGCGACCTGGAACGGCTTTCCGTCGCCGCTCCCCTCCACGACGAACCCACCGTGGCGCTCGCTGAACTCCCGCCGTCCCGCCTTGCGCAACACCGCCCGGATGACTCAGGTTCCGCGCCAGCAGGTCGTAGAAGCGCTTCTTCTGGGCGGGATCACGGCGGCGGCTCACCACATGCATGATCACTAGGCGCGGTGGGCGGACGATGCCCAGGCCGGTGTCCAAGGCGATCATCTCGTTGCGAACCACCTGGTAACCGGTCGCGTTCCGGCACCTCGAACGCCTCCACCACGGCGGCGTGGGTCGGCGTCGAGCAGTGCCTGGATCTCGCCTGGTGTGCGGCCTTCGACCAGGTCGACGTACAGCAGCGGCATCGCGGATCTCAGCCCTGCCGACCGGTGACGACGGCGAGCAGACCATCGTCGTGTTCGTTTTCGGATGTCATGGGCGTTCTCCCATCGTCGGTTCGTGTGGCGGGTTACAGGTTTGCCGTGAGGCGGGTCAGGATGCGCGCCGCGGGCTCGGCGGACGCGTGCCGGAAACCGGTGCCGGCCCACAGGTGGAGGCGCTCGGTGTCACCGGCGGCGGCCGCGGCTCTGCGCAGTGGGCTGGTCAGGTGGTGCAGTGCGGGGTAGCCGGCCGGGGCGAGGTGGTGGTAGCGGTCGGTGAACGCGTTGCGGAGCGCGCGTGCGGGGCGGCCGGTGAACGCGTGGGTGACGAGCGTCCGGTCGCGGGCCGGGTCGGCGAGAGCGTCCTGGTGCGTTTTTGAGGCGCCGCTTTCGTCGGAGCGGATCAGGACGGTGCCGACCATGGCGGCCGCGGCGCCGGCCCGCAGGACCTCGGCGACGGCATGGCTGGTGGCTATACCTCCCGCGGCGATGAGCGGGAGATTGGTCACGTGGGCCACTTCGCGCACGAGCCGGGCGATCGGTGTCGCTGCGGGGATGCGGTCGGGGGTGAGGGTGCCCGAGTGCCCGCCGGCCGCACCGGCCTGCACGGTGAGGAGGTCAGCACCGGCGTCGGCGGCGCGGAGCGCTTCTTCGGTTGAGGTGACCGTTTGCATGATCAGCGTGCCGGCGGCGCGTAGCGCCTTGATGATCGCCGGATCCGGGATGCCGAAGGTGAAGCTCGCCAGCGGGACGGGGTCCGCCAGGAGGAGGTCGATCTTATCTCGCCAATGGTCGTCGTCTTCGGTGAGGGCGACTTCGGAGAGAGTGAGTCCGTACTGGTCGGCTTCGGGCTGGAGGGTGAGGGCGTAGCGGCGGTAGGCGGCGGGGTCGACCGGGATCGGATTGGGGGCGAACAGGTTGACGCCGAACGGAACGAAGGCGGCCCGTGCCTCGGCAATCTGCTTGGCGAGTGCTTCTGGATGCTTGTAGCCGCCGGCCAGCAGGCCGAGGGCGCCGGCTTCGGCGGCGGCCGTGACCAGCCGGGGTGTGGTGGGTCCGCCTGCCATGGGTGCGGCCAGCACGGGAACGGACAGGCCGATGGCGGTCAGTGCGCTGTTCATCGGGCTCTTCTCCCCTGCAGGCTTGGATCCGGGCCGGGCCGGTCCGGATCGTGGGACACCACCGAACGATCAGTTCGTTCTCGGCTCGTCGTCCTCGCTCCGAGGTTAAGAGGTGGGACTCGCGACTGTGAAATGCCGATTGTGGTCCATTTATGCTTCTCAGGAATTTGGCTGCCGTCAGGGAGTCGTGGAGCTTCTCGTAAACCGACCGGAGCAGGACCGGAGGGTCGGGCGGGGACGCGAGCAGCGGAACCAGTCGCGGGATGTTCGGCGCCATCCATTCGCCGTGCTTCTCGAAGCCGGCGACCGACGTGTGGGCCTGGATGACGGTCAAGGGCGTGGCCTCGTCATCGATCGACTCGTGGACCGAATAATGAAAGGCATTCCGGGTCGGCGTTGATCGAGTCGGCGAACTCGCGTAGGAGGCCGATCAGAGCGTCGCGCTTACCAGCCGCCGGCTGGGGCCGGTTGATGAATACCACCGTGGCCATGTTCTCTCCTGGAGAGAATCTTCAGAGGACCTCGGCGCCCAAGGCGATGTCGAAGCCGGCGCCGTTGCGTGCCAGGCCCACCAGGAGG
Source organism: Dolomitihabitans soli (assembly GCF_022213955.1). Lineage (GTDB taxonomy): Bacteria > Actinomycetota > Actinomycetes > Streptosporangiales > Streptosporangiaceae > Streptosporangium_A > Streptosporangium_A soli. Next base: position 97,960 of record NZ_JAKNTW010000030.1, on the reverse strand, counting down.
ATTCCGGCCCATTCAAGGACGTAGGCCATCTCGAGCCCTCCTGCGTCGAGGGCCCGCATGTCCAAGCTCTCCAGAAACGCCGCGACACGTGCTTTCGCCTCGGCGCTGTCGCCGGCGAAGAACACGTCCAGGGGCGTGTCTTCAGCAAGGACGCCGCGGAAGATCGAATTGAATGCCTTCACGACGTGTGCACCCTCGGGGGCGGCGGCGGCGATCTGCTGGGACACCGAGTTGCCCGCGGTAGTCACGAGTCCACTTACGTCGGCGTTGAACGGGTTGGTGATGTCGATGAGGATCTTGCCGGCCAGCGCATCGCCGTAGTGCGCGACCACTTCAACCGCGCCGGTGTACAGGACGGCCACGATGACGATGTCACCCGCCGGCCTTGCGCCGAACGTGCCGACAGTGGCTCCGTTGCCGATCTGGTCGGCGAGCGCCTGAGCCTTGGCGGTGTTGCGGCTCATGAGCTCGATGGTGTGGCCGTGCTTCGCCGCCCGGGTGCCGATGGCGGTGGCCATGTTGCCCGAGCCGATGATGCTGATGGTGGTCATGACGTGTTCCCTTGTTGTGTATGGATCAGTTGGTCGTGGGGGTCTTGCTGGCGTGCTGGGCCGGGGTGTCGAAGGTTCGCCGGCGACCAGGTGTCGGATCGGCCCGCTGACGACCTGGTCGACGGGCTCGGGCTGGCCGGCCTCGTGGTGGAGCCGGGTGCCGCCGCGGATCAGGGCACCGCAGATGACGGCACCCGCCCAGAAGGCGCCCGCGGCCCACCAATAGCCGACGGTGAACCCGTGCACGGTGGCGCTGACGACGGCGGTGCTGCCGTGGTGGGTCAGGTAGTGGTTGGTGGCGGTGGCGATAGGCGGCACCGCGGTTGCGGTCGGCGAGTACGCGTAGCGGGTGACGGTCGACCTTCTAAAGCACGACGAAGCCGTTTAGCCGGAGACCGCCGGCGGGATCAGTGCGACCGCCGAGCTCCAGCCGTCGGTCTGGGCCTTGGCCGAGCCGAAGACCACCCCGAAGATCGCCGCCGAGCCGACATCATGTCGTACTGCAAGGACGGCAACGACGCGAACTCGGCCTGGACCTCCGCGCCCGGCTGGACGCGCGATACCAACCCGCTCCAGCTCGGGTACCTGCCGGCGCCGCGCCGCGCCAGACCGCCGGGACCGGCGCCCGGCCTGCGCGGCGCGGCGCTGACGACCACCAGCGACGCGCTCAGATCACTGTGGTGCCGCCGTCGACAACCAGCTCCATGCCATTGACGTAGCTCGAGTCGTCCGAGGCGAGGAACAATGCGACCGACGCGATCTCTTCAGGGCGGCCCATCTCTCGCCGCGGGATCACGGATTCGAACTGCGCCTTCATCTGCTCGTCCAACACCTCCTCCATTTTCGCCGTGACGACCGAGCCGGGGGTGAGCACGTTCGCCCGGATCCTCCTGTCCCTCAACTCGGACACCCACACCCGTGCGTAGGCGTGCAGTACGGCCTTGCTCGCTGCGTACACGCTCCAATCGGGGTAGCCCCGGAGCGACGCGTTCGACCCGGTCATGACGATCGAGCCTCCGTCGTTGAACAGTGGCAGCGCCTTCTGGACCGTGAACAGCGTGCCGCGCGCGTTCAGCGAGAAGGCGGCATCGAACTGCTCCTCGGTGATCTCGCCGAGCCTGCCCTGCTCGCCGGTCCCGGCACTTGCCCACAACACGTCGACCGTGCCCTTTTCCTGCTTGACCGTCTCGAACAAACGGTCCAGATCATCGAGGTCGGCCGAATCGCCCTGCACGCCGGTCACGTTCCGGCCGATCAGCTTGACGGCTTCGTCCAGCACGTCCTTCCGCCGGCCCGAGATGAAGACGTGAGCTCCTTCATCAACGAACAACTTCGCACCGGCCAGCGCCATCCCACTTGTCGCGCCTGTGATCACCGCAACCTTGCCATCGAGCTTTCCCACGACCACTCCATTCACATGCTGTGCCGATGTTATGTACACCGATCTGCGTACTTAACGTAGCGAACAGTCGCGCGGGGTGCAAGCTATGCACACCGATCGGTACCGAAGTGGGCTACGCTGGGCATGTGACAGAGTTGGAGAAGGGGCCGCGGGGCCTGCGCCGCGGCAGGGGCGCACGAGAGCGCATCCTCAGCGCGTCACATCGACTGTTCCGCGATCAAGGCATCAACTGCACCGGCCTGGACCAGCTCTGCGCGGTGGCTGAGGTGTCCAAGCGCACGCTTTACCAGCACTTCACCGGCAAGGACGAGCTGATCGCCGAATGCCTACGCCGATTCGATCCCGACATCCTGCCCGAAGTGTTCGACCGCACCGACCTCACACCTCGCGAACGACTCCTCGCCGCGTTCGACGTGCACGCGCCCCTGTGCCCATTCATCGCGGCGGCCGTCGAAATCCCCGACCCGGGCCACCCGGCACGCGTACACGCCCGCAACTACAAAAAAGGCTTTGCCGCCCGGCTCACCGATACCGCCCGCGAGGCCGGCGCCACCAACCCCGAACAGCTCGGCGAGCAACTGGCGCTGCTCCTGGACGGCGCCTCGGCCCGCAGCCGAGTCCTCAACACCGAAGCGTTCACCACCGCCGCCGCCATCGCAGCCGTCCTCATCGACAACGCCATCCCCACGGCAGCGGCACCGGCCGGCGCAAGCGCTGTCGAGTAGCACGGCCAGGATGACGATGACGCCGGCCGGGGCGGCGCCCCACGTTCCGGCCGTGGCGCCGGCGCCGACGTGTTCGAAGGCCAGCAAGGATGGCCTCGGAGGCGTAGCCGTGCCCCCAGTGCGCGCGGCACAGGCGGTAGGCAATTGAGACGGTCTCGCCCGCGTCGGTGGGGGCGTGGTCCCACAGGCCGACCCCACCCACCAGAGATCTAATACCCCGTCACAGCTGCCGGAGCTGTTCGCCGCGGCGTGGGCGGCCCGGCCGCGGTGAGAGCGCGGTGGGGGCAATCAATCGGTCACTCGTCGGCTGTGGGAGGGACCGGCTGCATGACGTCGAAGCGGAGCGGGAACGCGGGTGGGGTGAGGAGGGGCTGGCGGCGGCGCTGAGTCCACAGGACGGGGGCGCCGGTGGTGGTGCGGGCGAGGACGGCGCGGCGTTCGACGCGGACCCCGTCGGCGGGGATGGCGGCGGGTTCGAGCTGGTGGGTGGGATGGACGCCGCCGGAGGCCGGGTCGATGAGGAGGTCGCTCTCGGCCTCCGGGAGGAGCACGGCGACCGGGCCGGACAGGTCGGCGGCACGCCCCTGGACGAAACGCCGGATACCGCCGATGGCCTCGATCTCGTACGGGTGCCAGTAACGGGGGAGGCGGGTCATCGGCCGGTACGCGAAACCTTGGCGGCCGGCGGCATCGATGTGCGCCGGCGGGTCGGGAATCGCGTCGCCCTCGCCGCTGACGCTGCGGCCACGCAGGCGTTGTTCGACCGCCCACAGCAGGTTGGCGTCCTCGTCGGTGCCGATGGCGACCTCGTCGAGGACCGGCCCGGTCAGCGGGGTGGCGGCGGTGGCCCAGACGATCAAAGATCGCGAATCGAGCCCTTCGGTGGCGAACAGGCTCCAGCCGGTGGGTGGGGCGAGTGTCCAGTCGTCGCCGAAGGAGTCGTGCACGATCACCTCGTCCAGGGTGACCACGTGACCGGCACGGGCCGTCACCGGGAAGGTGAACCAGTTGTCGGACTGGTTCACCAGCAGGTCGATGAGCAGTAGCGTGGGCAGGTGCGCGCGGTCCGGGGGGTAGCCGCCGATGTCCACCTTGGCGTCCTCGATCTGCCACCAGCGAGGTAGCGGCGCACCGGGGTACACGACGCGGCGCGGGTACAACTCCACGGCGTCGGCCGGTTCGGTGGCCGCCCCCAGCGGATGGTCGGCGTCCACCGAGTACCAGTCCAGGTCGCCGCCGTCGTGCCGGTCGAGGGTCAGTACGGCGTCGCCCGCGGTGAAGGTGGTGCTGTAGCTGAGTTCGGCCGGGTCCCACAGGTCGGCGGGCTCCTGGGCGGGTGGGCGGTACCCGCCGAACCACGCCTCGTCGAGGCCGAGGGAGGCACGCCGCCGCCAGAGGATCCTGCCGTCGAACCCGGTGCCGTCCAGGATCTCGTACGGGACGGGGAGCGCGGTGAGCAGGAGTTCGGGGTCGGCGGGGAGCGGGGTGCCGGCGGCGAGCGCGGCGGCCGCCACGGCACGCCCGGCCGCGACACGGCGGCCGGTGGACCACGAGTCGCCCGGTTCGGATTCCACGATGGCCTCGGCGGGCACGGAACGCGGATCCAGCGCGGGCTGCTCGCCGATCGGATCGATCGGGGTCAACCTGGCCCGGTAGCTGATCCGGACCGGAGACGACGCGTCCTCGCCCTGGTGCTCGCCGAGTTGCCACTGCCGCCCGAGCAGCCAGGCCGGATCGGCCACCTCGGCGGTGAAGCCGCGGGCCAGATCCGTCTGCGCCGGATCGGCCTCCAGCCGATGCATCGTGCCGTACATGAGCGCCATCGCGTCACTTTCGAGGTTCCAGGGGGACCGTGGTGGCCCCGGTGGCGGGCAGGAGGGCGGTAGGCAGCATGCCGCGCAGGCCGGGGGACAGGTCGGCGGGGCGGGCGACCCGGGCGTGGGCCAGTTCCCGGGCGCCGGCGACGAGCTCGACCAGCAGGTCCGGATCGAACTCGACGGCCGGGTCCGGCGGTACGGCCAGCAGGATCGCTTGCTGGGCGCGGGCGCCCGGAGCGTCGAAGCCGAAGGTGACCGCGGTGGTCTGCTCCGTGTCCGGGATCACCTCGGTGAACCGGTCGATCACGGCCGCCGCGACGTCCGGCCCGCCCGGCGGGGCGTTCAAGGCCAGGCCGGAGCCCGCGAAGGCGAGGATCAGACGGCGGCCGTCCTCGGCGGTGACCTGCCACGGATCGCCCGGCTTGTTGGTCCAGGCGGTCAAGGCGGGACCGCAGGATCGCGGGGTCTCGGCGACGAGCTGGTGCGCCTCGATCCGGGCCACGGACTCGCGTACGGCGGCGACCGTGGGCAGCCACTCGTCCCCGATGCCAGGGTCGGCGGTCAGCGCCGGGAGGGCCGTGCGTGGCAGGCGCGAGGTGACGGCGAGCTGGCCGGTGGGGGAGGCCAGCGCCGCCAGCGCCGCCACCAGATCGTCGCGAGCGAGCGCGGCGGCGGGGGACGGCTCGCCGGGGCCGGGCGACGCGGTTCCGGGGGCGGCGGCCAGCCGGGCGGTGAGGAGGTCGGCGGCACGCTCGGCGACGGCGATGACCTGGGCGTCCGGGCCGGTCGCGCCCGGCGGCGGGTCGGGGGCGACGCCCCAGGCACGGGCGGCGCGGCCGAGCCTGGTCAGCACGGCGAGGTCGGGCACGGCGGCGCCGAGTTCGGTGACCAGCGCGGCGCCGAGCGCGGTCAGCGTGTCTGCCACCACGATGTACCGGGCCAGCAGGTCGGCGTCCACGGTGGTGACGTCCACCACCGCGTCGGCCTGTTCGGTGAAAGCGTCGGGACCGGCGGGCCGCCGGCCGAGCAGAGCGGTCAGCCGGGCGGCGGCCTCGTAACGGGCCGGGCCGGTGCCGCCGGCGAGCACGGCGTCGGCCGCCTCGACGCCGAGGTTCGCGGCGCCGGCCTCGACCGCCAGGCGTTCCAGGTCGGTGAGGGAAAGAGCGGGCGCGTCCACCGGGAGCAGCCCGAGGTCGGCCAGGGTGACGGTCGCGGTCGCGCCGCTTCCCTCGGCGACCGTGAACGTCCAGCCGCCGGCCGTGCCGAGCTGCTGTTCGAGGAAGAGCGCCACCGAGGGGTCGGCGAGCAGCCCCGGACTGAGGCAGGCCCGGTCCAGCGGGTCCGCGGGCGGCACGGGTGCGGTCACGCCGGGCAGCGCGACGACGACGCAGGTGGTCACCGCGCGGCCCTGCCGCGGCGTCCGCAGGATCTCCAGGTGCGGCGGGCGGGACAGTCCGGCGGCGGCGTCCATGACCGCCCCCGCCACCTCCGCCCGCCCGTGCGTGACATGCTGCACCGCCTCGGCGACGAGCAGGTCGCCATAGGCGTCCACGGCCGTCCGCAACCGGGCCAGTCCCGCCAGCCGGTCCGGGTCGAGGGACAGCGAGGAGGGCGGCGCGGCGAGTACGGCGAGCCCGTCGCAGACCCGCCGCCCGGCGTGCTCGGTGCGAACCGGGAAGTCGTGCCGTAGCCGCGCCACGTCGGCGGGTGCGAAGACCACCCGTTCCACCTCGCGGCCGAGCGCCTCCGCCAGATGCGCCCCGACCCGCACGTGCTCGGCGATCCGGTCGGCGTCCCGCACACCGCGTGAGGTCAGCTCCAGGTCCCACCGCGCCGAACCGTCGTTCACCGCGCGGTCCCGCAGCACCGTCGCGGCCAGTGCCTGGGCGGGGGAGGGGGCGTGGATCATCCCGGCGGAGTTGGGGCCGGGCGTACCCGGCCGTGGGCCGTCCACCCATCCGTACACGCCGAGCCGCGAGCGGGTGTCCCCGTCGGAGAGCAGGGTGTCGAGGCGGCGGGTGGGCAGGCCGGTCAGCCACGGGTCGACCCGGAACGCGGCGGTGTCCACCACGGCCCGCAACAGCCGTTCGACACGGGCCTCGTCCAGGGAGGTCAGCCCGAGCAGGCCGTCGGCGACGGCGGCGAACCGGCGGGCTTCGGGTGTGGGCGCGGTGAGCGCCGCCACCGAGACGGCGGAGATCCACGACTGCAGCCTGCCGGGTGTCGAGGCGTCCCAGGCGACGGGTTCCGGCGCGGGCGGCGGATCGCCCACGATCACCCGGCCGACGTCCCCGATGGCCACCTGGAGCGAGCGGATGGCCAGCCGCAGCAGCAGGCTGTCCGGCGGGAACCTGAGCAGCTCCTTCTCCAGGGTGTCGATGCTCTGGTAGATCCACGGCACCTCGTACGCGATCTCGACCAGGCGCTTGAGCACCTCGCCCAGCCTCATGCCCTCGGGTAGTTTCTCCGGCACGACGAGTGGTATCCGCAGCGGGCGTGGCGCGCCGGCGGTGCCGTACCGGCGCACCGGATCCAGCTTGAGGTCACGGGACAGCGGGTGCCGGTCGTGCCAGGCCCGGTCCAGGTCGTCCCAGGTCAGGCCGTAGCCGAGCAGGGTCAGGACGAGCCACCACAGTTCGAGTGGCCAGGCGTGCCGGTGCCGGAACAGCGGTGAGGCAGGCAGTTGGCCGATCAGTTCGAGCAGCTGGGCGGTGGAGGCGCCGACCACCGTGCCGCGGGCCCGCGCGGCCGCCGCGTACTCGGCGCGGAGCCGCAACAGGGGCTGCGCGAGCGCGTCCTCGACGGCGGGGTCGCCGGCGTCGGCGGTCCACCGGTCCAGTACGGTCACCGGCAGCAGGCCGTAGGGCTGGGAACCGACCCGCAAGGTGGGGAACGGGCCCTCGGGCAGCAGCGCGGCCGGCGCCCAGGCCGCCGCGTCCGCGGTGCCATCACCGGTGACGCCCCACACGTCCTGCCCGGCGAAGCCCCACAGCGCGGGCCAGAGCCCGGCGACCATGGCGGTGGACGGGTCCCGGTGCGGTTCGGCGGTGCCGGGCAGCGGGCCGAGCCGAGACGGATCACCGGTGAGCGCGGCGGACACCTGCCGCTGCACCTCGGTGGGCGGGCTTTCGAGGAGATCGCGCCAGGGCATCGGGTCCTGGCCGAAGGACGCGGCCGGTCTGCCGTCCACCGAGTTGGTCGGTTCGCCGGGCGCCAGCAGGCCCAGCCGTCCCGCGTCGCGGTGGTCGGCGAAGAGCCGTGCGGGGTCGCCGTCGCCGAGCCCGGTGACGTACAGGACGTCGATGTCGGCGGGGTTGCCGGACAGCGCGAACTTACCGGCGAGCCCGGCGGCGACCGCCTCGTCCCAGTTCTCCCACCAGCGGCGGTCGCCCGGCGCGTCCGGGTCGGGGAAGTCGGTCAGCAGCCGGGTCCGGTCGACGGTCAGGGTCAGCACCTCGACCGGCGGTCCGCCGCCTCTGGCCAGCCAGACGTGCAACTGTTCGGGGAACCCCTCGACGCGGGGGAAGGCGGGCTCGGTCCTGATCTCCTCCGGCGCCGCCTCCCGTACCGTGATCGTGCCGCCCGGGCCGGGGGTCGCCATGCGCCGGACCAGGTAGAGCGCCCGGGCGCCGCCGCCGACGTGGCCGGCGAGGTCGCGCCACGCCTGCTCGGCGGCCGCCGGGGTGGTCGCCTGGCCGAGCGTGTCCGCGTACAACCGGAGTGCTTCCAGTTCGCCGTCGGAGACCTTCGGATCGTGCCGGGCGAACCAGGGTTCGTCCGGCACGACGCGAAGCCGTACCAGTCCTGGTGAGAACCGGGTCTCGATCCGTACGGGAAGCAACACCCCGATGGTCGCGTGCATCCTCATCCTTCCGGGTCGAGCCGGTCGCCGCGGATCAGCACCCGGACCGGCCGGGCGAAGCTCGCCGCGGCCCAGGTCTGCGGGGCCGCGGAGGCGGATTGGTCGTTGGCGAACCGGTAACCGGCTGGAGGTTCCTCGAAGACCAGCCAGTGCCGCGTCACGGCGTCCGGGTCGAAGCCCTGGAAGCCGAAGAAGGTCACGTCCGTGCCGAGCCGCCCCTGGAAGCCGGGGAACACGCGCGGCGCGGCGGGGTCGGGGTCCTGGCCGAAGTCCGGAACTCCGCCGTGCTCGGCGGTGACCAGGTAGACCAGGGTGGCCGGGTAGCGCAGGAAGAGCTGCCCGCGGGACACGATCACCAGGTCGCGCTGTGACACTCCGGCGGGGCGGTGCGGTGCGGTGCCGAGTTCGCTGGCGTCCGGCCAGGTGAGGATGCCGCGGATGTCCGCCACCGGCAGGCCGGTGGCGGTGTCGCGGCGGTTCCAGAACTCCCGCAGCGGGGTGCAGCCGGTGGCGACCGGGATGTTGCGCCAGCGCAGTTCGGCGAGCAGTTGCGTGTTCAGCCCGACGAGCAGCGAGTCCACGAACCTGGGGTTGGTCTCCAAGGCGATCACCGAGTTGTCCGGCAGCGCGCCGACGCCGGGCAGCAGCCACTCGGCGAACGCGTCGTTCACGTCGCTCCACACCGGGCGGTCCAGGCCCACGCACACCTCCGGCGGGGCCAGCGGCTGGGCCGCGTCGAGCCCGGTCACGGTGGCCAGCACCCGGACCCGCGCGGGGCCGTCCACGCCGGTCGGATCGAAGGCGGCACCGACCTGCTCGGACATCGCGCCGAGGTCCACCGGGTCGCACGGAACCTCGTCGGCGGGCGGTTGCGCGAACGCGCGGAGCAGGTCGAGCAGGTCCTCGGGGGAAGCCGGGTGCGGGTAGCGCTCCAGCAGGTCGCGCAGCGCGACGGCGAGCCGCTCCACCGCGTCCTTGTCGTCCCTGACCGCCGCGGCGGCCGCCAGCGACGCGAGCGCCACGGCCCACGGTGCGGGTGAGCCGTCCGCGTGACTCCGCTCCAGCCGTCTGGCGAGCGCCTCAGTCAGTTCGCGGAGGTCCGGATGGGCCCGCGCGGCCAAATCGTGTGCCTGGCCGGCAAGCGGTTCCAGCTCGACGTGCCCGGTCTCCACCGCCTTCTGGCGGTTGGTTTCCAGGTCGGCCGGATCGATGCCGTGCTCGCTGAGCGGCACCCCGTCGTCGCTGCGACCCGGTTCGCGCGGGCAGTCGTTCAGCGCGATCAAGACGTCCCTCGGCCGGACGCGACCCCGTGTGGTGAGCCGGGTACGCGGCGGGCCGGTCCGCAGGATGCGCCGCAGCGCGGTGGAGAACACGCCGCTCGGCAGCGGACGGTCAGCAGCGGTGGCCAGGTCGGCGACCGTGCCGGAGGGGGTGACCACGCGGCCCAGGGCGGGCCCCAGCAGCCACAACCGATCCAGCGGGTCGGCGGGCATCCGCCGGTTCCACAACCCGCCCGCGGCCTGTAGCCCCAGCACGAGCTGGGCGATCCGCTGACGGGCCTCGGCCAGCGCGCCCGCCGACGCGCTCACCTCGGCGGACAGCTCCTCCTGCAGCCGGATGCCCAACTCCAGGCCGACACCGGCGACGCCGCGGTCCCTCGGGTCGGTGTTCAGCGTGCCGCCCCAGACGGTCTGTTCGGGGGCGCCCAGCCGCCACGCCTCGCCGTACCGGGGCAGGCCCACGATGGGGCGGCCCTTGTCGTCCCTGGCGGGGGTGCGCAGGCCGTCCAGGTCGCTGAAGACCGCGGCGGGCAGCGGCGCGTCGACGGCGCCCAGCGGGGCCAGCGCGCCCCGGACCTCCAGGTCGCCCGCCTCCGGGACGCGGGGATAGTCGAGTGGGGCGCGCCCGGTCTCCGGACTGGCCGCGCCGGGACGAAGCAGCGCTGCCAGGTCCTCGAAACTGCCGGGGGGAGTCGCGGTGCGAAACGCCCACCAGTCGTATACCTGGACGCTCACGGGAGCGGTGCCGTTCCAGTTCCGTTGCCCGGCGGCGTCGAACGCGGGCACCAGCACGGCCACGTAGTCGGTGCCGGGCTCCAGGGGATGGGAGCCGGACAGCACCCGGGCGATCCGCCGCCCTTCGGCGTCCTGCTGGACGTGCGCCCACGGATAGTGTCCGCCCGCCGCGCCCAGGGGATGTTTCTGCTGCACGCCGGGGGTGAGGGTCACCTGGCCCGCGGCCAGGGTCAGCTCGACGTCCGGCCGGCCGGTGACGAGCACCAGCCACGGGTGCTGCCCGCCGGTGCCCGCCGCCGGCCGGGGCGCGGGGGTGTACCGCCAGGGCAGCGTGACGTCGGCGAACTCCACGTGCGGGCAGCGGTCGGTCTCGTGGTCGATGGTGCCGGGCGCGGGGTACCGGTTGGTGATCGCGCCGGGTGCAGGCCCCACCACGTCGGCCGGTCCGGCCAGCAGGAAGTTGACGGTCCCGGTGGCGGTACCGGTCGGCGCGCCGTCCGGAGCGGTGCCGGTCAGCGTGACGGTGGTCGTGACCTTGGCTCGGCCGTCCTGGACGCCGGTGGCGAGCCCGGCGATCCGCTCCCGCGCCCACCCGTGAAACGTCAGCCGCTGGTCGGCCATGCCACCCTCCTGGAAAGGTCGTCGCGACTAGAAGGACATGGGGCCGACGAGGTCGGCGTCGGCGACCGCGGTGCCGTGGCCGCCGACCACGGCGAGTTGGTGCGCCTGGGCCTGGGACAGCCCGGCCATGGCCACCCCGCCCCCGGGGGCGTGCACGGTCCAGCTCTCGTCCCGCACGGAGAGGGCCGGCGACACCGCCGCCCGCTCGGCCGGGCCGATCCGGCCGGCCACCGCGGACTGCAGCCAGTACGGCAGCGCGAACGCCCTGATCAGGATCGGTGGAGCGGGGAGCCTGATCACCTTGACCGTGACGTCCAGCGCCGCGGACGGTCCGTCGTCGGCGCCCTCGGCGCCCAGCCGTACCCCGGCGTGCAGCCGTTCGAACGCGCGCCGGTTGAGCGCGTCGGCGTCCTTGAGTTCGGTGAAGCTGCCCGGCGCGAACCAGTCGGTCTCCGGCGTGGTGACCTGCGGCCCGCTCGCGGTGACCGTCTCCGGGCGGGCCAGCGGCGCGCCCTCGAACCGTTGCAGGAGCAGGTCGAGCGGTGCCCGCCGCTGTGTCCACGCCACCTGCCCGAACGGGGAGATCACCGGCAGTCCGGTGTTCTTCGCGGGCTCGGCCGTCACCCTCGGGTCGGCGCCGCCCACCGCCCGCAGGTTCGCCGGGTCGCCGAGTTCGCCGGCCAGTTCGGCCACCGCGGAGGCGACGGGGGTTACCGCGGGTGGCGTCGAGGAGCCCAGCTTGAACGTCTCCTCGAAGCAGATGTCGAACCAGAGGATCTCGAAGCAGACCTTGCCGTGGAAGATCACCGGCCCCGGCCCGGACACCTCCCCGGACAGGTCGAGACCGCCGAGGTTGCGGCTCTTCCAGCGGACCTTCACCGAGGCGTGGACGTCGAACCGGAAGTGGAACGGCTGGAACCGGATGAGCGTGTCGAAGGCGAGGAATCCGCGCACGTTGAACGGGCCCAGATTGATGATCACCTCGATGGACGAGCCGAACTGCAGCGTGTTGGTGGTGACCGCGAAGTAGCCCTCGAACCGGAAGTACAGGATGTCGGTCGGGGCGCCCCGGGTCATCGCGATCCGGGTCAGGCCGGAGGGGAACACCAACGGCGCCGGATTGTAGGCCGGGTGGAACCCTCCCACGGTCAGCACCAGGTACGGCTCGGCCCCCCACGAAAGCCGGAACGACGCCCCGCCGGTCAACTCCAGAATCTCCAGCAGATGGCTGTCGACCAGCACCGCGTCGAACGAGACGACCTGGCCGGCCAGGTCGATGACCCCGAGCACGTCCAACCGGATCTGCAGGTACGGTCGCCCGCCGGAGGGGTTGTCGATGCCGGCCCTGGCCGAGCCCAGGATGATGATCTTCCGTGGCCCCGGCAGCTCCATGAACACGCCGAGGTCGAACCGGACCAGCTCGGCCCAGGACAGTTGCAGCGTCGGCCCGACCACGATCACGCCGGGAGCCGGCGGGAACACCGCGGCCAGGTCGGCGAGCAGCAACGGAGCGTTGCGCACCGGGTCCTCGGGGGCGAGGATCCGTCCCGCGGTGCCGGTGATCATCCGGTTGCGCAGCGCGTCCACGTCGGTCTGCCTGTTCAGCGCCAGCAGGCCGCCCACCGACGACAGCGCCAGGCCGAAGCCGAGCTGGATCGGCGGGAAGGTGGCCCGCATCAGGATCAGCAGCGCGTAGCCGGGGGCGCCGCCCGGCATCCGGGTGTCCAGCAGCCCGGCGGCCTGCACACCGACGATGCCGAGCTTGAGGGCGAGCAGCCCGCCGTACCGCCCGGTGGGCTCGTCGTAGCGGATGAACCCGCCGCCGGTGACCGGACCCGCGTTCACCGCGAGGCCCAGCCCTAGCGGCGGCAGGAAGCGGAACGTCAGGTCCACCGGGCCCAGGTTGCCGTCCCGCACGGCCAGGTCGGCGCCCACGCCGATGCCCTCCACGGCGGCGTCGAACGGGCCGAGCGTGATGCCGCCGGTGAGTCGCACCCGCAGGCCGACTCCGGTGGCGCCGGGCTGGATGGACAGGTCGAGGCGCTCCAGCCGCAGCGGGCCGATCCGCAGCGCCAGCGGCACGATGACCGCCAGGCCGGCGCCGCCGCGCAGGGTCAGCCCGTCCTCGTCGGTCCATCGGGCGCCCAGGTCGAAGTCGATCTCCAGGGTGCCCGGCAGGACCGTGGCGAGGAACCCGTCCGCGCCACCGAACTGGAGCACCAGTCTGCCGGAGGTGATCGCGGCGTCGAGGACCAGCTTGGCGCTGATCCCGGCGCCGTCCGCGGCGAAGGCCGCGCCGAACGACGCCTGGACCGAGGCCGCGGTCAGCCGGGTGCCGGTGGCCTGGCCGAACAACAGGATCGGCCCGGGACCGGCAGGCAGCCGGGCGAACCTGGCGGTCACCTCGCCCGACACCCCGGGCGCCGGGGCCTGCGGCCGGAACGTGGCCGGTGGCTCGATCCGCAACGCCGCGCCCAGGTTGAGGTTGCCGGTGCTGTGCAGATGGGCCGCCCAGTTCCGCCCGATGGGCAGGGGGATGTCCAGCCCGGTGAGATCGAACGCGTCCAGCACCAGTTCCAGCGGAGTGGGGGTGCCCGGTGGCAGGCCGGTGACCGGCGTCAACCGGAAGAAGAAGGCGGCCAGTTCGGGCCGCCCGTCCACGTCAGGGGTCACCACGACCGGGAGGCCCAGATCGCTGAGCAGGTCGCGGACCCGGTTGAGCAGCAGTCCGGTGTCCAGCGCCGGGTCGCCCCAGCGGTAGAGCTGGGCCAGCGCCTGCGCCGGGTCGTTGAGGAGTGTGCCGAGCCGGTCCAGCCGGACCCGGCGGAGCAGGTACGCGGGCCGATCGCCGTCGGCGGTCACCTCCAGTTCGTCGAGCAGCCCGAGCAGGATCAGCGGGCGGCCCGCCGCGGGATGCCGGGTGACGAGGTAGGTGACCGCGCTGAGGTCGATCATCCGCTGCGGCAGGTCGGCGAGCACCGCCTGCACCGGGGCGGAGACCACGCCGCCGCCCTGGACCGCGGTCCGCACCGCGGCGGCGAGTGCCCGGCACGCGGTGAACGCTGCGGCCACGGCGGGCAGCAGGGTGGCCAGCGCGTCGGCGATGTCGCCCGCGTCGCCGCCGGTGAGCGCGTCGGCCAGCGCGGTGATCTTCGGTGGCAACGCGGTGAGTTCGGCGCCGGCGGAGGCGACGGCGGAGGTGACGCCCGGGGCCTGCGCCACCGCGGGGGGCACCGGCAGGCCGAGCTCGGCGAACAGTTCGGCGATCTGCCCGGCGGCGAGCCGTTCGGCGATCGGTTCGAGCAGCCGGCCCAGTTCGACGGCCAGCCGTTCGGCGGTGCCTGCCATCAGCGGATCCCCCCTTGGCCGTCGGCCTGCGCGGGCCCTGGGCCGTCGGCCTGTCGCCGCTCTCGGGCATCGGCCTGTTCCTGTGCCTGTTCCTGTTTCTTGCCGTCGTCCGGCGGATCCGGTGGCCGGTCCGGTGCCATCGGGCCGAACAGGCGCCGCAGCGCGGCGACGAGGGGACGGATGACGAGGGCCCGGACGATGGCCCGGGCCCGGGGATGGCCTTCCAGATGCCGGGCCACCGCCGGGCTGAAGCTGTAGTAGACCCGGTCGAGCAGGTCGGCGGCCTTGGCTCCAGCCGGGGTGGCCCGCAGTCGTTCGTCGCGCAGATGCCGCAGATATCGCACGTCCGGGTGAGCGGGGTCGCCCAGGGTCGCGGTCGCGATCAGGCACACCCTTTGCAGCGGTGGCTCCGGTGGCGTCGGCTGCGCCGAGGTCACGACGACCTTGAAAAGGCCGAACAGCGCCGCGTGGATCTCTCTGTTGATCTTCCGGAAATGGCCGGGGACGTCCCGGTAGTCACAGTGGAAGAACTGCTCCTCGAGGTGTCCCATCTCCAGCGTGTAGGCGAAGAGGGGTTGCCGTGCCGGGTTGAGGAACTGGCGGCTGCAGGCGTAGTCGTCGGAGCATCCCGAGTTGGGACCGCCGCCCACCGGCAGGTACAGGAACGCGCTCTGCCCGGAGACGTACAACGAGTGGGTCCACTGCGGGGTGCCCGAAGCCGGCAGGGCGCCGCCGCCCGCCGATCGCAGGATCGCGTCGCGCATGATGTCGGCGCCGAACTTGCCACGGGACCGGATCCGGTGCGGCGGGTCGTCCGGTAAGTACTCCTGGTAGTCGGTCCGGCCGACCGGCAGTTTGGAGTCCCCCTTGGGCAGCCCGTCACGCGTGCCGTTGAAGACCGCGTTCTGGAACGTCATCGTCGGGACGTCGCCGTTCTCCTCCAGACCCCAGGAGTAGAGGATGTTCCGCCCGGCCATGTGCACGTCGACGTAGTAGCCGATCGGCAAGGTGTCCAGCAGCGACTCGACGTTCTTCGTCTCCTGCTCGGAGTGCTTGCCCGGCCCGCGGTAGGTGTCCGCGGCCGGATCGGTGGATGCGGGGGTGGTGTTGCCGTACCGCGACTTGTACACCGGCACGTCGAAGTAGTCCTCGAACTTCCAGATGA
The DNA here is from genome assembly GCF_022213955.1 of Dolomitihabitans soli. Classification (GTDB taxonomy): domain Bacteria; phylum Actinomycetota; class Actinomycetes; order Streptosporangiales; family Streptosporangiaceae; genus Streptosporangium_A; species Streptosporangium_A soli. The sequence goes on along the minus strand of NZ_JAKNTW010000030.1, from coordinate 82,454 downwards.
TGTCGAAGTTCCGGTTCAGGTCGACCCCGATGTTCCCGCCGGCCTGGGGGCTGACGTTCTTGCGCCAGCCGATGGCGTCGATGGGAGGGGTCAGGTCGAATTCCCTGCCGTCCGGGTTGACCAGTGGGAACAGATACAGGTCGAGGTTCTCCACGATGCCTTTGACGTCGGCGAACTTGATCGCCCAAGGCTTGTAGGTCACCGCCGTGCCGCCGACGGGGGTGACCGCCATCGCCGGAAAGCCGATATCGGCTCCGGTGGTGTAGGCCACCAGCAGGTTCCGGGCCAGCGTCACCAGCGCGTCCGGCGGTGCCCACTCCCGGGCGTGCACACCTCCGGTGACCAGTACGGCAGGGCGGACGCCGCCACCTTTCGCGATCTTGATGTAGCTCTGCGACTTGTTCTTGAACGTCTTGCCGGCGAAAACCGTCCGGGTGCACAAGGTGGGGAAGGTCACGGCGAGGTCGGCCAGGGCGTCCTCTATCTGGTGGGGAAGAAGGGGTGCCTTGATGTCTGGATAGGGAGCTGGCACCTCACACGTCCGGCGAAGACGGGGCGATGGAGTCCTCGACCTGCCGGTTGAACCGCTCGATGGCGTCGGTGCTCATCATCACCGTCACCACGCAGCCTCGTGCCTCCAGGTCGGGAATCACCGATTCCGCCGCGTAGCCCCCCACGCGATAGCGATCCGCGCCCAGGCTCTCCAGCGAGGGCTTGACCACGTAAAGTTCCTCGACCTCTGACAGGCCGGTCAGTACCTCGCTGGTCGCGTCGATCTGCAGCAGCGCCATGGGTCCTCCTCGCCGAACGACCTCCCGCCGTACCTAAACGCCAATGAACGTCGGCCGCTCGGGCATGTCAAGCCGTCAGGGGCACCAATGCCCTACACATGCCAAGCTGATCCCCGAGCTTGCCCCGAGTCCTTCCTCCGCACGATTTCGGGGCGGGTCACCCGGCAGTTGGCCGAGAACGTACGCACGATCGCCAGATGCGCACGACCATCCCCTTTGACTACTCATCGTTGCTATAGAGTCACTCTTAGTAGTTTTCGGTGTGGGAGAACGAACTCCCGCGGCGGCGAAGCGAAAGGGTGTCGGATGATCACGCAGCGATACGGTCCCTTGGAGATCGGGTTCACCACGCGCCTCCAAAGGTCCTGGCACGACGGAGGCTCCGGGGCGGACAAGAACGGAGCGTTCTGGCGGCCCCTGACCGAGGAGCTGGGCGGCAACTGGCGCCACCTCGGGTCGATGGGCCGCTCCCACTTCAACAACATCGCCGGCAAGGAGGGGGGCCTGGTGGTGCGCGAGGCCCAGCAAGGCTCGGGCGCACTCAAGCCTCCGGTCGACTTCCAGCTGATCTGGAAGGATGCGGGCAGCGGCGCGGACGCCGACGGGGCGGTGTGGCGGCCGGTGCCACCGTCCGGGTACGTCGCGCTGGGCGATCTGTGGACGGGGTCGTGGGCCAAGCCGGCCGCGGGCCACATGGTGTGCGTACGCCAGGACCTGGTCCGGCGCGGCGATGTCGGTTCGATGGTGTGGTGGGACAAGGGGTCCGGCGCCGACGCGGATGTGTCGGTGTGGAACGTGCAGGCCCCGCCGTATCCGGGCAACGACGACCAGGAGCGGATCATCATCGCCCCGGGGCTGGTGACCGCCGTGGCCTCCTACGACAAGCCGGGCCCGACCCCGGCCACCTGGGCGCTGGACCTGCCCGCGGCGGTGGAGAAGAAGAACGGCCCCGCGACGCCGGAGATGACCTCCTTCGAGGAGCCGCCGCGCTACACCACGGCGGTGGTGGACCGCAGGGTGGTCGTCCCCTACACCATGGTCACCGACAACGGTCGCGAGGAGCCGTGGAAGGTCGAACATTCGCCGTTCTACACACTGGAGCGCACCCGCTTCTACACCTTGCAGACCTACCACGACAACCGCAGGGGCAGCCAGCCGGGCCAGCAAGGGGTGGACGTACAGACCGGAGTGTCGCGGGAGGAGAGCAACGCCTACTCCCAGAAGACCGGGATGAGCGTCACGGTGGAGGCCGGGGTCGCGTTCAAGGCGGTCAGCGCGAGCGTGTCCACGAGCGTGTCGATCGAGACCGGCTATGAGCGCCGCAGCAGCATCACGACGTTCTCCAACACCACCAAGCGCCAGACGATCTCGACCCCGGGCGGGTCGGCGGGGTGCCTGTGGTCGCGCACCGACGAGCTCACCCCGCTGCGCGCGGACGGGGCAGCGGCCTCGGGCGCCAGCCCGCTCGGGTTCAACGTCGCCTCCTACGTCACCGGCGAGTACCCGCCCGGTTCGGGTGTCGAACTGCTTCCCGAACGCCCGGCCGCCTCCCAGCAGGGCGCCGACATCACCGAGCAGGACTCGGCTCCGGTGACCGCCCCGGCCGCCGGGTAAGACCTCGGCCCGGGGGGCGCCGAGTGCGAGGCCGGGCCCGCCCCCGCCATCGGGGGCGGGCCGTTTCGGGTTCGGGGCCGCAGGTCGTCGCCAGATGCGCACGACCACCCTTTCGACTACTCATCGTTGATATGGCGTCACTTTTAGTCGTTGCCGGTGCGGGGGAGACCGAACTCCCACGGCGGCGAAGCGAAAAGGAGGCAGCCATGTCCGAGACCACGCCCAACTCAAAGGGGCCGGCCCCCGCCCAATGGACCCCCACAGCACCCCAGCCCACGCTGATTCCGGCAGCCGACGTCACACCCGAGGACATCGCGACCCTGGCAATCGAGTACCGCGATGGTCAGCCCGTCATCGTCGCCAGCGGCGGACAGGCCATCCCAGCACGGCTCAAGGTTGTGGATGCATCCGGCAGCGCCCGTGCTCTCTACGGGCCGGTGAACTGGTCGAGCAACGAGCCGATCACGCAGATGTGGTACCCGAGCAACGACTACTTCACCAGTTCGTGAGGCTGACCTCACAGCCCTCAGCAACCCCATGAGACCCGGGGTCATAGATCCGTTCGGGCGGGGTGAGACGGGCCGCGCTGCTCGGTATACGGGTCGTATTCGACTCCTTCCAGACGCGCACCCAGGCGCCACGCGTTGCCGAGTCTGCCCGGCGCCGGTCGGCAACGCCTGAAACATTGGGCGTCAACACCCTGTTGACGCCCATTGGGAGGCGCCGCGCAGATCTTCCTGTTCCTGGAACTCATCGGGCCCACCGGATTCGCCCAACGGGTGGAGCAGCTCTTCGCGCTGGCCTACCCGGTGCCTGGCCGAACGTGAAGACCAACACCCGCCGCCGCTTCATCGAATTCGACGACCGTGGCGGCGACTGGTCCGGCAACGGGTACACCATCCGCGCTCTGCCCACCCAGCTGGGCTACCTGATCACCGACGAAGCCGGCACCCGCCTGGGATACACCGGTGACACCGTGTGCTGCCCCGCGGTGGAAGAACTCGCCCGCGCAAGCTCAGCACTCGTCATGGACACCTCTTTCCACCACAGCAAGGCCGGCCACATGGGCCTGGACGACGTCGAGGCCGGAATCCAGTTGAGCATGTCGCACCCGTCGGACTCGGCGTTGACGGGCTTCAATCGTCCTCGGTCAAGGCCGGCAAGCGACCCGTGACCCTCCTCAGCCCGGCAGAGCGTCCTCCAACTGCGCCAGCTCCTCCGTACTCAGCGTGAGCTCCGCGGCCTTGGCCGAGTCGGTGATGGAGAGCGGGCGGCCGGCTCCCGGTACCGGGATCACGGCCGGAGAGCGGGCGAGCAGCCAGGCCAGGGCGATCTGCTGCGGGCTGACGTCGCGCTCGGCTGCGATGTGGTGGAAGGCGGTGCCGACGGAGGTGGGGCCGGAGGGCCCGTCGAGGGAGCTGCGGGAGATGCCACCGAGTGGGCTCCAAGGCAGAAAGGCCAGACCCAGCTCTGTGCTCAGCCGCAGCTCTGGCTCGCTGTCACGGACGGCGGGTGAGTACTGGTTCTGCACGGACACGAGTCCGTCACCGAGGATCTGATGCGCCTGGCGGATCTGGGCGGTGGTGACGTTGGAGATTCCCGCGGCGCGGATCGTGCCGGCGTCGAGTAGCTCGCGCAACGCGCCGACGGACTCCGCCCAGGGCACGGCCGGGTCCGGCTTGTGCAGCTGGTACAGGCCGATCGCGTCGACGCCCAGGCGCTTGGCAGAGGCCTCGGCAGCCTGCTTGAGATGAGCGGGGCTGGCGGTGATGGTCCAGCTGCCGTCGCCGGGGCGGCCGCGGCCGCCCTTGGTGGCCACCAGGACGCCGGAGGTGTCGCCACTGTAACGGGCCAGGGCGCGGGCGATCAGCAGCTCGTTGTGTCCCGCCTCGCCGGCGTGCCAGTGGTAGCTGTCGGCGGTGTCGATGAGCGTGACGCCGGCGTCGAGGGCGGCGTGGACGGTGGCGATGGCCCGCGTCTCGTCCGGGCGGTGCTCGATGGACAGCGGCATGGCGCCCAGGCCGATGGCGCTGACGGCGGTGTGGGCGATGGTGCGGTACTGCATGGCGGCTCAGTTCCTCGCGGCGGGTGACGGCTCGGTGGTGAGGGTTTCGGCGACGGCGCCGGGCAGCCAGTCGGTGGTGTGGCTGAAGGAGAAGCCCAGTGCCTTCGCGCGGTCGTTGCTCATGGCGTAGTGGCGGTCGAAGGAGAACGCCGAAGCCTCCTCGTCCGCGGCGACGGTCCTGTAGACGGGCTCCCGGCCGGTCTGCGTGGCGATGATCGCGGCGAGGTGGTGTACATCGAGCGCGCCGTCGGAGCAGGCGTTGACCGGACCGGTGAAGCCGGCTGTGGCAGCCCACAGCAGCAGGTCCGCCAGCTCCTGGTAGTGGATGAAGACCGTGGGCAGCGCCTTCGCGTGTACAGCGATCTCATCGCCCTTGGTGATGCGCCCGGTGTAGTGCGCCAGCCGGCCGGTGAACTCCTGCGCGCCGCCGCCGAGCACATGGGCGCTGCGCACACTGGCGAACTCGAAGCTGCCGGCGCGGGCGAAGACGGCCTCCGCCTGTCGCTTGCCCTCGGCGTAGTGCGCCTCCAGGTACACCTCGTCGTGCCAAGGAAGGTCCATGGCCACCAGCCAGGTGGCCGGGTCCACGATCTCCTCCGGCACCGGCGTTCCCGAAGGCACAGCCGGCAACGCGGCGGTCGCGGGGTCATAGACCTCGATCGTGGAGGTCATGACGTAGCGCCGGGCGCGGCCGGCAAAGGCGCGGGCGGCGATAGCGGCCTGCACCGGGGTGTAACAGACCTGGTCCACCACGACGTCGAAGGTGCGGGAGTCGAGCGCGGCCGTCAGGGCGGTCTCGTCGTTTCGGTCGACAACGAGGTGCTCGACACCGGCGGGCGGCGGCGTGGAGCCGCGGTTGATCACAGTGACCCGGTGGCCCCCGGCCTGCAGGCGCTTCACCAGGAGCTTTCCGAAGTACCGGCTTCCGCCGATGACGCAGATCTTTTGCATCCCCTCACTCTGGAGCCCTATCGTCATCAGCAGAAGTCCTGGCTTACTGGATAGGCATTAAGGAAAACTGTTGATCGATGTGCAGCGGCTCCGCGTTCTGCGGGCGGTGGCGGAGCACGGCAGCTTCAACCAGGCGGCCACGGCTCTCCGCCTCACTCCCTCGGCCGTCTCCCAGCACGTGGCCGCCCTGGAGCGCAGCCTCGGCGCCCAGGTCGTCGCCCGCAGCACCCGCGGCGTCACCCTCACCCAGGCCGGCCAGATCATGGTCGGCGCCGCCGAAACCGTCGCCGCAGAGCTCGAACACGCGCAACAGCAGGTCGCCCAGCTCAGCACCGGCCGTACCCAACTCACCGTCGCCACCTTCACCAGCGGCGGCAGGCTCCTGCTGCCCGCTGCTCTCGCCCGGCTCATGGCAGTCCATCCCCGCACCGTGCTCCACGTCAGGGAGGGCGAACCCGAAAACACCCTGCCGCTCGTCCGTCAGGGCGCCGTGGACCTCGCCCTTGCCTACCACTTCGACGGCCCGCTGCCCGTTGGGCCGGGCCCCAGCTCCAGCCTGGAGTGGACACCGCTCCTGGAAGACCCTCTGCACGTCGTCCTGCCGCAAGGGCATCGACTCGCCAACCGCGACGCGCTCGACCTCGCCGAGCTGGCAGCGGAACCCTGGGTGCTCGGCTGCCTGAAGACCGAGACATACCTGCGCCGCTACGCCGAGCGTGCCGGCTTCGATCCGGATGTGCGCGGCACCACCACCGACTACTTCTTCGCCCGCTCGCTTGTCGCCGTAGGCGTGGGAATCTCCCTGATCCCCTCTATTGTGCTCGCCCCGGAGATCCCCGGCCTATGCACCGTCCCGATCAAGTCGCCGACGCCGATCCGGCACATCGGCGTCGCCGCAATCAGCCGTAGCGACCGGCCCCACGTCACGACGCTCATCCACGCCCTTCGCGAGCAGGCGATGCGGCAGCACAAGGGGAGTTGATCCCGCCACGGGTAGTGGAACGGCGAACCGGGGTTGGTGTCACATTGTGTGACACAGAGGATTTCTCCAGGGTTAGGCGGGGCCCGACAGGGGCGGTCGAGTAGATGGTCGCCAGTTCGCGGACGGCCCGGTTACATCCGGTGAAAGAGGGACGGCCTCGTCCCCTCGGCGTCAACGGACGCGACACCAACCCCGGCTCGCCGGTCGCGGAGTACCGGGAGGTCGGCCTCCAGTAGGAGTTTGATCAACGATGCTCACTCTGTACGGTTGATCTTCGCAGATGCTTGAACATTCGTGCGCTGTTGAGAATGATCGGCGTAGTGGTCTGGAGGCTGCACCGTGGCAGAGCACGACACCCCCCTGCTTCCCGTCATGACGCTGGGCACGGAAGGGGCGGGCAAGACGGTCTACCTCGCCATGCTGTACAAGGCGCTGTTCGCGGACTACGCGCGGCGCGGGTACGTCATCAGCACGCACCTGCACGTCGCGCAGACGCTGAACTTCCTGGCCCAGGAGGTGAACAAGCCCGGCCTCGACTGGCCGGAGTCGACCAGCTCGATCCATCGCGACCTTGACTTCAGCTGCCGGGTGTCCATCGGCGGCGAGCAGATAGAGGTGCTCAGGCTCCGTTTCTACGACTACCCGGGTGAACTGCTGAGGGACGCCAGGACGCGGGCGGAGCTGGGGGACGAGCTCGACGAGAGGGTCGCGAGCGCTCACGCGATCATCGTCATGCTCGACGGGCGCGAGATCCTGGCGCTGCTGCGCGGCGAACCCCGGGGAGAGGAGTACGTCAACCAGAGCCTGGTCCCCATCATCCAGCAGGCACAGCGGCCCCGGTGCCCCATGCAGGTCGTGCTGACCAAATGGGATCTCCTGGCCGACGCCGGGTACACGCTGCGCGAGGTGCGCGACCGGCTCATCGAGGTGAACATCTTCCGCGGCCTGCTGTACGACCGGCTGAGCAAGTCCGGCAAGAACCGCCTGATCCCCCTGTCGGCGGTGGGCCGCGACGTGGTCGAGCTGCGGGAGGCACCCGACGGATCCGAGCGCATGGTCAAACGGCAGGGCCGTGAGCTCAACCCCATCAACATCGACGTCCCGCTGGCGGTGATCCTGCCGGACCGGGTGGAACAGGCCATGGCCCTGCTGAGCCCCACGACGCTGAGGAAGCTTGAGCGCAAGCTGGCCCGGATGCGCCGCAGGCGGACCCGTAAAGGGATTCACCTGTTCGGGCGCACGTTCTTCGAGAGTACGGCGGAGCCCCTGACCGAGGCGATCTTCCTGCGGTTCCTCGACGCGCCCACCGCCAAGTTCGTCACGACTCTGGTGGTGTCGGCCTTTCGGGCCGGCTCCGCACAACGCGCCACAGACCCGGAGGGCGACACGCCCGAGAGCGATGCCGACGAGGAGCAGAGCTCGGCCATGAGCGCCCAGGCCGCTTTCGTGAGAACCCTGGCACCCCACTCGGAACAGGTCATGAGATTGCTGATGGACGCCTTCGACAGGCGCGTGCAAAGGTTCGAGAACGACTGTCCGGGATGGGACCTGGCCGAAGGGCTCGCCGACTGGGAGCGCCGAGACCAGGAGGTGAACCTCTCATGAGCGACCAGCTCGTCGGATGGCCGTTCCTGATCAGCCGCGGCCGGAAGCTGGGCTTCCAGGTGGTGGTCGTGCCTGGCTTCCTCGAGCAGGCCGGGGAGGCGGGCGTGCTGTTCGCCGCCGCGGAGACTGGCCCAGGGCAGCCCACAGGGCCGGGCCGGCGGGTGAGGAGCGTCAGGACCGCTAACGGCTCGTTCGTCACGCTGGTCTACCGGCAGACGCGCGCCGCCTCCGACACCCCGGTCGACGGCGACACCGTGCTGCGTGATCGGCACGGACGGCCGATTCCCCTGTTCGAGGGATACGCGCTGCAGGGCCGATACGACGACGTGCCCATCAGCGAGGCCGAGTGGGAACACGTCCATGCCGTGGCGCTCACCGGGCTGCTTCGCATGCTGGTGGACGAGGACCCGGGATGGCACCCCATTCCCGGCGACTCGGTGTCGCTGTCGTCGGGCGCCGAGCAGGTGGCGACGCCGCCCGAGCTGGAACCCCGGCCCACCATGAACGCGCGCGGCTGCCGCTCCCGGCTCCTGTCGATCTTCACTGTCGTCGGGCTCGCCGCCGTGACGCTCTGGATTGTCCTCTCCAGGTTGGTCTAGTCAGAGCAGGAGCATGCCGATGGCGGCGGTGGCCGTGATGGCCAGGGCGAGCGGGACGAAGGGCGCGGCGGGGGGAAGAGACCCCAACGGCGCCAGAGCTTGCTGGTGATCGCGACACCCTGAACAGGCTGCTGCGGCATGCTCAACTTGAGCCTATCGCTGAAATGGTGATCTTCCGGGCACGGTCCACGTTCCGGACCCACCGACTAGCCACGCGAGATCACATACGACCACATCGCCAGCACCGACCCGGTAACGACCGTTTGCCGACACTCCCGAGCCGGTTGGCTAGCTCGGGCAGATTGCGGCCTCGATGTGGGCGAGTTGGACGGCGAGGATGTCTTCGAACGCGGCGCGGCGGTCCACCCCGAGAGGGCGGACGTCGCGGGCGAAGTGGGCCAGGGCCGGGAAGTGTTCGGGGTCGGCGCCGAGTACCGCGACGCGGAACAGCTCCATGCCCTGTTCGTACTCTTCGGGGGTGACGGTGCTGATCCCGGCCTCGGAGGCGATCAACGCGGCGACGAGGACCGTGATCCGGTGGTAGCGCGCTGGGATCTCCTCGTCGGGCAGTCCCGACGCGCGCAGAGCCTGCAGCACCTCTTCCATGACCAGCCGGGAACCGGTACCGCCTGAGGCGTAGCGTCCCCAGACCGCGGCGAGCTGGGGGTGCTGACCGAAGGCCTCTCTCACGCGCAGGGCCAGGGTCATGATGCGCTGCTTCCAGTCACCCTCGGGCCGGTAGCCGTCCATAGCGGCCAGGAGGATCCGGTCGGCGACCGCTCGCAGCAGTTCAGTCTTGCTGCGGAAGTGCCGGTAAAGGCTGGAGGAATCGGTGCCGAGCACTGCCGCGAGCTTGCGCACGCTGAACGAATCGGCGTCGCCCGTGCGCAGCAACTCCGCCGCCGCATCCAGGATCTCCTCGGTCGACCAGCGCCTTCTGCCTGCCATCTCACCCTCTCGCCGGGACTCAGCCTAACCTATGCACTTGGTGATGCACGCACCGCGTGCATAATGACAGCATGAGTGCACGAGCGGCCCGGCAGCAGTCGGCCGGCGTGCCACTCGTGCCCTGTTACCCGGGCCAGGCGGCCGACGTGCGGCTCACCCGGGAATACGAAAGGACGCATGTCGTGAGGAACCCGCTGGACCCCGCAAAGCTGAACACCGCCGTTGAAAACGTCCACCGCGCCGGAATGCCCGGCCTGTTCGCCGAGGTGCGTGACCGCGACGAGGTCTGGCGCGGTGCCGCCGGGGTCGCCGATGTCGCCACCGGCCGCCCTGTCTCCGCCGGCATGCGGCACCGCGTCGGCAGCATCACCAAGACCTTCACCGCCGCCGCGGTGATGCAGCTGGTCGAAGGTGGTCAGGTTGGTCTCGACGCGCCGATCGGCCGCTACCTGCCGAAGCTGGTTCCCGGAGAACGCGGCGATGCGATCACGGTCCGGATGTTGATCAACCACACCAGCGGCCTCGCCGAATACCTCCCGTACGTCTACCCCTCCCTCAAGGCCTTCCCGGCCGTGGCCCACACGAGGCCGCAGAGCCTGGACGACCACCGGCTCACCCGGTTTCACGCCATCGAGCTGATCGAGAAGGGCGTCTCCGCACCCGCTTCCAGCGCGCCAGGCGGCACTCCGGGGTTGTACTCCAACACCAACTACCTGGTGCTCGGCCAGCTTCTGGAGCAGGTAACCGGTACGAAGGCCGAGACGTACATCACCCAGAACGTCATCGAGCGCGCTGGACTGCGGGACACCGAGCTTCCCGATGGACCGCGCTTCAGCGGGCCGCAGTCGCAGATCTACGAGGCGTGGTTCGGCATGATCGAGCCGCCGCGCGACTTCAGCGTCTTCGACATGTTCTTTGCGGGGCCGGCGGGTTCGCTGATCTCGACCGTCGCGGATCTCAACCGGTTCTTCGGCTTGCTGTTCGACGGTGAGATCGTCAGCCCGTCGTCGCTGGCGGAGATGCGGCGCACCGTCCGCGTCATCTCCCAGGAGAGCAAGATCATCGACTACGGGCTGGGCCTGTACCCGATGGAGATGCCCGGCGGCGGCACCTTCTGGGGGCATGGCGGCACCGTCTGGGGTGCCGGAGCACTGGCCATGACCAGCGCCGACGGCAAGCGGCAGATGTCCGTCGCGGTGAACATGCAGAGGTGGAACAGGCTCGACTCCACGGGCAGGCCGCAGCCCCATCCCATCGACGACGCGCTCGCGGCTCTGTACCGCATGGCGATGCACGGCTGACCGTGCCGGAGAAAGTCGCTTTCACCAAGCGACAAGCATGCCGAGACGGGATGGCGGCAGGAACGACCGCAGCACGTTCGGCACTGCGACGCCGCAGGCTCCTGGCGGTGATGCCGGCGAAGGCGTGCGACCTCGCCAGCCCCGACCTGCACCGAGAGCTCCACGGCGGGCTCCAGGTCGTGGAGACGGCGGTCAGGGCGACCCTTCGTCAGCATGCCTGCGCTCCGCAAGCGAGGGCCGCGCAGATAGAGATCCTCGAGTTCCTCCGGATGGCCTGTCGGCTGACGGGGGCCCCGCCACGAAGACAGGAGAGCGATGACCACGACCGACTTTGCGCCGACGAGGGAGCAGTCCCCGCCCTCACTGGACGCCGATGACGCGGCGAGACAGTCCATGGCAGGGCTGCTGCGCCCTTACCGATGGAGCTTCGCCGCCGTTGTCATCTTGCAGGTGATCGGCGCCGTCGCGGGTCTGGCGCCGCTGCTGGCGGTCGTCGAACTGGGGCGCGGCCTGTTGGCGCCTGGCCCGATCGATCACGATCGTGTCTGGTTCGTCGTGATCGTCGGTGCGGTCGGCTTGCTCGTCCGACTGCTGTTCACGGCCGCGTCATCCGGAATCGGGCACCTGCTCGACGGCCGGGTGCAACTGGCCCTTCGCCGGCACCTGGCCGCGCGGCTGGGACGCGTGCCGATCGGCTGGTTCTCCCGGCGCCGGACCGGTGAGCTGGCCAAGGTGGTGGGCGAGGACGTCAGTGCCGTGCACCCGTTCATCGCCCACGCCCCCGGCGAGCTCATCGCCGCGTTCGTGGTGCCACTCGTCTCCCTGATCTACCTGTTCACCATCGACTGGCGGCTCACGTTGATCACGCTGATCCCGGTGGTGCTGGCCGTGGCGCACGTCCCGCTGATGATGACCCCGACCCGGCTGCGTGAGGAGAAGCAGTTCGATGCGGCCATGGGGCAGATCGCCAATTCCGTCGTCGAGTTCGTCCAGGGCATCTCGGTGGTCAAGGCGTTCGGCGGTTCCGGACGCGCCCACCGCAGGTTCCGCACGGCCACCGACGATTTCGTCGGCATCTACTACCGCTTCGTGCGCGGCCTCTCAATGATCGCCGCCGGTATGCAACTGGTGCTGTCACCGCCGTTCGTGCTGCTGGTCGTGCTGATCGGCGGCACCGCCCTGATCGGGACCGGTGGCCTGCCCCCGGCCGACCTGCTGCCTTTCCTGCTGCTGGGACTGGGCCTGACCGCTCCGGTGGCGGCCCTCATCGCCCACAGCTTCGACGACCTGCAGACCGCCAGGCGCGCGATCGGCCGGATCCGGGACGTCCTCGACGTGGCGCCGCTGCCGGAGCCCGCGCATCCGCTCTCGCCGCAGGGTCACCGGGTGGAACTGCGTGACGTCCGCTTCGGCTACGAAGACGATCGCGAGGTGCTGCGCGGGATCGACCTGGTCCTCGAACCGGGCACGGTCACCGCGATCGTCGGGCCCTCGGGCAGCGGCAAGTCCACGCTGGTCCAGTTGCTGCCGCGCTTCTTCGACCCGACCCACGGTTCGATCACCCTGGGCGGCGTCGATCTGCGCGAGCTCGCCGGCTCCGACCTCTACCGGATGGTCTCCTTCGTCTTCCAGGACGTGCGCCTGCTGCGCGCATCGGTCGCGGACAACATCGCGCTTGCCGTACCGCATGCCGACCTCGACGAGGTGATGCACGCCGCCCGGATGGCGAGCATCCATGATCGAATTCTTGAACTGCCACGCGGCTACGACACGGTGCTCGGGCAGGAGGCCGGGCTGTCGGGTGGCGAGGCGCAGCGGATCGCGCTCGCCCGCGCGCTGCTCGCCGCCACACCCGTGCTGGTGCTGGACGAGGCGACCGCATTCGCCGACCCGCAGACCGAGCAGGCGGTACGGCAGGCATTGGCGGCGCTGGAGGGCGATCGCACGATCCTGGTCATCGCCCACCGCCTGGAGACGGTCGCCGACGCCGACACCGTCGTGATGCTGGACAACGGGTTGATCGTCGAGCAGGGCAGGCCCTCCGACCTCCTAGCAGAAAACGGAAAGTTCGCCGCCTTCTGGCAATCCAAGGAGTACCGATGATTCGCATGCTGCTGCGCGTCCTGGGCCATGATTACGCCCGGCCGGTGCGTCGCACCGTGGCTTTGATGACGATGACCGCGATCGTCGAGGGTTTGTCCTACGCCCTGCTGGTTCCCGTGCTGCGGACCCTGTTCGGCGGCGACCCCGCAGACGCGCTGCCCTGGCTGATCGCGTTCGGCGGCGCGGTCGCGATCTACGCGGTGCTGCGCTATGTCAGCGATCTGTTCGGCTTCCGCGCCGGAACCACGTTGTTGCGTGGCATGTATCACCGCCTCGGCGATCATCTGGCCCGGCTGCCCCTCGGCTGGTACAGCACCGGCCGAGTCGGGGAGGTGTCCGTCCTGGCCAGCCAGGGCGTGCTGGAGACGATGGGCGTGATCGCGCATCTGCTGGCGCCCTACATCTCCGCCTTCGTCACCCCTGTGACGATCGTTGGCGTGATGCTCGCCTTCAATTGGCAGCTGGGGCTGGCCGCGCTGGTCGCCGTGCCGCTCGTGGCGGCGATCCAGATCTGGACCGGCCGCTCGATGGCCGCAGGCGATGCCGGCCGCCACGAACGTGACACCGAGGCCACCGGGCGGGTCATCGAATACCTCCAGGCCCAGCCGGTGCTGCGCGCCGGCGGCCGGAGCGTCCAGCGCTTCACGTTGCTCGACGACTCGCTGCGGGAACTCCAGCGCGCGTCCCGCCGTACCGTGTTGTCGGTGTTGCCCGGCATGATCGGCCTGACGCTCGTGGTGCAGGCGATGTTCACCGTGTTGCTGGTTCTGGGCGCCTACCTCGCGCTCGGCGGGAGCATCGGTGTTGCGGAGGTGCTGACGATCCTGGTGCTGGCCGCCCGCTGCGCCGATCCGGTCCTGTCGCTGGCCGACATCGGCGGCAAACTCCGCGCCGCGCGCTCCGGACTGGCCAGACTCGACGCGGTCCTGCGCACCGAGCCGCTGCCGGAAGCACCGGAACCGATCCAGCCGGTGGGCCATGGCTTGGAGTTGGAGTCCGTCGCCTTCCGGCATGGCGACCGCACGGTGTTCGACGACTTGTCGTTGTCCGTGCCCGAGGGACAGCGGCTCGCCGTGGTCGGCCCCTCAGGCGCGGGCAAAAGCACACTGCTGCAGTTGCTCGCGCGGTTCCACGACGTGGACGCGGGCGCGGTGCGCGTAGGCGGCGTGGACGTGCGCGCCATCGACACCGAGGAGCTGATGGCGCAGATCGCCATCGTCTTCCAGGACGTCTACCTCTTCGACGGCACGATCGAGGAGAACGTACGGCTCGGCCGTCCCGACGCTTCCGAAGCCGAGGTGCGAGCGGTGGCGACCGCGGCGCGGCTGAACGAGGTGATCGAGCGACTGCCCGGCGGCTGGGCGGCACATGTCGGCGAGGGCGGCGCGCTGCTGTCCGGCGGTGAACGCCAGCGGGTCTCGATCGCCCGAGCGCTGCTGAAGAACGCGCCCATCGTGCTGCTGGACGAGGTGACCTCCGCGCTGGACCCGGTGAACGAGGCAGCCGTCCACGAGGGCATCGAACGCCTGATGGCCGGCCGGACGGTCGTGATGGTCGCGCATCGGATGCGGACCGTCCAACGCGCCGATCGCATCGCCTTTCTCGACGGCGGCCGGATCGTGGAAGAAGGCCGCCACGACGAGCTGCTCCGCCGCGGCGGCCGTTACGCCGACTTCTGGAATGTTTCCCTAACACCGGCAGCACATGACTGAGCCGGTAAAGTCCTGCGCGGGCTGCTTCAGGGGGAATTTGATTTCAGTAGATTGCACCTTGTGTTCTAGTAGTGCCTTGCCAGGTGGGGGTTGTCTCGTCCGATATGCGCTTGGTGAGTTGTTGATCGAGGCAATGTGGATCGTCGCTTGGGAACTGGCGGGGAGGGTTTCATAGTCGCGGGCCAGGCGGCGGTATAACATGAGCCAGCCCAGAGTTCGCTCGACGACCCAGCGGCGTTTGACGACCTGAAAGCCGCGAGTCTGGGTGTTTCTGGAGACGACTTCGACGTCGATACCGAGCTTGGCGCCGTGCTCGATCGTGGTGTTTTTGAAGCCGGTGTCGACCCAGGCTTTCGATATCGTCGGGTAAGCGTTTTGGCATGGTCGAGCAGTCGTATTCCGGATACGGGTCTACTCGGCGGCCATGGGCCGCTTCGCGTCGTGGTGTAGGGCGTCGATGATGACAACGCGGCGTTCCTGACCTGCCGGGCTACTGGCCGCCGCTGCTTTGATCGCCTGGACAGCCCTGCGCGGCTCCCGGGCAGGGCGGCGGACGGCTCGCCCCGGTACCAGTACGTGACCTCGGCAGCCGAGCAAAGATCACGACGGGCCTTCGGGCGCACCCGGCGCACCTTGACCACGTGGTCACCTCCACGATGGCGTGATCAGGTGTGACGGCGGCTGCGGTAGGCAGCGGTCTTGGCGCGCGCCGTGCAGGCCGCGCTGCAGTAGCGGCGTGAGGCGTTGCGGGTCAGGTCGATGTAGACGGCCTCGCACTGGTGCGCCTCGCACTGCCCGAAGCGGTCGGGGCCGTAGCCGTCCACGATGAGGGCCAGCGCGGTGGCGAACTCGCCGCCCAGCGCTTCCACCTGGGTGCCCCCCGAGCCGTGGAAGTGCAGGTGAAACGGCTGGCCGACGTCCTCGACCAGGTAAGGCTGCGCACCGTACCTGCCGATCATGGCGTTGATGCGCTCGGCCTGGTCGGCTGGGTGCTCGGCCAGCAGCGCCTGCCGAAGCTCGGTAGCCAGGTCGGTCAGGCGCCGGCCCGCATCCGGGACGGCGCGCAGGGCGGCGCCGGTGCGGTCACCGAGCTGGGCGGCGATCGTTGCCGCCAGGTCCTCGCCCGTCAATGGCTGCACCGAGGCGCCGCCCCGCTGACGTGCCGTGGCCAGGTTGACCAGCTCGGCGATCAACGGGGCCTGCCGAGTGACGTTACAGGCTATCTCCACTTGACTAGTAACACTCCTTCTGCGTGTCATAGGCGTAATCCAGTTAGATAGTAACGGAGTCGCCATGTTCGCGCCCTATCGCCGTCTGCTCACCCACTCCGGCGTCCCCCACCTGCTCGCCGTCGCCCTACTCGTCAAGCTGGGCACACCCGTGCTCAGCCTCGCCCTGCTGCTGGTCGCCGTCGACCGGCTCGGCTCCTACGCCACCGCCGGACTCGTGCTCACCGGCCACGCGCTGGCCTTGGCCCTGTGCGCGCCGCTCGGCGGACGCATCGCCGACCGGTACGGCCCGCGCCCGGCCCTAACCGGTTACCTGGCCGCCCACGTTCTCGCCTACACCCTGCTCCTGCTCGCCCCGCCCGCCCTGATGATCGGCGCCGCGGTGCTCCTCGGCGCCACCACCCCGCCCGTCGGATCTGTCATCAGAAGCGCCTGGCCACGCCTCGTCCCCTCCGCCTCCCTGCCCGCCGCCTACGCCGCCGACAACGCCATCAACGAACTGATGTTCATCGCCGGCCCTCTGCTCGTGCCGGTCCTGATCTGGGTCGTCTCCGCCCAGAGCGTGGTGAGCGCCGCGGGCGCCACGGTCCTGGCCGGCACCGCCCTGCTGCTGGCCTCCCCCGCAGTACGGAAGGCCCCGCTCACCCCGCCGGCCCCGCCTGGCAGGTTGCGCCTGGCCGGGCCGCTCACCCACCGATACACCCTCCTCCTGCTGACCATCACCGCCTTCGGCACGTTCACCTTCGGCTGCCTGCGCATCGCCACCGTCGCCTCGGCCACCGCCTTCGGCTCGGCCGCCTCCGCCGGTCTGCTGATGGGCCTCCTGTCGGCCGGCGCCCTCCTGGGCACCCTCGGGTACGGCGCGCGAGCCTGGCCCCTCAGCGGCGGACGCCTGCTCGTCCTGCTCTCGCTCGCCGAAGCGGCCGTCCTGCTCGGCGGAGTCTGGGCACCCGGCTTCGTGACGCTTGCCATACTGATCACTTTTGTCGGCCTGGTGACCGGCCCCCGTGACGCTGCAGTGCCCGCCCTGCTCGCCGACCACACCCCTGCTCGCTACCGCACCGAGGTCTTCGCCTGGCTCAACACTTTCATGTGGGCCGGCTACGGCCTGGGCACCGCCGTCGCCGGCCATCTCACCGGCCCCCATGACACCGGCGCCACCGCCCTCACCGCTGCCGCGGCCGCGGCAGCGGCGGCCGCGATCCTGGCGGCCGTCGCCAGCAGACTCGCCTCGCCCTCGCCCACCGCAGCGCCGACCGACACTCCTGCCCAGCGATCTGATCACGTGGCGGATAACTGAGACGGAAAGCGGCCGGCACCGGGCAGACCCGGCGCGACCACCGCAGCCGGGTCCTGCTGTACCGACCGGCCAGCTCCACCCACCAGTCCTCGGACTCCGCCGCGTCGGCATGAGCAGGCACGCTAGAGCGCTCAACCAAGGCAAACAGCCCAGGCCCGGATCGCCTACGAGCCCCACCCCGAGCTCGCGGCGGCTACATTGCGTCCGGTCGCTGCGGCCCGGATGGAGGGCACGGCTGGCGGGGCGGGGTGCTACTGGTTCCGCACCTCACCTGCGGTGTTTCACCAGAATGTGTTTCACCAGAAGTGGCGTGCTGGGGAGAACACCTTCACCCTGCTCGCCTACTCCGGGCACAGCTCGGTCGCCTCGCTGGCCCGCTGGCAGAAAGGCCTTGCCCCGGCAGCGCGCCGCCGCTGACCTACATCTCCACCCCTTCCCCCCTTCCGAGCGAAGGGTGGGAGGCTTTCGCGGTCGCCTTGACACGGCACCGGGATGGCGCAGCGTTGTCCACATCACCTGCGGTTTCCCGGGGACGGCTGGGTTTGATGGCGCTGCATGTGCATTCCGGGGGGACATGATGACAGAGCAGGGGCCGCGGAACAGGCTTGGGGCGGTGCCGCCACGGGTGTGGCTGGCGCTCGTTCTTCTGGTGCTGGCGATCGTGTTCATCTTGCAGAATCGGCAGGAGGCGGCCATCCAGTTGTTCATGATCGTGGTGACTGCCCCGTTGTGGATCACTCTGGTGGCGTGCGTCGCCATCGGGATGCTGATCGGTGCGCTGATGAGCCGCAGGGGCGGACAACGACGATAACGCATGATGCGCAGGCGTCCGTGTCGTTGCGTTCGGCCGGTGTGACCTGCTCGGATACTCGGTGGCATGACGAGCGGACTTCGAGAGCGTGTACTGCCCGAGACGCAGCGCCGCCCGCTGGAGGAACTGGTCGAGAGCCTTGACCTGTGCTCGGGGGACCTTCGCTCGAAACGGTCGGCTTTCTGGACGATGCTCACACTGTCGGCGGTGATCGCCTCAGCCGGAGTGCTCCTCGACTCGACGGCCACCGTGATCGGCGCGATGATCATCGCGCCGCTGGCCACGCCGATCATGGGTATCGCTCTGGCGACGGTGCGGCACCGCGGCCAGGGCGCGATCGGGTTCGCTCTCCTGGGCAGCCTGCTGGTGATCGTCATAGGGGTGGCGTTCTCGGCGGTGCTTCCCGCCTCCTACGAGTTGCTCGCCAACAACCAGATCGCGGGACGGACCTCGCCGAAGCTCATGGACCTGGTGGCCGCGCTCGCCACCGGTCTGGCCGGTGCCGTGGCCCATGCCCGCCGTGACGTCGCGGCCGTGCTGCCGGGTGTGGCGATCGCCATCTCCCTGGTCCCGCCGCTGGCCGTCGTCGGCGTGTGCCTCGGCCGGGGCGCGGGCTGGCTGGCGCTCGGCGCGCTGGTGCTCTTTCTGTCCAATTTGCTGGCTCTCGTGCTCGGCGGAATCGCGGTGTTCTCCGCGGCGGGTTACGCCGCCGATGCCGTCGCCCTTGCTGGCCGGAGCCGCCGCCGTACCCGTCTCACGCTGTGTCTGCTGCTGGTCCTGGTGGTCGTCCCGTTGTCCGCCAACACCGTTGTCAGCTGGCTGCTGACGTCCTGGAGCGCGCAGGCCAGGGCGGTGGCCGCCGACTGGATTTCCACCGTGCCGAACTCGTCGGTCGCCGGCGTCGACGTCGTCTCCCGGGAGCTTCGTATCCGCGTGCGGACGCCGGGTGATCTGCCGCCGATCCCCGGCCTGCTCAGCGCACTCCGCGGCCGGATTCCGGACTGGGTGCCGATCGTGGTCGAGAGCACGCGGGGGAGCACGATCCAGGCCGGCCGGGTGGGTGCTCCCTCGTGAGGGTTCACCCGTCCTTGCTGACCGCTGACGCACCGCATCCGCTTCCCGCGGTGCCCGTTCCAGGCTGCCTGAAAGGCTGGGCAGCGGCGTGATCGCCGGTGGCGACATCAGGGGAACGCGTTCCCCCATGAGGCGGCTGCGCCCCGATCTGTGAACAACGCGGCATTCTCCAGGCAGACGGCTTGCTTGCGGCATGCCCGCAGCGTGTCGCGAGCAATGTCAGAAACGCGCCAACAGTTGATGATGACTTCACGCTCATCCGGGGATGTCGGCAAGCGATGGACGACACAGCGGCTGGAGGAGCGATGACGGTGAGAGGGCTGCGGCGAACCCTGGGCGACCGGCTCCTGTGCACGGGCATGCGGTGAGGGCCCGGGCCCGCTATCCCGCCATCAGCGACCACGGCCTGATCGGCGACCTGCAGACGGCCGCCCTGGTGACCTCGGACGGGACGATCGACTGGTTCTGCTGTCCCCGCTTCGACTCCCCGAGCGTGTTCGCCTCGCTCCTCGACCACGACCGCGGTGGCCACTTCCGGATCGCCCCGGACACCGGCCAATACGTCAGCAGGCAGCTCTACCAGCCGGACACCGCCATCCTCATCACCCGCTTCATGACCGATTCAGGCGTCGGCGAACTGCTGGACTTCATGCCGGTGGCCGGGCGCGACACCCGCCACCACCGCCTGATCAGGGTCGTGCGCGTCGTCCGCGGCGAGCTGGGATTCGTCATGGACCTGCAGCCGCGCTTCGACTACGGCCGCCGCGACCACGACGTGCACCTCGCACCGGAGGGCGCCGTCTTCACCGACGGCACATTGAGCCTGACGCTGCACCTGGCCGAGGGGTGCGGGCCCGCCGAACGCGCAGGCACGGGCGTGCGGCTGGCCATGCGCCTGCGGGCCGGCGAGACGAGCGGAGTCGTCCTGGAGTCCGCGGACATCGCCCCCCGGCGCGTCCCCCTGCACGAGTTCCTGGACGCGTACCGGCAGACCACCGGCTTCTGGCGCGACTGGACCGGCCGCTCCAGCTACCGAGGCCGCTGGCGCGAGGCGGTCTCCCGCTCGGCGATGGCGCTCAAGCTCATGACGTACGCGCCGACCGGCGCCATGGTCGCCGCCCCCACCACCGGGCTCCCCGAGCAGGTCGGTGGCGAGCGCAACTGGGACTACCGCTACACCTGGGTCCGCGACGCCTCCTTCAGCATCCACGCCCTGCTCGGCCTCGGATATGTCGAGGAGGCCGCCGCCTTCGCGGGCTGGCTGCGTGACCGCGTCGCCGAGCACGCCGGTGACAGCTCCGGGCCCTTGAAGATCATGTATCGGGTGGACGGCTCGTCCGACCTGGACGAGGAGACGCTCGACCATTTCGAGGGTTATCGCGGCTCCCGTCCCGTCCGGGTCGGCAACGGCGCCGCCGACCAGCTTCAACTCGACGTCTACGGCGAGCTCATGCACGCCGTCCATCTCGCCGACACGTCCGGGTTCCAGACCATGCACGCAGGCTGGGACGCTCTCATGCGGATGCTGGGCTGGCTGTGCGACAACTGGGACCAGCCGGAGGAGGGCATCTGGGAGACGCGGGGCGGGCGCAAGGACTTCACCTACGGACGTCTCATGTCCTGGGTCGCCTTCGACCGCGCCATCCGCCTGGCCCAGCACAGCGGCCGGCCCACCGACCACGGGCGGCTGCTGACCGAACGCGACCGTGTCTACCGCCAGATCATGGAGAACGGCTGGAACCCCGAGCGGCAGGCCTTCGTCCAGCACTACGGCAGCGATGTTCTGGACGCCTCCCTGCTGCTCATGCCGACAGTCGGCTTCATCTCCCCGCAGGACACCATGTGGCTGACCACGCTGCGGGCCATGGACCGGGACCTGGTCTCCGACAGCCTCGTCTACCGCTACGACCCCGCCGCCTCGCCCGACGGGCTACGCGGCGACGAGGGCACCTTCACTCTGTGCACGTTCTGGTACGCCGAAGCGCTGGCCCGCTCCGGCCGGCTCGACGAGGCCCGGCTCACGTTCGAGAAGATGCTCACCTACGCCAGCCCTCTCGGCCTGTACGCCGAGGAGATCGGGCTCACCGGCGAGCAATTGGGCAACTTCCCTCAAGCGTTCAGCCACCTGGCTCTGATCAACGCGGCCGTCATCCTGGACCACAACCTCGACCACGGCACGCCCTGGACGCACCCATCGTCCGCACCCGGTAACCGATGAGCTCC
Organism: Dolomitihabitans soli; assembly: GCF_022213955.1. GTDB lineage: Bacteria > Actinomycetota > Actinomycetes > Streptosporangiales > Streptosporangiaceae > Streptosporangium_A > Streptosporangium_A soli. Next base: position 61,146 of record NZ_JAKNTW010000030.1, on the reverse strand, counting down.
CATCGCCATCTCGGGGAGGATCAGTGCAGGACGTTTCGACTTGATTTCCCCCGCCGAGGATACGGCGGGTGGCGTGCTCGGTGACCGCCAGAACGTGCAGGCGGGCGCCGGTGGGAGTGCGAAGCTCGAAGAAGTCGCACGCCGCCAAGGCGCCTCCATGACCTGCACGGATGAATATCCGGCACCCGCGGTATCCGGTCCCCCTGGCGCTGTCGACACCCGTCGTTCACGTCACCACGCCGAACATTAACGATCTTCTCGGAAAACGATCTACCCAAACACGCACTAACCTACGCGGGGCATATTCGATGAGTCAACGCGAGCTGTTGACAAAAGGGAGAATATCGGTCAAAATCGCTCTGTTGGGAAGAAAATCGACATCATGGTTGTTTCTGCCAAAATCCTCTGTCGCTCACATCCCTCCGCCGTCGTTATGCGATGGGCGTGCGCCTGGTCGGCCGACTTCCATTCGGAGTACTGGAAGACAATCATATATTTCGCCTCTCTTGCACGCAGAAAAGGGGAATATAGTTGACGACATTCTGCCTTCTGGGGCCTCTGCGCATCGGGCGGACGAGTCCCACGGAAATATCCTCTCCCAGCGTCCGGGCGCTTCTGGCGGCATTGCTGCTTCAGCAAGGAGAGCCGATATCCCGCGGCAAGCTGATGATGATGCTGTGGAACGACCCGCCCGCTTCCGCCGAGGCCAATCTTCGCCAGTACGCCGCGCGACTGCGCTCATGTCTCGGCCGTACGGCCCCCGACCAGGCCCGCCACCTCCGGACGATTCGCGGCAGCGGGGAGAGCGGCTCCTACCAGTTGCTCGTCGAGCCCGAGCAGTTGGACGTGGCCAGGTTCCTCAAACTGGGCGCCGAAGCCAGGAAGGCGGTCGACGACGGGAGGCTTCAATCCGCCACCGCGCTGCTGGAGTCCGCGCTCGCGCTCTGGAGCGGTCCTTCCGCGGGCATGAACGTCAGCGGGTCCCTTTATCTTCAGGATCAGCTTCAGGTCCTCACCGAGCTGAAGGGAGATGCCGAGGAACTTCTGCTGGAAACTCAGCTCACGTATCTGCCGGCCAAGAAGCTCGTCCCCATGGCACGCAAACTGGTGGCCGAGCACCCTTTGAGAGAGCGGTCCTACGCCCTGCTGATCCGATGCCTGTATGCCGCCGGAGGCAGCGCGGAAGCCCTTGGCATTTACGATCGTGCCCGTTCCAGGCTGAACCAAGAGCTCGGACTCGAACCGGGGCCTGCGCTTCAGCAACTCTTTCTGGGCATCCTTCGTCACGACAATGAGCTTATTTACACATAATTACGGGGAAAAATCCGGATATGTGTCGCGGTCAAACGTACTCAACCGCCACGGTCTGCACGGTGACGGTCCGCCACTTCGATCAGCCGGCCCAGGGTTCATGGGGGAGCACCTTGTGACGTTGTACGAATGGTTCGTGGCCGGTGCGGAGCGCAACCCGGACGGGCTCGCCCTCGACGTCGGCCCGCACCGCCTGACCTACCGCGAGCTGCGTGCCCTGGCCGACCGGCTCGCCGGCCACCTGCTCGAACACCACGGGGGACCGCCTCGGGCCGTCGGCCTGCTGGCCGCCCGCAGCCTGGTCGCCTACACGGGTTACCTCGCCGCGCTGCGCCTGGGCGCCGCCGTGGTGCCGCTCAATCCCTCCGTCCCGGCGGCCCGCAACCGGCTCATGTGCGCGGGGGCCGGCGTGGATCTGCTGCTCCGTGAGGACGCCACGGACGTCGGGGCATCCGCCACCACGGTGACCGTGAGCCCGGAGCGCCTGAGCCGCCTGCCCGGGGCCGCCGGGCTCGGCCGGCACGGCGGTGCTGACGACCTCGCCTACGTGCTGTTCACCTCGGGTTCCACGGGCGTGCCCAAGGGCGTGCCCATTCTCCACCGCAGCCTGGACACCTATCTCGCGGCGAACATCGACTACTTCGAGGCCGGTCCGGGCTGTCGCTTCTCCCAGACGTTCGACCTGACCTTCGATCTGTCGGTCTTCGACATGTTCGTCGCCTGGGGATCGGGTGCGGCGCTGGTCGTCCCCACCAAGCTGGACCTGCTGGCGCCGAGCGGCTACGTGCGTACGCGGGAGCTGACCCACTGGTTCTCCGTCCCGTCGATCGTGTCGCTGGCTCGCCGCCTGAACACGCTGGCACCGGAACAGATGCCCACACTGCGGCACAGCATTTTCGGCGGCGAGCAGCTCACCCTCGACCAGGCCGCCGAGTGGCGGCGGGCCGCCCCCGCGAGTGTCGTTCACAACCTCTACGGGCCCACGGAGGCAACCATCACGTGCGCCCGCTACAGCCTGCCCGCCGACCCCGCCGACTGGCCACGGACCAGAAATGGGGCGGTGCCCATCGGGGCCGTACACCCTTGGCTCGAACAGGTCGTCCTCGATCAGGAGGGGCGCCCGGCCACCGAGGGCGAGTTGTGCGTGCGAGGCGTCCAGCGTTTCCCCGGCTACCTGAACGCGGAGCAGAACAAGGGCCGGTTCGTGGCGTTCGACGGCGGGCGGGCGGTGTGGTTCCAGGCGGGAGACGCCCTCACCGACCGGCACTGGTATCGGACCGGCGACGTGGTCACGCGGTCCGGCGGGTCGCTGCTGCTCCTGGGCCGGCTCGACGACCAGGTGAAGATCCGCGGCTACCGGATCGAGCTGGGGGAGATCGAGACGGTGCTGCGCCGGCACCCGGGCGTGGTGGACGCCGTGGTCACCCCGCTGACCTCGGACGACGGAGAAATCGACCTGGTGGCCGCGTACACGGGCGGGCCGGTGAGCGGTGCGGAGCTGACGGTGCTCGTCAAGGAGTCGTTGCCCGCCTACATGGCGCCGTCGCGCTTCGTTCACCTGGACGACCTGCCGCTCAACGTCAACGGCAAAATCGACAGAAGGCGGCTCGCGGCCGGCCTGGCGGAGTGAGGACGGAAGCCCGGAGACGGGCCCGCCGAGCGGTATTGTCCATGATCAAATCAGTTCGCACGTTGACATTCCGGAGGACGTGTCTTGGCGGCAGAAGAGTCGACGGGGAAATCATCCATAGCCGCTGTGTTCAACCGCGCGGCGGCCGTTTATGACCAGGTCGGCGTGGACTTCTTCGGGCCCGCGGGCCTTCGGCTGGTCGAACTCGCGGCACTTGCGCCAGGCGAATCGGTTCTCGACGTGGGCTGCGGGCGGGGCGCGAGTCTTGTTCCCGCCGCCGCGGCGGTCGGAGCGGACGGATCGGTGGTGGGCATCGATCTCGCCCCTGCCATGATCGACAAAGTCAACGCAAAGATCGCCGAGGGCGGTCTCCGGCATGCCCGCGCGGAAATCGGCGATGCCGAGTCCCCCAACTATTCAGACGACTCGTTCGATGCGATCATTGCGGGGTTCGTCATATTCTTCCTGTCCGATCCGGTCGTGGCGGTCGCGAAGTACTCCCGGCTGCTCCGGCCCGGTGGTCGTCTGGTGATGACCGTCCGGCTCAGTGATCGGCGGGAGGACACGGAGATTCCGCGCATCGTCAACGACGCGCTCCTCCCGTACGAAAACGAGGCACGCCCCGCACCGAAACGGCCGCGGGATCCTTTGGGCACCCGAGACGGCGTCGAAGAGGTGCTGGCGAACAACGGCTTCACCGGTGTGCGAGTCGTCGACGAAACGTATCAGGCCCGTTTCGACGATCCCGCCCATTACTGGCGCTGGATGTGGTCGCACGGCGCGCGAGAAAGGCTGGAGAAGATCTCGGCCGATCGGCTGGGTCCGGCGCGCGAGGCGGTCATCTCCGCCCTTTCGAAGTTCGCTCGCGACAAGCAGCTCATTTATCCGATTCCCGCCCGGTTCGTCGTCGCGGAAAGGGCATGAGGGACGCTGGGCGGCCGGCTCAGCCGAGCCCGAGCCGGCCGAAGCGCGCCACCGGCGAGACCAGACGCCCTCGCCGGGGGTTCACCGGCGCGTGAACGCGCGGCAGACCTCTCAGTCCAGGAGTTTGGCGCGTATCGCCTCCGTGTCGGAGCCGGTCCAGCCGTGTTGTGCGAGCCAGCGCAGGACGCCGCCGTCGCGGGCGTCGAGGACGTTGAAGAAGCGCTCGATGTACTGCGCGCGAGGCAGGTGCTCGCTCGCCGACCGGGGGTCCAGATCTGCTCGGTAGGTGTCGCTTCTGCGGAGCCGGGTCAGAATCCGCTCGAGCCGGTCCGCTGTCGCGAGGTAATCCTCGATGATCGCCGCGCGGTCGGCGCCGGCGATTTCGAGCGCGAGCGCGCACAGCACCGAGGTGCGGTCCTTGCCCGCGGCGCAGTGCACGATGGCCCCGCCGTCCTCGGACGCCATCGCGCGCAGGGCGCTCACCACGGAGTCCGGCCTTTCCCGCAGGTAGGTGTAGTACAACCCGGTGACACGCCGGTCGGCGTCGCCGTGGCGTTCGTGCCAGGGCAGCACCGGGTTGACGTCGACGGCATCGGTGTCGGTGCGGGTCCCGCCTTCGGCGAACAGCGTGTGGTGATGAATGGTCATTTCGGGCACGGCCGTCAACGGACCCGGGCCTTCGAGCGTCACCTCGCGTCCTGAGCGCAGGTCCACCACATGCCTGAGCTTCAGCTCGCCGACGACCCTTGCCACGTCCCCGGGCGTGAGTTCCTGGAGGTTGTCGGATCTGATGATCCGGCCGAACTTCGTCTCCCCGCCGTCGAGAGTGGCCAGCCCTCCCAGATCCCGGACGTTGACGGCGCCTTCCAGCTCGATCCACCTGTTCATCTCTGATCCTCCGTGTAGGGCAACGTGAAAAACGGCTGCTCAGGTGGCGCGGTGGTCCGCTCGGATCAGTCGGCTCGGCGTCGCCGGGATGCGATGACGCGCCGGAAGTAGTCGCCGAGCCGGGGGACGTGAGCGTCGAAGGTGAAGTCATCGCGGTGCCTGCGCATGTTCGCCGTCCGCTCCTGGATCAGCGCTGAGTCGTGAAGCTGCGCACCGAGATGTGGAATGCCGCTGAACGGGACGTCAACGGCATACCTGCGGGCGAGATTGCGAATGGCCGACGTCGATCCGTTGTGCGAGTCGGCCAGGATCCACGGCAGACCGGCCGCGGCGTAGCTGCTCAGCCGTCCGGGATAATTGAGGTCGGGCCAGCTGGCGCCTCTCAGTTCGCCGTGGTTCACGCTGTCGAAGACGTGCAGCCAGCCGGCATCGTACTGAGACAGCTCGGACACCCACTGCTGAGGCTCGACGGCCGGGTGCAGGTGAACGTAACCGCCCGCCACTCCCTTCGGGATCGATTCCCCGGCCAGTTCGTGATAGGCCTGACCATAGATGTGGACGTGGATTCCGGCTTCGGCGAGCTCCTTCCATTCGTCGACGTCCTTTCGCCACATGCCGGCGCACACGGTGTGCGCTTCGCCGGTCCGCTCGGAGAGCTTGGGCCGGAATTCTCCGTGGAACCAGTCGCGGGGCGGCATGTCGCCGTCCATGATGAGGTCCTCGCCGCTGAACTGAGGAATTCCGCGCAGGGCCAGCTCGAACCAGGTCCGGCACTCGTCGTTGATGAAGATCCGGCCATCGCTGCGGGACATGAGACGGACGAGTCCGGGCCACAGGGCATGTTCGATGGCGTGCCCGGGACTCTCCTTGAAATGCCAGACGAAAGGAGCGTCGAGTCCGGCGTCCATGACCTGCTCGGCCAGCGGAATCGACGACCAGTTGAGCCCGGCGTAGATGACATCGGGCCTGAAGTCCGCCGCCGCGCGACGCCAGTCGCCGGTCGCCGGAATATCGCGGATGTGTCCCCAGGGAAAAGGCCCGGTGGCCATCCACAGGTCCGGATCGGGATGCCATAGTCCGGCCAGTTCGTGACCGGCCTGCTCCAGCACGAGCAGGCGCTCGGGATTGAAGCCCAGATCGCCCACGACCAGGATGCGCAGACCCGTGCCGGCGGTCTTCGCGTGACCGGGCGGCGGCGAGTAGCCGACGTCGGACCGTCGCTTCTCATGGACGGGCCGTCCGCACCAGGGGCGCCAGTCCAGGTATTGCCCGGCAGGGACACCGTAGAACGAGCGGTAGCGTGGCAGGCCGCCTACCGGCCACCCGTATCTGCCGGGTGTGCCGCCGATGATGCGGTGATGCTGCAGGGGATGCTGCACCCACTGGCAGGTGGTCTTTCCGGCGTACCGGAAGGTCGCTCCAAGGCGGATGAGCCGCCGCCATTGGTCCGCCTCGATGGCGTCGGAGACGTATTCGTCGCGCGTGGTCCACGGGGACTGCTCCTCGGAATCCCTGCGGTGCATCACCTGGACCATCGCCAGGGTATTGCCGCTCTTGAGCGTGTCCAGCCAGCTCACCGGAGCCGGGGCGTTGAGGGTCTCGATCTCGTGGCCGATGACATCGTCGCCGCGAAGGGTGGCCGCGCCCATGCGGGAGGCCACGAGACCTCGGTTGAAGGCGATGTGCACGCCTCCGTAGGCGATGTAGACGCGGGGACTCTCTTCGAGCACCGCGACCAGCCTCTCAAGATGATCGGCATGGTAGATGTCATCGGACGGCAGATAGGAGATGTACGTGCCGGTGGCGTGGCGCGTCGCGAGGTTCAGCGCCGCCCCGAGGCCGAGATTCCGCTCGTTGCGCAGATAGGTCACCCGGTCGTCCCAGACCTCTTCCAGGAGGTCGTGCAGGAGTTCGTGGGTACGGTCGTGGGAGCCGTCATTGACGATGACGAGTTCCCAGTCGCGGTAGGTCTGGGCGCGCAGGCTTTCGATGGCTCGGGGAATGAAGGCTTCCTGCTGATACGTCGGCATGAGAACGGAGACTTTCGGCAGGCCGGCGGCGGCGGGATTGCTCATGAGGTGAAGGCTCCCCTTTCCGGTGCGCGTGACCGCGCGTTTTCGGCTGGTGATGGTCGATGGCCGGCGGTCAGGATCGCGGGCCGGTGAGGTGCGGAAGCAACCGCGTTTCGAACAGGTGCAGTGCCGACGCGATGGCCATGTGCATGTCCAGATACTGGTAGGAGCCCAGCCGGCCGCCGAAGAAGACGCCCGGCTCCTTGCGGGCCAGCTCTCGGTAACGGCGCAGCGCCTTACGGTCCGCAGGCGAGTTGATCGGGTAGTACGGCTCGTCCTGCGGACCCGCGAAGCGGCTGAACTCCCGCATGATCACGGTCTTGTCGGCCGGATAGTGGTCGCGCTCCGGATGGAGATGCCGGAACTCGTGTATCCGGGTGTAGGCCCTGTCCAGGTCGGCGTAGTTGAGCACCGATGTGCCCTGGTGGTCTCCGACCGGTACCACCTCGGTCTCGAGGTCGAGGGTGCGCCAGCCGAGCCGGCCCTCCGAGAAGCCGAAGTACCGGTCTATGGGACCTGTGTAGACGACGGGAACGTGATCGGCGATCTCGCTCCTCATCTCGAAGAAATCCACGTTCAGCCGGACGTCGATATTGCGGTGATCGCACATGCTTTCCAGCCACGTCGAGTAACCGTTGGCGGGGAGCCCTTCGTACGTATCCGAGAAATACCTGTTGTCGAAGGTGAAGCGAACGGGGAGCCGTCCGATGGTCTCGCCGGGCAGCTCGCGAGGGTCCGTCTGCCACTGCTTGACCGTGTAGTCGCGGATGAACGCCTCGTACAGTGGCCTGCCGATCGTGGAGATGGCCTTGCCCTCCAGCGTGCCGATGTCGAGTTCTTCGTCCCTCTGCGTGCTGAGCAGGGCACGGGCTTCGTGCGGTGTGAGCACCCTGCCGAAATAGCTGCAGATGGTGCCCAGGTTGATCGGCAGCGAGTAGACCCTGCCCCGGTGGACGGTGAAAACCTGGTGCCGATAGTCGGTGAAGTCCGTGAATTTGCTCGCGTACCGCCACACTCGCTCGTTGGAGGTGTGGAAGATATGCGAGCCGTAACGATGGACCTCGATGCCGGTCTCGTCATCGACTTCGCTGTAGGCGTTACCGCCGATATGCGAGCGGCGATCGATCAGCGCGACCCGCAGGCCGAGTTCCGACGCGCATCTCTCGGCGACCGTCAGTCCGAAGAGCCCCGCGCCGACGATGAGGATGTCCATGCACTACTCCAGACCAGGTGTGTGGTTGCCATTGCCGGTCCGGCCGCCGTGGTAGGCCTCCCAGAGCCGGTGGTACGCGCCTTTTCGGGGAAGGAGTTCGTCGTGTGTGCCGATTTCCACGAGCCTGCCGTCCTCCAGGACCGCTATACGGTCGGCCCGGCGTGCGGTGTGCAGGTGGTGCACGATGGAGACGACCGTGCGGCCCGCCAGGAAACGCGTCAGGGCTTCCTCGGTTCCGCGGACGGCCGACGGGCTCAGCATGGAGGTCGCCTCGTCCAGCACGAGCACCCTGGGGCCGGCCAGCAGGATGCGGGCGAGGGCGAGTTGCTGGGCCTTGTCGGGCGGAAAAGGGCCGTGGGCTCCGTTGAGCCGGGTATCGAGTTTCTCCGGCAGCTGCGCGGCCCAATCCGCCGCTCCCACGGCGAAAAGGGCCTCTTCGAGTTCCGCGTACGTGGCGTCGGGGGCGGCGATGCGCAGGTTCTCGGCGAGGGTGCCCACGAAGACGTGGCTCTCTTGGGTGGTGAGCATGACTTGGCGGCGCAGTGACGGAAGCCCCAGGTCGGCCAGCGGGATGTGCCCGAGTTTCACGCTTCCCTCGGTGGCGACGTCGACCCCGGCCATGAGGCGGGCGAGGGTGGTCTTGCCCGCTCCCGTGGGGCCGACCAGCGCGAGGTGCTCGCCGGGGCGCAGGTCGAGGTCGATCCCGTGGAGGACCTCGCGGGCGGCGGCGTCGTCGTAGGTGTAGCGGACGGCGCTGGCTTCGAGCAGGGCACCGGCCGGGACACGCCGTGTCTCCTTGCCCGGTTCACCGGTCGGCATGACGCCGACGAGCCGGGCGAGGCAGGCGCCGCCGGTCTGCAACTGGTCGAGGCTGTCCACGATGTTGATCATGTGCAGGGCGAGGGTCTGCATCAGCAGCGCGACCGTGGTGACGGTGCCGAGATCGGCCTGCCCGGTCCGGATAAGGATCAGTCCGAGGATGAGGGTGGTGAGCGTGGGCAGCAGCGAGCAGAGATCAAGGGTGGGGAAGAGCGCGCCGCGCAGCCGTATCGTCCGGTGAAAGGCGGCACGAGTGCGGGTGATCTCCTCTTCGAGGCGGCGGGCCCGGCGGTGCCGCCAGCGCAGGGTGTCGATGGTCCTGGCGCCGTCGGCGCTCTCCGCGACGACGGCGTGCATGGCGGCCTGCTGGGCCATGAGCGCGCCGAACGCTTGCGGATAGCGGGCGAAGTACCAGCGTACGGCGGGCACGAGGATGGGGAACACGATCAGGACGGTGACCGTGAGCAGCGGGGACACCGCGAGCGAACCCACCAGGAGGACCAGGACGGTGGTGGCGTTGACGAAGAAGGTGGGCAGCGCGTAGCGGAAGGTCAGCCCGACCTGATCGGCGTCGGCCGTCACCCGGGAGAGCAGATCTCCGGTGTCGAGCTTTTCCACGGCCGTCAAGGGCAAGGTGAGCAGCCCGTCGAGGAAGTCTTCACGCAGGCGGTTGAGGAGCCGTTCGGCGAGCAGGAGGACGGAGCGTGCGGCCCACCAGGAGAGCAGCGTCTGGGCCAGGAGGAAGATGCCGCCACCGAGAGCGCTGAGATTCAGCTCGCGCAGCAGATCAGGGCCGGCGCCGACGTGGACCTCGGTCGCGATCAGGGCCGCCATCCCGCCGAGGACGTTCGGCAGGCCGAGGGCGGCGAGAGCGGCGGCGACGTTCAGGACCGCGGCCGTGGCGACGGAACGGGGCTCACTCCGCAGGAGGGCGCGGGCGTAGCGGCGAACCCGCTCCGGCTCCGCGGTGGCTCTCACCGCTTCACGCAGTCGCGGTAGGGCCGGTGCCGGAGCAGCTCGGCATGGGTGCCGCGCAGGACCTCTCCGCCGTGGAAGACGACTTCGTCGGCGCTGGCCAGGAGCTGAGGAGAAGAGGTGGCCACCACGGTGGTGCGGCCGGCGCGGTGGCGGGCGAGCCGGGCGGTGATGCGAGCTTCGGTCCGGGCGTCGACGGCGGTCGTGGGACGGTCCAGGAGCAGGATGTCGCTGTCGGCGAGCAGGGCGCGGGCGAGGAGCAGGCGCTGGAGCTGGCCGCCGGAGAGACCGCGGCCGCGCTCGCCGAGGGTCATGTGCGTCTCGTACGGCTGGTCGGGCGGGGGGTCGAGGTCGATGTGAGATGGGTCGAGCCCGACGATGTCGAGGGCGGAAGCGGTGTGCAGGGCGCGGACGATCTCGTCCGCGGAGCGCCGGCCGTCCACGTCGAGCTGCTCGTGAAGGTCGCCGCTGAAGAGGTGGGCGTCGTGGTGGAGCAGATGGATGTGGGCGCGGACCTGTTCCATGGAGAACTCGGTGAGCGGAACTCCGGCGAGCCGGCCCGCCGGCTCGGTGTGCCTGGCCAGACGATCGAGTACGGCGGTCGCGCGTTCCGGGGACTCGTCCACCATGGCGGTGAAGCGGCCCAGGGCGATGGTGATCCCGCTCTCGGGATCTCGCAGCTCGCCCTGGTAGCGGAAGGGCCTCGTGCCACGGGTCTCGATGGTCGGCTGGGCGGTCAGGAAACCATGGATGCGCCGGGCGGCGACCCGGGCGTGCGCGAAGTGGTTGATGCCCATGATGGTGGTGCGCAGAGGACGTACCAGCAGGGTGAGATAGCCGAAGAAGGCGATGAAGACGCCCGGGGAAATCTCTCCCGCGACGGCCTTGTGGGTGCTCCACAGGACCACGACGAGCAGCAGGATGCCGGGCAGCAGCACCTGCGCGCCTTCCAGGACGGCACGCGAGCGGGCCACGGCCTCGCCTTCGCGTTGCAGGTCGCGGGAGGCGGTGCGATAGCGGCTCGCGAAGTATTCCTCTCCGCCGAGTCCGCGCAGGACCCGCAACCCGGTCACGGTGTCGCCCGCGAGGGTGTTGGCCGTGGCGATCCTTTCGCGCTGGGCGCTCTTCTGCCTTTCCAGCGAGCGGAAGGTGGGACGCAGGCACAGGAGCATGATGGGCATTCCCAGCAGCACGGTGAGGGCCAGGTCGGCCGACTGCATGATGAGCAGCGTCACGGCGACGCCGTAGGAGAAGAGGCTGCCGCCGAGCAGACCGATATAGGCGATGAGATAGCCGAAGGTGACCGCATCGGCCGAGGTGATGGAAACGATGTCGCCGGTGCTGAAGCGGCGGCCGGTCTCACCGCCGAGCCGCATGATCTGCTGCAGTATGGCGCGCTCCGTGCGGATGATGCCGTCCATGCGGGCCAGCTCCAGCACCGTCCAGGCGCCGTAGCCGCTGATCGTCACCACGGCGATGACGCCGACGAGTGTCATGACCCAGCGGGTCAGCTCCCGGCCGTCCCCGATGCCGCTCTGCAGTGCCTGACCGACCAGGTAGGGAACGAGGATCTGAGCGCCGAAGAACAGGCAGTACAGAAAGACCAGGAGCAGAATGCGATATCGCTGCGCGTCCAAGAGCCACCCGAAGACGGCGCGGACGGGACCATGGGCCGGTGCGAAGTTCGGCAATGGCTCCGCGGCGCTGTATGTCATATCCAACTCCGTCTGGCTGTTATTGATGGCGTCATGATACGCTGCGCAAAATGATTTAGTCGGTGTCGACGGCAAAATGGAGAGATAAGCCTTGGCATATCGGAGTGCCGGTCGGCTGCGTTATCGGCGAATAATCCAGGAATATGTGTCCGGCGCGTCCGATCTCGCTGAAAGTTTTGTTTTCGCGGACGCGGCGGTCCGGAAGGCGATTCCGGCCCGTGACCGGAGAGAGGCGGTGATACTCGATGTGACCTGCGGTGTCGCCGGGCCGATTCTGGTCACCTACACCACCTGGGTGCTGTCCGAGGCACGCCGCGCCGGTCTCCGGCGGCTCCGGTTCTTGTCGAGAGAAGGGCAGGTTCTTTTCGAACTCGCCCGTATCCTCGCGCCCGCGCTGGGAGCGGACCTGGATCTGGAATATGTTCATGGGAACCGGCTGACCTGGAACCTGGCCGCAGCGGATGCAGGGCGGCTGGGAAAGGAGTCATGGCTCTTCAACGGCTTGATGGAGTTGGGCCCGGCCGAACTGTGCGCGCGTCTCAAGCTGCCTGCCCGATTCGTGCCGCTGCTGGTGTCCTCGGGATTCACGGAAGACGGGTCCTCCGGTCCCGAAGCGCGGGCGTCGGCCCTGCGCGAATTTCTGGGCCTGGAATCCGTCATGGCGGCGGTGTCGGGAACCATCGGTGCCGCGCGAAGCCTGCTGGCCGAATATTCCGCGCAACACCGGCTGCTCGGCGCGGCGACCGGGATTGTGGACACCGGATGGGTGGGTCGCCAGGTCGAAGCCCTTATCACCGTAGGCGACGTGCCCAAGGAGGATCGACCGCGGGTGTTGTTCTGGGGGTATCAACCGTCATCACCCGTTCAGGCGAAGAACGCCGACATCTTCAGCGCGTACATGTACAACACGGTGACCGGGCAGGGGACTCTGCTGGCTGATGCGCCATTCGTCATGGAGATGTTCTGTACGAGCGATCACGGCACCCTCGTGGAGTATGTTCGGGACTCGGATGGGCAGGTCGTGCCTATTCTCGCCTCGTCGCGAAACGCGGCCGCCGAGGAATGGGGATTAGGTTATTACCGGGGCGCCTTGGTCTGCTTCGCCGAGGCGGTGGCGCAGCGGTGTGTTCACTGGGATCAGGATCTCCGTTCATTGGTCCGCGGTCTTCTTGAGCTGTTCTGGCATCACCCCACCGTCGACGAGGCCGTCACCTGGGGCGGTTTTCCCTACGAATTAACCTCGGACGGGTCCGTCATCACCTCTGTGGCGCGTCCGATTCTCGATCCAGGTGAACGAGCGCGGGTGGACGATCCTCCATGGCTGGCGGGATCTCTCATTTTGGGCGACCTCGCGTGAATCGGTGCGATGTGCGGCCGGCCCGATGGCCTGCATTTCCGGGCGCACATTTATTCTATCCGGACGGCGGCGGTCGGGTCTATGGTTCGGGTTGGTTTCGATGAGTTTCATGACGGGGGTCGTCCGTACGGGTTTCAGTCGAATGCGGCGAGAATGTCTTTCGTTATTTCCGGCGTCACCGTGGGGTCCAAGGTGATGCACTGAATAGCGGCGGATCCGTCGTTCTGGGCGGACACGCTCACCTGTGCGGAGAAATGGAACAGGTCACGCGCTGCGAGCTCATGGACGGCTGACAGCGGGGGCTGCCGGCGCGGCCGGCGGAAGGTGAAGGCGAGGGCGTTGTCGTTCCATTGCGGCCAGGTGGCGGCCGTCGCCCGAATGACCGGCAAAGGGGTTGTCGTGGCGGCGTGGACGGCGTGGGCGAGGGCGGCGAGTTCCTTGTCTCTTATCGGAATGGGTTGGAAATACCACAACAGGCCCAAGGCGTAGTCCGCGTGGGGAAGGTCGATGTCTCTGCCGTTGACCACCAGATACAGGGTCTCGACACCGAGATGCCGCCATGCGGCTCGACCGGCGGCAGCGGCCAGCGCCGCGCGCAGGTCCGTCCCGTGGCGGCTCGCCCAGGCGTGGGCGCGGCTGATGCGGGCGGCGGGTGTCTCGATGGTGCGGACGGCGGGAAGGGGGGCGGCGGAATCGCGGGCGGGGAGCGGTTCCACGTTCCGCGCCTGTCCGAGGGCACGTTCGTAGGAGACGTGTTTGCGCAGTGCGGTGCGGTCGGGCAGGTAGTGCGCCGGCGTGGGGAGGTCGGCGCGGCCTTGGTGCCGGGCGAAGCGGTCGATGAGGCGCAGCAGCCGTTGATTGCTCGGGCCGTCCATCAAGGCATGATGCGTCTCCATTCCGAGGAAGAACTCGTGGTCGCCGGGGAAAACGGTCAGGTCTGTCAGCGGCCCGCCGTGCCGCGCCGCCGCGGGGTCGATCAGGTCCGGGCCGTTCAGCCAGGCCAGCGCATGGTCACGACCGCTGCCACCGGTGTGGATCTGCAACGCTCGATCTGCCGGCAGCCACACCTGCTCCAGTTCTCCGTCACGGGTGCGGAAGCGCCGCCGGAAGGGGTCGAAGGCCGGCAGGAGGCGGGACAGCGTGCCGATGAACGCGGCGACGTCGGACACGCCCGTGACGGCCAAGAGCTGGCGGGGCAGGTAGACGCCCGAGCGGACGCCGGCGTGGTGCAGCATCAGCTGCTGCATCGTGCTGACCGGCAGGGCCTCCTCGGTGAAGCGGCGGGCGGGACGCGCCGGTGCGAGGTGGGGCGGTGCGGGGCGCGAGTCGGCGGTGTCGAGGGCGTCGTCGAGCGCGGCCAGGAGGTCCGCGGCGTGCGCGGGGGCGTACCGGTCGGGGTCGTAGTCGATGACGGCCTCGATGTGCCGCGGCCCGGGACGCAGCGACAGCGTGGCCTGATAGGGCAGCGCCGGCGAGCCGGTGACGGCCCGCGCCAAGGCCCGCAGACGGTCGGCGAGGAATTTGGCCGCCTGCGGGCGGAGCGGCTGTTCGACGATGTCCAGGGCGAACCGTCCCACCTGCGAGCCGAGATCGGCCCGCCCCGACCAGCGCAGCGCGCCGTAGCCGAGGCCGGAATCGGGGACTTCGTCGACGCTTCGCCGGCACTCTTCGATGGCGGCGGCGCTGAGCGGGGCATGCTCCAATGCGACCGGATGATGCACCGCGACCCATCCGACGGTGCCGCTGAGATCCATGGCCGGCAGCGCCAGGCGGCCATTGCGTTCCAGGTCCACCACACTGGCACCGGGACCCTCCACCGCGTACAGGGCATGGCCGAGCGCGGCCAGGAGGGTGCGTGACGGCTGAGCGGAAGCCCGCCTCAGGCGCTCCCGTCCGGCGGTGATGAGGCGGACGGAGCGCTCACGATGCCGCGACCGGGCGGCGAAGCCGGAAGTGATGCCGCCGCCCAGGACACGCCGCCACTGATCGGCGTCCAGATCGAACGCGCCGAGGTCGCGCTGCGCGGCGACGGTTCGCGCGTAGGCCGCGAACGTGTGATCGACGGTGGCCGGACCCTGATCACGTGGGCTGCGCAGCAGCCGGAGCAGACGGTCCTCGATGACATGCCAGGACCAGACGTCGACCACCAGGTGATGGGCGAGCAGGAGGAGCGCGCCCTGGCCGTGCGCGTCCCGTATGGCCAGGGCCCGGAGCATCACGCCCGCGAAGGGATCGAGCTCCCCGTGAAGGGCGGCGATGACGGCGGACAGTTCCGGGTCGCCGACGCCCGCGTCGACGGAGGTCACCACCACGGGAGCCTCTTCGCGGGGGATGAACCGCCGGCCCTGATCGTCGAAGCTCGCCCGCAGCAGGGGAGTTGCGGCCACCAGGTCGCGCAGCGCCCGCTCAAGGGCGCTGGTCGCGGGCAGGTCGGTGAAGGCGATCACGTGACGCTGCGCCCAGGCGCGCGGATGGTCTGGTGCGAGCGCCTGGAACCACTCCTGTGCCGGCCCCAGCGGGATGTGCCGCTCGGCGGGTGAGGGCACGGTCTGGACGGTCTCGTCCGAGCTCCGCAGGCCGTACAGGCGCGCCAGGTCGGAGTAGCGGGGATACGCGTAGATGTCGGCAGGCGTGAGTTCCAGGCCCGCGCCGCGGGTGAGACGGACCAACCGCAGTACCGTCAGGGAGTCGCCGCCACACTCGAAGAACGAGTCGTCGGGGCCTGGGGGAGCCCCGATGACCTCGGCCCAGCAGCGGCTGAGCACATCGTCCTCGTACGCGCCCGTCGCGTCGTGACCGGTGGGCGGGCGAGGCAGGTGTTCGCGTGGCAGCGCCGTCTCGTCGACTTTGCCGGTCGGCCGGCGGGGCAGGCTGTCCAGGGCCACGATGTGATGGGGCTCGGCGGCGGCCGGCACCCGATCGCGCAGCGCCCGGCGAAGCGCGGCGATGTCGGTGCAGCCCTGCACGAACAGCGTCAGTACGGTCCGGCCGGCCTCGAAACGCGTCGCGGCGAGATGCGCGTCGCCGCACAGGCCGCTGGCGAGGGCGGCGGCTTCGACCGCCTGCGGTTGCACCCGGATGCCGCGCACCTTGACCTCGCGATCCAGCCGGCCGCTCACGACGAACTGCCCATCCGGCGTAAGCCAGGCCACGTCGCCGGTGTAGTAGACGCGCTCGGATGAGCCGAACGGATCGGCACCGAACGAGCGTCGCGTCAGTGGTTCGTCGTCGAGGTAGCCGAGGGCGATGCCCGTTCCCGACAGCATCAGCTCGCCGGGCACGCCCGGCGGCGCGCCGGCCGCGCGATCGATGACCACGCGCGCCCCCAGGCCGCGGATCGCCCGGCCGATGGGCACGGGGTCGGCGGGGTGGTGCAGTTCGGCGACGATGGCGGTGACGGTGGCCTCCGTGGGCCCGTAGATGTTGAACACCCGAGCGTTGGGAAAGGCCCGCACGTCGGCCGCGACGCAGGCGTCACCGGCGGTGGCGATCATGCGCAGGCCGGGGAGGTTCTCACCGGCGAGCAACCGGAACAGCATGGCGGGCAGGAAGGCATGGGTGACCTGGTGGGCGCGTAACCGGTCGGCCAGCGGCGGGCCGCTGACGGGGTCCGCGTACACCAGGGTGGCGCCGGTGAGCAGGGCGGTCGCCACGTGGCATATCCACGGGTCGACCGTGGGCGGCGCGATCAGCAGCACCCGGCTGCCGTCCGTGATGCCGTAGCGGCCGGCCTCCCCTCGTACCAGATTGTTGAGAGCCTCCCGGCTGACCACCACGCCTTTGGGCACGCCGGTCGAGCCGGAGGTGAAGATCACATACGTGGGGGAGCCAGGACCGAGGGGCGCGGGCGGGGCCGCTGGGCGTCTGGAGCCGGCGGGTTCGAGGCCGTCGGCGGTGAGGCGGGCGGCGACGGGCGTCGATGCCGTCGAAGGCGGATCGGCGGGGGTGTAGACGGCGCCGAGTCGCAGTACGGCGATGAACGCGGCGATGCGGTCGAAGGTGGGCAGGTCGTGCACCACCACGAGGTCCCCGTGGCCGACGCCGGCCGCGCGGAGCCGTTGTGCGAGGTCGTGGACGCGCGCGAGAAGATCGTGCGCGCTATGGGGGCGATCGTCCACGAGCACGATCCGTGCGCCGTCGGCGGTCAGGCTCCGCAGGATGTCGTCCTCGAGCGACGCGAACGGGTACGGCGGGCTGGGCGTCGCGAGCGCCGTGATGCGCGCGCGCACCGAGGGCGGCAGCAGTTCGTCGCTTCCGCACCGTACGTCCGGATCGGACTCCAGCCCCGCGAGCGTGGCGTCCATCGTCTCGCCGACGCTGACGATGAGCGGGGACAGGGGACTGGTGGGCCCGGTGCGCACGTGCAGGTGCACGCTCCCGTCGGGCTGCTCGCGGGCCACCGTGGTCAGGCACGCGACCTGGTCGGTGCTGCGGAGGGCGATGGGGGTGACCTCGGCATCCGGCAGGGCGAGCGGGGCGGCGGTGAAGGGTTGCATGATGAAGGCGGTCGCGTCGCTTCTGCCGGCGCTCAGGGGCACGCCCAGGTCGTCCAAGGTGTCGAAATCGACGACGGCGTGCTGGCGGAGCCGTAGCAGGTCGCGGGTGACGGTGGCGGCCTGCCGGCCGATGGGACGGGCCCAGTCGTGCCGGATCCGCAGCGGCAGCAGGGCGGTCAGTTGGCCGAAGGTCTGCAGCGCGTCGATGTCCCTGGTGTCGACCGCCACCTCCGTACTGATGTCACCGGTGCCCAGATGGCGGGCGACGGCGTGCGAGTGCGCGGCCAGGAGGGCGCCCGCCATGGTGCTGCCCAGCCTTCCGGTGGCGGCCCGGAGCCGCGCGGTACGGCCGGGCGGCAGGCTCAGCCGGAACTGCGCCGCGCCACCGTCGGCGGGGGGCGGCGTGGCGGGGTCGAATCCGGCGAAGGCGCTTGTCCAGTAGGCACGGCTCCCGGCGCCGGGCCGCGTAGCCGACAACACCGCGGCGTAGGAGGTGCGTTGAGCGGCGGACCGCGGGCCGTGATAGTGGGCGGACACCGCCTCGTGTAACAGCGCCAGCGATCGGCCGTCCGCCACGATGTGGTCGAAGACCTCCAGGACGATCCACTGATCCTCGTGGACCCGCCAGATGTGCACCTCGCCGACAGGCCCGCGCCGCAGGTCGAACGTCGCCGCCGCGTGCTCCTCCAGCCGGCCGAGTAGGGCCGGGCCGGGCCGCCCGTCCACCAGTGGCCTCGTAGGGCGCAGGTCGGCGCGGCGCAGCCGGAAGCGAGGCGTGGAGTGCACATGCCAGGAGCCGGCGGGCACGTCGCCGCTCCAGCGCATTCGTAGCGCATCGAAGCCGCTCAGCGCCTGGACGTAGGCGGTGGCCAGACGCTGTTCGTCCAGGGCGCCGGAGATCTGGAAGGCGCTGGTGCACGAGAGTCCGCCGGGGAGGGCGGCCCGACCGGCCAGGAGCCGTTGCTGGGCGGGATGGGGCGCGATGCCCTCGAGGGCAGGCTCAGACATCGGTGCCTTGTTCGGTGCGTTCGCGAATCAGGACGGCCAGTTCGCGGGCCGTGGGGTGGTCGTAGACGTCCACCGGGTCGAGGGAGACGCGGTATTCGCGGAAGAGGGCGCCGATGATGCGGACGATCTGGATGCTGGTCAGCCCATGGCTGAGGAGATCGCCGTCGGGGGAAAGGTCGGCGATGATGATGACGCCGCAGATCTCGCTGATGCGACATGCCATCTGGTCTGTTTCCCGGAAGCGGTCGCCGCCGGGCCCGGCGGCCATCGGGGTCGTGGGGGTGTCGATGGTCGATGCTCCTTGTGATGAAGGCGAAAGGGTCACGCCGGTTCGCTCAAGGCCTGGGCACGGGCGAGGAAGTCGGTGACGAGACGGCCGGCCGCGGCGGCGTCGCCCGCTCCGGCCCTCCAGACGATCCGCCCGTCGCCGGCGTGCCCGGCGGCCGCCGGGGCCAGGAACACCGTCACGTCCGACTTGGCGGCACTGTCGGGAGGAGGCAGCGGCGTCCAGCGGACGGGGCCGATCCGCCGGTGCGCGTGGCGATTCTCGAACGACAGCACCGCCTGTGCGGGGCCGCCCAACGCGGTGTCGCAATCGGCGAGCGAGGCATGCGCGCGGGCGGCGGCGAAGGTGACGGACCGCTGCCATCGGCCGATCGCCTGCCGTGGCGTCAGCGCCGGATCAGGGGCCTGGGCGAGCACCGGAACGAAGGCGACGTAGCAGCCGACGACGTCGGCGTCGGCCGCTGTGGTACGGCGGGTCATGGGAATGTGCAGCGCCAGCCGGGGAGGACGGGCGCGGGCCGCGAGCGTCTCCGACAGCGCGGTTCCGTAGACGGCGGCGACGGGGACGGCCAGGGCCGCGGCCTGGGCGGCGGCCGCGGTGCTCAAGGACTCCGGGAGGGCGAAGCGCAGCGGCGGCGCCGAGGCCGCCGGAGGTCCCGCCGTCGCGGGCAACGTGCCGAGCCCGGCGGCGCGCAGCTGCCTGACGATCTCCTGGGCGGCCTGCCGAGCGGCCTCCTGCGCGTGGGGGGCGAGGCTGCCGGCGGCCCAGCGCGCGTACCGCCGGTCGTGGCGCTCGGGGACCGCCCGCTGCGCGATCCGGCGGAACAGCTCGCTCCACAGCAGGTCGGTGGCGTGCTCATCGAGCAGGACATGATGGGTGACCAGGGTGCAGACGGCCTCGTGACCGCCGGCCGGCGCGACAGGGGGCAGCCGGAAGACGATCAGCCGCGTGTACGGGGTGTCGGAGTCGAACAAGTTGACGACCCGGTGGCGTTCGGCGCTCAGCCGCTCGGCCACGGCCAGGTCCGCTTCCGGCGAGCTCAGGCTCGACACGTCGACCTGTTCGATGACGAAGGGAGGGACGCCCGAGCCAGGCTCGGCGCGGACGTCGATCTCGAAGGCGGAGTCCAGGTCCAGCCGCCAGGCGAAGACGTCGTGGCGGGCCAGCGTCGCGCGGGCCGCGTCGAGCAGCGCGGCCCAGGAGGGGATGCCATGGGCGCGCACGGAACTGAGCAGCGTGTAGGCGCTGGGATCGCCGGCCGTGGCTTGGGCGCTCAGGATCGCCAGCTGGACGGCGGACAGGACACGTGCGGTGCCGTCGAAGGTGCGGTCCGCTTCGAAGGCCGTCAGGCGTTCGTCGGCGTCGCCGGTCATGGTGCTCGCCTCCTTCGGAGGAAAGGTGGCGCCGGCGCCACCGAGCCGGGGGACGGACAAAAGGGAGAGGCCTCAGGAGGCCGCCGGAGCGGGTGGCTGGGTCAGCCAGTAGCCGCACATCAAGGTCCGGCGCTCGACGCCCGGCTCCCCGCCGAGGACGCCGTGCAGCGCATGGGGGGCGTTGGGCATGACGAAGGCCCGGTTGGGCGCGAAATCGAGCTGGTGGACCGCTTGGTGATCGGCGTTGGAGGTGAAGGTGAGCGGCCGGACGGCGCCGGGTTGCGCCGAGTACAACGCGGTCCCCCAGCGGGTGGCGCTGTCGGGCGTGACCGCGCCCTTCAGATCGAGGTAGACCACGATGGTCAGCAGCTTGGGCAGGGCGTCGACGTGTGCGCCCAGCGCGTCGCTGACGCCGGCGTCGAGGTTGGCGTACAGCTTGAAGTTGGTGGTGTCGAGGCTGCTCAGGTCGAGCGTGGCGAGGTTGCGCTCGACGGTGTCGGCGAAACAGGTGAACAGGCCCCGGACGAATCGGGGATGGCGCAGGGCCAGCCGCAGGCGCAGCCAGGTGGCGCCGGACAGGCCGTCGCCGGCCAGCGAGTTGTCGACGATGCGCTGCCTGCGTTCGCCGATATAGGCGGTCGAGGCGGCGCCCGGCAGCCCGGTGACGGCGGCGAAGGCCTCGGCCGCCGGCCAATCGCGCAGGATGTCCTGGTAGAGGGTCTCGGGCAGAAAATCGTCGATCGTGGCGACGGTGAAGGACCGCTCCAGCACCCGCATGTGATCGAGGGTGGGGGCGAGGTCGATCTCAGGCACGCCGGCGAACTCGTCGAGTGCGCCAGGGCCCTGCTCGTAGCGGGTGAGGAAGTCCTCGACGAGCGGGTACGCCGGCGCGGCGGCGCCATCGGTGGCGGCGTGCCGGGCGGTGGCATCAGGAGTCATGTTCGGTGTCCGATCAATGGCGTGGGCGGATGGGATGGGCGAAGCAGACAGGGGCGGGGACGACGCGCGGGGTGTCTCGCGCTCACTGTCGTGTCCGGGTGTCGATCGCGGCGGCCACCCCTTTGAGGGTGGGATCCTCGTAGACCGAGGGGACGGGCAGCTCGACCGCGAACGTCTCGCGAACCTGAGCCACCATCAGGGCCACCAGCAGGGAGTGCCCGCCGAGGTGCAGGAAGCTCGCGCTCGGCTCGATGTCGTCGGTGTGGAGCAGGCCGGCCCAGATGCCGTACAGCGCCTCCTCGGTGGCGGACATCGCCGGGGAGCCGGAGCTCTGATCGGCCGGGGCGGCATCCACGGAGGG
Source organism: Dolomitihabitans soli (assembly GCF_022213955.1). Classification (GTDB taxonomy): domain Bacteria; phylum Actinomycetota; class Actinomycetes; order Streptosporangiales; family Streptosporangiaceae; genus Streptosporangium_A; species Streptosporangium_A soli. The sequence goes on along the minus strand of NZ_JAKNTW010000030.1, from coordinate 39,779 downwards.
GAGCCGGACGGGAGATGGCCGAAAGTCGGGCACGGGCAGTGCCCAGTCGCGGATCGGCAGGTCCGGGTCGGCGGAGACGAGGCGGAGGACGTCGTGGTAGGCACAGGCCAGGTCGTGTGCGGTCTGCGCGTCGATCGTGTCGGTGCGGTAAAGCAGTCGGCCGGCGAGGGTGCCGTCGTCATCCGACCAGAGGTGCAGCTCCAGGGGATAGCGGATGTCGACGCGGTCGATGGGGAAGCGCTCGATGCGCACTCCGTCGAGCTCCACGTCCTGGTAGGGCAGGTTGGCGAAGGCGAGCGAGATCTGCGGCAACGGTCCGATGCGACCCGCGTGGTGTTGGGCGAGCCGCTGCACCACCTGGTGGTAGGGAGCCTGGCTGTGATCGTAGGCATCCAGCGCGGTGGAGCGCGTCTGCCTGAGCAGGTCACGGAAGGTCATGGTGTCGGTGAAGCGGAAGCGCAGCGGCAACACGTTGACGAAGAAGCCGATGAGCGACTCGAAGTCGGGCGGGCGTTCGCCGTAGGGGGTGTTGACGATGACGTCGCTCTGCCCGCCGGCGTGCCGGATGACGGCGGCCAAGGCGGCGTGCAGGGCCATGAACACGGTCGCGCGCTCGTGGCGGGCCAGCGCGGTCAGCGCGCGGGAGGTGGTCGCGCCGATGGCGAGTTCGATGCCGGCGCCCAGGCCGCCGGTGGCGGCGGGCCGGCGGATCCGCGGGGTGAGCGGAAGCTCGGGCAGGTCGCCGACGCCGTGGAGTTGGGTCTCCCAGTAGGCCAGATGAGAGCTCAGCACGGCCGGATCGAGGGCCCGCTGCCAGGTGACGAAGTCGCCGTAGGTCGCCGGCAGTGCCGGCAGCGGGGAGGGCCGCCCGAAGCGGTGGGCGGCGTACAGCTGGGACAGCTCAGAGGCGAACAGGCTCTTCGACCAGCCATCGCAGATGATGTGGTGCGTCATCCAGAAGAAGATCTGCTGCTGGTCGGCCACGGTGAGCAGCAGGCATCGCAGTCCCGGTTCGCTCCGCAGATCGAAGGGGACGGCGGCGGCGGCGTTCAGTATGGCCGAGGCCGCGCTGTCGCGCTCCGCGGACGGAAGGTGCCGGAGGTCGTGGACCGGCAGGTCGACGGGGCACGGGGGATGCACGGCTTGGGTGACGTTCTCGCCGTCGAGGACGGGGAAGGTGGTGCGCAGCACGTCGTGCCGGGCGACGATGTCGGTGATGCTGCGCCGCAACGCCGCCTGATCCAGCGGGCCGGTCAGCTTCAACGCGGCGGGGACGTTGAAGATGGGGCTGCCGGGGGCGGCGCGTTGCTGGAGTGCGATCCCGTGCTGTCCCGGTGACAGCGGGCGCGTGCGGAACGCGTCGCCGCCGGATGCGGCCCTGCCGGGCTGCTCGTCGAGGTCCATGGTGGGTCCGTTCTCGATGGGGGTCATGGCAGCTCTCGCGGGGACAGCAGATCGTGCACCGCGGCTGCGAAGGCGTCGAGTTCCGGCGTATCGAAGAGGGTCCTGATCGGCAGGTCCGGCAGGTCGTAGCGGCGGCGGACGCGCGTGATCACTCGGGCGGCCGACAGCGAGGTGCCGCCGATGGCGAAGAAGTCGTCACCGCCGCCGACCGGTTTGCCCAGGACGCCGCCCCACAAGGCAGCGATCTCGGCGGCGAGGGGGCTGGCGGCGTGCCGGTCATCGGTGTCGAGGCTGGTCGGAACGTCCCTGATGAGCACCCCGCGATCGATCTTCCCGCTGGCAGTCCGGGGAAGATCATCCAGGATGGTCACCGTGGCCGGCGTCGCGTGCGAGGGGAGACGGTCGGCCAGATGCCGGGACAGCTCACGATCCGACACCGCGGTGATCTGGTCGCCGAGCAGGCCGGGAGCGGCCGGGTCAGGACGGCGGGCGCCGGGGCGGCGCGCGTACAGATAGTGCAGTGCGGAGCCGGTGAACATCACGTCCTGCCGCGTGACGACGGTGTAGCCGCGCCGGGTGAGCAGGCCGGTCATGACCTCCAGACGCCCGTCGATGTCGTGGACTTCGGCGACGATCTGCTGGATGCGCGCCCAGTGCCGATCGTCGATCCCGGCCAGCAGGTCGAGCTCGGACTTCTGCACGTCGATCTTCAGCAGGTCGATGAGGTCGATGCCCTCGGCGTCGATGACGTCGCTGAGGCGCGTCAGCCGGCACGGCAGGGAGCGCTGCACCAGCTTCGCCTCGGCCAGGTCGTCCAGCAGGTCGTGCAGTTCGTCCCGATCGGCAAGGGCGTGATGCCGTACCTGATTGGCGATGATCGAGGTCAGGGTCTGCAACTCCTCGGAACTGTCGGCGTGCACCGAGGACAGGCCCGTGCTGTGCGGATACCACGTCAGGGTCGCCGTCCCGGTGTGATCGCTCAGCCCCTGGACGCGGACGGTGACGTTGCGGCAGTCGTTGGCGCGCAGATTCGCCTTGAGGATGCCGGCGGTGGGCAGCGCCGGCTCGAAGGCCAGGACGCGGGCGTGCCGGTATCGGGCGGCCACGCTGAGAGCGAACAGGCCGGCGTTGGCGCCGGCGTCGATGACGTACGCGTCCGCCGGCAGGCCGATGCCGTGCTGCAGGTAGATCTCACGCTCGAAGATCTCCTCGTACATGAAGTCGGTCTCCGCGCGATGCAGGTCCATGATGCGCAACCCGTTGGGCAGCAGGCGAAGGCGGTCGGACAGGTCCTGGCTCAGGTAGCCGTCGCGCAGCCGGGCGAAGGCCAGCAGGCGCGGGCCCTGTTCGGTGGGCAGCGCGACCACGGCGGACTCCGCCACCGCCGCGTGCTCGCGCAGCGCCGTCTCGATCTGCGCGAGATCGACCCGCTTGCCGCTCACCTTGATCAGGCGGTCCGCGCGGCCGGCGAAGGCGAGGACGCCGCGCTCGTCCAGGCGCCCCAGGTCGCCGGTCCGATAGTGCCTGGCGGGAACGCCGTCGTGGCCCGGGCCGAGCGTGAAGCGGTCGGCGGTCAGGATGGGATCGCCCCGGTAGCCGAAGGCGAGGCTCGGGCCGGCCACGGCGATCTCGGCCAGGCCGTCACCGGCCGGTGAGGTTCCCGGGTCGATGAGTTCGATCTCGACGCCCGGCAGCGGCGTGCCGATCGGGACGATCGGGGCCGTGTGATCGCTGCTGCCGAGGGGGTGCAGGCAGACGATGCCGGCGGTCTCGGTCTGCCCGTACATGTTGAACATGGCCAGATCGGGTCGGCCGGAGGCCGCGCGCCAGGCCGCGACGAGCCGGCCGGGCAGCGGTTCGCTGGCGAGCAGCAGCATCCGCAGGCGGTTCCCGAGCGCCGCGGCCACCTCCCGCGGCGGCAGGCCGTCCACGGCGTCGAGCAGCACCGACAGCAGCGAGGGAATGAGGTCCGCGACGGACACGCCGCTGTCACGGATCAGCCGCAGCAGCGCGTGCGGGTCCAGGCGCTGGTGCTGCGTCGCGATGACCACGCGCGCGCCGTACAGCAGCGGCAGGAACAGTTGCCGCACGGAGGAGGAGAATGCGAAGGAGGCCACATGCAGGTAGGTGTCGTGAGGGGTGATGCCGCCGACCGCGGCGCCGAGGGCATGGAGGTTGTGCCGCACACCGGACTGCCCCACCTCCACCAGCTTCAGCGCTCCCCCTGACCCGGAGGTGGGCATCACGTAGGCCAGTCCGGGCGTCGGCTCGGCGACGGCCGCCGGCGGGGGCGGAAGCGGCTCGGTGGGCTCGCGCGGACCGCCGGCGAGCGCGACCAGGTCGCGGGCGCCGGCCAGGATCAGGTGCGGCTGAGCCTGGTGGAGGATCTGCCGGAGCAGGTCGGGCGGGGCATCCTGATCCAGCGGCAGGTACGCGCACCGCGCCCGCAGAATGCCGATGATCGCGGCGACCGTCTCCAGGTCGCGTTCGGCGGGGAGCGCGACCAGGCCGCCGGCCGGCACACCGGCACGACGCAGTCGATCGGCCGCCAGGCGGGTGGCCCCGTCCAGTTCCTGGTAGGTGAGGGTCTGACCGCGACACTCGATGGCGATGGCCCGCGGCGTTCGCTCGGCCCAGCGGGCGCAGGCGTCGGACGGCCACGTCTCGGATGCGAACTCAACCATGCCGGCCGACCTTCTCGACGTCGGCCAGGCGGGTGGGGCCGCCCATGGCGACCAGCACTTCACGCTGACCGGTGAAAGCGGCGCGGCCGTGGGCGGTGAGCATGTTGTCCAGGAACAACAGGTCTCCCGGTCGCCAGTCGAACGTCCGCCGCTCGGCGTGGTAGGCCGCACGGATGGTGTCCAGCACGTGCGGGTCCAGGTCGCCGCCGTCAGGGAGCCTGGCGTCCATGGGCAGGTCGTCGCCGTAGATCTCCCGCCACAGGGCTTCGAGGTCGGGGCCGCCGTTGGAGGGATGCCATTGGTGGGCCTGGTTGAACCAGACCCGCTCGCCGGTGACGGGATGGACGATCGCGGCCGGCCGGACCTGGCTCGTTCGCAGGGTGCCGTCGCTCAGCCAGGTGAAGTCGATGTCATGCGTGCGGCAGTACGCCTCGACCGCGCCGGGATCGTCAGTGGCGAAGACCGTGGGCCAGCCGACCCCGGCGCCCTTGCCCTCATGCATGTGCCGCAGATAGCGCACGGCCGTCGGCGGAGGGGAGGGGGAGTCGGTCTCGATGCGCGCATAGATCCTGCGGCTGTCGGCCAAGGGGGTCTGCCCGCCGCTCTCGGCGGCCTTTCTGCAGTAGAACGCCAGTGTCGCGGGCCATCGCGTGCTGTAGGAGAGTTCGTTGTGCAAGGCGATGACCTGGTCGGCCGCGTACTCCGTCGAGGTGTAGACGCCATCGTCCACCGCGGTGCGTGGCGAGGCCCCCTCGACGTAGTCCATGAGCGGTCCGAGGATCACCGCGGCGGCCTCGCGGAATGCGCCCGGCGGCAGGACGGCGAAGCCGCGGACGAGGACGGCTCCGTCCGTGAGGAGCAGGCCGCGGACGTCCTCGCGGTGACGTTCCAGCCAGGCGGTCAAGGCAGGGCCGGAGCGCTGGGGGGAGAGCAATGACGGCAGGGTCATGGCGAGTACCTGTTTCGGCGGTCGGAGCAGGCGAGGAGACGGAGCGCCGCGGTGCGGGGGGCGCTCGCCGGGTGGTGGCGGGGCCCGCCGGGGAACGTCATCGCCGTCCCGCCGCACGCAGCGTCGCGCCGAGCAGCACGCGGGCTCCGGCGATCAGGTCGGCCGGCGAGGTGTCCTCCTGCGGCACGTGGCTGACACCGCCGATGCTCGGTACGAAGATCATCCCTGAGGGCGTGATCCCGGCCATGATCTGGGCGTCATGGCCGGCACCGCTGGACAGGATGCGAGCGGCCAGGCCGTGCGCGGCGGCGCTGCCGGTGATGTGCCGCCGCATCTCGGCGTCCATGGCCGTCGGCTCGGAGCGGACCAGCCGCCGGCATCGGACGCCGAGCCGGCAGCGGGCCGCGATGGAACCCGCCTGATCCCGTACGGCGTCTTCCGCCTTGGTCAGCCGTGCCGCGTCCGCGTCGCGTAGGTCGACCAGCAGGCGGGCATGGCCGGCAAGGGTGTTGGCCGAGTTGGGCTCCACCTGCACGTGTCCCACGCTCGCGACGTGGCAGAGGCCCTGCTCGGCCAGCTCGCGGGTGGCGGTGATCAGATGAGCGGCGCCCAGGAGCGCGTCGGCGCGGGCGGCCAGGGGAGTGGTGCCGGCGTGCGCGGCCTCGCCGGTGAAGTCGACGGCCAGGACGGCTCGGCCGGTGATGGCGTCCACGATGCCGATCCGCTCAGGACCGGCCGCAAGGATCGGGCCCTGCTCGATGTGGAGCTCCAGATAGCCGCGCACGCTGGGCGATGGCCATACCGCGGTGGGCAACGCCTCGAGGTCGCCGCCGGCCAGGGCCAGGGCAGGGGCGAGAGGATCGCCGTCGTGATCGGCCGGTTGCTCGGGCAGGGAACTCAGCATTCCCGCGGCGACCATGGAACCCCAGAACGCCTGCGGGAACAGGGCCCCCTCCTCGTTGGCGAAGGCGATGGCGGCCACGTCGCAGCCGAGGTCGATGTGCCGCTCGGCGAGGACCTGGACCACCTCGAGTGCGGACACCACGCCGTACGCGCCGTCCAGCCATCCGCCGTTGACCACGGTGTCGAGATGCGAGCCGATCAGAAGGGTCGGGCGGGTCCGGTCGATGGCGGCGCGGCCGAACAGCACGTTGCCCGCGGCGTCGATCTCCGCGTGCAGGTTCGCGCGCCGCGCCTGGCCGATCAGAAAGGCGTCGGCCTGACGGCCGGCCTCGCTGAAGCCGGGTCTCGTGATACCGCCTTCGGCCGTCCGGCCGAAGGCCGACAGGTCGCGCAGGCGTCGCAACAGCCGCTCACCATTGATGTCCGGTTCGCTGCCGGCGCCCATGGGAATCACCTTTCCTCCTCACCGCGTGCCCGGGTGGGCAGGCGGGGACGTCCCCGCCGGTCCGGGGCGTGCCGATGGGTGGCCCTGCTGATCCAGCAGGGCGGCGAACTCACCGAAGGTCGCGCTTCTGCGGATCAGATCCAGGACCTGCTCGACGGGCAGGACGCCCTCCTCGGCCAGCCGGGCGGCGACCTGCACGTCGCGGGTGAGGTCGCCGTCGGACGTGGTGAGCCGGGTGTCCACGGTGACCTCGGCGAGCTCATGGACCCGTCGCCACACGTCGGCGGCCAGCTCGCCGCGGGCCGTGACCGCCGCCGCGCGGACGCGGGCGCTGCCGGCCTGATGCCGCCCAGGAGCCGGCAGCGCCTTGCGGTCCACTTTGCCGTTGCTGTTCAACGGGATCTCGGCCACGGAGATCAAGAAGCCGGGCACGAGGTAGTCGGGCAGAGACTCGCTGAGAAAGGTCCTCAGCAACTCAGGGGTGACAGCGCCGCGGGGAACGTAATAGCCGGCCAGCGCGACCGTTTCGCGGGTGGCGCCCACACGGGTCACCGTCGCCTCCGCGACCATCGGATGACGCGCGATGGCGGCCTCGACTTCGGCGGGGTCCACACGATAGCCCCGGATCTTGAGCTGGTCGTCGACTCTGCCCAGGAACTCCAGCACGCCTTGGGGCGACCAGCGGCCGATGTCGCCGGTGCGATACAGGCGCGCGCCGGGCCGGGAGTCGAACGGATCGGGGATGAACCGTTCCCGGGTGAGCTGCTCGCGATGGGCGTACCCGCGCACGACACACGAGCCGCCGATGTACAGCTCACCGGGCACACCGATGGGCAGGGGCGTGAGCTCCTCGTCGAGGACGTACATGGTGGTGTTGGCGATGGGACGGCCGATGGGGATCAGGTCGCCGTCCTCGCTGCCGTCCACGACGTGGACGGTGTTGCCGACCGACGCTTCGGTCGGGCCGTACTCGTTGAGTATGGGGGTTTCGGGGTCGAGCCGCCGCCAATGCCGGAGGGCACGTACGGAGAACGCGTCGGCTCCGACGACCAAGGTCCCGGCCAGACGCCGGGCGGCGGCCGGTTGGATCAGCTCGCTGAAGGTGTCCAGTTGCCCGGGGGTCAGTTTGATGAAGGTGAAGGGGGCCAGTCGTGCCAGCGTGTCGGCGATGTCGAACAGGCTGAGATCTTCACCGAGGATGCACACTCGCTCCCCGATCAGCAGGGGGATGTAGAGATTGGGCACGACCATGTCGAAGGCCACGGAGGAGAAGACCGGCGCCCCGCCGTGGCCGCGCCGGGCGTAGATGTCGATGCCGTGCTGCAGGTAGTTCGCCACGCCGCGGTGCGGGACCTCGACGCCCTTCGGCCGGCCCGTCGAGCCCGAGGTGTAGATGACGTACATCAGGTCGTCGGCGTCACTGGTGCGCCCGAGATTCGTGCCGGGCAGGCGCGCCGCGTCCGGTGCGGGCTCATCGACGAGGAGGATGCGCCAGGGGCCCGGGGGCAGGGTGCCGACGTGGCGGTCGTCGGCCAGGACGAGCAGCGCGCGTGAGTCCTGCAGCATGTAGGCCGTCCGCGGCGCGGGCTGGTGCGGGTCCAAGGGGACGTAGGCGGCGCCGGCCTTGATGACCGCGAGGAAGGCCACCAGCATGTTCGCGTCTCGGGTGGTGTAGACGCCCACCGTCCCGCCGACCCCCACGTCGTACGTCCGCAGGTGGCGCGCGAGCCGGTTGGCGCGGGCGTTGAGCTCGTCGAAGGTGAGGGTGACCTGGCCGTCGGTGACGGCGGTGGCATGGGGGGTGCGGCGCACCTGTTCTTCGAACAGCTCGTGGACCGGACGGTCGAGGTCGTAAGGCCGGGGGTGGAGGTTCCAGCGCGTCAACGTCAGGTCGCGTTGTGCGGCGGTCAGGGCCGGCAGCGGTTTGTGGTCGTCATCGCTGGACAGGTAGTGGCGCAGTGCCTCCAGGTGCAACCGCATGACCTCGCCCAGTTGCCCGCTGGTGAGGCCGGGCGCGGCGGTGATCCTGAGCAGGATGCGGCCCTGCGCCGTCGCGTGGAAGAACTCCGCGGCGATGGTGCCACTGAAGGGCAGGTGGGCGTGGCCGATCTCCGCCGTCGGGGCGGGCCGGGACGAGCGCTCGGTACGGGTCGTCGCCAGCGGTGTGATGGCCCCCCGCGCGCCGTCGAGCAGGTCCGCCTCGAGCGACCACGTGCTGTAGACGAAGGTCGCGTCGGGCACCTGCTCCACGTCGCGGATCCGTTGCAGCCGCACGGGGGAGAAGGCCGCGGCGAGGGCGGCTCTGCGGGTTTCGCGTACCTGGTCGACCGCGGCCTGCCAGGAGGACGGCAGCGCGATCAGGACGGGCAGGGTCGCGGTCAGCATGCCCACGGGACGCGGCACGTCGAGCTGATGGAGGTCCGCCTCCAACTCGATCGCGACGCTGGAGCGACCGGTGCTCAGCGCCACCGCCTTGCCGTGCACGGTGAGCAGGATGTCGGCGATCGAGACGTTGTGCCGCTCGCCGGCCTGCTGCAGCCCGCCGACCAGCTCCGGCGGCAGCTCGGCCTCGATCTGCGGTGGTACTGACCCGGACCGGTCGCTTTCCCCCTTTTCGACAGGCTCTTCCTGCGCGGGAGCGATCCAGTGCTGGGGTGGGGCAGCGGTGATCTCGTGAAAGGTCGCGGCCCACTCCTGGACGGCCGCCGCGTCGGGGCTCGGCGTGGTGAAGGCCGGTGGCGGCGAGGCCGGAGCCGCCGGATCCGGTTCGCCGTGGGCGGGCGACGCGTGGTAGGCGGTGAGCAGGTCCGAGAAGATCCGGGGGAGGCTGTGACGGTCGAGAAGGGCGGAATGAGCCACCAGGACGATGTGAAACTCATCCTCCGTCAAGCGATGGCCGCTCAGCCGTACGAGCGGGGCCCGGCTCAGCTCGAACGGCTTCGCGGCCTCGGCCCGGATCCACCGGCGAAGCTCGGTGCGCGGATCGGCCAGGCCGCGCAGATCCGCGATGGCGGGGCCGATCTCGGCGACGGCGTCCACCACCTGCCGTGGTTCGTGGCCGGGAAGCAGGTCGAACCGGCTGCGCAGCGCGGGATGCCGGACGGCCGTCAGGCTGACCGCCCGGCGGAATCGCGCACCATCGAAAGGGAGGTGACAGACGAGGTGAGCGAGGGCATTGACAGTGCGGGAACCATCTGTGCCTCGTACGGGCCACATGCGCGCGAGCTGGTGCTCCGAGACCTGTGACCAGGTCCGTGCCTCACTTCGCATCGTGTCCCCCTTCGTACCTGAGCAGGCGGGTGGGGAGGTAGTCGAAGCCCCAGGTGCGGTTCGATCTCGACCGCCGTGCGGAGCCCGTCACTTCGAGGCGGCTCGCCCGAAGGGCCAGCTCCTCGATGAGGATGCGCAGCTCTTGCTGGGCGAGCCAGGCGCCCAGGCAGAAGTGGCTGCCGGCGCCAAAGGTGAGATGGCGGTTCGGCTGCCGGCCGACATCGAAGGTGTGCGCCTGAGGAAAGACGCTCTCGTCCCGGTTGACGATCGGGTTCCAGATCGTCACCCGCTGCCCCTTCTTGATGAGGGTGTCGTTGATCTCCAAGTCCTCGGTGGCGGTACGCATGACGTTCAGGCTCGGCGCGGACCAGCGAAGAATCTCGTCGATGGCCGTCTCCACCAGCGATGGGTCGTTCCGCAGCCGCTGCCATTGATCGGGATGCTCGCTGAAGGCCACGGCGCATCCGGTCAGCGCCTGTCGTGTGCTCTCGTGCCCACCGGCCAGAAGGAGGTGGACATTGAACAGGATCTCTTCGTCGCTGAGTTGTTCGCCGGACGTGGATCGGGAGTTCGCCAAGGCGCTCAGCAGATCCGGCCGAGGAGCCTTCTTGCGTTGCGCGAGCACGCCGGCGAAGTAGACGAACAGCTGGGTGTTGGCGGTCATGACCTCGGACGGTGAGACCACGCCGACGTCCGGCCCGGTGGTGGATCCGAACGCGGTCTCCGTCCACCTGGCCACCGATCGGAGATCTGCCGAGGCAATGCCCAGCAGACCTCCCAAAGCCGTCATGGTCAATCGGCTCGCGATCTCGGTGACGAAGTCGAACGGCTCGGAATCGACGAACTCGTCAATGGCTTCGCGCGCCGCCCTGCGCACTTCGGGTAGGAGTTCGTGCAGCCCGCCCGGCGTCAGGTGCCGGCTGACGATGGCCTTGATGCGACGGTGTTCGCCGCGGTCGGACAGCACCAGCATCTTTCCCGCCGCCGGCAGGCGGTCGGTCGATATCTGGCCTACCTGGATACCCTGCTCCGAGGTGAAGGCCCGGGGGCTCCGGTAGACCTTGAGCGCGTCGGCGTAGCGCGTCAACGCCCAGAATCCGCCGCCCTCGCGCAGGCCGTTCCAATAGACGGGGTGGCGTTGTTGCAGAAACCTCAGCTCGGCCAGGCCGCCGGTGGACGCGTAAAGGTCCGGATCCGCGAGATCGATGGCCATGGCCCGTCTCATCCTCCCACTTCGGAGTCGTACTGAGGCAGCGGGAAGCGGGGTTCGGGCAGCGCGGGAACCGCCGCCCAGCGCACCAGTCCGCGGCGACGCAGGTCCAGGGTCAGATCCACGGCCTCGTCCTCGGTGACGCCCAGGGCGATGGCGATCTTCCGTACCGGCAGGTCGCCCGTCGCGTACTCCAGCAATTGCTCGACGTGCGGATCGGCATGCCGGGCAGGCGCTGTTTCGCTCCGCTGCGGGCACAGGGCGGCGAGGTCCGGGCCCTCGATCTCATGGTCGCCGAGAAAAAGGCGGTCGAGACGGGTGCCGTACAGGAATTCCATCGTGTGGCGGGGATCCTCGACGATCGGCCTGCCTCGGATGTTCAGACTGGTGTTGAGAACCAGCGGCAGGCCCGTGAGCCGGTGGAACTCCTCGATGAGTGCCCGAAAACTCCCAGGCAGGTCCGGGTCGACGGTCTGCAGCCGAGAGGTTCCATCGACGTGGACGACCTCCGCCACGAGATCGGCGCACTCCGGCCGGGCCGGGCAGATCATCAGCATGAAAGGGCTGTCACGGGCCGGAAGGTCGAACCATTGTGCGGCGTGCTCGGCGAGTATCGAGGCGGCGAACGGCCGGAAGGCCTCCCGGAACTTCACCCGCGCATTCAGCCGATCTTTCATGCCGGCGATTCCGGGGTGACACAGGATCGATCGCGAGCCCAGCGCGCGAGGCCCGAACTCCGCCCGGTCCTGGAACCAGCCGATGATCTCGCCACGCGCGATGGCCAGGGCGCCGGCCTGGGCCGCCGAGCGGGGGCTGTGATGACGGACCGCGGAGAGCTCCCATTCCCTGGCGAGGGCGTCGATGGTGTGATCCGGTTCGGTGGTCAGGCGAGCGGGGCCGAGGAACGTATGCCGCATCGCTGCGTCGCCCCTGGCCGTGCCACCGCGGGTCTGGTCCTTGAGCAGGACATGATGGGCGTACAGCGCGGCGCCGATCGCGTTTCCGTCGTCGGTGGCCGCCGGAAAGATGTGGATGTTCTCGAGATCGATCTCCCGGGCGACCCGAGCGTTGAGCAGGGAATTGAGAAAACATCCGCCTGAAAGCACCAGATTAGAACTTCCGGTGCGAGCCAGGATATCGTTGATCAGATGCATGCATGCTTCTTCGAATTCCGCCTGAATCTGCGCCGCCAGGTCTTTGTGAAACTGCTCGATCGGGCCGTCGGCGGGACGGGGAAGTAACTTGACACCGTCACCGCGGCGCGCTGCTACTTTGAGATCGACCAAATTGTCCGTCGCGCCTTCGAATGACAGGGAGCCGCCGTCGACGCTGATGAACAGATTGCCGGATGAGAGCCGCCGGCCGTAAGCGGAAAGCCCCATGGTCTTCCCCGCGTCGTCGTACGTCGATCCATTCTCGGAGAAGCCCAGGGCCAGGGTGACGACTCGATAGAGTTCCCCGATGCCGCTCAGTTCGCCGGGAATCCACAGTTCGCCGTTCCGGCGTCGCCCCGCGATGCGGTCATCGTCGCGGATATTGCGCCAGACGAGCCGGGGATCTTCGCCGCGGCGAAACATGAAAGCGCTCTCCCGCTCGCGCGAACGCCCGATCAGGGAACCGTACGAATCGATCACGAGCGCGGCCGCGTCGGGCAGGCCGCTGGTGTAGAAGGCGGCGCTGGCGTGCGCGAGATGGTGGCCAGGATGCGGCAGGGCCAGGCAGGAGTCCCGGTCCGCCAGCGATCCCAAGGCGTCGATCAACTGATCTTCCGCGGTCTGGTCCTGCGATTCGGTGGAGGTGGCGATCCAATAGTCGATGCCGGCCGCTTTCAGACCGGCCGAAGCCAGGAGGTCGCGCGTCAACCGGGCCATCGCCGGGGCGTACGCATGCGTGGGAACAATGCCCCGTTTGACGCCACTGGTCCGTTCCAGAGCGAGCGCGGCGGTGACTCGTCCATCTTCGATCAGGCAAGCGCTGCTGTCATGGCTCAAGTTGTAGCCGACAATTCTCAGCGGCATGTCCCATGTCCTTCCGAATAGCTGAGATCCTTGGCTCGGTTCTGGCGCTATCGCGGTGCAGCAGATTTGTGCGCGGTCGTTCTCATCGGCGCTTCAAGGTGATGCCACCGCGGCGCCGTGGATGGGCTGCGTGAGATCTGCCGCTGGACAACAGGTGATTCGGCCCATGCTGAAATGCTCCGTCTGAGTGCATGCTGATCGCTCAGGGTGGCGTCCTTTCCCGTTGACGCGCCAGTTCACCATAGGTCAGCGAATGCATAGATGCTGCATATGCTACGTATGCGAACATGCCGGTCCATCGCCCGTGTGCCCGGCAGGGCGTGTCCGCCCGCTGCTCGCTCCGCCGCACCCCGTGCCGGGCTCGCGGTTACGAAACGGGACACCGCCCAAGGGCCCCGCGAGACGGATTTCGTACCGGGCCTGTGTACAAAAAACTGATCGTCAGGTCGATTGGGGAGAGGCGGATCGTGCGAGTCGTCGTCCCATGAGGATGATCACGCTGACATCGTCGCTGCGTTTGACGATCTCCAGGGCGAGCCGGAGGTGCTTCTTGGCCCAGGGAATGAGCTTGCCCGCGTAGGCGCTGTCGGGCCAGATCAGCGAGATCCGCTCGTACCAGTCGCACAGGCGTTCCAGCGCGGGCTTGGCGTCGAAGAGAACCACTCCCACATAACGAAACGATCTGGAAGGAAACATCCATATGGAAGCTTTCCCCGCTGAAGGGCAAAAGAGCTGTTGGTTGAGCATGGACTCTACGGCTCGTTCGCGGCGACATGGGCCAACATCGAAGACAACTAGGCCTGCTGTGCACGCTTCCCTGATATCCCAGCCGTAATTATCGATCTTGGGTTGTCGCCGCTGGTAGTGGCTTGGCGAGCGTGGGCTTCATTGCGTGTCGGGGCATGACGAGCATTGGAATGAAAAGTCCCGGTAGCGGCCAAGCCGAGTCTCATCGACAAACGTTGCCGCTGCACGCGAACAGAACCACAGCACCTCAACTGAACGCCCCACCTCCGATTTGGTATGCGCTCGCATGGTCAGGAAGGTCTTCAGGAACGAAGGCCGAGAACCTCGTCGACAATCGTGTCCCACACGGGCTCGGGCAGTTCGTGACCGACGCCTGGGAGGATCCGCAGGCGCGCGCCTGGGACGCGAACCGCGATCCGGCGGGCCGCGCTGGGGCGGATCAAGGGGTCGCCCTCCCCGTGCAGCACCAGCGTGGGCGCCTTGATCGTGCTGATCGGCGGGCCGTGCCATTGGGCGCCGATCTGACGACTCTGGCTTCGCGCGTCCCGGACGCCCGCGTCGGCGATGCGCGTGATCGCCTCGCGAGAGGATCGCTCGTCGAACGGGTAACCGGGCGAGGAGACGAGCCGGGCGACGGCGACACCGGATTCGATGTCGCCTTCGACCGTGTCGGGAAATTTCAGGCGCGAAAGCTTGACGAGCGTGCTCAGCCGGACGTACCGGATGGTCTCCAGGCCCGCTGCGTCGCCGGGGACGGCCGACATCGTCGTCAGCGTTCGGACACGGCCGGGGTGCCGTATGGCGATGCGCTGGGCGATGGCGCCGCCGAGCGAGACGCCGAACAGGTGCGCGGACTCCCAGCCCAGCGCGTCCAGCACGGCGATCGCGTCGTCGGTCATCTCCTCTGCGGTGTAGGCCGCACCGCGCCTGCCGAACAGCGCTGCGATGGGGCTGCGTGCCGCGGTGGCCGGCAGGCGGGTCGACTGTCCTGCGTCCCGCTGGTCGTAGCGGGCCACGGCGAAGCCGCCTGCGCCGAAGGCCTCGCTCAGTCCCTGGGGCCACCACAGCCGGGAGACGCCGAGGCCGGTGATCAGCAGCAGAGGTTCTCCCTGATCGTTGCCGGTCAGCCGGTCGAAGGCCAGGCGGACGCCGGCGTGTGTGGCCCAGCGGACCGGAGTCCACGCCTGGGATGTGGTCACGACTGCCTCCCAATACTGCGATCGATGTTCGCAGTATTCTAAGATAGCAGTCATACCCAGGCAGAAGGAGAGCGGGTGCCCGAAGAACCGGCGAGCATATGGATGAGACCCGAACGGGGCGCGCGCGGTCCCGCACCCGAACGCAGCCGGGCGCAGATCGCCGTGGTCGCCATCGACCTGGCCATCGCGGGCGGGCTGGCGGCGGTGTCCACAAGGCAGATCGCCAAGGCGCTCGGCACCGGCCCGGCCTCCCTCTATCGGTATGTCGCCACGCGTGACGACCTCATCGACCTGATGCACGACACCGTGACCGGCGAGATCGACCTCAGCGTCCCGCTCACCGGCGATCCGGTCGAAGACCTCCTCTCACTGGCCGTCCGCACCAAAGACCTGTACCTGCGATATCCCTGGCTTCTGGACGTCCCCGTTGAACGAACCCGGCTGGGCCCTCGCGCCGCCGACTACCTGGAGCACGCGCTGCGCGCCCTCCAGCACGTACCGATGACGGGACGCCAGAAGCTCGAGGCCATCAGCCTGTTGAACGGCCTGGTGACGCTGTTCGCGCACATCGAGATTCAGGAACGGCGAACGCCCACGGCCCGCCAAGCCGCCCAGGCGGCCTATCAAGCCCAGCTCGCCGCCGACGGGCGCCACCCTCTGATCGCGGCCGCCATGGCGGACTCGACCCTCGACCCGCCCGACGATCCCCGGCAATCATTCGAGCGCATGACACGGCGGCTTCTCACCGGGCTGGGGTTGCCGGGCTGACGGCTGTCCCTGCGTCTGATGCCAACGCGGCGAAGAACCCGACCAGTGGCACCCCTGGCAATTCGCCCGAGCTCCGGCTCATTCCCGCGTAGCGGGAGCCATGGAGATGTTCCAGAAGTCGGTGTAGCGGCCGCCGTGGCCGAGCAGTTCGTCGTGGCTGCCTTCCTCCGCGATCCGGCCGCCGTCCAGGAAGACGACGCGGTCGGCGCGTTGGACGGTGCGCATCCGATGGGCCACCATCACCACCGTCCGGCCGGCCATCAGGCGTTCGATGCCTTCGTGGACGGCTGCCTCGTTGACCGGGTCCAGCGCGGAGGTCACCTCGTCGAGCAGCACGATGGGGGCGTTCTTCAGCAGCGCCCGCGCGATCGAGACCCGCTGGCGCTCACCACCGGACAGCGACGCGCCGCCCTCGCCGACGTTCGTCGCCCATCCACCGGGCAGGCGCTCGATCACCTCGTCCAGCTGTGCCGCGGCCGCCGCGGCCCGTACCTCGGCCTCGTCGGCGTCGGGACGGCCCAGGCGCACGTTCTCCTCGATGGTGCCGTCGAAGAGGTAGACGTCCTGGAAGACGATGGCGATCCGCGCCGTCAACGCCTCGGTGCTGATCGCGCGCACGTCCACGCCTCCCACGCGCACCGCGCCGGCGTCCACGTCGTAGAACCGCGCCAGCAGCTGCAGCAGCGTGCTCTTGCCCGCGCCGGACGGCCCGACGACCGCGAGCCGCTGTCCCTCGGGGACGGTGAGCGACACCTCGTCGAACACCGTGCGCTCGCCGTGCCGGAAGGTGACGGCGTCGAACTCCAGGCCGTGGTGCGCCGGCTGGATCGGCGCGCGAGGTTCCCGCAGCGGCTCGGTGCGCAGCACCGTCTCGAGTCGGGCCAGCTCCGAACGCGCGCCGCGGAGTTTGCCGCCGATGTCCGACAGCGACAGCAGCGGGTCGGCGCAGCGGGCGGCCAGCACCAGGATCGCCAGGATCTCCGCCGCGCCGATGTTCCCGCCGAGCGCGAGGTAGGCGCCCAGGACCAGTAGCCCGGTGAAGATCGCCTGCACGGTGAGCGTCAGCCCCACGGCGCTGGGCAGCGTCGCCAGCACGGTACGGCGGGAGGCGCGCTGGGCATCCAGCAGCGAGTCGTCGAGCAGTTGGAAGCGTTCGCCGGTCCGGCCGCCGGCCCGCAGCACCGGCTGGGCCTGGAGGAATTCGATGACGCGCCCGCCGGCCTCCTGGTCGCGTTCGTGATGCTCGGCGTCGGCGGCGGCCGTCGCGCGTGTCGTCCAGGCCTGGATCGCCGCCACGACGGGTGCGGCGAGCAACGCGGCCAGCCCCATCCGCCAGTTGAAGGCGATCATCACGGCCACGATGGTCAGTGGCGTGACCAGGGCGGAGATGAACGGTGCCAGCAGATGCGCGGCCACGCCCATGGCTTGCAGGAGGCCGCGGCCGGCCAGGACGGACACCTCGGCGATGCGACCGGCGTTGTACCAGCCGAGGGGGAGGCGGGCCAGGTGCTCGCCGAGCCGGTGATACATGCCGCGCAACATGGTGGTCCCGACCCGCATGCCGGACAAGTCGCTGATGTAGCGCAGCACGGCGTAGAGGGCGACCGCGGCCCCGAACGCGACCAGCCAGGGCACGGCGTCCGCGGGCGTGCTGCCGAGCAGCGCCCGCAGCACCGGGACCAGCAGCGCGTAGGACAAACCTTCGACCACCGCGGTGATCGTCATCAGGATCACGGTGCGGCGCATCGCCCGGGCGTACTCGTCTCCGAGCACGCGCAGCAGCATTCGGATCATCGGGGCTCGTCTCCTCGCAGTGCGCCACCGTGGGTTTCGATCTCGGCGGATTGGTGGGATCGCCAGAACGCGGCGTACCTTCCGCCTCGTGTCAGCAGGTCGGCGGGCCTGCCGCGTTCGACGATCGCTCCGTCCTCCAGCACCACGACGGTGTCGGCGTCGGCGACCGTCTCCAGCCGGTGGGCGATGACGACGATCGTGCGGTCGCCGCTCAGCGTCGCCAGGGCCCGGCGGACCGCCTGCTCGGTCTGCGGGTCGGCGAAGGAGGTCGCCTCGTCCAGCACCAGAACGGGCGTGTCGGCCAGCAGCGCGCGGGCGATCGAGATCCGCTGCGCCTCGCCTCCGGACAGCTTGGCCTCTTCACCGAGCACCGTGTCGTATCCGCGCGGCAGCTGGAGGATGCGATCGTGGATGCCAGCCAGCCGGGCGGCGCGGACCACGTCGTCGCGGCCGGCCCGCGGCACCGCCAGCGCGATGTTGTCGGCGACCGAGACGCGCAGCAGACGGACGTCCTGGAAGACGAAGGACACCTGCCGATACAGCTCCCGGCTGCCGATCTCGCGCAGATCGACGCCGCCGAGAAGGACCGAGCCGTGGGTGGGGTCGAAGAACCGCGGCAGCAGCTGGACCAGCGTGGACTTGCCGCTTCCCGACGGCCCGACGACCGCGGTGACCGTCCCCGGCTCCAGTACCAGGTCGATGCCGCGCAGCACCTCGTGGTCGGCGTCGTAGGCGAAGCGGACGTCACGCAGTTCCACCCGGTGCCCCTGCGGCGGACGCGGGCGGGCGGGCTCGGGCAGTGGCCGGACCGCGAGCACGTCTTTGATCCGGCCGACCGCGCGGCCGGCGCTCTGCAGATCGTCGAAGCCGTGGCCGAGCGCCGCCACCGGAGCGGTCAGTCCCAGCCCGAGCAGCAGGAACGGCAACAGATCCGCCGGGGCCAGGCCACCGGACGTGATCAGCGCCGCGCCACCGATCAGCACGATGAGCAGCACGAACGGCGGCGACAGCGCCAGCTGCATCCCGGCGGCGATCACGGACATGCCGCGCACCCAGCGGGAGAAGATGCTGACGAAGTCGTCGGCGGCCGTCAGGAACGTGCGGTGGGCGCGCTCGCCTCCGCCGAACGCCTTGACCACCGAGATGCCTTGCACGAACTCGACGACGGAACTGGCGATCCGTCCCATGGCCGCGTCGTAGGCCTCCTGCTCGCGCGTCCTGGCGGGCAGCATCAGCAGCGGGACCAGCGCTATCGCCAGCACCACCGGGATCAGCGTGATCAGCGTGAGCCGCCAGTCGACGGTGAACAAGTAGATCAGCGACACCAGCGGCACCACGAACGCGGCGACGAGCTCGCCGGGGGCGTGGGCGATGAACGGGTGCACGGCGCTCACGTCCTCGCCCACCACCTTGGCCAGCTCGCCGGTGCGGCGCCGGGAGAACCAGCCGATCGGGACGCGTCCCAGCGACGCGGCCAGCTGCCGGCGGAACGTCAGTTGCACCCGGCTGTCGAGAAGATGCCCGATTCCCGACGACGCGGCGGTGAACAGCAGCCGGACGAGCAGGCCGGCCGCACCCGCGATCACCACGGTCCAGACGTGAGCGTGGTCGATCGGGCCGGGCGACAGCAGGGTACGGCCCAGTTCGACGACCGCCAGCAGCGGGGCCAGACCCGCGAGCGCGCCGATGACCTGCAGGATCACCACGGCCGCGAAACTCCGCAGATGAGGGCGCAACAGCCGTGTCATGCTCTGTCCCGCCGCGGAATCGGCATCCGGCTGCTCGATCGTCTGAGCGAGGTCGGTGGTGGCGGTCATCGTTCTCCGGTCTTCGTCGATCTCGTCACGACCCGGCCCGTGGCCGAGCCGACGGTGGATGAGAGGGCGGTGGATGAGAGGGCGGGCCGGCCTGGGCGGACGGTCATGCCGCGACGACCTTCCTGTGATGAGTTTTCAGCCGGCGGGTCGGGATCGCCCGCGACCCGTGGAAGGTGCCGGGCCGTACTCGCCCTTGGCGCAGGTCGTGCGCATGCTGGACATCGTGGCGTCCGGGCCGGTCCCGATCGCCGCTTCCGAGGTCATCCGCCATCCGCCGGACGTGTCGTCGACGAGGCGGCGTGGATCTCGGCGAAGGCCAGCAGGGGTGTGGCGGTCCGCTGCGGATCCTCCAGGATGGGCGAGTGCCCGAGACCGGGCAGCAGCTCGACCCTCGCGCCGGGAACGGCGTGGTAATCGGCGGCGGACGAGGAGCGCCATCTCCGGTCGTCCTCACCGAAGATCACCAGCAGCGGCTTGCCGAGGACCGCCAGCCGCTCCGGGAGCGCCTGCTGCTTCAGGTAGCCGGTTGTGGCCTGCATCGTCATGGTGAGCGTGTGGTAGGTCATGGCGCGCACCTCGTCCAGGAGCTGTTGCGGGATCTGGTAGCCGGCGCGACTGAAACCGGTGCTCGCGAACTGGCGGATCTGCTCGTCGGTCGGCGGCCACTGCGTGGGGTCGATGGCGGCGGACCCCGCCGCGATGAAGGCGTCCAGGCTGGGTCCGGTGTTGATGAGCACGAGCGCAGTCACCAGATCGGGTCGTCGCTCGGCGAGGGCGGTGGCGACCACGCCGCCGCTGGAATGGCCGACGAATATGGCGTGCTCGACGCCGAGCCGGTCAAGTGCCTGTCCGACCCGGCGTGCCTGGTCCGGGGTCGCGTAGCTGTGGCCGTCCGGTTTGGCCGATCGGCCGTGCCCGAGCAGGTCGATCCGGATGACGCGATGGGATCCGGTCAGCAGCGGAACCAGCGCGTCCCACGAGCGTGCCGAGGAGGCGGACCCGTGGACGAGGACGAGTGCGGGGGCATCGTGGGGGCCGTCCTGGCACACGTAGACGTCGCCGTCGTCCAGGGCCAGGGTCGAACCGTCCGTGGTGCCGTCAGGAATGGTCATGAGCCCACTGTCGCCGCCGGTGCGCGCCGGTGGATTGGACAAATGTTCCCCTCGCTTCGGCTCCTCTAGCATGGGAGCATGCGGTCCACTGTGCGCGAACGTGACGATGCCGTTGTGTGGGACGTCGAATCCTCAGTGCGGCGCAGCCGGGTGACGGGTGTCACCATGGCCGGCTTCCTTGACCGGGGCATGGCTCCGGAGGGTCACAGGATGATTCCGCACCCGGCCGTGACGCTGGTTCTGGACTTGAGGGCCGGCCCGCCCGTCGTTGAGGACGTCGCCGGGCGGCAGCACCGGGGAAGTCTTGTCGCCGGGCTCGGGCTCAGCGGCGCGGTGTGGGTGCGAGGCCAGGACATCGCGTGTGTTCAGGTGCGCCTGTCCCCCGTGGTCGCCCGCGCGATTCTGGGCGTCGGCCCGGCCGAGCTGGACGGCTGCGTGGCGACGCTGGACGACCTGTGGGGCAGGCAGGCGTCCCGGATCAGCGAGCAACTGGGCGAGGTCTCCTCCTGGCAGGATCGCTTCGCGTTGATCGAGGCGTTGTTCGCCCGCCGGTGTGAGGCGGGGTCGCCGGTCGAGCCGGAGGTGGCCTGGGCCTGGCATCGGATCGTGGGCAGCCGCGGCCTGGTTCGGGTGGAGCGGCTGGCGGCCGAGCTCGGATGGAGCCGCAAGCGCCTGTGGTCGCGATTCCACGCGCAGATCGGCCTGCCGCCCAAGCGCGCCGCGAAACTGGTCCGCTTCGACCATGCCGCCCACCGCCTGGCCACGGGGCACGACGCGGCCGGGGTCGCGGCGGACGGCGGCTACGCCGACCAGTCCCACCTGCATCGGGACGTCATGGAGTTCGCCGGGGTAACCCCCGCGGCCGTGGCCCACGAGCCGTTTCTGGCGGTTGACGACGTCGCCTGGCCCAGCCACGGAACACCCGACCAGCCCGGCGCTGCCGATCGAGCGCACGTGGCGTGACCGCCCTGCGCGAGGGGACCCGCCCTGCGCGAGGGGACGGACGTCGGCCGCGGATCTACGGCGGCGGGGTGGATCGGTGGCGCCCCATGATGGTGTGCCACCGGTCGAGGCGCCCCGGGCTGAAACGCCCGAGGCGACCCGGCCGGTAGTACCCCCTTCTGCTCCTGTCAGCGGCCCGCGACCAGCCGAACACATCACATCGACCATTCGTCTGCGACACGCATTGCGGCCGGCCGGTTCAGCTTGGCCCGGATGCCCTCCACCTGCCCCGATGCGGTGCCCAGCCCGGCCACTTGGCAGATGCGCTTGCAGAGCAGCGGGCCGTCCGCGGTCGTCACGGTCTTCAGGAGAAGCTGGTAGTCGGCGGGGAGTTCGCCGACGCCGGAGGGCTGGCGCCGGCGGAAACGGGAACGCTAGCACAGCAGCGGGCCGTCCGCGGTCGTCATGGTCTTCAGGAGGAGTTGGTGGTCGGCGGGGAGTTCGCCGACGCCGGAGGGCTGGTGCCGGCGGAAACGGGAACGCTAGGGGAATCCAGCCGGACAAGGCGATTCGATGGAGATTCGGCCGATCAGGGACGGGGGTCCGCAGGTCGGCCGGGGTTCGAGCAGACGGGGGCGTCGGGATATGGCCAAGCAGAGCGTCGCGGAGCAGTTCGTCGACATCCTTGCGCGAGCCGGGGTCGAGCGGTTGTACGGCGTTGTCGGTGACAGCCTTAATCCCGTCACCGACGCCATGCGCCGCCATCCGGCGATCGAGTGGGTGCAGGTGCGGCACGAGGAGGTTGGAGCGTTCGCGGCAGGTGCGGAAGCGCAGCTCACCGGGCGTCTGGGCGCGTGTGCGGGCAGCTGCGGCCCAGGTCATCTGCATTTGATCAACGGGTTGTTCGACGCGCAGCGCAGCATGGCACCGGTGCTGGCGCTGGCCGCCCACATCCCCAGCGCCGAGATCGGCACCTCGTTCTTCCAGGAGACCCACCCGGACCGGTTGTTCGCCGAGTGCAGCCACTACTCCGAGCTGATCTCACATCCGGAACAGATGCCGCGCATCCTGCAGACCGCCATCCAGCACGCGATCGGTCGCTCGGGCGTCGCGGTCGTCAGCATGTCGGGAGACATCGCCGGCCAGGACGCGCCGCAGCGGACCGTCGAACCAGCTCTGCTCACCCAGCGGCCGGCCGTACGGCCCGGTGAGGCCGAGATCGCCGAGCTGGCCCGGCTGGTCGACCAGGCCGAGAAGGTGACCCTGTTCTGCGGCAGCGGCACGGCCGGCTCCCACGAGCAGGTCATGGCCTTCGCCCAACGCGTCAAGGCACCGGTCGGACACGCGCTGCGCGGCAAGGAATGGATCCAGTACGACAACCCATTCGACGTCGGCATGTCCGGCCTGATCGGCTACGGCGCCGCCTACGACGCGATGCACGAAGCGGACCTGCTCATCCTGCTCGGCACCGACTTTCCCTACACCGCCTTCCTGCCCGACGACGTGCGCATCGTCCAGGTCGACATCCGCCCCGAGAACCTGGGCCGCCGCTGCAAACTGGACCTGGCCGTCTGGGGCGACGTCCGCGAGACCCTGCGCGCGCTGACGCCGCAAGTGCGGGAGAAGAGTGACCGCCGCTTCCTGGACCGGATGCTCAAGAAGCATGCCGACGCCCTGGAGGGCGCCGTCGCCGCCTACACCCGCGACGTCGAGCAGCACCGGCCGATCCATCCCGAATACGTCGCTTCCCTGCTGGACGGCGAGGCCGCTGAGGATGCGATCTTCACCGTCGACACCGGGATGTGCACCGTCTGGGCGGCCCGTTACCTGTCCCCGAACGGTCGGCGACGCCTGCTCGGCTCCTTCTCCCACGGGTCGATGGCCAACGCCATGCCCCAAGCCATCGGCGCGCAACTGACCGACCGCAGCCGGCAGGTCATCTCCCTGTCCGGTGACGGCGGATTCTCCATGCTGATGGGCGACCTGCTCACGCTGACGCAGTACGACCTGCCGGTCAAGATCGTGCTGTTCGACAACTCCGCACTCGGCATGGTCGATCTGGAGATGATGGTCGCCGGCTTCCCGCCGTACGGCACGACTTACCCGCCGACCGACTACGCGGCGATCGCCCGCGCGGCCGGAGTTCACGGCATACGGGTCGACGATCCACGAGATGTGCGAGACGCGCTGCGCCAGACGCTGGAGCACGACGGACCGGCCCTCCTCGATCTCGTCACCGACCCCAACGCCCTGTCCATGCCCCCACACATCACCGGACAGCAACTGGCCGGCTTCGCCACCACGACCAGCAAGATCGTGCTCAGCGGCGGCGTGGGCCGCATGATCCAACTCGCCCGCTCAAATCTGCGCAACATCCCGCGCCCGTGACTTCGACGTGTACACGCCGACCTGGTACGCGACGCCTTGGGCCGAGGCCATCGGCTGACGCAGGCGGGCGCCATACCGCCAAGATGCGCTGGAACGGCGAGGACGCCTGGATCTGGTCGAACCAGCGTGTCCACGAGGCTCTGGTCGACATGGAGACCTTCGAGCAGGTCCAGGAGATCATGGCGGGCAGGGGGCGAGGCCCGGCGCTCCCCAAGCCGCACATGGTGAGAACCGCAGCAGGTCGTAGGCGCGGACTTGGTTGGTCACCAGCGACCCCGCCACCCGGACCATGTCCCGACCACTGCGCTCGCCGCGCGGTCCCGTGCATGCCCGGGGGAACGGGTGGCAGGATCCGAGGGGTGCCCGTCGTTGCGGACACGTCCGGAGGTCTCGGATACTCGTGGCATGGCAGCGAGCGGTATACGGGACGTGGTGATCGCACTCTACGACGACATCCAGCTCCTCGACGTGGCCGGACCGGTCGATGTGTTCGACACGGTCGGCAAGATCACCGGCCGGGGAGCGTACCGCGTGGTCACCGCCTCTCTCGGAGGCCGGGACGTGATCACCTCGTCGCGGGTGCGGATCGGGGTGACGGCCGACCTCGCCCGGATCGCCGAGCCGCCGCACACCCTGCTGGTGGTCGGCGGCTGGGGCGCTGAGGCGGCGGCCCGAGACGAGGAGCTGCTGGGACACCTGCGACGGCTGGCGGACGGGGCGCAGCGGGTCGCCTCGGTGTGCACGGGGGCGTTCCTGCTCGGAGCCGTCGGGCTGCTGGACGGCAGACGGGCCACCACCCACTGGTCCCGGTGCGCGCAGCTCGCGGAGAGCTACCCGAACACCCGGGTGGAGCCGGACGCGATCTTCGTGCGGGACGGGAGGATCATGACGGCCGCCGGGGTCACCTCCGGCATCGAC
Source organism: Dolomitihabitans soli (assembly GCF_022213955.1). Lineage (GTDB taxonomy): Bacteria > Actinomycetota > Actinomycetes > Streptosporangiales > Streptosporangiaceae > Streptosporangium_A > Streptosporangium_A soli. The sequence goes on along the minus strand of NZ_JAKNTW010000030.1, from coordinate 15,211 downwards.
CTGGCGCTCGCCCTCGTCGAAGAGGACCACGACGCCGACCTGGCCCGCGCGGTCGGCAAGGCGCTCGTGGTCTTCCTGCGCCGCCCCGGCGGCCAGTCGCAGTTCAGCGCGTGGACCCAGGTCCGCAGGGTGGGGGACAACACCCTGCGCGACCTGCTCGACCACATCGCCGCCAACCTCACAGACGACCTGTCCGTGCCCGCCATGGCGCGGCGGGCCGGGATGAGCGAGCGGCACTTCGCCCGCAAGTTCACCCGGGCGGTCGGCACATCGCCCGGGCGCTACGTGGAACGCGCCCGCGTGGAGGCCGCGCGGGCGTTGCTGGAGTCCGGGGCCGACAGCGTCGAGACGGTCGCGCGGCACTGCGGATTCGGCACGTCCGAGACGATGCGGCGGATGTTCCTGCGCGAGATCGGCGTCCCGCCCGGCGCCTACCGCGACAGGTTCCACGCCACCGGCATCCTGTCCGCCGTCTAGCGCCACACCCCATCAGAACGCGCCACCGGCCCCAGCGGGTCCGCGGGCGATCCGACCATTCCAGAAAGGGACCACCATGGAGATCGCATTCGCCCTGTATCCGGGCATGACGGCACTCGACTTCACCGGCCCGCACGAGACGCTCGTCCACATCCCCGGCATCACCGCCCGCTATCTGGCGGCCCGGCCCGGGCCGGTGCGCTGCGACTCCGGCCTGGAGGTCACCGCCACGGGCGTGTTCGGCGACCTGCCGCGGCCGGACGTCATCGTGGTGCCCGGCTCGGGGCAGTGGCGGCGGGTGCTGGAGGAGGAGGTCGACCTGGTCGCCTGGCTGGCCGCGGCCCACCCGCACACCGTCTGGACGACGTCCGTGTGCACCGGCTCGACCCTGCTGGCCAAGGCGGGCATCCTGGACGGCAGGCCCGCGACCACGCACTGGGGCGCGCGCGAGGACCTGCGGGCACTGGGAGCCGAGGTCAGCACCGACCGGGTCGTGGTCGGCGACCGCGTCATCACCGCCGCCGGGGTGTCGGCCGGCATCGACATGGGACTCACCCTCGTCGCCCGGCTCCGGGACGACGACACGGCGAGAGCCGTACAGCTGTTCATCGAGTACGCCCCCGAGCCGCCGTTCGACTCGGGCACGCTGGAGACGGCCCCGCCGTCCGTCGTGCAGCGCCTGACCACGCTGCTCGCCGAAGCCTGAGGCGCGGATCCCGCAGCCTTTCGCCCTCCGGGTCCGGGGCGGGGACTGCGAAGAGCTCCTGCGGTGCGGTCACTGCCGCAGCCGGCAGCCGCTCCATCGTGATGCGGGAGCGTTTCCATAAGAGCAAGATCCGATCGATGCCGTGTGCGGTCGTATGGGCCGGGCCCCGGCGAGCTGGGCGCGCCGGGGCGGGGGTTGAGCGACGTCGGACGTCAGCCCTGGAACTCCCGGCTCTTCACGCCGTAGAACGTGGCGTTGTGCGGGCCAGGGCCTCGATGCCGAGCTCCAATTCAGGTGCGTCCGACCTCGCGGCGGTTGGTCCTCGGGGACCCCCCGTCCGCGTCAGCGGCCGGCTCGACGCGGACGACAGGCGGCATCACCCGGCCGATGCCAGGATGCGGTCGAGGGTGCGGCGCCCCATCGCGCTCATCGCCGGGTTGCTGTCGACGTAGTACCAGACGGCGCCCATCGCTTGCATGAGGGCCCAGGCCATGCCGCGCTCCCATTCCAGGCCGTCGCAGGCCAGGGACCGACGGAGCACCTCCCGCGGACCGGGCCGCAGCAGGTGCCATGCGCTGACCAGGTCCAGCGCAGGATCGGCCGGGCCGAAGCCGCCTCCGTCGAGGACTCCGCTGAGGCGGCCGGCCGAGACCAGCACATTGCCGGGGATCAGGTCGCCGTGGCTCATCACGTCCGCGCCGTTGCGCGCCAGCCGCCGGAGCCGGTTCCACAGGCGGCGAAGCCGCGGCACATCCAGCAGCCCCTCGCTTTCCTGGAAGCACTTGTCCATCCACGCGTCGTGGTGCGTGAGATCGCCGCCGCGGCCCTGGCCGCTGAACCGCCGGCCGCGGGTGTCGGCCCCCCGCAGTGCGGCGATGAAGGTCGCAAGATCTTCCGCGAAGACCTCCGCCCCGCTCGGATCGGCGTCCGTGGCGGCGATCCCCGGCAGCCACGTCTGGACCGACCACGGCATGGGGTAGCCCGCGCCGGGCTCCCCGAGGGCCACGGGTTCGGGGGTGGGGAACGGCGAGATCTGTGTCAGCTCCGCGCTCGCGCAGGCTTCCCGCTCCAGAGCCGACCGCGTGGTGTCTGCATCGGCCAGGCGCAGCGGGAAGCGCGCCGCGAGACCGTCCCCGATGCGGACGATCGTGTTGACCGTTCCGGTCGACCGCAGCGGGCGGATGTCCATGCCGCTCCACTGCGGGAACTGCTCGTGCACCAGGGTGGCGGCCTGCTCGGCGGTCACGTCCACCTGGTCGTCGTGCATGGTCACGTCGTGCGCCCTTTCGTCGGCCATTCGTGGGTGGGGACGTGCCCGCTCGACTGGACGATCGTGCGCCCGCCGCGCCTGCTCGACACTCCGGCGCGCGGGGACCACCGCACGCGGGTCGACGGCGCGGTGCGCGGCGGCTCCACCATCGCCCGCGCCGACGCCGTGCTCCGCGTCCTGCCCGACTCAGGCGCCCACCGCCACACCGGCGACGTGGCCTACTGATCAGCGTGGGCGGCTGAGGGCGGCCTCGGCCAGATCCGTCCATTTCTCGGCCGAGGAGTGGGGCACGACCACCCAGTCCTTTATCGCCCTGCCCCGCCCCGAGGGGTCAAACAGGGACGCACCAGCCAGCTGGAGCGCGGTTGTGTGTTCGGGGGTGTCCCTGACCAGCCGGAACACCATCGCGCCATCGCGCTGCAGGCTCGCGAACACCTTCCCCGCCTGATCTTTGAGCGCGGGACTCCCCATCATCCTGGAGATCCCTACACCCAGGTCGGCCAGCTCGGCGCCGACCTGCTTGAAATCCTCTTCCGCGCTCATCGTCAGTCGGTCCCAAACTCCATGGCGGCGTGGTCGAGCAGTTCGTCGTGGTCGGGGCTCTTCCCGCGTGACGCGATCGCTTCGGCCCCGCCTTCCGGCAGCACGGCGATCAGGCTAGTCGTCCTGGCGGCACCGATCAAGGCCGGCTCCGCCTCGATCTCGCGCACGCGTACTCGCTCTGCCACCCGGACAGGGTGACGGCCACACGCCGCCAGGCACAGCACCGAGACAGCGCGTCACCTCACGACAGGGCAAACGTTGCCTGACGCGGCATCAGCGAGGGCGAGGGCTACTGCTCCGTGTAGGCGGCGAGGTTCGTCAGGGAAGAGGCGAGCCCCTCGGCGTGGTCTTCCGCGGAGATGCCGTCGGGGACGTCCCCGGCAACGATGTCGACGCGCGTCCCCGCTTCGACAGCGGTGACTTCCCAGGTCATGGTCATCGTGCCGGCGTAGGCAGGATCGTCGGAGACGAAGTCCACCGCCTGCACGACCCGCACGCCGGGGACAATGTCGACGAAGCGAGCCTCGACGATGTCGGAATCCACGGTCGCCTTGCCGGGCGCGCCAGACGCGTCGGAATAGGTCAGCACCAACCGGTACGACCCGCCCGGCCGGGCCTCGAATCGCTCGAACCTGCCAGTCATCCCGGCAGGAGGGAGCCATGCCATGAGCGCCTCGCGATCGACGAGTGCGGCCCAGACGCGATCGGGTGGCGCAGCGATCACCCGCGACGCCCTGTCCGTACGTGGCATGGCGCGACCCTAACACCCTCGCGTGCCTCTACATCCCGGCCCGCTCTGTCGCTGGGGCAGGCTACGGTCCACCCATGAACGATTATCGGATTCGAAGCAGCTTCCCGCCCTCGGGCGAGGTGACTCTCGGTGGCGCGCTGTTTCCTGTTCAGGGGTGGTAGCGGCGGGCGGCGGTGTCCGCGCTGACGTCGAGCACGCGCCCTCGCCAAAGCGCTCGTTCAGAGAGTTCGCCGGGCTCGCAGTCAGGTGACGTCACCCAACTGTTCGGCCAGCCGCTCCAGGCCATCCTTGATGAGCTGCCCATATTCGTCATCGCCAAGCGCGCCGATCTCGGCCCGAGCCTGCTGCAGGTGCTCACGGGCGCGACCGAGATCGCCCAGTTTGGTTCAGGTGATGCCCGTGCCTATAGCTGGCGGCTCACCAGACGCATGTAGGGAGCATGTACTGGAGTTATTCCGGCGCTCGCTACATTCCCGTCATTCGTGGTGACCGGTTGATCTGCCGGTCGCGGTGGCAGGGACGAGGCAGGGAGTGTGCCGTGCGGGTGGCCGACACGCGGTCGTGGATCAGCGCCCACGTCTTCTATGACGGCGACCTCGATCTCGTCATCACGGATCTGCTGGCCACGGTGCAGGACCGTCTCGATCACGTTGCCGCCGGCGGGGGCCTGTTCTTCCTGCGGCACTGGGAAGGTGGACCGCACCTGCGGATTCGTGCCCTGGTCGCTCCGGGACGTACGGACGACGTACGGCGGATCATGTCCGGGGCCATCACGGACTTCCTGAGCCGCCTCCCCGCACCCACCCGGGGAACCCAGGCGGACTACGACCTCTACGCGCCCTCGATGGCGGCACTGGAGCAGATGCCGTCGTACGAACGCCACCGCCGGCCCAACAACTCCTTCGCGTTCATCCCGTACCGGCCGGAGACCCACAAGTACGGCACGGGCGCTTCCCTGCACGCCGCCGAGGACCACTTCGTCCACTGCAGCGGAGCGGTACGGCGGCTACTGGCGACGGAGCCCTCCGGCAACCGGCGCAGTACGGCCGCGTTCACCGCGCTCGCCGTGAATCGGTGGATCGCCTCGCGCGGCACCGGGTGGCCGGAGCCCGAAACGCCCTCATGGCCACCTGGCGGGGAGGCCGAGGGCGAGGCCGCGGCCTGGTACGAAAGCCAGCGACACACCCTGCTCGCCATCGCGGAACGGACGCGGGCGCTGGCCGCGGACCCGCCGGGGGAGCCGTTGGGATTCGCCGGCGCCCTCGCGGCCTCCGCCACGGCGCTGGCCGGCCGGATCGGGGAGCCCAACGCCGTGCGGGATGTCCTCGACATGTGTGCCCACCTGACCTGCAATCGCCTCGGTGTGAGCCTGACCGAAGAGTCCTACCTTCGCGATCTGGCCGACCGGGCCTTCGCCGAGCTCGCCCGCGAGGAGGCGGCCGCATGACGATGGCCGGCGGGCACAGCGTGCACATTCACCACTACGGCGACGCGACCGGACCGCCGACCGTCAGATGGCGGTCATCCACGGCGACGTGTCGCCGATGAGCCTGGCTGCCCTTCACACGAGCCGGGCGTCCAGCGTTCTCACGCCATCCTCGTGCGAGATCCCGCGGAACAGTTCGCGGGCCTCTTCCCAGACGGCCCTGGCCGTGCTGTGGTCGCCGGCGGCGCCGTGGGCGTCGCCGAGGGCGCGGAGCGTCCGCGCCAGGTAGGGGATCGAGCCGCGGGTTCGCCACACCCGGACGGAGCGTTCGAGGGTGGCGATGGCGGCGGGCAGGTCTCCTTCGGCCAGGCTCAACTGCCCGAGAACGCTGAGCGCGTCGGCGAGATAATGGCCGAAGTTGCCGTCCTCGCTGTAGGCCAGCGTCAGTTCGGCGGTCGCCCTGGCCCGCTCGTCCCCGACCATGACGAACAGCTTCGAGAGGTAGAGCAGCGAGAACGTCTCCAGATAGCGGTAGTTCAACCGCCGTGCCATTCCCAGGGACCTCTCCAGCAGTTCCTGGCCGCCCGTGGTGTCACCGCAGAACGATTTCGCCGCGCCGAGGAACTGGGTGATCGTCGTGGTGTAGTGAGGGTTGCCGAGCGCCTCGGCGACCTTCGTCGCCTGCTTCAGGACCGTGAGCGCCCCTTGAGGGTCGTCCTCGCCGTGGATGATCGCCATCACGTGATAGGCCCGCGCCTGGCCGCCGAGGTAGTCCGCGTCGGCGGCCGTCCGCAGGGCGTGCTCCGCCAGGGCCAGCGCTTGTGCACCGATTCCGTCGGCCGTCATGCTCCAGGCCAGGGTCGCCAAGGCATCGGCCATTCCGACCGGATCGTTCAGCATGGTGAACAGGTCGAGGAGCTGCGAAGCGCCGGCCCGCATCCGTGTCATCGCCGGTCCGGGGCCCGCCGGTGAGTTCCAGGTGGTGACCTCCAGGAGGCCGCGCATCAGCACGGCCTCGCCGCGCTTGTCGCCGGTCTCACGGCAGAGCGCGAGCGCCTGCTCGTGCATGCGCTGCCAGCCGTCATACAAGCCGCGCACGTTGAGGTACGTCTCGGTGGACCCCGCGAGGTCCCATGCGAGTTGGGTCAGGCGCGCCTCGCACGCTTGGGCGACCCCCGCCATCAGCGCGGCGTGCTCAGCGCCGAACCAGGCCATCGGGTCGGCCAGCAGCGGGCCGGAAACCGCCGCAGGCAGCCGCCAGCGCGGCGCACAGCTGTGCATGAGCGCGTAGCAGGGGCCCGGGATGTGCTCCGCCGCGACCTCCGCCAGTGCCAGCCACGCACCCAGGGCCCGCCCGAGCGCGGCCTGCCGCTCGGGTTCGGAATCCTCGCGCTGCGCCCGCTCACGCGCGTACAACCGGATCAGGTCGTGGAACCGATACCTGAGCCTGCCCGTCTCGTCCGTCCCGGTGAGGTTCAGCAGATGAGCGTCGACCAGGGATTCGATCTCGTGTTCCGCCTGCCGTACCGGCACGTCCAGGAGGGCCGCCACCGCCCAGGAGGCGAAATCGGGCGCGTCGAGCAGTCCGGCCAGCCGGAAGGCCCGCTGCGCGCCCGCGGGAAGCGTCCGGTAGCTCATCTCGAATCCCGCGCGGATGTCGAGGTCGCCCGCCACAAGTTCGTCCAGCCGGTGCCGCTCCTCCCCGAGGACGCCGGCGAGGTGGGACAGACTCCACTGCCTTCTGCCGAGGAGCCTGGCCGCCGAGATGCGGACCGCGAGCGGCACCCGGCCGCACAACCGGGTGATCTCCAGAGCCGCGTCCGGGTCGTCCTGGACGCGTTCGTCGCCGACGATCCTTCTCAGCAGGCCCATGGCCTGGGCCGACGGCAGGACGTCGAGTTCCAGCAGGCTCGCGCCCTCGAGACCGACCAGCCGGACACGTCCGGTGAGGAGCACGGCCGTGCCGGGAGCCCCGGGCAGGAGCGGCCGCACCTGCTCCTCCCCGGCGACATTGTCGAGCAGAATGAGAATTCTGCGTCCGGCCAGGCAACTCCGGTAGAACGCCACGCGTTCTTCCAGGGATTCGGGTATGCCGGTGGCGCTGTTGCCCAGTGCGAACAGGAACCGGCTGAGCACGTCCTCCGGGCGGGCAGGGTCGGCGGAGGCGCCGCTCAGGTCCGCATAGAGCTGGCCGTCGGGAAAGCGATCCGCGATCCGGTGCGCGACGTGCACGGCGAGCGTGGTCTTACCCAGGCCCCCCAGACCCGCGATACTGGCCATGGCGACGGTGCCCGGCCGTGGCTTGGTGAGGACCTCGGTGAGGTCTGCCACCTCGCCGTCCCTGCCCGTGAAATCCGCGATGTCCGGCGGTAACTCGGCGGGGGTGGGGGCCGTTTGAGCTTCAGGCATCGGGGTCGTGGCATGGACGGGACTGTCGGCGGACAGGGCACGTATGTGGGCGTGCCGCACCTTCTCGCTCGGCTCGATGTCCAGTTCATCCGGCAGGCGCGCAGCAAGGTCACGGTGGGCCGGCGTGTACGGGCCCGGCCCCACAGGGGAGCCCGTGATCGTCGCCATGACGCGAGGAACGAGATCGAGTGAGGGGTCCTGAGTGAGGATTCTCTGATGCATGTCGTGCAGCTCTTCGGCCGGGTCCAGACCGGTCTCCGCGATCAGGGTCTTGCGGGCACGCGTGTATTCGGCGAGCGCGTCCGCCCGCCGGCCACAGCGGTACAGCGCCAGCATCAGCTGCGCGCGCAGCCGCTCCCGGAGTGGGTACTCGCTGGTGAGCGCGGTCAGCTCGCCCAACAGCCCGGCGTGGCGTCCCAGCCTCAGGTCGACGGCGATCCGCGACTGCAGGACCGACAGGCGGACCTCGTCCAGCCGTGCGGCCTCCGCGGCCAGCATCGGGACATCGGTCATGCCGGCGAACGCGGGCCCGCGCCAGAGACTCAGCGCCTCGTGCAGGCGTTGGGTCGCCACCTCCGGCTCACCGGCGGCCTCCACCGCCTGCCCTGAGCCGGCCAGGTTCTCGAACCTCGCCGCATCCAGCTCGTCCCGGACCACCGGCACCAGATAGCCGGAGCCCTGCCGCACGACGCGAGCCGGGTCGCCCAGGTGCCGCCGGAGCCGGTGGACGTAGGTCTGCACATTCTTGGTGGCGCTCTTCGGAGGGGTGTTCCCCCAGAGTGCCACGGCCAGTTGATCTTCCGAAACAGGGTTACCCGCTTGGCACAGCAGAACCGCCAACAGCACCCGCGCCTTAGGCGTGCCGAGATCGAGCTGCTCACCCTCTCGCCACACCGTCAGCAGACCTAATATCCCAAATTTCATCGTGCCCCCTTGGCTGGACGCACTGTAAACCTGGACGGCCTGTTCCGGTGGTCCACTAGATGAAGAAACGATTGCGAACGCTTCTCGCCCGGCCCTCGACCCCCGACGGCATCGGTGTCGAACGCGCCTGGCCTGAGCTAAGCGCGAGCGGCCATGGCGCGGGCGTTGACGCCTCCAGGCCGCCCGTCCGGTCGCAGGATCGTATAGGCGACGCAGCCAGGGGACACACAAAGGGCCGTACGGCCCGGTTCATGCATGAGAGGCGGCCGCTCCTAGGAGCGCCACTAGCTCAGACACGACGAAAGGTGCATGGGCGCATTCCATCGTCAGCTGGCGTGATCCGGGGGAAACCGGCGGACTGCCCATGCGCGCCGCTGCTCTTTTACCTCCGAACGAACGGCGGTCGCCGATTCGGCAGGTTGACTTCAACCAAACTTGAGGTTTCACGGTTTAAGGGACACCGCTGGTGTGGTGTTCAGGCTGGCGTGGCGTCGAGATACCCCGCCGCTTGGGTGAGGAAGAGGTCGGCATAGCGGCCCTGGGTACGCATGAGTTGGGTGTGCGTACCGTGCTCGATGACGCGGCCGGAATCGAGGACGTAGATGCGGTCGGCGCTGCGGACGCTGGAGAAGCGGTGAGAGATGAGTAGGACGGTGCGGCCAGCGAAGAGATGACGGATGCGGGCGAAGAGGTCGGCTTCGGCTTGGGGGTCCAGGGCGGCGGTGGGCTCGTCGAGGATGACGAAGGGGGCATCGCGGTAGAAGGCGCGGGCGATGGCGAGTTTCTGCCACTGGCCACCGGAAAGGTCGGTGCCATCGGTGAATTCGCGACCGAGGACGGTGTGGTAGCCGTCGGGGAGGCTCTCCAACAAGGTGGCGACGCCGGCGGATTCGGCGGCGTGTCTGATGCGGCTGTGGTGGGGTTGGTCGTCGACGCGACCGAAAGCGATGTTGTCGTGGGCGGTGAGCTTGTAGTGGACGAAGTCCTGGAACACCACGGCGCAGCCGTGGCGCAGTCGGTGCAGGTCGGTGGCAGGGTGGCCGTCGCGGACCAGCGTCCCGCCAGTGGGCGCGTACAGGCCGGCGAGTAGCTTCGCAAGGGTGGTCTTCCCGGAGCCGTTGGCTCCGACGAGGGCGATGATTTCGCCTTGGTGGAGTGAGATATCGATACCGTGGAGCGAGGGGCGGTCGGCGCCGGGGTACGTGAAGGTCAGGTCGTGCGCACGGAGCGTCCTGAATGGGCGTACAGGTTCGGCGAGTCCGGGGAGTGGCTCGACGGCTGCGGCTGTGAAGTTGTGCAGGTCTTTGAGGAAGTAAAGGGACTGGCCCACGTCGTTGATCATCTGACTGGCCATTCCCATGCGGCTCGACAGCAACCAGAGTCCGACCAGGCCGGTGGAGCCGGCTGCCAGGGACACCATTCCGGTGTTCACCAACGCCCAGACGGAGGCGATGACACCCACGATCAGGGCGCCGGACAAGAGTTTGGCGCGGATCTCCCGTCCCGCATGAGTGCGGATCAGGCGGGCCATGCCGTTCAACTCCTGGGCGTATTCGCTGTCCCAGCGGGTGTGGAGGGTGGTGCCGAGGTTCAGGGCCCGGATCTCCTTGGCCTCGTCCCGGCGGGTGAGCAGCTGCTCCAAGTACTGGCGGCGGCGGTGGTTCTCGGCCAGGGAGTGGTGCATTGTGTACACGGCGTTGCGTCGGTCCTTGGCTGCCTTGAACAGCGGCAACGCGCAGAGGGTCGCCAGGGGGAGCAGCCACCAGGCCATGGTGATGAACACGCCCGCTATGGCCACCACGGTCAGCACCGCCTGCAGCATCGCGACCAGCATCATGACCACCTTGGCCGGCTCGCGCCGCGAGGCGTGTACCGCGCGCTGTAGCCGGTCGTGGAAGTCCGGGTCCTCGAATTCCAACAGCTCGGTGTGGGCGGCGGTACGTAACACCAGTGAGATGACGTGCCGGTCCACCCGATCGGTGAGGATCTGCTGCCGCATCCCACTGAGCGCCTGCAGGATGCCACCCACCGCACCGAGGGCGACCAGCACCATCAGCCCGGACACCAGCCTCCATAGGTCGACTCCGGCGCCGCCCCCCTTGGCGAGGGCCATCACGTCGTCCACCATGCCCCGCAACAACAGCAACGCACCGGCCAGGCCGACCGCGGTGGTCAGTTGAAGCCCCACCACGGTGAGGACACCGCGCCGGTCCGCCGCCCAGGACATGCGTACGGCGAGTACCGCCGCCCCGCACATGTCGCGGACGGTGAGCCTGGGCGTCACTGGGTCCACCGCTCGATCCAGTTGCGGTGCTCGGTGCTGAGGAACGCGATGTGTTCGGCGTAGTAGAACGCGTGGCCTGCGCCGGGGAGGAGGAGTAGGCGGGCGGTGCCGCCGTTGGCAACGATGGCCTTGTAGAGTTCGACGGATTGTTCGGGGGCGGTGGCGGGGTTGGTGTCGTTGGTGCCGTGGGCTAACAGCACCGGCCGATCCAGCTTGTGGGCGAACTCCAGGGCACTGAACGCTCGGTAGATGTCCGGGGCTTGCCACAAGTGGCGTTTCTCGTGTTGCCAGCCGGTCGGGGTGAGGGTGCGGTTGTAGCAGCCGCTGTGCACGATCGCTCCACGCAACTCAGGGACATGGGCGAGGGCATACAGGGCGAGGGTGGCGCTGAAGCTGTGCCCACCCACCAGCATCGGACCGTCCACGGTGGCCATCGCGGCGCGCACCGTGTCGATGATCTGCAGGTGCAGGGATTCCACTGTGGCGTCGGCCGGCCAGTGCAACGGCAATTCCAGGTGCGCGACCGCGTGTCCGGTATCCAGCAGGGGGGGCGCCGTTGCCGGGCTTCCAGGGCGGGCGTTGCGCAGCCACAACACTGCTGCCGGCTCTCCCGGGTGGTGCGTGAGCGAGGCCTGGTGGTACCCGGTATCGATACTGATGCCCGTTGGGTGGGTGGGTTCGGGGACCGGTGTCCCCTTCGACGGCGCCGGCTCGTGCGGAGCCTCCGCGACCGGACGAGGCGAGCCGGAGCCGTCGACCGATACGGTCAGGCTGGACCAGGACAGCCCGTCCTCGGAGGCGGGGTCATCCTCGGCGTACTCCAGATAGAGCTCGCCGTCCAGGGCGGCCAGACGCCGTACCACCAGTGGGTCGGTCAGTCCGATCGCCTGGCCGGTAACCGGATCCAGCGCCGCGGGCCGGGCAGCGATGAGCTCGGCGAGTTCGGGCAGGGTAGGCAGGAACTTCACGTACATCGGACCCGTCGCCTCCAGTGCCACCGGATTCCCGTGTGCCAGCGGGGTTTCTGCCGCTGGGGGCGACGGGAGGAGCAGGACGAGGCGGTCGTCCACCCAGGCATGGGGGGGCCATGCGTGGGAGGTCGCGGCCCGAATCTGGTCGAACACCGTGACAGTCTGGGTGGCGTAGTCGGCCACCCACGGGTGGGCATGCCGGTCCCGCACCACCAGCCCTGCGACGAGGGGCCGTTCGGGGTGCCAGGCCAGTCGTGCGGGCAGCACGTCGGTGAGGGGGAGGATCCAACCCGGCGACGTGCTGTGTGTGTGGATCTCGATGCGGGTCGGCCATGCCTGGTCTACTGCGAGCCCGGCCAGGTCCGGGTCCACCCGCAGTTCGCGCCAGTACGCGACGGCGGGATTCGCCTGCGAGATCGATGATCGGGCCGGAGTGGTCAGCCGCGCCCACGCGCCGTTCGGTGAGCTGTCCCTCCAGCTCCTAAGCATGTGCGGTGACCACGATCGAGTTGATCAGAGCCTTGACCGAGCCGATTCCAGAGACCGGTTCGCCGACGGGTTCGCCGGCGGCATCGAGGCCCTGCGCGCAGGGCACACCCATCTCCGCCATCGCTCCGGGTGCCGCATCATCGCGTCCGAGCACGGTTTCGGCGACCGCGTCGCGGCGGGCCGGTTCCATACCTGCCACAAGCTTCTTCAGTGCCCGGCAAGACGGGCAGGACGCGGAGGTGTAGAGCCGTACGCTGTACACCGCATCGGTGCGTTCCACGATCTGTTTTTCCTTTGCTGCTTCGATCGCGCGGGCACGGTGGTCCACTGCGAAGACCACACCCGTGATCAGGGCGGTTGCTGCTACCGCGAACCCGACGCGCAACGCCGTCTGGGCGCCGGGGCCCATCAGTAGAGCGATGACTGCCAGCAGCGCGCCGGCGGCGTTCATGAGGACGTGGGTGCGACCTACCGAGGCCAGCCGCGCCAGCCCGAAGCAGGCGCACTTCTGGCCGCGCAACGCTTGGGCTACGGCGGTCAGCGCCAGGTACGCCACCAGGCCACCCACCGCGGCAAGGCGGCCAGGCACGATGATGAGCAGCACCGCGCCGACCAGCTCGGCGGCGGCGACCAGTCGCGGGCCGTGAGGCGCCGCCAGGGGCCCGCTGCGGATCGGCCAGGACAGTTTCTCGGTCGGCGCCGCCAGCTTCGCCACACCGGAGACGACGAGGGGCCCGGCCAGGACCGCCACCAGCACATCAGCCGGCATCGCTCAGCACCACCCAACCGTCCGCGATCAGAACCTGGGCCAACTGCCCTTCCGGTACGCCGCCGGCCAGCAGTTCATTGATCGCCGCTGTCTGCGGCTCATCGCACTCGGCGATCGCCAGATTCACGCCGTTCACCAGAACCGCGCCGCCGTACGGCAATCGGGTCAGGGTTACCTGGGGCGCCAGTTTCACCGTGCTCATGCTTGACCTCGCATCCAGTGGCCGGTCCACACCAACCGCAGCAGGGCCAGGGCGTGCTCGCTCATCTGCCGAGGGTCGCGCAGTGCTGCGGCGACCTGCTCGGCCTCGATCAGGCCTGCCTTCGCCAGGGGGGAATCAGCGACAGACGCCGCCAGCTTGTCCCGCTGTGCATACAGGTGTTCCGCGGCGGCCAGGCGCAGCCAGTAACCGGGCGCCGCCCGCCGTACGCCGGTGACGCCATGCGCGTCGAGCGCCTGCCACAGCGGCAGGTTGTTCCGAAACACGCCACGCTCGATCCGGCCGATGTCGTCGGCTGAAAGCGCGGCCACCGTGGCGAGGACCTGCGGGTCGAGGGCCGGCAGCACCGCGCCGGCCCCCCCGCGCTCGGCCAAAGCGGCGTCGGCCTTGCCCAACACCGGCGGGAGAGACTTGATGTGTTCTTCCCACAGCGGAAGGCTCAACTGTCGCGCGATGCCGTATTCCTCCTGGCCCGCTTCGGTCAGACCAGGCACGAAGTTCGTTCCCGCCGGCACCGGTGCCGGCTGAGCACCGGGCTGCTGCTCCTCTGGTGGGCCCTCCACACCGGCCATGGGCGCATGCACGGTCTGTCCCTCCAGGAGCTTGCGCGCCTCGGCCAAGGTGGGCAGGGTTCCGGCCACGTGGAACGGCTCGCATTCGAGGAGCTTCTCGTCGCTGATCTCGGCTTCGGGCAACCGGATCGAGACCAGGTCCTCCAGCAGCGCCCCGGTTGCCAGCGGCAGTTCCACCGCCGCGGACAACTTCGCCACGAGGCGCCGGCGCACCTCCACCTCCGGCGTCGGGGGTCGTGGTACCTCGGTGGCGATCGGGTGATGGTCCAGCAACTCTGAGACATCCATCGGCACCCGTCGCAGCTTCAGGCCGGGTATCTCGGGCACCGGCAAGTGCGCGAAGGCCGCGCCCAGATCCGCGTGCACCAGTACCGGCCGCTTACCCGCCCGGTACGCCGCCACCGCCAGGAACGCCGAGGAAAGTCCACCGCTGTAGGCGATCCCGAACTCACCGTCCGGTAGCGCCGCACCGACCACGTCGATCAGATCCCTCTCGGGGCTGGGCGATCGTGGTGCCTGCCGCTCTACCCGCACCCCGGCGGCGTCCACCCGCACCACCGTGCCGGTCGTCAGCCGTTGAACCCCGGGCACACCCAGCGCGTCATCCGGCGCCGGTACGGTGCCGTGCACCAGCGCGAGCAGGTCCCACGCCTCCGGACCGGGAACCGCTGCGCCACCGGCAAAAGCGGCCAGATCCTCGCCCCACTCCAACCCCGAAGGATCGATCCGGTAATAGACCGGCAGCGTCGACGGCAGCTCCAGCGTCAATTCAAACGAATCCTTTGAATTGACGATTCGCAGCCCGGGAACCATCGTCCCCGGACCACTCGACCGCACCCCGCGCTTGGTAATTTCAACTCGGTTCATGCCCGATACACCTCTAGATACGTCTCCTTGACGGGAAGGGATGTACTCACCACTTCGCCGTCACACTCCACCCACGCGTAGAATCCTGCCGGTGGCATCGCCGGCACCGATTCCCGGCCGAGGTGGAACGAGGCCGGGAAACCCGACCCGCGCAGCCCTGCCGTCACATACAGCGCGTCCTCCACCGGATCCAAGAACCCAACACTGTTGCGCTGCTCCACCCGCAACGAGGCCACAACGTCGTCGACCCGCCGTGCCGGGCGCCCCGCTATCACCTGCGGCCACGATTCGATCCTGTACGCCCCCACGCCATCCCTTACCGACTCCAGAAACTCGCGCGCTTCCATCGCCGCCGTCCTCACCATTACTGAAACCCCTTCCCTTGCGCTCATGTCCAGTTTTGGAGCCGCAGCGCGGGCAGTCCAATCCTTCCAGGCGGGCAGTATTAGTGTGCGATTCATCTCGATTGCGCCGGGGGGGGGGGCGGGGGTTGGGGGCGGCCCCCCCCGCGGACTAAATTGGGCGGGGGGGCC
>NZ_JAKNTW010000029.1 GCF_022213955.1 Dolomitihabitans soli | reverse complement strand
CCGGGGTGTCTTTATTGGGGGGCTTCGCCTTGGGCGCGGGGGGGGGGGGGGGGGGGGCGCCCCCCCCCCGACCCGGCTTCGAAATTAGGTGGCCGGTGCCGCAACCCCATCTGGGGCTAACGTCGACAACCAAGACAGAAATGTCTCAGCCGACGCGGCAGTGACCGTCCGCCACCCAATCGTCATACAGGCGGCAGTACAGGCCATCGCAGCACGCAAACGTGAAGAGACACGTGCTGCCCAGCCGCCCACATTCTTGAGCCACAGTGGACTGTGATGCGAACATGTGCTGCTGGAGGCTATTACTGGCCAGCCTGCCAACAATAGAAGTCGTGAACATAAGTTTCACCTCCTCGCATTGCGTTTATCAAGTCGCCGGAGCGAATCTTCAGAAATTACAACACAAATGATCGAACTCCGTCGAGGATCAGCTGGACCGTCGATTTGACTAGAGTCGAATCGACGAGGTCAGCTGGCCCAAAAGTTTTTCATCGGCCTGGGGCATCGATCGGCGGGTGAGGGCGTTGCCGAGGGGGCTACGCCGGTACAGCACGCGCTTGCCGTCACGCCCGCGATCGAGAAACCCCGCCTTGTGCAGGATGCCCAGGTGATGGGAGACGGTGCCGGCCGACAACTGGTGGCGCCGGGCGAGGTCGGCGGTGGTGTGAGTGATGTCGAGGTCGGCCAGCAGCGCGGCACGGGTCGCGCCGAGAAGATCCGTGAGATCCCGCGATGCCTGCCTGAGCGGGTGCCGTCCCGACGCGGCGGCCCTCCCGCCGGCGGGGAAGTAGATGGCCACGGTGTCGTCGGGACGGCTGCTCATGAGAATCCGGTCCCTCATGAAGACCGAGCCGACACACCACAACCCCGAGCCGGCGGTCAACCGGGCGCGGGGCGGAATGTCGATGAGGAGAGTGTCACCGCTCCAGGTGAAGTGCCGGCTCATGTCCGCGATGGCCGCCTGCACCCCGTCGGCGGCGAGCAGCCGCGCCCGGTGATCGAACCCCGACTCCAGATCGGCCCGCAGCCCATCCCAAAACGGGGCCAGGGCCGCGTTCCAGTAGGTCCTCAGCTCATCCGCCAAAGTGGCCAGGTAGGCGTCCTCACCGCGCGCGTCCAGCAGGCGAGTGGCCAGCGGCAGAGCGGGGTCGACGACACCCGCCCGCTTCGCCCCCGTGATGGCGCTGGTCAACTCCTCCCGGATCACCCCGGTGGGTGTGCTCACCAGTGCGTGCAGTTCCTCGTCGAGTGAGGACGAGCCGCCGGCCGCCACCGGCAACAGGAAATCCGGCAGGTACCCGCCCAGCCCGATGACCTCGCGCAGCAGGCCCAGCCTGCCCGGCGTCAGCCGCCCACGCACATCGCCCCACCACCGTCGGATCCACGGCGTCCGGTCGCCACCGGTGGCCGCCCGCAACGACAGGGTGGCCTCGCTCAGCATCGACCAGCCGAAGCGGACATGCCTGAGCCCTTCGGCGGAAATCTCAAGCGCCTGCACCACACCCGCCCTCCGCGCCGGCCAGCCGGTGGGAGCCGCGGGGCAGCCGTTCATCCAGGCCCCGGGACGTGAGGGCGCGACCAGCCCGGCCCGGATCGCGCCCGCCGCCGGAGGGGGCGGGCGACGGCGAACCGTTTGGATCAATGCCTGTCATCCTGTCGGACGTCCGTGTCGGCGTGGCCGCGGGTCTGTCCGTTCTCCGTCGGACAGGCGGAAGAGACATGCGCAACCTCCATGGCACACCCGTCGGCCTGGACGCCCCAGGCGATCGGGAAAGGCGCCACAAACAGTCCTCGTCGGTCCCGGGCGGGTACAAGATCAAACGCTGTTCGGAACAGTTCCGAACGCCCCTGCGTTCAGCGGTCGAGGAGCCGTCTGCCCCGGGTGCGTGTGTTCAGCCTGGTGGCCGAAGAAGTGAGCACGCCCGCGGCATCGGCGGGTTGGTCGTGTCCGGCACCTTGCGCGACTCGCTGTTCACCCTGGACGGGTTCGAAGTCGCTGTCAGCGCGGAAGATCCCCGCCTGCTGTCCGCGTTCGAACACCTCCCGCAGTCGCGGGGGCAGCTCCGTCGGGTTGAAAGGCGGCCGGATCTCTCCCTCGCCGAGCCCTTCATGCAGCAGCAGGGGACGTTCACAGACCAGGTCGAAAGAACGCCCGCAACGCCAGGCGCGTTCCGTCAACCGGATCGGTATGCCATCCAGAGCCTTATTCGAACCGACCATGCTCGATGTCATTGGCCATGTGCGGGCGCTGGAAAGGAATTGCCTGGGGCTACCAGGCCGGATTCGTAGGCGAAGACCACGAGTTGGGCACGGTCACGGGCATGGAGCTTGGCCATGGCCCGGTTGATATGCGTTTTGGCGGTCAGTGAGCTGATCACCATGCGGTCGGCGATCTGGTCGTTGGACAGGCCCTGCGCGACCAGGGCGACGGCCTCGCGTTCGCGGTTGGTCAGTTCTTTCAGCCCGGTGCCGGTGCCGGTGTTGAGCGGCTGGGTGATGTACCTGTTGATGAGCTTCCGGGTGATCGACGGGGCGAGCAGCGCGTCACCGCGCGCGGCCACGCGTACGGCGTGCAGGAAGTCTTCGGGCACGATGTCTTTGACGAGGAATCCGGCTGCGCCGGCGCGCAGCGCGTTGAAGACGTGTTCGTCGAAGCCGTAGTTGGTCAGGATGACGACGTGCACCCCGGCCAGGGCCGGGTCCGCGGCGATGCGCCGGGTCGTCTCGATGCCGTCGAGGACCGGCATCTGGATGTCGATGAGAGCGATGTCGGGCAGATGTTCCCTGGCCAGAGCAAGTCCCTCCCTCCCGTCGCCGGCCTCGCCCACCACCTCGATGTCGTCTTCGAGGTCGAGGAGCGCGCGGAATCCGCTGCGCAGGAGCGGCTGGTCGTCGACCAGCAGGACACGGATCATGACGTCTGGTCCACGGGGAGTTCGGCCTGGACGGTGAAGCCTCCCTCGCTGCGCGGTTCCGCGCGCAGGCGACCGCCGAGGGCGGTGACGCGTTCGCGCATCCCGAGCAGCCCGACGCCAGGCACCGGGATGGTGTCCGGTGTGGCCTTGCCGTCGTCATCGATGCGTATCGCGACGGCGTCCGGACGGCAGTCGATCCGGACCGAAGCCGTGCCGGCGGCGGCATGCCGGGCGATGTTGGTGAGCGACTCCTGAACGATCCGGTAGGCGGTCCGGTCCACCGCGGCCGATACGTCATATCGTTGTCCCTCGATCGTCAACGTCGCGTCCAGGCCGCTGGTACGGGCCCGTTCCACCAGGTCCGGGATGTGGTCGAGCCCATGCGGCGGGGTCGTGTCGTCGTCGCGCAGCGCCTCCAGGGTCGCGCGCAGTTCCCGGGCTGCCTCACGACCAGCCTCCCGGATCGCCAGCAGGGCCTCCGGCACCTGTTCACCCCGCTTGCGGGCCACGTGAACGGCGACTTCGGCCTGCACCTTGATGATCGAGATCTGGTGGGTGAGCGAATCGTGCAGCTCCCGCGCGAGGTGCAGCCGCTCCTCGTCGGCGCGGCGCCGCGCGGTCTCCTCCCGGGTGCGCTCGGCTTCCTCCGCCCGCCGTTCGGCCTGCCGCAGTGCTTCACCCGCGGCGCCGGCCGCGACCAGCCAGGCCAACTCGAGGGCGCCTCGGGACTGCGCGAACGCCTCACCCGTGTCGTGTGCGCCCGCAGCCAGGGCCGCGAGGGGGAGAGCGGCCAGCATGATCACGCTCGCCGCCACCGTGATGGTGCGGTGTCCCGCCCGCACGGCGGCGTACACCGCGAACAGGTAGGCGACGGCGGGCACGTCGAAACCGGCCGCCTGGTAACCCACCGCGCACAGCCCGGTGACGGCCAGGACGGGAACCGGAGCCCGGCGGCGCGCGGCCAGCGCCAGGCCGCCGGCCGCCAGCAGCGCGTAGCCGAACAGGTCGAGGTTCGTGCTGGAGTTCTGCCCGGACAGCCCGGTGACCAGCAGCGTCGCCGCCACGCAGACGGCGATCGCCCAGTCTTTGACACCGGCCGGGATACCGGACCGTCCTGTACTCATGCGCGCACCTTAGCCGGATGTCCGCGCGGGCGACTCCTGCGCGTGGATGACCGGCCGGCTACCGCGCACGCGGTACCTTCGCTGCTCCTGCGGCGTACGCGGTAGCCGGCTGTGGCAGCGGCGGCAGCGTGAATTGCCTGCGTCCGCTGGACGACCTGCGGTGGGTCCGGCGGCCATGATCAGGCGACGTCCAGTCGTAGAAGTGAGGAGCACCTCATGTCAGCCCGATTCGTGCTTGCCGTGGCCGGAGCCGCCCTGATCGGAGGTTTCGCGCTTGCCGTACCGGCCGTCGCGTACGCCTCGGTCCAGCCGGACCCCGCCAGTGTGTACGCCATGAGCGCCGGGCGGCTCGGGGCCATCGTGGCCGCGCTGGTGGGGTTGATCGGCGTGGTCATCGGCGGGCTGGCTCTGGCCCGCTCCACCGGTCGTATAGGCAACGGCTCCGGGCGAAGGGGGGCCATCGTGGCCCTGGTGGCGGGAGTGATCGGCACCGCCCTCGGCGGGCTGGTCGTGGCCACCTCCTCCGGTGGTATCGGCACCGGTAACGGGCTGGGCGGGGGAATCGTGGCCGCGCTGGTGGGGCTGGTCGGCATGGCCCTCGGCGGGCTGACGCTGGCCCGCTCCCGACGCACCGGCTGACCGCCGCACCGGCTGACCGCAGCGAGTACGAGCTCGCGTTCGGGTCCCCCCACATTCCAGCGCGCCATACACGCCCGTATCCCGAGCGAACCCAGGGCTACGCCACGGTCAGCCTCTTCAGGTCAGCAGGGTGTGGGCCAGGCCGATGGCGGCGCCGCCGGCGATGTACCAGGCGTTGTTGAGCTTGGTCTTCCACAGCAGCGCCAGTGTGACCAGCGCGATCGCGGCGGTGAGGGGGTCGATGATCGCGCTCCGCCCGAGTTGGAGGGAGACGCCGGCCATGAGGGCCAGGGCGGCGACGTTGAGGCCGTCGAGCAGGGCGGAGGTCCAGGCGCTGGCGCGGAGTTTGTCGGTGAGCTTGGTGAGCAGCCCGACGAAGACGAAGGACGGCAGGAAGATGGCGACGGTGGCCAGGAACGCCCCGAGGGGGCCGGCGACGAGGTAGCCGATGAAGGTGGCCGTGGTGAACACCGGGCCAGGGGTGACCTGGCCGATGGAGACGGCGTCGATGAGCTGCTGATTGGTGATCCAGCCGAGCCGGTCGACGAAGTCGCCGCGCAGGAAGGCCAGGAGCACGTAGCCGCTGCCGTACAGCACGGATCCGATCTTCAGCATGGTGAGGAACAGCTGCGCCAGCTGACCCCCGGTGGGATCCGGGAAGAGCGGCGAGCCCAGGCCGAGCAGCGGCAGCATCCCGTGCACGGCGTCCTGGCGGCGGCGGATCACGTGGGCTCCCGCCGTGAGCAGCGCGCCGGCGGCCATCACGAGCAGCTCGTTGATCCCGAGCAGGTAGGCGGCCAGGGCGGCGACGGCCAGCAGCGCGAACCACCCGTTCTTGATCACCGTGCGGAGCAGGCCGAGCAGGGCGTGGGCGATGATCGCGATCACCGCCGGGACGATGCCGTACAGGATGCCCGCGACGGCGGGCGTCGTCCCGTAGGTGACATAGGCCCAGGCCAGAGCCGTGACGATCAGCGCAGCCGGGAGGATGAAGCAGACGCCG
The DNA here is from genome assembly GCF_022213955.1 of Dolomitihabitans soli. GTDB lineage: Bacteria > Actinomycetota > Actinomycetes > Streptosporangiales > Streptosporangiaceae > Streptosporangium_A > Streptosporangium_A soli. Next base: position 44,425 of record NZ_JAKNTW010000029.1, on the reverse strand, counting down.
GCGGCCAGCAGGCCGCGCCACCGGGCGCGGTCGAAGCCCAGATGGATGGCCAGTTCGGTGGAGTTGGGGCCGGGGATGAGATTGGTGGCGCCCATCAGGTCGACGAACCGCTCATCGCTGACCCAGCCGCGTCGGCGCACCAGCTCATCACGCATCATCGCGGTGTGCGCGGCCGGGCCGCCGAAGGCGATGGTGCCCAGCTTGAGAAACAGCAGCGCCACCTCCCGCACCGCACGCCAGGACGCCCTGCCGCCTTCGGGATCGCCGGCCGGATCGCCGACGGCCTGCTCATCTGCCACTGTCGCTCTTCCCTTGGTCGTGCGGATCGCTAGGACACTGCCAAGGCCGACGGTGCGAAGGCCCGCATCAGGGCCCAGATGACAGCCCGCAAGCAGGCCGGACACGCACGCCTGGCCAGATGCATCAAACTCGTTTGATGTATCTCCGGGTGGTCGAGCAGCCTGATCACGCCGAGCGAGGTCATGTTCGCAGCGGGCTCGTGTCCGGCGCCGGCCCGCCCGCGGCGGGAGCGGCCGCGCCCAGCGGGGCGAACAGTGCGCCGAGCTTGTTCACCGTCTGGGGGATGATGCGGTAATAGACCCAGGTGCCACGGCGTTCGCCGTCGATCAGTCCGGCGGTGCGCAGGATCTTCAGGTGGTGGGAGATCGTGGGCGCGGTCAGGTCGAAGGCGCCGGTCAGGTCGCAGACGCACGCCTCACCCCCGGCGTGCGAGCCGATCATCGACAGCAGGCGAAGGCGGACCGGGTCGGCGACGGCCTTGAGCAGAGTCGCCAGCTCGGAGGCCTCGGGCTCGGACAGAGGCTCGCGGGTGATCGGCGCGCAGCACTGCACGACAGTGACGGCGGTCATGGCGCACCCTCCTGATTCGACAATCGTCTAAATGATAGGCGATGGTAGGCGATCAGTGCGAATGCCGCCGGCGCGCAGGCCGCGGTGACGGCTCCCATCACCCACCCGTATCCGGCGGCCTGGGCCAGTGCCACGGCTCCCAGGGGGCAGCGCCTTGTCGGCGACGGAGAACACGGCGATGCGGCCCGAGAGGCTGGCGTAGGCGGCGGTGTCGTTACTGCTCGGCGAGCAGATGCGGCAGGGTGATGGTGCCGACCGAGCATGCCGTACCCGATGGTCTGGGTGAGGGCCAGGGGCGGCGACGATGCGCCGGCCGCAGCTGAAACGGAACCAGCCGTCGCGCCCCTTCGTGGGCGGCTCGCGGTTCAGCCGCAGCAGCTGCCGCCTGCGGCCGACACGTCTGCCAGCGGCAGCGGGGTGGACAGCAGGCCGCCGCTGATGCCGGTGGCCAGGCCGACCCGCTGTTCCTGGGCCTCGGCCAGGTTGGAGGAGCACACACCGGTCTCGGGCAGGTCGAGCCGCACGTCGCGGGCGGCCTCCCAGTCGCCGGCCACCGCGGCGACGACGGAGCGGACCTGCTCATAACCGGTGGCCATCAGGAAGGTGGGGGCGCGGCCGTAGCTCTTGACGCCGACCGCGTAGTAGCCGGTCTCCGGATGGGACAGCTCGTCGACGCCGTGGGCGGGCACAGTGCCGCAGGAGTGGGCGTTGGGGTCGATCAGCGGGGCCAGTTGCCGGGTCGATCCCAGGATCGGGTCCAGATCCAGGCGCAGTTCGGAGGCGATGGAATGGTCCGGGCGGTAGCCGGTGGCGCTGATGATCTGGTCGGCGGTGATCGACTGCTCGTGACCGGAGGGGTCGCGGCTGACGACTTCGACGCCGTCGGTGCTGTGCTGGACGTGGTGGGTGAAGAATCCGGTCCGCAGGCGGATGCGGCCTGAATCGACGTGGGCGCGCAGCCGGGTGCCGAGGGCGCCGCGGGCGGGCAGTGCGTCGGCGTCACCGCCGCCGTAGGTACGGCTGGCGTTGCCCGCGCGGACGGCCCAGGTGATCTGGGCGTTCTCCAGCTGGGCCAGGGCGAGCAGGGTGGTGGCGGCCGAGTGGCCGGCGCCGACGACGAGTGTGTGCCTGCCCTCATACCGCTCGCGGTCGGCGCCGAGCACGTCGGGCAGGGCGTGGTCGATCAGGTCGCCGACGGTCTGCTCGCCGAGGGCGGGCAGGCCGCTGGCGCCGAGCACGTTTGGCGTGTCGTAGGTGCCGGAGGCGTCGACGACCGCCCGCGCTGTGATCTCCTGGCCATCTGCCAGATGGATCAGGAACGGGGCCTGCTCGCGGCCGGTGGTGCGGACCCGGTCGTAGCCGAGGCGGCTGATCGCGGTCACCCGCGTGCCCAGCCGTACCCGCTCGCCGAACGTCTTCGCCAGCGGGGCGAGGTAGTCGCCGATCAGCTCGGCACCGGTCGGCAGCCACTCCGGGTCCGGCTCCGTCCACCCCGCCGCGGTGAGCAGGCGGCGGGCGGCGGCGTCGATGTTGTACTTCCACGGGCTGAACACCCGCACGTGCCCCCACCGTGCCACGGAGGCCCCGACCTGCCGCCCGGCCTCAAGTACCAGGAAGTCCAGGCCGCGCTCGGCCAGGTGTGCGGCGGCGGCCAGCCCGACCGGGCCCGCTCCGATCACCACCACCGGCAGCGTGCCGCCGCTGGGCTGGGCGGTGAACCGCTCGATCTCGATCGCGGCCGGGCCGCAGCATCCCTCACTCATGGCGGTGCTCTCCTCGCAGGTATGGACGTCGTCGATCGCAGTGCTTCGAAGCTTGTCTAACTAGCTGGAAGTCTGGCGATTGTTTAGAGAAATGTCAAATTAGATGTTCATCTAAACAAGGCGCAAGTTGGGGCCCACCCTCATCCCTCGCCGGAGGACCTGTCTGGGCTTACCGGCCGATCGCTGCGGGGGCGCCGCTCGCGTGCGCGGTCAGGGCGGCGGTGACGTGCTCGGCGTCGCGGCTCACCCCGCGCAGGATGGTGGAGGCGAAGGACCGCTGGAACTCCAGCCCCACGTACACCAGTCCGGGGTGGGTGAGGGGGAGCCCGCCGGAGTGCAACGGCAGGCCGTGCTCGTCCAGCGCGCTCAGCGGCGCGACCTCCTGGCGATCGGCATCATCCGACGCCTCGCCCAGCGCGGTGTTCGAGTCCCGGCAGACATCAGCGTGATCGGGTTCGACGACATCTTCGCCGCCGACTTCGTCCATCCCTCGTTGACCACCCTGGCTGGGCCCGGCTCGCACGCCGGTCGGCTCGCGGTAGAGCTCTTGATCGAGCAGTTCGCCGCACGAACACAACGCGAGGGCGAGACGATCCGCCTGCCTACCGAGCTGGTACTTCGCGAGTCGTCCGGCCCAGCGGAACGCCACGCCTGAGCGGCGCGGCCGCGACGAGCGCCTGCGGACCATCACTCGGCACGGTCGGCAACGGCGGTTCGAGAGATGACAATGACGGGCCATGGTGCCTGGTGATCTTGCGGCGTGACCCGCTTGACCTTGACACGGTGACAAGGTCTTCACTGTTGCCGAGGAGGTGGTCCCGATGACCATGCAGAAACAAGACGTGGAGACGATTCGAGCTTTCCAGGGGCTGGAGGACAGCCGCTCGTCAGTGCGGCTGCGGGCGGCGATGGCGGTCGGTACGACCCCTGACCCGCGGTTCATCGACAAGCTCATCGAACGATGCGCGATCGAACCCGAATTCTATGTGCGCGATATGCTGACGTGGGCGATCACCCGCCACTCGGCATCCATGACGGTTCCAGAGCTTCTCAAGGAACTCCGCTCGGAGCGTGCGCAGGCACGAAGCCAGGCGCTGCACACGCTGTCCAAGATCGGGGATCGGCAAGCGTGGCCGGCGATCACACGGGCGCTTCTGTCCGACGCCGACGAGGAGGTGGCGCGGAGTGCTTGGCGGGCGGCGGTCGTGCTCGTGCCCGAAGGTGAAGAGCTCGAGTTGGCCGCGGTGTTGTCGACACAACTCGGGCGCGGCGAACGTGAGATGCGGCTGAGCCTCAGCCGGGCGCTGATCGCGCTCGGTGAGGTGATCGTGCCCACGCTGAGCGCTGCGATGACGGATCTCGACCCGCGCGTGCGCGCCCATGCGATCGCCACGGAACGGCTGTTGCGCGACCCGGAGGCCGGATTCGACTTCGCGATCGAGGAGGCCAAGCGCGTCGTAGCCCTCGGCAGCACCGGCAAGGAGGAGTGATGGGCAGTGTTGATCGGTGATGTGGCACGACGGTCCGGGGTCAGCGCCCGCATGCTCAGGCACTACGACTCGCTCGGCCTGGTACGGCCGACGGGTCGTACCGACGCGGGCTATCGAGAGTACTCCAGCGAGGACATCCGGCGGATCTTCCAGATCGAGAGCCTGCGGTCCTTGGGGCTGTCGCTGCGTGAAGTCAGGCGCGCGCTCGATGATCCCGACTTCACGCCCTCAGAGCTCGTCGACGACCTCATCCGCCAGACGCGAGAACGCATTGCGGCTGAGACGGAGCTGCTCACGCGGCTGCGTCGGATCGACGCCGTAGAACCCGCCGGCTGGGAGGACGTCCTCCAGATCGTCGCACTCCTGCAGGCGTTGGGGTCAAAGAGCGCCGACAAGCGCCAGCGCGCGGCCTTGTCCTCAGTCGAAGAGGCTCCGATACCCGTGGAAGCACTGGTCGAGGCAGCGCTGAGCGAGGCGGACCCGAACGTCGCCGGAGCCCTTCGATGGGCTTTGGCGCAATCGGGCGATGACGGATTCGCGCTGCTTGCGGAGGGCCTCGGCTCACCAGTAGCCGAGGTGCGCAAACGTGCCGTCCAGTCCATCGCCGAGATTCCGAACGGTGAGGCGACCACACTGCTGCGGGACGCCCTCACGAACCCCGACATCGTGGTCCGCAGGTACGCAGCTCTGGCACTCGGGGCACGTGGAGTAGCCGACGCGATCCCGACGCTCGTCGATATCGTCGTCGAGGGGACGAATGACGTCGACGCGGCCGACGCCCTGAGCGCGCTGGCGAGTCGTCCCACGTTGGCGGATCAGATCGCCACCAGGCTCGTTGCTCGCCTCGCCCACGGCACCGTTGAATCGTCCGTACGTCGACGGCTGACGCAGGCGCTCGCGGACATCCCGGGAACCACAGCGTCACGAGCCCTCGCAGATCTGTCACATGACGAAGACCGTGCCGTTGCGCTTACCGCGACATACATTCTCGGGATACGCGACGCACGATGACGGATCTTTCCTGGCGTGCCGTGTGCGGCGCCGGACGAGGGCGCTTCCCTCGCAGCGGATGTGCCGATGCCGACCAGCGGCACCCGATCGCTGGCGGACATCAAGTCCGCACGACATCCCCGGCCGTGCGGACCTCGCAGTCCGTACTGCCATGCGTGCGTCACCGATGACCTGCTCGTCCACGACCTCGCGGGCGTTGACGACCCCGGTGGGCCGTACGGTCTCGAGATCTAATGCACGTTCCGGCTGCTGGAGGGGGAGTCGGGCCGTGAAAGCCATCGTCATCTTGGGTTGACGACCTCTTTGTGCAGGTCAGGTCGGGATGAACTCTTCTTTCACGTGTCGCGGCCCGACCTGACCGGCCTGGTGACAGCGTCATTACGGGCAGGCCGGCTGATCGGAAGTGGACAGCCGGAATCACTACCGGCTAACGTGATCTTTCCCTTAGTGACTCCTGCTTGTGAAAGAGGAAATTCGTGCGGAAACCGGCCTCTGTCGCGCTGCTCGCATCCCTGGTCCTGGGCATCCTCCCGGGTGCGTCACCAGCCCAGGCCGCCACCCCGGCGGCCACACGTTACTTCTGCCTCTACGAGCACGACGACTTCAAGGGCGGGAAGTGGTGCATGAAGGAAGGCGCCACAAGCCGGCAGATTAGAGACTCCAACCTGTCCAACAACTACTGGAAGGGCACGTCACGCCCGGTCAACAACGGCACAAGCTCGGTAAAGAACGGCACCAACTGCTTGGTCTGGCTCTACAACGCCTACTCGTACCGCGGCGATGAATACTACTCGGACGGCAGGTCCGAGGACTCGGACGTGACGAACAACAGCTTCGACAACAAGGCCTCCTCGCTGCACATGGATTGCTCCTAGGCCGGTAGGACCACAGCATGCCCGCTGGATCGTGATCGGATGACTCCTGCCGTCGGCCAGCCAACCCTGGCATTCCTGAAGTAGCAGGAAATCCGGCTCCATTTCCCGGATTTTCCCAGCAGGAGTCCACAGCGCCCATCCACATGAGCGCTCCACGCTCACCAACCCCAGCCGGCATCCGGGACAGCCCCCCTTGCGCGGACGCGGGCTCGGTCAAACCAAATCCCCCGTCCACAGTCCGTCGCCAACCGTCTCGGCCGGAGCGGGCCGGGCGGTGGCGGCCGCCAGGGCCGCACGCCCGGCCGTCGATCGACCGGCGCGCACGGCGGCGGCCCGCAGAGCTATAAGAACAGTTCGGCATTGCGCTTTGGTGCCTTCTCCGTGCCCTGGCGCTGCCTCGCGATCTCCCTCTGGGCATGCTGGGTCTGCAAGAGCCGGTCGACGTAGGACTCGGCCCATCAGGATCCGCCTGCCGGAGTCGACACGCCCTCGGCGTTCACCATCCCACTGGACGACCCAAGCGGTTACCGGGCCGACCTCCGCCAACATCCGGCGAAGAAACCCCACCATTCGCTCGCGCTTCAGTCGCCGGTGACCTGGGAAAACTCCTCTAAGCGGGCGTGTCGGCTCTCGCCTCCCCGGGGCTTCGAGCCCGAAGAAGCGATCGAGTATGAACCTAGAAAGCTCGGGGTGTGAGATGAAACCAGGGATGACGGGGATTTCCCAAGTGAAGACGCTGAGGGAGTACGTCGAGGCGCGGATCCTCTCATTGGAGGACCTCAAGGGCGCGTTGCAGCTGGCGATGCGGCTGGAGTTCGCCACGATCCCGCCGTACCTGTGCGCGGAATGGTCGGTCAAGAACATCTCTGACCATGCCAGGCGCGTCCTGCATCGAGTGGTCATCCAGGAGATGCAGCACTTCGCGCTGGCGGGGAACCTGCTGACGGCGGTCGGCGGCACGCCGTCACTGGCCCGCCCGGATTTCCTGCCCGTCTACCCGGCCGACGAACTGCCCGGCGGCATCCCACAGAAGCTGCCGATTGAGCTCAAGCCGCTGGTCAAGGACCAGATCGCGGTGTTCATGCAGATCGAGCACCCGGACTTTCCGCCCGTGGCCCGCTTGGCGGAGCGGCCGCCGACGATCGGCGCCTTCTACGACACGATCAGCGAGACGTTCCGAACGACCCGTCCCGAGATCGATCCGGACGCCCACGCGGTGGAGGTCCCCTCCGCGCGGCCGATCCGGACCGTCGCCGACGCGATCGAGACGATCGACCGGATCAAGATCGAGGGAGAGGGCGTACCCGACTCACCCAGCGCGCCCACCGGTGAGAGCACGAGCCACGCGCACTACTACTTGTTCAAGGAATTGTACGTAGGGAGGCGGCTGATCAAGGTAAGTGGTGAGTGGAGTTTCAGCGGCACGCCCATCACCTTGCCCGAAGTGCACCACTTCGGGCCCTCAACGGCCGAGCCGGACCCGTCGCTGGAGTTTCGCCGCATTTTGACCCGGCTCCTGATCGAACTGGAGTCCTGCTGGACGTCGGGGGCGGATGTGAACGATGCGGCGGTGCCCACGATGTTCGATCTGAAGGGCGAAGGCGAGGCCCTCATCGAACGCGGCATCCGCCCGGAATTCACCTGGGTGCAGCCGCCGGCGTAGCACGGTCCCGTGGGGCGGGCGCACCCGGGATCGTCAGTAGCAGCGGCCCCGATCCGCTGACCTCGTAGTGAGCCGTGCTCCGGGAACCTGCAGCGTTCTGGTCTCGACCTCGTGCATCGATGTCTCCTTCTCAGATTGGGTTGGCGAGGGTGTGGGCGACGAGCGCGAAGGCGTGGCCGTGGCCGAGACCGTGTTCGGACTTGAGCCAGTTGACCAACTCCATGTGCTTGGTCAACTCGGCGGAGCGGATGAGGTCCTGCCACTCCTGGATGGGCCGGCCGTACTTCTTCTCGATGGAAGGGAAGTAGCTGGTGGGGTCGCCTTTCACGTGAACTCTTTCCGTAGTCGGCGGGTGGTGGGGTCGCCCAGGGTCAGGCGGGCTGGTAGGTCAGGTCGAGGACACCGTTGGTGAAGGTGGCCGAACGGGCCAGAGCCAGGGGCGTCCGGGGCGTGCCGGCGGGGAAGAGTCGCTGGCCGGTGCCCAGCACGATCGGGTGCACCAGCAGCCGCAGCTCATCCAGGAGCCCGGCCTCCAGCAGGGCACGGGTCAGGGTGATGCTGCCGGACAGGTTGATGTTCCTGCCCGGCTGCTGCTTGATCTCCTTCAGCGCCGTGACGACATCGCCGTCGATCACGGTGGTGTTGTTCCAGTCGGCGGTGTCCAGAGTGGTGGAGGCGACCAGCTTGCGGATGCCGTTGATCGCGTCGGCCAGTTCGCCGGTCTGGTGTGGCCAGGACGCGGCGAAGGTCTCGTAGGTCGTCCGTCCCAGCAGCAGGGTGTCGGCCTCGGCGTACATCTGGCCGACCGCTGCGCCCATCTCCTCGTTCAGGTAGGGGAAGTGCCATCTCTCCGGGGCCTCCACGACCCCGTCCAGCGACATGAACAGCCCGGCCACGATCTTGCGTCCTGCGGTCATCGGAATCTCCTCACCAAAGGGGGCGTCACGACTCCTCGCCCTCGGGGTTCTTGCTGACCACCCGGGGTGAGGCGTGATTAACGATGCCGTCCGGAGGGCGGGTGGATCAACGCACGATCACGCTACGATCGTTTAGCTGAGCTCAAGGGGGAAATGTTGCTGGAACGGCACGAGGTCGAAGCGTTCCTGACGCTGGCCGAGGAACTGCACTTCGGGCGTACCGCCGAACGGCTGGGAATCACCACCGGGCGGGTGAGCCAGACCGTCAAGAAGCTGGAACGCATGATCGGGGCTCCGCTGTTCGAGCGCACCAGCCGCCAGGTCCACCTGACCGCGATCGGCAGGCAGCTGGCCGACGATCTGACCCCGCTTGTGGCCGGGATGAACGGCGCCGTACGCCGGGCGATCGACGCCGGTCGCGGCATCACCGGGGACCTGCGCGTGGGGTTCCTGAGCGGTATCGCCGGGCAACTGCTGCTGAAGGCGGTCGCGCTGTTCGCCAAGCGGCACCCGGACTGCGAGGTGCACATCAACGAGACGCAGGGGCACGACACTGTCACCCGCCTACGTGCGGGCGACATCGACGTCCTGATCACCGACATCCTCATCGCCGCCCAGCCGGAGGTGGTGGCCGGGCCGGTCCTGCTGTCCGAACCGCGGCTGCTTGCGGTGGCGTCCGAACATCCGCTGGCCGATCGTCGGGCGGTGTCGATGGAGGATCTGGCCGACCATCCGGTGATCCTGGTGCCCGCCGACATGCCGGAGGCCTTCCGCGTCGACCGGAACCCGACGGTCATGCCGTCGGGCGCGCCGGTTCCCCGAGGTCCCCGCGCCGCCAGCTTCACCGAGACCCTCACCCTGGTCGCCGCCGGGCGCGGCGTCTTCCCGGTCGGCGACAGCGTCGCCCGGCTCTACCCCCGCGCCGACATCGCCTACCTGCCCTTCACCGACGCCCCACCGATCCAGTGGGGGCCCATGTGGTTGAAGACCAACACCACCCACCGCGTCCGCGAGTTCGTCCAGGCGGCACACGACGCCTGCCACCTCGATCAGTAGTGCACCCGCGTCGTGCTCGCGCCCGGCGGTGACCCGCGCACCGTCCTCGACAAGTCCAGGAGATCGCCGAGCGTTCCTGGGCCGCGATGCCGGTCTAGGAGATGAAGGCGCTCAGGACGAGGACCATGGTGAAGCCGGTGAGGCCGACCGTGGTCTTCATGACCGTCCACGACTTCAGCGTGTCGGCGACCGACATGCCGAAGTAGCGGTTGGCCATCCAGAAGCCGGAGTCGTTGACGTGGGAGTACGCGGCACCGCCGCAGGCGATCGCGATGGAGGTCAGCGCCACTACCGCGGGGCTCGCCTCCAGGGCCTGGGCCAGCGGTGCGGTGAAGGTCGCACCGGTGACCATGGCGACCATGCCGGAGCCCTGGCAGATGCGCATCACCGAGGAGGTGAGGAAGCCGAACAGCACCAGCGGGATGCCGGCGCTCTTCATCGCCGCGGCCATCACCTCGCCCAGACCGGACTCGACCAGGACACCGCCGAAGACGCTGCCGGCCCCGGTGACCAGGATGATCATCCCGGCGGGGGCGAGCGCGCCGGTGGCCATCTTCTGAATCTGGTCGGCGGGCAATCCGCGCCGTACGCCGAAGAACCACAGCGTGTAGAGGGCGGTGAGCAGCAGGGCGATGACCGGGTGGCCGATGAAGGTGAGGACCGTGCGCGCGGCCGTACCCTCGGCCAGCGCGTTCTTGCCGATCGTGCCGAGCACGATCAGCACCAGCGGCAGCACCAGCGCGCCCAGCACCGACATGAAGCTCGGCAGCTTCGGCGCGTTCTCCTCGGAAGGCTTGGCCGCGGCGTCCAGTTCCTCGGGGACGGGCACGAAGATCCGCTTGCTGATGAAGCGGCCGAACAGCGGGCCGCCGACCAGGACGGCGGGGATGCCGCAGATGACGCCGAACAGGATGACCAGGCCGAGGTCGGCCTTGAGGATGCCGGTGGCGGCGAGCGGCCCGGGGGCGGGCGGCATGAACGTGTAGGCGCAGCTCAGTCCGGCACACAGCGGGATGCCGTAGTACAGCAGAGACTTCCCGGTCCGTTTGGCGATGCCGTACAGCATCGGGACCAGAATGACGATCGCCACGTCGATGTAGACCGAGATCGCCACCAGGAAGCCGGCCAGGCCGAGGCCGTAGGCGATGTTGCGGTCGGAGAAGCGGCCGGCCAGCGTGGTGGCGATGCGTTCGGCGGCGCCCGACTGCTGCAGCATGGTGCCGAAGATCGCGCCGAGTCCGATCACCAGGGCGAGCTGGCCGAGACCGCCACCCATCTCATCGACTACGACCTTCATCAGCTTGTCCGGTCCCATGCCCACGGCAAGGCCGAACAGGATGCTGGTCACCAGCAGCGCGAGGAATTCCTGGAATTTGAACTTGATGACGAGCAGGAGCAGCACCGCGATCGCGAGCACGGCGGCGATGAGCGTCCAGGTGGTGGTGTCCAAGGAGGGTCTCCGGGGGAGTCAGCGGGTGGCGCGGGGAACGGTGCCGCGGGGGGTTTCTGCCTGCAGAAAGCGGAAGTCGCAGCCCTCCTCCGCCTGGGTGACCTCCTCCACGTAGAGCTTGCGGTAGCCGCGTCCTGGCCGGGGCGCGGCCTGCGTACGGTCCTGCTCGGCGCGCTCGGCCAGTTCGGCGTCGGACACCTCGAGCTCCAGCACCCGGTCGGCGACGCTGAGCCTGATCATGTCGCCGTTCCGCACGTGTTGGAGCGTTCCACCGGCCGCCGCCTCGGGGGAGACGTGCAGCACGATCGTGCCGGCGGCGGTGCCGGACATCCGCCCATCGGAGATGCGGACCATGTCTTTCACGCCCTGCCTGGCCAGCTTGCGCGGGATCGGGATGTAGCCGGCCTCCGGCATGCCCGGTGCCCCGATCGGGCCGATGTTCTTCAGCACCAGGATGTCGTCCGCGGCCACGTCCAGGTCCTCGGAGTCGATGCGGGCGGCCAGGTCGGGCGCGTTCGCGAAGACGACCGCGCGTCCCCGGTGCTCCAGCAGGTCCGGGTCGGCGGCGACCTGCTTGATGATCGCGCCGCCCGGGGCGAGGTTGCCGCGCAGTACGGCGATGCCGCCGGCCGGGTAGATCGGGTCCTGCCTGGTCCTGATGGCGTCCTGGGGGAATGGCGCCGGGGCGGCGTCGAGCTCCTCGCCGAGGGTGCGGCCGGTGACTGTGAGCGCGTCGAGGTTGAGCAGGTCGCGCAGTTCGGTCAGCAACCGCGGCACGCCACCTGCCCGGTGCAGGTCCTCCATGTAGTGGATACCCGCCGGCTTGAGGTTGACCAGGACCGGGGTCTCTCGGCTCATCTGGTCGAACAGGTCCAGGTCGAGGGAGAAGCCGAGGCGGCCGGCGATCGCGGCCAGGTGCACCAGGCCGTTGGTGGAACCGCCGAGGGCGAGCAGCACGCGCAGCGCGTTCTCGAACGCCGCCTGGGTCAGGATCTTGTCGACGGTCAGGCCCTCGGCGGCCAGCTCGACCGCGCGGCGGCCGGTGAGCTCGGCGACCCGCATCCGGTCGGCGGTCACCGCGGGCGGGGTGGCGCTGCCGGGAAGCGCGATCCCCGCGGCCTCGGCGACGCAGGCCATCGTGCTCGCCGTACCCGCCACCGAGCAGGTGCCGACGCTGCCCACCAGGCGGCCATTGACCTCGGCGATCTCCTCGTCGTCGATCTCGGCGGCCCGGTAACGGCCCCAGTACGCGCGGCAGTCGGTACACGCGCCGACCGTACGGCCACGGTGCGAGCCGGTCAGCATCGAGCCGGTGACGAGCTGGATGGCCGGCTTGCCCGCCGAGGCCGCGCCCATGAGCTGGGCAGGGACGGTCTTGTCGCATCCGCCGATGAGAACGACCGCGTCCACCGGCAGCGCCCTGATCATCTCCTCGGTGTCCATCGACATGAGGTTGCGCAGGAACATGCTGGTCGGGTACGAGAAGCTCTCGTGCAGCGAGATCGTCGGGAACTCCACGGGGAAGCCCCCGGCCAGCATCACGCCGCGTTTCACCGCCTCGATGAGCTGCGGCATGTTGCCGTGGCAGGGGTTGAACCCGCTGCCGGTGTCGATCACGCCCACCACGGTGCGGTCCAGCGCGTCATCGGTGTATCCGGCGCCCTTGATGAACGCCTTGCGCAGGAAGAGGGCGAACTCCTCGTCACCGTAGTTGACGAGGTTGCTCCGCATCCCGGTGGGCTCGGCCGTCATTGCACAACTCCATTATTGATAATGTTGGCGATAATATGCGAGCCAGTGAACCATGTCACCCCACATCGGAACAAATGTTGCGAGATGATTGCCTGACCGAGTGAGGAGGAGGGGGTAATCGTGACCCTGCCGGACGTCGCCGACCTGATCGAGGAGGAGATCGTCCTCGGTCTGCGCTACCCCAGGGAGCGGCTCGTCGAGGACGATCTGATGGCTCGCTTCGAAGCCAAGCGCCACGTCGTACGGCGCGCGCTACAGGACCTGGAGAGCCGCGGGCTGGTCGAGCGCAAGCCCAACGTGGGAGCGTTCGTCAAGGCGTTCACCGCCAAGGACGTGCACGACATCTACGCGGTGCGCGAGCTGCTCGAGGAGCACTGCGCACGCCTGATCGAGTTCCCGGTGGCCGCCGAGCGGCTGACGGAACTGGCCGCCATCCAGGAGCAGCACGACGCCGCCATCGAGGCGGGTGACCTGCACGGTGTCGTCCGCGCCAACATGGCCTTCCACCAGGCGATCTTCGCCCTGTCCGACAACGCGGCACTGGTCGCGGCGATCCGCTCGCACGCCCAGATGACCCACGCCATCCGCTCGGTCACCGTGACGTCCCCCGAATTCCTGAACCGGGCCAGGAACGAACACCTGACCATGATCCGCGCCCTACACGAGCAGGACACCGACCTGCTCGCCGCGACCTGCCGCGCCCACCTGCTCCCCTCTCGAGACGCCTACCTCCAGCGCCTCGGTACGTAGGGTCAGAGCCGGGCGTAGCGGGGGAGCTCGCCCGGCGTCAGCGCGAAGGCCATGACCTTGACGCCCTTCTCCACGTGGTGCGGTGGCGTGGCGGCGTCCGGCGGGGACGCTGGGGGTGGCGGGGCTCGTCGTCGTCCTGGTCGCGGGCGGATGGTTCGCCCGCCGGCCGTTCTCGTACAGCTCGGCGTGCGTGATCGGCAGGCCCCGCCGGCGCACCTCACCGGCCAGGCCCAGCCGGTCGAACAGCTCCAAGGTCCTGACATGGACAATGGCCGCGCGTGACTGGCCGACCGGTCCGGGCTTGGTGTCCACGATCCTGAACGGCACGCCGTACGCGGCGAGTATCCCGTCTCCCGCAACACCTCCAGGGCCGCCCCCAACAACTCCGCCTCGCGCGCGGCTCCACCCCTGAACGGCATCACAGACATGCGCTCACACTACGAGGAGGCGGCGACGCGGCCGGCCGCAACCCTTCGCGCCAGGTGTGAAAACGATAGATGACTCTGCGCACAGCCCTGATGACAGCCGTTGCGCCCGGTGGCTGCGGGACGTGGCTCTGATGTGATCGCCGCTTCCGGACATACTTTGTAAAGGCGTCGGATATGGCCAAACTGCTCATCTCATAAATCACACCTCACACATCCACAACAGGAACCTCGCTGTAGTGAGTGAGGGCACAGACGCCCCCTCGGCCCGAAGGCAGATCAGAGGCGTACGCCTCCGAGTCGAGGCGGGGGACATAGCCGAGGTCGTGCGCGGCGTTCGTGAGGTCGAAGGCGCGGCGGGTGTTGGCCGAGACGCCGAAGTAGGCGCCGGTGCGCACGTCGGCGGTCAGCGCCGCCCGGACCAGCCCGCCCAGATCGGCCGGGCCCAGCCACTCGGCCAGGTTGCCCGTCGTCGTGGGCCGGGGGAGGCAGGCGCCCAGTCGCAGGCAGATCACCGAGGTGTCGCTCACGGCGGCGATCATGCCGCCGTACGCCTCGGCGAACGCCTTGGTGGCGCCGTACCGGCAGCAGGGCCGTACCGGCCAGGCCGGGTCGACCACGGTCTCGCCCGGCCGGACGTACCCGCCCATGGTGTGCACCGAGCCGGCGAGGACGACCTTGGGCACGCCGGCGTCCCGTGCGGCGTCGAGCACGGTGACGATCCCGTCGATGTTCGGACGCCGCAGTTCGGCCCATGACGCGGACGGCACGGGGTGGGCGGCCAGGTGGACGACGGCGTCGACGCCGTCGAGGGCCGCCGCCGCGAACGCCGGATCGGCCACGTCGCCGACGAGGGCCTCGGCGTCGCCCCAGTCCGGTGCGGCCCGGGTGTCCGCGATCCGCAGGTCGAGTCCGTCGAGTCCGGGCCGGAGCATGGTCCCGACCTTCCCCGCCGCGCCGGTGATCAGAACCGTCGTCATGTCCGCCTACCAGTTCGTGAAGGAGCCGTCGGCGCGCCGGAGCCGTGGTGGCGGCCGCATCGTCGTGGGTGCGGCGCGTCTGGCGGCGGCCAGGTCGATCTCGACGCCGAGGCCGGGAAGGCCGGCGGGGACGACCGTGCCGCCGGCGACGTGTGGTCCCGCGATGACGAGGTCCTCGTCGTCCCAGCCGCGCGGCCGGGCCTGTTCCTGCAGGCTGACGTTGGGCAGGCTGAGGTTGAGGTGCGCGGACGCGGCGGTGCAGACCGGGCCCAGCGGGTTGTGGGTGGCGATCTTGATGTGGTGGGCTTCGCACATCGCCGCGATCTTGCGGCCCTCGGTGATGCCGGTGTTGGCCAGGTCGATGCGCGCGTGATCGACGAGGTCGCCTTCGATCAGCGGGCGGAACTCCCATTTGGTGGTGAGCTGTTCACCCGCGGCGAGCGGCACGCCGGTGCGGTGGCGGAGCATCCGGTAGGCGTCGAGGTTCTCAGCACGGAGCGGGTCCTCCACGAAGTACGGCCGCGCGGCTTCGACCTCGCGGCAGAACACGACGGCCTCCGCGGGGTCGAGACGGGTGTGGACGTCGATCAGCAGTTCGACGTCGTCGCCGAGCCGGTCGCGGAGGTCGTGCACCCGGGCGAGGGTGGTGCGGACGGCACGCCGGGGCTCGAATTCGGGATGAGCCCGGTCCGTGAGTTCGACGCGCAGGTTGGTCCAGCCCTGTTCGATGAGCCGTTGTGCGTTCGCGAGCTGTTCTGGCAGGTCACGGCCGGGGAGGTGGACGTAGGCGGGCACGTGGTCGCGGGAACGGCCGCCGAGCAGGTCGTACAGGGGGATGCCGAGCGTCTTGCCGCGCAGGTCCCAGAGGGCGATGTCGATGGCCGCCACGGCGGCGCCGATGTCCCCGCGGGCGGGGAAGAAGCCGCCGCGGTGGAGGAGCTGCCAGAGGTGTTCGATCCTGGTGGCGTCCATTCCGGTGATGATCGAGGCGAGGTCGCGCAGGGCGCCGAGGACGGCTTCGGGGCGGGAGCGCATGCCGACTTCGCCGAGGCCGTGGAGTCCTTCGTCGGTGTGGACGACGACGAGGAGGTATGACCCGTTTCGCGTTTGGATGGGCAGCGGTTCGATGCGGGTGATCTTCACGGCCCGGCTCCTGGCGCCCGGCCCGCCCAGGTGTTGGCCGGTGGCCCGCTGACGCCGGCGTCGACGGCGTACAGTCTGCCGCTGCCCTCGGGGGCGGGGTCGAGGCCGAGCCACGCGGTGGTGATGAGGAGTGTGCCGGCGGCGAAGCAGACGGCGGTGGGGCGGGGGACGGGCAGCGTCACGGTGGCGAGGAGCCGTCCGTCGGGTGCGTAGCGGTGGACGGCGGCCGCGTCCCAGACGGCGACCCATACACAGCCCTCGTCGTCGACCGTCAGCCCGTCGGGGTTGCCCGCCGTCACGGTGGTGATGGTGCGGCGACGGGTGAGTTCTCCGTCGACGACGTCGAAGGCTTCGAGCCGCCGGTGCGGGAGCGTGTCGATGTAGTACATCGTGCCGCCGTCGGGGGTGAATCCGATGCCGTTGGAGACGGTGACGGCGGTGAGCGCGCGGGTGATCGTGGCGTCGCCGTCGAGCCGGAACAGCGTGGCGGCCGGCCGGCGGGGGATCGCTTGGGAGCCGGCCCAGAATCGGCCGGCGGGGTCGCAGACGCCGTCGTTCATCTGGTCGTCGCCGTCGGTGAGGCCGGTGGCGATGGGGGTGACGGCGCCGTCCTCGGCGAGGTGGGCGAAGCCGTCCTGTACGGCGAGCACCCAGCCGGCGCCCGGTTCGCGCAACGGGGCCACCGCTCCCACGCGGGTGCCCACCTGGTACTCGCGGACCATCCGCAGAGCGCCGGATTCGAGTCGCGCGCGGTGCACGGTGCCGGGTTTGACGTCGACCCACAGCACCTCTCCGGTACGCGGGTCGAGGCGGGGTCCTTCGCCGTGCTCGTAGGCGTGCTCGGACACCGGTTCAGCTCTTGACGGCACCGGCGATCCCTTCGACGAAGGTGCGTTGCAGGAACAGGAAGACGACGATGATGGGGATGACGGCGATGCAGGCGCCGGCGGCGAGGCCGGTCCAGTCGGTGGAGTTCTGGCCGAAGAAGTTGAACATGCCGACGCCGAGGGTGCGGAGGTCGGGGCGGCCGAGGGTGAACACCAGCGGGATGAAGAAGGCGTTCCAGGCGCTGATGAACTGCATCAGGGCCACGGTCCCGATCACCGGTTTGGCGAGCGGCAGCATGATCTGGAAGAAGGTCCTGGGGTAGCCGGCGCCGTCGACTCTGGCCGCTTCCTCCAGTTCCTTCGGGATTCCGGCGAAGAAGCCCATGAACAGCAGGACGGGCACGACGAGTACCGGCCCGGCTTGGGCGAGTGCCGCGCCGAGCAGGCCGTTGTTCAGTCCCAGCCCGTTCACCAGGAGGAACGTCGGGATGATCGTGTAGCCGTGGGGGATGAACATGGTGACGACGAGAACGGCGACGATCGCCTTCTTGCCGGGTAGTCCCTTGCGGGCGAGGGCGTATCCGGCCAGTGCGGAGACGAGGAGGACGAGGATCACGACGGTGACGGAGTAGGTGATGGTGTTGATCGTGTAGTCGCCGAACCTCGCGGTCGTCCAGGCCCGCTGGAAGTTCCGCAGGGTCCAGTCCTGGGGGATGATCGACAGGCCGCCGAGCAGCATCTCGCGTTGCGACTTGAAGGCGGCGGAGATCATCCAGATGAACGGGTAGCCCCAGAGCAGGCAGAACGGGATGAGGAACAGGTGCCAGGCCTTCAGCCGGTGGCGGTACCAGGCTCTCATGCCGCACCTGCCTTGTACCTGTGCCGCAGCAGCGGCGCCTGCATGAGTGTGATCACGAGGGTGAGCAGACCGAAGACCACGCCGGCCGCGCAGGCGAAGCCGTAGCGGGGGGCCTGGATGAAGGGGTCGAAGGCGTAGCGGTAGATGTAGGTGGGGACCACGTCGGTGGAGCGGACGGGGCCGCCCTGGGTGGTGGCCTGCACGAGGTCGAAGGTGTTGAGGCTGCGCTGGAAGACCAGCAGCAGGATGACGATGGCGATGGGCGTCAGCATCGGGAGCGTCACGTATCTCAGTTGCTGGCCACTGTTCGCGCCGTCGATGCGGGAGGCTTCGTAGATCTCCTTGGGGACCGTCTGCAGGGCGGCGAGCCAGTAGATGAGGGTGATGCCGAAGCCCTTCCACAGGTCGATGCCCATGAGGGTCGGCAGCGCCGTGGTGGTGGAGCCGAGGAAGTTGATCGGCCGGTCGATCAGTCCGAGGCCGGTGAGGGTGTCGTTGACGACTCCGCCCGCGGGGTCGAACAGGACGGCGAACACGATGCCGACGACCGCTGTGGTGGCCACGACGGGCAGGAAGAGGGCGAGCCGGTAGAGGTCGCGGCCGCGTAGCCGGTGGTTGTTGAGCAGGATGGCGAAGAGCAGGGCGAGCGGCATCTCGACGCAGATGGCGACGACGGAGAACAGGAAGGAGTTCCAGAACGCCTGCCAGAACATCTCGTTGCCGAGGACTTCGGTGAAGTTGCCGAGGCCGACCCAGTCGGTGGCGGCGCCGACGCCGTCCCAGTCGAAGAACGCGTACCACCAGCTGGCGATCATGGGCCAGACGGTGAAGGCGCCGAAGAGGAGGATCATCGGGATGAGGAAGACGTAGCTCCACCAGTGTTTCCTGAGCCGTGGCAACAGGGGTGGCCGGTGCACGGTGGTACCGCCGCGGGCCGGGGGCGGCGCCGAGGACGCTGCGACGGTGCCGCCCCGGGACTGCGTTGTCGTCATGGTGTGTTCACTGCTCCGGGCTGTACGGCTTGAGCGGGTCCCAGCCGGCGAAGGTGATGTCCTTGCGCGATGCCTTGCCGTCGCTCGCGGCGATGGTCTGGTCGATCAGTGTCTCGATCTTCTTGTCGAGGTCCTTGGCGACGGGCAGGAAGGGTTTGTCGCCGACGATGGCGGCGACGGCGGCTTCGATGTGCCGGAGTTCGGGCTTGGCTTCGCGGGCGGTCAGGATGGCCCGTCCGCCCTCGTCGGCGAGCTTGGGATTGGGGGCGCGGCGCAGGGTCTGCTCCGCGACGTCCAGCAGGGCCTTCTGGTCGGGGTTCTTCGAGGCCTGCTCCTTCCAGGCGTCTTCGAGGGCGGTGAAGGTACCGAAGGTCTTGTAGTAGGCCTCGTGGAATTTCTTCGAGGACAGGAAGTCCATGACCTTCCAGGCTTCCTGGGGGTGCTTGGATTTCGCGGACATGCCCCAGAGCGGGCCGAACGACTGGGGGAGGGCCGTGTAGGCGCCGCGCCCGGAGTCGGGTACCGGGATGGTGGTCACGCCCATCTGGATCTCGGGGTTGAGTTTGCGGATCTCGGCGACGTTCCATGGCGCGTTGGCGTACATGGCGAGGTTGCCGGCGGCGAACTCGGTGAAGGCGCGGCTGCCGTCCCAGCTCTCCCAGCCGGGCATCATCACGTCGGCCGCCTGCATCCGGCGGTGCAGTTCGACGGCTTCGACGAGGCCGGGGTCGGCCGTCGCCGCCTTGCCGGTGCGGAAGTCGATTCCCTGGGCGGTGATGGAGTACGGCACGGCCGTGTTGGCGAGCATCTCGACCGCCGGGGCCGTGGCCGCGCCGGGTGAGTAGCCGAAGGTCTTGCCGCCGCCGTTCTTGGTGATGGCGGTGGCCATGGTCTCCAGCTCCGACCAGGTCTTGGGCGGGCCGTCGAAGCCGTTCTTCTTGAGGATCGCCTGGTTGTAGATGAAGACGCGCAGTGCGGACCAGTCGCCCCACACCAGCGGCAGGCTCATGAGCGCGCCGTCGCGGTGCAGGCCGGAGGTGGCGGGTTCCATTGAGCCTTCGGGGAAGCGGCCGATGAACTCCTCGGTGACGTAGGTGTCGAGTGGCGCCACCCAGCCGCGTTCGAGCATCCGGTCCATGCCGTTGTCCTGGGCGCGGAACACGTCCGGTGGGGAGCCTTGCTGGAACATCAGCTCGATGGCGCTGAGTTGCTGGTCGGAGGGGTTCTCGATGACTTTGACGGTGATGCCGGGGTTGGCGGCCTGGAAGGCGTCGAACTGCTCGCGGTAGAACGCGCCTGCTCCGGGCGGGTCGGGGACGAGCGCGACGGTGATGGTGACGCCGGCGCCGGTGGGGGCGACGTCGCTGCCCGTGCCGACGAGGTTGCAGCCGGCGGCGGCCAGGGCGAGAGCCGTCATCGCGGCCGCCCAGTGCAGCGTGCGTCTTGTGCGGATCATGGGTGGAGCTCCCTTTGGCGTGGTGGGGGAGAGGTGTGCGGCGGGCCGGGGTAGCCGAGGCCGACGCTGATCGAGTCGGCGACTTCGATGACGGTCCCGGCGAGGTCGGGTTCCCGGCCGGCGAGGTCGAGCGTGGTCAGGGGGCCGGAGATCGAGATGGCCGCGACGACGGTTCCTGATCGGTTGCGGATCGGGGCGGCGATGCATGCTCGGCCGAGGGCGAGTTCCTCGGTCTCGGTGGCGTAGCCGTGCCGGGCGGCGGTGTCGAGCGCGTCGTCGAGTTCGTCGTGTGTGGTGAGGGTGTGCCGTGTGTAGGGGCGCAGGTCGGGGAGCAGGGTGCGGCGCCGTGCGGGGTCGAGGCCGAGGAGGAGGCATTTGCCGAGGCCGGTGGCGTGCAGTGGGTTGTGCTGGCCCATCAGGGCGGAGGATCGGGGCGCGTGCCGGCCTTCGAAGTTGCAGAGGTAGAACAGCGAGTCGTGGTGGCGTTCGGCGATGTTGACGCCCATGCCGAGGGTCGCGGCCAGGTTCTGGGCGGGCTGGCGGGCTTCGCGGTGCACCGGGTTCTGGTTGACGGCGATGCCGGCCAGGGTGATGAGGGCGGGCCCGAGGCGGTACAGGGTGCTCGTGGGCTCGCGTTCGACGTAGTCGAGTGATTCCAGCGTGGCCAGGAGCCGGGAGGTCGTGGACTGGCCGAGGCCGGCCTGTCTGGCGACGTCGGAGACGCGGAGCGGTCCGCCGTGGAGGAAGGCGGCGAGGATCGTGGCGGCCCTCTCCACGCTCTGGTTGGTGCCGGGGTCCGATGCCACCGCTGCTCCGTATCGGGTGATGATCAAGGCTTGAACGTTTCATGCACTATGTGGGAGAGTTACGCATATGTTGCATAGGGTCAAGCCTTATCCGGATGTCAGATGCTGATTCGTGATGTGGAAGCCACCGTCCTGAATGCCTGGTCGCCGGAGGGCTCATGTCCCAGGTCCGGTGCCGGGCAGGACGCCGTCCGCCGTCTCGCCGAGGAGCCCAGCACCGCATGAGCCACACCGTCCACGGCCTGGTCCCCATCCTGGCCACCCCGTTCCTGCCCGGCGGCGCCCTCGACCGCCCCGGGCTGCGGCGACTCGTCGAGTTCGAGCTGGCCAGCGGCGTGGACGGGGTGGCGGTGTTCGGCATGGCGAGTGAGGGCTTCGCGCTGACCGCCGCCGAGCGCCGCGTCATCCTCGCCGACGTCACCGATGTGGTGGGCGGGGCGGTGCCGGTCGTCGCCGGCGTCTACGGCACGTCGACCGTCACGGCGTTGGAGCAGGCCCGCGAAGCCGTCGAGGGCGGTGCGGGCACGCTCATGGTGCTGCCGCCCTCCCTGGTACGGCCCGGCCCGGACCAGCTCCTCGACTTCTACGGTCAGCTCGGGAAGGTGGGTGCGGAGGTGATGGTGCAGGACGCGCCGGGCGCCACCGGGCTCACCATGTCGTCCTCGCTCATCGTGGAGCTGAGCAAGCTCCCCGGCGTCACCTCGGTGAAGGTCGAGGCGCCCCCCACCGTGCCGAAGGTCGGCGCGGTGGTCGGCGCGCTCGGCGACGAGCCGTTCGCCGTGCTCGGGGGCATGAACGCGCAGTTCGTGCTGGACGAGTACGCGCGCGGGTCGATCGGGACGATGCCGGCGTGTGAGTTCCCCGACCTGCTCGCGCCGATCCTGGCCGACTGGAACGCGGGCCGCCGGGCGGCGGCGCGGGCCGCGTTCACGCAGCTGCTGCCGCTCATCGTGCACGGTCTCCAGCCGGGCATCGCGTGGGCGGTGCACAAGGAGGTACTGGTACGGCGCGGCATCATCGATCACGCGGTCGTGCGGTCGCCCGCGAAACCGCTGGAGGTCACGCTGCCGGAGGAGATCCTGGCCGTTCTGCCGATCGCGGGGAGGAAGTCCTGACATGGCCACCATCGAGCGGGTGGACGTCTATCCGTTGTCCCTGCCGCGGCCGGACGGCGCCGCGCGCGCCTACCGCACCAGCCCGCCGTGGCTGAGCGTCTATGGCAGCCGCCGGGAGACGCTGGTCGTGCGGATCGTCACCGACGGCGGTGTGAGCGGCTGGGGGGAGGCGCTGGCTCCGGTCGCGCCCGAAGTCCCGGGGCAGATCGTGGCGCGGCTGCTCACGCCGGCGCTCATCGGCGCCGATC
Source organism: Dolomitihabitans soli (assembly GCF_022213955.1). Lineage (GTDB taxonomy): Bacteria > Actinomycetota > Actinomycetes > Streptosporangiales > Streptosporangiaceae > Streptosporangium_A > Streptosporangium_A soli. Next base: position 21,977 of record NZ_JAKNTW010000029.1, on the reverse strand, counting down.
CGCTCGCCGTACGGCCGATCGTCGATCGGCTGCGGGACCTGATGCGTGAGCGCGGGCATCTCGGCGGGCACCAGGCCGACGCCCTCGCGGCGGTCGACATCGCGCTGTGGGATCTGGCGGGGAAGCTGACCGGGCAGCCGGTCGTGCAGTTGCTCGGCGGCGCCTACCGTGACGTCGTGCCCACGTACGTCTCCGGTCTTCCCGGCAAGGTGGACGCCGACCGGGTGGCGCAGGCGCGTGACTGGGTGGCGCGGGGGGTGCGGCGGGTGAAGGTCGGCCTGGGGTACGGCGTGCGTGCCGACATCGCCAGTGTCGAGGCGCTGCGCGCGGTGCACGACGATCTGCGGGTGGCCGTCGACGTGCACGGCGTGTACGACCTGGCGGACGCGCTGCGCCTGGGGCGTGCGCTGGTGGCGCTGGACGCGTGGTTCTTCGAGATGCCGCTGGCGTTCGAGGACGTCGCGGGGCACGCCGATCTGGCCGCGCGGCTGGACATCCCGATCGCGACGGGGGAAAGCCTGCGGCACCGGCTGGAGTTCCGCCCGTTCGTCGAGGCGCGGGCGGTGGGGCTGCTTCAGCCGGACGTCGGGCGCACCGGCATCACGGAGGGGCTGGCCGTCGCGCAGTACGCGGAGACGCATCATCTGCCGGTGGCCCCGCACCACTCGGCCGGGCTCGGCATCGCGGTGGCGGCGGGGCTGCACGTGTGCGCGGCGGCGGGGAACCTGCTCGCCTTCGAGTACCATCCGACGTTGTTCGCCGACGTCAACCGTATTCTGGCGACCCCGCTCGAACCGGCGGCGACGGGCATGGCGCTGCCCTCGGGGCCGGGTCTCGGGGTCGAGGTGGACGTGGACGCGGTGCAGAGAATGGTGGCCACGTGAGTGAGCGGGTGTTGCTGGTCGGGGCGTCCACGCCGATCGGGCGGGCGATCGCCGAGCGATTCGCCGCCGGCGGTGGCCGGGTGGTGGGCGTCTCGCTGGAGGAGTCGGGTCTCGGCGTGCTGGCCGCGGACCTGGTGGCCGACTGCGCCGATCCGGAGCAGGCGACCGCGGCGGTCGGGGCGGCGGCGGAGGTGCTGGGCGGTCTGGACGTGCTGGTGGCGGCGGCGGGTGTGATGCCCGTCGCCCGTGCCGACCGCACCACCGACGCGCAGTGGCGTGCGGCGCTGGCGGGCTGCCTGGACACGTTCTTCTTCACCGCCAGGGCGGCGCTGCCCCTGCTCGGTGCGGGCGGTGCGATCGTGGCGGTCTCCTCGGTGAACGCGTTCCTGGCCGCGCCGTGGGTGGCGGCGTACGCCGCGGCGAAGGGCGGGGTCGACGCGCTGGTCCGCCAGCTGGCGCTGGACGTCGCCGGGCGCGGGGTCAGGGTGAACGCCGTCGCGCCCGGCATGGTCGGCGGGGCCGCCCTGCCGGATGCGGCCGGCGGCTATCCGATCGGGCGGACCATCACGCCGGTCGAGGTGGCGGAGGCCGTCGCGTTCCTCGCCGGGCCGGCGGCCTCCGGGATCACGGGCGTGGTGCTGCCGGTCGACGGCGGGCTGTCCATCACCTCTCCGGCCACGTTCGCCCGCGCCGACCTGCGAGCGCGCCTGGAGGACCATGCCTGAGGTGGAGGTGCGGGGCCGTTTCGGCCGTCTGTACGGCTGGCTCGACTGGCCGGCACGGCTGGCCGGGCTGAACCTGCTGTGGATCCTGGGCGTGCTGGCGGGGCTGGTCGTGGGTGGGCTGGCGCCGAGCACGCTCGCCCTGTACGAGGTGCTCCGCGGCCATCTCCGCGGCCGTTCACCGCGGATGTGGCGGGACTTCTGGTCGGCCTGGCGCCGGCATCTGCTCTCCGCGCAGGTGGCGTTCGGCGTGCCGCTGCTGACCGTGTGGGTGCTGGTCTTCTACCTGCTGGCCGCTCGCGGCACGCCCCTGGTGTACGGGATGGCGGTGCTGTTGTCGCTGTATCTCGCCACGTTGCTGCAGTTGCCCGCCGTACTGGTGCATATGGAGCCGGCACCGGTCCGGGCGTGGCTGGTCACGGTGGAGGTGGCGTGGCGGCGTCCGGCGGGGACGCTGGGGGTGGCGGGGCTCGTCGTCGTCCTGGTCGCGGGCGGATGGTTCGTGACGCCCGCGGCGCTGCCGTTCTTCGTGCCCGCGTTGCCCGCGCTGCTCGCGACCATGGCCGCCCGACGTGGGCTGCCCCAACCTGAGGTGAAGTGAGGACGTCAGCCGGGGAGGGCGGTCATCGTCGCGTGGTAGCCGAGGCCGGAGGAGATCTGGTCGGCGTACTCGATGACGGTCATCGCCAGTTCGGTCTGGCGGTGCGCGAGGTTCATGGCCGACAGCGGTCCGGAGGCCGACAGCGCGGCGACGATGCGGCCGGTGCGGTCGCGGATGGGCGCGGCCAGGCAGGCGCGGCCGAAGGCCAGTTCCTCGAACTCGGTGGCGTAACCGCGCTGGCGTACCTCGTCGAGGGCGGTGGTGAGGTCGTCGAGGCTGGTGATCGTGTGCGGCGTGTAGCGGGCGTAGGCGCCGCCGAGCAGTTCTTCGATCTCCGGGCGGGGGAGTTCGCTGATCAGCGCCTTGCCCATGGCGGTGGCGTGCAGGGGCCCGCCGCGGCCGATCAGGGTCGCGGGGCGGGGGGCGCCGGAGCCTTCGAAGTTGCACAGGTAGAACAGGCTGTGACCGTGCCGTTCGGCGACGTTGGCGCCCAGTCCCAGGGTGCCGGCGAGGTTCTGGGCGAGCTGGCGTGACTGCTGGTGCACGGGCGTGCGGTTCAGCCCGATGCCGGCGAGTGTGATCACGCGCGGTCCGACCGAGTAGAGGCCGCTGTGCTCGTCGTGCGCGAGGTAACCGAGGCTGACCAGGGCGCCGAGCAGGCGCGACACGGTCGACTGGCCGAGTCCGGTGGTGGCGACGAGTTCCGAGACGCGGCGTTCGGGGTGCTCCTCGGTGAAGGCCGAGAGGAGGGAGAGCGCACGCTCGACGCTCTGCGTGCCTCCTGCGGATTCGCGAGTCGTCACGCGGGCAACCATGATCTTCCACCTGTCTCGATCGACGCATCACGGAATTGTCATCCACATGGTAGATGACCCGGACCACGCACGTTGGGGCATCTCTGGAGAATAGAACTCTGCCATGTGGATGAAACATCTGTTATACAGGTTAAGAATCTTTAGAAGTGCTGAGGAGTGCCTATGCCCGCCCTTCGCCGAACATCCCTCGTGTTCTGTGCCGCGCTCGCGGCGCTGAGCATGCTGCCACCCACCGCCGGTGTCGCAGCCGGTGAGCCGTCGACCACGGTCAGGACCATCTTCGACGCCGGATACCAGGAGTCGGGCACGTGGCTGCCCGGCGCCCTGTCGGGATTCGCCGGAGGTCAGGCCCGATACACCAACACCCCCGGCGACACCGCGACCTGGACGCTGCCGGCTCCCGCGGCCGGGACGTACCAGGTCGACGTCTGGTACCCGCCGTTCCACACCAGCGCCCGCAACGCCGGCTACACCGTCACGCCGGGCGGCCGCACGCATGTCGTCGACCAGCGCCAGGGCGGCGGCTACTGGCGGCCGCTCGGCCCGGTGACCGCGACCGCGGGGCAGGACGTCACGGTGAAGATCACCGCCGGTCAGGATCTCACGCCCGGGGAACCCCTCGACGAGTACGCCCGCACGTACGCCGTCCGCCTGCGGCAGGGCGAACCGGCGAACCCGCCGCCCCAGAACGGCCCCGACCTCGGCGACTACCGGCTCGCCTTCGCCGACGAGTTCACCAAGCCCATCGACTGGGCGAACGGACCGTGGGATCCGCGGACCGACGTCCGCGGCAACAGCTCCCAGCTCGCCAGGAACGTGCGCTTCGATCCCGACGCGCACGGCGGTGACGGCGCCGCCGTCATCGACCTCAAGGCGGAGACGGACCGGGGCAAGCCCTTCACCGGCGGCGGCCTGGTCTCCAAGAAGCTGATACGCTACGGCTACTACGAGACCCGTGTCTGGATCAACGAGGGCCCCGGCTGGCATCCGGCGTTCTGGTCCATGTGCGGCGGCGCCGACGGTGTGCACAAGTGCCAGCTCGCCGAGATCGACGGCTTCGAGATCGACTCCATCAACCCGAACAAGGTGATCCACAACGTCTTCGACCACCGCCCGCCGCGGCGGCAGGTGACCAGCGGCTGGTACGACGTGGGCGCCGACCTGTCGAAGGGCTGGCACGTCTTCGGCTACGACTACGACGAGGCCGGAGTGCGGTTCTTCGTCGACGGACGGCAGCGCGCCTATCTCGCCTACCCGGCCGGGCCCTTCGTCCACGACTGGATGAAGGTGTGGCTGACGGCCGTCGCCTACAACGACTACCCCGACCCGAGCCGGCTGCCCGCGACCGTCGCCTTCGACTACTTCCGGTTCTACGAGAAGGACCACTACGCCGACAACGACGGTCCCACCGCCGCCGGCTACACCGAGAGCGGACCGGGCTGGGCGACGTCGTCCCTGCCCGGCCACGGAGCGCTGACCTCACGCCACTCCTGCGACCTCGGCGCCGCCGCGAGCTGGAAGGTGAAGGCGGCCGCCGCCGGCCGCTACGAGGCGTTCCTCTACCGCACGGGGGCCGCCGGCGGGGACTCCAAGGCACGCGCGACGCTGAGCCGGGGAGGGACGCCGGTGGCCGAACGGACGATCGACTTCACCGCGGCCGGGGCCGGCTGGGTCTCGCTCGGCGCGGTCGACGCGCCGGCCGGCGGCGAGTACACGTTCGGCCTGACGCGCACCGGCGCGGGGTGCATCCGCGCCGACGCGGTGAAACTCGTCCGCGATCGCGGCTGAGGACCCTGCCCTGACGAGGGCCGCGGGGTACGGCGTTCATCCGCTGCCGGCGGGTGAACGCCGCACCGCAGCCTGACTTACGGGGGCGGTGCGGCCGCTTTGGGGTCGAGGATGATGATGACGGTCACCACGATGATCCACAGGGTGGTGAGGCCGAGGACGATCCTGCTCCAGGAGATTCTCGGGGGAATGCTCACAGCCATCCGCTCTTCCGCAGGAGCCGGTGGACGATGACGACGGCGATGACCATGACGGTCATCGCCAAGGGGTAGCCGACCAGCCAGTGAAGCTCGGGCATGTAGTCGAAGTTCATGCCGTAGATTCCGGCGATCATGGTCGGGACGGCGATCAGCGCGGCCCAGGAGGAGATCTTGCGCATGTCGGCGTTCTGCTGCATGGCCACCTGGTTCTGCCGGCGTCCGACGAGCGCGAGATGGGCGGTCAGGGCGTTGGAGAGCAGTTCGTTGTGCGCGTCGACCTGTTCGTCGACGCGCAGCAGATGGTCCAGGACGTCGCGGAAGTTGTCGGTGGCGTGCGCGCACACCTCGACCCGGCCCTTCACGATCTCCTCCAGGACGGCGATGAGCGGCTCCTGAGCGCCCCGGAACTCCAGGACCTCGCGCTTGAGCGAGTAGATGTCCTCGGTGACGTCCTTGTGATCGGGGCTGAACACTTCGCCTTCGAGCTTGATCAGGTCGGCCTCGACCTCGCGGACGATGACGGAGTAGGTGTCGACGATCTGGTCGCACACCGCGTACAGCACCCCGGCGGGCCCGGCGTTCAGGAGGTCGCGGTCGGCCTCGATCCGCTTGCGGACGGCGGTCAGCGGGGTCGCCCTGCCGTGCCGGACGCTGATCACGAAGCCCTCGCCGAGGAACAGCATGATCTCGCCGACCTCGATGTCGGAGGTCTCCTCCTCGTAGTGCAAGGTCTTCAGCACCACGAACAACGTGCCGTCATAGTTCTCGATCTTCGGCCGCTGATGGGCGTGGATGGCGTCCTCGACAGCGAGGTGCGGGAGCTTCAGCTCGTTGGTGACGAGATCGAACTCCTCCTGAGTCGGCTCGTGCATCCCGATCCACACGAAGCAGTCGCCCTTGGCCCGCGCAGCGCCGAACGCGTCGCTGATGTCGCCGGAGATGGTCTCGCGCCGGCCGTCGTAATAGATGGCCTTGTCCACAATCACACGTAGCAGTCTGTCGCACCCCGACCCTGCGCGCATCGCCCTGAAGATCGCCACGAACCGGCCCCGGGGTCGTCGTCTCGGTTCGCGGACGCGCGGCGGCGGTCCCGGCGCCCTCATGGCCGTCCGCCCGGCCGGCGGTCAGATGGACGCGCCGCGCCGCCGGGCGGCCGTCCGCTCCTCCGGCACCAGGGCCGCCGCGCCCTCGCCAAGTTCGATGACGGACCGCGTCCGCGTCTCAGGCGATGTTGATCACCGTGCAGCGGCCGTGCGGGAACGCCGCCCCCTGCGCGGCACGCGGGAGGGGGTGAGATCCCGTGGCCGGGTCGGTGAGATCCCGCAGGACCTGTTCGCGGGCGAACAGCCGGACCAGCTCGTGGAAGCTGTAGACGAGCTCGTCCGCGGCCTCGACCCGCAGGAAGTGGTTCTCCACGAGCCGGGCGAGGTGACCGTCGACGGCGGCGGGGTCGAGCTCCAGCATGCGGGCGACGCCGCGCGCGGTGAAGGCCGCGGGAGGGATCAGGCTGAGCAGCCGGACGAACAGGCGTTCTTGCCGGGCGAGCCGGAGATAACTGGAGCGCAGCCGGGCCCGCACGTCGAGGCCGTCGAAGCGGAGTTCGTCGAGCCGCCGGCGGGCGCCCGCCAGGTGCCGGGTGAACTTGTCGAGCGGCCATCCGCTGGCTGTGAACCGTACGCCGGCGGCGCGGATCGCCAGCGGAAGGTGGCCGCACAGTTCCACCAGCGTGTCCGCGGCCGGCCGTTCGCCGGCGAGCAGGGTACGGCCGGCGATGTTCTCCAGCAGTTCGACGCCCTCGCCCGTCGTGAGGAGGCCGAGGTTAACGCTGGTGGCCCCCGGCAGCGGGCGTAGCCCTGTTCGTCCCGTCACGATGGCCGCGCTCGGCGCGGAGCCCGGCAGCAGCGGCTGGAACTGGCGTGCGGAGGCGGCGTCGTCCAGGAGCAGGAGCAGCCTGCGGTTGGCGGCCCAGGTGCGGAAGGCGCTGGCACGTCCGTCGAGATTCGGGGGGATGCGGTCGTCCGGCAAGCCCGCCGCGCGAAGAAAGCCGGTCAGCACGTCCGCCGGGTCGGCCGGGTCGCCCGCGGTGCCGCGCAGGTCGGCGAACAGCTGGCCGTCGGGGAACGACGGCCGCAGCCGGTGGGCCGCGCGTACGGCCAGCGCGGTCTTGCCGATGCCCGGCATCCCGCTGATGGAGATGATGCGCAGCGTCGTGTCGTCCTCGGTGCTCGCGGGCCGGGTCAGGTGGTTCACGATCAGGTCCACGTCGTTCCCGCGAGAGACGAAGTCCGCGACATTCGGCGGCAGTTGGGCCGGCACCGCGAACTCGGTGACGGCGGCGGGCCCGACCCGGATCGGGGTCGGAGTGACCGCCGAGGCGTGGTCGAGAGAGGGGTCGGAACACAGGAGGGCCTGGTGCAGCCGCTGCGCCTTCGCGCTGGGTTCGACCCCGAGGTCCTCGACCAGCAGCCGGCGCAGGTTCTGGTAGGCGTCGAGGGCTTCGGCCCGGCGGCCCGACCGGTGCATCGCCAGCATCAGCTGGGTGTGGAAGCCCTCGTGCAGAGGGTTCGCGGAGACGAGTTCCTTCAGCTCCCTGATGGCCACCTGGTGCCCCCCGAGATGCAGGTCCGCCTCGATGCGGAGGGCCAGTGCCTGGAGCCGGCTCTCTTCGAGGGAGGTGATGTAGGTCGAGAGGAGCCCGCCGGCCGTCACGTCGGCCAGGGCCGGGCCGCGCCACAGGGTCAGCGCCTGCGACAGAAGCCGCTGGGCGGCCTCGTGGTCGCCGGCGGTCAGCGCGCCGCTGCCGGCGGACATCAGCCGTTCGAAACGGTGGAGATCGACGTGATCGGGGGGGACGGTCAGCATGTACCCATACGGTCTGGTCAGCAGTGTCCCGTCGGCGCCCTCGGTGAAGATCTTTCTGATCTTGTAGATGTAGGTCTGCAGGGTCGACTGGGCGCTCGTCGGCGGGTGGTCGGGCCACAGTTCGTCGATCAGCTCCGACATCAGGACGAGCTGGTTGTTGCGTAGCAGGAGGAGGGCCAGCACCTCTCTCACTTTGGGCGGGGTGGGGGTCAGTTCCGTCCCCCGGTCGCACACGGCCAACGGCCCCAGCAGCAGAAACTCCATACCTCGTCTCCGTTCTCTCTTCGGTGGATGGAGCTTCCGAACATCTTTCGATGGGGCGCGCCGGGGCATGTTCCGTCAGTATGATTACGTACGGTTATAACTAACAACACATAGTGATTACACTCTGGCGAGACGGTAACCGGGGGCGGCGATCTCCCAGATGGGCAGGTCAGCAGGGTTGTCACCGGCGGCGAGGTGGCCGGATCGCCCGGCCCAGCGGCGGATCCCGGACCGCGGTTCGCTCCTGTGGCGCGTCACCGGACGCGGTCCGGGCGAGGGCGCCGATTCAGCGGCGTTCCCGTACCCGGAGGATCACCGCGGCGTCCTTGTCGCCGTCGCCCGCGGTGACGGCGGCGTCGAACCGCGCCGCCGCGGAGTCGGTCAACGGCAGCGTGAGCCCGAGCCGGGCCGCGTCACGCCGTACCAGATGGAGGTCCTTCGCCATCAGACTCGCCCGGAACGCGGGCGGTTCGTAGACCCCGCTGCGCATGAAATCCGCGCGGAAGGTGAGCAGGGGCGAGGCGAGCGCGCCCCCCTCGCCCGCCATCGTGTCGAGCAGGACCTCCTGGTCGATCCCCGCGCGCACGCCGTAGGCCACCGCTTCGGCCAGCGCGGCGGTCTGCGCCCCGAGGAGCAGGTTGAAGGCCAGCTTCAGGGCGCACGCCCGGCCGTCCCCGCCCAGGTGCGTGACCTGACGGCCGAGTGCCCTGAGCAGGCCGGCGACGCGCTCCACGTCGCCGGGATCTCCCGCGGTGAAGAGGCGCAGTCGGCCCGCCCTCGCCATCAGCGGGTTGCCGACCACACATGCCTCCACGCGGCCGACGTCCGCGGCCCTCAGCCGTGCCGCCGACCGGCGAGCGTACTCGGGGGAGACCGTGGTCGTGTCGATCAGCAGCATGCCCGGGCGGAGGGCGGGAGCCAGCCGTCCGAACACCATCTCCTCGACGGCCTCCTCGTCGCTGAGGCTCAGCAGCACGACGTCGGCTTCGGCCACGGTCGCGGTGAGGCTCTCCGCCGTCCGGGCGCCGGCCTCGATGAGCGGCCTCCCCTTCTCGGGCGTCCTGTTGTACACGTGCAGCGGAAAGCCTTCGTCGAGGAGCCGCAGCCCCATTCCCGCGCCCATGCCGCCCAGCCCGATGAGGGTGATCCTCGGCAGGTCCATCCCGCTCAGCCGTTCGGGGCGTCGGGAGCCAGCTGGGAGACGCAGCGCATCGTCGCGTTCCTGAAGTAGTCGCCGAACCCCGCGGGCGTGCTGGTGTCGCGGCGTTCCGCCAGATGGGGGGCGAGCCGTTCCTCCAGATGGTGGACGCCTGGGTGCCCGGCCATCTTCCTGGCCACGTCGGCGAGGTCGCCCTCGTAATGGATGACCCGCACCATGAACTCGTCCTTGACGAACACGGCGGTTCCCAGCAGCCGGCCGGACTCGGTTCCGTCGTCGCCGTACAGCGTGGGCGAGCTGACGCGCTGGAATCCGGCGAAGATCTCGGCGATCTCGTCTTCGTGACCCGGCTTGACCTTGTAGGTGATCGCTGCGTACGGCATCAGATGCCTCCATCCACGTTCAGGGTGATCCCGGAGATGTATCCGGAGAGGTCGCCGGCGAGGAAGAGCACGGCGCCCGCCACCTCCTCGGGCGTGCCGAGCCGGCCCAGGGCGGTCATGGCCCGGAGCCGGTCGCGGACCTCGGGAGGGGGGCCGCCGCCCGGTCCGGTGTCGACGACGCCCGGGGCGACGATGTTGACGCGGATCCCGCGCGGGCCCAGTTCCTTGGCGAGTGAGCGGGTGAGCCCGACGAGGGCCGCCTTGGCCGCCGTGTAGTGGGCGCTGCCCGGCCGTCCGCGCAGGGCCGCCGAGGCGCCCAGGTTGATCACGGACGACCGGGCGGAGAGCAGGGGGAGCGCGGCCTGAGTGACGAGGTACACGGCGGTGAGGTCGACCTCGATCACCCGGTGCCACTCGGCGGGGGAGAGGCCGGCCAGCGGCGCCACCCCGTCCACACCGGCGTTGTTGACCAGCACGTCCAGCCCGCCGAGCGTCGCCGCGCAGACGTCGATCAGCCGGGCGACGTCGTGGGCGTTCGTGACGTCCGCCTGAACGACCCGGTGCCCGCCGCCGATCGCGTCGAGTTCGGCGGCCAGTTCCTTCGCGGCGGATTCGTCTCCGTGGTAGCAGGTGACGAGGCGTGCGCCCGCCCCGGCCAGCGCGAGCGCGGTGGCCAGGCCGATCCCGCGGGTTCCTCCAGTGAGCAGGATTCTGCTGCCGGGGATCTTCATGGCGGGCCCTCCTGCGCCGGGTAGGCCGCCTCGACGGCGTAGACGGCGAACGGCTGTTCGCGGGTGTGGTCCTGGTAGGGCCGCAGCGGAGCCGTCGCCTGCCGGTGCCCGGCTCCCTCCTCCCAGGCGCGGAAGGCGGGCAGGCTCTCCCATTCGCTCATCACCACGAAGCCGCTGGGATCGTGGACCGATCGCAGCAACTCGTTGCCGAGCAGTCCGCGGGTGCCGGCGAGGTCGCCGCTGATGCGGTGGTAGGCGCGGGTGACGGCGCCGGGCTCGCCGTCGCCGGGTTCCGTCGCGTAGACCAGGACGCGCACGCGGGCCGTCACGAGACCCGCCCCCCGGCGCCGGTCATCGCGAATATGACGTGCATGGTGGTCATGGACCCGCTGGAGCGGTACGGGTGGAGTCTGGCCCGGTGGTCCCGATGGCCGGTGCTGCACTCGAACCCGCGGAAGCGCGGTTCGTCGATCCAGTCGCTGACGACGTAGTAGACACCCGCCTCCTCGGCGCTCTTGGCGAGCCACTGGCCGAGGTTGGCGGAGTGGCCGGTGATCTCGCCACCGATCTCGTACCAGGTCTGTTCGAACTCCTGCTCCATGCCCGGACGGATCTGCATCCGCAGCATCACCCTGAAGGACACGTCACACTCCTCCGTCCACGTTGATCGTCTCGCCGGTCACGAAGCTGGACAGGTCAGCGGCCAGGAACGCCACCACGTTCGCGATCTCCTGCGGGCGGCCGAGCCTGCCGAGCGCGATCAGCCGCTGGTAACGTTCCCGCACCTCCGGGGCGACCTCCCTGTCGGTCTCCACCGGGCCGGGCGCCACGACGTTGACGCGGAAGCCGCGTGGGCCGAGCTCCTTGGCGAGCGAGCGTGTCAGGCCGATGAGTCCCGCCTTGGCGGCGGTGTAGTGGGCGCGCAGCGGGACGCCGACGGTCGCCGCCCGCGAGCCCACGTTCACGATCGACGCGCCGGGGGTCAGCAGCGGCAGGGCCTGCTGGATGACGAGCATGGCGGAAGTGAGGTTGGTGTCGAGGGCCGTGCGCCACTCCTCCGCCGACAGCTCGGCGAACGGGACATGTGTGATGAAGCCAGCGTTGTTCACCACCACGTCGAGGTGGCCGAGCCGGGTCGCGCACTCCTTCATCAGGAGGTCGACGCCCGCGGGGCCGCCGACGTCGGCCTTCACCACGTGGTGCTCGCCGCCGACTTCCCTCAGCTCTTCGACCAGGCTCTCCGCGCCCTCCTCGTCCTGCCGGTAGCAGGTCAGCACGTTGGCCCCGGCGTCGGCGAACGTGCGCACGATGGATCTGCCGATCCCTCGGGTACCCCCCGTCACCAGGATGTTCTTGCTCGTCAGTCGGATGTCCACTGTCACTCCGTCGGATGAGGGCGGCGGTCGCCACCGTGTTCGTCCTCAGGGCCAGGAAGGCGATGAGGGTCCGGACGAGATTCCCGCGGCCGTGCGGGGCGAGTACGGGTCCAACGAGGCCCGTTCACCAGGGTGGTGATCACGACCTGGCCGCCGCCTCGATGATCCCCTTGATCCGGTTCATCTGGACGACCGTGTTGCGGTTGAGGTGATCGGTCATCGCGTAGTCGTCGACCGGGGCGGACGGCTTCATCCGGAAGTCCTGCACCCAGCGCATCCGCACGCCGTCCGCGACCTCCCGGTACTCCCAGAAGATGCGCATGTACGCGAACGGCCCCGTCTCCACCCGGTGCGCGCGGACCGTGCCGGTCCGCCGGTCGGGCGTCCGCTCGGAGACCCAGCTCCACACGTTGCCGTCCTCGTCCGGATGCATGGTGAGCCGGAAACGGACGGAGCCGGCCCGGCGGTCCAGGATCTCCACCGAGGCGTACTCGCTGAACAGCTCCGGCCACGACTCGACGTCGTTGGTCATCGACCACACCAGGTCGTACGGCGCGGCGATGGTGATCGAGTTGTCGGTGTGCCCGGCGCCCGTCAGCTTCCGGCGGACGAAGTCGGCCAGGTGCCGGGGCGTGGTGATCTCGCTGATCGCCTCGTCGGGGACCGCGATGCCGTACTCGCGTTCGATCCGTGAGCCGATCTCCAGGACCGCCAGGGAGTCGTAGCCGAGATCGGGGAACGACCTGTCCAGGATGTCGCCGTCGAGGTCGACGTCCTCGTCGACGCCGCCGCTTTCCCGCATCAGCCTTCTGAGATGGTCGAAGGTGAGTTCGGGCATCACGTCCTCCATGTCGTGTTCGATGAGGTGACCGCTCTGACGATCAGGGCGGAGTTGAACCCGCCGTGACCGCGGGCGAGGATCAGCGCACTGCGCACCGGGCCGGGTCTCGGACGGCTCAGCACCAGATCGATCTCGTGCTGGGCCGCCACCTCGCGGACGCCGACGGTGGGCGGGATGACCTGGTGTCTGAGCATCAGCAGGGCGGTGGCCAGATCGAGGGCGGAGCCGCCGCCGTACAGGCGCCCGGTCATCGTCTTAGGGGCGGTCACCGGCACGCGGCGCGGGCCGAAGACCGCCGCGATCGACGCGGACTCGTCCGTGTCCAGTTCCGGGACGGCGATGGCGTCGGCGAAGACGACGTCGATGTCGGCGGGGGACAGCGCGGCGTCCGCGAGCGCGCCCTCGATGGCCCGCCGCAATCCGGGTGAGCGACCCGACCCCGGCCGCGGGTCGAAGGTGGCCGCGTAGCCGGCGACCTCGCCGTAGGGACGTTCGACCCCTCTGGACCGCGCGGAGCCGGCGTCCTCCACGATGAGCATCGCGCCGCCTTCGCCGGGCAGGTAACCGCACGCCTCGATGTCGAAGGGCAGGTAGGCGCGGGTGCGGTCCCGGCTCGTGCTCAACAGTCCGGTGGGGAGCTGCGTGGTCAGGCCGTAGGGGGACAGGGAGGCGTCCGTGCCGCCGACGACCGCCAGCCGGGTGCCCGCCCGGATGAGCCTGCGGGCCTGCGCCACCGTGTCGAGCCCGCCGGCCTGCTCCGCCGCGATCACCCCGCAGGGGCCGCGCATCCCGTGCCGGATCGAGATCTGGCCGGTCGTCGCCGCGTAGAACCAGGCGATGGACTGGTAGACGCCGACGTGGCGCGGGCCCCTGCTCCACAGGTGTTCGATCTCCCGCTGGCCGAACTCGGCGCCCCCGGAGGAACTCGCCGTCGCCACCGCCATCTCGTACTCGGAGAACGCCGCGGGGTCGGCCGCGGCGTCGTCCAGGGCCATCGCCGCCGCCGCCAGGCCGAGGTGGGTCCAGCGATCCGTCTCGACGAGGAGGCGGCTGGGCACGTGATCCGCGGCCGTGAAGTCGCGGACCTCGCCGGCGAGACGCGTCGGGTAGCCGCCGGCGTCGAACCGGGTGATGCGATCGATGCCGCTCCTGCCCTCCAGGACCGCGGCCCAGTAGGCGTCGGCGCCGCACCCGTTGGGCGCGACGACGCCTATGCCGGTGAACACGGGCATGACCGTCACCCGTCCGCCTTGTGCGGGGCGGCGAGCACCATCGCGGTCTGGAAGCCGCCGAAGCCGCTGCCCACGCTCAGCACCACGTCGATCGGGTGCTCCCGGGCCGTCACCGGCACGTAGTCGAGATCGCATTCGGGGTCGGGCTCGTGCAGGTTGGCCGTCGGCGGGACGACCTGGTGCTCCATCGCGAGCGCGCAGGCGGCGACCTCGATCGAGCCGATGGCGCCGAGCGAGTGCCCGACCATGGACTTGATCGAGCTCACCGGCACCTGCCGGGCCCGCTCGCCGAGGCTCCGCTTGAACGCGGCGGTCTCGTGCCGGTCGTTCTGCTTGGTCCCGGAGCCGTGGGCGTTGATGTAGTCGACGTCCCCGGGGTTCAGCCGCGCCTGGTCCATGGCGACGCGGATCGCCTCCGCCATCTCCCTGCCGTCGGGTTTGAGGCCGGTCATGTGGAAGGCGTTGGACCGGCCGGAGAACCCGGCGATTTCACAGTAGACGGACGCGCCGCGCCGCCGGGCGGCCGTCAGCTCCTCCAGCACCAGGATCGCCGCGCCCTCGCCCAGCACGAAGCCGTCGCGGCGGCGGTCGAACGGGCGGGAGGCGTGCGCGGGGTCGCCGTTGTTCGGCGAGGTGGCCCTGATCGCGTCGAAGCAGGCGACGGTGATGGGGGAGATCGGGGCGTCGGTGGCGCCCGCCACCACGATGTCGGCGGAGCCCTCCTGGATGAGCTGGCACCCGTGGCCGACGGCGTCCAGCCCCGAGGTGCAGCCCGTGGAGATCAGCGCGGCCGGTCCCTCCGCCCCGCAGGCCCACGCCACCTCGCAGGCCAGCGTGCTCGGCACCAGGTAGCCGTAGAGCTGCGGCACGGCATAGCCGGAGTCGACGAGCCAGCGCCTGCCTCCGTCGCTGACGACGACGTACTCCTCCTCCAGCCCCATGGTGCAGCCGACCGCGCTGCCGATGCTGGTGCCGATGCGCTCGGCCGGGACATGGCCGGCGCCGAGCCCGCTGTCCGACCACGCCTCCCTGGCGGACACCACGGCCAGCTGGGCGGCGCGATCCATCCGCCTGATCTCCTGCGGCGTGAGACCCTCGGCGGCCGGATCGAAGTCGCACTCCGCGGCCATCTGGGAGCGGAAGCCCGCCGGGTCGAAGAAGGTGATCGTGCGGGTCGCCGTACGGCCCGCCGCGAGCAGCTCCCAGAAAGCCTTGCGGCCGATTCCGCCGGGGGCGCAGACGCCGATTCCGGTGATGACGGCCCGGCGCCCGCTCATCACCGGTCCCCGACGTTCGGCACGGGCTCCACGGGGTGGGGGAGGGCCTCGGTGTCGACGTGCCCGAGGTCCGGCCGCGGAGCCAGCGGGCACAGGTGGAAGACGACCAGCGCCGGCTCAGCCGTGAAGTTCGTCACCCGGTGCCGCGCCCCGATCGGGATCATGATGCCTTCCCCGGAGTCGAGCGTGATCCTCTCGCCGTCGACCCGGACCTCGATCCCGCCACGGACGACGTACAGGAACTCCTCGGAATAGGGGTGATAGTGCTCGGAGACGTATTCGCCGGCCTGAAGGGTGAGCACACCCGTGAAACCCGTGGAGGCTCCCACCGTCGTCGGGCTGAGGAGCACCCGGATGTCTCCGCCGCGCCGGCGGTTGGGCGCCACGTCGCAGGCGGCGATCTTCCGTACGGCTCGCGCCGGGCTCGTCTCAGGCATCGGCACGGCCCCGCCCTACTTCCCACTGATAGAAGGGAATCGCCATGGCGTCCTTGGGTTCCCGCCAGTTCGGGTCATAGGGGCGCATGTGTACGGCCAGCCGCCGGGCGACGTCCTGGTACAGCGGATGGCCGCGCGCCCGGTAGAGACGTTCGGTGACGTCCTCCCCGGCCTCCACGAGGTGGAAGTAGAGGTCGTGGAAGCGGAAGAGCGTCCGGCGTGAGACACCGATCAGGTGCGGCAGGTCCGTGGCGTCGGAGCCGGTGAAGATCTCTGCCACGGCGTCCGCGCTCGTGGCGTCCATCCGGGCGACGATCAGTCTGTTCACGGCAGCTCCTCTCCTGGTGCTTTCATTGCTCGCCCTGTGCGGGAGGGACCTTGCCCGAGCACGATGGGCCGGCCGGTTCGCGGCCTGGTCGACGCCTGGTCCACGGCCGGTCGTCCCTCGTTCGACGACGGCGCCATCGGCCCGGCCGCGCGATCAGGTGAGCGTGACCGCGACGCTGTTGAGCGCCAGCGCGATGAGGGCGAGCGCGGTGCGCAGCAGGTGCCATCCCCGCCAGGCGGGCCGCGGGTCGAGCCAGTCGGCCGGGATGAAGTCCGGGTCGAGCCGGCGCACCCGGCGGTTGATGGGCACGTTGCACAGGTGGGACACGATGGCCACGCCGATCAGGCACACGGCCGCCATCGCGAAGAGGCCCCTGCCCGGTGATCGCTCCACGACGACGACGAGGCCGAGGTCGGTGGCGGCGCTGGCGAGCACGATCACGGGCATGGTCGGATCCCAGTTGCGTTGGAGCGACTGGTGTGAGCGGATGTACATGTCCGGCGACATGGACATCAGGGCGGGTACCGTGTTGAGCGCCACGGCGAACAGCACGCCGGCGACGATGCCGCTGCCGATCAGGGCCGGGATGCTCAACGTCTGCGAGATCATCGGCGGTTCACCCCGCCTTCGGTCGTGGGCGGGGAGAGGCGGGTGCGCGGCGTGTGCGCCGCCGGAAGTCGTCCATACGATCAAGGATCGATGTGACGCTCCAGGACGGCTGGAAGCTCGTTGAACTCCAGAACGCTCACCATCGCCGCGCCGGGCCGGGTCCGGTGAGATCGGCCGTCTCACGCGCCGGGGCCCACCACCCCCGGTTGTCGCGGTACCAGCCGACGACCTCGGCGAGACCGTCGTCGAACGGGATGCGGGGCAGGTAGCCGAGTTCACGTTCCGCCTTGCCGCAGTCGAGGGAGTGGCGCCTGTCCTGTCCCTCCCGGTCGGCGGCGAACCGGACCTGTTCCCAGCTGGAGCCGCAGAGCCCGACCAGCCGGCCGGCGAGTTCCCTGTTGGTGAGCTCCCTGCCGCCGCCCAGGTGGTAGACCTGCCCGGGCCGTCCGCCGTCCAGGACCAGCTGCAGACCCCGGCAGTGGTCGTCGACGTGCAGCCACTCCCGCGTGTGGAGGCCGTCACCGTGGAGCCGGACCAGCCTCCCGTCGAGCAGGTCGGTGACGAACCTCGGGATGATCTTCCCGATGAACTGGCGGGGCCCGTAGGTGTTCGAGCATCGGGTGACCGACACCGGCAGGCGGTGGCTCCGGTGGTAGGCCAGGGCGAGCAGGTCTCCGGCGGCCTTCGACGCCGCGTACGGCGAGCTGGGCCGCAGGGCGTGCCGCTCGGTCCACGAGCCGGTGCCGATCGAGCCGTACACCTTCCCGGTGGACACCTGGACGACGCGTTCCACACCCGCTCGCAGGCAGCACTCCAGGACGGCCCGGGTGCCGAGCACGTTGCTGATGACGTACTCTCCCGAGCCGAGCAGCGTACGGCCGGCGGGGGGCTCGGCCGCCAGATGGACGACGGCGTCGTGACCGCGTACCACGTCGTAGAGCGCCGAGGCGTCGCAGACGTCGGCCTTGACGAAGGAGAGACGCGGGTGGTCCAGGGGCAGGTTCGCGAGGTTGCCCGTGTGGGTCACTTTGTCCACGACGGTGACGGCCACGTCCGGGTAGCCCGGGTAGTCGCCGGCGAGGAGGCGGCGCACGTAGTGGGATCCGATGAAGCCGGCGCCACCGGTGACCAGGATCCTCATGGCTGGATCAGCACCTCGCTGTGGTCACCCAGGATGAGGCGGCGACCGTTCGCATTACCCTGCTGAACGCCGAGCCGGACGGATCTGCCGATCACCGACTCGCGGATGCCGCGCACGCCGTCGAGCGTGCAGCCGTCGAGCACGATGGAGTCCTCGATCCCGCAGTCCGTGATCTCGCACTCGGGACCGATCGACGTGCACGGCCCGATGGAGCTCCGGGCGAGGACGGTGTCGCCGCCGATGATCGCGGGTCCCTGGACGCGGGACGCGATCACGCGCGCACCCTCCTCCACGACGACCTGGCCGACCAGCTCACTGTCGTCGTCGACCGTGCCGCGGATCGCGGGTTGCATCCTGCCGAGCACCTCACGGTTGCAGTCGAGCAGGTCGTCGATCCGCCCGGTGTCCCTCCAGTAGCCGTTCACGACATGGGTGACGACCTCGTAGTCGTGGTCGATCAGCCAGGTGAGGGCGTCGGTGATCTCCCGTTCGCGGCGCCAGTTCGGTGTGATGCTGCGCACCGCCTGATGGATCGCGGGCGAGAACGCGTACGCTCCGATCACCGCCAGGTCGCTGCGCGGGCTGCGCGGCTTCTCCTCCAGGCGGATGACCCGGTCCGCGCCGCCGAGTTCGGCGACGCCGAAGCCCGTCGCGTCGGGCACCCTGCCGGTCATCACCATCGCGGCGGGCCGGCGCTTGAGGAACTTGTCCCTGAGCGCGACGACTCCCTCAAGGATGACGTTGTCGCCGAGATAGAGCACGAAGTCGTCGTCGCCCAGGAAGTCCCGCGCGATCAGGATGCAGTGGGCGAGCCCCAGGGGAGCGTCCTGGGGGATGTAGGACACCTCCAGGCCGAACGCCGATCCGTTGCCGACATCGCGGCGCACCTGGTGGTCGCGGTCGTCCACGATGATGCCGACCTGGGTGATCGCGGCGTTCCTGATGGCCTGGAGTCCGTAGTGCAGAACGGGTTTGTTGGCGATGGGAAGGAGATGCCTGGGCAGGGTGTGGGTGAGTGGGCGCAGGCGTGTTCCGGGCCCGCCGGCGAGGACGAGAGCCTTCATTGTCGGCCTTCCAGAGGCGGAGTGATCCACCCTCGAGGGTCGTCCACCCAGCTGGCAGGACGGTGGAGCGAAGGTCGAGAGCCTCTCGTCCGGCCGGCTCAGAACGTGACACCCTTGCCTCGGCGTTTCAGGAAGGCCGCCACCGCCTGGCCGGTCCGGACAGCAGGAGCCGCCGTGGTCCTGGTGCGCAGGCGGTGGCGGCGCTCACGTCGTCGACGAGGTGGCGGACACTCTGGAACGGCCGGGCGACAGTCCCACCGGCGATCAGGCGCTCAGCCCGAGGGGGCCGGCTGATCATCCTTCGGCGCCCCACCCTTTGGGGCTCCTTCGCCACCGACCTCGCCGCCACCGTCCTGGCCATGCCGATCGCGCTCTTCCCCCTGATCAACGAGATCCGCTTCGAGGGCGACCCCCAGACCCTGGGGCTCTTTCTGTCCGCGATCGCAGTCGGCGGGCTCAGCGCCGGTATGCTCTCCGGGACCGTCACCCGGTTACCTCGCAGCGGCCTCGTCCAGCTCGTCGCAGCCACGGTTTGGGCGGCCAGGGGCTCGAAGGTCATTCGAACCCCTGGACGCGGTCAGCCGATGCGGAGCGGGAGCGTGCGCGGCCCGCGGACCTGGCTCGCGGCCCAGGTCACCGCGGATGGATCTTCGAGACTGAAGGCCGGAAAGCGCTCCAGCCAGACCTCGAGCGCGACCCGCAGCTCCATGCGCGCCAGATGTGAGCCCACGCACCGGTGGATGCCGAGACCGAACGCGGCATGCCGGTTGACCTCGCGGTCGATGACGACCTCATCGGCCCGGTCGAACTGGGCCGGGTCGCGGTTGGCCGCCGGGAACGACAGCAGGATCCAGTCGTCGGCCTTCATGTCGACGCCGTTCCAGTGCATGTCCTCCTTGACCAGCCGGGCCATCGTGACCGGCGCGTAGGCCCGGAGCAGTTCCTCCATCGCGGTCGGCAGCAGGGCGGGCTCGGCGACCAGGCGCTCGCGGTCGGCCGGTGTCTTGGCCAGGTGCCACAGCGACGCGCCGATCGCGCTCCAGGTGGTGTCGATGCCGGCGATGAGCAACAGGGCCATCGTGCCCGCCACATGGGCCGGCGCCAGCTTCTCGCCGTAGAGCTCAGCGTTGATGAGGTAGGTCGTCAGATCATCGCGCGGATCGTCGACGTGATCGCGTATCTGCGCGTACAGGTACTCGAACAGCTTCTCCATCCGGTCAACGCGCTCATCGGGCGGGGCGTTGACGCTCTCCAGGGCGTTCTCGACGAATTCGCGGAACAGCGATCCGTCCTCGGGCGGGAAACCGAGCATGTCGGCGATGACCCGCATCGGGATGTGCTGAGCGTAGTCGCGGGCGGCGTCGATGACCTGCTGCCCCTCCAGCGCGTCGATGAGCGAGTGGCAGAACGCTCGCGTCGCCCGCTCCTGCTTGGCGACGGCGGTCTTGGTGAACGCCGGCAGCAGCAGCTTGCGAGCGTCGTGGTGGAACGGCGGGTCGGAGGAGATCGGCGGTACGCCGCCCACCGGCGCGATCTCGCGAGGCGGCCGGACGTTGCTCACGATGATCGCCCGTGACGAGAAGCGATCGGTGTCGTAGGCGATCGCCGCGACGTCCTCGTAGCGTGTCGGCAGCCAGCCGCCGCCGAACCGCTCGGTGTGCGCGATCGGGCAGCGCTGCCGCAACTCGTCCTGGATGGCGTACGGGTCGGCGGCCCACTCGGGCTCGGCGTGGGAGAAATCGGTTGCCCAGTCGGAGACCGGGCCGGTGATGATCTCACTGCGCGCCGCGAGGGGCCGGCCTCGCAGCGTCTCCTGGAAACCTTGGTCGAAGCGGTCGTCGACGGTCATGTGACGCCTCCTCCCTAGAGGGATTCGATCGCTCTTTCCGGACAGTTGGACAGGGCCAGCTTCGCCATCTGCTCCTGGCCCGGCTGCACGACGCCGTCGCCGATCACCTGGCCGTAGCCCTCGTCGTCCTCGCTGAACAGGCCGGGGGCGAGGTCGTAGCAGCGGCCGTGTCCCTGGCATCGCTCGGCGTCGATCTTTACTTTCACCGTGGGGCTCCCCTCTGTGCTGTGGTGTCGGCAGGGGCGAAGGCGGTGACGACACGGGTGAGCAGCGCGGTCCACTCCTCGTCGTCGACCGTGTGCAGGTCGGGTGGGATGAGCGCGCTGCCGATCGCGAGCAGCAGGCAGAAGTGGGCCAGCGCGTCGGATGACAGCTCGCCGTCCAGTTCACCGCCGTGCTGGGCGGCCTGGACGAGCCCGGCGATCCAGTCGGTGCGCTGGCCGACGTAGTCACGCATCGGCAGGGCGACGTCCTCGTCGCGGCGGGCCGCGACGAGCGCCTCGACGATGAGGTAGCCGTGGGTGTCGCGCCTGTTCGGGAGCCGGCGGCCGACGACGAGCAGCAGGTCCGCGATCGACCGGTCCGGGTCGGCGGCCAGCAGGTCGGCCAGCAGCCGCGGCCCGTGCGCGCGCAGCGCGGCCACCAGCAGCTCCGCCTTCGAGCCGAAGTGAGCGTACAGCGCGCCGTTGCTCACTCCTGCGGCCGTGGCGATGTCGGTCACGCGCGTCCCGTCATAACCGCGCTGGGCGAAGACCTCCGCTGCCGCGTGCAGCAACCGCTTGCGCGTCTCCGCGGCGGTTACCCCTGCGATTCGCCCCATACACGAATTAAAAGAGCGTTCGTTTGATATGTCAACAGGGCATCAGTGCCGGCGTTCGTTGTCTGGGGCTCTTGAAGACGACAGTGCGTCACGCCAGATGGAAGCGGACATGGCAGTGGGCCATCGGAGATGGCAGTAGAGGCGCGTACGACAGGAGGTTGGGCTCGAAAAATGATGGTGGCCTGGCCCCGGCGGCTGGCGTTGGTGGTCGCTCCCGAGCCTGGCGAGTCGCTCGCGTCGTGGGTCGATCGGTTGGCGGTTCGGAACGGGTGCCCGCCGTGGATGATGGCCGAGTCGCCGAGACTGGACCTGCGTCCGGTTTCCGGCGATGTGCGTTCGTTGGCGTATGGCGTCGTCGCTACCACGGAGGTATGCGAGGCGATCAGTGCTGCCACGGGGGTAGGCGCCGAGGTCGTGCGGGATATGCACCTGGGGGTGTTCAACGGCTCTGCCCTGGACCTGGCGGGTGCTCGTCTACAAGGCGCGCTACCCGCAGATCGACTGCGTGATGCCGTGGATCGAGCCCAACCTCGGGATCGTCGGCGGCCATCCGGATGAGACCGCGATGACGCCGGCGGAGTTCTATCCCTTCTA
>NZ_JAKNTW010000028.1 GCF_022213955.1 Dolomitihabitans soli | reverse complement strand
TGTACTCCAGCATCGACCGCAACTCCCGCCAGCCCGCATCCGAGATCGCGCGAGCCAGCTGGTGGTTCTTCACCATGTTCCGCACCGCCAGATCCTCGATCACGACCGTTTGGTTCTCACGGACGAGCCGAGTACTCACCTTGTGCAGATGATCCCGACGGCGGTCGGTGATCCGCGCATGCACCCGGGCCACCACCAGCCTGGCCTTCCCCCGGTTCGCCGACCCTTTCGCCTTACGGGCCAGCGCCCGCTGCGCCCGGGCCAGCCTGCGCCGATCGGCACGCTCGAACCCCGGGTTGGGGACCACCTCCCCGGTGGACAACGTGACCAGCGCGCTGATCCCGGCATCCACCCCCACCTCGCCCTGCGCCGGGGGCAGCGGCGCGATGGCCTCCTGGACCAGGAGGGACACGAACCAGCGACCGGCCGCGTCCCTCGACACCGTCACCGTGGACGGCTCCGCCCCCGCCGGCAACGGCCGCGACCACACGACGTTCAGCGGCGCGTCCATCTTCGCCAGGGTGAGCTGCCCGTCGCGGTAGGTGAACGCCGAGCGGGTGTACTCCGCCGAGGACCGCGACCGGCGACGCGACTTGAACACCGGGTATTTGGCCCGTTTCGCGAAGAAGTTGCCGAACGCCGTCTGCAAGTGCCGCAACGCCTGCTGCAACGGGACACACGACACCTCCCGCAGGAAACCGAACTCCTCGCTCCGCTTCCAGCCGGTCAACGCGGCCGAAGACTCCGCGTAGGAGACCCCCCTGCCCTCCTCGGCGTGGGCGCGGGTCCGCTCCTCCAACGCCTTGTTGTACACCAGGCGGACACAGCCGAACGTCCGCACCAGCTGCGAAGCCTGCTCGGGGGTCGGATAGAAGCGGTACCGGTAGGCCCGCTTCACCAGCTGCGCCACACCCCGACCCTACCGAGACGATCACCTGGGAGTCGCTTGTTTGTTCGTATCCGCCGCGGCTCTGTGCCGCGTTTCCTCCCCCGCCTGAAGGCGGGGGTATCCACGCTCAAGGAGAAACGATGACGACGAGCGAAGTCGTGGTCGATGTCGGCGGCCTGCGCATGCGCTACGGCACGACCGATGTCCTGCACGATGTGAGCTTTCGGGCGCACCAGGGAGAAGTGCTGTGCCTGCTCGGGCCGAACGGCGCGGGAAAGACCACCACGATCGAGATCATGGAGGGTTTCCGGATGCGCTCGGCGGGCCGGGTCGAGGTGCTCGGCACCGACCCGGCCCACGGCGACGAGCAGTGGCGGGCGAAGGTCGGGATCGTCCTGCAGTCCTGGCGTGACCATGGCAAATGGCGGGTCCGCGAGCTGCTGGAGCACCTCGGCCGGTACTACGCCGCCTACTCCACCGAGTCGATCAAACGGCCGTGGGACGCGGATCACCTCGTCGCCGCGGTCGGCCTGACCGAGCAGACGGACAAGAAGGTCAGGATGCTCTCCGGCGGGCAGCGGCGCCGGTTGGACGTGGCGATCGGCCTCGTGGGCCGTCCCGAACTGGTGTTCCTCGACGAGCCCACCGCCGGGCTCGACCCGGTGGCCCGGCGTGGCTTCCACGAACTCGTCCAGGGCCTCGCCGACGAGGGCGACACCACGATCCTGCTCACCACCCACGATCTGACCGAAGCCGAGAAGCTCGCCGACCGCATCATGGTCCTCGACGGGGGACGGATCATCGCGGACGGCACGGCGGCCGAGCTCGCCCGGCAGATCGCCGGCGGGGACGAGGTGCGCTGGAGCCGAGACGGGCAGCTCTTCCGGGTGTCGACCACCGAGTCGACCCGGTTCGTCCGCGAGCTGTTCCAGCGGTACGGCGAGGCGATCGAGAACCTGGAGGTCCGCCGGGCCTCGCTGGAGGACACCTACCTCTCCCTGGTCCACCGGGCCGAAACCGGCGCGAACACGGCGGCGGAAGCGAGCGGGGAAGACCTGGCGGCGGAAGCGAGCAGGGAAGAGGTGGCCCGATGAATCCGACCACGATGGCGTGGCGCGCGGGCTGGTCCCGCGGCGTGATCGAGCTGCGGCAGTCCCTCACCAACGGCGGGGATCTGTTCAACCACTTCTTCTGGCCCGTGCTGATGCTGATCACCGTGTTCCTCATGCGCGACGCGTCCTTCGGGCAGAGCGGATTCGCGCTCGGCACCCTGGTCCTGCCGAGCATCCTCGGCATGAACGCCGCGATGTCCATGGTCGCCATGAGCCAGCAGCTCACCGCCGACCGTGAGGACGGGACCCTGCTGCGGGCGAAGGCGACACCGAACGGAATGACGGGCTACCTGCTCGGCAAGATCATCTCGGTGTCCGGCGGCCTGATCGTCGACCTCGCGATCTTTCTGGTCCCCGGCATGCTCATCATCTCCGGCCTCGCGATCGGCGATCCGGGCTCCTGGCTGACCCTGATCTGGGTGCTGCTGCTGGGGCTGGTGGCGACCCTGCCGATCGGCGCGGTGCTGGGATCGGTGTTCGTCAGCGTGCGCAGCCAGGGACTGCTCACGCTGCCGATGCTCGGGATGATCGCGATCTCCGGGATCTTCTACCCGATCACGGTGCTGCCGGAGTGGGTGCAATGGATCGCCCAGGTGTTCCCGATCTACTGGCTCGGCCTCGGCATGCGTTCAGCTCTGCTGCCCGACGGTGCGGTCGCCGTCGAGATCGGCGAATCCTGGCGGCACCTGGAGACCGTCGGGGTACTGGGCGCCTGGGCCGTGCTCGGCCTGATCATGGCGCCGATCGTGCTGCGCCGGATGGCCCGCCGGGAGTCGGGTTCCAGCGTGGCCGAGCGCCGCGAGAAGGCGCTGCAGCGGATCGGGTGAGGCGAACGGCGTCCCACCCGTCCAGCGAGGACGACCCCGCGTTCCGGGGGTGACGGTCCTGCCGGTGGGACGCCGATCGCGGGTCGTGCCACTCCCTGCGAGGAGCTAGCGGACCAAGGTGCGGTAACGGTCCTTCATCGTGGTGAGGACCTCGTCGGGGTCGGCGGCCCAGATGTCGGCGTTGAAGATCTCGACCTCGATGTCGCCCCGGTAGCCCGCGGCCTCGACGGCGGCGGTCAGCGGTCCGAAGTCGATCACGCCGTCGCCCATCATGCCGCGACCGAGCAGCACGTCGGCGGGAAGCGGCTGGAGCCAGTCGCACACCTGGTAGGACGCGATCCGCCGGCCCGCGCGGGCGATCTGCTCGAAGACCTGGGGATCCCACCAGACATGGAAGGTGTCCACGACCACGCCCACCTGCTCAACGGGGAACGCCTCGGCCAGGTCGACCGCCTGACCGAGCGTGGAGATCACGGCCCGGTCCGCGCAGTACATCGGGTGCAGGGGTTCCAGCGCCAGCCGCACGCCACGCTCACCCGCGTACGGGGCCAGTACGGCGAGCGCCTCGGCGACCCGCTCGCGGGCGGCCGGCAGGTCGCGGGAGAAGCCCGCTGCGGGGGTCTCTCCCGCCGGCACGCCCGGGAGCCCGCCCACCACCATGACCAGGCAGGGCGCGCCCAGTTCCGCCGCCTCGTCGATTGCGCGCCGGTTGTCGTCGAGCGCGGTGCCCTCGGTCAGGAAGCCGCCCCTGCACAACGAGGAGACCCGCAGGCCGCTGTCGGCGACGAGCTTCACCGCGCGGTCGAGGCCGCACTCGTGGAGCTGCTGCCGCCAGACGCCGATCGCCGGGATCTCGTGCCGCACGCACCCCTCGACCGCGTCCGCCAGGCTCCACCGCCTGGTCGTCCACTGGTTCAGCGACAGCCGGTTCACCGAGTCACCTCCGTGGTGGGTGTGTCCGTCCGGTTCACGTGCGGGCCGATCCGGTTCATGTCACTCCCGCGGTGGTGAGCAGCGCGGTCATCCGGGCGGCGGCCAGTTCGGGGTCGGGGAGCAGCCCGGCGATGTCGGCCAGGCGGAAGGTCTCGGCCAGGTGCGGGACGGAACGCGCGTTCTGCGCCCCGTTGACCATGATGAACGCGTCCTGGTGCCCGGCCAGCCAGGCGAGGAACACGATGCCCGTCTTGTAGTGGTAGGTCGGTGTCTGAAAGATGTGCCGGGACAGCGGCACCGTCGGGCCGAACGCCGCCTCGTAGCCCCCCAGGTCGCCGTCGTCCAGCGCGGTGAGCGCGGCGGAGGCGGCGGGCGCGATCGCGTCGAAGATGCCGAGCAGCGCGTGGCTGCCGCTTCTGATCAGCTCGGGATAGTTGAAGTCGTCGCCCGTGTAGAGCTTGACGCCGTCCGGCAGCGCGGCGCGCAGCCCGACCTCGTGCGCGGCGTCCAGCAGCGAGACCTTCACCCCGTCGATCTTGTCCGCGTGCGCACGGATCAGGGTGAGGAAGGCGTCCGTCGCCTCAGCCACGTCCGCGGAGCCCCAGTAGCCGGCCAGCTGGGGATCGAACATCTCGCCCAGCCAGTGCAGGATCACCGGGCGGCGCGCCTGTTCGAGGAGCCTGCCGTACACCTGGTGGTAGTCGTCGGGGCCGCGTGCGATGGCGGCGAGCTGGCGGCTGGCCATCAGGATGACTCCCGCGCCCGTGTCCTCGACCAGCTCGGCCTGTTCCTCGTAGGCGGCGGTCACCGCCGCGAGGGTCGCCGCGCCGGGGGCGTGGTCGGTGCCCGCGCCGCAGGCGAGCAGCTCGGCCGGGTCGCCGAAGTCCTTGGCCTCGGCGGCGCTGCGCCTGATCAGCTCGCCGGTGGCCGCCCAGTCGAGACCCATGTTCCGCTGCGCGGTGTCCATCGCGTCGGCGACCCGCAGGCCGTACGACCACAGGTGCCGTCTGAACCGCATCGTGGTCTCCCAGTCGACCACGGCGGGCCGCCCGGGGGTGTTGTCGCCGAGCGGGTCCGCGACGACGTGCGCGGCCGCGTAGGCGATCCGGCCGCGCAGCGCCAGGTTCGGCCTGCGCCAGGCCACCGGTTCACGCTGGGTGTACGGCTCCAGCCGCCCGTCGATGGTGGGAAGGAGGATCACAGCGGCGGCACCTCGAGGCGGCGGCCCTCGGCGGAGGAGCGCAGACCGAGTTCGGCGACCTGCACGCCGCGCGCTCCGGAGGCGAGGTCGTGGGGGAACGGCCCGTCCTCCAGCACGTGGCGGACGAACAGCTCCCACTGCACCTTGAAGCCGTTGTCGAACTCCTCGTTGTCGGGCACCTCCTGCCACTGGTCCCGGAAGCTCTCGGTGGCCGGGAGATCGGGGTTCCAGACGGGCTTGGGGGTGGCCGACCGGTGCTGGATCCGGCATCGGCGCAGCCCCGCGACGGCGCTTCCCTCGGTGCCGTCGACCTGGAACTCCACCAGCTCGTCCCGGTTGACCCTGACGTCCCAGGAGGAGTTGATCTGCGCGATGATCCCGTCGGCCAGCTCGAAGATCCCGTAGGCGGCGTCGTCGGCGGTCGCCTTGTACTCCTGGCCGTTCTCGTCCCAGCGCTGGGGCAGGTGGGTGACGGCCCTGGCGGTGACGGCCTCGACCGGGCCGAACAGGTTCTCCATGACATAGGTCCAGTGCGGGAACATGTCGAGCACGATCCCGCCGCCGTCCTCGCTCCGGTAGTTCCACGACGGGCGCTGGGCGGGCTGCCAGTCTCCCTCGAACACCCAGTAGCCGAACTCCCCGCGCACCGACAGGATCCTGCCGAAGAACCCGCCGTCGATCAGCCGCTTCAGCTTCCGCAACCCCGGCAGGAACAGCTTGTCCTGCACCACGCCGTGCTTCACGCCCGCCGCCGTGGCCTTCTCCGCGAGCATCAGGGCGTCGGCCAGTGTCTCCGCGGTGGGCTTCTCGGTGTAGATGTGCTTGCCCGCGGCGATGGCCGCCAGTACGGCGGGCACCCGCGCGGAGGTGACCTGGGAGTCGAAGTAGATCTCGCAGCCCGGATCGGACAGCGCGGCGTCGAGGTCGGTGGTCCACTTGGTGAGCCCGTGCCGGGTGGCGATGTCGGCGAGTCTGCCCTCGTTCCTGCCGACGAGAACCGGGTCGATCAGGACCCGCTCCCCGCTCCCCAGGGTCACGCCGCCCTGCTCGTTGATCGCCAATACCGACCGCACAAGGTGCTGGCGATATCCCATTCGCCCGGTGACGCCGTTCAGCACGACGCCCAGGGTCCGTGTCGTCATTCTCACCCCTAGTGGAAAGCGCTTTCCGATGGTCTAAACGTTAGGCTCCCCACCCACCCCCCGTCAACTGGCGCGTTTCCTGTCCGATTTGCCGGGGAGCTTAAGTGCCTCAAGGTGAGAGGAGAACATCATGGGCGTTGTGGAGAGGCTACGGCTTCGCGAGCTGAAGGCCCGGATCAAGCAGGGACTGGGCAGGCGCACCGGAGACCGCAGGCTGGCCGCCGAGGGCCGGACCGACGAGGCCGAGGCCCGCCTGCTCAGGACCAAGGCCAGGATCACCGACATGGCCAGGGACTTCCGCCGGGGACGCCGCTGACCGGTCAGCCCGCGGCCGCCGCCCCCATCGCCGCCGTTCCCGTCACGAACTGGGTGGTGGCCAGCTCGCGGTAGAGGTCGTCGTCGGCCACCAGCTCGGCGTGTGTGCCGGCCGCCCTGACCCGGCCCGCCTCCAGGACCACGATGCGCTCCGCGCTGGTCACGGTGGACAGCCGGTGCGCGATCACCAGCACGGTCGTGATGCCGGCCACCTCCGTGATCACGTCGCGCAGGCGCAGCTCGTTCACCGCGTCGAGCTGTGAGGTCGCCTCGTCGAGCAGCAGCAGGCGCGGACGGCGCAGCAACGCCCTGGCGATCGCCACCCGCTGCCGCTCACCGCCGGACAGCATCTGGCCGCGATGCCCCACCTGCGTGTCCAGGCCCTCGGGCAGCCGCGCGACCAGATCACTGAGCTGCGTACGGCCGAGCACCTCGATGATCTCCTCCTCGGTGGCGTGGGGCGCGCCGAAGGTGAGGTTCTCCCGCAGGGTCCCCGCGAGCACGGGGGAGTCCTGCTCCACGTAGCCGAACGCGCCGCGCAGCTCCGTCATCGGCAGGTCGCGCAGATCGGCGCCGTCTAGCCGGATGGCCCCCGACGACGGCTCGTAGAAACGCTCGAGCAGCGCGAAGATCGTGGACTTGCCCGCGCCCGACGGGCCGACCAGGGCGGTCATGCCGCCGGCGGAGACCTCGAAGGAGACGCCGTTCAGCGCGGGGGCGCGGTCCTCGTCGTAGGCGAAGCGCACATCGTCGAACACGATCCCGGCCGGCGCCGTATCGCCGGCGGCGACGCCCTCGGCCGGGGCCGACGGCTCGACGTCGAGGTCCTCGACCTCGCGCATCCGCTTGACGGCGGCCAGGCCCGTCTGGAGCTGGGTGGCGCCCTCGACCAGCATCGCGATCGGGCCGGTCAGATAGAAGAGGTAGAGCA
Organism: Dolomitihabitans soli; assembly: GCF_022213955.1. Lineage (GTDB taxonomy): Bacteria > Actinomycetota > Actinomycetes > Streptosporangiales > Streptosporangiaceae > Streptosporangium_A > Streptosporangium_A soli. The sequence continues at coordinate 160,192 of NZ_JAKNTW010000028.1, read as the reverse complement.
GGAAGGCGATCAGCGAGGAGACCTCGAGAGCGCCGGAGGCCACCCGCACGCCGCCCACCCCGAGCACGGCGAGGAAGGAGAGCTGGACGCCCAGCCAGGTGGAGGTCCCGGCGATGGAGCTCCAGCCGGCGGCCGTGACGCCACGCCGCCACGCGCGCTCGGCGGCCGTCCGCACCGCGGCCGTCTCACGGGCCTCGGCACCGGCGGCCTTGACCGTGCGGAACGCCTGCAGCGAGCGGTCGAGGGTGGCGCCCATCTCGCCCAGCGCCTCCTGGGCCTGCGCGGTGGCCCTGCCGATGCGCGGCATCACGAACATGGTGATCAGGCCGATCATGACGAGCACGCCGAGCGTCACGCCGAGCAGCACCGGGTCCATCACCGCCATCAGCACGATGCAGCCGATCAGCATGAACGCCGCGGAGATCGCGTTGGTGACGCCGCTGGTGCAGACCGCGCGGAGCAGGGTCGTGTCGGCGGTCACCCGGGAGATCAGGTCGCCGGGCTTGAGCCGGTCCACGTCGGGGACGCGCAGCCGCAGCATCCTGCCCACCAGCCTGAGCCGTGCGCTGAGCACGATGCTCTCGGCGGTCCGCTCAAGGACGTACATCCCCGCGGCCGAGATCGTGGCGCCCGCCAGCACCAGGATGGTGAGGGTCACGATGGGCCCGGTCAGCGACGCGCCGGTGCCGAAGGCGTCGATCACCGACTTGGCGACGAGCGGCTCGGCCAGGCCCGCCATGCCACCGGTGAAACCGAGCAGGCCACCGGCGACCAGCATCCACTTCTGCGGCTTGATGTGCGTTAACAGGAGTCGCCAGGGAGTCTTCGGCGGTGTAGGGGTGTCCACGGTCTCTCCAACGACTCCCGAGGTAGATCGCGTTCCACCGGCTTGAGATTTCGTTGCTAAGTAGGGGGCTCCTCAGCACAAAGTATGAGGAAGAGCGGGTGGTTGGCTGTGCGGTAAACCGGGAACGTGCCGGGTTGCGAAGCCTCTCCTTCGCACCGTGAAAAGGGGGGCCGTGTTCCGGGGCGTGCGCCCGGGGCCGACGGCCGTGAGGGGCATCTCCGATGGGGGCCCATCGGAGATGCCTCCTCCCGAGGTACGGTTCAATGAATACATCCATTCAGCGATGGGGAGGTCGTCGATCATGCCCAGCAGCCGGACCGTGCGCGCGCCACGGGGAACCACGCTCACCGCCAAGGGCTGGCCGCAGGAGGCCGCGCTCCGGATGATCCAGAACAACCTGGATCCCGAGGTGGCCGAGCACCCCGAGCAACTCGTCGTCTACGGCGGATCCGGCAAGGCCGCCCGCGACTGGCCGTCCTTCGACGCGATCGTCCGCTCGCTGACCAGTCTGGAGGGCGACGAGACGCTGCTGGTGCAGTCGGGGCGGCCCGTCGGCGTGATGCGCACCCACGAGTGGGCGCCCCGGGTGCTGATCGCCAACTCCAACCTGGTGCCCGACTGGGCGAACTGGGAGGAGTTCCGCCGTCTGGAGTCCGCCGGGCTCACCATGTACGGCCAGATGACCGCCGGTTCGTGGATCTACATCGGCACCCAGGGCATCCTGCAGGGCACGTACGAGACCTTCGCCGCCGTCGCCGCCAAGCGGTACGACGGCGATCTGGCCGGCACCATCACCCTGACCGCCGGGCTCGGCGGCATGGGCGGCGCGCAGCCGCTGGCCGTGACGATGAACGGCGGCGTGGCGATCTGCGTCGACTGCGACCCGCGTTCGATCGAGCGGCGGATCGAGCACGGCTACCTCGACGTGCGGGCCGGATCCCTCAGCGAGGCGCTCCGGCTGGCGCGGGAGGCGCGGGACGCCCGCCGTCCGCTGTCGATCGGGGTCGAGGGCAACGCGGCCCAGGTGCTGCCCGAACTGCTGGCCGCCGGGGCCGAGATCGACATCGTCACCGACCAGACCAGCGCGCACGACCCGCTGATGTACCTCCCCCTCGGCGTCGCCTTCGCGGACATGGCCGCCGAGCGGGAGAAGGACCCGGCCGGCTTCACCACCCGGGCCCGCGAGTCGATGGCCCGGCACGTCGAGGCGATGGTCGGCTTCCAGGACGCGGGGGCCGAGGTCTTCGACTACGGCAACTCCATCAGGGGCGAGGCCCAACTCGCCGGCTACACCCGCGCCTTCGACTTCCCCGGCTTCGTGCCCGCCTACATCCGCCCGCTGTTCTGCGAGGGAAGGGGCCCGTTCCGGTGGGCCGCGCTGTCCGGCGCCGCCGAGGACATCGCCGCCACCGACCGCGCCATCCTCGACCTGTTCCCCCGCAACGAGCCGCTGAACAGGTGGATCCGCCTGGCGCAGGAGAAGGTCCACTTCCAGGGACTGCCCGCGCGCATCTGCTGGCTCGGGTACGGCGAGCGGCACCTGGCCGGTGAGCGGTTCAACGACATGGTGGCCTCGGGCGAGTTGCAGGCCCCGATCGTCATCGGCCGCGACCACCTCGACTGCGGTTCGGTGGCCTCGCCGTACCGGGAGACCGAGGGGATGGCCGACGGGTCCGACGCGATCGCCGACTGGCCGCTGCTCAACGCGATGGTCAACGTGGCCTCCGGCGCGTCGTGGGTCTCGATCCACCACGGCGGGGGAGTGGGCATCGGGCGTTCGATCCACGCGGGCCAGGTGACCGTCGCCGACGGGACCAGGCTGGCCGGCGAGAAGCTGGCCCGGGTTTTGACGAACGATCCGGGGATGGGCGTCATCCGGCACGTCGACGCCGGTTACGAGGAGGCCTCCGAGGTGGCGGCGGAGCGTGGTGTGCGGGTGCCGATGCGGGAGTCGTGACAGGCGGCGGAATGCCCGTCGGTGCCGGAGGCGTTGGAGCAGGATGTGGCCGAGGGACTCAAGGGACTCAAGGGACTACTGGACGGCAGGCGGTTGTCGCCCGTGCAGCGGCGGATCGCCCAGTACCTCGGCGAGCACCTGGCTGAGGCGATCTTCCTGTCCAGCGTGGAGCTGGCCGAGCGCGCGGGGGTCAGCCAGCCGTCGGTGACCAGGTTCGCGATGGTGCTCGGCTTCGCCGGGTATCCCGATCTGCGGCACGCCCTGCGCCCGATGGTGCTCGGCGGGGCCGCGCAGGGGGAGCCGGGGGCGCCCGCCGAAGGCCGGCTGGGCGAGGCGGTGGACGCGGAACTGCGCAACCTCGCCGGAGTGCGTGACCGCCTGCTCGGCCGTGGTTCGGAGACCGGGCTCACGGCCGAGGTCGAGGAGCTGGGCGGTGCGCTCGCCGCCTCGGAGCCGCTGCCGGTGCTCGGCCTCCGGGTCTCCGCCGGGCTGGCCACGACCTTCGCCTACTACGCCAGGCGGATCCACCCCGACGTCCGGCTGTTCGTCCACGGCGGGTCCGAGCTGGCCGACGGGCTGCACGCCGCGCGGCGGGCGGGCGCCGAGTGGCTGCTCGCCGTGGCGCTGCCGCGTTATCCGGCGGAGATCGTGCACGCCCTGGAGTACGCCGACAAGCTGGGCCTGCGGATCGCGACGATCACCGACAGGCCCGGCGTGCCGTTCCCCGCCGAGGTGGTGCTCGACGCCCCGGTCGGCGACCGGCTCGTCTTCGACTCCCACGCCGCGCCGCTCGCCCTCGCCATGGTGCTGGTGGAGGCGATGGCCGACGCGGCGCCGCTGCGGACCCAGGCCAGGCTGGAGGAGCACGAGCGGATGGCCGACGAGGTCGGCGTCTTCTACGACGGTTAGCCGGCCAGTTTTCGCATCGAGGAGACCGACCAGGCCATGGTGAGCGCGCCCAGGGCCAGGGTGAGGGCGAACGCCAGCGGGATCGAGCCGTTGGAGAAGTCGCCGGCGAACAGCGCGCGTCCCGCCTCGACCGCGTGGTAGAGCGGGTTGAACTGGGCGATCGCCTGCATCCAGTCGGGGGCGAGCGACATCGGCAGCATGATTCCGGTGAGCAGGATCAGCGGCAGCGCGAAGAACTGCATGATCTGCGACATACCGTTCTCGTCCCGCAGCGCGAGGGCCATGCCGTACGACAGGCCGGAGGCCAGCAGGCCGGTCGCGGCCATCAGCAGCAGCATCAGCGCGAGCCCGGGAACGCTCGCCCGCAGGCCCATCGCCCAGGCCAGGGCGACCAGCAGCAGTGCCTGGACGACCAGCACGATCATGTCGCGGAGGGTACGGCCCAGCACGATGGCCGGGCGCCAGGTCTGGCTGACGGCGAGCCGTTCGAGGTAGCCGTTGCGGATCTCGCTGATCATGCCGAAGCCGACGAACAGCGAGCCGAAGAGGGCGATCATCATCATCACGCCGGGCGTGAACTGCAGCAGCGTGTCGGCCTGGCTGCCGCCGGCGGCGGTGTTGGCGACCAGCGGGGCGAACAGCAGCAGGTAGAGCACCGGTTGCAGGAGGCCGAACAGCGGCCAGATCGGGTTGCGCAGGGTGTTCCTGAGCTCGTAGCCGAGGAACAGCGTCGTCTGACGGAGCATGGGGGGTCCTTAGGGTCAGTCGGTCACGCCGCGTCGCGGAGGGAGCGGCCGGTGTGGCGGAGGAAGACGTCGTCGAGCGTGGCCCGGTCCAGGGAGATCGACTTGAGGGAGAGGCCGCGCTCCGTGAGGGCGCGCAGCAGGAGCGGGAGGTTGTGCTCGCCGTCGTCGAGGTACGCGCGCAACGTGTCCTCCTCCGGCTGGACCTCCTTGATGTACGGCTGGGCGGCGAGCAGTTCCTGCCCGATCCGCGCGTCGTCGCCGAGTCTGAGGGTGACGACGTCGCCGGCGACCTCCTTCTTGAGTTCGCCGGGGCTGCCCTCGGTGACGACCAGGCCGTGGTCGATGATGACCAGCCGGTCGCACAGCGCGTCGGCCTCCTCCAGGTAGTGGGTGGTCAGCAGGATGCTGGTGCCCTGCCGGCGAAGGTCGCGCACCTCGTCCCACAGGTTGGCCCGGTTCTGCGGGTCCAGCCCGGTGGTCGGCTCGTCGAGGAAGAACAGCGGGGGCCGGTTGACCAGGCCGACGGCCAGCGCGAACCGGCGTTTCTGGCCGCCGGAGAGGGTCCTGATCGGGCGGTCGGCGAGGTCGGTCAGGCTGAAGGCGGCCATCAGCTCCTCACTCCTGGCCTGCGCCTGCCTGCGTGACATGCCGCCGATCCTGGCGGCCAGGACCAGGCCCTCGCGGCCCGGGGCGTTCTCGTCCACCCCGCCGGCCTGGCCGACGTAGCCGATGTTCTCCCTGACCTTGGCCGGCTGCCCGGTCACGTCGTACCCGGCGATCAGGGCGGTGCCGGCGGTCGGCGGGATGAGGGTGGCGAGCATCCTGACGGTGGTCGTCTTGCCCGCGCCGTTGGGCCCGAGCACGCCGAAGATCTCGCCGCTCTCGACGGACAGATCGACGCCCTTGACCGCCTCCACGGTCTTGGGGCCCTTCCGGCTCCTGCTGGTGAACGTCTTCTTCAGCCCATGGGCTTCAATGATCACTTGGTCTCCGTCTCGGGGGGTGCTGGGGCTGGTCACGGCAGGTCTTCCCGCTCGACCTTGGGGATGGCGTCCTGGAGCCAGGCGAGCTGGGCGGCGAGCTGCGTGGTGGTCAGTTTGAGGTTCTCGTCGATGTGCCGGGGCGCGCCGAAGCCCTGCTTGCCGCCGATCGCGCGCTCCATCATCGACAGCGTCACCTGGAGTTGTTCGGCCCTGCCGCGCATCGCGTTCAGCAGGTCGGGGCGGTTGATCCGGTCCATGAAGGTCATCGCGACCTGGAACGGGTCGACGATCGGCCGGACTTCGTACCACGCCTGCATCAGCTGGCGGTGGAACTCGAACCGCCCGTCCTCGGTGATCTCGTAGACCGTCTTCCCGCCCTTGCCGCCTTCGACGACGACCAGCAGGCCCTCGTCGGCCATCTTGGCCAGCCCGTGGTAGATCGACCCGTAGGCCACGTTCGCCCAGCTGTCGGCTCCCCACAGCTCCAGCCGCCGCCGTACCTCGTAGCCGTGCAGGGGGCCGTCGAGGAGAACGCCGAGAATCAGCATGCGCGTTGATGACATATACAAATTTGTATTCAAATTTGCATGGCATGTCAACTCGGTGCGAGGAAGACGGCGTTCAGTGGGACCGGTAGACGTCCGCCCGGTGCTGGACCGTGATCACCTTGACGATGACCGTGCCGTCGTCGATCAGGTACAGGACCCGGTAGTCGCCCCGCCGGGCGCTCCACTGCGGGGCGAGTGGCGCATCGAGCGGTTTGCCGACGCGGCGGGGGTTGTCCAGCAACGCCCCGGTGATGAACTCCCAGGCGGCCGCCGCCACCTTCTCCGGCAGGCGCTCACAGAGGTCGCGTTTGGCGCGGGCGGTGAGGGTCAAGGTGTGGCGCTCGCTCACAGCCTGCCTGCCTGGCGCATGGCCTTCGCGACCTGGTCCTGGGAGAAGGTGTTCCCGGATTCGAGGTCGGCCAGCCCTTCGCGGATCGCCGTCAGGAGTTCCGAGTCGGCGAGGATCTCGATCGTCTCCCGCATCGCCTCGTAGTCGTCGGCCGACAACAGGACGGCGGCGGGAACGCCGTTGCGCGTGATCTCGAACCGTTCGTGCGTGCCGACGGCGGAGTCGATCAACTTGGAGAGGTTCTGCCGGGCCTCGGCCACGGGAAGCACTGTCATGTACATAATTCTAGCCTGAATGGAACCATTCAGTAGGGTGGGGGGATGAGTGCGTTCGATGGGATGTGGGCGGCGATCTCCTCGGTCGGGCGTGATCCACGCGGCGGGTACGCGCGGGACGCCTGGTCCGGGGCCGATCTCGACATGCGGGAGTGGTTCGCGCAGGAGGCCGTACGGCGGGGCCTCGACCTGCGGGCCGACCGCAACGGGAACCTGTGGGCGTGGTGGGGTGATCCGTCGCGGGAACCGGGCGTGGTCACCGGAAGCCATCTCGACTCCGTGCGGCAGGGCGGGGCGTACGACGGACCGCTCGGCGTCGTGTCGGCGTTCGCCGCCCTCGACCTGCTCCGCGAACGAGAGGTACGGCCCGCGCGCCCGGTCGGGGTCGTGTGCTTCACCGACGAGGAGGGGGCCAGGTTCGGCGTGCCGTGCGTCGGGTCCCGGCTGCTGACCGGCGTGCTCGATCCGGACCGGGCCAGAGGGCTCACCGACGACGACGGGGGCACACTGGCCGATGCGCTCACCCGGGCGGGCCGGGAGCCCGGCTCGCTGGGGCGTGACGAGGAGACGCTGCGGCAGATAGGGGTGTTCGTCGAACTCCATGTCGAGCAGGGGCGGGCGCTGGTGCACCTGGACGCGCCGGTGGGGGTGGGCAGCACGATCTGGCCGCACGGCCGCTGGCGGCTCGACTTCCACGGACGGGCCGACCACGCGGGCACCACGGCGCTGGCGGACCGCGACGACCCGATGCTCGCACTGGCCAGGACCGTGCTCGCCGCGCGGGAGGCCGCCGAGCGGCTCGGAGTCGTGGCCACCGTGGGGAAGGTCCGGGTCTCGCCGGGCAGCGCCAACGCGATCCCCGGGCTCGTCTCCGCCTGGCTCGACGCGCGGGGGCGTACCGAGGAGGCCGTCCGGGAACTGGTCGGGGAGGTGACGGCGGGGGCTCGGGTCTCCTGCGAGTCGTGGACCCCGGCCGTCGACTTCGACCCCGCCCTGCTGGCCCGCGTCGCCCGTGCGGCCGGGCGCGGCGCGGCGTCGCCGACGCCGACGAGTGGAGCGGGCCCGGCGCTGCCGGGGACGGCGGCGCATGGTGCGGGAGTGCCGGTGCCGGGAACGGGGCACGGTGCCGGGGTGCCGGTGGCGCACGGCGCGGAGGTGCCGGTGCTGGGGACGGGGGCGGGGCATGACGCGGGAGTGCTGGCGGCGGCGGGGGTGCCCGCGGCGATGGTGTTCGTTCGCAATCCGACGGGAATCTCCCACTCGCCGGAGGAACACGCCGAGCCTGCCGACTGCCACGCCGGCGTCGCCGCACTCGCCGACGTCCTGGAGGAGCTGTGCACGTGACGTTCTGGTGTGAACTCGCCTGGTTGCCGCCGGGGCAGGTCGTCCAGGGGGTGCTGGTCAAGGTGGACGGGCGCAGGATCGCCGAGGTGCTGCCGGGGACGGGCGAACCGCCCGCGGGAGCCGTACGGCTGGCGGGCCTGACCCTGCCAGGGCTCGCCAACGCGCACTCGCACGCCTTCCACCGGGCCCTGCGCGGCACGACGCAGACGGCGAAGGGCAGCTTCTGGACCTGGCGCGAACAGATGTACGGCGCGGCGGAGGCGCTCGACCCGGACCGCTATCTGGCGCTGGCGAGGGCGACCTACGCCGAGATGGCCCTGGCGGGCGTCACCTGCGTAGGTGAGTTCCACTATCTGCACCACGGGCCCGGCGGCGTGCCGTACGACGAGCCGAACGCGATGGGGCACGCGCTGGTGCGGGCCGCGCGGGAGGCGGGGCTGCGGATCTCGCTGCTCGACACCTGTTATCTGGCGGGCGGGATGGGCACCCCGCTGAACGGTCCGCAGCGGCGTTTCGGCGACGGGGACGCGGAGCGGTGGGCGGTCAGGGCCGAGGCGCTGACCGGAGGGTACGCGGGGGAGGACGACGTGCAGGTCGGCGCCGCGATCCACTCGGTGCGCGCGGTGCCGCCCGAGCAGATGCAGGTCGTCGCCGAGTTCTCGCACCTGCACGCGGTGCCGCTGCACGCGCACGTCTCCGAGCAGCGGGCGGAGAACGCCGCGTGCGTGGAGATGTACGCGGCGAGCCCGGTCCAGGTGCTGCACGAACGCGGCGCGCTCGGCCCCCGCTCCACCGCCGTGCACGCGACCCACGTGTCGGACGTCGACCGCACCCTGCTCGGCCGGTCGGGCACCCACGTGTGCATGTGCCCCACTACCGAACGCGACCTCGCCGACGGGATCGGCCCGGCCCGGGCGATGCACGACGAGGGCTCGCCGATCACACTCGGCTCGGACAGCCACGCGGTCATCGACCTCTTCGAGGAGGCACGCGCCGTGGAACTGAACGAACGCCTCGAAACCGAACTCCGCGGCCACTGGAGCGCCCCCGAACTGCTCCAGGCCGCCACGGTCGCGGGCCACGCCTCACTCGGTTTCCCCGACGCGGGCATGCTGGTGCCGGGCGCCTGGGCCGACCTGGTGTCGGTGCGCCTCGACTCCGTCCGTACGGCGGGCGCCACCCCGGCGACGGCGGCCGAGGCGGTCGTCTTCGCCGCGACGAGCGGCGACGTGCACTCCGTGGTGTCGGGCGGCCACCGGATCGTCGCCGAGGGCCGTCATGTGCTCGGCGACGTGGGAGCCCTGCTGGGCGCGGCGATCAAGGAGATCTCATGACCTCGGTGCTGTTCGAGGGGATCGGTCTCCTCTATACCGGCGACCCCGCCGCCGAGGAGCTGCGGGACGCCGCGCTCGTCGTGGCGGACGGCGAGGTGCTGTGGACCGGCCCGTCCGACCGGGCGCCCGACGCCGACGAGCGGGTCGACGTCGAGGGCGGCTGCGTGATCCCCGGGTTCGTCGACAGCCACGCGCACCTGGTCTTCGCCGGTGACCGGACCGAGGAGTTCACCGCCCGGATGTCCGGCGTGCCCTACTCCGCAGGGGGCATCCGCACGACGGTCGCCGCCACCCGGCAGGCGACCGGCGGGGAACTCGCGGGCAGGACGGCGTCGCTGGTCGCGGAGATGCTCGACCAGGGGACCACCACCGTGGAGATCAAGAGCGGCTACGGGCTGACCATCGAGGACGAGCGGCGCTCGCTGGAGATCGCCGCCGCCTTCACCGGCGAGACCACCTATCTCGGCGCCCACGTGGTGCCGCCCGGGCTCTCCGCCGACGACTACGTGCGCGAGGTGACCGGGCCGATGCTCGACGCCTGCGCGCCGTACGCCAGGTGGATCGACGTGTTCTGCGAGCGGGGGGCGTTCGACGGCGACCAGACCAGGGAGATCCTGGCCGCGGGGATCGCGGCGGGGCTCGGGGCGCGGGTGCACGCGGGGCAGCTCGGCGAGGGTCCCGGCGTGTCGATCGCGTGCGAGCTGGGCGCGGCCTCCGCCGACCACTGCACACACCTGAGCGCCGCCGACGTCGAGGCGCTGGCCGGCTCGGGGGTCGTCGCGACCCTGCTGCCCGGCGCCGAGTTCTCCACTCGCTCGCCGTACCCCGACGCGCGTCGCCTCATCGACGCGGGGGTCACCGTCGCGCTCGCCACCGACTGCAACCCGGGGTCCTCGTTCACCTCGTCCATGCCGTTCTGCGTCGCGCTCGCCGTACGGGAGATGGCGATGACCCCGCTGGAGGCGATCAGGGCGGCGACCGTCGGCGGGGCGCGGGCGCTGCGGCGCACCGACGTCGGGGCCCTGCGTCCCGGGGCGCGCGCCGACCTGGTGGTTCTGGACGCGCCCTCCTATACGCACCTGGCCTACCGGCCGGGCGTTCCGCTGGTGCGGCAGGTGTGGCAGGGGGGCGTCAGGGTCGTGTGAAGCGTGCCGCGCGGGCCGGGACATCCTCCGTGAGGAGGAATCCAGAACCGTCCTGTGGGCGTATCCCTTGAGGGAATCTTTGCCCTGGACCACTCGTTGGTCGAGACAGGACGGAACGTTCGGGCGCGGCGGGAACGAGGTGCCAGGGGATGGCAAGGCCCACGGGGAATCGTACGCAGGACCAGCAGGTCTCCGACCGAGACCTACTGGGCACCTATCTGGCTGAGATCGGCAGGGTTCCACTGCTCACCGCGGCCGAGGAGGTCGAACTGGCCAAGCGTATCGAGGCCGGCCTCTTCGCCGAGCAACTGCTCGACCGCGCCCTGCCGGAGCCGCGGGTCGGCGACGCCAGGGACGAGGAGCTCGAACGGCTGGCCATCTCGGGCCAGCGGGCGAAGGACGAGTTCATCCAGGCCAACCTGCGGCTGGTGGTCGCCGTCGCGCGGAAGTACTCCGGGCGGGGCATGCCGCTGATCGACCTGGTCCAGGAGGGGAACCTGGGGCTGGTCCGCGCGGTGGAGAAGTTCGACTATCGGCGCGGCTACAAGTTCTCCACCTACGCGACCTGGTGGATCCGCCAGTCGGTCGGCCGCGCGATCCACGAGCAGGCCCGCCCGGTGCGGCTGCCCACCCACGCGGGGGAGCAGATGACCCGGCTGATGCGGGTGCGCCGTGACATGCTGGCCGAGTTCGACGTGGAGCCCACCGACGCCGACCTGGCCGCCGTGCTGGAGCTGCCGATCGAGCGGGTCAAGGAGCTGCGCCGCTGGGCCTCCGACCCGGTCTCGCTGCAGCTCGGCGTGGGCGACGAGGACGAGACCGAGCTGGGCGACATGATCGCCGACGACACCTGGGCCGATCCCGAGCAGCAGGCCATCGACGTGCTGGAGCGTGAGCGGCTCGACCACTGGCTGACCGGCCTTGAGGGGCAGGTCCGCGAGATGCTCCGCTGGCGTTACGGCCTGATGGACGGGCGCGAGCACACCCTGACCGAGGTGGGCGAGAAGTACGGCATCGGCCGTGACCGAGCCCGCCGTATCGAGCGCGACGCCTTGGCCCGGCTGCGGAAGATGGCGACGGCGGCCTGACGGCCGCGAGCCCGTTGCAGACAAGAGCCGTGCCGCCCTGGCTCGTCCGGGGGAGTCGGCGGCATGGGCCGAGAGTGGTGACGTCTGGGCCGTCTGCGGGAGCCGCCACGGCGGCCGAGGGCGGTGCGCCGTGCTGCCGTGGCCCGCTTGCGGGAAGAGGGCGACGGCGGTCTAGTGGCCGAGAGGTTTGATCTCGCTCTCCACCTGGTCGAGGGCCATCCGGATCGCGCCCAGGGCGACGCTCTCGTCGCCGAAGGTCGAGGCGGTGATCTCCGGGGCGTTGAGGCACATGGCGGCGAGGTGCGCGCGGAGCGGGTCGAGCAGGTGGTCGCCCGCCTTGGAGAAGCCGCCGCCGACCACCACCAGCTCGGGGTCGATGGCGAGCACCAGGGCGGCGGTGCCCTGGGCGAGCTGGCGGGCGTAGCGGTCGACGGCGAGCAGCCCGTCGCGCTCCCCGCGCGCGGCTGAGCCGAAGACGGTCTCGCCGGCCGCTTCCCTGGTCAGCTCCACCGCGGCGTCCTCCCAGCCGAGCAGGCGCAGGGTGCCGATCTCGGCGGCGGCGCCGGTGCGGCCCAGGTGGGGGCGACCGCCGATGAGGATGCCGGAGCCGAGGCGGTGCCCGGCGAGCACGTAGACCACGTCGTCCGCGTGCCGGGCGCTGCCCCGCCAGTGTTCCGCCACGGCGGCCAGGTTCGCGTCGTTGCCGGCCAGGCCCGTGCAGCCGAACCATCGGCCGACCTGGGCGGCGAGGTCGAGCCCTGTCCAGCCGGGCAGCACCACCGACAACGTCACCCTGCCCGAGCGGTCGACGATGCCTGCGGTGCCCGCCGCCACGGCCATCAGGCGGGTGCGCACGATCCCGGCCGCGGCCACGCAGTCGTTTCCCACCTGGCGCAGCGCGGCGAGCCGTTCGGGCGCCGGGGTGTCCTCGGCCACCGGGGCCCGCTCGGTGGCGACCACGTTGCCGTCGAGGTCGGCGACCATCGCGAGCACCTTGTGCGCGCCCACGTCGAGCCCCAGCACGTAACCGGCGTCGGCTCTGAACCTGAAGCGCCTGGCGGGCCGTCCGAGCCCGCCCTCGCTCGGCGCGATCTCCTCGGCCAGCCCCTGTTCCGCCAGCTCGCCGAGCACCGCCTCCACGGTCTGCCTGGACAGCCCGGTAGCCCGCGCGAGCTGCGTCAACGTCGGCTGGTCGCCGCTGCGGAGGGCGCGCAGCGTCGCCCGGGTGTTGACCAAGCGGAGGAGGTTTCCGTCACCCTTTTGCATAACACTCCACATTGACTCGCCGTGGTCAGCACTCTACCATCCACCGATATATGTAACCGCCTTACATAAAGAGGGTCGCCCGCATGATCACAATTGCCGTCGTAGGTGTCGGCTCGCGAGGGAGTGCCTACGCGCGCCATGCCGTACGGAGTGGTGCGCGCGTGGTGGCGATGGCGGAACCCGACGACGTACGGCGGAGCCGGGCGGCGGCGGAGTTCCCCGACGCCGAGATGTTCACCGACTGGCGTGAGCTGGCCGGGCGGCCACGCGTCGCCGACGCCGTGATCATCGCCACCCAGGACGCCGACCACGTCGGGCCCGCCGTCCGCTTCGCCGAGCTGGGCTACCACATCCTGCTGGAGAAGCCGATGGCCGTCCGGGAGGACGACTGCGTCAGGATCGTCGAGGCCGCCGAGCGGGCCGGCGTCATCTTCGGCGTGTGCCACGTGCTCCGCTACACGCCCTACACCCGTGCGCTCAAGGCGATCCTCGACGCGGGGCGGATCGGCGAGATCGTCAGCATCGAGCACCTGGAGCCGGTCGGCTGGTGGCACTACGCCCACTCCTATGTGCGCGGCAACTGGCGGCGGACCGACGAGTCCACCTTCATGCTGCTGGCCAAGTCGTGTCACGACCTCGACTGGCTGCACCACCTGGTGGGCCGCAGGGTGCTGCGGACGTCCTCGTTCGGCGGCCTGCGGCACTTCCGCCCGGAGAACCGGCCGGCGGGAGCGGCCGACCGCTGCCTCGACTGCGCGGTCGAGGCCGACTGCGCCTACTCCGCCCCGCGCACCTACCTGCCCTTCCTCGGCGATCCGGAACGGGAGACCTGGCCGCTCTCGGTGGTCACCCCGGACCTGACGGAGGAGGGCGTGCTCAAGGCGTTGCGCGAGGGCCCCTACGGCCGCTGCGTCTACGCCTGCGACAACGACGTGGTCGATCACCAGGTGGTCAACCTGGAGTTCGAGGGCGGTACGACCGCCTCGTTCACCATGACCGCCTTCACCCAGCTGGCCTTCCGCAAGACCCGGATCTTCGGCACCCGCGGCTCCGTCGAGGGCGACGGCAGCACGTTGTCGATCTTCGACTTCCTGACCGGCGAGACCGAGGTCCTCGACATCGCGGAGGACGGCGGGCCCTCCGCCGCCGGCGGCCACGGCGGCGGTGACGAGGGACTGGTGACGGCCTTCCTGGACGCCGTGCGCAGCGGCGACCCATCGCCGATCCTCTCCGCGCCGCGGGAAAGCCTGCACAGCCACTCGGTGGCGTGGGCGGCCGAGCGGTCGCGCCTCACCGGTGCCGTCGTCGCCCTCGGCGAGACCCCCCGAAAGGAAACCTCATGAGAGCCATCTCCGTCGTCGCGGCCACCGCCGCGCTCGGCCTCGTCGCCGCCTGCGGGTCGGAAGCGCCCGGACCGCAGGCGCAGAACGACGACGGGCGCGGGCCGATCACGTTCGTGTCCACCAAGTTCGACGCGGAGGCCACCCAGATCCTGGTGGCGGACTGGAACGCCGCGCATCCCGAGGAGAAGGTCACCTCGGTGCTGCTGCCGGAGAGCGCGGACGAGGGGCGGCGCAAGCTGATCCAGAACGCGCAGACCAAATCCGATGGGATGGACGTCGTCGTCCTGGACGCCGTCTGGACGGCCGAGTTCGCCGCCAACCGGTGGGTCGACGAGCTGCCCGAGGCCGGCCTCGACATCCCCGCCTTCCTGCCGCCCGCCGTGGAGACGGGGAAGTACCGCGGCAAGCTGTATGCGATGCCGTTCCTCACCGGCACCGGCCTGCTCTACTACCGCAAGGATCTGGTCGAGAAGCCCCCGACGACCTGGGCGGAGATGAAGGCCGCCTGCGAGAAGGCGCTCGCCAAGGAGAAGGGGATGGGCTGCTACGCGGGCCAGTACGACAAGTACGAAGGGCTCACCGTCAACTTCGCGGAGGCCGTGCAGTCGGCCGGCGGCTCGCTGCTCGACGGTTCCGGCAAGCCGTCCCTGACCGACGGCAAGGCCAAGGAGGCGCTGACCTTCCTGGTGGACGGGTTCGCCGACGGGCTGATCCCCAAGGAGGCGATCACCTACAAGGAGGAGGAAGGCCGTAACGCCTTCGAACGCGGCAAGTTCCTCTTCTACCGCAACTGGGCCTATATGTACGAGCAGTCCAACAAGACCGACGGTCCCAGCCAGGTGGCGGGCAAGTTCGACGTGGCCCCGCTGCCCGGACTCGACGGCCCCGGCTCCGGCACGCTCGGCGGCAACAACATGGCGGTGTCGTCGTACTCCAAGCACAAGCAGACGGCCAGGGACTTCATCGCCTATATGACCGGCGCCGAGCAGGAGAAGAAGTTCGCCATGAGCAACTCCTCCCCGCTCGCCAGGACGGCGTTGTACGAGGACCCGGAGCTGATCGAGAAGTATCCCTACCTGCCCGCGTTGAAGGACGGCATCCTGGCCGCCAAGCCGCGCCCCCAGGCCGTGAAGTACGGCGACGTCACCGCGGCCGTCCAGGAGTCCGTGTACGGCGCGATCACCGGCACCCGCACGGTGGACGAGGCGCTGACCGGCCTGCAGGGCACCCTCGGCGACCTGATCAAGTAGGCCCGGCCATGACGGAAGGAGGTGGCCGGTGAGCGGCGCGGCGAACCGGCGGCGCGGGCCCCGCGAGCGGGCCGGGCAGAGCCGGCTCGCCGCCCTCATGCTGTCCCCGACCCTGGTCGTGCTGGCCCTGGTCGTGCTGTATCCCCTCCTCTCCGCGGTGCGGGAGTCCTTCTACACCAGCGGGGAGACGCTCGACGCCGACGGCTTCGTGGTCGAGGGCGAGCGGTTCGCCGGCCTGGCCAACTACTCGGGCGTGCTCGGCGAGCGGTTCGTCAACGCGCTGGCCAACACCACGCTCTTCACGGTGGCCACCGTCTCGATCGAGGTGGTGCTGGGCGTGCTGATGGCGCTGGTCATGCACCGGGCCTTCCGCGGCAGGGGCTTCCTGCGGGCCAGCATCCTCATCCCGTGGGCGGTCCCCACCGCCGTCTCGGGCCTGATGTGGCGATGGATCTTCCAGGCGGACGGCGTCGCCAACACCATCATCGGCCAGCAGATCCTCTGGACGACGGAGGGCGTGCAGGCCAAGATCGCGGTAATCGTCGCCGACACCTGGAAGACCGCGCCCTTCGTGGGCCTGCTCGTGCTGGCGGGGCTCCAGATCATCGCCGGCGAGGTCTACGAGGCGGCCCGGGTCGACGGCGCGTCCGCCTGGCAGACGTTCTGGCGGATCACCCTGCCGCTGGTGCGCCCGGCCCTGCTGGTGGCCGTGCTGTTCCGGATGATGGACGCGCTGCGCGTCTTCGACCTGCCGTACGTGCTGATCGGGCCGCGCAAGCATTCGGTGGAGACGTTGTCGGCGCTGATCTGGGACGAGGCCACCAGGGTCCACTACGGGCCCGCCTCGGCGTACGGCACGATGCTCTTCCTCTACATCGCGCTGATCGCGTTCGTCTTCGTCAAGCTGCTCGGCGCCGATCTGCTCGCCGACGTGCGGACCCGCAGGAGGGTGGCCTCGTGAAGCGCGTGCTGACCGGACTGGGGGTCGCCGCGATCGTGGCGTACTGCCTGATCCCGTTCTACTGGATGGTCGTCTCCAGCTTCCGGCGCACGGCGGACATCTACCACCAGACGCCGCTCCCCTCGCCGTGGTCGCTGGAGAGTTACGCCGGGGTGTTCGACGAGGGGACGGGGTTCGGGCAGGCGTTGCTCAACAGCGCGGTGGTGGCGGTGGTCACCACGGCGGTCACCCTGCTGATCGGCACCCTGGCGGCGTACGCGCTGGCCAGGCTGGACTTCCGGGGCAAGAACGTCATCCTGGCGCTGATCATCGCGGTCTCGATGTTCCCCGGCGCGCTGCTGGTGGTGCCGCTGCTGAAGCTGTTCACCTCGATCGGCTGGATCAACAGCTACCAGGCGATGATTCTGCCGAGCATGTCGTTCGCGCTGCCGCTGACCGTGTGGAACCTGACCACCTTCTTCCGGCAGATGCCGCGCGAGCTGGAGCACGCCGCGATGATCGACGGCTGCTCGGCGTTCGACGCGTTCCGCAAGGTGATCCTGCCGGTGGCGGCGCCCGGCGTGTTCACCACGGCGATCCTCGCCTTCATCGTGACCTGGAACGAGTTCATCATCGCGGTCACGATGGTCAACGACGTGGACCGGCAGACCGCGACGGTCCGGATCGCCCAGTTCACCGGGGCGGCCAAGTTCGCCACGCCGTTCGGCACCCAGATGGCCGCCGGGGTGCTCGTCACCATCCCGTTGGTGATCCTGGTGCTGTTCTTCCAGCGGCGGATCGTGGCCGGACTCACCGCGGGAGCGGTCAAGTAGGGGAGCACCTCCGCCGAGGGCTGTTGTTTGGGTGGATGTATCACCATTTATTGGCCTGTCCGAAACATGGCTGAAACACCACTGGGCCGAGATTCACGAGTGCGAAACACACAAGGTCGTGGCTTGAAACGGCTGAATACGACGCTGTGCCGCAAGGGAGAGGAAGTCGCGGCGTGAGCCGGGGCCGAAACCTCCCCCTGAACACGTCACGTCAGTGCGCAGCCGGTCGATGAAGTCCTGGAGGCGTTACTGCGGCGGGTACCACCGGCAACGCCAATTGGAAGGAGGGTCGCTTCGAATGGAGATCGATAGCGGCTCCACAGCCTGGATGCTCATGAGCACCGCACTCGTGCTTTTGATGACGCCAGGTCTCGCCTTTTTCTACGGGGGCATGACCAGGGCCAAGAGCGTGCTGAACATGATGATGATGTCGTGGGTCAGCATCATCGTCGTGACGATCGCCTGGGTCCTCTACGGCCACTCGCTCGCCTTCGACGCTGCCGGGGACGGCGAAGGCATCGTCAACCAGTTCATCGGCGGCCTCGACAACATCGGGCTCGCCGGTCTCGTCGAAACGGCCACCAAGACAGACGGCACCGGCATGCCGAACCTCGTCTTCTCCGCCTTCCAGATGACCTTCGCGATCATCACGGTAGCCCTGATCAGCGGCGCGCTCGCCGACCGGGCCAAGTTCGGCGCGTGGGTGGTCTTCGCCCTCGTGTGGGCGACGACCGTGTACTTCCCGGTGGCCCACTGGGTGTGGGGCGGCGGCTGGCTGAGCAAGCTCGGCATCGAGGACTTCGCCGGCGGAACGGTCGTCCACATCAACGCGGGAGCCGCGGCCCTGGCCGTCGTCCTCGTCCTGGGCAAGCGGGTCGGCTGGCGCAAGGATCCGATGCGCCCGCACAACCTGACCCTGGTCCTGCTCGGCGCCGGCCTGCTCTGGTTCGGCTGGTTCGGCTTCAACGCGGGCTCCGAGCTCGCCGTCGACGGCACCACCGGCCTGGCGTTCATGAACACGCAGATCGCCACCGCGGTCGCGGCCGGCGCCTGGATCCTGGTGGAGAAGCTCCGCGACGGGCACTCCACCACCCTCGGTGTCGCCTCCGGCGCCGTGTCCGGCCTGGTGGCGATCACCCCCGCCTGTGGTTTCGTCGATCCGTGGGCCGCGTTCGTGATCGGCGCGCTCGCCGGTGCGATCTGCTCCTACGCGGTCGGCCTGAAGTACCGGCTCGGCTACGACGACTCCCTCGACGTGGTCGGCGTGCACCTGGTCGGCGGGGTCGTCGGCGCCGTGGCCCTGGGCTTCGTCGCCGCCTACCCCTTCGCCGAGGGCCAGAACAAGGGCCTGTTCTACGGCGGGCCCATCTCGCAGCTCGGCGTCCAGGTGCTCGGCCCGGTCGCCGTCGGCCTCTACTCCTTCGTCGTCTCGTGGATCATCGCTAAGATCATCGACAAGACGATGGGCTTCCGGCTCGCCCAGGACGACGAGGTCACCGGCATCGACATCACCACTCACGCCGAGACCGGTTACGACCTCGGCACCGTCCACGCCTCCGGCGTGTCCTCCGCCAACGGCCCGGGTGTGCCGTCAGGCGCCAAGAAGGTGGACGCATGAGACTGATCACCGCGGTCATCAAGCCCTTCAAGCTCGATGACGTGAAAGCCGCTCTTGAGCAGTTCGGTGTCAAGGGCATGACGGTAAGCGAAGCCAGCGGGTACGGCCGGCAGCGCGGTCACACCGAGGTCTACCGCGGCGCCGAGTACCAGGTGGACCTGGTGCCCAAGGTGCGCCTGGAGGTCCTCGCGGAGGAAGAGGACGCGGAGGACGTGATCGACGTCATCGTCAAGGCCGCGCAGACCGGCAAGATCGGCGACGGCAAGGTCTGGTCCGTGCCGGTGGACGTGGTGGTCAGGGTCCGCACCGGTGAACGCGGGCCGGAGGCTCTGTAGCCGAAATGATGAGAGGCGACGCTCGCTCGTTCGCTCCGGCCCGTAAAGAGCGGGCCGGAGACATCGACCGGTGGCTGACCGACCTGCTGCGTACGGCGTGTGCCATGCCGTACTCGCGGGAGCGGGAGGCCAGGAGCGGGGCGCAGGTCGCCGACGAGCGCGGCGCCACAGCGGGCGTCGCGCTCGTCGCGGTCGGCAGCCTGGGGCGGGGCGAGCTCGCCCCCGGCAGCGACCTGGACCTCGTCCTGCTGCACAACGGCAGAGACGACGTCGCCAAGATCGCGGACCGGATCTGGTATCCGGTCTGGGACTCCGGGATCGGGCTCGACCACTCGGTGCGCACCGTCGAGGAGGCGGCGAAGGTCGCCCGCGAGGATCTCAAGGCGGTGCTGGGCCTGATCCAGGCCAGGCACGTGGCCGGAGATCCCGAGCTGACCAGGTCGGCGCGGGAACTGGTGCTCGCCGAGTGGCGCGCGGACTCCCGGCGGCGGCTGATGGACCTCCGCGAGTCGGCCGACAAGCGGTCGGAGCCGAGCGGCGAGCTGGCCTTCCTGCTCGAACCCGATCTGCGCGACTCGCGCGGTGGGCTCCGTGACGTGCAGGCGATGCAGGCCGTGGCCGCCGCCTGGGTCGCCTCCGCCCCCGGACCGAGGGTCCGCGAGGCGTACGAGTTGCTCCTCGACATCCGGCACGCGCTGCACGTCGTCACCGCACGCGGCACCGACAGGTTGGTACTCCAGGAACAGGACGCCGTGGCGGGTACGCTCGGGCTCCTGGATGCTGAGGCGTTGATGAGACGGCTGGCCGAGGCCGGCCGTACGATCTCACATGCTTTCGACGGCACCTGGCGGACGGTCGACCGACTGCTGTCCGGACCCATGCCCCGTGGCCGCAAACCGCTCGCCGACGGCGTGGTGGAACACGGCGGCGAGGTCGTGCTCGCGCGCGGCGTGAGCCCGCGCAAGGACCCGGTGCTGATCCTGCGCGCCGCCGCGGCCGCCGCCGAAGCCGGGTTGCCGCTGGCGCCCGCGACGGTCACCGCGCTGGCCACCCAGTCGCCCCCGATGCCGGTGCCCTGGCCCGACGAGGCGCGTGACGCGCTGGTCGCCCTGCTGGGCGCTGGTCGCGCCGCCGTACCGGTCTGGGAGGAGATGGACCAGGCGGGCGTGCTGGTGCGACTGCTGCCCGACTGGGAGCGGGTACGGCACCGCCCGCAGCGCAACCCCGTGCACCGTTTCACCGTCGACCGCCACCTGATCGAGACGGCGGCCGGAGCCGCGGCGTACACCCGTGACGTGTCCCGCCCCGACCTGCTGCTCATCTCCGCCCTGCTGCACGACATCGGCAAGGGCTGGCCCGGTGACCATTCGACCACCGGCGAGGTGGTCGCCCGGGACATCGGCGCGCACATCGGGTTGTCGCCCGCCGACGTCGACACGCTGGCCGTCGTGGTGCGCCACCATCTGCTGCTCCCCGAGACCGCGACCCGCAGAGACCTCGACGACCCGGTGACGATCTCCCGGGTCGCCGACGCGGTGGGCACCCGCGAGGTGCTCGACCTGCTGGCGGCGCTCGCGGTGGCCGACGGGCACGCCACCGGCCCCGCGGCCTGGAACTCCTGGAAGGCCGGGCTGGTCGCCGATCTCGTACGGCGGGTCAGGTCCGTGCTGTCGGGCACGCCGCTCCGGCCGGCTCCTTCGCTGTCTCCTCAGCAGGCGTCCCTGGCACGGCACGGAGGGGGCGCCATCCGCGTCAACGGGGGCGCGGTGACCGTCGTCGCGCCCGACCGTCCCGGGCTGCTCTGGCGGGCCGCTGGGGTCCTCGCGGCGCACCGCATGGTCGTCCGCTCGGCCTCCGCCGCGTCCGCCGGCTCCACTGCCATGATCGAGTTCTCCGTGGTGCCGGAATACGGCTCGCCGCCCGATCCGGCGACCCTGGAAGCCGACCTGCGACTGGTGCTGGCCGGCCGCCTCGACATCGAGCAGCGCCTTGCCCGCCGTACCCGTTCCGTGCGTCCCGCGCGGGTCCCCGTGGCACCTCCGCGCGTCACATTGCTGGAGGACGCGTCGGCCACGGCGAGCGTGGTAGAAGTCCGGGCTCATGACCGCCCGGGGCTTCTATGGCGCATTGGCCGGGCTTTTGGTGAATGCGGACTTGACGTCCGGGCCGCGCGCGTGGAGACTCTCGGCGCGGAAGCTGTGGATGTCTTCTACGTAGTGGACCGCGCGGGTCGCCTTCTTGTGGATGAAGATCAGCGCGAACAGGTTCGCAACCAAGTGCTCGCTGCGCTACGGTAATGCGGCAGTGCTCAGCATTCTGTCACCTTTGGTAACGATTAAACCGGCTTGACCGGTCTATCCAGAATGTCTCGCGACCTTGTGGTCTGATAGGCCTGGTTTGGTTGCGACGGTTGGGGGTAGCGAGAGCGTGGCGACGGGTACTACCGAGAGCGGCCGTACCGCCAGGCGTGATCGTGGGCGGCCCTCTATCGCGAAACGCGTGTTCGCCCTGCGCAACTGGCGAGTGCGCACACGACTCACCGCGCTGATCCTGGTCCCGACCGCGGTGGGCGTCATGCTCTCCGGCGCCCGGGTGGTGACCTCCATCGAGAGCATCGCCGAACACGAGCGCACCGGCCTGGCCGCCGACTACGCCTCCCGCATCAGGGACCTGACGGAGGCCGTCGGCCAGGAGCGCGACATGGGCACCTGGGCCAGTCGTCAGAAGCGGGCCCGCTTCCAGGGCCGCGCCGTGACGCTGCAGACCGAGTACGAGGACCGGCAGAAGACGGTCGACGGACTGGTGAGCGGAGTCCGCGCCGACTTCGCGAAGATCGACTTGGTGTACGGCCCGCGTGTGGTCGAGGCGGTCCAGCAGTCGCTGATCCAGCTCGACACGCTGAAGGACCTCCGCAAGGAACACCAGTCGGCGCCCTACACCTCGCTGGTCACCGCGCTGCTCCGGGTGCACGACGAGCTCGGCCAGGTCAGCGACGACTCCACGACCATCGGTAACTTCCGCGGCCTCAGCGCCCTCGCGCACGCCAAGGAGGAGGCGTCCAAGCAGCGAGACCGTCTGCTGCTCGGATCCTTCGACCGCCGGCTGATCAGCGCGCAGGAGATGGAGGACTTCATCGCCTCCCGCGCCCGCCAGGGTGAGCGGATCGCCGAGTTCGGCGCCGAGGCGGGCGCCGAGAACGTGCAGCTCCTCTACCGGACGCTGACCGACCCCCGGCGCTACCGCGCGGAGCTGACCAAGTCGCGCGCCATCACCATCGTGAGCACCGGCGCCAACCAGCTGGAGAGCGCGCTGCTCGCGGCCTCCGACCGCGGCGAGTGGTTCGAGGACAACACGGTGTCGATCGACTCGATCAAGAAGATCGAGAAGAAGGTCGCCGACGACGTCGTCACCCGCAACCGCGAGCTGGCCGACGCCGAACAGCGCGCCGCCGCCATCGCCGGCGCCTCCATCCTGGCCCTGCTGCTCCTGGTCCTGGCCCTGACCGTGTTCATCGCCCGGTCGATGGTCTCGCCGCTGCGCCGCCTGCGCACCGAGGCCCTGGAGGTCGCCGGGTTCCGGCTGCCGAACGTGGTCCGCGACATGCGGATCACCGGCGACGCCAACCCGCCGGAGGTCCAGCCGATCTCCGTCGACTCCAGGGACGAGATCGGGGAAGTCGCCCAGGCCTTCGACGAGGTCCACCGCCAGGCCGTACGGCTCGCGGCCGAAGAGGCCGACCTGCGCGGCAACATCAGCTCCATGTTCGTCAACCTCTCGCGCCGCACCCAGACGCTGGTCGAACGGCAGATCTCGCTGATCGACGGTCTGGAGAAGGGCGAAGAGGACGGCAAGCGCCTCGGCGACCTGTTCAAGCTCGACCACCTCGCCACCCGCATGCGCCGCAACAGTGAGAACCTCCTGGTCCTCGCCGGTCACGAGCCCACCCGCAGGCGCAGCCAGCCGGCCAAGCTCGTCGACGTCGTCCGCGCCTCGCTGTCGGAGGTCGAAGACTACGAGCGGGTCCAGGTCAAGGTGCACCGCACCACCTCCGTGGTCGGCAGCGCCGCCAACGACCTCGTCCACCTGATCGCCGAGCTGGTCGAGAACGCCATCCAGTTCTCGCCCAGGAACACCCAGGTGATGGTCTCCAGCAGTCTCATCGAGGGCGGCGGCGCGCTGCTGTCGGTGAGCGACTCCGGCATCGGCATGACCGAGGAGGAGATCACCGAGGCGAACCGGCGACTCGCCGAGCCGCCCGTCGTCGACGTCTCCGTCTCCCGGCGCATGGGCCTGTTCGTGGTCGGCCGGCTGGCCCTGCGCCACGGCATCCGCGCCCAGCTCCGCCTCGCCGAGGGCAACGGCCTGATCGCCATGGTGCTCATCCCGCCGGCGCTGATCGTCGAGACCGTGCAGCAGCAGACGCCCGACTGGCCTTCCACCACCGCGACCGCCGCCAATGGCGGAGGCACGACCCAGGGGTTCGGTCCCTTCCAGCCGTCGGGGGCGAACGCGCCCACCGGTTCGCTGTTCGGCGCGGACACGGTGGCCAGGCGCGAGGGCGCAGGCGCTCCCTCGCCCATGACGAGCGACTACGGCCGGCCGCCGGCACCCGGCGGCGCCGAGCCGGGATACGGCCAGCAGCAGCCGCCCGCCGACCGGGGCTTCGGGTCACCGGCGCGGCCCGTGGGGAACACCACGGGAGGCACGGACTGGAGCTTCGGCACGCCGCCGCCCGCCGAGCCCCGGTTCCCGGCACCGCCCCAGCCGGCCCCCGAACGCGGGTACGGCACGCAGCAGCCGGAGAACGATCTCTTCGCCCGCGGCGCGCACGACAGCGGCGGGTTCCCCACCAACGTACCCGGGAGCGATCCCTTCGCCCGGGGAGTCTCCGACAGCGGCGGGTTCCCCACCGGCGCGCCCCAGAGCGACCCCTTCGCCCGCGGCGCGCACGACAGCGGCGCGTTTACCCGCGGCACCGGCGGCGCCGGCGACAGCGGCGGATTCGCCAGGCCCGAACCGCCGCGGCAGGAGCCCAGCGTCTTCGGCAGGCCCGAGCCGCCGCGCCAGGAGCCCAGCGTCTTCGGCAGGTCCGTGTCGCCCGCCGACACCAACGCCTTCGACAGCACCGCGTTCGACACCGGCGCCTTCGGACGTCCCCCGGCGCCGCAGGACAGCCGTTCCGCCGCGTCGCAGGACACCGGCGAGTTCCGCCGCAGGGATCTCGATCCCCGCGAGGCGCCACCCACCTTCTCGGCGTGGAACGCGCAGGACGACGACCCGGTCACCGCGTCGATGCCCGCAGTCGAGGTGTCTTCGCTGGAATCGGAGGAGGAGTTCCTGCCGATCTTCGCATCGGTGGAGTCCGCCTGGTTCCGCAAGCCCGACGCCCCACCGCAGCCTGACGACTCGGCACGCATCGAGGCGGAGCGCGTGGAGCGGGCGCTGAAGGAGGAGAGCGAGCGGCTGGAGGAGTGGGAGTCCGCCCGCGCGGTGGTCGACACGCCTCGCGAGGCTCCGCAGACATCCTCCGGAGACGCCTGGCGCAACGCCGCGGACGAGGGCTGGCGCGCCGCCGCGGCCGCCGCGGAGCCGTCGCTCGGCGGGGTCACCTCGGCGGGACTGCCCAAGCGCACGCCCAAGGCCAACCTCGTGCCGGGAAGGGCCGCCGCGACGCCGGCGCCCTCCGCGGCCCCCCCGATGCCCCCGGTCTCCGCCGAACGGGTCCGCAACCGGATGGCGAGCCTCCAGCAGGGCGTCCGGCGAGGGCGTGCGGAAGTACGCGACGACTCCGCTCCGAATGGGGCGGACCAGGAAGAGGGCCAGTGAGCGGGAGAAGCGCAGGACGCGGCGCCCCGACCACGCGGCCGACGAAGGAGGAGGCGTGACCACGCTGAGCCATGACGCTCGTAGGTTCGACTGGCTGATCACCGAATTCGTCCGCGGCACACCCGGTGTCGCGCACGCGGTGGTGGTCTCGGCCGATGGGCTGTGCCTGGCGAACTCGGAGGGCTTTCCCGAGGACAGAGCCGACCAGCTCGCCGCCGTGGCGGCGGGACTGCTCAGCCTGACCGTGGGGGCCTCCCGTGTCTTCGAGGGGGGCGCGGTCACTCAGACCGTGGTGGAGATGGAGCGTGGTCTGCTGCTGGTGATGGCCATCAGCGACGGTTCCGTACTCGCCGTGCTCGCCTCTCCCGAGTGCGACATGGGTCTGGTCGCCTACCAGATGACCCTCCTTGTCGATCGGGCTGGACAGGTGCTGACCCCGGCACTCCGTGCCGAGCTGCAGATATCCAGAACGCGGTGATGACGATGAATGGAGAGGTCCGTGCGCGGCGCTGACGGACACGGGGACGACGAGCCTCTCTTCCGTCCGTACGCCATGACGGGAGGTCGCGTCGAGCCTCGCTATCACCTGGCCATGGAGACGCTGATCTCTTCGTACTCCATCCCGGACAACGACATGGCCCTGCTCACCCCCGAGCAGGAGAGCATCGTGGTGCTCTGCCGATCGGTACGATCGGTGGCCGAGATCTCGGCGTTGCTGCGGGTCCCGCTGGGCGTGGCGCGTGTACTGGTGGCGGACATGGCCGATGAGGGCCTGCTCCGCCTCCACCAGCCGCGACTCAACGAGGGTCAGCCGGATCTGCACATGCTGGAAAGGGTGCTCAGTGGACTACGCAGGCTCTAGCCACGGCGGTCTGACGTCGACGAAGATTGTCGTCGCGGGCGGGTTCGGCGTCGGCAAGACCACCTTCGTGGGCGCGGTGTCGGAGATCCTCCCGCTGACCACCGAAGCCGTGATGACCGACGCGAGCGCGGGTGTCGACGACCTGTCGTTGACCCCGACCAAGTCGACCACGACCGTGGCGATGGACTTCGGCAGGGTGACCCTCGACAGGGACCTGATCCTCTACCTGTTCGGCACGCCCGGCCAGCACCGGTTCTGGTTCATGTGGGACGACCTGGTACGCGGCGCGATCGGCGCCATCGTGCTCATCGACACCCGCCGCCTCGCCGACGGTTTCCCCGCCATCGACTACTTCGAGGAGGCCAACCTCCCCTTCGTGGTCGGCGTGAACGGCTGGGACGGCGAGTTCCTGCACGTGGAGGACGAGGTGCGGGAGGCGCTGGCGCTCGCGCCGCACATCCCGATCGTCCGCTGCGACGCGCGTTCCCGCGAGTCGGTCAAGTCGACGCTCATCACGCTGGTCGAGCACGTCGTCCAGGTCAGGGCGAACCACGGCGCCCAGGTGTGAGATCTCGGCCCGACAGGGTCACTCACGCCGGATCGGCTCCCAGGCAGACGAACCCCGCGGCGGCGACCGTCGCCGCGGCGTCCTCCTCGCCGGCCCCGCCCGCCACCCGGCGCTGGGCCTCGGCGAGCGCCTCGGCCGCCGGACGCCCGGCGGACAGCAGCCGGTGGAAGGCGACCATCAACGGCCGGGTCTCCGCGTCGGGCACCGGCACCACCGAGGCGATGATCTGCCGGGTGCCCAGCGCGAGGAACGTCGCGCTGAGGCCCAGCAGCTCGTCCCCCGCGCGGACGACGGGCCGCCCGCTGTCGCACGCCGCCAGCACGACGGTGCGCGGCGCCAGCTCCAGCCGCTCCAGGTCGTAGACGGTCAGCGGGCCGTCGGCGAGCCGCAGCGAGGAGAACAGCGGGTTACGCGCGTGCACCCTGCCGTGCGCCGCCAGGTGCACCAGCCGCGCCCCGTTCATCGAGGCCACCACCTTCGCCACCGTCGCCGCGTCCCCGGTCAGCGGCACGGTGCCGTGGATCTCCGCCACCTCCGCCGCCTCCGCGCTGGCCCCGGGCAACCCCGGCCCCGCCGCGACTGCCGCCGTCCCCGTCGCCCCGCCCCGTCCGGCGCCGTCGGTCGCCCCGCCGTACCGGCCGACCGTGCCCGGTGGGCCCGCGTGCCGTCCGATGGTGTCCGGTGAGCTGTGGTGCCGGTTGGTCGTTCCCGGTGGGTCCGCGTGCTGATCGGCCGCGTCCGGTGAGCCGTCGGGCCGGTCGGCCGCGTCCGGTGGGTTCGCGGGCTGTCTGAACGTGTCAGATGAGCCCGCGTGCCACAGCGTGGCGGACGGGGAGACGGTGACCGGCCGGCCCGCGCACGACGGGAGCACCGACCACGGCATGGCCTGCAGCGGGCCGGTCGGGATCAGGACCAGCGGCCGGTCCCCGATCACGCCCGCCAGCGGGCGCAGCAGCAACTCGTCCAGGCCCGCCGCCGCGTGCCGCAACAGCGCCAGCGCCGCCGTACGGCTGGCCGCCCGAGCCCGCTGCCTGGCCAGGCGGCGGAGTGCGAACGGCAACCTGTCGGCGAGGTCGCGCACCGGCGCCAGCGGGCCGAGCGCGTGCGTGCGGGCCCGGCCGCCCGCGACCGTCACGGCGTGCAGCGCCCCGTCGAGGCAGGCGAACTCCACGAGCGCGGCCTCGCCCAGCGCCTCGCCGAGAGCGGTGACCGAGACCGGCCGCCAGGCGCGCGCCCGCATCCCGTGGCGGCCGGGCAGGCGGCGGGAACGGTCGCGGATCCCGCGTTCGAGCGTGACCTGGCGCTGCGCCAGCTTCGCGCTGGGGGCCCTGTCCAGCTCGGTGACGACGGCCCGCAGCTCGGCCAGATCGCGGGCGAGCGCGGGATCGTCGGGCGGCCGGACCGGGCGCAGCAGCAGGTGGCCCGCCCGGCCGCGCTCGGCCCAGGCGAGGATCCGGCCGGGGACGCCGCCGTCCAGGGCGGTCCGCAGCCCGAGTTCGGCCAGTTCCACACCGCGTTCGGCGGCGTGGGCGCGCAGGTCGGTGGCGCCGAGGGTGGCCCGGTGGTCGTCGAGGATCCGCAGGCCGGCCCTGGCCGCGCTCGCGACGCCCCGGCGGTCGCCGGTCGCCGCTCGCAGGAGGGCCTCGGCCTGCCAGGCCCTGGCCCGCATCGAGGCGGGACCGCGGTGCCGGGCGCGGGCGGCGGCGCGCAGCGGGGCCAGGGCGCGCTCCGTACGGCCCCGTTCGAGCGCGACCCGGCCGGCGGACAGGCGGGCGTCGAGGGCGGCGGCGGGCAGCCGGGCGGCGGCCAGCGCGTCGGCGACCCGTTCCAGCGCGGCGAGCGAGACCCGGGACCGCTCGCCGGAGAGGAGCCGCGACGACATCGCCGCGAACCTGGCGAGGGCCGCGCTCGCCGGCCGCTGCTGCCGGGAGAACTCGGCCGCGGCGCGCCCGGCCTGCTGGAGCGCGAGGGCCGTGTCACCCTCCAGGGTGGCCGCGCGGGCCAGCAGCAGCCGGGTCTCGGGCAGCGCCATCCGGCGGCGCTCCCGTTCGAAGGACGCGATGGCCTCCTCGGCCGCCTCCCTGGCCTCGGCGGACAGCCCCACCGAGAGCAGCAGTTCCGCGCGGTCGCGCAGCACCCACCCGAGCTGCGCCCCCAGTGCGCGCAGCCGCCGCTCGGCCAGGTCGAGATAGGACAGCGCGGCGGGGATCTCGCCGCGCATGGCGTTGACCCAGCCGAGGTTCTGCTGGACGTAGGCGAGCGTCAGGTCGAGGCCGAGCTCCCGGTTGAGCCGCTCGGCCTCCCTGAGGTCGGCCTCGGCGGCGGCGAACTCGTGCCGCTCGCCGTACAGGATGCCGCGGTTGGAGAGCACTTTCTTCACCCACACCAGGTCGCCCGCCTTGAGCAAGGAGGGCAGCGCGGTGCGGTACTCGGCGAGCGCCTCGTCCGACCGGCCCAGCTCGTAGAGGATCACTCCGCGCTGGGCCCGCGCCCGGGCGTGCGCCCGCTCGGCGTCCCGGGCTCCGGCGAGCCCGGCGAGCACGGTGTCGATCTCACGCAGGGCCTGGCGCAGCCGCCCCTTGACGGTCAGCACGAAGGCCAGCCGCAGGTGCGCCTCCGCCGCGAGAACGGCCGAACCGGCCCGCCGCCCGAGGCCGACCGCCGCCCGCAGGTGCCGGATCGCCGCGTCCGGGTCCTGGAGGTGGAGCGCGGCCAGCCCCAGCGCGCGCTCACCGATCGAGGCCGCCGGGAGATCGCCGCCGGCCGTCGCCCGCCGTACCACGTCGGTCGCGAGGGGTACGGCGCGGCGTGGCTCGCCCTCGGCGAGGCGGAGCGCCTCCTCTGCCTCGTGTGCCAGCGTCATGGTCCTCAGCGGAGTGCACGGCGGTCCGTGCTGTCAACCGGATTCCCGGGGTGCCGGCGTCATCATCCCCAGCGGGTGCACGGCGGTCCGCTGTCAACCGGATTCCTCGTGTATCACGGGGCTCCGGCCCGCCCTCTGACTGAGTGAGGGCGTCTTCCACAGCGCCGGAGGAGGAACAGGGATGGCTGTCGTCGGACGCAACGGGGAGCAGTACCAAGAGGACGAGCTCGTCGTCGCCCAGTCGCATCGTCGTCTCGTCCAGCACGGGCTCGCGCGGCTCCATGTCACCACGAGCCGGGTCGAGACGTCGGAGGAACTCGATCTCGTCATGCTCCGATTCGACAAGGCCGAGGTACGGGCCGCCGCGGTGCCGTTCCGCGATCCCGGGTGGGCGGCGGTGCACGGCGTCCGACCGGACGAGGCGGCCGAGATGGCCCGGTGGTCGGATCTGGCGCTGGTGGTGTGGGAGCTGCGCAGGCGGTTCGCGGAGCTGTACTCCAGGTGGGTGCCCTCGATGGACACCAACCGGCTGCTGGACCTGATCCACGCCTTCCCCTATCGCAAGGGCGCCGTTCCGACCTATCCGGACGTCGCGCCGGAGCAGGAGTGGGCTCCCGTCGCGGCTCCCCGCGGGGGCGGGGAACCGGTGCGGGTCGGCATCCTCGACACGGGGATCTTCCCGCACCGTCAGCTGGCCGATCGGCTGGTCGCGCGGCCCGACTCGATCCTCGACCCGCGCGAGGCGGAACACGAGGCGGGTGCGGGGATGCACAAGGCCGCCGGTCATGCCACCTTCGTGGCGGGGCTGATCGCGAAACAGGCGCCCGACGCCGTGCTCGTCGCCCGCAGGGTGCTCGACGACGCCGGCAGGGCCGTGTCGTCGTGGGAGGTCGCCAAGCGGATGGCCGAGTTCCTGACCGAGGACGTGGACGTGCTGAACCTGTCGTTCGGCTGCTCGACGGGCGACGGCAGGCCGCCGCTGGTGCTGGAGCGCGCGATCCGCCGGCTCAGCGCCAAGATGGCCGTGGTGGCGTGCGCGGGGAACACCGGCGCTCCCGGTCGCGGCGAGAACATCGCGATCTGGCCGGGAGCGCTCGACGACGTGATCACGGTGGGCGTGCCCGAGCCGCCGGGCTACCCGCAGGAGTGGTTCAGCCCCGAGGTGCCGTGGGTCGATCTCACCGCCCCCGGTCACCGTGTGACCAGCACCTATCTCGTCGGCGACGTCGCCCGTGACGAAGGCCCCGGCACGGCCGCGTTCGCCGGCTACGCCACCTGGAGCGGGACCTCCTTCGCCGCCGCCGTCGTCTCGGGGGAGATCGCGTCCCGGATCAGACCCGGCCAGGTGACCGCGGAGGAGGCGCTCGACCAGGTGCTCAAGGGCGCGGCCGCCGATCGTGGCGTCAGGCCGTTCGAGTTCCCGGCCACCGCTCGTGACAGCGGGCCGCCCGGACCCTAGAGTGTGGGGGCTCGGGGCGCTGTTCACGGGCGAGAGGGGCCCCTCGATGGTTGCTGAGGAATCGGTCGCCGCACTGGTCGGTCGGGCCGGACAGGGCGACAAGGACGCCTGGGACGAGATCGTCGAGCGTTACTCCCCGCTGGTGTGGGGGGTCTGCCGCAGGCATCGGCTCAGCCGTCACGACGCCGACGACGTCGGTCAGGGCGTGTGGCTCCGGCTGGTCGAGCAGTTGCCGAGGCTGCGCATCCCGGCCGCGCTGCCCGGCTGGCTGGCGACCACCACCCGGCGCGAGTGCCTGCGGGTGCTGCGCCTGAAGGAGACCAGGGAGGGGTACGAAGATGGCGCCGACCTGGAGACGCTGGTGGACGGCGGAGCGGCGGACGTGGACGGCGACCTGCTCGCCGCCGAGCGCCGTCTCGCGCTCCGCGCCGCCTTCGCCCGGCTCCCGCCGCAGTGCCGGCGGCTGCTCGGCCTGCTCCTCCAGGACCCGCCCGTGCCGTACTCGCGGATCAGCGCCGAGCTGGAGATGCCGGTCGGCAGCATCGGGCCGAACCGCGCCCGGTGCCTCGCGGCCCTGCGGCGCGCGCCCGAGCTGGCCGGGCTGATCGGGGCGGAGAGGTGAGAGAAGTGGCAGACGACCGGGACGACGAGTGGCTCCTCGCCTCTCTCGGGGAGGCGCTGAGCGAGGCCCGTGCCGTCCCCGCCGACTTCGTGGAGGCGGGCAAGGCCGCCTTCGCCTGGCACGATCTCGACGCCGAGCTCGCGGCCCTCACCTACGACTCCCAGGCGGAGCGGGCGGCCGTCGACCACGAGCCGGTCACCGGCGGGCCGGTGACCGGTGAGTTCCTGTCCGGCGAGTTCGTGTCCCATGAGTTCGCGACCCGCGAGCAGCATGCGGTCCTGCGGGCGATGACCTTCGAGTCGGCCGAGCAGAGCGTCGATCTGGAGGTCGTCCACGAGGCGTTGCGCGGCCAGCTCATGCCGGCCGCCCCCGGGCATGTCGAGCTGCACACCCCCACCGGTGAGGTCGCCGCGTTCGCCGTGGACGCCCTCGGCTACTTCGTCATCGCGCCGATCCCGTCCGGGCCGTTCCGGCTCGGCTGGCGCACCCTGGACGGCGTCGCCGTACGCACCTCGTGGGTGACGCTCTGACCGGTCTCGTCAGCGGGGGATCCAGGTCAGCGGGATCCAGGTCAGCGGGATCCAGGTCAGCGGGGATGCAGGTCAGCGGGGGATCCAGTCCTTCCAGACGACGGTGTTGTCCTCGACCCACTTCCGGGCGGCCTGGTCGGCGCTCATCCCGCCGTTGCCGATGTCGGTGGCGACCGCGTTCTGGTGGTCGTTGGTCCAGACGAAGTTGCGCACCAGCTCGTACGCCCGGCCGCCGGTGCGGGTGAACGAGGTGCTCACGATCTTGTCGAGCAGGTAGGGAGGGTAGTCGCAGGCCACCTTCGCCGGGTCGGCGTCGCAGCCGATGACGTAGGGCGGGAGGTTGACCTTGGCGAGCTCGACCTGGGTGAACAGCCACTGCGGCTGGTAGAAGTACATCAGCAGGGGCTCCTTGCGCTCCGTCGCGTTCCGCGCCGCGTCGATGAGCGCGTCCTCGCCGCCGGCGTAGACGACCTTGTAGTTCAGGTCGAGGTTGTCGATCAGGGCCTCGTCGTTGGTCACGTAGGATTTGTCGCCGTCAAGGACCTGGCCCTTGTCGCCGGATTTATCCGTTCTAAAAAGATGGGCGTATTTATTTAGGTTCCGCCAGTCTGTTATATCGGGATATTTCCGGACCATCCACTGAGGGACGTACCAGCCGATGGTCCCCTTGTTGCCGTTCGTCCCGGCTGACACCGCGACCTTCTTCTCCTCGATGTACTCCCGCTTCTCCGCCTCCCGCCCCCAGTTCTCGACGATCACGTCGACCGTGCCGCTCTCGAATCCCTTCCACGCCTCGGCCTCGGTCATCTCGGTCCGCTCGACCTCGTAGCCGAGTTCGTGTTCCAGTAAATAGGCGAGAACGGCCGCGGCGGACTCGTAGCCGACCCAGGGATTCAGCGCGATCCGCACTTTCGCGGGCGGCTGTACGGCCTGCGGCGCGGGGCTGGTGCAACCGGAGAGCAGCAGAACCGCCACCAGCAAGATCGTCCGGATGGGGTGCGGGTCTCTCATCGTCCCTCCGAAAGGTGTGCTCGCCTCGGGGCGTCCTGGGGGCGGTCCCGTCGGCTCGAGGTCGAGGGTAAGGGGGTGGTCATGACATGCGGTGAATATCCGGAATCACGACATTGTGATATGTCCGGAAATCCAGGTGTATGACGTCCGTTTTAAACGATCAAGACCTGGAACGATGTACCCTTCCCGCCGGCCCATCGCCGCATCCGGCCGAATACCCGTCGAAGTCCCACGTCATTGACCTCCCGATCAGCGGCTCCGAGCTCGTTTCCCGCCGGCCCCATCCATCACATTCGCCCTAGCTATGTTCCATCAGCCCCAGATGTGTTGCAATTGGCCCCGGATTACCTGGATTCGCCGGTGGTCGCCGGCTCTCCAGCGGGTCCACGCGCTCGTGCAGGCACGCCGAGGTTCGGCGAGAGGTGCGTTCGGTGAGTACAGATGTTTGACCGGGAGGTGACGGCGCGGGCGGTGCCCGCCGCCGAGGAAGGGGCCGGCAACGGCCTGCGGGTGCGCAACTGGCGCGTGCGTTCCCGACTGATCGCGCTCATCCTCGTGCCGACCGCAGCCGCGGTGCTGCTCGGCGGCGTCCAGGTGTTCGCCTCCACCACCGCGGCCGACGACTACGAGCGTGCGAACGAGCTGGCCGAGCTCTCCGGCCGGATCTCCGCGATGACCCACGAGGTCGCCGCCGAGCGGGACCTGATGGCCTGGTTCCTCGCCGTGACCGACGACGACGCCCGCGCGGATCGTGAGGAGGACGTGCGCGAGCAGATGCAGCGGGTCGACGGGACGGCGGGGCGGGTCCGCGACGCGGCGAGCCTCCTGCAGGGAGCGCTGACCGGGCGGGCGGCGGACGAGGTCGGCACCGTGCTCGCCCGGCTCGGCGACCTGGTGCCGCTCCGTGAACAGGCCCTGTCCAGGCGGCTGCTCCCCGACGCGGCCATCGACCTCTACACCCTGGTGCTCGACGACCTGCTCTCACTGAACGACGAACTGGGCAAGGGGACCCGCGACGACGTGCTGTTCGGCCAGGCGCTGACGCTGGACGCGCTGGCCCGGATCAAGGAGAGCGCCTCGCGGCAGCGCGGCCTGATCACCGTCGTGCTGGCCACCGGCCGGTTCGAGCAGGAGCGGATGGAGAAGTTCCTCGGCGTGCTGTCGAGCGAGCAGTCCCAGCGCAGGGCCTTCGCCGGCGAGGCGAACGCCGGGGTGCGCCGCCTGTTCGACGAGAGCGTCAACGGCCGCTCCGCCGACCGCGCGCTGTTCCTCCGCGAACTCGTCCTCACCAGGGCGAGCGCCGGGCAGCCGCTGACTGGGCTCGACCAGGCCCGCGACGACGACGCCGCCGCGTGGTTCGAGGCGATGACCGTCACCGTCGACCGGATCCGCGAGGTGGAGCGCCGCCACGGTCAGTCCATCGCCGCCAGGAGCCGCCAGCTCAACGACGCTGAGCTCAGACGTGCCGTGCTGGTCGCCATCGCGGTGGCCACCCTGCTGCTCGCCGTACTCGCCATCACCACGGGGGTGGCCCGCTCGCTGGTGCGTCCGCTGCGGCACCTGCGGACCGAGGCCCTGGAGATCGCGGAGAACCGGCTGCCCGCCGTCGTGCAGCGGCTCCGCGAGTCCGACAGCGGCCGGGACCCCGACGAGGTCCCGGCGATCCAGGTCTACTCGCGCGACGAGGTGGGGGAGGTGGCCCGCGCGTTCGACGAGGTGCATCGGGAGGCGGTACGGCTGGCGGGAAACGAGGCCAGGCTGCGGGGCAGCGTCAACGCGATGTTCGTCAACCTCTCGCGTCGCAGCCAGACCCTCGTCGAACGCCAGTTGTCGCTGGTGGAACGTCTGGAGCTGGGCGAGAGCGACGAGACGCGGCTGGCCGACCTGTTCGCCCTCGACCACCTGGCCACCCGGATGCGGCGCTACAGCGAGAACCTGCTGGTGCTGGCCGGGCACGAGGCGGCGCGGCGGTGGAACAAGCCGCTGGACCTGATGGACGTGGCCCGCGCGGCTCTGTCGGAGGTCGAGGGCTACGACCGGGTGACGAACCAGGTGCGCTCGGAGGTGGCCGTCGCGGGCGAGGCGGTCAGCGACGTGGTCCACCTGCTGGCCGAACTGGTGGAGAACGCCCTCGGCTTCTCCCCGCGCGACGCCAAGGTGACCCTGTCGGGCAGCCGGAGCGACTACGGCGGCGTGATGCTGTCCGTGACCGACGGCGGGATCGGGATGTCGCCCGAGGACCTCGACGAGGCGAACCGGCGGCTGATGGACCCGCCGCTGGTCGACGTGTCGGTCTCACGGCGGATGGGGTTGTTCGTCGTCGGCCGGCTGGCGCTCAGGCACGACATCAAGGTACGGCTGCGCAGGCACGACCTGGGCGGGCTGACCGCCATGGTGCTCCTTCCCGAGGCGCTGGTGGTCCCGGCCTCCGCCGCCGCGGTCGCGCTCCCGCTGGCGGCCCCCGACTGGCCGGCGCCGGAGACGCCGGGAGCGCCGCGGCCCGGCTTCGAGACGCGGTCGCCGTGGCCCGACACTCAGACCCCCGACTGGCTGGAGCCGGAGACGCCGGGAGCGCCGCGGCCCGGCTCCGAGACCCGGTCGCCGTGGCCCGACACGCAGGACCCGCACTGGCCGGACCCCGAGACGGCGTCGTCGCCGTGGCCGGACACGGCGGAGGATCCCGCGTCGCCGCAGTGGACGGACCCGCAGGCGCCCCCGTGGCGGGAGGCCGACATGCGGGTGCCGCGGTGGCCCGACGCGGAGCCCGTGGCCGAGCAGTCGTCCGCCGAGGGCGACTTCCTGCCGGTCTACGCCGCCACCGAGTCGGCCTGGTTCATGAAGCACGCGCCGCAGATGCCGGAGACCGACCCGTGGACGTCCCCGGCGGACACCGGCTGGCGGGCCGCCGAGGCCGCGGCCGAGCCCGCCCTCGGCGGGACGACGGCCGCCGGGCTGCCCAAGCGGCAGCCCAGGGCGAACCTCGTGCCCGGTTCCGTGCCGGGTTCGGTGGCCATGCCCGTCGCCATGCCGGAGAACTGGGCGGGTGCGGCCGGCCCGCGTTACCCGCCGCCGCCGGACGCGCCGCGGCGGCTGCCCTCGGCGGATCAGGTGCGCGGCCGGTTCGCCGCCCTGCAGAACGGCGTGCGCAGGGGCCGGGCGGAGATCGAGGACTGGCGCGGAGGCGACTCCGCGGGGGAGGTGCGGTGAATGGATGGTGTTCTCGTCGGTCTCATCCGTGACCTCTATGTACCTCTTATTGTCATACACCGCGGGGTAGCGTGCCATCTGCGAGCTGTGCCGGCAGCCGAGAGGTCGGCGGTCGGGTTGCCGGAAAGGGTACTCAGTGGATTTCGCGGGCTCCAGTCGTGACGGCGGGTTGACGTCGACGAAGATCGTCGTGGCCGGTGGGTTCGGCGTCGGCAAGACCACCTTCGTGGGGGCGGTCTCCGAGATCCTGCCGTTGACGACCGAGGCGGTGATGACCGACGCCAGCGTCGGCATCGACGATCTCGGGATGACGCCGAACAAGACGACGACCACCGTGGCGATGGACTTCGGCCGCGTGTCGCTCGACCGTGATCTGATCCTCTATCTGTTCGGCACGCCGGGTCAGCACCGGTTCTGGTTCATGTGGGACGACCTGGTGCGGGGGGCCATCGGCGCGGTGGTGCTGGTCGACAGCCGCCGGCTGGCCGACAGCTTCCCCGCGATCGACTACTTCGAGGAGGCCCGCCTGCCGTTCGTGGTCGGCCTCAACGGTTTCAACGGCCTGTACCCGCACGGCGAGGACGAGGTCAGGGACGCCCTGACGCTCGCCCCGCACATCCCGATCGTGCGCACGGACGCCCGGGCCAGGCCCTCCGTCAAGGTCACGCTGATCACCCTGGTCGAGCACGCCCTGGCCATGCGCGCCGCGTACGGTCTCTGACGACCCCGGGAGCCGGTGGTCCGGCGGCGGTCATCGCGCCCCGTCCGTTCGGCGATGGTCCTCAGCGCCGCCACCAGGAGGCCGCGACCAATTCCGCGACCAGCGTCTCGGTCAGCAGGGCGACCATCGGGTCGTCGTCGCCCCGGTAGCGGATCGTGCCCTTCGCCCCCGGCGTCTCGCCGCCCACCGACAGCACCGTGGAGCCGCGTCGCCGTACCCAGTCCATGGCCTGCTCGTCGTAGCGGGAGCCGGGGTAGAGGATGGCGCGGTAGTCGAGGGTCTTGGTGAGGTAGACGTCCACGTGCGACCAGTCGCCGGTCTCGCAGGCGTCCGCGGCCCGGCGCGGGCCCTCCCGGAACATCAGCGCCGACTGCTCCGCCGAGGAGAGCCGTTCGGCGGGGGCGATCGTGTAGACCCCGTCCGGACCGTCGAGCAGGTTCGCCGCGCTTTCCAGCCACTCGCCGCGCCGGTCGAGCAGGTCGGCGGTCGCCTCCGCGGCACGCCCGAGCGTTCCCGGCAGGTCGCCGCCCGCCCCGGTGAGACGTGCCTCCAGCGCGAACAGCAGGGCGAGGGTGTGCTGGAACGTACGGCAGGCGACCCCGCCCCGTTCCTCGCCCGCGAGCATCGGCACCACCAGGTCGGCGCCTTCGGTGACCGCGGATCCGGGGACGTTGGTGATCGCCGCGACGAACGCCCCGCCCGTGTAGCGGGCCAGCGCGTCGAGCGTCTCCCCGCTTCCGCCGGTGGCCGAGATCGGCACCACGAGGGTGTCCCGGCCCGGCGGATGGGACCGGCTCGCCGAGCCGTACTCCGCGACGGCGTCGATGCCCGCCGCGCGGAGTCGCAGGGCGGCCGTCCCGGCGGCGTACCGCGAGCTGCCCATGCCCAGGAACACCACCCGCCGAAGTCCGCCGGGCAGCCCGTCGAAGGGGTCGCCGGCGGCCAGCGCCTCGGCCAGGGCCGTCAGCGCCTCAGGCTTGCGCTCCAGGTCGGCGAGGTACAGCTCGGGGTTCACGAGGTCTCCTGTCCGGGGTAACGGGTGCGCAGGACGCCCATCGGCGCGTACCGCCAGCGGGGCAGGTGCCGGGCGGCGTAGATCAGTTCCCGGCACTCCTGCTCGATCTCGAACGGCCCGAGCAGCGACTCGTCGAGGAGTTCGGCCCTGCCGTGCTCGGCCAGGCGCGCGCGGTAGGCGTCCAGCAGTTCCGCGCGGGCGCGCCGCGTCCATCGGGCGACGGCCGAGGGGTCCGCGTCGAGGCGCCTGATCGCCACCTGCCCGGCGTGTTCCAGGCTGGTGGCGAGTTGTGCGAGGTCGCGCGCGGCCGGTTGGTACGGCGTGGCCTCCGCGACGGTCGGGTTGCCGTCGAAGTCGATCACCGCGTACCCGTCGCGCCATCGCAGGATCTGCCCGACGTGCAGGTCCCCGTGGATCCTGATCAGCGGTGTCGCCCGCTCGGCCGCCAGTCCCGCCAGCCCGTCGCGCAGCGTCCGCGCCCGGGCGGCCAGCCAGTCGCCGTCGGTCCCGTCCGTCAGGTCCAGCGCCTCGGCGAGCGCGTCCTCCGCCCTCCTCAGCCAGGCCGGGCCGTCGGCCGCCGGGCGGGTGCCCGCGGTCGCGGGGGAGGGGGTGGCGAGGGCGAGGTGCAGGTCGGCGGCGAGGCCGCCGAGCGGCGCGGCGAACGCGGTGCGCCCGCCGGCGGCGTCGTCGACGCACCAGGTCCAGCCGTCCCGCGCGCCCGGGAGGTAACCCGTGACCAGGGCGAGCAGGAGCTCGCCGCCGTCCGGCGCGCGCATGGTCAGCGCGGCGTACGGCGGTGCGGTCGCGGTGAAGCCGACCCGCGTGAGATGGCCGAGGAGTTCGGGCGCCGGATGGGGCGACGCGGCCGGTGGCGTCAGCCACTTGACCACGATCTGCTCGTCCACCACCACCGACCGGTTCGTCTGGTCCACTTCGAACCCCCGCTCGCCGTAGTTTAGGAGGGGCGGTATCGCCACGAAGTGCATGACCTGAAATGGTGGAGGCAGGTCGTCGCCCCGGGCGAGCGCCGCCAGGAGCCCGGCCGAGACGCCGTCGCCCGGCCGAGGGGCGGTCCAGGGGTGCTGCCCGGCCAGGGAAACGAGCCGTTCAAATATTGAACGTGGATTCAACTCGGCGATCAAACTCCCAGGTCGCAATGTGGACACAACTCTTGCTCATGTTGAACTTGACTGCAACACTCCTGTTTTGGTCTGCGTTGCCCGATTCGGTCGCCCGCGGCCTTCCGCACAGCTGAATCTGAAGGAGTAGCGGCCCGTGTCCCGTGCCCGGTACCACCGTCGTCTTCCGGCCGCCCTCATGGCCACCGGGCTCGCGCTCGCCGTCGCGGCATGTGGCGGCGAAGCCGCCGACGGCGGACAGGCGGCGACCGCCACCGCCGCGCAGCTCGACCCGAACGCCGATCTCGCCAAGCAGAAGCTCACCATCTCGATCTGGGAGGACTACAGCCCCGAGGACCTCCCCCAGAAGGTCAAGGCCAAGCTCGGCACCGAGATGACGCGCACCCTGCACGCGACCAACGAAGAGATCATGGCCAAGCTGACCGCGGGCGCCGACAGCGGCCTCGACGTCGCCTTCGTCTCCGGGCAGTACGCCCAGGCCCTGAACGGCGCCGGCCTGCTCGAACCGATCCACCCCGAGCTGATCCCCAACCTGGCCAACCTCTACCCCGAGGCGAAGCAGCTCTCCTACGACAAGGGCAACAAGTACTCCGTGCCCTACACCTGGGGGACCACCGGGATCTGCTACCGGTCCGACCTCGTCAAGAAGCCGCCGACGAGCTGGAACGACCTGCTCGACCCGCCCGCCGAGGCGAAGAAGAAGGTCACCATGATGACCACCGAGCGCTGGCTGGCGCTGCCCGCGCTCAAGTCCCTCGGCTACTCGGTCAACACCGTGAACGACGAGGAGATCGGCAAGGCCCGCGAGCTGCTGCTCAAGGCGAAGCAGAACCTGCTCGCCTACGACGACACCACCTTCGGCAAGAAGCTGACCGACGGGCAGGCCGTGATGGTCGAGGCGTGGGACGGCTGGTGCCCCACCGCGGAGAAGAACATCAAGTTCGTGGTGCCGAAGGAGGGCAGCGACCTCTGGGTGGACACGATGGTCATCCTGAAGTCCTCCAAGAACAAGGAGGCGGCCCACGCCCTGATCAACTACATCCTCGACCCCGAGATCCACGGCTGGGCCGCGGCGAACATCCTCTACAACGTGCCGAACAAGGCCGCGATGGACCAGGTCGACCCCAAGCTGAAGTCGTCCACCCCCGCGCTCCAGATGACCCCGGCCGACCTCCTCCAGGGCGAGTCGCTGCGGGACCTGGGCGAGGACTCGACCAAGTACACCCGCCTGGCCACCGAGGTCGCGGCACAGCAATGAGCGACCAGCGTTGACCGTCGACTCCCCAACGAGACGGGGCCGGGCGCCGATCGCGGCGCGCCTGGTCCTGCTCGGCCCCGGCCTGGCCTACCTGGCCGGTTTCCTGCTGATCCCGTTGGCCCTGGTGCTCAGCTACACGGTCTTCCGCAGGGGCCGCTTCGGCGGGGTGGTCTACGAGGCGACCGCGGAGAACTTCACCCGCCTGTTCGACCCGCTCTACCTCGACGTGGTCCTGGGCTCGGTCCGGATCGCCGTCATCACCACGCTGCTCGCCCTCCTGCTCGGCTACCCGACGGCCTACCTGATCGCCAGGCTGCCGCAGCCGTGGAAGACGATCGCGCTGGTGGCGATCGTGCTGCCGTTCTGGACGAACTTCCTGGTCCGCGTCTACGCCTGGATCGTCCTGCTCAGCGGACCCGGCCTGGTCAACAGCACGCTCCTGGACCTGGGCCTGATCGACGAGCCGCTGGAACTCCTCTACAACCAGGGCACGATCGTCACCGGGCTGCTCTACTCCTACCTGCCGCTCATGGTGCTCCCGCTCTACGCGGCGATCGAGAGACTCGACCCGCAGCTCCGCGAGGCGTCGGCCAACCTGGGCGCGCGCCCGATGAGGACCTTCGTGTCGGTGACGCTGCCGCTCACCATGCCGGGCGTGCTCACCGGCTGCCTGTTCGTCTTCGTGCCCAGCTTCGGCAACTTCATCATCCCCGAACTGCTCGGCGGCGGCCGGTCGATCATGGTGGGCAACCTGATCAGGGACCAGTTCCTCAAGGCGCGGGACTGGCCGTTCGGCGCGACCCTGGCGCTGGCGCTGCTCGCCGTACTCCTCGTGCTGTTGTTCGCGCAGGCGTGGACGGCCAGGAGGTACGGCCGTGCGTGAGTCCCGGCTGCTGCACGTGCCCTTCTGGGCCACCTTCGTCTTCCTCTACGCACCGATCGTGGTGCTCGTCGTCTACTCGTTCAACGCGGGCGATTCGCCGTTCTCCTTCGAGGGGTTCACCTTCCGGTGGTACGGCGAGCTGGCCGGCAACGCGGACATCCGCACGGGGCTGGTCAACACGCTGGTCGTGGCGGCGGGCTCGACGGTTCTCTCCACCGTGCTCGGCACCCTGCTCGCGGTCGGGCTGGCCAGGCACACCCGCTCCCGGCTGCTCGACGCGGTGGGCCTGCTCCCGGCGGTGCTGCCCGACCTGGTGCTGGCGATCGGGCTGTTGGTGTTCTACAGCGCGATCAAGATCACTCTCGGCCTGCACTCGGTGCTGCTGGCGCACACCGTCTTCGGGATGGCCTTCGTCGCCGCGGTGGTGCGGACCAGGCTGGCGCACGCCGACACCTCGCTGGAGGAGGCGTCCCGCGACCTCGGCGCGGGGCCGCTGACCACCTTCGCACGGATCACCCTGCCGCAGCTCGCCCCGGGCATCGCGGCCGGCGCGCTGCTGGCGTTCACCCTGTCGGTGGACGAGTTCGTGATCGCGTTCTTCACGGCCGCGCCGACCGAGCCGACCCTGCCCATCGTCATCTACTCGATGGTCCGTTTCGGGGTCACCCCCGAGATCAACGCCCTGGCGACGCTGTTGCTCGCGGTGAGCTTCACCGTGGTGATCGTCGCTCAGCGGATGACCCGACTTACGGAGTCGTTCTCGTGACATCGCTCCACATCCAGGACGTCAGCCGTAGCTTCGGCGACGTCACGGCGCTGGCCGGCGTCTCGCTGGAGATCCGGCAGGGCGAGTTCTTCGCGCTGCTCGGGCCGAGCGGCTGCGGCAAGACCACGCTGCTGCGCATCCTGGCCGGCTTCGAGTCGCCCGACGGGGGCCGGGTCACGCTCGACGGAGCCGACCTGCTCGCCCTGCCGCCGCACCGCAGGCCGGTCAACCTGATGTTCCAGTCGTACGCGCTGTTCCCGCACATGACCGTGGCCAAGAACGTCGCCTACGGCCTGGAACGCGAGAGGCTCGGCCGTGCGGAGGTCCGGAGACGGGTGCACGACGTGCTGGAGACCGTCGGGCTGACGGCCGAGGCCGGGCGCCGGCCGCACCGGTTGTCCGGCGGTCAGCGCCAGCGGGTGGCACTGGCCAGGGCCATCGTCAAGCGGCCCCGCGTGCTGCTGCTCGACGAGCCGCTGTCCGCCCTGGACAAGAAGGTGCGCGCGGAGATGCAGCTGGAGCTCAAGCGGCTGCAGAACGAGGTCGGCATCACCTTCGTCGTGGTCACCCACGACCAGGAGGAGGCGATGTCGCTCGCCGACCGGATCGCGGTCTTCAAGGAGGGCAGGGTGGAGCAGATCGACGCGCCCGTCACCCTTTACGAGCGGCCGGGCACGCCCTTCGTCGCCGACTTCGTCGGGGCCAACAACCTCTTCACGGGCACGGCGGGCGAGGGCGGCGTGGACGTGCCCGGGATCGGCCTGCTGCCCTGCGACGCGGACGTGGCCCCGGGCACTCCGGTGCTGCTCGCCGTACGGCCGGAGAAGGTGCGGATCGGCGAGGGCGGGAGGCTGTCCGGGGTGGTGGTGGACGTCAGCTTCTACGGCGGGGTGTCGCACGTCTCGGTCGGTGTCGAAGGACGGTCCGGCCCGGTGCTGGTGGCGACGCAGGGGGCCACCAGGGTGACCTCGGGCTCGCCGGTCTCGCTCGGCTGGGCGGCCGGCGACGCGGTGCTGATCGCTCAGTGAACACTCTTCAGCGGGTTGCCCGTCGCGGTCCTGGCGTAGGCCAGTATGAGCTCCGCCGCCTCCTGTGGTCCGATCACCGGGTGCCTGGCGGTGATGCGGTAGCCGTACGCGTCTTCGAGGGCGACCAGGTTGCGGGCGATCGTCAGGGAGTCGCCGGCGAG
This sequence comes from Dolomitihabitans soli, assembly GCF_022213955.1. GTDB lineage: Bacteria > Actinomycetota > Actinomycetes > Streptosporangiales > Streptosporangiaceae > Streptosporangium_A > Streptosporangium_A soli. The sequence continues at coordinate 117,163 of NZ_JAKNTW010000028.1, read as the reverse complement.
GGTGAAGGCGCCGATGGCCTGGCCGGTGTCGAGGATGCTCTGGTACATCGACACCTGGCGGTCGTAGAGCGTGGTGAGCAGCAGCGCGTACATCCGGTTGCGGGCCGCGGCGCCGCCCAGCTCGTTGAGCAGCAGCACGTCGGGGTCGTCGGGCCCGTGCGGCAGTCCGGAGCGTACTGTTACGACCAGTTTGTCCACCGGGTCACTCAGTCCTTCGAGGCGCTTCCTGCGCACCTCGTAGAAACGCTCCATGCCGGCGTGGTGGGCCTCCACCAGCAGGTCGGAGAGATCGGGGTAGTGGTAGAGGACCGCGCCGGAGGTCAGCCCGGCCTCCGCGGCGACATGGTTGAGGTGCACGCCGCCGAGGCCGTGCCTGACGATCGCCCGCCCGGCCGCCGCGATGAGATCCTGACGGCGCTCGACCCGGCTCTTGCGCGTCACCCCGGCTCGCCTCCCCGATCGGTCATCTGCATGGTGATGGAGATTCACCTGGAGACCCCCGTCTGTCCAGAACTACATACTGGCGCGGCGTCCGCGTTTTCGCCAGCTCATGAACTGAACTCATCTTCAAAGAATCTGGAGGTCTGATGTCCCTCACGATCCTCTTCGTGCCGGAAAGCGCCTACGGGCCCACGAACAACTGCGTCGGCATCGGCGACATCCTGCGCCGGCGCGGCCACCGGGTCGTGTTCGCGGCCGAATCGTCGTGGCAGGGCAAGCTCACGGCCCTCGGCTTCGAGGAGGACCTGGTGGACCTCGCCCCGCCCGCCGAGGAGGAGCAGGACGCCGGCCAGTTCTGGAAGGACTTCATCCGCGACACCGCCCCGGAGTACCGCAAGACCACCGCGGAGCAGCTCGAAACGGTCACCAAGCCCATCTGGGACGCGCTGATCGACGGCGTGAAGTACTGCGAGCCGCAGCTCAAGGAGATCATCGAGCGGGTACGGCCGGACGTCATCGTCGAGGACAACGTCATCACCTTCCCCGCCCTGCTCACCGCGGGCAAGCCGTTCGTCCGCATCGTGTCCTGCAACCCGCTGGAGGCGCGCGGCGAGGGCGTGGCGCCGGTCTTCTCCGGCCTGCCCGCCGACGGGACCGGCTGGGCCGCGTTCCGCGCCGAGTACGACCGCACCCACCGCGAGCTCTGGGCCGCCTTCGACGCCTGGTCACGCGAGCAGGGCGCCCCGCCGCTGCCCGACCTCGACTTCATCCACGAGGGCGACGTGAACCTCTACGTCTACCCGGAGATCGCCGACTACACCGAGGCCCGGCCGCTCGGCCCCTCCTGGCACCGCCTCGACTCCTCGGTGCGCGAGACCGACGAGGAGTTCGAGATCCCCGGCTCCCTGGCGGGGGAGGGCGCGCTCGTCTACTTCTCGCTCGGTTCGCTCGGCTCCGCCGACGTGGCGCTCATGCAGCGGGTGATCGACGTGCTGGGCACCACCCCGCACCGCTACATCGTCTCGATGGGCCCGCTGCACAAGGAGATCACCCTCGCCGCCAACATGTGGGGCGCCGAGTTCGTCCCGCAGACGAAGGTCATCCCGCAGGTCGACCTGGTGATCACGCACGGCGGCAACAACACCACCACCGAAGCCCTGCACTTCGGCAAGCCGATGATCCTGCTGCCGCTCTTCTGGGACCAGTACGACAACGCCCAGCGGATGCACGAGCTGGGCTTCGGCGTGCGACTGCCCACCTACACCTTCACCGACGAGGAGCTCACCGGCGCCCTCGCGACCCTGATCGGGGACACCGGCCTGCGTGCCCGGCTCGCGGACGCCGGCGCCGAGATCCGCGGTCGCGACGGGCTGCGCAAGAGTGCCGACCTGATCGAGCGGGCCGCCCGCGCCGAGACACCGCATGCGTGAGCTGATCGACCCCGCCACCGGCCGCCCGGTCGCGGAGGTTCCCGACACGCCCGCCGCGGAGGTCGGCTCCGCCGTACGGGCGGCCAGGGCCGCCTTCGAGGAGTGGGCGGGGGCCACGCCGGGCGAGCGGGCCAGGGTGCTGCTCCGCCTGGCCGACCTGGTGGAGGCCGACGCGGCGGAGCTGACCCGGCTGGAGGTCGAGGAGACGGGCAAGCCGGTGCCGGTGTTCCGCGAAGGGGAACTGCCCTTCGCCGCCGACAACCTGCGCTTCTTCGCCGGGGCGGCGCGCTCGCTCGACGGCACGGGGGCGGGCGTGTTCAGCGCCGGCTACACCTCGGTGCTGCTGCGCCGGCCGGTTGGCGTCGTCGGCTCGATCGCGCCGTGGAACTTCCCGTTCGTGATGGCCGTCTGGAAGCTCGGGCCCGCCCTGGCCGCCGGCAACGCGGTGGTGATCAAGCCCGCGCCGCAGACCCCGCGCGGCACGCTCCGCCTGGCCGAGCTGATCGCCGAGGCGGGCGCCCCCGAGGGGCTCGTCCAGGTCGTCACCGGCGACGCGGAGGTGGGCCACGCGCTGGTCACCGACCCGGGTGTGGACATGGTCAGCGTCACTGGCTCCACCGAGACCGGCCGGTCGGTGATGGCGGGGGCGGCGGGCTCGCTCAAGCGGGTCCATCTGGAACTCGGCGGCAAGGCCCCCGCGCTGGTCTTCGGCGACGCCGACCTCGCCGAGATGGCGCACGGCGTGGCGATGGGCGCGACGTACAACACCGGGCAGGACTGCACCGCCGCGACCCGCGTCTACATCGAACGCGCGATCTACGGCGAGGCGGTCGAAGCCCTCCGCGCCACCCTCGCGGGGATCACGGCGGGCGACCCCCACGACCCCGCCACCGACATCGGGCCGCTGATCTCGGCCGCGCACCGCGACCGGGTCCACGGCTTCGTCGAGCGCGCCGTGGCCGGGGGCGCGCGGGTGCTGCACGGTGGAACCGTCCCCAGTGGCCCCGGCTGGTACTACCCGCCGACCCTGGTCGCCGACGCCGCGCAGGACAGCGAGATCGTGCAGGGCGAACTGTTCGGCCCCGTCCTGGTGGCGCTGCCGTTCGACGGCGAGGACGAGGCCGTACGGCTGGCCGACGACACCCGCTACGGCCTGGCCTCCTCGGTCTGGTCGCGTGACGTGGCCAGGGCCCTGCGTGTCGCGCACCGCCTCAACGTGGGCGTGACCTGGATCAACGACCATCTGCCCATCGCCTCCGAGGCGCCGCACGGCGGCGTGAAGGGCAGCGGCTTCGGCAAGGACATGAGCCAGGAGGCCGTCCAGGAGTACTCCGTGACCCGGCATCTGATGATCAAACATGCGGCCCCCGTGCCGCACGACTCTTTCCGGCCCGCTTAGATGGGGGCCCATCACATGAGCAAGGAACTTCTCCACATGCGCAACTGGCGGGTCCGGCCGAGGCTCATGGCGCTGATCGTGCTGCCGACAGCCGTGGCCGTCCTCCTGACCGGCCTGCAGCTCACCACGGCGCTCGCCACCGCCGGGGGCTACCGGCGGATGGCGGAGGTCGCCTCGGTCGTCGAGCGGCTCGCCACCCTGTCCCACGAGGTCGCCCAGGAGCGCGACCTCACCGCCTGGTACATCGCCGACCGGCACCGCCCGGCCAGGTTCACCCTGGTCAAGAAGCAGCGAGTGGTCGTGGACCGGGCGCTGGCCCGGGTGCGGGACGGCATGATCGCGATCGGCGACGGGCACGGGGTCCGGGCGCGCGAGGAGGTCGCGACCGTCACCCGCTGGCTCAACGGTCTGCCCGGCCTGCGCAAGCTGATCGTGGAGAGCCAAGTGCTGCCGCGCGCCGCCCTCGGCATGTACACCAGAATGATCACCGACTTCGCCACCCTCCACGACGAACTGGGCAAGGACGACGAGCGCCTGGTCGCCGACGCGACCGCGCTCGGCGCGCTCACCCGGGCCAAGGAGCAGGTGGCCCGGCAACGCGGCATCCTCACCGTGGCCCTGGTCGAGGGCCGCTTCGACTACGACGACCTGACCGACTTCCTGGGCGCGTGGAACGCCCAGGAGAGCGAACTGGCGACCTTCACCGCCGAGGCCACGCCCGCCGACGCCGAGCGCTACCGGACCGCGGTGAGCGGCCAGCAGGTGGAGCGCGCCGACGCCCTGCGCGCCTTGGTCGTCGCCCGGCTGCGCGAGGGACGCGGCATCGGTGACCTCGACAACCTCCGCCGCGACGAGGTACGCCTCTGGTTCGACTCCGCCACGGCGATCGTGAACGGCATGCGGACCGTCGAACAGGGCCTCGGCGACGCCGTCGTCCGCCGCACCAAGGACCTGGAGGGGACCGAGCAGCGCAACGCCATGCTCTCGGGCGCGCTGATCCTGATCATCCTCGCCGTGGTGGTGCTGGTGACCCTCATGGTGGCGGGCAGCCTGGTCCGCCCGCTGCGGCGGCTCCGCGGCGAGGCCCTGCAGATCGCCGGAACCCGCCTCCCCGAGACCGTCCGGGTGCTCCGCGAGGCCGGCGAGCACGCCCCGCCCGTCGAGGTGCCCTCCATCGGCGTCGCCTCCCGCGACGAGATCGGCGAGGTCGCGCGCGCCTTCGACGAGGTCCACCGCGAGGCCGTACGGCTGGCGGCCGACGAGGCGAAGCTGCGCAGCAACGTCAACGCGATGTTCGTCAACCTCTCCCGCAGGTCCCAGACCCTGGTGGAGCGCCAGATCGACCTCATCGACGACCTGGAGCAGGGCGAGCAGGACGACGGCCGGCTGGCCAGCCTCTTCCGGCTCGACCACCTGGCCACCCGGATGCGGCGCAACAGCGAGAACCTGCTGGTCCTGGCCGGTCAGGAGCAGTCCAGACGGTGGAGCGACCCGGTGCCCCTGCCCGACGTCGTACGGGCCGCCGTCTCCGAGGTCGAGAACTACGAGCGGGTGACCGTCCAGGTGGCCGCGGGCAGCACGATCGTCGGGCAGTCCGTCAGCGACGTGGTCCACCTGGTCGCCGAGCTGATCGAGAACGCGATCTACTTCTCCCCGGCGGACACGGAGGTCGTGGTGTCCAGCAACGGCGGGGACGCGGGCGGCATCCTCATCGCCGTGACCGACTCCGGCATCGGCATGAACGCGGAGGAACTGGCCGAGGCCAACGAGCGGCTCGCCACCCCGCCCGCCGTCGACCTGGCGGTCGCCCGCCGGATGGGGCTGTTCGTGGTCGGCCGCCTGGCGATGCGGCACGGGATCCGGGTCCAGCTGAGAGCGGGGGAGATCGGCGGCCTGAGCGCCGTCATCATGCTCCCCGGCCACCTGGTCGCGGAGGCGATGCCGAGCAGGCCGTCGCCGCTGCAGGCCCCCATGTTGTCCGCCTCCGCGCTGAACGACCTGTGGGCCGCGCCCATCAAGCCCGCAGACCCCTGGCCGGCCCTGGACAACAAGCCGGCGAAGCCGGAGCCTCGGTCGTCCCGGCGCAAGCCCACCGGCACGCCGGACCTGTGGACCGCCACGGAGAAGCCCGCCGACCCGGCGCGGCCGCCCGACCCGCGGTCGTCCCCGGCCGCCGGGCCCGCCGATCGCGCGGGGGCACTGGACCCGTGGCCGTCCCCGGCCGCCGGACCCGCCGATCGAGCGGGGCCGCCGGATCCGGGCTCCTCCCCGACGGGGCCCGCCGGCACGGGGGGTCTGTGGTCGTCCGCGACGGGGCCCGCCGGGACGGGGGATCTGTGGTCGTCCCCGACGCGTCGTCCGGAGACGGCGGATCCCGGGCCCGCCGGGACGGCGGACCGGTGGGCTTCCCCGGTCGACCGCGCGGCGCCGCCGGATATGGGATCGTCCCCGACCGGGCCCGCCGGGCCGGCGGATCTGTGGTCGGCTCGGGACAACCCCGTCGATCCCTGGCCGACGGCCCAGGCGCTGCCCGCACCGCGTCCGCCCGGCAGCCCCTGGCCGGAGGGCCCGGCGCAGGAGTCGTGGTCCGGCTCGGCGCTGGACCCCGAGGAGTTCCTGCCGATCTTCGCCGCCGTCGAGTCCGGCTGGTTCAAGGGAGACCCCACGGGCCCCACCGAGCTCGCGCCAGAGGAACCCGTGGCCGCGCCGCAGGACCCGTGGAACTCTCCCGGGGACACCGGCTGGGCCGCGGCCGACGCGGCGGCGACGCCGGCCGAGGGCGGCGTGACCGTGTCCGGCCTGCCGCGCCGGGTGCCCAAGGCCAACCTGGTCCCGGGCACCGTGAAACCATCGCCCGCACCAGCCGGCCAACCGCCGCCCGTGCGCTCGCCCGAGCGGGTGCGCAGCCGCCTGTCGAGCTTCCAGCAGGGAGTACGCCGGGGGCGCGCGGAGGCGGGCGAGACGTCATCAGCAGTCGATAGGGAGAACAAGTGATGGAACTCAGTCGAGCCGCCCGTGGCTTCAACTGGCTGATCACGGAGTTCGTCAGGGAGGTGCCGGGAGTGGCGCACGCGGTGGTCGTGTCCTCCGACGGCCTCTCGCTCGCCTTCTCCGCCGGTTTCCCCAAGGACCGGGCCGATCAGCTGGCCGCGGTGACCTCGGGCCTGATCAGCCTGACCCAGGGAGCCGCCAGGGTCTTCGAGGCCGGCGCGGTCACCCAGACCGTGATCGAGATGGAGCGGGGGCTGCTGCTGACCATGTCGATCAGCGACGGCTCCGCGCTCGCCGTACTGGCCTCGCCGGACGGGGATCTCGGCCTGATCGCCTACCAGATGACGTTGCTGGCGGAACGCGCGGGCCAGGTGCTGACCCCCGCGATCCGCGCCGAGCTTCAGTCGACCGGACGCTAGGAGGGATGGGTTGGACGGCGAAGGACAGGCCAGAAGCGGGCGGAACCGCCTGATCCGCCCGTACGCGATGACCCGGGGGCGCACCCGGCCGCGGATCGAGTTGGCCATCGAGGCGCTGGTCTCCTCCGCGACGATTCCGCCCAGAGATCCGTCCACGCTCTCGACGGAGTACCGAACGATCATCAGTCTCACCGGGACTGTACGCTCTGTGGCAGAGATCTCCGCCCTCATGCGGATGCCGCTGGGCGTGACCAGAGTGCTGGTCGCCGACATGGCGGAAGAGGGTCTGGTACAGATCCACCAGCCGGCGCTGGACGCCGGGAAGCCGGATCTCAACTTGCTTGAAAGGGTGCTCAGTGGGCTTCGCAGGCTCTGACTCCGGGCTGTCCTCCACGAAGATCGTTGTGGCGGGCGGGTTCGGTGTCGGCAAGACCACCTTCGTCGGCGCGGTCTCGGAGATCACGCCGTTGACCACGGAGGCGGTGATGACGGAGGCGAGCGAGGGCGTCGACGACCTGGCGCTCACTCCGACGAAGAAGACCACGACCGTGGCGATGGACTTCGGCCGGGTGTCGCTGGACAGGGACCTGATCCTCTACCTGTTCGGCACGCCCGGCCAGCACCGGTTCTGGTTCATGTGGGACGACCTGGTGCGCGGTGCGATCGGGGCCGTGGTGCTGGTCGACACGAGGCGGCTGGCCGACAGCTTCCCCGCGATCGACTACTTCGAGGAGGCGGGACTGCCGTTCATCGTCGCGCTCAACGGCTTCGACGGCAGCCACCCGCACCAGGAGGACGAGGTGCGGGAGGCGCTGACCCTGTCGCCCGGCGTGCCGCTGGTCCGCACCGACGCCCGGACGCGCGAGTCGGTGAAGGCCACACTGATCACTCTCGTCGAGCACGTCGTGAAGACGTCACTGCCCGTTTGACCGACCTGATGCCGAAAGGGGGCGCCGAATTTCCGCAGACCTTGAAAGGGCTTTCCGCAGACCTGGGAAACAGGCGTCGCCGGGGCCGTGCGGCCGATAGTCTCTGGCCTTGATCGCGAAAGCCGGACCGCATGGCCCCTGGAGGGCGCGTTGCAGCACAACGAACCGTCCCTCACCGAGGGGACGATCGACCTGACGAAGCCGAACGTCGCCCGTGTGTACGACTACCTCCTGGGCGGGAAGGATCACTTCGCGGTCGATCGCGCCGCCGGCGACCAGATCCGGAAGGCCATGCCGGGCGTGCAGATCGGCGTGGAGGAACAGCGGGCCGTGCTGCGCCGCGCCACGCGCTACCTCGTCGGCGAGGCGGGCCTGCGCCAGCTCCTCGACATCGGCACCGGGCTGCCGACCGTGAACAACGTGCACGATGTGGCGCACAGCGTCGACCCGGGAGTCAGGGTCACCTACGTCGACAACGATCCCATCGTGCTGTCCCACGCCAGGGCGCTGCTGGCCAACGACACCGCCACCGTCGTGGTGGGGGGCGACCTGCGCCGCCCGGAAGAGCTGCTCGACCGGGCGCAGCTGATGGACAACCTCGATCTCCGCGAGCCGCTGGGGCTGATCCTCTGCGGCATCCTGCACCACATCCCCGACGACGACGACCCCTGGGCCATCGTCGGCGAGCTGGTCGCCGCGCTGCCGCCGGGCAGTCACGTGTTCATCCAGCACCTCGTGGACCCGGGCGGCTCCCTCAGCGAGGAACTGCGCGGGCTCGGCCGGGGCCGCTACCGCCACCGGGACGAGATCGCCCGGTTCTTCACCGGGCTGGAGATGGTCGAGCCCGGCCTGGTCCACGTCACCGACTGGCGTCCCGACCCCGACACCCCGTCCCTCGACTACGACCCCGCCCTCCTGTTCGCGGTGGCCGGCCTCGCCCGCAAGCCCGCATGACTCTCCCGGCGCTCACCGACCCGCTGACCGGGCAGGCCGGGCGCGCTCTCACGCCGATCTCCCCGGCAGCCCTGCGCGCCGCCGCCGACGACCTCCGCGACCGCGCGGCCGGCTGGCGGTCGATCGACCGCGGCCCGGTGCTCGAACGCTTCGCCGCCGCCCTGGCAGGCGACGACGACCTGCTCGCCGCGCTGGTGGCCGACACGGGACGGCACGCGGAGTCCGTCCTGGAGCGGCGGCTCGTGACGGGAATGATCGAGCGCTGGGTACGGCAGGCCCCCGGCCTGCTGGCGCCTCCCGCCGAGCAGGCGTCCGCGATCCCGTCCGTCGCGCTGGCCGGCGCGCACGTTCCGTACGAGCTCGTCGGCGCCATCACCCCGTGGAACTTCCCGCTCCTGCTGGGCCTCATCGACGCGATCCCGGCGCTCGCGGCCGGTTGTGCGGTCCTGGTCAAGCCGAGCGAGGTCACCCCGAGGTTCATCGAGCCGCTGTCCCGCCTGATCCCCTCCGAGCTGCCGCTCCGGGTGGTCGAGGGCGGTGCGGAGACCGGCGCCGCCCTGGTCGGGCTGGTCGACGTGGTGGCGTTCACCGGCAGCGTGCCGACCGGCAGGAAGGTCGCCGAGGCCGCCGCCCGCGCGTTCGTCCCCGCCTTCCTCGAACTCGGCGGCAAGGACCCGGCCATCGTGCTCGCGGGCGCGGACCTGGACCGCGCCTCCTCGGCGATCCTGTGGGGCGGCACCTCCAACGCCGGCCAGTCCTGCCAGTCGATCGAGCGCGTCTACGTCGAGCGCGCCGTCCACGACGAGTTCGTCGAGCTGCTGGTGGCCAAGGCTCGCCGTACCGGGCTGACGTGTGAGGGCGGCCCGATCGGGCCGCTGATCGACCCGGCTCAGGCCGGAGTGGTGGAACGCCATCTGGCCGACGCGGGCGTGCGGGGCGCCGTGACGCGTACCGGGGGCACGATCGAGCGGCACGGCGGCGGGCGCTGGTGCCGCCCCACCGTGCTCACCGGCGTCGACCACTCGATGCTGGTGATGACCGAGGAGACCTTCGGGCCGATCCTGCCCGTCATGCCGGTCGCCGACGCCGAGGAGGCCGTACGGCTGGCCAACGACTCGGTCTACGGGCTGTCGGCGGCGGTGTTCGGCCGCAGCGAGGAGGAGGCGCTGGCGGTCGCGGGACGGCTGGCGGTGGGCGCGGTCAGCGTCAACGACGCCGCCCTCACCGCGCTCGTCCACGAGGGGGAGAAGAACTCCTTCGGGCTCTCCGGCATGGGCGGCTCCCGGATGGGGCCGGCCTCGCTGCGCCGTTTCCTGCGCCGCCGCTCCTACCTGGTGAACCGTGCGAGTGCCGCCGACCCCTGGTGGCACTCCGGCTGATCAGAGGGCGGCGCGGTGCCAGCCGAGCACCCTGCGTTCCACGGCCAGGAAGGCGGCGTTGAAGAGGATGCCGAGCACGCCGAGCAGCAGCGTGGCCGCCCACATGGTGAGGATGTCGAGCTGGCTCTGCGCGATCAGCAGCCGGTAGCCGACGCCCTCGGTGCTGCCGAGCAGCTCCGAGATGATCATCATGATCAGCGCCAGCGCGACGCTGAGCCTGAGCCCGGCGAAGATCTTCGGCGCGGCGGCGGGCAGGATGACCCGGGTCAGCCGTTCGCGCCGGGACAGTCCGAAGACCTGCGCGGTGTCCAGATACTGCCGGTCGATGTAGCGGGCCCCGTCGATGGAGTTGATCAACACCGGCCAGACGACGCCGAACACGATGCCCGCCAGTTGCAGCGGCGTCCCCACCCCCACCAGGACGAGGAAGACGGGCAGCAGCACCGGCGGCGGCAGCGACCTGGCGAAGTGGATCAGCGGCGACAGATACTGCGACAGCCGCGCCGAGCGGCCGAGCGCCACCCCGGCCACGACGCCGAGCAGGCAGGCGGCGGACCAGCCGAGCAGCAGCCTGCCCAGGCTCGGCAGAATGTGCGCCACCGCGTCGTCGGTGAGGAACAACCGGGCGGGCGGGCCCGAGAACCACAGCTCGTACACGTGCAGCGCGATCCCCGAGGGCGGCGGGAAGTAGACCGCGCGCGCCTCGCGGGCGGCCAGCTCCCACACCGCCAGCGCGACCGGCACGATCCACAGGCGGCCCAGCCGGCCCAGCAGGGAGAGGATCATCTCGCCGGCTCCCCGGTGCGCGCGTGGTGCCAGCGGAAGAGCCGCCGCTCGGCCCCGGCGAGCAGCCCGTTGGCCGCCAGCCCGAGCAGGCCCGCCCACACGACCGCGCCCAGCATCTCCGCGCGCTGGTTCCCGGCCGCGGCGGCGCTCATGAAGGTGCCGAGACCCGTCCCGCCCACGAACAGCTCCACGCTCACCGCGACGATGAGGGTGACCGAGACCGCGATCCGCAGCCCGGTGACGATGAACGGGGCCGCACTCGGCAACGAGACCCGCCCGATCACCGCGAGCGGTCCGAAGCCGAAGCTGCGCAGCGTCTCCTTGGCCAGCGGATCGACCTCGCGCATGCCGTACATCGTGTTGATGAGCAGCGGCCACGAGGCGGCGAAGATCACCAGCGACACCTTGGCGTACTCCGGGTCGCGGAACAGGAACTGCGCCACCGGGATGAGCGCGACCGACGGGATCGGCCGCAGGAACTCCACCAGCGGGCGCGCACTCCTCTCCACCTTCCGGAACGTGCCGAGCAGCACCCCGGCCGGTACGGCTATCGCCACGGAGAAGAGCAGGCCCACGCCGCAGGCGTCCAGCGTGTTGCCGAGCTGGAGGAGGAAGTCGGGGTCGGCGGCCAGCCCGAGGGTCTCGCCGAGAACCGTGGAGGCGAGCGGCAGCACCACCGGGTCGATGACCCCGGTCCTGCCCAGGGCCTCCGCGATGAGGAGGAACCCGCAGACGCCCGCCGCGCCGCGCGACAACGTGCCTTTGGTCATGCGGGCGGCGCCGCGACGAGCCCCGCGACATCGATCTCGGTCTTGGTGATCTGGAACTCCGCCAGCAGGTCGGCCACCTTCTGGATGCGGGCCACGTCGAGGGAGGTGGTGAAGGTGCCCAGGCCCATGGACGCGGCGACCTCGGCGGGGATCTTGGTGAACTTCGGGATCACCGCGTTCAGCGCCGCCCGGTCGGACGCGGCTACCTGCTGGGCCTTCGCCATCGCGCGCTGGAAGGCGGCGGCGGTCTTCGGGTTCGCGGTCACCCAGTCGGCGGAGGCGGCCCAGCCGTCGAGGGGGAGGCTGTCGGTGGGGCCGCTCAGGGTGTCGATGACCACCCGGCCGCCCAGGTCCTTCTTGGCCGCGGATATGTAGGGCTCGGTCATCCAGGCGGCGTCCACCCGCCCGGCCTGCAGGGCGGCGAGTTGCTCGGCGAAGTTCACCGGCACGAACTTGACGTCGGCGGGGGAGACTCCGGCGGCCTTCAGATGCGCGCTCACGGTCACCTCGCCGAGCGCCTTGACCACGTTCACCGCGATCGTCTTGCCCTTGAGGTCGGCCGGCTTCTTGACGGGGGAGTCGCCGGTGACGACCACGCCGCTGATGCCGGGGCCGCCCTGCTGCGCCTCGGTCAGCATCTTCAGCTTGGCGACCCCGGAGTCGGAGATCGTGATCAGCGAGACGTAGCTCGTCAGGAAGGCGTCGATGCCGCCGTTGAGGATCTGGGGCATGATCTGCTGCGGGGCCTGGATGGTCTGCGTCTTGACCGTGAGCCCCTCGTCCTTGAAGAAGCCCTTCTCCATGGCGATGAAGAGCGGAGCGGAGGAGGGGACGGGCACGATCCCGACGTTCAGCTCGGTCTTCTCCAGGCCACCACCGGCCTGCGGCTGCTCGGCCGCCGGGTCGGCGCCGCAGCCGGCGAACGCGACCAGGGCGAGCAGTCCGATGAGCGAGCCGCGGACGCTGCGTCCGAACCTCATGGGTCTCCTTCGTAGGGGGGATACGGGTCAACCGGTTGAGGCCGCCTGGCCCTGTCGCCCGCGTACCAGGCGACCGACCTCGGCTCGGAGCTGGACGAAGCCGGGGTGCTCGCGGGTGGTGATCTGGTCACGAGGACCGGGCAACTGGACCCGGAGGTCGCTGACGACTTTAGCGGGAGCCTTCGACAACACGATCACGCGATCGCCCACGTAGACGCTCTCGTCGATGTCGTGCGTGATGAGCAGGATGGTCATGCCGTGCTTCGCGCGCACCCGCAGGACCAGATCCTCAAGGTCCTCCCTGGTCTGCGCGTCGACGGAGCCGAACGGCTCGTCCATCAGCATCAGGGTGGGCCGGTAGGCGATCGCGCGGGCGATCGACGCGCGTTGCTGCATGCCGCCGGACAGCTCCCAGGGATACTTGCCGCCCGCGCCCGCCAGGTCGACCTGCTCCAGCGCGTCCAGCGCCGCCTGCCGCCGCTGCCGGCCGTCCATGCCCTTACGGCGCAGCGGCAGGGCGACGTTGTCGGCCACCGACATCCAGGGGAAGAGCGAGCGGCTGTAGTCCTGGAAGACCACGGCGAGGTTGTCGGGGGTTCGCTCGACCGGGTCGCCCTGGAAGAGGATCTCGCCGCCGGTGGGACGGAGCAGGCCGGCGATGGAGCGCAGCAGGGTGGACTTGCCGCAGCCGGAGGGGCCGACGATGCACACCAGCTCGCCCTCGGCCACCTTGAGATCGACGCCGCCGAGCGCCTCGTGCGCGCCGGGGCCGGTGCCGTACGTGTGGGTCAGGTTGTGTATCTCAAGCACAGCGGGGTCCTCAGGTCGTCTGCTTGGCGGTGCGGTGCCAGGACAGGACTCGCCGCTCCACCGCGAGGAACGCCGAGTTGAGCAGGAATCCCAGCACACCGAGTATCACGATGGTCGCCCACACACCGGGCCGATCATAAGACCTGCGGGCGTCGAGGAGTTGGTAGCCGATGCCCTCGGTGCTGCCGACCAGCTCCGAGATGACCATCAGGATCAGCGCGAGGGACAGGCTGACCCGCAGCCCGGCGAAGATCTTGGGGGTGGCGCTCGGCAGGATGACCCGCCACAACCGCTGGCCGCGGGACAGCCCGAAGACCAGCGCGGTGTCGAGGTGCTGGCGGTCGATGGTGCGGGCGCCGTCGGCGGAGTTGATCAGGATCGGCCAGATGACGCCGAAGATGATCGTGGCGACCTGCATCTCCGGGCCGATCGCGAAGAGGGCGAGGAAGAAGGAGAGCAGCATCGGGGGCGGGATCGCCCGCAGGAAGTGGACGATCGGCTCGAAGAGCCGCGACAGCAGGGCGGAGCGGCCGAGCAGCAGGCCGAGCGTGACGCCGGCCAGTGCGGCGGCCAGCCAGCCGCCCAGCAGCCTGACGACGCTCGGCGGGATGTTGGCGATGGCGCTGTCGTTGATCCATAACCGGCTGGGCGGACCGGTCAGCCACATCTCCCGCATGCGGCCCGCGATCGTGGACGGAGGGGGGAAGGAGTCGTCGCCCAGCGCCCTGGTCGCCAGCTCCCACACGACGATGACGACGGGGACCAGCCACAGGCGTCCGATCCGGCGCAGGACGATCACGTCGTCTCCGTTCTGGCCCGGTGCCAGCGGAACAGACGCCGCTCCAGCAGCACGAACAGCCCGTTGGACAGCAGGCCGATCACCCCGGCCCAGAGGGCCGCGGCGACGATGAACTCGAGCGCGTCGATGCTGCCGCCCGCCTCCAGCACGAAGGTGCCGATCCCGCTGGAACCGCCGGCCAGCAGCTCGGCGCTGATCACCAGGATCAGCGCGATCGCCGAGGCCAGCCGTACGCCGGTGGCGATGAACGGGGCGGTGCTGGGCAGGGACACGCGGCGCAGCACGTCGAACGGGCTGAAGCCGAAGGAGCGCAGCGTGTCCTTGGCGACCGGGTCGACGTCCTTGAGGCCGTACATGGTGTTGATCAGGATCGGCCACATCGAGCCGTAGACGGCGACCGAGACCTTGATGTTGAATCGTTCGGCGAAGACGAGGGCGGCCAGGGAGACCAGCGCGATCGAGGGGATCGGGCGGAGGAACTCGGTGATCGGCCGGACCGCCGCCTCGACCCGCGGCATGGTGCCGAGCACGAGACCGGCGGGCACCGCGATCAGGGTGGCGAGCAGCAGGCCGGCCGCCCACGCCGTGAGGGTGGCGGCGATGTCGGCCAGGAACTCGGGGTCGATCGCGAAGGTGGCGGCGCGGGCGACGACACCGGAGATGAGCGGGAACACCAGCGGGTCGATGACTCCGGTCCGTCCGCCGGCTTCGAGCAGACAGAGAAGCCCCGCGACGCCCAGGGCGCCGCAGAGCACTCTGTTCTCGAAGAGGGAACGTACTCTCACCCCGTGGATCCGATGAGCAGTGACTTGGCCTCCACCTTGCTCTTCAGGTAGCCCTGCTCGAACATCAGGTCGGCGACCCGCTGCAGGCGCGTCTCGTCGAGGCTGGTGGGGTAGCCGCCCATGGTGATGACCGCGGCGGTGGCCGCGTCGATCCTGGTGTAGCTGGGCAGGACCTCCTCGACGGCCTTGCGGTCGGCGGCGGCGGCCTGCTGGGCCTTGGCGAAGGCGCGCTGGAAGGCGGCGACCGTCTTGGGATTCTTGGTGGCGAACTCCTCGGTGACCGCCACGCCGGCGATCGGGAAGTCGGCCGTCGGGCCGGTCATGGTGTCGGCCAGCTTGCGCGCGCCGATGGTGGTCTGTGCGGCGGTGAGATGCGGCTCGGTCATCCAGGCGGCGTCGACGATCTTCTTTTCGAGCTGGCCGCGCATATCGGGGAAGGGCACCTCGACGAAATCCACATCGTTCTCGGTGAGCCCGTGGCTCTTCAGCACGGAGGCCACGGCAAGGGTGCCGATGTTCTTCAGGGTGTTGACCGCGATCTTCTTACCTCTGAGATCGGCGGGGGTGCTCACGCCCGAATCCTTGGCCACCATGAGGTTGAAGGAGTTGGGGGCGGCCTGATACATGTCGGCGATTATCTTGAGTTTGTTACCGGCCGAAACTGCGAGAAACGCCGAGACGTAATTCGTCTGGGTGGCGTCGAGCGACCCTCCGATCAGGCCCTCCTGCGCCGCGGCCCCGCCGACGACCGTTTCGATGGTGACGGTCAGGCCTTCGGCCTTGAAGAAGCCCTTCTTGTTCGCTATATAGAGGGCGGCGGAGTCGGGGATCGGTAATGCGCCTACCGTCAGCTCGGACGTCTCCAGTCCTTCGACGCTGGCGGAGTTCGAAGCCGGGTCGGATCCGCTGCAACCGGCGAGTGCCAGTATCGCTACCAGTCCGGCCGCTGCCGCTCGGCCGGCGAGCCTATACGTCATGAGGTCTCCTTAAGCTGCTTTGACCTGCTTAGGCGGGGTCTCCCCGTGGGGGGCGCAGCCAGAGAGATTGTCCCTGGAAAGCATGATCAATGGGGGGTCAGCCGAATGCGGATCAGCGTACCTGACGTGATCGTCTAAGTCACAGATATCAGTCAATGGCCGAAAATCGGGCAAACAGCAGAATTTATCCCTTCTATGTCTCATGAGGACACCCATCTTCTGAGGTTGCCCCCGCTTCGGAATCGGGGATGCCGCGACGATCGCGAGCTGCCTGTGCGGTGAGACCTCTGCCGAGGTCAGGGCCGTCTTGGAGCGATCGAATGCGTTCTGTGGGGCATCCGGGTCGCGGCTCGGATGCCAGCTCATCTATACGAAATGTAGAAGTTGGGTCATATGGGCTATTGGCCGATCTCATCCTGTTGTGCTCAAATAACCCTCGCCCCATGGGTGCGTCGGCGTCACTAGCGGATAGGTGGCGGGGTCCCCTCCAAAACAGACGGTCAGAGGAGAGGTTGCGGAGGCCAGTGAGGACAGCGTCAATCCCCAGTGATCGCGATTCAAAGATGATCGACGCCCCGGCCTTCGGTGTGCCGGGGGCGTCGAACGGGAGCGATCCCGTACCGGAACCAGGCGACGGGGGCGGCGCTGAGAGCAGCGGGGGGAAACTCGCGCTGAAGAACTGGCGAGTACGGACGCGGCTCATCGCCCTGATCCTGCTCCCCACCCTCGCGGCGGTCATCCTCGGCGGATTCAGAGTCGTCTCATCCGTCAGCAGCGCGGTCGAATACGAACGGGTCCGGACCACCGCCGAACTGGCGGCGGGCCTCAGCCTGCTGGTACACGGCCTCCAGGAAGAACGCGACGTCTCCGCCCGCTTCGTCGAACAGGGACGACCGGCCAGCGGGCTGGCCGTCCTGAGGGAGCAGTACGACGCGGTGGACGGAGCCGTGAAGGAGATCCGCCCGAAACTGAGCGCGATCCTCGACCCCGCCGGCGGAGACGCCTTCGGCGCGCGGGAACGCTCGGAGATCCTGCGCATGCGGAATCGCATCGACGAGCTCGGCAGCATGCGTAAGATCGCGGCCGAAACCGCCCTTCCGGCCATCCCCACCGTCCTCATGTACTCGCGGACGATCGCCGACCTCCTGGCCGTCCACGACGAGATCAGCCGCGGCGCCCCCGACGACGCGCTCGCCGCCAACGCCTCCGCCTACGCCGCGCTCACCCGCGCCAAGGAACAGGCGTCGAGGGAGCGGGCGAGCCTGGCGATCGGGCTGGCGTCCAGACGGTTCACCCCCGAGGGTCTCGACACCTTCATCGCCGCCAGAGCCCAGCGCGACAGCGAGCTCGCGACCTTCCGCGCCGAGGCGTCCGTCGCCCAGCGCCAGTTCTTCGACGACACCCTGAGCAGCCAGAAGAACGACCGCGCCGCCTCCATGCGCGCCAGGGCGCTGGTGCTCGCGGGCAACGACGAGGCGCTCGTGCGGGTCGACCCCGACGCGACCAGAGGAGGGGACCAGAGCCGCTGGTTCGAGGCCTCCACCGACAGCATCGAACGGATGCGCAAGGTCGAGAGCCAGGTCGGCAGGGAGATCATCACGCGCAGCCGGATGCTCCAGGAGGCGGAGCAGAGCGGCGCGCTGGTCGCGGCGGTCGCCAGCGTCATCCTGTTGCTGCTGGTCCTGGCCATCACCGCGCTGATGGCCCGCTCCCTGGTCTCCCCCCTGCGCCGGCTGCGCACCGAGGCCCTGTCCGTCGCCGGCCGCCGTCTGCCCGAGACCGTGCAGCGCCTGCGCGAGGGCGGCGACGCCGCCGACCTCGGGGACATCGAGCCCATCGGCGTGTCCTCCCAGGACGAGATCGGCGAGGTCGCGCGCGCCTTCGACGAGGTCCACCGCGAGGCCGTACGGCTGGCGGGCCAGGAGGCCACGCTGCGGAGCAACGTCAACTCCATGTTCGTCAACCTCTCCCGCCGCAGCCAGACACTGGTGGAACGGCAGCTCTCCCTCATCGAGAACCTCGAACAGGGCGAGCAGGACGAGGGCCGGCTCGGCAACCTGTTCAGGCTCGACCACCTCGCCACCCGCATGCGCAGGAACAGCGAGAACCTGCTGGTCCTCGCCGGACAGGAGCCGGCCAGGCGGTGGAGCCAGCCCGTCCCGCTGATCGACGTGGTCCGCGCCTCCCTGTCCGAGGTGGAGAACTACGAGCGCGTCACGCTGAACATCCCCTCGGGACCGGCGGTGGCGGGCACGTCCGTCAACGACGTCGTCCACCTCATCGCCGAACTGGTCGAGAACGCCATCTCCTTCTCGCCGAGCGAGACCAAGGTGACGGTGGCGACGAACCGCATCGACGGCGGCGGCGTGATGGTCTCGGTCACCGACGTCGGCATCGGCATGACGGGCGATGAGCTGTCCCAGGCCAACTGGCGGCTGGCCAACCCCCCGGTGGTGGACGTCTCCGTCTCCCGCAGGATGGGCCTGTTCGTGGTCGGCCGGCTGGCCCTGCGGCACGGGATCAGGGTGCAGCTCCGCCAGCAGGACAGCGGCGGCCTCACCGCGATGGTCCTGCTCCCGGACCCGCTGCTCGCCATGCCTGGCGTCCGGCAGCCGGGGACCTACGACCGGCAGCCCGTCATGGCGGGTCCCACCCCCTTCGACACCCACCAGCCGCAGAGCATGTTCGGCGGATCGCCGCCGACCGCCGACCCCTTCGACGCCCACCGCCCGCAGAACGTGTTCGGCGGGCTGCCGCAGCCGCCCGTCGATCCGTTCGCGGCCAACCGGAGCGGCAGCTTCTTCGCCGACTCGGTCATGGACACGCCGTGGCCGAGCCACGTGCCGCCCCCCGGATCCGGTCCCGCTCCCGTCCCCGGCTGGAGCGAACGGGATCCCTTCCGAGGCCAGGACTCCGGCGCGTGGTCGATGCAGCCATCACGCGACCCGCTCGCGCCGGACCTGCCCCGCAGGCCGGTGGACACGGCTCCGGTGCGGCGGTTCGGCGGCCAGCAGGACGCCGACATGACCGGCCCGCTCCCCAAGGTGCACAGCTCTCCGGCGGAGACGGGAGACGACTTCCTGCCCATCTTCGCGGCGGTGGAGTCCGACTGGTTCCGCAAGATCGAGCCCGGTGGGCGGCACGAGAGCCCGGCGGCGCCCGCCGTACCCGCGGAGCAGGAGCAGGGCCGGGCCTCGCGCGCGGAGGAGCCCGCCCAGACCGGCGACATCACCCTGCCGCCCCGCGCGGAGAGCAGGGAATGGACCTCGCCGGGAGACGCGGGCTGGCAGGCGGCGCAGGCGGCGAGCCGGCCGAGCATGGGCGGCCTGACGGGGTCGGGCCTGCCCAAGCGCGTGCCGAAGGCCAACCTGGTGCCAGGTTCTGCGGCACCCCCCAGCAGGTCACATCCTGCTCCCGCGCCCCGGCCGGTGATCTCGCCCGACGCGGTGCGCAACCGTCTGGCAAGCTTCCAGCACGGCGTACGGCAGGGCCGCGCGGCGGCACGTGGCGAACTGGGCGACGACCAGGCGTATCCCGACTTCACGCGGAACGTTGAAGCTAACGAGGAGGACTCGTGAACGAGCGGGTTCATGGGCACGGCGGGATCCCCCGGACGTGGGCGACGAAGGAGGATCAGTGAGGGAGCTGAGCCAGGCGGCACGTGGCGTGAATTGGCTGATCACCGATTTCGTGCACAACGTGCCAGGTGTGGCGCACACGGTGGTGGTGTCGTCGGACGGGCTGCCACTCGCGTTCTCCGACGGTTTCCCGCGAGACCGAGCCGACCAGCTCGCGGCGGTCGCCGCGGGTCTGATCAGTCTCACCCAGGGCGCCTCCAGGGTGTTCGAGGGCGGGGCGGTCACGCAGACGGTGGTGGAGATGCAGCGAGGGCTGCTCCTCATCATGTCGGTCAGCGACGGTTCCTGCCTCGCCGTCCTGGCCGCGGCGGACTGTGACATGGGTCTTGTGGCGTACCAGATGACGCTGCTCGTGGAACGGGCCGGACAGGTGCTCACACCCGCTGTCCGCGCCGAGCTGCAAGCCTCACATCCCCGGTGATGGCGAAATCCCTAGGAGGGCGCCGTGACAGGCCGCGGCTGGACTGGTGACGGCTATCCGTTAGGGGGCGGGCAGCCCTATCACCCGATGGACGAGGCCCACCGATACGCCGGCGGGCATCAGCATTTCGCGTCCGGGCCGGGGGAGCAGTCGTCCCTGGTCCGGCCGTACGCCGTGACCGGGGGGCGGACCGCCCCCCGCACGCAGCTCGCCATCGAGGCGCTGGTCTCCTCGGTGACCGCGCTTCATCATGATCTGACCAACCGAACCCCGGAGTACCAGGCGATCAGCTCGTTGTGCCGGCAGGTGCGGTCGGTCGCCGAGATCTCAGCGATGCTTCGTATCCCGCTCGGCGTGACCAGGATCCTGGTCGCGGACATGGCGGCGGAGGGGCTGGTTCAGGTGCACCAGCCCCAACTCGACGCGGGCAAGCCGGATCTCAACCTGTTGGAAAGGGTGCTCAGTGGACTTCGCAGGCTCTAATCGTGGTGGTGCGCTCACCTCCACGAAGATCGTTGTCGCCGGTGGGTTCGGCGTCGGCAAGACCACCTTCGTGGGGGCGGTCTCCGAGATCGTGCCGTTGACGACCGAGGCGGTGATGACCGACGCGGCCGCGGGCATCGACGACGTCAGAATGACACCGCACAAGACGACGACGACGGTGGCGATGGACTTCGGCCGGGTGTCGCTCGACCGTGATCTGATCCTCTATCTGTTCGGCACGCCGGGTCAGCACCGGTTCTGGTTCATGTGGGACGACCTGGTGCGGGGGGCCATCGGCGCGGTGGTGCTGATCGACACGCGCCGGCTGGCCGACAGCTTTCCCGCCGTCGACTACTTCGAAGAGGCGCGCCTGCCCTTCGTCGCGGCGCTCAACGGTTTTGACGGGCAGTATTCCCATGCTGAGGAGGAGGTCAGGGAGGCGCTCACGCTGGGGGCGCACATCCCCATCGTGCGCACCGACGCGAGATCGCGTGACTCCGTGAAGACGACCTTGATCACTTTGGTGGAGCACGCCCTGACGATTCGCATGGCCGTACCCGGTGGGGGCCGATGACCCTTCACGACCGGTTAGGCTGGGAGGCTGAGTCGCAGACGAGGCACGACCTGACGCGCAGAGGCTGGCCAATCACGTGTTCGAGACGCTTTCCGACCGCCTGACATCGGTCTTCTCCTCCCTTCGAGCGAAGGGACGGCTGTCCGAGGCCGACATCGACGCGACCTGCCGCGAGATCCGCATCGCGCTGCTGGAGGCCGACGTCGCCCTGCCCGTGGTGCGGGCCTTCGTCGCCCAGATCAAGGAACGGGCCCGCGGGAGCGAGGTCTCCCAGGCGCTCAACCCCGCGCAGCAGGTCGTGAAGATCGTCAATGACGAGCTGATCGAGGTGCTGGGCGGGGAGACCCGCAGGCTCCGCTACGCGAAGAACCCGCCGACCGTCATCATGCTGGCGGGCCTCCAGGGCGCGGGCAAGACCACCCTGGCAGGCAAGCTGGCCCGATGGCTGAGCGAGCAGGGTCACGTGCCGATCCTGGTGGCCGCCGACCTCCAGCGGCCCAACGCCGTGCAGCAGCTCGCCGTGGTGGCGGAGCGCGCCGGGGTGGCGGTCTTCGCGCCGCAGCCGGGCAACGGCGTGGGCGACCCGGTCGAGGTGGCCCGCGAGTCGATCGACCACGCCAAGCGGCAGCAGCACGACGTCGTCATCATCGACACCGCCGGCCGTCTGGGCATCGACCAGGAGCTGATGAGGCAGGCCGCCGACATCCGCGACGCGGTCTCGCCCGACGAGGTCCTGTTCGTGGTCGACGCGATGATCGGCCAGGACGCGGTGACCACCGCGCAGGCGTTCATGGAGGGCGTCGGCTTCGACGGCGTGGTGCTCACCAAGCTCGACGGCGACGCGCGCGGCGGCGCGGCGCTCTCGGTCAGGCACATCACCGGCAGGCCGATCATGTTCGCGTCGACCGGTGAGAAGGTCGAAGACTTCGACGCCTTCCACCCCGACCGGATGGCCTCCCGGATCCTCGACATGGGTGACGTCCTCACCCTGATCGAGCAGGCTCAGAAGACCTTCGACGAGGACCAGGCCGCCAAGATGGCGGGCAAGCTCACCTCGGGCGACGGGTTCACGCTCGAAGACTTCCTAGAGCAGATGATGATGGTCCAGAAGATGGGCCCGATCAAGAATCTGCTCGGCATGATGCCCGGCATGGGGCAGATGCGCGACCAGCTCAACCAGATCGACGACCGCGACCTCGACCGGGTCGCCGCCATCATCCGTTCCATGACCCCCGGCGAGCGCGCCGACCCGAAGATCATCAAGGGTTCGCGCCGCGAGCGCATCGCCAAGGGCTCCGGCGTCACCGTGACCGAGGTCAACAACCTGGTCGTGCGCTTCTTCGACGCCCAGAAGATGATGAAGCGGGTGGCCGGCGGCATGGGCATCCCCGGCATGCCGGGTGGCGGCAACCGCAAGGCGGCCAAGGCGGCGCAGAAGAAGGGCAAGAAGGGGCGCAGGGTCAGCGGCGACCCCCGGAAGGCCGCGCTGGGCAAGCCGAAGCCCGACGGGGAGCGGGCGCCCGCCGCGCTCCCGCCCGGTCTGGGCGGTCTCGGCGGTCAGCTTCCGCCGGGTCTCGAACTTCCGCCCGGTTTCGACCCGTCCAAGTTGAAGCTTCCCCCAAAGAACTGACTCTGTCCGGTATCGGTCAGGGATACCAGGCGGTTGCACCCCCGTTCGTCTGGCACAATGACATGTTGGAACAACGTGACCATGCGGGTGCCCTCTCACCCCCGCCGGTCGTGCCTGTCCCTCGGGCGGTCGTCCCGTCGTGCCCCACTCGATGAGAATGCCGTCCACCCACGCTCGAATGTCCAGGAGAGACCACACCCGTGGCAGTCAAGATCAAGCTCAAGCGGCTCGGCATGATCCGCAACCCGCAGTACCGCATCGTCGTCGCCGACAGCCGCACCAAGCGTGACGGCCGGGCGATCGAAGAGATCGGGCTGTACCACCCGAAGGAAGACCCTTCGCGCATCGAGGTCAAGTCCGAGCGTGCGCAGTACTGGCTGAGTGTCGGCGCGCAGCCGACCGAGCCGGTTCTGAAGCTCCTCAAGCTGACCGGCGACTGGCAGCAGTTCAAGGGCGAGCCCGCCCCCGAGCCGCTGAAGGTCGCGGAGCCCAAGCCCGACCGTCACGCGATCTACGAGGCCGCGGCCAGGGAGTCGCTGTCCGGCGACACCGGCGGCGCCTCGACCACGCAGCGCAGGCCCAAGAAGGCCCCGAAGACCGAAGAAGCAGTAGCCACCGAGGCCCCGGCGGCCGAGTCCCCGGCCAAGCCGGCCGAGGAGAAGCCGGAAGGCGAGGCCTGAAGTGCTTGAGGAAGCCCTCGAGCACTTGGTGAGGGGCATCGTCGAGCATCCCGACGAAGTTCAGGTCCGCGCCCGCCGCATTCGCACCGGGCGCGTGCTCGAGGTCCGGGTCCACCCCGATGACCTCGGCAAGGTGATCGGGCGTGGTGGCCGGACGGCCAAGGCGTTGCGCACAGTCGTCAACGCCCTGTCCGACGGCAAGTTCGTCCGAGTCGATCTACTCGACCTGAACGAAGCCCGCTGACGGCGTGAGCCAGGGAGCGGCCCGTGACTGCTGTCACGGGCCGCTCCTCCAGTATTGGAGGTAAGTTTCCCGTGCAGCTAGTCGTGGGCCGCATCGGCCGCCCGCACGGCGTACGCGGCGAGGTCAGCGTCGACGTGCGCACCGACGACCCCGCGCTGCACTACGCGCAGGGCTCCTCACTCGCCACCGAGCCGCCCGCCAGGGGGCCGCTGCGCATCGAGTCGGTCCGCGCGCACACCGGGTCCCTGCTGATCAGGTTCGAGGGCGTGGCCGACAGGACCGCCGCCGAGGCGCTCCGCGGCACCCTGCTGGTCGTCGAGTCCGACGCCGCGCCGCCCATCGAGGACCCCGACGAGTTCTACGACCACCAGCTCATCGGCCTCACCGTGGTGACCGTCGGCGGCGAGCAGGTCGGCCAGGTGACCGACGTCCTGCACCACGGCCAGGACCTCCTGGTCGTACGGCGCGGCACGGGCGACGTCTATGTGCCCTTCGTGCGCGCCTTGGTGCCCGAGGTGGACGTCGAGGGCGGCAGGCTGGTGGTGGACGCGCCCCCCGGGCTGCTCGACCCCGACGAGGCCGTCTGAGCCCCATGCGCATCGACATCATCTCGATCTTCCCCGAATACTTCGCCCCGCTCGACGTATCCCTGATGGGCAAGGCCCGCGACCGCGGCACCCTCGACATCTCGCTGCACCAGTTGCGGGAGTGGGCGCACGACGTCCACCGCACCGTCGACGACACCCCCTACGGCGGCGGCCCCGGCATGGTCATGAAGCCCGAACCCTGGGGCGAGGCCATCGACACGGTCATCGCCTCGCGCGAAGGCGCCCCCCGGCTGGTGGTCCCCACCCCGAGCGGACGCCCGTTCACCCAGGAACTCGCGGTGGAACTCGCCGACGAGCCGTGGCTGGTCTTCGCCTGCGGCCGCTACGAGGGCATCGACGCGCGGGTCATGCTGGAGTACGGCTCCCGCCTGCGCGTCGACGAGGTGAGCATCGGCGACTACGTCCTGGCGGGGGGCGAGGCGGCCGTGCTGGTGATGGTCGAGGCGATCGGGCGGCTGCTGCCGGGCGTGCTCGGCAACGCCCGCTCGGTGGCCGACGACTCCTTCGCGCCCGGCGCGATGCGGAACCTGCTCGAAGGGCCGGTCTTCACCAAGCCGCCGGAGTGGCGGGGGCACGAGGTGCCGGAGATCCTGCTGTCGGGGCACCACGGGAAGATCGCCCGCTGGCGGCGGGACGAGGCGCTCCGCCGTACCGCGCGGAACCGGCCCGAGCTGGTGGCGACGCTGGAGGAGGCCGGGCTCGACAAGCGCGACCGGGAGGTCCTCGCGGAGGGTGACGGCGGGGGCGGCGGCGCGGGATGACGCGTTGGTGCGAGAGGCACCTTGATGTTGGGTACACTTGACTGCTAGTGCCGACTGCCCGCTGGTCGGTGCGCTGCGGCCGGGCGGGAAGCTCGGCCTCTTAGACCATTCAGTCCAGCACGCGCGTCCCCTCCGACGCCGCGCCCACGCGCGGCCGGGTGGACCTCCGCGTGCTCGCGTCAATGAGGAACGGCTGTCATGCACACGCAGATCCAGGAGCTCGAGAAAGCCTCGATGCGCACCGACGTTCCGGACTTCCGTCCGGGCGACACGCTCGAGGTTCACGTCCGCGTCGTCGAAGGCAACCGGTCCCGTATCCAGATCTTCAAGGGGTTCGTGCTGCGCCGCCAGGGTGGCGGGCCGCGCGAGACCTTCACCGTGCGGAAGGTCAGCTACGGCGTCGGCGTCGAGCGGACCTTCCCGGTGCACAGCCCGGTCATCGAGAAGATCCAGCTCGTGAGCCGCGGCGACGTCCGCCGTGCGAAGCTCTACTACATGCGCGACCTGCGCGGCAAGGCCGCCCGCATCCGTGAGAAGCGTGAGGCGGTTCCCGCGGGTAAGTGAGCCCGTGTCTTGATGGCCCGTATCCGTTAAGGATGCGGGCCACAGACATGTACTGGGAAGGTAAGGGGTAATTGTCCGGTGAATCGCGACGCGCGGGTGTGCGGTGGCCTGCCCGCGGCCACTTGGCGCCAGGCATCATCTAGGCTCGTCAGCGATGACTAGCGAGGACCAGGGGCCTGAGGCAACCGCACAGCGCCCTGTCGAGGACGAGGTGCACGTGGTCGCGGAAGACACCAAGAAGCCTGGTAAGGGCGATAAGGATAAAAAGGGTTCGTTCTGGCGAGAGCTGCCCGTCCTCGTCGTCGTTGCCCTGGTCCTGGCGTTGATTATCAAGACATTCGTGATCCAGGCGTTCTACATTCCATCGGAGTCGATGGAGAACACCCTGCTCACCAACGACCGCGTCCTGGTGAACAAACTCGTTTACCACACTCGTGACATCGAGCGCGGCGACGTCGTGGTCTTCTCCGGCGTCGACTCCTGGGATCCCGAGATCCAGCTGGAGGAGCCCACCAACCCGGCCGCCGCCTTCTTCCGCTGGATCGGCACCGCGTTCGGCGTCGTCCCCGGCGAGAAGGACTACATCAAGCGGGTCATCGGAGTCGCCGGCGACAAGGTGAAGTGCTGTGACGCGAAGGACCGCGTCACCGTCAACGGGGTGCCGATCGACGAGAAGAGCTACCTCTACCCTGGCGACGTGCCCTCCCAGCGGTTCTTCGACGTCACGGTTCCGTCCGGGCGGCTCTGGGTGATGGGCGACCACCGCTCCGTCTCCCTCGACTCCCGGTCCCACATGGGCGACCCCGGCGGCGGCACGATCCCCGCCGACGAGGTGATCGGCCGCGCCTTCGTCATCGTCTGGCCGTTCGGCCGGGCCGCCACGCTGCCCATCCCCGACACGTTCGCCCAGCCCGCCCTGCATGCCGCGGCCGCGCTCGGCGGGGCGGCGCCGCTGCTCTTCGGATTCGCCGGGGCGTTCCCG
The DNA here is from genome assembly GCF_022213955.1 of Dolomitihabitans soli. Classification (GTDB taxonomy): domain Bacteria; phylum Actinomycetota; class Actinomycetes; order Streptosporangiales; family Streptosporangiaceae; genus Streptosporangium_A; species Streptosporangium_A soli. Next base: position 90,729 of record NZ_JAKNTW010000028.1, on the reverse strand, counting down.
CTGGTCCTGATCCGCCGCCGCGTCCTGCTGAAGCGGGACAAGGCCGGATGACCGTCGCGAAAGACGGTTCGAAGGCGGAATCCGCCCGCAGGAAGGGTGGGTTCCGCGAGACGGTCGGCCTGATCGTCGCGGGCATCGCGGTGGCGTTGTTGCTCCAGGCGTTCGTCATCGGCTCCTTCTGGATCCCCTCGGAGTCGATGGAGAACACCCTGAAGGTCGGCGACCGGGTCGTCGTCAACAAGCTGAACGGCTCCGCCGACCGTGGTGACATCGTCGTGTTCAAGGGCTGGGAGAACGGCGAGGACACGATCAAGAGGGTCATCGCCGTCGGCGGCGACACGGTCGAGTGCTGTGACAAGAAGAAGCGCATCACCGTGAACGGCACCCCGATCGAGGAGCAGGGTTACCTCTTCAAGGGCGACTTTCCCTCGGGCGACCCCTTCAAGGAGAAGATCCCCCCTGGTCGGCTGTGGGTGATGGGCGACCACCGCACCGGCTCCGCCGACTCCAGGGACGAGCGCCACGGCACGATCTCCGAAGACGACGTGGTCGGGCGTGCGTTCGCGATCTACTGGCCGTTCTCGCGGGCGACGATCCTTTCGCGGCCGGAGACTTTCGACCGGGTGCGCTAGGCGCGTAGTCTGCATATGTCATGACTGATGTGTTTCGCCCTCGGCCGAGCGTCGTCAGGCGGGATTCGGGGCTCTACGCGTACGAGCGCGCCCTGACCCGGCGAGGACTCGGCCCCATCGCCGGGGTCGACGAGGCGGGCAGGGGAGCCTGCGCCGGGCCCCTCGTGGTGTCCGCGGTGGTCCTCGGCAAGGAGATCGACGGGCTCTGTGACTCCAAGCTGATCGCGCCCGCCAAACGGGAGATGCTCTACGACCGCATCCTCGCCACGGCGAAGGGAGTCGCGACCGTGGTCATCCCCCCGGCGGAGATCGACGCGCGCGGACTGCACAAAAGCAACGTCGCCGGCATGCGACGCGCCGTCGCCCGGCTATCCTGTGATCTTGGCTATGTGCTCACCGACGGTTTCCCCGTCCCGGGGCTGCCGGTGCCGTCGCTGGCGGTGTGGAAGGGAGACCAGGTCGCCGCGTGCGTCGCGGCGGCGTCCATCGTTGCCAAGGTGACCAGGGATCGGATGATGACGGCACTTGACGAACACCATCCCGAGTATGGCTTCGCCGTACACAAAGGGTATGTCACAGTGCGTCATCGACTAGCGCTCGACAACCACGGACCGTGTTCGCATCATCGTTTCTCCTTCATCACGGTGGCGCGGTCGGGGCTGGGTAGCGAGATAGGTGAGAATGAGGTGGGGGCCGGTGTCGCCTGACCGGGCGGGCCGGGGGTGGCGTGTGACAGGAGGATCGGGATGAGCGCGGAAGATCTCGAAAAGTACGAAACCGAGATGGAGCTGCAGCTCTACCGTGAATACCGCGACGTCGTCGGCCTGTTCACCTATGTCGTGGAGACCGAGCGGCGGTTCTACCTGACCAACTCGGTCGACCTCGACGTGCGCACGGCCGAGAACGGCGACGTCTTCTTCGACGTGAAGATGCAGGACGCGTGGGTGTGGGACATGTACCGGCCGGCGAGGTTCGTGAAGAACGTGCGAGTCGTCACCTTCAAGGATGTCAACGTCGAGGAACTGGCCAAGCCCGACCTGGAAATGCCCAAGGACGGCTTCAACACCTGATCTGGCCGTGAGATGGCGGCCGGCCGCTTCCGATCGGCCTGGGGGCTCCACGGCGCCTGGGCCCATGGTCGTTCGCGGCGTAGCCGAGGGACGTTATCCACAGGGGGCCTACTCGTCCACAGGCGGCTGATGAACGCCTGAGCGACCCCGTGAAGTGCGGCAGGGTTCGGGGCCGGAGGTGGTCCCATGGCCGCGAAGGACGAGTTGGGCAGGGCCGGCGAAGAAGTCGCCGTGAAGTTCCTGCAAGCCCACGGGATGCGGGTGCTCGAGCGCAACTGGCGATGCCGAGACGGCGAGATCGACGTGGTCGCGTGCGAAGGGCGCGCCCTCGTCGTGGTGGAGGTCAAGACCCGCTCAGGCCGCAGCCACGGCACCGCCATGGAAGCGGTCGGCCCGGCGAAGCTGGCCCGCCTGCGACGTCTCGCCGGCAGATGGCTGGCCGACGATCATCGGCAGTTCGACTCGGTCCGCATCGATGTCGTGGCCCTGGAGCGCTCGGCGGGAGACTTCTCCATCCGCCACGAACGCGGGGTGAGCTGAGTGGTCGCCCGCACCCGCTGCGTCGCCATCGTCGGCGTGACCGGCCACGTCGTCGAAATCGAAGCCGACATCTCGAACGGTCTGCCCGGGATGCATCTCATCGGCCTGCTCGACACCGCGCTGAGCGAGGCCCGCGACCGAGTGCGTTCAGCCGTGACCAACAGCAGATACGGCTGGCCGGAGACGCGCATCACCGTCAGCCTGTTCCCGGCGAGCCTGCCCAAGCGCGGCAGCCAGTTCGACCTCGCGATAGCCGTGAGCCTGCTCGGAGCGGCGGGCGTGGTGCCGATCGAGCGCATCGCCGAGCCGTTCTTCCTGGGCGAGCTGGGGCTCGACGGGCGGCTCAGGGCGGTCCGCGGCGTCCTCCCCGCAGTGGTCGCCGCCGTAGAGGCGGGAGCGACCAAGGTGGTCGTGCCGTCGGCCAACGCCGACGAGGCGAGGCTGGTCCCCGGCGTCAGCGTCGTGGCCGTGCGAGACCTCCGCCAACTCGTGGAGTGGCTCGGCAACGACGACCCCGCCTCCTTTCCCGAGGACGAAGACCCGGCACCGTCGCCGGAGCCGCTCCCCGCCGAGTCGACCGGCCGGCCGCCCGATCTGTGCGACGTGGCGGGCCAGCCGATGGCGCGGAAGGCGCTGGAGGTGTGCGCGGCAGGCGGTCACAACCTGTGGATGGTCGGGCCTCCTGGCACCGGCAAGACCATGCTGGCCGAACGGCTTCCCGCCCTCCTCCCGCCCCTCCTGCTCGATCACGCCCTGGAGGTGACCGCGATCCACTCCATCGCGGGAGCCCTGTCTCCCGGGCACCCGCTCCTGGTCACCGCTCCCTTCATGGCGCCACACCACACGGCGACGGTCGCCGCCATGGTCGGCGGCGGCAGCTCGATCCCCCGCCCCGGAGCCGTCTCGCTGGCCCACCGAGGGGTTCTCTTCCTCGACGAGGCCCCGGAGTTCGCGATGGCCGTGCTCGACTCGCTGCGCCAGCCTCTGGAGTCCGGGGCCGTCACCGTCGCCCGGGCAGCGGGCACCGTGACCTTCCCGGCGCGCTTCATGCTCGTGCTGGCCGCCAACCCGTGCCCGTGCGCCCAGGTGTCGGAGGCGGCGGGGTCCTGTAAGTGCACTCCGTCGGCGAGACGCCGCTACCTTGCCCGCCTGTCCGGCCCGCTCCTCGACCGGATCGACGTGAAGGTCACCGTGGGCCGCTCCACCCGCAGGGAGCTGATGGCGGATCGGCGTTTCGCCGAGCCCAGCAAGGTCGTCGCCGAGCGCGTCCTGCAGGCCAGGGAGCGGGCGGCCAAGCGCCTTTCGAGCACTCCCTGGACGACCAACTCCGAGATCCCCTCCAGCGCCCTGCACGGCGAGTTCCGCCCCTCCGACACCGCCATGAAGCCACTCACCACCGCCCTCGACAGCAGCACCCTCAGCGCCCGGGGTCTCGACCGGGTCACCCGCATGGCCTGGACCCTCGCCGACCTGTCCGGCAAGAAACGCCCGGAGATCGACGAGACCTCCGCCGCCCTCACCCTGTGGCTCGGAGCCGGCCAATGACCGCCCACCTGTCCCCACCGCCGGACGGCGTCCCCGCATCCCACCGCCCGACGCGGGACGGCGACGCTACGAGCGCTGACGGCACGGGGGATATCGGCGTTGGCCCGCACCTGAAGGACGGGGAACGCGCTGCGCGGCCCCCCTTGGCGGCTGGGGAGGATGAGCGGCTGGCTCGTGTGGCGTTGATGAGAGCGGCCGAGCCCGGTGACGCTCTGATGGGCCGCCTGGTCGCCCTCAGCGGCCCGGTCGAGGCTCTTGCCCAGATTCGGCGTGGTCTGCTGGCATCGGAGGTCCGTGGAGACCGGCGGGAAGGGTGGGAGAGGTTCGGCCGGCACCTGGAAGGACGCCTGGCCGGGTGGCGGGCGAGATTGCACGCCGCCGACCCGGTCCGCGACCTCGCCGCCGGAGAACGCCTCGGCGCCCGGCTGATCGTCCCTGGTGAGATCGAGTGGCCGACCCAGCTCGACGATCTCCACGAGTCCCGCCCCCTCGCCCTGTGGATCGAGGGCTCGGCGAACCTCCGGTTCTCCTGCCTGCGCTCCCTCTCCATCGTGGGCGCACGTGCGGCCACCGCGTACGGCACGCATGTCGCCGCGTCCTTCGGCGCGGAGTTGAGCGACGCCGAGTGGACGGTGGTCTCGGGCGGCGCGTACGGCATCGACGGGGCAGCGCATCGCGGTGCGCTCGCGGGACGGTCGCCCACGATCGTCGTCCTCGCCTGTGGTACCGATTTCTGTTACCCGAGCGGCCATCAGGACCTGTTCGCCGCGGTGCGCGACCAAGGCGTCGTGATCAGTGAATGCCCACCGGGCACGCACCCCACCCGCAGCCGTTTTCTCGTCAGGAACCGATTGATCGCAGCGCTTTCACGAGGCACGCTGGTCGTCGAGGCGGCCCTGCGCAGCGGCGCGATCAACACCGCCAACCACGCCCTCGCCCTGCATCGGCATCTCGGCGCCGTCCCCGGCCCCATCACCTCCGAAGCCTCCCAGGGCTGCCACCACCTGCTTCGCCAGGGCAAGGCTCAGTGCGTCTCCAGCGGCGAAGAGGCCATCGACCTCGTCGGGGCCATCGGCGACGATCTCGCCAGGGAGGTGCGGGGCCCCGTTGTGCCACGAGACAGCCTCAGCTCGGAGGCCCGGCGAGTGCTCGATGCGATCCCCACCCGCGGCGCGGGCCCGGCCACGATAGCCGTAGCCGCTCAGGTCACCCTCGACACCGCCCTGAGCTGCCTCGGCAACCTGGCCGCCGCCGGTTACATCCGGCGCACCCGCCAAGGCTGGCGTGTCAGTCCCGATGGCTACTCGTCGACGTGATCGAGTTCGTGGCCCTCCGCTCGGGTCGCCGTCACCAGAGGCGAAGTAGCTGCGAGTGACCGGGCGTTCCCGGACGGCTTGTTAGCGAGCAACCCGCCCCCCCGCAGAGAACAGGACGCGCCCCGAGTCTCGTTGGTGAGCTACTCCGGCAGTGGCCCGAACTTAGTGTCCGAGTCAACCGTGGCTACCGTCTGTACCTGCTGCTCAGTCCTCCCGCTTATACCCGTCAGGTTCGCGCCGGACAGGTTCGCGCCGGACAGGTTCGTGCCCCTCGAGTCGGCGGCGTCCAGGTTCGGCCTTTGGGGAGGATCGGCACGGGTTTTGGCGCTACGCCAAAGGGGCTTGCATTCGGTACCTAGGTACAGGTTTGCCGTCGAGGTATGACACAGAACGTCGCCCTTGACCTGGGATGGCTCCCTCCGCGTGCACTCTGCCCGCCGCCGAGCAGCCACTGCGGGTGGCCGAGTTCGACGCCCTGTTCGCCGAAGAGGTCCAGGCCGTCGTGCGGCCGGAGCCGACACGGCTGCGGTTGGAGCTCGTCTTCTGCCGTGACCATGCCGCCCGGGCTGCCGAGCCGGCCGTGCGGGAGAACGGCTGCTGCAAGCAGCAGTGGCGTGGCGGCCAGCAGCCGCCGGCTGTCGCCCCCGGCCAGCCCGGAGAAGACGATCACGTAGTCGACGCATGGGGTCAGCAGCACCAGCAGCACGCGGAGGCGCACCGCCTGGTCCGCGGGCAGGAAGGCGAACATGGCCGCGACCACCAGCGGCACCACGAAGAAGTTCACCACCAGAGCGGCCGCCAGGAACCGGCCCGCGCGCAGCGAGCGCACCAGCTCAGCCGCGGGCACCTGCAGGAACGTCACATACAGCAAGGCCGCCAGCACCGGGTTGATCGCATACTCCAGCACCGGCCCCAGCCCCGGGGCGACCGACGGCCGCCCCCCTTTACAGTGGATTTCTGTGCTTTACGGAAGATCTGTGGAAAGCAGCGCGCTCGACGAGGTGATCGCACAGGCCCGCCATGGCTGCGGCGGGGCGGTGGTGCTCCGGGGTGAGGCCGGCACGGGCAAGACCGCCCTGCTCGACGCAGCGGCCGCGCGGGGTGAGGCGATGAGGGTGCTGCGGACCAGCGGCGTCGAGTCCGAGTCCGACCTGGCGTTCGCGGCGCTGCACCAGCTGCTGTGGCCGGTGTCCGGATTGCTCGACGCGCTGCCCGGGCCGCAGCGCGACGCCGTGCGAGCGGCCCTGGGGCACGCCGCCGGCGGCGCGGGCGACCGCTTCCTACTGGGCGCCGGCGTGCTGTCGTTGCTGGTCGAGGCCGCCAGCCCGGAGGGCCTGATCTGCGTGGTCGACGACTTCCAATGGGCCGACCGGGCCTCGGCCGACGCGCTGCTGTTCGCCGCCAGGCGGCTGGGCACCGAACGGATCGCGATGGTGCTCGCCGTCCGCGGCGATGCTCCCGTCAAGGGCGTGCCGTCGACGGTGGGCGTGCGCGGCCTGCCCAAGGACGCCGCAGCCGAGCTGCTGGAGTCCCGGCACGGGCTGCTGGCCGCCCCGGTGAGACGGGAACTCATCACGCTGACCGGGGCTAACCCCCTGGCCCTGATCGAGATCGCCGCCCGGCTGACGCCCGCGCAACTCGCCGGCCGCGAACCGCTGCCCGACCCGCTGCCCGGCGGCGCCCGGCTTTTCGGCGACCGGGTGACCGGCTTGTCGGCCCCCGCCCGGCTGGTCGCCCTGCTCGCCGCCGTCGAGACCGACCTCGAGGTGGTCCTGCGTGCCGCCGAGCGGCTGGCGGCCGGGGCGGCGGGGTCGGGGGCGGTGGCGTCAGTGGTGGCGGCGGCCTTCGCCGAGCTGGAGGAGAGCGGGCTGGCCGAGGTGTCGGGCACCGGCGTGCGCTTCCGTCACCCGCTCATGCGATCTGCGATCCACGAGGCGGCCGCCCCCGCCGAGGTCCGCCACGTGCACGCCGTTCTGGCGGAGCTGACCGCGGGCGACCGTAGGGCCTGGCACCTGGCCGGAGCCGCCCTGGGCCAGGCCGAGCCGGTCGCCGTCGCGCTGGCGGAGGCCGCCGAGCGGGCTCGCGACCGCGGCGGGTACGGCGCCGCCGCCACCGCCCTGACCAGGGCCGCCGAGCTGACCCCCGAGCCGCGCGCCCGCGCCGTCCGGCTGAAGGACGCCGCCGTGGCGGCCTGGCTCGCTGGCCGGCCGGGACAGGCGGAATCGCTGCTGGCCGAGGCACGCGAAGGGGTCGGCAGGGATATCACGCTCGCGATGGAGATCGCCCAGCTCCGGGGCCGGTTCGAGCTGAACTCGGGCAACGCCGCCGAGGCCGTGCGAATCCTGGCGGCGGGCGACAGCCTGGACATGCTGGCCGACGCCGTGGAGGCGGCCTCGTACGTCGGCGATACGGCGGCCATCGTCGAGCTCGGCCGGCGGGCGGCGGCGCACCCCGAGGGGTTCTTGCGGGACACGGTGGCCGGGATCGGGCTGACTCTGAACGGTGACGCTGCCGGGCCGGGCCTGCTGCGGCGGGCACTGGCGCGGGCCGGCGAGCTGGAGGATGCGGCGGGCTACCTGTGGGCGACGGCCGCGGCCAGCGCTCTGGGCGAGTCGGATCTGGCGACCGAGATGGCCGAGCGGGCCGGGCGAGTGGCCAGGGTGTCGGGGATGACCGGGCAGTTGCCCGTCGTGCTGGAGTTCGTGGCGACCGCCGACCGCCTCGCCGGGCGGCTCGCGCGCAGCCAGGCCGTCTCCGAGGAGGGCCTGGCGCTGGCGCGGGAGGCCGGTTACGAGAACACGGTGGCCGCGCACCTGGCCAACCTGGCGGTGCTGGCGGCTCTGCGCGGCGAGGAGGAGCCCTGCGAACGGCAGGCCCGCGAGGCGCTGGCCATCGCCCTGCCGCACCGGGTGGGACTGCGCGCGGGGGTGGCCGCGTACGCGCTGGCGATGCGCGAGTTGTGCCTGGGCCGCTACGCGTCGGCGCACGACCGTTTCCGGGCGATCGCGGTGGCGGGGCCGGGCGCGGGGCATCCGACCGTGGCGTGGCGGGCCACGCCGGACCGGGTCGAGGCCGCGGTGGGCGCGGGCGACGAGGCCGGCGCGCGGGCGGCGCTTTCGGCCTACGAGCGGTCGACCGAGCACGCCGCGACGTCCGAGTCGCGCGCACTGCTGGCCCGCTGCCGAGGCCTGGCCGAATCGGCGGAGGAGGCTTTCGGCGAGGCGCTGCGGCTGCACACCAACCCGTTCGAGGCGGCCAGGACGGCCCTGCTGCTGGGCGAGCGACTGCGCCGCGCGCAGCGGCCGGGCCAGGCGCGAGCGCATCTGCGGATGGCGTGGGAGACCTTCGAGCAGGCCGGCGCCCGGCCGTGGGCGCGGCGCGCGCAGGAGGAGCTGCGGGCGGCGGGCGAGAACGGCGGCGCCCCGCCCTCCGGTGTGCTCGACGCGCTGACCCCGCAGGAACTGCGCATCGCGGGCCTGGTCGCCGACGGCTTGTCGAGCAAGCAGATCGCCGCCCAGCTCTTCCTGAGCCCGCGTACGGTCGAGTACCACCTGTACAAGATCTATCCGAAGCTGGGCATCGGCTCCCGCACGGATCTGGCGCGGCTAGTAGTTCTACAGAAGGCGCCCGTAGCCGGAGACGACATGCTGTGAGCCATGCACAACGTGACCATCTGGAGTGAGGAGTTCGGCGCCGAGACGGACGCGCCGATCCTGTTGATCATGGGTTCGATGTCGCAGGGAATCCTGTGGCCGGACGAGCTCGTCGGCCGGCTGACGGCTGGAGGCCGCCGGGTGATCCGGTACGACCACCGTGACACCGGCATGTCGGGCACCGTCGACTTCGCGGCCGAGCCGTACACCTGGGACGACATCAAGAACGACGTCTACCGCGTGCTGGAGGCCCACGGCCTGGACAGCGCCCACCTGGTGGGCCATTCGGCGGGCGGGCTGCTCGGCCAGCTCATCGCCGTGGAGGCGCCGGAGCGGGTGCGGTCGCTGACCGCCGTCGCCTCCTCGCCGCTCGGCGGCGGCGAGGGCCAGGTGCTCCTGCGGGCCCTGATGGGCCAGCCGCAGCCCGAGGGCAGCCTGCCGGAGCCGGAGCCGGAGTTCGTGGAATTCTTCCGCGCGCTGATGGCCGCCCCGCCCGCCCAGGACCGCCGCGCGCTGATCGACAGCATGATCGCCGAGCAGCGCGTGCTCCACGGCACCGGGCTGCCGTTCGACGAGGACGCGGCGCGCCGACTGCAGGAACGCGTCTACGACCGGGCCCGCGACCTGTCGGCGGTGGCCAACCACCGGCTTGCCGCAGGGGCCAGCCCCGACTTTGAGCCGGTGGGCGCGCTGCACCGGGTGAAGGCGCCCACGCTGGTCATCGAGGGCAGCCACGAGCCGGTCAAACCGGGTCACGGCGCGATCACCGCCGAGCAGATCCCGGGGGCGCGGCTGATGATCGTGGCGGGCATGGGGCACACGCTGCCGCTGGAGACCCACCAGGAGATGGCCGACGCGATCCTCACGCACACGGCCGAGTGAGGAAGTCTGTTGCAAGATCCCTGGATTTCCGCCATCGAAGTGGCGGACCTGACTCAGCGCTTCGGTGCCGTGCTCGCCGTCGACCGGCTCAGCCTGAGTATCCCGCCGGGGATGTTCTACGGCATCGTGGGCCCCAACGGCGCTGGTAAGACCACCACGTTGATGGCCATGTGCGGGCTGCGGGAGCCGACCTCCGGCTCAATCAAGATCGCCGGTCACGACCTGCGGACCGACAGGGAAGCCGCTCTCGCCCAGCTCGGCATCATGATGGACGGGCTGTCTCTGCCAGAGCGGCTGACCGCCACCGAGATCCTGCGCTACAGCGCCGGGCTGCGCGGCCTGGACGACGGCTGGAGGGCGCGTGCGGGCGACCTGCTGGAGATCCTCGGACTCGACGCCGTCCCGCGCACGCTGATCGTGGAGTACTCCACGGGCATGCGCAAGAAGATCAATCTGGCGCTGGCGATGCTGCACCGGCCCCGGGTGCTCGTGCTGGACGAGCCGTTCGAGGCGATCGACCCGGTTTCGGCCCACTCCATCGAGCAGGTGCTCAGGCAGTACGTCGACGGCGGCGGCACCGTGGTCCTGTCGAGTCACATCATGGACTTCGTGGAGCGCAACTGCCGCCGGGTGGCGGTAGTGGCCGGTGGCCGGGTGCTGGTCGAAGGGCCGGTGGAGGAGGTGGCGGCGGGCTCGACGCTGAACGAGCGGTTCGTCGAGCTGGTGGGCGCCGATCCGGTGCGCCCGCTGGAGTGGCTGGCATGATCCGCACCTTGTTCGCGCTCAAGCTGCGCCTGTTCCGCAACGGCCCGCACAACGAGCGCGCTTTCAGCCTGGTCACCGGACTGGTCCTGGCCGCCCTGGTGATCGCGGGCGCGTCATTGACCGCCGATGGCGTGATCCACGAGGGCTGGATCGCGGTGGCATTCACCGTGTGGGGTGGCATGTGGCTGTTCGGGCCGCTGGCTCAGCCTCGCCATGATCCGTCGGTTATCTCGCGCGAGTGGTTGCGCGGTTATCCGCTGGGGTCGTGGCGGCCGGCGTGGGCCCTGTCGTGGACCGAGCTGCTGGGCGTCGGCCCGCTGATCACGCTGGCGTGCCTGTCGTCGCTGGTGGTGCTGGCCGCGCCGGGTGGCATGGCGGCGGTTGCGGCCGCCGTGGCCGCGGTGGTGGCCCAGCTGTATCTGCTCATCTGGGCGGGCAAGACGGTGGCGGCGCTGGCGGCCTGGCTGCTGCAGACCCGGGCCGGGATGACGCTGGCCGCCGTACAGACCGCGATCATGCTCGCGCTGTCGTTCGCCGGATGGGTGTTAGTCGCGGCCTGGCTGCTGCCGCGTCTCGGCGAGGGGGACACGGCCCTGGTCATCCCCAGGGCCGGGCAGCTCCCCGAACCGGTGATCGATGTGCTCGCCGCATGGCCCACCGGCTGGGGGTATGGCGCGGCGCTCGCCGCCCGCGACGGCGCCGGGACGGGACCGGTCCTGCTGCCGCTGGCGGCGCTGCTGGCCTTGGGCGCTCTGTCGCAGCTGTGCTGGATCGCGCTGACGGCTCGCGCCCTGAGCCGGCCGCCGCGCCGGGCGAGTTCGCGGCGGCCCTCCGTGCCGGGACGTGGGCTGTCCTTGCCGTTTGCGACGCCGCAGGTGGCCGCGGTCGTCTCGCGAGAGCTGGCCACCTGGCTACGTGACCCGGCGCGCGGTGTTGAGCTGCGCAGCGCCTGGCTGACACCGCTGCTGATGGCGCTCATCATCGCCTTCACCGACTGGAGTTGGGCGCTGCCCCTGGTAGGCCCAGCGGCAGCCGTGTTCGGCGCGATGGTCGCGATCAACACCTACGCCCTGGACGGCACCGCCCTGTGGCAGCTCCTCACCACACCGGGCGCCCTCAAGGCCGACGTGCACGGGCGGATGGCGGCGTGGGCGCTGCTGTTCGGCCTGCCGTCCATCGCGCTGGCGGCCGTGCTGTGGGCCGCGACCGGCTCTCCCCTGGGAGGTGCCGCCGTCGGCGGCGCCATCGCCGCGGCCGCGGCGGGCTGCGCCGGAGCGCCGCTGCTCGCGCTCGTGATGCCGGCCGTGGGCACCGACGCCCGCGATCGCATCTACCCGGGCCAGCAAGCGGGCGATCCGACGGGCGGACAAATGACGATCTTCCCTGTGGCCCTGCTGGCCGCCATCCTGCCCGGCGTCATCGGCGGTCCGTGGTGGGTGACCGCCCTCGTCGCCGTCCTTCTGGCCGCCGCTGTCCTGGGCATGACACCCGCGATCACTGTGCGCCTGCTCCAACAGCGTGGCACCCACCTCCTCGATGCGATGGCCTCACGCGATGCCGCCGCCCTCCGCTCATCCGCCCGAGCGGAGAGCTGAAGCCACCCGCCTGGACCTGACCGGGGCGCCGCCGATGGGGACGGTGCTGCTCATCAAGATTGCATCTGGTGCTGAGGGGTGATCACAACCGCCTCGGGTTCAGCATCCAACTCACCATCGTGCGTCATCTCGGCCGGTGGCGGCAGCCTTACCGACACCCCCAAGGCGTAGCCGCGTCCTCGTTTCGGTCCGGGGTTTCATCGGGCCTGACATCCCGGGGTGCTGTGTCGTCGGTCTGGTGAAAAGCCGAGATTCCACACCGATGGGAAGTGATGGGTAGCGATGCCTGCGCACCGCGAGGTAGACGAAGCCAAGATCAAGCAGCAGGTGGAGAAGATCGTCGAAGGAATACGCGCCAAGGACCTCGACGGCCTGAGGCGGCTTTACGCGACAGACGTCGTCTCCTTCGACGTCGAGCCGCCGCTGCAGCACGTGGGGATAGAGGCGAAGATGGAGAACTGGACGAGGGCGTTCACGCTCTTCCAGGATGTGAATTATGAGCTTCGCGACCTGACCATCACCGTGGGCGGTGACGTGGCATTCGGCCACGGTTTCGGTCGGCTCAGCGGCACGCTGCGGAACGGGACGGCGACGAGTGGCATGTGGGTCCGGGCCACGTTCTGCTTCCGGAAGAGCGACGACCATTGGTTGATCGCGCACGACCAGGTCTCTGTGCCGTTCGACATCGCGAGCGGCAAGGGCGTGGCCGACCTCGAGCCCTGACGAGTCGCCGACGTTCGGGGGCGTCGCGGGCGCTGCCGCCGTTGAGACCCGGCCACGGGTCCAGAGTGCCCGGCACCGGTGTGGCGCCGGGCACTCTCCGGGGTTCAGCGATGGCCTGCGGCGACGGCTCTCGGACGTGGATGTCTGCGTGCCGGACCAGCTGAGGAACGCCGGTGGTTCAGAATCCGATGGTTTCACGGAGCAGCAGGACGGTGCCGCGCCCCGGATAGGGCTCCGCGTTGAGGATGAGAAGGCGGTTGAGAGCACTGGGCTTGCCGTACGCCCTCATGGCACGGTCGTTTTCCAGCGGAAGGCAGTGCTCTTCGACGCGGCGCAGCGCGGCGGGAAGGTCGGCCACCACCTTCTGCGCCCCCACGATCCAGATCGCATGGGCGGCGGCGCCGGCGTAGCCGGGCAGCTGGCTTCCGGTGGCCGAGGAAGCGGCGCCGTCGGACGGCAACCAGCCGCCGACGGGGGCAGGAGGTGAGTGCCATGACGGCACCGTGTCCGAACGACGATCGGTGCTTCTTCGGTACATCTCCGACGCCACGCTGCGGGAGAACGTCACCCGGGCCACCACCATGGTCGAGTCCTGCAACAACAGGGCGTCAAGATCGACTCATGGCCGGTTTACCCGTATCTCGGTTGGACCCGAGTTCCGAGGCAGCGAGGACTCCTCTGGCTACCGGTTGCTGGGATCGCTGTGGTCGCGGTGACCTGGGGCGGTGAAGCGGATCTCGTGTGACGCTTTGGCAGCGAGGAAGTCCAGCAGGCCGCCGCCCTCGACGGTCAACGCGTCGCGGTCGAGCGCGGACAGCGGTGCGAACGGGTGCACGGTCAGTGTCGCCGTGTCGTGTGCGGTGGTGAATGTCCAGGTCGCTGCCGTGAAGCCGTCGAGGAGCACCAGGCGAGGGACGGGCCCGTGCGGTTTGAAGTTCTGCCGGCGGAGGCCGTCGGTGATCACCCTGGAGCGGTCGTGGTGTGACAGCAGCAGGTTGTCGAAGTCGTACAGGAACCGGGCGGGCGCACTGACCTGCGGATCGGGCCGGGGCGCGTCGGGCAGGTCGAACAGTTCCGCGCCGTTCTCGTCGCGGAACGTGGCCAGGCGGGTCCGGAGCCGGTCGAGCACCTCCGCCAGCCGGGTCAGGCCGCACCAGGTCTGCACGTCGCGTACGGTCGCCGGGCCGAACGCGGCCAGGTAACGCAGGACCATCTGGTCGATCGTGTGGTCGGTGCGCAGCGGCGCGCCTGCCCACGACTCGAGCGGCGCGTGGACGGTCCGGCCGCCGCCGCCCCACACCCCGCGGGGCGGAGTCTGGACGACCGGCAGGAGGTTGCGCACCGCGTAGGCGAGGCTCGCCGGGTCGCGATCCGGCCATCGCTGGGCCAGCAGCCGGCCGAGCTCGGCCGGGGTGCGGGGCTGCTCGTCGAGCAGTTCCCGGCCCGCCGCCACCATCTTGCCGGTGTCCAGGTCGCGCATCGCCCGGCCGTGGGTGTGGTTGGCGAACAGGTCGCGGTCCAGCACCGGCTGCACGAGCGGGCGCAGCGCGAGCGCGTCGGCCGTGCTGACGAGGTGGATCGTCGAGCGCATGAGGGCGATCCGCACGGCCCGGCGCTGGGTGAGCAGCGCCGCGACCTCCTGGGGCCGGCACGCGGTGAGCCGGCTCCACAGTCCCACGTACCAGGTGTGCGGGGTCTGCGCCTGCAGGCCCACCAGGTGTTCGATGGCCTGCAGCGGGGTGAGGTCGGCGCGGCGCAGGAGCAGCTGCCGGTCGAGGGTGGCGCGGTTGAGGGCGCGGCGGGTCAGGGTCTGCATGGCGGTACTCCCGAAGTTCGGACCAGGGATGCGCGCGGTGAGATGCCCGCCCCGCGCACCTCGCTCGGCACGGTTCAGCGCAACTGACGGAAGAAGCCGCGGATGTCGTCGACCAGCAGGCCGGGCACGTCGTGCGCGGCGAAGTGGCTGCCGGTGTCGTAGACGTTCCAGGACACGATGTTCTTGTGGTCGCGTTCGGCGAACGGGCGGATCGACTGGAAGTCCCAGGCGAAGTTGGCCAGCCCGAGCGGCACGGTGGTGGGTTCTGCCGGCTTGTCCTCCGCGTGGAAGTCCTCGTAGTACAGGCGCGCGGCTGAGGCGGCGGTGTTGGTGAGCCAGTAGACCATGGTGTTGGTCAGCACGTAGTCCGCGTCGAGGTTCGGGCCGAGCAGCTGCGCGTTCCAGCCCAGCTGCCCCACCGGTGAGTCGGCCAGCGCGTGGGCCAGGGTCTGCGGGGCGGTGGACTGCAGCTTGTCGTAGCCGCCGCTGTTGTCCGTCCACCACTGCAGGAACTGGACCTTCTTGCTGTCCTCCTCCGACAGGCCGGTCAGCTCGGCCGGGTCCCCGGAGGGGAAGGAGAAGATCTGGGTGACGTGCACGCCGATGACATGCTCGGGATCGCAGCGGCCCACCTCGGGCGAGATGTGTGAGCCGCAGTCGTTGCCGTGCGCGCCATAGCGCTCGTAGCCGAGGCGGCGCATCAGCTCGGCCCATGCTCTGGCGATGCGGTACCGGTTCCAGCCCCGCTCGGTGGTGGGCCCGGCGAAGCCGAACCCGGGGATGGACGGGATCACCAGGTGGAAGGCGTCGGCCGCATCGCCGCCGTGGGCGCGCGGGTCGCTGAGCGGGCCGATGACATCGAGGTATTCCGCGATTGTGGTCGGCCAGCCGTGCGTGAGCAGCAGCGGGGTGGCGTCCGGCTCGGGTGAGCGGACGTGCAGGAAGTGCACGTCCTGCCCGTCGATGGTGGTGGTGAACTGGGGGTGGGAGTTCAGTTTCGCCTCCCACGCGCGCCAGTCGTAGCCGTCGCGCCACCGCTGCACCAGGCTCTGCACGTACTGCAGCGGCACGCCGTAGTCGTTGCCGGCGTCGGGCAGTTCGCCGGCCCAGCGGACCCGGGCCAGGCGCTCGGCCAGGTCGTCCAGGTCGGCCTGCGGGATATCGATACGGAATTCACGGATCTCGGCCGTGGCGATCTCGGTCATGTCATCGACCCTGCCGGACCATTAGGACGATATCGCTCCTAATGGTCCGGCAGACTGGACGAATGTTGGACACCTCGGCCCGCCTCCTGCGGCTGCTCTCCCTCCTGCAGACCCCACGCGAGTGGACCGGCGCCGAACTCGCCGAACGCCTCGAGGTGAGCGGGCGGACCGTCCGGGTCGACGTGGAGCGCCTGCGCACCCTCGGCTATCCGGTGCTGGCCACCCGCGGTTCCGCCGGCGGCTACCGGCTCGGCGCCGGTGCCGTGCTGCCGCCGTTGCTGCTCGACGACGAGGAGGCGGTCGCCGTCACCGTCGGCCTGCGGACCGCGACCGGTGGCGCCATCGCGGGGATCGAGGAGGCGTCGTTGCGGGCGCTGGCGAAGCTGGAGCAGGTGCTGCCCTCGCGGCTGCGGCGCCGGGTCAACACCCTGCAGGCCTACACGGTGCCGGTGCCCCGCGGCGACGCCGGTCCCGGCGTCGACCCGGCGGTCCTGACCGCCTTGAGCGCGCTTTGCCGCGACCGGGAACGGCTCCGCTTCGACTACCACGACCACGCCGGCGCGGCCACCGTGCGCACCGTCGAGCCGTACCGGCTCGTCATCTGGGGCCGCCGCTGGTACCTGCTGGCCTGGGACGTCGAGCGGGACGACTGGCGCACCTTCCGCGTCGACCGGATCCGGCCCCGCACCCCGACCGGCCCCCGCTTCGCCCCACGGGACCTGCCCGACGACGTCGCCGCGTACGTGTCAGGCCGGGTGTCCGCCGCCGCCTGGCGCTACCGGGCGCGGGTCACCGTGCACGCGCCGGCCGAGGTCATCGCCGATCGCATCGGCCCGGCGGCCGGCACGGTCGAACGCCTCGACGACCGCACCTGCGTCCTGCACACCGGCGCGGACACCGTCGAGACCCTCGCCGTCCATCTGGGCCTGCTCGGCGCGGACTTCGACGTCACCGGCCCGCCGGAACTCCTCACCCACCTGCACCGTCTCGCCCACCGATACCTCCGCACGATCACCTCGTCTGCACCAGGTGATCGGACCGGGTGAGCGCCCGCTCGCCGCATGACCGCAACACCGCCGGCCTGCTCCTCGGAGAACATCTTCTCTGACAACGCACCACTCCACGTGCCGTACCGGACAAATCCGGAACGACCGTAGCGGCAGTGATCATCAACCCGCCACAGGCGGTCAAACTCCTCCACTACCGCAGGTCAGACGCTACTTCGTTGAAATTTCTTCATTGCTACCCCCAGAAGGCGGGCCGGTCCTTCGCGCTCGGACTGCAGAGTCTGCTGTCGGCCGACGTCCAGCTCGTCGGGGACGGCGGTGGCAAGGCCCCGCAGCTGGCCAGGGCCGTCGACGGCGCCGAGAACGTGGCCAGGCTGCTCGCCACCGTCTACCCGCTGATGGCACGGGTCGACATCACGTTCGAACCGCCCCCGAGATCTCCCGGACAGCGGGGCCCACCGTCGTGGCGGGGGTGGTGCGCGTGGAGGATCTGAGCTGACGGGAGGTGTGAGGCTGGCGGAAGATCGGGCTGCGCGAGATGGTGGGTGCGGGTGACGCTGAGGAAAGGCGGGAGGAGTGGCCGACACGCCGGATCGCGGCATGGAGGGATCGCAGGGCCTCGGAATGGATCTTCCGGCCGAGCCTGGGGTGGAACGCTCGGTGGATCTGAGTGCGGAGGCCGTTCCGGAATTGAGTGCGGAGGTCACGGCGAATCCGGGTGTGGAGGCTGTCTCGCCTGTGGGTCCGGGTGCGGAGGCCGTCAGGGCTCTTGGTAGTGCCGTGTCGCCGGATCTCGAGGAGGTGCGGGCTGAGTTCGAGCGATATCTGCGGCTGGAACGAGATCTGTCGCCGCATACGATTCGGGCTTACCTGACCGACGTGGACGGGCTGCTCGGGCACCTGGTGACAACCCGAAGCGCCATCCTGGCCGGGCTCGACATCGCGGTGCTGCGCGAATGGCTGGCGGAGCAACATCGGGCGGGCCGATCCCGGGCGACCCTCGCTCGCCGTACGGCATGCGCGCGGACTTTCACGGCGTTCGCGCATCGGCGTGGCTGGCTGGCGAATGATCCCAGTCTGCTGCTCGGTATGGCCAAGGCGGGCCGTACGCTGCCCGATGTCCTGACCCTGGACCAGGCTCAGGCCATGCTGGATGCTCCCAGCCGTTCACCGACTGCCTCAAGCGACGGGGGTGACGGCGCGGAGCCGGTTCGAGCGGCGGTCGGCGGGGCGAAGGAGCTTCGCGATCAGGCGATCGTGGAGGTTCTCTATGCCACCGGGATCAGGGTCAGTGAGCTGTGCGGGCTCGATGTGGACGATGTCGATCGTGGTCGGCACACCGTGCGGGTGCTGGGCAAGGGGCGTAAGGAGCGGAGCGTTCCTTTCGGGCTTCCCGCGTTGCGGGCGCTGGACGACTGGTGTGTACGAGGGCGACCGCGCTGGATCCGGGAGGGGACAGGGCCGGCGCTGTTCCTGGGGGCCAGGGGCGGCCGTATCGATGCGAGTACGGTGCGCCGAGTCGTTCACGCTCGGCTTGCGGAGATCGAGGACGCTCCGGACATGGGGCCGCACGGGCTGCGGCACACCGCTGCCACCCACATGCTTGAGGGCGGAGCCGATCTCCGTAGCGTCCAGGAGATGCTCGGCCATGCCTCGCTCCACACCACCCAGATCTACACGCACGTCTCCATCGAGCGTCTCCGAACCGCATACCGCCAGGCTCATCCGAGGGCTTGAACGGGGTGCTCTGCGGGATGGTGTGGCCCGTCGCCCCCCTAATGACCACGCCCCCTAATGACCACGAACTGCGGGAGTGCGGGCTGTCCTGACAGACGGTGTGGCGCGATCTATTGGGCATGCCGGATGGTCGGTGACAGGCGACTTCGAAGTGATCGCGGAGGTGGTGGGTGTCTCCCCGCGGTAAGTGATCCGGCCTCCGTGTCTATGGTGCCGGTGTTTCTCCGGGACGCCTTCCGCCAGCGCCGGGTCGACCGCTTGGCCGGTTCCTCCACGCACCTCGATCACCACGTCGGTGGATCTGCCCGTGCGACGCCGTCTATGACCGGGATGTGAACGCTGCGGTCACCATCCTCGCCGTCGGACGGGCGGAGAGGCCAAAGCCTTCGGAGGGCAGGTGAGACTACCGCGTGCGGTGGCACAGCCCGGTGAACGAGGAAGCCATCGAGGTGCCGCGTGAACCCATGCGGCATGGGCGAGAGTCCCCGGGATTCATCCCGGGGAGCGCGTCAAGAAGGTGTGGCTGAGGGGCGGTGTCGCCGGTGGGTCAGGGAGCGAGTGGCGGCCACCAGGGGAGAAGGCGGATCTGGGTCTGGCCGAGCAGGAGGAGGGGGTCGAGATAGACGGGCCCTCGGCGGAGGCTCCAGTGGAGGCATTCGACGGGGCAGTGTGCGGGGCCCCTTTCGAGGGTGCCGAGCACGTCGCCGGCTTCTACTCGGTGGCCGCGGCGGATTGATGGGGTCACTGGCAGGTAGGTGGTGCGCAGGTCGCCCGCGTGGGAGATCGTCACGATGCCGCGCCCGGCTACCGGGCCGGCGAAGGTGATGGTCCCGGGACCCGCCGCGTGCACCTGGTCGTCGGCCTTCGCGGCCAGATCCACTCCCCGATGGCCGGCCAGCCATGGCTCGGGGGGTGGGTCGAAGGCTCGGATGACCTGGGGACGTCCGGTGAGCGGCCATCGCCAGCGGGTCGCCTGGTCGGCATCGTTCTGCGAGCGCGGGCCGGTGGGCCGGCGATGGGGTCGGGCTCGCCATCGAGCGGGGCGATCCCGCTGAGTGGCGACGTGGGCGGCAGTTGCCGAGGGGGGATCAGGTGATTCGTGTCCAAGGGATGGGCGGGGTGGGAAGCCTGCCTCCGGAGGGGCTGCGGTGACAATCGCCCGTAAGGGCGGCGAGTCGCTCGCCGTACAGGCTGGTGCGGCGGCTGCGAGGGTGACACACAGCACGAGCCCTGCGAGGGACCGGGTGGGGCGTGACGTGTGGGTCATCGGTGAAGCATGTCGGGTTCGAGGCGGAGCGGCGGTGGATGAATCTCGTTCTGTTGGAAGGTGACTCTGGTTCGGGACGCCTGTGGACAACTGGCTGGGGGTGGGAGTGGCTGAGCGGAGGTAGACGGTGGCTTCGCCGTAATGCGGGGATGGCGCCGGCGCATGACTCGTCGGCTGGGCGCGAGGTCAGGCGGGGGTGGGGTGGCGAAGGGGGGAGAGCCAGATCCAGGGGATGCTGAGCAGGGCGCCGGCGGCGCAGATCCACAGGACGGGGCGCAGTCCGAGAAGTTCGCCGAGGAGACCGCCGGTCAGGCCGCCGAGGGTGAGGACTCCCTGGATGGCGAAGGTGGTGGTGGCTCTGACGCGGCCGAGTGAATCGGCGGGCGACTCGCGGAGGGTTATGGCGTTCATGGAGGTCGCGAAGGCCACGATGGTGGCCCCGGTGGCGAGGGCGGACGCGAACATGAGAACGGCCTTCGTCAGCAGGGACCCGCTCACGAGCGCCATCGTGACGAAGTCGAGTGGGAGCAGCAGTACCGAGTAGAGCAGCACGCGCTCCTCGGTGAAACGTCTGGCGGCGCGGGGGACCACAGCGGCGCCGAGCAGCCCGCCGATGCCGAAGCAGGCGGTGAGGACGCCGAGTACGGCCGGCGGGAGGCGCAGCTCGTTCAGGGCGAAGAGCAGGTAGACCGCCAAGCAGGTGCCGGCGAAGAAGTTGTGGGTGACGCCCGCGCCGGAGATCGCCCGGAGTGCCGGGCGGGAGACGGTGATGCGTACTCCTTGCCCGATGTCGCGCCAGATGCCGCGAGAGGGGGCGGGCGTGTGGTGCTCGGTCGCGCGGATGGAGCGCAGCAGTAACGCCGAGACCAGGAACGACAGCGCCTCGACCAGCACGGCGAAGGGGGCTGTGAGGGCCTGTACGAGCACCCCCGCGAGGCCGGGTCCGCCCACCACGGCGATGGAGTGGGAGGCCTGGAAGCCCGCCATCGCCTCGGTCCGTTGTCCCTCGGGTACGACGGTGGTGATGTAGGGGAAGTCGGCCGACTTGTAGATCACCGCGCAGCTGCCGATGACGAAGGCCACGGTGATCAGCCACGGGATGGTGAGCAGGTCCGTGACCCAGGCGAGCGGGACGGTGAGGGCGGCGGCTGCCGAGACGAGCTCGCACGCGATCATGACCGGTCGGCGGCGGGTGAGGCGGTCGGCGATGGCCCCCGCCTGGAGGCCGATCAGCAGGGTGGGCAGCGAGGCGGCGGCCGCGAGCAGTCCCATCTGAAAGGGGGACGCGCCGAGCAGGGTCACCGCGGTGAGGGGGACGGCGAGCCGGGAGACCTCCGAACCGCCGAGGGAGATCGTACGGGCCGACCAGAACAGCCGATAGTCGCGCTGTCTCCTCAGCGGTCTGACCCCCGCCGAGTTCTGAAGGATATGCTTCACAATTGTGAAGATAATCCTTCATAACTGTGAAGGCAACGCTTCACGTCCCGATCCCGGTACGGTTTCCTCATGACGCGGGATCGACGGCATTCGATGAGCGATCCGAAGGCGATGCGGGCGCTCGCACATCCCGCACGGCTGGCCATCCTGACGAGATTGCAGGTGGACGGACCCTCGACGGCGACGGATGCGGCCGAGATCGTGGGTGTGACGCCGAGCGCGGCGAGCTACCACCTGCGCATGCTGGCCAAGTACGGCTTCGTCGAGGACGCGCCGCCGCGCGGTGACGGCAGGGAGCGGTTGTGGCAGGCCCGTGACCAGGGACTGTCGGTCGACACCGAGCCAGACGACGAGCCCGACGTGCGAGCCGCGAAGGACCTGTTGATCCGGACCATCCGCGCGAGCGCCGACGACGAGGTGTCCCGGGCCCTGGACCAGCGTGATCGCGAGCCCGCCGAGTGGCGGGACGCCGCCATGTGGGGCAGAGCCACACTGCTGATCGACGCCGAGGAGATGAAGGGGCTCGTCCAGCGGATCGTGGAACTGATCGAGCCCTATCGGGTGACGCAGCGGGATCGCGGCAGCGCGTCGGCCGGCGCGCGGATCGCCGAGGCGCAGATCAACCTCTTCCCCCGCGCCGCACGACGAGTCCCCGGCCGTCCGACAGAGGTCCACGGTCAGGCCGAACGAAGGCCGGACGGTACGTCGGCCGACGTTCGGGAGTGAGGCCGTGCCGGGAGTGAGGGAGTAAGTCGGGCCCGGGACGCGTTGTCCTCGCGTGGAGCCGCAGGCAGGTCGGACGGGTGATCCTGGACGAGTCGCGGGTTCGGTGGAGAGCATCGGCGGCGCATAGTCGTGGCGGTTCGGGCGGGCGACCTGTCGTGGTCAGGTAGACTTTTTGATGGCCTGTGTCAACAGGCCGACTTCGCGCGCCCAGCCAGGGTGCCGCTCCCTCGGTACGGGCGAGAGTCCGGTCGGAGCGGCCCAGGGCGCCAGGGCGGAAGCCGTACGGCTTCCGCGCAACCGAGAATCGCGCCCAGTGATGGGCGCGCTGACCAGGAGGCACCATGGCTCCCGTCGTCACCATGCGACAGCTGCTCGAAAGCGGCGTTCACTTCGGTCACCAGACCAGGCGCTGGAACCCGAAGATGAAGCGCTTCATCTTCACCGAGCGCAACGGCATCTACATCATCGACCTGCAGAAGTCGCTGTCGTTCATCGACCGCGCCTACGACTTCGTGAAGGAGACGGTCGCCCACGGCGGCACGATCCTCTTCATCGGCACCAAGAAGCAGGCCCAGGAGGCCATCGCCGAGCAGTCCACGCGGGTCGGGATGCCGTATGTCAACCAGCGCTGGCTGGGCGGCATGCTCACCAACTTCTCCACCGTGCACAAGAGGCTTCAGCGTCTGAAGGAGCTCGAGGAGCTCGACTTCGACAACGTGGCAGGCTCCGGGCTCACCAAGAAGGAGCTCCTGATGCGCCGCCGCGAGAAGGAGAAGCTCGAGCGCACCCTCGGCGGTATCCGTGACATGGCCAGGGTGCCGAGCGCGGTGTGGGTCGTCGACACCAAGAAGGAGCACATCGGGATCAACGAGGCGCGCAAGCTCGGTATCCCGGTCGTCGCGATCCTCGACACCAACTGCGACCCGGATGAGGTCGACTACCCGATCCCGGGCAACGACGACGCCATCCGCGCCGTCAGCCTGCTCACCCGCGTGATCGCCGACGCGGTCGCCGACGGTCTCATGTCGCGCGCCGGCGCCGGTCGCGGTGACGAGAAGCCCGCGGGCGCCCAGGCGGAGCCGCTGGCCGAGTGGGAGCGCGAGCTGCTTGAGCGTTCGGAGGCCGACACCCCGGCCGCCGAGGCCGCCGCTGCTCCCGCCGCCGAGGAGGCCACCGTGACGGAGGCCCCCGCGGAGGAGGCCCCCGTCGAGGAGGCCGCCACTGAAGAGGCCGCCGCCGAGGAGGCCCCCGCCGAGGAGACTCCGGCTGAGGAGACCCCGGCCGAGGTCGTCGAGACCGCCGAAGTCGCCGAGAGCACGGAGGCCGACGCAGACGAGGCCACCGCCAAGGGCTCCGAGCAGGCCTGAGGTCAGCGTGTACGGCTCCGGCCGTACACACCGGGGCTCCTGCGGCCTGGCCGTAGCCCCCAAGGTTCTTCCCGGGTGGGCGGGCACATGCCCGCCCACCCGGTCCACGACGACTCCCACGAGGGAAAGACAATGGCTTCTGTGAACCTGGCCGACGTCAAGCGGCTTCGTGAGCTGACCGCGGCCGGCATGATGGACTGTAAGAAGGCGCTGGAGGAGAGCGACGGCGACTTCGAGAAGGCCGTCGACTTCCTGCGCATCAAGGGCGCCAAGGACGTCGGCAAGCGTGAGGCCCGCACCGCGTCCAACGGCCTGGTGGCCGTCAAGCACGAGGGTGACTCGCTCGCCGCGCTGCTGGAGCTCAACTGCGAGACCGACTTCGTCGCCAAGGGCGAGCGGTTCCAGGAGCTCGCCGCGGCGGTCGTCGCCCACATCGTTGCGGCCCGCCCGGCCGACGTGCCCTCGCTGCTCGAATCGCAGATCGGCGACAAGTCGGTCAAGGAGCTGCTCGACGAGGCGAACGCCGCGCTCGGTGAGAAGATCGAGGTCCGCCGCTTCGGCGTGCTCGAAGGGGGCTACATCGGCTCCTACATGCACAAGACCGACCCGCAGCTGCCGCCGACCGTCGGGGTGCTGGTCCAGCTCGACACGCCGAACGCGCAGGTCGCCAAGGAGATCGCGCAGCACGCGGCCGCCATGGCGCCGAAGTACCTCAGCCCCGACGAGGTCCCGGCCGACGTGGTGGAGAAGGAGCGCGCGGTCTTCGAGCAGATGACCCGCGAGGAGGGCAAGCCCGAGGCCGCCCTCCCGAAGATCGTCGACGGCCGCATCAACGCGTGGTACAAGGACTTCACCCTGGTCAAGCAGTCCTTCGTGAAGGACGGCAGCAAGACGGTGGCCAAGGTCGCCGATGAAGCGGGCGTGAAGGTGCTGGGCTTTGTCCGCTACAAGGTGGGTCAGGCTTAGTCTTACTACCAGCCCGTAAAGTTCCCGACGAGGAGGCCGCCGCCGTGCAGGAAAACCACGAAACCGCTACGTCGGCGGTTTCGTCGTATTCCGGGCATTTGCGCTGGAAACGCGTGATGCTGAAGCTCTCCGGTGAGGCGTTCGCCGGAGGGGAGCCGCTGGGCATCGACCCAGTGGTAGTCGGCCAGCTGGCCGACTCGATCGCAGAGGCCGTGCGGGAGGGCGTGCAGGTCTCGGTGGTGGTCGGCGGGGGGAACATGTTCCGCGGCGCCGCGATGGCCGAGCGGGGCATGGACCGTGCCCGGGCCGACTACATGGGCATGCTCGGCACCGTGATCAACTGCCTCGCGCTGCAGGACTTCCTGGAGAAGCGCGGCATCGACACCCGTGTGCAGACGGCCATCACCATGCAGCAGGTCGCCGAGCCCTTCCTGCCCCGCAGGGCGATCCGTCACCTGGAGAAGGGGCGCGTGGTCATCTTCGGGGCCGGACTCGGGTCGCCGTTCTTCTCCACCGACACCTGCGCCGCGCAGCGCGCCCTGGAGATCGGCGCCGAGGCGTTGCTCAAGGGCACTCAGGTCGACGGGGTGTACGATTCCGATCCGCGGAAGAACCCCGACGCCGTTCGGTTCGACCACCTCGAGTACGGCGAGGTGCTCACCCGCGGTCTGGGCGTGATGGACGCCACCGCGATCAGCCTCTGCATGGACAACGGCCTGCCCATCGTGGTCTTCGACCTGATGGGAGATGGCAACATCCTCAGGGCGGTCCGCGGTGAGAAGATCGGCACGCTGGTGAGTCCGGCAAGGTAAGTCGAACAAGGGAGCCGCTGTGATCGACGAAACTCTCCTCGAAGCCGAGGACAAGATGGACAAGGCCGTGGCGGTAGCCAAGGACGACTTCGCCGGCATCCGCACGGGCCGTGTCACGCCGTCGATGTTCAACAAGATCACCGCTGACTACTACGGGTCGCCGACCCCGATTCAGCAACTGGCCTCGTTCCACCTGCCAGAGGCCCGCATGATCATCATCCAGCCCTACGACAAGGGCTCGATGTCGGCGATCGAGAAGGCCATCCGCGACAGCGATCTGGGTGTCAACCCCGGGAACGACGGCTCGGTCATCCGCGTGGTCTTCCCCGAGCTGTCGGAGGAGCGCCGCAGAGACTACATCAAGGTCGCCAGGTCCAAGGCCGAGAGCAGCCGGGTGTCGGTCCGCAACATCCGCCGTCATGCCAAGGAGGTCCTCGACAAGCTCGTCAAGGACAGCGAGGCGGGCGAGGACGAGGTCCGCCGTGCCGAGAAGGAGCTCGACGACCTCACTCAGAAGCATGTCGCCAAGATCGACGAGCTGCTCAAGCAGAAGGAAACCGAACTGCTCGACATCTGAGCCGGCATCATCGTGATCCTTGCGCCGCGTGACGCGTGGCGCAGGGATCACGCGTAAGAGAAGAAGTGAGACCTTGGCTGGCGCCATCCCTGACGCTGACAAGAGCCGGAGCGGACGTAATCTCCCGGCCGCCATCGCGGTCGGCCTCGGCCTCGGCGCCCTCGTCATCGGCTCTCTCTACACCTTCAAGGTGCTGTTTCTCGTCGTGGTCGCGGTGGCCGTCGGCCTCGGGGTCACCGAGCTGTTGAAGGCGTTCGCGGCCCGCGACATCCGGGTGCCGCGGCTCCCGGTGCTCGGCGGCCTGGTCGCCATGCTCTGCGGCGCCTACTGGGGCGGGGCCCCCTCGCTGGTCGGCGCGTTCGTCGCCACCGTGTTCGTGCTGCTGGCCTGGCGGATGTTCCAGGGCACCGAGGGCTTCGTCAGGGACGCGTCGGCGGGCGTGCTGGCCGTGGTCTACCCGCCGCTGCTGGCGGGGTTCATCGGTCTGCTGCTCGCCCCCGAGGACGGCCCGCACCGGGTGGTGGTCTTCGTCGCGGTGACGGTGGCCAGCGACATCGGCGGGTACGCCGCGGGGGTGCTCTTCGGCCGGCACCGGATGGCGCCGGAGATCAGCCCGAAGAAGACCTGGGAGGGCTTCGCGGGTTCCGCGTTGGCCTGCATGCTGGTGGGCGCCTGGCTGGTGTCCTGGCTGCTGGACGGTGCGATCTGGCAGGGGGCGGTGGTCGGCGCCGTCGTCGTGGTCTTCGCCACGCTGGGCGACCTCGTCGAGTCGGTGATCAAGCGGGATCTCGGCGTCAAGGATCTCGGCACCCTGCTGCCCGGCCACGGCGGGCTGATGGACCGGCTCGACTCCCTGGTGGCGGCCCTGGTCCCCGTCTGGGTGCTGCTCGCGATATTCATCGAAGCTCCTTGAGCGTGGAGACCCCGGGCTTCAGCCGTGGGGAGCCTGTCAACGGATGAGACGGTTCTGCGGGAGCCGTATCTCGCCGTGGAGTTCGGCCTCGGTCACCGGGGCCAGCCAGAGCCAGCGCACCGCCTCGCCGCCGAAGGCGAAACCGGAGAGGTCGGGCAGGCCGGGGGGATCGGCCAGCATGATCACTCCGTGGTAGCCGGAGCCCAGCGGGAACGTCTCGGGTTCGTGGTACCACTTGGCGGTGTGGCCGTGGCCCAGCCAGGTGACCGAGTGCCAGGGATACTGTGCCAGCCACAGGAACAGGCGGGCGACCTCCCTCGCGTCACCCCGGGTGGCGACGGCGAGCTCGATCCGCGCGTAGGCCTCCGGGCGGTCGATGTACTGCTCGACGGTGGGCATGCGCTGGCAGCTCATGCCCACGGTGGACAGGATGGTGTGATCTCTGCCGCGTTCGGGCGGGCGCTCGGTGATGCCCACGGCGGGTAGCCGGCCGCCGCCCGCGTCCCAGTACCGGCCCGCCGTGCCGACCCTGCTGTCGAGGTGGCCCATCACGAACTGCTGGAACGACGTCCACGCGCCGTCGGCCCGCCGCCACTCCCAGTACGACGCGGCCTTGGCGAGCCGGGGGGCAAGTCCTTCGAGCGCCTCCTCCATCGCCCAGGCGAACACCGTCTCGCCGATCGCGTCGCGGGCATAGCCGGGCATGTTGCGCGTCAGGTCGGCCCAGCCGGGGATGACGGCCAGCAGTTCGCCGTCCTCGTAGAGCACCACGCCGTCACCCTCCTCGAACCAGAGCACGCTCAGCTCGCCGAGCGGTGGGCGGCCCTCGGGGTGGCGGGTGTTGTATCGCGGCATGATCGGCGGCAGTCCGGCGTTGACGCGGGCGAGGTCGACGGCGGGCGGCGCGGCCTGGTGGTTGGCCAGCCAGACGGCTCCGTGTACCTCTCCGGTGGGAGCGCACAGGTAAGCTACCGAGGAGATCTCATCGCGCTCGACCACCAGGGTCCGGCTGCCGTAGGGGCTGGCGTCGGTGAGCACGACCTCGGCACCGTCCGGGGTCCAGCGCCGGCCGTCGCCGTGGTCGTCCGAGAAGCCGGCCGGGCGGGATATCGCCATACATCTGGACTTTAGATTACGAGTCCGGAGATTGCCGGGACAAAATCGTGTCGAAAGAGAGCGTGTAGGAGAATGGCCCCCGAAAGCAGCGTGCGTCCCCGCGCCGCCGGCGAGCTGACCTTCGCCGCGCCGCGCCGCGCGAAGCCCGCCCGTCACCTGGCGGACCTGTCCATGGACGAGCGGCGTACGGCGGTGGCCGAACTGGGCGAGAAGCCGTTCCGGGCCGACCAGCTCTCCCGGCACTATTTCGAGCGTCTCAACCCCGACGCGGCGGCCATGACCGACCTGCCGGCGGCCACCAGGGAGCAGCTCGTCACGGCCCTGCTGCCGCCACTCCTGACCTCCGTCAAGGAGATCACCTGCGACGGCGGCACGACCCGCAAGACGTTGTGGAAGCTCTTCGACGGCGCGCTCGTGGAGTCGGTGCTGATGCGTTATCCCGACCGTGCCACGATGTGCGTCTCCTCCCAGGCCGGCTGCGGTATGAACTGCCCGTTCTGCGCCACCGGCCAGGCCGGGCTGACCCGCAACATGTCGACCGCCGAGATCATCGAGCAGGTCGTCGCCGGGGCCAGGGCGCTGGCGGCGGGTGAGGTCCCCGGCGGTCCCGGCCGGGTCAACAACGTGGTCTTCATGGGCATGGGCGAGCCGCTGGCCAACTACAAGGCCGTGATCGGAGCGGTGCGCCGGATGGTCGACCCGTCGCCGCAGGGCCTGGGCATCTCCGCCCGCGGTGTCACGGTCTCCACCGTCGGCCTGGTCCCGGCCATCGGCAAGCTCGCCGACGAAGGACTCCCCGTCACCCTCGCGGTGTCGCTGCACGCCCCCGACGACGAGCTGCGCGACACGCTCGTGCCGATCAACACCCGCTGGAAGGTCGCCGAGGTCCTCGACGCGGCCTGGTCCTACGCGGCGCGGACCAAGCGCCGCGTCTCCATCGAGTACGCCCTGATCAAGGACATCAACGACCAGGAGTGGCGGGCCGACCTGCTCGGCAAGCTGATCAAGAACAAGCTGGTGCACGTCAACCTGATCCCCCTGAACCCCACCCCCGGCTCCAAGTGGACCGCCTCCCGCCCCGAGGACGAGCGCGCCTTCGTCCGCCGCCTGGAGTTCCACGGCGTGCCGGTCACGGTGCGCGACACCAGGGGCCGCGAGATCGACGGCGCCTGCGGCCAGCTCGCCGCCGCCCCCGGCTCCTAGGGACTCGTACGGCGCAGCCGCACGTAAACGGCGATCGCCACGCCTGACCACACGACGGTGGGAACCGCGAGGGAGGGCAGGGCGCCGCCGAGTGTGCCGTCACCGGCGGCCCGCATCCATCCGATGACCGGCACCAGCAGCGGCCCGGCCGGCGTGACGCTCACCAGCAGCAGGCCGACGTAACCGCCGAACAGGGCGAGCATCGACCCGGCGGGGGAGGGGAAGACCGGCTTGCTGGTCAGCGCCCCGAGAGCGGTGCCCGCCGCGATGCCGAGGAGGTGCAGCACGATGCCCTGGCCGATCACTTCGCCGCCCGGCACGACCGCGAACCCGAGCGCCAGCGGGGCGAGGACGGCCAGCCCGGCCAGTCCCGCGTTGACGGCGAGGCAGGCGAGCAGCCCGGCGGTCAGTTCGCGGCCCGGCCCGCCGGCGGCGGTCAGCGAGATCAGCCGCTGGGCCGGCGGCTCGGTGTCGAGCAGGCTGCGCGCGGCCCAGGCGAACACCACGATGAGCAGCCCCGCCGAGTCGGCGTACGCCGACAGTTCCTGGCCCGGCGGCACGCGCCCCGCGTAGAAGATCCCCAGCATGACGAGCAGCCCGATCGCCGGCTGGAACAGGCGGTGCGAGCGGGCGTAGGCGGCCAGCTTGAAGCGGACCAGTGCGAAGATCATGAGCTGACGTGCACCTCGTATCCGTCGGCGCGGAGCTTGGCGGCCACCTCGGCGGCCTGCGCGGAGTCGACCACGATCCGCAGGGTCGAGGTGCCCGCGTGGGCCTCCTCGACGATCCGCTGTTCGACGACGGAGATCGGGCGGCGGCCGGTGAACTCCCCCAGACCGCCCTGGTGGTCGCTGACCACCACGATGCCGCCGGCGTCGGCGACCTCGCCGATGATCAGCGGCAGCTCGGTCCTGGTCTGCGTGTCCAGCCCGGCGAACGGCTCGTCGAGGATGATCAGCCCCGGGGAGGCGAGCAGCGCTTGGGCGAGGCCGACCTTGTGCGCGCTGCCCTTGGACAGGTCGCCGAGCGGCCGGTCGAGCAGGTGCGTCATGCCGAGCCGTTCGGGCCAGTCACCCACGCCGGCGGCCCGGCGGACGCGTGCCATGGCCGCGAGGTAGGCGGCGACCGTGAAGGGCTGCTCGGTCGGGAACACCTCGGGGGCGTAGCCGACGACGCGCGGCCGGCCGGTCACCGAGCCCTTCGTGGGCCGCAGGGCCCCGGCCAGCAACCGCAACAAGGTCGACTTGCCGGCTCCGTTGCGCCCGGTGACCTCCACGACCTCCCCCGGACCCAACTCCAGCTCGACCTCGTCGAGGACCCATGGTCCCCGGCGGGAGTAGCGGAAGGACATGTTGGACAGGCGCATAGATCTAAGATCGTATCTGCTCGCTTTACCGGCCTTCCCGTTCCAGAATGTAGTGCGTCACATTCCCGACGGAGGGCGGCGGTCGTGAATCGCTTTCCACGTGTGCTGGGCGTACGCGCCGGATATGACCCCGCGCAGGTCGACGCCTTGGTCCGCCGGATCGAGGGCACGCTGGGCAGAGGCACGCTGGACGGCGACGAGGTCACCGCCGACGAGATCCGCCTCACCAGGTTCCGCACCAGGCGAGGCGGCTACCACGAGAAGGCCGTCGACTACGCGCTCGAAGCCTTCATCGTGGCGATCGAGACCCGCGCCCCGGAAGAGCCCGCGCCGGCCGCCGAGACGTCGTTGGAGGCGGAGGCCGTGAAGGTCGAGCGGGCGGCGTTCCGGCCGGGACGGCTGGGCATGGGCTACGACGAGGACGAGGTCGACGCCTTCCTCGACCGGATCGTGGCGACCCTGCGCGGCACCACCGACCAGCGGGTCTCGGCCGACGACGTGCGGTCGGCCACGTTCAGCACCGTCATGCTGCGGGCCGGTTACGCGGTCGGCGACGTCGACGCGTTCCTCACCGGGGTCGCCGGCGTGCTGGAACAGCGGGTCACTCGATGAGACCGATCTGGCCGGCCGCGTGGACGGCCAGCCACACCTCGGCGAAGTCGCCGGTGGAGGTCAGGTTCCGGCCCGTCAGCTCGCCGAACCTGCGCAGCCGGTAGGCCAGCGTGTTGGGGTGGACGTGCAGGGCCCTGGCGGCGTCCTCGACCCGCCGGTCCCGTTCCATCCAGGTCCGGACCGAGCCGAGCAGGTTGGAGCCGTGGTCCGCGTCGTAGCGGAGCACCTCGCCCAGCACGTGATCCACCAGCCCGGACAGCACCGCCGGATCGTCGGGCAACCAGCGTCCCGTGGTGTCGTCGCCGTACAGGACCAGGGCGTGGCCGGCCTCGCCCGCCCGCGCCGCCGCCCAGACCGCCTCGCGCTGCGGCACCCTGAGCGACGAGCCGGCCGGGAAGGGGCGGCTCGCTCCCGCCGTGACCCCGGGCACCCCCGCCAGCAGGTCCCGGATCCGGGGTGAGTCGGCGGTCAGCACGTAGAGGTCGTCGCGGCGGCGCAGCACCAGATGGGGATGGCCGGTGAAAAGGTGCGGGAGGGCGTCGTCGGTGACCCCTCGCACCACGAAGAGCACCAGGTCGCCGTTGGCGGCGAGGCCGAGCCGGAAGAGCCGCCGCCGGATCAGGGGCGGGTCGAGCACGTCCTGCAGCATCTCGGCCAGGACCTCCGCTCCCTCGCGGCGGAGCGCCTCGTGTTCGTGGCGGGCCATCACCACCTGCAGGGCCGCGACGGTCGCGATGTGCTGCACCACCGCGAGCCCGGCGGGGCGGGCGCCCTCCCGCTCGAACGCCACCAGGAACCCCGCGGGCCCGCCGGGCGCGGGAACCGGCAACACGAATCCGCCGGGGATCGTGGGCGGCGCGTCGGGGGAGTCGGGCAGTATCGCCGGGTCGGGCACGGGCACGCCGGGCAGCAAGGGCAGGCCCTGCGGCGTGCACAGGAACACCTCATACCCCGACAGCCGCTCCAGCCTCTTGAACAGCGTGCTCGTGTCGAGATCCTCGGCGGCGAGCCAGCGCAGCGCACCGAACACCTGGAGCTGGGCGCCGAGCCGCTGCCGCGCGTCCTCCTGCACGGCCGCGGCCACCTCCTGCGCGACCGCGATGAACGGCACCGCCAGCGGCACCTCCAGCACCGGGATCCCGCGCTCCTCGGCCGCGGCGAAGAAGGCGTCGTGCAGCGGCGGCATGTGCAGCTGGGCCGACAGCGCCAGCGCGGAGACCCCGGCGTCGTCCAGCCGTTCGAGGTAGGCGCGCTGACGGGCGGCGGTACGCGGGATCGCCATCCCGGTCGTCATGATGACCTCGGCTCCCAGCAGCCACGGGGTCGGATCGTCGAGTTCGCTGGGGTGTGCCCAGGACACCGATCGGGACAGCCCGGCCTCGCCCGCGAGCACCCGGAGCTGGAGGGCGGGGAAGCGGACCAGATCTTCCACCGTGAGTTTGTCGCCAACCACAAGACACACCGTAACGCTTCATGGCCACACCACTTGTCCCCGCCCCGTCGCTCTGCCGAGACTGGCAGGAAGGCGTGGGAGACCATCCCACCTGATCGAAAGGAACACCGTCTCGATGAACGAGCCCCGCGGGCCCGTCGACTCCTCTCGTGTACCCCGTTTCGCGGGGCCTGCCACCTTCGCCAGGCTGCCGCGTCTGGACGAGGTGGACCATTGCGACGTGGCCGTCGTGGGCGTGCCGTTCGACAGCGGCGTTTCGTACCGTCCGGGAGCCAGGTTCGGCCCTTCGGCCGTGCGCGAGGCGAGCCGGCTGCTCCGCCCGTACCACCCCGGCCTGGACGTCTTCCCGTTCGCCGCCCAGCAGGTAGCCGACGCCGGCGACATCGCGTGCAATCCCTACGACATCAACGAGGCCGTCGAGGCCATCGAGCACATGGCCGGCGCCATGGACGCCAAGCTCGTCACCATCGGCGGCGACCACACGATCGCGCTGCCGCTGCTCCGCTCCGCCGCCAGGAAGCACGGCCCGGTCGCCCTGCTGCACTTCGACGCGCATCTGGACACCTGGGACACCTACTTCGGCGCCGAATACACCCACGGCACCCCGTTCCGCCGCGCGGTCGAGGAGGGCATCCTGGACACCGAGGCGCTCAGCCACGTCGGCACCAGGGGCCCGCTGTACGACCGCCGCGACCTGGACGAGGACCGCCGGCTCGGGTTCGGCGTCGTGACCAGTGCCGACGTGCTGCGCCGGGGCGTGGACGAGGTGGTGGACGCGCTCCGGCAGCGCATCGGCGAGCGCCCGCTCTACATCTCCATCGACATCGACGTGCTCGACCCGGCGCACGCCCCCGGCACGGGCACCCCGGAGGCGGGCGGCTTGACCAGCAGGGAACTCCTGGAGATCCTGCGCGGCCTGGCCGGCTGCGACCTGGTGGGCGCGGACGTGGTCGAGGTCGCCCCGGCCTACGACCACGCCGAGATCACCTCGATCGCGGCCTCCCACCTGGCCTACGACCTGATCAGCCTGCTCGCGTCGGCGAAGCGCTGACCGTTGCGCCGACCGAAGCGCCGAACCGCCGAACCGCTGACCGTTGCGCGTCGGAGTCGTCGCCGCGGTTCCAGATCAAGTACGGCAGGCCACCCCGGCGCCCTTCGCCGCCGCCAGTGGCAGGTCGTGGGCACATGGCACTCGCCCCGGGTGGCCGAGCGCCGTTACAACGGGTCGTCGGAGTGGTCCTTCGCTGCCGAACCCGCACATCCGCGGCGGGCGCGCCGGTCACGCGTCCGGTCGGCCCGCCGGCACCTGGTCAGTGGATGCGAGGATTGAGCATGCTCGTCGATCTCTCGGTGCCCATCGTCTCCGGCATGCCCGTCTATCCGGGCGACCCGGAGGTGTCGATCCGCCCGGCGCTCACCGTCGCGGCGGAAGGCGTCAACGTCCTCGGCCTTCACCTGGGCTCCCAGTCCGGTACCCACGTCGACGCGCCCTTTCACATCGACGACTCCCTCCCCACGCTCGACGAGCTCCCGCTCGACCGTTTCCTCGGCCCGGCCGTCGTTGCCGACGCCCGGGGCCTGCCGGCCGGTTCTCCGATCGATGCCTCCCTCGTCGCCCCCCTGCTCCGCCCGGGAGTGATCCTTCTGATCGCCACCGGCTGGTCGGCCCACTGGGGTCAGGACGAGTACCTCGCGCACCCTTGGCTCACCCCGGAGGCGGCCACCTTGATCGTCGACGCCGGCGTCCGCACCGTCGCCGTCGACGCGCTGAGTGTCGACCCGACCTCTCCGGCGTCCGCGTCGCCCACGGATCCGCTTGCCGCTCATCGCATCCTGTGCGGCGCGCACGCCGTGATCGCCGAGAATCTGACCGGTCTGGCTCCCCTGATCGACGCCCAGTCGGCCGGCCGTCCCCTCGAGGTCTCCCTGCTGCCCATCCGCCTCGCCTCGGCCGACGGCGCGCCCATCCGTGCCGTCGCCCGCATCTCCGTCTGACCCCGTGACCTGCGGGGCCCGGCTTGCCGTACGGCGGAGACCGTGCGTGTGAGGTGGGCCACATCACAGCGGGTCAAGGGAATTGTGCGGGCGGGGCCGGTGGTTGAGTGCGTGGTGAGCGAGGTTCGCGTGTCGGGACGGGGCGAGTTCGCAGGCCACGATGGTCTGTGTCGTCGCCGGCTGGGCTGAGGCCCGATCCCCGCGTGAAAGAGAGTGCATGAGTCCGTGCCTATTTCAGATAAAACCTACCTGTGATTAAGCTAACTGATCTCCGCAAGGTGTACGAGAACGGCGTCGTCGCGATCGACGGCGTCGACCTCGGCGTGGCCGAAGGCGAGATCTTCGGGGTGCTGGGGCAGAGCGGCGCCGGGAAGAGCACGCTGCTGCGGTGCGTGAACCTGCTGGAGCGGCCGACGAGCGGCACGGTGCAGGTGGACGGGCAGGAGCTGTCGGGGCTCGGCCGGGCGGACTTGCGCAGGGCACGGCAGCGGATCGGCATGATTCACCAGCATTTCGCGCTGTTGTCGTCGCGTACCGTCGCCGGGAACGTGGCCTTCCCGCTGGAAGCCGCGGGGGTGCCGCGTGCGGAACGGGCGGCGCGGGTGGCGGAACTGCTGGAGCTCGTCGGGCTGGCGGACAAGGCGGGGGTGCATCCGGCGCAGCTCTCGGGCGGGCAGAAGCAGCGGGTCGGCATCGCCAGGGCGCTCGCGGGACGGCCGAGCGTGCTGCTGTCCGACGAGGCGACCAGCGCGCTCGACCCGGCCACCACGCAGTCGATCCTCGCCCTGCTCAAACGGCTCAACCGGGAGCTGGGGCTGACGATCCTGCTGATCACCCACGAGATGCACGTGGTCAAGAGCATCTGCGACTCGGTCGCGATCATGAGCGAGGGGCGGATCGAGGAGGCGGGCCGGATCTCGGATCTGATCGCCACCCCCGGCGCCCGGCTCACTCGCGAGATCTTCCCGCTGCCCGAGCCCGCCCCCGCGGGCACCGTCACCGTGACCTTCGCCGGGCAGGCGGACGAGCCGGTGATGTCGGCGCTGGTACGCAAGTTCGACGTCGACGTGAACATCCTCGGCGGATCTCTGGAGGAGCTCCAGGGCGCTCCGGTGGGCCGCCTGAGGATACGTCTCGACGGCAAGGGCGCGGCGGACGCCCTGGCGTACGTGCGCGAACGCGGCCTGCTGGTGGAGGTGGCGGCGTGAGCGCGCACGGGGTGTCTCGGGGCGGTGCGGAGCGTCGTGGTGCGAGCGTTGGCGGGTCGTCTCGTGATGGTGCGGGGCGGCGTGGCGTCAACGGGTGCGGGGTGTTCCGGGGTGGCGTGAGTTCGGGTGGATCGACGAGGGGTGCCGGGGGAGTGATGGTGTGAGCGGGGAAGAGCTGGTTTCCGCATTGCTGGAGGCCACCGGGGAGACGGCTCAGATGGTCGTCTGGTCGACGTTGCTCACCGTGCTGTTCGGGTTGCCGCTCGGGGTGTTGCTGGTCACCACCGAACGGGGTGGCCTGACGTCGGCTCCGCCGGTGAAGGCGGTGCTGGGGGCGGTCGTCAACGTGGGACGGTCGTTGCCGTTCATCGTGTTGATGGTGGCGATCCTGCCGTTCACCCGTCTGGTCACCGGTACGACCATCGGCACGGTCGCGGCGGTGGTGCCGTTGACGCTGGGGGCCGTGCCGTTCTTCGCGCGACTGGTGGAGACGGCGCTGCGCGGGGTGGATCGCGGAGTCGTCGAGGCGGCGCAGGCGATCGGCGCCGGCCGTACGCGGATCGTGGCGCGGGTATTGCTGCCCGAGTCGGTGCCCGGCCTGGTCGCGGGGCTGACCGTGACGATCGTCGCGCTGATCGGCTACTCCGCCATGGCGGGGGCGATCGGCGGCGGCGGTCTCGGCGACCTGGCCGTCCGCTACGGCTACCAGCGTTTCGACACCGCAGTAATGATCATCACGGTCGTGGTGCTCATCGTGATCGTGCAAGTTATCCAGAGCCTCGGCGACCTGGTCGCGCGCAGGCTTTCGCACAGATAGGAAGTGTTCGGGGTGCGTAAAATCATCGGGGGCGTGGCGATCGCCGTGCTGTCACTGGCGCTCACCGCGTGCGGGGGAGGTGGCACCTCGGCGCAGCCCGCGTCGCAGGGGTCCACCATCAAGATCGGGGCCAGCCCGACGCCGCACGCGCAGATCCTCAAGTACGTCCAGGACAACCTGGCGGCCGGGGCCGGGCTCAAACTGGAGATCGTCGAGTTCAACGACTACGTCCAGCCCAACGTGCAACTGCAGGAGGGCGAGCTGGGCGCGAACTACTTCCAGCACAGGCCCTACCTGGCGGACTTCGTGAAATCCAAGGGCGGCGAGGAGCTGACCTTCCTGCAGCCGGTGCACCTGGAGCCGCTGGGCCTCTACTCCCAGAAGATCAAGGCCGTCGGCGAGCTGGCCAACGGCGCGAGCGTCGGGCTGCCCAACGACGCGACCAACCTCGGCCGCGCGCTGAAGCTGCTTGCGGACAACGGCCTGCTGACGTTGAAGGAAGGGTCCGGCACCGCCGCCACCGAGCGCGACGTCACCGCCAACCCGAAGAACCTGGAGCTCAAGCCCCTTGAGGCCGCCCAGCTCCCACGTTCCCTCCAGGACGTCGACGCCGCCGTGATCAACGGCAACTACGCGCTGGAGGTCGGCCTCAAGCCCGCCACCGACGGCCTGGCCGTGGAGAAGGCGGCGGGCAACCCCTACGCCAACGGCCTCGTGGTCCGCGCCGACCAGGCAGGCGACGCCAACCTCAAGAAGCTCGCCGGACTCCTGGCCGGCCCCGAGGTCAAGAAGTACATCGAGGACACCTACGGCGACGGCGCGGTGATCCCCGCCCAGTCGTGACCCTGGGAGGCAGGCAGTCGTGGAGCCGCCATGGGAGTCGGCGCGGCGAACGCGCTCGACCTCGCGGGCGGTGAACCCCCGGTCGGCGCACCCATGCCCGTGCGCCGGCTCCCGGCAGGGTCGTGCACCTGATGCCCACCGGAGCACAGGCACTGCGACCGCGACCTGTATGACAAGTTCGGCATCGAGCGAGGTGCCGGTGCATCTGATGCCCACCGGAGCACAGGCACTGCGACCCGCTCGCCCGCCGAGCCTGAAGCCGGTCCCGGTGGCCCGCGCCACCGGGGCCGGTTCAGGTCTCGGCGGGGGCGGGGCGGCTGCGTTTGACGAGGGCGACCAGGACGGCGGCGACCGGGGCGGCGAGGAAGGCGCCGATGATGCCGGCGAGGACGCTGCCGATCGTGATGGCGAGCAGGATGAGGGCGCCGGGGAGCTCCAGGGCGCGGCCGTAGATCTGCGGGGCGAGGACGTGTCCCTCGATCTGCTGGACCAGGACGGTGACCGCCACCACGATCAGCGCGACCAGCCACCCCTTGGCGACGAAGGCCACGACGGCGGCGAGCAGGCCGGCCAGGAACGCCCCCACCACCGGCAGGAACGCGCCCACGAAAGTCAGTACGGCGAGCGGGAGCGCGATGGGCACGCCGAGGATCCACAGGGCGATGCCGATGAAGAAGCCGTCCACGAAGCCGACGAGGGCGATCCCCCTGACGTAGCGGCCGATGACGTCGAAGGTGACCGAGCCGGCGTCCTGGAGGCGGTCGCGGGCCGCTGCCGGAAAGAGGTCGGTCAGCCAGCGGAAGAGGTGGTCGCCGCTGTGCAGGAAGTAGATGGACAGGACCATCGCCACGATCAGGCCGATCAGGATCTCGCCCAGCGTCTTGGCCCCGGCGAGGGCGCCGCTGGCGATCTGTGAGCCGCGCTCGCTGATGTACTTGCTGGCCTGGTTGAACAGGTCGGCGAGGCGTTGGTCGTCGAGGCCGAAGGAGACGGCCACGGTGTGCAGGTCGGTGGTGGCCTTGCCGAAGCTCGACTGCAGCTCGGCCAGCCCGGCCACGGTGGGCGGGACGAGCAGCGCGACGAGCCCGGCGAACAGCAGCAGGCCGCCGCCCCAGGCGAGCGTGGTGGACAGCGCCCGGTTCATCCCGTGCCTTCTGAACCGCTTGTCGAGCGGGTGCAGCATGGCCGTGATGAACACCGCGAGGATGACCGAGATGACGACGGTCTGGATCAGCACGAGCACGTAGAGGATCACCCCGGCGAGGGCGATGATCCCGAGCAGCCACCAGGCGCCTTCACCGGCCCGCCGCAGCCCGCCGGTCCGCTGGTCGTTCTTCGCCCGCGCCGCCCGCAGCTCCGCGGCGCCGGCCTGCCGGGCGCCGGAGGGCGGTCGCGGCTCATCGGGGACGCCCCGGTCTCGCGGCTCCCCTCGCGCGCTCGGATCCTCCTCCATGACACGCACCCTTCCCCGTGCGCGCCGCCGCAATCGGCGGGTCCGGGTCCAGCGAGGCTTTCCCCGGTGCCGCGCCGCCGCGACCGGCTCCGGCGAGGCTTCCCCCTGCGCACCGGCCGTGTGGGGAGTCGGTTAGCGGGTGCCCCAGGAGTAGGTCTGTTTGCGCAGTTTGAGGTAGACGAAGGTCTCGGTGGCGCGGACCGTCGGGATGGCGCGGATCTTGCCGAGGATCTCCAGGAGATGCTGGTCGCCCTCGCAGACGACCTCCACCATGATGTCGAGCGACCCGGCCGTCAGCACCACGTAGTCGATCTCGTCGATGGCGGCGAGTTCGTCGGCCACGGTCTCCAGGTCGCCCTCGCACTTGATGCCGATCATGGCCTGGCGGGGGAAACCGAGGGTGAGCGGGTCGGTGACCGCGACGACCTGCATGACGCCCGCGTCGAGGAGCCGCTGGACGCGCTGGCGGACGGCGGCCTCGGAGAGGCCCACGGCCTTGCCGATGGCGGCGTACGGCTTGCGCCCGTCCTGCTGCAGCTGCTCGATGATCCGCTTGGAGAGGTCGTCGAGAACGACGGCACCCTGCCGGGACTCGTTACCCTGGCGGATCTTCGGCGGCGTGGACATGCGGGCATCCTCTCTGACGGGCCGCTGTTGCGGGAGGGGTGCCGCCATGTTGCGGCCCTGGTGCGACATGTTGTCAGTTTCGGGCCTTCTGTCAAGCGATTCCGTAGCAATTTGGTATCTTCGCCACGAAATCCCTTGTCGCATACCATGTGTTCTGACACAGTCACGGCAAATCAGCCACCCTAGGAGGAGGTCAACGTTGACCACCCGTCTGCAGAACTTCGTCAACGGGGGGTTCGTCGACGCTCAGAGCGGCCGATTCTCCGAAGTCATCGATCCCTGCACGGGGGAGGGCTACCTTCAGGCGCCGATCTCCGGGCAGGCCGACGTCGACGCGGCGTACGCCGCCGCGGCCACGGCGTTCGAGTCCTGGGGCAGGACCACGCCGGGCGAGCGCTCGACCCTCCTGCTGAAGATCGCCGACGCGATCGAGGCCAGGGCCGACGAACTGGTCGAGGCCGAGTGCCGGAACACCGGCAAGCCCCGCGCCCGGATGAGCGAGGACGAGATCCCGCCCGCGGCCGATCACTTCCGGTTCTTCGCCGGCGCCGCCCGCACCCTTGAGGGCCCGACCTCCGGCGAGTTCCTGCCCGAGCACACCTCGGTGATCAGGCACGAGCCCATCGGCGTCGTCGGCCAGGTCACGCCGTGGAACTACCCGGTGATGATGGCGGTCTGGAAGATCGCCCCGGCGCTCGCCGCCGGCAACACGATCGTCCTCAAGCCCTCGGACACGACCCCGGTGGCCACGCTCAAGATGGCCGAGATCCTCGGTTCCGTCCTGCCGCCCGGCGTGTTCAACGTCATCGCGGGCGACCGGGAGACGGGCGCGCTGGTCGTGGGGCACCCGACGGCGCAGATGGTGGCGATCACCGGTTCGGTGGGCGCGGGCATGCAGGTCGCCAAGACCGCGGCCGACGACCTCAAGCGGGTCCACCTGGAGCTCGGCGGCAAGGCCCCGGTCGTCGTCTTCGACGACGTCAAGGACCTCAAGGCGACCGCGGCGGCCATCGCCGAGGCCGGACTCTACAACGCCGGCCAGGACTGCACCGCGGCCTGCCGGGTGCTGGTCCAGGACAGCGTGCACGCCGAGTTCGTCGAGGCGCTCGCCCAGGCCGCCGCGGCCACCAGGACCGGCGACCTGTCCGATGAGGACGCCCTGTACGGCCCGCTGAACAACGCCGCCCAGCTCGCCCGGGTCGAGGGCTTCTTCGAGCGGGTCCCCGCCCACGCCAAGGTCGTCACCGGCGGCGCCCGGATCGGCGAGAAGGGCTACTTCTTCGCCCCCACCGTCGTCGACGGCCTGGAGCAGGACGACGAGATGGTCCAGACCGAGGTCTTCGGCCCGGTCATCACCGTCCAGACCTTCAGCGACGAGGCCGACGCCCTGACCAAGGCCAACGGTGTGAAGTACGGCCTGGCCAGCTCGGTGTGGACCGCCGACCACGGCCGCGCCATGCGGATGTCGAACCGGCTGGACTTCGGCGTGGTGTGGGTGAACACGCACATCCCGTTCGTCTCGGAGATGCCGCACGGCGGCTTCAAGCACTCCGGGTACGGCAAGGACCTGTCGGTCTTCGGCCTGCACGACTACACGCGGGTGAAGCACGTCATGCACTACATCGGCGAATAGGTCACGGCGACGAAGAGGACGGCCTGGATATGAGCGATACCCAGGCGGGCACGGGGGCGGCGGCCGCCGCCCCCGGACTCTCCCCGGTCCCCGCCATCGAGCTCGACGGGGTCGTCAAGGAGTACGTCGCGCGCGGTGAGGTCGTCCAGGCGGTGCGGGGCGTCACGCTCGGCATCGCGGCGGGGGAGTTCTTCTCCCTGCTGGGGCCTTCCGGGTGCGGCAAGACCACCACGATGCGGATGATCGCCGGGTTCGAGGAGCCCTCGCGCGGCGCGGTCCGCCTGCACGGGCACGACGTCACCGACGTGCCGCCCGACAAACGCGACGTCAACATGGTGTTCCAGTCCTACGCGCTGTTCCCGCACATGGACGTGCGGGAGAACGTCGCCTTCGGCCTGCGCCGCAGGAAGGTGGCGGAGGCGGAGATCCGGCGCCGGGTCGGCGAGATGCTGGAGATCGTCGATCTGACGGGGCGGGAGAAGCGCCGCCCCAGGGAGCTGTCGGGCGGGCAGCAGCAGCGGGTCGCGCTGGCCAGGGCCCTGGTCAACAAGCCGCGTGCGCTGCTGCTCGACGAGCCGCTCGGCGCGCTGGACCTCAAGCTGCGCCAGGCCATGCAGGTCGAGCTCAAGCGGATCCAGCGCGAGGTCGGCGTCACCTTCGTCTACGTGACGCACGACCAGAACGAGGCGCTCACCATGAGCGAGCGGATCGCCGTCATGAACGACGGTCTGGTCGAGCAGCTCGCCACGCCGCGCGAGGTCTACGAACGTCCGGCGACGCCGTTCGTGGCCGGTTTCATCGGCACCTCCAACCTGCTGACGGGCACGGTCGAGCGGATCGACGGGAGCACCGCCGTACTGCCGCTCGGGGCCGGCGGCCGGGTGCTCGTCGAGCGGGGCGGCCGCCAGGCGGGTGACGCGGTCGTGGTGACCGTACGGCCGGAGAAGATCACGATTTCCGCGGGCGAGCCGGAGGGGAATCTCAGCGCGGTGCGGGGCACCGTGTCCGAGGTGGTCTACCTGGGCACCTCCACCAGCTATGCCGTGGGCCTCGCAGGGGGCGAGGAGGTCACGGTCTTCCAGCAGAACGCGCACGACGGCATCACCACCGCGGAAAGGGGGGACTCGGTCTGGCTGTCGTGGCAGCAGCAGTACTCGTACGCGATAGGAAGTTGAACCCCCCAATGGATCTTCGTAACGACCCCGCCTTCCTCCGTGGCATGACGCACAGCCGCCGTGACGCCCTCCGGCTCGCCGGTCTGGCCGCCGCCGGTCTCACCCTCGGCGCGTGCGGCGTGCAGGGCAAGAAGGCCGCGCCGCCCGAGAAGGACGCCGTGGCCGATTACTGGGCGAGCAAGAAGCAGAACGGCGCGCTCCGGTTCGCCAACTGGCCCCTCTACATCGACAAGGACGGCAAGGACTACCCCTCGCTGGAGCGGTTCACCAAGGACACCGGGATCGCGGTGACCTACCAGGAGCCGATCCAGGACAACTCCACCTGGTTCGGCAAGATCCAGCCGTTGCTCGCCGCGAACCAGGACATCGGCCACGACCTCATGGTCATGACCAACGGCATCCAGCTCAGCCGGGCGCTGGCGCTGGGCTACCTGGTGCCGCTCGACCACGCCAAACTGCCGAACTTCGCCGCCAACGCCGCCGAGAAGGTGAAGAACCCGGTGTGGGACGCGAACAACGCCCACACGATCCCGTGGACGGTCGGCGTCACCGGCGTCGCCTACAACCCCGAGTACGTCGACGGCGACATCACCAGCCTCCAGGAGCTGTGGAACCCGAAGTACAAGGGCAAGATCGGCATGATGCTCGACACCCAGGAGGTCGCCAACTTCGCGATGTTCCTGCTGGGCATCGACCCCGACAGGTCGGGCAGATCCGACTGGGAGAAGGCGGCGGCGAAGCTCAGGGAGCAGCGCGACGCGGGCCTGGTGCGCAAGTACTACGAGAACGACTACGTGGACGCGCTGGTCCGCGGCGACGTGTGGATCACCATGGCCTGGTCGGGCGACATCTTCCAGCAGGTCGCGGAGGGCAAGAACCTGAAGTTCGTGGTGCCCGACGAGGGCGGCACGATCTGGACCGACAACATGTGCATCCCCAAGGGCGCGCGGAACCCGGTCGACGCGCTCACCCTGATGGACTACGTCTACCGGCCGGAGATCGCCAGCATGCTGGTGGAGTACATCAACTACATCACCCCGGTGCCCGCCACCAGGGACCTGGTCGTGGCCCACGCCGCGAAGGCGAAGAAGGCCGAGGACCGGAAGTTCCTCGAAGGCGTCGCCGAGAGCCCCCTGATCTACCCGTCGGAGGCCGACCAGGCCAGGCTCCGGTCCTACAAGACGTTGTCGAGCGCGGAGGAGAAGTTCTTCGAGGACCTCTTCCAGCCGATCACCCAGGGCTGAGCCGTGCGGCGGCTCACCCCCTACCTCCTGATCCTGCCGGGCGGGCTCTGGCTGGCGGTGTTCCTGGTGGTGCCGATGGTCTTCATGGCCTCGGTCTCGACCCAGGAGGGCGACGTGGTGAACGGCTTCGCCCAGACGTTCGCCTTCTCCAACTACACCGACGCGCTGGCCAGATACCAGACCCAGTTCCTGCGCTCCGCCGGGTACGGCCTGGCCGGCACGGTTCTGGCCGTGCTGCTCGCCTACCCCGTGGCGTACTGGATCGCGTTCCGGGGCGGCGCGCGCAAGTCGACGTA
Source organism: Dolomitihabitans soli (assembly GCF_022213955.1). Lineage (GTDB taxonomy): Bacteria > Actinomycetota > Actinomycetes > Streptosporangiales > Streptosporangiaceae > Streptosporangium_A > Streptosporangium_A soli. Next base: position 47,137 of record NZ_JAKNTW010000028.1, on the reverse strand, counting down.
CCTGCTGCTGGTGCTGCTGCCGTTCTTCGTCTCCTTCGTGCTGCGCACCGTCTCGTGGAAGTTCCTGCTGGCCGACGACGGGATGCTGCTCGGCCCGCTGAAGTCGGCGGGCCTGCTGGCGGCGGACTTCCACGTGCTGCAGACGACGACGGCGGTGATCGGCGGGCTGGTCTACAACTACCTGCCGTTCATGATCCTGCCGATCTACGTGTCGCTGGAACGGGTCGATCCCTCGGTGGTGGAGGCGGCCAGGGACCTGTACGCCTCGCGCGCCGGGGCGTTCACCCGGGTGGTGCTGCCGCTCTCGCTGCCCGGGATCTTCGCCGGGGTGCTGATGACCTTCGTGCCGATGACCTCCGACTACGTCAACGCGGCGATCCTCGGCGGGCCGGCGAACACCATGATCGGAAACATCATCCAGACGGAGTATCTGGTCAACAACGACTATCCGGTGGGGGCGGCGCTGTCGTTCACGCTGATGGCGGTGATGCTGGCCGGCATCTTCGCCTACGCGCGGGTGCTCGGCACCGAGAACGTGCTGGAGGCGGCTGCCCGATGAGAACCGGCGACCGGCTGCTGCGGATCTACGTCTGGCTCGTCCTCGCCTGGCTGTTCGCGCCGATCATCGTGATGATCGTGTTCGGCTTCAACGACACGCGGAGCAAGTCGAACGTCTCCTGGCAGGGCTTCACGCTCGCCTGGTGGGGACGGCTCGACGAGTTCCCCCTGCTGACCGCCGCCGTGCTCGACTCGATCACGATCGCGCTGCTCGTCACGGTGATCGCCACGGTCCTCGGCACCCTGATGGGGATCGCCCTCGGCCGCCACCGCTTCCGGGGACAGGCGGCGACCAACCTGGTGATGTTCGCGGCGATCTCCTCGCCGGAGCTGGTCATGGGCGCCTCGCTGCTCTCGCTGTTCGTCAGCATGGGCGTCGAGACCGGGTACTGGACCATCGTGGTGGCGCACGTGCTGTTCGCGGTGTCGTTCGTGGCGGTGACCGTGCGGGCCAGGGTCGTCGGGCTCGACCGGTCGGTGGAGGAGGCGGCTCGCGATCTCGGGGCCACGCCGTGGGTCACGTTCTGGCGGGTGACACTGCCGATGATCCTGCCCGGCGTGGTCGCGGGGGCGTTGCTGGCCTTCGCGCTGTCCATCGACGACTTCGTGATCACCCAGTTCACCAGCGGGTCCACCACGACCTTCCCACTGTGGATCTACGGCGCGGTGCGGATCGGGGTGCCGCCGCAGGTCAACATTCTGGGCACGCTCATCTTCGCGGCCGGGGCGGCCATCGCCGTGGTGAACTCGATCAACGCGCGCCGCCGTACCTGATCAGGCAAGTGAGGACGTGGATGGATCCCCGCACGGCGCTGAGAGACGCGGAGCGCAGGCCGTACTGGCTGGACAGCACGGCGAGACCGGAGCCGTGCGCCGCGCTCGCGGGGGATGTCCGCGCGGAGCTGGCGGTGGTCGGCGGCGGGTTCTCCGGGTTGTGGACGGCGCTGCTGGCCAAGGAACGGGACCCGGCGCGGGACGTCGTGCTGCTGGAAGGCGGCAGGATCGGCTGGGCGGCCTCGGGACGCAACGGCGGGTTCTGCATGGCGACGCTGACCCATGGACCGGCCAACGGGCTGGCGCGCTGGCCGGAGGAGATCGGCACGCTGGAACGGCTGGGCCTGGCCAACCTCGACGAGATCGAGCGGACGGTGCTGCGGCACGGCATCGACTGCGCCTTCGAACGCACCGGGGAACTGCACGTGGCGACCGAGCCGTGGCAGCTCAGGGAACTGGCGGGCGCCGCCGCCCTGGCCCGCGAACTGGGCATCCGGCTCGACGTGCTCGGCCGCGACCAGGTCAGGGCCGAGGTGGACTCGCCCACCTACGTCGGCGGGCAGTGGGAGCGCGACGGGTGCGCGATGCTCGACCCGGCCCGCCTGGCGTGGGGACTGCGGGAGGCGTGCCTGGCCGCCGGCGTGCGGATCCACGAGCGCACGCGGGTACGCGCGATCACCTCCGGCGGGCACCCCACGGGACGCGGCCTCCGGCTGGTCACCGCCGGCGGGACCGTCACGGCCGACAAGGCAGCCCTCGGCACCGGCGTCTTCCCGCCGCTGCTGCGCCGGCTCGGCCACTTCCTGGTGCCCGTCTACGACTACGCGCTGATGACGGAGCCGCTCAGCGCCGGGCAACTCGCCGCCGTGGGCTGGCGCAACCGGCAGGGGGTCGGCGACTCGGCGAACCGGTTCCACTACTACCGGCTGACCGGCGACAACCGGATCCTGTGGGGCGGCTACGACGCCGTCTACCACAACGGCGGGCTGATCAGGCCGGAACGAGACCAGCGCGACGCCACCTTCGTCAGGCTCGCCGAGCACTTCTACCAGACGTTTCCCCAGCTCGCCGACGTCCGGTTCACCCACAGATGGGGTGGTGTCATCGACACGTGCAGCAGGTTCAGCGCCTTCTACGGGCGCTCGCACGGAGGCCGTCTCGCCTACGCGGCCGGCTACACCGGCATGGGCGTGGGGGCGACCCGGTTCGGCGCGAACGTGCTGCTCGACCTGCTCGCCGGAGAGGAGACGGAACGCACCCGGCTGCGGATGGTCCGCGAGAAACCGGTCCCCTTCCCGCCGGAGCCGCTACGCTCGGGGGTGATCCAGCTGACCCGGTGGTCGCTGGCCCGCGCGGACGCCCACCGGGGACGGCGCAACCTCTGGCTGCGCACCCTCGACCGGCTGGGCCTCGGCTTCGACTCGTGACCCCCGGCTCCGCGCACCGGCGGGCGGCGCTACTCCCGGCTGAACGAGCTCAACCCTTAGTTCCACGATGTACATCGTTCGGGGGACCACGGGAATGGGCCGCATCGACGATGCCCTGGGCCGATTCGCGCGAGATCGTAAAGACATGAAGCGAATCGAAGTGCTGGACGTGCTCCGGGGAGTGGCCATCATGGGCACCCTCGGCACCAACATCTGGATCTTCACCAGCCCGAACGGACCCGCGGACCTGCTCGGAACGAGCTCGGGGGCGGTGGAGACCTTCCTGCGCTTCCTCGCTAACGGTAAGTTCCTCGGGCTGCTCACCCTGCTGTTCGGCGTGGGCCTGGAACTGCAGTACCAGTCGTCGAAACGCCGGGGCACCCCGTGGCCCGGCTGGTATCTCTGGCGGGCCGGCCTGTTGTTCATCGAAGGACTGCTGCACTACTTCCTGATCTTCGAGTTCGACGTGCTGATGGGCTACGCCATCACCTCCTTGATCGTCGCCTACCTGATCGGGCGCAGCGCCGGGTCGGTCCGCCGCTGGATGATCGGCATGGGCTCGCTGCACGTGACCGTGGTCCTGCTGGGCACACTCGGGATGCTCACCGAGACCACCAGCCTGAACGGCGAGTCGACCGACCTCTTCACCCATGGGACCTGGCTTGACCAGGTCATATCACGGTTCGACCTGCTGGCGGTCTACCGGATGGAAGCGGTCTTCATCATCCCGATGGGCACCGTGCTGTTCCTGCTCGGCTCGCGGCTGATGCGGGCCGGTGTGTTCGAGACCAGCGAGCGCGGCGCCAAGCTGCGGACCAAGCTGATGATCGGCGGGCTCGGCGTGGCGCTGCCGCTGAACCTGGTCACCGCCTACGCCGACCCGGGCTGGTTCCTGGTCGACCGCTACCTGCTGCCGCCGATGGTCGCGCTCGGCCTCCTCGGCCTGATCACCACCGTCGTCGCGAAGATGCGCGAAACCCCCGGCCTGGTGCGCCGGAGCGTCACCAACGTCGGCCGGAGCGCCCTGACCAGCTACGTCTTCCAGAACCTGGCGGCTGCCGTCCTCTGCTACGGCTGGGGATTCGGCCTCGCCGCCCGCTTCGCCGACTTCCGCCCCTGGTGGGTGATCGGCGCCTGGGCCGGGATCTGCCTGATGTTCATGGTGCTGACCTCGCTGTGGCTGCGCCGCTTCGACCGTGGCCCGCTGGAGCTCGTCTGGCAGTGGGCCTACCAGCTGCCCCAGCGGGGCCGCGCTCAGGTCACCGGCTCCGCCGTACAGGGCGCACCCTCGCAGACGTCGGAGAACAGGCCGTACGCCAAGAAGTAGGCCTTCTGGACCCGCGCCACGCTGTCGTGGCGCGGGTCTTCGTGTGCGTCCCGGCCGTACTGCGGGCCGTGCGGGGCGGTGTTGGTGAGGGGCGGCGCGGGCGTCCCGCTGTCCCAGACGACCATGGCCGACCCGGCGTACGGCCGGCGCGGCAGGCTCCTGATCCCCCAGTACGGCACGACATCCGGGTTGCGGCCGGCGGCGATCGCGGGACGGTGGATCCCGGCGCCGATCGTGCGGGCCATGACCTCGGCGGTGACCGTGGACACCTGATGGTCGCCGAAGGCCACGTGCAGGAGCACCCGGTGCCGGGGCGAGCCGGGCAGCGGATCGCCGGAGAGGTGCTGGGCGTAGCCGTTGGTCTCCGCCCGGTCCCAGAGCATCTGGATCAGCGCGAAGCAGAGCTGCTGGGTGAGCTTGTCCGGATAGTGGCCGTTCATGAGCTGCTGGAACGGCGCGAAGGCCACGCTGCGGTTGAGCAGGGTGCTGTAGTTCATCCCCGGCACGCCCAGCACGGCGTTCCTGATGTCGGGGGAGACCGCCACCAGCGCGCCGCCCGCGATACCGCCCTGGCTGTTGCCGTCGTAGGCGAGCGTGGCCCGCCGGTCGATCAGCGAGCGCCCCCGTTCGTCCTGGAACGCCTCGTGCCCGGCCAGCCCGTCCTTGGTGAGCATGGCCCGGCCGAGCAGGACGAAGTTGAGCAGGCTCTGCTGCAACCGGTCGGCGACCGTGCCGAACCGGGAGAAGTCAGAGAAGACACCGGCCACGTTCGGCACGTCCTCCTCCGCCATGCCGATCCACTTGGTGGCGCAGAACAGGAGATTGTGCTCGCCCGCCATCGCGCGCACGTTACCGGCACGCACCTCGGTCGCCCTGCCGAGCAGGCCGTGCCCGTAGAGGGCCGGCCGGGCCGGACGATCGAACGCCGAGCGTGGGATCTCGCACTGGAACGACGCCCGCGCCAGGTCGCCCAGCGGCCGGGGCAGCCCGTCCGCGCCCCTGTTCAGGTTCGCCCCCGGCGGGCCGCCCGGCCGGTCCAGATAGTTGGGCACCAGCACCTCGCCGGTGACCTCGCGGGCGATGTGCGCGTCCTGCGCCGGGGTGAAGTCGGTGACCGACGCCACGGTGAACTCCGGCGACCGTCCCCGCAGCGCACGCAGCGACTCGTCGCGCATCCGCAGCACCGGCCCGGCGATCCCGCGCTCGCTCGCCACGGTGAACTCCCAGGCCAGCTGGAGGCCGTCGACCCCGACCCCGGCCCGCCCCAGATCCACCAACGTACGGCGCAGCGCCCGCTGCCGCTCCGCGAGCGGGTCCCCGGAACCGAGCCTGCCTGCGACCAGCCGGGCGAAGGTCTCAGGAGCGGGCAGGATCTCGCCCGCCGCGTCCTTCAACCCGCGCAGCGCGACGGCGTAACGGCGGCCTTCCCGGAGGTTTCTGGCGGGGCGCACGATCAGCGCCCGCCGCGCGGGGTCGGTCGCGTTCGCGTCCAGCTCGGCCCAGTACGGATGGCGCTCACCCGTCACGGTGTCGACGATCACGATCGGCGCGTCCCTGCGCAGCGAACGGCCCACGTCGGTGACCGGTGCCGCGCCCGTCTTCACGAGGTCGAGGCCGGGGACGTGCGCGAGCAGCATCGACCCGGGGGAGAAGCCGTCGGCCAGATTCCACAGGGCGGGATCGACGGGGGTGCCCGCCGTGTTCTTCGGCATGCTCTCCACGGAGAGATCCACGCGCCGCCCGGTCGGCGTGCGGGCCTCGGTGGTGAACCAGTCGTTGGGGAACGGCAGCAGGCAGTCGCCGCCCGTCAGCGGATCGCATCCGCGCTGGACGCCGGTCGGGGCTACGGGCTCGGCCAGGGCCGGCGGCGTCGTGATCGACGCCGCCGCCAGCGTGAGGCTCGTCAACGCGATGCGCAGACGCACAGGTCTCCTCCTCGGACCGCACACCGGCATCGGTGTGCACGTGATGATCCGGAGCAGATCCCACGATCGCTCGCGTGTCAATGGAAGACGACGAAACGCGTCTCGTCCGCACCCGTCCGGATGGTTCGGCGGTGATCCGTGAGCACCGGATCAGGGCCGGCCGAAGCGGGCCCACTGCGTTCTGCCACGGGGCGGCCGGATTCATCCGGATCAGGGGTTGGACGATGCCGGCCCACTGCACCTGCCGCGCGCGCTGGCCGGATTCATTCGGATCAAGGTTGGCCGAAGCTCACCCACTGCACCCTGCCGTCCGTAGGCCGGATTCATCTGGATCAAGGCTGGCCGTAGCCCGCCCAATGCACCCCCGGCAGGTTCTTGACCGCCAGGCGGATTCGCTCGATGGCTGCGGACCGGTCGGGCCGGAGAAGTTTGACGTGGAAGGACTCGGCCGGGTCCGGGTCCGGCTTCCCGTTCAGCAGTCCGCCCCGGACGTCGTGTTCGGCCGTCCGCACCGCGTGCGCACGGTCGGCGAAGTAGACCTCCGCCACCTCGGGCTGGGCCCGCAGCCACTCGTAGATCGCGTCCTTCTCGGGCTCCGTCGCGGCGCCCCGGCCGTCACACCCGTGCGCCGTGCAGAGCAGTACGCCGACGTCGGACTTCCCCTGCCAGAAACCCTTCGGGACGCCCGTCACGCCGGCCACGCCTGGTTTCCCCTCCAGCGCGGCCTTCACCTGCGGGAAGCGCTCCCGGTCACGCATGGCGGCCTTGACGATCGCGCTCGCACCCGAGGGTTCCACCCCGGAGATGCCGGGGAGCCCGCTCAGGGTCGCGATGACCGACCTCTCCTCCGGGCCGGTCGCCGGGCCCCGGCCGGAGCAGCGCGGTTGCGGGTCGTCCTCGCCGCACATCGCGACCCACACCCAGCCGTCGGTCGGCCACGGTCCGTCCGGCGGAGCCGAGGGCCCGCCCTGCATGATCGCCCACGCCATGGCACCGCCGCCGGCCGTCATCAGCGCCAGCACCCCCGAGACAATCCATCTGATCCGCATACTGGAAAGGTAAAATGCGTCGCTGAAGATCTGCTTTCAACTTGGTTGCTTCTCGACTTGATCCGGGTGGCGCCGGGCCGTTCTTCTTCGTTCGCCCGGCTCTGATCCGCACACCTGAGAAATGGTTCGCCTTTTCTTTTCGGCGTCAATAATGGGGCGTCCCTAAATGGTCCGCCGTGCCTTCCTGGTAGCCGGGAATCAGTTCTGCCACCTGTTCGGGCAGGTCGGCAGGGACGATATACGGCTCTGGGCCGGCGGCCGGTACGGACACGAAATAGGATCCGGAACTCGCGCCGACGCTGACCGTCGCGACCCGCCATCCCAGCGGGGCGAACACCAGCAGTTCGGGGGCGTAATGGCGGAGCGCGCCGGAGCCCCATGGCGGGCGTCCCGCGAGAAGGGTGAGCCCGACGTGGTTCACGTGGTGGGTATGAAGGCCCCGTGCGGCCAGCAGTCTCCGCACGACCCCCAGAGCGATGTCATGTTGCTCCACCGTGAGTTCGGGGACGGCGATGTCTGTTTGTTCACCCGTCAGTTCGGGAACGGATCGGCCGGTGAGCGCGTCGTTGCCATGAGTTTTCTGTCCGGGGGTCATGCTGTGACGGTAGGAGCCCGCCGACGCGGCGCTCAATGATGTTGCCCAAAATTGCCCCCTTCAGTTAAGCGCCTCCTGCGCAGCGGCGATCAACTCCCGGGCGGCATTGCCGTACACCGCGATGGACGAAAGCGCGTTGAATTCTCTGGCGTACATTTCGATCTCACCCGGCTGGGTGATCGTCAAGTAGCCGGACACCAACTCGACCGACACCTGTTCATCGCCGAAGAGGACGAACCCCTCGACGGGGCGATTGCACACCCGGTCGGCGGCCAGCGGAATCAGGCCCAGCGAAACGGAGGGGAGCTTCATCACCTCGAGCAGGTGCGCGAGTTGCTCGGCGTGCGCGGCGGGCTCGGTGAGCCGATACCGGAGAACGGCCTCCTCCAGGACGAACACGAACTTGCGCCGGCCCTCCCGGAGCACCCGCTGGCGATCCATCCGCTCCGCGACGGCGGCGGCGACATCGTCCATCTGCACGCCCTGGCGAATGCGGACCTGCTCCAGGGTCGTCGTGGTGAACGCGGCGGTCTGAATCAGCCCGGGAAAGGTTCGCGACTGATAGGCGCGAATCAGGCGGGCGCGTTCGTAGACCGGGCGCACCGACAGTTGCGCCTGGCGCAGGCCGGCCCGGTTCAGCCGCTGGTAGGAGACCCACATGCCGGCCATCGCCCGTTGCTCGGCGAGCAGTTCGACGGTCCGTTGCGGGGAGACGCCACACGCGCGGCACCAGTCGCGGACGTCTTCGGCCGATGCCGGCCGGATGGCGTGTTCGATCTTGCTCACCTTCGAGTTGCCGTGCCAGCCGGCCCGCGCCGCCAGCTCCTTCGCGGAGAGCCCGGCGCTGAGGCGGATCTCTCGAAGCTGGTCGGCAAGGGCCTGCCTAGCCTGCTGGACGCTGGAGGAGGATGAGGAAGGCACGTTGATGGTCAGTTGCCATGGAGACGGTACTCCTTGTGGTCGATTGCGATCTCCCACACCGTCTCGAAAGCCGTCAGGCAGCCGTCGATGACGGCGGGGTCGTCGGTGAACTGGTGTCCGGTGACCTCGCCATTGCCGCTGAACAGGGTAAAGCGCACAAGCCGCCCATCGAAGATCCAGAACGGGTTTCCCGGAATCGCCAGGGTGGAGGCGACCGGGCGCGGCAGCCAGCGGACGAGCTCACCGGCGGCGATGTTGTGGCCGGAGGTGAGGCTGTGCTCCCAACGCACGTAGTCGCTCGCCGGTTCGGAGACGATCCGGGCCCGCCGCACCCGCACGCCGCGAATGACCGCTCCCCTGATCATCGCCCGGAACGCCTTCATGCTCTCGGTGTCAGGCTGGGGGAGGCCCGCCTTCCACGCCAGGTAGCCCTGATCCGTGGTCATGTGCTGGTCGTGCATCTCCAGGTGCACCGCCGATGTGGTGCACCCGGCCAGCAGCGCAGCGAACGACGGCTTGCTCTCGCCTGGACCGTAGGTCTTCAGTGGGCCGGGGATGCGTCTCACGCGAGAAACGCCGCCGACCGCGCTCGTAACCACCACTGGCCGCCTCCATGATGATCTCCGCCATGTGGACCGGGAGTCGCACAACTGACTCTGTGTCCTTGATTCGGCTGTCGGAGTTGATCCACGCTAATACGTCCGGATCGGTAACCGTGTCGCCCTGGAAGAAGAAATCTCCCGTCTCAGGGTCCACGAACACCGCGGGACAGTCGTCATTCGGATTGGCCGGATCAACGCCCACAAAGTCCAGTCTCATACTCTTCTCCCCAGATAGCGGGTTGCCCGAGGTCTGCGTCTTCGCCGGTTACCAGGGAAGGCGGCTACGGTGGGTTACGTTATCCGTACGGTCTGCGTCCGTGCAACTTGCCGGAAAGTCCGGGCGCACTGCCCCAACAGGAGCCGAACGGGAGGTCACGCCCGATGTACGGCGAGCCTCATTGGCGCCCCCGGCCGCGGGCGCCCGGCGTCCGCGGGCCCATCTGGACGCGCAGAACGCCGGCGCGTGGCGGCCGCCATCACGGCACCGGACGACCGTCTCCGCCGGTTCCAGACCCGCAGGACCGGCTCCAGACCCGCAGGACCCGATTCCAGGCGCGGAACCTCGGTTCCAGACCTTGCGGGACCGGCTCCAAACCTGCGGGACCCGGCTCCAGGCCCGCAGGACCCGATTCCAGGCCCGTGGGACCCCGGCCGCCCGCTACCGGCGGTTCCCGGTGCGCCTGCCGTGATCTCTTACCCGTCCGCGCGGGCGATGGCCGCGCGGAGGCTGTCGAGGACCGCGGGGTCCTCGATGGTCGAGGGCACCGGCTCCGCCGTACCCTCCACGATGCCGCGCATGGTCTTGCGCAGGATCTTGCCCGAGCGGGTCTTCGGCAACGCCGTCACGACGTCCACCTGCTTGAAGGCGGCGACCGCGCCCACCTGGTCGCGCACCGCCTGGACGAGTTCCGCGCGCAGCGCCCCCGGATCGACCTGCGCGCCGCTCTTGAGCACCACGAACCCCCGGGGGAGTTGCCCCTTCAGCTCGTCCGCCACTCCGATCACGGCGCACTCGGCCACGGCGGGATGCGCGGCGAGTACCGCCTCCATCGAGCCGGTCGACAGCCGGTGCCCGGCGACGTTGATCACATCGTCGGTGCGGCCCATCACGAACAGGTAGCCGTCCTCGTCGAGGTAGCCGCCGTCGCCGGTGAGGTAGTGGCCGGGGAAGGCGGTCAGGTAGGACTCGGCGTAGCGTTCGTCGTCGTGCCAGAGGGTGGGCAGGGTGCCGGGCGGCAGCGGCAGCCGCAGGCAGATCGCGCCCTCCTCGCCGGGCGCGCAGTCGTGGCCGTCCGGGTCGAGGACGCGCACGTCGTAGCCGGGGACGGGCACGGTCGGGGAGCCCGGTTTGATGGGCATCGGCGCGAGGCCGCGCAGGTTGGCGGCGATCGGCCAGCCGGTCTCCGTCTGCCACCAGTGGTCGATGACGGGCACGCCGAGCCGGTCCGTCGCCCAGTGGTAGGTGTCGGGGTCGAGGCGTTCGCCGGCCAGGAAGAGGGCCCGGAGCGATGAGATGTCGTACTCGCCGAGCAGGGCCGCCGACGGATCGTCGCGTTTGATCGCCCGGAACGCGGTCGGCGCGGTGAACAGCGCCCGCACGCCGTACTCCTCGATGACCCGCCAGAACGCCCCCGCGTCCGGCGTGCCCACGGGCTTGCCCTCGTACAGCACGGTGGTCGCGCCGAGCAGCAGCGGACCGTAGACGATGTAGGAGTGGCCGACGACCCAGCCCACGTCGGAGGCGGTCCAGAACACCTCGCCCGGCCGCATGCCGTACACCGCCGTCATGCTCCACAGCAGTGCCACCGCGTGCCCGCCGTTGTCGCGGACCACGCCCTTCGGGCGTCCGGTGGTGCCGCTGGTGTAGAGGATGTAGAGCGGGTCGGTGGCCGCGACCGGCACGCAGCCGGCGGGCTCGGCGGCGCTCATCGCCTCGTGCCAGTCGAGGTCGCGCGGGCCCAGCTCGGCGGGCGCCTGCTCGCGCCGCAGGATCACGCACCGCTCGGGCGCGTGCCCGGCCAGCTCCAGCGCGGCGTCCAGCATCGGCTTGTACGGCACGACCCGGGTGGGCTCGATGCCGCAGGACGCGGCGACGACGACCTTCGGCCGGGCGTCGTCGATCCGGGCCGCCAACTCCTTGGGGGCGAACCCGCCGAACACCACCGAGTGGACCGCGCCCAGCCGGGCGCACGCCAGCATGGCCATGACCGCCTCGGGGACCATCGGCATGTAGATCACGACCCGGTCGCCGCGCCCGACCCCCAGCGAGCGGAGGACCCCGGCGAATCGGGCGACCTCGTCGCGGAGCCGCTCGTAGGTGTAGGACGCGCGGGAACCCGAGACCGGGCTGTCGTAGATCAGCGCCAGGCGGTCGCCGTGCCCGGCCTCGACGTGCCGGTCGAGCGCGTTGTGGCAGGTGTTCAGCTCCCCGTCGGGGAACCACCGGTAGAACGGCGGGTCGCCGGAGTCGAGGACGCGCCGGGGGGCTCGGGTCCAGGCGACCGCCTCGGCGGCCTCGGCCCAGAAGCCCTCCGGGTCGGCGATGCTGCGGGCGTGCGCCTCGGCGTAGACCTTGTCCGGCGTCATGTTCAGCATCATTCCCCCTCGCCGCCCGGGAGTGAACCCTCTCAGGCGGGGACGACGGTGCCGGACGTGCCGTCCACGGTGATCTTCTGGCCGGTCTCCACCCGCTCGGTGACGTGGGCGACGCCGACCACCGCCGGGATGCCGTACTCCCTGGCGACCACCGCGCCGTGCGAGTTGGCGCCGCCCATCTCCATCACCAGGCCGCCCGCCGTGAGGAACAGCGGGGTCCAGCCGGGGTCGGTCGAGGGGCAGACGAGGATCTCGCCGGGCTCCAGCCTCGCCCCCTCCGGATCGAGGACGACCCTGGCGACGCCCGTCACCGAGCCCGCCGAGGCGGGCGTGCCGGTGATCGCGCCGCCGGGCGGGGCGGCCGCCGCGGCGACCGCCTCGGGCTCGGTGCCGTCGGACAGCAGGATGCGCGGGACCCTGCGCCGTGACAGCTCCCGCCCGTAGGTCTCGCGCCGCTCGGCCACGACCGTACGCAGGTCGGCCCCGCCGAGCCCGGCCCTCGCCTCGGACAACGTCACGAAGAAGACGTCGCCGGGCGTCTCCAGCCTGCCCTGCCCGGCGAGCTCGGCGCCGACCTCGGCGAGCTGTTCGCGGACCGCCGCCAGGGTGGTGATGATGAGGAACTTCGGCAGTTCCCGCGCCCCCATCAGGGTGCGGGCCCGGCGCAGGGCCGCCCGGACGAGCCGGCCGCGCGCCCCGCCCGCCCGGCGGCCGAGTTCGGCGATCATGCGGACGGCCTCGTCCGCCCCGTTCGCGAACAGCGCGTCGGGCGCCATCGACTGGTCCTCCAGCCGCAGATAGTTGGCCACCACGCCGAGGATGTGCGCCGGATCGTCCGACCAGCGGGGCAGGCCCAGGTCGATCTCGGCGACGGCCCGCATGCCGTACCTGGCGAGGAAGGCCGCGAGCTCCTCGCGCACCACGGGCGGCAGCCCGCCGGTCCGGTAGCGGGCGGACAGGTCGGCGGGGGAGGAGTCGAGCAGCAGGCGGGTGGCCGGCTCGTCCTCGCGCAGCCGGTTCGCCAGCGCCCACAGGGCCAGGTCCATCTCGGTGGTCACGTTGCCGGGCAGGCCGCGCAGGACGGTCTGCAACTCCGCGCTGGTGGCCCGCTCGCCGAGCAGCCGGTAGGCGAGCCCGAACGAGGCGAACCCGGCCGCCATCGCGGGGAACACCGCGGGCAGCACGGTGATCATCGCCGAGCTGAGCGCCCGGTCCGCGTAGTCGAGCCTGGCGGTGGACGTGGGACGCGGCGGCGCCTTGAGGCGGGCCGTCAGCCGGGCCTCCAGCCGGGCGAGGTCGGCCGCCGCGGTGTGCGGGCGCAGCAGGTACTTGAGCACCCGGGGCGGAATCCGGTGGCGCAGCGCGAGCCTGGCCACCCTGCGCAGGGCGGGCAGCCGCGAGCGCTGGGTGACGGTGAGGCGGGGGTCGTCGAACAGGCCGCGCATCACCACGGCCGACCTCGCCTCCATGAAGTCGAGGACCCGGGGGATCAGGGCGCGCCCCACGCGGCTGCGCATGGCCCCGGTGGCGTCCAGGAAGAGCCGCTGGCCCGCTTCGGCGAAGATGGGCGGTCCCGCGTGCCGGTCGGCGACGGGGAAGCCGAACTCCGCGGCCATCGAGGAGGCGAGCAGCCGGAAGGCGGACATGCCCATCGGCGTGATCGGCCGGTAGAGCCCCTGGGCGACGCTCGCGCAGAAGTAGACCCGCAGCCCGTCAGGCCCTTCCGGCACCGGATACAGCGTGGTGATGGGACGCGACTGGGTCAGCCACAACGTGCCGTCGCCGTCGACGGCCCACTCGATGTCCTGTGGCGCGCCGTAGTGGTCCTCCACCTCGGCGCCCAGCCTGGCCAGCGCGCCGATCTGCCCGTCGGTGAGGCAGGACCGCTCCTCCGCGCCGTTCGCCACCCGCTGCACCCCGCCGCCCGGCAACGATCGTACGGCGAGCAGCTTGTCGCCCGGACGGCGCTGCACGATCCGGCCGGAGGGGATGTCGACGACGAAGTGATCGGGGTTGACCGCGCCGGAGACCACGGACTCGCCGAGGCCGGGAGCCGCGTCGATCACCGCCCTGCGACGCCGTCCGGTGACCGGGTCGGCGGTGAACATCACCCCCGCGACCTCCGACTGGACCATCTCCTGGACCACCACGGCGAGCCTGACCCCGCGGTGGTCGACGCCGGCCGCCTGCCGGTAGGCGACCGCTCTGTCGTTCCACAGCGAGGCCCAGCACCTGCGCACCGCGTCGGCCACGGCGTCGGGGCCGACCACGTTGAGGAAGGTGTCCTGCTGCCCGGCGAAGCTGGCGTACGGGAGGTCCTCGGCGGTGGCCGACGACCTGACGGCCACCGGCCCGCGCACCCGCTCGCGCAGGGCGCGGACGATCTCGTCGGGCACCCGCACGCCCAGCAGCAGCTCCCTGGCCCGCCCGGCGTCGGCCACCGACTCGGTCGCGACCTCGTCGAGCCCGGCCTCCGCCGCCACCCGGCGGTAGGCCTCGGCGGTGACGCAGAATCCGCCGGGCACGGGCAGCCCGGCGCCGATCAGCACCCCCAGGTTGGCCGCCTTGCCGCCCACCAGCGGCAGCATCCCGGCCGTCACCTCGGCCAGGTCGATGACGAGGGGCGGGTCGGTGATGTCCATGCGCGCTCCTCAGAGCCTCGTGGCGAGGTGATGAAGCCGACGCTAATCCTGCCCACCCAGGAAGTCAACAAGTGATGAAATCAGGCCATGGTCTTACCGCCGTTGACGGCGAGGCGCTGACCGGTGATGAACCGGGAACCGGTGGAGGCGAGGAACGCCACCGTGTCGGCCACGTCGGCGGGGACGCCCATCTGCCCGAGCGCCACGCCGCGCAGGTAGGGGGCGGTGTCGTCGGGGGTGACATCGCCGTGCCGCTCGACCGGGATCCAGCCGGGCTCGACCGTGTTGACGGTGATCCCGAGCGGGCCCAGCTCGCGGGCCCAGGAACGGGTCAGGCCGTGCATCGCCGCCTTGGCCGCGACATAGTGGCCCATCTCCGGGTTGCCCAGGTCGGTGACCTCGCTGCCGATGTTGATGATCCGCCCCGACCCGGCCTCCCGCATCGTGGGCAGCACGGCCTGCATGAGCAGCAGCGGCGCCTTGACGAAGAAGCGGAGCTGGGCGAGATGGTCGTCCCACGACTGCCGCTCGGCCGGGATGAGGGGCTGCGGGCCGGTCGCGTTGTTCACCACGACGTGGATCGGCCCCGACCGCCCGGCGATCGCGGCGATGCCCTGCCGTATGGACTGCTCGTCGGTCACGTCGAAGCGGACCGGGTGGGCGCTGCCGCCCGCGGCCGAGACCCGTTCGGCGACCGCGGTGGCCCCGGCGGTGTCGTGCGCGTAGTTGACGGCCACGTGCCACCCGTCGGCCCCGAGACGCTCGGCGATGGCGGCGCCCAGGCCGCGTGAGGCCCCGGTCACCAGGGCGGTCCGCCTGGACGTGGTGGTGGTCACGCGGAGGCCGCCGCCGCCCGGCGGGCCGCGCGGCGGTCCACGAACCGCGTGGCGGAGGTCTCCAGCTTGGCCAGGAAGGCGGCGAGCTCCTCACGGGCCTTCTCGCCCTCGCCGTTCAGGTCGGCCTTGTCGAACACCGCCCACTGGCGGAGCACCGGCATCAGCACGTCGTCGATGTGCAGGCGCAGGTCGTAGATGCCTTCGTTGGCGATCATCAGGGCCTTGCGGGTGAACCCCTCGATGGTGGTGCCCGGCATCTGGAAGGTGGTGACGACGTCGGTCACCGCGCGCATCGTCTGGTTCGGGTCCAGTTCGAAGGCCGCGCCGAGCAGGTTGCGGTAGAAGAGCATGTGCAGGTTCTCGTCGGCGGCGATCCTGGCGAGCAGGCGCTCGCAGTTCGGCTCGCCCGAGGCCCTGCCGGTGTTGCGGTGGGAGATGCGGGTCGCCAGCTCCTGGAAGGAGACGTAGGCGAGCTGCTGGAGCATCGTGCCGTACTCGGTGGTGAAGCCGACGCCCATGTGCACCATGCGGGCCCGCTCCAGCTCGACCGGATCGACCGCGCGGGTGACCGTCAGGTAGTCGCGCAGCGCGACGCCGTGCCTGCCCTCCTCGGCCGTCCAGCGGTGCACCCAGGTGCCCCACGCCCCGTCACGCCCGAAGGTCGTGGCGATCTCGTGGTGATAACTGGGCAGGTTGTCCTCCGTGAGGAGGTTGACGATCAGTGACGTCCTGGCCGCTTCCGGCAGCTTCGAGTCGCTCTCCAGCCACGGCTCGCCGTCGAGCACCCCATCGAAGGTGCGTCCCTCCGACCAGGGGATGTACTCGTGCGGAAACCATTCCTTGGCCACCGCGAGGTGGCGGTCCAGCTCCCCGGCCACCACCGGCTCGAGCTCGTGCAGCAACTCGGTCTGAGTCCACTCACGCATAGTGCTCTCCCTTACGATCTACGAGACCGTAAGTTACGTTACCGTAGGTTCACCCCGACGACGTAACTGGGACATTTCTCCCCTGATGTCTCGCTCCGGTGAACGGAAGGGCGGTGGCGACGGCCAGCAGCAGGGCCATGTCGCTGAACAGCAGCAGGCGCTGCAGCAGACCGTGGTAGGAGCCGCCGGCGATGAGGTCGGAGGTCAGGGCGGCCGGGTGGGCGGCGAGGAAGCCCGCCAGCAGGAGGCCGGAGACCAGCGCCATGCCCTTGAGTAAACCCCAGCGGGGGTGCTCGGGACGGTTGCGGGCGAGCATCCAGGCGGCGCACGGCAGGCCGGTGAACACCAGGGCCGACGACCAGCGGTGCAGTTCACCGCCCATCGTGCTCACCCCGGCGGTCGGGTCGGTGGGGAAGATCGCGGTCAGCACCAGGCCGAGCGCGGCGGCGATCAGCAGCACCCGGGTGGCGGCGGTCCGCGCCGGGTCGGCCTGCGCCATGCCGTAGGCGCTCCACAGGCAGCTCCACGCCAGTGCCAGGGTGGCCACGAGGATCGCCGCGTGCCCGCCGTCGCTGAGCGCGTAATCGCTGACCAGGCCGGTGAGCGGGCTGATCCCGATGCCGGGCAGCAGATGCGCGTAGAGCATCGCGGCGAGCGCGACGACCGGCCCGGCGGCCGCCGCCCACGCCTGCACCCGGACGAGCGCCGGAGGTTCCGCGGGCCCCGCGGTGATTCGCGTCGCGGCCCTGAGCTCCGGGCTCCCCGCGAGGCCGTGACCCGGTCCGGTGAGCGAGGTCATGCGGAGAGCCTCTCGTAGATCTCCTCGAAACGGGCGAGGGAGGACTGGTCGTCGTGGCCGAGCGCGATCTCGCGGCTGGCACGGCCCATCGTGGTACGGAGGCCGTCGGAGGTGAGCAGCGTCGTGAGGTGCCTGCCCAGGGAGAGCACGTCGCGCGGCCGGTAGAGGAAGCCGTTCTCGCCGGAACGGACCAGGTGCGGCAGCGCCATCGCGTCGGCGGCGACGACGGGCAGGCCGGACGCCATGGCCTCCAGCGTCGCGATGCTCTGCAACTCGGCGACCCCCGGCATGGCGAACACGTCGGCCGCCGCGTACGCCTGCGGCATCGCCTCGTCGGGCACGAACCCGAGGAAGTGCACGCGCTCGCCGACCCCGATGCGGTCGGCGAGGTGCCGCAGTTCGGCCTGACGGCTCCCGTTTCCCACCAGCGCCACCTGCGCGTCACGGTGGTTGAGCACGTGCGGCAGGGCGCGGATCAGTTCGTCGATCCGCTTCTCCTCGTCCAGCCGCCCGACGAACAGGATCGTCTCGCGGTCGGGGAGGTCGAAGCGCTTCCTGGCCCACGCCTTGGGCTCCAGATGAGGGTGGAAACGCGACAGGTCGATCCCGCAGGAGACCGGCTCGACGTCGCGGGTGAACCCCTTGTCGGAGAGCAGGCCGGCGGCGATCCTGGTCGGCGTGGTGATGTGGTCGGCGCGGGAGAAGACCCGGTTGAAGTCGCGCCAGGCGAGCTGTCCGGCCCTCGCCCGCAACCGCTCGGGGATGCGGACGAACTGGAAGAGGTTGTCCGGCATGAAGTGGTTGGTCGCCACGACGGGCACCCCCGCGCGCCGGGCCGCGGCGACCGCCGCCCGGCCGACCACGAAGTGGCCCTGCGTGTGGACCACGTCGGGCGAGAGATAGGAGACCAGCCGGTCCAGCCGGGCGGGCACGGAGATGCGCATGGTCGGGTGGACCAGCACCCGTGCCGAGCGCAGCCGGTGCACGTTGACGTCGTCGATCACGTCGGTCCGCGCGGGCCCCTCGTCGGAGGCGCAGACGACGTGCACGTCGTTCCCGCGGGCGGCCAGACCGGTGGCGAGACGGTGGGTGAAGTAGGCGGCGCCGTTCACGTCCGGGAGGTAGGTGTCGGTCGCGATCAGGATTCGGCGCGGCCGTACGGCGAGCCGGTGGGGGGCCGGTGCGGCGGAATCGACGGTGGCGGTCAAGGCCATGGTGGTGCTCCGGTTCAGTGTGTGTGGTGAAGGGGGGTGGTACGAGCGAGAGCGACGGTGCCCGCGCCGGCCAGCAGCATCGCCGCGAACGCGGTCAGCAGGCTGGCGGTGCCGGTGGGCAGGGGTTCGCCGAGCAGAATGGCGCCGAAGGCGACGGCGGTGAGCGGGTCGGCCACCTGAAGGACCGAGAAGGCGACGCCGAAGTGGCCGACGGCGTACGCCCGCTGGAGCAGGGCCAGGGCGATCAGGGCGGGCAACGGGACGGCGAGGAAGAACCACGGTTCCCAGGTGCCGTCCACGATCACCCGGGTCAGCGTGGCCGTCGCGCCGTACAGGACTCCCGACGCCATGGCCAGCAGTCCCGCGCGGACGGACGGCGTGGCGGGCCGGGCGGCCAGCCACAGCAGCACCGCCACGACGGCGGCGATCGCGAGGAGGGTGAGCGCGCCGGAACTGGAGAGGCTGGTCGGCCCCGAGGGCTCGGGCACGATCAGCACCAGGCCGATCAGCCCCGCGGCGACCGTGGCCGCCGCGACGAGTTCGGTCCGTTGCGGTTTGCGGCCGTGCAGGGCGGCGGCGATCGGCAGCGCGAACAGCAGGCTCGCCACGCCCATCGGCTGGACCACCGTGAGGGGGCCCAGGCTGAGCGCCACGATGTGCAGCGCGCCGCCGGTCAGGATCGAGACGCCGCCGAGCAGCCACCGGGGCCGCCTGGCCAGGCGCAGCAACCCCTGCTCCGCGCTGCGGGCGGCCTCGAACTGCTGCACCGCGGCGCCGAGGGCGAAGAAAAGCGAGCCCAGCAGGGCTACGCAGGCCGCCAGCACAGTCATGCGGGACTCCTTTCAACAGGATGAAGACATGGCGAGATGACCGAGACGCCTCATATGGGCGACCCGAGGATGGACATTCAGTGGGTCAGCGCCGGGACAATCGGGGATGTCCCTGGGAACCTCCCCTGATCACCCCTCAGGGGAGACCAGGACTCTCGGCTCCTCCTCCCTGACGGGAGCGCGGCGCTTGCGGACGTAGCGGACCGCTTCCACCAGTGCGGTGATGGTGAAGGCGATGCCGAGGCCGAGCAGCAGTCCCTTGATCGGGTCCTGCTCGAAGGCCAGGCCGCCCAGGTAGCCGATCATGACCGAGTAGATCGCCCAGGAGCCGGCCGCGAGACTGTCGAAGATGGAGAAGGAACGCAGCGGGTAGCCGACCGCGCCCATGGTGATCGTGGTGGCCGTCCGGCCGCCCGGGATGTAGCGGGCCACCACCAGGACGAGTCCGCCCCGCTCGGCCAGCGCCCGCTCGGCCCACGAGAACGCCTTGTGACGTGCCGTGCCGGGCTTCAGCCGGGCCCGCACCCGCGCCCCGCCGGTCCGCCCGATCAGGTAGGACACGTGGTCGCCCGCGAAGGCGCCGAGCGCGGCGACGGCGATGACCGCGAAGACGTTCGGATCACCGGTCGCGGCGAACACGCCCGCGGTGATCACGGAGGTCTCGCTCGGCACCACGGGGAAGAAGCCGTCGATCAGTGCCACCGTGAACAGCGCGAGGTACACCCACGGTGAGGTCATCACCTGGTGCAGAAGATCGATAATGGCGTCGGTCATTGTTCGCAGCTCTCCGGGAGTCCGAGGGGGACGGCACCTATGAACCATTTCGGGATAGATGCCGAGGGAACATCCGGGATGCCCCCGAAAGTCAGGTGGCCCTTCCCGTAGGTCTCTCAGGGGCCCAAGCCCCACCCTCACGACGCTACGAAGGGACGACCTGCCCGCCACAGACCCGAAGGTCGTCCGTAACCCCCCACTTTCGTCGGGGGTGACCACCCCCTCAGGTACACCGCTGCGCCGCCGGGGGAAGGGCGGATCGCCACCTGACGTCTCGTCCGGCCACGAGCGCGGGGGTGGGGGAGAGTTCCTGCCGGTGTGCTCTGGCCATCACCTGGCCGAGGGCGTTGTTGGCCCGGGAGTGGCGGAGCCGTCATGCGGGAGAGGACGGGTCCTGGCGGGAGCGCTGTGCGGGGGAGACGGTCCTGGCCGGGGCGCTGTGCTGTGGCGGGGCGTTATGCGGGAGAGATGGCCTTGGCCGGGGTGTCGTGGTGGAGCTTGCGCAGCACGCGGCGGAAGGCGTAGATCGAGACGCTGACGGCCAGCCCGCTGATCACGGCGACCGCGGCGGTGCGCACCAGCAGATAGGTGCCGACGGACTGGTGGAGCAGCAGCCAGATGCTCACCGCGGAGTTCGTCAGCAGCACGAACGCCCACAACAGGGTGATCCTGAGGAAGAACTGGCGCACCCTCTCGTGCCTGAGCACCGCCGAGGGCAGGTGGATGTAGTCGAGGGTGAGCTTCTGCACCAGGGGCCTGCGCACCCCGACCGAGGCGAGGAAGACGACGCCGATGCAGATCGTGCCGAGCTCCGGCGGGAGGAAGTAGACCATGGAGTCGTCGAGCCACAGGCTGACCACGGTCCTGAAGGTGATCGCCAGCGCGGCGACGACCATCGTGCCCGGCACCCGCTGCCGCCGGACCAGCCGCCAGGCCACTCCTCCGTAGACCCAGGCCACCGTCGCGACGAGCGCCCCCGTGAACCCGAGCAGCGCCAGCGCGGCGTAGAAGACGACGAGGGGCGCGACCACGCCCTCGAGCAACCGCGGCACCGCCTGTCTGGCGAGGGCGGTGAGGCGGGGGAGGGTGACCGGGGGATGAGTCAAGATCGCTCCGTAGGTCGGCCGACGACCGGGGCCGGGTTCCGGCGGCTACCCGGGAATACGTGGCTCAGGCGTCCGGGGATGGTCTCGTCGGGGTTACGGCATAGTAACGTTTCAAGGCGCGAGGCGTGTCGCTGGCCAACGGTACCCCACGACTCGGGGTGTCACGGTCCATCCAACGGAATAAGCAGTCGTCCACGTCGAAGGACGCCTCACCCGAGGCTGGTGGTGGCGAGCTTCGCGCCGAACCCGAGGAACACCGCGCCCACCCCGGAGGTCAGCCCGGCCGACAGCCTGCGCCGCCGCTGGAACTGCGAGGCGAGGAAGGTGCCGGCGAAGATCAGCGCGGAGAGATAGAGCACGCTGAAGATCTGGCAGATCGCGCCCAGGATGAGGAAGGACAGCGCCGGCGCGCCGTACGTGGTGTCGACGAACTGGATGAAGAACGAGACGAAGAACAGGATCGCCTTCGGGTTGAGCAGGCTGACCGTGAGCGCCTTCCTGAACGGACGCGCCGCGGGCCGGGTCGCTCCCTCGCCCGAGACCGAGCCGGTCTCCCCGGCGTCCCGCCAGGACCGCCAGGCCGAGCGGAGCATCTGGAAGCCGATCCACGCCAGATAGCCGGCCCCGGCGTACTTCACGATCGTGAACAGCAGCGGGTTCGACCGCAGCAACGAGGCCACGCCCGCCGCCGCGAGCACCATCAGCACCGTGTCGCCGAGGAAGACGCCCATCGCGGCGCGGTATCCGGCCCTGACGCCGCGCTGCGCGGCCGTCGAGAGCACGAACAACGAGTTCGGCCCCGGCAGCAGGATGATGAAGAACGCGCCGACGACGTAGGTCCAGATATCGGTGATGCCGAAGAACATGGCGACTCCAGGGAGTTTGGCACGATTCGCCCAAGAATATGCCCGTTAAGCGGGCAGGTTGGAGGGAGTATCCGCCGATCTGAACAACTCCACAGATTCGCATTGTGTAGTGAAGCGGGGGGCAGACCAAGTACGGGAGAAAGGGACAGTGGGCTGCTGAACTGCTAGTCAGAGGGGGTGAACAGGAGGTTCTCCTTGCCCCACACCCGCTTGAAGGCGTTGATGGGTTCCTCGGTGACCTTGCGCTCGGCAGGCGCACCCACCCGATGCATTGTGGCGATCAGCAAGTCAACCAGGGCGTCGGTGACCTCGCGCTCCACCAACAGCGCGGGGAGCAAGGTGACCGTCGCCTCCGGCACCGGTGTGAGGGCGGCTCCACCGCAGCGCGGAAGCGCCACCCGGGCGGCGGCTTCCATCTGCGGGCGCAGCGCGTCGGCGTGGGGGATGTAGTGCAGTTCGCCGTCGTCGTCGAGTTCAAAGATGGTGGGGGAGCTCGAAGCAGTAGTGTCCGTGGCGCTCGCAGGTGTCCGGGTCGTCGGTCATCCTCATCGGCTTGCTCCGGTGGGTGTCAGGCGGGCGGGGTATGGACCACGCGGGCGGGGACGTCTCGGCCGGGCTGAAGGGTGAGCAGGGGGCGTGGGGGCAGGTCCAGCGCGGGATCGATGTGCAGGTGGAAGCGCTGGGCAATGGTGGCGAGGATGAGTACGGCCTCGACTAGGGCGAAGCGGCTGCCGAGGCAGACGTGGGGGCCGCCGCCGAACGGGAACCACGCGAAATTCGGGATGGTGCGGGCGGTCTCTCCCAGGAACCGTTCGGGGCGGAACTCCTCGGGGTGGGTGAACCAGCGTGGGTCGCGGTGGGTGGCCCATTGGCTCATCCACACGTCGGTGCCTGCGTGGATCCGGTGGCTGGCGATCTCGACGTCGACGGTGGCGCGGACTGGCAGCAGCCAGGCCGGCGGGTAGAGGCGCAGGGTCTCCTTCACCACGGCCTCGGTGTAGGGCAGTGATCGATAGTCGTTCATTGTCGGCAGTCGGTCGCCGACGACCTCGGTGATCTCGGCCGCCATGCGTTCGCGGGCCTCGGAATGGCGGGAGAGCAGGAGATAGGCCCAGACGAGCGTGTTTCCCGTGGTCTCATGTCCGGCGATGTAGAGGCTCATGGTCTCGTCGCGCAACTGAGTGTCGGACATCGGGCGGCCCTCGTCGTCGCGGGCGTCCATGAGCAGCGCGAGCAGGTCGTCGGGTCGTCCGTCGGGGTGCGTGGTGTGACGCTCGTCGATGATGCGGTACAGGACCGACTCGATTTCAGGGATCGCCGCCTTGAGACGACGGCGGCCGGGGGTGGCGAGCCAGGGCGGCAGGAACATCGTGATGCCGCGGAACTCCGCTCCGATTTCGCGGGAGGCGACGTCGAGGGCTTGGCCGACCGCCGCGGCGTCGCCGGTGACGTCGGCCCCGAACAGCGTTCTGGCGGCGATCTTCTGGGTCAGGCCCAGCATGTCGGCGCGGATGTCGCGCCGCTGGCCGTCTCGCCAGCCGTCCAGCATCTGGTCGGTCAACGCGACCATGGTGTCGGCGTAGCCGGCGACCCGCTGAGGTCTCATGGCGGGTTGCATCATCTTGCGTTGCCGGCGCCAGAAATCGCCGTGGGTGACGATGATTCCGTTGCCCGCGAACAGCTCAAAGGCGTAGCCGTGGTCGTCGCCCATGGAGAACGTCTTCTCCACGTTGAGGAGGGTGGCGGCGATGTCGGCTGGGTTGCTGATGAAGACTTTGCGCTGCGGGCCGAGCCGCCAGCGCACGACATCACCCTGCTCGCGCATCTGGGTGAAGAATCCCAGCGGGTCGCGAGCGAAACGGTGCAGGTGACCGAGCCCGGGCAGAGCGCCCGGCATCGCCGGTATGGCGCGGTAGGCCTCGGGCGTCACGAACGGTCCCTCCTCGCATCGGTGGTGCCGGGGAGGAGCGGTCCGGTCTGCTCGGTCAGTCCGAGCAGCAGGTCGCGGGTCTGCTGTCGCTCGCTGTGATCGACACGGCCTTCGAGCAATTCGCTCATCCACACCCCGTCGAGTGTGCGGGCGATCAGCAGCGACCGCTGCGGGTGCAGCCCATCTGCACCGAGGTCGCTTCGCCAGCGATCTTCGGACGCCCGGGCGCGGTGGAGCACCTCTGGTACGGCCAGCAGCGCGGTGAGCACCGAGGGATGGCCCCACAGTTGGTCGTCCACCCCGAGGTCGTCGAACGCGGCGCGGATGTGTGCCCGGCACAACCGGCCGGGCCTGTCGTCATCGGGGTCGACGTGACGTTGCACAGCCGCGTCGAACCGGGCCGTCCACTCCTCGACCATGCCGACCAGCAGCGTGTCCTTGGTGCGGAAATGATGGAGAAGACCCCCCTTCGACACGCCTGCCTCGCGTGCGACAGCATCCAGGCTCACCCCGGGCCCGTGTGCCCTGATCGCCGCTGCCGCCGCGTCGAGCAGCGCCCGACGGGTGCGGTCCGCATCACGCTGGAGAACAGCGCCCATGTCAGCTCCTTTCCTCGCCTACGAATCCAAGATACCGTCCAGACGGTCGGTTAAAAACCGTCTGGACGGTCGGCTATCGTGGAATATCGCAGGAGGAGAGATGCGTTCGCAGTCAGCGCCAGCCGGGCGGCAGGAGTGGACGGCGCTGGCAGTACTGTCCCTGGCGGTGTTCCTGCTGGCCGTGGACGGCACCGTGCTGTCACTGGCCATCCCGGCGCTCAGCGAAGCGCTGCGCCCCTCGGCAGTCGAACTGTTGTGGATCGCCGACGCCTACTCGTTCGCGCTCGCCGGCCTGCTGATCACCATGGGAGCTCTGGGAGACCGCATCGGCCGTAAACGGCTGCTGCTGATCGGCACGACCGGCTTCGGGCTGGCCTCGGTGCTGGCGGCCTTCGCCCCATCGGCCGGCCTGCTGATCTGGGCACGCGTGCTGCTCGGCGTGGCCGGCGCGACGCTGATGCCGTCGACGTTGTCGATCATCCGTGTCCTGTTCGTCCAGGCACGGCAACGCACCACGGCGATCGCGGTATGGGGCGCGGTGGCAACAGCCGGCGCCGCTGCCGGGCCGCTGATCGGCGGCCTGCTGCTGGAGCACTTCTGGTGGGGCTCGGTGTTCGTGATCAACGTTCCCGCAGCACTCGTGCTGGTGGTACTCGGCGCCAGGCTCATCCCCGAATCCCGCGACCCCCGTCCAGGACCGTTCGACCCGCTCAGCGCGCTGCTGTCCATGGCAGGCATCGTGCCGATCGTCTACGCGATCAAGGAAGTCGCCGGTGCCGCGGCCAATCTCGTGGCAGCGGGCACGGCGGCGCTGACGGGCGTCGTCGCCCTAGCGTTGTTCGTGCGCCGCCAGCGACGGCTGCACAACCCGCTGATCGACGTACGGCTGTTCCGGCGGCCCGCGTTCGCCGGCGCGGTCGGGGCGAACCTGCTGGCGATCTTCGCACTGAGCGGACTGCTGTTCTTCGTCTCCCAGTACCTGCAACTCGTCCGCGGTTACGGCCCCCTGGAGGCCGGCGTACGGCAGATGCCGATCATCGCGGCCGGCATCGCCGCCGCCGGACTTGTCGGCGTGCTGGCCGCCCGGGTCGAGCGT
Source organism: Dolomitihabitans soli (assembly GCF_022213955.1). Classification (GTDB taxonomy): domain Bacteria; phylum Actinomycetota; class Actinomycetes; order Streptosporangiales; family Streptosporangiaceae; genus Streptosporangium_A; species Streptosporangium_A soli. Next base: position 21,746 of record NZ_JAKNTW010000028.1, on the reverse strand, counting down.
GGCCGGCTAATCGGCCTGGCAATGCTCGCCGGCGCCGGCGGCCTGGCCCTCCTTGTGCCCGCCAAGGGGGAAACGGCCTACTGGTGGTTCGCAGTCGCCTTCGCCACAATCGGACTCGGGATCGGATTAGCCCTGGCCCTCACCACCGACGCAGTGGTCTCCGCAGTCCCGTCGGACCGGGCAGGCTCCGCGTCGGCCGTCTCCGAGACCGCATACGAACTCGGCGTCGCCCTGGGCATCGCGATCCTCGGCTCTCTCCACGCACTGCTCTACCGCACGGAACTGGCCTCGCCAGCCCTGGAACCCCACAGAGTTGCCGACGCCGTACGGTCATCGCTCGCCGCTGCCGTCGACACAGCCGGGTCACTCCCTCCGGCTCAGGCGCAGCAGACCCTCGCCATCGCCAGGACGGCGTTCGTCGAGGCCATGCAGGTCACCACCGGCGTGATGGCCGCCGTCCTGGCACTCGCCGCCGTCGTGGCCTGGCGCGTGATCCCCAACCGGATCGACGCCCCAACCGGCCCGCATCCGGCACCGACTGGCGTCGTCCGCCACACCGAAGCGCACGGATCGCACCCACTTGGGGAAAAGCATTGACGAGCGCGAGGCAGGGCCGCGTGCTGGGCACGGGCTGCGAGCACAGGTCAGGGGCGCGTCGTGGGAGGAGATCGGAGCCATGGCGTACGGCGAGCGCCTGCGGGCGGAGTAGGGGCCGGGCGCGACCCACGCCGGGGATCACCGAGAGGTGGTCCCCGGCGTTTGTTTTGGGCCTTGTAAGACGCGGTAGTCAGGGCTACGATCCAAGCAACTTTTAGGAAACTTTCCTAAAAGTAATTGTGAACACGAACAGAGCCGTTCGACGTTTCCCTCCCGCTTGATCCTCCACCCCCCATCACAACAGGCCGAGGGCTGTATGCGAATTCTCCGTATTCTCGTCGTGGCGTTGCTCGCTGCGATGTCCGCACTCGTCATGACCGGACCCGCGCAGGCCGCCTCCGCGACGGCCACCTTCGTCAAGACGTCGAGCTGGGGATCGGCGTTCGAGGGCAAGTACACGATCACCAATGGCACCGGCACCGCGATCAACGGCTGGCAGGTGGCGTTCGACCTGCCCGCGGGGGGCGCGGTCAGCTCGTCCTGGGACGCCACCATGTCCCGCAACGGGCAGCGGTTCACCTTCGCCAACGTGGGCTGGAACGGCTCGCTGCCGCCGGGGGCGAGCGTGAGCTTCGGCTTCATCGCGAGCCCCGGTTCCGCGGTGCCCTCGAACTGCACGCTCAACGGCGCCTCCTGCGGCGGCGACGGCAACCCGGCGGTCCCGGGCAAGCCGGGCACGCCCGCCGCGACCTCGACGGCCTCGTCGATCTCGCTGAACTGGTCCGCGTCGAGCGGCACGGTGACCGGATACCGGGTCTACGAAGGGACCGTTGTCAAGGCCACTGTCACGGCCACCAGCGCCACGATCGGCTCGCTGGGAACCTGTGAGGCGCACACCTACACCGTCAAGGCGTACAACTCCGCGGGCGAGTCTCCCGCCAGTGACCCGGTGACCGGGACGACCACCGGCTGCACCGGCGGCGTGCCGGGCAAGACCGGTCCGGTGACGGTCGGCGCCATCACGAACACCAGCGTCGCGCTGAGCTGGACGGCCGCCTCGGGCACCGTGACGGGCTACCGGATCCGCCGCGGGACCACGCTGGTCACCACGGTCACCGGCACCTCCGCCACGATCACCGGGCTGACCGCCTGCACCGCGTACACCTACACCGTCACGGCCTACAACGCGGGCGGCGAGGGCCCGGCCGGCGACCCGGTGACGGTGACGACCTCCGGCTGCACCTCGGGGCCGCTGCCCAAGCACTTCCTCACCGGCTACTGGCACAACTTCGTCAACCCGGCCGTCGAACTGAAGCTCGGCGCGGTGCCGAACGAGTACGACCTGGTGGCGGTGGCCTTCGCCGAGGCGACCTCCACACCCGGCCAGCTCGTCTTCACCCTTGACCCCGCACTCGCCACCGCCGTCGGCGGCTACACCGACGCCCAGTTCAAGGCCGACATCCAGGCCCTGCACGCCCGGGGCAAGAAGGTGATCCTCTCGGTCGGCGGCGAACTCGGCAGGGTCCAGGTGGCGAGCGCGCAGGCGGCCACCCAGTTCGCGAACAGCGCCTACGCGCTGATGCAGAGCTACGGCTTCGACGGCGTGGACATCGACCTGGAGAACGGGCTCAACCCGACCTACATGGCCGACGCGCTGCGGCAGCTCAGGGCCAAGGCCGGGGCCGATCTGATCATCACGATGGCCCCGCAGACCATCGACATGCAGTCGACCGGCATGGGCTACTTCCAGCTCGCCCTCGCCATCAAGGACATCCTCACCGTCGTCCACATGCAGTACTACAACTCGGGCTCGATGCTCGGCTGCGACCAGTCGCAGGCGTACTCCCAGGGGACGGTCAACTTCATGACCGCGCTGGCCTGCATCCAGCTGGAGAACGGCCTGCGTCCCGACCAGGTGTCGCTCGGCCTCCCCGCGGGACCCGGCGCCGCCGGCGGCGGGGTCGTCTCCCCCTCGGCGGTGAACCAGGCCCTGACCTGCCTGGCCACCAGGACCAACTGCGGCAGCTTCGTGCCGCCGCGCGCCTACCCGGGCATCCGCGGCGCGATGACCTGGTCGATCAACTGGGACGCCGCCGCCAACTGGAACTTCTCCAAGACCGTCAAGCCCCACCTCGCCACCCTTCCCTAGCCGAGGAGCACCCCCCGATGCGACTCCGCCGTACGGCTCTCGCCGTACTCACCGCCCTCGCCCTGACCGGCGCCGGACTGGCGGCGGCCGCCCCCGCCCATGCGGCAGCGGCCACCGCGACCTTCGTCAAGACCTCCGAATGGGGGTCCGGGTTCGAGGGCAAGTACACGATCACCAACGGCACCGCCGGCACGATCAACGGCTGGCAGGTGGCCATCGACCTGCCGGCGGGAGGCAACGTCAGCTCCGCCTGGGACGCCACCATGTCCCGCAACGGTCAGCGGTTCACCTTCACCAACGTGGGCTGGAACGGCTCGCTGGCCGCCGGTGCGAGCGTGAGCTTCGGCTTCATCGCCAGCCCCGGCTCCGCGGTGCCGTCGAACTGCACGTTCAACGGCGCCTCCTGCGCGGGCGGGACGAACCCCGGCACTCCCGGCACTCCCGGGGCGCCTGCCGTGACCGGGGCCACGAACACCGGCATCTCGCTGAGCTGGGGTGCGTCCACCGGCACCGTCACCGGCTACCGGGTCTACGAGGGCGCCACGCAGCGGGCCCAGGTGACCGGCACCAGCACCACGATCACCGGGCTCACCACCTGCACCACGCACACCTACACTGTCAAGGCGTACAACGCGCAGGGTGAGTCGGGGGCCAGTTCGCCGGTCACCGGCACCACCACGGGCTGCACCAACCCCGGCCCGGGCGGCAAGATGGCCGGCGCGCCGTACCTCTACATGGGCTGGGGGAACCCGCCCGCGCCCGCCACCGTGATGAGCGCCACCGGCGTCAAGTCCTTCACCATGGCGTTCATCCTCGCCAGCGGCGGTTGCACCCCGGCCTGGGACGGCAACCGGCCGCTGACCGGCGGCGCCGACGCCCAGGCGATCTCGCAGATCAAGGCCGCCGGCGGCAACGTGCAGATCTCCTTCGGCGGCTGGTCGGGCAACAAGCTCGGCCCGAACTGCTCCACCCCGGCCGCCTTCGCGGGCGCGGTGCAGCAGGTCATCAACGCGGTCGGCCCCGCCGTGGTCGACTTCGACATCGAGAACACCGACGAGTTCGAGAACTACACGGTGCAGGACCGCATCCTCAACGGGCTGAAGATCGTCAAGCAGAACAACCCGAACGTCAAGGTCGTCGTGACCTTCGGCACCACCAGGACCGGCCCCAACGCGCACGGCATCCGGCTGATCAACCAGGCCAAGGCCCTCGCGGTGCCGATCGACAACTACACGATCATGCCGTTCGACTTCGGCGGCTCCAACATGTACACCGACACGGTCAACGCCTCGGAAGGGCTGAAGAACGCGCTGAAGTCGGCCAACGGGTGGACCGACGCGGTGGCCTACTCCCGGATGGGCATCTCCGGCATGAACGGCCTGTCCGACCAGCAGGAGCTGACCAGCCCGCAGACGTGGACCCAGATCCGCGACTGGGCCAAGTCCAAGGGCCTGACCCGCCTGGCCTACTGGGCGGTCAACCGCGACCGTCCCTGCCCGGGCGGCGGCGTGACCTCCAACTGCAGCGGCATCGCCCAGACCGAGTGGGAGTTCACCCGCATCACCGCGGGCTTCTGACCCCCGCCAAGCCGGTACGGCTCGCGCCTGGTCCCCCCCAACGGGCGCGAGCCGTACCTTCCAGCCGAGATCCCAGCCGAGATCCCAGCCGAGATCCCCTCCGAGATCCCCTCCGAGATCCGCGACCGTGAAAGAGACGCAATGAGGTTCGCACGCGTGGCAGCCGTGGCCGTGCTGGCCCTGGCCGGAGCCGTACTGCCGGCGACCGGCGCTTCGGCGGCAAACATCGTGACCAATCCGGGGTTCGAGAACGGGCTCGCCGGCTGGACCTGCGCAGGTGGTCAGGAGATCTCCGCACCGGTCCACAGCGGGTCCAAGGCGCTCCAGGCCACCCCCGCCGGCAGCGACTTCGCCCGTTGCCAGCAGGCGGTCGCGGTCAAGCCGAACTCCTCCTACACGCTCTCCGCGTGGGTGCGCGGCGGCTACGTCTTCCTCGGCGCGGCGGGCACGGGCACCACCGACAAGAGCGTCTGGACCTCCTCGCCGTCGTCCTACGCCCAGCTCTCCACGTCCTTCACCACCGGCGCGTCCACCACCTCGGTGACCGTCTACGTCAACGGCTGGTACGGCCAGGGCGCCTACCAGGCCGACGACGTGGTGCTCGACGGCCCGCCCGGGAACGGCGGCGGCGACACCACGCCGCCGTCGATCCCGGGCAACCTGACGGTGGGCGGCGCCACGGCCGGCTCGCTGCGGCTCGGCTGGTCGGCCGCCACCGACGACTCGGGAACCATCGCTCGCTACGAGGTGTCGCGGGACGGCGGGACGGCGGCGAACGTCGGGAACGTGACCGCCTGGACCGCGAGCGGGCTGGCCGCCGCGACCACCTACCGGTTCCGGGTGCGGGCCTGCGACCAGGCCGGCAACTGCTCGCCGTACACCGCCGAGGTGAGCGGCACCACCTCCGCGGGGGGCGGGGGCGGCGGGCAGTTGCCCAAGCGGGTGCTGGTCGGCTATCTGCACGCGTCGTTCGCCAACGGATCCGGATATATCCGGATGCGTGATGTGCCGAACGAGTGGAACGTGATCAACCTGGCCTTCGGCGAGCCCACCTCGGTGACCTCGGGCGACATCCGGTTCCGGCTCTGCCCGGTCGCCGAGTGCCCGGGGGTCGAGAGCGAGGCCGACTTCATCGCCGCGATCCGCGACAAGCAGGCGGCGGGCAAGAAGGTGCTCATCTCCATCGGCGGCCAGAACGGCCAGGTCCAGCTCACCACCACGGCCGCCCGGGACGCCTTCGTCCAGTCGGTGGGCGCGATCATCGACCGGTACGGCCTCGACGGGCTCGACATCGACTTCGAGGGCCACTCGCTCTATCTCAACCAGGGCGACACCGACTTCCGGGCACCGACCACCCCGGTGATCGTCAACCTGATCTCGGCCCTGCGCACCCTCAAGGCCCGCTACGGCGCGAAGTTCGTGCTGACCATGGCTCCCGAGACCTTCTTCGTGCAGCTCGGCTACCAGTTCTACGGGCCGGGCGCCAACGGCTCCGCCGACCGCCGCGCCGCCTCCTACCTGCCCGTCATCCACGCCATGCGCGACGACCTGACCCTGCTCCACGTGCAGGACTACAACTCCGGCCCGATCATGGGGCTCGACGACGCCTACCACACCATGGGCACCCACGACTTCCACGTGGCCATGACCGACATGCTGCTCGCGGGCTTCCCCGTCGCGGGCGGCACGACCTTCCCCGCACTCCGCCAGGACCAGGTGGCGATCGGCCTGCCCGCCGCGCCCTGGGCCGGCAACGGCTTCACCACCGTGGGCGAGGTGCAGAAGGCGTTCGACTGCCTCGCCAAGGGAGCCAACTGCGGGCCGTACAAGCCCAGAGGCGTCTATCCGAACCTCCGGGGCCTGATGACCTGGTCCATCAACTGGGACAAGTACAACTCCCAGGAGTTCTCCCGCAGCCACCGCGCCTACCTCGACGCACTCCCGTAGGTCCCGCCGATCCGACCCCGCGCCGACTCCCTTCCCGGCGCGGGGTCAGCGGGGCGTCCGGGAGCGGTAGACGATGTAGGGCCTGAAGGGGTAGCCGATGGGGGCCGCGAAGGCGTGCACCAGCCGGGTGAAGGGGAAGGCGGCGAACAGCAGCATGCCGATCGCCGCGTGCAGCTTGAACGGCCACGGGGCGGCGGTCATCGCCTCGGCGTCGGGCCGCAGCACCCAGATGCCGCGGAACCACGGCGAGACGGTCAGCCGGTAGTCGTGATGTCCCAGCCCGCTGCTGAGCATCGTGGCCAGCAGCCCGGCCACGATCGCGGCGACCAGCACCACGTACATGGCCTTGTCGTTCCTGGTCGTGGCGAGGAAGACCGGGCCCGTCGTCCGGCGGCGGTAGATCAGCAGCGTGATCCCGGCCAGCGTGCACACCCCCGCCACCACGCCGACGGTCACCGAGAAGAACCGGTAGACCCACTCGGGGACTCCCGCCGCGGCGGTCCAGCTCTCCGGGATCAGCAGCCCCACGACATGGCCGGCGATCACGAACAGCAGCCCGAAGTGGAACAACGGGCTGCCGATCCGCAGCAGCCGGTGCTCGTACAACTGCGAGGAACGCGTGGTCCACCCGAACCGGTCGTAGCGGTACCGCCAGACCAGCCCGAGCACCAGCACCAGCAGCGTCAGATAAGGCGCGACCACCCACAACGCGGTCTCGATCCAGCTCATCAGATCCCGACCTCCTCGGCGGGCGGCCCGGCCTCCGCGAGACGCGCCGCCTTCGCCAGCTCCCGCGGAGTGATCTCCGGCAGCGTCGCGCACACCGCCCCCACCACCCACTCGTACGGCGAGCCGCAGTCGCGCAGAGCCGTGCGCAACAGCTCCAGCCCGGCCCGGTGCCTGCGCAGGACCTGCTCGCCCGCCTCGTCCAGGGCGGCGAACTCCAGTATCACCGGCAGGAAGTCGGGCAGCTCGCCGCCGGTCAGCTCCCAGCCGCGGGCCCGGTAGAGCACCTTCAGCCTGGCCAGCGACGCGCCCCGGCGCCGGGTGTCGCCGTCGGTGTAGTAGGTCAGGTAGAGGCAGCAGCGGCGGCGCAGGTCGAACGTCTCCACGTAGTGCGCCTCCAGCGCGCCGGGCGCGCACCCCCTGGCGTACTCGACGAATCGCGCCAGTTCCGGGCAGTCGAGGCCGGGCAACCGGGCGCGGAGCGCGGCGTCGGGGTAGCAGAGCAGCTCGGAGGCCGCCTGCCGGATCAGGGTGGCGGTCGTCACGGCTCCTCCGTGGTGTCGCGTTGCGGGAACAGGCCCTTGGGGGCGCCCCGGCCGTCCCAGTTGAGCAGGTTCACCCGGTCGCGGGTGACCTCCTCGCTGGTCTGGCGTTGTTTGAGGCCGTGGAAGCTCTCGATGGAGACGGGCACCGGACGGCCGGAGGTCTCGCCGAAGGGGCCGTTCATGCCGGGGCCGCCGTCGTAGTCGAGGCTGCATCCCGTCTCTTCGATCCGGCCGGGCGTGGTCCCCTCGTAGGCGGTGGGGATCACGTAGCGCTCGTCGTAGCGGGCCAGGGCGAGCAGCCGGTACATCGCGTCGATGTCGGCGGCGGTGAGGCCGCACTCGGCGGCGATCGACGGGTCGGGCTCGTCGCCGAGGTTGACCGCGCGCATGTGCGAGCGCATCGCGGCCAGGCGGCGCAGCGCCAGCGTCACCGGCCCGGGGTCACCGGCGGTGAACAGCTCGGCCAGGTAGGAGACGGGGATGCGCAGCGCGTCGATCGCACCGAACAGGTTGCCCGCGTCCTCGCCGTCGTGCCCGGTCGTGGCGAGCGCGTCCACCACGGGCGACAGCGGCGGCACGTACCAGACCATCGGCAGGGTGCGGAACTCCGGATGCAGCGGCAGCGCGAGCCGGTAGCGGACGATCAGGTCGCGCACCGGCGACCGGCGCGCCGCCGCCAGCCACTCTTCGGGGATCCCGGCCTCCAGCGCCGCGCGGGCGACGGCGGGGTCGTCGGGGTCGAGGAAGACGGAGAGCTGCGCCTCGTACAGGTCCTCGTCGGCGGTGACCGACGCCGCCTCCGCGACCCGGTCGGCGTCGTAGAGCATGAGGCCCAGATAGCGCAGCCGCCCGACGCACGTCTCCGAGCACACGGTGGGCAGCCCCACCTCGACCCGCGGATAGCAGAACGTGCACTTCTCGGCCTTGCCGGTCTTGTGGTTGAAGTAGACCTTCTTGTACGGGCAGCCGGTGACGCACATCCGCCAGCCCCGGCAGCGGTCCTGGTCGACCAGGACGATGCCGTCCTCCGATCGCTTGTACATCGCGCCGGACGGGCAGGAGGCGACGCACGAGGGGTTCAGGCAGTGCTCGCAGATGCGCGGCAGGTAGAACATGAACGCCCGCTCGAAGTCCAGCTTGACCTGCTCGCCCAGCTTCTCCGCGATCGGGTCGCGGACCAGCGTCTCGGGGCTGCCGCCGAGGCTGTCGTCCCAGTTGGCACTCCAGCCGACGGTGATCGGCTCACCGCTGAGCAGCGACCGGGGGGTGGCCACCGGCGGCTCGTCGGACAGCGGGGCGGTCGTCAGCTTCTCGTAGTCGTAGGTCCACGGCTCGTAGTAGTCGTGGATCGAGGGCATCACCGGGTTGGCGAAGATGGTCAGCATCCTGCGCAGCCGCCCGCCGGTCCTCGGTCGCAGCCGTCCCTTGCGGTCCAGCACCCAGCCGCCGCGCCACCGACGCTGGTCCTCGTAGCGGCGGGGGTAGCCCTGGCCCGGTCGGGTCTCCACGTTGTTGAACCAGACGTATTCGACCCCGGGCCGGTTGGTCCAGGTCTGTTTGCAGGTCACCGAGCAGGTGTGGCATCCGATGCACTTGTCCAGGTTCATCACCATGGCGAGCTGGGCCATAATCCGCATCAGTAACGCACCTTCTGGGAACGGCGGCGGATCACGGTGATCTCGTCGCGCTGGTTGCCGGTCGGCCCGAGGTAGTTGAACCCGTAGCTGAGCTGGCCGTACCCGCCGATCATGTGGGTCGGTTTGATCAGCAGCTTGGTCAGCGAGTTGTGGATGCCGCCCCGCTTGCCGGTGGTCTCGCTGAGCGGCACGTCGATCACCCGCTCCTGCGCGTGGTGCATGTAGACGGTGCCGCGCGGCATCCGGTGCGAGACGACGGCCCTGGCCACCACCACCCCGTTGCGGTTGACCGCCTCGATCCAGTCGTTGTCGGCGACCCCGATCGCCGCGGCGTCCGGGACCGACATCCAGATCGTCGGGCCGCCGCGGGAGAGCGTGAGCATGATCAGGTTGTCCTGGTACTCGGAGTGGATCGACCACTTGGAGTGCGGCGTCAGGTAACGCACGACGAGCCCCTCGCCGGTCTCCCCGACCAGGGTTCCCAGGTCCAGCGGGGGACGGTAGACCGGCAGCGCCTCGCCGTACTCGTGCATCCAGTCGTGGTCGAGGAAGAAGTGCATCCGCCCGGTGAGCGTGTGCCAGGGCTTGTCGTGCTCGACGTTGACGGTGAACGGCGAGTAGCGGCGGTCCGGGGCCTCCTTGCCCGACCACTCCGGGCTCGGTCCCACCTGGGCCGGCCGGGTCTGGGTGTCGGCGAAGGTGATCCGCAGGTCGCGGTGCGCGATCCCGCCGAGGTCGGTGCCGGTCCGTTCGGCCAGCTCGGCGAACCCCTGCGCGGCCAGCCTGCCGTTCGTGGCGCCCGACAGCGCGAGGATCGCCTCGCACGCCTTGGCGTCGGTGTCGAGCAGCGGACGGCCCTTGGCCACGCCGGACGGCGCCAGCCCGCACCGCTGCGCCAGCCAGGCCACCTCCTCGTCGGGCCGGAACGTCACGCCCTTCACCGGCAGCCCCGACCGTTCCGCCAGCGGCCCGAGCGCCGCCATCTTCTCGGCGACCGCGCCGTAGTCGCGTTCCACCACGACGAGGTTCGGCGTGACCGGCGCGCTGGGCGCCCGGCCGCCGGGGAACGCCGTCTCGCCGGGTGTGTCGTGCTGGTACGGCACGGCGACGACGTCCTTCCGCACCCCGAGCCGCCGGCCGGCCAGCTCGCTGAACGCCCGGGCGATCGCGTGGAAGGTGGTGAAGTCGGTCTTCGTCTCCCACGGCGGGCTGATCGCCGGGCTGAACGCGTGGACGAAGGGATGCATGTCCGTCGAGGAGAGGTCGTGCTTCTCGTACCAGGTCGCGGCGGGCAGCACGATGTCGGAGAAGAGCGTGGTGGAGGTCATCCGGAAGTCGAGGGTCAGCAGCAGGTCGAGCTTGCCGCGCGGCGCGGTCCCGTCCGGCGCGGGCAGCCCCGACCCGGTCCCGAGCAGGTGGTGCAGGAAGTACTCGCTGCCCTTGCCCGAGGAGCCCAGCACGTTGGCCCGCCACACGGTCAGCACCCGCGGCCAGTTGCGCGGGTCGTCGGGGTCGTCTGCGGCGAACCGCAGCCGCCCCGCCCGCAGCTCCTCCGCCGTGTACGCCACCGGATCCGCCGCCTCGCCCAGCTCCAGCGGGTTGCGGTCGAAGGCCGGCGCCATCGGCATCCACGAGTTCCGTACGGCCTGCGCCACCAGCTCCGCCGTGTGCCGCCCCGTGAACGCGCCCTCGCCCAGCGGCGAGCTCAGCGCCCCCGCGTCGTAGCCGTCGTAGCGCCACTGGTCGGTGTGCAGGTAGAAGTACGGCGTGGCGGGGGTCTGCCGGGCCGGGCGGGACCAGTCCAGGGCCGAGGCGAGCTGTGCCCAGCCGGTGAACGGGCGGCACTTCTCCTGTCCCACGTAGTGCGCCCAGCCGCCGCCGTTGCGCCCCTGGCAGCCGGTGAGCATGAGCAGTGACAGGAACGCGCGGTACATCGTGTCGCCGTGGAACCACTGCGCGGTGCCGGCGCCCAGAATGATCATGCACCGGCCCTTCGTCTTCTCCGCCGTGGCGGCGAACTCGCGGGCGATCCTGATCGCCTTCGCCGCCGGGACCGAGGTGATCGCCTCCTGCCAGGCCGGGGTGCACGGCTCGCCCGGGTCGTCGTAGCCGGTCGGCCACGTCCCGGGCAGCCCTTCGCGCGGCACGCCGTACTGGGCGAGCAGCAGGTCGAAGACCGTGGTGACCAGGTGGTCGCCGACCTTGGTCACGGGCACGCCGCGGCGCAGCACCCCCGGCCCGCCGTCGAAGCGGGGCAGCAGCACCTCCGTGGTCCTGGCGTGCCGGCCGTGCAGGGTCAGCGCGGGATCGGTGTCCAGACGCAGGTTCCAGCGGCCCCTGCCGGAGTCGGTCCAGCGGAAGCCGACGGACCCGTTCGGCACCACGGGCCGCCCGCCCCGGCCGAGCAGCACCGTCTTCCACTCCGCGCCCTCGCCGTCCTCGCCGAGGTCGGCGGCGGTGAGGAACCTGCCGGCGACGTGCGCGCCGTCCTTGGGCCGCAGCGTGACCAGGAACGGCAGGTCGGTGAAGCGCTTGACGTAGTCGACGAAGTACGGCGTCTGCCGCTCGACGAAGAACTCCTTCAGCAGCACGTGCCCCATGGCCATGGCCAGGGCTCCGTCGGTGCCGGGATGGGCGGGCAGCCACTCGTCGGCGAACTTGGTGGCGTCGGAGTAGTCGGGGCTGACCACGACGACCTTCTGGCCCCGGTATCTCGCCTCGGCCATGTAGTGGGCGTCCGGGGTCCTGGTCACCGGGACGTTGGAGCCCCACAGGATGAGGTACGCGGCGTCCCACCAGTCGGCCGACTCGGGGACGTCGGTCTGGTCGCCGAAGACCTGCGGCGAGGCGACGGGCAGGTCGGCGTAGAAGTCGTAGAAGGAGAGCATGGTCCCGCCGATGAGCGAGAGGAAACGGGAGCCGGCGGCGTGCGAGACCATGGACATCGCCGGGATGGGGGAGAAGCCGGCGATCCGGTCAGGGCCGTGGGTCTGGATCGTGTGGACATGGGCGGCGGCGACGATCTCGGTGGCCTCCGCCCAGGTGATCCTGACGAGGCCGCCCTTGCCGCGGGCCCGCTGATACTTCGCCCTTTTTTCCGGATTTGTCGTGACTTCGGCCCAGGCGGCGACCGGGTCCTCCAGACGGGCCCGCGCCTCCCGGTACATCTCCACCAGCACACCCCTGGCGTACGGATGACGCACCCTGGTCGGCGAGTAGGTGTACCAGGAGAACGCGGCGCCGCGCGGGCAGCCGCGCGGCTCGTACTCCGGCCGGTCGGGGCCCACGCTCGGATAGTCGGTCTGCTGGGTCTCCCAGGTGATGATCCCGTCCTTGACGTAGACCCGCCACGAACACGAACCCGTGCAGTTCACCCCGTGCGTGGAGCGCACCACCTTGTCGTGGCTCCACCGGTCGCGATAGAAGACGTCGCCCTCGCGCCCGCCCGTCTTGTAGACGGTGTGCAGGCCGGGGTCGGTCGCCGATCGCGAGAAGAACCGGCCCGCCCGTAGCGCCAGCTCGTCACCCTTGTCCGCCACCAGCATCTCCGCCCCACGTACCCCGCGAGCGCCTAGTTCATCACACAGAGTTACGATCTGCTGCGAGGGGTTACGGCATGTCGTGAAAGTCGAGGGCGAGATCATGAGCGAGGAACGGCCCGCCGGTCAGACGGCCAACCTGGCGCTGGCGACGGCGGCCTTCGCGCTCACCTTCTGGGCCTGGAACCTCATCGGCCCCCTGTCCAGCAGTTACAGCAAACAACTCGGCCTGTCGCCGACGCAGACCTCGGCGCTCGTCGCCGTCCCCGTCCTGGTCGGCTCCCTGGGCCGGATCCCCGTCGGCGCGCTCACCGACAAGGTCGGCGGCCGCCTGATGTTCGCGGTCATCTGCTTCGTGTCGATCGTGCCCGTGCTGCTCGTCGGCTGGGCCGGCTCCTTCGGCGCCCTGCTGCTGTGGGGCTTCGTGCTCGGCGTCGCCGGCACCTCCTTCGCCGTCGGCATCCCCTTCGTCAGCGCCTGGTACGAACCGGCCCGACGCGGCATGGCCACCGGCGTGTTCGGCGCCGGGATGGGCGGCACCGCCCTGTCCGCCTTCCTCACGCCCCGCCTGGTCGAGTGGCTCGGCCGCGGCGCCACCCACGTGGCGATGGCGGTCACGCTCGCCGCGATGGGGGTGATCATGCTGCTGTTCAGCCGGAACGCGCCCGGCTGGCAGCCGATGACCGAGCCCGCGCTGCCCCGGATGCGCGCCGCGACGAAGATCAAGGCGACCTGGCAGTGCGCCTTCCTGTACGCGGTGGCGTTCGGCGGCTTCGTGGCGTTCTCCACCTACCTGCCCACCCTGCTGGAGACCACCTACCACTTCACCCAGACCGGCGCGGGCCTGCGCACAGCGGGATTCTCCATCGCCGCCGTGCTCGCCAGGCCGCTCGGCGGGGTGCTGTCCGACCGGGTCGGCCCGGTGCGGGTGCTGACCGTCTCATTCGCCGGCGTCGTGGTGATGGCCCTGCTCCTGTCGCTGAACCCACCCGCCGAACTGCCGGCCGGAGCCGAGTACGTGCTCATGGCCGTCTTCCTCGGCCTCGGCACCGGCGGCGTCTTCGCCCTGGTCGCCCAACTGGTCGAACCCACCCGGGTGGGCACCGTCACCGGCCTCGTCGGCGCCTCGGGCGGGCTGGGCGGCTACTTCCCGCCGCTGGTCATGGGCGCGGTGCTCGCCCTCACCGGCACCTACACGATCGGCTACCTGCTGCTCGCCGTCACCGCGTTCATCGCGCTGGCCTACACCTGGACGGCGTTCAGAACCACCGATCGCAGGTGAATTTCCAGCCCGAGTAGGTAGTCACCCTCCAGATCCGGCAGGCTATGGAGCGTCATGGACTATGCAATCCTCACGGGGTTCGTCCTCGTCACCGGTGTCGTGCTCGCGATCGTCGCTCAGTGGCGGGGGTGGCGGCCGACCCTTCTCGTCGCGCTCGCCGTCGGCATCGGCTTCCGCGTACTGATCATGACGACCTCCGCCATGGACAGCTGGCAGCCCGTCGACTTCGTCAACAGCTTCAAACCGGCGGGCGAGGCCGTCCTGAACCGCCAGGACCCGGTCCTCGGCAGCAACGGGGGCTGGCACTTCCTGCCCACGATCCCCTACGTCTACGGCCTGCTGCTGTGGCTCGGCATCCCGTGGGAGATCGCCGGACGCCTGGTCACCGTCGTCTCCGACATCGTGCTGATCCCGCTGGTGGGCAAGCTCGCCGGCGGCGGCACGGCACGGCTGCGCGCCTTCCAGTACGCCTGCAACCCGCTGGGCATCCTGGTCGCCTCCGTGCACGGCCAGGTCGAGCCGGTCGCGCTCGTCTTCGGCGTGGCGGCCTTCGTCGTCGCCCGCGGCCCCGGAGACCCCTACCGGCAGGGCCTCAGCGGCACCTTCAGGGAGCTGTACCACCAGGCCATGACGAACCTGCGGACCCTGGGTCCGCGCGGTTCCCTCGCCCTCGCGTTCGCCGTCAAACCGGACGCCACCCGCCGAGCCGTCTACGCCGGCCTGCTGATGGGCCTGGCCCTGTGCGCCAAGAGCTGGCCGATCTGGCTGATCCCGGGGATGCTGCTGCTCCTGCCCGGCGTGCGGGCCAGGGTGGTCGCGGTGCTGGCGATCGCCGTACCGCCGCTCTTCTTCCTGGTCACCCTGCCGATCTTCGCGGGCACCTCGCTGAACCAGATCCCCGAGGTGATCAGGGTGATCGGCGACATCCGCCCGATCATCGGCGAGTGGGGCTGGACCGCCATCGCGGTCGGCGGCGAGTGGACCCTCGACTCGGGCCTGGCCAGGATCGGCACCTACATGATCTACGTGTCGGTGGTGGTCGTCGCGCTGCTGTGGCGCAGGGCCGACCCCATCGACATGACCACCGCGGTGCTGCTCGTCTTCATGGTCATGACGCCCAGGCTCGGCGCGCAGTACCTCCTGTGGTTCATGCCATTCCTGATCGCCCGCCCCACCTTCTTCGCCTGGCCGGCCATCCTCGGCAGTTCCCTCTGGGCGGCGACCGGCTACATCTACCTGACCCAGTGGACCGCGCAGGACTGGTGGGTCCGCCACTCACCGTGGGCGATGAGCTCCATCGTGCTGCTCCCCATCCTGGCCGCCGCCATGCCCTGGGGCCGCCGCCTGCCCCGCCCCGCGGACGTGCGGCCCGCCGAGGACCTGACGGCCCCGCAGACCCTGGGACCAGCGGAGGACGCGCGACAACCCTGACCCACCGGCCACCGAGCCCGCGCCGCGTCTGATTCTTACAAGAACGGGCTCCCGCGCCCGCGCTAGCGTCGGGGCCATGAAGGTTCTGACCAAGGAAGCGCTCGCCCGTGCGGAGCGCTTCATCCTGCTCAATGCCCGCCTGATCGACCGGCTGAGGTTCGCCGCGCTCTTCGCCGACGGTACGGCGGAGCGGGTCCTCGCGGCCCTGCGCCTCTACCAGAACCCCGACGGCGGCTTCGGCAACGCCCTCGAACCCGACCTGCGCGGCGCCGGCAGCCAGCCGGAGCCGGTCGAGATCGCCTTCTGGATCCTCGACGAGTTCGCCGCGCTCGACGATCCGATGGTCGCCCCGGCCTGCGACTACCTGGCCTCCGTCAGCACCGGCGAGGGGGGCGTGCCGTTCGTGCTGCCCAGCGTGCGGGAGACGCCGCGCGCGCCCTGGTGGCAGACCGACGACGAGCCGCCCGGCTCGCTGGTCCCCACCGCCGCGCTCGCCGGGATCCTGCAGGCCCACGGCGTCGACCACCCCTGGCTCGGCCCGGCCACGGAGTTCTGCTGGAACCGCATCGCCCAGGTGGAGGAGACCAGCCAGTACGAGGCCCGCGCCATCGTGCAGTTCCTGGAGCGGGCCGCCGACCGGGATCGGGCGGACCGGGAGCTCGCCCGGTTGCGCGACTCGCTCCTGGCGACCGTGGCTCTCGACCCCGACGCGGAGGGCCACGTCCACTTCCCGCTCGACTTCGCGCCCCGCCCGAGCCGGCTCGGCCTGTTCGACGACGACGTGATCGATCGCCATCTCGACGCGATGATCGACGCCCAGTCGGACGAGGGCGGCTGGGCGATCAACTTCGAGCCGTTCGCCCCGGTGGTGACGGCCGAGTGGAACGGCTACCTCACGGTCGGCAACCTGAACGTCCTGCGCGCCTACGGCCGGCTGAGCAGCTGACCGAGCGGCATCCCGGCCAGCCGCCGCACCTCGTTCGACATGTGCGCCTGGTCCGCGTAGCCGCACGCGACGGCCACCTGGGCGAGGGAGTCCCCCGCCCCGGCCAGCCGCAGCGCCCGCTGGAACCTGGTCACCCGCTGCACCGTCTTGGGCCCGTAACCGAACGCGGTCAGGCACCGCCGCAACAACTGCCGCTCGCTGAGACCGAGGTCCGAGGCCACCTCGCCGACCTTGCCGCCGGTGCGCAGCGCCCGCGCGATGGCGGCCGCCGCCGGATCGGGCCCCGGCCTCTCGCCGAGCCGTATCGCGGTCGCCCGTTCCAGGTCGGTGGGGCCGCGCAGGTCGAAGGCGGGCAGGTCGGCCAGCGGGACCCGCTGGTCGCGGATCGCCTCCATGGGCACGCCGAACAGCTCGCCCACCGCGCCGGGCCGGAACCTGATCCCGAAGTAGCGGTCACCCGGCACCATCCGGACCGGATGCGGCCCGGTGTCGGGCCCGGCCACCTGCGGGCCGCCGGGCCCCCAGATCAGGTCGACGCAGCCGTCGGGCACGACGGGCTGCACCCGGCCGGCGGTCACCGTCTCCGACCACAGACAGGCGACCCGGCCGGCAAGCGCGGGGGAGGGCGCCCATTCGAGGTACATGTCCTCAGGCTATGGCGTCTTCGCGGGCGTCGGCGGCGGGCCGCCCGAGATGAGCGCCGCCGCCCACTTCGCGCTGGGATCGCTGTCGATCAGCAGCGCCCGCGTCAGCAGGCTCAGCGGGATGGCGAGCAGGGCCCCCAGCGGGCCGAGCACGAACGTCCAAAGGATCAGCGACAGGAACGTCATCGTGGTGGTGAGCCCCACGGCGTCGCCGAGGAACTTCGGCAGGATGAACGACTGCGTCACCACGTTGATCGCCGTGTAGGCCAAGATCACCAGGAGCATCGTCTGCGGGCCGCCGTCGAGCAGGCCGAGCAGCGCCGGCGGGACCAGCCCGATGACGAAGCCGATGTTGGGGATGTAGATGGTGATCAGCGCGAGCACCCCCCAGAGCAACGGCAGGGGCACGCTGAGCAGATAGAGCGCGATGACGTCGAGGGTGGCCGTGAGGATGCCGAAGACGGTGGAGACGATGAGGTAGCGCCTGGTCCTGCTGGCGAACGTGGCCAGCGCGTCCACCAGATCGGGCCGCCGTCCCGGGCCGGTGGACATCATCCGGGAGAAGCCCGCCGCGTCCAGGCACATGGCCAGCAGCAGCACCACGATCAGGAACAGGCTGGACAGCACGCCGAGCAGCCCGGAGAACAACCCCTGCACCAGCCCCAGCACCTGACTGGGATCGAACGCGGCGATGGCCTGGTTCACCTGATCGTTGCCCACCCCGAACCGCGCCCCCACCTCCCGCGCCCGCGTGACGAGGTCGGCGAACTGCTGGGAGTACGTCGGCACCAGCGTCGCGAGCTGGGCCACCGAGATCGTCAGGACGGCCATCATGCCGAGCAGGACGAGCAGCACCACGAGGAGCGGCACGGCCACCAGCACCCACCCGGGAGCCCCTTTGGCGGCGAGCCGGTCCCGCAGCGGGGCGACCGCGATGACCAGCACCAGGGCCAGGATCACGGGGCCGACGATGGAGGCGACCTCCTTGATCCCGGAGAGGGTTATTACGGCCGCCGCCGCGCAGACCAGCACGATTACGGCGCGCGGTACGCGTTGCTCAGTCACGCCATATACCTACCCTTCAGGGATTCTTTAGCGCACTTCGTCGAGGCGCTTGCGCGGAGCCGCCGGAGCGAGTGAAATCCCACCTATGTGGGAGTTCGGCGTCCTCGGATCCATCGAGGTGCGAGGCGCTGGCGGACCGATCGAACTCGGCGGATGGCGACAGCGCGCGGTGCTCGCCCGTCTGCTGATGGCGCGCGGCACGGTCGTCCCCGTCAACCGGCTCCTCGACGACGTCTTCCACCGCGAGCCCGCCGGCTCCGCGCTCGCCGCGCTGCAGTCCTGTGTCTCCGCGCTGCGCCGCGCCCTGCCGCCCCAGACGCTGGTCAGCCTCGCCCCCGGATACGCCCTCCGTCCCGCGAGCGTGGACGTGGAGGAGTTCGAGTCGCTGGTCCGCCGTGCGCACGCCGTACCCGATCTCGACAAGGCGCTCGCGCTGGTGCGCGGCGAGCCGTACGCGGACGTCGCGGCGGAGAGCTGGGCGGCGGGTGAGGCCGGGCGGCTCGCCGAGCTGATCCTGGCGACGCGGGAGCAGCGGTTCAGCATGCTGCTGGCCCAGGGCGCCGCCGCGGAGACGGTGCCGCACCTGCGGGCGCTGACCGCCGTGCAGCCCTACCGGGAGCGCCTCTGGTGCCTGCTGGCCCTCGCGTTGTACCGGTGCGGGCAACACGAAGACGCCCTCTACGTCGTACGGCTGGCCTGCGACGTGATCATCGATGAGCTGGGGGTGGAGCCCGGTCACGATCTGCGCCGCCTGGAGGCGGAGATCATCCTGCGGACCGCGTCCATCGACCTGCCCTCGCCGCGGATCGAACTCGTCCCCCCGGCCCGCCCGGCGGAGACGCACGACCCGCTGGTCGGCAGGGAGACCGTGCTGGGGGAGCTGGGCAGGCTCGCCGACGACGCCGAGTCGGGCAGGCTCAGGCTGGCCGTCGTCAGCGGCGAGCCGGGCATCGGCAAGACCCGCCTGCTCGGTCACGCCGCCGGCACGCTCGGCCGCCGGGGCTGGTCGGTGCTGTGGGCCGGATGCGTCGAGGGCGGACCGGCGCTCGACCCGTGGCGGCGGATGCTCGGCCACGGCGACGACCCCGCCCCGGACGACCCGCTGGCGCCGCTGCTCTCCGGGGTCCCGCCGCCGCGGCCGGCCCTCGCGGAGGACGCCAGAAGGGTGATGTTCGACGCCGTGACCGAGCGCCTGGAGTCGCTCGCCGCCCAGCGCCCGCTCATGGTGGTCCTCGACGACCTGCACTGGGCCGACCTGGCCAGCCTCGACCTGCTCGGCCATCTCGCCGAGACCGCGCGTGGCCCGATCCTGCTCACCGTGGCGGGCGCCGCCCCCGCGCAGCCCGGCGTACGGCTGCCGCTCGGCGGGCTGAGCACCGGCGCGATCGCGGAACTGGCCACGGCGATGGGCCTGACCGTCGGCGCGGACACCGTGACGGAGATCAGCGCCGGCACGCAGGGCAACCCCTACTTCGCCAGGGCGGCGCTGCGGTCGGTGGCCGGCGGGGAGACCGTCGAGTCCGCGCTCGCCGACGGCATCACCGGAGCCGTACGGCGCAGCCTGCGCCGATTCCCCGCGCCCGTCCGCGCGGCGCTGGAGACGGCCGCGCTCATCGGCGCCGACCTCGACGCCGAACTGGTCGCGGAGGTCGGCGGCGGGCCGATCGGCGAGGTGACGGAAGCCCTCGACCTCGCCCTGGTCACCGAGGTGCTGGTCGCCGAGCCGGGCACGGGGCTCCGCTTCGGCCACGACCTGGTCCGCGAGACCCTGTACGACGACCTGGCCGTCAGGGAGCGAACCCGCCTGCACCACCGCGCCCTGCACGCCCTCGCCGCCCGCTCCGCCCCCGCCGCCGTGCTGGCCCGCCACGCCTTCGCCGCCGACCCGTCGACGGCCGCCCCCTGGGGAGTCGCCGCCGCGAAGGAGGCGGCCGCCCGGCTCGCGCACGGCGACGCCGCCCGCTGGTGGGCGTTGACGGCCGAGGCGTCCGCCGAGGCCGACGCCGAACCCGCCCAGCGGATCGAGCTGCTGCTGGGCCTGATCCGTGCCCTCCTGGACGCGGGCGAGCGCGAACGGGCCCGCCTGGTGCGAGCCGGCGGCCTGACCATGACCGGCGACCCCGTGCTCACCGCCCGCCTGCTGACCAGCCTCGACATCCCCCTGCCCTGGACGGTTCCACCTCTGCGGGAGACGGAACCCGGCCTGGTGGGCCTCCTGGAGTCGACCCTCGCCGCCCTGCCGTACGAGGACACTTCGGTGCGCTGCCGGATGTTCGCCAACCTCGCGGGCGAGCTGTACGGCATCGCGCCCGCCGACAGATGCGACTCGCTGGCGGCCGAAGCCGTGGCGATGGCCCGCCGCCTCGGCGACCCGCGCCTGCTGGCGTCGGTGCTCCAGCACCGCCTGCGCTCGATGACCCGAGCCGGCTGCGCGGCGGAGACCGAACGGCTGGCCTGCGAACTGATCGAACTGGCCGACTCCGAGGCGCTCCTCGGGTACGGCCTGGCGGCCCGGATGGCACTGATCCCCGTCCTCGCCGAGCGATTCGACCTCGGCGGGGCGGATCGCACGGCGGCGGAGTGCGAGGCGCTGCTGGGCCGGATGCCCGCGCCCGACACCGAGCTGGCGCACCTGGCCTGGCGGTCCACCCGGACGATCCTCGCGGGCCGGCCGCACGAGCTGCGGTTCCCGGCCGGGGCGCGGCTCTTCGGCGACATCGCCGGGATGCACCGCACTTTGGCCGCCTACTACCAGGGGCAGCTCGCGGACCCCGGGTTCGGTGGGTTGCCTGGAGCCGAGCCGTGGCCCGGTGGGTTACCTGGAGGCGAGCCGTGGCCCGGTGGGTCGCGTGGTCCCGGGCGGCTGGTTCGGCCAGATCCGGACCGGCCGGGGTGGGCCTGGCTGAGCCTGACCTGCTTCGCGGCCGAGTCGTGCGTCCGGTCGGGCGACGTCGCCCGGGGGGAACGGTTCTTCACGGAGCTGCTGCCGCACGCCGATCGGCTGGCGACCGGCCATGGCCTGGTCCCCGCCGGGCCGGTCGGCCACTATCTCGGCCGTCTGGCGGCGTTGTGCGGGCGTCCCGACGAGGCGGAGGGCTTCTTCAAGGACGCGTCCGAGCGGTGCGCGCGGAGCGGGCTGGTGTGGTGGGAGGCCCGTATCCGGGCGGCGATGGAGTCGATTTGACGCGGGTCGTGGCCGCACGTAATCTTCACCAAGCCCGAGGGAAACGAGCTTGATCGCTCAGCCTCCACGGGACCTCCCCTTGATCCGAACCGCCACCCGATTCGACATGAGTCGGATGACGGAGTAAGTTAGAGGGGTTGCCCTGGAGACGGGGCGGTTCGAATTCTAGAACATCCGCTGATTTGACTGAAAACAGCGAGTGGAAATAGAATAAGGACATCGAAACAAGGAAATGAGCGCCCCTGAGGGCTGGTTCTCCGGAACTGGTTCGGCGGTGTACGCGTCCGTTTCTTGAGAACTCAACAGTGTGTTCAAAAAGCCAGTGCATGATGCACAACCCCGTCACGTTTATTGTGACGGATTCCTTTGGTTGACATTTATGTCAGCCAGGTGAAGTTTCCAAGCATTTTTTGGAGAGTTTGATCCTGGCTCAGGACGAACGCTGGCGGCGTGCTTAACACATGCAAGTCGAGCGGA
>NZ_JAKNTW010000027.1 GCF_022213955.1 Dolomitihabitans soli | reverse complement strand
GGAGATCCGGGCCTGGATCGATCAGTGGAACGACAACCCGCGCCCGTTTGTGTGGCGAAAGACCGCCGAAGAGATCCTCGAATCACTCGCCCGATATTGCCGACGGATTTCTGACGCAGGACACTAGGGACATGTCAGCCGCGGTGATTCCGTGCGGGCGGCGGCCGTGTTCGGCCAGCCGTACGCGGCGTGGATCTTGGCGCGGAGATGGCCGGCCTTCGCGGGATTCCCCTGATGGCGGCGTTGAACCGAGCGTGATCGGTGCGGTGTTTCGGAGCCTGCCCGACGACCGTGATCATTCTCGGCGCCGACGACGATCCGCGGTTCCTCAACCTCGGCCCTCTCGGATTCAAAGACAGGCTTGCATACTCATGCGTCAGGGCGCATACTTCTGCACATGTCCAAAGTGCTCACCTCCCTGCCTGTCGGCGCACGTGTCGGAATCGCCTTCTCCGGGGGCCTCGACACCTCGGTAGCGGTCGCGTGGATGCGAGATAAGGGTGCAGTGCCGTGCACCTACACCGCTGACATCGGCCAGTACGACGAACCGGATATCGCATCGGTGCCCGGACGCGCCACGGCGTACGGCGCGGAGGTCGCCCGTCTGGTCGACTGCCGGGCGGCCCTCGTGGAGGAAGGGCTGGCCGCCCTGGCGTGCGGGGCGTTCCACATCCGGTCCGGTGGCCGTGCGTACTTCAACACCACGCCGCTGGCGCGGGCCGTCACCGGAACCCTGCTGGTGCGCGCGATGCTCAACGACGACGTGCAGATCTGGGGCGACGGCTCCACCTTCAAGGGCAACGACATCGAGCGGTTCTACCGGTACGGCCTGCTGGCCAACCCGTCCCTGCGGATCTACAAGCCGTGGCTGGACGCGGACTTCGTCAGGGAGCTCGGCGGCCGCAAGGAGATGTCCGAGTGGCTGCTCGACCGCGGTCTGCCCTATCGGGACAGCACGGAGAAGGCATACTCCACCGACGCGAACATCTGGGGCGCGACCCACGAGGCCAAGGCGCTCGAGCACCTCGACGCGGGCATCGAGACCGTCGAGCCGATCATGGGCGTGCGGTTCTGGGACGACTCCACGCCGATCGCCACCGAGGACGTCACGATCGGCTTCGAACAGGGACGCCCGGTGACGATCAACGGCAAGGAGTTCGCCTCAGACGTCGACCTGGTGTTCGAGGCCAACGCCATCGGCGGCCGGCACGGCATGGGCATGTCCGACCAGATCGAGAACCGGGTCATCGAGGCCAAGAGCCGGGGCATCTACGAGGCGCCGGGAATGGCGTTGCTGCATGCGGCCTACGAGCGGTTGGTCAACGCGATCCACAACGAGGAGACCCTCTCGATCTACCACAGCGACGGCCGGCGGCTGGGCAGGTTCCTGTACGAGGGCCGCTGGCTGGACCCGCAGGCGCTGATGCTGCGCGAGTCGCTGCAACGCTGGATCGGGACGGCGGTCACCGGCGAGGTGACCCTCCGGCTGCGCCGCGGCGAGGACTACTCCATCCTGGAAACGTCAGGGCCGGCGTTCAGCTACCACCCGGACAAGCTCTCCATGGAGCGGACCGAGGATTCCGCCTTCGGGCCGGTCGACCGCATCGGCCAGCTGACCATGCGCAATCTCGACATCGCCGACTCCCGCGCCAAGCTCGAGCTGTACGCCGGACTCGGCATGGTCGGCACCCCGCACCCGGCGCTGATCAGTGCCACCCGGACGACCGGCCTGGTCGGTGTGGTGCCCGAAGGCGGGGCCGAGGCGATCGCGTCCCGCGGGAAGACCCCCGACCACGACGAACTGCTCGACCACGCCGCGATGGAGTTCGGGACCGACTGACGGCACTCTTTCCCGATCTGGAGGGACATACCGGCTTCGGCGCAGACGCCCGCCACGCAACGCGCGAAGCCGGATTCCCTCCAGAAGCACTGGTGAATGCATGCTCGCCAAACCACCCGCGCGCGACGAGCCCCACGTGGGGCACCACTCAACGGTGGAGCGCGTTCGGGGTGTCGTCGTCAAGCAGGAAGCCACCGGATTGGTGGTGCCAGAGCCGGGCGTAGGGACCTTCGCCCTGGAGCAACTCACTGTGGGTGCCCTGCTCCACGATGTGTCCCTGGTTCAGCACGACCAGACGATCCATGTGGACGACGGTGCTCAGGCGGTGCGCGACCACCAGCGCGGTGCGGTCCTGCATCAAGTGCCACAAGGCTTCCTGGACGAGGAGTTCGCTTTCGGAGTCCAGCGCGCTGGTCGCCTCGTCCAGCAGCAGGATCGGGGCGTCGCGCAGGATGGCGCGCGCGAGGGCGAGACGTTGCCGCTGGCCGCCGGAGAGCTTGACGCCACGCTCGCCGACCAAGGTGTCGAATCCGTCCGGCAGACATTCGGCGAACTCCGTGACGTGCGCCGCCCTCGCGGCTCGGAGAATCTCGTCATCGGTGGCGCCCGGCCGGGCGAACGCGATGTTGTCACGCAGCGACCGGTGGAACATGGCGGGTTCCTGCGGGACATAGGCGATAAGGCTGCGCAGGTCGGCTTGGCGCAGTCGGGTGATGTCCTGGCCGCCTATCAGGATTCGGCCTCCGTCGATGTCCATCAGGCGCAGCAACAGCCGGGTGATGGTGCTCTTGCCGCCGCCGGACCGACCGACCAGTCCGATCTTGGTGCCGCTGGGGATGTCCAGGTCCAGGTCATCGAACAGGGGCGGGCCATCGGTGTGTGCGAACCTCACCCGCTCGAAGCGGACGCCTGCGTCGGCCGGGCGCAGCGGCTGCGGGTCAGCCGGGTCCACCACGGTCGGCGGCACGAGGAGCAGTTCGGTGAACTGGGCGGCTTCGGTGAGCACGCTCTCTATACGCCGGTAGATCTGGTTGAACTCGAACATGATCCTGGTCGCGTTCGTGTAGTAGGTGAACGTCACCACGATGGCCTCCACGCCCAGACCTCCTCGGAGCGCCACGGCGAGGAGCAGGCCCAGGGCACTGGTGAGGGCCGATAGAGGGGCGACGACGATGTCCACCCGGAGGTTGCTGTAATCCCAGGAACGCAGCGTCAGCCTCTGCTGCTCGGCGACCCTGGCCCGATGTTCGGTGGCTTCGCGATCCTCGGCGGCGAACGCGCGGACGGTCTCCATATTGGCCAGCACATCGGCGACGTGGCCCGACACCAGGACCCTGGCGGCCTCACGTTCGTCGACCAGCAATTGGCGACGGCGAATGAGCGGGGCGACGAGAAAGCCGGTGACGATCATGAGGCCCACGAGAACGAGGACCAGCAACGGGTGATACTGCCAGAGCACCACCGAAGCGAACACCAGCGGGAGGATGTTGGCCATGATCGAGAACGTGAGCGTGTCGACGAAGTCCTCGAACCTGCCGGCGAATCCCAGCACCCGTTTGGTCAGCGAACCGGCGAAGTTGTCATGAAAGAACGCGGCGTCCTTGGCCAGTAACTCGTCCATGCCCACCACGCCGAGCCGCTCGATACCCCGGGCGTCCGTACGATTAAGGAAGTGGAATCCCACCCGCCACAGCGCCTCGCCCGCCAGCAACAACGCGCCGAAGCCGAGAACATAAGGCAGTAGCGCGTCGATGGAGGCATCTTCGTCACCGGATAAATGCCCCACAAGCCCAGCTACCGCCAGCGGCGTCAGATAGTACAGGCAGATGTTCCCCATCGCCGGCATCGTCAGCGTGGGCACGGCGACCCGCCACTGGCGCCTCAGCTCACTGGAGTAGTAGCGCAGTGCCAGCAAGACCGCCGTTTTCCGCACAGGCGGACCGTCTCCAGAGTCCTCGAGTGATCCGAACACGGCCATCCGCCCTCCCGAGTGCCGACACCGCCGTGGCCATGCTGCCCCAGGACGTACGGCGGGAGCGAACGATTTTCCGGCCACCCCGGCCACCGGAGCGTGGATGTCAGCCCATTTGTGCGATAACCCGGAACAGCCATAACGATCTTTCCCGGCGCGACCTCGACAGCGTCGAGAACCGCGCATCGACGCCCGGCGCGGCTCCTGTGTCCTGCCGTACGGCTCAGCACCGCAGAAGCGACCACGCCGGCCACCTCAGCGATCGGCCAAGCCCACTAGATCTCATGTCAGCTCGTCAAAGAATCATTCTTGTGCCGCAACTCCGCGAAGCAAGTTGAAAAGCGTTGAATGTACCGAATTCCCACATGCTGATAATGGCGTAATTCGCATCACGAGCGCGCGACCCTGTGACGCGGCGTTATGATCGCCGTCTACTCTCACCCTGATCGCATATCCACCTGAGGGATATATCGCTTATGGGCAAAGGTCGCGGGAACAAGACCGGAAAAGGCAGCGGCGGGAGACAGCCGCTCCAGGAAGGGCCGGCCGAGGGCGGCGGCTGGAAAGGGGTGCGGGCATGGGTGGCGGGCATCGCCAGCGCCGTGCTCATCGCGGCCATCGGCGTGGTGTTCACCACCTGGTTCACCTCCCGCGGAACCGACGCGATCGACCGGATCAGCGGCGCGCCCCCCGTCACGATCGGCCACGTGGCCATCCACTACGACGAGCGGGACATCGTCCTGCGGGAGCCGGTGACCGATCCGGAAGAACGGGGAATTCTGCTGGGCAGGGCGGCCGCCGACAAACGCGCCGCATTGTTGAACCGCCACCACGGCTCCGTGACCGACTGGATGAACGCCACGGTCGTCCTTGTGGGAAACCGGGACGGCCTGCGCATCGTCGATCTCAAGCCGCGCATCCTCGTCCGCAAACCGCGATCGGACGGCGCGTTCCTACAGGCCAACACCGCCGGAGTGACCGACACCGTCGAACTCCTCGCCGACCTCGATCGGCCGGTGCCCCGTTTCACCACATCCGAGGATCTTGACGTCTCGTACTTCTCGAAGAAGCAGATCGACCTCAAACGGGACGAGCGGATCACGCTGAGCATATCGATCAAGGGCAAGAAGGCGTACTACGAGTTCGACCTCCTGGCCACGGTGCTGGCGGACGACCGGCCCGAGCAGGTCGTGATCAACGGGCCGGACGGGGCCCCGTTCCGGCTGACCGGCGAGGCCGACGCCTTCCGCTCCGTCTACGCCGAGGCGCCGCTGGGCGGGTGGGCGCCGGTGCCCGCCGCCAAGGTGTGCGTCATGTTCCCGAAGACCAAGGGATGCTGACCGTGCGCCGGCTCGCGCTCATGCTGGCCGTGGCCCTGGTGACCGGCTCGGCCGTAGCGACGGACGCGCCGCGCCTCCCCTGGGGGCCGACCGGATGGCGGGCCTTGTGGTCCCTGCCCGCCAACGTCGAAGACCCGGCGGCTGTCGAGAACCTCCGCTACGGCCTGTCCGGCGAGGCACTCGCCGTGGCGACGCCGCAGGGGGCCGTGGCGGTCCACGACCCGCTCACCGGCAGGCGGCGCTACACCGTCCCGGCCGACCCCGGCGGCTCCGCCCCCATCACCGGCGTGTGGGTCGCACCCGCGACGATCATCGTGTCGAGAGAGGTGTCCGGCGTGGCCGGCTACCTCATGTCCGGCTACGAGCTCGCCACGGGCGCGCTGCTGTGGCGGCGTAAGGTCACCGCCGCCGCCGGCGGCTCGGCGGCGGCGGCCGACCGCCGCTACTTCGGTCTGAGCATCATGGTGACCGAAGGAGGTGTCACGGTCGTGGACCGGCAGGCCGACCCCGTCGCCTTCACCACGTTCGATCTCCGGACCGGCAGGCCGACGGTGCGGACGACCCGTCCGCGGCACTGCGATCCGCACGGCGTCGCCACCTCCCGGGCGATCATGCTGCTCAGTTCCTGCGCGGGGAACCGGATCGAGCTCGCCTCGGTGGATCCCCACACCCTGCGGGCCCGCTGGACGCGCTCGCTGCCGTTGAAGGCGGAGGCGGAGGCGGAGGCGGGGACCGCGCCCACGCTCAGGCTCACCGCCGGTGCGGACGGGTTCGTGTACGTCCAGGCCGGAGACGTCGAGGCGTTCTACTCTCCGGAGGGCCGGCGGCTGTCCACCGCCCGCGAGGCCGTCGAGCGCCGCCCGCCCGACCGGGTCACGGAACCGGAGCCCTGGAGCCAACCCCTCCTCATCGGCAGATATCCCAGAATCTCGGACAGAGGTTTTCTAGAGGTCCATGGCGACTGGCCCCTGCCGGCCTTCCTGCTCTCCCTGAACACCGTCACCGGCCGCCTCAGCGGGTTGCCCATCGACACGCCGCCCTCCCGCGCATTCCTCATGGGCACGGCCCCGGGCATGGCCTTCGTCTACGACAACGCCGGCCGGATCGTCGCCTACCAGGCGGCCTATGGGCTCTCCACCGCGCCGCCCCCGTTCGGCGACGTCCCCCTGGCCGCCTGGCCGGACGCCTGCGCCCTCCTGACCGGCCGCGACATGGGCGTTGCCGGGGACGGCTACCGCCCCAACCCCGGGACGAGGACCCTGGCGGGAGTGACGTCGCCGAAACCCGTGGGCTGCGATTGGATACCGCCGACGGACGAAGAGGCCGTCGTCTCCGTCGTGGTGGACTGGGTGTTCCCCTCCCCCGCCGCCGCACGGAAGGCGTTCACCACCGAAGTCGCCCACATCAAGGAGAGCGGCGTTCACGACCCCGCCTACGAGGGCTCCCACGCCATCACGCACACGCTCCTCCTGGCGAGCGGATCGCTGGACGAGTCCGTCGTCATCGCGGGGCCGGTCCTCGCCCGCCTGAGGTCCACCTCGCGGCAGGCCGTACGGCTGCTCACCCCGCTGCTCCAGCGGAATTTGCTGGCCCGCTACCAGCCGGGAGCCGCCGTCCCCGGCGACGGCCTCCGCCGCGCCCGCCATGCCGGTTGGAGCTTCCCGGCCGACCAGAGCGTCGACGACCTCGTGCTCGCGGGCGGCACCGTGTACGCCGGCAGTCGCGACGGCAACGTGTACGCGCTGGACGCCGCCTCGGGCGCGGCGCGGTGGAGTCGCCAGACCGGCGGCTACGTCTCCCCCGGACTGGCGGTGGCCGGCGGCGCCGTGTACGCCGGGAACAGCGACGGCCGGATCGTGTCCCTGGACACCGCCTCGGGCCGGGTGCGGTGGAGCCGCCAGGTCGACAGGTCGAGCGGTGTCGTGCTGGCGGCGGGCACGGTGTACACATGCGGCGAGAACTCCGCGGTCGTCGCGCTGGACGCGGCCACCGGCCGGCTGCGATGGCGGGCCAGGGTCGGCGGGGGCGTCGATTTCGCCACGCCGTCGGTGGCCGGCGGCACCGTCTATGTCGGCAGCGCCGACGGCCTGGTGTACGCGCTGGACGCCGCCACGGGGAAGCAGCGCTGGCGCTTCCGGGCGGCTGGGGGAACCGATGCCATCGATCCGGTGACGAGCGGCGCAACCGTCTACATCGCGACCAGGAACGGCCACGTCCACGCGCTGGATCGCGCCACCGGCAGGCCGCGGTGGAGCTTCCGGTCCGACGTCCGGATCACCGCCGGCCCCGTGGTGAGCGGCGGGGCGGTGTACGTCGGCGGCGACGGCGTGCTGCACAAGCTGGACGCCGCCACCGGCCGGAAGTCGTGGCGCTTCGCACCCGGCAGCGGCGACGGCATTCGCGGCGGCCTCGTCGTGGCCCGCGGCACCGTGTACCTGCATCACGTCAACGACCGGCTGTACGCGCTCGACGCCGCCTCGGGCACGGGGCGGTGGAGCTTCCCGGCCGGCGACGGCGTCCTGTCCCGCCCGGCGGTGGCGGACGGCGTCGTGTACGTCGGGAACGTCGACGGCCGGGTGCACGCGCTCGACGCCGCCACCGGCACGGCCCGGTGGACCTACCGGACCAGCGGCCAGGTCGGGACGACCCCGGTGGTGGCGGGCGGCCTGGTGTACGTCGGGAGCACGACCGGCGATGTGTCCGCGATCCGGGTGACGAACGGAACGGCGGGCGGCTAGCTCTTCACGCCGCGCGCCGTTCCAGACGGCGACCCCTCCGCCAGGATCGCGGACACGTCGGTAGCCCTGACGGCTACGAGGGTTCCTATCGTACGGTCAGTGGTGACCGGCGCGGCCGAGCCGTTCGGCCTGACCACCCGTGCTTCGACCGGAAGACCGCGGCCCGGCTCCACGACCTGACCTTGAGGATCGTTCAGTGACGTGGACGGTCGTCGCCGAGCCGCGGGTGACGGCGCTGTGATCCTCCGGCTCAGACTCCCAATGCCTCGGCGGCCATCCTGGTGCCCTCCACGCGGGCGGAGATCTTGGCGAACGCGGTCTCACGGGAGGTGGAGGTGTCGTCGGCGAACGGGGCGAAGCCGCAGTCGTCACAGGTGCCCAGCTGCTCGACCGGAATGTGCCGCGCGGCCAGCAGGACCCGGTCCCGGACCTGTTCGGGAGTCTCCACCCGCGGGTCGATCGGATCGGTGACACCGATGAAGACGCGGATGCCGGGGCGTAGGTGCTCGGCGACTATGCCCAGGATCCGGGCCGGATCGGGCTCACCGGCCAGCTGGATGTAGAAGTTGCCCGCTTGCAGGGCGAAGAGCTTCGGCAGCAGACCGGCGTAGTCGACGTCGGCGCTGTGGGTCGAGTCCTGGTCGCCACCAGGGCAGGTGTGCACCCCGACGCGGGCCCGCTCGGCCGAGTCGAACCGCTCCAGCACCTGATTGTTGAGGGCGATGAAGTCGTCCAGCAGCCCGCCGCTGGGATCGAGTTTGAGCGACAGCCGTCCTTCGGTGAAGTCCAGCTGCACCGCGTGGGCGCCCGCGTCCAGGCAGCCGCGGATGTCGTTCTCGGCCCCGGCCGTCAGGTCGTCCAAGAACGCCTTGCGCGGATAGTCGTGGATGGGCTCAGCCGGATACAACAGGCTGAGCGCCGACGGGGCGATGACGGCCTGCTTGAGCGGCAGCTCGGTGTGCTGTCGCGCCTGGCGCAGGTAGGTCTCCGCGTGGACCTGGTAACGGAAGGGACCGGCGGTCAAACGCGGCAGCTGGCGCGTGTGCCCGTCGGCGAAGGGGATGACGGCGCCGTCGCTCGCAAGATGTTCCAGTCCGCTGATCGGGTAGGTGACGAAGCTGGGTTTGGACTGTTCGCCGTCGACCAGGACCGGGCAACCGAGTCGCGTCAGTCGTGTGATCGTGTCGGCGACGGCCTCGGACTGCGCCGCTGCCAGCTCGGTGTCGCCGATCGCGCCCGAGGCGTGCTCAGACAGCGCGGTCAGTAAGGCGGGGGGTCGGGGGATGCTGCCGATCGATTCAGTAGGGATACCCATGACCGCGAGCGTAGATCACAATTTGTACATCGGCAATCACTCTTTGAAAGCGCTTGCGCCGCCGGCCCGGAACTGACCCTCCCGGCCCGCGGGCCGTACGAAAGCTGATCGCCTGTGCGGCGCGGCGGGCCGGGTGTTCCGGGCTGGGTTACGGCGTGGGCAGGCGGTCCTTGCGGCGCAGGTAGTCGGAGTTCTCCACAGCGCGTGCCATCGTTTCGATGGCGAGTTGGGCGCCGAGCTGGGAGGTGACGTTGGAGGCCACGTCGAGCATCGGGTTGATCTCCACGACGTCGAAGCCGACGAGCTCGTGCTCCCGGACGATCGCGAAGATCGTCTGGCGCAGTTCCTCGTAGGACATGCCGTCCGCCTCGGCTGAGGCGCACCCCGGCACCAGCGGCATGTCGAGCACGTCGATGTCCACGCTCACATACACCTTGCGGCCCTTCGGCAGGGTCGCGAGCACCTGATCGATGCCGGCCTTCCGGTAACCCTTCATGGTGAAGACGTCGTTGCCGTTGGCCCGGCTCTCGGCGAGGTCGTTCTGGGCCGCGCGCATGCCCCGGCTGCCGATCTGAACGATCTTCTCGACGTTCGGCAGCTTCCCGATCTTCAGCATCGGGCTGCCGTTGCCGTACTCGGCGCCGTGGATGAACGGCCGGTAGTCGAGGTGCGCGTCGAAGTGGACGACGCAGATCGGCTCCTCATAGGCGCGCACCACGCCGTAGGTGACCGAGTGCTCGCCCCCGAGCACGATCGGGACCGCTCCCGCCTCCAGGATCTGCGCGGTGCTGCGGGTGATGTTCTTGAAGGTCTGCTCGGGGTTGGAGTAGATGATGTCGACGTCCCCGCAGTCCACGATCCGCTGGTTGGCGGTCTCGTACTCGAGGTAGCGCCGCTCCTCCTCGATGTCGAAATAGCCGGACGAGGCCTGCATCCGGCCGTACCCCGCGTATCGCACCGACTGCTCGCGGATCGCTCGTGGCGCCATCCGCGCGCCCGGATACCAGGGGGAGCCCTCGTCGTTGGGCACCCCGAGGATCGCCAGATCCGCGTCCAGCTGGGAGAGGTCGCTGACGATGGGAGACCGCTGGAAGGAAGGAATGCCGACGAAGGGCAGGTTGAGCCGCATTTCAGACACGCTTGGTTGATCCTTTCTGGTTAGACGTCCAGCCGCAGCTCGAGGCGTCGAGCGACGCGGCTGAGTCCGTAATTGATGATGAAATAGCAGGCTGCTGCGAAGCCGAGGACCGCGAAGGGTTCGGTGAGCACCCGGGAGTTGGTCACCTCGACCCGGTGGAAGAACTCGAAGACGCCGATGATGGAGACCAGCGAGGTGTCCTTGATCAACTTGATGAACTCGGACACCAGCGCCGGGGCCATCCGGCGCAGCGCCTGTGGCAGCACCACGTGCCGCAGGGTGCTCACGTGGGAGAGTCCCGACGCGCGGGCGGCCTCCCACTGTCCCGGCGGCACCGAACTGATGCCCGCGTGCACGATCTGCGCGAGGTAGGCGCTGGTGAAGACGCCCAGCGCGATGACGCCCGCCCAGAACGGGCTGAGGTCCAGACCCAGATCGGCGAGCACGAAATAGCTGTAGAGAATGAAGACGATCAGTGGTGTGCTGCGGATGAGCTGGATGTAGGCGATGGCCGGCCACCGCAGGTAGCGGGCGCGCGCCGACCGCGTCGCGCCGGCCAGTACGCCGAGGACCGCGCTGAGCGCGATCGCCAGCGCCGCCAGTTTCGCCGTCTCCCACAGCCCGGCCAGCATGAAGGGCAGGTTGTCGATGATCGCGTCCATGCTCACGCCTCCAGCGCCGGGACACGGGCCGTGATCTTGGCACCCGGCCGGACCCTGGTCACCAGCCCTCGTACGGCCAGCGCGAGCAGCGCCGACTCGGCCAGGCAGACGACCACGAAGATGACCAGCACCGCGGTGTAGGCCTCGAACGCGGCGAACGTGGCCGACTCGATCTGCTGTGCCTGGAACACCAGGTCGGTGACGCCGATCGCCATCACCACCGACGTGTTCTTGGTGGCGCCCACGTACTGGTTGCCGATCGCGGGAAAGGCCAGCGCGAACGCCTGCGGCAGCACCACCGCGCGCATCGCCGGCCAGTAACCGAGGCCGGAGGCGCGAGCCGCCTCCAACTGCCCTCTGGGCACCGACTGGATGCCGCTGCGCAGCGCCTCCGCCACGTATGCCGAGGTGTAGATGGTCAGGCCGAGCAGTCCGGCGAGGAACTGGTTCGTGTACACGGCGTTCAGCGGTGCGGCCATGGCCCGTACGAGGTCCAGGCTGAACATGCCGAAGCTCCAGAAGACGAGCTGTACGAGCAGCGGCACGTTCCGGAAGAACTCCACGTACGCCGTGAGCGCCCAGCGCAGCGGCGCCAGCGCGGGCATGGTCGACACCCGGCCGAGCGCCACCAGCGTCCCGAGCACGGTCGAGCCGATGATGGCGAGTACGGCGAGCTGCACCGTCACCCACAGCCCGTGCAGCAGGAAGCTCCGGCCCGGCTCGTCGAGCACCACGGTCCAGCTCAGGTCGTTGAACATGGCGTCAGGACCCGGCCGGGACTACCCGGATGCGGTACGGCTCGGGCAGCACGTCTCTCCACCATTCACGGTAGATCCGGTCATAGGTGCCGTCCTCCGCCATGCCCATCAGCGCGGCATTGACCTCGTCACGGAGGGCTGCGTCTCCTTGCCGGACACCCATGCCGAGCGGGCCCTGCGCGATGCCCGGACTGACGATTTTCACGTTCTCGCCGGACTTGTCGGCGGCCGCCTTCAGACCGCTGAGGATGCCGACCGTGGTGCTGACCGCGTCGGCGTCACCGCGCAGGAGTGCCTGCAGCGCCGTCGGCCAGGACTGGAAGCTGAGAATCTTGGCACCCGGCGCCTTCTCGCGTAGCACGCTCTCCTCGGTGGAGCCCTGCACCAGCGCCACCGTCTTGCCGTCAAGCTGGTCGACGCTGGTCAGCGTGGAGTCGCCGCGGACCAGCAACCGCTGGTCGTCCTCGAAGTACGACTCGGAGAAGTCGATCGCCTTGTCGCGCGCCCGAGTCGTGATCATGGTCGCGGTGATCACGTCGATCTTCCCGCTGTCCAGGTTGGCCACCCGGTTCTTCGGGTTGACCTCGACGAACTTCGGCTCGACGCCGATCCGGCGGGCGACCTCGGTGACCAGGTCGATCTCGAAGCCCTCAGGCTCCGTCTCACCCTCGCTGATCGACCCGAAGGGCGGGGTGTCGAACTTGACTCCGAACACGATCTCGCCCCGCTTCCTGATCTTCTCCATGGAGTTGACGCCCGTACCGCCCTTGGTGTCGGCCACGGGGGACAATCCCGCCTGCGACCGATCACCGCACGCGGTGCCGAGCAGCGCGACGAGCGCAAGGCAGAGGGCGCTCTTCAGCACGCCGGTCATCGCATGTACCTCCTTGTTGGTGGCATCGGTCTGGTGCTTTGCTGGTGGCGTCGGACTGGCGCGCCGCTGTCTGGTGTGCGGCGGTCAGATGTGCGCGACCCGGCGCAGAAAGCTCTGAGCCCGCTCGGTCTCAGGGCTGGCGAAGAAGTCGGCGGGGGCGCCGGTCTCCACGATCCGCCCGGCGTCCATGAAGACGACGCGGTCGGCGACCTTCCGCGCGAAGCCCATCTCGTGGGTGACGACGACCATGGTCATGCCGCTGCCGGCCAGGTCGACCATGACGTCGAGGACCTCCTGGATCATCTCGGGGTCCAGGGCGCTCGTCGGCTCGTCGAACAGCATGATCGCTGGATCCATGGCCAGCGCCCGGGCGATCGCCACCCGTTGCTGCTGGCCCCCGGAGAGCTGGGCGGGGAGGCTGTCCGCCTTCTCCGGGATGCCGACCCGTTCCAGTAGCTGGACGGCCCGCTTCCGGGCGCCGTCACGGGAGATCTTCTTCACTCGTACGGGGGCGAGCGTGATGTTCTGCGCCACCGTCATGTGCGGGTAGAGATTGAAGTGCTGGAAGACGAATCCCACCTCGCTGCGCAGCGCGTTCAGGTTCGTCGCCTTGTGGTGCGGGTCGTGGCCGTTGACCAGGATCGTGCCGCCGGAGACGTCTTCCAGGGCGTTGACGCAGCGCAGCAGGGTGCTCTTGCCCGAACCCGACGGGCCGAGCAGCACCACCACTTCGCCCTTGGCGACGGAGAGGTCGATACCGTTCAGCACCGCGAGGTCGCCGAACGACTTCCGTACGCCGGTGAACTCAATGATCGGCATATGACTCGCCCTTCGATCTCGGCAGGCCCCAGGTGAGCAAACGCTCGACGATGGGGGTGGTCTCCTCGGTGAGGAAGCGGTCGGCCTCGTCCAGCAACCGATCCAGGTGGGCACGCATCGCCTGCTCGGCGGCATCCGCGTCGCCCGCGGCGATCGCGTCGGCGATCACCTGGTGCTCCGTCACCGCGACCTCGCCGGATCGGTGCGAGACGAGCACCACGTCCAGCGCCGCCTCCAGCCGGTCGAGCGCGGGATCGAGGACGACGTCGAGCATCGCCTTGACGATCGGGTTCCGGGTGCACCGTGCCACCCTGCGATGGAAGCTCAGCGCGATGTCCCGGGGCACGTCGTCCGTGCCCGTGTAGTGCCGCCGGTGCCGTTCGATCAGGAGCGTGAGCGCCTCGGACGTGCTGCCGTCCTCGGCGAGAGCCGCCTCCCTGGCGGCCTCCGGCTCCACGGCGCGGCGTGCTCGCAGCAGCTGGGTGAGCCCCTCGGACGTGCGGACCTCGGTGCCCCGCAGGATCCGGGTGGCCGTGACCCGCCCGCGCAGCACCGACGCCACATGATGGCGGCCTGACGGGGTGAGCATCCGGCCCTTCGTGCCCGCCGCCACGGTCAGCCCGCGCCGGTCGAGCAGGCGCAGCCGCCGGGCCACCGTGGCCTCGCTGATCCCCAGTTCGAGGCTGCCGCTCAGTGCCTGCAGGATCTGCCTCGCTCCCAGCGGCTCCGGTGCACCCGCGAGGACTTCGAGGATGGCGTCAGTCGAGCGTTCCTCCACGCCTACCCCCTCCCATCTGCGCTTTTGGGTCTTTTATGGCTGTTTGCGCCGTATGGCAGTCAAATATGACAGACCTCAGTCATGGGTTACGGACGTGCATCAATCCGGTAAGAGCAATGTTTCCGCCGCTTGATCGCCGTCACTCCGGCCGGCTCCAGCCTCATCCGGCACGCCTGTCGCAGACCGGTGCCGATCGCGCGGGATCAGTGGTCGGGCAGGGCTTGCGGGGGCGAGACGTTCACTGCGACGTTGGTTCTCGCGGGACCACGGCTACTGACTCTTCGCCGGCGTCGAGCGTGTCGGTCAGGGATGGATGCCGAAGGAGCCGAGCAGGCCGGTGTCGATTCGCAATGGACTCCAGCGGGCCGAAGGCGTTGTCCTCGGTGAACACGTCGGCGGCGGCCGGCGTGCCGAGACAGCCGGCGACGACCGGGTCGGCGGCCTGCTGGGCGACCGCGTTCAGGTAGCCGGCGAAGATCGCCCACGCGTTGCCCGGCGTCTCGTAGTGTCGCGGCATGACAACCGTGCTCTGCGTACCACAATGGCAAGGTTCGGCGTCGAGCAAGGCGCCGCGGCTGATGGCCGGTGCTCGCCGCGCCGCCGAGCTCGTTCCGGCCGACGCCGTGGTGACCGTGCCGGTGCTTGATACCGGCGCGGAAAAGGTCGCCGGGATCCGCGCGTTCGACGCGCTCGTGGAGAACCAGCGGCTGACGCGGAAGGCACTGGCCGGCATCGACGACCGGGTGATCACCATCGGCGGCGACTGCGCGGTCGACATCCCGCCTATCGCCGCTGCCCACGCCCGCTATGGGGACGCTTTGACGGTGTTGTGGATCGACGCGCACCCGGACGTCTACAGCCCGCAGTCCCTGCCATCGGGCGCCTTCCACGGGATGGTGGTGCGCGCGCTGCTCGGAGACGGGCCGGCAGGCCTCACGCCGGAGCAGCCGCTGGCACCACGGCAAGTGATCATCGCCGGAGAGCGGGCGGGCGACGCGTCCGAGCACGAGTACCTCGCGAAGACCGGCCTGCGCAGGTACGGCGTCGACGACCTGGAGCGTGTGCTGGACGGTCTACGCGGCCCCGTGTACGTACACATCGACCTGGACGTCCTGGAACCCACCGCTTTCGGCGCGACCTGCTACCCGGAGCCGAACGGCGTGCAGCCGCAGCGACTGATCGACCTCGTCTCCCAGGTGAACGACATCATCGGGGCCGCCATCACCGAACACGCGCCATCCAGCGACGACGTCAACCCCGGCGAGGCCGAGGTGATCCGTCGGCTGGGGGCCGTGCTGACACGCTGACGGTCGACAGCGCCGAAGCCGTACAGTCCCACCCTGATGGAGGTGGCCAGGTCAAAGAGGCGAAGACGGCAGGCGGCGGCCTCAGAAGCGTGTCGCGCGTTCGAGGAGGCTTGCCAGGGCGGCAGGTTCCTGAACGGCCGAGACTGGTGGGGCTCCGTCAATGACGAGTGCAGGCACGCCTCGGATTCCCCTCTGGGCGGCGCGGCGCTCGTCGGCTCGGACTTCAGCGGAGAACGCGTCGCCGGTCAAGAGTTCACCTACCTGGGCGAGATCAAGTCCGGCCTCGACGCCGAGCGCTTGGAGAACCTCCGGGTCGGCGATGTTGCGGCCTTTCGCGTGGTAGCCGTGAAGGAGACGTTCCAGAACGGCGTCGGCCAGGCCGGAGGTGGCGCCCAGGTGGATCAGGCGGTGAGCATCGAAGGAGTTGACGGGCCGGGCCTGGTGCAGGTTGAGTTCCAGTCCCTCGGCTGCGCCAAGCGCTTGGATGTGGGCCACCCGGGCGCTCGCTCGGGCCGGGTCGTTCTGGTAGGTGGTGATCACCTGCTCCGCCGTCAGGCCGGGGATGGGGCTTCCGTCCGGATCGAGTTCGAAACTGCGCCAGATGACGTGCACATCGTCTCGGCTCTTCAGGGCGGTGGCCAGTCTTCTCTTGCCGATGTAGCACCAGGGGCACAGGACGTCGAAGTAGACCTCGACCAGCATGATCGTTCGGTCCTTTCAGTCGAATGCCGGGGTGGGCGTCGTGGCCTGCTCGGGCTGGCTCGGTGGTGGTGGCGGGGTTGCGCGCCGCAGGGTCAGGGTCAGCAGGGCGAGCGCGATGAGCAGGGGGATCGTGATGAGCGCGTGCACGTGAAGGCTGTGGGCGAACGCGTCCCGGGCGGCCTGGGCCAACGGGAGGCCGAGGCTGTCGGGGAGTCGCTGGGCCGCCTGGAGTGCGGCGGGCAACGTCTCGCGGGCGGCCTCGGCGACCTGGGCAGGGACGCCGTCGGGTGTATGGCCGATCATGTAGCTGCCGTAGACGCCGGTGGCGATGCTGCCGAGCACGGCGATGCCGAGCGCTCCGCCGAGTTCGGCGCCGGTCTCGGAGATCGCTGAGGCGGCCCCGGCGCGTTCGGGCGGTGCCGCGCCGACGACCAGGTTGGTGCCCAGCGCCATGAACGGGGTCAGCCCGGCGAAGAGAAGAACGGAGCCGGACACCAGGATGACGGGGTTGCCGTCCACCTGTGTGAGCAGGATGGGACCGATGACGGCGAACGCGGCTCCGGCAGTCATGAGGACGACTGGGCGGATTCGACCGGTGAGGCTGGAGACCATCAGGGCCACGACGGTACCGGTGACCGCGCTGGGCAGCTGCCACAGGCCGGCCTCCAACGGCGAGAAGCCGAGCACCAGTTGCAGGTATTGCGAGGTGAGCAGGCTGGTCCCGAACAGCACGATCCCGACCAGCACCATGCCTGTGACAGATACGGCGAAGGCGGGGATACGGAACAATCCCAGGTCCAAGAGCGGGTTGGACAACCGCCGCTGGCGGCGTACGAAGACCGCGCCGATCACCAGGCCCGCGACCAGGACGCAGACGGACGGCAGGGCAATGCCGTGGACGGCGAGATCCTTGATGCCGTACACGATCGTCGGCGGAGTCAGCAGCGACAGGACCACGCTGACCGCGTCCAGCCGCCCGGCAGCCGAAGCGCGGGATTCAGGGATCAGGAAAGGGCCGGTGCCCAGCAGCAGGGCCATGGTCGGAACGGCGAGCAGGAACACCGAGCCCCACCAGAAGTACTGCAGCAGCACACCGCCGACCAGCGGGCCGAGCGCGCCTCCACCCATGAAGGCCATCATCCAGATCGTGATGGCCAGGGTGCGCTGCCGGACATCGAGGAACAGGGCGCGGATCAGCGCCAGCGAGGACGGCGCCAGCGCGGCGGCGGCGACTCCCTGGACGGCCCGTGCCGCGATGAGCAGGCCGGCGCTGGGGGCGTATGCGGCGATAACGGATGCGCCGGTGAACGCGACGGCGCCGATCAGCAGGATCCGGCGGTGCCCGAGACGGTCGCCGAGCGTACCCATCGTGACCAGTGCTCCGGCGACCATGAAGCCGTAGATATCGGTGATCCACAGCAGTTGCCGGCCGTCGGGCTCCAGATCGGCGCTCAGGCTCGGCAGTGCCAGATAGAGCACGGACATGTTCATCATGACCAGTACGGCGGGTACTCCCAGGACCGCCAAGGCGGTCCACTCCCGGACTCCGGCTCTGGCAGGGGGCTTGTGAGCCATGAGGGCTCTGACCTCAGCCGCGGACATGGCCGGCGGGGACGAGCAGGGTCTTGCCGGTGGTGGTCCGGGACTCGATCGCTCGGTGCGCGGCGGCTGCCGCCTCGAGCGGGAAGGTCTGGCCGATGACCGGCCGCAGCTTCCCGTCGGCCGCGAGGTTCAGCGCGTCGACGATGAGAGCGCGGGTCTGGGCGGGGTTCGGTGCAGTGGTGAGGCCGATGACGCCGATGGAGCGTGCCCGGAGTTCGCCTTCGTCGAGTTCGGCGTCGGCACCGCTGGCCATTCCGTAGATGCTCACGCGTCCGCCTTCGCGTAGCGCCCCGATCGCCTCTGTGCCGATCCGGCCGCCGACCCCGTCGAAGACGAGATCGAGTCCGGCGCCGCCGGTCGTCTCCGCCAACTGATCCAGCCAGTCAGGCCGGGAGTAGTCGACATAGGCGGCCGCGCCCAGCGAGATGACCAACTCGGCCTTGCCGACGCCTCGGGCGGCGCCGATCACGTGAGCATCCGCCGCGGCGGCGAGTTGCACCAGCAGGCTGCCGACGCCCCCTCCCGCAGCCTCTACGAGAACCCGCTCCGACGGCTTGATCTCCGCCTGCCTGTACAGCAGCAGCGCCGTACGCCCATCGGCCAGCAGCGCGACCGCGTCCTTGAGCTCCAGGCCCGCGGGAACCGGAACCACGTCCTGTGCCCGAGCCGGCGCCAGTTCGGCGTAACCGCCCTCGCCGCCGGTGGTGGTGACGATGACCGTCCCCACCAGGGCCGGGTCCACGTCTGCTCCGACGGCGACGATGCGACCGCCCACGCCATTGCCGGGTATGCGGGGTAGCGCGGGCCTGCCGAATGGCCCGTCGCCCGAACGTACCTGCGTCTCGACGAACGTGACACTCGCGTACGCCACCGCGACGAGCACCTGCCCCGGCCCTGGCACGGGATCTTCAACCTGCCGCATCCGCAGGACCTCCGGCCCTCCGAACTCTTCCATCACCACAGCCCGCATGGCACTTCCTCCAAACGGATAAATTCGCTTCGTTTGGAGAACGCTATAACGGAGTGAATCGCTTCGCAAAGTGGCTACAGTGAGCGCATGGCCCGCAGAGCTCCCCGGCACGCAGAAGCCGAACGCAACGACCAGGCCCTCCTGGAGGCCGCCAAGAAGGTCCTAGCCGTGGACGGAGCGCATGCATCGGTGGCGACGATCGCCGCACGCGCCGGAGTCGGCATCGCGAGCCTCTACCGCCGCTACCGTTCCAAGGACGAGCTCTTCCAGCACCTGTGCGCGCTGTCCCTCGACCAGTGGATTCAGGCGGCTGAACGCGGCCTGCGGCACGACGACCCTTGGGAAGGGCTCGCTCACTACATCAGCGCCTGCATCGAGTTCAGCGGCGGCTCCCTCGGGCCGCTGGCCGGCACGATCGCCGTCACCGACGAGATGGCGGCCAAGTTCACCAGGTCCGACGAGTTGATGCACGACCTGGTGGCCCGCGCGCACGCCGCCGGAGCGCTCAGATCGGACGCCACGGCCATGGACATCTCGCTCCTGATCGAACAAGTCGGCAAGTCCCCCCTGATCGAGCAACTCGACCGGCAGGGCCGCACCGACCTGATCGACGCAGCCCACAACGCCCGAAAGCGTACGATCGCCATCGCTCTCGACGGCCTGCGCTCCGGCCACCCGCGACTGCCCGGGACCGCGCCCACTCCCGCCCTCCTCGCCGAACGCTGGGAGCACTCCCCCACAGACTCGACGAGGTCGCCAGGACGGTCGTAGACCAAGGAGGCAAGCCGAAGCAATGGGCACGAGTGACTCGGCAGCCACGCCATGGGCGAACGGCAGCCCGTGGGCATAGCGGGACAGCTCGTCGAGCGCCAAGTGCAACAGTCGTGCATTCGACGCCGTGGTGCCTGCCGGCGTGGCGCGGCACCCCTTCCGGGAAGCTGGCCCTCCGGGGCCGAAGGGCGGGGACCGTCAGTCTGACGGTCCCCGCTCCGTTCTGGATGATCAGGCGGGACCGGTCCGCTAACCGGTGTAGGTCTCGAACTCGGCGATCTTCGGCGTGCCGGTCGAGCCGGTGATCCTGAAGGTGATCTTGCTCAGCGAGGTCGGGGTGAAGGTGATGGCGCCCGCCCCGCTGCCGGAGCTCAGAACGGTGCCGGTGCCGCCGTTGACGACCTGCCAGGACCCGATGCCTGCGGTGCCTGACGCCTCACGGATGATGATCCTGGATACCGTCTTGGCGGAACTCCACTTGATCGAGATGTCACCGGTCGCGCCGGCCGGCGACCAGTAGGTGCTCATGTCGCCGTCCCGCACGTTGCCGTAGCTCGTCCCGTCAGCCTTGCTGGAGCCGTCGGAGCCGGCCCCGATGCTGAGGTTGGTCCCGCCGGGCGTGGGGCTGGTCGACGGCGTAGGGGTGACTGACGGTGTGGGGCCGGTTGGTGTCGCCGTCGGTGTCTGTGGCGAGCAGTTGCCGTTCGACACCTGCATACCCTTGTTGGCGCCTGCCGTCTGGCGGACGATGTCCGGCACGCAGCCGGCCCCGTCGAGGCTGTAGGGGTACGGGATGCTGACGGTGGTGTTGGACTGCGGGTTGGGGCCGGCGGGGTTGTTCTCACTGCCGGGGCTGGACCAGGTCACGTTGTCGAAGACGTTGCCGCTGACCTGCCAGTAGCCGGCCTCGTCGGTGTAGAAGGTGCCCAGGACGTCCTTGGCGTCCTTGAAGTAGTTGTTCTCCACCTTGGCCCGAGCCCCGGCCCGGGAGTTGATGCCGGACTCGTGAAGGCTCACGTAGGAGTTGTTGTAGATGTGAGCTATGCCGCCACGCAGCAGGGGCGTGCGGGAGTCGATGTTCTCGTACAGGTTGTGGTGGAACGTGATGAAGCCGTTCGAGCGGTCGCTCTCACTGGACCCGATGAGCCCGCCGCGGCCGGAGTTGCGCAGGATGCTGTAGGACAGGGTCACGTACTGGGTGTCGTCCTTCATGTCGAAGAGGCCGTCGAACCCCTCCGACTCCCCACCCGAGGCTTCCAGGGTGACGTGATCGACCCAGACGTTGCGGACGCTGCTCTCCATGGAGATGGCGTCACCACCGTTGGACGTGGGCGAGCCCGACTTCTTGACGTTCCGGACGGTCACGTTCTGGATGATGATGTTGCTGGACTCGCGGATGTGGATCCCCAGCTGGTCGAAGACGGCCCCGTTGCCGACCCCGATGATCGTGACGTTGCTGATCTGCTTGAGTTCGATCACACCGGCGGCGGTGTTGCAGCTTTCGCCCGACACCTTGCTGGTGTTGCCGTGATTGATGGTCCCCTCAACCTCGATGGTGATCGGGGTGCTACTGCTGGCCCGAGTGCACAGGGCCGTATGGATCCCGGTCCCCGTGGACGCCTTCACCGTCTGCCCGCCCGCACCGCCGGTGGTCCCCCCGTTGCCGGTGGCGTAGCCGGTGGCGCTGCCGGACACCGCCGACGCCTGGAACACCGGTAAAGCCACACCGATCACGGCCGCAATGGCCGCCATGGCCAGCGCCGCCTGGAGTCGCAATGCGACTGCTCGTCTCATCCTCGTCTCACCTTCGTCTTCGAATGCCGGGTGCGTTCTTTCTCTGTGCGGTTCGATGCCGTGGGGGCCGCAGCAGCGAC
Organism: Dolomitihabitans soli; assembly: GCF_022213955.1. GTDB lineage: Bacteria > Actinomycetota > Actinomycetes > Streptosporangiales > Streptosporangiaceae > Streptosporangium_A > Streptosporangium_A soli. The sequence goes on along the minus strand of NZ_JAKNTW010000027.1, from coordinate 146,382 downwards.
CTTGTCACGGGATCACGCCAGCGCTGGGGTTCCGCTTTGCCGAACGGGACGCGGGGTGGCGGGCGCGCGAAAATTAGGTCTGTCCATATCGGACCTCTCTTGGACCGGGTAAAGGCACAAACGTCCCACGCGGGGCGGCGCGGAGACCGGCGTGCTGCCACCACGGCAAAGGGGACGTCGAGAGCCCGTACGCCGAAGGCTCTTCTCTGGCGACAACCGCTGGAAAGCGCTTCCCAGTCATTCGGACCATAGATGCGGCTGTCAAAAGGTGTCAATGGTGAGGGCGAAAGCTGCAATAAACCTGCACACGCACGTGAGCGCAGCGTGCTGTGCGGGCGATCGATCATCCGGCCAGGTCAAATGCGTACCAGCACCCTGATCGGCGGCGCTCGGCACTTCGGCCCATCCCTGAGTGCGGCATCAGCGCTGCGCACTCCTCCAGCGCCCAGCCGGGACCGAACACCGCGATCCCGTCGGCCGCCGCGCGGAGGGCGTTTTCAGACCGGGACGCATGAAGGCTCCGTCACCGGGCGCCTGCCGACTTCGTGGACCTACGACACCGCCACTCGGAACAAAGGCCTGCTTGCCGTCTCCACCCGGCACGGCATGAACGGCGATTACACCGATCAGATTTCCAGCTATGACATGCTCGGGCGGCCCGAGAACCCGCGCGGGTAAATGCTCGCGCGCTCGCCGCTCTCAGCCAAATGCCACGTCGAATTCAAGGCCCGATGAATGCTGTGCAACAATACTCGCCGAGTGCGTACGCAAAGAGAAGGGAATTACCAGCCGGATTTGATCGTGTCCGCTATATGCGCGCGATCGGCCTCGGAAAGCCACCAGCCCACGGGGATGTGGACGATGCGGTCGTGCACGGCGTCCAGGCCGGGCAGCGCCGGATCCGCGACGTCCCGCACGGCGCCGTGCGTGTCGTTGCGCCGGACCAGCATGCTCACCATGATCCCCGCGTCGTTCATCTTCCGCATGAACGAGGGCCGGTCCTCGGCCTTGACCGGGTACAGCCAGCAGGACGACTCCCGGTCCGGCTCCCGCGCGGTCAGTTCCAGTCCCGGTACGCCGGCCAGCTCCGCGTCGTAGAACGCGGCGTTCCGGCGGTGCTGTTCCACCCGCTCGTCGACCGTCTCCAGGTTCGCCAGCCCGATGGAGGCGCTGATCTGGTCCAGGTAGAAGTTGTAGCCCCACTCGGGCACGTCGTAGTCGCCGTTGACCCGGTCGGCCCGCCGGTCGATGCCGAAGAAGCGGAGCCTGCGGACGCGCTCGTACGACCGCTCGTCGGGCAGGGTGAGCATGCCCCCGCAGCCGGTGCCGAGGTGCTTGGTCGCGTGGAAGCTGAACACGCAGATGTTCTCGCCGTCACCGCCCACCGGTCGGCCGCGAAGGGTGCTCCCCCAGGCGTGCGCGCAGTCCTCGACGACCACCGGCCGGTAGCCGTGCGCGGCCTCGGCCGCGTCGAGGATCTCCCGCAGCCGGTCCAGGTCCACCGGATACCCGGCCCAGTGGACGATGACGATGGCACGGGTGGCCGGTGAGATCTTCTTCGCGAGATCGTCGAGGTCGAGGTTGAGCGTGGCCGGGTCCACGTCGACCCAGCGCAGGCGCAGCCCGTTGGCCAGCACGGCCCAGTTGGTGGCCTCGAAGGTCAGCGGCGTGCTCAGCACCTCGTCCCGGGCGGCGTCCAGTCCGGCCTCCCGTCCGTCGCCGGTGCCGGACGCGCCCGCCAGCCGGAGCGCGAGATGCAGGCCCGAGGTGCCGTTGTTGACCGTGGCCACGTACGGGTTCCCGACGCGCGCGCTCAGCGCCGCCTCGAACTCCTCGACCGCCGGCCCGTGCGCGATCATGCCGGTGCGCAGCACGGCGGCGATCCGGTCCAGGGTGTTCGGCCCGATCGCGGCCTTGAGCAGCGGGATCATCGGCGGCGTGCTCCGTCCGGTCCGTTCACTGCCGGACGCCGACGAAGAGCCCACGGCCGTCCCCGATGTCCCCGCTCTCGATGTACTCTACGTCGCAGCCCGCTCGCCGGAACGCGGCCGTGTAGTCGTCGGGCTCGAACAGGGTGAAGATCTGGACCTGGTCGAAGTGGCGTACGCCCGTCGCGTCCGCCACGGACCAGTGCGACTCCTGCCGGACAGTGGAGCCCGTGGTCCGCGCCACCCGCATCACCCGCGTCACCGTACGGTCCGCGCCGCGTACCAAGTCGCCGGCGATGTGGCCGTCGATGAACCTGTCGGGGAAGTACCACGGCTCGACGATCAGCACCCCGCCGGTCGGCAGATGAGCGGCCATGCGGCCCACCGCCGCCTCCAGCTCCGCCGTGTCGGTCATGTAGCCGACCGTGCCGAAGAGGCTGCACACCGCGTCATAGGTCCGGCCGGTGTCGAACAGCCGGATGTCCCCGTCGTGGACCGCCACGCCGGGCACCTTCACGCTGGCCCCCGCGCGCATCGTCGGGGACAGCTCGACGCCCTCGACCTCGTCGAACATGAGCCGGAACGTCCGCAGGTGCTCCCCCGTCCCGCAGGCCACGTCCAGCAGCGAGGCCGCCCCGGGGCGGCGGGCGCGCACCAGCTCGGTGACGACGGCGGACTCGTGCGCGTAGTTCTTGCCCCGCCCCTTGTAGACGAGGTCGTAGAGCTCGCTCACCTCGGCGCTGTAGACGTTGGCTTTCCGGGCGCCCTCGTCGTCCCGGGTGGCCGTGGCCGACATGTCCGTGGTCATCAGCGCCTCCGCAGTGGATTCGATCACACGGCGAGTCTCACATCCGCCGCGTCGCCGGGCATCTTCCCGATTGCGCAGCGGCGCCGCCGACGCCGCTGAACTGCGCAATCTTCGAGATGTTCCCTGCAAGGGCCCGCAGCTAGCCTCGGCTCATGTCGAATGGTAGCTGTAGAATTTGCGGCGGCACGGTGAAGGAAACCGTCAACCTGGGGCGGCAGCCGTCGGGTAACGGATTTCCGTTGCCTCATGAGATCGAGCACGAGAGGTCTTTCTCGCTCAGCGCGGGGACCTGCGACTCCTGCACGATGTTCCAGCTGCTCGAGGATCTTCCCCAAGAGGCGAAATACCGCGACGAATATCCGTATCACGCGTCGGGTTCTGCGGTGCACCGCGCGCATTTCGAGGGGAACGCCCGCCGTTTCCTGGAGACCGAGCTGACCGGACCGGACGCGTTCATCGTCGAGATCGGCAGCAATGACGGCGTCATGCTCGCCACGATCGCGCAGGCCGGCGTCCGGCACCTGGGCGTCGAGCCGTGCCGGGAGGTCGCCGACGTCGCGCGGGGGCGGGGGATCCGGGTGCTCGGCGAGTTCTTCGACGAGAACTCCGCGGCCGCCATCCGCGCGGAGCACGGCCCCGCGGACATGGTGTTCGGGGCCAACTGCATCGCCCACATCGTCTTTCTCCGGCGGTTGCTCCAGGGCATCGACACGCTCCTGAAGCCCGACGGGGTGTTCGTCTTCGAGGAGCCCTACCTCGGGTCGGTCATCGCGCAGAACGCCTTCGACATGATCTACGACGAGCACGTCTTCGTCTTCTCGGTGCGGTCGATCAAGGCCATGGCGGAACTCGCCGGGTTCGAGCTCGTCAACGCCGAGCCCGTGTCGCTGCACGGCGGCACGATGCGCTACACGATCGCGCGGCCGTCCCGGCGCGTCCCGGCTCCCGCGGTGGCGGAGTTCCTGGCCCGGGAACACGAGCAGCGGCTGGCGGAGCACGACACGATCGAGAAGTTCGCCGCCTCGGTCCGGAAGATCCGGGAGGACCTCACCGGGCTGCTGGGCGACCTCCACGCGCAGGGCAAGCGGGTGGTCGGCTACGGCGCGCCCGCCAAGGTCACGACGGTGACGAACTACTGCGGCATCGGGACCGAACTGATCCCGTTCGTGGTCGACTCGACCCCGTCCAAGCAGGGACGGCTGGTCGCGGGCTCGCACATCCCGGTGCTGGAGCCCGGGGCGTTCGCCGCGGACCACCCCGACTACGCGGTGCTGTTCGCGTGGAACCACGCCGAGGAGATCATGGCGAAGGAGCAGGCGTTCCGCGAACGGGGCGGACGCTGGATCCTCTACGTGCCCGACGTGCACATCGTGTGAGACGTCGCGGCCCGCCGCCGGGCCGCCATGCCGTGATCAGTCACTTCGATCTTCCTCAAGCCGGCCTGAGGAAACGCCGGTTCGCCCCGGACGCCACCCTCTCCGCCTGCCCATCGGGATCAGCACGCGTCCGGCGATGATCAGCATGGCCATGCAGAAGAAGGCCATCGCCACCCCCGCCGCGATGTCCACCGCCAGGTGATCCACCGGCGGAACCCTGTCGACCGCGTCCGCGGGCAACGGCGAGGGCGGCGGAGGGGCGATCACCGGTGCGTTCGCCGGTTCGAAAGGCAGGATCGCCGTGACGGCCAGCAGGGGGTTCACCATGCCGGCCCCGGTGCCCCGGCCCGCCGGGCCGTCGGCCGTGGCGACGATGCGCTGCCGTACCTGCGCCTCCGACAGGCTGGGAAATCGGGCACGCACCAGCGCGGCGACACCCGTGACGTACGGCGCGGCGAAACTCGTGCCCTCCAGGCCGCTCATGTAGGCCCTGCCGGTCCAGGTGGAGACGATGTCCTTCCCCGGGCCGAGCACGGCGACCGGCGTGGTGACGTTGGACGATTCCGCGAGCGTGCCGGTGCTCGTGGCCGATCCGACTCCGAGCACTCCGTCGTAGGCCGCCGGGTACGCGGGCGCCGGGGTGCCGTCGTCCTTCTCCACGTTGCCCGCCGCGGCGACGATCACGATGTCGCGGTCCAGTGCGTACCGCACGGCCATCTGGAGGTCTGGGTGGTCATGCGCCTGCACGGAGACATTGATCACGCCGACGTCGAGATCGGCGGCACGCTTGATGGCCTTGGCCAGTGTGCGGACGTCGCCGCCGGAGTCGTCGTTGGTCTGCTTGAGCGAGATCAGCCGCACGTCGGGGGCGACTCCGTGGTACGGGACGCCTTTGAGATACCTCCCAGCGATGATCCCCGCGACCGCGGTCCCGTGCCCCAGGCAGTCCCGGTATCCCGTTCCCGTGTAGTCGTAGAACTTGGATACCTCGAGCTGCGGGTGCGTGAGGTCGACCCCGCTGTCCACCATGGCGACGGTGACGCCTTCGCCCCTGCTCAGGGTCCACACCCGCGTCAGGTCGAGTCGTCGCTGCGCCCACGACTCGCTGACCTGCACGCTGCCCCTGGGCGGATCACATCTCACCGGCTCCCGCTCGGCGACCGCCGGAGCGGCCGTGAGCATCATGATCAGCCCGACTACCGCAACACCCCGACCGATCATGAGCGGAAAGCTTAACTTGTCCGGATCACAGGGGAGCCGCAACACTCCCGAACAGAGTGCCGCCCGCTGACGGTCGTCAGGCGAAACGACGGTAGGTGATGGGTTGGCTGCCACCCGCCACCTCATCCACCCGGACCACCGCTCCCGAGTGTGGCGCGTTGATCATTTTTCCGTCCCCCACGTAGATTCCGCAGTGGGTCGGAGGGTCCCCGAAGAACACGATGTCCCCCGGCTGCGGAGGACCGCTGATCGGCTGCCCACTCGCCTGGTAGCCGGCGGCGGTGGTGTCGCCGATCTCGATCCCGGCCTGGTTCAGGGCGTAGTAGACGAGCCCGCTGCAGTCGAATGCCGACGGCCCGTTGGCACCCCAGATGTACGGCTTATCGAAGTGTTGCTTCGCGGCCTCCACGATGTCGGCTCCGGTGCCGGTTCCCGTGACGTACGGCAACGCCGTACCGCCGGCGCCGCTCGTTCCGTAGCCGCCGCCGTCTGAGGTGGCGCCGGGTGTGCCGTTGTAGGAGCTGTTGTGGGTGTCGGTGGGCGAGCCCTGGTAATCGGGTGTGGGCTGCCAGTCGAGGGTGCGGCCGGATTCGGGGACGAAGGGCTGGCCGGAGGCGGCTTCGATGGCTGCGAAGGTGCCGCGGCCGGTGGTGTAGTCGGCGCCGAGGTCGGCGAGGGTGGTGGTGGCGTCGGCGACGGCGGTGGTGGCGGTGTCGAGGTGGGGCTGGGCGTCGGTGATGCCTTGTTCGACGATGCGCTGGAGTCCGGCGTCGAGATCTTCCTGGTCGGAGTCGGGGTTTTCGCGGTGGTAGCTGGTGGTGTAGGTGCGGGCTTCGCCTTCGACGTCGTCGATGATTTCCTGGATGCGGGTTTTGGCGTCTTCGAGGGCGTCGGCGGCGGCGTCGAGCGAGGTGGCGCAGGTGGTGAGGGCGTCGGAGAGTCCGTCGGCGGCGGTGGTGTAGGCGCCCATGTAGGTGTGGAAGGCGTCGGCTGAGGTGCCCTGCCAGGCGGCGTCGACGTCGCGGACGGTGGTGGCCAGGGTGGTGGTGTGGTCGGTCATGTCGCCGGCGGCTTGGCGCCAGTCGGCGGTGATGTTGCGGATTTTGCCGGGGTCGCCGTCGACTTTGTCGCGCATGGCGAGTAGGTCGTCGCCTTTGGGGAGGTCGGCGATGCTCATGTGTTCATCGGGTCGGCCGTGGCCCGGTCGGCCTCCCGCACAATGCCCTCCACGTCGCCGAGCCTGCCGGCCGCCGTCGCACGGCAGCGATCGGGTGCCTCGAAGCGGGGATCGACATCTGTCATGTGACCGTCTCCTGGGAGCAATGACGCAAGGCGGATGAAAATGCATTGTACGGGACAGTGATCTCTGCGGGAGAAGTGCCAGAAGATCAAGGAAACAGCAGGTCAGTGTAGGCGAGCAGGCGATGCGCCAAAGGAGGTGGAAGTGGAAGACGCGTCGCCGGGCCGTCTCGCCGCTGGGCGGGATCGCGCGACATACCGAAGACATACCGGCGGCCTCTAGCCTGGCTGGAGCTGTCACCGGCCTGGTCGGCTGCCGGCGACAGTACAGAAGTCGATCACATCGAGGATCCGTCTCGTGAAGCTCAAGAGCCTGCCCAAGGCGTTCGGTACGGCCGCGGTCGGCGCGCTGATCGCGGCCACCTGCGTCGTCGCACAACCCCGGCGCGGCGGCCGCTGATGCGAGCTTCACCTACTCCGCGCCCAACAAGGCCACCGACCTGCGCACGTTCAAGGAGTACGTGGCAGCCGGCGGCGCGCGGCTCCAGCTCCGCATGGGCAAGTTGTTCATCCCGTGCGGTCAGGTGCGGTGGTGGTGGGCGGCTGTGTCAGCGCTGATGTCCAGCACACCAAGCATGCGCTCCCCCCGTCGCCCTGATGACTCCTGGATAGTGACTGATCCGAACTACTGATATGTATGGGGCGGATTTGGTTCACTATGAGAGCTCTCCATAGGAATCATGAAGGGAATGCGATGGGCCCATTGACTCCAGGTGATCCCGAGCAGATCGGCGAGTACGCCCTTCTCGGGCGCCTCAGGACAGGGCCGCGAGGCGATGTCTACATGGGTCGGCGCTCTGACGACGCCCCGACCTGCGTGATCAAGCTGCTGCCCGCCCGGCCTGGCACGGATCCTGATATCGCCGACACGCTGACGCGTGCCCGGCTGGTGTCGAGCCCCAACGTCGCCCGTGTGGTCGACACGGGCATGCACGGCGATCAGCCGTACATCGTACGGGAGCATATCGAGGGACACGACCTCGCCGAGACGGTGGAAGCCGAGGGCCCGCTCTCCGGCGACGCGCTCGAACGTGTCGCGGTGGGCATGCTCACCACGATGATCGCGATTCACCTGGCGGGCGTGACGCATCGCGGTATCACCCCGCATAACGTGATCCTCGCCGCTGATGGTCCCCGGGTGACCGACATCGACCTCGGCGACGCCGTAGGAGAGGTGGGCTACCGCTCTCCCGAGCAGCTCAACGGGCTGCGGCACGGCCCGAGCGCCGACATGTTCTCGTGGGCCGCGACGATCGTCTTCGCCGCGACGGGCCATGCTCCGTTCGGCCACGACGCCGCTGCGGTGACGAGCGGCAAGCCGGATGTCGGCGACCTGGAACACCCCCTGCGGCGAGTGGTGCTGTCCGCGCTGTCGAAGGAGGCCGCCCAGCGTCCGACCGCACAGACCGCGCTCCTTCAGCTCCTCGGTGACAAGAACGCCGACAAACTGGTCGCGGGTGTCGCACAGCCGCCGCTGCCTCCCGAGGGGATCCCGCTCACGCTGCCTCAGCGGATGCACGAGGGCGCACCCATCGAAGGAGTGGCGCTCCCGTTGGAGGCCGCCCGGGCACCGCAGCAGGGCTGGGGTTCCGATCCCGCCGCCCCGCAGCAGGAGGCCGGGTGGGGGCGTCCGCCCATTCCGGGGCAGCAGCAGCCGGCGCAGATGTGGAATGTCCCCCGCCAGGAGCGGATGAACGAGCCCCCTCCCCGCAAGCCGTTCCCGGTGGCACTCGTCGCGGCCGTCGGCGCGGTCGCGCTGCTGTCCGCGATCGGCCTGTGGGGCGCAGGTCGCTACGCCGCCATCCAACCGACTCCGGTTCAGAACGCGGCGGCCGAGCAGTCGGTCACGGACCCGCGCCCCCAGTCGGCCGACGACACCGCGGCCGCCCCACTGCAGCCGCAGCAACCACCGCCCCCGGTGACCGTGCCCTGGGCGGTCTCGCCCAGCCAGAGCGACGGCGCTGTGCAACCGCTGGTCCTCCCGACCGACTGGCCTTCCGAACGGCCGGCCGTACCCGAGCTCACGACGATCCCGACACCGTTGCCGGTCCCCACCCAGCCGGGCGTGCCGACGGGCCTGCCGTCCGTGCCCCAGCCGACCACCACGGTGACGACGACCCCTACGCCCCCACCCACGCCCACGCCCACGCCGTCGATCTCCTCGATTGAGCCCGCGCCATCCGAGACCCCGACGCCGACGGTGACAGTGACCGTGGAGCCGACGCCGACCAAGACGACCGTGCCGAGGCCCATCCCCACCAAGACGACCACGTCGAGGCCTACCCCGACCAAGACGACCGTGCCGAGGCCCATCCCCACCAAGACGACCACGTCGAGGCCTACCCCGACCAAGACGACCGTGCCGTGGCCCATCCCGACCAAGACGACCACGCCGAGGCCCTACCCGATGGAGCCGCCTCCTGGCACGTCCCAGCCGAACCGGACGGTCCCCCAGGCGGTGTGCGGCGCGAGTTTCGTGCTTCGGCAGTCCAGCACGTTCGCCAGCGGTACGACCCATCTGCTCTACAAGGCCTCCACTTCGGAGTACTGCGTGGTCACCATCAAGAGCACAGATGTCGGTAAGAAGACCCCGGTCCGGGCCACTCTGACGATGCGGGGCGGAGCGACCAGGACCGTGAGCCGCAGCGACGAGTCCTATGCGGGCCCGGTGAAGCTCAAGGCCACCGGCAGGTGTGTGAGGTACGGCGGCGCCGTCAACGGTATAAACGGCGGCGGCGCCTGGGGCAACTGCAGCTGATGTGTCCAGGCCGGGCGGGGACCTCCGGGTGCCCGCCCGGCTTCGCACGTCAGCAGCCCCGGTAACCGGTGCCGTTCTTCTTATCGATCACCCCGGGCACCTCGGAGACCGAGCCGGTTTCGGGATCGCCGTCGACTTCGTCGCGTATGGCGAGTAGGTCGTCCCCTATGGGGAGGTCGGCTCCGCGAGGGCGGGTCGCTGCCGGGTGTCCTCGAGGCGGATGACCTCGGTACCTATGCCGTGAAGTTCCGGGGCGCGGGGCGATGCTCATGTGTTCATCGGGTCGGCCGTGGCCCGGTTGGCCTCCCGCACATTCTCCTCCACGTCGCTGAGGGCGCGCTCCACCCCGTCGAGCTTGACCTTGGCGTCACCCAGTTCGTCGGACAGGGTTCCCCATCCGCTGTCGATCGCCGACGCCAGCCCCGAGGCGCCGTCCACGGTTCCGAAGATCGCGGACTCGGTCGGCTTCGAGGCCGTGTTCGGCATGTCCCCGTCGAGCGTCTCGAAGTCGCCTGACGCCGTCCGTGCCGCTGTACGGCACCGGTCAAGTGCCTCGAAGTGGATTTCCAAGGGGGAGCGTTTCCTTCCGCGGAGCCGGCCGTCCGATCAGGTTGGATCATGTCTCGTCGTGCGGCGGCAGGTAGGCGGTCTGCGAGAGCCGCGGGCCGTACCTCCGGTCGATGTGCATACCCCGGCCGGGCGGAAGCGGCTGCGGCCGTACGTTGCCGAACAGGAAGCCCTCGTCCTTGTTGCCCGACAGGATCACCGCGGGGGTGGCCATGTCCTTCAACCGCTGGATCACCGGGTCGAACATGGCACGGCCCGCCCCGCCCATCTGACGGGCCAGGACGAGGTGCAGGCCGATGTCGCGGGCCTGCGGCAGCAGTTCGACCAGCCCCAGCAGCGGGTTCCCCGTGGTGGCGACGAGATCGTAGTCGTCGACGAACACGTAGACGTCCGCCCCCTCCCACCAGCTCCTCGTCCGCAACTGCTCGGGAGCGAGGTCCGCCGGGGGAAGCCGCTTGAGCAGCGCGTTCCGCACGTTCTTGATCAGCTCCTGGGCGGCGGTGCTGGACGCGGCGTAGCCGATCCGGTGCTCGGTCGCGGCGGAGTCGAGCAGCGCCCGGCGGTAGTCGATGACGATCATCATCGCCTCGTACGTCTCCCGCCTGGCCACCAGTCCCTCGGCGATGAGCCGGAGCAGGTTGGACTTTCCGCTCTCCGTGTCGCCTATCACGACGAAGTGCGGGTCGGCGTCGAAGTCGAGCAGCACGGGCGACAACGTCGCCTCGTCGATCCCGATCGGAATCTTGCCCGGCCCCGTCTGCTCCGGCCGCGGCAGTGAGTCGGCGGGCAGCACGGCGGGCAGCAGCCGCACTCTGGGGGCCCGGGGGCCCTTCCAGGAGTCGTTGATCGCCTCCACGAGCCCGCGAACGCCCGCCGCGAGGTCCTCGGAGCCCTGCACCCCGTCGATCCTGGGCAGCGCGGACAGGAAGTGCAGCCCTTCCCTGGTGAGGCCGCGCCCCGGCACCCCACTGGGCACGGTGACCGACTTCTTCCTGTTCACCTCGGACTCGTAGGCGTCGCCCAGCTTCAGCTCGATCTTGGTGCCGAACAGGTCACGGATGCTCGGCCGGAACTCCGACCACTTGTTGGTGGCGGCCACGATGTGGATGCCGTAGCCGAGCCCGCGCCCGGCGAGATCCGTGATGACGGGCTCCAGCGACTCGAACTCCTGCCGGACGGTCAGCCAGCCGTCGATGACCAGGAACACGTCGCCCCAGCCGTCGCCCTCGATCGTTCCCGCGGCGCACTGCTTCCGGTAGGTGGCCATCGAGTCGATGCCGTGCTCGCCGAAGTCGCGTTCGCGCTGCGCCAGGATCGTGGAGATCTCCGCGACCGTACGGCGTACGCGGTCGGGGTCGAGCCGGCTGGCGACGCCGCCGACGTGCGGCAGTCCCTCCAGAGAGGCGAGCGAGCCGCCGCCGAAGTCCAGGCAGTAGAACTGCGCCTCTTTAGCCGTGTGCATGAGCGCCATGCTGGTGATCAAGGTGCGCAGGACCGTGCTCTTGCCGCTCTGCGTGCCTCCCGCGACGCCCACGTTTCCCGTGCTGCTGGACAGGTCGAGCCAGAAGGGGTCCCTGCGTTGCTCGAAGGGCCGGTCGATGATGCCGACCAGCGCGTGCATCGTGCCCCTGCCGCGCCACCCCGCGGTGGTGAGGCCGTGCTCGGGAGTGGCCGAGAGCGGCGGCAGCAGATCGGCGAGCGTCGGCGGCGCGGTGAGCGGCGGCAGCCAGATCCGGTGGGCGGGGGGACCCTGGCCCGACAGGCGGGCCACCACGACGTCGAGCAGGCTGCTCTGCGCGCCCCCGCGCTCCTCCGCGTGGCTGATCTGCTCGCCGGTCTCCGCCGGCGCCGGAGGCTCCTCGACCTCGACGACGGGGACGAAGTCGGGGCCGTACTCCACGACTTCGCGCACCGTCTTCTTGCCGTCGTGCGAAACCCCCTGGAGCGGGTCGGCATGGTAGGCGCCGGACACGTAGGCGGCCTTGAAGCGGATCATCCCGGTGGTGTCGAACTTCAGGTAGCCGTTGCCCGGCGCGGACGGCAGCTCGTAGGCGTCGGGGACGCCGAGCACCACGCGGCTCTCCATCGCCGAGAACGTGCGCAGGCCGATCCGGTAGGACAAGTGGGTGTCCAGGCCGCGCAGCCGACCTTCTTCAAGGCGCTGGGAGGCGAGCAGGAGGTGCACGCCGAGCGAACGGCCGAGCCGCCCGATCATCACGAACAGGTCGATGAACTCCGGCTTGGCGCTCAGCAACTCGCTGAACTCGTCGAGGACGACGAACAGCGTGGGCATCGGCAGCAGGTCGGCCCCCTGCTCACGGGCCCGCTCGTAGTCGCGCAGCGAGGCGTAGTTGCCGGCCGCGCGCAGCAGCTCCTGCCGGCGGATCATCTCCCCGTGCAGCGCGTCGTACATGCGGTCCACGAGGGGCAGCTCGTCCTCCAGGTTGGTGATGACCGCCGAGACGTGCGAGAGGTTGTCGAGGCCGAGGAACGTGGCGCCGCCCTTGAAGTCGACCAGGACGAAATTCAGGATCTCCGACGAGTGCGTGATGGCCAGGCCCAGCACCAGCGTGCGCAGCAGTTCGCTCTTGCCGGAGCCGGTGGCGCCGATGACCAGACCGTGCGGCCCCATGCCGCCCTGTGCCGACTCCTTGATGTCCAGTTCCACCACGCGCCCGTCGGAGCCCAGTCCGATGGGCACCCGCAGCCGGTTACGGCCCGCTCTGGGCTGCCAGATGAGCTTCGCGTCCAGCAGGGTGGGATCGCCCACGCCGAGCAGTTCGGTCAGCGAGGTGTTGACGCCGAGCGCGTCCTGGGTGTCGCCGATCGAGGTGAGCGAGACGCGCAGCGGTGAGAGTTGCCTGGCCAGCCCTTCGGCCCGCAGATAGTCGAGCCTGTCGGGATCGCCGAGGCGGGTGGTCGAGCGCTTCCCGGCATGGTCGATCTTCACCATGTGGAATCCGTCGGGCTGGACGTCCATCCGCAGCGTGAGGGCCTCCTCCACCGGTCCCGTCGACTCGGACAGGTCGATCACGGTGACACCCTGGATGGCATCGGCGCCGAGCTGGCTCTCGTGCGGGACGTGCCCGCCGTCGACGATCAAGACGTGGTACGGCAGGGCGTCGGACGACCCGCCCGGCCGGAACCTGGCCCGCTCCTTGAGATCCTCGCCGACCATGCGGTCGAGGTGGGCCAGGTTGTCGGCCATGAGCCTGGTCTGACCGGCGGCGTCGGACTGCTCGGGGTGCAGGGCGTGCGGCAGCCACTTGACCCACTGCCAGTGCGGCATCCATTCCTTGCCGGCGCACACCATGATCCGCAGATCGTCGGGCGAGTGGAAGACGGTGAGCTGCGCGATCATCGCCGTCACCAGCTCCCGTACGGCGAGCGGGTCTCCCGTGAGGTGGATCCGGGCGAAGGAGTGCAGGGCGACGGCCACCGGCAGGTTCGAGACGGTGGAGTGCGCTCTGACGAACCTGCGCAGGGCGCCCGCCGAGAGCGGGTCCAGGTCTTCGACCGGCTTCGAGTCCGGCGGGATGAGCTGGATGGCGAGCTTCTGCACGCCCGTGCCCAGCCGTACGGTGGGGAAGTCCTCGTCGCGCGGCCTGCGCTCCCACAGTCGCGGGCCCATGGCCACCCACCACAGGGTGTCGGGCGCCGGGCTGCTCCACTCCAGGGCCTCCCGCTGCTGGTGTCCCGCCTTCCGCACCTTCTTGCGCACCTGTGACAGGTAGCGGAAGTAGTCGCGTCGCAGGCCGTTCAGCCGGTTCTTGCGTTCTCCCGCGTTGCGGCCGAGCTGTCCCACGGTCATCCCCAGCATGGAGAACGCGAACAGGCCACTGGCGACGTACATGATCGGATTGGTGTTGCCGCCCGCGGTGAACATCAGGCCCATCGCCGCGCCGCCGGCCACCATCGGGACATAGGTCAGCACCGCCATGAGGCCCTGCGGCTGAACCTCCGGGATCTCCGGGGGCGACTCCAGCAGGATCTCGCCTCGGGGCGGTTTGGGGCTGGGGCGACGCTCGGGGCGCTGGACGATAACTATGCTCATCTGGCTGACCTTTTTATCAGAAGTTCCTATATGGTCGCTGATGTTCCTGTGGCAGCTGGGGAAGTGACGAAGATGGTGAATTCGCTGGAGGCTCCCTCCCAGCAGGGCGCTCTGCCACAAGTGGCGGCGCCGCTCCCGCCGATGTGCCACATCACGATCATCGCCCCGCGCAGGAAGGCAGACCTGGCGCTGCCGGCGGACATCCCGTTGCCGCACGTCCTGCCCGCCCTGCTGCGGGCCGTGGGCGAGGCGGGGGGTGAGTTCGCGACCGGCCCCGGCTGGGTCCTGCAACGACCCGGCGGGCCGCCGCTCGACCTCGGACTGAGCCTGGGCGGGCTGCGAGTCCTCAACGGGGAGGTGCTCTACCTCAAGCCGCGCGAGCAGACGCTGCCGCCCGCCCTGTACGACGACGTGGCCGACGTGGTGGCCGCCGGAGTCAAGGACGGCGGCGCCTGGGGCCCGCGGCAGACCCGTGCCGTGGGTAGCGGCGCGGCCTCGGTGTTGCTCGTGCTCGGCGTGGTCGTACTGGCCCTCTCCGGCGCTCCGCAGCCGTTGCCGATCGTGATAGCGGGGTTGGTCGCCCTGCTGCTGGTGGTGGCCGGCGCGGCGCTGTCCAGGGCCGTCGGCGACTCCTCGGCCGGCGCCCTGGTCGGCTACGCGGCCCTGCCGTACGCGTTCCTCGCCGGATTGCTCACGCCGGGCGCCGACGGCGGTCTGGCCACGCTGGGCGCGCCCAACCTGCTGTCGGCGCTGGCCACCACGGCGCTCGTCGCCACCCTGGGCGGCGTGCTGATCTCCGACGGCGTGGCCGGGTTCCTCGGCGCCGCGGTCGCGTCCGTCGTCGGCGCGGTGACCTCCGCCTGCGTCATGGTGTTCGGCGGGCCACCGGCCGGAGCGGCTGCGATCGCCGTTACGATCATGCTGACGCTGAGCCCGCTCATCCCCTCGCTGTCGTTCCGCATGGCCAAGGTCCCACTCCCCCCGCTGGCCACCAACGCCGACGAACTGCGCGGCGACAACGAGCAGGTGGACAGCGCCATGGTGCTGGAGCGGACCCGCCAGGCCCGCCGATACGCGACCGGCCTGGTCATCGGGATCGCCCTCGTCGCGCTCAGCACTCAACTGCTGCTCATCACCGAGGACGGCTGGATCGCCACCACGATGGCCGTCGTCCTGTCGCTCACGCTCCTGCTGCGGGCGAGGATCTTCGTCGGGCCCGCGCAGCGCCTCTGGCTGATCCTCACCGGCCTGGGCGGAGTGACCGCGCTCGTGGTGACGCACAACATCGGCGCCGGTACGGTCGCGCTCGTCGCGGTGGTCCTCGGCCTGCTGTGGGCCGCGATGGTCCTGCTCGGACTGGGCCTCTGGCTGCCCACGGGCAGGCCCTCGCCGTTCTGGGGCAGGGCGGCGGATATCGTCGACCTCCTGTTGATCATCGCCCTCACCCCGCTCGCGATCGGGGTGCTGGACCTGTACGTGTGGGTGCGAGGGTTGTCAGGCTGAGATCCGCGGGTCAGGTCGCGAATCCGGTGCGGTCCGCGAGGTCGCGCCGGGACTCCGCCATCAGCGCGCCGAGGCTGGGACCGTTCCCAACCCGCAGGCTGCCGAGCATCTCGTCCTTCGCCGCCGCCGCGGCGGCCTCCGCGCCGTGGACGGCGGAGACGACGGCCTCGGCCAGCTCGGCGCGGCCGAGCCGCCGCATACCGAGCGGACTGATGTCGAGCCCCAGGAGCGAACCGGCGGGATCGACCGTGGCCACCACGGCGCCCTTCGCCGCGCTGCCGGTGAACGTCCGTTCGCTCCACTCGGCCACGATCGCCTCGTTCCGTGCCGCGATCTCCGGGAGCGCCGCCATGAGCGCCCGCAGCTCATCCGCTTCCTCCACGATCATCCCTCCCGCAGCACAGCGTCGATGTACGGCTTCAGTGGATCGGACGGCGCGCCCACGGCCGACTGCGCCCCGGCCATGTCCTCGAGCGCCTGCGTCAGGTGCTCCGCCGACGCCAGCCGCGCCGCGCCTATGGCCTGCACTACGGTCTCCGCCATGGCCAGGTGGTCGAGATCGCGCATCGCACGTGGATCGATGGACAGGCCCAGCAGTTGTCCCGAGCCGGACACCTTCGCGACCACCTGCCCTGTGGGGTCGGCGCCTTCCATCCGCTGTTCGCCGGCCTCGCGCAGGGTCTCCGTGAGGCCCGCCATCCACCCGCCGACCTCGCCCAGCAGGCTGCCGACGTCGCCCTTGCCGTCTTCGTTGAACGTGCCGATGTGCTTCACTCGCCGTCCTCGCTGAGCGTCCTGATGTGCTTCACTCGCTGTCCTGTGGGCGCTGCCAGTTATCGCCCATCATCTCGGGGTCCGAGATCGAGGGGTGCAGGTTGAGGTCGCGTGGGCCCTGTGCCGGGTCACCTCCGTTGTAGAAGGCGCCGCGCAGGTTGTTGAGCAGGAGCTCCTGCTTGTTCAGCTCGCCCTCGTAGGTGTTGTAGACGTCGGCGAACTGGGAGACGAGGTTGTGCACCAGCCCCGCGAAACCCGTCACCGCCGCGATCAGGGCGGCCTTTCCCATGGGGTGGGCGCTCATCTTCATCACCGCCCCGAGCACCGGCGCGCTGGCAGCGTAGAGGGCGAATAGCGACAGGTCGTATTCCAGGACCTCTTTGTAGAGGCCCTGCATGGTGGTGCTCGACTGGTCTGAAACCTTGCCGAGCTGGCCGTACAGGCCGTTGATGTTGAAACGGATGTGCCGCTGGAGCGCGTCCACCGCGTCGCCCTTCCAGTTCGGCGTGACTTCGTCGAAGTAGCAGCGCCACACGTCCGACCTGCCGCCTTCGAGCCGGCCCGACATGTCTTTCCACGTCTGCCTGCGGTCGGCGAACAGGAACGGGTTGCCGAGGTTCAGCGTGGCCACCGCTTCCAGGGCCAGCGCGGCCAATCCCAGTCCCGACATGACCATCCCGGTCCGGGTCGTCTGGCGGAGCGGATTGAGCTCGGTGACCAGCTGTTTGAAGAAGCCGGGGTCGGTCCGGGTGGAGATTTTGGGGGGGACCTTGTGGGTGGAACCATCGGGGGGGACCTTGTGGATGGAACCATCGGGGAGGACCAGGAGACTAGGCGGATTAGTGGGGAGTATCAGCCGCGGCGTGTTCGGCGTGTTCGGGGGGATTGTCATCTAAGCCTTCCTCAGCTGGGCTCGTCGTGCATGGCGCTCGCCTGCTCCACGGCGATGTAGTTTCCCGCGGCCCTGTACAGCCGGTTGCTGTCGTCCCAGAGGACATCCCTGAGAATTCCCGCGCCGAACGCCCATTCGTCGGCGATGACGTTGATCCGCTGGACGAACGGGAGCCCGACGAGCGGAATGCCGGCGAGCGGGACGAGGTTCCACCCCTCGAACCGAGGGGTGCCGTTAAGCAGATCTTCGGCCGTGGCGGCTGAGCCGTCCATCGTGTCGGCGAGCTTCGTGATGTAGCCCGCGGCGACCTCGTAGCCGGGCTGGGCGGATTCGCCGTACTGCGCGTGTACCGCCGAGGCGTCCACCGCCGACGTCTGTGGCGGGCAGGGGCCCGGTGGGGGGCACGCCGGCGTATGCGAGCACGGGCTCAGCATCAGTGGTGTGGCCGGTGTCCCGGGGGCAGGAGTTAAATCTGACACGAGATACCATTATCACCGTCTCGCCGCGTCGCGAACGGCGTCTTCGCAGGTGAGCGGCATTTGTTTACGACAAATTCACAACACGGTCGTTCCTGGTCAGAAGTAGGGCCACCTACCGCACGACTGGTGGGTTATGGTGCTGATGGTGCCTGTGGTCATGGGGGGGTTCGTGAGCGAGAGCTTCGGCAACGACTTCGATGTAGAGGCGTTCATGAACAAGGCCAACGCCCATACGGAGAAGCTCGAGGAGCTGGAGAAGACCCTCGCGTCGGTCGTGGGCCGCGCGCAGGACGAGGACAACCTCGTCACCGCGGAGTACGGCGCCGACGGTCTGAGCGAGTTGCTGATCCACCCCAAGGCGATGCGCCTGAGCTCGGGCGAGCTGGCCGAGCGCGTCAAAGAGGTGGTGCGTGCGGCCACGGCCGACCTGCAGCGCCAGATCGACGAGGGGATGAGCGAGGTTCTCGGTGCGGAGAACAACCCGATGCGGTTCCTCACCGACCCCGAGGCCGCGACCGCACAGGTGCGCGAAGCGGAAGCCGCGTACAACCGCACGTTCAATGACGTGATGGGCGAACTGGACCGCATCAGCCGCCGTCTCGATCTCTGACCGCGGGCATCCGACCGCTGTGGCCGCTCAGCCGATGCGGTCGGGACCGGCACCGGTGCTGATCCGCCACGCCTCGGGTTCCGCGTCGTAGAACGTACGGTCCCGCTCGTCGCCACCGTCCGCTCCGCCGCCGCCGCCCATCATGGGCATGAAGGGCATGGAGTGCCTCGTCTCCTCGTGCCCTTCCCTCGCGGTGCCGATCAGGGCGGGTGCCACCGCGCCCTCCCCGGATTCGCCTCGCGGGCCGCTTTCGCTGGTGGTGGTGGCGCTGTTGGCCCCGTTGCCGGTGCCGATCACCCCGCCGGGCGAATGAAGCATGGCGACCGGGGTGACGGGCATGGCCGTGACCCTGTCGCCGTAGGAGGTGGTGGTCAGCACCGGCGGAGCGGTCGGCGGGCTCGGCGGCTGGACGTTCGGCGGCATCGGATCAGCGCCCGCGAATTCGGTCCGCAGGTTGGAACCGGTCCCGCCGATGACGGCGGGAGCCTCTCCGTCGCCGCCCGGCCGCGGCCCGACGCCCGGATCGGCCGTCCCCGGCAGGACCTCGGCGGGCCCCACGGTGAACGCCGTGCTCCCGGCTGTACTCCCGGCTGTGCTCCCGATTGTGCTCCCGGTTGTGCTCCCCCCGTCTGTGCTCCCGTCTGTGCCGTCGTCGATGCCCGGCGACGGATCGGACCAGACGCCGATCGGCGTGGCCTGCCAGGGGTCGACGTCGCCGGGCTCGAACAGGGGCAGATCGTAGGCGACGCCATCGGGGAGGGCGTCGTCGAGCCCCGCGATCTCGGTGTTGAGCGCGCGGAGATGCTCCCGCGCCGCCTCGTCGCGGTCCGGCGGCGGTTGGGAGGGGTCGCCGGGCACGGTGTCGCGATAGTGGCGTAGCCGCTCGCCGTACGCGAGGAGCGGGTCGCCGGTCGAGTGCATCGCCTCGCCCAGCGAGCCCGCCGTGGCGTACAGCTTGCGCAGTGCGTGCTGCGCCGAGACGGCCGCCTCGCCGGTCCACGCCTCCGCCAGTTCGGCGGCCACCCGGCGTAGGGTGCCGCGGACCCCGGCCTCGTCGTATCCGGGCCGGCCGAGCAGGTCCGACGCGTGCAGGAACACCCGTCCCGCCCGCTCGACCGCGGCGGGGTCGGCGCCGGCCAGCGCCGACGTGACCCCCTCCCTCGTGAGCTCGCCGACACTGTCACCCTGGAGGGAGGAAGACCGCTTGATCGGCTCCCAGCCGGAACCGGACCCCATGGTGATTCCCCTGCCCCGGGCTCACACGCTGCTGCGCGCGTGCCCCTTCTCATAGTTCGTGACGGCCTTCTCGACCATGGTGATCATCGCTGCTATCTGCTCGGCGAGTCGCCGGTAGCCGTCGCCCAACACCTCGGAGGCCTGCGTGGCGTTCCGGCCGAAGTGGTCGGCGTTCGCCCAGCTCCCCGTCTCCGCGGGGCCGACACGACCGGCGTTCCGGACCTCGCCGACCGTCCCCTGGCCGCTCAGCGCTCCGTTCGCGGGCTCACCCTCCAGGGAGCGCAGAGCGGCCCGCAGCGTCTTGAGGACCTCCTCGACCCGCAGGTGGTCCAGGTAGACCTCGGCGTTCTCATCGCCGAGCCCTGGCCAGTCCTCCGGAAGCTCAAGACCGCCGGCCGCCGCGCTCACTTCCCGTCCCGCGCCGAATGGTCGAGGCGGTGCGGGATCACCGCCTGGTCGCTGGTGAAGATGTCGTCGTCCTCCAGCAGCCAGGTGGATCGCTCCCGGTCCTCCTCGCCCTGGCCGCCGCCGCCGGCGTGCGGCATGAAGGGCATCATGCCGTTCATCCCACTACCGGGAAGGCGGGCGCCGGCGCCCGCGGCCGTCATGGGCACACCGCCGCCTGAGCCGTAGCCGGTGCCACCACCGCCTGTGGAGCCGTTGCCGATGACGGTGCCGAGGCCGTTCTGCCCGTTGCCCGAGGTGCCGAGGTTCGTCGCCGAGTCGAGGCCCTGCCCGTTGTGCGTGGCCAGTGAGGTGTCGAGGGTCGATCCTTCCGGCAGCCCGGTGCCGCTGGTCGTGGGGACGGCGGCGGTGGGCAGGGTACTCGTGCCGGGATGGTTCGGATCGGCACCGTCCGGCCCTGTCCCGTCCGGCCCTGTCCCGTCCGGTCCTGTCCCGTCCGGTCCTGTCCCGTCCTGGCCGGGTGGGTCGGGCCATGTCCCGTCGTCGCCCAGGCCGGGCGCGTACGGGTTCGGGTCGTTGAGGTCGCCCGACAGGGCCGGATCGTACGGCGGGGTGAACCCCGCCGGGATCGTGCCGCCGGGTATCTCTCCGGGCCAGGTACTGTCCCCCGGATCGAACGGCGTTCCCGGATCGTCGAACTGCGGGATGTCGGTCCGCAGCAACACGGGGAAGTTGTCGTTGGCCAGGGCGGTCGCGGTGGTCAGCGCTGCGAGGTGCTCCTCGGCCTTCCTGAGGTCTTCCTCCGCCTTGGTCTCCCCCCACAGGTTGAACAAGGGCCCGTCTCCCCCGAGGCTGCTGCCGACCGCGCCCCCGATGCCGCCGACGACGCCGCCGATGATCGCGCCGGGCGCGGCTCCGACACCGGCGAACCATACGCCTATGCCCGCACCGGCGAGGGCGCCGGCGCCGGCACCCTGCAAGGCCGCCTCCCCCATGTCCACTTCCTGTTCGGTGTCATCGGGCACGTCGTCTCGGGAGGAGGCCAGGATCGAGGCGTAGTTGTCCATGGCGGGCACCATGCCCAGCGGCACGGCATCCTCCGTGTCCAGTTCGACGCCCGACGGCGCGCCCCTGCCCTGGTCCGTGGCGCGGATGGACTGCACCACCTCCACGGTCGACAGCTTGAGCTTGCGCAGTTGTTCCTTCACCTGCGTGGCGTCGTCGCCCGCCGTCCAGTGCTCGTCCAGGGCGGCCTGATGCTGTTCCAGTACGTCAAGCAGGCGCTCCAGCTTGTCGCGGACCCCCGTGAACTCGGCCGCCGCCTGCGTGATCAGCTCCGGCTTGCTGCTCTGCAACGCCGTCCGCAACATCTCGAGCATGATGCCTTCGGACGACGATGCGTCGATCGTCGCCCTGATGGCCGCCGTCCTCTGGACCACAACCCCTCCTCCAGCGCTTCCGCCGTTCGGCTAGACCTCGAGCGTGGGCCCGGTCCCCGCTTCCTCGGCGGTGCCGTAGTTCTTGTACGCCTGATCCAACCGGACGACCGCGGCGTCGAGCATCATCGCGATCTCCGCGTACGAGGCTTCGATCGCCATCTGAGCATTGGTGAAGCTCATGCGGAAACCCGTCGCCGCGGCCCATTGGCCGCCCAGCGCCGCCGGGTCCGCCGCGAGCTGTGACACCGCCCCGCCCACGGGGAAGGCGACGGCCGTCACATCGTTCTCGGATGAGCCGGGCACGAGGTCGTCAAGCACGTCCTCAAGCGCGTCCCGTGCGTCCTTGATCGCCCTGTGGTTGACATCGAGACCACCGTCGGCGCCCATCTGTCATTCCTCCGTCGATGACCGGAATCCGTGCCCTTCCACCGGGTGGGACACCCGCCCGCTCACTTGCCGTCGAACATCGCGGTGTTGATGCGCTCGACGTCCTGCATGTTCATGTTGGTGACCTTGATGTTCTTGGCCATGATCGAGACGATGTCGGCCAGGCCCTTCGCCTCTGTCTGCCATGTCCGACGGGTGGCCTCATAGGCGTCCTTGGCCCCGCCCTCCCAGATCGCGGTCTTGGCGTTGAGCTTGTTCTCCAGGTCTTCCAGCTCGCCGACGAGGCTGTTGAAGGCCGTCTGGAAGGCCGTCTCGCCGGTGTCGAGCCCGGTGAAGTTGACCTTCGTTATGTCGAAGTCCATCGTTGTCTCTCCGTTCACTCAGACCAGTCAGCGTCGCGTACTGCGGCTACCTCAACTACCGCGGCGGGCCCTGGCCGAACTGCGGCGGGCCCTGGCTGATGAGTGCTTCGATCTGGTTGATCTCTTGGACCGCGTCTTCGTTGAACGCCGCATAGTTCGCGTTGTTCGCCTGGATGCTCTCCGCGAGCCCCTGGAGGCTGCCCAGGATGACGTCGATGCGCTGGTGCCACAGCAAGTGAACCTGGCTGAACGCTTGCTGCGACCGGCCCTGCCAGTCGACGCTCAGATCGGCGCCCGCCGTGTCGAGAGTCCGCTGGATGCCGCGGATTCGATCCGCGGACTGGGTGATCCAGTCGAAGGCATCCCTGAGATCTTGTTCGCTGACCTGTGCCACGGTCACCTCCTGTTGCTGTAAACGCACCCGACGCATGGCGATCGGGCGATGCCGTATTTAACAATAATGATCACAGGTAACTCGACTGGTGTCTGGTTACGTTAAGTTTTGGTTACTTTCATAGTTATTGAAGTGGATCATCTCATTTGCGAGGAGCGTGTCCGCAGCGCTCCCAACGTCCCGTGCACCCGATAGTGTGCAGATCTGAGTGATCAGCTTCCTCGTCATGGAGGGTAACTGTGGCCGGATCGAATGAGGAAAGCGGCAGCGTCTTTCCCGGTCTCACCCCTGGACTGACGGGTGCGGCCGTGGATCCCCGGCTCATGGACCCGGAATTCCACATGGAGCACGGCGCGGTCCGCACTCTGGGGGACGACATGGCCGGCCGAGGGCAGAACCTGAGCGAACTGCGCGACACCTTGAAGGGCATCGACCTGGCGCCCTACACCTTCGGTCTCATCGGGGGCGGTCTGAACGGGGCGCACGGCTCGGTCAGGGACACCGCCGCCGATGCCCTCACGAGCGGTAAGGACGTCCTGGAGTCCTGGAAGAAGGCGCTCCAGGACGTGGCCGACAACTCCGAGGACGCCGAACTGGCCAGCACCGCCCCCGAGGATCCGCTGGAAGAGTTCCCGGGCGGCGGCGGCACGATACCGGGATTCGACCCGTCGGCTCTGGGCGGCACGGACCCCAACCTGCCCGACCCGAACCTGCCCGACCCGAACCTGCCCGATCCCAACGTGCCCGACCCGAACGCGCCCGATCCCAACGTGCCCGATCCCAACGTGCCCGACCCGAACGCGCCCGATCCCAACGTGCCCGATCCCAACGTGCCCGACCCGAACGCGCCCAACCCCAACGCGCCCAACACCAGCGGGCTGAATCCGGACGACCCGACCGGCACCAGGCTCGCCGCCACCGACCCGAACGCGCTGCGGCAGCCCGTCATCCCCGACCTGCGAACCCCCACCCCCGACTCGGTGCCCGTCGACCAGCGAAACGTCGGCCCGGGCGTCCGCAACGGCCTCGGCGGGTCGTCGTCCACGGGGGGAGTCGGTCCAGGCGCGGCGAGCGGACTGGGCAACGCCGCCCGTGGCCTGGGAACCGCCGCCTCCGGGATGCCGATGATGCCCTTCGCCCCGATGATGGGCGGCAGCGGCAACCAGGACGGCCAGGACCGTGACCGCGGCGCGGCACTCAACGAGGACGAGAGCACCTGGCTCGGTGACGAGGAAGTCGCACCGCCCGTCATCGGCATGGAGGAGGAGTAGGCATGGAAGTGGACGGTCGGTCTGGATTCCTGGCTGGAGCAGCCATGTCGGCAGCCTCCGCTCTGCTCATTCCCTCGGCACTGCCCATGGCCGGGCAGATGCTCATGATGGCCGGCGACCCCAGCGCGATGCGGTCCGCGGCCGGCCAGTGGCGCAGCGAGCAGTCCTCGGGGAGCCTCGTGGACCTCGGAGCCGATCTCGCCGAGCAGGCCCGGCTGATCAAGGACGACGGAAATTGGAAGGGCGCGTCGCACGCCGCCTTCGAGACCAGGGTGGATGAGTTCCAGGGCTATCTGACGCAGCTCGACGAGCGGCGGAGAGGAGTGGCGGACAGCCTGGACGGCGCGGCGGACCTCTACAACATCGCGGGGGCGGCGTGCTTCGTCGCCGGTGGCGCCGTCAGCGTCCTGTCGTTTGCCAGCAAGCTCCTCCTGGCCAATCCTCCCGCCTGGTTCGCTTCGCGGCCGGGGTTCATAAAAATAGGCATGCTCATCGCCAGGGGCGTGGGCGCCGTGGCCAATCTTCAGATGAAGTTCGTGTTCAAGGCTTCCCTGCTCTTGACCGGCGTCAGCTACCTCTACAGCGCGACCGCCGCCAAGTTCCCCTCCATGGAGGCGATCAAACTGGAAGCGCCGCAGTTCACCAGCGCGGCACTCGTCTACGACCCGGCTTCGGGCGGTCTGACGCAGTCCACGGTGCTCGACCCCAACGCCTTGAAACCGCCGTCGATGATGCCGAACTTCACGATCTGAGCCCTCGCGTGCAGGAGTGGGCGAACCCGTTCGAGAGACGTCTGGCCGCGGCCTTCGACGCCGGTGACCTCACGTTGTGCCTGCGCATGCTCAGGGACAGCGAGCTGGCCCTGCCCGCGGCCGATGACCCTCCGTTCGCCTGGCCGACCGTCACGGGCGCCGATCGCACCTGGCTGGTCGCCTACACGTCCGCCGAGGCCATGCGGGCGGCCACCGCTGGCGCCGTGTCCCATCTGCGCGTGACCTCGCTGACCGAACTGGCCGCGGGCTGGCCCGACCTCCGCTGGGGGCTGGCGGTCAATCCCGGCCTGCCCGCCCACTTCCTCCTGGAACCGGGGACCGTGGCCAGGCTCGCCGTTCCCTCGCTGGCCCAGGACCGCCTCGCCCACCCCGAGCCGGAGCTTCCCGTGGTGCAGAAGCCGCTGACGGTTGAGGACCTGTACACCTACCTCGCCGACGGGGAGTCCAGGGTCTCCGGCTACTGTCACCACGCGCTGGACGTCGAGCACATCGCCACCCCCACCGTGCTGCTGGACTCCCTCGCACGATCGGGCGAGGACGGCCTGCTCAGCGATGAGGGCTCGGTCCACCTGCTGCGCTGGCGAGCGGTCGGGCTGAACCTCTACCGCACGCCGTACGGCGGGGTCGATGAGGAGGGCATGAACGCGGTGGCGGGGTGGCTGATCGAGGAACCTCCGTTCATCGGCATGGGGCTCGTCCCGAACGTCGACCAGCTCATCCGCGAGTACAAGCTCGACGGCGTACGGCTGCCGCACGCCTCCGAGATCGTGGAACTCACCGACGCGGGAACCGAGCGCAGACGCGCGATCTACGACGGTGACACCGGGCGCTGGCTGCTGGTCACGCGGGTGCCCACGTCATGAGCGCCTACCGGGCGCGGTGGCGCGGGACCGACTATCCCGCGAATCCCGATCCGCGCCACGACGGGCTGTGGATACGGCTGTGCCGTGCCGAGCCCGCGGAGGGTTTCGCGGAGGTGGCGGCCGGTCGCTACGTGCGTCCGGTGCCGGCGGCGGAGTGCGAGGCGATCTTTCACGTCACGACGGTGTGCGAGTGGCGCGGCGCGCCGTGCCGCGTGCACGAGGAGCGGGCGGGTGAACTGCTCGTGGAGTACACCGGTGGGCTGCTGCCCGTGGCGCGGGCACTGGGGATGGAACGCGTCGAGCGGGGCGTACACCGGCGCTGGGTCGCCCGCGAGGAAGTCCGCGATCTTCGCGAGCACGCCGTACCCCTCGAAGCCTGACGGAATTTCAGACATCAAGGGCACTAGCCGATCAACTGGTCTAACTGTCACAATGCCAAAAGTTGTGTGTGATCACAGCCATGTGAACATCATGTGACAGGAGTATGCACGTTGCGTGGGGATGACGCGGAGGCGGGGGGCCTGCGGGCATATGCCGACGAACTTCGGAGCAACTTCCTGCGTCTGCAGCAGGAAGCGCCGGCCGTACACGCGAAGGCTCGTTCCGTCCAGGTGACGGAGAGATCACCGGACGGGCTGGTGACGGCGACGGTCGGCGCGCGCGGCGACCTCATCAGGCTGGACCTCGATCCGCGCATCTACCGCCGCCAGC
This sequence comes from Dolomitihabitans soli, assembly GCF_022213955.1. Taxonomy (GTDB): domain Bacteria; phylum Actinomycetota; class Actinomycetes; order Streptosporangiales; family Streptosporangiaceae; genus Streptosporangium_A; species Streptosporangium_A soli. The sequence goes on along the minus strand of NZ_JAKNTW010000027.1, from coordinate 120,272 downwards.
ACGCACGCGCGCTGGCGGACTCCATCGCCGAGACCATCCAGCGGGCCGCGGACAAAGCCCAGGCGAAGGTCGTCGAACACTTCGAGCCGCTCGTCGCTCCCGAACAGATGAAGCTGTATCTCGAAGGTGACCTTGAGGCGGTGCTCGATCAGATGTCCGGGCAACTGCCGAAGGAGAGATGATCGTTGTGTTCGAGATCGACTACGTCGATATCCGCCCGCAGGCGCTGGTCAGGGGATTATCCAGGTGGACGACCGCGAGTTCCGACCTCGACGGGGCGTGGCAGGCCGCCGTGGCGGAGGTCCAGAGGCTCAGCGCCGCCGCGCCGTGGGGAGGCGACGCGGCGGGGATCGCGTTCAAGAACGCGTACATGCTGGGTGACGGGCCCAACATCGCGATCAACAGCGGCAGCGAGTTCGTCAGCGATGTGGGCGAGCTCGGTTCCCAGGTCCGCCACGCTGTCGAGAACGCCACCGGAATGGACGCGGAACAGGCCAGGTCGGTAAGTAGCCTCCTGGAACGAATCTGACGTGGCGGGACCCGGCTCCCCAGGCGGGACGACCACCACTCCCACACCTCCCCCGCCGCAGGAAGAGGAGTTCGCCGACGGCGGCGGGTCCGTCGTCGACATCACGCCCGCGTGGGGCGAGTCGCTGCCCGCCTGGGCGAGCGACCTGATCGCGATGCTGACCGCGGGCCAGCCGTGGCCGGAGGCCAGCGAGAGCAAGACATGGGAACTGGCCAGGGCTCATCGGGCGGCCTGCGAGGCCGTGCTCGACTCCCTCGACCCCGTGGACAACGCCGCCGTGTCGATCATGGAGGGCTGGGCCGGGCCCTCGACGCAGTCGTTCATCGCCCGGTTGGAGATCGACTACTCCGCGGAGGACGGCCTGCTCGCGGTGGCGAACAACCACTACGCCTACGCCGCGCAGAACGACAGCTTCGCCCGGGAGACGCAGTACTCCAAGATATCGATCAATGTCGCCTTCTGGATCGCGGTGATCGCGGCGTTCATCGCCCTGGTGGTGGCGTTCTTCTCCGCCGGCGCCACCACCAGCTTCATGGGCCCCATCGCCGCCCGCGGCCGCGCCTTCATCGACGCCATCCTGCGGAGGCTGGTCGGCGTGGCGGGCCTTCCCGCGGCGACCCGCGGCATCAGACCCCTGACGCGGCTCGCCTCGATCAAAGGCCCGGTCGGGCGGCTGCTGAGCACCCCCACCGGCCGGGAGGTGGTCGAGGAGGTCGGGGAAGAGGTCTTCATCGACGGCTACACCCAGCTCGACCAGAACCGCCGCGGCACCCGTGCGGGCTGGGATTGGCGGCGGACCATGGCCGCAGTAGTGGGCGCCATGACCGGGGCAGCGCTCGGCATGCGGGCCGCCCGGCCTGTCTCCAGCCTGGTGAACCGGCTGCCGCTGATCAGACGGCTGAACAACACCGCGGGCGACAGGGCCGGCATCGGCAACGCTTTCAGGCGCTTCCCGGGCAGGATGCTCAACACGGGTCTCAGCAACGTGGTCACCTCGCCGGTGGCCGGCTTCGCCGCCAACGGACTGGTGTACGGGGAGTTCGCGCTGCCGACAAAGGACTCCCTTCTCGGCGCGTTCACGGGCGGGGTGGGCCGTACGAACACGATCAGCCCGTTCAGCACCGATGTCATAGGCGCGGTCGTCGACCCGCGGTCGGCGCTCACCCACGCGCAGGAGATAAGTGAGAGGGCCGACGCTGGGGTGCGTGCTCAGCGCAACACCGGCCAAGGCGGCGAGTCGAACTCCTCAGGCAACGGCACCACCCCGTCCGGCCCGCCGCAACCGGGCGGCCAGCCCGGCGGCCGGCCCGGCGGCCAGACCGGCGGCCAGACCGGCGGCCAGACCCATGTCCTCACGCCGACTTCGCCGTCCGCACCTGCGCAGGACTCGCGGACGGTTCCCCGCCTCGAGGAGACCGCCGATGGCCAGCGGCCCACACCGCGGACAAACCAACTCGGCCCCGATCCGAGCCAGCAGGCTGCGCCGGACCCGGCGGGTGACCCGAATCAGCACACCACGCAGGACCCGAGCCAGCTGTCCGCCCCGGATCCTGCGCTGGACCCGAGCCAGCAGGCTGCGCCGGACCCGGCGGGCGACCCGAATCAGCACGCCGCGCCGGACCCGAGCCAGCAGTCCGCCCCGGACTCTCTCGCCGCCACCCCGGAGATCGCCGCCGACCCGAACGTCACCCAAGACACCGAGCAGGCCCACGACGCCGACACGAACGGGCGTCCCGGCCCCGAGCGGACGCAGGTCTCCGGCGACACCACACCCGAGCAGACGCAGACCACCGGCAACGCCACACACGGGCAGGTCGCGCCTGGGGACCGATCACGAGCCGAAGGCGACCAGGCACACCCGCATGCACACCCGCATGCACAGCCGTCTCGCAGACGCGGAATTCGTGGGGCTTGGTCCCGGCTACGTCGACACGACCGCCCAGCGGATGGCGACCAGCCGCCACCCTCCGAGACCCCTCCCAGGCATGTCACCGGACGGGAGATCCCCGGGACCGCGTTCGTCGCCACGGGACGCCCGCCGGGGAGCGCGGATCTGAGTCTTGACGAGGTCACGACCGCGATGACGGACGTCGCGGCGACGGACTTCGGCAACGGGGCGAGCAGAGGGGTGACCGGTTGGGCGTGGTCAGCCGACGGCATGACGCTGATGGTGGAGACGCCAGGGCAGGGCGTGCAGCACTTCCGGGCGGAGGTCGGGAGCCTGCCCTCCGATCTGGTGGCACGGACGGAGGTTCACGAGGGGACGGCGGCCGATCCCCATGTGATGCGGATCGCGCCGCGGGTGGACACGGCGGTGGTGCCGCGGGTGTTGATCCACGAGATCAGCGACACCCTGCAGGAAGTCGATGCGACACGCCGCAATGGCGGGCAGGGAGTGATCCGCAGGGCCCTCGCGGCGGTCGGCATCGGCAGTTCTGCCGGGAACCGAGACGCAGGCGTCGCGGTTGCCGACAGGACTGTCGGGAACCACGACGCCTGTGTCTCGGCACGGCTCAACGAGTACCAGTACCTGACCCGCAAATGGAAGGCCGCCGTCCTCCCCGCCGACCGGCACCACTACACACTCGAACTCGAAGGGGTGGCGCGTGACCTGCGGGCTCGCGGGCATACGCCGCCCCCGTCGCCGTTGGCCCAGTCGGCGCTGGCCGAGGCCATGGCCGCCGTGGCCCCGGACGCGTTGCTGTTGCAGGACGGTCGCACCCGGCTGGCCAGGCCGGACGGCAAGGCCGTCTATCTCTCCGCCGACGCGATGAGCCTCATCGCACAACGCCTGACGGTGCGGACCCGTGACGCCGCCGATCAGGCCCGGCTGGCTGCCGAGGCCGCGGCCTGGCTGGGCATCGAGATCGCCCGGGCCGTCGGCAGGCCGTCGCTGGAAGGCGTGATCTCGGCCCTTCACCTGCTGGCCGAATCGTCTCCCGAGTTCACCGAAGCGGCCATGCAGGTGGTCGTCGAGATCCTGATGGACAACCCGGACGCCGGCATGGACCCGGCCCTGCTGAGCGACGGCGCGCGTGACCTCGCTCGCGAGGCGAGGGAGGAGGCGAACAAGCCGGCGCGGACACCGCAGGACGAGTTCGCCGCGCTCCGGACCACGCCGCAGGCCGAAGCGGCGGACACGATCGTCCAGCAGTCCCAGGGCCTCGCCTCGTTGACCTCGAACACGTCCGCCGCGGACCTGGCCACGCAGGCCCGGGCCCTGGCCGCCGACCTGGGCGATGCCCGGGCCCTGCTGGACGAACGCGCGACGACCAGATCGGAAAGTGCGCAGGAGACCGAGAAGAGCGCGACAGCCGTCCTGGAGGCCGCGCAGAAGGCGGAGGACGCGGAGCGGGCGGGTCGGAAGCTCAAGGGTGAGCGGGACAGCGGGGCGCCGGCGCGGCGTCACGTGGCGCGCGCGGGGGCGAAGAAGGACCTGGAGAGGGCGGCTCGTGACCAGCGGATCGCCGGCAGGTACGGCACGGCCCGCGATCAGGCTGAGAACGCGGCCGCGGCGTTCGAGGCCATGGCGCAGGCGCTGGATCTGGCCGCCCGATCGCAGCCGGGACCGACGGCCGCGCAGACCGCCGAGGTCGCCCGGCTGGCGGCGGAGGCCCAGGCCAGGCTCGCCGACTTCCACAAGGCGATGAAGGAGGCGCTGCCTCCGGATGCCGCGCTGCCCGCAGGATCGCTGACCGGCCGCCTGCCGTACCGGAACAAGATCGCCGAGGAGGCGAACGCGCTGCTGAAAGCCGGCGGCGTCGACGAGACCCTCACTCCCAGCCAGCTGGACGCGATGCTCCAGGCGGAGGCCCGCCGGCTGGTGGGCGATGGCGCGACGCTCTCGCTCGGGCAGACGAAGGCCGGTGAACTGCGGGTCCGATGGGTGCCCGGCGATTTCGTCGAGGTCGTCAATCCGGAGGTGACGGCGTCGGAGGTGATGCACGGCTCCTTCGCGCAGGGAAACCGCGTGGAAACGGTCACCACCGGCCGCAACGCCGGCCGGTCGGGCGAGCTCAGCGTGTTCGGGCTGGCCGAGCAGTTAGCGAAGCTGGTGGCTCCCGGCGGCGCCTTTCACGCCGCCCTCGAAGCCCGCGGTATCGATGGCGGCGCCATTCACGCCGCCATCGAAGCCGTGGGGAAGTTCTTCGGTGCCAACGTCGCGCGCGGCAGTGGCACGAACAGCTCGAAATCCGTGGCCTCCACCGGTTTCGTGACGCCCGGCGCGGTCACGGACAACCGGGGAGCGTCGTCGCGGTACAACGTGTGCGGCGGTCACTTCACGCTGGAACTCCGCGTCGCGGGAGAGAGCGCCCCGCGTACCGCCGTCGTCTCCGAGGGCACCGTCGACGACGCGAACACGGTGGACATGTACATCTCACACGCCCTCGTGGAGCACGCCCCCGAAGAGACGATTCAGCTCGAACTGGACCCGGATGAGGTGCCGGAGCTGCCGAACCTCGCGGTCGTCGGCGTGACCGGGCAGCAGGCGTTGATCGACCGGACGGTGGCGGCGCTGGGACCCGGGGTCGCCGACGTGGGCACCACGGCACGCAACCAGATCATCAGCATGGTCGAAGGGTTGTGGAGCCGGATCCCCCAGCTGGTCAACAACCCGGACGGCGTGCAGGAACCCCTCACCACCCCCGATGGACGCCCGATCGCGGATATTCAGATGACGGCCGAGCCCGTAGTCGTGCCCGGGACGTCGAGAATCGACGCGAGGCCGGTGGGAACGCCGAGTGCGGAGCAACTCGGGGAGGATGTGGAGGTCGAGTTCTCCGGGACGATGAGGTCGGAGGGGACCGGCCAGTCGGGGAACGTGAACGGCGGCGTGGAAGGCAAACTCGCCGGCGACCAGGGCCCGCAGCCGGACAACGTGACAGGGAAGGCGAGTCTCAACGCCGCCTCCTCCTCCTCGCAGTCGAGCGGGGTGGCCGTGAACGACATGTCGATCGTCCCGGTCGTGAAACGCAAGTCCGGTCACAACCAGACCTACGGCATCCCCCTGAAGGTCAAGATCGTCATGCACGTCCGCGGCGAGAGCAAACCGCGTGAGGTGGTCATCGACGATCCGATCACGGTGACGGCACAGGTGGCGGAGCACCTCGCATACCCCGGAAAGCTCCCGGTCGACAAGGCCGCGCTCGTCCAGGACGAGTCCGGCGCGCAGCGCATGCGGGACGACGGCGTGCCCGAGCCGCCGCCTGGCCGTAAGGGTGAGATGCCGGACTGGCAGGGGACCGGTCCCGGCAAGGTGCGCGGGGTCGGGATCGCGCAGGTGACGTTGGAGGACGACACCGACCCGGCGAACGACACCAGCTTCGCCTCCCTCCGGAGCAACGTCGAGACATACCTGCGTACGCAGAAGCCCGGTCTGCTGCCCGATCCGGACGGCAAGGTGCCATCGGACAAGGTGGAACGGGAGAGCCAGGACAAGAACCAAAAGGAGCTGGAAAAGCAGCTCGCCGCCCTGCGGTCGCAGGCCTCCTACAACCAGTGCACCGGGGAAGGCGTCCACGTGTTCCTCGTGCACCGGCGGGCCAACCAGGAGCCGGAGTACACCACGCTCCGCATCAAGATCACCCGCAACGGCGGGGAGTACGTCAAATACACCGACGCGGAAACCGATGTGATGCTGCACATCGCATCCCAGACCCTCGGAAACTCGCGCGGCGCGTCGACCTCCTGGCGAGGCGGTGTCGGGGTCGGCGCCGAGGCGCAGTTCGATGACGAGAACAAGGGCTCCCTGGGCGGAGGTCTCAAGGGCGGCCTGGGCCGCAGTTCCGGCGAGAACAACAACGACACCGACAACACGGTGAACCTCGTGGAACAGATGGGCCCCGCGGCGAAGACCACCGAGCTGGACGTGATCAGTGTCGAGGAGGTGACGAGCGACGGGGTGTCGCACCCGATCGGGGCGGCGAAGGTGCGGATGCACCAGTCGATGCCCGCGTCGCTGCTGCCCGAGGACGGACCTGCGCATCCCGACGTCAAGATCCCCACGTCCGACGAACTGCTCACGGGAACCCGCCAACTGGCCCTGGACCTCGGCAGCGCTGTGGTGGCCGAGCAGGACGCCGCCCGTGAGCTGGAGCGCCAGGCCGAGGAGCAGGCCGACGCGGTGGCCGAGGCCACCGCGGACGCCGAGCGGACCAAGCCGGTGAGCGTCCTCGACGAGATCGTCAGACGGACCGGCATAAAGCCGGGCACCGCGGAATACCACGCCCTCGTCGAATTCCTGAGCAACCCCAACCTGATGTCCCACCCCGAGTTCCTGCAGACCGAGTGCCCGAAGGTGATCGGTCGCTGGTCGATCTCGATCAAGGGTAAGGTCGGCGACTCGGGACGTCCCCTGCGCTCTCCGATGGTGGTCGGCGACATCCACCTCGCGCTCGGCGACCAGGGCACGTCCTCCGGCCGGTCCGGCGGCCGGGACACGAACGTCTCGCTCAGCAGAGGTTTCAGCCAGGCCGAGGAGCCGAAGTTCGGCGGCGGAGGCGGCAGATCCGGTTCGAAGGGCACCAGCAGTTCGGTACGGGAGGGGCCGACCTGGGGGATGGAACCCCTGGTCATCGGCCTTGAAGATGCCTATGTCTTCGCGGCGGAGCTGGCGACCACCATCGTGATCAGCAAGGTGGGCTCGGACACGACTGAGACGATCGAGACGAAGAACGGCGGGTACCAGTTCGCGAAGCCCGAACAGGATGTCCTGGAGATGTACGCCCAGGGCAAGCAGCAGCTGCCGCTGGATATGGTGGCCGACGCGGTGGAGCGGTTCCTGCACGGCCAGCTGGAGATCGACCGCGGCACCCGGATCCAGCTGGTCCAGCGTTACCTCCAGGAACTGGCAGCCGCCAGAAAGGACGGGACTCCCGAGCCCGAGCTGTCCGGCGAGCACACGGCGAAGGCGCTGACCGACAAACTCCTGGAGCTGTCGGACCATCTCGAAGCGGACACCCGGCAGCAAATCGAACAGGTGCGCAACGTCGAGGAGCGGCTGGCGAAGATCGACCAGGAGATGGACCCGGAGAAGGGGGAGCTCGCAGCGACGGGGCCGTCCTGGCCCACGAAGATCGACTTGCGCAGGGAGGGCGAGCCGGACCAGACCGTCGACATGCACAAGATCGTGGCGGATGCCGTCGACGAGTACATGGAGGGACAGCTGGCCGCGAATCCGGCGCTGCGGGAGAGCCTGTTCAAGGAGTACGCGGGCGATCGCTGGTGGGCGATGATGGCCCGCAACGGAACCCACCCGCGGGGGAATCTGCCCGTGCTGCCGGGAGACATTCCCATCCGGTTGGTGATGACGTTCGACGACAAGGAGGTCGAGCTGATCGGCACCTTCAAGGGCGGAATCATCATGCAGCGCTACCGGTACGTCAACTCCAGCGAGACCACGTCGTCCAGCAAGTCGTCCACCTACAACGTCAACGTCGAAGGGTCGATGGACCCCGGCGATCTGGCCGGTGGCGGACTGGACGACGCTGAACGCGACGAGGTGGGTGCGGGAGTCGACGGCGTCGACTCCGGGTTCAGCTTGGGCGCCGGCGTGTCGGGAGCGGGCGGCCAGGGCAGCTCCAGTTCGACGACCAAGGCCGAGCAGTGGACCGAGCTGGAACGAGTCGCCACGTTCAACACGGTGAAGGTCCGCCACCCGATCAAGGTCACCGTCACCGTCGGCGAGACGCTCGACGCGCAACAGGACACGAAGGGCCCCGACGCGCAGAAGGACACGAAGGGCGAGGCGAAGCGCGAGCCCGTCGTGGTCAAGGTCGACGGATTCATGACCCGGGTCGTCGACGCCGCCATGGTCACCCCGAAGGCCGACACGGACAACCCGAAGAAGGTGTCCCCGACCCCCGACCCCCGGCCGATCGCGTTGCCGGACGCCTTCATGGTGGACGGCCTGGAGGCCGACGGCCTGTACCAGGCGGTCTACGACCTGCTGGCCGACAAGAGCATGCTCGGCCCGAAGGACGCCCGCAACGTCCAGGCGATGCTGGAACACCACCTGACGGAGATGCAGACGGCCGCCAACTTCCGCAACATGCTCGAAACCGAGGGATCCACGACCCTCCGGATCACCCACGCGAACAAGCCGGGCGTGGTGGTGGAGGTGACAATCAAGGCCAGGCCGAAGGACCGGCACGTCATGGTTTCGGGCCGCAAGGACACCGAGATCGGCAGGGTGCGCCGGATCCAGCGCACCATCGAGATCGTCGTCGATCAGAGCTGGAGCTACTCCTTCAGCAAGTTCGAGAGCTTCTTCGGCCTGAAGCGCACCCGCTCCGCCGGCTGGAAGGCGTCCATGCGCACCGCGGTCAGCAGCGGCAACCGCAACGAGACCAGCCGTTTCGAGAAGAGCACCGCCGCCAGCATCAAGGTGCCCGTCACGTTCGACGTCGCGGCCGAGCGGAAGGTCGTGAAGCGCGACCGGTCCACCACGTCCAAGAAGCGGATCGAGGTGTCGAACGCCACGACCGGTCAGGCCGAACTGACGGTGTTCGAGTCCGGCCTGAGAGAGATGGACACCCAGCGCGGCACCGAAGGCCGGCGCGATCACGGCTGGAACCTCGACATGGAGTTCACCCGCGAGTCCGAGCGTTCCGGCTGGCGAGCGCGATGGAGGCGCACGCCGGTGAGCACGATCGATCTCGACGACCTCTTCACCGAGGACGCCGACCCGGCCACCCTCTACCAGGACGTGGCCGAAGCCGCGCGAAAGCAGCTGCCCGCCGGCCGGAGGCCGGACACGGAGGTCCGGGTCACCGCGAAGTCGGGCTGGACCGGCCAGACGACCCCGGTGACCCGGGCCCGGCTGCTGGCACGCGAACTGGACACCGACGTCCGCCTCGACGCGCTTGACCCCGACGGCACCGTACGTTCCTACGTCGCCACCCCGGACGGCAAGCTGCGCAGCACGGTGCCCGACGGCGGGTTCGCCTCGGCGTTCAGCCGGTTGGCACCCGACGTGCTGGCCCAGGCGGACCAGGCTCAGGCCGACCTGCGCGCGATGTACCAGCGCTGGTTGAACAACTCCGCACCGGACAAGGGCGACTTCGCCCAGCACATCGCCGACGAGTTGTCCGGCGTGCCGATCGGCTCACCGGCGACCCCTTCCAGCACCGGCACCCCGCAACAGGGCGCGGTGCAGCCACGCCAAGGCGGCACGAGCACGGTCGCGCAGCGCCCCGCCCAGGGCATCATCCGCCGCTCCCTGTCGCGGGCGACCCGAGCGGACAAGCGAGACGAGTACCTGTCAGCCCGGTACGGCGAGCACCGGCAGCTGGCGAACAAGTGGAACGCGGCCCGCACGGCCGATGAGCGGCACGCCTACGAGCAGCAGATCAACGAACTGGCGGAGGCCCTCCGGAGACGCGGCCACACCCCCCCGGTGCCGCCCTGGGAGATCGAACAGCCGACGGCTCCGACGGGTGACCTCGACAGCCTCATCAACCAGCCGCCCCCCACCGGTCAGCCGGGCAGGCCGGCCACGCAGCCCGAGACGAAGCAGGAGCTCTGGGAACGGATGCGCCGGATCAGCAACCCCACCGGCTGGGACCCGCCGGAAGAGGAGGAGCCCTGCGAGTGCCCGCCGGACAAGCCCTGCACCTGTGGACGCCGACCGCAGAACCTCAACCCTGAGGAGAAGCCGGAGCCGAAGCCGGAGCCCGAGCCGGAGCCGGAGCCAGAGCCAGAGCCGGAGCCGGAGCCGGAGCCGGAGCCAGAGCCGGAGCCAGAGCCAGAGCCGGAGCCGACGACGCCCGAGAACCACACCGTCGTCCCCGGCGACACACTTTGGGCCATCTCTCAGCAGGTCTACGGCAACGGCCGCTACTGGGAGGTCATCTACGAGCACAACCGCGAACTGATCGGCACGGACCCCAACAACCTGCCGACCGGCTTGGAACTGCGCATCCCCGAACTGGAGCCCGCGTGATCGTCCCATGGCCGGGCCGTCCTTGATCACGAGAGCCGCGTAAGGCCGTGACCGCTCATACCAGGGCACGTCGGGTGGCGGGACCTCGGTGACCGGGCGGGAGATCGCCGGAACGGGGTTCGTCGCCACGGGACGGCCGGAGGGCCTGGCGGACAAGAGGAGAGGCATGCCCTTCACGGTGGCTAGGAGCAGGGACGAGGTTCCGGCGGAGGCGTTCTGGTCCGACCGAGGGCAGCGGGTGCGTGACGCCGAGCCGTCCAGGTTCCAGCTCGACCGCTTGATGGTCGTCCGTGGCACGTATCGCGACCTCGCCACGTGAGCCGGCGGGCGGTCACCCCGTCACCTCGCCGCGGCCGGGCCTCGCTGACCGTGAGGCTGAGGAGGCGAGGTGCAACGCCTGACTCACTGGCCGATCCGCAGTGGTGACCGCGCGGCGACGGGGTCGAGCGCCGGTCCCTCGGGGATCAGGTTCAGGATGTGCGCGGGAACCGGGGCGACGTCGGCGGCCTCGTAGCCGAGCTTCTGCACCTGTTCCAGCGAGGGGATGGCGTGCCTGCGTCCCTGGTCGCTGAGCAGGAAGTAGTTGCTGATCGCCGTCTGCTGGCCCTCTGCCGGAAGCAGGCCCACCACCGCCCCACCGCCCGGCGGGAGCAGCACCTGGTCGAAGTGCTCAGGGCTGCCGGTGCCGTTCGGCGCGGGAATCCCCACCCTGCTCCCGTACGTCAGCGTCGCGCGGGCCGAGCCGCTGCGCGTGTTGGCGTACACCGCACAGTGCGGCGCCGACATGGCAGGGGTGACGACGTTGGGCATGGTGGCCGGCAGGCCGCCGCCCGCTATCGCGCGTCGTGAAGGGGAGGCGTTCGCGGTGGCGGCGTCGATCTGGATGGGGCGCACCGCCTGCCTGCCGTACGCCCTCCTGCTCGCGGGCTCCTCCAGCAGCAGCGTGGCCTGGGTGACCGTGATCGGCGCGAGGCCGTCGGAGAGCAGCACGTACCAGCGGGCGGCGGCGCCTGCCACGCCTGGCACGGTGAAGACCTGGCCGACCACAGCGGTGACCTGCCCGCTGGGGGCGCGTACCTTCCTGCCTCTGTTCGGCACCGTGGGGGCGGCGAAGTCGGGGCCCGCCGGGATGGCGTTCAGCCAGGCCGGAGGGACCTGCCGAGGCTGGGCGTTCAGGGCGCGCACGCCGTTGGCGTTCACCCTCATCCGCCGGTCGGCCCACAGGACCCAGGTCTGCCGTCCATCGTCGACGACCATCGCGGACTCCCCCACCGCCGTGCCGCCGACCGCGGTGCCTGCGATCAGCGAGACGTACGGCTTGCGCCCGCCGGAGGCGTCCGGCCCCTCGACCACGCAGACCGACCACGGACCGTGCACCAGTTTGTCCTTGGTGGGCAGGGAGTCGGGCGCCCCCACGATGCCGACGGCCGGGCCCCGGGCGAAGTCGGCCAGCGACGCGGCCGACACACTGCGTACCGTGATCTCCTGGCTGTCGAGCAGCAGGCGGGCGGAGGCGTAGTTGGCCACGGGTAGCAGGCGCCTGTCCTGCTGGCTGTAGACGTACGTCGCACCGCTTTCCTCTTCCACGAGGAGTTGACCCGCGTCGGTGAGTTTGGTCGCGTTACCAGGGCTGAGCAGGCCCCAGATGCCGAAGATCGCGAGCACGAGCACCGCCAGCAGGACAGCGCAGAAGGTGCCCACGTTGTGCCGGCGCATCGGCGACTCGGGGAGGTCCGGCTCCCCCTGCAGCAAGGCCATCCCCAGACGCTGCTGCATCATTCGATGCGCCTGGTAGAGATCCTTCCTGGTCTGCATGTATCTCCCCGTGTTCACGCGCGAAGATCAGCATATGCGCCATAAGAAATCCACGCTGAACTCGTGGCCGCCCTCGACGACCTGCCGCTCCGAGACTAGATCTAAGCACGTCCCGGTATGTCGGGGGTATGTTGCACCTCTGTGTGCCTCGGGTCCGTACGCGGCCGCTTGGCCCTGCGGGCTGGCGTCATCGGCCTTCGCCGGCGGCCCGGGCGTTCCCCCGGGCGGGCGTTCCAGTGGTCGGCATCCGATGACCGGCGCCGAGATCGTCGTCGCCGCGACTCCCTCTCGTCACGACCATGGGAACGTCTTCGCTGCCCCCGGCTGTATACGGTCCGGTCCGAAGTGGCCGATGAACCAGTCGCGTGCGAGAGCCGCGACGGTCTCCAGCGCTCCGGGCTCCTGGAACAGGTGAGTGGCGCCGGGAACGATGTGGAGCAGGTTCTCACAGCGCAACCGCTGCTGCGCGCTGCGATTGAGGCCCAGCACCTCCTCGTCGTGACCTCCTACGATCAGCAGGGTAGCCGCCCGTACTGAGGCGAGGCTCGGTGCGGCCAGATCCGGCCGGCCACCCCGGGAGACGACGGCGGCGATCTCGTTCTCGGGCTCCGCCGCCGCGCACAGCGCGGCCGCGGCTCCGGTGCTGGCCCCGAAGTAGCCGATCGGCAGCCCCGCCACCTGCGAGTGATCACTCAGCCGGCCGGTCACCCGGACGAGTCTTTCGGTCAGCAACCCGATGTCGAACACGTTGCGCCGGTCGTCCTCCTCCTCGGGGGTGAGCTGGTCGAACAGCAATGTTCCCAGACCGGCCTGATTGAGCGCGGAGGCCACGTATCGGTTACGCGGACTGTGCCGCCCACTTCCGCTGCCGTGCACGAACACCACCACCCCCTGGCACTGCCTCGGTATGACGAGCCGGCCTGGCAGCCGGACCTCTCCGGCGTCCACCTGGAGTTCCCCGGCGAAACCGGGTGGATCGGTCCCTGCCACGTTCTCGCCGCGCCTGCCCGCGAAGGACGCGGCCCGCCCGAGCAACTCGATCACCTGCTCGTCGGTGGCCTGCGTGAAGTCGACGTAACACGCCCCGATCCCGCGAAGGTGACGGGGGGTCTGCAGACAGACCACCTCGTCGGCGACCTCGCGCAGGCTCGCGATCGTGTCGGGCGCCCCTACGGGAATCGCCAGCACCACCCGTGAGGCCCCCCGCGCCCGAGCGACCTGGCAGGCGGCGCGGGCCGTTCCGCCGGTGGCGACCCCGTCGTCCACCACGATCACCGTACGATTCGTCAGGTCCAGCGGAGCGCGGTCATTTCGAAAACAGCGCGCCCGGCGCAGGAGTTCGGCCCGCTCATGTTCCTCCACCGCCGCCGTCTCCGCCGATGTCAGTCCCGTCAGTCGCACGATCTCGTGATTGAGGACACGTGCCCCGCCCTCCCCGATCGCGCCGAACCCCAACTCCGGCTGGAACGGCACCCCCAGCTTGCGGACCACGATCACATCCAAGGGGGCGGCCAGAGCCCTGGCCACCTCGAACGCCACCGCCACTCCTCCTCTGGGCAGCCCCAGGACGAGCACGTTCTCAGCATGGATCAGCCCGTGCAACCGTTCGGCCAGGCGCACGCCCGCATCATGGCGATCAGCGAACATCTCCCTCACCTCGCTCGGTCCAGGACTTCTCACCCGGCCCGCCGTACACCAGAGCCTTCATTTCCGCCTCCTCATGCGGAGCCTCTCTACTTCCAGAGTGGGCTGACCTACGGGGTGGTGAGGAGTGCGCAAGGACCTGCGGATCATGGGACCAAAGTCCCCGGCACGACAGGCAGATGGTTCCCGTAGGTCCCGGGGACCGAGTGACCTTCGCCGCTGACCAGGTCGGCCGTTGAGGGGGATGCTGGAAGGAGAAAGGGGAGGGTAATGACGATGATGAAGGTAAGGGATGTCATGAGCGGTGTAGCCGTGGCCGTTCAGCCGGAGGCGACGTTCACCGAGCTCGTGACCGCGATGCGGCGGCTCGACGTGGGTGCGGTGACCGTGGTCGACGCCAACCGGCGGCCCGTCGGGATGGTGTCGGAGGACGACCTGCTGCTCAGGGAAACAGACCCGTACCTCCATGAGGAAGACCTCTTCGAGGGTCACCGGCTCCATCGGGAACACCTACGCGCCCGGGGGAACACCGCCCGGGAGCTGATGAGCGTTCCGGCGATCACGGTGACACCGGGCACGACGGTTCGCGAGGCGGCCCGGTTGATGCACGACAACCTGATCAAGCAGGTGCCCGTGGTCGAGCTGATGACGGGCCTGCTCGTCGGCACCATCTGCCAGCGGGATCTACTCAAGATCTTCAACCGCCCCGCGACCGACATCCGGCGTCAGATCGATGAGTTGCTGCAGAGGTTGTACATCGACGCGGATGAGTTGACCGTCACCGTGCGGGATTGCGTGGTCACCCTGGGGGGACGGCTGCCCAGGCGTTCGCAGGGTTCCCGCCTCGTCGAGGCGATCAGAGGTGTCGACGGGGTCATCGACGTGCAGACCGAGCTGACCTTCGCCACGGAGGACATCGGCATGGCCCACCGGTCCTGAGGCCAACCCGGGGAGGCCGCCTGCCGTCTCGCGGACAGCTGACCGAGGACCAAGGTCCTGCCTGCGCGGACCGAAAGGTACTGTCCCCCGTCACCGGTTCAGCAGACCTTGGAAGTATGAAGTCGAGCCTACGTCTGGGCCATGTGGCGGGGATTCCGCTGGGGATCCACTGGTCGGCGCTCGTGATCGTCGCCCTGGTGGCGGGGGTTCTGGGAAGCACCGTCCTGCCGAGTACCGCCCGGGGGCTTCCTGCCGGACTCTACTGGGGCTTCGCCGTGGTCACGGCAGCGCTCCTGTTCGCGTCGTTGCTGGCGCACGAGCTCGCGCACGCACTGGTCGCCCACCGGCGAGGCATCCGGGTGAAGGCCGTCACGCTGTGGTTGCTCGGCGGTGTCACGGAACTCGACGGTGAGGCGAAGACACCGAGGTCGGAGCTGGAGATCAGCGGCTCGGGCCCGCTCACGAGCCTCGGTCTGGCAGCGGTGCTGGGCTTGGTGGTGGCCCTCTTCGACGGTCCCCCGCTCGTGTGGGCCGCACTGATCTGGCTGGCGCTCATCAACGCCATGCTCGGCGTATTCAACCTGCTACCGGGCGCACCGCTGGACGGTGGCAGGGTGTTGCACGCCTTCCTGTGGTGGCGCTACCGGGACCGGGCTCGCGCCGACAGGTCCGCTGCCCGGGCAGGACAGGCACTGGGGATGATCATGGTCGCCATCGGTGTCGTGCAACTCGTCCTCTGGTCGCCGGTGGGCGGACTGTGGACGATTCTCATCGGCTGGTTCCTCAGCAGCGCGGCTCGCGGCGAAGTGATCAACCGGGAGGCCCGAGAGGGATTGGCCGACCTCCGGATGCGCGACATCATGACCCCTGATCCCGACCTCGCTCCCGCCTGGCTCGATCTGGAGCACTGCACGACCGGTGTGGTGCTCTGCTCACGGCAGACCGTGTTCCCCGTCGTGGACTACTCCGGCGGCCCCGTCGGCGTCCTGTCCCTCGAGACCATCGCGGGGCTCACGCCGGAACGACGTCGCGCGACCCGTGTTTCGGAGGTCGCTCGTCCGCTGCCTCCCAGCCGCATTCTCACCCCCGACGAGCCTGCGGCGCGCGTCCTGGACCTGCCTGCGACACTCAATGATCAGGTCGTCGTGGTCGTCGAGTCCGACCGCGTGATCGGCATGGTCACCGCGTCGGACCTGGGCAGGATTCTGCAGCAGTCCCCGTCTCCGTGGCGCCGCCAAGGCGGAGGGGGGCTCGGGTTTCGAAGCTTGCGAATCGAACGACTGAGCGAGCATGAGATCCGGTGGGGCCGTCCTAAATGGACGGGCCCTTGTGCCAGCGGCGGTCCGCCGCGGCCCACTCCTCTTCCCAGGCGGTATGGCGACGCCGGTCGAGCAGACACCGGGTCGCGCCGTAGGCGAGCAGCAGTGTGCCGAAGCCGAGGAGCATCACCCCCGATCCCGCGACCACGGCCTTCGCCACGGTGGTGGCGCGCTCCGGCGGCTTCGTGACCGGTTTCCCTGAGGCGTCGAGCCAGATACGGACTGGACTGCCCGCCTTGCTTCCCTCGGGGACGTCCACCATGCCGGTGCCGCTCCCGCCGTCGGCCAGCGGCCAGCGCGCCGGCGCCTTGACCGTGTTCAGTCCACCCTCGGGGTCCGCCCACCTCGCCGCCGGGGCATTGGAGACCAGTCGCCCGCTCACCCATCGCCCTGACCTTTCCGAGGTCACCCCCTGCTCGTAGACCGTCAGCCCGAGCCTCACCGCGAAGGGCACCCCGGCCATGCTCAGGACCAGGACGATCGCCACGACGAATGCCTCGATCCTGTCCCAGCGCCGGCGGAGTGGGTTGCGGTCAAGCCGGTACAGGCGCACCTGGCGCGCCACCCATCGATTCCGACCCTTCATCGGAATCGCCTCCTCCCAGAATGACCGGTGGTACGAGGTCCGCCGCGATTCTGTCTTGTGCCGGAACCAGCTCCCTCAACTGCTTCGTCTTGATCCGCGACAAAGTCGTCATACCCTCCACGATCCGCCGCGTGGCGACACCGCGACAGGGACCTTCGGCACCCGATCCCCAGGCCAACGGGCCCTGCCTGCCATGTCACCCGCCATCGTCCAGATCGCGGAGAGCCTCGATGGCGTGGTCGCCGTACACGCAAACCCCGGCCTGGAAAGACGACGACGTCGTCCAGTCACTGTCCGGGGTGGGACACCCGGCCGGCTCCGACGTCGCCCAGGCCCGCGACGAACCGAGTGTCCGGTGCCCTCACGCAGGCGAACCCGGGGTCGCCTGGCGGAGGTGCATGTGACCTTGGTCCCTACTCCTGGGGATGGCCGGTGGTTAGCATCGGAAACATGATTCGCGTGTTCCTCGTGGACGACCACGAAGTGGTACGGCGAGGCGTAATCGCGCTGCTCAGCTCCGAGGACGACATCGAGGTGATCGGCGAGGCGGGCACCGCCGAGTCCGCTGTCGCGCGTATCCCGGCGCTCAAACCCGACGTGGCGGTGCTGGATGTCCGCCTGCCCGACGGCAACGGGGTGGACGTGTGCCGTGAAGTGCGCTCCCGGTTGCCGGAGCTGGCTTGCCTGATGCTGACCTCCTATGCCGACGACGATGCGCTGTTCGACGCGGTGCTGGCCGGGGCTTCGGGCTACGTGCTCAAGCAGATCCACGGCTCGGACCTGGTGGGGGCGGTTCGCACGGTCGCCTCCGGGCAGTCGCTGCTCGATCCCCAGACCACCGCCGCCATGCTGGCCCGCTTGCGCGATCACGCTGCCAAGGCCCACCCGCTCGCCGCTCTGTCGGAGCAGGAGCGGCACATCCTTGAGCTGATCGGCGAAGGTCTGACCAACCGGCAGATCGGCGAGCGGCTCTACCTGGCGGAGAAGACGGTCAAGAACTACGTCTCCAATCTGCTGAGCAAGCTCGACATGCAGCGCCGTACCCAGGTCGCCGCGCTCGCCGCCCGGTTGAAGGCAGATCGTCGTGAATGAGTGGGACCTTCGCCCCTAACTCGCCGGCTCGGTGAGACGGCATCCTGGATGACATGATGCTCGATTCTGCAGGTTTGCACGTGCTCTCCCAGCAAGAGTGCATCCGGCTCCTGGCTTCGGCCAGGATCGGGCGGATCGTGTTCACCGAACGTGCGCTCCCCGCCGTGCAACCGGTCGGGTTCGCCCTTGACGGCGACACCATCGTGGTCCGCGCCGCGGCCCGCTCCACTCTCGCCGGCGCCGCACACGACGCGATCGTGGCGTTCGAGGCCGATGACTTCAATCCGGAGACACGCACCGGCTGGTCGGTCACCACCGTCGGACACGCGCGGGCGGTACACGACCCAGCGGAGATCGAGCGCCTGGCCAGGCTGCCGCTCATCTCCTGGACGCCCGGTGGTCCGGACCACTACATCGTGATCCAGCCCGAGCAGCTCTCCGGTCGCCGCCTCGATCACTGACGGAGCGGGACGCTCCAGCACAACCGGGTTCCGCCCGCCTCCCGTGCCGACAACTCGAACGTGCCGCCCAGACTGGTGGCCCGCTCCTCCAGGTTGCGCAGTCCGCTCCGGCGACCGTCCTTGGCAGGGCCGACCCCGTCGTCCTCGACGATCAGGGACAACACGCCGTCGTGAGTGATGGCGGTCACCTCCACCCGGAACGCCTTCGCATGCCGTACGGCATTCGACAGCGCCTCGCGCAGCACCGCCAGCAGATGCTCGGCGATCTCCGGGGGCACCTGGTTGTCGAGCTGGCCCTCCAGTTTCAGGCCGGGCATGAAGCCGAGATGGCCGCGGGCGTCCTCCACCAGTTCGACGATCCGGGTGCGCAGGCTCGGTGATGCGGTATCGCGGGGAGTCTGCAGAGCGAAGATCGTGGAGCGGATCTGCCGGATGGTCTCGTCCAGTTCGTCGATCGCCCCCTGCAACCGAGAGGACGCCTCCGGGCGATCGACCAGCCGCACCACGCTCATCAGCGTCATCGCGATCGCGAAGAGCCGCTGGATCACCACGTCGTGCAGGTCCTTCGCGATCCGGTCACGGTCTTCCAGAAGACTCAGCCGTTCCGCGTCGGCACGCCGCTCGGCCAGTTCCAGCGCCACCGCCGCCTGTCCGGCGAACGCGTGCAACATGCGTAGTTCGGCCTGGCTGAAGGGGACCCTTCCCGAACGCTTGGCCAGTATCAGCACACCACGCACCGCTCCCACTGCGCCGAGCGGAATGGCCGCCGCCGGTCCGGCGGAGCAGGGCCCCGCCAGAACCGAGGGAAGATCGCTCTCATCGAGGTTGTCCACCATGCACGGCTCCCCCGCGGCGAACGCCCGCCCGCCCAGGGAACCGGCGATCTCCACCTCGGCGTGCGTGATCTGGTCGGCGGCCAGGCCGTCCGCGATCACCACGCGCAAGCGTGCCCCCGCCTCATCCGGCAGCAGCATCGCCACCACGTCGGCGTCGGCCATCCCCCGGGCTCGCCGCGCCATCAACGTGAGCACCTCGTCGGAACCCGCTCCGGACAGCAGGCTGGTGCTGATCTGCGAGGAGGCGGTCAGCCACGTCTCCCTGCGCCGTGTCTCCTCGTACAACCGCGCGTTCTCGATCGCGACACCGGCGGCAGTGGCCAGTGCGATGACGATCGCCTGATCCTCCTCGTCGAACTCCCCGCCGCCGCGTTTCTCCGTCAGGTAAAGATTCCCGAAGACCTCATCACGCACCCGCACCGGCACACCCAGGAACGACCCCATCGGCGGATGCCCCGGCGGGAAGCCGTAGGACTCCGGATGATCCGAGATGTGCGCCAGGCGAAGCGGCTTCGGCTCCTTGATGAGCAGTCCCAGCAGGCCCAGCCCGTGCGGCCAGTGCTCGATCCGGGCGATCTCCGCCTCGCTCAGCCCCACCGGCACGAACTGCACCAGCGTGCTCTCCTGTCCCACCACCCCGAGCGCCCCGTAACTGGCGTCCACCAGTCTGGTGGCCGTCTCCACGATGCGTCGCAGCACCGTCTCCAGATCGAGGTCGCCACCAACCGAGACCACCGCGTCCAGCAGCGCGTGCACCCGGTCACGCGTCGCGAGCACGGCCTCCAGGCGTACCTGAAGCTCAGACAGCAGTTCGTCCAGCCGCATCTGCGGCATCAGCGAACGAGCCTCATCGTCGGCCATATACGAGAGTCTGCCACTCCCCCACCCCACCGCCCACCTTCGGATATATGCATCCCCCTGGGCGGCGGCGTGCTGTTCAGGGGCGCTTCTCGAAGATCTCCTCAAGCGGCCGGCGCATGGCCCTGGCCTCGTCGAAGGTGATCCCCAACCTCATGACCATTTGCGGGTACTCGCCCGCGCAGACCTCCTGGCGCAGGAACTCCCTCAGGTGCTCCTTCTCCAGCGCCTGTGTGTGAAAGGCCGCGCTGACACCGTACGCCGAGGCGAACAGCAGCACCCGCTGCAACGCCTGCCCGGCCGCCACCCAGTCCTCGCGGGAGTCGCCGGAGGTGGTGAGCACCGCGACCTCGCCGGGAGAGGCGGGCATGACCTGGCTCAACGGCCGGTCATAACCCCACTCCTGCCCCCTCCTGTAGTCACGCTGGGCGAACGCGGGATAGGCCTCCCCCGGCCCGCGCGGGTAGGCGTCAGCGGGCACCCCGTCACGCCGCGCGCTTCCAGGAGCCCGCGACCAGCGCATCAGTTCCCGCGAGAACGCCTCGTCCTGCGACTGCACCTCCTGCGCGGCCTGGGTCAGTGCGGCGATCGTGTGCACCGCTGACTCCGACGGCATCGGCGTCAGCCGTACCCCCTCCGTCTCGGCTTCGCGGCACAGCGCGTCCATGAGGCTTCGGGGCACCGGCAGGGTGCTGAAGTCCCCCCGGTGGGTGCGCCGCCTGCCGATCTCGGCCCGCAGTCGCCGGTCGTGGTCGTCGGCGACCACCGCTCCGCCCAGCCGTACGATGGCCACCAGCGCGGGCCGGTCCGGATCGGGAAGCACGCGCACGACCGGCTCACAACCGAGCCCGCGCAGCGCGGCCCTGATGGTGAACAGGGCCGCTCCGCAGCTGACCAGCATCTCCCGGCCCGCAGGATCGCTGACGGTGAGCTTCCTGTCGGCGTCGGCCCGCAGGCTGATCTCCTCGCCGGAGACGACGAACGACCACGGCTGGGTGTTGTGGGTCGAGGGCGCCCACGCGGCCTCCTCGACCGCGGTACGGACGACGTTCTTCACTTCTTCCTGGGGACGCATGCCTTCACCTCCAAGGGCTTCATCCCCACTATCACCATGTGGCCGTCCTCCGGGGGCAGGGCGTAAGGACCTTCTCCCCCGGGCCGAAAGGCCCTGCCCACCCCATCGCCACAAGGGACTTCGGACGCTTTCCCGAGGGCCGGGCTCTCGGTCGGACGCCACGGCAGAAGCACCTGTGCCGGCCGTCCCGGCTTGGTCGGCGGCCCGCCTGACGAGCGCCAAGGCGCCGCACAGCGAGTAGGCCCACGTCACCACTCGCGTCCGGCCGGCCCGGCGATTAGTCCGGCAGGTCGGTCAGGAGGTGAAGACGCCCTCTCTGGTGTACTTGCACGAGCCGCCGCCGCACGAAGGGTCGGCGTTCCAGCCGTCGCTGTAGGCCACCGCGCGATAACGCTTGACGGACCCCTTGGACTTCGCCTGCCAGTGTCCGGGCGGCACCTGGCCGTCGAATTGCTTCACGTAGTTACCCGAGACGTTCTGGTAGTAAATGCGATGCCTCGCGTACAGGTAGCTTGGCGATCCCACAGGGGTGCAATTTGCTACGTAGCTGTTGCTGTAGCGAGTCTTTCCGTCGAAATCTGAGGAGTAGTACGTCTTGGGCGCCATCCCGGCTATCGCGTTATCGTGCCAATCGAAATACGCGAAGAGCGTCGAGTAGCAGCCCTGGCCGGAAACCGTGGAGGCGTGGTCCGCGGACCGGGGTACGGCGAGGCCACGGGCCACGACGGGAGAGGCGGTGATCGTCCGTCCTTCGAGGTCCGGTGGCGGAGTCGAATCCTCCCGGGGTTCGTCCAGCAGTAACCGGGGAACCGGCAGATGTCCGGGCGTCGCGTCGAGGTAGGCCTTGAGCATGCTTCCGACCGGAAGAGCCACGACCGGCGCGTTCTCGTCTTCGGCTCCCTCTTGGAGGAGCCCGTATTCCCGCGAGGACTCGCTGTGTGAGAACACGACCCGCACGCCGTTCACAAAGGTGAGTTCGGCGAGCGTATCCTCCGGCTCCACCGGGTCCGCTGCCGACCTGTCGATGCCGGCGGGCGCGGGCCGCACCGTCGACTGCGCGAAACTCGCAGGCGCCGGCGCGGCCAGACCGGCCAGCGCCAAAAGGGACACGGCCACCATTGAGGTTGTCGTCCTGGCCATAATTTGAGCTCCTCCAAAAGCGGGAAACACGTTCCTGCGCGGAGTATGAGCTGAGCCATACTTGAGGATCAACGTAAAATTACTCGTACCATCGCATCTTCGCGCAGGGCCTGTGCGGCGATGTGGTTACGCCCATGAATCGCCGGGCCCTCGCGGCGCACCGCACGTGAGCACCGACCCTGTTTAGGCGGTCAGCCGGTTCAGGGTGGCGAGGTCGTCGGGGGTGAGGTCGAGGACGGCCGCGTCCAGGTTCTCCTCCAGGTGGGCGAGCGATCCGGTGCCCGGCGTGGGCAGGATGACCGGCGAGTGGTGCAGCAGCCACGCCAACGCCACCTGGCCCGCGCTCGCCCCGTGGCGGCGTGCCACCTCCGGCACCTGCGCGCGGGCCAGTGAGCCGTTGCCCAGTGGGAACCACGGCAGGAACGCCAGCCCCTGCTCCTCGCACGCCTTCAGCACCGCGGCGGACTCGCGATCCAGAAGGTTGAAGCGGTTCTGCACCGAGGCGATCGGGGTGATCCGCAGGGCGCGCTCCAGCTCCTCCACGGTGATCGTGTCGAGGCCGATGTGCCGGATCTTGCCCTCGGTGCGCAGGTCGGCCAGGGTGCCGAGTTGGTCGGGCAGCGGTACGTCGGGGTCGATGCGGTGGAGTTGGTAGAGGTCGATGGTGTCGGCCTTGAGTCGGCGCAGGCTCGTCTCGCACATGGCCCGTAGCCGCTCCGGCCGCCCGTCGGTGTGCCAGAGGTTGGGCCCGGTACGGACGACGCCGCCCTTCGTCGCCACCACCAGATGGTCCGGGTACGGGTGCAACGCCCGCGCCACCAGTTCCTCGGCGATGTCCGGCCCGTAGTTGTCGGCCGTGTCGATGAGCGTCACTCCGCGTTCCACGGCACGGCGGAGCACGGTGACGGCCTGCTCGGGTCGCAGGCGTGGCCCCCAGTAGCCGGGACCGGTGAGCATGCCGGTGCCGTATCCCAGCCGCCGCACGCGTAGCTCGCCCGCGATGTCGAAGCTCTGGTTGATCAATGGGGCGTCCTCTCAGTAGCTGTGGTCGGCGGTGATTTCCGCGGAGGCCGACACCGCCCGCTGGGCCCGGTCGCCGCCCAGCCCGAGCAGGATCATGGACAGCGTGTCGATGATGGTGAGGTGGGCGAGGCGGCTGGCCACCGCTTCCATCCCGAAGACGAGGTCCTGCCCGCCGCCGACCAGCGCCCATGTGCTCTCCTCCGTCAGCGGCGAACTGGCGTAGCTGGTGATCGTCACGACCTTCGCCCCCGCGGCGCGGGCGCGGCGGGCCGTCTCGACGGTGGAGCGGGTGGCCCCGCTGTGGCTGATCGCCAGGCAGACGGACCGCTCTGGCAGCAGGTCGGCGGCCAGGTGTGCGGTGAGCGGGTCGGGCGGCAGGTCTACCGGCAGGCCCAGGGCCCGCAGCCGGTAGGCGGCGTCGACGGCGATCGCCCCGGACAGGCCGGTGGCCGCCAGCAGCACCCGGCCGGCGCCGCTGAGCGCTTCGGCGGCCGAGATCAGGTCGGCGCGCGACAGCGTGGCCGACAGCCCGCCGAGCGCCTCCCGCGCCGCCCGGACGGTCGCGGTCAGCGGGTCGAGCTCGTCTCGGGGCTCCGGCGGCGCCTCGCGGGCGGCGGCGATCTTCAACTCCTGGTAGCCGCCGAATCCCAGCCTCCGGCACGACCGTACGACCGTGGACGCCGACGTGCCGGCCAGCCCGGCCACGTCGCTCACGCTCAGGTGGACGAGCCGGGCGCCCTGGTCGAGCACCACGTGCGCGACCCGCGCCTCCGCGTCGTGCAGCCCGGAAAGTCTCGCCCGCACGGTGGCACCGAGAGAACCATGTTCCATCTGCGGACCCTATCAGGGAATGGTATTCCCTCTACTGGTAGGTTCACGGCGTGGCCGAAAACGTCCACTGCCGATCTGGTCCACGCGCCGAGCAGAGATACCGGTCATCACGGATCAGGGCGCCTGGGACGTTGTGGGGTATCCGAAACGATCACTGACGAAGTGGCCGCAAGGCCGCGCCCCAGGCGACGACCTGGTCCAGCATGGCGGTGAGCGCATCCTCCTGCTGGGCGGCCGGATTGAGGACGCTGTAGTTCTCGAAGTCGGTGAACAGCGACAGCGCGACCTGGGCACGCACGTCGGCGATCTGGAGTTCGCCCATCACCAGCCGCAGGTGCTCCACCGCGCGAGTGCCTCCGGCGCTGCCGTAGCTGACGAACCCGGCAGCCTTGTTGTTCCATTCGGCGTACAGGAAGTCGATGGCGTTCTTCAACGCGCCCGACGTCGAGTGGTTGTACTCCGGGGTTACGAACACATACGCATCGAAGGAATCGATCGTCGCGGCCCACTTCCTGGTGTGCGGCAGGCCGTATCGGCCCATCGCCGCCGGCATCACCTCATCCAGATGCGGCAGGTCGAAGTCCTTGAGGTCCACCAGCTCGAACTCGGCGTCCTGGCGCTTGATGGCGATGTCGTGCACCCAGCGGGCCACGGCCTCCCCGTTGCGCCCTGGCCGCGTGCTCCCGATGATGATCGCAATCTTGGTCATGACGAGTCTCCTTCTTCGGACGCCGTGGTACCCGGGTCCGAGATCTTGCGTTCAGGGGAAGATGGTGATCTTGCCGCGGGTCTGGCCCGCCTCGCTCCTGCGGTGGACCAGCGCGAGGTCAGACAGCGGGTGCGATTCGGCGACGTCGACGATGAGCGCGCCGGCGTCGAGGAGTTCGACGATCTCGCTCAGTTGCTTGGCGTCGTTGCGGGCGATCATGTGGAGGGCGGTGACATCGGCGTCGGCGGGCGGCTCGACGGGGGTGGCGACGGAGGCGATGACGCCGCCCGGCCGCAGGAGGGAGACCAGGCTCGCCGCGGCCTCGGGGGAGATCGGAGCGAGGTTGACGACGGCATCGACCGGGCCGTCCAGCGCATCTGCGAGAGCGGTGGTCGTGTAGTCGATGATCTGGTCGGCGCCGTACGCGCGGACCGCCGCGGCGCTGCGGCCGCCGGCCGTGGCGACCACTGTCGCACCGGCGTGCCTGGCGAGCTGGACGGCGAACACTCCCACGCCGCCACCGGCGCCGTTGATGAGCACGCGCTGGCCCGCGGTGATGTGAGCGTGCTCGAACAGCACCTGCCAGGCGGTGAGCGCGGCGACGGGGATCGCGGCCGCGTCGGCCAGGGGAACGGTGGCAGGCGCCTTGGCCAGCACGCCGGCCGGAGCGGCGACGTACTCGGCCGCGGCGCCGCCCGCGTCGAGACGGCCGATGACCCGGTCGCCCACGGCCAATTCCGCCACGTCGTCGCTGACCTCGGTGATCGTGCCGGAGACGTCCCAGCCGAGGATGTAGGGCAGGTCCACCGGCAGCACGGCTCGCAGCATCCCGGAGCGCAGCGCCGCCTCCGAAGGATTGAACGAGGTGGCAGCGACCTGGATCAGGACCTCGCCCGGCCCGGGGGCGGGCCGCGGTACTTCTTCGTATCGGATGACGGAGGCATCGCCGTACTCATGGATGCGGGCGGCCTTCATGCTGCCGCGGAACTCGCCCGCGTGGTCGGTCACCCAGGTGCGGAACGTGCGGGCCGGGACTCCGGTGACCTCTGCCACCGTGGCCGTGGCCGCTCTCGGCTCGGTCACCATCTCGGCCTGGGCCTGGAGGATGCCGTCCACGGCCGCGGGTGGCCAGCCTCGGGTGAGCATCTGCTGCCGCGCGGTCTGCGGCGAGGTCTCCTCCCAGTGCACCGGGCGGCCGATCACCTCGCCGATGACGCGCGCCTGTTCGGCCTGGGTCAGTATCTCGGGCCCGGTCAGCTCGTAGATCGCGCCGTTGTGCCCGTCGTCGGCGAGTGTGCGCACCGCGACCGCGGCCAGGTCCCGCTCGTGCAGCGGGGGCATGGCGGCCGCGCCGTACGGCCCGCGCACGACTGCCTCGGCGCGGATCTGCCCGGCCCATCGCAGGGTGTTGGCCGCGAAGGCGTGCGGTCGCAGGAACGTCCATTCCAGTCCGGACCGCTCGATCAGCTGCTCGACCTGTTGTTCGTAGCCGCGTACGGCCGCCGAAGACAGGTAGACGATGCGGCGGGCATGCGCGGCGACCACATCCAGAACCGCGGGCATCCCCTCGGCCGTGGCGAACGGCCAGAGGAGAAACACGGCCTCGACCCCGTCCAGGGGCGAGTGCAGGCTGTCCGGATCGGCCAGGTCGCCGCGCACGGTCTCGACGCCGTCCGGAAGGCCGGCGGCTTCGGGATCGCGGGCCAGCGCGCGAACCTCGGCCCCCGCCTCCAGCAGTTGCGCCACGACCTGCCGGCCGACCGTGCCGGTCGCCCCGATCACCAGAATCCTGCGTTGCCCCGGCATGAAAGACCCCCAAAGGTTGATCAATTCGTATGCACTCAACCGTATGGGGATGACGTGAGACATCCAATGCGTGAAAATCTCGTATTTATACGTGTACGTCTTCTTTAGGCCGTCGAGATAGACTCTTCCCGTGGACGTACTCAGCGATGTGATCGCCGCGATGCGCGCCGGAGAACCCCGCTCGGCGCGCGTTGAGTGGCACGCCCCCTGGGGGCAGCGGTTCCCCACCGTGCGCGGCTCCGCCGGTTTTCAGGTGGTCCTGCAGGGATCGTGCCGGCTGATCCCCCCGGACGACGGAGCCCCCATCGCCCTGAACGTCGGCGACGTGGTGTTCCTGCCCCACGGAAGCGGCTACGCGCTCGCCGACAGCCCTACCACCCCGCTGACCGAACCCGTCTGCGACCCACTGAACGACCCTCGATTCGAAGACCGCTACGCCTCCGCGACCGTGGGGAAGACCGGACAGGACAGCGCGCAGGCGGTCACCGTGACCCTCTGCGGTGGATACCGGCTCGACCCCAGCCGAGCCCATCCGCTCCTGGGCGACCTGCCCGAGATCGTCCACCTGCCCGCCCGCCTCGGGCACCTCCCCGAACTGCGCGCCGCCGTCGACCTCCTCGGCGGCGAACTCGACAACCCCCGCCTCGGCGCCGACACCATCGTGCCCGCGCTGCTCGACATGCTGCTGCTCTACATCCTGCGCGCCTGGTTCGACGAACAGTCCGAACGCGGCACGACCGCCGGCTGGGCCGCGGCACTGGGCGACCCGGCGATCAGCTCCGCACTGCACGCCCTCCACCATGACCCCGCGCTCCCCTGGACGGTCGAGACACTCGGCACCCGGGCGGGACTGTCCAGGGCGGCCTTCTCCCGGCGCTTCACCACCCTGATCGGCCAGCCGCCCCTCACCTACCTGACCTGGTGGCGCATGACCACCGCAGCCCGGCTTCTCCGCGAGTCCGACGCCCCGCTCGGCGAGGTGGCCACCCGGATCGGCTACACCTCGGAGTTCGCCTTCGCCAACGCCTTCAAGCGGGAGTACGGCACCGCACCCGGCAGATACCGACGACAGAGCCGAGCGGAAACCCATAACAGTGAACTCGACGTAATGGCACCACAACCAGTGATCACTTCGTCGGTGAGAAGCGCCGAACGATGATCAAACTGGTTATCAGCAGCTTCGCGACGATCCTTCGGCGCCTTATCCATCTGCTGCCCGCCGCGACCAACCGTCAGAGCTTCATGGATGGATAGGTGACAGCACCTGACGTGTCAGTTCGTCCAGCACGCCCCGGAAGTCATGTGCCCACTCGGCCATAGTGGAATGCTGGAAAAGGTCTGTGGAGTATTCAAAGCAGACATCGATGCCGCCTCCGGTAGGGGTGAGTACGACATAGAGTTCCGTCCTGGCCTTTCCTGCGACCGGCAGAGAGTTCACGGTGGCCGAGAGCCCGCGCAGGTCCAGCTTCGTCGGTGGGATGGTCACCACGGTGAACAGGACGTTGGTGAATGCGTGGTCTCGATGGTCGGGCAGGATGAAGTCCAGGATTTCGCTCAGCGGAAGCGGATGGTCGGCCATGGCGAACAATGAACTGC
This sequence comes from Dolomitihabitans soli, assembly GCF_022213955.1. GTDB lineage: Bacteria > Actinomycetota > Actinomycetes > Streptosporangiales > Streptosporangiaceae > Streptosporangium_A > Streptosporangium_A soli. Next base: position 92,070 of record NZ_JAKNTW010000027.1, on the reverse strand, counting down.
CGAGTTGCCTACAGAGCTCAGTGAACGGAGTTTCGCCTGTGCGCACGCGTAGCGGCATCGCGTCACCGACCAGACCGACCATCGCCTCGTGTTCGCGAAGGGTGCGGTTCGCACTCGACAGAGCCAGCACCATGTCGTTCTGACCGCACAGGCGCGACATCCAGGTCGCGAACGCGGCTGTCAGGACCATGGAGGATGTGACGGCGGTTTGACGTGCGGTGGCGTCGACCGCGTCGGCCAGCGTCGCGGGCAGGGTGAATTCGAGGAGGCCGCCACGGCCTGACAGCCGTTCGGGCCGCGGCCGATCGTACGGAAGAGCCAGACGTAGCGGGGCGTCGGTCAGCCTGGCGCGCCAGAACTCCACCAGCCGGTCGTGTTCGGGCTGGGCCGGTCGGGCCTGGTGCCAGCGCGCATAGTCCGGGTACTGGGCGCCAGGAGGTGCGAGCGTGGACTCACTCCCGGAAAGCTCGGCGTTGTACAGAGCCGTGAGCTCTGCCCAGAGCAGGCCGAGCGACCACCCATCGCAGATCATGTGGTGCATCACCAGGACCAGCACCCATTTATTGTCGGACACGGTGGCCAGGCGGACTCGGAACAGCCAGGGCTGGTCCAGGTGAAAGGGTTGTTGCGCCGCCTGCTGGCACCATTGTCGTACCCGAGCCTTTTCCGCCCCGATCAGGTCGGTGACCGGTAGTTCGACGGGGCGCGTGGCGATGGTCTCTCCGACGAGTTCGTGGTCAGGCGACATCACCCTGGTGCGCAGCGCGGCGTGGCGTTGTACGAGTGCGGTGAGCGCACGTTGCAGCGCCTGCACGATGAGGTCGCCGTCCAGGGTGATCCGGTGCGTCACGTTGTACACGGCAGGCTGGGGGTTGCTGGTGTGGCGTCGCCAGAGCCGTTGCTGGGTCGCGGTCAGCGGCCAGGTGTCCTCTACCTCGACGGTATCCGGCGCGTGGAGGCGCTGGGCCATCGCGTGGATGGTCGGGGAGTGGAAGAAATCGGTCATGGAGTACTCGACACCGATCTGTTCCCGGATCCGGTTCAGCAGCCGGATCGCGCTCAGCGAATGCCCGCCCAGTTCGAAGAACGAGCGATCGACGGGAACTCGAGGCAGTTGGAGTTCGGTGCACCACAATCGATGCAGTTCCCGCTCCAGAGGGGTGGACGGTTCGATGCCCGAAACCACCTCGGGGACACGGGCGGGTTTGGGCAGTCGAGTGCCATCCAGCTTGCCGCTGGCATTGACCGGCAATTCGGTCACCCTGGCCCACGCCGTGGGAATCAGATAGTTCGGCATCTTTTCGGCCAAGGCGTCGATCACCCTTGTCCAGTCCTCGGCGGCACCCTCCTCGAAGATCACGTATCCGGCGAGGTAGGGCTCGTCATGGTCGTGGTGGGCAAGCACCGCGGCGTCGTGGACCGTGTCCACCTCACGCAAAGCCTGCTCTGCCTCGCCCGGTTCCACCCGATAGCCGCGGATCTTCAGCTGTTCGTCGGAACGGCCGAGGAATTCCAGGGTGCCGTCGGGCCGCCACCGGCCGAGATCGCGTGTGCGGTAGAGACGGCTCCCGGCGTCGACCGGATCGGGAACGAATGCTCGGGCCGTCTCCTCCGGCTGGTTCACATAGCTGTGTGCCAACCCGCCGCCGCCGAGGAAGATCTCTCCTACCGCGCCGACCGGAGCAGGAGACCGGTGGGCGTCGAGCACCCGGACGATCACTCCGTCGATGGGACGGCCGATAGGCGGATGGTCGCCGGCTCGCGGATCGACGGCGTGCGTGGTGGCGATGATGGCGGCTTCGGTGGGACCGTACTCGTTGAACAGACGGCAGTCGGGATGCCGGGCAAGAAACCGGCGGATCGCCGCGGTGAGGATGAGACTTTCTCCCGCGGAGACGACTTCGCGCAGGGTCGGCAGCAGCGGTTCGGTCTCCATGAGGTACTTCAGTGGTGTGAACGGCATGAAAAGGCGCTCGACCCGCTGCTCTCTGATGATCTTCGTGACCGTGCTCGGGTTGTAACGGTCGGCGTCGGAGATCAGCACCAGGCTCGCGCCGGTCGCCAGCGTGGTGAAGATTTCTTGCACGCTGACGTCGAAACCGGGGGACGTCCACTGCAGGGTACGCCGTGGTGATCGGTGCCGGGCATACCATTCGATCAAGTTGACCGGACCGCGGTGCGGCATGGCCACGCCCTTGGGCCGGCCGGACGAGCCGGAGGTATGGATGCAGTAGGCCAGGTCATCGGCGGTAGCCGAAGGAGGCGGAGCTCCCACTGGCGTCTGGGCACCCGAGTCGGCCTCGTCCGCGTACAACGTCGCCATCTCGGCTGCCAGGCCCTCGCCGTACCCCCGGTTGGTGACCAGCAGGACGGCGTCGGTGTCCTGGATGACAAAGCGCCACCGCGTCTCCGGCAGGGAGGAATCCAGCGGCAGATAGGCCGCGCCGGCTTTGAGCACGGCAAGCATCGCGATTATCAGTTCCGGGCCGCGTGGCAGCAACAGGGCGACGATGGCGCCACGGTCGACACCCTGGCCGCGCAGTCGCCAGGCCATCTGGTTGGCACGCTGGTCGAGCTCCTGATAGGTCAGCCGGCCCTGCTCGCTGATCAGCGCGATGCCGTCCGGGGTGCGCTCGGCCTGCCGTTCGACAAGTTGGTGCAGGCAGTCGGGACGCGCGGTGGCGGGTTCCCCTTGCCATCTCGCGAGGTCAGCTTGGTCGGACGCGATGAGCGTCCCGAGTCCGGACAGCGGCCGGTCGGGATCCTGCGTCGCGCGGTGGAGGATCTCCTCGACATAGCCGAGGAATCGGCGGACGCTGCTCTCCTCGAACAGGTCACTGTTGTACTCCACCATGCAGCGCAAGCCCTCGGCGTGGTGGGACAGATACAAGGTCAGATCGAAGGGCGCCCGATGACGGGGCACGTCCAGGAGGGTAGCGGCGAGTTCCGGCGGGTCGAAGTCCACGGGCACGGCGTTCTCGAACTCCACCATGACTTGGAAGAGCGGATTGCGGGCGAGGTCTCGTTCCGGATTGAGCTCTGCGACCAGCTCGTCGAAGGGCAGTCCCTGGTGTTCGTAGGCCAGGGTGCAGATGTCCCTGACCCGCCGGGCCAGCTCGGTGAAGCTGGGATCACCGGACAGGTCCACCCGCAGGGCGAGAGTGTCCAGAAAGAATCCGACCATATTCTCGGTTCCCGCCGGCCGGTTGGTCACCGGGGTGCCCAACACGATGTCGTCCTGCCCGGTGAACCGCTCCAGCATCGCCGCGACGGCACCGAGCATGGTCATGAACACGGTGACTCGCCGATCCTTGCTGAATCGGCGGACCTGTTCGATCAGCGTTCCATCGAACTCATAGGTCAGGCTGGCGCCATCACCAGAGGCGATGGCCGGGCGTGCGCGATCTACGGGCAACATCAGCACGGGGGCGTCGATCAGTTGCCGGCGCCAGTACTCAAGGTTCGTCGCCTTGGTCGCCTGATCGAAGCCGGGGGTTGGATGATCTCTTGGCAGCTCCGCGAGCGCGGGTGTCGTCCCCGGGCCGGACCGGTAGTAGGCGGCCAGGTCTTGGATGAACACGTGGGTGGACAGCGAGTCGAAGACGATGTGGTGGGCGAGCAGGAACAGCAGATGCCGGTCGGCCGACAGACGTAGCAGCCGGGCCAGTAGCAGCGGGCCTGTGCCCAGGTCGAACCGGTGGTCGGAGACCGACCGCAGGGTCAGCCGCAGGGCCGCGTCCTCGGCGTGGCCCGCGTGGTCGATCACCGGGAGATCCACGTCCACGTGGGAAAGCACCACCCGGTAGGGCTCACCGTGCCTGTCGCGGAACACCGTGCGAAGCTCCGGTTGCCGTTCGATCACCTGGCCCAGTGCCCAGCGCAACCGCTCCACGTCCAGTGCGCCGTCCAGTCGGATCGCCTTGGGCTCGAGGTAGGTTCCCTGTCCCGGGTGGAGCTGATCGAGAACCCAGAGTCGGCGTTGCGCCGCCGATAACGGCCTCTCCACGGCGGCCGTGGAGGATACCGAGGACGGGGTCTTCGTGTCGGGCCGGTCGCCCTGGAGGTAGCGCCGACGCAGATCGTCGAGGAGGGGAAGGCTGTCGCGGACCAGGGCGCTCGACACCCCGAAGTCTATGAAGCAGGCGATCTCGTCGACGCCGGCGGCCAGCAGCCGGTCCACGATCGGTGCGCGGTCGTCTGGAGAACCGATGAGGGCGCGTGACTGACAGTAACGCCGGTAGGCCTGCTCCAGCAGGAAGCGCAGATCGTCCTGCGGCGTGTTGTCCAGGTCGATGTTGAATCCGAGGCTGTTGGTGACCTGTCCGAACAGCGAGAGCGATGAGCGCAGGTAATCGCAGAACGGCTCAAAGGCCTCCGCTTGGGCCTGTTCGGCGTCGGCGCCGAGGTAGGTGTGCAGCAGGACCACGATGCGACCGGCTTGGGGGTCGTACCCGCACTCTGCCCGGGTCCGCCGGTACAACGCGATGTTGTCGGCCAACTGCTCGATGGTCTGCGACATGAGGTTGGTGACGACGCCGATGTCCTGTTCGGCGGCCAGCCGGTAGCTGTCGGGGTTGGAGGCGACGGCCAGGAACAGTGGTGGCATCGGCTGGACGGGGGTCGGGTAGGTACGTACCTCGACCTCGTCGCCGCTGCCGGACTTGGCGGTGATCGACTCGCCGCTCCATAGCCGGCGGACCGTCTCCAGTTGGGTCATGGCCAGCTGCCTGTGCCGCCCGAAGTTGTCGGGGGCGAGCACGAAGTCGTTGGCGTGCCAGCCGCTGGCGATGCATATTCCGGCTCTACCGCCGGAGAGATTGTCCACGACCGCCCATTCCTCGGCCACCCGCGCGGGGTGGTGAAGTGGGAGCACGACCGACCCCGCGTGCAGCCGGATCCGTCGGGTCTCTCTGGCAAGCGCGGCGGCCAGCACCGACGGATTGGGGAACAGGGCGCCGAAGGAGTGGAAGTGTCTTTCGGGTATCCAGATGGTGTGGAAGCCATGTTCGTCGGCGAAACGAGCGACGTCGATGATGGCCGTGTACTGGTCCTGATGGTTCTGCTGCGGGTAGTCGCCGAAGAAGTACAGGCTGAAGTCGCACACCTTCTGCTCGATGGGGACACCGGCATCGGAAGGCGGAGGTAGGACCAGCCGCGGGGCAGCCGGCTCGGGAGCCGAGGGCGTCACGGCCGTGGCAACGACGCTGGTCGGGGCGCCGGGGCCGTTTGGGGAAACAGCGGGGTTGCCCAGTAGGGCCAGTTGGTCGGCCATGAGGCCGGTGACGCGATCGACGAGACGTTCGGCCAGCCGTAGTTGTTGGTCGATCACACCCTGGATGGCGTGGTCCGATGAGCTGACGGCCGGCGGGGGGGAATTGGCCGGCAGTGTCGCCGAGGTTTGCTGGGCTGGTCGTGCTGGGGAATCGGGGACTGTTCCTGAGAAGGTGGCGGGCAGCTCTGCTGTGATCCGCTGAGTCAGCCGGCCGGGGGTGTCCGCGCCTTCGAACAACACCCGAATGGGTACCCGCACCCCGAACCGCTGCTCGATCTCCCTGACCATGGCCATCATCGACAGCGAATCCGCTCCCAGGTCGATGAACGACACATCCGGCCGTATCGCCGAGGGATCGAGGCCCAGCTGTTGGGCGGCCAGCTCGCATACCGTTGTGAGCACCCTGTCGGCGGATTCGGGATGATCTACGGTGTTTCGGTCCATGCTTTGCGGCACCTCACGAGTCAGCCAGTGGGGGCGGTGCTGGAACGGATAGCCGGGCAGAGGGATGCGGCGCCCGCCGGCGGCGAGCGCCGCCCAGTCGAGGCTCGCGCCGTGGCAGTACAGCTCGCCCATCGCCGACAGGAAGCTGCGCACCGGGTCGTCGCCGTGCCGCTGGGTGGCGACCCAGCGGTGGTGGGCACGAGATCGGCGGCCGAGACCGGTGAGTACGGCATCGGGGCCCACCTCGAGATATGTCTGACATCTCACGTGGTCCAGCACGGTCAGGGCCTGGTCGAACCGGACCGGTCGCCGCAGTTGCCGCCGCAGGTAGTCGGCATCGATCCGGCTGCCTTCGGGCAGCAACTGGCCGGTCAGAGTGCTGGCCAGCGGGATGCGCAGGGGTGAGAACCGCACCTGGCGAAGGTGCTCGGTGAATCCGTCGAGCATCGGATCGAGCAGCGCGGAATGGAAGGCGCGGGTGACCGGGAGCTCCCGCCAGGCGATCCCGCGGCGATCCAGCAGTGTCGTCACTTCCTCGATCGCCGCCACAGAGCCGGAGAGGACATGGTCGCGTGGTGCGTTGATGGCCGCCAGTTCCACCGCGGTGGTGGTCATGATCTGTTCGACAGTCGGAAGGTCGGCCCGTAAAGCGATCATTTTGCCTGGTTCGGTTGCCTGCATGAGACGACCGCGCAGGCCGGTCAGCCGCAGGCCGTCCTCCATCGAGAGCGCGCCCGCGACGCACAGCGCGGCGTACTCACCTACGCTGTGGCCCACCACGAAGTCGGGCCGGACGCCGACCGATGTCCACAGTTCGGCCAGTGCCACCTGGAACGCGAACAGCGCGGGCTGGGCGACGTCCGTCGACCAGGCCGCGTCAGCAGAGTGATCGCCCAGCAGCGAGTCGCGCAGATCACCGTCGTATGCCTCAGCGCATCGATCCAGGGCGACACGGAACGCTGGGAAGTTCTGGTAAAGATCGTCGGCCATCCCTCGGTACGCGCTGCCCTGCCCGGTGAACTGGAAGGCCAGCGGCCCGAACCCTTCCGGAGGCACCTCACGACGGCACACCCCTTCGACCACGGAGTCCGATGATGCGGGCGAGGCCGACGCGCGTAGCACCACGTCGAGCGCGTCGGCCAGTTCCAACGCTGACGAACCGGTCACCGCCAACCTGTGGCGATGGTGAGGTCGGGCGACCGCCGTACTCATCAGAATGTCGGCCATGGCCGGCTCGGGTTCCGCTCGAAGCGCGTCGCGCAGGCTCTCCGCCAGTTGGGTCAGCGCTTGGGATGTCACCGCCGACAGTGGGAGCAGCCCACCGGAACGGGTGTCCGACGACCGTCCCGATGCTTCGCGTGCCGGAGCCTCCTCGAGGATGACATGGGCGTTGGTGCCGCCCACACCAAGGGCGCTGACTCCCGCCCGGAGGGGAGACCCGACAACCGTCCACGGCTTGAGCTCGGTGCTGAGCACGAATGGGCTGCCGTCCAGGTCCAGCGCCGGGTTGGGGCGGCGCAGGTTCGCCAACGGAACGATCTGCCGGTGCTGGAGCATGAGAACGGTCTTGATCAAACCGGCCATACCGGCACAGCTGTCCAGGTGCCCGATGTTGGGCTTGACCGAGCCGAGCGTGCAGAAGGACCTACGGTCTGTGCGTCGGCTGAACGCCTCGGTCAGCGCCCGGACCTCCACCGGGTCACCAAGCGCCGTGCCGGTTCCGTGCGCCTCCACATAGGTGATGGTCTCGGCCGGCACGCGCGCCCGGTCAATCGCCTGCTCGATGACCGCGGCCTGACCGCGCACGCTGGGGGCGGTGAAGCCCACTTTGCTGTTGCCGTCGTTGTTGACGGCCGTACCGAGGATCACCGCGTGTACGGTGTCCCCGTCAGCCAAGGCACGGTCAAGCGGCTTGAGCAGGACCGCGGCGACTCCGTTGCCGCCGACCGTGCCGTCGGCGTCGGCGTCGAAAGCGCGGCACCGCCCCCCGGCCGACAAGATCGATCCCGTGTAGTGCCGATAGCCGATCGCCTGCGGCACGTGCACCGCCGCCGCCCCGGCCAGTGCGAGGTCAGCGTCCCCGTTCAGCAGCGCCTGACAGGCCAGGTGCAGCGCGACCAACGAGGTCGAGCACGCCGTCTGAACCCCGATGGCGGGCCCGGTCAGCCCCAGTCGGTAGGCCACCCGGGTGGCCAGGAAGTCAGGCTGGTTACCGATCGCGGCCTGTAGCGCTGCCACTGGATCGTCTCGGCCGACGGTCAGGTTATTGAGCAGGTAGCTCTGGTGGGCATAGAGATTCATGCCGCTGCCGGCGAACACGCCGATCCGTGTCGAGGGGGCGGCGGCCGCGTACCCGCCGTCCTCGAGAGCGTGATGGCAGCACTCCAGGAACAGCCGCTGGGCCGGGTCGGTCAGCTCGGCCTCCCGCGCGCTCATCCGGAAGAACTCCGCGTCGAAGCCTTCGACATCGTCCAGCGCGCCGCTGGCAGGGACGAAATCAGGATGGTCGATCTCGTCGGCGGAGAACCCGCTCCCAGCCAGCTCGTCGCGGCTGAACATGCGGATGCTCTCGACACCGGCACTCAGATTCGCCCAGAACTCCTTCAGCGAGGCGGCACCGGGGAATCGGGCCGCCATCCCGACGATCGCGATGCGCTGGTCGGCCGGCGTGGTCGACGGTGCAACCGGCGTGGTCGACGGTGCAGCCGGCGTGTCGCGCGCTCGGCTGCTGGTCAGATGGCCGACCAGTTCGGCGATGGACGGATATTCGAACATTGCCGTCTGCGGGATCCTGAAGCCGAGTTCCTGCTCCAGGCGGGCACGGATTCGCGTGATCGTCACCGAGGTGATGCCCGTCTCGTAGAACGGCATCCGTTCATCGATGCCCGGGTCGACCAATTGCCGAAACACCTTCAGCACGATCTGACGCATCTCGGCTCGGCGTGCCCCGGGAACGGCCGTTGCGGCGGGACCGGTTACCGCACTGGTAGCTGGGCTGTCGGCGGGTGAGAGTTCCCCGTTCAGCAGCCGGCGCCTGAGTTCCGCGCGCTGGATCTTACCGCTGGTCGTCTTCGGGAAATGACCCTGCGGAACCGGCACCACGTACGCGGGGCTCAGCTGCAGACGGCTGAAGAGCGCGTTGCGAATGTCTCTGGCCAACTTCGCCGGCACGGCATCAGTCACGGCATCAGTCACGGCATCGGTCACGGCATCGGTCACGGCATCGGTCACGGCATCGGTCACGGCATCGGTCACGGCATCGGTGGAGAAGAACACCGCCAGTACCTCACTGCCGGTCTGCGCATCGGGAATCCCGCACGCGGCGATCAGATCGTCCTGCACGCCGTCGACTGATGCGACGATGCTCTCGATCTCGTGGCAGTAGTAGTTGGCGCCGTTCAGAATGATCAGGTTCTTCTCCCGGCCGGTAATGGTGATCTCGTTGTCCTTGGCGAACGCCAGGTCTCCTGTGTTGAGCCAGGTTCCGTCGGGAAAAGCCTCGGCGTTGGCCTGGGGATCGTTGAGATAGCCGGGGGTTGTCCGTGCCGAGCGCACCTGCAGCCGGCCGATCCGCCCTTCGGGCAGCAGCCGGCCCTGCTGGTCGACGATCCTCAGCGTGGTTCCCGGAGCAGGCTCGCCAACGCTGATGAAAGTGGTGCAGGCGTCTGTATCCGTCTCGTCCGCCCACTCCAGATCCCCGTGCAGACTGGAGTTTCGGACGCGATGGACACCCTGACCGGAGCCGAAGCGACTGAAGGTGATCGCGGTGCACGTCTCGGCCATTCCCCACACGGGAACGAAATGATCAGGCCGGATCCCGAACGGCTCAGTAGCGGCGAAGAAGGCCGACATCACCGGCAGGGTGATCTGCTCGCCGCCGCTGACCAAAGTCTTGATCGGGGAAAAGTCCCATCGGCGTTCAGGATGGTCCGCCAGTTCCTTGTTGACCAACTGGTAGCCGAAATTCGGCGACCAACTGTGGTTGACCCGGTGCTTCTCCAGCAGATCCAGCCAGCGCAACGGATCGCTGAGAATCAGATCGGTGGAAGCGTGGATGTTCGTGCAGCCGACGAAGACCTCCAGCACGTGGTAAAGCAGAAATGCGCCACTATGGTCCAAGGGGAGCCAGTTGAAGGTCACATCGCTGGGAGTGATCGGCAGCAGTTCAGGGGTTCCAGCGCCGAATTCCGCGAGTCCCCGGTGCGTCAACGGGATGATCTTCGGCACTCCGGTGCTGCCGGACGACAGCAGCAGCAGCGCATGATCGACGCCCTGCGCCTCATGATCCCGCTCGGCGGAAGCCGAGCGCTCGCATTCCATGAGGTCTATCACCTGAACGTCGGCCGCAGGAAAGACTGCCGTGAGGAGTGGCACGTCGATGGTGCTGCACAAGATCGGCGGCTGCCGGAGGAACGTCCAGCTGTGGAACATCCGCGCCAGTGATGGGTCCGCCGCTTCGAAGCCAGAGGGTCGCGCAACGCAGAGCGGCTGGATCCCGCCGAGCACGCAGGCCCAGAATGCCACGAAGAAGTCCAGCTGCGCGGCGCTCTGGACAATTGCGATGTCACCGGGCCTCAGGCCACGGCGTCGTAAACCGCCGAGAACCCGGCGCGCGCGATCCAACAGCGCCGGATAACTCAGGAAGGAGGTCTCCCCTGAGTCATCGATCGTCATTACTCCTGCACCGGAAGAACGCTCGGCCGCATGGTACAGAGCCTGCGTCAAGGTAGCCGCATCGAGGTCGTTCGCCAGCGGCGCGCCCTGACAGATTGACTGCATAATCGTCCTCCTGTGACCTCAGAGAGCCTTCCGAGCTCTTACCATGAGAAACGCGCCCGATGCGACGATGGCCAGACCGTGGTAAGCGCCCACCACCTGCAGGGCGGGAATGCTCTCCAGCAGGAATGAGCAAGCCAGCATGCCGACCGCGAAACCAGCGTTTTCCGCGGTCGCGGACAATCCGAAAAGGGCGCCGCGCATGTGATCCGGTGCTTCCTGCAGACGCGACGTATAGGTGATCTCGGTGAACCCGTCCGCCAGACCGGCACCCAACGCGACGACCGCCAACAATGGAACCGGTAATCCTGTGAAGGCCAGAATGAAGAACACCGACATCAGGAGTGTCCCTCCGATGAATCGACCGACCCCGGTGGAACGACCACGCACCAGCACTCGATAGGCGAGAAGGTTGCCAACGGCCCACGGCGTCCAGAACCAGCTGAGAAACGCTGCGGGGTCGTCTGGATTCATAAGGCTCGCATGCATGGGTAGCGCGACGTTGTGAGAGGCGGAGGCGAACGCGTCCAGGGCACGCAGTAAGACCATTCCGAGCAGTAGCCTGCTCCCCCAGAGGAATATCGCCATTCGCCTCGGCGACGCGCCCGCATGCTGCTCTTTCGATCCACCGGATCGGCGGTACGGCAGGCACGCGACCGATACCGCAGAGAGACAGAAACAGGCCGCGTTGATGACGAACGCAGCCGTGAAACCAGCGGCGGCCACCACGATTCCAGCGGAGGCGAAGCCGAGTACGGTGGCCAGCGCTTTACCAGTGACCAGCAAGCCGTTGGCGCGTATCCGCTGATCCTGCCCGACGATATCTGGAACGCTGCTGCGCAGCGTGACGCTGAACAACGTGTTTCCGACGCCCAACACCACTGCCACTGCCAGGAGCATTCTCAGTTTTATGTCGTCGGGAACGCAGACCATTATTATGATCGCCGTCGCCCTGCTGAGATCACAGCAGATCATGAGCGTCTTCTGGTTGTAACGACTCACCAGACGTCCAGCGACCAGGCCGACGAGAAATCCTGCGCTCAGGCGGAGCGCCATGAAAATCCCGGTCTGCAACGTGCTCATGGTCAACTGAAAGACAAAGAGATTCAAAGCGATAAGATTGAGAAAATTGCCGAACATCGAGGCCGAATACCCGCCGACGAGAACCGCGAGGGTCATGAGTCGGACACCATGAAACAGAGTTCGGCCGCCGCCCGGTAATAACGCAGGGCATATGGGCTTTGCGGTGCGGGGAGGGCGCGCTCCCGTTGGCTGACAGCGGACTGAGCGACGCCGATGGCTCGCGCGATCCGCGAGGCGTTCAGCCCGGATGCCCGGCGGATGTGCCTGGCTGCACCACTTCGGCGCCACTGCACAAGTTCGGCGATACGAGTGACATCGCTCATGTGACTTTCTTTCTAGAAAGCGTGTTCAGCGTATGCGGCGTAATACTGGACCACAGCTCCCCTGTTCGCGCTGGTTTGCGCGCCGTTCTGGTGGAGATGCGGCTCATGGCCATACCGTCGTCGTGCAGGATTTTGGCGCGAACCGCAAGGCCGTTGCCCGCTTTCGCGTCGTTGTCCGCCGGCGCGTGCCGGACGAAGCGTGGGGCGGCGTGACCGTCCAACCGCAGCTCACTGCGGAGTGCTCGCGGAGACCGCCGCCCTTGGACCGACGGGTTCCGGAGGAGAATGCCCTGGCCGCACCGTGGCGTAGGGGGCACTGTCCAGGCCGACCGTTTAGCGCAGCACATTTGAGGCGGGGGCGAGACGACCTGGTTTCGTTGGTAACGCCGATGAGCATCGTCCACGTTGTGGTCCCGACGGCAGTGCCGATGACGCCGGCGCAGCCGAGGTTCTACGTTCGGTGTGGGAGCGATCAATTTTTGGCGCGTGCAGGGCGCCGGAGAGGACGGCGTTCGTTCGCGTCGAGCGGAAGGTCACTGCTGTTCGAGCGATTCCACTGCGTGTCGGCTCGCGCCCCATCCTGAAATCGGCTGTTCTGGGGGGAAGATATAGGCACCGCTGTGCCGTCAGCTCGCCAAAGAATCACATGGGAAAGGAAATTCCAGCCATTCAATAAATTGACTTTCACTGGCTGCCTCGAGCTTCTGTGCAGGAAAATCTGATGAGCGCCCACCATCCAGGAGCAGGGCTCGCAGAGCGAAGATCAATGGTTTTGACCGTACCCGAGTCGGCCGAAAACTGTCAATACATAAGCATATATTGCGGTATTGAGGTACTTGATGGATGCCGGAAACTCGGCCACCCTACGTGACCTGCGCATATTCGTAGACCGGCCCGCCGGGGCGATCACGTCGGAGGGCCTTGATATCGGCCTCGACCGGGTAGGGAAAGCTCGTAGCGGAGTGTGTGCCGCTCGGAATGCGATCTCGCTGGTGAAGGGTGACTGGTAGGGCGTCTTGCCGCTTGGGATCATGAACGCCTGATCATTTCCACAATCTCATTCAGGTCACGCCCGCGACATCCCAGGTCGACGGCGTCGATCCTGGACGGCGTCACGCTGCTGTGAGCTCCACGACCCCATCGGACTACCGGGTCCGTTCCCCATCGGGGGAGAAGGGCCTGTCCGCTCCCCCATGCCGAGCGGTCGAGCCAGCGAGATCATCGCCGACCGCCAGGCGCTCTTTCGTCAGGCTTCTGGACGTCGTGTTGACGTATGGGAAGATGATGATCGTAGGCGACGGCGGACGAGGAAGCCGGTGTGAATCCGGCGCGGTCCCGCCACTGTGATCGGCGAGCGGATCCCGAACAAGCCACTGCCCGGATGACGGACGGGAAGGCCGGGACGAGCGTTGACCCGAGAGCCAGGAGACTCACGCGGTCGCCTCCTCGCAGGAATTGGGGCGGATCTCCCCAAGAGAGGACGGTGACCGCCATGCCGTACGGCCGGCGTGCGCATCCCGGCTGTCCGTGTCACGGGCCTCTCCTGGTGATCCGGCCCTTCGCCTGCCGCGGACGTCATCGAGGAATGGCGGTCACGGCTCGTTCCCAGGAGATCAACGATGGGCTTTGACCGCCTGACCGCCTCGACCCGTGAGACGGCGGCCGGGCTCGCCGCCGCACCGCCGGGCCTGCTGCCCGCCGGCCTTCCCGCCGTGTCGGCGGCCGCCGCCGACATCTCGGCGATCGGTGGCTACTTCGACCTCGGCACCGGGCCGGCCGAGGCCGGTTGGCGGCCGCTCACCGACCTGTTCACCACCCCGGACGCCCTGGAGGCCAGGATCGCCGACGTCGCCGAACGGCTCGGCACCACCGAGACCCGGGTGGCCGCCTCCATCCTCTTCCAGGGCCTGGCCGCCCGCCTGTGGTCACCCGTCCTCGGCGCCGCCGTGGTTCACGACCTGCTAATCGACCTGACACCCGCGGAGGTGTACTGGAAGACGGCTCCCAGCGGCCCTCTCCCCCTACGGGCCGCCCAGCTGACCGGCTGGCACGTCCGCGACCCCGCCCGGATCACCGAGGGGCTGTACCGCACCGTCGTCTCCGAACTGCTGGAACCGATGGCCGGGACCGTCCAGACCATCGTGAAGATCGCGCCCGGCCTGTTGTGGGGCAACGCCGCGTCCGCACTCGCCGGAGCCGTCCGCGCCCTGGCCCGCACCCGGCCCGAGCTCGCCCCCCGGGCGGTGGAACTGGGCCGCGAACTGCTGCGGGTGGGGCTGTTGCACGGCACGGGTGAGCTGGCCGAACCCGACCCCGGCCAGCCCTTCTTCACCCGCCGCAGCTGCTGCCTGTACTACCGCCTGCCCACCGGCGGCAAGTGCGGCGACTGCGCCCTGATCACCCCCGAAGCCCGCCACGAGCAGTGGGCGCGAGCCGTACGAGAGAGCCGAGGGACCTGACGGGCCGCACCGTCGTCGACGAACACGGCAACCCGGATCCGCGCCTGCGGCCCCGGTCTGGCCGAACCGATCGGCCTCCTCGCCCGGCACATCATCGCCCAGCCGGAAAGGAAACACGAAAAGCGCTCATGAAGATCTCCGCCAAATTCGGGGCGATTCCGCTTTAAGGGAATTAAAAGGTTAACGCTTCTCACTTGAGCGGCGAGGACTTCTATCTCATCTGACAGTTGACGCTAACGGAAGCCTTGCGTACGCTCCCCAAAGGGATAACCGTTTAGGTCGCCGCGTTTCGGTGTTGGATACGTGACATTTAGGCTTGTTGTTCGTCAGTCTATGTCGTGGATAAACCGACGACACATCTGATCCGAAAGTGGAGATGAGTCATGCCTTCAGAGCATCTCGCCGCCCTCGAATCCGTCATCGAATCCACGATTACTCCGCAAGCTTCCGAGACGGACCGGACCGGCACGTTCCCGCGGGCCGGTATCGACGCCCTTGCGAAAGCCGGCCTGCTCGGACTCATCAGTGCGAGGGACGTCGGCGGTCAAGGCGCGGGGATGGCCGCTGCCGCCCAGGTCATCGAACGTCTTGCGGGCTCGTGCGGCTCGACGGCGATGGTTCTTCTGATGCACTACTCGGCGACGGCGCTGATCGAGAGTCACGGCGCGCAGGATGTGCGGCAGGCGATCGCGAATAACGAGCATTTGACCACGCTTGCCTTCTCCGAAGCCGGATCGCGCAGCCACTTCTGGGCCCCGCTCGGCACGGCCACAGCTGATGGCGAGCGGGTGCGCCTCGACTCCGACAAGAGTTGGGTGACTGCTGCGGGCGAAGCGAACAGTTACGTATGGTCAAGCAAGCCGTTGGCCGCGGATGGCCCGATGAGCATCTGGAACGTCCCGAGCCGGTCGGCTGGATTGGACGTTCGCGGGCCCTTCGACGGTTTCGGACTGCGAGGCAACGCATCCAATCCGATCAAGGGGGACGGGGTCACGGTCGGCCGCGACGCGATACTCGGCGCGGATGGCTCTGGGCTCGACATCGCACTCCAGACGGCTCTGCCGCATTTCCTCGTGCTGAGCGCCTCCTTCTCGATCGGTCTGATGGAGGCGCTGGTCGCGGCGGCCCACAACCACCTTGTCGGTACCCGGCTCGACCATCTGGGGCAGACGCTCGCCGAGCAGCCGTTGCAGCGCGCGAGCTTCGCTCGACTGCGCACTGAGACCGACACGGCTCGGACGTTCCGGGACGACACCCTGGCTGCCCTCGAGAGCGGGCGGGCGGATGCCACACTTCGCGTGCTCCAGGTCAAGGCCGTGGCAGGCGAGTCGGCCGCCGAGGTCGCCGATGGCGTGATGCGGCTCTGCGGCGGATCCGCCTTCCGCAGGTCGACAGGCGTCGAGAGGCTGTTCCGCGACGCGCTCGCGGCTCGGGTGATGGCACCGACCACGGAGGCGCTGCAGGACTTCGTCGGCCGGGCGACGCTCGGTCTGCCGCTGTTCTAGGAGGACCATCGCAATGGCTCTGCTCATGGGCGCCGTAGCCTACGACCCCAAGGTCGTCACCATCTGGGGTGGATTCCGCTCGTGGTTCAACGAGCACGGCTTCCCGTTCGACTTCGTTCTCTACTCCAACTACGAACGACAGGCGGAGGACCTGGCCAACGGCCGGATCGACGCGGCGTGGAACTCGCCGCTCGCATGGATACGCAGCCGACGCCTCGCCGAGGCGAACCGCCGGCGGTTGACGCCTGTCGTCATGCGGGATACCGATCGTGATCTCACCTCGGTCATCGTGGTTCGCGCCGGCTCGCCGTACAAGGATCTGGCCGACCTCAAGGGCGAGACCGTCGCCGTGGGCGCGATCGACTCGCCGCAGGCCACGCTGCTGCCGTGCTCGTTCCTCGCCGCAAAGGGGTTGCAGCCGGGGGTGGACGTCGCAGTTCGCCGATTCGACGTCGGCGTGGGGCTGCACGGCGACCACATCGGTGGCGAGCGGGACGCCGCCCGAGCACTCGCGGCCGGCACTGTGGCCGCGGCCTGCATGATCGACTCGAACCATCTGCTGTTCGGCCGGGAAGGGACGCTGGCAGCAGGAAGCACCCGGGTGCTGGCCCAGACGCCTCCGTTCGATCACTGCAACATGACCCTCGGCGACACCGTGTCGACCGAGGTCATGAACGGGTTCCGCGATCTCCTTCTCACGATGTCGTATGCCGACCCGCAGGTACGCCCGCTATTCGACCTGGAGGGTCTCACCAGCTGGCAGGCCGGACGGACCAGCGGCTACAGGGCGTTGGAGACCGCCGTCGACGAGACGTCCTTCTACAGCGAGGAAGGCGCCGTCGCAGCGGTCGGTTACCAGCCGTGAGCACGCCTGCTGACCATGGGCTCGACCTCGGCGCGACCTCGGTTTCGAGCAAGGGGCGCACCTGCTGGTGCAGCGAGCCCTGCAAGATCTGCCGCCCGGTACGGAACTGGCTGTGGCAGGGCTCGATCCGGCCCTCGTCGTTCATCTGGAGGCATGGTGCCGTTCCAAGGGGCACCGAACGCAGCGGGCCGACGAGAACGACGACGGAGTGCGGGCCTGGATCACTCGAGGACGGACAGACCTCGACAGGTGGGCCCTCGCGGAGCGAGCCGGCCGGCCAGGTCCTGATGGCATCGTCGCCAGACCCCGTCTCCACTGGGGTCTGGCGGCCCGAGGAGCCCTGATCGAGCCTGGCGGGCCTGAGATCGCCGCCGACTTGATCGACCGGGATCTCGTCTGGGCCGAGCTTGCCCCAAGCCTGTACGCGCACGCCGCCTCGGCGCAATGGGATCCTGCCCAAGCAGTGCGATGGGACGCGGAGGTGCGACTCGCGCCCGACATCGAACGCGCGGTCGTACAGATCATGACATTCCTAGTGGAGAACGAGCAGGCGGCGCTGGTGGTTCCAGCCCGGCTGCTCGCTCGCATTCACCCGCACTTCCGGGAGGTCATTCAGCTTCTCGCCGCTCAGGCGGCCGATGAGGCTCGGCATGTCGAGATCTTCACCCGCCGTGCTCTCCTCACCGGAGGGGAGATGGGCACCTCATCGGTCAGCGGCAGGGAGTCACTGGCCACGCTGCTGACCGAGCCCGACTTCTCTCTCGCGTCGTTCCTGCTCTCAGTGCTGGGGGAGGGAAGCTTCCTCAACCTGCTGACCTTCATTGACAGGCATGCGCCCGACCCTGTCACTCGGGAGGTCGCACGGCTTGCCCGCCAGGACGAGGCCCGGCATGTGGCATTCGGCGTCGCACACCTTCAGCACCAGGGGAAGGTCGACACATCGCTCCTCGGTCGGCTCCGTGGCGCGGTCGAGCAGCGGCATCAAACCCTCATCTCGAGCGCGGGGCTGAACCAGGACGTGTTCGACGCCCTCGTCGTGCTCGCCGCAGGGGAATGGACTCCTGGGGGAATCCGGCGAGGTTACGCCGCCGTCCAGGAACTCCAGATCGAGATGGATGAGGGAAGGCGGCATCGGCTCGTCCGCCTCGGATTCCCGGGTGACGAAGCGGCTGAACTGTCCGCGCTGCACACACGGAACTTCATGTAGGCGTCTGAAGACGGTGAGCAGCTCACCCCCGCAGGCGAAACCGCACACCTGGCCGCCGATTGCGCATAGGCAATCGGTGTACGGCTATCGCCGCCCCGAGGGCGAGGGCGGCATATCCGCAGGTCACGGTCAACCCCGCCCATGGCGGGAGCGGGTAATAGCCCCCGAGTAGTGACTGGTCCACGTCCACATGCGCGAACGCGGGGACGCTCTGCGTGATCGCGAACCCGGCGGCAGGGGTGATCATCAGCAGCCATGGCGCCAGGCCCGCGGTCGCCAGCAGGTAGGGCACGACGACCAGCGCGATGGCCAGCCCGATGGCGACGATGCCCCGCTTGACCAGCGCGGCCAGGCCCAGAGCCAGCACGGCGACGGCCGCCGTCAGCGCCGCGTAGCCGACGATCACCCGCAGCTCGGTACCCAGGGTGATCGGCTGAATCGGGTTCTGATTGGCACGCAACATCGCCAGGCCGACAGGGACCACGACCCCCGAGGTCACCAGCCCCGCCACGAACGCGACCGCGCCGACCACCACGGCCTTGGCCGCCAGCAGCCGCGCTGGATGCGGCTCGGCCGGCAGACCGGTCCCGATCAGCCCCCGCCGGCGTTCCGCCGTGCAGAACGAGACCGCCACCACGAGCACCAGGATCAGCCCCACGGCCCCGCCGATCAGCATGAGGTCAGCGCGCAGACCGCCCCCCGCCGTGGCGGGCCCGATGTCCCCGACCCCGGTCACGAGGAGCTTGTCGCCGGACTCGACGACCCCGCCCGGGTGATGCGGGGTCTTGCCGTCGGGCCCCAAGGAGACGCCGACGTCGTCACGCCGCCACGAACCGTTCGCGCCCTGCAGCTTGATCTGGTCGAAGGTGGCGGTGGCCTGGGCGAAGGCTTGCGCCATCTGCCACAACGCGCCTGGCGAGGCGGCGAACAGCCCGATCTCGACCGTCTCCGGCAGCCCGGTCAGCTTGACCGTGCTGACCTCGGTCCACGTCTTGCCGTCGCCTGACTCATAGCCGGTGAGAGTGTCGCCCGACCTGGTCAGCCGCAGCCACCGTGGCCCCTGCACCGGACCGCCGGCCACATCGTGGGTGAAGTTGTGCTGCATCCTCACGCCGTGACTGCCGGTGATCATGACAGCGGCGTACGGCGTGCCCTGCGTGAGGCTCTCCCTGACGAGGAGCCCGGCCTTCGCCCACGGCACCACCCCTCCCTTGACGTTGCGCACCCCGGGTACGGCGTCCGGCATCCGCATCTGCCCGGTCATGTCCGACACACGGGCGGTGATGCTGCCGTTCCCCTTGAGTGGCTGATGCACGAAGTAGTACTTGTCCGTCACCGCCGTGCCATCGGGACCCACCAAAGGCGCGGGGCAGGGGCCGTCGCCCTTCCAGGTCACGCAGGTGCTGCGGGCGCCCCCGGCGACCAGCAGTCCGAGCGACACGGTGACCAGCACGGAGGCCGCCATGGCGAGCATCCAGCCCCGCACGGAGCGGAACCTGGTCCACTCCGTGCGCAGCAACTGAGGGAAACGGTCCTGCCCGGCCCGTTGACTGGATCGGTAGGTCGTGAATGGACTCATGCCGACGGTTGTACGCGGCACCCGGTTCCAGCCCGGTCGCAGCCGCTGCGACCGGGCTGCGACCGGGGATCTGGCATCGTTGGCCCATGGCACCCCGACCCGGCGGCCGGTTCGACCGCCACGCCCGCACGACGACCGGCGGTGAATGGCGGTGAGGGTCCTCGTCGTCGAGGACTTCGAGGTCCTCGCCCGCTCCATCGGAACCGGGCTGCGCCGCGAGGGCATGGCCGTCGACGTCGTCCTGGATGGAACCGACGCCCTCGACCGCCTGGCCGCCACCCGCTACGACGTGGTGATCCTCGACCGCGACCTGCCCGGCGTCCACGGAGACGAGATCTGCCGGCGACTCGCCCACGGCCGCTGCGCGACCCGCGTACTGATGCTCACCGCCTCCGGCACGATCGAGGACCGCGTCGACGGGCTCAGGCTCGGCGCCGACGACTACCTGCCCAAGCCGTTCGCGTTCGCCGAACTGGTCGCCCGCGTCCGTGCCCTGGCCCGCCGCGCCACTCCGCCGCTGCCGCCCACCCTGGCATGCGGGGACATCACCCTCGATCCGGCCCGCCGTACCGCGTCCCGGGCCGGTCGGCGCCTTGACCTGAGCCCCAGGGAGTTCGCCCTGCTCGAATGCCTGCTCGCCGTACCCGGCCTGGTCATCTCCGCCGAGGAGCTGCTGGAGCGCGTCTGGGACGAGGCCGCCGACCCCTTCAGCAGCGCCGTCAAGCACACCATGCACCGGTTGCGGGCCAAGCTCGGCGGCCCGCCCGTGATCGAGACCATCCGCGAAGGCGGCTACCGCATCGGACCGTCATGACCACCCAGACGCTCGCCGGCAGGTCGCTGCAGACGCGGCTCGCGCTGGCCTACGCGGCGGGCATCTACGCCGCGGGGGTCTTCGTGGTCGTATTCGTCGCCGTCCCGCTCGCCGGCATCCAGGCGACCACCCCCAAAGACCACCCCTCATCGAGCACGATCACCGGAGCCGGGCCCGGGATCAGCCTGCCCCAACTCCTCACGGGATCCGCCGTCGCCCTGGTCCTCCTGATTCCCATCGCCCTGACTCTCGGCTGGTACGTCGCCGGCCGGTTCCTGCACCCGCTGCGCGCCATCACCGCAACCGCCAAGATCATCTCCGCCGGAAACCTCCACCAGCGCCTTGACCTCGGCGAGCCCACGGACGAGCTGACCGAACTCGGCCACACCCTCGACGACCTGTTCGCCCGCCTGCAAGCCTCCTTCGACGCCCAACGCCACTTCGTCGCCAACGCCTCCCACGAGCTGCGCACCCCTCTCGCCGGCCTGCGCACCCTTCTTGAAGTCGCTCTCGCCGACCCCGATGCCGACACCGACACCCTGCGCTCGGCCTGCCAGGACGCCCTCGCTCTTGGCGAACACCAGGAGCGGCTCGTCGGAGCACTGCTCGCTCTGGCCACCAGCGAGCGCGGCGTCACCCGCTGGGACACCCTCGACCTCGCCCACGTCGTCGAAGGAGTGCTCGCCTCCCGCCGCGACCAAGCAACGCGGAACGGCATCGACCTAGCCGAACACCTGACGCCCGCAGTGACGGCCGGGGATCCGAGACTGATCGAAAGCCTCGTCGCCAACCTCATCGACAACGCCATCCACCACAACCACGCGGACGGGCACGTAAAGGTCACCACGCAGACCTCCGGCACGCAGGTGGCCCTTACGGTCACCAACAGCGGGCCGGCCATCCCCGACGACCAGATCCAGCGCCTCTTCCAACCCTTCCAGAAACTGGCGCCCGATCGTCACGGCCGCCGCGACGGCTACGGCCTCGGCCTCGCCATCGTCAATGCCGTCACGCAAGCTCACCACGCCACCCTCACCGCCGGCGCACGCCCCCAAGGCGGCTTGTCCATCACCGTGCAGTTCGCGCACGGATCTCATCCGAACCTTCCCTGACGTCAGGGGGACGACTGCGCGAGGGCGGCACCGGCCACCCGCGTCGGAGCGCTGGCTGGCGGTAACGCGGTTCACTATCGCCACTGGCCGATTGGTCGTCCCAGTTCACACCTCAGGTTCGAGTTTCGAGCGGCACGGGTGACCTCCTCGATCCGGTCCAGATCGGCCTCGCGGTCGTCCGTGGCGCAACGCCGTACACCTCTTCGATCTGGACATTAGGGCGTAGACCGCTATAACGTGCGGTCAACCCTCACAAGGGAGCACCGGGCAGGCCGGATGGCCTCCAGGGTGACGCCCTCTGACCCGGCGCAGCGCCGGCCGCCGTACCGACCGGGAGCGGTAGAGCGTGGAACATGCCAGCGTCATAGCAGCCCAAATCATTAGACTTCCGACTCTTCGTTGACGACGGGAGCACTCCCTTGAGGCTGGAGATCAGGTGCCTTGGCCCCTGGGAGGTCGAGGCCGACGGTATCCCGGTGAAGATCGCCGGGCTACGACGGATCGGGGTACTCGCCCGGCTCGCCCTGGCCGCGGGGCAGGCCGTACCCACTGATCGGCTTCTCGCCGACGTGTGGGCGCACAGTTCCGCCATGACCGCGGCCAAGCAGCTGCACATCGTGGTGTCGAAGCTCCGGGAGACGTTCGCCCCCTACGGCGGTGCGGAGATCATCCAGACCGTGCCCGGAGGTTATCTGCTCGCGGTCGACCGCGACCATGTGGACGCCCACGCCTTCACTCGCCTGTCCGCGCGGGCGCGCTCCGCCCGCGCGGAAGGTGCGACGGCGACCGCTGACGCGCTGTTCCGCCAGGCGCTCGGGCTGTGGCGGGGCCCGGCGCTGGCCGAGCTGGACGCGCCCTGGGCGAAGATCGAGACCGACCGGCTGGAGGCGGAGCGGCTGACCGTACTGGAGGACCATATCGAGCTGCGCCTGGCCGCCGGTGACCATCGCGCCGTGGCCGGCGTGCTCACCGCGCACGTCAGAGCGCACCCGCTGCGGGAGCGGCCCGCGGCCCAGCTCATGCTCGCCCAGTACCGCGACGCGCGGGTGCCCGAGGCGCTCGAGGTCTACCAGCGCCTGCGCCAGATCATGGTCGAGGAACTGGGCATCGAGCCCGGCGCCGAACTGCGCCGCCTCCACCAGGCCGTGCTCGTCAAGGATCCGGTGCTCGACCTGGCCCCCGCGCAGCAGGCCACGCCGGCCCGACACCTCACCCCGGCCGAGTTGCCCGCCGACACCCGGGCGTTCACCGCGCGGGCGGCCGAGATCGAGCGGCTCCACGCCGACCTGGTGAACGGCGCCGCGGTCACCGTGATCAACGGGCCCGGCGGCATCGGCAAGTCCGCGCTTGCCGTACATGTCGCTCATGCCGTGGCCGGGCGCTTCACCGACGGCGTCATCTACGTGAACCTGCACGGTTCCACCGCCGGGCTCACCCCACTGGCGCCCATCGAAGCGCTCCGCCACCTGCTGCGCTCCCTGAGACTGGACGGCGCCGCCGTACCCGCGGACACCGAGGAGGCAGCCGCCCGATACCGCTCGCTCACCGCCACAGGCAACCTGCTGGTGATCCTCGACAACGCCCGCGATGTGCGTCAGGTCCGCCCACTCCTGCCCGCCGGGCAGGGCTGCCGCGTCCTGGTCACCAGCCGCGATCCGCTGGCCACCCTGGACAACGCCCGGCACCTGCACCTCGGCAGGCTCGACGACACCGCCGCCGTCACGCTGCTCGCCCGGGTCGTCGGATCCGATCGCGTAGAGGCTGAACCGCGGGCGGCGGAGGAGATCGTACGGCTTTGTGGCGGTTTCCCGCTCGCCCTGCGCATCGCGGGAGCCCGCCTGGCAGCCCGACCCGACTGGTCGCTCTCCGATCTCGCGGTACGGCTGGCCGACGCCACCCGGCGGCTCGACCTGCTGGAGTACGCCGATCTGGCCGTACGCGCCAGCATCGCATTCAGCCACCAGCAGTTGCACGAGGAACCAGCCGGACGGGACGCGGCGCGGCTGCTCGCCCTGCTCGGGCTGCTGGATCTGCCCACGCACACCCCGGCCACCACGTCCGCACTGGCCGACTGGTCCGAGCATCGCGCCGAGGCCGCTCTGGAGCACCTGACGGATGCCCGCCTGCTCGAACCTGCCGGGCCGGGTCGCTACCAGTTCCACGACCTCGTCGGTCTGTACGCGCGGGAGCAGAACGTCCCCGACGAGGAAGGGGCGAGCGCGGTCGGTCGCGTGCTGCACCACTATCTGGCCACCGCGCAACGGGCCTCCGCGCTGCTGGACAACGGCCGCGTGGACGCGGATCGGTTCCCCGCCGAGCGGCCCGGGGAGGAACTCGCCACCCTGGCGGCCGCCAACGACTGGGTCGAGCGCGAGCGGGACAACCTGCTGGCCGCGGTACGGCTGGCGGCGCGTGACGCCGATTCTTCAACGGCGGGGCTCGCGAACATCGCTCAATGGTTGTTCGACTGTCGGGGCTGGTTCTCGGAGCTCATCGAGGTGAGCGAGGAGGCGCTGCGGCTGGCCAGGGAAGAGGAGGACTGGGCGGCCCAGGCGTCCCTGTTGCAGGGGCTCGGCTCCGTCCACCAGCAGCTCGGGCGCTTTCAGGAGTGCGTATCCCGCCTAGAGGACGCCCTGGTCTGCTGGGACCGGGCCGGGCTGCCGGACCGGAAGGCAGGGGTTCTCAACGACCTCGGCATCAGCTACACCATGATGGACCGCTACGACGACGCGCTCGCCGCGCTGGGGAGCGCCCTCGTCATCACCGAACGGACGAAGCGCAGGGATCATGAGGCCTACGTTCGTAACAATCAGGTGCACGTCTACTACCGCCAGGGGAGATACGGGGAAGCCGTGGGCGAGGCGCGGCATGCCCTGGCGATGATGGAGGAACTGGACAACATCGGTGGCCTCGGCATCGCCCACGACACCCTGGCCGACGCCTACCGGGCCCACGGAATGCTCCTTGAGGCCGTCGAGATGTACCAGCATGCGATCAAACTCCAGCGCGAGGTCGGATACGCCATGGGTGCCGCCGTGTCCTGCTGGTGGCTCGGCCACACCCTGTACGACCTGGGGCGGCATGAGGAAGCCAGGGAGTCCTGGCGGGAGTCGCTGGAAATCCTGCGCGAAGCCCGCCTCCTCACCCCCGCCGAGGTGGCGGACTACCTCGCACAGCCGGTCCCGGACACACCGGAACCGATCAGGAACCAGTTGTGACGGTGCGTACAGCTTGACCGCGCCGTAGAACTCATCCGCCACCGTCTTGCAGGCGACCCTCTTCGCGCCGGAGATCGCCTGTGTGCCGAAGGTCGGCTGCTCTTCGTCCTCGGCTGCTTCCAGCAGGCCAAGGATTTTGCTGGAAGCCCTCCGGCATCGGCCGGGCCGGTCTGCCGGCGGTGTGGCTTGCCGGCGCCCCGCCACCGAGGGGGAGGCGCCGGCAAGTGGAGGGTTCTGGTCAGAAGGCGCCCGTGCTGGTGCCTGCTGAGCCCACCGACGGCGTGGTGAATGTGTTGTTGCCTCCCGGCTCCCACAAGTCGGCCGTGTCCGGGAAGTTGGCTTCCTGGCGCTTGACGCACTTCCACTCGGCTGCGGTGTTCGGCGGCAGCTTGGACACCGTGCCCGTCCACGTCGGGTAAGCCGTCGGCGACAGCTTCACCGCACTGGCCACCGACCAGTTGCCGAGTTGGGGCAGGTTTCCGACGGCGTACACAGCCTGGCCGCTGGTGGTGGTGCCGTTGGCGCAAGAAAGGGTGACCGAGACCGGCGCCTGCCCGAGGGTGAAGGCGAAGGTCTTGGCGGCCGTGACGGACAGCGACGCCGACTTGGCGACGATCAGGTTGCCACCCGCGTTGTACCAGCCGCTGGCCGCTGCGTCGAAGGCCGCCTTGGTGGCGTGCTGGGTGAGCGCGGTGCCATTGAGCGTGACGGCGGACGCCTGGGTGTCGGCCACCAACTCGATGACGTTCTGCCGCGACGACGGCGCCCCGGTGTAGGTGCCGCTGGAGGCGGCCACGGTGACGGTGGCAACCGCGCCGCTGAGCTGCTGGCTGAGGGCCGTGGTTCGGACGGCTCCGCCCTGGTAGGCGGTGGTGGCGCCGTCGTCCTCGTAGAGGGTGAAGCTGCTGGAGGGGCCGGTGTGGACCCTGGCCATGAGCTCGTTGCGGGTGGTGGCGTCGGTGCGCCTGCCGATGACGTTCATCGTCTTGTCGTCGACGAACATCTTCGGGATGATCGCCCCGGCGCGGGCGAAGGCCGGCAGCCGGAAGGTGCCGTTGACCCACAGCGGCCGGTCGGGGAACCACTGCCCGGTGCTGGTCAGTTTCTCCCCGGTGGCGTAGTCGTACCAGATGCCCGCGGGCAGGTAGATGTCGCGCTCGCGCTCCCCCTGCCCGGCGGCGACGCCGACCAGCAGGTCCTTGCCGATGAGCTTCTGGTGGCCCATCTCCCGCACGTTCGCGTCGTTCTGGTAGTAGTA
Organism: Dolomitihabitans soli; assembly: GCF_022213955.1. Lineage (GTDB taxonomy): Bacteria > Actinomycetota > Actinomycetes > Streptosporangiales > Streptosporangiaceae > Streptosporangium_A > Streptosporangium_A soli. The sequence goes on along the minus strand of NZ_JAKNTW010000027.1, from coordinate 66,155 downwards.
CGCCAGCGGCGGCACCACCGGCTCGCCCGTGCTGTGGGCGCGGTGGGCGAGCGAGTAGTAGTACGGCGTCAGCTCGTAGCGTTGCCGCAGGTTGGCCAGGTTGCTGGCGGTGTGGCCGACTTGGTCGGGCGAGGTCTGGGCGCAGTTGCACAGGTTCTCGGTGTGCGGCCTGATCGGCACCTCGAACCAGGCGCCGTCGGCGAACCACTGGGTGTAGAGCTCGTTCAGATCCGAGTCGAGCATCTCGCGGCGGAACCCGCCGATGTCGGAGCCGAAGTAGTCGATTCCGGACATCGACATGTGCATCTGCACGTTCTGCTGCTGGGCCAGGGCGGTCAGCTTGGAGCCGATGTCGGCCGACCACATGGCCACGCCGTGCCGCTGCATACCGCCCGCGCCCGAACGGGCCAGCATGAACGGCCGCTTGGTGCCGGTGGCGTATCCGCGCGCGATGCTCTGCGCCCACTTGAGGTTGTAGACGTTGTGGTAGTCGGCGTGGGCGTGCTTGCCCGGCAGCACGCCGGCGGTCCAGTCGGCCGGGTCGTACATCTCGGGCTCGCCCAGGTCGAGCCAGTGACCGAGGATGCCCTGGTTGACCAGCGGCTGGCGTTTGGTGGTGTGCCAGTGGTCGCCCGCCGCGTCCTGCGTCCAGTCGATCATGCCGCCGCGTCCCCACCAGTCGTTGGTGGTCAGGTACGTCGGCGCGCACGTCGCGCACCCGGCGCGGACCAGGTAGCCGCGCGAGGCGAGGTCGGCGTGTTCGGAGTTGTTCTTGCCGATGTAGGACTCCTCGATCGTCATCAGCCCGACCCCGTCGGCCGAGGCCAGTGAGGAGATCTTGGTCGCCGGGTTGGGGAAGTTCGCGGTGTCCCAGGCGAGGGTGCCCATCCGGGTGTTGTCGGAGCCGGCCGCGACACCGCCGAACCACTGCAGGTCGAGCACGAAGCCGTCGACGGGGAACTTGGCGGTGCGCAGCCCGCTCAGCCGGTTGTCGATCTCGGTCCAGTTGTCGTAGCCGAACTCCGAGACCCACATGCCGAACGCCTTCTTCGGCGGCACCGGCGGCCGGCCGGTCAGCTCCATGTAGTCCTTGCGCAGGTCGGGCAGGTCGGCCCCGGTCATGGTGTACCAGCGCACCTGGTCGCCCCAGGTGTCGACGGTCCACGGGTCGCCGGTGAGGTTCCACTCCTGTTTGTAGACCTGGTCGAGGAAGAGGCCGTAGTTGAGGTTGGCAGCGCCGACCGCGAACAGCACGGGGATCTGCGCGTTGCCGACGGGCCCGTTGTCGGTGTCGTAGGCCATGGCGTTGCCGTACGTGCCGCCGGGGGTGCGGGTGCGGCCGACCCAGTCGCCGTCGGCGCTGCCGCCCATGAAGAACTGCTCGCCCAGGCCGTAGGCGTTCTGGATCGAGCCTTTCGTGATCGACAGGCCCTTCCACGCCGCGGCCAGGTTGCGCGGGCAGGCCTGGTACAGCAGCCGGGTGGGGTCGGAGACCTTCACGCAGAGCGTGCCGGCGGTGACCTCGACCTTCATCGAGGCCGTGGTCAGCGTGTTGCCGCTCTGGTTGAAGCTCGTCGGCCCGGTGTAGTCGGTCTTGGCGACCTGCGGGGTGGTGAACAGCGGCGACGAGGTGCCGGGGCTGGTGCCGTCGGCCAGCTCGAAGTGCACCAGATCGTCGTCGAGGAACTCCACGATCAGGTAGGTGGAGCCGCTGGTGAACTGGACCCGCTGCACGGCCGCCAGCGCGGGCGGCGCGACCAGCAGCGGCAACAGGACGGCGGCCAGCAGGAGGAGGGCGCGTCTCATGGGCGTGCCACCACCAGATGGTCGAGATTGACGCCGCCGCTGCCGTACTGGATCTTGACTGAGCGGGCGCCCGCGGTCAGGGTCACCGGAATGGTGGCGGTGCCCCAGGTGTCCCAGTTGCCGGTCGACGGCATGGACAGGGTGCCGACGGTGACGCCGTCGACCTGCACGGTGGCCGTGGCGGTGGCGGCGACGCCGTTGGCGTAGCGGAACTTCAGCGAGTGGCTGCCCCCCGCGTCGGCCTTGGCCTGGAAGGTGAGCGTGTCGCCGGAGGCGCTGAAGCCGTCGACGAAGCCGGTGCCGGTGTAGCCGGGATGGTCGGTGTTGACGGACGTGCCGGTGCCGGTGGCGAACTCGGCCTCGTAGCCGGCCTTGTCGACGCCGTTCAGCGTGATCGTCCGGTTGGCGGCGGAGGAGGCGAGCTTGACGTGGGTGAGCTGCTGCACCGGGTCCCACCACCAGCCTTCGGCGGCCGTCTTGAGCGCGGCCAGGCTGGCGCGGGCGGTGGCGCCGGTGACGCCGGTCGGCTTGGTGGAGGCGACCTGCAGCGTACTGGTCGTGGTCAGGGCCGGTACGGTCACCGTCGCGGTGTGCGCGGCCCAGTTCTCCGCCGAGCTGATGGTGCGGTTCACGCCCGCCGAGTCCTCGAAGTAGGAGTAGGAGGTGGATCCGGCCGGGTAGATGCGGAAGACGAGGTTGGTGTAACTGGTGACGCTGTTGCCGATCGTCGCGCCGAGCTGGTAGTCGGCGTTGAGGTTGAGCGGGATGATCGCGCCGGGCTTGGCGTAGACCGGGATGCCGTCCAGGCCGGCGTGGTAGGTCTTGGTCGCCGGGCCGGTGGCGCGCCCGCCGTTCCAAAGGTCGTACCACTCCCCCGCGGGCAGGTAGACGCTTTTGGACGTGGCGCCCTGCGCGGTGATCGGAGCGACCAGCAGTTGCGAGCCGAACATGTACTGCTGGTCCAGCGGGGCGGCGGTGGCGTCGCCGGGGAAGGCGAAGCTCATCGCGCGCATCATCGGCACGCCGGTCGCCGAGGAGGCCTTGGCCTCGGTGTAGAGGTAGGGGATCAGGTTCATCCGCACGTTGGCGAACTTGCGGAAGGTCGGCAGCACGCTGGTGTCGCCGGTGCGCGCCTGCACGTTCCAGGGCGTGCGTGCCTCGGAGACGGACGGGTTGGCCTTCTCGGAGTGGTACTGCATGATCGGCGAGAACGCCGCCTGCGCGGTGGAGCGCAGATAGAGCTCGGCGCTGGGGAAGGTGCCGGTGAATCCGGCAAGGTCCCAGGCGGTGTACGGCACGCCCGACTGCCCGGCGCTGAGCTGCGCCCGCACGGCCTCCTGGAAGGCGGAGAAGCTGGAGTTCTGGTCACCCGCCCAGAAGATCGAGTACTTCTGCGCGCCCGAGGTGCCCGCCCGGCTGAAGATCGTGTTCTGCGCGTTCTTGCTCTTGACGTAGGTGTTGTAGGCGCTGGTGTAGCTGTTGGGGTAGGCGTTGTGCATCTCGTCGCCCTTGCGGCCGTCGGCGAAGGTTACGCCGCGGCCGAAGATGGCCTCGCTGCCGTCGGTCTTGAAGCCGTCGATGCCGATGTCGAAGAGGTGGTCGCGCTTGCTCATCCACCAGTTGGTGGCCGCGGTGCCGGTGAAGTCGGGTACCAGCGAGTCGCCGAACCACTGCCCGGTCGGGATCCGGTAGCCGGGCACGACGTAGTTCTGCGCCTGAGCGTAGGCCTTGTCGTTGAGGTGCTGCTGCGGCGGGGTGGAGGGGTTGGTGTCGAAGTTCTCCTTCAGCACCGGGATCTGCCAGAGGATCACCTTGATCCCCTTAGTGTGCGCGTCGGTGATCATGGCCTGGGGGTTCTGCCAGGCCGTGCCGGCGGGAAAGGTCAGGTCGGAGTAGGCGAGTTTGCCGCTGCCCGGTTTGGCGGTGTAGGTCGCGCCGTGCCAGACGTAGAACGTGGCCTCGTCGCTCCACTGTTCCAGTACCAGGGCGGTGTGCGGGATGTCGTGGGTGGTGGTGTTGCCGAGCTCGGCGGTGACCTCGGCCTGCGTGTTCCACTCGTTGGCCGACATCCACACGCCGAAGGCCCACTTCGGCGGCAGTTGCGGGCGTCCGGTGACGGCCGTGTAGTCGTCGACGATGTCCGCCGGGCTGCCGGCGAAGAAGTGGTAGTCGAGGGTGGAGTTCAGCGCTCCGCCGGTGTCGACGCTGAATCCGGCCAGGTCGCTGAGGTGGGTGTTGAGGTTGAAGATCGAGTAGCGGGTGCTGGGGAGATAGACGCCGTAGCCGGCCGAGTTCAGGAAGAACGGCACGCTCAGGTAGGTCCTGCGGGTGGCGCCCTGGTCGCGGTACTGGTTGTAGACGTAGTTGTGCACGTCCGTGCCGCGCTGGTCCAGCCGGTCGTAGCGCTCGCCGAAGCCCTCGAACCGCTCCCCCGCGGGCGACAGGAAGTGGTCCTCGATCTTGGTGATCGTGGTCGCGCCGTCGCTGGCCCAGCCGATGTTGCGGAAGACCGCCGGGTCGTACTGGCGGGTGATGAGCGTGGTGCCGTCGCCTTTGTAGACCGACAGGCGGTAGGGCGTCTTCTGGATCTTCAGCACCAGCGAGCTGGTCGAGATGGTCAGCGTGCCGGTCGAGTTGGTCACCGTGTAGCCGGACACGCCGGAGATGTTCAGCCCACTGCCGCTCGGCGCGATCTGGGTGCGGAAGCGGTCCGGCGCGGGGAAGGCGAAGCGGATCTTCGGCGTGAAGCTGCCCGCGCTGTCGCCCGTGGTGACGTCCACCGAGGTGCCGTTGTCGGTGTAGCCGGTCACGTTGGTGACGGTGCTCCACGACGTCACGGTGAACGAGAACGGGCCGGTGCTGCGCTGCCCGGCTCCGTTCACGTCCGCGTTGACCGTGTAGGAGATCTTGTCGCCGCGGACGAAGCCGCCCAGGTTGAGCTTCCAGTAGGAGTTGTTCCCGTTGTTGTAGTCGAAGGCGGCGCCGATCGGGGTCTGGCCGACCCCGTTCTTGGTCCAGGTCACCCAGACGCTCTGGCCCGGCTCGATCGGCCAGGTGGTGGCCTTGATCTGGACGTTCTCGCCGGCCATCGGGTCACGCGGCGAGCGCTCGGTGGGCTCGGTGGAGTAGAGCTCGTCGATGCCGGTGGGATTGTGGGCGATGCCGTCCAGCGCGTACGCCGGGGCATGAATGAGAGAGGCGAGCAGGACGATGATCGCGACGACGGCGCCGGACCGTAACCGTTTCACGTGGGGGGTGCTCCTCTTCAGACGGAGAAGACGGCTGAGAGCTCGGGCCAGCGCTCCGCGAGGCAGAGCACCGGCGGCCGGTCGAGGGGCGCGGCGAGCGTGCGGACGCCACCGCCGCGGTGGGTGTGGCCGGTCCAGACGTCGACCCACGCGCCCTCGGGCAGGTAGGCCTCGATCCGGTCGGCGCCGGGCTCGGTGACGGGGACGACGAGCAGGGCGTCGCCGAGCTTGTACTGCAGCGGGTACGCCCAGACGGCCTCGTCGCCGGGGTGGTCGAAGAACAGGCCACGCATCAGTGGCGGGCCGCCGCGCACGGCCTTGGCCGCCTCGCCCGCCAGGTAGGGAACCAGCCGCTCGCGCAGCTTGGCGAAGGCACGGAAGAGCGGGATCACCCTCTCGTCGCCGGTCTGCTCGGCGACGTTCCACGGGGTGCGGTCGCGCAGCGGCCTGCGGTGGTGGTTGAACTCCGAGTGGTACTGCATGATCGGCATGAACGTGCTCGTACCGGCCGCCCGCAGGTACAGCTCGGCGCCGGGAACGTCACCGGAGAATCCGGCCAGGTCCCAGCCCCAGTAGACGATGCCGCAGGCGCCGGCGGTGATGCCCGCCCGGATCGAGGAGCGGAAGGCCTCCCAGGTGGAGTCCTCGTCACCCGCCCAGAAGGCTCCGTGTGACTGGGATCCGGCGAATCCGGCACGGCTGAAGGTCACCGGCGCCTTGCCGTACCTGCTGAGCAGGTCGCCGAAGGCGCGGGCGTAGTGCACCGGGAACAGTCCGTTGCCGTCGGCGCCGCAGCGGCCGTCGGCGTAGCGCAGGTCGTGGCCCCAGGCGTGCTCGCCGCCGTCGGTCTTGAACCCGTCGATCCCGACCTCCCCGACGAGGTAGGCGCGCTTGGCCGTCCACCAGTCGCGCACCTCCTGCGAGGACAGGTCGGGCATGAGCGCCAGCGGGAACCACCAGCCCCGGTTGCGGTACGGCCGGCCGTCGGCCTCCCTGACGCCGTATCCGTACTCGACGAGCTGGCGCGCGTCCACGGCGGCCTGGTGCCCGGGGTGGGGGCGCATCTTCTGCAGCGGGATCTGCCACAGCAGCACCTTGATGCCGCGCTCGTGCAGCTCGTCCACCATGCCCTTGGGGTCGGGCCACGGCCCGTCGGCGGGAAAGGTGTAGTCGGCGAGGGTGTGCGCCTCCTCCCCCGGCTCGTACTGCGCACCCCGGAAGGCGGTGAAGGTGCTCTCGTCGCTCCACGCCTCGATGACGAGCGCGCCGACCGGGATGTCGTGCTCGCGGTGGGCGTCCATCTCGGCCATGACCCGGGCCCGGGTGTTCCACTCGTTGCCGCTGGCCCACAGGCGGAAGACCCAGTCGGGCAGCTCGGTCGGCCGGCCCACGTCGCCGAGGAAGGCGTCGAGGATCTCGGCCGGGCTGCCCTCGTAGAAGGTCACGGTCAGGTCGTCGCCCTCAGCCTCGACGGCGAGCGTGTCGCCCACGTCGTACCAGGTCCGACGTGAGGTCGCCACGTGGAAGCCCCAGCTCCGGCCGCCACCGACCACGATGGCGAACGGCATCGGCAGGTAGGTGCGCCCGTGCGCGCCCTGCGCCTTGTACTGTTCGAACACGACCGCGTCAAGCGACCTGCCGCGCTGGTCGACGCTGTCGAAGCGCTCACCGAAGCCGACCACGTGCTCGCCCGGCGCCGACGCGATCTCGAAGCGGCCGCGCAGAGCGCCGTCGCCGTCGATCAGCCAGCGCACGCTGCCTGACCGGGTCCGGTCGGACCCGCGCACAGTCAGCTTGCCGCCGGAGTCCTGCCAGCTCGCCGCGGTGACGTCGAACCAGCGGCTGGTACGGCGGGCGCCGCCTTCGGTGGTGGCGACGAACCTGTAGGAGTAGTGGTGGCCGGCCCGCAGCGACGGCGTGGTGACGCTCCAGGAGCCGGACGCGGCTCGGGCCGCGCGGGCCTGCGCGGCGGCCAGGTGACCACCGTCGACCTGGTCACCCTCCCCCTCCCCCGCCTCCGCGGCCGCGAGCCCGGCCCTGGCCAGGGTGAGCTCGGCGACGTCCTGCCCGTCGACGCGCCACTGGCACGCCAGCTCGGTCACCGACATGGCGGCGCGCACCCGCAGCTCGACCGCCTGACCGTCCATGGGAATGACGGGGATTCGCTGATCCTGGGTCTCGGCGTACGGGTGGCCCGAGCCGTACGGGCGGTGGGTGATCACGCGCGGACCTCCAGCGCATCGGCGAGCATCAGATACATTCCGTGCGACCACAGCAGGGGACGCGCCACCGGCCCCCACCGCTCCAGCCACTCCTCGCGTCGGCGCGGCGCGAGCAGCACGTCCGACACCTGCTCCGGCAGTTCGCCCGCCTCGTCGGCCTGGGCGGCCATCCAGTCCAGGTAGCGCAGCGCCTCGGCACGGCGGCCCGCGGCCGCGTGGTTGAGGCCGAGGAAGCCCGCCAGCAGCAGCCAGCGGCCGCCGCCGTAGAAGGTGTCGGCCCGGAAGCGGTGCACGCCGCCGTCGCGGGCGAGCTGCCGCTCCACCTCGGCAACCGTCGCCACCGCCACCGGGTGGTCGACGGGATAGAGCCCGAAGGGCGCCACGCAGGCCAGCAGGGAGGCGTCGACGGCGTCACCGCCAAGCCCCTCGGCGTGCAGATCATGCAGCGGCGCGACGGGCCCGTCCGGTTCCGCCGGCATGGCGCCCTGCGCGCTCGGCAGCCACTTGCGCAGGTGACCCGCGGGGGCGACGCCCTGTTCGGCCACCAGCGCGGCGATCTCGGCCACTGCTTCCGAGGCGGCCGCGGCCTCGCCGCCGGGGAGGGTGCCGCCGGTCACGGCCGCACGCAGGCCCGCGTGCACGGCCCCGAGCGTCGAGACGTGCCGCTGGTCGACGTGCTCCTCCCACCAGTCGTAGCAGGGCTGGTTCCAGAACCACGTCAGGTAGAGGGCGGCGACCCGCACCGCCTCGTCCGCTCCCGGCACCCGCACGCCGTGCCGCGCGGTGTGCTCGGCCAGCGCCCACAGCCACGTGCCGTAGCCGTCGAGCTGGTGATCCCACCACTCGTCGGCGCCGTCGCCGCCCTCCAGAGTGAACCTGGTGGGCAGCATCTCGGCCGCCGACACGGGCAGCCCGGCGCGGGCCCGGCGCACCAGGTCCTCCACCCGGGCGTGCCGGGCGCCGATCACCTCGGCGCACCAGGCGTGGAAGGCGCTCGCGCCGGCGACCTGCCCGGCCCGGCTCATGCCCTCGGCGATGAACGCGCCGTCGCGCAGCCAGGCGTAGCCGCGGTAGGCGGAGAAGGTGGGACTGGCTGGGTAGGCCCCCGACGGCGACTGATGCATGCTGATCACATCGATGCTGCGCGACACGAGCTGCGCCCGCGCCAGGTCGCTTCCTACGATCACTGGGTCAGTTCTCCTGGTTGATATCTCCTGGTGGACGGGGGGTCAGCCGAGCAGGCCGTCGACTTTGGACGCGGCCGCGGTCAGCGCCTCCTCCACGGAGACCCGGCCGGCGGCCGCGTTGCCGAGCTCCTGGGTCACCGCGTCCTGCATCTCCTGCTGACGCTTGATCACGGGCGGCAGCGCGATCGACTTGAGGGAGTCGAAGACCGCCTGCCGGTTGGCCGGCTTGGGGTCCTTCAGGTAGCCGGCCAGCACCGCCTGGTCGGAGATCGGCGGCAGCTCCCACGACGACTCGATGCGGGTGGTGGCCGCGACGTTCGAGGAGGACAGGAACTTCGCCCAGGCGTACGCCTCCTTGCCGTGCTTGGTGCCGGGCGAGGCGGCCACCGAGTTGTGGAAGACCGCGCTGGCCTTGGTCACGTCACCGGGCTCGGCGACCACGTCCCACTCGAACGGCACGTCCTTCAGCCCGGCGAACTGCCAGATGCCGTTGTGCCACATGGCGAGCTTGCCCGACTTGAACAGGTTGGTGTCGTAGTCGGCGGTGCCGCCGATCTCCGCCTCCGTAGGCATGGTCTTGCCGACCTTGGACACCAGCCAGGTGGCGGCCTTGACGCCTGCGGCGCTGTTGAAGGTCGACTTCTTGCCGTCGGGCGACATGAACTCGCCGCCGGCCTGCTTGAGCGCCTTGTAGAACTCGAAGAACTGCACCGGCTGGAAGTCGCCGTAAACCTTGGCGCCCTTGTCTGTCAGCTTCTCGGCGGCGGCCTGCTCGTCGGCCCAGGTCCAGTCGGCGGTGGGCAGCGCGACGCCGGCCTTCTCGAACAGCTCCTTGTTGTAGAAGAGCACCACGGTCGAGAACGAGGCGGGCAGCGCGAACTGCTTGGAGTCGTGCTTGAAGGCGTTGAGCGACTCCTCGGCGAACCCGGTCGGGGCGGTGTCACCGGCGACCGTTCCGAGGTCCAGCAGCGAGCCGGCGCTGGCGTAGGTGACGAAGTTCTCGTAGTTGAGCTCGAAGGTGTCGGGCGCGGTGCCACCGGCGATGCTGGTCTGCAGCTTGGTGAAGTACTGGTCGTACGGCGCGGTCTCGACGACCACGTCGATCGTCGGGTTCTCCTTCTCGAACGCCAGGACGATCTTGTCGAGGTCCTTCACGTGATCGGGAGCCGCGGAGAAGGTGAAGTAGCGCAACGTCACCTTGCCGCCCTCGGCCGTGGCGGTGTCCTTGGTAGCCGAGCCCTGCGAGCAGGCGGTGGCCAGCGCGGCGAGCGCCAGGAGGGCGATGGTCTTCTTCACGGGGGGTCCTTACTTGAGCCCGGACTGGGCGACTGAGGCGATGACGTGCTTCTGGGCGAAGAGGTAGAGGATGAGGATCGGCACGACGCTGACCACGGATCCGGCCATGACGACGTTCCACTCGGTGGTGAAGCGGCCGTGCAGCTCGGCCAGGCCGAGCGGCAGCGTGAAGAACTCCGGCGAGCGCAGGATCACCAGCGGCCACAGGTAGCTGTTCCAGCTGGCCATGAAGCCGAAGATGGCGAAGGTGGCCAGCGCCGGCCGGATCAGCGGCAGGACGACGAAGACGAAGATCCGCAGATGACCGGCGCCGTCCAGGACCGCGGCCTCGTCGAACTCCCTGGGCACCTGCTGAATGGCCTGCCGCAGCAGGAATACCCCGAAGGCCGAGGCGATCGTGGGCGCCAGCACGGCGAAGTAGGTGTCGGTCAGGTCGAAGGTGCGCATCTCGATGAACAACGGCACGATCAGCACCTGCAGCGGCACCATCAGCGTGGCCAGGTAGACGGCGAACAGCGCGCCGCGCCCCGGGAACGGCAGGCGGGCGAAGGCGTATGCGGCCATGGCGCTCGTGATCAGCTGCAGCGCCGTCGACACGACGCCGATCCAGACGCTGTTGGCCAGGATGCGCCAGAAGGGCAGCGCCTCCAGCAGCCGCGCGTAGGCCGCCAGCCCCGCCCCTTCCGGGGTGAAGTCCGGAGGGGAGGCGAGCACCGCCCCGTCGGGCGTCAGCGAGGTGATCACCGCCCAGGCGAACGGGAACAACATCACCAGCGCGCCCGTGGTCACCAGCAGGTATCTCAGCGCCTTACCCATAGTTCACCCACTTGCGCTGGCCGCGGACCTGGATCAGGGTGACCATCAGCACGACCGCGAACAGCAGCCACGACAGCGCCGAGGCGGCGCCGGCTCTGCCGTACTCGAAGGTCATCTTGTAGACCTGCTCCACCGCGACCTGGGTGGCGCCGCCGGGGCCCCCGCCGGTCATGACGTGCACCTGGTCGAAGACCTGGAAGCCGTTGATGAGGGAGATCACGACGACGAAGAAGGTCGAGGGCGACAGCAGCGGCAGCGTGATGCTCCGGAACCGTTGCCAGGCCGAGGCGCCGTCGACCCTGGCCGCCTCGTGGTACTCGCCGGGGATGGCCTGCAGGCCCGCCAGCAGGATGATCATGACGAAGCCGAGGTCTTTCCAGGCCGAGGCGAGGATGATCGACGGCATCGCCCAGTGCGGATCGGTCCACCAGCCGGGCCCTTCGACACCGATCACGCCGAGCGCCCAGTTGACGATGCCGCTGGCCGGGTTGAGCAGCCACTTCCACATCAGCGCCACGACCACCCAGCTGGTGATCACCGGCAGGAAGTAGATGGCGCGGAACAGGTTGCGCCCCTTCATCGCCCGGTTGAGCAGCATCGCCAGCCCGAGCCCGCCCGCGTAGACCAGGGGCAGGTAGCCGGCGATGAAGTACAGCGTGTGCAGGAAGGCCGCTCTGGTCTCCTCCTCGCCGAGCAGTTCGAGGTAGTTGGCCAGGCCCACCCAGCGCATCGGCTGCAGCAGATCCCACTCGTGCAGGCTGACCCAGAGCGAGCCCGCCATCGGGATCAGGGTGAAGAGGGTGAGCGGGACCAGGCTGGGCAGCAGGAAGATCGCGACGGTGCCCGCGTAGCGCCAGCGCTGCCCTGCCGTACGGCGCGGCGGCGCGGCGTGCCGCTTGACCGGTGGCGGCGCCTGCGTGGTCAGGCTCATGGCTGGGCCCCGATCAGCCGGGCGCGGACCAGCCGGCCCTGCTCGCCGGCGGCCCCGGCGGCGTCGAACGGCGTGGCCAGCACCAGCGCGGCGGCGCCCTGCGCCCAGCTCGTCTCGTCCCAGCCCTCCACCTCGATGGAGATGTCGCGGCGCCCCGGCATGAGCTGCGCGCGGACGGCACGGTCGAAGCCGGGCTGCCAGAACGGCCAGTGCGCGACCCCCTCGCCGAGCACGACCACCACCTCGGGGTCGACCACGTTGATCAACCCGGCGACGGCCCTGCCCAAGATGGCACCCGCCTCGGCGAAGACGTCCAGCGCCACGCGCGAGCCCCGGGTGGCAGCCCGGCCCAGCTCGTCCACCGACGCGGGCCCCGGCGTGCCGAGGTCGCCGGCCGCCGCTGCCGCCAGCAGGCCCGCCGCGCCCACGAACGCCTCCAGGCAGCCGTACGACCCGCACCCGCACGGCGGGCCGTCCTCGGCCACCGGCACGTGGCCGAACTCGCCCGCGCCGCCCCGGGCGCCTCGGTACACCCGGCCGTCGGCGACGATCGCGGCGCCGACGCCGCGCCCGATGGTGAACACGAGAAAGTCGCGGTGAGTACGGCCCCGCCCGTACAGGCGCTCGGCCGCCGCCAGCGCGTTGACGTCGTTCTCGACCAGCACCGGCAGCTTGAGCCTGCGGCGCAGCCGCTCACCGACCGGCATGCCCTGCCAGCCCAGCGTCGGAGCGTTGACGGTACCGACCGCCTGGTCGTCGACGGCGCCCGGCACCCCGACGCCGACGCCGAGCAACACGGGGCCCTCGCTCAGCGAGTCGAGCGTCACCTCCACCGCGGCGGCCAGCTCGTCGAGCGAATGCGGCGAGGCCGGGTCGAAGGGCCGTTCCCAGGAGCCGAGGACGACTCCGTCGAGACGGACGTCGACCAGCACCAGGTGGTCAGCGGTGACCTTGACGCCGACGGCGCGGCCCGCGCCGCCGATGAGGCCGAGCAACTGGGCGGGACGCCCGCCGCGCGAGGGCTTGAGGTCAAGCTCCTCCATCATGCCCGCGCCGAGCAGGTCGCGGGTGAGCTGCGTGACGGTGGCCGGGCTGATGTCCAGCTCTCGGGCGATATCGGTACGGCTGAGCGGTCCGAGCGTGCCCAGGAGGGCAAGGATCGCCGTCCTGGTCAGATCGCCGCGGTCAGTGCCTGCCATAAGGAGAGACCAGGCTTTCTTCGGCAATAAAGTTAGTGGTGAAAATATGCGACCACGGCTCTGCCGTTGTCAAGCCTCCGAAACCGTCCTGAAATCAACCTGGCCCAGCCCGCGATCGGCTGGCTGGGCGGTGGGCCGGGTCAGATCCTCCATAGGGTCCGCTCCGGCCGGTCGGTGGGCGGCCATGCCGGGTGACTCGCTGACGGGTTATCCGGCACCACCGCGCTCGCGGCGGAGCATGTGGGGACGCGCGTGACGGTCCACCCCCGCGAGAACCGGGGTTGCGTCCACGGAGGGGGTGCATGAGTTTGTAGCGCAAGATTTCTCGATATAGCCGGGCAAATCGGTTCTGGTCGCTAAAGTGCTGAGGTCCGTCGCACTCGTCCCTGGAGCCACTCTCGTCATGCCGAACGTCGAACCGCTCCGGCAGGGCGACCCACCGGCGGTCGGCGTGTACCGTCTGATCGGCCGGCTGGGCGAGGGCGGGCAGGGTATCGTCTACCTCGGCCAAGCAGGTGACGGCAGGCCGGTGGCGGTCAAGGTGCTGCGGACCGGGGACGAGCGGCTGGCCAAGGAGATCGACGCCGCCCGCCGGGTCGAGCCGTTCTGCATCGCCCAGGTGCTGGACGCCTCGCTGGACGGCGTGCCGTACATCGTCACCGAATACATCCAGGGCCCCTCGCTCCAGGAGGCGGGCCGCCACCAGGGCGCCGACCTGCAGCGGCTGGCGGTGGCCACGGCCACCGCGCTGGCCGCCATCCACCAGGCGGGCATCGTCCACCGGGACTTCAAGCCCGGCAACGTGCTGCTCGCCCCGGACGGCCCGCGGGTCATCGACTTCGGCATCGCCCGCGCGATGGACCAGGCCCGCACGGCCACCAGCAGCATCGTCGGCACCCCTGCCTACATGGCGCCCGAGCAACTCGCCGGTGAGCTGGTGGGCCCGGCAGCCGACGTGTTCGCCTGGGCCTCGGTGATCGCCTTCGCCGCCACGGGTTCGCCGCCGTTCGGCGAAGACTCGCTGCCCGCGGTGATCAACCGCATCCTGCACAACGAACCCCAGCTCGCCGCCCTCCCGCAACCGCTGCGCGGCATCGCCTTGCAGTGCCTGGCCAAGAATCCCGCCGATCGGCCGACGATGCAGGATGTGATGTTGCGCCTGCTGGGCGGCGGGGCGGCGGCGACCGGGGAATCGGGGCCGGCGACCGCCTCACGCCACCGGCGACCCGCGCGGGGCCGGCGCAAGGCGATGGCGGCCGCGGCCGGGGCGGTCGCCATCGCCGCAATCGCCACCACCGCGACGCTCGCGATGTCCTCCGGCGACCCAAGCCCGACCCCGTCCGCCCTGGCCCAGCCGGTCACCACGAAACCCGAGGCCGAGAAACCCTCCACGACGAAACCCGCGACCAGGAAGCCCGCTACGCAACGGCCGGCCAAGAAGCCCACGACGCAACGACCGACCGAGAAACCCACCACGCAACGACCGTCGGAGAGGCCCACCACGCAACGGCCGACCAGCCGGCCGACCGTGAGAACCACGCCCAAGCCCGCGGCCAAGCCGAACATCCGGATCCTGTCGGTGGAGCCGATGGGGAACAAGCACCCGCCCTCCGACTGCCTCTACGGCGCCACGTTGATCAAGGCCATGGTGGAGGGGCCGCCGGGCATCGACTTCAAGTACTCCTGGGTCTTGGACGGCAAGGTCGTGGCGACCTCCCAGTGGGCCACCCGTGAAAGCGCCACGCAGCTGCCGCAATACGGCCCCATCATGGAACTCGGGACGCACCAGGTCGTGCTGAGGATCACCTCGCCCATCAGCATCCAGCGCAGCGCCACCTTCGAGAACTGCGACGACGACAGCTGATGGATCCCCTGGCTCCGGGAGATCCGGAATTCGTGGGCCGGTATCGGCTCCTGTCCCGGCTGGGCGAGGGCGGCCAGGGCGTGGTCTACCTGGGCCAGGCCCCGGAGGGACGGCGGGTGGCGGTCAAGGTGCTGCGGAACGGGGACGAGCGGCTGGCCAAGGAGATCGCCGCCGCCCGCCGGGTCGAGCCGTTCTGCATCGCCCAGGTGCTGGACGCCTCGCTCGGCGGCGTGCCGTACATCGTCACCGAATACATCCAGGGCCCCTCGCTCCAGGAGGCGGGCCGCCACCAGGGCGCCGACCTGCAGCGGCTGGCGGTGGCCACGGCCACCGCGCTGGCCGCCATCCACCGCGCCGGCGTGGCACACCGGGACTTCAAGCCCGGCAACGTGCTGCTCGGCCCGGGCGGCCCGCGTGTGATCGACTTCGGCATCGCCCGTGCCACCGACGCCGCGCTCACCGTCACCAGCAGCATCGTCGGCACCCCCGCCTACATGGCGCCGGAGCAGCTCGCCGGTGAGCCGGTGGGGACACCGGCCGACGTGTTCGCCTGGGCCGGGGTGATCATCTTCGCCACGACGGGCACGCCGCCGTTCGGCATCGACGCCATGCCGGCAGTGATCAAGCGTGTCCTGAACGACGAGCCGTACGTGGGCGACCTGGCCCCGCCGCTGCGCGAGATCGTGCTCGACTGCCTGGCCAAGGACCCGGCCGACCGGCCCGACATGGAGGAGGTCCTGCTCCGCCTGCTGGGCGGCGCGCCACCCACGCGCCCGGGGCGGCGGAACACGACTCAGCCCGTACGGCGGGGCGGCAAGCGACTGCCGGTGCTGCCGATCGTCGGGGGCGCCACGGTCACGGCCCTGGCCACCGCGGCGGTGGTGTGGTGGTGGCCGCCATCGACGGCACAAACCATCACAACTCAGCCGATCTCATCCCCTCCCCCGAGCTCGTCCCCGACCCCGACTCCCACGCCGACTCCCACGCCGACAAGGAAGAAGACCAAGAAACCGAGCCCCGCCTCCACAGCGAAGCCGACCCCGACCGCTGAGCCCAAGCCGGCAACGAAGCCCACAACCCAGACATCGACCACCCCCAAGCCCACGCAGACCACGTCAAAACCCAGGACCGGCGGCGGAGTCGGCGTGTCGATCCACATGCAGGGCGCCGAGCTGAGTCAGGGATGCTGGAGCAGCGGCACGACCGTCTACGCCGTACTCAAGCCCACCGGCGGGTCCGTCGACTACACCTACCGGTGGATCATCAACGGCGTCGACAAGGGGCGCAGCCCTGCGCTTCCGCTGAACTCGACGCAGAAGCACTACCTGCCCCAGGGGTTGGACTCACCGAGCCGGAACCAGATCGTCTTCAAGCTGCTGACTCCGCGGCAGGTGCAGCGATCAGTGACCTTCGAGATCTGCCCGCCCTTCACCACCCAGTGAGCGCGGCGCCCTCAGTGTGGGTCTGCGCCTTCGATCTCACCCTGGTGGCCGAGATCGTCGGCCGTACGCCGGCGGGCAAAGGATCAGTAGCCCGCCGGTGCCGGCCAGTGGCGCTCGACCCCGATCTTGTCCAGTTCCCCGGTGAACTCCTCCAGCAACGTCTCCTTCTCTCTGACCTCCTGCGGTTCCACCCCACGGCGCAGGCAGTACGCCGCCAGATGGCCCGCGACCTCACCCACATTCCATTCCACAGGATGCAGGCGAAAACACCCGTTGGAGATGTGCGTGGTGCCGATGTTCTTCCCCGCGGGCAGCAGGTTGCGCATCCTGACGGGCAGCAGCGCGCCGAGCGGGATCTCGAAGGGCACGCTGGCGATGTCGATGTAGTTGTCCCCACCGGTCGACGGGTGCAGGTCGATGCGATACGCGCCGACCCCGACGGAGTCATGGTGCCGCAGCGTGCCGCGGTCGCCGAGGATGGCCCTGGAGACGTGGTGCTCAGTGACGGTGGTGACCGCGCGGACGCGCCTTGACTCCCTGACATAGGCGGACTTCGCCAGCCCGTCGGCGGTGCCGACCACGTCGTGGCGGAGCCGGAGTCCGGGAAAGCCGGTGCCGCCGTCAGGGCGGGGCGCTTCGGTCTGGAGCCAGTACAGCAACGACAGCGACAGTTGCTTGGCCTCGCTGTGCGCCAGCGCCGCCGTGTCAGCGTCCGCCTCGATGATCGGGCGCAGCCAGTAGTCGTTCAGCGGCCAGTTGACCAAAGTGACGTCGGAAGCGGCGAAGCCGGGCTCGAACAGGTCGCGGGCGAGGATCCTGCGGAACATCCACAGGTCCTTGTCCCCTGATTGAGCGCTCTGGTCGGCCAGCACCCCACGGGGGTCACCGGGCGGGTTGGGGTCGAACCAGCGGGCTTCGGGCTCCAGGGTGCGTGGGTCCGGTGCGCTGAAGCCGAGCAGCGGCCCAGGCCAGAAGTCGGGCCGGTAATCGCGCCAGAATCCGTAGTCCGAAGGCCGGTCGACGACGTGGTTCTCACCCTCGTGGTGGGAGACGGCGAAGCAGTAGGTGATGCCCTGCATGTTCAGCGGCTGGTACTCGTCCGGCGCGTGCGGCTCGTCGTGCTCGCTGCGGGCCTCCGCGCCCGTGACGTACTCCGTCTTCGCCAGCGGCAGCAACTCGCCGGTCTCTGTCGCGTCGAGGACATAGGCGGCGGCGATGGTGTGCGAGTCGCCGGAGCGGATGTCCAGCAGTGTGACGGCTCTGACGCGGTCACGGTCCACCTCGACCTCGACGGGGCGGTGTTCGAGGAGGATGCGCAGGCGCCCGGCGGCCACGTGGGGAGCCAGCATGGCCTGCAGGATCGCCAGGGAGACGCGTGGTTCGTGGCACAACTTGCTGACATATCCGGCGCCGGGGTTCAGTTCGCGCCAGCGCTGCGCGCCGCCGGTCATGGGGTACCAGTGCCGGTAGTAGTCGCGGATGGAGCCGCGCACGTCACGATAGGTGGCGGTGGCTCCGTAACTCTCGATCCACGGGTGCTCGTCAGGAGGTACGGCCTGCGCGGTGAGCTGGCCGCCGATCCAGTCCGTCTCCTCGGTGAGGACGACGTCGTGGCCCGCGCGGCAGGCGGCCAGGGCTGCGGCGACACCGCCGAGCCCACCGCCGACGATGAGGATGTCGGTCATGGGTGGTGCCTTTCGAGAGGGCTAGCGGGGAGGTGCCGCGGTCTCGCCTGGCTCCAGCTCGCAGGTCATGAGCTGGTGCCTGGGGACCGTACGGTCTCCCGCGATGAGTTTCGTCAGCAGTCGGACGGCCGCGGCCCCCATCTCGCGACGAGGTACGGCGAAGCCGGTGAGACCTTTCGGGCGGTCGCGGGGGTCGCCGAGCGTGGCCAGGGAGAGGTCGTCGGGGAAGCGGAGACCCGCGCGCTCGGCAGCCGCCAGGAGGGCGCGATGGGCGGCGTCGGTGTCGGTGGCCTCGGTGACCACCGCAGTGACGCCCTGGTCGCGCCAGGCGCGCAGCCGGTCGGGGGTCAGGTCGGTGCCGTCGGTGCGCACCACCACGGCGGCCAGCCCGCATTCGTCCATGCCGCCTCTGAAGCCCGCCTCCCTGTCGATGGAGGTGATCGCCTCGTCGGCTTCGCGCACGTACAGGATGCGCTCGTGGCCCAGCCCTGCCAGGTGCCGCACCACGGCGGCGCCGGCGGACACGTAGTCGGCGCCGATGTACGGCAGGCGGTCGCCGAATTCGTCGTGCCGCCCTATGTAGACGACGGGCAGATCGGTGGCCAGCAGGCGGCCCATCTCGGGCACGGGCAGGTGCCTGCCCAGGAACAGGCAGCCGTCGGCCAGCCGTACCCGGTTGAGCACCTGGGCGTGCGGGCGCTCCCCCGTGACGCTGGAGGCGATGAACATCAGCAGGTCGTAGCCCTGCGCCGCCGTCTCCTCCTCGATGCCCACCAGGAACGGGTAGTAGGCGTGGGACATCTCAGTGGGGAAGGTCGAGGTGAAGGTGTAGAGGCCGAGCAGGTTGTTCTGCCCGGCCGCCAAGCGGGTGGCGATCGGGTCGGGCATGTACCCGAGTCGCTCGGCTGCCTCCATGACCTTGCGCTGGGTCTCCTCGGCGATGCCCAGGGCAGCGGCGGTGCCGCCGAGGATCAAGGACACGGTCGGCTGTGAGACGCCGGCCAGTCGGGCGATGTCCGCCTGACGAGGGCGACCGCTCGGTCTCATGGCATACCCCCAAAGAAGTAGTAGATCACGGAGCCTCGATCCCGCCGTCGGGCCTGCGCACCCGCGCGGCCCACCGCTCGTGCAGGTGCGTTTCCGGCTGGTATCGCTTGGCGGCGTTCTCATCGAGGTCGATGCCCCAGCCGGGCCGGTCAGAGGGGGTGATGTAGCCGTTCACCGTCCTCAACGTTCCGGGGAACACCTCGTGCACGGTCTCCGGGTAGACATGCGCCTCCTGAATCCCGAACGCAGGGCTGGTGACGTCGAGCGTGACGTTGGCCGCCGCGCCCACCGGCGACACGTCCGGCGGCCCGTGCCAGGCCGTCCGCACCCCGGTCAGCTCGCACAGCGCGGCAAGCTTGCGCACGGGTGTGAGCCCGCCGACGGCTGAGACGTGCAGGCGCAGGTAGTCGACGCCGCCGGAGGTGATGAGACGCGCCGCGTCGGTCACCGAGGAGACCAGCTCGCCGGAGGCGATCGGCATCGGCGCCGCCGCCCGCACCTCGGGCAGCCTGTCGAAGTGCTCGGGTGCAAGCGGGTCCTCCAGGAAGAACAGCCGGTACGGCTCCAGCGACCGCGCAAGCACCACAGCCTCCTTCGGCGTGAGCCGGTTGTGCGCATCGTGCAGCAGGCCGAGTTCCTCACCGAGGACCTCGCGGGCGCGCTCGAACAACTTCGGCGTGCTGCGCAGGTAGTGGCCGACGTCCCAGCCGTCGGGATGGGGGCTGCCCGGATACCCGCCGGGCGTGCCGACGCCGCCGTACGTGCCGAGCCCAGGCCCGCCCGCCTGCAGCCGCACGTAGCGGTAGCCCTGCTCGGCCAGCGCGGCGGCCCGCTCGATCGACTCCTCGACCCCGCCACCGCGAGCCCCGGTGTAGACGGCGGCAGCCGCCCTGACCCGCCCGCCCAGCAGCTCGTACACCGGCACGCCGAAACGTTTGCCCGCGATGTCCCACAACGCCTGGTCGATGCCGGACAGCGCATTGTTGTGCACAGGCCCGCCTCGCCAGTACGAGGAGTAGTGCAGCATCCGGCCGATGTCCTCGATATCGGCCGGATGCCGGCCGATGACCATGGGAGCGATGTGCCGCTCGATCGCGGCGACCACGGCGTGGAAGCGCTGGGTGAAGGTGGCACAGCCCAGGCCGTACAGCCCGGGTTCCGAGGTGTCGATCCGCACGAGGACGAGCGGGACCCCGCCCGGAGCGGTGACGATCGTGCGCACACCGGTGATGCGCAGCCCGTCCCTGGCCTGCCACGGCGCCTGCGTCTCCGACATGATCATGATTGTCGCTCCTCTGGGAACGGATGCCGAGCAGTGAATCCAAGCAGTCTCCTGGCCGGCTCGAGATCGATGGCCACGGTCCTGCCGGGCAATGCCGTACGGCGCGGCACGCCGGGGTGGTGCGTCGCGAGCAACTCCTCGGTGGGGGTCGCCACGAGCGTCTCGGGCGCGGCGACGAAGATGACCGGCGCGCCGTACAACGGGACCGTCAGCCCGATCAGGCACGCGCGCGCGGCGTCACGAAGGTCGAGGTAGCTCCACACCTCCGCGGCCCCGGCCGCGGGATCCCCGGCAAGCCGCTCCGCGTGCGCGGCGAGCCGGGCCTGGTCGCCGAGGAAGGGGAAGCGCAGCGCGACGACGGTCATGCCGTGACGCCGGTGCATCATCGCGGCCGTGGCCTCGTCCGTCTGCTTGGACAGCGCGTACGGGTCCTCGATCTGCAACGGCACCCGCTCGTCCAGCGGCAGGTATGGCGGGCTCGGGCGCGACCTGGCGAACGGCAGGCCGGTGACCGACAGGCTGCTGGCGATCACGGCCCGCCGTACCCCCTGCTCTCCCGCCTCGTTCAGCACCACGAACGTCGCCTGCGTGTTGGCCGAGAACACCACCTCGGGCGCCGCCACCTCGGGCGAGGCCAGCGCCGCCGTGTGAACGACGGCGTCGGCCCCTTCGAGGGCCGCGCGGACGGCGGCCGGGTCGCGGGCGTCGCCCACGATGACCCGCTCCGCCGTCAGCGGGCCGGGATCCTGCGCGACGAGCGCGGTCACGGCGATGTCCCGCGATGCGAGTTCTGCCAGTACGGCGGAGCCGAGGCGGCCTGCCGCACCGGTGACCAGGACCCTCATCCCTTCAGCCCCGTGAAGGCGATGCCCCGGATGATCTGCCGCTGGAACAGCAGGAACACCACGACGGGAGGGATGATCGCGATCAGCATCCCGGCGATGAGCAGGGCCTGGTCCGAGGTGTCCGCCAGCCGGGGCAGGGCCACCGCCAGGGGCTGGCTCTCGGTGTCGGTGATGGCGATCATGGGCCAGAGGAAGTCCTTCCACGCGTTCATGACAGCCAGCAGTGATACCACGGCCAAGATCGGACGTGACATGGGCAGCACCACCCGGGTGAAGATCCGCCACGGCCCGGCGCCGTCGAGGCGCGCTGCCTCGAACAGCTCCTTGGGAATGCCGTCGAAGAACTGTTTGACCAGAAGGACGTTGAAGGCGTGCGCCCCAGCGGGCAACCACACCGACAGCGGGGTGTTGGCGATGGACAGGTCCAGGACCGTCAGGTACAGCGAGACCATCGAGACCGTGCCGGGCAGGAACAGTGTCGCCAGGACCGCTCCGTAGACGTACTTGCCATAGGAGGGCCGCAGGACCGACAACGCGTAGGCGCCTGTCGTCGCGACGAACAGCTGCGTGAACCAGGAGCCGCCGACGAGTACGCCGGTGTTCATCAGGTAGTGGCCGACCTCGAGGGTCGTCCACGCCTCCACCAGATTCGACCATTGCACGTCCGCCGGCCACAGGGCCAGCGGATGGCGCAGTGACTCCTGGGTGGAGGAGATCGCGCCCTTGAAGATCCAATAGATCGGCCCGGCACCCTGCAGGACCAGGGCCACGATGAGCAGCACCTGGGTGGTGCCCAGTCCAAGGCGCATCCCGCGCCCACGCCGTTCGGTGTCGGAGATCACTCCCCTCACTTCGTCCCCCAAGTCCTGGTGAGCCGCAGGTACACGGCGGACAGCACCGCCAGCACCACGGCCAGGCTCACGCTCAACGCCGCTGCCGTGCCGTAGTCGCCGTTGACGAACGCGTACCTGTAGATCAGTAGCAGCACCGTGACCGTCGAGTCCTCCGGCCCGCCGTCGGTCAGCACGAACGGCTCGGTGAACACCTGGAAGGTGTTGATCACCTGGAGCAGCAGCATGATCAGCAGGATGGACCGCAGTTGCGGCAGCGTCACGTGCCACAACCTGCGCCACACCGACGCCCCGTCCAGCTCAGCCGCCTCGTACAGCTCGGTGGGAACGCTGGACAGCGCGGCCAGGTAGATGAGCACGGCG
Source organism: Dolomitihabitans soli (assembly GCF_022213955.1). Classification (GTDB taxonomy): domain Bacteria; phylum Actinomycetota; class Actinomycetes; order Streptosporangiales; family Streptosporangiaceae; genus Streptosporangium_A; species Streptosporangium_A soli. The sequence goes on along the minus strand of NZ_JAKNTW010000027.1, from coordinate 44,071 downwards.
CCGCCGGCGCCCGCCCAGGTCGCCTCCAGGACCAGGCTCGGCATCGCCATGCCCGTGGACTGCAACCAGGGGTACGGTCCCAGCCCGACCAACCCGAGCAGTTGGTTGAACAGGCCGGAGTCCGGGTCGTAGAACCACTTCCACATCAGCACGGCCACCACCGGCGGCACCACCACCGGCAGGTAGACCAGCACCCGCATCAGCCCGGAGCCGCGCCGCAGCTCCGACATCAGCACCGCCAGGAAGATCGGCAGAGGAAAGCCGATCAGCAGGGCCAGGCCGGTGAACAGCAGCGTGTTGCGCACCGCCGTGCCCAGCAGGGGGTCGGCGAGCAAGGTGCGGAAGTTGTCCAGGCCCGCGAACGTCGCCGCATCGACCAGGTTGGTCTGCTGGAAGCCGAGCACCACGCTGCGGATGATCGGCCACCACGAGAACAGGCCGAAGACCAACACCGTCGGGATGAGGAACAGCGCGGCCGCGACGCCTCTGCCCCGGGTCACTGTGCTTTCTCGAGCAGCGGCGCGAATCGCGCCGCCGCCTTGTCCAGCTCGTCGCGGGGGTCGGCGTCCTTGCGGGTCAGTACGGCCTGTACGGCGGTGTCGAGCGCGCCGTACAGGTCTTGGGCGGCGACAGGAGGCTCGACGACGTACTCCAGCTTGTCGGTTTCCTTCACGTAGGGCGCGAAGTTCGACACCGGGATGTTGGTGTGCTTGGCGATCGCGGCGTTCACCGGGCCTGACACCGACGGGCCGTAGAACGGCAGCGTGGGCAGGCCGACGGCGAGCTTGTCCGCGGCATTGGCCACGGCCAGTTGCTCGGCGGCCGCCGGGTCGTAGTTGGGCTTGAGGTAGTAGAAGTCGATCCACTTCACCGCGGCGGTTCGCTGCGCGGCTGTGGCCTTGGCGTTGACGGCCGCCACCAGCCCGCCCAGCAGCGTCGCCTTGCCGCTGCCCTGCTGCGGCAACGCCGCGATGCCGAAGTCGTCCGGCTTGCCGGAGTACAGGGTGGTGTAGCGGTTGTAGCTGTTCACGGCGCCGATCAGCATGCCGATCTTGCCGGCGGCGAAGTCGCGCTCCGTGTCCTGCTGGGTGCGCAGTTGGTTGGCGCCCACGGAGTCGTCCTGCCACCGCATCGCGGACAGGTGCCGCAGCGCCTGCTCCGCCGGGCCGTCCAGGAGCGAGGACACGTACTTGTCGCCCTCCTGCTTCTCCATCCGCCCGCCGAAGGAGTAGGTCATCGCGGTCAGGATCCAGCCGCCGGTGTTCTTGACCGTCATCTGCGTGTACCCGGCCACACCCGTCCCGGCGATCTTCTTTGCCGCCGCTCTGACCTCGTCCCACGTGGCCGGCGGCTGATCCGGGTCGAGGCCCGCCTTCGTGAACAGGGCGCGGTTGTAGACCAGGCCCAGCGCGTACTCGGTGACGGGCAGGCCGTAGACCTTGCCGTCCGCGCCGGTAGCAGGAGCCAGCGCGCGCGGGTCGAAGTCTCCCGCGTGCGGCAGGCTCTTGATCTCGTTACTGAGGTCGGCGACCTGGCGCCGGGCGATGAGCCCCGGCGGCTCGGTGAGCGGCACGGTCAGCACCGTCTCCGCGTTTCCGCCGGCCAGCCTGGTCGCGAACGTCCTGGCGTCCCACTGGGTGTCGGTCGGCTTGATCTTGATGGTGGGGTTGGCCTTCTCGAACGCGGCGATCGCGTCGAGGAACTGCGTGCGGGTCTTCGCGGCGGTCGTGGGAGGCATGCCCGCCACAGTGATCACGGTCTTACCCGAGTCCTCACCCGACGAGCCGGACGAGCAGCCCGCCGTCGCGGCGGCGAGCACGAGCGCCCCCGCCATCCACCTTCTGGAGGCTGGTGCATCCATGGTCACTCCTCTGGGTTAATGCGGATTAGACGGCATCTAATCCGCATTAGATGAAGGTGTCAAGGCGTTACCAGCAGATTACGTGAGGCGCACAACTCACCCTTGACACTCCCGTTCCGGCCGGAGTACACATCTCCCTAATCCGCATTAGGTCGACAGGGAAGAGATCTTCATGTCTGACATCCCCCGACGCCGCTTCCTCGGTGGAGCCGTGGCGGCCGGACTCGCAGGGGCATTGCTTCCCGCGGCGCAGGCCCAGGCCGACACCCCTTCGATCTCCGCCGACGGCATCACGCTGACCGCCGCCACCGACGGCGGCATCACCGTCCGCGACGGCGGCGGCGTCGAACGGGTCAGGCTCACCGGGTTCATGGCCAAGGACTCCGTCACCGGCATCCAGCGCACCACCGGCGGAACGCCGTCGCTCGTCACGCTCCAGGACGGCACGCAGGCCATCCAGGTCGACTACACGCTCCCCAGCACGGCCGGGGGAATCACCGTCCGCGGCGTCTTCCGCGTCGCGCCGCACCGAGCCTCGCTCCGCTGGGAGGTCGGCGGCTCGACCACGCTGGTCCCGGCCGGTTTCATGCTCGGCCGCACCGTTGTCTCACCCTCGGTGCCCGAGTCCTTTGCCGCGCTGACGACATGGAACCGCGACGCTGGAGGAGGTGTGCCGTACGAAAGCAATGCCGGGGTCGTCTACCAGGAGACCTGGGCCGACACCCGCGCCTACTTCCGGCTGGCCACCACCACCCCTGCCTGGACCAACGCCACCTGGATCCACGCGCCGGGCACCGGAACCGCCGGCGCGGCGGTGACGGAGGCCGACCTGGTGCTCGGCTCGATGCGACCGGCTGCGGGCGGCACCATGGGCGCGGGCCTTCCACTCGGCGTAGAGGTCTGGACCGACCAGCCCTTCTCCCTCTGGGACGCCGCCGGCCAGCCCATGGCCCTGCACACGGAGGTCGCCAACGGGGGACGCACCGCCCGCAGTGTGAAGCTTTCGTGGTGGGCCCGCGACTTCGACGGCAGGACGCTGGGCAGCGGCAGCGTGACCGGCACGGTCGCGGCGGGAGCCTCATGGGGACAGACCTTCACCATCACCTCGCCACCCCGCGGGATCGTGTTCACCGAGGTGAGCGCCACCGCGGGCACCGACAGCGCGTTCGCCCGCACCAACCTCGCCGTCCTGCCACCGCACACCTATCAAGCCGGCGCCGACAGCATGTTCGGCATCGCCAACTACCCCTGGCTGCTCAAGCCCGACGCCGCCGCTGTCGTGGGACTGATGAAACGCCTGGGCATCCAGTGCGTCCGCATCTCCTACGACGGCGGACCGGGCCTCCCGCCCGCCACCCTCAACGCGGCGGGGATCAGTCACAACATCGAGCTCGCCGGGATCCCCCTGGGCGGAACGGCCGCCGAGGTCACCGCCTGGGCCGACACGAACACGCAGAAGGCGATCGGGTCGGGTGCCGACTACTTCGAGGTCGCCAACGAGGTGAACAAGCCATGGATGAGCGGCGAGACCGCCGCCGCCTACGTGCGGGACGGATTACGCCCGGTACGCGACCGGCTGACCGCCGCGGGAGCGCCCACCAAGGTGCTCAACGCCGGCCTGGCCGGCATGGATCACGTCTGGACCAGGAACTTCCATGACGCCGGCGGCTGGGACCTCATCGATGGGTTCGCCTTCCACCCGGGCAGGGGCAACTTCACGCCGGACTACGCGCCGTCTCCTGAAGAGTGGACGCAGGGCGCCAACGGCTCCTACTGGAACTTCCTAGGCGGTCTGCGCAAGGCCCGCGAGATGATCGCGGAGTACGGGCATAAGGAGTTGTGGCTGACCGAGGCCTACGCCTGCACGAAGCCGAACAGCTGGTGGCACGACACTTACCGGCAGGCCGCAGAGAACGTCCTGCTCACCCTGGCGCTGGCCAAGGCCGAGGGGGTGCGCTGCGTGAACTGGTACCAGTTGCACGACAGCGTCCTTGGCAAGCCGCAGATGGCCGACCCTGCCAACCCCGAGTACCACTACGGGCTCATGAACCGCGACACCAGCGCCAAGCCGTCCATGCTCGCCTACGCCACGGCTGCGCAGGTGCTGGACCGGGCGACGTTCGTGCGCTGGTTGAAGCCGGCCGACTCCAATCTGAAAGGACTGCTGTTCAGCACGCAGGAAGGACCCGTCTCGATCCTGTGGAGCAGGAAGGACGGTTACCTGCTCAACACCGACCACGCGCCGGGCTCCACGTGGTTCGCCGCGCCGGAACCGTGGGTGGACGGCTGGCCGACCAAGACGGAGCTGAAGGTGGCCGCCGCCGGGAGCTCGGTGAGGGAGCTCGACTGCCTTGGTAGGGAACGGCGGCTCACCGCCCGCGACGGCAAGGTCAAGATCCGGCTGGACGGCGCGCCGCGCATCTACTACGGCCTGACGGCGACCCCTGACCAACTGCCCTGAGGTCACTCCACCCAGCGGCGGAACGCCGGTTGTCTTCCCGGCCGAACCTCTGGGTCATCGCCGATTCAGGGCCGGGCGGCCGCAGTTCGGGCGAGAGGATCGCTCGTCTCTTCCTGAGCCCGCGCACGGTCGAGTGGCACCTCCGTAAGATCTTCGCCAAGCTCAGGATCAGCTCACGAAGGCAGCTCGGCGAGAGATGCTGGTTCGTGCCGGCGGCCAAACATGGTGAGACGCCTACTCGAGCGCGAGTCAGTGTAGAGGGGCATCGATCGCAGGGCCCGATGGGACGGGTTCCGGCGCGGTCGGGCTCAGGCAGTTTTCCGGACGTGCGACGCCTCGGCGGAGAGCGGCGCGCCGTCTTGGCCGAGCGGGTGGAGTTCGGGAAGCTCCCGCCCTTGGTCGTCGACGAGGATGGAGTGCGGCTCGTCTGGGGCGAAGGCGTGGCGCTCGCCCCATTGGCGGAGGGCGACGACGGCCGTGAAGAGGTCCTGCCCGGCTTCGGTGAGCCGGTACGTGTGTCGTCTGCCGTCGGTGGCGGCGCTCTTGTCAAGGATGCCGTACTCGACGAGTTTGCGGAGCCGGTCGGTGAGGATGTTGCGGGCGATCCCCAGCCGCTGATGGAACTCGGTGAAGGTCGTCGCCCCGTCCATCGCGTCGCGGATGATCAGCAGGCTCCACCGGTCGCCTATCAGGTCGACGGTCCGTGCGACCGGACAGGCCGGGTCGGTCCAAGCGCCTCCTGCGGCGAGTGTGACGTCCACGGGCCCCCTCCGTGATGAGTTGCAATCTGAAACCATTATGCCCTAACTTCAGATAGGTTGCATTTTGCAACTTATTGGAGGGTGAGATGTCGCCAGGATTGACCGGGAGGCAGCGGGCCGTGCTCGCGCTGGTGTGCGCGGTGGCGGTGTCGACCGTCTACGGCATCCAGCCGGTCCTCGAGGCCGCGGGCGAGGACCTCGGGCTGGGGGAAGGAGCACTGGGGTGGCTGGTCGCCGCCGGCCAGATCGGCTATCTCGCGGGGCTGGTGCTGCTGGTCCCGCTCGGCGACCTGTTCGACCGCCGCAGACTCATCACGGTGCACCTGCTGCTCACAGCAGTAGGTGCGGGGGTGGCCGCCGCCGCACCCAGCGGTGGCATCGCGATCGCGGGCCTGGCCCTGGCCGGACTGTTCGCCGTGGTCGTCCAGATCACGGTGGCCTACGTCGCCGCCGTCTCACCGACCGGCGAGCGCGGCCGCAACATCGGAGCGGTCACCTCGGGCGTGGTCATCGGGATCCTCGGCGTGCGGGTGGTCGCGGGCGCACTGGGCGAGCTGACCGACTGGCGCATGGTCTACCTCGTCATCGCCGGGCTTTGCGTGATGCTCGCGCTCGCCGCCCGATTCACCCTCGAGGCCGACGTCCGCCGCCCCCGAGCCCGGTACGGACAGCTGCTGTCATCGCTGGGTCGTCTGGTCGTCGGCGACCGGCTCTTCCTCAGTCGCGGACTGGTCGCGTTCTTCCTGTTCGCCTCCTTCGGCACGCTGTGGAGCGGACTGGCGCTCCCGCTCGGCGACGCGCCGTGGCACTTCGGCAGCACCGAGATCGGACTGTTCGGACTCGCCGGTCTCACCGGGGCGCTGGGCGCGGCCCGAGCCGGCCGATGGGCCGACCGGGGCCTGGCGCCCTCGGTCACCGGCTGGTCGCTGGCCCTGCTCACAGCCTCGTGGCTGCTGATCGCTCAAGCGGGGTCATCGCTGTGGCTGTTGATCGTCGGCGTCATCGTCCTGGACTTCGCCGTGCAAGCCGTTCACGTCAGCAGCCAGCACCTGCTCACCACCGCCCGCCCCGACCAGAGCAGCAGCGTCATCGGCGCCTACATGGCCTGCTACTCCCTCGGCTCCGCGCTCGGTGCGATCACCACCACCTGGGCCTACAGCGCCGCGGGATGGTCGGCCGCCAGCCTGCTCGGCGCGGCCTACGCCGCACTCGGGGTCCTCGTCGCCGCCTCGACCCGACGTTTCACCGCCCTACCGCGGGCGCAACGACCGAGTGCGTCCGTATCGGCTACGTCCCGCTGACACTCGGCGGCGCGAGCGCACAGCGCTGAGCGATTCGCCGAGAGAGCATCGCGAGTGGGGGCACCTCGCCGGTACCGGCGGCCATCAGTTCCAACGTGGTTCGAACGATCCTCCATGTCGCCTTGGCACCTTCAGGGGTGAATCTCCAGGTGATCTCAGCCGGGATTTGATCGGACGGCACTACCAGGAGTGTGACTGTGTCGAAGCATCTTCCATCCACGATCAGTTGTGCCGACGTGTCGGCCAACCGACGACGCGGCGGCGACATCCGTGTGTTACTGAGCCCCAAGACGGTCTCGGCCACATCCGGGTTCATGGGGGCACTCACCCTCGCTCCGGGAGAGTTCATCACCGAGCACTACCACCCGTACTCGGAGGAGTTTCTCTACGTCACTCGTGGCCACCTGACCATGGTCGTCGAGGGCGTCCCGATCGCCGTGTCGGCCGACGAGGCGATCATGGTGCCCGTGGGCGTCCGCCATCGTGCGGAGAACAACGGCGACCAGCCCGTGCACGCCGTGTTCCAGCTCAGCCCGCTGGCGCCCAGCCCGGAACTGGGCCACGTGGACACCGAACCGGTGGACGACCCCCGGTCCCAGCAGTTACAAGTCGGTGACCGCTGATGCCGGAAAGGAGGGTGGTGGTGACCGGCATCGGCGTCGTGGCGCCGGGCGGGATCGGGGCCAAGGCGTTCTGGGAACTCCTTGCCTCGGGTACCACCGCGACCCGGGCGATCTCGCTGTTCGACGCCACCGGGTTCCGGTCCAGGATCGCCGCCGAGTGTGACTTCGATCCGCAGGCGAACGGCCTCAGCGCCCAGCAGATCAGGCGGATGGACAGAGCCGCGCAGTTCGCTGTCGTGTCAGCGCGCGAGGCGGTCGCGGACAGCGGGCTGGACATGGCGGAACTGCCGCCCGCCCGCCTGACGGTCAGCGTCGGCAGCGCGGTGGGCTGCACGATGGGGCTTGAGCAGGAGTACGTCGTACTCAGTGACGCCGGGCGGAAATGGCTCGTGGACCACTCTTATGCGGTTCCGCACCTGTACGGGTACATGGTGCCGAGCACCCTGGCCACGGAGGTGGCCTGGGAGGTGGGAGCCGAAGGGCCGGTCGCCCTGATCTCCACGGGGTGCACCTCGGGGTTGGACGCCATCGGCCACGGCGTCGAGGTGATCAAGGAGGGCGGCGCCGACGTGGCCGTGGTCGGCGCCACGGACGCACCGATCTCACCGATCACCGTCGCCTGCTTCGACGCCATCAAGGCGACCTCGCCCAACAACAGTGACCCGGCGCACGCCTCACGTCCCTTCGACCTCGGACGCGACGGGTTCGTGCTCGGGGAGGGCTCGGCGATGCTGGTGTTGGAGGACGCGGAGCACGCGCGCCGCCGCGGCGCGCAAATCTACGGCGAGATCGTCGGATTCGCCAGCCGCAGCAACGCCTTCCACATGACAGGGCTCAGGCCGGACGGCAGGGAGATGGCCGAGGCGATCCGGTGCGCGATGGCCCAGGCGCGGTTCAACCCCGAGGACATCGACTACGTCAACGCGCATGGCTCGGGAACCAAGCAGAACGACCGGCACGAAACCGCCGCGTTCAAGGAGAGCCTGGGCGCACACGCCTACGAGGTGCCGGTGAGCTCCATCAAGTCGATGGTCGGGCACTCCCTGGGCGCCATCGGGTCGATCGAGGTCGCGGCCTGCGCGCTGGCTCTCAAACACCAGGTGGTGCCGCCCACCGCGAACATGCACGTGCCCGATCCGGAGTGCGACCTCGACTACACGCCGTTACACGCGCGCGAACGACGGCTCGACGGGGTGCTCACCGTGGGAAGCGGTTTCGGCGGGTTCCAGACCGCCATGGTGCTGGCGCGGGCGGCCGGCGGGCGGGCCGGATGACGGCGATCGTGGTGACCGGGCTCGGTGTCGCGGCCCCGACCGGGATCGGCGTCGAAACACACTGGTCGGCCATCCTGGCGGGCCGGAGCGCGATCGGCCCGATCACCCGCTTCGACGCCTCGGGCTACCCGACGCGCCTCGCCGGTGAGGTGCCGGATTTCGTGGCCCGTGACCGACTCCCCGGACGGCTGATCCCGCAGACCGACCACTGGACGCACCTGGGACTGGCTACGGCGCAGGACGCGCTCGACGACGCCAAGGTCGTGACGTCGGATCTGCCCGAGTACCAGATGGCCGTCGTCACGGCCGGCTCCTCCGGTGGCACCGAGTTCGGCCAGCGCGAAATCGAGCGGCTGTGGCGCGACGGACCGCAGCATGTCGGCGCCTACCAGTCGATCGCCTGGTTCTATGCCGCGACCACCGGCCAGATCTCCATCCGGCACGGCATGCGCGGGCCGTGCGGGGTCATCTGCACCGAGCAGTCGGGCGGGCTGGACATTCTCGGGCAGGCTCGCAGGCTGCTCCGCTCCGGGTCGCGACTGGTGGTCGCCGGCGGCACCGACGCCTCCCTGTGCCCCTACGGGCTGGTGGCGCAGATCGCCCACGGCCGGCTGACCACCTGCGGCGACAACGCCCGGGCGTACCTCCCCTTCGACGCCGACGCCAGCGGATACGTGCCCGGTGAGGGAGGAGCGACGCTGATCCTGGAAACCGCCGAGTCGATGCGGGCGCGAGGGGTCGATCAGCACTACGGGACGATCCTCGGCTACCACGCCACCTTCGACCCCCGGCCGGGATCCGGCCGCCCACCCACCCTGGAATCCGCCGCCGCCGGCGCGCTCGCCGACGCCGGGCTGCGGCCCGATGAGATCGACGTCGTGTTCGCCGACGCCGTGGGCGATCCGGCACTCGATCACGCCGAGGCGACGGCGATCACCAAGATATTCGGCCCGTACGGCGTGCCGGTGACCGCCCCCAAGACGATGACCGGGCGCATGTACGCGGGCGGCGCCACCCTCGATGTCGCGACGGCCCTGCTGGCGTTGCGTGACCAGGTCATCCCGCCGACGACGGGCGTCTACTCGCCGGCCCCGCGCAACCGCATCGACCTGGTCGGCGCGTATCCGCGCCAGGACAGGCTCCGGCACGCGATGGTCCTGGCCCGTGGACACGGCGGATTCAACGCGGCCCTCGTCATCGGCAGACAGCTCACCGCACACGACGACCAAGGAGAGGCGACATGGCGGAAGTAACCCTGGACGATCTTCGACGTATCCTGCGTGATTGCGCCGGCCAGGACGAGTCGGTCGACCTCGACGGAGACATAGCGGACCTGCTCTTCGCCGAGATCGGCTACGACTCGCTGGCGATGCTGGAGACGGTCAGTCGCGTCGAGCGTGAGTTCGGCACCTCGATCCCCGACGAAGCGGTGCAGGAGATGGTCACCCCGCGCACCACCCTCGCCTACATCAACAGGCGTCTCGCGGAAGACACGGCGGGGAGCGCGGCATGACGACCGCGTCCCGGGCCCGGCCCGAACCGCTCCGGACGACGGTCGTCATCGCAGAACCCGCGGGCCGGCCGTCCGCCGCCGACCCGATCTCCTCGATCGGCGACGCGGTGGAGCCGGCGCTCCCCGAACCGGCCACCTGGTCAGGTGACCGGCTGGTCCAGGACCGCCGGGCCCGCTTCCGGAAGGTCGGCTCGACCGGCACGTTGACAGTCTCAGCAGGCGAAGGGGCGTGGACAGAATGACCACAGTGACACCGGCCACCCGGCAAGACATCGTGGCGATGATGCAGGCGTATCGGCAGACGAGCTTGCTGCGGGCGGGAGTCGAGCTCGGCGTCTTCGACGGCATCGCGAGCGGGGCACACACCGCCGCCGACCTCGCCGAGCGACTGAACACCGACCCGCGTGCCCTCCGCATCCTGTTGAACGCCCTCGCGGCGATCGGCCTGCTGAAGGCGGACGGCAGGCGCTTCGACCTCCCGGCGGACGTCCGTCGGCACCTCGTCCAGGACTCGCCGGGCTACCTCGGCCAGATGGTGCGCATCTTCGCCAGCGACTGGGAATGGGATGCGCTCAAGGTGCTCGCCGACGCCGTACGGCGGGGCGGTGCCGTTGTGGACGTCCACGCGGAAACGCCGAACTTCTCCTACTGGGAGGACTTCGCCACCCACGCGACCCCGGCCACCGGCCCGACCGCGGCGCTCATCGCCGACGTGCTGGCTCCCTGGATGTCCGCCCGCAACGGGGTGGAGCTGCTGGACGTGGCGTGCGGGCACGGCCTCTACGGCTACACGATCGCCCAGAAGGAGCCACGCATCCGGGTGAACAGCCTGGACTGGGCCAACGTGCTGCCCATCGCCGAGCGCAACGCGGAGAAGATGGGAGTGCGCGACCAGTGTTCCTTCATCGAGGGCGACATGTTCACCACGCCGCTCGGCGGGCCGTACGACCTGGCGCTTGTCACCAATGTGCTGCACCACTTCTCCGCGCAGCGGGCGGCTGAACTGCTGGGCCGGGTGCACGAGTCTCTCGCCCCGGACGGCAAGCTGGTCATCGTGGGTTTCGTGATCGGCGACCAGCCGCCCGCGCAGGACCCGCCCCCCTATCTCTTCTCCGTGCTGATGCTCTCGTGGACCTCCGATGGGGAGGTGCACTCCGAGCAGGAATACACCGAGATGCTCGGCAAGAGCGGATTCGTCGATCCGGTGTTCCACGCGCTGCCAGGGCTGCCGCTGCATGTGATCATCGCCGATCGTGCGAGCCGCTGAGGCTCTTCTGCAAGCTCGGCGTTTCCGGAGCGGTCTTCCTCATGGCCCGGACACCGGGCCACCAGGTGCGAGGGCCGAGGTCGAGCAGCAGGGCCGGCACCATGACCGAGCGGACGACGAAGGTGTCCAGGAGCACGCCCATGGCCACGATCACACCGAACTGCACCGCCCAGACCAGGGGCAGGACTGTCAGCGCGGAGAAGGTCGCGGCCAGCACGAGCCCCGCGCCGGTGATGACGGAGCCGGTCAGCGCCAGGCCGCGTAGCACGCCGGTCCGGTGCTCGCCGGTCGCCTTCGTCTCCTCCCGGATCCGGCTGACGAGGAAGATGTTGTAATCGACCCCCAGCGCCACCAGGAAGACGAATCCCAGCAGGATCGCGTCGTAGCCCAGCGCGCCGAAGCCCAGCAGCCCGTCGAAGATCAGCCACCCCAGGCCGAGTACGGCGCAGAACGACAGCACCACCGTGCCGATCAGCATCAGCGGCGCCACCAGCGAGCGGAGAAGCAGGGCGAGCACGATGAAGATCACCAGGAGGACGAGGGGGATCACCAGCCAGAGGTCGTGCACGTGCGCGGACGTGGTGTCCACCTGGGTCGCGGTGAGCCCTCCCACCAGCGTGCCCGGCCGGGCACCCAGGGCGGCGCGCAGCCGTTCGATCGTCTGCTCGGCCTCGGCCGACTCGGGAGGGTCGGAGAGGGTCACGCGCAGGTGGACGCGGTCCGTCAGGGAGTTGCCCGGCCGGATGCCGGACACGCCGTCGGTCGCGGAGATGATCGCGGCCACCCCGTCGCGGTTCGCCACAGTCGTGATCACGTCGGCGGGCGCGGAGGCGCCGCTGGGGAAGTGGGCGGAGAGCAGTCGCTGCCCGGTGATCGACTCGGGTGGCGAGGTGTACGCCTCCGAACCCGGGATGCCCACCTGCGCCGTCGTCAGTCCCATGCCGAGGGCCGCGAACGCCAGGACGGTGATGATCCACACCATCCGGGGACGCCGCGCCACCCGGTCGCCGACCTTTCCCCACACGCCGGCCTTCCCCACGTCGCCGGGCCGGGGAATGCGCGGCCAGAAGATCCAGCGGCCGAAGATGAGCAGCAGAATGGGCAGGAGCACGGCCATCGCCAGGAAAGCGCACAGGATGCCGATGGCGGCTACCGGTCCCAGGCTCGCACTCGACCGCATGTCCGCCGCGACGAGGCACATCACCCCGAACATCACCGTGGCGGCGGAGGCGGCCATGGCCGGCAGTGAGGCGCGTAGCGCGGTGGACATCGCGGCGTGCCGATCGGCCTGGCGGCGGAGTTCCTCCCGGTAGCGCGCGATCAGGAGCAGCGCGTAGTCGGTCCCGGCACCGAAGACCAGGGCGGTCAGGATGCCCGATCCCATGCCGGTGACCACCAGGTCCGTGTTCATCGCCAGGAGGTAGACGACGCCCTGGGACGTGCCCGCCGCCAGCACGACGGCCAGCAGGGGCAGCAGCCAGAGCACCGGGCTGCGGTAGATGAGCAGCAGGAACACCGCGACGACACCGAGTGTCACCAGCAGCAGCGTGAGATCGGCCTCGACGAAGGCGTCAGCGCTGTCGACATAGTGGCCGGCGGGGCCGGTGACGGACGCGTCGAGCCCCGGTGGCAGGTCGCGGTGGACACGCTCACGGAGGTCCTTGACCGTCTGGTAGGCGGCGTCCTCGTCGGTGGCGTCGATCGGCACCACCACCATCAGGGCGGAGCCGTCGTCGGACGGGATCAGCTGCCTGCCGGGGATGTCCTCCCGCGCGATGGCCCGGTCCGCCTCGGTGAGCCCGGCCTCTCGGGCGTAGATCACGACGGCGGGCAGGTCCTGGCTGCCGGATTCGGCCGCGAGCAGGTCGCGAACCTCGGAGGACTCCGCGTTCGCGGGAGTGAACTGGCTGAAGTTGTTCTCCATGGCGTCGCTGATGTTGCGTGCCTGCGAGGCGAGCGGCAGCGTGATCGCCAGCCATAACAGCAGGACGAGGTACTTGGTTCGACGGCCGGTGAGTAAGCGCATGTCCATAAGGGTCGCCAAGGCGACCCCGCGGTGTCGTCAGCGCCTGAAGGTCTCTTCACTACGTGAATCGACGGACGGCGACGCAACGCACAGCGTACGAGGCGCGGGCGTCACCGGACGAGCCCGGACTGGTGGGCGATGACGGCGACCTGGGCCCTGTCACGGGCGTCCAGCTTGCTCATGGCCCGGCTCACATGGGTGCGGACGGTGGCGGGGCTGACCACCAGCCGGGCGGCGATCTCGTCGTTGGACAGCCCGCCGCCGACCAGTGCCACGATCTGCCGCTCACGGTCCGTCAGCTCCGACAGCCGGGGATGCGGCTTGGCCGCGCCGGGCCGGGAGGCGAACTCGGTGATCAATCGCCGGGTCACCGAGGGCGACAGCAGCGACCCGCCGCTCACCACCACGGAGATCGCGCGCAACAGCTCGGCGGGCTCGCTGTCCTTGATCAGAAAACCGCTCGCTCCGTCGCGGAGTGCCTCGAAGATGTACTCGTCGATCTCGAAGGTGGTCAGCATGATGACGCGGGTGGCCCGCAGGGCCGGGTTGGCGGTGATGTCGCGCAGCGCGGCCAGCCCGTCCTTCCTGGGCATCCGGATGTCCATGAGCACCACGTCGGGACGGAGAACGGCTGCCATGCGGACGGCCTGCTCGCCGTCGGCCGCCTCACCCACCACCTCCAGCGTGTCGTCGCTCGCGAGCAGCACCTGTAGCCCGATACGGATGAGGGATTGGTCGTCAGCGATCAGCACCCGGATCATGTCCGCCCATCTCCGCAGAATCTTGCCGGGCCAGGTCGATCGGATCGTCGTCCCGTGCCGTCTTGCGCTCCGCGCGTGCGGGCAGTCTCGCGGTGACCTCGAAGCCTCCCCCAGCCCGTGGGCCGAGGGCCAGTGTGCCGTGCACCGCTCTGGCCCGCTCGCGCATGCCTGTAATTCCGTAGCCGACCTTTCGCACCGTGCCGCCGCCGCCGTCGTCGACAACCGAGACGGTGACCTCCTCAGCGGAGTAGCCGACCCTCACCTGCGCCCTCGCGTGCCCGGCGTGCCGTACGACGTTGGTCAGGGACTCCTGGACGATCCGATAGACGGCGTGTTCGGTGGTCGCCGAGATCCCGCTGGAGTTTCCCGTCGTGACCAGCGTCACCTCCTGGCCCGCCGCCCTGAGTGAGGCCACCAGCCGGTGGATGTCCTCCTCCCCCGGTGTCGGGCGGCGCTCCCGGATGATGTCGAGGGCCCCCCGCAGCTCGTCCAGGGACTGCTTGCTGATCCGCCGGATCGCCTGCAGGGCGTCGATGGCCTCGGCGGGCGTGCGGTCGGCGACGTGCAGGGCCACTCCCGCGCGCATGCTGATCACACTGAGACTGTGCCCGAGAACGTCGTGGATCTCCCTGGCGATGGCCAGGCGTTCCTCCTGGGCGCGCAGGAGATGCCGCTCGTCGTCGGCCTTCGCCTCGGCCGCGCGTCTGTCACGCTCCACCCGGATCACCGCACCCACCCCGAAGGGCAGCAGGGCCAGGGTGTACCAGGCGAGCCAGATCAGCATGTCGTCCCCTGACCGCCCGGTGCCGCCGACGATGTCGCTCACCAACAGGACGGTGCCCGTCAGGCCGACCGCCGCGAGCCCCGGGCGCAGGCCGTACCTGGTGACGATGGTGGACAGGGCCAGGCAGACCGACAGGAAGATCGGTCCGTAGGCGTGGTGGCGGCCCAGTACGATCGCGCAGCAGGCGAGCGTGACGGCGTAGACGAGGCCGGGGTGGGTGGAGCGCAGCCCGAGGGCGGCGCCCGCGATGATCAGCATGGCGTAGGCCAGCCCGTCCAGCGCCCGATAGGGCGGGACCCTGGTCAGCGATGCGAAGTGGGTCCCCAGGAGATACAGGGGCACTGCCAGCACGGCGACCAGCATGTCCCATTTCGCGAACCGGAAGGTCCTCACAGGATCACTCTAGGGACCGGAGTGGCTGCGGCCGTCATCACTGGAGCGTAGTCCTTGTAAGCGATCTGCTGACGCCCGCCGCCGTCGTGCCGATCTTGCTCACCGGCCCGCTCGGCCGGTCTCACCCCTCCGGCGGGCAGAAGCCCACGTCCGCCGGATAACGGCAGAGCGAAACCATCATGTCCATCCGTCCGAAAAGTATCACAAAAGGAGTACGAGAAGCCTTCTATATGTTCCGTTTAATGCTTATAGTTTTGATAGGTTCGCTAAGTAACAAGGAGGCTGGCTACGGGGGCCGGTCGACACCCAGGGTAATCAAACATCATCCTGCGATAATGCATGACGGCCGTTCGGGACGAGCGAATAACGTAGCGAACCCCTGTTCGCGGACTCGTCAGTATCGTGCCGGATCATTGGCCTGACAGGCTGTCACCAATACTGCACGAGGGGTCCCATTGATTTTTCGAATACTCGGTCCACTTGAAGTAGTCCGGGCCGGACACATCTGCACGCCCACAGCGTCAAAGCCGCAGCAGACTCTCGCACTTCTGCTGCTCAGGGCTAACCACGTCGTTCCCGTTAGCCAGCTCATTGAAGAACTGTGGGGCGACAGCCCGCCGGCGAGCGCGGTCACCACCACGCAGACCTATGCCTACCAGCTTCGCAAGATCCTGCACGGGCACGACAGACAAGGTCACGAGGGCGTCGAACTCGTCACCCGCCCCCTCGGCTATCTTCTGAAGCTGCGCGAGGGCCAGCTCGACCTGCACACGTTCACCCGCCTGACGGCACAGGGGCGCGCGCTGATCGAACGGGGCGACATAGAGGCCGGCGTGGAGCAGTTTCGCCGGGCGGAATCCATGTGGCGGGGATCCGCGCCCATCCCCGAGGTGCCGCAGGGACCGCTTCTCCAGGCGCATCTCACCTTGCTGGCCGAGGAGCGAATACGCGCCCTGGCGCTGCGGATCCATGCCGACATGGCGCTGCACCGCTATCACGATGTGATCGGCGAACTCAGGGCGCTGGTCATCGCCCATCCCCTCAACGAGTCCCTGCACGGCCTCCTCATCCGGGCGTTCTACGCCGTGGGCCGTCGTGGAGAGGCGCTCGCGGCGTGCATGAACCTCCGGCGGATCCTGCAGGACGAGCTGGGTGTGGACCTGTCCCTGGAAGTACGCGACCTGCAGCGCAAGATCCTCGCCGGGGAGGCCCCCGAGCCGAGCCCCTTGCTGACGTACGTCTCATAACGCGGCTGAAACGTGGACAGGGCCGCGGCCCTGTCCACGTCGCGGCGGGTTCCGCCGCCCGGCTCAGAAGAAGACCGTGGTGCGGCCGTCCATCCGGCGCAGGAAGACCATCCATGTCCAGCCCTGGATCAGAAGGACGACCGGGATGACCACGACCAGGAAGCGTCCGAGAACGCTCAGCGAGGATGCTCCTGCCAGGGCGTGCTCGGCGACGGGCCAGAGCCTCGCCCCGACGAGGATGACGGGGGCGCTCACCGCCACGGCCGTGCACGCGAGCGCGGCCTTCGGCCGTACGGTCACCAGGCGACCGGCGGCGAGCAGGCCGAGGACGGCGAGCAGGCCGGTGACCCCCGCCCAGACCGGCAGGCCGTCACCGTGCGGGAGGGCCTGTGTCGCCACGCCGACGACGATGACGACGGCGTAGAGCGCCGCGATCGGGGCCGCCAGGCGGACGACCCACCTGGAGGGGGCGCCGGACAGGTCCGGCGGCAGCCGTACGGCCAGGAACACCGCACCGTGGACGGCGAAGACGGACGCCACCGTGACGGCCCAGAGCAGGGGGTACCACCCGAAGGGCAGCCACACCGTGTCCCGGCCGACTCCGCCACTGGCCAGGTTGCCGAGGAGGAGCCCCCACAGCAGGCCGAACGCCACGCTCGCGACCGTGAGGACATGGTCCCAGCCGCCACGCCAGCCCGCTCCGCCGAGGCGGCTTCGCAACCACACGGCGCCGTCCCTGATCAACCAGGCCACCAGCAGGGCGACCAGCAGCGGGTAGTGGGCGTGGAACAACGGGCCCTCCAGCAGCGGGAAGACCGCCAGCAGGGTCGCCGCCGTCACCACCAGCCATACCTCGTTGCCCAGGAAGAACGGGCCGAAAGCGGTGATCGTCGCTCGTCGTCCCCGTTCGCCCGGGCCCACGTGGCGGAGCAGGATCGACGAGCCGATGACGAAGCCGTCGAGGAGGAGGTACCCGCCCAGGAGCAGCCCCAGAAGGAGATACCAGCTGTGGTTCACCATTCAACTCCTGGATCGTGGAACGTCTCAGACGGTCGTGGCGGCGGGTGCCACCGCGTCGAGCGATGTGCCGAAGGCGTCGTCCTGTGGACCGCGTCCCGCGAAGCGCGCGATCAGGGTGTAGTTCACCGCGGCGAGCACGAGCAGCACCGTGGTGAAGGCCACGAACGACCCGAGGACGGCTGCCGGCGGGAGGTCGGACATCGCCTGTTCGGTGGTGAGCAGCTGGTAGACGGTCCACGGCTGACGGCCGACCTCACGCACCAGCCATCCCGCCACGACCAGCGCGAAGGGCAGCGGGATCAGCGCGACCAGCAGATAAAGAGGCACGCGGAGCCGGATCACCCAGCTGCGGATCAGCAGCACGGCCAGGAGCATGGACAGGAGCATGAGCCCGAATCCGCCGTTCAGCATCACCTCGAACAGCGTGCCGACCCAGTCCGGCGGGATGTAGTCGCCGGGACCGAACCTGGCGACCATCTGCGCCTGCAGGTCGGCGGCCCCCGCCGTGTCCGCATCGATGACGGCGCGCTTCAACGGCTGTGTGTCGCCGATGACCACCACCTGCAGCATGCCGAAGTGGATCGTGCCGAACACCGCGAAGGGCAGCACCGCGAGTGCCATCCGCAGCGACTTGCCGAACACCTGGACGTGTTCGGTGCGCCGGATGAAGTGCCAGGCGCTCACGCCCGCGACGAACATCGAGCCGACGATCAGCGAGACGAAGACCACGTGCGAGAAGGCGTCCCACAGGTTCGGGTTGTTCAGCAGCGCGCCGAAGTCGACGAGTCGTCCCCGCCCGCCGCTGACCTCGTGACCGACGGGATGCTGGAGAAAGGCGTTGGCGGTCAGGATCCAGAACGCCGAGATGTAGGCGGTGATCCCGATCAGCCACAGCAGCGCGAGATGCGTCTTCCTGCCCAGCACGCCCCAGCCGAAGATCCAGGCTCCGAGCAGGGTCGCCTCGACGAAGAAGGCGACCAACGTCTCCAGCGCCAGCGCGCCGCCGAACACGTCGCCGAACATCGCTGTCAGTCCGCTCCAGTTCAAACCGAACTGAAATTCCATGACTATGCCGCTGATGATGCCGACTCCGTAGTTGATGACGTACAGTCGTCCCCAGAATTTGACCATGCGCTCGAAAACGGCGTTTCCCGTGATGACGTAAGCCGTTTGCATGGCTATCAGGAAGGCGACAAGGCCGAGCGACAGGGAGACGAAAAGGAAATGCACGGAGCTTGTCGTGGCAAATTGCAGGCGGCCGAAAAGAAGCGCGTCCATCGCATCCTTGCTGAATTATGGGCAGATGGAGATACCAATTCATTCTGGCCTACGCCCGTTCAGGTGTCGTCCCGCCGGAGGCCTCTATTCACTACGCCGTTCGGCCAGCCGGGACCGCGCATCTACTACCGGTGGAGTATGCGGACGTGGTAGTCAGGACATGACAGGGACCGTACAGAGCCAAGACGGCGGGCCAGTGGGCGGAACATCGATGCGCGTCAGGCATGGCCTCACCGTCGACACCACTCTGGCGTTGACGATCGCCATCACCACCGTTGTCGTGAGTGCCCTCGTCGGCGACCACGCCGAGCATCTCCCGCATGGGGTCGGTTACGCGTTGCTCCTGCTGAGCGCCACGCTCCTGGCGTTCCGGCGCCGGGCGCCAATCTGCGTGATGGCCGGCGCCATCGTGGCCTCGCTTCTCTACTACACGCTCGGCTTCTCCAGCGGGGCCTTCACGGTCGCACCCGCGGTGGCGATCTACTTCGTCATCGGCAGCGGGCGGCGGATGACCGGGTTCCTCGGCGCGGGCGCCTACCTCGCGCTGGTGTTCCTGGTCGGCCTGCTGAGGGATTCGCCGCCGAGCAGGGAGGGCGGCGTCTGGCTGGTCATCTGGCTTGCCGTGGCGGTCGCGGGCGGCGAGATGGCACGCGCCCGCAACGCGTTCACGGCGCTGTCCGAGGAGCATGCCGCCCAGGCCGAGCGCACCCGGGAGGAGGAGTCCCAGCGGCGGACCGCCGAGGAACGCCTACGGATCGCGCGTGATCTTCATGACATCCTGTCCCACAACGTCGCGGTGATCAATATCCAAGCCGGTGTCGCCGCGCATCTCCTCGACAGCGATCCGCGCCAGGCCGCCGAAGCCGTGATGCTGATCAAACAGGCCAGCCGGGACGTGATGACCGAACTGCGGACCACCCTCGACGTGCTACGGCGCGGCGACGAGGACGGCCCGCCGTCGCTGGAACGGGTGGACCATCTCGTGCGCAACGCCACGGCCAGCGGGGTGCGGGTGACGCTGCGCATGCAGGGGCAACAGGTCGCGCTGCCCGCCGCCACGGATCTCGCCGCCTACCGCATCGTTCAGGAGGCGCTGACCAATGTCATCCGGCACTCTGGAGCGAGTAGAGCCGAGGTGATCGTACGCTTCTGTCCAGGTGCGGTGATGGTGCGCATAGAGGACGACGGCGATGGAGCTCGGACACCGCAGACGTACGGAACGGGGATGACGGGAATGCTGGAACGGGTGGCGGCGGTCAACGGTGACCTTTCCGTTACGCCGGTGAGCCACGGCGGCTTGGTCGTCGAGGCACGACTCCCCGTGGAGAGCGCCAAAAAATGATCCGCGTTCTGATCGTGGATGACCAGCCCCTGGTCCGCACCGGACTCCGCGCGTTGCTCGAACCCGAACCCGGCATGAGCGTCGTCGGCGAGGCCAGCCGAGGCGACGCGGCCGTCGTGATGGCTGCCCGGGTGGAACCACACGTGATCCTCATGGACATTCGCATGCCGGGCATGGACGGCATCGAGGCGACCCGGCGTATCGTCGGGAACCCCGAACTTCGCGGCGCCAGGGTCATCCTGCTGACCACGTTCGAGAACGACGAGTACATCTTCAACGGGCTGCGCGCCGGAGCCGTCGGATTCCTGGTCAAGGACATCGAGCCGACCAGCCTGCTGCAGGCGGTCCGGGTGGTGGCCGCCGGCGAGGCCCTGCTCTCGCCCGGCGTGACCAGGCGGCTGATCGAGAAGTTCGTGGACCGGGAGGAGGAGCCGCCCGCCGTACTCCCCGACCTGGACCACCTGACCGATCGGGAGCGCGAGGTGCTGCTCCTGGTGGCCAAGGGATTGTCCAACGACGACATCGCCCGCCGGCTCCACTGCAGTCCCGCCACCGCGAAGACCCATGTCAGCCGGGCGATGGTCAAGCTGGGCGCGAACAACCGGGTACAACTCGTCGTCTACGCCTACGAGACGGGCCTGGTGCGCTCCCGCTGGCAGGGCCGCTGACGGCTACCAGGCCACCGGCAACTCGGGAAGCCCTCGCACCAGGTGGCCGTGGTTCACCCGAAGGTCCTGGTCCCTCGCCTCCAGACGCAGCGTGGGGAATCGACCGAACAATCCGTCCAACGCCTCCTCCAGTTCGATCTTGGCTAGCTGCGCCCCGAGACAGAAATGCGCCCCCAGGCCGAAGGCGATGTGCGGGTTGGGGCGGCGGGTGATGTCGAAGGTCTCCGGGTCGGCGAAGACGGACGCGTCGCGGTTGGCCGAGGAGAGGGCGGGCAGCACGGCCTCCCCTGCGTGGATCGTGACGCCACCCACCTCGATGTCCTCGGTGGCGATGCGCAGCAGGCCGCCCCCTGTGGTCAGCGAGTTGTACCTGAGCAGTTCGTCGACCGCGGACGGCAGCAGCTCCGGCCGCCCGCGAAGCAGGGCGAGCTGGTCCGGATGGCGCAGCAGGCAGAGACAGGACAGCGCGATCTGGGCCGCCGTGGTGAGGAAACCGCCGGTGATGATGGTGGCCCCGAGCATGACGAGTTCCTCCTCGCTGAGCGAGTCGCCTTCGTCACGGATCGCGACCAGGCGGCTGAGCAGGTCGTCTGCGGGCCGGGCCCGTTTCTCCGCCACCTGGCCGGCGAGATAGTCCTTGAACTCCTTCCTGGCCCGGCCGACCTCGTGCGGGGCGAAGGTGGTCAGGCTGAGCAGGATGTCCACCCACGAACCGATCCGCGTTCTGTCCCGCACCGGTAGCCCGAGCAACTCGGAGACGACGGTGAGGGGCAGCACTCTGGCGAACCCGAGCACCAGGTCGTACGGCGGGCCGGTGGCGGCCATGTCGTCGAGCAGCAGCTCGACCTGCGCGCGTATGGCCGGGCGCAACGTCTCGGTGCGGCGCGCGGTGAACCCCCGAGCCACCAGTGAGCGCAGGCGGCTGTGCTCGGGCGGGTCCATCTGGAGCATCGAGGTCGGGTCCGGCGGGATGGGCTGGAGCCGGGGCGCACCGGCGACCGCCGTGGCCGCCCGGCTGAACCGGGTGTCAGTGAGCAGGGTCCGGTTGTCCCCGTAGAGCGTAACCAGCCATGCCTGGTCGCCGGTGGGCAGCGTCACGCGGGAGACGGGGCACTCCTCCCGCAACCGGGCGAACTCCGGGGCGGCCTCTCCGGGCCGCTCCGCGCGGAACGGAAAGCGTGGCGGACCGTTGCCGGCCTGCCGGTCTGCCGAGGCCAGCGGACGCTCATCTAAGGACATCAAGATCCTCCGAACGGGAGACGACTGCGACCGGCAGTGTGCCGCGACCCGTTCGCATCGCGTTGGAGCGATGTTCGAGGCAGGCGTCTTCCAACGCCACGAGACGGTCTCTCGAAGCGCCGCCGCCACCATGCGAGACACCGGAGAAACGAGAGGGAGATGCGAATGCCATCGCTGGTCTCCATGTATCGCCAGCCTCGCTGGTTTCGCACCCTGTTCCTGACCGACATCTGGGAGCGGTTCAGCTTCTTCGGGATGATGGCCATCCTCTTCCTGTTCGCGACCGAGTCCGTCGAGCGCGGCGGCCTGTCCATGCCCACCGGTACGGCCGGCGCCATGGTGGGCGTCTACATCTCGCTGACCTTCGTCGCCGCCATCCCCGGCGGCTGGCTGGGCGACCGGGTGCTCGGCCAGCAGCGCGCCATTCTCTGGGGCGCGGTCACCATCGCCGCCGGGCACTGCTGCATGGCCGTACCCGGCACCGGCGAGGTCACCTTCTACCTCGGCATCCTGCTGATCGCGATGGGCACCGGGCTGCTGAAACCCAATCTGTCCGCCCTACTCGCGTCCTTCTATCCACGTGAGGCGACCGCCGACAGGGAGGCCGGGTTCTCCCTGTTCTTCATGAGCATCCAGATCAGCGCGATGATCGCCCCGTTCGTGACGGGGACCCTCGGCGAGGGGATCAACTGGCATCTGGGCTTCGGCGCGGCGGCGGTCGGAATGGCCGTGGGCGTGCTCGGCTACTTGCGTGGCATGTCCGCCTTCGGGGAGACCGGCAAGACCGCGCCCCTCCCGCTGCCGCGCGGCGCGCTGAGCCTGTTCGCGGTGCGTGCGTCGCTGGTGACCGGTGCCGCCGCCCTGCTGGTCGGCGTGGACGCGTATGCCGGCGGCGCGGTGGTCGAACACGTGGTCATCGTCCTCGGAATCATCACCCTGGCGCTGCCCTTCTACTGCTTTCGCCGGGTCATCGCCACGGCCGGTGACCGCATCCTGGCGTACCGCTGGGTGTTCGCGGCCACCGCGATGCTCTTCCTGCTGCTCGGGCAGGCCCACTCGGTGCTCAACCACTTCGCGCTCACCCACACCGACCGCCTGATCGGCGGCTTCACGGTGCCGGCGAGCTGGTTCCAGGCGCTGCACGCGCTGTTCATCCTGGTGGCCGCGCCGATGTTCGCGAGGCTGTGGTCCGGGCACGGAGCCGGCTGGAGCGCACCCGCCAAGATCGCCGGCGGGCTGGCCGTGGCGTCGGCGAGCTTCGTCGTCATGACGGTGGCCGCCCTGGCCGCCACCGCCGGGCCGGTCTCCCCCCTGTGGCTGGCCGCCGTCTACTTCCTGCAGGCCAATGCCGAACTCGCGGTGGGCACCGTCGCCCTGGGCGTCACGGCGCAGATCGCCCCACACGGTCAAGCCGGCCGGATGATGGGGCTGTGGTGGCTGGCCGGGGCCATGGGCGCCGCGATCGGCGGCCAGCTCGCCCGCTTCGGCATCGCCCCCGGCGACACCAGGCCCGGCTACTTCCTCGCCCTGGTCCTCGTCTCTCTCGCACTCGCCATCACGATCCACACCCGCCGCGAGGGCATCGCGGCACGGCTCCGCACCGAACCCGTGCGCGACGCCGCCTGACCCCCGTCCCGTTTCTCGAAGGAGAATCCATGGAAACAGCGTCCTCCACCGATGCGGTAAGCGCTGAGGCCCTGTGGCGTCTCGGCACCGCCTACTTCGGGCGCAAAGTCGTCATCACGGCCGCCGAGCTGGGCGTCTTCACCGTTCTGGCCGACAGTCCCGCCGACGAGGAGAGCATACGGAAGGCGCTCGGCCTGCACGGGCGAGGGCTGCGGGACTTCCTCGACGCGCTGGTCTCACTGGGCATGCTCGACCGCGACGGCACCCTCTACCGCAACACCGCGGTCTCCGACCACTACCTCAACCAGAGTCGTTCCTCCTACGCCGGCGCCTTTCTCGCCTCGGCGGACAAGCGCTGGGATCAGCTCGCCGAGGCTCTGCGCACGGGTGAGCCCCAGAACCGGTGGGGATCCGGGCCGAAGATGTTCACCGAGCAGTACCGCACCACCGACGCCTGGCGAAACTTCAACGCCGGGATGGACTACCTCAACGGGATGATCGGCCCACGGCTCGCGGAGGCCTACGACTGGTCGTCGACGGTGAGCGTGGCGGATGTGGGCGGCGGCCGGGGGAACCTGGTCGTCCCCATCCTGCGCCGCAACCCGGCGCTGCGGGCGGTGGTCTTCGACCTGCCCGCGGTGCGGCCGGTCTTCGAGGAGCACGCCGGCATGCTGGGTCTCGCCGACCGGATGACCTTCGTGGGCGGTGACTTCTTCAACGACCGCCTCCCCGCGGCCGACGTTCTCGTCTTCAGCCACGTGCTGCACGACTGGGGGCAGGAGGAGCGCCGCACCCTGCTCCGCAACGCCTTCGAGTCGCTGCCTCCCGGCGGCAGGGTGCTGATCTGCGACCCGATGATCGACGATGATCGCAGCGGAACCCCCAACGCCTTGCTGACCAGCCTCAACATGCTGATGGTCACCCCGCACGGGTCCGAGTACACCAGGTCGGAGTGCCGCTCGCTGCTCAAGGAGGCGGGCTTCGACGGGCTGCGCCAGGTGCCGCTGGGGTCCAACAACACCCTGGTCATCGGGCTCAAGCCGAGGTGATCGGGCGAGAGGCGGGAGAGGTGCGGAACATGGTCTCCGGTCTGGAGTCACGGACGGTCCTGGTGGCCGGCGGCGGGCTGGTCGGCCTGTCCACCGCCGCGTTCCTGGCCTGGCACGGCGTCGACTGCCTGGTGGTGGAGCGCAGGAAGTCGGCGGCGCTGCACCCTCGGGCCAGGGGATTCAATCCCCGGGCCGTCGAGCTGCTGAGGTCCATCGGCATGGAGCAGGAGGTGCGTGCCGCCGCGGCGGGGTTCGCCGACCACACCATGCGGGCCAGGCTGGAAAGCCTGGCCGGCGCGGAGTTCGCCCGCTCGGACCTGCCGACGGCGGCGCTCGGCGAGCTGAGCCCCTCCTCCTGGGCGCTGTGCAGCCAGGACCGGCTGGAGCCACTGATCCGGGCCCGCGCCGAGAAGCTCGGGGCGGAGGTTCGCTTCGGTCAGGAGCTGCGTTCCCTGACCCAGGACGCGGACGGGGTGACGGGAGTGGTGCGGGGCGCCGACGGGGAGCGGCGGATCCGGGCCCACTATCTGGTGGCGGCCGACGGCGCGAACAGTATGGTGAGGCGGGCCCTCGGGATCGGCGTCGACGGGACGCGCGGCTTGAACCACCAGCTCAGCATCCTCTTCGAGGCCGACCTGGCCGAGGCGTTGCGGGGCAGGCGGTTCGCCATCTGCCAGATCGACAACCCGGCGGTCCGGGGACTGCTCGTCCACGACGACACCCTCCGGCGCGGCACCCTCTACGTCGAGTGCGGCTCCTCGGCGGAGGACATCGCGAAATACACCGCGCACCATTGCGCGAAGCTGGTCGAAGCCGCCATCGGGTCGCCCGGCCTGCCGATCCGGGTGCTGGGGGCCGAGGCGTGGGAGCTGTCCGCGCTCACCGCCGAGGCGTACGCCGCCGGCCGGGTCTTCCTCGCCGGGGACGCCGCCCACGTGATGCCACCGGTGAGCGGCTTCGGCGCGAGCACCGGGCTCCAGGACGCCCACAACCTGGCCTGGAAGCTGGCGTACACGATACGTGGTATCGCCGGGCCCGGCCTGCTGGACAGCTACCAGGCCGAGCGCGCCCCGGTAGGCGCCCTGACCGTACGGCAGTGCCGCCTGCGCGTGACGACCCGCACCGGCTTCGGCCCCCCGGGGAAGGTTCCCGGCTTGATCGGCGACCTGGCGCTGACCTTCGGCAGCCGATACCGCTCCGACGTCCTGACCGGTGCCGGCTTCCCCGGAGAGGAGGCGCTCGCCCCGCCGGACCTCGCCGGGCAGCCCGGCACGCGAGCCCCACACCTGCCGGTCACTCTCGGCGACCGGGAGATGTCCGTGCTGGACCTGTTCGGCGCGGGCTTCACCCTGCTCACCGACGCCTCGGGCGAGGCATGGCTGCGCGCCGCGCGGCAGGTGGGCACGCAGCTCTCGTTGGAGCTGGATGCGTACGCGGTGGGCGGACCCGAAGTGGCCGACCCCACCGGAAGCTGGGCCTCGCGCTACCGGACGCGGCCCGGCGAAGCCGTCCTGGTACGGCCGGACGGCGTGGTCTCGTGGCGCTCGGCAGGAGACCCGCCCGACCAGGGCGGCGGCCACGTCGAGCGCCTCGCGGCGGCCGTGTGCACGGCGTTGGGCATGGCGGCGCGCCCGGTCGCCGCCGCCCGAGAGGCGTTTCTGTGACGGAGACCACGCGGAGGCTGGTGCGCCGCGTCATCAGCACGCTCGCCGCGCTGGGAGAGATGTACGTGTCGCCGTACGCGGCGCCGGGCGAAACCGAGCGGATTCCCGATGCCGGCGGTCCGCCGGGCCACGAGAAGGAGCACCGACAGTGGGTCTGAACCCGCGGGCCGGACGCGCGCTGCGAACGCTGGTGACCAGCGTCGCCTCCGACGCCCACACCTGGAACCTCCTCCACCTGCAGCTGGTCATCGAGGAGATGGGCCACCAGGTGGTCAACCTGGGGGCCTGCGTCCCCGACGCGACGCTGGTGGCGGAGTGTCTGGCGCGGCCGCCCGATCTCGTCGTCGTCAGCACCGTGAACGGGCACGGCGCCCACGACGGGCTCCACCTCATCCGAGCGCTTCGGGACCACCCTCGGCTGCCCCGTTTCCCGGTGGTCATCGGGGGACGGCTGGGCACCGACGGCATCGCCGACCCCGCCCGCACGCGGCGTCTGCTCGACGCGGGTTTCGACGGCGTCTTCGACGCGGGCGCCGACCTGTCGGAGTTCCGCTTCTTCGTCGACGCACTCGCCTCCCGGCTCGCGACAACGGGGAGCTGGCGCGGGTGAGCGGACCGGCTCCAGGTTTCGGCGCCACCGTCGTGCGGGCACACCGGGCGGGCGGGCTCGTGGTCCAGCCGCGGATGGGGTTCGGCGACCCGGTGGTGATGCGCACCGGGCTGGCGGCCACCCGGGCGGCGAGGGCGATCACGGCCGGCACCATCACCGTCGACAGCTACACCAGGACCGGCGACCTCGCCGCCGCCCGCCGTGCCCTGCACTCCGGCCAGTCGCTCAACGGCTACCCGATCGCGACCCATGATCCCGCCACCACCCGCCTGGTCCTGACGGGCCTCCTCGGCGAGGACTTCCCCGTCCAGGTACGGCACGGCTCGGCGTGCCCGCGCGACATCGTGGAAGGCATGATCGCCGCCGGGCTCACCGCGACCGAGGGCGGCCCGGTCTCCTACTGCCTGCCGTACGGGCGGACCGATCTGGCGTGCGCGGTGCGCAACTGGGCGGCGTGCGCCGAACGGCTGGCGGAGCTCCGGGGCGCCGGGGCGGAACCGCACCTGGAAACCTTCGGCGGCTGCATGATGGGGCAGCTCTGCCCGCCCGGCCTGCTGATCGCCCTCTCCGTGCTGGAAGGCATGTTCTTCGTCCGGCACGGGCTGCGCAGCGTGTCCCTCAGCTATGCCCAGCAGACCAACGCGGAGCAGGACCGCGAGGCGCTGTCCGTGCTGCGGCGGCTCGCGGAAGAACGGCTCGGGGGCGTCGACTGGCATGTCGTCGTCTACTCCTACATGGGTCTTTTCCCCCGCACCAGGTCCGGCGCGGAGGCGCTGCTGGCGGAGGCGGCACGGCTCGCCGTCGCGGGGGGCGCGGCGCGGCTGGTGGTGAAGACCACGGCCGAGGCGTACCGCATCCCGACGATCGCGGAGAACGTCCGCGCGCTCGAAACCGCGGCGCGAGCGGCGGCCACCGCCGATCCAGGCCCTCCGCCCGCCGAGACGGGGCTCTACGAGGAGGCACGGCTCCTCGTAGAGGGGGTCTGCGAGCTCGACGACGATCTCGGACGTGCCCTGGTGAAGGCATTCCGTCTCGGCCGCCTGGATGTGCCGTACTGCCTCCACCCCGACAACGCCCGACGGTCGGCGAGCTTCCTGGACGGCGCGGGCCGGCTGCGGTGGGCGGCGACCGGCCGGATGCCGATCAGACCGGAGGGCGGCGGCACGAGCCGGCCCCTGACGGCCGCCGGGCTGCTCGACGGCCTTTCCTACCTGCGGCGGAAGTACGACGAGGCCGCGCCTGCCTGAGTTTCGACGAAAGGGAGAACCATTCGATGAGCGATACGCAAGCGCCCGCCCGGAGCACGGGCGCACTCGTGCCGCCGCTCGGCGAGCATCTGACCACCGCGGCGACCCGGGCGGCACTACGGCTGCAGAACCGCCTCCTGCACTCGGCCCGCGACCACCTCGGCGCCCAGGGGTTCGTGGAACTGCTGCCGCCGATCATCGGGCCGGTCACCGATCCGGGCGTGCGCGGCGCCAAGCAAATCGACATCGACTACTACGGCCACCGCTACAAGCTCATGACCAGCGCGATCCTCTACAAGCAGGCATCGCTGCTGGCCTTCGACAAGATATTTTACGTCTCGCCGAACGTGCGCATGGAGCCGCTGGAGACCGCCGGGACCGGACGCCACCTGGTGGAGTTCCACCAGCTCGACGTCGAGATCGCCGGGGCGTCCCGCGACGAGGCCATGCGGGTGGCGGAGAACCTCCTCGCGCACGTCGCCGGGCAGGCCGCGGATCAGGCCGGCGCCGAATTGGCCACCCTCGGCCGCGATCCCGGCGCCCTGCGCAAGGAGACCGGCCTGCCGTTCGACCGGCTGAGCCACCGGGAGGCGGTCGAGGCCCTGCACCGGCTCGGCCATCCACAGAGCGCCGACGCGGAGATCGGGTGGCAGGCGGAGGAGCTCCTCTCCGCCCAGTTCGACCGCCCGTTCTTCGTCACCGACTATCAGAAGGGCTCACGGGGGTTCTACGACCGGGAGAGCCGGGAGGAACCCGGCGTGCTGCGCAACTTCGACCTGATCGCGCCGGGCGGCTACGGCGAGATCTCCAGCGGCAGCGAGCGCGAGCACGACTACGCCCGGCTGGTGACCCGGATGCGGGAAACCGGTGAGAACCCGGAGAAGTACGGCTGGTACCTCGCGCTCGCGCGTAAGGGCCTGCCCGCCAGCGCCGGTTTCGGGCTCGGCGTGGAACGCCTCGTGAGGTACGTCGCCGGGCTCTCCTCGGTCTGGCAGGCCGCCGCCTATCCGAAGCTGGCCGGGGTGGTTTCACCGTGACCTCCCTCAGCGCGCCGGGCTTCCCCGAGGAACAGGTACGGCGGCGCGCCACCGAGGGGAGACGGGCCGCGTTCCCGGCGCTGGAAACCTACGGGCACACGCTGTTCGGGATGAGAACGGCCGCGGATCCGCTGGACGACGTGCGGCTGGTCCCGCCGGTCTTCACCCCGGAACGCCTGGCGAAACTGATCGAGCTGGGCAGGGAACCCCAGCCGGAGGACGTGGAGCTGACGACCGTGGTCGGTGGCCTGCGTTCACCGCTGCCCGCCTTCCTGCCCGCGTTCGGCTCGACGAGGGCCGCCGGGACGGACGTGGGGCACGCCGCCGGCCGCCAGGCGGGACGGCTGGGCATCCCGATGGTGATCGGTGAGAACGTCTTCCCCGTCAACGGCCTCGGCAGGATCGGCGGCACGCACGGGTCGCTGCTGGAGCGGGTGCGCCACTACACCGAGCATCTGCCCGACGACACCGGCGGCATCGTGGTGCAACAGGGCACGGAGGACGCCGACGCCGAGGTGTGGAACGCGGTCTACACCGATCCCACCATGCAGCCGCTGCTCGCCTCGGGCCGTCTGGCGTTCGAGTTGAAGGTGGGTCAGGGGGCCAAGCCGGGCGTGGGCGGCATGACCCTGCTCGACGAGGACACCGCCAGGCGGGTCGGCGAGCAGTACCGCGTGGACCGCCTCGACGGTGACCGGGTGCTCCGATGCGGCAGCGCGGGCACGTTCACCGAAGAGATCCTGCGCCGGCAGATCCTTCTCATCCGCAACAACTATCCGCGCTGTCACGTGTGGGTGAAGCTGCCGCCCGGCCGCGACGTGGCGCTCGCGGCCGGGACCGCCTGGCAGGCCGGTGCGGAGGCGGTGACGGTCGACGGAGGCGAGGGAGGCACCGGATGGGCGCCCACCGCGCTGCTCGACGAAGTCGGCCTGCCGCTCGGCGAGTGCCTGACGCGGGTCGGGCGTCCGCAGGGCTGCCTGCTGGTCACCGGCAGGATGTGGGAGGGGGCCAGGGCGGTGAAGAGCCTCGCGCTCGGCGCCCGCGCGGTGGGCCTCGGCCGGGCGGCACTGCTGGCCGCTGACGAGGATCCCCGCGACGGCCTGGTCCGTCTCGTCGGCTGCCTGGCGTTCGAGCTGCGGCTGCTCATCAGCGCGCTCGGGAAGTACTCGGCCGCCGCGGTCTCGGCGGAGGACGTCTGGGTGCCGCGCGGGACCGCCGCGGCTCTGGACACATCCTCCAACGGTCATGGAGCAGCGGTTGACAGCATCCTCTCGTCAACGACGTCACGGCGTTGACCGGCAAGGAAGGGACTGAAGATGGGCGGCATCGCGGGATGGATCGACTTCAGGCGTGATCTGACCGAGGAGCGTGGCACGGTACTGACCCAGTTGGGCACCCTCGCCGCCCGCGGCCCCGACGGCGAGAGCCTGTGGGCGAGCCCGCACGCGGTGCTCGGGCACCGATCTCACCGTCACGTGGACGAGCACGGCATGGCGAAGGGAGACGCCGACGCCGTCACGGTCGTCGTGGACGGGCGGGTGCTCAACGCGGCGGAGCTCCGGGCCGAGCTGGGCGTGCCCGGCCTGGCGGCCGGCGCGGACGCGGAGCTGATCAAGCAGGCTTACCTGCGGTGGGGCGAGGGGTTCGCGGAGCGGCTCGACGGGATGTGCGCGGTGGCCGTCTGGGACGGCCGCGCCGACCGTCTCACGCTGGTCCGCGACCGGCTCGGGGTCAAACCGCTCTACTACTATCCGACGGCCGACGGCGTGCTGTTCGGCTCCGAGCCCAAGGCGATCCTCGCCCATCCGCTGGCTGTCGCGGAGATCGACCTGACCGGGCTGCGGGAACTGCTCGCCTACACCACCACGCCGGGGGCGGGCGTGGTGGCCGGTCTGCGGCCGGTGCTGCCCGCCGGGCAGTTGCGCCTGGACCGGGACGGCCTGCGGCAGCGACGCTACTGGCAGGTGGCGGCGGCACCGCACACCGACGATCTGGCCACCACGATCCGCACGGCGCGAGAACTGCTGGAGAGTTCCGTGGAGCGGCAGATCGACGGGACGGCGTCCTTCGGGATGCTCCTGTCGGGAGGTCTGGACTCCTCGGCGCTGGCCGCGCTCGCCGCGGGGATACTCGACCGCCGCGGGCAGGGCCCACTGCACACCTACTCCCTGGGCTACCCCGACATCGGGCCACCGTTGCCCGGGCCGTTGCGGGGCTCCGACGACGAGCCGTACGCGGCGGCGGTCGCCGAGTACCTCCGCTCCGAGCACACGCACTTCCACCTCGAGACCGGCACCCTGATGGACCCGGTCCTCCGGGGTACGGCGGTGGCGGCGCAGCAGGACATGCCGGTGGCGGCCACCCAGTTCCCCACCTCGCTGCGAATGCTGTGCCGTAAGGTCGCCCGGCACACCCGGGTCGTGGTCGGCGGCAACCGGGCCAACATCGTCTTCGGCTCCGTCATGGGCATGACCGACCAGACCGTGCTGGCCGCGGAGACCTACCCGTGGATCGCCTCCGTGCAGTCCCGGCTGCCCCCGGCGGGCCTCGGCACCGGCCTGCTCGCCCCCGATCTGCTGGGCAAGCTGGACCTGCCCGCCTACTGCGCCGACATGTATCAGGCCGACCTGGCGAGGGTGCCGAGGCTCGCGGGCGAGGACGGCCACGAGCGCCGCATGCGGGAGATCTACCACCTCAACCTCCAGGGACTGCAGGAGTTCAGCTGTGTCCTCGACGACGGGGGGAGTTCGGCGGAGGGCGTGGAGTTGCGTCTTCCCTTCTGCGACCACCGGCTGATCGACTACATGTTCAACGTCCCGTGGTCGATGAAGGACTTCGACGGCGAGTCCAAGAGCATCCTGCGGTCCGCGGTGAGCGGGCTGCTTCCGGAGTCGGTGCTGCACCGGCCCCCCAGTCAGTTCCCCGTGGGGCGCGACCCGGCGTCCGGCACGATCCTGCGGGCGGAACTCGCCCGCGTGCTCGCCGACCCGGTCGCGCCGGTGCGGGCGCTGCTGGACGAGGAGGCGGCACGGCGCCTGATCGACGGCCCGGTCGTGCCGGCCCGCTCGTGGATCGACCTCACCGACATGGAGCTGGTTCTGCAGGTCAACCAGTGGCTATCCCGGTTCGCCGTCCGCATCCGGCTGTAGAACCTGGCGCAACGAGAAGGGACACCCATGCATCGCACGTTGATCGTCGCCCGGATGAAGGAGCACGACGCCCAGGCCGTCGCCGACATCTTCGCGGAGTCGGACGCCGGCGAACTGCCCGCCATGCTCGGGGGCACCGGCCGTACCCTCTTCCACTTCCAGGGTCTGTACTTCCACCTCGTCGAGGCGGAGCGGGACATCGGCGGCAACATCTCCGCGGCCCGGAACCACCCGCTCTACCGCGAGGTCAACGACAAGCTCGGCGAGTTCATCTCGCCCTACGACCCGAACTGGCGGGAGCCCAAGGACGCGATGGCCACGCCCTTCTACCAGTGGCGGGCGTAACGGGCACCGCCCCCTCCACCGACCAGCTCAGGGAGTCACGATATGGCCGGACACACCGACAACAGCATTCTCATCCAGGCCCCGATCGAGGACGTCTGGCGGATGACCAACGACGTGGAGTCATGGCCGGAGCTCTTCAGTGAGTACGCCAAGGCCGAGGTGCTCCGGCGCGACGGCGCGACGATCCGGTTCCGGCTGACCATGCACCCGGACGAGCAGGGGAACGAGTGGAGCTGGGTGTCCGAACGGAGCCCGGAGGTCTCGACGTACACCGTGCGCGCCCATCGGGTCGAGCGAGGCTGGTTCAAGTACATGAACCTGTTCTGGGAGTTCGAGGAGACGCCACAGGGTGTGCGCATGCGCTGGGTGCAGGACTTCGAGGTCATGATCGGCTCCCCCGTGGACGACCAGGGCATGCAACGGCGGCTCAACGCCAACAGCGTCGTCCAGATGGAGCGGATCAAGGGCATCGTCGAGCAGGCCGCCGGAAGTGGCTGAAATGGCAGTGTTTCTCCCAGCCGCGTTGCTGCTCAACGGCGTGGTGGCCGGGATGCTGCTGTGGTCGGTGATCGGCGGCGTGCCCTGGATGCGCAGGCTGAGCGCGCCGGAGTACGTCCGGCTCCACCAGTTCTGGTCGCCGCGCTTCGACCCGCTGGGCCCCATCTGCGTCATCGGCGCGGTACTCGCGGACATCGCGCTCCTGCTGTCGGGAACGACCGCGTCGGCGCGGGTTCCCCTGCTGGTGGGTCTCGCCGCGCTGGTGGCGACGATGGCGGTCTCGCTCACCCGCAGCGCACCGCTGAAGCGGTCGATCCTCGGCCTGGACCCCGCCCGCCTTCCCGCCGACTGGGAGCGGCTCGACCCGCGGAACGTATGGGAGCGCTGGAACCTGGCCCGCTCCGTGCTGGCGAACACCGCGTTCGTGGCCAACACCGTGGCCGTGGGGGTGCTGTTGTGGTGACGCGGAGCGAGCCGGTGTTCAGGGTCGTGCTGCGGATGACCGTACGGCACGGCGCGGGGCCGGAGTTCGAGCGCGCGTGGCTGGCGGTGGCGCGCGGGATCGCCGCTCATCCGGCGAACCGCGGCCAGTGGCTGATGCTGTCCGCCGACGCCTACTACGTCTTCACCGACTGGGTGGACCGCGACAGCTTCCATGCGTTCGAGACCAGCCAGGAGCACGTCCGCAACCGGGCGTTACTCGAACCCTACCGAACAGGAGCATCGATGATCACCATGCACACCGTGCACGACGTGCCGCGGACGGGGGCCGCCGAATGAGCGGCGAGGAGGTCCGCGTCATCCTTTGGTACCGCGTTCCCGACGAGGATGTGCGGCAGCTCACGACGACCTACAGCGAGATCGGCGAGCAGCTGGCCGGCACGCCCGGCATGGTGAGCAGTGAGCTGCTGGGCTCGCAGGACGAGCCCGGAGTGATCATGGTGACCAGCCGGTGGCGCAGCCAGGACGACCTGCAGGCGTGGGTGCGCAGCAGCAGCCACCGCAAGACCAGCCCACTGCGCCCCTATCTGGACAAGGACAGAAGCCACCCCTACGAGACCTTCGCCGTGTTGTCCACCACCTGAACCCAGACCTACAGAAACCCCACCCTGACCGCCGTCAACCCTCTTCCGAAGGGCTCTCCATGTCCGCTATCCAGAGTGTGCCGTCACTCGTCCGGACCGCGACCCGCTTCTTCGAAGCGCAGGCGCTGTTCGCCGGGATCGAGCTGGGGCTCTTCGGCAGGGTCGCCGAGACCCCTGCCGAAGCCTCCGAACTGCGCGACGAACTCGGCCTGCACCCCTCGATCACCTTCGACTATCTGGACGCGCTGGTGTCGATGGGCCTGCTGTCCCGTGACGGCTCGCGCTACGTCGCCACCCCGATCGCCTCCTCCCACCTCGACCCGGCGAAACCGGACTACATCGGCGGGTTCCTGTCGCTGAACCAGCGACGTCTCTACCCCGCCTGGGGAAACCTGGCCGAGTTCCTCAAATCAGGGGAGAGCGTGGTGCAGAAGCTCTCCGGTGGGTCCTCGCCGATGCCCTCGCTGTACTCCGACTCGGCGCGGACCCGCTCGTTCGCCGAGGGAATGGACGGCTACGCGGTGCTGCTGGGTGGCCCGCTCGCGGAGAAGTTCGACTGGGCCGGCGTCGATTCCTTCACCGATCTGGGCGGCTGCCGCGGCATGCTCACCACGAGGATCGCCGCCGCCCATCCGCACCTGCGCGGCGTGACCTTCGACCTGCCCCCGCTCAAGCCGCTCTTCGAGGAGCTGGTCGGCGACGGCGACCTTCGCGATCGGGTCAGTTTCCAGGCCGGTGACTTCTTCGCCGACCCGCTGCCCGATACTCAGGTCTACATCGCCGGCCACGTCCTGCATGACTGGGTGGTGGAGCGGCGCCGCGATCTGATCCGCAGCGCCTTCGACCACCTTCCGCCCGGTGGCAGCTTCATCATCTACGACAGCATGATCGACGATGACCGCAGCAGCGCTACCTTCAACCTGCTGATGAGCCTCAACATGGCCCTGGTCAGCGGCTCCTCTGAATACACCGTCGCCGAGGGAACCCGGTGGCTGGCGGAGGCCGGGTTCACCGTACGGGAACCGGTCGCACTGAACGGGCTCACCACCATGCTGGTCGGCGACAAGCCGAGCTGATCCGCCGCCCGTCCAGTGGCGGTCGTTCAACCGTGGGTGCGTGTCATGAGGTGTCCACCCAAACCGTTGATCTTCTTCGTGGATGGGCCCTGCCGTATCCACGGTGGACGTTCCGCCTGTAACCCGGCTCGTCGACCCGGAGAGTCGATGTCGAGACCTCTTCTTAACGCATGGTCAAGGGCTCGCGTCCTGTAAACGGCGCCCCTGATGATGGTGAAGATCGGCCCGGGCGCGCCCGTCGAGTCAGGCCTTGCGATGGCTTGCCGGGCTCAAAAACACGGGCAACCCTCCTTGGGAACCGGGCATCGCAGACGAGAGGGAACCCATCTCTGCGTGCTGCTTGTTCGCGTTAACATCTCCTGCTGGAAGTTAAAGCCCCTACTGCGGCTCGTCAACCGTTCACAGGGAAGAAACTTAATCAAGATCAAGACCGATTTCGGTCACTCTCGAAGAGCAGCCGTACTCTGGCGGACTACGAGCTCGGTCCCCAACTCCACCCTCTTCTGCAGGAGCGGCTCCCCCTCAGCCAAGCTGATCAGCATGGTCGCGGCCATGGCGCCCATCTCGCGCAGGGGTTGGTGGATGGTGGTGAGCGGCGGTTGCGCCCAGCGCCAGACCGGCATGTCATCGAAGCCGATCACGCTTAGGTCGTCGGGTATGTGTAGCCGCAGTTCATGAGCCGCATGGTAAACACCGATGGCCTGCCCGTCGTTGGCGGCGAAAATCGCGGTGGGCGGCTCGGATAGTTTCATCAGTTGATGAGTATGGGCCACCCCGTCCTCGATCTGAAAGTTTCCCTGGCGGATGAGAGCGGGGTCGACCGGCACACCTGCGGCGTCAAGGGCAGCGCGGTAACCGTCCAGCCTGGCCCGGCTGGAGAGCGCGAATGCAGGTCCGGTGATCATCGCTATACGCCGGTGCCCCAGTTCGAGCAGGTGACGGGTAGCCTCCAGGCCACCGCTCCAGTTCGTGGCGGCCACAGATGGTATGCCGAGCCCCGGATTACCCGCAGGATCCAGCGCCACCAGGGGAATCTCCTGGGTTGCCAGTCGCACGCGCTGATCCTCCGCCGGCTCCGAGAACACGGTGATCACCCCGGCAGGACGGCGGGTGAGCAGGTCCCCGATCCATTTGGGCCCGGGAGTGTGCCGGCCACCGAGCTCGGAGATCACCACGCTCACGCCATGGGTCCATGCGACCCGCTGGACTCCCTTGACGATCTCTATCGGGTAGTCTCCCGCAAGCTCATGGAATACGACTTCGATGAGGCTTGCCGGTTTGATGCGGCGGCGCTGCCGACGATAACCGTGTTCCTCGATGAGCCTCTCGACGAGTGCGCGGGTCGTTGGGCCGACCTCCGAACGACCGTTGATGACCTTGGAGACCGTGGCGGTGGACACTCCTGCCAGTTCGGCTAGCTGAGTCAGGGTCAGTGGTACCGAAGGAGCCGATTCGCCCATGGGGGGTTCTCCGGTCGAGGTCATATCGGGAGTGTATCCAGGTGCATTTCGGTCTTCGACTGGAGCGGTTTCTTCGGTTCCGCCATGCCGTAGCCCCAGCCTGTCCAGCCCGGATGGCGAATGTCAGCCCGACACGTCCTGGAGTATCGGACAGAAACGTTCGCCGCCCTAGCAACCACAACACCGGCATGGCCATGGTATGGCGGCAGCAAGTTAACTCGATGTGACTCAACATCCCCTGCCGCCAACTGGTAATTTCCGTGAAACTTTCAACTGCGCGGGCAGCGCTACGCGATCTCCATCCAGACAAATGTCCAGGCTGGGCAACATTCCGCCCGCGACACCCAGGGCGGCAAGGGGTGCTCCTCGTTGACGCCGGATCGGACCGTCGGATGTACTCCGCGACAACGTACTCACCCGAGTAGGCCATGCGGTTCCGCCGTGATCGAATGTTAGCGTTAACAACTTTCGTGGCCGCCATCCTCGATCTAGTCAAGGAGCCTTGGATGTCCCCCCTCATCCCCGGCGACTGCACACGACAGACGGTACGCCCGCTCGCTGGTCCGAGGCCGCAACGGTTCCATCCCGGCCAACGGCTCGATGGACGTCAACCTCCAGGCCATCCATGCCGAGGACACCGCCCGCACCATCTGGGGAAGCACCTGCTGCCGACACTGACCTCCAGACAGCGGAAAGGCCGGCCGGTCCACCGCAAGCGCCCAGCAGACGGACATCCATCTCCGAGGAGTTCCCCATGTCCTTGAGCCGTCGCCAGCTCTTTCAGGCCGCGGGCGCGACCGTCGCGCTCTCGGCAGCCGGCCAGGTGGTCGGCGCGTCCCAGGCTCTGGCCGCACTCCCCTGGGTCAGACCCGACATCGGCGTCTCGGCCTATGAGTTCGACCTCGGCCAGGTGCGGCTGACCTCCGGCCGCTGGCTGGACAACCAGAACCGCACCCTGAACTACCTGCGCGTCGTCGATGTCGACCGGCTGCTGTACGTCTTTCGGGCCAACCACCGCCTGTCCACCAACGGCGCGTCGGCCAACGGAGGCTGGGACGCGCCCAGCTTCCCGTTCCGGTCCCACATGCAGGGCCATTTCCTGACGGCGTGGGCACAGGCCTATGCCGTCCTCGGCGACACCACCTGCCGGGACAAGGCCAACCACATGGTCGCCGAACTGGCCAAGTGCCAGGCCAACAACGGCGCCGCCGGGTTCACCAGCGGTTACCTGTCCGGCTTCCCCGAGTCCGACATCACCGCCGTGGAGAACCGCACCCTGACCAACGGCAACGTGCCCTACTACTGCATCCACAAGACCCTGGCCGGGCTGCTGGACGTGTGGCGGCTGATCGGCACCACTCAAGCCCGGACCGTGCTGCTGGCCCTGGCCGGATGGGTGGACACCCGCACTTCGCGACTCAGCTCAAGCCAGATGCAGGCCATGCTCGGCACCGAGTTCGGCGGCATGAACGCCGTGCTGACGGACCTGTACCAGATGACCGGCGACTCCCGCTGGCTGACCACTGCCCAGCGGTTCGACCACGCGGCCGTGTTCAACCCGCTGGCCGCAGGCCAGGACCAGCTCAACGGGTTGCACGCCAACACGCAGGTGCCCAAATGGATCGGGGCGGCCCGCGAGTACAAGGCGACGGGCACGACCCGCTACCGCGACATCGCCGCCAACGCCTGGTCCATCACCATCGGCGCGCACACGTATGCGAACGGCTCCAACAGCCAGGCCGAGCACTTCCGCGCCCCCAACGCGATCGCCGCCCACCTGACCAGAGACACCGGCGAAGCGTGCAACACCTACAACATGCTCAAGCTGACCCGGGAACTGTGGCTGCTGTCGCCGACCCGGGCCGACTATTTCGACTACTACGAGAACGCCCTGCTCAACCATCTGATCGGGCAGCAGAACCCGGCTGACGCACGCGGGCACGTCACCTACTTCACCCCGCTCAACCCCGGCGGACGCCGGGGCGTCGGCCCGGCCTGGGGCGGCGGTACCTGGAGCACGGACTACAACTCCTTCTGGTGCTGCCAGGGCACCGGCATCGAGGCCAACACCAAGCTGATGGACTCGATCTACTTCCACAACGGCACCACGCTGTTCGTGAACCTGTTCGCGTCCTCCACGCTCAACTGGAGCCAACGCGGCATCACGGTCACCCAGACGACCTCCTACCCGGTCAGCGAGACCACGTCGCTGCAGGTCACCGGCAACGTGAGCGGATCGTGGACGATGCGCATCCGCATCCCGGCCTGGACCCAGGGCGCGACGATCAGCCTCAACGGGGTCCAGCAGACCATCGCCACCACCCCGGGCACCTACGCCGACCTCACCCGATCGTGGACGTCGGGCGACACCGTGACCGTGCGGCTGCCCATGCGGGTGGTCATGAAGGCCGCCAACGACAACCCCAACGTGCAAGCCGTCACCTACGGCCCGGTCGTGTTGTCGGGCGACTACGGCAACACCAACCTGTCGTCGGCCCCGGCCCTGACCCCCTCATCGATCACCCGGAGCAGCACCTCGTCCCTGGCCTTCACGGCCACGGCCAACGGGGCATCGGTGTATCTGGGGCCGTTCTACGACGCCCACAACCACAACTACGTCGTCTACTGGAACACCGGTGGTCAGGGCGGTACCGGCGCGGCGAGCTTCCGGCTGCTCAACGCGGCCGGCGGGCTGGCCCTCGGCATCCAGAACATGTCCACCGCCGACGGCGGCCTGGCTCTGCAGTGGACAGACAACGGCACCGCCGACCACGACTGGGTCCCGGTCGTCGACGGCAATGCCCTGCGGTTCCGCAACGTGCACAGCGGCAAGGTGCTCGGCGTCGAGAACATGTCGACCACCGACAATGCCCGGGTTCTCCAGTGGGGTGACACCGGCACGGCCGACCACCGCTGGACGATCACCGACGTCGGCGACGGCTCCGTCAAGATCCGCAATGTCCACAGCTCCAAGCTGCTCGGCATCCAGAACGGCTCGACCGCCAACGGCGCCCAGGCGGTCCAGGATTCCGACAACGGCAGCGCGGACAACCAGTGGCGGTTCGTGCCGAACGGCGCGCGGCGTATCCAGAACGTGGGCACCGGGATGGTGCTCGGCGTCACCGACATGTCCACGGCCGACGGCGCGCTCGTCATCCAGTGGGGCGACAACGGCACCGCCGACCACCTGTGGACGGCGATCGTCGACACCGGCGGCTACCTGCGACTGCGCAACTCCAGCAGCCAGAAGGTGCTGGGCGTGGAGAACGCGGGCACCGCCTCCGGGTCGCGCGTCGTGCAGTGGGCCGACAACGGCACCAACGACCACCGCTGGCGGCTCCGCTACGGGTCGGGGGCCGCCTTCCGCATCCAGTGCGCCAACGGCGGCCGGGTCCTCGGCCTCGGCGGCACGTCCCAGGGCGCGCAGGTCGTGCTCGCCGACGACAACGGCACGAACGACAACCTCTGGAGGTTCCTGTGAGGCGCGTGCTCGCGGTTCTCTCATCGCTGCTTCTCGTCGGTGTGCTCCTCACGCCCCAGGCGTCGGCCGCGACGGTCGACACCAACGCGTGGTACGTCCTGGTCAACCGCACCAGCGGCAAAGCCCTGGACGTCTACAACCTCTCGACCGCCGACGGCGGCCGCATCACCCAATGGACCCGCAACAACGGCAACCAGCAGCAGTGGCAGTTCGTCGACTCCGGCGGCGGCTACTACCGCGTCAAGTCCCGCCACTCCGGCAAGGTCCTGGACGTCTACAACTTCTCCACCGCCAACGGCGGCGCGATCGTCCAGTGGGCCGACGGCAACGGCACCAACCAGCAATGGCGGCTCGCCGACTCGGCGGACGGCCACGTACGGCTGATCAACCGCAACAGCAACAAGGCCCTGGAAGTCCAGAACGCCTCCACCGCCGACAACGCCAACATCGTCCAGTACGACGACTGGGGCGGCAACAACCAGCAATGGCAACTCGTCCCGGTCGGCAGCGACCCGAATCCGGGCGGCAACTACACCAACCCGGTCGTCTGGCAGGACTTCGCCGACGGCGACATCATCCGGGTCGGCGACGCCTACTATTACTCGGCCTCGACGATGCACTACTCTCCGGGCGCGCCGATCCTCCGCTCCTACAACCTGGTCGACTGGGAGTACGCCGGACATTCGGTCCCGAGGCTCGACTTCAACTCGGGCGCCTACGACCTCAACGGCGGCCGGGCGTACGTGAAGGGCATCTGGGCCTCGACGCTGAACCACCGGCCCAGCAACAGCACCTACTACTGGATCGGCTGCGTCGAGTTCAACCGTTCCTACGTCTACACCGCCTCCGCCGTCGACGGCACGTGGACCAAGCGCTCGCAGATCAACAACTGCTACTACGACGCCGGCCTGCTGATCGACACCAACGACACCATGTACGTCGCCTACGGCAACGGCACCATCAGCGTGGCGCAGCTCTCGGCCGACGGGCTCAGCCAGGTGCGCGCCCAGCAGGTGTTCCAGACCCCGAGCAGTGTCGGCACCCTGGAGGGCGCCCGCTTCTACAAGCGGAACGGGTACTACTACATCTGGCTGACCCGCCCCGCGAACGGCCAGTACGTGCTCCGCTCCACCTCGCCGTGGGGCCCGTACGAGATGCGCCAGGTCCTGCTCGACATGCCCGGCCCCATCTCCGGCGGCGGCGTCCCCCACCAGGGCGGGCTCGTCCAGACCCAGAACGGCGCCTGGTACTACATGTCGTTCGTCGACGCCTACCCCGGCGGCCGCGTCCCGGCACTCGCGCCGATCACCTGGACCAACGACTGGCCGGCCGTACAGACCGTGAACGGCGGGTGGGGCGTCAACTACCCGAAGCCGGACATCCAGACCAGCCGGACCGTGGCGTCCATGATCGGCCCCGACACCTTCACCTCGGGCAGCCTCGGCCATCGGTGGGAGTGGAACCACAACCCCGACACCAGCCGCTTCTCCACCGGCAACGGCCTGCGCCTGCAGACCGCGACCGTCACGGGCGACCTCTACAACGCCCGGAACACGCTGACCCACCGCATCCAGGGCCCGTCGTCGACGGCGACGATCGAGCTCGACTACTCGCAGATGGCCAACGGCGACCGCACCGGGCTGGCCATGCTGCGCGACCAGTCGGCCTGGATCGGCGTCAAACGCGACAACGGCGTCAACCGGGTCGTGATGACCAACGGGCTGACCATGAACAGTTCGTGGCAGACCACCGGCACCGGTACCGAGGCGGCGAGCGCGAACATCTCGGGCGGCCGGCTCTGGTTGCGGGTCAACGCCGACATCCGGCCCGGTTCCGGTAGGCAGGCCCGCTTCTCCTACAGCACCGACGGCAGCAATTTCGTGAGCCTCGGCCCGGCCTTCACCTTGAACAACGCCTGGCAGTTCTTCATGGGCTACCGCTTCGGGATCTTCAACTACGCCACCCAGTCCCTCGGCGGCGCGGTGACCGTACGCCGCTTCGACCTCACCACCCCCTGACCGGCGCCACCTGCCCGGTCCGGTTGTGGCCGACGACCGGACCGGGCGACCGGCACAACACGTCGACGCAGAAAGGCACCAACCGTTCATGAAACGACTCCTGTCCGTACTCACCACCGGGCTGGTCGCCATCGGCCTCTCGGTGGCGCTCACCGGGCCGGCCGACGCCGCCTCGACACTGGGCGCCTCGGCAGCCGAGCGAGGTGGCCGCTACTTCGGCGCCGCCGTGGCCGCCGGCAAGCTGGGTGACTCGACGTACGTGAACATCCTGAACCGGGAGTTCAACTCGGTCACCGCCGAGAACGAGATGAAGTGGGACGCCACCGAGCCGTCCCGGAACTCCTTCAACTACACCAACGCCAACCGGATCGTGAACCACGCGATCGGGCGCGGCATGAAGATCCGCGGTCACGCCCTGCTGTGGCACTCGCAGATGCCCGGCTGGGCGCAGAGCCTGTCCGGCTCGACCCTGCGCAGCGCCATGATCAACCACGTCACGCAGGTCGCCACCTACTTCCGAGGCAAGATCCACTCCTGGGACGTCGTCAACGAGGCCTTCGCCGACGGCGGCAGCGGCGGGCGGCGCGACTCGATCCTCCAGCGCACCGGCAACGACTGGATCGAGGCCGCCTTCCGGGCCGCCCGCACCGCCGACCCGGGCGCCAAGCTCTGCTACAACGACTACAACACCGACGGAATCAACGCCAAGAGCACCGGCATCTACAACATGGTCCGCGACTTCAAGTCGCGCGGGGTGCCGATCGACTGCGTCGGCTTCCAGTCCCACCTGGGCAACTCCGTCTCCAGCGACTACCAGGCCAATCTGCAACGCTTCGCCGACCTCGGCGTCGACGTCCAGATCACCGAACTCGACATCGCCTCCGGCTCCAACCAGGCCAACAGCTACGCCACAGTGACCCGCGCCTGTCTGGCGGTCTCCCGCTGCACCGGCATCACGGTCTGGGGCATCCGGGACAGCGACTCCTGGCGAGTCGGGGAGAACCCCCTGCTGTTCGACTCCTCGGGCAACAAGAAGGCCGCCTACACCACCACCCTCGACGCCCTCAACGGCGGCTCCTCCAACCCGACGCCGATCGACACCAACGCCTGGTACGTCCTGGTCAACCGCAACAGCGGCAAAGCCCTGGACGTCTACAACCTGTCCACCGCCGACGGCGCCCGCATCACCCAATGGACCCGCAACAACGGCAACCAGCAG
Organism: Dolomitihabitans soli; assembly: GCF_022213955.1. Lineage (GTDB taxonomy): Bacteria > Actinomycetota > Actinomycetes > Streptosporangiales > Streptosporangiaceae > Streptosporangium_A > Streptosporangium_A soli. Next base: position 688 of record NZ_JAKNTW010000027.1, on the reverse strand, counting down.
CAATGGCAGTTCGTCAGCTCAGAAAGCGGCTGGTACCGGCTGAAGTCGCGACTGTCCGGCAAGGTGCTGGACGTCTACAACTTCTCCACCGCCGACGGGGGCTCCATCGTCCAGTGGGCCGACGGCAACGGCACCAACCAGCAGTGGAAGGTGGCCGACTCCGGCGGCTACCTCCGCCTGATCAACCGCAACAGCAACAAGGCGCTCGAAGTCCAGGGGGCCTCCACCGCAGACGGAGCCAACATCGTCCAGTACTCCGACTGGAACGGCAGCAACCAGCAGTGGCAGCTCGTCCGAGTCGGATGAATCGGAGCACATCGTGAAATTCAGATCCCTGGCCGTCCTCGCGACGGTGGCCACCTTACTGGCGAGCCTGTTCGTCGCCATTCAAATTCAGTCCGCCAACGCGGCCACCGTCGACACCAACGCCTGGTACGTCCTGGTCAACCGCACCAGCGGCAAAGCCCTGGACGTCTACAACCTCTCGACCGCCGACGGCGGCCGCATCACCCAATGGACCCGCAACAACGGCAACCAGCAGCAGTGGCAGTTCGTCGACTCCGGCGGCGGCTACTACCGCGTCAAGTCCCGCCACTCCGGCAAGGTCCTGGACGTCTACAACTTCTCCACCGCCAACGGCGGCGCGATCGTCCAGTGGGCCGACGGCAACGGCACCAACCAGCAATGG
>NZ_JAKNTW010000001.1 GCF_022213955.1 Dolomitihabitans soli | reverse complement strand
CCGGCGAGGCCGCTGCCGCCGGTGTCGGTGGAGGCGGTCCAGGTGAGGGTGGCTCCGGTTGAGGTGAGGTTGGCGGCGGTGGGGGTGCCGGGGGTCGTCGGCGGCGTCGTGTCGGTGCTGCCACCGCCCGCCAGCGCGTCGTGCACCGCGTTGTAGGCGGGTTTCTTCCCGTAGTTCTCGTCGTAGATCAACGCCGCGCCCTGGCCGGAGAAGGTGTCGGGGACCCAGGAGTACTTGTCGGTGAAGCCCCAGATCGTGACCCCGGCGCACTGGGTGACCGCCAGGCAGGCGTTGACCACGTCGCGGTAGTAGGTGGCCTGCGTGGTGTCCTTGGCGGAGCTGCGGGGCATCTCCATCCGGATGTCCAGCTCGGTGATCCTCACCTGGACGCCCAGGTCGGCGAAGCGCTGCAGGTTCTGCTGGAGCTGGCCCGGGAAGCCGTACTGGATGGCCAGGTGACCCTGGAGGCCCACGCAGTCCACCGGCACGCCCTGGGCGCGCAGCGACTGGACGAGGTTGTACATCGCGGTGCTCTTGGCGTTGACGCCCTCGACGTTGTAGTCGTTGATGCACAGCCGCGCGTCGGGGTCGGCGGCGCGGGCGGCCCGGAAGGCGTCGGCGATGTAGCTCTGCCCCAACGTCTGGTACCAGAACGAGTTGCGCATGTTGCCGTTGTCGTCGAAGACCTCGTTGACGACGTCCCAGGAGACCACCGCGGGGTTGTCCGCGTAACGGCCGACGACCTGGCTGATGTGGTTCTGCATCGCCGAGCGCATCGCCGTGGCGCCCAGGCCCTGCACCCAGCTCGGGGTCTGGCTGTGCCAGACGAGCGTGTGCCCGTGCACCTGCTGGCTGTTCTGGGTGGCGAAGTTGACGATCGCGTCGGCGCCGGAGAAGCTGAACTGGCCCTGGGAGGGTTCGGTGGCGTCCCACTTCATCGCGTTCTCGGCGGTGATCTGGTTGAACTCCGACCCGGCGATGGAGCGGTAGGAGGTCTCGTTCGCGAGAGGACCGGTGGCGAGTGCGGCGCCGATGAACTTGCCTCGGGCGGCGGCGTGCACGCGGAGCGCCGCCGAGGCGTCGGCGGGCCCGGCGGGCAGCAGGAAGGCGGCGACCAGCCCGAACAGGACGAGCGCCGCGCGGGCTCTGGCCCGGGATCGGATGGGGGGTGACTGCATGACGGATACCTCCGGAGACTTTCCGCAGAACGCGGGGCGCCTCTTCCGAACCATTTCAGCCCTTTTGAGCCTGATCGGAGGGTATTTATCCGCACTACATGGGTCAATTGTCGAAATATCTCCCGGTCGTTTCGCCAGCTCGTGTGTCTGAAATCATCAGACCCCATATGAAATTTTCAGACGGCTGTATCGAGGCATGGTGGGTAGAGACAGCTGAGGTCTGCGAAGAGGAGACAGCGATGGACGTCATGGAGATGGTCGAGCAGTCACAGGACGCCGCGACGGTCAAACGGGTGTTCGGGGAGCCGATCACCGAGGACGGCGTGACGGTGATCCCCGTCGCCCGGGTCGCCAGCGGCGGTGGCGGAGGCAGCGGCAAGCAGGAGGCCCAGCGTGCGGGTCAGGGATCCGGCGGCGGCTACGGGCTCGGCGCGACGGCGGCGGGCGTCTTCGTGATCAAGAACGGCGATGTCCGGTGGAAGCCCGCGGTCGACGTCAACCGCATCGTCCTCGGCGGCCAGATCGTCGCCGTCATCGCCCTGCTCACCGCCCGCGCCATCGTCCGCATCCGCACCGACGGCACGAGGGCCCGGCGCAAGGTCTGACCGCGCCCCGGCGGGGACCACCACGAGCCGGCCGCCGCCTTGCGCACCCCACGGGAGCCGCCGCCCCGGGCAGGCCGCGAGCCGGCCGCAGACCGCCCGTGCCCCGCCGCCTGGCCCGATCCGGAAGGCCCGATCCGGATGGCGTTTCCACCCGGACCGGGGAACGGGGTCAGGCCCCAGGGCGAATCTCGTAGTCACTCCCGCGACGCGTGTCGAAGACGACCACGTTCGGCTCCGGACGCTGGACCTGGACCGGATGGCCTCCGCTGGTCACCGTGACGGGCGCGGGGGTGCGCAGCCGCAGCTCGCGCCCGAGCGTTGACTTGACGGTGCCCCGGTGCACGGCGCCGCCACGCCACTCCAGCGAGATCTCGAACCCGCCACGGGCCAGCAACCCGCGGACCGATCCGGCCGGCCATGCGGCGGGCAGCACGGGCAGCAGGCTGACCTGGTCGCCGTGGCTCTGCAGCAGCATCTCGGTGATCCCCGAGGTGCCGCCGAAGTTGCCGTCGATCTGGAAGGGCGGGTGCAGGTCGAACATGTTGGGCGCGGTGCGGGCGGGGATCAGCAGATTGGACAGCCGCTTGTACGCCTCGACCGAGTCCAGCAGCCGCGCCCAGAAATTGATCTTCCAGGCGAGCGACCAGCCGGCGCCGGCCTCGCCACGCAGTTCCAGGGTGCGCCGTGCGGCCGTGGCCAGCTCGGGGGCGAGCCTGGGGTCGATCTGGTGGCTCGGGAACAGCCCCCACAGGTGGGAGATGTGCCTGCTGCGCGACAGCGCGGCGTCACCGCGGTAGTCCTCCAGCCACTCCTGGATCTGGCCGAGGTGCCCGACCTGGGTGGGCGCGAGCCGCGATCTGGCCTCGGCGACCTTCGCGCGCATCTCCTCGTCGTCACCGAGCGCCTCGGAGGCGCCCTCGAACGCGGCGAACAGGTCACGCAGGATCTGCATGTCCATCGTCGGACCGGCGCAGATGCTGACGTTCTCGTCGCCGTCCTCGTGGTGCCCCACCTCGGGCGAGTGCGAGGGGTTGGTGACCAGGTAGTTCGTCTTGGGATCGACCTGGAGCGTGTCGAGGAAGAACTGGACGGAGCCCTTGATGATCGGGAAGTGCTTCCGCAGCGCCGTCTCGTCACCGGTGTAGAGGTAACGCTCCCAGAAGACGGTGCAGAGCCAGGCCCCGCCGGTCGGCCACACGCCGTAGAAGGCGAAGTCGACGGGTGCCGTGCCGCGCCAGCCGTCCGTGTTGTGGTGCGCCACCCAGCCGCCCGCGCCGTACATCGTCTGAGCGGTCTTCGCGCCGGACTCCGCGAGGTCGCCGATCAGGTCGAACAGCGGGTCGAAGCACTCCATCAGGTTCGTCGGAGCCGCCGGCCAGTAGTTCATCTCGGCGTTGATGTTGATGGTGTACTTCGACTCCCACGCCGGGTTCATCGAATCGTTCCAGATGCCCTGCAGGTTGGCCGCGTGGCCGGGCGAGCGGGAACTGGAGATCAACAGGTAGCGCCCGTACTGGAAGTACAACGCCGCGAGTTGCGGGTCGCTGTCGAGCTGCTTCCTGGCGATCCGCTCGTCGGTGGGCAGCGCGACCGCCTCGGAGGTGCCGAGGTCGATCTCCACCCGCCCGAACAGCTCCTGGTAGTCGCGTACGTGGGTGCGCCGCAGCACCTCGTACGGCCGGCCGGACGCACGCGTGAGGTGCTTGTCCGCCACCTTCGCCGGGTCGCCGCCGACGTCCTTGAAGTCACGGTAGCTCGTGCCCATGGAGATCAGCACGGTCACCGAGTCGGCGCCCTCGACGATCAGCTTGCCGGCGTCCGTGCGGACCTCGCCGCCCTTGGCCTCGGCGCGGGCGAGCGCCTGGAACCTGACCGCGCCCGGCCGTCCCTGCCACTCGCCGCTGATCCCGTTGAGCGCGATCGTGCTCTTGTCCACCACCACTGCGGCGGAGCTCTGCGGGCTGGCGAACGCGGCCTCGAAGGACACCGAGCCCGGCTTGTCCGCCGTCAGCCGGACCACGATCACCTGGTCGGGCTTGCTGGCGAACACCTCGCGGGAGTGCCGGACGCCGCCGCTCAGGTAACTCACCGTGCTGACCGCCTGGGTCAGGTCGAGCTCGCGGCGGTACTCGGTGAACTCGCCGGCGCCGGGGAAGGTCAGCGCGAGGTCGCCGAGCACCTGGTAGGGCGCCTGCTCGGTGGGCCGGCCCATGAACTTCTCATCGGCGAGGTTCTGCGCGGCCTTCCACTTCTCCTCCCAGACCAGCTTCCTGATCTCGGGCAGCGCCGCCAGCGCGTCGGGCGGGTCGTAGACGTGCGGCCCGCCGCCCCACACGCTGTCCTCGTTGAGTTGCAGCCGCTCGGTCGCCACGCCGCCGAACACCATCGCGCCCAGCCGCCCGCAGCCCACGGGGAGGGCTTCCAGCCACTGCTCGGCGGGACGGTTGTACCAGAGCTTCAGCGGGTTGGCGCCCGGCGCGCCGTACCCGGCGGAGCTCGCGGCCAGCGCGCCCTCCGCGCCGACGCCGGCGACCAGCAGCGACCCGGCCGCCGCGCCGAGGCTCGTCCCGAGGACGGCCCTGCGTGAGTAGTCAGTCATCTGTATCCCATCGATAGGGGGGTGAGGGGGTGTGCTTCCGCGCTATTCCTGGGCCTTGCCGCCGGTCAGGCGGGACAGGACGAGCGCGATGAGGATGATCGCGCCGTTCAGCGCCTCGATCCACTGGGCGGGGACGCCGGCGAGGGTCAGCACGTTCTGGATCATGTAGAGGAGCAGGATGCCGGTGAACGCGCCGAACATCGTGCCCTTGCCGCCGTTGAGGCTCACGCCGCCGATGACCGCGGCGGCGAAGACGGTGAAGATCGCGCCGTCGCCCTGGGCGGCGGCGACGGAGGCCAGCCGGCCCGACAGCAGCAGGCCGCCGAGCGCGGCCAGCAGGCTGGCGCTGATGAGGGCGATCCACAGCACCCGGTCCGTCCTGATGCCCGCGGCCCTGGCGGCGTCGAGGTTGCCGCCGATGGCGTACAGGGCCCGGCCGAACCGGGTGAAGCCGAGGATCACGATGCCGACGATGAACAACGCCAGGCACAGGAAGATCGAGACGGGCACCCCGAACCAGAGGGTGGAGCCGAGATACAGCATCGACTCCGGCAGGTTGAAGAAGGTCTGTCCGCCGGAGATGCCGGTGAGCAGGCCGCGCAGCACGATGAGCATGCCGAGCGTCACGATGAAGCCGTTGAGTCCGAAGCGGACGATGAACAGCGCGTTCACCGCGCCGATCAGCGCGCCGACGGCCAGCGTGATCGGGATCGACCACCCGCCTGACAGCAGCCCGAGGCCGGCGCCGGAGCCGACGGCGACGGTCAGCCAGGCGGCGATGCCGGGGGCGAGTCCGAAGGTGGACTCCAGCGAGAGGTCCATCTTGCCGGTGACCAGGATGACCGTCTGCGCCAGTACGAGCAGCGAGATCTCCGACATGGTCTGCAGGATGTTGATCAGGTTGTCGCCCTGCAGGAAGATCGGGTTGACGATCTGCCCGACGATCGCGATCACGATCACGGCGGGGATCAGCGCGAAGTCGCGCAGCCGCGCGATGGGGATCCGTCCCGCGCGCAGACCGCCTCCTCCAGGGGGCCGTGCCCCGGTGGGGGGCGATTCGGCGGTCTTGGTGTCAGGCATCGAGGTCGACTCCTTCCATGGCGGCCACCACCTCGTGGTCGTGCCAGCCGGCGGCCATCTCGGCGACGATCCGGCCCTGGAACATCACCAGGAGCCGGTCGCACAGCCGTAGATCATCAAGTTCGTCAGAGGCGATCACCACTCCGGTCCCCGCGTCGGCGATCTCCTCGACCTTGCCGAGCAGGAACTCCTTGGAGCGCACGTCCACGCCGGCCGTGGGGGTGATCAGCACCAGCAGGCGGGGGTCGTTGGCCAGCGCCCTGGCCATCACGACCTTCTGCTGGTTTCCGCCGGACAGGCCCATCACGGGCAGCTCGGGCCCGGGCGTCTTGATCGCCAGATTGTCGATCATTTTCGCGGCGAGCCCGTCGCGGCGGCGGTTGCTGATGAATCCGCCGCCGCCCAGCCGCTCGGGGATCGTCATGGTCGCGTTGTCGGCGATGGACATCATCGGCACGAAGCCCTGCTGGTGCCGGTCACGGGGGACGAACCCCACCCCGGCGGCCAGCGCGCTCGGCACGCTGCCCGGGCGGGGACGTCTCCCGTCGACCTCCACGGTGCCGGAGTCGGCGGCCCGCAGCCCGGCGACGGTCTCGGCGACCTCCGTCTTGCCGCTGCCGCCCGCTCCGGCCAGGCCGACGATCTCCCCGGCCCGCACGTCGAAGTCGACCTCCCGGTAGACGTCACCGGCGCTGAGCCCGCGCACCCCGAGCAGCACCGGGGCCGCGGCGGGCACGGCCTGCCTGGTGGAGGGTTCCTGCAGGCCGGTGGCCTCCCCCGCCATCGCCGCGACCAGCTCCGCGTGCGGAAGCTCGGCGACGGTCGTGGTCAGGATGTGCCGCGCGTCGCGGAAGACCGTCACCATGTCGCAGATCTCGTAGATCTCCTGGAGGTGGTGGCTGATGAACAGGAAGGTGACGCCCTGCTCCTGCAACGTGCGGATCCGGGTGAACAGGCGCGCGATGGCCGCGCCGTCGAGCTGCGCGGTCGGCTCGTCCAGGATGATGAACCGGGCGCCGAAGGACAGCGCCCGCGCGATCTCCACGAACTGCCGCTGCTCCACGTCCAGCTCACCCGCGGGCCGCCGCACGTCGACGTCCACCGACCAGGTGTCGAGCAGCTCGGCGGCCTTGCGCCGCAGGGTCTGCCAGCTGATCAGTTTCAGCCCGCCCCGGTCGTGCCGGTTGAGGAAGAGGTTCTCCGCAACCGTCAGCTCGGGGATGATCGTGGACTTCTGGTAGACGCAGGCCACCCGTTCCCGCCAGGCGTCACGGTCGGCGAGGCGCGGCGAGGCGTCGCCGCCGAACCGCACCTCGCCCTCGTCGGGCGCCTGCAGCCCGGTCAGGATGGAGACCAGGGTCGACTTGCCGGCTCCGTTGCGGCCGACGAGCGCGTGGGTCTCGCCCGGCCTGATCGTGATGCCCGCGTCGTTCAGCGCCACGGTCTCGCCGTACCGTTTGGTGATGTGCGCCGCCTCGGCGATGGGCGGGACCTGCTCCCCGCTCCGGGCGGCGGGTGCCGGGCTCATCGGCCCTTCCCCGAGGTAGCCATACCGCTCGCGCCTCTTCCCTTACTTGTTGAGGTTGTTGCCCCAGAGCGACTTGTCGTCGTGCTTGACGCTCGGGACGTCGCCGAAGGTCGCGCCGTCGGCGGTGACCAGGGGCGCGGAGAGCTGGTCCTCCAGCAGTCCGGGCCGGACCTGGATGATCGTGCTGTCGTGGTCGGTCGGGCCCGGCTGGAACTTCTTGCCGCCGATGGCCGCCGTGGCGTACTCCAGCGCGTACTTGGCGTACTGGTCGGCGGGCTGCGACACGGTCGCGTCGATGTTGCCCGCGGCGATCTCCTTCAGCTCCTGCGGGATGCCGTCGTTGGAGATCACGAAGACGTGCTTGGGGTCGTCGGGCGGCACCAGCACGCCGCGCTGCTTGAGCACCTGGAGGGTGCCCGACAGCGCGAAGCTCGACTGCATGTAGACGCCCTTGACGTCCGGGTTGGCGGTCATCACCGTCTGCAGCTTCTGCGAGGCGACGGCGCCGTCCCAGTTGGTGGCCTCGCCGAACACCTTGATCTCGGGGTAGTTCGTCTTCATGCACTCGTTGAACGCTTCGGTGCGGTCCCGGCCGTTGATCGAGGCCAGGTCGCCCTGGAGCATCACGACCTTGCCCTTCTTCGCCAGCTTCTCGCCGAGGAAGCGGCAGGCCTTCTCGCCGTACGCTCGGTTGTCCGCGCGTACCACCATGAACGCGTCGCCCTGCTCAGGCCGGGTGTCGACCATCACCACGGGGATCTTCTTGGCGTTGAGCTGCTGCAGGGTCGGCGCCACGGCGGCGGTGTCCTGCGGGGCGACGACGACGCCCTTGACGCCCTGGCTGACGAAGCTCTGCACGTTCGCGGTGAGCGTGCCGATGTCGTTCTGCGAGTTCGTCGTCTTCAGCTCGGCGCCTGTCTCCTTGGCGTACCGCGGGACGTACTGGATGTAGGAGTTCCAGAAGTCGGTGTCGGACCGGGGGTAGTCGACGCCGACGAGCGGCTTGGCGTCCGCTCCGGTGGCTCCGGTGGTGGCTCCGGAACCGCAGGCCGCCGTCAGCACCACCGGCAGGGCGAGAACCGCGCCCAGGACGAGTCGTTTCATCTCTGCTCCTTCTCGGCTCGCGGCCGTAGCCGGAGCCCCTGCATGCCGCCGTCGACGGCGAGATCGGTGCCGGTGGTGGAGCCGGAGCGCGGGCTCGCCAGGTAGGCGATGGCTTCGGCCACCTCCCCGGCGGTGACCAGGCGGCCCATCGGCTGCCTGGCGGACAGCGCCGCGCGCTCGGCGGCCGGGTCACTCGCCGTCTCCAGCAGCCGTCCCACCCAGGGGGTGTCGGCGGTGCCGGGGTTGACGCAGTTGACCCTGATTCCGTCGCCTACGAGGTCCGCGGCCATCGCCCTGGTCAGCGAGAGCACGGCCCCCTTCGTCGACGAGTAGAGGACCCGCTGGGGCAGTCCCGCGGTGGCGGCGACCGAGCAGGTGTGCACGATCGCGGCGGCCCGGGAGGCCCGCAGGTACGGCAGGGCGGCGCGGGCCGTGCGGACCAGGCCGAAGACGTTGACGTCGAAGACCCGCCGCCACTCCTCGTCGTCGTTGTCCTCGATGCCGCCCTGGGCCCCGATCCCGGCGTTGCCGACCAGGACGTCGATTCCGCCGAGGCGTTCGGCCGCCTCGGTCACCGCCGCCCGGACCCCGGCGTCGTCGGTCACGTCGGCGCGGACGCCGATCAGCGGCGCGGGGACGTCGGCCGCGAGGTCCAGGCACGCCACCCTCGCGCCGCGCTCGGCCAGCAGCAGGGCCGTCGCCAGCCCGATGCCGGACGCGCCGCCGGTGACGATCGCGGTCAGGCCGTCGAAGTCGCCCATCACACCGCCTCCGCCACGGGGGCCGTCCACTCCGGGCCGTCGGGGTAGCCGTAGTCGGCGATCGACTTGGGGTGCATCCGCGCGCCGATGCCCGGCTCGGCGGGGGCGAGGTAGTTGCCGTCGCGGATGACGACGGGGTCGGTGAAGTGCTCGTGCAGGTGGTCGACGTACTCGATCACCCGGTCCTCGGTCGACCCGCTCACCGCGACGTAGTCGAACATGGAGAAGTGCTGCACCATCTCGCACAGCCCCACGCCGCCCGCGTGCGGGCAGACCGGCACGCCGAACTTGGCGGCGAGCAGCAGGATGGCGATGTTCTCGTTCACCCCGCCGACCCTGGCCGCGTCGAGCTGGAGGATGTCGATGGCGCCCGCCTGGAGGAGCTGCTTGAACATCACCCGGTTGTGGGTGTGCTCGCCGGTGGCGACCTTGATCGGGGCGACCTTCTCGCGGATCGCCGCGTGGCCGAGCACGTCGTCGGGTGAGGTGGGCTCCTCGATCCAGTACGGGTCGAACTCGGCGAGCGGGGCGAGCCACTCGACCGCCTGGCGGACGCCCCACGCCTGGTTCGCGTCGATCGCGATCCGGATGCCGGGTCCGACCGCCTGGCGGGCCAGCCGCATCCGGTGCACGTCGCCCGCGAGATCGGCGCCGACCTTGAGCTTGATCTGGGTGAACCCGTCGGCGACGGCCTCCTTCGCCAGCCGTACGAGCTTCTCGTCGGTGTAGCCCAGCCAGCCCGGCGTGGTGGTGTAGGCGGGGTAGCCCTCGGCGAGCAGCCGCTCGCGGCGCTCCGCCCGGCCCGGTTCGGCGCGGCGCAGGATGTCCAGCGCCTCCTCGCGGGTGAGCGCGTCCTCCAGGTAGCGGAAGTCGACGACGTCGACGAGCTGCTCCGGGGTCAGCTCCGACAGCAACCGCCACAGCGGCTTGCCCTCGCGCCTGGCGCGCAGGTCCCACAGCGCGTTGAGCACGGCGCCGGCCGCCATGTGGATGACGCCCTTCTCCGGGCCGAGCCAGCGGAGCTGGCTGTCGCCGGTGAGCCGGCGCGAGACACCGCCCAGGTCGCCGAGCACCTCCGCGACGGGCAGGCCGGTCACCAGCGCGGCGAGTGAGTCGATCGCGGCGACCTCGATCTCGTTGCCGCGGCCGACGGTGAACGCCAGCGCGTGTCCCTCCTGCCCCTCGCTGGTCCGCACGACCACGTAGGCGGCGGAGTAGTCGGGCTCCGGGTTCATGGCGTCGGAGCCGTCCAGATGGCGTGACGTGGGGAACCTGATGTCGTAGGTCTGGACATCGGTGATGAGCTCGGTCACGTCCACCGGCCTCTCTCGGCGTGAACCTTGCGCACGGCCTGGACCCCCTTGATGTTTCGGGAAGATGTAGCGACGTTCACCACATGAACATGGGATGTCTTTGTAGGCCACTCGGATGGCTGGTGTCTAGACCTCCCACCTAATTTCCCCTAAATCGGTATTCGTCCCCTCTCACATGGACAAGTCGTCGACGAGACAGCCCATGTCTGCCCTCCTGGGGCGAAGCCTCCTCGACACCCCTCCCCAGAACATGGGATGTCTGTTATGTTTCAGCTCGATATGAGCGCGCGTGACCGCCCTGGAGGCTTATCCAGATGTCCCTGACCGACGAGGCCATCTCGCGCATCCGGGCTCTCATTCAGACCGGGGCGCTGCCCCCCGGCGCGAGACTGCCCCCCGAACACCAGCTCGCCGCCCAGCTCGGGGTCTCGCGCAACCCGCTGCGCGAGGCCGTCAAGGCACTGGTCGTCGCCCGCGTCCTCGACGTGCGAAGGGGCGACGGCACCTACGTCACGAGCCTGGAGCCCCGCCTGCTGCTCGAAGGGCTCGGCCTGGCGGTCGAGCTGCTCCGCGACGACACCCTGCTGGAGATCGTCGAGGTCCGGCGGCTGCTGGAACCCGCCGCCACCGGGCTCGCCGCGTCCCGCATCTCCGACGACCAGCTCGCCGAGATCCGCGAGCACCTGGAGGCGATGCGCGCGGCCAGCGACGACATAGAGGAGCTCAACCGGTTCGACGCCGCCTTCCACCGCACGGTGGTCGCCGCGACCGGCAACGAGACCCTCTCCACGCTGCTCGACGGCATCTCCGGCAGAACCCTGCGGATGCGCGTCTGGCGCGGCACAGTCGAGACCAACAGCTCCGATCGGACGGTCGCCGAGCACGAGGCGATCTACAACGCGCTGGCCGCGAGGAACTCCACGCTGGCGCAGGCCGCGGCGCTGATGCACATAAACACCACAGAGACCTGGCTCCGCGCGGTGCTCGGCACCGTCGGAACCACTTCGGAGGAGGAATGATGGACGCGCAGCTCGTCGCCGAGCGCGTCCCGCTGGGCCGCAGCGGGGTCACCGTCTCACGTGTGGGCCTCGGCACCGCACCGCTCGGCGGCCTGTTCTCAGCCGTGAGCGAGGACGCCGCCGCCGCGACGCTCGACGCGGCCTGGGAGGCGGGAATCCGCTATTTCGACACCGCGCCGCACTACGGGGCCGGACTCGCCGAGCACCGCCTCGGCGACTACCTGTCCGGGCTCGACACGGCGGCCAGGGCCCAGACCGTGGTGTCCACCAAGGTCGGCAGGCTGCTGGAGCCCGGCCGTACGACCGCGGGCACCGACGCCTTCGACCACGAGGCCCCCGTCGTACGGCGGCGCGACTACACCCGTGACGGCGTCTACCGCTCGGTGGCCGACAGCCTGGAGCGTTCCGGGCTCGACGCCTTCGACATCCTGCTGATCCACGATCCGGACGACCACTGGGAGGAGGCCGTCACGCAGGCGTACCCGGCGCTCGCCCAGCTGCGCGACGAGGGGGCCGTGCGGGCGATCGGCGTCGGGATGAACCAGTCGGAGATGCTGACCAGGTTCGTCGCCGAGACCGACGTCGACTGCGTGATGGTCGCCGGACGGTACAGCCTGCTCGACCGGGGCGCCGCCGCCGAACTCCTGCCGCTGTGCGCGAGCCGGGAGGTCGGGGTGCTGGTGGCCGGGGTGTTCAACAGCGGCGTGCTGGCCGACCCGCGGCCGGGCGCCCACTTCGACTACGCGCCCGCCTCCGACGACGTGCTGCGCCGGGCGCGCTGGATGGCCGGCCGGTGCGCCGAGTACGGCGTGCCGCTCGCCGCCGCCGCCCTCCGCTTCCCGTTGCGGCACCCCGCGGTCACCGGCGTGGTCGTCGGCGCCCGCACCCCGGACGAGGTGGCCGACGACGTCGCCCTCGCCGGGACCGAGATCCCCGAGGAACTGTGGGCGGAGCTCGCGGAGGAGACACGATGAAGGTCCACCTGTCGTACGGCGAGACGGGGCTGGAGGTGGAGCTGCCCGAGGAGGCCACCACCGTGGTGACCCCCGTCCACCACCCGGCCGCCGCCGACCAGACCGAGGTGCTGCTCGCCGCCCTGCGCTCCCCCGTGGCGGGCCCGCCCCTCCGCGAGCGCGTACGGCGCGGCCAGACGGTCGCCATCTCCGCCTGCGACGGCACCCGGCCCCAGCCCAGGCACCTGATGATCCCCGCGATCCTGGCCGAGCTGGACGGGCTCGTCGATCCCGCCGACGTGACGATCCTCATCGCCACCGGCACCCACCGCGGCAACACCGAGGCCGAACTCCTGGAGATGTTCGGCCCCTCGGTCGCCGGCTCGGTGCGGATCGTCAACCACGACGCCAGGGACAGCTCCACGCTCACCTATATGGGGGTCTTCGGCAAGGACGTCCCCGTCTGGCTGAACAGCGCCTGGGTCGAGGCCGACGTGCGGATCACCACCGGTTTCGTCGAACCGCACTTCTTCGCCGGCTTCTCCGGCGGCCCCAAGCTCGTCGCCCCCGGCCTCGCCGCCCTGGAGACCGTGCTCACCCTGCACGACGCGGCCAGGATCGGGCACGAACGGGCCACCTGGGGCGTCATCGAGGGCAACCCCGTCCACGACGACGTCCGGGCGATCGCCGCCGGCACCGGCGTCACCTTCTCCCTCGACGTGATCCTCAACAGGGACAAGGACATCGTGGCCGCGTTCGGCGGCGACATCCTGCCCATGCACGCCGCCGCCACCGCCGCGGCCCGCGAGCTGGCCATGCGCAGGGTCGACGCCCCCTTCGACGTCGTGATCACCACCAACTCCGGCTACCCCCTCGACCAGAACCTCTACCAGGCGGTCAAGGGCATGTCCGCGGCCTACCAGGTGGTACGGCCGGGCGGCGTGATCGTGTGCGCGGCGGAGTGCCGTGACGGCTTCCCCGACCACGGTTCCTACCGCGAGGTCCTCGCCTCCGCGGCGTCCCCCCAGGCCCTGCTCGACGAGATCGCCGCCCGCCCCCAGACGATCCCCGACCAGTGGCAGGTCCAGATCCAGGCCCGCATCCAGGCGGCCGTGCGGGTCGTCATGCACACCTCGTATCTGACCGACGCCGACCTCGCCACCGCGCACCTCGAACAGACCGGCGACATCGCCGCCACCGTCGCCGCCGAACTGGCCGCCGCCGGGCCCGGCGCCCGGGTCTGCGTCCTCCCCGAAGGCCCCCAGACCATCCCCTACCTCGCCGCCCCACCCGCCTCCCGCTCATGACCTCCCACCCCGCCGATCACCCGCCGACGTCCTCCGAGCCCGCCGTCTCCCACCCCTCCGCCTCCGGCACCGCCGTCTCCGAGACCGCCGAGTCCCTCGATCTCGGCTTCGCCCGCGTCGACCTCGACCGCGAGGCCCGCCAAGGACTGCCAGAGGTGGTCTACGGCCCGGGCAAGACCGCGGACGAGATCATCGCGATCGTCTCCGCCCTCCTCGCCCGCAACACCGGCGCCGTCCTGGTGACCCGCGTCGGCCCCGCGACCGCCGACGCCGTCCTCGCCGCCGTGCCCGGGTTCCAGGGGGCCGGGAGCTACGACGCCGTGGCCCGGCTGCTGGTCTGGCGTCCGGCGGCGCCCCGAGGTTTCGCGGTGACCGTCGTCACGGCGGGAACGTCGGACGGGCCGGTCGCTTCGGAGGCGGCCGCCGTGGCGAAGGCGATCGGCCTCACCGTCGACGTCGTGCGCGATGTGGGCGTCGCCGGGCTGCATCGGCTGCTCGCCGAGGCGGAACGCCTGCGGGCCGCCGACGCGGTGATCGTGGTCGCCGGTATGGAGGGCGCCCTGGCCAGCGCCGTCGGCGGTCTCGTACGCGGTCCGGTGATCGCCGTCCCCACCTCCACCGGGTACGGCGCCGCCTTCGAAGGGGTGACCGCGCTCCTCGCCATGCTCTCCTCCTGCGCGGCCGGCGTCACCGTGGTCAACATCGACTCCGGCTTCGCCGCCGCCATGGCCGCCCACCGCCTAGCCCAGCCGGCGACCCGGCGCCGACTCCGTACGGCTTCCGCCCCGGACCCCGTCGAAACGGCGGACACGGTCACCGCCGCCATACCGAGAGACCCCACGACGACCACGGCCACGAGCGACCGGCAGCCCCACGACGGGCGGCGGCTGCCTGCCAGCGAACCGGCGGACAACGGACACATCGGCAACGAACCGGCCAACAGGCGACCGGCAGACGGCGGACACGTGGGCAACGGACAGGCCGAAAGCGGACAGGCCGAAAGCGGACAAGGAATGTCATGATCTGCTGGATCACGCCCTTCACCGGGATCGCGGGCGACATGACGCTGGGCGCGCTGATCGACGCGGGCGCCCCGCTGGAGGGCATCGAAGCGGCGATCGGCTCCACCGGGCTCACCGGATGGGAGCTGACCGCCGAACGCGTGGTCACCCACGGCCTGGCCGCCACCCGAGCCGAGGTGCGGGTGACCGACACGGCGACCGAACGCGCCGCCGCCGAGGTCATCGCCCTGGCCGCGCGCGCCCGGCCGGAACCGGTCGCGGCCCTGGCCACGGCCGCGTTGACGGCGATAGCCGACGTGGAGGGACGCCTGCACGGCGAGGACCCCGCCCACGTCCACCTGCACGAGCTGGGCGGACACGACGCGCTGGTGGACATCGTCGGCGTCGCCGCGGCCCTGCACCTGCTCGGCGTGACAGAGGTCTACTGCGGCCCGCTCCCCCTCGGGTCCGGCACCGTCACCACCCGGCACGGCGTGCTCCCGGTTCCCGCGCCCGCCACCGCCGCCCTCCTGACCGGCGCCCGGGTCACCGGCAGCGACCTCAGGGGCGAGACCGTCACCCCCACGGGCGCCGCCCTGCTCCGCGCCATGTCAGCGCGCTACGACCCGCCTCCCGACATGACCGTCGTCGCCACCGGCTACGGCGCCGGCACCCGGCTCCTCCCCGACCGGCCCAACATCGTCGCCGTCACCCTCGCCCACCGCTCCGCCGCCGTCTCCCACCGCGCGTCTCATACGGACGGCCCTGCGCCGGGCCACGGCACCCCTCCTGCACCGACCGAACCGGCGACGAGACTCGGTCGGACCGATGGTGGTGACGCCCCTTCCGCCCGGCTGGACGGCGTCGAAAGGCTCTCCGTGCTGGAGACGAACGTGGACGACGTCACCGGGGAGGTGCTCGGTCACACGATCGGGCGGGCGCTGGCGGCGGGCGCGCTGGACGCGTGGGTCACCCCGGCGACCATGAAGAAGGGCCGCCCCGCGCACGTTCTGCACGTCCTGTGCCGGCCGCCCGCCGTACCCGTGCTCAGGGAACTGGTCTTCGCCGAGACCGGGGCGCTGGGAGTCCGCGAGCTGGCGGTGGAACGGACCGCGCTTCCCCGGCACGTGACGGAGGTCGAGCTGGACGGGCACCGGATCAGGATCAAACACGGCCCGCACGCGGCGAAGCCCGAGTACGACGACGTCGCGGCGGCCGCGACCGCTCTGGACAGCACCCTGCGTGAGACGGCCGCGCGCGCACTGCTGATGAGCACGGAGCAGGAAGAGCACGGCCGCTCACACCGAGATGGAGACGGCGATGGCTGAATCCGCAGGGACCACCACCGAAACCCAACCCACGGTCACCCCACCGGACGGCACCGCCACCGCGGGGATCGCACCCATCGACACCGCAGAGGTCACACCTTTGGACGCCACCGTCACAGGACGCACGCCTTCCCGGGGAGCCGCCATCTCGCGACCGGTCCGGGGTACGTCCTCCGGTCTCGCGGGGAATGAGGGTGACGTTCCTGCGGCGGGCGGGCCGGAGGACAGGCTGGCCGGGCTGATGGAGCGGCTGGCCGGCCTGGGGACGGTGGCGGTGGCGTTCTCGGGCGGGGCGGACTCGGCGTTCGTGCTGGCCGCGGCGGTCCGGGCGCTCGGCCGGTCCCAGGTGGTCGCGGTGACGGCGGTGTCGGAGAGCCTGGCGGTGGAGGAACTCGCCGCGGCCACGGAGTTCGCCGCGGGGCAGGGTGTACGGCACCTGCTGCCCCGGACGAACGAACTGGGCAGCGCCGGGTATCGCGCGAACGGGCGTGGCCGCTGCTACTTCTGCAAGTCGGAGGTGCTCGACGTGATCGGCGAGGTGGCGGCGAGGCACGGCTGCGCGCACATCGCCACCGGGACCAACGCCGACGACGCGGTGGATCCGTTCAGGCCGGGAATCAGGGCGGCCGACGAGCGGGGGGTGCTCGCCCCGCTGCGGGACGCCGGGTTCACCAAGGCGGAGGTGCGCCGGACGAGCCTGGCCTGGGGGCTGGTGACGTGGGACAAGCCCGCGGCGCCGTGCCTGGCGAGCCGTATCGCCTACGGCGTCGAGGTGACGGCGACCCGGCTGCACCGGATCGAGGCCGCGGAGCGGGTGGTGCGCGGCCTGCTCACCGCCGCGGGACTGCGGGCCGGGAACCTGCGGGTGCGGGATCTCGGCGACGGGGTGCGGGTGGAGGTGGACGCCGATCTCGCCGACCGGGTAGCCCGGCTGACCGACGTGACGCAGGCCGTACGGGGGGCGGGTTTTCCCGGCGCGGACGTGACGGTCGCGCCGTTCCGCTCCGGCGGGCTCAACCTCGCCAGACCGTGAAGTGACGCGGGCGAACGACGAGCCGGGGTGAACAACGAGCCGGGGTGACCGACAGGCGAGGGGAACGCGGGCCGAGGAGAACGCGGGCCGAGGGGAACATGGGGCGAGGGGAACATGGGCGGGTGCCCGGCGACGACAGGCTGTCGCGGGGCACCCGGTCGCGTCTCAGGGGCGGACGCATGTGATCCGTCTCTGCCGAGACGTGTCGGGTCGGGCCAGGGGCATCCTCCTCCACGTTGTGCCAACGGTGGGCGGGAGGGCCGGGGGCGCGAGACCGTAGGGCCGCTGTGCTCTCTTTGCCCACCCTGCTTGCGGGTTCACCTGGAGGTACGCACGCCCGCCCGGCAGGGTTCAGCACGGTTCGCCGCCGTCATGCGATCGGCTCCGGCAGCGGGACGAGGCCGCTTCCCGTGGCGGCCGGCGCCCGCCGTCCGCATCACCCGGTGCGCCCGCAGTTCCACCGCCGGGCCGCCCTGGCGCTCCACCGCCGGCGTCCGCTGCCCGTGCCGTACGGGCAGCGGGCGCCGCCCGTACGGCATGCCCCGCCCGTCGGCTCGTCACCGCCCATTCACCCCCCGCCCGCGTGGCCCGGAAGCGATCACGTCCGACCCAGTCACCCGGCGACCGTGGTAATGTTTTCCTCGCGCCGCGCGAAACGCGATGGTCGCACCGGGACGTAGCGCAGCTTGGTTAGCGCACTAGACTGGGGGTCTAGGGGTCGCGAGTTCGAATCTCGCCGTCCCGACGGTTATTCGGATAAAGGGGACTCGATTCTATCGAGTCCCCTTTATCTATTTCCTGCGACCATCGTGCCCTCGCGGCGGGCGAGGGAATTTTCGCGATCATTACGGATGACGCCTGGTCCGGGCCGGATGGCGAACCTCCGGGCACCTGATCTCCGCGTGCGGAACGACGGCGCGGGGAGAATGGCGCCGGGAATGCGACCGTCGGGCTCATGCCGTACCGCGTGTGCCTGCTCATTGCGGGTCAACGGCGTCCCAGGTCTTCATGCACGGCGTTTCAGGGGCCATTGCCACGCGACCATGTCCCCTTATGACATCCGCCCTATCCTGGGACGGGGAACCGAGGGACTGGAGGCCGGTGTGGCGGGGCGGAAGGCGCGGATCGATCGGGCCGAACTAGGACGGCTCGTGGCGGAGGGCCGGTCGGTGCGGGAGATCGCCGAGCACTTCGGGGTGTCCGAATCCGGGGTGTTGCAGGCGAAACGGAGCGCCGGGCTGGCCAAACCGATGCTCGACCATCGGGCCGCCCTCCCGTGGACGCTCAGCCGCGAGCACTCCCAGTCGGGGCCCGCGACGAATCTCCGCAACCTGTCCGCCCTGGCCCAAGGGCGTGAGTTGCCCGCCGATCGGGCGAACACCGCGCTGCGCTGGGCGCAGCGACTCGTCGCCGACGGGCTCGACATCGGCTACAGCCCCCGCGACGGGTTCACGGAGCAGCCGGCGGCTGCGACCGGCTCGCACATCGCGACGGTCCTCACCGCCGCCCGCCGCGCGCTGGAGGCGAGCGAACGCCCAGGGAGTTCTTGAGCGAGCCGCCGCCCGCCGGGCGCCTCGGGTGACGCGACGCGGGAGCGAGAGCCTCCGGCGCCGCCGGAGGCGCGACCGCGCCGGAGCGGGAACGGCACAGCACGGCGAGCCGGGCTGGACCTGGCAGCGCGGGCAGGGATGGCGCTCGACGTCGTCGGCGTCGGGATCAGGCCGGGCCGTCGCGGTAGAGCGGGATCAGGCCGGGCCGTCGCGGTAGAGCGGGATCAGGCCGGGCCGTCGCGGTAGAGATGACGGGTCTCGGTCGTTTCCCTGTGCAGGTGGGGGCGGGTCTCGTCGACGTGGTTCTCGCGGTGGACGTGGGCGTGCGGCTCGCCCTCGACGGCGCCGTCAGTGGTGTACATGATGTCCGGCTGGACGACCTCGACGCCGTCCTCGCCCGGCTTGCGGGTGTACATCAGTGTGAGGATGCCGCCGATCGCACCGACCCCCATGAAGATCCATCCGATCATCTGCAGATCGATCCCAGGGACATCCCACTTCACGGCGAAGGCCAGAATCGCACCTATCGCAAAGAATGCCAGGCTGGCTCCGAATCCCATGGCGAACTCCTCCTCATTCGATGGCTGACCCCCCTACCCGCACATCCACTCGTTACGCACTCTTTGCCGGGCGGTGGTTGCGCCCTGTTTCGAGCACGCTTCCCCGGGCAGTGCGCGGTCACGAACGAAACAACATGAATTCGGAGGCAGAACATGTCCACCGAGACCGTGATCTGGGTGGCCGTCGTCATCGCCGCGATCGTGGCGATCCTCACGGTCGGCCTCGTCGTACTCCAGCATCAGCGCCGGCATCGTCTTCGCGAACGCTTCGGCCCCGAGTACGAGCGGACCGTGAACGAGCGCGGCACGCGCCGTGACGCGGAGCAGGAACTGCGCGCCCGTGAGGAGCGGGTCGCCAAGCTCGACATCCGGCCGCTCGCGCCGCAGGCCCGTAAGGACTACGCCAGGCGCTGGGTCGAGGTGCAGGAGCGCTTCGTCGACGCTCCCGGTTACGCCGTGACCGAGGCCGACCAGCTCGTCACAGCGGTCATGACCGACCGGGGCTACCCGACCGGCGAGAAGTTCGAACAGCGGGTGTCCGATCTCTCCGTGACGCACGGCCGTACGCTCGACCGCTACCGCCAGGCGCACGACATCAGCGGCCGCGCCGCCAGGGAGAACTCCTCGACCGAGGAGCTCCGCCAGGCCATGGTCCACTACCGGGCATTGTTCGAGGAGCTGCTCGGCGAGGGTGGCGACCCTGTCACCACCGCCCGCGAGGGCCGGAACGGCACCGCCGCGGGCGACCACGGGACGACGATCCCGGAGCAGCCCGGCGAACCCCGGCACGCCCACGCGCGCCCCGGCGCAGCCGCCCCTGAGACCACCCGCGAACCCACCGCCGAGCGCAATCTCCGAGGACGGTGATCGACCATGAACAAGCGCTTCAACGACGACAGGGACGCCCGCATGCTCGACGACGAGCGCGACGGCCCGGTCCGGAACGACGCAGAACACGACGGCAAGACGGACGACGACCCCACCCGCGCCGGCGACTCGGAGATCCCGAACCAGCGGGAGAACATTCCTCCCGTAGGCGTCCTGCCCGAGGACGACGACCGGCTGGTGGCAGGAGGGCCTCCGGCGTACGGCGAGCGTCCCGCCGACGAGCACGGCACGCAGCCGGTGAGCGCCCCGGAGGCCTACCCGGCGGGGACCGGCACTCCCCACAACGGTCCCGGCCCGGTCCGTTCCCACGACGTGTACGGCGAGCGCGACACGTTCGACGAGGACGTCGGCGCGCTGCCCGAGGACACGCCCGGCGAAGTCCGCAAGGAGGTCGAACCGGACGCCGTCCACCCGACCGGCGTGCCCGGGGAGACGGCCGAGGACCTCTTCCCGCACGACGTGGCGGACGTGCAGCGGCGCTGGCATGACGTGCAGGCGGCGTTCGTCGACGATCCCCGCGCGGCGGTCGAGCACGCGGACGAACTGCTCGGCGAGGTGGTCACGACGATGACCGAGGCGCTGAACTCCCGTACCGGGCGGTTGCAGGACACCTGGAAGAACAGCGGAGAATCCGACACCGAGCAGCTCCGCCTGGCCCTACGCGACTACCGAACCCTGCTGGAGCGCCTGCTCCAGATGTCCGACCACGGAACGAGGTGACCCATGCTCGCGATCATCGCAGCCATCGTCTTCGGTCTCGGCCTGTTATTCGACCTGGTGGACATCCAAGTCGGCGACGGGATCAGCGGCATGACCTTCATGCTGATCGGCCTGTTGCTGCTCGCGCTGCACCAGGCGGGCATCGGTACGAGTAGCTTCCGGAGTTTCGGCGGCCGCAGCCGTGCCCGGCGCTGACACCACACGCGAGAAGGGGCCGTCCCCCCACGGGGCGGCCCCTTCCTCGCGCCACCGGCGAAGGCGGCGGGCGTCAGGCGTGCAGGACCTTCTCGCGCATGGCGCGGCGCTCCTGTTCGGTGGTGCCGGCCCAGATCCCGGCTGCCTGGCCGGTCTCCAGGGCGAAGCGCAGGCAGGGCCCCCGCACGGGGCACTCTCCGCAGATGGCGCGGACCGCTCTGAGCTGTTCGGTGGCGGGAACCGGCCCGATCGGGAAGAAGATCTCCGGATCGGCGTCCATGCACGCCGCTCTCTCTATCCAACTGCTCATTTCTCTCTTCACGAAGACGCTGCTAACCCCGATCGCCGTCGCTAAACCTCGAACCCCATCGTCACGGTGGTTCCCCTGGGGCCGGTGGTGAACGTGATGGAGGTGGCCAGCCGTCTGGCCACCCACAGCCCCATGCCACTGGTGGCGTGGGCGGCGGGCGGGGTTCTCCCAGGCGGGCCGGCGGGATGCCAGTGGCCCTCGTCGTGGACCTCGACGACGATGCGGTCCGACATGGCGAACAGGCGGATCTGCGCCTTGCCGTCGCCGTGGGTGACGGCGTTGGTGGTGACCTCGTTCACGGCGACGAGGAAGTCGCCGACCAGTGCGTCGGGCATGCCGTTGCGCGTGGCGTAGCCGGCGGCGTGGTCGCGGACCTCGGGGAGGTCGGGCAACCCGAAGGCGAGCTCTCTGGCCTCGGCACCAGGAAGAAGCCGTTCGTGCGGAGCCGCGCCCTCGTTCACCCGGTAACCGCCTCCCACCTGGCACGGTGGCCACCGCGTGGACAGCGGTGGAGCCGTCCACGCACGTATCCATCTAACGTTCATGTGCCCTGCGCCCCTGCGTCTCCCGCCGCAGCGCGCCCTGAATCCGTTGGGTGCCCCGTATCCGCTGAATTACTCGGCATCATGCGACAAGTTCCGCGCGAAGCCGGTCGAGGACCTTCCTCAGGATGCGGGAGACGTGCATCTGCGAAATGTCGAACTCGGCGGCGATCTCCGCCTGCGTCATATTGCCGAAGAACCGTAGCAGCAGGATGTTCTTCTCCCGCGGCGGAAGCCCGTCGATGAGCGGTTTCACGGCTTCCCGGTCGACGAGGGCGCTCATCGCGTCGTCGTCCTCCGGGATGAGGTCTCCGAGTGCCGCGGCGTCGTCGTCCCCGCCCAGCGGGGCGTCGAGCGACAGGGTGCTGTAGGCGGCGGAGGCGTCCAGCGTGAGCAGGACGTCCTCCTCGGAGATGTTCATCTTCGCGGCCAGCTCGGCGACCGTGGGGGAACGGCGGAGTTCCTGGCTGAGGTCGGCGACGAGGCGGTTGAGCTCGGAACGGCGTTCCTGGTAGAGGCGGGGTACCCGGATGGCCCAGGTGCGGTCGCGGAAGTGCCGCTTGACCTCACCGGTCATCGTGACCACCGCGTAGCCTCTGAAGGCGTGGCCGAGGGACGGGTCGAAGCCGTTGACGGCCTTCATCAGGCCGACGTACGCGGCCTGCAGCAGGTCCTCCAGCGGCTCCCCGCGGTAGCGGTAGCGGCGGGCGATCTCCATGGCCAGCGGCCGGTGCATCTCGACTATGCGCTCACGCAGGCGCTCCCTGCGGCACTCCTCGACGCCGGGGCTCGCCGCCTCCGCCAGAAGTTCTTCGGCGGTGAGGTCGTCGATATCGCGCGCAATCTCCTGGACAGCCATTGCCGCTCCTCGATATGGGGTGGCAGGCGCGGCGTCCACGGAAAGCCCACGCAGACAGCCCGCCTCGCAGATGTTCGAGACGAGGCCCGCTGCTGGACCTCGGCACCCAGCATTCCCCGCTGCGGCTCGGTTATTCCCCCGGGAGCGAGAGTATTTCCAACGTCCAGAGGTCAGTAAGGTTGCTCTTGGCCCATCACGCGGGGCTGGCGCCATGCGCCATGGAATTGGCGAGGAGGCGCTCGGTGGGCAGGTCAGACAATCCAGAGAGATCCGCTGCACTCACCCTCAGCTCGACGCTCGCGGGCGGGCTCGTGGTGGTCAAGGTGGACGGCATCCTCGACGCGACGACCAGGAACCAGTTCGCGACGTATCTCGCCGAAACGGTCGAGGAACGGGGTCCCGGCATGATCCTCGACCTGGAGGGCGTGTCGTTCATGGACTCCCGGGCGCTGGGCCTGATCGTGCACCAGTGGCAGGTGAGCACCGCGGCGCAGGGCGGGTTCGCGTTGGTCGGCGTGCAGTACGCGAAGACGAAGGTGATGTGGGTCACCGGCCTGGCGCAGCGCCTGCCGCTCTACGACTCGCTGGACGAAGCCCTGGCGGCGATCGGGAGCTAGCCGGCCCCCGCCGCCGGCATGGACTGGTTGACGCCCTTCCCCTCGCGGTGCTCGTTGACGAGGAGCCGCGCCAGGTCGGCCACCTTCACCTGGTGATGCTGGGAAACCCGGCGCAACTCGTCGAAGGCCTCGTCGGCGGAGCAGCCGTTGGCCTGCATGATGATCCCCTTGGCCTGGTCGATGATGGCCCGGCCCGCCAGCGCCTCCTGCATCTGCGCGGCGCCGGTGCGCATCTCCTCGAAGTCCCACATGTTGCCGAGGGCCACCGTGGCCTGCTCGGTGAGCATCTGCGACAGCGGCGTCACCGCCTCGGTGGGGAACGCGCCCGGCCGTACGGAGAACAGGACGAGGACCAGCAGCGCCGGCTCGGCCACGATGGGGATGGCGAGCACCGAACGCACCCCGCAGCGGGTGGCCATCCCGGCGTATCTCGGCCAGCGCCGCTCGCTGAGCACGTCGGGGATCATCACGTGGCCGCCGGTCGCCCTCGCCTCACGCGCCGGTCCCTCGCCGATGACGTCCTCGCTCTCGGCCAGCATGATGAGCTCGCTGTGCGAGGCGGACAACAGGACGCGGTCGTCGCGCCACAGTTCGGCGGATCCGCCCGAGCAGCCGGGGACGCCCCCGACCAGAGAGGCGGTGAAGCCGCGGAGCACGCTCTCGCTGGAGGTGTCCTCGCTGACCCGGCCGAGGGCCGCCAGCTCGCGGGCAAGGGCGGGTGTGATCAATCCGGTGGTCTCCATGACGCAGTGTCCCCTTCCCGCCGTTCATAGATTAATCCCAGGATCGAACGCATCTCACAAGTGGCGTAGCGTCTACGGAAGAACGACTCTTATCGCAGAGGATGTGAATTGGCCGATCCCGGTGGTCTCTCGGCTCTGGAACACGCGGTGCGCAAGCTCACCGCGCGCGTCTCGTCGTTGCGCGAGGCCAGGTCGTCCTATCCCGGCGACCCCGGCTCCACCCTCGACGCCGCGCTGGCCGAGCTGGCGACCGCGGGCGAGCTGCTGGAGGCGGCGCTCGGCGAACTGCGCAGGTCTCCGCAGCGTGGCGGCGGCGGGCGCGAGGTCGGCGGCATGCGCGAGCAGAAGCTCATGCGGCAGATCTTCCGTTCCTTCCCGGTGCCCGTGATCATCATGGACAGCGGCGGCGTGGTGCGCAGGATCAACGCGGAGACCTCGCGGATGCTGGGCAGCCCCGCCGGTTACCTGATCGGGCGGCCGTTTCCGCTGCTCGTCGATGTGGCGAGGCGGGCCGCGTTCCGTTCGCACCTGAGCGCCGTGCAGCGCCGCGGGGAGGCCGCGTCCTTCCAGACCCGGCTCTCGCACCAGGGCAGGGCGCACACCGTGCAGCTCGCCCTGACCAAGCTGTCGATGCCGGGCGAGCCGCAGGAGATGATCGCGGTCGTCGCGCTGCCCATCGAGGTGCAGTTGCCCGAGCGGCCCGCCGGCCGGGTCGAGCTGTCCGACGCGGCCCTGCTGATGGCCTCGGCACGCCGTAAGGAGCTGCTGGCCCGGATGGCGCGGCTGCTGCTCGACGAGGAGAGCCTGCGCCAGCCGGTGGCGCTGGCCAGGGCGGCGCGGCTGCTCGCCACGGAGACCGCCGACTGGGTCGTGGTCGACGTCGTGCGTGACGGCGTCCCGCTGCGCACGACCGTCCTCGGTCCCTCCGACCAGCCCGTGGGCGAGCAGGTGCGGATGATCGAGCGAATGGATCCCTCGGCGTCGCCGGTCATCGCGCAGGTGCTGGCTCAGGGGTCGGGGCTGGTGCAGGAGATGGTCGAGGACGAGACGGTCTTCGGCGAGGCGCCCGACGGGACACCGCTGCTGCGGTCGATCGGCGCCGGTTCCCTGCTGTGCGTCCCGATCCAGGGCGACGGCGCTCCCCAGGGCGCGCTGACCCTCGTACGGCTCGGCGCGAAGGAGTCGTTCACCCTGGCCGACCTCGGCCTGATGGAGGAGATCGGCGCCCACCTGGGGCTGGCGCTGCGGGCACAGCGCACCTTCCAGACCAGGAGCGAGGCGGTCGTCGCGCTGCGGACCAGCGTGGCCCCGCGAAACCTGCCCGACATCCCCGGGTTCGAGGCCGCCGCGATCTACCTCTCCGGGTCGGGTTCGGCGTCGGTCGGCGCGGAGTTCTACGACGTCTTCCCCGTCAAGGAGGGCTGGGGGTTCGCGCTGGGCGGGGCGTGCGGCAAGGGCGAGGAGGCCGTGGCCGTCAGCGCCCTGGTCAGGAACGGCCTGCGGGTGCTCGGCGCCTGGGAGTCCGATCCCGGCGAGGCGATCAGGAAGGTGAACCAGGCGCTGCTCATGCAGGGCAGCGGCATGTTCGTGATGGCGCTGTCCGGTTACGTACGGTCGCGTGACCGGGGGCGGCGGATCCGGCTGGCCTCGGCCGGTCACCACCCCGCGGCTCTCCTGCAACCCGACGGTGGGGTGCGGTTCGCGACGGGCGGCGGGGTGCCGCTGGGCATCGACGACGAGACCGAGATGGGCACCGAGGAGCTCACGCTGACTCCGGGCGAGACCCTGGTCTTCTACTCCGACGGTGTCGTCGCCTCCCGTGATGACAAGGGCGAACCCTATGGTGAGGACCGTCTCACCGATGTGCTCGCCCGATGCGCCGCACAGTCGCCGGCCACTCTGGTCAAGGCGATCGAGGAGGATCGCAACGCTTTCTCCGGCGGGCGGTTCTACGACGAGATCGTGATCTTGGCGCTCCGGGTCGTGTGAGCCGAGACCTGGGTCACCATGGCGAACAACGACTACGATCAGTAGTCGTCAACCCAGGACGCGGTGTCGGCACCCAGCGGGATTCACAGGAGAAGTGGACATGGGTCTAGAATTCGACGGCGCTCTGCTCCGCATACGGGTCACCGCGGAGCCTCCGGGCCTGCGGGTCGAGGGCGAGGTCGACCTGAACAACCTCGCGGCATTCACCGAGTCGCTCACCGAGGCGGTCAAGCGGATGCCCGGCGACGTCCACCTGGACCTGGCGGAGCTGAGCTTCATCGACCTGGCGGGGCTGCGGGTGATCGCCGACACCGCCACCGCATTGTGTGACGGGAGAAACCTGGTGCTCGCTCCCGTCGCCCCGCACGTACACCACCTCATCAAGATGATCGGCTGGGACGCGACCCCCGGGCTGCGCCTCGCCGGGGAGGAGGTCTCATGACCACTTTCCTCCACCAGGCCACCGTCTACGACTCCGACGAGCAGTTCCTCCGCATGGCGTTGCCGTTCGTCGCGGACGGGCTCGCCCTGAACGAGGCGGTGATGGTGACCACCACCCCCGCCAACCTGGAGTTGCTCGCCGACGCGCTCGGCGCGGACGGACGCCTGGTCGACTACGCGGAGACGGCCTACCTCGGCCGGCGCACCGTCGGCCGTACCACCGCCTTCTGGCGCTACTGGCAGCGCAGGGGGCCGGGCAGGGTGCGTGTCCTCGCCGAGCCCGTCTGGGCGGGCCGTACGGCGCACGACGTCGCGTCGTGGCAGCGTATGGAGTCGGGTCTCAACCTCCTTCTGGCCGGCACCGACCTGTGGATGATCTGCCCCTATGACGCCAGGCAGTTGAGCGGCGACATGCTGGACGCGGCGCGGCGCACGCATCCGTCGCTCTGCGAGGACGGCCGCGCGGCGCTGCCCAGCGGGCGGTACGCCGACCCCGCCGCCTTCATCCGCGAGTGTGACGCCGCCATGCCGATGCCCGGCGCGCCGTCGGACGCCGCCTCCGCGGTGCTGGGCGATCTGGCGGCGCTGCGGGAGTTCGTGATGGGGCAGGCGGGTGTGCGGGGGCTCGTGGGCCCGCGTGCCACCGGGTTCACCGTTGCGGCGAACGAGGTCGCGACGTTCCTCCGCGTCGGCGCGGGCAGGCCGCTGTCCGTGTGGCTGTGGGAACGGCTCGGGGCCGTCTTCTGCGATCTGCGGGTCGAGGGCGTCGTGGAAGCCGATCCGATGGCCGGTTTTCTGCCCCCCGAGCGCAGGCCGGCGCCCGGCGACGGCATCTGGCTGGCCAGGCAGTTCTGCGACCAGGTGGAGATCCGGCCGGACGAGAAAGGGTGCACGATCCGCCTCCGGGTGCCGAGCGCCCGCGCGGAAGAGTTCCGACAAATACCCGCGAACTACCTCTATTGAGGTTTGCGAAATCCGCTCGGCTGGGTATGGTCGTTTCATCTGCGGGTGCTTAAGACACAGGCACACCTGACGGAATATGGGCTTTCTACGCGCCCAGTTCGCCCCCGAGGTGTGCCGTGAACATAGCAATCGTCGCCTGTGACGCCACCCGCTCCGAGAACACCGAGCACTCCGATCTCGCCGCCCAGCGCGCCCATCTGATCGCAGTCGCCCGTGAACTCGGCCGAGAGCACCACGTGACCATATACAGCAGGCTCGACTCCCCGGACGGGCGTCGCAAGGCGCGTCTCGCCCAGGGCGTGACCCTCGAACTCCTGCCCGCCGGACCGGCCGAAGACCTCACCGAGGACGGCGTCCTGCCGTACGTGTCCGATCTCGGCGCGCAGCTCATGCGGCGCTGGGGCAGCGACCGGCCGGACGTCATCCACGCCCATTCCTGGAGCGGCGCCCTCGCGGCGATCGCCGGGGCCGAGGGCCTGCACGTCCCCGTCACCCAGACCCTGCCGCGGCTCGCCGCGGTGCCGCGTCCCCGCCAGGCGGACTCCGCGCGGGTACGGCTGGCCCGTGCGATCGGCCGCAGAGCCAACGCGGTGATCGCCGGCTGCGGCGACGAGGAGTCGGAGCTGATCCGGCTCGGCGTACCGAGGCGGACCATCTCCGTGATCCCGTGCGGCGTCGACGTCGAGAAGTTCAGGCGGCAGGGTCCCGCCGCGCAGCGCGGCAAGCGCCCTCGTCTCCTGCACGTCGGCCCGCTCTCGCCGGACAGGGGCGCGCACGCCGCGGTGCGGGCGCTGGAGGGGATTCCCGAGGCCGAGCTCGTCATCGCGGGCGGCCCGCCGGCCGCCGGCCTGGAGAGCGATCCCGAGGCGCTCCGCCTGCGGATCCTCGCCAAGGAGATCGGGGTCGAGAATCGCGTCACCATGCTGGGCCAAGTGCCCGCGGCGACGGTGCCGAAACTGATGCGCGGCGCCGACGTGGTGCTGTCGCTGCCGAGCGAGGCGACCGCGGGAGTCGTCGCCCTTGAGGCGATGGCCTGCGGGGTTCCGGTGATCGCCTCCGCCGTGGGGGCGCATCTCGACGCCGTCCTCGACGGCGTGACGGGCCTGCTCGCGCAGCCCGACCGGCCCGCCCAGGTCGCGCGGCTCGCCCGCGAGCTGCTCGCCGACCCGACCAAGCGTTCGGCGCTGGGCTTCGCCGGAGCGGACCGGGTCCGGTCCCGCTACTCCTACGAGCGGATCAGCCAGGAGCTCCTGCGCGTCTACGAGGACGCCATGCTGGCCGCCGGCTGAGTCACGCGGAGGGCGGAGGCGGCACCGGCCGCCTCCGCCCTCTTCTCGTTCCGGGCCGCGTTCAAGGCCTGCGGGCCATTCTGTGCGCCTTGAG
Organism: Dolomitihabitans soli; assembly: GCF_022213955.1. Lineage (GTDB taxonomy): Bacteria > Actinomycetota > Actinomycetes > Streptosporangiales > Streptosporangiaceae > Streptosporangium_A > Streptosporangium_A soli. Next base: position 1,047,510 of record NZ_JAKNTW010000001.1, on the reverse strand, counting down.
CGCGAGGTGCAGCCGCAGCCGGGTCTCGCCGTCGGCCAGGTCGGCGGCGGCGAGCCGCTCGGCCTTGGCCAGCCGGTAGTAGAGGGTCTGGCGGTGCACGCCGAGCGTGGCGGCGGCCTCCTGGGCGTGGCCGCCGCGGTCGAGGTAGATCTCGACCGTGTGGGCCAGTTCCGGGTGGGCGAGCAGGACCGCCGCCTCCGCCGCCAGCTCACGCAGGTCGTCCTCCGGCAGGCGGGCGAGCATCCGGTAGACGCCCAGTTCCGGCCACGACGCCACGGGGGCGAACGCGGTGACCCGCTCGGCCACGCTGAGCGCCTGTCGCGCCTCCCGCCAGCTCCGCCATGCCTCGCCGGGGTCGTGCCTGGGGCCGCCGGTCCCGGCCGCGGTGCCGTACATCTCCTGGACCCGCGCGGCGACCTCGGACGCCTGGTGGGCGGGGGCGAGCAGCGCGACCGGGTCGCCCGGCTGGGCGAGCACCCCGCGCGGCAGCGTCCACAGCGCGGCCACCGTGTCCCGCGTGCCGCGCACGGCCACCGCGGTGACGGGGCCCGTCAGGCCGAGCGCGCGCAGGTCGAGCACGGCCAGCGCGCCGGCCCGCCGCTCCGGATCGGCCGACAGCAGCTCGCGCAGCGGACGGCCGAGATCCGCCCGGCCGCGCGCCTCCTGGGCGATCGTCGCGGCGGCCCGTGCGACCAGCGGCGCGACCTCCGCCAGCCGGTCGTCGGTGATCGCCCCCGAGTCGAGCAGCCACAGGTAGCCGTACGTCACCCGGGCCCGCCGCAACGGGACGCAGACCCTGGCCAGCACGCCGAGTTCCGCGTCGGCGGGAATCCGGACGGGGCCGGGCGCGGTGGCGATGCCGTACCCCTCGAAGTAGGCGCGGACCTCGTCGGTGGCGCGGCGGCGCAGGATCGACTCCTGGCGGACCTCGTCGATGTCGCCGCTCTGCGCCGCGTACGCGAGCAACCCGAACGCGCGGTCCTCCAGCGTCGCCGAGGCGCCGAGCACCCGCGCCATCTCCTCAACCGACTCCTGAAGATCCACCTGCACCTCTCCATCTTTGTGCATTTGTCTGAAGGGTGCCCACACCGCCCGTGGCGGATGTCCATGGGCCGATCCTGAGCTGCGGTTTTACCCTTGTAACATGCTCGGTTCCGTACTTCTCGCCGGTTCGCGCAGCACGCTCGTACGGCGTGCCGTGTCCGGCTTCCCGCTGTCCCGCAAAGTGGTGAACCGGTTCGTCGCCGGCGAGGACGTCACGAGGGTCATCGCCACGACGCGACGGCTCGGCGACACCGGCCTCGCCGTGACGATCGACCATCTCGGCGAGGAGACCCGCGACTCCGCCGCCGCCGCCCACACGGCCAAGGCGTACGTCACCCTGCTCCACGCGCTGGCCGAGCTGGAGGCGGGCGGGCGCGCCGAGGTGTCGGTGAAGCTGTCGGCGGTCGGGCAGGCCCTGGGCCCGGACGGCGACCGGATCGCCCTCGGCCACGCCAGGGAGATCTGCGGCGCCGCCCGGTCGGCCGGGACGACCGTCACGCTCGACATGGAGGACCACACCACGACCGACTCCACGCTCGGGATCCTGCGCGAACTGCGCGCCGACTTCCCCGGCACCGGCGTGGCCGTCCAGTCCTACCTCTTCCGCACCGAGGGCGACTGCCGTGACCTGGCCGCCGAGGGATCGAGGGTACGGCTGGTCAAGGGCGCCTACGCCGAGCCCGCGTCCGTCGCGCACCAGGGCAGGACCGCGGTCGACCGGGCCTACGTGAGATGCCTGCGCACGCTCATGGCGGGGAAGGGGTATCCCATGGTGGCCACGCACGACGAACGGCTGATCGCGATCACCGAGACGCTGGCCGGCCGGCACGGCCGCGCCCCGGGCGACTACGAGTACCAGATGCTCTACGGGATCCGCGCCGACAAGCAGCAGGCGCTCGCCGGGGCCGGTCACACGGTGCGTGTCTACGTCCCCTACGGCGACGACTGGTACGGCTACTTCATGCGCCGGCTCGCCGAGCGCCCGGCCAACCTGACCTTCTTCCTGCGTTCGCTCACGTCCAAGTAATCGAGGTTCTCAGCATGGATGCCATCAGCAACGTCCCCGTCCCGGCCAACGAGCCGGTGCACGGCTACGCCCCGGGAAGCCCCGAGCGGGCCGCGCTGGAGGGCCGGATCAAGGAGCTGGGTGGCTCCCAGATCGACCTGACCATGACCATCGGCGGTGAGCGCCGGATGGGCGGTGGCGCCCCGATCGAGGTGGTCCAGCCGCACAACAGGACCGCGGTGCTGGGGCACACCGGCGACGCGACGGCCGGCGACGTCCGGGCCGCGATCGACGCGGCGCTCGGCGCGGCCGCGCGGTGGCGCGCGCTGTCCTTCGACGAGCGGGCCGCGGTCTTCCTCAAGGCCGCCGACCTGCTGTCCGGGCCGTGGCGCGCGACGCTGAACGCGGCGACCGTGCTCGGGCAGTCGAAGTCGGCGCAGCAGGCCGAGATCGACGCGGCGTGCGAGTTGATCGACTTTCTGCGGTTCAACGTGAGTTACGCGCGGCAGTTGCTCAACGAGCAGCCGGTCTCGTCGCCCGGGGTGTGGAACCGGCTGGAGTACCGGCCGCTGGAAGGCTTCGTCCTGGCGATCACCCCCTTCAACTTCACCGCCATTGCCGGAAATTTGCCTACAGCACCGGCTTTGATGGGAAATGTCGTCGTCTGGAAGCCTTCACCCACCCAGCAGCTCGCCGCGCACTTCACCATGCGACTGCTGGAGGCCGCCGGGCTTCCCCCCGGTGTGATCAACATGGTCACCGGGAACGGCCAGGCCGTCTCCGAGGTTGCGCTCGCCGACCCGCATCTGGCGGGCGTCCACTTCACCGGCTCCACCGCGACCTTCCAGCACCTGTGGGCGGGCGTCGGCGCCAACATCGGCTCCTATCACGGCTACCCGCGCCTCGTCGGCGAGACCGGCGGCAAGGACTTCGTGCTCGCCCACCCCTCGGCCGACCCGAGTGTCCTGTCCACCGCGCTGATCAGGGGCGCGTTCGAGTATCAGGGCCAGAAGTGCTCGGCCGCCTCGCGGGCCTATGTGCCGCGGTCGCTGTGGAGCCGGATGCGTGATGAGTTCGTCGGGGTCGCCGAGTCGTTGTCGGTGGGCGACGTGGCCGCCGACCTGTCGACGTTCATGGGCGCGGTCATCGACGAGCGCGCCTTCGCCAAGCACCGGACCGCCATCGACCGGGCCCGCTCCTCCGCCACGATCGACCTGCTCACCGGCTCCTACGACGACAGCGCCGGCTTCTTCGTCAAGCCGACCGTGCTGGAGTGCGCCGACCCCACCGACGAGATCTTCGTCAAGGAGTACTTCGGCCCGATCCTGGCCCTGCACGTCTACGACGACGCCGACTACGACACCGTCCTCGACCAGATGGAGAGCGCCTCGCCGTACGCCCTGACCGGCGCGATCATCGCTCAGGACCGCCACGCCATCGCGTCGGCGGCCGACCGTCTCCGCTTCGCCGCGGGCAACTTCTACATCAACGACAAGCCCACCGGGGCCGTCGTCGGCCAGCAGCCCTTCGGCGGCGCCCGCTCCTCGGGCACCAACGACAAGGCGGGCTCCATCTTCAACCTCATCCGCTGGGTCAACGCCCGCACCATCAAGGAGACCTTCACCTCCCCGGTCGTCCTGCCGCCGTACCGGGGCGACATCCCGCAGACCGGCTGGCAGCAGCCCGACCTCGGGCAACTCGGCTACTAGGGAAACGCCTCCCGGCCACGACGACGCCCGGGGCCGCTGCCGTCATCCTGCCCCGCCCGGGCGAACCACGTCGGCCGCCGGGTGGGTCATGGTCTCGCGGGCGGCATGCGGGTGAGGCCGAGGTGGAGTTCGGCGGCGTGGCGGGTGACCCCCGCCAGGCCGCGGCGCAGGCGGGGGTGGGTGACGAGCCGGGCGACGGCCTGGTCGAGGGCGGGGACGTCGGGACGTCCGGGGTCGCGGGCCAGATCGGTCAGGGCCGCGGCCAGCAGGGAGCGGACTGCGCCGGAGGTGATGGCCCGCAGGGCGGCCGATCCGGCGGGGTCGCGGGGCGTGAGGAAGTGCCAGAAGGCCGGAGGCGGCACGATCGGGGTGCCGCGCGTCGCGTGGCCGGCCGCGCCGGGGGTCCAGTGTTCGTTGCGACCCGTCGAGGTCCGCCAGTGCGCCGCCCCGTCGGCGGGGTCGATGAGCCAGACGATCGAATCGCCGGCCACCACCATGGGCGCCCCGCCGGGCAGGGAGATCAGCCCCCAGGGGGTGAGCCGGTCCCTGATCCGCAGGTCGGCGCGCCGCCCGTCCACCCCCTCGATCCGGAATCCGCCCTCCCCGTCCGTGCTCACCCGGAAACCCAGACGCTCGCCGTCCGTGCCCAGCGGCGCGTGCCGTACGCCGGGGGGCAGGGGTGCCAGAGTGCACGCCCCGACCGCCCAGGCGTGGCCATCGGGGAGCGCCGCGTCGTCGAGGAAGCCGGGCGACGAACACCCGTCCCCCGCCGCCGGATCCGAGGACGGCGAACGGCCGCCGGGCATCCTGGTCTCCCGGTCCGCCGGTGACGGACGCCCGCCGAACGCTCCGGCGACCCGGCCGCCCGGCGCACCGGCGGCGAGGTGGAGTTCGCGGAGTTCGCGGAGTTCGCGGAGTTCGCGGAGTTCGGGGCGCCATTCCGCAGGTTGCGCCCAGTAGGTCGTGCCGTCCGACAGCAGCCGGGGGGTCGGCTCCACGCGCATGTCCCCCGGGCGCAGCGGCGTGTGTCCCATGATCCGGGCTCCGTCCCCCGTGAGGAAGGCGTAGCCGTACTTGGCGCGCGCGTCGACCGAGCGGCCCGCCCCGTCGAGCGGCCGGATCCGCGCGCGCTGGTGCGACCAGTAGCCGCGCCGCGAGTGCCCGTCGTACCAGGCGACCAGGAACTCACCGCCCGAGTAGACGACGGTGAAGTCGTGCGCGGCCGGCGGCACCCGCACGTCGTGCTCGGCGACCGGCCCCTCCGGGCCCACGGCGACGGCCCGGTGCCTGGTGTAGAGGGTGAGCACGGGCCAGCTCACGGTGATCTCCGCGTCGCGGCCGAGCGCGTCGGCGGCGTCGTCGAGCGCGTCCCAGCCGAGTTCGTCGAAGATGCCCGCGACGAGCGTACGGCGCAGCGGAAGCGCGAGATCGATCCGCTCGACCGCCAGCCGCACCTCCGAAAGGGTCGCGGTCGGCACTTCTGCGCCTCCATCAGCGGCGGGCTCGATCGGCGCGTGCGGGGTGATGACGGTTCGCAGCCTGGTCACCGCGTTCCTGGCGTCGGCGAGGCCGCCGTGGGCCACCGAGGCGGCCTGGGCGAGGATCCAGTCGCGGGCCAGCGGACGCAGAGCGGTGACCGCCAGGAGTTCCGCGACGCCCCGCTCCACCGCGTAGGCGTCGACGGCGACGCGCAGGAGCGCGGCGTAGCGGGGATCGGCGGCCACCGCGGTGAGGTCGCGATCGCGGGCGGACAGCCATACCCGCAGGTCGATGGCCAGGCCGGGAGACGGGTCGGCGACGGGCAGGCGGGCGGCGAGGCAGGCGGCGAGCAGGTTCGCGTCCAGGTGCCTGCCTCGCCAGGAGGAGCCCTCGGCCAGCCGTACGGGCTGGGCTCCCGGAGGGAGGCGGGACACGAGGTCGAGCAGGCGGGCGGGGGCGCGCGCGGGGCGGTGGCCGCGTTTGAGGTGGGCGGCCATCCGGGTCAGCCAGCCGGACGGGTCGGCCTGGCCGCGCAAGAGGTCGCGCAGCGCGCCGGCCTCGTCGAGGAAGTCGAGCCACCAGTCGTCGGGGGCGGCTTCCGGGAACAGGTGGAGCAGGGTGCGGCGCAGCTCGGCCGACCGTTTCGCCAGCCGTACGAGCCTGGTCCGGTAGGCCTCCCAGAAGCCGGGCGGCGCGGAGCGTACGGCGGGCATGCCGAGCAGGTCCGCCAGCACCCGCTGCTCCTCCGCCGGTCCGTCGAGCCCGGCGGCCGTGGCCAGGGCGCGCAGTTGCTTGGGCAGGCCGGTCCAGGGCGGCAACCCGCCGAGCGTGTGCCTTTCCGCGAGGACGAGGAGTTCGCGGTAGGCCTGGCCGGGTTCGTGCCGTCTGGTGAGTTCGGCCGTATAGGCGGCGATGGCCTTGCCCGCCAGCGCGCCGGCGAGCGCGAACTCCAGGAACACGGCACGCCGGTCGGGTTCGGCGACCTCCAGCTCGTGCGCGCTCTCCGCCTCGCGGGCATGGCCGAACATCGTCCCCGCGTGCTGAGGCTGACCGGCGGCGAGATAGTGCCGCCCGGCCTGCTCCCAGAAGGCGGGCAGGTGGAGGGGCGGCAGCCGGGCGGCGATGACGGCGTACGCCGCGGCTGCCAGGCCCGGCTTGCCGCCCGCCAGCCGCGCGGCCCGCTCCAGCCCGGGCACCGCGCCCAGGGCCACGGCCGCGTTGGCGGGGTCGTGCGCCAGCGCCCAGGCGGGGTAGCCCAGGTCATGCGTACGGCACCGCGCCACCGGTGTGGAGCTCTCGGGATCGCCGAACCCGAGCACACCCATCGCCAGGTCCTCGGCGGGGGCGGCGCTCTCCGCCACCAGCCGGACGACGACCCTGTCGCCGAGCAGGGGGTGGCGGTAACCCCTGGCCAGCACCGGCTCCCCCGCCACTCCGAACTCAGCCTTCATCGCCCGCCCCGCCCGCCGAGACGAAGGGAGCCCTCCTCTCCTCCCGAAAACCGCCCCGAACCCCTACCAACCCGGACGAAACCGCCCACCCGTTCCCCTCCGACCACGAATTCGACGCCCCATCCCACACTCAGAAAACCTGCCGACCGTTGATCCGGCCACCACTTCCGCACCGGCGAATCCGCCACTTCTCCGTTCCGGCGACCCCCGCCCTCGGTTCGGCGATCCGGTCGCGTACGGACCGGGTCGCCCTTCCGGCACCCGCCACCGGCCCTACGCCCATAGACGTCCCCGGCCCCGCCCTACACGCGACCACCGGCTCGACGCGCACGATCGAACCCGGCCCGCCCGGCCTGACGCTCAAGCGGACCCGGGTCCGCCGGCGGCCGCTCAGTCTTCCTCCGCGACTCTGCCTGCGTGGATGAGCTGGGCCATCCGTATCCCCTCCGACCAGGCGACCGGTCCCACGTCCTGGATGTCGATCGGGTGCTCGTCCGGGCCGACCCAAGCCAGTTCGCCGGTCCAGGTCTCGGCGTCGAGGGCGCAGGCGCCCAGCCAGTAGCGGGCCTGGACGGGTCTGGCCCGGTCGGCGACGCGGCAGACGGCGTAGCCGCCGCGTGGCTCGAATCCCAGGCTCCGGGCACGGTCGGCCGCGTGGCCGAGTTCGGCGAAGTACGCTCCGGCGTAGTCGGTGACGTTCCTGCCCGCGGCGCCCGGCGGCCTGGTGTGGATCTCGCGGGAGAGCTGCGGAACCTGTTGGGTGACGCCGAGGTCGGCGGCGAGCCGGCGCAGCTCCGCCAGATCGGCGAGGAGGAGCGGATGCGGGATCAGCGCCCGCTCGGCCCCGGCCAGGTCGGCGGGCCGGCGAAGCAGCCGGGGCCGGCCGGCGGGCTCGGGGATGACGACCAGGCCGCTGAGCCGGTCCCGCCAGGCGGGGTCGGCCCAGACCTGGCGGATCAGTGCGGCGGGCACGGACTGTGCGCCGAGCATCCACGCCTCCACGGCCGCGTGGCACTCACGCGCGTGCCGCTCCAGATGGTCGCGCAGGGCGAGGAGTTCCTGTGCGACCGCGCTGCGCCGGACCGCGCCCGGCACGGTGTTCAGCCGCCGCCCTCCGTCGTCCCTGCAGACCAGCGTGTCCCCGTCGAGTGCGAGCTCGTGTCCTGGGGTGGCGGGCACCCAGGTGAGGCCGGTGTCCGCGTCCGCGTAACCAGACATGCGGACATCCTGGCATCATCAGCCCCACCAATCACAGGGGTCACACAGGCCGGACCTGAACCTTGAGACCAGCGCGGTCCCTGGTGAGCTGAACGGCGTCGGCGAAGCGGTCGAGCGGCTCGGTGTGCGTCACCATCCGCGCGGTGTCGATCACCCCGGACGCGACGGCCCTGACAGCTCTCCTCGACTGTGGATGCCACGCGCACGAGCATCTCGCACGTGGCCTGGGAGCCGGCGGCCCGCCCGGGTCTCGCGATGACCCCGCTCGCAACCGGCGAACGGCGGGCCCGGCGTCAGCTCCCGGTGCGTCGCCAGGCCGGGGGTGTCGCAGAGGTCCGCGATGAGGACCTGCCCTCGGCAGGAACCACTGACGCCGGGTGAAGGTCGCGACCCGCCTGCCGGTGCTCCACGAGTGGCACCAGACGCGTGCTCTCCCGCGATGGTTCGGCGCGGACGACGCCCGCGTCAGCCGGGGGTGTCCGTGGAGTGGCGGCGGTCGGCCTCCGCCTTGTCCATTGCCTCGGCCTCCTCGGGGGTGGGGGCGGTGCCGCCCAGGTGGCGGGGCTGCCACCAGGCGCCCGGGGGGATCTCCGGATAGCCGCGCTGGGCCCGGTCGAGGAGCTCGGACATGCGGGCGTGCAGCTCGACGGTGTGGACGGCCATGTCGTCACCCCGTTTGGGGTAGATCGGCTCGCCGACCAGGATGGTGACCGGCACGTGGCGCTGGGTCAGCCTCTTCGGGTGACCCTTGGTCCACAGCCGGTGGGTGCCCCACAGGGCCATCGGGATCATCGGCACGCCGGTCGCGGCGGCCATCCGGATCGCGCCGTTCTTGATCTCCTTGACGGTGAACGAACGGCTGATGGTGGCCTCGGCGAAGACGCCGACCACCTCGCCGCCCTTGAGCGCCCGCAGCGCCGAGGCGTACGATCCGGCGCCGGCGGCGCGGTCGACCGGGATGTGGTGCATGCCGCGCATCAACGGCCCGGAGATCCGGTGGTCGAACACCTCCTTCTTCGCCATGAAGCGCACCAGTCTCTTCGCGGGACGGGCGGCGAATCCGGCGAAGATGAAGTCGAGGTAGCTGATGTGGTTGCTGACCAGCACGGCGCCGCCCTGCCGGGGCACCCGGTCGGCTCCCTCGACACGAATCTTCAGGTCCAGCGCACGGAACAGGCCGATGGCCGTCCAGATCACCGGCGGGTACACGATCTCCGACATGGCCCAACCGTACCGTTGACGTCCTCCCTGGTGTGAACGCCGGGGCCGCTTCCCGCTCCGCCGTACGCCGCTCGCCGCCGGATCCGGTCAGCGGCGGGCGACGACGGTCGGCAGGGTGGCGAAACCGCGGACGTTGCCCATGTGGGAGCGGCGCAGGCCGTCGGGGTCGATCTCGTAGCTCCCCACGGCCGAGACCAGTTCCTCCAGCGCCACCCGCGCCTCCAGACGGCCCAGCGAGGAACCCATGCAGAAGTGCCGCCCGCCGCCGAAGCTGATCATCTGGCTGGTGTCGCGGTCCAGGTCGTAGCGGTCGGGATCGGTGAAGACCCGGGGATCGCGGTTGGCGGCCGCGATGAGCAGCCACATCCTGGATCCGGCGGGGACGCGCTCGCCGTGCAGGTCGAGGTCCTCGGTGAGCAGGCGGGCGACGCCGGTGGCGGGCGGGTCGTAGCGCAGGGTCTCCTCGACCCAGGCGGGCACGTCGTCGAAGGCCCTGGCGAGTTGGTCGGGGAAGCGCCAGGCCCAGTACCACGCGTGGCCGAGGAGGTTGGTGGTGGTCTCGCTGCCGGCCGCGAGCAGGACGAAGAGGATCGGGATGACCTCGTGGTCGGGCAGGTCGCCGACCAGCACGGAGACGAGGTCGTCGGCGGGATCCTTGCGCCGCTCGGCGACCAGGTCGCTGTAGTAGCCGAACAGCGCGGCCTGCGCCTCGGCGCCCTCGGGGGAGACGTCCTGGCTGCCGTCCTCGCGGTGCAGCGACAGCATGGCCAGGCGGCGCACGTCGTCCCGGTCGGCCTCGGGGACCCCGACGAGCTCGGAGACGACGTCCAGCGGCAGCCGTACGGCGAAGTCCTCGACGAAGTCGAAGGCGCCGCGGTCCAGCGCCTCCGTCAGGTGGTGGCGGGTGATGTCCCTGATCCGCGGCTCCAGGTCGGCGACCCTGCGCGCGGTGAACCCGCGTGACACGAGGGTGCGCAGCGCGGTGTGGCTCGGCGGGTCCATCGCGACGAACGACACCGCGGAGGCCGCGTCCGGCCCCCATGGGGGGCGGTTCAGCAGCGGCCCGTGCGAACTGGAGAAGCGGGCGCTGTCCGGCAGCGCCGCGCCGACGTCGGCGTGCCGGGACAGCGCCCAGAAGTCGTCGTCGTCGTTGCGGTAGAGCGGCGCCTCGTCAAGGAGCCTGGCGTAGATCGGAAACGGGTTCTCGTTGACGGCGTAGTCGAACGGGCTGAACTCCACGGACATGGATCGGCTCCCTCGCGGCGGTGTCCCCACCCCGCGAGCCTAACTCCGGATCTTCCTCGAAGTCAGTGCCCTTCCGACAACCGCCTCGGCCCGAATCGTCCGGGTCCAGGCTTGCGGCGAGGCGTCAGCGGGCAGGTGTCGTCTCGGAGACAACCGTCAGTTAGGACCCGCGATGAAGAAGCTCATCAACGGCACGGACACCGTCATCACCGACGCGCTGGCCGGCATGGCCGCCGCCCATCCGAGCCTCCGTGTCGACCAGGAGAACAGGGTGATCTACCGGGCTTCGGGGCCCAGGCCGGGCAAGGTGGGGCTGGTCTCCGGCGGCGGCTCGGGGCACGAGCCGCTGCACGGCGGTTTCGTCGGGTACGGCATGCTCGACGCGGCCTGCCCGGGTGAGATCTTCACCTCGCCCGTCCCCGACCAGGTGGTGGAGGCCACCTCCGCGGTGGACGGCGGCGCCGGGGTGCTGCACATCGTGAAGAACTACACCGGCGACGTGCTCAACTTCACGATGGCCGCCGAGCTGTCCGGCGACGAGGGCGTCGAGGTGGCCAGCGTGCTGGTCAACGACGACGTGGCGGTCCAGGACTCGCTCTACACCGCCGGGCGCAGGGGCACGGGCGCCACCCTGTTCGTGGAGAAGATCGCGGGCGCGCTCGCCGAGACGGGCGCCCCGCTGGCCGAGGTGGCGGCGGTCGGCGCGGACGTCAACGCGCGCAGCCGCTCGTTCGGCGTGGCCCTGTCGCCCTGCGTCACCCCTGCGGCGGGCAAGCCCACCTTCGAACTCGGCGAGACCGAGGTCGAGCTGGGCATCGGCATCCACGGCGAGCCCGGCAGGACCCGGGTGCCGGCCGCGCCCGCCCGTAACCTCGTCCGCGCCGCGCTGTCCGCGATCCACGACGACCTCGGGCTGTCGGGAGAGAACCTCGTGCTGGTGAACGGCATGGGCGGCACCCCGCTGATCGAGCTGTACATCGCCTTCGCCGAGGTCGACTCCTACCTTCGCGAGCGCGGCGCGCAGATCACCCGCAGCCTGGTCGGCAACTACGTCACCAGCCTCGACATGCAGGGTTTCTCGATCACCGTGTGCCGCCTCACCGACGAGCTGACCCGCCTGTGGGACGCTCCGGTGGAGACGCCCGGCCTGCGCTGGGGCCGCTGACCTAGACCTGGGAGCCGCTCGTGGACACGCCGTTCTTCACCGCCTGGTTCGAGGAGATCACCGACGTCGTCGCCGTCCAGCGGGAGCATCTCACCGAGCTGGACGCGGCGATCGGCGACGCCGACCACGGCGCGAACCTCGACCGGGGCTTCAAGGCGGTGCGTGAGGCCCTGGCCGCCAAGCCGCCCGCCTCCCCCGGCGCGGCCCTCGTCCTCGCGGGGAGCACCCTGATCCGCAAGGTCGGCGGAGCGTCCGGCCCGCTGTACGGCACGGCGTTCCGCGAGATGGGCAAGGCGGTGGGCGACGCGCCCGAGGTGTCACCCGAACTGCTCGCGGAGGCGCTGGCGGCGGCCCTGGCCGGGGTTCAGAAGCTGGGTTCCGCCGAGGAGGGCGACAAGACGATGGTCGACGCGCTGGCGCCTGCCGTACGAGCGTTCTCGCAGGCCGTACGGGATGGGGGCGACGCGCCGGAGGCGGCGGCGCGCGCGGCCCTGGAGGGGGCGGCGGCCACGATCCCGCTGACGGCGCGCAAGGGCAGGGCCAGCTACCTCGGGCCGCGCAGCGCCGGTCACGAGGACCCGGGCGCCGCGTCCACCGCACTCATCCTGGAAGCGCTGCGCGCCACGGGCACCCGCTGATGACGGGCGGCGACGGGACGCCGATGGTGGGCATCGTGCTGGTCTCGCACAGCGCCGGGCTGGCGGCGGAGGTCGTGGCGCTGGCCGCCGCGATCGGCGGGCACGAGGTGCGGCTCGTGGCGGCGGGCGGCACCGACGAGGGCGGCGTGGGAACCAGCGCCGACAAGGTGGCGGCGGCGATCGAGGAGGCCGACGCGGGCGCGGGCGTGATCCTGATCCCCGACCTGGGCAGCTCGGTGCTGACCGCCCGGCTGCTGGCGGAGCCGGACTCGGTGGTGGTGGCGGACGTGCCGTTCGTCGAGGGGACGATCGCGGCGGTCGTCACGGCGGGGGCGGGGGCCCCGATGGAGGCGGTGCTCGCCGCCGCCGAGGAGGCGCGGAGCTTCCGCAAGCTGGGCTGACACTCCCGCCACCGATGTGGGCGACTTTCATGGCCGGTGATTTCACCGATGCGCGGGTGGCTGCTCGGAGCGAAAGTGACGACTGACAGTCAGACGGAACCACACGCCTTGTTGCCGAACATGACGTGATCCGCGCCGTGGATTCGCATGTATCGCAAGGCTATCAGCGTGGATGGCTGTCGTTGTGGTTCCGCTCCTACGAACAGGAGTACATCGACGTGCAGCCACACAGCACCCCCCGGATCGTCGCCAAGTTCGCCCTCGCCCTCGCCCTGGTCGGCGGCGGCATCGGCGTCGCCCCCGCCGCCCAGGCGAGCGCCGAGAACCCCTACGAGAGGGGTCCGGCCCCCAGCAACTCCAGCATCGAGGCCTCCCGCGGACCGTTCGCCACCTCGCAGACGAGCGTCTCCAGGATCAGCGTGACCGGCTTCGGCGGCGGCACGATCTACTACCCGACCAGCACCAGTGAGGGCACCTTCGGCGCCGTCGCCATCGCCCCGGGCTTCACCGCCACCCAGTCGAGCATGGCCTGGATGGGGCCGCGCCTCGCCTCGCAGGGCTTCGTGGTCTTCACGATCGACACCAACACCACCTCCGACCAGCCGGCCAGCCGCGGCCGTCAGTTACTCGCCGCGCTGGACTACCTGACCCAGAACAGCTCGGTCCGCACCCGCATCGACTCCAGCAGGCTCGGCGTCATGGGCCACTCGATGGGCGGCGGCGGCACCCTGGAGGCGGCCGAGAGCCGCCCGTCGCTCCAGGCGGCCATCCCGCTCACCGCGTGGAACACGAACAAGAACTTCTCCAGCGTGCGGGTGCCGACCCTGATCGTGGGCGCGGAGAACGACTCGATCGCCTCCGTCATCACCCACTCCATCCCGTTCTACAGCAGCCTGCCGTCCACCGCGGACAAGGCGTATCTGGAGCTGAACGGCGCCAGCCACTTCGCGCCCAACAGCTCCAACACCACGATCGCGAAGTACAGCATCTCCTGGCTCAAGCGCTTCATCGACAACGACACCCGCTACGAGCAGTTCCTCTGCCCCGCCCCGAGCGGCTCCGCCATCTCCGACTACCGCGACACCTGCCCGCACTCCTAGCAGGTATCGAACCGAAGGCGGTCGCGGTCCCCCGCGGCCGCCTTTCGGCGTGCCGGGGGCCTTTGGCGCAGGCGCTAGACGTGCTCGGAGACCAGGACGGCCCGGGTGCCGGGTTCGAGGGCCTGGAAGATGTGCGGCACGTCCCCGGGGTAGGCGATGTAGTCGCCGGGGAGCAGTTCGACCGGGTCCTCGGCGATGCCGATCAGTGCCCGGCCCGAGCCGAGGACGACGTGCTCCACGACGCCGGGCATGTGCGGCTCGGACTCGCGGGCGGCGCCCGGCTCGGCCGAGATCAGGTAGACGTCCCTGCGGGCGTGCGGCGGGCAGGCCGCGAGCAGCGTGGCCACGTAGTCGGCCCGCTCCGAGTGCACGGCGGGCCCCTCCCCCGCCCTGATCACCTGAACGGCGGGGGTGTGCGGCTGGACGAGCCGGGAGAACGGCACGCCGAGCGCGACGCTCAGCGCCCACAGTGTCTCCACGCTGGGATTGCCGGTACCCGCTTCGAGCTGCGACATGGTGGACTTCGCGATGCCGGCCCGCTGGGCGAGCGCGGTGAGCGAGAGGCCGGCGCGGTCCCGCTCGCGGCGCAGGGACGCCGCTATGACGTCGAGGGGGGCACCGCTTCTCTGAGCCATCGGTTCGCTCCATCGGATCAGTTGTTCGTTTTGACGAACGGAGTATTTCTGTTCATTATAAGACGCTATGCGTTCGACACAGCGAACCTTGGACCGGGATCTCCTGCGTGACATCGCGCTGGTCTGCCTCGCCGACGGCATAGTCGGGCTCTCCTACGGCGCGATCGCCGTGGGAGAGGGCTTCGCCGTCTGGGTGCCGATGCTGATGTCCGTGGTGGTCTTCGCCGGGGCCGCGCAGTTCATGTTCATCGGCCTGGTCGCCGCAGGCGGCAACCCGATCGCGGCGGTGCTCGCCGGGCTGCTGGTCAACGCCAGGCACCTGCCGTTCGGGTTCGCCGTCGGCGACGTCCTGGGCAGGGGGTGGGGCCGCAGGATCGCGGGCAGCCACCTCATGCTCGACGAGAACGTCGCCTTCGCCCTGGCGCAGGACGATCCGGCCCGCCGTCGCGTCGCCTACTGGACCTGCGGCATCGGCGTGTTCGTCTGCTGGAACGCCGGCGTGGTGGCCGGGGCCGTGGCCGGGACCGCGATCAGCGACACCGACCTGTTCGGGCTCGACGCCGCCTTCCCCGCCGTGCTGCTCGCCCTGGTCCTGCCCGCTCTCAAGGACCGGCGCACCCGGCTCGCCGCGCTGGCCGGCGCCGCCGTCGCCCTGGCCGCCAGCCCCTTCCTGCCCGCCGGGCTACCGGTCCTGCTCGCCCTCGCCGGGGTCCTGCTCGCCTGGCGTCCCCGCGAGAAGGCGGCACCGTGACCGGCCCCGCCCGCGCGAGGGCTCATGGAACGGCGAACCCGGCGTTCCCGTTCGGCCCGGCGAACCGAGAAGGCGGCGTCGTGATCAAGTCGTCCCCGTACGTGAGGAGGTGTGCTCGATGATCGAGCCCTGGGTCGTGATCGTCTGCGCGCTGGTGCTCGGCGCGGGCACGTTCGCCTTCCGCTTCGCCGGTCCGGTGCTGCGCGCCAGGATGGAGCTGAGCGAACACGCGGAACGGCTGATGGCGACCTCCGCCGTCGTCCTGCTGGCCGCCCTGGTCGCCACCGCCGCACTGATCGACGGTGGCGAGTTCGCGGGCTTCGCCCGCCCTGCCGGGGTCCTGGTCGGCGGCGTCCTGGCCTGGCTCAAGGCGCCCTTCGTGGTGATCGTCCTGGCGGCCGCCGCCACCGCGGCCCTCCTGCGCCTCCTCGGCGTCCCCTGACACCCGGCCACCCCGCACTCCGCCGAACTCATCGAAGCGGCCGGCGGCGGTGACCTCACAGGACTGGCACCGCGGCTTCGATGACGGGGCCGTGATCAGGGAAGCGCGCTGACGGTCAGGCGCAGGTGTAGCCGGACGGCAGGGCGGTGTTGCCGTTGGGCCTGCTCGCTTGGAAGCCGAAGCTGGTGGTGCTGGCTCCCGGCGCGAGCGTGCCACTGTGGCTGACACTTCTGGCCGTGACGGTCTGGCCGCTGGTGGTGATGGTGGCGTTCCACGAGCCGGTTAGGGTGTGCCCGGCCGGCAGGGTGAAGGTGACGGTCCAGCTGGTGATCGTCGAGGTGCTGGTGTTGGTGATGGTCAGCGGCTGGATCACATACCCGTTCCCCCACTGGGACTGCACGGTCGGGGTGGCCGAGCAGGAACCGGTCGTGCCTCCCTGAGTGGCGATCTGGACGGTGTTGGAGACCGGTGAGACGTTACCAGCGGCATCGCGCGCCCGGACCTGGTAGCGATAGGTGGTGTTCGCAGTCAGGCCCGTGTCGGTGAACGAGGTCGTGGCCGAGGTGCCGACCTGGGTGAACGTTCCGCCCATCGCGCCGGGAGCGCGCAGGATGTCATAGCCGGTCACACCGGTGTCGTCAGTGGAGGCCATCCAGGTCAGGCTGGTGCCGGTTGTGGTGGTGCCCGAGGCGGTGAGCCCGGCCGGGGCGGTCGGCGGCGTGGTGTCGCCTCCGGAAGCGGCCGTGGTGAAGGTGGCCGGCGCGGAGTTGCCCGACAGGTTGCCCGCGCCGTCACGCGCCCGTACGTACACCTGGTATTGGGTGTTGGCACTCAGCCCGGTCAGGGTGATCGAGGTGGTGGTGGACTGGCCAAGCTGCGGGTCGGTGGCGCCCTGCTCCCGGTAGACGTTGTAGCCGGCCAAGCCGGAGCCGCCCTGGTCGGTGGACGCGGTCCAGGTCAGCGTGGCACTGGCGGCGGTCACGTTGGACGCGACCGGGGTGCCTGGCGTGGTCGGCGGCGTGGTGTCGGTCGGACTGCTAGTCAAGCCGAAAAACTCGATGGCGTAGAGGGCCATACCGCTTTGCGGAAGAGCATGCCCGGCGCCCTGGATGCTGTACGCCTCCACCTGCACGGTGCCGGACAGATTGGCGTACCGGCTGCGGTTCCAGTTTGCCTGCGGGGTGTCGGTGCTGGTCGGGGTCTGGCTCAGCCCGAACACATTGGTCCACTGCTCGATCGACTCTCGCAGCAGCGAGTAGGGCACGAGGGTGTCGCTGGTACCGTGCCACAGCTGCATGCGCGGGCGGGGGCCGGAATATCCCGGGTACGCCTGGCGGACCGCATCGCCCCACTGCTGGGGTGTTCGGTCCATGCTCCCGCCGGTGCACCTGCTGCTTCCGGGCGGGTAGTCGGAGGCGCCGGCGAAGCAGTTGAAGGGCACACCCATGAAGGAGGCCCCTGCCTTGAACACATCCGGGTAGACGGCGAGCATGTGCTGGGTCATCATGCCGCCGGACGAGCTTCCAGTGGCGTAGACCCGGTTCGGGTCTCCCTGATAGTTCCGCTCGACATAGTCGATCATTGAGGTGATCGAGACCGGATCGCTGCCGCCGCCGCGCTGCTTGGCCGCGTCCGACCAGGTGTCGAAGCAGTTGCCGAACCCTGCCGACTGGGTGGCGGTCGGGTAGATGGCGATGAAGCCATATCGATCCGCCAACGAGGCGAACTCACTGCCCTGGTAGAAGCCGGGACCGGAGCCGCCGCAGCCATGCATCGCGACCACGATCGCCGGCGAGGCCGGGTGCGAGTCCGGCACATAGACGTGCATCCGCATGTTGCCCGGGTTGTTGCCGAAGCTGGTCACCTCCACCAGGGTGGCGGCGACGGCCGGCGATCCGAGTACCACGGTCATGACGGCAAAGAGCGCCGCGGCGCAGGCACTAGCCAGCACCGTGGTCAATCGTGTCATTCGCGCTCCTCCTCTCCATGTCCGCGGCGCGCCGCGGATCGGTCCGCCGCGTATTGACATCGGTCGCTGGAAAATAGAAGGGGCCACAATCCACCGTCAATGCACGCTTGGTGCGCATGTCCGCCAGTTCACCTGGCAGAGAGCCGTTTCCCCTGGTTATCAAGCAGCTTGTTATCAAGGTCCTTGATAACGGGGTGGGAAACTTACATTGAGGCCCGTTCTGACGGGGCGCGATATCGTCTCCTGGTGACCGATCCGGGTGTCCCCGCGGCCGCTGCGCCGGACGCACCGCCGCCCCATGTGAGCTACCTGGTGTTCCGGCTGGAACGCCGCATCCGCGCCTGCCTTGATGAAGCGCTCGCCCGGCACGGCATGACGACCACCGAATACATGGCGCTCAGCGAGCTGCGCCTGCGCGACGCCCCATCCTCGGCCGACCTGGCCCGCATCGCCTTCGTCACCCCGCAGGCGATGAACCTGGTCATCCGCGATCTCGAACAACGCGGCCTGATCCGCCGCGACCCGCATCCCCGTGGCGGCCGCGCTCTGCGCACCCGCCTTACCCCGAAAGGCCTGAGCACCCTCCGGCGATGCGACCACTCCCTCGACAGCATCGAAGCCGTCATGCTCGCCGAGATCGACGTCCCGGACCGCACGACACTCGCGGAAACGCTCACGCTGTGCACCCGAGCCCTCCACCCGGACACGCGGGCCCTGACCCCAGTCCTTCGCTCGCAGAAGCCACCACCGTCGCCCTGGCCATAGTGTGGTCCGTGGCCAGCCACGGACCACTCATCGTCCCCACCGGCAAGAACAAAGGCCGCAATCCCTCCGTGGCCAGCGTCTACCGCGTCCTCGCCGACAACGACGGCGCTCCGTCCTGAGACCCTGCGTGCAGGCTCACCTCAAGTCTGATTACTCAGAGTTATCTTCCCTCTGGTGGCACCGACCCGAGCGGTGGGCCGACCTGTCCGGGTTGACGCCACGCGAACTGGAGGTGCTGCGCCAGCAGGTCGGTTCCCGGCGGGGACCGGCTCGTGGCCGGTCAGGTGCGGGTGATGTCTCCGTAGGCGTCGGTGTCGGTGAACAGCGAGCAGGAGGGGTGCTCGCGCAGCACGGACGCCGGGCAGGAGGTCGAGAGGGGTCCGTCGAGCGTGGCGCGCAGGGCGTCGTGCTTGGCGGCGCCGGGCACCGTGGCGACCAGGTGCCGCCCGGCCATCAGGGTGGGGATCGTCAGGGTGACCGCCCGCTCGGGCACCTCGCCCAGCGTGTCGAAGCAGCCGTCGCCCACCTGCTGCTTGCGGCAGGAGTCGTCCAGTTCGACCACCTTGACGAGAAGGGGGTCGCCGAAGTCGGCCACGGGCGGGTCGTTGAAGGCGAGGTGCCCGTTGTCGCCGATGCCGAGGCAGACGAGGTCGATCGGGCCGGCGGCCAGCAGGCGGGCGTACCTGGCCGACTCCACCTCCGGGTCGTCGCCCGGATCGATCACGTGGACCTCGCGGGGGCGCACGGCGTCCCAGATCGCGCGGCGCAGGAAGTGGCCGAAACGGGCGGGCGCGTCCGGCGGCAGGTCCACGTACTCGTCCATGTGGAAGGCGACCACCCGCGACCAGTCGATGCCCGGGGCCTCCCGGAGCCCTGCCAGCGTCTCCCGCTGCGAGGGAGCGGCGGCGAACACCACCCGGGCCTCGTCGTTCTCCCGCAGGGTGGCGCGCAACACGTCAGCCGCGGCCCGTGCCGCCGCCGCGCCGGCCTGGGCACGGTCGCGGTGGACGTGAACCTCCAGCCGCCCGGCCGTGCGCATGTGAACAGGTGTCACCGGTCTTCCCCCAGTTCGAGGATTTGCATGAGATTTCTGGAGATGTGATACGGGTCCTTCAGCGGCAGGGCGACGACCTCGTCGAGCGGCCGTCCGGCCCGGTCGCGGATCTGGATCCACTCCGCGCCCTCGTCACCGCCGGGGAACGTGTCCAGCGTGTAGCGCCACACCCGGTCGAACCACTCCCCCGCGGACCGGTCGCCGTAGCGCAGGGACGCCAGCCTGGTGGTGTACGCGGCCTCGGAGTGCACCCACCACAGCTTCGTCGTCCACGTGCGCCGCACCAGATCCTCGTACGGCCCGCCCACGGGACGACCGGTCGGCTCGACGGGACCGGTGGCGCCGGTGTAGCGGAGCAGACCGCCGTGCTCGGTGTCCCATCCCGACGCGCACAGGGCGGTCACGCTGGCGATCAGGTCCGCGTCGTCGGCCGGGTCGCCGAGCAGTTCGCCGGCTTCCAGTGCCATCCAGACGCCTTCGAGCGCGTGGCCGGGGGTGCGGTGCCGGGCGAGCAGGGTGTCGGCCGCCGCCGGGTCGGCCGCCCGCATCTCGGCGAAGAGGCCGCCGCTCTCGCGGTGGCCGAGCATTCCGCGCCGTGCGGCCCGGAGCGCGTTACGCCGGCCGCCGGCCGTA
Source organism: Dolomitihabitans soli (assembly GCF_022213955.1). Lineage (GTDB taxonomy): Bacteria > Actinomycetota > Actinomycetes > Streptosporangiales > Streptosporangiaceae > Streptosporangium_A > Streptosporangium_A soli. Next base: position 1,027,584 of record NZ_JAKNTW010000001.1, on the reverse strand, counting down.
CCGTGCACCGCCTCGTGCGCCCGGACCTGGTCGAGCCGGGCGTTGAGGAGGATCATGCGGGCGCCGAAGCCCGCGAACCCGGCGGGCAGGGAGTACGGCGGAGTCGGCGGGTCGCCTCGCTCGACGTCGTCCTCGACGCGGTCGATGATCGCGTCGACGGTGTCCAGCCACTCCCCGGAGCCGGTGTGCCTGGCCAGCTCGGCCAGCCCCATGGCGACGAAGCAGTCGGCGAAGATGCTGCGTTCGGCGGGGAGGGTCGCGCCCCGCTCGTCCAGGAGGTAGGCGCAGCTGCCGTCGGGCCGGACCGCGTGGTCCACCAGGAATCGCGCGCCGCGTTCGGCGTGCGCGACCAGGTCCGCGGCGGGCAGGCTGAGGAGTCCCCGATCGGCGAGGCGGGCGGCCCGCGCGAGCATCCACACGAAGCGGCCCTGCGACCACGTGTACTTGTCGGTCGACGACCGTTCCCTGCCCCGGTTGTCGAAGCAGGTGTAGAACCCGCCGTGGGTCTCGTCGATCCCGTTCGCCAGCCAGAACGGGAGGACGACCTCCTCCAGCTGCCGCCGCGCGATGATCTCCGGGCTCATGTTCCCCCTCCCTGCCGTCCGGGCAGGATTCAATGAAAGCGATTGCATAGATTGTGGTTCGCTAGAGTACTCCGGTCAACTGGGCGTGGGGACATGAAGGAGCGCGGAGTGAGCCGGGCGACGATCTACTCCATCGCCACGATGTGCGGGGTCTCGCCCGCCACGGTGTCACGGGCGTTCAACCGCCCGGAGCTGGTCAGCGCCCCCGTGCGCGACCGGGTCCTCGCCGCCGCCGCAGAACTCGGCTATCAGCCCAGCTCAGCGGCGCGCGGCCTGGTGACGGGGCGGGCCGGGATGATCGGCCTGCTCGTCCCCGACATCACCAACCCGTTCTTCCCGCTGCTCGTGCGGGCGATCCAGCGGGCGGCCGACCGGGTGGACAGCCCGGTCATGCTCATCGACGCCGAGGAGAGCGCCGCCGCCGAGGTACGGCTGGTCGCGCGGTTGCGCGGCAGGGTGGACGGCGTGCTCGTCGCCTCGCCGCGGGCACCGGCCTCCGCGCTCAGGGAGGCGGCCAGGGACATGCCGTTCGTCCTGCTCAACCGGGTCCAGCGCGATCTGTCCTCGGTGATCTGCGACAACACCGCCGCCCTCTTCGACGCCGGCGAGCACCTGTACGGGCTCGGCCACCGGACCTTCGCCCTGCTGGCAGGCCCGAGCGCGTCGTGGGCCGCGGCCCGGCGCTCCCAGGCGATCCGCCGCTGGGCGCGCGGCCGGGACGTGCGGCTCGTCGAGCTGGGACCGTTCCGCGCCACCTACAAGGGCGGACGGCGGGCCGGCGAGGCGCTGCTCCGGACGGACGCCACGGCGGCCTTCGCCTTCGACGACCTGATGGCGTGCGGGGTCATCGCCGAGCTCGCCGGGCAGGGCGTGGCCATCCCCGCCGACCGGAGCATCGTCGGGTGCGACGACGTGCTCCTCGCGCAGGCGGTGACGCCCCGCCTGTCCACCGTCACCGCGCCCATGGACGACCTCGGACGGGTCGCGGTCGAGGTGCTGACCAGGGAGATCGAGGCACCGGAGGGGGCGCCCGCGCACAAGCGGCTGCCCGGCGTGTTCACCCCGCGCGACTCGACCGGCCCGGCCCGCGCCGGCTGAGGCCGCCGGGTCCGGTTTGCACAGATTTAACGAAGACCAGGGCCGCCACCCCCTTGACCGGAGCCGAACCGGCGTTTAAATTCCTGCAATCGATTTCATTTGCTGCGCCGTCACCCAGAGGGACGTCCTCAGGCGAGCGCAACCGGCGTGAACCGACTGTGAGGAACGACGACCGTGACGGAACACACCGCGCTGATGCGGGCCTACCTCGAACGGGTCGTCGACCTGCTCGGCAGGATCGAGGCGGAGGAGGCCCCGGCCATCGCCAGGGCCGCCGAACTCGTCGCCGACCAGGCCGGCCGGGACCGGCTGATCTACGTCTACGGGCCCGGCGGTCATTCCAACCTGGCCGCGCAGGAGGTGTTCTTCCGCGCCGGTGGGCTGGTCAACGTGAGCGCGATCCTCGACGAGGGCACGCTGCTGTCCGGCGGCGCGCTGCGCTCGATGGCCATGGAGCGCACCCCCGGGTACGGCACGCTGGTGATCGAGGACAACCGGATCGGCGAGGGCGACCTGCTCATCCTCGTCAACGCGTACGGGATCAACTCCGCCCTGATCGACGCGGCGCTGACCGCCCGGAGCAACGGCGCGCTGGTCATCGGGGTCTCCTCGCGGGAGCACGCCGACGCGACCGCGCCCGGCCACCCGGCGCGGCACCCGTCGAAGCACAACCTGCACGACATCGTGGACGAGCACATCGACACCAAGGTGCCGATCGGCGACGCGGTCCTGGACATCGAGGGCGTCGGCGAACGGGTCGGCGCGATCTCCACGTTCGCGAACGCCTACGCGCTCAACTGCCTGATGGCCGCCGCCATCACGACCCTGGCGGAACGCGGCGCGGCCCCCGACGTGTGGCGCAGCGGGAACGCCCCCGGCGGCGACGAGAGCAACGCCCTGTTCCTGCACCGCTTCCGCGGCCGGGTCCGGTGGCTGTGACCGCGCGGGGGTCCCTGCGGGCCGGGGCCGCGGTGACCGACATCACGCCGCCGCCGGGTGGATCCATGGCCGGATTCGCGGCGCGGCGAGCCGTCTCCACCGGAGCGCACGATCCCTTGTCGGCGACGGCCGTGGCGGTGGCCGACGACCGGAACACCTCCGTGGTGATCGCGGCCGACCTCATCGCGCTCGATCCGGAGACCGCCAGGCTGATCGCCCGCGACGTGAGCGCCCGTACCGGCGTGCCCGCGGCGCACGTGGCCGTCGCCGTCACCCACACGCACGGCGGACCGGCCGTGACCCGTGGCGGCATCGGCGGCTTCGCCGATCCCGCCTACGTGGCGGCGGCCTGCGAGCGGATCGCCCAGGCCGGGGCCGAGGCGGTCGCCCGGCTGGCGCCCGCCGTACTGCACCGGGGATGCGGGCAGCTCCCCGGTGTCGCGTTCAACCGGCGCGGCGGAACCGTCACCGACCCGGCCGTCCCCGTCGTACGGCTGGCCCGGCCCGACGGTGAGACGATCGCCACGGTCTTCTCGCACGCCTGTCACCCCGTGACGCTCGGCCCGGACAATCTCCAGGTCACGGCCGACTGGCCGGGGTACGCGCGGCGGCACACGGCGCAGGCGCTCGGCGGGGTCGCGCTGTTCCTGCAGGGCTGCTGCGGCCAGCTCAACACCGGGCACGCCGCGGCCGACAGCCTGCGCGGGACCCCGGACGCCGGCCGTACCTTCCAGGCGGCCGAACGCATCGGCAGGCTGGTGGGCGAGGCGGCCGTCGCCGCCGCACGGGAGGCCGCCCCCGCCGGCCCCGGACCGGTGGAGGTGGCGGCCGAGAACGTCGAACTGCCCCTCGGCCCGCCGCCCTCGTCCGACACGCTCCGCGCCTGGCTGCGAGACTGGGAGCGCCTGGGAACCGGCGGCACGTCCGAGCCCGCGTCCGAGCCCGCGTCCGAGCCCGCGTCCGAGTCCGCGTCCGAGCCGACGTCCCCGGCGGACTTCGAACCGGAGTCCACGCCCAGCGCGACGCCGGAGACCGAGGAGGCGCCCGGATCCGACCCGGCGTCCGAGGCCGGCGTGGTGTTCCAGGCGGTGTCCGACCCGTTGACCGACCCGATGCCCGCAGGGGTGGCCATGGCGTGGGCGCGGTGGGCGCGGGAGTGTCTGGACGGTCCTGTTCCGGTGTCGGTCGAGGTGCCGGTGGCGGTGCACAGGTGGGCCGGCGTGCCGCTGGTCTTCCTGCCCTGCGAGCCGTTCGTGGACCTGGCCCTCGACCTGCGTGCCGAGCTGGACGACCCGGCCCTGCTCGTCGCGGGCTACACCGGCGGCGTCCCCGGATACCTGCCCTACCCCGCGACCCACTACGCGGAGGGCGGCTACGAGATTCTGGAGGCGCACCGCGCCTACGGGCTGCCGGCCGTCTTCCTGCCCGAGGCCGGCGAACTGGTCAAGGACACGGCGCGGTCCCTCGCCCTGAGGGGGACGCGTTGACCGCCGTCGAGGGCGCCCTCGCGGACGGCCGGCGGGTGCGCGTCGAGGTGGCCGGCGGCCGGATCGTCTCCGTGACCCCGCATCCGGGCGCGCCCGACCTGCTCATCCTTCCCGGCCTGGTGGACATTCAGGTCAACGGGTACGCGGGGTTCGACGTCAACGCCGACGGGGTCACGGCGGACGAGGTCACGGCGCTGGTCCACGCCCTCTGGAAGCGCGGCGTGACGACGGTGCTCCCCACGGTGATCACCGCGCCGGAGGACAAGATCGTCGAGGCGCTCCGCGTGATCGCGAGCGCCCGCGACGCCGACCCGCTGGTACGGCACGCCGTACCGGGGATCCATGTCGAAGGGCCGTATCTGTCGCCGGAGGACGGGCCGAGGGGCGCGCACGACGCGCGTCACCTGCGCGATCCCGACCTCGGCGAGTTCGGGCGCTGGCAGCGGGCCTGCGGCGGGCTGGTGCGGATCGTCACGCTCGCACCCGAGCGGGCGGGCGCCGCCGACTACATCTCCGAGCTGGCCCGGCAGGGGACGATCGCGTCGATCGGGCACACCGCCGCCTCCCGCGAGGACATCGCCGCCGCGGTGGCCGCCGGCGCCCGGCTCTGCACGCACCTGGGCAACGGCGCGCACGCGGTGATCCCCCGCCATCCCAACTACATCTGGGCCCAGCTCGCCGACGACCGGCTCACCGCGACGTTCATCGCCGACGGGCACCACCTGCCGGCCGACACGTTCACGGCCATGCTGCGCGCGAAGGGAATCGAACGGTCGGTGCTGGTCAGCGATTCGGTGGCGCTGGCCGGATGCCCGCCGGGCGAGTACACCACGCCCGTCGGCGGCCGGATAACGTGCCACGAGGACGGGCGGCTGACCATGTCGGGCGGGAACCTGCTGGCCGGGTCGGGCCGCTCCCTGATGGACTGCGTCGCCTGGGCGCTCGCCGGCACGGAGGTGGACCTCCCCACCGCGGTACGGCTCGCCGCCGCCAACCCGGCTCGGCTGCTCGGGCTGCACGACCGCGGCGAGATCTCCCCAGGCGCGGCGGCGGACCTGATCGTCACCACCCGTGGCCTCTCCGTGCGGCGAACCTTCGCACGGGGCGAGGTGGTGTACGAAGCGTGATCATCCGCCGCCCGGGCGCCGGGCGGTGTCCCCCTGACGCATCACAGGAGATCTCATGGGTTTTCTCGACTGGCTCGTGATCTGCGGTTACTTCGTCCTCATGATCGTGATCGGCGTGTGGGCCAAGTCCCGGGTTCACAACGCGAGGGACTTCTTCACCGCCGGCGGCAAACTGCCCTGGTGGCTGTCCGGCATCTCCCACCACATGTCGGGCTACAGTTCGGCGGTGTTCGTCGGCTACGCGGCGATCGCCTACACCGCTGGCTTCACCCTCTACATCTGGTGGGCGATCGGCATCACCTTCGCGATGGTCGTCGGGGCGTTCGTGTTCGCGCCCAGGTGGCCGCGTCTGCGGCAACGGCTCGGCATCATCTCCCCGCTCGAATACCTGGCCACCAGGTACAACGTGCCCGCGCAGCAGGTCCTCGCCTGGAGCGGCACGGCGCTGAAGGTCTTCGACGTCGGCGCCAAATGGGCGGCGACGGCCCTGCTGCTCCAGATCTTCGCGGGGGTGCCGATCGCCTGGGGCGTACTGCTCACCGGCGGGGTCACCCTCATCTACTCCACCATCGGCGGTCTGTGGGCCGACGCGCTCACCGACCTCGGCCAGTTCATCATCCAGCTCATCGCCGGGATCACGCTGTTCGTCGCGGTGCTCTCCCGGCTGGACGGCCTGCCCACCGTGTGGACGTTGTGGGACAAGCTCCCCGAGGGGCACGGCCAGCCGTTCAACGGGCAGTACACCATGGGCTTCGTACTGGTCTATCTGCTGATCAACACGCTGTCGTACAACGGTGGCACGTGGAACCTGGCGCAGCGTTTCATCGCCGCGCCGACCGGTGACTCCGCCCGCCGGGCGGCGCTCTTCTCGGCGAGCCTGTACCTGTTCTGGCCGCTCATCCTCTTCTTCCCGATGTGGGCGGCACCCGTCCTGCTTCCCGGACTGACCGCACCCGAGCAGTCGTACGCCCTGCTGACCCAGGAACTCCTGCCCAGCGGCCTGATCGGGCTCGTGCTCGCCGGGATGTTCGCGCACACGATGGCGATGACGTCCTCCGACGCCAACGCGATCTCCTCGGTGGTCATCCGCGACATCATCCCCGCGGTGTGGAAGCGCGCCCGCCAGATCACGCCCGCCTCGGAACTGCTGGCCGGACGGGTGTCCACCTTCCTCTTCATCGCGCTGTCGATGGGCATCGCGCTGACCGCCGAGAGCTTCGGCGGCGTGCTCGGCCTGCTCATCCTGTGGTTCGGCGCGCTGGTCGGGCCGATCGCGATCCCCATGCTGCTGGGCATGCTGCCGCTGTTCCGCCGGTGCGGGCCCAGCGCCGCGATCTCCTCGTGGGCGACGGGCCTGGTGGTCTTCGTGCTGATCAAGTACGTGTTCACCGCTCAGGTGACGGCGCTCAGCGGCGACTGGAAGATCACCGTGGAGGTGGCGGGCCCCGTGCTGTGCTCGCTCCTGGTGTTCGTCGTCATGGGTCTGGTGGCGCCGTGGCGGCGGGCCGAGTCGGACGCCCTGATCGACTCGCTGAGCAGCGACGTCGTGGCGGAGCCCGCCGGACGGGCGGGCTGAACTCGCCGGTCCCGCGGATGAACCGGGTGGCGGGCCGGGGGGCCCGCTGGTGACGGCGGCGGGCCGGGGTGGGCCCGCCGCCTGACGGGGGCTAGGAGCGGGTGGCGCTCCGGTGGGCGGCGCCGGCCTGGACGTGTTCGATCATGATGTGTTCCGCGGCCGGTCCGTCGGCCTCGCCGAGGGCGCGCAGGATGCGCGCGTGCGCGTCCAGGTGCCCTCGGGCGAGGGTGTCGTCGAGCCACAGGGAGACGCCGGCGGGCACGGGGAAGCTGTTGCGCACCGCACGGGCGTGCTGCCCGAGGAACGCGGGCCCGCCGATGTCGACGATCCGCAGGTGGAAGTCCTGGCTCTGGTCGGCGAGGCGGTCGTTCCTGCCGTTCGAGGCGTCGGCGGCCATCGCCTCGTGCAGTTCCCAGAGCCCCGCGAGCTCGGCCTCGGTGATCCGGGACGCGGCGAGCCGGGTGCCCAGCCCTTCGAGTACGGCGCGCACGCCGTAGAACTCCTCCAGCGCGTCGTCGTGCAGATCGACGACGGTCGCGCCGTGATGGGCCTCGTAACTGATCAGCCGGTCCTTCTCCAGGCGGCGCAGCGCCTCGCGCACAGGGGTGACCGAGACGCCGAGCCGCTGGGCGACGGCGGCGGCGCGCAGCGCGGTGCCGCCGGGGATGCGTGCGGTGCGGATCTCGTCGAGAAGCACGCTGTAGACGTATTCGGCCTTGCTCGTGGGAGGACGCGGCTCGCTGGTCTGCATCACTTTCCTTCGGGCGGAGGGTCCTCATTCTCCCGCATTACCTAGGGGAGGCATTGACGTATGACATATTTCTTATAAGTTACATCTTCATGACCAGCCTCTCCGACCTCCGAGTGATCGACATAGCGACCCTGTTCGCCGGTCCATCGGCCGCGATGTTGCTCGGCGACTTCGGAGCCGACGTGATCAAGATCGAGCACCCCAGGCGGGGCGACCCGTCGCGCGGGCACGGCGCCGCGGTCGAGGGCGTCGGCCTCTGGTGGAAGTCGCTCTCACGCAACAAGCGCACCGCCGCCGTGGACCTCTCGCAGGCCGAGGGGCAGGAGATCCTGCGCCGCCTCGCCGAACGCTCCGACGTGCTCATCGAGAACTTCAGGCCCGGCACGCTGGAGCGCTGGGGGCTGGCGCCCGACGACCTGCTGGAGATCAACCCCCGCCTGGTGGTGGCCCGGATGACCGGGTTCGGGCAGTTCGGCCCGATGTCCGGCCGGCCGGGGTTCGGCACGCTGGCCGAGGCCATGAGCGGATTCGCCGCGATGACCGGCGAGCCGGACGGCCCGCCCACCCTGCCGCCGCTCGCCCTGGCGGACGGCATCGCCGGCATGGCGATGTCCTACGCGGTCATGGTCGCCCTGCACAACCGGGAGCGGACCGGCCGCGGCCAGATCATCGACATGGCGATCATCGAGCCGATCCTGGCGATCCTCGGGCCGCAGATGACCGCTTACCAGGCCCTCGGCGTGGTGCCGAAGCGGACCGGCAACCGGTCGACCAGCAACGCGCCGCGCAACACCTACCGCAGCCGGGACGGCAGGTGGCTGGCCGTCTCGACCAGCGCCCAGAGCATCGCCGAGCGGGTGGTCACCCTGGTCGGCAGGCCCGACCTGGTGGAGCAGCCGTGGTTCGCCAGCGGGGCCGGCCGGGTCGCGCACGTCGACGAACTCGACGAGGCCATCGCCTCGTGGATCGGGCAGCGGGACGCGGCGGAGGTCATCGCGGAGTTCGAGGCGGCCCAGGCGGCCGTCGCCCCCGTCTATGACGTGACCGACATCGCGACCGACCCCCAGTACGCCGCGCTCGGCACCTTCGTCGAACTGCCGGACGAGGAACTGGGCTCGGTCACCGTACAGAACGTGCCGTTCAGGATGTCGGAGACGCCGGGCGCGGTGCGGTGGCCGGGACGCCGGCTCGGCCACGACACCGACGAGGTGCTCACCGAGCTGGATTACACCACCGAGCGGATCGCCGCCCTCAAGGAGAGCGGGGTGGTCGCGTGACCGCCGTCACCTGGCTCTACGTTCCGGGAGACCGGCCCGAGCGGTTCGGGAAGGCCGTCGCCTCCGGCGCCGACGTGGTCATCATCGACCTGGAGGACGCCGTCGATCCGGCCCGCAAGGACGAGGCTCGGCACAACGCGATCGCCTATCTGGCCGGCGAGCCGGCACCGGGCGCGGGGCCGGCCGTCCATGTGCGCGTCAACGACCTGGCCACCGAACGCGGTCGCGACGACCTGCGCGCCCTGGCGGGAGCCCGCGGGCTGGCCGCGGTGCGCCTGCCGAAGGTCGAGTCGGCGGAGGTTCTCGACCTGACGGCGGAGACCTTCTCCGGCAGCGCGGTGCAGGCGTTCGCGCTGCTGGAGTCGGCCAGGGGTGTCGGATCGGCCGCGGCCATCGCGGCCCACCCCGTGGTCGCCGGCATCGCCCTCGGCGAGCAGGATCTGGCGGCCGAGTTGTCCGTGACCGACCGGTCCGCGTTGGACCAGCTCCGATTCCAGACGGTGCTGGCGGCCGCGGCAGCGGGGCTTCCCCCGGTCCCCATGTCGGTGTTCCCCGACATCAAGGACGACGAGGGACTCACCACCTCGTGCGCGCACGGCCGCGGCCTGGGGATGTTCGGCAGGACGGCCATCCACCCCCGGCAGCTCCCGCTGATCCGCGCGGCGTTCCGGCCGGGCGAGGACGAGATCGCCAGGGCGCGCGAGGTCGTGGCCGCCGCCGACCGTGCCGGGACGGGCGCGCTGGCCCTTCCCGACGGCCGGTTCATCGACGCCCCCATCATCGCCCGCGCCCGCCGTACCTTGGCGCTCGCCGACCGGCTGACCGGGGACTGACCCCGGCTCGCCGCCAATCCCCCCGACCGTTATGGAGGAACCCGTCATGGGCATCGCCGTGTGGGCGCTCATCGCCTACATCGCCGTCATCGTCGTTTGGAACGGTCTACTGAAACGGAACATCGGCGAGGCCATGCTCATCGGTTTCGTCGCGGTCTGCCTCTTCGGCGGAACCGGCTTCCTCGGGCTGGCCCGCGCGGGGATCGCCGACGCGCTCGCCGAGGAGGTCGTCTTCGCCGCGCTGGCGTTCGTCTTCATGGGCTACCTGCTGACGAAACTCGGCCTCATCCAGGAGCAGGTGACCGTCCTGAACTCGGTGTTCGGCCGGTTGCGCGGCGGCGCGGGCTACGTGTCCACCTCCGCCGCCGCCCTGCTCGGCGGCCCGGCCGGGTCGGGCTCCGGCATCGCGGCCTCCGTCGGCTCGGTCACCATCCCGTGGATGACCAGGTCCAACTGGAGTCCCGAGCTGGCCGCCACCCTCGTCGCGGGGAACGCGGGACTCGGGATCTCCATCCCGCCGAGCTCGACGATCTTCCTGCTGCTCGGCTCGGCCGCGGTGGCTCCCGTGCTCACCGCCGACCAGCTCTTCGTCGGGGCGTTCGTCGGCGGCATGTGGACGGTTCTGTACAGGTTCATCGTGGTGTTCATCTGGGTGCGCCGCTACCGGATCCAGGCCACCGACCGCAGTGACATCACCCCGTTCACGCTGGCGCTCAAGCAGGGCTGGACCTCGCTGCTGGTCTACGCCGGCATCGCGGTGCCCGTGGTGTTGACCCTCGACTTCGGCCAGCGGTTCATGGAGTCGCGGGTCGGCGAGGCGGCCGGGGACATCAGCATCGTGGTCTGGATTCCGGTCCTGACCATCCTCGCGACGTTCGCCGTCGCCTGGAAGCGGTTGCCGCGTACCGGGCGGGCCTGGAGCGAACTGCTGGGCGAGATGGCCCCCCGGTACGCCGTGATCGGGGCGACGCTCTTCTTCGCCTTCGCCGCCGCGGCCTCCCTGGGCGAACTCGGCCTGGTCGACCAGCTCACCTCCATCATGCGGGGGATCCAGGCGCCGACCGTGGTCATCGCCATCATCGTCGGCCTGCTCATCGTCGTCATCGCGGCCCCGCTGACCGGCACGGCGACGATCGCGGCCGTGGGCGGCGTGGCCTTCAGCGCGCTGACCGCGGCGGGCGTGCCCCCGGTGGCCGCGGCGACCGCGATCATGATCTTCGCCTCGACCGAAGGCGCCTCGCCACCCGGGGCGGCGCCCATCTACATCGCCAGCGGCATCGCCGGCGTGGACCCGGCCAAGACCTTCGGCAAGCTGATCGTCTGGTTCGTCATCCCCATCCTGGCGCTGGGCGTACTGGTCGCCACCGGCGTCCTGCCGATCTAGGAGGCAACTCGTGAACATGGTCAAGCGGGTCTCCATGCCCCTGTTCAAGGTCTGCCTGGTGGCGTTCCTGGCACTGAGCGTGGTGATGGTGGTCGTCCAGGCCGTCGGGCTGATCGCTGGCGACGCCGGCCTCGTCTCCGGTGTGGTCGGCGCCCTGGGCATGCCGATGACCGTCGCGGCCGGCGTCACCGGCCTGCTCGGTTTCGCGATGTCCTACGTCTTCCGCTGGCAGAGCGACGGCGAGGACTGACCCGCCCCCGCTACTTGTGGCGAAAAGCGCGACGCGTTACCAGGGCCAGCACCCCCTTTGATCTTCATGAGGGCACAGCCGGGGAACTCGACACATGTTCGATCTTGCCTGTGAAGAACATGGATGGCGGATCTCTACTGCCTGGCTCAAGATTCCGAATTGAGCCGATATGCCAAGGTGACGAATGGCTGTGACCTCACCGCTTGCGGGCCAGAAGTTGCATCGCCTGTGATCGGTGGCCATTCATCGTGACAACGTCGATCTGGCGCTCGTCCGCCACGTCGAAGTCCGGCAGCAGAGCGCGCAGCTCGGCGATGTCGTGGTGTCGGCACACCGCACCATCGTCAGTGGCGAACACCCCGTATGGAGTGCCGAACTGCTGGGCATGCGCGGCGTAGCGGCCCCGGTTTCGCTCGTCGTCCTGCAGGATCATGTCGCTGACGTAGAGCAGCCCGCCGGGCGCCAGGACACGGCTCAGCTCAGCGACCAACGCCCGCTGGGCGTCATCGGCGGGGACACACGTCAGCACCGCAAATAGCAGGACGACGTCGAAACTCGCCGGTGCGCAAGCCAGCTCCGGCGGAGACTCCAGTACCGCGAAGCGCAGATCAGGCAGCAACTGGCGGCCCCGCGCGATCAGCCCGGGAGACAGGTCCACACCCGACACATCGGTGAAGCCGTGTTCGCCCAGCTCAGCCATGACACGGCCGTACCCGCAGCCGTAGTCCAAAACCCGAGCGGTCCGGCTCACCCCTTCCAGCCAGTCGGGGTTCACTGGGTGGGTAAATGTCTTCGTGACGCCGACGCTGTCCCAGTACGCGACCTGACTACCAAGATCCTTCATGCGAGTGCAGCATACGGCCCTCCAGAATCCCGCACGCCACCGCTCAACCCACTTTCGAAACACGCCCTGGTTCTGCGGTGCCAGGGTGCGCAGGACGCAGAACTCGTTGCCCTCGGGGTCTGCCATGACCACCCAGTTTCGGTCTGAGCCCTGGCCCACATCCGTCTTGGTGGCGCGGCGATCACGAGCGGCCTGCTCGTGCCTTCGAACTATTGGCGGGTGGCCGAGGTGGTTACGGCGACCGAGGCGCGACGACTTCCGGAGGCGGTTGAGCTGCGTGACGCCGCACACCGAAGTAGTGCCCTACAGGGGCGGACGACCGAAGAACGGCTGTCGGGCGTGCGGCCCAGGGCACACAGCCATGAGATCTCGTGAGAGTCAACGCGACGTGCTGTGACCTCAAGTCGCAGGTCAGCGGGTATTCGGCCGGGTCTCCGCAGGTCGAAGACCCGGCTGCCGCCCTACTTGTGACGAAAGTAGACGAACAGGCGGCCGTGGTTCTTGGAGTCCTTGTCGATGCGGTGGTAGAGGGCCTTGATCTCCTTCTGGTCGAGGAAGCGCAGGACCTTCTTCTTGAGCTGGCCCGAGCCCTTGCCAGGGATGATCTCGACTTCGGTGGCCTTCTTCCTGATGGCCTCGTCGATGATGCCGCGCAGTGCCTTGTCGATCTCGCCGCCGCGGTTGAAGAGCGGGTGCAGATCCAGCTTGAGCTTCACGGAGAGGAGTCTACGCCCCCCGCTTTATTGCGACTTAGTTGCAAATGATAGAAGTTCTCTTGTGACTCAATCTCTCCGGAGGTCCGCCGCGCTGTGCGCCGTCCTCGCCCTGTTCGCGGCGGCCTGTTCCGTCCCGCAGGGCCCGGCCGACGCGCCGGACGACACGTTCGTCATCGGTCTGAGCTCGGAGTTCGACAACTTGAGCCCGGTGCTCGGGTTCTCGCCCGACGGGGGATCGCTGTTCTTCGACGGGCTGATGAGCCGGTCGCCCGACCTGACGCTGAAGCCCGCGCTGGCCGCCGGGCAGCCAGAAGTCGCCGGCGACGGCAAAACCGTCACCTTCACCCTGAAGGAAGGGCTGAGGTTCCACGACGGAAAGCAGTTGACCAGCGAAGATGTCGAGTACACCTACGAGGCGCTGCTCGATCCCGCCAACAACTCCACGATCAGGAGCGACTACGCGGCGATCAAGGAGGTACGGGCGCCCGACCCGAGGACCGTGGTCTTCGAGCTGAAGCACGCCTACGCCCCGCTCGTGCAGCGCACCACGCTCGGCATCGTGCCCAAGGGGACCCTGGAGAAGACGAAGCCGGTGGGCACCGGTCCGTACCGGTTCGTGTCGTGGACGCCGGGTGACAAGATCGTGCTGGAGGCCAACAAGGAGTACTGGGGCGGCGCTCCCGCGATCTCCAAGCTGGTGCTCGCCTTCGCGCCCGACGACAACGTGCGGGCGACCCGGTTGCGGGCGGGCGACTTCGACGCTTCCGTGCTGCCCCCGAAGGCCGCCGCCCAGTTCCGCGGGCAGCAGGGCGTGACCGTGTACGACGTGCCGAGCGCCGACTACCGCGCGATCCTGTTCCCGATGACCCATCCGGTGACCGGCGACAGGGCCGTCCGGGAGGCGTTCGGGCTGGCGGTCGACCGGCAGGCGATGGTGGACGCGATCCTGGCCGGCTCGGGCACACCGGCCTACGGCCCGATCTCACCCGACACGAAGTGGCACAACCCCGAAGTGACCGGCGAGACCAACCCGGAGCAGGCCAAGAAGGTCCTCGACGAGGCCGGCTGGCGCGAGGCCGGCGACGGGATCAGGGAGAAGGACGGCAGGAAGGCCGAATTCACCCTGATGTACCCGGCGGGCGACTCGCTCCGCAAGGAACTGGCACTGGCCGCCGCCTCCGACGCCAAGAAGATCGGCCTGCGGGTGGAGCCCGCCGGTCTCGACTGGGACGCGATCGAACCGCGACTGGGCGAGGACGCGGCCGTGATGGGGTACGGCAGCCCGTACGACCCCGACTACGTCAACTACGAGCTGTTCCACTCCGACTTCAAGGGCAAGGGCTTCTTCAACCCGGGCCTGTACGACAACCCCGAGGCCGACAAGCTGCTGGAGAAGGGCCGATCCGCGGGCGATGAGGCGACCCGCGAGCAGGCGTACTCGGACCTCCAGAAGATCATCAAGGATGACCAGGTCTACTCCTACCTGGTGTTCCTCAAGCACGTCTACGTGATCCGCGGCAAGTACGACGGCATCCTGCCCGGCGTGGACGGGCACGAGCACGCCACGGGCGGCCTCTTCGCCGGGCTCCCGGCCTGGAAGCCCGCGACGTGAGAGCCGTGCTCCGGATGGTCGCCTGGCGGGTGGCCTTCGCCGTACCCCTGCTGGTGATCGTCACCATCGTGATGTTCGCCCTGGCACAGGCCTCCCCCTTCGACCCGGTCAGGCAGTACCTCGGTGAGCGCGCCCTGGTCACCTCGCCCGAGGTGGTCGAGGCGATCAGGGCCAACTGGGGGCTGGACCGCCCGGTCCTCGAGCAGTACGCCACCTGGTTCGGCAACCTGGTGAGCGGGGAACTGGGCGAGTCCAGGTCGCTCCACCGGCCGGTCACCGAGATCATCGGCGAGCGGCTCGGCTGGACCCTGCTGGCCACCGGCTCCGCACTGGTGCTGATGTTCGCGGGCAGCCTGGTGGTCGGCACCCTCGCCGCCTGGCGGCGCGGCTCCTGGCTGGACAGGGTGATCACCGGTGGCGCGTTCGCCAACGAGTCGGCCCCGGTGTTCTGGCTCGGGTTGCTGGCCATCTGGATCTTCGCGGTCACGCTCGGCTGGCTGCCCGCCGGCGGGCTCACCGACGCGGCCTCGACCACGATCAGCCCGGGTGACGTCGCCGCGCACCTGATCCTGCCGGTCACCGTGCTGGCGATCTCCCAGTCGTCGTGGCTGGTCCTCTACGTGCGGGAGTCGGTCATCGGCGTGCTCCGCGAGGACTTCGTGATCGGCGCGCGCGCCCGCGGCCTGCGCGAACGGACCGTGATCGTACGGCACGCGCTGCGGTCGGCGCTGCTGCCGTTCCTCACCCTGCTCGGCGCCCGGATGCCCGAACTGGTCACCGGCGCGATCCTGGTCGAGACGGTCTTCTCCTGGCCGGGGGTCGCCGCCGCCTCGGTGCAGGCGGCGCTGGCGGTGGACTTCCCGCTGCTGGCGGCATTGACGCTGCTCGGCACCGCGGCGGTGCTGGCCGGCAACCTGCTCGCCGACATCGCCTACACCGTGGCCGATCCGCGGGTGCGCACGCTGGGGGTGGGCTAGATGCGGATCGCGACCTGGACCCTGGCGGTGCTGGCGCTCGCCGTACTGGTGCTGCCGCCGATCGTGCAGCTCGACCAGAGCCTGGTGGACCTGCGCTCGGCCGGGCAGCCGCCGTCGTTCGCACATCCCTTCGGAACCGACGAGGTCGGCCGGGACGTCCTGCTCAGGTCGGTGTACGGCCTGCGGGTCTCGTTCCTGGTGGGCCTGGTCGCCGCGCTGGTCAGCATGGTGATCGGTGGGGCCATCGGTCTGGCGGCGGGCAGTCTGGGGGGCCTGCCCGACCGCCTGCTCATGCGGGTGGTGGACGGCTTCAACGCCCTGCCGCACCTGCTGTTCGGCATCTTCATCGTCGCGCTGTTCGCGCCGAGCGCCGCCGCGGTGGTGGTCTCCGTCGGCGTGACCCACTGGACCACGGCGGCGCGGATCGTCCGTTCTGAGGTGCTCTCGCTGCGCACCCGCCCGTTCGTGGAGGCGGCCGTCTCCGGCGGCGCGGGCAGAATGCGGGTGGTCCGCCGTCATCTGCTGCCGCACCTGCTCCCCCATCTGGTGCTGGCCACCGTGCTGATGGTGCCGCACGCCATCTGGCACGAGACCGCGCTGAGCTTCCTCGGCCTCGGCCTGCCGCCGCATCTGGCCTCGCTCGGCAACATGATCAACGACGGGCAGCGCTCGCTGCTCACCGGCGACTGGTGGTCGAGCCTGGTGCCCGGCCTGTTCATCCTGGCCCCCACCCTGGCGATCTCGGTGCTGGCCCAGCGCTGGCGCGACCGCAGCAGTCCCCGATGGCGATCGGAGCTGGAACTTTGACGGACCGGAATCTGCTGCGGGTGGAGGGGCTGAGCGTCAGCTTCGCCATTCCCGCTGCCCGGGTGCGGGCGGTGAGCGAGGCGAGCTTCGAGGTACGGCCCGGCAGGTGCCTGGCCCTGGTGGGCGAGTCCGGCTGCGGCAAGTCGGTGCTCGCGCACGCCCTGCTCGGCCTGCTGCCGGGCAACGCGACCGTCTCCGGCGAGGCGTGGCTGAAACAGAGCGGGGCGGAGCCGGTGGAGCTGATCGGCGCGTCCCAGCAGGTGCTGGCCAGGCGGGTGCGTGGGCGGGCGATCGGGCTGATCCCGCAGAGCCCCGCCACCCACCTCACCCCGGTCCGCACGGCACGGGCGCAGCTCCAGGAGGCGATCAACGAGCTCGGCTCCAGCGCTCGCGCGGACGACCTGGCCGAGCGGTACGGCCTGCGCCCGGCGGACCTGGACCGCTATCCGCACGAGTTGTCCGGCGGCATGGCCCAGCGGGTGGCGAACGCGATCGCGCTGGCCGGCGACCCGTGGCTGGTCCTGGCCGACGAGCCGACGAGCGGGCTGGACCAGCCGCTGGTGGACCGGGCGATGGGGACACTCAGGGAGCTGTGCGACGAGGGGCGGGCCGTACTGCTGATCACGCACGACCTGCGGGCTGCCGAGCGGGTCGCCGACGACCTCGCCGTGATGTACGCCAGCCGGCTGGTGGAGACGGGACCTGCCGCCGGGGTGCTCGGCCAGCCGCGCCATCCGTACACCGCCGGGCTGGTCGCCGCTCAGCCGGACCGCGACTTCGTGCCGATCCCCGGACTGCCGCCCGAGCTGACCCGGCTGCCCGAGGGCTGCGCGTTCCGGCCGCGCTGCGGGCACGCCACCGAGCGCTGCGCCGAGTCGCCGCCGATGGACGGCGGCGTGGCCTGTCACCACACCCTTGCGTCCCCGGACCTCGCGAGGGCTCCGGAAATCGCGAAGGAGAGTCATGCTTGAGGCGTCCGGGATCACGGTGAGGTACGGCAGGCAGGTGGCGCTGGACGACGCGTCCCTGACCATCGAACCCGGCGTGGTGACCGGTCTGGCCGGGCCGAGCGGCTGCGGGAAGTCGACGCTGGCCAGGGTGCTGGCGCTGATGCTCCGCCCGAGGTCGGGCACGCTCACGGTGGACGGCGACCCCGTGCTCCGCTGGCGGCAGCGCGCGCCGCGTGAGCTTCGCACCCGGGTGGCGCTGATCTACCAGCAGCCCAGGCTGGCGGTCGATCCGCGCCTCACGCTGGCCGACGTCATCCGCGAGCCGCTCACCGCCAACGGCCGGCCGGACGACGGCCGGGTGGCCGAACTGGCCGGGGAGGCCGGGCTCACCGGCGACCTCCTCACCCGCCGCCCCCACGAGGTCTCCGACGGCCAGCTGCAACGGGCCTGCGTGGCGAGGGCGCTGACCCTCGAACCCCGCTACCTGATCTGCGATGAGATGACCACCATGCTCGACGCCTCCACCCAGGCCCACCTGGTCCGCCTGGTGAACGCCTACCGGGAACGCACAGGCGCGGGCGTGCTCGCGATCAGCCACGACACGATCCTGCTGAACCGCTGGGCGGACAAGACCGTGGACCTCTTCGACCCCGCCGACCAGAAGCAGCCTTAGTACCCGTGTACAAAACTGATCATCAGGTCGATTGGGGAGATGAGGATCGTGCGAGTCGTCGCCCCATGAGGATGATCATCGCCTTGCGACGTTAGCGCGGTTCCCGCTGGTCAGAGAGCTGTTTCCCGTGCCGTGTCCGCAAGGTGGTCAACGCCGGATTCCGTTCGATCTCTCGTCTGAACCCTGAGGCCGATCCTGACGCCCGCGACGCCCGGGGGCAGACGGGTTCGGTGGGTGGCAGGGAAAACGATGTTCCGTGTTCACCGGCCGTTCCGAGAGGGGAGGTTCTACCGGTAGGCCCGAGACAGAGGATTAAGGCGCGTCTCCTGTGCAACGGACGGCACAACCTCGTGTCGCGATTGAGAGGAATGCCCCAATGTCTACATCCTTGTCCCGTCGAACCTTACTCGCCGGCGTACCCGCGGTCGGCCTGGCTGTCGCCCTGCCCGCCGCCGCTCACGCGGCGGCGCCGGCCTACGCGGCCTTCCGCGTCGTGCGTAGTCGGCCCGGCGAACCCGGCCGGCCCGAGGTCGTGCTGCCCGTCGGCTACGAGATCGTGCCCGGCGCGAACTACTCCGTGGCCTCCCGCGCGGAGTACTACACGTTCGTGCGTGGCCCGCAGAACGCCGCGGGCATAGAGGTCACCGTCCGGTGGCCGGATACGCGTGTCGAGGCCGTCGTCCACCAGGAAACGCGGCTGGCGTTGCGCCGCGCTCCCGGCGACAGGCACAGCTTCTCGTTCACGCTGCCGATGACGCAGGCCTCGGCCGACGCGAACCAGCCCACGCTCCAGGTCTGGAGCTTCCCCGACATCTCGCCGGGAATGAACTGGCGGATCGAGCACAACGACCCCGACCGCGTCGCGGGTCCGTGGGCGACGGTGCCGTGGCCGGCCGGCCCGGTCAAGTCGGTGGTCCACCAGCTCGTCGCGGCACACGCCATTCTCCGGGACTCCGGCGTGGTCGAGGTCGCTGCGGCGAAGGGACATCGGTTCGTGCTGATGGGCTTCGAGACCAACAACACCTTGCACGCCGACAATCCTTCGCACTGGCATATCTCCTACAACTCCGGCCCGAGCTTCAGCTCGCCCACCCACAATCCGCATTTCTGGCTCGACTCGGCGGGCCGCAATTTCTATAACGGCATGGACGTCACCGGTATGGGCCGGCTGAAATACTACGTGGGCGATCCGGCGCCGCTGTACGACTTCGTGGGCGATGCGAACGGCGGCCGCGGCAATCTCGTCGTCACCTTCACGCTCCGGCAGGACGGCGGCATTGACATCGCTTCGCCGGAAGGCCGTACTTACGCCATCGCGGCGGGGGGCGCGGGAGATCTGGTCGAGGAGGTCACCGCGCTGCGTGACGGTGAACCCTGGCTCCGCGTCAGCACCGAGGACCGTGTTCGCCAAGGTGTGCTCGTCGTCCGGGTCAGGGGGCTGCAGAATCCCGCTGAGTCCGGCGTGCGCGTCCACCGCTACGACAGGTTGACGGGCGTGCTGCACACCCAGCCGTAACGATCGGCGTCGGCCATCGGTCAAGGCGGTACGCCTCGTCCAGCAGCCCCAAAGCGAGTCCGATGCAGGCTGTTAGTCAGAGCAGCCGCCACCCCGAAGGGCCAGACGTGAAACTGGCCCACCGCTCAGTATGAGCCGCAAAGTGTCACTCGGCCCGCCGGCCAATCGGCGGAAAGGACCGTATCCCGCGAAAACCAGCCCTGCGGACATCGGCCTGGACCTGGCCGAAGTCTTGGCGCATCGACACTATGCCATCGTCGGAGACCGCCGCGGCTTGGAAGGCGTCCTATGACTGCCCGGCTACCTGCGGTCGGCCGTAGCTTCGGGAGCACTGGGCCAGCAACCGAACGGCCAGTGGCGTCACTAGTCGAGCAGGGACCGTACAGCCTGCTCGGTGCGCCCGACCACGGCAGGGCCGTCCTTGACCGTGATGATCGGCCGCTGGATCAGGATCGGGTTCTCCGCCAGTGTCCTGATCCAGCGGTCACGGCTGTCGGCGTCGCGGGGCCAGTCGGCCAGGCCGAGCTCGGCGGCCCTGGCCTCTCCGGTCCGGGTGATGTCCCACGGTTCGAGGGCCAGCCTGGCCAGCACATCGCGGATCTCATCGCCGGTCGGCGGATCGTCCAGGTAGCGGCGCACCGTGTACTCGGCGGTCGCGTCGTCAAGGATCGAGAGCGCGGAACGGCACTTGGAGCACTCGGGATTGATCCAGATCTCCATGGTCTCCGCCGCCTTTCGGGAACTGGTCAGGAACATTATCAAGAGTCAGATCGGCGGCGGCCGGCGACACCACCCGGCATCCGGCCTGTCCTCTCTCAGGGATCCTCCTGCCGGCCCTCCCGGACCGCGCCTGAGCTGAGCGCCGGCACGTCGCGAACGGACAATGCTGAAAAGCCGGGTAGACGGGATAGTCAGATTTACTGAATCAAACCACTAAATCCGGCACTTTCACGACCTAGGCGGCAACAAAATCGCTGGTTAAGCTCCGAGAGGCTGCCGTCGCGAGGTGGCCACTTCACCCGTCGGGGAGGGTCGGGTCCCTTCCTTGTGGTGCCACGACACTCCCCCTTCTTGGAGGTGTCGTGTCCCGTAAGCACCCTCTCTTATCCCGCACGCTGGGCGTCGCCGCCGGCCTGTCCATGGTGGCCGTGCTGGTCCCGGCGACCAGTGCCGCGGCGAGTCCCACCCCCGCTCCCCCGCCGTCCGGTAAGTGGACGGCGACACCGGCGCAGATCGAGGCCACTCCCGTGCAGGGCGCCAAGTCCGACACGGGGAAGCTCGCGGAAAGCGACCAGGGCCTGCTGAAGTCCACTTCGGCGGCCCAGGTCAACGTCATGGTGAAGCTCGACTATGACTCCCTGGCGGCCTACAAGGGCGACCTGCCCGGCCTCCCGGCGACCAGCCCGTCGAAGACCGGCAAGGCACTGGACCCGGGCGGCGCGAACGCCAAGAAGTACGGCAAGCACATCGAGGACGTGGAGAACGCCTTCCTCGGCGAACTCGGCAAACGCGTGCCCGCCGCGAAGGCGGGACAACGGCTGCGCACCGTCTACGGCGGCATGGCCCTGCGACTGCCCGCCGACAAGGCCGCCGAACTGCTCAAGCTGCCCGGCGTGGCCGCGGTGCAGGAGGACAAGCCGCAGCAGTTGCTGACGGACTCCAGCCCGGCCTTCGTCGGCGCCCCCGCCATCTACTCCAAGCTGGGTGGCAGCGCGTCCTCCGGCAAGGGCGTGGTCGTCGGCATCCTCGACTCCGGCGCGTGGCCCGAGCACCCCTCCTTCGCCGACCCGGGCGGGCTCCCGGCGCCGCCGCCGACCGTCGACGGCACCCCTCGGGTGTGCGACTTCGGCGACAACCCGCTCACTCCCGCCGCCGACCCGTTCGCCTGCTCGAACAAGCTGGTCGGCGGGCAGCCGTTCCTGGAGACCTACAACTCCGTGTTCGACGGCGAGGTCTATCCCGACTCGGCCCGCGACTCCAACGGGCACGGCACGCACACCGCCACCACCTCGGCGGGCGGCCCGGTGGCCGACGCCAACCCGCTGGGCATCAGCCGCGGCCCGATCCACGGCATGGCCCCGGCCGCGCACGTGTCGGTCTACAAGGTCTGCGGCCAGGAGGGCTGCTTCCCGTCCGACTCCGCCCAGGCGGTCGCGCGGGCGATCCAGGACGGCGTCCGGGTCATCAACTTCTCCATCTCCGGCGGCAGCGACCTCTACAGCGACCCCGTCGAACTCGCCTTCCTCGACGCCTACGCCGCGGGCGTGCTGGTCGCGGCCTCGGCGGGCAACTCCGGGCCGGGGGCGGGCACCACCGACCACCGCGGCCCGTGGACGACCACCGTCGCGGCGTCCACCCAGACCAGGACCTTCTCCTCGGCGCTGACGCTGAACGGCTCGGGCGGCGCCACCTCGACGATCAAGGGCGCCTCCGTCACGGGCGGGATCGCGTCGCCGCTGCCGGTGGTGCTCGCCTCCGCGCCGCCGTACTCGAACAAGCAGTGCACGTCCCCCGCTCCCCCGGGGGTGTTCGCCGGGAAGATCGTCGCCTGTGCCATCAGCTCCGGACGGGTGATGAAGGGCTTCAACGTCAAGCAGGGCGGCGCGGCCGGCATGATCCTCTACAACGACGCGTCGTTCGAGGTGATGACCGACAACCACTGGCTCCCCGCGGTGCACGTGGACGACGCCGAGACCGTCACCCTGCTGGCGTTCCTGGCGGCCAATCCGGGGGCGACCGCGTCCTTCACCCAGGGCGCCAAGGCCACCTGGCAGGGCGACGCCATCACGGAGTTCTCCTCGCGCGGCCCGGGCGGCGACTTCCTGAAGCCCGACGTCACCGCGCCCGGTCTGCACATCCTGGCCGGTGGCACGCCGACGCCCGAGTCACCGGCCGAAGGGCCGCCCGGCAACCTCTACCAGGTGATCGCCGGCACCTCGATGTCGTCGCCGCATGTGGCGGGCGCCGCCGCGCTGGTGTTCGCGCTGCACCCGGACTGGACTCCCGGCCAGGTGAAGTCGGCCCTCTCCACGACGGCGACGACCAAGGTCACCAAGCAGGACCGGACGACCCCGGCCGACCCGTTCGACTTCGGCGGCGGGCGGATCGACCTGACCAAGGCGGGCGACCCCGGCCTGACCCTGGACGAGACCGCGGCGAACTTCGCGGCCTCGGCCACCGACCCGGCGAACCGGATCGACCTGAACCTGCCGTCGGTGAGCGCGCCCACCATGCCCGGCGTGATCACGGCCAAGCGCACGGTCACCAACGTCACGAACAAGACGCTCACCTTCACCGCGACCGGCAAGACCGTCGACGGGGCGAACATCGCGGTGCTGCCGCCGCTGCTGTCCGTCAAGCCCGGCAAGTCGGCGAAGCTGACCATCGTGATCACCGCCCCCGAACTGCCCGACGGGCAGTACTTCGGCCAGGTGAACCTCAAGCAGGTCGGCGGCGACCGGCAGCTCCACCTGCCGGTGGCGTTCGTCCGCAAGGAGGGCGCGGTGCCGATCGACCAGACGTGCGCGCCGGCCACCGTGCCGCGCGGCACGGGCGAGTCGACCTGTACCGTCACGATCGAGAACACCACGCTCAAGCCCGCCGAGGTCACCGCGCTGAGCACGCTCAGCAGCCGGCTGCGGCTGAACTCGGTCACCGGCGCCACCAAGATCGGTAGCCAGATCGCCACGGCGAAGAAGACCCTCTCGGCACGGCAGCCCGACGCCCCCGCGATCGCGCCGGGCACCGGGCCCTCCGGGTACCTGCCGCTGGACCTGCTCGGCGTGCCGGTGACCCCGATCGGCGACGAGGAGGCCCTCAACGCGAACGTGCCGGGCTTCAGCTACGCCGGCAAGACCTACAACCGGGTCGGCATCGTCTCCAACGGCTACGCGGTCGCGGGCGGGGTCACCGACTCCGCGCAGATCAGCTTCACGCCGCAGACCCTGCCCGACGCGACCCCGCCCAATGGCGTGCTCGCGCCGTACTGGACCGACCTGGACGGGACCG
This sequence comes from Dolomitihabitans soli, assembly GCF_022213955.1. Taxonomy (GTDB): domain Bacteria; phylum Actinomycetota; class Actinomycetes; order Streptosporangiales; family Streptosporangiaceae; genus Streptosporangium_A; species Streptosporangium_A soli. Next base: position 1,004,175 of record NZ_JAKNTW010000001.1, on the reverse strand, counting down.
GCGCGCCGGGCGTGCTCGCCGCGACGCTGACCGACGGCGTGAACCGCTGGTTCGTCATCGAGTGGCGGGTCAACCTGTTCGGCACGACCGACACCAAGGTCTTCCAGCAGTGGCTCGGGCTCAACGGCGCCGAGGACATCTCCTACGTCTACGATCCCGCGGCCCTGCCCGGCTCGCCCCCTGACGGGTACGGCCTGACCGTGGGCGCGGAGAACGAGGAGGGTACGGCCGGCGCCCAGATCACCGGGCCGCCCACCGAGGACCTCCGGGTCACCAGCACTCCCGGCGCCCCCGGCGGCACCCTCACCTACACGATGAAGGTGAAGGGCGTCTCCGCCGGCTCGGGGACCGTCACCACCACCACCTCGACCCCGGAGGTGAAGGGCCTGACGATCGAGGTGGACAGGATCACCGTGCAGTAGGAAAAGCGACGGCCCCGCCGGTCTCATCCGGCGGGGCCGTACGCGTGTGTGATTCTCAGCCTCCGAAGAGCCAGTCCAGCAGGCCGCCCGGCTTCTCCGGCTCCTTGGAGGGCGGCGGGGTCGGCTGTGAGGGCGCCTCGGTCGTGGGGGGCGCCTTGGTCGGGGGGGTGCTGGGCCGGGGGTTCGGGTTCGGGTCCGGGCCGTCGGTCTTCTCGATCCTGGGCTCGCGAGTGGGCCGCGCCTGGTCGGTGGGCTCCTCCCGGGGGGTGGTCCGGGTACGCGTGGGGCTCGGGCGTTCGTTCGGCTCGGTGCTCGCCCGCCTGGTGGTGACCGGGGCCGGCTCCTGGGTGGGGCCTTCCGTCGTCTCCGTCTCCGTGGGCGTCGGCTCGGCGGTAATGGTGGAGGTGTCCTCGGGGAGGGGCTCCTCGGACACCTCCGCCACCGGGGCCTGGCTGACCTGGCCGACCGAGGCGCACTGCGAACCCGAGGGGCAGTCGGTGTCGGAGTCGCCCAGTGAGGAGAACAGCAGCCAGCCTCCGGCGGTGGCCGTGACCACCGTCACCGCCGCCGCGAGGAGCAGCACCTTGCCCCGGCGCGGGCGGCTCTCCTCCTCGTCCTCCACGCCGGCCGGGTCGCGCCAGCCCGCTCCGAGGTAGGCGGACCGCTCCTCGGGATCGGAGTCGGCCTGCTGGGTCCGGTCCCAGTCGTCGTGCTCCGCCGATGACTCCTGGGACTTCTCCCAGTCCTCCGACTGCTGGGACCTGTCGTCCCAGCGCTCCCCTTCCGTCCACTCCCGGTCGTCGGACAGCAGTCTGGGGTCCAAGGCCATGTGAACGCCGGTCTCGATGCCCGGATCGGGCCCCGGGGCGGGTTCCTCCTCCGCCTCAGGTCCCCAGCCGTCCGACAGGACGTCGCCGTTCTTGTTCTGTTCCGGTCCGTTAACGGCCTCAGCCGACCAGTCGGGGTCCAGGGCGCCGGTCTGCTCCCAGATCTCCTCGTGGTTCGGCTCGAGGTGACCGTCGTAAGACGGATCATGCGATCCGCGGCTCATGATGACCCTCTCTGTCAGGAATCTTGGCCGCGTATCTTAATAGCAGCTCTCACAGCTATATGTCGGGAAATACCACAACTTTGATCACATAGATCACTTCCGCCCCTTAAATCCCGGACAATTGGGGCATGTCCGCAGCCACCGTGGCGCTGGTCCGAAACCGGCGCGCGCTCAGCGGTGGATGTAGTCGACGAGGCTGGCCTTCTCCGTCTCCAGCTCCTCGATCGTGCTCTTCACCACGTCACCGATGCTGACCAGGCCCGCGAGGCGGCCGTCCGCGACGACGGGGACGTGCCGGATGCGGTGGGTCGTCATGGTGAGGCGCAGATCGTCGACGTTGGCGTCGGGCGGGCAGGTGCGCACCTCGCTCGTCATGATCGAAGAGACCGGGGCACCGAGGATCTCGGCCCCGTGTTCGTTGAGACGCCGCACGACGTCGCGCTCGGAGACGATGCCCAGGATCACGGCGCCGTCACCGGACACGACTACGGCACCGATGTTGCGCTCGGCCAGCACCGCCAGCAACTCGGTCACCGTGGCGTCGGGTCGCACCGTCGCCACATCCGTGCCCTTGCCTCGCAGGATCGTACCGATGAGCATCGAACATCACCTCCGCAGGTATCGTCTTTCAATTCCCCGCGTGGGCCCGTCTAAGCAGCAGAGGGGCAACACACTCGTCTCTCAGGCAACAGCCAGCAACCGGACCGCGTCAAGGGCCAGCGCGAGCTCCACGATGTCCAGCGGACGGGCGAACGAACGACCGGTGAGTTGCTCGATCCGGCGGATCCTGTTGAAGACCGTGTTGCGGTGGCAGTAGAGGCGTCCCGCCGCCCTGGCCGCCGAGCCCTCGCAGCGCAGCCACGCCTCCAGGGTGCCGAGCAGCACCTCCCTGTCGGCGGTGTCGAGCGCGAGGACCGGGCCGAGCACTCCGGTCGTCAGATGCCGGGAGATCTCCGGCTGGCACAGCACGAGCACCGAGGGCAGCGTCCGATCCAGCCGGGCGATCTCCGGTCCCTCGCCCACGCTGGTGCGCATCGCCAGCTCGGCGAGCCGGCGGGCCGAGCCGAGCTCCGCCAGGCCGTCGACGACGGGGCCGACTCCGGCGACCCCGCCCAGCATCGGTCCCAGCTTCTCGCACAGCTCGTCCAGTCCCGCCTCTCCGAGGCAGACGACGGCCACCTCGCAGTCGGTGCGCAGCCGCCACATCATCCGCATCGCACCGACGTTGTCCGGGCGGGGCGACTCCGTCTCATGGTCGGACCGGACGGGCAGGCGCATTGTGACGACGGCATAACGTCCGCGCTCCGGCAGATCCAGGGCGGCGGCGGCGCGCCGTACCAGGCCGGGCTCGGCGCTGCCCGCCAGGAGAGCGTCGATCAGCGCGTTGACGCGCTCGGCGCTGCGCCCGAGCAGTTCGCTCTCACGGCGGCGGTAGGCGTCGGCCGCCACGATCGCCTGGCGGTCGATGGCGTGCCAGACATGCGTGGCGGTGCGCAGCAGGGCGGCCATGTCGCCGGGATCGTCGTGGGCGACCAGGTCGATGAAGCCGTTCCAGGTCACCTGGGCCGAGAGACGGTACATCCGCTGGAGGCTGTCCATCGGCAGCCCCTGCTCCGCCCTGCGGCGCGCGGTCTGCTCCGCGAACTGCAGGTCACGCCGATCACGGCGAGCCTGGAGTATCGCGGTGATGCCGACTTTCAGGCCCTCGTGCGTGTTCTTCCAGTGCTCGTCGAGCGGGACCACGGCCCGGTACGCTTGGTCGTTCTCCCGCACCCTGGAGACCAGTTCGTCCGTCAGCTCGGGGAGCCGGTCGAGTAATCGCCTGGCGGCGGTCTTCAGCACTCTGCGGACCTCGTCATCGGCACCCGCCGCACGCGTGACACCCATCTTCCCGAGCGTGCCACCGGCACAGCTCCAGAACAACCTTCGGTTTCATATCGTGACCCTGCCTTGTGCACGTGCACAACCGGCACCCGTCTCCCATGGGCTGCGGCCCCGACTTCATCTCCGGCTCTGGACGGATGTGAGACAGCTTGTTTTCGTGTGCGTTCACTGACATCAGGAGGCCTGCATGAATGCCACGGACGGGCTGGCCGTCAGGGATCTGGCGGTGAACTACGGCCCGGTGCGCGCACTGCGGGGGGTGTCGCTGGAGGTCCCGCGCGGCGATGTCGTCGCGGTGCTCGGCGGCAACGGCGCCGGCAAGTCGACGCTGCTGCGGGCGATCTCCGCGACCCTGCGGTTCCAGCGGGGCGGGATCTCCGCCGGCGAGATCACCTTCGGCGGGGCCAGGCTTTCGGGGACCGCCGCGGCGGCGGTCGTGGCCAAGGGCGTGGTGCAGGTGCCCGAGGGCCGCCGGGTGTTCGCCCGGATGACGGTCGAGGAGAACCTGCGGGCGGGGGCGCTCGGCGTGCGCGACCGGCGCGGCACGGCCAAGGCCCGCGACCGCGTGCTCGCTCTCTTCCCCGTGCTCGCCGAGCGGGCCGGGCAACGAGCCGGGCTGCTCTCCGGGGGCGAGCAGCAGATGCTCGCGATCGGCCGCGCGCTGATGGCCAGGCCGAAGGCCCTGCTCCTGGACGAGCCCACGCTGGGCCTGGCGCCGATGATGGCGACCAGGATCGCCGAGACGATCAGGGAGATCAACGCGCAGGGCACCTCGGTGCTGCTGGTGGAGCAGAACGCGGCGCTCGCCCTGGCCCTCGCCTCCCGGGCCTACGTGCTGGAGGTCGGCGAGGTCGTGCTGTCCGGCCCGGCGGCCGAGCTCGCGGCCAGCGACGAGGTGCGCCGCCGCTATCTGGGCATCACGGCCGACGAGGTGACCGGCCGCCCGGCGGTCACCCGACCCTCCTTATCGAGGTGGTCCGCTTGACCGGTTCATACCAACCAGACGGTACGGCGACGCTGGAGGTCCGCGACGTCACCGTCCGCTTCGCCGGCCTGACCGCGCTCGACGCGGTGAGTCTCACCGTCGAACCCGGCAGCGTGCACGCGGTCATCGGGCCCAACGGCGCCGGCAAGTCCACCTGCTTCAACGTGCTGTCCGGTGTCTACACCGCCGCCGCAGGCAGCGTTCGGTTCGGCGGCGCCGAGCTGACCCGGCTGAGCACCCACCGGATCGCCGCGCTCGGCGTGGCCCGCACCTTCCAGAACATCGCCCTGCCGCCCCGCCTCTCGGTGCGCGACAACCTGCTGCTCGGCCGCCACCGCCTGACCAGGGCGGGCTTCCTCTCGGCGGGACTCCACCTGCCCGCCGCACGCAGGGAGGCCGCCCGGCACCTGGCCCGCGTGGAGGAGATCGCCGCCTTCGTCGGCATCGCCGGACGGCTCTCCGCCCCCGTCGGGCTACTGCCGTACGGCGTGCAGAAGCGGGTGGAGCTGGCCCGTGCGCTGTGCATGGAGCCTCGGCTGCTGCTGCTCGACGAGCCGGTCGCGGGGATGAACGGCGGCGAGCGGGCCGAGATGGCCGAGCTGATCGTCGCGATCAAGGAGAGTCTCGGCATCTCGATCCTGCTGGTCGAGCACGACATGGGCATCGTCATGCGTCTCGCGGACGCGGTGACGGTGCTGGACTTCGGCCGCCGGATCGCCGGCGGGCCGCCGGAGGAGGTCCAGCGCGACCCCGCGGTCATCCGCGCCTATCTGGGCGCCGCCACCGATCTCGAGGAGCACGCGTGATCACCTTCCTGGAGCTGCTGGCCAACGGGATCTCGATCGGCGCGCTGTACTCGCTGATCGCCCTGGGCTTCGTGGTCATCTTCAAGGCCACCGAGGTGGTCAACTTCGCGCACGCCTCGCTGCTGCTGGCCGGCGGGTTCGTGGTCGCCAAGCTGCATCCGCTGATCGGGTTCTGGCCCGCGCTGGCGGCCGGGATCGCCGGCGCCGCGGCGGTGGGCGCGCTGATCGAGTTCGTGATCATCCGCAGGGCGAACGTGACCAGCCACAGCGTGCTGGCCATCGTGACCATCGGCGTGGACATCGTGCTGGTGACCGAGCTGACCCGGCAGATCGGCACCGACGTGCTCGCCCTCGGCGACCCCTGGGGCGACCAGGTCGTGCACCTCGGGCCGGTGGCGATCGCGCAGACCCGGATCATGGCGCTGCTGGCCGCCGGGATCCTGATCGGCTCCTTCCTGCTGGCGTTCAAGCACACCGGCTGGGGCGTCGCGATGCGCGCCACCGCGGAGGACCACGAGACGGCCGCCCTGATGGGCATCAGGCTGGGCAGGGTCTCCCTGGGCGCCTGGGCGGTGGCGGGCGCGCTGGCCGCCGTGGCGGCGCTGTTCCTGTGCGTCTTCCCCACCCCGGGGCTGGACCGCAGCACGACCTTCGCCGCGATCAAGGCGTTCCCCGCCGCCATCCTCGGCGGCCTGGACTCCACCACGGGCGCCCTGGTCGGCGGCCTCGTCGTGGGCATCACCGAGGCCATGATGAGCGGCTACCAGAACCAGCTCTCCTTCCTCGGCCGCGGCATCGGGGACGCCGCGCCGTTCCTGATCATGACGATCGTCCTGCTCATCCGTCCCGCCGGGCTGTTCGGAACCAGGGAGCTCAGCCGTGTATAAACTCCTCACCTGGCTGGGCGGGATCGCGGTCGCCCTGTTCGTGCCCTTCTACCTGGAGGGCTTCTGGCTGCAGGCCGGGCTGTTCACGATGTCGGCGGCCATCGGCGCGATCGGCATCAACCTGCTCACCGGCGCCACCGGGCAGCTCTCGCTCGGGCACGCGTTCTTCCTGGCCGTCGGCGCCTACGCCTACGTCTACTTCGCCGCCGAGCCCGAGGGCCACCTGGCCGGGCTGAACCTGCCGACCCCGCTCGCCGCCGTGCTCGCGGTGATCGTCGCCGGGATCGCGGGCGGGCTGTTCAGCCCCATCGCCGGCCGCCTCAAGGGGGCCTACCTCGGTATCGCCACCCTGGCGCTGATCTTCCTCGGGCAGCACCTGCTGTTCAACGCCGAGCCGCTCACCGGCGGCTACAACGGCCGCGCGGTGCCGCCGATGGAGCTGTTCGGGCTCGTCTTCGCCGACACCCCCGAACTGGTGATCCTCAACGTCCCCTTCGGCGTGCTGGAACGCCTCTGGTTCCTCGGGCTCGCCGTACTCCTGGTGGCCGCGTGGTTCGCCAAGGGTGTGCTGCGCGGCAGGCCCGGACGCGCGATGAACACCATCCGCGACCACGAGATCGCCGCCGGTGTCATGGGGGTTCCGGTCGGCCGCTACCGCGCCGGGGTCTTCGTGTTGTCCTCCATGTACGCCGGCGCCGCCGGGGTGATGCTCGCACTGGTCTTCCAGCGGACCGTTCCCGAGTACTTCGGGATGCTGCTCTCCCTCGACTACCTGGCCATGATCGTGATCGGCGGGCTCGGCTCGGTCGCGGGCGCCGTGGTCGGCGCCGTGTTCGTCTCCTTCCTCCCCCAGCTGCTGACGCGCTACAGCGACGCGCTGCCGCTGGTGGCCGAGCCGGGCTCCGGCGGCGTCTCCCCCGCCGAGGCCGCACGCATCCTGTACGGCGCCGCGGTCGTGGCCGTCGTGCTCTTCCTCCCCGGGGGGCTGCTCGGGCTGGCAACCCGGATCCGACTCGCCGTGACCCGGCGGGTCCAACTCCCCGCGGAACTCACCCCCTCCCCCGATTCAAGGAGCTGACATGCGCAATCTGAGGACCAGGGCGGTCGTGGCCGCGCTGCTCGCCCTCGCGGTGACCTCCTGCGCGAGCGAGAAGGCGACCGGCGGCCCGGCGGCGAGCGCCACCGCCGGCGACGGCGTCAAGGGCGGCGCAGGCGTCACCGCCGACACCATCACCATCGGGCTGATGACCGACCTCACCGGCCCCTACGCCTCGCTCGGCAAGAGCATCACGCAGGCACAGCAGCTCTACTTCGAGCAGCTGAACGCCGCGGGCGGCGTCTGCGACCGCAAGATCGAGGTCGTCGTCCGCGACCACGGCTACGACGCGCAGAAGGCCGTGGCCTCCTACACCGAGGTCGCGCCGCGGTCGGCGGCCATCGCCCACTTCATCGGCTCCCCGATGGTGATCGCGCTCAAGCAGCGAATCGAGGGCGACAAGCTCCTCACCATCCCGATGGCCTGGGCGACCGGGCTGCTCGGCGCCAAGGCCATCCAGGTCACCGGCACCACCTACGACATCGACATGATCAACGGCCTCGACTTCCTGACCAAGGAGAAGGGCATCAAGAAGGGTGACAAGATCGGTCACCTGTACTTCGAGGGCGACTACGGCGAGAGCGCCCTGAACGGCTCCAAGTACGCCGCGCAGCAGCTCGGCCTGTCGGTGGTGGAACAGAAGATCAAGGCCACCGACCAGGACATGAGCGCCCAGGTCTCCGCCTTCAAGTCGGCGGGGGTCAAGGCGATCCTGGTCTCGGTCGGGCCGCGGCAGGCCGCCTCCCTGGTCGGGGTGGCGCTGTCGAAGGGCATGGACGTGCCGTTCGTCGGCAGCAACTCCGCGTTCGCCCCGCAGCTTCTCGCCACCCCGGCGGCGCCCGCGCTGCTGAAGGACTACTACGTCATGAGCGCCGGAACGCCGATGAGCTCGGAGCTTCCCGCGATCAAGAAGCTGGCCGCCGACTACGCGGCCAAGTACGCCGGGCAGACCATCGACAGCGGGGTGTCGGCCGGCTACTCGGCCGCGGTGATCGTCGGTGAGGCGCTCGAGAAGGCGTGCGAGGCCAAGGACCTCAGCAGGGACGGCATCGTCAACGCGCACCGTGGCCGGTCCGCCTGGGACGGCGGGTTCGGCACGCCGATGGACTTCACGGTCTTCGACGAGCCGTCCTCCCGGGCGTCCTACGTCCTCAAGCCGGACAAGAAGGCGCTGGGCGGCATGGTGATCCTCAAGGAGGCCGCGGTCTCCGACCTCGCCAAGAGCTACACCGTTCCGGTCGGCTGATCCCATGAACGCGGCCTGCGCCCCTTGAGCCTGCCAAACCTGGGGCGCAGGCCGTACAATCGCGGCGTATCACGTGAAATAGCACTTTCTTCGCGGGGGAGCCGATGAGCGGGAAGAACGCACTCAACACGGGTAGTCACGACCTGCCGGTCTCCGACGCACTCGTGGCGTTCATGGAGACGGGCTGGGCCGAGGCCGCTCCCGCGAGCGGATCCACGCTGCCGGGCGCGGCGTGGGCGGCGCGACGCCGGGCCACGCTTGCCGCGCGCTTCCCCGGTGAGCGCCTGGTGATCCCGTCGGGCGGGCTCAAGACCCGCAGCAACGACTCCGACTACCGCTTCCGCGCACACAGCGCCTTCGTCCACCTCACCGGCGCCCAGGAGCCCGACGACGTCCTGGTGATCGACACGGCGGGCGCCGCGACGCTGTTCATCCGCCCGCGAGCGTCCCGCCAGGACGGGCAGGAGTTCTACCGCGACCGGCGCTACGGAGAGTTCTGGGTGGGACGCCGCCCCGACCTCGCCGAAGCGGAGACGCTCTACCAGATCCAGTGCGCGCCCCTGGACGAACTGCCCAAGGCGCTGTCCGGCGGCACGTCCTCCCGGGTGCTGCGCGGCGTCGACCCCGCGGTGGACGAGGCGGTGCTCCGGCACCTGCGCCGGGACGCCGACACGGAGTTCGCCTCCTTCCTGTCGGAGCTGCGGCTGATCAAGGACGAGTGGGAGGTGGCCGAGCTGCAGTCGGCCGTCGACTCGACCACCCGGGGCTTCGAGGACGTGGTGCGCGCCCTGCCCGCCGCGCTGATCCACCCGCGCGGCGAACGATACGTCGAGGGGATCTTCGGGCTGCGGGCGAGGCTGGAGGGCAACGCCACCGGCTACGACTCGATCGCCGCGGCGGGCGCGCACGCGTGCGTCCTGCACTGGATCCGCAACGACGGGCGGCTCCCCGAGAACGAACTGCTGCTGCTCGACGCGGGAGTCGAGACCGACAACCTGTACACGGCCGACATCACCCGCACCCTGCCGCTGTCGGGCAGGTTCAGCCCGATCCAGCGCCAGATCTACGAGCTGGTCTACGAGGCGCAGAACGCGGCCATCGAGACGCTGCGGCCGGGAGCGCGCTTCCGCGACTTCCACCAGGCCGCCATGCGGGTCATCGCCGAGGGCCTGCACGAGTGGGGCGTGCTGAAGATCGGCGCCGACGAGGCGATGGACCCGGAGAGCGGCCTGTACCGGCGGTACACGCTGTGCAGCAGCGGCCACATGCTCGGCCTCGACGTGCACGACTGCGCGAAGGCCCGCGCGGAGAACTACCTCGACGGGGTGCTGGAGGAGGGCCAGGTGCTCACCGTCGAGCCCGGCCTCTACCTGCAGCCCGACGACCTGACGCTGCCGCCCGAGTTCCGCGGGATCGGCGTGCGCATCGAGGACGACCTGGTCGTCACCCGCGACGGCGCCCGCCTCATGTCGGCCGGGCTGCCCCGCCACCCCGAGGAGATCGAGGGCTGGATGGCGACCCTGCTCGGCACCTGAACCCGCCGCGCGACCAGCCCGGCACCGGCGATCCGCGCCAACCCGGCGTCACCCCCTAAGCTGGGCGGATGCCTGATCCGGTGGTGCTGGCCGGCCCAACGGCCACGCTTCGGTTCCACGACGGCGAGGCCCTGCTCACCGATGTCGAGCGAGAGCGCGCGGCACGTCTGCTGCGCGAGGGCGACCGCCGTGACTACGTGGCCGCCCACGTGCTCGTACGGCACTGCGCCGCCGAGCTCCTCGGCCTGCCTCCCGACAAGCTGACCCTGCTGCAACACTGCGACACCTGCGGCCCCGGCCACGGCCGGCCGTACCTCGCCGAGGCTCCCGACGTCGGGGTCAGCCTCAGTCACACCATGGGTTACGTGTGCGCCGCCGCGGGGCCCGGCAAGGTCGGGGTCGACGTCGAGCGGGTGCCCCCGGGGCCGATGGACCCGGATCTGGCCGGGCAGGCGCTCGCGCCGCGCGAGTTGGTGCTGGTGCGCGACAACCGGGCGCTGATCCGCCAGTGGGTGCGCAAGGAGGCGCTGGTCAAGCGGGATGAGCTGACCCTGTCCGACCTGCCGGGGCTCGACCTGTCGGCGCTGCCGCTGGACGAGCCCGGCACGCCCCGCCGCCTCCTCTGGCAGGGCAGGCACCTGCTGGAGTGGTCCGACGGCGACGTGCTCGCGACCACCGTCACCGACCACCCGGCCGTCCTCTCCCCCGCCTTCACCGCCTGACCCTCCCGGCGCACCATCTGCCGTCACCGGTCCCTGGGGGCTCCGGCGCCGGGGGTGGGATCGAGGAACACCTGGCGGATGCCGGGGAAGCGCTCGGTGAGGCGCCGGTGCACGCGGTCGGCCGCGGCTTCGAGGCCCGCGCCGCTGGCCTCGTCGTCGAAGTCGACCTTGGCCGCGACCAGCACCTGGCCGGGGCCGATCATCATGGTCAGCAGTTCGACGACGTCCTCGATCTCGGACTGGGCCAGCAGCTCGGCCCGGATCGCCGCCCGCATGGACTCGGGGGCCGACCGGCCGATGAGCAGCGAGGTGTTGGCTCTGATGAGGCTCGCCGCGACGCCGAGCAGCAGCAGGCCGATCAGGACCGAGGCCACGCCGTCCCACAGCGAGTCGCCGGTCAGCTGTGACCCGGCCAGGCCGAGGGCGGCGATGACCAGGCCCGTGAGAGCGGCGGCGTCCTCGAGCACCACGGCCTTCAGCGCGGTGTCGGAGGTGCGCGACACGTAACGGGTGCGGCTCACCTTCCAGCGCCGCGCCTCCCCGCCCGTCTGCCTGACCGCCCTGGCGAACGAGATCGCCTCCAGCACGAAGGACACCGCGAGCACCACGTAGGCGACGGTGAAATCGGATAGATCCTCGCCGTGGCTGATCGTGTGCACGCCGTGGGTGATGGAGAACCCCGCGCCGCCCGCGAGGGTCGCGCCCGCCGCCATCAACGCCCAGAAGAACCCGGCCTTGCCGTACCCGAACGGGTGCGCCGGATCGGCGGGGCGCTCCCCGTGCCGGACCGCGACCAGCAGCAGGATCTCGGTCACGGTGTCGGCCGCCGAGTGCGCCGCCTCCGACAGCATGGCGGCGGAGCCGCTGACCAGCCCGGCGACCAGCTTGGCCAGCGCGATCGCGAGGTTGACGGCCCCGGCCACGATCACCGTGCCCAGACTCTCCCCGCCGGGTTCATCCGCCATGGAGTCACCTTACGCATCCGCTCCCCCGCCACAGACGAGCGCCGGTGGCCCCAGGCCGCCGCGGACGTGCCCGTGGACGGCGTAGCCGGGAGCGGCCTGCGTATAGATTGCCTCCATGAGCACCGACGGGCCCCGCTGGCTCACCACGGTCGAGCAGCGGGCGTGGCGTTCCCACCTCAGCGCGCACAAGCTTCTGATGCACAGGCTGGATCGTGAGCTGCACGGGTTCGGACTGTCATTGAACGACTACGAGATCCTCGTGAACCTGTCGGAGAACCCGCATCGCAGAATGCGGATGAGCGACCTCGCCGACATCACGATCCAGTCGCGGAGCAGGCTGTCGCACCAGATCTCGCGGATGGAGTCGGCCCGCCTGGTCATCAGGGAGAGCTGCGACGACGACCGCCGCGGCACCTACGCGGTGCTCACCGACCACGGCTGGGAGACCATCCAGCGGGTCGCGCCGCACCACGTCGCCGGGGTCCGGGAGCACTTCATCGATCTGCTGACCGACGACCAGATCCACGATCTGCAGCTCGCCTACGATCCCATCGTCGATCACCTCAAGAGCCTTCGCTGACGTCGACGCCCACGGCCTGGGAGCTTCCGGTGCGCGGTGTCCGGCGTGCGTGGCCCGGCCGCGTACGCCCGCTGCCGGGAAGGCCGTCCGGGCACTCTACGCTCACCACACCCAGGAGTGCACATGCGTTCGAGAGGCATCGTCCAGCGGCACCCCGCTTCCGGGCCTGAGAATCAGGACCTTCGTACGGCGGAGGCCCCGGTCCAACCGTTATCCACAGGGCGTCCCACGGCCGGCCGTGGCCCCGCTACGATCCGGCACATGTGGCATCGCCGTACCCTCGGGGTCCTCGTCCAGATCGTCGCCGCGGCGTTCCTCGTCGCCGCCTGCACAGGCGGTGCGGGCGGCGCGGGGGGCGCGGCGCTGCCCGCCGGCGCCGACCTGCTGAAAAAGTCGGCCGCGGCGATGGGCGCGGTCAAGAGCGCCGGCTTCGCCATCGAGACGGAGGGAAAGCCTCCCGTCCCGCTGCGCAAGGCGGACGGCAGGCTCACCTCGAAGGGCGACGGCGACGGCACCATCCAGATCGACGTGCTCGGCAGCCTGCAGGAGCTCGACTTCGTGCTGCTCGGCGACACCGTCCACTTCAAGGGGCCGACCGGCGGCTTCCAGAAGATGACCAGAGCCGAGCTGGCCGCCATCTACGACCCCTCGGCCATCCTCAGCGCCGACAAGGGCGTGCCCGCCCTGCTCACCTCCGCCACCGGCCCGGTCACCGAGGCCGCCGAGAAGATCGCCGACCTCGACGCCTACCGGGTCGCCGCCTCGCTCTCCCGGCAGGCGCTCCTCCCGCTGGTGCCCGGCATCACCCAGGGAGTCGACGCGAAGCTCTGGGTCGACAAGGCGACCGGCCGCCTGCTCAAGGCGAGTCTGCCCTTGGGCACCGGCGACAGCGCGGGCACCGTCACGGTCACGTTCCACGACTACGACGCCCCCGTCGAGGTCACCGCCCCGAATGGATGACCACGTGACCACCTCCCCCGTGCTCGCCCAGGCGTCCGGTGACCGCACGCGGCGCCGGGTGGTGCTCGGCGTGGGCGGCACCGCCGTGCTGCTCGCCGCGCTCGACGCCTACGTCGTCGTCACCGTCCTGGTCGACATCGCCGCCGACGTCGGCGTCCCGCTCAACCGCCTGGAGCGGGCCACCCCGGTCGTGACCGGCTTCCTGCTGGGCTACGTCGCCGCGATGCCGCTCCTCGGCGGCCTCTCCGACCGGTACGGCAGGCGTCCGCTGATCCTCGCCTGTCTGGCGGGCTTCGCCCTCGGTTCCGCGTTGACCGCGCTGGCGGGCTCGGTGCCGCTGCTGGTCGCCGGTCGCACTGTTCAAGGACTCGCCGGCGGCGCGCTGCTGCCGATCACCATGGCCCTCATCGGCGACCTGTGGGACGCTCGCGCCCGGCCGGTGGCCCTGGGCGCCGTCGGGGCCGCCCAGGAGCTGGGCAGCGTCCTGGGCCCGCTCTACGGCGCGGGAGTGGCCGCCCTGGCCGGCTGGCGCGGGATCTTCTGGGTGAACATCCCGCTGGCCGCCCTCGCGGCGGTCGCCGTGTGGCGCACCCTGCCCGCCGCGCCCCGCCGTGCCGCCGCCCCACGGGTCGACCTCGTGGGCGGGCTGCTCCTGGCGCTCGCCCTGGCGGCGCTGGTCGCCGGGCTCTACAACCCCGAGCCGGGGAAGGGCGTGCTTCCATCGTGGGGGGCGCCCCTGATCGCCGCCGGGGCGGTCGCGGCGGTGGCGTTCGTGGTGTGGGAGATCCGGTCGCCCGTCCGCCTGATCGACCTGTCGGGAGTCCGCCGAGGGCCGTTCCTGGCGACGCTCGGGGTGAGCTTCCTGACCGGCGCCGCCCTGCTCGTCACCCTGGTCGACGTGCAACTCGCCGCCCAGACCCTGCTGGGCGAGGACGCCGTCGGCGGCGCCCTGGTGCTCTCCCGTTTCCTGATCGCGCTGTCGGTGACCGCCCTGCTCGGCGGGCTGCTCGCCCGGCGCTTCGGCGACCGGGTCGTGACGGTCGTGGGCCTGGTCGTCGCCACGGTGGGCTACGTCCGCATCGGGCAGTGGCCGGCCGACCTGGCCTCGGCCGGGATCAGGATGGACATCGACCTGATCGTGGCCGGGGCCGGGCTCGGCGTGGTCATCGCCCCCGTGTCCGCCGCCGTGCTCGGGATCATGCCCGCCGCGCGGCACGGGGTGGCCTCGGCCGCGGTGGTCGTCGCCCGGATGATGGGCATGCTGCTCGGCGTGGCCGGACTGTCCGCGTGGGGCTACTACCGGTTCCAGTCGCTCACCGCCGAGCTGGACACTCCCCTGCCCTTCGGGGTCGAGCGGGCGGAATTCGCCAGGCGGCTGGCCGAATACGAGCAGAAGGTGCTGGCGGCGCTGCACACCGAGTACACCGAGATCTTCCTCCTCACCGCCGCGCTCTGTGCCCTGGCCGTTCTGGTCGCCCTCCTGATGCCCAGGACTGCCCGCCAGGATCCGTCCGGGTGATCACGAGCGAAGCCGGCTGACGGTGGCTGCGACGACACCCCGGCCCGCGCCAGGACGACGACCCGCTCCACGATCGTGCGCTGCAGCCTGACCACCTCCGCGGCGCCTTCCTGCGCGGTCACGGGCGCGGACTGTCACGTGATCGCCTCGGGCAGAACCTAGGCCAGGCCCAGTGACCTGACCAGGTCGAGCATCTCGGCGCGGTGCAGGGCTGCCGGGTTGCCCGCGACGGGGTGGATGTGGCCGTCGATCTCCAGGGCCACCAGGCCGTGCATCCGGCCCCAGACGCGCAGCGCGAGCGCCGCTGCGGCGGGTGGCACGTCCGGGAGGTCTGCCTGGATCTTCGCGACGTAGTCCGGGTGAAGGTCGGACCAGGAGGTGTCCTCGGGCTGGTGGTGCCGCGCGTGGGGCCATGCGGCGGCCACCAGGCGGGTGAGGTCGCGGCACACCCGGCGTGCCGTCTGGTCCACCGGCCCGTCCTCGGGGGGCTGGTAGCCGGGGACGGGGTGGCCGTAGAAGAGCCGGAAGCTCTCCGGGTGCGCCAGCGCCCATTCCCTCAGGGCTTGACCCCAGGCCATCAGCCTGCCGCCGGGATCGGTGTCGGGCACGGCGTTGCTCGCGGCCTCTGTCGCCTCTGCGAGCGAGGCGGCGATTCCGCTGATCAGTGCCGTGATCAGGTCGTCTCGGGTGGGGAAGTAACTGTAGATCGCGCGAGCGGTCATCCCCATCTCGCGGGCGATGCCGCGCAGTGAGATCGCTCCGGGCCCCCCTTCTGCCAGCTGCCGCAGCGCGATGGCCTTGATCTCCCGGCTCGTCTCCACCCGCAGCCGCTCCCGGCGGCTCATCACACTTGCGACGCGTTCGCCCTCGTCGATGCTCACCTTGAACAGGATACAGGGGATGCAATAGTCTCTGCCGTGACATAAGTACACGCCGTGTCCAAGGGATGGGAAATCATATGTCCGCTTACGTCATCGTCAACGTCGATGTGCTCGACGAGGAGGCCGGCCTGGCCTACGCCGTCGTGGCCCAGCCGTCCATCCTCAGCCACGGCGGCCGTTACCTGGTCGCGAGCCCCACGCCCGAGCCCGCCGAAGGCACCTGGGACTCCTCCCGGTTCGTAGTCATCGAGTTCCCCGATATGGACCGGATCCGGGAGTGGTACGACTCTCCCGAGTACCGGCGGGCCCGGGAGATACGAGAGGGCAAGGTTCGGGTGGGGATGCTGTTCGTCGAAGGCGCGCCGCCCGAGGGCTTCTCACTTCCGGCCTAGCCGTGCGGCCGGAACGGGTTCGCCAGGAAAGGCTTGTGGCGGCCGACGCAGGGCTCCGTGAGAGGTCCGATGGCCGCCAGCATCGCCCTGACCTGCTGGGCGACACTGAGAATATGATCACGAACGCTACAGACGAGCAGGCCGGCGAATCCAGGGCCGGCGACCACGCCCACGACGACGCCTGGGCGGTGATGGAGAGGTTCTACGCGGCCGAGGCCGCCTACGTGGCCGCCGGCGGATTCGGCACTGCCCGCTACGACGAGGTCGCCGCCTACCTGGACCCCGAGGTGGTCCTGCACCAGGCTCCGGGGTTGCCGTTCACGGGCACGGGGACGTGGCGGGGGCATGACGGCATGGAACGGTTCCTCGCCGCGTTCAGTCAGATCTGGGAGTCGATGGAATTCCTTGAGCAGGAACACTGGGGAGACGGCGACACGGTCGTGGTACGGAACCGGGTGCGCTTCCGGGCCCGGGCCACCGGCCGGGAGGTCGACGCGCTGATCCTGCAACTGATCACCGTACGGAACGGGCGCATGCTCGAATGCCGCCCGTTCTACTGGGACCCCGCCGCCATCGCCGCCGCCTGCTCCCCGGCGTCGCCGTAGAGCAGGTCGCGCCCGGATGGCATTCGGCGGTGAAGCCCCCTGAGGGCCGACGTCGGCGGCGGCGCCGATGCCGCCACGGTCAGGAAGGACTTCGCCGAGACCTGCGCCGAGTACGGCGGCAGGGTCCGCGACGGCCGTGTGCGACCGAAACGGTTCCATCATCGAAGGAGTCGTGGGCAGCGGTGATCAACTGGTGAGCGTCTACCTGGTCAACGCCACCGAACTCACTCCTGCCTTCGAAGCTGTTCTCGCCGCCGTCACGTGACCTCCGCGGCGATAGACCATCAGCGCCGCCGAAATGCCACGACATGCCTTCGCCACAGGTCACTCCGGGCACCACCCGGAGTGACCTGTGGCGAAGGGGCGGGTCACTTCTTCTTGACGGCTCGCTTCTCGCGGATCTTCATGTTGACCGCGATGGGAGAGCCGGCGAAACCGAACTCCTCGCGGATCCGGCGCTCGATGAAGCGGCGGTAGGTCTCCTCCAGGAAGCCCGAGGTGAAGAGGACGAACTTGGGGGGCTCCACCGATGCCTGGGTGGCGAAGAGGATCTTGGGCTGCTTGCCGCCGCGGACGGGCGGGGGAGTCCCCTGGACCAGCTCGGTGAGGAAGGCGTTGAGCCGGCCGGTGGAGACGCGGGAGGACCATGAGTCGATGGCCCGCTCGATCGCCGGGACCAGGCGGTCCATGTGCCGGCCCGTCTTGGCGGAGATGTTGACGCGCAGCGCCCACGGAACGCGGACCAGCTGGCGGTCGATCTCCTTCTCCAGGTAGTAGCGCCGGTCCTCGTCGACGAGGTCCCACTTGTTGAACGCGACCACCATGCAGCGGCCGGACTCGATCACCAGGGAGATGATCCGGAGATCCTGTTCGGTGAGGACATCGCTGGCGTCGATGAGCACGATGGCGACCTCAGAGCGCTCAAGTGCGGCCCTGGTGCGCATGCTGGCATAGAAGTCGGCGCCCTGGAGCTCACGGTCACGGCGCCTGATCCCCGCGGTGTCGATGAACCGCCAGGTCTTGCCGCCGAGCTCGATCAGCTCGTCCACCGGGTCGCGGGTGGTGCCCGCCATCGGATCGACGAGCACGCGCTCCTCACCGGCCAGCTTGTTGAGCAGCGAGGACTTGCCGACGTTGGGCTTCCCGACGAGGGCGACCCTGCGTGGGCCGCGCTCGGCGCCGAACCGCTGAGGCGGCGCGTCGGGCAGGGCGTCGAGGATGACGTCGAGCAGGTCACCGCTGGACCGGCCGTGCAGCGCGGAGACCGGCAGCGGTTCCCCGATGCCGAGCGCCCACAACGAGCTGGCCTCCAACTCCATTCGCTGGTCGTCGACCTTGTTGGCGGCCAGCACCACGGGCTTGCCCGAGCGGCGCAGGACGTCGGCGACGGCTTGGTCGGCGTCGGTCGCGCCGACGGTGGCGTCGACCACGAACAGGACCACGTCGGCGAGCTCGACCGCGACCTGCGCCTGCTCGGCGATGCGCAGCGCCATGCCGGTCGCCTCGTGGTCCCAGCCGCCGGTGTCGACCAGGGTGAAGGTGCGCCCCCGCCAGGTGCCCTCATAGGTCACCCGGTCGCGGGTCACGCCCGGAACGTCTTCCACGACCGCCTCCCGGCGGCCGATGATGCGGTTGACCAGCGTGGACTTGCCCACATTCGGCCTGCCCACGACGGCGACCACCGGCTGGGGTCCCGTATCGGCGGTCTCCTCGGCGGAGTCCACCTCCAGATCGGCGAGCTCGGCCTCGATCCAGCCGCTCTCGTCGTCGTACTCCCCCGTCACGTCGTTTCCTTTACCAGTCGCAGGACCTCGGCGATGACCTCGTCGAGGTTGAGCGCGGTGGTGTCGAGCTCGACGGCGTCTCCCGCCATCGCGAGGGGGTCGGCCTTCCGCGTCGAGTCCAGGGTGTCACGCCTGGCCATCGCGGTGCGCTGCGCCTCCACCGTGCTGCCGGCGAGCTCCGCCGTGCGCCGCTGGGCGCGGGCCTCGGCGCTCGCGGTCAGATAGATCTTCACCTGGGCGGCCGGGGCCACCACCGTGCCGATGTCGCGGCCCTCCACCACGATGTCGCCGGCGCCTATGACGGCACGCTGCTCGGCGACGAGGCGACTGCGCACCTCGGGGACGGCGCTGACGGCCGAGACCGCGGCGGTCACCTCGTGACTGCGGATCGGGCCTGCCACGTCGACTCCGCCGACGGCGATCGAGGGGGCGTCGGGGTCGGCGCCGATCTCCAGCACAGGCTCACCCGCCCTGGCCGCGATGGCCGACGGGGAACCGAGGTCGACTCCCTGCTGGAGCATCCACCAGGTGACCGCGCGGTACATGGCGCCCGTGTCGAGATAGCGCAGCCCGAGCGCCCGCGCGACGCCGCGCGAAGCGCTCGACTTGCCCGATCCCGAAGGACCGTCCATGGCGACGACCAGACCGGTCACGGCCACTCCCTCTGTATGCCTTTGTAGGCGCTCGACTGCTCCGAGACGAGGCTACCGGGGATTGTGACCAGTCGAGTCGGGGATGAAGCTGCCGTGGAACCCGAGCGGGATCCGCGCGGGCAGGTGCACCGTGGCGACGGGGTCGCCCGCGAAGTCCTGAGCGGAGAGGATCACCAGGTCGGCGGCACCACGCTCGGGGTCGTTCACGTACGTCATGACGTAGCCGTCGTCCTCCGCCCCGTCGGCGGCGGCGGGCACGAAGAGCGGCTCGCCCGCGTTGGCGCCGCGCGGGAAGAGGTGCGCCTCCTGGCCTCCCGTGCGCAGGTCGTGCTTGACCAGGGCCTCGGTGAACGCGGGGTCGGACAGGTCACCCAGGTCCCCGGCGCGGCGCGGCAGGAAGTCCGCGAGCGACCTGGTCGCGCTGGTGTAGCCGTAGCGGTGCGGCAGCGAGACGCGGCGTTCGTCGATCCGGGGGAACTCCTGGGGTCGGTCGTCGATCCGCGTCTGCTTCACCATGCCCGAGTGCAGGTCGAGGGTCCACCGGTCCAGTGCCGGCGGCCCGCCGCTGTCGAGCCTGGTGCCGACGAACAGGCTGTCGTAGCTGACCACATCGATGACCACCTGGTCGTCGAGTTCGTAGCCGTTCAGCGTGTGGAAGACCCAGCAGGGATCGACGTCGAACCAGCGGACGTCCTTGGCCTCGCCGTGGCGCGGCAACAGCCCGACCCGCGCGGGGTGCTCCTCGTTCCACGCGTACGGCAGGCGGACGCCGGATTCGAGGGCCGCCATGCTGAAGGTCACCGGCAGGTCGTAGATGACGACGTATTTCTCGGTGAGCGCGAAGTCGTGGATCATCGGGCTGTCCTGCATCGGGATGTTGACGGTCCGGGTGACCTTGCCCTCGGGGCTGATCACGACATGCTGGACGTATTCCCAGCCGTAGTAGTAGGCGATCGCGTGCAGCTCGCCCGTGCGCGGGTCGAGCTTGGAGTGGGCCGCGTAGCCGCCCGGCAGGGTGCCCCCGAAGTCGCAGCGCCCGACCGTCTCCAGCTCCTCGGTCAGCTCGTAGGCGGGCAGACCCGCCTCGATCAGCGCGATCGTACGGCCGGCATGCCCGATGACGTGGGTGTTGGCCGCGAAGTCGCGGTCGTCGAAATACGGGCCGGGGCGCGGCTCCTCGCCCAGAGCCGCGGCCACCTTGTCGGATCGCACCCACCGGTTGCGGTACCACTCCGCCTTGCCGTCACGCAGCCGGACGCCGTGGATCATGCCCTCGCCGAGGAACAGGTGCGGTTGCGGATGGTCGAGGTCGATCGGGTTGGGGCCGTTGCGCAGGTAGCGGCCGGACAGCTCCGGCGGCAGGGTGCCCGTGACGGGCAGGTCGAATGCGGTGATCTCCTCGGTCACCGGCGTGAATCCGCCGCTGAACGGGTTGTCGTCTGCCATGGCGCGGTCCTTTCAGGTCGGTGTGCTGTATGCGCTGATCAGGGCGTCGGCCATCTTCTCGAACCGCCGCTCCGCCTCGTCGTGGGTGAAGAATCCGGCGAGTTCGAGGCTGACGACGCCGTGTGCGGCGATCCACAACGTGTCGGCGATCTCCACCGCGTCGGCCTCGGCGAACAGCCCGGCTTTCAGGCACTCCTCGACGGCGGAAACCGGGACCGCGAAGGTCTCCCGGGCGTCCTGCCTGGCGGTGGGGCTCGGCTCGAAGCCGGGCACCACGCCCTCGAACATGATCCGGTAGTAGTGGGGCTCGGCCAGCGCGTAGGCGCGGTAGGCGCGGCCGATCGCCTCGAGGTAGGCGACGGGATCGGCGTCACGTCTCACTCCGCCCAGGGCCTGCCCGAACCGGGTGAAACCCTCCCGCCAGAGCTCCTCGACCAGCCCGTCCTTACCACCGAACAGGGTGTAGATGACCTTGGTGGAGCAGCCGACCGCCGAGGCGATCCGGCGGACGGTCAGTGCGGCCGGCCCTTCGGCGACCAGCAACTCGATCGCCGCGTCGCAGATCGCCGCTCTGACGGCGCCCTGACCCGCCTGCTGGGCCTGCTCGTATGCGGAGGACATTGCGGTAACACCGTTTTCAGTCGGTAACGCTGTTACCCCTTTTATAAACGACAGCGGGGTGGGTGTCAACCCACCCCGCCCCGCGAATCGTCACGGCACGTGCCACCCGTGGGCGCGCAGCGCCTCGGCGAGCGCGGTGGCGGCCTGCGGCTGCACGGACAACTCGGCCGCGCCCAGCGGCAACCCGGGCGCGTGCTCCAGCCGGACGTCCTCGATGTTGACCCCGGCCGCCTCCGCGACCTGGAACAACCTGGCCAGTTCGCCCGGCCGGTCACCGATGAGGACCTGCACCGAGACATAGGTCCTCGGCGGCCCGCCGTGCTTGCCCGGGATCCGGCCGGTCCCGGTCACACCGCGTTCGAGCAGGCCGGTCACCCATTCCATCCCGGGCCCGTCGTCCGCCGTGGCACGCAGCGCCGACGCCGTGGCCGCCAGATCGGCGGCCACCGCCTCCAGAACCTCAGCCACCGGCAACGCGTTGCCGGACAGGATCCCGGTCCACAACCCGGGGTCGCCCGCCGCGATCCTGGTCACATCGCGCACGCCTTGTCCCGCCAGGTTCAGTGCCGTCGCCGGCGCCTCCGCCAGTCGCGCCGCCACCGCCGACGCCGTGACGTGCGGAGCGTGCGACACGACCGCGACGGCCCTGTCGTGTTCTTCCGCGTCCACCCGGACGGCCTCGCCGCCGCAGAGCTTGATCAGCCCCAGCAGCGTCTCCACCGCCTCGGGCGAGGTGTCACCGGTCGGGCAGTACGCCCACGGGCGACCGAGGAACAGGTCGGCCCTGGCCGCCGCGGGCCCCGACCGCTCACGCCCCGCGAGCGGGTGCCCCGCGACGTAGCTGCCGAGGTCGCAGCCCAGCCGTACGGCCTGCGCGAGCGGCAGTGCCTTGACGCTCGCCACGTCGGTGTAGTGCCGCGCGGCTCCCTGGCCCTGCAGTTCGAGCAGCTGCTCGGCGACGTACCGCGGCGGCACCGCGATCACCGCGAGATCGGCGCTCGTCCCCGGCTGCCACTCGGTGCCCGCGCCCAGCTCACGCGCGAGCCGCAACGCCCGCGGGTCACGATCGGCCAGGTAGACCTGCACGTCGTGCTCGCGCAGGGCAAGGGCGACCGAGGTGCCGATCAGGCCGGTCCCGACCACCAGAACGCTTTGCACAGCGCTCACGAACGCCCCACCTCGTAGTCGATCGCGCAACACGGGCATGACGTGCTCACTGGGCGATGTCCACCCGGAGCGCCACCGCGCCCTGGAGGTACACGTGCTGGATCTCCTGGCGCGGCTTGTCGGTCTCCACGTGCGCCATCAGCCGCACCACGCGGGGCAGCGCGCCCGGCACGGCGATCTCCGAGGCGCAGATCAACGGCACATCGTGGAAACCGAGCTTGCGCGCCGCCAGCGCGGGGAACTCCGCGGTCAGGTCGGGCGTCGCCGTGAAGATCACACTGATGACGTCGTCGGTGGTGAGCTGATTTCGCTCCATCACCTCCGTCACCAGTTCGGTGACGCCCACCAGGATCGCCTCCTGGTCGTCCGCCTCCACCTGCGTCGCTCCACGGATCGCCCGCACCATGTCTCATCCCTTCCGGGCGGCGTCCCCGCCCCCTGCCCGGTTCGCGCATCGCCGAACCTCGTCGTGCCTCGATGTCAGGTCGGTGTCGAGAAGTTACAGTCCGACCGCGGCGTACAGCTCCCCGATCTCCTTCAGGGAGAGCGTGCGGACCGTACCCGTCTTGAGCCTTCCCATCTTGACCGGGCCGAACTCGATCCTGGCCAGGTCGATCACGGGATGGCCGACCTCCTCCAGCATCCGGCGGACGATGTGCTTGCGCCCCTCGTGCAGCACGACCTCGACGAGCGCCTGCTGCCCGTGCTCCTGAACGATCTTGAAGTCGTCGGCCTTGGCCAGGCCGTCCTCCAGATCGACGCCCTTCTTCATACGGCGGGCCAGATCACGCTCGATCGGCCCGGGCACCTTGGCCCAGTACTTCTTCTGCACGCCGTAGCTCGGGTGGGTGAGCCGGTTGGCGAGCTCGCCGTCATTGGTGAGCAGGATGAGACCCTCGGTCTCGGTGTCGAGCCTGCCCACGTGGAACAGGCGCTCGGCCTTGTCCGCGACGAAGTCGGCGAGCGACGGGCGGCCGTTCGGGTCGGACATGGTGCTGACCACGCCGATCGGCTTGTTGATCGCGAAGTAGACCAGGTCCGGGGCCGTCGGGATGCGCTTGCCGTTCACGTGGATGATCTGCTTGGCCGGGTCGACCCGGGCGCCGAACCTGCGCACCACCTGGCCGTCGACCGTGACCTTGCCGTCGCCGATCATCTCTTCGCACGTCCGGCGGCTCGCGACGCCCGCCTGCGCGAGGACCTTCTGCAGGCGCACGCCGTCCGGGACCTCGGTGGTGTCGCGTTCGTCGGTGTAACCCTCGGGGAAAAGATCGGGGTCGCGCAGGGGCTGCTTCGCGGTCTTGAACACATCGCCTGCGCGCCGCCGGTCTCCGCCGCGCTCGAACCCGGGACGTCCGCTCTTCGAACCGTCCTTGGCCGCGTAGCGCGTTCCGCCCCTGGCTCCGTCCCTCGCGGCGGGACGGCCCTTGGAGGCGTTGCGGTCACGACCGGAGTCACGGCCGTAACGGGTACGCGAACTGTCGCCGCCCGGGCGGCCGACCGTCTGCACGTCGTCCCGCCTGTCCCGGGACGGAGCGTCATCACGCCTGCCGAACGAACCACGCGGGGCGTCATCACGCTTGGGATACGAACCACGCGGGGCGTCATCACGCTTGGGATACGAACCACGCGGGGCGTCATCACGCTTGGGGTACGCACTGCGCGGCGCGTCATCACGCTTGGGGTACGCACTGCGCGGCGCATCGTCGCGCCTGGGGTACGCACTGCGCGGCGCGTCATCGCGCCTGGGGTACGCACTGCGCGGCGCATCGTCGCGCCTGGGGTACGCACTGCGCGGCGCGTCATCACGCCTGGGGTACGCACTGCGCGGCGCATCGTCGCGCCTGCCGTACGAACCGCGGGGGGCGTCGTCACGCGGGCCGGAGCCGGTGCGGTCGGGGCGGAACGCCGCGCGCTCGCTGTCGCCGTAGCGGGCGCGAGAAGGGCCCTGGTCGCGGGAGTCGCCGGGACGGCCGCGCGACCCGCTGGAGTCACGGGCGGCGTAGCCACGGGAGTCGGGACGGTAGGCGCCTGAACGGGCGCCGCCCTCGGGCCGGCCGTATCGCTCACGGGAACCGCCCCTGGAGTCACCACTGCGGGACGGGCCGGAGTCACGGTCGCGCCTGGTGTCGTCACGGAACGACCCGCCGTCACCCGAACCCCGGTAGGAACTCCGAGAGGGGGCGCCGGCGCTCCGCGAGTCGTCGCGACTCCCCCGGTAACCGTCGCGCGCGCTGCCGGAGGAACCACGGGAGTCGCCGCGCGAACCGCCGTAGGAGCCGCGGGAACCGTCACGCGACCCACCGCGGGCGTCGCGGGAACCCTGATATCCCTCGCGCGAACCGCCGGACGAACCACGGGAGGCACCACCGCGGGAGTCGCGGGAACCCTGGTAACCCTCGCGCGAACCACCGGACGAACCACGGGAGGCATCGCGCGAACCGCCGGAGGCACCACCGCGGGAGTCGCGGGAACCCTGGTAGCCACCGGACGAACCACGGGAAGCATCGCGCGAACCACCGGAGGAGCCGCGCGAGTCGTCGCGGGAACCCCGGTAACCACCACCGGAGCCACGGGAGTCATCCCGCGAACCACCGTAGGAGCCGCGCGTCCCACGGGCATCGTCGCGCTGGCCCTCGCCGGGGCGGCTGGGGCGGTCGCGGGAACCCCCGCGGTCGGCGCGGAAGGAACCGCGTCCGGTGCCGCCGCCTCGGGAGCCGCCACCGGCTCCGCCATGTCCTTGACCGCGTCCATCACCGGACGGGGTACGGCTGTCGTTCACTTGCTCTCCTCTAGGGATTCCACGTCGTCGGGCAGGAAGGGCGCCAGATCGGGGAGCTCGTCGAGATCCCTCAGGCCCATCCGCTCCAGGAAATAGGAAGATGTCCGGTAGAGCACGGCTTGGCTCTCCGGGTCGGTGCCGGCCTCTTCGACCAGGCCCCTGGCGACGAGGGTCCGCATGACCCCGTCGCTGTTGACGCCGCGGATCGCGGCGACCCTGGCGCGGCTCACCGGCTGGCGGTAGGCCACCACGGACAGGGTTTCCAGCGCGGCCTGGGTCAGCCGCGTCTGCTGGCCGTCGCGCACGAAGCGCTCGACGAGGGCCGCGCAGTCGGCCCGCGTGTAGTAACGCCAGCCTCCCGCGACCTCTCTGAGATCGAAACCCCGTCCGGCCGCGGTGTATTCCGCGGCCAGCTCGCGCAGGGCGGCGGCGATCTCCTGTGTGGGACGTTCGAGGACCTGGGCGAGGGTCACCTCGGCGACCGGCTCGTCGACGACGAGCAGGATCGCCTCAAGCGCCGAACGAAGAGTCGGGCCTGCCTCAGTCATCGGACGGCTCTTTCCCCATGCTCTCGTCGTAGTCGTCGGCCACGGAGACGTCTCCATCGTCGTCGCCGGTCCAGGTCACGTGCAGCTCTCCGAGCGCCTCGATCTGCTCGAAGGAGACGGCGGCCTCCCTGAAGAGCTCCAGAACGGCCAGGAAACGCGCGACGACCTCGAAAGGGCCCGCGCAGTCGGAGGTGAGGGCCCGGAACGTCGCCCGGCGCACCCGCCGCAGCCGCTCCACCAGGATAGCCGCTTGTTCGCGCACGCTGGCGAGCGGTTGGTAGATGTGCGCGACGGAGACGGACGGCGGGACCTTCGGCGTGAAGGCCCGCGCGGCGATCTTGGCGAGCTGTTCCGGGCCGATGCCGAGCACCAGCTCGGGCAGCAGCGAGGCGAACGCCGGCTCCATCGGCACGATCCTGGGGAAGCGCAGCGACTCGGCGGCCATCCGCCCCGAGAGGATCTTGGCGACCTCCTTGTACGCGCGGTACTGCAGGAGCCGGGCGAACAACAGGTCGCGGACCTCCAGCAGGGCGAGGTCCTCCTCGTCCTCGACCTCGCCCGAGGGCAGCAGGCGGGCCGCCTTGAGGTCGAGCAACGTGGCCGCGACGAGCAGGAAGTGGCTGGCCTGGTCGAGGTCCCATTCGGAGCCCCGGGCCCGGATAAAGGCGATGAACTCGTCGGTGACCTTGTGCAGCGACACCTCGGTGATGTCGAGCTTGTGCTTGGAGATCAGCCCCAGAAGCAGGTCGAAAGGGCCCTCGTAGACGTCCAGATGCACCTGGAACGCATCGGGCCGCCTGGTCTGCTCCTCGGTCACCCCGCCATTGTCCCCCGGACCGCCGCGTGTGGTGGGGCGATCACGCACCCGGCTCGGGCCACCGCGCGAGCACCTCGCGAGCGAGCTCGCGGTAGGCGCTGGCGCCGAGCGAGGAGGAGTCGAAGCTGGTGATGGGCTCGCCGGCGACGGTCGCGTCGGGGAACCGCACGGTGCGGTTGATCACCGTGTGGAAGACCTTCTCGTCGAACGCCTCGACGACCCGGGCGAGCACCTCGCGGCCGTGCAGGGTCCGCGCGTCGTACATGGTCGCGAGCAGGCCCTCAATGACCAGGTCCTCGTTGAGCCGCTCCTGCACCTTGGTGATGGTGTCCATCAGCAGCGCGACGCCGCGCAGCGCGAAGAACTCGCACTCAAGGGGCACCATGACGCCGTGCGCGCAGGTCAGCGCGTTGATCGTGAGCAGGCCGAGGGAGGGCTGGCAGTCGATCAGGCACACGTCGTACTCGGGCAGCAGGGGTTTGATCACCCTGCCGAGCACCTGCTCGCGCGCGACCTCGGTGACGAGCTGGACCTCGGCCGCCGACAGGTCGATGTTGCTGGGCAGCAGGTCCATGCCGTCGACGTTGGTCTTCAGCAGCACCTCGTCGGGCGAGACGCCGCGCTCCATGAGCAGGTTGTAGACGGTCATGTCGAGCTGCAGCGGATTGATGCCGAGCCCCACCGAGAGCGCGCCCTGCGGGTCGAAGTCGACCAGCAGCACCCGCAGCCCGCACTCCGCCAGAGCGGCGCCGAGGTTGATGGTGGTGGTGGTCTTGCCCACGCCGCCCTTCTGGTTGACCATCGCGACGATCCTGGCCGGTCCGTGCGAGGTGCGCGGGTGCGGCTCGGGGAACACGGGACGAGGGCGCCCAGTGGGGCCGAGGACACCTCCGGCGCGCGGCGCCGAGCTGGTCTTGGTGTCACCCCACGGATTCTGGGGGGTGCCGGGCGTCGTATCCCGGTTGGAACCGTCGGTGGTCACAGTCACCAGATGAACCTCCCTGACGGCCCCGAACCGGACCGTCCGCACGGACACTATGGCGTCAGCCGTTACGCGGCAAGGCGGCACGCCCGGCTACGCCCCGATTGGTCAGTGCCTGGCGCGGGGGTGCGCCGCGGCATATACCTCGCGAAGCCTGTCGACCGTGACCAAGGTGTACACCTGGGTGGTGGTCACCGAGGCGTGGCCGAGCAGCTCCTGAACCACCCTAACGTCCGCACCCCCATCCAGAAGGTGCGTAGCGAACGAATGCCGCAACATGTGTGGCGAAACACCCGCCAGCCCGGCGCGCTCGGCCGCCGCCTGGAGCACCTCCCAGGCGCCCTGCCGGGTCAGCCGTCCGCCCCGGGCGTTCAGGAACAGCGCGGACGTGCCCCGGCCGTGGGCCGACAGCAGCGGCCTGGCCCGCACGAGATAGGCGTCGAGCGCCTGCTTCGCGTAGCGCCCGACCGGCACCACGCGGGTGCGCCCGCCCTTGCCGCGCAGCCGGAGCTGGTCGGGCTCGGTGTCGTCGACCGCCAGGCCGACGGCCTCGGAGATCCGGGCGCCCGTGCCGTACAGGAGTTCGAGCAGCGCGCGGTTGCGCAGGGTGAGGGGCGCTCCCTCGGGGCCCGCGGCGGCGATGAGCCGCTCGACCTCCGCCACGCCGATCGCCTTGGGCAGCCGCCGGAGCTGACGCGGCGGCCGCACCTCGTGCGCGGGGTCGTGCCCCGCCGCGCCCTCGCGCAGGGCGAAACGGTGCAGCCCTCGTACGGCGGAGACCGCACGCGCGGCCGAACTGGCGACCAGCGCCTGGTGTTCCTCGTCGCCCTCGCGCAGGCACGCGAGGAACGCCACCACGTCGGGCTCGCCCACCTCGCGGAAGGTGTGACAACCGCGCACCTTCAAATGCTCGATGTAACGCCGCAGGTCACGGCGGTAGGAGGCGAGAGTGTTGGCCGCGAGGCCGCGCTCCACCGCCAGATGGGCGAGGTAACTGGAGAGCACCGTCTCCGTCTCGCTCAGCGCCTGTCCCCCCTGTCATGCCTCCGGAGCGTCAGCGGGCCGCAGCGAGGCGAACCCGTCGGCAGAAGCCGCGTATACCGCGAGGATACCGGCCACCGCCTGGGCATTGTGGATCATTCCCGCGAAGGCACGCCGTACCGCCTCAGCGAGGGGGATCCAGACCACCGGCATGTCGATCTCCTCGTGGCGGTGCACGAAGTCGAGCTCGCCCTCCGGGATCTCGCTGAGCCCTCTGGCCAGGAAGATCCGGGTGCGCTCGTCGGACATGCCGGGTGAGACGTGCAGGTCGAGCAGGAGGTCCCAGGTGTCCGCGCGATAACCCGCCTCCTCGGCGAGCTCCCGCTTGGCGCAGTCGAGCAGCGGCTCGCCGCGCACGTCGCGCAGCCCCGCGGGGACCTCCCACAGCATCGACCTGACGGGATGGCGGTACTGCCGGATGAGCAGGATCCGCCCGTCGTCACCGAGCGCGACGACGGCCACGGAGCCGGGGTGCACGACATAGTCGCGCTCGACCGGGTCTCCCTCCGGCATCCGCACCTCGTCGGTGCTCACCCGGAAGACGCGCAGCCGCAGCCGCTCCGCGGAGGAGACGACGTCCCACGCGCCCACGACGTCGCGGACCTCTTCACCGGCCTGCCGTGTCACCGTGACCTCCCCAAGATCTTCCGCACGCCACAACCCTAGCGATTCGCCGGGCGTCCCGGGCTACTTGCCGGTGCCCGCCTTGGCCGCGGCCGAACGGGAGTCGGCGTAGACGAGGGACGCGGCGACCAGGCCCTTGAACAGGGGATGCGGCCGGGTGGGGCGGGAGCGGAACTCCGGGTGAGCCTGGGTGCCGATGAAGAAGGGGTGCACGTCGCCCGGCAGCTCCGCGTACTCCACCAGGCGGGCGTCCGGCGACAGCCCGGAGAAGACCATGCCGACCTTCTCCAGGTGCTCGCGGTAGGGGTTGGCCACCTCGTAGCGGTGCCGGTGCCGCTCCTCGACCTTGGCCTTGCCGTACAGCCTGCGGGCGAGGGAGCCCTCGGTGAGGTTGGCGGGGTAGAGGCCGAGCCGCATCGTGCCGCCCATGTCGCGCTCGCCGGCCACGACGTCCTCCTGGTCGGCCATCGTGCTGATGACCGGGTGCTCGGTGTCGGGCACGAACTCGGCGCTGTTGGCGTCCGGGAGCCCGGCCAGCGAGCGCGCCGCCTCGATGATCATGCATTGCATGCCGAGGCAGAGTCCGAGCAGCGGGATGGTGTTCTCCCTGGCGTGCCGGATCGCGCCGACCTTGCCCTCGATGCCGCGCACGCCGAAGCCGCCGGGGACGAGCACGCCGTCGACGCCGTCCAGCTCGCGGGCGGCGCCCTCCTCGGTCTCGCAGTCGTCGCTCTTCACCCAGCGGATGTTGACCCGCACGTCGTTGGCGAACCCGCCCGCGCGCAGCGCCTCGGTGACGCTCAGGTAGGCGTCGGGGAGGTCGATGTACTTGCCGACGAGGGCGATCGTGACCTCCTTGGCCGGGCGGTGCACCCGGCGCAGGAGCTGGTCCCACTCCTTCCAGTCGACGTCGCGGAAGGGCAGGCCGAGCCGCCGCACCACGTAGGCGTCGAGCCCCTCGGAGTGCAGGACCTTCGGGATGTCGTAGATGCTGCTGGCGTCGACGGCGCTGACCACGGCGTCCTCGTCGACGTCGCACATCAGGCTGATCTTGCGCTTGAGGCTGGTGGTGATCGGCCGGTCCGAGCGGCACACGATCGCGTCGGGCTGGATGCCGATGCTGCGCAACGCCGCGACGCTGTGCTGGGTCGGCTTGGTCTTCAGCTCACCGCTCGGGCCGATGTACGGCAGCAGCGAGACGTGCAGGTAGAAGCAGTTGTCGCGGCCGACCTCGTGGCGCACCTGGCGTACAGCCTCCAGGAAGGGCAGCGACTCGATGTCGCCGACGGTCCCGCCGACCTCGGTGATGACCACGTCGACGTCGGGGCCGGCCATGCTCCGGATCCGGTCCTTGATCTCGTTGGTGATGTGCGGGATCACCTGGACGGTGTCGCCGAGATACTCGCCGCGGCGCTCCTTGGCGATGACGTTGGAGTAGACCTGCCCGGTCGTCACGTTGGCCGAGCCGTGCAGCTCGGTGTCGAGGAAGCGCTCGTAGTGCCCGACGTCGAGGTCGGTCTCCGCGCCGTCGTCCGTGACGAAGACCTCACCGTGCTGGAACGGGTTCATCGTCCCGGGGTCGACGTTGAGGTAGGGGTCGAGCTTCTGCATGGTGACCCGCAGGCCCCGAAGCTTCAGCAGGCGTCCGAGGCTGGAGGCCGTCAGTCCCTTACCGAGACTGGAGGCGACGCCGCCGGTGACGAACAGATGTTTGGTGTGTGCGGCGCTACGCAAGAAGGGCTCCCGTGGTCGCTGAATGTCCCTCGGCCCACCCGGTTTGGGGGGCCGCCCATGTCCACGGGCTCTCAGATTATCAAACAAGTGCCCGACCTGCCGTTTCGGTACGACATGACCTAGCAGTAACTTGGGCCGTTATGTCACTCCGTGATGTCGTACGGCGAGCCGCCGGCACCCTGATCCACCGCGGCTGGTCCGCGATCCGCTCCGCCGGGACGATCACACCGCTCAACCCGGCGGGATACCGCTTCCGGCGGCTGGGCGAGGGCACCTGCCTGGTCTTCCCGGTGGGCGCGATCTTCGGCGAGGAGTGGATCGAGATCGGCGAGCACACCCTGGTCGGGGAGCGGGTGTCGATCTCGGCCGGCATGAACCCCGGCCTCGATCTGGGCCCGCGTCCCATCGTCAGGATCGGCGACGGCTGCTCCATCGGCCGCGGCGGCCACATCGTGGGCCACCAGTCGATCGACATCGGAAACGACGTCTTCACCGGCCCGTACGTCTACATCACCGACCAGAACCACGTCTACGACGACCCGGAGATCCCCATCGGCCGGCAGTGGCCGCGTAACAGCCCGGTGACGATCGGCCCGGGCTCCTGGATCGGCACCGGGGCCATCATCCTGCCGGGCACCCGCCTCGGCCGCCAGACCGTCGTCGCGGGCGGGGCCGTCGTGCGCGGCGAGTTCCCCTCCCACTGCGTCCTGGCCGGCGTCCCCGCCAGGGTCATCCGGACCTTCGCCCCCGGCGAGGACGGGCTCCTCCCCCATCCCGGACCGGCGCTCCTCACCAACACCACCACCTCCGTCTGACCCGGGCCGATCTGGACCGAGCAAGGTTCGGAGAGTTACCGTCGCCGCATGCGGACCGCGATCTGTCAGCGCTTCGGAATCGACTTCCCCCTCTTCGCCTTCAGCCACTGCAGAGACGTCGTCGCGGCGGTGACCAACGCGGGCGGATTCGGCGTGCTGGGCGCCGTCGCATACTCCCCCGACCGGCTCGACACCGAGCTGAAGCGCCTGGACGAGCAGGTCGCCGGCCGGCCGTACGGCGTGGACGTGCTGGTGCCGCGCGCGATCAACGCGGGGGCGGACGGCCGGAGCGCACGCCTGGCCGACCAGATCCCCGAGCGGCACCGCGACTTCGTGGCCCACCTGTTCTCCAAGTACCGCGTGACCTCGGCCGAACCGCACCCCGGCTCGATGTCGGCGCAGGCGGACGAGTTCGCCCGCCGGGTCACCGCCGAAGGCGCGACCGACCTGATCGACGTGGCGCTGAAGCACCCCATCGGCCTGATCGCCAGCGCGCTCGGCCCGCCGCCGCCCGAGATGGTGGCCAAAGCCCGGCTCGCGGGGGTGCCGGTGGCCGCACTGGCCGGCACGGTCGAGCATGCGAGGCGGCAGGTCGCCGCCGGGGTGGACCTGATCGTGGCGCAGGGCCACGAGGCGGGCGGGCACACCGGGGAGATCTCCACCATGGTGCTGGTCCCCCAGGTGGCCGACGCGGTCGACGTGCCGGTGCTGGCCGCGGGCGGCATCGCCTCCGGCCGCCAGATGGCCGCCGCCATGGCGCTGGGCGCGGAGGGAGTGTGGTGCGGCTCGGTCTGGCTGACCACCGAGGAGGCGGAGACCGCGCCCTGGGTCAAGACCAAGATGCTCGCCGCCACCTCCCTCGACACCACCCGCTCGAGCTGCAGAACCGGCAAACCGGCCCGCCAGCTCCGCTCCGCCTGGACCGAGGAGTGGGACGAGGCCACCGAGAGCCCCGGCCCGCTCCAGATGCCGCTCCAGATGCTCCTCGCCGAAAGCGCCCTGGCCCGCATCGGCCGCGCCGCCGAGGCGGGCAATCCCGGCGCCAGGGAACTCGCCGGCTACTTCGTCGGCCAGGTGGTCGGCCAGATGAACCAGGTCAAACCGGCCGGCCAGGTCGTCTACGACATCATCGCCGAATTCGCCGACGCCACCGACCGTCTGCGCCGCCTCACCGACGGCTGACCATCGGGGTAGGGTGCGGTTGGCGCACCGCCCGCGCGGGCGGCCGGGGGCGCGCGGGGAGGTGAGATGCTGGCGACGCTGACCGGTCTCGGCCTGTCCACCGCGGCCGGGCTCAACGCCTACATCCCGCTGCTGGTGGTCGGCATCCTCGCCAACCTCACCGACAGGGTGCGCCTGCCCGAGGGCTACGACTGGCTGTCCGACGGCTGGGTCCTCGCCATCATCGCGGTCCTGCTCGCCGCCGAGGTCGTGCTCGACAAGGTCCCGGTCGTCGACCACGTCAACGACCTCATCCAGACCGCCGTACGGCCGGCCTCGGGCGGCGTGGTCTTCAGCGCCACCGCCGCGGCCGCCGAGCTCGACGGCTCGACCTGGATGACCGCGAACCCCTGGGTGAGCTGGGTGCTGGGCATCGGCCTCGCCCTCGCCGTGCACCTGATGAAGTCGGCCACGCGCCCGGTGGTGAACGCCACGACCGCCGGGGTCGGCGCTCCCGTCGCGAGCACCGTGGAAGACGCGGGCTCACTCGCGATGAGCCTGATCGCGATCTTCCTGCCCGTCCTGGTCATCCTCGCCCTCGCCGTGCTGGCCGCATTCGCGTGGTGGGCGTTCAGGAAGGTACGGCGCCGCGGGCCGAACCGCCGCCTCCCGCCATCCGGTTAGGCGCCGGGCGTCCCCGCCTCCCCCACCTGCCCGCTCCTGCTCGCGATCGTCACGAGGTGGCCGCTGACGCCGAGCAGCGTCGGCTCCAGTTCCACCCTGCGCAGGGCGTCCAGCAGCAGCCGTCGCATCTCCGGCTCGTCGAGCCAGGCGTTCACGTCATCCATCAGCCAGAACGCCCCCTCCACCCCGAACCTGCGGGCGCCGGGCAACCCGGCCGCCTCGAACTCCCCGACGATCTCGTCCGCGTCGTGGAAGTAGGCGGTGGTGAAGCCCATGTCCGGCCGGCCGTCGAAGCCGCCGTCGCCCGCCGCGCCGAGCACGATCGCCCGGATCTCCGGCCGGGCGTACTGCCCCTTCTTGACCATGTCGTGCAGCGCCGCGAACCTGCTGATCGTCGCCGCCGCGACGACGCCTCCCGGCCGTACGGCACGCGCGGCCTCCGCCAGAGCGCGCACCCGGTCGGCGCGGTCGCGCAGATGGTAGAGCGGGCCGAGCAGCAGCGCCACGTCGTAGGCGCCCGGTTCCGCCCCCAGGTCACGGGCGTCCCCCTCCCGCGCGGTGACGCCGGGGATGGCGGCCGCCTGCCGTACGTGCAGCGGGACGGGGTCGACGAGTTCCACCTGGTAGCCGTCGGCGGCCAGCCACTCGGCGTGCACGCCGCTGCCTCCGCCGATGTCGAGTATCCGGGCGGGGGGCGGGGGCAGATGGCGGCGCAGCACGTCCTGGGTGCGCCAGAACTCCAGCCGGTTCCGGCCCGTTCGCAGCCGGCCGTCCTCCTCACCACGCGTGTAGTAGGCGGCAATCTCGGGAGCGATGTGATCGTTCATTCGTTAACGGTGCCAGGCGGATATGCTCGTAGGCATCTGGTTTTCCAGCGGGAGGTGGCCCCCGATCGACACGTTCATCACGATCATCCTGGTGATATTCCTGATACTCCTGATCTTGGGCGGCGTCGGGATCTACTTCGCGGTCAAGCTCGGCAAGGCCGCCGCCCGTAAGGCGCGGACCGCCTCGACCCGGATCGCCTCCCACGTCAATGCGATGGGCACCGGCGAGGCCGCCGACGTGGAGCGGATGCGAGTCGACCTGCGCCGCGAGGTCACGCTGACCCGTCAGGCTGTCGACTCGGCGCTGCGCCAGGGCTGGAGCCTCGGCGAACTGCCCGCCCTCGTCAAGGAGGTGGGCGAGCACGCCGACGTGCTGGACACGCAACTCGGCCTGTACGCGCAGCAGCGCCGCATGTCGGGCTTCGTCGATCACGTCACGCTCGACCGGCTCCGCGACCACCACGCCAAGCTCGCCACCACCTGCGCCAGGATCCGCGCCGACCTGCTCGACAACCAGGTCGGCCACGCGGCCACCGGCATCAGCGACGTGCACGGCCGGGCCGAGATCGAACTGGAGGCCCGGCGCGGCGTCCCCGATCCGCTGGACGAGATCGACGAGCTGTATCGCCGCACCCTCGAACACCCCGTCAACCCACCGAAAGACCCAGCCTGACGACTACGGTACGTGACATGATGAATCCGTAACGGGCGCATGGAAGGAGGTCCTCCGGATAACATGGCACTCCCCGAATGGTTCTACCCGGGCCCTTCCGGCGGCTGGACCGCCGACATGCTCGATCACCTCCCCCCCGACGCGCCTCCGCACGTCGAGCTGATCGACGGGTCGCTCATCATGACGTCGCCGCAGACCGGCTTTCACATGCTTATGCTCCGGCTTCTCGAGAAGCGAATCATTCCCCCGGACGGCCTTGTCGTAGCCCGGGAGATGACGGTGACTCTCGACATGAGGCAACGTCCCGAGCCCGACATTCTCGTGGTCGATGAGGCGGCATTCAGCGAGCATGGCACCTCGTTCAAGCCTCAGGACGTTCGTCTCGTCGTCGAGGTCGTGTCCGCGGAGTCGAGAGAGCGCGACCGCGCCACAAAGCCGATCAAATACTCCAATGCCGGAATCAAGTTTCTCTGGTGCATCGAGCGGGAAGATCTGGGTCCGGTCGTCTACACCTACGAGCTGGATCCGGCGGTGAAGGCCTACGTCCCCACCGGAATCCACCGGAAGCGTCTCCAGACGTACGTCGGATTCGACGTGGACATCGACCTCGACCTGTCCACCGTCATCCGCTGACGTTCGCCTTCGATGACCCTGCTGAGGCGAGGTCGTCGAAGGTAACACCCGCACCGCACGCGCGGCCCCAGCAGGGTTTCGGCGCCGACCAAAGCGAGCAAATCACGCCGCACCGCACGCGCGCGGCCCCAGCAGGGTTTCGGCGCCGACCAAAGCGAGCAGGTCACGCGGCGCCGCACGCGCGCGGCCCTAACCGCACGCGCGCGGCCCTAGCTGACGCCGGCTTCGCGCATGTCGCGGAGCTCGCGTTTGAGCTCCTTGATCTCATCGCGGAGGCGGGCGGCGACCTCGAACTGGAGGTCGGCCGCGGACTGGTGCATCTGGTCGGTGAGGGATTCGATCAACGACTCCAGCTGGGTGCGGGGCATCTCGCCCACGATGGCTTTGGCGTGCTGGCCGGTGTGCTTGGCCAGGCCGGGGACGGGCGCCTTGCCGCGGCTCTGACTGCGGCCGCCGCCGAGGAGCTGGTCGGTGTCCGCGTCCTCGCGGGAGAGCTGGTCGAGGATGTCGGCGATCTTCTTCCGCAGCGGCTGCGGGTCGAGGCCGCGCTCCTCGTTGTAGGCGACCTGCTTGGCGCGGCGGCGGTTGGTCTCCTCGATGGCACGCTGCATGGAGGGGGTGACGGTGTCCGCGTACATGTGGACCTGACCGGAGACGTTTCGCGCGGCGCGGCCGATGGTCTGGATGAGGGAGGTGTCCGAGCGCAGGAAACCCTCCTTGTCGGCGTCGAGGATGCTGACCAGGGAGACCTCCGGGAGGTCGAGACCCTCGCGGAGCAGGTTGATGCCGACCAGCACGTCGAACTCACCCAGCCGCAGCTCGCGCAGCAACTCGATGCGGCGCAGGGTGTCGACCTCGCTGTGCAGGTAGCGGACCCGGATGCCGAGCTCCAGCAGATAATCGGTGAGGTCTTCCGACATCTTCTTGGTGAGCGTGGTGACCAGGACCCGCTCGTCCTTGTCGGTGCGCGTCCGGATCTCGTGGACCAGGTCGTCGATCTGACCCTTGGTCTGCTTGACGATCACCTCGGGGTCGACCAGCCCGGTGGGGCGGATCACCTGCTCGACCACGTCGCCCTTGACGCGCCCCAGCTCGTAGGAGCCCGGGGTGGCCGAGAGGTAGACGGTCTGGTCGATGCGGTCCAGGAACTCCTCCCACTTCAGCGGGCGGTTGTCCATCGCGGACGGCAACCTGAAACCGTGCTCGACCAGGGTGCGCTTGCGGGAGGCGTCGCCTTCGTACATCGCGCCGATCTGGGGCACCGACTGGTGCGACTCGTCGAGGACCAGCAGGAAGTCTTCGGGGAAGTAGTCGAGCAGCGTGTTGGGGGCGGTGGCGGGGCCACGGCCGTCGATGTGGCGGGAGTAGTTCTCGATGCCGGAGCAGGTGCCGATCTGCCGCATCATC
Source organism: Dolomitihabitans soli (assembly GCF_022213955.1). Taxonomy (GTDB): domain Bacteria; phylum Actinomycetota; class Actinomycetes; order Streptosporangiales; family Streptosporangiaceae; genus Streptosporangium_A; species Streptosporangium_A soli. Next base: position 967,240 of record NZ_JAKNTW010000001.1, on the reverse strand, counting down.
TCGATGTCGTAGGTGGTGCGCATGCGCAGCCGCTGCGCCTCCAGCAGTTTCCCCTGCTGCTCCAGCTCCGCGAGCCGGGCGGTCAGCTCCTGCTCGATGCCGCCGATCGCCCGCTCCATCCGCTCCGGGCCCGCGACGTAGTGGGACGCGGGGAAGATGTAGAGCTCGTCGTCCTCCGTGATCACTTCGCCGGTCAGCGGGTGCAGCGTCGCGAGCTTCTCGATCTCGTCGCCGAACATCTCGATCCGGACGGCCAGCTCTTCGTACTGCGGGATGATCTCGATCGTGTCGCCCCGCACCCGGAACGTGCCGCGGGTGAAGGCGAGGTCGTTGCGCGCGTACTGCATCTCGACCAGGCGGCGGAGGAGCTGGTCGCGCTCCATCTCCTGGCCGACCCTGAGCCTGACCATCCGGTCGACGTATTCCTGAGGGGTGCCCAGGCCGTAGATGCACGACACCGAGGCCACCACGATCGTGTCGCGGCGGGTCAGCAGGGAGTTGGTGGCCGAGTGACGGAGCCGCTCGACCTCCTCGTTGATCGAGGAGTCCTTCTCGATGTAGGTGTCGCTCTGCGGGACGTACGCCTCGGGCTGGTAGTAGTCGTAGTAGGAGACGAAGTATTCGACGGCGTTGTTGGGCATCATCTCGCGCAGCTCGTTGGCGAACTGCGCGGCCAGGGTCTTGTTGGGCTGCATGACGAGGGTGGGCCGCTGGAGCCGCTCGATGAGCCAGGCGATCGTGGCCGTCTTGCCGGTGCCCGTCGCGCCGAGCAGGACGTTGTCCTTCACTCCCGACGTGACGCGGCGCTCCAGCTCGGCTATCGCCTGCGGCTGGTCACCGGATGGTGTCATCTCGGTGACGACCTCGAACGGTGCCACCCTGCGCTGCAAATCTGTTACCGGCCTCACACGCCCAACTGTAGGCGGCGCCTCCGACAGAAACGGCCGCCGCCTGCACGGCGACGTCAATCGCCCTTCAACCGGATCGCAACCGGGATCCCCTTGACTTGCGATCACGCGAGTGTGCAGGTCACTACGAGCCGTGATATATCCAGCTTTCCAAGCTTTTAGGGTTCAACACCGGAGGTGTTATGGATGTCCCGACCACGACAGGCGGTCATCGAACAGGCGAGGGGCGTAGCCCAGGCGGTCGCCGGCGGAGGTGACCTGCGGGGCGCGGTCGGGCAGGCCGTCGGCAGCCTCGCCGGGCAGATACCCGGCGAGAAGGGGACCGGCTTCCAGCTCAACGCGCACGACTTCCTCGCCGCCCGCGAGCAGGGCACCTCGATCGGCACGCACATCGAGGCCCGTTCCGCCTCGCTGAACGAGGCCGGCGAGATCATCAACCGCAGTTTCACCGGGAAGGGACCGGACGGCGAGGCCGTCCACGTCATCTCCCCCGTCGTCATCCCGAAGAGCGGCGCCGCCAAGCTGATCATTCCGCTGGTGGTCCTCGTGGCGCTCGGCCTGGTCGGCCTGATCGCCACCGGACTGGAGAGCACCCGGGTGCTCTTCGGCCCGCACTACTGGATCGTGCTGGTGCTCGCCGCGGGGTTCCTGTGGTGGCGGCGCAGCGTGGTCATGGTGCCCGAGGGCTGCCGCGCGCTGATCACCAAGTTCGGCAAGCTCGTGCAGGTCGCCGAGCCCGGGCGGGTGACGCTGTTCAACCCCTGGAAGCGGGTCAGCTACATCGTCAACACCACCCGCGAGTATCCCTTCAACGCCCCGATCAGCGAGGCCCCCACCCAGCAGGGCGTCAAGGCGAGCGTCGACCTGTTCCTGCAGTTCCGGATCGAGGACCCGGCCGAGTTCATCTTCGTGCTCGGCTCGGTCAGCGGCTTCCAGGCCAAACTGCAGAACGCGATCAGCGAGGTCACCAGGAGCCTGATCTACGCCCAGCGCGCCGAGGACATCTACGACCTGGTGGGCGAGAGCACGATCGGCATGCTGGACAGTCTCAACCAGCAGTTCCTGCCCGCCGTACGGCTGACCGACGTGAACATCACGCACGCGGAGCCCACCAGCCAGGAGTACCGCATGGACCTGGCGGCGCCCGAGATGGTGCGGGTGGCCAAGGAGGCGTACACCTATGAGTACGAGCTCCAGTTGCGCAAGGAGCAGAACGAGGGCGACCTGACCAAGGAGCTGGCGGGACTGCAGGAGACCTTGTCGGCCATCCACGCCGAGATCGCTGGATACCAGGCCCAGATGGACACCGCGCTGGAGCGCGCGTCGCACCAGGCGAAGGCTCAGGCCGGCCAGCGGCTGGTGGAGGCGGAGAGCACGGCCAAGGCCAACTCCGCGCTGCTGGAGGCGCAGGCGCTGGACATCAGGGCGCTGTCGGCCGCCGAGGCCCCGGAGATCCTCGACTACCGGTTCCAGACCGATCTGCTCGACAAGCTGGAGAGCGTGGCGTCCCGCATGCCACAGGTCGTCCAGGTGGGCGACAGCGGTGACCTCGACTTCCTCGACCTGGCTCAGCAGCTCATCGGCGGCCGTGGCGCCGTCTTGTTCTCCAGCGAGGACATGACCGCGATCCGGTCCCGGATGGGAGAGATCCAGCGCCGCGTCTCCGGACGCGAGGACGAGATCTCCCGCCTGCTGGCCACCGCCGCCGACGTACGGCAGGGCGTGACCGACGGCGTCGTGCCGCCCCCGGCCGTGACGGGTCCCGCCGCGAGCGGGAGTGTCGTGCCGAGCTTCGCGGTGGCCGACGTCACCGCCCACGCCCCGGCCGAGGAGGCCTGATGAACCGCGAGTTCTCCAAGATCAAAGAGTCGCTGGCCTCCTGGTCCGAGATCCGTCAGTTGTTGCGCGGCGGCGAGCAGGGCCAGCTCGTGCCCGTGGTCATCCCCAAGGACCGGCGCGGGTTCGCCTGGGTGGCGCTCCTGTTCCTGGCGATCCACCTCGCCGGGACGGCGGCGCTGGCCGAGGGGATCCTGACCGTGGCGGCCGGAATCGGCGCGGCGTTCTTCCTCGTCGTCGCGCTGGTCTGGTTGTGGCGCCGCGCGATCATCGAGATCGAGCAGGGCACCACCGGCGTACGCAGCAGGTGGGGCGCGATCACCGGCACGCTCGACCCCGGCCGCCACTACCTCTGGCTGCCCTGGGACCGGGTGGACGCGGTCGTGGACACCTCGACGGAGATCCCCTACACCGCGCCGATCACCGCCTGCCCCACCGCCGAGAGCGTGCCGCTGAAGTCGATCGAGTTCTTCCTGAAGTTCCGCATCGTCGACCCGGTCGCCTTCGTGCGGACCATCGGCGCCGGCAACTTCGACCTGGTGCTGTCCAGCGCGGTGCAGGACGCGATCCGCCAGCGCAGCCGCCGGGTGCAGACCGAACGCGCCTACGACCTGCGCGGCTCCGACGTGGGCGACATGCAGGAGTCGCTGAACCGCCAGCTCGGCAGGTACGGCGTGCGCGTCACCGGCTCCAACATCCCCGACGTGCAACTCCCCGACCAGTACCAGCAGCACCTGTCGACCAGGGAGAAGGTCGCCAAGGAACTCGCCGCCTACGAGCGGGAGTGGGAGCTGACCAGGAAGCGCAGGATCGACACCCTGCTGATGGAGATCGAGCGCTCCAAGAAGACCCGCGACGCCCGGATCGTCGAGGTCAAGGCCGCGCACAACACCGCGCGCAAGGACGTGGCGCGGATGCTGGAGGAGCACGAGACTCAGGCCCAGCGCGTCAAGTGGGAGATCGAGGCCCGCGGCCGCGCCGAGCTGACCTCGGCGGAGAACGAGGGCAAGGCCCTGCGCCGCCTGTCCGACTCCTACCGTGACAACCGCGCGGTGCTCCAGTACGAGCTGGCGCGTCGCCGCCTCGACGTCGGCGCCAAGCTCACCGAGAACGCCCCGCAGCCCATCGTGGTGCGCACCCCCGCGGGTTCGGGTGACTCCTCCGCCCTGTCCACGCTGTTGCTCGCCCAGCTTCTGCCGAAGCTCGCCGCGGGGAACGGACAGCCGCAGATTCCCAGTTAACCAATCATCTGTCCAACCATCCCCTGGAGACGCCCCGATGGTGTTCCGCAAGCTGATGGCCGCGTTCGGCGCGGGTGTCGAGGTCGACACGGTCCTGCACAACTCCAACGTCCGCCCCGGCGAGACGCTCCGCGGCGACGTCCGCTTCCGCGGCGGGTCGTCGGGGCACAAGGTCGACGGCATCTTCATCGACTTCACCGCGGTGGTCGAGGTCGAGAGCGGCGACAACGAGTACAACGCGACCTACAGCTTCCTGCGCCGCCAGGTCGCCGGCTCCTTCGAGCTGGGCTCCGGGGAGGCGCGGTCGGCTCCGTTCGAGATCCCGGTGCCGTGGGAGGCGCCGGTCAGCGCCATCGGGGGCCATCCGCTCAGGGGGATGCGCCTGGGCGTGGCCACCGAGCTGGTCCTGGCGGGGGCGCTCGACAAGGGCGACCTGGACCCGCTGTTCGTCAATCCGCTCCCCGCCCAGGAGGCCGTGCTCGGCGCGCTCGACCGCCTGGGCTTCCAGTTCAAGAAGGCCGATCTGGAACGCGGCACCCTGCGCGGTTCCACCATGCCGTTCTTCCAGGAGATCGAGTACTACGCCGGTCACGAGTGGCGCCGCCACTTCAACGAGCTCGAACTCACCTTCATCGCCGGTCCGCAGTCGCTGCAGGTGATCCTGGAGGCCGACAAGCGCGGCGGCTTCCTGAGCTCGGGCGGTGACAGCTACAGCGGGTTCACCGTCCGCCACGACGACGGACCCGGCGCGGCGGAGCAGTCCCTGACCGCCGGTCTCCAGGCGATGGCCCGGCACCGCGGCTGGTTCTGACCCCGACGCCGTACGGCCCGCGCCCCGCTGGGGCGCGGGCCGTACTCGTTCCCGGCGGGGGCATGGTCGTATCGTCCTGATCAAAAGGGATATTTCTCATCAAATTATTCGGTAATGGATTCCCATTCGTCGTGTAGCGCGGCCTTCACGCGTCACGACTAGAATCAGAAACAATCATAAAGCGATCATCGGAAAGGCCATTTGATGCGACCCCCCAAGTGGCTCACCCGCATGACGCGCGCCCAGCTCTTCTGGGCCTTCTCCGGCATCGGCATCATCGTCGTCGTCGCCGCCGTCGCCCGCGGCAACCTCACGAAGATCTACGACGCGCAGCCCGATTTCTTCCTGGGGTCGCTGCTCGCCCTGACCGGTTTCTGCTTCGCCAAGGCGTTCAGCCGGACGAACGTCACCACGGCGCTGGAGCTGATCAGGGACGGGCGCACCCAGGAGGTCTCCGAGGCGGTGGAGCAGGAGATCCAGCGGCGGCTGCACGCGAAGGGCGTACACCAGCAGATCGCCCTGCTGAACAGGAACATCAGCGCCGCCAACAAGCGCACCTGCGAGTACTACGACCTGCAGACCAAGGAACCGCGCTTCTACATCACGGCCCCGCTGCTGCGGGTCGCCCTGCAGGATCTCGACGAGGCGCTCGGCAACGTCACGCAACTCGGGCACGCCGTCGGCAGCAAGGACGCACAGATCGTCCACACCCTGCCGAGCGACGTCCGGTCGCAGCTCAGCGACGCCCTGCGCGACCTGCAGGAGGCATCTGCCCGCCGGAACGAGACCTACGAGACCCTGCTCGGCCAGTTCGACACGATACCGATCGACGAGCTGTGGGGGGCCTTCACCGTGATGACCTCCGACACCCTCAAGGCGGTGCGCGACCTGGAGGCCCTGCTCGGCAGGAACATCATGTCCCCGCCCAAGGAGCGCTGCGTGGTGCTCGCCGGCTACGTCGCCGCCTCGCTCAAACGGGCCCGCCGGGTCGAGGAGCTGATCGAGGAGAAGGGACTCGCGGAGCCCTCGGCCATGAAGGTCTTGATAGAGGATCTGGAGAGGGTCCTGGAGAAACTCTCCCAGATCGAGTTCGGCGGGGCCATGCTGGTCGGCGGCCCTTCCGCCCGCTGAGGCCACCCGCTGAGGCCACCCGCTGAAGCCGCCCGCTGAGGCCACCCGCTGAGGCCGCCCGGTGGTGTCCGGCCTCGGGGGAACCCGCCCGCATCCGAGACCCGCTGACGCCCGAGGAAGCCGACCTTCGCCGGCGTCTCCAGGCCCGAGTGCCCCAGGCCTCGGAGAGCGGGCGACCAGCAAGATCGATCTCACCGGCGACGGCTGCGCCGATGATCCCCGAGACCGGTGTCGGGGAGGTGTGCCGGAAGGTGTCAGGCGGTGTGCCGCTGGAGGACGTCCCAGACTTCGGCCGTGCGGGCCTCCAGGTCGTCCAGAGAGCCGTCATTGGGCACTACCAGGTCCGCAAGGGCCAGACGGGCCTCCCGGGACGCCTGAGCGGCGATACGGGCCTCCGCGTCGGCCTTCGTCATGCCGCGGAGCCGGAGCAGACGGTCGAGCCGCGTCTCGTCGGAGGCGTCGACGACGATCACCACGTCGTACATCGGCGCCAGATCGTTCTCGGCGAGCAGCGGCACGTCGTAGACCACGATCGCGTCACCGGGCGCGGCGGCCTGCGACGCGGCCACCCTGGCGCCGACGAGCGGATGCACGATGGAGTTCAGCCTGGCGAGCTTGTCGCGGTCGTTGAAGACGATCGAGCCGAGCTTCTCCCGGTCGAGCGAGCCGTCGCCGCGCAGCACCTCCGAACCGAACGCCTCGACGATGCCGGACAGCCCCTCGGTGCCCGGCTCGACGACCTCCCGGGCGATCCGGTCGGCGTCGATCACCACCGCGCCCCGCGCCGCGAGACGCCTGGCCACCTCGCTCTTGCCGGACCCGATCCCGCCGGTGAGGCCGACCTTGAGCATCAGGGACGTTCCTTTCGCAGGTGCACCAGCGTGAGATGGTCGTGGACGCGCTCCCTGCCGGTCTCCCGATAGCCGTGCCGCCGGTAGAGCCGCAGGTTGCCGTCCGAGAGGTGTCCCGTGAACAGGTCGAAGACGGCGGCCTCGGCGAGATCGTCGTGCAGCGCGGCCAGCAGGGCGCCGCCGACACCGCGGCCCTGCGCGTCGGGCGCCACGACCAGGCGGCCGACCAGGCAGGTGGCGCCGGCGAGGCGGCCGCGCACCGAACCGATGATCCGGCCGCCCTCGACGGCCTTGAGCACCGTCCCGTCGCCGATGATCTTACGGATCTGGTCGACCGACTCCACCAGCGGCGGGATGAACGGATCCCCGTACAGCTGGGCCTCGGTCACGTAGGCCGCTCGCTGCAGCGTCAGGATCTCTCCCGCGTCCGCGGTCACCGCCCGCTCGATCCGCGTCACGGCGCCCACCCTAGTGGGGAGCCCCGGACAACGACAGAGGGCCCCGCCGCGACGCGAGGCCCTCTGGTGAAGCGGGACTACTTAGTTCTGACCGCCCGCGAGCTTCTCGCGCAGAGCCGCGAGAGCCTCGTCGGAGGCCAGGGCGCCGGCCGCGGGGGCCGACCCGGTGGAGGAGGAACCGCCGGACGGAGCCGGGGTCTCACCGGTGTAGGTCTGCGGGACCTCGCCGGCCTCGGCCTCGGCCTTGCGGGCATCCTCGACCTGCTTCTTGTGAGCCTCGAAGCGGGTCTGAGCCTCGGCGTACTGCCGCTCCCACTCCTCGCGCTGCTTGTCGAAGCCGTCGAGCCACTCCCCGGTCTCCGGGTCGAAACCCTCCGGGTAGATGTAGTTGCCCTGGTCGTCGTAGGTCGCCGCCATGCCGTACAGCGTGGGGTCGAACTCTACGTCGGCGCCGATCGCACCCTCGTTCGCCTGCTTCAGCGACAGGGAGATGCGACGACGGTCGAGGTCGATGTCGATGATCTTCACGAAGATCTCGTCGCCGACCTGGACGACCTGCTCGGGGATCTCCACGTGACGCTCGGCCAGCTCGGAGATGTGGACCAGGCCCTCGATGCCCTCCTCGACCCGGACGAACGCGCCGAACGGCACCAGCTTGGTGACCCGGCCGGGAACGACCTGGCCGATCTGGTGCGTGCGGGCGAACTGCTGCCAGGGGTCCTCCTGCGTCGCCTTGAGCGACAGCGAGACCCGCTCGCGCTCCATGTCGACGTCGAGCACCTCGACCGTGACCTCCTGGCCGACTTCGACGACCTCGGAGGGGTGATCGATGTGCTTCCAGGAGAGTTCGGAGACGTGCACCAGACCGTCGACACCGCCGAGGTCCACGAACGCGCCGAAGTTGACGATCGAGGAGACGACGCCCTTGCGGACCTGACCCTTCTGCAGGGTGTTGAGGAACGTCTGGCGCACCTCGGACTGGGTCTGCTCCAGCCACGCGCGACGGGACAGGACCACGTTGTTGCGGTTCTTGTCCAGCTCGATGATCTTCGCTTCGAGCTCGCGGCCGACGTAGGGCTGCAGATCGCGGACGCGGCGCATCTCCACCAGCGACGCCGGCAGGAAGCCACGCAGGCCGATGTCGAGGATGAGTCCACCCTTGACGACCTCGATGACGGTGCCGGTGACGATGCCGTCCTCGTCCTTGATCTTCTCGATCGTGCCCCAGGCGCGCTCGTACTGCGCGCGCTTCTTGGACAGGATCAGGCGGCCTTCCTTGTCCTCCTTCTGGAGGACGAGGGCCTCGACGTGCTCACCGACCTCGACGACCTCGGCCGGGTCGACATCGTGCTTGATCGAGAGCTCACGCGAGGGGATGACGCCCTCGGTCTTGTAGCCGATGTCGAGCAAGACCTCGTCTCGATCGACCTTGACGACGGTGCCTTCGACGATGTCGCCGTCGTTGAAGTACTTGATGGTCTCGTCGATCGCGGCGAGGAAGGCCTCTTCGGAACCGATGTCGTTGACCGCTACCTGCGGGGTGTTCGAGGTGGCCTCAGTGCTGCTCGTCATGTGTGGAATTGCTCCGAACGCGGACAGATGTCGATGTGGCAGGCGCGGCAGGCCCTCTTTCAAGCCGAGGATTCGTCATCGACATGGTCGAGCGCGAGCCCGCTCCGTCTGAGGCGCGCGCGAGCCCACAGCGCAGCGATCAGCATATGAGACGTACGGTGTGCGGTCAATCCAGGCGCGCACCCGAGTCGAGGCCCCTACCCCCACCGCGGCGGCTAATAGGCGTTGACCTGCCGCCTCCGCTTGGGAGCGATATTACCCCGAAGTTTCTCCGGGATGGAGATCCGTTCAGGGTCGCCATCGGCCGTATACCGCTCTTTGGGGTGATCGTCCAGCCAGTCGAGCCAGTACTTCGAGCACCACTTGCGGCACTCGCCCTTCTTGCCGTTGCTCTGGATCCGCTGGATGGCCGACCGGTCGAAATCCTTGTCGTACGGCGCGCGCGAGGGCTCGGCCCCGGCCAGGAACACGCCCTTGTAGTCGTATCCGGTGCCGTCCCACGAACCGCTGCGCGCCGTCTTCCGCGACCGCGGCATCGAGCCGTACGGCAGCGCCAGCGTCTCGGAGCGCTTCAGCCCGATCTTCGTCAGCAGCCGCTCGCCCCGCACGATCTGCTCGCGGACCCTCTTCCTGCTGAGGACGCCCAGGTTGTGGTGGCTCCAGGTGTGGTTGGCCACCTCGAAGCCGCGCTCGGCCAGCCACGACGCGGCGCGGCTCTGCTCGGACCGCTCGCGCAGGCCGAAGGGTTCGCGGTTGACCCAGAACGTGGCGACGGGACGGAAGTCCGGGTGCTTCTCCGCGACGTCGAGGATCAGGTCGACCGCGGTGTCCTTCGCGGGCTCGCCCTGCTCGTCGAACGCGAAGTGGCTGGGATGCCCGTCGTCGAAGGTGAGCACCACGGGGTGGCTGCCCTCGGGGATGGAGATCTCACCGGTGGCGAACTCCCTGGCGGTGATCGGCACGTAGCCGGACCTCGCCAGGCGCTCCAGCTCCTTGCGCACCTCCGAGGGCGTCCGGTCGAGGTCGGACAGCGGCTTGGCGAGGATCCGGTGATACATGATCACCGGAACCAGACCGGCCTCGTTGGCCTTGGCCTTGCGGGCCGACTCCGCGGTCGCGGTGACGGGTGGCGGGAACGCCCATCGGGGCGGCGCCTCGACCGGCTTCCTCGCCACCTCAGCGGGCTGCTGCCGGGCGTGGCCGTGCTCGCGCGGGGGCGGCGGTGCGGACGCCGTGGGCATCACCGACAGGGCGACTATCGCGGTTACCATCACCACCACGTTCGCGATGGCCACGGCTCGCGTGACAGCTGCTGAACTCCGCACAAAACTCCCGTGCCGGTCGAGGATGAACGCCTTCCACCCTAAAACCTTGGCAAAGTAACCGGCACATGACAGAAGTCAGTGCCCGGCGTCCTCCCAGGTGCGGCCGACGCCGATGGAGATGTCGAGCGGGACGCGGAGCCGGTAGGCGGCGTTCATCTGGCCGGTGACGAGCTCGCGCAACCGGTCGAGCTCGCCGGGCGCGACCTCGAAGACGAGCTCGTCGTGCACCTGCAGGAGCATCCGGGAGCGCAGCTCCTCCGCGCGCAGCGCCCGCTGCACGTTGAGCATCGCGACCTTGATGATGTCGGCGGCGGAGCCCTGGATCGGGGCGTTCAGCGCCATCCGCTCGGCCATCTCGCGGCGCTGGCGGTTGTCGCTGGTCAGGTCGGGCAGGTAGCGGCGGCGGCCCATGATGGTCTCGGTGTAACCCTCGGTGCGCGCCTGGGCGACGATCTCCTTGAGGAAGTCGCGGACTCCGCCGAACTCCTCGAAGTACTCGTCCTTGAGGGCACGGGCCTCGGCCACCGGGATGTTGAGCTGGCCGGAGAGCCCGAAGTCGGACAGCCCGTAGGCCAGGCCGTAGTTCATCGCCTTGATCCGCGCCCGCAGCTCGCCGTCGATCTGCTCGGGCGGCAGACTGAACACCCGCGCGGCGGTGGCCTGGTGGAAGTCGTGGCCGGACTCGAAGGAGGCGATCAGCGACTCGTCACCCGACAGGTGCGCCATGATGCGCAGCTCGATCTGGCTGTAGTCGGCGGTCAGCAGCGTCTCGTAGCCCTCCCCCACCGTGAAGCCCTGCCGGATGCGCCGGCCCTCGGCGGTGCGGATCGGGATGTTCTGCAGGTTGGGCTTCTCCGAGCTGAGCCGCCCGGTCGCCGCGATGATCTGGTTGAACGTGGTGTGGATCCGCCCGTCGTCGGCGATCTCCTTGATCAGGCCCTCGACGGTGGTGCGCAGCTTGGTCTGGTCACGGTGCCTGAGCATGATCGTCGGCAGCTCGTGGTCGGTCTGGGTGGCCAGCCAGGCGAGCTGGTCGGCGTCGGTGCTGTAGCCCGTCTTGGTGCGCTTCGTCTTGGGCAGGCCCATCTTGACGAACAGGATCTCCTGCAGCTGCTTGGGCGAGCCCAGGTTGAACTGCTCTCCGACGACCCGGTGCGCCTCCTCCACGGCCTGCTTGACCGCGCCGCCGAACTGGGACTCCAGGGCCGAGAAGTATTCCCGGTCGGCGGCGATCCCGGCCCGCTCCACCTCCGCCAGCACGGTCACCAGCGGCAGCTCCACCTCGGCGAGCAGGTGGGTGCCGCCACGGGTGTCCAGGAACGCCTCCAGCGTCTCCGCCAGCTCGCGGGCGGCGTGGGCGCGCAGGGCGAGGTCCTTGGCCGGCGCGTCGTCGTCGTCGCCGAACAGGGTGCCCTGGCCGTCCGGCTCCACCTCCGCGCGCAGGTCGCGGTGGAGGTAGCGGCGCACCAGGTCTTCGAGCTTGAAGTCACGCTGGCCGGGCATCGCCAGGTAGGCCGCCAGGGCGGTGTCGCAGCTGAGCCCGGCCAGCGACATGCCCTGCGCCCACAGCGCGAGGATCGGCCCCTTGGCGTCGTGCACGGCCTTGAGCCGGTCGGGGTCGGCCAGCCAGGTGCGCAGGGCCAGCTCGTCGGCCTCGGTGAGCTTGGCCGGGTCCAGGTAGGCCGCGGTGCCGTCGGGCGAGGCGATCGCGACGCCGTCGATCCGGCCGGTGCCGCTGCCGTACGCGCCCTTGAAGGCCAGCCCGGCGCGGCCCGCGGGGAGCGCCTCCAGCCAGCCTCCGACACGGTCGGGGCCCAGGATGACGGTCTCGACCTCGAAGCCCTGCTCGGGCTCCGCCTCGGCGGTGCCGAGCACCTTGAAGACCCGCTCGTGCAGCTCGCCGCGGATCTGCAGGGTGTCGAACAGCTTGATGATCTCCTCGCGGACCCACTGCCCCTGGGTGAGGTCGGCGATGTCGGTCTCCAGCGGGACGTCGCGCATCAGCTCGGTGAGGCGGCGGTTCATCAGCACCCGGTCGAGGTGGTCGCGCAGTTTGTCGCCGACCTTGCCCTTGACCTCGTCGACCCGGTCGACCAGCGCGGCCAGCGAGCCGAACTCCCTGATCCACTTGGCGGCCGTCTTCTCGCCCACGCCGGGGATGCCCAGCAGGTTGTCGCTGCTGTCGCCGCGCAGCGCCGCGAAGTCGGGATACTGCACGGGGGTGAGGTCGTACTTCTCCTCGACGGCCGCGGGCGTGAAGCGGGTCATGTCGGTGATGCCGCGGCGGGTCATCAGCACCGTGACCCGCTCGTCGACGAGTTGCAGGGCGTCGCGGTCGCCGGTGACGATCAGCACGTCCATGTCCTGGGCGGAGGCGCGGGTGGCGAGGGTGGCGATCAGGTCGTCGGCCTCGTAGCCGGCCAGGGACAGGTGCGGGATGCGCAGGGTGTCGAGCAGCTCGAAGATGAGCTTCACCTGGTCGCGGAACTCGTCGGGCGTCGAGGACCGGTTGGCCTTGTACTCCTCGTACGCCTCGTGGCGGAACGTCGGCTCGCTGCGGTCGAAGCACACCAGGACATGGCTCGGGTGCTCGTCGCGCAGGATGTTGGTGAGCATCGACGTGAACCCGTAGACGGCCGCGGTGGGCTGGCCGGTCGTCGTCCGCAGATCTGCTTCCTTGAGCGCGTAGTACGCCCGATAGGCCAGGGAATGCCCGTCCAGGAGCAACAGACACGGACGGGCAGGGGTCGCTTCACTCTTCGGCACACAGGCAGCCTAGTCTCCCCCTGCGACAGAAAACCCTGGCTCGGCACAGTGGAGGCGTCCCCTTGACGATGACTGATCCCGGCGATCCGGCGGGCCTGTCCGTGGCCGCGTGGAACTCCGCCAAGGGGAGGCTCGCCGAGCGGCTCGGCATCGAGTTCACGGCGGCGAGCGCCGAGCGCGTGGTGGCCACGATGCCGGTCGAGGGCAACACCCAGCCGTACGGCCTGCTGCACGGCGGAGCCTCCTGCGCGCTGGCCGAGTCGATCGGCTCGGTGGCCGCCGCGATCCACGCGGGGCCGGACCGGACCGCGGTCGGCATCGAGATCAGCGCCACCCACCACCGCCCCGCCTCCTCCGGTCTCGTCACCGGCGTCGCCACCCGCGTGCACGGCGGCCGGACCCTGGCGACCTACGACATCGTGATCACCGACGACCAGGGCCGGCGCGTCTGCACCGCCAGGCTCACCTGCATGCTCCGCGACTCCTGACCCAACCGGGATTTCGGAGGCTCTTGCCGTATTTTTTGCATTTGGGCGTCAGGGGTCGCTAGCGTGGTGTCATCGGTGCCCGGGGGTGCCCGAGTAGAAAACGTGCGGGGCCCTGAAGCCCTGACATGGCACCAAAGGTCACCTCCGGGCCCCTCTTCGATCAGCCGTGAACACCTGGCCACAGGCCGTGTTCACGGCTTTTTGCGTATTCTGGGGCGCATTTCCCGAGCCGCGTAATGAGCGAAACCGTAAGACGGCCCTGTCAAGATTCCACAAAGTCAGTAAATATGCTCTGACCAGGCCGCTTTTTCCTCACGCCCATGAAACACCCTGGTCACCGATTGGTGACGAACAGCCCCGAACCGGGCGGCGCAAAGCTAAGCTCCGGCCACAGCATTGCACCTCTTCAAGCGATGTGGCGTGCCGAGATGGGGGCACAACCCCCGCCAGACCTCATATAGGGAGCACCATTGCGCAGAGCCGTGATCGCGTTCACGGCCTTCCTGGGTGGACTCATCTTCTTGCTCGCGTCAAGCACCACCATGGCGTGGGCGGACGGAGAGGGCCTGAAGGGAACACTCAGGAACCAAGGCCAGCCAGTGAACGGCGTGAAGATCAGCGTGGCGGACGAGGGCAACGCCCCCGTCGCGGACGCCACGACAGACGCCAAAGGCGAATGGAAGATCCCCGTCCCGAAAGCGGGCACATACAAGGTCACACTTGACCAGACGTCGCTCCCACAAGGAGTGTCCCTCAAGTTCAAGGACCGGGCGACGCTCACCGTCCAGGTCTTCGAGGGCAACGAGCGCAACGTCCTGTTCGCCCTGACATCAGGGAACGCGGGCGGTGAGAACGGCACCGGCACCGACGCCACGCCCAGTGAGTCGTCCCAGTACTGGACCAGAGTCGCCCAGCTGGGCTTCGAAGGACTCAGCCTGGGCCTGGTGATCGCGCTCGGCGCCGTCGGGCTGTCCCTCATCTTCGGCACCACCGGGCTCACCAACTTCGCCCACGGCGAGTTGCTGACCATGGGCGCCTTCATCGCCCTCATCTTCAACACCGCCGGACTGCACCTGCTCATCGCCGCGCCGCTGGCGGTGATCGTCTCGGCCGGGATCGGCTACGCGCAGGACAGATGGTTCTGGGGGGTCCTGCGCAAACGCAAGACCGGGGTCATCTCCATGATGATCATCTCGATCGGTCTGGCGATCTTCCTGCGCTACCTGTTCCTGTTCCTCTTCGGGGGCAGCGGCCGGCCGTACGAGCAGTACGTCGCGCAGGAGGGCATCGCGATCGGCCCGATCTTCGCCACGCCCAAGAGCCTGGTCGCCATGGGGATCGAGATCGTCGTCCTGATCGCCGTCGGGCTGGCCCTGCTCTACACCCGCATCGGCAAGGCCACCCGGGCCGTGGCCGACAACCCGGCGCTCGCCGCGTCGTCCGGCATCAACGTCGACCGCGTGGTGCGGATCGTCTGGGCCGCCGGCACCGCCATCGCGGCGCTCGCCGGCATCCTGCTCGGCATGCAGCAGAACCTCACCTACCAGATGGGGTTGCAGGTCCTGCTGCTGATGTTCGCCGGCGTCACCCTCGGCGGCCTGGGCACGGCCTTCGGCGCCCTGGTCGGCTCGCTGATCGTGGGCCTGTTCATCCAGCTCTCCACGCTCTGGATCCCGCCGGAGATGAAGACGGTCGGCGCGCTGGCCGTCCTCATCGTCGTGCTTATGGTCAGGCCGCAGGGCATCCTCGGCCGTCGCGAGCGGATCGGTTAGGGGAGGCGACATGGACTGGACACTCATCTTCAGCAGGGCCGTGGAGTCCGGAATCGGCACCGAGGCCGTGATCTACGCGCTCGCCGCGATCGGCCTCAACGTCCACTTCGGCTACACCGGCCTGCTCAACTTCGGTCAGGCGGCCTTCCTCGCCGTCGGCGCCTACGCCATCGCGGTCACCGTCTCCACCTTCGGCCTGCCGTTCTTCCTCGGTGTGGGGATCGGCCTCCTGCTGGCCGTGGTCCTCGCGCTGCTGCTCGGCATCCCGACGCTGCGGCTGAGAGCCGACTACCTGGCCATCGTCACCATCGCGGCGGCGGAGATCGTCCGCCTCGTGGTGCGCTCGGTGGCCCTGGAGGAGACCTTCGGCGGCACGGACGGAATCCAGGCGTTCTCCGATTCCTTCTACGGCCTCAACCCCTACCCGGCGGGCCAGTACAACCTGGGCAGCATCATCGGCTTCGACGAGCGCACCATGTGGGTGCTCACCGTCGGCTGGGTGCTGGTCGCCGCGTCCTGCTTCGTGATCTATCTGCTCATGAAGAGCCCGTGGGGCCGGGTGCTGAAGGCCATCCGCGAGGACGAGGACGCCGTTCGCAGCCTCGGCAAGAACGTCTTCTCCTACAAGATGCAGTCGCTCGTGCTCGGCGGCGTCATCGGCTCGCTGGCGGGGTTCATCTTCGCCCTGAGCCGCTCCGCCGTACAGCCGGACCTGTTCAGCACCGAGCTGACGTTCTACGCGTACACGGTGCTCATCCTGGGCGGCGCCGCGCGGATCCTCGGTCCCGTCGTGGGTTCCGCGATCTTCTGGGCGCTGCTCGTGCTGATCTCCACGGGGCTGGAGGAGGCCGTCAACAGCGGCGTCATCACCTTCATCACCGTGAACCAGGTGGGGCCCATCAGGTTCATGCTGGTCGGACTCGGGCTCATACTGCTGCTCATCTTCCGCCCTCAAGGTATCTTCGGCGACAAGAGGGAGATCGCACTCGATGCACGCTGACGAAGCCGTCGCCAACCGCAAGGACGGCGCACAGGCCGTATTCGCCGGTCTGGCCACCGAGCCGGGGGTGGCCAAGCCCGACCCCATCCTGGTCGTCGACAACGTCGTGCGCCGCTTCGGCGGCCTGACCGCGGTCGACGTGGCGCACGTGGAGATCCAGCGCGGCTCGATCACCGCGCTCATCGGCCCCAACGGCGCGGGCAAGACCACCTTCTTCAACCAGCTCACCGGGTTC
Organism: Dolomitihabitans soli; assembly: GCF_022213955.1. Lineage (GTDB taxonomy): Bacteria > Actinomycetota > Actinomycetes > Streptosporangiales > Streptosporangiaceae > Streptosporangium_A > Streptosporangium_A soli. The sequence goes on along the minus strand of NZ_JAKNTW010000001.1, from coordinate 950,846 downwards.
GACAACGCCGACTCGGGCGAGTGGACCTTCAACGGGCGCAGGATGAACGGCGTGTCGGCCCACAAGGTGGCCCGGCTCGGCATGGTGCGCACCTTCCAGCTCACCAAGGCGCTGTCCAAGCTGACCGTGCTGGAGAACATGCGCCTGGGGGCTCAGAACCAGCTCGGCGAGAGCTTTCTGCGCGCCCTGATCCCGAGCCTGTGGCGCAAGCAGGAGGACGAGATCACCGAGCGGGCCGAGGAGCTGCTCCAGCGCTTCAAGCTCGACGCCAAGCGCGGTGACTTCGCCGGCAGCCTGTCCGGCGGCCAGCGCAAGCTCCTGGAGATGGCCAGGGCCCTGATGGTCAAGCCGGAGCTCGTCATGCTCGACGAGCCGATGGCCGGGGTCAACCCCGCCCTCACCCAGTCGCTGCTCGGGCACGTCAAGGATCTGCGCCAGCAGGGGATGACCGTGCTGTTCGTCGAGCACGACATGGACATGGTCCGCGACATCAGCGACTGGGTGATCGTCATGGCCCAGGGCAAGGTCATCGCCGAGGGACCGCCGGACACGATCATGTCCGACGACCGTGTGATCGACGCCTACCTCGGCGCCCACCATGACGCTCCGCTGTCCGCCGAGGAGGAGGAGCGCCAGCTCGCCGAGGCCGAGGCCGCACTGGTGGCCGAGGCGGGGCTGGCGTCCGGGGCAGGGCCGAACGAGACCGTCACCACCAGGAAGGAGCCGGTCGATGAGTGACCCGGAGGCGGGCGCGGTCACCCGCGCACAGGAAGCCGAGGACGCCTCCCCGGCGGTGGCCGACCGCAGTGCGCACCTGCGCGGGGCGGAGAACGCGGTGCTGCGCTCCGACGAGCTGTTCGCCGGCTACGTGCCCGGCGTGAACATCCTCAACGGCTGCGACCTCTACGTCGGCGAGGGCGAGCTGATCGGCATCATCGGCCCCAACGGAGCCGGCAAGTCGACCCTGCTCAAGTCGATGTTCGGCCTGGTGGAGGTGCGCACCGGGTCGGTCACCCTCAAGGGTGAGAACATCACCAACCTCAAGGCGCACGCGCTGGTGGAACGCGGGGTCGGCTACGTCCCGCAGACCAACAACGTCTTCCCGAGCCTCAGCATCGAGGAGAACCTCGAGATGGGCGCCTACCACGCGCCCAAGAAGTTCAAGGAGCGCTTCGAGTTCGTCGCCGAGCTGTTCCCGGCGCTCAAGGAGCGGCGCAAGCAGCGCGCCGGCTCCCTGTCCGGCGGCGAACGGCAGATGGTCGCCATGGCCAGGGCGCTGATGACCGAGCCGTCCGTGCTGCTGCTCGACGAGCCCTCCGCCGGGCTCTCGCCCAAGCTGCAGGACCAGGTGTTCATCCGCGCCCAGCAGATCAACAGGGCCGGCGTGACGGTCGTCATGGTCGAGCAGAACGCCCGCCGCTGCCTGCAGATCTGCGACCGCGGCTACGTGCTCGACCAGGGCCGCAACGCCTACACCGCGAGCGGCCGTGACCTGATCAACGACCCCAAGGTGATCGAGCTCTATCTGGGGACCCTCGCCCGCGCGTGACCCCTTCCGAGCCCCGTGGACGCCCGTCGTCCACGGGGCTTCTCAATGCGCCGCCCCCTCGCGCAGGATGTCTTTCATGCGACTCCCGACGAAGGCGGCGGTCATCTGCGTCGCGCTCCCCTGCCTGACCCTGGCCGGCTGCGCCCGGGCCGCCACCCCGTCCAGCGCCCCGTCCGGTGTCCCGTCCACCGCCACGACCGCTCCCGCCGCCGCTCAGGACACCCCCTGCGCGCGCGTGGTGTCCGCGCTGGGCTTCGCCGACCTGCTGCTGGCCCCAGAGGGCCAGGAACGACGCCAGAGCTTCGACGACGCCGTCAGGGGCCGTCTCGCGTATGTCGAGGGCGTCCTTCTGGAGTACGGCTCCCGCCTGCCTCCGGAGGTGCTCCCCCACGAGGCCGAGCTGCGCCGTACGACCAGAGGGCTCGCCCCGGCCGCCACGCCGCGCGGTGAGCGGATCCGGCTGCTGAAGGACTACCGGACCGCGGCAGGGGCCGTACGGCGCGCCTGCCCCAGCACGTGAGGCCGTACGGCGTGCCCGCCCCAGCACGTGAAGCCGTACGGCGTGCCCGCCCCAGCACGTGAAGCCGTACGGCGTGCCCGCCCCAGCACGTGAAGCCGCACGGCGTGCCCGCCCCAGCACGTGAGGAGGGCCCCGGCCGAAGCGGCCGGGGCCCTCGTCGTCAAGCGCGTTGGATCAGCCGGCGACCTTGCCCGACAGGTAGTTGATGTTCTTGTGAATGTTGTTCTTGCCGTACTGGTAGACGCCGATGGTGGCCTCTGAGGGGTCACCCGCGTCGCTGAACTCGATCGGGCCGCTCGTGCCGTCGTAGTCCACGTCCTTGCCGGCCTTGATCAGGTCGACACACGACTTGAAGTCCTTGCACTTCTCGCCGCCCTTGCTGACCTCGGGCAGCTTCGCGGCCACGGCGGTGCCGGAGTCGTCCTTGGCGGCCTCGGCGGCCAGCGCGAGCAGGATCGTCGCGTCGTAGGACTCGGGGCCGTAGTTGTAGTCCTTCAGCTCCGGGTTGATCTTGAGCAGCTTGGCCTTCAGGTCCTCGGTGACGGCCGCGCCGGGCTGGGTGCCCTTGACGCCCGTCAGCGTTCCCTCGGGGAAGTCCTTGGAGTAGTCGGACAGGTTGCCGTCGACGAAGTAGATCTTGACCTTGTCCGGTCCGAGGCCCTGCTTCTTCAGCTCAGGGATGATCTTCTTGGTCTCCTCGAACGCGATCAGCGCGATCGCCTTCGGGCTCTTCGCCTTGATCTTGGCGACGTCGGCGGAGAAGTCGGCCGCGGCCGGGTCGTAGGCGATCGTGTCGGAGATCTCGCCGCCGCCGCCCTCGACGGACTTCTGCACCTCCTTCGCCAGGCCGGTGCCGTAGGAGTCCTGGCGGTTGAGGATGGCGATCGTGTCGTTGCCGTCCTGGATCATCAGGTCGCCGAGCACCCGGCCCTGGAGCACGTCCGACGGGGCGGTGCGGAAGTACAGGCCCTTGTCGTTGTAGGACGTGAAGTCGGGCGAGGTGTTGGCCGGCGAGAAGTGGATCACACCGGCGTTCACGATCTTGTCGATGACCGTGAACGACACACCCGAGGAGGCCGCGCCGACGATGGCGTCGGCCTTCTGCTGCAGGAGCTTGTCGACCGACTGCGAGGCGATGTCCGTCTTGGTGTCGCCCGAGTCCGTGTGGATCTTCGCCACCGGCTTGCCGAGGACACCGCCCGCACCGTTGATCTCCTCGACGGCGAGGTCGACGCCGGCGAACTCGGGGGGGCCGAGGAAGGCAAGGTCACCCGTCTGCGGTAGCAGAGTGCCAATGGTGAGTGTGCCGTCGCCCTTCTTCTCACCCGCGGCCGGCGCCGTGGACGCCGGTGCGGCGGTGTCGGCCGGCGCGGCGGCGTTGTCGCCACCACCGCAGGCCGTCATGGCGAGACTCGCCGCTGCCGCGACGGCCAGTGCGCGCCCGAGGGGGGCAATGCGGATCATGAAGTTTCTCCTTCATCCATGCCGGGATATGTCAGCGCCGCCGACCCGTCCCGATCGAATGACGGCAACGTATAAAACCGCAAGGGTCACAAGCCAGACATGCGCCTGAACTGAGGACACTTGGATGCGGAGTCGTAATCAGTCCTCAACTTACCGGCCGTCAGAGGAGCCGCCCTGGTGTGACGCACTCCGCAACGCCGGGTTCTACCGTTGCCGTCTCGCGATCCGATCGGCACATCTCGAATACCGGACGTCGCATCTGTCGCACGACGCCCTTGAACGACAACGTACCGCTTTATTACGGGCCACCACCCCTCTTCGCACTCTCGTGTCATCGTCGTGGGGCCGCGTAGGGTTACCGGCGTGACCGGCTCCGCCTCGTCCCCGTCGCGCCGTACGCCCCCCGCGCTGCGCCTGGCGGTGTGCCTGCTGATGATCGGCGGCACGGCGGCGTGCTCGGCCGAACCGCCGTCCCCGGCGCCCTCCGCCGCCCCCGCGCTCTCCGTCACGCTGGAACAGGCGCGCATCGACGAGACCAAGCACGTCCTGTCCGTCGCCATGCGCAACGACGGGCCGGGCTCCGTCCACGTCGAACGCCTCCAGCTCGTCGCTCCGCCGCTGCGGACCCTGCCCCCCGCCCCCGTCGACACCGAGGTCAAGCCGACCCCCCGGGTCGACCTGCGGCTCGAGTACGGCAGGGCGAGCTGCGCGGGCGACGCGATACCCGAGCCCGGACCGGCCCACGTGCTCGCCTGGATCCGCGAGGCCGGCGGCACCCGGCGGATCCGCCTGCCCCTCCCGCATCCCAGCACGCTGCTCAGGCGGCTGGTCAGGCTCGACTGCGGCGCCGAGGTCGTGCTCAGGACGGCCGAGGTCCGGCTCGGCACCCGCTGGAGACGCGAGGGCGACGCGCTGCGCGGCACGGTCGTCATCGAACGCAGGGCCCCCGGCGCCGTCACCCTGCAGGACCTCGGCGGGAGCGTGATCTTCAACCTCACCCCCGTCGGCCGCCGGAAGCCTCCGCTGGCCGTTCTCGACCCCGGCCGGACCCGCCTCGTCGTTCCGGTGCGCTTCAAGGCGGTCCACTGCACCCCGCACGCCCTGGCCGAGGCGAAGAAGCCCTACGGGTTCACCCACTGGACCGGCCTCGCGGACCTCGAACCTCAGTTCATCCCCTTCGAGGTGACTCCCGAGATGCGCGCCCTGCTCGACGACCTCGTCACCGACACCTGCCTCGGCGAGGGGGGCGAGGAGCAGGGCGGCGGCTGAATCAGCCCGCCGCCTCGTCCACCACGATCTGGGCCACCTGGCGCATGCTCAGCCTGCGGTCCATCGACGCCTTCTGGATCCACCTGAACGCCTGCGGCTCACTCCACCCGTGTTGCGCCATCAGCAACCCCTTGGCCCGCTCCACCAGCTTGCGCGTCTCCAGCCGGTCGGACAGCGTGCTGACCTCACGTTCCAGCGCCGCCATCTCGTCGTGCCTGCTGACCGCCATCTCGATCGCCGGCACCAGGTCGGACTTGGTGAACGGCTTGACCAGATAGGCCATCGCCCCCGCGTCGCGCGCCCGCTCCACCAGATCCCGCTGCGAGAACGCCGTCAGGATCAGGCAGGGGGCCACCCGTTCGGACACGATCCGCTCGGCGGCCGAGATCCCGTCCAGGATCGGCATCTTCACATCCAGGATCACCAGATCGGGCCGCAGTTCCATGGCGAGCTTGACCGCGCTCTCCCCGTCTCCCGCCTCCCCGACGACCGCATAGCCGTCCTCCTCCAGCATCTCCTTGAGATCGAGGCGGATCAGTGCCTCGTCTTCCGCGATCACCACTCGCCGCTGCGTACTCACGAGCAAGAGAGTACCGATGTCCGCTAGGCTTGGACCACGCTGGCGGCTACGGCCGGTCAAACTGTTGATCGCGCTGCAGCTGCGGGCTACAACCGGACGAGTCCGGATATATGCCGGAATGGTGGAATGGCATACACGAACGCCTCAAAAGCGTTTGTCCGCAAGGGCATGTGGGTTCGAATCCCACTTCCGGCACAGAGTTGATCGACGACCCTCGGTCGCAGGACACCGTGGTCTGTTCTGGTCAGAACAGACGCCCGGCGATGGCGCGGGCCCGCGTTTCGGAGCCGGGGAATGTGAACGGGCGCGGGTAAGGTCGTCAGCATCGACCAGGGACATGGGGGATGCCGCTATGACGGGTGAGGTCTCTTTCTTCGAGCTCGGCGTGGCCGACGCCAAGCGCGGGCGCGCCTTCTACGGCGGGCTGTTCGGCTGGACCTTCGAGTCGGGCGCGTCCGACAAGGGCTTCACGATCACGGCACCGAACCTCCCCGGCGGCATCCACAGCGGCGACCCGGGCGCGGGCCCATACCTGTTCTTCAAGGTCGACGACATGGACACGGCGCTCGCCCGCGTCCGCGAACTCGGCGGCATCATCGGCGACGCCGACGTGGAGGGCGACGAGGAGTCCATCGCCCGTTTCGGCCGCTTCGTGCTCTGCGAGGACGACCAGGGCTCCCCCTTCGGCCTCCACCAGCCTCCCGCCTGAGCCTTCGCTCCGCAGGACCATGACCTAGCTTCGCGGGGACGCCCCGGACGTCGGCGTCCGGCTCCTGAGCTCACTCTGGACGACCTGTCGTGGACGTTCGTACGCCACCCCCGGACAGCCGTGAGCGACTTCCCCAGATGGGCGCACACGGCTTCTCCGGTTTCAGGGAAGTGGAGCCGTGACGGCGGCCTGCCACGCGCGCTGGAGTGCCATGTGCCCACGGACCGCCACCGGCGGCGGCGCGTGGCGTTCACGTGGCTTGCCGTGCATCCACCACCCCACGGGTGATGGATGCACGGGGCGGAAAGGTCAGCTGGGGTGGGAGACGGCGGAGCCGATGGTGTGGACGCGCAGGGCGTTGGTGGAGCCGTGGCTGCCGGGAGGGGAGCCGGCCACGATGACGACCTTGTCGCCCTTCTCACACCGGCCCAGGGCCAGCAGGGAGGATTCGACCTGGCGGACCATGTCATCGGTGTGGTGGACGAAGGGGACGTGGAAGGTCTCGACGCCCCACGTGAGGGACAACTGGCCGCGGACGTGGGGAGAGGAGGTGAAGGCGACCAGCGGGATCGGGGAGCGGTAGCGGGCCAGACGGCGGGCCGTCTCACCGGACATGGTGAAGGCGACCAGGGCCTTGGCACCGACGATGGCGCCGACCTCGGCGGCGGCGCGGGCGATGGCGCCGCCGGTGGTCTCGGGCATGCGCTCCAGGGTGTGGGTGGCCTGGAGCGAGGCGCGCTCGGCGGCGCAGGCGATGCGGTCCATGGTGGCGACGGACTCGATCGGGTAGCTGCCGACGGAGGTCTCACCGGAGAGCATCACCGCGTCGGCGCCGTCCATGACGGCGTAGGCGACGTCGGAGGCCTCGGCGCGGGTGGGGCGCGGCGCGCTCATCATCGAGTCGAGCATCTGGGTGGCGACGATGACGGGGCGGGCCTTCTCCCGGCAGAGCTCGATCGCGCGCTTCTGCACGATGGGGACCTCTTCGAGCGGAAGCTCGACGCCGAGGTCGCCGCGGGCGACCATGATGCCGTCGAACGCCTCGACGATCTCGGGGAGCCGCTCGACGGCCTGCGGCTTCTCGATCTTGGCGAGCAGAGGGAGGCGGACGGCCTCCTGCTCCATGATGTTGCGGACCACGTCGGCGTCGGAGGGGCGGCGCACGAACGACAGGGCGATCATGTCGCAGCCGACGCGGAGCGCCCAGCGCAGGTCGGCCTCGTCCTTGTCGGTGAGGGCGGGGGCGCTGACGTTGATCCCGGGGAGGTTGAGACCCTTGTTGTCGGAGATCATGCCACCGATGACGACGCGGGTGGTGACACGCGGGCCGTCGACCCGGGTGACCTCCAGCACGACGCGGCCGTCGTCGACCAGGATGGTGTCGCCCGGGTGCACGTCACCAGGAAGGCCGGCGTACGTGGTGGAGACCTGTTCGCGGTCGCCGGGGACCTCTTCGGTGGTGATGGCGAAGACGTCGCCGAAACCGAGCCTGACCGGGCCTTCCTCGAACTTGCCGACACGGATCTTGGGGCCCTGGAGGTCGGCCAGCACTCCTACACCGCGGCCGAGGTCGGCCGCCGCCTCCCTCACCCTGTCGTAGATCTCCTTGTGCAGCTCGTGGCTGCCGTGGCTGAGGTTGAACCGTGCGACGTCCATCCCGGCCGCGATGAGCTCGCGGATGCGTTCGGGAGAGGAGGTGGCGGGGCCGAGGGTGCAGACAATCTTCGCGCGACGAGTCACGGGTCCTAGCCTAATTGGTACAGACCACTTGATGATGACGGTGGTCGTAGCGGGGTAGAAAATCTCGGTGACTTCACGCTATCTCATGGGGGCGAGACGTCGTGCACGGCGAAGGATCACGAAGCCGGTCCAGGAGACGAGCACGGCGGCGACCACCGCGAGCCTGACGAGGCCGGTGTACTCCTCCGGGTAGATGATCCCCTCGATGTAGTGATCGATGAAGCCGGTGGGCCGCAGCCCTTCGAGGCCCGCCTGGTGCCTGCCCCAGTTCTCCAGGGTTGTGAGCGGGCACACGACGCCGGTCGTGATGGAGACGAGCCCCCAGGCGGCCACGGCGAGATGGGCCCAGATCGTCCGTGGCAGGCGCCACGCGAGGAACCCGCCCAGCGCCATGTAGAGCAGGATGAGGAAGTGGACGACCATCGCCGTTTCCCCGACGACCCGATAGATCATGCGTCGACGCTAGATCGGGCGGGAGAACGGGGCATCCGCTTCCGTACTCAGGCCGGGATGAGTATCACCGCTCGATCGTCGCGGCGCGGGCGGCGTCGACCAGCCCCCGGCCGTAGAAGCCGTTCTTGTCGCGACCGCCCTCGCAGGTGTGGCTGGCCTCCTGCCCGGTGGCCTTGTAGGAGTGCGCGCGCGGCGAGGGACACTCCTTCTTGACGGCGCTCTCGTAGAGGAGCCGTTCGACGGTGTCGGGCTCCAGCGTGAGCCCGTCCTTGACCGGCTCGCCGAAGCGGCTGATCAGGATGGCCGCGACGCCGGTGGCGTGCGGGGCGGCCATCGAGGTGCCCTGCAGATACTGGTAGTAGGCACAGGTCGCGTCCTTGCAGTCGCGCACAACGGAGCTGGTCGTCGGCTTGCCGTCGCTGCCGATCAGCCCCTTCACGCGCAGCACGGCCTCCGGGGCCGCGGCGAGGATCGTGCGCGTCACGTCGGCTCCGCCGTCGCCGCCCGAGTCGCCGCCCGAGTCGTCGCCGCCGGGTGCGCTGAGGTCGCTCTGCTCGATGCCGTAGTCGGAGTAGTACGCCTTGGTGCCCGACGGGCCGACGGCGGTGACGGAGATGACGCCGTCGGACTCCGCGGGGACGTTGAGGCAGGTGTTGTCGATCTTGCGATTGCGTTCCTGGCCGGCCGGGTAGTCGGGGCTGGTGGCGTCGTTGCGCGGCTTGCCGAGGTCGGTCTGGCCGTTGCCGATCGCGCTGATCAGGGTCACCCCGCGGCTGCGCGCGTAGTCGAGGGCGCGCTGCATGCCGGTGATGATGCCGCGTTGTTCGAGCTGCTGGGCCTTGGTGTCGGCGGGGTTGTCCTTGCAGTTGAACAGCCAGGGGTCGATGTAGTAGCTCATGTTGACCACGTCGATGCCCGCGTCGGCCGCGTAGGCGAGGGCGTCCAGGCTGGGCTTGAGGAAGAACAGGCCGGAGTCCTGCCCCGCCCGCAGGTTGACCAGGGTGACGTTGGGGGCGACGCCGGCCATCCCCAGGCCGTTGAGCGGGGAGCCGATGGTGCTGGCGACGTGGGTGCCGTGCCCGTCGTCGTCCGCGTCGACCGGGTCCACGCAGCCGGCGTGCTCGCAGGGTCCGTCGAGTTTCTCGCCGCCCGGGTCGGTGGGCTTGTCGACGACGAAGTTACGGCTCCGCTCGCGGTCGAAGTTGGGGGCGATGTCGGGGTGGTTGCCGTCGACGCCGGTGTCGATGATGCCGACGAGCACCTTCTTGGAGCCGGGGGCGTCCTTGTAGGACTTGTCGGCGGTGGCGCCGATCATCTTCATGTCCCACTGCCGGTCGGCGAGGGGGTCGGGGACCGGGTCGGCGACGACGGCCTTCTGTACGAGGTCCTTGTCGACGGCGGGCACGGCGGCGGGCACGGCCCGGACGGCGGTCGCGGTGCCGATCTTCTTGTCGGTGGAGACGCCCACGATCGCGTCGCTGCGCCCGAGGGCCTCCACGAAGGCGTTCCCCGCGCCCTTGGCGACCAGGTAGCCGAGCCGTGCGTCGCGGGACACCTCGGTCCCGCCCGCGTCCCTGACGGCCCGCTCGGCGCCGGCCTTGGCCCCTTCGGCGTAGAACACCAGGTATTCACGGACCGGCTCGGCGGCCGACACCGCCGTGGACCCGGCCATCGCCAGTACCGCCGCCGTGACCACGCGGGCCAGGCGCCTGCTCCCCCGGTTCATCGCATCCTCCCCGCCGGACCACCCAGAGAAGCCATCTTTTCAGCTCAACGTCCCCCCAAGCGCCAGCACTTGGTGCTTTTTCCCACTATGTACGGCTTGCGGCACCATACCCACGAACCAGCATAGGAGCGCGCCCTCCCGGGAAGGGGAGGGCGCGCCCCGCGGTTCAGAATCGGTTGATCACACGAGCGGACGCGCGGTCGGCGGGATCGCGACCGGCAGCGCCGTCTGACCGGTGAGGTACCGGTCGGCCGCCGCGGCGGCGGAACGGCCCTCGGCGATCGCCCAGACGATCAGCGACTGCCCCCGTCCCATGTCCCCCGCGACGAATACGCCATCTATGCCGGACATATACGACTTATCGCGCTTGACATTGCTTCGGGCGTCGAAGAACCCCTCCGGATCCCCCGACAGTTCGGCGAGGTCGGTGAGCAGCGCGCCCTTCTCCGGGCCGAGGAAGCCCATCGAGAGCGTGACCAGCTCGGCCGGGATCTCCCTCTCGGTGCCGGGGATCGGCTTGAACCCGCCCTGCGGCCCTTCGACCTCGACCAGGCGGAGCGCCCGGACGTTGCCCGCGGCGTCCCCGACGAACTCCGTCGTGGAGACCGCGTAGACCCGGTCGCCGCCGTTGTCGGCGAGCTCCTCGTGGGCGCTCTCCGTCTTGAACAGGATGGGGAACGTCGGCCACGGCTGGTGCCCCGGCCTGAGCTCCGGCGGCTGCGGCATGATCTCCAGCTGGGTGACCGAGGCGGCCCCCTGCCGCAGGGCTGTGCCGATGCAGTCGGCCCCGGTGTCGCCGCCGCCGATCACCACCACGTGCTTGCCCTCGGCGGAGATCGGCGAGACGGTGTAGTCGCCCTCCTGCACCTTGTTCGACGGCGGGAGGTACTCCATCGCCTGGTAGACGCCGCCCAGCTCGCGCCCGGTCACCGGCAGGTCGCGCCAGGCCGTGGCGCCGCCCGCGAGCACGACGGCGTCGTACTCGGCCTGGAGCCCGGCCGCCGTGACGTCCACGCCGACGTTGACGCCGGCCCTGAACTCGGTGCCCTCGGCCCGCATCTGCGCGAGCCGGCGGTCGATGTGCCGCTTCTCCATCTTGAACTCGGGGATGCCGTACCGCAGCAGCCCGCCGATCCGGTCGGCCCGCTCGAAGACCACGACGTCGTGTCCCGCACGGGTGAGCTGCTGGGCCGCGGCGAGCCCCGCCGGGCCGGAGCCGACGACCGCGACCCGCTTGCCGGTCTTGGTCGCGGGCGGCTGGGCGGTCACCCAGCCCTCGTCGAAGGCCCTGTCGATGATCTCGACCTCGACCCGCTTGATCGCCACCGGGTCGGAGTTGATGCCCAGCACGCACGCCGCCTCGCACGGGGCGGGGCACAGCCTCCCGGTGAACTCCGGGAAGTTGTTGGTCGCGTGCAACCGCTCGATCGCCTCGCGCCAGTCGTCGCGGTAGACCAGGTCGTTCCACTCGGGGATGAGGTTCCCCAGCGGGCAGCCGTTGTGACAGAACGGGATGCCGCAGTCCATGCAGCGCGCGGCCTGCTTGTTCAGCGCGGGCGCGGGGAAGTCCTCGTACACCTCGCGCCAGTCGCGGATCCGGACGTCGATCGGGCGGCGGGCCGGCAGCTCGCGTCCGTGAGTGAGGAAACCCTTCGGGTCAGCCATCGGTGAAAACCCCCCTTATCCGTGAACGGCGGTCATGACCGCCTCGTCGATGTCGCGGCCCTCGGCCTCGGCGGAGGCCCGCGCCGCGAGCACCCGCTTGTAGTCGCGAGGCATGATCTTGCCGAACCGGGCGAGCGAGGCGTCCCAGTCGGCGAGCAGCGACTTGGCCACCGTGGAACCGGTCTCGGCCAGGTGCCGCTCGACGATCTCCCGCAGGAACTCCGTGTCGGACGTCTCCAGCGCCTCGATCTCCACCATCTCGCGGTTGACCCGCGCCGGGTTGAGGTCGAGCACGTAGGCGATGCCGCCCGACATGCCCGCCGCGAAGTTGCGGCCGGTCGGGCCGATGACCACGGCCTTGCCACCGGTCATGTACTCGCAGCCGTGGTCGCCGACGCCCTCGACGACGGCGGTGGCGCCGGAGTTCCGGACGCAGAACCGCTCCCCGACGACACCCCGGACGAACACCTCGCCCGAGGTCGCGCCGTACAGGCCGACGTTGCCGGAGATGACCTGGGTCTCGGCCGCGAACGGCGAGTCGTCGTGCGGCCGCACGGTGAGCCGGCCGCCCGACAGGCCCTTGCCCAGGTAGTCGTTGGCGTCGCCGGTGAGCCGCAGGGTGATCCCGCGCGGCACGAAGGCCCCGAAGGAGTTGCCCGCGCTGCCCCGCAGCGACACGTCGATCGTGTTCTCGGGCAGGCCCTCGCCGCCGTACCGCTTGGTGACCTCGTAGCCGAGCATGGTGCCGACCGTGCGGTTGACGTTGCGGATGGGCAGTTCGAGGGTGACCCGCTCGCCCAGGCGCAGCGCGCCCTCGGCGAGCTGGATGAGCGTGTTGTCCAGCGCCCGGTCCAGGCCGTGGTCCTGCACCTGGGTACGGCGCAGCGGCGTGCCCGCGGGCAGGTCGGGGCGGTGCAGGATCGGCGCGAGGTCGAGCCCCGCCGCCTTCCAGTGATCCTTGGCGACCTCGGTGTCCAGCAGTTCGCTGTGCCCGATGGCCTCCTCCAGCGTGCGGAAGCCCAGCTCGGCGAGGTACTCGCGGATCTCCTGGGCGATGAACTCGAAGAAGTTGACCACGAACTCGGGCTTGCCGGAGAACCTCTTGCGCAGTTCGGGGTTCTGGGTGGCCACCCCGACCGGGCAGGTGTCCAGGTGGCAGACGCGCATCATCACGCAGCCCGACACCACCAGGGGCGCGGTGGCGAAGCCGTACTCCTCGGCGCCGAGGAGCGCGGCGATGACCACGTCGCGGCCCGTCTTGAGCTGGCCGTCGACCTGGACCACGATGCGGTCGCGCAGGCCGTTGAGCAGCAGGGTCTGCTGCGTCTCGGCGAGCCCGAGCTCCCACGGCGCGCCCGCGTGCTTGACGCTGGTCAGCGGGGAGGCGCCGGTGCCGCCGTCGTGACCGGAGATCAGCACGACGTCGGCGTGAGCCTTGGACACGCCCGCCGCGACCGTGCCAACGCCGACCTCGGCCACCAGCTTGACGTGCACGCGGGAGGCCGGGTTGGAGTTCTTCAGGTCGTGGATGAGCTGGGCGAGGTCCTCGATGGAGTAGATGTCGTGGTGCGGCGGCGGCGAGATGAGGCCGACGCCCGGAGTGGAGTGCCGGGTCTTGGCGATCCACGGGTAGACCTTGTGGCCCGGGAGCTGGCCGCCCTCGCCCGGCTTGGCGCCCTGGGCCATCTTGATCTGCAGGTCGGCGGCGTTCACCAGGTATTCGCTGGTCACGCCGAACCTGCCGCTGGCCACCTGCTTGATCGCGCTGCGCCGCTCGGGGTCGTACAGCCGCTCCGGGTCCTCGCCGCCCTCACCGGTGTTGGACTTGCCGCCCAGCCGGTTCATCGCGATGGCGAGGGTCTCGTGCGCCTCCATGGAGATCGACCCGTAGGACATGGCGCCGGTCGAGAACCTCTTGACGATGCTCTCGACGGGCTCGACCTCGTCGATCGGGATCGGGGTGCCCTTACGCAGCCGGAACAGGCCGCGCAGGGTCATCAGCTTCTCGGCCTGGGAGTCGACGAGGCCGGTGTACTCCTTGAAGATCTCGTACTTCCTGCTGCGGGTCGCGTGCTGCAGCTTGAAGACGGTCTCGGGGCTGAACAGGTGCGGCTCGCCCTCGCGCCGCCACTGGTACTCCCCGCCGACCTCCAGACGCCGGTGCGCGTTCTCGGCACGCGGGTAGGCCCGGCGGTGCCGCTCGGCGACCTCCCTGGCGACCACGGCGAAGCCGACCCCGCCCAGGCGGGAGGTGGTGCCGGAGAAGCAGGCGTCGATGATCTCCTGGCCCAGGCCGAGCGCCTCGAAGATCTGCGCGCCGGTGTAGGAGGCGACCGTGGAGACGCCCATCTTGGACATGACCTTCAGCACGCCCTTGCCGTACGCCTTGATCAGGTTGCGCACGGCCTTGTGCGGGTCGAGGTCCAGACCGCCGTTGGCGATCATGTCCTCGACCGTCTCGATGGCGAGGTAGGGGTTGACCGCCGAGGCGCCGTAGCCGACGAGCAGCGCCATGTGGTGGCACTCGCGCGCCTCACCGGTCTCGATCACCAGGCCGACCCGGGTGCGGGTCTTCTCGTGGATGAGGTGGTGGTGCACCGCGCCGGTGAGCATCAGCGACGGGATCGCCGCCTTCGCCGCGGACGAGCCGCGGTCGGACAGGACGATGATCCGCGCGCCGTCCGCGATGGCCTGCGAGACCTCGGAGCAGATCTCCTCCAGCCGGTGCAGCAGCGCCTCGCCGCCCCCGCTCACCTGGTAGAGCCCGGAGACCACGTACGGCTGGAAGCCCGGCAGGGCGCCCTCGTCGTTGATGTGGATCATCTTCGCGAGCTCGTCGTTGTCGATCACCGGGTACGGCAGGACGAGACGGCGGCAGGAGGCCGCGCCCGGTTCGAGCAGGTTGCCCTCCGGCCCGATCGTCGACTGCAGCGAGGTGACGAGTTCTTCGCGGATGGCGTCCAGCGGCGGGTTGGTGACCTGTGCGAAGAGCTGGCTGAAGTAGTCGAACAGCAGCCGCGGCTTCTCGCTCAGCACCGCGACCGGGGTGTCGGTGCCCATCGAGCCGATCGGCTCGGCCCCGCTCGTGGCCATCGGCGCGAGGATGATCCGCAGCTCCTCCTCGGTGTAACCGAAGGTCTGCTGCCGCTTGACCAGCGCCTCGTGCGTGGGGATCTCGTGCGCGCGCGCCGGCAGCTCCTCGAAACGGACCAGCCCGGCGTGCAGCCACTCCTCGTACGGCAGGGCCGCGGCGAGCTCCGCCTTGACCTCGTCGTCTTCGATGATCTTGCCGCGGGCGGTGTCGACGAGGAACATCTTGCCCGGCTGGAGCCGGCCCTTGCGGACGACGTCCTCCGGGGCGATGTCGAGCACGCCGGCCTCGGAGGCCAGCACGACCAGCCCGTCGGCGGTCACCCAGAACCGGCCGGGGCGCAGGCCGTTGCGGTCGAGCACGGCGCCGACGAGGGTGCCGTCGGAGAAGGTGATGGACGCGGGGCCGTCCCACGCCTCCATCAGCGTGGAGTGGAACTCGTAGAAGGCCCGCCGCGCGGGATCCATCTCCGTGTGGTTCTCCCACGCCTCGGGAATCATCATGAGCACGGAGTGCGGAAGGCTGCGACCGCCGAGGTGGAGCAGTTCCAGGCACTCGTCGAAGGAGGCCGTGTCGGAGGCGTCCGGGTCACAGATGGGGAAAAGTCGCGACATGTCGCCCGGGATGAGACCGGTGTCGAGCATCGCCTCGCGGGCCCGCATCCAGTTCCTGTTGCCCTTGACGGTGTTGATCTCGCCGTTGTGCGCGACGTACCGGTAGGGGTGGGCCAGCGGCCACGACGGGAACGTGTTCGTCGAGAAACGCGAGTGGACCAGCGAGATGGCGCTCTCGTAGCGCTCGTCCGACAGGTCGGGGAAGAACGGCTCAAGCTGCGGAGTCGTCAGCATGCCCTTGTAGACGATGGTCCTCGCGCTCAGCGAGGGGAAGTAGACGTCCACCTCGTGCTCGGCCCGCTTGCGCAGGCAGAAGACCAGCCGGTCGAGCTCCAGCCCGGACTCGCCCCCGGGCGAACTCACGAAGAGCTGCTTGAAGAACGGCATGACGGCGCGGGCGCTCGGCCCGGCGTGCGCGATGTCGACCGGCACGTCGCGCCAGCCGAGCACGGTCAGGCCCTCCTCGGCGGCGATCTCCTCGATCATCCGCACGCCGATCTCCCTGGCCTGCGGATCCGACGGCATGAAGGCGATACCGGCGGCATAGGCCCCCGCTTGCGGAAGCCCGAAGTCCGTCACCGCGCGCAGGAAGGCGTCAGGGATCTGCGTCAGGATCCCGGCTCCGTCGCCGGTGTCCGGCTCGCTCCCCTTGGCCCCCCGGTGATCGAGATTGCAGAGCGCCGTCAAAGCCTTCGCGACGATTCCGTGACTACGTCGTCCGGCCACGTCGGCCACCATGGCGACACCGCAGGCGTCATGCTCGTTCGCGGGGTGGTACAGGCCCTGAGGCTCGGGGAACCCGAGGCGGGCAGCAGGCATTGAATCCCTCCCGTCGTCTTCGTCTGCTGGATGCTGAGGCGAGGGACGACGTTGGCCCTGCTGCGATTGTGGGTAGAGGTTACCTCACACTGCCGGATTAGTGCCCACCCGGTCCGCAACGCGAACATTCTGCGGGATGGGAGCTCATGTCTGTGATGGTAGAACAGGAAGCGGGCCGGGTCAGCCGGCGTCGACGACGCGCTGGTTGACGGCCCGCCCCACAGTGTCGAGTGCGACCTGGTGGTAGGTGAGGTCGACGTTGCCCTTACCGCCCACCGGGGCGACCCAGCCCACGGTCACATAGTGCCCGAGGGCCCTGGCCTGTGCCCGGCTGCGGGTGCCGTCGAAGTCCGGCGGCTGATCGGCTGCCAGCCGTACGAAGCCGCCGGCGGGCTCAAGCGCGGCGACCAGCCGGTCGGCGGCGGCCGCGTCGGGCAGGTTGAACACCGTGAACTGGCCCGACACCTTGCCGTCCGGCGTGCCGTAACGGGCCCGCATGACCTGGTTGCAGCCCTTGACGGCCTCGGTGGCGGCGGTCCCCCACACCGCCTCCACGCAGTCGGTGAGCGCCTCCGTGCCCTGGCGCGCCAGGGTGACCCGGCCGGAGGTGACGGTGCTCGCCGCGAAGACCTCCTGGACCGTCAGCGGTTCCGGGTCGAGCACGCGGGTGGCGATCGGCGCATAGACGGCGGACGTGCGCTCACCGCGGAAGGCGGCGGCCCTCGGCGGATCCCCGGCGGTCAGCCAGACGACGGCGGTGGCGCCGGCGAGCAGCACGAAGGCCACGGCTAGGATGATGAGTCGGAAACGGGTGACCATGATGTGCCTATTGTGATGGCTTCGCCGAGGGGCCCGTGATGTCGACTATTCTCCGGTAGACGGCCTTCTCCGCTCCTCTGACCGCCAGTGACAACGTGACGAAGTCGTCGCCTGCGGCGGGATCGGCGCCGTCGGCCTTGGCCAGCCAGACGAGCCCCGCGTAGTGACCCATCGCGTGGCCGCTCGCCTCGGTGTAGCCGTCGGCGGGGAAGGCGGCCTTCTTCGACGGGAGGGCCTGGGTCCAACCGCCTCGGTGCTGGGTCTCCATCGCCTCCACCAGGCCGTCCGCGGCCTGCGTGTCACGCAGGTTGAACAGGGTGTACTGCGCCACGTAGCGCTTGTCGGCGCTCGTGTACAGCCCGCGTACGGCCTGCGTGCACTCCGCCTCGGCGAGTTCCTCGGTGAGGGCCGCTCCCCATGCCACCGAGGCGCAGTCGTCGAGGCGGCTGCTGACGAGCTTCAGTGTGACATGCCCTGATTTGAGGGTCTTCGTCGCGAAGACTTCCTTCACGGTCAGGGCCTTGGCGTCCGACGTGCGCTCCCCGACGGGCGCGAACAGCTTGGGCGAGGTCCAGCCCTGGTAGGAGTCGGGACGCGGCATCTCGAAGCCGACGGCGGCGCTGGTCTGGTCGGTGCCCACACCCCCGCCGAGCGAGGCCACCGCGATGGTGAGCGACACGGCGCCCACCACGATGCCCACAGCCACGGTCACGATCTTCAACAACCGCTCCTGGCGGTGGTTGAGCCCGAACCTGGCCAGGAAGTTCTCGTCCTCTTCGTCCACCGCGCGGCGGGTGCGCACGGACGCGCCCTCGTCGGCCGCCCCGCGGCGTGCCGATACGGACCCCGCCGGTACGTGCGCGGAGCCGGCCTCATCGGCCATGCCGCGGTGTTCGTGCGCTTCGTGCGCTTCGTGCGCGGTGCCGGCCTCCTCGGCCACCGCACCGCGGGGGCGCCAGGAGCCCCCCTCCTCAGTCATCCCGTAAGGGTCGGGAACGAAGCCCTCCTCCTCGGCCGGAGACTTCCGCCGGCGTCGGCGTCCGGGACTCGCCTCCTCGGCCTGAGCCGTCCGGCGGCGTTGACGCCCGGAGTGCTCCTCCTCCGGCGCGGCCCCCCGGCGACGCCTGCTCGCGGAGCCCTCCTCCTCTGCCGGAGACCTGCGCCGGCGCCTGCCCCCGGAGCCCGGCTCCTCCACCGGAGCCGCCCCGCGACGGGCCCCCGCAGGGCCGTCTTCCTCGTCCGGACCCGCCCCGCGAGGCCAGTCCTCCGAGCCCTCGTCCACCACCGGAGCCGTCCGGCGACCGGTGTCCCCCAAGCCCGTTTCCCCGGCCGGCGGCCTACGCCGGCGCCTGCCCCCCGACTCCCGGCTCACAGTCCGTTCCCCCCGATCAGTGAGCCGAGCCCGAAGGTGAGGGCGGCGGCGACGGCTCCGACCATGAGCTGGCGCAGCCCGCTGTACCACCAGTTCCTGGCGGTCACCCTGGACACCAGCGCGCCCGCGCCGAACAACGCCAGGCACGAGATCACGGCCGACACCCAAAGGCTGCTGACGCCCACCAGGTAAGGAACCAGCGGCAGGATCGCGCCCACGGCGAAAGAGAAGAAGGACGACACGGCGGCCAGCCTCGGCGACGGCAGATCTCCCGGCTCGACGCCGAACTCCGCCCTGGCGTGAACCTTGAGCGCTTCGTCGGGGTTCCTGGAGATCTGCCTGGCGACCTCTGCGGCGAGGCCGGGATCGACACCGCGCTGCTCGTAGCTCTCCGCGAGCTCGCGCTCCTCTTCCTTGGGGTGCCGTTCGATCTCACGCCGCTCCACCGCGATCTCGGCGAGGGCGAGCTCACGCTGGCTGGCCACCGAGACGAACTCGCCCCCGGCCATCGAGAACGCGCCGGCGGCCAGGCCCGCGACGCCTGCCAGGGCGATGACCCGGGTGTTCGACGTGCCTCCGGCGACACCGGCGATCAGTGCGAAGTTCGACACCAGGCCGTCCATCGCTCCGAACACCGACGGCCGGAGCCAACCTCCGGTGACATCGCGGTGCTCATGGTGGTTCTCGGCACGCCCCCCCGAGCCGGACCGGGTCATTTCTTGCCGGCCTCGCTCTCGGCTCCGACCGGCGCCTTGTCGCTCTTGTCGGCCTGGTCATCGTCGTGCGCCGGATCGGGCGAAACACCCGTAGACGCCACCTCAGCCCGCTCACCGGCCGATTCCTCATCAGCCTGGTCATCGTCGTGCGCCGGATCAGGTGAAACACCCGCAGACGCCACCTCAGCCCGCTCACCGGCCGATTCCTCATCAGCCTGGTCATCGTCGTGCGCCGGATCAGGTGAAACACCCGCAGACGCCACCTCAGCCCGCTCACCGGCCGATTCCTCATCAGCCTGATCGCCATCATGCGCGGGGTCGGGTGCGGCGGCGGCGGCCGTGTGCGGCGCGTCGTCGTCCTTCCCGGAGCCGGTGGCCGTGTTCTCCGCGTCGGCGTCGGCCTGGTCCGCGGTGTGCGCGGGGTCGACGTCGTCTCCGGGATCGGGCACCACGCCGAGGGACTCCTCGGTGCTCTTGTTCCGGGTGAGCCAGAAGTAGGCCACCGCGCCGATGAACAGCACGATCGAGGTCCACTGGTTGAGCCGCATGCCGAGGATCTCGTTGGCCGGGTCGACCCGCAGCCCTTCGATCCAGAACCTGCCCACGGTGTAGCCGGCGACGTAGAGCGCGAACAGACGGCCGTGGCGCAGCGCGAACCGGCTACCGATCCAGATCAGCGCCAGACCGAGTCCGAGGTCCCAGATCGACTCATACAGGAACGCCGGATGGTAGGTGGCCTCACCTGGGATCGTGCCGGGGCGGCCGGGCTCGATCTCCAGCGCCCACGGCAGATCGGTCGGGCCGCCGAACAGCTCCTGGTTGAAGTAGTTGCCCCAGCGGCCGATCGCCTGGGCGATCACAATGCCGGGGGCGATCGTGTCCGCCACGGCGCTCAGCGAGATGCCACGCCGCCTGCAGGCGATCCAGACACCCACCCCGCCGAGCGCGACGGCACCCCAGATGCCGAGGCCGCCGTTCCAGATGAACAGCGCCTCGATCGGCTCGTTGGGCGCGTCGGGCCCGAAGTAGAGCTGCCAGTCGCTGATGACGTGGTAGAGCCGACCGCCGACCAGGCCGAACGGGACGGCCCAGACCGCGAGATCGATGATCGTGCCTGGCGCGCCGCCGCGGGCGCGCCAGCGGCGTTCGCCGAGCCAGACGGCGACGACGACGCCGAGCATGATGCACAGAGCGTAAGCCCGCAGGGGGACCGGTCCGAGGTACCAGACCCCCTCGGGCGGGCTGGGAATCGAGGCGAGGGGCATGTCAGGTGAGATTAGCGTGTCGGCGGCTACTTGGCGGCATCAAGAACAGCTTGGCGTAGGTCACTTGGCTGGAAGGCGACATTGCCGAGCTCCTTGCCGCCCAGCAAGACGGTCGGAGTGCCCTGTTTGATGACGTTGGAGTCGAGGACCTTCTTACTGTACGCCTGATGGGCCTGGGCGTACTGCTGCGAGGTCACGCACTTCTCGAAGGCGGGATCGGTGATGCCGACGTCCTTCCCCCAGGAGACCAGGTCGGGCGTCTTGAAGCCCTCGACGGCCTCGTTGGGCTGCTCGGCGAACAACTTGTCGTGGTAGGCCAGCCACTGACCGGAGGGCGCGCACCTGGAGGCCGCGCCCGCCCGCACCGAGTTGGACTTCGTCGGATCGTCTCCGAAGATCGTGATCGGATGGAAGACGACCTTGACCTTGCCCTCGACGGCGAGGTTCTTGATCGTGCTGCCGCTGGTCGTCTCCAGCGACTGGCAGGCGGGGCACTGGAAGTCCTCGTAGATGTCCAGCACGGGGCTCTGGACACCCGCGTTGGCCATCACCACGGCGCCGTCGCTCTGCACGGTGATCGGCGCGGTCTTCTCGCTCGCCGTCTCCGACTGGCTCTGCTGCGCCGCGTACCACCAGCCTGCGCCGACCGCCGCCACGGCGACCACGGCCACGGTCGCGAAGGTGGCCATCCGCTTACGCTGCTCGCGTTTGCGATCAGCCTCACGCTGCGCCTTGATCCGATCGCGCGCCCCGGTGTCACGCGTGGCCTTGCCGCCCATCAGCCGTTCTCCTTCGTGTCGGGCGCCTCGTCGGCGTCCAGTTCGTCATCGTCATACCGGTCGTACGGCTCTCGGTCGGGGGCCAGTCCGAGAGCCGAGTCGAGTGCGAGGCGGCCGGGTGGCCGCCAGACGACCCAGGCGGCCAGCAGGAAGATGCCGAAGTCACGAACGATCTCCCAGAAGTATTCCGGTTCCTGCCCTGCCGCCAGTTGCCCGCCGCCGCCGAAACAGCCGCAGTCGATGCGCAGGCCACGAGCCCACGCGGAGGCGATGCCGATGACGAACGCGAGCATGAGCAACGCGGAGACGACGCCCGCGGCCCTCGTGAGCAGCCCGACAACCAGCAACACCCCTACGACGATCTCCAGGATCGGCAGGCCGTGACCCACCGCGGTGGCGACCTGGCCGGGGAGCAACTCGTAAGCCTCGACCGCCCGGACCGACAGCGCGGGATTGCCGATCTTCAGCCAGCCGGCGACGATCAGCACTCCAGCCACCACGAGACGGGCAACCGTTGTCACCCAGGGTAGCGCCATATTGACCCACGGCGACCTAACCGGCGCGGGCTGGTCTGAAGTCACGAGCACCATGGTCTCCTCTATGGGCTGGTGGTCGGTACGCGTTCATCCTCGGCGAGGCCACGCCGGGCGTCGCAGTCCATGGACGCGCGCGCTACCCATCTCCATCACATCACGTCGAGAATAAGGCACCGGTAAGGCACCGTCAGGCGCGAACACCCCGGGCCATCTCGGCACCGAGCTCACGTACGGCCAGCAGGCCCGCGGCCTCGTCGGGAGCGTCCAGGATACGGCGGATGAAGGCGGAGCCGACGATGACGCCGTCGGCGTAACCGGCGACCTCGGCGGCCTGCGCGCCGGTGCCCACACCGAGCCCGACGCAGACGGGCAGGTCGGTGTGCGCCCTGGTTCGTTTCACCAGGCTCTCGGCCGCCGAGCTGACGGTCTCGCGGGCGCCGGTGACGCCCATCAGCGACGCGGCGTAGACGAATCCGGTGCAGCATTCGGCGACGGCCCGGATGCGCTCCTCGGTCGAGCTCGGCGCGACCAGGAACACGGTGTCGATCCCGGCGGCGGCCGAGGCCTCGCGCCACGGCCCGGACTCCTCGGGCGTCAGGTCCGGGGTGATCGTGCCGGCGCCGCCGGCGGCGGCCAGCTCGCGGGCGAATCGCTCGACGCCGTAACGGTCGATCGGGTTCCAGTAGGTCATCACCAGCGTCGCGGCCCCGGTCGCCGCCACGCCCTCCACCGTGCGCATCACGTCGGCGATCCGGGTGCCGTTGAGCAGGGAGCGGTGCACGGCGTCCTGGATGGTGGGCCCGTCCATGAGCGGATCGGAGTACGGCAGTCCGATCTCGATGACGTCGCAGCCGGCCTCGACCATGGCGGTCGCGGCGGCGACACCGCCGTCCTTGCTGGGGAACCCGGCCGGCAGGTAGCCCACCAGCGCGGCGCGCTTCTCCGCGCGGGCCTTGTCGAACACCGAGGCGAGAGTCGTCATGGCTGAGGTCCTCATTAGTTGGCCCGTGTCACAGGTTGAAGTACTTCATCGCGGTGCCCATGTCCTTGTCGCCGCGGCCGGAGAGGTTGACCAGGATGGTCGCCTCGGGCCCGAGCTCGCGGCCCAGCTTGAGCGCGCCCGCGAGGGCGTGGGAGGACTCGATGGCCGGGATGATGCCTTCGGTCCTGGCCAGCAGGGCGAACGCGTCCATCGCCTCGGCGTCGGTGATCGCGTGGTAGGTCCCGCGGCCGGTGTCCTTGAGCCAGGCGTGCTCGGGGCCGACGCCCGGATAGTCGAGGCCGGCGGAGATCGAGTGCGAATCGATGGTCTGGCCCTCCTCGTCCTGCAGGACGTAGGTGCGCGAGCCGTGCAGGACGCCGACGGAGCCCTCGGTGAGGGTGGCGGCGTGCCGGCCGCTGGAGATGCCGTGTCCGGCGGCCTCGTATCCGTGCAGCTGGACGGCTTCGTCGCCGATGAAGGCGTGGAAGATGCCGATCGCGTTGGACCCGCCGCCGACGGCCGCGGCGACCGCGTCGGGCAGCCTGCCGGTCAGCTCCAGCATCTGCCGGCGGGCCTCGACCCCGATGATGCGGGCGAAGTCGCGCACGATCTCGGGGAACGGGTGCGGGCCGGCGACGGTGCCGAAGAGGTAGTGGGTGCGGTCGACGTTGGTGACCCAGTCGCGGAACGCCTCGTTGATGGCGTCCTTGAGGGTCTGGCTGCCGTTGTGCACGGGGACGACGGTGGCGCCGAGCAGCTTCATCCGGGCGACGTTGAGCGCCTGGCGCTCGCAGTCGACGGCGCCCATGTAGATGACGCACTCCAGGCCCAGCAGCGCCGCCGCGGTCGCCGTGGCGACACCGTGCTGGCCGGCGCCCGTCTCGGCGATCACCCGGGTCTTGCCCAGGCGTTTGGTCAGCAGCGCCTGGCCGAGCACATTGTTGATCTTGTGTGCGCCGGTGTGGGTGAGGTCCTCGCGCTTGAGCACGATCCGGGCGCCGCCCGCCTGCTCGGCGAAGCGGGGCACCTCGGTCAGCGTGGTGGGCCGGCCCGCGTAGGTGCGCAGCAGATGGTCGAACTCGCGTAGGAAGGCCACGTCGACCTTGGCCTTGGCGTACTCGGCCGCGACCTCGTCGAGCGCGGGGATGAGCGCCTCGGGCACGTAGCGGCCGCCGAAGATGCCGAACTTGCCGTACAGGTCGGGGTCGTCGCCGTGGACGCCGTTGCCGGCGAGATCGGCGGCGGTAAGGACAAAACCGTCTGTCGCGGTCATTGTTCCCCCTCGGGTCCGTTGTCCGAGCGCGTGGTGTCGAGCCGCGTGGCCGGATGCGCCCCGGCGGTCACCAGGTCGACGACCGCGGCCTTGGGGTCCTTGCCGGTGACCAGGCTCTCGCCGACGAGCACCGCGTCGGCCCCGGCCCTGGCGTAGGCGAGCAGGTCGTGCGGGCCGCGGACACCCGACTCGGCGATCTTGATCACCCCGTCGGGGACCTTGGGCGCGATCTTGGAGAAGACCTCGCGGTCGACCTCCAGCGTCTTGAGGTTGCGCGCGTTGATCCCGATGATCTTCCCGCCGGCCTCCAGGGCGCGATCGAGCTCCTCCTGGGTGTGCACCTCGACGAGCGGGGTCAGGCCGATCGACTCGGCCCGCTCGATCAGCGAGACCAGCGCGTTCTGCTCCAGCGCGGCCACGATCAGCAGGGCGAGGTCGGCACCGTAGGCCCTGGCCTCCCACAGCTGGTAGGAGGCGACGATGAAGTCTTTGCGCAGGATCGGGATGTCGACCGCCGCGCGCACGGCGGCGAGGTCGTCGAGGCTGCCGCCGAACCGGCGCTTCTCGGTCAGCACGCTGATCACGTGCGCGCCGCCCGCCTCGTAGTCGGCGGCGAGGGCGGCCGGGTCGGCGATCGCCGCCAGCGCCCCCTTGGACGGGCTCGACCGCTTCACCTCGGCGATGACCGAAACCTTGTCGCCGCCCAGTGCGGCGTAGGCGTCACGGGGGGTCGGGGCGCGCTCGGCGCGCTGCTTGAGCTCCTCCAGCGAAACGGTCTTCTGCCGTTCCGCGAGGTCGCCGCGCACCCCTTCAAGGATCTCATCGAGCACTGTCATGCCATCTCCTCGCCTTGGAGCTCGGAGTCCGCCGCCGCGAACGTCGCGAACATGCCGGGCCGATCCGTCCGCTCGCTCACCCGATCAGGGTCCCTCCGGTTGACTGCGTTTCAAAAGGCGTGGAATCCGGCTCGGTATCCCGGGGCCCTCGGCTCCGGCCGTGCGTCGCTCGTGGCCTTGTCTGCCGATGCTATCGGCCTCACCGCACTCACCCGGCCATGGGGTGGGCGACCTGCCCTGCTATGGCGCGAGGAACTCCCCGAAGGGCAGATTCCGGATGACCCAGTAAAGAATCACCACCGCGAAGAAGGCCCAGATATAGGCGGGATGGGCGAGTGTGACCCGTCTCGGCCGCCCCTGCCACGCCCTCAGCACCCACCGTCCCCACCAGAACAGCAGGAACGGAATCGTCACCACCGCGAGCGGGTTGAGGCCGAGGGCAGTGACCGGGTCCCCGTGCGCGAGCGCGTGGATCGTCCTCAACGTGCCGCATCCGGGGCAGTAGAGACCGGTGATCCACAGGAACGGACAGGTCGGATAGTGCCCTGGCTGGTTCGGATCGACCAGGCCCACGAAGGCGACCGCCGCCCCGGCCGCCGCCGCGACACCGAGCGGCGCGAGCACGGACCTGAACCGGT
This sequence comes from Dolomitihabitans soli, assembly GCF_022213955.1. GTDB lineage: Bacteria > Actinomycetota > Actinomycetes > Streptosporangiales > Streptosporangiaceae > Streptosporangium_A > Streptosporangium_A soli. The sequence continues at coordinate 925,431 of NZ_JAKNTW010000001.1, read as the reverse complement.
CCGCGCCCCGCCGCTCGGTCCGCACGGGGTCAGGGTTCATCAGTAGTCGTACGGCGTGCTCGGCAGGTTCGACGCCAGGACGACGAACAGGACGACATAGAGGATGACGATCGCGATGTTGACGATCAGGCCGGTGATCAACGCGCGCTTCCACCACGTCTTGGCCTCGTCGGAGGCCACGATCGCACCCTGGTAGTCTCCCGCCGCCCACTTCGAGTTGACCTGTGACGACTTCACGATCGACACGATACCGAAGGGCAGACAGCAGAACAGCGTGGTGAGGATCGCCGCGACGAGGTGGTTGTCGGGCGGGGTCTGGGGTGCGCCGTATCCCCCGGGCGGGCCGTAACCGCCACCGGACGGCGGGCCGTAACCCCCGCCGGGAGGCTGCGTCCCGTAGTCCCCAGGACCACCCGGCTGATTCCCGTAGCTCATTAAATGACTCCTAGTAGGTCATGTGCGAGTTGCGGGGCGAAAGCTTAGCGAGAACCGGCCGGTCGAGGATCAGTTCGTCCGCTTTGTGGACAACTTGTAACCGAGAGTCAATCTGACAGCTCGTCGGCTCGTTCCGCCGTGTGACCTCGCGCGATCATCCCAGGCGCGGCTGGGCCGGGGTTTCAGGGGTGTCCGCGGTCCGGCGGAGGCTCCGTGGTGGGGTCGTCGCCGCCGTCGATGGCGTCCCACATGGCGCGCTCGCTCCGGGGGGTCCCGGCCGGGGTCCGGCTCCTTCCCGCAGGGCTGTCGTAGCGGTCGGACATGCCGCTCCAGCGGCCGCCTCGGAGGAGGGCGGCCACGCCGGCCACCACCAGCACCAGCCCGCCGGCGATCGTCGCTCCCGGCCAGAGCCACGCCGTCTCGGTGACCACCCGGCCCGCGGTCGCGAACGACCTCTCGTCTCTGAGCGCCTCCATCGCGGCGCCGCCCGCCGTACCCGCCCGGACGCCCGCCAGGATGCCCGCGCCGCACAGCGCGACCACGACCGCCACCGCCCGGCGCCAGACGCCGCGTGCGGCCGGCACCGCCAGCGTGCCGGCGCCGGCGGCCAGGGCCAGCGGGATCAGGACGGGCGTCAGCCTGGTTCCCTCCAGCGTCACGGCGGTCCCTCCCGGGAAGCTCGCCGTCGTCCAGTCGCCGCCCGCCGCCAGCATCGTCAGGCCGGCGCCGGCGGCGCACAGCAGCACCCACAGGCCGAGCTCCCCCCGCCCGCGGCCCGCCGCGCCCTTCCCTGCCGCCGCCGCGGCCTCGGGAGGACCCTCGCGCGGGGCTTCCCGTGTGGTTTCGGAGGCGGCCGGGGCTTCGGAGGCGGAGACGCCGGGGCCGGGGTCGCGTGAGGTCATCGTGTGCCGGTCACCGCCAGGGCTCCGGCGTCGAAGCAGGTCCGGTCGCCGGTGTGGCAGGCGGCGCCCACCTGGTCGACGCGGAGCAGGATGGTGTCGCCGTCGCAGTCGAGGGCCACGGACTTCACGTGCTGCACGTTGCCCGAGGTCTCCCCCTTCACCCAGAACTCCGCACGGCTGCGCGACCAGTAGGTGGCGCGGCCGGTGCTGAGCGTGCGGTGCAGCGCCTCGTCGTTCATCCAGGCGAGCATCAGCACCTCGCCGGTGTCGTGCTGCTGGACGACGGCGGGCACCAGGCCGTCTGCGGTGCGCTTCAGCCTTGCGGCGACGTCGGGGTCGAGGGACATACCTCGATTCTGCCGCATGGGCGTCGCGGTGCCTCCTTCAGGTTCGGGAGCGGGAAGGTTCGGGAGCGGGAAGGCTCGGGCGGAGCGGGTCAGGAGCGGGCGGCGGAGATCCAGGAGGAGTGGAGGTCGGCGTAGACGCCCGGCTGGGCGACCAGGTCGGCGTGCGAGCCGCGCTGCACGATGCGGCCCCGGTCGAAGACGAGCACCTCGTCGGCCGCCTCGGCGGTGGAGAGACGGTGGGCGATGGTGACGGCGGTGCGGCCCCGGGTGACGCCTTCCAGGGCGCGGGACAGCCGTACCTCGGTGGCCGGGTCGACGGCGGAGGTGGCCTCGTCGAGGAGGAGCAGGTCGGGATCGGCGAGGTAGGCGCGGGCCAGGGCGACGAGCTGGCGTTCGCCCGCGGACAGCGACTCGCCGCGCTGGCCGACCGGGGAGTCGAGGCCGGCGGGCAGGCCCTCCAGCCAGTCGGCGAGGCCGAGTTCGGTGAGGGACAGCAGCAGTTCCTCGTCGGTGGCCGCGGGGCGGCCGAACCGGATGTTGTCGGCAAGGGTGCCGTCGAACAGGAAGCCGTCCTGGGGCACCATCACGATGCGCTCGCGGAGCGAGGAGAACTTGACGGATCGCAGGTCCTCGCCGTCGACCAGGACCCGGCCGGAGACGGGGTCCATCAGCCTGGTGAGGAGCTTGGCGAAGGTCGTCTTGCCCGAGCCGGTCTCCCCCACCACCGCGATCCGGGAGCGGGGCGGGATGGCCACCGACACCGCGTGCAGCACCGGCTCGCCGCCCGGGTAGGCGAACCCGACGGCCTCGAAGGACACGTCGATGGGGCCGCGCGGGAGTTCGACGCCCGAGGGGCCGGGGTCGGCGACGTCGGGCGGGGTGTCGAGCACGCCGAGGATGCGCCGCCAGCCGGCCACCGCGTTCTGCGCCTCGTTGAGCACCTCGGTGGCGATCTGCAGCGGTGAGATGAACAGGGTGATGAGGAACAGGAACGCCACCAGCCGGCCGGCGGTGATGTCGCCGTCCAGCCCGAGCCGGACGCCGAGCAGCACCACGCCCGCGATCGCCACCGCGGCCATCACCTCGGTGAGCGGGAAGATGGTGGCGACGATCCGCTGGGTCCGGGTCTGGGCCTGCCGGTTCGCCTCGATGGCGGCGTCGACGCGCTCCGCCGTACGTTCCTCGGAACCGTAGGCCCTGATGACGGGCGCGCCGACGACGGACTCGCTGACGGCGGACAGCACGTCGCCCGTGCGCTCACGGACCTGGGTGTAGGCGGAGGACAGCCACCGCTGGAACCTGGGCAGTGAGATCGCCATCGGCACGAAGCACGCCCACACCAGCAGCGTGAGCTGCCAGGAGTAGACGAACATGAGCACGCTGGAGACCACGAGCTGGCCGACCGCGACGACGATCATCAGTCCGCCCGACTGCATGAACGTGGTGATCTGGTCGACGTCCCCGGTCACCCGCGAGACCAGGGCGCCGCGGCGTTCGGTGTTCTGGGTGAGCACGGAGAGGTCGTGCACGTGCCGGAATCCGCGGACCCGCAGGGTGGCGAGCGAGGACTCGGTCGACTTGTAGAGCCGCACGTTCATGAGATAGCCGGCGATGGCGGTGAGCACGACGGCCGCGGCGCAGAGAAGCACGGCGGTCCTGATGTACGGCAGGTCGGGGGTGCCGTCCTTGAGACCGGTGTCGATGGTCTGCTGTACCGCGATCGGCACGATGATCTTGCCGATGGTGGCGACGACGGCCAGCCCCAGGGTACCGGCGAGCCCCTTGCGGAACTCCGGGGTCAGGGACAGCCCGTGCCGCACCGTGGCCAGCGCGGAACGCTCAACCCTCTGCAACATGGTCACGCGGAGACTCCTTCGGAGTCGGTCTCGACGGCGGCCCGCTCGGCTTCTTCACGCTCGTAGGCGGTGACCAGGTTGCGGTAGCCCGCGCAGCGGGTGATCAGCTCCTGGTGCCCGCCCCGGTCGACGACTCTGCCGTGTTCGAGGTAGACCACCTCGTCGGCGAGCGCGATGGTGGCCATCCGGTAGGCGACGACCACGACCGTGGCGGCCTCGGCGGCGTCGCGCAGGCCGTACAGGATTCTGGCCTCGACCTGTGGGTCCACGCTGGAGGTGGCGTCGTCGAGGACGAGCAGGCGGGGACGGCGGACCACGGCGCGGGCCAGGGCGATCCGCTGGCGCTGGCCGCCGGACAGGGTGGCGCCCCGCTCCCCCACCATGGTGTCCAGGGCGGCGGGCAGCGCGCTGACGAACCCGTCGGCCTGGGCGAGGCGCAGCGCCGCCCAGACGTCCTCGTCGGGGACGGGCAGGCCCAGGGTGATGTTGCCGCGGACGCTGTCGTCGAACAGGAACGCCTGCTGCGGCACCAGCGCGACCGCGCGGCTGATCCCGCCGCGCTCGATCTCCCGCAGGTCCGTCCCGTCGATGCGGACGGCTCCCGTCGCGGGGTCCACCAGGCGGGCCAGGGTCTGCACGAGCGTCGACTTGCCCGAGCCGGTCGGCCCGACCAGCGCGACCGTACGGCCGGCCGGCACCTCGAAGGTGACGTCGTGCAGCACGGTGGCGTCGTCGTAGGCGTAGCCGAGCCCATCGATCTCCAGCCTGGCCGGGGCGGTGCCGGTCAGGCTCGCCGTACCGAACTCCATGGCGCCCGACGCGTCGAGCACGGCCCGCACCCGGCGCCAGCCCACGACGCTGCGCGGGATTTCGCCGAGGACCCAGCCGAGCGCCCTGATCGGGAAGGCGAGCAGCGTGAAGAGGTAGGCGACCTGGACGAGGGTGCCCGAGTTGATCGCGCCGGCGGCTAGGCGGTGCGCGCCGATCAGGAGCACGGCGAGCACACCGAGCGTGGGCAGGGCCTCCAGCACGGGGTCGAACAGCCCGCGTACCCGGCCCACGGCGACGTTGGCGTCGCGCAGTTCGTGGGCCCTGGCCCGGAAGCGCTCGGCCTCCAGGTCCTCCCTGCCGAGGGTCTTGATTACGAGTGCGCCGTCGAAGCTCTCGTGCGCGATCTCGCTGACCTCGGCCCGGAGTTGCTGGGCCCGGGTGACCAGCGGGCTGAGTCTGCGCTGGTAGATCATGTTGATCACGGCGATCGCGGGGAAGATCAGGAAGCCGATCAGGGCGAGCACCAGGTCGGTGACGACCATTCCGACGGCGGCGGTGACCAGCATGACGATGACGCCGACCGCCATCGGCAGCGGCGCGAGCGGGGCCCAGGCGGCCTCGGCGTCGGCGCCGGCGTTGGACAGGAGCTGACCGGTGGGGTGGCGGTGGTGCCAGGCGAGGGGAAGCTTGAGGTACTGCCTGGTGACGCCGCGGCGGGAGCGGGCCTGCATGCGGTACTGCATGAGACCTGCCAGGAACCTCCGCCCGCCGACGCCCGCGGCCTTGACCACGGCCACTCCGATGATCAGCGCGACGGCGGTCAGGATCGCGCCTCGGGTGATCTCTCCCGCTCTGAAGGCGGGGAGCACGACGTTGTCGGTGGCCCAGCCGAGCGCCCACGCGGACGCGACGGTCATCACGCCGTAGACCGTGCTGGCCGCGACCGCCAGGGTGAAGATCAGGGGCTCGGCGCGGATGGCGACCGCGAGCACGTGCAGCCCTTGACGCATGACGGCGGACGTCACCTTGCTCGCCACTAGTGAAGGTGTCCTTTCCAGGGGGATTCGTACTACCTACCCATGTATCACGGCAGACCGACAGCTTTATTCCTTCACCACCCTGGCTACGATCGCGGTATGACGTACGCCCGTGAGGAACGCGCAGCGCTCAGTGACCTGCTGGACCGGCTGGGCCCGGAGGCGACGACCCTCTGCGCGGGCTGGCAGACCTTCGACCTCGCGGCCCATCTGGTGCTCCGTGAGCGCCGCCTGGACGCGGCCGCCGGCATCGCGCTCCGGCCGCTGGCCCGCTACGCCGCCTCGGTCCAGGAGGCGCTCAAGGCCAGGCACGGCTATTCCGGACTGGTACGGCTGGTGCGGAACGGCCCGGGCGGCGTCTACGGGCTCATTCCGGGCGCCGACGAGGCCGTCAACACCATGGAGTACCTCGTCCACCACGAGGACGTCCGCCGCGCACAGCCGGACTGGGAACCGCGCGACCTCCCCGAGGATCTGGAGCGGATGGTGTGGAGCCGGTTGGGCAAGATGGCCAGGCTCATGCTCCGCCGCGCACCGGTGGGGGTCGTGCTGCACCGGCTGGGCGGCGGCGTGGCGCTGGGCGGCGACCGGAACGCGGCGGCCGTCGAGGTGACGGGCAGGGGCAGCGAGTTGCTGATGTTCTGCTTCGGCCGCCAGGAACACGCCCGGGTGGAACTGTCGGGCGACGAGGCGGATGTCGCCCGCCTGCGGGCGGCCCGCCTCGGGGTGTAGCCGACCCGCGGGCGGCGACAGGGCACTCAAGAACGCACGCACACCCCCCTCGGCGGCTAGGGTTTCGACGACGGCGGGGATCGCCGCGTGGCCGCCGGGGCCACAGCGGCGACAGGACGGGAAAGCTATGATCACCCAAGTGCCCGAGAGCAACCCGGCATAACTGGGTATATACGCCAGAGATTGGACTGCGGGAGGCCCCCCATGCAGGTCAAGAAAGTCGCCACGTACGTAGCCGTGGCCTTTGTGGTCTTCTACTTGTTCACCAGGCCCGCCGAGGCCGCGACAGCGGTCAACGGCGTGCTGGACGGGATCATGAACGGCGCTGACCAACTCGCCACATTCTTCAGCCAAGTGGTGACCTGAGTGTCACGGTAGGAAGGGTTTCCCGGGCGCGGACAGTGTCGTCACCGCCCGCCCAAGGATCAAACCGGGCTTCCCGCCCATTGTGACCGCGGCGTCCTTCCGCGGCACCGTCGAAGTGTGGATTGTGCTATCCCCAGCGCCGGGAACGTGTTACGCAGACAGAGTGACAGATCGCCGAAACACCGCCGGAGTCCAAGGGCTCGACACGGCCTCCCGCCGCGTCCTTGAGCGGGCCGAGGTAGAGGGGATCGATCTGATCCGGTTCCTCTACGCCGACCACGGCGGAGTGATCCGCGGGAAGGCCGCCTCGCGTCCGAGGCTGGCCGAGCGCCTGCGCACCGGGATCGGCCACACGGTGGCGATGATGGCCATGAACATGCTCGACCAGCTTCAGGAGGTCGAGGGCCTGGGACCGGTGGGCGAGGTGCGGCTGATGCCCGACCCGGCGACGTTCGTGCCGCTGCCGTACGCGCAGGGGGCCGGAGCGATGCTGTGCGAACTGCGCACTCCCGGCGGCGGGGCGTGGGCCGCCTGTCCGCGGACCTTCCTGCGCGAGGCGGTCGAGTCGCTGGCCGCCGAGGGCTACACCTTGGTGGCCGCCTTCGAGCCGGAGTTCACCCTGGGCAGGAGGGAGCCCACCGAGGGCCTCGACCGGCTCGCCCCGGTCGACGACAGCCTCTGCTACTCGACCACCGGCTTCGACGTGGCGCACGATTACATCGCCCAGCTGATCAAAGCCATGGAGACGCAGGGCCTTCGGGTTGAGCATTACCATCCCGAGCTGGGTCACGGCCAGCAGGAGTTGTCGATCCGGCACGCGCCCGCGCTGCGGGCCGCCGACAACCAGATCATCTATCGGGAGACCGTACGCGGGGTCGCGCTGCGGACGGGCCTGTGGGCCTCGCTCGCCCCCAAGCCGCTGGCCGACCAGGCGGGCAACGGCGCGCACCTGCACCTGTCGCTGTGGGATCCGGAGACCACCACCAACCTGTTCGACTCCCCCGCCGATCCGGACGGCCTGTCCGAACTCGGCCATCACTTCGTCGGCGGCCTGCTCGCGCATCTGCCCGCGCTGGTCGCGCTGACCTGCGGCACGGTCAACAGCTTCCGCCGGCTGGCGCCCCGGATGTGGTCCAGCGCCTACGCCTGCTACGGCCTGGACAACCGGGAGGCGGCCGTCCGGATCTGCTCGCCGCTGGCCGCGGGTTCGGCCAACCTGGAGTACAAGCCCTCCGACTCCTCGGCCAACCCCTATCTGTCGCTGGGCGCCGTCATCCACGCCGGGCTGGACGGCGTGCGCCGCCGGCTCGATCCGGGCGACGCGCTCGCCGTCGACCCCGACACGCTGACCGGCGACGCGCGGGCCAGGCTGGGGATCGAGCGGCTGCCCGCGAGCCTCGGCGAGGCCCTGGACGCGCTGGAGGCCGATGAGCTTCTGATGGAAGCCCTCGGCCCCCTGCGTCGCAGTGCCTATCTCGCCGTCAAACGGTCCGAGGCGGCGGCCTTCGCCGCCCAGGACGAGTCATACGAACTGTTCCACCACTTCCGCGTCTTCTGACGGGGACGCGGGAGGGCGTTCGCTCAGTTCGCCAAGTCGCCGCCCTCCTCGGAGCCGACCGGCGGGTTCTCCGGCGCGGCGCCCTTCAGCACCCGGTGGCAGTGGTGACGGACGCCCTTGCACCTCAGGTCCGGGATGATGAGCCTGCGCACGCGCAGGGTGGTGCGGAGCCGGCTGATCAGGGTGATCTTCCTGATCTGGGTGTCCTCGTCGACCTCGACCTTCACGCAGCGCAGCCAAACGGCCCTGACGCCCAGCCGGGAGTCGAACTCGACGCTCTCGCTGTCGTGCCCGTAGCCGTGGTCGTCGAGCCCCATTCCCACTTCCCTGCTGACCCGCCTGGATCCCGCGCGGTTGAACGCGCTGCTGGCGACGGTCGCGTGGGTGGACTCCACCGGACAGCGCACCTGGACGACGATCTCGGAGTCCCGTCGCGGACGCCACGGCGTGAGGCGCAGCGCCGTCAGATGGGGATCCTTCCTGGCGTCCTCATCCCCATTCCCTCCTCCGCCGCCGCCTCCGGTCGGCCCACCGGCATTCTGCATGGCGGCCGCGACTTCGGCGACGGCCGCCTGTGGGAGAACGATCGGCCCCACCATCAGGGCGGCGAGCGCCCCTGCCCCTATAAGCAAACGCATGTGTCTTCTCCTCCTGCCGGGCAGGACGCCCGATCTCTGGCGTTGGAGGGTTGGTTGGTAAAGATGACCCCATACCGGCCCTGAACAGGCCAGCCGGTCCAGTATGCGGCCCTGTCACGCGTTGTACGTGTAACGCCACGCGGTGTTACAAGGATCAAACCACCAAGTCGGCACGAGTACGGCAGGCATCGTCATGGCGCCAACGGGAAGCAACCACACCCCACCTTGCCAATAGCTGCCCCATACGTCGATAAAACGCGAAGCTTCCGCTCTACCCTTTAACCCGAATTTAATCTGATAGCACCAACGTTAATCTGGAATAAGCCGATAAAGAATCTTCGGAGTAGATCGATGCCCCTTTTATCGATTTCGCCTGATTACGCATGGTAACTTCTCGGTGACAGCGCAAATCGGCTAGTCAACGAGGGGGATCCATGAGCATCAGCCTGTTCCCGACCTTCGGTGGGTTCGGTGGATTCGGTGGTTGTGGTTGCCGCCGCCGCCGTTTCGGCTGCGGCTGCGGCTGCCGTCGTCGGTTCTTCGGCTGCGGCGGCGGTTGTGGCCGTCGCAGGTTCTGGTGGTAGAAACACCGGGTGGGGGCCGGCGGGACAACCGCCGGCTCCCACCCCCTTCCCCGCTCTCGCCGGAGGAGGAGGAGACACCGGCGCTCGCGCCGGTCGTTTCCATTCGGCAGACCATTCGGCGATTCTGGCCGTACACCCGCGGTTCTCGCAGGTTGTTCGTGGCCGGAATCGTCTTCGCTATCGTGGCGGCCGCCTGTGAGGTCGGCGCGATCGGACTGTTCGGTCACATCACCGATGAAGTACTCGCCAGGGGCCAACTCGATGCGTTCTGGTTGCCTGGTCTTGCCTGGCTGGGAGTGGCCCTGGTGGCCGCCCTGGCCTCATTTGTCGGAAACTACTCCACCGCTCTGGGCGGGGAGCGTTTCCTGCTTAATCTGCGTGACAAGGTGTTCTCGCACCTGCAGACGCTAACGCCCGACTACTTCGAGAACCGCCGGCTCGGTGACCTGATGGCCAGGCTCACCGACGACATCGAGGCCATCGAGGAGCTGATCGGCTCCGGACTGGTCAGGGCGTTCACGACCGTCGTCAGCGTTATCTTCTTCGTCGGCGCGGCCTTCTACATCCGCTGGGACCTCGCACTGGTCACGATGACGCTGATCCCGGCGTTCCTGCTGGTCTCCAAGGGCTTCGCGGGAAGGTTCAGGACCGCGTCCGCGCGGGAGCGAACCAGCAACGGCGCGATGAACAGCGTCATCGAGGAGAGCCTGGCCAACCAGTCTCTCGTCCAGGCGCACAACCGCCAGGAGACCGAGGCGGGACGCCTGCACAACGAGGGCGTCACCTGGCTGCGGGCCAACATGTCCCAGGCCAAGCTGTCCGCCACGTACGGCCCGATCGTGCAGATCCTGGAGACCATCTGCCTGCTGGTCATCATCGGATTCGGCGCGTGGGAGATCGCCTCCGGCCGCCTCACCATCGGCGGACTGCTGGCCTTCGCGGCCTATCTCGCCTATCTGTACCCCGCGGTGCAGAGCCTCGGCGAGCTCGCGCTGACCGTCTCGGAGGCGGCAGCGGGCTCCGACCGCGTCGTCGAGGTCCTTCATGCCCAGCCGAGCGTCACCGACCGTGACGTCATCGCGCCGACGCCCGCGCCGGTGCGCGGCCGGGTGGAGTTCGAGCACGTCGGCTTCACCTATCCGAACCGGACCAAGGCCACGTTGGCCGACCTGTCGTTCACCGCGGAACCGGGCGACCTGCTGGCCTGCACCGGGCCGAGCGGCGCCGGCAAGTCGACCATCGCCAAGCTCCTGCTCCGCTTCTACGATCCGAGCGCCGGGCGGATCCTGCTCGACGGGATCGACCTGCGCGACATGTCACGCCATGACCTGCGCGAGGCCGTCACCCTGCTGCAACAGGAGAACCTGCTCTTCTCGGCGACCGTACGCGACAACATCGCCTATGGCCGTCCGGGAGCCACCATGGACGAGATCGTTCAGGCCGCCATCACGGCGGACGTGCACGATTTCGTCACCACGCTGCCGCAGGGATACGACACACCGGTCGGGCAACGCGGCAGACTGCTGTCCGGCGGGCAGCGCCAGCGCATCGCCATCGCGCGGGCCGTCCTGCGCGACGCTCCGGTGCTCATCCTCGACGAGCCCATGACCGGGCTCGACGCGCCCACCGCGGCCAGAATCATGGAACCTCTCCGCAGGCTCATGTCCGGCCGCACCACCATCCTCATATCCCACGACCTCCGGTTCGTGCCGGAGACGCGGCACCGGATCGAACTCGGCCCCGCCGGGTCCGACGATCCGCCGGTGCTGAGCGTCTCGATCAACGGGGACTCCGGTCTCGGATGATTCGTTGATCATGTGGGGGTGCCTGGTCACCAGGAGTGGCCGGAGTCCTCACCGTCGCCCGTGCCGGGCGGGGTGAGCTCCGGCCGCCGGCGTGTCACGCGGCGAGCGTGGCGTGCATCTCCCAGACCAGGATCTCCGCGGGCGTGGTGGCGGTGACGCGCTGCCCGCCGGTGGCGGTGAAGCGGACGGCGTCGCCTTCCGCGAGTGCGCCCGCTCCTTCGAGCGTGACCTCGCCGCGCGGCACGAACAGGTGCAGGAAGGGTGCTTCGGGGAGCAGCACGCTGCGTCCCGGCTCGATCCTGGCGACGTGCAGCGCCGCGTACTTGTTCTTGATCCGGATCGCCGCGTTCCCCTGGTGCTCCGGCATCCCCGAGGCGACGGCGACCAGGCCGCCGCGCAGCAGTTCGTCGTCGATTTCGAGCTGCTCGTACCCCGGCGCGATGCCACCCTCATCAGGAACCACCCACATCTGGACGAAGTGCACCGGGTCGGCGTGCTCGTCGCCGCCCCGAAGCCGCCAGGAGTCGTTCTTCTCCGAGTGGAGGATGCCGGTGCCCGCGCTCATCCGCTGGGCGAGCCCGGGATAGATGACGCCCGAGTGACCCTCGGAGTCCTGGTGGACCAGGGAGCCGCGCAGCACCCAGGTGACGATCTCCATGTCCCGGTGCGGATGGGTCTCGAACCCGGCGCCCGGCCGGACCACGTCGTCGTTGTTCACGAGCAGCAGCCCGTGGTGGACGTTGGCCGGGTCGCGGTGGTGGCCGAAGGAGAAGGAGTGCTTGGAGTCGAGCCAGTCGATCTTCGTGGCGAACCTGTCCGCGGCGCGCCGTACGTCGATCACGGGCTGGGTGGTGGCGTTCATGCCGACCCTCCTCTATTTGATTGAAGGTTAAACTACATACCACCTCTGTTTGTTCCTGGCCCCCGGGACGGCTAGCGGACCGGGTGACCGGCGGCGCGCAGGCTCGCCTTGATCTCGGGAATCTTGAGCTGGCCGAAGTGCAGCACGCTGGCCGCCAGGACCGCGTCCGCCCCCGCCGCCACCGCCGGGGCGAAGTGCTCCAGAGCGCCCGCCCCACCGCTGGCGATCACCGGAACCGACACGGCGGCCCGCACGGCACGAAGCATCTCCAGGTCGTAGCCCTCACGGGTGCCGTCGCCGTCCATGGAGTTGAGCAGGATCTCGCCCACCCCGAGCTCCTCGCCACGACGTGCCCACTCGACCGCGTCGATGCCGGTGCCCCGGCGGCCACCATGCGTGGTGACCTCGAAGCCGCTCGGGGTCGGCGGCCCGTCGACGACCCGGCGGGCGTCGACCGACAGCACCACGCACTGGGCGCCGAACCGCCTGGACGCCTCGGTCAGCAACTCGGGCCGCGCGATGGCGGCGGTGTTCAGCGCCACCTTGTCGGCGCCGGCCCGCAACAGGCGGTTCACGTCGTCGACCGCGCGCACCCCGCCGCCCACGGTCAGCGGGATGAACACCTGCTCGGCGGTACGGCGGACCACGTCGTACATGGTCTCCCGCTGCCCCGAGGAGGCCGTGATGTCGAGAAAGGTCAGCTCGTCGGCGCCCTCCGCGTCATAGCGCTTGGCCAGCTCGACCGGATCGCCCGCATCGCGCAGGTTCTCGAAGTTGACGCCCTTGACCACCCGCCCGGCGTCTACGTCCAGACAGGGGATCACTCGTACGGCGACGCTCACGCCGCTCCTTCCCGATATGCCTCGACCTCCACCTCGACCAGCATCCGCGGGTCGATGAGGCCGGCCACCTGCACCCCGGTGCACGCCGGCCGCACGTGCCCGAAGACCTGCCTGTGCGCGGCGCCCACCTCGTCATAGTGTCGCTCGTCGACGATGTAGTAGCGGGTCCTGACCACATCGTGGCACGACAGGCCCGCCTTCTCCACCGCCTCGAGAGCGATGGCGAACGCCGTCAGCGCCTGCTTGCGGGCATCGCCCACATGCAGGACCTCTCCGTCGACGGTCGCCGTGCTGCCCGAGACGATCACCCATGGTCCCGCCAGCACCGCCCGGGCGTAGCCGTACCGCTTCTCCCAGGTCCCGCCGCTGAAGATCCGATTGTCCACCGCGATGCCCTCCGCACCCTGCCTAGGAAGTCCCGACTGCGGCGAGGGCCTCCTGGAGCGTGAAGGCCCGCGCGTACAGCGCCTTCCCCACGATGGCGCCCTCCACACCGGCCGGCACCAGGGAGGACAGCGCGCGGAGATCGTCCAGCGACGAGACACCACCGCTGGCGATCACCGGCTTGTCGGTCCGCGAGCAGAACTCCTGCAGCAGCTCCACGTTGGGACCCCGCAGCGTGCCGTCCTTGGTCACGTCGGTGAGCACGTAGCGGGGGCAGCCGTCGGCCTCCAGCCGGTCGAGGACCTCCCACAGGTCACCGCCCTCGCGGGTCCATCCCCTGGCGGCCAGGGTGGTGCCCCTGACGTCCAGCCCGACGGCGATCTGGTCGCCGTGCTCAGCGATGATCTTCGCGCACCAGGCCGGGTCCTCCAGCGCGGCCGTGCCGATGTTGACCCGGCGGCAACCGGTGGCCAGGGCGGCGTCGAGCGACGCGTCGTCCCTGATCCCGCCGGACATCTCGACCTTCACATCGAGCGCGGCCACCACCGAGGCCAGCAGCTCACGGTTGTTCCCGCGCCCGAAGGCCGCGTCGAGGTCGACGAGGTGGATCCACTCCGCCCCCGCCTCCTGCCAGGCGAGCGCGGCGGCGAGCGGATCGCCGTAGGACGTCTCGGATCCCGCCTCGCCCTGGACCAGGCGTACGGCTTGGCCGTCCGCGACGTCCACGGCGGGCAGCAGCACCAGCGACATGTGTTCAAGACCTCCGGTCGAAGACAAGGGTGACGAGCATCGGGAGTAGCAACAATGACAGCACCAGGACCCCGAACCACGCCGCCCAGCTGGACAGCAGCAGCCACGCGATCAGCTGGATGATCAGGAAGAGCACGGCGACCACGCCGTTCTGCGCGCGGCGCCTGCGCGCGAGCACCCCGCCCTGCCTGACCACCCTGATCGGGCGGGGCAGCAGGGCGGCGAGCCTGCCGCGGAACCGGCGGCGTCTGGCGCGCCTGGCCTCACGCGCGGCGCTGACCTCCGCCGCCCTGGCGCGCTCGGCCTCGCGCGCGGCCCTGCGCCTGGCCCGCTCCTTGCTCACGTCAAGAAACTCACTTCAGGGTCCCGATCCAGTTCTCCAGCAGGGTGGCCCCCGCGTCGCCGGACTTCTCCGGGTGGAACTGGGTGGCCGTGAGCGCGCCGTTCTCGACCGCGGAGACGAACGGCACACCGTGTTCCGTCCAGGTCACCAGCGGGTCGGTGAAGCCCGGGCCGACGTTCAGCTGCCAGTCGCGCACGCCGTAGGAGTGCACGAAGTAGAACCGGGTGTCGGACGGCAGCCCCGCGAACAGCACCGAGCCCTCGGGCGCGTCGACGGTGTTCCACCCCATGTGCGGCAGCACGGGCGCGTCGAGCCGCTCCACCGTGCCCGGCCACTCACCACAGCCCTTGGTGTGGACGCCGTGCTCGACGCCCTCCTCGAACAGGATCTGCATGCCGACGCAGATGCCGAGGACCGGCCGCCCGGCGGACAGCCGCCTGGCGATCAGCCGGTCGCCCTGGACCCCGGTGAGCCCGGCCATGCACGCGGCGAACGCGCCCACGCCCGGCACCACCAGGCCGTCGGCCTCCAGCGCCGCGTCGTAGTCGCTGGTCACGGTGACTTCGGCGCCGACTCTGGCCAGCGCGCGCTCGGCCGACCGCAGATTGCCCGACCCGTAGTCGAGCACGACGAGCCTCACCACCACAACACCCCCGCGGTGATCGCCAGGGCCGCGGCGACGCCCAGCACTCCGGCGAACACCTTCAGCCCCTGTTTGAAGAAGGAGACGACCCCGCCGATCATGAAGAGGCCGACGAAGACCATGACGGCCGCGGTCCAGTTCTCCGTCACAGCACGCCCTTCGTGCTCGGCACCCCGGTGGCGCGGGGGTCGGGCTCCGACGCCTCGCGCAGCGCCCTGGCCAGCGCCTTGAACTGGGCCTCCACGATGTGGTGCGCGTTGCGCCCGTAGGGCACGTGGACGTGCAGGCAGATCGCGGCCTGGGCGACGATCGACTCCAGGATGTGCCTGGTCATCGTCGTGTCGTAGTCGGGGCCGATCATCGGGGCCATGCCCTCGGGCTCGCTGTGCACGAGGTACGGCCGGCCGGAGAGGTCGACGGTCACCTGCGCCAGCGACTCGTCGAGCGGGCACGACGCGCTACCGAACCGCCGGATGCCCGACTTGTCGCCCAGCGCCTCACGGAACGCGGCGCCCAGCGCCAGCGCCGTGTCCTCGATCGTGTGATGGGCGTCGATGTGCAGGTCGCCCTCGGTCTTCACGGTCAGGTCGAACAACCCGTGCTTGCCGAGCTGGGCCAGCATGTGGTCGAAGAACCCGACCCCGGTGGACACCTCGACCCGCCCGGTGCCGTCGAGGCCCACCTCGACCAGCACCGAGGTCTCCTTCGTCGCCCGCTCGACACGCCCGACCCTGTTCACAGCACACCCTCCAGGGCGGCCCTGAAGGCCGCCGTCTCCTCGCGGGTGCCGATCGACACCCGCAGCCACTCGGGCGGCCCGACCTCGCGGATCAGCACCCCCCGCTCCAGCAGCCCCGTCCAGACGGCCCGCCGGTCCGCGAACCGCCCGAACAACACGAAGTTCGCATCCGAGTCGGCGACCTCCAGGCCCTTGCCCCGCAGCCACCCGACCAGCGCGTCCCGCTCCGCCCGCAGCAGGTCGACGGTGCCCAGCAGCTCCTCGCGGTGCGCCAGCGCGACCCGCGCCGCCGCCTGGGTGAGCGTGGACAGATGGTACGGCAGGCGGACGAGCAGCAGCGCCTCGATGACCGCGGGATGCGCCGCCAGGTAGCCCAGCCGGGTGCCGGCCATCGCGAACGCCTTGGACATCGTGCGCGTCACGATCAGCCGCGGATGCCCGGGCAGCAACGCCAGCGCCGACGGGGTGCCGGTGCGGGCGAACTCGAAGTAGGCCTCGTCGACCACCACCATGCCCGGCGCCGCGGCGACCACCCGCTCGATCACCTCGGGCGCCAGCGCGGTGCCGGTCGGATTGTTCGGCGAGGTCAGGAAGACCACGTCGGGCCGGTGCTCCTCGATCGCGGCCACGGCCTTGCCGGCGTCGAGCCCGAAGTCGTCCTCGCGGGCCCCGGAGATCCACTCCGTGGAGGAGCCCGCGGTGATGATCGGGTGCATCGAGTAGGACGGCTCGAAGCCCATCGCCGAACGACCGGGGCCGCCGAACGCCTGCAGGATCTGCTGGAGCACCTCGTTCGACCCGTTGGCCGCCCAGACGCGCTCGGCGGTCAGCCCGTGGCCCAGGTAGTCGGCGAGGTCGGCGCGCAGGTCGAGGGCGTCACGGTCGGGATAGCGGTTGAGGCTTCCGGCGCTGCGCCGTACGGCCTGGGCCAGGTCCTCGACCAGCGCGGGAGAGGGTGAGTAGGGGTTCTCGTTGGTGTTGAGCCTGACCGGCACGTCGATCTGCGGCGCGCCGTACGGCGTGCGTCCGCGCAAATCATCGCGGATGGGCAGGTCGTCCAGTGACGTCACTCCGGGATCCCCCAGTCGAACCTCGCTCGGATGGCCGCCCCGTGCGCGGGCAGGTCTTCGGCGTCGGCCAGCACGCACACGTGGGCCGCGGCTCCGGCGAGTGCCTCGCGGCTGTAGTCGACGACGTGGACGCCGCGCAGGAAGGTCTGCACGGACAGCCCCGAGGAGTGGCAGGCGCAGCCGCCGGTGGGCAGCACGTGGTTGGACCCGGCCAGATAGTCGCCGAGGGAGACCGGCGAGTAGGCCCCGACGAAGACGGCGCCGGCGTTGCGCACGCGGGCGGCCACCTCGCGGGCATCGGCCGTGTGGATCTCCAGGTGCTCGGCCGCGTAGGTGTCGACGACCTTCAGGCCGTCGTCGATGCCGGACACGAGCACGATGCCCGACTGGCGCCCGGCGAGGGCCTCGCCGATGCGGTCGGCGTGCCGGGTGGCCGCGACCTGGGCGGCGAGCTCCTTGCCCACCGCGTCGGCGAGCTCTTCGTCATCGGTGACCAGGACCGCGGCGGCGATCACGTCGTGCTCGGCCTGGCTGATCAGGTCGGCCGCGACGTGCACCGGGTCGGCGGTCCGGTCGGCCAGGATGGCGATCTCGGTGGGGCCGGCCTCGGAGTCGATGCCGATCCGGCCCTTGAGCAGCCGCTTGGCCGCGGTCACCCAGATGTTGCCCGGTCCGGTGACCATGACGGCGGGCGCGCACTCCTCCGTGCCGTAGGCGAACATCGCCACGGCCTGGGCGCCACCCACGGCGTAGACCTCATCGACGCCGAGCAGCGCGCAGGCCGCCAGGATCGCCGGGTGCGGCAGGCCGCCGAAATCGGACTGCGCGGGGCTCGTCACCGCGAGCGAGGGAACGCCCGCCTCCTGGGCGGGCACCACGTTCATGACCACGCTTGAGGGGTAGACGGCCCGGCCGCCCGGCACGTAGAGGCCGACCCGATCGACCGGGATCCAGCGCTCGGTGACCGTGCCGCCCGGCACGACCTGCGTGGTGGTGTCGGTGCGCCGCTGGTCGCGGTGGACCAGCCTGGCACGGCGGATGGACTCCTGGAGCGCCGCGCGCACCCGGGGGTCGAGCGCCTCCAGCGCGCCGGTGATCGCCTCGGCGGGGACGCGGGTGGAACCGAGCTCCACCCCGTCGAATCGCGCGGTGAGCTCCCTGATCGCGGCCACGCCGCGATGGCGCACGTCCTCGCAGATCAGACGCACCTTCTCCAGGGCGGCCTCGACGTCGAGATCGGCACGCGGCAGCACGGCGCGGAGGTCATCGGGAAGACCCTCGCGCAGATCGATACGGGAAATCACCCCACCAGTCTACGGAGGCCAGGAACCGAACCCGCTTCTGTCCATCATTCGGACACTTTCTTTCCACCCCGCTTCCTTTACAATGTAGATTTCTAGCCGTGCTCTAGGCTCCCATGGTGTGGGCAAGACCAGGAACAAGGGCGGTCAGGGCACTCCCGCCACCGTCGCGCTGAGCAAGGCCGCGCTCGACTTCACGCTGCACCCCTACGAGCACGACGCGAACGCCCAGGCCTATGGCGAGGAAGCCGCCGACGCGCTCGGCGTGCCGTACGAGCGGATCTTCAAGACGCTGGTGGCCGAGGTCGACGGCGGGCTCGCGGTGGCCGTGGTGCCGGTGGCGGGCAAGCTCGACCTCAAGGCGTTCGCGGCGGCGCTGGGGAGCAAGCGGGCCGCGATGGCCGACGCGGCCAAGGTGGAGCGGGTCACCGGCTACGTGGTCGGCGGGATCAGCCCGCTGGGGCAGCGCAGGGCGCTGCCGACCGTGGTCGACGGCTCGGCGCTGGAGTTCGGCACGATCTACTTCTCGGCGGGCCGCAGGGGGCTGCAGATCGAGACCGCGCCCGGCAACCTGGTGGGCCTCGCCCAGGCCGTGACCGCCCCGATCGCCAGAGCGGGCTGACCGCGACCAAGCCGACCGAGCCGACCGAGGCGGAGCGACCGTGACCGAGGCGAACAAGGCGGGCCGACAGGTGACCGAGGCGAACGAAGCGAACGAACTGACCGAGCTGACGGCCGGCGAGCTGGCCGGGCTGCTGCGGCGGCGCGAGGTGAGCGCGGTGGAGGTCACCGAAGCCCACCTGCGCCGGATCGACCAGGTCAACGGCGCGGTGAACGCCATCGTCACGCTGGCCGCCGACCGGGCGCTCGACGAGGCGCGGGCCGCCGACGCCGAAATCGCCGCCGGTCGCCCGCGCGGCCCGCTGCACGGCCTCCCGGTGGCGCACAAGGACCTGGTGAACACGGCCGGCCTGCGCACGACGTACGGCTCACGCCTGTTCGCCGACCACGTCCCCGACGAGGACGACCTCATCGTCCGGCGGATGCGCGCGGCCGGCTCGATCTGCCTGGGCAAGACCAACACCCCCGAGTTCGGCACCGGCTCCCACACGGTCAACGAGATCTTCGGGGCCACCAGGAACCCCTACGACCTCTCGCGCAGCGCGGGCGGCAGCAGCGGCGGCGCGGCGGCGGCGCTGGCCACCGGGATGGTGGCGCTGGCCGACGGCTCCGACATGGGCGGCTCGCTGCGCAACCCGGCCTCCTTCTGCAACGTCGCGGGGCTCCGGCCGACCCCCGGCCGGGTGCCCTCCCCCAGCGGCACCGCGGCCTGGTACACCCTCGGCGTACCCGGGCCGATGGCCCGCACCGCGGCCGACCTCGCCCTGCTCATGAGCGTGATCGCCGGGTTCGACGCCGCCTCGCCGCTGTCGATCGCGCAGGACGGCTCCGCCTTCGCCGCGCCGCTCGACGGCTCACTCGCCGGGCTGCGGGTGGCCTGGAGCCCCGATCTGGGCGGCCTGCCCGTCGATCCGGAGACCGCCGCGGTCACCGCCACCGCGCCCGCCGCCTTCGAAGCGCTCGGCGCCCGCGTGGAACGGGTGGAACTGGACCTGTCGGACGCCGAGGACGCCTTCCGGACCTATCGCGCGTGGTTCTACGCGCTTTCCTACGCCGGCCTGCCGCAGGAGGAGCTCGGCGACAACGTCAGGTGGAACGTCGAGCGCGGCAAGGCGGTCACCGGCGAGGACCTGGCTCGGGCGGAACGGCTGCGCAGCGGGCTGTACCTCCGGATGCACGCGTTCTGGGCGGAACACGACGTGCTCATCGCGCCGGTCAGCCAGGTGCCGCCGTTCCCCGTCGAGCACCCTTACGTCGACTCGGTGGCGGGAGTGCCCATGCCCGACTACCTGGCCTGGATGCGGTCCGCCTACTGGATCAGCGTGCTGCACTCCCCCGCCGCGTCGGTGCCGTGCGGGTTCACCTCACAAGGGCTGCCCGTCGGCGTCCAGCTCGTCGGCCCGCCGCACGCCGATCTGGAGGTGCTGCGGGTGGCCGCGGCGTTCGAGCGGGCCACCGGTCACGGCGCGCGCAGACCGCCGCTCCCGGGCCCGCCCGGGTAACCCGGCACGTCTGGCACGCCCGGCACGCCCGGCAGTCCGGGGCCTTCCGGAAGTTCGTAGGGCGGCTTCCTGGACTCGCCGTAGGTGCCGATCGCGGCCAGCAGGCCGTACACGGACACGGCGAGCAGCGACCACGTCACCAGCACGCCGGTCGCGGTCAGCGCCAGCGCGCCCGCGGTGACCGTGCCACCGCCCGTGCCACCGCCCGTGCCGGCGCCCGTGGGGGCGGCCACGCTGGCGGCGCCGAGGTTGACCACGCCGCCGATCCACCTGGCCAGGAAGCTCGCCACCAGCCCGCCGCCCGCCAGGCCGAGCAGGACCGGAAGGGGACGGCGGCGGCCGAGCCAGTAGCCGGCGACTCCGCAGACGAGTCCCGCCGCGCCGGTGACCACGGCGAACCAGCCGTCGGCCGCGATCAGCGCCTGGGTGGCGGGATCGGCGAGCCTGGTCCCCTCCGGGGTGACGAGGAACGGCGCGCGCGGCGCCGCCGCCGACCAGGCGACCCCGGCCGCCACCCCCAGGACGGCCAGGACGAGCACGGTCACGGCGAAGTCGCGCAACTGCCGCAACGAATCTCCCCTCACACTTTTTGCGTACCTGTCCGATGCTACAGAGGCATCACTTTGTCATCCGAGGGGCTGAGGGCGCAGGCCGTTAGGCTGTGGCAGGTGAATGAAGAAGAGGTGTGGCTCATCGAGCCGTCAGGTCCGTTGCGCGGTGACGTCGAGGTCCGGGGGTCCAAGAACGGCGTCTCCAAGCACATGGTCGCGGCGATGCTCGGCACGGGGGAGAGCACGATCCACAACGCCCCGGAGGTGGGCGAGGTCGAGATCACCGCGGCGATGCTGCGGGCGCTCGGCATCAACGTGGACATCACCCAGCGGGAGATCACGATCAGCCGGGGGCCGGTGATCCAGCCGCAGGTCCCCGCAGCCTTCACCGGGCTCAACCGGATCCCCATCCTGATGCTCGGCCCGCTCCTGCACCTGGCGGGCGAGGCGTTCGTGCCGCTGGTCGGCGGTGACCCGATCGGGCGGCGGCCGGTCAACTTCCACGTCGAGGCGCTGCGGGCGATGGGCGCCGAGATCGAGGTGAGCGACGCGGGCATCACCGCCAAGGCGAGCCGGCTGCGCGGCACCCGCATCGAGCTGCCCTACCCCAGCGTCGGCGCGACCGAGACGATCCTGATGTCGGCGGTGCTGGCCGAGGGCAAGACCGTGCTCAAGGGCGCGGCCATGGAGCCGGAGGTGGTGGAGCTCGCGCTCTTCCTGCAGCGGATGGGGGCGCGGATCGAGATGAGCCCCGACCGCCGCATCCTGATCGAGGGCGTGGACAGCCTGCGCGGCGCCTCGACCTGGCTGGCCGGCGACCGGATCGAGGCGTTCTCCTACCTGGTGGCCGGCCTGATCACCGGGGGGCAGGTGCGGGTGCACGGCTGCCCGCAGGACCGCCTGGTCACCGCGATCACCACGCTGGCCAGGATGGGCGCGCAGGTCGACATCACCGACGACTGGCTGTCGGCCTCGGCTCCCGGCGGGCTGCGGCAGGCCGCGGTCCAGACCGACACGCATCCCGGGTTCATGACCGACTGGCAGACGCCGTTGATGGTGCTGTTCACGCAGAGCCACGGCATGTCGGTGCTGCACGAGACCGTCTTCGAGAACCGGCTGGTCTACGTGCCCGCGTTGCAGAAGATGGGCTGTGAGATCGAGGTGTTCGACGTGTGCCTGGGCGGGCCCGCCTGCCGCTACCACGACACCAACGCCAAGCACTCCGCCGTGGTGCGCGGCGTGTCGAAGCTGCGCGGCGCCGACGTGACGCTGCCCGACATCCGGGCGGGCTTCTCGGCCGTGCTCGCCGCCGCCGCGGCCGAGGGCACCTCCACGCTGCGCGGCGTCCACCACATCGAACGGGGTTACCACCGGCCGTTCGAGCAGTTCGCCTCGCTGGGCTTGAAGATCAGCAGGGAAATGGCAGTCGCGAAGTAAAGATTGGCAAGCGGGCGTTTGGGGGTGATCGTCCGGTCGCACCTTTCTTCGTGTGAGAGTCCCGCGGCAGAGGCAGCGAAGCGTGCGGGCCGGCGTGGCCGGTCTGGGGATGGCGGGCGCGCTCGGCGGGCTGCTGGCAGGGCTGCTCTGCCTGCCGGTGGTGGGCGGCGCGGGTCTCGGCGCGATGGGCGTGGCCGGCACGTTCACCGACCTGCCGCCCGCGCCGCGGGAGAACCCGCTGGCCGAGCACACCCGCCTGCTCGACAGGTACGGCAGGCAGTTCGCGCAGTTCTACTTCCAGAACCGGACCGAGGTCTCCCTGGACAAGGTCGCCCCCGTGATGCGCAAGGCCATCGTGGCGATCGAGGACGCCAGGTTCTACGAGCACGCCGGGCTGGACATCAAAGGAACCCTGCGGGCGCTCATCACGAACACCCAGGCGGGCGGCATCCGTCAGGGCGGCTCCTCGCTCACTCAGCAGCTAGTGAAGAACATCCTGGTCGAGAACGCCGAGAGCGAGGCGGAACGCGACCGCGCGCGGGCCCCCAACCTCAGGCGCAAGATCAGCGAGCTGAGGTACGCGCTGGCCATGGAGCGGAAGTACTCCAAGGACGAGATCCTGGAGCGCTATCTCAACATCAACTATTTCGGCGCGGGGGCGTTCGGGGTGGAGGCGGCGGCTCGCCGTTTCTTCTCCACGTCCGCCTCCCGGCTCAACCTCTCCCAGGCGGCCACGCTCGCCGGCGCGGTCCGCACGCCGTACGCGACGGATCCCGCGCTGGGCAGGCAGCGCAGGCAGCGGTTGCTGGAACGGCGCGACCTGGTCCTCGACCGGATGGTCGAGGTGAGCGCGATCACGGCCGCGCAGGCCGCCGCCGCCAAGCGGACCCCGCTGGCGATCAGGCTCCGGCCGGAACCGGGCGGTTGCTACGAGAGCGCCTCGCCGTTCTTCTGCCTCTATGTCCAGAAAGAGATGCTCGCCAATCCGGTCTTCGGCGACACCAGGGCCGAGCGGCAACGCCGCCTGACGCGTGGCGGGCTCACCCTGATGACCACCTTGGACCCGGTGGCGCAGCGGGCGGCGGAGCAGGCCATCTCCTCCCGGGTGAACGCCGCCGACTCCCAGGTGGCGGCCGAGGCGATGGTCGAACCCGGCACGGGCAAGATCCGGGCGCTGGCGGCGAGCAAGAGGTACGGGCGCAACGACGGGGGCCGGCGCAACGGCCCGCGCACCACCTACAACCTGCCCGCCGACGCCGCGCACGGAGGCGGCCAGGGCCTGCAGGCGGGCTCCACGTTCAAGGCGTTCACCCTGGCCACGGCGTTGAGCGAGGGATGGCGGTTCGACCAGGGCTTCCAGACTCCCGGCAGTTTCGTGGCCGCCGACGGCTACCGCGACTGCCGGGGCAACCGGGTCAACGACCCGAACACCGTGATCTACAACGCGAGCGGCGAGGGCGCCGGCGGCCCGCACAGCCTGTCCACCGGCACCTGGAAGTCGGTGAACATCTTCTACATGATGCTGGAGCGGCGGGTCGGCCTGTGCGACGTGGTGCGGACCGCTCGCAAGGTCGGCGTCGCCAGGGCGGACGGCACGGCGCTGCGCGAGGTGCCGACGTTCACCCTCGGGGTCAACGAGATGGACCCGCTGACCATGGCGGCGGCCTTCGCCACGTTCGGGGCCAGGGGGCGGCACTGCCGTCCGCTCGCGATCACCGAGATCACCGGCAAGGACGGCAGCAGGGCGTCGATCCCGCCGGCCTGCACCCAGGCGCTGGATCCCGAGGTCGCCGACGCGGTCAACCACGTGCTTCAGGGCGTCTTCGCCGAGGGCACGATGCGCGGCCAGAGCATCGGCCGCCCGGTGGCGGGCAAGACCGGCACCAACAACGGCTACACCTCGGCCTGGTTCGCCGGTTACACGCCCGACCTGGCCTCCGCCGTGAGCGTCGGCGACATCCGTGGCTCCTACCGTTATCCGCTGCGCGACGTGACGATCGGCGGCCGGTACTTCGGCAGCGTGCAGGGCGCCTCGCTGCCCGGTCCCATCTGGATCTCGTCGATGACCGGCGCGCTGCGTGACACCCCGCCCAGGCGGTTCAGAGGGCCTGACATGAGCCGCTTCGGCGGCGGCCACACACCCGGCCTGAAGGAGGCGGAGGAGGCGGAGCGCAAGGCCGAGAGGCGCGAGCGCCGGGCGCAGGCGGAGGCCCGCAGGCACCTCGGGTGGGCGAAGTGGCGCAAGCACTGGCGGTCGTGGCACCGGGATCTGTTCCCGCGGCGGTCGTGGCGGTGGCACTGATGCGCCGCCGCCCCGGGGCTCACACTCCCGGGCCTGCCGTGCCGAGGACCTCCTCGACCTCCCCCGTGGTCGCCGGCGCCTCGACCGGCCTCTGGCGCACTCCGGGGTGAAGGAGAACGAAGACCACCAGCCCGGCGAGGACGATCGTGCCGAGAACATAGGGGGCGATCGGCGCCAGCTCGTACAGGGCGGTGCCCACCAGGGGGCCGAACATGAAGGTGAGGGCGTTGCTCGAGCCGACCAGCCCGGCCACCGCGCCCTGTTCCTCCCTGGTGACGAGGAGGGTCGGAGCGGACATGAACCCCGGCAGGCCGAACCCCATCCCGGTCCCGAGCACCGCCAGCCCCGCCGCGAACAGCGGGGTGTTCGTGGAGATCATCATGATGACCATGCCGAGGGTCATGACGATCGCTCCCACCCGGATCAGGCGCACCGGTGACCAGCCCAGGCGCGGGACGACGGCCGCCTGCACGAGCATCATCATCCCCGCGCCGGCCAGCATGACCAGGCCGGTCGTCTGGCCCGTCTGCTGCGCGGTGAGGTGCAACCGGTCCTGCAGCAGGAATCCGATCGTCATCATGACGATGCCGAAGGAGAGGAACATGCCGAACCCGGCGGCGAGGAAGGGCCACATGCGGGGGTCGAAGGGGCTGACCTCGGCCGTCGCCGGCCGGGTCCGGTGGGCGTCCGGTCGCGGCAGACCGGCCCAGACCAGGACCGCGATGACGGCGATCAGGATCGGAGCCGCGTAAAGGGGAACCAGCAGGCCGCCGAAGACCAGCACTCCGCCGAGGGCCGGGCCGAGGGCCATGCCCAGCCCCTGGGCCGCGCCCACCATGGACATGCCCCGGACCCGCTCGCCTTCACCGGAGGTCATGTCGGCGACGTAGGACTGGGCGGTGACCGGGGTGGCGGCCCACGCGAGCCCGAACACCACGCTGCGGCTGAGCAGGATCAGCCCGAAGAGCAGTGGTACGGCGAGCACGCCGGTGAGACCGATCTGGGCGATGACCGCGAACGCGGCAAGACCGATGGTGGCTCCGGCGAGCGACAGGAGAAGCACCGGCCGATGCCCCCACGACATGCTGCGCCGTCCCCAGAACGGGCTGGCCAGCACGACGCCCGATGCCCCGACGGTCATCACGATGCCCAGGTGCAGCTCGCTGAGCCCGAGTTCGCGGGCGAGCGGAGCGAGGATCGGGTTGACCATCTGCTGGCCGGTCATGAGCCCGAACACGGCCAGGCAGATCAGCAGGATGGGCCGGGTGCCAGCCCCCGAGTCTTTCGTCATAGAAGCTCCTCATTCGCTTTCAGAGTCTTACTTGAACGAGCACGCACGGGCCTCATCGCCTCGCTTCTCTCTCCCGGCCGACGGATCAGGCGATCCCGGACTCCCGGGGCGTCGAGCTCAGCCGTACGGCGCGGCCGGCCGATCGTGGGTGCTCACCAGCCCGTCGTCCCTGCCTCAGATCAACCCTTTCGCCTACTTTCCGAACGTGTACGGAAAGTAGCACGGGCGGCGCTCGGCCGTCGATACACGGGTCCCGGGTCATCGGGTTCGCCCCGGATGACGGGAGGCAGCATGATGGAGTGATGCCGCAATCCGTCTCACCATCCGGTCGCACCGGTCGTCCGCCGCGGACCTCCCGAATGCAGATCATGGCCGCGGCGCGGCTGCTGATCGATCGCGACGGGTGGCAGAAGCTGACGATGCGGCGGTTGGCGGCGGAGGCCGGCACCGCTCCGACGACGCTGTACCACCATGTGCGCGACAAGGAAGACCTGCTGACGCAGCTGCTGAACGACTACGCCGACCAGATACCGCGCCCCCCGCTACCCGCCGATCCCCGGGAGCGCATCATCACGGCCGCCCGCGCCATCCACGACTCGCTGGCCGCCTGGCCGTGGATCACCGAGATCCTCACCGCCGACGACCGCGCCGGCGAGGCGGCCATGTGGATGGTCGAGACGATCGTGGCGGGGGCCGTCGACTGCGGATGCACCACCGAACAGGCCGCCGACCTCTACCGCGCCATCTGGTACTACACGGTGGGCGAGATCCTCGTCAGGGCCAACGCCGCTCGCCGGCGCGGCGAACTCGACCGCCCCTCGCACCGCGACACCCTGCTCAGCAAGCTCGACCCGGCGCGGTTTCCGCACCTGGCGGCCCTCGCCGACCGCTGGCCCGCCCTGGCCGCCCGGGACACCTACGCACAGGGGCTTCGCGCCTTCGTCGACGGGCTCCTCGCGAACGCCCACGACGACCACCCGCCCCGCCGCGCCTAGAGTCCCTGGATCTCCTCGCGGAAACGGACGCACGAGAGCCCCTGCGGCCTCCGGGGGGCGATTACCGCCAGGGACCCGTCCAGTGCGCGCCGCCTGCCCGTCAGCTACCCGGCCGCCCTGCCGCCCGCTATGTACCCGTCCGTGCGCGCCGCCTGCCCGTCAGCTACTCCCGCCACCAGCCCGCCAGGTACCCGTCACCTGCCCGGGCGTTGGTCTCGCTGCCCTCGCTCCTCCTCCGCCAGGTGGAGCCCCGCCTCGATGACGGCGTTCACGACCGGCGCCAGCCGTACCTCTCCCAGGCGCGGCGCGCGGCGCGCCATGGCCGCCACGACCCGGCGCTCGCGCTCCATGTCGCGGCCCGCGAACCCGCCGACCGGCTTGAGCCGCTGGATCACGCCCGCCAGCTCGGCGCGGCGCTCCAGCATCGTGGCCAGCACGGCGTCCACCCGGTCGATGGCCGCCCTCGCCGCGGTCACCGAGTCGGGGATCTCCCCGCGCACCACCGCGCCGACGATGGTCGCCGCCTCCATCGCCGCCCGCACGACCTCCGCGTCCGCCTCGGGCGCGAGCAGCAGCCCGTCGGCTCCCGCGGCGATCGCGGCGGCGGCCAGCCCGGCGTCGTCGCCGAGCGCGACCAGCACCGGCCGCCCCGAACGCGTCCGCGCCTCGCGCATCAGCGCGAGATCCACCCCGTGGGCACGGCCGGCGGTCTCGCACAGCACCACCTGATCGTTGCCCTCCGCCACGCACTGCCCGGCGATCGCCAGCCACTCCACGAGCGTCGCCGCGGAACCCCGCTGCACGACCACCGGCAACCCGAGCGTCGCCGCCTCCCGCACGAGCCGGACGTCCCGGAGCCACGCCCCGCCCACGACCACACCGTCGGCGTGCTCTCCGATCCACCGCAGATCCGCCACCCGGAACGGCTCCACCAGCAACGCCCCCGGCCAGTCGGACCGGGCCTCCTCGATCGCCTCGCGGGCCTCACGTCCCCCGCCCTGCGTGCGCAGGGTGATCCAGCGCGCGTCCGGCTCGGCCTCCGGCCCACCACCGATCACCACGGCGGGCCCCGCTCCCAGCGCCGTCGCCCCCAGGTGTACGGCTTTCGCCTCACGGGACATCTGTGCGGCAGATGACATCTCGGCTCCTGATGGTCAGCCGGTCGCCAATCCACGAGCCGGCGTCGAAACGCGCGTCGGACGACACGCTGATCTCGGGAAAACAAAAGGGCAGAGACTGGGATGTCTCTGCCTCTGGCCGGCTCCGGATGGTCGCTAGATCACGCTGGTGCGACCGGCCCTCCCGGAGCCGGCTCGATAAAGGAGAAATAGCGAGTCATGCTCCTGACCTTAGGCCATCGTCCTGCCGTACGCCACTCTGTGGATGATCGTTCTCACCATGCGGACTCGTGCCCGGGGTGTGGACGGCCGGGGGACGAGATCGTCGGCGGACGACGTTAGGAGAGATCGAGGAGCCCGGCTCTCGCATCCGGTCGCTCCCAATCCCCCGCTATGGGAGGATTTCTCGCCTTGAGAGGGGGTTCGAAGTCGGTGATGTCGGACGGGCAGCAGCACAGCGGACGAGTGGTCGCCGGGCGTTACCATCTGGTCGAAGCGATCGGGCGCGGCGGCATGGGTGTGGTGTGGGCCGCCCACGACGATCTGCTTGATCGCCAGGTGGCCGTCAAGGAGGTGCGCTACGCCAGCGTGCTGGGTGACGAGGTACAACAGCTCAACCGGCGCACACTGCGGGAGGCACGAGCCGCGGCGCGGCTGAGCCACCCCAACGTCGTCGTCGTCCACGACGTGATCGAGGAGGACGGCCGCCCCTGGATCGTCATGCAACTCGTCCCGTCGCGGTCCCTCGGCCAGGTGATCCGCGAGGACGGGCCACTGCCCCCGCGCCAGGTCGCCAAGATCGGGCTGGAGGTCGTCGACGCGCTGCGCAGCGCGCACCGCGCGGGGGTGCTGCACCGCGACGTGAAGCCGGAGAACGTTCTGCTGGCCGACGACGGCAGGGTGGTGCTCACCGACTTCGGCATCGCCACGCTGGAGGCCGAGACCTCGCTGACCATGACCGGCCTGGCCGGCACGCCCGCCTTCATCGCCCCCGAACGGCTCCAGGGCCGTCCCGCGCGACGCGAGTCCGACCTGTGGTCGCTGGGCGCCACTCTCTACGCGGCGGTCGAGGGCCGCCCGCCCCACGACCGGGGCGCCGCGATGGCCACCATGCACTCGGTCCTCACCGACCCGCCGGACCCCGCTCCCCACGCCGGCCCCCTCCTTCCGGTGATCGAAGGGCTGTTGTTGAAGGAGCCCGTGCAGCGCCTCACCCACGACGAGGCCAGCCGGATGCTCAGCCGTGTCCTGGAAGGCGGCTCCCCCACCCGTCCCTGGCCCGCCGTCTCCGCCGCCCGTCCCGTGACCCCGGCCGGCCCTCGGCCCGGCGCGGCGCCCTCCCCGGGTGTTCCCGTCCCGCCGCGTCCCGCCCGCCCGCCGGGCTCCCCGCGGCCCGCGGACCGGGAACCGCCACGGCCCGCGTCCCCGGCGGCCAGGCCGCCGCGACCGGCGCCCCCCGTCCGGCAGCCCCCACGCCCCGCCCCGATCCGCCCGGTTCCCAGCCCGGCCCTCGACCAGGAGCCCCCGAACGCCACGCTCATCTGGGAAGTCCCGAACCCCACCCAGATCGCGCCGCCGGTCGACCCCACCCGGGTAGCGCCGCCCGTCAACCCCGAACCGGCGGCACCGGCCCCCACCCGCATCGCTCCATCCGCGGCCGCTCCCCCGGCGCGCGAGAGGCCGCGACCGGCGCCCCAAAGGCAGACACCCGGCCCCGCGACGCCGAAGGCCCCGCCGGCCACCCCCGAGCCCGTACGGCCCGCGCAGGCGACTCCCCGGCGGGACCTGCCCGAACCGGCGGCCTTGGACCAGATCGCCCCGAAGACCTCCGGCCCGGAGCCGTCCGCCGAGCCGCCCTCGACCGGCCAGCCCGCCCAGGGTCCCCACCGCCGCCCGCCGTACGCCCAGCCGGCGCGCAGCGCGGGAGCTTTCGAGCAGGCCGCGCCGAGCAGCGTGGGAGCTTTCGGGCAGGCCGCGCCGAAGGGCGACTGGCCCAAGCCCGACCTCCCCGCACGTGGCGCCGACGAGTCGGCGGCCGGTAGCACCGGGTCCGACGGCCCGCCCGCCCCCGCCGAGCAGCCGGTCAAGCCCGTCGCCGCCCCGGCCCGGCGACCGTCCGCGACGCGCGCCGAGCCCGGGGAGCGGGAGACACCTCCGGATCCGGCCCCGCAGGCGACCCGTCAGAATCCCGTCCCGCCCGAAGCCGCCACCCCCGAACCCGCGACGGGGACCTCGGCGGCCCCTGCGGCCAAGAGCACGGCCAAGCCGAAGGCCCGCAAGCCGGCCGCCCCCGCGAAGACGGCGCCCTCCGTCTCCGGGGACGACAGGACCCCGCCCGGCTCATCCGCGCCCGGTGACCCCGAGACCCCCACCGCCGGGGACGCGGTACCAGCCGCCGCCGGTGACCCCGAAACGCCCGACGCGGCCAAGTCCACGTCCGGCGCGACCGGTCCCCCGGCCAAGTCCAGGACCCGCAAGCCGGCCGCACCGAAGGCCACGGCGCGCACGTCCGGCGACGGCGAGGCCGCCCCGTCGGACACGTCCGGCGACGCCGAGCCGGCCGCCTCCCGCACGGCGCAGAGCGGCCGGACGTCCCCCGCCGCCACGGGCGGCAAGGCAGCCACCGCCGAAGAGAGCACGACCGAGTCCCCGGCCACTCCGCCGACGGACACCCCGGCCGAACCAGCCACCGGGACGACTTCAGAACCGGCGACCGGGACCACGGCCGAGCCCGCCACCGGAAGCACCGCCAAGACGGCCACCGGAAGCACCCCGAAGACGGCTGCCGGCACCTCGGCCAAGACGGCCAAGACCACCACCGGCAGCACGGCCAAAACCGCTGCCGGCAACAAGGCCAAACCGGCCACCGGCTCGACGGCCAAGACGAAGGGCCGCAAGCCGGCCGCCTCCGCCGAGGCGGCCACGCCCGAGACCGGCGACGCGGCCTCCCCGGCCCCAGCCGGCGCGCCCGCCGGCCGTAAGACGACCACCGCCAAGGCCAGGACCCGCAAGGCGGCGCAGCAGAAGCCCGCGGACGAGGCGGCCGCGGGGCCGGACCCCGCCGGCGACGAGCCGACCGGCAAACTCGCCCAGGCCGCCGCCGCCGTACCCGGGGGCGGCGAGGCTCCGCGACCGGACGGCGCTCCGGTGGCGGGCGAGGATCACGAGGCCGCGGTGGAGGACGCCGCGACGGCCACGACCGGGTCCTCCCCGGCCCCCGGCACCGCCGCGGAGTCCGAGGACGGGACCGCGGCCCCGGCGAGGACCGGCCCCACCCCGCGACCCCGGCCGGCGGCGACGGACGCCGAGCCGGGAACCGGCGGGAAAGCACGACCCCAGACGGGAGAGACGCGGTCCGAACCGGGAACCGGGACGGACCTCGCAGCGGAGTCGCGATCCGAGGCGGCGCCCACGGCCGACGCGGAAGCCGCCGAGAACGCCCCCGAAGCGGACCTCGGAAAGGCCGATGCCGCACCGGACGTCGCGTCCACCTCCGCGAAGAAGACCGGATCCCGATCGGACGAGGACGCCTCCGCAGCCGGCGACCGGCCCCCGGGACCATCGGACGCGGCGGATACGGGCGGCTCCGGAACGACCAAGACGGCGACCGGGTCGGCGGCCACCCCTGCGCAGACCCCGGACACCCCCGAGCCCGACACGACGAATCCGGACCTGGACGAGCCGAGCCGGGACCCGGACTCGACCGAACTGGACCTTCCCGACTTCGGCCAGAACGCGACCGATCCCGACCTGGACGCACCGGCTCTCCGCATGGACGCGTCCATCGTCGGCACGGGCACACTCGTCAGCGACGGCCCCACGAAGAAGGGCGCCACCGACACGGCACCGGAGGCGACCGAGCCGCCCGCCCTCCGGTCGGCCACGTCCCCGTCAGCCGCGACCGAAGCGCCGAAGACCCCGCCGAAACCCACGCAGGAGCCCACGCAGGAGACGCCCGCGGACGACGCGGACGGCGCCCCCGTACCCGGTCACGTCCCTGGCCGGCCGGCCAGGCCCCAGACCGGGCAGCCCAAGCCGGGGCTCACCTCCACCCGGCGCGACCCGTACGAGCACGCGGCCGGACGAGCCGGGGTGAGAGAGCACGCCGCAGGGCCCGCAGACGCGAGCGTGCGGGCCGAGCAGGACAAGCCCGCAGCCGGACGACCCGGCGCCGGGCGGACCGCCGTGGGGGCGTCTGGAGAGGTCGAACCCGAGCGGCCGACCGCGCAACTCCAGAATCCCGCGCGGCTCAAGGCCCGCGACGACGTACGGCGGGAGCAGCCGAGGCTCCCGATGGGCTGGGAACCGGATGCCTCCGGCGGCCAGGGGCCCGGCCGCACCTCGCGGCGGCCGACCGAGCCGTCCGCCGTACGGCAGCAGGCCGAGCGGCCCGGTGGCGGGCAACGGGCTGAACCGCCTGCCGTGCGGCAGCGGGCGGAGCGGCCCGTCTCCCGGCCCACCGCCACGATCATGCAGGAGGCCGTGTCCCGGCAGTCGGGGTTCTTCGGCGCCGACCGGCACGACGCGGAGCCGGATGGGATGGTGCTGCCCGAGCGAGCCTGGGATCGATGGCCGGGGATGCCGTCGATCCGGAAGGCGTTGCCCGTGGTGGTGATCGCCGTACTGGTGGTGGCCGGGGTCGCCTGGTGGCTGGGCATGCGCAGCGCGTCGGAGACCTCACCGGACGGGATGCCGGAGGCCACCAGCGAGGCGACGGAGCCGGGGAACTCCGGTGACCCCGGCGGAGCTTCGGAGAACGACGGAAAGTCCCCGACCGACCCCGGAACCGGCCAGAAGACGGATCCGAAGACGGAGGAGAAGGGCGAGAAGGACGATCCGAAGACGGCGGAACCCGCCGGAGCGCTGCCCGAGGGGTGGCGGCTGCACAAGGACGACAACGGGTTCGCCATCGGGCTGCCGAAGGGGTGGAAGGTGTCGAAGCGGGCCGGGGGTTCGGTGTGGTTCAGGGGCCCGGGGGCGACGGCGGCCAGTTATCTGCTGATCGACCAGACGGCGAACCCGGGGCCGGATCCGTTGAAGGACTGGTACGTGCAGGAAGGCGCGTCCAGGCCGAACTTCCCCGGATACAAGCGCGTCAAGATCGAGAAGGTCGACTACATGAAGTCCGCCGCCGACTGGGAGTTCACCTGGCGGATGAGTTCGGGCAAGGCGCGAGTGATCAACCGCGGGTTCGTGACCGACGGCGGCATGGGTTACGCGATCTACTGGCACACCCTGGCCGACACGTGGAAGGACGATCTGCGCTTCTTCAACGGCTTCTCCGACACCTTCAAACCGGCGAAGTGACCGTCCGGGCCGCCGTCGACCGCCGCCTCCAGCAGTAGGGCGGTCGACGACGGCTCGTCCGGCTGCCGTACGGCCGGCCGCGCACCTGCCAAGCCATCACCGTCCAAATCCCGGCACCAGATCCGGATAAATCACTGAATGTCGGACTGCTTCTTGGGTAGCTCGTCCGTCATGTCCGATTCTGAAGGGCCCGGCCACGTCGTCGGCGGGCGCTACCGGTTGCTCGAACCCATCGGCCGCGGCGGCATGGGCACCGTCTGGCGCGCCCACGACGAGGTCCTCGGCCGGGACATCGCGATCAAGGAGATCACTCCGCCGCCCGAGATGGCGGGGCCGGAGCGGGAGATCTTCAACATACGCACGTTCCGCGAGGCCAGAGCCGCGGGCCGGGTCAGCCACCCGGGGGTCGCCGCCGTCTACGACGTGCTGGAGGAACGAGGGCATCCGTGGATCGCGATGCAGCTCGTCCCCTCCAGGTCGCTGGGAGCCGCCCTGCGGGAGGATGGCCCGCTCTCCCCCGCCGAGGCCGCCGGGATCGGCGTCCAGATCCTCGCCGCGTTGCAGGCCGCCCATCTGGCCGGTGTGCTGCACCGCGACATCAAGCCTGACAACGTCCTGCTGACCGACGACGGCCGTGCGGTGCTCACCGACTTCGGCATCGCCACGCTCGAAGACGACGCCTCGGTGACCCGCACCGGCACCCTGATCGGCACCCCTGCGTTCATCGCCCCGGAACGCGCGGCGGGCGGCGACGCCGTACGCGCCTCCGATCTCTGGTCGCTCGGGGTGACGCTCTACCTCGCGGTCGAGGGCCGCTCCCCCTTCCAGCGCGGCCACGCCCTGGCCACCCTCGCGGCCGTCATCCACGACGCCCCGGCCCCGCTGAGCCGCGCCGGGGCCCTGACCCCGATCATCATGGGCCTGCTGTGCAAGGACCCCGCCGAACGCCTCACCGCGGAAGAGACCGCCGCCGGGCTGAACGCCCTGGTGATGGGCTTGTCACCGCAGAACACCACGCCCATCTCGCTCGCCGCCGGACGTTCCCCGCCGGACCCGCCGCCCACTCCGTTCCCGCCGCAACCCGTCTCGCCCGAGGGCGGCCGCCGTCCCGCCGCCGCTCCGCCGGTCGCCCCCGAGGTCAGGACCACGGAGAACGGAGGCATGGCGAAGCTGGGCGCGCTGGCCGGACTGACGGCGCTGACGCTCACCGTGGGGATGGTGAGCGGCGGGATGGCCTGGCTGTCCGCGCGCCCGCCCGCCGGGCCCGCCGGACCGGCGATCGTCCAGACGTCCGCCACCGGCACGCCCTCCCCCGGCATGTCGGCCGACGCCCCCGCACCGCCCCCCGACCAGCACGTACGGCACAGCCCACCGGAGACCGGTCCCACCCAGCCGAGCCCCACGCCCAGCGCCACGTCCGACGGCCCCGCCGACCGCGACGAGCCGCGGAACGAGCCGACCCGCACCCCGAAGGACGAAGAAGACAAGCCGAAGAAGCCCACAGCGAAGCCGACGGAGAAGCCGACACAGGACCAGCAGTCCCCGCCCCCCGAGGACGACGAGGAGGAGCCGTCCGACGACGAGGACGCCCCCGGCGAGATCTCCCCGGGGCCGGCCGTCGATGGCGCCTGACCACGCCGCCAACCCCGGCGGAAGACCGCTGTAACGCGTTCTTCGCACACGGAGAAACAGGCGGCGGCGGACGTACCGCCCGAGACGCGGGTGTCAGGACTCGCGTCGCACCTGGTCGAGGGCCTGGCTGAGGTCCTGGGGATAGTCGGTGCTGAAGGAGACCCGTTCGCCGCTGGTGGGGTGCTCGAAGGCGAGGGAGACGGCGTGCAGCCACTGCCGGGTCACGCCCAGCCGGGCGGCGAGGGTGGGGTCGGCGCCGTAGAGGAGGTCGCCCACGCAGGGGTGGCGGAGGGCGGACATGTGGACGCGAATCTGATGGGTCCGCCCGGTTTCGAGCTTGATGTCCAGCAGGGAGGCGGCCCGGAACGCCTCGATCGTGTCGTAGTGCGTGATCGACGGCTTGCCGCCGGCGACCACGGCGAAGCGGCCGTCGCCCGAGGGATGGCGGTCGATGGGGGCGTCGACGGTGCCGCGCAGCGGATCGGGGTGACCCTGGACGAGGGCGTGGTACCGCTTGTCGACGGTCCGCTCCTTGAACGCCCGCTTGAGCCGGGAGTAGGCGACCTCGCTCTTGGCCACGACCATCACGCCGGTGGTGTTGGCGTCGAGGCGGTGGACGATGCCCTGACGCTCGGCCGCGCCGCTGGTGGCCACCTGGTGGCCGGCGCCGAGGAGGCCGCCGAGGACGGTCGGGCCGGTCCAGCCGACGGTCGGATGGGCGGCGACGCCGATCGGCTTGTTGATCACCACGATGTCGGCGTCCTCGTGCACGATCTTCATGCCGGGGACGGGCTCGGCGACCGGGAGAGGGGCGGAGACGGGCGGCGGCAGGGTGACCTCCAGCCAGGCGCCCGCGTGGACCCGGTCCGACTTGGCCGCCGAGGCCCCGTCGACCAGGACGTCACCGGAGACGATCAGCTCGGCGGCACGCGTACGGGAGAAGCCGAACAGCCGGGAGAGGGCCGCGTCGAGGCGCTCCCCCTCCAGTCCGTCGGGGACGGCGAGGCTGCGCTGGTCGCTCAACTGTCCGCTCCGTGCTGGCGAGTGCCGTCGAGTTGGTAACCGCGCCAGGCCAGGAAGACCGCGAGGATGCCGCCGCAGACGATCGAGGAGTCGGCGACGTTGAAGATGGGGAACCCGGTGGCGGGGAAGACCTGGACGAAGTCGACCACATGGCCCTGCAGCGGCGACGGAGAGCGCAGGATCCGGTCGGTCAGGTTGCCGAAGGCGCCGCCGAGCAGCAGGCCGAGCGTGATCGCCCAGGGCAGGCTGCGCAGGTTGCGTGCCGTACGGAGGATCGCGATCACCACGCCGGTGGCGATCAGGGTGAGCAGCAGCGTCAGGCCCGCGCCGATGCTGAAGGCGGCGCCGGAGTTGCGGATGACGCGGAGTTGCAGCACGTCGGCGATGAGCTGGACGGGCTCGCGACCCTCCAGGTACTCGACGACGAGGACCTTGGTGATCAGGTCGAGGATGTAGATCACGGCGGCGATCGCCGCCAGGATGCCGAGCCTGCGTGCCCGGGGCGCCTCCGCGACGGGCGCGGAATCGGAGTCGGCGGGACCCGCAGCGGAGTCGGCGGGGGTCTCGGCAGGGTTTCCGCCGGTGGAGGCAGTGTCCTCTGGCGGGCCGAGCGGGGGTCGCCCGGCGCCGCCGTCGTCCTCCCGCTCGTTCAGCGGCGTTCCTCCCGCTGCTTGCAGGCCACGCACAGTGTCGCCCTCGGAAAGGCTTTCAGCCGTTCCTTGCCGATCGGCTTGTGACACGATTCGCACACTCCATAGGTCCCCGCGTCGATCCGGGCGATCGCTCGCTCGTTCTGCGCGAGCAGGTCGCGCGTGTTAAGGGTAAGGGCGATTTCGCGTTCACGCTCATAGGTCTTGGCGCCGGCGTCGGCCTGGTCGTCGCCCGCCCCGTCGGTGATGTCACCCGAGGCTATCTGCGACTCCGACCTGGCGATGTCGGCGCGGAGTTCGTCGTTCTCCTTGTCGAGGCGGCTCCGGACCGCCGCGAACTCCTCCTCAGTCCAGGCTTCCTCCGCCTGGACGGCCGTGCTCTTACCGGCGCGTGCGGTTGCGGCCATTCCGGCCTCCTAGCTGCTCAAGCAGGTCGACAGTGCCGAGAGCATAGGTCGCCCGATAACAGAACGGCAAACGACTCGCCGGGACATTTACCCCTCCAGGAACAACCAGGCACGTCCTTCTCATAGCCGTACCCGGGAAAGCGGGAAGCGAGCGCCCCCCACCTTGCGTTATCGTGTGGAACGCGGGAGCGAGTACGGCCCGCGCGCACTGCAAGGCGTCGATGGGGACAGTAGCTCCAGGCACCCTCGCACGAGCGACCCGGGGATGGTGTGAGCCCGGGGCGAGCCCTCGGAAGGAAGATCACCCCGGAGCCGCCGGAAGAACGGCCCGCCACGGGCTGACTAGACCCGGCAGCAGGCACCAAGAGTGGGCCACCCGCGCAGGGGGCCAAGGAGGGTGGTACCGCGGAGCCCTGACCGGCTTCGTCCCTCCACGCACGGTAAGCCGAGCTTTCGCGTGGAGGTCCACCCGATGTCGTCACCCTATTTCCGCCCGCTCCCCTCTCAGGTCGACCTGCCCGCCCTCGAACACGAGGTGCTCGCCAAGTGGCAGGACGGGAAGGTCTTCGAGCGTTCCGTCGAGCAGACCGCCACCGGTCCCTCCTGGATCTTCTACGAGGGCCCGCCCACCGCCAACGGCATGCCCGGCGTGCACCACGTCGAGGCCCGGGTGTTCAAGGACGCCTTCCCCCGCTACCGGTCGATGCGCGGCTACCACGTGCCGCGCAAGGCCGGCTGGGACTGCCACGGCCTGCCCGTGGAGGTCGCCGTGGAGAAGGAGCTCGGCCTGTCGGGCAAGCCCGAGATCGAGGCGTACGGCATCGCCGAGTTCAACGCCCGCTGCCGCGAGTCGGTGCTGCGGCACGTGGACGCCTTCGAGGAGATGACCGAGCGGATGGGCTACTGGGTGGACACCTCCCAGGCCTACCGCACCATGGACGCCTCCTACGTCGAGGCCGTCTGGTGGTCGCTGAAGAACATCTGGGACAAGGAACTGCTGTTCCGCGACTTCCGCATCACGCCGTACTGCCCGCGCTGCGGCACCGGCCTGTCCGACCACGAACTGGGCCAGCCCGGCGGCTACGAGACCATCACCAGCCCGTCGGTGTACGTCAAGATGCCCATCACCGCCGGCCCCCTCGCCGACCTCGGCGCGTCCCTGCTCGTCTGGACCACCACGCCCTGGACCCTGGTGTCCAACACGGCCGTCGCCGTCCACCCCGAGGTGACCTACGTGGCCGCGCGCCCCGCGGGCTCGGACGAGGTGCTGGTCGTCGCCGAACCGCTGCTCGCCGCGGTGCTCGGTGAGGACGCCGAGCGGCTCGCCGGCGTCCCCGGCACGGAGCTGGAGCACACCACCTACACGCGGCCCTTCGAGCTGGTCGACATCCCGGGCGCGCACTACGTGGTCCTCGCCGACTACGTCACCGTCGAGGACGGCACCGGACTGGTCCACCAGGCGCCCGCCTTCGGCGCCGACGACCTGACGATCTGCAAGCGGTACGGCCTGCCCGTGGTGAACCCGATCGGCCCCGACGGGCGTTTCCTCGCCGAGGTGCCCATGGTCGGCGGGCAGTTCTTCAAGGACGCCGACGAGGACCTCACCGAGGACCTCCGCCGGCGCGGCCTGCTGTTCCGCGGCGGCCACTTCGACCACAGCTACCCGCACTGCTGGCGCTGTCACACGGCGCTGCTCTACTACGCCCTCCCTTCGTGGTACATCCGCACCACCGCCATCAAGGACCGGATGCTCGCCGAGAACGAGAAGACCTCCTGGTTCCCCGAGTCGATCAAGAACGGCCGGTACGGCGAGTGGCTGCGCAACAACGTCGACTGGGCGCTGTCCCGATCCAGATACTGGGGCACGCCGCTGCCGCTGTGGATCTGCTCGGCCGACGAGTCGCACGTCACCTGCGTGGGCTCGCTCGCCGAGCTGGGCAGGCACGCGGGCCGCGACCTGACCGCGCTCGACCCGCACCGCCCCTTCGTCGACGACGTCACCTTCGACTGCCCGACCTGCGGCGAGGAGGCCCGAAGGGTCCCCGACGTGATCGACGCCTGGTACGACTCGGGCTCGATGCCGTTCGCCCAGTGGGGCGCGCCGCACGTCAACAAGGAGGTCTTCGAGGCGTCCTTCCCCGGCCAGTTCATCTGCGAGGCCACCGACCAGACGCGCGGCTGGTTCTACTCGATGATGGCGGTCAGCACCCTGGTCTTCGACCGCAGCTCCTATGAGAACGTGCTGTGCCTCGGCCTGATCCTCGCCGAGGACGGCCGCAAGATGAGCAAGCACCTGGACAACGTGCTGAAGCCCATGCCGCTCATGGAGCAGCACGGAGCCGACGCCCTGCGCTGGTTCATGGCCTGCGCGGGCTCCCCGTGGGCCGCCCGCCGGGTCGGCCACGGCGCCCTGGAGGAGATCGTCCGGAAGGTCCTGCTGACCTACTGGAACACCGCCTCCTTCTTCGTGCTCTACGCCAACGCGGAGTCCTGGTCACCGGCGATGCTCGCCGAGGCTCCGCCGTACGGGGAACGGCCGCTGATCGACCGGTGGGCGCTCGCCGAACTGCACCGCACGGTCACCGAGGTCACCGCGTCGATGGAGGAGTACGACACCGCGCGGGCGGGGCGCCGGCTGGCCGCGTTCCTCGACGACCTGTCCAACTGGTACGTACGGCGTTCCCGGCGCCGGTTCTGGGAGGGCGAGACGTCGGCGTTCGCCACGCTGTACGAGTGCCTGGAGACGGTGACCCGGCTGATGGCGCCCGTCACGCCGTTCCTCACCGACCACGTGTGGGACGTGCTGCGCGGCCCCGGCGACCCCACCTCGGTCCACCTCACCACCTGGCCGGACGCCGAGGCCGCGCTCCTGAACCCCGCGCTGTCGGAGCAGATGGCCCTGGTCCGGCGGCTCGTCGAGCTCGGCCGGTCCGCTCGCGCCTCCTCGGGCGTCAGGACCCGCCAGCCGCTCGGCCGCGCGCTCGTCGGCGCCCCCGGCTGGGCCACGCTCTCCGGCGAGCTGCGCGACCTCATCGCCGACGAGCTGAACGTGCAGTCACTCGAAGACCTCTCCGGCATCGGCGCCGACCTGGTCTCCTTCACCGTCAAGCCCAACTTCCGCGCCCTGGGCAAGCGGTTCGGCGGTCAGACCAAGCTGGTCGCCGCCGCGATCACCGCCGCCGACCCCGCCACCGTGGCGCGCGCCCTGCGGTCGGGCGAGGCCGTCACCCTGCGGGCCGCCGAGGTCGGCACGGTGGACCTCGGGCCCGATGATGTGATCATCACCGAGCAGCCGAAGTCCGGCTGGGCGGTGGAGACCGGGGCGATCGACACCGGGACCGGTGAGACCGTGGCCCTCGACCTGACGATGACCGACGAGCTGCGGCGCGCCGGTCTCATCCGCGAGGTGATCCGGCTGGTCCAGGACGCCCGCAAGTCCACCGGCCTGTCGATCACCGACCGGATCGACGTGTGGTGGTCCACCTCCGACCCCGACCTGGCCGGCGCCCTGCGCACCCAGGGCCGGACGGTCGCCGACGAGGTCCTCGCCACGTCCCTCACCGAGTCCGTCCACCCCGGTCTCCCCACCCACGAGGACACCGACCTTCACCTCACCTTCCAGCTCCAGCGCGCCACCGCCTGACCGACGTACGTTCCGGGGCCCCTCGGGGTCCCGGAACATCGGCTCGGGGTCCCGTCCCGGAACATCGGCCAGGTGCCGGTGACCTGGTGCGGGCGATCAGAGCCGGCTCAGCGGGTACCCCCAACCGGTGGGCAGGACCAGATGCGCTCGCTGACGCGCCAGAGGCGCTCCCGACGGCGCCCCGGCGGCGGGCGGTGTCAGAGTGCCCGCCGTAGTCGTCGTACGCACTCGGCCGACTCCGCGAGGTCGGTGGCGGCGGCGAAGCCAAGGCAGGCAGAGCGCAGGCAGGGCGCACACGCCGAGCGCGCAGGCAGAGCGCGCAGGCAGAGCGCGCAGGCAGAGCAGCGGTGGTTCAGT
This sequence comes from Dolomitihabitans soli, assembly GCF_022213955.1. Classification (GTDB taxonomy): domain Bacteria; phylum Actinomycetota; class Actinomycetes; order Streptosporangiales; family Streptosporangiaceae; genus Streptosporangium_A; species Streptosporangium_A soli. The sequence goes on along the minus strand of NZ_JAKNTW010000001.1, from coordinate 884,630 downwards.
GCCGAAGTAGCGGCGGCAGGCCCTGACGGCGATGCCCTGCGGGTGGCGCCGGCGGCTACGCCAGGTCACCCCGGGTCGCCGCCGACGGGCACCTGCTGCTAGCCGACGATCTGGTGGTCGTGCCGGCACACCGAGCAGCTGCTGAGGCCGCCGGCTTCGGCCGCCGAGCGGGACAGGGTCTCCAGCCCGCTGTCATCGATGCCGCGGATCAACGGGCAGGTGGCGCTGTGGAACCGCCGGGTGCCTGTGATGATCTTCACGGTGCCCCGGGCCGCGTCCTTGGGATCGGGATCGGCCGCTTCGCGCTGCTGCCGATCGGGCGCCGGGGTCGGTCGTTCAGCCTCGTCGTCGTCACCGCTGCGGGCCTCGGCGGACGACTGGGTGCGGCCGGGCGTCTCTCGCGGCGGGGTGCCGTTCGTGCCGGTGGCCGGGCCTGAACCCCTTCCGGGGGCGGGTGCGGCCTTCTCGGGGGTGCCGCCGTCGTCCACGACCACGACCGCGTCGAGCGGGTCGGGGTCATCGGGCGCGTCGTCCCTCTCCGGAGAGGAGCCCTTGGGAGGATTCGATGCCTGCCCGGCAGCCTCCGTCGCGGCCCTGCCCGGCTCGTCCTTCTTACGGGCGGGCGTTCCAGCGGAGGAGCCGGGGACCGCCTGATCGGCGGCGGCGTCCGGCTTTCGCGCCGGGGAGGAGGGGATCGCGTCAGCGGAGCCGCCGGAGACCTGCGGCCCGGGGCGTCCGGATGCGGTGACCACCGGCTCGGAGGCGGCCGGGCTTCCGGGGGCGGCCGGCTCGGAGGGGTCCGAGCTTCCGGGGGTGGCCGACTTGGCGACGGGACCCTCGTCACGGGAATCCGATTCCTGGCGGCTGAACCATGACAGGGCTTCTGATCCGGATCCGGTGGTGCCGGAGGACTTCGGTCCAGCGGAAGAAGGTGCGGTCTGCTCGACTGCCGGACGACCCGGGGGCGGCGCGTCCTGGGATGCCGCCGTGTCACGGGCTTTCTGGCCGCTTTTCTGGCCGCTTTCCTGGCCGCGGGACGGAACCGACCCGGATGCCGGAGTCCCGTCGGTCGAGCCTGAACCATCGGTGCCGGGTTTCGCCGGTCCGGAGGAACCAGCCGGAGCGGGCTCAGAACCACCCGCGACGCGTTCGGCACTCTCGGGACCACTGGCCGGACGTTCGGGACCGGCGGGGCGCTGCGCGGCGCCGGGGCTCCGCTCTGGACCACGGGCAGCGCGCTCGGAACCGGTGGGAGCGCGTTCGGGGCCGGTGGGAGCGGACTCCGGGGAGGCGGCGGAGATGCCGGGGACGGGCAGGGGCCACGAGGTGCCGGGGCTCGGGCGGCCTGGTGTGGGCACGGCGGGGGCCCTGGGGTCCACGGCCGGGGGCCCGGCGGGAACGGGTCCGGTGGGCCTGGATGGCGCCTGGGCAGGGGAGATCGTGGATTCCAGGCGGACCGGGTCGGGGCGGCCTGCGGCGGCTTCCCTGGCCGCGCGGACGGGGGCGGTCGTCGGTTCGGCGAACGAGCGCTCCGAGTCGGAATCGGAAGTGGGGGGTGTCTGGACGCCGCCGAGCGCGGCGTCGGGCAGGCAGGAGGTGCAGGGCGTGAAGCCCTCCTCGCGTGCCTCCTCGTAGGTGAGCTCCTCATGATCGCGCCCGGCCAGCTGTCGGCAGCCGGGAACGTGGTAGCGCTTGCGCCCGGGGATCACCAGGACGATCGCGTCCGGCGAGACCCCTGAGCCGGGTCTGGGGGCTGCTGGCATCCTTCCCGCGGCCATGGCGTGGGCACGGGGCGGAATGGGGCTCGTGGCTCGCTGCTGAGCCGTCTGCGGCACCATCATGGGCGGCCCCATCGGCGGAGGGGGAAGAGGAGCGGACGGGGGCGTCAATGCCTCCGTCCGGTCTCGTCCACCACTGGGGAACAGCTCGTGTCGGCGTAGCAACACCGCGATCAGCAGGAAGACCGCGGACAGCACGCTGACCACGATCGACCACATCACGAGGAACGGCTCGGCCAGCACGAGGCCCGCGATCAGCAAGACGATCGCTGCGAGCACGAAACCGGCGCTGACAAGGATCACAGGGAAACTCCCACTAGCGGGTCAGGAGGGAAGATGACCCGAGAGCCTACCTGCGATCGTTGTGCGGACCGTCAGCCGTCTGGAACGCCTGGTGCTGCGACGGGTCGCCGCCGAAGGGGCCGGGTGCGCCGGGGAGCTGCTGCTGGTTGCCCGCGTGGGACATCGCAGGGCCGCCCGGCATCTGGCCGCCGACCACCGGGAAGGCGCCGCTGCCCTCGGCCGAGACGTCCAGCTTGTGAAGCTGGTCCTCCAGGTAGAGCTTCAGGCGGCTGCGGTACTCCCGCTCGAAGCTGCGCAGCTCCTCGACCTTCCGCTCCAGCTCGTCGCGGGTCTGCACCAGCGAGCCCATGGCCTGACGGTGCCGCTCCTGCGCGTCGCGCTCCAGCGTCTCGGCCCGGGCACGGGCGTCACCGATGACCTGCTCGGCCTGGCGGCGTGCCTTGCCGAGGATGTCGTCGGCCTCGCGGCGCGCCCTGGTCACGGTCTCGTCCGCCTCGCGACGGGCGTCGGAGATGGCCTGGTCGGCCGTCTGCTGGGCAAGCGCGAGCACGCGAGCCGCAGTGTCCATGTTGTCCTCGGCGGGCGGCATTCCCATGCCCACGGGGACGGGCTGCGGCTGCTGCTGCGGCGGCTCCGGCGGCTTCATCGGCTCCGGCTGCGGCGCCATCATCTCAGGCTTGGGCTCGGCGACCGGTGCGGGGGCCATGCTCATGCCCATCCCGCCGGGCACCTTGCCACGGAGGCACTCCGCCAGTTTGGCGCGGAGCTCCTCGTTCTCCTGGATGAGGCGGTCGAGCTCTGCCTCCACCTCGTCAAGGAAGGCGTCTACCTCTTCCTCGTCGTACCCCGGCCGCAGCCGGGTCGTACTGAACTGCTTGTTCCGCACATCGGCGGGCGTCAGCGGCATTTCGGTCTCCTTGGCGCGCTTGGAGTTTGTCCGGAGGGACGGTACCCGTCAACGAAGCGCGGACACGAGTTGGATCAAGACCAAGACCACAATGAAGAGCACTGTGAAGCTTAGGTCAAAGGCCACCGTACCCAACCGGAGCGGCGGAATGAAACGGCGGAGGAACTTGAGAGGTGGGTCCGTGACCGTGTATGTGGCCTCCGCCAGCACCAGCACGGCCCCTGTCGGCCGCCACTGGCGCGCGAACGCCTGCACCGTCTCGAAGATCATTCTACCGATGAGCAGTACCAGATAGATCGACAGGACAACTACCAAGATCTCGCTAACGATCCCCACAGCGTTGTCCTGCCTCCGTCCTGGTACGCCACCATCCCCATCCCCGGCCACGCCGAGGGCCACTGGGCCGATCCTGTACGTCCATAGTGGAACTCTAACTCTGGTTGAAGAACCCGCGCTCCGCGATTCGAGCCTTGTCCTCGGCGGTCACCTCGACATTGGCAGGGGACAACAGGAACACCTTGTTGGTAACACGTTCGATGCTTCCGTGTAGGCCAAAGACGAGACCTGCCGCGAAATCGACCAGCCTCTTCGCGTCACTGTCAACCATCTCGGTCAGGTTCATGATGACCGGAGTGCCGTCCCTGAAGTGCTCGCCGATGGTCCGCGCCTCGTTGTAGGTTCGCGGGTGCAGCGTCGTTATGCGCGCCAGATCGGTGGTGCGGCGCTCGATGACGGCCGTCGTGGGCCGCTGTGCGGGCAGACCGGGATCGGTCTCCTCCTCGCGGTCACCGGGCGTCCCAGGACGCTCCTCGCCGCCCCTGCGCGACTCGTCGTACTCGTCGTAGTCGTCGTCGGGGTAGCTCTCGTACCTCTCGTAGCGGTCGTCCTCCACGAGACCGAGGTAGACCGCCATCTTGCGCATCGCGCCGGCCATCGCTACTTGGTCCTCCGTCGTGCCTTCCAGGTCCGTGACGGCAGCCGTACCCCCTCTGGAGCTGACCGCTGAGCGACCTCCACTTGAGTGTGGACACCAAGGCCCACTTGAGTGGACATTACCTGACGAAGGGCTTCCGGCGACCGAGCAACGCCGTACCGATCCGCAGGTGTGTCGCGCCGTTCGCCACCGCCGCCGCCAGATCTCCGCTCATACCGGCCGAGATGATCTCCGCACCGGGATGCCGCTCCCGTACGGCCTGCGCCAGTTCCCGCAGCCTGGCGAACGCCTTGTCCGGCTCCTCGCCCAGCGGGGCCACCGCCATCACCCCGCCCAGTCGGAGTCCCCGGGCCCCGGCCAGCGCGTCGGCCAGCGCGGGAACCTCGCCGGGCCGCGCCCCACCGCGCGAGGGATCGTCGTCGAGGGCGACCTGTACCAGGCAGGTCGCCTCCCGGCCCACGCGGTCCGCCTCGCGACTCAGCGCGGTGACCAGCCGGATCCTGTCGACGGAGTGGATCACGTCGGCGTACCCGAGCACGGAACGCACCTTGTTCGTCTGCAACTGCCCGACGAAGTGCCAGGTCAGCGGAAGCCCGGCCGTCTCGGCCGCCTTGGCCGCCGCCTCCTGGTCGCGGTTCTCGCCGACGTCGCGGACTCCGAGGCCGGACAGGATCCGGACGTCGGAGGCCGGGTAGGTCTTGGTCACCGCGACGAGGGTGAGCTCCTCGCGGCCGCGGCCCGCCGCACGGCAGGCCCCGGCGATCCGGGCCTCCACCTCGGCCAGCCCGGCGGCGATCTGCTCTCGCCGTGTAAGATCCGTCACTCTTCGCCGCCAATTCCGTTGTCAGAGGTAAACCGGCGGCAACCATGGTGCTCCTCACCCTGGGACGGCTGACATCCGCCCCCTGGTGAGTGGGGTCACTTCAGGAAGTCGGGGACGTCCAGCTCTTCCTCTTGCTCCTCGAAGACCACCGGACGCCGCCTGGTGGGCTCCGACATCCGCGAGCTGATGGGCGTCGGCGGGGCCGGAGACTCCGGCGCCGGGCGAGGGATCGAGACCGGCGCCGGGTGCTCCTCGGCCGCGGCCGCGGGCTGCGGCGCGGGCTCGCCGAACGGCCGCACCGGCGCGGACGGCTCCCGGGGCTCTGCGCGCGGCTCGGGCCGTGACTCGTAGCGGGGCTCCGGGCGGGGTTCCGGTCGTGCCTCCTGACGCGGCTCGGCCTTCACACTCGGCGCGCTGGGCACCGAGGGCCGCACGGGGGCGGTCGCCCCCGAGCCGCCGGGCCCGTTGCCGGACGAGGCGGCCGCGGGCCGGGTGGCCTGCGGGCGCGCGGCGGGCAGCGGCGGCGCGGCGGGCTGCTCCTTGGCCGGTTCGTCGAAGCCGGCCGCGATCACGGTCACCCGCACCTCGTCGCCGAGCGCGTCGTCGATGACCGTGCCGAAGATGATGTTCGCGTCGGTGGCCGCCGCGTTGGACACGAGCTGGGCCGCCTCGTTGATCTCGAACAAGCCCAGGTCGGACCCGCCGGCGATCGACAGCAGCACGCCGTGGGCGCCGTCTATGCTCGCCTCCAGCAGCGGGCTGGAGACCGCCATCTCGGCCGCGGCGACCGACCGGTCGTCACCCCTGGCGTGACCGATGCCCATCAACGCCGACCCGGCACCGGACATCACCGACTTCACGTCGGCGAAGTCGAGGTTGATCAGGCCGGGCGTGGTGATCAGGTCGGTTATGCCCTGCACACCGGAGAGCAGCACCTGGTCGGCGGCCTTGAAGGCGTCGAGCACGCTCACCTGCCGATCCGAGATCGACAGCAGCCGGTCGTTGGGGATCACGATGAGGGTGTCGACCTCGTCGCGCAACGTCTCAATGCCGGCTTCGGCCTGGGACGCACGCCTGCGGCCCTCGAAGCTGAACGGTCTGGTCACTACCCCTATGGTCAAGGCGCCCAGGGAGCGAGCGATGCCGGCGACCACCGGCGCGCCCCCGGTACCCGTGCCGCCACCCTCCCCCGCGGTGACGAAAACCATGTCGGCGCCCTTGAGGACCTCTTCGATCTCCTCACGGTGGTCCTCGGCGGCCTTGCGCCCGACCTCGGGGTTGGCCCCCGCGCCGAGGCCGCGAGTGAGCTCTCGGCCGACATCCAGTTTGACGTCTGCGTCACTCATCAGCAGCGCCTGGGCGTCGGTGTTGATGGCGATGAACTCGACGCCCTTGAGTCCCTCTTCGATCATTCGGTTGACGGCGTTCACGCCGCCGCCGCCGATGCCGACGACCTTGATGACCGCGAGGTAGTTCTGCGGTGCTGCCACGACGAGGGGCCTTTCCGCTCGTTGACTTGCGATTTCATGCGGTACGACGATGCCGTGACCGCGATTCCCAACCCTCACCCTCAAGTTGAGATTTAGATTTATGTCAACCTGAGGATTGATACGGACAGTAGGAGTTACGCTCCACGCGGGTCAACTAACCGCGCCGCAAGCACGCCCGGCGTGTCGCGGGCTGTCCCATTCGCTCGACGCCGCGCACGTCTGCTCACTTCACGGTCACGACCTCGGGCGAACTCACATCGTAGGTGTCGGCGGTCCGATCCAGCAGCGTGGCCAGGATCGTCGCCTTCTCCTGCCCCCGGTCGACGCCTCCCCAGACGACGGTACGGCCGTCGCCCAGCCGGAGCGAGACGCTCTCCGCCGAGGCGGCGTGGACCTCGGCCACCCGGCGCGCCAGATCCTCGGGCAACGCCGCGATCACGGCCAGCGCCGCCAGCGTCGCCGGGTCCCGCTCCCCCGGCCGGGCCACGCGGAGCAGCGGCAGGCGCGGCGGGGCCACCGGCCGCACCTCGGTCACCACCCCGTGCCTGTCCATCAACGCCGCCCTGCCCGCCACGACGACCGCGGCGATCGGCTCGCGTTCCACGATCTCGATCCGCAACGTGCCCGGCCATCCCCTGCCGACATCGGCCGTCTCGATCTGCCTGATGCCCAGCACCCGGCCCTTCACCGCGGCCAGGTCGACGGTCGCCAGCGGGTGCCGGTCGGGCACCCCCGCAGCCCGTTCGACCTGCGCGGACGGCACGGTGAGATTTCCCACAACCTCGATCTCGCGCACGCCCAGCACCGGTGAGAAGAACACCACCCACGTCGCGGTGCCCACGACCCCGGCCGTGAGCACCGCCACCAGCACCATGCGCAGAGGTCTTCTCACCGGGTGGACAGCTCCGCGACGATCAGGGGGCCGAGTTCGGTGACGTCGCCCGCGCCCATGGTGACGACGACGTCGCCGGGGCGGGCGCGCGCGGCCACCACGCCGGGCACGGCGGACCGCTCGGGAACGTAGACCACCTGCTCGGCGGGCAGCGGAACCCGGCCGGCGACGAGCGCACCGGAGACCCCGGGCTCGGGATCCTCCCTGGCCCCGTAGACGTCGAGGACGACGGCCTCGTCGGCCAGCCCGAGCGCGGTGCCGAACTCGTCGGCGAAGAATCTGGTCCGGGAGTACAGGTGCGGCTGGAAGACCGCGATGACCCGGCCCGATCCGGAGAAGGAGGCCACCACGTCGCGGGCCGCGTGCAGGTCGGCCGCCAGCTCGGTCGGATGGTGCGCGTAGCTGTCGAAGACGGCGACGCCGTCGGCCTCGCCCTTGGACTCGAAGCGCCGCTTGGCGCCGGTGAAGGCGGCGAGACCGTCGCGGATCTCGTCGAAGGGCAGGCCGAGCTCGGCCGCGACCGCGATGACCGCGGCGGCGTTGAGCGCGTTGTGCCTGCCGGGGACGGCGAGCTTGACCGGACCGAGCCCGTCGACGCCGAAGGCCAGGCCGAAGCCCTCCGGCTTGACGTCCCTGATCCGGAAGTCGACGCCGTCCGTCTCGCCGTACGTCCGCACGGTCAGGCCGCGGGCGCGGGCGATGGGGATGAGCGCGGCCGAGCCGGGGTCGTCGGCGCACAGCACCAGGACGGAGCCGACGCGCTCGACGAAGCGGGCGAAGCTGTCGTGCACCGCCCGGGGGTCGCCGTAGTTGTCGAGGTGGTCGGCTTCGACGTTGGTGACCACCGCGATGCGGGGGGCCAGCATCAGGAACGAGCCGTCGCTCTCGTCCGCCTCGGCGACGAAGACGTCTCCGGTGCCCTCGTCGGCCCCCAGCCCGGTGGTGACGAGCTGGCCGCCCACGCAGTACGAGGGATCGGCACCGCACTTCTGCAGCGCCACCGTGAGCATCGAGGTGGTGGTCGTCTTGCCGTGGGTGCCCGCGATGGCGACGGCGTTGCGCCCGGCCATCACGGCGGCGAGCGCGGCGGCCCGCGGGATGATCCGAAGCCCCTGGCGCAGCGCCTCGCCCAGCTCGGGGTTGGAGTCGCGGATCGCGGTGGAGACCACCACGGTGTCGACGTTCTTGACGTGCGAGGCGGCGTGGCCGATGTGCACGGTGGCGCCGAGCCGGCGCAGCTCGGCGACCATCTCCGTGCTGCGGGCGTCGCTGCCGGTGACCCGCACGCCTCGCTTGAGCAGGATGCGCGCGATGCCCGACATGCCCGAGCCGCCGATCCCGATGAAGTGGACCCGGCCCAGCTCCTCGGCCGACACCGGCTCAACCAGTTTCACAAGACTCATCAGACGCTCACCTCTGTCTTCCCGCCGCGGCGACGCCCAGCACCCTGCGGGCCAGCTCGAGGTCGGCGTCCTTGCGGCCCATCCTCGACGCCGCCTCCGACATCATCGCCACCCGCTCGGGGTCGGACAGGATCGGCAGCAGATGGTGCACGATCCACTCGGGGGTCAGGTCGGCGTCGTCGACCAGCAGACCGCCGCCGGCCTGGGCGATCGGGGCGGCGTTGAGCCGCTGCTCGCCGTTGCCGTGCGGCAGCGGCACGTAGGCCGCGGGCAGGCCCACCGCGGTCAGTTCGGCGCAGGTCATCGCCCCGCTGCGGCACAGCGCGAAGTCGGCGGCGGCGTACGCCAGGTCCATCCGGTCGACGTAGGGCAGCACGACGTACTGCGGATCGCCGGGGGGCGGCTCCTCGTCGAGGGTGTTCTTCGGGCCGAGCACGTGCAGCACCTGGATGCCGGCCCTGCGCAGCGTGGTGCCGGCCGCCAGGGCCGCCCGGTTGAGCGAGCGGGCGCCCTGCGAGCCGCCGAAGACCAGCAGCGTCGGCAGGTCGGCCTCCAGGCCGAACCAGGAGCGCGCCTTGTCGCCCGTCGACAGCCGGTCGAGGTTGACGATGTCGCGGCGCAGCGGGATGCCGACGTACTGGGCATGCGGCAGCGACGCCTCGGGATGGCCGGTGAACACGTGCTCGGTGAGCCGCGCGCCGAGCCGGTTGGCCAGGCCGGGGCGTGGGTTCGCCTCGTGCACCACGATCGGCACGCCGCGGCGTCTGGCCGCGAGGTAGCCGGGGGTCGCGACGTAGCCGCCGAATCCCACGAGCACGTCGGCCTGCACCCTGTCCAAGATGCCCGCCGCCGCGTTGATCGCCCCTGCCAGGCGTCCCGGCACCGAGAGCAGCTGCGGCGTGATCGCCCTGGGCAGCGGCACCGCGGGCACCAGCTGCAACTCGTATCCCCGCTGCGGCACCAGCCGGGTCTCCAGACCCCGCTCGGTGCCGAGGCAGGTGATGCCGATGTTCGGGTCCAGATGGCGCAACGCGTCTGCCAGTGCCAGCGCCGGCTCGATGTGACCGGCCGTCCCGCCGCCGGCGAGGACCACCCTCATGTCGGTCCTTTCACTTCACCTGTCGAATGTCGGCCTTCAGCGGCCCGTACGGCGAGACTTCGCCTTCGGGCCACCCAGGCCAAGCCAGCTTAGGGCCCGAGCCACCGGTCCGGGGCCACGCGCGGCGAGAGCCTCGCGTGCGCCGGGCTCGCGTTTGGCGAACGACAGCAACATGCCGAGCGCCGCGAGCGTGGGCAACAGGGCCGAACCACCATAGGACACCAGGGGCAGCGGGATGCCGGTGATGGGCAGCACACCGATCACGGCGCCGATGTTCACGATCGCCTGACCGGCCACCCAGGCCACCACGGCGGCCGAGGCGAGCCGGACGAACGGGTCGGTGACCCGCGAGGCCACCCGCAGTCCCGCGTATCCCAGCAGGCCGAACAGGGCGACCACGGCGAGTGTGCCCGCCAGCCCCAGTTCCTCGCCGAGGATGGAGAAGATGAAGTCGCTCTCCGCGTGCGGCAGCCAGCTCCACTTCTGCCTGCTGCTGCCCAGCCCGAGCCCGAACCAGCCGCCGGACCCCAGCGCGATCTGCCCCTGCACGGCCTGGTAGCCGGCGCCCTGGGCGTCGGACCACGGGTCGAGGAAGGAGTTGATCCGCGCCATCCGGTACGGCTCGACCTTGATCATGATCAACGCGGCCAGCACCGAGACGGACAAGATGCCGGCGAACAGCTGGATCGGCGCTCCCACCACCCACAGCAGCGACAGGAAGATCAGCAGAAGCACGAGCGTGGTGCCCAGGTCGCTGCCCAGCATGACCATGATGGCCACGATCGCGGTACCCGGCATCAGCGGGATCAGCAGCCGCCGCCACTCGATCCGGCCCGCCCTGGCCTTGCGCGCGAGCAGGTCGGCCCCCCAGAGCACCAGCCCGAACTTCGCGGGCTCAGAGGGCTGCAGGTAGAATATGCCGAGGTCGAGCCAGCGCTGGGCGCCGCCGTGCGACTCGCCCACGAACATCACGATCAGCAGACCGAGGATCGACAACGCCATCAGCGGGTAGCCCGCGAGCCGGAAGAACCGCTGCGGCAGCCGCGAGCAGATCCACATCAGGGGCAGGCCGAGCGCCGCGGAGAAGGACTGCCTGATGAACCAGGAGAACGGGTCGCCCGTCTCCTCCAGCGCCTCGATGCTGGAGGCGGAGAGCACCATCATGAGCCCGAGCGCGAGCAGCAGCGCGCTGCACCCGATGATCAGGTAGTACGACGTCAGCGGGCGGTCCAGGAGCTCCATCAGCGAGCCGGTCTGCTCGCGCACCCACCCCTTGCGGCGGACCGTCCCCGGCTCGGCCGGAGGGCCGGTGGTCCCGGAGGGCCCGGAGGTTCCGGGGCTCCCCGTGGTCTCGGTTGTCATCCCCGCCGCCCGCGGTCCCCTTCCGCCAGGCGGTGCACCGCCTCCGCGAAAGCCTCCCCGCGGGCTCCGTAGCCGGGGAAGATGTCCAGTGACGCGCCCGCGGGCGCGAGCAGCACGGTGTCCCCCGGGGCGGCGAGCCTGGCGGCTTCGATGACGACACGGTCCATGACCCCAGTGTCTTGCCCCGGCACCTCCACCACCGGGACATTCGCGGCGTGTCGCGCCAGAGCCTCCCGAATTCGATCGCGATCCACGCCGAGCAGCACCACGCCGCGCAGCCGCGGCGCCGCCCGCCGTACCAGATCCGCCACGTCGGCGCCCTTGAGCTGACCTCCGGCGATCCAGACGATCGACGGGTAGGCCGCGAGGGACGCGGCCGCCGCGTGCGCGTTGGTCGCCTTGGAGTCGTTCACGTAGCGGACGTCGCCGACCTCGGCCACGGTCTCCATCCGGTGCGGGTCGGGCACGAAATCGGCCAGGCCCTGCCGTACGGCCGCCGGAGGGACCCCGTAGGAGCGGGCGAGGGCGGCGGCGGCCAGCGCGTTGGCCACGTTGTGCGGCGCGAAGGGCCGCACGTCGCCCAGGGACGCCAGTTCCTCCGCGCTGTCGCGCGGGCTCGCCACGAAGGCGCGGTCCACCAGAAGGTCCTCCACGACGCCGAGCTGCCCCGGCCGCGGCACGTCCAGGGTGAACCCGACCGCCGAGGGGTACGGCGCGGCCAGGCGGGCGGCGAGCTCGTCGTCGGCGTTGTGCACGACGGTTCCGGCCCGCTCGAAGATCCGGCCCTTGACACGGGTGTACTCCTCCATGGAGCCGTGCCAGTCGAGGTGGTCGGGGGCCAGGTTGAGCACGGCGGCGGTGTGCGGCGCCAGGCTGCCCGACCAGTGGAGCTGGAAGCTGGACAGCTCGACCGCGAGCACCTCGCTCGGCCCGAACACGGCCTCCACGATCGGCGTGCCGACGTTCCCGGCCGCGAGGGCCTTGTGCCCCGCCGCGGTCAGCATCGCGGTCAGCATGCGCACCACGGTCGTCTTGCCGTCGGTGCCGGTCAGCGCGAGCCACGGCGCGGCCCCTCGCGGACGCAGCCGCCACGCCAGCTCGACCTCCCCGATCACCTCCACCCCCGCGCGGGCCGCCGCCGTCAGCAGCGGGTGGTCCGGCCGCCAGCCCGGCGAGGTGACCAGCAGCGAGGTGCCGGGCGGCGGCTCGGCGATCGCGCCGAACCGCACCTGCACGCCCTGACCGGCCAGCTCACCCGCCAGCGCCCGCTGCCGCTCGCCGTCCCTGGCCTCCAGCACCAGGACGCTCTCGCCCGACGCCGCCAGCGCGCGGGCGGCCGCCGCGCCCGATACGCCCAGACCCGCCACCACGACGCTCATTACTTGGGCATCCATTCGACGTAGAACAGGCCGAGGCCCGCCGCGGCGCACAATCCGGCGATCAGCCAGAAACGGACCACGATGGTCGTCTCCGCCCAGCCCGCCAGTTCGAAGTGGTGCTGGAGCGGGGCCATCCGGAAGACCCGTTTCCCCGTCATCTTGAAGAAGCCGACCTGGATGATCACCGACATGGTGATGAGCACGCAGAGCCCGGCCAGGATGATCAGGAGCAGCTGGGTGCGGGTGGTGACGGCGAGCCCGGCGATCACGCCGCCGAGCGCCAGCGAGCCGGTGTCGCCCATGAAGATCTTGGCCGGCGGCGCGTTCCACCAGAGGAAGCCGATCAGCGCGCCCAGCACGGCGGCGGCGACCACCGCGAGGTCGAGCGGGTCGCGCACCCAGTAGCAGTTGGGGCCGAGATGGTCGACGCAGCTGTTGCGGAGCTGCCAGTTGCCGATCAGGACGTAGGAGCCGAGCACCACGCCGGTCGCGCCGGAGGCGAGGCCGTCGAGGCCGTCGGTGAGGTTCACCGCGTTGGAGAAGCCCACGATGATGATGAGCACCCAGACCGTGAACGCGACGATGCCGATGGAGGGCCCGAAGTCGCGCAGGAAGGAGAGTTTGGTCTCGGCGGGGCGGATGTCGTACTCGTTGGGGAACTGCACCACCAGGATCGCGAAGATCGCTCCGACCACCAGCTGGCCGAACGCCTTCGCGCCGCTGCGCAGGCCGAGGCTCCGCTGTTTGTAGATCTTGATGAAGTCGTCGAGGAAGCCGACCATGCCGAGACCGGTCATCAGGAACAGCACCAGCAGGCCGGAGACCGTCGGCGAGGAGAGCGTGGCGGCGTGCGAGGCCGCGTAGCCGAGCAGGGCCGCGATCACGATCACCGTGCCGCCCATGGTGGGCGTGCCCCGTTTGTCGTAGTGGCCCGAGGGGCCTTCCTCCCGGATGTTCTGACCGTAACCGCGTTTGGAGAACAGGCGCATGGCGATCGGCGTGCCGATCATCGACAGCAGGAGACCCACTGCCGCCGCGACGATGATGTCCCTCACTGGCGGACACCTCCGAGCAGCAGATCCGCCACGCGTTCCAGCCCCATCGCGCGCGGGCCCTTGATCAGCACCACGTCCCCCGGCGCCAGGCTGCGGGCCAGCTCGGCCGCCGCCGTGTCGGCGTCGGGCACGTGCAGCACCGGTGCTCCGGACGCGCCCGCGAGCAGCGGCCCCGAGCCGGGGCCCACCACGATCAGCCCGGTCAGACCGGCGCCGGCGGCCATCCGGCCCACCTGCTCGTTGAGCGCCGCGCTCTCCTCGCCCAGCTCCCGCAGCGCGGCGATGACGGCGAACCTGCGCCGCTGGCGGCCGAGGTCGCCGAGCGCGACGAAGGCCGCGCGCATGGAGTCGGGGTTGGCGTTGTAGGCGTCGTTGATCACTGTCACGCCGTCCGGCCGGTCGGTGACCTCCATTCGCCATCGGCTGCGGGGCTCGGCCTCCGACAGCTCCTGGGCGATGGTGGCGACCGGCAGGCCGAGTTCGTAGGCCCCGGCGGCGGCGGCCAGGGTGTTCTCCACGGCGTGCTCGCCGTACAGGCGGAGTTTGACGGGGGCCTCGCCCGAGGGGGTGCACAGCGTGAAGCCCGCGCGGCCGCGCTCGTCGATCGTGACGTCGTCGGCGCGGACGGCGGCGTCGGGCGAGCGGCCGAACCAGGTGACGCGGGCGGCGGTGCGCTCGGCCATGGTCCGCACGTACGGGTCGTCGGCGTTGAGGATGGCGACGCCCCCCGCGGGCAGCGACTCCACCAGCTCTCCCTTGGCGGTGGCGATCGCCTCCCGGCCGCCGAACACGCCGAGGTGGGCGGTGCCGACGTTCAGCACCACGCCGATCCTGGGCGGCGCGATCCTCGCCAGGTAGGCGATGTGGCCGGTGTCGCGCGCGCTCAGCTCCAGCACCATGAACCTGGTGCTCTCGTCGGCCTTGAGCACCGTGAGCGGGTGGCCGATCTCGTTGTTGAAGGAGCCGACGGGCGCCACCGTGGGCCCCATCCGTGCGGTGAGCCTGGCCAGCAGGTCCTTGGTGGTGGTCTTGCCCGCCGAGCCGGTCACCCCGATCACCGTGGTCGCGGGCAGTTCCGCGGCGACGGCGGTGGCGAGGCCCGCCAGGGCGGCCACCACGTCGCTCACGATCACGGTGGGCGCGTCGGTGGGCCGGGAGGCCAGTACGGCCTCCGCGCCCCTCTCCCGCGCCGCCACGGCGAAATCGTGGCCGTCCACGCGGGCGCCCTTGATCGCGACGAACAGGGATCCCGGCACGACGTCCCGCGAGTCGATCACGACGGGGCCGCGAATGACCGCGCGGGGGTCGGCCATGCCCGTGAGGGCGCCCGAGGTGATCTCGGCGACCCTGGCCAGCGGCAACGGGATCATGCTTCTTCCCTACTCTCCATATGTGCTCTACGGCCGAGAGCCGCCGCGACGACCTGCCGGTCGTCGAACGGAAGCACCTCGCCGGCTATGTACTGACCCTGCTCGTGGCCCTTGCCCGCCACGATCACGACGTCGCCGGGCTCTGCCCGGCCGATCGCCAGATCGATGGCGGCGGCACGGTCGGGCTCCATGATCACATGAGCCCGGTCATGCTCGGGCACCTCCAGTGCTCCGTCAAGCATGGCCGCAAGGATGCCCAGAGGATCCTCGGTTCGGGGGTTGTCACTGGTGAAAAACGCCACATCCGCCAGCAGCGCGGCCGCCCGGCCCATCAGCGGGCGCTTGCCGCGGTCGCGGTCGCCGCCGCAGCCGAGCACGACGATCAGCCTGCCGGGGGTGACCGCGCGCAGCGAGCGCAGCACGGACTCCACCGCTCCCGGCTTGTGCGAGTAGTCGACGATCGCCTGGAAGCCGTGCCCCTCGCCGACCCGCTCCATCCGGCCGGGAACCCCGGTCAGCGAGCCCACGCCGTGCACCGCGGCCTGCAGCGGCACCCCGGCCTCCACCAGCGAGACGATGGCGCCGAGCGCGTTCGACACGTTGAACGCGCCGGGCAGCGACACCGTGACGTCGGCCTCGACCCCGCCGGGCCCGACCACCCGGAAACTGCTGCCGTCGCCGCCCGAGCGCACGTCGAGCGCCCGCCAACCGGCCGCGGCCGCCCCCGCCGCGGAGAACGTGGTCACCGGGATCTTGGACCGCCCGACCAGCTCCCGCCCGTACTCGTCGTCGAGGTTGACCACGCCCGTACGGCTCAGCTCCGGCGTGAACAGCCTGGCCTTCGTCGCGAAGTAGTCGTCGAGATCACGGTGGAAGTCGAGATGGTCCTGGGACAGGTTGGTGAACAGGGCCACGTCGAAGAAGACGCCGTCGACCCTGTCGAGTGCCAGGGCGTGGCTGGAGACCTCCATGGCGGCGGCCGTGACGCCCTTCTCGCGCATGAGGGCGAACAGGCCGTGCAGTTCGGTCGCCTCCGGCGTGGTGAGCTTGGGCGTGAAGCACAGGTCGCCGGCGTGGATCTCGACCCCGCCGATCACCCCTGCCCGGTGCCCGGCCGCCTTGAGGCCCGCCTCCAGCAGGAAGGTCGTGGTGGACTTGCCGCTGGTGCCGGTGACGCCGATGACCATGACGTCGGCGGCGGGCCCGCCGTACACCCACGCGGCGACCCGGCCGAGAACGGCGCGGGGGTCGGGCGTGACGAGCACGGGGAGGCCGGTGGCGGCGGCGGCCTCGCAGCCGCCCGGGTCGGTGAGGATCGCCACGGCTCCGGCGGCGAGCGCGTCAGCGGAGAACTGGGCTCCGTGGAACGACGCTCCTCTGAGGGCGACGTAGAGATCGCCGCGACGCACCTCGCGGGAGTCGATGGTGACTCCCGTCACCGCGGCGCGCGGACCCTGCGGCGCGCCCGAAGGGGCGCCGAGCAGGGCCGCGAGCCCGGAGAGCGGGCGGGGCGGGCTGGTCGTTGGACGCATAGACGACGGGGGACGCACGGCGAGAGCGTACCTTCACTCGTCACCCTCCGGCGCGTATCCGCACCGGAGGCGGAGTCGTGCCGGTAGGGGGAATCTTCCTGCTCTTTAACGCGAACATCATCACGTCCTTGAACACCGGGGCGGCGATCTGGCCGCCGTAGTGCCCCTTCTTCGGATCCTGGAGCACGGCGAGCGCGATCAGCCGGGGCTTGTCGGCGGGCGTGAACCCCACGAAAGTCGCTGTATAGCCACAATAGCCCTGACATTTCTCGTCGTATCGCATGGCCGTACCGGTCTTGCCCGCCACCCGGTAACCGGGGATGGACGCGAGGTTGCCCGTGCCGTCCTCACCGACGGCCGCCTCCAGCATGCCCGCGATCTCGTCGGCGGTGCGCTCGCTGACGACCCTGGTCTGCTTGCCCGGCTTCGAGGGGACGATCTTCTTGCCCTGCTCGCCGCTGATCCCCGCGATGATCTGGGGAGTGACGCGCACCCCGCCGTTGGCGATGGTCTGGTAGACGCTCGCCATCTGCAGCGCGGTGACCGAGACGCCCTGGCCGTACGCGACGGTGCAGCTCTGGCTGCCCGACCAGGTCTTCCAGTCGGGCAGCAGACCGGCCTCCTCGCCCGGCAGGCCCGCGCCCGGCTTGGCGCCGAAACCGAAGGCGCGCAGCTTCTCGTACAGCTTCTGGTCGCCGACCTTCTCCGCCGCCATGATCGTGCCGACGTTGCTCGAGGTGGCCACGACCCCGGCGAAGGTGAGCCGCTCCGGCGGATGCGGGTGGGAGTCCCGGAGAACGCGGTCGGCGCACTGGATGTTGTCCTTGACCTGGAAGACGGTCTCCGGGCGCACGGTACCGGCCTCCAGGGCGGCGGCGGCGGTGATGACCTTGTTGGTGCTGCCGGGCTCGAACACCTCGGCCACCGCCCGGTTGCCCCGGTCCTCGCCCGGGGTCTTCTCCCAGTTGTTCAGGTCGAGCTCGGGGGCGTTGGCCATGCCGAGGATCTGCGCGTTCTGCACGTCCATGATGATCACACTGCCGCTGCGCGCGCCGGTGGCCTTCACCTGCGAGGCGATCGCCTGTTGGGCGGCCCACTGGATGTCGCGGTCGATCGTGAGCCGGACGTCCCGGCCCGGCACCGGCGCCCGGCTGGTGTCGCGGGTCATCGGGATCCGCTGGCCCTTGCTGCCGATCTCGATGCTCTGCTCGCCGTCCTGACCGGCGAGCATCTTGTCGTACACGCCTTCCAGCCCGGCCAGGCCGCGCCCCTCGAACCCGACGAAACCGACGAGGCTGCCGGCCAGGTCGTTGCCGGGGTAGACGCGACGGTACTGCGGCTTGGTGCTGACGCCGCGGAAATCGTGCTTCAGCACCGCCTCCGCGACGACCGGATCGACGTCCTTGGCGATGAGCTGGTAGCGCGTGTTCGTACGGGCCAGCTTGGCGACGATCTGCGCGGGCGGACTGCCCAGCTCCCTGGCCAGGGTCGCGGCCACCTCCGTCCGTTTCTCCGCGGAGATCAGGGCGGGGTCGACCGACACCTCACGCGCCTCCACGGTGACCGCGAGCTCGTGCCCGCTGACGTCGGTGATGGCGCCCCGCCTGGCGGGCAGGCGCTCCGGCTGCACCCGCTGTTCGGCGGCGTGCGCCTCGTACACCTTGGAGTCGAGCCCCTGGAGCTGGACCAGCCTGCCCGCGAGGATGGACAGCACGAAGGTCATCGCGATCAGGCCGATGTGCAGCCGCCTGCGCGGGTTGCCCAGGCGCAGCACGGTGGGCGGCTTGGCCGGCGGCCGCTGACGGGGTGGCCGCGGCGGCCGGGGAGGCCGGCCCATGGTCCGGGTGTCGTCACCTGTCCGGGAGGACCACGGCCGCGCGGGCCGGCGCGGGTCCTGCCCCCCGGGCCGGCCGGCTCCCGTACGGGGGACCTCGTCCCGTCTGGGCCTGCCCGAGCCGGGACGCGGACCGTCTTCATCTCCGGGTCTGCCCCCGGACCTGCCCTGGGGCCTGCCCTGAGATCTGTCCGCCCCCGGGCCGTCCTCGCCGCGGGACCTGCCCGGGCGAAGGGGCGGGTCGTCGTTCCCCGGCTCGTCACCACGGGGTTTCAAGGGCGGGCGCCCGCCTGGCGCGCCGCCCCCCGCGGGCGGACCGGCCCTGCGCGGGCCGCCCGGGACACGGCGACCGGCGCCAGGTCCTCCGGAGGCGCCGGAACCGCCGCGGCCGGGGCCGGATCCCCGGCCGCCGGTGGTGCTCACCTGTCCGTGTCCTCCGCTACCGTGCCGTTCCTGGTCTCGTCGGTGCTCGCGGCCCGCTTGCCGGGCGTGATGACGTTGATCGAGTCGTCGGGCTGCAGATTCTGGCTCTTTGCCCGGTTGGAGAGGTTCTCCGGGGTGTCCGCGATGGCGTGCCGCTGCGTCTCCCGCTCCTTGAGGAGCTGGATCCTGTCGTTCTCCTTGCGGAGCTCGGTGGCCTCGAAGGAGTCCTGGGAGAGCACGACGTTCAGCAGCAGCAGGCTCACCAGCCCGCCGCAGAGCAGGCCGACCACGAGCAGCACGAAGGGAGCACGCGGCGCTCTGCCGCGGCGGCGTGCGGGCTCGGCGACGCGCCGGACCTTGCGTTCCGCCGCTGCGGGCCGGCCGGTCTCCGGCGGGCTCGCGGGAGCGGCCGGCGGGCTCTTCGGCCGGGCCGGCGCCGGACGGGTCCGGACGCCTCGTGGCGGTGCCGGCACACGCGCCGGCCTGGGTCCACGGGTGCGGACGTCCCGCTCACGGCCTTGCTCAGTCTTCGTCAACTGGCTCACGGATCCTCTCTGCAGCCCGCAGGCGGGCCGACGCCGCTCGCGGGTTGCGGGCCACCTCTTCTTCGCTGGGGAGCTCTGCTCCCCTGGTCAACAGGCGGAACCTCGGCTGGTGGGCCGGAAGGGGGACGGGCAGCCCTGGTGGGCCCGTCTCCTTGGTTCGCGCCACGAGCACCTGCTTGGTCAGCCGGTCCTCGAGGGAGTGGTAGGCGAGTACGACGACTCGCCCGCCCAGCACCAGCGCGTCGAGGGCGGCGGGGAGCGCTTCGTCAAGCGCGGTCAACTCCCCGTTCACCTCGATGCGCAGTGCCTGGAAAGTTCTCTTGGCGGGGTTGCCTCCGGTGCGCCGGGTAGCGGCAGGGATCGCCATTTTGACGATCTCGGCCAGCCGCTTAGTCGACGTTATGGCCTCCTTGGCCCGTTCCTGGGTGATTAGGCGTGCGACACGCGGTGCGAACCGTTCCTCACCGTAATCACGCAGGATGCGGGTTAGCTCCCCCGCCGAGTAGGTGTTCACGACCTGCTCGGCCGTAAGCTCCTGCTCGCGGTCCATCCGCATGTCGAGAGGCGCGTCGTAGGAGTAGGCGAAACCGCGCTCCGCCTCGTCGAGCTGCGGCGATGAGACGCCGAGGTCGAAGAGGGCGCCGTCGATCCGCCGGCGCCCGGCGCGCGCGAGCACGTCGGGCAGTTCATCGGAGACCGCGCGCACCAGCGTCGTACGGCCGGCGTAGGGCGCCAGCCGTACGGTGGAGCGCTCGATCGCGGTGGGATCGCGGTCGATCCCGATCAGGTGCAGGGAAGGGTGGGCCGCGAGCAGCGCCTCGGCGTGACCGCCGAGGCCGAGGTTGGCGTCGACCACCACGGGGTCGGGGCCCGTCAGTGCGGGAGCGAGGAGCTCGAGCACACGCTCAAGCATCACGGGCACGTGCCCGCCCCGAACCTGAAGACCGTTGTCGTCTGCACGCATGACGGAAAACCCCCTTTCGCCGCTGCTCGCGGAAATGATGCGGCACGTCGATCGTCGCCGGTGTCCCTGGTACGGGTCCCCACCCTGCCGCCCGGCCAGGTCCCCATCCGCAACCGCTCCGCGTTGCCGCCACCTGACACCGGGGAAGGTGCATCAGCTGGCGGCGGGTGGTGCGGGTGGAGACCTCGCCGAACGACTCGTTCACCGACGACTTCGACCATGATCTACAGAACCCCTGGCAGCACCTCCTCCGACAGGTCGGCGAAGGCCTGCTCTTGGTCGGACAGGTAGGTCTCCCATGCCTGCGCGTCCCAGATCTCCAGCCGGGTGTTGGCCCCGATGACCACACAGTCACGACGCAGCCCGGCGTACTGGCGAAGACCCTGGGGAATCGTGATGCGCCCCTGCTTGTCCGGAGATTCGTCGGACGCACTGGCGAAGAAGACCCGGCTGTAGTCGCGGACCGCCTTGGCGGTCACCGGCGCGGTACGCAGAGCCTCGGTGATGCGCTGAAACTCCTCTACGGGAAACACGTAGAGGCAGCGCTCCTGGCCTTTGGTGATCACCAGACCCTCCGCCAGCTCCTCACGGTACTTCGCCGGCAGGAACAGCCGTCCCTTGTCATCCAGACGCGGTTGATGAGTGCCGAGGAACACCGGCCCCACCTCCCGTGCCTCGTGAAGCGCTCAGCGCTGGAGCCCCTGCCCTCCACTGCGCACCACCATACTCCACTTCTCCC
Source organism: Dolomitihabitans soli (assembly GCF_022213955.1). Lineage (GTDB taxonomy): Bacteria > Actinomycetota > Actinomycetes > Streptosporangiales > Streptosporangiaceae > Streptosporangium_A > Streptosporangium_A soli. Next base: position 863,798 of record NZ_JAKNTW010000001.1, on the reverse strand, counting down.
CACCGTCAACTGATTCCGCGCGCCCCGAATCGCATTTTTTTCGACGTTTCCCCAGTTCAGAGGGGTGGAGCGGGAGTGGGCCCCGGGAGTGGCCCCCGCCGCGGCACGGCGTGTCGAAGACACCCGGCGGCGCACTGATCGGAAGCCGGGCCGGCGGCGACGGGGAGAACGGCGAGCCGCGTCACAGGATTCGAACGGGTACGGCACGCGTTTGGCATCAAACAGGAGCAAACTGGTGCCGCCCACCCGCAATGGCGCTAAAAGTCGCCCAGGAACCCACAGCATCGTAGTGTCGGTACACACAATGGAAAAGGAAAAGCAAGCTCCCGCTATTGCGTCCGCGCGCGGGGCGACCGTCGCACCTCATGGAGGCCTGGTGGCAGTAAGCCATGACGTCGGACAGCAACTCGGAGACCTCGTCGCCACGGCGCACAGGATCCGCCAGGCGATCGAGTCTGTCATCGAGGGCAAGACAGACGCCGTCCGGCTGACCTTGACCGTGCTGCTGGCCGAGGGCCACCTGCTGATCGAGGACGTCCCGGGTGTCGGCAAGACGATGCTGGCCAAGGCGCTGGCGCGATCCATCGACTGCCCGGTGCGCCGCGTGCAGTTCACCCCCGACCTGCTGCCCAGTGACATCACCGGGGTGAGCGCCTACAACCAGCAGACCCGGGAGTTCGAGTTCAAGCCCGGCCCGGTGTTCGCCAACATCGTGGTGGGCGACGAGATCAACCGCGCCTCCCCCAAGACCCAGTCGGCGCTGCTGGAGTGCATGGAGGAGCACCAGGTGACGGTGGACGGCGCCACCTACCACCTCGACACGCCCTTCATGGTGATCGCGACGCAGAACCCGATCGAGATGGAGGGCACCTACCCCCTCCCCGAGGCGCAGCGTGACCGGTTCACCGCCCGGATCGCGATGGGCTACCCCGCGCCGGCCGCCGAGCTGGAGATGCTCGACGTGCACGGGGCCGCCTCCCCGCTGGACAAGCTGGAGCCGGTCGCGACCACGGCGGAGGTCCGGGCGCTGATCGAGGCGGTGCGCGCGGTCTACGTCTCCCACCCCATCAAGAGGTACGCCGTCGACCTGGTGACCGCCACCCGGCACTCCCCCGACCTGCGCCTGGGCGCCTCACCGCGATCCACGCTGCAACTCGTCAGGGCGGCGCGCGCGCACGCCGCCCTCTCCGGCCGCGACTACGTCATCCCCGACGACCTGCAGGAGCTGGCCGTCCCCGTGCTCGCGCACCGGCTGCTGCCCAGCGTCGAGGCTCAGGGCCAGCGGCGTCACCCCGAGCAGGTGGTGGCCGAGCTGGTCCGCCGGGTGCCGGTGCCCGAGGCACAGGCCAGCGGCCCCGGCGGGGTGGGACCGGGCCGGTGAAGGCCGGACTGGCGGCACTCACCTCGCGCGGCAGATCGTTCATCGCCTCCGGTGTCGCGGCGCTGCTGTGCGCCTTCCTCCTCGGCGAGCACGACCTGCTGCGCATCGGAGTGCTGATCGTCGCGTTGCCGTTGCTGGCCGCCATGGTGGTGGCCCGCACCCGCTACCGGCTGAGTTGCGCGCGGCGCCTGGACCCGGCACGTTCCGAGGTGGGCGGCGAGGCCACCGTGACGCTCAAACTGGAGAACGTCACGCGGCTGCCCACCGGGCTGCTGCTGATCGAGGACACCGTCCCCTACGCGCTCGGCGCCCGGCCGCGTTTCGTGCTGGACCGCGTCGAGCCGCGGGGGATCAGGGAGATCGACTACAAGGTCCGCTCGGATCTGCGCGGCAGGTTCCCGATCGGGCCGCTGTCCGTGCGGATCACCGACCCGTTCGGCCTGGTGGAGCTGGCCCGGGGTTTCACGATCAGTGACACGCTGGTCGTGACGCCGCAGGTGATGGCGCTCCCCCATGTGCGGCTGTCCGGCGAGTGGACCGGCGGCGGCGACAGCCGTACCCGGAGTGTGGCCGCGGCGGGCGACGACGACGTGGCCCCGCGCGAGTACCGCCAAGGCGACGACCTGCGGCGGGTGCACTGGCGATCCACCGCGCGGCACGGCGAGCTGATGGTGCGCCGGGAGGAGCAGCAGTGGCAGAGCCGCGGCGCGCTCCTGCTCGACACCCGCAGGTACGCCCACCGCGGCGAGGGCCCGCGGTCCTCCTTCGAGGTGGCCGTCTCCGCCGCCGCCTCGATCGGCGTCCATCTGGCCCGCGAAGGGCTCGGCCTGCGGCTGGTCACCGACCAGGGCTCGGAGCACCTCCCCGACGCCGGGGTGAGCGGGTCGCTGCTCGACACCCTCGCCGTCGTACGGCAGAGCCAGGCCCGCTCCCTCGAGTACGGCATCACCGCCCTGCGCCAGGGCGGCGGCGACGGCCTGATCGTCGCGGTGCTCGGCGCGATCGGCGTGGAGGAGGCGACCGCGCTGGCCAGGCTCAGGCACGGCAGCGTCACGGGAGTCGCCGTGCTGCTCGACACGGTCGCCTGGGAGAGTCCCGAGCTCGCGGAGGCCGAGGAGTTTCAGCAGGCCAGAGGCGTGCTGATCGGATCGGGCTGGCGGGTGCTGCGGTTGCCCGCCGGCGCCTCGATCGCCTCGGTGTGGCATCACGCGGCACAGCGTCCTTCGAGGTCAGGACCGATGATGAGCGTTCCTGGAGGTACGGCATGAGGTTGCCGATCGCGTCCGGGCTGGCGACGGCGGCCGTCGCCGCCACCCTCTACCCGCTCTTCGCGGGCGGCACCTGGTTCGTCAGCGGCCTCGGCGCCATCCTGGTGATCACGGCGATGGGCGTGTTCGCCTCGCACTTCGCCTTCCCGCGCTGGCTGGTGCCGCTCACCGGACTGGCCGTGTTGTGGATCTACCTGACGGTGGTCTTCGCCGGTGACGACGCGTGGGCCAGGGTGGTGCCCACCCGGGACTCGGCGCTCGCCCTCATGGAGCTGGTCGGCACCGCGTTCGAGGACATCCAGCGCTTCGCCGCGCCCGTGCCCTCGAACGAGGCGATCACGTTGCTCACCACGGGCGGAATCGGGATCATCGCCGTGATCGTCGACTTCCTCGCCGCCCGGATGCGCAGGGCCGCGCTGGCAGGCCTGCCGCTGCTGGCCCTGTTCGTCGTCCCCGCGGAGATCGTCACCGACCCGATCGGGTGGCCGGCGTTCATCCTCGCCGCTCTCGGCTACACGGGCCTGCTGCTCGCGGACGGACGGGAACGGATCGGCCACTGGGGCAGGGCGGTGCTGGTGCGCCGGGTCGGCGGGATCACGCGTGGCAACCCCGACGCCGGGCAGCTCCGCCTCTCGGGCAAGCGCATCGGGGTCACCGCGATCGCGCTGGCGATCCTGCTCCCGGGGCTGCTGCCGACCTTGGAGCCCAACCCGATGTTCGGCTTCGGCGTGGGTTCCGGACCCGGCAGGGGCGGCAACACCATCAGCATCCCGAACCCGATCGTCAGCATGCGGGGCTATCTCACGCTGCCGGAGAACGCCACCGTGCTGACCTACTCCAGCAGCGACAGCGCTCCGCACTACATGCGGATCTGGTCGCTGGACCTCTTCACCGGCGAGCAGTGGACGATGACGCCGCCGACGGGCAGCCCGCAGAACCGGGTGGAGAACGGCCCCCTGCCGTCGCCCCCCGGACAGGGCTCCGCCGTACCCGTCAAACGGTCCGAGAGCACCATCCAGATCAGCGACGACATCGACGAGCTGCAGTTCCTGCCGCTGCCGTACCCGGCGAGCCGGGTGGTGGCGGAGGGCGACTGGCGCGCGGACCGCAGCACGCTCATGGTCTTCTCCACCCGCGACTACGCGAGCGGCCTGAAGTATCAGGTGGCGACCGACCGTCCCGCCCCCACGCCGGCGATGCTGAACGCGGCGGGGGTGCCCGACCCGGAGGTCGCCGAGCGTTATCTGCGGCTGCCGCGCGACGTGCACCCGAGGATCCGGGAGCAGGCGGAGGACGTGACCCGGGAGGCGGACACGCCGTACGAACAGGCGGTCGCGCTGCAGGAGTGGTTCACCAAGACCGGCAACTTCACCTACGATCTGCGCACCCAGGGCCACAGCAGCTCGGCGCTGTACGACTTCCTGATCAACAGCCGGGTCGGCTACTGCGAGCAGTTCTCCGCGGGGATGGCGGTGATGGCCCGCATCCTCGGCATCCCGGCGCGGGTGGCGATCGGCTACACCGGCGGCAGCAGCATCGGGGGCGGTTCCTGGCAGGTCGGCACGCACGACATGCACGCCTGGCCGGAACTGTACTTCGAAGGAGTGGGCTGGCTCGCCTTCGAGCCCACGCCTTCGGGCGGCCTCGGCCAGGGTACGGCCCGCGCCCCCGACTACAGCCTGCCCCCGGTTCAGGAGCCGGGCGACAGCAGTTCGTCGCCCAGCCCGACCGACAGTTCGAGCCCGGAGGCGGGAACGGCCACCGGCGGGCCCGACGCCACGCGCAACCCGCGCGCCCTGGACCGCGAGGGGGCCCTGGCCCCCGTCACGGTGGACGAGGGCACACCCCTCCTCGCACAGATCGGTGCAGGCCTGGTGGTGCTGCTGCTCATCCTGCTCATCCCCGCGTCGCTGCGCGTCGTGGCGCGGAGCAGGCGGCGGCGGATGATCGCCCGGCCTCCCGTGGAGTCCACCGCCGTGGCCGATGACTCCGGCGGGACCACGGGTGCCACGGCGGGCCGGATCCGGGTGGACAGGCGGGCGGCGTCCGTGTCGGCGGCGTGGGCGGAACTCGACGACGCGCTCTATGACTACGGGATGTCACGCCCGGCGAGCGAGACCCCCCGGGCGCTGGCGCGCAGGCTGACCGAGAGTTGTGGGTTCGACGCGCTCTCGACGGCGGCGATCGACAGGATCGCGTCGGCGACGGAGCGGATGCTGTTCGCCAGGACGCCCGGTGAGATCCGCCCGCTCGCCGAGGACCTCGACAGGGTCCGCAGGTCGCTGGCCGCCACCGTGTCGCGGGGACGCAGGATCAGAGCCGTGCTGCTGCCGCCCTCGACCCTGCGGCGCCTGCGCGGAATGGGTGAGCGACTGCTCGACGGATTCGACCGGCTGGAGAACCTGCGGGTGCGCCGGCCGTCGCGTAAGCCGGTCTGACCGGTAAGCCGGTCTGACCGGGCCTCGGGTGAGCCGGTCGGACACGGTCCCGTGGACCGTGTCTGACCGGCCCCGCGCGAACCATCGCTCAAGAGTCCGACCAGCCGTGGGGGGGGGGGGGGGCGGGGGGGGCGGGGCGCCGCGGCGGGGGCGGGGCCCGGGCGCGCCCCCCCCGGGGGGGCGCGCCCCCCCCCGCCCCCCCCCCCCCCCCCCCCCCCCGGCGGCTCGACCGCATGGCGGCATGCCGCCGTGAACCATTCGAACAGGAGTGCTCAGCGCTCGTCGTGACGACGGCGCCAGCGCTCTTCCATTCGCTCCATGAACCCTGGACGGGGACCGCGGCGCGCCGCCTTGCCCGGCGGGCCCGGTGGGGCCGCGGGCGTGGCGGCGGCTCCCGCGGAGTCACCGAACCCGTTCATCTTCTTCCAGCTCGACAAGCCCCACAGGCACGCGAGAAGCATGACCACGAAGCCGCCGACACCGAGCAGGATGAACTGCGAAACGACACCGACCATCAACAACACGACGCCGAGCAGGAAGCCGATAGAGGCCTTGACCAGGCGGCGCTTGTAGTGGTTGCGCGGATCACGGATCCGGACGGTATTGGCCCACTTCGGGTCCTCGGCGTAGAGGGCCTGCTCGATCTGGTCGAGCAAGCGCTGCTCGTGCTCAGAGAGCGGCACGGCGCCTCCCAAGGACGGCCCCAGGACGGGGAAGACGGCAACGGACGACACGGGGTGTCCGAACCTCGCGGTCGGTTATCCCCAGAATACGAGGCTGTAGACGTAGGCGAAAGAAAACGTCCAACGTAGACCAAACCGGAGGTGACGTCATAGATCTATTCCATCAAACTTCGGCCGAACCAGCGACGCCGGGCGGACCGCATCTGGGCCGAATCTTCGAACCGCCTTGTCCATAGCGCGTTCTGCCTCTCTCCAGCCAGTCTCTCGCTCTCCCAGAGTAAGCTGACGCACGGCCGCCTCCGCACCTCGGAGGTTCTCCACTCTTACCCCGACGAGGCGCAGACGCACCCGGTCGAGGCCGGCGGACGCGTAGAGGTCACACGCTGTGACATAAATCTCCTTGGCGACGTCGGTAGGCTCACGCAGAGTGCGCGCCCGGGTAATCGTCTTGAAATCGGAACTGCGAAGTTTCACACTCACCGTACGACCGACATGGCCGGCCGCGCGCAGCCGCGCGGCCACCCGCTCGGACAGGCGCAGCAACTCGCGCCTGATCACCGCGGGATCGTCGACGTCGGTGGCGAAGGTCTCCTCCGCCCCGATGCTCTTGTCCGGGACGTGCGGCGTCACCGCCCGCTCGTCGCGCCCCCACGCCAGGGCCGCGAGATGGGTGCCCGACGCCTGGCCGAGCTCGCGCCGCAGGGTGGCGACCGGCACCCGCGCCAGATCACCCACCGTGTTGATGCCCAGCCGGACCAGGGACTGCTCCGTACGCTCCCCAACGCCCCAAAGAGCGGCCACGGGGAGCGGATGGAGGAATTCCACCACACCGTCGGCCGGGACCACCAGCAGGCCGTCTGGCTTGCACTGGCGCGACGCCAGCTTCGCCACGAACTTGCTGCTCGCCACCCCGACCGAGCAGGTGATGCCGTGCCGCTCGGCGACCTGGGCGCGGATCAGCGCGGCGATCTCCGCGGGCGAGCCCAGCCTGCGCCGGGCGCCCGCCACGTCCAGGAACGCCTCGTCGGAGGCGATCGGCTCCACCTGGGGGGTGATGGAGTGGAAGATCTCCATCACACCCCGGGAGACCTCGGAGTATTTGCCGTGACTCGGCGGGATGATCGTCGCGTGCGGGCACAGCCGCCTGGCCCGGGTCATCGGCATCGCCGAGTGGACGCCGAAGCTCCTCGCCTCATAGGTGGCGCTGAGGACCACGCCGCGAGCGCCCGGCGCACCGATGATCACCGGGGTGCCGGCCAGCTCGGGGCGGTCGAGCAACTCGACTCCGGCGAAGAACGCGTCCATGTCGACGTGCAGGATCGAGCAGCCCGTGTCGTCGGCGCTCCCCGTGGAGGCGACCCTGGGAATCTGCTGCTTCCTGGACACATCGTCATCCTATGCGAACGCGCGTTCTATCGATGGGCCAGCACGTGGAGTTGTGTCGCGATGTCGCGCAACACGGGGTGGGAGGCCGCGGCCTGTTCGAGCGCGACCAGGGCCTGGGCGGCGCCGGGCTCTCCGTCGATGAGGCGGCTGGGCACCAGGTCGGCGAAGACCCGCACCCCGTGCACCTCGCCCGGCACCAAACCGGTCGCGACGAGCAGCCCGGCCAGCGCCTCCCCGGTGAACCGGCGAGGCGTCGGATCGCGGTCGCCCCACCTGCCCACGGGATCCGTGAGCACCTGGGCTGCCTCCTCGAACCGCCCCGCCAGGCTGCGATGGATCGCGGTGGCCACCGGATTGGCGGCCAGCACGCTGATCGCGCCGCCCGGCCGCAGCAGACCCGCAGCGGCGCTCAGGGCGCCGGCCGGGTCGTCGACGTATTCCAGGACGCTGTGGCACAGCACCAGGTCCGCGGTGGCCGGCGGCAGCAGCTCGCCGAGGTCGGCCGCGTCGCCCTGCAGGCCACGCACGCCGACGCCGGCCTCGGCCGCGCGCCGCTCCAGGGCGGCCAGCGAGTCGGGACTCGGGTCGACGACGGTGACCGCGTGGCCCAGCTCCGCGAGAGGCACCGCGAAACCGCCCGTGCCGCCCCCGGCGTCGACGATGTCGAGCCGCTCGCGCCCGGTGGCGGAGACCCTGGCGGCGAGCGCGGCACGCAACGCGTCCCAGACCACGGCGGTCCGCGCCGCCGGGACCGCCGCCTGCCGGGTGACACCTTCGGTCCGCACCTTCAGCCTCCTTCAACCACTCTCGACCTGGCCCCAGCCTACGCCGGATCCGGGGTCCTCAGAGGCTGAGGCTGGGCTTGAGCTGCTTGAAACGGGCCAGCAGGCCGTTGATGAACTGAGGGGACTCATCGGTGGACAGCTCGGCGGCCAGATGGACCCACTCGCTGATGACCACGCCCTCGGGCACGTCGGGCATCCACAGCAGCTCGTACGACCCGCCGCGCAGCACGTTGCGGTCGACGGCGGGCATCCGGTCCAGGGTCCAGCCCTCGGCGTAGGTGGAGATCAGCTCGTCGATGCGGTCACGGTGCCTGCACACGCCCTCGACGATGGCCGAGGTGTACTCGTTGACCGGCGGCTCGGCCCTCTCCGCCCGCTCGGCGAGCACCTCCAGCGGGTCCTCACCGCGCAACTCGGCTTCGAAGAGGATGTCCAGCGCGCGGCGGCGCGCCTTTCCCCTAGCCGACATCAGGCCCGGCCGAGGTAATCGCCGGTGCGGGTGTCGACCTTGACCTTCTCACCGGGGGTGATGAACAGCGGGACCTTGATCTCGGCCCCCGTCTCCAGCGTGGCGGGCTTGGTGCCGCCGGTGGAGCGATCACCCTGCAGACCGGGCTCCGTGTGCGACACGGTGAGCTCGACCGCGGCGGGCAGATCGACGTAGAGCGCCGCACCCTCGTTGAACGCCACCGTGGCGAGGGTGTTCTCCAGCAGGTAGTCGGCTGCGCCGCCCACGGTGGCCCTCGGCACGTTGACCATGTCGTAGGTCTCGGTGTCCATGAACACGTAGTCCTCGTTGTCGAGATACGAATACTGCATCTCGCGCTTGTCGACGTTGGCCACCTCGACCTTGACGCCGGCGTTGAAGGTCTTGTCGACGACCTTGCCCGACAGGACGTTCTTCAGCTTGGTACGCACGAACGCACCGCCCTTGCCGGGCTTGACGTGCTGGAACTCCACGACAGCCCATAGCTCGCCACCGTCGAGCTTCAGCACGATGCCGTTCTTGAGATCGTTCGTCGTCGCCACTCGCTTCTCTCCCGCGTACGGCTACCGCCCCTGCTCCTACAGGACCAGCAGCTCCTTGGTCGTCTGGGTAAGGAGCTCCGGCCGGCCGTCTCGCGTCACGAGCGTGTCCTCGATGCGGACGCCGCCCCTGCCTGGTAGGTAGACCCCAGGCTCAACCGTGATCGGAACTCGATCCTGTAGTCTACCGGGCTTATCCTGGCCGAGGAACGGTACCTCGTGGATCTCCAGGCCGACGCCGTGGCCGAGGCCGTGCCCGAAATACTCCCCGTGCCCGGCCGTCGCGATGACCCCGCGGGCCGCCGCGTCGACGTCGTGCACGCTCGCGCCCGGCCGTACCGCGTGTCTTCCCGCGCGCTGCGCCGTACGGACCAGGTCGTAGACGTCGCGTTGCCAGGCCGCGGGCTCGCCGACGGCGACGGTCCTGGTCATGTCGGCGTGGTAGCCCTCGTGCAGGGCGCCGAAGTCCATGGTGACCAGGTCGCCGCGCGCCACCGGCCGGTCGGAGGGCGAGTGGTGCGGCACCGCGCCGTTCTCGCCCGCGGCGACGATCGAGTCGAAGGCGGGCTTGGCCGCGCCGAGCTCCATCATCCGGAACTCCAGCGCCCTGGCGATCTCGCGCTCGGTCCTCCCCGGCCTGATCTCGGTGAGCACGTCGGCGAACGCCTGGTCGGTGATCTCGCAGGCGGTGCGGATCAGGTCGAGCTCGGCCTCGTCCTTGACCATGCGGAGGCTCTCCACCAGGCCGGTGTACGGGACGAGGTCGCCGCCGATCCGGTTGTACTCGGCCACCGGCATGTGGTGGGCCTCCACGGCCAGCCGTACGGGACCGGCGGTCTGCACCAGGTGTCCGGAGACGTCGCGGTGCTCCGCGAGGGTGAGCTCCGGGCAGAGCCGTCTGGCCGTCTCGATGTACCTCAGGTCGGTCGCGAGTACGGCGGAGGCGTCGGCACGGACCAGCACGGCGGCGTTGGAGCTGGCCAGGCCGGTCAGATAACGGACGTTCACGGCCTTGGTGACGAGCATCGCGTCGGCCTGCGCCCCGGGGAGGAGCGCGGCCAGGCGGGCACGGCGATCGGCGTGATAGACGGTCATGCCCTCGAATGTACGGCGAGCCGCTGCCTTGACCATGCTTTCCCCCGGCGAATACCGTGACCCGGCGAAATTAGGAAGGCTTCCTAACTTCAATCCCCCCTTTGGAGCGCCCGATGAGCTCTCGCACACTGGCCGTCGTGGCCCTGTCCACCGCCCTGCTGGCCGGAGGGAGCCCCGCCGTCGCGACGACCGCGCCCGCCGGGCTCGTCAGGGTCGACCAGGTCGGGTTCGCCCCCGCCGAGGCCAAGCACGCCTACCTGATGACGACCGGGACCGGCGCGCACCGCTTCTCCGTGGTGGATCAGCGCGGCCGCGAGGTGCTCAGCGGCCGGGCGGGCGCCGACCTCGGCGCCTGGAATTCGCGGTACCCCCACGTCTACGACCTCGATCTCACGCGTGTCCGCGCACCGGGCCGCTACCGGGTCAAGGCGGGCGCGGCCACCTCGCCGTCGTTCCAGGTCGGCCCGGCCGCCGCGGTGACGGGCGGGCCCGCGGCCAAGGTCGTCACCTTCTTCCAGAACCAGCGCGACGGCGCCGACGTGCTCCCCGGCGAGTCGCACCGCCGGCCCAGCCATCTCACCGACCGGTCCGCCTCGGTTTACGAGTGGCCCGAGTTCACCGGCCCCGACACCGACCAGATCAAGGGCGGCCTGACCCGGATCGGCGGCGCCGTCGACGTCGAGGGCGGCTGGTTCGACGCGGGCGACTACCTCAAGTTCACCCACATTCTCGCCTACGTGGACACGCTGCTCCTGGCCGCCGCGCGCGACGCCGGACCGCTCGCCGACCCCCGGCTGACCGCGGAGGCGGCACACGGCCTGAAGTGGCTGGACAAGATGTGGGACGAGACGACCCGGACCCTCTACATCCAGGTCGGCATCGGCGCGGGCGATGAGAAGGGCACCTTCCTCGGCGACCACGACATCTGGCGGCTGCCCGAGGCCGACGACCGTGACAAGGGCGAGGACCGGCGGTTCATCCGCCATCGTCCCGTCTTCCGCGCCGCGCCACCCGGGAAGCCGCTCAGCCCCAACCTCGCCGGCCGTACGGCTGCCGCCTTCGCACTCGCCGCGCAGGTGGAACCCGACCCGGCACGGGCACGCGAGCTGCTCGGCAAGGCGGCCTCCGTCTACGCGCTGGCCAAGACCGAGAAGGTCGGGCGGCTGGTCACCTCGCTGCCGTTCGCGTTCTATCCCGAGAGCGTGTGGCGCGACGACATGGAACTCGGCGGCGCCCAGCTCGCCCTGGCCGGGAAGCGGCTGGGCGACCCGCGCGCGGCCACCTGGCTGGAGCAGGCCGCGCACTGGGCCGGCGAGTACCTCGAACACGACGCGGGCGGCGACACGCTCAACCTCTACGACGTCAGCGCCCTGGCCCACGCCGATCTGATCCGCGCCCTGCGCACCCCGGACACCAACGTCCCGCTGCTCTCCCCCAACCCCCTCGGCAGGCCGTACGTCCAGACCGCACCGCCGCTGAACACCGGGAGCTCTGCGGACCCATCGCGCACCGGCGCCACGACGGACCCCGCCGGCACCGGAACGACTGACACGTACGCGCTGGAGGACGCGATCTCACAGGACACGCCGGGTTCCCATGATCTGGCCGTCTCCGAAGCGGATCTGATCGGCGACCTGAAGGCCCAGCTGAAGATCGGCGCCGGCCGGGCGGCGGGTGATCCGTTCCGCGCCGGGGCGAGGTACGACGAGTTCGACTCGGTGCCGCACGCCTTCGGCCTGGCCGCCACCTCCCGGCTCTACCGCTCGGTCAGCGGCGACCGCTCCTACGACGCCTTCGGCACCGGTCAGCGCGGCTGGGTCTTCGGGGCCAACGCCTGGGGCGTGTCCTTCATGACCGGCGCCGGAGAGAACGCGCTGCGGTGCCCGCACCACCAGATCGCCAACCTCACCGGCCGTAGCGCCACGGGCGCGGTGGTCAACGGCCCCAACGGCGAGGAGCAGTTCGAAGACGGCCTGGGCGACCATTTCGAGGAGATGACCCGCTGCCCGGCGGGCCCGGATCGTTATCAGCGGTTCACCGGTCATAACTCCCGCTATGCCGACGACGTGCGATCCTGGCAGACCTCCGAACCCGCCGACGACTTCGCCGCGATCGCCCTTTATGCCCTCACGCTGATGGCACGCGACTAGGATCTCGGCACCGCATTCCCGCCTCCGGTAACGGGGGCGGGTTCCGCGGGCCGGCGAGTTCACAAGGCGAGCGGGACGAACTCAGTCATCCGCCCGGAACCGCCTCCCCGGATAGTCATGACTTCTTTTGATATCTACCTGTAAAGCCCGTTGTAGGGTATGTTTTCAACACCTCGGTGGCCGGACCTCGCCCTCCTCCCTCGACGGGTGCGCCGCCGGGTCGTGCCCCCACCCCGGAGCACGACGGCCCCCGTCCTTCTGCGAGGACGGGGGCCGTTTCGGTGTCCGGGATCAAGCCGGAGCAGGTGCCCGCAGCGCGCTCTCGGCCGGCTTACCCGGCTCGGCCGGTTCGCCCGGCGCGTCGAAGACGGCCTGGTCGAGGGTGCCCTCGGAACGCGCGACCAGGACCGGCACCACCATCTGGCCCGCCACGTTGGTCGCGGTGCGGATCATGTCCAGGATCGGGTCGATCGCGAGCAGCAGGCCCGCGCCCTCCAGCGGAAGCCCCAGGGTGCTCAGGGTGAGGGTGAGCATGACGGTCGCGCCGGTCAGGCCGGCGGTCGCGGCCGAGCCGATCACCGAGACGAAGGCGATCAACAGGTAGTCGCCCACGCCCAGGGGCACCCCGAACACCTGCGCCACGAAGATCGCCGCGAGGGCCGGGTACACGGCGGCGCAGCCGTCCATCTTGGTGGTCGCCCCGAACGGGACCGCGAAGGACGCGTAGTCACGCGGGACGCCGAGCCGCTCGGTCACCACCTGCTGGGTCAGCGGCATCGTGCCGACCGAGGAGCGGGAGACGAAGGCCAGCTCCAGCGCGGGCCACGCCTTGCGCAGGAACCGGGCCGGGTTGACCCGCCCGACGAAGAACAGCAGCGCCGGGTAGATCACCAGCAGGACGATGAAGCAGCCGATGTAGACGTCGAGGCTGAAGGTCGCCAAGGGGGCGAGCAGGTCCCAGCCGTAGGTCGTGACCGCCTTGCCGACCAGGCCGAGCGTGCCGAGCGGCGCCAGGCGGATCACCCACCACAACGCCTTCTGCACCAGTTCGAGCACACTCCGGTTGAAGGTCAGGAAGGGCTCCGCCTTCTCCCCCACCGCCAGCGCCGCCGCGCCGAGCACCACCCCGAGGAAGACGATCTGGAGGACGTTGACCTCGCTGAACGCCTCGACGACGTTGGTCGGCACGATCCCGGTCAGGAAGTCGCTCCAGCCACCGACGTGCTCGGGCGCCTTGGCGCCCTCGGCGGCCAGGGTCACTCCGCGCCCCGGGTTCGTCAGCAGGCCCAGGCCGAGCCCCACCGCGACGGCGAGCAGCGAGGTGACCAGGAACCAGCCCAGCGTCTTGCCGGCCAGCCGTGCCGCGCCGCCGACGTTGCGCAGGTTGGCGACACTCACCACGACCGCGGTGAACACCAGCGGCGGTACGGCGAGCTTGAGCAGCGAGACGAAGATGGAGCCGATCTGGGTGAGCGTGTCGCCCAGCCAGGCGATCTCGCCGGCCCGGGCGAGGAGACCGAGCGCGACACCGAGCACCAGGCCGGCCAGTAGTTGGAGAGAGAACGGAATCCGTTTGAGACGGGTCATCGAAATGCTTTCTGGCATGCCTGTCACAGGTCATGGCAGGTGACCTGGTGACAGGGGAAACGGGCTTGGGAGGCGATCAAGCGTCAGACGACGCGATCAGCGACAGAGCCCGCCCATGATGCGGCACAAATCGACATGTAGCCGCTCCACCAGCCACACGATCACCACAGTGAATGTCACGGAGATCCACAACACTCACCCAAAACCCACTATTCCGCCCTCCATTAGTGATAGCGATCACATTAGGAGGGCGGTTCGGGGCGAACGTCACTCCACCCTTCGGGAAGGGCGGCGTGACGTCACTCCCTCACGCCAGGAACAGCGGAGCACACGAGACCGTCACTCGGTCTCCTTGGGATGCGCCGGTGAGGCGTATGTGATCCACACCGTGCGCGTTTTCTCCTCGACCACGTACCAGACCCGCCCGCCCGACGTGACCTCGTACTGCCACTGATCGAAGTCGTAGTAACTGGTTGACCTGCGGGCGTGCTCTCGGCGAAGGAGATGATGTCGCGAGGTCTCCCCGGCCGGTGCCGGATTCAGCCGCAGGATGTCGTAGCAAACCCTCAGATTAGCGGGAGCCTGGCGGTACAACTCGGTCCAGCCTCGGGCGACCTCGGTGGAGTCGAACCGGATCTCCCATTCCTCCTCCAAGGGGGGCGGCGTGGCGCTGTCTCCTCGCTTTGGGCTCATTCTCGGACCTCGGGCATCGGGACACGAGGCCCGTCAAGGGTCAGCGGGCGAGTGAGGATGGCGTGGAGCTCGGGGTCGGCCTCGATCTCGGCGGTGTGCTTCCAGGAGGCCACGACGACCTCCAGAGGGGCGAAGACGCCCAACTCGGCGCAGCCGCGGGCCGTCTCGACGAACTCCTCGGCGAACTCGTCGAGCGCCTCCGCGGGCATGACGCGGATCCAGGGGAACGCGTCGGGGACGGCGCGCCTGATGACGTCCGCGCCGCCCTCCGCGCGGACCATGGCCGCCATGGTCCTGGTGATGTCGCCGATGCTGCCCGCCTGCCGCTCCGCCCTGGAGGCGCGGGTGATGACGAGGTCCTCGGCGTCACGCCGGGCGAGCCTGACGCTCACGGCCTCCTCCAGGAGGGAGACGACCTGATTGGGCTGCTGAAGCAGCTTGGACCACGGGACGACGACCTCTGCACTCATGCCTCCACCATATTTGAACTAGTTGGCAGGTCAAGGCAGATGCTAACAACTTCAGAGAGCCTTTGCCAACAGAACGCACATGATCCAGCACTCACGGTCATCGCCAGGCGCCCTCACCCGATCAGGAGGCCATGTCCACGATCTTCTCGATCAACCGGACGCGCTCCTCGTGGGTGGCGGCGATGGGATTGACGTTCAACGTGGTGACGCCCGAGTCGCGGAGGGCCTGCACCCGGTCGCGGATGAAGCCCTCAGACCCGATCAGCGACATCTTCTCCAGCAGTTCGTACGGCACGAGGGCGGCGGCCTCTTCCTTCTTGCCCTCCAGGTAGAGGTTCTGGATCTGCTCCGCCTCCTTCTCGTAGCCGTAGCGGCGGGCCAGGTCGTTGTAGAAGTTCCGGCCCTTGGCGCCCATGCCGCCGATGTAGAGGGCGGCCATCGGGCGGCCGAACTCCAGCAGGCCCGCGACGTCGTCGCCGATGGCGAGGCTCGCCTGGGCCACCACGTCCAGGTCGCCCAGGGAGGGGTCGCGCCGCGCCCTGCCCGCGGCGAGGGACGTCCCCCACACGTCGGCGGCCTTCTCGGGCACGTAGAAGATGGGCTCCCAGCCCTCCGCGAGCTCGGCGGTCAGCTCGACGTTCTTCGGGCCGATCGCCGCGACCACGATGGGGATCCGCGCGCGCACCGGATGGTTGATCAGCTTGAGCGGCTTGCCGAGGCCGGTGCCCTGCCCCTGCGGGAGGGGCAGCGTGTAGTGCTTGCCGTCGTGGATCAGCCGCTCCCGCCGCCACACCTTGCGGCAGATCTCGATGACCTCGCGGGTACGAGCCAGCGGAGCGTCGTACGGCACGCCGTGGAATCCCTCGATGACCTGGGGACCGGAGGCGCCGAGGCCCAGCACGAACCGGCCGTCGGAGACGTAGTCCATCCCGGCGGCCGTCATCGCCAGCAGGGTCGGGGTCCTGGAGTAGATCGGGAGGATGCCCGAGGCGATCTGCATCCGCTCGGTCTTGGCGGCGATGTAGCCCATCTGGCTGACGGCGTCGAAGCTGTACGCCTCGGCGACGAACACGATGCCGAGCCCTGCCTTCTCGTAGTCGGCGAGCGCCGTTACCGTCTCCTTGAAGCCCCCGGAGTAGTTGAGGCCCATCCCGATACGCATTGTGAGCGTCCTTCCCGCGACGTGACGATGGCACTGCTGACACTGCTGGCACAGAATCTTGTTCGGTATGCGCCGTCAGCGTATCGGTCCGCCCTCCGCTTCGGAAAGCCGCGCGTTGGCACCCGGCGAACGAGGCCCTTAGCTGGAGAAGCCCATACACCACGTCCGCGGGCGCAACCCGGCCTTGCCAGGTGCGGGGATTCGGCCACCGCATGACTCTCTTCGGCGGGCTCGGGTGACACGAGTGAGATCACTCGGTTCCGGCCCGCGCGACAACGTTCGGGATTGTTCTGGATTGTTCGGGATTGTTCGGGACAGCCGAAAGACCTTGGATGTGCACGGCGCGATCCCCTTTAATGAGGGCTCGTTTGTGTCCACAAGGCTCTGTGTGTACTCCTCGGGCGGCGAACCCACCCATTCCTGCGCCAAGAGCGGGATCAGGTCTGGGAATCGCGCCCAAGAGAACCTGTCCGTATCAGTTCGGGAGAAGTAGGACCTTCCAATGAGCGGCTCTGTTGCAGAGTCTCGCATGGAACTCAACTCGAAAGCCGCGGTGACCGGCGGCTAGAGGGGGGTGCTGGATGCTGGTGACCGACTTCAGCACGGAGGTCGTGGCCGCACCGGAGCGGTTTGCGCTGTGGCGGGAAATCACAGCACGGTCGCACATGCCCAACCGGCTGCGCAGCGACGACCACGAGGACTTCCGCGCCAAGATGCGCGTCGTGGACTTAGGGCGATTACAGGCGTCCGCACTGGCCTATCCGCATCTGGAGATCGCGCGGACAGCGAAGGTGATACGGCAGTCCGACCCGGAGGTGTACCAGATCAACTACTTCCTCTGCGGGGAGGGCGTCCTCTCTGTGGCCGGGAGTGACACGGAGTTGCGTACCGGTGACCTCGTGGTGTTGGACAGCAGTCGCCTCTTCCGCGGCGACGCCCACGCCCTCCCGGACAACTGGTCGCATCTGACCGTGCAGTGTCCACGCGCGCTGCTGCCGATACCGGAGAAGACGATGCGGCACCTGCTCGCTGTCCCGATCGACGGGCGCCGCGGCATGGGCGGGGTGTTGGCCCGCTGGCTGGCCGACCTCAACGCACGTGCCGGCGAGTTCACCCCAGCCGACATCCCCACCCTGACTCAGGTCACCGTCGACCTCCTGACCACCGTCCTCGCCGGCTACGCGGACGCCGAGGAAACCATCCCCACAGAGGTCCGCAGACGCGCCCTGAAGCAGCGCATCCACGCCTTCATCCAGCAGCACCTCGGCGAACCCGACCTCACCCCCGACACCATCGCCACCGCCCACGGGATCTCCACCCGCCTCCTGTACATCCTCTTCCAGGAAGAAGGCCGCGCCGTGGCCGCCTGGATCCGCGAACGCCGCCTGGAACGCTGCCGCCACGACCTTGCCGATCCTTCCCTCCGCAACCGCCCCATCCACGCCATCGCCACGCGCTGGGGCTTAGCGACTACAGACACTCCCCCTCGTACACCACGGCTGTGCAGGATTAGTCAACAGCCGTGCAAGGAGAGTCAACGACAAAGTGAGCGTTGGAGCGCAGGATTTCAGCAGGCGCCACATAGTTGACGCAGATCGAAGCAGTGGATCCCGTAAAGCCGCATGAACGGGGAATCCTTGGCGAGGCCATCGCCGGCCGTGCGGCACACAATCGAGCAAGGAGGGTGCACTAAACGCCTACGAAGAACTTTCGACATTCACGAACCGATGCAATTCAAAGAGTTGATCATCAGCAAATCGGAGGTCAAGGCGCGATGAGATTGCTTGCAGAAAAGCTCGGTCAAGCTCTGTCGGTCATCCTTCCCGAAGTCTCTGTCAAGGCGGATTGCCCGCCTTACTATGCCTACCAGTGCATCTACTGCACGGGTACACGCTCAAAGCTCAAGACCTGCGTGAACTACTGCGACGGAACCGGCTGGGCATGCTGGACGGACTCATGCGGCACGTGCTAGCCCGGTAGCGGCCTGCATCCTCTTTGATAATCGTGACTTTTCGTGCCGATCTCAAAGGGGATGCTCCCCGGCTTGCGTGCCGACATCCGGTGGAAATCCAGAAACCACCCAGTCGAATTTGGTGTGACCGTAAGACGGTGAGGTGTTTGCGGCTCTTGCCGGCGCGCTGTAGGTGCTTGTTCGGCAGGGCGCCGTTCAATCCCCATGTCGGGCATTGTCCGACGCACACAAGTTCAAGGCGCATATCATCAGCGAAGAAATTCGGAGGTCGAAGCACGATGCGTTTGCTTAGGAAAAGATTTGGCCAAGCTCTGTCGGTCATCCTTCCCGAAGTCTCTGTCAAGGCGGACTGCCCGCCTGCCTATGCCTACCAGTGCACCTACTGCACGAGTACGCATTCAAAGCTCAAGACCTGCGTGAACTACTGCGACGGAACCGGCTGGGCATGCTGGACGGACTCATGCGGCACATGCTAGCCCGGTAGTAGGCAGCTTCCTCCTTGAGGTCGTCATTCCGCTTGAACAGCGCCCCCAAGGAGGAAGCCCCTCGTGCTATCTCCGCACTGCACCATCGTGTAGCCCCCAAGTTCTCTGAGCAGAATTCAGCGAGTCGCATAATGGTCTATCTGGAAATTGGAATCCGATCCTTTCTGGCTACCGTGTTCGCCTGGGCTGCAATCTCGAAAATATGGACGCGTGATTCCAGAAAGCAGTTCCATGAATACCTCATTTACCTGTTCCATGTATCCATGCGCTGGGCGACGCGACTGGCCGCTCTTCTCATGCTGGTTGAGTTCTGTATCCCGCTCCTGCTTGCGTTCGATGTGACAGCCGGCCCCGGCTTCCTTGTCTCGCTGGCGATGACCGCTGTTCTTCTAGTCACGGTGCTGCTCGCTATCAGGGCCAAGAAAACAAGACCCTGCCGTTGCTTCGGCGACACATCGGTTCCCCTTGGCGTTCGTCATGTCCTGCGCAATGCAGCGTTCTTCTTACTGGCGGTCCTGGGACTGACACTAACCACTCAAGAGCCACTTCCGTTGGACGCACTCTCCGCATTGACCTCGGTCAGCTGCGGGTTAGCGGTGGCCTTGATGTTCGTGGTGGGTGAAAAATTGGGGACATACTGCATGACGCCGGTCCTATCGACCAAGATTATGCATCAGAGACCACTCACAAGTGAAAGGAATTACTCCACATGGCAGAGATCGCGGTTGTGGCCGTGGGCGTGCTTTCGCTGGGCAACCTCCTCCTCATCCTGCTGACGATTCGGGCGTTCCGGAGTGCTATGGCTAAATTACAGGAAAGTATTCGGCTGCGATCGGAACTCACAGATGTTCCGTACTCGGGTCTACGGCTTGGTGCGGTGGTAGACGCGACTACAGCCGTCGATGTCGCAGGCCACAAGGTGGCCATGCCAAGTCCTACCGGTTCTACTCTTGTGGGATTCTTCTTCCCTGGCTGCGCACCGTGTGAGGTCCTCCTCCCCGAGTTCCTCGCCTACTCGAAGGAATTTACGGTGAACGGGGGCCAGGTGATTAGCGCTGTTTTCCAGGCTGATACCTCGAAGATGGATCGTTATGTGAGCCAGCTACGTGAGGTATCCCAGGTAGTCGTCGAGGACTTCGATGGGAACATCTCGAAGGCGTTCGATTCCAAGGCGTACCCGATGTTGTACGTGATCGATTCAGACGGAGTGGTGATCGCCGCAGGGACGGACATGCGCTCTTTGACCGGTGAACTGGCAAGGGCTTAGCTGTATGTGGCCGAAGCACTGGGAGCGATGGCTGACAACGCCGTACCGGCTCGTCAGAGCCGGAGCCCACGCCACCTCTATCGTGTGGCAGGCGGCACGGATACATACGGTGAGCCACGCGGTTCTGACTGTCATACAGGGCGCACTTCCCATCGTGGTCGTAGTGCAGACGAAAGTGCTTGTGGATGCGCTGATCATGCGGGCTCCCATCTCCGTTGTCGGTGTATCCCTGGCCAGCCTCATGGGGGCGATGCTGCTGGGCGCGATCATTCCGAGCTGGACTCTGTACTTCGGGAATGAGGTCGGGAGACGCGCGGGGGTCAGGGCTGTCGGCTCCTTATATGATGCTCTAGCGAACATCAAAGGCATCAGCCATTTCGAAGACCCGCACTTCCTCGACCGAATCCGTCATGCGCAGCAGGCCACCGCTACCTGTGATCGGCTCGTGATGGGCTTGTTAGGCTTGGTTCGTGATGCCATATCTCTGGTGGGAATCCTCTGGGCGCTGGCGGTCATCAGCCTTCCCATGGCCTCGAGCCTGCTCGTCACATCGGTGGTCGTTCTTCTCAATCAGTTGCGGCTCGCGAGGCGGCGCGTGGCCGTGATTGAGCATATCAGCCCGATACAGCGCAGAGAGTTCTTCTTCAGCAATCTCCTCGTCAGCGTGTCAGCGGCCAAGGAAATTCGACTGTTCAATCTGAGCGAGTTCTTCAAGCGACAGGCAATCGCAGACAGGAACCGGGCCAACGCCGCCAAGAAGAGCGTCGAGAGGAAAGAGTCGCTGACGGAAACGTTTCTTTCCGGACTTGGGATACTGGCGATCGCACTCGGCGGCATCTGGGCCGTGTGGGCCGTTCGCGACGGGTCGCTCAGCATTGGTGAAATGACCGCATTCATAGCGGCCGCGACAGGTGTCCAGACAGCGGCCGGCTCCATCATGAATGCGGTCGGCGGCCTTCACGAGTCACTTTTGCTTTTCGGGCATTTCGGCGAGCTGGTCCACGCACGATCGCGGCTGACGTCGTCGCACGACGACGCGCTGTTGCCACAATTGAGAGAAGGCCTTGAGGTTCGCGACGTCTGGTTTAAATACGAAGAGGGACATCCTTGGGTCCTGCGTGGTGTCAGCTTTTTCATCCCGCGAGGCCAGGCCGTGGGCATTGTAGGACTCAACGGCGCCGGCAAGAGCACTCTGATCAAACTTCTATGCCGTTTTTACGAGCCCCAGTCGGGAACAATTCTTTGGGATGGCATCGACATCAGTAAAATGGATGTCGATGCACTCCGCAGCAAGATCAGTGTGGTATTTCAGGATCATATGAACTATGACATGTCGGCGGCCGTCAATGTGGCACTCGGCGACATCGCCAGAATCGGCGAGGCGGAGCTGATTCAGCGGGCCGCCCA
Source organism: Dolomitihabitans soli (assembly GCF_022213955.1). Classification (GTDB taxonomy): domain Bacteria; phylum Actinomycetota; class Actinomycetes; order Streptosporangiales; family Streptosporangiaceae; genus Streptosporangium_A; species Streptosporangium_A soli. The sequence continues at coordinate 842,543 of NZ_JAKNTW010000001.1, read as the reverse complement.
TCAGGCGGACATCGCACATTACCTTGAGAATCTGCCCAATGGCTACGACACCCTGCTTTCTCGATTGTTCATGGGCGGGCCGGATGAGAATGACGCGGCGGTAGGCGTCGTCCCCTCCGGGGGACAATGGCAGCGAATCGCGATATCTCGAGCGTTCTTCCGCGGCAGCCGTGACTTACTTCTACTGGATGAGCCTACCTCTGGTTTGGACCCGAACGGCGAGGCGGACATCAGAGAACGACTGCAGGGTATGAGAAGCAGAGGAGTGACGATCCTCATCTCGCACAGGCTGAACACTATTCGCGATGCCGACAGGATCCTTGTCGTCGATGAGGGCGTCATTGCCGAGGACGGCACCCACGATCAACTCATGAATGACGCAGGGGTATATTCGAAGCTATTTTCCTTGCAGTCGGACGGCTACGAGATAAGCATGGGGCCGGCGCCCATCGATTGATCTCCACCGAGGGGATAGAATGGATTTCCATCTCGCAGCACTTATCCTCGCGATCTTTCCGCTTGTCACAGTATGCGTGGTGCGGAGGTACCTGATCGTCGCAAAGGTGAACGGCAGTAGCATGGAGCCCACCCTCCTGGCCGGGGATCGTGTTCTGGTGTGGAAAAATGCCTGCGAGACACGAACGTTGGATCGGATAGTCGTCGTGCAACGGCCTCGCGACCTTAAAGCGTTATTCGCCGCTCTCGGAAGCCCCGCCGTCGGTCCCGATCTTGACGTGCACGCAGACGGCCGGTTCAGCAGGCTGCTTATCAAGAGGGTGGCCCGTGTGGCCGGGGCTTCAACGGACACCGGCCCCGAGGGTAAGAGTCCAGAATGCGGGAGCAATGTTCCCAAGGGGCATCTATATCTGTTGGGCGATAATCCCGAGCAGAGTTATGATTCGCGATCCTTCGGTTATGTCCCTCCGGAGACCGTCGTCGGGATCGCACTGTGCCGGATCGCGAAGGATGGCCGGTGGGGGCGGATCGAATAGACGAAGTGTCATGGCTTACAGTGCGGCGATCGTGGAGTTTCCGCGTTCCGTCCGGAGTCAGGACTACTGGGGGTAGCCACTGAACCCACCGCCTGACCCACCAGCCGAGCCGGCCAACCACATCCGAGCGGCCAGTGGCGGCAACTCAGAGGTCTTCAGCCCGCTAACCTCGCAGTCCGGGATGACGATCGTGGGGGAGCGCTGTGCTGGGTAGGGCCGTCATCGTGGCCGCGGGGTTCCTCGCGGTGCTGCTCGGCGGCCATCGGCTGCTGCCGGAGCTGGGCGGGGCCACGCCGATCCTGGAGAGCCTGCTGCCCTGGCTGGGGCTCGCGGTGCCCGTGCTAGTGGTCACGGCGTTCTGCACCCGTTCCTGGCCCCCCGTCGCGGCGGCCCTGGTGCCCGCCGCCGTCTGGGGGCTGCTGTTCGCGCCCGGCCTGCTGCGCAGTCCGCCCGGCGGGCCCAGCGACCTGTCGGTGGCCACCCTGAACGTCGGCGCGGCGAACACCGACCCGGTCGACACCGTCCGCGCCGTGGCCGGCCGGCGCGACCTGATCGCACTGCAGGAGATGACCGCCCAGGCCAGAGCCCGGCTCCCCCGGGTGCTCCGCGCGCGTTACCCGCACCACTACACGGTGGGCACGGTCGGGCTGTGGAGCCGTTACCCCATCGCGAGCACCCGCCGGATCGACACCGGCCTCGGCTGGGAGCGTGCGCTGCGAGCGGTCGTCCGGACGCCCAAGGGCAGGGTGACGGTCTACGTCATGCATCTGGCCTCGGCCAGGCCGGGCGAGACGGTCCGACGTGACCAGACGCTCGCCACCGCGCGGCGGCTGATCGCGCGCGACCGCAGCAGGCATCTGCTGCTGCTCGGCGACCTCAACACGGCCACGACCGACCGGCAGCTCGACAGCCTGGTACCCCCGCTGTCCGACGCCCATCTGGAGGCCGGCGCCGGTTTCGGCTTCACCTGGCCGGCGCGGTTCCCCGTCACGCGTCCCGACCACATCCTGTACCGCGGCCTCGTCGCCACCCGCGCCGCGGTCGAGCCCGCCCCCGGCAGCGACCACCACGCCGCGGTGGCCGAACTACGGCTGTAGTCACGCAGGGGGGTGGAGCCCTCGGCTCCTCACCGCGACTGACTGCGTCTCAGCGCGCGGCGTTCCCAGCTGTTGGGGTGGCGGATGACCACGCCCGCCGCACCGCCGGTGCCGATGAGGCGGATCAGCGGTGTGCCCGGGAGCCGGTCGGGGGTGGTTTTGTCCCTGAACCCGCCGAGGCCGGGATCCACTCCTCCGGTGTCCGCGGCCCAGCCGTCGGGGATGATGACCGTGACACCGCCCATCTGGCCGTGCACTTCCACTTCGACCTCAGGCAGCCGGCAGCCGACCCGGGTGAAATCCAGCTTGGCGCTGCCCATCCCGCCGTACACGGCTATTTTGGCTGGCACCTGCCAGGACCCGGCGCGCACCGCGCCGTGCATGCCTCCCTTGAGGACCAGCGGCTTCCCCGGATCCGGGGGCGGATCGGACGGCAGATCGGCGGTGAGGGGCGCCACATCGGCGAAGGTCTTGGCGGTCAGGGCTTGGCCCAGCCTGGCATCCAGCTCGTCGAGGTCGATGCGACCCTCGGCCGCCGCCTCCCTCAGCCGCTCTACCACCGCTTCACGATCAGCATGCGAGATGCGCAGCTCGCCACGGTGGACGGGCTCCGGGCGCTCAGGGGTCATGCAGTCGATGATACGGAAATACCGTGACAGTCGCGGACATCGCAGCGGAAGCAGCGGCTAGCCCCTCGTTTCCCCCCACGTGGGTGATTTCAGCGGATATCTCGTGTATCGAACATCCGCTTGATCCTCAATGACCCCAACGTGCGGAGACAGGGCTAGCGGTTCTCCAGGATCGCGAGGTCCTCGGGGGTGTCGATGTCGGTGGGATCACCCACGTCGTCGCAGGGCACCTCGGTCACCAGGTCGCGGCGGGCCCGCAGGAAGGCCCGGGCGCCCACGTCGCCGACGGCGACCTCGGCGACCTCGGCGAAGTGTTCGCGCGTGATCAGGACCGGGTTGCGCAGCGCTCCGCCGTACGTGGCGACGGCGACGGACGCGCCCGCGTGCGCGGCGGCGACGAGCCTGCGCACGGCTTCCGCCTCGATTCTGGGCTGGTCGACGAGGGCGATCACCACCCGCTCGGCCCCGGGGGGCAGCGCCGACAGACCTGCTCGCAGCGAGGAACCCATCCCCGAGCGCCATTCGGGGTTGGCCACGACCACGGCCCCGCACACCTGGAGGATCGCGGCGCCGAGCACCACCACCACCGGATGGCAGCCGCCGTCGTGCAGGGTCCGCACGCCCCTGTCGACCAGACGCTCGCCCTCGAACTCGACCTGAGCCTTGGGCGTGCCCAGCCGGCGGCCCTCGCCCGCCGCGAGCAGCAGCCCCACCGTCGCCGTGGATGTGTTCGTGGCTCCTCCAGATGCGCTCAAGGGCTCGGACGCCCACTTCAGATGTTCTCCCAGATTCGCCGCCGGACGCCTACGGCTCGCCGTGGATGCGACCCGTGGTGTCGGTCAGCGGCCTGCCGGACCCGCCCCACCTCAGCTGGATCAGCTCGGCCGCGATGGCGACCGCGGTCTCCTCGGGGGTGCGCGCGCCGAGGTCGAGTCCGATCGGCGAGCGCAGCCGGCCCAGCTCGGCCTCGGTGAGGCCGGCCTCGCGCAGGCGGGCCAGGCGGTCCTCGTGGGTACGGCGAGAGCCCATCGCGCCGACGTAGCCCGCCGGCGTGCGCAACGCCACCTCCAGCAACGGGACGTCGAACTTGGGGTCGTGGGTGAGCACGGCGATCACCGTACGTTCGTCGACGGTCACCGACGTGAGGTAGTCGTGGGGCCACTTCACCACCACCTCGTCGGCGTCGGGGAAGCGCTTGGGCGTGGCGAAGACGGGCCTGGCGTCGCAGACCACCACGTGGTAGCCGAGGAACTTGCCGAGCCTGGCGACCCCGGCGGCGAAGTCGATGGCGCCGAAGACCAGCATCCGCGGCGGCGGGGCGAAGGACTGGACGAACACCGTCAGCTCGTCGAGCCGCCGCTCGCCCTGCCTGCCGTACCTCCGCATGCCGGTGAGCCCCTGGGCGAGCATGCCGCGGACGTCGTCGTCGACGGCGTCGTCGAGCCGGCGCACGCCGAGCGAGCCGGAGGCACGCTCCGGCCAGATGACCCGGCGCGAGCCGACCACGCCGGGCCCGGACAGCACCGTGGCGACCGCGACCGGTTCCTGCGCCGCGATCGAGGCGGCGATCTCGCCCAGCTCGGGATAGGTGTCGCGGGAGATCTGCTCGACCAGGATGTCGATGATGCCGCCGCAGGTCAGCCCGACGGTGAAGGCGTCGTCGTCGCTCACGCCGTACCTCTGGAGCACCGCCTCGCCCGTGCCGGTCACCTCGCGCGCCAGCTCGTAGACCGCGCCCTCGACGCAGCCGCCGGACACGCTGCCCACGGCCTCCTCGCCGAGCACCGCCATCGACGCGCCGGGCGGGCGCGGCGCGCTGCGGAAGGTGTTCACCACGGTGGCCAGGCCGAACTTCTCCCCCGCCGCCCACCACCGGGTGATCTGGCTGAGTACGTCACGCATGGCCGAGCCTTTCTGCGAGTTCCTCGAACGCGGCCAGACTGTGTCCGGCCACGAAGTCGTCGATGTACGGCAACGCCGCCCGCATCCCGGCGGTCAGCGGCTCGTAACCCTCGTGACCCTTGTGCGGATTGACCCAGATCACCCGGTGGGCGAGCCGTGCCAGGCGGGCCATCTGGGCGCCGAGCAGGCCGGCGTCGCCGCGTTCCCAGCCGTCCGAGGCGATCACCACGGTCGCGCCGCGCGCCACGTGCAGCGTGAGCAGCGCCTTGAGCTCCTCGCCGAGGCGGGTGCCGCCGCTCCAGTCGGGAATCGCCGCCGACGCCGCGTCCATGGCCAGGCCCGGGTCGCGGTGGCGGAGTTCGGCGGTGAGGCGGGTCAGCCGGGTGCCGGCGCTGAACGCCTCGGTGGCCCGCGGCTCCGACCTGACCAGCGCGTGCGCCAGGCGCAGCAACGTGTCGGCGTAGGGGGTCATCGAGCCGCTGACGTCGACGACCAGCACGACCCGGCGCGGCCTGGTCCGATGCGTACGGCGGCGCAGCGCGGCGACCTCGCCGCCCCTGCGGAGCATCTCCCTGGTCGTGCGCCGGTGGTCGAGTCCGCCCCGGTGCGATGGGGTGAACCGCCGTGACCCGCGGCGGGACCGGTGGCCGCCGAGCAGCGCGAGCAGCCGGTGGACCTCGGCGCGCTCGGCCGCGCTCAGCCCCGCCACGTCACGGTGGCGCAGCGTCTCGGCCTCGGTCGCGCTGGTGGCCAGGATCTCCGGCTCGGTGTCCCGTGTCCCGGGGTGGCCGTCGAACGCGGCGGTGTGCCGGGTGACCGTCACCACCGGCGCGCCGGGCCGGGCGGGGGCGGCGCGCAGGCCGCCGAAGTAGGCGGTGAAGCAGCGGTCGTATCTGGCCAGGTCGTCGGGCGAGGCGCAGAGCGTGAGGCGGCCCGCCCAGTAGACGTCGGCCGGTACACCGGCGTCGAGCGCGGACAGGGCGCGCAACAGGTTCTGGGTGCGCTCGTGGTCGGCGGCGACCCCGGCGGCCCGCAGCGTGCGGGCGAACCCCGTCATCGTGGCGACGATGTCACGTGCCACCGAACAACCCGTTCCTCAGCGCGGCGGTCTGGTCCTCCCGGTGCTTGAGGACCGCGCCGAGGGTCGCGGCGGCCGTGCCGGGGTCGAGGTCCCTGGCGCCCAGCGTGAGCAACGCCTCGGCCCAGTCGAGCGTCTCGGCGATCCCCGGCGGTTTGACCAGGTCGGCCCCGCGCAGCCGCTCCGCCGCCCGCGCCACCTGCCGGGCCAGGGTCTCCGAGCAGTGCGGCAGCCGGCGCTGCAGGATGGCCACCTCGCGGTCGAAGGGCGGATGCTCCAGCCAGTGGTAGAGACAGCGCCGTTTCAGCGCGTCGTGCACCTCGCGGGTGCGGTTGGAGGTGACGACGACCACCGGCGGCGACGACGCGCGGATGGTGCCCAGTTCGGGCACGGAGATCGTGTAGTCGGAGAGGATCTCCAGCAGGAACGCCTCGAACTCGTCGTCGCCCCGGTCGATCTCGTCGACGAGCAGCACGCTCGGCTGGGTCTCCAGGGCCTGGAGCAGCGGCCTGGCGATGAGGAACCGCCTGTCGTACAGCTCCCCCTCCAGCTTCGCCGCGTCGGTGATCCCGGCGGCCTCGGCGGCCTTGAGGTGCAGAAGCTGGCGGGCGAAGTCCCAGTCGTAGAGGGCCTGGGCGGCGTCGAGTCCCTCGTAGCACTGCAGCCTGATCAGCGGCGCGTGCAGCACCGTGGCCAGCGTCTTGGCCAGCTCGGTCTTGCCGACGCCGGCCTCGCCCTCCAGGAACAGCGGGCGTCCCATCCGCAGGGCGAGGAAGCATGCGGTGGCCAGGCCCTCGTCCGCCAGGTACGCCTGCTGGTCGAGCAGGTCGGCGAGCCTGGTCGGCGAGTCGATGTCCGCGGCCCTGCCGGAAAGCTTGCTCAGCACACCATCAGGCTACGCCGGGGCGGGGCCTGAGGGCTCCGGTGGATCTTGACGAAGTCAGGGCTCGCCGGCCTCGGCGCGCTCGTGGATCAGCGCGAGCAGCTCGGCCGCCTGCCGCCGGGCGCGTTCCTTCTCCGAGCCCTGGATGCCCATCGCCCCGATCGTGGCGCCGTCGGCGAAGTCGATCTTCGCCCAGGGCTCGCCCTCGATGAGGGTCACGTCGAGCACCTCCGGCCAGGAGTAGCGGTGCACGCGCAGCGCGTTGACCAGCGTGAGGCCCTGCTCGTCCGCCTCGACCCGGCAGCGGCCGAGCAGGTGCAGCACACCGGCGATCAGACAGCCCAGCGCGACCATGGCGAGCTTGTCGGCGATCGTGAACGGGTCGGGCAGGGCGATCGCGAGGATCACCGACCCGACCACCAGCACGGCCGCGAAGCCGTACGCGACGATCCTGCCTCTGCGTGGCCGCCAGGTCACGGGGAGGGAGGGCGGGGTCGCGTTCTGATACATCGGCGCTCACATGGTCGTCTGACGTGGACGAACGCAACCTACCGCACCCCCTCGGCGGTCTCCCGGGTCAGCCACGCGGATGACACGGATCAGCTCAGGTCAGCTCAGGTCAGCTCGGATCAGGCACGCGCCCGTCCCAGGATCAGCGCGGTCTCCAGCGCGGCGACGGTCGCCTCGTACCCCTTGTCCTCCTTGCCGCCGGGCAGGCCCGACCGGTCGAGCGCCTGGTCGAGGTTCTCGCAGGTGAGGACGCCGTTGCCGACGGGGGTCTCCTCGTCGAGGGAGATCCGGGTGATCCCCGCCGTCACCGCGTCGCAGACGTAGTCGAAGTGGGCCGTCTCACCGCGGATCACCGCGCCCAGCGCCACCACGGCGTCGTGCGTGCGGGCCAGCGCCTGCGCGACCACCAGGATCTCCAGCGAGCCCGCCACCCGCACCACGGTGGCCTGCGCGCCGCAGTCACGCGCCGCCTGTACGGCACGCGCCGCCAGCCTGTCGGTGATCTTCTCGTGCCAGCGGGCCGCCACGATGGCGACGCTCAGCCCTTTCGCGTCCACCGTCCCGGTTTCGGGACGCCCGTCCCCACTCATCCGATCTCCTCGGGAATGTAATGGCCGAGACGCTCGCGCTTGGCCGAGAGGTACTTCTCGTTGTAGGGGTTCACGGCGGCGGGCATGGGAGCGCGGCCGAGCACCTTGATGCCGTAGCCGTCCATCCCGCGTAGTTTGGCCGGGTTGTTGGTGAGCAGCCTGACCGACTTGACGCCGAGGTCGGCGAGGATCTGCCCGGCGTTGGAGAACTCCCTGGCGTCCACCGGCAGCCCGAGCTCCACGTTGGCGTCGACCGTGTCGCTGCCGTTGTCCTGCAGGCTGTACGCCTTGAGCTTGGCCAGCAGGCCGATGCCGCGTCCCTCGTGCCCGCGCAGGTAGACGACCACACCGCGGCCCTCGGCGGCGATCGCGGCCATGGCGCCGTCGAGCTGCACCCCGCAGTCACAGCGCAGGGAGCCGAGCACGTCACCGGTGAGGCACTCCGAATGTGCCCTGACCAGGATGTTCTCGCCGTCTTCGAGGTCTCCGTACACCAGCGCGACGTGCTCGCCGCCGTCCAGGGAGCTGGCGTAGCCGTAGGCCCGCCACTCGCCGTGCCGGTTGGGCAGCGCGGTCTCGGTGACCCGGGTGACCATGCTCTCGGTGCGGCGGCGGTGGTCGGCGAGCTGCTCGATGGAGACCAGCGCGAGGTCGTGCTCGTCGGCGAAGGCCCGCAGCTCCGCGAGGCGTTTCATGGTCCCGTCGTCGTTGACCACCTCGCACAGCGCGCCGGCCGGGGGGAGCCCGGCCAGGACGGCCAGGTCGACGGCCGCCTCCGTGTGTCCCGGTCTGGCGAGCACGCCGCCCTCGCGGTAGCGCAGCGGGAACACGTGGCCCGGCCGTACCAGGTCGTCGGGGCCGGTGGCCGGGTCGCACAGCACGCGGATGGTGTGGGCGCGGTCGGCGGCGGAGATGCCGGTGCTCACCCCGTCGCGGGCGTCCACGCTGATGGTGTAGGCGGTGCGCATCCGCTCGCGGTTGTCGCTCACCATCAGCGGCAGGCCGAGCCGGTCCAGCTCGTCGCCGCGGACGGACACGCAGATGACGCCGCTGCCGTGCCTGATGGTGAAGGCGACCAGTTCGGGGGTGGCCGCCGAGGCGGCGAAGATCAGGTCGCCCTCGTTCTCCCGGTTCTCGTCGTCGACCACCACGACGCCCTTGCCGTCGCGGATGTCGGCGATCGCTCTCTCGATCGGGTCCAGCTTGATGTCGCTCATACCGTCACCACCTCGTCCGTGTTCCGGTACTCCCGCTGCCAGGTCGCGTAACCGATCACGACGAGCACCAGGAACACCCCGTATACCGCCCCCGAGACCACCAGGCCCGAGGCGAAGGCGAGCGGTACGCCCACCAGGTCGACCAGCACCCAGATCCACCAGAAGTCGATCAGGGCCCTGCCTTGCGCGAAGGTCGCCACCGCGCTGCCCACGAAGATGTAGGCGTCGGGCAGCGGGTTCCATGAGATCTCGAAGAAGAAGGTGTTGACCGACCAGAAGATCGTCGCCACCAGGGCGGTGCCGGCGACCAGCGCGCCGATCAGCGCCGCGCGCTCGCCCGAGGTGGCGGGCCGTACGGGGAGGGATCGTCCCTCGCGGGTGCCGTATGACCACTTCCACCAGCCGTAGACCGCCAGCGCGCCGAAGAGGACCTGCTTGAGGGCGTTGCCGGTGACGTGGGCGCTGATCGAGGCGGCGAACAGCAGCACCGCCCCGGTGAGCTGGACCGGCCAGGTCCAGATGGTGCGTCTGATCGCCAGCAGCACCGTGCCGAGCGCGCAGATGTTGCCGATCAGGTCGGCCCAGAGCACGTCCTGACCGAGCAGGTGGAATCCGGCTTCGGCCCAGCTCACGACCTGACCCCGGTCATCAGCTTCGCCACGTACTTCGCGATCACGTCCACCTCCAGGTTCACCGGGTCGCCGGGGCGTTTCGGACCGAGGGTGGTCTCCCGCAGCGTCGTCGGGATCAGGCTGACCGCGAACGCGCCCTGATCGACGGCGGTCACGGTGAGGCTGACGCCGTCGACCGCGATCGAGCCCTTCTCCACCACGTAGCGGTCCAGCTCGGCGGGGAGCGAGATCCGGACGACCTCCCAGTGCTCGTCGGGCTCACGGGACAGCAGCACGCCGGTGCCGTCGACGTGGCCCTGCACGATGTGCCCGCCCAGCCGCTGGTCGGCGCGGACCGCACGCTCCAGGTTGACCGGGGAGCCCGGCCGGAGCGCGCCGAGGGCGCTGCGTTCCAGGGTCTCCTTCATCACATCGGCGGTGAAGACCTCGCCGTCCGTGTCCGCCACGGTCAGGCACACGCCGTTGACGGCGATCGAGTCGCCGTGCGACGCGTCGCCCAGGACGATCTTGCCGCGAATCGACAGCCTGGCCGCGGCGCGTTGCGGCTCCACCGCGACGACCTCGCCGAGCTCCTCAACGATTCCGGTGAACATCTGGTTCAGCCCTCCTTGCTCGCCAGCCGGGCGACCACACGCAGGTCGGGCCCGACAGGGGTGACGTCTTCGTAGACAAGCCGGTGGGTCTCGCCGATCGTCCGCACCCCGGCCGGGCCCAGCGCGGCCGCGCCCGCCCCGAGCAACGCCGGCGCCAGGTAGCCGACGACGCGGTCGATCAGCCCTTCCCTCATGAACGAACCAGCCAGGGTCGCCCCGCCTTCCAGCAACACCCCGACGATCTCCCGCCGTCGCAGCTCGGCGAGCAGCGCGTGCAGATCCAGCCCGTACGGCACGCGCGGCAGCCGCAGGATCTCGGCCCTGCCCTCGGGGACCGTGGCGTCCTCCGCGACGGCCAGCAGGGTCGGCGCCTCGTCCGAGAGCACCTGGGCCGTGGCGGGCGTGCGGGCCGAGGAGTCGACCACCACCCGCAGCGGCGGCCCGGCGGGGTGCGCGCGCGGGGGGCGGGCGGTGAGCCGGGGGTCGTCGGCCAGCACGGTGCCGACGCCCGCGATGACGGCGTCGCAACCGGCGCGGAGCCGGTGCACGTCGGCGCGCGCCTCCGGGGACGTGATCCACTGGCTGGTGCCGTCCTCGGCGGCGGAGCGGCCGTCGAGCGTGGCGGCGAACTTCCAGGTCACGTGGGGCCTGCGGAGGCGGACGGCGGTGAGCCACTCGGCGTTTCCACGGGCCGCCTCCTCGGCGAGCACGCCGGTCACGACGCTCACTCCCAGGTCGCGCAGCCTCTCCGCGCCCCCCGCCGCCAGCGGGTTGGGGTCGCTCACCGCCACGACGACCCGGGCGACGCCCGCGTCGGCGAGGGCCTTCGTGCACGGGCCGGTGCGGCCGGTGTGGTCACAGGGTTCGAGGGTGACGTAGGCGGTGCCGCCGCGGGCCCGCTCGCCCGCCTCGGCCAGGGCCGCCACCTCGGCGTGCGGGCCGCCGGCGCGGGCGTGGTATCCCTCCCCCGCGACCTGTCCGCCGGCGTCGAGGACCACGCATCCCACGACCGGATTGGGACTGGTCGTCCCCTTGCCGCCTGCGGCCAGCTCGATCGCCCGCCGCATGTGGATGAGGTCGCTCACCCTGGGCCCTCCTCCTCGCCATCAGCTTCAGCCATGGCGGGCCCCGGGGGTGGCAGGGTGCGTGAACGCACCGCCTGGCGAGCGGGCGCCCACGTGGATGCCCGATCGCCCGCGTGCTTCCTCCCATCCGGACTCTCACCGTCGGTCCCGGATTTCCACCGGGTCAACCGGCCGATGGATTCGGCCGGGTCGCGGACTGTCACCGCCGGTTCGGAATTTCACCGACCCCGGAGCACGCTTGCTCTTATCTCAGTCTGCCATGTTCCGCAGGAAAAAGGTGGACCGGCCCCGGGGAATTAACAAGCGCTAGCTTGGTCGTCGACGGGATGGCGACCCCCGATGACGGCGCCGGGCACCCTCCAGGCCAGGCCACCCGCCGGCCCACCGGTCCACGGCCTGACCAGGAAGAGCAGGCCGTTCGGCAGGTGCGCGAACCGTCGCGGCCGATCCCGCCCGCGGCACGGAGACACCCGGGAGGCGGGCCTTCTTCTCCCGTGCGGTGTTCGATCCACGGGTCTGGTGCGGCGCCGCGAACGGCCACCCGCCGGGCGCTCCGGGGATCGGCGCTCACACCGCCATGAGCCGTCTGGCCTTGCGGGCGTCGGGGGCGTAGCGGACCTGCTCGGGCACCAGCCCGATGCCCAGGTGCAGCGTCTTCAGGGTGGCGCTCGCCCACAGATCGCTGAGGGGCGTGGCCGGCAGGCCGTACATCCTGCGGGCCCAGCGCGGCATGGTCGCGAGGGCGAGCATGGTGAGCGCGGGCAGGACGGGGCGCAGCGGCGCCAGGCGCGACGGCAGCGGCGCGGTGAAGGCCAGCCGCATCGGGTGGGCGGCCTCGGGGACGAAGTAGAGGCCGGGCCGCTCCCCCTCGATGTAGTCGCGCAGCTCGCCGGCGGAGCCGGGCACGTCCGCCGGGCGCAGGCCGACCACCTCGGCGGCCCGGCGCCACTCCGCGACGAAGCGGTCGGCCTCGTCGTCGTCCAGTCGCACCCCCGCCCGGCGGGCCACGGACAGGTAAGAGTCGACCTCGCAGGCGTGCACCCAGCGCAGCGGCCCGGGTTCGTCCAGCCGGTAGTGCTCGCCGGTGTCGGGGTCGTGGGCGGTGAGGGTCGCGTGGATCTTCCTGACCCGGGCGCCCGCCCGTTCCACCTCGGGGAGCGTGCCGTACGTGCGGACCCTGACAAACTCCGTGGTGCGCTGGAAGCGCGCCCACGCCTCACCCGGGTCCATCAGCGTGGAGTTCTGGGCCACCCCGCGCATCGCCCTCGGGTGCAGCCCCTGCATGAGGAGCGCACGGAACCCGCCGACCAGCAGGATCGGCTCTCCCATCACCCGCCAGGTCACCGACTCCGGCCCGAACAGCCCGTGGTCCATGCCTCACCTCCCCGGCGCCATAAGTAAAGAGTTACCCTTCAAACCGGCATGCTACACCAGTGATGGCAGATGATCGCATATAGGTGTCCCGAACACGTCATCACTCTGTCACAAATCCGTGAATAACAGTTTTTATCCATTTAACATTCTCCCAGGTCGGCACCTATTTATGTCAACGGAGAATGCAGCACAACCTGATTTACATTGCACAACGAAACAAAGTGAACTCCTCCGGCCATTGATTTCTGTACTCGCGGTTTGCCATGGTTTTCGCAACCGGGGTTCCCCCGGGTCGTCCCCTGGGAGACCGCGCACGATGACCATGCCCGCACCAGCCGCGCCCGACCTCACCGGCGTGGCCGCCACGGCTGCCGCGCCCGAGACCGCGGGGCGCTCGCCGGGGCAGCTGACGTGGCTGAGGTTCCGCCGCGACCGCACCGGCGTCATCTCCGCCTGCATCGTCCTCTTCTTCCTCCTCACGGCGATCTGCGCGCCGCTCATCTCCCTGGTCTACGGGAACGATCCATACACCCGTTACGGCCAGGAACGCCCCGGCCTGCTGAACGAGTACGGCTGGCCCGTCCTGCCGAACGGCGGCATCAGCGGCGAGTTCTGGTTCGGCCTCGAACCCGGTCTCGGCCGCGACGTCTTCATGATGCTGATCTACGGCATCCGCACCTCGCTGCTGATCGCGGCGGCGGCGACCGTGCTGACCACGGTGATCGGCGTCGTCGTGGGACTCACCGCCGGGTACGCCGGAGGGAAGACCGACTACCTGGTGGGCAGGGTCATCGACATCCTGCTCTCCTTCCCCTCCACCCTGTTCTTCATCGCGTTCATGCCGGTGGTGGAGTCGATCTTCGTCTCCGCCCAGGAGGAGACGCCGATCTGGCTGCGCGCGGCCTCGCTCATCACCGTGCTCACCCTCTTCGGCTGGGCGACGATCGCACGGCTGCTGCGCGGCCAGGTGCTCTCCCTGCGCGAGCGGGAGTTCGTGGAGGCCGCCAGGGTCACCGGCGCCTCCCCCGCGCGGATCATCTTCAAGGAACTCCTGCCCAACCTGTGGACGCCGATCATCATCCAGTCGACGCTGCTGCTGCCGCTGTTCGTCACGTCCGAGGCGGCGCTGTCCTTCCTCGGCGTCGGCATCATCGAGCCGACACCCGACTGGGGCCGGATGATCCAGCGAGGCGCCGAGGTCTACCGCGAGGACATCACCTTTCTCATCTTCCCCGGCATGGCCATTGTGATCTTCGTGCTCGCTTTCAACCTGCTCGGAGACTCGCTCAGGGACGCGCTGGATCCCAAGACACGACGATAAGGAATGACGACATGAGATCTCCGAGCAGAAGGGCCGTGAGCGCCGTCGCGGCTCTCGCGGCGGGCATGCTGGCGCTCTCGGCCTGCGCCCAGGGCGGCGGCGGCGTGACGGCGCCCACGGCCGCGGCGCCGGCCAAGTCGCAGGACGTCAAGGCGCTCAACAAGATCGCGGTGGGCACCGGCGACGACTCCAAGGGACCCGCGGCCCCCGAGCCGGGCGCGGTCAAGGGCGGCACGGTCAACATGATCGACCGCGACGACTTCTCCCACCTCGACCCCGCGCGCATCTACCTGAACTACAACGCCACCGCCTCCAAGCTGTTCACCCGGCAGCTCACCGAGTACAAGGTGGCCGACAACGGCGGCCTCACCCTGGTGGGCGACCTGGCGGTCGACGCGGGCAGCACCGACGACGGCGGCAAGACGTGGAAGTTCACCCTCAAGGACGGCCTGAAGTGGCAGGACGGCTCGCCGATCAGCACCGCCGACATCAAGCACTCCTTCGAGCGCCTCTACGCCCCGTTCGCCACCGAGGGCCCGCCGTACGCCGAGCAGTGGCTGCTCCCCAAGGGACAGAAGTACACCGGCCCGTATGACGGCAAGCACCTCGACACCATCGAGGCCGTCGACGACAAGAACATCGTCTTCCATCTCAACTCGCCCCACCCCGACTTCAACTTCACCGTGGCGATGACCGGCTACGGGGCGGTGCCGAAGAAGCACGACACCAAGGAGAAGTACGACAGGCAGCCCTTCTCCGCCGGGCCGTACAAGATCGTGAGCCACGTCACCGACAAGTCCCTGGACCTGGAGCGCAACGAGCACTGGGACCCGGCGACCGACCCGATCAGGAACGCCTACCCGGACAAGTGGCACATGGAGTTCGGGGTCCAGGCACTCCAGTCGACCGACCGCTTCATCGCCGACAACGGCGCCGACAAGCACGCGATGACCTTCCACAACCCGATCGCCACCGAGCGCATCCAGCAGGTCATCGGCGACCCGGAACTGATGAAGCGCACGATGCAGGGCCTCACCCCGTTCACCACCTTCTACAACATCAACACGACCCGGGTGAAGGATCTCAAGGTCCGCCAGGCGATCATCAAGGCGTTCCCGATGCAGCAGGTCCGCCAGCTCAACGGCGGCGAGCTGGGCATCGGCAAGTTCGCCAGCACGGTGATCAGCCCGACCGTGCTCGGCCACCAGCCCTTCGACCTGTACGGCCAGACCACCAAGCCGCAGGGCGACCCCGAGGCGGCGAAGAAGCTGCTCGCCGAGGCCGGGCAGCCGAACCCGCCCCTCGTCTACGCCTACAACCAGACCCCCACCGGTGAGAAGGCCGCGGTGGTGATCAAGTCGTCGCTGGAGAAGGCCGGCTTCAAGGTGGTCAACAAGCCGCTCAACCCCGCCACCTACTACGACGCGATCGGGCTGCTCGACAACCCCTACGACCTGTACTGGGGCGGCTGGGCGGCCGACTGGCCGACCGGTTCCACGGCCGTGTCGCTGACGTACGACGGACGTCAGCTGGTGGACCACGGATCGAACTACTCCCATCTCAACGTCCCCGAGGTCAACGAGGCCATCGACAAGGCCAACGAGATCCTCGACCCGGTCGAGGCGGGCAAGGCGTGGGCCGCGGTGGACAAGATGATCATGGCTCAGGCGCCGATCGTGCCCGAGTTCTACCAGACCTACTTCGGCCTGTACGGCTCCGGCCTCGGCGGGGTGGAGTTCGACCCGATCACGGGTGAGCAGTCGCCGACCAACGTCTACGTCAAGCAGTAGCCCCTCCCGCGGCGGACGGGTCGGCCGACCCGCCCGCCGCCCTCACCGGAGAGCCCATGTCCCGCTTCCTGCTCCGCCGGCTCCTCGGCGCCGCGGTGATCCTTATGATCATCAGTGCCGTGACGTTCTTCCTCTTCTTCGCCGTCCCCCGCGACCCGGCGAGGTTCGCCTGCGGCAAGATCTGCCCGCCGGAGACCCTGGAGCTCGTCCGGCACAACATGGGCATCGACGAGCCGGTGTTCCTGCAGTACTGGCACTGGCTGATCGGCATCTTCGCCGGCCGCGACTTCACCTACGGCCGCTGCGACGCGCCCTGCCTCGGCTACTCCTTCGTCAACCAGCAGCCGATCTTCGACGCGATCGTCGACCGCTTCCCGACGACGCTGTCGCTGACCATCGGGGCCGCGGTGGTCTTCCTGCTGTTCGGGATCGGCATGGGCATGATCGCCGCGGCGCGGCAGGGCAGACCGGCCGACAAGATCGCCAGCTCGGCGTCGCTGATCGGCGCGTCGATGCAGATCTACTTCGTGGGCGTGCTGGCCACCTGGGTCCTGGTCGACCAGTTGCAGCTCTTCGAACGTCCCGCGTACCACGAGCTCACGGCCGATCCCGTGAAATGGTTCTCCGGGCTGCTGATCCCGTGGCTGGTTCTGTCGATCATCTTCACCGCCAACTACACCCGGATGACCCGGTCGTCGATGGTCGAGCAGCTCAGCGAGGACTACGTCCGCACCGCCCGCGCCAAGGGCATGCCCTCGCGCACCGTGTTCCTCCGGTTCGCCTGGCGCGGCGCCATGGGACCCATCATCACGATCTTCGGTGTCGACCTCGGCGCGCTGCTCGGCGGCGCGATCATCACCGAGCAGACCTTCGTCCTGCACGGGATCGGCGAGCTGTCCATCAAGGCCGTGGTCAACCAGGACCTGCCGATGCTGCTCGGCGTGGTGCTCGTCGCCGCGACCGCCATCGTGCTGTTCAACATCGTCGTCGACGCGGCGTACGCCTTCATCGACCCGCGCGTACGGCTGAGCTAGGAGCGTATCCGTTGACCATCCCGTTCCTGTCGGTCCGCGACCTGACCGTCGACTTCGACACCGAGGACGGCGTCGTGCACGCGGTGGACGGGCTCAGTTTCGACGTCGAGAAGGGCACCACCCTCGGCATCGTCGGCGAGTCCGGATCGGGCAAGTCGGTGACGAACCTCGCCGTGCTCGGGCTGCACGATCCCGCCTACACGAAGATCAGCGGAGAGATCGTCCTCGACGGCCGGGAGCTGACCACGGCGCCGCGCCGCGAGCTGGAGCGCCTGCGCGGGAACAAGGTGGCGATGATCTTCCAGGATCCGCTCACCTCGCTCTCGCCGTACCACTCGGTGGGCCGCCAGATCAGTGAGACCTACCGCAGGCACACCGGCGCGAGCCGCGGCGAGGCCCGCGGGCGGGCGGTGGAGATGCTGCGCCGGGTCGGCATCCCGCACCCCGTCTCCCGCGTCGACGACTACCCGCACCAGTTCTCCGGCGGGATGCGGCAGCGCGTCATGATCGCGATGGCCCTGGTCTGCGACCCCGACCTGCTCATCGCCGACGAGCCGACGACGGCGCTGGACGTGACCGTGCAGGCGCAGATCCTCGACCTGCTCAAGGAACTGCAGGAACAGACCGGGACCGCCATCATCCTGATCACCCACGACCTCGGCGTGGTGGCGAACGCCGCCCAGGAGGTGCTGGTGATGTACGCGGGCAGGGCGGTCGAGCGCGGCACGGTCCGCGAGGTGCTCGGCACCCCCCGCCACCCGTACACCTGGGGGCTGCTGTCGTCGATGCCGCGCCTTCGCTCGTCCGTCGACGTCCCGCTCGTACCCGTCCGCGGCACCCCGCCCAGCCTGATCCACGTGCCACCGGGCTGCCCGTTCCACCCTCGCTGCGACTACCAGGCGCAGGCCGGGCCCGACCTGTGCGTGGGCGACCGCCCCGAGCTCTCCCCGCACCGCGGGCACGGTGACGCCTGCTACCTCACCCCGGCGCACAAGCGCGAGATCTTCGCCGACCAGATCAAGGAACGCCTGTGAGCGACGAACTGCTGGAGATGTCGGGGCTGACCAAGCACTTCCCCGTCATGGGCGGGCTGATCCTCAAGCGGCAGATCGCCAAGGTGCACGCCGTCGACGGGATCGACCTGACCGTCCGGGCGGGCGAGAGCGTCGGCCTGGTCGGCGAGTCGGGCTGCGGCAAGTCCACCACCGGCCGGCTCGCCGCCCGGCTGCTCGAACCCACCGCGGGCGCCATCCGCTACCGGGGCCAGGACATCGCGCACGCCACGCGCAGGGAGCTGAAGCCGATCAGGTCCGAGATCCAGATGATCTTCCAGGACCCGTACTCCTCGCTCAACCCCCGCCAGACCGTGGGCAGTATCATCCGCGGCCCGATGGAGATCCACGACATCCGGCCGCCCGGCGGGCGCGACGCCAGGGTCCGCGAGCTGCTGGAGACCGTCGGCCTCAACCCCGAGCACTACAACCGCTTCCCGCACGAGTTCTCCGGCGGTCAGCGCCAGCGCGTCGGGGTGGCCCGCGCGCTCGCGCTCGAACCCAAGCTGATCATCGCCGACGAGCCGGTCTCCGCGCTGGACGTCTCCATCCAGGCGCAGGTGATCAACCTGCTCCAGGGACTCCAGCGCGAACTGGGCATCGCCTTCCTGTTCATCGCGCACGACCTCGCCGTGGTGCGGCACTTCTCCCAGCGGGTTGCGGTGATGTATCTCGGCAAGATCGTTGAGGTCGCCGACCGCCGGTCACTCTACGAACGCCCCCGCCACCCCTACACGCACGCGCTGCTGTCCGCGGTCCCCGACGCCGACGGCTCCGCACGCGAACGCATCCGGCTGGCCGGCGACGTCCCCTCCCCCATCCAGCCGCCGTCCGGCTGCCGGTTCCGCACCCGCTGCTGGAAGGCCCAGGACCGCTGCGCGACCGACGAACCACCGCTGACCCGCCTCGACGGCGACCTCGACGGCCATCTCACCGCCTGCCACTTCCCCGAGGAACCCACCACCACGGGCCACGACGTCATCCTCGACCCCGCCCTCCAGACCTGACCCACCCGGTGCCGGCGCACCGCGACCGAGCCAGGCACCGGGTCCGGAATCGCGGCCGGACCGCTGCGGTGGCCGGCAGCTCAGGGTCGCGCCGCCCGCTCCGCGAGCCCGCGCAGATCCTCTACGGCACGCGCCGGGTCATCGGCCCCATAGACGGCGCTGCCCGCGACGAACACGTCGGCCCCGGCCTCGGCGCAGCGCTCGATGGTCGTCGCGGAGACCCCGCCGTCGACCTGCAGCCACACCTGGCCGCCGTGCCGGGCGATCAGCGCTCGGGCCCGGCGCACCTTCGGCAGCACCACGTCGAGGAACGGCTGTCCCCCGAAGCCCGGCTCGACCGTCATCAGCAGGAGCATGTCGATCTCGCCGAGCAGGTCCTCGTACGGCTCGACGGGGGTGGCCGGGTTCAGGGCGAAGCCGGAACGGGCCCCGGCCGAGCGGATCTGGCGCAACGTGCGCACCGGGGCCTTGGCGGCCTCGGCGTGCACCGTCACGCTGCCCGCGCCGGCCTCGGCGAACGCCGGGGCGAAACGGTCGGGATCCTCGATCATCAGATGGCAGTCGATGGGTATCGAGGTGGCCTTGAGCAGGGCCTCGACGACCGGCAGGCCGATGGTCAGGTTGGGCACGAAGTGGTTGTCCATGACATCCACGTGCAGCCAGTCGGCGTTCGGCACGGCAGCCGCCTCATCGGCGAGCCGGGCGAAGTCGGCGGACAGGATGCTGGGCGAGATCTGTACGGCCATGATGGGAGAAGTCTATTGCCCACCTCCCACCCGCCCTGTCCACAGCCTGGCGCCACCGCGCGGGCCCGCAGGTCAGCCGGGGCGTCGTACCGGTGCGGGCGGGACCCCGGCGAGGCCGAGCCGGACGAAGACCAGTGGCGCGCCGGCGGTCACCCAGACGCCCACCACGGCGTACCGCAGGAGATCGGCGGCGATCGAGTCGCCGAGTACTCTCCCCACGAGCCAGAGCGCGCCCGCGACCCCCATCCCGAGCGTCCAGCGCAGCACCCGCGCCCAGGGCGGTCCGGCCGCGGCGAACCAGCCCAGCCGGTCGACGGCCGAGGTGCCCACCAGGGCGCCGAACAGGGCCCCGCTCATGGCGCACAGCCGGTCCAGGCTCGCCGGATCGCGCGCGCCGCCCGCGAGCCAGGCCGCCGGCTCCGACCACCCCTCGTGGACGAGCGCCGCGAGCAGACCGGCGCCGAGCAACGTGCCGGCGACCCCCGCCGACAGCAGCACCTGGGCGGCCGGTGACCGCCCGCGCCACCAGGTGGCGACCGGCCCGGCGGCGGCCACGTACAGAGCCAGGACGGCCAGGCCGAGCAGCCAGCCGGCGACCACGTCGGAGATGAAGTGCGCGCCGAGGTAGACCCGGGACAGCGACACGACCGCCACGACGGCCAGGGCGGCCCAGCGCACCGCCCGCCGGGGGAACGCCATCGCCACGACGCCGGCGACCACGACCACGGTCTGGGCGTGACCGGACGGCAGGCCGAAGGATCCCTCGCCGAACAGCACCTGCACCCGCGCGTCGATCCAGGGCGGGCGCGGCTCGTGGAAGATCAGCTTGGCGACCGCGTTCACGGTGGCGGAGAACATAACCGCCAGGCCGATACGGAGGCCGAGCCTCGGACTCAGGCACCAGTAGACCGCCGACAGCAGCACCAGGACCATCGCGTCGGTCCCGACCAGTGACACCAGCCACATGACCGGCTCCAGCCACCCGGGCAGGCCCTGCAGCGCGACGATCGGGCCGATCTCGGCACGGTGCAATTCGTCGAGGAAGTCCACGTCCACCCCCTTCCGGCGTGATCCCGTCCTGCCACGCTACCGGCGATCATGGAGTGGGCTCGCCCTGCGCGACAGGACGCGGGAGGTCGTCACGGCCTACGGGACAGGACTGGTCGTGCCACGCTCGCACGGCCCGCGACAACCCGGCCGGGATCCGCGGCGGTCGGCGCGCCTGCCGGGCCGGCTGCCTCCCGCGCGGCCGCCGCCCCGGCCTGCTTTACCCGGAACGGCGTCTGAGCAGGGCCAGGAACATCGCGTCCGTGCCATGCCGGTGCGGCCAGAACTGGGCGTGCGGCCCTGGTCCCAGCTCGTCCACCTCGGGCAGGAACTCCCGCGCGTCCAGGACCTCGACATCGTCCCGCCGCCCGATCGCGTCGCCCACGACCACCTGGGTCTCCGCCAGGTGCGGCGAGCAGGTCACGTAGGCGACGACGCCGCCCGGCCGTACGGCGTCGAGGGCCGAGTCGAGAAGCCGGCCCTGCAACGCGGCCAGTTCGGGCACGGCGGCCGGGTCGCGACGCCAGCGGGCCTCGGGGCGCCGCCGGAGCGCGCCGAGCCCGGTGCACGGCGCGTCGAGCATGACGCGGTCGAACGCGCCCTCCCGCCACGCGGGCGCGAGCCCGTCCGCAACGATCACCGACGCGTCACGGGTCGTCCGCCACACCAGGCGGGCCCGGTGATACTGCAGGTCGGCGGCGAGCAGATGCCCCCCACCTTGTACGGCGAGCGCGTCGAGCAGGCCCGCTTTGCCGCCCGGACCGGCGCACATGTCCAGCCAGCTGGAGTCTCCGCCGTCCAGCGGGACCCGGGTGAGCGCCAGGGCCACCAGCTGGCTGGCCTCGTCCTGCACCGCGGCGCGCCCCTCGGCGACCGCCGGCACCGAGGCCGGATCGCCCTCCGGCAGGTAGGCGGCGTAGGGCGAGTAGGCGGCGGGGGCCGCGCCCGACTCGGCGAGCTCCTCCACGGTGCTGCGTCCCGGACGGGCGACCAGCGTGACGCGTGGCCGCTCGTTGTCGGCGTCGAGCAACGCCGCGGTCTCCTGCGCGTCACCGCCGACGGCGTCGCGGAGCGCGGTGACGATCCACCTCGGGTGGCTGTGCGTGACCGCGAGGTTGCCGACGAGGTCGTCGTCGGGGTCGGGCGAGACGATCGGCAGCCAGTCGGCCAGCGACCGGGTCGCGACCTTGCGCAGCACCGCGTTGGCGTAGCGGGAGGGCCCGGTGCCGACGCGGAGCCGTACCAGGTCGACGGTGGTGCCGACCGCGGCGTGCGGCGGCACCCTGGTCTTGAGCAACTGGTGGACGCCGATCCTGATCGCGTCGAGCAGCGGCGCGTCCAGGTCCTCGGGCGGCCGGTCGCTGCACGCGGCGATGATCTCGTCGTAGGACCCCAGGCCGCGCAGGGTCCCGTAGGCCAGCTCGGTGGCCAGCGCCGCGTCACGCCCGCTGAGCCGCCGGTCACGGATCAGCTTGGGCATCATCAGGTTGGCGTAGGCGTCCCGCTCGTCCACGGCCCGCAGGACGTCGTAGGCGGTGTTCCTGGCCTCGTCACGGACCGGCTTGCGGGCTCGTGCACGGCCGGCGTCCCCGCCGCCACCGCGTTGGCCCCCACGTTGCGTCATTCCTCAGCTCTCACTCCGCCGACGGCTCGCGCTCCGCCGGCGCTCTCCGCCGGCCTGCCGCTGCCATCGCTCACTTGAACAGGTCGTCGTCCGCCGGCCGTACCCCCCTGGCCCATTCGCCGGCGCTCATCAGGCGCTTGCCCTGCGGCTGCACGTCGCCGAGCTCCACGGGGTGGCTCGCGGTGCCCACCAGGACGCGGTTCTTCACCACGAGGATCTCGCCGGGCCCCAGCCCGGAGGCGTCGGGCGTCGGCCGCAGCGGGCCGAGCTTCACCCGCTGGCCGCGGAACTCGCTCCACGCGCCGGGCGCGGGCGTGCAGGCGCGCACGAGCCGGTCGACCCGGAAGGCGGGCGCCGACCAGTCGACGCGTGCGTCGTCCACGCTGATCTTGGGGGCCAGGCTGACGCCGTCGCCCGGCTGCGGGCGGGCGGCCAGCGTGCCGTCCTCGATGCCGTCGAGCGTGGCCAGCAGCAGCTCGGCACCCGAGATCGCCAGCCGGCCGAGCAGCCCGCCGCTGGTGTCGTCGAGGCGGACCTCCTCGGTCACCACCCCGAACACCGGGCCGGCGTCGAGCTCCTTGACGATCTCGAAGGTGGACGCACCCGTGACCTTGTCGCCGTTGAGCACGGCGTGCTGCACGGGAGCCGCGCCACGCCAGGCGGGCAGGAGCGAGAAGTGCAGGTTGACCCAGCCGGAGCGGGGGATGTCGAGAGCCGCCTGAGGCAGCAGCGCGCCGTACGCCACCACGGGGCAGCAGTCGGGGGCGAGTTCCCTGAGCCGGTCGAGGAATCCGGGATCGCCCGCCTTGGCGGGGCGCAGCACCTCGACCCCCGCCTCCTCCGCCACCTCGGCGACCGGGCTGGGATGGAGCCTGCGCCCGCGGCCCGACTGCGCGTCGGGGCGGGTGACGACGGCGGCGACCTCGTGACGCGGCGAGCCGAGCACGGCACGCAGCGACGGGATCGCGGTTTCCGGAGTTCCGGCGAAGACCAGGCGCACTGTTCCTACAGAGCCTTCCCTTGCGTGGCGTGCGGCGAGAGCTTGACCACGGGGGCGGACGCGCCGGCCCACTCGGCCTCGCGGATCGCCTTCATCGCCTGCTTCCGGTAGGCGGCGTCCATCCTGTCGATGAACAGCACCCCGTCGAGGTGGTCGGTCTCGTGCTGGAAGCAGCGGGCCATCAGGTCCGTGCCCTCCAGGGTGACCGGCTCGCCGTGCATGTCGAAGCCCTTGGCCACCGCGCGGATCGCCCGGGGCGTCGGGAAGGAGAGCCCGGGGAAGGACAGGCAGCCCTCCTCGCCCTCCTCGTCCGTCTCACCGGACAGGTCGAGGTCGGGGTTGATCAGGTGACCTACCTGCTCGTCGACGTAGTAGGTGAAGACCCGCAACCCGACACCGATCTGCGGAGCGGCCAGGCCCGCTCCCGGCGCGTCCATCATCGTGTCGGTGAGGTCCTTGACGAGCCTGCGCAGCTCCTTGTCGAAGTCCACCACCGGGGCCGCGGGGGTGCGCAGCACCGGGTCGCCGAACAGGCGGATCGGCTGAATCGCCAACGGGCCACTCCGTTTCACTCGAGGATGTTCCCAAGTCTACGGCCTCGGCGGATCACGGCCGGTCAGGCGATGGCGCCCGACCTGGCGCGCATGGCCGACTTGCGGGCCGCCTTGGCGACGGACTCCTCGGGATGGTGGGCGGCGAGCAGGTCGAGCACGGCGATGGCGTCGGGGTGGTCGGCGGCCGGCATCTCCTCCACCAGCCGCTCCAGCTCCTCACCGGGGGAGAACGCGTCGAACCCGGCCGGCTCCTCGGGGCCGCCGTCCAGGTGGAGCAGGGAGGCGAGGGTGTCGACCGCCACCCAGGTGCTGTCCGCGGAGCTGAGCGCGGGCGCCTCGAGGTCGCGGATGTGCAGCCAGGAGGCGGCGTACCGCCACATGGTCGGGTCGCCGAGCGCCTCGCGGACGGGCGCCTCCGCCTCCGGCCCCAGCTCCTCCAGGATGGTCCCCGCGGTGCCGCGCTGGGCCGGGGTGCCGGCGGCGGCCACCTCGATCAGCTCCCGCGCGGCGTCCGCGGGGGCGCGGCGCTCCAGCCAGACGGCGACGGCGCTGGGCGCGGCCTCGCCCGCCAGCATCGACTCGACCAGCGCGCGGGCGTCGAGGTCGGCGAAGACGGACACCTCCTCCAGGGTGGGCGCGTCGTGGCCCTCCCGCAGCAGGTCCTGGCGCACGGCCCACAGCCCCAGGGGGCTCAACCGCGGCATGCCCTCGCCGGCTCCCTCGATGAGTCCGCAGTAGGCCAGCAGGTCCAGCGCGCCGGCCAGCTCCCCGGGAAGCGTGACGGTGAGGCGGCGGATCTCGTGCGGGCTCGCCTCGCAGGCCACCTCGTGCGACTGCAGAATGCCTTTGACCAACGTGGCCCCGGCGAGGCCCTCGCTCACGGAGTACATGGTCGCGAGCATTTCGGCCAGGTGGTCGTCGACGACCGACGAGCCGGTCAGCCCTTCGTCGGCGCGGTCGAGGACGTCCATCACCACGCCGTCCCAGAACTCCAGCATGGCCCGGTGGGTGAGTCGCTCGGAGCGGCCCAGCGGGCCGGGCGAGGCGGTGCCGCCGATGATCTGCAGCAGCCCGGTGTTGACCGCGACGACCCAGAGCAGGTGCAGCCTGGTCAGCTCTTCCGCGCCGGTCGCGGCGGACAGGTCCGCGGCCTCGACCGGGAGCCCCAGCTCGGTGACGGCCGCCCTGGCCGCCTCGATCGGCAGCAGACGCTCGGCGGTGACCTGCCGGGTGCCCGTCCATTCGGCGAGCCTGCGCGCGTCGGTGACCAGCGGCACCGAGAGCACCGCCGCGGCCAGCTCCGCGTCGCCCGTCAGCACGACCGGAGGGAAACTCAGCACCTCCGCGCCGCAGTCGGGGCAGTCGCAGCCCTCCGCGTCGGCCGCGATCTCCGAAAGGAGCGCGGTCCGCGCCTCGGGAGGCACCTCCCCCAGGTCATCCACGAGTTGGCGCAACTCGCCGAGATCGAAGACGTTTCCCTTGTTCCCGCTGTTTGCCACTCAGGAAACTTACTGCACGGCAGTCACAGCTGCGTACGTCATCGGATCGATCGGGACCTCGCCTTGAAGGCGGCCTTGCGCGCGGCCTTGGCGACCTGCCGGTCGGACAGCGAGCGTCCGAGCAGCTCCAGGACCGCCACGACGTCCGGGTGATCGACCCGCCACATCTCCTCGATCAGATGGGCGGGCGGGCCGGAGGCGGCCATGTTCTCCGCGAAGATCTCCAGGTCGTCCTCCGCGGCGGGCATGGCGAGCGCGAGCATGTCCACGCTCACCCACAGCATCTCCTGCTGGGTGAGCACCGGCGCCACCAGGCCACGCGAGGAGAGCCAGTGGATCGCGTGCGGCCGCAGCTCGGCGTCGCCGAGATGGGCCCGTACGGCGGGCTCCGCCTCCGCGCCGAGCCTGTCGACGATCGTGACCGCGATGCCCCTCGCCACGGCCGGCGCGCCGCCCGCCGCGGCGGCGAGCAGCTCACCGGCCGCCTCGGCCGCGCCCCTGCGCTGCAGCCAGCGCGCGATGTCCTCCTCGGCCAGCTCGGCGGGCACCCCGGAGAGCAGCCCTTCGATCAGCTCCTGAGCGCCCGCCTCGGCCAGGTCCGCCGCCTCGGGCGCCTCGACGCCGAGACCGGTGTAGTGCTCCCGCATGCCCCAGACCGCCAGCGGGGTCAGCGACACCAGGTCGCTCCTGCTCCGCTCCACCAGCCCGCAGCGGGCCAGCCGAGCCAGCGCGCGGTCCAGGTCGATCGGGTCGTCGTCGCCGAGGTCGATCTCGCCGAGGTACTCGGCCAGGACCTGCTCCGACACGGGCACCTGCACCCGGTAGAGCATGTCGCACAGGTCGTAGAGCTCCTCGTCGAGGGCACGCGTGCCGGTCACCCGGCCCGCGGTCTCCTTCTCCACCAGGAACTCCAGCGCGGCGGCCCACAGTTCGAGCGTGTCGTCGTCGTCGCGGGAGGCGAGCGGGCCGTAGTCGTCGTCGAGGGTCAGCACGGCGCCCTGCGCCTCGGCCACTCCGGTGTAGACGGCGAGGTCCCACAGCAGCGGGGGCTCGTCGATCTCCAGCTCGCGGGCGGCTTCCGCGACGTCCCTGACCCGCATCGCGCCCTTGACCGTCGGGGTGCGCCCGGCGGCGACCATCCAGTCGACCAGGCGGTGCAGGTCGCCGAGCAGGGGAACGCCGCGCGCCGCGGCGGCGAGGTGCGCGCGGGACGCGAGCCGTACGGCGGGCAGCGGCGAACATCCCGGGCAGTCGCAGAACTCCTGGCCGGGATCATCCTCGCGGGCCGCCTCACCCGCGGGGATCGCCACCGGCTCCGGGTGCTCCAGCGACTCGGGACCGATGGCGCTGAAGATGCTCTTGGCCATCCCGAACCGGGAGGTGTCGGCCAGGGCGGCGGGCATCTCCGGCTCGATCCGGTCGAGCGTGGCGCGCATCCGCACCGCGAGGTTGCCGCCCACCTGCCCGGCGGACTGCAGGAAGTCGACCAGGAGGCGAGCCGCCGCCAGGGTCTCCCGTGCGCTCTCCGGCGGAGCGATGACCTTGCGCGGGTAGATGGAGAGCAGCAGCTCCTCGAAGGTCGCCGGGGTGAAGTCGCCGAGCTTCCCCACCTCCAGATAGTCGCTGGCGTAGTCGCAGAGCAGCCGGATCTCGTCGACATCTACGGCGACGCCGTGCGCGCGCCCCCAGGCACGCAGATCGTCGATGGCTCGATTCACCCATTCGATCGACACAGGGAGAAACTAACGGCTTACTGAGGGCACGGCGAATCGGGGAAACCGAGCATCACCCCATACGCCCCCCGAAGAGGGCCTATCAGATGCCTTCCACCGGATCCACGCAGACCCGTACAACCTCCGCCGCCTTTCGGGCCGACCGCACCCCGCTGGCGCCCTTCAGCGCCGCCGCCAGCGCCGTGCCGCTCCCGCGCGGCACTCGTACCAGTGCACGTTCCTGCGGCGATTCGCGTCTCGGCGCCTCCACCGGGACGGGCCCGAGCACCTGTGCCGACCCCGGCAGCCGCGCCTCCGCGAGCATCTCCCTGACGGCGCCGGGCGAGCCGGTCAGCGTCGCCAGCCGTACGGCCGGGGGGAAAGCGAGCTCTAACCGCTCGGACAGCTCACGCTCGGCATGCGTGACGGGATCCCACCGCACCAGTCCCTGTACGGCGGGCACCCCCGAGTCGGCGAGCACCACGAGTTCGGCGGCGGGACGCAGCAGCGCGGCGGCGTTCATCCACCGGCGCAGCGCCTCCTCCGCCGCGCGCAGATCCGGCCGGCCGAGCAGCGCCCAGCCGTCGAGCAGCACGGCCGCCGCGTACCCGCCCTCGGCCACCGGCTCCGCGCCCGGCGTCGCCACCACCAGCGCGCGCCCCGCCCCCACCGAGGCGAGCACCCCGTCCCGCCCGGAGGTGCGCACCGGCACCGAGGGGAACGCCCTGCCGAGTTCCTCCGCGGTCCGCCTGGCCCCCACCACCTGTGCGCGCACCCGGCCGGAGCCGCACGACGGGCAGCGCCACTCCCCCGCGATCCGGCCGCACCACCGGCAGTACGGCGCGTTGTGCCCGCCCCGCAACGCCAGCGGCCCGCCGCACCTCCGTCCTGCCAGCCGCGGCTCCTCCGGCAGACCCGCGGACCCCGCCGGCCCGTCGTCTCCGCCGGTGCCCAGCCCGGCGACGCCGCCGTTGAGCGGGCCGGTCCCCGCCGGCACGGTCGCCCCGAAACCGACCACGCCCGACCCCGCGAACCTCAGGCCGGACGGCTCCTGATCGAACAATCCGGAGCCGCGCTCGCCGACCGGCCGCGCGGTCGCCTGGACGCACCGGGCGGGCGCCCGGCACCCCTGGCAGGCCAGCACCGGGAGATAGCCCCGGCGCGGCACCTGGACCAGCACAGGACCGCTCTCCAGCCCCTGCCGCAGGACCCGCCATGCGAGGCTGGGCAGCCGCGCCGCGCGCGCCGCCGAGTCGCGGGCCAGCTCGGCGTCGTCGCCGGCCGGGCGCACCCTGGGCGCGCGTGCCCTGATCGTCTCCCGGGAGGCGACGATCGGCCGCGCCCAGCCCTGCGCGACGAGCTGGGTGGCCTCCGCCGTACGAGCGTGACCGCCCAGCAGCATCCCCGCGCCCGTCCGGTGCGCCCGCAACGCCAGGACCTCACGGGCATGGGGGTACGGCGCGAGCGGCTCGGCGTGCAGGTCGTCACCGTCGTCCCAGATCACCACCAGCCCGAGATCGCGGACCGGCGCGAACATCGCCGCCCGGGTGCCGACCACGGCCGCCACCTGTCCCCGCAGCAGGCGCAGCCACCGGCGGTAACGCTCGGCGGGCCCCAGGTCCGCCGTCAGCGCGACATGCCGCCCCGCCCCCAGCGCCGCGCCGAGCGCGGCGTCCACGAGGGCCACGTCCTTGCCGTCGGGCATCACCACCACGGCGCCCCTCGCCCCCGCGAGCGTCGCCGCCACCGCCGCCGCGACGGCCTCCGCCCACTCCGGCCGGGCCCCCCGGACCCCCGGCAGCGCCGTCCACACCGCCCGCGGCCCCCGCCCCTCGGTCAGCGCCCCCAGGAACGATCTCCCCATCGGGTAGGCGTCCCACCGGCCTTCCCGATCGATGGCCGCAACGGGCTCGCGAGGGCCCGTCACGGCGTCTCCGGCCGCCCCGGGTGTCTCGGGCTCCGCCTGCCCCGCGAGGTCGCCAGGAGGCGTTTCGGGCTTCTCCTGCTCCACCCGGGCGTGGCGCGGCGGGACCGCCAGGCGGAGCACGTCGGCCAGCGTGCCCGCGTACCGGTCGGCGACGGCCCGTGCCAGGCCAGAGATCTCCGGTGTCAGCACCGGCTCGGGCGAGACGACACGCTCGAGCGCCGTGAGCCTGCCGGTGTGCTCACTGGTCTCCACACGCTCCAGCAGGAACCCGTGCACGAGCTTGCCGGCGAACCTGACCCGCACCCGGCACCCGGGCACGGCCGCGGCGTCGAGCGCCATGGGCACGAGATAGTCGAAGGGACGGTCGAGGTGCGGCAGCGGGTTGTCGACCGCCACCCGCGCGACCGGCGCCACCTCCGCCGGCTCGGCCACCCCCTTGGCCTTGGCCTGCCCCGCCGGCGACACGGCGAGCAACTCCCCCTGAGTCCCCCGCCCGTCCCGCGCCGCCGCCGGCTCCCCGGGCTCCGGTCCGCCCGGCGCCACCTCCTCGGGCGAGGCCTCGCGGGGATTGGGGGCGACCGATTCCACGGATCGCGGGGTGGACAGGGGGTCGCCCTGGCGGGCTCGCTCGGTGGTGGGGTCGGTCACGGACCTGTCCTACCAGATCCGGGACGTGCGGCCGCTCCGGGGCGGGAGCGGCGGGAAGTTGTCTGGCCAGTGGGTCACGCCCGACACTGGAGCGATCCACCCTGTGTCCTCAGGCGGCGGGGGACCCCTCCCGCTCGGCGCCTGAGCGCTGCGGAAACACATTGGCACATCTCGTCACCCACTGGCCGCCCTTAGTGTTCTGGCCGAAGGGGTAATCGCACATCCGGAAAAGTGCCTATATGTCAGCCCAATGATGGCGTTCGGCGAACCAGGTGGCCACTTGGGTACGCGAAACGAGCCCGCCCTTGGCGAGAATGTTCCGGACGTGTGCGTCCACCGTACGCTTGGCGATCAGCAGATGCGCGGCGATCCGGGGATTGGACAGACCCTCGGCGATCAGCTCGGCGATCTGAAGCTCCCGGGGCGTGAGAACGTCGGTGACCGGCCGTCCGATCCGGACGCCGCCGGCGGCGGCCGGTGCGGGCGCGCGCTCGTCCACCCGCGGCTCCGCCCGCCGCGCCACCGGCGTCCCGCCCCGCAGATCCAGCCCGAACCGCCGGTAGGTCTCCAACATCCGGTAACGAGGCCCGTCCGCCAGCACGATGGAGCCCTCCGCCAGTTCGGCGAGCGTCTCCCCCACCCACCCGGCCGCCAAGCCCTCGGGAGCGCGGCCCGCCTCATCCGCCACCACCCGCTCCGCCGTCTCCAGATCGAAGTCGCCGCCGACGGTGGACAGGCACGTCCACAGGAATCGTTGATCGGCGCCGCACAGGTCGTGGCTCCAGGCCACGGCGGCGCGCAGGTCGTGGTGGCGCGGCTGGGCGGCGGCCCCCGCCCCGGCCGGCAGGGTGAACATGTCGTCGAGCCGTTCGAGCAGCTCCCCGGTCGCGAGCGAGCGGGTACGCGCGGCGGCCAGCTCGATCGCCAGGGGGAGGCCGTCGAGCCGGCGGCAGATCTCGGCCACGGTCGCCAGCACCTTCGGCGTGAGCGAGAACTCCGGGTCGAAGGCGACGGCCCGCGCGGCGAACAGGGCCACGGACGGGGAGGCGGGGTCGGGGCTGCGCGAACCGGGGAGGGGCAGCGGAGGCAACCGCAGCACGCGCTCCCGGTCCGTCCCGAGGGGCCGCCTGCTCGTCGTCAGGACGCGCAACCGGGGCGCCCCCAGGAGCAGCGCCTCCACCAGCCGGGCCGCCTCCGGGCGGACGTGCTCGCAGGTGTCCAGCACGATGACCGCCCGGTGCCCGCGCAGGGCCCGCGCCAGCCCGTCGGCCGACCGGAGCTCGCCGCCGACGCCCAGCGCCGCCGCGACGACCGCCACGAGCTCCGCCGCGACGCCGTCGCCGGGATTGGTCGCCGCCTGCCGGACGGGATCGCCGCCGCCGTCCGGCGGCACGACGGCATCCGACGGCACGGCGGCGGCGTCCTTCTCCGCCTGCCGGACCGGGTCGTCCCCCGCCTGCCGGACCGGGTCGTCCCCCGGCTGGACCTGCCGTGCGGTGCCCGTACGCCGGCCGGGACCGTCCCCGGCGACGGCCGGCCGTACGGAGCCGAGGTCCACGTGCCACAGGCCGTCGGGGGAGCGCCGGCGCAGTGCCTCGGCGACGCGCAGGGCGAGACGGCTCTTGCCCACCCCGGCCGGCCCGGTCACGGTGAGCAGCCGTCCCTCCTCCAGGAGGCGCACCCCGGCCATCACCTCGTCGGCACGGCCCACGAAACTGGTCAGCTCGGCCGCGAGATTGCCTGCACGCCGCTCGGCCATGGTCCACCTCCCTGGAAGCCGTCGAGCCGGACGGGGACCTGGAGCGGTCCCGCGCATCCGGACGCGCGCCACCACGGGCACGTCGCGGAGGTTAGCACGACGGCACCCCCCGCCGGCCGACACCGTGAAACCCGCTATGGAACGTTCTTTCGCCCCCGTCGCCGCAGCCCCACGAGGCGGCGTCTCTCCCGGGGGACGGCCGGCCCGCCCGCTGTCAGGCGGGGCGAGACCCCCGGCGAGAAGCCCGGAAAGCCGACCGGCGTCACGGAACGGTCTCGGGAAGCAGCATCACGGTGAACGTGAACCACAACGGCAGGAGCTCCAGCTTCTCGGCCGGCGCCCACGACAGCCCTCGCCCGACGACGGCGGCCGGTCACGACCACCCCGGGTCAGCGGTGCTGGATGGCCCAGACGGCGATCTGGCTGCGGGCGGCGAGGTCGAGCTTGGCGAGGATGTGCTCGACGTGGGTGTCGACGGTCCTGCGGCCGACGACCAGGCGCTGCGCGATCTCCCGGTTCGTCAGTCCTTCGGCGACGAGGTCGGCGACCTCCCACTCGCGGGGGGACAGCGGGGAGGGCGGCTCGGCCGGCGTGACGGCGACGGGCTTGTCGGCGGCGGCGCCGAGGGCGTAGCTGATGGCCTCGTCCATCGACATGGCGCTGCCCTCGGCGGCGGCGTCCTCGTACTCGGCGGGCGGCAGCGCACGCCGCAGACGCTCCTCGCACTGCGCGTGCTCGGCCAGGAAGTGCGGCGAGCCGTACAGGGGCTGGCGGACCTGCCGCCACTGGCCGTGGGAGGCGTGCAGGAGGCGGGTGACCCAGACGGGGTCCTCCTGGCCGGCCGCGAGCCAGGCCACGAGTTCGAGGCAGAGGGAGGCGCCGCTGGCGTCGTGCAGCCGCTGCTGGATGCCGAGCGCCTCGCGGGCGAGGGTGAGCGCGCCCGTGTCGTCGCCCCTGGCGCGCAGGACGAGGCTGAGCCCGAGGTCGGCCCAGGACCGCGCCCATGACTGGCCCGACTCCTCACAGGCCCGCCGGCACGCCTCCAGCACCTCGGCGGCCTCCTCCAGCCGGCCGAGCCACAGCCGGGTGATGCCGAGCTCGACCATCGCCGTCAGCACCACGATGTCGGTCGTCCCGCTGGTGTCGCGCACCCCGACGGCCTCGGTGAGGTGCACGTCGGCGGCGGCCAGGTCGCCCTCGGCGTACGCGACGGTGCCGCGCATCTTCACCAGGTGCGTGTGGCACAGCGGGTCCTCGTGCGCGACGGCGTGCTGCTCGCTCTCCTCAAGGGTCCGCCGGGCGGTACGGAGGTCGCCCTGGGCCACCAGCACGTAGGACAGCAACAGGAGCAGCCGCACCCGCAGCGACTCCTCCGGCCGCCCGACCCGGACGAACCAGTCCATGTAGTGCCTGCCCTCGCGGGCCATGCCGCAGCCGATCCACAGGAACGTCAGGGCGGTGACCATCCGCACGCCGACGTCGGTCTCGGCGGGGTCGGCGGCGCAGAACTCCAGCGCGGCCCGCAGGTTGGGCCACTCGCCGCGAACCTGTGACCACAGCCCGGCCTGGTCGCCGCCCGCCGGCACCCGCGAGGCGGCGCGGGCCACCCCCAGGTAGTGGTCCCGGTGCCGGGCGAGGAAGACGCGGCGGCACTCCGGGCTGCGCATCTGCGACGCGCCGAACTCCCTGATGCTGTCGAGCATCCGGTACGTCGTGCGGTCGGCCTCCTTCACACAGACCAGGATCGACTTGCCGACCAGGCCGTCGATCGCCGGATAGACGCGTTCGGCCGGGATGTCGTCGTCGACGCAGACGGCCTCGGCGGCCACCAGGTCGAAGCGGTCGGGGAAGACCGACAGCCCGCTCCAGAGCCGGCGTTCCTCCTCGGTGCACAGGTCGTGGCTCCAGGCGATGGCGGCCTGCATGGTCCGGTGGCGGGCGTCGGTGGCGTCCGCGTCGCCGTGGACGAGCCAGAACCGCTCGTCCATGAGGTGCAGGATCCGCTCGACCGACAGCGAACGGGCGCGTACGGCGGCGAGCTCCAGGGCCAGCGGGATCCCGTCGAGGCGCAGGCACAGCTCCGCGACGGAGTCGGCGTTCCGCTCGGTGAGCTCGAACTCGGGGTCGACGGTGGCGACCCGGTCGAGGAAGAGCGCGACGGACTCGCACCCGGCCAGCGCGGCGACGGAGTCCCTGTCCTGTTTCGTGGGCACCGCCATCGGGCGGATCATCAGGCTGTGCTCTCCCGGCGCGCCGAGCGGCTGCCGGCTGGTGGCCAGCACGCGCAGGCCGGGGGCGGCGGCCAGCAGGGTCCGCACCAGCCGGGAGCAGGCCTCCACGAGGTGCTCGCAGGTGTCGAGGACCAGCAGGAGCTGCTTGTCCGCGAGGTAGGCGGCCAGGACGTCGGCACCGGCCAGCGGCGACTGGTCGGGCACCTCGAAGGCCCGCGCCAGGACCTGCGCCAGCCGCTCGGGGTCGGTGAGGCTGGACAGCTCGACCAGCAGGATGCCGTCGGCGAAGGCCCTGCGCATGCTCTCCGCGGCCTTGAGGGCCACACGGGTCTTGCCGACCCCGGCGATCCCGGTGACCGTCACCAGACGCGAACGTTGAAGAGTTCGCCGGACGTCAGCGGTTTCTTTACGCCGTCCGACAAAGTTCGTCAGCTCGGCAGGCAGTCCTTGCCCACTTGACACCATGAGCCGGTCACCCACTCCCCCAAGATCCCAAACCACAATCTTGGAACGGCAGCATTGAGATGTCCAGAAATGTCGCTATATCAGCCCCCGATACCACGATGCCTCCGGACACGCGGACGCCCCGCCCTGGACAGGCGGGGCGGCGTGCGAAACCTCAGAGGCCGGCGGCGGTGCGCAGCGCCTCCGCACGGTCGGTGCGCTCCCAGGAGAAGTTGGGCTCCTCACGGCCGAAGTGGCCGTAGGCGGCGGTCTCCGAGTAGATCGGGCGAAGCAGGTCGAGGTCGCGGATGATCGCGGCCGGGCGCAGGTCGAAGACCTGGAGAACGGCCTTCTGGATCTCCTCCACCGGCAGCTTCTCGGTGCCGAAGGTCTCGACGAACACACCCACCGGGTGCGCCTTGCCGATGGCGTAGGCGACCTGGACCTCGGCGCGGTCGGCGAGCCCGGCGGCCACCACGTTCTTGGCCACCCAGCGCATCGCGTAGGCCGCGGAACGGTCGACCTTGGACGGGTCCTTGCCCGAGAACGCGCCGCCGCCGTGGCGGGCCATGCCGCCGTAGGTGTCGACGATGATCTTACGGCCGGTCAGCCCGGCGTCGCCCATCGGGCCGCCGATCTCGAACCGGCCGGTCGGGTTGACCAGCAGCCGATAGCCCTCGGTGTCGATCTCCAGACCGGCGAGCACGGGGTCGACCACGTGCTCCTTGAGGTCCGGCGCGAGCATCTCCTTGAGGTCGATCTCGGCGGCGTGCTGGGTGGACACGACGACGGTGTCGAGCCGGACCGGACGGTCGCCGTCGTACTCGATGGTGACCTGGGTCTTGCCGTCGGGACGGAGGTAGGGCACCGTCCCGCTCTTGCGGACCTCGGACAGGCGACGGGCGAGGCGGTGGGCGAGCATGATCGGCAGGGGCATCAGCTCGGGCGTCTCACGGCACGCGTAGCCGAACATCAGGCCCTGGTCACCGGCACCCTGGCGGTCGAGGTCGTCGACCCCTTCGCCTTCCCGGTTCTCGTAGGCGTCGTCGACGCCCTGGGCGATGTCGGGCGACTGCGCGCCGATGGACACCGACACGCCGCAGGAGACGCCGTCGAAGCCCTTGTGCGAGGCGTCGTAGCCGATCTCAAGGATCTTCTCCCGGATGACGCCGGCGATGTCGACGTAAGTCTCCGTCGTCACCTCGCCCGCGACATGGACCTGGCCGGTGGTGATCATCGTCTCGACCGCGACCCGGCTCTTGGCGTCGTCCTTGAGCATGGCGTCGAGGATCGCGTCACTGATCTGATCAGCGATCTTGTCGGGGTGGCCCTCGGTGACAGACTCGGAGGTGAACAGGCGACGGGACAACTCAGTGGCTCCTCATGCAGCGGCTGCTGGCGAATGGGGCTCCGGCGTGTGTCACACCACGAGCGCTATCGCCGAAGTCTAGCCCCACCTTAGTCGGCCGAGCGAAATCGTCCGTGTCCTGAAGTGCTACAAGTGGCCGCGGCGGGAAGCCCGCACCCGCGCGCCGCCAGGGCCCAGAGCGACCCGCCGCGCGCCGGTCGCCCGCAGGGCCGGGCCGCCCCTGCCGTACGGCGGAGGCGCCCCTTACGGCGCTCAGGAGAGACGGGCGGCGACCAGGTCCCAGACGACGTGGGCCAGGTCCTCCTTGGGGCCCCGGGGGATCTCGACGGGAGCGCCGCCGGCGCTCAGCACGACGGCGGCGTTGTCGGGCGTGCCGAAGGCGAGGTTCTCGCCCACCTGGTTGACCACCAGGAGGTCGCAGCCCTTGCGTTCGAGCTTGGCCCGGCCGTTGCGCAGGATGTCGTCGGTCTCGGCGGCGAACCCCACGACGACCGTGCCCGCCGGCAGCTGTCCCGAGCGGCGTCGCTCCCCCAGCTCGGCCAGGATGTCGGGGTTCTTCACCAGGCGGATGGGGTCGGGCTCGCCCGCCGTCTTCTTGATCTTGGAGTCCTGCCGCTCGGCGGGCCGGAAGTCGGCCACCGCCGCGGCCATCACCACGGCGTCGGCCGCCGCGGCCGCCTCGATGACGGCGGCCCGCAACTCCCTCGCCGACTCCACCCTGACCACCTTGGCGCCCGCCGGATCGCCGAGCGCGACGTTGGCGGCGACGAGGGTGACCTCCGCCCCGCGGGCCAGCGCGGTACGGGCCAGGGCGAAGCCCTGCAGGCCCGACGAGCGGTTGCCGAGGAAGCGGACCGGGTCGAGCGCCTCGCGGGTGCCGCCCGCGGAGACCACCACGTGCCGGCCGGTGAGGTCGCGCGGGCGGCCGGCGAGCACCAGGCGGCACAGCTCGAAGATCTCCCGAGGGTCGGGCAGCCGGCCGCGCCCGGTGTCGGCGCCCGTCAGACGGCCGACCGCGGGATCCAGCACCACGGCGCCGCGTTCGCGCAGGGTCGCCACGTTGGCCCGGGTGGCGGGGTGTTCCCACATCTCGGTGTGCATCGCGGGCGCGAACACGACAGGACACCGCGCCGTGAGGAGGGTGTTGGTCAGCAGGTCACCCGCGATGCCGTGCGCGGCCTTCGCCAGCACGTCGGCGGTCGCGGGGGCCACCACCACCAGATCGGCCTCCTGGCCGATCCGCACGTGGGGCACCTCGTGCACGTCTTCCCACACCTCTGCGGTGACCGGGTGACCGGACAGCGCCGCCCACGTCGGCTCCCCGACGAAGCGCAGCGCCTCTCTGGTGGGCACGACGCGGACGTCGTGACCCGACTCGGTGAACAGCCGCAGCAGCTCGCACGCCTTGTAGGCGGCGATCCCGGCACTCACCCCCAGAACGACTCCGGGGCGAGCCTCGTCGATCACGCCGCCTCCTTCTGGCGAGCCGGACGCGTCCTTCTGGCGAGGCGTCCTTCTGGCGAGGCGTCCTTCTGGCGAGCAGGACGGGGCTCTCAGCCCTCGATGGGCTCGGAGGTGAGCAGGCCTTCGCTGACCTCGCGCAGGGCGATGGACAGGGGCTTCTCCTGGGCGTGCGTCTCCACCAGGGGGCCCACGTATTCCAGCAGGCCCTCGCCGAGCTGGGAGTAGTAGGCGTTGATCTGGCGGGCCCGCTTGGCGCCCATGATCACAAGGCTGTACTTGCTGTCGACCACTTCGAGGAGCTGGTCGATCGGCGGATTGGTGATGCCTTCGGCAACCGGGGCAGTGACTGCCACGTTGAAACCTCTCGTCAAATGGTTTACGCGCTCAGCAAGGCTATCAGGCGGTGGCACACATCCTGGACGGACGTGTTGACGAGGGCCAGGTCGAACTCCTTCTCCGCGGCGAGCTCGACGCGGCCGGCGTCGAGACGGCGGGCGATCACGTCCTCCGGCTCGGTGCCGCGGCCTCGCAGCCGGCTCTCCAGCTCCTGCCAGCTCGGCGGTGCTAGGAAGACCAGCAGCGCCTCCGGCATGGTCTCGCGGACCTGCCTGGCGCCTTGGAGGTCGATCTCCAGCAGGGTGGGCACCCCCGCCTCCAGATGCTCGAGCACCGGGCCGCGCGGCGTGCCGTACCGGTTGCCGGCGAACTCGGCCCACTCCAGCAGCTCGCCCTCGGCGATGAGGCGGTCGAACCCCGGGTCGTCGGCGAAGAAGTACTCGACCCCGTGGGTCTCGCCGGGACGCGGTTTCCTGGTTGTCACCGAGACCGACAGCCACACCTCCGGGTGTGCCCGCCGGAGCTCGGCGACGACCGTGGACTTGCCGACGCCCGACGGCCCGGACAGGACCGTCAGACGCCTTCCGGATCGCCCGGGGCGGACCCCGGGACGCTCCGCCGAAGGCATGAAGTCACCGTCACCTGTCCCGGACCCGCCGAGATCGGCTGCCTCATGGGCCCGAGCTTCCTCGGACCAGGACGTTGCGGTCACTCCATACCCCCGATGAATCCGTCAGGCGATGCCGAGATCAGCTCTCGGCGCCACCGAACTCGCGCTCCAGCGACGCACGCTGGTTGGCTCCGAGACCCCGCACACGGCGGGACTCGGCGATACCGAGCCGCTCCATCAGCTGCTTGGCGCGGACCTTGCCCACGCCGGGGAGCGACTCCAACAACGCCGACACCTTCATCTTGCCGATGACGTCGTCGGTCTGACCATCCTTCAGCACCTCAGCCAGAGAAATGGCGCCGTGCTTGAGCCGGTTCTTGACCTCGGCACGCTCTCGGCGGGCCTTGGCAGCCTTTTCCAGGGCTGCGGCACGCTGCTCAGGGGTCAGGGGAGGAAGAGCCACGCCGGGTCACCTCGAATTTCTGTCGATGTACTCGGACGGGAAGGGAAACTAGCTGGTCATTGACCTTCAAGCAACGTCAAGAGCGGTTTCTCTGCTTACAAAATCTACTTCATCACTCTCTGCGACGGGCAAAATGCGCGTTGTAGATCAAAAGGCCCCCACCACCACCCTTTCAGGGGGTGGTGATCTTGCGCCTCAGCGCAGCCGCTATTGTTGCCGCAGCGGCACCCGGATCGGCGGACGCGGTGATCGGACGCCCGATCACGAGGAGGTCCGCGCCGTCGGCGAGCGCCTGTTCGGGGGTGGCGACGCGTGCCTGATCCTGGGCATCGGCCCCGGCGAGGCGGACGCCGGGAGTGATCAGCGTGATGTCCGGCCCGACCTCGGCGCGCACCCCCGCGACCTCACGCGGCGAGCAGACCAGGGCGCGGGCTCCCGCGCCCACGGCCAGGACGGCCAGACGGCGCACGGCGTCCTCGGCCGGGCCGTTCAGACCGATCCGGCCGAGATCGGCCTCTGAGAGCGACGTGAGGACCGTCACGGCCGCGATCTGGGTGTTGGGGGCCGCCTCGACGGCCGCCTCGATCATCGCCGCACCGCCCGCGGCGTGCACGGTGAGAATGGCGGGCCTGAGCCGGGAAACGGCCTTGGCCGCGCCGGCGACGGTGTTGGGGATGTCGTGGAGCTTGAGGTCGAGGAAGACCCTGACGCCGCTGGCGCCGCGCACCGAGGCGATGACGTCGGGGCCGTAGCGGAGGTAGAGCTCGAGGCCGACCTTGACCGTGCTGACGTGAGGTGTCACCAGGCTCGCCCAGCGGGCCGCGGTCTCCAGGTCGGGTGCGTCCAGCGCGACTGCGATCGGAGCGGGTGTCACAGAGAACTCTCCTCCATATCCGTGGTGTCCGCACGCGACCGGGCGTTTCCCGGCGGGCGGTGCGCGAGGCCGACCGCGTCGGCGAGGCGCTGGAACCCGCGCGCCTGCAGGAGCTCCTCAAGCTCGCGCAGGATGCGCAGGCACGCGTGGGGGTCGTGGAACAGTGCCGTGCCGACACCGACCACGCAGGCGCCCGCGAGGACCATCTCGAAGGCGTCCCTGCCGGTAAGCACACCGCCGACGCCGATGATGGGGACGCCGGGCAGCGCCGCGTGCACCTGCCACACACAGCGCACCGCCAGCGGGCGTACGGCGGGGCCGGAGAGGCCGCCGGACACGGCCGCGAGCGAGGGGCGCAGGGTCTCGGTGTCGATGCTCATGCCGAGCGGGCTGTTGATCAGGGAGAGGGCGTCGGCGCCGCCCTCGACGCAGGCCCTGGCCACCGAGACCACGTCCGCCACGTCGGGGGACAGCTTGGCCACCACCGGGACGTCGTAGCGCATCAGGGTGCGCACGGAGGAGATCACCTCCGCGGCCGAGGCGCCGTCGCGGGCGAAGACCCGGCCGCGGTCCTCCATGTTGGGACAGGCGAGATTGACCTCGACGGCGGTGACCCCGGGCGCGTCGGTCAGCCTGCGGGCGAGCGCGCCGTACTCGGCTACGGTGCCGCCGCCGATCGACACGATCGTGCGCACGCCCCGCTGGGCCAGCCAGGGCAGGTCGCGTTCGAGGAAGGCGTCGATGCCCGGCCCCTGCAGGCCGATGGCGTTGAGCATGCCCGAGGGCGTCTCGGCCATCCGCGGCGTGGGGCGTCCGGCGCGCGGGGCCATCGTGATCGACCTGGTGACGAGCGCGCCGATTCGGTTGAGGTCGAAGAACTGGGCCAGTTCCCGGCCCGAGGACGCGCATCCGGCTGCCGTCGTCATCGGGTTGGCCAGTTCCACATGCGCCAGATAAGTCCGCATATCAACTGACATGTCGAGCTCCCCCACCCGGCGAGCCCGGTGCCCCCAGCGCGTCGAACGGGATCGTTCCGACGTCCTCGAACCTGACCCGCTCGCCGCGGAAGACCGGGCCCTCCGAGCACGCCCGCACCATGCGGGTCACCCCGTCGTCACCGATCACCGGCAGCACGCACGTCATGCACGTGCCGATGCCGCACGCCATGGCCTCCTCGACGGCCACCTGCACCGGAATGTCGAACTCCACGGACACCGCGGTCACCCCGCGGAGCATCGCCATCGGCCCGCACGCGTAGACCACGTCGGCGCGCGCGTCGGCGATCACTCCCGGCAGCACGTCGGTCACCCTGCCCCGCACCCCCAGCGAGCCGTCCTCCGTGGTGAGCGTGGTGGTCTCGCCCATCCTGCGGGCCCGCATCGCGCCGAAGACCCGGTCGGCCGAGGCCGCGCCGAGCACGAAGTCGATCCGGCAGCCGCGCTGCAGCAGCGCGTCGGCCAGCCCGAACAACATGGCCGAGCCGTACTCGCCGCCGACCAGCACGCACGTGACCGGGTCACGCGGCAGCGGGAACGGGCGGCCGAGCGGGCCGACCAGGTCGAGCGTGTCGCGGGCCCGGCGCTCGGCCAGCCAGGCGGTGCCCGGCCCGCGCACGGTGAAGACGAACTCCACCGTGCCGCCGTAGTCGGGCTTGACGTCGTGGACCGAGAAGGCACGGCGGGTGAGCATCGACGACTGCGGCCCGCCGACGGCCAGGGCCACGAAATGCCCTGGCCGGAAGGGCTCGGCGATGCCGGGCGCCACCACGGTCAGCGCATGGTAGGCGTCGACCCGGCGCGTGGTCAGCACCGTGCCCGTCACCTGTACCGGGGTGGCAGCCAGTCTCCATCACCTCCGCTGAGCCGTCATCGGTCGCGCAGCGCCCGTGCGTGCTCCTGGAGGGACCGTACGCCCACCTCGCCCCGAACGATGGCCTGGACCCCCTGAACGGCCGCGGCGAGTCCTTGAACGGTCGTGATGCACGGAACCCCGCGGAGCACGGCGGCCGTCCGGATCTCGTAGCCGTCGAGGCGCGGACCGGCCTGGCCCGGGCTGCCGAAGGGCGTGTTCACGATGAGATCCACCTGACCGTCCAGAACGCGCTGGACGATGGTCGGCTCTCCGTCCGGACTCGTTCCCTCGCTGTGCTTGCGCACGATCTTGGCATGCACGCCGTTCCTGCGCAGCACCTCCGCGGTCCCCTGGGTGGCCAGGATCTCGAAGCCGAGGTCGGCCAGCGCCTTCACCGGGAAGATCATCGCTCGTTTGTCCCGGTTGGCGACCGAGACGAACGCCCGCCCCTTGGTGGGCAGCGAGCCGTACGCCGCGGCCTGGGACTTGGCGAACGCGGTGCCGAAGACCGCGTCGATGCCCATCACCTCACCGGTGGAGCGCATCTCCGGGCCGAGCACGATGTCGACCCCGCGGAACCGGTTGAAGGGCAGCACGGCCTCCTTGACCGCGATCGGCGCGTCGAGCGGCAGCGTGCCGCCGTCTCCGGTGGCCGGCAGCATGCCCTCCGCGCGCAGGTCGCGGATCGTCGCGCCCATCATCACCCTGGCCGCCGCCTTGGCCAGCGGCACCGCCGTGGCCTTGGACACGAACGGCACGGTACGGCTGGCACGGGGGTTGGCCTCCAGGACGTAGAGGACGCCGGAGGACATGGCGTACTGCACGTTGAGCAGCCCGCGGACCCCCACCCCGCTCGCGATGGCCTCGGTCGCGGCGCGGATGTTCGTGATGTCGGCCGAGCCGAGCGTGATCGGCGGCAGCGCGCACGCCGAGTCGCCCGAGTGGATGCCGGCCTCCTCGATGTGCTCCATGACGCCACCGAGGTAGAGCTCCTCGCCGTCGTAGAGCGCGTCGACGTCGATCTCGATGGACTCGTCGAGGAACTTGTCGATCAGCACCGGATGGTCGCTGGCCGCCCCCGCCCGCTCCATGTAGGTGGTGAGGGTCTCCTCGTCGTAGACGATCGCCATGCCGGCGCCGCCCAGCACGTAGGAGGGCCGCACGAGCACCGGGAAGCCGATCTCGGCGGCGATCGCCAGCGCCTCCTCCACGGTCACGGCGGTGCCGTTCCGGGGCGCGGGCAGCCCGGCCTCGGTGAGCACGCCGCCGAACGCGCCGCGGTCCTCGGCGAGGTGGATGGACTCCGGCGAGGTGCCGACGATCGGCACCCCCGCGTCCTTCAGCGCCTGGGCGAGCCCGAGCGGCGTCTGCCCGCCGAGCTGCACGATGACCCCGGCGATCGGCCCGGACTGCTGCTCGGCGTGGATGACCTCCAGGACGTCTTCCAGGGTGAGCGGCTCGAAGTAGAGCCGGTCGGAGGTGTCGTAGTCAGTCGAGACCGTCTCGGGGTTGCAGTTGACCATGACGGTCTCGAACCCGGCGGCCGACAGCTCGAAGGAGGCGTGCACGCACGCGTAGTCGAACTCGATGCCCTGCCCGATCCGGTTCGGCCCGCTGCCCAGGATGATGACCTTGGGCCGTTCGCCGGCCGGGACCTCGTTCTCCTCGTCGTAGGTGGAGTAGAGGTAGGGCGTCTGGGCGGCGAACTCGGCGGCGCAGGTGTCGACGGTGTTGTAGACGGGCCGCACGCCGAGCGCGTGCCGCAGGTCGCGGACCCGCGACTCGCCCATGTCGCGCAACTCGCCGATCTGGGCGTCGCTGAAGCCGAGCCGCTTGACCGCGACGAGCGCCTCGGGGCTGAGGTCCGGCTGGTCGCGCAGGTCGCGGGCGGCCTCGTCGATGAGGAAGAGCTGGTCGAGGAACCAGGGGTCGATCGCGGTGGCCTCGAACAGCTCCGCGGGGGTCGCGCCGGCCCGGATGGCGAGCATCACGACGTTCAGCCGGCCGTCGTGCGGCACGCTGGCGGCCGCCAGCAGGTCGGGCAGGGAACCGGGGTCGCCCGCCCAGGTGAACGACGACCCCTTCTTCTCCAGCGAGCGCAGGGCCTTCTGCAGCGCCTCGGGGAAGGACCGGCCGATGGCCATGGCCTCGCCGACCGACTTCATGTGGGTGGTGAGGGTCTGGTCGGCGCCGCGGAACTTCTCGAACGCGAAGCGGGGGATCTTGACCACGACGTAGTCGAGCGAGGGCTCGAAGGACGCGGGGGTCTCCCGGGTGATGTCGTTGGGGATCTCGTCGAGGGTGTAGCCGATGGCGAGCTTCGCCGCGATCTTGGCGATCGGGAAGCCGGTGGCCTTGGAGGCCAGCGCCGAGGATCGGGACACCCGGGGGTTCATCTCGATCACGATCATGCGCCCGGTGACGGGGTCGATCGCGAACTGGATGTTGCAGCCGCCGGTGTCGACGCCGACCTCGCGGATGACCGCGATGGCCACGTCGCGCATGTTCTGGTATTCGCGGTCGGTCAGGGTCATCGCGGGCGCCACGGTGATGCTGTCGCCGGTGTGCACGCCCATCGGGTCGAGGTTCTCGATGGAGCACACGATGACGACGTTGTCGGCCTGGTCGCGCATGACCTCCAGCTCGTACTCCTTCCAGCCGAGGATGGACTCCTCCAGGAGCACCTCGGTGGTCGGCGAGGCGTCGAGGCCCGCGCCGGCGATCCTGCGCAACTCCTCCGCGTCGTGGGCGAACCCGGAGCCGACCCCGCCCATCGTGAAGGAGGGCCGGACGACCACCGGGTAGCCCAGCTCGCCCGCGGCGGCGAGACAGTCGTCCATCGTGCGGCAGATCGCGCTGCGCGCCGACTCGGCGTTGAAGCCGTGCCGGGCCGCGACCTTGGCGACGATCTCCTTGAACAGCTCGCGGTTCTCGCCCGCCTGGATCGCGTCGACGTCGGCGCCGATCAGCTCCACGTCGTAGCGCTCCAGCACCCCGGCCTCGTGCAGCGCGATGGCGGTGTTCAGGGCGGTCTGGCCGCCGAGGGTGGGCAGCAGCGCGTCGGGGCGCTCCTTGGCAATGATCTTCTCGACGATGTCAGGGGTGATCGGCTCGACGTACGTCGCGTCCGCGAACTCGGGGTCCGTCATGATCGTCGCCGGGTTGCTGTTGACGAGGATCACGCGGAAGCCCTCCGCGCGCAGCACACGGCACGCCTGGGTCCCCGAATAGTCGAACTCGCACGCCTGCCCGATCACGATCGGCCCCGAACCGATCACCATGACCGATCGGATGTCACTCCGCTTAGGC
Source organism: Dolomitihabitans soli (assembly GCF_022213955.1). GTDB lineage: Bacteria > Actinomycetota > Actinomycetes > Streptosporangiales > Streptosporangiaceae > Streptosporangium_A > Streptosporangium_A soli. Next base: position 798,290 of record NZ_JAKNTW010000001.1, on the reverse strand, counting down.
ACGCTTGCTACCTTCCATCAGAGAGCAGAACTCGTCGAACAGGCCCGCGGCGTCATGTGGCCCCGCGGCGGCCTCAGGGTGGTACTGCACGCTGAAGGCCGGGTAGTCGAGCAGCCGGAGCCCCTCGACGCAGTCGTCGTTGAGGTTGACGTGGCTGACCTCCGCCCTGCCGTACTGCGTGTCGAAGGGCCCCTCGAGCGGAGCCTGTACGGCGAAGCCGTGGTTGTGCGCGGAGATGTCGACCTTTCCGGTCCGCCGGTCCTGGACGGGCTGGTTGACGCCCCGATGGCCGTAGCGGAGCTTGTAGGTGCCCAGACCGAGGGCGCGCCCGAAGATCTGGTTGCCGAAGCAGATGCCGAAGAACGGCGTGCCCGCGGCGAGCACGCCCTGCAGCGCCTTCACCGCGGCGTCGGCCGTCGCCGGGTCGCCGGGACCGTTGGAGAAGAACACCCCGTCGGGGGCGATCGCCAGGATCTCCTCCGTGGTGGACCACGCGGGCAGCACGTGCACCTCGCAGCCGCGCTGAGCCATCCGCTGCGGGGTCATGGCCTTGATGCCGAGGTCGACCGCCGCGACCTTGAACCGCCGCTCGCCCTCGGCGGGCACGATGTACGGCTCGCGGGTGGAGACCTCGGCGGCCAGGTCGGCCCCGACCATGGCGGGCGATCGCCGGACCCGGTCGAGGAGCTCCTCGACCGGCGGCAGCGCGTCGCCGGAGAAGATCCCGGCGCGCATCGCCCCGCGCTCGCGCAGGTGCCGGGTGAGCGCCCGGGTGCCGGGCATCGCGATGCCGACGACGCCCTGGTCCTTCAGGTAGTCGGCCAGGCTCCGGGTGGAACGCCAGCTCGACGGGACGCGGGAGGGCTCGCGGACGACGTAGCCGGCGACCCAGACCCGGGAGGACTCGGGGTCGTCCTCGTTGACCCCGGTGTTGCCGATGTGGGGGGCGGTCATCGCGACGATCTGCCGGTGGTACGAGGGGTCGGTGAGGGTCTCCTGGTAACCGGTCATACCGGTGTTGAAGACCATCTCCCCGAAGGTCTCGCCCTGCGCGCCGTAAGCGGTGCCGTGGAAGACGCGGCCGTCTTCGAGTACCAGAATCGCGTTCAAGCGAGCTTCCCTTCCAGGACGGTCGGCCTGCCGCGCAGGAATGTGGCCACGACCCGGCCGGGCAGTGACAGGCCTTCGTACGGGGTGTTGCGGCTCTTGGAGGCGAACCCGTGGGGCTCGACCGGCACCCTCGGGACGGGGTCGTAGAGCACGATGCTCGCGGTGGAGCCGGCCGCGAGCGGCATGCCGTGGCCTTCGACGCGGCCGATCCGCGCCGGGCGGGCCGACATGCGGTCGGCGACTCCGGCCCAGTCGAGCAGCCCGGTCTCGACCATGGACTCCTGGACCACGGACAGCGCCGTCTCCAGGCCGATCATGCCCATGGCCGCCGCCCCCCACTCGGACTCCTTGTCCTCCACGGGGTGCGGGGCGTGGTCGGTGGCGACGCAGTCGATGGTGCCGTCGGCCAGCGCCTCCCGCAGCGCCCGGACGTCGTCGGCCGTGCGCAGGGGCGGGTTGACCTTGTAGATCGGGTTGTAGGAGCCGACCGGGGAGTTTTCGATGAGGTCGTCGGTGAGCAGGAGGTGGTGCGGGGTCACCTCGGCGGTGACGTTCCAGCCCTTGGACTTGGCCCAGCGGATTATCTCCACGGAGCCGGCCGTCGAGACGTGGCAGATGTGCAGCCGGGACCCGACGTGCGCGGCGAGCAGGCAGTCACGGGCGATGATCGCCTCCTCGGCGACCGCCGGCCAGCCGGTGAGCCCGAGGCGGCCGGAGACCGCCCCCTCGTTCATCTGGGCGGCCTCGGTGAGCCTGGGCTCCTGGGCGTGCTGGGCGATCACGCCGTCGAACGCCTTGACGTACTCCAGCGCGCGGCGCATCAGCACCGCGTCGGAGACGCACTTGCCGTCGTCGGAGAAGACCCGGACCCTGGCGGCCGAGTCGGCCATCGCGCCGAGTTCGGCGAGCCGCTCGCCGCCGAGGCCCACGGTCACCGCCCCGACCGGCCGGACGTCGCAGACCCCGGTCTCCTGGCCGAGCCGCCAGACCTGCTCGACGACACCCGCGGTGTCGGCGACCGGCGAGGTGTTGGCCATGGCGTGCACCGCGGTGAACCCGCCGAGGGCGGCGGCGCGGGTGCCCGACTCGACGGTCTCCGCGTCCTCCCTGCCGGGCTCGCGCAGGTGGGTGTGCAGGTCGACCAGCCCGGGGAGGGCGATCAGGCCGGTGGCGTCGATCTCCACGCCGCCCGACAGGCCGGTGCCGATCTCGGTGATGACGCCGTCGCGGAGCTGGATGTCCGCCGGGTCGCCGCCGAGGATCCGCGCGTTCTTGATCAGATAGGTCACAGGGTCTCTCCCCCGAGCAGCAGGTACAGGACGGCCATCCGGATGGTGACGCCGTTGGCCACCTGCTCCACGATCGTCGAGCGGGCGCTGTCGGCGACGTCGGCGGCGATCTCCATGCCGCGGTTCATCGGCCCGGGGTGCATCACGATCGCCTCCTCCGGCATCTTGGCCAGGCGGTCGCGGTCGAGGCCGTAGCGGCGGCTGTACTCGCGGGCGCTGGGGAAGAAGGCGGCGTTCATCCGCTCCGTCTGCACCCGCAGCATCATCACGACGTCGGACTTCGGCAGCACCGAGTCGAGGTCGTAGGAGACCTCGCACGGCCAGGACTCGACGGTGACCGGCAGCAGGGTAGGCGGCGCGACCAGCGTGACCTCCGCGCCCAGGGTGCGCAGCAGCAGCACGTTGGACCTGGCCACCCGGCTGTGCAGCACGTCGCCGACGATGGTGACCCTGCGGCCCTCCAGGGTCGAAAGGCGGCGGCGCATGGTGAACGCGTCGAGCAGGGCCTGCGTCGGGTGCTCGTGGGTGCCGTCGCCCGCGTTGACGATGCTGCCGTCGACCCAGCTCGCCAGCCGGTGCGGCGCACCGGACGCGCCGTGCCTGATGACCACCGCGTCGGCGCCCATGGCCTGCAGGGTGAGCGCGGTGTCCTTCAGGCTCTCGCCCTTGGAGACGCTGGAGCCCTTGGCCGAGAAGTTGATGACGTCCGCGGACAGTCTCTTGGCCGCGGCCTCGAAGGAGATCCGGGTGCGCGTGGAGTCCTCGAAGAAGAGGTTCACCACGGTACGGCCGCGCAGCGTGGGCAGCTTCTTGATGGAACGGTCGGAGACCCTCGCCAGCTCGTCGGCGGTGTCGAGGATGAGGAGCGCGTCGTCCCTGCTCAGGTCGGCGGCCGAGATGAGGTGCCGGTTCACTGGCCGGCCCCCTTGATCAGGACGACGGCCTCGCGCCCGTCCGTCTCCTCCAGGTAGACCTTCACCTGCTCGCTCTTGGCGGTCGGCAGGTTCTTGCCGACGTAGTCGGCGCGGATGGGCAGCTCGCGGTGGCCGCGGTCGACGAGAGTCGCGAGCTGGACGGCCCTGGGACGGCCGACGTCGCCGAGCGCGTCGAGCGCGGCGCGCACGGTGCGCCCGGAGAACAGCACGTCGTCGACGAGGACGACGGTCCTGTCGTCGATGCCGTCGGGCGGCACCTCGGTGCGGCCGAGCGGGCGGGCGGGGCGCAGGCGCAGGTCGTCGCGGTACATGGTGATGTCGAGGGAGCCGACGGGGACCTTGATTCCTTCGAACTGGGCGATCCGCTCCCCCAGCCGGTAGGCGAGCGGGGTGCCGCGGGTGGGGATGCCGAGCAGGACGATGTCGCCCGCTCCCTTGGTGCGTTCGATGATCTCGTGCGCGATTCTGGTCAGCGCACGGTTGATGTCAGGTCCCTCAAGTACGGCCCGGGTGTGCGTGCGGGCGTCGGTCATGGAACGGTCACCACCTTTCCCGCCTCACTGGACGGGTCTTAAAAGGGTGTCGGGCTCCCTCACACTAGCAGCAGCGCTCCGCTGCGGCTCGCCGCCCCACCAGCGGAGATGCGGCCACGCGGACGCGACATCGGGCGTTTGGCGGCCGGACGCGGCGGGGACGCTTGTCTGATCGGGGCGCCCAGGTCTTTGCATGTACGGAAGACCACCTGTTGGGAGGACATATGGCGTTTCATGTTGATTCAGAGGTGGGCAAGTTGCATCGCGTACTGGTGCACAAGCCCGACCTCGCGCTCAAACGCCTGACACCCACCAACAAGGACGGCCTGCTCTTCGACGACGTGCTCTGGGTCCAGCGGGCGCTGGAGGAGCACGAGGAGTGGCAGCGCACCCTGCGCGACCGCGGCGTGGCCGTACACCTGCTCGCCGACCTGCTGCGGGAGACCGTCGAGATCCCCGAGGCGCGCAAGCACATCCTGGACAAGATCGTGGACGAGCGGTGGTTCGGCCCGCTGGCCACCGACTCCATCCGCAACACGCTCGACGCGATGGACGACCGGACGCTGCAGGCGCACCTGACGGGCGGCATCACCAAGCGCGAGATCCTCGACCGCGGCTGCGACCCCAAGAGCCTCGCCTTCCACACGCTCGACCTCGACGACTTCATCCTGCAGCCGCTGCCCAACCACCTGTTCACCCGGGACACCTCCTGCTGGATCTACGACGGGGTCTCGATCAACGCGATGCGCAGGAAGGCGCGCAAGAACGAGACCGTCAACATGGAGGCCGTCTACCGCTGGCACCCGCTGTTCACCGCCGGCTACGACTCCCGCGCGGACGGCGGCTTCCACGTGTGGAACCCCGGCACGGCGACCGCCCCCGCCACCATCGAGGGCGGCGACGTGCTGGTCATCGGCAAGGGCTCGGTCCTGATCGGAATGAGCGAGCGCACCCAGCCGCAGGCGGTGGAAATGGTCGCGCGCAACCTCTTCGCGTCCGGCTCCGCACGGCGGATCGTGGCGCTCAGCCTGCCGCACGCCAGGGCGTTCATGCACCTGGACACGGTCATGACGATGGTCGACGTCGGCCGGTTCACCAAGTACGCCGGGCTCGGCATGCTGCCGAGTTACACCATCGAGCCGGGAGACAACGAGAAGGAGCTCAAGGTCACCGACCATCCGCCCGAGGACATGCACGGAGCGATCGCGCGGGCGCTCGACCTCGACTCCATCGAGGTCCTCACCCCGAAGCAGGACGTGCACGCCGCCGAACGCGAGCAGTGGGACGACGGCTGCAACGTGCTGGCGGTCGAGCCCGGCGTGGTGATCGCCTACGAGCGCAACACCACCACCAACAACTTCCTGCGCGCCAACGGCGTGGAGGTCATCACCATCAGGGGCAGCGAACTCGGCAGGGGGCGCGGCGGCCCGCGCTGCATGAGCTGCCCGCTGGAACGCGACGGCGGCTGACCCGTGCGCCCGCCGACGACCTTCGTAGACGGCGCCCCATCCGGACGGGGCGCCGTTTCACCTGTTCTTTGGAACGGTCCAAACAGGCCGGACAGAGGGACCATGCCACCCGTGCGAAGCGCCCGGCCGATGCCGTACGGCATGGCCGTGCCGAACGGCATGGCCGCACCGTACGACATGGCCGCGCCGAACGGCATGGCCGCGCCGGCGGTGGGAACGCCGCGGGGCGGCCCGGCACCGGCGAGCACGCCGTGAGCGGCTGGCGGCAGCTGTTCCGCACCAAGCCGGCCGAGGAGCTCATCGCCGAGGGCGGCCACGGCGAGGGCGGCGACCTGCGACGGTCGATGTCGCTCACCCAGCTCACCCTCTTCAGCGTGGGCGCGACGCTCGGCACCGGCATCTTCGTCATCCTCGGCGAGGCCGCCCCGCTGGCCGGGCCCGCCGTCATCCTCTCGTTCGTGCTGGCGGCGGTCACCGCGCTCTTCTCCGCCCTGTCCTACGCCGAGCTCGCCGGGACGATCCCGGTCTCCGGATCGTCCTACTCCTACGCCTACGCCACGCTCGGGGAACTGGTGGCGTGGGTCTGCGGGTGGTGCCTGCTGCTGGAGTACGCGGTCTCGGTGTCCGCGGTCGCGGTCGGCTGGGGGCAGTACCTCAACGAGTTCCTCCGCCAGCTGTCCGGATTCAGCATCCCCGAGGTCATCGCCGGCCCGCCGGGCTCGGGAGGCGTGGTCAACATCCCGGCCATCACGGTGGTCCTGATCGCCACCTTCCTGCTGCTGCGCGGCGCCTCGGAGAGCGCCAGGGCCAACACCGTCATGGTGTTCATCAAGATCGGCGTGCTGCTCTTCTTCTGCGTGATCGCCTTCACCGCGTTCGACTCGGGGAACCTCACCCCGTTCGCCCCGCTCGGCGCGGCGGGCATCAGCGCCGCGGGCGCGAAGGTCTTCTTCTCCTACATCGGCTTCGACGCGGCCTCGACCGCGGGCGAGGAGGCCAAGAACCCCCGCCGCGACCTGCCGCTGGCCATCCTGCTGTCGCTGCTCATCGTCACGGTGATCTACGTGCTCGTCGCGCTGGCCGCGGTGGGCGCGATGCCATGGCAGGAGCTGGCGGGCTCCGAGGCGTCGCTCGCAAAGGTCCTGGAGACCGCCACGAACTCCACCTGGCCCTCGATCATCCTCTCGGTGGGGGCCGTGGTCGCCATCACCAGCGTGGTCCTGACCGTCCTGTACGGCCAGACCCGCATCCTGTTCGCCATGTCGCGCGACGGGCTGATCCCGAAGATCTTCCAGAAGGTCAGCCCGCGCCGCCAGGTCCCCGCGGCGAACACCATCCTGGTCAGCGTCTTCGTCGCGCTGCTCGCCGGGCTGGTGCCGCTCGGGCGGCTGGCCGACGCGACCAGCATCGGGACCTTGTTCGCCTTCGCCGTGGTCAACGTGGGTGTGATCGTGCTCCGCCGTACCAAGCCCGGACTGTCCCGTGCGTTCCGCACGCCGTTCTTTCCGGTCACGCCGATCCTGGGCGTGGCGTTCTGCCTGTTCCTGATGGTCAGGCTCGACCGGGCGACGTGGGTGGTGTTCCTCGGGTGGATGGCGGCCGGGCTCGTCGCCTACTTCGCCTACGGCTTCCGGCGTTCCCGGCTGGCCGAACCGCGGACGTCGGCGGGGGAGGCCGGATGAAGCTCGCGCACGTCCTCACGGGGTACACCGCCGACCGGGGCGGCCGGGACGCGCTGGCGCTGAGCGTGCTGGTGGCGCGTTCGGGCGACTGCTCGCTCACCGTGGCCCACATCCGGCCGCCGGGGTGGGGCCCGCCGTCTCCGGGGCGCGTCGACGCCGAGTGGACCAGGTTCGTACAGGATCGGGCGATGGCGACGCTGACGGAGGCGGCCGAGCTGGCGGAGGCGGCCGGGGTCGCCGAGCCGGACCGGGTCGTCGCGATCGAACGGGGCAGCGGCAGGGGCCTGGCCACGGTGGCCAGGAAGTCAGGCGCCGACGTCATCGTCATCGGCTCGCCACCGCGCGGGGGACGGGGTCGCGTCACCCTCGGCAGCACCGCCGACCAGCTCCTGCACTCCTCCCCGGTGCCCGTCGCGCTCGTCCCCCGCGGGTACGCCGAGGACGCGCCCGAGGCGCTCGACCGCTTCACGGTCGCCTACCGGCGGGAGCCGGGCTGCGACGCGGCCGTCAAGCTCGCCGCCGCAGCCGCGGGACGGCTCGGGTTGCGGCTGCGCCTGATCACGCTGATGATCCGGGGAGCCGGGCCGGCGGCGATCGAGGAGGAACTGCTGGCGCGGGTGCGCCGGCAGTACACCACCGACCTCAGGAACGCCGCCCGGGGGCCCCGGCGGCGCGGGGCGGTCGAGGTGGAGATCGCCGAGGGCAGGACCGTCGCCGCGGCGCTCGGCTCACTGGAGTGGCTGCCGGGCGAGCTGCTGATCTGCGGCTCCAGCCGGACGGGGCCGCTGCGGAGGGTGTTTCTCGGCGATACTTCCATGAAGATCGTCAGAGCCGCGCCACGCCCTGTTATGATCTTGCCGAGAGCACCCGCGGGCAGGATGCGAACCGGTAAATCCTGACCAGCGAGCGTTTTTCACGGTACAGGTGTGTTGTCCGAGGCGGTGGTCAAGCGGGTCGGATTCGGCATCTTTATTTCCAATCAGCTTGACCTTAGGCTTCCACCGCTTTACCGTCACTGTGCGTAACCATTTCTCGTGGCGTTCTGGGCCAAACCCCAGCGCAACGGTCACCGATGGTGCCTAACCCCGGGCACCCACCCCGGTGGTCTGGGCATATGCCACGAGGTAGCACAATCTAGTGAGAGCCGCACATAGAGAGCCGGGGGGCCACAGGATGCCGTCTGAGTATGCCAAGTCGCTGGGTACACGACTCCGTGCCATTCGCACCCAGCAGGGGCTGTCCCTGCACGGAGTTGAAGAGAAGTCTCGCGGCCGGTGGAAGGCCGTCGTCGTTGGCTCCTACGAGCGTGGTGACCGTGCCGTAACGGTGCAGAAGCTGGCGGAGCTCGCCGACTTCTACGGCGTGCCGGTTTCGGAACTGTTGCCGGGCGGTGCGGCGCCGAGCCCTCTTGGCCCGACGCCGAAGCTCGTGATCGACCTTGAGCGTCTTTCCCAGTTGCCGAAGGAGAAGGCGGGCGCGCTCGCTCGCTATGCCGCCACCATCCAGAGCCAGCGTGGCGACTACAACGGAAAAGTGCTCTCCATCAGGCAGGAAGACCTGCGTTCCCTGGCTGTGATCTACGACAAGTCGCCCACCGAGCTGACCGAGGAGCTGATCAGCTGGGGCGTGCTGGACGCCGAGGCGCGCCGCGCCGTCGAGTCCTTCTGACCCGGCGGGACCTGTGAGGGTGCGCCACGGCCCGGGGCGCACCCTTCGCCTTCCACGGGACACGTGAACGGCTTTCCGCCATGGTAGTAACGTCTGGGGCCGTCCCGGAGATCTTGCCGTTGGAGGGACTGGCCTGAGCGTGCGGTGGCACGAGAATCGGTAGGTATGACGCGGGCATCGAAGGGACGCAAGGACGGTCGTCGTCGCGGCCACCCTCCGGCGACCCATCGCGCCACCCCGTCCAAGACCCGCACGCTGTTGCTGGTACTGCCCTATCTGGTGATGGCCCTGGTCGTGGTGGCCGACTGGCAGGCCGGCCGTGGCGTCGGCCTCATCTCGCTGCTCGCGCTCGGCCCCGCCTTCGCCAGCGTCGCGTGTGACGTCCGCCGTACCGGCCTGGTCGGGGTCGTCGCCGTCGCGCTCTGCCTCTCGCTCTCCTTCTACAACGGGATCAGCCCGTTCCGCCTGCAGGTCGCGCTCATCGCCATCGTCGGGGTGACGTTCGCCAGCCTCGGCGCCAGCGCCGCCAGGGTGCGCCACGAGCGCCGGCTCGCCGACGTCCGCTCGGTCGCCGAGGCCGCCCAGCGGGTGCTGCTGCGGCCGGTGCCGCGCAGGGCGGGGCCCGGCCTCGGCGTCGCGGTCTCCTACACCTCGGCGGTGGCCGAGGCCCGGATCGGCGGCGACCTGTACGAGGTGGTGACCTCGCCCAGCGGCGGGGTCAGGATCATCGTGGGCGATGTGCAGGGCAAGGGCCTGGAGGCCGTCGAGACCGCCGCGATCGTGCTCGGCGCCTTCCGTGAGGCCGCCTACGACGAGCCCGACCTCCTGGGGGTGACCCACCGTCTGGAGAACGCGCTGGCCAGGCGGCTCAGCGGCGAGCAGTTCGTCACCGCGGTGCTCGCCGAGATCCTCGGCGAGGACGAGATCGCGATCCTCAACTGCGGGCATCCGCCGCCGCTGCTCATGCGGGCCGACGGCACCGCGGAGTTCGCCGAGCCCGCCGAGGAGACTCCCCCGCTGGGCCTGAGCTGGCTGAAGCCGGACGCCCCGGTGATTCACCGGGAGAGGTTCGTCGTCGGCGACCAGATCCTCTTCTACACCGACGGGATCGTCGAAGCCCGCGATCACGGCGGGGCCTTCTACCCGCTGACCGCACGCGTGGAGTTGCTCTCGGGGCCCGACCCGCAGGGGTCGCTCGACGCCCTGCGCGCCGACGTGCTCCGCCACGTGGGCAGGCCGCTCAGCGACGACGCCGCGATGCTCCTGCTCCGCCGGTCGCCGGTGCCCGCCCTCGAAGAGGCGGTCAGCCCGCGAGAGGAACCGTGACGGGCAGCGCGGGCTGCCCCGGGACGCCGAGGATCGTCTCGACCGTGACGACGAAGGTCTCGGCGTCGGCGATGAGCTCGTCGGCGTCGCGCGCGGACACCGTGCGCACCAGACCGGCCTCCGCCGCGGCGCGCTTGTCCGCGCTCACCGCGAAGTAGGCGGCCCACTCGGCGAGCCTGGGCTCGGCCTCCGGCAGCAGTTCCCACGCGCTGCGCAGCCGCCGCCGCCTGCCGTCCATCGGGCGGGGACGCGCGGCCAGGATCGCCGCGGCCGCCCGCAGGGCGGCCAGATGAGCCGAGACGTAGCGATCGGCCGGCGTGGGCGCGGACGCGGCCTGCGCCAGGCGGTCACGTGCGTCGGCAAGATGCGCCCTGGCAGCGGGCGACAACCGTGGGCCACTCAGATCGCTGAGCCGTGAGGTCATGCTGCAGCCTCCTTGGGTCGTGACGGCCCCCGGCGAATGAAGCCGGTGAGGCCACATTCGCAGAAGCCACCGACAATCCGGCTGGGCGGCCGGACGAGGAGCTTCCCCTCTCCCCGTCCGGCCGGACAGTGCCCACTCGTCTCCGCCGACGACGAGGACACCGCCCACCGCCCTGTGGAACGGGCCGCGAGTCCCGTTCGCACACCATCGAACATAAATTCGATCCGACAGCCTGTCAAGAGAACACACGAACACAGGTTCGATGGATCGGTCAGAGATCGCCGGGCAAAGCCCTGAGACACCGTTGATCGAGCTGTCCGGGCCGAGCGAGCGCGTCGTCCCGGACGACCGCCGCCGGCGCGCGAACCGGCCGCGGCGGCATCCCCGGGCCGGGTATGCCGGTGATCCATCCCCCGGACACGACTCAGGGCCGGCGCTTGATCGCGCCGGCCCTGAGTCCTTCGTCGTTCCCCGAAAACCGATACCCCCGAGTCAGCGGGCGAACTTGCCCTTCACGTGTACGGGAACGCCCTTGCCCACCATCCCGGGAAGGATTTCCGCGACGTGCATCGGCAGCCGGACGCACCCGTGGGAGGCGGGCGTGAGCGGCACCGACAACGCGCCGTGGAAGGCGATGCCACCGTTGAAGAAGACCGGGTTGTAGAGTTGCCCCAGGTAGGACTTGTGCCAGCCGTCCCTGCGCCAGGTGGTCTTGTAGTTGCCCGTCGGAGTGCGCGCGTCACCGCAGAAGCGCTGCGACTTGCCCTGCCACTCGGCGGTCTCGCAGTAGGGGATCCCGCTGCCGGAGGAGATGTGGCTGATCAGCTTCGCCTCGCCGCGCACGTAGAGCACCAGGACCTGCTTGGTGAGGTTGACCTCGACCCGCGTCCCCTTGCCCTTGGGCATCAGCACCTTCGGCGTCTCCGGGCTCTCCAGCGCGTTCCACGTCCTGGTGGCCACGGTGCTCGTCGGCTTGATCCCGTTGACCTTCTGGAAGGCCCACACGGCGACCAGCGTGCCCCCGCCGTACCGGCCGTCGATCTTGCCGGGGTGGTAGCCCAGTTCCTTCAGGCGCGTCTGGAGTCGCTTGACCACCGTGCCCTTGGCCCCGAGCTTGAGCGTCTTGCCGGGCGCGGTGAAGGGCGTCCCGACCGGCACCCCCGCGCCGACCGAGGTGACCCGAACTCCGGCGGGGTCGGCGCTCACGACGGGGACGGGCTCCACGCCCGCCGTCGCGCCGCCCGCGGAGAAGAACACGGCTCCAGCCGTCATCAGCGCAGCAATTCCCAGCTGCCGTACAGCCCCCACGGTCAAACCCTCCCCTTATTTCAATACTGCTCAAGACATCGAATTTTAGCGCAATGATCACTCATCGTCCGCAAAGGTCATCGATCTGTAATCAACTGCCCTATACCGTCAATGATTAGAGTGGTCCGGTGCCAGAAAAGTTGCATCCGAACGCCGTCAAGGTCGCCGCCGCCCTTCGTGAGCAGGGCGCCACCGGCGAGATCCTCGTCCTGACCGAGTCCGCCCCCACCGCGGCCGCGGCGGCCGCCCTGGTCGGCTGCGAGGTGGGGGCCATCGCGAACAGCCTGATCTTCGACGCCGACGGCGCCCCCCTGCTCGTGCTCACCAGCGGCGCCCACCGCGTGGACACCGGTCTCATCGCGCGCACGGTCGGCGCGGAGAAGGTACGGCGCGCGACGCCCGAGTTCGTCAGGGAGGCCACCGGCCAGCCGATCGGCGGCGTCGCGCCGGTGGGTCACCCGGCTCCGGTGCGCACCCTCGTGGACACCTGGCTGGGCAAGCACGAGGTGGTCTGGGCGGCCGGCGGCCACCCCCACACGGTGTTCCCCACGACCTTCGAGGAGCTGGTGCGCATCACCGGCGGGACCCCCGCCGAGGTGGAATGAGGCCGCTGGACCACCTGCTAGTGTGCGACGCGTGATCGGGCTGCGGCATGTCGGACCAGGCGAGTTCGAGGCATGCCTGGACTTGACGATCGACATCTACACCGCCGCCATGCGCCCGCCCGCGGACCAGCTCTCCGGCCGCAAGAGCATCATGCGCAACCACGCGACCTATCCCGAGTTCACCTGCGTGTTCGCCGAACGCCCCGACGGCGGCCTGGTGGGCTTCGCCTACGCGTTCCACGGCGCGGCCGGCCAGTGGTGGCACGACGTCATCCACCGGTCGATCAGCGAGCAGGCGGGCGAGGCGACCGCGCTCGGCTGGCTCTCCGACACCCTGGAGATCGCCGAGGTGCACGTGCACCCCGACTACCAGGACAAGGGCACCGGGCGGGCCATGCTGCACGCCCTGTGCGACGGGCGGCGCGAGCGCACCGCCGTGCTCTCCACCCATGACCAGCCCACCGCGGCCCGGCACCTCTACCACGCGCTGGGCTTCCGCGACCTGCTGACGCAGTTCGTCTTCCCGGGCGGCTACGAGCGCTACGCGATCGTCGGCGCCGTGCTGCCGCTGAGCGACCGCCCCGCCTGAGGACGGCTCAGGCCGGGCGGCAGAGGATCGGCATCGAGACCACCCGGTTCGCGCGGACGAACGAACCGGCCGAACATGAATCCGACCGGCCCATCGGGCAGCCGGACATGATGAGGGCGATGCCCGGGCCCATGACCCAGGTCAGCGGGTCCGTGAAGATGAGGCGGCCAGCGCGACCCCGGCGGAGACCCAGATGCCGTAGACCTCGGAGGCGATGGCGTCGGCCGGCATGCGTCACATCATGCGGACGCCCTTCCCGCTTCCGCGAGCAGGATGGTGGCGACGACCCCGAAAGAGCGGCCGCCGTCCGGGGACGGCGGCCGCTCAAGGGTTGATCGGGGCGCTAGGCGGTGGCGGGCCGGTCGAAGGCCGGCTGGATCTGTGAGAACACCTCTCGCGTGGCGCTCGACCGGTTGAAGGTGATGAAGTGGATGCCCGGCGCGCCCTCGTCGAGCAGCCGGCGGGACAGTTCGGCCGCGTGCTCGACGCCCAGGGCGCGAACGGCCGCCGGGTCGTCCTTGACGGCTTCGAAGCGCGCGGCGACGTCGGGCGGGAACGGCGCCCCCGAGAGCTGCTCGGAGCGGGCGATCGTGCTCATCTGGGTCACCGGCATGATGCCCGGGATGATCGGGGTGTCACAGCCCTGGGCGGCCACCCGGTCGCGCAGCCGGAGGAAGTCGTCGGCGCGGAAGAACATCTGGGTGATCGCGTAGTCGGCGCCGGAGCGGCACTTGCGCACCAGGTACTCGGTGTCGGACTCGATGGAGTCGGACCGCGGATGCTTGTAGGGGAAAGCGGCCACGCCCACGCAGAAGTCGCCCGACCGCCTGATCAGCTTGACCAGCTCCTCGGCGTAGAGGACGCCCTCCGGGTGCTGGACCCACTCCCCCATCGGGTCGCCGGGCGGGTCGCCCCGGACGGCGAGGATGTTGCGCACGCCCGCACCGGCGAACCTGCCGATGAGGTGGCGCAGCTCACTGACCGAGTGGTTGACCGCGGTGAAGTGGGCGACGGGGGTCAGCGTGGTCTCGTGCGCGACCCGCTCGACGATCTCCACGGTGCGGTCGCGGGTGGTGCCGCCCGCGCCGTAGGTGACGGAGACGAACGTCGGGCGCAACGCCTCCAGTTCTCTGATCGCACGCCACAGTTGCCGCTCCCCCTCCTCGGTCTTCGGCGGCATGAACTCGAAGGAGAACGACCTGCCACCATTCGCGAGCAGTTCGCGGACGGTGGGCACGCGTTCACGTTGGACGGACGAGCGACCCTCAGCCATGCACGAATCGTATCGGGCGTAAGGGAGGGAAAGCGAAAGAAGCATCCCCATGATCACCGAATTGGGTTCGGCGCAACGGCCATGCTGAATCTCCCCCGTCGTTCCCCGGCCGTTAATCTCATGGCATGACAACTTCCGCCACCCCGCTGGAGGACCTCCGCGCCGAGGTGGACCGTTCGCTCCGGAAGTTCCTCGACGGCCGGCGCCCGCTGATCGGCGAACCCGATCTGGCGCCGCTGCTGGCCGCCGCCGAGGACTTCCTGTCCGGCGGGAAGAGGCTGCGTCCCGCCTTCTGCTATTGGGGCTGGCACGCCGCGGGCGGCGACGCCGACCCCGCGATCTTCACCGCCGCCGCGTCCCTGGAGCTGCTGCAGGCGAGCGCGCTCATCCACGACGACGTGATGGACAAGAGCGATCTGCGCCGGGGGATGCCCGCCGCGCACCGCCGGTTCCAGGCGCTGCACGAGCGCTCCGGCTGGCAGGGGTCGGCCCGCCAGTTCGGTGAGGGGGCCGCGATCCTGCTCGGCAACCTGCTGCTGCTGTGGTCGGGAGAGATGTGGCGGACGAGCGGGCTGCCCGCCGAGTCCCTCGCGGCGGTGCAACCGCTCCACGACCACATGCGCAGCGAGCTGATGTGCGGGCAGTATCTCGACCTGCTGGAGCAGGCCCACGGCGAGAACACCTTCGACAGCGCCCTGCGGGTCGCCCTCTACAAGAGCGGCAAATACTCCGTCGAGCAGCCGCTCCGGCTGGGTCTGACCCTCGCCACGCGCACCGGCCGGCCGTGGATCGACCGCCTGTGCGCGGAGTACGGGCAGAAGGTCGGGATCGCCTTCCAGCTCCGCGACGACGTGCTCGGCGTGTTCGGCGACCCGGCGGAGACCGGCAAACCCGCGGGCGACGACCTGCGTGAGGGCAAGCGGACCATGCTGGTCGCCCGGACCCTCGCCGCCGCGGCTCCGGCGCAGGCTGCGGTCGTCCGCGAACTGCTCGGCGATCCCGAGCTGGACGCCGACGGCCTCGGCAGGCTCCGCACGATCATCGAGGACAGCGGAGCACTGGCCGCCTGCGAGGAAATGATCAAGCATTACCTCGAAGACGCCCTGCACGCGCTCGACCAGGCGCCGGTCACCCCGGACGCCCGCGACGCCCTCGCGGCCCTGGCCGTCGCCGCCACCTCACGCCGCACCTGACCGGGCGCACGCCACACGACGGCGGGGCGCCGAACGGCCCGGCGCGGAGCTCGCCGCCACGTGCCGGGGGCTAAGGCCGGCCGGACAGGCGACGGCTGAACTCCGCGGCGGCGGCCCGTGGGTCCTCCGCCTCGGTGATGGCCCGCACCACGACGACCCTGCGCACGCCGTACGACAGCACCTCGCCGAGGTTGCCGAGGTCGACGCCGCCGATGCCGAACCACGGGCGCGACGTCTCCAGCGACGCCGCGTGCTTCAGCAGGGCGGGACCCGGTGCGGGCCTGCCCGGTTTGGTGGGTGTCGGCCAGATCGGCCCGCAGCAGAAGTAGTCGACGCCCTCCTCGGCCGACGCGGCCGTCGCCTCGTCGGCCGAGTGGGTCGAGCGGCCGATGAGCACGTCGGGGCCGAGGATGTCGCGAGCCACCGGCACCGGCAGGTCGTCCTGACCGAGGTGCAGGATGTCCGGCCGGGCGGCGAGCGCGATGTCGGCCCGGTCGTTCACGGCCAGCAACGCGCCATGCCGGTCACACGCGTCACGGAAGACCTCCAGCAGGGCGAGCTCCGCCCGCGCCTCCAGCCCCTTCTCCCGGAGTTGCACGATGTCGACGCCGCCGGCGAGCACGGCGTCGAGGAACTCGGGCAGGTCTCCGCGATCGCGGCGGCCGTCGGTGCAGAGGTAGAGCCGAGCCGAACCGAGACGCTCGGAAGCCGGCTCAGAACCCAAGGGTCTGGGCCCAGCGCTTGACCTCCGTGTGGCGACCCGCGGCGAGGGCCTCCACCGGCGCGCCCCGGAGTGACTCCTCCGGGGTGAACAGCCAGCGAAGCGACTCGATGTCGTCGTATCCCGCGTCGGCGAGGACGGTCAGCGTGCCGGGCAGCCCCTTGAGCACGTCGTCGGGCCCGAGGAAGACGGCAGGGACCTGGGGTTCGCCCCCGGCCCTGCGCACTCCGATGAGCTTGCGGTCCTTCAGCAGTTGTTTGGCACGTCCGGCACTGAGCCCGAGTCTCCTCGCGACTTCCGAGAGTGTGAGCCACTCACCTACGAGCTCATCGGTCTGCCGGTCGATCTGTGCAACAGAAAGCGTCACGAATCCACCACTACCACGACTGGCCACTCACCAAACACCCCATCGGCCCGATCACGCCACCGTACAGTCGCGCAACGTTATCGCAGGGTCCACCAGACGTTGCACATCGAACCTTTGCCCGCTCTCGACGAGCCGTCTGCCCTGCACCAGATCGCGCGGCCGGTCGACGGTCAGAATGGCGGTCAGCCGGTCGTCGGGGGTCAGCCAGCAGATCGCCCACTTCGCGCCGGCGGGGTCGCCGCGGTGCACACGGCGGGCGCCCTCGTGGTGCCCGGCGTACTGGACCATGCGCCCGAACTGCTCGGACCAGAAGTACGGAACCGGGTCGTAGACGGTGGGCTCGCCCAGCAGGGACGCCGCCGCCACGTCGGGCGCGCCGAGCGCGGTGTCCCAGTGCTCCACCCGCAGCCGCCGCGAGAACCGCCGGGACCACCAGGCCGCGCAGTCGCCCACCGCGACCACACCCGGCAGCGAGGTGCGCAGGTGCCCGTCGGTGACGACCCCGTTGTCCAGTTCGATGCCCGAGCCGGCCAGCCAGCCGACCGACGGGCGCACCCCGATGCCGGTCACCACGACGTCGGCCTCGACGGTGGAACCGCCGGCCAGCGTGAGACCGCCGTGGTCGACGGTCGCGACCAGGGTGGACAGCCGCAGCTCGATGCCCGCCTGCTCGTACCACGGGACCGTGTACGCGCCGACGTCGTCACCCAGCGCCGCGCTCAGCGGCGCGCCCGCCGCCTCGACGACGGTCACCGCGCAGCCGGCCTTGCGCGCCGCGGTGGCCACCTCCGCGCCGATCCAGCCCGCCCCGACCACCGCCACGCGGGGCGCCCGGGTGAACTGGGTGCGCAGTTCCAGCGCGTCGTCGATGGTGCGCAGCACGTGCTGCCTGCCCTCGCCGCGCAGCCTGATCGGGGTCGCGCCGGTGGCGATCACCAGCCCGTCGTAGGGCAGCTCTCCCTCGGTCGTCTCCACGACCCCCTCGCGCAGCCCCTTCGCGGCCACGCCCGAGCGCAGCGTGACCTTCATGGCGGCGAGGTCGGAGTCGACGTACGTCGAGTCGAGCTCGCCCGACAGGACGGCCTTCGACAACGGCGGGCGGTCGTAGGGCCGGTGCCGCTCCTCACCGATCAGCGTGATCCTGCCGTCGAACCCGTGCGCCCGGAGTGCCTCGGCACTGCGCACGCCGGCCAACCCGGCGCCTACCACCACGACATCGTTCACCGCGCACCCGCAGAGAGTGCGGTCGGCGACTTTTGCGTCCGCGGGCGGACGTCCTGTCCGCGACCTGGCGGCCGGCCGGAGCCACCGCTGACCGGGCGGGTGTAGTGGCGTTCGAGCACCGGACCCCCTGGAAGATCGCGTTTCGGATATCTGTCTGCGTTTTCCGATGTACCAGGTGCGGGCCTGTCTGCCCCGCCGACCACATCGCGGCGATCCCCACTGATCGCCGGGCTGTCGTCAACCCGCCGAACACCGGGCTTGCCCCCGGTAACGCGGCCTGACATCTGACCTCCAGTCAGAACGAAGAACTGCGCATCCGGCCTACAGGCCGAGGAAAGGTGGTAACCCACGACCTTAAGTCGGCGCAGCACCGAAACGCTAATGGCGTTCCGATAACGAAAATGCTAATTCATGCGCACAGAGGAGCGACCACCCTGTGCGAAAGCAGACCAGACGGCCCCTTAGGCTGTAAGCGATAAACGCACGGGAGCCCGGACGAACCGGGCTGAGAGGAGGGCTGTCACGGCCCTCGACCGTAACAGAACCTGATCCGGGTCATGCCGGCGAAGGGAGCGCGGGCCAATGAGGCCAGCAGAATCATCGAGTACGACCCCGGCGTCACCCTCGCGGTTCGACGTCGTCGTGGTGGGCGGCGGTGTCATCGGACTGAGCGTGGCCTGGCGGGCGGCGGCCCGAGGGCTCTCGGTGGCCGTGGTGGATCCGGCGCCCGGGTCGGGCGCCTCGCACGCGGCGGCCGGGATGCTGGCGCCGGTGAGCGAGGTCACCTACACCGAGGAACCGCTGCTCGGGCTCGGGCTCACCTCCCTGGCGAGATGGCCGGCGTTCGCGGCCGAGCTGGCGCGGGAGAGCGGGCAGGAGCTGGACCTGCGGCGCGAGGGGACGCTCGATGTCGCCTTCGGGGCCGACGACCTGGCCGCGCTGGGCGAGCTGGGCGCGTTCATGGAGAAGCTGGGACTGCCCGTCGAACGGCTCACCGGACGTGAGTGCCGCCGCCTGGAGCCGATGCTCGCGCCGTCGGTGCGAGGCGGGCTGCTGGCGCCGGACGACGCGTGGGTCGACCCGCGCAGGGTGACGCGCGCGCTGCGACGCGCCCTCGCCGGCCGGGGCGTGCCCGTCCTCAGAGAACGCGCCGCCGAGATCCTGGTCGCCGGCGACACGGTGACCGGCGTACGGCTCGCCTCCTCCCCGGGCACGACGGCCGACGTACGGCCCGCCTTCTCCGGCGCCCTCGACACGGCTGCCGATGCACGGCCCTCCCCCGACACGGCGGCCGACGTACGGCCCGCCCCCGGCCCCGACACGGCGGCCCGGGTGGTGAACGCCGGATGTGTCGTGCTCGCGGCGGGCGCCTGGGCGGGCGGGCTGGCCGGGGTGCCCGAAGGGGTGCTGCCGCCGGTGCGGCCGGTCAAGGGCCAGATCATGCGGTTGCGCTCGGCCGTACCCGTGCTGAGCCGTTGCGTGCGGGGTACCGTGCACGGCTCTCCGGTGTACCTGGTGCCCCGCGGCGACGGTGAGCTGGTCGTGGGGGCGACCCAGGAGGAACTGGGATTCGACACCAGGATCACCGCGGGCGGGCTGTGGGAGCTGCTGCGGGACGCCAGGGAGCTGGTGCCCGGCGTGACGGAGCTGGAGGTGGCCGACGTGGTGGCGGGGCTGCGGCCGGGCACGCCCGACAACCTGCCGCTGATCGGCCCCACCGGCCTGCCGGGCCTCCATCTGGCGACCGGGCACCACCGGAGCGGCGTGCTGCTGGCCCCGCTCACCGCCGACCTGGTCGTGGACGGGCTGACGGGAGCCGCGGACCCGGGCCATCCCTGCTCGCCGTCGCGTTTCGAGGACCGCGCCTGACTTCCCTCCCCGGGCCGAGACACCGGGGTCTGCAAGGAGATTCGATGAAGGTGACCATCAACGGGGCGCCGCACGACCTGCCCGACGGGGCGACCGTGTCGCAGGCCGTACAGACGCTGACGACCGCCGCCACCGGGATCGCGGTGGCGGTCAACGAGGAGGTCGTGGCGCGTGGCGCGTGGACCTCCACCGCCCTGGCCGAAAGCGACCGGGTCGAGGTTCTGACGGCAGTACAGGGAGGATGACGATGGCGGACGAACTGATCATCGCGGGTGAGAAGTTCTCCTCGCGGCTCATCATGGGGACCGGCGGCGCGCCGTCGCTGGAGGTGCTGGACCAGGCGCTCGTCGCCTCGGGGACCCAGCTGACCACGGTGGCGATGCGGCGGCTCGATCCCTCGTCGCAGGGGTCGGTGCTGGAGGTGCTGCGGCGGCGGGGCATCGAGGTGCTGCCGAACACCGCCGGTTGTTACACGGCGGGCGAGGCGGTGCTGACGGCCAGGCTGGCCAGGGAGGCGCTGGGGACGAGCTGGGTGAAGCTGGAGGTGATCTCCGACGAGCGGACCCTGCTGCCCGACCCCATCGAGACCTTCGACGCCGCCGAACGCCTGGTGGCCGACGGCTTCACGGTGCTGCCCTACATCGGCGACGATCCCGCGCTGGCCCGCAGGCTGGAGCAGGCGGGGTGCGCGGCGGTGATGCCGCTCGGCGCGCCCATCGGGTCGGGCCTGGGCATCCGCAACCCGCACAACATCGAGCTGATCGTGGAGGCGGCGTCGGTGCCGGTGGTGCTGGACGCCGGGATCGGCACGGCGAGCGACGCGGCGCTGGCCATGGAGCTGGGCTGCGACGCCGTACTGCTGGCGACGGCGGTCACCCGGGCGCAGCGGCCGGATCTGATGGCGGCGGCGATGCGGGGCGCGGTCGAGGCGGGACGGCAGGCGCGGCTGGCGGGGCGGATTCCGCGCCGGAGGTACGCCGAGGCGTCGTCACCACGGGTTCCCTAGGTCATTTTGCCGTTCGGGGAGAACGGCTCGGCATCGGTTTGGGAGGTGCGGGCCCTCCCCGTGGCAAAACGCCCGTAAACTCGGGCAGGTGGACACGACGCTTGCGGATCCCCTCGTCGGGCGGCTCCTCGACGGGCGCTATCGCGTTGAGTCCCGGATCGCCAGGGGCGGTATGGCGACGGTCTACCTCGCCCTTGACATCCGGCTCGACCGCACGGTCGCCCTGAAGGTGATGCATCGTTCCCTCGCCGAAGACCCCGCCTTCGTGCGCAGGTTCATCGGTGAGGCCAAATCGGTGGCCAGCCTCTCCCACCCGAACGTGGTACAGGTCTTCGACCAGGGCACGGACGGCGACATCGTCTTCCTCTCGATGGAATACGTGCCGGGCCGCACACTCCGCGACGTGCTGCGCGAGCGGGGCAGGCTGGGCCCCCGCGAGGCGCTGGAGATCATGATCCCGGTGCTGGCGGCGCTGGGTTCCGCGCATCAGAGCGGCCTGGTGCACCGCGACATGAAGCCGGAGAACGTCCTGCTCAGCGATGACGGCCGGGTGAAGGTCGTCGACTTCGGGCTGGCCCGCGCGGTCGAGGCGAGCAACCAGACCAGGACCGGCGTCATGATCGGCACCATCGGCTACATGTCACCGGAGCAGGTCACCTCCGGGCACGCCGACGCCCGCAGCGACGTCTACGCCGCGGGCGTGATGCTGTTCGAGCTGGTCACCGGACGCCAGCCGTACGAAGGCGAGACGTCCATGGCGATCGCCTACAAGCACGTGCACGACACGGTGCCGCCGCCGTCCGCGGTGCTGGAGGGCTCGCCGGTCGCGCTCGACAAGCTGGTGACCGCGGCGACCAGCCGCGACCCCGAGGTGCGCCCGGCCGACGCGACGGCGCTGCTGGTCGCGGCCGTGGACACGCATCGGGTGCTGCCGCGTGAGAGCACGCCGCCGGGCGGCCCGACCGCCCGCGCGTCGATGCCGCAGGACGTCCGCACCTCCGCCGCGCCCCCGCCGCCGATCGGCCACACGCTGATCCAGCCGCGCGAGGAGGTGCTGACCGGCCCCGCCGCTCCGGTGCGGGGAGTACGGCGAGGCGTGCGGCCCCACTGGTTCCTGATCGCGCTCGCGGCGGTCATGGCCGTCGCGATCGGGCTCACCGGCTGGTGGTTCGCCGAGGGCAAGTACGTCGAGGTGCCCGACCTGGTGGGCAAGAACATCCTGGTCGCCAAGTCCGAGGCGGAGGGGCGCGGGTTCGTCGTGGTGATCGGCGACGGCGTCAACGACGGCAAGGTCGCCAAGGACAACGTGGTCAGGATGGACCCCGCGTCGGGCACCGAGGTGGAGTCGGACGCGAAGATCACGCTGGTGCCCTCGCTGGGTCCCAAACTGGTTCCGGTGCCCAACCTGGAAGGGCTGACCGAGGCCGGGGCCAGGGCCAGGCTGTCCGACCTCGGCCTCAGCGTGCACAGGGTGCACAAGCTCGCCGACGACACCGTGCAACGCGGGCTGGTGCTGCGCACGAGCCCGCAGGTGGGCACGAAGGTCAAGGAGGGCGGCAAGGTCAGCCTGGTGCTCAGCGCGGGCCTGCTGATGCCCGACGTGATGGGGCTGTCCCGTGAGCAGGCCGAGCAGTTCCTGCGCGAGCAGGGCTACAACGTGGAGGTCGTCGAACAGGCCGACGACGCCCAGCCGTGCACCGTCATCGCCCAGGAGCCCAAGGCCAAGGCCGAGGTCGACAAGGGCGCGACGGCGAAGCTGACCCTGTCACAGTGTTCCAACGGCGAGTGGCAGTGGCCGTGGGACAACCGGGGCGACGACGAGGGCGAGGACGACGAGGACACCTTCAACGTCATCCCCAACGTGTTGTTCAAGAACGTCAAGGACGCGCAGCAGGAGTTGCGTGCCGCCGGGTTCAAGGTGAAGACGCGCAAGCTGCTGGGCAGCGGCCGGGTCCGCGGTCAGCAGCCGATGAGCGGGAACGCCCCGCCCCAGACCGAGATCACGATCTGGCACTGAGCCCGGCGCCGGGTCCGCCGCTAGGGACCGGCGCCGAGTCCGTGTAGGCGGAGGCGTGCGAGTCCGCCGTCCGGATGGATGTCGAGCCGTACGTGGGTGGCCTCGCGCCGCTCCCGGAGGCGGAACCGGTGCTGGGTGTCGGGCTGCAACCGGGTTCTGGGGAGCAGGCCGAACCAGGCGTCCGGGTCCACCCGGTCGTCCATGCCCGTCAGCGTGGCGGCGGCCGGCGCGTTGTACAGGAGGTTGGCCGTGTCGAGCTCGGCCACCTGGATCGTCCCCGGGCAGGCGAGGCGGACGATCAGCCAGTCGTTGCCGTCGTCGCGGCGGCGGGCGGTCTCCCAGCCGTCCGCCTGGTGCCGGGCTCGTCCGGGGGCGAGCACGTTGTTGGGCGCGGAGTAGAACTCGTTGGAACAGGCGGTGACCAGTCCGCCGTTCTCCAGCGCCGCCAGGTCGATGGTCATGCCTTCCCAGACGGCGAGGTCGGGCACCACCTCGCCGTGCACGCGCAGCCTGGCCACTCCGCCGTCGGGGTGGATGTTGAGCCGCACATGGGTGTACCGCCGCTCGTCGAGCACCCGGAAGTGGTGCTCGGCGTCGCCCGTCAGCTCGCTCCTGGGCACGATCTCGGTCCAGGCGGCGTCGTGCAGCTCGGCGACCGAGGGGTAGCCGTCGACGGCGCACGCGTCCACGGAGGCGTGCGGGGGGTAGTTGCCGGTGAACCACGCGGTGTCCACGATGACCCCGCGCACGATGCCCGGCATGCCGAGCCTGACGATCGCCCAGTCGTGGCCCTGCTCACGCCGCCGCCGGGTCTCCCAGCCGTCGTAGACCTGCCCCTTGGCGCCGAAGGTGTGCGGGCGGAACTCGGGGCGGCCGGGCCTGATCAGGCTCTCCCGCTCGGCGAAGGACTCGTCGCTGGCCGCGGCGACGGTGCCGCCGTGGCCGCGCAGCGCCAGGTCGGGCAGCCGGACGAACTCGGTCACCGGAACTCCCCGCCGAACCGATCAACCACCAGGACCACCCCGGCCGGCCCCGGCCCAGGCAGGCCACGCGACACCGGACCGGTCGACCGGACGAACTCGATCACTGGAACTCTCCCCTCGGTCGATCCTCCACCAGGTGGCCGCGCAACCAGGTACGGCGGACCACGCCGGTCAGCTTCCGCCCGTGGTAGGGCGTGATCGGGTTGCGGTGGTACAGGTCGCCCGCGCTGACGGTGAACCCGGCCTCGGTGTCGAAGGCGACGAGGCCGGCGTCCGCGCCCTCCGCGATGGCGCCCTTCCGGTCGAGTCCGGCGAGCGCGGCGGGCCCTTCGGCCATCCATCTGACGACGTCTCGCAGGCCGTACCCGCGACCGGCGGCCTCGCTCCACACGACGGGCAGGCCGAGCTGGAGGGAGGAGATCCCGCCCCAGGCGGCGGCGAAGTCGGGCACCTTCAGGTCGGCGGGGGCGGGCGAGTGGTCGGAGACGACGCAGGTGAGGACGCCGCTCTCCAGCCCGCGCCAGAGGGCGTCGCGGTTGGCGGCCTCGCGGATGGGCGGGCAGCACTTGAACTCCGGGCCGCCGACCTCCTCGGCGGTGAGCGTGAGGTAGTGCGGGCAGGTCTCCGCGGTGACGGCCACCCCGTCGCGCTGTGCGTCGGCCAGCGGCTCCAGGCAGGAGGCGGAGGAGACGTGCAGGATGTGGGCCCGCGCGCCGGTGTCACGCGCGGCCGCGATGACGCTCTGTACGGCCCGGCGTTCGGCCTCCCCCGGCCTAGATGCCAAGAAATCCGGATATGTCGCCCCGGACGGCTCGGCCAACAGCCCCGGCGCCTCCGCGTGCACCACCACCAGCCCACCGAACCCGGCCACCTCGGCGAACACGGCCCGCAACTCCGCGTCGCCGAGCGGCGGGAACTCGGGCACCCCCGACGGCGACAGGAAGCACTTGAACCCGAAGACCCCCGCCGTGTGCAGCGCCCGCAGACCGGCCAGGTTCCCGGGTATCGCCCCGCCCCAGAATCCCACGTCCACCCAGCACTGCCCCGCCGCGGCCGCCCGTTTGACCGCCAGCGCGGCGACGTCCACGGTGGGCGGCAGGGAGTTCAGCGGCATGTCCAGGATCGTGGTCACGCCCCCCGCCGCCGCGGCCCTGGTAGCGGTGGCGAACCCCTCCCAGTGGGTCCGCCCCGGCTCGTTGACGTGCACGTGCGTGTCCACCAGCCCCGGCAGCAGCGCCACCTCCCCGAGGTCGGTCTCCGCCCGCGCCCCCAGCTCCGCGTCATAGGGCCGCACGGCCGCGATCCGCCCCGCCCGCACGGCCACCGCCGCACCGCGCACCCCCGCGGGCAGCACCGCCCGCCGCGACCGCACCACCAGGTCGTACGGCTCAGCCATGCACCCTCCAAGGTGTCAGCATCCCGGCCACCCGCCCCCGGCAGCGGGGACCGGGTCAGCCACGGACGATCCAGGGAGTGAGCATCTCCGCGGCCAGGCGCTGGAGGAGCGGACCGGCCTCGGCCATGCAACGGGCGGGGTCGGGTTCGAGGTCGGTGAGCGCGTAGGCGGCCTGGATGCCGGCCGCGCGCATCTCCTCCTCCGCCAGAGCGCGGCGCCCGCAGACCGCCACCACGGGGACCCCCGCCTTGACGGCGGCGCTCGCGACACCCGCGGGGGCCTTGCCGCGCAGGGTCTGCTCGTCGAGCGCCCCCTCCCCGGTGATCACCAGGTGGGCGCCCTCCAGATGGCCGGCGAACCCGAGCAGGTCGAGCAGATAGTCGATGCCCGGCCGTACCTCCGCGTGCAGGAAGGCCAGGGCGGCGAAGCCGACTCCGCCGGCGGCGCCCGCGCCGGGCTGCGCCGCCACGCCCATCTGGCGCACCACGCCGTCGTGCTCGACGGCGCCCAGCACGCCGTGGGTGTGCGCGGCCACGGCGGCCAGCCTGGCCAGTCCCGCCTCCAGCGTCGTCACGTCGGCGGGTGCGGCGCCCTTCTGCGGTGCGTAGACGGCGGCGGCGCCGTGCGGGCCGAGCAGCGGGTTGTCCACGTCGCTCGCGACGACGAACTCGACGCCGCGGACGTCGGCGAGCCCGGACAGGTCGATGGTCGCCAGCTCCCCGAGCGCGCCGCCGCCGGGCCGCAGCTCCGCGCCCTCCCCGTCGAGGAACCTGGCGCCGAGAGCGGCCAGCATGCCGGTGCCGCCGTCGGTGCACGCGCTCCCGCCCAGCCCGAGCACGACCCGCCGGGCGCCCCGCCGTACGGCGTGCGCGATCAGCTCGCCGGTGCCCCGGCTGGTCGCGGTCAGCGGCGCCAGCGCCACCCCCGCGTGCGCCGGAGCCGAGGCGGACGCCCCGCCGGGCGCGGCGGGCGAGCCCGCGGCCGGAGTGACGGCGGACAGCGGGAGGCGGCGCAGGCCGGAGGCTTCGGCCAGCTCGACGACGGCGGTCGGCACGTCGCCGCCACCACCGGGCCGCCAGCCGTACGCGGCCTGGACGGGGTCGCCGGTCGGGCCGGTCACCTGAACCTCGACCCGGGCGAACCCGGCGGCGACCACCGCGTCCACGGTGCCGTCGCCGCCGTCGGCGATCGGCAGGCACACGGTCGTGACCTGGGGACCGAGCCCGGCGGCCACCCGGGCGGCCACCTCGGCGGCGGTCAGCGACCCCTTGAACTTGTCGGGGGCGATGACGATGTGGCCCGGCGTCTCAGACAATCCTGCTCCCTGGGTGGAGAATGGCCGGGTACGCCGTCCTGCCCGGTGCGAGCGGGCAGGACGGCGTGCCCGTGCCCTGTGCGATGGGTCTCCATCATCACAGGTCCTCGCGGGCGAGCTCCATCAGGCGTCGCCTGGCCAGGGCCCCGGCCCGCGCGGCGGCCTCGCCGGAGACGGTCCGCAGTTCGCCGTCGGCCACGACCGTGACGCCGCCGACCAGCAGCCGGGCCAGCGGCGGAGTCGAGCCGTGCACGAAGGCGATCACCGGGTCCTCGATCGCGGCGTGGAAGCCGTCCACCCGCCAGATCGCCACGTCGGCGAGCTTGCCCGCCTCCAGGGAGCCGAGCTCGTCCTGGCGGCCCAGGCACGTGGCGCCGCCCATGGTCGCCATCGCCAGGGCCTCGCGGGCGGTCAGCGCGGCCGGGCCGTACCTCGCCCGTTGCATGAGCATCGCCATCCGCACCTCACCGGCGAGCGAGGTCAGTTCGGCGGAGGCGGGCCCGTCGACGCCCAGCCCGACGGGGGCGCCCGCGCGCAGCAGATCCGAGGCGCGTGCGATCCCCGCCCCCAGCCTGGCGTTGGAGGAGGGACAGTGCGCGGTGCCCGTGCCGGTCGAGGCCAGCAGCTTGACGTCCTTGTCGTGCAGGTGAACGCAGTGGGCCAGCCAGACGTCGGGGCCGAGCCAGCCGGTCTCCGCCATGTACGCGACCGGGGTCATGCCCAGCTGCCGCAGGCAGTGCTCCTCCTCCTCGACCGTCTCGGCCAGGTGGGTGTGCAGGCGCACCCCCTTGGCGCGGGCCAGCTCCGCCGATCCCGTGAGCAGCTCGGGCGAGACGGAGAACGGCGAGCAGGGCGCGACCGCCACCCGGAGCATCGAGGAGAACGACGGGTCGTGGTAGGCGTCGATCATCGCCTCGGTGTGCTCAAGGATCCGGTCGAGCGGCTCGACCACCTCGTCGGGGGGCAGGCCGCCCGACGAGACGCCCCGGTCCATCGAGCCGCGCGCCGGATGAAAGCGGATGCCCAGCTCGCGCGCCGCCTCGATCTCGGCCGCGAACAGGTCGCCGCGGCCGGTCGGGAACAGGTAGTGGTGGTCCGTCGAGGTGGTGCAGCCCGACAGCGCGAGCCAGGCCAGCCCGGCGCTCGCCGCCCCCCGCACGACCTCGGCGTCCATCCTCGCCCACGGGCGGTAGAGCGTGACCAGCCAGTCGAACAGCGTGCTCTGCGCAGCCATCCCCTGCGAGGCCCACTGGTAGAGATGGTGGTGGGTGTTGACCAGGCCGGGGGTGACCAGGCAGCCGGAGGCGTCGATCCGGGTCGCCTCCCCTTCGTACGGCCCCGCCCCGACGGCGGCGATGCGGTCGTCCTCGATCACCAGGTGCCCGGAGGGGATCTCCGCGCCGACGATCGGGGCCAGGTAGCCGTTCTCGATCACGAGGGTCATCGGGCGCCCGCCTTCCGCTCCGCGGCCAGCCGTACGGCGTCGAGGATCTTCTCGTACCCCGTGCATCTGCACAGGTTGCCGGCCAGCGCCTCGCGGATCTCCGGGTCGCTGGGCCGTGGGACCCGTTCGATCAGGTCGTGGGCCTGCACCAGCAGGCCGGGGGTGCAGAAGCCGCACTGCACGGCGCCCGCGTCGACGAACGCCTGCTGGATCGGGTCGAGACGGTCGCCGTCGGCGAGCCCCTCCACGGTACGCACCTCGCGGCCCTCCGCCTGGCCCGCGGCGACCAGGCAGGCGCAGACCGGGACGCCGTCGAGGTAGACGGTGCACGAACCGCACTCGCCCTGCTCACAGGCGTTCTTGGAACCGGGCAGCCCGGCCCGCTCGCGGAGCACGTAGAGCAGGCTCTCGCCCTCCCACACGTCGTCCACGGTTTCGGCTCTGCCGTTGACCGTGAAGTTCAGGCGCATTGCTCCCTCGCCTTCCGGTAGTCGTTCCAGGCCCAGGTCAGGGTGCGGCGGGCCATGACGGCCAGCGCGTGCCGCCGGTAGCCGGCCGTGCCGCGCACATCGTCGATCGGCGCGGCGGCCTCGCTCACCAGCTCGCCGAACCTGGCGAGCACGCCGGGTGCGAGCCCGGCGGGTGCGAGCCCGGCGGCCCAGTCGAGCTCGGCGGCGAGGAACTCCTCCGCCGCCCTGGCCCGCAGCGGCGTCGGGGCGGCCGAGCCGATCCCGGTGCCCACCCGGCGCTCGGCGGGGTGCAGCGCCAGCGCGAAGGAGCAGACGGCGATCACCATCGCGTTGCGGGTGCCGACCTTGGAGAAGTACTGCGGCCCGGTCGCGGGTTCGGCGTGGAAGGCGCGGATCAGCTCGTCCGGCTCCAGCGCGCTGCGCTTGACGCCCAGATAGAACTCCTCCGCCGGGATCATCCTGACCCCGCGCGCGGCGCTCTCCACCTCGATCACCGCGCCGCCCGCCAGCAACGGCGGATGGCTGTCGCCCGCCGGCGAGGCCGCCCCCAGGTTGCCGCCGACCGTGCCGCGGTTGCGGATCTGCGGCGAGCCGACCGTCCGCGACGCCTGCGCGAGCCCCGGCAACCGGTCGCCCAGCTCGCCGATCACCCGGGAGTACGGCACGCCCGCGCCGACCCGGAGCCGTCCGCCCGTCTCCGACCACCGTGCCAGCTCCGCCACGCGGGTGAGGTCGAGCAGCGCCTCCGGCCTGCGCACGTCGAAGTTGATCTCGACCATGACGTCGGTGCCGCCCTGGATGGGCACGGCTCCCGGCAGTTCGGCCTTGGCGGCGAGCGCCTCCGGCCAGGTCGTCGGCCTGAGGAAGGCCATGCTCCCTCCCCCGCCGTCTCCCCTGCTGAATCCCATGCTCACTCCCAGGCGAAGGTGGCGGCGGGGGCGTCGTCGCGCAGGACATGCCCCTCGATCAGCCCGTAGGGACGGTCGGCGGCGAAATACACCTCGTTGTCGTTGTCCAGCCCGAACGGGGTGAGATCGACGAGAAAGTGGTGCCGGTTCGGGAGGGTCAGCCGTACCTCGCAGACCTCGGGCCGATCGGCCAGGACCCTGCTGCCCATGGCGTAGAGGGTCTGCTGGAGGGACAGGCTGTGGGTCCGCGCGAACGCCTCCAGCAGGCACCGCCGTACCTCTTCGTAGGACTCGCCGTAGTCGGCGACGGGCGGGACGTACCGCCAGGTGGCGGTGACCTCGGTGGCCAGGACGCGGTCGGTGGCCGGTTCCAGGGTCGTGTACTCGTCGCGGGCGAAGCCGTGGAACTCCGAGCCGGTCGTGTTGAGCACCACCAGGTCCTTCAGCCCGGAGACCACCGTCTCGGTGCCGTTCCGGTCGTAGTGGACCGCGCAGGTGCGGATCTCGCCGCCGGCGCGCGCGAAGGACCACGAGGGGCCCTTCGGGATCCGCTCCCAGGAGTATTCCTCGATCGCCACCCTGGCGCGGTGGACGGCCGGCTGGGAGCGGGTGAAGTGCCTGGCCAGCAGCCGTGCGAACTCCTCGATCTGGCTGATGCCGTACTTCTTGGCATAGGCGAAGACGGTGTTCTTCTGCGTGTCGGTCGGCAGCACCGCCGCGTTGCTCCCGCTGATGTGGGCCTCCGTCATGTCGCCCGACAACGCGACGCTCACGTTGCAGTCCTTGATCCGGTGGACGTCCCCGTCGCGGGTCACGCGGACGACACGGGTCTCCGCCTTCCCGTAGCGGTTGGGTCCGAGCACGACGGCCACCTGCTAACTCCCTCGGTAGGTCGAATAGGCGTACTGGCTGAGCAGGAGCGGCACGTGGTAGTGCTCCCCCGGGTCGCCGACCGTGAACCCGATCACGACCTCGGGGTAGAAGGTCGCCAGGCCGCGCGCCGCGAAGTAGCCGCCGGTGTCGAAGACCAGCTGGTGCGGCCCCGCCCCCGGCGTCCATCCCGCCAGCCGGCCGTCGGCCCCGGTCCGCCCCTCCGCGATGACCCCGCCGGGCCCCTCCAGCCGTACCGCGACGCCCTCGGCGGGACGGCCGAGGCCCGCGTCTAGCACGTGGGTCGACAGGCTCATCCGTCCTCCTCCAGCAGCTTCGCCACCCGCAGCCTGGTGATCTTCACAAGCTCCTCCCGTACGGCCCGCCGCTCGCTCTCCTCGTCGTTGCCCAGCCGGCGCTCCAGCCGCCCCAGCATCTCCGCCGCGGTCAGCCCGGTGGCGCAGACCAGGTAGACGTGGCCGAACCGCTCCTCGTAGGCGAGGTTGCCCGCCGCCAGCCGTAGCCGCACGTCCTGGCCCGCGTCCGCCGCGCCGGACTGCTCCCCCCGCGACCACGACGCCTCCCTGCCGCTCCCCGCCGCCCGCTCGCCGATCCGCGGGTGCGCCGCCAGCGCCTCCCGCACCTCCGGCCAGCGCAGCCGCCCCGCGGCGTCCGCCGCCGCCGCGACCACCTCCGCCGCACTCCCGTACGGCCGGCCGGCGGCGACCTCCGCGGCGAACGCCGGCGAGGCGCAGCAGGCGAGGAGCGCCGCACGGGCGTCGGCCTCCCCCTGGGTGTTGAAAGCGGTGATATCCGGCATGGAGTCAAGTAGACACACCCCCGTCCGGCCAGGTCCAGCATCCAGAACTCCGAAGTCGGCCGGGGCTTTGCCCGCCCTTTTGTGTCATGCTCCAAGTCGTCGGAGCCAGCGCCTAAACTGGCGGCCATCATGAGCCTTACTTCTGCCATCGGCGGACACGCCATGGTCACCGGCGGGCTGGCCAAGGGCGGCCTCGCCTACGCCGACTCCATCGGCGCCGAGATCATCCAGGTGTTCGTCAGCAATCCGCGCGGCTGGGCGCTCGCCGCAGGCGATCCCGGGCAGGACAGGGACCTGCGCGAGTCCGGCATGCCGACCTTCGTCCACGCGCCCTACCTGATCAACCTGGGCTCGCCCAGCGCCGACACCCTGGAGAAGTCGGTCGCCGCCGTACGGCACAGCCTGCGCAGGGGCGCCGACATCGGCGCGCTGGGAGTCGTGGTGCACACCGGCTCCGCCGTGAGCCAGCCGCGTGACGACGCTTTCCGCCAGGTCCGCGAGCAACTCCTGCCGCTCCTCGACGAGATCCCCGCCGACGGCCCCGACCTGCTGCTCGAACCCATGGCCGGACAGGGTCAGGTGCTCTGCGCCACCGTCCAGGACCTCGGCCCCTATCTCGGCGTCCTCGACTTCCATCCGCGCGTCGGCGTCTGCCTCGACACCTGTCACGCCTTCTCGGCGGGCCACGACCTGACCGCGCCGGACGGCGTCGCCCAGACCCTCGACGCGCTGCACGCCATCGCGCCCGGACGCCTCAAGCTCATCCACGCCAACGACTCGAAGGATCCCTGCGGCTCCAAGCGTGACCGCCACGAGAACATCGGAGCCGGTCTCATCGGCGCCCAGCCGTTCGCCGAGATCATGCGGCACCCTGTCGCCGCCGGGGTGCCCCTGTGCATCGAGACGCCGGGCAAGGTGGACGAGCACCGGGACGACATCACCCTGCTGAAGAAGCTCCGCGACGGCTGACCCGCGAACCCGCCGGTTACCCGTCCGGAGTCCGAGAGCCCGACCCAGGACCGCTGGGGCGTGAGCCCCACTCAGGACCACTCAGGGACCGCTCAGGACCGCTCAGAACCGCTCGGGCGTGCGCTGCGGGCGGGAAGGGCTTGGGTCAGGGCGCGACGAAGGTGCTCGCTCCGGGCGATCCGGCCGCCCCCGCAGACCGGATCGCCGGTTCGGCTCCGCGGCCTCCCGCGAGCACCTCCGCCACGCCGGAGCCGACGGGCCCCTCCCCCCCGGGTCAAGGGCCCGTCAGCCAGGCGACCCCCGAGGTCACCCTGGTCTCCGCGCACCAGGCCCCAATCGGCCTCGCGGCCAGGTCCCCCCCGATGCGTCGGCGTTGGCTCCGACTCGGCACACATTACGGTCACGATCATGAAGTGCGAAACCCTATTTAGCGACAGCTCGATCAACGGTCTGTAACCGTCGACATACGGAATGTGCACCCACGCCGAGCGGCATTCCGGCCGCGACGAACGGTCGTTTCCGGGAATTGACCCCGGCTTCCGTGATCGTGCCTATGCGCGCGGAGCGCACTCGCACTTCTGCGACGTATCGCCCCATCACCCCTGACCAGACCCGGGTGACGCGCGCATCTCCGCTGGCTACGGCCTCGCCGGCGCTTCCCGTCCGGACACGGACCACGCCTGGAAGGCCCTGTGGACGTCTCGGCGCCCGCCCTCAGCCTTGGCCGGTCTGCAGAGACCGAAACGCCCCCTGCCAGGCCGGTGCGGCGCCCCTGGGCCGCCTGCGCGGCGCCCCTCAGCGCCCATAACGTCGCGCGGCCGGGTCACGCCCGCCGGACCGACGTCAGACCGGTCGTCTGAGGGGTGACCCCGACGGCCCGCGACGCCTCCCGGCTCGGGCCCGTACGGCATCCTGAGCGCCACGCAGGTCCACGTCCGCCGTCCCGGCGCACCGGGAGCACGACGTCGGCGTCGATGGGCCTCGACCGGCTCCCGTGATCTGCGAGCCCGACGCCGAGCCGAGCGGGCCGCGGGATCTCGGAGACGGGCCGCGCGAGCCGGAAACCTCCCCGCGGGCCCGTGGTCGCGGTACGACACCCTGGGCGCCGTACGTCCGTGGGACCTGGGCGACCGTCCGGTGAGTGAACGCCGGCTCAGGCGGCCCGTGGCGTCTCTCGGCGCGACGCCGGGCCCGGCGTGCCCGGCTCAGGGAGGAAGGGCTGGGGTCAGGGAGGGAGAGTCGCGGGTCAGGAGGGGTGCGGCTGGGTGGCCGGCGGGAGGGTGCGGAACTGGCCGACGAGGTGTTCCCGGACCTGACGGGTGTGGCGGCGGCTGACCGGAAGGGTCTCGGTGCCGACCTGGAGGAGGATCTTCCCGCCCTCGAAACGAAGCTCCTGGACGTGCCGTGCGGCGACGAGGGTGCTGCGGTGGACCCGGATGAAGCCCGAGGCGGCCCAGCGGCGCTCCAGGGCCACCAGCGACATGCGGATGAGGTAGCTGCCGTCGACGGTGTGCAGCCGGACGTAGTCGCCCTGGGCCTCGGCGAACCAGATCGACTGCTGGGGGACGAACCGGGTGCGCCCGCCGAGCTCCACCGGGATGATGTCGTCGCCGGCCGTGCCAGGTGAGGAATCGCCCTCCGCGGACGGCGGCACCACTGGGGGCGCCACCACCGACTCGAGGCGGCGCACCGCCTCGGCGAGCCGGTCGGCGCGCACCGGTTTGAGCAGGTAGTCGACGGCCTCCAACTCGAAGGCCTGCACCGCGCAGTCGTCATGCGCGGTGACGAAGACCAGCCGGGGCGGCATGGGGAAGCCGCCGACCAGGCGGGCCAGGTCCAGGCCGTCGAGACCGGGCATCCGGATGTCGAGGAAGACGCCGTCGAGCCGCTCGCCGGCGCCGATCATCTGCACCATGTCCTGCAGAGCCTGGACCCCGTCGTTCGCAATGGACACGTGCTCCACTCTGGAGTCCTGGCGCAGGAGATACGCCAGCTCTTCCAGGGCGGGCAGCTCATCGTCTACCGCCAGGATGCGCAGCATCCCCCCACGCTGCCCTGCCGCGGCCCTCGTCGCAACCGGAATGCATGCTCTCGGTAAAGAAATAGCTACGTTTAGCTATTGGCGAGCGCGTTGACCTTGGGCAGCCGCAGCCTGATCGTCGTGCCGACGCCCACCTTCGACTCGACCTGCAGTCCGTAGTCCTCGCCGTAGATACGGCGGAGCCGTATGTCGACGTTGGCGAGGCCGATGCCGTGGTCACCGCAGTCCGGCGAACTGAGCAGGTCGCGGAGCCGCGCGGGATCCATGCCCGTGCCGTCGTCGGCCACGCTGATGTGGGTCTCCGGGCCGGCGTCCTCGACGACGACGCGCACCTCGCCGGTGCCCTTGCCGCCGCCCAGGCCGTGCTTGACCGCGTTCTCGACCAGGGGCTGCACGCAGAGGAACGGGACCGGGACCGGGAGCGTCTCCGGTGCGACCTCCACGCTGAACCTCAGCCGCTCGCCGAACCTCGCCCGCTCCAGCGACAGGTAGCGGTCGACACAGCCCAGTTCGTCGGCCAGCGTGGTGAACTCACGGGCCCGCCGCAGGCCGTGCCTCGCGAAGTCGGCGAAGTCCAGCAGCAGTTCCCTGGCCCTGGCGGGATCGGTGCGCACGAAACTCGCGATGGTCGTCAGGGAGTTGTAGACGAAATGGGGGGAGATCTGCGCCCGCAGCGCCCGTGTCTCCGCGTCCTGCGCGCGCCGTCTGGAGGCGTCGAGCTCGGCGAGTTCGAGCTGGCCGGAGGCCCAGCGGCCGATCTCCGCGACGGCCCGCACCAGCGCCGCCCCCGCCCGGGCATCGTAGGCGGCCAGGGTGCCGATCACCCGTCCGCCCACGGTGAGCGGCACCGCCACGGCCGCGTCCAGCGGGCAGCCGGACGTGTCGCAGCCGTGTACGGCCGGCAACTGCGGCGTCCCCGCGGCCAGCACGCTGGACGCGTGCAGCGGCACCTGGAGCACGTGCGAGCAGGCCGCCCCCTCCCAGACCACCTCGCCGTCACCGGTCACGATGGCCACCGCGCCGGCGCCGAGCAGCATCCGGAGGTGGCCGGCGGCCACCCGGGCGGAGTCGGAGGTGAGGCCACCGCGTAACGCCGGCGCGGCCATCGAGACGCTGTGCAGGGCCGCGAACGCGCCCTCGCTCCTGCGGGCCCGGGACCGCCGGACGGAGAGGAGGAAACCGAGGAGGGCGCTCGCGAGGCACAGCAGTGCCCAGCCGATGGTGGACATGCGCGTCACGCTAGCCAATCGGGCCCCGCCAGGCCCGGGAAACTCCGATCGTGGCCTGCGCTATGGGGGGCCTTCGCCGGGTTCTTCCTGGTAGGAGTAGCGCTGCTCGCGCCAGGGGTCGGCGACGTTGTGATAGCCGCGCTCCTCCCAGAAGCCGCGGCGGTCCTCGGTCAGGTACTCGATCGCGCGGACCCACTTCACGCTCTTCCACGCGTAGAGATGGGGGATCACGGCCCGGACCGGAGAGCCGCGCTCCGCGCTGATGGGCTTCTCGTCCAGTTCCAGCGCGAACAGGCAGGCGTCGAAGTCGGCCCGCCGGACGTTGGCGCTGTAGCCGTACTCCCCCCACAGCATCACGTGGCGCACGTCGTCGGCGGGCGGGACCGCGGCGAGGAGGGTGGATGCCGCGACGCCGCTCCACTCGTTGCCCATGATGGAGAACTTGGTGACGCAGTGGAAGTCGGCGAGGAGGGTGGTCCTCGGGAGGGCGGCGAACTCGGGCCAGGTGAGCCGCTGATCCTGCCCGGCGGCGACGGCGCCGAAGAAGCGGAGGTCCCACGTGTCGGCGCGGAAGGCGGGCACCCGCCCGTAGTGGATGACCGGCCGTCCCCGCGGGATGTACTGGCCCGGGGGAAGGCGGGTCTCCTCCCTCGGAGTCCCGGGTGGTTCCACCGTCACTCCCCTCGCCGGTTCTGACCGCCTGTCAGGCACGGACGCCATCCTCCCATCGCCGCGCCAGCGCGTCGGACACGGGCACCGTCTCCCGCGCCTTCGACCGTGCGCTACAATTTGCCACGATGCGTACAGCGTGCAGGTTTTGGTATGGCGACGGGCCCGTGGGTCGGACCGTTCGCCACCAGATGCTGCGCTGACAGCTAAAGGCGAACGCGAAGGCCCCGGGTCCGAAAGGACTCGGGGCCTTCGTGCTTTTCCACTACCTACAGGAGTACCTCAGATGGTCATCATCATGGCCTCGCACGCCACCAAGGAAGACGTCGACGCGATCGTCACGCTCGTCGGCACGGCGGGCGGCGACGCCTTCGTCAGCCGCGGCGTGAGCCGTACGATCATCGGGCTCGTCGGCGACGTGGCCCAGTTCAGCTCGCTCAACCTGCGCGGCATGGCCGGGGTGGCCGACGTGATGAGGGTGTCCACTCCGTACAAACTGGTCAGCAGGGAGAACCATCCCCAAAGATCGACCGTCCGGGTGGGCGGGGTGCCGATCGGCCCGGACACCGTGACGTTGATCGCCGGGCCCTGTGCCGTGGAGACGCCGCAGCAGACGCTGGAGGCGGCCGAGATGGCCAAGGCGGCCGGGGCGACGCTGCTGCGGGGCGGCGCCTACAAGCCGCGTACCTCGCCCTACGCGTTCCAGGGGCTCGGCGAGGACGGCCTGAGGATCCTCGCCGACGTGCGCACCGCG
Source organism: Dolomitihabitans soli (assembly GCF_022213955.1). Classification (GTDB taxonomy): domain Bacteria; phylum Actinomycetota; class Actinomycetes; order Streptosporangiales; family Streptosporangiaceae; genus Streptosporangium_A; species Streptosporangium_A soli. Next base: position 761,814 of record NZ_JAKNTW010000001.1, on the reverse strand, counting down.
ACGGGTCTCCCGATCGTCACCGAGGTGGTGGACGCGCACGACGTGGAGCTGGTGGCGTCCTACGCCGACATGCTCCAGGTCGGCACGCGCAACGCGCAGAACTTCGCGCTGCTGCAGGCGGTGGGCTCGGTCGGGAAGCCGGTCATGCTCAAGCGCGGCATGAACGCCACCATCGAGGAGTGGCTGATGGCGGCGGAGTACATCGCGCAGCGCGGCAACCTCGACATCGTGCTCTGCGAGCGGGGCATCCGCACCTTCGAGACCGCCACCCGCAACACCCTCGACGTGTCGGCGGTCCCGGTGGCGCAGCGGCTGTCGCACCTCCCGGTCATCGTCGACCCCTCCCACTCGGGCGGCCGGCGCGACCTGGTGCTGCCGTTGACCCGCGCCGCGATCGGGGTCGGCGCCGACGGGATCATCGTCGACGTGCACCCGCACCCGGAGCAGGCGCTCTGCGACGGCCCGCAGGCCCTGGTCGACGGCGATCTCGTGGAGCTCGCCCGGGTGATGCGCCAGTTCCCGCCGCTCCTCGGACGTACGGCGGCGGTCGCTCCCGAGCCTCTGGCGACGATCTGATCCGGCCCGCGAGCGCCCATGCTACTCATGAGTAACTAAGCATCACGACTCATGTGCCGGGCGCTCGCGGCTCGCAGAATCTCCTGTATGACCAAAACGATCCAGCCCACCAACACCAGCGGTTTCTACCTCCAGTCGGTGATCTCCTTCGCCGTCTCCGTGGGGGCGGTCGCCGTCGGCATCGCCTACCTGCCCGTCTCCGGCTGGGTGCGCGGCTTCCTCGCGGTCGGCACCCTCTACGTGGTCACCTCGGCCTTCACGCTCGCCAAGTGCGTCCGCGACCGTCAGGAGCTCTCCGAGGTGCACAACCGCGTCGACCAGGCACGACTGGACAAACTCCTGACCGAACACGACCCCTTCAAGCCGAACGTCTAGGCGTCGAGCTTGTACTCCTGCAGGGAGTCGGCGAGCTGGACCGCCAGGTCCTCCGCATCGAGCCGCTTCTCGATCCGCTGGAGATCCTCGATCTTGGCGCGAGTCTCGGCCCGGCGCGGGGCGAGGAGGGTGCAGCAGTCCTCGTCGGGCAACTCGGAGATCTCCAGAGTGCCGATCCGGCGGGCCTCGGACATGATCTCGGTCTTGTCGAGGCCGATCAGGGGCCGCAGGATCGGCAGCTCGACGGCCTGGTCCTGGGCCGTGATGTTCTGCAGGGTCTGGGAGGAGACCTGGCCGAGGGAGTCACCGGTGACCAGGGCGCCGGCGTGGATGCGGTGGGCCACCTCCTCGGCGGTCTTGAGCATGAGCCGCCGCTGCGAGATCATCGCGAGCCGGTCCTGGCCGGACGCCTTGATCGACTGCTGTGCCTTGCCGAACGGCACCACCCACAGCCGGGACCGGCCCTGGAACTTGTCCAGCGCCCGGACCAGGGCGTACGCCTTGTAGATGGACTCCGAGGTGGTGAAGGGGATGCCGGAGAAGTGCAGGAAGTCGACCCGCAGGCCCCGGCGCATCATCCGGTACGCGGCCACCGGCGAGTCGATGCCGCCGGACATCAGCACCAGGGCGCGGCCACTGGTGCCGACCGGCAGGCCGCCCTGACCCGGCAGGCCGTCGGTGAAGACGAAGACCTCGTCCCTGTCGACCTCGATGAAGATCGTCAACTCCGGGTTCCGGAGATCGACCGGCAGGCCGTAGATGTCGTTGATCTCGCCGCCGACCAGGCGGTCGAGCTCGTTGGAGCGCAGCGGGAAGCGCTTGTCCCTGCGCCGGGAGCGCACCGCGAAGGTGGCCTTGCGCTGGATCTCCTCGCGGCCCTCCACCAGGGCGATCGCCGCCTTGGTGACGGCCTCCGGGGTCTTCTCGACGCGCCAGGCGCGATGGATCCAGACCAGCCCCGGCACGTCGGAGATCCGCTGGGCCACCGACTCGGCGACCTCGACGGTGGTGCCGGTGGGCAGGAAGACGGCGATGACGCCGTGGCGCTGCCGTACCTCGATGCTGAAGTCGAAGTCCTTCAGGGCGGCCTTGATGTTGGCCTGCAGGCGGCGCTCGAACAGCTCGCGATTCTTGCCCTTGAGGACGACCTCGCCGAGTTTGAGCAGCACGCAGGGCTCGCCCAGATCTGCATGGGTCCCTACGGACATAGGTCTACCTCCGGCAGACGATCGGGTGTGCACGCCCGGCACAACGCCGCGGCCAGGCCACTTTAGTCCCCGATCAGCCTTCGTCGAGCCCTCGTTCTATGGCGTACCGCACGAGTTCGACTCGGTTGTGCAGCTGAAGTTTGTTCAGGGTGTTCTGTACGTGGTTCTGCACGGTGCGGTGCGAGAGGACGAGACGGTCCGCGATCTGCTTGTAGGAGAGCCCTTTGGCCACCAGCCTGAGCACCTCGGTCTCGCGGTCGGTCAGCCGGGGACCGTCGTCCGCGGCGGGTTGCGCGGCCAGCCGGCGGTACTCGCCCAGCACCAGCCCCGCGAGCCCCGGAGTGAAGACCGCGTCGCCCTCCGCGGTACGGCGGACGGCGTCCAGGAACTCCGGCCTGCTGGCGGACTTCACGAGATATCCGGAGGCGCCGGCCTTGACCGCCTCCAGCACGTCCTCCTGCTCGGCGCTCGCGGACAGCACCAGCACCCGCGGCGGATGCTCCCCCGCGGCCAACCGGCCCGCCACCTCGACCCCGGTCATGTCGGGAAGCTGCAGGTCGAGCACCACGACATCCGGCCGCACGGCCGCCGCCACCCGGACCGCCTGCCGTCCCTCCCCGGTCGTGGCCACCACGTCATAACCGGCCTCCGCCAGATCCCTGGCCACGCCGTCCCGCCACATCGGATGATCGTCCACCACCATGACCCGCAGCCCGCTCACCCCGCCAGCCTAGATGACTGATTCCGAGGAGTAGCGGCACGAGGACGCGGCTGCGGGGATCGGACGAGGGTGTCCACGCTCAGTCCACCTGCCCGGGTTGGGGATCATCGCCCATGAAGATCAGCTCATCGCACCGATCCCTACCCGTTGCATGTCCGAGGCAGGCTCGCCGCCGGGCGGCGAGCCTGCCCCCTGGTCAGTTGCGCGCCTGGCCGGCGGGCTCGGACTCGGACTCGGACGGCTCGGCGGGCTGGAGTGTGTCGCGCCTGGACTTGAGCAGGCTGGCCACCGTCGTGACGGCGAGCACGGTGACGATGACGGCCAGCGAGATCCAGTTGTTGATCTCAGGGACCCAGGTGACGTGCTCGCCGCCGTTGATGAACGGCAACTCGTTCTCGTGCAGGGCGTGCAGGACGAGTTTCACGCCGATGAAGCCGAGGATGATCGCCAGGCCGTAGGTGAGGTAGACGAGTTTCTCCACCAGCCCGCCGAGCAGGAAGTACAACTGTCTCAGCCCCATCAGCGCGAACGCGTTGGCCGCGAAGACCAGGTAGGCGTCCTGTGTGATGCCGAAGATCGCGGGGATCGAGTCGACCGCGAAGACCAGATCCGCGCCGCCGATGGCGATGATGACGATGAACATCGGGGTCAGCAGGCGGCGGCCGTCCTGTTTGATGGTCAGCCGTGAGCCGTGGTAGTCGTCGGTGACCGGGAACAGCCTGCGCACCAGCCGTACGACGCCGCCGTTGGGGTTGTAGTCCTCGTCGTCCTTGCTGTTGAAGGCGAATTTCCACGCGGTGTAGATGAGGATGCCGCCGAAGAGCCAGAACACCCAGCTGAAGCGCTGTACGGCCTGCGCGCCCACGCCGATGAAGATCCCGCGCATGACCAGCGCCATCATGATCCCGATGAGCAGCACGCGGTGCTGGTGGATCGCGGGCACGGCGAAGTTCGCCATGATGAGCATGAAGATGAACAGGTTGTCGACGCTCAGCGTGTACTCGGTGATGTAGCCGGTGATGTAGGAGGCCGCCTGGTCATCTCCGCCGAAGATCCACACGCCTGCGCCGAAAGCGACGGCACAGCCGATGTAGAAGATGATCCACCGCGCCGACTCGGCGATCGTGACCTTGTGGGGTCTCCTGTTGACGATGATCAGATCGAGGAGGACGAGCCCGAGCAGGACCGCGATGGTGGCCGTCCACAGCCAGGCGGGCACGGGCATGGGTGGGGGCATGAGAGCTCCTCCGACTTGGCGTTGGCACGTCTGTCGGAGGTCTTCTCCGCCCGCGGCGTCGCGGACCGACCGCACCGGGCCCCGAGACGGGTCCGTGATGACGACGCGGCCGCGAAGGAGTACTCCCCTCCACTTCGCCTGCGATCATACATACCGAAACGGGAGAAAGGGGAAGTGACGTGCTGAGCGGGCTCATATCTGGCTGACAGCGTCGTTACCGACAGCCCGATTCGGCCCGTGATCGCCTGCTCGTAGGCTGACTCCCGCTACGGTCAGGCCGAGTATGCTTCGGCGGCAGGTCCGGGTGGTGGTGTTCCGTGGCCAGGGCGATGCCGGTGATCAGGGGTGAGCAGGTCGGCGATGGTCACGGCCGGTGTCAGCGCGCCATCGTTCGCGGCTCCGGGCCTTTCCGCCGCTCGATCAACGACCCCGGGCGAACCTCAGCGGGAAACCGTGAGTTCGACCTCGGTGCCCTGACCGGGCGCCGACACGATGGTCACCGTGCCGCCGACGTCGGCGATCCGGCCTTTGATGGACTGGGCGACACCCAGCCGGCCCGCCGCCGCGGCCTCCGCCAGGCGGCCCTCCGGCACCCCGGGCCCGTCGTCCCTGACGGTGACGGTCACCGCGTCGTTCTCTCCCTCGGCGAGAATCCAGGCGTGCGCGTCCTCGCCGCAGTGCCTGCGCACGTTGTCCAGGGCCGCGGCCACCGCGAGGGCCATCTCGCGCGCGGTGGCGGTGGGCAGGTGGAGCGGGGTCGCCGGGGTCGAGACCGTCACCCTCGCGCCGCCGTACCCTCGCAGGAGCATGCGCAGGTCGGTGTCGCCCGCGGCGGCCGGCTCGCGCCGGACGCTGACCAGTTCGCGCAGCGCCACCTCCTGCTCCCCCGCCAGCCTGCCCAGTTCGGCGGCCTCGCCGCCGAGTTCCATCCCCCGCCGCTGCACCAGCGCCAGCACCTGCAGGACCGAGTCGTGGATGCCGCGGGCGAGCCGCTCGCGCTCGCGTCCCGCGGCCTCGATCTCCACCGCCCGCTGCATGCGTTCCTCGGCCTGCTTGGCCAGCCGGGCGATGTGCCCGACCAGCACCCCGGCCAGGAAGAGCAGCACCATTCCGTTGATCGACAGCGAGGCCGCCCCGAACGCGCCGAGATCGCGTACGCCGTGCAGCCACAGGTCGACGGCGGCCACGATCGCCGCTGCCACCGCCCCGGCCCTGCGCCCGCCGTACACGCCCCAGGCCAGGACCGGGGCGCCCATCCAGGTCGCGGTGATCGGCAGCGCGCCCGGCTGGTAGACCCCCAGGACGTACGGCGTGGCGAGCAGGCAGCCGACGGTGACCAGCAGGTCGACCGTCAGCAGCGGCCATCCGCGCAGGTCCGGCAGGGAGTACGCGTAGATCGTGGCCACAGTCCACAGCGCCATCACGCCCATGACGAGCCAGCCGACGGCGGGTTCCTGGTAGCCGGCGGCGCGCAGCAGGAGCACGACGGCGTAGACGAGCGAGGCGACGCGGAAGACCGCTATGGCTCGCCAGAAGGGCCCTTCGATCCCCATGCGGTCCTTTCCTCTCGAGACCTCAGTTCGTCAAATCCGCAGGTCAGGAGGCGACAAGGGCTCACATATGACTGTAAGTGGTGACATACTGCCGCTCAAGTCACACATTCACGGGGTGTCACCTTATGTCGCATATTAATCATTTATCCAATGGCTTCCTGACTCCCGCACTCTCCTATCTGATGTCGAGCATCGGCTCCCTGCTGGGACTCCTGCTGACCTCCAGAGCGCGGGCATCTGCAGGCGCCTCCAGGGCCAGGTGGCTGGCCGGGGCCGCGGTGTCGATCGGCGGCACGGGCATCTGGGTCATGCACTTCATAGCGATGACGGGCTTCCAGGTCGAGGGCACGCCCATTCGCTACGACGTCCCGCTCACCGCCGCCTCCGCCGTCGTCGCGATCGTCGTGGTCGGCACCGGGCTGTTCCTGGTCTCCTACGGCGGCCGGCGGATGTCCTCGCTGCTCGGCGGCGGCGTGCTCACCGGACTGGGCGTGGCCGGCATGCACTACCTCGGCATGGCGGCGATGCGGATGCACGCCGAGGTGAGCTACGACCCGCTCATCGTCGCCCTGTCCGTGGTCATCGCGGTCGCGGCCGCCACGGTCGCGCTCTGGTTCACCCTGCGCGTGCGGGGCGTGCCGGCGACCACCGGCGCGGCGCTCATCATGGGCATCGCGGTCAGCGGCATGCACTACACCGGCATGCTCGCGATCGACGTCTCGCCGCGGAGCGTTTCTGGAACGCTCTCAGAAATTGGAACGCTCCCGGGAGCCGGGGCGATCGACTTCCTGCTGCCGCTGCTGGCCGGAATCAGCCTGCTGACGCTGGGTCTGCTGCTCGCCGTAGTGCTGTCGCCCTCGGAACGCGAACTGAACAACGAGGCCGAACTGATGGCACGGCTGGGCGGCGTCCCCGACGCCTCCGGGAGCCCCGCCCCCGGACCGGACGATCCGCCCCGCTCGATGTTCGAGGCCCGTCCCAGGTGACCGATGCGGGCCCGGCCGGGCCCGCACACAAATGTACGGCCTGCGCCGCCGCGGGCCGCTCTACCGGGGCGCAAGCCGTACATGGAGGGGATGTGAGCGGATCGACCGCTACGTCGTCAACGTAGGGCGACCCGCTTGCAAACCGCTTACAACGATCAGCCGAAGAAGACTTCGGCTTCCTCGTAACGGGCGACGGGGACCGTCTTGAGCTCCTTGGTCGCCTCGTCGAGACCGACCCGGACGATGTCGGTGCCCTTCAGGCCGACCATCTTGCCGTAGTCGCCCTCGTGGGCGGCGTCGATCGCCTGCAGGCCGAACCGGGTGGCCAGGACGCGGTCGAAGGCGGTCGGGGTGCCGCCGCGCTGGATGTGGCCGAGCACGGTGGTGCGGGCCTCCTTGCCGGTGCGCTTCTCGATCTCGCCTGCCAGCATCTCGCCGATGCCGCCGAGCCGTACGTGGCCGAAGGAGTCGAGCTCGCCCGCCTGCAGGGCCATCTGGCCCTCGATCGGGTGCGCGCCTTCGGCGACCACGATGATCGGCGCGTAACGGGTCTCGAACCGGCTCTGGACGTATTCGCACACCCGGTCGATGTCGAAGGGCTTCTCCGGGATGAGGATGACGTTGGCGCCGGCGGCCATGCCGGCGTGCAGCGCGATCCAGCCGGCGTGGCGGCCCATGACCTCGCAGATCAGCGCCCGGTGGTGCGACTCGGCCGTGGTGTGCAGCCGGTCGATGGCCTCCATGGCGATGTTGACGGCGGTGTCGAAGCCGAAGGTGTAGTCGGTGGCGTTGAGATCGTTGTCGATCGTCTTGGGCACGCCGACGACCTTGACGCCCAGGTCGAAGAGCTGCTTGGCGACGCCCAGGGTGTCCTCACCGCCGATCGCGATCAGCGCGTCGACGCCCGAGGCGGCCAGGTTGGCGTGGATCCGCTCGACCCCGCCCTCGATCTTGATCGGGTTGGTGCGCGACGAGCCGATGATCGTGCCGCCACGCGGCAGGATGCCGCGCACCGACTGGATGTCCAGCGGCATCGTGTCGCCTTCGAGCGGGCCACGCCAGCCGTCACGGAACCCGACGAACTCGTGGCCGTAGACGCTCACCCCCTTGCGGACGACCGCGCGGATCACCGCGTTCAGGCCGGGACAGTCGCCACCACCGGTGAGCACGCCGATACGCATCGCGGTTTCCTCCACATGGGGTTGCACAGACTCTCTAAGGGTGTCACGCGGCCGGCGAGGGTGTTTCGCCCCCCGACGCATGGCATTCTGCCGTAGGTGACGGTATTGGTCTAGACCAACACGTTCGTGTGTGTCGCATACGGCCCGCCGCAAAGGCGGTGATCATGAAGGATACCCTTCACCACGCCCTCGATCCGACAGGTGCGTCCGAGCCTGAGAGATTCGCCACCTCCGCATGGCGTCGGCGTCGTGCCAGGTCCAGCCCTGAGAGCCGGGCACCAGGCCGGGTGGGCTATTCGACGGCTGGCGGTTCGCAGGTGGTGCCTCGCGGGGGAAGCCGGAGGGACGTGAAGTAGCGGTTGGCGTGGGAGATCGTGCATAGGTTGCCGGAGAGGTAGAGGCCGTGCCCTGAGCCGTTGTAGCGGACCGTGGACGACCCCGGCACGCCGATCACGAGCGCGGCGGTTTCGGCGTGGTCGGTCCAGGTGCCGGCGCCGAGGAACGGCGGGAGCCGGTCGGCGGGCATCGGGGTGGCGGGGTTGGCGACGGGGGCCGGCCAGCCGACACAGCCGAGCGGGTGCCAAAGCGCGTTTCCGGCGAAGTTCGGTGAGATACGCTCGCCGAGCGCCTTCATCCGCTGGAACTCCTCATAGCCCTTGAAGGCCAGCCCATCCGTGCAGTGAGTCGAGTTCATGCCCCTGAATGAGGGGACCTTTATGGTCTTCGTGGCCTGTTCGACGTAGTCGGCGAAGCCGGCGGCGTCTCCCGCCACGGCCTGGTCGATTGCCCTGGCGAAGCGCTGCCAGTTGGGGAAGTCGGGGGCAGGGCCAGGGGTGATCACGTCGGGCGCGGCGGCGACCTTGAAGTCGAACCCGCTGTAGGCGACCCGCTCCCCCTTCACCGGAACCGGCGCACGGTCGGCGGCGGCGGTGAGGCCGCGCCAGACGGCGCCGGCGTCACGCCCGTGCAGGGCGCAGGCGGCGGCCGACTCGCACCAGGCGGCGAACCGGGTGAACTGGCCCTCGATCGCCTCATATTTGAGCCGCACGTGGCTGGTCTGGTCGACGAGCTGGTTGATGCCGCCGTCGACGTACATCGTGCGGACGCCGCCGGGGAACAGCCGGGCGTAGGTGGCGGCGACCACGCCGCCGTAGGATGTGGCGAGGAAGTTCAGCTTCTCCTCGCCCAGCGCGACGCGGATCGCCTCGACGTCCCTCGCAACGGAGCCCGAGTCGAGGTGGTCGAAGTATTCGGGGTCAGTCTTGCGGCAGCGCTCGGCGGCCTTCCGGTTCCGCGCGGCCAGCCTGTCGTATCCGGCGCGATCGGCAGGCAAGGTGATCCATGGGCCGGTGGAGAGGCAATCGAACGGGATGACGCCCAGATCCGTAGTGTTGCGCGGCTCGAGGCTGACCACGTCGAAACGCTGACGCAGGTCGGCGAAGTTGCCGCCTTTCTTCTGCAGGTCCTCGATGCCCGATCCGCCCGGCCCGCCGGGGATGGCGAACACCGTGCCGATCCTGCGGTGGGTGCCGGTGGCAGGCAGGCGGGCGATCTGGATGGAGATCTTCCGCCCGGACGGCTTCGACCAGTTCACGGGCACCTGGACTGAGGAGCATTCGAGCTCCTTGCCGCACGGTTTCCACGTCAACGCGGACGCCGTGGCTCCGGCGGGGACCGCCGTCACCGCGACCAGCAGGGCTGCGGCCAGCCCGCCCGCGACCAGCGGCCTGGCTCCGCGCCCCCGCATCGCGATCGCGACCGCTCCAGCGGTGAGTGCCACGACCGGATAGGCGAGCAGCAGGGCGAAGGCCGCCGACGGGGTGAGGACGCCCGGTCCGTCTCCTGCCACGATCTGGTCGGGCAGGTTCTCCACCATGAAGGAGCCGATCCGCGCCCGCCACGGCGAGGGCAGCGTCTGCGCCACCACCGGCAGGACGAACAGGATCATGATCAGCGTGACCAGCGAGCCCGCGGTGGAGCGGATCACCGCGCCCAGGCCGAGCCCGACCATGGCGACCAGTGGCATGGCCGCCCCGGCGACCAGCAGCCCGGGCAGCACACCCGGATCCGACAATGACACGCCCAGCGTCCGGCCGTCGAGGAGGACGTGCCCGGCGCGATCGCCCAGCACGGCCTGTGCGGCGAAGTGCATGGCGAACACGAGCACCTGTCCGGCGACCAGCGTGACGGCCGCCAGCGCCGGGATCTTGGCGAACAGGAACAACTGCCGCCTCGGCACGGCCACCAGGCTCGTGCGGATCAGGCCGGTGGCGTGCTCGGAGGTGATCGACAGGGCGCCGAGCGCGGCCATCACGAAGTAGGCGACCGGGAGCCCGGTGCCCAGCCCCGCGCCGATGCTGTCGAAGTTCAGGCGGTCATCGCCTGACTGGTTGTCGAAGCCGCGGGTGACCAGGAACGTCACCCCGGCGCAGAGCAGCACGGACAGCACCGAGAAGGCCAGCAGGTACAGATTGGACCTCAGCGTGCGCAGCTTCAGCCATTCGGAGACGATGGCGTCGATCATCAGGCTGCTCTCCCCGCGCCGAACTCGACGCTTTCCTCGGTCAGTTCCATGAACGCCTCCTCCAGCGAGGCGCTGCGCGGTGTCAGCTCGCTCAGCGCGATCCCGCGGGCGAGGGCCAGTTCGCCGATCCGCGTGGCGTCCAGGCCGCTCACCGACAGCGCGCCGTCCTCCTCGCGCACGCTCGCGCCGCCCGCGCTCAGCACGTAGGCCAGGGTCGGCTGGTCGGCGGCGCGGACCAGCACGCCCCGCTGGAAGCGCTCGACCATCTCGGCCATGGTGGTGTCGGCGATCAGCCTGCCGCGCCCGATGACCACGACGTGGTCGGCGGTGAGCGCCATCTCGCCCATCAGGTGGCTGGAGACCAGGACGGTACGGCCCTCGCCCGCCAGCCGGCGCATCAGCTCGCGGATCCAGCGGATGCCTTCGGGATCCAGCCCGTTGACCGGCTCGTCGAACATCAGCACGCCGGGGTCGCCGAGCAGGGCGGCGGCGATGCCGAGCCGCTGGCGCATGCCCAGCGAGAACCCGGCGATCCGCCGGCCGGCGACATCGAGCAGCCCCACCTGTTCCAGCACCTCACCCACCCGGCCGCGGCCGATGCCGTTGCTGCGGGCCAGGCACCACAGGTGCGCGGCGGCGGTCCGCCCGCCGTGCACCGCGCCCGCGTCGAGTAACGCGCCGACCTCCCGCATCGGCTCCTTCATGGAGCCGTACGGCCGCCCGCCCACCAGCGCCATCCCCTTGTCGGGAGCCTCCAGGCCGAGGATCACCCGCATCGTGGTGGACTTGCCCGCGCCGTTGACTCCGAGGAAGCCGGTCACCAGGCCCGGTTTGACGGCGAAGGTCAGGTCGTCGACCGCGAGCGCGTCGCCGTACCTCATCGTCAGGCCGGTTACTTCGATCATGAGACCCCCCATGGTTTCGGTGCGGGCCTCCAGTTTCGAGAGGTGGCCCGGCTTCCTCCATCGGCCTGCGCCCACCACGGAGGTAGCATTTCGCCCTCGTCGTGGTGGGGCTGGGCCTACCGCCTTCGCGCCGCCGGGCGGGCAGACTGCTGGTGTGCGCAGGATCCGTCACCTCCTCGAACCACCCGCCGGGCTGCTGCTGAACGCCGCCACGGGGGTGGCGGCGTGGCCGCTTCTCCTCCTGCTGGCAGGGTGCGCGGCGCTGGTCCCGTTGGGCGGGCTCGGGCGGCCGTTGCTGGCCCGCGTGCTCGTCGTGGTCCGCGCCCTGACCGGCTTCCAGCGCGCCCGGGCGGCCCGGACGCTCGGCCACGAGATCATGGAGCCGTGTCGGCAGGGCCGCACCGCGCGCGATGTGGCCTGGCTGGCCGTCTACGCCGTGGTCGGGCCGGCCTGCCTGATCGCCATCGGGGCGATGCCGTCCTTCGCCGGCGTGATCCTTCACCTGCGCACGGCGGAGTACGGCACTACGATCACGCTCACCCTGTCGCTGGCCATCCTGGCCTTCATGGCGATCGCGGTCGCGGCGATCCCGCTGCTGCACACGCTGCAGGCCCGCCTGACCGAGCGGCTGCTGCGGCCCGCGTCCTCCCTGGCCGGGCGGGTCAGGGAGCTGACCGAGTCCAGAGCCGCGGCCGTCGACGCGCAGGCGGCCGAGGTGCGCCGGATCGAGCGCGATCTGCACGACGGAGCGCAGGCCAGGCTCATCTCGATGCGGATGAACCTCGGGCTGGCCAAGGGCGCGAGCGATCCCGACCAGGTCCGCGAGCTGGTCGGAGAGGCGTGGGAGTCGGCGGGGCAGGCCCTCGTCGACCTGCGCGACCTGGTGCGCGGCATCCACCCGCCGGTGCTGGCCGACCGAGGGCTCGCGGGCGCGATCCAGGCCGCCGCGCTGCTCTGCCCGATCCCGGTGCACGTCGACATCGACCTGCGCGCCCGTCCGGAGCCGCCCGTCGAGTCAGCGGTCTACTTCGCCGCCGCCGAGGCCCTGACCAACGTGACCAAGCACAGCGACGCCACCATGGCATGGGTCCGGCTGCACCACGCGGCGGGCGTCCTGCGGCTGACCGTGGGCGATGATGGACGCGGTGGCGCCGACCCGGCGGCCGGCACCGGCCTCGACGGCATCCGGCGCCGTCTCTCAGCCTTCGACGGCACGCTCGCCATACACAGTCCCCCCGGTGGTCCGAGCGAACTCACCATGGAGCTCCCTTGCGCGTTGTCATCGCCGAAGATCTCGCACTCCTGAGAGACGGCCTGGTCCGCCTGTTGTCCGCGCACGGTTTCGAGGTGGTGGAGGCCGTCGACAACGGGCCGATGCTGCTGGACGCGCTGATCCGGCACCGGCCCGACGTGGCCGTGATCGACGTACGGCTGCCGCCGACCCTGACCGACGAGGGACTGCGGGTCGCCCTTGAGGCGCGCAGGCGGCAGCCGGGGCTGCCCGTGCTGATCCTCTCGCAGTACGTCGAGCAGCTCTACGCCCGTGAACTGCTGTCCGACCATTCCGGCGCGGTGGGCTACCTGTTGAAGGACCGGATCGGCGACGTCGAGCAGTTCGTCGACTCGGTGCGCCGGGTGGCGGCGGGCGGCACCGCGATGGACTCCGAGGTGATCTCCCAGCTCCTCACCCGCCGGGAACGGGACCAGCCCCTCGGGGCGCTGACCCCCAAAGAGCGCGAGGTGCTCGCGATGATGGCCGAAGGCATGTCCAACGCCGCGATCGCCGCCCGCCTGTGCGTCACCGACAAGGCGATCGGCAAGCACACCAACAACATCTTCGCCAAACTGGGGCTGCAACAGTCCGACGACCACAACCGGCGGGTGATGGCGGTGCTGGCCTACCTCGAAGCCGAACCCGGCTAGAGATCCGCGAGAACGCAGGCGGGGGTCCCGACAGGCAGGAGATCTCCGGTGGCCTCGGGGACGCCCGATTTGAGGGCGAGCACGGCGATGTGGCCGGAGCGCTGGTTGGCGACGTACATCCGGTCGTCGAGCACCGCGAAGTGGCGGGGCCACTTCCCGCCGCAGGGCGTCTCCGCGACCCGGGAGAGCTCAGGTTCGGCGGCCAGGACGGTGATCGTGTTGGGGCCCCGGTTGGCGACGTAGACCGACCGCCCGTCGGGCGAGATCTCCAGGTGGGAGGGGAAGTTGCGGGGGGTCGCCGACTGGCTGGCGGGCACCCGGCCGAGTTCGGTCCAGTTCTCGTCGTAGACCGAGACGCTGCCGTCGAGCTCTCCCGCGAGATACCACCGGCCGGCGGTGTAGGCCAGGTGGCGGGGCCCGGTGCCGGGGGTGATCCGGATGTTCCCGTCGGGGTGCGGCACGATCTCGTCGCCGACCAGGTAGCGGCGGACCTCGTCGGTTCCCAGGTCGGTGACGTAGAGGACGCAGTCGGAGCCGAAGGTCGACTGGTGGGCGTGCGGGCTCGCCTGCCGTTCCCCGTCCGGGCCCGAGCCGGTGTTGTGGAACAGCTTCGCGCGGCCCACCATCCGGCCGAACTCGTCCAGCCGGTACGCGCCGAGCGTGCCGTCGCCGTAGTTGGCGACGGCCAGCCAGGTGCCCTGCGGGTCGACCGCCACATGGCAGGGGTCGGAGCCGCCGCTCGGCAGCTCCGCGATCCGGCTGAGGGTTCCGTCGGCGCGCCGCGTGTAGGCGCTCACGGTTCCCCGCTCGGTCTCGCCCACCGCGTATAGCACAGGAAGCCGAGGATGAGCGGCGAGAAACGACGGCGCGGTGGCCGTCGTCTCCGCCGCGACGGTGAGCTTCCCGTCATGGCCCACGAGCACCGTGGTGATGCCGGGGCCGGTCCCGCCGGCGTCCACCGTGTATCCGCCGATGTAGATCAGTCTTGTGGTCCCCACATCTGGCGAAGGTAGCGGAGGTGCGCCTGCCGTTGCGCGCCGCCCCCGCCTTCATGACCGTTCCAGGGCCAGACCGCTATCTCTTTCTGCCCTTTCCAGTGGTTGTAGGCGGCGAAGACCGTGGACGGCGGGCAGACGTCGTCCATCAGCGCCACCGAGTACACGGCCGGGACGATGCCGCGGGCCGCGAAGTTGATCCCGTCGAAGTAGGACAGGGTGCGGAAGACCTGCTCCGCGGACTGGCGCTGGGTGGACAGGAAGCGCACCAGCTCGTGGTACGGATCGCGGGCGGTGATCTCGACTGCCCGGCGGAAGTGGGTGAGGAAGGGCACGTCGATCAGCGCGGCGCTGACCTGCGGGCGGAGCGCGGCGACGGCCTGGGCGATGCCGCCCCCCTGGCTGCCGCCCTCCACGACGATACGGTCGGCGTCGATCGCCGGATGGGCCGCCGCGACGTCCACGGCGCGCGCGCCGTCGGCGAACACCCTGCGGTAGTAGTAGCTCTCCGGGTCCATGATGCCGCGGGTCATCATGCCGGGAGCCGCCGCGAAGTCGCCGCCGTCGGGGTCGGCGGTGGCGCCGGGGGCGCCCGGGTTGTTGCCGCCCTGCCCGCGGGTGTCCACCACGAGCGTCGCCCAACCGGCCGAGGGCCACTCCAGATGGTCGTGCGGGTAGGCCCGGCCGCCGCTGTAGCCGATGAAGTGGACCACGCACGGGACCGGCCTGCTCACCCCACGCGGGATCAGCAACCAGGCGTTGATCCGGTGTCCGCGCCATCCTGCGAAAGCCGTGTCATAGACGTCGACGCTGGTCAGCGCGGCGTCATAGGGGGTGAACTCCGCGGCGAGGTCGAACGCCTCCGCCTCGGTGAGCGTCCGCTTCCAGAAGTCGTCGAAGTCGGCGGGCTCGTCACGGTCGGGAAGGTAGGAGCGGAGCTCTTCCAGGGGCATGTCGAAAAGCGGCAAGGCATCTCCAAAGGATCGCTTCCGTTGGAACAGTTTCCCGCATGGCCGAACGTGCGGTCGAGCGGGGGGTGACCGAGGGAGTTGTGATGGAAGACAGCCGGCGATATCTTTGACGCAGTCAAGCTATTTGTTGATTGGAGCAACCATGGATGAGCGAGTGGCGGCCGTCCGGGCGTTCAATCGCTTCTACACCGGGGTGATCGGCGTGCTCGACGCCACCATGCTCCAGTCACCGTTCTCCCTGACCGAGGCGCGGGTGCTGTTCGAGCTCGATCAGCGGGGGCGGATGGAGGTCGTCGAGCTGCGCGGGCTGCTCGACCTCGACGCCGGATATCTCAGCCGACTGCTCTCCAGGTTCGAGACCGACGGCCTGATCACCAGGGAGAAGTCCGCCGACGACGGCCGGCGGCAGATCGTCGCGCTCACCGGCGAAGGCCGATCCACCTTCGCCGACCTGGACGACCGCTCGGCCGCCCACGTGCGCGACCTGCTGGCCAAGCTCACCGAGGAGAACCAGCGGCGGCTCATCTCCGCGATGACCACGATCCGCCGGACGCTCGACGGCGACCCGAAGGCGGGGCCGTACGTCATCCGGCCGCCGCGCTCGGGCGACCTCGGGTGGGTGGTCTACCGGCACGGGGTGCTCTACGGCCAGGAGTACGGCTGGGGCCAGGGGTTCGAGGCGCTGGTCGCCGGGATCGTGGCCGGATACGGCGAACGGCACGACCCGGAGCGTGAGGCGGGCTGGATCGCCGAAGTGGACGGCGAGCGGGCGGGCTGCGTCTTCTGCGTGCGCAAGGACGACGAGACGGCCCAGCTCAGATTGCTCCTGGTCGAGCCGTCCGCCCGCGGAATGGGGATCGGCGCGGGGCTCGTACGGGAGTGCCTGCACTTCGCCGCCGGCGCGGGATACAAGCGGATCATGCTCTGGACCAGGGCGAATCTCCTCACGGCGGGGCGGATCTACGCCGCGGCCGGGTTCGAACTCATGGAGGAGCACCCCGGGGAGGATTCGGGGAAGAAGGTCGTGGAGCAGATCTGGACCCGCGACCTCCCCTGAGCCCCGTGCACGCCCGGCCGGACGCGAACGACCGGGCGCGCACGGCTCCATCCCGCCTCACCACCAACACGAACCCGGCACACCCCCACCCACGTCACCAACACGAACCCGGCACACATCCACCCACGTCACCGCTGGGTTTCCGATCGGAACGCGCACGGTTCCAGCCGAGGTCACTCGCTCAGCCCGATCCGGGCGTGCAGGCGCCGGAGCGGGGCGGGCGCCCACCAGTTGGCGCGGCCGGCCAGGCGCATGAAGGCGGGGACCAGGATGGCGCGGACGATCGTCGCGTCCACCAGGATGGCCACCGCCATTCCGACGCCGAGCATCTGCACGAAGGAGACGCCCGCGGTGACGTACGCGGCGAAGGAGATCGCCAGGATGGCGCCCGCGGCGGTGATCAGCGGCGCGCTGCGCTGGAGTCCGGCCGTGACGGCGGCCTGGGTGTCGCCCGTGAGGTCGTACTCCTCCTTGATCCGCGACAGCAGGAACACTTCGTAGTCCATCGAGAGCCCGTATCCGATGCAGAACATCAGGATCGGGATGCTCGGATCGAGGGTCCCGGTCGCGGTGAAGCCGAGCAGGCCCGACAGGTTCCCGTCCTGGTAGATCCAGACGAGCGCGCCCAGCATCACCGACAGGCTCAGCATGTTGAGCACCGTGGCCTTGAGCGGGATCAGCAGGCTCCCCGTCATCAGGAACAGGATGACGAAGGTGACCACCAGGATCAGCGCGAGCAACGGCGGAAGCCGGTCCACCACGGCCTGCCGGTAGTCGCCGAGTTCGGCCGGATACCCGCCGACCAGCACCTCGAACGGCGCCGCCAGCGCCCGGACGTCCGCCACCAGCCGCACCGGGTCCCGCTCCATCAGCGCGGCCGTCGGCACCACGGACAGCCAGGTCCCGGCGCCTCCCTGGAACCGGGCGGGTTCGCCGGCGCCGACCCGCTGTCCGCCGGCGAAGGACCCGGCCACCGAGTCGACCTGCGCGACTCCGGGCAGCCGGGACAGCGCGGCCGCGTATCCAGGCACGTCCGACGGGTCGGCCGGGCCGGCGGAGACGACCTGCAGCGCGTCGGTCTCCTCGGCGGGGAACTCCGCCCTGATCACCTCCGAGGTCTGCCGCGCCGGCGCGGAGGCGGGCAGGATGCGGTCGTCGGCCACCCCGAACTCCAGTCCGAGGAAGGGCGAGCCGAGCAGCAGCAGCACCAGCGCCGCCCCACCGCCGAAGATCACCGGCCTGCGCATGACCCGCCCGGCCAGGTTCCGCCAGAAGACGCCCTCCTCCGGCCGGACCCGGCGGGGCAGCACCCGGTCACCCACCGCGGCGAGCACCGCGGGCAGCACCACCACCGCGCCCACCACTCCCCCGATGACCACCGCGATCCCCGCGTAGCCGAAGGACCGGAAGAAGTCGAAGGGCATCAGCAGCAGTACGGCGAGCGAGGCCGCGACGGTCACCCCGCTGAAGATCACCGTACGGCCGGCCTTCTCGACACTGCGGGCGACCGCCTCGTGCCGGTCGTGGCCGAGCTGTACCTCCTCCCGGAACCGGGAGACCATGAACAGCGCGTAGTCGATGCCGAGCCCCAGCCCGAGCGCCAGCGTGAGGTTGAGCGCGAAGGTGGAGACCTCGGCGTAGAGCAGCGGGACGCGGATCAGCGCGAGCGCGACCACCATCACGAAGACGCCGAGCACGATGGGCAGCACGGCGGCCAGCACCCGGCGCAGGAAGACCCACAGCAGCACGAACACCAGCGGGAAGATCACCAGTTCGGCGCGTACGAAGTCCTGCCTGGCCAGCGGGACGGTCTGCCGGAAGACCTCTTCGCCGCCTCCCGCCCGCACCGTGATCGTGGCGTCTCCGCGGGTCACCGCTGGGATGATCCGCGGCAGGATCTGCCCTCTGACCTGGTCGGCGTCGCCGGGAATGCGCGCGACGACGAGCGCGTGCACCCGGTTCTCGCTGCGCAGGGTGGCGGGGGCGCCGCGGGACCAGTAGGAGGCGGCCTCGGCCACGCCGTCGAACGCGGCGAGCCTGGTGGTCAGCTCGCGACCGGCGGTGGCCACGGCGGGGTCGTCCACGTTCCCGTTCTTGGCGGTGACGAGCAGGACGAGGTCGGCGCTGCCGGTGCCGAACCGCGTGGCCAGCTCGTCCTGCGCCCGGTCCGATTCCGAGCCCGGCGCGTCGTACCTGGCCAGGGACAACCCGCTCACCGTGCCGGCGGCGAGCACGCCCAGCACGACGGTCGCCAGCAGCGCGAGGATCATCACCAGGCGGCGGCGCCGTACCACCAGGTGGCCGAGGCGGCGCAGCGGCGGGCCCGGCGGGGCGGCCACCGGAGGGGCGTGGGTGCGAACGGTCATCTTGATCATCCCCGAAGTCGGTAAACTACTCGCATTTGGCGTCGAGAGTAGAAATACAAGTAAAAACTCGTGTTTGTCAACGTTGGACGGTACCCGTGACCGAGACCCACAGGCCGGTGCGCCGCCAGGCGCGTGGCCTCAAACGCATGGAGGAGATCCTGGACGCCGCGGAGGAGGTGATCGGCGAGGCCGGCTACGCCGAGATGACCACCAACGCGGTCGCCGCACGCGCAGGCATGTCCCCCGGCTCGCTCTACCAGTTCTTCCGCAACAAGGAGGAGATCCTGCAGGGCCTGCTCACCCGGTTCACCGAAGGCAGGCGCGAGCACTGGAACGCGCGGCTGACCGGCGACGTGGCGCGGATGCCGCTCGACGAGCTGATCGACCAGCTGGTGAACGAGATCGTCGACTTCAAGGGCAGCCGGCCCGCCTACTGGGCGCTGCTGCACGGCTCGGCGACCGGAGACCGGCTGGCCGCGGCCTCCGGGCGGCTGCACGCGGACATCGCCGCGCGCGTGGCGCAGATCTTCTCACTTCGCGCCCCGCACCTGGAGCAGGACCGCTGCCTGACGCTGGCCACCATGTCGCTGGCGATGGTGAAGGCGGTGATGCCGCTGGTCGCCGCCGCCCCGCCGGAGCGCGCCGCCGACCTCATCGCCGAACTGAAGTCGATGCTCCTCGGCTACCTGTTGCCGGCGCTCGACGACCGGAACGCCCGGACGGGCGGGGCCGCTCAGCCGCGGAACGGGCCGGTGACCTCGTAGGTCACGCCGCCGGTGCCCGCGCTCGCGCCCGAGGCGCCGCGCTGCGACGAGAAGTAGAGGCGGCGGCCGTCCGGGGTGAACGCCGGGCCGGTGATCTTCGACCTGCCGTGGCCGGAGAGGCGCATGAAGGGCGCGACGACTCCCTCCGGAGTGATGACGTTGATCTCCATGATCCCGCCGTCCTCGGCCACGTAACGGTCGCCGCCGGCGATGCCGCCGACGCCGCTCAGCGGCTCGCCCCGGTCGTAGACGACGGACAGCCGCATCGCCGTCGCGTCGTAGGCCCACACCCGGTTGTCGCCCTTCGTGGTGAAGTAGCACGTTCCGGCCGCGTAGTAGCAGCCCGCGGCGCCGTCGAAGTGCACGGCCTCCGGAACCTGGTGCCGGGTGGGCTGGAACAGCGCCGCCGGGCTCGGCACCCGCTGCCAGGTGACCGTGCCCCCGCCGGCTGGGGCGCACAGCACCTCAAGGGTCCCCTCGGTGAGATCGCCCCATTCGGTGGGTCTGAACCGGTACACGCAGCCGTCCTGTTCGTCCTCCGTCAGGTAGACGACCTCCGCGTCGGGATCGCAGGCGGCGGCCTCGTGCTTGAACCTGCCCATCGCCAGGCGCGGCATCGCGGCCCGGACACCGTACGGGTCGCACTCGAAGACGCGGCCGCGCGGGGTCTCCTCACAGGACAGCCAGGTGTGCCACGGGGTGCTGCCGCCCGCGCCGTTGAGGTCGGCGCCGGACAGGATGCGGTAGGCGTCGCGCACCGAGCCGTCGGGCTGGAACCTGATCGCCGAGGCGCCCCCGAACAGCGGGATGTCGGAGTTCGAGACATAGATCCAGCCCTCCCCGTCGGGGTAGCAGGCACCGCCGTCGGGGGCGGCGTGCCAGCGCAGGCGGCCGACCCGGTGCCCGGATCTGGCGACCACGCGGCTGGTGAAACCGTCCGGCAGGGAGACCCCGCCGGAGTCGGGCGGCGCGAGCGGGCCGTACGGACCGCTCGCGCGGCTGGTGGGACCATCCGCCGCGAGGGCGGCGCCCTGCCACAGCGAACCGGCGAAGGCGGCGCTCGCGGCCAGGGTGTCGGAACGGACGAACGTACGGCGCAGCATGGGACCTGCCTCCACATGTCCGGAAAGTGCGACGTTCACGGCCACGCTACGCCCCACGCGGGCCCGCTTGCGTCGATTCGATCGGTTCCACGTGAACGGGCGGCGTCCGCCCGCCGACGGCCGGCGGACGTGCGCGAGAAAGACCGGACTGCCCCGCCCGGCCTGTTCCGCATCGTCCGTTTCTACCGCTGTGCCTGCATCATCCAGTGCTGCTTCTCCAGCTCCTGGGTCACCTTGATCAGGAGATCCTGGGTCACCGGGTCGGGTTCCTCGAGCGCACTCACCCGCTTCCGCATGCGGTTCACGATCGACTCCAGGATGTCGGTGATCGCGGCGACCACCTTGCCGTCCTGCAGGTAGCCGGCTTCGAGCTGCGGCACCTTGGTGTCACGCGCCACGGTCGACGAACGCCCGTCCGGGTTCACGCCCAGCGCGACCGCCCGCTCGGCCATCACGTCCGTGTGCGTGCGGGCCAGTGCGACGATCTCGTCCAGTTGCAGGTGCAGCGACCGGAAGTTGTGCCCGATCAGGTTCCAGTGGGCCTGCTTCGCCAGCAGCGAGAGATCCACGAGGTCGATGAGCGCTCCCTGCAGGACCTCACCGACGACCTTCTTCGCCTCGGGCCGCAACGTACTGGTGATCGTGGCCATGATGTGTACCTCCCCGTTCGATGGACATCAAAGGCCGCAACCCCCCTACCCCGGGTTTCGTGCCTTGACACTGTCACTATTACAGTGTCACTATCACAATATGAGCGAGACCTGGACCATCCGCGAGCTGGCGGAGCGGGCGACCGACGCGTTGCGCGCGGCGTCGGGCTCGCCCGTGAACGGCCGGGTGCGCGAGGTCCCCGGCGAACGCCTCATCAGGTGGTACACCACGATCGGCCTGGTCGACCCGCCGCTCACCCGCCGGGGCAGGATCGCCCTGTACGGCAGGCGCCACCTGCTCCAGCTCGTCGCGATCAAGCGTCTCCAGGCGGCGGGCAACTCCATCGCCGCCATCCAGGCCGACCTCGCCGGCGCCACCGACGCCCAGCTCGCCGGGGCCGCCGGCCTCCCCGAACCGGAGACCGCCACGCCCCGCCCCGCGCGAGACCGCTTCTGGGCGGAGCGTCCCCAGACACCCACCGGCCTCGTGCACGGCGTGCGGCTCGCGCCCGGGGTGACGGTGGTCCTCGACGGCGCGAGCCGTACGCCCTCGCCCGACGACATGGCCGCGCTCGTCGCGGCCGCCGGACCGCTGCTGGCCGCGCTCGGGGAGCGCGGCCTCACCGAAGGGAGCACCCCATGAGTGTGCCGATCATCTCGCTCAAGCCGGACGAGTGCGTCCCCGTGCCCGACGCGGGACTCGGCGCGCTGCTCACCGAGCGGGGCAACCTGCCGCTCGAAAGCGTCGAGGTGACCGCCGACGTCGCCGGCCTGATCGCCGGGGTCGAGGTGGTGCAGGGCTTCCGCAACCCGTTCGACGTGCCGCTGGAGGCGACCTACATCTTCCCGCTGCCCGAACGGGCCGCGGTCACCGCGTTCCGGATGGAGGCCGCCGACCGGGTCGTCGACGGCGTGCTCAAGGAGCGCGGCCAGGCCAGGGCCGACTACGACCGGGCGGTCGCCCAGGGCAGACGTGCCGCGATCGCCGAGGAGGACCGGCCCGACGTCTTCACCATCCGGGTCGGCAACATCCTGCCCGGCGAGAGGGTCCGGATCCTGCTCACCATGAGCCAGCCCCTGCCGTACGAGGACGGCGCCGCCACGTTCCGCTTCCCGCTGGTCGTCGCGCCGCGCTACATCCCCGGCAACCCGATCGACGACGCCCCGGCGGGCAGCGGCACCGCTCCGGACACCGACGCGGTCCCCGACGCCTCGCGGATCAGCCCGCCCGTGCTGCTGCCCGGCTTCCCCGACCCGGTACGGCTGGCCCTGACCGTCAACGTCGACCCCGCCGGGCTCGACCTGCGCGAGATGCGTTCCAGCCTGCACGTCGTCACCGGCGAGGGCGCCCAGGTGCGGCTCCAGCCGGGTGAGCGGCTCGACCGCGACTTCATCCTGCGGCTGTCCTTCGACACCTCGACGTCGCTGGTGCTGGTCCCCGACGAGGACGCCACCGAGGGCACCTTCGCGCTCAGCGTGGTGCCCCCCGAGGGCGCGGACACGCGCACCCCGCGAGACGTCGTGCTGCTGCTCGACCGATCGGGCAGCATGGGCGGCTGGAAGATGGTCGCCGCCCGGCGGGCCGCCGCCCGGATCGTCGACACCCTCACGGCGGGCGACCGGTTCGCCGTGCTGTCCTTCGACACCGTCGTCGAGACGCCCGAACGCCTCCCGGACGGGCTCGTCGCCGCCTCCGACCGCAACCGCTACCGCGCGGTCGAGCATCTGTCCCGGCTGGAGGCCCGCGGCGGCACCGAGATGCTCGCCCCGCTGGAGCGGGCCCTCTCGCTGCTCGCGGACCCGGCCCGGCGGCGGGTGCTGGTGCTGGTCACCGATGGCCAGGTCGGCAACGAGGACCAGATCCTCGAACGCGCGGGCGGCGGCCTGTCCGGGGTGCACGTGCACACCGTCGGCATCGACCGCGCGGTCAACGCCGGGTTCCTCGGCCGCCTGGCCGGGCTCGGGGCGGGCCGCTGCGAGCTGGTGGAGTCGGAGGACCGGCTCGACGAGGCGATGGAGCACATCCACCGCCGGATCGGCGCGCCGCTGGTCACCGACCTGACCCTGAAGGCCGAAGGGATGGACCTGGTCGCCGACACCGTCACCCATCTCGGTTCGCTCTACTCCGGCGTCCCGCTGTCCGTCTCCGGCCGTTACCGCTCGGCCTCGGCCGACCCGGCGCTCGCCGTACACGGGCTCGCCGCCGACGGGCAGCCGTGGGAGCGGCGGGTCGCCGGCCGGGTCGCCCGCAATCCCGCCGTCCGCGCCATCTGGGCCCGCGCCCGCCTGCGCACCCTGGAGGACCGCTACGCGGTCGGCGACCGCTCGCTGGAACAGGCCATCGTGGAGACCTCACTGCGGTACGGCGTGCTGTGCCGGTTCACGGCCTTCGTCGCGATCGACTCCAGGGTCGTCGCCGAGGGCGGGCCGAAGCACCACGTCGTCCAGCCCGTCGAGCCGCCCAGCGGCTGGGAGATGCCCGCCGCGCCGCTGTCGGCCGCACCCATGGCGTACGGCATGCAGGCCACGACGGCTTCCTTCGCCGCGACGAGCGTTCCGGAGTTCCTCGCCGGCGGCGATCCCGGCCTGGCCCAGCCCGCAGGGGCCCCGTCGTTCGCCGCCGCCCCGCGCGGCCGGATGTTCTCCCGCGGCATGTCCGCCCACCCCGTCCCGCACTCACTGGACACCGTGCGCCCGCAACTCGCCGAGGAGCTCACCCGCCTGCGTACGGCCGAGCGACTCCCGCTCCCCGACCGGCTGCGCTTCCTGGCCGACCTCGGCAGCCGGCTCGCGGCCCTGGCCACCTACCTGACCGACCAGCCCGAGCTGGCGGCCCTCGCCCGAGACCTTGAGGCCGCCGAGCGCCCGGGAGCCGACGTGGACGCCCTCTGGCGACGCACGGTCGAGCTGCTGACCGCGCTCACCGGCACCACACCGGGCCTTCCGCACGACACCCCGCCGCCACCCGCGACCCCTGACCTGGGCGACCATCCCGGCGCCCCCCGGTCAGCACGGGGCCGCCCCTTCTGGAAGCGCCCCTGACAAAGGTATAAGCGTACTTATTATAAGTACGCTTATACCGATCGTTGATCGGTCTCTACCACGCGGTGATGCGGCATGTCTGGACCGCGCTCGGTCGAGGGCTCGCCGCCCTGGTCTCGGGTGGCTCTGGTCACCCTTGATGACCTCTATACCTCGCCGGTCGGCTGACGCGTAGAATCTGCCGATGCTGATCGTGACGACGGATGAGTTGCCCGGGTACGAGATCAGATTGGTTTACGGATACGTCTACGGGCTCACGGTCAGGAACGCGGCGACGGGATCCAGCTTCGGCGTGAACCCGTCAGCGATGATCGACACCTTCAGCCGCGCCCGCGCCGACGCCACCGGGCGGATGATGGTCTCGGCCCAGCGGTACGGCGCGAACGCGATCGTCGGGATGCGCTACGAGGGCAGCCCGGTGGGAAACACTCCGTGGTCGGAGATCTGCGCGTACGGCACGGCGGTGTGGGTGGAGCCGGTGACCGAGTGGGCCCGGCGGCAGTACGAGCGGAAGGCGCAGGCCGGGGAGGTCCCGCCGCTACCGGAGCCCCGCGACGCCTGACCGGCGCGATTGGGCTCCGCTCGGCGGTTCCGGGCGGTCCGCAGAGAGTCAGGCCTGTTTCCCAGGCGGCCCTCAGAGGGTCAGGCCGGTTTCCAGGTCGGCGAGTGCTCGGTCGACCTGCTCGACGAGGTCGAGGTCCGGGTTGTGCGCCGCCTCGAACAGCGCGGCCAGCGCGACGCCGCACACGGCCCTGGTCAGGCTGCGCACCGCGCCGTCGCCGGGGTCGCGACCGGTTCGTTCCGCCACCAGGGCCGACAGCACGTCGATCGCCCTGTCGATGGTGCCGAAGTTCGCGGCGAGCAGTTCGGGAACCGTCAGCAGCACCAGGTCGCGTTCGAAACGCGCCTCGCGATCGGCCGGCGACAGGGCTTCGAAGGCCGCCCGCAGCGCTTCGCGAAACGCCCGCAGCACGCTCAGTTCGGCCGGTTGCGCCCTGAACGCCTCGGTGACCGGCGTCGACAACGGGTAGAAGTCGTCGAGCACCGCGAGGTCGTGCTTGGTCGGGAAGTAGCGGAAGACCGTGCTGGGCGCGACGTCGGCGGCCTCGGCGACCTGTTCGACGGTGGTGGCGTGGTAACCCTGCTCGCGAAACAGCCGCAGCGCCTGCCGCTGGATCGCGGTCTTCGCCCTGGCCCGCTTGCGCTCCCACGCGCCCGGGGCCGAGGGAGCGGTGTGTGGCAGTTGACTCATGCTCCCGTTTCCACCCGCGTTGACGTCCTCGAAGCATAACCGGACAACATCCGACTCTTAATATCGGAGTATGCTCCTAAATTAGGAGAGAAGCTCCGAAATGTCGCGTCGAGATCAAGTCGTTCTGGAGGGTTCGCGATGAGTCATGACATCGGCCACCTGCACCATGTGGGCGTCGTGGTGCGCGATCTGGGGTCCGCCATCGAGGTGTACCGGCGGATGGGGTTCCTGCTGCCCGCGCCGTCGTGCCCGAGCATGCCGCCCGAGGAAGGGGCGGCTCCCCGTCCGTTCGGGGCGGCCAACACCCATATCGCCTTCCGGCGGAACTTCGTCGAGTTGGTGACGGCGCTCGGCGGCGACGGTTCCGGCCGGTTGCCGGCGGACACGAACCTGGTCCCGCTGGTGGCCCCGGCCGAGGCGCTGCCGCGATTGACGGAGATCATCGATCGCACGGTCGCCAACCTTGAGACCTGCCTGGCGAGGTTCGACGGCCTGCACATCCTCATGTGCCAGACCCCCGACGCGGAGGCGCTCGCGACCCGGCTGACCGATTCCGGGGTCGGCCACGGAGGGGTCAACGTGCTGCGGCGCAAGGTCGAGACGCCGGCCGGATCCCGCCTTGATCCGATCCGCTACCTGGAGATCGACGGCGCCGAGCCCGATCTCGAACCCGGCCGGGTCCCCGAAGGGCGGGTCGGCATGGCGGAGGACATCCCTCCGGGAGCCGACCTGGAAGATCACCCCAACGGCGCGGTCGAGCTGGTCGACGTCGTCCTGTGCGTCGCCGAGCCCGATCTCGTCGCGACCGAGAAGAGGTACGCGGCCTACCTGGGGCGCGCCGCGCGTTCCGAGGGCACCGTCCGGGTCTTCGACCTGGAGGGATCGCGGGTGACACTCGTCGCGGACACGGAGCTGGACCGGCTGCTCCCCGGCGAACGCCCGCCCGCCCTACCGGCCTTCGTCGCCTTCGCCGTGGCGGTCGGCGACCAGGAGGCGACGAGGTCCCACCTCCAGGAGAACGGATTTCCGGTCATGCCGACCCCGTCGGGGGATGTCTTCGTCCCCGCCGCCTCGGCCCTGGGCGCCGCCGTCGTGTTCCGCCGATCACGGTGATCGACGGCTGAACCGAGACTCGACCGTGCCCCCGCTTCAGGTCGGCGGGGATCGTCTCGGCTTTCTTCGCGACGGCTTGCGCCGACGGGGGCCAGGCCGTACGAAAGCGGATGTGGCCACCTGCAGGGCAAATGCCCGCCGGATACGACGGGGCCGCGAGGGAGCAGGTCAGCGGTCGAATTCGCCGGTTTTGACGCCGCCGAGGAAGGCGTGCCATTCGGCGGGGGTGAAGAGCAGCTTGGGGCCGTCGGGATTCTTGCTGTCGCGGACGGCGACCACACCGGGCAGGTTGGCGGCGACCTCCACGCACTGCCCGCCGTTGTCCGAAGAACGTGACGACTTCCGCCACAGGGCGGCGCTCAGGTCCATTCCTGCTTCACTTCCTCAATCATTTTGAGGGATACGTGCTCAGGATAGGCCCACAGTCGTATCGCTTCATATCGGTTCCATATCGAGGCTACGAGATCACGATCGGTCGTCACCTGCCCCTGGGCTGGCGAGTCCATGTGAATGGTGTCCGGCTGTCCATCCGGGAGTTCTGCGATCATGAAAGCTCCCGCCAGCCCTGCCATACACTCCGGGTCGACGACCTGGATGGAAGCGGCGGGCCTCTTGGCAATCTCCAACAGGTGGTCCAACTGGTCTCGCATCACCTTCGAACCGGCGACCTTTCGGCGTAGGACTCCCTCATCGATGAGGACGAGGAGCGAGGGAGCATCGTCGCGGTCGAGAACCCGCTGGCGTCGTACGCGGGCCTGAACACGCTCCTCTATCTCCTCAGGAGTAATTCGAGGGCCATGACTGAAGAGATGCCTGGCATAGGACTCGGTCTGGAGGAGGCCGGGGACGAGGAGGGGATCCCAGGAGCGGAGTATCCGGGCGGCGGGCTCGATCTCCTCGACCCAGCCCCTGAACCACACCGGTCCGCCGGGGCGGGAGACGATGCGCTGGTAGAGCTGCGCGAAATGGTCGCCATCGGCCGATCCGAAGAGCTGGTCGAGCTTCTCGGCGTCGGACTTCGACGGCGTCCTGGTGGCGATCTCCAGACGACTCACCTGCGTCTGCGTGCATCCGAGACGTGCCGCCACGGCGGCCTGTGACAACTGTGCGGCCTCTCGCGACCGCCGCATCTCGGCACCGAAACGCACCCGGGGTGATCCAGGGTCGAAGACGGGCTCGGCCCTCATCGCATTTCCTCCCAAAATAGCGAGAAACGGACTTCGTTAGAGCGATAAACCAGTTCAGACCTCGATAGACCAGCACCCGTCATTATCCGTCGTGCGTTGGGTTGCCAATCCGCTTACGGGCCGCCGTGCCATGAAGGAATCTAAGCACACGCCCTCCCGCCTGGGACAGGGCGGAAGAAAGTGCTCCCGAAGCCGTGATTCAGAGGCGAGTGACGCATGACCGGAAAGAGTGGTGCTTCGCACTTCGGCCATAGCGGGGAATGCGCGACCGTAGCAGCGGCCGCGCATTATGAGCGATTGATTCACCTCATACGGCTGGACCGGGATCTGCGCGCTCTCGGCGTGCGCACCTCTCTGGCATTGCTGACCGGGCACCCGTTCCTGGAGGTACGGCCGGCGGCCGCGCCGCCCGTCCGCATCGAGGTCATACGGCGTGACCGCGAATGGTGGTTCACCTGGCGACCGTGGTGGAGGCGTTTGCGGCGGCCAGGTCGAATAACCGGTGAATGGGTGTGCGCGGACGTCCGCAACGCGGGCGACATCATCCTGTCAGAGGTGTCCCCGTGACAGCACGGCAGCACGAGAACAAGAAAGGCACGCACCACGGATGGGAGAGAAAATTCCCCGGAATGGAAATCTCCGTGTCGGAGGCGCGGAAATGGGCACGCGAGCTACTGGCCGGGCGGATCACAGCGTCGGTGCTCGATGATGTGCTGCTTATGCTGAGCGAGGTCGTCACCAACGCGGTCGCCCATTCGGACTCGGGCAGAGACGGCTGGGTGACCGTTCATGTGGGCTGCGTCGCCGGGACGGTCCAGGTGACGGTGACCGACGACGGCTCGGCCACGAGTGCGCCCGCCGTACAGGTGCCGGGGTTCGGCGGGGACGGCGGGCGTGGTCTGTGGCTCGTGGATCTGCTCGCGACTCGGTGGGGCTCGCGGCATGACGAAGCGGGCACGGTGGTCTGGTTTCGGACGACAGACCGGTGACCCGGCCCGCTTCGATCACGCGCCCAGGTCAGTCGGTCCAGTCGTCGGGGACGGAAACGGTCAGCGGACTTTGACCTCGATGACGCGGCTGTAGTCGCCGCTGTTGGAGGCGAGGGTGACGATCCGGACCGCGTCGCCGTTCACGGCGGTGAAGTCGGAGCGGACCATGCCCGTCACGTTGCCGCGGACCTCGGCCACGGTCCGCCATTCTCCCGCCACGCGGACCTGCACGTCCCAGTCGCGCAGGCCGACCTTGGCCGCCGGGTAGCGCTCGGTGTCGAGCGTGTAGAGGTCCACCCGGGAAACCTGCCTGGGCGCGCCGAGGGTGATGTCGAGGGTGTCCGGCCAGACCCGGGAGGTGCCGTCGTTCCAGCCGTTGCCGCCTGCCCAGCCGTCGGAGGTGTTGTCCCCGTCGACCACGCCGCAGGCGGGGTAGTTGCCCGACAGGACGGTGGAGGAGGCGGCGGCGGGACGGCGCAGGGCGAGGTTCCCGCCGTTGTCGAGGTCGTCGATGCCGACCACCGAGACCGGCACCGCCAGCCGTTCGTCCCCCGCTTCCAGGTTCAGGCCGTAGTCGCCGGGGGTGACGTCCGGGGGCGCGGCGAGCAGCAGTTTCGCGCCGAGCTCGTAGCCCGAGGGCAGGTAGCTCGACACCATGGGCCGCGACGGGCGGAGCGGGCCGTCGAACGCCACGAGCATGTCGGCGTAGACGTTCTTGCCGCTCTGGTTGCGCATGCCGACCTGGATCGCCGCCGGGCAGTCCGGGTCGGCGCCGGCGACGACCGCCAGCTTGTCCACCCCGGCGATCGGCACGAGCCTGCCCTTCCCCGCCCCGTCCCGCGCCGCACGCACCTCGACCGCGGGGGCGGGCTGCTCCTGCGGCGCGACGGCCTCGGGCGGCGTCCGTACGGCCGGGCCGGGTTCGCCGCCCGCCTCGGCGACGGCCACCACGGGACCGGCGATCGCGACTGCGGCGAGCGCCGCCACGGCCAGGGTGATTCGCTTCGACTTCATCTCTATGCTCCGACGTTCAGGCCGGGCCGGCCGTCGAGGGTGGTGAAGGTGGCCTTGGTCTCCACGGGCGCGCCCGGCTTGTCGATGTAGGGCACCACCCGGTAGTCGGTGCGCCACTGGCCGGGCGTCACCTCGCAGGTGACGTATCCGCGTGTGTAACTGGAGAAGCGGATGTGCGGATTGACGGGGTCGCGTCCGCCGGGAGGGAGGCCGGTGGCGGGATTGCCGTTGCCGCCGCTGCTGATGGAGGTGCCGACCAGTTCGATGCCGATCGTCTCCGAGTTCGGGTCGTCGAAGTTCGCTTTCAGCTCGCCGGCGAGGTTGTAGTGGATGTCGCCGGTGAGCACGACGGGGTTGCGCACCTCGCGTTCGGTGATCCCCTGGAAGACCCGGTCGCGGGCCGCCCGGTAGCCGTCCCACAGGTCCATGCTGAGCCGTTGCGGGGTGCCGGCGTCGAAGTCGAGCTGCGACATGGCCATCTGCTGGGCCATGACGTTCCACCGGGCCCGGGACCGGCCGAGGCCGTCCAGCAGCCACTTCTCCTGTTCGTCGCCCAGCATGGTCCGGGAGGGGTCGAGCCGCTCGGCGCAGTCGATCTGCTGCCCGTCGCCGCACACCTGGTCCGAGCGGTACTGCCGGGCGTCGAGCACGTTGAACTGCGCGAGGTCGCCGAAGGTGAAGCGCCGGAACAGCCGGGTGTCGGGCCCCTGGGGCAGTTGCGGCAGGCGCAACGGCAGGTTCTCCCAGTAGGCCCGGTAGGCGTTGGCCCTGATCACCAGGAAGTCCTGCTCGCTGACGTTGCCGCCGGGGCCCACGTTGGCCGCGTAGTTGTCGAGCACCTCGTGGTCGTCCCAGGTCACGATCCACGGCGCCGCCTGGTGGGCGGCCTGCAGATCGGGGTCGCTCTTGTAGAGGCCGTACTGGATCCGGAACCGGTCCAGGGTGTCGCACTGGACCCTGAACTGGTCGGGCACCGGCACGTTGCGCCGGCCACCGTTGGCCAGGATGCCGTACTCGTAGATGTAGTCGCCGAGATGGAAGATCACGTCGGGGTTCTCCGCCGCCAGGTGCCGGTAGGCGGTGTAGAACCCGTCCGGCCAGGAGGCGCACGACGCGAACGCGAGCTTCAGCAGGTCACTCCGCACCGGCGCCGTCTTCGTACGGCCGACCGGGCTGACCTCGCCGCCGGCCCTGAACCGGTAGAAGTACTCGTGGCCCGGCTTGAGCCCGCGCGCCTCCACGTGCACCGAGTGCCCGAGCTCCGGCGTGGCCCAGGCGGACCCGTGCCGCACCCGCCTGGTGAACCCCTCGTCCTCGGCGATCTCCCACTCCACCTTCGACCGCGTGTACGGCATGCCGCCGAGCGGTTCCAGGGGCTTGGGGGCCAGGCGGGTCCAGAGCACGACGCTGTCGGTGAGCGGGTCGCCCGAGGCGACGCCGAGTTGGAAGGGGTAGTCGGCCGACCTCGCCAGGGGCGCTTCGCGGGTCCACGGGTCGGCGAGTCCGGTCGTGAAGGCGAGCGCGACGGCGGCGCCGGTGAAGCCGAGGAAACCTCGGCGGGAGCGGTCGGACAGGTTGGCGGCGAGCCGCCGTTCGGCGTCCATGGATCTCCCAGGGAGAGGGGGGAACGGGAGGTCGATCCGCTGCAGCTCACACTTTGTATCAAGTTGTGTTGGGTTTTAACAAGACATTACGTTAACTAGCAAAGAACGCCTGCGGTGAGTTCGGGAACATCCGGGCAGACCGATCGCACAAGCGGTCGCCTGAGGCACAATTGGCCAGGTCAGACTAGGTCTGCGAAGTTAACAGCTTGGATGTTACAAAGCTGCGACCTCGACGTTGAGGTGCCTCTCCCTGAGCCGTTCGACGGCTGCGGCGGGGGCGCCGGAATCGACCACGATCAGGTCGAACATCTCCAGCGGCGCGACCCTGTGCAGCGCCACCCGGTCGAGCTTGCTGTGGTCGATGACCAGGATCCGCCGGGTGGCCGAGCCGAGCATCGCCCGTTTCACCAGCACGATCTCCTGCTCCTGGTGGAAGGCGTACCGGTCGGACACCGCCGAGGTCGAGACGATCACCACGTCGGTGCTCATCGCCTCGATCGCGTCGACGCACGCCACGCCGAGGAAGGAGTCGTGCGTCGGGTGGTACTCCCCGCCCAGCGCCATCAGCCGCACCCCGGGCACCGTGGTGAGAAGTTTGATCGCCGCGAGGAAGTTGGTCACCACCGTCAGGGGGGTGACCGTGCCGAGTTGCCTGGCGATGGCCAGCGCGGTGGTCGAGTCGTCCAGCATGATCGAGTTTCCGGGCTCGATCAGTTTGACGACGTGCCTCGCGACGGCCTCCTTCTCTTCGGTGTTGGCGGTCAGCCGGTAGACGATGTTGCTCTCGAAGACGCTGGAGGCCTGGGCCGTCGCGCCGCCGCGGAACTTGCGCACCATGCCCTGGCGCTCAAGTTCGTCGAGGTCACGGTGGATCGTCATCACACTGACCGCGAAGGTCTCGGCCAGCTCCGCCACCGAGGCGGAGCCCTGCCGCATCACGTGCTCGGCCATCGCCTGCCGCCTGGCGGTCCCGGCGGCGATGTTCTGACGAGAGTTCATAGGCCGGGCTCCAAGGGGTCGTTGATCGCGCATTTTACCGAACTCCACGCGTGACGACGGTCCCCTCACACCCTGGAGACGACCCTTGACACCCGATCGGGCTGCTCGTAGTCTCCACCCCACACAATCACAACGTCACACGTTAAAACGTTAAAATTAACAACTTGCGTCAAGGCCAGCTCGCGGGGCGACCACGGGGAGCACGCGCCCCGCGCATGTCCCGAGGAGTGAAAATGTCCCGTGAGACCGAGTCGTTGCGCAACGCCCGGATCAGCCGCGCCCAGTTCTTCCGAATGATGGGTGGCCTGGCGGTGGCCGCCGCCGCGCCCGCCACGCTGGCGGCGTGCTCGACCCAGACGAACAGCGGCACTACGGCGGGAACCGGCGGTGCGGCGGCCACCCGTCTGCGGTTCGTGGGCGTGGCCGACCAGAAGGCCCCGATGGACGCGCTGGTCGCGGCCTACCAGAAGGTCAAGGCGAGCGTGGCGATCGCGCCGTCGTACGCGCCCACCGACCAGGTGCAGACCTCGGTGCGCACCCAGCTCGGCGCGGGCAACGCCCCCGACCTGCACGTCGTGTATCCCGGCAACGGCAGCGCGATGTCGATGAACCAGATCGCCTCGGCTGGGCTGCTGGCCGACCTGTCGGCACAGAGCTGGGCGCAGACCATCCCGACCGGCTTCAAACCGGCGTTCCAGCACGAGGGCAAGACCTACATCTACTCGGCCGGCTCCTCGGTGATCGGCGCCATCTACAACAAGAAGGTCTTCGAGAAGGCGGGAGTCGACGCCCCGCCGACCACCTGGAGCGAGTTCCTCCAGGTCTGCGAGAAGATCAAGAAGGCGGGCCTGCCGCCGATCGCGCTGGGCGCGCAGACGCCGTGGGTCACCCAGCTCATCACCTACGCGCTGGTCCCCTCGACCGTCTACGCCAAGGACCCCGGCTTCGACGACAAGCAGGCCGCCGGGCAGACCAGCTTCGCCCAGTCGGGCTGGCGCGACGCCCTGGAGATGTACCTGGAGCTGCAGAAGCGCGGCTTCTTCAACGACAACCCCAACGGCACCACCTTCGAGCAGCAGACCTCCATGGTCGCCACCGGCAAGGCGGGCATGGCGATCCAGGTCTCCGCGGTGCTCCCCGACTTCCGCAAGTCCGCCGCGACACCCGACGACCTGTCCATGTTCCCGCTGCCCGGCGCGGACGACGCCGCGCAGGTGTGGATCCCGGCGGGCGTGGTGGTCGGCCTGGGCGCAGCCGCCAAGGGCAAGAACGTGGCGGAGGCCACCGCGTTCATCGACTGGCTCGGCAAGCAGGAGAACATCAACGCCTGGGCCAAGACCATCGCGGCGATCCCGCTGACCCAGGACTCGTCCTCCACCATCGACCCGGTCCTGGAGTCGTTCCTGTCGTTCACCAAGGACCGGGCCGTGCCGTTCATGGACCAGCGCTGGCCCAACGCGGAGGTGCAGCCGACCCACTTCGCGGTGGTCCAGGACCTGCTCGCCGGCGAGATCAAGATCGACGAGGCGCTGAAGAAGATGGACGAGGCGTACGCCAAGTGAGCGTCAGCACCCAACCCTCCACGCGACGCCGCAAAAGGCGGTCCGGAGCCCTCTCCCCGCCCTGGCTGTTCGCCGCGCCCGCCCTGCTCGTCTACGCGGCCGTGGTCCTCTACCCCAGCATCGCGGGCGTGGTCTACGCCTTCACCGACTGGAGTGGCATCGGCGACATGTCCTTCGTCGGCCTGGCGAACTTCCAGGCGATGCTGGGTGACGAGCAGGCGCTCGGCTCGATCGTCAACACACTGCTGATCACGGTCGCGATCGTGGTGGTGCAGAACGGTGTGGGGCTGCTGCTGGCCCTCGGCGTACACGCGCGGATCAAGAGCCAGACCCTGCTACGAGTGATCTTCTTCGCGCCCGTGGTCGTCAGCCCGGTGATGGTGGCCTTCCTGTGGAAGTACGTCTACAACCCCGCGCCGGGGGCGGGGCTGAACGGGCTGCTCGCCGTGGTCGGGCTGCCCAGCCAGGACTGGCTCGGGGATCCCTCGCTGGCGCTGTGGTCGATCGTCGGCATGGTCGTGTGGCAGAACGCGGGCTACTCCATGGTCATCTTCCTGGCCGGGCTCGAAGGCGTGCCCGCCGAGCTGCACGAAGCGTCGATGATCGACGGAGCCAGCACGGTGCAGCGCTTCCGTTTCGTCACCTGGCCGCTGCTCGCCCCCGCGCTGACCATCAACCTGATGCTGTCCACGATCGGCGGGCTCAAGCTGTTCGACCAGGTCTTCGCGGCCACCGGCGGCGGGCCCGGCTACGCCACGGAGACGCTGTCGACCGTGCTCTACAAACAGGCCTTCGTCTTCGGCAAGTTCGGCTACAGCACCGCCGTCGCGCTGGTGCTGGCGCTGTTCGTGGCCGCCGTCTCGTTCATCCAGCTCTACTACCTGCGCTCCAGGGAGGTGGCCCAGTGACGCATCTGCGCTACGGGGGGAGGACGTTCCTCCTGGAGGTGGTGATGATCGTGGTGGCCGTCGCGTTCCTCTTCCCGGTCTACGCGCTGATCACGCTGTCATTGAAGGACCCGGGGCAGATCGCCGAGTCGCCGCTGTCGTTGCCCGCGCCGCCGACCACGGGGAACTTCGGCGCCGCCTGGTCCGCGGCGGCGCTTGGACCCTCGCTCGCCAACAGCGCGATCATCACCACGGTCAGCCTGGTCGCGCTCATCGCGCTGGGGTCCTTCGCGGCCTACTTCCTGGCCCGTGCGCAGACCCGCCTCGGTTACGGGCTGTACGTCCTGTTCCTGCTGGGCATCGTGCTGCCGTTCCAACTCGGCATGATCCCGCTCTACCGGCTCGTCACGGATCTCGGGCTGATCGGCACCCACGCGGGCATGATCATCTTCTACACCGGGATCCAGCTCCCCTTCACGGTGTTCCTCTACACCGGTTTCATCCGCGCGCTCCCCCGGGAGTACGCCAGCGCCGCCCAGATCGACGGCGCGGGCCACCTGACGGCCTTCACGAAGGTCGTCTTCCCGTTGCTGCGGCCGATCACCGGCACCGTGCTGATCCTGAACGCCGTCTTCATCTGGAACGACTTCTTCACCCCGCTGCTCTACCTCGGCGGCTCCGGTTACGAGACCGTCCCGGTGAGCGTCTTCGCCTTCGTCGGCCAGTACGTCTCCGACTACGGCCTGGTTTTCGCCGGTCTGGTGCTCGGGGCGCTCCCGATCGTACTGATCTTCCTCGTGCTCCAGCGCTATGTCATCAAGGGCTTCTCCAGCGGCCTGAAGGGCTAGCGCGGGATCGCCCGAGGGCGTGGGATAAAAACGTTTTACACACTCGTTCGCGCAGGAGAAGCAGTGAGACCGGAGAACAAACCAGCATCGGGCATCGGACGACCGGCGGCGCGGCTGTTCGAGGTGCTGCGTGATCCGCCGCGCACGCACTCCCCCGCGGCGATCTGGTGGTGGAGCGGGGAGCCGCTGCTCCGGACGCGGCTGCGCTGGCAGATGGAACGGCTGGTCGCCGGGGGCGTGCACAACCTGGTGATCCTCAACCTGGCGCCGTCGGGACCGCTGTTCGGCGCGGACGCCGACGAGCCGCCGTTCCTGTCCGAGCCCTGGTGGGAGCTGCTCGACGGGGTGTGCGAGGACGCCGCGGAACTGGGCGCCTACCTGTGGTTCTACGACCAGCTGGGCTTCTCGGGCGCCGACCTGCAGGCCCGGCTGGTGCGTGAGCACCCCGAGTACGCGGGGCACTGGCTCGCCCCCGACGGAACCGTCACCCGCCGCGGCTTCGACTACCTCTCCCCTACGGCCTGCGCCACGCTCATCGACCGGGTGCACGGCGAGTTCGAACGCCGCCTCGGCCACCGGTTCGGCAGCGTGATCGCCGGTTCCTTCCAGGACGAGCTGCCCGCGATGCCCACCTGGTCGGCGTCCTTCGCCGAGGAGTTCCTCGCCCGGCGCGGCCGGCCCTTCACCGCCGAGTCCCTCGACCGTGACCCGGCCGCCCGGCGCGACTTCCACCGCACCCGGGCCGACCTGGCGGAGGAGGCGTTCTTCCGGCCGCTCGCCGAGTGGCACGAGCGCAACGGGCTGCTGAGCGGCTGCGACCAGCAGGACCCCGCCAGGGCCGGGCACCCGGTGGAGGGCGTGGAACTCTACGCCGACTACACCCGCACGCACCGCTGGTTCAGCGCCCCCGGCTCCGACCACCACGGCGACGCCCGCCTGCACTCCTCCCTGGCCCACCTGTACGGCAGGCCGCGCACCTGGATCGAGTCCTTCCACTCCAGCGGCTGGGGCGGCACCCTCGCGGAGACCTTCGACTGGCTGCTCCCCTGGCTCCGCGCCGGGGCCACCCTCTACAACCCGCACGCGGTCTACTACACGACCAAGGCCGGCTGGTGGGAGTGGGCGCCGCCCGGCACCGACTGGCGGCAGCCGTACTGGCGGCACCACCGGGTCTTCGCCGACGCCGTCACCCGGCTGTGCGCCGCGCTCTCCCTCGGCCGTCATCTCTGCGACATCGCCGTCCTCTTCCCCACCGCCACCGCCCAGTCCGCCGTCCCCCCGGTCTCCTCGGCCGCGGCGGATCCGGCGGCCCTGACCGATCCTCGAAGCACCCCGGTGGAGCCGGGCGGCCCGGTTCGGCGCGCTGTGGAGGAGGCGGCCAGGGCGCAGCGGGTGTACCGGGAGCTCGTGGGCGACATGGCCTGGTTCCAGGTGGTTCCCGGCGCGCTGGACCGGCTCTGCCTGGACGCCGACGTGATCGACGACGACTCCGTCCACCGAGCGAGCGTCGAGGACGGCCGGCTGACCGTCGCCACCGAGTCGTACCAGGTCGTCGTCCTTCCGGCCGCCACGGTTCTCGACGAGGACACGGCCGCCCGCCTGGACGAGTTCGTCGAAGGGGGCGGCCTGCTGATCGCGGTGGAGGCGCTGCCGGAGTCGGCGCGGCTGCGGGCGAGGTTCGACAGCGGCCAGGCCCGCTTCGCCGCGTCGGCGGATCGACTCGGCGAGGCGCTGGCCGGGTTCACGCCGCGGGTGGAGGCCCCGGTGCCGCCCCTGGTCCGCGAGGTGGACGGGACGACCGTCGTCTTCCTGACCGCCGTCTTCCCCCGGGCCAGCGACGTCGGCGTCGCCCGGCCGGAGGAACGCGGCGTCGACCTGGGCTGGCTGGACGTGACCTACGACTTCGACCCGGCGCGCTACCGCGAGAGCATGCGGGTCAGGGTGCGCGGCGTCGCCGGGACGACGCCCGTGCTGGCGAGCCCGTTCGGCGGCGAACTCCGCGCCCTGCCGTACGAGGCGAAGGGGGACACGGTCGAGGTGGAGGTGCCGTTCGACGACGGCCCGGCCGCGCTGCTGATCTTCACGACCGAGACGGACGGAGTGCCTGAGCACCGCCCGCTCCCGGTGGGCGGCCGTGCGCTGGATCTCGGCTCGACCTGGGAGATGGAGCTGGTCCCGACCCTCGACGACACCTGGGGCGACTTCGGCACGGCCGAGGCGACCGTCGAACGCTGGACCCTGCGCGACCACGAGGGCGGCGAGGTGCACGCCACCTTCGGCCCGCACGGGCTGTGGCGGACCGGCGACGACTGGCGGCCGGTCGTCTACTCCACCTCGCGGGGCATCCACAAGGATCCGATCCACCGGGAGGTCCTGGGCCCGAAGGGTCACGTCCCCGAGGAGTTCCTGGACTTCGGGGAGGCGGCGGCCGGGCAGGAGGTGTGGTTCCGCACCCGGATCACCGTGCCGGAGGAGTCGTCGCTGGTGGTGGGCGCGCCCACGGCCAAGGCCGCGACGCTGGACGGCGTGGACCTGCCGCTGGACGACGCCGGTCACCTCGCCGTCTCCCGGGATCGGCTCCCGCCGGGCGACCATCTGCTCGACCTCCGCCTCACCCCGGAGGAGGATCTGCGGCTGCGCGCCCACGTCTCCCTGGTGCGCGATCCCGCCCAGGCCGTCCGCCCCGAGTGGATCACCGGTGCTTCCCTGGAGACCACCGTCGGCCCTGGCGGCGGCCTCCTCCAGGTGGCCTCGATGGAGCCGTGCGTGGTCCGGGTGAACGGCCAGGAAGCGGGCATTCAGGGCGGTTTCGACCCTTACGCGGAGGCCGAGATCCCCCGTGTCCGCCGCTACGACGTCGCCCAGCTGCTCCAACCGGGCACCAACACGATCTCCCTGGAGACCGCGGGCGCGGTCCTGACCGACGGCCTCGCCGTCTCGGGCCCCCACTGGACCAGCACGACCCCGGCCGACGACCCCACCGCCCCAGCCCCGCACGCCGACGCGGTCACCCCGGCGAAGGTACGGCGGCGCCAGCACGGCGACCCGGCGGCGCTACACCTGACCAGGCGCCCGCACCCGCTCCCCGACACCGGCTGGATCGAGTCGTGCGCCACGGCCCTGCCCGCCGTCCTCGCCGTGCCGGACGCCACCGAGGGCGAGGCCCGGTTCCTGGTGGACGTACCGCCCGGCGCCGTACGCGTGGAGATCGACGCGCACGGCCCGGTGAGCCACACCCCCCTCGACGGCTCGGCGCGGACGCTGGAGCTGCGCGTCGCCACGCGTCCGGGCTTCGAGGGCGGGGCCGCGCTGGCCGGCCCGGTCCGCTTCACCTGCGGCCCCGGCACCATCGGGCTGGGCGACTGGGAGGACCAGGGCCTCGCCGGCTACTCGGGCGGCGTCCGCTACCGGACCACGTTCCACGCCTCGGGTACGGCGGTGCTCGACCTGGGCAGGGTCCGCGGCACCGCCGAGGTGACGATCGACGGGCGGCCGGCCGGCGTCCGGATCTGCTCGCCGTACCGCTTCGAGCTGGGCGAGCTCGACGGCGGCGAGCACACCGTGGAAATCCTCGTCCTCGGCACCCTGGCCCCCTACCTGGACTCGGTGAGCCCCACCCACTTCGTCTTCCCCGGCCAGCGCGTAACCGGCCTCTTCGGCCCGGTCGTGGTACGGAGCACCGACACGTCGACCACTTAGGCATCTCGGTCCCGACGAGACGAGGCACTCTCGCCGGGACCGGCTCGACGATGACGGTGGCCGAACATGCCCACCGGGTAGCCCTTGGGCAGCGCGGGCCTCGGGTAAGGCAGGCGGAGTTCGTCGCCGATGAGGGTGATCGGCCCGGCGTAGCCGTGGTCGAGACGCGAGGGTTGGGCGGCTTTCGGGCCGGCGAGGCTTATGACCATGCCGAGCTTGGCGGCATGGCGATGCTCCTAGATGATTTCGAGGTTGGCCATCATCCCCATGTCCTCGTGTTCGGCGTTGTGGCAGTGGAACAGGTAGCGGCCGCGGTAGCCGTCGAAACGGGTGATGATCTCCACCGCTTCGCCCGGCCGCAGGGAGACGGTGTCCTTCAGGCCCGCGTCGTGGGGCAGCGGCGGCCGGCCGCGGCGCGAGAGCACCCGGAAGCCGACCAGATGCAGGTGGACGGGATGGTGAACGTCGGCGACCAGCCGCCACACCTCGACGTCGCCGAATCCGGCGGTGACGTCGGAGCGGGCGGGGTCGAACGGCAGCCCGCCGATCAGCCATCCGTGACCGCCGCGCATGCGCCCGGCCCGGAAGGAGAAGTCGCGCACCCTGACGGCGTCCGGCCGGCGCCAGGCAGGCAGATCGGTGGACAGGACACGCGGGATGCGGCTGTCGTCGGTGGCCTTGCGCGCGACCCGGAAGGCCATCACGTCGCGGGTACGGCCGGAGCCGAGCCGGTTGAGGAGTCTGACGCGGCTGCCGACCGGGACGCCGGAGAAGTCGACGATCACGTCGTAGCGTTCGGCCGGCGCGATCGGCAGGAGCCGATGGGTGACCGGCGTCGCGAGCAGTCCCTGGTCGGCGCCGATCTGCACGAGGTCGAGCCGGCGTCCGTCGTCGGTGATCGCTTCGAGCTCGTAGTGCCGGGCGTTGGAGGCGTTCAGGATGCGCAGCCGGTACCGGGCGGCGTCGGCCTCGTGCACGGGCCACGGGGCGCCGTTGACCAGGATCACGTCACCGAGGACTCCGGCAAGGTACGGCTCGCGCACGCCCGGCCGCTCCCGCAGCGTGGGATCGAGGGCGGGATAGTCGAGGCTGCCGTCGGCGCCGAACGCGCGGTCGGCGATCATGAGAGGCAGTTCGCGCCGCCCGGCGGGCAGGCCGAGCGCGTCCTCGGCATCGTCGCGGACGATGTGCAGCCCGGCCAGACCCCGCCAGATCGCGGGGGCGGTGAAGTCCATCCGGTGGTCGTGGTACCACAGCAGCGTCGGCCGCTGGTCCAGCGGGAACGTGTAGTCGCGGGTCAGCCGGGTCACCACCGCCCGCGGATCGTGCATGCCCTGCATACCGTGCCCAGGGCCGTGCCCGCCTTGGCCGGTGCGCGTGACGTGGGCGGCGTCCGGCCAGCCCTCGGGCAGGACGAGGTCGGTCGGGTAGCCGTCGGAATCCGCCGGGGTCCGGCCGCCGTGCAGGTGCACGACGGTCGGCACGGGCAGCTCGTTGCGATGCGTCACGGTGATGGGTCGGCCGCGGCGCGACTCGATCGTCGGACCGGGGAAGGTGCCCTCGTACGTCCACAGCGGCGTCTTGAGACCGGGCAGGATCTCCGCACTCGCTTCGCGCTGGGTGATCTCGTAACGGTCGGCGCTGACGGGCTTCAGCAGGGACGGAATCGGCAGCGGCACCTGGAACGGCGGCGGTAGTGGTACGGCGCTGCGCAACTCGGCGCCGGTGATCGACGGCCGACGGGCCAGCGCGGCCGAGGCCGACAGCCCGGTGGCCGCCATCAGCCCGAGCGCCCCGCCGATGCCCAGCACCCCTCGCCTCGTCATGCCGCCGGCAGTGTGCTCACGCATCGCGAGCCGCCCGCCGCCGGAGGGGCCGGCGCCAGACGGCGATGAACAGCACGACGAGCGCGGCGACGGTCATCACGCCCAGCGGGAGGTGCAGCCACAGCGCGCCGTCCAACCCGGCGAAGTACTGCACCGTCTCGGCCGCCACCACCGCCATCGTGGCGAGGAACGGCCAGACCTGACGCAGCCGGACCCAGACCACGATCGCCACGATCAGCTGCAGACAGCCGATGGAGGTGACCACGTCCGCGCCGACCGCGTGCCAGTGCAGGCTGTCGTAGTCGCCGGTCAGATAGACCCCGGCGAACACCGGCTGGCCGACGATCGCCGCCATGTGCGCGCTGACGACGGCCCGCAGTGTCCAGGCCGTGGGTGTCGTCCGATGCGCAGCGTGGGATCCCGGGCTGTTGGCCACGGTGGCCATGAGATCTCCTCACTGTCCTCAAGGTGCGTACGCCTTCGACGCTATGGCTTGCGAGTTATCTTGTCTAAGATCAATATTGCAATGGTGTTATGTACTGGGAGGCATGATGGAGCTGCACGCGCTCAGGCAGTTCCTGGTGGTGGCGCGGTTG
Source organism: Dolomitihabitans soli (assembly GCF_022213955.1). Taxonomy (GTDB): domain Bacteria; phylum Actinomycetota; class Actinomycetes; order Streptosporangiales; family Streptosporangiaceae; genus Streptosporangium_A; species Streptosporangium_A soli. Next base: position 720,101 of record NZ_JAKNTW010000001.1, on the reverse strand, counting down.
GAGCACCTGAGCCGCGCGGCCGAGGAGCTTCGCGTTGCGCAGCCGTCGCTGAGCCGTACCATCTCCCGCCTGGAGAGCGAGCTGGGCACACCCCTGTTCGATCGCAGCGGCCGGCTCCGGCTGAACGACGCGGGCAGACTCTTCCGCGGTTACGTCGAACGCTCCCTCGGCGAGCTGGAGGCGGGACGGCGGGCCGTCGCCGAGGCCGTCAGCGAGGGTGTCGGGACCGTACGGCTGGCCTCGGAAACCTTCCTCACCCTCACCAGGCCGCTGGCGGCCTACAAGCGCGCCCACCCCACCATCGAGATCGAACTCCGCTGGATGGCAGCGGAGGACATGGCCCACCATCTGCGAGCCCAGGACATCGACCTGTGTGTCGCCTCCCAGCCGATCCACACCGAGGGCCTGGAGGGGGTCCGGCTGCTCGACGAGGTGGTGGGGGTGGCCACGCAGCTCGATCATCCGCTGGCGGGCCGCGCTTCGGTGACCATCGACGAACTTGCCGATCAGTCCTTCGTCACCGCCCGCAAGGGGCACTGGCAACGCAGGCTGCTCGATCGGCTCTTCGCCGCACGAGACCTCACTCCGAAGATCGTCTGTGAAGTCGACGAGCCCGGCGCCATCGTGGACCTGATCAGCGCGGGACTAGGCATCGGTCTCGTCCCCGCCTTCGCCCGGCACAGCTCCATGCGGGCGCCACTCGTCTGGATCGCCGTCGACAGCCCCGACTGCCGTCGCGCGGTCACTCTCTTCTGGGCCGCCGACAGTCACCTGTCAACCGCCGCCCGCCTGATGCGCACCACGATCACCAGCTGGAACTGGAACACCGACGAGCCACCGGAGTAGCGCTGATGCGGACCTCGTAGGCGCTACGGCCTAAGACCTCGGCCATCCCAGTGAGCAGAGCGGTCAGGGTCCGCCAGCGGCGCAACGCCTGCGCGGCGTCCAACTCGGGCCGTCGTGGCGCTCGACCGCCTCGGCGGCCTCATCTGGTGCCAATTCCACCCGGCCAGCGCTTTTGTCACGAACCACGATTGGTGCCGGATGTGCGCGCGTTGTCTGCCGCATGCCGCGGTTGCTCGACGCTGCCACCGTCGGCTGCGGCCGTGACACGACCGTGACACGGCGCGGACGAGGCGGGGACACGGCCGGCCGACAGTGGATGGGGTCGGCGGGCGAACTGCGGGCGAGGTGCCGAGCGGGCGGCGAAACCCGGCTGTGACCGGTCCGCTGGACAGAGAGTTCCGGCGAAGGTGATCACGAAAAGGAGAAGGCTTTGGGTAATGACGGGAAATGGAGCCGGCGTTCGCTGTTGCGGGGCGCCTCCGTGGTGGCCGGTGCGGCCGCGGCCGCACCGCTGCTGGGCAAGGCGGCCACGGCGCTGGCCGGCAGCGGGGACGCGGACACGCTGTTCAAGGCCGGGAAGTTCGAGCAGGCCAGCCGCGCGTATGAGGAGATCCTGAAAACAGACCCCAAGAACCTGCACGCGGCCCGCCGGCGCGGCTTTGTCGGGCTGCTGTCCAACCGGTTCCCCGACGCCGAGAGATACCTCAAGATGGCCATCGAGCTGGCGCCTGATGACAAGGACGCCAACCGGCTGATGGCAGACTGCTACATCCGGCAGGACGAACTCGCCCTCTCCGCACCCCACTGGCAAGCGGCCGGCGACGAAGGCTCGGCCAAATTGTTCGCGGCATTCCGCGGCGAGCCGTATCAGATCCACGGCGACATCGCGCAGGTGCGCTTGCTGCAGATGGACCCCCAGCCGCTGGTAGAGGGGGTCTCGGTCAACGGCGGACCGCCGAAGCGCTTCACGTTCTACACCGGCGCCCCGTCGCTGAGCGTGTCCGCGACGGTGGCCAAGGAGGCCGGGCTGAGCGCCGTCGCCAGTTCGAAGATCGATTACTTGAACGGCAAGGTATGGCGGCACGGGGGTGTGCTGGAGTCGTTCAAGCTGGGCGGCATCGAACTGCGCAACCTCCCCGTGTCGTGGATGGAGTGGGAGTCGGGCGGAGATGTCACCACCGAGAACGACGGCATGATCGGCACATGGGTCTTCTACCACTTGCTGACCACCTTCGACTACGCGGGCCGGCAGCTGATCCTGCGCCGCAGAACCCCCGAAACGGCCGACAAGGCACGCGCCGCCGCCAAACGGGCGGGCGCCGAGCCCCTGCCGCTGTGGCTGGCCCGTGAGCACATGGTCCACAGCAGGGGCAGCATCGCCGGTTCCGGCCCACGGGTAGTGGCCATGCCCATCGGCGGAGGCAGCGAGACGGCCGCGGTCGCGCATGGGGAAACGGCCGAGCAGTTGCAGATCCGCACCGACCACGACCGCCCGATCGGGACTTTTGCCCACAGCCACCCAGCCGTCGCCTACCCCTGCTACCCGAAGGACATCCGCCTCGGCAACGCCGTCGCCAAGGACATCTACTGCTACACGAACCCAGACTCGAAGCTCGCTCCCCTCGGGTTCGACGTACCGGTCACCTTCTTCCACAGCTTCTACAAGCCCTACAACATCACCCTCGACTTCACCGGCATGAACGTCTACGTCGCCCGCGGCGCGGCCACCTGATCACCGCGACGGCACAGGCGTCACGGGAGCCATCAGGAGCCGGCCCTGCACAGGAATCCCGTCACAACCACGTGACCAGGGAAAACACGCCTTCGGCAGGATCAGCGGCCGGGCCCGTCCGGTTTGGCGGCGGGCGGCCTGCTCGGCCGCGTCGACCTGGGCGACCTGGCCGGTCAAGGCCTCGCGCCGGGCGGTCAGGTCACGTTCGGCGGCGCCGCCGTGTTCGGCGAGTCGCCGCTGGGCGTCCTCGGCGGCGGCGACGGCGGCTTTCGCGGTGGTGAGTTGCTGGGCGAGGCTGGTCATCCGGGTGGCGAGCTGGTCGCCGGTGAGTAGCTCTGCGTAGTCAAAGTGACGGCGTGTAGTTCGCAGAAATGACTGTTTGTGAGAACCACGGCGCCTGGCCCCATCCACCCCCTGACCGGATTGCTCGTGCTGGGATACTTCTGTCCATGATCGGCAACGACATGCTCGAGCTCCGCCAGGTCGTTCATCCGCAGGAGATCGACACCGAGTTGGCCGGGGAACTGGTCGCCTGCTGGATAGCGGTTTCCAATGCCGGAGGAGCGGCTGGATTTCCTTTCCCACCCGTCGATGCCGCCCAGGTGAGGCCAGTGGCCGACCGCATCATCGCCGACCTGGCCCCCGAGCGCAGTCGTCTCGTGCTCGGGTTCGTGGACGGGGTTCTCGCGGGCTGGCTGAACATCCGTCGCGACGTCAACCCGCTGATCGCGCACTGGGGCACCGTTCACCACGTCCAGTCGCGCACCGACTTCCGGGGCCGTGGGATCGGATCGACCTTGATGACCGAGGCGCGAAAGATCGCTCGTGATGAGATGGGACTCGAGCAACTCCACCTTGCCGCACGAGCAGGGGTCGGCCTCGAAGACTTCTACGCAGGACTCGGCTGGAAGGAGATCGGCCGCTGGCCTGGTGCGCTTCGCCTGGCGCCTGATGACGACCGCGATGAGGTCCTCATGCTGTTGGCGCCGCTGTAACGGCTCAGGAATCGTCGGGTAGCCGGAGCGCATTGCTGCGCCCCGGCCCCCTCAGAACCGTGCGGGCCACTCGTCGCGGCAGGCGGTCCGGCACCAGAACACCAGCCTGCAGACCCAGATGAGGTCCGACCTGGAAGCCAGGTTCACCGAGCCAGCGACCAGGACGGCCTTCGCGTCACTCGTCTGCCCGCGCCCGCACCGCAAGCAGCCGGTCATCCACGTCGGCCCGCAGGCGGTTCGTCGAAAAGAGCAAGCTCATCGTCGTCGGGGGCCTGGAAGAGCTTCCCATACTCCTCAAGCAACTCGCGGCTGACCGGGACCGTCCCCGGCGACCCCTGCTCGTTGCGGGCTTCGAGGCGGCGCCACAGCTCATCGATCGGCGGAGCCAGATAGTGCAACTCGACGGGAAGGCCGAGTGCACGCGCGCCCAAACGCTTCTCATCCCGCTCAGTACGCCCCCAGAAGCCGAACTCCAAGATCACACTCTGGCCTAGCCTCAACAGATCCTGAGCATGCTCCCAAAATCGCCTCTCAAGCCGGTCGCGCGTGGGTTCATCGAACAGGTCGATGCCGAGATCAGCCATCCATTCGTCCGGACACAGACGCACCGCTGGAATTTCTCTCGCAAAGCGCCTGGCCAGCGTCGTCTTCCCGGAGCCAGGCAGCCCGCACAGCAAGATCAGCCTGGGCTCAGGGCTCGCATCATCCATCAGGGCCTCCATAGCAAGGTCACTCCGGCATGCTGGCGCAAGAGCCCAAGCCAACGGAAACGGTTTCCGCCGGGACCGACCCCGCTCAGCGAGGATGACGCAGGACGGTCCAGGCAGCTTTCACGAACCTGCCATGGAAAGGTGCGGTTGGCGGCCGCTCCTCATCGGACTGGGTGGCGTTCCTCGATGGGACCCGCGACCGGCCGGCCGTCTTGCCACCACACCGGGGTGAGGAAGTGTTCGCGGCAGAGGACCTCGCCACACTGGCCGCCGTTGTCCGAAGAGCGTGACGACTTTCGCCACAGGGCGGCGCTCTGGCCCATTAGTGACTCGTTTCGCGATCATTTTCGAGGGATTCTTGCTCAGGACACGCCCCATAGTCGTGTGGCTTCGTATCGGTTCTTGATAGAGGTCACAAGCCCGTAGTCGGTCGCAATCCTCCCTCGATCCGGCAGGCAGTACGAGCGATTCATTCGGCTGACCGGAGGGCTGGGACCTGCGCGATCTCGGCGTTTCCACCTCCCTGACCTGTCCGCGACCGGACAACCGTTCCTGGTGATTTGACCGGAATCCGTGGCTCCAGTTCGCGTCAAGTCGTATGGCGCAAGCATCAATGGGGCCCACCCGGCGACCATGGTGGATATTTCATCGCGGCCCGGTAAATGGCGCGCTCGCAACGCGGCCGACATCGTCATGTCGGAGGCGCGCGCATAAAGCAGAAACCGGCGTAAAGATAAACGAAATGCCACGCGTCTCCGGGACGGTTCAGGTGGGGGTGACCGACGATGGGGCGGTCGCGAGTGCGCCCCGGCCGTACAGGCGCGGGCGGCGGAGGACAACGGTGGACGTGGACTCTGACTGGTGGACGTCCTGGCGGTCCAGTGAGGCGATTCGACGCGATGGCGAGGCGGGCAGGTCGGCCTGGTTCCAGGTGAAACGCGAGGCGGCCTCGGACAAGCAACCCATCCCGTTTGTCAGCGTTCTGGTCAGCGATCCGCACGCACGAGGAATCCGGTGACTTGGCGGCGAATCTGAAGATCTCCCTGCTCAGGCACGACATGGCGGCGAACCGTCCCGGGCGAGCCGAACTCATGCTCTGCAACTCCCTGGCGTCAATTACTGCCAAAGGGTAGTCAACCCCCTCCTCTCCCCTGTTATGGTCCTTTCTCGTCCGAAATTTTGGGACAACCTTTACTTAGGAGGATCATGAGGAGTACCACCCCGAGGATCGTCGCCCTCACCACGGCCCTCGCCGCGTCTCTCGCCCCCCTGGCCGCTCTCGCCACCCCTGCGGCCGCCGCCACCCCCGCGGCCGTCCAGAGCACCCAGAACCTGCCGCTGGACTTTCTCTCCCTGCAGAACCTGCCCTTGACCGATCACCTCCAGAAGGTGAAGGACCTCCTGGGCCAGGGTTATGTCCCGTCGGCGCTGAGTGTGACCAACGCCGCCAGCCCGCGGTACGCGTCCGTGTGGGTCAAGGACACCGCCCGCAAGGTCAATGTCCTGCAGGGCCTGTCGGCCACCGAGTTGCAGAAGCGCATCACGGAACTGACCAAGTCGGGCTTCCAGCCCACCTTGATCTCCGGCACCGGAACCGGCTCCGGCGCGATCTTCGCGGCGGTCCTTGAGAAGACCACCAGCAAGATCCAGTCCAAGCTCGGCCTGACCAAGGAGGCGTTCACCGCCCTCAACGCCAGGCTCGGCTCGCTGGGCATGGTCATCTCCTCGATCAACGTGTACGGCACCGTCGAGCAGCCGCTCTACGCGGCCGTCTGGGTGGTCGGGAACGCCAACGTGACCTCCCAGGTGACCACGAGTCAGAACCTCGAGCAGCGCACCCTGGAGCTCGCCAAGCGAGTGCAGCAGGGCCTGCGGCCGGTGCTCATGGCCATCGAGCCCGGCAACCTTTACACCACCGTGTGGAGCAAGGGCAACGTGAGCGGGCTGAAGGAGCACCTGAACCTCTCCCGTCTCACCTACACGCTGAAGTCCACCGAACTGAAGGCCCTGGGCTACCGTCCTACGGTCATGGACACCGAGGGCGACCGCTTCGCGGCGATCTGGAGCAAGAACTAACCGTCAGGCACACCTGGCTCCAGGACGGCGAATCCCCGTCCCGAGGCCGCCCCCCAGGGCTCCCGGTGGGGGCGGCCTCGCGCCGTTCACCGGCAGCCTGCGACAGCTGGACGTGCGCCCGAACAGCCGTCGGCCGAGACCCCCTCCCGAGCCGTCTCCTTGGGTTCTACCAGCAGGTCGAGCACGTACGCTGACTCGGTGAGTACTGGGGGGTATGACAAGAACATCCTGGTTCTGGATGGAGGGCTGGCCACTCACCTCGAAGCGCTGGGTGCCGACCTGCGCGACGAGCTGTGGTCGGCGAAACTGCTGGTGGAGAACCCGGAGCTGATCCGGCGGGTGCACCGCGACTACTTCGCCGCAGGAGCGGACGTCGCGACGACGGCCAGCTACCAGGCGAGCCTGACCGGCTTCGCCAGACGCGGTCTGTCGCGAGCCGAGTCCGCGCGGCTGATCCGGCTGTCGGTCGAACTCGCCGCCCAGGCCAGGGACGAGGCGGGCGGCGGGCTGGTGGCGGCCAGCGTCGGGCCGTACGGGGCCTATCTCGCCGACGGCTCGGAGTACACCGGCGACTACGGCGGGCTGGACGAGGAGGCGCTGCTCGGCTGGCACCGGCCACGGTGGGAGATCCTCGCGGATACCGGGGCCGACCTGCTGGCCTGCGAGACCATCCCTTCGTACCCGGAGGCCAGGGCGCTCGCCCGGCTGCTCGCCGAGACGCCGGACGTGCGCGCGTGGGTGAGTTTCACCGGCAGGGACGAGCGGCACATCAGCGACGGCACGCCGCTCGCCGAGTGCGCCGCCCTCTTCGCCGGCAGCTCCCAGGTGGTGGCGGTCGGCGTGAACTGCACCCCGCCCCGCCTGGTGCCCGGACTGATCGGCCAGATCGCCAACCTGCCCGCCGTCGCCTACCCCAACTCCGGGGAGAGCTGGGACGCCGCGAACCACCGGTGGCTCGGGCTGGCCGACCCGCTGGAGTTCGGCGCGGCGGCCAAGGACTGGCGGGACGCAGGCGCCTCACTCATCGGCGGCTGCTGCCGTACCACCCCCGAGCACATCCGCCAGGTCCGCGCCGCCCTGTAGGCAGAGACGTTCCCGCGGTTCCGGGAATGAGGTCGACGCGCTTGAGAAGCCGATAGGTCGGACTCGCGCCCAGACTGCGCCGCCACGACCCGGCCACGCCACCGGCCGGGCCGCCACGCTCGGCGGCGACCCGGCCGGTGGAGACGGTACGGCTAGCGGAGGAAGGCCGCGGCCACTCCGGCGTCCACCGGGATGTGCAGGCCGGTGGTGTGGGTGAGCTGGGTGAGGTGGAAGACGGCGGTGGCGATGTGCTCGGGGAGGACCTCGCGCTTGAGGAGGGTGCGCTGGGCGTAGAACTCGCCCAGCTTCTCCTCCGCCACCCCGTAGACCGCGGCCCGGTTCGCGCCCCAGCCGGAGGCGAAGATGCCGGAGCCGCGCACCACCCCGTCGGGGTTGATGCCGTTGACCCTGATGCCGTGCTCGCCCAGTTCGGCGGCGAGCAACCGGACCTGGTGCGCCTGGTCGGCCTTGGCGGCGCCGTACGCGACGTTGTTCGGCCCGGCGAAGACGGCGTTCTTGGAGGAGATGTAGACGATCTCCCCGCCCATCGCCTGGTCGATCATGACGCGGGCGGTCTCCCGGGAGACCAGGAACGAGCCGCGGGCCATCACGTCGTGCTGCAGGTCCCAGTCGTCCACGGTCGTCTCCAGCAGGGAGCGCGACAGCGACAGGCCGGCGTTGTTCACCACGAGGTCCACCCCGCCGAAGGCCAGTACGGCCTGCCGTACGGCGGACGCGACCTGGTCCTCGGAGGTGACGTCCACCTCGACGGCCACCGCGACGTCGGTGGCGCGCAGGGCCTTGGCGCCCAGTTCGGCGGCCACCTTCTCGGCGGCGCCCAGGTCACGGTCGGCGATCACCACGCAGGCGCCCTCGGCGGCGAGCTTCCTGGCGGTGGCGGCGCCGATGCCCGAACCGCCGCCGGTCACCAGGGCGATCCGGGTGGCGAGCGGCCGGGGGGCGGGCATCCGGCGGAGCTTGGCCTCCTCCAGGTCCCAGTACTCGATCCGGAACTTCTCCGACTCCTCGATCGGCTGGTAACGCGAGACCGACTCGGCCCCGCGCATCACGTTGATCGCGTTGACGTAGAACTCGCCGGCGACCCTGGCCGTCTGCTTGTCCTTGCCGAAGCTGAACATGCCGACGCCGGGGACGAGCACGATCGCCGGGTCCGCGCCGCGCATCGGCGGCGAGCCGGTGAGGGCGTGCCGCTCGTAGTAGGCCCGGTAGTCCTCCCGGTAGGCGGCGTGCAGCTCGCCGAGCCTGGTCACGACGTCGTCGATCGGGGCGTCACCGGGCAGGTCGAGCACCAGGGGGGCGACCTTGGTGCGCAGGAAGTGGTCGGGGCAGGAGGTGCCGAGGGCGGCGAGCTCCGGGTGCCTGCTCCGCGCCAGGAAGTCGAGCACCTCGGGGCTGTCGGTGTAGTGGCCGACCTGCCGCGCGTCGGTGGAGGCGAGGCCGCGGATCACCGGGAACAGCGCGGCGGCGCGCTCCCGCCTGGCCGCCTCGGGCAGCGCCGGGCCCACGACCGCGCCGAACGGGTCGGGGCGGCCGTGCTCGGCGAGGTACCGCTCCGCCGTACGGATGATCTCAAGGGAGCGGTCGCGGCACTCCTCGCTGGTCGTCCCCCACGCGGTGATCCCGTGTCCGCCGAGGATCACGCCGATGGCCTGCGGGTTCTCCGCCTTGATCGCGGCGATGTCGAGCCCGAGCTGGAAGCCGGGACGCCGCCACGGCACCCACACCACCCGGTCGCCGAACACGCGGCGGGTCAGCTCGGGGCCGTCCTGCGCCGTGGCGATCGCGATGCCCGCGTCGGGGTGCAGGTGGTCGACGTGCGGGGCGTCCACCAGGCCGTGCATCGCGGTGTCGATCGACGGGGCCGCGCCTCCCCTGCCGTGCAGGCAGAAGTCGAACGCGGCGACCATCTCGTCCTCGCGCTCGACACCCGGGTAGACGTCCTTGAGCGCGTGTAGCCGGTCCAGGCGGAGTACGGCCAGGCCGCTCTCCTTCAGGGTGCCGAGGTCGCCGCCCGAGCCCTTGACCCACATCAGCTCGATGTCGGTCCCGGTGACCGGGTCGACGGCCGGGCCCTTGGCGGAGGCGTTGCCCCCGGCGTAGTTGGTGTTGCGCGGGTCCGCGCCCAGTTCGTGGCAGCGGTCGAGCAGTTCGCCGATGTCCATCAGGCCCCCCAGCCCGCCTGCGCGCCGCCGACCCGGGCGGCGGAGATCTTCTCGAAGTAGCCGGACCGCGCGTAGGCGGCCATCGGGTCGGGAGCCAGCCCCATCTCCTCGCGCAGTTCGGCGAGCAGCGGGCGGACGTCGGTGTTGTAGGCGTCCATCAGCACCGCGTTGGCGCCGAGCACGTCACCGGCCGACTGGGCGGCGGCCAGGGCGTCCCGGTCGACGAGCAGCGCCTTGGCGGTGGCCTCCTGCACGTTCATCACCGAGCGGATCTGGCCGGGGACCTTCGGCTCGATGTTGTGGCACTGGTCGAGCATGAACGCCACGTGCGGGCCGAGCCCGCCGCCCGCGATCACCTCGTACATGATCCGGAAGAGCTGGAAGGGGTCGGCGGCCCCCACCATCAGGTCGTCGTCGGCGTAGAAGCGCGAGTTGAAGTCGAAGCCGCCCAGCTTCCCCTCCCGCAGCAGGAAGGCGACGATGAACTCGATGTTGGTGCCCGGCGCGTGGTGCCCGGTGTCGACCACGACCTGCGCCTTGTCCCCCAGCTTCAGGCAGTGCGCGTAGGCGGTGCCCCAGTCGGGCACGTCGGTGGTGTAGAAGGCGGGCTCGAACAGCTTGTACTCCAGCAGGAAGCGCTGGTCGTCGCCGAGCCGGTCGTAGACGGCGGCCAGCGCCTCGGCCAGCCGGTCCTGCCGGGCCCTGATGTCGTCCTGGCCGGGGTAGTTCGTCCCGTCGGAGAACCACAGCTTCAGGATCTTCGAACCGGTGGCGTCCATGATGTCGACGCAGTCGAGCAGGTGGTCCAGCGCCTTGCGGCGGACCGCCGGGTCGGGGTGGGTGACGCTGCCCAGCTTGTAGTCGTCGTCCTGGAACACGTTGGAGTTGATCGCGCCGATCTCCACCCCCGCCTCACGGGCGTGGGCGGCGAGGGCGGCGTAGTCGCCGACCTTGTCCCAGGGGATGTGCAGCGCGACCGTCGGCGCCACTCCGGTGAACGCGTGCACCTGTGCGGCGTCCGCGAGCTTCTCGAACGGGTCGCGCGGCACGCCTTGCTGGGCGAACACCTTGAACCGGGTGCCGGAGTTCCCGTACGCCCACGAAGGCGTCTCGATCCGCTGCCCGCGCAGCGCCGACTTGACGGCGTCCATGCATCTCCCCAGATAAAAACGTTTTAATCAGATTCTACGGACATTATGGCTCACTCGGAGCGAGTGTCAACGGCGCGGCGCCACCTCGACGAACTCCAGGTCCATCAGGTCGGCCAGGGCGCGCAACTCCGCCGCCCGGTGCCCCGTGCCCAGGGCCCAGTGGTGCGAGATCCCGGTGGCGCTCCAGGCATCGGTCCACTCGCCGGGGTCACAGCCGAAATCGACCCGCGAGGTGGTGTTGCCGATCTTCAGGTGCGGGCCGTCCACGACCTCGCCCTCGGACACGACGAACGCGAACCGCCCGTCCCGCTTCTGCAGCAGGCCGAGCAGCGTCACCGGGCCGTGGGCCACGTCGAACTCGACCGAGACGCCCCAGCCGCGCTTGCCGTGGTAGACGCCCAGCCCGCGGAGCAGCGGCCGGTGCGAGCTGATCGCCAGGTGCGCGGGGCCGTCGTGGCCCATCTCGACGTGGCCGCGCAGGAAGTCGAGCGCCTGCAACTCGGTGAAGGAACCGCCCGCGCCGAGCCGGTCCATGATCATCATGGCCAGCGAGGTGCGCAGCTCGTACTCCCCCGCCGCCGGGACGCCGCGCGCGGTGAGCAGCGAGGAGCCCAGGATCATGCCCGCGCCGAGCCGCTCGTGCATCTCACCGTCGAGACCCCGGTGGTAGTAGGCCAGGCTGTCCAGCTCGAAGTCCTCGACCAGGCGGTCCAGGCCGACCGAGACCTTGGCCGCCCAGGCGAAGTCGGCCTCGTCCACCGAGTCGGCCAGTTCGAACACCTCGCGGGCCAAGGCCATCCGGTCCGTCGTCTCCGCGTCCGTGACCTTCTCCACCCGCACCCGCAGGTCGTCGAACTCCAGCACCTCCACGTGCCCGCCGAGGTTGACCGGCACCAGCGTGAGGTCGGTCGCGACGTCGAGCATGCCCGGGTAGAGGTGGCCCATCAGCCCGTGCCGACCGCCGCGCAGCGCCCCGCGCACCCCGGCGGCCCGCACCCAGCCGGCGATCCTGGTCCAGGCCCGCTCGTCCTCCAGGTAGCCGGAGACGGACCTGAACGGGATGCCCGCGCGCATGAACGCGTTGGCCATCTCCGGCAACGGGCACGCCCCGCAGTACGCCAGCCACTGGCCCGTGTCGAAGTTCTCGTGGTCCATCGACTCGGTGGGCTGCAGGTTGATCAGCAGCACGGGGGCGCCGCTGCGCTGCGCCACGGGCACCAGCATCGTCGCCGTCATGTACGTCGTCAGGAACCCGACGATGATGTCGCAACCGGCCGCGCGCAACTTCTCCGCCGCGGCCGCCCCCTCCTGTGCGTCCGAGATGAACCCGACGTCCACGACGTCGCAGCCCAGCTCGTTCATCCGCTCGGACACGCGCCCGGCCGATTTCTGAAGCTGCGGGAGCAGGTCGGGGAACTGGGGCCAGTAGGCTCCCAGCCCACCCGCCACGAGCCCGACCTTCGTACGGCGTGGCGTGATCCTGTCTGTCATGTAACTCTTTCTCCTACTCCAGATGGAACACTTCGGACAGTGGTCGCATGCCCTCGTCGGGGCGTCCGGCTAACTCCTCGAAGAAGGGCGCCATCTCCGCCTGCCAGCGGGCGTTCACACCGGTCCGGGCCATCGCCTCCTTGGCGGCCTCGAAGTCGTCGGTCTCCAGGTAGCCGACGAGCAAACCGTCCTCGCGCAGGAACAGCGAGTAATTGTGCCAGCCGGTCTCGCGCAGGGCGTCCCGCATCTCGGGCCACACGTTCTCATGCCGTGCCCGGTACTCCTCCAGGCGGTCCGGGCGGACCTTGAGCAGGAAGCACACGCGTCGCATGCGATCCCCCTAGAAGTCGAAGTCGTCGATGTTGCCCGCGTCGAAGGTGAACGGGGGGCCGAGGATGATCTCGCCGTTCTCGCCGATGGTCCGCGTCCCCAGCTTGCCGGCCTTCAAGGTCTCGCCCTGCTCGCCGGTGATCTGCCCGGAGGCGAGCGCGGCGGCGGCGTAGGAGGCGAGGTAGCCGAGGTCCTTCGGGTTCCACAGGGCGAACTTCTCGACGGTCTTGTCCTTGACGAACTGGCGCATCTGGTTCGGCGTGCCCAGCCCGGTCAGCACGATCTCGCCCTTGTACTTGGAGCCGGAGATGTACCGCGCGGCGGCCGAGACCCCGACCGTGGTGGGCGAGATGATGCCCTTGAGGTCCGGGTACGCCTGAAGGAGACCCTGGGTCTGCTGGAAGGACTTCTGGTCGTCGTCGTCGCCGTACGCGACCTTGACCAGCTTCATGTCCTTGTACTCGGGCTTGCCCAGCTCGTCCTTCATGAAGTCGATCCAGGTGTTCTGGTTCGTCGCGTTGGCGGTGGCCGACAGGATCGCGATCTCCCCCTTGTGGCCGACCATCTCCGCGAGCAGCTTCACCTGGCTGCGCCCGACCTCCTCCGAGCTGGCCTGGTTGATGAAGATGTCGCGGCACTCCGGGGCCGCGTCGGAGTCGTAGGACACGATCTTGATGCCCTTGGCCATGGCCTGCTTGAGCGGGCCGCAGACCGCGTTCGCGTCGTTGGCCGCGATCAGGATCGCGTCCTGCCCCTGCTGGATCAGCGTGTTGATGTAGGAGATCTGCGAGGAGGCGGAGGCGTCGGACGGGCCGACCTCCTTGGCCTGCGCCGCGAACTCCTTGGCCGCCTCGATGCCCGCCTTGTCGACGATCGTCTCGTACGGATTGTTGATCTGCTTCGGCAGGAACGCGAGCTTCAGGCCCTGCTTGAGCGGCGCGTCCGGGTTCGCCTTGGCGGCGGACTCGGTGGCCGGCGGGGCGGTGTTCTCGCTCTGGGCGCTCTCCTTGGTCGTGCCGCCGCAGGCCGTCAGGGCCAGCGCCAGCAGGAGCACCATCGGGGCGAGTCGCCGGGGAGATCTGGTCATGGGGCGGTTCCTTCCAGACGGGGAGGCCGACGTCGTTCCCTGACGACCGCCATGAGGCGAGGAGTGAGCACGGAGATGATGAGCAGCAGCCCGGTGACGATCGACTGGATCTCGGTCGCCACGTCGCCCAGCATGAGCAGGTTGCGCACGATGCCGATCAGCAGCACGCCGGCGACCACCCCGGCGAGGGTGCCCTTGCCGCCGTCGAAGTCGACCCCGCCGAGCAGCACCGCCGCGATGACGGCCAGCTCGATGCCCAGCCCGTTGTCCGCGCGGGCGCTGCCGTACCGCAGGGTGTAGACGACGCCGGCGAAGGCGGCGACCGTGCCGGCCACCACGAACAGCACGAGCTTGATCCGGTTGACCCTGATGCCCGCGAAGAAGGCGGCGTCGCGCTGGGCCCCGATGGCGAACAGCGCACGGCCGAGCCCGGTGGCGTGCAGCACCACGCCGGTGATCACGGCGAGCACGACGAAGATCGCCACGGGGTACGGGATCGGGGTGCCGGGGACCGTGTCCACCGCGAGGGAGACGTACTGCTGGGGGAACTCCGCGACGGCCCGGTCCCCGAGGATCACGTACGCCAGGCCGCGGTAGAGCGCCAGGGTGCCGATGGTGACGGCCAGCGAGGGCAGCCCGAGCCTGGTCACCAGCAGCCCGTTGACCAGGCCGCAGACCGCGCCGACGGCGACCACCAGCGGGATGATCGTCTCGATCGCCCAGCCGGCGTCCCACAGCGCGCCGAGCAGGGCGCTGGACATGCCGAGCACGGAGGCCACCGACAGGTCGACCTCGGCGGCCACCACCAGCAGGGTCATCGCCAGCGCGATCAGCGCGATCTCGCCAAGGTCGCCGAGCGCGAAGGACAGGTTGCCCGCGCCGGTGAAGTCGGGCGAGGTGGCCGCGCCGCCGAGGAACACCGCGACCAGCAGCGCGGTGATCAGCACGTCCCAGCGCAGGAACCGGGAGACGGTCCGCGGAAGGTCAGCCGCCATGGCGGGCGTTCCTCCTTCTCAGCAGGCGCGCGACGCGCAGGGCGAGCAGCCGGTCGACGGTGATGGCGAGCAGCAGGAGGGCGCCGGTGATGGCCTGCTGCCAGAAGGAGCTCACTTTCAGCACCACCAGGGCGCTGCCGATCGTGGTGAGCAGCAGGGCGCCGAGGGCCGCGCCGTACACCGTGCCGACGCCGCCGACGATGGCCACGCCGCCGACCACCACGGCGCTGACCACGAGCAGTTCGTAGCCGCGTGCCGTACCGGCGATGACCGTGCCGAACCTGGCCAGCCACAGCACCCCGGCCAGTCCGGCGAGCGCACCGCTGAACAGGTAGGCGAACAGGATCCGCCGGCGCACCGGGATGCCGGCCAGCCGGGCGGCGTCGGGGCTGGAGCCGATCGCGTAGAACTCCCGGCCCGAGGGGTAGGAGCGCAGGTAGTAGCCGACGGCGAGCATCACCGCGACCGTGATCATCGGTAGGAACGGGACGCCGAGCACGCCTTCGTTGCCGAGGTGCAGCAGGGCGGGCGGCAGGTCGACCGCGTTGATCTGCTGGCCGTGCGCGACGTAGTGGTCGACGCCCTGGATCACGTACAGCGTGCCGAGGGTCACCACCAGGGCGGGCACCCGGCAGAAGCTGACGAGCAGGCCGTTCAGCAGCCCGCAGGCCGCGCCGATGGCGACGCCGAAGACCAGGGCCGTCACGATGCCGCGCCCGTCTGGGTCGGCGGCCAGGAACTTGCCGGTCGCGAAGGCGACGAGGCCGACCACCGACCCCACGGACAGGTCGATGTTCCTGGTGATCACGACCATCGTCTGGCCGACGGCCAGCAGCGCCAGGATCGAGGTGTTCAGGAAGATGTCCTCGACGCCCTGGCCGGACAGGAAGTTGGGATTCACCACCGTGGTGACGAGGACCAGCGCCGCCAGGGCCGCGACCAGGCTCAGCTCCCTGGCCCGGAACACCAGGCCGGCGAGGTCGCGTGCGCTGCGGCCGCCGGCGGCCAGGGCGGTCACGCGGCGGTCCGTCCGGTCGCGGCGGACATGACGCTCTCCTCGGTGGCCGCCTCCCGGGGGATCTCGGCGGCGAGCCGCCCTTCGTGCATCACCAGCACCCGGTCGGCCATGCCGAGCACCTCCGGCAGGTCGGAGGAGATCATCAGGATCGCGATGCCCCTGCCCGCCAGCTCCGACAGCAGCCGGTGGACCTCGGCCTTGGTGCCGACGTCGATGCCCCGGGTGGGTTCGTCCACGATCAGTACGGCGGGCTCGGTGGCCAGCCATTTGGCGAGCACGACCTTCTGCTGGTTGCCGCCGGACAGCACGTTCACCGCGTCGGTGAGGCGGGCGAACTTGAGCTGGAGCCGGATCG
Source organism: Dolomitihabitans soli (assembly GCF_022213955.1). Taxonomy (GTDB): domain Bacteria; phylum Actinomycetota; class Actinomycetes; order Streptosporangiales; family Streptosporangiaceae; genus Streptosporangium_A; species Streptosporangium_A soli. Next base: position 704,049 of record NZ_JAKNTW010000001.1, on the reverse strand, counting down.
CCCAGTCGCGGGCCCGGTCGCGCTCGGCGGTCCTGCTGATCACCGGTCCGCGGCGCAGCGCCGCCAGGCCGGTGAGGCCGATGTTGCGCTCGATGGACATCTCCATGACGAGCCCCTGCTGTCTCCGGTCCTCCGGGACCAGGGCCAGACCGGCCGCCATGGCCGCCGAGGGGCTCGCGGGAGGCAGCCGGCGGCCGTCCACCCGGACCGTCCCCGCGTCCCACCGGTCGATCCCGAAGATCGCCCGCGCCACCTCGGTGCGCCCGGCCCCGACCAGCCCGGCGAGGGCGACGATCTCGCCCCGCCGTACCTGGAAGGAGACGTCGGTGAAGACGCCCTCCCTGGTCAGGCGTTCGACGGTGAGAGCGACCTCGCCGGGGACCGTCTCCCGCCTAGGGTAGAGCGTGGACAGATCACGGCCGACCATCCGGCGGACCAGGTCCTCGGGGGTCAGCGCGGCGGCCGGCTCACTCGCCACCCAGGCCCCGTCGCGCAGGATCGTGACCCGCTGGCACAGCGTGAAGATCTCGTCCAGCCGGTGGGAGATGAACAGGACCGCGCAGCCGTGCTCGCGCAGCGCCGTGACCACCGAGAACAGCCGGGCGACCTCGTTGCCCGACAGCGCCGCGGTGGGCTCGTCCATGATGAGCACCCTGGCGTCCCCGGACAGCGCCTTGGCGATCTCCACGAGCTGCTGGTCGGCGATGGACAGGCCGCGGGCGGGCTGCCCGGGGTCGAGCGTCACGCCCAGCCGGGTGAACAGCTTGGCGGCCTCGGCGTTCGTGGTCCGGCGGTCGATCCGGCCGAACCGCAGGCGAGGCCGGCGGCCCATGAAGATGTTCTCCGCCACCGACAGGTCGGGGAACAGCGTGGGTTCCTGGTAGATCACGGCGACCCCGGCGCGCTGGGCGTCGGCGGGGCCGTTCCACCGCACCGGCTCGCCGTCAAGCACGATCTGCCCGCCGTCCGGCCGGTGCACGCCCGCGAGGATCTTGACCAGAGTGGACTTCCCCGCACCGTTCTCACCGGCGAGCGCGTGGGCCTCACCGGCGAAAAGCTGCAGCGAGACCTCGTGCAGCGCCCGCACGGCGCCGAACGATTTGCTGACCGAGGCGAGCGCGAGTGTGGGCGGCACCTCCACCAAGACACCTCCCCGGAAGTGAAAAACGTTTTAACGTTTGGGCAGGAAGCTAAGCCAGCTTCCGAGGAGGTGTCAATGGGGCGTTTCCGATGCGTTACACCACGGATATCACCGCGCCGGCCAACCGCGCTCTCAGCCGTCCCGCCCCCTCAGCTGTACGGCGAGCGCGGCGCCCGCCAGACAGCCCGCGGCGGGCACGAAAAGAGGCGGCAACTGCCAGGTGACGACGGCCACCACGACCACGCCGCCCACCAGCAGAGCCGATCCGGCGAGATCGGCCCTGGCCTGGGCGGCGGCCCGGCCGGCCAGCGCCGCCCACGACTCGCCCGCCGTCCAGGCCGCCGCCGCGCGCAGGCCCACGACGATCACCGCGAGTCCGGCCGCCCCGGTGAGCACCGCCACCACCGGCCCGCCGGGCAGCCCCGACCGCGCGATCACGACGTCTCCGGCGAGTACGGCCAGCGCCGCCCAGCCGGCCAGGCTCACCCGCCACGATCCCTTGCACGCCTCCTTGAGGTCGGCCACGAACCCGGGCAGCCCGGTGCGGTAGCCGTACAGGAATTTGCGCAGGTGGGCGCAGCTCGCGGCGAACGCGGGCAGGGCCGTCACCAGGGGCAGCGCGGCCACGGTGAACCAGACGCCGGTGATGGCGCACTCCGCGAAGAGGGCGAAGCGGCCGGTGTCGGCCGGGCGTTCGGTCGTGGAGCTCATGGTCACCCCTTCAGTCCCGAGGTGGCCATCCCCTGCACCAGATAGCGCTGGAAGGCGAGGAAGAACAGCACGACGGGCACCAGCGAGAGCAACGACATGGCGATCATCGCCCCGTAGTCGGAGTTCGCCTCCTGGTCGATGTAGAGCCGGAGCGCCAGCGGGAGGGGGTAGTTCCCCGGGGTGTTGATGTACACGAGCGGGCCGAGGAAGTCGTTCCAGCTCCAGATGAACGCGAAGATCGAGGCCGTGATGATCGCGGGCCGGGCGAGCGGCATCAGGACGTTCCAGAAGATCCGCCCGTGCCCGGCGCCGTCGATCTTCGCGGCGTCGTCCAGCTCGCTCGGGATGCCCCGCATGAACTGCACGAAGAGGAAGACGAAGAAGGCGTCCACGGCGAGGAACTTCGGCAGGATGAGCGGGACGTAGGTGTTCACCAGCCCGAGGTTGTTGAAGATGATGTACTGCGGGATCAGCATGACGTGGAACGGCAGCAGCAGGGTCGCGATCATCATGACGAACATCACGCCCCGGCCCCTGAAGCGCAGCCGGGCGAAGGCGTAGGCGGCCAGCGAGCAGGAGCAGATCACACCGACCACGGTCAGCGTCGAGATGATCAGCGAGTTGACGAAGAACGCCCAGGCCGGGACCCTGGCGATCCCCTCGGCGGCCGAGAGGTAGTTGTCGAAGACCGGGCTCGCCGGGATCAGGTCCGTGCTGCCCACGATCTCGCTCGACGGCTTCAGCGACCCGCCGACCAGCCAGACCAGCGGATACAGGACCACGCCCAGCATCAGCAGGGACCCCGCGTGCCAGGCGATCGACCGCGCCCCGCCGCGTCCGGCGGTGCGGTTCGCCGCGATCCCCCCGCGTGTGGTGGTGCGGTTCATCGTGATCCCCCCGCGTAGTGCACCCAGGCCCGCGAGGTGCGGAAGAGCAGCGCCGTCACCAGGCCCACCACGATCAGCAGCACCCAGGCCATCGCGGAGGCGTATCCCATCCGGTAGTCGGAGAACGCGCGCTGGTACAGGTGCAGCGTGTAGAAGAGCGTCGATCCCGCCGGCCCGCCGTCGCCGCCGCTGATGACGTAGGCGGAGGTGAACACCTGGAAGGCGTGGACGGTCTCCAGCAGCAGGTTGAAGAAGATCACCGGCGAGATCATCGGCAGGGTCACCGAGACGAACCTGCGCCACCGTCCGGCGCCGTCCACCTCGGCCGCCTCGTACAGCTCCCTGGGCACCTGCTGGAGGCCGGCCAGGAAGATGACCATCGGCGCGCCGAACTGCCAGACGGCCAGCAGCACCAGCATCAGCAGCGAGTAGTCGGGATTGCCGACCCAGCCGCCGATGCCCAGCCCGACCGAGCTGGTGAGCTGGTCCTGCACGCCGTCGTCCGCGAACAGCGCCCGCCACACGATGGCCATCGCGACACTCGCCCCGAGGAGCGAGGGAGCGTAGAACGCGGTGCGGTAGAGCCCCATCGCCCTGCGGCTCTGGGTGAGCCAGATGGCGACGGCGAGCGCCGCCCCGAGCTTCAACGGGGTGGCCAGCAGGACGTAGCGGAGGGTCACCGAGACGGTCTGGTGGAACTGGTCGTCGGCGAACATCTTGCGGTAGTTCTCCAGGCCGATCCAGTCCGGCGTGTTGAACAGGTTGTAGTTGGTGAAGGAGAGATACAGCGAGGCGAGCATCGGGCCGAGCGTGAGGACCGCCATCCCGATGATCCACGGGGACAGGAAGAGGTATCCCGCCCGGGCGTCGCTCCGCCCGGGGGCCGGCCCGGCCACCGCCCGCCGGGGGCCCGCGCCACGGCGCGCGGGCCCCTTCGTCAGCGTCGTCTGGGTCATGACGCGCCTAGTCGGTGCCGGCGGCGATCGCCTGCTCGGCCTCGGTGAAGAATCTGTCGACCGCCTGGTCGACCGTCAACCGCTTGAAGTTGAGCTCCTCGGAGATGTCGCGCATCGCCTGCTCGATGGTGCCCGCGCCGGCGGGCGGCGGGGGCGGCGCGGGCTGCATCAGGTCCGCCACGCTCTTCTCGTAGTCGACGATCATCTGGTCGACGTCGTTGAGTTCGAGGGCCGCGAGCGCGGCCTCGGTGGCCGGGATGCCGCGGTTGGTGCCCAGGATCTTGGCCGCCTCGGGATCGCTGACCATGAAGTTGACGAGCTTCGCCGCCGCGTCGGGCTGCTGGGACCGCGTCGACACGCTGAGCAGCATCGAGGGCTTGAGATACAGCCCGGCGGTGTCGGGCTTCAGCGACGGGACGGGCCCGATGGCGAACTCCGCGTCGGGCGCCTCGCCGACATAACGGCCGATGAAGTTGTCCCAGTTGGGCTCCATCGCGACGGCGTCGGCGCTCAGGGCGGGCTTGGGGTCGAGCTGCGCGGCCCGCTGCGCGCTGAGCAGCAACTCGTCGTCGCGGAACTGCTTGGTCTGGGTGAACCAGGTGCGCAGTTCCTCCTTGCCGAACCCGAGCTTGCCGTCCGGCGTGTAGAAGGACTTGCCCTGCTGGCGCAGCCAGAGGTCCATGAGGTGGTAGACGCCGGTGTAGTCACCGGCCCCCTTCATGTCCTTGACCACCGCGGCCTTGCTCAGCTTCTCGATCGTCGCGTGGAACTCCGTCCAGCTCCAGCCCTTCTTCGGCAGGTCCACCTTGGCCTCGGCGAAGATGTCGGGGCGGTAGAGCATGGCGAAGGTGTTGCCCGACCACGGGACGGCGACCTGTTTCCCGTCGATCTTCCCGGTGTCGGCGAGCCCCTGCCTGAAGCCCGTCAGGGTGAGGGCGCCCTTGCTCGCCTGCCCGCCGAGGTCGAGGATGAGGTTACGGCTCGCGTACTGCTTGAGGTAGGAGTAGTCCATCTGCAGGACGTCGGGGCCGCCGCCGCCTGCCATCTCCGTGGCCATCTTCTGCCAGTAGGCCTCGAACTCGGCGAAGTCCGGCTGGATCTCGATCCCCGGGTTCTTCTTCTCGAACAGGTCGATCGCCTTCTGGGTGAGTTCCGCCCGTTCCGGGTTGCCCCACCAGGAGAACCTGATCTTGGTCTTCTCCGTCGCGGCTTCCCCGCCGCCACCGCCCACGCCGCAGCCGGCGAGCGTGACGAGCAGCCCCGCGCACAGTGCGGCGGCCAGGCGAGCCCGGCCCTTGATGTGTTTCATGTCCTCACTCCTCAGATATGCGGTAAGCGCTTTCCCGGTGCCGGAACCCACGTGTCGGCAAACCGCGCCGATTCATCGAAATCAGCTGTCGAAGCGCTTCACTGAACGCCATCGATCGGGCGATCATTTGTTACGGTTACTTTTAGGGGGGATTAAAACGTTTGCCTGTCATCGGCGCAAGACCTGAAGCCAACTGGCGTCAGCGGGCTTGTTACGTTTTAATCAACGTCCATGAGCTCGGTGAGCATCAAAGACGTGGCGGCTCGCGCGGGTGTCTCGCCCGGCACCGTCTCCAACGTGCTCAACCGCCCCGAGAAGGTCGCCACCTCCACCCGTTCCCGGGTCGAGCGGGCCATCAGGGAGCTGGGGTTCGTCCGGCACGGATCGGCCTCCAGCCTGCGCGCCGGGCACAGCCGTACGATCGGGCTGTCGGTCATCGACATCGGCAACCCGTTCTTCACCGACGTGGCCACCGGGGTCGAGGACGTCGCGAGCGAGCGCGGCTACGCGGTGATCCTCGGCAACTCCTCGGGCGACCGGCTCAAGGAGGAGCGCAACCTGCTCGTCTTCGCCGAGCAGCGGGTGCGGGGCGTGCTCATCACGCCGTCCGACGAAGACCTGAGCAGGATCGACCGGCTGAAGGAGCGCGGCATCTGCGTGGTCTTCGTGGACCACCCCGCCGCCCGCGCCGACCAGTGCTCCGTCGCGGTCAACGACGTCACCGGAGGCGCGATGGCGGTGACCCACCTGCTGGAGGGCGGCGCCCGGCGCATCGCCTACGTCACCGGGCCCACCACGATCCGGCAGTGCCTGGAGCGCAGGCAGGGGGCCGAACGGGCGCTGCTCGCGGCCGGCCGTACACCCGCCACCGCGCTCCAGGAGATCTCGATGACGGCGATGACCGCCCGTCACGGCCAGCAGGCGGCCGAGAAGCTGCTCGCCCAGGGGCCGCTCCCCGACGGCGTCTTCTGCGCCAACGACCTGCTGGCCCTGGGAGTGCTGCGCGGCCTGATGCACGCGGGCGTCCGCGTGCCCGCCGACGTGGCGCTGATCGGCTACGACGACATCGACTTCGCCTCGGCTTCCGCGGTCACGCTCAGCTCGGTCCGGCAGCCGACCCACCGTCTGGGGCAGGTGGCCACCGAGTTGCTGCTCGACGAGTGCGACAATCCGGACACCCACGCCCATCAGCAGATCATGTTCCAGCCGGAACTGGTCATTCGCGAGTCCACCAGTTCCACCTAAGAGGGGAAATTTATTGTTTTCGTGGGGTATTGCGGCCACCGGGGGAATCGCGCGTGTTGTCGGCCAGGTCATCGCGGCCGAGCCCGGCATGCGGGTGGCGGCGGTCGGCTCACGTGACGCCGGCCGCGCCCGGCGCCTCGCCGAGGACCTGGGCGCGCCACGCTCCTACGGCTCCTACGCCGAACTGGTGCGGGACCCCGAGGTGGACGCCGTCTTCGTGGCCACGCCGCATTCCCACCATCTGCAGGTCACCGAGCTGGCCATCGCCGCCGGGCGGGCGGTCCTCTGCGAGAAGCCGCTGACCGCCACCGTCGCCGACGCCGAGCGCATGGTGAAACTCGCCCAGGACTCGGGCGTGTTCCTGATGGAAGCCATGTGGATGCGCTTCAACCCGCTCGTACGGCGACTGCACGCGCTCGTGCTGGACGGCGCCTTCGGCACGATCCGCTCGGTGACGGCCTCCTTCGGCTTCTCCCTCCCCTACGACCCCGCGCACCGTCTGTGGAACCCGTCGCTCGGCGGCGGCGCCCTGCTCGACCTGGGCATCTACCCGCTCGCCCTGGCGCAGCTCCTGCTCGGCGAGCCGGAGACGATGGCCGTGACCGGCGCGCAGGCCGCGTCGGGCGTGGACGCCGAGGCGGGGTTGCTGCTGGGCTACCCGGACGGAGCGCGGGCGCTGCTCGACACCTCGCTGGTCAGCCCGCTGGCCAACACCGCGACGGTGGTCGGCACGAAGCTGCGGGCGGAGCTGGACGGGCCCTTCTTCGCCACCCGCCGGATGGTGCTGCACGGCGGGGGGAACATCGAGGAGATCACCGTGGACCCGTCCGACAACGGCTACGTGGGCGAGATCAGGGAGGTCCGTGACCGCCTGGCGGCCGGCGCGACCGAGAGCACGGTGATGCCGCTGGCCGACAGCCTGGCCATGATGCGCCTGATCGAACGGGCCCGGCTGGCGATCGGCTGACCGCTAGTCGGCCTTCGCCTTCTTGGCCGCGCGGGCCGTCTCGACCTTGGCGCTCGCGGCGTACTTGTCGACGTACTCCTGACCGGCGAGCTCCATCAGCGCGTACATGATCTCGTCGGTGACCGCCCGGAGGACCAACCGGTCCTCCTCCATGCCGTAGTAGCGGGAGAAGTCGAGCGGCTTGCCGAACCGCACCCCGGGCCGGATGCCGAGTTTGGGCAGCAACCGCCCCGGAGGCATCATCTCGAAGGTGCTCACCATCGCCCACGGGACCACCGGCACCCGCGACTCCAGCGCCAGCCTGGCGACGCCGGTCTTGCCCTTGTAGAGCCGGCCGTCGGGCGAACGGGTGCCCTCGGGGTAGATGCCGAGCACGTGGCCCTCCTTGAGCACGCGCATGCCGGTGCTCAGGGCCGCCTCGCTGGCCTTGCCGCCCGACCTGTCGATCGGCACGGTGCCCACGCCGGAGAAGAAGAGTCTGCTGAAGTAGCCCTTCAGGCCCCTGCCCGTGAAATATTCGGCCTTGCCGAGCGAGATGACCTTGCGAGGCAGGAAGAGGGCGCCGAAGAAGTGGTCGGCGAAGGAGAGATGGTTGCCGGCCAGAATGACCGGGCCTTCCTTCGGCACGTTCTCCGCGCCCTCGGCCCACGGGCGGAAGATCAGGTGCAGCAGGGGCGCCAAGATGGCTTTGACCACCCAGTAGAACACGTGGCACCTCTTCTCCGCCGTCGGCCTCGGGGGACAGAGACCATCTTCCCACCTTCCGGTCCACGCGCCCACACTTCCGACCCAAGACCCCCTCCCAAATCAGCATTTGTCATGCGACGATCAGGCGAACCGCTCTGGGAGGAGCCCGATGCCTGTGCTGCCCGGCGCCGAGCCGTACCGTCATGAGGGAGGCCCGGTCGGTGTCTTGTTGTGTCACGGCTTCACCGGTACGCCGCAGTCGCTCCGCCCCTGGGCCGAGCATCTCGCGGGCGCGGGCCTGACGGTGTCGCTCCCCAGGTTGCCCGGCCACGGCACGACCTGGCAGGAGATGGCCCGCACCCGCTGGGAGGACTGGTACGCGGAGCTGGACAAGGCCCTGGCCGACCTGCGCGGGCGCTGCGCCGAGGTCTTCGTGGCAGGCTTGTCCCTGGGCGGGTGCATGGCACTGCGCCTCGCCCAGGTCCACGGTGCGGCGGTGCGGGGCGTGCTGGTGGTCAATCCGTCCATCACGATCGACGTGCCGCTGCTGAGGCTCGCCCCGGTGCTCAAGCTGCTGATCAACTCCGTGCCCGGGGTGGCCGGCGACATCAAGAAGAAGGGCGCCACCGAGCTCGCCTACACCCGGACCCCGGTCAAGGCGGCGGCCACGCTGCCCCGGCTGTGGGCACGGGTGCAGGAGCACCTCGACGACGTCACCCAGCCGTTGCTCGTCTTCCACAGCCCGGACGACCACGTCGTCAAACCCACGAGCGTCAGGATCCTGCGTGAACGACTCACCGGAGGCAACCTCACCGTCGTCGAACTGCGAGACAGTTATCATGTCGCGACCCTCGACAACGACGCTGATCGGATCTTCACGGGGAGCCTGGAGTTCATCAGTACGCACGCATCGGTACCCTTACATAGGGACTGATCGCCGACGGGGGTGCGCGGTCTCGGGAGGAAGGCAGCGGGCGATGAGTGACAGGCCCAGGTAGTGACACCCCAAAGCGACGAGGACGAGGTCTGGCGGCAGATCGTCGCCTCATTCAACGAGCCGGCCGAGCACACCTCGGACCGCCAGCCGTGGCCGGACAGTGAGAACCTGCCCGGCGATCCGGCGCGCCGGGCGCTCGGGCAGCCCGACGAGCCCGAGCAGACGACGCAGGATTTCGACGCCGTGCCGGACGACACGCCCGAGGACGAGCAGAAGGCTCAGGACGACGAGGGCCACTACGTGCCGCCGCCGCCCCCGCCACTGCCCAGGACCGACCCGGCGACCAAGATCGCCTGGGTCGCGCTCTTCGGCGGCCCCGCCTACCTCCTGCTCGCCGCGGTGCTCGGCTGGGAGATGCGCGGCTGGGCGCTGTTCGCCGCGGTCGCCGCCTTCATCGGCGGGTTCGTGGCCCTGGTGGTGCGGATGGGCGACGGGTCCGGCGGCGACTCCGGCTGGGACGACGGCGCAGTGATCTAGCCTCGCTCCAGCTCTGCGTGCCGCCGCTCCGGCCCGCTCGACGCCCTCCGGCGTCCTGCCCGCCCGAACCTCGGGCGCGCGATCTCGCGGTGGGCTACGAGGAGGTGGTCTTCGTGCCCTTCGGGCCGAACCTCTCCACGACGTCCCGGTAGGTGTCGCCGGCGCCGACCACGTGGCCGACGGCCCAGACGGCGGAGGTTCCCGGCAGGTAGCTCAGGGCCTGCAGGCGCATCGTGCGCGACGTGGCGGCCGTCTCGCCCCGGATGATCCTCATGCTCGACCTGTCGTCGTCGTAGAGCACGAAGGCCTGTCCCGGCCTGCCCGGATCGAACCCGGAGATCCAGAACCTGCCCTTGCCGTCGCCGGTCACGCCGTACAGGCTGGCGTCGGCGTCGGGCAGCCTGAGCCGCGTCCAGCGCTTGCCGTTCCAGGACAGCGCCAGCGGCGCGACCTTGCCCCCGCCGCGGTAGACCCCGCCGATCGCCAGCGCCTGCTTCGGCCCGTCGAGGTGGACGTCGCGCAGGTAGCCGCCGGGGATGTCGGGGATGTTCACGGACTTCCAGGAGCCGCCGGACGACCGCATGATCAGCGGCTCGCCCTCGCCGTCGCCGACGGCCCAGCCCTCGCCCTTGGCCGAGAGCGACACGCCGTACAGGGTGCCCTCGCCGCGGGTCGGCGCGACCTGCCAGACCCCGCCCGTGCGGTTGACGACCAGCGGGCGCCGGTCGCGGCTGCCGACCGCGACGACCTTGCCCGGGACCGCGGCCACCCCGCCCAGCCAGTCGCCGGACCGCAACTGGTCCACGCCCACCCGGTCGAAGGCGGCGCCGTCGCCGTGCGCCACGTAGGGGAGGCCGTCGTGGGCGGCTCCCACGGTCCACAGCTCGGTCGGGGACGCGGCGGCGATCGAGCGCAGGTGCCCGGCTCCGGTGTCGTCGTTGCGGATGCCCACCTCGGTCCAGGCCCGGCCGTCCCAGTGGGCGATGGCGCCTCGGTTCTCCCAGGCGTCCCAGATGTTCTGCTGGCCGACCGCCCAGACGTCGGTGCCCGACAGCCCGGCGACGTCGGACAGCGAGCCGTCGCCCTGCAGGCGGACGCTGGCGGACTGCTGCCAGGCCTCGGCCACGGCGGGCGGGCGCGTCGGATCGGCGTGCGCGTGCGCGGCCGATGTGTCGTGGACGATCGGTCCGGCGATGAGCGCGGCCCCCGAGCACACCGCCAGCGCACGCCGCACAGAGCGGCGGGTGGTCATAGCCAAATCGTACGGGTACCATCCAGCGGCGGAGGACACGAACCCCCGTTCAGCTCGCCCCGAGCTCCGCCACCACCGGCAGGTGGTCGGTGGCGGCGGCCAGGTCGGCGGGGTCGGCGTCGGCTCCGCCGCACGACTCCACGCTCACCCCGTGACCTGCGAAGACGGCGTCGATCCTGGCTCCCGGCCGGCGGGCGGAGAAGGTCAGCCCGTCGCCCCGCGGCGCGGACGCGTAGCAGTCGGTGAGCCGGTCCGAGAGGTGGCGAAAGGCGTCCCCGTCGGCACGCTCGTTGATGTCGCCCGCCAGCACGATCGCCGCGCCGTACCGCGCCGCGGCCGCCTCGAGCAGGGCGACGGCCTCCGCGGCGTGCCGGACCCTGGCGGCCGCGTTCAGGTCCAGGTGGACCGAGGCCACCGCGAGCCGCAGGCCGCCGGCCTCCACCACGGCCAGCGCCGTCGCCCGGCGCTCCAGCCCGGGGTCGAAGCTCAGCAGGTGGTGCTCGGCGTGCAGGATCCGCACGCCGGGCCCGGTGAACACGGCCATGCCGCCGCGCCGCCGCCCGGCCGCGACGGTCATCCCGGTGGCCAGAGCGAGCCCGCCGCGCCTGCGCCGCCAGAAGGAGCGCCTCGGCGCCTCCTGGAGGCACAGCACGTCGGCCCGCAGCGCCCTGATGACCCTGGTCAGCGCAGGCACGTCGTCGTACATCGAACGCACGTTGTACGTCGCGACCCTGATCGTCACGGGATCGTCATGGCGCTGGCGGCGGGCATCGGCCTCAGCGGTGGCGGGCCAGGTCCGCGGCGCCCACCAGACCGGCCGAGGCGCCCAGCTCGGCGAGCCGGATCTCGGCGGGGGGACGGTGCCCTCCGCCGGTCAGCGCACGCGAGAAGGCCACCCGGGTCGCGTCGACGAACAGGTCGGCGGCCCTGGACACGCCGCCGCCGAGGATGAAGCAGCCGGGGTCGAGGACGGCCGCGAGGTCGGCCATGCCCTGCCCGAGCCAGCTGGCCACGCTCGCGAAGGCCGCGAGCGCCGCCTCGTCGCCCGCCCGCGCCGCCTCGGTGATCTCTTCGCCCTCGATGTCGCCCGGCTCACCGCCGGCCAGCTCCAGCATCACCCTGGCCCTGGCCGGGTCGGCGGTGGCGATCTCGCGGGCCTTGGCGACCAGCGCGTTGCCGCTCGCGTACTGCTCCCAGCAGCCGTGCTTGCCGCACCCGCACAGCCGGCCCTCCGGCACCACCTGCATGTGCCCGAGCTCGGCGCCCATCCCCCACCTGCCGCGGTAGAGGCCGCCGTCCAGCACGATGCCGCCGCCGATGCCGGTGCCGACGGTCACGCACACGACGTGGCTCTCGCCGCGCCCGGCGCCGAACCTGGCCTCGCCCCAGGCCATCGCGTTCGCGTCGTTCTCCACCACGACGGGCAGGCCGACCAGGGCGGCGACCTTCCGCTGCAGTGGCTCCTCCCGCCAGGCGAGGTTGGGCGCGAAGCGCACGATCGAACGCGTCTCGTCGACGAACCCGGCCGCGCCCAGCCCGACCGCCTCGATCTCGCGGCCCTGTGACAGCTCCTTGACCACGTCGCCGATGGTCTGGGCCACCTGGTCCGGGCTGTCTGCCGGGGTCGGGCGCAACGTGTGCTCGACGACGTGGCCCTCGTCGTCCACGACTCCCGCGGCCACCTTCGTGCCGCCGATGTCAACACCGATGGTCAGCGCCATCTCCCCAACCTTTCCATCCGGGCGTCAGCCCAGGTCGATGTGTTCCACGTCCGGGTTGTCCTCCCGGGGCCTGCGGGGCGGGGCCGGCCGCGTCACCACGTCGACCGCCTGGCGGAACGCCGCGAACAGCTCACCGCCGGCCGCCGCCAGATGGTCGCCGACACCGCCCGCCTCGCGCCGCGCGGCGATCACCCGGCACACCGGGCAGGCGCGGCAGACGTACTCGTCGTGGTGGTCGGCGACCGCCTCCTCCCACACGTCGCGCTCCTTGCGCCCGCCGCCGCCGCCGAACGCCTGGCCGAGGCCGGCCGTCGTGCCCTTGATCAGGCCGCGGCGCACCTCTCTGGCGGCGCGGTTCTGCAAGGTGTCGAACAGCTTCGCCGCCTCGTCGGCGACCGACCCCAGCGGGTCGCGCTCCTGGGCGCGCTCACGCTCGCGGGCGCGCTCCCACTCGGCTCTCGCTTCGTTTCCGTTGTTCTCAGTCATCGGACCCTCCCGACTCGAACCGTACCCGGAGACGGCCCTCGTGGAGCGCCGCCTCCTTGACCGTACGGCGCGCGAGGGCGGCGGGGAGCGCCAGGACGCGGCGGTACGGCCCGGCGGTGATGATCAGTTCGTCGCCCTTCCTGGCCAGATCGACGTCCGCGCGGTCGGCGAACGGCAAGGCGAGGATCAGTTCGTGGTCGTCGGTGATGGTCAGCGGGCGGGTCTCCGGCGGCGGGGCGAACGGGTCGGCCGCGCCGTACATGGCCTGGCCGACGACGGCGAGCGCCTCCACGCCGACCGGCTCCGTGTCGAGGTAGGGCACCACGTGGATGGGCAGCGGCGCGAACGAGTGCTCGGCCTCGGCGAGGTGCTCCGCCTGGGCCTCGACCCATCTGCGCCGCCACGGGTCCGCGCCGCCGGCGGGGAAGACCCGGTTCGCGACGGCCGCGTCGACGCGGTAGCCGTACAGGCTGAGGGAGGTGAGGGTGCGGCGGGCCTCGGCGAGGACCACGGCCTCGGGGGTGAACACCAGGCGCACCGAGGCGTGGTCGCCGGTGAGCAGTTCGCGGACCTCCAGCAGGCCGCGGTGCAGCCGCTCGCCCGCGCCGACCACGTCGTCGCCGGGGGTGCTCACCTTCGCGACGTGCCTGATCACCGGCGAGATCGCCTTGAGGAGCCGGCGGCCGATCGGCAGCAGGCGGCTGACGTGCCAGTCGAGCGCCTCGGGCAGGGCGAGCAGCCGCAGCGTCTCGGCGGTGGGGGCGCAGTCGACGACGATGACGTCCCAGCGGCCGGTCTTCGCCTGCTCGCGCAGCTCCAGCAGCGCCAGCAGCTCCTCGGCGCCGGGCAGCACGGTGATCTCCTCGGAGGTGATCTCGTCGAGGCCGAGCTCCCTGAAGAAGCCGCGGACGTATTCCCGCAGCTCCCCCCATTGCCGTTCCAGCGCCTTCTGGGTGTCGATCTGAAGCAGGTAGAGGCCGGGGGCGGCCTCGGTGGGCTCGGCCGCGGGGGCGACGGCGAGCGCGTCGGCGAGCGAGTGCGCGGTGTCGGTGGAGACGACCAGCGTCTTGTGCCCGGTGCGGGCGGCCAGCACCGCCGTCGCGGCGGCCGCGGTGGTCTTGCCGACCCCGCCCTTGCCGGTGAACAGCAGGACGCGCGGCTCGCTCATGCCGCCTCGACGCGCTTCTTCAGCCCCTTCAGGGCGGTGTCCACGATGACCTTCTCGGCCTTGCGCTTGATCATCCCGATCATCGGGACGCTCAGGTCGACGGTCAGCTCGTAGGTCACCTCGGTGCCGGCGGCGGTCTCGGCCAGCCGGTAGCCGCCGGTGAGCCCGGAGACCATCTTGCCCGCCTCGACGACCCGCCAGCCGACGGACTCGTCGTCGTGCCAGTCGTAACCCAGGACGTACTCGTCGCTGATCACGCCCGCGTCCAGCACGAATCTGACGGTGGCGGGCCTGCCGTCCGCGCCGGTGGAGAGTGTCTCGGCCGACTTCACCTGGCCCGCCCACTCAGGGTAGGCGGCGAAGTCGGCGATCACCGCCATGACGGTCGACCGGCCGGCGCCGATCGTGATGCTGGAGGTGGTGCGGTCAGCCATGGCTTTACCGTACTCGCATCCGCGCCTCACCACTCCAGCGCGTAGGGCGTGCCTCGGGCCCGGAAGTGGCCGACGTTGACGCACTCGGTGCGGCCGATCCTGGTGCGCGCCACGAGCGGCTGGTGGACGTGCCCGAACAAGGCGTATCTGGGCTGCGTTTTCTTGATCGCCGCCAGGGTCGCCTCGCTGCCCCGCTCCAGCCGCCGGGCCACCACGTCGTAGACCAGTTCGGGCACCGCCGGGGGGATGTGGCAGCACAGCACGTCGACCTCGCCGACCGCCTCGACCTTCGCGGCGTACTCCTCGTCGTCGATCTCGTACGGCGTGCGGTACCGGGTGCGCAGGCCGCCGCCGACGAAGCCGAAGGTCAGGCCGCCGATCTCGATCCGCTCCCCGTCGAGCACGTGCTGGCCGTCGCGGAGGTGGTCGGGCCAGAACCTGGGCACGTCGACGTTGCCGTAGGTGAGATAGGCCGGTGTCGGCATGGCGGCGAAGATCTCGGCGTACTGCTTGTTGACCATCCGGTCGATGTGGTCGCGCGGGTCACCGCCCAGCTCGGCCCAGAGGGCGGCCGACATCGTGCGGGCCTCGTCGAAGAGGCCCGCCGTACGCAGGCCGATGAACTCGGCGGCCTTGGCCTTGCCGAACAGGGAGGGGAAGATCCCCTGGGAGTGGTCGTCGTAGTCGATGAAGAGGACCAGGTCGCCGAGGCACACCAGCGCGTCGGCACCTTCTCCCGCGCGGGCCAGGGCGTCGGCCCTTCCGTGCACATCACTCACGACATGAACCCGCATGCAGGCCATCCTAACCTCGGCCGCGGCACCAACCGAGCGCTTGTCTACGTAACGTGGTCGGCAGCGTGAAGTTCGACCTTGGTAACGCCTGGGTGACGGCATCTACCCAGTCGTAACTTATCGCGGTAGCGTCCACTCAAAATCGATTTCCTGCACCACCTGCGAGGAGCGATCCCGTGCGCGAGTACACCGTCCCCCTGCTCGTGGATGTCCCGGCATCCGCCAACTGCACCGACACGGTGTTCCAGCGCGGCGAGCGGGAACCCGGCAAGGTGGTGATCCGCCGCAAGTCGGGCGAGAGCTGGGCGGCGGTGACCGCCGGCGAGTTCCTCGCCCAGGTGAGCGGAGTGGCCCGCGGGCTGATCGCGGCGGGCGTCGAACCGGGCGACCGGATCGCCCTGATGTCGCGCACCTGCTACGAGTGGACCGTCATCGACTACGCCATCTGGGCGGCGGGCGCGGTCAGCGTGCCGATCTTCGAGACGTCCTCGGCCGACCAGATCGGCTGGATCCTGTCCGACAGCGGCGCCCAGCGCGTCTTCGTGGAGCTCGGCTCGCACGAGGCGACCCTCAGGGAGGCCGCGCCGGAACTCGGCTCGGTCTGGTGCGTGGAGAGCGGCGCGCTCGACGAGCTGACCGCCGCCGGGGCGGAGGTTTCAGCCGAGACCCTGGAGGAGCGCCGCACCGCCAGGAGCGGCACCGACCTGGCCACCGTCATCTACACCTCGGGCACCACCGGACGCCCCAAGGGCTGCCGCCTCACCCACGACAACCTGCTGTTCACCGCGCGCAACGTGGTGGCGGGCCCGCTCGAACGCCTCTTCGAGGTGCAAGACCGCGCCGGCCTGCTGTTCCTCCCCCTGGCGCACAGCTTCGCCCGGATCATCGAGGTCGTGCTCATCGAGACCGGCACCGTGCTCGGCCACACCGCCAACATGAAGAACGTGGCCCCCGACCTGCAGTCGCTCAGGCCCACCTTCCTGCTCGCCGTCCCCCGCGTCTTCGAGAAGGTCTACAACGGCGCCGTGCAGAAGGCCACCGCCGAGGGCAAGGCCAAGATCTTCAACGCGGCGGCCGAGGCGGCGATCGCCTGGAGCAGGGCCGAGAGCTCCGGCGGCGCGGGGTTCGGGCTACGCCTCAAGCACGCGGTCTTCGACAAGCTCGTGTACGGCAAGCTGCGCGCCGCCACCGGCGGCCGGCTGTCCCACGCGGTGTCCGGCGGCTCCGCGCTCGGCGAGCGGCTCGGCCACTTCTTCCGCGGCGTCGGCATCGAGGTCTTCGAGGGCTGGGGACTCACCGAGACCTCCGCGCCCTCCACGGTCAACATGCCGGGAGCCAACAAGATCGGCACCGTCGGGAAGCCGTTCCCCGGCGTGACCGTCGCGATCGCCGACGACGGCGAGATCCTCGTCAAGGGCCGCCACATCTTCGACGGCTACTGGAACAACGCGGCGGCCACCGCCGAGGCCATCGACGCCGACGGCTGGTTCCACAGCGGCGACATCGGCGAACTCGACGCCGACGGCTACCTCCGCATCACCGGGCGCAAGAAGGAGATCCTGGTCACCGCGGGCGGCAAGAACGTCGCACCGGCCCCCATGGAGGACCGCATCCGCGCCCACCCGCTCGTCAGCCAGGCCGTCGTGGTCGGCGACGACCGCCCCTACATCGCGGCCCTGGTCACCCTCGACGCCGAGGCGCTGGAGGTGTGGAAGCAGGCCAACGGCCGAGGCGGCGCCACCCTCGCCGAGCTGAGCGCCGACCCGGTGATCACCGCCGAGGTCCAGCAGGCGGTCGACGACGCCAACCGGATGGTCTCCAAGGCCGAGGCGATCAAGAAGTTCGCCGTCCTGGAGATCGAGCTCACCGAGGCGACCGGGCACGTCACCCCGAAGCAGTCGATCAAGCGGAACGTCGTGCTGGCCGACTTCGCCAAGGAGGTCGACGAGCTCTACGCCTGATCCACCAGCTCGGCGAACCGGGCGGCGACCAGGTCCCAGGTCCACTCGCGGGTGATCCAGGCGCGGCCCGACTCCCCCATCGCCCGCGCCCTGGCGGGGTCGGCGAGCAACGAGATCAGGGCGGCGGCCACCTGCGCGGGCGCCGCCCCGTTCACGATCAGGCCGGTCTCGCCGTGCCGTACGGCGTCGGGGGCGCCGCCCGAGCGGCCGGCGACCACGGGCAGACCGGTCGCGGACGCCTCCAGGTAGACGATCCCGAGCCCTTCCGCGTCGATGCCGCGCAGCCGGGTGCGGCACGGCATGGCGAACACCTGCGCCGCGTC
This sequence comes from Dolomitihabitans soli, assembly GCF_022213955.1. Classification (GTDB taxonomy): domain Bacteria; phylum Actinomycetota; class Actinomycetes; order Streptosporangiales; family Streptosporangiaceae; genus Streptosporangium_A; species Streptosporangium_A soli. The sequence continues at coordinate 686,533 of NZ_JAKNTW010000001.1, read as the reverse complement.
GAAGTGGGCGGGCAGGGCGTGCCAGGGCACCGGCCCGGTGATCCGCACGGAGTCGCCGAGGCCGCGGGCCGCCCGTTCCAGCCGCCGCCTGCTCGGCCCGCCGCCGACCAGCAGCAGGACCGCGTCGGGCACCGCCCGCAGCACCCGGGGCCAAGCCCGCACCAGCACGTCCTGCCCCTTGCGCGGCACCAGGCGGGAGACGCAGACGACGACGGGACGATCGCCCAGGCCGTACGCCTTGCGCACCCCGTCTCCGCCGGCTCCCGGGTGGAACAGGTCGGTGTCGACGCCCGGGGCCAGCCGTACCAGTTTGGCGGGTGAGATCACTCCCGCCAGCCGCCCGCGGGTGTACTCGCCCAGATAGGTGACCATGTCGGCGTGGCCGCCGATCCGCGCGAGGACCTGCCGGAACAGTGGCGTCACTGCCCAGGACGCCTCGTGCCCGTGGGTGAGCATGACGATCCGCCGCGCCCCCGCGGCCCGCATGGCCGGGGCGAGCAGCCCGAGGGGGGCCGCGGCGCCGAAGACGACGGTGTCGCACCGGTGGGCGCGCACCAGGGCGGCCGCGCGGCGCGCGACCGACGGCAGCGGCAGCATCAGGGGGCCGGGGTGGCGCACCACGGGGTACGGCTGGCGCAGGTCGAAGGCGTCGCTGCCCGGCCAGCGGGGCGCGTAGACGACCACCGAGCCGGGCGGCCGGCGCAGCGCCAGACCGTGCACGAACGCCTGGATGCCGCCGGCCCTGGGCGGGAGGTCGTTGGTGACGACCAGGGTCCTGCTCACGGCTCGGGGAGGCCGTTCAGCAGCGCCCACGATCGCGCGGCGGCGATCCGCTGAGGGGCGGACGGATGGGAGGAGTACAGGAAGTATTCGACCGCGTCGGGCGACGGATCGGAGATGTTGGTGACCGCCAGCCGTCTCTGCATCGCCGCGAACGTGCCGGGGTCGCGGGTCAGGTCGAGCGCGTGCACGTCGGCGCGGGCCTCGATGTGCCTGCTGACCAGATTCTGCGCCGGGCCGGACAGCACGGCGGCCAGGCTCATCAACCCCATCAGCAGGCCCACCGCGCGCGGGTCCGCGAGCGACGCGACGCCCGTGCGGCGGCGGATCACGCCGGCCGAGGTGACCAGGAAGAGCAGGCACGCCCCCGCCGCCGCGCCGAGACCGCCGATCAGCGTGCCGTACAGCACGTCGCCGTTCTTCGCGTGGCCGAGCTCGTGCGCGACGATCAGCTCGACCTCCCCCGGCGGGCCCTTCAGCAGGGTGTCGTAGACGACGATCCGGCGGGTCGCCCCGAAGCCGGAGACGTAGGCGTTGAGCGCGGTGGTCCGCCGCGACGCGTCGGCGACGAGCACGTCCTCGACCGGCACGCCGTCCCTGGCGGCCATCGACAGCAGGTCATCGCGCAGCTGGCCGGCGGGCATCGGCTGGAAGTCGTTGAACAGCGGCTCGACCACGACCGGGTAGACGAAGGAGGCGACCAGGGTGAGGGTGAACGCGCCCACCGCGGCGGGGATCCACCACCGCGCGAACCTGCGCGCCAGCGCGACGACCGCCACGACCATCACGGCGATCAGCAGCGTGCGCACGCCGAGGCTCAGCAGCCGGTCACCCGTCCAGGACGGCCAGCTCTGCGTGGAGAGCCCGTAGTCGCGCAGGTAGGTCTCCGACCACATGCCGAGCGGCCACCGCACGACCTCCACGACGGCCGTGAGCGCCACCACGCCGCCGATCGCCCGCGCCCACCACGGCCCCCGGATCCGGCCCACAACCCGCGCGCCGAGCGGCGTGGCCACCAGCAGGCCAGCGAAGACCAGGGTGAGGGCCAGCGACAGGTAGGACGGCACGCTGACCGCCGCGTCGAACGCCTGTGCCCTGGCCAGTTGCGCCGCCGTGAAGTCGCGGCCGGGGTCGGCGGCCACCTCGGGCGCCCCGGCCGGCAGCGCCCGCCACGGCGTCGTCGCCCAGACGATCGCCCCGAGCGCCACGCCGACGCCCGCCAGGGCCCAGCCCGCCGCCCTGCGCCCGCCCCCGGTCCGCTCGCCGCCGCCGCGATCGCCTTCGCGTCGCTCACCGGCAAGTCCGTCAACCACGCCCATCCCGCCTCACCGTTCTCCCCGACCGCTCGTATCATCGCAGGCCCTCGATCACCCCAGCTCCGTGGCCAGGTGGGCCCGCCAGCCGGTGGTCAGGGAGGAGGAGTCGAGGCCGAGACGGGCGAGCGCGGCGGGGACACCGCGCGCGACCGCCTCGCGGTAGACCGTGACCAGCGCGCGCTCGCCGTACCGCCCGGAGAGGTAGCGGCAGGCGAGCCACGCCTCCGCGTACGCCTGGGCCAGGCGCGGCGAGCCCGGTTCGAAGTCGGGGCGGCCGGGCAGCTCGCGCGGCACGACGCCGGCGCGCACCTCCTCGGCCAGCTCGGCCGCCGCGTCGGGCACGGCGAGGCCGGAGTCGCGGTAGCCGACGTAGTCGGCGAAGCCCTCGGTGAGCCACCGGGGCAGGTGCGTGGTGGTGACCGCGCCGGTGGCGACATGGGTGAGCTCGTGGGTGAGCACGACACCGCGGCCGAGGTCGGTCAGCCTGGCGAACCCGTCGGGGACGACGACGACCGTGCGGGCCGTGGCGACCGCCGCGAGCCCGGCGAGGGCGGTGCTGCCCGCGCGCCGTGCCGCCTCCTCCAGCGTGCCCGGCACCTGGATCACCGCACGGCCGGGGAGGGGCCACAGGGCGGTCACCCGGGCGACCGCGTTGTCGGCGACGGCCGCGATGGCGGCGAGGCGGTCCCTGTCACCCGGCGAGCCGATCACCGTGGACCGCTCGCCGTACACGGTGATCCCGCTCGGCCGGACGCGCGCGGCTCCCGTCAGCAGGACGCCGCCGCCCACGCCCAGCAGGCCGGACAGTGCCAGACGGCGGCTCACCTGGACAGGCATGCCGCCCAACGTACTTCATCGTCGACACCCCGGCCGCCCTTCTCGAAGGAGGGCGGCCGGGGTGTCGACCAGGGTTCCGCGAGGAGCCGGTCAGATACCCGGCCGGACGGCGCCGCTGAAGGACGCCTTGCGCCACCCGCTCAGCTTCTCGATGCGGACCGTCTTGCCGCTGCTCGGCGAGTGGATCATCTTGCCCTTGCCGACGTACATGCCCACGTGGCCCTTGCCGCTGAAGAACATCAGGTCGCCTGGGCGGAGTTTCTCGAATGAGATCTTCGTCTTGATGCGTGCGTACTGGCTGTGCGTCACGCGAGGAAGCTTCACTCCGGCCTTCTTCCAGCTGTACTGGACGAGACCTGAGCAGTCGAATCCGTTGGGTCCGGTTCCCCCCCATCGGTACGGGTCGCCGATCTGTTTCTTGGCCGCCGAGACGGCCTTGCCGGCTTTGGCCTGCTGCCTCGCGGTCTTGCTCGTCTTCGTCACGGCCTTCGTCCCGGTGGCCGCCGAGCGCTCCGCCTTGGCAGGCGTGTTCGTGCTCGTGGTCGTCGGCCCCGAAATGATCAGCTCGGTCAGGGTCGACGTGTCGGGCGAGACCGTCGAAGGCGACGGTGCGGTACTCGTCGCCGCTTCAACCGCAGTTGACTGCAGTGTCACCACGCCCGCCGAGGCGGTCAGGGTGAGTGCCGCACCGCCGATGGAGAGGCGGGCACGGCGGAGGCGACGGAGTGTGTTCACTGAGGTGGACAGGATTGCTCCTCAACTCTTCCACGAATGCCTACCGGGTTAGCTGACGGATTCGGGCGGGGAAGTTCGCCCTACGGCGCGGCTGCGCCGATTCACCCCTGGCCCTTTCGAGAAGGGCCTTTTGGGTCCCCGGTTCCATACCTCCTGGCTGTATGGATTCGGCAGGTCACCACCTCCCGGCAGGGAGTACGGCATGCGCCTTCGAGTGGCGGCGACCAATGGATCTTTTTGGAGACAGCGGCTGATTTCCAGCCGATGTTCGAGGCGACGGCATGGCTTGCTCGCCGCGAGCGAGAAGGTACTCGGATCGTCATATGTCGGCAAAGCCCGAACAAAGAATTAAGATCCACTAGACAGCCGGTACAGCTCGATTTCCCTGCACATAAGGGGGTTCAGTTACCTAAATGTGACCCTGCTCACAATTCCTCAATCGAACCTGAAGATCGTCACATCTGTAACATGAGTCACACAATCCTGCGATCCATTCGCTCGCCCCCGAAGCCTCCGGCAGTCACTTCTTTCTCGATTCACCCCTACCCCTCGCCGGTCCCCTGTTAAACTCCGGCCCCACACGCCCCGGTCGTGCCCGCTGAACGGCCGGGCCCTTCTCGCGCGAAAACTCCCGATCCGGCCCTGGCGTTATACGGCCTGACATGGGAAATGAGCGGTAATCGCGATCGAAAGCTCGCCGAAGCCGCACGCCGGGCGTATTGCCGGCTTCAGAGCCGCTTCAGCGGCCCGCAGAGACCCCTGGAGCGGCCGATCAGGGGCCGGGGCGGCGTCTTGGAGCCCCCGGCCGCCGGGGATCGGCACAGACGGCACAGGTCCGGAAATTTCGGGACCGTGCGTGCGAGTCGGCTCTTTCACGATCAGTTCGGGCCAATGCCAATGATCGGACGTCCCTTGTCAACCTGGCCGGGTTTATGTGACGTTCATCACGGAGACGGAGCAGGTACGCAGAGTGCGTATCGCCTGCGGAAAGGCGAGTTCTCATCGCGCATGGGCGTGTTCGGCCGGGCGAGCACGGGGGAGGACGATCATCCATCTGATTCGGATTCAGGCGTGAAATCGGACCGAGTGTTGTCGTGCCGCCGTGCGGTAATCCCGTGGGGCACGAGTATGCCGGACCGTTATCGGGAAGCGCGCGATCACCGGCCCGAATCGGACCGGGCTCAGCGGCACCGCGACTCAGCAGCACCGCGACGGACGCGCCGCACGACAGCCGCACCGCAACCGCACCGCCCCGCCCCGCCGCGGTCGAGCGACCGCCCGGTCACGCGTCCCGGCACAACTCATGAAGACGGCCGCTCATGAAGACGGCCGCCCATGGAGACGGCCGCTCATGAGGACGACCGCCCATGAGAACGTACGCGGCGCTGCGGGACCGCTCACAAAGACGGCCCTCGTCGCCGAGGGCCGGTGCTCCGAGCGCTTCGCTTCAGGCGATGCCCAAGGGTCAGGTGACGTCTCAGGCTGACCAATCAGGCTGACGTCTCATGGGGCGCTGAGGGACTCAGGGACGGATCGCGCCGACGATACGGCTCCGGCCGTAGGAGTCGAGGCTGGAGATCTTGACGACGTCGCCGGTCTGCGGGGCGTGCACCATCTTGCCGTTGCCGGCGTAGATGCCGACGTGACCGAGGCCGTGGCTGAAGATGAGGTCGCCGGGCTCCATGGCGTCGTCGCCTACTTTGCGGCTCGCGCCCCAGCTCCACTGCGACCAGGTCGTCCGGGGCAGAGTCACGCCGGCGGCCTTCCAGGCGGCCTGGGTGAGGCCCGAGCAGTCCCAGGAGCCCGGTCCCGAGGCTCCGTACTGGTACGGCTTGCCGATCTGGGAGAAGGCGAAGCTGAGCGCGGCGCGGGCGTTGCCGGACGCGCTGCCGGTGTATTTCACGCCCTTGCTGTCGCGGTTGCCCGTCTGGTAGGTGCCGAGGCGGCGCAGGATGCGGGTCTGCTCGTCGACGAGGCGGTCGGCCTTGGACTTCTCCTTGCGGAGGTCGTCGAGCACGTCGTCGGCCTCCTTGTAGGCGTCCTTGGCCTCGTCGCGCCGCACGCGCAGGGCCCGGGTGGCCTTGTCGAAGGCGGTGAGGGAGCCGGCCCGCTCGGCGGAGAGCTGGCTGACGGACGCGAGGCCGCCGAGGAGCGCTGCGGGGTCCTGCCCGCTCATCAGGCCGGGCATCGCGGTCAGATCGCCGCCCTGGTAGCTGCTGACGGCCACGCCGACGAGCTGGCGGCGGAGGTCCTCCACGGTGGACTGCTGCTCACGCAGGGAACCGTTGAGCGAGTTGTACTTCTTCTTGGCCTTCTTGTAGCGCTCGTTGGCGTCGTTGTACTTGTCGACCACCTTGTCGGCCTGGTCGTTCAGCTTCTCCAGCTTGGCCTTCGTCTTGGCGATGGTCGGCTCCGGATCAGCCGCGGCACCGTCCAGAGGCAACACCAGGACGGCTAGCGCCAATCCCGCGGCCACCGGCAACCGTCCAAGCTTCACCAGCACGAACCCTCCCCAACGATCCTGGACCTGGGGCGAAATAGTACAGAAGTCTTGACGACAACCTGACCATTTCGTTGGGATTCTGTGACGGTCCGGCCCGGAAGCCAGGCCGGACCGTCAACGGGTCACGAGCAGCGAGCCACCGAGCAGATCTTGGCGGTCATCTTCCGGGCGTCCTTGAGCTGCATCGCATGGTCGCCGGCGGCGGGCTTGCCGTACTCCCCCGCCTGCGTGTAGGCGATGATCGCGTTGCCCCGCCGTACGATGACCGAACGCTCCCCGCCGATGGCGCTCTTCTTGCCGTTGTAGGCCTGGCCGGTGACCCGCAGCGCCTCGTCGCCGAGTGCGGTCCCCTTGGCCGTGTAGCGGTAGGTGGAGTGGTCGCTGGTTCTGGCCGCGCACTTCCGCACCGCCGCGCGGACCTGCTTCATGGTGTCCTCGGCCGCCTTGGCGGAGCCGTACAGGAGGACCTGCTCGATCTTCTGGAAGTCGGGCACCGAGGTGTAGGTGATCGTACGGCCGGCGGTCCGGCCCGCCTTGCCCAGTGACGACCGGTCACACGGGTTGATCGCCAGTCTCGCGGTCCGCCGGTTGTCGATCTTCCAGGAGGTCTCGTCGTTGTCGTCGTGCGTGCCCGCCGTCTTCTCGTACAGCAGGAAGCCGCGCGGGATCCCGGCTGCGGCCCCAGCCGGGGCGGCCGCCACGAGCGCGGCCCCCGTCCCTGCGAGCGCTCCGGCGCACAGGACAGCTATGATCTTCTTCAGCAAGACGGACTCCCTTTCACCCTGGTTCTTCCGGACGTTCGACGCCCGGAACGGTGAAAAGGTTCAGGCCCGGCCGAGACGTCGCAGCAGCAGCGACGACTTCACGGGGCGGGCGCCCATCCGGCGCACCGACTCGGCCACCTCGCGATCGGAGGAGACGACGGCCATGGCACGGCCCACCGGTTCGGCCCGCACGAGCTGCCTGATCAGGTCGTCGGCGATCTGCCCGGGCGCGCTGAACATCACCCGCACCCCGCGTGGCGCGGTGACCGGCACCGGGCCGTTCAGCTCCGCGCCGTCGAAGACGCAGGTCACCTCCACCCTGGTCTGGGCGACCAGCCCGCCGAGGCCGGTGAGCAGCCGGCTGCGCTGGTCGGCGAGGGTGAGCGTGCCGTAGCCGGTCTTGGTGACGTTGTAACCGTCGATGATCAGGTGGATCTGCGGGAGCCCGAGCAACTGGTCGAGCAGCGCGGGGTCGTCGTCGGCGAGGGCCCGCGCGGGCACGGCGCGCACCCCGGGGCGGTCGGGTGAGACGCCGGTGACCGAGTCGGCGGGCCTGCTGATCGTCGAGGGCAGGGCCAGCTCCCTGCGCAGCCCGGCGGAGGCGTCCTGCAACGCGTCGAGCAGCACGCGCACCCTGGCGTCCTCGACGCTGCGTCCCTCGCGGGCGGCGCGCCGCTGGGCTTCGAGCTGACGCTCGGCGTCGGCGAGCCGGTCACGGGTACGGCGGAGCTCGCTGTCACCCGCGCTGCCCGCCGAGGCGGCCGCGGCGCGCGCCTCGTCGGCCGCGTGCTCCAGCTCGGTGGCGCGCGCGTCGGCGGCCCGGACGCGTTCGCGGGCCTCGTGCAGCTTGCGCCGCAGGTCGGCGTTCTCCGAGCGGAAGGACTTGAGCTGTTCGCGCAGCCGGTCGGTCTCCTCCTTGGCGCTCGCCTTCTGGGTGGCGAGCTGTTCGCGCAGCCGGGTCACCGTCTGTTCGTACGCCGCCCCCTCCGCGGCGGCGGCGACGCGTTCGAGGTCCTCCCGGGCGGTCTCCACCATGTCCGGCCAGCCGGGCGGCCGGGTGAGGTAGGCGGCGGCGGCGACCAGCACGGGTTCGGCGGCCGGCGGCACGTTGCCCTCGGCCAGGCTCGCCACCAGCTCGGGCCACCCGGCGGCGAGCGCCTCCGCGACCACCTCGCGGAACTCCTTGTCGGTCTCCAACTGGGCGGCGATCGGTGTACCGCCGAGTTTGGCCCGTTTGCGCGGATCGAACTTCGCGATGCCCCGCAGCGGCGGCGGCACGTTCGCGGCCGGGACAGAGCTGAGGACCTGCGCGGCCAGGTCGACGACGTGTAACCGGACCTGCTCGGGCAGCGGACGAGACAAGCCCTCACCGGCTGAACTCATCCCATGTCTCCTCAGCCCTTTGACGCCTTCCGAAATTCGTCTATCAGACAAGGGTACGGCTGCCGCACCCCTGACTCGGCAGGGCGGTCCGGTTGACCGGCGTGATGACAAGCGCTTGCTAAGAGATGACCGGCCGATGCCGGCCGTACCCGGGGACATTCCAGACCAGGCCGCCCGACCTGCCGGAACGTCACAACGTGACCGGCCGGATCGAGAGCGTGCCCGCGACCTGAGAGAGCCGCTCGACAGGGCTCGGGCCCGGCTGACAACCCGGCTGGGGCACCAGGTCACGATCGAGAATCCGTTGCGGCCCCACCGGCGAGCCACCGATCCCCGGCCCACGGGCGTCGCCCTTATCCCCTCCCGCCCACTTCGGCGACCGGTCGGCCGCCCGCGCCGCCGCCCGGAGGACAGCCGGCGGGCCTACTGGTCGTAGCCGGCGTCGTGCACCACCAGCGCGATCTGCACCCGGTTGTTGAGCTCCATCTTGGTCAGCGACCGCGACACGTGCGCCTTCACGGTGGCGACGCTCATGAAGAGCTCCGTGCCGATCTCCGCGTTGGACCTGCCCTGCCCGACCGCCAGCGCCACCTCCCGCTCGCGTTCGCTGAGCCGGCCCAGCACGGCCCGCGCCCGATCCTTGCGGTCGTCGGCCCACGGGTCGGAGACGTGCGCGATGAGCTGGCGGGTCACCACCGGCGACAGGATCGGCTCCCCGGCGGCCACCCGGCGGACCGCGCCCACCAGGTCGCCCGGCGGGGTGTCCTTGAGCAGGAACCCGGCCGCGCCCGCCCGCAGCGCCCGCAGCACCTGAGCGTCGGCGTGGAAGGTCGTCAGGATGACCACCTCGGGCGGGGACGTCCCCGCGCGCAGCCGCTCGGTCGCCTCCAGCCCGTCGAGCCTGGGCATCCGGATGTCCATCAGCACCACGTCGGGCCGGTGCTCGGCCACCAGCGCGGGAACCTCGTCGCCGTCGCCCGCCTCCCCCACGAGACACAGGTCGTCGGTGCCCCCGAGGATCATCGACAGCCCCGCGCGGACCAGGGCGTCGTCATCGACGATCAGGACACGGATCGGATCACTCATACCGGCCACGGTAGCCATGCCTGCAGCCGGAAGTCGCCGTCGGACGCCACACCGTGCTGGAGCCGCCCGCCGGCCAGGCTGGCGCGCTCGGCCAGCCCGATGAGCCCGGTCCCGCTGCCGGGGATGGGCACGTGGCGGCTCGCCGTACGGGCCGGGTTCCTGACCTCGACCGTCAGGCCCTCGCCCGCCGCTCCGCGCACCTCCACCCGGACGGGCGCGTCGGGGGCGTGCTTGCGCGCGTTGGTCAGGCCCTCCTGGGCGATCCGGTAGAGGGCGCGGCCGAGCCCTTCCGGGACCGCCGCCTCCTCCTCGACACGCACCACCAGGCGTATCTCCATTCCCGCTCGCGCGGACTCCTTGGCGAGTTCGCCCAGATCCGACAGCGTCGGCTGCGGGGGCTCGGGCGCGTCGCCCTCCGCGCTGTGGCGGAGCACCCCGATGACCTCCCGCAGGTCCTCCAGCGCCTGGTGGGCGCTCGACCTGATCGCGCTCGCGGCCTTCGCGATCTCCTCGGACGGCGCGTCCGGGCGGAACTCCAGGGCGCCGGCGTGCAGGCTGAGCAGCGAGAGACGGTGGGCGAGCACGTCGTGCATCTCGCGCGCGATGCGCTCCCGCTCCAGTTGCCTGGCCTGCTGCGCCGACCGTTCGGCGCGGTCGCGCAGCGAGAGCACGAGTTGCCGCCTGGCCCGCACGAACATGCCCCAGGCGATCAGCGCGAAGTAGACGACCACTCCGAAGATCACCGTGCCCAGGAACTTGAAGTCCGGGTCCGGGCGGACCAGCGCGTAGGGCACGATCGCGCTCAGGAGCAGGCCGCCGACCAGCGCGACGTACTTGAACGGCCGGTGCACCGCCACGGTGAACATGGCCACGCACACCGCCCCGGAGACCATCAGGGAGAACAGCGTGAGCGGGGCGAGCACCAACGCCAGCCCGACCGGCCAGCGTCGGCGCAACCAGATCCCGGCGCACGACGCCGCCCCGATGACCTGCTCGGTGATCACGAGAGGCCGCGGGTCGCCGTCGAGCTGCTGAACGGTGAACAGGGCCATGACGCAGGCCATCACGAACATGGTGGCGTCGACGAACCAGTCGCGTGCCGAGCGCCGGACCGGCCCGGAGTGGCGCTCGTCGCCGGATCCGAGCAGGACCGCGGGCAGCAACCACCGGTACTCCGTCACGCTTCCCGAGGTTAGACGTCGCGCGGGTGCTCCGGAAGCGACCAAAGTCGATGCCGCGGCAGACCTCCGGCGGACGCGCTCGGTCCTCCCCTCCCGCCAGGCTGACTGACATGAAGGGATTTCTCGATCTCATGGGGGTGCTGTGCATTGTCCAGGCCGTCGGCGGAGCGCTCAACAACCTGCTCGGCAGCGGATCGCGTAGCTGGTTCGTGGTGAACTACATCGGTTTCCTCGACGGGTACGAGGTCTTCGCCAGCATCGTTCTCGGTGTGCTCGGCATCGTCATGTGCGCCGCCGCGCGGACCGTCGGAAAGCGGGGTTAGGCCATGGATCTCCGTCCCCCGCGCAACCAGGCCGATCCGCGCGCCGTGCCCTGGTGGACCGTCCAGACGCTGATCCTGGTGGTGCCGCTGGTCGTCGCGGCCGTGCTGGCGTACCTGCTGTTCACCGACCGGCCGCTGTGGCTGGGCGCGGTCGTGGGCGGCTTCGCCGTGTGCTGCGCGGCGATGGTGGCGGTGGTGCCCCGGGCCTACTACCGGATGTCCAGGTGGGAGGTCACCGACGAGGCGGTGTACACCCGTTCCGGCTGGCTGGTCCGGTCCTGGCGGGTGGCGCCGATGTCGCGGATCCAGACGGTGGACACCGCGCGCGGCCCGGTGCAGCGCCTCTTCGGGCTCTCCGATGTGACGGTCACGACCGCTTCCTCCGCCGGCGCCATCAAGATCGAGGCCCTCGACCACCGGTTGGCCGCCGACCTGGCCGAACGGCTCACCAAGCTCACGCAAGCGACGCCGGGAGACGCGACATGACCGGTGAACCGGAAGGGTGGCTGCGGCTGCACCGGCGGACCCTGCCCGCCTCGGCCGTCCTCTCCCTGGCGCTCGTCGTGCCCCTGGTGACCGTGCTCGCAAAGGTCCTGCTCGACCGGGACGTCACCCTGCCCGTCGTGGCCGCCGCCGGCGGTGGCGCGGCCCTCCTCGTCATCGTGGGAGTCGTGGTCTACGACCTGTTCAGGTGGCGGGCCACCACCTACCGGATCACGGCGGAGCGGGTGGAACTGCGCTCGGGGATCTTCGTCAGGGAGCACCGCTCCATCCCGCGCGACCGCGTGCGGACGGTCGACGTCACGGCCGACCCGGTGCGCAGGGTCTTCGGCCTGGCCGTCGTCAAGATCGGCACGGGCGAGAGCGCGGGCGGCGACAAGGCGGAACTGACGCTCGACCCGGTCGCCAGGAGGCACGCCGACCATCTGCGCGCGACGTTGCTGTCCCTGGACTCCCGCGACGCCGGGCGCGAACCGGCCGCCGGCGCGCCGATCGCCGAGCTGGCCTGGCCGTGGATCCGCTACGCGCCGCTGACCGTGTGGAGTTTCATCGGCGGCGCCGTACTGCTGGGCGCCGGCAAGAAGGCGCTCGACGTCGTCGGGCTGGACCTGTTCACCCTCGACGCGGCCGGTGAGGCGTGGGAACGCGTCCAGGAGCTGCCGCTGTGGCTGGCCGTCCTGCTGCTGGCCGCGGCGAACCTCATGGTGGGCGTGGTCGGCGCGCTGGCGGTGTTCGTCGAGTCCTGGTGGCGTTACCGGCTGGAACGCGAACCGGGAGGCACGATCAGGCTCCGGCGCGGGTTGCTCACCACCCGGTCGACCACACTCACCGAGGCGCGGCTGCGCGGCGTGGAACTCGTCGAGCCGATGCTGCTGCGCTGGGGCGGCGGAGCGAAGGTCAAGGCGATCGCGACCGGCCTCAACAAGGACAAGAACGACAAGCTGGAGAACGCCGACTCGATCACGCCTCCGCTCCCCCGCGACGTCGCGTTGCGCGTCGCCCACGAGATCTCCCCGGAGGCTCCCGGCGGCCCACCCGGCGAGCCGCCGCTGCGCCCGCACCCGCCCGCGGCCCGCACCCGCCGGCTGCGCTGGGCCGTCCTTGGGGCCGCCGCGCTCGCCGCGGCCACCGGAGCGCTCGATCTGGCCTTCTCCCCGATCCCGTGGTGGGCCTGGACGGTCCCCGTCGTGGCGCTGCCGGTGTTCCTCGCCCTCGCCGCCGACGCCTACCGAGGGCTGGCCCACGGCCTCACCGGCCGCCACCTGCTCACCCGATCGGGTACGGCGGCGCGCCGCACGGTCGCCCTCGACCGCTCGGGGATCATCGGCTGGAAGATCCAGCAGACGGTGTTCCAGCGCCGGTCGGGCCTGGCCACGGTGACCGCCACCACCGCGGCGGGCGGCGGCGCCTACACGGTCCTCGACGCGGGCGAGGACGACGCCCTGGACCTCGCCTGCCACGCCGTCCCCGGCCTGCTGTCCCCCTTCCGTACGGCGAGCCCGCCCGATCGTGACGACTTCGTGACCCCAGCGCAGGCAATCGTTGCCCGGGACGTCCTGTACTGAAGGGCAGCCACGTCCCGGGAGGCGGACGATGCCCGAACCTGCGCTCTCCTGTCACTCGATCTCGTGCCGTGCGGGCGGCCGGGAAGTGATCCACGACCTCACCCTGGAGATACACGCCGGTGAGCGGGTCGCGCTGATGGGCCCGTCGGGCTCGGGCAAGACCACGCTGCTCTCCGCGCTCGCTGGCCTGGCCCCGCTCAGCCGGGGACAGGTCAAAGTGGACGGCGTCCCGCTCGGCGAGAACCCGGCGGGCCGCTCGCGTCTCGCTCTGGTCCTCCAGTCCTACGGCCTGCTGACCCTGCTCACCGCCGCCGAGAACGTCGAGGTGGCGCTCCGCGCCGCCGGCCGTACGCCGGCGCGGGCCATCGAGCAGGCGGCCGGTCCGCTCGCCCGGCTGGGACTGGCCGGGCACGCCGAGCACCTGATCGAGGAACTGTCGGGCGGCCAGCAGCAGCGTGTGGCGGTGGCCAGGGCCCTCGCGCTGGACACCGCGGTGCTGCTGGCCGACGAGCCCACCGCGGAGCAGGACAAGGACCACCGCGAACTCGTCCTGGACGAGCTGGTCGCCGCCGGCCGGCGGGGCACGGCGCTGGTGATCGCCACGCACGATCCGGAGGTCGCCGACCGCTGCGACCGGGTGGTGCAGCTGCGCACCGCCGGGCAACGGGTGGTGACCAGGTGACGGCCGCGGTGCGCTGCGACGGGATCGTGCAGATCTACCGGACGCGGGAGCTGGAGGTGGTGGCCCTGCGCGACGTGGACCTCGTGATCGACCCCGGTGAGACGGTGGCGCTGCTCGGGCCCTCGGGGGCGGGCAAATCCACCCTGTTGTGGCTGATGGCGGGGTTACTGCGGCCCAGCGCCGGACGGCTCAGGCTCAACGGCTCCGACGTCTCCCGGCTCAGCCCCCGGGCACTCGACCGGATGCGGGCCGCCGACATCGGCGTCGTCCTGCAGAACCCCTCCCGGAACCTCATCCCCTACGCCACTCCCGCGCAGAACGTCGCCTTCGCCCAGCGGGCCGCCCGCCCCGACCGGCGGCGCGTCGCCGAACTGCTCGACCGGGTCGGCCTCGGCGGGAACCGGCACCCGCACGCCGGCCGGATGTCCGGCGGCGAGCAGCAGCGACTGGCGGTCGCCGTGGCCCTGGCCAACGCGCCGCGGCTGCTGCTGGCCGACGAGCCCACCAGCCAGCTCGACGCCGCGTCCGGCGAAGCCGTCATCGACCTGATCAAGGAGACCGCCGTGGAGACGTCCTCGACCGTGGTCGTGGTCACCCATGACCCGGTGGTCAGCGAGGCCCTGGGCCGTACGATCACCATCCGCGACGGCCGGGTCGGCACCGAGGGCAGGCACGGCGAGGACTTCGTGGTGATCGGCCGCGAGGGGGCGGTGCAACTGCCGCCCGAGTTCCACGAACTGCTGCCGCCGGGGACGATGGCCAGGATCGAGCCCCTGGCCGACGGGGTGGTGCTGCGCAGGGCCGAACCGGGAGACGACGGGGACGAGACCCGGCGGGCCGGACGGTGAGGGGGTGGGGGCTGACCCTGCGCGGGTTATGGGAACGGCGCACGCTCTCCCTCATCGTGCTGGTGGTCGCCCTGGTGCCGGTGGCGACGGCCTCCGTCGGGCCGATCTTCGCCGAGTCCGCCGGCACCGAGATCGTGCGCACCACGCTGGCGGAGTCCACCCCCGACGAGCGGGGCTGGCGGTTCACCGCACCCCACAGCGGGGTGCCGGCCCAGGCGGCGAGGTTCGCCGCCGGCGGCTCCTTCCTGCACCCGCCGATCAAGGGCATGGAGCTCCTCAGCCCGGAGGCGACCAGCCTCACGAAGTATCCCCTGATGTGGCAGGACGGCCAGTGCGAGCACGTCACGCTGCTGGTGGGACGATGCCCGGCCGCGGCCGGAGAGATCATGGTCAGCCGGGCCGCCGGGTTCCCGCTCGGCCACCGGGTCCGCGTCACCGGCGTCATCGAGCGACCGAAGCCGGACGGCAAGAGCAGGCCGGCGCCACTCCAGGTGGTCGGCGTCTATCACGCGCCGAACCCCGGCGACCCGTTCTGGTTCGGCCGCAACCTGTTCGCCCAGAGCGCGGGATTCACCGAGGGCAACGGCGACCCGCTGTTCACCGTCCCCGCGACCAGAGAAAGCACCGTCGTCAACGGAGCGACCTGGACCGACGCGGCGACCGTCGTCATCGATGCGACGAGGATCACCGCCGCCGACCTCCCGCGCCTGGCGGAGCTCGACGCGAGCGCCCAGCAGCTCGCCAACGCTGACACGGAGACCATCGTCTTCAGCGGGCTGGCCGGCCCCCTGGGCGAGCTGCGCTCGCAGACCGCGTCGCTCGGCGTCCCCGCACTGCTGGTGATCGCCCAGCTCGTCGGCCTCGGCTGGCTGCTGCTCTTCCTGACCGTCTCCGACCTGGTCACCGCGCGGGGTCCGGAGATCGCGCTGGCGAGGTTACGCGGGCACGGGCGGCTGCGCGTGTGGCGGTTCGGCCTGGCGGAGCCGCTGGTGCTGCTCGCGGTGGCGTTGCCTGCCGGGCTGGCGCTCGGCCTGGCGCTCGCCTCGGCCATGGCGGGCGCGCTGCTGACCGTGGCGGTGCCGGTCACGGTGACCGGCCAGTCGGTACTCGCGGGCGCGGCGGTACTGCTGGGCGGGGTGGTCGCCGCCGGGCTCGCCGCCAGGAACGTCGCCGTGCGCCCCGTCACCGAGGAGTGGCGGCGGACGCCCCGGCGGACCGCGCGCGGCTGGATCATCGACGCGGTGATCCTGGCCGTCACCGGCCTCGGGCTGGCCGAGCTGCTCACCACCGGGATCATCACCGAGAACTCCGGGCAGCAGGCCGGCGCCCTGGCCGTACCCGGACTGCTCGCCGTGGCGGCCGCGCTACTGTCCTGCCGCTTCCTGCCCTCCCTGGCCCGGCGGCTGTTCGGCCCGACCAGGCGCGCCGGCGGCATCGGCGTGTTCCTCGCGCTGCGCCAGATCGCGCGCGGTCCGGCCACCGCGGGCAGCCTGATCGTGCTCGGCACTGCGTTCGGGCTGGCCACGTTCGCGACGGCGGCCTGGTCGGTCACCTCGGCGAACTTCGAGCGGGTGGCCAGGATCCACAACGGCGCCGACGCGGTGCTGATCACCCGCACCGAGAGTGTCGCCGACTTCAGAAAGGCGGTCGAGCGGGCCGACCCCTCGGGGGTGCGGGCCGCACCGGTCCTCGTCCTGCCCGGCCCGCCGAAGATGCTCGCGACGGACCCCGCCCGGTTCGCCCACGTCGCCAACTGGGACAGGCCCGCCGCGAGCCTGACCGGCAGGCTCGGCGCCGACGTGGCGCCCCGGGTCACGCTGACCGGCGACCGCTTCCGGCTGCGGATCCACCCGGTCGAGATCCCGAAGTACTGGGAGGTGCGCATGTTCGCGGACCTGAGGGTGCCGGGCGAGGCCACCGTCAAGTCCATCCCACTCGGGGCGCCGGACCGCGCGATGCTGGAATGGGGGCTCCCGCCCGCCTGCCGCACGGCCCCCTGCGAGCTGCGCGGACTCCGCGGCGACGTCTCCTACCTGAGCGGCGCCGACATGGATGAGCACCCCTTGCTGGCGATCGAAGCCACCGAGGTGGCGACACGCTCCGGCGGACGGTGGCGCGCGATCGACGCCGGCCTCACCGATCCGGACCGCTGGCGCGGCACGGGCAGCGCCGGCGCGGACGGGCTCACTCTGGACATGGCGGCCTTCACCGCCACCAAGATGATCCCCGCGACCTACCCCGAGGAGCTTCCCGCGCTGGTCAACAGCCTGACCGGCAACGACTTCACGCCTGGCCTCGATCAGGCGTACCTGGTCAGGCAGGCCCCCGTCCCCGTCGGCCCCGCGGTGCCCGGGCTCGACGTCCCGGGCGGAGTGGTCGATCTGGAGCTGGCCGACAGGGTGGCGTTCGCCATCCACCCCAAGGCCGAGTTCCAGGTCTGGGTCGCCCCCGGTCACCTGGCCGCCGTGCGCGACGGCCTCCTCGCTCAAGGGCTTCCCGTCTACGAACCACGCCTGATGTCCGGCCTTGTCGCCAGATACTCCTCGCAGGGACCCGGGCTGGCGCTGATGCTGCTGCTCATGGCCGCGATCGCCGCCGCCGTGCTCGCGCTCGGGCGTGCCGTACTGGCTCTGTACAGCGCGGCTCGGCAACGGGGTTACGAGCTGGCCGCGCTGGAGGCCGCGGGAGCGCGGACGCCGGCGCTGCGCTCGGCGCTGCTGCTGGAACAGCTCATCATCCTGTGCGCGGGCATGCTGGCGGGGGTGACCTCCGGGGTCGTGGCCGCCTGGGCGGCCCTCCCCCGCATCCCGGAGTTCGTCGTGCCGCCGATCACGCCTCCGCTGCTGTACGAACCGTCCCTCCCGCTCCTCGCGGCGGTCACCGGCGGCGCCCTGCTCGCCGCCCTGGTGGCGGCGGCCGTCACGGCCGAGATCCTGCTGCGCGGCGTACGGCCGGACCGGTTGCGCGGTGCCCCGGGCTGATTAATGTCAGTGGCTGCTTCTATGGTCATGGACGTGGAGATCGCGGTGCAGGGTGCTCTGGACGAGCTGGGCACGCAGCTCGGACAGGTGACGTTCGTGGTGTTCGACCTGGAGACGACCGGCGGCTCGCCCGCGGAGCACGCGATCACCGAGTTGGGCGCGGTGAAGGTGCGCGGCGGCGAGGTGATCGGCGAGATGGCCACGCTGGTCGATCCCGGCGGGCCGATCCCCCCGTTCATCTCGGTGCTCACCGGCATCACGGACACGATGGTGGTGGCCGCGCCGAAGATCGCCTCGGTGCTCCCCTCCTTCCTGGAGTTCGTCCGGGGCACCACGCTGGTGGCCCACAACGCGCCGTTCGACATGGGGTTCGTCAAGGCGGCCTGCGCGGCCCACGGCTACCCGCCGCCGGCCAACCCGGTCGTCGACACGGCCGACCTCGCACGGCGGATGCTCACCCGCGACGAGGTGCCCAACTGCAAGCTGTCGACGCTCGCCAGGGTCTTCAGAAGCTCGACCGAGCCCTGTCACCGGGCGCTCGCCGACGCCAGGGCGACCACCGACGTCCTGCACGCCCTGCTGGAGCGCGCGGGTTCCTTCGGGGTGCACACGCTGGAGGAGCTCAAGAGCTTCGTCCGCGCGCCCACCCCGGAGCAGCAGCGCAAGCGGCACCTGGCCGACGCCGTGCCGGGCGTCCCGGGCGTCTACCTGTTCGAGGACCAGCGCGGCGAGCCGCTCTACGTCGGCAAGAGCGGAAACCTGCGCACCCGCGTGCGCAGCTACTTCACCGCGAGCGAGACCAGGCCGAGGATCCGCGAGATGATCGGCGTCGCCGAACGGGTCCGCACCATCGTCTGCGCGACCGGGCTGGAGGCCGAGGTCAGGGAGTTGCGGCTGATCGGCGCCACGAAGCCACGCTACAACCGGAGGTCACGGTTTCCGGAGAAGGCCGTGTGGCTCAAACTCACCGACGAGCCGTTCCCCCGGCTGTCGATCGTCCGCGAGGTCCGCGCCGACGACGCCGCCTACCTCGGCCCGTTCGGCACCAGCCGGGCCGCCGAGGACGCGCGGACCGCCCTGCACGAGGCGATCCCGCTGCGCCAGTGCACCGAACGGCTCAGCCCGCGCCGTACCAGGTCCGCCTGCGCGCTCGCCGAGATCGGCCGGTGCGGCGCGCCCTGCGACGGCCGCGAGTCCCCGGCCGAGTACGCCCTGCACGCGCAGAGCGCCCGCCGCGCCATGGAGCACGACGCGACCCCCGTCTTCACCGCCGTGCAGGCCCGCATGGAGCGCCTGTCGGTGGAGCAGCGCTACGAGGAGGCGGCCGCCGACCGCGACCGCCTCGCCTCCTACATCCGTACGGCGGCGCGCATGCAGCGGCTGCAGTCGGTCACCAGGCTCCCCGAACTGGTCGCGGCCAGTCCCGCGTTCGGCGGCGGCTGGGAGATCCACGTGGTCAGGCGCGGGCGACTGGCCGCCGCCGGCGTGATGCCGAGAGGGGCCCATCCCACCCCTTTCGTCGACGCGCTCGTCGCCACGGCCGAGACCGTGGCGCCGGGCCCCGGCCCGACTCCCGCGGCGAGCGCCGAGGAGACCGAGTGCATCCTGCGCTGGCTGGAGTCGCCGGGGGTCCGCCTGGTCCAGATGGAAGACGGCTGGAGCCTGCCCGCTCGCGGCGCGGGCCGGCTCAAGGCCCGCATCGACCTCGCCTACCAGGGCATACGACCCCATAACCCACGCGAGGGCCGTCCCCTTCGATGATCGGCCAGGCGCGGTAAGGTGAGCCGGACGCTCCCGCCGGGGGCGAGCCGCCGAAGGAGGATTCCGTGGTCACCGCGATCGTGCACATCAACGCAGAGGTGGACAGGATCCCCGAGGTCGCGCAGATGATCGCCGAACTCGACGGGGTGAGCGAGGTCTACTCGATCACCGGTGAGTACGATCTGCTCGCCATGGTCAGGGTCCGCGACTATGAGCAGATCGCCGAAGTCATTCCCGGCAGGCTGAACAAGGTGCCCGGGGTGCTGCACACCGAGACGCACATCGCCTTCCGCACCTACTCCAAGCACGACCTCGACGCGGCCTTCTCGATCGGCCTCAACGAGACCGACTGACGACGGCGCTCGGCCATCAAGGTCCGAACGTCACCAGAAGTTGCGCTCTTTCGTATGCTCTGCAGAAACCCTCAACCGCGCCATGCTGCATCAGAACTCAAGTACGCCTGGGCCCTGCCTCGCCGCGCTTCCCGAAGGAGCAGTTTCTACGTGTCGTCGGGGAAGTCGCATGTGACCTCCGCCGGCATGAACGCGTGCAGTTGTGCGATGTAGCTGTTCACCCTGTCCATCTTCCGGCGCGCGTCTGCCAAGCGGTGGGCGGTGTAAGGATCGAGGCGTCGATCCTCTATCGCCTGGCGCTCTGTTTCGTTGATGAAGGTGCCGAACACGCTGGAGTAGAAGTCTTCACGGCTGACCACCGGGACCGCGTCGCGGGGATGACTGATCCAGATATCACTATATTCATAGTAATATTCGTGTTCTTGTCGGATGCACGTGGCGGAGTCGACTCCGGTCCACGAGAGCGGGTTGAAATAGACCACACTGCAGTCGCAGTTGTTGCCGCCGAACTGGTGATCCCAGATGGGACTGCTATCAAACAGGTAGTTGGGGCCGAATATTGGTTCGTTCTTGCCCTTGTAGACCGGCAACACGTCCTCTCCGAACCAGCGGACGCCCTCCCCGACTGTTCCCACGGCAGACGCCAAATCTATGACTGCTTTCCGGAGCACCCCGAGCTCGCGAAGCGCCTCCTTGCCGGCGTCTCCCCCCCAGGCGTCGGCAAGGTCGTGACCCTTTGCGGTGATAGTGGAGACGGTGTCCACCAAGGAATCTGCGAACGACATGAGCAGTCTTCCGTACCGTCCCGCCTCCTCATCTTGCATGTACCGCAAGCGCTCATGGTATTCGTTGCCCCGATTTTCCCAAAGGAAGCCCTGTTTGTACACCATCTCAAGGAGGGCATCATCCGGTCTGATATCGGACTTGTGCCAGGCTATTATGGTCATGTCATATCCCATTTTGCTCGAGATCACCCAAGGCAGATGCCTCTTCTGCCAGGTCGTATTCCTCGATACTCTGGGCCAGTCTGGCGATATAGGAGGAGTAGGACATGTAAAACTGTCCAACTGACAGTTGTATGAAATCTTGGAATTGGGAGAGGGTTCCGGAGGGCAGCTCGTCGATGGATACGTTTACCATGTCGACTGCCGGATGGAATTTGTTGAAATTGGGCGGGGATTCGTATATGATGGGATCGTTCTCCGTGTGCAACCGATAGCCATGTTCACCTACGGGAAACACCCGTTGCGCGGTATATGTATCCAGATCGGACAGCAACGCGCGTGCGACGTCTCTTACCGCGGAACGATCGATCTCCACGCCGCCCGACGCCTCCGGCCAACTGGTCGGCCCACCGTCAACTGCCCAGGCGCGCCACTCCGGCATTTCCGTGTCGGGGGTTGCGTCGAGATTCTGCCCGTCTGCTCGGTAACCGGAAGACCATGAATATCCAGGCCCCCATATTTGCGGCGGTGGAGTCTCGTCAATTGGAGAGTCGGTCATTTACTGCTCCAGGAGGTGTGCGGGTCGAACTATGTGGCGGCGCATCGGCAGAGTGTGGCGGGATGGTAATCCTCGCCGCTGGCGCGTCACTAGCGCGTCACTAGCGCCTGGACCTTGGTGGCGGATCAGCACGCATGAGGGTGGTCTGTGATCCCTGCTCGGTCTGACTGAATGATGCATCGTGCGGTCCTCTTTCCCTCCCGGCCGTGGATGGAGCAGCAGGTGTCGATACAGCCGCAGCCGTGGCCGGAGATCTCGGAGATGACCGCGCGGGCGGCCTCGGTTCGGCGTGTGGCATCCGTCGCAGACGATCACAGACGTCGGCGGGCGCTTGCGGACGACCAGGGCTGGGCGACGCAGCGGAAGTCCAGTGGGAACCCGCATTCGATCAACTTGCGAGCGAGGGGTCACTGGTTCGAACGCAGTACCACCCACCAGCGAACATCCTCATGGGGCGGTGCTGGTCAGCCGTCGCCGGGCGGGTGCGGTGTGCTTGTCGTCGTGCCGGCGCGAAAGCGCCATGGCGGGATGGTGGGCATCACGGCGTGGCCCATGGCTCATGCTCCTGCTTGTCAAGGCACTGAAGGCCGTACCGGCCGGGCCGTCGCCACGGTGGAAAAGACCGGAGACGACTCCCCGCTGGTCTTGACCCCGGAGGCTAGCTTCCTGGCCGACCCGGCGGTGAGTTAACCCGGATTCGTTCCCGCGACGATCCGGCTCGCACATGTGCGAGCCTCCTCGCCCTCCTCGAAACGACGGCGAGGAGGGGCGGGTCAGGAGGTGCGCAGGGAGCGGCTGACCTCGATCCAGCGGTCGAGGGCCGAGGCGGCCGCGCCGGAGTCGACGACCTCGCCGGCGCGGGCGTACGCGGCGGCCATGACGGTGTCGAGGTCGCCCGCGACCCCCTCGGCCACGACGATGCCCGCGGCGGCGTTCAGCAGCACGGCGTCGCGGACCGGCCCCGTCTTGCCGTTCACCAGGTCGCGGACGGCCTGCGCGTTGAACTGGACGTCGCCGCCGCGCAACGAGGAGACGGGCGACCGGGGGATGCCCAGCACCGCGGGATCGAAGACCGTCCGCGTGGCGGTGCCCTCACGCACCACCCAGACGGTGGAGGTGGTGCCGACGGTGAGCTCGTCGAGTCCGTCGTCGCCGCGGAAGACGAGGGCCGACACCCCGCGCTCCGCGAACACTCCCGCGATGACCGGCAGCATGCCCTCGTGGAAGACGCCGACCGCCTGGGCCGCGGGGCGGGCCGGATTCGTCAGCGGACCGAGGAAGTTGAAGACGGTCGGCACGCCCAGTTCCTTGCGGGCCGGACCGGCGAAGCGCAGGGCGGGGTGGTAGGCGGGTGCGAAGCAGAAGGCGATGTTCGCCTCGGCGGCGGTCGTGGCCGTCTGCTCGGGGGTCAGGTCGAGCGCGATGCCGAGGTGCTCCAGCACGTCGGCCGCGCCGCACGAGGAGGACGCCGCCCGGTTGCCGTGCTTGACGACCCGGATGCCCGCCCCGGCGGTCACGATCGCCGCCATGGTGGAGACGTTGACGGTGTGCGCCCGGTCTCCGCCGGTGCCGACGATGTCGACGACCGGCCCTTCGACGGTGAGCGGCGTCGACAGCTCCAGCATCACCCGGGCGAGCCCGGTGACCTCGGCGACCGTCTCCCCCTTCGCGCGCAGCGCCACGGCGAACCCGGCGATCTGGGCGGAGGTGGCGTTCCCCGACATGATCTGCCTCATCGCCCAGGCGGTCTCGTCGGCGGTCAGGTGCTCTCCCGCGAGCAACGCCGACAACAGCGCGGGCCAGTTGGTACGCGCGTCCATGGGGATCTCCAGGTGTGGTCTACCGGGGCTGGTGGGAGGTCAGGCGGGTGGCGGAGCGCCGTCGCATCAGGTCGGCGACGGTGTCGGCCAGGACCATCGGGTCGAGCGGCTGGGACACCACCGCGTCGGCGCGCGACCAGTTGGCGAGCCATCGATCGTCGCGCCGGGCGACGATGAGACAGATCGGCGGGCAGTCGTAGACCTCGTCCTTGGCCTGACGGGCGACTCCCATGCCGCCCGCGGGCTGCGCCTCCCCGTCGAGGATGGCGACGTCGATGTCACCGGAGTCGAAGTACTGCAGCACCTTGGGCTGGGTGGCGCACTCGACGATCTCCACGAAGGGGACGTCCGCGGCGGGCCGCCTGCCGAGTGCCAGCCGTACCTTCTCTCGGGTGGCCGCGTCGTCGCTGTAGACGAGGACCTTCATCGTCTCGTCGGTGGCCCTGTCGGTGGTCAAGGTCGGGCTCGCTCTCACATCGGTGCCAAGAGGTATGGTCACCTGGGATGGTACCGGTCGACCGGGGCGGAAACCCAGGCCGGCGGGTTTGCGACGCATATTGCCCTGATTTGCCCTCATTGCAGGGACCTTTGTTCCCCCTAACGGGGGGTCGTGCGGCGACCCGGGCAGGGGAGCCGCAATAATGCTGCCCGTGGCGACAGCATCCGCAATCACGACGACGACAGCACACGCGTCCCGCCGGCCGAACCTGGTCAGTGTCGGGACGATCGTGTGGCTGTCCTCTGAGCTCATGTTCTTCGCGGCGCTGTTCGCGATGTACTTCACCATCCGGTCAGTGAGCATCGGCCAGGGCCTGCCCTGGCCGGAGGCACATCTGAACGTCCCGTTCTCAACGGTCAACACGATCATCCTGGTGCTGTCGAGTGTGACGTGCCAGATGGGCGTGTGGGCCGCGGAAAAGGGCCAGGTCGGCAAGCTGCGCTTCTGGTATGTCGTCAGCTTCCTGATGGGCCTGGTCTTCGTCATCGGCCAGGTCTACGAGTACGGCCAGCTGATCAACGAGGGGCACACCCTCTCGCACTCGGCCTACGACTCGGTCTTCTACCTGACCACGGGCTTCCACGGCCTGCACGTGACCGGTGGGCTGATCGCGTTCCTGTTCATGCTGGGACGCACGTACGCCGCGAAGCGCTTCACCCATGAGCAGGCGACCAGCGCGATCGTCGTGTCCTACTACTGGCACTTCGTCGACGTTGTCTGGATCGGCCTCTTCGCGACCATCTACATCATTCACTAACCGGAACGGGGATCTCTGTGAATAGGATCACCGCTGGTCGGCGGCATCCCCTCGCGAGATACGCCGTCCTGCTCTTCGCTCTGACCCTGCTCGGGGGGGTGTACACCCTCACTGCTCCCGGGAACCAGAGCGCAGACGCGGCGATCGCGTCCGGCAAGGTCGATGACGTGGCCGAGGGAAAGAAGCTCTTCGAGAAGACCTGCTCCAGTTGCCACGGCCCGCAGGCCCAGGGCACCGAGAACGGGCCCACGCTCGTCGGTGTCGGCGCGGCGGCGGTCGACTTCCAGGTCAGCAGCGGGCGCATGCCGGCCGCGAACCCCGGGGCCCAGGCCCCGCGAAAGCCTCTGGCCCCCTGGGTGACCCCCAAGCGGATCGACCAGCTGGCGGCATATGTGCAGTCTCTCGGCGGCGGGCCCACCGTGCCGAGCAAGGAGCAGGTGGATCCCGCTCTGGGCAACGAGGCGAAGGGCGGCGAGCTGTTCCGAGCGAACTGCATCAGCTGTCACAACTGGGTCGGCGCCGGCGGCGCGCTCACCGAGGGCAAGTACGCCCCGAACCTGAACGAGGCGTCGCCCACCCAGATCTACGCGGCCATGGTCACCGGCCCGCAGGCCATGCCGGTCTTCAACGACTCCATCATCACGCCCGAGCAGAAGCGTGACATGATCGCCTACATCGTGGGCGTGCGCGAGCAGAAGGACCCGGGCGGTTTCGGCCTGGGTCGCATCGGCCCGGTCACCGAGGGTCTCGTGGCGTGGATCGTCGGCATCGGCGGCATGGCACTCGCCGCCATCTGGATCACCGCGAAGAGGCGACAGGCCAAATGACTGACAACACGAACGGCACAGAGCAGCCGGACGAACGCGTTCCCAAGCGCGTGATCGGCACACCTCCGCCCGGCACACCGATGCTGGGCGAGGAGGAGAGCACCGAGGTGCTCAAGGTCCCCGGCGTCTCCCTGCAGGATCCCCGTACGGCCAAGAAGGGCGAGCGTCTCGCCGCCTTGTGCTTCACCGTCACCTTCCTCGCGGGAATCGGTTTCATCGCCTCCTACGTGGCCTTCCAGGTCGGCGACCTCGACAGCACCGGGGTCTCGAACCTCGCGCTCGGCGGCACCCTGACCCTGGCCCTGCTCGGCCTGGCGGTCGGCATCGTGGTCTGGGTCCGCATGGTCATGCCGAAGTACAACCTCGTGCAGGAGCGCCACGCGATGGCCTCCGACGAGGAGGTGCGCAGCGAGGTCGGCGAGACCTTCATGCAGGGCGCGCAGGAGAGCGGCATCACCAAGCGGCCGCTGCTCCGCCGTACGCTGCTCCTCGCGACGGCTCCGCTGGGACTCGCCCCGCTGGTGCTGCTGAAGGACCTCGGACCGCTGCCGGAGACCAAACTGCGCCACACGGTGTGGGATCCCAAGCAGCACGGCGGCAAGGAGCTGCGGCTCGTCGTCGAGGGCTCCGGCCAGCCCATCAGGGCGGCCGACTTCAACTCCCCCGGCGGCCTGCTGTCGGTGGTGCCGGAAGGTTACGAGCACGACCTCAACGCGCTCTCCAAGGCCACGCTGATCCTGATCAACCTGCGCCCCGAAGAGATCAAGTCCGGGACCAACAAGAACTGGACCCACAACGGGATCGTGGCCTACTCCAAGATCTGCACGCACGTCGGCTGCCCGGCGGCCCTGTACGAGCAGAGCACCCACCACATCCTGTGCCCCTGCCACCAGTCCACCTTCGACGCCACCGACGGGGCCAGGGTCATCTTCGGCCCGGCGGCCCGGCCGCTGCCCCAGCTGCCGATCGGCGTCGACGGTCAGGGCTACCTGGTCGCCAAGGGCGACTTCCCCGTCCCCGTCGGCCCCAGCTTCTGGGAACGCGGCGACGCCGAGGCAGAGGTCAGGGAGAAGGGCGGCCAGGTATGAGCACCGGACCTGTTCCCAAGCCAATCGCGGGCACGAGCAGCTTCATCGACGACCGGATCGGCGCGGGCAACTTCCTCAAGCGCAACCTCAGGAAGATCTTCCCCGACCACTGGTCGTTCCTGCTCGGCGAGATCGCGCTCTACTCCTTCATCATCCTGCTGCTCACCGGGACGTTCCTGACGTTCTGGTACAAGCCAGGAATGAACCACGTCGTCTACGACGGCTCCTACGAGCCGCTCAAGGGCATCCTGATGTCCGAGGCGTACGCGTCGTCGCTGAACATCAGCTTCGACGTGCGCGGCGGCCTGCTGATGCGCCAGATGCACCACTGGGCGGCGCTGTTGTTCATCGCCGGCATGATGGTGCACATGCTCCGCGTGTTCTTCACCGGGGCATACCGCAAGCCGCGCGAGCTCAACTGGATCATCGGCGTCCTGCTGCTGACCCTGGCGCTGGCGGAGGGCCTGACCGGCTACTCGCTCCCTGACGACCTGCTGTCGGGCGCGGGCCTGCGGATCACCCAGGGAGTGGCGATCTCGCTGCCGCTGGTGGGCACGTACGTCTCCTTCTTCCTGTTCGGCGGCGAGTATCCGGGCGAGGACGTCATGGCCCGGTTCTACTCACTGCACATCCTGCTCATCCCGGGCATCCTGCTGGCGCTGATCTCGGCCCACATGATCCTTATGTGGGTGCAGAAGCACACGCAGATGCCGGGCAAGGGCCGTACGAACAAGAATGTGGTCGGGGCGCCGTTCTATCCCGCCTTCATGGCGAAGGCCGGGGCGTACTTCCTGTTCACCTTCGCCGTCATCGCCGGTCTTGCGACCTTCGCGCAGATCAACCCGATCTGGGCGTTCGGTCCCTACACACCGGCCGACATCTCGGCGGGGTCGCAGCCCGACTTCTACATGGGCTTCCTGGAAGGCTCGCTGCGCATCATGCCGGCGTGGGAGATCAACGTTCTGGGATACACCCTGCCGTTGAGCGTGATCATCCCGGCGCTGGTGCCGATGGGCATCATCATGACGGGCCTCGCGCTCTATCCGTTCCTGGAACAGTGGGTGACCGGCGACCGGCGCGAGCACCACATCGCCGACCGCCCGCGCAACAACCCGCACCGCACCGCGATCGGGATGTCGGCCATCACGTTCTACGGCGTGCTCTGGCTGCTCGGCGCCAACGATGAGTTGTCCGCGTTCTTCCACATCTCGCTCTACACGACGACGTGGTTCGGCCGGATCGCGGTCTTCCTGGGGCCTGCCCTGGCCTACGCGATCACCTACCGGATGTGCCTGGGTCTGCAGCGCAACGACGCCGCGATACTCGGGCACGGGGTGGAGTCCGGCGTCATCAAGCGCCTGCCGCACGGTGAGTTCATCGAGGTCCACGTGCCCCCGGCGGACGACATCGCCGCGCACATGCGGGGCAAGGAGGCGATCCCGACGATCGCCGCCGCCCCCGACGGCGAAGGCATCCCGCCGAAGGGCCTGCGCGGCCCGATCGGCCGCCTGCGCGCCAAGATGAGCGAAACCTACGGCGGGGAGAAGATTCCCATCGAGGAGCACCACGAGGAGCACCCGGCGATCAGCCCGGCTGACGACGACAAGTCGCTCACACGCTGATTCAGACCGTGAAGAGGGGCCCGGAATACTCCGGGCCCCTCTTCACGTCTCAGGAGGCCACTCAGCGGCGTACGTGCGGAATTCTCAGGACGCGCTGCTCAGGGTGTCGGTGGTGTAGTCGAAGCCGAGGCTGCTCCACTGCAGCCACTGCTTCCAGGTCTCCTGCCACTGGCCCCAGCCGTTGAGCGGTTCGAGCGGGCGAGGCGAGCCGGTCAGGATGATCGGGTCGCCGATCAGGGTGTTGTCGATGAACCAGCGGGCGTGGCTGGGACTGACGTTCACGCAGCCGTGGCTGACGTTGGAGTTGCCCTGGGAGCCGACGGACCAGGGCGCGCTGTGGACGTACTCGCCGCTGTTGGAGATGCGGACGGTGTTGTAGACGGTGAGCTGGTAGTAACCGGCCTGGCCGGGGCCGATGCCGGGCGACGTCATGACCGTGACGGGCTCACGGGACATGGCGAGGTGGATGCCGCTGGTGGTGTGATATTTCATCACCCCGCCCTGGCCGGCGCTGAACGGGATGTCCCTGACCACCTTTCCGTTGCGCCTGACCTTCATGTTGTGCCGGTCGAGCCGGCCGCTGGTGATCTGGGATCGGCCGATCTTGAAGTCGAGCACCTGGTTCTTCGTGCCGTACATCCCCTCGCCGCCGCGTGCGCCGGCCAGCCGGGCGATCATCCTGACCTTGGTGTTCGCCGGCCAGAACTTCTTCGGCCTGAAGTGCACCGTACGGTCGTCGAACCAGTGCCAGGCCCCCACGACCGGCTTCGAGGACTGGACCTGCAGGTTGCGTTCGACGCCGACCCGGTCCGTGATGTCCTTGTCGAAGGTGATCATGATGGGCATGCCGACGCCGACGGTGAGGCCGGTGTCGTAACGGTGCGGCAGAAGGGTCTCGATCGAGAAGGTGCTCGTCGCCTTGACGATCGAGAAGGTGCTCGTCGCCTTGGTGGTCTTGCCGTCCAGGTTGGTCGCGACCGCGGTGACCCTGTACGTCGTGCCGGGGGTGGCGGTGCCCCGGCTGCGCCACTGCGTCTCGTCGGCGCTGAGCACGCCCGACAGCGATCCCTTCCTCGAGCTCACCGTCACCTTGGACAACGTGCCGTTGTGCACCGCCACGACGACCGGAGCATCGGGCGCGATGTTGCCGGTCTTGTCCTGCGGGCTGATGTTGATCGTCGCGTCCGGCCGCACCCGCCGTTCCTCGCCGTCCGCGACGGCTCCCGGCGAGCAAGATGTCAGCAGGACCGCCGTCGCCAGCAGCCCTGTTCCCCCGATTGCGTGCCTCACGTGAACTCCCCCCACACAGGCCCCCGCCATGTGTGGTCTATTTACCCATAGTCACGGAAGGGCTACTCCGCGCTGGCAAAGAACATCAAAACGGGCGACCGGCATTCGCCGACCGCCCGTTTTGAAGGAATTTACGACTAGTGCGAGAACTGCCCGCGGTAGTACTGGAACACGAAGCCGATCATGGTCAGGATGACCGCGAGGACACCGATCATGAACAGCCAGAATCCGATCACGAAGCCGGCGAAGGTCAGCGCCGCGGCGAGCGTGACGAACAGCGGCCACCAGCTGCTCGGGCTGAAGAAGCCGATCTCACCGGCGCCGTCGCTGATCTCGCCCTGCTTGTCGTCCTCCGGCTGGTCGCCGATCCGGCGCGCCGTGAACATCAGGTAGTAGCCGATCATGAACGCGAACGCCACCGAGATCGCCATCGCCGTGGTCCCGACCGGCTCACGCGACCAGAACCAGTAGACGACGTCCACTCCGGCGAAGAACAGACCGGTGAGCAGAAACAGCCAGCCCTGTACCTTCATCGGGCATCCTCCAACTGGTTCTTGGCCGAGACGTGCGGATAGTGCAGGTCGAACGCGGGGCGCTCAGACCGGATCCGCGGCAGCGAGGTGAAGTTGTGGCGCGGCGGCGGGCAGGAGGTGGCCCATTCGAGCGACCCTCCGAAGCCCCACGGGTCGTCCACGGTCACCTTCGGCGCCGTCTTGTGAGTCCGCCACACGTTCCACAGGAACGGCAGGGTGGACAGGCCGAGCAGGAACGCGCCCGCGGAGGAGATCATGTTCAGGTCGGTGAAACCGTCGGCCGGCGAGTAGTCGGCGTAGCGGCGCGGGAAGCCGATCACGCCGAGCCAGTGCTGCACGAGGAAGGTGGTGTGGAAGCCGATGAACAGCGTCCAGAAGTGCACCTTGCCCATCGTGTCGTTGAGCATCTTGCCGGTGAACTTCGGCCACCAGAAGTAGAACCCGGCGAACATCGCGAAGACCACGGTGCCGAAGACCACGTAGTGGAAGTGGGCGACGACGAAGTAGGTGTCGCTGATGTGGAAGTCGAGCGGCGGCGAGGCCAGGATGACGCCGGTGAGCCCGCCCAGCAGGAAGGTCACCAGGAAGCCGATCGAGAACAGCATCGGCGACTCGAACGTCAGGTGGCCGCGCCACATCGTGCCGACCCAGTTGAAGAACTTCACCCCGGTGGGCACCGCGATGAGGAACGTCATGAAGGAGAAGAACGGCAGCAGCACCTGCCCCGTGGGGAACATGTGGTGCGCCCACACCGTGATCGACAGGCCCGCGATGGAGATGGTCGCGCCGATGAGGCTGATGTATCCGAACAGCGGCTTGCGGCTGAACACCGGCAGGATCTCGGTCACGATGCCGAAGAACGGCAGCGCGATGATGTAGACCTCGGGGTGCCCGAAGAACCAGAAGAGGTGCTGCCAGAGCATCGCCCCGCCGGTCTCCGGGTCGAAGATCCGCGCGCCGAGCTTGCGGTCGGCCTCCAGCGCCAGCAGCGCGGCGGCCAGCACCGGGAAGGCGAGCAGCACCAGGATCGAGGTGAGCAGCACGTTCCAGGTGAAGATCGGCATCCGGAACATGGTCATGCCGGGCGCCCGCATGCAGATGATCGTGGTGATGAAGTTGACCGCGCCGAGGATCGTGCCCAGGCCGGCGAGCACCAGGCCCATGATCCACAGGTCGCCGCCGATGCCCGGGGAGCTCACCGCGTTGGAGAGCGGGGTGTAGGCGAACCAGCCGAAGCTGGCCGCGCCGCCCGGGGTGAAGAAGCCGCTGACCGTGATGAGCCCGCCGAACAGGAACATCCAGTAGCTGACCATGTTCAGCCGGGGGAACGCCACGTCGGGCGCGCCGATCTGCAGCGGCATCAGCTCGTTGGCGAACCCGGCGAACAGCGGGGTCGCGAACAGCAGCAGCATGATCGTGCCGTGCATGGTGAAGAGCTGGTTGAACTGCTCCCGGCTCACCAGGTCGAGACCCGGCTGCGCCAGCTCCGCCCGCATGATCAGCGCCATCACGCCGCCGATCAGGAAGAAGCAGAACGAGGTGATCAGGTACAGGTGACCGATCACCTTGTGGTCCGTCGAGGAGGCCCACTTCGCGATGATCGAGCCCTTGCGGGTCGGTCGCGGCGTGATGGCCTGACGGACGGGTTCGTTGATGGCGGTCACTGGGCACTCCCCGCCTGGCTGGCGATGTACTGGTCGAACTCGGCCTGAGGCACGAGCTTCACCTTGAACAGCATCTTGCTGTGGTCGTATCCGCAGAGCTCCGCGCACCGGCCGGCGTAGACGGCGGGCTTGTTGAGCGTCTCCACCTCGAACCTGTTCTGCACCCCCGGGATGACGTCCCGCTTGAACAGGAACGCCGGGACCCAGAACGAGTGGATGACGTCGTCGGAGACGAGGTCGAACTCGACCTTCTTACTGGCCGGCAGGACCAACTCGGGGCCGTTGCGGTAGTCGTCGACCGGATCGCCCACGACGGAGACCGTCTTGCCCTGGTACTCCGTGGTGAAGCGCCAGCTCCACTGGAAGGCCTCGACCTTGACCTTGACGTCGGGGTTCCCGGACAACTTGTCGAGCTCGTTCTGGTCGCGCGCGGTGAAGTAGAAGAACACCGCGACCATGATGATCGGCACCACGGTGTACAGGATCTCGATCGGCAGGTTGTACCGCACCTGAGGCGGCAGCTCCTGGTCGGAGTATCTCTTCTTGCGGTGGAAGACGCAGGCCCACACGATCAGGCCGATCACGAACACACCGGTGGCCAGCGCGGCGATCCAGGACCCGTTCCACAGGCTCTGGACGATGTCGCCCTGCCTGGTGATGGTTTCAGGCATCCCGCCACGGGACCACTCTTCGGTACTACACGCCGTCGCGGAGGCCAACAGCAACGCCAAAGCGGCAGCACGTGGCACCCTGCGGCGGGCCAACGAACGCCGTGTCGAACGGCGGGTCGGACTCACGGATCGCCTACCCCACAGATGCAGCCCAGGAGTCACTCCTGGGCGGTCGTTTTCATTATCACAGCTTGGTCGGGCACACATTATCGCTAACCCCAGTCGCCCCTCTGCGCAGCCCCCGTTAATGTCGCGGTGTGGTCTACTTCGACGCCGCTTCGACCGAACCGCTGCGCCCGCAGGCGAGAGAAGCCCTGCTGGAGGCGCTTGACGCCGGTTGGGCGGACCCTGCGCGACTGTACGGCTCCGCCCGCCGCGCACGACTGTCACTGGAACAGGCTCGCGCGGAGGTCGCCGAGGAACTGGGGGCCCGCCCCGACGAGATTTCCTTCACCACGTCGGGAACTCAGGCGGTGCACCTCGGTGTCCTGGGAACCCTACACGGGCGCCGCCGCACGGGACGGCATCTGGTGGTCGGTGCCGTCGAGCATTCCAGCGTGCTGCACGCCGCGGGGCTGCACGAGCGGGCGGGCGGCTCGGTGGAGACGGTCGGCGTGAGCCGTACCGGGGCGGTCCTCGCCGAGGTGTTCGCCGCGGCCGTCGCCGCACCGGGTACGGCGCTGGCCTGCCTGCAGACCGCCAACCACGAGGTCGGAACGCTCCAGCCGATCACCGAGGTCGCCGCCGCCTGCCGGGAGGCGGGGGTGCCGCTGCTGGTCGACGCCGCCCAGACGGCGGGCCGCCTGCCGGTTCCCGGGGGCTGGTCGGTGCTGGCGGCGAGTGCCCACAAGTGGGGCGGGCCGGCCGGTGTGGGCGTGCTGGCGGTGCGGAAGGGCACCAGGTTCCGTTCGCCGCTGCCCGAGGACGAGAGGGAGGGGCGGCGGGTGCCGGGGTTCGAGAACGTGCCGGCGATCGTCGCGGCGGCGGCGGCACTGCGGGCGAGCGCGGCCGAACGCGACGAACAGGCCCGGCTCTCGAAGCTGGTGGAGCGGATCAGGGACACCGTCGCGCGCACGATCCCCGACGTGGAGGTGATCGGCGATCCGGCCGCGCGGGCACCGCACATCGTCACCTTCTCGTGCCTCTACGTGGAGGGCGAGGCACTGCTGGGCGAGTTGGACAAGGCCGGATTCTCCGTATCGTCGGGAAGTTCGTGCACGGCGAGTACGCTTCGTCCATCGCACGTTTTGGAGGCGATGGGTGTGCTTACGCATGGAAACGTCCGGGTATCGCTGCCTCGGGGCACGTCTGTCACAGACGTCGACCGTTTCCTCGCCGTCCTTCCCGACATCGTGCGCCGTATCCGACTCGAAGCAGGGGTGAGCTCGTGATGTCGCGCTGGCAGGCCAAACAGGAAGAGGCACCGCAGGCGCCCGCGCTGACCATCGACGCCCTGGGCAAGAAGTGCCCCATCCCGATCATCTGGCTGGCCGAGCAGATCAACCAGGTGCCGATGAACTCCGTCGTCTCAGTGCTGGCCGACGACCCGGCCGCCTTCACCGACATACCCGCCTGGTGCCGGCTGAAGTCGCACAAGCACGTGGCCACGTTCGAACTGCCGGAGGGCGGCTGGGCCATTCACGTCCGGCGAAACTACTGAAATCACCCCAAACGGGTAGAAAGCCCCCATCGAAGGAACCGAGACTTCGGGGGGATCAGATGGGGTGCGGTGAGAAGCACGAGACCGCCAAGGAACTGATGCATCCTGGCGCCCGGTGCATCGAGGCACACGAGACCCTGGACCGGGCCGCGCAGATGATGCGCGAAATGGGAGTGGGCGCCCTGCCGATCTGCGGGCCCGACGACCGCCTCAAGGGCATCATCACCGACCGCGACATCGTGATCAAATGCGTCGCGGCCGGGCACGACCCGGCCAAGGTGACGGCCGGGGAGATGGCCA
This sequence comes from Dolomitihabitans soli, assembly GCF_022213955.1. Classification (GTDB taxonomy): domain Bacteria; phylum Actinomycetota; class Actinomycetes; order Streptosporangiales; family Streptosporangiaceae; genus Streptosporangium_A; species Streptosporangium_A soli. The sequence goes on along the minus strand of NZ_JAKNTW010000001.1, from coordinate 652,700 downwards.
CGGGGCTTGTCTGGGTCGATGCGGACGCCCCCGTCCAGGAGGCCCTGATCAAGATGGAGAAGAACCAGATCCGGCGGCTCCCGGTGATCGAGAACCATCGGATCGTCGGCATGATCAGCGAGGTCGACCTGGCCAAACACCTGCCGGACGACCAGCTCGCCGAGTTCGTGAGCCGCGTCTACGCCGGCGTGTGAGAGACAAGTACGGCGTGCGCCGGGGGGCGCACGCCGTACTCATCGGGATCAGGGGCGGTGGCAGCGGACGTGCTGTGCCACCTCGGCGGCGGCGTCGGCGCCGTACGTGCCGGTGAACCGCTCCAGGAAGGTCTGCTGCGACAGCTCGTACTCCTGCCCGCCGACGTGCTCCAGCACATGGGTGGCGACGAGGTTGCCGACCTGGGCGCAGCGCTCCAGGGACAGACCCCAGGCCAGGGTCGACAGGAAGCCGGCCCGGAAGGCGTCGCCGACGCCCGTGGGGTCGGCCTTGCTCTCCTCCTGGGCCGGGGAGATGTGCAGCGACGGCTCGCCCTTGCGGTCGATCCGGGCGCCCTTCGGGCCGAGCGTGGTCACCCGGACTCCGACGCGGTCCAGGACCTCCTCGTCGGACCAGCCCGTCTTCTGCTCGACGAGGGCCTTCTCGTAGTCGTTGGTGAACAGATAGGCGGCGCCGTCGATGAGCTGCCGGATCTGCGGGCCCTCCATCCGGGCGAGCTGCTGCGAGGGGTCCGCTGCGAACGGGATTCCCCGCTGGCGGCACTCCTCGGTGTGGCGCAGCATCGCGTCGGGGTCGTTGGGGCTCACCAGCACCAGGTCGAGCCCGCCGACGCGCTCGCTCACCGGCTGCAACTCGATCTCGCGGGCCTCGGCCATCGCGCCGGTGTAGAACGACGCGATCTGGTTGTGATCCTCGTCGGTCGTGCACAGGAAGCGCGCGGTGTGGTGCAGGTCGGAGACGTAGACCGACGCGCAGTCGACGCCGTGCCGTTCCAGCCACGACCGGTAGTCGGCGAAGTCGTCACCCACCGCGCCCACCAGGATCGGCGTGAGGCCCAGGCAGCCCATGCCGAAGGAGATGTTGGACGCGACTCCGCCCCGCCTGATCTGGAGGTCGTCGACGAGGAACGACAGGGAGATCCGGTCGAGTTGCTCGGCGATGAGCTGGTCGCCGAAGCGACCGGGGAAGGTCATCAGATGGTCTGTTGCGATGGAGCCGGTTACGGCGATGCGCACGGGGTGATTCTCCTCGTTGTCTGCATCCGTCGATGAGCCACGCAAGAATACGCGAAGACCCCGCCCGTCAGCCGACCGGCGAGGTCCTCGGGTGAAGACCGCCCTAGTTGAACGAGTCGCCGCAGGCACATGAGCCGGTGGCGTTCGGGTTGTCGATCGTGAAGCCCTGCTTCTCGATCGTGTCGACGAAGTCGATGCTGGCGCCCGTGAGGTACGGCGCGCTCATCCGGTCGGTGACCACGCTGACTCCGCCGAAGTCCGACACGACGTCGCCGTCCATCGAACGGTCGTCGAAGAAGAGCTGGTACCTGAGACCGGAACAGCCGCCGGGCTGGACGGCCACGCGCAGCGCGAGCCCTTCCTCGCCCTGCTGCTCAAGCAGGCTCTTCACCTTGGCCGCGGCCGCGTCCGTGAGGATCATGCCCTGCTGCGTGGTCTCGCTGCTGCTCTCAACCGTCATGTGCTGACTCCCGCGTCTGGATCCAGCCCCCGAAGGCGACTGACTGCTTGTGACGTCCTACCTAGACGCTACCAACACCTCCCAAGCCCTACACATTCCTGTTCCTTCCTGCATGCTCGACCTGGCCATGACTGGATGGGGGGTCGGCATAAATACCGTCAAACGGTGTGTAATGATTATGTCGTCAGTTCGACGATAAGGGGGTATGGCCGTGACGACCACCCAGACCGGGCTTCCGCTCTTCGTCCTCGGCCGGGACACCGATCCGCACAGCGAGCGCGGGGTCGACTGCCCCGGGGAGCTGCCCGCGGCCTCGGATCCGGCACTCGTGGCCAGGGCCCGCGCCGCCAAGGCCGCACTCGGGAGCCGGCTCTTCATCCTGGGCCACCACTACCAGCGCGACGAGGTCATCCAGTTCGCCGACGTGACCGGCGACTCCTTCAAGCTGGCCCGCGAGGCCGCCGCCCGCCCCGAGGCCGAGTACATCGTCTTCTGCGGCGTGCACTTCATGGCCGAGTCGGCCGACATCCTCACCGGCGACGCCCAGAAGGTCGTGCTGCCGGACCTGGCGGCGGGCTGTTCGATGGCCGACATGGCCACCTTCGACCAGGTCGAGGAGTGCTGGGAGTCGCTGGAGGACGCCGGGATCGCCGAGCAGGTCGTGCCGATCACCTACATGAACTCCAGCGCCGACATCAAGGCGTTCTGCGGCCGCAACGGCGGAGCGGTGTGCACCTCCTCCAACGCCCGCCGCGCCCTCGACTGGGCGTTCGAACGAGGAGAGAAGGTCCTCTTCCTGCCCGACCAGCACCTCGGCCGGAACACCGCGGTGCTGGAGATGGGTCTCAGCCTGGAGGACTGCGTCGTCTACAACCCGCACCGCCCCAACGGCGGGCTGACCGACGCCCAGCTCAGGGACGCCAAGATGATCCTCTGGCGCGGCCACTGCTCGGTGCACGGCCGCTTCACGCCCGAGTCCGTCGACGACGTACGGCAGCGCATTCCCGGCGTGAACGTGCTCGTGCATCCCGAGTGCCGCCACGAGGTGGTCACCAAGGCCGACCACGTCGGCTCCACCGAGTACATCATCAAGATGCTGCAGGAGGCGCCCGCCGGCTCCTCCTGGGCGATCGGCACCGAGCTCAACCTGGTCAAGCGCCTCGGACAGGACTTCCCCGACAAGAACGTCACGTTCCTGGACCGCGCGGTCTGCTACTGCTCCACGATGAACCGCATCGACCTGCCCCACCTGGTGTGGGCGCTGGAGTCGCTCGTGGACGGCCAGGTCGTCAACCAGATCACCGTCGACCCGGACACCGCCCACTGGGCGGAGGCCGCCCTGAACCGCATGCTCGCCCTCCCCTGATCCCCACCGGGCGGCCTGCCGGCCCTTGGTGAACCGGCGGCACACGTGCGAACGGTCGTGGCGCGGCCGACAGGACCCCGCCACGACCGGCCGGCACACCTGGCCCGCCAAGGGCCCCGCTGGGAAATCCCGACGACATCCACGAAGCGCCCTCGCCGCCGCGGTCATCCGTTGGCGACGCCTCATCCGATGATCTTTATGCCAGGGCTCCTGAGCGCCCGGATCTACGTCGTGACCGGCTCGGTCGTCGCGCGCTTCCGAGCCTCCGACGCCCAGGAGTACTCGATCATCGGAAGCTCGAAGTCTCCAGAAAGCATCTCCCGGAACTCACGCGTGACCGTGCCACCGCATCGCTCGTAGAAGGCGATGGCCGGGGCGTTGTCCTTGAGCACCTCCAGGTAGACCGTCTTGCCCGGATGCCGGACGGTGGCCCAGTCGAATGCCTGGCGCATCAGCTCGCGACCGATGCCGGAGCCTTTACGGTCCGGTCGGACGTGGAGGTTGTCCAGCAGGACGCGGTCGTCGGGCTGGACCACCAGGTAGGCGAACCCCTGGAGGGTGCCGCCTCGTTCGGCGATCAGCAGGTGGGACGCGTCCATGACCTCGCGGGAAAGGCGGGCGGTCCAGAGCGCGTCACGCTCCTCCAGAAGCGGGCCGTTCAGGTACGCGGCCGGCATGATCCCGGCGTATGCGCTCCGCCAACTTTCGGTGTGCAGGGCCGCGATTAGGGTGGCATCGTCCGGGGTGCCCGTTCTGAAGTGCATAGATCCATAGGTTGTCATAGCCGCGGCTCAACGGACTCTTCGCCCTTCTTCACGCTTCCGGCTGAGACCAACGAGCTGCGACAGCGCCAGACACGGCCCTTAGATCATTTGTTAGGACCATGCACCCCCAGCAACATCCGGGACTCCCGCATCGACGCCGTCAACATAGGTTGACGACCGCTGGAGCTGTCAACTACGGTTGACGCAGCGTCGTCGTCCTCTCTGCCACCGCCGCATCAGTCGACCGCCACGGATTCGCACTCCTGGCCGAGCACAGCGGTGACAGCCGATGACGACATCGAACCGCACCAACGGACATTGACGGGACACCCCTCAGAACCAGGCCACGAGCGCACGCGTGGCCGCCGAGCCACGGCCCCGCTGGGGCCGTGACGACGGCCCGGGACTGACGGCCGGGGCTAGATGGCGGCGCGTTCCAGCCACCAGGCCAGGAACGCCTCGTCGCCCTCCACCGCGTAGTCGCCGGCGTCGCGCCTGCCCCAGGCGAGCAGTTGCAGGTCGCCGGAGGTCGCGGCGCGGACGGTGACCGTGCCCGGCTGGAGGGACGGCTCATGGTCGAAGCCGTCGGCGTGCAGAGTGATCAGCCATCCGGCCCCGCTGTCGGCCTGCCAGGAGATCGTCTCCCCGTCGCCGGTCAACTCCAGAACTCTCTTGCGCCACCGTGCGTGCGGAAGAAGGCTGAGATACTCGTCGACTCCGTCGGCGGCGACGGCCTCGTCGATCATCGGGGCAACGCCGAGGGCGATCTCGGCGTCGGCGCGGTGCACGACCGTCTCCTGGAGCTGGCGCCGCGCCCAGAACCCCACCCGCCCGACGTCGGTGATGGCCCACATCGGCGCGTCGGGGTCGTGGGCGCTCAGCGCCGCCCGCAGGATGCCGGCGCCCTCGGCGAGCCATTCCGGGTAGGCGGCGCGGTCCTCGGGCAGCCCGTGATCCATCTTCGCCAGGTCATACCGCTTGTCCGACAGGTCGCGGACCATCGCCGCGGACCACCGGTGAACACCGCCGACGTGCGCGATCAACGCGCCGATGTCCCATCCCGGGCAGGTCGGCACGGGCACCGACATGTCCTGACCCGCCACGGCGTCGGCCATCCGGGTGATCTCCCGCTCCACAGCCTCGGTGTACTCGGCGTGTGTCCACTGCCTCATCAAGAACCCCCAGCGAGTCGTCGTGTCGTACAGCGTGCCGCTGAGGCGGTCGTGAGGCAAGGCAGGGATCAAAGACCCGGGGCGCCCCAGACGGGGAACCAGCGGCTGAGATCGGGCTCGATGGTCAGCTCCGCGGACAGGGCGCCGCGGATCTGCAGTTCCAGGGAGTTGTCCCTGCGCTGCCCGCCGAGCGGCGCGAAAGGATAGAAAGTGCCCTGCTTGTAGAGATAGACGATCGCCAGGCTCCGGTCACCGGGACCGGTGAAGCAGACCAGGGAGCACAGCAGCGACGGCCCGAACCCGGCCTCCTCCAGCGTGGAGTTCACCGCGTGCAACTCGGTGACCAGGCCGCTCACGTCGTCGGAGGCACGGCGCAGCAGCATCCACGTGTACCCGTAGTCGTCGGTGGACCGCTCGGCCCGCTCGCCGAGCAGCGCCCCGGCGTCGCGCTCCAGCCTGGCGAACGCGCCCCCCTCCGCCGTGCGGAAGCAGACCGACCCGACGCCCGTGGGCACGAACTCGGTCGCGGCCTGGAGCGTCAGCGCGGCGGACGGCAGCGCGAACAGCGCGTCGAGATCAGGCTTGGCGACCTTCGTACGGCCGAGCAGCGCGTCGAGCCAGCCCATCTCAGCCTCCCTGGCCGAGTTGGGCGGAGATCTTCCCGAGCTCCGCCAGCCGTCGTTCGAGCGGCGGGTGGGTGGCCAGCAGCGCGGCGATGCTCGTGCCGGAAGACAGCGCGGGCGTGAAGAAGAAGGCGTTGAACGGCTCGGCCTGGCGCAGGTCCCGCGTCGGAATGCGGGCCATCTCACCGCTGACCTTCGTCAGCGCGCTGGCCAGGGCGGAGGGCCGCTGGGTCAGCAACGCCGCGGCCCGGTCGGCGGCGAGTTCACGGTAGCGGGACAAGGCGCGGGTCAGCAGGAAGCTGATGACGTACACCAGCCCGGAGACCAGCAGGATGATCAGCCCGATCGGCGGCCCGCCGCGATCGTCCCGGCCACGGCCGAGGCCGGAGTAGAGCGCGAACTTGGTCATCAGGCCGGCCACGATGCCGAGGAAGGACGCGATCGTCATCACCACCACGTCGCGGTGCGCGACGTGCGACATCTCGTGCGCGAGCACGCCTTCCAGCTCCTCGGGCTCCAGCCGGCGCAACAGGCCGGTGGTCGCGCAGACCACTGACTTCTTCTGGCTGTGCCCGGTGGCGAACGCGTTGGGGACGTCGGAGTCCGCGATCGCCACCCGTGGTTTGGGCATGTCGGCCATAGCGCACAGCCGGTCGATCAGGCCGTGCAACTCCGGAGCCTCCTCCGGCGTGACCACCCGTCCGTTCATCGCGAAAAGCGCGATCTTGTCGGACAGGAAGTACTGCGCCAGCAGCATTCCTCCGGCCAACACCAAGACCGTGACCGCCTGGACTCCCAGGGCGATCAGAACGGCCACGAAGACCACATAGAGCAAGCCGAGCAGAAACAGGGTGGTGACCATGCGGCCGGTCAGACCCCGGTCGGCGGCGAACCGGGTGCGTGTCATGAACGGAAGCTATCCGGGGATGAGGCCTTCATCGCCCAGCATCTCCCTGACTTCGTCCATGGACGCGTCGGACGGCGGCAGAATCAGCTCCGAGGCCTCAAGGCTGTCGTCAGGCAGCGACTTGCCCACCTGGCGGACCTTGTCGAGCAGTGCGTGCAGCTTCGCGCGGAAGACGAACTCGTCTCCCGCCTCGATAGCCGCCTCAAGCTCGGTGTCGAGCGAATTGAGCACGCCGATGTCGTCGGCGGCCACCTCGATCTGTCCCTCGCCCATGATTCGGACGATCATGCGCCCTCCCCTGGCTGGCGGTACGGCTGGGCCTGGGGGGCCTGCTGGGGGGGCTGCTGGTATCCCTGTGACTGTCCCGGCTCGATGGCGTCCCTCGGCCCGGTGCCCTGGCCCAGCTCGGCGCGCATCCGCTGGAGTTCCAGCTCGACGTCGCTCCCGGCGCCCATCCGGTCGAGCTCGGCCTGGATGTCGTCGCGCTTGCCGGTGAAGTCTTCGAGCGCGCCGCTGGCGAGCAGCTCGTCGATCGCTCCGGCTCGGGCCTGCATGGTCGCGGTCTTGTCCTCGGCCCGCTGGATCGCGAGGCCGACGTCGCCCATCTCCTCGGAGATGCCGGAGAACGCCTCGTTGATCCTGGTCTGTGCCTCGGCCGCGGTGTAGGTGGCCTTGATGGTCTCCTTCTTGGTGCGGAAGGAATCGACCTTGGCCTGCAACCTGTGGGAGGCGGTGGTGAGCTTCTCCTCCTCCGCCTGCAGATTGTTGTGCTGCAGCCGCAGGTCCGCGATCTGCGTCTGCAGACCGCCGCGGCGGGTCAGCGCCTCACGGGCGAGGTCCTCACGACCGGCCGCGAGCGCCTTGCGCCCCTGGTCCTCAAGCCGCGTGGACTGCTGTTCCAACTGGTTGACCTGCAACTCGACCCGCTTGCGCGACGTGGCGACGTCGGCGACACCCCTGCGGACCTTCTGCAGCAGCTCCAGCTGCCGCTGGTAGGAGTAGTCGAGGGTCTCGCGCGGGTCCTCCATTTTGTCCAGGGCCTTGTTGGCCTTGGACTTGAAGATCATCGAAAGTCTCTTCATCACGCTCATGCGCGTCGGCCGTCCCCTTCTTAGCTTCTGCTTCGGGTCTCCCCGGTTCGTACCGCCCCCATAGGAGCCGCCTTGGGATTACCCTACGCATAACGCACGAGGGCGTCACCAAGTTGCAGTCCCGGTAGGCTTAACATCGTGTTCCGACGTCGCACCCAGCAGACCGTGGACGACTCCCCCGTCCCCAATAACGATCCTAAGCCCCAGGGCAAGGGTCGACCTACCCCCAAGCGCCGTGATTCCGAAGGGCGCCGCCGCCAGCCGGTAAACGCCCCGGCCAATCGCAAAGAGGCTTACAAACAGCTCCGCGAGAGACAGGCGGGCGACCGCGTGCGCGCCCGGGAGGGAATGCTCCGCGGTGAGGAGAAATACCTCCCTGCCCGCGATCGGGGCCCGGTCCGCAAGTTCGCCCGCGACTGGGTCGACTCGCGCCGCGTCGTGAGCCAGTACTTCCTCCCCTTCTCGCTGGTCATCCTGCTGTTGACATGGGTGCCCTTCCCCGAGCAGATCCGCGGCTACGTCTACGCCGCCGTGATCACGGTCGGCTGGCCCGTGATGATGGTCGGCGTCCTGTTCACCTCTGTCTGGGTGGCCTGGAAGGTCAAGAAGACGGCCACCGAGAAGTTCCCCGACGAGAGCATGAAGGGCATCGGCTTCTACGCCGCCATGCGCGCTCTGCAGATCCGCAAGCTCCGCTTCCCGCCGCCCCAGTTCCTCCCCGGCGGCAAACCCGTTCCCCCGAAGAAATAACCCACCCCGCCGCAGCCGTACGGCAAGCCTCCACCCCGCCGTCGTACGGCGAGCAGCCCCACCCCGGAAACCGGCACGACGAGCCCCACGTCGCCGGCGCCTCACCACGCCCGTAACCACGCCTCGCCCTCCTGCGGCGCACCACGCCCCGGCACGGCGGGCTCTCGGGCGGCGCACCCGCACGCCCCAAGCCACAGCTCCACGTCCTGCGACGCACCCCGTCCCGGCACGGCAAGCCCTCGGGACGCCCAAGCCACAGCTTCACCTCCCGTGGCGCACAATGCCCGAAGCCGGTGCGACACGGCACACGCCGCCCGAAGCCGGCACGGCGGTCGCGAAGCCGGCACGGCGGTCGCAGGGCGATACACCGGGCGACATCGTTGTGTCGTCACCAAAGCGGCCTGGCCGCACGGACGGCGGCCTCACACCCCCGCCACGGACCTCTTTGTCGCCGAATGAGCCCGGTCCCCCACGGCCGGAAGGGCCGCGGCGTCGCCGACAGGGTCAGCCGACGCGCTTCCAGACGAGAGCCCCGTCCCGGACCACCGGACGCCGGCCGTCGACGGACCCGCCCGTCTCCATCGCCTCCGCGGCGGACTTCAGCAGAGTGTAGTAGGACGACCACCCTCCGCGCATGCCGACCTCTCCCGCGCGGGAGACCAGGCCGGCCGAGCCGGCCGCCGAGTCGACGATCACCCTCCCGCCGACGCCCGCGGCCGTGACGGGGATGAGCCGGCCGTGCCAGTCACTGCGCCGACCAGCGTGCCGGTCGCCGTACAACTCGTGGCCGGAGGACACGGGGACGGCGCAGGCCGCCCGCCAGCCGTCACGGATCTCCCGCACGCTCAGCAGCCTGCCGCCGGAGAACCCGAACCCGAGGGCCGCCGGCCCGTGCGCACCGTTGTGGCGCAGCAGCGAGGCCCGCAGGTCGTCGGGGAACCGCACGCCTGTCTGCGACTCGGCGATCGCGATCGTCCGGGCCTTGCCCGGTGCCCTCAGCGAGCCGTACGTCTTGGGCGCGTTGGTCTTCAGCCAGCGCTCGACCCGCCGCCACTGCCTGGCCACCGCCCGCGTCACCTTCGCCCCGACCGGCCGTACGGCGGGCTCGGCCGGGGCGGGAGCGCAGCCGGGCGCCTGTTCCGCCACGACGGTGTCGGCCGGGGGGAGGATCACCTCGTCCGGCGACGCCACCGGCCCCGGGCACAGGGTGACCGCCATCGTGGCGCCCGCCGCTTCGGCCTCCGCGAGCTGCCGGAGGCACTCCGGGTCCAGCACGGTGGAGCCCGCCATCGTCGGTTCGGCCGAGGGCGGCGGCGCCTCTCGGGCCGGCTCCTTCGTGCCGAACACCGCCTCGTCCAGCAACTGACCGCCGAAGACGAACACCCCCAGCGCGATGACCACGCTCCCCCAGCGAACCAGCCGGCGATCGACCCGCCGACCGACCCGCCGACCGACCGGCTGATCGGGCGTCGGCTCACGTGCCAGGGAGCGGCTCAGGAACGCCGGGACGCGCGCGGGCCGGCCGTACCGTTCGAGATCCGCGGGCGTCGGCCGCCCGAGAACGGGGTCCGGCGGCCACGTCTCCACGCTCGGGACCGCGGGACGTACGGCAGGCCGTCCGCGCAGTCCGCGCACTCCCGCCACGACCAGGACGACGCCCGCGACCGCGATGCCCGCCAGCGCGATCCGGGCGGCCCGCTGAGAGATCAACCGCCGCACGCCGGGCACACTATCCCGAAACGGATCATTCACGAGCGCGGGTTAGGGTCGAATCATGGAATTCCGCCATCTCGGCCGCAGCGGCCTCCTGGTCAGTGAGATCAGCTACGGCAACTGGATCACGCACGGTTCTCAGGTCGAGGAGGAAGCCGCGAACGACTGTGTGCACGCGGCCCTCGACGAGGGCATCACCACCTTCGACACCGCCGACGTCTACGCCGGCACCAAGGCGGAGTCGGTGCTCGGCCGCGCGCTGAACGGCGTGCGGCGCGACTCACTGGAGATCTTCACCAAGGTCTACTGGCCGACCGGACCCGGCCACAACAACCGCGGGCTGTCGCGCAAGCACATCACGGAGTCCATCCACGGCTCCCTGCGCCGTCTGCAGACCGACTACGTCGATCTCTACCAGGCCCACCGCTTCGATTACGAGACCCCTCTGGAGGAGACGCTCAAGACCTTCGACGACCTCGTACGGCAGGGCAAGGTCCTCTACGTCGGCGTCAGCGAGTGGAACGCCGACCAGATCTCCCAGGCACTCAAGATCGCCGACGAGATGGGGTTCGACCGGCTCGTCTCCAACCAGCCGCAGTACTCCATGCTGTGGCGGGTCATCGAGCCCGAGGTCGTCCCGCTGTGCGAGAAGGAGGGCCTCGGCCAGATCGTGTGGTCGCCCGTCGCCCAGGGCGTGCTCACCGGTAAGTATCTGCCCGGCCGGCCGGCGCCCGAGGGCTCCCGGGCGACCGACCCGACGGGGTCGGGGTTCATCGGGCGGTTCCTACCCGACGACGCCCTGCTCGCGGCCGTCCAGGATCTCCAGCCGATCGCCGCCGACCTGGGGCTGAGCATGGCCCAGCTGGCGGTCGCCTGGGTGCTCCAGAACCAGAACGTGTCCTCGGCGATCATCGGAGCGAGCCGTCCCGAGCAGGTCCGCGACAACGTCAAGGCGGCCGGCGTCACCCTCGGCCCCGACGTCATGCGGAAGATCGACGACGTGATCGGCGGCTTCGTACGGCGCGACCCCGCGCTGACCGAGAGCCCGAAGAAGCGCCCCTGACGGCGGCAGCGAATCGGCCCCTCGAATTCTCCTGGAACGGGGAATTCGAGGGGCCTTCCATTCACACGGGCCGCAATGACATACCGGTGTACTCGACGCGGTCCTCCTCCAGCAAGGTCACCTGCTCAACCCCGGCTTCCAGCAGCTCAGCCCAGTGCTCCCCGAGCCAGGACTCCGCGTCGGCCTGGCTGGAGAACAATTCACGCGGCAATGGCCGATCCGTTACCTCGCCACCGTTCGCGTTTTCATAACGCCAGCGCCAAGTCATGCTTTACGCTCCTTTTCCGGGGGTCGGCGTGTGCACTCTCAATCGCTCAGTGAAACCCTATCCCGAGACCTCCGGGAGCATGGCGGCCGTCCGCCCGCGCCCAGGGCCCGGGCAGGACTCCGGGACTCTCCGCGCTCCCTGCCATGAGCCCTTACGCTGACAACGTGAAAGCCGAGTTCCACGGTACGGCGGGGCCACGCGGATGGCCGGAGCAGGAGTGCGGGTGCGCCTCCTGCGGGCGGGTGTCCCCCGGCCGGTGGCGGCCGTTCGACGTCGTGCTCGACGGCGTCCTGCGGCTGCCGTTCACCGAGGCGGCTCCCCCGCCCGGCTACCGGACCCGGCACACCCGGCACGGCCTGGAGATCACCGAGCCGGACGGGCGACGCCTCCTGCACGCCCTGCCCACGCCCGGAGAGGCGGCGGACGGGCCCCTCGACCACCCCGCCTACGACATGGTGCTCGCCGACGTGCTGACAGGTCCCGCCCAGGTGGGCGCCCTGCGCCAGGAGGGGCTGATCGGCGAGGCGACGTGGGTGGTCGCGGTGGGGATCGATCACCGGATGCCGTCGGAGACCGAGCTGTCCAGGCGGCTGGCCCTGTGGGGCATGCGGGCCGTACCGGACGGAGGGGTGCTGGACGTCCGCACGTCGCCGCCGCCACGTGTCCCCGCGGCCCGGCGCGCGCTGTTGCTGGGCGGGGCGCGGTCGGGGAAGTCGGCCGAGGCCGAGCTGCGGCTCGCGGCCGAGCCCGGGGTGACGTACGTGGCGACCGGGCCGTCCGGTGGCGACGACCCCGAGTGGCTGGCCCGGATCGGCGCGCACCGGGAACGCCGGCCCGCGCACTGGGCGACCGTGGAGACCACCGACCTCGCCGGGCTCCTGCGCGGCGCGGACGGACCCCTCCTGATCGACGGCCTCGGCACCTGGCTCGCCGCCGTCTTCGACGAGTGCGGGGCCTGGGACCACGACGACGGCCGGGTCGGCGAGCGCTGCGCGGACCTGACGGCGGCCTGGCGGCAGACCAGGGCACGCGTGGTGGCCGTGTCCGACGAGGCCGGCCTGGGCGTGGTCCCCGCCACCCGGAGCGGCCGCGTGTTCAGGGACGCCCTGGGCGAGCTCAACCAGCGGCTCGCCGAGCAGTCCGAGGAGGCCACCCTGATGGTGGCCGGCCGCCCGATCCCCCTCCCCCTCTGACCCCCTCTGACCCCCTCTGACCCGACGGCCTCCGACGCGGCGGCCGCCCTCCGACGCGGCGAACCGGGCGTTACGATCGCCCCCCATGGATGGCTTCAGGTTCGCCGTGGGCACGTTGACCGTGTTCCCCGTGCGCGTCGCGCGGGTCGATCGGCGGGTGGCGGGGCGGGGCATGATCGCGGCGCCCGTGGTGGGGGCGCTGCTCGGGCTGGCGGCGGGGGTGTCGCTGGCGCTGCTCCAGCTCCCGTCGGGCGGGGGCCTGCTGGCCGCGGCGCTGGCGATCGGCCTGCTGGCGCTGCTCACCCGGGGACTGCACCTGGACGGCCTGGCCGATCTCGCGGACGGGCTCGGGAGCGGCAGGCCCGCCGCGGGAGCCCTGGAGATCATGCGGCGCTCCGACATCGGGCCGTTCGGCGTGGCGACCCTGGTCCTGACCCTGATCGTGCAGGTCGCCGCGCTCGCCGAGACCGGTCCCGCGGGTCCGTTCGCGTTGATCGCCGCGTGTGTGTCGGGCCGACTGGCGCTCACCTGGGCCTGCCGCGAAGGCGTGCCGTCCGCCCGCCCGGACGGGCTCGGCGCGATGGTCGCGGGCACCGTACGGCGGGGCGCGGCCCTGGGGGTCACCGTGCTCGCCCTGGTCACGGTGTCCTTCGCGGGGTTCTCCTGCGACATCGGCGCGTTCGGCCCGTGGCCGCGGTACTGCGCCCCGGCCGGCGCCCTCTTCCCCGGCCAGGACGCACTGGAACCCGGGCTCTCCTCTGGCGCGGACGGCCGGGAGGAGTCCTCGTTCGGCTGGTTCGCGTACGCCCCGGAGCCCGCGTTCCCCGTCCCCGGCCTGGTCTACGGCACAGCGGGCACCCCCTCGTCCGGGCAGCCGCTCATGGTGGTGCTGCCGGCGGCGATCCTCGCCGGGCTCGTCGTGGCCTGGCTGCTGCGGCGGCGTGCCGTACGGCGGCTGGGGGGTGTCACGGGGGATGTGCTCGGCGCGCTGGTGGAGGCCGCGACGGCCACGGCGCTGGTGGTCTGCGCCCTGATACTCTGATGGCCACGATAGGTAGGACGAACCCTCGTTTATGACTACGCGGCAAGCACAGCTAGCATCGGCCAACGTGACCACTGTGCGGCTCAACCCATCTGACTCCGTCTCACTCGACACCGGCGCGCTGGTCGTCGGCATCCATTCGGGGCCAGACGGTCCCAGCACCGCGCCCGGAGCGGGCGACCTCGACGAGGCGCTCGGCGGCACGCTGGCGGCGGCGCTCGGCGCGCTGGGCGCCACGGGCAAGCCCGGCGAGATCTCGAAGATCCCGACGTTCGGAGCGCTGCCCGCGCCGCTCGTGGTGGCGGTCGGCCTGGGCGAGGCCCCTTCCGGTGACTACGACCCGGAGACGCTGCGCCGCGCCGCGGGCGTCGCCGTACGCGCGCTCGCAGGCACGCCGCGCGCCGCGCTCGCGCTGCCGGCGGTCACGGCCGAGCAGGCTCAGGCGGTGGCCCTCGGCGGGCTGCTCGGCGCCTACGCCTTCACCAGGTTCCGCACCGTCGGCGAGCAGCCCGCGCCGGTCGAGGAGCTGACCGTGCTCACCTCGGCGGCGGGCGCCGCCGACGCCGTCAAGCGGGCGGAGGTGCTCGCCAAATCGGTGTCCCTGGTCCGCGACCTGGTCAACAGCCCCCCGTCCGACCTGTGGCCGGCCCGCTTCGCCGAGATCGCCGAGCAGTCGGCGAAGGAGGCGGGCCTCACGGTGGAGGTCCTCGACGAGGAGGCGCTGCGCGAGGGCGGCTACGGCGGCATCGTCGCCGTCGGGCAGGGTTCGGCCAACCCGCCGCGCCTGGTCCGCCTCGCCTACAGCCACCCGGAGGCGACCTCGACGCTCGCCTTCGTCGGCAAGGGCATCACCTTCGACTCCGGCGGCCTCTCGCTCAAGCCCTCCGCCTCGATGGACTGGATGAAGTCGGATATGGGCGGGGCGGGCGCGGTCTTCGGCGCCCTGCTCGGCGTCGCCGGCCTGGGGCTCCGGGTGAACGTCGTGGGTTACCTCTGCCTGGCCGAGAACATGCCGAGCGGCACCGCGCAGCGCCCCTCCGACGTGTTCACCAGCCTCAGCGGCAAGACCGTCGAAGTGCTCGACACCGACGCCGAGGGCCGCCTGGTCCTGATCGACGGCATCACCCGCGCCGGCCGCGACAACCCCGACGTGATCATCGACGTCGCCACGCTCACCGGCGCGCAGATCGTCGCGCTCGGCTGGCGTACGGCGGGCGTGATGTCCAACGACGACGTGCTGCGCGCGGAGGTCGTCGAGACGGCGGTCGGCGAGGGCGAGGGCGCGTGGGGCATGCCGCTGCCCGAGGAGCTGCGCAAGGGCCTCGACTCGCCCGTCGCCGACATCGCCAACCTCCAGCCGGAGCGGTGGGGCAGCATGCTCGCCGCCGGAATCTTCCTCCGGGAGTTCGTCCCGGAGGGTGTGCGCTGGGCGCACATCGACATGGCCGGACCCGCCTTCAACAAGGGCGAGCCGCACGGCTACACACCGAAGGGCGGCACCGGGGCGATCACCCGGACCCTCGTCGGCATCGCCGAGCGGTATGCGCGCTGAGCGCGCAAGCGGGTCACGAACGGCGTAGACAAGTGAAAAGATGCGAATGCCGAGGCCGGGCCGTCAGCCTGGCCCCGGCGGCATATCGATCCGACAAGGAGCTTTCCAGTGGCTGAAGGCAGCGGCCCCTACGACATCGTCGTCCTGGGCGGCGGCAGCGGCGGGTACGCCTGCGCGCTGCGGGCGGCGGAGCTGGGCAAGACGGTCGTGCTGATCGAGAAGGACAAGATCGGCGGCACCTGCCTGCACCGGGGGTGTATCCCCACCAAGACGTTCCTGCACGCGGCCGAGGTGGCCGACGAGACCCGCGAGGCCGAGAGCGTCGGCGTCAGGGCGACGTTCGAGGGCATCGACATCGCGGGCGTGCACGGGTTCCGCGACAAGATCGTGAACCGTGCGTGGAAGGGCGTCCAGGGCCTGCTCAAGAGCAGGGGCGTGACGGTCGTCGAGGGCACGGGGCGCCTGGTGGGCGCCAACCGGGTGGCCGTGGGCGACGACGTCTACGAGGGCCGCGCCGTCGTGCTGGCCACGGGCTCCGCCCCCCGCTCGCTGCCCGGCCTCGACATCGACGGCGACCGGGTCATCACCAGTGAGCACGCGCTGGTCCTCGACCGGGTGCCCAGCTCGGTGATCGTGCTCGGCGGCGGCGTGATCGGCGTCGAGTTCGCCAGCGTGTGGCGTTCGTTCGGCTCGGAGGTCACGGTCGTCGAGGCGCTGCCGCACCTGCTTCCGCTGGAGGAGGAGTCGAGCTCGAAGGCGCTGGAGCGCGCCTTCCGCCGCCGCGGCATCAAGCAGGAGCTCGGCACGCGGTTCGAGAGTGTCAAGACCACCGACACCGGCGTGGTCGTCACCCTTGAGGGCGGCAAGACGCTGGAGGCCGAGCTGCTGCTCGTCGCCGTCGGCCGCGGCTCCGTCTCGGCCGGCCTCGGTTACGAGGAGGCGGGCGTCACGGTCGACCGCGGCTCCGTCGTCGTGGACGAGTACTGCCGGACGAACGTGCCGGGCGTCTACGCCGTCGGCGATCTCATCCCCACCCTCCAGCTGGCCCACGCGGGCTTCGCCGAGGGAATCCTCGTCGCCGAGCACATCGCCGGGCTCGGCCCGGCGCCCATCGACTACGACGGTGTGCCCAGGATCACCTACTCCGATCCGGAGGTCGCGTCCGTCGGCATCACCTCGGTGACCGCACGCGAGCGCGGCTTCGATACGGTGGAGATGACGTACGACCTCGCAGGCAACCCCAAGAGCCAGATCCTGCAGACGCAGGGCTCGGTCAAGATCATTGCACAGAAGGACGGGCCCGTCCTCGGCGTGCACATGGTCGGCCGCCGCATCGGCGAGCTGGTGACCGAAGGGCAGCTGATCTACAACTGGGAGGCACTGCCCGCGGAGGTGGCGCAGCTGATCCACGCCCACCCCACGCAGTCCGAGGCCGTCGGCGAGGCGATGCTGGCCCTGGCCGGCAAGCCGCTCCACGTGCACAACTAATCGAAGCCCTCGAAAACAGGAAACGCGAGAGAAGACACAATGCCGGTCTCCGTAACGATGCCCCAGCTCGGCGAGAGCGTCACCGAGGGCACGGTCACCCGATGGCTCAAGAAGGAAGGCGAGCGAGTAGAGGCCGACGAGCCGCTCCTCGAGGTGTCCACCGACAAGGTGGACACCGAGATCCCGTCGCCGTCCGCCGGCGTCCTGCAGCGGATCGTCGTCGCTGAGGACGAGACGGTCGAGGTCGGCGCGGAGCTCGCGGTGATCGACCAGAACGGCTCCGCCGGTGCCGCCGCCCCCGCCGAGCAGCCGGCTCCCGAGCCCGCGGCCCAGCCGGAGCCCGAGCCGCAGCCCGCTCCGGTGTCCTCGATCCCGCAGCCCGCCCCGCAGCCCGCCCAGGCGCCCGCACCGCCGCCGCCCCCGGCTCCCGCGCCCACGCCGCGGCAGGAGCCCGCCCCCGTCTCGGCGGCCCCCGCCGAGCCGACCCCGCTGCCCTCCACCGGTGACAGCCCGTACGTCACGCCGCTGGTCCGCAAGCTGGCCACCGAGCACAACGTCGACCTCGACGCGCTCGACGGCACCGGCGTAGGCGGCCGGATCCGCAAGCAGGACGTCCTGGAGGCCGCCCGCGCCCAGCGCGAGGCCGCTGCCCGGCCCGCCCCGGCCCCCGCCGCCCAGGCCCCGGCCGAGCCCGTCCAGGCGCCGGCTCCCCAGGCGATTCCCGCTCCGGAGCCGGTCCAGGTCGACACCACCCTGCGCGGCCGTACCGAGAAGATGTCGCGCCTGCGGCAGACCATCGCCAAGCGCACGGTGGAGTCGCTGCAGACCTCCGCGCAGCTCACCTCGGTGGTCGAGGTCGACGTCACCAGGATCGCGCGGCTGCGTGACCGCGCCAAGAACGACTTCCAGCGCCGCGAGGGCGTCAAGCTGTCGTTCCTGCCGTTCTTCGCGCTCGCCACCGTCGAGGCGCTCAAGCAGCACCCCAAGCTCAACGCGGTGATCGACAGCGCGACCAACGAGGTCACCTACCACGAGGCCGAGCACCTCGGCATCGCGGTGGACGCGGAGAAGGGCCTGGCCGCGGTCACGATCAGGGACGCCGGCGACCTCAACATCGCCGGTCTCGCCCGCAAGATCGCCGATCTGGCCGACCGGTTCCGCGCCAACAAGGTGAGCCCGGACGAGCTGGCCGGCGCCACCTTCACGCTCACCAACACCGGCAGCCGGGGCGCGCTGTTCGACACGCCGATCCTGTTCCAGCCGCAGGTCGGCATGCTCGGCACCGGCGTCGTGGTCAAGCGTCCCGTCGTGGTGGAGGACCCCGACCTCGGCGAGGTCATCGCGGTGCGTTCCATGGTCTACCTCGCGCTGACCTACGACCACCGTCTCATCGACGGCGCCGACGCCGCCCGGTTCCTCACCACCATCAAGCGTCGCCTCGAAGAGGGCCGCTTCGAGAACCAGCTCGGTCTGCACGCCTGATCCACCGCCGGGCGCGTTCTCAACGGGCGCGCCCGGCCGCACTGCTCAAGGGCCGGGTCCCGTGGTCTCATCGCCGCGGGGTCCGGCCTTCGCCGTATCCGGGCGCGGCGCGGGCCGGGGTCGTTCCGACCGGAGGAGATGGCGCAGGGGCGAAGCGTCGCGGCGCGCGGGAGCGGCCGGACCGGCCCCGCCGTAGAAGATCTCACACCGCTGTCCCCATGGTGGCCGTGGCGGCTCGGGGAGGAGGCGCGGGGTGGCGTAGGTTGGCTGACATGGCGATCATCGTGACGGGGTCCTCAGGACTGCTCGGGACGGCGCTCGTAGAAGCGCTGCGGGAGCAGGGGCGGCAGGTCGTGCGGCTGGTACGGCGGGCTCCGCAGGGGGTGGACGAGTCGTTCTGGAACCCGGCGGAGGGGCTGATCGACCGGGGGGCCCTGGAAGGGGCGGAGGCGGTCGTCCATCTGGCGGGGGCGGGGATCGGCGACCACCGGTGGACCGGCACGCGCCGGCGGGAGATCCTGCGCAGCCGGGTCGAGGGGACGCGGACCCTGGTGACGGCGCTCACCGAGCTGGATCGCAAGCCGGAGGCGCTGCTGTCGGCGTCCGGGATCCACTACTACGGCGACACGGGCGACCGGATCGTCGACGAGTCGGGCGCGAAGGGCACCGGCTTCCTGACCGACGTGGTGGCGCGGTGGGAGGCGGAGACGGAGCCCGCGGCGGCGGCCGGGATCCGGGTGGCGACGCTGCGCACGGCTCTGGTGCTGAGCCGGTCGGGCGGGTCGATGGCACGGATGTTGCCGATCTTCCGGATGGGGCTGGGGGCGCCGCTGGGGTCGGGACGGCAGTACTGGTCGTGGATCACCATTGACGACTGGGTGAATGCCGTGCAACATATTCTGAAAAGTCCGGATATATCCACCCCGATTACCGGTCCCGTCAACCTCACCTCCCCCGAACCGGTCACCAACCGTGAATTCACGAAATGTCTCGGTAAAGCATTAAAACGCCCAACAATGCCGCTCGCCGTACCGGGATTCGCCCTGACCATGGCACTCGGCGGCTTCGCGGAGGAGGGCGTTCTCACAGGTCCGCGGGCCGTTCCCGGCCGCCTCCTCGACACCGGCTACGTGTTCCGACATAACCGGCTCGATGCGGCCTTCTCCGCCGTAATCTAGGATGCCTGTTTCGTCTTTCACCGTTTGGGAGTTCATCAATGACCAGAACCGGTCAATCCCATATCGTCGCCATCGGCGGCGGCTCGTTCCGCCGCTCGGAGCGTTACGATTTCCTGGAGCCGAGCGCCCTGATGCGATACACGCTCGACCTGACCGGGCAGGATCGCCCCAAGCTCGGCCTGCTCGCCACGGCCACCGGCGACGACGCCGAGTGGCTGCTGAAGATGTACGGCGCGTTCCGCTCCTACGACGTCGAGGTCAGCCACCTGACGGTCTTCCCGATGCCCAACGTCGACGACCCGGCCGAGTGGATCCTTGAACAGGACGCCATCTACGTCAGCGGCGGCAGTGTGGCCAACCTGGCGGCGCTGTGGCGGGTGCACGGGCTCGACGAGGCGTTCGCGCGGGCGTGGCGGGCCGGCGTGGTGTTGTCCGGCCAGAGCGCCGGCGCCCTGTGCTGGCACGTCGGCGGCAACACCGACTCCTTCGGCCCGACCCTGCGGCCGTGGTCCGACGGGCTCGCGCTGCTTCCCTACTCCTGCGGGGTCCACTACAACTCCGACGACCAGCGGCGGGCGCTGCTGCACGCGTCGATCGCCTCCGGCGAGCTGCCCGGCGGTTACGCCGCCGACGAGGGCGTCGCGCTGCACTACGTCGGCACCGAGTTCATCCAGGCGGTGACCGTCGATCCGGCCGGCTCCGCCTACCGGATCGAGCACGACGGGGAGGGCGGGGTCAAGGAGTTCCGCATCGAGCCCCGGCTCCTCACAGGGTGAGTACTACCCTTATGGCGTGAGGGAACGACACAATCGGCACATGCGTCCCAGCACCACCTCCGGCGGGGGTGACCCGCTGGCTCTCGTGCGCCTCGGTGTCGACGTCCCCTACGAGCAGGCGTGGGAGCTCCAGCGCCTGGTCCACACCAGGCGGGCCGAAGGAGTGACCCCCGACACGTGCCTGATGCTGGAGCACGCCCCGGTCTACACCGCCGGCCGGCGTACGGCTCCGCACGAGCGGCCCGCCGACGGCACCCCCGTCGTCGAGGTCGACCGCGGCGGCCGGATGACCTGGCACGGGCCCGGCCAGCTGGTCGCCTATCCGATCGTCAAGCTGACCGCAGCCCTCGATGTGGAGACCTACATCCGGCTGCTGGAAGACGTGCTGATCCAGGTGTGCGCCGACTTCGACGTGCCCGCCCGGCGGGTGGCGGGACGCAGCGGGGTGTGGGCCGAGGGCGAGCCGTCGCTCGGACTGCCCGACCGCGGGCTGGGCGCCATCGGGATCCGGGTCGTCAAAGGAGTGACGACGCACGGGTTCGCGCTCAACTGCGCCAACGACCTCAGCTGGTTCGACCGGATCGTCCCCTGCGGGGTCACGGACGCCCGGGTCTCCTCGCTGTCGGCGGAGACCGGCCGCCGGATCGTCGTCGACGAGGTCATGCCGTACGCCGAGAAGAGGCTGGCCGAGGCCCTCGGGGCGGAGGCGTTCGACGTGCACGAGGAGGACCTCCTGCGCCCGTAGCGGTTCGGGGTCACGGGACCCCGTCGAAGCCTGCCGTGGCCGGGACATAAGCTGGTGGGCGTGACCGTAGCTCCAGAAGGCCGAAAGCTCCTCCGCCTGGAGGTGCGCAACAGTGAGACCCCGATCGAGCGCAAGCCCTCGTGGATCAAAACCCGGATGAAGACGGGCCCCGAGTACACCGAGCTGAAATCCCTGGTGCGCCGCGAAGGGCTGCACACGGTGTGCGAGGAAGCCGGTTGTCCCAACATCTACGAGTGCTGGGAGGACCGCGAGGCGACCTTCCTCATCGGCGGCGACCAGTGCACGCGGCGCTGCGACTTCTGCCTGATCGACACCGGCAAGCCGACGGAGTACGACAGGGACGAGCCGCGCCGGGTCGCCGAGTCGGTCCAGCAGATGGGGCTCAAGTACGCCACGGTCACCGGTGTGGCCCGTGACGACCTGCCCGACGGCGGCTCGTGGCTGTACGCGGAGACCGCCAGGCAGATCCACGCGCTGCTGCCCGGTTGCGGCGTCGAGCTGCTGGTCCCCGACTTCAACGGCGACCGCGATCAGCTCGAAGAGGTCTTCTCCAGCGCGCCCGAGGTCTTCGCGCACAACATCGAGACCGTGCCGCGGATCTTCAAGCGGATCCGCCCGGCGTTCCGTTACGAGCGTTCGCTCCAGGTGATCACGATGGGCCGCGAGGCCGGGCTGGTCACCAAGTCCAATCTCATCCTGGGCATGGGCGAGGACCGCGCGGAGATCGTCCAGGCCATGCGCGACCTGCACGAGGCCGGGTGCGACCTGCTGACCATCACGCAGTATCTCCGGCCCACCCCGCGCCACCACCCGGTGGACCGCTGGGTCAAGCCGGAGGAGTTCGTCGAGTTGCAGGCGGAGGCCGAGGAGATCGGCTTCGCCGGGGTGCTGTCCGGCCCGCTCGTCCGCTCCTCCTACCGCGCGGGCAAGCTCTACAAGCAGGCCGTCGAGGCACGCCAGCAGGCCTGACACCCGCTCACGGCTGCGACTCCAGGTAGACGGCGAGTCCGTCCAGCATCCGCTGGAGCCCGAACTCGAACTCCTCGTCCAGGCCGACGTCGGCCTCCTCCTCGTCGACGACCCTGGCGAGGAGGGGAAACCTCCCGTCGTGCGCGACCTCGTTGAACCGCTGCCGTCTCGCCTCCCACCACTGATCCTTGGTGACGCCGGTACGCCGCTCCGCCTCGACGTCGTTGACCAGGAACAACGCCATGCCCTGCACGTAGCCGACCACGGTCACCGCCGCCCGGACCATCGTGGGCAGGTCGTGACTGAGCCCTTCGAAGCCGCGTAGCACCCATTCGGTCTTCGCCAGGGCCGACGGCGCGATCCTCGGCCTGGTCGCGGAGAAGATCTGCAGCACCCAGGGGTGACGGCGGCAGATCGCCCACATGCCCCGCGCGTAGACCTCCAGACGGGCCCGCCAGCCGCCCACGGCCGAGATCTCGACCCCCGCCAGTACGGCTTCCGCCATCAGGTCGGTCAGCTCGTCCTTGCCGGGGACGTAGCGGTACAGCGACATGGTGCCGGCGCCCAGCGCGGTGGCCACCCTGCGCATGGAGACCGCCTCCAGCCCCTCCGCGTCGGCGATCGCGATGGCCGTCTCGACGATGCCGTCGACGCTCAGCTCTCCCTTGCGTCCCGCCGGGACCACCGGCTCGCTCTCCCGCGCGGCCACCCGGGCCCGGTACGCCTGTGCCTGACAGGCGCGCGAGCAGTAGCGGGGCCTGCGTCCGCGCGCGGGCACGGTCAACTCTGTCCCGCACCGGACACAGGTCGGCATCGGACGCTCCTTCGCGAATTTCCACACGACGTGACGAAATATTATCATCCGTCAATGTGTGACGTAATTTCGTGACGAAATTCAGATTTGTCGCAGTCAATTGCGATTTATGGCGCTCGATGCGTATCTTGTACGCGTCACGAATACGCCGTACCCGGGAGACATCCAGATGACCGAGACGACCACCGGAGCAGGACGTAAGGAGTGGACGGGGCTCATCGTGCTCGTGCTGCCCTGCGTGCTGGTCTCGATGGACATGTCCGTGCTCTACTTCGCCCTCCCGTGGCTGAGCGCCGACCTCTCCCCCACCGGCCCGCAGCTGCTATGGATCATGGACGTCTACTCGTTCCTGCTGGCCGGATCCCTCATCACGATGGGCACCCTCGGCGACCGGATCGGCCGGCGTCGCCTGCTGCTCATCGGTGCGGCGGCCTTCGGCGCCGCCTCGCTCGTGGCCGCCTACTCCAGCGACGCGGTCATGCTCATCGCCTCCCGCGCCCTGCTCGGCCTCGCGGGGGCCACCCTGGCGCCGTCCACGCTGGCGCTGATCCGCAACATGTTCCACGACCCCCGCCAGCGCAGGAGCGCCATCGGGGTGTGGACCGCGGGCTTCGCCGGTGGCGCGGTGCTCGGACCGGTCATCGGCGGCCTCCTGCTGGAGCACTTCTGGTGGGGGTCGGCCTTCCTGATCAACGTGCCCGTGATGGTGCTGCTGCTGGTCCTGGCGCCGATGCTGGTTCCCGAGTACCGCGACCCGCGGCCGGGCAGGTTCGACGTGCTCAGCGCGGGCCTGTCGCTCGCCGCCGTGCTGCCGGTGGTCTACGGCGTGAAACTACTGGCCGAGGACGGCATCGGCTGGTCGCCGCTGCCCGCCCTGCTCACCGGCGCGGTCTTCGGGGCGTGGTTCGTCCGCCGGCAGGCCCGGCTGGCCGACCCGATGATCGATCTGCGGCTGTTCGCGTCCCCCGCGTTCAGCGCGGCGCTCGTGGTCAACACGCTGGCCATGTTCGCCCTGGGCGGCCTGACGCTGTTCACCACCCAGTACCTCCAACTCGTGGCCGGCCTGCGACCGTTCACCGCGGCGTTGTGGATGCTGCCGGCGATCATGGCCACGATGGCCGGCGTGACCCTGGCCACCATGCTGGTCAGGGTCACGCGGCCCGGGTTCGTGGTCGGCGCGGGGCTCGCGCTGGGCGCGACGGGCATGCTGACCGTACGGCTGGCCGGGGTCGACACCGGCGTGACTCCGATCGTGACGGGAGCCGCCCTGCTGGCGGTCGGCGTCGGCATGGTCGCCACGCTGGCCACCGACCTGATCGTCGCCACGGCTCCGCCCGAGCGCGCGGGAGCCGCCTCCGCTCTGTCCGAGTCGGGCACCGAACTGGGCGGCGCCCTCGGTATCGCCGTACTCGGCACCGCGGGCGCCGTCGCCTACCGTGACCGGTTCGCCGGCACCGCTCCCCCCGGTTCGCCCGCCGAGGCTCGCGAATCCCTGCCGGCCGCCGTCACCGCGGCAGGAAGACTTCCGGAGCGACTCCGCGACCCCTTGCTCGACGCCTCCTTCGACGCCTTCGTCGCCGGCCTGCACACCGTCGCCCTCAGCGGCGCGCTCCTCCTGGCCGCCGCCGCGGCGGCGGCCCCCGTGCTGCTCCGCCGGATGAGGCCCGATCGAGCGGCCGTGGACGCGGCCGCCCGCTGACGGGCAACGGCTGACGGATGACCTTGGGACCGGCCGCCTGGCCGTCGGCGGGATGTGCGACTGGGCGCTCCGGAACACGTCAGGGTCTGAGTTCCAGACAGGAGACGGCGGGCATCGGGAGGGTGAGGGCGAAGTCGCCGGGCCGCTGCCGTCGAGGTCGACGATGCGGGTCGGCCAGCCGGCCGACCGGCGGGCGGGCCGGCGGCGCGATCTCCCAGCGGTCAGTTCACGGCGGGCGGTACGACCGCCCAGTCCTCGGCGCCGAGCACCGGGGCGAGGGCGGCCTCGACCTCCGGGGTGGCGAAGTAGCCTCGCAGCGCGTCGCGGGACAGCGCGTTGCCCAGGGCGATCATGATCATGCCCTGGTCGAGCGCGAGATACTGCTCGGCCACCTTGCCGCTGCGCACCGCGACCGCGTCGTAGAAGCCGCCTCTGCCGTACGACGCGAAGTCCTTCCTGATCTTCGCGAGGTTGGCGAGCGCGGCGTCGGGGGCGTAGCGCAGGGCGAGGAAGGAGGCGTGCGGGGTGACCACCCCGTCGCCGTACGCCGAGGGCTCGGGCTTTCCGTCACGGCAGCCTTCGAAGCCGGGGTCGACGGAGGTGCGTTCCTGGTCGGAGGTGTAGCCGTCGGTGTCCATGCCGATGGCGTCCACGCCGTACTCGCGGTAGCCGCCCGCCGGATCGTTCGAGGGCGAGAAGCCCCAGTATCCGTACTTCGCGTCGTTCAGGCCGTGCTCGCGCTGGGCGGCCACGTAGACGGGGTGGTTGCGGCCCCAGCTCCGCGCGCCCCAGGTGTCCTCGGGGACGAGTTGCGGCACCATCAGCGCCTCGAACATGCTGCCGCCCCAGGTGGGCACCAGTCGCATGCCGCGGTAGCCGTACGTGCCCTCGAAGACCCGCACGCCGGAGTGCGTCTCCCAGGTGCCGACCGGCTTCTGCTCGGCCCACGCATAGTCACACGAGTCCGGAAAAGTCCGCCACATACCGAAATAGTGCTCTTTGGGGATCTGGCCCAGGGCGATGCCGACATACGACGTGATGCGGGTCTCGGTGAGCGCGCCGTAGTGGTGACAGGTCGAGTAGACGGTCGTGCCCGAGCCGTTGTAGTCGCTCTCGGCCGAGCAGCCCTCGGGCCGGTCCGGCCAGAAGCCGCCGCGCAGCAGACCGGTGTCCGGTTTGGCCGCGGGATCGTAGTAGGCGCTGAAGTCCATGCTCCGAACCAGCCTGTCGGCGCGCGCGGCGACCTGGGGCACGGCTCCGCGGATCATCATCAGGGCGGCGCCGAGCCAGCCGTTGTCGACGCTTGAGGCGAAACGCCGGACCGGGTTGCCGTCCTCCGGCCAGGTCGTGACGATCTTCAGGGTGTTCGGGTCGTACCAGTTGTAGAACTGCCCGGTGGGCGCGTGCCGTTCCAGGCGTTCCACCGCCGACAGCACCCGACTGACGCGGGTCAGCGTCTCGCCGCGGGAGATGAGCCGTGACTCGCGGGCCGCGACGGTGCTCCACAGGTAGGTCGCGATGTTGGTGGGCGAGGTCACCTTGGCCCGGGTGCGCGGGTCTAGCGAGCCCTCGATCTTGTCGGCGGGCACCCCGGTGGCCGGGTCCACCATGGCGGTCATCGACCGCCAGGTGTCGCGGGCGTAGTCGGTCAGGACCCGGTCGCCGTCCGCGAGGGCGGGCTGCGGGACAACGAGGAGGAGGGCGGCGGCCGCTGCGGCCGCGAGGCGGAGGCGCATGTGCGTTCCCTACTTGATTCCGGTGGAGGCGATGCCCTGGATGAAGTAGCGCTGCAGGAAGACGAAGAGGGTCAGGATGGGGAGCACGACTACGACCGCCCCCGCGATCAGCAGGCCGTACTGCGTGCCCTGGTATCCGCTGAAGATCGCCAACGCGACCGGGAGGGTGTACAGGTCCTCGCTCTGGGCGACCACGGCGGGCCACAGGAAGTTGTTCCACGAGCCGAGGAACGTGATCAGCCCGAGCGTCGCGAGAGCCGGCTTGCACAACGGCAGGACGATCGTGAAGAAAATCCGGAACTCCCTGGCCCCGTCCACCCGGGCCGCGTGGATCAACTCGTCGGGGATGTCCATGATGAACTGCCGCATCAGGAAGACGCCGAGCGGCGTGACCAGGCCGGGCAGGATGATCCCGAGGAAGGTGTTGACCAGCCCGATCTTGGCCACCAGCACGAACTGCGGGATCATCACCACGATCGCCGGCACCGTCATCTGCACCAGCACCAGCGCGAACACCGCGTTCTTCCAGCGGA
This sequence comes from Dolomitihabitans soli, assembly GCF_022213955.1. Lineage (GTDB taxonomy): Bacteria > Actinomycetota > Actinomycetes > Streptosporangiales > Streptosporangiaceae > Streptosporangium_A > Streptosporangium_A soli. Next base: position 626,066 of record NZ_JAKNTW010000001.1, on the reverse strand, counting down.
AGCTCAGCTTGGCGAAGGCGTAGCCGACCATCGAGCAGAACAGCAGGTTCCCCGCGACGACGGCGACGGCGACGATGAGGCTGTTGAGGAACACCTGCCCGATGTTCATCTTCGCCAGCAGCAGGTCGTAGTTGGCGAGCGTCCACTCCAACGGCAAGAAGGCCGGCGGGTCACGCCTGATCTCGGTCTCCGGCTTGAACGAGGTGAGCACCGTCCACACGAACGGCAGCACGACCAGCACCAGCCCCGCCGTGAGCAGGGCGTACGTGCTCCAGCGCCGTCTCATCGCGACCTCCCGACCCGGAACTGGAGTACGGCGAGCGCGACGATCACGGTGAACAGCACGGTGGCGGCGGCCCCGGCGTAGCCGTAGTTTCCCGAGCCGAACTCGTTGTAGATCGCCAGGGACGCGGAGGTGGTCGCGCCGGCCGGCCCGCCCCTGGTCATCACCAGCGGTTCCTCCAGGAACTGGGTGAACCCGATGGAGCTGTAGACGGTGCAGAACAGCAGCACCGGGCGGAGCATCGGCAGCGTGACCGACCGGAACCGGTCCCACCGGCCCGCCCCGTCCACCTCCGCCGCCTCGTACAGCTCCCTCGGGATGCCCTGCAGGGCGGCGAGGAAGACGACCATGTCGAAGCCGAAGCTCCGCCACGCCGTCATCACGATGATCACCGGCAGCGCGAGGGACTCATCGGCCAGCCAGGAGGGCCCGTCGATCCCGACCGCGCCCAGCACCTGGTTGACCGGCCCCGCGTCGGGTTCCAGCAGGAAGCGCCAGGCCACCGCGATGCCGATGATGCTGGTGATGTGCGGCAGGTAGTAGCCGAGCCGGAAGAACGCGGCGGGCAGCCGGGCGATCCCCGAGTTCAGCGCCAGCGCCGCCGCCAGCCCCAGTGCCAGGGTCAGCGGCAGCGCCGTCACCACGAAGACGAGCGTGTTGAGCGCGGCCTGCCGCATCAGCTCGTCGTCGAACAGCCGCAGATAGTTCTCGACGCCCACGAGGTTCACGCCCAGCGGGTCGCGCACATCGGTGCTGCGCATGTCGGTGAAGCTCATGCCCAGCCCGGCGAGCAGCGGCCCCGCCCAGAACACCGCGAACATCACCACGAACGGCGTCACGAAGATCCACGCCACCCCGGTACGGCGAAGCGTGCCGCGCGGTCCCCTCAGCAGGGGTGTCCGCTCCCGGACGGTCATGATCAGGTCCCGGTCCCGATCGACTCCGCCTTTCGCTGGAACGCCTTGGCCGTCTCGGCGGGTGACTGCCTGCCCAGCGCCATCTTCTCGATCTCGGTCTCCATCGCCTTGGCGACCTGCTCCCAGGTGGGCACGGCGGGCACGCCCCTGGCGTCCTTGAGTTGCTCGCCGAAGACCTTCACCCGCTCGTCACCGGTCAGCTCCGGCTCCTGCCAGGCGGCCTCGACGCTCGGCAGCGCGTTGACCTTGGCGTACCACTTGGCCTGCACCTTCGCGTCGGTCAGCCACCGCAGGAAGGTCCACGCGGCCTCGCGGTTCCGGGCGCTCTTGAAGACGACCAGTTCGCTGCCGCCGATGAGACTGGTGCCGCCCGCGCCGCCTTCGGGGTAGGCCGCGACGGCGAACTTCTCGCCGAATCCGGCTCCGCCGTCCTTCTCCAGGCCCGTGATCATCCACGGCCCCGAGTAGAACGCGCCGACCCGGCCCTTGACGAAGGTCTGCGGGAAGGCGGTGAGCGGCAGGTCGTTCGGGGCCAGGCCGCCGGCGAAGAAGGAGTTGTAGTGCTCCAGGGCCTGAACCATCTGGGGTGTGTCCAGGGTCCACTTGCCGGCCGCCATGATCTCGCCGCCCGCCTGCCAGACCAGCGGGACGACCTCCTGCCAGGAGCCCTGCCGGAAGTTCTGCTCCACGCCCAGTTCGGCGCCCCCCTCCGCCTTCAACGCGGCGACGAAGGACTTGGTCTCCGCCCAGGTCGCGGGCGGTTCGACGCCCGCCTTCCGCGCCAGGTCGGTCCGGTAGTAGAACGCGCGGGTCTCGACGTACCACGGGATGCCGTACGCGGTGCCGTCCACCTCGACGGTCTTCCAGGCGCTGGGGAAGAACGCCGACTTGTCGATGAGGTTGCCGGGGGTGGGCTCCAGGGCTCCCGTCTTGGCCATCTCGCCCATCCAGGTGCTGCCCAGCATGGAGATGTCGGGGGTCGCGTCGCCCGCGATGGCCGCGGTGATCTTGTCGTGCGCCACGTCCCAGCCGAGGGCGGTCACCTTGACGGTCACCCCTGGGTGGGCGGCCTCGAACTCCTGGGCGAAGGCGTCGAGGGCCTCCCCCTCGGTGCCCATCGCCCACACCGTGACCTCTCCTCTGGCCTTCCCGGTGTCCACGTTCTTCGCCTGCTCGGCGGGCTGGTCGGTACTACGGCCACAAGCGGTGAGCACGAGGCCCAGCACGATCAGGCCGGCGGCGTATCTCTGCACATCTCCTCCTGGGATGAGGGTGCCGTTGGGGGGGTCTGGGGGTGCGGGCCGCAGCTCGCGCGGACGACGAGGGTGGTGGGGAGGACCTGGGCGGCCGGGGTGGTGCGGGTGCCGGTGATCAGCTCGTCCAGGGCGCGGGCGGCCCGGGCGCCGAGCGCGCGCATGGGCTGGCGGACCGTGGTGAGCGCGGGCCGGGCGTGCCGCGCGGCCATGATGTCGTCCCAGCCGGTGACGGCCACGTCATGGGGTACGGCGAGACCGAGGTCCTCGGCGGCGAGGATGACGCCCAGCGCGATCTGGTCGTCGGCGCAGATCACCGCCTGCGGCCGGGCCGCCGAACGAGAGCCGGGCCGCAGGATCGCGTGCCCTGCCTCCTGACCGCCCTCGACGGTGTACTCGCAGGGGTACGGCTCGGCGGCCTCGACGCCGTGGGCGGCCAGTGCCTGCCGTACGCCCTGCCAGCGCTGCGAGACGTCGCCGCCGTCGTCGCGCCCGGCCAGCGCGAAGCGGGTGTGACCGTGCCCGAGCAGGTGGACGGCGAGCGCCCGCGCCGACTCGACGTTCTCACTGGCCACGAGGTCGGCTCCGTCGATCGCGTCGCTGGCGAGCACGACCACGGGCATTCCGGTGCCGATGATCTCCCGCACCACCGCGTCCTCGACGGTCCTACCGAAGACGACCATGCCGTCGACTCGGCCGGCCAAGTCTCTGACCAGATCGTTCACCATCTCGCGCCCCCGGGTGGACAGCACGATCACCGAGCGGCCGAGTTCCGAGGCCACCTCCTCGTAGCCCAGGAGCACCTCTGCGAAATAGGGGCCCGACAGGTCGGGCAGGACCATCCCGTTGGCCGCGTGCCTGCCCTCGGCGAGGGACACGCCGAGGCGGCTCGGGGTGAACCTCAGTTCCGCGACCGCCTTCAGCACCTTCTCGCGGGTCGTGGCGGAGACGGGGCCCGTGCCACGCAGGGCGCGGGAGACGGTGGCGATCGACACGCCGGCCCGCTGAGCGACCGCGTAGATGGTGGCGCCGTCGTCCTTGACCATGCGACCCGTGCTCCCTGCTCGGCTGGGTGGAAGCGCTTACACAACTGCCCGGGTGGAAGCGCTTACACCTTGGGTTGCCCTGGACTGTGCCACCCGGCTCGACAGGGGTAAAGGACTGTTGCGAATCCGTTACGTTCACCGCACGGCCCCGCCCGGCCTGGATCCGCAGGTCACGTTTTCATTTAATGACCCTCGCGTTTGTATCCTTCACTACATGGCGAAGAAGCCCGCAGACCCCGAGCGCCCTGGGCGCATCAAGCAGATCCGGATGATCGCGAAGATCATCAAGCAGGCGAACCCGAAGGGGATGCCGATCGTCTACGCGTCCGCCCTGGGCACGTTGATCCTTTGCATCGTGATCGGCCTTGTGACGAGCTGGCTCATCTACATGATCCTGATCGGGATCATGCTCGCGCTGACCGTGGGACTGGTCGTCTTCGGCCAGCTCGCCCAGCGCGCGCAGCACACCCTGCTACACGGCCAGGTCGGCGCGGCGGCGGCGATCCTCCAGGGCATGCGCGGCAACTGGGACGTCACGCCCGCCGTCGCGGTCAACCGCGACCAGGACGTCGTGCACCGCGTCGTCGGCCTCCCCGGCATCGTGCTGGTCTCCGAGGGACCGGGCAGCCGCGTGCAGAAGATGCTCATCGCGGAGAAGAAGCGCGTTCAGCGGGTCGCCATGGATGTGCCCGTCTACGACATCCAGTGCGGCGACGGCGACAACCAGGTCCCGCTCGGCAAACTCCAGCGCCACCTGATGAAGCTGCCGCGCAACCTCAAGAAGCCGGCCGTCTACGAGGTCAAGTCACGGCTGAAGGCGCTGCCCGCCACCCTTCCCGTGCCCAAGGGGCCGATGCCCCGCGGCGCCCGGATGCCCCGCGGCCCCAAGATGCGCTGACCCCATGACACCGGTTTCAGGGGTGGCACGGGAACCCGTCAGCGCCGCGAGCACCTCCAGGGCGAACCGCGGCTGGTGGGACGCCTCGGCCGACGACTACCAGGCCGAGCACGGCGAGTTCCTGCGCGACGCGGGGTTCGTCTGGTGCCCCGAAGGGCTGGACGAGGCCGACGCGGGCCTGCTCGGAGACGTCGCCGGCCGGCGGGTGCTGGAGATCGGCTGCGGGGCCGGGCAGTGCGGGCGCTGGCTGGTCACCCAGGGGGCGCGGGTCACGGGCTTCGACCTGTCGTTCCGTCAGCTACGCCACTCCCAGCGGATCGATCTCGACACCGGTGTCGTGCTGCCCGCCGTACAGGCGGACGCGGAGCGGCTTCCCTTCGCCGCCGACTCCTTCGACCTGGCCTGCTCGGCGTTCGGCGCGCTGCCGTTCGTGGCCGACGCGGGCGCGGTGTTCGGGGAGGTCGTGCGGGTGCTGCGGCCGGGCGGGCGGTTCGTCTTCTCCGTCAGCCATCCGATCCGCTGGGCGTTCCCCGACGATCCCGGGCCGCGGGGGCTCACCGCCGACCGCTCCTACTTCAACCGCATGCCGTACACCGAACTCGACGAGTACGGTGCTCCCTGCTACGTCGAGCACCACCGCACGCTGGGCGACTGGGTGGGGCTGATCGCCGCGTCCGGGCTGGAACTGCGGGGGTTGCTGGAGCCGGAGTGGCCGGCGGGCCACGAGAGGGAGTGGGGAGGCTGGAGCCCGCTGCGCGGCCGTATCCTGCCCGGCACGGCCATCTTCACCTGCACACGCCCGGCGACGACCGGATGACCGCGGCGGCCTGACGCCAGGCGGCATGGGGCGCGCCGGCCGGCCTCGATCGTCGGCCAGGTGCTCGACGATGGGCGACCCTTCCGAGGTCTTCCCGCCCGCCCGGTGACGCGCGGCCTCCCTGCTTCCGTACGGCGTCAGCCGAGGTGTCCCGGCGCGGCGGCGACGATCCTGCGGACGATCTCGGCGGCCACCCCCGCCCCATCGGCCTCCGTCGTGACGCGCGTCGCACCGGCCCCCGGCGTGAAAACGGTGGATCCCGGCTTCGCGCCGTCCGTCGTCACGCTGACCGTGCCGTCCGGTGAGAAGGCGAACAGCTCAGGGGTCAGCATGGTGAGCACCGCGACCGGGTCGTGCGGGCTGTTCCACTCCGACTCCCTGAAGCGCCACCACTGGCGGATCTCCGCCTCCATCGCCCGGCCGAACGGCCCCGCCGCCGCGATGGCGGCGACGTCACCCGCTTCGAGCCTGACCGTGGTGGTGATCTCCAGGCCGGTCACGGTGATCGGCGCGCCGGAGCCGAAGACGATGCTCGCCGCCTCCGGATCGCAGCCGATGTTGTGCTCCGGCCGCGTCCCGTCGAAGCGCCCGCCCATGATCCACAGGCGCCGGACCCGCCTGGCGAACTCCGGGTCCGCCTGGATCGCCCGGGCGATGTTCGTGAGCGGCCCGACGGCCACCACGTCCACCTGGCCGGGGGCCCGGGCCACCTCACCGGTGAGGAAGTCGGCCGCGTCCCCGTCGTCGTCTACCGACTCGTCCGCCAGGTCGTCGTGGAGCGCGCCCTCGTGACCCGCCCACCACACCGGCCGGTTCGCGAGGGTCTCGGCCTCCCCGGGCACGACGGTGACCCGCCGCCCCGCGAGCCGTACGAACCGTTTGGTGAGACGTGACCTCAGCCGCGTGTCGCCGTAGACGGTGGTGCAGCCGAGGAGATCCACCTCCGGGGAGCCGAGCAGGACGGCGAGGGCGAGCACGTCGTCCACGTCCGACCCCAGGTCGGTGTCGAGGATGACGCGCCGGGGCGCGGTGGCGGGTGTCATCGAATCCCTTCCCGGCCGCGTGTCAGGCGCGGACCACCATGGTGTTCGACGCCCGATCGTGCATGCCACGCTGGTCGCGGTCCCAGATCAGGGCGGGTACGGCGAGGCAGAGCAGGACCGTGCGGACCAGCACGGGGAAGAACCTGGGCCGGCCCCCGTCCATCGCGGCGACCCTGATGTTCATCAGCCGCATCCCGAAGGTGTAGCCGAAGACGCCCACCAGCAGCAGGTTGGCGAGGGCGAAGACGCCCAGGCTGACGAGGGGCGCGGTCGCGGAGTCGAAGCCGAGCAGCCCCTGCGCGATGGCCCAGGTGCAGATGAGCCAGTCGATGACGATGGCGCCGATCCGGCGCGGCCAGCCGGCGACCGCGCCGCTGCCCTCCTCGGGCAACCCCAGCCGCTCCCCCGGATACCCGAGGTCGGGCCCGGCGGCGCGGGTCCCGACCAACCACGTCTGCGTCCACCGAGGCTGCCTGGTGCTCATGCGAACTACGGTATCCGCCCTGTACGGCGGTGCCCAACAGGGCCTTCCACCCGGCGCTCCCAGGGACCATGATTGTCCCTTCGCCCCCCGATCGACATCTCCTGGAGACCTTCGTGCCCATCGAGGACCACGACGACCTCGACTCACGGTTCAACGCCATCGTCGGCCAGATCGACGACGACCAGGCCGCCCGGATGCGGGCCACCGCCCGGCGGATCGGCCGCAGACCCCGTCGCGTACGGCGGATCGCCGTATGGGTAATTCTGACGGTCGTCGTCGTAGTGGGCGCACTGGTCGCTTTGCGCCCAGACCTGCTGGTCGGCGGCCTCCCTTAACATGCGTGAAACAAACGAGACACGGCGCGGAAACGGCACAGCCCTACGGTCGCTCTAGTAAGCCGTGGCCCCTGGGAGGTTCGAGAGTGTTTAACTCCGCCGACGACGTCCTGAAGTTCATCAGGGACGAAGGGGTGCAGTTCGTCGATGTCAGGTTCACCGACCTGCCGGGGACGACTCACCACTTCACGTTCCCGGTCGAGAACTTCGGCGCCAGCGTGTTCACCGACGGCCTGATGTTCGACGGATCTTCGATCCGCGGTTTCCAGGCCATCCACGAGTCGGACATGTTGCTGCTGCCCGACCCGACGAGCGCCGTGCTGGACCCGTTCCGCCAGCACAAGACGCTCAACATCAACTTCTTCGTGCACGACCCGCTCACCGGCGAGGCGTACAGCCGCGATCCGCGCAACATCGCCCGCAAGGCGGAGGAGTACCTCAAGGGCACCGGCATCGCGGACACCGTCTACTTCGGGCCCGAGGCCGAGTTCTACATCTTCGACGATGTGCGCTTCGAGACCAACGCCAACTCCGGCTACTACTACATCGACTCGATCGAGGGCGCCTGGAACACGGGCAAGGCCACCGAGGGCGGCAACCTCGGTTACAAGCCCCGCTACAAGGGCGGCTACTTCCCGGTCCCGCCGATGGACCACTTCACCGACCTCCGCTCGGAGATGGTGCGCAAGCTCATCGAGGTCGGCATCGACGTCGAGATGCAGCACCACGAGGTCGGCACGGCGGGCCAGGCCGAGATCGACTTCAGGTTCGGCACGCTGCTGAAGACGGCCGACAACCTGATGCTCTACAAGTACGTCATCAAGAGCACGGCGCTGGAGTACGGCCACACGGTCACCTTCATGCCCAAGCCGATCTTCGGTGACAACGGCTCCGGCATGCACTGCCACCAGTCGCTCTGGAAGGACGGCGCGCCGCTCTTCTACGACGAGGTCGGCTACGCGGGCCTGTCCGACACGGCCCGCTACTACATCGGCGGCCTGCTCAAGCACGCCCCCTCGCTGCTCGCCTTCACCAACCCGACGGTGAACTCCTATCACCGCCTGGTCCCCGGCTACGAGGCCCCGGTCAACCTGGTCTACTCCCAGCGCAACCGCTCGGCCTGTATCCGGATCCCGATCACGGGCTCCAACCCGAAGGCCAAGCGAGTCGAGTTCCGCGTGCCGGACCCGTCCTGCAACCCGTACTTCGCCTTCGCCGCCATGCTGATGGCCGGGCTCGACGGCATCCGCAACAAGATCGAGCCGCCGGAGCCGGTCGACAAGGACCTCTACGAGCTTCCCCCCGAGGAGGCCCGCCAGGTCCCGCAGGTCCCCGGCTCACTGACCGAGGTCCTCGACGCCCTTGAGGCCGACCACGACTACCTCCTCGAAGGCGGCGTGTTCACCTCCGACCTGATCGAGACCTGGATCGCCTACAAGCGCGAGAACGAGGTCGACCCGATCCGCCTCCGCCCGCACCCGCACGAGTTCGAGCTCTACTACGACGTCTGAGCCACTGAGCTTCTGACCTGGGGAGACCCGTTCGCGGTAGATCCGCCAGGATACTCAGACGTCCCACGAAAGGCCGTCGACCGTCCCTCCGCCGAGGGCACGCTCGACGGCCTTTCGCATGCGCTCCTCCCCCGACGGCATGAAGTGCACCGTGGCACCCCGAGGGCACCGTGCCCTACCGGCTCTGGAACAACATCCTGCAGTGGAGCAAGACCTCGTCTGGGTAAGGGTGGCCAGGGGCAGGACGACCGTGCTCACACCGTTCACGGACGCACAGCGCGGAGGGCTTCTCGGAGTTCGCCGGCAGGATCGCCGTCGTGGTAGACGTGCTCGCTGGGCTCGATGCCGTCGAGGAACTCCTGGTAGCGAACCGCGTAGAACAGGTGCTGATAGGGCTCTGCAAGTTCGAGGGCTCGGGCCGGATTTGAGCCGGGCGCGTGCTTGTGCCATGCGTCGATCCAGGCCGTGGTCGGCAGGTGCCAGTCGGCCTCGGACATGAACATCCGGGTGCGCAGGCCGTCCAGGACGGGATGGCCGACGTGCGCGTCGGCGAAGTCAAGGACGACCGCGGTCCCGCCGTTCGAGCGCCAGTTGCCCATGTGGAAGTCGCCGTGCACCACGGTCTCGGGTAACCCGCACGCGTTGAGTTCCGCGACCAGACCGGGCAGGGCGTGGACGAGCCGCCGGGCTTGCTCTCGTTCCTCAGGCGTGAGGTCCGTTCGGTCGATCACCTCGCCGACGCGCTCGGCCAAGCCCTCCGGCGTACGGCGGGGCAGTCGTGCGGGAGGGGTGGCCGCCGCCTGGGCGGCGACGAAGCGGGTGATGGTCGTACGGATGACATCGGGTGAGGCATTCCAGCAGTCCTCGCCCGGCACGTGATCGAGCAGGACCCGGTGGCCGGCCGGGTCGGCGGCGACCACGGTCGGCACGATCTCCGGGTCGGCCTCGGCGAACGCCGCCATCACGCTGCCTTCGTCGGCGGCGAACTCCGGCGTGATCTTCAACCAGACCGGGCCGCCGAGCGCCGGGATGCGAAACAGCCCGGCGAGGTTCCACGTCTTGACCTGCCGGGACGGGCCGAGCGCGGGTCGTCCGACGGCGCGGAGTGCGTCATCTGCCCAGGCCAGGGCCTCTCGTACGCCGTGGGGCGTGGCCCACGGCGAGCGCCCTACCTGGATGTCCAGCAGGTCAGCCGGGACGCTCGGGGAAGGCGTCTTACAGGCACGCGACGCAGCTCGTCGGGGATCGCCGAGGAACTCGGCGTGATAGGTGACGTGCCCGCCGCGCGGCGGGTCGCCGCCTTCGACGCCCACCAGGCGCAGGACCACGACGGGCCCGCCCAGCACGGCTTCGAGATACTCGACCACCGGCTCGACCATCGCCCACCATGGGACCGCAACCGGGAACGGGCCGACGACGCCGATATCCTCGTCGCCACAGGTGACCAGGGCGGTCACGGTTCTTTCCACACCGCCCAGTGTGTGCGCCGCCAGCCGGGTTCCGCGAACGATTTTCAGGTGGTCCGGGGTTCGAGTTGCTGTTCTACCGTGCTGCGCTGCCCTTGTCACGCCGGTGCTCGGCGGTCAATGTCAGGTCGACCAGCGACTTCACCGGTCCGTCGGCGCACAGCAGCGCGTCGGTCAGCTCGAACAGCGCGTCCGCCCGGGCGGTCAGGCAGCCGTAGAGAGCCGATCGGTGAAGGTGAGCACGTCATCCTGCTCTGAAGTCCGGCCGTGGCCGACCGTTGTGACGCAGCCGGAGCCGACGCCGGGGGTGCGAGCGCAGCACCGGACGGAGGTTCCAGCCCTGCTCCGAGGCGACGCGCAGGGTGTAACCGGCGCCGGCGCCCCGGAAGTAGTGTGCTCCGAGTTCCAGGTCGCGGTGGTACTCGCGACGGTACCGGGAGGTCTCCACGCGCCGGGTCTGCTTCTCGATGCGCCGGTCCACGCGCGCTTGGTAGTACACCGTGTCGCCCTCCCGCACCAGCGCCACCGGGGTCACGCACCAGAGCGGGACGAACGGTATCCGGCCCAACGTGGCGTCCAGCATTCGTATCGCGCCGTTCTCGGCACGCGGCACCATGTAGACGATCAGCTCGACCACCGGCGCTACGCAGTAGAGGCAGATCGCGAGGAAGACCCACATCACCCACCACAGCGGCAGGAACACCAGGGTCAGGGGGAGAAGCAGCAGCCAGCGCAGTGCCGCCGGGCGGACGGGAAGCGGCCCCCAGGCCGGGTCGTCGTAGTCATGCACGGACGGTGTCCGCCTCTCGGGTTCGCCATCGCTCGACGGTGCGCCCGTGAGTGTACGCCGGGGGCCGACCCGCACGGAGCGGCGGGCCGTACCGGCCCCGGCATCAGCGTGGGTCCGACCGGTGTCACTCACCATGACCGAACACCGAGATCGGAAAAGGTGAAAGAACAACGGGGGTGAGGAACCGGCGGACAGCCGTTGGCGCTGAGAACGATCAAGACGCCCTCACGGGTGAAACATCCTCACTTGTAACGCGTCGATCACTATGAGTTGATCCCGGCCGATATGGCCCTACCGTGCGGGCTATGCCTGCGGATGCTGCCCCGGCCGGAGCGGGCCTCCAAGCTGGTGGCCAAGGCCGGCCGCGTGCTGGTCGACCAACTCGACCTGGTCGACCACGAAGGCGCAGACCTCGATGTGGCAGCGATGTGGACCGCAGTCGCCGCGGTTAGCTGGGTAGGGATCGGCTCGCGCCGCTGTCCTTGTGCGTGCGGTCAGGCGGGGCAGCGATGTGGTGCCGCTGCCAGTGATGACCGCATGCTGATCATCGTCGTCCGCCGAACTCCCAATCGTGAACTTCGATACCGGCATACCGGTCCGGGGCCAGGACTGTGCGGGCCGTGTCCCGATCCGTCGCCCGGATCAGGGCTGCCGTGCCCAGCCAGGTGACGCCGTCGTCGGACAACAGCGGCCCGTAGGCGATCAAGTCGTCCCGCCGGTGGGACGGTGGAACGAGGTCGGCGGCCTGGCCCGTGCCGAGGCCCAGAACCAGATAGCGGTTGCCGCCTTCGCGGCCACCGGGAAAGTCCCACATGGTGCGCCCCAGCACGTTGCGCCACCGGCGCAGCATCACGTCCCGGTACACGCCGGCCTGAAAGTTGGGCTCGTCGAAGGCGAACGCCCGCGCGGCGGCCAGGTCCGGCAGGTCGACGATATGCACGCTGCCGGTGGCCGTGTCGCCGTCGAGGGTCGGGCCGCGGGCGATCAGCTGCGCCGCGTAGCGGTCCATGTAGGACCAGTGCTCCTCCACCAGCTTCTCGCGCAGTGCCGCGGAACCGGGCCGGTCACGGTGGTAACAGAAGAATTGCATGTCGAGCCTATCTATCACGGGTTGCGGCAGGGGCGGGTGCGTCGGGGTCGTCGGCGGGGCCGGTGCGCAGCGGGGTTTCGCGGATCAGCCAGGCGATGGTGAAGGCGGCGACGGACAGTGCGGCGGCGCCGATGAGGATGACGTGCAGGCCTCCGGTGACGGCCAGCCGGACCGCGTCGGCCACCTGGGCGGGCAGGTCGGGCAGCAGGGCGGGGGTGAGGTCGCCTTGCGTGGTCAGTCGGTCGGCGGCGGCCGGTCCCAGGTCGGCGGCCAGGTCGCCGCGTACCTGGGCGGCATACAGGGTGCCCAGCAGGGCGATGCCGAGCGAGCCGCCGACGGTGCGCAGCAGCGTGAGGGTGCCGCTGGCCGCGCCCATGTCGCGCGGGTCGGCGCTGTTCATGGTGATCAGGGTGGTGCTCTGCAGCACCAGGCCCAGGCCTGCTCCGATGGGGAGGGTCAGGGCCGAGGCGAGCGCAGCGGGGGTGTCTCCGTCGAGTGGGAACAGTGCCAGCGCGCCGCCGGCCATGAGGGCCGCGCCGAGGATCGGGTAGCTGCGGTAGCGGCCGTTTGCGCTGATGAGGCGGCCGGTGAGCAGCTGGGCGCCGAGCATGCCGAACATCAGTGGGAGCAGCAGCATGCCGCTGGCCGCCGGGGAGGAGCCCTGCACGAGCTGCAGGTACTGCGGCAGGTAGTTGGTGACGGTGAGCATCACCGCGCCGACCAGGAAGCTCAGGATCTGGGCGAGGGTGAAGTTCCGGTCGGCGAACAGCCGGGGCGGGATGATCGGCTCGGCGGTGCGGAGTTCGACGGCCACGAACGCGGCCAGGGCGAACGCGCCGATCGCGCCGAGCGCCCAGGGCCAGGGGGTGCCGCCCGCCAGCAGGGTCAGGGCCACGATGGCGACGGTCAGCAGCGCGGCTCCGGTGTAATCGATGCGCGGCCGGCCTCGTTCCGTGGGTGGCAGGTGGATCCGGGTGGCGATGAGAAGCAGGGCGAGAGCACCGATGGGCAGATTGACGTAGAAGGTCCAGCGCCAGCTGAGGTGGTCGGTGAGCAGCCCGCCCAGCAGCGGCCCGCCGACGTAGGCGACGGGCATGATGGCGCCGATCATCGACTGCAGCCGGCCGCTGTCGCGGGGTGGGACCAGCACGCCGATGATGGCCAGCGCGCCGACCATGAGCCCGCCCGCGCCGAGCCCCTGCACGGCGCGGAAAGCGATGAGCTGCGGCATGGTCTGGGCCAGGCCGCACAGCGCGGATCCGGCCAGGAACAGCGAGATGGAGCAGACGAAGGTGGCCTTTCGGCCGAGAAGGTCGCCGAGCTTGCCCCAGATCGGGGTGGTCGCCGCAGCTGCCAGCATGTACGCGGTCACCACCCCCGGCAGCTGGTCCAGGCCACCGAGGTCGCCGGCGATCGTGGGCAGCGCGGTGCCCACGATCAGACCGTCGAGCATGGCCAGGAACATGCCGGTCAGCAGCCCGAAGATGCCCAGGCGTGTCATGACGCCTCAGACGTGTAGGGGCGGGCGGTCCTGGCCTCGCGCAGCGCGTGCGCCCACCAGGCGAGCCGGTCCAGCATGACCTTGGCGGCGGCATCGGCGGCCGGGTCGAGGGCCTTGCCGTCGCCGTCGAACTGCGCCCACGGATTCTGCAGGCCGACGCTGTCACGCAGGGTGACGGCGTGCAGCTCGGCCAGGACGAGCCGGAGCTGCTCGACCGCGCGCAGCCCGGCGGAGAAGGCGCCGTAGGAGACGAACGCGACGGGCTTGGCCTGCCATTCGACGCCGTGCCAGTCAATGGCGTTCTTCAGCGCGGCCGGGAAACTGTGGTTGTACTCGGGCGTCACGATGACGAAGGCGTCGGCCGACGCCAGGCGCGGCGAGACGGCCGCCAGCAGATCCCTGTCCTCTTGAGAGGCCGGTGGCCGGCCGAGCACCGGCAAGACGGTCGGCAGCGGGGTCTCGACCAAGTCGATCAGGTCGGCGCTCATGTCGTCGCGCTGATGGAGGTGGTCCAGCAGCCAGTTCGCCACGGCGGGGCCGAAGCGTCCCTCACGGATGCTGCCGAGAATGACGGCGATCTTGAGCACTCATCTTCCTTCGCGTACACTGTATTGAGTGAAATACAACGTACACATGTGTGTGTACGTTGTCTACTATCGGTACGTTGTATCGGCAGGCGAGGAGAAGAGGACGACGGCATGGCCACCGACAAGAGCGCACCGCTGTGGGAGCGGCTGGAACGGCCCGCACCGGCCCCCCGCCAGAGGTTGTCTCCCCAGCGCATCGCCATGGCCGCCGTTGCGGTCGCCGACGCCGAGGGCCTGGAGGCCATCACCATGCGCCGCCTGGCCACAGAACTGGGCGTCGCTCCCATGGCGCCCTACCGCTACGTGTCAGGCAAGGACGACCTGCTGGAACTCATGGTCGACCACGTCTACGCAGGCATGCGCCTGCCCGGCGGTCTCGGCTGGCGGGAGAGCCTGCACGCCCTGGCCGTGGGCACCCGCGAGCTGATGCTGGAGCACCGGTGGCTGGCTCAGCTCCCACCGCTGACCAAGCTCGCCCTGACGCCCAGCCGAATGGCCGTGGCCGAGCAGTCCCTGATGGCGCTCGACGGCCTTGGCCTGGACCCCGACATGATGATGGGCATCTTCCGTGGCGTGGACGCCTACGTGCAGGGCGCCATGAGTTACGACAGCGCCGTCGATGCGTTCATGAGCGAGCAGAGCCTGTCCAGCGGCGACGAACTGCGCACCGAGCTCGCCCCCCTCATGGCCTGGCACATGCGCACCGGCCATTACCCCACCTACCAGCACTACCTGCGCACCGCCACCCGCAAGGACGACAGGCAATGGCAGTTCGACCTCGGCCTCAACTGCCTCCTCGACGGCATCGCCGCCCGCCTGAACATTTGAGGAAGCCCGCATCGAGGCTCGAGCAGACAGCGAACAACCCGTGGCGTGGGTGAGACCGGACAGACGAGTTGTCGCCATACGACGATCCACGATGCAGGCGGAGCTCTTCGCCGGCGCACGGCGCTTGAAGGGTTGCGGCACGGTCATCGTTCGCTCGCCGAGCCAGGCGTCCCTGATCTCGATCCACCGACGGGTGCCCGTCAGCGGGCCTGGACTCCCCGGGTTCGAGGGTCGGCTGCAAAACGAACGGGTTGGAATTTGTCTGATTCATCGCCTTGCGCTCCCACAAGGTGATGACGAGAACGGAGGCCGCCTTCGCGTGGGGCCTTCTACTCATTTCACGACATTTGTGTCTATTTCATGATCCCATGCTGTCTAATATTATTTAGCGTATGATCGCCACAATCTTCCTAAGCGCTCGGCCGTTTCGTGTCATAGAGGAGAGACCTCTATTGAGGGACCACATCTCATCGCATGCAAGAGTGATCGGGGTGCGGCGCACGAAACAGCCATGGGAGAGTCGATGACCGGCGAAATACAGAACGAAGTCGCGAACCCAGCGGACTCGGCGGAGCTCAAGTCCTCCGCTGCGGCGCGGAGGACGCCCCACTGGCGCGCCGATCTGTGGTCGAGTATCCGGGAAGCCGTTGACTTTGCGAATTCACCCCCGCTTTCGCAGCCAGGCGAGGCCGAGTTCGCCCTGCGATCCAACGATCAGTGCTGGTCGCTCGTCTTCATCCGATAACATCTCGGGCGCCGAGTCTCTTGCATGTCAAAGGCCACTCCGACGAGACCGGGGTGGCCCTTCGGCGGTCGTGGGAAAGTACGGCGTCGACGCCCCGCCGACCAGGTCAGGGCAACGGCGCAGATCGAAAGGTGCTTCGTGACCCTGTTCGTCCATCTGACAGCGGCGAAGAACGCCCGCTCGGTGCGACGGGCCGGCATCCGCGCGGCCAGCCGCGACGGCACCGGCCTGCCAGGGCTGTTCTGCCTGCCGGTCCTGCCCTCCTACCAGCTCACCCATCAGTGGTCCCGCGAACTGAGACGCGACGGCCCGCGCACCCTGATCGCCGTCGACTTCCGGGTGCCCGACGACGAACCCGTCCGTGTGGGCCACTACGGACGACCGCACCTCCCGCTGTCCAGCGCCCGAGCCGCAGCCCTGATCGCCGAGACCGAGGATGCCCGCGGCTGGCAGGTCTTCGTCCCCCGCGCGATCACCGCCAAGGAGATCCACCGCATCCGCCCCGTGCACCGGGTGACCGGCTGGAGATACCTGCCCGACGCCCACGGCACCCGCCCGTGCCCCTGCCCGGTGTGCCTTCCCCCGGGCCAGTACGGCGGAGCGAAGATCAGGCGAGCCGCCGCCGACCATACCGGCTGACCAAGTCCGGTCTCGAAAGCGCCGAATGCAACTCGGTCACGCCCGCCGTACTCGTCACAATGCGGTTGGGACATTTGCGTTAATATGGCCAAAATGACGTCTGGCCGCTCGCTCTCGATTTGATGGGGTGCACGATCTCGACACTCCGCCACCAGATCAGAGCGATAGATGAGAAACCCCGGCAGGGAACGATTTCAGGCCCATACTGTGATTACCAATGCCAATTCCGGCATCCTCTTTAGTTTCAGGCTACCGCCGTAATAGACCCCCCTTGACACCCCCATCTCCCGGGCATAAATTCGCAATCGAAATCCCGCATTGGAAGGGCACCCAATGGACAGCAGATCCGCTGTCGCGGGGGCCGGTGGCAGTGCGGAGCCAGGAGGGTCGACCAGGCTGAGATTGCTTGGCGCCTTCGACCTGACGACCACCGGGAGAGCAGCGGATGCGCATTGGAGCGAGTTGCCGCCCAGCGCCCGGCGGCTGGTCGCGTTCCTCGGCCTGCACGGCACCGCGACTCGCGATCTCGCCGCGGGAAGCCTGTGGCCCGACTCCATGGAGTCCCACGCCCAGTCCGACCTCCGCACCACCCTCTGGCGTGCCGGCAAGGCCTGCCCCGGGCTGATCGTCACCGGCCGGACCAGCCTGCGCCTGAACCCCTCGGTCCAGGTCGACATCGCCGAACTGCAGTCGCTGAGCCGCCGGCTCCGCGAAGGCGAGGTCGTCGACGACAGCGACTGGCTGATGCCCTGCAGTGTGCTGCTCCCCGGCTGGTACGACGAGTGGGTCGTGATCCTCAGAGAACGCATCCGCCAGCTCCAACTGCACACCCTGGAGGCGTTCGCCGAGCAACTACTCACCCGCGGCCTGTACGGCGGAGCCTTGGATCTGGCCTTGGCCGCCGTCGAGTACGAGCCGCTGCGTGAGAGCTGTCAGCATCTCGTGGCCAGGATCCACCTCGCCGAGGGAAACTTCGCCGAGGCGGTCCGCTCGGTGAACGCCTTCACGGCGCTCCTCTGGCGGGAGATCGGAGTCAGGCCCTCCCCCGGGCTGTTGCGGCTGGTGGATCTTCCGACCCCCCGCTCGCATCCCGCGCGCTCGTGACGAAGGATCTGCCGACGCCCGGAAGCCGTGCACGACAGATCCTCCTCACGGTACTCCCCCGCACCATGCTGATCCCCACCATGCGCCGCACGCTCTGCCGTGACCGCCGACTCGGTCGCCGACCGCTACAACACCGCCCCGGCGATCCGCGGAAAGCATCCGGTGACCGGTCCCCGGCCAGCGCCGACCAACCGTGCTGATCCCCACCATGCGCCGCATGCTCCGCCGTGACCGCCGACTCGGTCGCCGACCGCTACGACACCGCCCCGCCGCCCCTGCGAATCGGCGAATCGGCGAATCGGCGAATCGGCGACCGGTCACCGGCCGGCGCCGACCAACCGGCCGGTGAAACGCCGGCCCGCCGGGTTGGTGACGGTCTCACGAGCTTCGGTGACGAGCAGGATCGAACTCCGCGACTCGATCGTCAGGGTGGTCTCTCTCCGATCGATCACCGCGGCTCTGCCGGTGCCCGCCGCCCTGATCACGGTCCCCCCGACCTGCTGCCGGACGAGGAGGATCACCTCGACCGACCTGCCCGGTTCCGCGTTGCGGAAGTTCGTGGCGCCGGTCGTCACGAAGCGGTAGCCGTTGACGGGGATCTCATTCCAGAACGGATAATCCCTGATGTTCTCGATGATCGCGTTGACGTACTCGGCACGGGCCGCCGCCGCCTCCTGCGGGGTCGGCGCCTGAGCCGGGCCCACCGCGTCGGCTCCCTGCGCGCCGCGTTCCGCCCGCGCGCCCGCC
Source organism: Dolomitihabitans soli (assembly GCF_022213955.1). Taxonomy (GTDB): domain Bacteria; phylum Actinomycetota; class Actinomycetes; order Streptosporangiales; family Streptosporangiaceae; genus Streptosporangium_A; species Streptosporangium_A soli. The sequence goes on along the minus strand of NZ_JAKNTW010000001.1, from coordinate 607,982 downwards.
CGGACCTCCGAGACGCCCCTGCCGATGGACGCCACGACCTCCTCGACCGATCTTCCCGCAGCCGGCCCGACTCGCTCGGCCAGCTGGCCGGATTCGGCATCCGTGAGGTCGGCGGGGATGGCGGCGAGGATCCGGCGCACCGCCTCGGCATCGACCGCCGGGCCCTGGCCGCCGCCTGAGATGATCGCTTCGGCGAGCGCCCTCCTTGGCGCGGAGGCCGCCGCCAGCTGCCTCTGCATCTCGGGAGACAACCGCGCGCGGCGCGCCCTCGCATCCCCCTCCTCGCCAGCGGCTCCGCCGCTTCCGGCGGCCCTGCCCGCCCGCTCGCCGCCGGCGCCTTCCCTGCCGGCGCCTTCCCTGCCGGCGCCGCCACCGGGACCACCACCAGGGGTCGCACCTGCGCCTGGCCGCGTTCCGGGAGACACCGCAGCCGTGCCACGGCGTTCGCGTTCGGCGGCGATGGCCGCTCGGAGCTGCTCCACATCCTGCGGCAGCGGACCTCCTGCCCCCCTCGCGGCGCCGGGTGCCAGCAGTAGGTCGAGTTCCTCCTCGGTCAGCTCGTGGGCGTGGTCGCGGAGGAATTCCAGGCTCCGGCGATCCAGCTCCTGCTGCAGCCCGGCGGCGTCTCCCGTCTCGGCCGCCCGTTCGGCCAACTGACGGAGCACCGGATCGTTCTCGATCAGTTGCCGCATCTCCGCCGAGGGCGGCGTGCCGTTCCGCGTCATGACCTCGTACAGCGCCTCCAGGGATGACTTTCCGGGGCCGAGCTCCGCCTTCGCCTCGCCCGTGGCCAGCACCAGCACGAAGGCCGCGGCCTCAGCGATCACGACGGCCCGGCCTGCCGCCCCGCCCACCACCCGTCTTCCCGCTCCAGCCGCCGCCGCTCTCGCCGCCCGCCGCTTGACCGCCTCTTCGGCGGTCCTGCGCGCGGCGGCCAGTGCCGCTCGTCTGGCCGCTTCCCGCCTGGCGAGCTCGATGGCCGCCCTCCGGGCTGCGGCCCTTGCCGCCTGCCGCCTGGCCGCGGCCAGGCCGGCGGCGGTCGCCACCGCCCCCGCGCCGATCGCGACCAGCGGGATCCGGCTGGGTTCCGGCGCTTCGCCGGGCGTCTGCGACGCGTCCACCGTCTGACGCCGGCTTCGGCTCCGACTCTGACGCCGCGTGGCGCGCACCCGCTCCTCCCGTTCGTCCTCCTCCGCCACCTGGCAGTCGGTGTTGTCGCAGCCGTAGCTGACCCCGCCGGCTCCGTTGACCTGGAACAGCAGCCGGCGGATCTTGACCCCCGCCTTGCCCCTCTTCCGGCAGTCGACCAGCACCGGGGGACCGACCATGTAGTCGGTGCCCGGCACCCCGTCGGTGTTCACGGCGGCGGTGAAGGTGCTGAAAGGGGTGCTGAACCGGGTGCCGAGCCTTTCCTCCAGGCTGAAGAGGAACCTCCACGCCTCGCCCACCCGCTGCTGGGAGAGATCGACGCCCAGGGCGGCCAGCATGCGTCGTTGCCCCTGGCCGACTCTGCCGCCCGCCGGTCTCAACAAGGGGTTGGCCGAAAGCACCCGCGAGATCGTGACGACGTGTGGCCCCAGCAGGTTCAGCTGACGTACGTACTCGGCTGCCTCTCTGGACGCCAGCCCGCAGCCGCCGTTGTGGCCGGTGGCCCTGGACTTCACCTCCACCACCTCCACCCGCAGCGCCGCGGCCGCCCTGACCCGCAGGCCGTCGACACGTCCCCGGTTCTTGCCGCCCTTGACCATGTTGGGAGGGGTCTGGACCTGTGTGACCCATCTCCCGCCGAAGTTCGGGACCAACCCCGACTCCACGATCCGGTGGTCGAGGTCCTCGTTGATCACCTCGTCCGTCACGATGTTGATCAGTCGCCAACGGTAACCGCCGCACTCGGGCTGCCGGCCGTCGTGGGCGCAGGCCTGCCGGTGGATCGTGCCCGTGTCGCCGGACGCCCGTTGCTGGAGGACGTGGGTCAACTCGTGCGCCAGCAACCGGCGCCCATCGGCGCTGCCGGGATCGAACCGGCCGGCACCGAACACGATGTGGTCGCGGACCGTGTAGGCCGTGGCGTTCAGAGCGGCGGCCGATCGGGCGGCCGGGCCGTCGGTGTGGATGCGCACCTGCGAGAAGTCAGGACGGACCATCTCGGGATGAGGTGCGCGAGGTGCCCGGAGCACCTGCGCGGCCACGCTGTCGGCCTGGCCCTCCAGTGGATCGCCGGGCCGGCTGACCGTCATGGCCCGGCTCGTGACGGCCGGCGCGGAGCTGATCGACGAGGATCCGAGGACGGACGCGAACCCCTCCTCGAACAGCGTCCGGGTCGCCGGTGGCAGGGGACGGCCGCCGCCCCCTGCCACCACACCGGCCACGGAGGCGAGGCCGGACGAGGAGGCCGAGGCGGGCGCCGGTCCACCCTCGCGTTGGACGACCGGGTCGGCGCACCCCGCGCAATCGCCCCCACCTTCCTCCGCACACGGCCCGCACGCACGCTGCACCACCCCAGACACGCCCGCAGGCGGCACGTGCGAATCAGCGCACCCCACGCTGTCGCCCGCACCTCCCCCGCACGCACGCTGAACCACCCCGGAAGGGCCCACAGCCGGCACGTGCGAATCGCCGCACCCCGCGCAGCCGCCCCCACCCCCCTCCGCACACGGTCCGCACGCACGCTGCACGACCGGTGTGGGACCGGCTTCCGGCGGCTCACCCCGGCGCCCGAGGCGGTCGAGCATCGCCTGGTTGCCGACAGGCGGCGTCCGGGCCGGTTTGGTACGCCCGGGACCCGCCGCGTTCCGGACCTCGGTCTTCTCGGTGGCCATGCCGCGTGCGCGCATCCGTCCTCCTCCGGTGTCAGCTGGTCGAGGTGTCGCCGCCGCACTGCCTCCAGTCGTCGCGGGCCGAGGCGACGATCCGCCGGCAGGAGCAGTTGTCGATCTCGGTGACCACGCCGTCGGCGTCGACCGTCACCTCGGCCAGGACGACCCACGGGCTCTCCGGGCAGGCCGGGCACTCGGGGTTGCCGGCGGCGGTCTCGTCGTCAGGCCGGTGGGAGCCGGGGCAGTGGTCCAGGACGCCGAACTCGTAGCCGTCCCTGAGCCGGGAGTACTCGCACGGCAGGTCCTCGCAGTCGCAGCCCGCCGGTTGCGCCGGGACCGGGCGCGTCCGGCGTTCCTGGTAGCGGACGGCGACGTAGAAGGGTCCGGCCGGATCCCTGGCGTACATCTCGCCGCACCACGGGTCGGCGGCGGTTCCGTCACCGCGCAGCGGGACCTCGCCGGGGATGTCGATGACGATCTCGTCACCGTACGGGCCGAGGACGTAGCCCGGTTCGACCCGGACCCGCCATGGCTCCGTGGCCGCCTGGCCGGTCGTGGATGCGGTCTTCGCCGGCGCCGGGCAGACCAGCGCGCCGCAGACCACGCCCCAGCCGTGGAGGTACATGTTGTGGCGGCGCATCCGGTCACGGAAGTAGTCGGCCTCCAGCGTCAGCTCGTCCGGGGTGATCAGCTGACGGGGGAAGTAGCGCGGGCGTTCCAGGGTGCCGGCGGATCCCGCCTGCCCCGGGCCGGTCTGCCCGCAGCAGCCCGAGTTCCGGGTGGTGGTCGTGTGCATGTGTTCTCTCCTCGCAGATCGATGTCGTGGGTCGCACCGGCGGGGTCACCGGCGCCGGCCGTCGCCCGACTGCTCGTCCACGATCCTGCTGAGCATGTCGAACAGGATGGCGTTGCCGAAGACGATGGGGCGGATCTCGATGTCGACGTCGTCGATCCGGCAGTCTTCGCTGTCGCAGTCGAGGCGCAGGTTGGCCAGCGGGATGCAGGGATCGCGGGGCACGTCGGGACAGCTTCGGGTGACCCAGCGGGCGAGCGCGCCGTAGTCGATCTCGCCTTGGCGGAGGATGTCGGGAAAGCGGCAGCTCACCTCGATCGGGTCGGCTCGCCCGGGTTCGAACCCGATGTGGTACTGCTCACGGACCGCTCCGGGCGCGCACGCCGCCGTGGTGGTGGAGCAGTCACCGGCGAGCACGGTGACGGGGTCGCTCTCGCACTCCTGATAGCACAACGTCACGGTGACCCAGGCGTCGTCGTGGCCGCGGCGCTCGTCGGCCCGCCGTACGGCGCGGCGTTCCCCGGTGGCGGGTTCCTCCTCCGCCGGGTCGGCGCACTGGTCGCCGTCGCCGCAGACCCGGTCGATGAGCGCGGCGGGCAGGGCGATCGGCGCGCTGTCGGCGGGCACGACGATCTCCCGGCCCCACCCGTCGATCGCCACCCCGGCGGTCACCTTGATCGTGCACGGGTCCGCACCACGGACGACGTCGAGCCCGCAGACCACCCCGCCCCCGCTGACCAGCCGGTTCAGCATCCTTCGCATGGCGATGCCGTAGGCGGTCTCCATCTCGAAGTGGTAGACGTCCATCATCTTGCCGTGGAAGAAGCGGTTACGGCGGGGCGTGGCCAGCCCGCCGCGCCAGTCCATCCGCACCGGCGTCCTTCGTGTGTCCTGCATGGCTCCTCCTGGTGGGCCGTGTTGTTCGCGCTGGGTCAGTCGTGGACCGACGCCGACCCGAGTACCGTGTCCTCGCCGATCCGGGCGCGTTCGCCGACTCGTCCCGGCGGATCGCCGCCCAGGACGAACGTCTCGCCGAGCACCGCGCCGCCGTCCAGACGCGCCTCGGCGGGCGGCCCGCCGACGATGGCGTCGGCCCCCACCCTCGACTGCACACCGATCACGAACCGCGGTTCGACGACCCGGACCTGGTACTCGGTGTGCGCCGGTTTCTCCCGGTCGACCAGATCCCGTACGGCCCGCAGCCGGTCGTGGCTGAAAGCGGCGCCCTGGTACACGTGGACGGTGAAACGATGGGCGACCGTCTCGAACAGCGGCGTGCCGTACTCCTCGCCGGAGATGAGATGGGAGCCGCCGAGCGTGGCGGTCGAGCCGAGCACCGAGCCCTCCGGCCGGGCGGCGGCGAGCATGGTCGTCACCCCGAGCACCGAGGTCTCGCGTTCGGCGTCCGGGCCGGCCGGACCGGACGCCAGTGCCCACCAGCTCGCCTGGACGACGGGTTCCTCGATCCAGGCGTCGAGGCCGGTGAAGCGGCACAGCGCCGCCCGCAGGCCGGCGGCCGTGCCGCGCAGGGCCGAGCCGGGGTAGGCCGCCGCGACCGCGTCGCGCAGCCGCGCCTCGTCCCAGCCGGGCGCCGCGTCCAGCGCCACCCACCGGGCGAGCTGTGCCAGGAAGGGCGGCGGCGCGCCACCTGGGTCGAGCAGCCGGTCCAGGCCGGAGATCTCGCCCTCGACCTCGCGGAAGAGGCTCTCGGCCAGGGCCAGGTAGCGCGGCAGGAAGGCGGCGGCGTCGTCTGACCGGTAGATGGCGGGCAGATGCTCCAGGTAGCCGCGATGGTCGAACTCCAGGCGGACCTGCCCGACGGCGGCCGAGGTCGTCCCCTCACCGGTGAGGCGCACGCCGACCCAGGCGAGCCTGGCGTCCGGCCGGTCGATCAGATGCTCCCGCGGGCCGGACGCCCAGGCCGGGGCGGGGAATTCGCCCCCCGGGCCGTCCGAGGGCGAGCCGCCTCGCTCGTCCGTCGCGTGCCCGCCGCGCCGCACGGGAGCAGGCGCGGCGGCGCCCCGGCCGACCGGGGGGAGCGCGCCGAGGCGCCCGCCGTCCCGGCCGACGGGAGGAGGCGTGCCGGCGTCGTCCGCGGTGTGCACGAAGAACTCGGCTCGCGCGCCCTCGGGCAGGGCGTCCATGGTCGCCGCGAGCCGGTGCCACGACTTGACGAGATCGCTGAAGCCGCCGAACGGTCCTCCCCAGGCGATGCCCCGCCGTACGAAGGCGCCGTTCAGCGCCAGCCGTACCGGCGGGTTGCCGCCTCCGGGATGGACGAGCAGGCCGCCGCGGTGATCCAGGGCCAGCGCGGCGACGGGCCCCTCGTACCCCGGGGCGGAACCCACGTACGATCCGTCGCGTCGCAGCCGCACGACACCGCCTCCGGCCGGGCCGTTCTCCCCGACGTAGATCGCGTCATCGGTCACGGCGAGGCCGAGCGGATCGCCCGCCACGGCGAGTTCGTGCTCCTCGAGCAGGTGCCCGTCCTGGTCGACGACGAGCAGCGCCCTGCCGTCGAGGACGCAGACGCGGCTGCGACCGGCCTCGGTGACCACGGCGAGGGCCACCGGATTCGCCACCGTGCCCGCCGCCGCGCGCAGGGTCCGCCAGAATCCGGGCACGACCCGGCCCGCGGCGGTGAACCGCTGGACTCGACGGCGGTCGGCGACGTACACGTGGCCGTCCGGGTCCGCGGCGAGCGCCACCGGGGTGTCGAACGAGCCGGGCCGGCCGCTCGGCGCCGGCGGCAGGCCGGTGTCACCCCAGATGTCGAGGAGCTGGCGGGTCGCCAGGTCGAAGAGCAGCAGCCGGTGGCTCCCCGCGTCGGCGACGACCAGCGCGTGCCGGCCGGCGTGCACCAGCAGCCCGCGCGGATCGTACAGCCGGGTACGGTCACCGGCCACGCCACCGAGGCAGGCCGGCGGTCCGGTGTGCCCGTCGCACCCGTCGACACGCAGGATGACCCGCCCGCCGTAGCCGCCGTGATCGGCATGAACGGCGGAGCCGCCCTGCCCACCTTGGCCATCCTGGCCGCCCCCGTTCCCATGATCGCCGTGATCCCCCTGGCCGGGGCCGCCGTAGCCTGGACCGCCGAAACCAGGACCGCCCGGACCGCTGGGGCCTTCTGGACCGCCGGGGCCGCCGGGGCCGCCGGGACCGGAGTGGCCGCCGTGCGGGCCGTGGCCGCCGTGGTGATCGATGGTGAGACCCGTGAGGTAGACGTCGCCGCCGGGGGCGACCGCCAGGCCGGCCGGTCCGTCGGGGGGTAGCAGCTGGGCGAGCCCGGCGGGGAGCGGGCCGGTCGGGGCCGGGAGGTGGCTGAGCCGGAGACGGCCGTCCACGATGTCCAGGTCGCGGCGCGTGAAGTCGAGCCACGCCCCGTCCCGGTTCGTGTAGAGGAAACCGCCCCCCTGCGGGGTGGCACTCATCGGCCGCTCCTCATCCCTCGACGCCCATCCAGCCGACCTGCCATTCCTTGAGCAGCTCCACGAGATCGAGATCCTCGTCAGGGGGTTCGGCCCTGAGGGTTCCGCCGTCGCCGGGCGACGGGATGGCGAAGGCCAGGACCAGGACCTGGGCGGTGAACCCGGTGGGCGCGGGCCGTACGACGCTCAGCAGGCCGTCCAGGACCACCTGGCGGGTCTGTTCCCCGATCTCGAGCTCGTAGATCCGGCTGCCGTCGATGCGGGCGAAGTAGCCGGGTGTGGTCAGGAACCCGGCCGTCCGGGTGTCGATGTCGGCCTGCAACCCGCCTACCAGGCTGTACAGCGTGCGCAGGGCGGAGGCGACCTGGACGCCCTCGGACGGCTCCTCCTCGTCCCACGGGTTCCATGACCGCCAGGCCGTCGGCCGCGCGGCGCCGCAGGCGACCCGCGGCTGCACAGCGGGCCGGGCGTTGCGCCGCTGGGCGATGCCGAGGTCGCCGTCCAGCTTGCACTCGCGTACCGCGGCCTCGGTGACGACCAGGTGACGGCCGCTGAGAATCGACTGCTGGTCGCGTTCCGGACTGCCGTCCGGGTTGAGGGCGACCCAGCAGAAGATCGGTTCCTCGCGCAGCCGTACGGCGCCGCGGGTGTCACAGATCCCCTCGCGCAACTCCACCTCTTCCAGGTCCTCGTCCTCCGGGTACCGCACGGTGAGCGCGTACCGCTTCGGTTTGCCGCCGGCGTCGCCGGAGACGGGAGGCACCGGAATCGTGCGGGAACCGGTCAGGACGATCTCGCGGCCGAGGTCGTCGACGGCGTAGCCGGAGCCGACGCCGATCTCCCGCTCGCCCTTGCCACCGCTGACGGCGAACCCGTCGCCGATGCCCGGCTGGTGCAGGCTCTGGTTGTGCAGCCAGCGCATCTCGCGGTTGAACGCCTCGATCCCCTGCAGGTCCGAGGCGAGCAGGCGCTGCCCGTCGAAGAAGCGCTGCCGCTCGATCGAGCGTGTCGCATCGATGAAAGTCATGCCGATCGCCGTTCGTGTCGGTGGGAGCAGGAGGTGTCGTCGTCGCGCTGTTCCTCGATGCCGATCCAGCTGAGGACCAGACCGGTGGTGAACGCCGGGCCGTACGGCGAGCGCCGCCGACCCGGGGGTTCCGCCGGCTCGGGGAGATACAGCCAGGGCATCAGCAACCGGTAGGTGAATCGGTCTCTCGTGGCCCCGGTCACGTGCCCGATCGGCCCCAGCAGGACCAGCGGAGCAGCCGAGGTCCACATCGCTCCGCCGACCTGGACGAAATAGCACGGTGTGCCGGTGAAGCCGACGGCCGAGGTGTCGACCTCGACCTCGACGCCCAACTGCACCGGCTCCCCGTCGATCAGCTCGGTCCACGGCCGCCACCGGGTCTGGCCCGCGACGGTGGCCCCGTGCCCGATGCGCGGCCGGGCGAAGGGACGCGCCCGGGGCGGCGCGAACACGGCCTCCGCGTCGCTGACGGCCAGGGGTACCCCGTCGCAGGTGGCCGGGACCCAGCGCAGCGTGACCCCCTGACCGAGACGCTCGAGACCGTCGGCGCGCGTGTGCTGAGCGGAGCCGTCCGGGCCAGGGGCGTGCCGGGCGGAAGAGGGGCAGGCGGTCCCGTCGTGGGCGAGTACGAGGTAGAGCGTGGCGTCTCCGGCGGGTACGGCGATCCGGTGGCTGTCGCGCAGCGGCAACTCGCGGCCGTGGCGGTCGTAGGCCAGACCCGCGCCCACGAAGGCCGTCCGGGTGCCGCCGGCGTCCGCGATGGTGACGTCGAGCCCGGCGGCGACGCCGTACGCGTCGTGCAGGGCGCGGTTGTGCCACCAGCGGAGCTGATCGTCCAGCGCGACCTGGTCGGCGAAGTCACGCCGCAGCAATCGCCGGCCGTGGCCGTGCCGCAGGCGTTGCGGATCGATCGGCGTCAGGTGTTCGGCCACGCCCCTCACCTCACATCGATCTCGTGCGGGCCGGAGTCCACCAGGCCCGTCGGGCAGAGCCGGAGATCGGCGCAGCTCGGCGCGCCGCCGTCGGCCACCAGTTCGAGGGCGAGGACGTGGGCCACGCCCGGCACCTCGCCGATGACCCCGAGCACCTCAGAGCGGTAGACGTCGCGGCCGAAGGGCCAGCCGGTCGCGTCGGGACCGCCGGTGATCGGATGCAGGAAGCGGTCCAGCGCCCCGCGAACCGCCGCCGGCAGGTCTCCCGGCCGGGCGCCGGCCTCGGCCGCGACGGTGGCCCGGACGGTGACGGTGACGTACTCGGGACCGATCACCTCGATCCGGGTGCCGAGGACGCGCCCCCGGTCGAGGTGACAGGCCACGGCCCGGCGCAGGCCCGGACTCGGCGCCGGACGGCGGGCCGGCAGGTGGGGCACGATGAGCACCGTCACGACGCCCGGCGTGGTCAGGCAGGGAAACCCCGGATGAGCGTTGGCCCTCGCCTCGGCCCGCGCCAGCCGTACCCCCGGCGTCCGCATGGCCAGCTTCACGTGATCGTCGAGTGTCACCGCCCTGGTGGCCCGTTCGCGCCCGTCCTGGGCGCGCGCGGTGGCCGCGTCCACCGTCTCCGCCCCGCGGCCCCCGGCGGCGGGGACGACGTTGGCGACGGCGGCGAGTTGCCCGGCGAGCACCGGCAGGTCGGCGACGACGGCCCGGTTGTGCGGCGAGTCCGCCACCCGGTCCACGGCTCCCACCGGCAGGTCGCCGGCGGCGGCGCGGGTCAGGTCCCCGGTGACGAGCAGCGTCGCCCCGGCCGGCGCGACCCGGCCCCGCTCACCGTCGCCGAGAGCCACCGTGCCCGCGGTCGCGTCCAGTACGGCGTGCGCGTCGGGCCGGTTGGAGGCGTCGAAGTCGGGGCGCCACGTCCACCGGCGCCAGGTCCCGTCCTCCAGGCTGGACATGCGCAGGCTCGCCGCGACGACGGGGGCGCCGGTGATCTCGACCCGCTGGAGCGGGCCGCCCGTGCCGCGCCGTACCGCGGCGGCCTCGATCGTCAGTGTGCGGCCGGCCTCGTCGTAGGCCAGGACCCGGACCGCGGGACGATCGGCGGCGGGTGGCGCGAAGGCCAGCCGGCTGATCTCACCGCGCCTGGTGACCTGGAGATCGAGGGAAACCCGTTCACCCGGCGCTGGCGGGGTTCCGGTCACCGGGGCGTCCGGCGCGATCCGCAGCCTGCTGACCGCCGGAACCGCCTGGACCACCTGGACGGCGTTGAAGGCCAGGCCGGCGAGGAGCGGCGCGGCGTCATAGGCGCCGCCGGTCAGACGGGCCCGCACCCAGGCCAGCGAGTCGTCGCGGCCCGCCGGCGCGTGGGCGGCGGCCGGCGCCGGCAGGGCGAGGAGCACCCGCCCCTCGACGGTCAGCGAGCGGGTCCGGTCATCGACGCGACCGGGCCGCAGCCGGGCCTCGGCCTCCCCGCCGGGCCCGCCGAACCCACCGGACCCGCCGAACCCGCCGTCCGCCGCACCGGCGGGGCCGCCGGGCACCGCTCCGGACTGAACGCCGTCCCCGGCCTCGCCCTCGGCGTGCGGGACGGTGTGCGGATCCGGGTCGGTCCCGGCGTGGGGGTCGGTGTGCGGATCCAGGTTGGTCCCGGCGTGCGGATCGGTGTGCGGATCCAGGTTGGTCCCGGGGTGGACGGGGGTCAGGCGGGTCCACTGGCCGGGGCCGGTCAGCAACTCCCAGGCCAGGCGGGCGGAGTGATGCGGGAGGCGGGAGGCGGGAGGCGGCCCGTCGCCGGGCGCGGCCGGGGCGACACCGAGGCTGATCACGGTTCCGGCCGGCCATGGGGACGGCAGGTCGAAGCCGAGGTACAGCGCCGAGCCCGGGTGCGGGTCGGGGCCGAAGGGGTGCACGGGTTCGCCGCGCCGCCAGGCGGTGGTCAGGTCCTCCAGCGGTGCGTCCCGGCCGGTGCGGACGGCCGCCAGCCGCCCCGGCTGGACGGTCACCTCGTGCAGGGAGCGGAACCGGACCGGCTCGCCGAAGGGGTCGCGCCCCTCGAACTCCAGGCCGGCCGGCAGCGACCTGGCGGGAGCGCCGGGGGCCAGCCGTACGTCGAGGAGGGTCCGGGAGGGGCGCGGGGGCGCCGGTGTGATCCCCGCGAGGGCGAGGAGCTTGCGCCGGTGGGCGTCGGTGATCTGGTTCACCGTGTAGAGGTCCATCTCGGCGACCCAGGCGAACAGCTCCATCAACGTGATGCCCGGGTCGTGGACGTTGTGGTCGGTCCACTGGGGGGCGTAGAAGGGGATCAGGGCCCGTCCCTCGTCCACGAGGTCCTGCCAGCGTCGGTCGTCCAGGTCGGGCAGCGGCAGTGCGGTCGCCATGGTCTCTCTCCTTGTCCCCTCGGGTGGGTTCAGCGTTGGGCCGGCCTGAGCCGCAGCTCTCCCGCGACCACGATCCGGTGCGGGGCGACGTCGAGCCGTTCGCCCGCGAGGCGCCCGCCGGTGGAGATGGCCAGCCGTTCCACGTGGTCGAGGCCGTCGACCCGGGTCAGGGTGGTGGCCACGTCTGACAGGTGCACCGCGCGGCCCGGTCGCCACCCGTCGCCTTCGGGCCCGCCGTACAGGGGGTGCAGCAGGTGGGTGAGGACGGCCCTGACGCGTTGCTCGACCGGGCCGGCCTCGGCGGGGTCCCGGGGGATGATCGTCGCCTCGACGTCGACCGGGAGGTACTGCGGCCCGGTGACCTCGATGTGCCGCAGGCCGGCCGGCGCGGCGGCGGCTCTCTCCTCGACGTACCGGCGGACGTGCTCCCGCAGGCCGAACGACGGCCAGGGGCGGGGGTCGGCGACCGCCGGGATGATGATCAGCGTGACATGGCCGGGACGCCGGCCGCCGTCGGCCGAGCGGGCGGGGATCGCCCGCGCCACGGCGACCGCCGGTGACGCCTCCCGGGCGAGGGCGGCCAGGTCGGCGGCCGACAGGGCACGCCCTCTGTGGCGGAGGGTCGCCGGGCCCCTGGCCCGCAGGGCGCGCAGCGTCTCGGCGTCCGCGCCCCCTTCCGCGGGGACCGGGTTGGCGACGCGTTCGACACCGCCGAACGCGCCGTGGAGTTGCGAGATGGCACCGGCCGGGACGTTCCCCGAGCCGCCGCCGCCTGTCTGGTAGCGACGGGCCAGGATAGCGGCGCCCGCAGGGGGGACCCTGCCGTGCGTGCCGTCACCGAACCGCAGCCGGCCACGGGAACGCTCCAGGGCATAGTGCCGGTCGTTGGGGCCCGATCCGGTGAGGTGCTCGTGCCCGGTCCAGCGCACCCACACCTCGCTCACCTGCTTGGCACGGTCGAGTCGGAGCCGCAGCGGGCCGTACTCGACGTCGCCGGCGCCCTCGCGGCCCAGCAGCGTCTCGATCTCGCGGACGACCCGCCCGTCCTGGGGGAAGAGCTCCAGGGCGACGATGCGCCACTCGACGGCGGCGCGCGGACCGGCCAGTTCGCGGACCTCGATGTGCTCGCCGGGCAGGACGGGACTCTGGCGGAAGGCGAGAACCTGGTCGGGCATCGCCGTGCCGGCCCCCACCGGGTCGTCGAGCACCGTCTGGTACTGGGCCGCCCAGGTGGCGTTGGGAAAGACACCGCAGACGAGCGGTGCGCCCGGCGGGCCATCCTCCTTGAGCCGTACCCGCAGCCAGGAACGGGCGGTGCCGAAGCGCGCCAGCGGCTGGGCGTCGCCGGGCCCGACCAGGCCGACCAGACCGGGCAGCCGCAGCCGTCTCGTCTCGTCGTCGGCCGGTAGCGCGCGCCAGGCTCCCCCGTCCCAGTACTCCCACAGGTGGGCGGGTCCGAGCGTCTCGGCCGGATCCTCCTCGATGTCCAGGAATAGGCCCAGCCGATCCGCCGGCAGCGGCTTGTCGAAGCCCAGGTAGAGCGCGGGAGTGAGGTCGGCCGAGGGGGTGAAGGGACGCAGGACCCGGCCTGGCCAGACCGCCTCGTAGGTGCGGTCCGTGTACTGGAAGTCGTTGTAGGTCAGCACCCGATCCGGGAAGACCGGGCCGGATGTCCACGTGTAGCCGAGTTTGAACGCTGACAGCGCCGGCGGGCGGCTGACCACGTAGGTGAAGGTGTTGGAGACCGGCGTGCCGGTGCCGGTGTCGGTCCAGGTGACCACGCGTTTGACACCGAAGCCGCCGCTGACCAGCCGTACACGCATCCAGCGTGCCTCCACGCCGGCGACCGCCGTCGGCTCCATGTCGGCCGGGACGGTGATCCGTACGGTGCCGAACGGGGCGGTGGCGGGCGGGTCGAGGTCGGCGGGGCCGGTGGTGAGGTCGCCGGGACCGGGGAGCGCCGCCCAGCCGCGGCCGTTCCAGTATTCCCAGGCGACGCGGTGGGGCAGCGGCTCCTCACCGTCCGCGGCCACCTCGTCCTGCGGGGTCGGCGTCCGCACGAAGCAGATTCGCAGATCGGCGCCGGGTTTGGTGAAGACCTCCGTGGAGGAGAAGTAGAAGACCGAGCCGGGCTGCGGCTGCAGCCCGAACGGGTAGAACGGCGTGCTCAGATCGGCCGCGGCTCCGTCGGCGACGCCCTGGTCGGGCAGGAAGCCGCCCACGATCTCCGGAGGGTCCTGGGCGGGCGGGCTCTGGCCGACACGGCGGGTGATGACCGTGGCGAGCCGGATCCGCTCGATCTCCGGCAGCAACTGGGCCGGGTCCGGGGGCAGCGGCTCGGTCAGCCGGGCTCGGATCCAGAAGTCGTCGACGCCGTCGACCTCGGTCATCTTGGTCTCGGCGCAGTCGGTGATCAGGTGGACCGTACCCGACCGCTGGAAGCGCGCGGTGCTGTCCTGGTGGGCGGCGGCCACCCGGTCGCAGGCCGCGACGGCGTTCGCGAACGGCCGCCACACCTGGCCGTCCCAGTACTCCCAGACGGAGTCGAGCGGCTCCGAGGAACCCTGGCTGAGCTCGAACTCGACCGCGACGTGGCTCTCCGCCGACAACGCGAGCACGGTCCGGTGGGCCAGGTAGAGGTGGTGCGGCATGTCCCGCAGATCCGGCAGGCTCCACGGCCGGAACGGCTCCCCGGCGGCGAACGCGGGCAGATGGTCGATCGACTGGTCGCGGCCCGGCCAGAGGCTCCGCAACTCGACCAGCGCGCCCGACATCAGCCCGGTCGACCGCTCGGTCTCGAACAGGATCTGGCCGCCCTGGGCGGTGGCCGGCGCATCGGCCGCCGGCGACGGGCCGGGCGCCTCGGCCGCGAGCCGCGTGCCGGCCGGGATGTGGCCGTCGCCCGCGGTGTCCGACAACGTGAAGACCACCGGCGCGCGGGCCGCCCGGGCGGGGATCAACCGGACCCCGAGCAGGTCGAGCATGGCGAGCTGATGCTTGTCCGGCGCCTGGTTCAGCCGGGTCGCGACGGCCGCGAGGTATCTGGCCAGCGCCTCGGCGAGGGCGACGTCGGGCCCTGTCGTCCCCGGCCGCCACTCAGGCACATATCCGGTACGGCGGGCGAGCAGTTCCGCGACGAAGGCCGCGGCGTCACGCGGATCGATGGCGGGCGAGGTCATCAGGGTGTTCCTTCGTCCAGGTAGAACGGATACACCAGGTTGTGCAGGGCGTTGGTCGCCCGCACCCGGTAGTGCACCTCGATGTCGAGCCGGTTGTGCTCCGGCGGGCCGGTCGTGACGGTGACGTCCAGGACGTCGATCCGCGCCTCCCCGTCGACCAGTGCCTCGTGGACCCGGGTCCGCACCCGGGTCGTCGTGGTGGCGTTCACCGGTTCGAAGACGAAGGAGTCGAGGCCCGCCCCGAAGCCGGGGCGCATCACCCGCTCGCCGGGATTGGTGCCCAGGATGATCTGGATCGCCTGGTGCACGTCCTCCTCGTAGGCGGCCATCGCGATCGTGCCGTCGGGCCGTACCCCGGCCGGGAAACTCCAGCCCCACCCGAGGAACGCCCTGGGGTCGGGCGCGGGGGCGGACATCGCCTCACGCTCCGATCTGGACGGAGGGCAGGCCGGACACGATGGGCGCGCCGCAGCCGGTCAGGTCGCCCATCCTGGCCGCGCCCCGCCCGCCGATCAGGACGGTCACGCTCGCCAGGACGATCGGACTGGGCGGATGCGGTCCGGCGAGGGGCGGCATGGCGCAGGTGTGGGTGTCGCCGAGCACGGCGGCGGGCAGCCCGCCGATGAGCACGGTGGGCACACCCGGTCCGGCGATGACGCCCGGATGCCCTGACGGGTCGAGAACGCGTGCGGCTGACGGCAAAGCCGGCTCCTTCAGTTGATCTTCACGAGCGGGGCGGTCACGTTGCAGATTCCGGCCGATTTCACCGTGGTGGTGGCCGTGCCGTCGATCTCGACGGTGGCGCCCCTGAGCGAGATCCGCGGAGCTTCGAGCTTGATGCCGGCGGCGGCGGTGATCGACACGGTCTGGGTCGCGTTGTCGAGGCTGATGCTGACCGTCCCCGCGAGGTTCGAAAGCTCGATCTTGGCCGGGTTCATCGTGATCTTCTGCTTGGTGCTGGTGGTGATCGTGACGGACTGCAGGAGGTCGTCCAGCTCGATCTCGTGGCCGGTGCCCGCCGTCACGCCGCTGCGGAGGACGCGGGTGGCGAGCGCGGTCACCGGATCGGTGACCGGCACCCTGTCCCGGTCGTTCCACAGCCCGCCGATGACGAACGCGTCCGTGGCCTCGTCGCCGGCCAGGGCCACCAGCACCTCGTCACCGACGCGCGGCACGTAGAAGAAGCCCGCGCCGTTCCCTGCGCCGGGAGCCGCGAGCCGGGCCCACACCTCCTGGTCCAGCGCCGCCATGCGGACCAGGATCTTGCCTTCGAGCAGCAGGTCGAGATTGTTGGTGACGGTGCCCGTCGTGATGCTGACGCCGGGCCGGTCCCCCGCGCCCTCCCGCGCGGCGCCCCACTCGAACAACGTCGCCATGACGACTCCCCTAACCGATCCGTTGGCCGTTGACCCGGGCCGGCCCGTCCACGCCCCTGGGGGTGGGGATCGAGCCGAACCAGACCTCTTTGCGTACCTCGAAGGAGGTTCTGAATCCGCCGCCGTCGATGGTGTGGGTGGCGGAGGTGACGCGGTAGAGGCCGCTGAACTGCTCGCCCAGGCCCTTGAGGTCGATGACCCGGCCGGCCTTGATGGCGAGGTCGCCGACCGTGCTGCCGCTCCCGGTCAGGCGGCTGTTCAGCCGGGGAAGCAGTTCGCCGAGCAGCTTCTTGGCCATCGTCGCCGCGCCGCTGGACTCCACCTTGTGCAGCGAGCGGGCCCGGTCGGATCCGACGGCGTCCTCCAGACCGGCCAGGCCGGGGAAGATCTGCAGGTCGAAGGCGGCCCGGTCGTAGTCCCAGCCGAGGATCGCGACCAGTTCGACCTTGATGCTCGGCAGCCACACCCGGGTCGTGACCCCGCCGACCTGGCCCACGGTGGTCAGGCGTGGCGTGAAGTCGGCCAGCGAGTGTCCCCAGGCGAGGGTGACGCTCGGCGCGTAGTCCTGAACCAGGAACTGGAACCGCAGCGCCGATCCCCGCGGCTGCACGGTGTGGTCGATGTACATCTCCCAGCCGTTCTCCTTGGCGATCCGGCTCAGGAAGTCGAAGTCGGTCTCTCCGCCCTGCAGCCGCACGCCCTTCCTCGCCTCGGAGGGGCTGACCGCGTAGGCGATGGCGAGGGTGAAGAACGACAGCGCGGCTCCGACCGGATCGTTGAGCGGGACCAGCAGGTTGCTCGCCGACACCAGCGAGGTGACCACCGCGTCCGGCAGCGGGAAGTGCCCGATCGCCGGCACGTTCAGCATGAATCCGCGGTCCTTGGCGCCGATGGTGAGCCGTTGCAGGAAGTCGTGGGCGACGACCGTCAACGTGGGTATCCCACCGTTCGGGAAGGAGGCGGTGACACCGGTGATCTCGCCGGTGAAGACCCGCTCCAGCGGGTCGGGCGCGTAGCCCAGGGCCAGCGTGCACGGGTTGTCGACCTGCAACAGGGGGTGGTCGAGCCAGCGCAGCCCCTCGTTGGCGACGGAGAACTCCACCCGGTCGGCGCCCTGCATCCCGTCGGTGTGACTGATCCGGCTCACGCAGCCGCGCAGCTCGGGCGGGATCGGCCGGCCGTCGATCTCGATGAGGTACTCCGGCGCGTAGGCGGGGAAACGGGCCATGTCAGCGCACCACCTCGCCGGTCTCCGGGCTGTGGTACGGCAACGCGGGAATGCGCAACGCCTGCCCGGGGACGATCGTGCGAGGGTCGGCGAGCGCGTTGGCGAGCGCGATCGGCCGCCACAGCCGCGGGTCGTCGTAGTAGCGGGCGGAGATCCCGCTCAACGTCTCGCCCTCCACCACGGCATGAAATTTCGTGAAGTCGGCGGTTTGCCGGTTGACCTCCCTGGCCTCCCGTCCCGGATCGATCACCCGATTGAAGGTGACCGAGACGCGCGCCCGCACCGGCCGGCCGTCGTCGGCGAACATCTGGAACTTCTGCACCGCCCGCGCCAGGACGCAGTGGAAGTCGAGACTCCCCCACTGCACCCGCAGCACCGGCGGCGCGTGCAGTTCCCCGTCGATGTCGAGCAGCCGGACGACCCGGCCGGTCAGCTCACGGACATCGCGTTTCTCCAGGCTGTCGGTGTCCCAGGTGTCGAACAGCAACTCCATCTCCAGGGTCTGCATGTTGCCGTTGACGAACTGCACGATGGGCCCCGACAGCCCGGGGATCGCCTGAGACGCGAAGGCGTTGTCCTGATTGAGGGTGTACTCCTCCGGATTGAACGGCAGGAGCACGACCTCTCCCGTGTGGACCACGGTCACCTGGAGTTTCGTCAGCGCCATCAGCGTCTCCGTCAAAGGTGCGGGCTGGTTTCAGAACCCCCGCCCGAACCGCTCACGCTGAGCGATCAGGCGTTCGTCGAGCCGGTTCACGATCTGGTCGGTGAGCCGTTCCAGATCGATCGGTACGGCGCCGCCGGGTTGCCGTGCCGGTTGCCGCGCACCGCCGTCCCGGTCAGGTTGCGGCGGCTCGCCGGCGTGCCGGTCGGTTGACGCGGCCTCGCCGTACCGGCCCGGGGGCGGCGGCAGGTGACCGTAGGCGGCGGGTGGCGGGAGGCGGCCGTAGGCGCCGGGTGGCGGGCCGGTGGCCGGTTGTCCGTCCGGTCCATACGGCGGGTGGCCGTGCGCGAGGACCGCGTCCCGGACGGGGACCTCCACCCGCAGGCGGCTCCGAACGACCCGGGTGACGAACTCGCCCGCCGCCGGACGTGTCACAGTGCCCACGGCGTGCTCCGGGGCCCTCGTTTCGAGGCGCCTGTCCGCAGCCGGACGCGGGGCCGGACGCGGGGCCGGGACGGCAGAACGCAGCCGGCGCGGTCCCGGCGGCTCGGCGGAGGGCGACGCCGCCCATCGGTGTGCCGGCACGGCGGCGGCCCGGCCGTGATGCCGGTCGCAGGAGCGTCCGAGCGGCCAGGTGGTGACCGTCGGCCCCCCGTTGACCGACCCTGCGGGCGCGGCTCGCGGGAGCACACCCGCCGCCGGCCGCCGTGCCCACCGGAACGCCATGCCCACCGCCGGGCGTCGCCGTTCCAGCCGGGTACGGCCGGCCGCCCGGTCACGGGCCCACGCCCGCCACCGGCCCACCCATTGCGCACGCGGGGCGAACCCGGCACTCCACCGGCCCACCCACGGCGCACGCCGGGCGAACCAGACACTCCACCGGCCCACCAGTGGTGTGCGCGAGGGGAAGCCGGCACGGGTCCGGCCAACCCGTGACGCACTCGGGGCGAACCGGCCCACCCACGGCGGACGCCGGACGAACCCGGCGCGGATCCGGTTCGCCGTCACGGTGGGGTCCCTTCGTTGATGCGCAGGTTGATGGCCGAGATCTCGGCCACCCAGCGGCGGCGGTCGGCGTGCTCCAGGCTCATGACCGACTCCGGCGGCCAGTGGAAGTGAAAAGCGATGAACGCTACCTCCTCGTACAGCGTCTTGAGGGGGTAGCTCAAGATCCCCCCGACCCGTTCACCGCCATCGGGAAGCGGTGCTCGCACTCGGGGCAGGACGTCTCCGGGGCGGCGTCGCCGTACTGGTTGAGGCGGTTGTATAGCTCCTGGAGGTAGGCGAGGTCGGCCGCGTAGAATCCCTCGATGACCTTCGGGTTGATCTGCGAGACCGTGCCCAGCGCGGTGATCACCCGGGACAGGATGATGACGATGAGATAGGCGTCGTTCTGCTGGACCCTCGGGTCACGGAGCGGATGGATCTCGTCGGCGGCGGTGGCCAGCCGCATCGTCCCCTTGCGGTGCAGGGTGCCCTCGTCGTCGAGGTAGCCCAGCGGAAGGGTGAACTCTCGTTCGGTCTGGAACACGGTCAGGCCCTCTCGATCCGCTCGTGCGCGATCTCGAGCGTCTCGATGGCGACGTCGGTGCCCTTGGCGCTGAAGTCGGGACCGTCCCACTTGGCGGGCCAGGCCTCGAAGAAGTTCCAGCGCATGACCTCTTTGCCGGTCAGGTCGTTGAGGATGATGCTGCCGTTGCGGCGCGAGATCTTCCCCTTGGTGACGTCGCGGTACCAGTCGTACAGCTCGCGGGAGTCGGTCAGGCCCCACTTCAGCGTGATGTTGGGGTATTTGGTCTGGCCGGGCAGTTTGCGGCTCGTCGTGTTGTCGCCGCCCTCCCGGTACTCGATGGGGTCGGTGGTCGCGCCGAAGCCCGTGCAGTCGGTGAAGCCCCCCTGGGTGATGCCGTCGATCTCCAGCACGAAGTTGTAGTTGCGGTACGGGTCGACCCGCACTCCAGTCGCCATCGGTGTCTCCTGCGGGATCGGGGGCTAGGTGGTGGGAATTTCGGAGAACTGGGCGATCCGGAAGACGACGAACTCCGCCGGCTTGACCGGGGCGACGCCGATCTCGATGATCACCTGACCGATGTCGCGGGTCTCCGGTGGATTGGTCGACTCATCACATCTCACGTAGAAGGCCTGCTCCGGCTGGAGTCCGAACAGCGCCCCGTCGCGCCAGACCCGGGTCAGGAAGGCGGTGACACTCCGGTTGATCTTCTGCCAGAGGGGGTTGCTGTTGGGTTCGAAGACGGCGAACTGGCTGCCCTCGTCGATCGACTCGCGCAGGTAGTTCATCAGGCGGCGGACGTTGATGTAGGGGATCTTCTGGGGGTCGGAGCTGCCCAGGGTGCGCGCCCCCCAGACCCGGATCGCGCCGTTGAGGGTACGGATGACGTTGACGCCTTCGAGGTTCACGTTGGCCTGCTCGGCCTTGGAGGTCGGGTACTCCAGCCCGAGCGCACCCTTGACGACCTCGTTGGCCGGCGCCTTGTGCACGCCCCGTGTGCTGTCCACCCGGGCGTAGATGCCGGCCATCAGGCCGCTGGGCGGGATCGGGATTCCCGTCCCCTCCACGGGGTCGAAGACCACGACGTGCGGGAAGTAGATCGCCGCGTAGTCGCTCGTGTTGACCAGATCGCCCATGATCTCGTCCTTGGTGACGGTGGTGACCCGCTGACCGTCGAGAATGGCGAACCGGTCCCTCAGGTTCACGTTGTCGCAGTGCTCGATCAGCGCGAGTTGCACGGGGGCTGTCAGCGCGCCGGGCGCGGCGACGATCGCGATGTCGTCGATCGCCTCGAACTTGGTCAGCACCCTGCCGACCGCCACCCTGTCGGCGAGGTCGGCCACCCGGGCCACCCAGCAGATCGAGCCTCCGTTGTTGAAGAAGCCGTAGATCGAATGAGCCAGCACCCGGTTGCCGATGTCGAAATCTCCGAAGAACCGTTTGAACTGGTCGAAACTGGTGACCAGTTGCGGCTCCTCGATCGCCGCCAGAGGGTACGCCGCGCCGTCGGGACCGGTCGGCATGTTGCCGCCGTCGGAGACCCCGATGAAGCCGGCCGTACTGGTGCCGACCCCGGTGATCGCCGGAGTGAGGTCGACCTCTTCCACGTAGACGCCGGGCGCCTGGTAAGTGGGCATCGCAACTCCTTATCTCGGCTCAGGACGAGAGATCGATGTCGTAGTCGTTCGGAGCCGCGGCCGGTACGGCGATGGCCCTGCCGCCGCCCGCGTATCCGGGCGCGCTCGCGGTCAGCGTGTGTTCTCCGCCACCGACCTGGAAGAGCCGGAAGCGCCCGCCGGCATCGGTCGTGGCGGAGCGGGCCGCGTCGAGTGTGACGCGCGCACCCGCGATGACCTCGTCTGTCACGGCGTCTCTGACGGTCCCGCCGATGGCGTACAGCGAGTCGCCGGGCGTGGCCGGGTCCAGGTCGTCGTCGAGGACGAGCTGTTTGGTCACCACCGGCGGGCCTTCGGCGATCGTGGCGAGCGGGTCCAGCGCGACCGTGACCATCAGGTGGAAGGAGGACCTGGGCGCCACCCCGAGCGCGCTCCAGAACTCGCTGAGGCTCTTGCTGTCGTCGGGCTGGGCCACCCACATCTGCAGCGGGAAGGGTTGCTCGACCAGCGAGTTGCGCAGATACTCCGCGGGGATCAGCGGGAAACGGCTGAGCTTGGCCAGCGCCAGGCCGAGCAGCCGGTGCTCCTCCTCGATCCCGATCGCGTCCGGCTTCTTCGACCACGTGGTGATGAGGTAGTCGCAGTCGAAGCGCAGCGGCGGCATCCGCCTGACGAAGATCCCGCCCACCTGTTCCACGATCGGCACCTGGTCGCGCAGGACACGGTTCTCGTGCACGCCGTACAGGAAGAGGTCGACGGTCGGCTGGGTGAACGTGAACGCCCGGTCCGGCGGCTTGAACGTGACGTCGACGCCCGCCAGTGAGGGCGGCACGGTGGCGTCGTCGAGCAGCGCGCGGATGGTCAGGTCGAGGTCGTGGAACATGGCTCCCTCCGGGTCAGTCGACGAGACATTCGGCGTATTCGCCTATGTCGCTCGCGGAGAGCACATGGCCGATCTTCTGATGCTCGCGCCAGGTCGCGCGGATCAGGTGGGGCATGCCGATCCGGCCGCCGTTCGCGCAGGCCAGGTACGCCGAGGAGAGCACGATGTTCTTGATGTTGCCGCCGGACAGCCGGAACCTGCGGGCGAGGAAGGCGTAGTCGATCCCCTCGTCGACGGGCGCCTCGGCGGGCAGGAAACGACGCCACATCCGCTCCCGGTCGGCCTCGGTGGGCATCGGGAACTCCACCACGAAGTGCAGGCGGCGCAGGAAGGCGGCGTCGAGGTTCTCCCTGAGGTTCGTCGCCAGGATCGCGATGCCGTCATACTGCTCCATCCTCTGCAACAGGAAGGCGGTCTCGATGTTGGCGTAGCGGTCGTGCGCGTCGCGGACCTCCGAACGCTTGCCGAAGATCGCCTCGGCCTCGTCGAAGAACAGGACCGCGTTGGCGTTCTCGGCCGCCTCGAAGATGCGATCCAGGTTCTTCTCCGTCTCGCCGATGTACTTGCTGACCACGGCCGCCAGGTCGATCCGGTACAGGTCGAGCCCCAGGTCACCGGCGACCACGTCGGCCGCCATGGTCTTCCCGGTGCCCGAGGGGCCCACGAACAGGGCGCAGATCCCCCGGCCGAGCGCCAGCACCCGCTCGAACCCCCACTCGCCGAGCACCCGCTGCCGTTGCGAGACCCGGTCGCGCATCTCGCGTAGCTGCCGCAACGCGTCATCGGGCAGGATGAGGGCCTCCCACGGGTACGCGAGATCCACCCGGCGGGCCAGCGGCCCGAGGTCCTGGCACGACTGCGCGCGGGCGGCGGCGAACAGGTCGGGGGCCTGCGGCTCGCCCTCCTGCCACGCCGCCCGGTTGCGCGCGGTCGCGACCGCCTCGCCGATCCGGCTCGCCGTGAGGCGGTACTGCGCGGCCAGCCGTTCGATGCCGTGATCGTCGACGGTGAGGCCGGCCGCGGCCAGCGCCCGTCGCCAGCAGTCACGCCTGACGGCGGCCGACGGCACCGGGAAGGGGACCACCACGATCCCGAGCGGCTCGGGTCCGGGCCCCGCGGTCCAGCGCCGCCGCCCGGCCAGCACGGTCAACCCCCGGCCGGCCGCGACCTCGCTCAGCAGCCGGTCGTGCGCCCCGGACGCGGGCTCATCCAGCACGACGTCGGCCCCGGACACGAAGATCGCGGTACGGCGCAGCCACGCCTCGCGGAACGCGATCCGGATGACCTCGTCGAGCGGCGTCTCCGAGCGGGCGGCCCGCTCCAGGTCGACCGCCAGCAGCGGCAGGCCGTACTCCCCCGCCAGCGCCTCGGCCGCCGCGCGCTGCCCCGCGTCAGCCGGGCCGTGGAAGTAGAGCCGGGGCGCGTGGGAACCGCCGTGTCCCGGGCCGGGCAGGGCCTGCCGCGTCGCCGGGTCGAGCGGCGGCGCCGCGACGGTCTCCCCGGGGTACGTCAGCACGGCGCACGAGGCGAGCCGTGAGTCGAGGGTCGGCTCGCCGAGCAGCAGGTGCAGGATCTGCTCGTCGACCTTGAGCGCGCGGGCCAGCAACGGCTGGTGCGGCTGGTCCGCGTCCACGACCAGGTGCAGCAGACCGTGCCGGATGAGCGGCGCGTCCGGCGCGACCCTGCGCCGCGCCTCGATCCGCGCCACCGCCGAGGCGCACAACAGGTTGAGCGCGAGATCCACGGACGGGCGCCGCCTGGCCACGTCATCCTGCAGATAGGCGTAGAGCCGCTCGTATCGCAGATCGAGCTCGGGAGCCGCCGCGACGACCAGCAGATCGAGGTCGAAGGGCGTGAGATCGAACGCGTGGCTGAGCCGGTCGAGCTCCTCACCCCGGTCGACGTCATCGTTCGCGCCGTCGGGGAAGAGCGGCGCACCGGGGTCGCGGCGCAGGAGGCGGCCCACCTCGTCGGGGCCGATCACGAGGCCGCGGTAGGGATCGGCAGCCGCATCGGGCCCGTACACGTCGGCGGCCGCGTCAAGGGCGCGGCTGAGGAGGGCGTCGAGGCGGTGCAGCGCAGGCAGGAGTCCGAAGGCGCCGGCGGCTGGCCCGTCGATCACGGCCGCTCCTTTCAGCGCCTGTCGCAGTCCGCCGTCGTTGGGGGGGACGAGACGGGAGGGGACAACGAGGCAACTGTAGGGAGGCGGCGTCCCCGTTCCGTCCCCGCTGCGTCACCACTCCGTCACCGCAGCGTCTCCGCTCCGCCCGCCACCGCCCGCCACCGGCATGGGGACGGCGCGGCCCGGCCGTACGGGGGGCGTCGGCCGGCGGATTCCGCTCCTGCGGCCCCGCTGAGCGCCCTTTCCACGGTCGCGATTCTGTTCCCCGGACAGGGCGGTTCGGGTTGTCCGACGGGTTCGTGCCGCGTCGATCGCCCGGTGCGAAAGGCGGCCGGCGTAAGTTCGCGCCGAGGCGACCGGCCTGTGGTTGTCCAGTCCCGGGGACGTTCCCCTGGTTCGGTCGTACCGGACTTCTTCGTGGCCTACCGGGATTCGGTCAAGGGGTTGCCCTCGCCGTGGGAGTGGGCGCCTTCTCTGCTGCTTCCAAGGCGGTCGGCTTCTTTGGAAACGGTGGGCTGGACCATGGCGCGCAGCATGTCCGAGGCGAACGATGCCTGATGTTCGACGGGTAGGTCGTTCAGGACCTCGAGGAAGCGTCCTCACATTCCGGCGGGATCCCCCGCGTGAAGATCCGGACTCCGGACAGGCTCTACTGCGGTGTCCAGTAACGTTCACCGGCTCCAGGAGCCGTGATCGCCGAGGCCGGAGCCGCTTGGACCCCGGCGAAGGTTTGTGGACACCGCACTAGTTCTTACGGCCGACGCCGCAGAAGGCGTCCACCTCAGGGGTGTCGAAGGGGTCGGGGTCGGGGCGCCAGTTCGTGCAGGAGACGATGCCTGGTTCGACCAGTTCCATGCCGTCGAAGAAGCGGCCGATCTGGGCGGGGCTGCGCAGGACGAGGGAGGCCGAGCCGCTCTCGTTCCACAGGGCGACGATCCGGTCGGAGGCCTCGCCGTGGATGACGTTCGTGCCGTCGTAGAGGGCCAGGTGGCTGCCCGGCGGCAGGGCGGCCATCAGCCGGTTCACGATGGAGTAGGCCTCGTCGTCGTCGGTGATGAACTCCATGATGCCCATCAGGATGAGGGCGACGGGCTGGTCGAAGTCGAGCGTCTTGGCGGCGACTTCCAGGATCTTCTCCGGGTCGCGCAGATCGGCGTCGATGTAGTCGGTGGCGCCCTCAGGGGTGCCGACGAGCAGCGCGCGGGCGTGGGCCAGCACCAGGGGGTCGTTGTCGACGTAGACGATCCGCGAGTCCGGGGCCACCCGCTGCGCGACCTCGTGGGTGTTGTCGACGGTCGGCAGGCCGGTGCCGATGTCGAGGAACTGCCGTATCCCGGCCTCGGCCGCCAGATAACGGATCGCGCGGTTGAGGAAGTGCCGGCTGACCTGGGCCAGGCGGGCCACGTCGGGGAGAATCGCCAGGATCTGGTCACCGACCTCGCGGTCGACCGGATAGTTGTCCTTCCCGCCCAGCCAGTAGTTCCAGATTCTGGCCACATGCGAGACCGTCGTGTCGATCTCGGCTGCGGGCCGACTGGGCTGGTCTTCCGTCACGGGAGGGCTCCTACTGCGCGGGGGTCGATGCTGCCGATCAGATCGTAATCCCCGTCCACCGCTATTCGTGGGCGAACTCTCCCTAAATGGCAAGCTATCCCAATAAATATCGGGAGATAAGCCGCAATGAAATGGCCACGCCCTCGAATACCACTGCCCGGGCGAATGTCACCGCCGTACTCTGGCTGAGATCCCAACGAAACTCCGCTTGGCCCGCGCACGCCGCGAGTCGTCGAACACCGAGCGACCGCCGTGGCCGCCCCCGTGCCCCGCCGTACGCCGCGCATCGCTCGGTTCGAGGGCCCAGGTCTCCCCCGCATCGCGAAAAGTCCTGACAAGTTCGGGGAATGTTGGCAACGGGTGGGCATGTCACCCAGCACAGCCGACCGTCTAGCACCTGTGATGCCGATCGATGCCGCCGCCCATCCGACATGTCCGTCCGATTCTGCTCGCCACCCGGCGGGCGCAGCCGACCGCCGTCTGGATCGCGCGCCTGACGGTGACGGCGGTGTCGGCGTACGTCATCGCGTGGTTTCTGCCGGGGGCGGACAAGCCGCTGCTCGCGCCGCTGACCGCGTTGCTGGTCGTGCAGTTCACCCTCTATCGGACGATCAGGTCGGCGATCCAGCGGATCGGCGCCGTGGTGGCGGGGGTGCTGGTGGCCGTGGTGCTGGCGGCCACGATCGGGTTCACCTGGTGGACGCTCGGCGGGGCGATCGGAGCCTCGCTGATCATCGGGTACGCCGCGCGGCTCGGCAACCACATCCTGGAGGTGCCGATCAGCGCCATGCTCATCTTCGCGCTGGGGGCGGCGACGCCGGCCGGAGCGGTGGACCGGGTGTTCGAGACCCTGGTCGGCGCGGCGACCGGGCTGCTGGCGGGACTGATCGCGTCGCCCGTGCACATGAGCCCGGCCCAGGAGGCGATCTCCGACCTGGGGTGCCGGCTGGGCGAGCTCATGGACAGGCTCGCGGACAGCCTGGTCGAGCACACCGAACACGAGGTGTTCGGGCGGTTGCTGGAGGACACCCGCGTGGTGGGCAGGGAGATCCAGCGGGTCGACCAGGCGTTGGTTCGCGCGGAGGAGAGCCTGCGGCTCAATCCGCGCGCGGGCGGGTTGCATCCCATGGGTACGGCGCTGCGCAGCGGGCTGGAGACCCTGGAGTACTCGGCGTTGACCCTCCGGGGACTCGCGCGTTCGCTGGCCGATCGGCAGCATCTGCCGGAGAGCGGCGGGGTGTACGACATGGAGTCGCGGGACCGGCTGGCCGCCGCGTTGCGGGAGGTGGCGGAGTGCATGCGGTCGTTCGGACTGCTGGTGCGCGCGGACATCACCGGCGACGTGCGCGCCTACGACGAGGCGCTGCGCCGCCATCTGGCGGACGGCCGGCGGCAGCGCGACGCGTTCGCCGACGCGTTGCCGCCGTGGATCTCGGCCAGGTCCACGGAGTGGCGGCTGCACGCCGAGGTGCTGGTGCACCTGGACCGGCTGCTCGACCTGTTCGACACCGAGCACCGGGCACAGGCGCGTAACCGCCGCAGACGGCAGGTCCGCCACCAGCAGAACACGTGGCGGGCCCGCGGCCCCCGCCTGCGCCGCCCCCGCCCCGGCTGAACGGCCCGCCTGGCCGCCCCAGCCGTACGGCCCGGCTGAATGCCCCGGCCGTACGGCCCGGACCACGGCCCGGCCGTGCGGCGGAGCGGGGCTGGGGGCGGGTCTACCTGCGTCCGCGCAGCCCGGTGAGGCGCCGCAGCAGGTCCCACCAGAACGGCGCGCCGAACAGTAGCGCCGCCCAGGCCAGCAGGTAACCCGGCCAGTGGCTGAACGTGAACACCCGCTCGGCCCACGACTCCGGCTTCCACGAGACGGTCGGGCTCCCGTCGGCCGGCATCCGCACGCTGACCAGCGAGTGGTCGAAGATCTGGACCAGCGCGGGCGAGCTGAGCGTCTCGGTCACGCACGCGTACGGCTCGGCGGCGTCGCCGGAGGCGGTGCACCGGTCCCGTAGCGCGGTCAGCCCGCCGTCGCCGCCGCCCGCGATGGCCGCCACGCCCGACCGGTAGGCGTGGTCACGCAGCAGCATCTTGCCGTACTCCAGCGCGTCCATGCTGAACAGCAGGACCACCATGAGGCCCAGCAGCGCGACCACCCACCGGACGTAACGGCGGTAGAGCATGGTGAGCCGCTGCATCTCCCCGTCGAACCACTTCTCGGTGCCCTTGCGGAAGTTCTCGAGGTCTCCCGCGGAGGTCTTCCACACACCGCTGAGGTGGCCGTGCAGCGGGCTGTCCGCGGCCTTGAGCTTCTCCAGGAGGCCGGGAACGCTCTTGGGCTCGGCGGCGACCAGATCCATGACGGCAGTGCCGAACGTGGCGGGCGGGATGGTGGAGATGCTGGTCCGGCGGCGCTTGGGATGGTCGATCTCGCGCAGCCGGTCGTAGAGACGGGTGGTCATGTCCAGCGGCGGCACGGTCTCCGTGGTCCGGAGGTCGGGCACCGGATCGACCACCGGCGGGGCGGGCTCGGGATTGTGCATCGGCCGTGGGTCCTTGGCGAAGGGCAGCGTCCCGAAGACGTCGGCGACGCGCGCGGGAATCCACGAACGACCCTTCCCCGCGTCGCCGTCCATGGTGTCGCGCAGGTAGGCCCACAGGAATTTGCTCCGGATCGAGAGCAGCCTGACGATGCCCTCGTTGATGCCGCTCACCAGCAGCGACAGCAGCAGAAACGCGATTACCAGGCCGATGGCCAAGTCGACGTAGACAGATATCAAAGGATCACCCAACCCCGTTGATACACGGCTCCGGCTACCAGCGCAACGTGTTCGGGGAAATACACATGGTGTTCAGTCGGGCGTTCCGTAGAAGACCCGCTCGACGACCCGGCGGGCGCGGCGGGTGGCACGGCGGTAGTCGTCGATGAAGTCCTCGGAGCCATCGGGCGGATAGCCCATCGCGCGGGAGATCAGTGCGCGCTCGCGGACGTCGACCGGGATGGAGTCGGCCGCCCTGCCCTTGACCAGCATGATCGCGTCGCGGATACGGGACGCGAACCGCCACGCCTCGGCGAGCACGGCCCCGTCGGACTCGGCGAGCAGCCCGGCGTCGACGGCGGCCCGGAGGGTGTCGAGGGTCCGGGTGGTGCGCAGCGAGGGGATCGCGTGGGCGTGCCGTAGCTGGATGAGCTGCGCGACCCACTCCACGTCGGACAGTCCGCCCCGGCCGAGCTTGGTGTGCAGGGTCGGGTCGGCGCCCCGCGGCAGCCGTTCGGCCTCCATGCGGGCCTTCAGCCGCCGGATCTCCCTGACGGAGGAGTCGGGGAGGCCGCCTTCCGGGTAACGCAGGGGGTCGACCATCGCCAGGAACTGGCGGCCCAGCGCCTGGTCTCCGGCGGAGAAGCGGGCGCGCAGCAGCGCCTGCGCCTCCCACGGCGAGGACCAGCGGCCGTAGTAGGCCGCGTAGGAGGCGAGGGTCCGCACGAGTGGGCCCTGGCGACCCTCGGGGCGTAGATCGGGGTCGATGAGCAGCGGCGGATCGGGGGCGGGCAGGGCGAGCAGCCGCCGCAGCTCGTTGGCGACGGCCTGGGCGGCGTCGGCGGCTTCCTTCTCATGGACGCCGCCCAGCGGATTGTGCACGAACATCACGTCGGCGTCGCTGCCGTACGAGGACTCGAAACCGCCCAGCCTGCCCATCGCGATCACGGCGAAGCGGGTCGGCAGCTTCGTGCGGCGCTCCATGGAGACCTTGTCCATGGCGGTGTCGAGCGCGGCCTGGATGGTGATGTCGTTCAGTTCGGAGAGGGTCATGCCCACCTCTTCGATGTCGAGGTTGCCGACGAGGTCGGCGACGGCCGTGCGGAACAGCTCCCGGCGGCGCAGGGCGCGCGCCGAGGCGACGGCGCTCTCCGCGTCGCCCGCGTATCTGGCCACGGCGGAGGCGGCCTCGGCGGCCAGTCCCGGCCGTGCGGTGAGTTCGGCGTCGGACCCGAGCATGGCCACCGCCTCGGGCGCGCCGAGCAGCAGGCCGGTCGCGTAACGGCTGGTGCCGAGGACGCGGGCCATCCGGGAGGCGACGGCGGTCTCGTCGCGCAACAGCCTCAGGTACCACGGCGTGGCGCCAAGCTTGTCGCTGACCTGCCGGAAGCCGAGCAGGCCCGCGTCCGGGTCGGGCGCGTCGGCGAACCAGCCGAGCATGACCGGCAGCAGCGTGCGCTGGATCGCGGCCCGCCGGGAGACGCCGCTGGTCAGTGCGCCGATATGGCGCAGCGCGCCCTCCGGGTCGGTGTAGCCGAGGGCCTTCAGCCTGGCCTTGGCCGCGGTCGGGGACAGCCGCGCCTCATCGCCGGGAAGCCGCGCCACGGCCTGCAGCAGCGGCCGGTAGAACAGCTTCTCGTGCAGCCGCCTGACCTCCATGGCGTGCCGTCTCCACTTCGTCGTGAACTCCCCGACTGGATCTGCGGTCATGCCCAGCGCGCGGCCGATCCGCCGCAGGTCCGTCAGGTCTTCGGGCACGACGTGGGTACGGCGGAGCCGGTGGAGCTGGAGCAGGTGCTCGACCTGGCGCAGGAAGGTGTACGCCTCGCCGAGGGCCCTGGCGTCCTCGCGGCCGACGTAGCCACCCCTGGACAGGGCCGCGAGGGCCGGGAGGGTGGCCCGGCGGCGGAGCAGCGGGTCGTGCCTGCCGTGCACGAGTTGCAGGAGCTGGACGGCGAACTCGACGTCGCGCAGCCCGCCGGGGCCCAGTTTGAGCTGGCGGTCCTGGTCCTCCGCCCGGACGTGGGCCTCGACCCTGCGGCGCATGGCCTGGACGTCCTCGACGAAGTGGTCGCGGGTGGCGGCCTCCCAGACGAGCTCGTTGACCGCCGCCACGTACTCGCCGCCGAGCTCCAGGTCGCCCGCGAGCGGGCGGGCCTTGAGCAGCGCCTGGAACTCCCACGTCTTCGCCCATCGGCGGTAGTAGGCGAGGTGGCTGGCCAGCGTGCGGACCAGCGGCCCCGACTTGCCCTCGGGCCGCAGGGCCGCGTCGACCTCCCACAGGGCGCCCTCGGGCGTGCTGGTCGTGCAGGCGCGCATCATCGCCTGGGCGAGCCTGGTGGCCGTCCGCAGCGCCTTGGTCTCGTCGACGCCCTCCTCCGGCTCGGCCACGAAGATCACGTCCACGTCGCTGATGTAGTTGAGCTCCCGCGCGCCGCACTTGCCCATGCCGATCACGGCCAGCCGTACGCCCTCGCTCTCGCCGGCGGCGCGGGCGATCGCCAGGCCCGCCTCCAGCGCGGCGCCGGCCAGGTCGGACAGCTCGGCGGTGACCTCGCCGAGGGTCATGGCGCGGGTGGCGTCGCCGGCGGCGAGGTGGAGCAGCCGGCCGCGGTAGGCGACACGCAGTGCGGACAGGGTGGACGTGGTGGCGTCGGCCGCCCGGGGCAGCGGGTCGCCGGGGTCGGCGCCGACGGCGTGCAGCAGGTCGGCGCGCAGCTCATCGCGCGAGAGACGGCGGTCGTCCGGCCCGCCGAGCCGCTTCGAGTGCTCCGGGTGGCGGACCACGTGCTCGCCGAGCGCCGCGCTGAGGCCGAACACGGCGAGCAGCCTCGTCCGCAGGGCGGCGTCGGCGCGGATGGCGCCGAGGACGCTGGGGTCGCGCTCGACCAGCCGGTTGAGCGAGAGGAGCGCCAGGTCGGGGTCGGCGGCGGCGACCAGCGCGGCCAGCAGGTCGAGGTCGCCGACCGCCTCGGGTCCGAGTTCGTCGAGCAGCCGTTCGGCGTGCGCGCCGTCGGCGAACCCGAGCCGGGCGAGCCGGCCGGCGGTCGACTCCATCCGGGGCACGGTCGTCACCGTCCCTCCCTCGCCTCCCTGCCACGCAAGAGGCGCCGTCTCCGTGATCCGCACGCGACCTCCCCATCTTCGCAGCGACGGGACCCATTGAACGCCCTGGACGCCCGTCACACACGGTAAACCGTCGGCCTGCGCGGCGTCGTTAGCGGTTTCGATGCGTGATCGCGTGATTACTGGTGAATATCGAGAATTACGGAATTGATGCTTTTCCTGTCACGAGGGCAGCAAAGGCGGCGGCGACCGGCCGCCAGCTCTGGACCAGTCGCTCTTCCGCCGCCGCGACCTGCGCGTCCAACTCCCGGGCGGAGAAGCCGGCGGCGGCCAGCGCGCCGGTCGAGCCCGCCGTCCAGCCGGCGAAGATCTCCGGGGTCGCCTCGGGGTGGAACTGCACCGCCCACGCCGCCTCACCCAGCCGGTAGGCCTGGTTCTCGTACGGCTCGCCTGTCATCAGCGGCACCGCCCCGGCGGGCAGCCTGGCCATCACGTCCTGGTGGTACTGCACGGCGACGGTCGCGCCCACCTCGCCGAGCAGCCGGTCGCCCGCCGCCGCCGGGAGCGGGCGCACCGGCCGGAGGCCGACCTCCAGCCCGTGGTCGCCGCGTTCGACCGCACCGCCGCAGGCGAGGGTCAGGAGTTGCCCGCCGAGGCAGACGCCGAGGGTGGGCACGCCGTCACCGGCCGAGCGGCGGAGCAACTCCCTGGTCGCGGGCAGCCACGGGTATCCCTCGTCGTCCCAGGCGGACGCCTCCCCGCCGAGCACGATCAGCGCGTCGGCCCGCTCCGGCACCGCCTCTCCCCGGTAGGGCCTGACGACCTCGCAGCCGCCCAGCCATCCGCCGAGAAACCCGAGCCCCGCCTCGGCCTCGTGTTCGATGACCGTAATTCGCATATCCGCATTATCTAGGGCAAGTCCGGCGATAAGGCAATTCTGGTACCTGCGTCCGCCATTCGCGCTCGGTGAGCCCGGTCCCGGTGCGGCGGCAGACCTCGGCGGTCATCTCGGCCGGATCGAGCGGCCGGTCGAGCACGGTGCCGTCGGCCATCAGGGCACGGGTGCCGCCGCCGGTGAAGATCAGGTCCAGCATGCTCTGGCCGGCGCCGGCCGCCGGCTGCCCGAGCCGGCCGCCGGTGGCGGCGTCCCACAGCACGGTCCGGCCGCCGCCCGCCGTGGCCAGCACCTTGCCGTCGGGCGAGAAGGCCGCCAGCTCCACGCCGCCGGGATGAGCCTGTACGGCCGGGCCACGCGGCGAACGGCCCGCGAGGTCCCAGAACTGGACCCGGCCCGCCTGGTCGCCGACCGCGAGCAGCTCACCGGAGAAGGCCAGGACCCTGACGTCCGCCGTGCCCGGCAGATCGGCCGACCGCCCGGTGCCCAGGGTCGTCAGCCCGGCCCGTACGCCGCCGCGGGCGAGCAGGCCGCCGTCCCGGCTGAACGCCAGCCCCACGGCCCCCGTCGCGGCCGTGGACCGGGAGGTCAGGGCGGTCGTGTCCCACACGGTGACGACCTCCTGGTCGGCCTTGGTCAGCGAGGCCACCGCGAGCCGGCTCCCGGTGGGGTCGAAGGCCATGCTGCTGCCGCTCTTGCCGTCCCAGCGGAGCCGGCCGCGCTCCCGGCCGGCCGCGAGATCCCACAACAGGACGCGCGGGGCGTCGTTCTGCGAGATGGCCAGGGTCCTGCCGTCCGGGCTGAACAGCGGCTCGACGAAACCGTTGTCGGCGCGCGGCACCTGGGGCAGCGTCACCCTGGCCCGCCGTACGCCCTTCGCGACGTCCCACACCTCGACCACCGGCGCGGTGCCCGTCACGGTCTGGACGGCGGCCAGCCTGCCGTCGGGGCTCAGCGCACCGGCGGCCACCGTGCCCTTGCCCACCCGCGCGCCCGCCGCCGTACCGGAGACGTCGAGCGTGATCACCGCGCCCGAGGCGTCGAGGAAGCGCAGGGCCTCGCCACCGGGGGTGAACCGGAGACTGCCCGCCTGCGGCTGCGCCTCGGTGCGGTAGTTCAGCAGCGTCGCGCCGCCCGGCACCGACAGGAGGTCGACCCCGTCGTTGTGCCGTACGGCGAGCGACCTGCCGTCGGGGGCGAACCTGAGCTGGCCCTCCGGCCCCGAGGTCTCGCCGATGCGCCGGCCGGAGGCGAGGTCGAGGAAGACCATGCGGCCGTCCGCCTGCACGACCATGGTCCTGTCGTCGGCGCTCAACGCGACGTCGTCGGGCTTGCCCAGGTCCGCGGGCAGTTCCGGCACCGGCAGCGCGCGGCCGCTGCTCAGGTCGTACAGCCGCACGCCGTGGCCGTCGAGGGAGGTGGTGGCGAAGAGGTCGCCGCCGAGCGCACGGCCCAGGACGTCGGCGTGCGGGACGCGCAGCAGGGCCGCGCCCGTCGGCACGTCCCAGACGACGAACTCCCGCCCGCGCATGGTCATCAGCCGCCGGCCCGTCTGCCCGAACTCCGACCAGGTGTTCGCGTCGCCGTACGTCGCCGGCCGCAGGCCCTCACGCGCGCCGTCCCACAGCCGGTGCCCGCCGGGGGCGGGCACGAGGGCGGCCAGGCCGGAACCCGGGGAGGACTTCACACCGGTGCCCGCGTCCCAGAAGGAGACGCCGTCGCCGCTCGCGCCCGTCAGCTGGGTGCCGTCGGCGCTCAGGGTGTATTCGAGGCCGGGCTCGGGCTGCGGCACGACGGAGGTCTCCCGCTGGTCGATCGAGCCGCGCAGCGCGCCGAGCGCCTCCCGCACCGGGGCGACCGCGTGGGCGGCGACGCTGAGCTTCATGGCCGTGGCCGGATCGGCCTGCCTGATGGCGTCGGCCTGCCCCGCGAGCCGCCGGGCGACGGCCTCGCCGAGCTGGCCGGCGATGCGCTCGCTCTGCTGGGCCACGGTCACCCGGCGCTGCTCCGCGACGACGACCGCGCCGACGGCGACCGCCAGCAGCGCGGCCAGCGCGGTCGTGACCAGACGCCGGTTACGGCCCCTGCGGCGGCCGAGCGCGGCGGCCGCCCTGAGGTAGGCCGCCTCCAGCGGGTTGAGGGTGAGATGGCGGCGCCCGGTGGCCGCCCAGGCCATGGCCTCCTCCAGCATGGTGCCCTGGGGCAGGTCGGCGTCCCTGCGCCCGCCCGACTCCCACAGCCGCGCGGCCCGCGACACCCGTTGCTGGACGGGCAGCCCGTCACGCTCGGCGTCCACCCACTCGCGCAGCCGGCCCCAGGCGAGCAGCAATCCGGGACGCGAGGGCCGCACGAGCGTCTCCCCGTCGCGCGTCTCCTCCCGCAGCAGCCCCGCCGAGGCGAAGTCGCGCAGCACCCGTTCGACCGTGGCGCCCTCCCCCAGCTCGGAGCGGTCGGCGCTGCGCACCCCGAGTCCGCCGTCGTCCAGGCTGACCAGGCGCAGGAAGATCTCCGGGACGACCTCCTGCTCGGCGGGCGCCAGCCGGCCGAAGATCTCCTCCGCGAGCAACCCCAGCGAGGGCTCGGCGTCCGCCTTCAGGTCGCCCGCGACCCGGACGCCCTCCGCCGGGTCGTCCTGGCCGAGCAGTCCGAGCAGCAGTCCCCTGGCGTCCGGGCGGTCCCCCGGCTCCTTGGCGAGCGCGGCGGAGACGAGCGGGCGCAGCGTCTCGGGCAGGCCGGACAGGTCGGGCTGGGTGGACAGCACCCGGTACATGACCGCGCCGAGGCTCTCCGCGTGGAAGGGGTCGCTTCCGGTCGCCGCGAAGAGGACGACGGCGGCCCAGGCGAAGACGTCGGCGGGCGTCTCGGCCCGGCGGCCGGTGAAGACCTCGGGAGCCATGTAGGTCGGGGTGCCCGCGACCAGGCCCGTGGAGGTCAGCGGCGCCTCGGCGGTGCGCGCGATGCCGAAGTCGATCACGCGTGGCCCGTCGGGGCCGAGCAGCACGTTGTCCGGTTTGAGGTCGCGGTGCACGACCCCGGCCGCGTGGATCGCGGTGAGCGCCGTGGCCACCGCGACGGCCAGCCGGTGCAGCCGGCCGGGATCGAGCGGCCCCGAGCTCCGGACGGCCGTGCGCAGGCTCTGCCCGTCGATGAACTCACTGACGATGTACGGCCGGTCGGCGTCGAGGTCGGCGCCGAGGATCCGCGCGGTGCAGAAGGAGGAGACCTTGGTCGCCGCGGAGATCTCCCTGGCGACGCGCGACCGGTCGGCGTCGGCGTGCAAAAGCTTGATCGCGACCCGTTGCCCGGTGGCGTCGTAGCCGTCGTAGACGACGCCCTGGCCGCCCTGGCCGAGGCGGCCGGCGAGCAGGTGCTCACCGATCCGCTGCGGATCACCGGGAACCAGGGCGTGTGAGGTCATGACCTGTTGGACGTTAGAGGACCGTCCGGGGTTCGGCACACGTTTCGCGTCGTCTCAGCGCGGAACGATCCAAGTGGCGCGCGAGGTGGCCACCAGGGTGCCGTCCAGCTCGTAGATCGCGCTCTCGCCGTACATCTTGCGGCCTTCGCGGCCGGCCGCGCGGCCGACGACGGAGTAGGTGCCGCCGGGGTAGACGCGGCGGTGGATCCGCGCGCTCAGGCGCCCGAGGAGCGCGCGCTCACCGGGCCGGAAGCCGGCCCAGCCGCTCACACAGTCGAGCGCGCCCCACACGATCGGGTCGGGGACCACGCCGTCGCCGTCGGTCACGCTGGCGGGCACCCGCCAGCCCGCGGCGTACAGTCCCCTGCCGGGGACCGGGCCGGGGAGGATTCG
Source organism: Dolomitihabitans soli (assembly GCF_022213955.1). GTDB lineage: Bacteria > Actinomycetota > Actinomycetes > Streptosporangiales > Streptosporangiaceae > Streptosporangium_A > Streptosporangium_A soli. Next base: position 571,945 of record NZ_JAKNTW010000001.1, on the reverse strand, counting down.
CAGGCCGTCGCCCGGATCGCGGAATCCGCACACGAAGCACTCGGGGAACGGGTGGTGGGCCAGCCCGGGGAAGCCCTCCTCCGCGCGGGCGGCCTCGTTGAACGGCACGAAGCCGGGCGCCGGGAGGTCCTCGGCCACCGGGATGGCCTCGACCAGCACGTGGTCGCCGTCGGCGAGCGTGACGGCGCTGCCGTGGTGCTGGATCCGCAGCTCCTTCTCCAGGGGCGTTGGAGCGTGCAGCGTGACCTCGACGGCCGACCCCTGCTCGGCGCCGAGCGCCTCGGCGACCGTGGCGGCGATCCATCCGCCGTTCGCCGCCTCCGCTGGCCCGCGGAACCGCGCGGGAACCCTCAGCACGGTCTGCAGCTCGGCCGCCGTCGTCATGCCTTACCTCCAAATATCGCCCCAAAAGAGCGATGGGTCCGCAAATGTTGTTATCAACGACGGCATTTTACCGGAGAACGATCGGGACGGCCGGAGAGCCCCGGATACGGCATGCTGAACGAAGGGTTACGGCACCGGCGGGCAGCGGCCGAGCTCGAACCCGATGACCTGGGCGGCGGTGGTCCATCCACTCGGTGCGCTTCCAGATCCCCCCGCCGGCCACCCTCCCCGGCCTGCTCCCGCGGCGCCAAGGTGTCGCCGGCGTCAGCGGCCGAACGAGCGGGCCGCTCAGCCCCATCCCGATCCCCCGCCTCCTCCCGCAGCCGCTCCACCTTCGGCAGCAGCGGCTCGAGCCGCTCCCACAGGCTGTCGTGAAGGATCCACGGCAGTTGCTCGCCCTTCCCACACCAGGACACCGATCATTGCCGTGAGAATACGGCCGACTTCATCCTGTCAGGACCTCTTAGGCAATAACCCCGCCCGGCAGGTTGTTTCCCCATTCCGGACTTCAATCCGCGGCCCCGCAACCAGTCCGTAAACCACTCACTCGAATTGCAGATCATCCCCTATGGATATCCGCCATAACTGTGACTAACATCGAGAAGTGAGACAAAACATCCGCACCGAAAGGAGATAATTAGTGGGCCGTATCAGGAAGTTCGGCGTTTCGGCGGCCGCGGTGGCAGCGATCGCCGCCGCGACAACCCTGATGTCACCGACTGCTCCCGCTCAGGCAGCGACCTGCAGCAGTAGCGCTCAGACCGGCACTTACGGCGGCACCGGCTGGGCGATGTGCAGCGGTACCGGAGTGACTCAGACACGGGTCCTGCTCTTCTGCCAGGACAGCAGCGGTGGCTACACCACCGTTTACGGCCCTTGGGTTGCCAATTCCGTCAAATCATACGCTCAATGCGCCAGCAATGCATGGCCGATATCGGTCGGGCATCAAAGGGTGTGAGCCGACCATAATTTCATCCGGTCGCGGCAGGGCATGTAGAACAGCCCGAAAGAGACAACCAGGCGACCGAATGAAAAGCAAGGCCAAAGACTGTTCGTCATCACCCGTCTATGATGCAGCGGACCACCTCATCACAGATGGGTGATGACTGCCCGACGTTCGCCCTCTGCCGTGTTGTCCCCCTTGACAGAAGTCGCCCGAATACATAATCCCGGACCGCCTCCAGAGGGCCTGACAGGATGAAGCCGGCCGTTATCCTCACAGTTCAGGTGTGCGGAAGGCCTGCAGACGGCCCAGAGCCAGTGAGACGGCGCAGGGCCAACGGTTCACTGCCGTTGGCCCTGCGCCCTCCATGCTGAGGAATTCGCCGCTGACCTGCGGTTACAGGACAGGCAGGTAGCGGCCGAGCTCGAACTCGGTGACCTGGCGGCGGTAGTCCATCCACTCGGTGCGCTTGTTGCGGAGGAAGTAGTCGAACACGTGCTCACCGAGCGTCTCGGCGACCAGTTCGCTGCGCTCCATCACCGAGATCGCCTCGTCGAGCGACTGCGGCAGCGGCTGGATGCCGAGCGCCCGCCGTTCTGCGCTGGTCAGCGCCCAGACGTCGTCCTCGGCGCCGGGGGGCATCTCGTAGCCCTCCTCGATGCCCTTCAGCCCGGCCGCGAGGATGACGGCGAAGGCGAGGTAGGGGTTGCAGGCCGAGTCGAGCGACCGGAACTCCACCCGCGTCGAACCGCTCTTGTGCGGCTTGTACATCGGCACCCGGACCAGGGCCGACCGGTTGTTGTGGCCCCAGCAGATGTAGCTGGGCGCCTCCCCGCCCTGGCCGGCGATCGCCTCGGCGCCGCCCCACAGGCGTTTGTAGGAATTCACCCACTGGTTACAAACGGCGGTGATCTCGGCGGCGTGCTTCAGCAGTCCCGCGATGAACGAGCGGCCGACCTTGGAGAGCTGGTAGTCGGCGCCCGGTTCGTAGAAGGCGTTGCGGTCGCCCTCGAAGAGGGACATGTGCGTGTGCATGCCGGAGCCCGGGTGCTCGGTGAACGGCTTGGGCATGAAGCTCGCCCACACCCCCTGCTCCAGCGCGACCTCCTTCATGACCAGGCGGAAGGTCATGATGTTGTCGGCGGTGGTGAGCGCGTCCGCGTAGCGGAGGTCGATCTCCTGCTGGCCGGGCGCGCCCTCGTGGTGGCTGAACTCCACCGAGATGCCCATCGACTCCAGCATCATGATCGCGTTCCGCCGGAAGTCGTGGCCGGAGCTGTGCGGGGTGTGGTCGAAGTAGCCGCCGTCGTCGATCGGCTCGGGCCGCACACCGCGCTCCGGCTTGCCGCGCAGCAGGAAGAACTCCACCTCGGGGTGGGTGTAGAAGCTGAACCCCATGTCGGACGCCTTGGCCAGGGTGCGTTTGAGCACCCAGCGCGGGTCGGCGTGCGAGGGCGAGCCGTCGGGCATCAGGATGTCGCAGAAGATGCGGGCCGCGCCGGGCGTCTCACTCCGCCACGGCAGGATCTGGAACGTCCCCGGGTCGGGCTTGGCCAGCATGTCCGACTCGTAGACCCGGGCGAAGCCCTCGATCGACGAGCCGTCGAAGCCGATGCCCTCGGCGAAGGCCCCTTCCAGCTCGGCAGGCGCGATCGCCACGGACTTCAGGAAGCCGAGCACGTCGGTGAACCACAACCGGATGAACCGGATGTCGCGCTCCTCTAGGGTGCGCAGAACGAACTCCTGCTGGCGGTCCAAGGCATCTCCTTCTTGCTGCCGTGTTCAAACCATTGTCATCGCGGTCAGCGGAAGACATGTCTGGTGGGATCCAAGTCTGCCTGCTTCGTGTTTCGCACACGTTACGCGAGCCGATGGTGAGATCTGTCACGGTGCACAGGCCAGGCTGTCGCCGAGACCGGTACGCCGATACACGACCTCTTTACCAAGCCTACGCCCGCTGACCAGGCCGCCCTTGGCCAGTACGCCCAGATGCTGGCTGACCGCTCCGGGGGTGAGGGCCAGCCGTCTCGCCAGCACGGTGGTCGAGCCCGGCTCCGCGAGCGCGAGCAGGATCTGCGCCCGGCTCCGGCCGATCAGCGCGGCGAGGGCGCCCGGGGCCGGCGGCGGTCCCTGCTCCCAGAGCGTGCCGACGCCGAGCGCGGGATAGACCAGCATCGGGCGGTACGGCGCGACCATCACGCCCACGTCCCGCCCGTAGAACGCGCTCGGCACGAGCAGCAGCCCCGCCCCGCCGAGCAGCCCTCCCGAGCAGTGCCGCTTGTTCAGGACCAGGGCGTCGCCCCGCCAGCGCACCGAGGGATGCAGGTCGGCGAAGAGCTCGCGGGCGCCACCGGTGGCCAGTCGCCTGCTCCGGCGCAGCACGTCGGCCTCCAGCAGGCCGTACACCCTCGGCCAGTGCTCGGCGAAGACGGCGTCCCAGTAGTCCTGCAGCGCGTCGGCCACCCGCCGCACCCCCGCCGCCGGGTCGGCGAGAAAGCGGTCGACCACCCGGGGGTCCGCGCCGCACACCTGTCTCACCTCCTCGGCGGCGACCTCGGGCGGCGTACGGCGGACCCGGTCGAGCTCGACGGCGAAGTCGGGCAGCGGAGTCTCGGGCGGCGGCGTGAGGAAGTCGGCGATGTACCCTCTGGCGGGCGCGAGCGCGTACAGCTCCGCCAGGTCAAGGCCGGCCAGGCCGGGCCGTACCGCCCTGATCCAGGGCAGGTGCAGGGAGTGGTGCGCGGGCGCGCGGAGGGCGCGCAGGCTCATCACGGCCTCCCACAGCGGCGAGAACGCGAACCGCAGTCGTGCCACGTCGTCGGGCGTGAAGACCCACTCCATCGTCATCTTTTAGCCTCCGCTAAAAGGTTGGCACCGGGAACCCGCCCTGTCGAACCCTTGCCCCGTGACCACAACCACCCCCGCCAAGCCCTCCTTCCTGCAGTCGAAGATCGGTGGGCTGCCCCGAACGTTCTGGGTGCTCTGGGGCGGCACCCTGGTCAACCGCCTGGGCACCATGGTGGAACCGTTCATCGGCGTCTACCTGACCCAGGCGCGCGGCTTCTCGCTCGTCGCCGCCGGGCTCGTCATGGCCGTCTACGGGGTCGGCTCCCTGCTGTCCCAGCTCGTCGCCGGCTGGCTGGCCGACCGGGTCGGCAGGCGGATCACCCTCACCGGCGGCATGCTGGCCACGGCCGTCACCATGGTCGCCCTGGGATACAGCACCACGCTGCCCGCCATCCTCACCGGCATGTTCGTGCTCGGCCTGGTGATCGACGCGTACCGGCCCGCCTCCAACGCGCTGGTGGCCGACCTGGTGCCGCCCGACGACCGGCCGCGGGCGTACGGCCTGCTGTTCTGGGCGATCAACCTGGGCTTCTCCGTGGCGATGGTGTCCGGCGGCTGGCTGGCGCAGACGGGGTTCCTCTGGCTGTTCTGGTTCGACGCGGTCACGTGTGCGATCTTCGGGCTGCTGGTGTGGACATCGGTCAAGGAGAGCTCGCCCGCGCGGCGGGAACGGCGGCAGGGCGGCTTCCGCGAGGTGCTGCGCGACCGGCTGATGCTCGGCTTCGTGCTGATCAGCCTCGCCTTCACGTTCCTCTACCTCCAGGGATTCACCACGCTGCCACTGGCGATGACCGGGGCCGGGCTGTCCACCGGGGCCTACGGGCTGGTGATGGCGGTGAACGGAGTGCTGATCGTCTTCATCCAGCCGCTCACCGGCGACTGGCTCGGCAGACGCGACCACAGCACCGTGATGGCGACCGGCATCGCGATCGTGGCGGCCGGCTACACGCTGACCGCCTTCGCCTCCACCACCGCCGGGTTCGCCCTGGCCGTCACGGTGTGGACGATCGGCGAGATCGTCACCGCGGGCATCGCCGGCGCCGTCGTGGCCGCGCTCGCCCCGCCGCACCTGCGTGGCCGCTACGCGGGCGTGTACGGCTTCGCCTGGTCGGCGGGCGGTCTCCTCGCCCCGCTGGTGGGAACCCGCCTGCTGGAGGCCGGGCCGCGCGTCCTGTGGTTCACGGTCGGCGCCGTGGGCCTGCTCGCCGCACTGGGCCAGCTCGCCATCGGGCCCGCCATCCGGCGGCGCACGACGGCGGGAGCCGAACTCGGTCCTTCGATGCCGTCCTGACCTGCTCGCCTCCCCTCGCGACCGGGGACCCGGGCATCGCGTTCCGCCACGAACGGGACCCCGGCGACCTCACATTCCGTCACGGCCTGGACCCGGCGGCGGCCGGGCCACGCGGACGCCACCGCCGGGCCCGGCCGGTCTATCTGATCTGCCCGGCGGGACTGCCGTCCCGGTCTGCCGTGGGAACCGGCCTTCCGATTCGCCCGCCGGCGGCCTGTCCGGAATCGGGCTTGCCCGCCTCCCCCATCAATCGGCGCGCGGGAGTGGGAATAGGCTGGGGCGCGTGGTAACTCTCCGCGTCGCCCTGGCCCAGAGCAATCCGACGGTCGGTGACCTCGACGGCAACGCCGCCAAACTGGTCGAGTGGACCCGCCGCGCCGCCGATCGCGGCGCGCAGCTCGTCGTGTTCACCGAGATGTTCCTCACCGGCTATCCCGCCGAGGATCTGGTGCTGCGCACCTCCTTCGTCGACGCGTCCATCGCGACCCTCGACGCGGTGGCCACGCGCCTGGCCGCGGAAGGACTGGGCGAGATCCCGGTCGTGGTCGGCTACGTCGACCGGGCCAACCTCGCACCGCGGGCCGGCCAGCCCAAGGGCGCGCCGCTGGACGCCGCCGCCCTGATCCACCGCGGCGCCGTCCGCACCCGTACGGCGAAGCACCACCTGCCCAACTACGGCGTTTTCGACGAGTACCGCTACTTCGTCAGGGGCGACCGGCTGCCCATCTTCCGGCTGCACGGCGTCGACGTGGCCGTGGCGGTCTGCGAGGACCTGTGGCAGGAGGGCGGGCCCGTCGCCGTGGTGGGCCAGGCGGGCGCCGGGCTGCTGGTGGCGCCGAACGCCTCGCCGTACGAGCGGGAGAAGGACGACTTCCGCCTGGAGCTGGTCGCGCGCCGGGCACGGGAGGCGGGCTGCGCGCTGGCGTACGCCAACCAGGTCGGCGGGCAGGATGAGCTGATCTTCGACGGTGACTCGATCATCGTGGGGGCGGACGGCGAGCTGATCGCGCGCGCGGCGCAGTTCACCGAGGAGCTGCTGGTCGCCGATCTGGAGGTGCCGCCCGCCGACGAGAGCATCGCACCGGGGCTCTACCCCTACGACGCGGGCGACGGCAGCGTGATCACCGTCGAACGCCTCGTGCTGGACACCCCGCCCGCGTCCGCGCCGGCTCCCGAGCCCCCGCGGCTGGCCCCCCGGCTCGACGATCTGGCCGAGGTCTACTCCGCGCTCGTGCTGGGAGTCCGCGACTACGCGGCCAAGAACGGCTTCGACTCAGTGATCTTCGGCCTGTCCGGCGGCATCGACTCCGCGCTGACCGCCACGATCGCCGCCGACGCCATCGGGCCCGACCGGGTCAACGTGGTGCTGATGCCGTCCCGCTACTCCACCGAGCACTCGCTCGACGACGCGCAGGATCTCGTCGAGCGGCAGGGGCTGCGATCCCGGGTGGTGCCGATCGAGGGCATCGTCGACGCGTTCGAGAAGGAGATCGAGATCAGCGGCCTGGCCGCGGAGAACCTCCAGGCGCGGGTGCGCGGCATGCTGCTGATGAGCCTGTCGAACGAGCACGGCCACCTGGTGCTCACCACCGGCAACAAGAGTGAGCTGGCCACCGGCTACTCCACCCTCTACGGCGACTCGGCGGGCGGCTACGCGCCGATCAAGGACGTGCCGAAGACGATGGTCTGGCAGCTCGCCAGGTGGCGCAACGAGCAAAGCGGCCCGGCCGACTTCCTGTACGGCTTCGCCCGCCCGCCCATCCCGGAGAACTCCATCGAGAAGGAGCCGAGCGCCGAGCTGCGCCCCGACCAGCGCGACACCGACTCGCTGCCGCCGTACGAGGTGCTCGACCGGCTCCTGGACGACTACGTCGAGAAGGACATGGGCCGGGAGGAGCTGATCGCCGCCGGTCACGATCCCGCGCTGGTGACGCGGGTGATCAGGCTGGTGGACGTCGCGGAGTACAAGCGCAGGCAGTATCCGCCGGGGCCGAAGATCACGCCGAAGAACTTCGGCCGGGACCGCCGCCTGCCCATCACGAACCGGTGGCGCGAGGTCGGCTCATGACCCCGTTCTCCACCCTGCGTGCCAGGTAGGCGAGGAGCAACTCCTTCGTCTCCGCGATGAGGCCGGGGTCGCCGGAGGGGGCGTCCCTGAAGGCGAGCTTGAGCAGCCCGTCCGCGGCCTCCACCGCGATCAGCAGGGTACGGCCCAGGGTGTGCCCCGCCACCGGCGTCAGCCAGGACGCGAGGAGGCCGGTCAGCTCGTCGGCCACCAGGCCGTTGCCGCTGAAGTCGAGTACGGCGAAGCCCGGAACCCGGCGCTTCATCTCAACGTACTCGTCGACGACGGCGTCCACCACGCCCTCCCAGCCGGTGACCTCGTCGAGCCGGTCCGCCACCCGGTCGGCGAAACGCTCCAGGTTGCGGCGGGCGAGCGCGTCGGCCAGGCCGCGTTTGTCGCGGAAGAAGCGGTAGATCGAACCGATCGGCAACCCCGCCCGCTCCGCCACGGCCCGGGTACTCAGCGCCTCATAGCCGCCCTCGTCGAGCAGCGCGGCCGCGGCGTCGAGCATCTGGTTGACCCGTTCCACGCTGCGCTGCTGCACCGGGGTCCTGCGCACCGATTCCATACGCTCATCCTGCCTGGTCGCGACATACGGCCACGGCACCCGGTCGCAGTGCCCGGCCACAGCACCCAGCTACGGCACCCGATCACGGCACCCGATCGCAACGGCCGGTCGCGGCAGCCGGTCGCGGCAGCCGATCACGACACCAGATCGCGGCATGCGGTCGCGGCATGCGGTCGCGGCATGCGGTCGCGGCATCCGGCTCCTGCATCCGGCTCCTGCATCCGGTCACGGCACCCGGCCACGGTCGGCGGGGCACCGGGCCTGGGGCGGTGCAGCCGATCACGCCGCGAACAGCAGGGCCAGGCCGCCCACCGTGTAGCAGACCATCAGCACGAGCAGCGGGATCTGCCCGGCCACAGCGGCGCGCGGCGGCAGCAGCCGCACCGATCTGTCGTGCGCGGCGACCACCCCCAGCACGTGGCCGATCACGATCGCCAACACCTGCACGACCGCGATCGTGCCGGGTGACACGATCTCCTCGTCCGCCGTCAGCCCGGCCGTGCCGAACAGGTTCGCCCCGGTGCCGAGCGGGTCGGAGGCCATGATCACCGCCTGCTGTCCCTCGATGACCAGCAGCGAGAAGTAGTGCGCGACGAGGTAGCCGACCGCGATCGGCACCAGCGAGTGGGCGAAGGCGCCGGTCAGCCCGCGGGTCCCGCCGATCAGGCCCGCGAGTCCCAGGCACGCCGTGTAGAGCACCGCCACCAGCATGACCGCGCCGGACAGGCCCAGCGTCCCGGTGATCGCGGGGCCCAGCGGTCCCGACTGCAGGACGCCGGTCCACCACGGGGAGCCGGCGAACCCGTCGTAGCCGGTGGAGCCGAGCATGACGCACACCGTGGCGATCAGTCCGGGGGCGGGCCGCACGGCGTCGAGCCCGTCCAGCGGGTTCCTGACGACGATCCTGCCGTCGTCCCTGCGGCCCAGCGGTGACAGGCTGCCGATGAGCGCGGAGTAGACCTCGAACGCGTCGCACCTGTCGAACCACGCCTGGCCGTACCTCAGGGAGCCGGCCAGCTGCGCCGTGCCGTACGCGGTGAGCAGGATCAGCAGCGTGGTCGTGGAGGCGGGGTCGGGTGACACCAGCTCGACCCAGGTGAACGCGGCCAGGCCGGCGGCGGCGGGCCAGTACCCGAGCCGGTCCGGCAGCGGCGCGGAGGGTGCGACCCTGAGCAGGAGATGGACCGTCCGCAACGGGTTGAGCAGCTTCCAGACCGGGCCGAACAGCAGCGACGCGGGCACCAGGCCGACCCAGAAGACCACGTAGACCAGGTGCGCGGCGGGATTGACCGCCGGGTCGTCGGGCCCGAGCACGGTCACGGCCAGCAGGAACACCGTCGCCGCGAGCCCGGCCGCCCGCATCCCCCACCTGAACACGCCGCCGTCCAGGAACCCCAGCCTCAGCGCGCGACCTGCGGCTCCGCCCCTGAACCGCGAATCAGCCCACAACAGCCCAAGCGCCACGAACGACACCATGAGCGCCCCGAACGCCCCCGCGAACGCGTAGAACAGCGGAATCGGCAGATCATGCCGTGCCCCCACCCCGTGCGCCAGCACACCCGGCACCGGACGGCCGTGCGCGAGTACGAGCCCCAGCCCCGACACCCCCATCACCCCACGCCCGCCCCGGCGAGGACAGGAACGGACACCGGCACACCAACACGGTCATGGGCGAGGACCAGACCAGGCACCCCCATCACCGCACCCGACTCGAAGAGAAGAACCCCGGCCACCGAACGACCACGGGCAAGGACAACGCCGGCCCGCCCATCACCGCACAGCCAACCGAGTGAGGACAGGACCAGACACCAGCGCCCCATCACCACACCCGACTCGGAAAGAGGGACCCAGGCCACCGAACGACCACCGCCGACCCGCCCATCACCGCACAGCCAACCGAGTGAGGACAGGACCAGACACCAGCGCCCCATCACCACACCCGACTCGGAAAGAAGGGCCCAGGCCACCGAACGACCACCGCCGACCCGCCCATCACCGCACGGCCAGCTGGGTGAGGACGAGGCCGGACTCGTGCGTCTCCACCTCGAAGAGGCCGGACTCGGACGCGGTGAAGTCGAGGGTCACGGCCTTGCCGGGGGTGAGCGGCCGGGCCAGGTCGTAGCCGTGGACGTGGACCTCGTCGGGGACGTCCGAGGTGACGATCAGGCGGATCCGGGCGCCCTTCGCGACCTCGACCCGGGCGAGCGGCGACACGGTCCTGCCGCCGGCCACGCCCAGCCGGATCTCCTTCGGCCCGGCGGCCCCGGGGGTGGCGGCGCCGAGGGTGGTGGTCGCGGTGATGGGCCGCCCGTCGCGGGACCACGCGGTGTGGTCGTCCGCGACGAGTTCGGCCTTCAGTTCGTGCGTGCCGGCGGGTACGGCTCGCGCGTCGAGGTGGTACCACGGGCCGTACAGACGGGCGATCCGCTCACCGTCGAGGTACAGGCGGACGTGGCCGGAGCCGGGGATGGCCGCGCCGCCCACGCTGTCGGGGGTGAAGCGGAAGCCCTCGGCGGCGACGTGGACGTTCCAGCCGGAGACGGTGTCGCGGCGGACCTCCAGCGTGATCGACTGCCCGCCGGACGCCTCGCGCAGGCCGCCCGCCTCGGGCGACGCGCCGCCGGCCACGCCGTGGTCGGTGCCCGGGTTGTGATGCGTCGTCGCGGGAGCGGCGCACCCGGCGACGATCAAGGTGGCCGCCAGGCAGGCCACCAGCCCTCCCATCGTCGTCGCCGCGGGAACGCCCCGGCGAGACCCGCGCATGGCCTTCCCACCGGCCTCGGGGAGTACGGCACGGCCGAATCCGAGCACGAGGACCACCCTGGACAGCACGCCCCGGCGAGACCCGAACCCGAAGGAGGCCTGTCCGCTCATCCCGCCGCCTCCGCGGGTACGGCCCGGCGGGACCTGGGCGCGAGGACGACCACCGCCCACAGCACCCACACGACGGTGAGGAGGCCGCGGATCCACCCCGGCCCCACCGGCAGCCAGGGGATCATCAGCACCGCCTTGTCGAACGCGTCGGCCAGGGCGAGGATGCCCAGCACGACCGTGGCCCAGCCGAACGCCCCGCGCAGCCGCAGCCCCGCCCCGATCCACCACAGGCCCATCAGCAACAGCGCCGCCGCCGGCACCAGGGTGTACTCGAACGCGGCTCCCACCACGTCCAGCGTCAGGCCCACCACGCCCAGCAGCGTCACGACGCCCGCCGCCACGCCGCGCCCGAGCCTGCGCCGCCACAGCAGGAGGGCGACCAGTCCGAGGATCAGGGAGACGGCGAGCGCGATCTGCACCTCCACCCGGCCCACCCCGGCCGCGCCGTACCAGTCGCAGCCGGCGGGCAGCCGCCGTTCCCGCACGCTGTAGTCGTTGCACAGGTAGCCCTTGGCCAACTTGACCGGCTCGCCGAGCACCCGGGCGGGCCCCGAGACGGTGACGGGCTCGGCCGAGAAGCCCGCGCCGGCGGCGCAGCGCGGCAGCGCCCACGGGGTGGAGGGGCCGGTGACCTGCCAGCAGTTGCCCGCGCCCTGCCCGTCCCAGTAGACCTCGGCGGCGTTGGGCCGCCGCTCGCCGGCCGCGGAGACACCCAGCGTGTTGCCGGTGTAGAGGTTGTGGTGGGAGGTGTCGAACTGCTTGGCCCAGCTCTCCTCGCCACGGATGAAGGCGGGTACGGCGAGCAGCCAGAAGGCGGCTCGGGTGTGTCCCCAGATCCGGTTGCCGCGGAACACGTTGTAGTTGCCGCCCGCCGTGATGACGCCGCTGCCGGGCGGCATGCCGATCTGCGGGCAGACGACACCCTGCTCGTAGCCGCGTTCGGCGGCCGGCTTCGCGCAGGTGCCGTCGGCGACGTGGCGGTAGTAGTCCTGGTTGTTGTCGTAGATGAGGTTGCGCTCGAACTTGGCGTGGTTCTGCGGCAGGCCCGGGTGGCCGGGGAAGGCGCTGTCCATCGAGGCGCCGCCCATGTTCTGGAAGAACTCGTTGTCGTGCGCCCAGACCGAGTCGCCGGCCGTACCCGAGTAGCCGACCATGTTGTGGTGGCTTCTGCAGTTCCGGATCTCGATGGCGTAGCGCGGGACCACGTGGCCGCGGCCGGTGTTGATGTCGGAGGCGCTGCCGGGGTAGATGCCGGAGTCGCCGTTGCCGTAGGACTCGCAGCCGGTGTAGAGGCCGTGGTCGCTGGCGAAGGTGAGGAAGCCGTACTCGTCGTTCCAGCGGGTCAGCATGCCGTCGATGACGAAGCCGTCCGTGGCCAGGATGTAGAGGGAGTTGAACGTGGTCCGCTGGGCGGTGAAGTTGCGGAAGTAGACGCCGTCGCTGGAGTCGGCGCGGATCGCGTTGAGCTTGCGGTACTGCGCGTCCACGACGACGTCGAGCGGGCTCGCGCCGGTGCCCTCGATCTGCAGGTCCTCGATGCCGAGGATGGCGACCAGGTTCTGGTTGTGCGGGCACTGCCGCTGTTGTTCGAAGGAGAGGATCTGGTAGCCCAAGTCGGACCACCGGGCGGGGAGGTTCGCGCACGCGCCCGCCGGTTCGGGGAGGCTCGGCTCCTCCAGGTAGAGGCCGGGGAGGACGGCGATGTTCATGCCCGCCCGGTCGACCTCGTCCACGGCCTGCTGGAGGTGGCGATAGCCGTCCTTCTGGCACTGTTCGAACAGCGACAGGTTGCGTGCGCGGAGCTCGGCGGGGAAGCCGGAGATCCGCCGTTCGAAGTCGGCTCGGTCGCTCTTGCAGACCAGCAGATCGGGCTCGGCGGCGCGGTGGACCGGCACGCTGCCCGAGCCGTCGGGCAGCGTCACCTCCCGCTCCTCGTGCGCCAGCGCCGCGGCTGCCGGAAGGAGCATCCCCAGGCTCAACACGATCACTGTCACGACCCTGCGCACCAGCTGCATGGGCGCGAGAGTAGAACAATGTTCAGGTTTTGCCTAGAGGTCTAGCGCGGTCCCGCACCGCCGAGGCCGGCCATCAGCTCGTTGACGATGGTATCGGCGAGGTCATCGGGCAGCTCGTCGATCGATTTGAGCCACTTGGTGCGCCACATCATGGTGCCGACCACGGTCGCCATCGCGGTCTCGATGTCGAGATCGGCCCGCAGTTCGCCGCGGTCGACCCCGCGTTGCAGGACCTCGCGCAGGATGCGCCTGCGCGGCTCGATGGCGACATCGTGGAAGCGCTTGGCCAGCCGCGGGTGGCGGTCGTACTCGCTCATCGCGATGTTCATCACGCACCGGTTGCGCGGCAGCACGGCCTCTTCCTTGATCGCGTTGAGGTACGTGATCAGATCTTCGCGTGCGGTGACGCCGCGGAGCGGCGGCAGGGGAGCCTTGAGCGCCGCGAGCGCGTCGACGACCAGGTCCTCCTTGTTGGACCAGCGCCGGTAGATCGTGGTCTTACCCACGCCGGCGCGGGTGGCGATCGCCTCGATGGTCAGCTCCGCGATGCCTATCCCCTCGCCGATCAGGTCGAGGGTGGCGTCGAGAATGGCCTTCTCCGCTCGCGCGGACCGGGGACGGCCCGCGGGGCGGGCCGTCCCTTCCGCCGTTCCATACGTCGTCATCGGGACCTCACACTACAGCCGGTTCCTTAGGCTGTTCCTGGGCCGCGTGCGGAGCTTCCGCCGCGTTCTTTCCGGGGAGCCACCGCACCACCATGAGAGCGCCGATGAGCGCGATCGCGGCCGAGACGAGCGCGGTGGTGTGCATGCCGTTCAGGAAGGCGGTGTTGGACGGCTCGATCAGGGCGGCGCCCCGCGCGCCCAGGGCCTCGGCGGCCGCCCTCGTACCGGTGATCGACTCGCCGGCCAGGTGCCGCATGCCCTCCGGCAGGATCGACAGCGACGGGGCGATCCCGTCGCGGTAGCTGGCCGACAGCACCGAGCCGAGGATGGCGACGCCGAGCGCGCCGGCGACCTGGCGGATGGTGTTGCTCATCGCCGACCCGACGCCGGCCTTCTCCCTGGGCAGCGCCTCCATGATCGCGGTGGTGGCCGGGGGCATGATGTTGGCCATCGCCGCGCCCTGGATGAAGAAGATCACTTCGATCAGCACGATGGGCGTGTTCTGGTCCATCAGCGCGTAGCTGCCCAGCACCAGTGCGATCACCACCATGCTGGTGGTGGCGGAGACCTTGCTGCCGAAACGGGCGATCGTCCGCTGGCTCAGCGGGGCGAAGATGAGCTGCGCCGCGGCGAACGGGATCATCAGCGCTCCGGCCTGCAACGGGCTGAATCCCAGCACGATCTGCAGGTAGAAGACCAGGAAGAACATCCCGCCCATCATGGCGAAGAACACGATGCCGACCATGCCGATGGCGGTGGAGAAACGCGGGTTGCGGAAGTAGGTCACGTCGAACGCCGGGTGGTCGATCCGGCGCTCGTACCAGACGAAGGCGACCAGCACGACGAGCCCCAGCAGCGTCGGGACGAGCACCTCCGCGCTGGCGAGGGTGGCCAGTTCGCCGCCACGGATGATCCCGTAGGTGACGGCGACCAGGCCGATGATCGACAGCAGCACGCCGACCGGGTCGAGCCGGGCCGGCTTGGGGTCACGCGACTCGGGCACGACCAGCGCGATCAGCACCATGCTGATCAGGACGACCGGCACGTTGATCAGGAAGACCGAGCCCCACCAGAAGTGCTCGATCAGCAGGCCGCCGGTGATAGGCCCGATCGCCACGGCCAAGCCGACCCCGCCGGCCCAGAGGCCGATGGCCTTGCCGCGCTCGCGGGCGGGGAACACGTTGGAGATGATCGCCAGCGTGGCCGGCATGATGGCCGCGCCGCCGATGCCCATGACGGCCCTGGCGATGATCAGCTGCATCGGGTCCTGGGCGTACGCGCTGGCCAGTGAGGCCAGGCCGAACATCACCATGCCGACGAACAGCATGCGCTTGCGACCGGTGCGGTCGCCCACCACACCGAAGGTGAACAGCAGACCGGCGAAGACGAGCGTGTAGGAGTTGATCGCCCACTCGAGCTCACTCTGGGTGGCGCCCAGACCCTCCACCGGGTCCGCGATCGTCTTCAGCGCCACGTTGAGGATGGTGTTGTCGAGAACCACGGCAAGGAGGCTGAAGACCAGCACACCCAGGATCTGCCATCGTCTCGGGTGGCCGAGTTGTTCTTCCAAGACTTTCCCCCGGGGAATTTCGATACGTGTAAGTTTCGCAACGCAACCGTAGCGGATCATATTTCGATACGCAACCGTCCCGTTTCGAAATCCCCCTCAGGCCGAGACCGGCTCTGTGGCGGGCGCGGGCGCCTCGGGAACCGCGGCGCGCACGAAGGGCACCGCGACCAGCACCACCACGACGGCGACCAGCCCCGTGACCACGAACGCCCAGCCCGGACCGTGGCCGTCGATGATGCCGCCCGCCAGCGGGCCGGCCGCCGCGACGCCGATGGTCAGTGCCGTGCTGTGCAGGCCCATCACCTCGCCCCTGGCACTGCCCGGAGTGCGGGAGGAGACGGCGTCGACGGTCGCGGCCAGGGCGGGAGCGCACAACAGGCCCGCCGGGATCAGCGCCAGGCAGAGCCACCACCAGCCGCCGCCCACCAGGCCGAGCGGCGCGGTCAGCACGCAGAGCCCGCCGATCAGCAGGAGCGGCGAGACAGAACGGGACAGGGCCCCATAGACGAACCCGCCCACCAGAGAGTACGCGCACCACAAACCGATCACCAAACCGGTCCATCCCAGGTCACCGCTCTTGGTCAGCGTCGCCACCAGCGACAACTCGGTGGCCGTCAGCACCAGCGTGAGCGCCGAGACCGAGGCCAGCAGGGCGACCAACCCGGGCCGCAACCACGTACGGCGCGGCACCCGCAGCTGAGCGATCTCCGCCTCCGACCGGGTCGGCGGGTTGAGCAGGATCAGCGCGATGCCCGAGCCGACCAGGCCGGCCCCGACCAGGCGCATCGTCCACGGTCCGCCGAGCGTCGTGACGCCCGCCACCGCCAGGGCCGGGCCGACGATGTAGGAGAGCTCGACCGCCATCGAGTCGAGCGCGAACCCGGTCCTGCGCTGGTCGGCCGGCACCATCGCGGCCACGCACTGCCGGATCACGCCGAACACCGGGAGGGAGAGCACCCCCGCCACCAGGGCGGCCGGAACCAGGACCGGATAGGGCAGGAACGGGGCCAGGAACCAGAAGACGCACTGCGCGGCCGCGCACACGGCCAGGATCGGGCGCAGCCCGCGGGCGTCGATGAGCCGGCCCGCCAGCGGTGATCCGACGGCCATGCCGAGTGTGACCGCCGCGGTCACGATCCCGGCGTCCAGAAAGCCGCGGTCGGCGGTGACGTGCAGGGTCAAGGTCAGCGCCGACGCCGTGTACGGCACGCGGGCGACCAGGCCCACCGCCATCAGGACCCGCATCCCCGGTAAAGCCAAGATCCGCTTGTAAGGCGCCAAAGCCATCACGATACTTACCTCCACGATGCATTGTGTCGTGGGCCACTCACCGGGACGCAACCGGATTACCCGCAATGTCAGGGGTGTTACAGGACCCGTAGCCGTGTCATCATCGAAAGCGTCCGGGGACGCCACAGGGGCGCCTCGAGACCGGGAGGTATCCACGATGTCCTCTGCCACTTCTGTCACCAGCCCGTCGACCACGCTCTACGGCGGCAAGGCTGGGCGAAGGGTCACCGTCCGCGACATCGCCGCCGCCAAGGAGCGCGGCGAGCGCTGGCCGATGGTCACCGCGTACGACGCGATGACCGCACGCGTCTTCGACGAGGCCGGGATCCCCGTCCTGCTCGTCGGCGACTCGGCCGCGATGGTCGTCTACGGTTACGACTCCACGCTCCCCGTCTCCGTCGACGATCTCATCCCGCTGACCGCCGCCGTGGTGCGCGGCTCCGCACGCGCGCTGGTGGTGGCCGACCTGCCGTTCGGCTCCTACCAGTCGTCCCCCCAGCAGGCCCTGGAGACGGCGGCCCGTTTCATGAAGGAGGCCGGCGCGCACGCCGTCAAGCTCGAAGGCGGACGCCGGATCCTGCCGCAGGTCGAGGCGCTCGTCTCGGCCGGCATCCCGGTGATGGCCCACCTGGGCCTCACTCCCCAGTCGGTCAACGCGTTCGGCGGCTACCGGGTCCAGGGGCGCGGCCAGTCGGGCGACGAGCTGATGGCCGACGCCAAGGCCCTTGAGCACGCGGGCGCGTTCTCCGTGGTGCTCGAATGCGTGCCCACCGACCTGGCGGGCCGGGTGACCTCGGCGTTGTCCATTCCCACCATCGGGATCGGCGCCGGGCCCGACTGCGACGCCCAGGTGCTCGTCTGGCAGGACCTCATGGGCCTCACCCAGCGGCCCGCGAAGTTCGTCAAGAAGTACTCCGACCTCGCCGGCGAGATGGACCGCGCGGTCCGCGACTTCGCCGACGAGGTGACCTCCGGCGCCTTCCCGACGGCCGAGCACAGCTACAGCTGATCCGCCCCCGGCCGGGCGTGCGGGTCAGGCGGCGAGCGTGGCGGGGTCGGTGTTGGCCCCGCACAGGACCACCGCGACCCGTTCGCCCGGCTCCGGACGATAGGCCCCGGAGATCATGGCGGCCTGCGCCGCCGCACCGGCGTACTCGACGGCGATCCGGTGCTCGCGCCACAGCGCGAGCCGGGCCGCCACGATCGCCTCGTCGCTGACCAGCACGCTCCGCACCGGCCCCTGAGAGATAAGGATCTCCAGGGCCAGCGAGCCGACGCGGGTGGCGCCGAGGGCGTCCGCACCCACTCCGCTGACGGAGACGTCGACCGGGCGACCGGCGGCGAGGGCGTGGTTGAGGGCGGGGATGAGCTCGGGCTCGACGGCCACCACGGACGCCTTGCCGTGCAGGGCGGCGGCGATGCCGCCGATCAGGCCGGCGCCGCCGACGGCGACCAGGACCGTGTCGAGGCCGGGGATCTGGTCGAGGAGTTCGAGCCCGAGGGTGCCCTGGCCGGCGAGCACGTCGGGGTGGTCGTAGGCGTGGACCTCCAGGGCGCCGGTCTCGGCGGCGCGCTCGCGGGAGGCCGCGAGGGCATCGAAATAGACGGCTCCCGCCTGGTTCACCACGGCGCCGAGGGCGCGCAGCCCGGCGACCTTGACCGGGCTGGTGACCTCCGGCACGAAGATCTCGGCCCGGACGCCCAAGGTCTTGGCCACGTGGGCGACGGCGAGCCCGTGGTTGCCGCCGCTGGCCGCGATCAGGCCGCTCGCCGGCAGTTCCCCCGCCGCACGGGCCGACAGCACCCGGTTGAACGCGCCACGCGCCTTGAAGGAGCCGGCGTGCTGGAGGTACTCCAGCTTGAAGAACATCCCCGGCCGCACCTCGATCACGGGGGTGCGCCTGACGAACCCGCCGATCCGCTCGGCCGCAAGCTCACTGTCGCTCATGTCTCCCGCTCTCAAAGCTCACTCGCCAGCCGCGTGGCGAACTCGGCGATGCGTTCCTCGTCGCGCTTGTAGAAGACCCACTGCTTGATCCGCCTGCCCCGGATCAGGCCCGCGCGTTCGAGGATCTTCAGGTGCCCGGTGGCGCTCGGCTGGGTCATGCCGAGCTTGTTGGCGATGAAGACCGAGCAGACCCCGTCTTCCACCAGATCCCCGTCGACCTGGGGCGGGAAGTGGGCGGTGGGGTCCTTCAGCCAGTGCAGCACCAGCAGCCGGCGCTCACTGGCGAGCGCCCGCAGCACATCCGTCGACAACACTTAGGAAGTTTCCTAATTAACGAAGCGTTCGTCAAGCCAGGGCCTGCTCGAAGTCGGCCCACAGGTCCTCGACGTGCTCGATGCCCACGGCCACCCGGACCGTTCCCTCGCCGATGCCGTGCCTGGCCAGCGCCTCGGCGTCGAGCGAACGATGGGAGGTGGTGGCGGGGTGCAGGATCAGCGTCTCCACGCCGCCGAGCGAGGGGGCGAGCAGCGCCAGCCGTACCGCGCCCATGAACTTCTCGCCCGCCGCGCGGCCGCCCGCCAGGTCGAAGGAGAAGACGCCGCCGAAGTCGGGGAGCACCCTGGCGGCCACCTCGTAGGAGGGGTGGGAGGGCAGGCCGGGCCAGTGGACGACGTCGACGGCCGGGTGCTCGGCCAGCCGGGTGGCCAGGATGCGGGTGTTGCTGCAGTGCCGCTCCATCCGCAGGTGGAGGGTCTGCATGCCGCGCAGGGTGAGCCAGGCCGCGAACGGGTCGGCCGTCGCGCCCAGCTCGATGGCGAAGGACCAGACCTTGCGGTGCAGCGCTTCGTCGGCGAAGACCGCGACGCCGCCCAGCACGTCGGTGTGCCCGCTGAGATACTTCGTGGTGGAGTGCACGACGATGTCCGCCCCGTGCTCCAGGGGCCGGCACAGCAGCGGCGAGGCGAAGGTGTTGTCGACGACCGAGATCAGCCCCGCCTCACGGGCCACCGCGCACATCCCCGGCAGGTCGGCCACCTGGGTCATCGGGTTGGCGATGGTCTCCAGGTAGAGCAGCCGGGTCTGCGGCCGGACGGCGGCACGGGCGGCCTCGGGGTCGTTCTCCGGGACGTGCGTCACCTCGATGCCGAACCGCGCGGCCAGGTCGGCGAGCATCGCGGCCGTCCCGCCGTACACCGCGCGCTGGGCGATCATGTGGTCACCCGGCTTGAGCAGGCCCAGCAGCACCGAGTTGATCGCGCCCATGCCCGAGGACGTCGCCACGGCGCCCACCCCGCCCTCCAGCCCGGCCACCGCGTCCTCCATCGACCGGACGGTCGGGTTGCTCAGCCGCCCGTAGACGAAGGCGCCGTCGGGGCGGCCCATCCCGTCGGCGAAGACGGCCGGGTCGTCGAAGACGAAGCCCGAGGTCTGGTAAAGCGGAACCGTGATCGGCTTGCTGCCCTCGAGGACGGGATGGGGCAGGTGGACGGTGCGCGTCTCGGGACGGTGTTCACTCATGGCCACCACCGTAATCGTGAATATCTCGCCGCCGCCGGGCGGGCTCGCTCCAGGGAATCGGACGCGATACGAGTGGACGGCTCAGGAAGGGATGGCAGCGGCTTCGAGGTGATGCGTGCCGGCTCGTTCGCGGCCACGCCTGTCGCCGGCGACCGTGCGCGACCGTCTCACCAGCGCGATCACCTCGACGCCGTCCGCACCGCCCAGGACGCCGGGTGGCTCCGAACGGGTCAGACGTCGGTGACCCGGAAGCCCGCGTGGGCCTTGTAGCGGCGGTTCACCGAGATGAGGTTGGCGGTGAGGGCCTCGACCTGGTGAGCGTTGCGCAGCCGGCCGCCGTAGACGCCGCGGACGCCGGGGATCCGGCTCGCGAGTGCCTGGACGGTGTCGGTGGCCTCGCGGTCGTCGCCGAGGACCAGGATGTCGAGCTGCATCTCGGCGACCTCGGGGTCCAGGAGCAGCACGGCGGAGACGTGGTGGAAGGCGGCGACGACGCGGCTGCCCGGCAGGACGGCGGCGGCCTGCTGGGCGGCGCTGCCCTCCTCGACCGGCAACGCGTAGGCGCCCTGCTTGTCGAAGCCCAGCGGGTTGACGCAGTCGATGACGATCTTGCCGTCGAGCGGCTCGCGGAGGGACTCGAGGGTGGCCTTGTGACCGTCCCACGGCACGGCGACGATCACGACGTCCGCCTCGGCGGCCACGGTCGCGTTGTCGGCGCCGCCGACACCGTGCCCGATGGCGGCCGCCGCCTCGTTCGCGCGCTCGGCGCTGCGGGAGCCGATCAGGACCTTGTGCCCGGCCATCGCGAACCGGCGCGCCAGGCCCTTGCCCTGGTCACCGGTGCCGCCGAGAATCCCCAGGGACAGGCCGTCGACATCGGAACTCACGCTGATCACCCCTTCGCTCCGCCGTACACCTGGACGTCGTTCCGGGCGGACGCGCGGACGCACCGTACGTACGCCCAGATCATGCCAGGCGTCGGATCGCGAGACGGTACCGGGGTCACTGGTGCACGATAGGGCGTATGGACGCGTCGTCGGTGGCCTTTCTGCGCGAGGTTCTCGGCTCGACGGGCTGGGTGGAGCGCACCCGGCAACTCGGGCTGGCGCTCCGGGCGACCCGGTCTCCCGGCGGTCTGCTGATGCTGGGCACGCCGGAGGAGGAGCCCTGGCACCTGACCGCGCACCTGGATGACGAGGCACGGCTGGCGGGGCTGCCCCAGCTCGCGCCCACGCTGGTCCGGTGGTCGCCCCCCGCGGGCGCGCCCGCGCATCTGCGGGTCGGCATGGACCGGCTGCGCGAGGCCGGACGCGGTCAGACCCTGTTCGTCGTGGCGGCGCACCGGGCGCCCGTGCCCCTGCTCGAACGGGTCGACGACGCGCGGCGCACCGGTGCGACGATCCTCGCGCTCGACGGCGGCGATCCCGACCTCAACGGGCTCGCCCACGACTTCCTCGCGGTCCCGGAGGACGCCCCCGTCTCCTTCGACGGCGCGCAGCACCTGGTGGGCATGGCCACCGCGGACGAACCCCGCCGCATCGGGCTCCGCGACCGCCTGGCCCGCCTCCTTGACCGCGTCAGCGGCCCGCACGTCGACTGACCGGCGGGAGGGTCAGGGGAGGCCGGCGGGCCGGGTTTCGATGATCCGTTCCAGCAGGGCGGTGAGCTGGGCGCGTTCGGGTCCGGTCAGAGTGGCGAACCACTCCTGCTCGCGCCGCGCCTGCTCGCCGTACGCCTCACGGACCGCCCGCTCGCCCTCGTCCGTCAGCGCGACCGTGACCCCGCGCCGGTCGCCCGGCACCGGGCCGCGCTCGACCAGGCCGTCCCGTTCGAGAGTGTTGACCACGTTGGTGACCGCCGAGCGGGACATCACGGAGATCTCCGCCAGCCTGGCCGGTTGGGTCGGCCCGAGCAGCCACAGCTTGAACATGAGCCGGAAACCGGGCAGCGTCCACCCCTTCGGCCGGTGCACCCGGGTCTCCAGATCGGCGACCAGCAGGTAGGCGAGCTGCAACACGTTGTACGCCAGGGCGAACGCGTCCGGGTCGGCCGGTGCGGGCATCGCCGCGAGCCTTTCCCTGGCCAGGGCCGCGTACCGGATATCGGCTTTGTCCACCGCCCAAGCAAAGCAGACCTTGCGCGGCCGTCGTTCCGCCGCCAAGATTTGTTACGGCCATAACAATCTTGGGAGGGTGGATGCGCATCGTCATCGCGGGGGCGGGCATCGGCGGGCTCGCCGCCGCGCTCAGCCTGCACGCCGCCGGTTTCGGCGACGTGACCGTGCACGAGTCCGCCGAGGCGATCCGGCCGCTGGGCGTGGGCATCAACCTGCTGCCGCACGCCGTACGCGAGCTCACCGAGCTGGGCCTGGCCGACCGGCTGGCCGCGATCGGCATCGAGACCGCCGAGCTGGCCTACTTCAACCGGTACGGCACGGCCATCTGGTCGGAGCCGCGCGGCCGTGGCGCGGGCTACCGGTGGCCGCAGTACTCCGTTCACCGGGGCGAGCTGCAGATGCTCCTGCTCGACGAGGTCCGCGCCCGGCTCGGCCGGGACGCGGTGCGCACCGGCAGCCGGGTCACCGGCGCGACCGTCGAGGCGGGCGGCCACGATCTGCTGATCGGCGCCGACGGCATCAACTCCGCCGTGCGCGCCCACCTGTTCCCCGGCGAGGGCCCGCCGCCGTGGAACGGCCTGGTGCTGTGGCGGGGCACCTCCTACGGCCGGCCGTATCTCACCGGGCGCTCGATGATCATGGCGGGCGACGGCGAGCAGAAGTTCGTCGCCTACCCGATCCGCCGGGAGGGGGACCGGGTCGTGATCAACTGGATCGCGGAGCGGCCCATGACGGGCGACGCCCGTGACCGGGGCGACTGGAACCGGCCGGCTGACCCGGCGGAGATCCTGCGGCACTTCGGCGACTGGCGCTTCGACTGGCTCGACGTGCCCGGCATCATCGCCTCGGCCGAGACCGCCTACGAGTACCCCATGGTCGACCGCGACCCGCTGCCCCGCTGGAGCGCCGGCGACGTCACGCTGCTGGGCGACGCCGCCCACGCGATGTACCCGATCGGCTCGAACGGCGCCTCCCAGGCGATCCTCGACGCCAGATATCTGGCGCTCTGCCTGGCCGGCGGGGGCGGGATCGACGCCTACGAGGAGGCCAGGCGGCCGCCTCTCACCGCGCTGCAACTCGCCAACCGGCAACTGGGTCCGGAGATCGTGATGAAACTCGCCCACGAACGCGCGCCCGGCGGCTTCACCGACATCGACCAGGTCATCCCGCACGCGGAACGCGCCGCCATCGCCGCCTCCTACAAGCGGACGGCGGGCTTCGACCCCAAGGTGCTCAACGAGCGCGAGTCCTGGAGCGTGACCCGGTGAGGCTGGAGGCGCTGGCCACCTTCCGCGTCGACCTGGACCCGGTCATGGACCTGGGCGTCTCGCACCTCGGCCGCCGCCGCGTGATCAACATCATCGGCGGCTCCTTCGACGGCCCGCGCCTGTCGGGCGAGATCCTGCCCGGCGGCGCCGACTGGCAACTCGTCCACGACGACGGCATGGTCAGCATCGACACCCGCTACACCCTGCGCACCGGCGACGGCGCGTTGATCTTCATCTCCACCTCGGGAGTACGGCACGGCCCGCCGGACGTGCTGGCCCGCCTCGCGGCCGGTTCCCCGGTCGATCCCGCCGAATACTACTTCCGCCTCTTCTGCCGCTTCGAGACCGGCGGCGAGCGCTACGCCTGGCTCAACCGCACCCTCGCCGTCGCCTCCGCGTCCCGCAGGGCCGCCGCCGTCCACTACGACGCCTACACGCTCACCTGAGGACCATCCGCATGCCCAAGTTGAACCGCGCCCCGCTGGCGATCACCACCGAGCATGACGCCCCCATCCCGATGCGCGACGGCACCGTGCTCCGTGCCGACCTGCACCGTCCCGCCGCCGGCGGCCCCTTCCGCACCCTGCTCATCCGTTCCCCGTACGGCGAGCCCACCCTGCGGAGCGCGCCCACGATCCGCGCCCTGGAGATGGGCTTCGCTGTCGTGCTCCAGCACTGCCGGGGACGCGGCGGCAGCGACGGGGAGTTCCGCCCATGGCTGGACGAGGGCCAGGACGGCTACGACACGATCGAATGGATCACCGAGCAGGACTGGTCCGACGGCGACGTGGTGGCCTCCGGTATGTCCTACCTCGCGGGCTGCGCCCTCCAGGCCGCCGCGCTGGCGCCGCCGGCGCTGAAGGGCGTCGTCGCGGCGGTGACCCCGCACGACTTCTACGACGGGCTCACCTACAACGGCGGCGCACTCGCCCTCGGCTCCGCCCTGAACTGGGCCGGGATGCAGACCATGCTCGGCCTGATGCACGCGACGGAGGCCGGTGACGACGTCTCGGCCGGGTTCGCCCAGCTCATGCCCGTGCTGACCGACCACGAGACCGCGTTGCGCACGCTGCCGGTGCGCGACGTCCCGGGCGTCTCCTGGTGGCGCGACTGGGTCGACCATCCCACCCGGGACGCCTACTGGGAGGGTTTCGCCGATACCCTGCGCCACGACCGGATCCAGGTGCCGGTCATGCACGTCGGCGGCTGGTTCGACCTCTTCCTCACCGGCACCCTGGAGAACCATCGCCGCCTCGGCGGCCCGCTGGTGATCGGCCCCTGGGCCCATATGCCGAGCACCGCCACCGGCGACCTCAACTTCGGCCTCGCCGCCTCCCAGCAGGCCGTCAACCTGGAACGACGGCAGCTCGAATTCCTCAGGGCCGCCCCTGCGCCCGGCGACGCGGGCGTGCAGATCTTCGTGATGGGCGCGAACGTCTGGCGTGACGAGGAGTCCTGGCCGCTCGAACGGGCCGTTCCCACCCCCTTCTACCTGCACTCCGGCGGCAGGCTGGGCACCGAGGAACCCCCGCCGGACGCCGCGCCCTCCACCTACGACTACGACCCGGCGGACCCCGTGCCCACCGTCGGCGGCCCGCTGCTGCTCGCCGACCCGGCCAACGTCGGCCCCCGCGACCAGCGCGCCGTCGAACAGCGCCCCGACGTCCTCTGCTTCACCACCGACCCGCTCACGACCGCCGTCGAGGTCACCGGCCCGCTGTCGGTCACCCTGCACGCGGCCACGTCCGCCGCCGGCACCGACTGGACGGCCAAGCTCGTCGACGTCTGGCCGGACGGCCGCGCGCTGAGCGTCATCGACGGGATCGTCCGCACCGCGGCCACCCCTTCCCAGCCGGCCGAGCACACCGTCGACCTGGTGGCCACCAGCCAGCTCTTCCCGCCGGGTCACCGGATCCGGGTGGAGATCTCAAGCTCGAACTTCCCGCGCTTCGACCGCAACCTCGGCGCCGGCGACCCGTCCAACCCGACCATGATCGTTCAGCACCAGACGATCTACCACGACTCCGCCCGCCCCTCGTACATCACCCTCCCGATCGTCCCTGGCCCGAACGTCCCTGGCCCGAACGTCCCTGGCCCGAACGTCTCCTGAACGCCGGCTCCCCTGGCTCGGATGGCTCGGACATGTCCTGAACGCCGACGTCGCCTGGCTCGGATGGCTGGACGTGCCCTGAACGCCGACGTCGCCTGACTCGGATCACCCGGGCCAGGAGATGCGGCGGAGGGAGGGCTAGTCGCCGTCCCAGTCCTTGTCGGACTCACGCCACGCCTTGTTGCGTTCTCTCGCGGTCTTGAGGGCGTTTCCCGCGGCTTCACGGGTCTCGTAGGGGCCCATCCGGTCCTTGTTGGGGCAGCCCTCGTCGGGCTCGACGCGCATGTGCGTCAGGCAGAACCACCATTTTTCGCTCAGCTCACCGGTCACAGTGCAATCTTGCCCGGTTGCCCGCGCACCTAGACTTGTGCGCATGACGACACTGCTCCAGCCCGGGCGGATCTCGCCCACGCGCAAGGTTCCCGCCCAGATCGAGCGGCCGGAGTACGTCGGAAAGAAGTCGCCGCGCACCGGCGAGCCCGACGTCAAGACGCCAGAGATCATCGAGCGGATGCGGATCGCCGGCAAGCTGGCCGCGCAGGCGCTCGAAGAGGTGGGCAGGCAGGTCGCCCCGGGGGTGACCACCGACGAGCTCGATCGCGTCGGCCACGAGTTCCTGTGCGACCACGGCGCCTATCCGAGCACGCTCGGCTACCGCGGCTATCCCAAGTCGCTGTGCACCTCGATCAACGAGGTCATCTGCCACGGCATCCCCGACGACACCGTGCTGCGCGACGGCGACATCGTCAACGTCGACATCACCGCCTACATCGGTGGCGTGCACGGCGACACCGACGCGACGTTCCTGGTCGGAGAGGTCGACGAGGAGTCCCGGCTGCTGGTCGAGCGCACCAGGGAGGCCACCGAGCGGGCGATCAAGGCAGTGGCCCCCGGACGCAGGCTCAACGTCGTCGGCCGTGTCATCGAGGCCTACGCCAAGCGGTTCGGCTACGGCGTGGTCCGCGACTTCACCGGTCACGGCATCGGCACCACGTTCCACTCCGGCCTGATCGTGCCGCACTACGACGACCCGTCGCTCGACGTCACCATCGTGCCCGGCATGACCTTCACGATCGAGCCGATGCTGACGCTGGGCACGATCGACTACGAGATCTGGCCCGACAAGTGGACCGCGGTGACCAGGGACCGCAAGCGGACCGCGCAGTTCGAGCACACGGTGCTGGTCACCGAGTCGGGCCGAGAGATCCTCACGCTCCCCTAGATCCCGGCGGACCGCCCCCGGGCCACGAAGAAGGCGTCCACCCACGCGATGACCGGGCACGGGCGACCACCGGCCGGCGACGACGCGAGGCCCATCTCCTCACGCGCAGTGGCGCGAGGACGTCGCACCCGCGCGGGGGCGCGGGGCCGAATCACCGCGAACGCGGACGGGGTTCCGCAATCGATCAGGCCGGCACCGCGCCGGTGACGGTGGTGCCCGCGCCGAACGCCGTGGTCACCGTGAGCGAGCCGCCCAGCTCGGCGAACGCGGTGCGCATCGCGGTGATCCCCCTGCCGGTCACCGGCGGGTCGAAGCCCACGCCGTCGTCACTGATCGTCATCCGCAGGCCGGAGGAACTCATGGTGACGGCGATCGACACGGTGCCGGCCCCGCTGTGCCGCTGCACGTTGGACAGTGCCTCGTGGAAGACCAGCAGCACCGCGCGGCTCGTGCGCGGCGGGACGTCGCCCTCGGGCAACGCCCACGTCTCCACCGCTATGCCGGTGCGCGCCGACCACTGGGCGAGGTCGTCCTCCAGGGCTTCGGCGAGACTCCGCCCCCCGCGCATCCGCGTTTCTTCGGTCACCACCATGCCTTCCTGAGCACGAGGACAGCGCCCTGTGCCCGGCCACGCTCGCCCCCACGTCAGCGTCGGCCGGAACGCAGGCGGCGCCCGTCTCCCCCACTGGTAAGGCTACCGGCGATTACGCGGCGTGGCGGTGGAAGATAGCAGCCACTGGCCGGAGAGCTATTCGGCGCGATCCCGTTTGTCCAGTTTCGCCAGATAGGCGTTGTAGGCATCGAGTTCCGCGTCACCGGTGCCGCCGGTCTTGGCCGCGATCGCGTCCGCCCTGCGGTCGGCCCGGCTGGACTTCCGGGTGTCGTCCTGCCACCACTGGAGGGCCAGCGCGAGGATCACGATCAGGGTCGGGATCTCGCCGAACCCCCACGCGATCGCCCCACCCGTCTGCTGGTCCTCGACGGAGGAGGCCCCCCAGGTACGGCCGAGCTGGTCGTACCAGTCGGACGCGATCACCGTCGTCATCATCATCATCGCGATGCCGAAGAAGGCGTGGAAGGGCATCGTGACGAACAGGACGAGCAGCCGCCCGACATGAGGCAGCTTGTACGGGGCGGGATCGACGCCCACGATCACCCAGAAGAACAGCGTGCCACTGAGCAGGAAGTGCGACGTCATGACGATGTGCCCGAGATGCTCGGACATCGCCCCGGCGAACAACGGCGTGAAGTACAGCGCGTAGGTGGAGACGATGAACAGGGTCGTGGCGATGCCCGGATGCCCGAAGAACTTCACCGCCCTGCTGTGCAGGATCACGGTGAGCCACTCCCGCGGCCCCCGGTCCCCCCGGCGTACGGCGGGCTTCAGGGCGCGCAGGGCGAGCGTGACCGGGGCGCCGAGCACCAGGAAGATCGGCACCAGCATCGACAGCGTCATGTGCTCGGCCATGTGCACGCTGAACATCACCTGTGCGTAGCGGGCGACGCCGCTCTGGGTCGCCAGCACCAGGATCAGCACCCCGGTGAACCACGCCGAGGTGCGCCCCCACGACCAGGAGTCACCGCGCCGCCGCAACCGCACGAGACCGGCGGCGTACAGGCCGCCGAGGGCCGCCGCGACGACGGCGAAGAACAGGTCGAACCACCACAACGTGACGAGGTTGCCGATCGAGATCGGCGGCGGCACCAGATAGCCGAGCAGTTCGAAGGCGCGGTCGACGGGCAGCGTCGTCGGCGGCGGCGCGGTCCGGGCCAGCGCCACAGCCAGGCCGACGGTCGCGAACATCAGCACGGCCTCGCCCGAGGCCAGCCGGAGGAAGGCCTTCGGCCGGCCCGCGTCCAGCTCTGGCAGGGTGCGCCGCCGGTGCCACCAGCCCACGGTGCCGAGCGCGCCGAAGGCCACCACCTTGGCGACCACGAGCAGGCCGTACGACGTGGTGAAGAGCTCCGCGACGGAGGTCAGGCGGGCCAGGACGCCGAACACGCCGGACAGGCCGAGACCGATGTAACACCACAGCGCCAGCCGGGAGAACCGCTGCGCCGCGATGTCGAGCTGCGGGCGCTTCAGCAGCGCGTGCGCGCAGAGCACGACGAGCCCGCCCACCCACAGCGCCAGCCCGACGAGGTGCAGGGCGACGCCCGATGTCGCCAGCGAGTGGTTGGGCGAGGAGGCGGAGTGCCCGGTGAGGGCGGGGGGCAGCAGGGTGAAGACGGCGAGGACGAGCAGGCCGCCCGACGCGCCCGCGGTGATCGCGCCACGGGAGAACAACGCGATCGCGACCGCGAACAGCACCACGATGGTCAGCGCGATGCCCTGGGAGACCTGGCTGGCGAAGCTGGTCAGCTCGTTGCCGCCGAGCACCTCCATGACCGGCAGGCCGAGCGACTCCGACAGGGTGAAGAGCATGGTCGAGGCCGCCGCGGCGGCCCAGGCGAGCGCCAGCCAGGAGGCGGCCTTCACGTAGTCGAGCGCGGTCCTGCCGAGCAGTCCCTTGTCGCTGGGGAGGAAGACGGTGGCGGCCAGCAGGGCGCCGACGGTGAGCACGCCGGCCGTGTCCATCGCCAGCTTCGAGATCGGCAGCGCCCACCTGGTGAGCGCGCCCTCGTCGGGCAGGCCGGGGATGATGCGGGGGGTGGCCGCGCCACCGGCGAACATCGCCACGATCAGGGCGATGAGGGCGGCTCCGGCGGCCGCCAGCGCCACACGTACGGTGCGGCTCACCGTCTCTTGCCTCGCATGCTGAAGAACATGCCGAGGCCGATGCCGGCCAGCGCCCCGACGACGATCCACAGCCACACCGGCACACCGCCGCCGTCATCGTCCTGCTCGGCGGCCACCGGAGTAGGCGTGGCGGATAGAGCGGTGGGGGGCGCCGATGGCGCGGCGGCCGACTCCGAGGGCTCGGGCTCTGAGGGCTGGGGCTCCGCGGAGGCGGCCTCCGAGGGCTCGGCGCCGCCCACGACCGTGAAGGGGATCTCCCCCTCCACGGGATGCCCGTCGGAGGAGACGATCCGGTAGGCGATGGTGTACTTCCCCGCGGGGAGCGGGCGGTCGAGCTGCTGGGTCACGACGGCGCCGTCGGCCGACGGCTTGCCGCTCTCGTGACGGGTGCCGTCGGCCGCCGTGACCACGACGGTGGGCAGGCGCACCTTGGCGGTGAACTCCAGGGTCACCTTCCGCACGTTCTCGACCTTGGCGTCCTTGGCAGGGTCGCTGCTTCTGAGCGCGTCGTGGGCGAGGGCGGGAGGGGCGAGGACCACGCTGACGAGAAGGGCCGCGAGGAAGGCGAGCGCGGGACCGAACGGGGAAGTCTTCATGGCACGTCCAAGGCTACCGACGCGGGGGTCCGGTCCGAACCCCGGTCGCCGAAACCTGGCCGAATCGCGCACGATCCAACATGCCAGAGGTGTGGACGCGGCCCTGCCCGACCGGGGGCGCCCACTGATGGCGCCCGGTGAAACGCACCGGCCTCTCCCGGTCCCCCGGCCGGAGCCGGGTGCGGAAGAGGCCGGGCGGCCGGTCAGAGGCCCGCGCAGGCCAGCGCCTTCTGGTAGGCGGCGATGCTTCCCTCACGGTCCTTCAGCCTGCCGAGCACGTCGGCCACGGTGCACCAGCCCTGAGCGGCGTGGCGGGGCGGGACGACCCGCTCCAGCCACTGGGTGGCCGTCGCGATCGACTCCCTCGCGTCCTTGATCTTGCCGAGCATCGCATAGGCGCCGCCGAGGACGAGGTGCACGTCCGCGCCGAGGTCACGCGTGCTGGTGGAGACCAGCTTGCGAGCGGCCTCCGCGCGGCCCGCCGCCTCGGCGGGGCGGTCGAGGCCGAACTCGACATGGGCGAGCTCCATCTCGCACCTGACCCGGTCGGCGATCCCGGCGGAGGACTCGCTCAGCTCCCGTTGGGCGCGCAGGATCCCCTCGCGACTGGTCTCCGCCTCCTCCGGCCTGACGCGAAAGCGCTGGCCGTGGTAGGTGAAGCGGAGCCGGTACAGATTGCGCCGCTCACCGACCTCGGAGTGGATGGCGAACGCGCGCTCCATGAGCGCCAGCGCCTCCTCACCGTGACCGCTGGCCTCGGCCACCAGCGAGGCGTTCCAGCAGGCGGCGACGGTGGCCCGGGGGCCGAGGCGTTCCGCCGCCGCGAGCAGTTCGGCGGAGTACTGCCTCGCCCGCAGCAGATCACCGCGGACCAGGTAGACGCCCAGGAGCGTGGAACCCAGTTCGACCAGTTCGTCGGTCCAGGCGGGGCGGACAGTCCCCGTCAGGATCTGCTCGCCGACCTGGACCGCCGCGCTCAGGTCGCCGCGGTCGCGGTAACAGCGGGACAGCGCGACGGCCACCGCGATGTGCCGCTCGGGCGACATGTTCCCGGCCGCCGTGGCGCGCAGGCCGTTGAAGGTGGCGATGGCCGCGTCGAGGTCGCCGCAGGCCTCCATGGCCAGCGCGAGGCCGTATTCGGCGTCCTGCCGGAGTTGTGCGAGTCCCGCGACGGCGTTGTCGGCCACCAGGTCGGCGTATCGCCTGCGCGCCTCCGCCACGGCACCGTTCTCCAGCGCCATCAAAGCGTATCCGAGCTCGAGTTCCAGCTCGTGCATCTGGGTCGCCGTAACGCCGTTGACCAGGTAGGTGAGCGAACAGTCGAGTTTCACCGCCAGCAGCTCGAGCACTGCCGGAGTTGGCGTTCTCTTACCGCTTTCGATAAGAGATACATAGCTGTCCGACAACTCTGGATGTGCCAACTGAGCTTGAGAAAGCCCACGTTGACGGCGAATCGTTTTGATGCGCTGACCGACCAGATCTTGACTCACTGGTACTCCCTGGAACAATGTCGTCGAACGAACCCCCGTGACAGGAGCACCACAATGCGTCGTCGCCTCACAGTGTCTGCCCTGGCCGTGCTGATTACGGCCGTCGTAGCGGTCGGAGTCAATGCTACGACCACATCCCCCTCCGCGTCTGCTACGGCGGCGGATCGCGCCGCCCTCTGCTGCTAGATCTCAATCTGCTCGTAATGCGAGGAACAGGTCGACGCGGTCGGTCATGCTCGACAGATCTCGTCCGGTCAGCTCCTCCACACGGTGAATGCGGTACCTCACCGTGTTGACGTGCACATGCATACGCTCGGCACACGCGTTCCACGACCCTGCGCAGTCGAGATACGTGCCGAGCGTCCGTACGAGTTCCGACTGGTGCCTGCTGTCGTAGTCGAGCAGCGGCCCCAGCAGGCGTGCGGCGAAGGATCGCCGCACGTCACGTGGGAGGGTGGCCAGCAGCAGCGTGTGCGTATAGATCTCATCGCTGGTCACCACTCCACCGTTACGCGTTTCCGCCAGTTTGCGCGCATGTCCCGCCTCTTCGGCTCCGCCGCGTAACGCGGCCGCCCCCGAGAGCGCGGCGCTCACCCCTATCGACACCCTCGTCGCGCGCATCCCCGCCGCCAGCACGGCCACCCCGGCGCGCAGCGACTCCGCCAGATCCTGGGCGGTGTGCCCACCACGCAGGGATACCAGGGCGAGCGCGCCGTCCTCCCCCGCCGCCGCCACCACGCCGCGGCCGAGGATCTCCTCCACGATCTGCCCCCCGAGCGCCGCCGCGCCCACCTCACGACCGCCGCCCGCGTCCACCGCGACGGCGTCGACCACGGCGTACGGCTCGCCGGGCTCGATCCCGCAGGTGCGCAGCCCGGCTCCCACCTCCGCCGCGTCGCCGCCCGCCCTGGCCAGGTCGATGAGCCGGCCGGCGAGTCTGCGCTCGACCCGGCGCCCCTCCCCGATCCTGGTGCGTTCGAGCGCGACGCAGGCGGCCAGCTCGTAGCCCAGGTCGGCACGCCCGCTCAGGTCGCCCTCGCAGACCAGCGCCCAGCCCGCCGCCCGGTGCGACCGGCCCACTCCGAAGATCGTGTAGGTGCCGCCGTCGCGATGGACGACGTGCGGGAGCCGGGGCGCGGAGAGATACGCGTGGGCCAGCGGCAGCAGCGGGAGCCCCGCGTGGTCGCCGGCGATCGGCCGGCCGGTGGCGGAGAGCACCGCCCCCGCGACGCCCAGCTCGCCGAGCATGAGCGCGAACAGGTCGGGCAGCCCCGCTCCCTCGGAGACGGCGGCCACGATGCGGCGGTGCCTGCCCAGGGCGTCGCGCACGTCGAGGGACAGCCGGGCGCCCAGCAGCTCGGTGACCCTCCTGAACGAGATCTCCACCGGTACGGCGAGCAGCGGCAGGCCGTACGCCTCGCACGCCGTCACGAGGTCGCCGGGGACGTCGCCCAGCCTGGCCAGCCCGGCGCCGACGGCGGTCACTCCGGCGCCGGCGAGCGCCGCCACGAACCGCTCGGAGTCCTCCGGCCGGTCGCGCCACATGAGCCCGGTGAGGACCAGCTCGCCGCCTGACAGGTAGCGTCCGGGGTCGGGCAGGTCGGTGATGTGCACGCCGGTGAACTCCCGGTCCAGGTGCTCGCCGCCGCCGAGCACGGCGAGCCGGAGCTCCGCCATCGCCACGACGTCCCGGATGCGCACACGTCAGCGTAACTCCCGGCTTTGGAGGAAGCTACAAGTCCGGTGCGGGCGGCGGCCCGCCTTTCATGGCGGGGCCCATAGGCCGGTCCGCCCCGCGAGTGATGTACTGCCTTTGTGACCAGCACAGACACCCGTACGAGCCAGGGCATCGGGCAGAGCGCCCCGCGGCCGGACGGCACGCTGAAGGTGACCGGGGAGTTCGCCTACTCCTCCGATCTGTGGCTGGAGGACATGGTCTGGGGCGTCACCCTGCGCAGCCCGCACCCGGCCGCCCGGATCCGCTCCATCGACCTCGGCCCGGCGCTGGCGATGCCCGGGGTGCTCGCCGTGCTCACCCATGAGGACGTGCCCGGCGAGAAGCACCACGGCCTTGAGCTCAGGGACCAGCCGGTGCTCGCCGTCGACCGGGTTCGCTACCAGGGCGAGCCGGTGGCGCTGGTGGCCGCCGACCATCCCGAGCGGGCGCGGCGGGCCGCAGCGGCGATCGTGGTCGACTATGAGGTGACGGAGGCGGTCACCGACGCGCGACGCGCGGCCTTCGACCCGGCCTGCCCGAAGGTCGGTGAGAGGGGCAACATCCTGCGCCACCAGCCGGTACGGGTCGGCTCGGTGTTCGAGGCGCCGGTCGTGGTCACCGGCGAGTACGAGGTGGGCATGCAGGACCAGGCGTTCCTCGGGCCCGAGTCCGGCCTCGCCGTGCCCGCGGAGGACGGCGGCGTCGACCTCTACGTCGCCACCCAGTGGCTGCACGTGGACCGCGACCAGATCGCGCCCTGCCTGGGGCTGCCGGCTGAGAAGGTACGCGTCTCGCTGGCCGGGGTGGGCGGCGCCTTCGGGGCGCGTGAGGACCTGTCGATGCAGGTCCACGCGTGCCTGCTGGCGTTGCGCACCGGGCGGCCGGTGAAGATGGTCTACAACCGCGAGGAGTCGTTCTTCGGGCACGTGCACCGGCATCCCGCCTGGATGCGCTACGAGCACGGCGCCACCCGCGACGGCCGGCTGATCTACGTGAAGGCGGAGATCCTGCTCGACGGCGGCGCCTACTGCTCCTCCTCGCCCGCGGTGGTCGGCAACGCGGCCTCCCTCGGCGCGGGGCCGTACGAGGTGGGGAACGTCGAGATCGACGCGTACGGCGTCTACACGAACAATCCACCGTGCGGGGCGATGCGCGGGTTCGGCGCGGTGCAGGCGTGTTTCGCCTACGAATCGCAGATGGACCGGCTGGCCGAGGCGTGCGGGCTGTCCCCCGTGGAGTTGCGGATCCGCAACGCGGTCTCCCAGGGCTCGCGCCTGATCACCGGCCAGCTGATCGACTCCCCCGCGCCGCTGGCCGGCATGCTCGCCGAGCTGGAGGCGTTCCCGCTGCCCGCCGCGAGCGACGGCGACCTGCGGGAGCTTCCCGGCGGGGTGGCGCAGACCACCCACGGCGAGGGCGTACGGCGCGGCGTCGGCTACGGGGTCGGCATCAAGAACATCTGCTTCTCCGAGGGCTTCGACGACTACTCCACCGCCCGGGTGCGGCTGGAGCTGGCAGGCGGCGAGCCGCACGTACTCGTGCACACCGCGGCGGCCGAGGTCGGTCAGGGGCTGGTCACCGTCCAGGCGCAGGTCGCGCGGACCGAGCTGGGCGTCGAGCGGGTCACCGTCGCGCCGGCGGACACGACGGTCGGCTCCGCCGGCTCCTCGTCCGCGTCCCGGCAGTCCTACGTCACCGGCGGCGCGGTGAAGACCGCCTGCGAGGCCGTGCGCGAACGGCTCGCGGAGCTGGCCGCCGCCCATCCGGGTCTCACGACCACAGCGCTGCTGCAGCGGTTCGGGCCGGTGGAGGAGACCCGGGAGTATCGTCACCGGCCCACCTTTCCCATGGACCCGTCGACCGGGCAGGGCGACTCCCACACCCAGCTCGCCCTGTGCGTGCACCGTGCCGTGGTGGACGTGGACGTGGAGCTGGGCCTGGTGAAGGTGGTGGAGCTGGCCGCCGTGCAGGACGTCGGCAAGGTGCTCAACCTGCTCGCCCTCGAAGGCCAGATCCACGGCGGCTCGGCCCAGGGGCTCGGGCTGGCGCTGATGGAGGAGGTCCTGGTGGCGGACGGCAGGCTGCGCAACCCGTCGTTCACCGACTACCTCATCCCCACGATCCTCGACATGCCGCCGATGAAGGTGTCGATCCTGGAGAACCCCGACCCGGCCGCGCCGTACGGCCTGCGGGGGGCGGGCGAGCCGCCCACGCTCTCCACCACCCCCGCCGTCGTGGCGGCCGTCCGGGCCGCCACCGGCAGGGCGCTGTCCCGCGTCCCCATCAGGCCGGAGCACATCGCACTCACCTGACCTGGGTAGGTCTCCGGATGCCCCCTCGCGCGGAGGGGGGCGGAATGGGTTCGCTGAGCGGGTTCTTCGCACTGCGGGAGCGTGGCACCACCGTCGCGCGTGAGGTGCGTGGCGGCGTCACCACGTTCGTGGCGATGGCGTACATCATCCTGTTGAACCCGATCATCCTGGCCGGGGCGACCGACGTCACCGGAGCCAAGCTGTCGATCCCGCAGCTCACGACGGCGACCGCGCTGGCGGCCGCGGTGAGCACGCTGCTGATGGCCGTGATCGGCAACGCGCCGTTCGGGCTGGCGGCCGGGCTGGGGCTGAACGCCGTGGTCGCCTACCAGGCCGCGCCGTACATGACCTGGCCGCAGGCGATGGGGCTGGTGGTGCTCCAGGGGTTGTTGATCATTCTGCTGGCGGTCTCCGGCGTGCGGCGGCTGATCATGGATGCCATCCCGCTGGCGCTCAAGCACGCGATCAGCGTGGGAATCGGGCTGTTCATCGCGCTGATCGGCCTGGTCGACGCGGGGTTCGTGGCGCGCGGGATCGGCACCCCCGTGCAGCTCGGCGCGACGGGACACCTCGCGGGCTGGCCGGTGTCCGTGTTCTGCTTCGGCCTGCTGCTCATGATCGCGCTGTACGTCAGGAGGACGCCCGGAGCCATCCTGATCAGCATCGCGGTCACCACCGTGGTCGCCATCGTCGTCGACGAGGTCTTCACGATCGCCCCCCGGAGCTGGGGGGTGGTGGAGCCACGGATACCCGACTCGGTGATCTCGGCGCCCGACTTCGGGTTGCTCGGCCAATTCGACCTGTTCGGCGGTTTCGCCAGGGCCGGCGTGGTCACCGCGACCGTGGTGCTGTTCACCCTCGTCCTGTCCGGCTTCTTCGACGCGATGGGCACCATCATCGGGGTGAGCGACGAGGCCGGGCTGGTCGACGAGCAGGGGCGGGTTCCCCGGCTGGGCGCGATCCTCACGGTCGACGGCGTGGCCGCCGCGATCGGCGGGGCGACCAGCTCCTCGGCCGGCACCGTCTTCGTGGAGTCGGCCGCGGGCGTCGGCGAGGGCGCGCGGACCGGCCTGGCCAGCGTCGCGACCGGCGGGCTGCTCGCGCTCACCCTGCTGTTCACGCCGATCACCATGGTCGTGCCCGCCGCGGCCGCCGCGCCCGCCCTGGTGCTCGTCGGCGCGCTGATGATGACGCAGAGCAGGAACGTGCCCTGGCAAGACCTTGATGTGGCGATCCCCGCCTTCCTGACGATCGCGCTGATGCCCTTCACCTACAGCATCACCAACGGCGTCGGTGCGGGTGTGATCGCCTACGTGACGGTCAAGGCCGCGCGGGGACGGTTCGGGGAGATCCACTGGCTGTTGTGGATCGTCGCGCTGATCTTCGCCGCCTACTTCGCGATCGACGCGTTCGAAGGGCTGATCAGCTAGCGGCCGGGGTTCCCCTCGGGGTCGACCGACACGTAGGCGATGGGGGTGCGCGCTGCCCGGTCAGCGGGGCGGGGCGGGCCGGTTGAGCTCGTCGGCGTCGCAGGCCACGCCGTCCTTGTCGTTGTCCGGGTAGTAGGCGTACTCCGGGTGGCTCTCCTTGAAGTAGGGGCCGTAGCCGGCGTCGGTGGCCTCTTTACAGGACGGGAATTTGGGATCGGCACCCTGGGGGTTGCCGATCGCGGCGGGAGCGGAGGGGGAGGTGGACGGGGTACCGGTGGACGAGGTACCGGTGGACGGAGCCGAGGTGCCGGTGCCCGCGTCGGACGGTGAGGTGACCGGAGGGCTCACCGGGCCCGTGGGCGGCGCGGAGGTGTCCGTGGAGCCGGAGACGGCGGGCGGCGCGGGCGTGCTGGGCACCGGCTGGGTGCCGCCCAGCAGCCGGGCCACCAGGCCGTCGGCCACCTCCTTGGAGAAGGAGCCGGTGATGCTCAGGCTGTCCACGCTGATCGCCTGAGCGACCGTGGGGGCCGCCACGACCTTCTCGGCCACCACGACGGCGATCTGTTTCTTGACCTCCTCCTGGGTCAGCGCGCCGATCTGCTCCCTGAACGGCGCGGGCAGCGCCACCCTGACGGCGTAGGTGCCGTTCCCCTCCCTGATCGACTCGATCTTCTGCACCGAAGTCACGTTGATGCCGGCCGCCACGACGTAACAGGTCGTGCCGGCCTCGTCGAGCACGGCCTGCACGCCCGGGCACGGCGCCGCCTGCGTCGCGGTCACCGGGGCGAAGTGGATGGGGGCGGGCAGCCGGTGCGGGAGGGTCCCACCGGGAAGCGTGTCGGGGTTACGCGTCATCAGGACGGCCACCGTGCCGAGCACCCCGGTGATCACGACGACCAGGACCAGCGCGACGGCCAGCAGGGCGGTGGTGATCCGGCTCGCCCGCGGCTGGCCGGGCTCCGCGGGAGTCGGCCCGGGCTTCTCTCCCGCAACCGGCTGCTTTTCCATCGGTAACCCCAAATCCTGATGATGTTCGCGGGTGAGCCTACCGATCCGCGGTACTACCCGGAAACCCGCGAGTCAGCAGGGTTGGTTCTTAACAAATTGTCACCAAGATCCAGCGATTCAAGCCAATCTGCGCGTGGCCCACGGGGCTGCGGGAACGGAGAGTGAAGGAAAAGCGCCGACCCGAGGAGAAATCGTGAGGATCGGAGTCCCCCGAGAGGTGAAGAACAACGAGTATCGCGTCGCGCTCACCCCTGCGGGCGCACACGAACTCGTACGCCATGGGCACCACGTCTTCATCGAGCGCGAGGCGGGAGTGGGGTCCGCCATTCTCGACGTCGACTTCGAGGCCGCCGGCGCGACGATCCTGCCCACCGCCGAGGAGGTGTGGGCCAGGGCCGAGCTGATCCTGAAGGTGAAGGAGCCGATCCCCGGGGAGTACCCCCTGATGCGCAAGGGCCAGGTGCTGTTCACCTACCTGCACCTGGCGGCGTCCGCCGGGTGCACGAAGGCCATGCTCGACTCCGGGATCACCGGCATCGCCTACGAGACGGTGCAGACGGCCAACGGGTTCCTGCCGCTGCTCGCGCCGATGTCCGAGGTCGCCGGGCGGCTCGCCCCGCAGGTGGGCGCCTACCACCTGATGCGTCAGGGCGGCGGGCGCGGCGTGCTCATGGGCGGGGTGTCCGGCGTGCACGCGGCGCGGGTGGTGGTGATCGGCGCGGGGGTCTCGGGCATGAACGCCGCGGCGATCGCGCTCGGCATGCAGTCCGAGGTGCTCCTGCTCGACCGGAACATCGACCGGCTGCGCCAGGCCGACATCATCTACCAGGGGCACTGCCAGACCATCGCGTCCAACGCCTACGAGGTCGAGCGGGCCGTACTGGAGGCCGACCTGGTGATCGGGGCGGTGCTGGTCCCCGGCGCGCGGGCCCCCAAGCTGATCACCAACGAGCTGGTCTCGCGGATGCGGCCGGGCTCCGTGCTGGTGGACATCTCCATCGACCAGGGCGGCTGCTTCGAGGACTCGCGTCCGACGACGCACGCCGACCCGATCTACCGGGTGCACGACTCGGTCTTCTACTGCGTCGCCAACATGCCCGGCGCGGTGCCGCACACCTCGACGTACGCGCTGACGAACGTGACCGTGCCGTACGCGCTGTCGATCGCCGACCTCGGCTGGCGGGAGGCGCTCGCCGCGGACCCGGCGCTGGCCCGCGGCCTCAACACCCACGAGGGTCACCTCGCCAACCGGCCCGTGGCCGAGGCGCACGGGCTGGCGGCGATCTCCGTGGAACAGTTGCTCGTCTGAGCCGCGGAACCGATCGGGAGGCTCCTGAGCGCGGCGCCGGGGCCGGGGGGCGGCGTTCTCCGCCGCCCGGTCGTCGGTGGCGTTCCCCCGCCGTTCCGCCGCTCAGCGGCGGAGGCGGGCGGCGTTCCCGGCTGCCGCGGCGCCTCAGGAGCCGGCGGTCGGCGTGGCACTCGGCTCGGCGGCGCCGGTCTCGGACGGCGCGGGGCTGCCGGTCGCACTCGGCTCGGCGGTGCCGGTCGGGGACGGCGCCGCGTCCGGGATCGGGCTCTGCGCCGCGGTCGCGTCGGTGCCGCCGGTGCAGGGAGCCCCGAACTCGGGGGTCGTCTGCGGGTTGTTCTTGTACTTGGAGATGAAGCGCGGCAGCCTCGGGTCGTCCGCGCCCGTGAGCTTGAGCTGGTTGTTCCAGGAACTGGCCACGACCGGGGCGGGCAGCCCGGGGTAGGGGCTCAGCAGCACGAGGTCGGCGCCGGCCACCTCCTGTAGCTGCTCGACCTGGGCCTTGGGCAGGTCAGGTCGGTACGTGATCCACACCGCGCCGTGTTCCATCGAGTGGACGGCGTTCTCGTTGTTCAACGGCTCCTGATAGATGCCGCAGTTCTGCCATTTGGAGTTGTGCTCACCGCCGACCGGCGGCTGCTCCGCATAAGTGATCTTGGTTTCCTTGTGGACGCTGCCGGGGTACTTCGTCGTCGTCACCGCGTCCAGCGAGCTCTGCGAACGCTGGTTGATCAGGTAGAACCCCACCAATCCGACGAGCACGACGATGACGAGCCCGCCCACGCCCCACATCAGCAGAGAGGCACGACGCTCTTTGCGTTTCTGGTCGGCGCGCATCTTCGCGAGATTCTCGCGCCTGGCCTGCGCCCTGTCCTTGGTCATCGTTCCTCCATCGGTGGCCCTGAACGGGGTCACCCTATGCCCTATGGGCGTATAGGGAGAATAAGGCGTCGACCACGCGCTTTACGCCTTCAACCCGAGATCATAGGTACTCTGGGCATACGATGGACATCTCTCAGGAAAGGTCAAGGCGGCGGCCCCTCGTCCTCGCGCTGGGCACGATGGTGGTGATCGCCGCAGTGGTCCTGCTGATCGTCGGGAGGACCACCACACCGGCCGACGCGTCGGCCGAAGCCGGATTCTCCCGTGACATGGCGGTGCACCACGCCCAGGCGGTCGAGATGGCCTTCGTCGTGCGCGACGCCACCGGCGACGAGACGGTGCGGTCACTGGCCTACGACATCATCGTCACCCAGACCGCGCAGCGGGGCGTCTTCATGGGCTGGCTCCAGCAGTGGGAACTCAACCAGTCATCGACACGCCCCGTGATGGCCTGGATGGCCGGGCACGGCGGCCACGCCGCGGGCCGGACCGCCGGCTCGGGCGCCGCGATGCCCGGCATGGCCTCCGACGCGGAACTCGAACGGCTGAGGCAGGCGGAGGGCAAGGACGCCGAGATCCTGTTCCTCCAGCTCATGACCCGCCACCACGAGGGCGGCGTGGAGATGGCGGACGGGCTGCTCCGGCTGTCCGACCGCCAGGAGGTCGCCACCATGGCACGCCATATCAGCAACGGTCAGAGCGGCGAGATCAAGCTGATGACCGGGATGCTCCAGCAACGCGGCGCCAAGCCGTACCCCTCCATCCTGAACTGACGCCCGGCGCGCCGACCACGCGCGGCACCGCCGGGCAGGGCAGCATGGAGCCAACCCCCCGTGCCGTAGGAGACGAAAGTGAACGAAGAGCCGGAAAGCCATCTCGAGGTGAGCATCTCAGCCGAGGTGGAAGCCGGGCAGTACGCCAACTTCGCCTCCGTCTGGCACACCCGGGATGGCTTCGTCCTCGACTTCGCGGTGATCACAAGGCCACCACAGCTCGCCGACGATCCCCAGTCCGGACAGCGCATCGTCAGCGTGCCGACCCGGATCGTCAGCCGCATCCGGCTTCCTCCCAGCCAGGTCTTCGAGCTGATGAAGGCGCTGGAGCAGCAGCTCACCGCTTACGAGAAGGAAACCGGCCGGAAGGTTTGAGGGTGCGCGGGGGCGACGGGTTCGACGCGGTGGTGGTCGGTTCCGGGCCCAACGGCCTGGTCGGGGCGCTGACGCTCGCCGCGGCGGGCAGGCGGGTGCTGGTCGTCGAGGCCGGGGAAAGGTTCGGCGGCGGGCTGCGCACCGAGGAGCTGACCCTGCCCGGTCACCGGCACGACGTGTGCGCCGCCGTGCTGCCGCTCGCGCTGGCCTCGCCCGCCTTCCGGGAACTGGCCCTGGAGGTGGACTTCCGCCATCCGCCCGTCCCCGCCGCGCACCCGCTCGACGACGGCCCCGCCGTGCTGATCCACCGCGAGGCCGGCCGTACCGCCGCCGGGCTCGGTGCGGACGGCGTCGCCTGGCTGGAGACGGTCGGCGCGACCGCGCGCGCCGGGTTCCCGCTGATCGACACCCTGCTCGCCCCGCTCGGCGTGCCGCAGGCGCCGCTGTCCGCCGTCCGGTTCGGGCCGCAGGCGTTGCTGCCCGTCTCCGTGCTGGCCCGCGCCTTCCGTACGGCCGGCGCCCGCGCCGCGCTCGCCGGGATGGCCGCCCACTCGATGCTCGACCTGCGCTCGCCCCTCTCCAGCGGTTACGGCCTGGTGCTCGCCGCGCTCGCCCACCTGGTCGGCTGGCCGGTCGTGCGCGGCGGTTCGCAGGGGCTGGCCGACGCCATGGTCTCCCGGCTGCGCGGGCTCGGCGGCGAACTGGTGAGCGGCACCCGGATCGGCGACCTGCGGGAACTGCCGCGCGCGGAGATCGTCCTGCTCGACGTGACGCCCCGGCAGTTCCTGGCGATGGCGGGGCCGCGGCTGCCCGCCGGTTACCGGCGCAGGCTGGAGCGGTTCCGTTACGGACCGGGGGTGTTCAAGATGGACTGGGCGCTGGCCGGTCCGGTGCCGTGGCGGGATGCCGCCGTGCGGGACGCGGGCACCGTGCATCTGGGCGGCACGCTGGAGGAGATCGCGCTCAGCGAGGCGGAGGTCGCCGCGGGCCGCCATCCCCGCCGGCCGTACGTGCTGCTCGTGCAGCCCGGTGCGGCCGACGCGAGCCGCGCGCCGGCGGGTGGGCACACGCTGTGGGCCTACTGCCACGTGCCGAACGGGTCGCCGCTGGACATGAGCGAGCGGATCGAGACGCAGATCGAACGGTTCGCGCCCGGCTTCCGCGACCTGGTGCTGGCACGGGCCGGGCGGGGGCCCGCCGAGTTGGAGCGGCACAACGCCAACCTGGTCGGCGGCGACATCGGCGCCGGGCTGGCCGGCCTCGGCCAGTTCGTCAGGCCCGTGCTGTCGCCCCGACCGTGGCGGACCCCGCTGCGCGGCGTCTATCTGTGCTCGGCGAGCACGCCGCCGGGAAGCGGAGTGCACGGGATGGGCGGCCGTCAGGCGGCCCGCCTCGCCCTCGCCTCCCACTGAGCGCCCCCTGGTCCTCAAGGCCCTTCGGCACAACGGCTGACGAGTTGGCTGGGTCCGCTCCGTGGTGAACGAGTAGGTGGCGGCGCCCTTGAGTGGGCGCCGTCGTCGAGCTTGCCGAGCTCGGATTCGCACGTTGACATATACCCCCAGCCGGTATATAACACTCTCGGATGAATACCCCTAGGGGGTATATGTGGTGACTGCGGTTGCCGAGAGGAGACGGACATGGGATTGTTCGCGATTCGCGACTACCGGCGGCTGTTCAGCGCTCAAGTCATCGCGTTGTTCGGTACCGGTTTGGCTACCGTCGCGCTGGGGCTGCTCGCGTACGAGCTCGCAGGTCCGCGTGCCGGTGCGGTTCTCGCCACCGCGCTGACGATCAAGATGGTCGCGTACGTGGTCGTTGCACCGCTCGCGGCCGCGTACGTCGATCGGCTGCCCAGACGTTGGTTTCT
Organism: Dolomitihabitans soli; assembly: GCF_022213955.1. GTDB lineage: Bacteria > Actinomycetota > Actinomycetes > Streptosporangiales > Streptosporangiaceae > Streptosporangium_A > Streptosporangium_A soli. The sequence goes on along the minus strand of NZ_JAKNTW010000001.1, from coordinate 528,755 downwards.
CACGATCCTCGACGTGGTGCGCGCTCTGGTGGTGATCGCGCTGCCGTTCGTCACCGAGGTGTGGCACATCTACGTCCTGATCGGGGTTCTCCAGACCGCGTCGGCGGCATTCACCCCGACGTTTCAGGCGGTCATCCCCGACATCGTGACCGAGGAGGCCGACTACACCCGCGCCCTGTCCGCATCGCAGGTGGCCTACACCATGGAGAGCCTGTTGAGCCCCGTACTCGCGGCTGTGGCGCTCACCTTCATGTCGTTCAACCTGCTGTTCCTCGGTACCTCCGTCGGGTTCGCCGTGTCCGCGCTGCTGGTCCTGTCCACGCGCATCCCCAACGCGCGCCCCAGCTCGCACACGAACGCCTGGGACCGGGCCGTGGCGGGGATCCGCACTTTCGCGGCCACCCCGAGTCTGCGCGGCGTCATGGCACTGAACCTCGTGGTCGCCGCCGTCGGCTCCATCGTGGTCGTCAACACCGTGAACTACGTCCGCGACGTTCTCGGCGGAGCCCAATCCGACGTGGCCTGGGTGCTCGCCGCGTCCGGAACGGGGACGCTGCTGGTGGCCCTCGTCCTCCCGCGCGTCCTGGACCGGGTGGCGGACCGGTTCGTGATGCTGATCGGTGCCGCCGTGCTGGTGTTCGCGGTCGGCACGGCGGTCACGATGTCCGCGGCGGGCGTCGCCGCATCACTGCCGACCGGGGTGATCTGGGTGGCGATCGGCGGCGGGATGGCGCTGATCATCACGCCGACCGGGCGGGTGCTTCGCCGGGCGGTCGCTCCCACCGGAATTCCCGAGGTCTTCGCCGCCCAGTTCTCGCTGTCCCACCTGGCCTGGCTGGTCACCTATCCCATCGCCGGATGGGTCGCCACGCACGCGGGCTTCACGACCACCTGGACCATACTGGCGGGCCTGGCGGTAATCGGAGCCATCACGGCACTGGCGGTCTGGCCGCGCGACGAGCAGGTCGAGGTCGGAGGGCGTACGGCAGTGGCGGTCCAGCCACACATCAGGAAGGCCGAGGCCGGAGGCCGCGCCGCGGTGGCGGTCGCTTCCGCCAGGACCGAAGTCGCCACCCGGGAAGCCGCAGAGGCTGCGGAGGGCACACTCGCGGCAGGCCAGTGCGCCTGCGTTCGCACCGTCTGAGATCGCCGGCCCACACCGCGTAGACGACGACGCATGTGCGTGGCCGATACCGGAACGGGAGCTTCGTCCGCCCCCATGAGCGTCGGATCAGCGGGTCCGCTGTGGCAGCAGGTGGCGGCGGCGTGCTGTTGCCCGCACTCCTCCTGCTGGTGCTCCTGAGTGGCGGCGGTTCGAGCTCGACGGGCTCGTCGGAGCAGGCTCCGGCGTCCGTCGGCGTGGTGGCCTCACCCAGTAGGCCATCACGCCGACGGCAGGCCCGCCCTCCTGGGCGGGGCCTGACGCGGGCCGCCGATCGGCGCGGCGGCTAGCGCATCTCCTCCGCGATGGCCGCGGCGAAGGCGTCGACGTCGGCCTCGGTGGTGTCGAAGGCGCACATCCAGCGGACCTCGCCGGTCGACTCGTCCCAGGTGTAGAAACGGAAGCGCTTCTGCAGCCGGACCGTGACGTCCTTCGGCAGTACGGCGAAGACCGCGTTGGCCTCCACCGGGCGTGGCACCTCCACACCGGGGATGTCGCGCACGGCCGCCGCCAGCCGCGCGGCCATCGCGTTGGCCCGCCTGGCGTTGCGCAGCCACAGGTCGCCGGCGAGCAGCGCCTCGAACTGCGCGGAGACGAACCGCATCTTGGAGGAGAGCTGCATGGCGGTCTTGCGGATGTACTCCACGCCGCGCGCCGCCTCGGGGTTGAGCACGACCACGGCCTCGCCGTACAGCAGTCCGGCCTTGGTGCCGCCGAAGGAGAGCACGTCCACGCCCGCGTCGGTGGTCAGCGCCCGCAGCGGCACGTCGAGGGCCGCCGCCGCGTTGGTGACGCGCGCGCCGTCGAGGTGGACCAACAGGCCCAGCTGGTGGGCGTGGTCGCAGACGGCCTTGATCTCCTGCGGCGTATAGACGGTGCCGAGCTCGGTGGCGTTGGAGATCGAGACGACCTTCGGCTGCGCCCGGTGCGGGTCGCCGAATCCCCATGCCTGCCTGTCGATCAGCTCGGGGGTCAGTTTGCCGCCGGGAGCGGGCACGGTGAGGAGCTTGAGCCCGCCCGTCACCTCGGGCGCGCCGCCCTCGTCGGTGTGGATGTGCGCGCTCTCCGCGCAGATGACCGCCTCCCACGACGCGCACATCGCGCGCAGGCCCACCACGTTGGCGGCGGTCCCGTTGAAGACCGGCCACACCTGGGCGGCGGGGCCGAGGTGGGCGCGGAAGACCTCCTGCAACGCCTCGGTGTAGACGTCGTCGCCGTAGGCGATCTGGTGTCCCTCGTTGGCGAGCACGATCGCCTGGAGGATCTCCGGATGCACCCCCGCGTAGTTGTCGCTGGCGAATCCCTTCGCCGCCGGGTCGTGGCGGCGTCGCGCCTGAGTCACTTGGTGAGGTCCAATCGTCGGCCGTTGACGTCTGCGGCGGGCGCGTCCCACAGTCGTGCGACCGCCTCTGCCAGGGTATTCACGTCGGTGAACCCGGCGAACGCGGCCTCCGGCCGCTCGGCCCGCATGCCGTCGTGCACCAGGGCCTTGACCACCAGGATCGTCGCGGCCGAGCCGGTGCCGGCCAGCGAGTCGGCCAGCGCGAGGGTCCACGCCTCGGCGGCGGCCTTGGCCGCGCCGTACGCCGCGTTGCCCTGGGTGGGCGACTGCGCGGCGGTCGCGGACACGATCGCGAACCGGCCGTCGGCGCTCTCGGCCAGCAGCGGCTCGAAGGCGAGTGAGACGTGTTGCAGGGTGCGGATCAACAGGTCGTGCAGCAGCTCCCAGTCTTCCAGCGAGGTGTCGGCGAAGGTCTTGGAACCGCGCCAGCCGCCCACCAGATGGATGACGCCGTCGACCCTGCCGTGTCGGGCGGCGACCTCGCGGGCCAGGTCGCCGACGACGTGGGGCTGGAGCAGGTCGGCCACGACGTTCTCGACGCCGGGGGTGTCGGCCTGTGGCCGGGCGTCGACGGCGACCACGGTGGCCCCGGAGGCGGCGAGACGGCGCACGACCGCCTGCCCCGCCGGGCCGCCGGACCCCGTGACGACGATGACCTTACCGCTGGCCGAGCTGCTCATCCGCGGATCCCCTTCGTGGCTTCGACGACGTCACCGAGCTTACGGCGCAGCGCCTCGTAGAACATGCTGAGCGGGAACTCGTCGGGGAGCACGGCGTCCACGACCTCCTTGGGGAACCCTTCGACGGGCAGTGCGTCCACCCCGCGATTCCACACCGAGGCCGGGTGCGGTTCCACGTAGTTCGACACAAGAGCGTAGGCAGCGAGCCAGTGGGCCAGTTTGGACCGGTCGATCCCGTCCCGGTACAGCTTCTCCACCTCACCGCGCAGATCGGCGATGCCGCCGGCGACCCGCGCCCAGTCGATGGTGAGCCGGTTGTCGGTCCACCTGACGATGTCGTTGCGGTGCAGGTAGGCGAAGAGCAGCTGCCCGCCGAGCCCGTCGTAGTTGCGCACCCGCTGACCGGTGATCGGGAACCTGAACAGCCGGTCGAACAGTATGGCGAGCTGCACGTAGCGGGCCTGCGGCACACCCCGCGCCTCCAGCTTGACCGCCTCCCCGAACGCGGTCAGGTCACAACGCAGCTCCTCCAGGGAGTACAGCCAGTACGGCATGCGCTGCTTGATCATGAACGGGTCGAACGGCAGGTCGCCGTGGCTGTGCGTGCGATCGTGCACCAGGTCCCACAGCACGAAGGTGTCCTGGGCCAGCTCCTGGCAGGCCAGCAGGCGCTCGGCGTCCGGCGGCAGGGCCAGTTTGAGCGTGTCGGCGGCGGCCCTGCCGACCTGGCGGAACCGGGCCGCCTCGCGGTCGCAGAAGATGCCGCCCCAGGTGAAGCGTTCCGGGGCCGAGCGGACCGCGACCGTCTCGGGGAACAGCACCGCGGAGTTGGTGTCGTAGCCGGCGGTGAAGTCCTCGAAGGCGATCGGCACGAACATCGGGTTGTCGTAGCCGGAACGTTCCAGCTCGGCCAGCCAGCCGGGCCAGACCGTGCGGATCCAGACGGCTTCGAGGGTGCGCCCCGGGTTGCCGTTCTGGGTGTACATCGGGAAGACGACCAGGTGTTCCAGGCCGTCCACGCGCTGCGCGTCGGGGTGGAAGGCGTTCAGCGAGTCGAGGAAGTCGGGCACGCCGAGTCCTTCGTCGGCCCACCTGCCGAGGTCGGCGACGACGGCGTCGAGGTAGGCGCGGTCGTGCGGGAAGCGCGGGGCCAGCCCGGCGACCTGGCCGGCGATGGTCCTGACCAGCTCGGCGGCGCGTTCGTTGCCGGTCTCCACCGACCCGTCCTTGGCCTGGAGCGGGCGCAGCTCCTCGACGGTCGCCTTGAGCGCGGCGAAGCCGGGGTCGGGGTCGCGCCGCGCGCCTGTGTGCTCGGGGAGCCTGGCCGCCCAGGTCACCGTGGCGGCCAGCAGCCCGGCGTGGTCGTGGTCGTCGATCGAGTCGTCGCCGAAGAGGTCGGAGTCGGCGAAGACCACCACCCGGCCCCGGCCGTGCCGCAACGCCAGCGCCAGCGGAGCGCCGGCCGGGTCGGCGGTCGCCGAGGTCGTGAAGAGGACGGTGGCGTCCTCGGGCGCGGTCAGGGTTCCCGACCGGTAGAAGCAGGCTCGGGGCGTCCTGGCGAGGATGCCGCTCTCCCCCGGCACGCCCATCACCCAGGCGGCCACGCCGTTGTGCGCGTTGCGCGGATCCTGCACCGTGGTGTGCTCGACGCCCACTCCGAACCTGGCCAGCAACTCGGTCAGGTTGCTGCCGTACTTCTCCTGCTCGCACTCGGCGAGGACGACCAGGCCGCCGCCGGCCGCCACGTAGGACTCGATCGTGTCGAGCTCCTCCACCGGCAGCACGGGGCTGCCCAGCCCGGTGGTCCGCTCCCAGCGGTCCGCGGCGGGGTGCGCGATCACGAAGACGTCGTGCCCGGCGAGCAGGGCCGGGGTGATCGGTCCCTCGGTGTGCGCGCCCACCGTGTGGCCGAGCTCTCGCAGCACGCCGGCGGCCCGCGCGTAGCTGTTGTCGTCGGGATGCCCGGGGTTCATCGTCTCGGCGATCTCACGCCGGATGGTCCAGGACTCGCTGTGGGCCTCGTCGAACAATACTCGCGGGAAGGATGACACAAAATCTCCCTTACATGACGCCATATACCGGAAAATATACACATAACACCCCGATCGGCCAAAAGTTAATCTTCGCGCCCTTCTCTGAAGCGGAGGGCGGAGCCATCTCGTAGTGTGGACAAGCGCTTGCTCGGCACATACGCTGCCGCACGTGGAGTACGCGGTGGGGGTCGACGTCGGCGGCACCTTCACGGATGTCGTGGTGAGCGCGGGCGACGGGCGGATCACCGTCGCCAAGTGCCTGAGCACCCACGACGATCCGGCCGACGGGATCCTGCGCGGCATCGGCACCGCGCTCGCCCGCGCGGACGCCTCCCCCGGGCACGTCACCCGGGTCGTGCACGCCACGACGCTGGCCACCAACGCCGTCCTGACGCGCGGCGGCGAACGCGTCGCCTACGTGACCACGGCGGGCTTCCGGTCCGCCATCCCCCTCGGCAGGTACGCCAGGGTCGAGGAGGACCGCTACGACCTGCGCTTCGACCCTCCCCCTCCGCCCGTCGCGCCACAGGACTGCTTCGAGGTCCCCGAACGGGTCGACGCCCGCGGCGAGGTCCTGCTGCCCCTCGACGAGCCCGCCGTACGCACGGTCGCGGCCGAGATCGTACGGCGGGGCATCACGGCCGTGGCCGTCTGCCTGCTGCACTCCTACGCCAACCCCGCCCACGAGCGGCGGGTCGCGGAGATCCTTCGGGAGACGCTCCCCGGCGTGGTGGCGTCCTTCGAGATCTGGCCGGAGCTGCGCGAGTACGAGCGGGCGACCACCACCATCATGTCCGCCTACATCGGCCCGGTCATGTCCCGTTACCTGGACCGGCTCCAGGAACGGCTGCTCGCGATCGGCGTCCGCGCTCCGGTGCACGTGATGGATTCGGCCGGCGGTGTGATGTCGGCCCGGCTCGCCTCCCGCCGCGCGGTCGCCACCATCGAGTCCGGCCCGGCCGCCGGGGTGCTCGCGGCCGCCGCCGCCGGGTATCCCGACGTGATCTCCTTCGACATGGGCGGCACCACGGCCAAGACCTGCGTGATCCGCGGCGGGCGGCCCGAGATCACCCACGAGTTCCACGTCGGCGGCAAGGGCAGCTTCGGCGGGCGCCGGGCCGGCACCGGTGTGCCGATCAAGATGCCCGCCATCGACCTCGCCGAGGTCGGCGCCGGCGGCGGCAGCATCGCCTGGCTCGACGCCGCGGGGGCCCTGCGGGTCGGCCCCCGCTCCGCGGGCTCCGCCCCCGGCCCCGCCTGCTACGACCTCGGCGGCGAGGCCCCGACCGTGACCGACGCCGACCTCCTCCTCGGCTACCTCTCCCCCACCTCCTTCACCGCCCTCTGCTCCCCGAGAACCCCCGAAACCCCCGCCGAAGCCCCCGAAGCGCTCCCCTCCGGCGAACACCTGGACCCGCCTTCCCCCAGGCACCCGGACCTGCGCTTCCCAGACCACCGGGTGCCGCACGAGGGGGACCTGCGCTTCCCAGGGCACCAGGTGCCGCACGAGGGGGTCCGCCCGGAACGCCCGGACCCGCCCCAGGCGCTCTCCACCGAGCTCGCGACCAAAGCGGTCGAGCGGCATCTGGCCGGGCCGCTCGGGGTCTCGACGGCCGAGGCGGCGCATGCCGTACACGAGATCGTCAACGCGGCCATGGGCTCGGCCGTCCAGGTCGTCACCGTCCAGCGCGGCATCGACCCGCGCGGCTTCGTCCTGGTGGCCTTCGGCGGCGCGGGACCGATGCACGCGGCCAGGATCGCGGCCCGCTTCGGCATCGGCACGGTCGTCGTGCCGGCCTTCTGCGGTGTCGCCTCCGCCGCCGGCCTCCTCACCGGCGCCCTGTCCACGGACCGGGTGCGGAGCATGCTCGACGCGCCCGACCCCGAAGCCGTCTTCGCCGCGCTCACCGAGGCGGCCGCGGCCGACCTCGGCGTCTCCCCCGGCGCCCCCTCGGTGACCGTCACCCGGACGGCCGACGTCCGGTTCACCGGCCAGGCCCACGACCTCACGGTTCCCTGGACCGGCTCGCCCGCCGACCTCGCCGAACACTTCCACGCCCGCTACCGCGAGGTCTACGGCATCGCCCAGCGCGGCCCCATCGAGACCGTCGGCTACCGCGTCCGCGTGACCCACCACCCGGGCGACCGCGCCGCCGCCGTCTTCCGCGCCGACCCGCCCGCACCGACGGCCGGACCCGCCAGCCGGCCCGCCTACTTCCCCGAACTGGGCGGATACACGGAGGTTCCGGTGCTCACCAGGAGCGACCTGGCCGTCCCCGTCGAGGGACCGGCCGTCGTCGAGGACCCGGAGTCCACGATCGTGGTCCCGCCCGGCTGGCACGCGACCCGCTCCGGCGACGGCGCGGTGGTCATGCGGAGGGCGGGCGGATGAGCGACGCGCTGACCGCCGAGGTGCTGAGAAACGCCTTGGTGGTGGCCGCCGAGGAGGCGAGCATCGTGGTGGTCCGCTCGGCGTACTCGACCTTCGTGGTGGAGGGCTCCGACGCCTCGGCCGCGATCCTGGACGCCGATGCCCGGCTGATCGCGCAGTCGATGGCCACCACGCTGATGAACAGCATGGCCCTCAAGGTGGCCCTGCCGGAACTCCTGAAGGACCTCCCGGCCCCGACCATGCGACCGGGCGACGTCTTCGTGCTCAACGACGCCTACCGGGGCGGCGTGCACACCAACGACCTGCTCGTCTACCGCCCGGTGTTCGTCGAGGGCGAGCCACGCTACTTCACCGCCACCATGATCCACGTCTCTGACCTGGGCGGCCTGTCCGCCGGCGGGATGGCCCCCCTCGCCACCGACATCTTCCTGGAGGGCCTCCAGCTCCCCCCGGTACGGCTGGCCACCGAACGGGGGGTCGAGCCCGCCGTCGAGGCGATCCTGCGCGCCAACAGCCGCACCCCCGACAAGGTCATGGGCGACGTCCGCGCCCTGATCGCGGGCACCGCGGTCGCCGCGACCCGCCTCGCCGCCCTCGTCACGGAGTACGGCCCGGCCGGCCTCGCCCGGGGCATCGACGACTACCTCGACTACACCGAGGCCAGGACCAGGGCGTCGCTGGCCGATCTCCCCGACGGCCGGCACACCGCCTCGTACCTGATCGACGACGACGGCCTCGACCTCGGCGTCTCCCACACCGTCCGGGTCGCGGTGACCGTCGACGGCACGGCGGTCACCCTCGACTTCGCGGGGACCGGCCCGCAGGTCCCCGCCGCGATCAACTCCTCGGCCTCGCAGGCGCTGGCGGCGGCGGTCTTCGCGGTCCGCTGCTTCCTGGATCCGACGATCCCGATGAACGACGGCTGCCTCCGGCCGATCGACGTACGGCTGCCGCCGGGCTCGCTGCTCGACGCACGCTCGCCGTACCCCTGTGGTGGCAGGTTCGTCCCCATCTACGCGGCGATGGAGGCGATCTTCCAGGCGTTGTCGGACGCCGTGCCCGGCCGGGCCATCGCGGCCAGCGGAATCCTCCAGCCGTTCAGCATCGCCGCCTGTGACGCGCCGTACTGGATCCATCTGTCCTACGACTTCGGCGGGGTCGGCGCCCGCCAGGGCAAGGACGGGCCGGACGCGACCGGGGTGCACTTCGGGATCGGGCGGAACTCGGTGCCCCAGGTGGAGCCGGTCGAGAGCCGGTGCCCGCTGGTCGTGGAGTCGGTGGAGCTGATCCCCGACTCCGGCGGGCCCGGCCGCCACCGGGGCGGGCTCGGGTCGCGCACGGTGATCCGCTTCCTGGCCGGGGCGCACGTGACGACCCGCGGCGACCGGTTGCGCAACCCGCCTCCCGGACGCGCGGGCGGGCTGCCGGGCCGGCTCGGCGGCTTCTTCAGGCGTCGTCTCGACGGCTCCCTCGAACGTCTCGACTCCAAGGTGAACAACGTGCGGTTCGCCGCCGGGGAGGCGTTCGTCGTGGAGACTACGGGCGGCGGCGGCATCGGCCCGCCGGGGACGCGTGCCCACGAGGCGGTACTCGACGACCTCGACGCCGGGAAGATCACCCCGGCGGGAGCGGCGGCCGACTACGGGGTGACGACCCACCGGGCCACGCCGAACTGAACGGCCACCAGGGCCGCCCCCGACAACGAAGGGTGGCCGCGCCAGACCGAACGACCACCGGGACCCCGATCAGGGCGGCACGCCACCGACGGTCCACGCCGCCTCGGGCGGAGGTCGGGATCCCCGAACGGCCACCAGGACCGCGCTCAGGGCAGCAATCCGACGGTCTCCAGGGCCGCGCTCAGGGGCGGAGGTGGTGGGGGTCGTAACCGCGGCTCGCGGCGTACGCCAGCCAGTCGTCCGCGCCCCGCCGTACGGCCTGGTGGACGGCGCGCGCGACGCGGGCGCCCCAGGTGGAGCGCGGGCCGCCGAACAGTTCCGCCGGGCCGTGGCCGTGCACCGCGACGCAGACCGCGTCCGAGGCGGTGCCCGTGCACGGGAACCCCGCCTCGATGAGTGCCTGGGACTTCGCCTCGGTCACCGTCATCACGGCGTTGACCAGTGCGGCATCCGTCATCGCCACCGGCACGGCGACCATGATGTTGATCGTTCCAGGGGCGGTGGCGAGGCGTTCGGGAGCCAGTTCGGGATCGACGCCGCCCTCGGGGGCCGCGGCCCAGGTGGGCACCCGGAGGCCCACCGTGGCGGTCACCCGCACCCCGCCGTCGTCCGCCATGACGTAACGGTCGACCTGGGCCGCCGTCATCATGCCGACTCCCGCACCCGCCCACACACCCGCCACCGTGTCCAACGCCGTGTCCGCCGCCGTGTCCGATGCTGTGCCCAGCCCGGTGCCCAGCCCAGTGCCCGCCGGGGTGCCGGCTCCCGCGACCGCCGGCGCGTCCGGGCCGGTGTCCGCCGACGCGCGCGTGTGGCCCGACGGGCCCGACGGGCCCAGTTCGGTCAGGTGCGCGACCGGGTCCATCCGCGAGTAGCCGCCGGCGACCTGGGCGTTGAGCACCCACCGGCGGGGCCCGATGCCGCCGCCGAGCATCGCTGAGGAGATCATCCGCCAGCCCGGCTCGAACTCCCACAGCAGCGACCCCAGCCGCACGCCGTCCTCCACCCGATGGCTCAGCGCCGGCCTCATCGTTCTCCTCTCACCAGTTGGACCTGCGGCCTGCCGTCGGGACCGGCCTGAACCTTGACACTCGCCCCGAAATGGGTGCCGATCAACTCCTCGGTGAGCACCTGGACGGGACTGCCCGAGGCCACGGCGTGTCCCCCGGCGAGCAGCATCATGGCATCCGCGTACTGCCCGGCGAGGTTGAGGTCGTGCAGCGTGGAGATCACCGTGAGCCGGTCGGCGAGCCGCAGCCGGTCGACCAGCTCCAGGACCTGCTGCTGGTGGCCGAGGTCGAGGGCGGTGGTCGGCTCGTCGAGCAGCAGCACCCGCGCCTGCTGGGTGAGCGCGCGGGCGAGAACCACGCGCTGCCGCTCGCCGCCCGACAGGTGCCCGAGCCGTCGCGCGCCGAACGCGCCGAGGTCGAGCCGTTCCAGCACCCCCGCGGTGACGTCGCGGTCGGTCCTGCCCTCCCTGCCGAGATAGGAGATGTACGGCGTGCGACCGAGCAGGGCGTAGTCGAACACGGTCATGTCGGGCGGCAGCGCCGGTGTCTGCGGGGCGTAGGCCATCAGGCGGGCCCGTTCGCGCGGTTTGAGCCGCGCCGCGGGGACGCCGTCCACGAGGATCTCGCCCCGCGAGCCGAGCAGCCCGGCCAGGGCGCGCAGCAGCGTCGACTTGCCCGCCCCGTTCGGCCCGATCACGCTCAGCCAGCCGCCCGCGCCGACCTCCAGGCCGACGTCCGACAGCACCTCGCGCTCGTCGAGCGCGACCGAGAGGCCCTTGGCGGACAGCGCGCTCAAGTCTCCACCCGCCTGGTCACGCGGAGCACGAACACGAAGAACGGCGCGCCGACGAAGGCCGTGACGACGCCGATCGGCAGTTCGGCGGGGGCCAGTACGGTCCGCGCCACCAGGTCGGCGAGCACCAGGAAGGCCGCCCCGCCGACCAGCGAGAGCGGCAGCACGATCCGGTAGGACCCGCCCGCCAGCCTGCGCACCACGTGCGGCACCACGATGCCGACGAACGCGATGAGCCCGCTGACCGCGACCGCCGCGGCGGTGGCCAGGGAGGCGGCCAGCAGCACGACGATCCGTACCCTGCCGGCCCGCACGCCCAGGCTGACCGCCTCGTCGTCGCCGACCGACAGCACGTCGAGCATCCTCCCGTGCAGCAGCATGGTGGTGGCCGCGAGCAGGGCGTACGGCGCGATGAGCGAGAGGTCGTCCCATCCGCCGCCGACGTCGCCGAGGATCCAGGAGTAGATCCGCTGCAGCTCCTCCACCTTGAGCTGCTGCACGAACGTCTGGATCGCGGTGAGGAACGAGGTGACCGCGACCCCGGCGAGCACCAGCGTCGCGGTTCCGTCACCGCTGCGGCGGGCCGTGTGGCCCAGGGCGTAGGCGAGGAAGACGCCGCCGATCGCCCCGGCGAAGGCCGCGGCGGGCACGGCGGCCGAGCCCGCGTCACCGCCGACGAACACGATCGCCATGGTGACGGTGAGCCCGGCGCCCGCGGCCGCGCCGAGCAGGTAGGGATCGGCGAGCGGGTTGCGGAACACGCCCTGGTAGCCGGCGCCCGCGAGGGCGAGTAGCCCGCCGACGACGGCCGCGAGCAGGACCCGCGGCAACCGGAGTTCCTGGAGCAGGCCCTGTTCCACCGGGGCCAGCCCGCTGTCGGCCGACACGAGGGGAAGCCAGTCGTAGAGCTGGAGCACGACCGCCCATGGGGAGATCTCGGCCGCCCCGGCCAGCAGCCCGGCGACCATGCACCCGGCCAGCAGGACCAGCGCGCCCGCCACCCACAACGGCCGGAGCCGCGCCCCGCCGCCGGTGACGGCGGGGCGCGGCGGGGACGAGCGCGTGATCATCGGCGCTCCGGGGAGGTGCGGGAGGTCAACGGCCGGCCGCGGCCTTGTCGATCGCGGCCCCGACGGTCTCGGCGAGATCGGCGATCCTGGGTCCCCACCGCGAGGCGATGTCGTCGTCGAGGCCGATCACCTGGTCGTTCTTCACCGCCGAGAGCTTTCCCCAGCCGGGGCGCTTGGCCAGCGTGTCCCTCGACTGGCCGCAGCACTTGGTGTCGGCGAGGAAGATCAGGTCGGGGTCGGCCTTGGCGACGAACTCGGCCGACAGCTTGGGGTAGCCGCCCGCCGCGTCCGGGGCCTCGTCCGCGATGTTGGTCAGGCCGAACAGCCCGTAGATCTGGCCGATGAACGTGGCGGAGGTCGCCCCGTAGGGGGTCGTGTCCAGCTCGTGGTAGTAGGTGAGCTTCTTGTCCTTCGGCGCGGCGGCGGCGAGCTTTTCGATCTTCTCCTTCATGCCGGCGACCACCGTCGAGGCGCCCGCGGCGTTGCCGGTCGCGGCGCCGAGGTCGGTGATCTGGTCGTAGCTCTCCTCCAGCTTGGTGGCCGCGGGTTCGAGCAGCACGGGCACCTTGACCTTGCCGAGTTCGGCCACGATGCCGCCGATGTCGTTGGCGAGGACCACCAGGTCGGGCTTCTCCGCGATGATCGCCTCGGCGTTGGGCTTGAACCCGGACAGCGCCGACTTGGGGGCGTCGGCGGGGTAGGTCGACTGGTCGTCCACCGCGACGACCTGCGGGCCCGCGCCGATCGCGAACAGGGTCTCGGTCGCCGTCGGCGAGAGCGAGATGATGCGCTGGGGCCGCCCGGCGATGGCGACGGGCCCGTTGCCCGCCTCGACCGTGACGGGGAAGGCGGAGGACGTGGCGTTGGGGGGCGTGGGGGACGCCGACGCGGTGGCCGCGCTGTCTGTGGTGGTCGACTGGCCGCATCCGGCCAGCACCAGCACACCCAGCAAGGCACCCGCGAGGGCCGACTTTACGGGCCTCACGAGAGTCCTTTCAGGTTGCCGGGAACCGAGAGACCCGTATAAGAACGGACGGATCACCCTTTTCCACGAGGGCTATGACGTCGGCGCGGCATGCAGGCGACCTGGCTACGACCCCTTTTACAGCGCGGGGTCTGACAGTTGCGGGACAGCGCCGGATTCTCACCGGACTTCGCTGCACGCTGCGCGTCGGGCAAACGCTATCAATGTCCTCATGGCAGGACCGCCCCAAGGGGTGACCCGTAATCCATCCGCCGCCGCGGCGTACCCGGGCGAGGCGGGGCCGCGAGCCGGCGCGGTAGTGCGGAGCGGGAGCCTAGCCTCCCTTCGTGAGCTGCGTCTCCGCGTCGTGGATCGTCTCCTGGATCCGCAGGCCGTGGGCCGCGTCCAACGGATGGGCGCGGCCCAGCCGTACGGTCTGGGCGAACTCCTGGGCCATCCGGGAGAAGACCGCGTCGTCGCTGAGGGCGGACCGGTCGACGGCGGCGACGCCGTGCTCGCCGTACACGGTGACCCCGGCGTGGCCGGTCACCGGGGCGCTCAGGCACAGCGACATCTCGCTCAGCGCGCCGCTGTCGTGTTCGAGCAGCAGACCGGCCCAGCCGAGCACGTTGCCGCGGGCCACGACCCCGACGACCTTGCCGAGCGCGGCGTCGACCAGGTCGATCATGTGCGGGCCCACGTCGAGGATGGCGCCCCGGTCGAGCCGCCACGGCGTGGCGAAGGGCGACTCCGGCCGCAGCGAGTTGGAGACGTAGGCGGCGTGCCCGCCGAACGGTTTCAGGGTGCCCGCCAGGTCGAGGAAGTCACGCACCCCGTCGGCGTACCGCCACGAGAACACCATCTGGGTGAGCACCCCCGCGTCGCGGACCGCGTCGACGACCGCCCGCGCCCCCGCCAGGTCGGCGGCCAGCGGCTTCTCCAGCAGCAGGTGCTTGCCCGCCCGCGCGGCCCGCACCGCCAGCTCGGCCTGTACGGCGGGCGGCACGGCGAAGGCGACGGCCTCACAGGTGTCGAACAGGTCCTCCAGCCGTTCGTGAACGGGCACCCCGAAACCGGCCGCGGCTTCGGGCCGCCTCGCCCACACCCCGGCCAGCCGCGTGTGGGGCCCCGCCGCGAGCACGGGCGCGTGCACCTGGGACGCCCATGGTCCCGCCCCCACAAGTCCCACCGACACCGGTTCCATGGCGTTCTCCTTCAGGTCGCGTCCTGTCACGACCCTAGAGTTACCACTCCACGTGCAGGGCGGTCAGGCCGCGTCCGACGATCGACCGGCGGTACTCCACCGGCCGCCCGGGGGCGAGGCGCAGCCCCGGCAGGCGGCTGCCGAGCACGTCGAGGGCGGTGCGGAGCTGGAGGCGGCCGAGCGCGGCGCCGACGCAGAAGTGCACGCCGTAACCGAGGGTGAGGTGGGCGTCGGCGTTCGGCCGGTCGATGTCGAACCGTTCGGGGTCGGGGAAGACCGTCTCGTCGTGCGCCGCCGAGTCGGTAGCCAGCAGGCACAGCGCCCCGGCGGGGATGGTCACGCCGTGCAGTTCGATGTCGGTGGTGGCGTAGCGGAAGGAGCCGAGGCTGGCGCCGTCGATCCGCATGCACTCCTCCACCGCGTTCTGGATTCTGCCGGGCGGGACCGGCCAGCCGTCCTCGCGCAGCAGCCGCAGGACGCTGTTGCCCAGTTGGTTGGGGACGGTGTCGTTGCCGCCGAGCAGAATCGTGGAGATCAGCTCGACGACCTCGCGGTGGGACAGTTCGCCGCCGATGTGCCCGGCCATCAGGGAGGTGAAGTCGTCACGGGGGTCGGCCCGGCGCGAGGCGACCAGGTCGTCAACGTATGCCAGATATTCCAGGAAACTATGGGCCAGCTCCAGTTGCCGCTCCTCCGGCTGGGGCGACAGGAAGAGCTGGAACCAGTTCTTCACATGGTCCTTGACGAACCCCTCGTCGCTCTCGGGCAGGCCGATGAACCCGGCCGACAGCCGCACCGAGGGCAGGTGGGCGATCTCCGCCACCAGGTCCGCCCGCCCATCGGGCAGCACCCGGTCCAGCACCTCCTCGTTGAGCGCGCGGAAGCGCCGCTCCAGGGCGATCACCGCGCGCGGCGTGAACGCGCGCGAGACCGAGCGCCGCAGCCGCGTGTGCACGGGCGGGTCCACGTTCGCCATGAAGCTCGACAGGAACGACCCGTGCTCGCCGAGCACCCGCGTGGTCTCCGCCGCCAGGCTCCGCGAGATCGTCAGCGATCCCTGCGAGGAGAACCTGGCCGGATCCCCGTAGGCGGCCCGGACGTCCTCGTATCTGGTCAGCACGTAGGCGCCGAGGTGCTCGCTGTGGAAGACCGGCCGCTCCCGCCGCAGCGTGCGCAGGAAGTCGTACGGCGCGGCGACGTGCCAGCTCGCGCCGACGTCGAAGTCTGTGGTCACTTGGCGCTCCCTGCGAAGATCGTGCGCGGGTTCCCGACGAGCATCTGGTGGATCTGTTCCTCGGTGACGCCGCGTCTGCGCAGCTCGGGCAGGACGTCACGGGAGATGTGCAGCAGGTGGTAGTTCGGGTGGCGGCGCCGTACGACGTCGGGGTCGAAGCGGTCGTTGAAGCAGTAGGAGTCGTGGCCGAGCACCATCCGTCCGGCGTGGCCGCGCTCGGCGAGGGCGGCCACGGTGGCGACGCGTGACTCGAAGGAGCTGATGGTCTCGATGCCGAAACGGTCCATCCCCAGGTAGGAGCCGTTGCGGAGGAGGTCCTGGAGATAGCCGAGGTCCGTCGAGTCGCCCGCGTGGCCGATGATCACGCTGGTGAGGTCGACGCCCAGGGAGGCGAGGAGTTCCTGTTGCGCCAGGCCGCCCCTGGAGGCGCTGTGCGAGTGCGTGGAGATCGGCGCGCCGGTCTCCAGGTGGGCTTCGGCGACCGCGCGGAAGACCCGCTCGCAGCCCGCCGTCATGCCCAGGTGGTCGGAGGCGCACTTGAGGATCGCGGCCTTCACCCCGGTTCGCCCGATCCCCTCGGCGATGTCCCTGACGAAGAACTCCGCGAGCCGGTCGGGCCCGCCGAACAGGCTGCCCGGCCCCCGGTTGCCGAAGTACGGCGGCAGCGCGTCGTAGGTGTAGAGCCCGGTGGCGGCCACGATGTTCACCCTGGTCAGCTCGGCCACCCGCTGCACGGCGGGCACGAAGCGGCCCAGTCCGACGACCGTCAGATCGACGATCGTGTCGATGCCGTGGTCCTTCAGACTCTCCAGCCGGGCGGCGGCCTCCCCGGCCCGCCGTTCGAGGTCCCACCCTTCGGGGACGTCGGGCCAGTTCCAGAGGATCTCCGGGCTGAGCCCGAAGACGTGCTCGTGCATCAGTGTGGCGCCGAGGTCCCGCACCCGGCCGGCGACCGTCTCAGGCATGCGGCACCACGGGGAACCTCGGATGGTCGAAGGGCCGGTTCACGACCAGCCCCAGCCCGTCGGTCTGGCCGTACGGCGTGCCGGTGTAGAGGGCGTCGGCGTCGAAGTAGGTGGCCGTGAACGACAGCCGCGCGGCGTCCCGGCGGTTGGCGGGCGCACCGTGCACGGTCAGCGCGTGGTGCACGGTCGCGTCGCCCGCGGCGAGGTCGAGCGGCGGCGACACCTCCAGGTCCCCGAGCCACGGGTGCTGGCTGAGCTGGTCGTCGCCCGCCCTGGTGAAGGAGCGGCCGAGAATCCCCTGCCGGTGCGAGCCGGTGTAGAACCGCAGCGATCCCATGTCGGCGGGCACGTCGCCGAGCGCGAGCCAGACCGTCAGCATGGCCGAGCGGTCCATCGGCATCCACGGGAAGTCCTGGTGGAACTCGGTCGCCCCGTGGCCGCCTCCCGGCTCCTTGATCAGCAGGTTCGTCACCTGGATCCGGACCCCGGTCACGCCGCGCAGCAGCCGGGTCGCGCCGCGGCCCAGCGCGGGGCTGTGCGCGAGCGCGTGGAACAGCGGGTCGCCGTCCGCGATGTCACGCGACTGGCCGAACGCCTGGTCCACCAGGGTCCTGCGGCTTCGCGTGCGCTCGGCCAGGTGCTCCTTCGCCCTGTCTTCGAGCAGGGTCACGTGGGCCGGGTCGACCAGCCGCGGCAGATGCGCCCAGCCGTGTTCGGTGAAGAAGGCGGCCTCGTCGTCCGTCACGTCGCGGACCCGGATGCTGTCGGCCATGAGCCGAGTGTGCCACTCGAACAAGCGCTTGGTCCACTGGTGTTTTCCGGCGGCGGCTGCCATCGTGTTGACCAAGCGCTTGGGAGGTATCAGGTGAGACGTCCCTTCAGGTTCGCCGCGGTGGTACGGCTGGCCGAGTCGGGCCGGGCGTGGGCGGAGCGGGCCAGGCGGCTGGAGGATTCGGGATTCGACGTGCTGCTGGTGCCCGATCATCTGGTCGGGCCCAGGTTCGGGCCGATCGCCGCGATGACGGCCGCCGCGTGCGCGACCACCCGGCTCAAGGTCGGCACGCTGGTCTTCGCCAACGACTACCGGCATCCGGCGCTGCTGGCCAAGGAGGCGGCGACGATCGACCTGCTGTCCGACGGGCGGCTGGAGTTGGGACTGGGCACCGGGTGGATGGCCGCCGACTACGCCGCCGCCGGCCTGCCGTTCGATCCGCCGGGGCCCAGGGTCGCCCGGCTGGCGGAGGCGATCACCGTACTCAAGGGGCTGTGGGCCGGTGGGCCCTTCACCTTCCGCGGCGAGCACTACCAGGTGACCGAGCTGGACCAGCACCCGCGGCCGGTCGGCCGCCCGCATCCCCGGCTGCTGCTCGGCGGCGGCGGCCCGCGCATGCTCGGGCTCGCCGCGCGCGAGGCCGACGTGATCAATCTCGGCATGCGGGTCCGGGCCGACGGCACCGGCCCCGACGGAAGCGACGGCGGCCTCGCGGCGTTCCTGGCGAAGATCGAGACCGTCCGGACGGCCGCCGGAGCCCGCTACGACCGGATCGAACTGGGCACCAGCGTCCAGCAGGTCGGCGAGCGCAGGGAACGCGCCTCGTGGAGCGCCGCCGACGACTCCCGCCAGGAGGACACCCCCCAGGTGCTGCTCGGCACGACCGACGACATCACCGCCAAGCTCCGCCACTGGCGCGACACCCACGACCTCTCCTACTACGTCCTCCACAACGAGCGTGACCTGCGCGCCTTCACCCCCGTCGCACAGTCCCTCAGCGGGGTCTGACCCGTCCCGCCCGTTCGGACGCACCCCGTGCCGCCGCTCGGCGCCGGCGGTCGGGGATGATGGTGGGTGATGGACGACATGATGTTGCTTCGGCACGGCGAGACCGAGTGGAGCCGGGACGGCCGTCACACCGGCCTGACCGACATCCCGCTGACCGCGCGGGGCGAGGGACAGGCCAGGGCGCTCGCGCCGCTGGTCGGCGACCGCCGGTTCGGCACGGTCCTGGTCAGCCCCGCCCAGCGGGCCGCCCGGACGGCGGAACTGGCCGGGTTCACCGAGTACGACACCGACGCCGACCTGTGGGAATGGGATTACGGCGGCTACGAGGGCGTCACCACCCGGCAGATCCGCGTCAACCGCCCCGGCTGGTACCTCTGGCGCGACGGCGTCATCCCCGGCGACGCCGACCACCCGGGCGAGTCGGCCGCGGACGTCGGCGAACGCGCGGACAAGGTCATCGCCAGGGCCCGCGCCTGCGACGGCACGGTCGCGCTCGTCGCCCACGGCCACTTCCTCCGCGTCCTCGCCGCCCGCTGGCTCGGCCTGCCCCCGACGGACGGCCGCCTGCTCCGCCTCGACACCGGCACCTACAGCGCCCTCGGCTTCGAACACGCCAATCCGGTGATCCTGCACTGGAACTCCCCCGTGCCCGGCCGCTGAGCGGCGAACCAGGACCCGCGCCGCTGCGTACCTCCCGGTGAACCACCGAGGAGGAGACAGCCGTGCAACGAGGACGCATGCGAGTGGTCGCCGTGGCGATCGTGGCGACCGCCCTGACCGGAGCGTGCGGCATCGCGGATCCGGTGGCCACCGACCCGCAGCCGTTCGTCGCGCCGACCACCCGGGTCGAGGAGCCCCTGCCCGAGGGCTACACCCCGACCGCGTGGGGCCCGCTCAGCCCGGCCGACCGCGACTTCGTGACCAAGGTACGGCTGGCCGGCCTGTGGGAGATCCCGGTCGGCCGCCAGGTGGCCAAGCGTGGCGCGAGCGCCAGGACCAGGGACAACTTCCGGCACATCGCCGGCCAGCACGGCACCCTGGACACCGACGCGCGCAGCGTCGCCGCCAAGCTCCGCATCCCGCTCCCCGACGAACCGAACGAGCAGCAGCAGGAATGGATGGCGGAGATCGCGGGCAAGAAGGGGGCCGCCTTCGACCGGACCGCCGTGCTGCGGCTCAGGATGGCGCACGGCAAGATCTTCCCCGTCATCGCGCAGATCCGGGCGAGCACCAGGAACACCATGATGCGCGACTTCGCCGAGCGCACCGCCCAGTTCGTCAACGCGCACATGGACCTGCTGGAGGGCACCGGCCTCGCGAACGCCGCCACCCTGCCGCCGCCGCCCCAGGTCCCCTCCGCCCCGCTCCCCGTCCCCGCCGGCAGCCCCGCGCCCACCGCGCCCCCCGCCACCTCGCTCCCCGTCCCCGACGGCTCCCTGGCGGCCCCGCCGCCGCCGGAGTCCGGCCCGGACCTCGTCGAGACCCGATGGGGCCCGCTGAGCGCGGCGGACCGCGACTTCCTGGTCAAGGTACGGCTGGCCGGCCTGTGGGAGATCCCGGTCGGGCACCAGGTCTCGGAGCGCGCCACCCAGGCGCGGACGAAGGAGAACTTCGGCCACATCGCGGGCCAGCACGGCTCCCTGGACGCCGACGTGCGGGGCGTCGCCGCCAAGCTCCGCATCCCGCTCCCCGATCAGCCGAGCGAGCAGCAGCAGCAGTGGATCGACGAGATCTCCACCGAGCCCGCGGAGACCTACGGAGCGATCGCCGTCAAGCGGCTGCGGATGGCCCACGGCAAGATCTTCCCGGTGATCTTCGAGATCCGGGCCAGCACCAGGAACACCCTGGTCCGCGACTTCGCCGAGCGCGCCGCCAAGTTCGTCAACACGCACATGGACCTGCTGGAGGACACCGGTCTCGCGGACGCAGGCACCCTGCCCCCGCCGCCCCAGGTGACCGCCGCGCCGACCCCGTTGCCCGAGGACGAGCCGGCCCCCACGGCCCCGCCGGCGACCGCACTGATCAGCTAGCCGGGGCCAGCCGGCAACCGGGGAAGGGGGCGAGCAGGGTCTCCCGCCAGGGCCCCGCGAGATAGTCGCGGGCCCGTTCGCGCCAGGCGAGGAGGCGGTCGTCCGGTTCCACCTCGTCGTCGAGTCCGAGGGCGGCGTCGGCGGCGCGTTGCAGGGCGAGGTGGTCGTCGAGGGAGACGCCCCAGATCGTGACGACCTCGGTGTCGCAGAACAGCACCTCGTAGAGGCCGATCGCGCGGTGGCCGTGGTCCGCCAGGATCGCGGCGCGTTCCTCGCGGACGGCCGCGAGGTAGTCGAGGGCGGCGCCGGGCCGTACGGTCGCGCTCTCGAAGAGGTAGAAGGGGGCGGCGTAGCCCTCGGCGCAGATGTCGGCCAGGGCGGGGCTGCCGTGGACGGCGCCGAGCGGGCGGGAGAAGGCGGAGAAGCGCAGGTCGTCGATGTCGGAGAGGAACAGCCGCCCGTCGACGCCGTCGTAGATGTTCATCATCTGCCGCCAGCCGCCGTCCCAGCCGCCGTGGCAGTCCCAGAGGGTGACGGCCCTGAACTGGGGGTGCCCGGTGATGCCGACCGCGTAGAAGGCGCCGACCAGGTCGATCTCCCTGGATCGGATGGAGAGCCCTTCGGTGAACGAGGGGTTCTCCAGCGTCTCGTCCTCCTTCTTGTATCCCGTGAGCCAGGTGAGGTACTCCTGTGGCTTGCGGGAGTTCATCGGCCGGAAGTCGACCTCTTCGATCAGATAGACGCCTCGCCGCACGGGACATCCTCCTCGAACAAGCGGTTGCTTGGCAACACTAGTCGAGAAGGAGGTCGCGGGAAAGGCTCAGGCCGCGATGACGCCGGGCTGCGGCCCCCGCCCGGTCAGCCATTCCAGCACCTTGCGGTGACCGTGGCGGGCGTCCTCGAAATGTCCCCAGCGCCAGTAGCGCGGCTGCTCCCTCAGCCCCGTGACCCAGGTCCGATAGGAGACAGCCCGCGGCTCCTCCCCGACGGAGGCCACGCCGTACGTTCTGATCACGACACGGCCACCCGGCGCGAACAGCACATCGTCCGCCACCGGGAACAGGGTCATCTGGTCGAGCATGTCAAGCCCCCAAGAAACCGACGGTTACTGGGCCTGAATCTGCCGGACCGACAACACCACCCCGTTACGCACCCGGCGCACCCCGGTTAAGCGGGCGCGCCGGATGTTAAAACGGCGTTACACGAGCAGTGTGTCAAAGTCACCGTCTTTCACCCCGAGGACCAGCGCTCGCATCTCATCGCGGGTGTAGATCAGCGCGGGACCCTCGGGGAAACGCGAGTTGCGGACGGCGACGCTCCCGTCGGGGAGCTCGGCGAGCTCGACGCAGTTGCCGGTCGAGTTGCTCCGCCGGCTCTTCCGCCAGCTGACGTCGACCAGGTCATGGGCGGGCATGCCGTTGTAGGTGTGCTTCATCTATGTCTCTCTGAGAAGGTCGCCGAGGATCTCGGCGGTGCCCCCGGGCGTGGTGCTCTCCACGCACAGTTGTTCCATCGCCGTGAGGTAGGGATCGATATCCTCACGCTTGTCCAGGTAGAGGGCACCCCAGAGCTGCTCGACGTATACGACGTCCGACAGGTCGGACTCGGGAAACCGCAGGATGCTGAAGGCGCCCCCTTCAGCGGCGTGCATGCCGAATCTGAACGGCATCACCTGGATGGTGATGTTGGGCAGGGTGGCCACCTCCTGCAGGTGGTGAAGCTGCTCACGCATGATCGTCGGTCCACCGATGGGTCGCTTCAGCGCCGCCTCGTCGATGACGGCCCACAGGCGCAGGCCGTCCTTCTTGGTGAGGCGCTCCTGGCGCTGCATGCGCAGGTGCAAACGACTCTCGATCTTCTCCGGCGGCTCGTCGGGATAGCCGAGCTGGATCACGGTGCGCGCGTAGGCCGCCGTCTGCAGGAGGCCGGGAACGAACTGCACCTCGTAGGTGCGGATCACGTTCGCCGCCTCTTCCAGACCGATGAAGGTGGTGAACCAGTTCGGCAGGACATCGCCGTACTTGTGCCACCAACCCGGGGTGTTGGCCTCGCGGACCATCTCCAGCAGGCCGCGCCGTTCGGCGTCGTCGAGCACGCCGTAGAGGGTGAGCAGGTCTTCGACGTCACGGGTCTTGAACCCGACTCGGCCGAGCTCCATGCGACTGATCTTGGACTCGGAGGCGCGGATGTGAAATCCCGCCGACTCCCGGCTGAGTCCTTTGTCCTCACGCAAACGGCGCAGGCTTGCGCCGAGCATGATGCGCCGCACAGTGGAGCCGGTTCCGGGTGGATCCATCGACACGTGGCTGCTCCTTGGTCGTTTCCTTGTTTCACAGTCTGTCACTTCGCGGCCGAAAGATCATGGCCTGCGATTGAGATCCCCTTTGCTGCCGATTTGCCGGATCATAGGCAACGCTACCGGTTGTCATGTGCTTCTGCACGTGCATCCGCCCTTGCACCTGCAAGGTAGTTTGCACCATCATGATCCTGTGCAGTCCGCTCAAATCGGTCCCGTACGGGGCTCATTGACGACGATCGACTGGTGGCCACCTGTTGGCTGGTGGCCCGACTCGGCGCGTGATCTTCTGACCGGCCCTCCCGCCGGTCCAGAGGAAGCCGTTCCCGGCCTGACGGCGAGTGCCACGTTCGTACTGCCGCCTCGCGCGGAGTCCGTCCACACCTCGCGCAGCCTCGCCATCGGCACCCTCGACCGGTGGGGAATGGGAGAGCTGGGCGAGAACATGGAGCTGATCGTCTCCGAGCTGTCCACGAACGCGCTGCGCCACGGCCTTCGACTGGCGGCCACCCGCGCGCTGGAGCCGATCCGGCTCGCCCTGGTCCGCAGGGGGCGGCTGGTGACGTGCGCGATCACCGACCCGGGCTCGACGGGCCCCGTGCTGCGCTACCCCGGGCCGATGGAGCCGGGCGGACTCGGGCTGCACATCGTCGAATCGCTCAGCGCGCGCTGGGGCTGGGCCCCCCTCGCGCCCTACGGAAAGATCGTGTGGGCGGTTCTGGCGCCACAGCCATAACTCGATAAGCCATTTCCCAGGCGCCGTCCTTCCCCTCGTGTCGGCGCCGCCCCCCGGACGGCTCGGGGACGCCCCTCCCCACCCGCGTGGCGTCCCCGAGCCGACCGGCTCCTGCCTTTCCTTTCGCCCGCCCTGATCTTCACGGACCATTTGACGACCGGTCCCGGGAGGGCTCTCGCGGACGGCCGGCTGAACCGGTCAGCGGGGACGCCGTGCTCATACCGGTCCGCCTGGAAAATGCCGAAGTCGCGCCCATGCGACGTGTTCTATTGTGCTCCGCTCATCCCGCCGGGGATGTGATCTGCATTACCGTGGTTGCCTATGGCTCACGGTGAGTACCGCGCGAGACCCCCTGAGAGAGCTGAGAGATGGACGATCACCTGCTCGGCTGGTTGAGAATCCTCGACGAAGATCGCCTCGCCCGCATCCTGGCCAACCGGCCGGACGCGATCGCCGCTCCCTGGCCCCGGCGCCTGGACACCCTGGCGCAACGACTCGGCAACGGCTTCGCGGTGATGGACGCCCTCCGCACCCTGCCGCTGCCCTGCCTGGAGATCGCGCAGGCGTGCCTGGTGCTGGGCGACGACGCCAGGGCCGGCTCGCTGGCCCGGTTGCTCGGCGTGGGCGAGGACGAGGTCGTCCCCTGGCTCGACAGGCTGTTCGACCACGCGCTCGCCTGGCCCGACGACGAGGGCGTCATCCACCTCGCGGCCTCGGTGTCCCGCTGGTGGGCGGCGCCCTGCGGCCTCGGCGAGCCGCTCGCGCACTACCTCAACTCCTGGACCGTCAGCTCCGACGCGTTACGCGCCCTCGGCCGCAATCTCGGCCTGCCGCCGCACGGCCCCAAACGGCGTGTCATCAGCCGCGCCACCGAGATCCTCACCGACCCCGCCGCCGTGACCGAGCTGCTCGGCGACGCCCCCGAGGGCGCCCGGCCGCTGCTGGAGCAGTTCGCCTGGGACGGCCCCGTCCGCGACGTCGACGGCGACCGGTTCGTCTCCCCCGGTTCCCCGGAGAAATGGGCCGCCGACCACGGGCTGCTGTTCCGGCCGAGCTGGAACGTGGCGGAGATGCCCCGCGAGGTCGCGCTGGCCGTACGAGGTCCCGGCTATCATCCGCCGCTCACCGCCGGCCCGCCCGAGCTGGCCACGCTGCCCGTCGATCCCGAAGAGGTCGACCATCTGATGGCGCTGGCCGCGCCGCACGTCGTGGAGCGCTGCGCCGCGCTGCTGGAGAACACCGCCAAGAACCCGTTGCCCCTGCTCAAGAGCGGCGGGGTCGGCGTGCGCGAGGTGCGCAGGGTGGCCAAGGAGACCGGCTGCGACGAGGACGAGACCCGGCTGCTGCTGGAGATCTGCGCCGTGGCCAGGCTGCTGGCCTGGGACGAGCCGGCCGGCGGCCTGGTGCCCACCGACCGGTTCGACCACTGGCGGCTCGACGACGGCGCGGCCAGGCTCAGGGTGCTGCTAGCCGCCTGGTGGCGGATGGAGCGATCGTCGCTGCGCCGCGTCGACGGGAAGTACATCACCGTGCTCGGCGACGACCCCGCGGGGCCGTCCATCGCGCGGATCCGCAGGTCGGTGCTCGGGGTGCTGGCGCACCTGCCCGACGCGACGGCCTACGCCGACCGCGACGGGCTCGTCGGGCACGTGCACTGGCACGCGCCGCTGCTCGACCGGGAACTGCTCGCCGAGGTCACGCCCGCGGCGCTTGAGGAGGCGGTGCTGCTCGGGCTCATCGCGCACAACGCGATCACCGACCTGGGGCGGGCCCTGGCCGCCCTCGACCACGTCGCGGGCCACGAGAACGACGACACGGCGCCCGCCGTCGAGCATGACCCCGTGCTGGTCGAGTGCTCCACCCGGGCCCTGGCGAGCGTGCGGCGCAGCGCGCTGTTCGGCGCCGACCTGACCGCCGTGGTGACCGGGCCGCCGTCCACCGAGCTGGCCGAACTGCTCGACCGCGCCGCCGACCGCGAGTCACGCGGCGCGGCCTCCGCCTCGGTCTGGCGTTTCAGCCAGTCGAGCGTACGGCGGGCGCTGGACGCCGGGCACACCCCTGACGAGCTGCTCGACGACCTCGCCAAGGTCGGCACGGTCCCCCAGCCGCTCAGTTACCTCGTCCACGACGTGGCCAGGCGGCATGGCGAGGTCACGGTCAGCACCGTGGCGTGCATCGTCCAGGCGTCCGACCCGGCCCTGCTCGCCGAGATCGCCGTCCATCGCCGCCTGGGCCGCCTCGGCCTGCGGCTGCTCGCCCCGACCGTGCTGGCCAGCGCCGCCCCCGCCGACAAGACCTTGGCCGCGCTCCGCGAGAACGGCTACGCCCCGGTGCCGATCGAGGACACCGGCGAGATCACCATCCGCCGGGCGAAGATCGAGGAACCGCAGGGCGGCCGGCTCATCCTGCTCCCCGGCGGCCGGGTCGCCGAGCTGGAGCCCTCGCCGTACCCGCTGGCCGAGCCGCCGCCCGATCCCCGCGAGCACGCCCAGCGGCTGCTCGCCACCCGTGACACGCACAACCGCCAGGGTGGCCGCACCTGGGCGATCATCGGGCGGATGGCCACCCGGCTGCCCACCGCCCAGCAGTCGCTGCTCGGCTTCGTCGTCGATCGCGGCGTCCGCGCGGCCGTCACCCTCACCGACGGGCTCACCGCGACCATCAGCCACGGCGAGCTGCGCGGCGGCCACCTCGACGCCTGGTGCGAGGAGGCCGGCGACTACCTGGAGTTCCCGCTGGCCGAGATCGTCGAGGTCCGCGGCACCCACGTCTGATCCGCCCCGGCCGTCACACGACCCCGGGCGTCGCCTTGGTGAGGTTGGCGAGCAGTTCCTCCAGGACTCCCGCGTGCCCCAGGTAGCTGAAGCGCTCCTCCGCCCGCCACGGATACACCTGGCCGGCCTTGACCGCGGGAAGATCGGCGAACGTGGGCTTCTTCTTCATGTCGGCGAGGGTCATCGACTGCGCCCGGTCGTCGTAGAGGATCACGTCGGCGGGGTACATGTCGGCGTTCTCCCAGCTGAGCGTCTGAAAGAAGCCACCCTCGTCGGGCTTGTCGGGGACCACGACGTCGATCCCGAGCTCGCGCATGTAGGAGACCCCCGCGTGCTCCTTGGGGTTCACCACCCACATCGAATCCGGCCCACCGGCCATGACCAGCACCTTCATGCCCTTCTTCGCCGCCTCGGGCAGTCGATCGGCGGCGGTCTCGAAACGGGCCTTCGCGTCGGTCACGGCGGGAGCGCCGAGGTCGGCCCCGAGGGCGGCGGAGAGCTCGGCGTACTTCTCGATCACCTTGACCAGCGGAACGCCCGACACCTGGACTCCCACCGTGGGCGCCATCGCCTCGATGGTGTCCTTGGACTTCTCGGGCACGAACCAGAGCTCGTCCTTGACGTACATCCCGCTGACCAGCAGTTCGGGCTGGAGTGTGGCGTACTTCTCGACGTTGAACTCATCCCAGACGTTGCCCAGGGACTCCACCTTGGTGATGTCCACCTGGCCGGCCTGCGGGTCGCGCCCGCCGTCCTTCAGCTTGTGCGGGCCGAAGACCGCGATGGGCCGCACGCCGAAGTCCCACAGCGCGGCGGCCGCGCCGGACTGCGCCACGATCCGGGCGGGGCGCTGCGGCAGCGACAGCTTCTTGCCGCGGTCGTCGGTGAAGGTCCACGCACCGCCTGACGGGGACGAGCCGGCGGTGGGAGCGGCCGATCCCTCACCGCACGCGGCGAGGGCGAACAGGGCGGTTCCCCCGGCCATCGCGGCCAGGAATCCCCTGCGTGGCAGGTCGGAACTGCTCATGACGCCTCCATGAGGTTAGGCTAACCTTCTTTTATCAGCCATGAGGTTAGCCTTACCTGACTCACACCGGAAAGGAGGGTCCCCTGTCCACCA
Organism: Dolomitihabitans soli; assembly: GCF_022213955.1. GTDB lineage: Bacteria > Actinomycetota > Actinomycetes > Streptosporangiales > Streptosporangiaceae > Streptosporangium_A > Streptosporangium_A soli. The sequence continues at coordinate 501,494 of NZ_JAKNTW010000001.1, read as the reverse complement.
CCGACCTCACGGCCACCTCCAGCCCTCCCGCCGAGCGGCCGCGCAGACCCCGCCTCGGCGCCGCCCGCCGTAGCGCCGGGCTGGTCGCCGGCCTGTTCCTGCTCGTCGTGGTCGCCGTGCTCAGCATCGCCGCCGGAGCCAGGTCGATGCCGCTGTCCACGGTCGTGGACGCCCTCTTCGCGCCCACCGGGATCAGCGACCACGTGGTGATCCGCGAGCTCAGGCTGCCGCGCACGCTGCTCGGCCTCGGCGTCGGCGCCGCCCTCGGGCTGGCCGGCGCGCTGATGCAGAGCCTGACCCGCAACCCGCTGGCCGACCCGGCCCTGCTCGGCATCAGCGAGGGCGCCGTCTTCGGTGTGGTGATCGCGCTCGGCATCCTGGGCATCACCGATCCCGCCCTGTACGTCTGGTTCGCCTTCGCCGGGGCCGCCGTCGCCTTCGCCGCCGTCCACGCGCTGGGCTCCGCCGGCCGTACCGGCACCAGCCCGGTACGGCTGGCGCTGGCCGGTATCGCGCTCGGCGCGGTGCTGACGGCCGCCTCCTCGGCGGTGCTCAGGCTCGACACGCAGACCTATGACCGGATGCGCTTCTGGATGACCGGGTCGCTGGCCGGCCAGACCGCCGACGTCGTCGTCCGGCTGGTGCCCTTCATGGTGGCGGGCATCGTGCTCGGGCTCTGCCTGGCCGGGCCGCTCAACGCGCTGGCGCTCGGCGAGGACGCGAGCCGGGCCCTGGGCGCGAACATCGGGCGGACCCGCGTGCTGGCCGCCGTCGCGATCACGCTGCTGTGCGGCGCGGCCACCGCGGCCGCCGGGCCCATCTGGTTCGTCGGCCTGGCGGTGCCGCACGCCGTACGCGCGGTCGTGGGGCCCGACCAGCGCTGGGTGCTGCCGTTCTCCGCACTGCTCGCCCCGATCCTGCTGCTCGGCTCCGACATCGTGGGCAGATTGATCGGCAGCCCGGGAGAGGTCCAGGTGGGCATCGTCTGCGCGGTGATCGGCGGCCCCGTCTTCATCGCCATGGTCCGCCGCAGGAGGCTCGCCGCGCTATGACCCCCATCACCTCCCTGCGGACGGGCAACCTGTCGATCCGGCTCTCCCCGCGCGGGCTGCTGGTCAGCGCCGGACTGATCGTCACGGCCGTCGCCGGAGGGCTGCTGGCGATCAGCACGGGCGACTTCCCGGTGCCGATCCCCGATGTGATCGCGGCCCTGACCGGCCAGGGCAACCCGGCCGCGCGGATCATCGTGGCCGACATCCGCGCGCCGCGGGTGTTGACCGCGCTCCTGGTCGGAGCCGCCTTCGGCGTGAGCGGCGCGCTGTTCCAGAGCCTGACGCGGAACCCGCTCGGCAGTCCCGACTTCCTCGGCTTCACCTCCGGCGCGGCCACCGGCGGCATCCTCGCCACGATCACCGGCGGCACCGCCTGGATGATCGCGGGAAGCGCCCTGCTCGGCAGCCTGGGCGCGGCCGTCTCCGTCTATCTGCTCGCCTTCAGACGCGGCTCCCAGGGGTACCGGCTGGTGCTCGTCGGGATCGGCGTCAGCGCCATTCTGGTCTCCGTCAACTCCTACCTGCTGACCAGGGCGAACATCAACGACGCGGCGACCGCCGCCGCCTGGCTCACCGGCAGCCTCTCCGGCCGAGGCTGGGACCACGCGCTGCCCGTGGCCCTGGCGCTGGCCGTGCTCATGCCGTTGTGCGCGCCGCTGTCCCGGCCCATGCGAATGATCGAGATGGGCGACGAGGCGGCCGTCGCGATGGGGATCCCCGTGGAGCGGGTGCGCCTGGCGGCGATGGCCGTCGGGGTGGCGCTGTGCGGGGTGGCGACCGCGGCGGCCGGGCCCGTCGCGTTCGTGGCACTGACCGCCCCGCAGATCGCCCGCCGCCTCACCCACTCCCCGGGCGTCACCCTGGTGACCTCCGGGTTGATGGGCGCGGTGATCCTGGTCCTCGCCGACCTCGCCGCCCAGCGGTTGTTCGGCGCCATCCAGTTCCCCGTCGGGGTGCTGACGGCCGCGCTCGGCGGCGCCTACCTCGCTCTGCTGCTCAGGAAGGAACGACGTTGACCGCACGCCTGCACGGCACCGGCCTCACCCTCGGCTACAACGAACGGGTGATCGCCTCCGACCTGGAGATCACCGTTCCCGACCGGTCGTTCACCGTGATCATCGGCCCGAACGCGTGCGGCAAGTCCACCACGCTGCGCGCCCTCGCCAGGATGATGAAGCCGCGCTCGGGCGCGGTGTACCTCGACGGCTCCGTGATCACCTCGCTGCCGTCGAAGGAGGTCGCCCGGCGGCTAGGCCTGCTGCCGCAGAGTTCGATCGTGCCCGACGGCATCACGGTGGCCGACCTGGTCTCCCGCGGCAGATACCCGCACCAGCGGCTGATGCGGCAGTGGTCGCGGCAGGACGAGGCGGCCGTGGCCGCCGCGATGGCCGCCACCGACGTCACCGACCTGGCCGAACGGGCCGTCGACGAGCTGTCCGGCGGACAGCGGCAGCGCGTGTGGCTGGCCATGGTGCTCGCCCAGGAGACCTCGATCCTGCTCCTCGACGAGCCGACCACCTTCCTGGACATCGCCCACCAGATCGAGGTCCTCGACCTCTGCGCCGACCTGCACGAGCAGGGCAGGACCCTGGTCGCCGTGCTGCACGACCTCAACCAGGCGTGCCGCTACGCCACCCACCTCATCGTCATGCGCGACGGCCGGATCGTCGCGGAGGGCGACCCCACGGAGATCGTCACCGCCCGGCTCGTCGCCGACGTCTTCGACCTCCGTTGTGAGATCGTCGAGGACCCGCAGAGCGGCACCCCGTTGATCGTCCCCCACTGCCGCCGCCGCGCCCGCACCGCCGCCTGAGACAGCTCGTACGCCGGAGCCACCCGGTTCAGTCGCCGGGCTCCGCCAGGTCCAGCCGGGTGAACCGGACCGGGAACCCCTTGCCCACCGGGGCCGCGCACATCGCACCGGCCAGCGCGGGGACGCCGGGCGGGAAGTAGGCCAGGCGCAGCATCTCGGCGGGCTCCGCGTCGTCCAGGCCGTACCGCACGGTCACCGTGTCGCCCTCGCGCAGCAGCTCGAAGGTGACGCGCCCGGCGCCGACCGGCGCGGGGGACACCGACCAGTCGGACATCTCCCGGGTGACCACCGTGCTGAGCTGGAGCGCGCCGTCGACGAACTCGGCGCCCGCCTTGATCCAGTTCTTCTCGTCGATCCGCAGGATGGCCCCGGCCTGGTCGTACTGCTCGGCGTAGTCGCCGTCGAACGTCACGGTGAGCCGGAGGTCTCCAGGCAGTTCCCTGCCGTACATGTGGGCGGTGTCATAGATGTAGCCGTAGTGCGTGGTCCGCCACAGATCGGTCTGCCCGTCGCTGACCACGCGCAGATCGTCCGCACCCGCCGTCCACTCGCTCGGCTCGTTCACCCATCGCCAGCCGTCCGCACCCGAAGCGCTGATCGTCATCCGCCCATCCTGCCAAGAGACGGCTCCGCGCCGGTAGACCCCGGCGGCCCGTTCACGTTCCATGCCCGTCCCCCTCCGGCCGTCCATGTCCCCGGATGCCGGCCGGAGGGAGTCGGGGAGTGCATAAACTCTCGTTGTGGCTGACCCCAAGTTCGAGATCCAGATGCTGCACGACCGCGTGATGATCAAGGTGGAGCACGAGACGGAGGAGCGGCGCAGCACCGCCGGCATCGTCATCCCCGCCACCGTGAAGATGGCCAACCGGCTCGTGTGGGGCGAGGTGTGCGGCGTCGGCGGCAACGCGCGCGCGGTCAAGGTCGGCGACAAGGTGCTGTTCAACCCCGAGGAGCAGTACGAGGTCGAGGTGCACGGCCAGCTCTACCTGGTCATGCGCGAACGCGATCTGCACGCCGTGGCCACCCAGCAGACCGACCACGGGACCGGCCTCTACCTGTGATCCGGCATGGCGAACGCGTCCGGCCCCGGTCCTTCGTCGGCCGTAGCCTCACTGCGGACGAACGGACCGCCGCGTCGGCCGGGGCCGCTCTCGCCTTCCATCGCCGCCGCATCCAGGACCGCACCTGCTGAGCGTCCGTCCCATGGCCTGACCTGCGCCAATCCTTTACCAGACGGCCGTGTCCAACGGCGCTGACGAGGCGATCGACCTTTTAGGCTGACTCGGGCCATGATCCCCAGTCGATCCGGGTTGGACGCATGATTCAGACCGAGCGCATCTCCGCCGACGGGGCGCGGGTGCGGATAAACCTGCCGGAGGAGGCGGGCGCGGTGGCGTGGCACGGCCATACCCGGCTCGCCGGGCAGGGACCTGCACGCAACTACAGCATCGCGCCCGCCGGAAGGCACCGGGCGATCCCCACGAAGATCTTCCCCGGAGGCAGCGGGAAGACCTACCGCCGGATGGGGTTCGACCTGATCCTCTACGAGGCCGCCGACCGCTCCAACAGCTGTCTCATCTGGGCCGGCCCGTACAACGAGGCGACCACCTGGTTCGGCGGCCCCGTGCCCAAACCGGCCGTGCTCAACAGCCTCGTGACGTCGGTGACGTTCACCGACTCCGCGGATGGCGCCCAGCTGACCCCGCGCAATCCGGTGGGCGTCCAGCAGTACGGCACGGTGGTCCTGGGCATCGGTCACGAGTTCCTCCTCATGGCCAAGGACGCGCGAGCCGGCCGCGACGCCCTGCCGAACTGGCAGGGCGCGGTCATCGGCAACTCGGAGGTCTGGAAGGAACGCCTGGACCTCGACCCGAAGCAACGCGACGCGCTCGCCGGCACCCCACTCGAATGGCGCTACATCTACGCGAGCCCCACCAGCATCTTCACCATCGCCTTCCCGCAACGGCTCGACTCCGCGGAGTTCTGGAACAAGAAGGAACGTGACCGCGTCACCGCCGTGATGGCAGGGCTGAAAGTCGAATGGGATTCATGAACCTCTCCGTCTCCGTCTCGCTGCTCGCCGTACTCGTATCGGGCTTCGCCGTGCTGGCCATCGGCGCCGTCTACGCCCGGTTGCGCAAACTGGAGCACACAGCGCTGAACCCGTCGAGCGCCCGGCTGGAAGATCTCGCCCGTCAGGTGCCGCCCGCGCTGTGGCCGGGCCCCGGCCAGTCCCACTCGCTGATCCTCCTGATGGACGGCACCTGCTCGACCTGCCACACCCTGTGGGAGGCCGCCCCCGATCTCGCCGGTATCCGGGTGATCGGGCTGCTCCCCGACGAGCGGACCGCCTCCCGGTTCGGCGGCGGGACCACGCTGGCCGACCCCGACCTGTGGCGGAACCTGTACGAGGGCTACACGCCGTGCGTCTACGTGGTCGACACGGCGGGCACGGTCGCCGACCGCCGTTACGTCTACGGGGACACCGACGTCCCCGCCCTGCTGGCCGAGGTCCTGCGGCTACCGGTCACCGCGGCCCAAGGAGGCACCCGTGTTCACTGACACCATTCCCACGATGGACGCCCCGCCGCTCGGGGCCGTCCCGAGCCGGGTGCGCACCGTGATCGGCGACAGCCCGGTCGCCCGCCGTACGCTGCTGAAAGGGCTCGTGGTCTCGGCGGTCGCGGCGACGCTCGTGCCGTTCGACTGGGTGTTCTCCAGGCGCGCGGCCCGCGCCGACGGCCCCACCTCCGAGTGGACGGCCCCCAACTGCCGGGACGCGTACTCCGAGGGCTACACCGAGATGCGGGCGAACTGGGGACCGGGCCCCGCCGTCTGCTACGGCGGCTGGCGCGTCGGCGACTACCCGTGCAACGAGGACCAACGGCATTTCGAGGGCTCGCGGAGCTCCAGCGACGGTGAGGAGATGTTCAGCGCCTACCGCATCGACTCCGCGTGCGGCGAGACCTCCACCCGGAACGCCTGGCGCTGGTCCAACGCCGGGAACACCTACCGCTGCTCGGACGCGGTCACCACCGTGACCTGGACGGACGGGAGCGAATACACCGACATCACCATCGCGATGTGCCGCCTGGGAACATCACGCCGCACTCCGTGAGCAGCGCCCGTCCCACGACCACCACACGTTGCGGGCATCACCGCACCACCCACGACCACCACACGCACACACCATGAGCATCGCCTCACCACCGCCCATGACCACCACCCCGGGCACGAGCATCTCCTCACCACCGCCCATGAACCGCACACCATGAGCATCGCCTCACCACCGCCCATGACCACCACACCGCGCACCACGAGCATCGCCCCGCCGATCGTCCTCGGCGTGGCCGTCACGACAGCCAGCCCATGATCACTACCTTGCCCCGGCTCGCCCTGCATCCCGTGAGCGTCGCCCTGCCGATCGTCCTCGGCGTGGCCGTGCTCGCCGCCGCGTCCGCCCCCGCCCTCGCCCTGTTCCTGTGGGCCGGGCTCAACGCCGGATACGCCAACTCGGGCAGCACTTGAAGCCACAACTCGGCGTTCCTGCTGAGCGCGTCGGTCTGGCGCGGTTCCGGTGCCCTGGCCTGCTTCGGCGCGGGGCTGCTGCTGGGTGCGTGGACCGTGACGGCCGTCGCCGCCGTGGCGGGCGGCGTCGTCCAGTCCCTGCTCCCCGCCCCGCTGCGGCTGGCGGTCCTCGGTCTGCTGGCGGCGGCCGTACTGCTCCGTGAGGCGGGGCTGATCTCGCTGCCCGTCCCGGAGAACCGGCGGCTCGTCCCCGAGCACGTGCTCAACCGGGGACGGCTGGCGGGCGGCATCCAGTTCGGCTTCGAGATGGGGACGGGGATGCGCACCTACTCCCCCTCCGCCCTGCCCCACCTGGTGCTGGCCGCGCTGGTGCTGGCCGTACCGCTGCCCGGGGCGCTGGCGGCGGGCACCGGTTTCGCGGCGGCGCGCTGGATCATGGCCGCGGTCAGCATGGCCCACAGCGACGACGGGAGCTGGACCACCCTGTGGCACGCCAACCAACGCTTCCTGGCCCTCGCCACCGCCACCGCCACCGCGACCGCCCTCACCCTGGCCCTCCTCCCATGACCCCCCACCCCCTCCCCTTCCGGTCTCCCCCTCCCCCGGCCACACCTGCGCTCCGCCCACCCGACCCAGCTCTCCCCACGCCACCCGCTCCGCCGGACATCCCGCGCCGCGCTGCCTCTCACCACCGGCCCTCCGGCCCTTGCCCGGCCCCGCGTGGTACTTCGACGGCCAGGCTTGTGGTGGTCTACGACAGCTCGTGTGGCGGTTGCTCGTCGATCGCCGAACGGCTGGCCGGGCTGCTGGCCGTACCCGTCATCGTCAGGTCGTGCCGGGATCCGCACCTGGCCGGGGAGTTCCCCGTGCTGTCGGGTGCGACCCCGTGCGCCAAGCCGCTCGCCGTCGCGGTCGACGGCACCGGCGCGACGGAACTGCTGTACGGCATGCGGTTGCTGTGGCGGGGGGCCGCCCTGGTCGCACCGGGACGCCGGACGGCCGCGCTGCCGTTCGCCGCGCGAATCCTGTGGCAGAAACTCGTCCGCCGCCCGTGACGACCGACCGGCCGGGCCCACCCGATGCCCGCGCCCGCCCACCCGCCGGACTCACCGACGCGCAGCACCGCCCACCGGCCGTCCAATGCTCGTGACGATCTGTTCGCCGCGGGTTACAGTCTGGGCATGCGACGGCTGACGCACTACGCGCAGGGCGGCGGATGCGCCTGCAAGATCCCGGCGGGCGAGTTGGAGGGCGTGCTGGCCGGCCTCGGCGTCACCGTCCCCGTCGACCCGCACGGCGAACTGCTGGTGGGGCTGGAGACGGGCGACGACGCGGCGGTCGTACGGCTGGGCGACGGGCAGGCGATCGTCAGCACCGCCGACTTCTTCACCCCCGTCGTCGACGACCCCTACGACTGGGGCCGGATCGCCGCCGCCAACGCCCTCTCCGACGTCTACGCGATGGGCGGCGCCCCGATCGTCGCGCTCAACCTGCTGTGCTGGCCACGTGAGGACCTGCCGTACGAGGTCGCGGCGGAGGTGCTGCGCGGCGGCGCGGCGGTGACCCGGCAGGCCGGCTGCCACCTGGCGGGCGGGCACAGCGTGCACGGCCCCGAACCGGTGTACGGCATGGCCGTCACCGGCACCGCCGACCCGGCGCGGCTGATGCGCAACGACGCCGGCCGGGCCGGGCTGCCGCTGTCGCTGTCCAAACCGATCGGCTCGGGCGTGCTGAACAACCGGCACAAGACGACGGGCGAGATCTTCCCTCAGGCGATCGAGACCATGACCCGCCTCAACGCCGACGCCTCCCGCGCCGCCCTCGCGGCCGGTGTGCGCTGCGCCACCGACGTCACCGGTTTCGGACTGCTCGGCCACCTCTACAAGCTCGCCCGCGCCTCCGGGGTGACGGCGGTGCTCGACGCCTCGGCCGTACCGTTCATCGAGGGGGCCCGCGACTCCGCCGGCAAGGGCTACGTACCGGGCGGCTCCCGCCGCAACCTCGGCTGGGTGGCCCCGCACACCGATCCCGGCGACACCGACGAGGAGACCCTCCTCCTCCTCGCCGACGCCCAGACCTCGGGCGGCCTCCTGCTCGCCGGCGAGATCCCCGGCGCCCCGGTGATCGGCGAACTGGTCACCCGCCGATCCCACACCCTCGAAATCCGCTGACCCCGGCCCCCGCACACGACCAACTGCCCCGGACCGGGACTCCCGCGAACCCCAAGCGACCACCGGTCGGACCGCGCGGTGGTGGGTGTGGTCAGCATGCCGTACTCGTCGCGGCCCGCGAACCCACGCGGCCACCGGCTGGACCGCGCCGAGAACAGCGACGGCGACGGCCTCCGCGGACGGGTCCGCGCCGTGGGGCACACCCGCTCTCAGCCGCGCCGTACCTCGAACTGGAAACAGCCGAACTCGATCGCGCGCACGTGCACCACCGCCACCTCCTCGTCCTCGAACGCCTCCTTCAGCGCCACCTCGGGGTCGGCCCCCTCAGCCAGATAGCGGCCCCCCAGGATGTGGCCGTCGGCGGCGTACGCACGGAGCATCCGGTGGCTGGTGTGCGCCCCGGGCCAGCCGGGCTCCGCCCCCGGGCAGCCGGTCAGGTGAACGAAGATCGGCCCCTGCTCGTCGTACGCGCCCGGGTCCACCCGCGTCTCCGCCGCCCAGCGCCGCAACGGCGCATAGGTCACCAGCGCGATCCGCTCCCCGGGACGTGCCTTGCCCAGGCAGCAACGCAGCGGACTGCCCCCCTCGTCATCGACGACCATCTGCGGCGGCCGCCCAGCGTCGTCCATCGTCAGCAGCGACCCCACCACGTCGGGCTCGATGGCCCGGATGTCATGACTCATAGGCCGATCCTCGGCCGGACGGCTCCCGAGCACCGGCGGTCATCGGACCTCACACACCACCCAGGCGGTGCCGTCACGCCCGGGGTGACGCTTCGGCCTCGGCGATCGCCCAGGCGGCGTTGACCAGGCCGATGTGGCTGAACGCCTGGGGAACGTTGCCGAGCGACTCGCCGGTCACCGGATCGACCTCCTCGGCGAGCAGGCCGACGTCGTTGACGAAGCGGGCGGCTCGTGCGAAGACGACGCGGGCCCGTCCGAGCTGACCGGACATGGCCAGCGCCTGCGCGAGCCAGAAGGTGCACAGCAGGAAGGCGCCCTCCTCGCCGGCCAAGCCGTCGACGCCGCTCCGGTAACGGCGGACCAGGCCGTGCCCGTCGGTGAGCCGATCGGCGACGGCGTCGATCGTGGCCAGCACCCTGGGGTCGTCGGCGGGCAGGAACCCGACGATCGGCATCATCAAGGCGGACGCGTCGATCTCCGCGGACCCGAAGTACTGGGTGAAGGCGCCGACCGTGTCGTTCCAGCCGTCGCGGAGCACGGTCTCCCGGATCTCCTCCCGCGCCGCCTTCCACTCGGCGACCCTGCCGTCGGCGTCCAGACGGGCAGCCATGGCGATGCCGCGGTCGAGCGCGACCCAGCACATGACCTTGGAGTGCACGAAGTGCCTGCGCCGTCCCGGCACCTCCCAGATGCCGTGGTCGGTCTCCCCCCAGCGCAGCACGGCGGTGTCGACGAGGGCGACGAGGAAGTCGCGCAGGTCCGGGTCGAGGTAGGTGAGCTGGCCGGACAGGCGATGGGCCGCGCCGAGCAGCTCGCCGTACACATCCAGTTGCCGCTGGTTCCACGCGCCGTTGCCCACCCGCACCGGACGGCTGTCCCGCCATCCCGCCAGATGCGGCAGCACCCGTTCGGTGAGATCGTGCTCGCCGCCGACGCCGAACATGATCTGCAGCGACTCCCCGCGCGCCATGGAACTGGCCGCCGCAGTGGTCATGAAGGCGAAGAAGCGGTCGGCCTCGTCGGGGCAGGCCGCCACCCACAGCGCCTCCATGGTGAAGCTGGCGTCGCGCACCCAGGAGAAACGGTAGTCCCAGTTGCGTATCCCCCCGATCCCCTCGGGCAACGACGTGGTGGCGGCCGCGACGATGGCGCCGCTGGGCTGGTAGGTGAGCGCCTGCAGCACCAGCCCGCTGTGGTGGACCAGCTCACGCCATGGCCCCTCGTAGTTCTGGTGCAGCGCCGACCACGACCGCCAGGCGTCCACGGTGGCGGCCAGCAGCGCGGCGATCTCGTCCTGCGTCCAGACCCGCGCGGGCAGCGCTTCCAGCGTCGAGCGGTGCAGAGCGAAGCCGACGGCTTCTCCCGCCCTCAGCGTCGTACGGCAGTGCGCGCCGCAGTTGTCCAGCGTCATCGGGACGGGCGTGGACAGCACCAGCCACTCGGCTCCGCCACGCGCGGTGACGCCGCCCTCCACCTCCGACAGCAGGGGCATGACGATGCCGTACTCGGGCCGCGGGACATACTCGACGTCGACGTCGACCTCGCCGTCCGTGCAGGTCAGCGAGCGGAGCAGCAGGTGCGGGGCGCCCTCGCCGAGCCGGTGACCCGAGTTCCCCAGCCCCATGGCCAGCGCCTCGGTCAGCAGCACGGTGCCCGTCGCCGTCCGGAAGGTCGTTTCCAGCACCAGCGTGTGGTCGAGGTAGCGCCGGGAGGTCTCCCCGTCGGCCGCCGGGCGGATCGACCAGTGCCCCGCACCGTCGTCGAGCAGCCGGCCGAAGATCGACGGACTGTCGAACCGGGGAAAGCACAACCAGTCCACCGAGCCGCCGGAGGTGACGAGCGCGGCGGAGTGGCAGTCGGACAGCAGGGCGTGATCTGCGATCGGAGTGCTGCTCATAGGGACCCCGTATGCCTCCGCTCAGCGTGCGCCGTCACGTGTGTCCGTCCCCCATCAACTGCCTCTCACACCTGATCCCCGCTGGTCAGAAGGGTAGGGAGCCGCACGGCGTTCGGTGCTTGTCGAAGTGGACGGCGACGCGCGAGCAGCCGGTGGTGGCGAGCCGGTCGAGCAGGCGCAGGAAGGCGTCCGCCGGGCGCGGCGGCCTCAACGCTCCCCGAACACCGCGCGGCCGAGGGGCGGAACGGCCCCGCAGGCCCGGAAGAACCACCGAGCCCGCCGCCGCGACCCGCCTGGAATCGGTCGAAAGTACGGCTGGGAACGGCGGCAACGGGCCCTTCGACCGGTGCCGGCGGCGATCCCCAAGCCGCAAGATCAACCCATGCCACATGACAACACCCGCCCGGCACGGAAGAAGCCGGTGCTTCTGGCCACGGTCGCGGGACTCCTCGCCCTCGTGGCCCCCGCCTTCTCGGCGCCGGCCCCCGCCGCTGCCGCCGCCGCGATCAGCACGCCGTTTCTGCCCGAGCCGACCGGCCCTCACCAGGTCGGCACGACATCCCTGCACCTGACGGACACCTCGCGCCCCGACCCGTGGGTGCCCTCCGCCGAGGCCAGGGAGCTCATGGTCTCCCTGTGGTATCCGACGCAGGCACGCGGCGAACGGCGCGCGCCGTACGTCACGCCCAAGGAGTCGGAGCTGCTCTTGAAGGGCTCAGGGATAGAGGAACTGGAGAAGATACCGCCCGAGGGACTGAGCTGGACCCGGACGAACGCCTTCGCCGACGCCGAGCCGGCGGGGCGCCGGCGCGGTCTGCCGCTCGTGGTGCTGTCTCCAGGTTTCACCTGGGTGCGCAGTTCACTGACGGGCCTGGCCGAGGACCTGGCGAGCCGAGGGTACGTGGTGGCGAGCATCGACCACACCTACGAGAACTTCGCCACCACCTTCCCCGACGGGCGTGTCACCACCTGCGCCGCGTGCGAGATCGAATCCGATGACAACGCCGACCCCGACGACTTCGGCCGAAAGGTGATCCGGAGCCGGGTGATCGACATCTCCTTCGTGCTCGACCAGCTGACCGGTCCACACCCCAAGTGGAAGGGCGCCGCTCTGATCGATCCGTCCCGGATCGCGATGGCGGGCAGCTCCGCCGGAGGCGCCGCCGCCCCTGAGACCATGCTGCGAGACTCGCGGGTACGCGCCGGGATCAACATGGACGGCAGGTTCTTCCTCCCGATCCCGGAGAGCGGACTGGCACGACCGTTCTTGATCTTCGGCACGCAGGAGAAGGACGACACGTGGAAACGTGACTGGGAGCACATGACCGGTTGGAAACGCTGGCTGGAGGTGGAGGGGGCGCTGCACCCGTCCTTCACCGACTACGACATGCTGATCCAGCAACTCGGCGCGGACCTCGGCGGCGGCCTGAAGGGAACCCGCTCGATGGACATCACCCGCAAGTACGTCTCAGCCTTCTTCGACCTGCACCTGCGCGGCAAGCCGCAACCCCTGCTCGACAAGCCCTCCCCGCGCTACCCCGAGGTCCAATTCTGCTCACCGCCGGCCAAGGGCTGCTGATGAGAACAGCTGCAACGCCAGGCCGACGGTCCTCCACGACCGTAGCGGGCAACACCACCCGCCGAGCAGGACGAGAGCCGGCCGCACCGGGTCACGCCGCCGGGTCGGCCTGAGTCCGGACACCTGACAGGTTTCCCCGGGTGGGAGAGGGTGTGTGGGCGTTGGAACGCCCACACACCCCAAGCCCTTAGCCCGTGGTGGCACTACAGCACTTCCCCGGCGGCCCGCTGCCGGCCCCGAAGCTCCTGCTGGAAACCTGAGATGCGTCTACCCGCGCGCCACCGGCGGCCTCCTATTCGGCGGCTTGATCGCTGTCGAGTTGTGTGCACGGCGCGACCGTGCCTTCCGCCAGTTCGAAGCCGATCGCCGAGCCCGAGCCGGCATCGGTGGGATCGTTGAACGTCGCAGTGGCCACCAAGGTCTGGCCGGTCTCGATCATTTCCGGATGAAGCGTGAAGCTCGCGCCCGCGTCCGCTTGAACCACGCGGTTGACAAGGGTGCCCAGATAGCGGGCGCGCGGTTCCTGGCAGCGCTTGCCCTCGGGCACGTAGTCCACGACGGCGGCGACCCCCAGCTGCCTCAGATCCTGCTCCAGCTTCTTCGCGTCAGTGAACTGGTTGATCGTGATGGTGATCGTGCCGCCGGGGTTCTTGGTCAGGAGGTAGGCCGCGTGAGCGGGGTCTTCCGTACCGGTCGTCAACGGGAGGATGATCGCCGCGGAGAGGGCCAGCCCAATGGCGACGAGGCCGAGCTTCAGCCTTCGGCGGGTTCGGAACCGGCCGTCGCGGGCGGGCGACAGAGGTGGCGCGGACGGCAGGAGCGTTTCGGCCGCACTCCCGCGTTCGTCCGTTGCCGCGGCCAGCAACACGGACCTTGTCTGGGCCTGAGCCCGCTCGGACACCGGCGGCACATCCGTTCCCATGCTGCTCAGCAGCTCGATCTCATCCATGGTCGTCATTCCTTTTCGTCGTTGGAGGCGGAGAGCGCGGTGCGCAGCCGGAGCCGGGCTCGGTGAAGGCGTGACCGGACGGTTCCGATGGGAACGCCCAGGGCGACGGCGATCTCCTCGTACGTCAGCCCGGCCCAGGCAAAGAGCAACAGCGCATCGCGATCACCGTCCGCCAGCTCTTCGAGCACTCCGGCCATCAGCCGGAAGGCGACTTCCGCGTCGACCCGGGCGACCACCTGATCGGCCGGCGCCGGTACCGCCGGTTCAGCTCCGGTACGCGCCAAAGCGGCCCAGCGCCTGGCCTCGGATCGTTGGTGCATGCGGAGCAAATTGGTCGCGATGCCCAGCAGCCACGGCAGTGCGCCGGTGGGGCTTCGGCTGGAGGTGAAGCGATCGCGTTGTTTGAACGCTGCCAGGAACGTTTCGGACATCAGGTCGTCGGCGTCGCCCGGTCCTGCCCGCCGCGCCAGATAGCGGTGTACCTGACCTCCGTACCGGTCGAACACGAGGGAGAAGATCTCTGGTTCGCGCAGTGACCGGTCGATCAGCGACGTGTCACTTTGCTCGATTTCGATCTCCGGTGGGGTTGATCGATCCATCATCGTCACACCTGCTATTTGCCGGTGCCCGCGATCAGGTTCGCGAGACGGGGTCAGCACCTAGGCCGGGGTGGATACAGCCCCTTTGCGCGGCAGCAGGAAACTGACGGCGAAGGTGATCGCGAGCAGGAGGAGGCTGCCCCAGATGGTGGCGGTGAAGGCTGTTGTGTATCCGCCGGTCGGCTCGCCGGCGTGGGTGGACAGCCGAGCGAAGAAGACCGTGCCGAAGAGGGCTACTCCCACGGACGCGGCGAGCTGAGCGACGGTGTTGAACAGGCCGGATCCGGAAGCCGCATGGCTGGCGGGGACCTTGTCCAGAGTCAGTTGGGCCAGCGGCGCCACGGTCAGCCCCATCCCCAGGCCGCCGACGACGACACCGGGCAGGAAGCTGACCCAGTTCGTGGCGGGTGTGGCGGAGTCCGCGGCCACGGCGAGGAGAACGAAGCCGGCGGCCAGCACGACGAGCCCGATCTGCACCGTGGTGCGCCCGAGGCGTGGAAGCAGCACCGCCGCTCCGAGTCCGGCTGCGAGGGTGGTGGCGATCGGCCACGGCAGGATCGTCAGTCCGGCGCTCATGGGTGTCATGCCGAGGCCGGGCTGAAGGAGTTGCATGAAGGTGAGGAAGAAGCCCATCACCGGGAGAAAGAAGAGAAACTGGATCAGGAGGCCGCCGCCGACCGAGCGCACCCGAAAGAGCGCGACCTCGATCAGAGGGGACTTCCCTCGGCCGGAGAGGTGCCACTGATGCCGGACGAAGCCGGCCAGAACAGTGACGCCGAGGATCATGCTCACGTATGCCCATAGGGGCCAGCTGCTGCCTTGCTCGCTGCCCTTGATGAGCGGGTAGAGGACCAGGACCAGACCCGCTGACGAGATGAGGACGCCGGCGAGGTCAAGGCGTGGCCGTGTGGTGCTGCGTGCCTCCGGCAGTACGGCGGCGGCTGTGAGGAATGCCAGGATGCCGACGGGGACGTTGATCCAGAACACGGTTCGCCAGCCCTGGCCGAACCAGTCGGCCTCCAGCAGCATCGCGCCGAGGATCGGCCCGGTGGCGGCCGCCAGCCCGGACAGGGAGGAGAAGGCCGCCATGGCTCCGCCGCGCTCGTGCGGGGCGTACATGAGCTGGATCTGTGAGAGCACCTGGGGAACCATCGCCGCGGCGAAGAGGCCCTGGACGACGCGGGCGCCCACCAGTACCTCGGCGGTGGGGGCGGCGCCGCACAGGGCGGAAGCGACGGTGAAGCCCGCGATTCCTACGAGGAAGACGCGCTTGTAGCCGTACAGGTCGCCGAGCCTGGCCCCGGTGATGATGCCCAGGGCGAACGTGAGCGTGTAGCCGGCGAGCATCCACTGCAGGTGCGCGGGCGAGGCATCGAGCTCCGCTCTGACGGAGGGCAGAGTGATGTTCACGATGGTGACGTCGAGCAGGTCCATGAAGCTCGCCAGCAGGATGACGGCGAGTGCCACTGTCCGCGCTCTGGCGGTGACAGGTGTGGTGGCTGGGGCTGATGCGTCGGTAGACACCGAGGGCTCTCCAGTTCGCAGAAGTAGGCATCGGATACACTAGCTGCATCACTAAGTATCTGAATCGCGAAGATAAATGGAGCCTCGCATGCCCGTCAAACCGCATGACGATCACATGGAGGAACCGGCCGACCGGATCGTCACGTCCATGACGGACCTCGCCGGAGCCCTGGGACGTCTGAACGACCTGATCGCCCAGCACCTCGGCATCGCCCAGACCGACCTGCTCTGCCTGCACGCGCTCAACCGCGCGGGAGCCTCCACCGCGGGCGCACTCAGTTCCCAACTCGGGCGCACCACCGGCGCGGTCACGCACATGATCGACCGTCTGGAGAAGGCGGGATACGTCCGACGTCAACCCGACCCACAGGACCGCCGCCGCGTACTCGTCGAGGCTTCGGCCCCAGGACTCGCACGAATCGCTTCGTTCTACGAGGGGATCGATGCCCGCAGCCGCCGATTGATGGCCACCTTCTCTCCTGACCAACTGGCGACGATCCACACCTTCCTGCTGAGCAGCTACGAAGACGCCACCGAGGAGTGTGATCACCTGATCCGGCAGCGGGGACGATGATCCCGCCTTGCGATGCCGTCCATCTATCGAATGACTCTCACCACCTTGTCCGAAGTCGGGGAGCCGGCAAGGAACGTGTCAGCGGCCGCCATTGCGCTGCAGTGTCCAGTTGGGGTTCCTCTTGCGGTGATCGCCGGCCAGGAGCGAGGAGCACGGGATATCGGCCTCTTGACCGGCAAGTGACGCGGTCCGGCCGGCCGACAGGGTGAGCAGGCCGTCGCCATCGGGTCGGTGAATGCCCGCCGCTCAACCGCGCAGCCGCGCGTTGAGCCGTGCGGCCTGTCGCGTGAGGTGGTCGCGTTCGGGGAGGCTGGGCGCCGATCGGGCGGCTTCGGCGTAGAGCCGTGCCGCGGTCACCGGGTCACCGTCACGCTCGTGCAGGTACGCCGCGACGGCGGTGTGGCGGGGCAGGGCGGGGTCGAGTTCCGCCAGGGCGGCCAGACCGGCCCGCGGGCCGTCGGCCTCGCCGACCGCGACGGCCCGGTTGAGGCGGGCCACCGGGCTGTCGGTGAGGCGCACCAGTTCGTCGTACCACTCGACGATCTGTACCCAGTCGGTCTCCTCGGCCGTCTGGGCGTCGGCGTGCAGCGCGGCGATGGCGGCTTGGGCCTGGAACTCGCCCAGGCGGTCGCGGGCGAGGGCTGCCTGGAGCACGTCGACGCCCTCGGCGATCAGGCGGGTGTTCCACAGGCTGCGGTCCTGCTCGGCAAGAGGCACGAGCCTGCCGTCGGGGCCGGTCCGCGCCGGGCGCCGTGCGTGGTGGAGCAGCATGAGCGCGAGCAGGCCCGCGACCTCCTCATGGTTGGTCTTGGCCGCCAGCTGGCGAGTGAGCCGGATCGCCTCGCCGGCTAGGTCGACATCGCCGGAGTAGCCCTCGTTGAAGACCAGGTAGAGCACGCGCAGCACCGTGGCGACGTCACCGGGCTGGTTGAGCCGGACGCCCGAGACGGTCCGCTTGGCCCTGCTGATCCGCTGGGCCATGGTCGCCTCCGGCACGAGGTAGGCCTGCGCGATCTGACGCGTGCTCAGGCCGCCGACCGCGCGCAGCGTGAGCGCGACGGCCGAAGCCGGTGTCAGGGACGGGTGCGCACACAGGAAGTACAGCTGGAGCGTGTCGTCCACCGCCTCGCCCGGGCCGGGCATGGGCTCGCCCTCGACGCGTACCTCCCGGTGTTGCCGGGAGGTGTCGGCGCGGGCGGCGTCGAGGAACTTACGCCAGGCCACGGTGACCAGCCAGCCCTTGGGGTCTCGCGGCCGGTCGTCCGCCCACACGCGCACGGCCTCGACCAGGGCGTCCTGCACGGCATCCTCGGCCGCCGCGAAGTCAGCTCCGCGACGGACGAGGACACCGATCACCGTGGGGGTGAGGGTCCGCAGCACGGCCTCGTCCACCGTGCGTCACTCCGTGACAGTCGAGTGCGCGCCCAGGAACGGGCGCACCTCGAGCCACTCGTGGATCGGCTTCCCACCCGCACCCGGAGCCGCGGACAACTCGCCGGCCAACTCGATCGCCCGCTCGTAGGTCTCGACGTCGATCACCATCCAGCCGGCGATCAGGTCCTTGGTCTCCGCGAACGGGCCGTCGGTGATCGGCGGCCGCCCCTCGCCGTCGGAGCGGACGAACGTGCCCTCCGAGGAGAGCGCCTGACCGTCGACGAACTCGCCGGTGCCCTCGAGCCGAGCGGCGAAGTCACGCATGTACTGCACGTGGGCCGAAACCTCCTCCGGCGTCCACTGGTCCATCGGCACGTCGTTGACCGATGCCGGCGCGCCCCGGTAGTGCTTGAGCAGCAGGTACTTGGCCATCATGTTCTCCCTCAGTGCGGTACGGCCCCCATTGTGGCCGCGTTCACTCCAGGGACGTAGCCGCGCGCGGGTTCTCGACATCCCACCACAACATTTTTCTGGCGGACTTCAAGACTCCCGCACTCCGAGGCGCCACAGCAGATATTCCTTGACACGAATATTCTCTATGGAGAATACTTTCCCCTATGGACGTACTCCTCACCGCACTGGCCGACCCGGCCCGCTGGCGGCTCGTGAGCCTGTTGGCCGAGCGGCCCCGGCCGGTCGGCGTCCTGGCCCAGCTCGCCGAGGCGCGCCAGCCGCAGACGACCAAGCACCTGCAGGCCCTTGAGCGCGCGGGCGTCGTCACCTCCCAGCGCACCGGCCAGCGCCGCATCTACGCGCTCCGGACCGCACCCTTACGGGACCTGGCGGCCGCGCTCAGCCGGCTCGCCGACACCGCGGACCAGGTCGGCGGCCCCCGCGAGACCTACGACCGCTACGGGCTCAGCCTCCACACAGAGCGGCTCGCCGCGCAGGAGCCGGGATGGGCCGACGACCGCTCGTTCAGGTTCCTCCGGTCACTGACGGGGCGCCCCGAGTTGGTCTGGCGCCACCTGACCGAGACCTCCCTGCTCGCCCACTGGTGGACGCCCGACGACCTGCGCGTCTCCGAGCTCGTCTTCGAGGCGCGACCGGGCGGGCGGATCGTCCATGAGTACCGCGATGCCGAGGACACCGGCGGCTCCGACCTGGTCGCCGGGCGCGCGGAGGGAGTCGTCGACGACGTACGCCCCGGTGAGCGCCTCGCCTACCGGCTCTCCCCACTGCTTCCCGACGGCGGCCTCGCCTTCACCGCCCACCTCGACCTCGGCCTCCGGCCCACCGACACCGGCACAGACCTCGACGTCCACTTCCGGATCACCGACAGCACAGTCGACTCCGCGGACTTCGTCGCAGGCATCGAGATCGGCTTCGGCCAGAGCCTCGACAAGCTCGCGGCGACCCTTGCCGCAGACTCGCACGACACCGATACAAGGGGCACAAAATGACCAACTCGACCAGCCGCAGGGTGACCGCGAACCTGAGCCTCACCCTCGACGGGCGTTACAACGGCCCCGGCGGGCCCAGCGATTTCGGGGCGTTCGCCCCTTACGTGACCACCGAGGTCGCGCGGGACCACATGACCCGCATCTGGGAGGGCGCGACGACGGCGCTGCTCGGCCGGCTCAACGCCGAGGGATTCCTGGGGTACTGGCCGTCGGTCGCCGAAGACGAGAACGCCGATCCGCGTGATCGCGGATACGCGAAGTGGCTCGTCGACACAGAGAAGGTGGTCTTCTCGACCACCTTGACCGAAGCTCCGTGGGAACGCACCCGCGTGGTGAACGCCCCCGCCGCGGACGTCGTCACCGACCTCAAGGCCACCGGTACGGGAGACATCCTCGTCAACAGCAGCGCGAGCATCATCAAGCCGCTCCTCTCGGCAGACCTGCTCGACCGGCTGCACCTCATGATCTTCCCCGAGATCGCCGGGGGCGGGCAGCGACTGTTCGAGGACGGCCTGCCGGCATCGAAGTGGACGCTCACCCACCAGGAGACCGGCGCCCTGGGCGAGATCGCCCTGGTCTACGACCGCGCACGCCGATGACCGCGATGCGGCTCCGGCACCGATTCCGGGTCGACGCGTCGGCGGGATTCGTGCGCGGGGTTGGAGCGGAGAACTCACGCCGGCGGTTCGTTGTTGCGGTGGTCAGCCACCGCTCGTGAGTGCCATGGACCCGCCGGGCGGTGCTGGCCACGGCGGGTGGCGTTGAGGTGGCTTGCCGTACGAAAGTTGATGTGGCTTGCCGTACGAAAAGAGTGCAGCGGGGTGAAGCTGGTAAAGAAGGCGGCGGTGGGTTAGCGGCGGTTGTAGGCGAGGTAGGGGTCTTTTTTCCAGTCGGCGGCTGGGATGTCGGCGAGGACGCGGGCTACCTTGCCGGTGGTGGTGACGACGGCGACGCGGAAGGCGTTCTTGGTGGGGAGGACGGCGATGAGGTGGGTGTCGTCCCACCAGCCCCACATGGTCTCAGGTTTGATCGGGACTCTGCTGACGACCTTGCCCGAGACCCGGTCGACGAGGCAGACGTGTTCGCGGAAGCGGGCGGGGCACCAGGCGGACAGGCGGTTGCCCGAGGGGGAGAAGATGTCCTCGCCGCCGGTGGGGGTGCCCGACTGGGTCAGGTTGCGCCTGACCTTGCCGTCAATGCCGTAGAAGCGGGCGCCATCGCCGTGGCTCGCCACGAGTTGCCTGCCGTCGGGGGCCCAGTGGAACGTCGCGGTCTTGTCGACGCCGGGGACGGTCACCGAGCGGGCCGTGCCGGCGACGGTGTCGACGATCGTGAAGCCGATGGTGTTCCACTTCTTGGCGACCTTCTTCTCCACCGTCAGCACCACCTGCCGGCCGCCTCGGTGCCAGTAGGGGTAGGAGGCGGTCAGCGGCTCCTTGACCGTGTTGATCGTCTTGCCGGTCTTGCCGGTCTTGCCGTCGATGACGACCACGGAGTCACGGCCGCCCGTGGTGTAGAGCGTCGGGATGCCCACCACGCGTGCGCCGCCGGGGGCGACGGCGACCTCGTTCAGGGGGGCCCGTTTGGCGAAGACGCCATCGGCTCTGCGGAGATAAGTCAATTTGCTGGTCATGTACGCCTTGAGGGTCAACACGTCCGAGGAACTCTCGTGCAGAGTTATCCCCGTACCGGGTAACCGGACATCCTCCACGGAGCCCTGCCCGAGCCCACCTGACACCATTAGTAGCGCGACGACCGCGATATTCACCGACACGGCGGCAGCCTAAGGGAGATACAGCCACCGGTCTGGCCAATCACCCATTTTGGTATGGCCCTGTGAGCACTGTGGCGCTGTGGCCAGGGC
This sequence comes from Dolomitihabitans soli, assembly GCF_022213955.1. Lineage (GTDB taxonomy): Bacteria > Actinomycetota > Actinomycetes > Streptosporangiales > Streptosporangiaceae > Streptosporangium_A > Streptosporangium_A soli. The sequence continues at coordinate 480,424 of NZ_JAKNTW010000001.1, read as the reverse complement.
CGGTCGTCAGCGGCGGATGAGCAGCTTCTGGGCTTCGGCGACCACGTCGATGCCCAGGCTCAGCTTGAGCGCGAGCCAGATGATGGCTCCGGCGGCGAGCAGGGTGACGCCGACGACGAGGATGCGGATCGTCCAGCCCCGGTCCCTGAGCCAGTCGGTCCAGGCGGCGAGGGTCTTCTTGCCGAACTCCAGCACGCGGTGGGCCCAGTGGAACTCGGTGGCCAGTACGGCGAGGCCGGCGAAGACGATGAGCCAGCCGGGCCCGGGGAACGGGATCAGGATGAGACCGCCGATCACCAGGAGCGCCCCGATGACCCCGACGACGATCTTCACCGCGAGCCGGCCGCTGGGGGTCGCCCGCACACCGTCGCGCCAGCCGCGCAGGCCGGAACGGCGAGCGGCCTCCACCTTCAGCGTGTCCGCGTCGCCGACCGCGGGCTGGGCCGGGTCTTCCTGACCGGAGACCGCCGGGTCGCCGTCTCCCGGCTGGGCGCCCCGCACCCCGTCTGAGATAGCCACCTGTCCCCCTCGATACATCCGTTTCGTCCAAGGATAGGGGGACCATCAAAATGGCGTGTCCCCCTTTTCGGAGGTCACCTCCAATGGTTGCACGGCCTCGCGGAGGGCCGCCGGGCGCTCCCCGCGAGGCCGCACGTCAACCGGTCACGCCGCCTCGCGGAAAGCCGCCGGGCATGCCCCGCGAGGCCGCACGTCAACCGGTCGCACCGCCTCGCGGAAGGCCGCCGGGGCTCCCGCGAGGCCGCACGTCAGGTCACCCGGTGGTGCAGGTGACGGCCGGGACGGGGTTGGTGCCGGACTGGTTGGCGGTGAAGCCGAAGTCGGCGGTGCCGCCCGCGGCGAGGTTGCCGTTCCAGTTCACGTTCTTCACCGACACGTTGCTCCCGGTCTGGGTGAGCGTGCCGTTCCAGATCTGGCTTATCGTCTGGCCGTTGGCGTAGGTCCACTTGACCGTCCAGCCGGTGATCGGTGCGGTGCCGGTGTTCTTGACCGTCACCGAGCCCTGGAAGCCGGTGGGCCAGGAGTTGGTCACCGTGTAGGTGGCCGAGCAGCCGCCGGGCGGCGGGGTGACGGTCGGGGTCACGGTCGGGGTGACGGTCGGGGTCACGGTGGGCGTGACCGTGGGGGTCACGGTGGGGGTCACGGTCGGGGTGGTCGTCGGGCCGCCGGTGCGGTCGGCGTAGAGGATGCCCCGGCCGTTGGTGCCCAGGTAGACCCGGCCGTAGACCCTCGGGTCGCCGGTGATGGCCTCCCCCATGTTGCCGTACTGGTGCTGGTCGTCGTTGATCCGCACCCAGGACGCACCGGTGTCGTCGGAGCGGAAGACGCCGGTCACGCCGTCCACGGTGGCCACCGCGTAGAGCGCCGGGTAGGTCGCGCCGGGGGCGGCCTTGCCGAACCCGATGTTGACGCCCTTGGTGGCGCTCGTCAGCTTGGTGAACGACGCGCCGGAGTTGGTGGAGTGGAAGAGGCCGGTGTCGCCGGTGAGCCAGATGTCGCCCTCGCGCCCGGGGACGGCCTTGAACTTGCCCGTGGTGGGCAGCCCGGTGGCGGCGGTGGCGGCGAAGGTCTGGCCGCCGTTGGTGCTCACGTAGAACGTGCCGCCGCTGAAGCCGTAGAACTTGTTGCTGTTGACCCGGTCGGATTCGACGATCGCGTCGGTCGGGATGCCGGAGGACTGCGTCCAGGTGTTGCCGTAGCCCACCGAGTAGTGGACGGTGACGCCCTTGGGCGCCCAGACGAAGCGGCTGCCGTTGGCGGCCGCCGCCACGGTGCCGCCCTCGTTCACGCCGCCGGGCTCGGTGCCCTGGAACCAGTTGGCGCCGCCGTCGGTGGAGAAGGCGACGTGGCTGTCATTGGGCCGGTCCGCGTCGGTGAAGTTGCCGGCCCGCACCATCACGCTCGGGTTGGTCTCCGCGTAGTCGAGGCTGGTGGAGCTGGTGAAGCTGGGCGCGGTGAACATCATCGGGGGCACGGTGTCGAGGTTGGTGTGCCGGAAGCCGCCGATGTCGCCGAGCGCGCTGACCAGGGGCGCGCCGGACGGCGGGCTGACCAGGTCGAGCACCGCGGTCTCCTCCAGGCCCTTGACCATCGGCTTGATGGTGATCTGGCCGCCGGTGTCCCAGGTCTTGAGGTCCTCGGTGCCGTAGATGGTGGCGCCGGTGCCGTACATCATCCGGTTCGAGTCGAACGGGTCGATCTCCAGCGACTCGGTCATCCAGCCGAGCTTGGGCGTCACCTCCGGGGGTTGCGGGTTGGTGCCGAAGGTCAGCCAGGGAGCGGCGGAGATGTCCATCTTGTAGCGGAAGCTGCGGTTGGGGTAGGAGGAGAAGTCCCAGATGCGGGTCCAGGTGGCGCCCGAGTCGGTGCTGCGGAAGAAGATGACGTCCGGCCACCAGGAGATCTGGGTGGCGACCATGAGGGTCGACGGGTTCTGCCTGTCGATGGTCAGGCCGCTGTAGCCGAAGTAGTCGTCGGCGCTGCTGGAGGGGATCGGGCTGATCTGGGTCCACGCGCCGGTGGTGGTGTTGAGCTTCCACACGTCGCCCTTGGCCCCGTCGTACGGCCCGCCGGTGTCGCTGGTGGCGATGTAGAGGAAGCCGTTCTTGTGGTCGAGGACTCCCTTGTGCGCGAGGTAGCCGGTGGGCTGGCCCGCGACGCGCTCCCAGGTGGTGCCGCCGTTCGTGGTGCGGTAGACGGAGTTCTCCTTGTCGGCCACGCCGACGTAGATCCGCTGGGTGAGGTTGCCCGAGGTGGCGCTGGACGGGTCGAAGGTCACCCAGACCACGCCGGGCTTGTGGCTCAGGTAGCCGTTCGGGTCGCCGGGGTCCGCGGCGTAGTTGCCGGCGTTGGGGAAGGCGGTCACCTTCGCCCAGGTGGCTCCGTAGTCGGTGCTCTTCATCAGGCCGTTGCCGTTGGGGGCGCCGAAGTAGACGACGCTGTTCCTGTTCGGGTCCACGGCCAGCCGCTCGCCCATGCCCCGGCCCGGCATGTTGCCGCCGAGTTTGAAGGGGAGCTGGGTGGTCTGCCAGGTCTTGCCCTTGTCCGACGAGCGCAGGATGGCGCCGTTGTTGGGGTCCCAGGTGTTGGTGTACATGCCGACGGCGGCGTAGACGCGGTTGGTCTGCACGGGGTCGGTGGCGATGCTGTCGACGCCGTTGTAGCCCCACTTGTCCCAGCCGACCCAGTCGAGCAGCGGCGTCCAGGACTTGGTCGACTGTTCCCAGCGGTAGGCGCCGCCGATGTCGGTCCTGGCGTAGATGAGGTTCTTCTCGGTCTGGTTGTAGACGACCGACGGCACGAAGCCGCCACCGGCGATCTGCACGTTCTTCCAGGCGTACGGGTCGGCGGGGGCGGCTGAGGTCGAGGCCCCGGCGTTGACCGCGCTGACCACCCCGACCCAGCCGATCACGGCGGCCACGATCGCGCAGACGAGCTTTCTTCGCATGTACGGCCTTCCTTCGCCTATCACGGAGAACCGCCATGCACGATCAGGTGAGACGGAGATCCTGACCATCGACCGCCACGCCGCGTGCATTGCGCGGGCCGCCGGGACGCAGCCGGGAACCGGCCCGGCGAAAGGCTCACACGGGCCCGGCAGGACCGTCAATAGTTTGATTACCCGACAAATAAACGCCACAGGTAGACCACAGCGGGCCCGCTGAAACTTTCAACCGGCACGACGAGCCCGCACGACCGCCCACGGAGACGGCCTCCGCCCCCGTTCCTCTGGTGACGGCTGGTGACGGCTGATGACGGCCCTGAGCAGGTCCTAACGGGCCTGCCGGGCGAGCGCGCTCAGGTCGGCGTCGTCCCCGACCCGAACGCCGGCGGTGTCAAGGGCCCGGCGGGCGTGGGCGCGCACGTCGGCGTCCGGGTCACCCAGCGCGTGCCGCAGCGCCGTCGCCACCTCCGGACGGCCGGCCCAGCCGTGCAGCGCCAGGCCCGCGGCCTTGCGCACGTCGAGGTGCGGGTCGCCGAGCGCCGTGGTCAGCGGGCCCGCCGCCGTCACCGGATCCCCCGCGCCCAGGCAGCGCGCCGCACCCACCCGCACCTGCCAGGCGGGATCGGCGAGCGCGGGTACGGCGAGACCTTCGAAGGGGCAGCCGACCTGCCCGGCGGCCTCCAGCGCGGCGGCCCTGACCAGCGGATCCGGGTCCCCGGCCAGCCGTTCGAGCGGGTCCGCCGCCGCCGGGTCGCCGATCGTGCCCAGTCCCCTGGCGACGGCGACGCGCACCTCGCGGGCGGCGTCGCCGGCGGCCGAGGCCACCGCGTCGCCCTCGTCGAGCGACGTCAGGGCCCGGATCGCCTCGATCCGCACCCGGTGGTCGTCGTCCGGCAGGGCCCGCTCGAAGACGGCCCGGTCGCCCAGCCGCAGCGCCCTGAGCATGTCGACCGCCGTGGCGCGGACCACCGGGTCCTGGCTCGCCACCCGGCCAGCCAGCCCCGCCGCCAGTTCCGCCGTGGCCGGGAGCACCTCGACCAGTTCGCGCAGCCCGGCCGAGGCGGCCCGCCGTACGGTGCCGCTGAGGTCGTCGAGCGCGGTCACCAGCGCGGGGCCCACACCGGCGGGGGCGGTCTCGGTCAGGGTGGCGATCGCGGCCCTGCGCACCTTGGGGTCCTCGTCGGCGAGGTAGGGGGCGATCACGTCCAGGGACGGCTGCCCGGCGGCGAGACCGAGCAGCTCCAGGATCCGCGGGGAGCGGCTCACCGGACCGACGGTCGCCGCCCGGCGCGGCACGGCGCGGACGGCCCCGGAGGTGTGGGCGCCGAGCCGTACGGGTTCGCCGGTGGGCGGGTCGAACCCCTCGACGGGCACCACGTACGGCTCGACGGGACGCTTGACGAACTCCATCTCGCCCGCGGCGGTCTGACGCAGGTTGAGGTGGTACAGCCAGGCGGCGTCGTCGCGTCCGGGCAGGTCGGCGCGGTCGTGGTAGAGGCCCCAGCGGCTCTCGGTCCGGACCAGCGAGGAGCGGGCGGCCATCTCCGCGCAGTCGCGGATGAAGGAGACCTCCACGCAGCGCATCAGCTCGTGCGGGGTGCGGGCGCCGAGCCCGGCGATCTCCTCCCGCATCCGTTCGAAGGTCTCCACCGCGATCGTCAGCTTGGCGTCGGTCTTGGGCGGGGCCACGTAGTCGTTGACGAACCTGCGCAGCTTGTACTCGACCTGCGGCTGGGGCGGGCCGTCCGGGTTGCGCAGCGGCCGGTAGATCAGCTCGTGGGCGGCCGCGACCTGGTCGGCGGGGAGGTCGGCGGAAGCCTGGTGGTTGGCGGCGGCGTGCGCCCCCGCGAGGTCGCCGAAGACGAACGCGCCGATCATGTAGTTGTGCGGGACGCAGGCCAGGTCGCCGGCGGCGTAGAGGCCGGGCACCGTGGTCGCGCCGTGCTCGTCCACCCATACCCCGGAGGCGGAGTGACCGCCGCACAGGCCGATCTCGGAGATGTGCATCTCCACGTCGTGCGTGCGGTAGTCGTGGCCGCGCCCGGCGTGGAACGTGCCACGGGTGGGCCGTTCGGTGGAGTGCAGGATGTTCTCCACCGCGGACACGGTCTCCTCGGGGAGGTGGGAGAGCTTGAGATAGATCGGCCCCCTGGCCGAGGAGATCTCCCTGGCCACCTCCGTCATCATCTGCCCGGACCAGTAGTCGGAGTCGACGAACCGCTCCCCCCGGTTGTTGACCTGGTAGCCGCCGAACGGGTTGGCGACGTAGGCGCAGGCCGGGCCGTTGTAGTCCTTGATCAGCGGGTTGATCTGGAAGCACTCGATGCCGCTGAGCTCGGCGCCCGCGTGGTAGGCCATGGAGTGGCCGTCGCCCGCGTTGGTCGGGTTCTCGTAGGTGCCGTAGAGGTAGCCGCTGGCGGGCAGGCCGAGCCGGCCGCTCGCCCCGGTGGCGAGGATGACGGCCCCGGCGGACACGGTCACGAAGGCGCCGCTGCGGGTGTCGAACCCGGCCGCGCCCACCGCCAGGCCGCCCTCGGTGAGCACCCTGACCGGCATGAACCGGTTCTCGATGCGCACCCGCTCCCTGATCTCGCGCCGCCGCAGCACCCGGTAGAGGACCTTCTTGACGTCCTTGCCCTCGGGCATCGGCAGGACGTAGCTGCCCGAGCGGTGCACCCGGCGCACGGCGTACTCGCCGTACTCGTCCTTCTCGAACTTCACGCCGTAGCGTTCCAGGCGTTTCACCATGTCGTAGCCGCGGGTGGCGGTCTGGCGGACCGTCCGCTGGTTGACCACGCCGTCGTTGGCCCTGGTGATCTCCGCGACGTAGTCCTCGGGGGTGGCCTTGCCGGGGATCACCGCGTTGTTCACGCCGTCCATGCCCATGGCCAGCGCGCCGCTGTGCCGTACGTGGGCCTTCTCCAGCAGCAGCACGTCGGCGCCGGCCTCGCCCGCGGTGATGGCGGCCATCGTGCCGGCCGTGCCGCCGCCGATGACCAGCACCTCACACGACAGGTGCAGGGCGTCTTCGAGCGGGGGGATCTCCATCACAGCGCCTCCAGGATCCGCTCGCGCGAGGCGGCGTCGGGTTCGTCGATGATCGTGCGCGCCCCGGTACGGCCGAGCACCACGATCCGGTGGGCCATCTTGGCGGTGATCGGTGCGCCGGTGTCGTGGTCCTGCCACTCGACGGAGTACTTCGGGCCGAGGCGGCGTTCCAGGTAGCCGAGCGAGCGCAGCAGGGTGCCGGCGGTCACCGTGTTGATGGTCTTGGACTGGTAGCCCACGACGACCTTGACGGCTCCGCCGTCGCTCGCGTTCCCGGCCACCGAGCACCCGGACAGCGTCGCGACCGTGACGAGGATCAGCGCGGCGGCTTTGCGGGGAAGGCGAATCATCGCGGGTCCTTCAGCGCAACAGGTAGGGGATGTTGACGGTGACCGCGTCGGCGGGGCACCGGTCGGCGCACGGGCCGCAGTACCAGCACTCGTCGACGTGCATGTACGCCTTTCCGGACACCTCGTGGATCGCCAGCGAGTCGAGCGGGCACACGTCCACGCAGAGCGTGCAGCCCTCGATGCAGAGCGACTCGTCGATCGTCACCGGGACGTCGACCCGGTTTCCTGCCAGCGCCATGCCGTTTCTCCTTGATCATTCCGTCGTGCGCAGCAGATGGCCGCGCATGGTGAGCCGATCGCCCCGGAAGCGGATGTACTCCAGGTCCACCGGCCGCCCGTCGGACAGGTGAGCCAGCCGTTCGACCATCAGCAGCGCCGTGCCCGGCGGGGTCTGGAGCACGGCGGCGGTGTGCGCGTCGGCGTTGACGGCCTCCACCGTCAGGTCGGCCCGGCCCAGCGGTTGCCCGCTGAGCCGTTCGATGAGCACGAAGATGTCGTTGTGCTCCAGGTCGGCCTCGAACAGCGGCTCGCCGACGTCGCGGGCGAGGTACGTGAGGTCGAGCGAGAGCGGCAGCCCGTTGAGGCGGCGCAACCGTTCGACGTAGACGACCGGCTCACCGCCGGGCAGGCCGAGCCGCTCGCCGACCGCGGGCGGCGGCACGGTCAGCCCCATCGTCCTGACCTCGTTGGTGACCTCGCCGTGCTCGCGCAGGGTCTCGGCCAGCCCGAGCAGGCGATCCAGCCCGTGCGGGTACTTCGCCCTCGCCACCGTGGTGCCGACTCCCGGGCAGCGCTCGACCAGCCCTTCCTCCCGAAGCAGCTCAAGGGCGGCGCGCATGGCGTTGCGCGAGGTGCCGAACCTGCGGGCGAGCACGCTGTCCAGCGGCAGCGGCCGATCGCCGAACTCGCCGCCGACCACCTGCCGCCGCAGCACGTCGGCCACCTGCCTGGCGCGGTCGGCCCGCCGCCTGCGCACATCGGTCAAGAGGGGTACGGCCGACGCAGTCATACCTTCTCCACGGCCTCGTCGGAACCTGACGAGAGATACCCTACATATCCGGTAGGGAAGAGTGGATAACAGCTGGATTGCGCCACCTGGCCGCCCCGCCGACCTGGGCGAACACGGTCGTTAAGCCACGTCGAACTCGTGGTCCCGGACGTCGGTGATCGCCATGTGGCCCGGCAGGTGGCCGATCGCGAAGCGGATCCCGCCGGCCATCACCGCGGCCTGCGGAGTGACGCCGCACGCCCAGAACAGCGGGACGTCGCCGGGGTGCAGCGGCACCGGGTCGCCGAAGTCGGGCGCGGCGAGGTCGGCCACCCCGATCGCCGCCGGATCCCCCACATGGACGGGCGCACCGTGCACCGCCGGGTAACGGGAGGTGATCTTGACCGCGGTGGCGACCAGCGCGGCGGGCACCGGCCGCATGGAGACGACCAGCGGTCCCGCGAGCGCCCCCGCCGGGCGGCAGGGCACCGAGGTGACGTACATCGGCACGTTGGTGCCGGCCTCCAGATGCCGCATCGGCACCCCCGCCCGCAGCAGGGCGTCCTCGAAGGTGAAACTGCACCCGATCAGGAACGGGACCAGGTCGGCCCGCCAGATCCTGGTCACGTCCGACAGGTCGGCCACCGGGACGCCGTCCTCGTAGACGCGGTATCCGGGCAGGTCGGTACGCAGGTCGCCGGCGAAGATCTCGGTCCGGAACGCGCCCGGCTCTCCGACGTCGAGCACCGGGCACGCGCGCGGATTGCGCTGGGCGAACAGCAGCAGGTCGTAGGCGAGCGAGCTGGGCACGGCGAGCAGGTTGGCCTGGGTCCAGCCACGGCACCACCCGGCGGTGGGCGTGCGCAGCCCGTCCCGGAAGAGCTGCCTGGCCGCGGACGGGGTCATCCCCCCATGATGACCCCCCGGGGCGGCCCGGTCAGTAATCCAGCCCCCAGTCATGGGGTCCGAGCGCGAACCCGTCGCCCCTGGGTATCAGCCAGCCGGTCTCCACCAGCACCAGCAGGCTGTGCCGTACATCCGATTCCGGGCGGTCGGTCATCTGGGCGACGTCCGGGACGTGCGCGATGCGCCCGTCCACGGCCAGCGCGGCGACCGCCTCGTACACGTGGGTCTCGGCGCCGGACAACGCCTGGACGTCATGGACCCTGGTCTTCCTAGCCACGTTGACGCGCTCCCTCCCGCAATCGCAAAGGGTCGATCTCACGCTCGGGGTGGCGCCTGAGATATTCGGTCTCAAGCTCCCTGGTGCGGACGGTGTGGTTGTCCAGCGCGTCATCGGAGCCGTGCCTGAACGTCTCATTGCGCATCAGGTGCACGTGCGCCAACTCCCGGAGCAGGTCTTCCTCGGGCAGTTCTCGCGGATCGATTCCCATCGTCATAACTGTCCTCACTACCCAGGGCACACCGGAATATCCGGAGGCGGTCTCCGGGTTGTCCCACAGGTGACCGATCAGATCCGCGGCATCGCACGAGGCGATGCGGACGTGCCCCTGTCCATTCTCGATCTGGCCACGGTCAGCGCCGGGAGCACCGTCGGCGAGGCGCTGCGGACCAGCACCGAACTGGCCAGGCGTGGCGAAGAGTGGGGCTACCACCGGCTGTGGGTCGCCGAGCACCACGGCATGCCCAGCGTGGCCAGCTCCTCCCCCGCGGTGCTGATCGCGCATCTCGCCGCCGCCACCCGCACGCTTCGGCTCGGCTCCGGCGGCGTGATGCTGCCCAACCACGCGCCGCTGGTCATCGCCGAGCAGTTCGGCACCCTGCACGCGCTGCACCCCGGCCGGATCGACCTGGGCCTCGGCCGGGCGCCCGGCACCGACGGAGCCACCGCGCAGGCGCTGCGCAGGGGCGACGCCGACCGGTTCCCCCAGGAGGTCGCCGAGCTGGCCGGGTTCCTCGACGGTTCCTTCGAGCCCGGCCATCCGTACGAGCGGATCCGGGCCGTGCCGCGCGACCCCGGCGGCCGGCCGCCGATCTGGCTGCTCGGCTCCAGCGGGTTCAGCGCGCAGCTCGCCGGGATCCTGGGCCTCCCCTTCGCCTTCGCGCACCACTTCAGCGCCGCCAACACCGAGCCGGCGCTCGATCTCTACCGCACGAACTTCCGCCCGGGGGACGTCCTCGACCGGCCGTACGCCATGATCGGCGTGAGCGCGCTCGCCGCCGACACTTCCGAGCAGGCGAAGCGGCTGGTCCGCACCGGCAGCCTGGCCATGCTGAAGCTGCGCCGCGGCATGCCGGCCCCCGTGCCCAGCCCCGAGGAGGCCGAGAACCACCCCTACTCGGAGGTGGAGGAGGAGTTCCTCCAGTCCTGGGAGGCCAACGTGGTGCACGGCGACGCGGAGGAGGTCCGCGCGGGCCTGGCGGCCCTGCGGGCGCGCACCGGAGCCGACGAACTCATGATCACCTCGACCGTGTACGGCGGCGCGAACCGGCTTCGTTCCTTCGAACTCATCGCCCGCGCCCACAAGATGACCGGCGACATTCATGACAGCCCCGACACAGATTCGTCAAACTTCGTGACATAAGCGCATTGGCAGCGGGTCATCCCCGCCATACGTTGCGCCTATGGATCTCGAGCTCCGCCATCTCAGGATCGTGCGCGCAGTGGCAGAGGCGGGCAGCGTGTCCAAGGCCGCCACCGTGCTTGGACTCGCGCAACCCGCACTGACCGCCCAGCTCAAGCGTATCGAGCGCGTGCTCGGGGGAGCCCTGTTCGATCGCGACCACATGGGGGCCCGGCCGACGGCACTCGGGGAACTAGTGCTCACCCGGGCCAGGGTCCTCCTACCGGCGGCCCGCCAGTTACAGGAGGAAGCCGCCAGATTCGCCAACTCCTCCGGCACGGAACACCGCTTCCGGCTGGGGGCCACCAACAGTCCGCTGCTCGGCGGACTGGTCGACCGGCTCGCCACCGTGCACCCGGCGGCGTCCGTCAGCACCTTCACCTCCTGGTCGGCCGAGGAACTGGCCGGAATGGTGATGAACGGCAGGCTCGACTACGCCCTGGTGGGCGTCTGCGGGGAGAGCCGCCCCCCTGCCGCCATGCAGCTCGCCTGGCGCACCGTCGCCGTGGACGCGGTCTGCGCGCTCGTCAGCGAGGACCATCCGCTCGCCGGCGAGCCGGAGGCCGACCTCGCCGCCTTCTCACAGGCGAGCTGGGCGGTGGCGCCGGGCGAGGGCTGCTTCGCCGACTGCTTCGCCGCCGCCTGCGCAAAGGCGGGTTTCACCCCCAAAACCATCTACGAGGCGGACGTCGCCACCTGCGTGCACCTCGCCCAGGTGGGCAGGGCCGTCGCGCTGTGCCAGGCGACGTTCCGCCTCACCCCCGGCCTGGCGCTGCTGCCGATCGCGGGAGGGCCGCTGCGCTGGCGGCAGGTCCTCGGCTGGCACCCCGACACCGCCGCCGCGCGCACCGCGCCCGGCATCGTGCTGCACGCGAAGGCCGCCCACATGGACGCGGTACGGCGCAGCCATACCTACCTCGACTGGCTGGCGCGCAATCCCGAGTTCTCCATACCACCGTGATGAGGGGGCATCTGGTATGTCCCCTGGGATCGGGCCGGGCCGTACGGTGACGGCACCCCCCGATCCTGAGGAGAACTCATGCTCCGAAACCGCCTGTCGATCACAGGCGCGGCTGTCGCGATCAGTGCTCTCATCCTCACCGGAACACCCGCGGCGGCGGAACCCGCTCCGCAAGCCGAGGCTCTCACCGCGATCGCCAAGCCACCGCCCGGCGTGATCGAGGCGATGCAACGCGACCTCGGGCTCACCGCTGAGGAAGCGTCCGCCCGCCTGATCAACGAGAGCCGTGCCCGCCAGGTCGAGCCCGCCCTCCGCAAGAAACTGCGGGACCGCTTCGGCGGCTCGTGGGTGACCAGGACCGGCGCGCTCGTCGTGGCCACCACGGACGCCGCCGCGACCGCCGAGATCACCTCCGCCGGAGCACAGGCCAAGGTCGTGGCCCGGCCCCTCGCCGCGCTCGACGCCGCCAAGGAGGCGCTCGACAAGGCGGCGGCGGTCAAGTCCGTGCCGGTGTGGTACGTGGACACGCTGACCAACAGCGTCGTGGTGCTGGCCTCCGACACCGCCGCGGCCGAGCGGTTCGTCGCGGCCAGCGGCGCCGACCGCGCCGCCGTACGGATCGAGCAGTCGGCCGAGCAGCCCGTCCCCCTCTATGACGTACGCGGCGGCGACGCCTTCTACATCGGCGGCGGGCGCTGCTCGGTGGGCTTCGGCGTGACCCGCGGCACCACCCACGGCTTCGTCACCGCCGGGCACTGCGGCTCGACCGGCAACGCCACCACCGGCTACAACCAGGTCGCCCAGGGCACCTTCCAGGGCTCGTCGTTCCCCGGCAACGACTACGCGTGGGTCGCGGTCAACTCCCAGTGGACCGCCACCGGCGTCGTCAACGGCTACACCGCCGGCATCATCGCCGTCGCGGGTTCCACCGACTCGCCGGTCGGCTCGTCCGTCTGCCGCTCCGGCTCCACCACCCAGTGGCACTGCGGCACCATCCAGCAGCGCAACACCAGCGTCACCTACCCGCAGGGCACGGTGAACCAGGTCGTCCGCACCAGCGTGTGCGCCGAGCCCGGCGACTCCGGCGGCTCCTACATCTCCGGCAGCCAGGCCCAGGGCATGACCTCCGGCGGCTCCGGCAACTGCACCTCCGGCGGCACCACCTACTTCCAGCCGGTCAACGAGGCGCTCACCGCCTACGGCCTCACCCTCGCCACCGGCGGCACCCCGCCGCCGACCGGCTGCACCGGCTACCAGAACACCTACACCGGCTCGCTGACCAGCAACCAGAACGTCTACCAGCCGACCGGCGGCTCCTACCAGTCGACCGTCTCCGGCACCCACCGCGGCTGCCTGGACGGCCCGAACGGCGTCGACTTCGACCTCTACCTGCAGAAGCTGAGCGGCTCCACCTGGGTGACCGTGGCCAGCGGCACCTCCCCCAACCCCGATGAGACCGTGTCCTACAACGGCACCGCCGGCACCTACCGCTACCGCGTGCACGCCTACAGCGGCTCCGGCTCCTACACCGTGGGCATCACCCGCCCGTAACCCGCCACACGCGTAGCGCCGACCGGGCCACCCCTACCGCGCCGCCGTCCTCCCTGGGACGGCGGCGCTCCGGCTGCCTGACTCACGTCGGCGCCGCTCATGCTCATCGGTCGCTCGCCGTCGGTTCGCCGAACAGCGCGAGCAACTCGGCGGGGTCCGCGCTGACCACACCGTCCGTGGGCGGCGCGGCCCGGACCAGCGCCTCCGGCTGCTTCTGCGCCGAACCCGTCACCACCGCGACCACGGTGTCGTCCGGCGACACCCAGCCCTGGGAGCGGGCCCGCAGCAGGCCGGCGATCGAGGCGGCGGCCGACGGCTCCGCCGCCACGCCCTCCGCGCCGAGCAGCCGCATCGCCTCGAACAGGTCGGCGTCGTCCACGGCGACCGCCCGGCCGCCGGACTCGTAGATCGCGCGCAGTACCCGGGCGCCGCCCTGGATCGGCGCGTCGCCGGCGATGCTCTGCGCCACCGTGCGCCGGGCGTCGCCGTGCGGACCGGCCGTGCTCTGCCCGTTCTGGAAGGCGCGCACCAGGGGGGCGGAGGCGGACGCCTGCACGCCGATCATCCTCGGCAGCCGGTCGATCACGCCCAGCCGCTTCAACTCGCGGAACCCCTTCCAGGCGCCCCACAACCCGCCGCCCGTGCCGACCGGGTGCACCATCACGTCGGGGGCGCGCCAGCCGAGGGCCTCGCAGATCTCGTAGGCGTAGGTCTTCATCCCCTCGTGCCTGACCGGGTTGATGAAGTTGACGAAGGAGTAGAAGCCGGCCTCCGCGAGGGCGCTGACCCCGGCGAAGATCTCCAGGCTGGAGCGGTACCTGAGCCGGAGCACACGCGCGCCGTACAGGCTGATGGCGGCGACCTTCGAGTCGTTGGCGACGTCCTCGACCAGGACCGTGGCCGCGATCCCGGCGCGGGCGGCGTAGGTCGCGAACGAGGCTCCGGCGTTGCCCGAGCTGTAGGTGAACGCCTCGCGGACGCCCAGGGACCTGGCGAAGCCGACCGCGACGGAGAAGCCCCGGTCCTTGAAGCTGCCGGTCGGCATGAGGGTGTCGTTCTTCACCAGCAGGCCGGGGATGCCCAGCTTGTCGCCGAGGAGCCGGGTGGTGAGGAGCGGGGTGTCGCCCTCGCCCAGATGCAACGGCTCGGTGCCCGGGGGCACGGGGAGCAGGTCGGCCCAGCGCCACAGGCCGATGTCGCGGCGCTCGGCGGCACGGGTCAGGATCTCCCCGGACGCGCGGCCCAGGTCGTAGTGGATCTCCAGCAGTCCCCCGCACGCCCGGCAGAGCAGCGCCGGGGTGTCCAGCGGGATGCGGGCGTGGCAGTCGTCGCAGATGTAGTGGGTGGCCAGATTCATCGGGAGTTCCTTCGCTGGAGACCCCGGGCTTCAGCCCCGGGGAGGAAAGCGAACGTGCCGCGTAGCGGTGCGAGGGACGTCGGTCCCGCCGTGGCGAACAGGGGCGGTGCCGTTGTGATCGCGTTTCGTACTGTGAAACGCTGTCTTATATGGTTGAATATGCCGGACTTTGTTCCCGACGGTCAACCCCTGTCAGGTGCTCGCATGAACTCGATCGAGAAGACGCTGGCCGTGCTGCGCGCCCTCTCCAGTCCCGATCAGCCCAGGCGGCTCGCCGACATCGCCCAGCGGACGGGCATCAACAAGGCGACCGCGCACCGGATCCTGCAGATCCTCACCGCCGAGGGATACGCGGTGACCGGCGGCGACGGCGCCTACGCGTCGGGCCCCGCGCTGGTCGCCCTGGCCGGATCGGCGCTGGCGGACCGCGACCTCGGCGTGGTGGCCCGGCCGATCCTCGTCAACCTGGAACGGCAGACCCGGCACACCGCCCACTTCGCCGTGCGCAGCGGCACCGTGGCGGTGTACCTCGCCAAGGTGGAGTCGCAGCAGCCGTACCACATGGCGTCGAAGGTCGGCATGCAACTGGCGCTGCACTGCACCGCGATCGGCAAGGCGATCCTGGCCGGCCTGGACGAGGACGAGGTGGGCGCGATCCTGGCCGCGACCTCGCCGCTGATCGGCCACACCCCGGCGACGATCGTCGAGCCCGACCGGCTGTTGGCGGAGCTGGCGGCCGTACGGGAACGCGGCTACGCCGTCGACGAGCAGGAGAACGAGCGCGACGTGCGCTGCGTCGGAGCCGTGGTGCGCGACCGGCACGGCACCCCCATCGGGGGCGTCAGCGTGTCCGGGCTGACCTACGCGCTGACCGGCGAGGACGTCGGGCTGCTCGGACCGCTCGTGGTGACGGCCGCCGACCGCATCTCCGCCGCGCTCGGATCCCCGCGAGCGAGCCGATGAGCGGCCCGACGAACGGCCCGACGAACGGGCCGACGAACGGGCCGACGACGGTTGATCCCGCGGAGGTCGTCGCCCGAGCACACGCGGATCGAATGTGATGCTCGTACGGGTCATCGACCCCGGCCGGGGTGAGCGGGCAGGGCGGCTGACGCGGCGGCCCGACGGCACGATGGCGCTGGAGGAGGCCGACCGCGCGCCGGGAAACCTGTGCGTCGGTCCCGGCTGGGTCGATCTGCACGCCCACGTCTACGACGGGATGACCTCGCTCGGCGTCCCGCCCGACCGCGTCGGCCTGGACACCGGCGTGCACGTGGTGGCCGACGCGGGCAGCGCCGGCCAGGCCACGCTGGACGGGCTCGCGAAGTACGTCGTGCCGGCGGCCGAGGTGGGCGTCCGCGCCTGGGTGAACATCGGCTCGACCGGCCTGGTGGACCTGCGGGAGACCGCCGACCCGCGGTCCGTCGACGTGGACGCCACGCTCGCCGCCATCGAGCGCCACCGCGGCCTGGTGTGCGGCGTGAAGGTCCGGTCGAGCGGAGCGATCGTCGGCGGGATGGGGCTGCAGCCGCTCCAGCTCGGCAGGCTCGTCGCGCGCGAGGCCGGGCTGCCGCTGCTCGTGCACATCGGCGAGGCGCCGCCGCTGATCGAGGACGTGCTCGACCTGCTCGACGCCGGCGACGTGATCACGCACTGCTATCACGGGAAGATCGGGCGGCCGTGGCGGAAGGACGGCACCCCGGCGCCCGCGCTGGCCCGCGCGCTCGACCGCGGCGTGCTGCTCGACGTGGGCCACGGGGCGGCGAGCTTCAGCTTCGACGTCGCGACCGCCGCCGTCGCCGCCGGCTTCCCGCCCCACTCGATCAGCACCGACGTGCACATCAGGAACATCGGCGGCCCGGTGCACGACCTCGCCACCACGGTGACCAAACTGCTCATGTGCGGCATGCCCCTGGCCGAGGCCGTCGCCTCGGTCAGCACGACCCCGCGGGGCGTCCTGCGCCTGCCCGGCCCCTGGCTGTCCGCCGCCGGAGCCGTACAGCACGCGACCGTGTTCCGGCTGGCCGGCACGGACCGCACCTACCAGGACGCCACCGGAACCCGCCGGACCGCGGAACGGCTCGTGGTCCCGGTGGCGACCGTGGTCGACGGACGCTTCCGCCCCTGCCCCGCCGGGCCGGGGCGATGACCCGCCCCGGCGGGCAGGGGCCGCCAACGCACGCCGTACAGCCTGACGACCTCCTGCTCCACGCCGTTTCCGTGACTGTCGGTGGCGGCCGGTTTGAACGAGGCGGCGTTTGTCCACGCGGGCGGCTCACCGGCTGATCCGGCGGTTCGACGACATGCTGATCTCCGACGTGTCGGGGTGACCAGACGATCGCAGACCAGCCATGCGCCGAACAGCGGATCGCGATCACCACATGTCAGGACCCCGCCATCGATCGGTCAGGGCTTGCGGCCGATGCCGCAGAAGGCGTCCACGTCTGCGGGCTCGCCCCAGGGGGCGGCCTCCGGCCGCCAGCGCGCGACCGACACCACGCCCGGCTCCAGTAACTCCAGCCCTTCGAAGAATCCGGTGATCTCCTCGGGCGTACGGAGACGGTACGGGATCGCGCCGCTGTCGTCGTAGCCCTCCTGGGCCTCCTCGAACGCCTCGTTGAACGCGTTGGTGCCGTCGTAGAGCGTCAGGTGGCTGCCGGACGGCAGACCGTCGAGCAGCCGCCGCACGATCGACCGGGCCACGTCGTAGTCGCCGACGTGGCCCAGGATGCCCATCAGCATCAGCCCGATCGGCCGCTCGAAGTCGAGGGTCGCGGCGGCGGCCCGGAGGATCGCCGCCGGATTGTGCAGGTCGGCGTCGACGTAGTCGGTGGCGCCCTGCGGCGTGCTGGTCAGCAGGGCACGGGCGTGGACCAGCACGAGCGGGTCGTTGTCGACGTAGACGATCCGCGAGTCGGGGGCCACCCGCTGGGCCACCTGGTGGGTGTTGTCGACGGCGGGCAGCCCGGTGCCGACGTCCAGGAACTGGCGGATCCCGGCCTCGCCCGCCAGGTGCCTGACGGCCCGGGCGAGGAACGCCCGCGAGTGGCGGGCGACGTCCACGATGCCGGGGAACGTCCGCACGTACGCGTCGCCCGCCTCGCGGTCGACCGCATAGTTGTCCTTGCCGCCCAGCCAGTAGTTCCAGATCCGCGCCGAGTGCGGGACGCTGGTGTCGATCTCGGCTGGTTCCACAGGGTGACGGCGTGTCACGGGACACCTCTCATCGACTCAGGACGCTGTCGGAGTCAGCACACCACCACGGGCCCCACCCGGCAAGCGATTCGATCTTTGCCCCCGCCCTTCGCTCGTTTTTATACTCCTCCCCATTAGATGGGCCCTGCCCGGCGAAGCTCAGCCGGTTGACCCCTCGGCGAAAAGGGAGCCAGATGGACGAGACGACCCGTGAGAGCCCACCGAGCCGCAGAGCCTTCCTGTCCCGCAGCCTGACGGCCGGGGCGGGACTGGCCGCGCTCGGCGGCACGGGGACCGCGACGGCCGCCGCGCCGGCGGTCGCCGCCGCAGCCGCCGTCGATCCGCCGGAGACGCTGCCGGTGTCGCTCACCGTCAACGGGCGGCGGCGCACGCTGCGCACGGACCCGCGTACCAGCCTGCTGGACGCGCTGCGCGAGGACCTCGGGCTCACCGGCCCCAAGAAGGGCTGCAACCAGGGAGCCTGCGGCGCCTGCACGGTACTCCTGGACGGCACGCGCATCTTGTCCTGCATCACCTTCGCGGTGATGTTCGAGGGCGCCGAGATCACCACCGTGGAGGGACTCGCGGACGGCGATCGGCTGCACCCGGTCCAGCGGGCGTTCGTCGAGCACGACGGGTTCCAGTGCGGCTTCTGCACCTCCGGCCAGATCACCTCCGCCGTCGGCCTGCTGGCGGAGAACCCGCGCCCGTCGACGGCGGAGATCAAGGAACTGATGAGCGGGAACCTCTGCCGCTGCGCGGCCTACCCGAACATCGTCGCGGCCGTCGAGTCGGCCGCCGAAGGCAGGTCGTGATGCGCCCGTTCCACTACACCCGTGCCGGCGACGTCGCCGAGGCACTGCGCATCCTGTCCCAGGACGAGGGGGCGGCGCTCATCGCCGGCGGCACCGACCTGGTCACCCTGATGCGCGACGGGATCAGCGGCCCCTCGCACCTCGTGGACGTCAACGGGCTGGGCCTCGACGAGGTCCGCTGGCTGCCCGGCGGCGGCGTGCGCCTGGGGGCGATGTGCCGCAACGCCGCCAACGACAGCCGGCTTCGCCGCGCCTACCCGGTGTTGTCCGAGGCGCTGCGCTCGGGGGCCTCACCGCAGATCCGCAACCGGGCCAGCGTCGGCGGCAACCTGCTCCAGCAGACCCGCTGCACCTACTTCCGGCTGCCCGAGTTCGCCTGCAACCGGCGGAACGCGGGCTCCGGATGCTCGGCGCTCCAGGGGGACAGCCATGCCCAGGCGATCTTCGGGGCGAGTTCCCAGTGCGTCGCCGTACACCCCTCGGACTTCTCCGTCGCCCTGCAGGCGCTGGACGCGGTCGTGCTCACCGAGGGGACGCGCGGGCGGCGCAGGATCCCCGTCGACCAGTTCTTCCGCCTGCCCGGCGACACTCCCCAGGTGACGACGGAGCTACGCCGCGACGAGCTAATCGTCGGGGTCGAGCTGCCGGACAGCCCGTTCGCGGCCCGCTCGCACTACGTGAAGTTCCGCGAACGCGCCTCCTACGCCTTCGCGCTGGTCTCGGCGGCGGTGGCGGTCGAGGTGCGAAGCGGGACCGTGCGCTCGGCCAGGGTCGCCCTGGGCGGCGTGGCGGCCAAGCCGTGGCGCTCGCAGGCGGCCGAGGAGGCCCTCGTCGGCGCCCGGCTGAACGAGGAGACGATCGCCGCCGCCGGAGACGCCGCCGCGCGCGGGGCGCAGCCGCAGCGGCACAACGCGTACAAGGTCGAGCTGGTCAGGCGCGTCGTGCGCCAGGCCCTGAGCGAGCTGGGGTGACCATGGCGATCGGCAAGGCGATCTCGCGGGTGGAGGCCGGGGACAAGGTCACCGGCGCCGCCCGCTACACCGAGGACGTGCGGGTCGCCGAGACGGCGCACGCGGTCCTGCTGGGCAGCGCGATCTCCGCGGGCAGGGTGCGGGGCATCGACACACGGCGGGCCGAGCGGGCCCCCGGCGTACTCGCGGTGATCACACACCTGAACCGGCCGGACTTCGCGGCGGTGCCCCCGACGCCCTACACGGCGGAGGGCCGGATGCCGCTGGTCGACGACCGGATCCACTACGCCGGGCAGTACATCGCCGTCGTGGTGGCCGAGACCAGGGAGCAGGCCGAGCACGCCGCCACCCTGGTCGTGGTCGACTACCACCGGACGAGCCCGGTGCCCACCCTCGACGCGGCCCTGTCCCAGGCGTACATCCCGCGTGAGAACGGGCTCGCCCGGGTGCCCTCGGAGTACCGGCGCGGGAACGCCGAGGCGGCCCTGGCGGCCGCTCCGGTGCGGGTGGAGGAGGAGTACCGCACCGCCGCGCTCAGCCACGCCCCCATCGAACCCTCCTCGACGCTGGCCTACTGGGAGGGCGACCGGCTGACCATCTACGACTCCACCCAGTCGGTGCACATGCACCGGCCGCTGGTCGCGATCGCCTTCGGCGTGCCCGAGGACCGGGTACGGATGTACTGCTCCCTCGTCGGGGGCGGATTCGGCAACAAGTCATACTCGTGGCCGCACGTCTTCCTCGCGCCGATGGCCGCCCGGGTCGTCCGCCGTCCCGTGCGGGTGACGATCAGCCGCAAGCAGGTGTTCACCGGCACCGGCCACATGGCCGCGACCGTCCAGACCGTACGGCTCGGCGCCGACCAAGACGGACGGCTGCGGGCGCTGATCCACGACAGCGTGAACCAGACCTCCTTCATCGACGACAGGCAGGAGACCGCCTCCGCCATCACGCCGTACGTCTACGCCGTTCCCGACCTCTACGCCAGAATCCGGGTGACCAAGGTCAACACCGGCACCGGCGGCGCCATGCGGACCCCGGGGGACAGCGCGGGCGCGTTCGCCCTGGAGTCCGCCCTCGACGAGCTGGCCCACCGGCTCGGCATGGACCCGCTGGAGCTGCGGCGCCGCAACCACGCCGACGTCGATCCCGTGTCGGGGCGGCCGTGGAGCGGCAAGCAGCTGCTGGCCTGCTACGACCAGGCGGCGGAACGGTTCGGCTGGGACCGGAGGAACCCGGAGCCCGGCTCGGCCCGCGACGGCGACGACCTCATCGGCTACGGCATGGCGGGCGGGCAGCGCACCGAGCACCAGCGGCCCGCGCAGGCCACCGTCGACCTCACCGACGACGGCACCGCGGTGATCCGGAGCAGCATGGTGGAGATCGGCGGCGGCGGGCTCACCACCCTGAGTCAGATCGCCGCCGACGGGCTCGGGCTGCCGACCGCGGCCGTGACCTTCCAGCACGGCGACAGCGCCCTGCCCGCCGCCGCGCCCACCTTCGGCTCGATGACCTCCGGCAGCACCGGATCGGCGGTCAAGCTCGCCGCCGCCGACGCGCTCCGGGCCGCGATCGACCTGGCCGTCGGCGACCGCCGATCCCCCCTGCACGGCGCGGACCCCGACGACGTCGTCGCCCACGAGGGCGGGCTCCGGCTGCGGGACCGTCCAGGCGACGGGGAGTCCTACCGCGCGCTGCTCCGCCGTAACCGGATCAACACGCTGCGCGGCGACGGCGACTTCCAGCCCGAGGGAGAGGACGCCGAGCACGCGATGGCCACGTTCGGCGTGCATTTCACCGAGGTGCGGATCAACCGGTACCTGCCCCGGGTCCGGGTGGTCCGCCACGTGGCCGCGTTCTCCATCGGCCGGGTGCTCAATGCGAAGACGGCGCGGAACCAGGCGCAGGGCGGCATCATCATGCGGCTGGGCGCGGCGCTGATGGAGAACCAGCGCCCCGATCCCGTCTCGGGACGCTTCATCTCACCCGCCCTGACCGACTATCACGTACCCGTCAACGCCGACATCGGTGAGATCGACGTCATCTTCGTGGAGGAACCCGACACCAACGCCAACCCGCTCGGAGCCAGGGGACTCGGCGAGATCTGCGCGGTGGGCATCTGCGCGTCCGTCGCCAACGCCGTCCACCACGCGACGGGAAAACGTGTCAGGAGCCTGCCGATCACTCCCGACAAGCTGCTCTGAGGTCAGACCTCCTTGAGGAACCCGCCGTCGACGGCGTAGTCGACGCCGGTCGTGCTCCCCGAGCGGGGCGAGACGAGCAGGGCGATCACGTCGGCGACCTCCTGCGGCTCGACGAGGCGGCCGGTCGTCAGTTTCATCATCTCCGGCGCCGTGGTGTCCATGACGGTGTCGCGGTCGGTGCCCATCGCGGCGGCGAGGATGTCGGCCGCGCCGCCCTCCTCGGTCCACCAGGCGGTCCGCACGGGCCCGGGTGACACGGTGTTCACCCGGATGCCCTGCGGGCCGTACTCCTCCGACAGCGCCTTGCCGACGTTGTTCAGCGCCGCCTTGGCCGCGTTGTAGTCGACGTTCATCGGCGCGGGCTGCCGGCCGCTGGTCGAGGAGACGTTGACGATCGCGCCGCCGCCCCGGCCGAGCATCTCGGGGATGGCGGCGCGGACGGCCCTGACCACGGCGAACAGGTTGAACTCGAACATGTCCCGCCAGTCGTCATCGGTCGGGGTGAGGAAGGCGAAGCGCGGCAGGCTCGCTCCGGGCGGCGGGCCGCCGGCGTTGTTCACCAGGATGTCGAGCCCGCCGAACGCCGCCACCGCGCGCGCCACGACCTGGGCGGGCGCCTCGGGGTCCGTCAGGTCGACCGGCACGTGAACCAGGTTCGGGCCGGCCAGGGCGTCGAGTTCCGGGCTCCCCTTGCGGGACGCCGCCACCACGCGGGCCCCCTCGGCGAGCAGGGTCCGGACCACGGCCAGGCCGATGCCCTTGGACGCTCCGGTGACGACCGCCACCCGGCCGGAAAGCTGCAGATCCATGATGTTCCTTGTCTGTCGTCCGTCGATGAACCGACCATAGATCGAACACAGGATCCAGAACTGGCGAGATTCGGACCAGCAGTTTTGGCGGACGCAAAGCGATTTACTTCCTGTTTGTCATGGTTTGGGTAAGGTCGGCTCGCATAATCAAGCCGAAGCGAGAGGGCTGATGAATGGCCTCGACCGACGTTGCATCCGCAAACCCGCCTGACCAGGCGAATATCTACCGGCTGGAGATGACCGGGCGCCAGCGCGCAGCCGCCTCATCGCTGTTCGTGTTGGCGCTGCTCACCAGTGTCGGGGTACACCTCTGGGCGGACAGACCGGGGTTGTGGGGCCTGGTTCCCGTGGTCGTCTACGCACTCCTGGCGCTCTTCGGGGTCGACATGGTGCTCGCCACGCTCGGGGCGATCGTGTGCGCGGTCATCCTCGCCGGAGTGGGCCCGGTAGCCCTCGGACCCATCCTGCTCTCGTCGCTGGGCAACTTCGTCGCCCTGCTCGGCGTCATCATCATGCTGGGCGCGGGGCTGGGCGAGGTGATCCGCCGCGCGGGAGTCGCGGACTACCTGGTGGCGGGCATCGTGAACCGGATCGGCGTGACCACGAGGATCCGCGTGCGGATCGGGGTGATGGTCGCCTGCGCCCTGCTGGCCTTCGCGCTGGGCACGCTGGCCGGGTCGGTGGCGATCGTCGCGCCCATCATCATCCCGCTCGCCGCCGCCGTCGGCTACACACCGCCCGCCACCGCCGCCATGTTCTTCTTCAGCGGCCTGGGCGGGCTCATCCTCAGCCCGTTCGCACCGGCCACGATCGCGGTCTTCGAGTCGTCGAAGGTGAGCTGGATCGATTACGTGGTCACGGTCGGCGGCCCGGTGGCGCTGATGACCTGGGTCGCCGGGTTCCTGGTCGTCGCCTGGAACCAGCGGCGCACCGAGGGCCGCTTCGCCTATCCCGAGGGCAGGACGACAGCCGCCAACACGGTCGAGACGACCCCCCAGGTCAAGCGTGCCGCGTTCGCCTTCCTGTTCACCTTCGCGGTCATGGTCGTCTTCGCGTCGATCACCCAGGCGGGCGCCACGTTCGTGCCGATCGCCATGGTCGTGATGATCGCCGTCGTCGGGCTCGCCTCGCGGTCGGGACCGGGGAAGGTCATGGACGGGGTGTACGCCGGGGCCGGCCGCCTGCTGGGAATCTTCTTCCTGTTCTGGTTCCTGGCGATCCTGTTCGAGCTCATCGACACCATGAAGCCCTACGACGACATCGTCGCCCGCTTCGGTGACGGGCTGGCCTCCCTCGGCCCCTACCTGTTCGCCGTCTCGGTGCTGCTGGTCGGCTGGATCGGGATCGCGGGCGCCGCCGCCGCCCAGGCGGTCCTGCTCGCCAAGGTCTTCGGGCCGGTCGCCACCAGCCTGGGAATCAGCCCAGAGGCCTGGACGACGGTACTGCTGGCAACGGCCCAGACCGACGGCCTGGGTCCGTTCCCGAACCCCGACATGATCGGCCAGATGGGCCTGGCGGAGTCCAACTCCCTGAAGTGGCAGCTCCTGTCGTCCTGGCTGGTGATGATCCCCGTCGTCGCCCTCTACGGCATCCTGCTGGCGGTCTACACATGAGTTTCCATCCGCTGTTCGCCGACCTGCCGCCCGGCGCCTCCGCCCAGGCCGCCGGCCGCACCCTCGGGTACGGCGGGCCGCCCGCCCGCGCCGCCGGCGCCCGCTCCGGTGACCTCCGGCTGCGCTGCGCCTCCCTCCTCAAGCCGCTGTACGGCTGGGCCGCCGCGCACTGCCACGGCCCCTACGCCGCCGACCCGGCGAAGTGGCGGGCGGACGCCGAACCGGCCGTGCTCCGCTCCGACAACCCCGCCACCCTCCGCCTGTGGTGGTCGGCAGGCCCGCAGGCGATCCTCGGCACGCTCCGCGAGCGGACCGGGGTGACCTGGCAGGTCTCCGGCGCCGACCCCACCTGGTTCGGCGGCGTCGAGGCCGCCGCCGACGAGGTCGTCACCGCGTACGGCGCGCTGGCCCTGGCCGCCGCCGGAGGCGACCCCGCCGCCGAGGCGACCCTGTCGTGGATGCGGCAGGCGGAGCACACGTTCGCCATCGCCGAGACGGTCGCCGCCGGCCTCGGCCGCGCCGCCGCCGAGGTGGGCGTCAAGTGCGGCTGGTACGGCCGGCCGGACGAGGCCGGGCTGCGCACCCACGCCGTCGCCGTCGCCCCCTCGGGTGACGGGATCGCCGTTGTCGCCGCGCTGACCGCGATGCCGTACCCGGACGAGGGCGAGCGGGCGGCCTACCGGTCGATGGTCGCCGGCGGGGAGCCGGTCGTCGGCGAGCACGAGAGGCTCGCGGGCGAGTTGCTGCGCGGGCTGATCGCCACCACCGTGGCCGAGCTGGGCGGAGCGGCGGCCCGGGAACGCCGGGCAACCGCGCGGTGACACCCTGCCGCCGGGCGCGCGTGACCTGCTTCGCCCGCCTGGTGGAGACGCTCTCGAAGCCGGCGTAGTAGGGCTGATTCGCCATTTCTGGCCGCATGTACTAATTTTTGGCCGTGCGGTCAGAAAATGAACCAGACGGCCAGAAGAAACGGTCGTTCATCGAACAGGCGCGACGCGCCCAGATCATCGACTCGGCCATCGAGGTGATCGCCGAAGCCGGATTCGGCAAGGCGTCCCTCGCACTCATCGCCAAGCACGCCGGCATCAGCAAGGGCGTGATCTCCTACCACTTCGCCGGCAAGGACGAGTTGATGGAGGAGGTCGTCGACCAGGTCTACGCCGACGTCGTGACGTTCGCCCTGGCCCGCATGGCGGACCAGGAGACCGCGCTCGGGCTGCTGCGCACGCAGATCCTCACCGTGGCCGAGCACATGCGCGGGCACCGCACCCGGCTCAAGGCCCTCAACGAGATCTTCCACAACCTCCGCAGGCCCGACGGCACCCCCCGCTACGGCATCGAGAGCAGTGAGGAGCTGTTCAGGTCGCTGGAGCAGATCTACCTCTTGGGCCAGCAGACCGGGGAGTTCAGGGAGTTCGACATCCGGGTGATGGCGATCAGCCACTCGGCCTCGGTCGACAGCATGTTCGCCTACTGGTCGGCCCATCCCGAGCACGATCTCGACGCGCACGCGCGTGAACTGGCCGACCTCTTCGAGCACGCCACCCGCAGGGAGCCCTCCTCATGACCCCCGCCCAGACCACCGCGACCCCCGTCTCCATCTCCTCCGGCCGGCTGTACTACGTCGACAACCTGCGGGTCGCGCTGACCGTCCTGGTCGTGCTGCACCACGTGGCGGTGACGTACGGCAACATCCCGCTCTGGTTCTACACCGAGCCGGCGAAAGACCCCTCGGGCCTCGCGCTCGATCTCCTGGTCAGCTTCAACCAGGCGTTCTTCATGGGCTTCTTCTTCCTCGTCTCCGGCTTCTTCACGCCCGGGGCACTCGACCGCAAGGGCGGCCGGGCCTTCTTCCGGGACCGGCTGATCCGGCTGGGCATCCCGCTGCTGGTCTTCCTGCTCGTGCTGCGCCCGCTGGTGAACTTCGGGTCCTACCCCTCGGTGGCGGCCGCCACGGGCGACCCCGGCCTGCCGTACTGGCTGTTCTACCTGTACAGCTGGGATCCGGGCCCGATGTGGTTCGTCGAGGTGCTGCTGCTGTTCGCCGCCGTCTACGCGGTCGCCCGGCGCTTCGCCGGTCCGGTCCGCGAGGTTCCGGCCGCCGCGCCGCGAGCGCGCGCCATCGCCGGGTTCACCGCGGGGCTGGTCGTGGTGACGTTCCTGTGGCGGCTCGTCGTGCCCATCGGCCTGTACGTGCCGGTGCTGGGGCTTCCGTCCGCCGCCTATCTCCCGCAGTACGCCGGGCTGTTCGCCGTCGGGGTGGTCGCCTATCGCCGTGGCTGGTTCGCGAGCCTGCCCCGGCGGGCGGGCAGGATCGGGTTCCTGGTCGCGAGCGCGGTCACGGCGGCGCTGCTGCCCGTCGTCGTGATCACTCCCCCGGGAGCCGCGCAGACCCTGGTCCAGTCGCTCTGGGAGACGGTTTTCGCGACCGGTGTCATCCTCGGGCTGCTGGTGCTCTTCCGTGACCGCTTCGACCGGCAGGGGAAGCGCGGGCGGTTCCTCTCGCAGCAGGCGTACACCGTCTACTTCATCCACCCGGTGGTGCTGGTCGGCCTCGGTCACGCGTTCAGCGGCCTGCACGCGCCGGCGATCGTCAAGTTCGCCGTCGTGGCGGCGTTCGCCCTGCCGATCTGCTGGGCGGCGGCCTACCTGGTCCGCTCCCTGCCGGGGGCCAAGCGGGTGCTGTGACCGGCCGGCGTCCGAAGGCGGCCCGCGCCGACCGGACCGGCGAGACCGCGGCGCCACGCGGCCTGGCCGGAGGGTCGGCCGCAGGGCTTGGCCGGAGGGTCGGTCTGCGGGGCCCGCGCATCGGAACGCCGCCGCCGATCGACTTGGGGGCCGACGAAATATCCGATTATGGCTTCACCAAAAAGTCAGGCAATCGTACTGCTTACTGGCAATACTGACCATCATTCGGCATTCTCGTCATGTAGTCGTTGACCCAGCTCGATTCCGCACCTAACGTCCCGGGCAACCGTGAGATTTCGATCTCCCGGTGACCCGCACAGCGCCGTGAGGAGCGGATATGGCGGAACGACTGAAGATCAAGGGCTTGCTCGGCGAGATGGCGGCCGAGTTCGCCGGCACGATGATCCTTATTCTGTTCGGAGTCGGGGTGGTCGCCCAGGTCGTCGCGGGCGGCATCGGAGACCATGACAGCATCGCCTGGGCCTGGGGCCTGGGTGTCACATTTGGCGTGTACGTCGCGGCCCGGCTCAGCGGAGGCCATCTCAACCCGGCGGTCACCGTCGCGCTCGCCGCGTTCAAGGGATTTCCCTGGCGCAAGGTCCTGCCGTACTGCGCCGCGCAATTCTCCGGCGCGTTCGTCGCCGCGCTCATCGTCCGCTTCAACTACACCGAGGTCCTGCAGAACGCCGACCCCGGGCTCACCATCAAGACCCAGGGAGTGTTCTCCACCCTGCCTGGCAACGGAACCCTGCCCGTCGGCACCTGGGGCGGCTTCCGCGACCAGATCATCGGCACCGCGATCCTGCTCTTCCTCGTCCTCGCCCTCACCGACATGAACAGCTCGCCCCCCATGGCCAACCTGGCGCCGGTCGTAATCGGCCTGGTCGTGGTGGCCATCGGCATGGCCTGGGGCACCAACGCGGGGTACGCCATCAACCCGGCCCGCGACTTCGGACCACGACTGGCATCCTTCCTCACCGGCTACGAGACGGCCTGGCAGGATCAGTACGGCCAGCTCTACTTCTGGGTGCCGATCGTCGGCCCGCTGCTCGGCGGACTGCTCGGCGCCGGCCTGTACCAGGTCCTGATCGCCCGGTTCCTGCCCGCCGTGGTACAGCCCGAGGCGGGCAGGGTACCGCCCCCGACCAATGAGTAGAACGACCGAAGGACCACGCCAGAGGAGGCGCCGATCTCATGCCTGACTTCGTCGGAGCAGTCGACCAGGGAACGACTAGCACGCGATTCATGATCTTCGACCACGGTGGCAACGAGATCGCCCGCCACCAGCTGGAACACGAGCAGATCCTGCCGCAGCCCGGCTGGGTCGAGCACAACCCGACCGAGATCTGGGAACGAACCCGTGCGGTGATCGAGACCACGATGACCAGGGCCGGACTGGTCGCCGCCGACCTGGCCGCGCTCGGCATCACCAACCAGCGGGAGACGACGGTGGTGTGGAACCGCGTCACCGGCCGGCCGTACTTCAACGCCATCGTCTGGCAGGACACCCGCACCGACCGCATCGCCTCGGCGCTGGACCGCGACGGCCGGGGCGACATCATCCGCCGCAGGGCGGGTCTGCCGCCGGCCACCTACTTCTCCGGCGGCAAGATCCAGTGGATCCTGGAGAACGTCGACGGCGTGCGCCAGGCGGCCGAGGCGGGCGAGGCCGTCTTCGGCAACACCGACTCCTGGTTGCTGTGGAACCTGACCGGCGGCATCGACGGCGGCGTGCACGTCACCGATCCCACCAACGCCAGCCGTACGATGCTGATGGACCTGGAGACCCTCGACTGGGACGACGAGCTGCTGTCGTTCTTCGGCGTGCCGCGCCAGATGCTCCCGGCCATCAAGCCCTCCTCCCACCCCGGCCTGTACGGCCTGACCCGCGCGAACGGCCCGCTGCACGGCGAGGTCGCGCTCTCCGGCGACCTCGGCGACCAGCAGGCCGCGACCGTCGGGCAGGTCTGCTTCGAGGTGGGCGAGGCGAAGAACACCTACGGCACCGGCAACTTCCTGCTGCTCAACACCGGCACCGAGCTGGTGCACTCACAGAACGGGCTGCTCACCACGGTCTGCTACCGCTTCGGCGAGGAGGCTCCGGTGTACGCGCTGGAGGGCTCCATCGCGGTGACGGGGTCGGCCGTGCAGTGGCTGCGCGACCAGCTCGGCATCATCGCCGGCGCGGCCCAGAGCGAGGCGCTGGCCAGGCAGGCCGCGGACAACGGCGGCGTCTACTTCGTGCCCGCGTTCTCCGGCCTGTTCGCGCCGTACTGGCGGTCCGACGCCCGGGGGGCCATCGTCGGGCTGTCCCGCTTCAACGACAACACGCACATCGCGCGCGCCACCCTGGAGGCCATCTGCTACCAGAGCCGCGACGTCGTCGAGGCGATGCGGCAGGACTCCGGGGTCACCCTCGACGTGCTGCGGGTGGACGGCGGGGTCACCGCCAACGACCTGTGCATGCAGATCCAGGCCGACGTCCTCGGCGTGCCCGTGTCCAAGCCGGTGGTCGCCGAGACGACCGCGCTGGGCGCGGCCTACGCGGCAGGGCTGGCGGTGGGCTTCTGGAAGTCGACCGAGGAGCTCAAGCAGAACTGGAACGAGGCCACGCGCTGGCAGCCGCAGTGGTCGGAGGACCAGCGCGAGCATGGTTACGCGGGCTGGAAGAAGGCCGTCGAACGGACCCTGAACTGGGTCGACGTCTCCTGATTCCGATCAGTCGCCGCGCGCCCGCACCAGCGTCTCCAGCTCGTCCATGAGCCGTTCGGTGCGGGGCTCGCGGTAGGTGGCGGGGATCGCCCCGGTGGTGCTCGGCGATCCCCGCCTCCAGTCGGCCGAGCAGCTGTCCACCGGCACCTGCCCTCGCGGCACCTGCCCTCGCGGTGGCTCTCCTCGCGGTGACCGTCCACCCGGCACCTGCCCTCGCGGTGACGTCCGGTCACCGTACGCTGAGGGTCCGCCCCGCCTCGATCGCCTCGCGGACGCTGCTGGCCAGCGCCTGCTCCAGCGCCTCGCCGTGCGCGGCGAGCTGCCGCAGCTCCGCGGCGTCGTCCGCGTGGGCCAGCAGCTCACGGTACTTCTCGTTGTTGTCCAGCGCCTCCCGGGCCCGCAGCGCGGCGTCCGCGGCCCTGACCCGGAGCGCGTAGCCCTCCAGCGCCGCCACCCGTTCCGAGACGGCCTCGACCGACCGCCGAAGCACCGCCTTCTGGGGTTCGAGGACCGCCGTCAGCTCGGGCGTCACCATTTCCCGTACGGCCTGCGCCTGCTCCACGGCGAGTTCCGACTGCATCCGCAACAGCCTGGCGATCTCCCAGATCTGCTGGGGAAGGAGGCGGTCGTTGGCGACGCCGTCGAGCATGCGTAACCGGGTGACCTTCGAGTCCCTGATCGCGAAGGCCGCCTTGCGCGCCCGGTCCATCAGCTCGCGCGACGACCGTGCCAGGTCGGCCACCAGAACGAACCGGTCGCGGCAGGGACCGTGCCGGGGATCGGGCAGACCCGCCTCACGTAGCCGCGGGATGAAACCGTCGACCACGGCCAGCCGCTCGTCCTCGGTCAGAGCCGGGTCCATGACCATGAGAATCGACTGCCTGACACGTTCTCTCTCCACGGCGAGCAGATGTTCCTCGGTCGCCGCCCGCTCCCTCGCCTTCAGGTAGGTGTGGGCGATGAGGGCGACGATGACGAGGGCCAGTACCAGGAACACCCCGCCGGAGGTTCTCTCCAGTCCGGCCGCCCAGCCCAGCACGACCGCGCCGCCGGCCATCGCCAGGAAACCGATGCCCCACCATGAGCTTCCCCTTACCATGCACCCACCCCACTCCCTGCAATGACGGCGATTTCACGCCACTGCCACTCCATGGACATGACGAAGTACATATAAACGGTCGCCACTCACCCCAACCATCACAAACTACGTGATCTTCCCCACACCGCACAGGAAATAGGCTTTCGCCTTTTCCAGCAATGGCACCACATAGTCCCCGTCTGGCCGCCATTCATGCAGGTTGACCACTCCGGGCTCGACCAGGTCGAGTCCCTTGAAGAAGGGCTCGACCTCGCTCGACCGCCGCGCGACGAACGGCGTCGAGGCGGCCTGGTAGATCCCCTCCACCGCGGGCCCGAACTCGGGAGCCTGGTCGACGACCGCGTGCGAGATCGCCATGTGGCTGCCGGGCGCGAGCGCGTTCCTGAACTCCGCGACGATCCCGGCTGGATCATCGCTGTCCGGGATGAAATGGACGATGGCCAGCATCAGGACCGCGATCGGCCGGTCGAAGTCCAGGTGCGCCCGCACCTCCGGATTCGCCAGGATCTGCAGCGGCCTGCGCAGATCACCCGCGACGGTGAGCACGTTCGCGCTGTCCTGGAGCAACGCCCGGGCGTGCGTGAGCACCTGCTCGTCGTTGTCCACGTACACCGTTCGCGCGTCCGGGGCGACTTCGGTCGCCACCTGGTGCACGTTGGGCTGCGTCGGCAGGCCGGCGCCGATATCGAGGAACTGAACGATTCCCTGCTCGGCCATGAACCGCACGGCCCGGGCGAGGAACCCGCGGTTCTCCCTGGCGCCGAGGGGAATCTCCGGGACATATCGCAACACCTTCTCGGCGGCCTCACGATCGGCCGGGAAGTTGTTCTTGCCGCCCAGAAAGTAGTCATACATTCGCGCCGAATTAGGAATATTGGGGTCGAAACCGCCCCCGATCACGTTCGGATCCATTGCCGCCCTTCCCTGGTCAGCGCATCTCAGGCGATCTTACTGCGAAATCATCATTACGCCACATATCGGGAATTACGGTTGAAGGAACGCGTACCATGCCATGATCGTCCCATGGCCGCGACTCCGCCCTCGCGACGCGTGCTCGGCACGCAGCTCGCCGACGGCATCTCCAAGGGCAACATGTGGGCGTTGCTGACCATGGCGACGGCCGCAACGGCGGTGATCTCGTTCCTACCGTCGGCGCAGCCGCACATCCTGAGCACGATCCTCGGCGTCCCCGAGTCGGCGCAGGGCAGGGTCGTCGGGCTGCTGGGATTCACCGCCGAACTCGCCATGATCCTCAGCCTCGCCTGGTACGGCGCGCTCGCCGACCGTTTCGGCCGCCGCCCCATCGTGATCGCCGGACTGGTGCTGACCGCGATCGGCACGGCCCTGTTCCCGTTCGCCGGCGACACCGCCACGCTCGTCGCGCTCCGGGTGATCTTCGGCCTCGGCGTCGCCGCCCTGAACGCCATGTTGTCGACGATCGCGATCGACTACGTGCGCAGCCGGTCACGCGGCAAGTCCTACGGGCTCATCGGCGTCTTCGGCGGGCTCGGCGCGGTGCTCGCCGTACTGGTCATGGTCCGCCTGCCCGACGCCCTCGAAGGTTCCGGGCTCGACCCGGTGGCGGCCACCCGGCTGGCGTTCCTGCTGGTCGCGGCCGGCATCCTGGTGGTCGCGGCCGTGCTGTGGCTCACCCTCTCCAAGGCGAAGGTGACCACGACCGGCGAGCGCACCCCGCTGCCCCGCCTGGTGCGCGAGGGCGTCGCGCTCGTCCGCGATCCGGGCGTCGCCCTCTCCTACGCCGCCTCGTTCGTGGCCAGGGCCGACCTCGCCGTCGTCGTGGCCTTCATGACCCTGTGGATCGTCGACAGCGCGACCCGGGCGGGAACCCTGTCCAGCGCCGAGGCCCTGGCCAGGGCCGGCGCGGTCGTGGGGATCTCACAGACGGTGGCGCTGCTCTGCGCGCCGCTGTTCGGCTGGCTGGGCGACCGGATGAGACGCCAGGACCTGGTGATCCTCGCCCAGACCGTCGCCGCGGCCGCCTACCTTTCCACGCTGCTGATCGAGGATCCGCTCGGGCCGGGCATG
The DNA here is from genome assembly GCF_022213955.1 of Dolomitihabitans soli. GTDB lineage: Bacteria > Actinomycetota > Actinomycetes > Streptosporangiales > Streptosporangiaceae > Streptosporangium_A > Streptosporangium_A soli. Next base: position 447,969 of record NZ_JAKNTW010000001.1, on the reverse strand, counting down.
ATGCTCGTCGCGGTGCTCATCGGCATCGGCGAGATCGCCGGCATCACCACCGCGGGCCCGCTCCTCGCCCAGCAGGTCCCCGCCCGGGTACGCGGCTCCGCCTTCGGGGTGCACACGCTGTGCGGCGCCGCCGGCATCATGACCGTCTCCGCCCTCGGGGGCGTCCTGTACGACACCTGGCGACCGGCGGGCCCGTTCGTGCTCTCCGGCGTTCTCGGCCTGCTCGTGGTCGCCTTCGGCCTCGCCGTACGGCGGCGCGTGGAGCCCAGGCCCGAAGCCGACACCGCGCGGGAGTCCGCCCTGGCCCCCTGACCCCTCCGGCCTGCGGGACGACCCCTTGGCGATCTAGGGAAGATTCTCCACCTGAAGCCTCCGGAGAGGCTTTTTCGATGGCTGACGCTCCACCTTGACCTCATTTCGGTTGCCCCCATGAGCATGGTTCCCCACCCGGAACCCATATGGTTACGGGGTTCACGGAATATTCGCGAGCGTGAGAGCCGTTGACACCCGAGCGCCCAGAGGGCGGCCCGGCGGCACGATCGCTCGGGTGGGTCACCGAGCCGCGTGGTCTCACGACGACCGCCGATCACCCGGATCAGGGGAGCAGCTTGCGCACATCAGTAGCGGACACCAGCCGACCGGACCTGCCGGACCTGCCGGACCGCCTCCCGCCGCCGCCCGCGGCGCCGGTCCCGGCGGTGTACACCGCCACCGGCCCGGCGCCCGCGCCGCGCACGCTGCTGGACCTGCTCGACGAGACGGCCGGCCGATTCCCCGGAGCCGCCGCCCTCGACGACGGTCACGTCCGCCTCGACTACGCCACTCTGCTGGCCGAGGCCGGCGCACTGGCGGAGCGGCTGCGCACGGCGGGCGTACGGCGGGGCGACCGGGTGGGCGTGCGCGTGCCGTCGGGCACCGCCGACCTGTACGTCGCGATCCTCGGCGTGCTCACCGCGGGCGCGGCCTACGTGCCCGTCGACGCCGACGACCCCGACGAACGCGCCACCCTGGTCTTCACCGAGGCCGCGATCTCCGCCGTCATCGGCGAGAACCACCGCATCACCCCGGTTTCCGGCCCGGCCCACCGCTCCCAGCGGGCCGCCGGACAGCACCGCTCCCAGCCGGCCGCCGAACAGCCAGGCGACGCGCTCGCACCCCGCCCGGACGAACCGGCGCGCCTCCCCGGTGCCGACGAGCCGGACCGCGCCCCCCGTTCCCACGATGACGAAGCCCAGGTGAGAGTGGGCCGGGTCGATATTCCAGCCGGGGATGTGGACGAACCGGGTCACGCCCCCGGGAGTCGTCCCGGGGTGGACGATGACGCGTGGATCATCTTCACCTCCGGCTCGACCGGAACCCCCAAGGGCGTCGCGGTGACCCATCGCAACGCGGCGGCGTTCGTGGACGCCGAGGCCGCGCTCTTCCTCCCCGACGAGCCGATCGGCCCCGGCGACCGCGTGCTGGCCGGGTTGTCGGTGGCCTTCGACGCCTCCTGCGAGGAGATGTGGCTGGCCTGGCGGAACGGCGCCTGCCTGGTGCCCGCCCCGCGCGCCCTCGTGCGCACCGGGATGGACCTCGGCCCGTGGCTGGTCAAGAACGGGATCACCGTCGTCTCCACGGTGCCCACGCTGGCCGCGCTGTGGCCGGCCGGGGCGCTGGACGACGTCCGGCTGCTCATCTTCGGCGGCGAGGCGTGCCCGCCCGAGCTGGCCGAGCGGCTGGCCGTACCCGGGCGTGAGGTGTGGAACACCTACGGTCCCACGGAGGCCACCGTCGTCGCGTGCGCGGCGCTGCTGACCGGCGAGGGGCCGGTGCGGATCGGGTTGCCGCTGGACGGCTGGGAACTGGCCGTGGTGGGGCCGGGCGGCGCGCCGGTGGCGATGGGCGGGACCGGCGAGCTGGTGATCGGCGGCGTCGGCCTGGCCCGTTATCTGGACCCGGCCAAGGACGCGGAGAAGTACGCGCCGCTGGCGGCCCTCGGCTGGGACCGGGCCTATCGCAGCGGCGACCTCGTCCAGGCGGAACCGGCCGGACTGATCTTCGTCGGGCGGGCGGACGAGCAGGTCAAACTGGGCGGACGGCGCATCGAACTCGGTGAGGTCGACGCGGCCCTGCAGAGCCTGCCCGGCGTCAACGGCGCCGCCGCCGCGGTGCGCACGACGCCGGGCGGGAACCAGCTCCTCATCGGCTACGTCGTGCCCGGCGACGGATTCGACCAGGCGGGCGCGCGGGCTCGGCTCGGCGAGGCACTGCCCGCCGCGCTGGTGCCGCGGATCGCGATCGTGGCCGACCTGCCCACCCGGACCTCCGGGAAGATCGACAGGAACGCCCTGCCGTGGCCGCTGCCGGACGCCCCCGCCCCCGCGGACCCGAGCGTCCCCGCGTGGCTGACGGAGGCGTGGACCTCGGTGCTCGGCGGCGGCGGCGGGCCGGACGCCGACTTCTTCGCCGAGGGCGGCACCAGCCTCGCCGCCGCCCGCCTGGTGTCCGCGCTGCGCGCCGAACACCCCGGCGTCACGGTCGGCGACGTCTACGACCACCCGACCCGGCGCGGGCTCGCCGCGCACCTGTCCCGGAGCGACCCGGCGGGCCAGGCGGCCACCGGACGCGACGTGCGGCCGGTGTCCCGCCGGGCCGCCGCGGCGCAGGCCGCGCTCATGATCCCCCTGCTCACCGTCGGCGCGCTGCGCTGGGTCGTCGGCGTCGCCGCGCTCTGCGGCCTCGCCGCCGCCCTCGCCCCGGCGCCGTGGCTGCCCGCCGTCTCGTGGTGGTGGGTGCTGCTGGGCTGGCTGCTGGTCGTCTCCCCGCCCGGACGGCTGGGGCTGTCCGCCGGATTCGCCCGGCTCGTACTGCGCGGGCTGCGTCCCGGCGTCTACCCGCGCGGCGGGCGCGAGCACCTGCGGCTGTGGGCGGCCGAGCAGTTCGCGGCGCGGCTCGGCGTCGGCGCGATGGCCGACGCGCCGTGGATCCCGCTGTACGCCAGAGCGCTCGGCGCGACCATCGGCAGGGACGCCGACCTGCACGCGCTGCCGCCGATCACCGGGATGCTGCGACTGGCCAGGAACGCGGCCGTGGAGCCCGAGGTGGACCTGAGCGGCCACTGGCTCGACGGCGACCTGCTGCACGTCGGCGAGATCCGGATCGGCGCGGGCGCCACCGTCGGCTCCCGCGCCACCCTGCTGCCCGGCACGAAGATCGGGAAGAACGCCCAGGTCGCGCCCGGTTCCGCGATCTCCGGGCCGGTCCCGTCCGGTGAGCGGTGGGCCGGGGTGCCCGCCGCCAGGAAGGGCCGGGCGCGCAAGCCGCCGTCCGGCGCCCGCCCGCCGCGGAGCCGGCGATGGGCGGCGGTGTACGGCGTGTCTGCGCTGGTCTTCGGCCTGATCCCGGCGCTCGCCGCGCTGCCCGGCCTCGCCGTACTGGGGCTGGCCGTGCGTGACGCCCGTACGCCGGCCGGGGCGCTGGGCGCGGCCCTCGCCGGGGTTCCGCTCGCGACGGTCACCTCGATGGCGGCGTTCGCGCTGGTGGTCCTGGTCTGCGTGCGGCTGCTGGCCGTCGGCATGCACGGCGGTGAGCATCCGGTGCACAGCCGGGTCGCGTGGCAGGCGTGGGCCGGCGGGCTGCTGATGGGGATGGCCAGGGTTTGGCTGTTCCCGCTGTACGCCAGCACCGCCACGCCCGTCTGGCTGCGGGCGCTGGGCATGAAGGTGGGCAGGAACGTCGAGCTGTCGACCGTGCTGGCGCTGCCGTCCATGACCTCGGTCGGCGACGGCGCGTTCCTGGCCGACGACACGATGGTCGCGCCGTACGAGCTGGTGGGCGGGCGGCTGCGGGTCGATCGTGTGCGGATCGGCAAACGCGCCTTCCTCGGCAACTCGGGGATGACCGCCCCCGGGCGCAAGGTGCCGAAGGACGGCCTGGTCGGGGTCTTGTCGGCCGCGCCCAAGAAGGTCCGGGCGGGATCGTCCTACCTCGGCATGCCGCCGGTGGAGCTGCGCAGGAAGGCGGCGGCGGGCGACCTGAGCCGCACCTACGCGCCGCCGACCGGGCTGAAGGTCGCCAGGGCGGCGGTGGAGTTGTGCAGGCTCGTCCCGGCGATGTGCACCGTCGCGGTCGCGCTGCTCGTCGCCGCCGCCCTCACCGCCCTCGCGGCGTCGTACGGCTTCGCGGTCGCGGCGCTGCTCGGCGGCCTGGTGCTGATCGGCGCGGGCGTGCCGGCCGCGGCGGTGGCGACGGCCGCCAAATGGGCGCTGGTCGGCAGGATCACACCGGGCGACCGGCCGCTGTGGAGCTCGTTCGTGTGGCGCAACGAACTCGCCGACAACTTCGTGGAGGTGCTGGCCGCGCCCTGGTTCGCCGAGCCGTGGCTGGGCACCGCGCCGCTGAACGTGTGGCTGCGCTCGCTCGGCGCGCGGGTGGGCCGGGGCGTGTGGTGCGAGACCTACTGGCTGCCGGAGGCCGACCTGGTCAGGGTGGGCGACGGCGCGTCGGTCAACCGGGGCTGCGTGTTGCAGACCCACCTGTTCCACGACCGCGTGATGAGCATCGATACTGTGGTCATGGAGGATGGAGCCACTCTCGGCCCGCACGGGGTCGTGCTGCCCGCCGCGACGGTCGGGGCCGACACGACGGTCGGCCCGGCATCCCTGGTGATGCGTGGCGAGTCCGTGCCCGCCGGCACCCGCTGGTTCGGCAACCCGATCGCCGCGTGGCCGCGCCCGGCGTCGGCCTGACACGAGGCCCTGCGAGCGCACGAGTGACTCCCCGCACCTCCCCCGCCCCGTACTTCCCGGGCCACGGCGACGACCGCTACCACGTCGGCCACTACGACCTGGCGCTCGACTACAAGGTCGGCCCCAACCGGCTGACGGGCGTCGCCCGCCTGACCGCCGTCGCGACCGCCCCGCTCGACACCCTCACCCTCGACCTGTACGGCCTGCGGGCCGGCCGGACGCTGGTGGACGGGAAGAACGCCCGCCACCTCCAACGGGGGGCGAAACTGCACGTCACCGTGCCCGGCGGGATGACCGCCGGACGGGAGTTCACCGTCGAGATCCACTACTCGGGCTCGCCCCGCCCGGTGCCCAGCCACTGGGGCGGGCTGGGCTGGGAACAGCTCGACGACGGCGTGCTGGTCGCCGGGCAGCCGATCGGCGCGCCGTCGTGGTTCCCCTGCAACGACCGGCCCGGCGACAAGGCCACCTACCGGATCGCCGTCACCACCGCGTCGCCGTACCACGTGATCTGCAACGGCCGGCCCGCCGGCACCCGGCGCGCGGCCTCGACCACGACGTGGGTGTACGAGGAGAACACGCCCATGGCGACCTACCTGGCGAGCGTGCAGATCGGCAGATACCAGGTGGAGGAGGTCGGCGGGACCACGCCGCAGGTGCTCGCCTACCCAAGGCACCTCGCCGCGAGGGTACGGCGCGACTTCGGCCGCCAGGGCCAGATGCTGGCGGCCTTCGCACGGATCTTCGGCCCCTACCCGTTCGCGTCGTACACGGTGGTCGTCACCGACGACGAGCTGGACATCCCGGTCGAGGCCCAGGGGATGTCCGTGTTCGGGGCGAACCACGTGGACGGGCGGCGCGGCAGCGAACGGCTGGTCGCGCACGAACTGGCCCACCAGTGGTTCGGCAACAGCCTGACGCTCGCCGCCTGGAACGACATCTGGCTGCACGAGGGGTTCGCCACCTACGCCGAATGGCTTTGGTCGGAGTCGTGCGGCGAGGAACCCGCCGGCGCACACGCCGAACGCTGGCACCGCAGGCTCACCGCCGCGCCGCGGGACTTCGCGCTCGCCGCGCCCGGCCCGCACCAGATCTTCGACGACCGGGTCTACCGGCGCGGCGCGCTGACCCTGCACGCCCTGCGGCGCGTCCTGGGCGACGCCGCGTTCTTCGCGCTGCTCCGCGAGTGGACCGCCGCCAACCGGCACGGCACCGTCACGACGTGCGGCTTCACCACGCTGGCCGCCCGGCACGCGGGACGTCCGCTGGAGGCGTTCTTCACCGCCTGGCTGCACGACCACCTCCTCCCGCCACTGCCGTGACCTCCTGCTCCGGCCCGCCTCTCCCGCAAATCGACCGGGCCGCGGTGAGGCGGACATAGGTGTGCGGGATCGTGCCCCAGGTGCCGTGGAGCCCCGGAACCATTCCGCGTATGTTCCGCGACCCGTGGCATGCGGCTGCTTTTGCCCGCTTGTGGCTGCACACGGCCGTACGGCGCGGCTCGGATGAACGCCCAGGTCAACCGGAATCGCCCAGGTGATAAGTGGTAGGGCGGGTGGGACTTGAACCCACGGCTGACGGATTATGAGTCCGTTGCTCTGACCAGCTGAGCTACCGCCCCGCAGACGTGCAGTCTCTCATATATACCGCGCGAAGCCAGCACAGATCATCATTCGTGGGGGACCCATATGTGCGCGCCGGGCAGGGTGTGTCCGTCAACGGGGTACCGGGCCGCCGCCGTGTCATGGCGGAGCGCCGGTTCGGCGAGGTTCCCGCGCCGCCGTATTGACGAGGCCGCAACGCGGGTGCCGCCGCGGTCCGGCCCGCCCTGCGGCTGAGGTCAGAGGGCCCGCGGCTGGGTCAGGGCTGGGCGGCGGCCTTCCTGCGGCTGCGTTCCGCCAGCAGGCGGGCGGTCTCCTCGGACACCTCGGTCGCCAGTACGGCCGACACCACGTCGACCAGGTGGCTGATGAAGAGCCGGTCGTCCTTGCCCTCGGGCCCCGCCGCGCGCCTGGCCAGCTCCACATAGGTCACCCGGATGGCCATGAAGCGCTGGTGGAGCTCCCGCACCGCGACCTCGGGGAGCAGCGGCGCGACGAGTTCGCGCCACCGGTTGACGCTGCGGCCTGACTGAGTTTCCTGCAGTGTGCGCAGGTCGGTCCGCTGAACGAGTTGCTCCATGATCCGCAGATAGGCCCGCCCGCCGTCGGGATCGGCGAGCTTGGCCGCCATCGGCCGGACGAACGCGCCCGCCAGCCTGCGCCGGGCCTGGGCGAGAGGCAGGTCGCCGTGTGACTCGTACTCGTCGAGGAGCTGGTTGCGGCGGACCTCGATCTCGGGCTGGTGTTTGGCGAGCACCGCGCCGAGCAGCCCGGCGCGGTCCCCGAAGTGGTACTGCAGGGCGGTCGAGTTGCGCTGCCCGGCGGCGGCGTTGATCTCGCGAAGCGACACCCCGTCGATGCCCCGCTCGGCGAACAGGCGTTCGGCCGCCTCCAGCAGTCGCCTGCTGGTCGCTCCGGAGTTGGGTGGCATGTGCGCTCCCGAGTGGATTACGGTATTCAGGCAGATGCCTGAAAACATGATGCGATCGCATCAAGGATAGGAGTCCTATGGCCATCGACTTCACACTCGCCCCCGAGCACGAGGAGATCCGCCGGCGGGTGCGGACCTTCGTCCGGGACACGATCATGCCGGCGGTCGAGGGACTCGAAGGAGAGGGCTCCTCCCGCGAGGAGTACCTCCGAGTGATCTTCGACCTGCGCAAGAAGGCCCGCGACGAAGGCCTGTGGCTGCCGCACATGCCGAAGGAGTGGGGCGGCATGGGCCTGGGCCACGTGGAGCTGGCCATGGTGCAGTCGGAGGCGGCCAAGACCCGGCTGGGGCCGTGGGTGTTCAACTGCTCGGCCCCCGACGAGGGGAACATGCACACCCTCCTGCACTGGGCGAACGACGAGCAGCGGGAGAAGTACCTCAAGCCGCTGCTCCAGGGGTTCAAGACGTCGTGCTTCGCGATGACCGAGCCCGAGGTGGCGGGCTCCGACCCGACGCTCATCCGCACCCACGCCGTCAAGGATGGCGACGAGTGGGTCATCAACGGTCACAAGTGGTTCATCTCCGGCGCCCGGCGGGCGAGCTTCGCCATCCTCATCGCCCGGACCGAGCCCGACGTGCCCGAGGGCTCGCGCGGCGCCAACACCGCGTTCCTCGTCGACATCCCGCAGCAGGGGTGGAACGACGTGCGCGAGGTCGAGACGATGCACGGCTCGACGGGCCACAGCGAGATCGTCATCACCGACCTGCGGGTGCCCGACGGCCAGATCCTCGGCGGGCGCGGCAACGGCCACCGGCTCGGACAGTACCGCCTGGGCCCGGCGCGTCTCGCGCACTGCATGCGCTGGATCTCGCAGGCCGAGACGGCGCTGGACATGATGGTGGACCGCGCGCTCAACCGCTACAGCCACGGCTCCCTGCTGGCCGACAAGCAGGGCGTCCAGTGGCTCATCGCCGACTCGGCGATGGAGCTCTACCAGTGCAAGCTCATGGTCCTGCACGCCGCGTCGAAGATCGACAAGGGCGAGGACTTCCGCACCGAGGTGTCGATGGCCAAGCACTTCGTGGCCAACAGCCTCAACCGGATCGTCGACCGGTCGATCCAGGTGCACGGCGCGCTCGGCTACTCCACCGACACCCCGCTGGCCAACATGTTCCAGCACGCCCGCTGGGCCCGCTTCGCCGACGGCGCCGACGAGATCCACCAGATGCGCATCGCCGAGCGTACGATCGCCGCGTACCGGGACACCGGTTCCACCAACGCGGCCACCGGAGGGCTTCCCCTGTGAACGACGGAAAAGTCGCACTGATCACGGGTGGCGCCGGGGGAATCGGCGCCGAAGCGGCCCGGCGGCTCGCCGCCACCGGGGCCAGGATCGTGCTCGCCGACATCGACGACGTGGCGGGCAAGGCCACGGCCGAGGAGATCGGCGCGGCGTACGTGCGTTGTGACGTGTCGAGCCTGGCCGACAACGAGGCGGCCGTGGCCACCGCCCTCGACCGGTACGGCCGGCTCGACCTGGTCTTCCTCAACGCGGGCCTCGCCTCGGGCTTCGGGCTGGGCGACGACTTCGACGCGACGCGCTACCGCCGGGTGATGGGCGTCAACCTCGACGGCGTCGTGTACGGCGCGCACGCGGCGATCCCGGCGCTGACCGCCGCCGGCGGCGGCACGATCGTGGCGACCGCGAGCATGGCGGGCATCGTCGGCATCCCGTCCGATCCCGTCTACGCCGCCAACAAGCACGCAGTCGTCGGCTTCGTCCGCTCCCTCGGCGAGAACCTGCGACCACTCGGGATCAAGGTGCAGGGCCTGTGCCCGTCTTTCGCCGACACGGCCATCCTCGGCGGGAACAAGGCCGCGCTGGAGGAGATGGGCTTCCCCATCCTCCCCGTCTCCGCCGTCGGCGACGCGTTCATGCGCCTGCTCGACAGCGAGGGCACCGGCGAGTGCTGGTTCGTCGTGCCCGGACGGGAGAGCGAACCGTTCAATTTCCGGCGCGCCCCGGGCCCGAGAGTCTGAGGTGACAGGTGGTATGCCACTCTTGACTTCCGCGTCGGCATGACACCATCGAGGAGCACACCAGTGACCAGAGACAACCTCGACCTCGCGGCGAGCGCACAGGAGATGGCGGACACCGCGCCGGCCGGATCCGTCGACCGCGCCGCCGCCACCTCAGTGGCGATCACCTGCGCCACCACGCGGGACGTCACCCAGGCCCGGACCGCCCTCGACGGGATCACCCCCGACGAGGTACGGCAGGCCGCGCTCGAACTCTTCGACCGGCTCTCCGCCCAGTCCTCCTGACGGCCGGCACCGACCGGGATCGGGGGCCCGGACGGGGCGGGGTGACCTACGCCGGGTAGCCTGATTGGCCATGCCCGACGATCTCCGAGTGCTGGCCGTACAGAACGGCGTGAACGGCGGCCCCGGCCGGTTCGGCGAGTGGCTGACCACCGCCGGGCTCGCCGTGGACGTGTGCACCCCGTTCGACGGTTCTCCCCTGCCCGCGACGCTGGAGCACGACGCGCTGCTCGTCCTCGGCGGCGGCTACCTCCCCGACGACGACGAGAAGGCCCCGTGGCTCCCGGCCACGCGAGCGCTGGTCGCGCAGGCCCTGACCGGTTCGGTGCCGTTGTTCGGCATCTGCCTCGGCGGCCAGATGATCGCCTCCGTCGCCGGCGGTCGGGTGCTGGGCGACGCCGGCGCGCCGGAGCACGGCAGCACGCCGATCACGATCAGGCCCGAGGCGGCGGACGACCCGCTCTTCCACGGCCTGCCCGGTGTCGTCACCGCGATCGAGCACCACATCGACGCGATCGTCGGCCTGCCGCCGGGCGCCGTCTGGCTCGCGGAGACGGACAGCTGCCCCTACCAGGCGTTCCGCCTGGGCGATCGGGCCTGGGGCGTGCAGTTCCACCCCGAGGTCACGCCCGAGCGGATCCCGTACTGGAACCTGGCGGGGATGCGCGAGCAGGGCCTCGACCCTGCGGAACTGCACGCGCGCGCGGTGGCCGACGAGCCGGCCTCGACCCCGATCTGGCGCGAGGTCGCCGAACGCTTCGCCACCGTCGTCACGGCCCGCTGACACCCGCGTCGGGCCGTGCTGTCCCGGGTGCGATCACCACGATGCGCTCGAACCGACTGCGGCCGAACTGCGGGACCCGCGTCGGGCCGTGCCGTCCGGGTGCGATCACCCGCCGGGCGGCGGGCCGTCGTCCACCTGACCGGCGACCGCGTCGAGGGCCCTTACGAGGGTTTCGAGGGCGTGCAGGGCGTCACGGAAGGCGGGCAGGCCGAGTTCGGCCGCCAGCAGCTCGGCCAGCCGGCGGTGGCCGGGATCGATCTTCCGGATGGCGGCTCTCCCGGCCGGGGTCGGGGTCAGCAGCTTCGCCCTGCGGTGGGCCGGGTTCGGCCGGTATTCGGCCAGGCCGCCCTCGACGAGGAGGTCGGCCGTCCGCTGGACGCCCTGGCGGGTGATGCCCATGGCGCGGGCGATTCCGGCCACGGGCAACGGGGTGCGCAGGACCGCGCCGAGCACCTGCCACCAGGCGGCGGTGAGCCCGGCCGGCCTGGCCAGCTTCTCCGACACCTCGAGGAACTGGCCGTTGAGCCGGAAGACCGCCAGCGCCGTGCCCGACAGCAGGTCCGCCTCCTCGCCGCTCACTCCTCCCCCGCCACCGCCGCGAGCACGCCGTACGCCTGGGGGTCGTGCCGGCTGAACAGCCGGTACCAGGCGTCGAGCACCTCGGGTGTGTAGACGCCGAGCCTGCCGAGGATCTCGCGGGCGAACTCGATCGGGGCCGTCGTGCCGGCCGTGATCAGGTCGCCGTCGGTGACGGCCAGTTCGTCGCGGTAGTGCGCGGCCCCGCCGTACCCCTCCTGGTAGCGCAGGTAGTCGAGGGCGGAGCTGGTGTGGTCGCGGTCGTCGAGCAGGCCCTGCCCGGCCAGCCCGGCGGTCGCCCCGCAGATCGCGGCGACGGGGGCACCCGCGTCGAGGAAGGCGGCCGCCTTGCGGGCGAAGGCGGTCAGCGCGCCCGCGTCCCAGGCGTCGGCCCCCGGGAGGATGAGCATCGCGCTGGCGGCCGGGTCGAGCCGGTCGAGGGTGAGGTCGGGGACGATGCGGACGCCGCCCATCGTGGTCACCGGGTCCAGGGTCTCCGCCACGGTGACCACGTCGAGGCCGCCCGGCTCGCGATGCCATCTGCCGTTGCGGATGTGACTGATCGCGTGACCCACCTCCCAGTCGGCCAGCGTGTCGTAGACGGCCAAGTGAACGGTCTTCTTACTCATCAGAGCCCTTCCTTCATCCGATATGACAACATATTGGCATATCGGCAATATGTTGTCAATTTGACAGTATGTTGTCGTTTGACCCAAACGTGGTGGGAAACGCCCGATACTGGGGGGAGGTGATGCTGCAGCGGCGTAGAAGGGCGGAACGCTAGAGATGGCACAGATCGTCGGCGGCGGACGTCCGGTGAACGACGCCGAACGGCGGGTCATCGCGCACCTGCGTGACAGCGCCCCCGCTGACTGGCTGTTGCTGCACAACATCGAGGTGCCACGCGGCGAGGAGATCTTCGAGGTCGACCTGATCGTGCTCACCGGGCACTCGCTCAGCATCATCGACGTCAAGGGGACGCACGGCCGGATCCAGGTCGCGGGCACCCGCTGGTTCCCCCCGCGCCACGGCGCCTTCGGATCCCCGGTGGCCAAGGTCAGAGGCACCGCGCGGGCGCTCAAGGGCCTCCTCGTCGACCGGCACCGCGAGCTGGAACGCGTCTACGTCGACAGCCTGGTGGTGCTGACCGCCCCCGACGCGGTCCTGGTCGACCCCGCCGGGCGCGACTCACGAAACGTCACGACCCTGACCGGGCTGATCACCACGCTGGGCGACGTCTCACGCGTCAGACGAGGATGCAGCCCCGACGCCAAGCCGTACGGCACAGCGATCCTGGAGGCGCTCAACGGCGCGGTGCGGCGTTCCACGACCCCGCCCAGGTTCGGCAACTGGGAGGTGGAGGAGCAACTCGGGGGCGACAACCGGGTCACCGAGTACCGCGCGGTGAACGCGACCGCCAGGGGCGCGGAGACGGTGCTGCTCCGGGTCTACCAGGCCGATCCGATGGCGATCACGGAGCAGCGGGAGGCGGAGCGGCAGCGGATCGCCAACGCGTACCGGTCGCTGACCAAGATTCCCGCGCACCCGTGCGTGGTCCGCTCGCGCGACTTCTTCGGCATCGACGACGAGAGCCGGTTCGTCCTGGTTCTCGACGACGTCCACGGGCACGCGCTGCACCTGCGTCTCGCCGGCGGCCCGGTCGAACCGGCGCTCGACCTGGTGGAGGACATCCTGCGCGGGCTGGCGCACGTCCACGCGAACGGCGTCGTGCACCGCGCGCTCAGCCCCGCGAACGTGCTGGTGACCGAGGCGGGCCGGGCCATGCTGACCGGCTTCGACCACGCCAAGCCGGGCCCGCGCGACTACACCGTGGCCAACGAGTTGCCCGGCCTGCTCGACGTGCACTATGTGGCCCCCGAGTGCCAGACCAGCCCGGAGCGGATGACCTTCGCGTCCGACGTGTACGCGGCGGGCGTGATCGCCTTCCAGCTCCTGACCGGCCGGCTGCCCGAGCCCAGTCCCGACGCCGAGACGGCGGACGGCGACCTCGACGCGAAGGTCATGGACCTGGTCCGCTGGATGCGCGACCAGTCCCCCGCCAAGCGCCCCGGCGCGGCGGAAGCCCTCGGCACCCTACGCGGGATCCGCGCGGGGCGGCCCCAGCAAGCCCCGCAGAATCCGCATCCGGCCACCCAGCGGTTCCCAGTCCAGGAGGAGGACGCCGAGCCCGCCGAGCCGATGCGGTTCGGACGGCTCCGCGACACCCTCAGGCGGCTCGCCGGCCGCTGAGGCCCACGCCCTTCGCCGACCGACTCCGGACGCTGGAGAGCCGCCCCCGCGACACCCTCAGATCCCCGGAAGCCGCCCGAAAACCTGCATGCGGCACCCCGGGCGCCGAGAAGCCACCCCGGAAGCCGGGTCGCGGCCCGGTCTCACTTGATCGAGGCGAGGTCCACGATCACCTTCTTGCCCTGCGATTCGTAGTGGAACACAGTGGCACGGCGGTCGACGTGCTCGCCCCGGAGAGTGCCCTTGCGCGTCGGGCGAATGCCCAGGTCACCGGCACGCCCGGTGGACAGGTCGTACAGCACCATGCCGCTCAGCCCCTTCTTTCCCATCTGGAAGAGGGTGAGGAACCGGTCGAGGGCGGGCGTGTTCATGCTCCTCCCCGGCATCGTGCGCCCTGCCGAACCGTCGCGGTGCTGCGCGCTCCTGCCGAGCAGGCACCAGGTGAGCCCGCAGTTCCACCCGCGGTCTTCGCTCATCATCTCCCGGCGCTCGCCGGTCTCCGCGTTGTACGCGGTTCCGAAGCGGCGGACGACGTTCTTCTCCTTCTCCGGCAGATAGGGAGCGGTCCAGGGCCAGTCGAGCAGGCGGTGCCCCGTGGTGCCGGGCAGCGGCTTGGAACGCCCGCCGTTGAGGCTCATCTGGTAGACGCCGCCCGTCTTCCAGCGCGACCAGATGGCCTTACGGCCGGCGATCACCAGGTCGATGCCCTGGTCCTCGTCGAACGAGACGAGTTTGCGCTGCGGTCCGCCGGTGATCGGGGCCGTCCAGATGTCCACGATCTTCCTGCTGCCGTCCTTCCGCAGGGTCCACCAGGCCAACCGGCCGTCGCCCGCCACCACGAACGGGGCGGTGACCACCGTTCCCGGCGGGGCCTCGATCGTGACCAGCCTGGCGGCCCTCCCGGCGTCCAGATCATAGGCCCACAGCCCGTCGGGCCGGTCGACGTGGTCTCCCTTCCTGGTCAGGACGAGAACCGTGTGGTCGTTCAGGAAGAGCTGCGGGTCGAACCGCCGGCCATTGGGCAGCCGCGGCGGGACGGTGTGCACCGCGCGCGGCCACACCTTCTCGATCGGCGGCATCGCCGGGTCGATCACCGGCTGCTCGGTGGGGCGAGCGGCGGGCTCGCCGTCAGGCGGAGCCAGCCGGCCGGTCGCGAGCGCGGCACCGGCGGTCACGACGGCCACCGCCGCCGCGGCGGCCACGGTGACCCCTCGCCGGCGGCGCCGGGAGTGCCGGGCGCGCACCTGGTTCAGGAAGTCGGGCGCGGCGGTGGGGGCACGGCTCGCCTGACGGTCGAGGGCGCGGCTCAGGGCGTCTTCCAGATCTCTCATAGCAGGCTCTCCGCAAGGTGAACGCTCGAACGAAGTTTGTCCAGGGCACGGGACGCCTGGCTGCGGACCGTGCCGCGGGAGACGCCGAGGATCGCCGAGATCTCCAGGTCCGACCGGTCCTCGTAGTAACGCAGCACGATCACCGCCCGCTGGCGGCGGGGCAGCTTCGCCAGTTCCGCCCACAGTTCGTCGTCGTGCCTCTCCGGCGGCTCGACCGCCCGCCGGTCGGGGGGATCCCCGATGAGGACCTCGCGTTGCCGCCGGCGCCACGCGCCGATGTGCAGCCGCGCCATCGAGGTGCGGACATAGCTCTCCGGGTCGTGTTTCCGCTTGACCCGCGGCCAGGAGCCGCGGAGCCGTACGAGTGCCTCCTGGACCAGGTCGGCGGCGTCGTGCGGGTTTCCCGTGAGCATGTATCCGTATCTCAGGAGTGCGTCCGCCCGATCGGACACGAAGCGTTCGAACAGCGGATCGTCGGTCACATGGTCCCCCTTCGTCCAGACATAGACGGAGAAGCGACCCGAAGTGTTGCACCCGGCTCGGCCGCGGGCAGACGGTGATCCACGGGGCGGGCAAAGCTCGTCCTAGAAGATCGTCAATCGGCCGCGTGGGGAAGAGAGTAGGCGGCAGACGATCTTTACGGTCTGCGCGTGATCATATACACGCTCACCGCGCTCGTCGCGGTCACCTCGATCCTGCCGCCGCCACCGCCGCCGGCCTCCATCGCCCGCACCCAGCTGGACGCCCTCGTCGTCCTCGCGCCCGGCACCTCCGACGGGTACAGCAGGTCCAAGTTCCCGCACTGGGCCACCGTCCAGGGCACCTGCGACACGCGGGAGACCGTGCTGCGCCGCGACGGCCAGGACGTGCAGGTCGACGACCAGTGCCGTGCTGTGAGGGGCGTCTGGCACTCGCCGTACGACGGAGCGACCTGGCGGCTGGCCTCCGACATCGACATCGACCACATGGTCCCGCTGTCGGAGGCGTGGAAGTCGGGAGCGAACGACTGGACGACCAGCCGGCGCGGATCGTTCGCCAACGATCTCGACTCCAGCCAGCTCTGGGCCGTCACCGACAACGTGAATCAGGCCAAGGGCGACAAGGACCCCGCCGTGTGGCGGCCGCCGCTGACGAGCTTCTACTGCATCTACGCGCGCTCCTGGATCGAGGTGAAGTCACGCTGGGGACTCTCGGTCGACCCCGCCGAGAAGCAGGCACTGGTGGGCATGCTCGACCTCTGCACCGACGATCCCAGGGACCGGCTCCGTTAGGGTCGTTTCAGATCTGACCCCTCATCGTGGAGCCCATCTTCCATGACCACCGCTCTGAGGGCCGTGCTGGCCTTCACCCTGCTCGCCGGCTTCTATCTGCTGGTCGGCGTCATTCTGGCGGCCGCCGTGTTCTTCGACGTCCTGTTGTTCGTCGACTTCCACGCCCGCGGCGTGCAGATCGCCGTCCTGCTGACCCTCGCCGCGGCCGCGCTGGTGCGGGCGTTGTGGATGGTCAGCCGCAGGAAGGCCGGCGAGCAGCCGGGGGTCGCGGTCTCCCGGGAGCAGGAGCCCCACCTGTGGCGGACCATCGAGGAGCTGGCCCAGCACGTGCGGACCGCGCCCCCGGACGAGATCCGGCTCGTCGCCGAGGTGAACGCCGCCGTCGCCGAGGACACCCGGTTCCTCGGCCTGCGCGCGACGCGACGCCGCATGTACATCGGGCTGCCGCTGCTCGAAACGCTCACCGTCGATGAGATGCGCGCGGTGCTCGGGCACGAACTGGGCCACTACAGCGGCGCCCACACCCGGCTCGGCGCGCCCGTCTACCGGGGCAGGGTCGCCCTGATCGCCACCGTCCGGGGGCTGGGCGGCCACCCGTTCGTGCAGCGCTTGTTCTCCGCGTACGCCAAGCTCTATCTGCGCGTGTCGCAGGCCGTCTCGCGCCGCCAGGAGCTGGAGGCCGACGCGTTCGCGGTCGCCATCGCGGGCCGGGACGCCATGGGCGGCGCGCTTCGCAAGATCCACGCCACGGCGCTGGCCTGGGACCTGTTCACCGAGCACTACATGACGATGTCGGGGACGGGCGGAAATCGTCCCGCGCAGGTTCTCGCGGGCTTCCACGCGATGGCCGGCGACCCCGCCAGGAGGGCGCAACTGGCCGGCGCGGCCGAGCAGCCGGTGGAGACCTCGCCCTACGACTCCCACCCCGGCCTGCACGACCGGCTGGCCGCGATCGCCCTGCTGCCCGACCCGGGGCACCCGCCCAACCCGAGGCTGGCCACCGCCATGCTGGTCGATCCGGCGGTCGCGGCGGCGGCCGTCGAGCAGACCATCTGGACCCAGGAGGCGCTGTCCGGGCTGCGGCCCGTCTCCTGGGAGGACCTGGTCGCGCACGGGATGTACGCCGCGCGTAACGCCGAGGCGCTGCACGATCTCTCCGTCGCGGGCCAGCGGGTCATGGGCACCCCGCTGCCCTATCTCGACGCCTCCTTCGAAGCGCTGGCCAGGGGGCAGCACGCCGCGCTGGAGCACGAGTTGCGGCAGCTCGGCTGGAACGCGTCGGGCACGCTGCTCGCCGGGGTGCTCGGGCAGGCCCTGGAGGCGACGCTCATCCAGCACGGCGAGGCCCGCTGGACCCTCTCCTGGTCGGGTCCGGCCCGCCTGCTGTTCACCGACGGCGAGGAGGTCTCGGTGGCGCAGTACGCGGCCAAGGTCGTCGCCGACCCCTCAGGGGTGCCCGGGATGCGCGCCTGGCTCGCCGAGCTGGGCGTGGCCCCCGACTACACGCCCGCCTGACCCCGCGACCCCGACCGACCCCCGACTACACGCCCATCTGACCCCGCGCCCCCGACCGACCCCGGACCACACACCCGGAGACAGGCCTGCCCGACCCGGAGACCTCTACCCGATCCAGAAAGCGACGACCGGCTGCGCATCACCCCCGCGTCGCACATCCAGCCGCACCCGCAGCACCCACTGCACCCACTGCACCGCCGAGACCGGCGCATCCGCCGAGACCCGACCGGCCCGCCAGGCACCCCCGTCCTGGCGGGCCGGCCGTGCCGGTCAGGCGCCCGTTCCGCCGGCCGCGATGACCTCGCCGACCAGGGCGGCCGAGGTGACCTGGCGAAGGTACTCCGGACGCCTCAGCTCGCCGCCCATGAACGGGTGCGGGTTGCGGTGGGTCGCGGGGCTGGGCGCGTCCACGAGGGCGGCGAAGTGGATCTCCCTCGCCCCGGTGGCCGCCACCACCCGGCCCACGTTGCGCGGGGTGATGCCGCCGCCCGGCATCACGATGAGCTGGTCGCCCGCCCGCTCGACCAGGGACGCGATCAGCGGCGCGCCCTCCAGCGCGGTGACGTCCTGGCCGGAGGTGAGGACGCGGTCCACGCCCAGGCCCGCGAGGACGTCGAGGGCGGCGAACGGGTCGGCGGCCATGTCGAAGGCGCGGTGGAAGGTGACCGAGAGCCCTCCGGCCGCGCCGATGAGCCGCTTGGCGACCTCCGTGTCCACCTCGCCCGCCGGGGTCAGCACGCCGATCACCACGCCCTGCGCCCCGGCGTCCCGCACCGTGGCGACGTCGCGTTCCATGGCCGCGATCTCGTGCTCGTCGTAGATGAAGTCACCGCCACGCGGACGAATGATCACATGGACCCGGACCGAGGAGACCGCCGCGAGCGTCGCCTCGACGGTGCCGAGGGTCGGGGTGAGGCCGCCGTCGAACAGCGCCGAGCACAGCTCCACCCGGTGCGCCCCGGCCCGCTCGGCCGCGACCGCGCCCGCCGTACTGTCGATGCAGATTTCATAGGTAAGGCTCATATCTCCCCCAAAGCGTGGATCTCGCCGACCGGGACTCCCCCGCCCAGCACCGGAACCCTGGCGTACTCGGCCGCGGCCGCCACGTCGCCGCCCGCCGCGGCGAGTGCCGCCAGCGCGATCGCGGTGGTGGCCCGGGGGCTCCCGTCGATGACCTTGACGGCGGCGGTGTGCCCGGTGCCGAGCGCGACGACGAGCACGCCCTCGGCCCCGCCCTTGGCCACCGCGCCGGGCAGCGCCCGCATCAGCGTGGTGTTCACGTGCCCGGTGCCGCCGACGTACTCGGGATGGGCGCGCATCGCGTCGGCGACCCGCCGCGGCGGCGACCCGGGCTCCGCCAGAACCAGCCCCTGTACGGCCCGCGCCAGCCCGGTCAGCGTCACCGCGAACAACGGCGCGCCGCACCCGTCCACCGCGACGTGGGCGGCCTTCTCCCCCGACAGTTCCTCGACCGCCTGCCTGATCCGGACCTGCACGGGATGGCCGGGATCGAGGTAGGAGCCGACCGGCTCACCGGCGGCCACGGACGCGGCGAGCATCGCGGCGTGCTTGCCCGAGCAGTTCATCCGTTCCCGCGAGGGCGTCCGGCCACCGCGGATCAGCGCGTGCCGGGTGGCCTCGTCCTCGGGCCAGTCGGCCGGGCAGCCGAGGGCGTCGAACCCGAGCCCGGCCTCGGCGAGCATCACGGCGGCCAGCCGTACGTGGAAGTCCTCGCCGGTGTGGCTGCCGGCGGCGATGGCGAGGCGGGGGCCGTGCAGGGCGGCGCCCGAGAGCAGGCAGCCGAGCGCCTGGAACGGCTTGGCGGAGGAGCGTGGCAGGACCGGGGCGTCCACCGGGCCGCGGGCGACCGCGACGTGACCGCCGGGCGCGAGCACCACGGCGGCACCGTGGTGAACGCTCTCCACGAATCCGGACCGCACCACCTCGGCGAGCGGGACCAGATCAGGCACGGGTGAGCCTCCTTCGCGGTTGACGGGCTTCGAGCACCCGCGCGAGCTTGGACAGCGACGCGTTGACCACCAGATAGACCAGCGCGACGATGATGTAGGTCTGGATGAGCAGCCCGTTGTAGGTGGCCAGCACCTTGCCGCTGTAGAGCAGTTCGGCGTAGCTGACCACGAAGCCGAGCGAGGTGTCCTTCAGCAGGCCCACCGACTGGCTGACCATCGAGGGCAGCACCCTCCTGGCGGCCTGCGGGAGCACGATCATGCGCATGGTCCGGCCGTGGGTGAGCCCGACGGCCAGGCCCGCCTCGGTCTGGCCGCGCGGGACGGACAGGATTCCGGCCCGGAAGATCTCCGCGAAGGCGGCCGCGTTGGAGACCGCGAGCGGCACCACGAGTTTCCAGAACAACGGCAGGTCGAGCCCGTAGCGGGGCAGCGCGAACAACACGATGTAGACGAGCAGCAGTGCCGGGACGGTCCGCACGACCTCGACGTAGGCGGCGGAGGGCAGCCGGATCCACCGGCGGCGGGACAGCCTGCCGAGGGCGAGCGCGAGCCCGCCGGCCATCGCCAGCGCGGCGGAGACGACCGCCGCCAGCGCGGTAGCGGCGAGCCCGTCGAGCAGGTAGCGCCACATCGGCCAGGTCGCGTAGGGCTGCCAGCGGTCCGCGTCGAGCTGCCCGTTGGCGGCGAACTGGCGTACGGCCAGCGCCACCACCCCCAGGACCACGATCGCCCCGGCCACGGTGGCGATCCGGATCCTGCGCCGGGCCCGCGGCCCGGGTTCGTCGAAGAGCAGGTCGCTCATCGGATCATCACCAGCCGTCGTTCGAGCCGCCCGGTGACGAACCCGGCACAGGCGGCGATCAGCGCGTAGGCGAGTCCCGCCCCGACGAAGATCGGGATGGGCTGGGCCTCCAGCAGGTTGACCCGGTTGGCCGTCGCGGTCAGCTCGACCACGCCGACGGCCGCCGCGAGTGAGGTGTTCATCGTGAGGGCGATGAAGATGTTGCCGATCGGCTGGATCACCGTGCGCAGCGCCTGCGGCAGCACGACGTGGCGCAGCGACTGGCTGAAGGTCAGGCCGAGCGCGCGGGCCGCCTCGCCCTGCCCGGCGGCCACGGCGTTGACGCCCGAGCGCAGCGCCTCGGCGAGGTAGGCGGCCTCGTACAGCGCGATGACCACGATGGCCGTCTCCAGCAGCCCGGCCTTGACCCCGATCTCGGGCAGCCCGAAGACGGCGAGCACCAGCAGGACCAGCAGCGGCAGGTTCTGGAAGGTCTCCACGTAGGCCGTGCCGATCCCGCGCAGCACGCGGACCGGGCTGACCCGGAGGGCCGTGATCACCAGTCCGACGACCGCGGCGCCCGCGAAGGACGCCGCGGTGAGCTGGAGGGTCACGACCAGCCCCTGCCAGAACTGGGGGAGGTGATCGAGGAACGCGCTCATCAGGAACCTGGAACCGAGCCGATCTCCGGCGGGGTGGCCTCGCCCGGCACGATCGTGCCGATGGAGTTCTTCCAGATCTTCTGCCAGTTGCCGTCGCCCTGGATCTTCGTCAGCCAGCCGTTCACGAACTTCTTGAAGTCCTCGTCACCGTGCTTGAGGCCGATGCCGTACGGGTCGGTGGTGAAGGGCTTGCCGACGAGCTGGACCGAGGGGTCCTTCTGGGCGTTCGCGATCAGCAGGGTCTCGTCCTGCACGTAGACGTCGCCGCGTTCCTGCTTGAGCGCCTGCATGCATTCGGGGTCGCTGCCGAAGGTCACGATCTTGGCCTTCGGGGCGAGCTTCTCGATGGCCGGGATGGCCGGGGTGTTCGCGCCGGCGATCACGGTCTTGCCGTTCAGGTCCTCGGGCTTGGCGATGCCCGTGGTGCCCTTCCGGACGGCGAGGGTGAGGCCGGAGGAGTAGTACGGCCCGGCGAAGGCGACCTGCTTCGCCCGCTCCGGAGTGATCGTGTAGGTCTGGAAGACGACGTCCACGGTGCCGTTGGCGAGGAGGGCCTCGCGGGTCTCCGACGCCGAGTTGACGATCTTCACCTTGGGCTCGCCGATGATGTACTTGGCGAGCGCCTTGCCCATGTCGGCGTCGAATCCCTCGATCTCGCCGCTCACCGGGTTCTGCTGGGAGAGCAGCGGCGCGTCGAGCGATCCGCCGACGATCAGCTCGCCGCGCTGCTTGATCTTCTCCATCGTGGAGCCGGGCAAGATGTCCGCGACGGCGGCCACCGGCACGCCGGAGATCACGTCGCTCTTCTTGCTCTCGCCCGGCACCGCCGGGCTGCCGGAATCCGTGCCGCCACAGGCCGAGAGGCCGACCATCGTGAGTGCCGCGAGCGCGGCCACCCGCTTGATGGACACCACGGGCCCACCATCCTTTGCGATCAGTGAGTGAGTACCTTGGCCAGGAAGTCCCTGGCCCGGTCGGTTCGCGGAGCGTCGAAGAAGGCGTTCGGCTCGGCCGACTCGACGATCTGCCCGTCGTCCATGAACACCACGCGGTCGGCGGCCCTGCGGGCGAAGCCCATCTCGTGGGTGACGACGACCATGGTCATGCCGTCGGCGGCGAGCGCGGTCATCACGTCGAGCACCTCGCCCACCATCTCGGGGTCGAGTGCGGAGGTGGGCTCGTCGAAGAGCATCACCCGGGGCCGCATGGCCAGCGCGCGGGCGATGGCCGCCCGCTGCTGCTGGCCGCCGGAGAGCTGCGCGGGCATCTTGTCGGCCTGCTCGGCGATGCCGACCCTGGCCAGCAGTTCCCGCGCGGTCCGCTCCGCCTCTGGGCGGGCGTCGCCGCGCACCTTCATCGGCGCGAGCATGACGTTCTCCAGCACGGTCTTGTGCTGGAAGAGGTTGAAGGACTGGAAGACCATGCCGACGTCGGCCCGCAGTCCGGCCAGCTCGCGGCCCTCCACCGGGGCGGGCACGCCGTCGATGAGGATGTCGCCGGAACCGGCCGTCTCCAGCCGGTTGAGGCAGCGGCACAGCGTGGACTTGCCCGAGCCGGACGGGCCGATCACGACGACGACCTCGCCCTGCGCCACCTGGAGATGGATGTCGCGCAGCACGTGTTGGTCGCCGAACCACTTGTTCAGCCCTTGCACCTTGATCATGGTCATCTTCCTTCGATATCGAAGATAAAACGGACCGTAATGGATGATTCTGGGCGAAGTCAATATATTGCCGAGGTAAGGCAACGCGTGGTATTCCTCTCTCCATGTCAGGTCAAGAGAGGTTGCCCGTGCTGGGCGCACAGGGCGCTCTCCTGCGCCTCGTCGCCACCGGCCACGCCGAGTCCCGCGCGGAGCTGGCCCGCCTCTCCGGCCTCGCCGCCTCCAGCGTCTCGCTGCGCGTGGAGGAGCTGATCGGCAACGGGCTGCTGGTCGAGGAGGGCTCCGGCACCTCGCGCGGCGGCCGGCGTCCCCGGCGGCTGCGGGTCAGCCCCACCGCCGGCCTGCTCGCCGTGGCCGACCTGGGCGCGCATCACGCCCGGCTCGGCCTGCTCGACCTCAGCGGCACCCCGCTAATCGTCGAGGAGCGCCCGTGCGACATAGCGCTCGGCCCCGAGGCGACCCTCGACTGGATGGCCGCCGCCTTCGACGACCTCCTGCGGACCCACGGTCCGCCCGGAGTCCCGCTGCGCGGCGTGGGCACCGGCATCCCCGGCCCCGTGGACCCGGCGGGCGGGCGTGTCGTGTCCCCCTCCCGGATGCCCGGCTGGAACAACTTCTCCGTCGCCGAGCACCTCGGCGCGCGCTACGACCTACCGGTGATCGTCGAGAACGACGCCAACCTGCTGGCCGTCGGCGAAGCCCGCGCCTGGCCCGGCTGCGACAACCTGATGGTGCTCAAGGCCGGCACGGGCATCGGCTGCGGCGTCATCATGGACGGCCGCCTGCACCGGGGACGCGGCGCGGCGGGCGACATCAGCCACGTCCGCGTCACCACCGACTCCTCCGTCATGTGCTCCTGCGGCCACCCCGACTGCCTGGAGGCGTACGCGAGCGGCGCGGCGCTGATGAGCGCGCTGAACGAGCGCGGCATCCCGGTGCGCCGCCCCGCCGACGTCGTCTCCCTCGCCGAAGACGGCGTACCCGAGGCCACCGCCCTGGTCAGGAACGCCGGCCGGCTCATCGGCGAGGTGCTCACCGTCCTGGTCAACTTCCTCAACCCCGACGCCATCGTGGTCGGCGGCAACCTGTCCAGGGCCGAGCCGCTGATCTCCTCCATCCGTGCCGCCGTCTACGAGCGCTGCCTCCCCCTGGCCACCCGCGACCTGGAGATCGCCGTCACCCGCTCGGGCCCCGACGCGGCCCTCCTCGGCGCCGGTTCCCTCCTCCTGGACGCCGTCCTCGCCTGACGCCCGCGAAGGGCGCGAAAGGGCGCGGCCCTCCCGTCGCGGGCAGTGAGCCCCTCATAAGAGGCGGGCTCGGCCGGAGCGGCACATCGGCGGCGGTGCCCGTCGATCCAGCCGCGTCAGCGGGAGCCGTCCGAGCCCGAGCCCGTGTCCAAGCCCGCCGGGTCCGCCGGGTCCGCGCAGGGGGCGGCCGGGATCGAGGGCCGACCGGTGATCACCGCCACGATCCGCGTCCCCGGCGCGAATCCGGCGGCCCGCGCGTACAGGCCGTAGAGCATCTTGGCCACGTAGACGCGTTCCACCGGAAGGCCGTGCCTGGCCTCGAAGTCGCGGGCGAATCCGTCGAGCTCCGGCGGCACCCGGGCGTAGCCGCCGAAGTGGAAGTCCAGGTCGAGCTCCCAGTTCGCGGGCGCCGTGCCGTACGCCTCGGTCTGCAGGCGGGCCACCTCCGCCGCGAGGAACCCGGCGCCCTTCAGCACGGCGAAGCCCAGGGCCCGTTGCCCGGGACCGAGCCCGGCGGCGATCCCCGCGAGCGTGCCGCCGGTCCCCACCGGGCAGCAGACGACGTCGAACGATTCGGTGATCTCGCCGGGCAGTTCGGCGCAACCGCGCACCGCCGCCGCGTTGCTGCCGCCCTCGGGGAGCAGGTCGAAGTCGCCGAACCGGCGGCGGAGCAGGGCGATCACCTCGGGGGTGTGCTTGGCGCGGTAGGTCGTGCGGTCCAGGTAGGTCAGCCACATCCCGCACGCCCGGGCGTAGCCGAGGGAGGGGTTGAGCGGCAGGTGCTCCTCGCCGCGGATCACGCCGATCGTCGCGAGCCCCAGTCGCCGCCCGGCCGCGGCGACCGCCCTGATGTGCCCGGAGTAGGCCCCGCCGAAGGTCAGCAGCGTGCCGGTGCGCAGCTCACCCAGGTTGTGCCTGAGCTTGCGCCACTTGTTGCCGGTGATCTCGGGATCGATCAGGTCGTCACGCTTGAGCATCAGCGTGACTCCGCCCAGGCGCTCGTCGCGCACGATCTCCACCGGCGATGCAGGCTCCACAGCACGCTAATCTACGTCAGGGTGCATATGTTGAGGAGTGTTGGTTCATGCGCGTTATTGAGGCTTTTCGTGAAATGTTCGGCGCCGACCCCCAGGGCGTATGGCACGCGCCGGGGCGGGTCAACCTGATCGGTGAGCACACCGACTACAACGACGGGTTCGTGCTGCCCTTCGCCGTGCAGTGGGGCGTGACGGCGGCCGTGACACCCCGCGCCGACGGCATTGTGCGACTCTCGTCGCTGCAGGCGGACGGCCCGCCGCTGACGCTGTCCGAGCTGGAGGCCGCCGAGGGCTGGGCCCGCTACCCGGTCGGCGTGTTCTGGGCGATGCGCGAGGCCGGGCACGCCGTCGGGGGCGCCGACCTGTTGATCGACGGAGACGTGCCGCAAGGGGCCGGGCTGTCCTCCAGCGCGGCGCTGGAGGTGGTGGTCGCCACCGCGCTCAACGACCTGCACGGCCTGGGTCTCGGCAAGATGGAGCTCGCGCTGCTCGCCCAGCGCGCGGAGAACGACTTCGTCGGCGTGCCGTGCGGGATCATGGACCAGGCGGCCTCGGCGCTGAGCGAGGAGGGCAAGGCGCTGTTCCTCGACTGCCGCAGCCTGGGCAGCCGCACGATCCCGCTCGATCTGGCCGCGCACGGCCTGCAACTCCTGATCATCGACACGGGCGTGCACCACGACCTGGCCGACGGGCAGTACGCCCGCCGCCGCGCCGACTGCGAGAGCGCCGCCCGGCACCTCGGCGTCGACGCCCTGCGCGACGTGACCGACCTGGCCGGGGCGCTGAAGAGGCTGAGCGGCGACGAGCGCAAGCGCACTCAGCACGTGGTCACCGAGTCGCACCGGGTCGAGGCGCTGATCGGGCTGCTCCGGGCCGGTGCGGTCGCGGAGATCGGCGCGCTGCTCAACGCCTCGCATCTGTCCCTGCGCGACCAGTACGAGGTCTCCTGCGCCGAACTCGACGTCGCCGTCGAGGCGGCCGTCCGCGGTGGCGCGCGGGGCGCCAGGCTGACGGGAGGCGGCTTCGGCGGGTCGGCCATCGCCCTCGTGGCCGAGGAGCGCGCGCCGGCCGTACGGAAGTCCGTCGAGGCCGCCTACGCCGAGCGCGGCTGGAAGGCCCCCAGGTTCCTGCCCGCCGCCCCCTCCGCCGGGGCCCGCCGCCTCGCCTGACCTCCGCCCCCACGGACCGCCCCCACGGACCGCCCCCACGGACCCGCCCCTACCGACCGCCTCTACAGGGCGGGGAAGCCGGGGGCGCGGCGTTCGAGGAAGCTGGCGACGCCCTCGGCGAAGTCGGGTCGCTTGAAGGACTCGACCATGAGGCGCTTGGCCGTCGCGGTCGCGTCGTCGAGCGTCTCGTTCCAGTCGCCCCAGATCTGGCGCTTCATGACCGCCATCGAGGCGGGCGAGCTGTGCACGGCCAGTTCGCGCGCGTAGGCCGTCGCCTCCTCGACCAGCCGCTCCCCCGGCACCGAGCGGCTGACCAGGCCCAGCGCCCCCGCCTCGGCGCCGCTGAACGTACGGCCGGACAGCAGCAGGTCCATCGCCCTGGCCTGACCGATCAGCCGGGGCATGATCCAGGACAGGCCGTACTCCGCGATCAGGCCGCGGCGGGCGAACGCGGTCGTCCACTTCGCGTCGTCCGCGGTGAAGACGACGTCGCAGACCAGTGCGTGGACCATGCCGAGCCCCGCGCACGCGCCGTTGACGGCCGCGACCACCGGCTTGCGCAACGAGATCGGGAAGGTGTTGGGCCGTTCGTCCGGCTCGGCCCGGTGCTCGCCGTTCTGGATGGCGGCCAGGGTCTGGAAGTCGGCGCCGGCGCAGAAGCCCTTGCCCGCCCCCGTGACGACGACGGCGCGCACCGCCGGATCGTCGTCGGCCTCCTGGAGCAGGTCGAAGTAGCGCCGCCCCATCGCCTCGGTCCACGCGTTGAGCCGTTCGGGCCGGTTGAACGTCAGCGTTCGAACACCCTGGTCGATCGAGGAGAGCACCAGCTCCGGCATCCCCGCACCCCTTCCATTACCGAATAATGTTCTACATTACGCCACCTCACCGGCGAAGGTCACGCGTCCGGCACCCAGTTGCCGTGCAGCCCGAGCGGAACCCTGACGGGCAGCTGGATCCGCGCCAGCGGCCCGCCCGCGAGATCCTGCGCCGACATGATCACCAGGTCGGCCGCGCCACGGTCGGGGGCGTGCACGTAGGCCATGAGATAGCCGTCGTCCTCCGCGACGCCCCCCGCGCGCGGGACGAACACGGCCTCCCCGACCGCGGCGTCCCCGGCGAAGCCGTACACCTCGGTGGCACCGCGGACCAGGTCGTGCTTGACCAGCGCGTTGGTGAAGTAGCCGTCCGAGGGGTCCGCGCCGAGCCGGAAGGGGGCGTCGTAGAGGGCCGTGGCCGAGGAGTAGCCGTAGCGGTGGGGGCGCGACTGGAAGGCGTCGTTCACCCGGGGGAAGTCCTGCGGGCGGTCGTCGATCGTCCGCTGGTCGACCGTGCCCGCGGCGAGGTCGATCGTCCAGCGGTCCAGCGTGGGCAGGATGCCGCCCGGGTTCGCCACGTCGAACGGGTTGTGGAACCTGACCAGGTCGACGACGATCGTCGAGCCGTCCTCGTAGGCGTTCAGCGTGTGGCTCACGTGACAGGGGTCGATCGGCAGCCAGCGGACCTCGCCGCCGGCCCTGGGCAGCACCCCCACCCTGGCGGGATGGCCCTCGTTCCAGGAGTACGGCGCGCTCTCCCCGGACATCGCCAGCTTCATGTCGAGGGTCACCGGCACGTCGTAGAGGACCACGTGGTTCTCGGTGATCGCGAAGTCGTGCATGAACGGCGACCCGGGCACCTCGACGGCGGTCGAGGCCGTGACCACCCCCGTGGCGTCCGTGACGATGTGCCACACGGTGTCCACACCGGCGATGTAGGCGAGGGAGTGCAGCTCACCCGTGCGCGGATCATGCTTCGAGTGGGCGTTCGCGGTGAAGCCGCCGGGGATCGCGCCGAGGTCGCACGGGCCCACGGTGTCCAGTTCGTAGCTCAGCTCGTAGGGGCGGATCCCCGCCTCGCTGAGGGCGACCGTACGGCCCGCGTGCCGGAGCACGTGGATGTTGGGAGCGAGGTCCGGCATCCCGCCCGGAGGCACGGCGCCCCGGGGCTCGCCGAGGGCGTCGGCGACGAGTGAGGACCTGACCCAGCGGTTGCGGTACCACTCGGCCCGCCCGTCGCGCAGCCGCACGCCGTGAACCATTCCCTCGCCCAGCGCCCAGACGTGCGCGGCGGGGTCCTCCACGCCGATCGGGTTGGGCCCCATCCGAAGATAGCGGCCGTCCAGGTCGGCGGGGACGCGCCCGGTCACGGGCAGGTCGTATGCCGTCACCTCCTCGGCCACGGGAGCGAAAGAGCCTTCCAGATAGCGGTTCATCCTGGTTCCTCGTCTTGTTGCCAGCAGATGCGTACAACGTACATAACTTTGCCTCCCTTCGCTATATTCGCTGTTAAAAGGCCATAAATCTGCCCTACTGCACTAGTGCTGATAATCTCGATCGCATGTCTGCACTAGTACAGCCATGACGCGGCCCGACCCGCCGTACCTTCGGATCGTGGGCGAGATCCGGCGCCGGATCGTCTCCGGCGAGCTGCGGCCCGGCGACCGGGTGCCCTCGACCCGCCACATCACGCGGGAGTGGGGGGTCGCGATGGCGACCGCCACCAAGGTGCTGGCCACGCTGAGCCAGGAGGGTCTCGTCACGACCGTGCCGCGCACCGGCACCGTGGTGGCCACCCCCGCCGCCCCTCCCGAGGAACGGCGGCCGGCCCGCAGGACCGATCGCGAACTGGGCCGCGACCGCATCGTGCGCGCGGCGATCTCGATCGCCGACACCCAGGAGTTCACGGCGCTGTCCATGCGCGCCGTCGCGGCCGAGCTCGGTGTCGCCACCATGTCCCTGTACCGCCACGTGCGCACGAAGGCGGAGCTGGCGGAGCTCATGACCGACGCCGCGTTCGGCGAGATCGACTTTCCCCCGGACCCGCCGGCCGGGTGGCGGGAGCGACTGGAGGTGGGCGCCCGTCAGCAGTGGGGCGTCTACCGGCGGCACCCCTGGCTGGTGAGTCTCCTGTCGCTGACCCGCCCGCAGGCACAGCCCAACCTGCTCGCCTACGGCGAGTGGGCGATCCGCGCGCTGGACGGGCTCGGCCTGGATCCGCCCACGATGTTCTACATGCACTTCACCCTGGTCAGCTACGTGCGCGGCACCGCCGTGAACCTCCAGTCCGAAGCCGAGGCGGAACAGGACACCGGGCAGTCCATCGAAGAGTGGTTCAGCGCGCAGGGCCCGGTGTTCGAGGCGGCCCTCGCCTCGGGCTCGTTCCCGGCGTTCACCGACGTCAAGGGCCGGGCCGGCGAGTTCGGCCTCGACCTCGACCAGATCTTCGAGTTCGGCCTCCAGCGGCTGCTCGACGGCTTCGGCGCCGTGATCGACGGCACGGCGGGCTCACCCGCGCCAGGGCCGCCACGGCCGTCCTGAGCGCCTCGTGGCCGCCGCCCGGTCAGATGCCGGACGGCAGGCCGTCCGCATGATGCACGAAGGCGGGCGAAAGCTGCACGTCGTCGTAGTACCGGTGGAAGACGGGCGTGGCCGCGCCCGACATCGGCGGAACGATCCAGCTCCAGTCGGCCGGGCAGACCCGGCCCGCCAGCTCCTCGCGCTCCAGGTGGGTCAGGAAGCGGCGCGACTCGGTGTGGTGGTCGCTGATCGTGACCTCGGCCTTGTCGAAGGAGTGCAGCACCGCCACGTTGAGCTCCACCAGCGCGTGGTCACGCCACAGCGAGCGTTCCGAGGAGGTGTCCAGCCCCAGCCGCTCGGCGATGACCGGCAACATGTCGTAGCGGTCCGCGTCGGCCAGGTTGCGCGCGCCGATCTCGGTGCCCATGTACCACCCGTTGAAGGGCGCGCACGGGTAGCGGACCCCGCCGATCTCCAGAGCCATGTTCGAGATCGCCGGTACGGCGTGCCAGCGCAGGCCGAGCCCGGCGAACCACGGGTAGGACGGATGACTCAGCTCGACCTCCAGCACGGCGTCGCCGGGGATCGTGGCCAGCAGGGTCCGCCCGTCGCCCCCGGTGACCACCATGGGCAGCACGTCGAACGGCGTGCCCGGGCCGCCTCGCCAGCCATGCCGGCGTACCGCTTCGGTGAGGACGGCGTTGCGCGGGTCGCCGAGCAAGGTGCCGTCCCGCCTGCGGTAGCCCGCGTACCTGATGAGCTGCTCGTTCCAGATGCGCGGCCCCGGGACGCCCGGCCGCTCCGGGGCGAACACCGTGATCGTCGGCCTGATCTTGCCTCGGGTCGCGCTCTCCCGCAGGTGGCCGACCGATTCCACGGCGATGCCCTCGGGCGTGTCGACGTGCCTGCGGTCGCGCACGCGCATCGACTTCCAGTAGAGGCGGCCGATGCACCTGCTGCTGTTGCGCCAGGCCACCCTGGCGCCGTAGGCGAGCTCCTGCGGCGTGTGCGTGTAGGTGCCGGTGTCGTCGATCTGGGCCCGAACCTCGCGCACCCGCGGCCTGATCGAGCCGGCCTGCGGGTTCTCGAGGTAGAAGAGCTTGAGGAACTCGCCGGCCGCCGCAAGGTCGGCCGTGCCCGGGGGCCGGTCGCCGGCGGGCGGAGCGGCCGGCGGTCGACCCGCCCCCGCCTCCCCGCGTACCGGGCACGCGGGTTCGGCTCCGCGGCCACCATCGACATCACCTTCGGCCGGTTCCGACCCGTCGGGCCGGGACCTTCGCCAGGTAAGCACGTAAGAACCGTCCACACTCTGTTCGCGGGCCGCGTCACCGTTCCGGGCGGCGCCGAGACCCTTCGCGCAACGGCCTTGTCCCCCGTTGCGATCATGTCCATTTACCGCGGCGGCCACGGGCCAGCGGAGACGCCTGTGGCATATGACATCTTCTGTGATTTTCCATGATTTGTCGTGCAAACCAATAAAATCGCTGTTCAGAAGGGGTGGGAACGCGAAAGAACCCCTGGGAAAGATCCCAAGGGTTCTTCGAGTGTGGCTCCCGCGAGAGGACTCGAACCTCTAACCTGCCGGTTAACAGCCGGCTGCTCTGCCGATTGAGCTACACGGGATCGCACCTGCCCACCAGCCGGCTGGAACCTTTCGGCCCTGCCTGCGGCGTGCGGAACTAGATTAGCGCACATCCACGGGTGCGTGTTCCACATTGTCCGCCGGGTAGATCCGGGGTGGAGCGGCGCACCCGGGGTAGGGGGCCAGCAACAGGCGGAGGTGGAGAAGATGCGTTACCGAGCGATGTTCGCCATCGGGCTGGCGGTCGGCTACGTGCTGGGCAGCCGGGCCGGACGCGAGCGTTACGAGCAGATCAAACGAACGGCCCGGCGTGTCGCCGACAATCCCTCGGTTCAGGAGGCCGCGGGCCTGTTCGGCGCGCAGCTCTCGAAGGCCGCGGGCCTGGCCAAGAGCAAGGCGGGCGGCGTGCTGGGCGACCGCGTGCCGTTCCTGCACCGGAACAACGGCGACCGGGCCGGCGACCCGACCGGCACGGGCTGGCCGGGCGAGAAGAGCGAGAAGACCGCCGAGCCGAGCACGCCGTTCTGAGGGCGGCGTGTGAAGGGCCCCGAGTCGGGCCCTTCACACGCCCATGCTGCGCCGTACCTCCTCCAGCGACTGCTCGGCGAGCGCGCGCAGGCCGGGGTCGGCGGGGTCGAGGCCGGGGTCGAAGAGCAGGTCCCAGACGGGTTCGTCGCTGTCGGGCGTCCTGCGGGCGATGAACCGCACTCCCCCGCGATCGGTCAGCGGCACGTAGCGGCTGACCAGGATGGCGGCCGTCACCCGCTCCCGGACGGCCTCCGGCAGTCTGCCGGGCTCGGGCAGCGACACCGAGTGGTGGTCGCCCGAGGTGGTGGAGATCCGCAGGCCGTCCTCGTCCCACGCGGCCCGGTCGATCGTGTGCCACGGCAGGCGGACGCCCCCTGGCAGGTAGAGCGCCTTGTCGGTGACCACCACGTGGCCGCCGCCGGCGGCCGCCCCGTGCGTGAGCACCCGGTCGCCGGGATCCGTCGTGACATCGGCGGGCAGCCGGCGCGAGCCGAAGGGGAACCTCATGGCTCCACGTTATCGGCGAGCAGATCCAGGGTGAGCGCCGCCGACCAGGAGAAGTCACGGCAGCCGCGGCCGGTGCCGTCGAAGGGGTCGAAGCACTCGCGGAAACCGGCCTGCCGTACGAGCCGCAGGGTGCAGGCCGAAAGGACCCGCGCGAGCTCCGGCCGGCCGTGCAGGCCCGCCGCGTGCCGCAGCAGCCAGTTGGTGTTCACCCAGGAGGGACCGCGCCAGTAGTTGGACCTGTCGAACCGCGGGGACCGGATCTCGCAGCTCGGCACCGGGTAGCCGGCCGCGCCCATGAACCTGCCCGACTCCAGCGTGGTCAGCAGCGCGCCGACGTGCTCCGGCGCGAGGCGCGGGTCGAGCAACGGAGTGAAGGAGCCCACGGTGGCGACCGGGATCAGCTTGTCCGTCCTCAGGTCACGGGCGAAGTAGAGGCCGTCCCACAGGCGGGCGGCCAGCGCGTGCCTGATCCGCTCGGCCGCCTCCAGCTGCGGCCGGGGGTCGGCGCCCGCGAGCGGCGCCAGCTCGGCCATCGCCTCGCAGGAGGCCAGCCAGATGGCGTTGAACATCGGGTCCTCGACCGCGAAGGGATGGTCGTGGCGAAGGTAGGAGGGGTCGTAGCCGGAGTCGCGGTAACGCAGCGCCAGCCAGACGTAGCGGTCGTGGTGGTTGTCGGGGTGGCGAGCGGGCAGATCATCGCGCAGATAGCCGTAGCGGACCGCGGGGAGGGCGCCCAGCGGCTCGTCCCAGGCCGGGCTGTCGTCCATGCCCGACTCCCACGGGTGCACGATCGCCGCCAGCCCCGCTCCGCCGAGGTCGCGGGCGGTCTCCAGATAGCGGTGCTGGGCCGCGAGCATCGGGTAGACGTGCCGGACGAAGGCGGCGGCGGAGCCCGAGTCGGTGGCGTGGCGCCACACCCACCACGCCGCGAACGCCTCCAGCGGCGGCTGGACGAGACCGGAGGTGGCCACCCTGCGCGGAGCCGCCGGCCGGTCGCGGGAGCGCCACAGCGACGGGCCGGGGAAGTAGCCGCCCTCGGTGTGGTAGACGACGTGCGGCACCATGCCGGTGCGCCACTGGCCGTCGAAGAGACTGATCAGCTCGGCGTGCGCCCTGCCCGGGTCGGCGCGGGCCAGGCCGATGGCCACGAAGGCCGAGTCGAGGCTCCACTGGTGCGGGTATAAGCCCGGGGCGGGCATGGTGCCCGTTCCGGTCCAGTTGGCGTCGAGCACCGCCAGCGCCTCGCGCCCGAGCGCGGCGTCGTCGACTGCGGGCCGCGCGTCCATCCCCCCAGTCTGCGCCGTGACGCCCCGGGTGAACAGCCCTGGGAGATCCTCAGGAGCCGCCGTCTCCTGCGCCGGAGACAGCGGCTCCCACCTCAGTCGAGATAGTCCCTGAGCATCTGCGCCCTGGTCGGATGCCGGAGCTTGGCGAGGGTCTTCGACTCGATCTGCCGGATCCGTTCCCTGGTCACGCCGAACTCCCTGCCGACCTCCTCCAGGGTCCTCGGATGCCCGTCGGACAGCCCGAAGCGCAACTGGATGATGCGCTGTTCCCGGTCCGAGAGCGTGGCGAGGATGTCGTCGAGCTGGTCCTGCAGCATGATGAACGCGGCCGCCTCCATGGGCACCACCGCGTCCGCGTCCTCGATGAAGTCTCCGAGGTCGGAGTCCTCCTCACCGATCGGCGACTGCAGCGAGACGGGCTCCTGGGCGATCCGCTGGATCTCGACCACCCGGTCGACCGGCAGATCCATCTCCAGCGCGATCTCCTCGGGCGCGGGTTCACGGCCGAGATCCTGGTGTAACTGCCGCTGGACCCGGACCAGCTTGTTGATCGTTTCCACCATGTGCACCGGAATTCGAATGGTGCGCGCCTGGTCGGCGATCGCGCGGGTGATCGCCTGACGAATCCACCAGGTGGCGTAGGTGGAAAACTTGTAACCCTTGGTGTAGTCGAATTTCTCGACTGCGCGGATGAGCCCGAGATTGCCTTCCTGGATCAGATCGAGGAACAACATCCCGCGGCCGACATATCGCTTGGCGATCGACACCACGAGCCTCAGATTGGCCTCGATCAGCCGCTGCTTCGCGCGCGTGCCGTCCCAGACGAGCTCCCGGAACTCCGGGAAGGCCAGCCGTGCGACACCGCCGCCCAGCTTGTCCTCCGCGAACAACCCCGCCTCGATCGACTTGGCGAGCTCCACCTCCTCCTCGGCCGTCAACAGGGGCACCCTGCCGATCTCCCGCAGGTAGATGCGTACGAGATCACTCGTTGGCGCCCTTTTGCTGACGTCCTCCTCATCGGGCCGGGCGGGCTCCTCGTCGCCCTGCGGCTCAAGGACCTCCACTCCGTGCTCAGCGAGCATCCGCACCACGCGCTCCAGCGCGTCGGACGGCAACTCGGACCGGTCAAGCGCGGCGGCCACGTCTTCGACAGTGACGCTCCCGCGCTCCCTTCCCTTCGCCACAAGGTCCGCCACCTGGTCTACCGATGGCGGCCCACTTGGCAGCACCGATGCACCCACGGAACACAGTCTGCTGTATTGGGCGTGTAAAACGGCAGACCTATTTTTGTCACCGAAGGTAAGGTTCACGTCATTACCAAAACGAGATCTGTCAAAGGTTTGGCAGAGGCATAAGCAGGAAAGTAATGCCGATTACGCGTTCAGTGTCGATGGCCGTGCCGTGAACCGAGGGTGGCCGCTGCCCGGCGACCGGGTCAGGCGCTGCCCGCCGCGCGGTCGCGCAGCACCCGCCGCTGCTGCTCCAGCGCGACGAGCTCACCGAAGAGCCGGTTGTAGTCCTGCTGCTCCTCGACCGGGTTGAGCCGCTGCAGGCGCGACTTCACCAGCGCGATGGCCCGGTCGACGGAGATCGCCTCCAGCGCCGCGAGCATGGCCCCGCCGTACCTCTCCTCGTTCTGGACCTCGGCGCGCAGTCCTTCCACCGCCAGACGGGTGATCACCGGGCGGAGGGTGTCCTCCACGCCGTTGAGGAGGTGGTCGACCCACTCCCTGCCGCCGGGCCCCGCCTGCGCGACGCCGCCGGCCCCCAGGATCCAGGCGTAGATCCGGACGTGCTCCGGCAGGGTGAACGCCTGCGGGCCGAGCGCGTCGAAGCCCGGGCCGAGCAGTGCGGGACGCTGTACGGCCAGCTTGAGGACCTCCGCCTCGACCCGGACGCCCGGATCGGCGGGATCGGCCTGCTGCTTCGGCTCGGGCCTGGCCCGCCCGCGCCCCTCGGCCCGCCCGCGTTCCTCACCCCGCCCGCGCTCCTCGCCCCGGCGCGGCGGAGTGAGCCTGGCGGCCACCTCGGTGATCCGTTCGACGACGAGCCGCTCGTTCATGAAGCCGAGCCAGCGGTCGAGGTCGACCGCGTACATCTGGCGGAGGGCGCGGTCCTTGATCGAGGCGATGACGGGCGCCGCGGCGTCGAGCGCGGCCAGCTTGCCCTCGTTGGTCGCCAGGTCGTAGCGGGCGATCATGCTCCGCACGGCGAAGGCGAACAGCGGCTCCCTGGTCGCGATCAGCTCCCTGACCGCGGCGTCTCCGTGCTTGACCCGCAGGTCGCACGGGTCGAGCCCGTCGGGCTGGACCGCCACGAAGGTCTGGGTGACGAACTTCTGCTCGTCGGCGAACGCGCGCAGCGCCGCCTTCTGCCCGGCCGAGTCGCCGTCGAAGGTGAAGACGACCTCGCCCCTGAACTCCGCCTGGTCGAGCAGCAGCCGGCGCAGGACCTTAATGTGGTCTTCGCCGAAGGAGGTGCCGCAGGTGGCCACCGCGGTCGGCACCCCGGACAGATGGCAGGCCATCACGTCGGTGTATCCCTCGACGATCACGGCCTGGGAACGCTTGGAGATCTCGCGCTTGGCCAGGTCGATCCCGTAGAGTACGGAGCCCTTGTGGTAGAGCGGACTTTCGGGCGTGTTCAGGTATTTCGGACCGTCGTCACTGTCGAGCAGTTTGCGCGCGCCGAAGCCGATCACCTCGCCGGTGATCTCGCGGATCGGCCAGACCAGCCGCCCCCGGAACCGGTCCACCGGGCCTCTTCTGCCCTCTCTCGCCAGGCCGCCCTTGATCAGCTCGGCGGCCGAGAAGCCGCGGCCCATCAGGTGTCTGGCGAGCCGGTCCCAGTCGGGAGGGGCGAATCCGATCCCGAACTGCTCGGCGTCGACCCGCTCGAATCCCCGCTCGGACAGGAACCTGCGCCCCGGCGCGGCCTCGGCCCCGCCGAGCTGCTCCGCGTAGTATTCGGCCGCCGCCCGGTGCGCGTCGATGAGCCTGGTGCGCTCGCCGTGCTCCCGGCCCGGCACGTAACCGCCCTGCTCGTAGCGGAGCTGGATGCCGGCCCGCGCGGCGAGGCGCTCGATCGCCTCGGAGAAGGTCAGGTGCTCCAGCCGGCGGACGAACGTGATGACGTCGCCGCCCTCCGCGCACCCGAAGCAGTACCAGTAGCCGCGGGCGGGCGTGACGTTGAAGGACGGGCTCTTCTCGTCGTGGAAGGGGCACAATCCCTTGAGGTTGCCGCCGCCGGCGTTGCGCAGCTGCGTGTGCTCGCCGACCACCTCTTCGATCGGTGAGCGCTCGCGAACGAGCGCGATGTCGTCGTCACTGATCCTACCGGCCACGTCGCGAGTCTATTGGCGTCGTCCGACAGATCGTGCCCGGACTTCCCTGAACAGGTCATGACCAATGCGGCAGTCGGTTACAAATGGAGGGTCTGAATGTGGATAACGTACGCGGGTGGAGCACATGCGATCGGGATATCTCGGGCATCTGGCGGTTGTGACGGGCGCGCTGTTACTCACCAGCGCCTGCGGGACGGCCGGCGGCGTGGCCGGCGTGCCTGCCGCGGCGGGCGCCGAGGCGGTGGCCCAGGCCCCGGACTCGGTGATCGCCACCATCCCCCAGGCGACCCCCTCGGGTGGCCCGCAGGCGTCCGTACAGCGCCCGGCGGGTGAGGAGCCGGTACGGGTGCCCCCGCCGAAGATCTCGAAGTTCGCCTACGCCTTCCCGGTGAAGGACTGCAAGGCCAGCTATTCGAGGAAGCTGCTCATCCTGCCCAAGACCACCATCTGGGCCGACAAGGGCTGCGCCTTCGTCTCCCCCGTGGACGGCACGGTCGACGAGGTGAACACACAGAACCGCTGGTCGGCCGCCACCGACCGGGGTGCCCAGCGCGAAGGCCTGTTCGTGACCGTCATCGGCAAGGACGGCGTGCGCTACCTGGGCGGCCATCTCGACTCCGTGTCCCCCGGGATCAAGCCCGGCACGAAGGTCAAGGTGGGACAGACTCTCGGCCAGATCGGCAACTCGGGCAACGCCCGCGACACCGCGAGCAACCTCTACTTCGCGATCTCCTGGAAGACCGGCCCGGGTCTGTGGTGGGTGCGCAGGGGCATGGTCGAGCCCTGGGACTATCTGGACGCCTGGCACGACGGCAACCCCACGCTCTCGCCCAGGGACGAGATGCTGAAGATCAGGCGCAAGGCCGGCGCCACCCCGCAGTGCCGGACGCTGTGCGCGAGCAGGCCGGCCACTTCCCCGTCGAACAAGCCGGAGGAGCGGAAGCCGCCGAAGCCCGTGGAGCCGCGACCGCAGCCGAGCGTGCTCGAACCCGTGACGAGCGACCCGGCCGGCCTCCGCTCGGGCCCGGCCCCGGACTGAGCCGGGCTCGCCGGTGCGGGGGCGCGCTCCCGCACCGGACGGAACCCGGGCGCGGGTCAGCGGGTCAGGCGGCTGTGCCAGCTCACCGCGGAGGTGTCGGTGAGCGAGGCGATCTGGTCGATGACCACCCGGATCCGGCCCGCGTCGTCGGGCGCCCGGGTGAAGGCCGGCTGTAACGCGGGCTCCAGGGTGCCCGGCGCGCCGAGCATGATCATCGCACTCAGCTCGGCGATCAGCTCCCGCTGGCGGGCCTGCTTGGCGTTGTGGTCGTCGCTGCACATCACGTAGTGCGCGGTGATCCCCTTCAGCACGGCGCACTCCAGCCTGGTCTCCCTGGGGACCACCAGATCGGCGTCGTAACGCCCCGGCCGCGCGCCGTACCGCTCCGTCGTCGCGAGCTGCGCGGACCTGCACAGCCTGCCGATGAGCGCGCTGGTGAGGCCCTTGAGCGCGGCCAGGTCGGCGAGCGTGCCGTCGAAGTGCCGCGGCCAGTACGGCGCGGCGGACAGGCGGTCGAGCGCGGCCTCCAGCTCGGCGAGGCCGGCGTCCGGCGCGTACCACCCGATGGTGCGCTCGCAGACCTCGGCCCGCTCGACCGGCGACCGGAGCGCGCCGAGGGTGACGTGCCCGGAGTGCAGCGCGTCCTCCAGATCGTGGACCGAGTAGGCGACGTCGTCGGCCCAGTCCATGATCTGCGCCTCGAAGCTCACCCTTCCCGGCGGCGCGCCCTCCCTCAGCCAGTCGAAGACGGGCAGGTCGTCGGCGTAGACGCCGTACGATCGCCGCGACTCGCGCGGCCAGGGATACTTCGAGGCGGCGTCGAGGGCGGCCCTGGTCAGGTTGAGCCCGGCGCTGCGACCGTCTTCCGTGACCACCTTGGCTTCGAGCCTGGTCAGCAGCCGCAGGCTCTGCGCGTTGCCCTCGAAGCCGCCGCACGGGGCGGCCAGCTCGTCGAGCACCGCCTCGCCGTTGTGCCCGAACGGCGGATGGCCCAGGTCGTGTGCCAGGCACGCGGTCTCGACCAGGTCGGGGTCACGGCCGAGCGCCTTGCCCATCTCGCGCCCGATCTGCGCGCACTCCAGCGAGTGGGTGAGCCGGGTGCGCGGGATGTGCTGCCCGTTGCCCAGTGTCTCGCCCGGCCCGACCACCTGGGTCTTGGCCGCCAGCCGCCGCAGCGCGGAGGAGTGCAGCACCCTCGCGCGGTCGCGCTCGAACACACCGCGCTCGGGGTTGCCGGGCGGCTCCGGCACCCATCTCGCCTGATCGTGCTCGCTGTAAAGTCCCACAGTGACTTGAGACTATTCCCCGCGAACGGCCCATCGTCACATGGCCCGCGACAGCACCAGGTCAGCCCGCCGATTCCCGGCGCCCCACGCCCACATCCCGTGCCGGTTCCCCTAAAGATCTTTCGCCGGCGGTGCACACAGGTCTGGCTGTGCCACGGCGCCGGCTTCGGCGCGGTCGCATACGTCGCCCGGTCGCGCGAGGCCGCAGAGCACGCCCAGCACTGTCTCTGTTCATGAGGTGCTACTGGGGCAAGGAGCAGCCTGGATGACCACTGCCACGCAAGACACCAGCACCCGCCCATCTCTCATCGCTCCCCCGCCGCGACGTAAGGACCCACCGCGACAGCCACGGCCGGGAGATCTACGCCGACACCGGCCGGCCGGTCGAGGAACGGCTCGGCTCCCACATCGTGCTCCGGGTCGGGGGGCAGAGAGATTTGGACCGGAATCCGGCGTTAACGGGGTTCCCGCAGGTCAGTGAAACTCCCTGTCATCGCGGTCTTTCAGATGTGGAGCCCGTCAGGAGGACGACACCAGCCTTGTCGCTCTCCGTGCTGGATTG
This sequence comes from Dolomitihabitans soli, assembly GCF_022213955.1. Taxonomy (GTDB): domain Bacteria; phylum Actinomycetota; class Actinomycetes; order Streptosporangiales; family Streptosporangiaceae; genus Streptosporangium_A; species Streptosporangium_A soli. The sequence continues at coordinate 408,660 of NZ_JAKNTW010000001.1, read as the reverse complement.
AATACTTTATGTGACTATGCTGGTAGGAGGTGCCGATCTCGCGGCGCTTGCGCGGGGGCCGGTCGTTCGGTTGCTCCGCGACCTACTCAAGGAGTCAACTGATCATGTCCGCACCCGTCGTTGACGTCTGGGGCCCGGTCGCCCCAGGGCCCCGTGCCTCCTTTCCCCCCGCGCCAGAACCACATGACGAATGGCCCCTCCCCGGCGGAACGGCCTGGGTCTACTACAGCCCGCTGAACCGCAGGCAGCTCATCAGGCCCGTCATCCTCTCCGATGGCTTCTCCGTCGGGTCGAGCAACCTCGACCAGCTCTGGAATGGGCTGGAGGAAAACGGCGACTACCGCTTCGTCTCCGAACTCCACGCGACCGGCCGCGACGTGATCATCCTCGGCTACGACGACCGGACGGCCTCGATCACGGACAACGCCGACACCGCCATCGACTGCATCCGGCGGGCCATCGCCGAGCGGGTGGGCAGGGCGAAGCTGACCGTGGGCGGATTCAGCATGGGCGGACTGGTCACCCGCTACGCGCTGGCCAAAATGGAGCAAGACCCCGAGCTTCCCGACCACGAGACGGACATCTACCTCTCCTACGACACCCCCCACAACGGCGCATGGCTGCCCATCTCCCTTCAGGCATTCACCCACTTCGCCACGGACAACTGGGGCGACACCGACGGCCTGGGCCCCGTCCTGCGCCAGTTCTCCGGGCTGCTCAACAGCCCCGCCGCCAAGCAGATGGCGCGCTGGCACATCGAAAAGGTCGGCGACACCCCGAAGGAAGCACCAGAGCGGGTGACGTTCCTCCAAGCGCTCGACGAGCTCGGGGGATGGCCGCGAAACCTCCGCAAGATCGGTGTCGCCAACGGCGTGGACACCGGCACCGGCAACGGCGTCAAGGCCGACGCGACCGCGGTCAAGTGCAACGGTGCCACGCTGAACGACACATGGCTCAAGACCCAGGCCCAGGGTGAGCAGGTCGTCGCGCGCCTGCAGAAGACAGGTGAACAGCCGACCTCGGTGCGCACCAACGGACTGCCCGACATCGACGGCGCTCCCGGAGGCCTGTTCACCCTGGCCTCCCCCACGGGCGACACCGGCAGCTTCGGCCTGGCCGCTCTCCTCATGGCGCTGCTGGGCAACACCGTGGACCCGGACGTCATCAGCACGTCCTGCTTCATCCCCAGCATCAGCGCCGCCGCCGCCGGCGACATCAACGACCCCAAGGCGCTCTACCGTCCGATCACACCGGACCACAGCGAACTCGACGCCTTCGCCTGCGCCGGCCGCAACGAAGGACACACCACCATGACCGAAGAACTCGGAGCATGGATCGTGAACGAGATCGTCGCAACCGGGTGACCAACCGGGGTGGGCAGGCCGCACCGACGGGCCCGCCCACCCCACCGGTGGCCACCCGCCGGCCTTCACCGAGATCGTCGACGTCTCCGCGTGCCCGCACTGCCACCGGCCGACGCTCTACGCCGACGGGCAATGGCGCCACCACCTCGGCGGCTTCCCCGCCGAATGCGCCCATCGCGAGCCCGCCCCGCCAAGGAAACCGCGGCAGGAGGGCACGTTCGAGATCGGCACCAGGCGAGGATCCGCCGAGCTGAACTCGTGGGTCCGGTCACCGCGCGCTGGACCTGATACACCTCCCACCTGGTGCGGTTGAGCCGGGCCTGGTGCTCGGCGAGCACGGGGGCCAGGTCGGCTCGGTCGGCCATCAGGTCCCGCAGGCGGAGTCCCAGCCTGGTGTGCCTGTCCATTCCGGCGAGGCCTTGGGCTGGGTTCAGCCGGATCGCGATCTCCTCCAGGGCCAGGGGGAGCGCCCCCTCGCCGGGGAACCGCTCGAACCGGTCTGCGTCCTCAGAAGCCAGCCGGACGGGGAGGACGACTCGTGACCCCGCTATCCGTCAGCGGGCAGTGTCAAGCGCAAGCGCCCGACCGTCCGCAAGACCTCGGCACGGTTCTTGGCGGTCTTGAGCCAAGTGGGCAGGCGCTCTACCAGACTTGCCGGAGCCCAAGCCACAAGATCTCCACGTTCGCGCAGTTTCGCAGCCACATAGGCCTCCAACAAGTCGAGATGACGGACGTTATAGGCCCACAGCACACGTCCGCAGCAACTCGCCTGCAACCACACCGGCCGCTGGAAGAAAGGATCGACAGGACCGCCGACGACAGCGGAGCCGACCGTCTCGTCCTTGAAGTAGCCACACTCCCTACAGCGCAAGCGCCGACGGAAGTTCATGACCCCGGTGGAAGCCGCCTCACCATCCTCAAGCGTCCCCGGATGCGCCAAGACGACAGCGCACCCGTCGCACCGAGGACAGCGCACCAGCACCTCGTCGATGAAGTCGTACCCGTACTTCCGTTCGCGCCGGTCTCGGAACCGGCCACCAGGATCCGATGCACTCCCTGTCACCCGATCAGCCTGCCAGAGGCCCATCGCGATACAGAGCCGACACCCGTCTTGCCCGACCCGAGCACCATCAGATCCGCTCACCGGCCAGCACCGTTACCGCATATTCGCAATAACACAGAATGTGCAGGCGCTCTTTCCCCAGTCCCGGCCGGTCTTGTTCTTGATTCCTGCCTGGCAGGCTGCCCGGTCCTTGCCTTGTTCGGCCAGCGGATACCAGCCGCACCGAAGGTCGGTGTCGTGCGCCTTGTCCTTGGCGATCCGCGGCGCCTCGTTGACCTCGAAACCCACCAGGTGCAGGTACCGCCGGCCGCAGGTCACCCGGGTTTCGCGGATGACGTCGAGGGGGACTCCTTTCGCTTTCTGGCTGCATTTCTTGGCTCCGGCCAGCTGGGGGATGGTGCCGCCCAGCCGCATCTCCTGGCCTAGCGTCCAGTAGGGCCGCTCCCTGGTCGGCCGCGTGCAGCATGTCGTCGGCTGGTCGGTGTCGTCCAAGATCGTCACACCGTGCTGCTTCAGCGGGCCTCGCCGGGCGACCTGGATGGTTCGCACCCGGGCGGCGGCCAGGCGCGGGAACAGCACTTCTTCCAGATCTCGTTGGACGACGGCCAGGCGACCTTGGGGGAAGGGGCGTTCGCCGGGATCATCGAGTGGATGTGCCGACGGCGTGGCGCTGTCCTGCTTTCACTTCAGGCCGCTTCATATCGGCCTTTCTCTTATTAGAGAGACAGTCAGAATATTAGATCTGGATATATGCCCATCTCTCCATCTAGATTGCTACACTTCCGATTTGCCCAGAAATGTCACTCATCGAATGATCGCGTGAGAGAGGCCCTGCGCATTTGACAGGCATGCCGTTTCCGGGATGGGTGTTCGCGCTTTATCGAATTCTGGCGGACGGACCGTGAAGCCCGTACAGTTCAGACCACCTTCATTTCTACGCCGACCCCGCCTTTCGACGCGGCGAACGGCGGAAGCAAGACGGGGGCGATGGTGGAACGGCAACTGGACGCGGTGCTCGCGGAGCTGGTCATCAGGGACAGGTTCGGCCGGAGAAGGATTCGATATGGGCGCCGGTTCGGGCCTCTGGTGCTTCAACTCGAGGCCGCCGATGACACGATTCGTTCATGGCCGGAGGAGTACTACCGGAAATACTCCGGTGTTCTGCCGATCAACGAACCGGGTGAGACTCCCGCGGCGGGTGCGCCGCGGGAAGGGCCGGAGCGGCAGGTCGCCGACGAGTTGCTGGACATCGCCCAGGGGTGCGGATACGACGGGCGTCCCGCGTACCGGCTGCCCATCGTCTTCCCCCGCTTCGCGGCCGCGTACGCGGTCCTCATCGCCTGGCAGCCGGACGAGGAGGGAACCAGGGCCGAACTGGACGCCGAACTGGAGACGAGGGTCAAACAGGCGATCGGGGAGGCACGGCGCGACGTCCTGCCGGAGTTGCGCAAGCGGTTCGGCGGGTTGTCCCGCGATCCCTACATAGAGCAGCAGCTGAGCGGCCTGGCCGGGCTTGGGATCCGGCTCCTCGGCGCGCTCAGATTCCCGCATTTCAGGACCGTGCGCTGGTACCGGAAGAAGGGGTTCGGCACCCAGCCGCCGCGTACCACCCGGGTGCTCATCAAGGAGTTGCGGCGATGGCGGCGGAAACCGCCCGCCGAGCAGGAGCTGCTGCTGGTCGAGGCGCTGCTCGCGGACATCGACGCGCACTACGGGGTCGTCCGCCGGCTCAACCGGGCACGCCGTCCCGTCATCCTGCTGCCCGGCGTGGACCGGGTCCCCGCGCGAAGGAAGATCAGGGACACCCTCCTCGCGGCCTACGACGGCAAGTGCCGCGACCTGCGAACGCACCCCGTCGTCATCGCCACCTCGGCCCCGGACGGTGCGCCACCCGCGAGAGGCGCGAACGCGCCCGTGACGGCGGACGAGCTGAAGGCGGCGATTCCGGCCCTGTTCACCGCCCGGGAGGAGGCCGCCGAGGAGCGGAGACTCGGCAAGGACGTCCCCCTGCCGAGCCGGTTGCTGCAGGTGGCCGTGGAGCCCTCGGGCCGCGAACCGGACGGAACGCAGCGCTCCGCACGGCCGGGGCCGGGGCCGGTCACCGTCACGGCGGCCTGGCTGGTCATGGCGGGCGCGCTGGGCTACGGCCTGTCACTGCCGATCGGCCCACCGGAGTCCGAGAGCTGTGGCGAAAGGCTGGAGGTGGTGGGAGCCGACTGCGTGGGCGTCTCCGACGGCACCGGGGTCTTCATGCCGGACATCGAGGGCATGCGCGACGTCTTCGCCCGCATCGAGGCGGAGAACAACCGGATCGCTACCAGGAAACACGCGACCGTCGCATTGATGATCCCCATGGAGTCGGACATCCCGGCGGTGCGCGAGCAGATTCTCAGTGAGGTGCAGGGCGCCTTCCTGGCGCAACTCCAGGCGAACAAACCGGACGCGGCCATGCCGCCCATTCGCCTCGTCCTGGCGAATCCGGGCCGCGATTACCGGCAGTGGCGGCACACGGTGAACAAGCTCACGCAGCAGGAGCCGGCTCTCCGCGTCGTCGCGGGTTTCAACCTCAGCCTGGGCAATACCTGGCACGCCATGTCGCATTTGACGAAGGTCCGGCGAATTCCCGTTGTCGCCGGGCTGGTCACCTCGGGGGATTTCGCCAATCCCGAGACCCAGGACCGGGACGGGGATCCATTTCCCGGCCTGGCGCGAGTGGTCTCGACCGCCAAGGAACAGGCCGACGCGCTGCTCAAGTTCGACCCGAAACTGGCCGGCGCGGAAACCGCGCTGGTCGTGGACACCCGGCCGATGGACAACTACAACGATTCCCTGCGGGCGGCGTTCACCGAGGCCAGAAAGGGCAACAAGGGCACCGGGGTTCAGGACATGACCTTCGAGTCACCCGGGCTGGAGGAGGCCGGCATCACGCCGAACAGATTCGAGGACTTCGCGCTGAACATCTGCCAGTCCAACGCGCGCTTCGTCTACTTCGCCGGCCGCGCCTTCCACCTGAAACTCTTCGTCAAGAAGCTCGCCGGCACGTACTGCTCGGGCAAGGAGTCCTACACCGTGATCTCCGGGTCCGACGCGACGACCCTCGACAGCCGTCTCGACGACGACGAACGGCGGCTGCTGCGCGGCGATCCCGGCGGCGGCAAACCCGCCGTCTCCGTCGAGTACGCGGCGCCGGCGCACCCCGACGCCTGGAGTGTCGAGATCCAGAAATGGTCGCGGCACCGATCGAAGCCCAGAAAGGAGGACATTCCCCGTTATCTCGCCGAGCCGCAGGAGGCCCTGGACGAACTGCGGGCGGGCATCGCCGCCGCGAAGATCGGCGACGTACGGCTGGAGGACGGCCGTACGATCATCACTCACGATGTCGTCCTGACCGCGGCGAAGGAGCTGGCGAAGGCCGCGGCGGTCAGCAACACGGAGGTCCCGTCGGCCGAGCATGTCAGGGAGATCCTCACGGACCTGAACGCGGCCTACCGGGTCCGGGGCGCGAGCGGCTGGATCTGCCTGACCAACGCGGGCAACCCGTACGACAAGGCCCTCTCCGTGGTGCGGCTGGACCCGGCGGCGGACGAGCTGAGGCTCGAAGGCGTCGCCTGGCCGGAGGGCGAACCTCCGAAGAACAACTGCGTCGTGCCCCAGGCCACCCCATAGGAGCCCCGCCACCCCATAGGAGCTCCGCCACCCCGCCGGGCGGGTGGCGGAGCCTCGGCCTACGACGTACGGGCGGCGATCAGCGCGGCGCGCGCGGCCTCCAACCGGGCGACGGGGATGCGGAAGGGCGAGCAGGAGACGTAGTCGAGGCCCACCTCGTGGCAGAAGTGGACGGACTCCGGGTCGCCGCCGTGCTCGCCGCAGATGCCGAGCTTCAGGCCGGGCCGGGTCCTCCTGCCCTCCTCGGCCGCGACCCGGATGAGGCGGCCGACGCCGTCGCGGTCGATCGTCTCGAACGGCGAGACACCGAACACCCCCAGATCAAGATATTTCGTGAAGAAGGATGCTTCGACGTCGTCTCGGGAGAATCCCCAGGTCATCTGGGTGAGATCGTTGGTGCCGAAGGAGAAGAAGTCGGCGGCCTCGGCGATCTGGCCCGCGGTGAGCGCGGCCCGGGGCACCTCGATCATGGTGCCGATCAACGCCTCGACGCCGGCCTCGCGGAGGATCCCGGCCGCCTCGTCACGCACGTGTTCCAGCTCCTGGACCGCGCCGACGAGCGGGATCATGATCTCGGCGCGTGCCGCGCGGCTGCGTGCCGCCGCCGCCGCGATGGCCCTGACCTGCATGGCGAACAGCCCCGGTACGACGAGGCCGAGCCGTACGCCGCGCAGCCCGAGCATCGGGTTCTGCTCGTGCAGCCGCTTCACCGCCTCCAGCAGCCTGCGGTCGCGGCCGGAGACCTCCTCGCCCGCGAGCGCCACGCGCACCGACAACTCGACGATGTCGGGCAGGAACTCGTGCAGCGGCGGGTCGATGAGCCTGATGGTCACCGGCAGGCCGTCCATCGCCTCGAAGATCTCCGCGAAGTCGGCCCGCTGCAACGGCTCCAGCGCCCCGAGCGCCGCCTCGCGCTCCTCGTCGCCGCCGGCGAGGATCAGGTCCTCCACGAGCCTGCGCCGCTCGCCCAGGAACATGTGCTCGGTACGGCACAGCCCGATGCCCTGCCCGCCGAACCTGCGCGCCCGGGCGGCGTCCTCACCGGTGTCGGCGTTGGCCCGCACCTCCAGCCGCCTGACCGAGTCGGCGTGGGCCATCAGCCGGTCGACCGCCCGCACCAGCGGGTCCTCGGCCGAGCCGCGCTCGAAGTACTCCACCACCGAGGAGTCGACGACCGGCACCTCGCCCAGGTAGACCGCGCCGGTGCTGCCGTCGACGGAGATCACCTCTCCCTCGCCGACCACGATGCCGCCCGGCGCGGTGAAGCGCCGGTCGCGGGCCGACACCTCCAGTTCCTCGGCCCCGCAGACACAGGTCTTGCCCATGCCGCGGGCGACCACGGCCGCGTGCGAGGTCTTGCCGCCCCTGCTGGTCAGGACCCCGCGGGCGGCGATCATGCCGCTCAGGTCGTCGGGGTTGGTCTCGCGGCGCACCAGGATGACCGACTCGCCCTGTTCGGCCAGCTCGACCGCGCGTTCGGAGGAGAACACCGCCTTGCCGACGGCCGCGCCCGGTGAGGCGTTCATGCCCGTGGTGATCTGCTTGGCGTCGGCGTTCCTGTCGAAGCGGGGGAACATGAGGTGGGCGAGCTGGTCGCCGGTGACCCGCAGCACCGCCTCGTCGAGATCGATCAGCCCCTGGTCCACGAGTTGCACGGCGATCCGGAACGCGGCGCCCGGCGTGCGCTTGCCGACGCGGGTCTGGAGCATCCACAGCTTGCCGCGCTCGATGGTGAACTCGATGTCGCACAGGTCGCGGTAGTGGTTCTCCAGCGTCTCCATGATCGACAGGAGTTCCCGGTAGGAGTCTTCGTCGATCCGCGCCAGATCCTGCAGCGGCACGGTGTTGCGGATGCCGGCCACCACGTCCTCGCCCTGCGCGTTCTGCAGGTAGTCGCCGTAGACGCCCTGCTGCCCGCTGCCCGGGTCACGGGTGAAGGCGACTCCGGTGCCGGAGTCCATGCCGCAGTTGCCGAAGACCATGGTGCAGATGGTCACCGCCGTGCCCAGGTCGGCGGGGATGCGTTCCTGACGGCGGTAGACGATCGCGCGCGGGGCGTTCCAGGAGTCGAACACCGCCTTGATCGCCAGGCGCATCTGCTCGCGCGGGTCCGCGGGGAACTCGTGCCCGGTCTCCTCGCGCACGATGCCCTTGTAGGTCTCGACGAGGCGCTGGAAGTCGGCGGCGTCGAGGTCGAGGTCCGCGCGGCCGCCCTTGAGCTCGTCGAGCGCGTCCTCGAAGCGGCCCTCGATGCCGAGGACGGTCTTGCCGAACATCTGGATGAGCCTGCGGTAGGAGTCCCAGGCGAAGCGGTCGTTGTCTCCCGACTGCTTGGCCAGGCCGTGCACGGACTCGTCGTTGAGGCCGACGTTGAGGACCGTCTCCATCATGCCCGGCATGGAGAACTTCGCTCCGGAGCGGACGCTCACCAGCAGCGGGTCCTCGGGGCTGCCCAGGCGCTTGCCCGTCTGGGCCTCCAGCGCGGCCAGGTGCTCGGCGATCTCCTCTTCGAGGCCGCCGGGGAGGGTCCCGTCGGCGAGGTAGCGGCGGCACGCCTCCGCCGTGATGGTGAAGCCGGGGGGCACCGGCAGGCCGAGGTTGGTCATCTCGGCGAGGTTGGCACCCTTACCCCCGAGAAGATCCTTCAGATCCTTGTTCCCCTCGGTGAAGTCGTAAACAAACTTGGGCACGGCAGCTCCTTCTTCGACCCCAATGAACGCCTTACTGCGGACTCTACCGAGGCAGAAGATAATGAAACGTCACCCATTGGGAGATAGGGTGTTTAGCCTGGTCAACCCACATGCTGCGGTCTAATCCAATTACAGGGATGGCAAACAAAAATGGTTTATACCAATTGGTGTAAACCAATTGGTATAAACCAATTCCCGGCCGCTTTCGGTCGCGTGGGCCCCACATGGAACATCCGCCGCGCCCGGCGCTTCAGGGTCTCCGGCGGCACACCCCGCGCCCTGCGCCTAAGGGTGTCCGGCGGGCATGCCGGAAGGGCCGGTCACCCGGACCGGCCCGATGGCCGCACGCCGTCGCCGGCCCTCAGCGCCGGGCCGCACCCGCGCGTTCGAAGGGGTTGTGCCCCGGAAGTTGTCCCGACCCGGCTCCCCGGCCGGGCAGCCACAGCACGAACGTGCTGCCCACGCCCACCTGGGAGAACAACCGAACGTGCCCGCCGTGCGACTCCACGATCTGCCGCACGATCGCCAGCCCCAGCCCGGTGTGCCTGTCCCGCCGGCTCGTCTCCCCCCGCCAGAACCGGTCGAACACCCGCGGCTGGTCCTCATCCGGCAGTCCGGGTCCGGCGTCCCGCACGGCCACCCAGATCCAGTCCTCGGTACGGCCGGACGCCACGCCGATCTCGCTACCCGGTGGAGCCAGCCGTACGGCGTTGGACAGCAGGTTGCCCACCGCGCGGCGGAGCGCGTCGTGGTCACCGATCGTGACCAGGCCGGAGACCAGCCGCCGATCGATGCGCAGCGCCCGCGCCTCGGCCAGCCGGTTGAACTCCTCCGCCGCCTCGGCCGCCACCGCGCCCACGTCGACGTCCGCGTCGGCGAGCGCGGGGGCGGTACGGCGGGCGGTGGCGAGGAGATCCTCCACCAGCCGGGTCATCCTGGTCGTCGCCCGGTCCACGATCGCCGCGGCGTGCACCCGCTCCTCCTCGGTGCTGTCCGGCGAGTTGAGCACGGTGTCGACGTTCGCCCTGATGATGGCCAGCGGGCTGCGCAGCTCGTGCGAGGCGTCGTCGATGAGTTGCCGCTGGGCGCGGAAGCCGTCCTCCAGCCGGTCGAGCATGGTGTCCACGGTGTCGGCGAGGTCGCGCAGCTCGTCCTTGGGGCCTTCGAGCCTGATCCTCCTGGTCAGGTCGGTGGCCTGGATCTCGGCCGCGGTCCTGGTGATCGACCGGACCGGGCGCAGCACCCGCCCCGACAGCACCCAGCCGATGCCGAGGCTGGCCACGAACAGCCCGCCCAGCGCGACGAACGAGTATCTCTGCAGGGCGGCGAGCGTCTTCACGTTGATCGCGTTTTGCACCTCTTCGACGACGACGACCTGCTGCTGACGGAGGACGTCGCCGCGCTTGTTGACGACCTGGGCGTACTCCTTGGTGAAGTCCCGCTGCTCGGTGCTCAGGGCGATCGTGTAGTAGATGCCGCCGAGCACCAGGGCGGCCAGCACGAACAGCAGCCCGGAGTAGAGCACGGTCAGCCGGAAGCGGATCGTGTGGACGAAGGCGGGCAGCCGGCTCACACGCGCTCCTTCAGGCGGTAGCCACGGCTGATCACGGTCTCGATCATCCCCTCGGTGCCGAGCTTGCGGCGAAGGTTGCCCACGGTGACCCTGACCGTGTTGGTGAAGGGGTCGGTGTGCTCGTCCCAGACGTGTTCGAGCAGTTCCTCGGAGGAGACGACGTGCCCCGGCCTGGTCATCAGATAGTGGAGCACGCCGAACTCCTTCGGCGTGAGGCTCAGCTGGTGGCCGGACCTGAACGCCTCGACCCGCGCCGTGTCCAGGCGCAGCTCGCCCACCTCCAGCACCGCCGTACCGCCCGCCGCGTCCCTGCGCAGCAACGCGCGCACCCTGGCCAGCAGCTCGGGGAACGCGAAGGGCTTGACCAGGTAGTCGTCGGCGCCCTCGTCGAGCCCCCTGACCCGGTCCTCCAGCCGGTCACGAGCGGTCACCATGATGATCCGGGTGCTCTGGCCGCCACCGCCCTGCCGTACGGCGCGGCACAGCTCGAAGCCGTCGCCGCTCGGCAGGTTCAGGTCGAGCAGCACCAGGTCGTACTCGTTGACGTGCAGCTTCTCCTCGGCGTCGGCGACGTCGTAGGCGACGTCCACCGCGTATCCGGCACGCACGAGCCCCACCCGGAGCGCGTCGACCAGGTCTTCCTCGTCCTCGACCACTAGCAGGCGCATGTCACGAAAACCTAGTTCCGAATGATTCGTTCCGCGACGTTCGCGGCCCGGTCGATCGGGATGGCGAATCCGATGCCGATCGATCCGCCGCCCCTTCTGGACAGGATGGCAGTGTTGACGCCGATCACCTCGCCGCGGGCGTTGACCAGCGGGCCGCCCGAATTGCCGGGGTTGATGGACGCGTCGGTCTGCACCGCCGTGGTCTGCCCTCCCCTCCCGAACGGCACCTCCCGGTCCACCGCGCTGACGATGCCGGAGGTCACCGTCCCCGACAGGCCCAGCGGCGAGCCCACGGCCAGCACCTGGTCACCGACCGTGACATCGCCCGAACGGCCGAGCACCGCGGGGACGAGCCCCTGACCGGCGGGTACGGCCAGCACCGCCAGGTCGTTACGGTCGTCGGAGCCGATCACGTCGGCCCGCAGCCGGCGACCGTCCTCCAGGACCACGCTGACCTGGGCGCTGCCCGAGACGACATGCTCGTTGGTGAGAATGTGCCCCGCAGCGTCGATCACGAACCCGGAGCCGGAACTCCCGCCCGCCTGCACCGAGACCACGCTCGGCAGCACCTGGGCGGCGATCGCGCTGAGCCCGCCCGCCACGGCGACCGGCCCCGCCGTCGAGCGGGGCAGCGCCACGGGAGCCGGCGTGGACCCGCCGGCCAGCCATCCTCCGGCGACGCCCGCGCCGCCGCCGACGACCGCCGCGACCAGCGTGGCGACCATCAGAACACGCCCCCTGCCCGGCGTGACCGGCCGGGCGGCGGGCGGAGCAGCGAGCGGAGCAGCGAGCGGCGGTTCCGCCCGCCTCCCGGGCGCTCCCGGCAGGAAGTCAGGCCCCCGCGGCGCGCCGAGCCCGAGCAGATCGGACCGGCCGCGCACACCCGGCTCCTGTGTAAGCGTCCCCGTCTGCGACTGCGACTGCGACTGCGACTGACCGTGCGCGCCCGGCGTCACGTCACCCGGCATCGCGTACGGCGACAGGTCACCAGATCCCGCGTGAGACGCGGCACCGAGTCCCGCGTGGGACGCGTCACCGGGTCCCGCGAAGGGCGACGTGTCGCCAGGTTCCCGCTGGTTGTGCATGGTGAACTCCTCAGACCATCCGTGAGAACCACAGCATCGACGTACCGGCCGCCAGCATCGCCGCGACCAGCCCGGCCCCGACGAACCACGGCCAGATCTCCTGGACCTCGGTGCGGGAGCCCACCGAGGAGCCGATGTCGTCGTAGACGGCCTGCAACTCCTCGCCGGAGGCGGCCTCGTAGAAGCCGCCGCCGGTGGCCTCCGCGAGTTGCTGGAGGGCGGGCCCGTCCACCGGGACGGGCACGGCGCGGCCACCGAGATCGACCACTCCGTCCTGCGTGCCGTACGCGATCGTGGTGACGGGGACGCCGCGCGTGGTGGCCTCGGCGACGGCGTCGTCCACGGATCTGCCGGTGGTGCTGGAGCCGTCCGACAGCAGCACGATGTGCGCGGGCGGCGGTTCCTGCCCGGCCTCGGCGTCCAGCGAGCGGATCGCGCCGAGCGAGGAGTAGACGGCCTCCCCGATCGCGGTGCCCGAGTCGGTGGTCAGCCGGTCGAGGGCGGCCAGTACGGCGGGCCGGTCGGTCGTCGGCGGGACCGCTACCGACGCCGACGAGGAGAAGGAGACCAGACCGAGGTTGAAGCGAGCAGGCAGCCCTTCCACGAAGGCGCGGGCGGCGCCGCGCGCGGCGGCGAACCTGTCGGGCGCGACGTCGGTGGCCCGCATGGAGGCGGACACGTCGAACGCGACCATGATCGTCGCGCGCTCGCGCGGCACCTGGACCTCGGCCTCGGGCCGGGCGAACCCGGTGACGAGCATCGCGAGCATGAGCCCGAACAGCGCGGCGGGCACGTGCCTGCGCCACCCGGGCCCTTTCGGCACCACCTTGTCCAGCAGGTCGAGGTTGGTGAAGCGCACGGCATAGCGGCTACGCCGTAGATACATGACCACATAGGCGACCCCGATCGCGAGAGCCGGGATGAGGAGCAACAGCCACATCGGAGACCGGAAGCTCATGCCGCCCCGCCCCCCGCCCTGGCCATCCGCCGTTGCGTCAGCACGTGCCGGACCAGGTCCCTGACCCAGTCGCGGTCGGTGCGCAACCGCACGTGCCCCGCCCCGGTACGGCGGAGCGCGGACTCGATCGCGCCCCGTTGTTCGGCCGCCGCCGCGGCGTATCTCTCACGCAGCCGCGCGTTCGCCGTGGACACCTCCTTGCGCCGGCCGGTCTCCGGGTCGACCAGGGTCAGCACGCCCACGTCCGGCAGGGTCAGCTCCCTCGGGTCCACCACCTCGACCGCCAGGACCTGGTGCCTGACCGCGAGGCGGCGCACCGGCCGCTCCCAGCCGGCCGGATCGTCGAGGAAGTCCGACACCAGCACGACCAGGCCACGGCGGCGCAGCCCGCGCCCGAGCTGGTCGGCATGGACGCCGATCGGCCGGGTCCGGGCGCCGGGCACGACCCGGGGCAGCGCGGACATCGTGTGCAGCAGCGCCATCAGATGCGGCCTGCCGGTGCGGGCGGGCAGCCTGCGCACCCCGCCGCCGGAGAGGAGGTGCGCGCCGATCCGGTTGCCGGTCCGCTCGGTGAGGAACCCGACGGCCGCCACCGCGGCCAGCGCCAGCTCCCGCTTCTCCAGCTGCCCCGTGCCGAAGTCCATGCTGGCGCTCGCGTCGAGCAGCACCCACGTCTCCAGCTCACGGTCGGCGGTGACGTCCCGCACGTACGGCTCGGAAGCCCGCGCCGTCACGTTCCAGTCCATCCGCCGCACGTCGTCCCCGATCGCGTACGGCCTGGCCTCGGCGAGTTCGGTGCCGGGACCGGGTAGCAGCCCGAGGTGGTCTCCCTGGAGCAGGCCGTCCAGGCGGCGCGTGACGGTCAGTTCCAGCCGCCGCAGGGCGGGTTCGGCGATCAGGTGGCGCATCAGGCCGCCTCCCTCCGGTGGGGGGCGATCTGCGGCTCGGGGACCGTGGCCAGGATCTGCTCCACGATCCGCCGCGGCTCGACCCCGTCGGCCAGCCCGTCGAAGGACAGCACCAGGCGGTGCGCCATGACGTCGGGCGCGAGATCCCGCACGTCCTCGGGCAGGACGTAGTCCCTGCCGCGCAGCAGGGCCAGCGCGCGGGCCCCGGCGACCAGGCCGAGCGTGGCACGCGGACTCGCGCCGAAGGCCAGCAGGCCGCCCAGCTCGGGCAGCCCGAACCTGGCGGGCTCCCTGGTGGCGTAGACGAGCCGGACGACGTACTCCGCGACCGCGTGGTGGACGAACACCTTCCTGGCCGCCTCCTGCAACGCCACCAGGCTCTCGGTGTCGAGGATCGGGTTCGGCTCCGGCGCGTCGACGCTCATCCGGTAGAGGATCGCCAGTTCCTCCGACTCCGTCGGGTAGCCCACCTCGATCTTCATCAGGAACCGGTCCCGCTGCGCCTCGGGCAGGTGGTAGACGCCTTCGGACTCGATCGGGTTCTGGGTGGCGAGCACCAGGAACGGCACCGGCACCCGGTGCGTGTGGCCGCCGATGCTGACCTGGCGCTCGGCCATCACCTCCAGCAGGGCCGACTGGACCTTCGCCGGCGCCCGGTTGATCTCGTCGGCCAGCACGATGTTCGACATCACCGGGCCCAGCTCGATGTCGAAGCTCTCGGTGGAGGGGCGGTAGATCCGGGTGCCCACGATGTCGGCCGGGACCAGGTCGGGAGTGAACTGGACGCGGGCGAACGACCCGCCCACGACGGTGGCCAGCGTCTGCGCCGCGAGGGTCTTGGCGATGCCGGGCACCCCCTCCAGCAGGCAGTGGCCCCGGGCCAGCACCGCGACGAGCAGCCGCTCGACCATCAGGTCCTGGCCGACGATCACCCTCTTGACCTCGAACAGCGCCCGCTCGAGGCGGCCGGTGTCCTCGGTCACGGCTGCCCGCCCGTCTTGTCGCCGGTCGGATGGGCGCACTCGTCGACGACTAGGCGCAGCTCCAGACCGTCCGGGATCGGATCCGCGAACGCCGTGCTGCCCGTCGCCAGGAAAGCACCGCCGCTCAGAGCGAGGATTCCCGCGACGGTCCTCCAGCGTGATGTGCGTGCCATGTGGGTTTCTCCCTCGATGTCTGTTGACCCTCGCGCACACTTCATCAACTGACCCCGAAAACCGACGTAAGGGACCGCCTGCTTCGCGAACTGATTCGCGGGCTACTTCGCGAGTTGCCTGCATCGCGAGTGACTTCGCGAGCTGCTTCATGGGCGAAACGAGAACGGCTGCGACCGCCCGGAGGGAGCCGGGGCGATCGCAGCCGTTGTGGCCGTCTGGCGGGTCAGTCGTTCAGGTGCTGGCGCAGGTAGGCGTCGACCTGGTCGAGGGCGACGCGCTTCTGCGCCATGGAGTCGCGCTCCCGGATGGTGACCGCCTGGTCCTCCAGGGTGTCGAAGTCGACGGTGACGCAGAAGGGCGTGCCGATCTCGTCCTGGCGGCGGTAGCGGCGGCCGATCGCGCCCGCGTCGTCGAACTCGACGTTCCACCTGCGGCGCAGCTGGGCGGCGAGGTCGCGGGCCTTGGGCGAGAGGTCGGCGTTGCGCGACAGCGGCAGCACCGCCACCTTGACCGGCGCGAGGCGGTGGTCGAGGCGCATGACCGTGCGCCGCTCCATGACTCCCTTGGCGTTGGGCGCCTCGTCCTCGGTGTAGGCGTCCATCAGGAAGGTCAGGGCGGCGCGGTCGACGCCCGCCGCCGGCTCGATCACGTAGGGGACGTAACGCTCACCGGTGTCCTGCTCGAAGAAGGACAGGTCGGTGCCGGAGGCCTTGCTGTGGCTGGACAGGTCGAAGTCGGTGCGGTTGGCGATGCCCTCCAGCTCGCCCCACTCGCTGCCGCTGAAGCCGAAGCGGTACTCGATGTCGACGGTCCGCTTGGAGTAGTGGGACAGCTTGTCCTTCGGGTGCTCGTACAGCCGGAGGTTGTCCTGGTCGATGCCGAGGTCCACGTACCACCGGAAGCGCTCGTCGATCCAGTGCTGGTGCCACTCCTCGTCGGTGCCGGGCTTGACGAAGAACTCCATCTCCATCTGCTCGAACTCGCGGGTGCGGAAGATGAAGTTGCCCGGCGTGATCTCGTTGCGGAAGGACTTGCCGATCTGGCCGATGCCGAACGGGATCTTCTTACGCGCCGACTGCTGCACGTTCAGGTAGTTGATGAAGATGCCCTGGGCGGTCTCGGGCCGCAGGTAGGCGAGGCCCGACTCGTCCTCCACCGCGCCGAGGTAGGTCTTCAGCAGCCCGCTGAACTGCCTGGGCTCGGTGAAGGTGCCCTTGTTGCCGCAGTTGGGGCAGGTGATGTCGGCCAGGCCGCCCGCCGGGGGCTTGCCGTGCTTCTCCTGGTAGGACTCCTCGAGGTGGTCGGCCCGGTAACGCTTGTGGCACGACTGGCACTCGGTGAGCGGGTCGGTGAAGGTCTCGACGTGACCGCTCGCCTCCCACACCTCGCGGGCCAGGATGACGCACGAGTCGAGGCCGACGACGTCTTCCCGGCCCTGGACGGTGGCCATCCACCACTGCCGCTTCACGTTGTTCTTGAGCTCGACGCCGAGTGGACCGTAGTCCCAGGACGCCCGCAGACCCCCGTAGATCTCGCTCGAAGGGTAAACGAGACCACGCCGCTTGGCGAGGCTGACGATGGTATCCATGACGTCGGTACGGCGTGCCATAGGAATGGGCTCCATCCGGCTGGAGGTCGGCGAGAATTGATGAGATCCCAGCTTAGGGGACGCAGCCGACGCCTCGCGCGCGCTTAACCCGTGGCCGGGAGGGTGTCGACCTTCTCGAATGCGCTCGGCTCATTGATCATGAGCGTCATCAGTGGATACATCGCCATCCGTGCCGCGGAGAGCGCCCGCCGGTAGAACCCCGCGCCCTCCCACTCGCTCACCAGCGCCCACAGCTCCGGCTCGTCGACGGACCTGGCGAGCTGGCCCCTGAGATAACCCTGCTGGCCCTCGAAGAGGGCGAGGATCTCCCCCGCCTGGGCGGCGAACTCCTGGGTCCGCCCCTCGGGCACCGAGTAACGGATGATCGCGAGCATCCGCCCAGCATGCCAGACCGCCCGCCGCCGCCGCGCGCGGGGACCCGCGCTCTCCGGTCGCCGGGAACCCGCAGCGGGGGGCGAGCTCAGCCGTACACGAGTCCGGGAGACTCCCGCCCGCCCGCGACCCGGCGTTAGGCTCGGCCTTGTGGCAGAACAGCGTGACCCAGACTCGGGGGCGCGGCACGTGCCGTCCCACCCGCTCGCCAGGCAGCCGGCCAAGCGCCCCGTCCAGCGCACCGTGGGGCAGGGCAGGGCGCGACGGCCGTTGCCGCCGGGAGAACAGTTCCTGACGCCCGGGGCCACCGGGCTGCGCAAGGCGCTGGAGCGGCGCAGCGCGGCGCCGCTGGTGTTCATGTTCCAGTTGCCCCGCTGGATCCTGCCGGTCGCCATGGTCCTGCTGATGCTCGCGGGCTTCGTGCTGCCCGACTGGCGGGGCGGGCTCGCGGTGCTGCCCGTGCTGGCGTTCGTGGTCTGGCTGGCCTACATGTCGTGGCCGTCGCTCGGGTTCAAGGGGAGGGTGCTCCGGGTCGTGCTGAGCACGTTCCTGTTCCTGCTGGCGGCCGATCGATTCGGGGCCTTCTAGGCTGATTTTGACAACCGTTTTCATTTTGGGTCATACTTGGGGGGTGATGTCTGACTTCGCCCGTCTTCGTACGCGTACCGCCGGTCTCGTCGCCGGAGCCGCCGCCCTTCTCACCGCCACCGCCGCATGCGGCGCGGACCAGGCCAGGGGGGCGGGTGAGGACGCGGCGAAGCCGCAGGTGATGGCCGCCTTCTATCCGTTGCAATGGATCACGGAGCGGGTGGGCGGCGGAGACGTCGCGATCACCGGGCTGACCAAGCCCGGCGTGGAGCCGCACGACCTGGAGCTCACTCCCCGGCAGGTCGTGACCCTGACCGACGCCGCCCTGACGGTCTACATCAAGGGCGTGCAGCCGTCCCTGGACGAGGCCGTGGAGCACAACGCCCCCGACAAGGGCTTCGACGCGGCCGCCGCCGTACAGACGCTGCCCGCGACCGAGGCGCACGAGCACGAGGAGGCGGCCGAGGCCGCCGAGCCGGCGGCGGAGGAGCACGCGCACGAGGTGAGTTACGACCCGCACCTGTGGCTCGACCCCAGCCGCTTCGCCACCGTGGCCACCAAGCTCGGCGAGCGGCTCGCCGCCGCCGACCCCGCCCACGCCAAGGCGTACCGGGACCGCGCCGCGGCCACCGCGGCCGAGCTGACCGCGCTCGACGCCGAGCTGAAGAAGGGCCTGCGCGACTGCACCGGCCGCGCGCTGGTCACCAGCCACGCGGCGTTCGGCTACCTGGCCGGCCGATACGGCCTGGAGCAGGTCGGCATCAGCGGCATCAACCCCGACGGCGAGCCCTCTCCCGCGCGCCTCGCCGAGGTGGCCAAGGTGGCCCGGCAGGAGAAGGTGACTACCATTTTCACCGAGACCCTCGTCAGCCCCAAGGTCGCCGAGGTCCTCGCCAGTGAGGTGGGCGCCAAGACGGCCGTTCTCAACCCGCTTGAGAGCAAGCCCTCGGCCGGCGACTACGTGTCGGCCATGCGCCAGAACCTCTCCACTCTCCGCACCGCTTTGGGATGCACGTGAGCCGAACACTCCACTCCTCCGGCGGCCAGGGACTCCCTGCGCCGCCGTTCGGCGTTCCGGCGGACGGACAGGAACGGAAAGCACGTATGAGTCAGCAGACGGTGTTCGCCATGACCGGCGGCCAGGTCAGCCTGGAGGGTCGTCCGGTCCTGCGCGGCGTCGACCTCTCCATCGGGTCCGGAGAGGTCGTGGCCGTCCTCGGCACCAACGGCTCCGGCAAGTCCACCCTGGTCCGCGCGATGCTCGGCCTGATCCCCCTGTCCGGCGGCAGAACCGAGCTGTACGGCGTGCCGCCCGCGAAGTTCCGCGACTGGCGGCGGATCGGCTACGTGCCGCAGCGGCTG
Organism: Dolomitihabitans soli; assembly: GCF_022213955.1. Lineage (GTDB taxonomy): Bacteria > Actinomycetota > Actinomycetes > Streptosporangiales > Streptosporangiaceae > Streptosporangium_A > Streptosporangium_A soli. The sequence goes on along the minus strand of NZ_JAKNTW010000001.1, from coordinate 389,597 downwards.
TCGGTCGGCGGCGGGGTGCCGTCGACGATCCGCGAGGTCGTCGCGTCCGGCCGGATCGCCCGCCAGCGCCGCCTGCGCCCGACCAGCGCGGCCGACCGCGAGGCGGTGGCCAGGGCGCTGGTGACCGTCGGCCTCGCCGACCGGGCGGGCGACCCGGTGCACGCGCTCTCCGGCGGCCAGCAGCAGCGGGTGCTGATCGCCCGCGCGCTCGCCGGCGAGCCGGACACCTTCGTGATGGACGAGCCCACCGCGGGGGTCGACTCCGCCAGCCAGCTCCATCTCGCCGAGACGCTGGCCACGCTGGTGCGCGAAGGCCGGACCGTGCTCCTGGTCGCGCACGAGCTGGGCCCGATGGAGCCCCTGGTGACCCGGGCGATCGTGCTGCGAGACGGCCGGGTCGTGCACGACGGCGTCCCGCCCCAGCCGGTCGGCGTGCACGCGCTGCCCGGCCACGAACACGTGCACCCGCACGCGGTGTCACCCGAGTGCGGTCCCCTGACCTGGGAACCAGGCCCGCCGGCGAGCAAGGAGGTGCCCGGTGCTTGAGCTCCTGCAGTTCCCCATCATGCAGCGGGCGCTGATCGCCGCGCTGCTCGTCGGCCTGGCCGCGCCCGCCGTCGGCACCTTCATCGTCCAGCGCCGCCTGGCCCTGCTCGGCGACGGGATCGGGCACGTGGCGCTCACCGGCGTGGCGCTCGGCTTCCTCACCGGCACCGCCCCCGTGCTCACCGCCGTGGTGGTCGCGATACTCGGGGCCGTCGCCATCGAGCTGGTACGCGAACGCGGCAGGACGGGTGGCGACGTGGCCCTCGCCCTGCTCTTCTACGGCGGCATCGCCGGTGGCGTGCTGCTCATCGGGCTGTCCGACAACGGCAGCAACGCGACGCTGATGTCCTACCTGTTCGGCTCGATCAGCAGCGTCACCACGCAGGACCTCTGGATCATCGGCGCGCTGAGCGCGGGGGTGCTCGCCGTCGTCGCGATCTTCGGCCGGGAGCTGTTCGTGCTCTGCCAGGACGAGGAGGTCGCCAAGGCGAGCGGCCTGCCCGTGCGGTTCCTGAGCCTGCTCATCGCGGTCACGGCGGCGCTGACCGTGGTCGTGGCGATGCGCGTCGTGGGGTTGCTGCTCGTCAGCGCGCTCATGGTCGTGCCGGTGGCGGCCAGCCAGCAGCTCACCCGCGGCTTCCGTACGACGCTCGCGCTGGCGATGGCCTTCGGCGTGGTGGCGACGGTCGGCGGGCTGAGCTACACGTTCTACGTGAACGTGGCGCCCGGCGCGGCGATCGTGCTTCTCGCGCTCGCGGGGTTCGCCCTGGCCCTCGGTGTCGGTACATTCGTACGCCGAAGCCGAACCCGGGAGTCGACTCGATGAGCAACCGCCGAGATGCCGTGCACGACATCCTTCGCCAGAGCGAGGGTTTCCGCAGCGCGCAGGACGTCTATGCCGAGATGCGGGCCGACGGCGCCAAGATCGGGCTCACCACGGTCTACCGCGCGCTGCAGGCGCTCGCCGACACCGGCCAGGTAGACGTGCTGCGCACCGACGACGGCGAGGCCGTCTACCGGGCCTGCGCGAGCGGAGACCATCACCACCACCTGGTGTGCCGCCGGTGCGGCCGTACGGTCGAGGTGGCGGGCCCCGCCGTCGAGCGCTGGGCCGAGACGGTGGGCGGGGAGCACGGTTTCAGCGACATCACCCACACCGTGGAGGTCTTCGGCACATGCGCGTCGTGTGCGGCCGCGATCAAGGCGGGCTGAGCCGGTCACGAGGTCCGGGCCCACGTGGGTGGTCCCGTGGGCCACGGGGGAGTTGTACGCTTCACGACACGCCAGAACAGGGCCCCGACAGGAGTCGACATGCCATTCGGCCATGACATGGTGCACTCGCTCGCCACGGTGGTGGATCTGATCAACACTTCCCCCTCGACCGGCGGGGACGAAGCGCTGGCCGACACCGGTCAACTCCAGGAGTTGGTCGAGCGGAGACAGGTGAGCGGCATCGAGGCGCTGGCGGCCGAGGACGTGGCGCAGGTCCGCACGCTGCGCGAGGCCTTCTTCCACGTCTTCACCGCGCCCGACCAGGCCACCGCGGTCATCCGCCTGAACACGCTGCTCAGCGAGACCAGGATGACCCCCCGGCTGGCCGAGCACGACGGTCATCCGCTGCACGTGCACTACTTCGCGCCGGGCTCCTCGATCGCCGAGCACCTGGCGGCCGACTGCGGGATCGCGCTCGCCCACCTCCTCGTGGAGGGTGAGTGGGAGCGGCTGCGCACCTGCTCGGCGCCCGACTGCGACCACGTGTTCGTCGACGAGTCGCGCAACCGCTCCCGCGTCTACTGCGACAGCCGTACCTGCGGGAACCGCATGCACGTGGCCGCCTACCGGGCCAGACGCCGCGCCTGAGGGCGCTCAGCCCACCTGGTTGGGCAGGGCCCCGCCGTACCTGCGGTCGCGCTTGGCGTAGATCTCACACGCCTCCCACAGGTCGCGGCGGTCGAAGTCCGGCCACAGCTGGTTGAGGAAGACCATCTCCGCGTAGGCCGACTGCCACAGCAGGAAGTTGGAGAAGCGCTGCTCCCCCGAGGACCGGACGAAAAGGTCGACGTCGGGGATCTCGGGCTCGTCGAGGTAGCGGTGGAAGATCTTCTCGCTGATCTTGTCGGGGCGGACCCGGCCGGCCGCGATGTCCTGCGCCAAGCGGGCCGCGGCGTCGATGATCTCCGCGCGGCCGCCGTAGTTGACGCAGAACTGCAGGGTCAGGACCCGGTTGTCGCGGGTCATCTCCTCGGCGTCCTGCAGCTCCTTGATCACGCTCTTCCACAGCCGCCCCGGCCGTCCCGCCCAGCGCACCCGTACGCCCAGCGCGTGGAGCTCGTCGCGGCGGCGGCGGATCACATCGCGGTTGAAGCCCATCAGGAAGCGCACCTCGTCGGGGGACCGCTTCCAGTTCTCCGTGGAGAAGGCGTAGGCCGAGAGGTAGGGGACGCCGAGCTCGACCGCCCCCTCGATCACGTCGAACAGGGACGCCTCTCCCGCCTTGTGGCCCTCCGTGCGCGGCAGGTTGCGGGCCTTGGCCCACCGTCCGTTGCCGTCCATCACGATCGCCACGTGCCTGGGCACCAGGTCACGCGGGATCGGTGGCGGGGTCGCCCCCGACGGGTGGGGAGTGGGAGGACGGACGTTCACCCTGGTGCTCCTTCGAAGGTCAGACTCGCTCGACGTGCCGAAGAGAGCGTATGCCGTGCTCGATGTGCCATTGCAGGTATGCGGCGACCAGCCCGCTGCACTCGGTGCGGTGCCGGGATTCGGAGGCGTCGGCGGACGGCCAGTCGCCGCGCAGCAGGGCGACCATCAGCGCGAGCGTCTCCGCGGCGGGGACGGCGGCTCCGGCGGGCCGGCACGCGCCGCACACCACGCCGCCGGCCACGATGGCGAAGGCCCGCACGGACTGGGCCGAGCAGCGGGCGCACGACTCCAGCGCGGGCGCGTATCCCGCGACGGCCAGCGAACGCAGGAAGTAGGCGTCGAGGACCAACCGGGCCTCGTGATTTCCCTCCACCAGGGTGCGCAGCCCGCCGATCAGCAGCAGGAACTGCCGTAGCGCCGGCTCCTTCTCCCCCACGGTCAGCCGGTCGGCGGTCTCCAGCATCGCGCTGCCCGAGGTGTAGCGGGGATAGTCGGCGATGAGCGCCTCGCCGTACGGCCGCAGGGTCTCGGCCTGGGTGACCACGTCGAGCGACCGGCCCACGTGGAGCTGCAGGTCGACGTGGGTGAAGGGTTCGAGCCGGGCGCCGAACCGCGACGTGGTGCGGCGCACGCCCTTGGCCACCGCGCGCACTTTTCCGGTGCGTTTGGTGAGGATCGTGACGATGCGATCGGCCTCGCCCAGCTTCTGCGTGCGCAGCACGACGCCTTCGTCACGGTAAAGACTCACCTGCTCAGTCTAGGAGTGCGGGTAGCGGATGAATCACGGGTAAACCTCAAGTGGACTTACTTGACCATAGGGTCACTAGACTTTGCCCCTTGGCGAACTCACCCACGCCACGGTTTACCGACCCTGCACGCTGCCTGAAAGGGTGTCATGACCCGCGTGGTCCTGCTGGGCTCATCCCCCAGCCCGAATCCCTCCGCCGGCCGGCCGCTTCTGGCGGCTCTGCCGGGTTCCCCGACGGTCACCGGCCGCCTGCACGGCCAGATCGCCTCGCTGGATCCCCAGCCCGTCACCATCGCCCGCGCCGAGTACGCGGCCGACTACCGGGGTTATCCCGGTTCGCTCATCGAGACGTCCGACCTGGCCGGCGACCTGCGGGCGCTGGCCGACGCGGTCGAGCACGCCACGGAGAACCTCTTCATCCTGCCCGCCGACTCACTGATCCACGACGAGCTGATCTACCAGCTCACCAAATCCAAGCGCGGCGCCCTTGCGCTGACCGCCAAGGAACCCAAGCCGGTGGATGAGAACGGCGAACGGGTGGTGATCGACGCCGAAGACTACGTCCCCATCGACGAGGCCGAGCCCGAGATCGGCGACCACGTCCACGAGGGACTGCCGGTCCGCACCAGGATCGGCAAGTCGCGGGTCATCTCGGTCGGCTCCGCCTACCACGCGGTGACCCGCCCCAACGCGATCCTGCTGGGACCGCTCCACCTGCACCACAAGCACGCCCCCACGCTGGCCGAGGCCGCCCGCGAGCTGGCCGACATGGCCCATCTGCTCGGCGAGGACGACGACCTGCTCCAGCTCCTCGTGCTGTGCCTCGTACGGCGCGGCGTCTCGGTCGGCATCCGCGGCCGGCGTGACCTGTTCTACGCCCGCGTCCCCTCCCAGGAGATCGCCGACGAGGCCCAGGCCGCGATGGCGGAGTACAACGAGGACCGGGCCAAGCTGAACAACGCGGTCAAGGGGGCCGACGGCTTCTTCACCACCTACTTCGTCAGCACCTACTCGCGTTACATCGCCCGCTGGGCGGCCCGCCGAGGGCTGTCGCCCAACCAGGTCACACTGATCTCGATCTTCCTGGGCGTGGCGGCCGCGGCCTGCTTCGCCACGGGCACCAGGACCGGGGCCGTTTCCGGCGCGGTGCTCATCTACTTCGCCTTCGTCTTCGACTGCGTCGACGGCCAGGTGGCGAGGTACGCCCGCAAGTTCGGCGTGCTGGGCGCGTGGCTGGACGCCACCTTCGACCGGTTCAAGGAGTACGTCGTCTTCGCCGGTCTGGCGATCGGCGCCGCCGTGGCCGGGCAGGACGACGTGTGGACCCTGGCGCTCATCGCGCTGAGCCTGCAGTCGATCAAGCACCTGCTCGACTTCTCCTTCGGCGCGGCCAACCGGCGCAACAAGAAACCCGTGCCGTTGCCCTCGCTGGCCCTGACCGTCAGCCCGGACACCGAGCTGCGCAGCGCGCTCGAAGAGCGCAAGGCCGCCCGGTCCACCGGGGTGCGCGGCCTGCTCAAGATGTGGACCAAGGCCGGCAAGTACCGCCCGGTCCACTGGGCGCGCAAGATGATCGTGTTCCCCATCGGCGAGCGGTTCGGCGCGATCGCGATCACGGCGGCCTTCTTCGAGCCGCGGGTCACCTTCCTCACGCTCATCATCTGGGGTTCCGTCGCCTTCGCCTACACGCTCACCGGACGTCTGATGAGGTCTCTCGCATGATCACCCAGCCGCAGACCGACGCACTGCCCGCGCCCGATCCCGACGAGGAGCGGCGCCGAATCCAGACCGCGAGACTGCTCGCGTACCGCGACGACGGGCCGCTGGTCGCGGCGCTGCGCGGGGTGCTGGGCCGGGGGCTCCCGCCGGTGCCCGCCGCGCTCGTCGCGCTGGTGGTGATCGCCGCGCTGGGTGTCGCGGGCGTGCTGGAGCCGGGTCCCGTCCTGCTGGTCCCCGTGCTGGTCATGGTGGTCCTGGTGGTGCCGACCGCGGCGCGCGACCACCTGGGCAGGTTCGACTGGCTGATGCCGCCGCTCATCAGGGGCACCGAGTTCCTGGTGATCCTGCTCGTCGGCATCGCCGCCGACGCGCCCAGATGGCTGCTGTTCGTGCTGCTCTACGTGGTGGGCTATCACACCTACGACACGGTCTACCGGACCAGACAGCGCATCTGGCCGCCCTCCTGGGTGTTCATGGCGGGCCTCGGCTGGGAGGTGCGCCTGCTGCTGATCGGCGCGGGCGCCGCGCTCGGCTGGGCCCCCTGGGTCATCGGCGCCCTCACGCTGTACCTCGGCGTGCTGTTCGCCATCGAGAGCGTGACGAGCTGGGTGCGCCTGGACAAGGAGTCCGCGCGCGGCCAGGAGTCCGACGACCTCGAACAGTCGCCCGAGGAGGCGCAGGAACAGGCCACCGGGGAGACCGAGCGCGCCTGACGGTCGGTCCGGGCAAGGGGGTCGCGTTTCCACGCGGCCCCCTTTTCGGCTATGACAGGCACTGTGGACTTGGACGGGCTCGACAGAGCCATCATCGGGGCGCTCGTCGACGACGCGCGTGCCACCTACGCCGACATCGGGCATCAGGTGGGTCTGTCCGCCTCGGCGGTCAAGCGCCGGGTAGACCGGCTGAGGGAGACGGGTGCGATCACCGGATTCACAGCCAGAATCGAGCCTCGTGCCCTCGGCTGGACCACCGAGGCGTACGTCGAGCTGTTCTGCAGGGGAAAGACCTCCCCCGCGGAGATCGGAGTCGCCGTGGCCCGGCATCCGGAGGTGATCTCGGCCTGCACGGTCACCGGAGAGGCGGACGCGTTGTTGCACATCAGGGCCACCGACATGCGCCATGTCGAGCAGCTCATCGAGCGCATAGCCGCCGAGCCGTTCGTGGTCAGGACCAAGAGCGCGGTCGTTCTCACGCGTCTCGTCAACGGATCGCCGCAGATCGGCTGAACAACGCAACCGATCCGCGCCATGACGCAATATCGCCCACTTGGCCTGCGCAAACGCGGTTCTTAAGCTGAGTCTCGAATCCCCGATCAGCACTTCGCAACGGAGCGACCCATGCCGCAGACCAGGCACTACTTAATGTGTCGGCCCGACTACTTCGCGGTGAAGTACGCGATCAACCCCTGGATGGATCCGGAGGCCGGCGCCGACCGGGACCTCGCCGTCAGCCAGTGGGAGCGGCTCAAGGCCGCCTACGAGGAGCTCGGGCACACCGTCAGCCTCATCGACCCGGTCGACGGGCTGCCCGACATGGTGTTCGCGGCGAACGGCGCACTGGTCGTGGACGGCAACGTCTACGGCGCCCGCTTCACCCACCCGGAGCGAGCCCCGGAGGGCGCCGCCTACCTGCGGTGGTTCGCCGAACACGGCTTCCACCGGGTCGTCGAGGCCGCGTTCACCAACGAGGGCGAGGGCGACTTCCTCACCCTCGACGACCTGGTGCTCGCGGGCACCGGCTTCCGCACCGACCCGGCCGCGCACCGGGAGGCGCAGGAGTTCCTCGGGCGGCCCGTGATCACCCTCCAGCTCGTCGACCCGCGCTACTACCACCTGGACACCGCGTTGTTCCCGCTGGACGGGCGGAACATCGCCTACCTTCCGGAGGCGTTCTCCACGGGGAGCAGGGAGGTGCTGCGGCGCCTGTTCCCCGACGCGGTGATCGCCTCCCCGGGCGACGCGGAATTCCTGGGACTCAACGCCGTCAGTGACGGAAAGAATGTGATTATCAATAGTGAGGCCGCTGACCTGCAGCTCGACGTCAAGCGCCGGGGGTTCAACGTGATCCCGGTGGAGATGTCCGAACTGCGCAAGGCCGGCGGCGGCCCCAAGTGCTGCACCCTGGAGATCCGGACATGAGCAAGTCGAGCGAGCTCATCGAGCTGAGCGAGCGCAGAAGCGCGCACAACTACCACCCGCTGCCCGTGGTGATCCACGAGGCCACCGGGGCCTGGCTCACCGACGTCGAGGGCAAGCGGTACCTCGACTGCCTGGCGGGCTACTCCTCGCTGAACTTCGGCCACGGCAACCCGAAGATCCTCCAGGCGGCCCGCGATCAGCTCGACCGGCTGACCCTGACCAGCCGCGCCTTCTTCCACGACCAGTTCGCGGACTTCTGCGCCGGACTCGGCGACCTCACCGGCAAGGACATGGTCCTGCCGATGAACACCGGTGCCGAGGCCGTCGAGACCGCGATCAAGGTGGCCCGCAAGTGGGGCTACGAGGTCAAGGGCGTGCCCGACGGGCAGGCCACGATCATCGTCGCCGAGGACAACTTCCACGGCCGCACCACGACCATCGTGGGCTTCTCCACCGACCCGGCCGCCCGCGACGGCTTCGGCCCCTACGCGCCCGGCTTCCGGATCGTGAAGTACGGCTCGGCCGACGCGGTCAGGGAGGCGATCGACGACACCACCGTCGCCGTGCTGATCGAGCCGATCCAGGGCGAGGCGGGCGTGCTGGTCCCGCCCGACGGATATCTGGGCCAGATCAGGGAGATCTGCACGGAGAACAACGTGCTGTTCATCGCCGACGAGGTGCAGTCGGGGCTGGGCCGTACCGGTGAGACGTTCGCCTGCGACCACGAGGGCGTGGTGCCCGACATGTACGTCCTGGGGAAGGCGCTGGGCGGCGGGGTGGTGCCCGTCTCGGCGGTGGCGGCCGACGCCGGCGTGCTGGGCGTGCTCAAGCCGGGGCAGCACGGCTCGACCTTCGGCGGCAATCCGCTGGCCTGCGCGGTCGGCATCGCCGTCATCGATCTGCTGAGCACCGGCGAGTATCAGGCCCGTGCCCGTGAGCTGGGCGCGCTGTTGCACGAGCGGCTGCGCGCGCTGATCGGCCACGGGGTCGTGACGGTGCGCGGACGCGGGCTGTGGGCGGGGGTCGACATCGATCCGTCCCTGGCGACCGGCCGGGAGATCTGCGAGGCCCTGATGCGGCGCGGCGTGCTCATCAAGGACACCCACGGCTCCACGATCCGGTTCGCGCCGCCCATCGTGGTCTCCCAGGAGGATCTCGGGTGGGCCGTGGACCAGCTCACCGACGTTCTCACGGAGTTCGCCGGCCGAGCCGTGCCCGCCTGAGGTCCGTCACCTCGTGCTCGCCGGCCACGCCGGTCGCGCCGTGCCAGACGACAGTGGCCACCTGCCCGAGGGTGAGGGTGGCCACCGAGTTCTGAAACCACGGGCCCTGGGCGATCCGCCAGCGGAACGGCGTCCGGGGCAACCCGGCCAAGCGGGCGAGCACGGTACCGAGGAGCGTGGCCAGGCCGAACGAGGCGACCACGTTGAGCAGGCGGAACGTACGGCTGAGCGGGTTGCGGATCGGCGAGCACACCACCTGGAAGATCGGCAGATTCCTGGCCTTGGCCAGGTAGGAGTAGTGCACGTCGCCGGACAGCAGGATCACCGTCCCCGGCGCCCCCGACAGCAGCCGGGACAGCTCCTCGAAGGATCGGCGGAAGGCCGCCCAGTGCTCCAGGTCGATCCCCTGGCGCAGCTTCTCCGACCATTTCGCCATCGCACCGCCCCACGCGCCGTCGCACAGCGCCTCGTTCCAGCTCTCCACGTGATGGATGCCGGCCGGCAGCAGGACCGGGATGGAGGAGCCGATGACCAGGTGCCCGGCGGCTCCGGCGAGCTGTCCCTTGAGCCAGTCCCACTCCCGCCTGTCGATCATGCGGCGGTCGCCGGGGGTGAGCCGCCTGGCGCAGCGGGTGTCGAGCATGATCAGCCGGGTGGAGCCGTAGTCGCGGGCGTAGCTCCAGCGCATGGCGTTCGGGTCCTCGTCGGCGCGCGCGGCGAACGCGTCGAGCAGGCCGGCCCCGTCGCCGCCGGCCGACCGCAGCTCCTCCAGCAGCGGCTCGGCGGCCCGTTCCGCCGGCGAGAGGTTGCCCAGGTGCTGGTAGATCCAGTACGCGCCGAGCCCCGCCACCACTCTGCGGTGCCACCACGGCACCCGCGACATCTCCTCGCGCCAGGTGGCCGAGGTGTTCCAGTCGTCCCGCAGGTCGTGGTCGTCGAAGATCATCGCTGACGGGACCGTGGACAGCAGCCAGCGGATCTCGGGCTCCGTCCACGCCTGCCGGTAGAGCTCGGCGTACTCCTCGAAGTCGGCGATCTCCCGCGCGGGTTCGGCCCCGTCGCGGCGGGCGGCGATGTAGTCGAGCATCTCCCGCGAGGGCTCGTCGGCGTAGACCTGGTCGCCCAGGAACAGCAGCAGGTCGGGCCACTCGGCGTGCGGCGTCTCGCGCAGGCGGCAGCCGTACTCCCGCAGCACGTCCACGCCGTGCGACAGCGTGTGCACCACGTCGTGCGGGACGCTGGTGCGGCACGAGCCGAACAGCACCCGCTCCGGTCCGCCCTCCGGGAGCAGCCGGATCACGCTGGGCCGCGCCCCCTCCTCCGGCCACGCCCGCACGCCGTCCAGCTCCACGGTGTACGGCACGGCGGCGCCGGCCTCGCCCGTTCCTTCGAGGTCGACGATCGCGTAGTGGTGCCCGTGCACGGTGAACGTGGGCGAGTCGGCACGCGCCTCGCCCGCCGACACCGTGACCCGGCAGGGGCGGGCCGTCTCCACCCAGACGCTCACGCGCGAGGAGTCGACGTAACGGAGCATGGGTCCGACGACGAGTTCGGGCACCCGCGCCTCCTCATGTCTGCCAGAAGGGCACATTCCACGAATGAGCCTGCCACATCGGCAGGCTCACCCGGCTGCCCGGGCGGCGAAGTGTCCCCCGCCGGAGTGCCGGGCGCGCCATGTCCGGGATGTACGGCGGGGCGGCGACCGGGACGACCTCGTCCGCCGACCCCTACCACGGGCGCACCGGCCGCACCGTGATCCACCGGCCCAACGCCCATCGCCTCGCACGGTCTGATCGACGACGGTGGGGAACCGTCGTCCGGGACACGCTCGACGCGCCGACGCGCATATGGACGAGCATGGCGAAACATCAAATAACGGCTGTCCAAACCTCCTCAGGCGCGTCAGTAATGCGGGAAGCGACCGGCCCCCTATGAACGGGTTTCCCACCCCAGAGACCGTCCGCATGACTCCCGCCGGAGCCAAGCCCGTCAATAGAGTGTGATGAACCGCACTAAAACACTCCAGCCAGCGGCCTATTGCGTCCATGACGCGAGTGGTGCGCCAGTGCGATTGCTTCAGGTCATCCCATGGCGGTTTCGGCCCTGGATTTACACTCTGAAGGCAGGGAAGATGAAGGCTTTTCTCTACCACTTCCACGGCATCGGCGAGTACGACTTCTCCGAACTCCTCCCGGAGGATCTCCAGAAGATCCAGGCGATCGCGCAGGAGAGAGACCTGGAGATACTGCCCACCGTCTATCTCCGGCGCGAGGCGCTGCCCAGGTTCTGCGAGGTGATGGACGCCTTCCACCAGTTGAGCGGCGCGGGCGCCCTGCCCAACATCGCCGGATTCGCCGTGGAGGGCCCCCTTCTCGGCCCTCAGGGCGGAATCCCGAGGTCGGGCAGGTGGTACCCGTCTCTCGCGGAATGGCAGACGTTGTCCGGCCTGGGACGCCTCGGGCTGCGTTACATGGTCATGGCGCCCGATGCCGTGGCGCTCGACGAGGAGGTCGGCGACGGTCTGCTCTTCTCCGACCTCGTCCTCGATTTCTACGCCAACGGGCTCAGGCTGGCTGTCGGGCACTTTCACCGGGGCAATCCCGAGCGGAGCGCCGAAAGGCTCGACTCCGTCATCGACTTCCTGCACAGCCGCTACGAGTCGTCGCCCTACCTGATTCTGACTGACCACCTTTATAACGACATGCCACGTAAATTCACCCACGCCTGGCGTACCCCGCAGGAGAGGACGCGGCGCGAGCAGGAACTACGCCGCGTGCTGGAGCCTGACTGGGAGACGGCCGACCTCCGCGATGTCCTCGGACCCGTCCCCGCCGCACTGCTGGAGGCGGCACGCAGGCGACTCCTCATCCCCTGCCTGAACTTCGACGGCTACCACGTCGACCTCGACATCTGCCGCCGGACCGTCGACTACCTGGGCGCCGGCAACCTGATCGCCCTCACCGACCACACGGAAGTCGGCGTCATGGCCGACGAGAAACTCCAGCGCACCGAGCACAACGAGTTGTGGCTGCGCTCCGACGGCGCCGTCGCCGCCGGCTCCCTGGGGTACGAGCAGCAGCGCCAGAACATGCTGCAGATCGGTCTGACGGGCGAGGAGATAACGACGATCTTCGCGACGAATCCGCACGCCGCGATCGCCTATCGGCCGGCCCGCGCCACGACGGGAACCCGTCACCGCTGACGAGAAGCAGCGCGCGGACGGTGAACGCAGCCCGAGGAGACAAGGCGATGCGACAAGGCGATTTAGCACAGCAAGGGCCGGCTACCTGGGCTGGGGCCCCCTACGGCGAAGTGAGTACGGCCGACGCCTACCTGGCCGACCTGGCGCACGCCATCACCCGGGTCGACGTGCCGGCGCTCGACCGGTTCGTCGGCACCGTGGTCGACGCGCTGACCGCCCGGCGAACGATCTTCCTGGCCGGCAACGGCGGCAGCGCGACCGCGGCCTCGCACATGGCGGGTGACTGGGCGTCGGCCGCGACCTGTGTGCCGGGAGGCCCCGTCAGCGTCTCCTGTCTGTCCGACAACACGGCGCGACTGACCGCCCTGGCCAACGACATGAGCTACGAGGAGGTGTTCTCCTACCAGATCGAGGCGTCCGCCTCCCCGGGGGACCTGCTGATGCTGCTCAGCGTCAGCGGCGCCTCGCCCAACCTGGTGCGGGCGGCCAAGACGGCCAGGACGCTGAACATGGAGGTGCTGGCGCTCGTCGGGCACGCCGGCCCCCTGGTGGACCACTGCGACGTGTGGCTGGAACTCGGCGGCGGCGACTACGGGCTGGTCGAGGATCTGCACATCGCCGTCAACCACATCGTCGTCAGGGCCATTCGTGGAGGCGTGCCCCATGTGTACCGCCCCGACGCGGCCACCCCGACGCACCGGCGGGTTCCCGTCGAGGCGCAGCCCGGCCCGGACGGCCGGCTGTGAGACTCGCGGGCGTGGTCCTCGCCGCCGGGACGGGCAGCCGGCTCGCGCCGTACACCGACCACATCCCCAAGCCGTTGCTCCCGGTGCTCGACCGGCCGCTGCTCGGCGACCTCCTGGACCAGCTCGCGGCGGCGGGCGCGCAGGAGCTCTTCGTCAACCTCGCGCACCACGCGGAGCAGGTCGCGTCCTACCTGACGGCGCACCGGCACCGGGTACCGGTGCGCCACCGGGTCGAGCCCCGGCTGACCGGCCCCGCCGGGGCTCTCGCGGTCTTCGCCGGGGAACTGGCCGCCTATGACGCCGTACTCGTCGTCTCCGGCGACATCGTGGTGGGCGGCGCGCTCGACGGGCTCGTGCGGGCGCACGGCGATCAGCGGGCCGAGCTGACCTTCGGCGTCACCCGGGCCCGCCGAGCCCGGCGTTACGGCGTCCTGGAGATCGATCACGACGGCCGCGTCCTGTCCGCCGTCGAGAAACCCGACGTTCCCGACGAGGAGGAACACTGGATCAGCACGGGCGCCTACTGCCTGGCCCCGACACTGGTCTCCGTCATCGCCGACCTGCTCCTGGCCGGGGCGCCGAGCGTCGACTACGCCCGCGACCTGGCCCCGGCCCTGCTGGCGGAGGGCCGTCGTGTCACCGGCCACCACCTCGCCGGATACTGGCGCGACATCGGCACACCGGCCTCCCTGGTGGCCGCCAACCTCGACGCGGTGAACGGCAGGATCCCCCGGCTGTCCACCGGCCGGCCCGGCCTGCGTTCTCCCGCGTCCGCCGACGGCCCCGCGGTGTTCGTCCACCCGACCGCCGAACTGGCCGCCGGAGTGGAGTTCGGCGGACCGGCGGTGGTCGGCGCCGGGGCGAGGATCGGCGCCGGAGCCTGGCTCTGCGACAGCGTGGTGCTGCCCGGGGCGGTCGTGCCCGCGGGAGCCGTCCTCCACGGCGGCCTGCTCGGAACGACCGGACTCGGAACGACCGGACCCGGCACGGCGGGAAACGGAGCGGCAGCGAACAGAACCGCCGGAAACGCCTCGCGCGATGGGTGAGCGACGGCCGCAGGCGGTGCTGGTCAGGGCGCCGATGCGCGTGTCACTCGCCGGGGGCGGCACCGACCTCCCGAGCTATGCCGATCGCTTCGGGGGGCTGGTCGTCAGCATGGCCATCGACCGCTACGTCTGCGTCACGGCGTACCCCAGGGAGTTCGGCGGTCGCCTGCGCACCCTGTGCGACGGCGTCGAGGACGTCGAGGAGGTCGACCGGCTGCGCGACCGGTTCGCCAGGGCCGTGCTGCGCAGGGCAGGGGTACGGGGAGACACGCAGGTGGCGTCGCTCTCCGACGCGCCGAGCGGCGGGGGCCTCGGCGGCTCGGGGGCGTTCACGGTCGCCCTGCTCCACGCCCTGCGCCAGGCGCGAGACGCCCAGCCCCCCGACCCCGTACGGCTGGCGGAAGAGGCGAGCGCCGTGGAGATGGTCGATCTGGGGCGCCCCGTCGGGAAGCACGACCACTACATGGCCGCTCTCGGCGGGCTCCGGGTCCTGCGGTTCGCGAAGGACGGCGGCGTCCAGCACACACCGCTGCCGGTCGGCGACCGCCTGCGGGCCTATGTCGCCGACCGGCTCATGCTGTTCCACACCGGAGTGAGCCGGGACGCCGGCCACGCCCTGGCGGCGCAGGACAGGCTGGCCAGGGACCGGGACCGGCAGGTGCTGGATCGGCTGCACACCATACGGGCCCTGGCGGACACCCTCCTCGCGGCGGTGCGGGCGGACCGGGTCGACTCCATCGGCCCGCTTCTCGACGCGCACTGGCGGGCCAAGGCGGGCCTGAGCGACGCGGTGTCGGTGCCGCGTGCCGAACAGCTCTACCGCCTCGCCCTGGAGTCGGGCGCCGACGGCGGCAAGCTCCTCGGCGCCGGCGGCGGCGGATTCCTGTTGCTGAGCTGCCGGCCCGGCGACCAGCGGCGGCTGCGCGCCGCGATGGCGGCGGCGGAGGCGGCGGAACTGCCCTTCGACCTCTCCGAGACCGGCTCCACAGCCGTCGGGCTGCCGCTGTGACGCCCCCGACGCGGAGCCGGGCCCGGGAAGGGAAATCGACACTCCGGGCCGAGAACGAGCCGAGAACGACAGCGGGGACCAGAATGCGAGTGCTGTTCATCACCTCCAGCTTCCATCCCGTCATCGGCGGAGCCGAGACCTACGCCTGGGACGTGGCCGACGGGCTGGCCTCCCGCGGCCACGACGTCCTGATCGTGACCGACGTGCCCCGCGGCCACCAGCCCGGCGACGCCTGTCCGGGAGACCCTCCCGGGGTCGAGGTACGGCGGCTGCACCACTACCAGGAGATCCTCGCCGACCCCAGCAAGATCTACTGGGAGCAGATGGCCTACGGGCTGATGCCGGAACTCCTCGACTGCGTCACCCGGTTCCGCCCCGACCTGGTGTTCACCAACAGCATGGACGCGTCCATCCTCGGGAAGACCGTCGCCCTGGAACGGAACATCCCCTGGGTGGCGGCCTTCCACGAGCACTCCCCGCAGGACGAGCCGCTGGGCGCCGGGCGGTTGCGGCTGATCTACGACGTGCTGCGGCCGTCGCTGGTGCTGGCGGGTTCCCGCTTCTACAGCGAACGCGCCGCCCACTGGGGAGGCGGCGTCCCGGTGAAGCTGGTCTACCACGGCGTCGACACCGGCCGGTTCCATCCCGGAGTCGACGGGGGGCCGATGCGGCGGCGCTACGGATACACGCCGCAGGACACCGTGATCGTGTGCGCGGGACGGCTCAAGCCGCGCAAGGGCATCCTGGAGACGATCCGTGCCTTCGCCGACGTCCACGACGCCCGCCCGCAAGCCCGGCTGCTCATCGTGGGAAGCGTCAGCTCCGCGTCGCTCGACTACGCCGCGCGGCTGTACGAAGAGATCGCCCGGGCACGTCTGGGCGAGGTGGTGACCATCGACGAGACGGTGACGTTCGACCAGATGCCCGAGGTGCTGGCCGCGGCCGACATCGTCGCCCAGCCCAGCCACGAGGAAGGGCTCGGCATGTCGGTGCTGGAGGCGATGAGCACGGGCAGGGCCGTCGTCACCACGGACATCGTCGGTATCCGGGAGATCCTCACCGCTCCCGGCATCGCCCGGGTGGTGCCGCCGGGCGCACCGGGACCGCTGGGGGGCGCCCTGCTCGACCTGGTGGCCGACGGCGACCTGCGGGCGCGGCTGGGCGACGCCGCCCGCCGCCACGTGCGGAACCTCTTCTCCCGCCACCGGATGCTCGAACGGACCGAGGCGGCCCTGCTGGCCCTGGCCGCCGGTGGCACCGTGAACCCGCCGAAGCCGCAGGAGGCCGGACATGTATGAGCGCGACCCGGAGCTGATCTGGTGGAACGGCCGGCTGACGGCGTGGGACGACGCGCGTGTGCACGTCACCTCCGAGGTGGCGACGCGCGGCACCAACGTCTTCGAGGGACTCCGGGCGTACTGGCAACCCGGGCGCCGGCGGCACGCGGTGGTGTACCTGCGACGGCACCTGGCCCGCCTGGAACAGTCGGCGCGGCTGATCCGGTTCCCGGCCGACGAGAGCGCCGCACTCGTCAAGGAACTGCTGGACGGCGTGCCGCGGCTCATTCAGGCGCTGAACCACCAGGGCGACCTCTATCTCCGGCCCACGCTCTACATCGAAGAGGGACGCTACGGCTGGCGGCCGGGCCAGGTGAGGCTGGGGAGCTACATCGCGGGGTACCCCACCGACGCCCGTTCGGAGGCACCGATGTCGTGCATCGTCAGTTCATGGCGCCGCACCTCCGATCTCGCCGTCTCGCCCCTGGTCAAGGTGGGTGCCGCCTACCAGGCGTTCCGTCTGCCCCGGATCGAGGCGGCCCTGGCGGGCGCCGACGAGGCGATCCTGCTCAACGCAGGCGACACCGTCGCGGAGACCGGCGGCGCCGCGGTGTTCCTGCTGCGCGGCGGCACGGCCGTCACCCCGCCGCTGGCCGACGGCGTGCTCGACGGCATCACCCGCGGCGTCGTCATCGATCTGCTGCGTTCCCGGCTGGGGGTGCCGGTGGTGGAGAGGTCGGTGCCGCGCACGGAGCTGCACCTCGCCGACGAGGCGTTCGTCTGCGGCACCCTCGACGAGATACGCGCCATCGGCAGCATCGACGGGTTGCCCGCGAACGCCGCGCCGGGGCCGGTCACCACAGCCGTCCGCGAACTCTATCTGGCCATCTGCACCGGCCGGGAGGACCCGCCCGACCAGGAGATGCTGTATCCCATACCCGTCGAGCGGCTCCGGCCGAGCCGGTGAACGATCTGACCAGAGAGGTCGTGGAGAGCACGTGCAGCAGCATGACGAGAAGTGGATCCGATACTTCGCGGCAAACGGATTCCCCGACGCCCGCGCGCTCGCGGCCGGCATGGAGGGTGCGGTCTACACGCTGAACGACGAGCTGGTGGCCAAGGTGTGGGGCAGCCGCACAGGAACGGAGCTGGAGCGGCTCAAACTCTTCTACGACGAGCTCTCCCGGGCCGGCCTGACCTTCGATACGCCGCGGATCGAGCGGGTGCTGCACGAGGACGGCCGGTTCGTCACCATCGAACACCGGCTGCACGGCACTCCGCTGCCGGACCTGGCACCCCGGCGGCCGGAGACATGGCCGGTGGCGGTGCGGTGCATGCTCGACGTGCTGGAACAGGTCGCCTCCGTCGCCGACGCCCCCGCGTTGCGCGGGCTCGCCGTACTCGACGAGGCCGAGCCGTTCTGGGCCGGACGCGGGAGCTGGCCGGACGCCCTCGCGGAGCTGACCGCCCGCAGGCTCAAGCTGTTCGGCGACCAGCTCCGCGTCGCCGTACCGGGGTTCGACGACATGGCGCGGCGCCTGCTGGAGCTGGTGGCGGCGCTGCCCGACGTACGGCTCGGCCTGATGCACGGCGACCTGGTCCCCGGCAACGTCCTCGTGGACGACGCGCTGCGGCCGACCGCGGTCGTCGATTTCGGGTTCCTGTCCACGATCGGTGACCCGGTGTTCGACGCCGCCGTGACGGCCAGCATCTTCGACATGTACGGCCCGCAGGCGCGTGAGGTGGAGACCTCCATCGACGCCGCCATCGCCGAACGCTTCGACCATCCGGCGCACCGCATGACGCTGTACCGCGCCGCCTACGGGGCGATCACCAGCAACGCCTACGACCCCCGGGGGCAGGACGGCCACTTCCGGTGGTGCGCGGACATCTTCCTGCGCCCGGACGTGCGCGCGTTGCTGGGCGGACCGCCCGGCGCGGCGCCGAAGGCCTGACGATGGCGGCGCGACGCGGCGAACAGGTGGTGCTCCTCGCCGGTGGCCTCGGCAGCCGGCTCGGGCGGATGGCCGCGAACCGGCCGAAGGTGCTGCAGGACGTCGAGGGCGGGGTCTTCCTGGACACGATGCTCGAACCGGTGCGCGCGAGCGGTCTGCGGCGGTTTCACTTCTGCCTGGGGCACCTCGGCGCTCAGGTCGCCGGCCACCTGTCGGCCCTGGCCGGCGACTGTGAGATCACCAGCGAGATCGAGCCCGCCCCACTCGGCACCGCGGGCGCCCTGCTGCACAGCGCCCGCCACCTGGACGAGTCGTTCCTGGTCATGCTGGGCGACACCTACCTGGACATCGACTACGGGCGCCTGTTCGACCTGTGCCCCGAGGACATGCTGGGGATGATGGTGCTGACCAGGGCGGCGAGCGAGGTGCGGCCCAACGTCCGGCTGCGGGACACGACGGTGACCGGCTACGACAAGCGCGGGATGCCCGGCGGGTGGGTGGACACCGGCGTCACCTTCCTGCGCCGCCGGGCGCTCGACCTGCTCCCGCGCACCGGGGCACCCGTCGACCTGGGCGTGCTGTTCCGACGGCTCATCGACCACGGCGCTCTCGCCGGCACCACCACCGACCGGCGGTTCTTCGACATCGGGACGCCCGAACGGCACGCCGCGCTGATCACGCACCTGAGAACCCGGCAGATCACTTCCAAGGAGCCACGACGATGACCTCACACGATCGAGCCGTCGTCACGGGCGGCGCCGGATTCATCGGCGCGGCCCTGGTGACCGCCCTGCGGCGGGACGGGACACCGGTGACGGTGATCGACCGGGTGCCGTGGGAGGAGGCCGACCGGCTGCACCCGCTCCGCGGCGACGGCCTGACCTACCATTTCGCGGACGTGCGGGACGCCGAGCGGCTCCGCCCGCTCCTGGCGGACTCCGAGGTCGTCTACCACCTGTCGGCGAACACCGAGAACAGAGGCGACCGGGCCGGCCGTACCGCCGACTTCACCGACACCGTCGGGGGCACCGTCGCGCTGCTCGAAGCCCTCACCGCCCCCGGCGCGGCGCGTGTGCCCACAAGGGTGGTGCTGACGTCCAGTCAGCTGGTGTACGGTTCCGCGCCCGACGGTGACCCGGTCACCGAGCGGACCGGGGTGCCGCGGCCGACCACGCGGTTCGGCGCGGGGAAGACCGCCGCCGAGGCGTTCCTGCGGGCGTACGCCCACGAGTGCGGGCTCACGACGGCCGTGGGCCGGCTGTCCAACATCGTCGGCCCCGGCATGCGGCGCGGCATCGTCTCCGACCTCGTCAACCGCCTCGACGACGGCACCGAGCGGATACAGCTCCTCGGCGACGGCAGGCAGACCCGCAGCTACCTGCACGTGGATGACTGCGTCGCCGCGCTGCGGACCCTGTCCACGACCGACGCCCCGTTCTCCATCTTCCATGTGTGCAACTCCGACGCGATCACCGCCCGGCGCGTCGCGGAGATCATCGCGGCGGAGTCGCCGCACGGCACGCCGAGCATCACCTGCGCCGGCGGAGAGGAGGGCTGGCGAGGTGACGTGCCGACCCTGCGCCTGCGGCCGGACGCGCTGCGGAGCCTCGGCTGGAGCCCGGTGCGGACCTCGGAGCAAGCCGTACGGCACACCGCCCGGGCCCTGCTGGGCCGGCGGCACCCGGTGACGTCCGACTGAGAGGAAAGACCGATGGAGATCGTTTCCCCGGCAGGCGGCGTCGGCCGGCTGCCGAGCTCGCAGCACTGGGACGCGCTGGGCAGCCGGCGGCTCTACACCAGCCGCTGGGTCAGCCTCGATCTGGTGACCGTCGCGCCACCCGGCCGCGAGCCGTACGACCACCACGTCGTCCGGGTGCCCGACGCCGTCGGCGTCGTGCTGGTCCACCCTGAGCACGGGGTTCTGCTGCTGCACCGCCACCGCTTCATCACCGGCACCACCGGGCTGGAGATCCCCGCCGGAGGGGTGGACGAGGGCGAGACCGTCGAGGAGGCGGCGGCCCGGGAGGTCCTGGAGGAGACCGGGTGGACCCTGCGGACCGTGACCAGGATGTTCTCGTGCAGCCCCTCCGACGGCGTGAGCGACCAGCGTTTCCATTTCGTGCTGGGGACCGCGGGCGAACGGGCCGGAGATCCGGTCGACGCGCACGAGTCCTCGTCACGGGTCTGGGTCTCGCGGGACCGGTTGTCCGGTCTGATCGAGGAAGGGCGGGTGCCCGGGGCGCTGAGCACCGTCGCCCTCCTGCACGCCCTGCACTTCGGCCTGATCTGAGCTCGCCGGGGTGGCCGAGACGATGTCCCGGAACCGTGCCGTGTTCCTCGACCGAGACGGCACGCTCAACGAGAAGGCTCCACCGGGCGAGTACATCCGCCGGCCCGAGGAACTGGTGCTGCTCCCCGGCGCCGCCGAAGCCGTACGCCGCGTCAACCGGGCCGGCGTCCTGGCCGTCCTGGTCACCAACCAGCGCTGGCTCGCCCGCCCCCCGGCCGGCCCCGCCGCGTACGCGGCGGTGGACGCCCGTCTGCGTGAGCTGCTGGCCGAGCGGGGAGCCCGGCTCGACGCGGGCTACGTGTGCCCCCATCCCCTGGACCGCTGCGACTGCCGCAAACCCGCCCCCGGCATGCTGACCCGCGCCGCGGCCGACCACTCCATCTCCCTGCCGGGCTCCTGCATGGTCGGGGACTCGGTGTCCGACCTGCTGGCGGGCCGCGCCGTCGGCGCCGCCACCGTCCTCATCCACCCCCTGGGCCGGGAGGTGGCCGAGTCCTCGGCGGACTTCGTGGCCCGTCACATAGGGGAGGCCGTCGACTGGGCGCTCACCGCCCTTCAGCGGTAGGCCCGGGCCTGCAGTCCGTACAGCTCCGCGTAGAGGCCGCCCTCGCGCACCAGGGCGGCGTGGTCCCCGACCTCGGTCACCCGGCCGCCCGAGACCACGACGATGAGATCGGCCGTACGGACGGTGGAGAAGCGATGCGAGACCAGCAGGGTTATCGCGCCCGTGGTGGCGGCCCGCGCGGCCTGCGCGGCGTAGCGTTCGAAGAGGGCGTGCTCGGCCTCGGGGTCCAGTGCCGAGGTGGGCTCGTCCAGGACGAGCAGCAGCGGCTGCTCGCGCATGAGCGCGCGCCCGAGGGCCAGCTTCTGCCACTGCCCGCCGGAGAGCTCGATCCCGTCGGCGTAGCTCCTGCCGAGTTGCGTGGCCAGCCCGGCGGGCAGGGTGGGGAGCACGTCGGCCGCGTGGGCCCGGTCCAGAGCGGCCAGCACCGCCTTCTCGTAGCCCTCCAGGGGCAGGTCGCCCACGCCCACGGCCCGCCGGGCCGCGAACTCGTAGCGGACGAAGTCCTGGAAGCCCGCCGCGATCCGGGTGCGCCAACCGCCGAGCGGGATGCGGTCCAAGTCGATGCCGTCGATGAGAATCTCGCCTTCGGCGGGCCGGTAGAACCCGCACAGCAGTTTGACCAGGCTGCTCTTGCCGGCGCCGTTCTCGCCGATGACGGCGACCGTGGAGCCCGCGGGCAGGTGCAGGTCGACGTCGCGCAGCGCGGGCGCCCTGGTGCCCGGATAGGAGAAGGACGCCCCCCGCAGGGTGATGCCCTGTTCCAGCCGCTCCGGCACGGGCGCGGCGGCGGGCCCATCAGCGGTGCGGGCGGCGGCGGAGGCGGGTGAGAGCGCTTCGCGCAGTTCGCGCAGGCGCCGGTCGACGCCGGTCAGGCGCTGCAGATCGGGCACCAGCGCCACCGTCTGGGCGACCTGCGCGTTCACCTGGGCGGCGAGCGCGACCACCAGCACCACGTCGCCCACCGTCCGCCGGCCGGCGATGGTCTCGCGGACGACCAGCAACACCGCGGCGACGTATCCGGCGGCGAACACGAGCTGGCCGGCGGCCCGCAGCAGGGTGGATCGGCGGTGCGCCCGCCAGAGCGTCGTGCTCACCTGGTTCCACAGCGCCGTGTGGCGACGCCGTACCTCGTCCTGCAGGTGGTAGACCCGCACCTCCTTGGCGGAGCCCTCGTCCCCGGCCAGCCGGAACAGATTGAGCGCGAGCCGGGTCGGCTCGGCCGTGGCCTCCCTGGCCCGGTCCGCCAGCCGCTCGGACCTGCGTCCCGCCAGCAGCGGCGGCACCGCCACCACGGGCAGGAGCAGGAGCACCGGATGCAGCATCGCCAGCAGTACGGCGGTCAGCAGCATCCCCACACCGAGCCCGGCGAAGGTCAGCAGGGACCGGAGCGTGTTGCGGGTCTGCTGCACCTCCTGCGCCAGGACGGTGAAACGGTTGGCGTGGGCGGAGTCCTCGTGCGCCTCCAGGCCGGGGGAGCCGTTGGCAAGGGTGATCAACTCCTCGTCGTAGTGCAGCATGTTCAGCTCGGCGAGCTCGAAGTAGGCGATGTGGGCGAAGTGCGTGAACGTCAGCCCCGCGATGAGCAGCACCGCGACCAGGACGCCCGCGATCACCGCCTCGCCGGCCCGCCCGGCGAGCGCCGCGTCGAAGAGCTGGCGCAGGCCGAGCCCGGCCAGCGGTACGGCGGTGCCGCTGGCCAGCATCAGCACGGTCGCGGCGGCGGTCTTCCGCCGGCTCTGCCGCCACGACATGGCCAGCAACCGTGCCGCCGCCAGGACGAGGTTTCTCATGGAATCACCTGGCCGCCGCCGCTTCGGGCACCGGCCGGCGCCTCGGATGCCCGATGCTCGGTGAACCGGGCGGCCTGCAACCGGAACAGGTCCGCGTACCGGCCGCCGTCGCGGAGCAACTCCTCATGCGAGCCCGCCTCGCCGACTCGGCCGTCCGCCAGCACCACGATGTGGTCGGCGTGCCGCACGGTGGAGAACCGGTGTGAGATCAGGATGGTGGTCGCGCCGCTGGTGAGCCGGATGAACTCGTCGAAGAACCTGGCCTCGGCCCGCACGTCGAGACTGGCCGTCGGCTCGTCCAGCACCAGGATTCCGCCGCCGTGCCGCAGCCGGAACAGCGCACGGGCGAGTGCCACGCGCTGCCACTGCCCGCCGGACAGGTCGGTCCCGCCGGTGACGTGCCGTACCAGGGGCGTGTCGAGCCCTTGCGGCAGGGCTTCGAGCACGTCGAGGACGCCCGCGTCCTTGGCCGCCACCCGGATCTCCTCCCGATCGCCGGCGTGCGGCGCGGCGCCGAACCCGATGTTGTCCGCCGCGCTCACCTCGTACCGGTTGAAGTCCTGGAAGACGACCGCGACGCGGGCCCGCCAGGCGTCCACCGCGAACGACCGGACGTCGGCGCCGTCGACCGTGATCATCCCCGTGTCCGGCTCGTACAGGCGGGTGAGCAGCTTGACCAGCGTGGTCTTACCCGCGCCGTTGAGGCCCACGATCGCCGTGCACTTCCCCGCGGGAAGGCGCAACCGGAGGTCGTCGAACACCGGCCGCTCCCGGCCCGGGTACCGGAAGGACACCCCGTCGAACCGGATCTCCCCGCGCGGGACGGGGGCCTCGGCGAGCTGCCCTCGCGGGGCCGCCGGCTCGGCCGCCAGGTGCTCCGCCACCCCCTGTTCGAAGTCCCGCGCCGCCCGGAAGGCGTTCATGCCCAGCAGCGTCTGCATGTCGGCCTCCGGATAGAACTCGCCCAGGCGCAGGCCGTTCAGCACGGCCTGGCAGACCAGCGCCAGGCTGGTCAGCGTCGCCCCCCGGGCTCCGGCCGCAGCCACCGACGCCAGCACCGCCATGGTGACCAGCAGCCCGAAGACCGTGTACCGGAGGTAGGGCCACAGCAGCAGCCGACGCCGCTCCCGCCATACCGGCATGATCCAGCCCAGGTAGACCTTGCGATAACGCGCGAGCAGCCACTTCATCAGGCCGAACACCCGGATCTCCTTGGCCGCCGTGGCGTCCATGGCCAGGCCCCGCAGATAACGGCTCTCGCGCCGCTCCGCCGCCAGCCGGGGGAACACCTCCGCGTACGCCCGCAGCCCTCTGCGCAGGCCGTACCGGAAGGCCATGACCGCGACCAGCAGCCCGAGCCCCGCCCACCAGGAGAAGGCCAGCCCGATGACCGCCACGTATCCGGCGAGCTGCACCGAGCGGGTGATCAGGTGCAGCAGGCCGGCGCAGGCCCTGCCGGGGCTGTGCACGCCCTGTTCCAGCTCGCTGCCGGCCTCGCTCAGGTGGCTCAGCAGCCGCTGATCCTCCAGCGGGCCGATGCCCGGACCGCGCAGCGCGGCGGCGATCAGCCGGTCGAAGATCCGCCCGTCGATCCGGCGCGCGACCAGTTCGCCCAGCGCGTTCTGCACCGGCGCCAGCGCCTGTTGCACGCTGAACGCCGCGGAGGCCGCCAGGAAGGCGGTCGCCATCGCCGACCACTCCGCCGAGGCGGTCCCTGCGGCCACGGCCGCCGACACCCGGCCCAGCAGCACGCTCGTGCCGACCACGAACACCACCGGCAGCACGCCGAGCAGCACGTTGGTCACGATCATCGCCAGCACCGGGGCCCACCCGGCCTGCGGCAGCAGCCGTGCGATCTCCCGCGTTACGGCGACCGAGTCCTTCCATCGTCCACGCTCATCGGGTCTCAAGTCCGCAGGACACCCCCTCGACGACCAGATCGGTCAGAACCGGTCCGCACTCCCGGAGCACCGCGGCGCCGGCGAAGCACCGCAGCGCCCCCGGCCCCATCGTGCTCAGCGCCCGGCGCGCGGCGCGGTCCGGAGACGGCTCCTTCTCCCCCGGCACGGCGGGCAGCAGCGCACCGAGGGCGACCGCGGTCACCCACAGCTCGTGCAGCAGGGCGTAGCCGATGTGCAGCTCCAGGTCCACGGCCCGGCCCGCCGCGTCCAACGCCGCGTCCAGCCGGTCGGTGATCGGGCGGGGAGCCGTGCCCCGCCGGGCCAGCACCCGGCGGGTGGGTTCCGAGTCCTCCATGCGCAGCGACTCGGGGGCGTACCTGAAGCACAGGGCCCGGCCCTTGCTCCAGGTCTGCGTCGGTATGCGGGGCGGCGCGAGCAGCACGCCCGGCCCACCCGGAGCCTCGCCGCGGGCGGGCAGCCAGGCGGCCGGACGCAGGCCGTCCGACTCGTTGCCCACCAGGCTCGCCATCGCGTCGTGGTCCACCAGGTTGGGCGCCAGCGCGTACGCCGACCGGCCCCCCGCCGCCAGGTACCGGCGCAGGCCGATGTCGTCGGGCGTGTCCCAGGAGAGATGTTCCGCCGCGTAGGCGGCGAACGCCGTCGCGTCGGCGGCGGGCAGCACCGTCGCCTGGGTGGGCACGTAGTTGTCGACGCACTCCACCAGGCCGATGCCGTGCATGGCCCCCCAGCGGACCATGGTCGCCGTCTGGCAGCCCCACTCGGTGAACGCGCAGAGCACCTTGTCCGGATGGCCGGCCACCGCGTGGCGCAGGCGCGGGACGAAGTCGTCCACCGGCTCGACGTCATCCTGCACGACGAGATGGTGGGTGGCCCCGTCCGTGACGGCCGACCACGCGGCGACGGCCGTGCGCAGCGTCGACCTGGGCCCGCCGGGATCGGGGTCGTACACGATCGTCGGCGACAGCGCGGCCAGCCGTACCGCGATCCGCTCGGCGGAGCGGCGCCTCGCCGGATGAGCCATGATCGCGCAGGAGAGCGCGGGCCGCCGCCCGGCTCCCGGCGCCGCGCCGGTCGTCACGCCGGTCATCGCGCCCACGTCATCGGCTCCGGGGCGGCGAACTCCGACGTGATCTCCGTGCTGCCGTGGCGCGCGGTCATCGCGTCCGTGACCTCCAGGACGTGCAGCGCGTGCCGGGCGGACAGCCGCGGCTGCCGCCGTTCCCCGGCCGCGGCGGCGAGTTCGGCGACGCCCCGGGGGAAGTCCATCCGGTGGTCGGCCGCGTAGCGCTTCCGATAGGCGTACGGCCGGACGGGATCCACCGGCCGCGCGCCGAGCAGGTAGTCGTGCCCGCGCCCGGCCGGCGCCCGGAGGGTGAGGCCCGAGCCGAAGTCCCAGCAGTTGTCCAGCCGCAGCACGCCACCGTCTCCGACCACCGTCAGGGAACGGTCCGCCGGGGCGACGATGCTGCACGTCAACCTGGCCATCACACCGGAGCCGAAGGTCAGCGAGGCGGTCACGTAGTCCGGACCGACCGGCCCGTCCTCGCCGGGGGGCAGCTTGTCCGGCATCAGCGTGCCGTGGTCGGCCACCACCCGGCGCACCGGCCCGAACATGGTGGTGAGGGCCGCCAGATGGTACGCCGAGTGCTCGGCGTTGCACCCCACCGCGAACTCGTCGCGGTACGGCCACGGGCTGCCCATGCTGTTCTTCCAGGTCTGGTAGTCCATGAGGTGGACGGCACCGTCGTCGAGTTCGGCGTAGACCAGGCGCGGCTCCCCCACCGCCCCGGACCGGATCTCCCGCCACAACGTCTGGAACGCCTCCCCGAGGACGTTCGCCGGAGCGCACGAGACGAGCAGCCCGCGCCGCTCGGCCTCCGCCACGATGCGCCGCCCGTCGGCGACGTGGGTGGCCAGCGGCTTCTCCGAGTAGACGTGCTTCCCGGCGGCCAGCGCGGCGAGCGTGACCTCGGCGTGGCTCGCCGGGTTCGTCAGGTTGACGACGATCGACACCCGGTCGTCGGCGAGCAGCCGCGGCAGGTCCTCGTACGCCCTCACCCCGTGTCTCCCGGCCGCCAGGACCGCCCGCTCGGCGATCCGGTCGTGCACGCCGACCAGGGTGAGCCCCGGATGATCCTCCAGGGTGTTCAGATAGAAGTCCGCCACATAGCCGCAGCCGACGACCGCGATGCCGGCCCGGGAGGCGCTCACGACGCTCCCCGCAACGCCGCGAGGGCGGCCCCGACCTGGCCGGTCAGAGCCTCGTAGGAGAACCGCCGCCGCAGGTGCTCGTGGCCGCCGGCCCGCAGCCGCGCCGCCAGCCCTCCGTCGGCCAGGATCCGCCCGATCGCCTCGACGAACTCCTCCGGCCGCTCGGCCCGCAGATAGTGGCATCCGTCGGCCAGGTCCAGCCCCTCCACGCCCTTGGCGGTCGACACCACCGGGGCGCCGAGCGCGAACGCTTCGAGCACCTTGAACCTGGTCCCGCCGCCCACCCGCAGCGGCACCACCATCACGCCACGCCGGATCACCTCGGACAGGTCGGGTGGATCGGCGATCACCCGCAGGCCCGGTGTCGTGCCCGCCGCCCGGAGCACCCATTCCGGGCAGCGCGCACCGGCGATGACGACCGGGAGACCGGGGTGCGCACGGCGCAGCCGCGGCACGATCTCCTCGATCAGCAGGCGCACGGCCTGGCTGTTGGGCTCGTAGCCCAGCCGCCCGGTGAAAACGACCGATTCGATCCCGCCGGCCGCGGCGAGGACCGCCGGCGCCGGGATCGCGTTGCTCGCCACCCGCACCAGGTCCGCGTGCCGGGAACCGTGCAGCGACAGCAGCAGCTCGCGGTCGCGTTCGCTGCACACCCAGACTCCGGCGGCCTCGGCGAGCACCTTCTCCTCGACGTCGAACACCTGCTGGGCGTGCTCGGGGGTGTACCGCTCCGACAGCCGCTCGCTCTCCAGTTCGCGGCGCAGCGCGAACTCCACGTTGTGCATGTCGTCCACCACGGGCACTCCGGTGAGCCGCCGGATCCGCTCCGCGTAGCGATGCAGCCGAAGCTCACTGGAGATCACCAGGTCGGGCTTGCCGGCCGTCACCCTGGCCAGCAGGTCGTCGCTCTGGACCGGGCAGTAGGACTTCGCGAAAGGGTCGTCGCGCGCCTGCCGCGTGGACCCGGCGCGATGCGGGCAGGTCCGTCCCGGAGCGGCACAGGTCACCGGAAGGTAGTCGATGGTGGCATGGGCGGACAGCGCGGCGTGGAGCGCACGCCACCGCATGGGGGCGCCCCCGCGGGAGTCGGACAGCTCGCCGGGGGCCGCCAGCAGCACGCGCTCGGGGCCGGCCGTCCCGCCGGAACGGCCGCTCATCGGGCCGCCCCCTCGACGCCGGCCGGCCGGGCGCCGAGCCACTCCCGGTACGCCTCGCCGATCTCCCCGTTGAGGGCGGTGGCCTGGCGGCGGAGCCCGGAGTCGGGGTGGTCGACGGCACGGGCGGACATGCCGAGCAGATCGAAGGCGGACTGCAGCACGAGCTCCCGCCGGTCCACCAGATCCTCGTACGTCACGGACAACCGCGGGAACCTGGTGGCGGCGAGCCAGCCCGCCCAGACCGCGTGCTGCCGCCGTACGCCGGCGACGATCTGGTGGATCTCCGCCGGGTCGAACGCGTCGGCGGTGAGCCGGTGACCCTCCGGGACGAGCGCCGGCGGGGGCCCCTCCCGCCACCACGCCACCCTCGTGGGCACCCGGACCGGCACGTCGCCCGGCACGTCGGCGAAGACACCCGTCCGGGACGCGATCGCCATCGAGACCGCCTGGGCGACCACGTCACGGCGGCTGACCACGATCACCCGGATGTCCGCGCGATATCCCGTCGGCAGCAGATCCACCGGAGAGGACAGTTGCCCGGACCGGAACAGCGGGTCCACGTGATAGGGGAACACCTTCACGCCGAACCGCCCCTCGCCGGCGGCCCGCTCCGCCAGCCGCTGCCGGTAGGCCGGCCAGTCGGTCGCCCGGGGCGCCTCCTGGCGCGAGTCCGGGTGGGCCAGCCCCCAGCGCAGCAGCCTCCGGTGGAGCCGGGACAGGCCGTACCACTCGTCGGGTTCGCCCGCCTCGCCCGTGGCGTGCAGCGCGTGGCAGAGCAGGTTGGTACCCGACCGGGGAGCGCCCAGCACGAGGTAGCCGATGTTCCCCGTCGCCATCACCCAGCTCCGATCATCAGGCCCGCCCGGTCGAGACACCTCATGCGTCACACACTCTCCGTCGAGGGGTCGCATCGGCGCAGCGCGTGCGCGCCGGCCGTGATGATCTTCTCCAGCCCGCCGTCCGACAGCCCCGGATACACCGGCAGGCAGACATGGCGGCCGGAGAACCGCTCGGTCTCCGGCATCTCCGGCATCCCGGTCTCCGTCAGCGGCCCGCTCCGCCTCAGGCCGGCGAACGCCGGCTGCCGGTGAATGGGCTCGGCATGCCCGGCGAGGGGCCCCGGCAGTTCGATCCCCTGCT
The DNA here is from genome assembly GCF_022213955.1 of Dolomitihabitans soli. Taxonomy (GTDB): domain Bacteria; phylum Actinomycetota; class Actinomycetes; order Streptosporangiales; family Streptosporangiaceae; genus Streptosporangium_A; species Streptosporangium_A soli. The sequence continues at coordinate 360,270 of NZ_JAKNTW010000001.1, read as the reverse complement.
CGCCCATCGCCGCGGCGAAGCCGTCGCGCGCCTGTCTCGTCGGCAGCTCCAGCCAGTATTTGTAGTGGTTCACCACCACTTCGGCGCCGAACGGCCGCCGGTAGCCCGCGAAGTGCGCGTCGTACCGCGCGGCGATCGCTCTGCGCCGAGCCAGGCTCTCCTCGAACCGGTCCAGCTGAACCAGTCCGAGCGCGGCCTGCATCTCGGTCATCCGGCAGTTGCCGCCCGCGTGGCGGTGCACGCCGTCCGCCGAACGTCCCTGGTCGCCGAGCAGGCGGACCCGGTCCGCCAGTTCCCGGTTGTCGGTGAGCACGGCACCGCCCTCGCCGGTGGTCAGCACCTTGCGCGCGTAGAACGAGAGAGTGGCGGCCACCCCCCAGGACCCCGCGGCCCTGCCCCGGTGGGTACTGCCCAGCGCCTGCGCGGCGTCCTCGACCAGATGGATCCCCCGGTCGCGGCACAACCGGGCGACCTCGTCCAGATGCCCGCTGATCAGCCCGCCCAGGTGGGTGACCATGACGACGGTGGTCGCCGGTGTGAGGGCATGTTCCACCTGGGCGGCGGTCGGGCCCAGGCTGCCGGTGTCCATGTCGACGAACCGCACGTCGGCACCGACCGCGAGCACCGCGGCGGCGCTGGCGATGAAGCTGCCCGCCTGGACCAGGACCTCATGCCCCGGCCCGACGCCGAGCGCGCGCAGCATCAGCTCCAGCGCCGCGGTGCCGTTCGTCACCGCGACCGCGGCACGCCGTCCGGTACGGCGCCGCAGCGCGGACTCGAACTCGGCGACCAGCGGGCCCGAGGTCAGCGCCCCGGACTCCAGCGACGTCCGGATTCGTGCCAGCACCGCCTCGACGCCGTCGTCGTCGAGCCAGACCTCGTGCGACGGCACCGTGGAGGTGGCCTGAGCGTAATCGGCGGTCATGCGGCACCCTTCTCCGCCAGGTCGACTCGTTCGAGCACGCCGATCACCTCGCCCACCATCCGCTGGTGCGCGTCCAGCGCCGTGTCACCGGCGGACGGCGGCGCGACGGACGGCAGGCCGGTGGTCAGCAGGCCGGTGGTCAGCAGGTCGGTGGTCAGCAGGTCGAACTGTGCCAGCGCGAGCTGGTACTTCGACCGGCGGGCCGATGGCCCGGGCAGCGGCACCGGAGCCGTCAGCGGCCCGTCGACCCGTTCGCTGTCCACGACCAGCTCCCCTCGCGTGCCGGTGATGACGACCGGCCGGTCGCCGCGGCCGTCCGCGTAGCGGAAGCAGGCCCGCAGCGGCACGGCCACCCCGTCGACGACGAACCGCCCGCGGAGCACATGGCCCAGGTCCGCGCCTTCCTCGCGGGTCCAGCGCACCTGCTCCAGCGGGCCGAACAGCCCGACCAGCAGGGTCAGGGGATAAGGACCGAAGTCACGCGCCGGGCCCGCCTCCGGGCCGAGGAACCAGGCCCGTTCGGGAGCCACCTCCCCGTTGTCGAAGGGCCCGGACTTGGCGAAGTCGACGGTGATCGAGGTGAGCCGGCCGAGCCCGCCGGCCGTCACCAGCGCCCGGATCGCCTCGGCGGCCCAGCCGGAGGCGGTGAACGGCGCGGCCACCAGCGCCCGCCCGGACCGGCGGGCCATGCCGCACAGGTCGGCCCAGCTCCGGGTGGTCGGCGCGGCGGGCTTCTCCACCAGCACGTGGTAGCCGCGTTCGATGGCCGCCCTGGTCATGGCGGCATGGCTCGGAATGGGCGTCAGGATCAGGGCCCGGTCTCCGGCCTCCGCGGGCGGCAGCTCGGTGAGCGCGTCGAGTCCGAGCCCCTCGGCCGCCGCCCGTGCGGCCGGGGAGGGGTCGACCACCCGCACCCGCGCGCCCCTCGCGGCCAGCTCCGGCAGGTAGGAGTTCCGCGCCACGTGGCCGAAGCCCACCAGGACGGTCGTGTGCGCGGCCATCACCGCTCCTCACCCGTGACATCGAGCAGCTCGGTCAACCGGCCGATCCGCAGGGCTCCGGGCAGCTCCGGCCGGAGACCGAGCGGGTCGTACAGGACGCAGCGCCCGATGCCCGCCGCCCACGCACCGAGCAGATCGTTGATCAGCCCATCCCCGACGAAGCACGACCGGGCAGGTGGGATCCCCACCTGACGGCAGGCGTCGTGGAAGATCTCCGGGCGCGGCTTCTCGACCCCCAGCACCGCCGAGTCGACCGTCACGTCGAAGAACTCGCGCAATCCGGCCTCGGCGAGCTCCTCCGCCACGTTTCCGTCGGCATTGGCCACGGCCACCAGCAGCACCCCGGCGGCACGCAGCGCGTCGAGGACCACGAGGGCGTCCGGATCGACGCATCGGTAGAGCCCCGGCGTGTCGAGCACGTCCCGGAAGGCCGCCATCGCCGGGCCCGGCGCGATGCCCAGCAACTGGCCCCAGCGCGCCGCCTCCTTCGCTATGTCGTCCAGCCCGCGCGGCAGCAGCTCCCGGCTGGCCTCCAGCGCCAGGACGAAGGCCGCCGAGGCGTCTTCCGGCGCGACGTCCCGCACGCCGTACCGGGTCAGGCAGGTGGTCAGGATCACCGGGTCGGCGTGGATCAGCGTGGACCCGACGTCGAACAGCACGGCGTCGGGCTCTGGTCGTAACCGGGTGCCGGTCAACCGCATCCTCACTTCCCTTCCGGATCGCCGAGCGCGCACGGACGCGATGGGTACACGGCACGTCATCACGGAAACACCGGCGCCGGTTCGCGCGAGAACCGCAGACCTTCATCGCCGGATCGTCACGATGGAATCGACATCCGAAAGATGCTTATGATTTCTGAACCCGAATAGGAAAAGTAAATCCACCAGGAGCATGACTCGACATGAAATAATTACATGCGCTGTCAACATCATTTATGTCAATGACTATAGGTCGCCGGTCTGGTGCGAGACAACCCTCCTACGACTTCATGCGTGCTCTGTTCCGGGAGCGACAGAACGGCGTCGTCGACCGCCTCGCCGACTCGCGCCCAGTCGAGGGGAACGGACCGGGAACGCAGGGTTCAGGCGGCCATGACCTCGGTGTTCGAGCGCCGTCAAGGGACCGCCGCGACGTCGGCCGGGATCCGCACGAACCGAGGTGGCGGCATATGACCGAGGCCCCTCCCCCCGATTCCGCTCCAGGACGACGAGCCGAACGCGGTCAGGCCGGAACCCGGCGAGCGGCTTCATCTGCCGGCTCGCCGCCGGTCAACGCCATCTCACTTGGTGCGGGGAAATCCGCGCCTGGGAATGGGGAAGAGGGCGATGGGGTCATAGGACCGAGCAATCATGAACGTCCGGTCCGGGTGAATCCGATCAGGGCCGGAGCAGGCCAAAAGAATGGTCGACACCGAGAGATTCCATTCACCCCGCTCACGACGGAGACCATGAGCGACCGCGAAGAAGGGCCGAGGCAGGCGGCCCGCGTGCTCGCGAAACCCCGATCAGGCGGAGCGCATATCCGGAAGGTGCGGCGTCGTCCGCCATCCCGGTCGGGGACGCCGGCGATCTCGCCCCGGCGAACACCCCCTAAGGTGGGGCCGCCTGCGATCGAGGCGGCCGGTTCCAGCCGTTCGATGGGCGCCGGAGCCGCGGGCGTGGCCGGCGCGGACGACTGCCGGGCCCTCCCGCCTCCTCGGGTGTGACAGATAGGCAAATTCCAGGGATGAAGCGCGCCACATTGGCACGTTCCCTTGACCGCCCGAACCCGGTTGGATCAGTAGGCGTGATCGGCGGCGGGGCAACGGCGCCCCGCACCGATCCGGCCAACTTCATCGAGCGGGGCAACGGCGCCCCGCCCATCCGGAGGTCTTCATGACCGTCATGGTGCCGTCAACGACGCCGGCCACCAGCCGACCCGTCCCGCTGGGACGCCAGGCACTCGACTCCGCGCTGTTCCAGTTCGACCAGGCCGCCGACCATCTCGGCCTCGACGACGGCCTGCGCACGATGCTCGCCACACCCCGCCGCTCCCTCACCGTCGCGGTGCCCGTACGCCGCGAGAACGGGCGAATGGACGTCGTGCAGGGCTACCGGGTCCAGCACAACATCTCACGCGGCCCGGCCAAGGGCGGCGTCCGCTTCCATCCCGCCACCGACATCCACGAGATCACCGCGCTGGCGATGATGATGACCTGGAAGTGCGCGCTGGTCGGCATCCCGTACGGCGGGGCCAAGGGCGGCGTCGCCGTCGACCCGGGCGCGCTGACCACCCGCGAACTGGAGCGGGTCACCCGGCGCTACGTCAACGAGATCCTGCCCCTGATCGGCCCCGAGAAGGACATCCCCGCGCCCGACGTGGGCACCGACGAGCAGACCATGGCCTGGATCATGGACACCTACTCGGTGAACGCGGGCTACTCGGTGCCCGGCGTCGTCACGGGCAAGCCCACGACGCTCGGCGGCTCGCTCGGCCGGGCCGGCGCCACCTCACGCGGCGTGCGGATCGCCACGCTGTCCGCGCTCGGCCGCGACCCCGACGGCGTCACCGTCGCCGTCCAGGGCTTCGGCAAGGTCGGCGCCCTCGCCGCGCAGTACCTCTCGGACGCGGGCTGCCGGGTGGTCGCCGTCTCCGACGCGACGGGCGCGGTCGCCGACCGCGGCGGGCTCGACGTGACGGCCCTGCGCGCCTACAACAAGGAGTCCGGCGGCCTGTACGGCTACCGCCACGCCGACGCCCTGACCCACGACGAACTGCTCGAACTCGACGTCGACGTGCTCGTGCCCGCCGCGCTGGAAGGCGCGCTCACCGCGGAGAACGCGCCGAGGGTCCGGGCCCGGCTCATCGTCGAGGGCGCGAACGGCCCGACCACGCCCGAGGCGGACGAGATCCTGACCGGGTCGGGTACCACGATCGTGCCCGACATCCTGGCCAACGCCGGCGGGGTGATCGTCTCCTACCTGGAGTGGGTGCAGAACGCCCAGGCCAGCTCTTGGAGCACCGACGCGGTGGATGACCGGCTGCGCGCCATGATGGACCAGGCGTTCGGCGAGGTGCGCGCCCTGGCCGCCGCCCAGCGGTTCACCCTCCGCCAGGCCGCCCACGCCATCGGGGTGGGCCGGGTCGCCGAAGCACACCGAATCCGCGGACTGTATCCCTGACGGCACCCGATCTCACGCACCCTTAACGGCAGAACCTGGACAACCCGGCCCTGAACGGCAAGCCCACGGCACGAACCTTGGTCAGCACCGACCCTGCACAGCGCGGACCCGGGTCAGCGCGGACCTTGGCAGCTCGAACCTGGGCAGGACACCGGATTGTCACGGCACCAGAGCTGGGCAGGGAGTGGGCGGGAGTTCGCGGACGATCCGTTTGCGATCTCCGGACCTTACCGCAGGCGTGACCGATCGTGACTCCGGGTAACCGATCCACGTGTTCACGGGATGGCGTCTCCTCCTCGCGGTACTCCTGTTCCTACCGGCCGCGGCGCTGCCCGCCGTACCCACGGAGGTGGCGTGGGCTCGGGCCGGGACGTCCCGGCACGTTCCGCACACGCGGGATGTGCCGGGACGGCAGGTGATCACGCCGGGCGGCGACCGGTACGGCTACGCCCGGGTGCGCAGGCCGTACACGGCGGAAGCGCCCGAGCGGGTGACCGGGCTGCTGCTCGCGCATGACCGGTTCACCGGCCGGAACAGGGTCTGCGGGGCCGCCGTGCTCCGTTCCCCGGGACGCGACCTGGTCCTCACCGCGGCGCACTGCCTGTTCGACAACTACGGGCGGAACCGCCGCTGGTACGACGGAGTCGTGTTCGTGCCCGCGTACAACAGCACGGGCCTCGGCGACACGCCGCTCGGGGTCTGGCCCGCCGAGCGGCTGTGGGTGCCCAGAAGGTGGCGGACCCGCTCCTACTCCCCCAGCGTGCTCCCGTGGGATGTCGGTGTGGTCCGCGTGGCCGGCCGGGCCGGGCGGCGGCTGGAGAAGGTCACCGGGCCGGGGCTACGACCGCTGGTCAGCCGCTCGGGCGAACAGCTGTCCGGGCTCACGCTGCTCGGCTACCCGGGCGACGTCGGCTACTCGGGCGACGACATGTTCCGCTGCCTCGCCGACGCCGGTGAGTCGGGCGGGCCCGGACCGGGCATGCTGATGACGCGCAACTGCCAGATCGTCGGCGGCCACAGCGGCGGCCCCGTGGTGTACGGCGGCGCGGTGGCCGGAGTCGCCTCCTCCTCCAGCCCCTACCGCAGGGGCAACGGTTTCACCCTGATCACCCGCCTCACCCCGCACCGCCTCACCAGGATGCTCGCGCTCGCCCGCTGAGCCGGCCACCGGGTCAGCAGGCGGCGACGATCTCCTCGCAGAGCGCGTGGGTGCGGAGGGCGTCCGCCCCGTCGATCACGCGGCCCTCGCGGACGGCGGCGAGGAACGCGAGGCAGATCTGCTCGATGCCGCGCTGCCTGGCCACGGAGGTCCAGTCGGGCCTGCGGGTGAGGGTCTCCCCCGCCGCGTAGTCGACCACGTCGCCGAGGTTGACCACCCGCCGTTTCATGCCGCCGCCCATGACCTCGCAGCTCTCCTCGGCCGCTCCGCTGACCCGGTTCATGATGCCGAGCGCGGTGAAGCCGTCGCCGGACAGCTCAAGGACGACGTGTTCGAGCAGGCCCTCCCTGACCCTGGCGCGGATCTCGGTCCGGGTCGCCTCTCCCGGCGTCAGGAACCGCAGCGTGTCCACCACGTGGATGAAGTCGTCGAACACCACCTTGCGCGGCGTGGCCGCGAACGCCGCCCGGTTCTTCTGCATGACGACCAGGTCACGTGGGAGATCCAGCAGGTCCGCGTAGCCGGGAGCGTGCCTGCGGTTGAACCCGGTCATCAGCGAGCACCCGGCCGCCCGCGCCTGCCGTACGAGCCGGTCGGCGTCGGCCAGGTTGTCGGCGATCGGCTTGTCCACATAGACGTGCACGCCCGCGCGCAGCAGCCGCTCGACGATCTCGGGGTGCGCCACGGTCGCGGCGTGCACGAGTGCGGCCTGGACTCCCGCCTTGACCACCTCGTCCACGGAGGTGTGCCTGGCCGGGATCCGGTGTTCGTCGCCGAGCAGGTCGAGCCGCTCCCTGTCACGTGTGCACAGATGGAGCTCGATGCCCGGCACCTGGGCGAGCACGGGCAGGTACGCCTTGCGGGCGATGTCTCCAAGGCCGATCATGGCGACTCTCATTGGCTGTCAGGGGCGCGGTGCCCCAGCCCCCCTTCGGTTGGTTCCCGCACTCTTGGCCGGGGGGCGGCACCGCCCCCCGGATGGCGAACGGCACCTCGCGGGTGACGCAGGCCGTGCTGCGGAACCCGGAGCCCCCTCCTGTAAGGATCTCAGGCTCTTCACCCGTCAGGCACGGTGTTCAGGCGATCACAACGAGAGGCGCTGTACGAAAGGAGCTGTTACGCACGGTTCTGCCGAAGGCCGATGCTTTCCCTGAGCCATTCGATCTCAAGCGATCCGCCGCTGCGTCCAAGGGGTATCATCCCGCGTCTGACTTTTAAACGGCCCCTGAGCTGACAAGTCCGATAAATCACACTAACATTCGCGTGACAGGGACGTATAGCCAATGGAGATTATAATGATCTTAACAGGCGCGCGCGTACCAGTCGAGACAGTTAATTTTCATCTTTGGCAACCCTGCAATATGAAATGCCGCTTCTGCTTTGCCACCTTCCGCGACGTGCGGCGCACGGTCCTGCCTGAGGGACACCTCACTCAAAATGATGCGGAACGGGTGGTGTCCCTGCTCGCGGACGCCGGGTTTCTCAAGATCACCTTCGCTGGCGGAGAGCCACTGCTCTGCCCCTGGATCATCGATCTGATCCGGCTCGCCCGCGCCCATGGCCTCACCACCGCACTCGTCACCAACGGCAGCCTGCTGAGCACCGAGACCCTCCGGAGCCTACGCGGCATCCTCGACTGGGTGACGATCAGCGTCGACAGCCTGAACTCCGCCACCCTGGCCATGACGGGCCGGGTGACAGCGGCGCTACCCGCGAGCGAAACCCACTACCTCGACCTGTGCCTGCGTCTCAAGGAGAACGGCTTTCGCCTGAAGATCAACACCGTGGTCACCACCGCCAACCACTTCGAGGACCTGACCGAGTTCATCATCGCCGCCCAGCCGGAACGCTGGAAGATATTCGAGGTACTCCCGTCTGGGGACAGAACTCAGGAAAGGTGGAACCCTTGCTGGTCACCGCCGACCAGTTCGCACGATTCGTCGCGCGGAGCGTATCCGTGGAGGCGCACGGCGTGCGGATCATTCCTGAGGACAACGAGGCGATGACCGGCAGTTATGCGATGGTCGACCCAGCCGGCCGCTTCTTCGACGCCCTTGGCCACGGCTACACGTACAGCGACAGCATTCTCCAGGTCGGCGTCGGAGAGGCCATCTCCCAAATTACTATAAATCGCAAGAAATTCCTCGCCCGTGGTGGGCTTTACTGAATGAACCTCCCCTTCTCGATGCTGTCCATGAAACCGGTGGCATCCTCGATCCTGCTTTTGAAGTGTTCGTTCACCACGCCACGCACCATGTGTTCGGCCCCATCGCCCGCGCGCGCGACGACACCACTGCCAGCCGTGATCTCGCCGATGCGATAGATGGGAACACCGCGCACCTCGCGCAGTTCCGCCACCCGATCAGGGGGAACGCAGTACAGGATGTTCCAGTCACCGCCGCCGAAGATAAGTTGCGTGAGCGGGATACCGGTCTTTCGTGCACACTCGACGGCGAAATCATGGTAAGGAACCTCGGCGAGGTCGAGGTTGACCTGAACGCCCGCCGACGAGAACGTCTGGAGCACGTCCAAAATACCGTCGCTGGCGTCCATGCCGCAGCGTGCCGCCTTTCTCTTGTTCATCTCCCGTGCCGCACACCACTGCGCAATGGGTGAGGCGAGATACTCGATGTAGGCGTCGACCGTGTGGTCCCGCTCATCCTGCGGCACGTTCTTCAGCATGAAGTACGCTCCGGCGAAACCGCCTACCAATCCGGCGCAGAACAGCTGATCCCCGGGTTCCGCCGTGTTTCTCGGCAGGAATCCGTCCTTTTCGATAATACCGATGGCGGTTCCCACCACATGGGGGTCCTGAGCCTCCTTCGTGTCGCCGCCGGCGTAGATCACTCCGTTGGCCCGGCATTCGTCGGCGGCGCCGAAAATGATGTCCCGCACGTTAACGGCCTTCTCGGTACCGGGTACCATGACCGCCATCATGCAGGCGATCGGCCGCCCGCCCGACGCGAGGATGTCACTGCAATTCGCGGTGACCGCCATTCGTCCCCAGGTTCGATATCCGGACCAGCCTTCTTTGAGCGCCACCGGGTGCGAAGCCCGATCGATCTTCTGGATGAGATTGAAGGGGGCATCCGGCAACTCGATCACCGATGCGTCATGCCCGAATCCGCCAAGCAACAGGGGGTCCACATACAACCCGGGAAGCAGGTCGGCCAAGAATCCTTTTTCGCCCCAGGATGTCAGGTCGCCGGTCACGACTTCTCCGTCCCTTCCGGTCGCCCATCGTCTTCCAGGGCGGATTCACCGTACTGTTTGAATCGAGCCAGCTCTTCGTCGTCGATCTGGTACTTCGAGTGAAGTTCGACCGAAACCTCGGCGAGCCCCTCCCTGGCATTGCCGTCGAGCCTCTCGAACAGGCAGACGCAGTGGGACACATTCAAGCCATACCTGCGGAGCAGTTTGACGCATCGGGTGAGGAACGTCGCCTCCATGCAGAGATCATCCACCAGAATCGCGGTCGATCCCGGAGAGAAGGCCCCTTCGATCGGATATCCGAACCGCGGAGCCCTGCCGGTCCTGATCATCAGGAAGTTCAGCCCGAGGCGTTGTGCCGCACCGGCCCCCACAAGGAGATTTCCTTCACGCGGAGACGCGAATGAAACGCCGTTGAGTGATTGATATCCCGCCGTTTGCCGGACGAAATCCGCCAGCGCCCCCGCCAGGGTCTCGCGTTTTTCCGGATCACAGGCGGCGCTGTGCATGTCTAGATATATCCCGATCTCCTGCTTGTCGATATAGCCGACGCCCTTTTTCTCCGATTCGATGAAGATATGGTTCGCGGCAATAATCCTGACAGGGTCGGAAGTGACGTCGCGGAGTATCTTTCCGGCTTCTACCGGATCCATTCTCTCGCCGGGCGCTCCAGGCTTAAGCGACTTTTGCAGCCTGTACTGGCTGAAATTGACCAACAAGGTCAGTGCACCGACCAGGGATCCCGTCACGGCGAGAGCGAATATGACGACTTCCACTTCTGCACCAGGCTTCTTCCCACGCGGATGGGCCAGAGGATATCCGGTTCGAGCAGCCTGCCGCCACCCCTTCAAAGCCGTGGATCACTAGGCAACTAATCCATAATTCCATTTAAGGCTAGTCCGAAAAACGGCCACCCGGTACACTGAGGCGCTGAGCATTGCAAGAACCAGAACAAAGGGGACTTCAATGGTCGATATCGTAATCATAGGTCACGTCGGAACAAACGATGAATACTCCCCGCACGGCGAGACCCGGAGTCCAGGCGGTGCCGGATACGGATGCGTACGCGGCGCCGCTCTCCTCGCCCCCCAGCAGGTCGGGCTCGTCTCGGCGATCGGTGCCGATTACGATCTAGGTCCACTCCGGAGGCTGGGCATCGATACCCGAGGACTGGGAATCCTGGACGGGCATTCTGCTCGTTTTCGCATTGTTCAGCATTCCGATGGCAGGCGGTCGTTCGACACGGATCTCGGAGTGGCCTCGCACGCCGCCCTCTCCTGCTTTCCCAGGGAGTACGAGAGCGCCGGTCACGTGCATATCTGCACCGCTCCCCCGGCCCAGCAACAGGAATGGCTGGCCTTCCTGAAGGCGCTCCCCGGGCACCGGACCGTGTCAGCCGATGCGTTCGAGCACTATGCCGAGCTCGATCCGGAGGGGTCTCGCGTCGCCCTCAACAGCTGCGATCTCGCCTTCATGAACGACGAGGAACGCCGGATCCTCTTCGCGGACGGTCCGCTGCCGCAGAACTCCGCCATCACGAAGCACGGCCCGAAGGGCGCTTCCTACTCGGCGGCCGGGCGGACCTGGCACGCCGCCACCGTCCCGGTCACGCCGGTGGACACCACCCATGCGGGAGAGATCCTGGCCGGGGTGTTCCTCGCGCTGCGCTCCGCCGGGGTCGAGCCCGCACCGGCTCTCAGGCAGGCGGTCCGTGCCGCCACCGCCAAGGTCACACAGTTCGGTGTCGACGGCGACAGGCTTCTCGGCGTCCTCTCCGAGATCAGGGCCGAGACCCGAGACCCTCGCGACGCCACCGATTCCCCCTGCGAACTCGGCATTCATCGCTGACCCGGCCGGATCCTCCGGCCCCGACAACCGGGAGACCAGCCCCCTCTCGTCCGACACCGCCCTTCACCGGCCTTCGGTCACCAGCGCCATCGGGATGCGTGATCAGGGGTGAGCCCGCGAGATTAGGGGCGGGGAGCCGTCAAGGGCTGGGAGACCATGAGGACGACATCCATCTCGCTTCCCCTCGGAGGGGCCATGAGGCATGCCGTCGTCATCGGGGCCAGCGTGTCCGGTCTGCTGGCCGCCGCCGCGCTCAGCAGGATCGGCTACCGGGTCACCGTACTGGACAGGGACGAGTTACCCGATGCGGACGTGCATCGCCGCGGCACGGCGCAGAGCGGGCATGCCCACGGTCTGCTGGCCCGGGGTCTGGAGGCCATGGAACTGCTGCTGCCGGGTCTCACCGCCGAGTTGACGGCACGCGGGGCGTTCGGCGGAGACCTGCAGGCCGACTGCCGGTGGATCAACGAGGGGCGTCGCCTGGCCCCGGCACCGGGCGGAATGCCCGGACTCCTGGTCAGCCGTCTGCTCTTGGAGGGCCAGATCCGGCGGCAGGTGGGCGGGCTCACCGGGGTGGAGGTGCTCGGAGAGAGCCAGGTCTTCGGCCTCACTCACCACGGCGACCGGGTCACCGGCGTGCGTCTCGTCTCCGGCGAGACGATCACCGCCGACCTGGTCGTCGACGCGTCGGGCCGTGGGTCGCGCGCCCCGGTCTGGCTGGGCGAGCTCGGTTTCCCCGCGCCGGCGGAGGAGCGAGTCGAGATCGACCTGACCTACACCACCCGGGTGTTCCGCAGGTGTGCCGATGACCTGGCCGGGGACTCGGTGGTCATCATGGCCGCGACCCGCGCGGTCCCCCGGGCCGGGGTGGCGCTGGCGATGGAGGGTGACCGGTGGATCGTCACCATCGGGGGGTACGGCGACGCGCCGCCGGCCGACTACGACAGCTTCGTGGCCTATGCGAGCACCTTGCCCGCGCCCGACATCCACGAGTTGGTCAGCTCGGCTGAGCCGATCGACCAGGGTCGCCACCACCGCACACCGGCCAGCGTGCGACGGCGATACGAGCGGCTGTCCCGTTTCCCCCGCGGCCTGGCGGTCCTGGGCGACGCGGTGTGCGCCTTCAACCCGATCTACGGCCAGGGCATGAGCGTCGCCGCCGTGGAGGCGTTGAAGCTGGGCGGGTGGGCCCGTCGGGACAGACCCGCGAGCGAGCTGTTCCGGGCGGTCGCCCGGGTCGTCGACGGGCCGTGGGACATCGTGGTCAGCGGCGACCTGCGGCTGCCCGGGGTCCGCGGGCGGCGTACCCTCAAGGTCAGGGTGATCAACGCCTACCTGGAGCGCTTCCACCGCGCCGCCGAGCACGACGTCGAGCTGGGCCGCCGCTTCCTGCGCGTGGCGAACCTCCTCGATCCGCCGTCGGCCCTGCTGCGACCGGCCTGCCTGTTGCGCGTGTTCCGCGGCACCGGTGGCACCGTGCCGTCGACCGCGCCGGCGGTTCGAGGGATGTCCGGGAGCGGCTGACGGCGAGCCGGCAGGGCTAGGCGGCGACCAGTTCCCGCGCCCGCCACCAGCCGATCGTCGCGGCGAGGGCCTCGTCCACCGGCGTCGGGGACATTCCGAAGGTGGTCTGGAACGCGGTGGAGTCCATCACGAAGGGCCGGTCGAACTGGTAGCGGATGTGCTTGATCTCGCCGAGCATCGGCGACATCCGCCCGAGGGCGTCGACGAGCCACTGGGGAGTGGAGCCGACCTTGGGGCTGGGCGTGCCGGCCAGCTCGTGGACCCGGGTGGCGATCTCACGGTAGGTCAGGGCGGGCGCGGTCGGGATGTGCCAGGCCCGTCCCCATGAGCGGTCGTCGAGCGCGGCGGTGACCAGGGCCGTCGCCACGTCGGGCACGTAGGTCCAGCTGTGCGGCTGGTCGGGGTCGCCGGTGAGGCGGGCCATCTTGCCGGCGAGCACCTTGGGCATGAACCTCTCCCCCAGGTGCGACTGGTCGAGGCAGCCCGGCCCGTAGTAGTCGGAGCCGCGCAGCTCGGTGACCCTGATCCTGCCGGCCTCGTGCGCGGCGAGCGCGTCGCGCCACATCTGCGCCCTGACCTCGGCCTTGGCGCTGGTCGCCCGCATCGGGTGGCTCTCGGTCATCACACCGGACGGCGGGCCGTAGACATAGAGGTTGCCGAGGATGACGTATCCGGCGCCGGTCGCCTCCGCCGTGGCCAGCAGCGAGTCGGCGATCGGCTGCCAGTCGGTCAGCCAGCGGTGGTAGGCGGGGTTGACGCAGTTGTAGAGCGCGTCCGCGCCCTGGGCCAGGCGGATCAGCTCCGCGCTGTCGGCCGCGTTCGCCGCGACCTTTCGCACGCCCGGAAGGTCCGGACCGGAGCCGGACCTGCTCACCACCACGACCTCCTGCCCACGAGCCGCGAGCTCCCTGACGACCTCGGATCCGACCTGACCGGCTCCCACGACGACATGCTTACCCATGAGCGTTGCCCCTCTTCGTGAACCATGTTCCTTTGCGAGAGCAATGCTCTCTCATGAGTCCCCAGAGTGTCAAGAGCGGTGCTCTCGTATTTTCCTGGTGCTCTGTTATGGTGAGGTCATGAACGCGAGCCGTACTGCCAGAGAGCGAGTCCGCGCGGAGCTGACCCGTGAGATCACCGACATCGCGCGGCGGCACCTGGCCACCGACGGCGCTCCGGGACTCTCGCTGCGCGCCGTGGCCAGGGAGATGGGCATGGTCTCCTCGGCGATCTACCGCTACTTCCCCAGCCGCGACGACCTGCTCACCGCCCTGATCATCGACGGCTACAACGCCCTGGGCGAAGCGGTCGAAGACGCCGACGCGGTGTGCCCACGCGACGATTTCACCGGCAGATGGCTGGCCGTCTGCCGGGCCGTGCGGGAATGGGCGCTCGCCCGCCCGCATGAATACGCGCTGCTGTACGGCTCGCCCGTGCCGGGTTACCAGGCTCCCGAGGACACCGTCGTGGCGGCCATCCGCGACACCGTCGTCTACGGCCGGATCATCTCCGAGGCCTACGCCGCCGGAGCCCTCACTCCGCCCGGCGGCACCCCCGCCCCACCCGCCGCGTTCGCCGGCGACGCGGCGATCGTGCGCGAGCTCATGCCCGGCGTCCCCGACGACGTGGTGGCCCAGGCCCTGGTCGCGTGGACGGGCCTGTTCGGCTGGGTCAGCTTCGAGCTCTTCGGCCAGTTCAACAATGCGATCCTGAACCGCGCCACGGCCTTCGACCACCTCATGCGCCGTCACGCGGCCCTGCTCGGCATGCCCGCCTGATCACTGACGAAGCCGCCTGCGCCCCCGGATCACGGGGAGCGCAGACGGCAGGTCTCACGGCACACCCCGTATTCGGGGCGGGCGGTCGCGGACGTCCCCCGGATCGCGAGGGCGGAGCGGCCGGCTACGGCGGTCGCCTTGTGGGCATGGCCGACAGAGGGTCCGGCAGGCTGTCCCAGCCCTGCCGTACCCGGTCAATGGGTGGCGCGCGCGTACGGCGTGGCCGTACGCGGTCAAAGGAGGCCGGCGGTCAGCGGGTGGTGCGGTTGACGGCTGAGACCAGGGCCTTGAGGGAGGCGGTGGTGGTGTTGGCGTCTATGCCGGCGCCCCACAGGGTGACCCCCGCGACGTCGCACTCGACGTAGGACGCGGCCTTGGCGTCGGTGCCCTCGCTCATCGCGTGCTCGACGTAGTCGAGGACGCGCACCTGGACGCCGACGGAGCGCAGGGCGTCGCAGAACGCGGAGATGGGGCCGTTGCCGACGCCCTCGACCTCGCGGATCTCGCCGTCGACGCGCAGGTCGGCGTTGATCTTGTCCTTGCCGTCGACCGTGCTGGTGTTGCGGTGGGCGAGCAGCCCCAGCCGGCCCCAGCGGTTGGCGGGGTTGGGGAGGTACTCGTCGGTGAACGCCTCCCACATCTGGGCGGGGGTGACCTCGCCGCCCTGGGCGTCCGTGCGCGCCTGCACGACCTTGGAGAACTCGACCTGCAGCTTGCGCGGCAGGTCGAGCTGGTGGTCGGCCTTCATGATGTAGGCGACGCCGCCCTTGCCCGACTGGCTGTTGACCCGGATGACCGCCTCGTAGGTGCGGCCGATGTCCTTGGGGTCGACCGGGAGGTACGGCACGGCCCAGGCGAACTCGTCGACGGGGACCCCGGCGGCGCCGGCGTCGATGGCCATGTGGTCGAAGCCCTTCTTGATGGCGTCCTGGTGGGAGCCGGAGAAGGCGGTGTAGACGAGCTCGCCGCCCCACGGGTGGCGGGGGTGCACGGGCAGCTGGTTGCAGTACTCCACGACACGGCGGATCTCGTCGATGTCGGAGAAGTCGATCTGCGGGTCCACGCCCTGGGAGAAGAGGTTCATGCCCAGCGTGACGAGGCAGACGTTGCCGGTGCGCTCGCCGTTGCCGAACAGGCAGCCCTCGATGCGGTCGGCTCCGGCCAGGTAACCCAGCTCGGCGGCGGCGACGGCGGTGCCCCGGTCGTTGTGCGGGTGCAGGGAGAGCACGATCGAGTCGCGGTAGGCCAGGTTGCGGTGCATCCACTCGATCGAGTCGGCGTAGACGTTCGGGGTCGCCATCTCGACGGTGGCCGGCAGGTTGATGATGACCTTGTGCTCGGGGGTCGGCCGCCAGACGTCGTTGACCGCGTCGCAGATCTCGACGGCATAGTCGAGCTCGGTGCCGGTGAAGGACTCGGGTGAGTACTGGAAGAAGATCGTCGTGTCGTCCATGGCGTCGGCCAGCTTCTTGCACAGCTTGGCGCCGTCGACGGCGATGGCGGTGATGCCGTCGCGATCCTGTCCGAACACGACCCGGCGCTGGAGCGTGGAGGTCGAGTTGTACAGGTGGACGATCGCCTGCCGGGCGCCGCGCACCGACTCGAAGGTGCGCTCGATCAGCTCCGGCCTGGCCTGGGTCAGGACCTGGATCACCACGTCGTCGGGGATCCGGCCCTCGTCGATGATCTGCCGGACGAAGTCGAAGTCGGTCTGCGAGGCGGCCGGGAAGCCCACCTCGATCTCCTTGTAACCCATCGCCACCAGCAGCTCGAACATCTTGAGCTTGCGGTGCGGGTCCATCGGGTCGACCAGTGCCTGGTTGCCGTCACGCAGGTCGACGGCGCACCAGCGCGGGGCCTGCGTGATCTCTTTGCCCGGCCAGGTGCGGTCGGCCAGCTTGACGGGCTGGAACGCCTGGTAGCGGCCGATCGGCATGGCACTGGGCTGCTGCGGCGGATATTCGCTCACGGGATGTGGCTCCTCGTCGGTCGGAGAACGGCCGACGCGCATGGCTCACTCCGCGGCGAGGGAGCCGGCCTTCAGAGGCCCCCGCCGCGGCACATAAGAAGCAGCCCGCGCAGCATGGTTGGGAGGTTACCAGACCCTCCGTGATGACCGCACATCCCATCGTGCTCCCGATGGGCGCGGCCGTCGCGGAACCACGGCTCACGACCGCCTGATGAGGCGCCGGTCCGACGGCCCGCCCCCGCCGGCCGCGCGGCCGGCCCGAGACATGCGTGACCTGGAGAAACCGCACGGTTCCTCCAGGTCATCCGGCGTCCTCAGGACGCCTGGTCCCACTCCATGCCGTTGCCCCTGAGCCATTCCCGCTCGGCCTGGCTCGGCCCGGGGAACTGGGAGACCTCCATCGCCGCGATGCCGACGTCACCACGCGCCCCGGCATGCGGCACGCTCTCGTCACCCGGGTCCAGCACCACCCGCTCGTAGCGCGGCGGCCAGCGCAGAAGCAGGCGGCGGCCACAGGCAGGGCACGCCCACTCCTCCGCCCCGTCCTCACCAGTGCTGACGTGCACCATCTCATGACTCATTCGCAAACCACTCTTCGCCGTCGAATGAACACGCATCCGCCCATATCAATAACTGCCCAAGAGGGAGTCTTTTATTCGGAAGAACCATCCGCCGAGTGTGTTTCGGCACCCCGTGGATAGAGTCCAAAAGGACGCTTCCTGAAGGGGGACGCAATGGTGCAGGACAGCGACATCCTCGCGCGGATCAACGATCTCATCGACGAGGAACACACCCTTCGGCGCAAACTCGCGGAAGGCGACGTCTCCTCCGAGGACGAGAACGACCGCATCGTCACCCTGGAGCGCGCGCTGGACCAGTGCTGGGATCTGCTGCGGCAGCGCCGCGCCCGCCGCGAGTTCGGCGAGGACCCGGACGAGGCGGGCGTCCGCCCGATCGACGAGGTGGAGACCTACGGCCAGTAATTCGCTCGCGCGACCGGTGTCCGATCGGCTTTGCTTGGCCTTATGCCGATCGCACGGCTCGACGCCGCCACACCCGCTCTCATCGAGCGGCTCCACGAGGTCTATCTGGCGGCCAACGACGATCCCGGTCCGGCGATGTCGCTCGACCATTTCACCATCACGCTGCTGTTCAGCTCGGGGTGCTCCGTCGAGTCCTACGCCGAGGTGCGGGACGGCTCGGTGGCCGGTGGCTACACCCTGGCTTTGCCGGAGACGGACAACACCCACCTGACCTTGTTGCACCAGCTCTTCGTCGCCCCCGGCGCCCGCCGGCACGGCGTCGGCTCTGAGCTGCTCCGGCACGCCCTGGCCCGTACCCGCGCCCACGGCCGCCGTCTGATGATCGGCGAGAGCGCGGCCACCGGCCCCGGCGCCGCCTTCGCCAAGGCGCACGGCTTCGAGGCCGCCTCCACCGACGCCCGCCGGGTGCTCGACCTGCGGACGATCGACTGGGACCGGGTGACGGAGCTGCACGCGCAGGCCGTACGGCACGCGGAGGGCTACGAGCTGGAGCAGTGGACGGGTCCCGCGCCGCAGAGCCTGTACCCCGACCTGGCGACGCTGGTCACTGGCATGAACGACGCCCCGATCGACGATCTCGACATCGAGGACGAGCGGTGGGACGCCGGGCGGGTGGCCGATATGGAGCAGAAACACGAACGGTCGGGGTTCACCGGTTGTCACCTGCTGGCCCGGCATTCCGCCACCGGCGAGCCCGCCGGGCTGACCCGGATCGTCTACTACGCCGCAGACCACGCCGGCTGGGCCAGGCAGGGCGACACCGTGGTGCTGCGCGAGCACCGCGGCCACCGGCTCGGCCTGCTGCTCAAGGTGGCCAACCTGCTCGCGTTGCGCGACCGGCGGGCCGGCCTGGACAGAGTGATCACCTGGAACGCGGCGTCCAACGGGCCCATGGTGGCCATCAACGAGCAGCTCGGTTTCCAGCCGTTCGACGAATGGCACGAGTGGCAGCTACACCTGGTGTGACCCGCCGACCCGGCCGGGCTCGTGACCGGCCCGGACCGTGACCCGCCAACCGTCGGGCTCGTGACCGGCTCGGACCGTGACCCGCCGACCGGCAGGCTCGTGACCAGCTCGGAGCTGATCCGTCAACCGGCGGGGCGGCCCTCGCAGCGCGGGTCCTCCGTGGCGGGCAGCGGATCCGGCGCGACCCAGGAGATCATGCTCTGCTCGACGTACCACCGGTGGAGCTGCACCTGGCTGCGCGGCACATCACCGGGGTCCGGGCACAGCACCTTGGAGACCAGCCGGTCGTTCCTGATGAAACGCACCGCGCCCGAACGGTCGAGCAGGGTCGAGAGCCGGTCGTCACTTGTGATCACGTGGCCGACCACCACCTCCGCCACCTGCTCCCCATCGGGCGAGGTGGCCAGCTCCATCGCGGTCAGCGGCAGGATCGGCGCCCGCAACACCACCACCCCCGCGATCAGCGGCAGCAGTACGACCAGTGTCAGCGCCACCCCGTTGGCGATGAGCCGGGCCGACACGTCGGGCACCGGGCCGGTCAGCAGCGGGGCGAGCCCGGGCGGGACCGCGAGGAGGATCAGCGTGCCCATGTCGCCCTGGGCGGCGGCCTGCCAGATGGCCGGCTGGAGCACGACGTAGCTGAACAGCGCCGTGGTGACCGGCACGGCCACGCACACCGACTGGACCAGGCCCGGCCGCTCCGGATACCGGTCGCGGACCGTCAGCCCGGCGACCGCCAGGGCCAGCGTCAGCAACGTGGGCAGCAGGCGTAGCTGCCAGCCGAGCAGCCCCGCCAAGACGGCGAGCGCGACCACCCAGTCGGGCACCCGGTCGGCGGACCTGACCAGCCAGGAGGAGCGTCCCGTGCTGATCCGGTAGAGGGAGCCGAGCGCCCGCAGCGCCAGCACGACGGCGGGCACCACCCACAGCGCGGTCAGCAGCACCGCGCTGAGCATGCCGAGCGGGCTGACGTGCTGCACCAGCAGCAGCAACGTCTGGGTGTCCTGGCGGCTGGCGTACCACAGCCGCATGACGAGCAGGACGAGCGGGAAGGCGGGCAGCAGCGTGAACAGCCACTCCTGGTTCCGCGGGACGGGCATGACCCGGCGGGTGACCCCCTTGGGACGGCGATCGTCGGGCGCCCGGCCCCGCACCGTCATCCGGCCGGGCCCGGCCTGGGCCGCTGGCAGTCGGGCGTGGAGATGCCACGTTCCCAGGGCAGGCGGCGCACGTCGGGGGCGTTCACACAGGGCTGCTGCTCGGCCGCGATGTCGACGTCAGGGTTGGTGGCGACCAGGGGGGTGATGTTGGCCTGGTACGCCTCCTCCCAGCGGCGGTCCTGCGGATCGGCGTAGGAGCGGTGCAGGGCCAGCTCCACCAGGGTGCCGAGGGCGGTGTTGGTGCCGGTGTTGACCGCCCACTTCTCCCTGGTCTCCAGCCCGATGTCGTGGTGGAGCAGCTTGCCGTCCGACGCGGTGACGAACCCGGCAAGGATGCCCGCGTCGGTGCTCACCGCCTCGTAGGTGCCGCCGAGGAGCCCGTCGACGCACTGCTTGATCTGGTTCACGCCGGTGACCTCCGCCCTGGCGTCCTTCAGCGGGCCGCTGGAGGTGGAGGTGCCCAGGGTGCAGACCTGCTTTCCCCGGAGCTGGCTCAGCGACGTCACCGGCGGGTGCCCGGCCCTGGTGATCACTGACTGCTCGGTCTCCAGGTACGGCGTGGACAGGCCGACCGAGGTGTCCTTGGTCCGGTCGTCCGTGACGCTGAAGGTCGCCACGACCAGATCGACCGTGACGAACGCGCCGTTGCGGTCCTTGGCGCGCATCCGGGCCCGGTCCTCGGTCTCGATCGACAGGAACTCCACCTGGTCGGGCAGGAAACCGAGATCCGCGGCGATGAGATAGGCGATCTCGATGTCGAAGCCCTTGAATTTGCCGGTCGCCGCGTCGCGCAGCGCGATGCCGGGGGTGTCGTGCTTCACCCCGACGCGGAGCCGGTCCTTGCCGATCAGCCTGGCCTGCTCGCGCAGCTCGGCCTCGGACGGCGGGCCGTTCGAGAACACGATCCAGCCGCCCGCGACGACCGCCGCGACGATCGCCACCAGCCAGGCCAGCAGCCTGGCCGTCCGGAACCGCCGCACCCTCGGCGGCGGTCCCGGCCCGGCACCGCCCGGCGCACCGGACTGTTCCTGCCCGGACTGTGCAGACCCCGACTGTGCGGATCCGGTCTGTGCGGATCCGGTCTGTGCGGATCCGGTCTGTGCTGATCCGGTCTGTGCTGATCCGGTCTGTGCTGATCCGGTCTGTGCCAGCCTGGGCTGTGTCGGCCCGGACCGTGCCCCTGCTGCGGGCTTGTCGCTCATCCTCGCCCCCCGGACTCGTCCCCCGATCACGTCTCGTCCTGGCAGGCTACGTCTCCGGTGTCGCACACGGCAGGGGTTCTGCCCACACCGAGATCAAACCGCGAGAAGCCTGCGCACCTCGGCGTCGTGCAACTCCTGGGCCGCGCCCGCGCGCACGACCCGCCCCGCGTCCAGGATCACGAAGCGGTCCGCGAGCCGCAGGGCCAGATCGAGGTACTGCTCGACGAGGAGTACGGCGAGACCGGAGGCGTGCAGCCGCTCGATCGCCTCCTCGATCTCGATGATGATCGACGGCTGGATGCCCTCGGTCGGCTCGTCGAGGATCAGCAGCCTGGGCCGGGTGACCAGGGCCCGGGCGATGGCGAGTTGCTGCTGCTGGCCGCCGGACAGGAAGCCCGCCCGTCGTTTCAGCAGCGGCTTGAGCCTGGGGAACACCTCCAGCGCCTCCTCCAGCGCCGCCGGATCACGGTGGGTGGCCGCCTCCAACGTGACCTGGAGGTTGCCCAACACGCTGAGCTGCGGAAACGTCTCGTGGCCCTGCGGAACGTAGGCGATGCCGAGCCGGACCCGCTCGTGCGGGCGCAGCCTCGTCACATCCCTGCCCTCGAAGGTCACGGTGCCGCCGGTGGCCGGCAGCACGCCCATGACCGTGTCGAGCAGGGTCGTCTTGCCGACGCCGTTGCGGCCCATCACGCAGACGAGCTGCCCCGCCGCCACCTCCAGCGAGATCCCGAACAGCACGCGGGCTCCGCCGTACCCGGCCTGGAGTCCCTCAACGGACAGCATCGTCGGCCTCCTCACGTGCCCGGCCGAGATAGACCTCCTGCACCTTGGGGTTCGCGCGGACCTCCTCGACCGAGCCCTCGGTCAGCACGCGGCCCTCGTGCAGGACGGTGACCTGGGAGGCGTAGCGGCGCAGGAAGTCCATGTCGTGCTCGACGACGATCACGGTGTGGTCCTTGGCGATCTCGGTGAGCAGTTCGCCGGTGCGCGAGCGTTCGTCCAGCGACATTCCGGCGACCGGCTCGTCCAGGAGCAGCAGCCGGGGACGCTGGGCCAGCAGCATGCCGATCTCCAGCCACTGACGCTGGCCGTGGGAGAGCACCCGGGCGTGCTCGTTCGCCAGCTCGTCCAGGCCGGTGGTGGTCAGGGCGTGTTCGACGGCCTCGGAGATGCCGCGCCTGCGCCCGGCCAGCGCCCAGAGGGGACGCCGGAAGGAGGCCGCCAGGTCGAGGTTCTCCACCACGGTGAGCTCCTCGAAGATCACCGAGGTCTGGAAGGTGCGGCCCACGCCGAGCCGTACGATCTCGTGCTCCTTGCGGCCGGTGAGGTCGTCCGCGCCGAACCGCACCGCGCCGGCGGCCGGCTTGGTCAGGCCGGTGATCACGTCGATCAGCGTGGTCTTGCCCGCGCCGTTGGGGCCGATCAGGAAGCGCAGTTCTCCCTGATCGACCGTGAGATCGACGCCGTCGATCGCGGTGAAGCCGTCGAAGACGACCGACAGGTCGCGGATCTCCAGCAGAGCCGTCACCTTGTCTCCTTCCGCCTGCGTCTCAGGAGGCCTGCGATTCCTCGCGGGGCCAGGGTCATGACCAGGATGAACAGCGCACCCTGGAGGTAGAGCCAGCCGCCGGCGAACTGCTCGCTGAAGGTCGTCTTCGCGTAGCCCATGACGACCGCGCCGAGTACGGCCCCGGCGAGCGCGAACCGGCCGCCGACGGCGACGGCGACGACCAGTTCCAGCGAGGGCACCACGCCGAGCAGCGCCGGGGAGATGATGCCGACCACCGGGACGAACAGCGCGCCGGCCAGACCGGCCATGCCCGCCGAGATCGCGAAGGTGACGGTCTTGACGGTGGCCGGGTTGTAACCGAGGAAGCGCACCCGGTCCTCACCGTCCCTGACCGCGACCAGGAGCCTGCCGAAGCGGGAGTTCACGAGCTGCCGGGCGCCGAGGTAGAGCAGTCCGAGCACGACGGCGACCACGATGTAGAGCACCCGCTGGGTTTCGTCGAGGGCGAGGTCCTGGCCGAACAGCTCGAAGAAGTTGGTCAGCCCGTTGGTGCCGCCGGTCAGCCCCTGCTGGCCGATCAGCAGGATCACGAACGCGGCGGCGAGCGCCTGGGTGAGGATCGCGAAGTAGGCGCCGCGCACCCGCTGCCTGAACACCAGCGCGCCCAGCGCCGTCGCGAGCGCCATCGGCGCGAGCACGACCATGGCGAGCGCGAACACCGGGTTGGCGAACGGTTCCCAGAGCGCGGGCAGCTGTTCGACGCCGCTCCACACCATGAAGTCGGGTAGGTCGCCCTGTGCCTCGACGAGCTTGAGGTGCATGCCCATCGCGTAGCCGCCGAGCCCGAAGAACACGCCCTGGCCCAGGACCAGCATGCCGCCCTGGCCCCAGGCGAGGCCGATGCCGAGCGCCACGATGGCGTAGACGAGATACTTGGCGAGCAGGCCCAGCCGGAAGGGTTCGAGCAGGAGCGGCGCCACGACCAGGGCGAGCACGGCGACGGTGGCGAACACCGCCGGGCCCTGGAGCCGGGTGCGCCAGGTGGCGGGGGGTGTCTTCGCGACGGGACGTTCCGTGGTGAGTGTCATGTGAGCGCCCTCGACTTGAGCACGAACAGCCCCTGCGGCCGGAACTGCAGGAATCCGACGATGGCCACGAAGACGATGACCTTCGCCAGGCTGGCGTCGGTCCAGAACTCCGCGAAGGAGTTGAGCAGCCCCAGCGCCGCCGCCGCGATCACCGCGCCGCGTAGCTGGCCGAGGCCGCCCGCGACGACCACCAGGAACGCGTCCACGATGTAGTAGGTGCCGAGCGCGGGCCCGACCGGCCCGATCAGCGTGAGTGCCACACCGGCGACCCCGGCCAGTCCCGAGCCGATGAAGAAGGTGCGCATGTCCACCCGGCCGGTGTCGATGCCGCTGGTCGCCGCGAGCCGCCGGTTCTGCATCACCGCCTGCATCCGCCGTCCCTGCCCGGTGCGGTTCAGGTAGGCCCAGACGGCCACCACGCTGCCGATCGCGAGGGCCAGGATGAACATCCGGCTGTACGGCATGATGCCGGGGCCGCCCTGCAACCACTCGGGGGCCTGAACCTGCACGTTGGGCGCCCCGAACAGGTCACGGGCGAGCTGTTGCAGCACCAGGCTCACCCCCCAGGTCAGCAGCAGCGTGTCCAGCGGCCTGCCGTAGAAGTGCCGGATGGCGAGGCGTTCCAGGATCAGCCCCAGCGCCCCCGCCACCACGAACGCCACCGGCAGCGCGACCAGCACCGCCGCCCGTCCCGTCCAGCCCTGCAACAGATAGGCCGTGTAGGCCCCGGCCATGATGAACTCGCCGTGCGCCATGTTGATCACGCCCATCTGGCCGAACGTGAACGTCAGTCCCAGCGCGATCAGCAGCAACACGGCCCCGATCGACAACCCGATCGGCAACTGGTTGAGAAACCCCTCCATACCGCCTCCCATCACACGCAGCCCGCCTCTTCCGCACCGGCGGGCGAGTCCAGCGGACCGCCCCGGCGCGAACTGGCGCCGGGGCGGGAAAGGTCACCCCTGGGCCAGCCCCGTCGCCCAGGGATAGCCCTTCAGGTACGGGTCAGGCTTGATCGGCTCCTTGGAGTTCCAGACCTCCTTGATCAGCCCGTCCGGCTGCACCACGCCGATCCGCGCGGTCTTGAACATGTGCTGGTTCTCGCCGTCGATGGTCACCAGGCCCTCGGGACGCTCCAGCTCGATCCCGCCGGCGGCCTTCCTGACCGCCTCGACCTCCACCGACCCGGCCTTCTTGACGGCCTCGGCCCACAGGTAGACCGCGTTGTAGCCGGCTTCCATCGGGTCGGACGTCACCTTGTCCGCGCCGTACTTCGCCTTGAAGGCGGCGACGAACTTGCCGTTGGCGGCGTTCTCCGTCGTCTGGTAGTAGTTCCAGGCCACCAGGTGTCCGGCGATGTTGTCCACGCCGATCCCCTTGACCTCCTCCTCGGCCACGCTGACCGACATCGTCGGCAGTGACTCGGCGGTCGCCCCGGCGCTCTTGAGCTGCTTGAAGAACGCGACGTTCGAATCGCCGTTGAGGGTGTTGAAGACGGCGTCCGGCTTGGCCTGGACCACCTTGTTCACCAGGGTGCTGTACTCGGTGTGCCCGAGCGGGGTGTACTCCTCGCCGATCACCTGCATCCCGTTCGCCGCCGCGTACGCCTTGATGACCTTGTTCGCGGTGCGCGGGAAGACGTAGTCGCTGCCCACCAGGAAGATCTTCTTCTTCCCCTGTTCCTTCAGGTACTCAAGGCCGGGGACGATCTGCTGGTTGGTGGTGGCCCCGGTGTAGAAGATGTACGGCGAGCTCTCCAGGCCCTCGTACTGCACGGGGTACCACAGCAGGGCCTTGCGCCGTTCGAAGACGGGCAGCATGGCCTTGCGGCTGGCCGACGTCCAGCCGCCGAAGACGGTGGCGACCTTGTCGCGGGCGATGAGCTTGGTGGCCTTCTCGGCGAAGGTGGGCCAGTCGGACGCGCCGTCCTCCACCACCGGGACGAGTTTCTTGCCGAGCACGCCGCCTGCGGCGTTGATCTCCTCGATCGCGAGGAGTTCGGCGTCCCGGACGGTGACCTCGCTGATGGCCATCGTGCCGCTCAGCGAGTGCAGGATGCCGACCTTGATCGAGTCCTCCCCGCCGCCGGCCTGCTGCGATGTCGCCGGTTCCGCACCGCAGGCCCCCAGGGTGGCGACCAGCGCCACCAGAGGGATCGCGGTTCTCCAGGCTGAATTCCGCAACGAATGTTCCTCCTTGCCGATTTCGGCCCCCGTACGAGCTTTCTGCCGACAAGGTGACTTCGCGACGTTTCTTAGCGAGGTCGCGGATGTTAATTGCGCTTTACCGAAAATTCACCTGGGCGCCACGGCACGCCGTACGGGACGATCATCACGCCGTGCAGGGAGGGCAGGAAACTCATCCGACATTCGCCGGAAACGCGGTCGAAACAGCCGGTTTCTAAGGTCCGGCCATGCGGCTCACCCCACACGAGCAGGAGCGCCTGCTCATCCACGTGGCCGCCGGCGTCGCCCGTGACCGCAAGGCCAGGGGACTCCGGCTCAATCATCCAGAAGCCACCGCGATCATCGCATCATTCCTGATGGAGGGGGCCAGGGACGGGCGTACCGTGGCCGATCTCATGAACGCGGGCCGCGGCGTGCTCGGCCGGGACGACGTCATGGAAGGCGTCCCCGAGATGCTGGAGTCGGTGCAGATCGAGGCCACCTTCCCCGACGGCACCAAGCTCGTCACCGTGCACAGGCCGATCCCGTGATCCCCGGCGAGATCGTGTACGGCGAGGCGCCCATCCCGCTCAATCCCGGCCGCGACCGGGTCACCGTGCGGGTGACGAACACCGCGGACCGGCCCGTCCAGGTCGGCTCCCACTACCACTTCGCCGCAGCCAACCCCGGCCTGGAGTTCGACCGCAGGGCGGCCTGGGGCCGGCGCCTGGACGTGCCCGCCGGGACGGCGATCCGGTTCGAGCCGGGCGTCGAACGCGACGTCGACCTCGTGCCGCTCGCCGGTCACCGCATCGTCCCCGGCCTGCGATCCGAGTGGGCCGGACCCCTGGAGGAGAACCCTCATGCAGGTTGACCGCGCACGGTACGCCGCCCTCTACGGCCCCACGACCGGCGACCGGATACGGCTGGCGGACACCGACCTGTTCATCGAGGTCACCGAGGATCTCGCGATGGGCCCCTCGGGAGCCGGCGACGAGGCCGTGTTCGGCGGCGGGAAGGTGATCCGCGAGTCCATGGGCCAGGCCCGCACGACCAGGGCCGAGGGCGCGGCCGACCTGGTGGTGACCGGCGCGGTGATCCTCGACCACTGGGGAGTGGTCAAGGCGGACGTGGGAGTGCGCGACGGCCGGATCGTCGCGATCGGCAAGGCGGGCAACCCCGACACGATGGACGGCGTCCATCCCGGCCTGGTGATCGGCCCGTCCACGGAGATCATCGCGGGGAACGGCAAGATCCTCACGGCGGGCGCCGTCGACTCGCACGTCCACCTGATCGCGCCGCAGATCCTGGACGAGGCGCTGGCCGCGGGCGTCACCACGATCATCGGCGGCGGCACGGGACCGGCCGAGGGCACCAAGGCGACCACCGTGACCGGCACCTGGTATCTCGCCCGGATGCTGGAGTCGCTCGACCAGTACCCGGTGAACGTGGCACTGCTCGGCAAGGGCAACACGGTGAGCACCGAGGGCCTGCTCGAACAGCTCCGCGCCGGAGCCTCGGGCTTCAAGCTGCACGAGGACTGGGGCACCACCCCGGCCGCGATCGACGCCTGCCTGACGGTCGCGGACGCCACGGGCGTGCAGGTCGCGATCCACACCGACACGCTGAACGAGGCCGGGTTCGTCGAGTCGACGCTGGAGGCCATCGGCGGCCGGATGATCCACGCCTATCACACCGAGGGCGCGGGCGGCGGGCACGCCCCGGACATCATCCGGGTCGCCTCCTACCCGAACGTGCTGCCCTCCTCCACCAACCCCACCCGGCCGCACACGATCAACACGCTCGACGAGCACCTCGACATGCTGATGGTCTGCCACCATCTCAGCCCGTCGATCCCCGAGGACCTGGCCTTCGCCGAGTCGCGGATCAGGCCGTCGACGATGGCGGCCGAGGACGTGCTGCACGACATGGGGGCGATCGCGATGATCGGCTCCGACTCCCAGGCCATGGGCCGCGTCGGGGAGACGATCATCCGCACCTGGCAGACGGCGCACGTCATGAAGGGCCGCAGGGGGGCGTTGCCGGGGGACGGCGGCTCGGACAACCTCCGCGCCCGCCGCTATGTCGCGAAATATACGATATGCCCGGCGGTGGCGCACGGGCTGGACGACGAGATCGGTTCCGTCGAGACCGGCAAGCTCGCCGACCTGGTCCTGTGGGAGCCCGCGTTCTTCGGGGTCAAGCCGGACCTGGTGATCAAGGGCGGCGTGATCGCCTATGCCCAGATGGGCGACGCCAACGCCTCCATCCCCACCCCTCAGCCCGTGCTGCCCCGCCCGATGTTCGGCGCCTCCCCCATCACGGCCGCCGCCACCTCGCTGCACTTCGTCGCGCCCCTCGCCCTCGAAGACGGCCTCGCCGACCGCCTCGCCGTACGGCGCCGCCTGGTTCCCGTCGCCGACGTACGCCGGCGGGGCAAGTCCGCGATGCCGCTCAACGACGCGCTCCCCCGCATCGACATCGCCGCCGACACCTTCGCCGTGCGCATCGACGGCGAACTGATCGAACCCTCGCCCGCCCGATCCCTCCCGCTGACCCAGCGCTACTTCCTCTTCTGATGAATGCCACGATGCTGCTCCTGGCCGACTCCCGGCTCCCCGCCGGCGGCCACGCGCACTCCGGCGGCGCCGAACAGGCGATCAAGGACGGAGCCGTGCACGACCTGCCCACGCTCACGTCCTTCCTGCACGGCCGCCTGGCCACCACCGCCCTGGTCGCCGCCTCCCTCGCCGCCACGACCTGCGCCCGCATCACCACGCCCCCCACCGCGACGCCCAGCGCAGCCAACCGGCCCAGTCCCGCCCACGCCCACCCGGACCACCAGCCCGAACACCTCAGCGCCCACCGTGGCCACCAGCCCGAGGACATGCGCACCCATCCGAACGACCGGCCCGAACAGCTCAGCACACACCCGGGCCACCAGCCCGAGGACATGAGCACTCACCCGGGCCACCAGCGTGAGGATGCCTGGAACGCCGGTTCGGGCGGCAGTCGCGAGGAGGTGTGGAGCGAGTTGGAGGCGGAGGCCGACGCCCGCACCGCGTCACCCGCCCAGCGGGAGGCGGCACGCACCCAGGGACGCCTCCTGCTCCGGGTGGCCCGGCGGATCTGGCCCTCCCCCGTCCTCGACGACCTCGCGAGCGCCATCCCCAGCCCGCACCACCCCGTCGTCCTCGGCACGATCGCCGCCACCACCGGCTGCACCCCCGAGGACGCCGCCCTGGCCACCGCCTACCACGCGATCACCGGCCCGGCCACCGCCGCCGTACGCCTGCTCGGCCTGGACCCGGTCGCGGTGCACGCGGTCCTCGCCGCCCTCACCCCCGCCGTCGAGCACACGGCCCGTGCGGCAGGCGCCATCCGTGAGCCGCCCGGCATGCCCGCCTGCGCCGCCCCCGCCCTCGACCTCCTGGCGGAGCGGCACCGCCACACCGAAGCGAGACTCTTCGTCTCCTGACCCTCCCGGCCTCACCCGCACGGGACCCGGGCGCACGCGGCCGGGACATCATCGACCTCGACATCCATCCATCGTGAGAAGGACGGTAAAGATCATGGGCGCGGACCACACCGATCACCACCACGCACCCGACACCCACGGCCGGGCGCTACGCCTGGGAATCGGCGGCCCGGTGGGAAGCGGGAAGACCGCGCTGGTATCGGCGCTGTGCCGGACCCTCGGCGCGTCGACCCGCCTGGGCGTGGTGACCAACGACATCTACACCACCGAGGACGCCGACTTCCTGCGGGAGGCGGGTGTGCTCGCCCCCGAGCGGATCCTCGCCGTGCAGACCGGCTGCTGCCCGCACACCGCGATCCGCGACGACATCGCCGCCAACCTCGACGCGGTGGAGACCCTGGAGGAGCGTTTCGGCCCGCTCGACCTGGTGATCGTGGAGAGCGGCGGCGACAACCTCACCGCAACCTTCAGCCGTGGCCTCGCCGACTGGCAGATCTTCGTCCTCGACGTCTCCGGCGGCGACAAGGTCCCCCGCAAGGGCGGTCCCGGCGTGACCACGGCCGACCTTCTCGTCATCAACAAGACCGACCTCGCCCCGATGGTCGGCGCCGACCTCACGGTCATGTCCCGCGACGCGGCAGCCGTACGCGACGGCAAGCCGGTCCTCTTCACCTCGATCCGCGACCACCACGGCGCCCACTCGGTGGCCGACTGGGTGACCGGCCTGCTCGCCGCCTGGCCCGCCACCCACGCAGGCGCCCCCACCCGGTGACCACCCTCCGGCCAACGCCCCGGCCGCAGAGCAACGGCCCGCGCACCGACCTCTCGGCACCGCACCCCACCCCGCGGACGACACCGACGCGCGGCACCGCCTCGCGGACGATGACCGCGCACGCGGAGGTCGTCGCCGAGGTCACCGCCGCAGGCCGGACCGTGCTGTCCACGCTCCGCTCGGCCCCGCCGCTGACCCTGCGCCAGACCGGCCCGGAGCGGGTGCACCTCGTGGCCAGCGCGGCGGGCCCGCTCGGCGGCGACCATCTGCGGCTCGACCTGCGCGTAGGCCGGGGCGCTCGGCTGGAGGTCGGCTCGATCGCGAGCACGCTGGTGCTGCCGGGCCCCGGCGAGTCCGTAGTGATCGTCAACGCCACCGTCGAACCGGGCGGCACCCTCACCTACGCCCCCGAGCCCACCGTCCTCGCGACCGGCTGCCACCACCGCATGATCGTACGGCTGGCCCTCGCCGAGGACGCCGTCGTCTCCTGGCGCGAGGAGATCGTCTTCGGCCGGCACGGCGAGCCGCCCGGCCGCTGTCACTCCCGTTTCGACGCCACCGTCGCCGGACGCCCGCTGCTCCGCCAGGAGTTCACCGTCGGCGATCCCGCCCTCGACCGCAGCCCCGCGATCTACGGCGACGCCCGCTGCGTCGGCAGCCTCCTCCTCGCCGGCGCCGCCCCTCGTCCCCACCAGGTCTCCGTCACCGAGGGCCGCGCCGTACTCCCGCTGGCCGGCCCCGGCACCCTGATCTCCGCCCTGGCCCCCGACGCCGTCACCCTCCGCCGCCACCTCACCCACTCCTGACCTCACCGGCCCGCCCAAGTGAGTGTTGGGTTACCGTCTGATCACGGTAGGTGTCATGCGTCACCGAGCCCGGCTCGATGGTAGGCAGTCACGATCTTCTCGGCTTCCGCTCGTACTCGTTGGTCGGCGTCGCTCTCCGCCATTGTCTTGACGATCGGAAACAGTTCCGGCCACTCCATGTAGGCGGTGGTACGGGCTGCCGCGGCTCGCACCATGGAGTGTTCGTGCGCGAGGGCGTTCGCCAGCGGAGGCATGAACTCGAGGGAGTGGACCGGCGGTGCGCCCAGCCCCAGCCGGAAGATGGACCGGACCAACCTGCGCGGGTCGGTCTCCTCGAAGGGTTCGTTGAGGAGTTCGGGGATACGCCAGACGTCCAACTCTTGATCCGCTTCACCGAGCAGTCCGACCAGTTCTTCGCGGTCCGAGCCGTAGAAGAAACAGCAGAATTCACCGGAGGCGCGATCCCGGGTCACTTGGAAGACGGTGCTCTCATCGACGGACCAGACCCTGGACTCCCTTCCTGTGCCGCTGTCGTCAGTGGGCACCTCGGGCCACCCCCGCTGTTCGGCGAAGCCGCCGGCCTCCGTCCAGTCGCGCTGTTTGAGCACGAGACGGCGAGTACGTGTCGAGTCATTGGCTGGCATGGGTCCACCTTGTCCATTTGCGATGTGAAAGCGTCGCACATCGGGCGCTGGGGCCAAGAAGAGCATCCGCTTCGAGAGCATGTACGGCGACGATGCGCTCCGGGATTCGGTCATCACCTGGCGCACGGCCGACGGCCTGTCGGAGTCGCTGATCATGGCCTTGGCCGGCCACGACCTTCCTCAAGATCTGCGGACTCGTGCACACCGCCGTCGGCATCGAAGATCAGGTAGCGGTCGAAGTCGGCGGCGAACCAGCGGTCGTGGGTGACCGTGAGCACCGTGCCGGAGAAGGAGGCGAGCCCGTCCTGGAGTGCCTGCGCACTGGCCAGGTCCAGGTTGTCGGTGGGCTCGTCGAGCAGCAGCAGGGTGGCGCCGGAGAGTTCGAGCAGCAGGATCTGCAATCGTGCCTGCTGGCCCCCCGAGAGGGTCTCGAAAGACTGCCTTCCCGCCGGGGCGAGTTCGTAGCGGGCCAGCGCGGCCATCGCGTCGTTGAGCCCGAGCGCGTGCTCCGTCATGACGATGTCGGCCGGTGCCCGCCCAGCGAGGTCGGGCCGGGCATGTGTCTGGACGAAGTGTCCGGGCACCACCCTGGATCCGAGTGACACCGTGCCGGTGTGCCGGACCGAAGAGGTCGCCCCGGGCTCCGACTCGGCGAGAAGCCGCAGGAAGTGAGACTTGCCGGAGCCGTTCGGACCGAGGATCGCGATCCGCTCGCCGTACCAGATCTCGGTGTCGAACGGCTTCGTCAGCCCGGTCAGCTCCAGCGAGGCGCAGATGACCGATCGTTTGCCGGTTCGGCCGCCTTTGAGGCGCATCCGGATGTTCTGCTCCTTGGGCGCGCTCTCCGGAGGGCCGGCCTCCTCGAACCTGTTCAGCCTGGTCTGGGCAGCACGATAGGCGGAGGCCACCGCGTCGTTGCCGGTCGCCCGCCGGCGCAGGTCGTCCAGCAGCCTCCGCAGCCGGGTGTGCTCCTCGTCCCAGCGGCGTCGCCTCTCGTGCAGCCGCTCGCCGCGTTCCCTGCGGGCCTGCGCGTAGGACGCGAACCCGCCGCCGTGGACCCACACCCCGCGCGACTCGACGGTGACGATCCGGTCGGCCGCCTCGGCGAGGAGCCGACGATCATGGGAGACGAGCACGACGGTCTTGGCGGTGGCCCGGAGCCGCTCCTCCAGCCACTCCTTGGCGGGCACGTCGAGGTAGTTGTCCGGCTCGTCGAGCAGCAGAACCTCGTCGGGGCCGCGCAGCAGCGCCTCCAGCACGAGCTTCTTCTGCTCTCCGCCGGAGAGCGTGTTCACCTGCCGACCGGCCACCTCCTCGAACGCCACGCCCAGCGCCGAGGTCGTGCACACGCTCCAGGTGACCTCCAGGTCGTAACCTCCCGCGTCGGCGTAGTCGGTGATGGCCTGGGCATAGGCGAGTTGCGCAGGCTCCTCATCGCTCGCGCGCAGCGCCCGCTCGGCCCGCGCCAGCTCGGCGGTCGCCGCCCGCACCCGTTCGGGGGCGACCGACAGCAGCAGCTCACGTACCGTCTCCCGCCGCCCGGCCACACCGACGAACTGGCGCATGACGCCGAGCCCGCCCGACCCGGCGACCCGGCCCCCGGAAGGCCGTAGATCACCCGCGATCAGCCGCATCAACGTGGTCTTGCCGGCCCCGTTCGGCCCGACCAGCGCTGCCTTGACCCCCTGCCCCACCCGGAAGGACACCTCGTTGAGCAGCAACCGGCCATCCGGCAGCACGTAGGTCAGGGCATCGACCTCGACATGTCCCATCACGACATCCTTGCTGGTAGAACATTGGTCATACACTATGAACATTGATCGGCCCCACTGACAACCCATTAGCCCAGCGACAACCCGTCAAGCGGCCGCACCTCGGCGGGCGACCTGCGTACCGGTCCCGTTGACGACGCGCTGATCTCAGCGTCCGCCATCGGCGTCGTCGTCAGCGGGCCCGGCGGTAGCATCGCCCGCACGCCGGCCACAGCGCGGTGCACGAAGGCAGCACGGCGACGAACACCACACCGACCAAGGACCAAGGGCAGGACCCGGGGCATGAACTCCGAACCCGGCGGACAGCGAAGGCGAGAACAGCCGTGAACGCGACACCTGGCAGGCGAACCCAACGCAGGAGCGCGGCGACAGGCGTGTGGCTTCGCACCCCGCGTCCGGGCCGGGCCGAGCCGGCCGTCAGCCGCGAGCAGATCGTGCGGGGCGCCGTCGCCCTCCTGGACGAGGAAGGAGCCGCCCGGCTGACCATGCGCCGCCTCGCCGAACGCCTGAGCACCGCCGCCGCGACCCTCTACCTGCACGTCGAGACCAAGGACGACGTCCTCGACCTCGCACTCGACGCCATCTTCAGCGAGACCGTCATCCCGCAGACCCCGGCGGGCGACTGGCGAGCCGATGTCACCGCGCTCATCACGGGCTGGCGCGCCACGATGCTCCGCCACCCCTGGTCGGTGACCGTCCTCGACCGCCCGCTACTCGGCCCGAACGTCCTCGCCCGCACCGAGTATCTGCA
The DNA here is from genome assembly GCF_022213955.1 of Dolomitihabitans soli. Taxonomy (GTDB): domain Bacteria; phylum Actinomycetota; class Actinomycetes; order Streptosporangiales; family Streptosporangiaceae; genus Streptosporangium_A; species Streptosporangium_A soli. The sequence continues at coordinate 326,335 of NZ_JAKNTW010000001.1, read as the reverse complement.
CGCCACCCTCGTCGCGGCGGGCTTCACCGACCCGCATCTCACCGCCGCCGCCTACGCCCTGTCCAACTACGTCATCGGCTCGGCCACCATGCAGGCCGCCGCCCTCGACCACGACCACCCCGAAGACCGCCGGGCCGCCGACCGCCACCTCCACGCCCGCCGCCACCTCTACCCCACCCTCGCCGCCCACGGCGCCCCCCTCGCCAACGACTGGGACACCGTCTTCACCCACGGCCTGACCTACCTACTCGACGGCCTCACCCCCTACAAATCCCCCTGACCACGACCCCCCGCTTTCCCTTTGCCACCTACACCGGCCCACACCAAGCGCCCCCGCGCAAAGCACCCACCGCCACCCCGCTCACCCGCCCCAAACCCCCGCAAAGCAACCGCCGCCGCCACCCCACTCACCCGCACCAAACCCCACCGCCGTCACCCTGACGCGCCCGAACTCGTACGGCAAGCCACGTCGGCGCCACTCGCCGCAGGTGGCCAAGGTCCGTGGGCACATGCCACTCCAGCGTGAGTGGCCGGCCGCCGTCACATCAGATCGCCCTCGTTCTCGACCATTTCCACAGAGAACGCCTACAGCGGCCCAGAATGCAGAGCTGAACGACCCAACACACCGTATGCATCCTGGACCCGGGTTGGGGGGTGTTCCTGGGCATCCTCATGCACAAGGCTGAAAGCGCCGGTCGAGAGTTGATCCCGGTCAACCCCGCCAGCACCTCCCGCACCTGCCCCGCTCCTGAATGCGGGCACATCAGCGGCGAGAACCGCACCACCCAAGCCGACTTCGTCTACGTCCGGTGCGGTTATACCGCCAACGCAGACGAAGTCGGGGCGACCAACGTCAAGAGGGCCGGGCTGGTCCTCCGCAAAGCCGCACTAGCGGCCTAGCGAGAAGCCACCCCGTTTACGGAGTGGAGGAGTCACCGACATGTAGATGCCCAACCGCTGCTGCAGATGCACTCAGCCGCCCGAGCAACGTCGCGGCCGAACACCTCCGCCGTGAACCGTCAAGGACGGGTCGCGGTCACCAGGCGGACCCGGGCCCGCAGGCTGACTCCCCGCGGGGTCTCGAAGGGCAGCAGACCTTGCCGCAACTCGGCGCGGATGCGGCGGACGGCGGCCTCGTCGAGGTCGGCGAGGTTGAAACGGACCGGTCCCATGGCGCAGATGTTCTCGGCCGCATGGGCGGCGTCGCGGCCGAGCACCTCCATGGCCTCGACGACGCGCATGGTGACGCCGGTGAACCCGGCGGCGGCCAGGACCTCCTCGATCCGGGCGGGGTCGACCATGGACATCATGCCCTGGGCCGCCGGGGACGGTCCGCGCATGTGCTCCCGCAGTACGGCCGTGGCCCGGGCGTAGTCGCCGTCCGGGGCGCCCGGCATGGCCGTGATGACGGCCAACCGGCCGCCGGGCCGGAGCCCGCTGGCGATGTTGGCGAACCCGGCGACGAGGTCGGCGAAGAACATCACACCGCCCCGGCTGATGGCCACGTCGAACCCGCCGTCCGGGAACGGGTGCACCTGGGCGTCGCCCCGCTCGAAGACGGCGTTGGTCACACCCTGGGCAGCCGCGTCGGCGCCGGCCCGGGCCAGCATGGGCCCCGACAGGTCGACGCCGAGGACGGATCCGCCGGCCGCGCGGCCCGCGGCCAGCAGGGTCGTTCGGCCGGTGCCGCAGCCGACGTCCAGGACTCGGTCTCCGGGCTGGATCGCGGCGGCGTCGAACAGGGCGTCGTTGAAGCCGTCGAGCATCCCGTTGTAGAAGTCCGGGTTCTCGGCCCAGACCTCGCCCTCCCAGCCGTTCCACGCTTCGGCCTGCTGGACGTTGGCGAAAGACGTCGTCATCTCTCCTGCTTTCTAACTGAAGTTGAACTCTAGCGTTCGTTTAAAGTGATAGCGCACAGGCAACTGGCGCGTCAAGGCCGCGGCGCTCCGACCCCGGAACCCGAGACGGGATCGAGGTCTGGGGCACACCCGCGCTCCGAGCCACCGAGTGCGATCCAGGCCGTGAAGCGATCCATGGGGGCCACGCTCTTGACCTTGACCCGGCCATAACCTATCTCTAGAGTTCAAATCTAGCGGAATGCATCGCCCATCCCCGAGTGGCCCGGCGTGCTCCGTGAGATCACAATCAGCCTGTAGCCCCCTCATGCGGCCGACGAACCCGGCCGCGCGCCCCCCGACCACACCCCCGACCACGCCCCCGACCACGCCCAAGAGAGCACGAGACATGAACACTTTCCTGTGGATCCTGCAGGCCGTCATGGCCGTCGTCTTCGCCCTTTCCGGACTGATGAAGGCCACCCAACCGGCGGACAAGCTCGCCGTCCGGCTTCCCTGGGTGAAGGACTTCACCCCTGCCCAGGTCCGCCTGATCGGCCTGGTCGAGGTGCTCGGCGCCCTCGGTCTGATCCTGCCCGCAGCAACCGGGATCGCCCCGATCCTCACTCCGCTGGCCGCCGCCGGCCTGGCCGTCATCATGCTCGGCGCCGCCGCCACCCACGTCCGCCGCAAGGAGGCCCCGGCCGTCGTCGTCAACGTGGTCCTGCTCGCGCTGACCGCCTTCATCGCCTGGGAACGCTTCGGTCCCTACGCCCTCTGAGACCTGGTGCGGCTGAGGGTGAAGCCGATGGCGGAGCACGCCGCTTCGGCCCCTACGCCCTCTGAGATCCCTGAACACCCTGGCCGATCAGCTCAGACCTCCCCCAGCCCTCTCGCCACAACGGAGATCACCATGACATCGAACACCGTGCCGCTGCGGCCCGTCGGCCAGGTGGTGGGCGGTCGCGGCGAGGTGCTGGAGGACGACTGGCACGACGTTCGAGCCGTGATCCGGCTGGACGGCGCGTCCTTCACCGCGTCGGCGGTGCTCGGCCTGGAGCACTTCTCCCATCTGGAGGTCGTGTTCCTCTTCGATCGGATCAACCCGGCCGAGGTGCCCGCCGAACCTCGCCCCCCGAGGGGGAATCCGAACGCGGCACCCGTGGGGGTCTTCGCTCATCGCGGGCCGTACCGCCCGAACCGCCTCGGCGTCTCCCGCTGCCGGCTGCTCGCCGTGGACGGCCTGGACCTGCACGTCGCCGACTTGGACGCGCTTTCAGGCTCCCCCATCCTGGACGTCAAGCCGTACCTGACCGAGTTCGCCCCTCGGCACCCGGTCACCCAGCCGGCCTGGGCGACCGAACTGATGAGCCGCTACTACTGATGCTCCGTCCGACGGCTTGCCGTATCCCTCCGTGTGATCGACCAGCCCGGAGGGGTTCCACCACACTCAGAGGAGCGAAGGCAGTGACGACCAGACCCACGATGGGCATGCCGGCCGGGCGACCCACGACCGGCGCGACAACCAGACGGCCCGTGGTCAGGCCGGCGTGAAGGCCCTCGTGCTCGGCGGCTACGGCGCGGTCGGCGTCCACGTCGTCACCGAACTCCGCGCCCGGGGCGACGTCGCACTCGCGGCCGGCCGTGATCCCCGGCGCGCCGATCTCGTCGTCGACCTGCGCCGGCCGCACACCCTCGACGCGGCGCTGACCGGCGTGGACGTGGTCGTCAATGCCGCCGGCACCGAGGATCCGGCGCTGGTTGACCACGTCACCAGCCATGGCGCGGCCTTCGTCGACGTCACCGCCACCACCGGCTACGTGGCCGCCCTGGAGAGTTCGGCCCCCGCCGCCCCGGTCCTCCTCAGCGCCGGACTCGCCCCCGGCCTGACCAACCTGCTCGCCGCCGCCGTACACGAAAAGGCCCCGCACGGGCCGATCGACATCGCGCTCCTGCTCGGCAGCGGCGAACGGTACGGCAAAGCCTCGGCCACCTGGGCCTACCATCTGCTCGGCCGCCGATTCGACGACCCCGCGACCGGCGAGGAGGTCCGCAACTACACCCGTCCACGGCGCTTCGAACTGCCCGGCCACGGCCTGCGCCGCCTGTACCGGACCGACTACAGCGACCAGCATGTGCTCAGCCGCGACCTCGGCGTGCCCGTGCGCACCTACTTCGGACTCGGCTCCCGGCTCGCCACGGGCGCACTGGCCACGCTGACCTGGATCCCGGGCGCTTCCACCATCCCGCCCACTCTCCACCTCCCCGGCGACGACCGGTGGCTGGCACTCGCCCGCAGCCGGGACGGCCACACCCGATGGCTCACCGGCCGGGTCCAGGCTCGGGCCACCGGCGTGACAGCCGCGATCGCCGCCCGCACCGCCCCGCACCTGCCCGCCGGCGTCCACCACCTGCACCAGGTGATGGGTCTCACCGACCTGCACCAGGCCCGGTTCGACTGACGCGGCGACCGGAACGGTTCACCGGGGTTCGCGGGAACGCCCCTGGCGCTGGGAGTCACTCCTGCACCGAGCGGACGCCCAGATCGGTGACGCCCGCCGCCTCCTCCTGGCCGAACGTGATCACGATGTACCTGCCGTTGGCGAGGCTGACCACGGGCCGCTGGAGCACGTCACCCACCCTGCGGGCGACCCCCTGGAACAACTCCACCATCTCCGGGGTGTCGGCGCTCACCCTGAACCGACCGCTGGCGGCGAGGTGCTCGGCGACGAGGGGAACGAAGTTCGCTTCGGCTCGGACCCGCTCATCCGTGCTGAGAGGGGTGCGTCGAGGCGCGGGCTGCGCGCCGGGAGGGTGAGCCATCTGCAGATCTCCTCGTGATCGCCGGTCTCACAGAATGCCAGACGAGACCGGCCGGCATGGAGCCTGCCAGCCGGGCGGCGCGGGTCAGTCGTAGAAGCCCAGGCGGCGGAGTTGTTTGGGGTCGCGTTGCCAGTCTTTCGCGACCTTGATGCGGAGGTCGAGATAGACCCGGGTGCCCAGGAGCGCCTCGATCTGCTTGCGGGCGCGGGTGCCGACGTCCTTGAGCCGCTCGCCCTGGTGCCCGATCACGATGGCCTTCTGTGACGGCCGTTCGACGAACATGAACGCGTACACGTCGAGGAGATCGTCGCGTCCCTCGCGCGGTTTCATCTCCTCCACGACGACGGCGATGGAGTGGGGGAGCTCGTCCCTGACGCCTTCGAGCACGGCCTCCCTGATCAGCTCGCCGACGAGCACCTGCTCTGGCTCGTCGGTCAGCTCGCCGCCCACGTACAGCGGCGGGCTGTGCGGGAGCCGCTCGATCAGCAGGTCGCCGAGGATGTCGAGCTGCTCCCCCGCCTTCGCCGACACCGGCACGATCTCCGCGAACTCGGAAAGCTGTGACACCGCCATGAGCTGCTTCGCGACCTGTTCGCGGGAGGCGAGGTCGCACTTGGTCACGACGGCGATCACCGGCGTCTTCTTCACGGCGGCGAGCTTCTCCGCGATGAAGCGGTCGCCCTTGCCGATCGGCTCGTTGGCCGGCAGACAGAAGCCGATCACGTCGACCTCGGTCAGCGTGGACAGCACGAGGCTGTCGAGCCGCTCGCCGAGCAGGGTCCGCGGACGGTGCAGACCGGGGGTGTCGACGATGACGAGCTGGGCTTCGGGACGGTGGACGATGCCGCGGATGGCGCGCCGGGTGGTCTGCGGCTTGGAGGAGGTGATCGCGACCTTGGTGCCGACCAGCGCGTTCATCAGCGTCGACTTGCCGACGTTGGGCCGCCCGACGAAGCAGGCGAACCCCGCGCGGAACTCCTTGTCGATCGGCTCGATCATCGGAGCTTGCCGTCGGGGCCGGCGGTGTACAAGGTGGACCCACCCAGGTCGGCGACGACGGCGCGGTCGGCCTCGCTCGGCCCGGCGCCGGCGGTCACCAGGGCGGCGGCCTCCAGCGACTCCGAACCGCTCGACACGGCCATCGCCACCGCGACCTGCAGGGCGGACAGCGTGAGCGAGGGCAGCGCCACGTCGGTGGCGGAGTAGGTGCGGCCGGTCTCGTCGCGGACGGCGGCCCCCTGCGCGGCGCCGGTACGCGCACGGGCGGCACGCGCCAGCGTAATGATCTTGTCGTCCTCGGGGTGAAGCGTCGCCTCAGTCACGGCACCAGGTTACTAAGCTTCGCCGCTCACCTTGGCCGTCACCGGTCCCCGCCGCCGATCGTGGCGCCCGCCACGGCGGCAGTCGCCGGGGCTTCGCCGGTCATCGTGGCCGTCACGGCATGGACCAGTTGCTCGGTGCGAAGCGGGTCGGCCCTGCCGAGGGCGGCGTGCACGACCGAGATCAGCGCCTCGCCGGCCTGGACGAAGACGAGGTGCATCTCGTACGGGTACCCCTTCAGGTGGCCGCGCAGCCGGGTGGCCGTGATCGCGTCACCGGTCTCGGCGATCGGGAGGCTGGTGAGGGTGAGCGAGGTGGCGTTGCCGGCCGTGACGGCCGAGCAGTCGCGCAGCGCGTCCTCGATCGCCTCGAAACCCGCCGCGGCGTCCTCCGAGTAGCTGGCCACGCTCGCGCCCGCGCGTTCTCCGAGGCCGTTGCCCTGAAAGGTCACCTCGGCGTGCGTGCGCAGGAACCGCCTGGGCGGCCGACCGGCCACGGTGTCGAACGCGACCCGGCACGATCTGCTCGCGACGTGGAAAGGGGCCGTCCACCCGTCGCGCACCCGGCCGGAGAATCCGTCGGGAAGGTTCGGCACGTCGTGCAGGAGTTCGCGGATCCTGGCCCGTTCCACGGCGGGCGAGGAGCCGGCGTAGACCGCGATCCCCGAGCCGCAACCCCCGAGCAGCCCACAGAGCACGATGACTCCGGCAATCCGCACAGCAACCCCATCCCCGAAGATCCCCGCTCGCAGTTCTTCCCCGGCGGCGACGCGGCAATCCACGGGACGTGCTTAGGGTGCTCTCACCCGCCCAACACAGGAGAGAGCACCCTTAGTACTGAGCTGCGCCCCGGCCGGCTAGCAGACCGCGACGCCGCTCCCTACCCCCCGGAATCCTTGTGCCGCGAACCCCTTCCGGCACTCAGATCCCCCCGCACGACCCGCGATGGGCGGGCCTTGCGATCAAAGAATCACCCAAACCGCTTGCAGAACGCTTGAAGAACGGTTGCGGTCCAGGTCACTCGTGCTCCGCGCCTGCCTTGACCCCGTTGTGCCATGCCGGACCCGCCCTGCGCACCACCACGGTGCTGATCCGGTTACGCCGCCCCGCGAGGCTCTCGGCGGTGAGCGTCAGGCCCTCGACCACGGCTTCGGAGCCGGCGATCGGCACCCGGCCGAGCGCGTGCGCCAGCAATCCGCCGACCGTCTCGACGTCGTCCACGTCGATCTCGCAGTCGAACAGCTCGCCCAGCTCGCTCACCGTCAGCCGGGCCGTCACCCGCACCGCCCCGTCGGCCAGCCATTCGACGCGGGGGGCCTCCTGGTCGTACTCGTCGGCGATCTCACCGACGATCTCCTCCAGCACGTCCTCGATCGTGACCAGCCCGGCCGTGCCGCCGTACTCGTCGATGACGATGGCCAGATGGATCTGCCTGGCCTGCATCTCGCGCAGGAGCTGGTCGATGGGCTTGCTCTCCGGCACATAGGTGGCCGGGCGCATGAGCGACTCGATCTTCTCCGCCGGACCGTCCACCGCCGCCTCGTGGCCGCGGCGGACGACGTCCTTGAGATAGGCGATGCCGATCACGTCGTCCTCGTTCTCACCGACGACGGGGATGCGCGAGAAGCCGCTGCGCAGGGCGAGCGAAAGCGCCTGGTCGAGCGTCTTGCCGCGCTCGATGAAGACCATGTCGGTGCGGGGCACCATCACCTCGCGGACAAGGGTGTCGCCCAGCTCGAAGACCGAGTGGATCATCTCGCGCTCGTCCGGCTCGATGACCCTGCGCTCCTCGGCCAGGTCGACCAGGTCGCGCAGCTCGGCCTCGGAGGTGAAGGGGCCCTCGCGGAAGCCCTTGCCGGGGGTCAGCGCGTTGCCCAGCAGAATGAGCAGCTGGGGCAACGGCCCGAAGATGCGGGTCAGCCCGGACACGATCGGAGCGCTCGCCAGGGCGATCGGCTCGGCGTGCTGACGGCCCAGGGTCCGCGGGGAGACGCCGACGATCACATAGCTGACCAGGATCATCAGGGCGGCCGCCGAGGCGTACGCCCAGCCCTGGTCACCGAGCAGGTCGATGAAGAGCAGCGTGGCGATCACCGTGGAGATGAGCTCGCAGCTCAGCCTCAGCAGAAGCAGCAGGTTGAGGTAGCGCGGCGGATCCGCCACGACGGCCTGCAGGCGCTTGGCGCCCCGGCGGCCCTCCCTGGCGAACTCGTCGGCACGCACCCTGGAGATCCGCGCCAGCGCTGTCTCCGCACTGGCGATGAGGCCGCCGATCACGACGAGAACGACGGCCGAGAGCAACCATCCGTTGGCGGAACTCACCGTTCCGGCCGCACCCCCCGCCACGACTCGAGCAACTCACCCTGCAGCCCGAACATCTCGGCGTGCTCCTCGGGCTCGGCATGGTCGTAACCAAGCAGGTGCAGGATTCCGTGTGTGCAGAGCAGCTCCAGCTCGTCCTTCGTGCCGTGACCGGCCTCGGCCGCCTGCTTGGCAGCCACCTGCGGGCAGAGCACGACATCGCCGAGCAGGGCCGGATCGGCGGACGCGTCCTCGTCCTGCCGTCCGGCGCCCGACCCGGGGCGCAGCTCGTCCATCGGGAAGGCCAGGACGTCCGTCGGGCCCGGCTCGCCCATCCACCGCTCGTGCAGCTCGGTCATCGCCGGCTCGTCGACGATGACGATGGACAGCTCCGCCAGCGGATGGATGCCCATCTGCGCCAGCACGTGCCCGGCGAGCCCGACCAGTGCGCGCTCGTCGACCTCGACGCCCGACTCGTTGGCCACCTCTACGCTCATCACTGCCCCCGGGGACGCTTGGCGCCCTTGATCGCGCGAGGCTCGGCCTGCTGGACCAGGACGTCATAGCGCCCGTAGGCGTCGACGATGTCGCTGACCAGCCGGTGCCGCACCACGTCGGCGCTGGTCAGGCGGCTGAAGTGAATGTCGCCGATCCCGTCGAGGATGTCCTGCACCACCTTCAGGCCGCTCTGCGTGCCACCCGGCAGGTCGATCTGGGTCACGTCGCCGGTGACGACGATCTTCGAACCGAAGCCCAGCCGGGTGAGGAACATCTTCATCTGCTCGGGCGAGGTGTTCTGCGCCTCGTCGAGGATGATGAACGCGTCGTTGAGCGTACGGCCGCGCATGTAGGCGAGCGGGGCCACCTCGATCGTGCCCGCCGCCATGAGACGCGGGATCGAGTCGGGGTCGATCATGTCGTGCAGCGCGTCGTAGAGCGGCCGCAGGTAGGGGTCGATCTTCTCGTACAGGGTGCCGGGCAGGAAGCCCAGCCGTTCGCCGGCCTCGACCGCGGGACGGGTCAGGATGATCCGGTTGACGTCCTTGTTCTGGAGCGCCTTCACGGCCTTGGCCATCGCCAGGTAGGTCTTGCCGGTGCCCGCAGGGCCGATGCCGAACACGATCGTGAACTTGTCGATCGCGTCGACGTAGCGCTTCTGGTTGACCGTCTTGGGCCGGATGGTCCGGCCTCGGGAGGAGAGGATGTCGAGGGACAGCACCTCAGCGGGCCGGTCGGAGCTCATCCGCAGCATGGCGATGCTGCGCTCCACGGCGTCGACGGTCAGCGGCGTCCCGCCGCGCAGCAGTTCGACGAGCTCCTCGAAGAGACGCACGACTGCGCCGCTCTCCTCGGGGCTTCCGGTGACGGTGATCTCGTTACCGCGGACGTGGATGTCCGCGCGGAAGGCGCCTTCGATGACCCTGAGCAGCTCATCGCGGGAACCCAGCAGGCCGACCATGGAATGGTCGTCGGGGATGACCACCTTGGCCTGGGTCTGGGTCGGGCCCTTCGATCTGGATTCGTTTAGCTCGGACATGGGCAGGCCTGGCGGCCTGTTCGCCTCCCGGATTAGGCACGGTTCTCAAGAGTCATGGTAGCGCTCAGCCCGGCGGCCAGCCCAGATCACGACCGCCCAGCACGTGACAGTGCACATGGGGGACCGTCTGGCCGGCCGCGGGGCCGGTGTTGAACACCAGACGGTAGCCGGACTCGGCGGTCCCCTCCCGCACGGCGACGGCATGGGCGGTCTTGACGACCTCGTCGGCCAGCCCCTCGTCGGCCTCCGCCAGCGCCGCGGCGTCGGCGTGATGGGCCTTCGTGATCACCAGCACGTGCGTCGGAGCCTGCGGGTTGACATCACGGAAGGCCAGCGTGCGCTCGGTCTCGTAGACGAGCTCGGCCGGGATCTCGTTGGCCGCGATCTTACAGAAGAGGCAGTCGGTCACCACGTGCACAGCCTAGCGGTCGGGGGCTGTTGCCAATCGGTAACCAGTCGTGGGGCTGCGAGGGAAGATCCATCCGGATAGGGTGTCTGTGCAACAACGCAGCGAAAACAGAATTCGGGCGAGGCCACCGGCGAGGACACGACTGGGTCATGCCCCCTAATGAACCGGAAGACCGTAGTAAACCCTCTGCGGACCCCGCGCGTCCCACTGATGTGACCTCCGAGACCCTTCTGGCCGATAGATCGCTCGGGGCGGTGACCGTCGGATGGGATGCCGACGCGGCCGTGACTGCGCTGTACAGTGCGCACTATCGGTCACTGGTGCGTCTCGCTGTGTTGCTCGTCCGCGACAACGCGACCGCGGAAGAGGTCGTGCAGGATGCCTTCGTCGCCATTCACGGCGCCTGGCGCAGACTGCGCGATCCCGACAAGGCACTCGCCTACCTGCGTCAATCGGTCGTCAACAGATCCCGTTCCGTGCTCCGCCACCGCGCGGTGGTCGAGAAGTACGCGCCCAAGGGGTTACCCGACGCGCCGAGCGCGGAGAACGGAGCGATCGGCGAGCTTGAGAGAACGGCAGTGATCGAAGCACTGCGAAAACTGCCGACACGCCAGCGAGAAGCCCTGGTTCTACGGTATTACGGTGACCTGTCCGAAGCTGAGATCGCCAACGCGATGGGCATCAGCAAGGGCGCGGTGAAGAGCCACACGGCCCGCGGCATGGCCGCCCTACGTACCGGTCTGGAGCAGTTGTCATGACCGAGTCCCCCGACGAGTACGGCGAGGTTCTTCGCCGTGCCCTCCGTGCGGAGGCGGACGCGGTCGTTCCCTCCCCGGACGGGCTGGAGATCATCCGTGCCCGCATCGACGAACGTGGCGCGCGCGGGCTGATCTGGTGGCGGGCCGCCGCCTCCGCGGCCGGCGCGGTTCTCGTCGCGGCAGCGGTCGTCATCGCCGTCCCCCAGCTCCGCGACCAGGAGTCACCGCCGAACAACAGCGAGGTGGCCGTGGTCGACGACGAGACGAACGCCCCGGAGATCGGGGCGACCGCGCGTTCCCCGCTGCTGCCGCCGGCCACGAGCGTGGCGCCCAGGCCGCCCGTCTCGCCCACGCCGGAGCCCACGCCGAGCGGCCGGACGAAGACGGCGACGGTCCGCCCGCAGACGCCGACCCCCACCCCGAGCACCTCGTGCCCGACGGGTACGGCGGAGCCCACCGAGGTCCCCGCACGCACCCCCGGCGAACCCGGCTCGTGCCCGACCGAGTCCACCCCGACCCCCACTCCGACGCCCACTCCGTCGGCGGAGGTCCCGACGCCCGGCGACTCCTGCCCGCCAGAGGAGTGCCCGCCGTCCCACCCCACACCGACGGAGACGGAGCAGCAGACGCCGATGATGAGTCTCAGCGGCACGCCGCTTCCGCTTCCCTGACCGGCCGACGCGGGCCCGTGACATCCCCGGCCCGCCCGCCGACGGCTCCCCTGCGCCCCAGAACGGCCGACGCGGGTGTGCGCCACCACCAGGCCGGACCGGCCTCAGCCGACGCGAAGTCCGCCGCGCCGCCGCTGACCGGTCACCAGCGGCCGGTGCGGGTCTGCAGCACCGCGGCCGCCGCGACCCCGGCCGTCGAGGTGCGCAGCACCGTCGGGCCCAGCAGCGCGGGCACGGCGCCCGAGGCGCTCAGCCGCTCGGTCTCCTCATCGGTGATCCCGCCTTCCGGGCCGACGACCACGACGATGTCTCCCCCGGCCGGCAGCGGCACGCTCGACAGGGCGCTGACCGCGTCCTCGTGCAGCACCACCCCGAGCGAAGCCGCGGAGATCAGCGAGGCGACCGCCGCGGTGGTGGCCGGCTCGGTCACCTCCGGCAGGTGAAACCTCCGCGCCTGCTTTCCCGCCTCCCTGGCGGTGCTCCGCCAGCGGGCCAGCGCCTTGCCCGCCCGCTCGCCCTTCCACTGCGTGATCGACCTGGCCGCGGCCCAGGGCACGATGACGTCGACGCCCACCTCGGTCATCATCTCCACCGCGAGCTCACCGCGGTCGCCCTTCGGCAGCCCCTGCACGACGACCAGCCGGGGAGCGGGCGCGGGCACCTCGTAGCGGCGCGACACCGCCAGCCGCAGGGAGTCCTTGAGCACGTCGGTCACGACGCACTCGGCGACTCGCCCGGCGCCGTCGGTCAGGTCGAGCCGCTCCCCGGCGCGCAGCCGCCGCACGGTCGCGGCGTGCCGTCCCTCCGGACCGTCGAGGACGATCTCGTCGAGGGCCAGCCGCTCCTCGTCGGCGAGGAACACGGGCACGGTCATCGGCCGTTGAAGGCGTCTCTCAGGCGCGAGAAGAAGCCCTGCTGGCCGGGGGCGAACTTGCCGGTCGGCCGTTCCTCGCCGCGCAGCTTGGCCAGCTCGCGGAGCAACTCCTCCTGCTCGGGGTCGAGACGCTGCGGGGTCTCCACGTTGACGTGGATCAGGAGGTCGCCGCGCCCGGACTCGTTGAGCCGTTGCACGCCCCTGCCGTAGAGCGGGAGGACCTGTCCCGACTGGGTGCCGGGGCGCATGTCGATCTCCTCCTTCCCGTCGAGGGTCTCGACGGTGAGGATCGTGCCGAGCGCGGCGGCGGTCATCGGGATCTGCACGGTGCAGTGCAGGTCGTCGCCCCGCCGCTCGAACACGTCGTGCGGCTTCTCGACGATCTCCAGGAACAGGTCGCCGGGCGGACCGCCGCCGGGACCGATCTCGCCCTCGCCCGCGAGCTGGATGTGGGTGCCGTCCTCCACACCCGCGGGGATGCGCACCTTGATCGTACGGCGGGTGCGGACCCGGCCGTCGCCCGAGCACTCCTGGCACGGGTTACGGATGATCGACCCGAAGCCGCCGCACTGCGGGCACGGACGCGAGGTCATCACCTGGCCGAGGAAGGACCTGGTGACCTGCGACACCTCGCCGCGCCCGTGACACATGTCACAGGTGTCCGGGTGGGTGCCCGAGGCGGCTCCCGAGCCCTGGCAGATCTCGCAGAGCACGGCGGTGTCCACGACCAGCTCACGGGTCGTGCCGAAGCCCGACTCGCGCAGGTCCAGCTCCAGCCTGATGGTGGCGTTGCGGCCACGGCGGGCCCGCGAGCGCGGCCCCCGGGCGCCGGCGCCCGCCTGGCCGAAGAACGCGTCCATGATGTCGCTGAACGGGAAGCCCGCCCCGAATCCGCCCGCGCCGGCTCCCGCGCCGGCGGCGAACGGGTCGGCGCCGAGGTCGTGCATCTGGCGTTTCTGGGGATCGGACAGGACCTCGTAGGCCTGGGTGATCTCCTTGAACCGCTCCTGGGTGGCGGGGTCAGGGTTCACGTCGGGATGGAGCTCGCGCGCCAACCTGCGGTACGCCTTTTTGATCTCTTCCGGACTGGCGTCGCGGCGCACCCCGAGGGTGCCGTAGTAGTCGCTCTTAGCCACTTATCGACCTCTTAAGATGCAGCCAGGATCTGGCTGACGTAACGTGCCACTGCGCGCACCGCGCCCATCGTCACCGGATAGTCCATACGTGTCGGGCCCAGCACTCCGAGCCGGGCCAGTTGCTTGCCGCCCGAACCGTATCCGGCGGCCACGATGGACGTGCCGCGAAGTCCGGTATAGGGGTTCTCCGACCCGATCCGCACAGTTATCGCGGTCGTGTCGGAGGTCTCACCGAGCAGGCGCATCAACACCACCTGCTCTTCCAGCGCCTCCAGCACATCGCGCAGGCCGACGGTGAAGTCGCCCGCCGCCGCGAGGTTGGCCGCCCCGGCAAAGACGATCTTCTCATCATGCCGCTCCACGAGCGTCTCCAGCAGCACCGACAGGATCGTCGCCGCGACCGGCCGGTCCTCCGCCGGCACCCGCTCCGGCAGGTCCGCCACCGTCTCGGGGACCTGGTTCAACCCACAGCCGTCGAGGCAGGCGTTGAGCACCGCGCGCAGGTGCGCGATGCGCGTCTCGTCGATCACCTCGGGCAGCTCGATCACCCGCTGGTCGACCCTGCCGGTGTTGGTGATGAGCACCAGCATCACCCGGCGGTCGGTCAACGGCACCAACTCCACATGGCGGACCTTGGAGTGGGTGATCGTCGGATACTGCACCACCGCGACCTGCCGGGTGAGCTGCGCGAGCAGCCGCACCGTGCGCATGACCACGTCGTCGAGGTCGACCGCGCCGGCGAGGAAGGTCTCGATGGCCCGCCGCTCGGCCCCGGACAGCGGCTTGATCTGTGAGAGCCGGTCGACGAACAGCCGGTATCCCTTGTCGGTCGGCACCCTGCCCGCGCTCGTGTGGGGCTGGGCGATGTAACCCTGTTCTTCCAGGACCGCCATGTCGTTTCTGATGGTCGCGGGCGAGACGCCCAGATTATGCCGCTCGGTTATCGCCTTCGACCCCACCGGCTCGTTGGTGGACACATAGTCCTCGACGATGGCGCGGAGCACCGCGAGCTTGCGGTCGTCGACCAACGTGCTCACCTCCCTGCGATCCGCATCGGTCCACTGAGAAACGCCAGGTCTGGCACTCTGTGTTCCCGAGTGCCAAGTGTACGGCCACGACACAGGCAGCGCGATAACGCGGTCAGGTAACGATCTCCCGAGGACCGCCGCACCGGACGCCTTCCGGCGCCAGGCAAGGTGGTCCACACTCGTCGATATGAGCGACAATCCTCCCGAGGGTGAGCACGACCGCACCACTCGTGTGCCCCGTCCGTCGCAGGCCACGCCCCCTCCCGCACCGCCGTACGGGTCCCCTTCTTCTTATCCGCCCCCGTCGAACCCGTCACCCTACGGGACGCCTCCGCAGGGCGCCCCCCAATACGGCAATCCACAATACGGCGAGCCTCAGCACGACCCGCCCCCGTACGGGCAGCCCTCGTACGGACAGCCCTCGTACGGACAGTCTCAATCTCAATACGGGCAGTCTCAATACGGGCAGCCCCAGTACGGGCAGCCCCAGTACGGCGGGCCGCCGCCTCCGCCGTTCGGGGCCGCCGGTCCGGAGCACGGCGGGCAGTACCCCGGTCCTGACAAGCGGCAGATCAGGCCGCGGCTGACCTGGGTGGTGATCGCGTGGGTGATCGCGGTCCTGTGCGGCGTCGTCGGCGTCGTCGTCTTCCTCACCGGGGTCGTCTCCGGGGTGAACAGTGCCGCGCCCGCCAACGCGTTCCGCAGCGGTGAGGCCGCGACGGTGGCCCTCGACCCCGCCGACGGGGCCGCCGTCTACATCGCCACCGCCCGCAACGTCAGCTACCGGTGCACGATCGACGGCGGCGGCAAGCAGGCCAGACTCAACCGCTCGAACGTCTCCCAGACCGTCACCAGCGCGGGGACCACCTGGACGCACATCCTCGACATCGGCATCACCGAGCCGGGCAGTTACAAGATCGCGTGCACCGCCGACCAGGCCGGCGACGTCCGTTTCGGCGTGGGCAGGAACCTCGGCTCGCTGGCGGGCTCGATCGGCGGGGCCGCGCTCGTGTTCGTCCTGGTGCCCGCCGCCGGGCTGCTGTTCGCGATCATCGTGACGATCGTCGTCCTCGTACGGCGGAAGGGCGCGCGCAACCGCATGGCCACCGGGTGATCGCGTGTTTTGCTAGCGTCACCTGATATGTACGGGCGTGACGTGCTGACCGGCGATTGGCGGCGGCCGAAGAAAGGCCAGATCCCCCAGATTCCCGCGGAGCGCGATCTGGTGGTGGAGGATCCCGACAGCGGGTTCTGCGGGGCGGTGGTGGCCTGCGACAAGGAGGCCGTCACCTTGGAGGACCGGTTCGGCCGCCGGCGGGTGTTCCCGCTGGCACCGGCCGCGTTCCTGCTGGACGGCAAGCCGGTCACCCTGCTGCGCCCCCGGCCGGCTGTCAGCGGGCCCGGCCGGAGCGCCTCCGGCTCGATCGCCGTGACGGGGTTGCGCGCCAGGGTGGCCAGGGAGAGCCGCATCTACGTCGAGGGCGTGCACGACGCGGCGCTGGTCGAGAAGATCTGGGGCCACGACCTGCGGGTAGAGGGTGTCGTCGTGGAATACCTGGAGGGCGTCGACGATCTCCCCGCGATCGTGGCCGAATTCGAGCCGGGGCCCGGCAGACGGCTCGGCGTCCTCGTCGACCATCTGGTCAAGGGGTCCAAGGAGAGCCGGATCGCCGCCCAGATCACCTCGCCGCACGTGCTGGTGGTCGGACACCCCTACATCGACATCTGGGCGGCGGTGAAGCCGTCCGTCGTCAAGATCCCCGCGTGGCCCGCGGTGCCGCGCGGCGTCCCCTGGAAGGAGGGCGTCATCGCCGCCCTGGGCTGGCGACTCGACCCGCCCGACGCCTGGCGGCGCATCCTCTCCGCGGTCTCCACCTATGCCGACCTGGAGCCTGAGCTACTCGGCCGGGTGGAGGAGCTGATCGACTTCGTGACCACCACACCGGAGGAATCCGGTCCGACCCAGGAGCAGAATTGAGCGAGCGCCCCGAGGACCACAGCGACCCGTCCGCCCCTCGGCCTTCTCCCGAGGACGCGCCGCCGCCCCCCGAGGCCCAGGACGCTCCACCGGCCCAGAACGCCCCTCAGGCCCACGACGCGCAGGACGCCCCTCAACTCCAGGACGCGCAAGACACGCACATCGCGCAGGACACACAGGACGTACAGGACGCACGGGACACGCAGGACGAGCAGGACGAGCAGGACGAGCAGGACGAGCAGATCGCGCAGGACACGCAGATCATTGCTCCGGAGGCCGCGGAGACCCCGCGTCCGGTCGACTACCCTCCGCCCCGCCCGGGCTACGGCATCCCCCAATCCTCCCTGCCCCTGCCACGCGACCACGACGAGCCGCAGGCCTCCCCGCCTTCACGGCCCGGTTCCGCCCAGCCGTACGAGCCCGCTCAACCGGCTCAGAACTTTCCGCCCCCGCCGCCCCCCGGCTACAGCGGGCTCCACGAGTCCCCGCAAGCCGGTCACGGCCAGGCTCAGAACACTCCGCCCCCCGGCTACGGCGGGCCCTACCAGTCCCCGCAACCGGGTCATGGCCGGGCCCACGACTTCCCGCCCCCGCCCGGCTATGGCGGGTCCCACGAGTACCCGCAACCGGGTCATGGGCAGGCCCACGGCTTTCCACCCCCACCTCCACCTCCGCCCGGCTACGGCGGGCCCTCCCAGTCCCCGCGGCCGGGTTACGGCCAGGCTCACGGCTCCCCACCGCCGCCGCCCGGCCACGGCCCGCCGCAAGGTCCGGGCTATGGGCCCCCGCCGAGCTACGGTCAGGGGGCTCGCCGGCCTCAGGACTTCCCGCCTCCGCGGCCGGGTCACAGTCGATCCCAGGGCGCGGGGTACGGCCCTCCACCCGGCTATGGCCAGGGTTACGGCGCTCCTCCGGGCTACGGCGCTCCGCCCGGGTACGGCCCCTTCCAGGCCGGCGGCCCCGGCCCGCGCCCGGGCTCCGACGACACCATGCTGGCGATGCTCTCGCACCTGCTGGGCCTGCTGACCTCGTTCGTCGGCCCGCTGATCCTCTACCTGGTCAAGAAGGACGAGTCGCCCTACGTCCGCCGGCAGGCCGCCGAGGCGCTGAACTTCCAGATCACCCTGGTCATCGCCTACTTCGTGTCATCCGTGCTGACGTTGATCCTGATCGGGATCCTGTTGCTCATCGTCGTCGGCATCGGCTCCCTGGTTCTGATGATCATGGCTGCGGTGGCCACCAACCAAGGCCAGGACTACCGATATCCCATCAACATCCGCTTCGTCAGCTGATCGGCGCCCACGAGCGGGGCGCCTTTACAAAGTCAGGTCACGGATCAGGCCGTCGGCAAGGAGCCGACCCTTCAGGGTGAGGACCAGACGGTCCCGACGGGTCAGGGGGTCGAGTTCGAGGAGGCCCGCAGCGGTCGCGTCGTCGATGACCGGCCGGGCCTCCCGGCGGACCGCCGCGAGGCCGACGCCCGAGGCGAGGCGGAGTTCCAGCATGACCTTCTCCACCGCCCGGTCGTCGCCGCCGAGCACCTCGCGGGCGTGTCCGGGCGAAGCGCCCTCGGCGAGGCGGGCGGCGTAGGCGGCCGGGTGCTTCACGTTCCACCAGCGGGTGCCGCCGACGTGGCTGTGCGCGCCCGGACCGACGCCCCACCAGTCGCCGCCGGTCCAGTAGAGCAGGTTGTGACGGCACCGGGCGGCCTCGGAGACAGCCCAGTTGGAGATCTCGTACCAGGTGAGACCGGCTCCGCCGAGCAGCTCCTCCGCGATGAGATAGCGGTCGGCGGCCACGTCGTCGTCGGGCATCGGCAGCTCGCCCCGCCTGATCCTGGCGGCCAGCCGGGTGCCGTCCTCCACGATCAGCGAGTAGGCGGAGACGTGGTCGGGGCCGGCCGAAAGGGCCGCCTCCAGCGAGGCCCGCCAGTCGTCGTCGGTCTCTCCCGGCGTGCCGTAGATCAGGTCCAGGTTGACGTGCTCGAAGCCCGCCGCGCGCGCCTCCCGTACGGCTTCCGCGGGCCTGCCCGGCGTGTGCCGGCGGTCCAGCACCCGCAGGACGTGGTCACTGGCGCTCTGCATGCCGAAACTCATCCGGGTGAACCCGCCGGCTCTGAGCGTCGCCAGGGAGGCGGGGTCCACGGACTCCGGGTTGGCCTCGGTCGTCACCTCTGCGCCCTCGGCGATGCCGAACTCCGCCTCGATCGCGCCGAGCACCCTGACCAGATCGCCCGGCGGCAGCAGCGTGGGGGTGCCACCGCCGAAGAACACGGTCTCGACCTTCGGCGCGGCGTCGCCGAGCACCCGCCGCGCCAGCCGTACCTCCTCGATCGCGGTGTCCGCGTAGTCGCGGTGCGACGCGCCCGGCCCCAGCTCGGCGGAGGTGTAGGTGTTGAAGTCGCAGTAGCCGCACCGCGTCACGCAGAACGGCACGTGGACATAGAAGCCGAACGGCCGGGAGCCGAGGCCGTCGAGCGCGCTCGACGGCAGCTCGCCTGAGACGGGCACCGCGTCGCCGTCGGGAAGGGTGGAAGGCACACCTCCAGTCTGCCGCCGCCGGACGCGTGCCCCGACCGGTCAGATCTCGTGCGCGGCGCGTTCCGGGAGGTCGTGTGCGGTGGCCAGTGGGTTCCAGGCGGCGAGGAACTCCTTCTTCGCGGCGGTGGCCTTGGTGGAGGCGGCCAGGCCGCGCTTGTAGTCGGGGTCGGTGGTCCAGTCGGCGGCGCAGTCGGCGGCGTGGCGGCGAGCCCAGGCGAGGAAGCGCTCGTCGGCCTCCAGGGAGGCGCCGAGCGCGGTCGCGAGGCTCTGCTTCAGGGCGGCGCCGTCGTCGATCGCGCCGACGCCGAGCTTCGCGACCTGTTCCACCTGGCCACGGCGGGCCTCGGTGACCCGCTCGATGGTCTTGATGCCGGTCTCCGTCTCCTCGCAGGTCCGCACCTGGGTGAGGGCCGGGCCGAGCCCCGACCGGGCGCCGCCGCTGTCGGACAGGATCGCGTCGATCGCCATGACCTGCCCCGCCGCGTCTTTCTGCCCGGGGTCCGCCGGGTCCGTCTCCTTGGGTGAGGACGGGTCCGGATCCTCGGACTGGTCGCCGGTCACGGTGGGAGCGCTCACGGGGGTGGTTCCGGTCGTCTCGCCGCCGGTGCCGCGCACGACGAAGAAGACCGCCACGGCGATCACCAGCGCCCCCACGGCCACTGCCACGACGGGCGTTGATAACCGCCGTTTGCGCCCCTCGGCCGGATCGCCGCCTTCTGCCCAGAGCTCCGGTCCTCGTGGCGGCTCCTGCCATCCGCCGGGCCCTCGCCCGCCGCCTTGCCCCGGGCCGCCTTCTCCCCGCCCCTGCTCCTGCCGGCCCCGCCCGAACCCGCCCTGCTCCTGCTCCTCCCAGCCCTGGCCGCGTCCACTCCGCTCAGGTCCGCCCTGCTCCCGGCCTTGCCAGGCTTGCGGGCCTTGCGGGCCTTGCGGGCCTTGTGCTTGCCAGCCCTGTCCCGTGTCGGCCGGTCCAGGCTCGCCGCGTCCGCCCTCTCCGCGTCCGCCTTCTCCAGGCCGGCTCTCTCCAGGCCGGCTCTGATAGGGCTGCCTGCCGGGCTCGGGCCGCCGTTCGCGGGGGTGCTCCGTGGGCGGGCCCTGCCGCACGCCGTACGAGGTCGGTGGTTCCTCGCCCCCGCCTGGGGGCGCCGGTTCGTACGGGCCCGACCCCGGCGTGCCGGGCCGCTGGGCCCACGAGCCCGCGTCCTCCCGGCGTGCGCCCGGCCACTGGCCGGGTCGCCCGGCCGCCTGTCCCTGCGGATCGGCCGGCGCCTGGCCTGGAGACGGCGAGCCGGCACCCTGTACGGCGGTGCCGCAGCGGGGACACCTGGACTGCCCGCCGACCGGCGCGCCACAACGGAGACATGCTTGCTGTTCGGCCATGCGCCCTCACCCGCCCAACGGGAAGGGTAGCGAAATCGGCCGGGTCCGGCGGGAAGAACCCTCCAGGCCGTTGACTCGCGGTTCCCGCGGTTCTACGATCCGGGAAAACTTAAAGGAAACTTTCCTATAAGTATTCCCTCGGAGCAGTGGAGCCACCGTGGTCCGACTCTGCAGGATCCTACTCATCGCCACCCTCTCACTCGTGCCGGCCATGGCCGCCGCACCCGCCCAGGCGCAGACGCACCCTCAGCACGACGACCGCTTCAAGCGTGTGGGCTACTTCATTCAATGGGGCATCTATGCCCGCGACTTTCATGTCAAAGACCTCGACTCCAGTGGCGCAGCGGGCAAACTAACCCATATCAACTATGCCTTCAGCGACGTGACCGCACAGGGTACATGTGCGTCAGCGGACGCCTGGGCCGACTGGCAGCGGCCGGTGTCCGCCGAGCAGAGCGTGGACGGCACGGGAGACACCGATGACCAGCCACTCAAGGGCAACCTCAACCAGCTCAGAGAACTGAAGGCCAAGCACCCCGGCCTGAAGGCGCTCGTCTCGCTGGGCGGCTGGACCCTCTCGAAGCACTTCTCCGACGCCGTGCTCACTCCCGAGGCGCGGACCCGGCTGGCCGCCTCCTGCGTGGAACTGTGGCTGAAGGGTGAGCTTCCCGGACTCCCCGCGGGCGCGGGCGCCGGCGTCTTCGACGGCATCGACCTCGACTGGGAGTGGCCGGGCTCCGCCGGAAACGACGGGAACGTCATCAGGCCCGAGGACAAGCAGAACTTCACCCTGTTCGTCGAGGAGCTCCGCAGGCAGATGGACGCCTTCGACAGCCGCAGCGTCCTCTCGGCGTTCCTGCCGGCGGCGGCCGCCAAGATCGACGCCGGGTTCGAGGTCCCGAGGGTCTTCAGGGCGCTCGACTTCGCCACGGTCCAGGGGTACGACCTGCACGGCTCCTGGGAGAGCCGGACCGGCCACAACGGCAACCTGCTGACGGACAGGCGCGATCCGAACGAGGTCCGCTTCAGCGTGGACCAGACCGTGCGCGACTTCCTGAGCCGGGGCGCGCCCAAGCGCAAGATCGTGGTCGGCGTCCCCGCCTACGGCCAGGGCTGGACCGGCGTCACGGCGGGCGGCGACGGCCTCTACCGGCCCGCCACCGGACCGGCTCCCGGCACGTTCGCCGCCGGCACGGAGGACTACGAACAGCTGGCCGCCAAACCCGGCAAACGCTATCGCGACCTGCGCACCGGCACGCTCTGGCTCTACGACGGCAACGAGTTCTGGTCCTATGACGACCCCGCCGTACTGGTGCAGAAGGCCGCGTACATCCGCCTGAAGGGCCTCGGCGGCTCCATGATGTGGTCTCTCGACCAGGACGACGCCCGCGCCTCCCTGACCTCCGCCCTCCACTCCGTCCTTCGCTGACCACCCCGGAACAAAGGCCGGGCGGCGGGCGCGATCCGCCGTCCGGCCCTTTAGTTTCCAATATGGAAAATCTACAGTTGACGAACCGGAAAGTCAGTGCTTCACTTTCCACTATGGAAACAGAAGAGCCCTCAGGTCGTCGGCCGACCCCCGAGGAGGCGCGTGCCGCCCTGCAGGCGGCACAGAGCGCCCAGACCGACGCCGCCGCCGCCCTCCGCCCCCCGTGGTGGTACTTCGCGAGCCTGGCCGCGCTGGTGGCCGTCTCCCCACTGGCCACCCAGCTCCCGTCGACGGTCGCCGGGATCACCGCCTTCATCGTCTTCATGCTCCTGTGGCTCACGGCGTTCGGCATGACGCTGCGCCTCTTCATCAGCAGAGCGGGGCTCGTCCCCAGGTTCAGCCGGGAGCAGACCCGCAGGGTGTGGCTGTGCATGATCGCCGTCGGCGCCCTCGGCACGGCCGCCGCCGTCCTCAAGCTGGGTTTCGACCAGAACTGGGCGATGATCGCGTTCGCCGAGATCCTGGCCGTCGCCATCCTCGTCATCGGCCTGTTCGGCGGCCGGCGCGCCTCGGCATGACGACCACAGGCGAACCCGCCGACGGCTTCGACACCACCATCCACGCGCCCAACCGCCTGCGGATCTGCGCCCTGCTCGACGCGGTGGAATCGGCCGAGTTCGGCACCGTCCAGCAGCAGCTCGACGTGAGCGCCTCGGTGCTCAGCAAGCACATCAGCGTCCTGATGGACGCGGGCTACGTGGCGCAGAACAAGGCCGTCCGCGACACCAGGCAACGTGTGTGGCTGCACCTCACGGAAACCGGTCGCACCGCCTACCAGGCCCATGTCGCCGCACTCAGGGCCATCGTCGGCGACCCGGGCGACTGACGCGGCGTCGGCCGCTCACGAGAGGCCCCCGCCGAACTGGCGGGATAGACAGGTTCCCTTCCGGTTAGGCGAGTCTAGGCAGCCGATGCCCGCTGCCGCAATGGTGACTTTTCGCTGAACATCACAGCGAGACGGCTCTTGACACGCCCTGGCTGCGCTCTCTAGCGTCAGCCGACAACTGGAAGGGAACCTTCCTATCCGACGGGGAGTGACATGAGCAGCCGGAAGGCGTCCGCCGGGCTGATCCGTGCGATCAACGACCGGCTGGCCCTGGATCTGATGATCGAGCTGGGGCCGATCAGCCGGGCGCAGCTGGTCGAGCGCACCGGGCTGGCCAAGCCGACCGTGGCCGAACTGCTGGAGCGGCTGCTGGAAGCGGGCCTGGTCACCGAGGCGGGCCAGGCGGGTGAAGGACGCAGCGGCCCCAACGCCAGGACCTACGGCGTCATCGCCGACCGGGCGCACGTGGCCGGGGTCGAACTGCGGGCGACGGAGGTGCACGCCGTCGTCGCCGACATCACCGGCCGTACGGCCGGCGCGGCGGTGATCGTCACTCGCCCGAAGGACAACTCGATCCTCCTCGTCCGCGATGCCGTGGCCGAGGCCGCGAGCAAGGCCGGGCTCACGGTGGACGATCTGCGCTGCGTGGTCGTCGGCACGCCCGGCATCGTCGATCCGGCCACCGGCGACATGGCGTTCTCGTCCGACCTGCCGAGCTGGCACCACGGTTCGCTGACCCAGTTGCGCGAGGAGCTGAGACGGCAGGTCGTGTTCGAGAACGAGGTCAACCTCAGCGCGCTGGCCGAGCACCTGGTCGGCGCGGCCCGCGACCGCGACGACTTCGCGCTGCTCACCCTGGGCAGCGGGGTCGGGATGGGGCTCGTGCTCGGCGGGCGGCTGCGGAGAGGCAGCGGCGGCGGCGCGGGCGAGGTCGGCTACCTGCCGCTGCACGGCGCCACGTTGCAGCGGATACACCGGCGCAGCGGCCTCTACAAGGGCGGCTTCCAGGGGCTGGCCGGCTCGCGGGCCGTTCTCGCCCTGGCCCGCGAGCACGACGTACGCGGCCGGACGGTTCCCGACGTGCTGCGCGACGGCGGGCAGGACTTCCTGGCCGAGGTGGCCGGGCGGATCGCGGTGGGCATCGTGGCCGTGTGCGCCGTCGTCGATCCCGGGCTCGTCGTGCTCACCGGCGAGGTGGGGCGCGTGTGCGGCCCGCTGATCGCGCGTATCGAGGCCGAGGTCGCCGAGCTGGCCCCGCTGCGGGTGCGGCTCGTGACCTCCGCCGTGGAAGGCAACTCGGTGCTGCGCGGAGCCGTGCTGATGGCGCTGGAGGCGGTGCGGGACGAGTTGTACGGCCCGCGCCGCTGACCCTCGACCGGGAAATGGATCATGATCAACACACTCTCCCCCGCGGCACCGCCCCCCTCGCGCGAGCCCGCGCCGCAAGTCACCGCCAAGTCCGGTGCCGCGCTCCATCGTCCCTGGTGGATGCCTTGGTTGTGGTGTGCTCCCGTGATCGCCGCGGCGGTCGTGTTCGGGGTGTTCCCGTTCGTCAACACGGTGCTGCTGTCGTTCACGAACGCCAAGCCGCTGGGCGGGCCGTCGGGGTTCGTGGGGCTGGGGAACTACACGCGCCTGCTGGGTGACGCGGCCTTCTGGTCGGCCACCTGGCACAGCGTGCTGTACGCGCTGGTCGTGGTGCCGCTGATGGTCATCCTGCCGCTGCTGCTGGCCGTACTGGTGGAGAAGAAGATCCCGTTCATCGGGTTCTTCCGGTCGGCGTTCTACACGCCGGTGCTCGCCTCGATCATCGTGGCCGGGTTCAGCTGGCAGTGGCTGCTGCGCGACGACGGGCTGATCAACGGCGCGCTGCTGGCGACCGGGCTGGCCGGCGAGCCGGTTCCGTTCCTGTCCGACGCGACGCTGGTGCTGTTCGGGGCGATGGCGATGACCGTGTGGAAGGGCCTGGGCTGGTACATGATCCTCTATCTGGCCGCGCTCGGGAACGTTCCGAAGGAACTGCACGAGGCCGCCTCGGTGGACGGCGCGAGCGCGTTCCACCGCTTCCGGCACGTCACGGTGCCCGGGGTGCGGCCCACGATGCTGCTCGTCGGCACACTGACCGCGATCGGATCGCTCCGGGTCTTCACCGAGGTCTTCGCGCTCGGCGGGGCCACCGGTGGACCCGGCGGCCAGGCACGCACCCTGCCGTTCTACATCCGCGACGTGGGTCTGGACCCCGTGACGGGCAACGCCGGATTCGGCGCCGCCGCCTCCGTCGCGCTCTTTCTGCTGACCGTGGGCTTCACACTGCTGGGCCAGAAGATCTCCAGAGGTGAGGGCTCGTGAAGGCCGCGATCAGGCTCGCCGGAAGATACGTCCTGCTGCTCGCCGTACTGGCGATCACCGTGGGGCCGCTCCTGTGGCAACTCTCGACCGCGCTCAAGGGGCCGGGTGAGGACGTCTACGGCGACAACGCCTCCTGGTGGCCGAGGAACCTCACGTTCGACAACTTCGTGAAGATCGCGGAATCGGTGCCGATCGCGTCGTACATGGCCAACAGCGCGACCATCGCGGCGCTGGCCATCGCCAGCAACCTGGTCTTCGCCTCGTTCGGCGGCTACATGATGTCGCGGCCCGGCTGGCGCGGGCGCAGGGCGGTGTTCCTGTTGCTGGTCCTGGCGATGATGTTCCCGTTCGAGTCGATCATGATCTCGCTGTTCCTCGGCATCCGGGACATGGGGCTCGTCGACACCCTGGCCGGGGCCTGGCTGCCCGGCATCGCGGGCGCCTTCAACGTGCTGATCATGCGGGCGGCGTTCCTGGCCGTGCCGTCCGAGGTGGAGGACGCGGCACTGATGGAGGGAGCGGGCGAGTGGACGCGTTTCCGGCGGATCTTCCTGCCCTCGGCCAGGGGAGCGATGACGGTGGTCGCGATCAACAGCTTCATCGCGGCGTGGGACGACTTCCTGTGGCCGCTCATCGTGCTGCGGTCGGAGGAGAACCTCACGCTCACCCTGGGGCTGTCGCGGATGTCGTCGAGCTCGTTCGGCGTCGACGACAAACTCATCATGACCGGGTCGATGATCTCCGTCATCCCCGTCGTGGCCCTGTTCTTTCTGGCCCAGCGCTGGTTCTACCGCGGCGTCGCATCCGGCGCGGTGAAAATGTGATCACGGGAGAGCGGACATGAACGAGTACGTGTGGCCGGACGACCCCGCTGTGCGGGCCAAGCTCGAATGGTGGCGTGACCAGAAGTTCGGCGTGATCATCCACTGGGGTCCCTACAGTCGCCTCGGCGTCTTCGAGAGCTGGACCCTGTGCGATGAGGGTGACGACTTCATGGCCCGCCCCGACCCGTGGGCCCACGACCGCGCCGGGTATCGCGAGCACTACGAGAAGCTCCCCGAGGGTTTCGACGCGCCCGCGTTCGACCCGGAGAAGTGGGCCGCGGCGTGCGCGGAGGCGGGGATACGGTACGTGGTGTTCACCACCAAGCACCACGACGGCTTCGCGATGTACGACACGGAGTTGTCGACGTACAAGTCCACCAACACCCCCCTCGGCCGGGACGTCGCCGGTGCGGTGTTCGACGCCTTCCGCGCTCACGGCATGGGCGTCGGCGCCTACTTCTCCAAGGCCGACTGGCACCACCCGGACTACTGGGTACCGGGCCGGGACACCCCTGACCGCTATGCCAACTACCGGGCGGAGGACGAGCCGGAGCGGTGGCGGCGGTTCGCCGATTTCACCCACGGCCAGATCGAGGAGCTGCTGTCCGGCTACGGCCCGGTGGACCTGCTCTGGCTGGACGGGGGCTGGGTACGGGCGCCGCGCGAGGACCTGGACCTGCCACGCCTGGCCGCCCGCGCCCGCGACCTGCAGCCCGGCATCCTGGTCGTGGACCGCGACGTGCACGGGCCGCAGGAGGACTACCGCACCCCCGAGCAGACCGTGCCCGCCGAGTTGCAGCCCTTCCCCTGGGAGAGCTGCATCACCCTGGGCCCGTTCTGGTACACCTTCGGCCCGGACGAGACGTACAAGACGGCGGGCGACGTCGTCCGTCTGCTCTGCCGGATCATCGCCCGCGGCGGCAACCTGCTGCTCGGCATCGGCCCCGACCACACCGGCGCACTGCCCGCCCGCGTCTACGAACGGCTCGCCGAGATCGGCGGCTGGCTGGACGTGCACGGCGAGGCCGTCTACGGCACCCGCCCCTGCGAGCCGTACGAGAGCGAGGATCTCGTCTTCACCCGGCGCGGCGACACCGTCTACGCGATCGGCCTGCGCACGGACCTCCGCCAGGTCCGGGTGCCCGTCACGCGGATCCCGCGAAAGGTCGGGCTGCTCGGCCACGACGGCCCCCTCGACTGGAGCGCGGCGGACGGCGCGGTGACCGTGCGCCTGCCGGACGGCCACCGCGTCTCGCACGCCTTCGCGCTCACCCTTGAGTAAGGAGACCCCCATGAAGATCAGCAAACTGGTGCTCACCGCCGTCACCCTCGGCCTCACCACCGCCGCCTGCGGGCTGTCCGGAGGCGGCGACACCCCGGCCGGAGGCGACACCGCCATGGCGGGCAACTGCCCGGTGCCCAAGGAGAACGTCGGCCCGGGACCGCTCAAGGGCGAGATCAAGGGTGAGATCACGTTCCAGACGACCAGCCTGAAGAACGACTTCGCCCCGGTCTTCGACCCGATCATCGCCGACTTCCAGCGGGAACACCCCGGCGTGAAGGTCAACTGGGTGGACGACCCGGGCGACTCGGAGTTCACGCCCCGCCTGCTCGCCAACGCCGCCGCCTGCACGATGCCGGACGTGGTGAACCTCAACGAAGCCACCGCCATCGCGCTCACCAAGGCCGGATACCTGCTCAACCTGGACACCAAGGTCCCGGACGCCGGGAAGCAGTTCATCCCCGCCATGTGGTCGGGCGCCACGTTCGCCGGGTCCGCCCACACCGCCATGCCGTGGTACGGCGGCTTCAACGTCCTGGCGGTCAACACCGACCTGATGAAGACCGCGGGACTCGACCCGGCGAACCCGCCGAAGGACGTCTTCGAGCTGTTCGACGCCGCCGACCAGATCGCCAAGGTGTCGGGCGGCAAGTACCACGCGACCATCGCGAACCCGACCGAGCGCATCAAGACCGACTGGCAGTCGCTCGGGGTGAAATTCTTCGGCCCGGACGGCAAGACCCTGGCGTTCTCCACCGACCCGACCGCGCTGAAGTGGGTCACCCGGCTGGCCGGGCTGTACAAGGCCGGGGCGCTGCCCCGGGACACGCTGTCGGCCGAGCCCACCGAGCTGTCCAACCGCTTCGCCGCGGGCAAGCTCGTCTTCGGCGACCGCAACGCCAGCTTCCTGCGCTACGTCAAGGACAACGCCCCCACGCTCTATCCCAAGCTCGGCGTCACCGCCGCCGTGGAGGCCAAGGCCTTCGACGTGTGGGAGGGCCAGTATCTCTCCGTCGCCAGCACCAGCAAGAACGCGGCGGCCGCGGCCGAGTTCGCCAAGTTCGTGACCAACGCGGAGAGCCAGCTCCGCTTCGTCAAGGACCCGAAGGTGGCCATCTTCCCCAGTGCCGCCGACGCGCTGAAGGACTCCTTCTTCACCGGCCAGACAGGCGGCGACCCGTTGTCCGTCGCCCGCCGGCTGGGCGCCGAGCAGGCGCAGCGCACCCAGGTGACCGAGGAGCAGATCGCCACCCGCAAGGCGGAGACCGCCGCCTGGGGCGCCGCCGTCTCCAAGGCCGTGGCCGCCGAGGTCCAGCTCGCCATGCAGGGCGAGAAGGACCCCGCCCAGGCGCTCAAGGATGCCGAGGCCAAGGCCAACGAGTTGCTCAAGGCCGCCGGCTGAGCTCGTGAAAGGCGGGCGACGGCCCGGTGCGGAGGTATGGTCTAGCCGACCTCCGACCTCCTGCGCCCGCCGTCGCCGGGCTCCCCCAGCAGCGCGGCCAGCTGCAGGACCGGCTCCAGAACCGCCTGTCTCGCCTCCTCGGGCGAGCCGTCCCGTCTAGGGCTCCCGAAGCAGGCCGCCGCGGCGTCGAGCACCGCGTAGAGGACGGTGGAGTCGGGGAACGGCACCTCCACCAGGATCGTTCCGTCGGCCGCGACCTCCGCCGGCCGCACGTTGGCGGACAGGATCCGCTGGATCTCCGCCGCCATCGCGCTTCCCAGCATCGCCGCGCGGAGGAATCGGTCGGCCTCGTCAACGTCTCCGGTCACAGTCGCCTCCTGGATCGCACACACGTTCGATCAGAAGCTACGTGACGCCACCGACACTTTCCGGATCACGGTTCAGGCGGCCCGCCGTACCCGGTGGGCTACTTCTTCGCCTTCTCCGTCGAGGATTCGGTGGAGAGGGCGGCCACGAACGCCTCCTGGGGGACCTCGACGCGGCCGACCATCTTCATCCGCTTCTTGCCCTCCTTCTGCTTCTCCAGCAGCTTGCGCTTACGGCTGATGTCGCCGCCGTAGCACTTGGCGAGGACGTCCTTGCGGATGGCGCGGATGTTCTCGCGGGCGATCACACGGGAACCGATCGCGGCCTGGATCGGCACCTCGAACTGCTGCCGCGGGATCAGCTCGCGCAGCTTCTTGGCCATCTCGACGCCGTAGGCGTAGGCCTTGTCCTTGTGGACGATGGCGCTGAAGGCGTCGACGGCCTCGCCCTGGAGCAGGATGTCGACCTTGACCAGCTCCGACTCCTGGACGCCGGAGGGCTCGTAGTCGAGCGAGGCGTAACCGCGGGTACGCGACTTGAGCTGGTCGAAGAAGTCGAAGATGATCTCGCCGAGCGGCAGGGTGTAGCGGATCTCGACGCGGTCCTCGGAGAGGTAGTCCATGCCGAGGAGGACGCCGCGGCGGCCCTGGCAGAGCTCCATGATCGCGCCGATGTGGTCGGAGGGCGCGAGCACCGTGGCCTTCACGACCGGCTCGAAGATCCGGTCGATCTTCCCGGCGGGGAACTCCGAGGGGTTGGTGACGACGAACTCCTTACCGTCCTCCATGTTCACCTGGTAGACCACGTTGGGCGCGGTGGAGATCAGCGAGAGGTTGAACTCCCGCTCCAGGCGCTCACGGACGATCTCCATGTGGAGCAGGCCGAGGAAGCCGCAGCGGAAGCCGAAGCCGAGCGCGGCGGAGGTCTCCGGTTCGTACGTGAGCGCGGCGTCGTTGAGCTGGAGCTTGTCGAGGGCCTCGCGCAGCTCGGGGTAGTCGTCGCCGTCGATCGGATAGAGGCCGGAGAAGACCATCGGCCGGGGGTGGTCGTAGCCGCCGAGCATTTCGGTGGCGGGCTTGACGGCGGAGGTCACGGTGTCGCCGACGCGCGACTGCCGGACGTCCTTCACGCCGGTGATCAGGTAGCCGACCTCGCCGACGCCCAGGCCCTTGGCCGAGATCGTCGGCTCCGGGGAGATCACGCCGATCTCCAGGGTGTCGTGCTGAACGCCGGTGGACATCATCAGCAGCCGGTCGCGCTTGCTCAGGTGACCGTCGATCACCCGGATGTAGGTCACCACGCCCCGGTAGGTGTCGTAGACCGAGTCGAAGATCAGCGCACGCGCGGGCGCGTCGGCGTTGCCGACCGGGGCGGGCACCTCGGCCACGACCTTGTCGAGCAGCTCGCCGACTCCCGCGCCGGTCTTGCCGGAGACGCGCAGCACGTCGTCGGGCGAGCAGCCGATCAGCCCGGCCAGCTCCGCGGCGTACTTGTCGGGCTGGGCCGCCGGCAGGTCGATCTTGTTGAGCACCGGGATGATGTGCAGGTCGGCGCCCATCGCCAGGTAGAGGTTGGCCAGCGTCTGCGCCTCGATGCCCTGGGCGGCGTCGACGAGCAGGACCGCGCCCTCGCACGCCTCCAGCGACCGCGACACCTCGTAGGTGAAGTCGACGTGGCCCGGGGTGTCGATCATGTTCAGCACGTGGCCGACACCGTTGACCGTCCACGGCAGGCGCACGGCCTGCGACTTGATCGTGATGCCGCGCTCGCGCTCGATGTCCATCCGGTCGAGGTACTGCGCGCGCATCTGCCGATCGTCGACCACACCGGTGAGTTGCAGCATGCGGTCGGCAAGCGTGGACTTGCCGTGGTCGATGTGCGCGATGATGCAGAAGTTCCGAAGCACCGCGGGATCGGTCTGGCCAGGCTGAGTACGCACCGGGGTCCGTTTCGAGAGCTGAGTACGATCTACGGCTGGTGGTCAGCCGTCTTCCATGGTGACATGTCCGGGTGCTTACCCGAACCGCCGTACGCGACGGCCTTCGCCTGCTCATACGGGCGACGGCCGTGCTGCTGACGTTTGCCGGCCTGCTCGCCGGCGTAGTGGCCGCCGCGCTGTATCTGCAGTTTACCGGGCCACCGGCCGGTTGGGCTAAAGCGAGCGGCCAGGACGCCCTGTGGCTCGGCCACGCGTGGGTCGACGGCCGCCGCACGGAGCGCGACCTGGAGGCCCTGGCGGTACGGCTGCGCACGACGGCGGTCCGGGATGTGTACGTCCACTCCGGCCCCTTCGACCCGGACGGCACACTTAACCCCGACAAATACCCCAACGCTGGAAATTTCCTGAAATGGTGGCGGGAGCGGCTCCCCGGGATCCGCGTCTCCGCCTGGCTCGGCCAGAGGGTCGACGACGTCCTCGACCTCGACGATCCGGCGACCCGGCGGCGGGTGCTCGCCGGCGCGGGCGACATGATCGAACTCGGCTTCGACGGCGTCCACTACAACTTCGAGCCGATCGGCGACGGCGACACCGAGTTCCTCGACCTCCTGAGCGGCACCCGCGCCCTCATCGGCGGCAAGCTGCTGACGACCTCGACCCCCCAGATCGAGCCGTACTCCGGCATGCGCCCGCTCGCCCGCGTGGCGGTGGGGCACGACAAGTACTGGTCGCGCGGTTACCTCCGCGAGGTCGCCGCGCGCACCGACCAGGTCGCCATCATGACCTACGACTCCTACCTCCCCTTCGCCTCTCTCTACGGCGGTCACGTCTTCCGCCAGGCCACGCTGGCCATGGAGACGGTCCCCGCGACCACGTCGATCCTCATCGGCGCCCCGGCCTACCACGACCACGATGCCGGCTGGAGCGACTCCGCGGAGAGCGTCGCCACCGCCGCCCGGGGGGCCCGCCTGGCCCTGACCCGCCGGGGCGCCCCGCACCCGCGCTTCGGCCTGGCCCTCTACGTCGACTTCGCCGCCACAGAGGAGGACTGGGGCGAATATCACCGGCATTGGGTGCGGCCGGGATAGACTCTGATTTGGGCCAGGCACCGACTGCTTGGTAGCCTGTTCAACTGCGTGTGGCGCGCCCTCTGAAGTTTGCCCGCGCGCCCCATCCACCGACTTTCATACCGAGGCTTCTTCGTGGCGAACATCAAGTCCCAGATCAAGCGCAACCGACAGAACGAGAAGGCCCGGCTGCGCAACAAGGCGGTCAAGTCGTCCCTGAAGACGGCGGTCCGCAAGTTCCGCGAGGCCGCCGAGCAGGGCAACGCGACCGAGGCCGTGGCGCTCATGCACACCGCCTCCCGCCAGCTCGACAAGGCGGCGAGCAAGGGTGTCATTCACAAGAACCAGGCGGCCAACCGCAAGTCGGCGATCGCCAAGCGCGCCGCCGCCCTGGCTGCCGCCAAGTAACACCCGGGCCGAGTAAGGCCCGAGCAGGATCGTTCAGACCAGCCGGGGCCGAGCAGGGCCCGGCACGGCACGCAGGGCCGATCACCGGTCCGGCGGGCCGAGCCGGGAGCCGAGCAGGCCACGGCTTTCCGCACGCCGCACTCCCTGACCATAGGGGTGCGGCGTTTCGGCGTTCCCAGCCCGTCACCGGGCCCGCCACCGGGCCCATCACCGGCAATTGTCACGATTTCGATATCACGCCCGGGTCGCCGCGGCATATCGGGTCCATCACCGAGCGCCCCGGCGTATTGCCTCCCGCCGAATACTGATCAATCGTGCGTACTGCAAGGTAAGGGGCTCATCGGGAGGCGGTACTCATGCGGGGGCGGGCACCGTTATTGCTGCAGCGCGCGTTCAGCGAGCCGCTGCTCCTCCTGGCCGCCTTCGGTTCCATCCTCCT
The DNA here is from genome assembly GCF_022213955.1 of Dolomitihabitans soli. Taxonomy (GTDB): domain Bacteria; phylum Actinomycetota; class Actinomycetes; order Streptosporangiales; family Streptosporangiaceae; genus Streptosporangium_A; species Streptosporangium_A soli. The sequence goes on along the minus strand of NZ_JAKNTW010000001.1, from coordinate 293,358 downwards.
GGCGACGACCACCCTGGTGGCCCTCACCATGTACGCCTCCTCGGTGGTGGACGTCGGCGTCCGCCGCGCGATGGAGACCGCCCTGCCGAGCATCGTCTCGGCCACGGTGACCTCGCCCGTCTCCAAGGAGACCTTCCCCACGTTCGACCGGTCGATCCGCGACCGGCTGACCGGGGCCTACGCCGGTCTCCCCACCACCCTGACCGTCAGCTCCCGCTCCGACTCCTACGCCATGCCCGGCCAGGCGAAACGCAAGACCCCCGAGCTGACCAGGTTCGGCGTGTACGAGGGGTTGGAGGGACACGCCCGGCTGCAGAGCGGCGCCTGGGCTCGCCCCGCCGGCCCGACCGGCACGACGACCGGCACGACGACCGGCACCGTGGAGGCCGTCCTCTCCCAGCCCGCCGCCCGCGCGATGGGGCTGTCCACCGGCAGCGAGATCACCATCGAGGGCCGTCTCGACCACGCACCGGTCCGTGTGAAGATCACCGGGATCTACACGCTGAACGACCCGAACGGCGACCGCTGGACCGCCGAGGGCCTGCTGAGCCGCGGCGTGGAGCGGGGCAACTTCACGACGTACGGTCCGCTGATGGTGCCGCTCGACACCTTCGCGGGACGGTTCACCACCGATGTGTCCGTCTCCTGGATCGCCGAGCCGGATCTGCGGGCCCTCGCCCCCGACCGGATGGACGAGCTCGCCACCACTCTCGGCTCCGCGATGGCGAACCTGCCCGGCCAAGCCGGCTGCGGTGACTGCACGGCCCGCACCCGTCTCCCCGACATGCTCGCCCAGCTCGACACCGCCGGCACCGTGGCACGTTCCACCATGCTCGTACCCGTCCTGCAACTGCTGCTGCTCGCCGCCTACGCGCTCATGCTGACCGCCCGGCTGCTCGCCGACCACCGGCGGATGGAGGTCGCCCTGCTGCGCTCGCGCGGCGCCGGCAGCGTACGGCTGGCGGCGCTGGCCGCGGGCGAGGCCCTGCTCATCGCCCTCCCGTGCGCGCTGGCCGCGCCGTTCCTCGCCGCGCCGCTACTGCGTCTCGTCGCGTCCATCCCGTGGATCGAGACCTCCGGCGTACGGCTGGCGCCGAACGCCGACCTGGCCGGCTTCGTGGTGTCCGGCCTGGTCGCGCTCGGCTGCGCCGTGCTGCTCTCGCTGCCCGCGTTGCGCGGTGCGCGCCGTACGTATGTGGAGGAGCAGTCGGCGCGGGGCCGGGGCGACCGCAAGGGGCTGGCGCAGCGGGCGGGGGCCGACCTGGCGGTGCTCGGCGTCGCGGCGCTGGCCATCTGGCAGCTGCGATCGTACGGCGCGCCGGTCACCGCCACGGCGGGCGGCGAGCTCGGGATCGACCCGCTCATCATCACCGGCCCCGCGCTGGCCCTGCTCTGCGGCGGCATGCTCGGGCTGCGGCTGGTGTCGCCGATCTCCCGGCTGGCCGAACGGATCACCTCGAAGCGGACCGGGCTCGCGCCCGCGCTGGGAGCCTGGCAGGTCAGCCGCCGGCCGCTGCGCTACTCCGGTCCGGCGCTGCTGCTGACCATGGCCATCGCGATCGGCGTGCTGTCCCTGGCGACGGCGACCACCTGGCGCGCCTCCCAGGAGGACCAGGCCAGGCACCGGGCGGGCGCGGACCTGCGGGTCGCGGGCCCCGTGGAGGGGCACGAACTCGGCCCGCTGGGGCGGGGCACGGCCTACGCGGCCCTGCCGGGGGTGGAGTCGCTCAGCCCCGCCTACCGCGCCGGCGGCGAGTTCGGCGACAACGAGGTCACCCTTCTCGCGCTGGACGCCGGCAAAGTGGGCGGCCTGGCCGGACTGCGCCCCGACCTGGCCGCCGATTCCCTGAGCACGATCGCCGACCGGCTCGTCGCGGGCCGGCCGGCGCTGCCCGCGCTGCCGTTGCCGGGCGAGCCCGCCGAGCTGACGGTGGACCTCCGCCTGACGGTCGAGGAGGCCGACGCCGCCGCGCCGTACGAGAAGATGCCGGTGCGCATGCTGCTTCAGGACGGGCTCGGTGTGCGGTGGGAGACCCGGATCGGTCCGCTGGAAAGGGGGGCGAACGAGGTCCGGGTCGATCTCGCGTCCCTCAGCGGGCGCAGCGGGCGGATCACCTATCCGCTGTCGGTGCGCGGCTTCTCCCTGGAGGTGCCGGTACCGGTGCACGGCAGCGCCTTCACGTTCGCGGTGGAGCGGATCCGCACCGGGGACGGCCCCGAACTGGCCCAGCCCGCCGGTGTCCGCTGGGCGCACCGGCTGCCGTCGCGGCCGGATGTCCTGCCCGCCGCCGAGCTCGGCGAGAGCGGGCTGTTCAGCGTGGCGATCGGGCGCTCGCCCACGTCGGTGGAGGGAGTGGACCCGCAGATCCTGACGGTCCTCCCGGCCCCCGCCGAGCAGGGCGACGACGAGTTGTTCGCGCCGCCCACCGCGCCGCAGGCGAAGATCTTCGGCGCGCTGCCGGTAGTGATCACCAAGGAGCTGGCGGCCAGCGAGAACCTCGCCGTGGGCCAGGTCGCCATGGTCACCATGGAACGGACGCCCACCCGGATCTCCGTGGCCGGGATCCTCGACGCGCTGCCGGGCACCACCTCCGACCAGCCCGCCGTACTCGCCGACTGGGAGACCCTCCAGACGCGGGAGCTCGCGTCGGGCAGGTCGCCGCGCACCGTGACGGAATGGTGGATCGGCACGCGGGGCGGCGACACGGCCCCGGCGGCGGCCGAGCTGAAACGCAGGCCCGAGTGGGACCAGACGGTGGTGGACCTCAAGGCCCTCGGCCGTGAACTGCGCGACGATCCGCTGGCGAGCGGGCTGCAGGGCGCGCTGGTCCTCGGCTTCGTCGCCGCGCTCGCCTTCGCGTTGCTGGGTTTCGTGGTCAACGCGGCGGTCGCGGCCAGGGAACGGATGGCGGAGTTCGCCATCCTGCGGGCGCTCGGCGTGAGCTCGCGGCAGATCCTCGGGCTCCTCACCGTCGAGCAGACGTTCCTGATCGGGTTGTCGCTGGCGAGCGGCACGGTCCTGGCCGTGGTGGTCGCCTCGCTCGTGGTGCCGCACATCGTGCTGACCGGGCAGGCGACGTCGGTCACGCCGGACGTGCTGCTCGACATACCCTGGCCCGCCACGGCGGGGCTGCTGGTGGTGGTGGCCGCGGCGCTGTTCGGGATCGTCGCGGTGCTCGCCCGTAACCTGCGCGGCCACGGCCTGGATCGCGCCCTGCGGATCGGGGATGACCGGTGAACGCCGTCCTGCTCGCCCGGGTGCACCGGGCCCCCGTCGCCGTGCTGGCGATCCTGGTGCTGAGCGCCTCGCTGCTGATCGCGGGCCTGCCCCGGATGATGCAGGCCGCCTACGACGACGCGCTGGGGCACCTGCTGGACCAGACGTCCGCCACCCAGACGGATCTGCTGATCGGGCGCAGCCCCGCCACCACGCTCGACGTCCTGACGGAGCCCGCCCAGTTCGCCACGGCGAACCAGACCTGGTGGCGGCTGCTGCCCCCCGAGCTCCGCGCGGTCACCGACCAGGGGCCCGGCTCGCGCGCCCACTACAACGCCAAGACCGCGGGGACTCCCGTCGCGGGCCTTCTCGGACGGCGCGCCATGTCCGGCCAGTTCGTCAACCTCGGCTGGCTGTCCGACGCCGACCGGCGGGTCCGCTTCGTTCGGGGCACCCCTCCCGGTCCGGCGGGACGGATCAGCGTTCCCGACCATCCCGACATACCGCGGCTCGACATCGCCCTGGTCGAGCAGGCGTCGAAGCGGATGAACCTGCCGATCGGGACCGTGCTGGTGCTCGGCCACAGCAACCCCGTCGCGGCCCGGGTCACCGCCATCTTCGAGCCGCTCGACGCGACCGACAGGTACTGGCATCACAACGAGGACATGCTGAACGTCTCGGTACGGGTCAAGCCCTCCGGGGACGACGAGACGCACATCACCTCCCTCACCTCGGCGGACTCGCTGCTCAGCCTCGCCGGCGGCGCCCGCCTGCTCACCTACCAGTGGGTCATCCCCGTGCGGTCGTCCGCGGTGAACGCGCGGAACGCCGACTCGCTCATCGGCTCCGTCGCCCGGTACATCGACCGCGCCCGGATCGAGGGGAGCGTGGCCGGCTACGCACCGCAGACCGGGCTGACCACGCTGCTCTCCGGCTTCCTCGACCGCCTGCGAGCCGCCGAGACGCTGCTCGTGCTGCTGTTCGGCGGGCTGCTGGCCGTCTCGCTGGGGGTGATCGCGCTCGCCGTGCAGCTGGTGGGCGAGCGGACCCACCACGCCCTGAGCCTCATGCGCGCCCGTGGCGGGTCGCTCGGGCAGCTCGTCGGGACCGGCGTCGGGCTGGTCGCGCTGGTGACCGTGCCCGCCGTACTCCTCGGCTACGGCGCCGCCTTCCTGGTGCCCGGTCCCGTGACGCCGATCGTCCACGTCGGGCCGCTGGTCATCGGGCTGACCGCGATCGTCTTCTGCGCGGCGCAGGTGGCCGCCTCCCACCGCAGGCCGCTGCGCGACCGTCGCGACGACATGATCGCGCGCCGCCCGTCGATCCGGCGGTTGACGCTGGAGGTCATCGTGGTGGTGGTCGCGCTGGTCGGCGCCTACCTGCTGCGGAACCGGGGGTTGACGACCTCGGAGCCCGACCCGTTCCTCATGATGGTCCCCGTCGCGCTCACCGTGGCCGCCGCGCTGATCACGGTCCGCTGCTATCCCTACCCGCTGCGGCTGATCGTGGCCCTGGTCACCCGGCGGCGCACGGCCGTACCGTTCCTCGGGTTCGCGCTCGCGGCCAGGGCCAGGGCGTTCTCCGCGCTGCCCGTGCTGATCCTGCTGCCCGCGCTCGCGGTGTCGGTGTTCGCGGCGGTGATCTCCAGCGGGCTGAACGCGACCCAGAGCGACGTCGCCTGGCAACGCACCGGCGCCGACGCGCGCATCGAGAGCACGGTGGAGATCTCCCCGGAGGCGATCGAACGAGTACGGCGGGTGCCTGGCGTGACGGCCGTGGTCCCGGCGTCGAAGTCTCCGGTGCAGGTCGGCCGGGGCGGCACCGTCGGCACCGGCCTGGCCGTGGACCTGGCCGCCTACCGGGCCATTCTGGCCGGCACCCCGCTCTCGGTGCCCGAGCCGCCCACCTCCGCGACCGCGTCCGAGGTGCCCGCCCTGGTCAGCCCGGAGCTCATCGGCAACGCCACGCTGCTGGTCGGCTGGCAGAAGCAGATGACGGTGGTGCCCAAGGGGATCGTGGCGGCGATGCCGGTGCTCGGCCGCGAACTGCGGAACGTGGTCGTCGTCCCGTTCGACGCCAACGAGCGGGTCGGCGCGCGTACCACGGTCAACACGCTGTTCATCAAGGGGACCGGGCTGGACGGCCGCCGTCTGAGCGAGGCCGCGGCGCTGGCCGTCACGCCGGTGTCGGTCACCGTCGAGGAGGAACTGGACCGGATCACCGCCACGCCGCTGGCCGGGACCGTCCAGTGGACGCTGCTGGTGGTCACCGCCGCGCTGACGGCGTACGCGCTGCTCGCGGTGCTCATCATGCTGGTGATCGGCGCGGCGGAGCGCGGGACCGCGCTGTCGTTCCTGCGGACCCTGGGCATGCCCGAACGGCAGGCGCGCGGCCTGACCGTGCTGGAGATCGCCCCCATGATCGTGCTCACCACCCTGGCCGGGCTGCTGCTCGGCCTCGTGCTGCCCGTCGCCCTCGGACCCGGCATCGATCTCAGCGTCTACGCCGGAGACCTGCCGGTGAAGGACTACCCCATCGATCTGATCACGCCCGCCCTGCTGGCCGGCGGCGTGGCCGTGGTGGCGGTGCTCGGCGCGTTCGCGCACGCCGCCGTCTCCCACCGCCGCGCCCTCGGCTCCGTCCTTCGGGTAGGTGAGAGTTGACCGCCTCGTCCGCACGGCTGAAACTCGGAGATCCGGCCGTTGACCGGCCGCGATTCCCGCCGGTCACCCGCTCGAAAGGATCTCCGTCGAGGTCGTGCACCAGCCTCGCCGGCCCCTCGCCCGCGCACCGGCCGCAGGACCTGATGATCGCCACCTGCCATCACCGGCCCGGGGACTCCACGCTGAAAGGGTTCCGATGACCGAGACGCCGACGCTGTCCGAGCTGGAGGCGCAAGCCGTACGCGGCAGGCCCGCTTTCGGGGAGACCGCCCACATCCTGTGCGACAACCTCGTGCGCATCTTCAAGACCGAGGGCGTCGAGGTGGTCGCCCTGCAGGGGCTGGACCTGCTCATCGAGAAGGGCGAACTGATCGCGATCGTCGGCGCCTCGGGATCGGGCAAGTCGACCCTGCTCAACGTGCTGTCCGGGCTGGACGTGCCGACCGCCGGACTGGCCAGGGTCGCCGGCACGGATCTGCTGTCGATGACGGCCAAGGACCGGCTGAGGTACCGCAGGGAGACGGTCGGCTTCATCTGGCAGCAGACCGCCCGCAACCTGCTCCCCTACCTGACCGGGCGGGAGAACGTGGTGCTGCCGATGCGGCTGGCCGGCAACCGCGCCCAGAAGAGCCGGGCGGGCGAGTTGCTCGACCTGCTCGGCGTGGGCGACTGCGCCGACCGGCGTCCCGGCGAGATGTCGGGCGGCGAGCAACAACGGGTGGCCATCGCCGTCGCGCTGGCCAACTCCCCCGAGGTGATCCTGGCCGACGAGCCGACCGGCGAACTGGACAGCGACACCTCCGAGCAGGTGTTCGCCGCGCTGCGCAGCGCCAACCGGGCGCTCGGCGTCACCGCGGTGATCGTCACCCACGACGACCTGGTGTCCGAACAGGTGGACCGGACCGTGGGCATCCGAGACGGACGCACCAGCAGCGAGACGCTCCGCCGGGCGTCGGAGGACGGCGGGACCATCGCCGAGGAGTACGCCGTGCTCGACCGGGTGGGCCGGCTGCAACTCCCCCGCGACTTCACCAGCGCGCTCAACATGGAACGCCGGGTGCGGCTGGAACTCGAACGTGACCACATCGGAGTGTGGCCGGAGGGATCTGAGGATGAGTGAACCGCTGGTCGTCGTCGAGGGCCTGCGGAAGGTCTACCGCAGCGGCCCCAAGGAGGTCGTGGCGCTCAAGGAGGTCTCCTTCGAGGCCCACCCGGGTGAACTGATCGCGGTACGCGGCCGGTCGGGTTCGGGCAAGACCACGCTGCTCAACCAGGTCGGCGGCCTGGACCGGCCGGACGCGGGGCGGGTGGTGGTGGCCGGGCAGGAGGTCACCTCGCTGCCCGAGCAGGGCCTGCTCGCGCTGCGCCGGGACGTGGTGGGCTTCGTGTTCCAGTCCTTCGGGCTGATCCCCGTGCTGTCGGCGGCGGAGAACGTGGGCGTGCCGATGCGCCTGGCCAGGGCCTCCGCCGCCGAACGGGACGAGCGGGTGGCGATGCTGCTGTCCCTCGTCGGGCTGGAACAGCACGCCAACCAGCGGCCCTACGAGCTCTCCGGCGGGCAGCAGCAACGGGTGGCGATCGCCCGGTCGCTGGCCAACCGGCCCGAACTGCTGATCGCCGACGAGCCGACCGGCCAGCTCGACTCCCAGACCGGACGGCAGATCATGCAGCTCCTGCGTGCCCTGGTCCGCAGCGAGGGCGTGACCGCGCTGGTCGCCACGCACGACCCCGGCCTGATCTCACTCGCCGACCGCGTCCTGGAGATGCGCGACGGCACCCTGCAACCCGCCGGGCTCCCTGCCCCCGCCTGACCGCGTCACCACGTCGTGGGCGCCGAAACCGTGAACCCGGCTCAGACCTCGTTCGACCGCACTTCGGGCAGCGCCACCACGACCAGGTTGGCGATGACGACCAGCACCGCCCCGACCAGCAGCGGCGCCGCCTCGCCCAGGACCGCCGCGACCGGGGCCGCCACCGCGAGTCCGAGGGGGCGGGAGGCGAAGGAGATCAGCGAGTCGAACGACGCGACCCGGCCCAGTGCCTCGGCGGGGATCCTGTTCTGCACGGCGGTCTCCCACAACGGGCTCAGCACGCCGAGCCCGAGCATCGCGACGAAGTAGGCGGCGGTCACCACCGCCAGCGGAGCCTGGACCCCGAACGCCACCAGCGGCAGCGCGTAGAGCGACGCCGCGACGGCCACCACGATCAAGGGCCGGCCGGGCAACCGGGCCGCCAGCATCACCCCCAGGAGCAGGCCCACCGTGCCCGCCTGGGTGATGATCACCCAGGCGGGCTCGCCGCCCAGCCCGCGCACCGCGATCAGCGGGCCCAGGGTGAGCAGGAAACCCGCCGCCAGGTGCCACACGCCGTGGCCGAGGGTGCTCACCCAGAACCAGCGATGCCGGCGCACCTCGCGCCATCCTCCGCGCAGCTCGGTCACGAACGACGTGACGTCGCCGCGTGCCGTACTGCGCAAGCCGCCGAGCGTCACCGCCGATCCGGCGAACAGTCCCGCGGTGAGCACGAACGACCATCCCGGTCCCGCGAGCAGGATCGCCGCCCCCGCCAACGCCGGCCCCGCCACCTGGGCCAGCCCGTTGGCGACCCCCATGCGCGCGTTGGCCCTCAGCCGGAACTCCTGCGGGACCAGCCCGGTGATCAGCGGCCGGACCGCGGGAATCCCGAACGCCACCGCCACCCCCGTGATCGCCGCCAGCACCGCCAGCACCACGACCGAGGTCCCCCCGCGCAGCAGCTCCACCCCGATCGCGAGCTGGGCCGCGCAGCGCACCAGATCGGCCACGAGCACCACCTTCGACGGCGCGAACCGATCGGCCAGTACTCCCCCGACCGGCAGCAACAGGAGCAGCGGCACCATCTCGGCCGCGAGCACCAAACCGAGGTCGGCGGCCGAACCTCCGATCCGGATGACGGCGAGCGTGAGCCCGGTGGGGATGAGGGCCGTGGCGAGCGCGGCGACGGCCCGCCCGGCGAGAAGCCGGGTGATACCTGTGTACGGCGGGGCTTGAACGGTCATGGCGACGAATAGTATTTCGCTAGCGAATTATTCGTCAACTAAGTTTTTCGGGGTGCGGTTTACTTGGTGAATGGAGGACTCGGTGGACCGGCACCTGGCGCGCTGGCGGGGCAAGGCGCCCTTCGACGAGCGGGTGGAGGCGATCGTCACCAGGATGCAGTTCCTGGTCAAGCGCTTCGCCCAGGCCAAGGAGACCGCCCTCGCCGAGTTGGGCATCCGCGACTTCGAGTTCGAGACCCTGCATCACCTGGTCGCGCGGGGTGACCCCTGGCGTGCCACGCCCTCGGAACTCGCCGCCGAACTCGTCGTGTCCCCGGCCGGCATGACCGGCCGGCTCGACACCCTCGAACGCAACGACCTCGTCCGCCGTATCCGCGGGACCCAGGACCGCCGCCGGGTCGACGTCGAACTCACCGACAAGGGCCTGGCCGCCTGGACCTCCGCCATGCACCTGCGCGCCGTGGCCGAGAAGACCATCGTCGGCACCCTCTCCCCCGCCGACCAGGACACCCTCTCCGCCCTCCTCAACCAGATGCTCGCCCACACCGAATCCACCCTGTAGGGGCAGGCCGGCTCCCACCGGGCCGGAAACGACGGAAGTGCCTCAGCGGCCCGTACGGCTGGCGACGATGACCTGGACCGCGTGCTCCAGTGCGTAGCCGGGATCGGCTCCGCCCCCCTTGACCTGCTCGTCAGCCGTCGCAATGGCTTGGAGCGCCTGGGAGAGCCCTTCCGGTCCCCATCCGTTCAGCTGACGCTTGACCCGGTCGATCTTCCAGGGGGGCATCCCGAGATGACTGGCCAGCTGACCGCCGCGCAGGTTACGAGGCGCGCCGCCGACCTTCGCGAGCGACCGCAGCCCACCGGCGAGCGCGCTCACGAGCAGCACGGGCGCCACACCGGTGCTCATCGCCCATCGCAACTGCTCCAGCGCGACGGCGAGACGGCCCTCCACCGCCGCGTCGGCCACGGTGAACCCGCTGACCTCGGCCCGCCCGCGATGGTAGCGGGCGACGGCGGTCACATCGATGCCCTTCTTGTCCGTGGGCGTGTCGAAGACGAGCTGGCTGCACGCCGCCGCCAGCTCGCGGAGGTCGCTGCCGACGGCATCCAGCAGCGCCTGAGCGGCGTCGGGCGCGATCGTCCGGCCGGCCCGCTTCACCTCGGACTTGATGAAGTCGAGCCGCTCGCCGGGCTTCGTCAGCTTGGTCACCGTGACCACCTGCGCGCCCGCCTTCTTGACCCCCTCCACCAACGCCTTGCCCTTGACACCGCCGGGGTGCACGAACACCAGCACGATGTCCTCCGCGGGCCGCGCCGCGTAGGCGAGGGCCTCGGCGACCACATCCTTGACCAGATCCTGCGCGGACCGGATGACGATCACCAGCCGGTCGCCGAACAGCGAGGGCGACGCCAGCTTGGTGATCTCCCCCGGCTCCACCTTGCCGCCGACCAGATCCTGCGTCTCCGTGGCCGGATCGACGGCCCTGGCCGCCGCCACCACCGCACTCACCGCCCGGTCGGCGAGCAGTTCCTCATCACCGGTCACCAGGATCACGGGCGCTGGAGCAGTCACGGCCATGCGGAGAGCATGCCACGACCCACCGACATAGCGTGAACCGCGTCCGCCGCTCCCCGGCCTCTCCCTGACAGGAACACCAAGGTCAGACGAGCTCGCGAAGCTGGTCCGGAGACAGCGGACGAGGGTCCAGATGACGCAGGGTCAGCGCCAGCTTGGCGGCCTCTTCCACCTCCTCGGCGGAGGCCACCGCGTCGGCGAGCGAATGACCGGAGACGACGGTGCCGTGGTTGGCGAGGAGCACCCCGCGTGCCGTGGCCGCCGCCTTCGCCACGTCCGGCTCCAGCGCGGGGTCGCCGGGGCGGCGGTAGGGGACGACCGGCACCTGCGGGCCGAGCCGCATGACGAAATAGGGGGTCAGCGGCGGGATCGTGGGGTCCGGCAGGCAGCTGATCGCGGTCGCGTAGGTGGAGTGCAGGTGCACGACCGCGGCGGCCTCGCTCCGTGCCTGGTAGTAGGCGCGGTGGACGTAGATCTCCTTGGAGGGGGGATCGCCGTCGAGGTGCCGGAAGTCGAGATCCAGCCGGGAGAGCCGGGCGGGGTCCAGGCGGCCGAGGCAGGAGTTCGTCGGTGTCATCAGGTAGCCGTCCGGGAGGCGGACGCTGATATTGCCCGCATTGCCCACGGAGTAGCCTCGGGCGAACAGGCTGGCGCCCAGCTCCACGATCTGTTGTCGCATCTATCCCCTTCCCGGGGGCACGAGCGCCTTGACGAAGAAGTCGGGGGCGCCGAAGTTGCCGGACTTCAGGGCGAGCAGCAAGGGCTCGCCGTCGCGTTCCGACCAGGTCCACGGGACGCCCGGATCGATCTCCGGGCCGATCCGCAGGGAACTGACGCCGAGGCGGGTCACCACCGCGCCGGAGGTCTCACCGCCCGCCACGACCAGGCGGCGCACGCCGGATCCGACGAGTTCCTCGGCGAGCGTGGCCAGGGTGTCCTCGACCAGGGTTCCGGCGGCCGCCCGTCCCCACCGTTCCTGGAGTCGCCGCACCTTCTCGGGGGGCGCCGAGGCGGCGATGGCCAGGGGGGCGCCTTCCTGCTGGGCACGCGTCCACGCCAGCGCGTGATCGGCGTCCACGCCGTTCTCCAGGTCCAGGTCGAAGACCGGGATGTGGCCGCGGAGCACGTCGAGTTGCGCCAGCGTGGCCGGCGAGCAGGACCCGGCCAGGATCACGGTGCGCCCTGCGGCTGCCGGCGGAATGTCCGCATCATGAGTGGACAGCAGTCCGGCTCGGCGAAAGTTGTCCGGCAGGCCCATGGCGAGCCCGGCGGCTCCGGTGACGAGCGGGTGGTCGGCCACCGCCGTGCCGATCGCGCGCAGGTCGTCGTCGGTGAGAGCGTCCACGACGGCGAAACGTGCCGTCAGGTCGTTCAGCGCCGCCGAGACGCCCTGGGCGCCCTGCCGTACCGCCTCGAAAGGCACCAGGCCCACGCGCCCGCTCGTCTGCGCGGACAGGACCCGCACCAGGTCAGGGTCGCGCATCGGGGTGAGCGGGTGGTCGCGCATGCCGCTCTCGCTCAGCAGCCGGTCGCCGACGAACAGGTGGCCCTGGTAGACGGTACGGCCGTTCACCGGGGCGGCCGGGCACACGACCGCCTGGCCACCGCCGAGCCGGTCGAGCAGCGCGTCCGCCACCGGGCCGATGTTGCCTTCGGGTGTGCTGTCGAAGGTCGAGCAGTACTTGAAGTAGAACTGCCGGCAGCCCGCCTCCCGCAACCGGTCCAGCGCCGCCACGCTCTCGGCGACGGCCGCCTCCACCGGAGCGGTGCGGGACTTGAGCGCGACCACCAGCGCGTCCGCGCCCGGGGTATCGGCGAAGGCCGGGCCGATGTGCTGCACCACCCGCATGCCCTCACCGGCGAGCATGGCTGCCAGGTCGGTGGCGCCGGTGAAGTCGTCGGCGATGCACCCGAGCAGCGGGCTCACGTCTCCCGCCAGGCGGCAGCCAGGGCGGAGTCGGCCAGGTCGAGCATGTCCAGCGTGATGATCGTCCCGGCCGGGACATCGGTCTGGAGACGCTTGTTCGCGGCGAGGTAGAACGGCGCCGGCCCCGAGGTGAAGGGCAGGAGCTGGGTGGAGATCCCGTCGATCTCGTGATGGTGCCCGCCCATGGCCAGCAGCTCTCCGGCCCGGAAGTCCCGGGTGGTCCGGGCGATCATGAAGGCCTGCCGGGACGGCGCGGGCGGGCTGCCGTACAGCACGGCGGAGAACAGGCTGAGCGGGGTTTCGATCCCCATGAGGTGATAGGGCAGGTAGATGGCCGCATAGTCACCTGACCTGCTCACCACGTGCCCCTTCTCCTTGAGCGTCTGCCAGACGTCTCGGCTGGTGCACCTGACGACCACGAACACGCCGCCGGCGACGCTCGCCTCGTCGGGCCTGCGCAGGGAGCGGAACACGGCCAGCTCGCCCGCACCGCCCAGGATCCCGCTGTCCGGGTTGAAGACGTCGGCCAGCTCCGTCACCCGGCACACCGGATGCAGCAGGCCGTCCGCACCGGGGAGCAGGCCGGTCGCGTTGGCGACCACGTTCATCTCGCAACAGTCGGGGGCGGCACTCCACGGACCGTGATCGTCCCGCTGGGTGAGGTCGTCGACCACGATGTCGTACTCGCTGGCCTTGCCCGCCGCGACCACCTCAAGGCCGAGCAGGCGCGCCCAGGTGTACAGGCCGATGAGGTTGCCCGGCTGATCGCCGTCGGCCACGGTGTAGACCGCGTCGTGCTCGGCGGCGAGCCGCGCCAGCCAGGGTCCGGCGACGGCGTCGGTCTCCTTGGAGACCATCGCCACGCCGACGCCGCGGCGCAGCGCCCTGGTCGCGATGTCCAGGCTCACCTCGGGCACACCGGTCGCCTCGACGACGAAGTCGAGCGCCATGTCGTCGAGGACCGTGTAGTCGTCGGTGACGACGATGTCGCCCGCGTCCGCTTCGTCACCGGTACGGCCGAGCCGTACGGCCGAAGGGTCGTAGCCGAGCTCGGCCAGTGCTTCGATGACGGCGGCCGGGGCGAGGTCGACGAGCGCGGCGACCTCCAGGTTCGCCAGCATCCGGCACTGCGCGAGGAGGGAGCGCGCGTAACCCCCGGCGGCACCCGTCACCGCGATCCTGATCCGCCGATCTCCCAGACCGTCGAAGAGCAGCTGGTAGTTCACTGGGCCGGCCCGGGGTCGAGTTCAGACCTGAGCGGTACGGCCGGCGCCGCCCGCCGTACCCGTTCGCGAGCGGTGGGTCCCTCGGGGGAGGCCTGGGCCGAGCGCGGCCCGCGAGTGCGGAGATCGTTGAGGGTCACGTGTCTACTCCCGTGTGAAAGGCGACTTCGGCGCGGCCGAGCGTGGTGCGCCTGCCGTCGGCGCTCTCGCCGTACAGCTCCACCGCGGTGCCGTCGGCCTCCAGGTGGCAGGTGAAGGGCTGGTCGCGGAAGTCCATCCCGCGATAGCTGACCTCGAACCAGACCAGCTGTCCCCGGTCTCCCAGCCAGTCGGTCACCAGCCGTCCCAGGAAGGCGGCCTTGAGCAGGCCGTGGACGGCCAGGTCCGGGTGGCCGAGGGTGCGGGCGAAGTCCAGGTCGTAATGCATGTCGTAAAAGTCGCCCGACGCACCGGCATACTCCACGAGCTGCCGCAAATCTGGGGTTACCTCGAGCTTCACCGTCTGATCCTCGTTCCGACATGCCTGACCACCAGCTCGCCGTCGGGGCGGCGGAACTCGGTCACGAAGGTCAGGATCGCCATTTTTCCGGATTTACCGTCTTTTTCTATGACATCTTGGAACCGCAGCCGGGAGCGGATCACGTCGCCCAGCCGCAGCGGCGCGTGGTACTCGAACCGGTCACCGCCGTTCAGCCAGCCCAGGCCGTAAGCCTCGGCCTCGGGCATGGGGGGCGGCTCGTCCAGGAAGCAGGCCGTGAACGTCGGCGGCACGGTCTCGTCGTCGGGATCCTCCCCGATCGCGTGGCGGAAGGCGCGCAGATGGCGCCGCTCCACCACGTCCTCCCGTTCCCGATAGGTCCACCCGACGGCGGCGCGGAGCTTGTCGATGGTCACAGCCCGAGGCCCTCCTCTTCACGGATAAGCCGCAGCCACTCGAGTGATTCCGGGGTGTGGCCGCCGATCTCGTTCTCGATGTTGATCAGGAATGCGCGATCTCCGTGCGTGATGATCGCTTCATGCACCGCCTTCCGGTCACCGGTCTCGATGACCTCCAGCAGCCGGCGGTGCCGCGCCGCATCGCCTAGTAAGTCCTCCTTGGGTTCGCGGACCCGCCGGTTCATCGCCATGCACAGCACCAGCTGCAGGTGCAACGAGCGGTAGGCGTCCTCCAGTCGCCGGTGTCCCGACAGCCCGATCACCGCGGCGTGGTACTCGTATCCACCCTCGATGACCCCGACGTGATCACCCGCCTGCGCCGCCTCCTCCAGCCGGAGGAGAGCCGCGCGGACCCGCTCCAGCCGTACCGGATCGCTCACCGGCACGCCGAGGTCGACGGCGATGCGTTCAACTTCGCGGCGAAGCGTGTAGATCTCGTAGACATCGTGCAGCGTCAGGTTCGTGACGATCGCGCCCTTGCGCGGGATCTGTGTGATCATGCCCTGCTGTTCGAGCACGCGCAGCGCCTCACGCAGCGGCGGCCTGCTGATGCCGAGTTCCTGGGTGAGCCGGTTCTCGATCACCCGGTCGCCCGGCTTGAGCTCGCCGAGGCTCATCATCCGCAGCAGCACGTTGACGGCGAGTTGGACCAAGCTGGGTGGCTGCTCGATGCGTTGGGACATGGCTCCTCGAGAAGTTTTAGGCTGCGGGGTCTTGTCTACAAGCTTTTGTCTTCTGTAGACAAGACCCCAGCTCGTTTAACGCTATCGAAACATGAGGTTGCACGATGCCACCCCTCTCCGGCATCACCGTCGTAGAAATCGGTGCATACATGGCGGCACCGTTTGCCGCCATGCAGCTCGCCGACCTGGGCGCCGAAGTCCTGAAGATCGAAAATCCGGAAGGCGGCGATCCCGTCCGCTCCACCGGGCCCTTCGTCGACGGAGAGAGCTCCCCCTTCCTCCGCCTCAACCGCAACAAGAAGTCCATCGCCCTCGACCTCAAGTCCGAGCCGGGCAAGCAGGCGCTCCGCCGCATCATCGCGGACGCCGACGTGCTCATCGAGAACCTGCGACCCGGCGCGCTGCGCAAGCTCGGACTCGGCTACGAGGACATGCGGGAGATCAACCCGCGACTGGTGTACGTCTCGATCTCCGGCTGGGGGCAGGACGGGCCGCTGGCCGGCCTGCCGGGGCTGGACATCATGGCGCAGGCCAGAGGCGGGTTGATGAGCATCACCGGCACCGAGGACGGCGCCCCCGTCAAGATCGGCGTCCCCATCTGCGACCTGGTCTGCGGGCTCTACGCCGCGCTCTCCTCGCTGTCGGCCCTGCAGGCACGCGAGCGCACCGGCGAGGGCCAGCAGATCGACGTCTCGCTCTACGAGGCGGGCGTCTCGTTCGCGATCTGGGAGGCCGGTCGATACTTCGCCACCGGCGAGGTGGGCAGGCCACTCGGGTCCGCCCACCAGAGCACCGCGCCCTACCAGGCGATCCGCACCTCCGACGGATGGTGCACGGTCGGCGCGATCTCGCCCAAGACCTGGACCGGCTTCTGCCAGGCCCTCGGCCTGGACGAACTGCTGCAGGACCCGCGTTACGATGACGCGCACGAGCGGCACGGCCTGCGCCACGAGCTCATCCCGGCCATCGAGGCCGTCACCGCCACCCTGCCCACCGCCCAGGTCACGGCGAAACTGGACGCGGCCGGCGTGCCGTGCGCGCCGATCGCCGACTACGCCCAGGTGTTCACCGACGAGCACCTGACCCAGCGTGACTTCTTCTGGGACGCCGAGCACCCCGTGGTCGGCCCGGTGCGCCAGCTCGGCTCCCCGATGAGATTCTCCGCCACCCCCACCAGGCGCGACACCGCAGGACCGGTGCTCGGCGCAGACACGGAGGAGTACCTGTGAACGTGACCCCCGGAGTGACCGCCACCGTCGAGTGGACCGTGCAGGAGCAGCACTGCACGCACCGCGGCGAGCACGACATCTTCTCCACCCCGAACCTGGTGCACCTGCTGGAGGACGCGGCCATCGAGGCGCTCGCCCCCTTCCTGGACGAAGGGCAGGGCAGCGTCGGCAGCAAGGTCCACGTCACGCACACCGCGCCCACGCTGAAGGGACAGAAGGTACGTGCCACCGCCACCGTCGCGGAGGTGGACCGGCGCCGCGTGTCCTTCACCGTCGTCGTCGAGGACGACATCGAAACGATCGGCGAAGGCACGCACGAGCGGTTCGTCATCGATCTCGCCAAGTTCGACGCCCGGCTGAACAGCAAGGGGGCCTCCTGATGAAGAACAACAAGATCGCCATCGGCCTGCTCGCCCTGGCCCTCGCCGGCTGCGGCGCGAACACCGCGGACACCGCGGACGCGGGCGGCGCCGGGTGGAAGCCGCGCGGCAACGTCACCATGATCGTACCGTTCGGCGCGGGTGGCGGAAGTGACATCGCCGGACGCGCCATGGCCGGCGCGATCGAGAAGTCCACCACGCCCAAGGTCAACATCAGCGTGGAGAACCGGGAGGGCGGCTCGGGCGCTGTCGGATACTCCTTCCTGCTGTCCAAGAAGGGCGATGGCAACAGACTGCTCGCCACCGAGAGCGCGCTGCTCACCCTGCCCGCGGCCGGGAACGTCACGTTCACGTACAAGGACTTCACCCCGATCATGAAGATCGCCGAGGACGGCTCGCTCATGGTCGTGCCGAAGGCTTCGCCGTACAAGACCTGCGCGGAGCTGGTGGACGCCGCGAAGAAGGCCCGGGTACCCGTCGGGGTGGCGGCGGCCTTCGGGATCGACAACTTCACCTTCAAGATGATCGAGAAGTCCGAGGGGGTGGAGTTCCAGCGGGTGCCGACCGAGTCGGGCGGCGAACTCACCACCGCCCTGCTCGGCAACCAGATCCAGGCTGCGCTGCTCAACCCGGGCGAGGTCGTCGGTCAGCTCAGGTCGGGCGACCTGCGGGCGCTGTGCGCGACCACCGACAAGCGCTATGAGTACCCCGAGCTCAAGGACATCGCCACGGCCAAGGAGCAGGGCATCGACGTCTCCTACGCCAACTTCCGCGGCATCCTCGCCCCCGGCGGCATCCCGGCGGAGGCCAAGGCCTACTGGATCAAGGCGGCGCAAAACCTGCTCAAGAGCCCCGAATACGACAAGTACGTCAAGGACAACTACCTGCAGCCCGTGCAGGCCGAGGGCGACCAGTTCACCACCACCCTCGAGCAGCTGAACCAGCAGATCACGTCGGTGAAGTGATGAAGGCCATCGCGTACGCGGTGCTGGCCTGCCTCGGCGTAGCGGTGTTCGCCACCTCCTTCGGCTACCGCGTCGTACAGGACCACGGCCAGGTCGGGCCGGGGTTTCTGCCGATGGTCGCCGGCGGGCTGCTCGCCGTGCTCAACGTGGTCCTCCTCTTTCACGAGGTACGGCACCGCACAGCCGACACCGAAGACGACGCGGCCGACATCTTCGGCCGCACCGGGAAGCAGCGCACGCGCATGCTGTGGGTGGTCTATGCGCTGACGCTCGGCGCACTGCTGCTGGTGCCGCTCGCCGGTTTCCTGCTCTCGCTGGGCCTGCTGGTCCTGGTGATCTCCACCCTCGTCGAGCGGCGACCGATCGTGCCCGCGCTGGCGGTCACCGGGGGTTCGGTGGCCGCGATCTACCTGGTCTTCGTCGTGTTCCTCGAGATTCCGCTGCCGACATGATCGACAACCTGGTCCTCGGCTTCCAGACCGCGCTCACGCCGACGAACCTGCTCTGGTGCTTCGTCGGCGTGCTGCTCGGCACGATCATCGGACTGCTGCCCGGGCTGGGCTCGACGACCGGAGTGGCGGTGCTGCTGCCGCTCACGCTGACCTTCGAGCCGGTCACCGCCCTGATCATGCTGGCGGGCATCTACTACGGCTCGCAGTACGGCGGCACGATCACGTCTGTGCTGATCTCCACGCCCGGCGAGGCGGCCAGCGTGGTGACCACGTTCGACGGCTACCAGATGGCTCGGAACGGCCGGGCCGGAGCCGCACTGTCGATCGCCGCCATCGGGTCGTTCGTCGCCGCGATCTTCTCATTGCTGCTGCTCGTCGTGCTCGCGCCGCCGTTCGCCCAGTTCGCCATCAACTTCGGCCCGCCGGAGAACCTCGCGGTGATGATCCTCGGGCTTGCCACCATCGTCAGCTTCTCCGGCGAGTCCAAGCTCAAAGGGCTGTCGATGGCGACGGCGGGGATCCTGCTGGCCTGCGTGGGCTCCGACGCCGCCTCCGGGGTGGCCCGTTACACCTTCGGCCAGGTGGACCTGCTGGGCGGCATCCCGTTCGTGCAGGTGATGATCGGGCTGTTCGCCGTCGGTGAGGTGCTGTACCAGATCAAGCAGGGCGCGGTCGCTCCGCTCCGCGCGCGCTTCCGGGACCTGATGATCACGCGCGCTGAGCTGGCCCGCTCTCGTGGCGCCATCGCGCGCGGCAGCGTGATCGGGTTCGTGCTCGGCTGCCTCCCCGGAGCCGGTTCGACGCTGGCCTCGTTCATGGCCTATGGCATCGAGAAGCGGGTGTCGAAGCATTCCGACGAGTTCGGCAAAGGCGCGATCGAGGGCGTCGCCTCACCTGAGAGCGCCAACAACGCGGCCGCCAACGCCAACTTCGTGCCCACGCTCGCGCTCGGCATCCCCGGCGGCGGCACAACGGCCGTGCTACTCGGGGCGTTCACCGTCTACGGCATCCAGCCGGGGCCGCTGCTGTTCAAGGAGCAGCCCGACCTGGTGTGGGGCCTGCTCGCCTCGTTCTTCATCGGCAACGTGCTGCTGCTGGTGCTGAACCTGCCGCTGGCGCCGCTGTTCGCGCAGTTGCTGCGGATCCCCTACGGCTACATGTATCCGCTGATCCTGCTGACCAGCTTCGTCGGGGCCTACTCGATCGACAACAACATGTTCAGCGTGTGGCTGGTGTTCGTCTTCGGCGTCGTCGGCTACCTGCTGAAGCGGCTGGACCTGCCGATGGCACCGCTGGTGCTGGGGCTGGTCATCGGGCCGCTGTTCGAGAAAGCGTTGGTACAGACGTCGGCACAGGGTGACGGCGATCTGACCTTCATCTTCCAGCGCCCGCTGGCGCTGGTCATCCTCGCGATCGCGGCGGCGCTGATCGCCGTACCGGCTCTCTTGCGTAGAAGGAGGAAGCAGCTTGAACGAGTTGCTCATTGATCAGGACGGGCCCGTCCTCCGGGTCGTCTTCAACCGGCCCGACCAGCACAACGCGCTGACCTGGGCGATGTACGACGGGCTCTACGAGGCCTGCGCGCTGGCCGACTCATCCGACGAGATCAAGGTGATGACGCTGCGCGGGGCCGGAAATTCCGCGTTCGTCGCGGGCACCGACATCGGGCAGTTCGCCACCTTCTCCTCAGGTGAGGACGGCATCGCCTACGAAGCCAAGATCGGTCGAATCGTGGACCGCCTTGAACGCGTCCGGGTCCCCACGGTCGCGATCATCAACGGCTACTGCGTGGGCGGCGGCCTGGCTTTGGCCTCGGTGTGCGACCTGCGGATCGCCACCCCTGGCTCCCGCTTCGGCGTGCCGATCGCCCGTACCCTCGGCAACTGCCTGTCGATGAACACCTACTCACTGCTCGTCCACCACCTCGGCCCCGCGCGCACGCTGGATCTGTTGCTGCGTGCCCGCATGCTCTCCGGAGACGACGCTCACGCCGCGGGCTTCGTCGCCGAGGTGTGCCCGGCCGAGGAACTCGACGCGGTCGCCACCGGGGTCATCGATCGGCTGCTCGGCCATGCCCCGCTGTCGATGTGGGCAGCCAAGGAAGCAGTACGACGCCTGCGCACGGCGGCGCTGCCCGACGGCGACGACCTGGTCGCCACCGTCTTCGGCAGCAACGACTTCCACCGTGGCGTCGCCGCCTTCCTGGACAAGGAGAAGCCCACCTGGCAGGGCGATTAGGTCCGCACCACGCGGATCGCGGATCGCGGATCGCGGATCGCGGATCGCGGATCGCGGAGACGCCATCAGGGGACGCTCCCGATTCGGCAGCCTCTGGCGCCGGTGGATCGACGATGCCGGTCAGGGAGAATCAGTCGTCGTTCTGCCCTCGGGACAGGATGGCCAGGCGGCCCTGATCGTCGATCACCGCCAGGTCGCCGGATCGGTCCGTCCGGTAGATCCGTATGCCGTGCCATGCCAACAGGCTGAGCGTGGCCGGGGCGGGATGGCCGTAGTCGTTGCCGGAACCCACGCTGATCAGCCCGGCCCGTGCGCCGGTCGCCGCTACAAAGGCCGGATCCTGTCTGGCGGAACCGTGATGCGGGATCTTGAGGATCTCCACGCGGGGAAACCCGCGCCGGAGCAGGTCCGCCTGGGCCTCGGTCTCCATGTCTCCGCTCAGCAACGCGGAGCCTGCCGCCCAACGCACGTGCAGCACGACGCTGGCGTTGTTCACGACCGACCCCTCCCCCGGCCCCGCGGGGACGGCGTCGCCGTACGGCGCGAGCACGGTCACTTCAGAAGGCCCGAACCGCCACCGCGTCCCCGGGACCGCCAGGCGTTCGGTCGCGCCGTGTCTCGCGATGTCGCCGGAGATTCGCCTGACCGCCGGGGACGCATCCCCTTCCGAGCCGACCACGACCCCGGCCACTCGGCGTCCCCTGAAGACCCCCGCCATCCCGCCCGTGTGGTCGAAGTGCGGGTGCGTGAGGATGAGCAGCGGCACCTCGCGGACTCCGAGGTCGCGCAGGCACCTGTCCACGAGGCGGGGGTCGGAGCCGGTGTCCACCACCACTCCCCTGCCGGTTCCCGCTGCGATCACCAGTGCGTCGCCCTGACCCACGTCGCACGCCACCAGCAGCCAGCGGCCGGGCGGCCACGACGACACCGCCGGCCCGATGACCAGGATCGCGGCGAGGGCACCGCCGGCCAACGCCAGACCTGCCCGGCGGCCGAGCGGATGTCGCAGGAGCACCAGGATGGCGATGGCCGCCACGGCGAGCAGGGCGAGACCGGCAAGTCCGCCCGGCCACGGCACGACGCCGAGCGGCAGCGCCGCCGCGTGCCCGGCCACCCCGATGATCCAGCCGGTGACCAGCCCCGCGGGCCAGACGATCAACCTGGCCACCTCCATGTGCAACGGCGCGATCAACGCGGCGGCGAATCCGAGCAGCGTCGCCGGTGCGACGGCCGGCCCCGCGAGCAGGTTGGCCGGTATCGCGGAGAGCGTGATCTGACCGGACATCAACACCAGAACGGGTGTCACGGCGGCCTGTGCCGCGGCGGGGATGGCGATCGCCTCGCTGAGCCAGATCGGCAGCCGTCCGGCCATGCGGTCACGCCATCGGGGAGCCAGGAACAGGATGCCCGCGGTGGCCCAGACCGACAGCGCGAAGCCGTAGGAGCGGGCCAGTGAGGGATCGAAGAGGATCAGGAGCAGGACGGTACCGGAAAGGGCCGCCACGCCATCCCGGGATCGACCGGTCCCGAGTGCGATCGCGGCCACCATGCCCATGAGCAGCGCCCGCAGGACGCTCTCGGAAGGTCTGGCCACCACCGTGAACGCCAGCATCGAGGCCACGGCCAGCGCAGCCCGCACCGCCAGCGGCATGCCTCCGGCCCTGCCCAACGCGATGGCCGCCCCTGCCACGATGGCGAGATTGGCGCCGCTGACCGCCGTGAGATGGCTGAGGCCGGCGGCGGCGAAGTCGGCCTTCACCTGTTCGTCCATTCGCGACACGTCGCCCACCACGAGGCCGGGCAACAGGCCCCGCTGGTCCGGTGGCAGCGGCTCGGCCGCAGTGCGAAGCCCTGCGCGCAACGTGCCCGCCACCCGCTGCACGCCGGAGGGCGGCGAGAGCGCCTTCGGCGGACCGCGGACCAGCAGTATCGCCGCTGTCAGCTCTGCCTGATCGGCGGGGGCCAGCCTGCCGTGCACCGACAGCCGCTGGCTGGGCAGCAGCTCTTTCCACCGCGCCCCGGAGCCGAACACCACGACGGGCGAGTCGACCGCCATCCTGCCCGCCGCGGTCTCGATCACCTCGACCGTGGCACGCGTCACCACGCGTTCTCCGCCGAATGCCGCTCCATGGGCGGGCAGCACCCGGGGATCGTCCGTGATCACGATCTGCGCCGTAACCGACGCTCCCGCCCGTGCGCCCTCCGCGATCGGCCCCGTCGTGATCGACTCCACCCTGAAGGCCACAGCCACCGCGGCGGCGGCCACACATCCCAGCACCGCCACAGCCGACCTCGCCCACGTCCCCAGCCATGCCGAGTGCTCCGCGCCACGGGCTCGCCACCAGGCGGCGGCGGTCACCATGACCGCGCCCAGACCGGCCGCACCCGCCGTGATGACACCTGCTCGCACCGGGCAGCCCAGCAAGATCAGGGCAGTGCCCCATGCCGTCATCGCCGGTAACACCAGACGCAGGGAGTCGGCGCGCCGGTCATCCTCGTGTGGTGGCCCGGCAGCCGGGGACGCGCCGTGGCGTGAGATCACGGCGAAGCTCATATGCGAACCTTGTCCTTGATGTCGGCGTACTTGCTGTTCCCGATGCCGGAGACGTCCTGAAGTTGCTCCACGCTGCGAAAGCCACCGTGGCCGTCGCGGTACTCGACGATGCGACGGGCGAGCACCTCGCCGACACCTGGTAACACGTCCAGTTGCTCAGCGGTGGCGGAATTGAGGTCGACCAAGGCTCCAGGGCCGATCGCACCACCCGGCACGGTGCCGGGCAGGGGCAGAGCGCCGGGAACCGTCGAAGCACCCACGATGACCTGCTCTCCATCGATCAGCCGGCGCGCCAGATTGAGCGAGCGTGTCGCCGCGGCCCTCGTCGCTCCACCGGCGGCCTCCACAGCGTCGGTGACCCGGGAACCATCGGGCAGCGTGACCACACCCGGCCGCCGGACCTTTCCCGTGACATGCACGGTCACCCCCGCTGCCGGGGACGGCCCCGGCTGGGGCGACTCGCCGGGCTGCGGAGCGGACGCCCTGGTGCTCGGCGGCAAGGGCTCGGCCACCGGTTGGCTCCGCCACGCGTAGACGCCGCCGACGAGTGCCGCCAGCACACCGATCAACAGCAGCACCCGCAACCCCGGACGCCCGATGTCGAAGGCGGGGCCGTGTGCGGCGAGAGCCGTACGCAGTGCCGAAGAGAAGCGGCCGGGAACGCCAGGGACGCCAGGAACATGGTCACGGGATGGGATGGGCTCGGCTCCCGACGCTGGAGGGGCGGGAGAATCGACTGACGGCCGACGGTCACCGCGATCACTCGGATCCCCTTCCGGATCGGTTCGCCATCGCTCCACACCCGTGCGGAGTCTGGGCGCCGCAGGAGCACCGCGTCGCCGCTCACCGAAATCGAGGAAGGGCACGATGCGGTCACTCGGCGGCCGTTCCACCTGATCCGCATTCGAACCAGCACCATCACCGACATCCGCTCCGGACCCGAAGACCTTCCGGTGCGGCACGTCATCCGTGCACTCGTCGACGGAAGGCACGGGAATGTCGCCGGGGTGGCACGCCGCGCCGGGGCCGGGCGGCCACACCGGCTCGTCGTGTGATCGCGGATGCACGACGGAAGGCGAACCCGGTACGGAACGGAGGGGCGCCTCGCCCTCTCCGGAACCGGCCGCGCCGGCCACGCCGGCGAGCGGGACCCGCGCGGGACCCGGAAGGAGTGCACGCAGCCTTGCCTCGGCTATGACACTCTCGGCTGCGGCCTGCTCTTTGCTTCCCACCAGCCGCACGTTAGGGCCCTCGGCGAAGGCGTTTCCCCGCCGAATGACGCTCTGGGGAAAACCTGCGCCGCGCCGACTTGCCTGGGGACAAGCACCGGCGGCTCGGCACGGAGAGCGCGGCACGGAGAGCGCAGCACGGAGAGCGCAGCACGGAGGGCAGCACGGAGAGCGCAGCACGGAGAGCGCAGCACGGAGAGCGCAGCACGGAGAGCGCAGCACGGAGAGCGCAGCACGGAGAGCGCAGCACGGAGGGCAGCACGGAGAGCGCGGTGCGGAGAGCGCGGTGCGGAGAGCGCAGCACGGAGGGCAGCACGGAGAGCGCGGTGCGGAGAGCGCGGTGCGGAGAGCGCAGCACGGAGAGCGCGGTGCGGAGAGCGGTGCGGAGGGCGGTGCGGTGTCGTCCTCCTCCCCGGCGCAAACGGCTCGGCGAGCAGGCTCGGCGAGGAGTGCGCGTGTGGCGCCTGTGGGCGTGGTCAGGTGCCGGAGCTGGGCAAGGAAGGGGTGACGGTCACACCCAGCATGCCGGGCCCGACATGTACGCCTATCACGGCGCCGACTTCGACCACCTCCAGACGCTGGAGCTGGGGAAGGCGGCGCGCGAGCCGCTCGGCCAGGGCGTCCGCCTTGGCGCGGGCGGACAGATGCTGGACGGCGACGGCCACCAACTCGGTGGACGCGGCCTGAACGGCGAGGTCTTCGAGGCGGGCCACGGCCTTGGCCGCCGTGCGCACCTTCTCCAGCGGAACGATCGCGCCGCCTTCGATGTGCAACAACGGCTTGATCATCAGGGCGGAGCCCACCAGGGTCGCGGCGGCGCCGATCCGGCCGCCACGGCGGAGGTGGTCGAGAGTGTCCACGTAGAAGAAGCTTCGGGTCGCGTCGATCTGCCGGTGGGCGGCGGCGGTCACCTCGGCCAGGGTGCCGCCGCGCGAGGCGCTGCCGGCGGCGGCCAGTACGGCGAATCCGAGCCCCATCGCGATGGACCGGCTGTCGATCACCTCAACGGGAAGGGACGCGTCCCGGGCGGCCAGCCGCGCCGCCTCGACCGTGCCGGACATCTCACCCGACAGGTGGATGGACACCACCCCGCCGCACCCGGCCGCCGCAGCGGCCTCGTAGACGTCATGGAAACGCCGGGGTGACGGTCTGGAGGTGGTGATCGGCGGCCGGTCGCCGAGCTCGGCCGTCACGCTCCCGGTGTCGGTCTCGGCCACGTCCTCGTACGGCCTGCCGCCGATGACCACCTGAAGCGGCACCACCGTGATGCCCAGCCGAACGGCCTCCTCTTGAGGGAGATAAGAGGTGGAATCAGTGACAACGGCGACTGGTGGCGGCATACCCAGACATTACTCATCAATAGATCACGTACCAGCAGCCAAATCAGCCACATTCAGCGGCTTGTGCGGCGGCGGAACCAGCGGAAGGGACGAGTGCTACTGGACCGGGGTGCCGCCGCTCCAGACCCGGCGCGGCTTGAGGCCGAAGGACCAGGCGAAGGCGCCCTCGTGGTCGGCGTCCCACTGGACGATGTCGGCGAGGCGGCCGGGCGCCAGCACGCCTCGGTCGGGAGCGCCGAGCACGTTGGCACCGCCGAGAGTGGCCGCACGGAGGGCGTCGCCGACGCTCATCCCGAAGGCGGCGACGGCGAGGCTGATGACCAGTGACATCGAGGTGATGCCGCAGTGGCCGGGGTTGTGGTCGCTGCCGAGGGCGATGGGCACGCCCTGCGCGATCATGCGGCGGACCGGCGGGAGGCTGCCTCCCTGCATGGCGGTGCCGGGGCAGACGACGGCGGGGATGCCGTAGCGGGCGAGCACCGCGATGTCCTCGTCGGAGGTGTGGTGGAGCAGGTCGGCGGAGGCGCAGCCGAGTTCGGCGGCGAGCTGGACGGCACCGCGGCGGCTGTAGGCGCCGGCGTGGATGCGGGGCATCAGGCCGACGTTGCGCCCGGAGGCGAGCACCCAGCGTGCTTCCTCGGTGGTGAAGTGACCGTCGTCGCAGTAGACGTCGACGCTGTCGGCACCGGCCGCGGCGGCGTCCGCACACCAGGCGCCCACGGCTTCGACGTAGTCGCGCTGGCGGCCGAAGTATTCGGGCGGCACGACGTGGGCGGCCATGAACGTCACGTGGATCCGCGGCATCATCGGCTCTTTCTCGAGCTCGCGGAGCAGGCGGACGTCGGCCAACTCGCCGTCGCGGGTGAGGTGGTAGCCGGTCTTGGCCTCGACGGTGGTGCCGCTGAGCAGCCAGTCACGCAGACGCTCACGTACGCCGTTGCACAGGGTCCAGGGATCGGTGCCACGCGTGACCGTCACGGTGGAGCCGATGCCGCCGCCGGCCGCGGTGATCGCGCTGGATGTGGAGCCGCCCGAGCGCATGGCCATCTCGGCGTAACGGTTGCCCGCGTAGACGGGGTGCGTGTGAGCGTCGATCAGACCGGGCGTGACGAGGGCGCCGCCCAGGTTCTCGACATGGTCGACGTCGACGATGTCGTCGACGACTCCGGGGACGCTCTGCGGCAGGTCGGCGGCGCGGCCAACCCAGGCGATCCGGTCGTTGTGCACCAGGATCGCGGCGTTGCTGCACACGTCGTTGCCGGTCCATAGCCGACCGATGTTGGTCAGCAGGCGAACGGTCATCGCATCACCGCTCCCATGGAGAGCAGGCCCCAGCATCGTCGGGCGCCACGCCCATGGGGTCCGCTCGCAGTCCGGACGACATTGGGGGGTCTCCTGCTCTCATCCGCGTCGGGTTGTGCGGTGACCGTACCGCCGGGATCTTGGACCGGCGATTTCGGTTCAGTTACGTTATTTCACAGGTCGGCTTGCCGTACAGGGCGATTCGAGAAGAACGCCACCCTCTCATGATCCGGCTGATGATCTTCCCGCCTGACCTTCGAAGATGTTCCCGCACCTCAGACCGCATTTTGCTCGAACTGTATCAAGTTTCACATCAGCCAACACGAGAAACCCGTGACAGGATTGTGTCGTTTGGCTTGGCTAATAGTAGCAATCCAAGTCCTACCGGACCACCGTCCCGTTTGCACCAAGATGCGCGGTTCAGTCGCTCCGGCGAGCTATTGGAACAAGTTCTAGCAGAGATCCAGGGCGACGGCCATGGTTCTGGAAGTTGTCGCTTCTCCGAGCAGGCCGCGCCGCGGCGGGCGCCTTCGGAGAGGCCGATCCGGATCTCGGGCCTGCGTACGAGGGCGCCGGCTCGGCCCTCGACCGCTCGACCGTGGATCGCCCGCCCATGCCCCCGTCGGGCCCGGCTCGAACCGGGCCGGCGTGGACCGCGCCGCTCACCGGCCCGGTCCACGTCGCCTGCGGCCCTCAGCGCGGGTTCACGCCCGCGAGCGCTGCGAGCGCCACCGAACCGCTCGCGTGGTGACGCGGGTGGCCCGAGTGGCGCGGAACCCGGCGCGCAGACCGTGTACTGGTTCCGGAGCCGTGAAACGGCAACCCGAAGCAGCACAGCGATCCAAGCACCCGGCACGGCAACCGAAGCAGCACGGCAACCCGGACTGCGGCACGGCGACCGCACCCCGGCACAGCGGCCGCGGCACGACGACCCGACCCGCAGGCACAGCGGCCGCGGCACAACAACCCGGACCGCGGGCACGGGGAGGTCGTTCAGACCGTTTCGACCGGCTTGACGATGCGGTCGAGGTCGTCGGAGAGGCTCGGCAGGACCCGGGCGTGCAGGATGGTGCCGTCTCCGGTGTGCTCCACCGACAACACCTCCCCCTCCTTGTGCGCACGTGAGATCAGGTCGCCCCGATCGTAGGGAACCAGCACCCGGACCTCGTGGTCGAGTCTGGGCAGCTCCCGCTCGATCAGCGACCTCAGCTCGTCGATGCCAGCCCCGGTGCGGGCCGAGACGATGACGCTGTGCCGTTCCTTCGCGGTGAGCCTGGCCAGCACCTCGGGGTCGGCCGCGTCGGCCTTGTTGATCACGACGACCTCCGGGATGTCGCCGGCGTCCACGTCGGCGAGCACCTCTCTGACGGCCGCGAGCTGTGACTCGGGATCGGGGTGCGCGCCGTCGACCACGTGCAGGATCAGGTCGGCGTCGCCGACCTCCTCCAGCGTGGAGCGGAACGCCTCGATGAGCTGGTGCGGCAGGTGCCTGACGAAGCCCACGGTGTCGGCCAGCGTGAACAGCCGGCCCTCCGACGTGCGGGCCTTGCGGACGGTCGGGTCCAGCGTGGCGAACAGCGAGTCCTCCACCAGCACCCCGGCCCCGGTGAGCCGGTTGAGCAGGGAGGATTTGCCCGCGTTGGTGTAGCCGGCGATGGCGACCGCCGGCACCTCGCGTTCGCGGCGGCGATAGCGCTTGGTCACGCGCGCGGTGGACATCTCGCCGATCTGACGGCGGAGCTTGGCCATCCGCTCGCGGATCCGCCGCCGGTCCAGTTCGATCTTGGTCTCACCGGGCCCGCGGCCGCCGATGCCCACACCGCCCGCAGCGCGGCCACCGACCTGCCGGGACAGGTTGCCGCCCCAGCCGCGCAGGCGCGGCATGAGGTACTGCAGCTGGGCGAGCTCGACCTGGGCCTTGCCCTCGCGGCTCTTGGCGTGCTGGGCGAAGATGTCCAGGATCAACGCGGTCCGGTCGATGACCTTGACCTTGACGGTCTCCTCCAGCTGGCGGAGCTGACCGGGAGCCAGCTCGCCGTCGCAGATCACCGTGTCGGCCTCGGTCGCCTCCACGATGTCGCGCAGCTCGGCGGCCTTGCCGGAGCCGATGTAGGTCGCCGGGTCGGGCTTCTGCCGGCGCTGGATGAGCGCCTCGAGCACCTCGGACCCGGCGGTCTCGGCCAGGAGCTTGAGCTCCAGCAGGGAGTTCTCCGCGTCGGTCGCGCTCCCAGAGGTCCAGACGCCCACCAGGACGACCCTTTCGAGTCGCAGCTGGCGGTACTCGACCTCGGTGATGTCCTGGAGCTCCGTCGACAGGCCTGCGACGCGGCGGAGCGCCTGGCGGTCTTCAAGGTCCAGCTCGCCGGTGTCGGGGGCCAGGAGCTCCAGGTCCTCCCACTGCCGGGTCTCGTCACGTGTGTATCGAGTACGGGAATCGTTATGCATATAAGTCATCTCTGTGAGGTCAACGTCTGAACACCCAGGTGTCTTCCCCGATCGTCGCACGTCACTCGGCGACGGTTCATCTGGTTTTGAAGCGCTCCCCACGACTAAAGAAGTCGGGGGATTCCAGCCGGCTCGGGCTCCGTCTGCGCGGTGGCCTGGGTTGCTGTCGCTTGGCGGTTCGCCTTCCGGCCCACGTGGTCGCGTGGTTTGCGCGCCCCAGCCCGCCCACCCGGTCGGGGTTGTGCGTGCTCCGCCCTCCCGGCGGGGAGGATGTTCACGTCGGCGTGTTCGGTGTGGCCGCACGAGGTGCACCGGAAGACCGCTTGGCTCTCGCGGGACTTTCGATCCACCACACAGATCAACATACGGCGTTGATCTATCTACCGCTCAAAGATGCGACAGAACGGCTTACCTCCACGGCTGAAGCCAGGGGTCCGCACACTGCATCTCCGATCGTCACGACTTGAGCACCGAGGCGTCGCCGGAACCGGTGGTGAGAACCAGCTTGTTCGGAGCCGACTTCTCATTGGTGACCTCGACCCTCTCCTCGCCCGACCCGGTCTCGGTGGAAACGGCGTAGGACCCGTCAGGAACGGTGACCGCCGCGTCGCCGGAGCCCGTCTCCAGCTCGACGTCCTCGGGGGCGGTGGTGAACTTCAGCGTCACGTTGCCGGATCCCGTCTCGGCGAAGGCCTTCTTGCTGCCGAGGCTGCCGGCCTCGATGTCGCCGGAACCGGTGTTGGCGGTGAGCTGGCCGGTCAGCGCGCGCAGAGTGATCGTGCCCGAGCCCGTCTCGACGTCCACCTTCATGGTCTTGGGGACCTCGACCTTGTAGTCGACCGAGCAGGAGTTCCACCCGACCCTGGTGGGGCAGTCATAGCTCAGGGTCACCGTCTCCGCGACGACCGGGTGCTTCGTCTTGGGCTTGTCGTCGCCCCGCCAGTGCATGGTCTCGGTGACCCGGATGCCGCTGCGGTCGGTCTCGCTCACCACGATCTCGCCGGAGCCGCTGCGGACCCTCAGCTCGGCGACCTTCTCCGTGATCTCGTAGTCGACGACCTCCTCGCTGTCGGCCGCGGCGATGTTCTCCAGGCCACAGCCGGTGAGCAGGAGCCCGGAGCCGAGCAACGCCCCAACGATCACGATCTTCTTCATTTTTCATGCCTTCCGGTCTTGGCACTTCCCGATGACGGCCCGTTGTGACCCTCCCCTGGAAGAGGGAGGGTCGCTCCTGCCCACGTCTAAAAGCTTGGCCGAGGCTGCGTCTCGCGCCCATCCGGGACGCCCCCGGATAGCCCCGGGGTACACCCTGAGGTCCCCCCGGGCTTTGACCCCCCATGAGGCATGAAGTAGCGTCACTTCCATAATTCAGAAGTATTTTTCCACATCATGGAAAGGGACCTCGATGGACGGCATTGAGATCACCGGCCCCGTGCTGGACCGGTTCGAGGAAATCCTCACGCCCGAGGCGCTGGCCTTCGTGGCCACCCTCCAGCGCGAGCTGGGCGCGCGGCGTCTGGCGCTGCTGGACGCGCGCGCCACCCGCCAGGCGGAGCTCTCCGCGGGGGGCACCCTCGGCTTCCCGGCGGAGACCAGGCCGATCCGCGAGGACGACACCTGGCGGGTCGCCGACCCGGCGCCCGGCCTGGAGGACCGCCGGGTGGAGATCACCGGACCGGTCGACAAGAAGATGACCATCAACGCCCTCAACTCCGGCGCGAAGGTCTGGCTGGCCGACTTCGAGGACGCCAACTCGCCCCTGTGGGAGAACTGCGTCAGCGGCCACCTCAACCTGCGCGACGCCCTCGACCGCACGATCGACTTCTCCGCCGGCGAGAAGACCTACGCGCTGCGCCCGGCCGCGGAGCTCGCCACGGTCGTCGTCCGGCCCCGCGGCTGGCACCTGGACGAGAAGCACCTCCTGGTCGACGGAGCCCCGGTCTCGGCGTCGCTGTTCGACTTCGCCCTCTACTTCTTCCACTGCGCGCAGCGCCAGCTCGATGCGGGCCGCGGGCCGTACTTCTATCTGCCCAAGATCGAGTCGTACCTTGAGGCGCGGCTGTGGAACGACGTCTTCACCCGCGCGCAGGAGCTGCTCGGCATCCCCTACGGGACCATCAGGGCGACCGTGCTCATCGAGACCTATCCGGCGGCGTTCGAGATGGAGGAGATCCTCTACGAGCTGCGCGACCACTGCGCCGGGCTCAACGCGGGCCGGTGGGACTACCTGTTCAGCGTCATCAAGAAGTTCCGTACCCGGGGGCGGGAGTTCCTGCTGCCCGAGCGGAACGCGGTGACGATGACCGCCCCCTTCATGCGCGCCTACACCGAGCTGCTCGTCCGGTCCTGCCACAAGCGCGGCGCGCACGCGATCGGCGGCATGGCGGCCTTCATCCCCTCGCGCCGCGACCCGTCCGTGAACACCACCGCGCTGGAGAAGGTCCGGGCCGACAAGACCCGGGAGTCCGGCGACGGTTTCGACGGTTCCTGGGTGGCCCACCCCGACCTGGTCCCGATCTGCCGCGAGGTGTTCGACTCCGTGCTCGGCGACCGGCCCGACCAGCGCGACCGCCTCCGTGCGGACGTCCAGGTCTCGGCGGCCGACCTGCTCGCGGTCTCGGAGACGCCCGGCGAGATCACCGAGGCCGGGCTGCGCAACAACGTGGACGTCGCGCTGCGCTACCTGGCCGCCTGGATGGGCGGCAGCGGCGCGGTCGGCATCCACAACCTGATGGAGGACGCGGCGACCGCCGAGATCTCCCGCTCGCAGATCTGGCAGTGGATCCACAACGACATCGAGCTGGCCGACACCGGCAAGGTGGTGACCCGCGACCTCGTCGAGCGGATCATCGGCGAGGAGCTGACCGCCATCAAGGCCGAGCCGGGGTACGACGAGGCTCGCTACGCGCAGGCCGCCGCCCTGTTCAAGGAGGTCGCCCTCGACGACGACTTCGCCGAGTTCCTCACCCTCCCCGCGTACGACCGCATGCCCTGAGACGCCGGATCGGCGGGCCGGGCTCGCGCGTGCGCCGGCCTCGACACTGGAGCAGGATGGGTTTGAGGAGGTAGAGCCACTGTGACAACGCTCCAGGAACTGGCGGACCGGCTGCGCCGGGAGATCGGCACGGCCGCGGTGATCACTGATCCGGTGCGGTTGCGCACCTACGAGTGCGACGGCCTGACCTATCACCGGGCGACGCCCGGCGTCGTGGTGCTGCCCGAGACGGCCGAGCAGGTCGCGGCGGTCGTGCGGGCCTGCGCCGAGTACGGCGTGCCGTTCGTGGCCAGGGGGGCCGGCACGGGCCTGTCCGGGGGCGCGCTGCCGCGTACCGACGGGGTGCTGATCGTGACCTCGCGGATGCGGCGGATCCTGGAGGTCGACCTGCCCAACCGGCGGGCGGTCGTCGAGCCCGGGGTGACCAACCTGGCGATCACCGAGGCCGTCCGCGACCAGGGCTACTACTACGCGCCCGACCCCTCCAGCCAGCAGGTCTGCTCGATCGGCGGCAACGTGGCGGAGAACTCCGGCGGCGCCCACTGCCTGAAGTACGGCTTCACGGTCAACCACGTCGAGGCCCTGGAGATCGTCACGCCCGGCGGCGACATCGTCACGCTCGATGCGCGGGATCCGGGGTACGACCTGCTCGGCGCGTTCGTCGGCTCGGAGGGCACGCTCGGCGTCACCACGAAGATCACCGTACGGCTGACGCGGGCCCCGGAGACCGTGACGACGCTGCTGGCCGCCTTCCACGGCATCGAGGCGGGCGGCGTGGCCGTCTCGGAGATCATCGGGGCGGGAATCCTGCCGGCCGCGATCGAGATGATGGACGCGCTGGCGATCGAGGCCGCGGAGGCCGCCGTGGGCTGCGGCTATCCCGAGGGCGCCGCGGCCGTGCTGATCGTGGAGCTCGACGGGCCGGTCGCCGAGGTGCGCCACCAGTTCACCGAGGTCACCCGGATCTGCGAGCAGAGCGGAGCGTTCGAGCTGCGCACGGCCGACGACCCGGCCGAGCGGGCGGCGATCTGGCGGGGCCGTAAGTCGGCGTTCGCGGCGGTGGGCCGGATCAGTCCCGCCTACATCGTGCAGGACGGCGTGGTGCCGCGCACCGCGCTCCCCCAGGTGCTGGCCGGCATCGACCGGCTGTCCCGCGAACACGGCATCCGGGTGGCGAACGTGTTCCACGCGGGCGACGGCAACCTGCACCCGCTGGTGCTGTTCGACGACGCCGAGCCGGGCGCGGGCGAGCGGGCCGAGCTGGTGTCGGGGCACATCCTCGACCTGTGCATCGAGCACGGCGGTTCGATCACGGGCGAGCACGGCGTCGGCGTGGACAAGTCCCGCTACATGACGAGGATGTTCTCCGACGACGACCTCGACACCATGCAACTGGTCCGGTGCGCCTTCGACCCGCGCGGACTGTCCAACCCGGGCAAGATCTTCCCGACGCCGCGGCTGTGCGGTGAGGTCCCCGGCGTGCGCAAGGGTGTCCACCCGCTCGTCGCGGCCGGAGAGGCGGAGCACTTCTGATGGACGACACGGCGCTCGACGCGCTGGAGCGGACCGGCGTGACGATCCGCGAAGCGGGGCCCGACGACGACGCGGCCGGGATCAGGCCGGGCCGGGTGGCGCTGCCCGAGTCGACCGGCGAGGTCGCGGCGTTGATGCGGGTCTCGGCGGAGCACGATCTGGCCGTCGTGCCGGTCGGCGGGGGCACCAAACTGCACTGGGGCCGCCCGCCGGAACGCTGCGACCTGCTGATCGACACGTGTTGCCTGAGCGAGGTCGTCGAGCACGCCGCCGGTGACCTGGTGGTGCGGGTGCAGGCCGGGGTGACGATGGAGGCCCTGGCACGGATGCTGGCCGCGAAGGGGCAGGAGCTGGCACTCGACGTGCCCTTCGACGGCGCCACCGTGGGCGGCACGCTCGCCACCGCGACCGCCGGCCCCCGCAGGCTGAGGTACGGCACGGCCCGCGACCTGCTGATCGGCATCACCGTGGTGCTGGCCGACGGCACGATCGCCAGGTCCGGCGGCAAGGTGGTCAAGAACGTCGCGGGCTACGACCTCGGCAAGCTCTTCACCGGCTCGTACGGCACGCTCGGCGTGATCACCGAGGCGACCTTCCGGCTGCACCCCCTGGCCGCGAACCGGCGCTGGGTCACCTTCTCCCTGCCCGGGTCCCCGGCCGGCCTCCGCGACCTCCAGACGCTGGCCGGCGCGCTCGCCGCCGCCCAGTCCGAGCCGAGCGCCATCGAGCTCGACTGGCCGGACGTCCAGGGTCCGCTGACCGTCTCGGCGCTGGTCGAGGGCACGGCGTGCGCCGACCGGGCCGCCGCCGTACAAGAGCTGATCGGGCGGGACTGCGCGGTCTCCGGCGAGGCTCCCGGGTGGTGGGGGCGGCCGGTCGGGGAGGAGGTCCTGCTGGAGTTGCGGGTGCCGCCCGCGGCTGCCGGCCGGTCGCTGCTCGCCGTACGGGAGGCGGCGGGGGATGGCGGGGTGGCGGTGCGGGGGGCGCTGGGGTCCGGGGTGTTCGGGATCTCGTCGCGGACGAGGCTGGACGCGTTCGTGCCCGCCGTACGGCAGGGGCTCGACGGTCGGCTGGTGGTGTTGTCGGCGGCCGGGGAGCCGGTGGCCGATCCGTGGGGGGAGACCGGGGCGATCGTCCTGATGCGAAGCGTGAAGGAGAGGTTCGACCCGGACCGCCGGATGTGTCCCGGACGATTCGTCGGCGGGATCTGACGGCCGGGCACGGCTCGGGGAAGAGACCGGGCCGGGTGCGGTCGGCCGGGTGCGGTCGGCCGGGTGAACAGAGGAGGAGATGGGTGTGGATCCGGAACTGATCAAGGATTGCGTGCATTGCGGGTTCTGCCTGCCCACCTGTCCCACGTACGTGCTCTGGGGGGAGGAGATGGACTCGCCCCGGGGCCGGATCCACCTGATGAAGCAGCACGTGGAGGGGACGCCGATCACCCCGGAGATGGCGGGGCACTTCGACGCGTGCCTGGGGTGCATGGCGTGTGTGACCGCGTGTCCCTCGGGGGTGCGGTACGACCGGCTGATCGAGCAGACGCGGGCCGAGGTCGAGCGGGAGCACGTGCGCGAGCCCGACGACCGGGCGTTGCGGGCCGCGGTGTTCGCGTTGTTCCCCTATCCGCGGCGGTTGCGTGCGCTGCGGTGGCCGTTGCGGCTCAGCACGGGGCTGCGGGAGCGGATCGCGCCACGGCTGGCCAAGGTGAACCCGTCGCTGGCGGCGATGGCCGACCTCGCTCCCCCGGCCACCAGACGGGTTCGCCTGCCCCGGCGGATCCAGGCCAGGGGCACCCGGCGCGCGGTCGCGGGGATGCTCACGGGGTGCGTGCAGGGCGAGTTCTTCCCGCAGGTCAACGCGGCCACGGCACGGGTACTCGCGATGGAGGGCTGCGAGGTGGTCATCCCGCCGGGCCAGGGCTGTTGCGGCGCGCTCTCGTTGCACTCGGGGCAGGAGGCGCAGGCGCTCAGGTTCGCCAAGCGGACGATCCGGACCTTCGAGCGGGCCGGGGTCGACACGATCGTGGTCAACGCGGCGGGATGCGGGTCCACCATGAAGGAGTACGCCGAGGTGCTGGCCGGGGAGCCGGAGTGGGCGGCCAGGGCGAAGGCGATCAGGACCGTCGACGTGGCGGAGTTCCTGGCCGAGCTGGGACCGGCCGCCGAGCGGCACCCGTTGCCCCTGCGGGTCGCCTATCACGACGCCTGCCACCTCGCACACGCCCAGGGGGTCCGGCGGCAGCCTCGTGACCTGCTCGGCGGGATCCCGGGGATCGAGGTGCGGGAGATCGCGGAGTCCTCGATCTGCTGCGGCTCCGCCGGAACGTATAACCTGTTCCAGCCCGAGGCCGCCAGGGAGCTGGGTGACCGGAAGGCGGAGCGGGTGCTCCAGACCGGGGCCGAGCTGCTGGTGTCGGCGAATCCCGGGTGCACGATGCAGATCACCTCGTCGCTGCGCCGCCAGGGAATGGACGAGATCCCGGTCGCGCACACGGTCGAGGTCCTCGACGCCGCCCTGCGAGGGCTGCCGCCGAGCGCGCTCACGGGGGGACGGAGGACGAGAGCTTGAGCGGTGTGCAGAGCGTCGACCGGGCGCTGGACGTCCTGGAGGCGCTGGCCGAGCGGGGCGGCGAGGCGGGCATCTCGGAGCTGGCCGCCCGGACCGGCCTGCCGTACGGGACGATTCACCGGCTGCTGCGGACGCTGCTGGCGCGTGGCTACGTGCGTCAGGAGTCCGACCGGCGGTACGCGCTGGGCGGGGCGGTCGTGCGGCTGGGCGAGGTGGCCGAGCGCCTGGTCGGGGTGTGGGCGCGGCCCTACCTCGCCCGGATGGTCGAGCTGTCGGGGGAGACGGCGAACCTGGCGGTGCTGGAGGGCGACTTCATCGTGTACGTGGCGCAGGTGCCGTCGCCGCGGCGGTTGCGGATGTTCGCGGAGGTGGGGCGGCGGGTGCTGCCGCACAGTACGGCGGTGGGCAAGGTGCTGCTGGCCGACCGGCCCGACCGGGAGGTGATCTCGCTGATCGAGCGCACCGGCATGCCGCGCCGTACGGCCAACACGATCACCGCGCACGCGGACATGCTGGGCGCGCTGACCCTGGTGCGCGACCGGGGGTACGCGCTCGACCTGGGTGAGGAGGAGCTGGGCGTGCACTGCCTGGCGGTGCCGGTCCACGACGGGGCGCGCGTGGTGGCCGCCATGTCGGTCTCCGGGCCCGCCGATCGGATCGACGCGCTCGACCGTGAGGAACTCGCGCGCGGCATGCGCACGATCGCCGCCGACTTCGGGGCCGAACTCGCTCCGCGGTAGCCCCCGCGGGCCGGTTCAGCATGATGGCGGTCCATCCAGGTGTCCCGGCGGGCCAAAATGGAGGTATGTGCCGAAGCATCAAGACCCTGCGCCCGCCCTTCACCGACGTCGTCAGCGAGGAGGACGTGCGCGCCGCCGCCCTGCAGTACGTCCGGAAGATCTCCGGGTTCCGGGCGCCGGCCGCGCACAACGCCGAGGCGTTCGAGCGGGCGGTGGCCGCCGTGACGGAGGCCACCGCCGACCTGCTCGGCTCGATCCAGGTCAGGGGAGCGGCTACCCGCGGCCCCGCGGCGTGATGTTGATGTTGCCGTTCTGCGGCACGGGGATGACCTCCACCTTCCCGTCCTGAATCGCCTTCCACAGGATCGCGCCCTGCGGGCCGAGCACGCCCACCAGGTCCTTGATGGACTCCAGCTCGGTGCGCACCTTGGCGTTGCGCTGCGTCTGCGCGACGTTCTCCGCCTTGGCGGCCTGCTCGGAGGCGAGCGCGTCCACCAGCGACTTCGGCGGCTCGGGCTTCTGAATCGTCAGCGCGACGTCACCGCAGTCGCCTGAGCCCGAGTAGTTCTGGTTGCAGAAGTAGTCGCCGCCCGAGGTCTCCTTGATGAACTGGCGGGCGAGCTGGCCGACCCGCGTCTCCCACTGCTGCTTGACGGCGGGGTCGTTGAACAGCTTGCGCCACTCGAACTCCTGTGAGGCGGCGTCCATCGCACGGTCGAGCGGCTGCTTGAAGTAGAAGTTGAGCATCCGGTTCCAGCCCGGGGACTCATCGTCGTCGTTGTAGGCGCGGTACTTCAGGCCGATCTTCTCGTGGAACTGCTGGAGCGTCTTGCAGGAGGTGTTCAGCGTGAACGTGGCCGATCCGGCGACCGACATCTCCACGTTGTCCTTGGAGACGATCCGGATCGGCTTCGACTCCGCGTCGCCGGTCCCGGAGAAGTCGAAGGTCCGCTGGCCGTACGGGTAGGAGTAGGAGGTGTCTCCCGGGCCGAGCAGCGTGGCTCCGCTGGAGGGGTTGATGCACCGTTCGAACTTGATCGCCTCGAACGTGCCGCCCGCGTAGTGCAGCAGCACCTCGTCCGGCTGGGTGCTGACCCGGGAGCATCCGCTCAGCATGATGCCGAGCACCACCACCGCGGCCACCGCCGCGACCAGCCACTTGATCAACCTCCCCCGCCCACTGCTTACGGTGTCGTTGGTTTTACGCGTGTTCATCCCGCCCCATCCTTCTTTGTACGGCCCGGCGGATCACGGTACTGGAGTTACCGGAGTTACCGGAGTTCAACACCGTACGGCGGGGCGACGAGGACCAGGCACCCGCCCTCAGGGTCCACCGGCGGCGGAGCCGAAGCCGGGGCGGGGATATCCGATGACGGTCACCGCCACGGCGGGTTCGTCGCGACGGTTCACCCGCACCATTTCCGACCGACGACCGCCACCGGCCACGGCGGCTCGGCCGGGCTTCCTCTCACGCCTCCGGCTCAGGGCCGGCGGGCCACGCCCGCCAGGACGCCGCCGCCGGTCGGGACCTCCAGGGAGGGGGTGTCGTCGGGACGCCAGTCCCAGGCGGCGACCAGGCCCGGCTCGACCAGGGGAAGGCCGCCGAACAGGGCGAGGACCTCGGCGGCGGATCGGTCCACGGCCGGAGAGGTGGCCCGGCTGTAGACCGCCTGGAGCTCGGCGGCCTCGTCGTCGCCGGTCCGCGTGTTCCGCACCCCGTGGGTCAGCACGAACATCCCTCCGGAGGGCAGCGCGTCCCGCATCGGCCGCACCGCCTCGTGGGCGCCGGGGACGAAGTGCAGGATCGCCACGAACAACACGGCGAACGGCCGGGAGAGATCGATCAGCTCCCGCAGCAGCGGACTCCCCAGGATCTCGGCGGGCTTGCAGGCGTCGGCCTCGACCGTGACCACGCTCCCCTCCCGCTCCAGCAGCGCCCGGCTGTGCGCGGTCACGATGGGGTCGTTGTCGACGTAGGCGACGCGCGCGCCGGCGTTCACCGACTGGGCGATCTCATGGGTGTTGCCCTGGGTGGGGATGCCGGTCCCGATGTCGATGAACTGGTCGATCCCCTGCTCGGCGCAGTAACGCACGGCACGGTGCAGGAAGGCGCGGTTCTGCCGGGCGAGCAGCCGCGCCTCGGGCATGATCTCCAGGATCCGCTCCGCCGCCGTGCGGTCGGCGGCGAAGTTGTCCTTGCCGCCCAGCAGGTGATCGTATATGCGGGCGGTACTGGGAATGCTGGGGTCGATCCCCCGTGGCGCCGGTCCCATCACCATGGTGACCTCCTCCCGTGGGAACGATCCTAATGATCGTCCGAGTCGCCCGGAAGCGATTGCGACAAGCGCGGCGGGATGTGCGCCGAATGGCAGGGAGCCGGTATGGCGGGGGCTGCGGAGAAGGATGTGAAGGGTGCGAGGGTCCTCGCGAGAGGATTTCCTGATCGGAAACCGTGACGGAGGACGCGGCGGACCACCGTGGGACAGGGGGTGCGATAGAAGCCCGCCTTCGAGCCGGAGATCACCTTCCCGGATGGGCACGGCGTGGTGGTCGACGCCGCCGAGTCTCGGTGGGCGGCCTGGTCGCCTCCACCGCGCGGCTCAAGGTGCCGGCGGCGGTTTCAGTCGCGGTTGAGGGTGTGCACCGGCCGGCCTCGGGGGTCGCACCGCACTTCGACCTTGATCTCGTCGTGCTCCGTCTCGAACTCGACCCGGGCCCGCTCCGCCGGACCCCGTTCCACGTCGTCCACCTCGAACCCCTGGGCCGGGGTCCACGACCGCAGCGTGACCTGCCCCGCCTCGCATCGCGCGACCACGGTCCCGCCCGCCGTGTCGATCACCTGGGTGACCTGCGGCTTCGGCGGGGCGGACGGCGACACGCTGGACGGCGCCGGGGTCGCCGGGCCGGAGCTGGGAACCGGGGCCGACGGGCCGGGGCCGGCGACCGGGGTCGAGAGCGCCTGCCGTACCTCGGCGGCGGACAGCACCTGGCCGGTCGGGCCGGCCAGCCCGCCGCCGACGAACCCGACGACGGCGACGCCCGCGCCCGTCGCGGCCGCCGCGGCGGCGAACCACCCGGCGACGGCCAGCATGTGTCGCTTCTTCACTCCCGCACCCTCCCCCATCGCAGGATAACCGCCGGTTAAGAGGACGATAACGAGCTACTGCGGCACGTACGGGGGAGGCTACGGTGGAGGCAAATGGCGAACCTCCTGCTGGTAGAAGACGACGTGACGATCCGCATCGCGCTCACCAAGGGGCTGCGCGAGCGGGGACACGCCGTCTCCTCCGCCTCCACCGCGCTCGACGGCCTGCGCGGGACCGTCGACGACCGTCCCGACCTGGTCGTGCTCGATCTCGGCCTGCCCGATCTCGACGGCCTTGAGATGTTGCGCATGCTCAGGGCGGTCAGCCAGGTCCCGGTGATCGTGGCCACCGCACGGGACGGCGACCCGGCGATGGTGGGAGCGCTCGACGCGGGGGCCGACGACTACGTGGTCAAGCCGTTCACCGCGGCCCAGCTCGACGCCCGGATCCGCGCGGTGCTGCGCCGTTCGGGCGACAGCCGCGCCGACGACTCCGTCACGGTGGGCACGCTGCGCCTCGACCCCCGCAGCCGCGAGGCCACCCTGGACGGCGCTCCGCTCGATCTCACCCCCCGCGAGTTCGATCTCCTGCACTACCTCGCGGCCCGCCCCGGCGAGGTGATCGGCAAACGCGAACTGCTCACCCAGGTATGGCAGATCCCGTACGGCGGCGCGGACAAGACCGTGGACGTCCACCTCTCCTGGCTCCGCCGCAAACTCGGCGAGACCGCCCAGTCCCCTCGCTACCTCTTCACGGTCAGGGGCGTCGGCGTCAAGCTGGCTCCCCCGCCGGCCGGTTCGTGAACGTGCCGCCGCGTCCCGCCGGGAGGCGACCGTGAGGCGATGGCTGGCCGTGCTGGTCGCGGCGACGACCTCGCTGGTGCTGATCGCGTTGCTGGTGCCGCTGGCGTTGCTGGTGAGCGCGGTGGCCGAGAGCGGCGCGGTCGCCCGGGCCACCGGGGAGGCCGAGTCGGTCGCCATCGCGGTGGCCACGGTGGACCGGGAGACGCTGGCCCTGACGGTGCAACAGGCCGCCGAGTCGAGCGGGCACCCGATCACGGTCTTCCTGCCCGACGGCGGATCCGTCGGCTCCCCCGCCACCCGTTCACCGGCGGTCACCCTGGCGACGACGCGCGGGCGCAGCCTGGCGGCGGAGGCTCCCGGCGGCAGGGAGATCCTCGTCGCCGTGCAGGGGCCGCCCGGCGGCACCAGCGTGGTGCGCACCTTCCTCACCGACGCGGACCTCGCGTACGGAGTGCGCGAGACCTGGCTCGGCATGCTGCTGCTCGGCCTGGTGCTGATCGGTGTGGGCATCGTGGTCGCCGACCGGCTGGCGCAGGCCGTCATCCGCCCGATGACGGCGACCGCCAGGGTCGCGCACCGGCTCGCCGCCGGCGACCTGTCGGCCCGCGCGGTGCCGGGCGGGCCGCCCGAGGCCAAGGCCGCCGCGCTCGCGCTGAACCGGCTGGCCGGGAGGATCGGCGAGTTGCTCGCCGAGGAGCGTGAGAACGTCGCCGACCTGTCCCACCGGCTGCGCACCCCGCTGACCGGGCTACGGCTCGACGCCGAGGCGCTGCGCGACCCCGAGGAGTCCGCCCGGATCGGCGCCCGCGCCGACGACCTGGAACGCGCGGTCACCTGGGTGATCACCGAAGCACGGCACCGGTCGAGCGAGCGGGGGCACTGCGACGCGGCGGCGGTGGTGGCGGAGCGCGTGACGTTCTGGTCGGCCCTCGCCGAGGACCAGGAACGCACCACCACGGCGGACCTCCATCCGGGGCCACTGCCGGTGGCGGTGGGCGCGGCGGAGCTGGCCGCGTGCGTGGACGCGCTGCTCGGCAACGTCTTCGCGCACACCCCGGAGGGCACCAACCTGTCCGTACGGCTCGCGCCGGGCGTGCTCCTGGAGATCACCGATGAGGGCGGCGGCTTCCCCGCCGACCGTCTGGAACGCGGCAGGAGCGGCGCCGGATCCACCGGGCTGGGGCTGGACATCGCCCGCCGTACCGCCGAGTCGGCCGGAGGCACGCTGACGCTCGGCCGGGGCCCGGCCGGCGGCGCCCGGGTCACGGTCACCCTTAGCCCGCGGTTAACGATCGCCTAGCGCGCCGCTATCGGGGGCGGGTGCACCCTTGCGGGCATGAGAACACACAGCAGGGCCGTCCTCGCCGGAGCCGGAGCCGCCGCGGTGCTCGCGGCCGGCGTACTCACCGCCGGCGCGGTCGGCGCGGCCAGCTCCCCGTCCGCCACCCCCACCGCCTCCTCCTCTGCCACCACCGCCGCGAATGCCACCGCCGCCGCGAACCGGCAGATCAGCTGCAAGACGGCTGTCAAGATCGCCAAGAGGAAGGCGCCGGGCGCCCGGGTGACCGACGTGGAACGCGAGTGGGAGCACGGCCGGCGCGTCTGCAAGGTCGAGCTGCAGAAGGGCCGCTGGGAGTACGACGTCTACGTGTCCATCGCCGACGGCAAGATCGTGAAGTTCAAGAAGGAGTACGACGACTGATCGGACGGCGCTACTTCTCGCAGGTGGCGAGGATCGACTCCATCTTCTCCTTCTCGGCCTGCGTCACCCAGAGGGTGTACTTGACCTTCACGTCGATCTGACGGGCGACGTAGGCGCAGCGGTAACCGGTGCGCGGCGGCAACCACGTC
Organism: Dolomitihabitans soli; assembly: GCF_022213955.1. Taxonomy (GTDB): domain Bacteria; phylum Actinomycetota; class Actinomycetes; order Streptosporangiales; family Streptosporangiaceae; genus Streptosporangium_A; species Streptosporangium_A soli. The sequence goes on along the minus strand of NZ_JAKNTW010000001.1, from coordinate 250,383 downwards.
GCCGCGTCACCGGCGCCCTTCTGGCTGTTCAGGGGGCCGTCGACGGCCAGCAGGTTGAGGGGGTCGTTGGCCAGCTCCTTGCGCTCGACGGCGCTCAGCTGCTGGGCGCCCTTCTGCCACGCGTCGGCGAGGGCGACCACGTGGTCGATCTGCACCTTCATGCTGGTGCTCTGGCCGCGCTCGAAGTCGATCGTCTTGCCCGAGTAGGGGTCGTCGAGGGTACCGGTGAGGATCACGCAGTCCGTGCCGTCCTTGAACGTCTCCTTGGAGAGGTCGCGTTTGAGGATGTCGTTGCGCGTGTCGCAGCCGTTGCGATCGACGTCGGACCACGCCGGGCCGAACTCGTCGCGGTCGAATCCGGTCTTCGGGGCCCGACCCTTGACCTCCAGCTTCGCCAGCTCTTCACGCGCCTCGCCGACATCGACGGACTTCCCGGCGTCGTCTCCGCTCCCGTTGACGCCGTCCGCCGTCTCCAGATCTCCGCACCCCGCGAGCATCGCCACCGCCAGCGTGCCCACAGCGATCATCCGGCCGCGCACCGTCACTTTTGCCACCCCAAGGTCAAGTTTGTGCAAACCCTAGGTATAGCAACTACCCGCAAACGGTGCGTTTCAGGGGTAACAAAACCGCTCCCGGCTCTGCGACGAGCCGGGAGCGGGCCGATCAGAGGCGGCTCAGCGGCGGGTCAGAGGCCGTACTCCTTGACGATGCGCTCGTGCCGCTCGACCTCGACGTCGACCTCACGGGCCAGGTCGAGCCAGGCCAGGGGGTGCACCCAGCGCTCGGTGGCGTCGTCGAGCAGCGCGTCGACCTCGACCGGGCTGACATCGGGCGGGACCGCGACCCAGCCGAACACGCCCGGCAGGTTCTCGCCGCTGGTCGGGTGGGTCACCGTGTAGTTCTCGTCGCTGTAGACCCACATCGGCCAACCCCGCTCGGCCAGCACCTCGTTGAACTCGGCCCAGTCGTGCTCGCCGGGCGCGGCGCCGTCGAAGAACCAGCTTGAGTAATTGCCGGAACGGAGCATCTGCACCGCCGCGAACGGCGGCACGAATCCCTCCTGCTCGGCCGGGTCATCGGGGACCGGCTCGAGGAGTTGCGGGTCGAAGACGATGAGGTCGCCCGCGTTGTACTCCATGCCGGGGGGCTGCGGGATGGCCAGACGGGCGGTGGCCGGTCCGGTGCGGACGCTGAGCACCTGGCGCTGGCTGCCGTCGGGGGCGGGCAGGATGACCCGGATCAGGCCCATCTCCTGCTCGATCGGCCCCTCGGTGCCCTCCACCGGCATGCCGATCTTGGCCACGCCCGCCCTGACGGTCTCCCAGTCCTCCGCGCAGGACGCCAGGACGATCATCCGCCATACGTCCTCGTCTTCGAGGCCGTCATCGCCCAGGACCTCTCGCAGGACCTTGGCGCCCTTCTCGTTCTCGTCGAGCTGCTGGGCGGCTCCGGCCAGGAAGCGTCGGGCGTCGAGGCCCGCCCCGGCGGCGAGCGCCAGCTCGGACTCCGCGAGGGTCTCGGCCCAGCGCTCGCGGGCGCGGTGCAGCCGGGCCAGGCTCATGTGCCGCTGGGCGTCGGGAAGCTGGGCCGCCATCTGCTCCAGCCGCTCGTCCTGCCGGGCCTCGATGAGGAGCCCCGCGAGGTAGGCGACGTCGTCGTCCTCGGCCGTGGCGAGCCTGCCGCCGTCGATGAGCATGGTCCAGTAGACGTCGGCGCCACGTGCCGGGTAGCCGAGGAAGCCGAGGGTCGTCGTGTGCCTGCGGGTCGCCTCCAGGTCGGTGCCCGACAGCGGCGCGAGCCACTCCACCCAGCGCTCGGGGTCGGCGTTGAACCCGTCGGCGGCGTCGAACAGGCCGACCCGCTCCTCAAGCGGGCCCGGCGCCTCCAGCGGCGTGGCGGCCTCGGCGGCGGCCCGGAGCGCGGCGATCCGCTCGGGGAGGCCCGTGGTGTCCTTGAGCTCCGCGAGGCCGGTCTCGGCGAGGTCGGCGAGGAACCTGGCCTGCCAGATGCCCTGGCGGGCGACCGCCAGATCACCGGCGACCAGGGCGAGCTCGACCCTGGCCCGATAGCCGCCCATCATCGCGAAGTAGTCGATCCACTGGCGGAGCACGCGGCCGAGCTGCCAGCTGTTGGCGATCTTGTCGGATCCGGCGAGCAGGTGCACGGTACGCGCCCACTCGACGAACGAACGCGGGTGGTCGCCGACCACGTCGAGATCGGGCAGCTCCTCGACCGCCTCCGCCGTACGGCCGAGCGTGCCGAGGACGAGCGCGCGCACCACGCCCTCGCGGTGCGGCTTGGCCACCGGGTCGTCGGCCTTGAAGCCGGTGCCCGCGTCGAGCGCGGCCAGCGCGTCGTCGGCCCGCCCGGTGGTGAGCAGCGCGCGGGCGGAGGTGGCGGCCAGCTCCCAGCTCGACTCACCGCCGGCCGCGCCGAGCCGCTCGACGGCGGACTCCGCGTAGGCGACCGCCTCCTCGGCCCGGCCCGCGTCGAGCAGCGCCGCGACGTACTGCGTCGTGAGGCCGCAGAAGGCGGGCGCCTGCGGCTCCACACCGCTCAGCGCCGCCCCCAGCAGGGCCAGACGGTCGGCTGCGTAACCCGGCCCGTCGGCGTTGGCCTGCGCCACCGCGAGCGCCTCCACGGCCGCGAGGGCCGAGGGGCATTCACGAACGTCTTCGCGCTCGGCGAACGTCGCGAGCTCCTGTGCGTCGCCCAGCGCGACCGCGCCTTGAGCGCGGTCGCCGATCCGGCCGAGCAGGTGCCAGTAGCGGGCGTAGAACTCCAGCCAGGGCAGCTCCATGGTCTCCGCCTGGCTCGCGATGGCCGGCGCCACCACGTCGAGCTGCGGATAGCGGCCCTCGTACGCCTGCGCGGGCAGATCGCCCAGCGCGATGGCAAGCCCGGCGTTTCCGGCTTGGTTTAGCTGCCGCTGGGTGTCGCCGACCCAGGCCCAGATGTCCACGTCCATGGGCAGCCAGTCTGCCAGGTCGGCGGGCCTCCCCCAAACGCTTCAGCCGCCGCGCGCCCGCCCGAGCAACTCGATCAGCTCGTCGGACTGCTCGGCCGTCAGGGCCGCGAACGCCGGTGCGACGAGCTCGTCGGTGAGCCGCTCCGCCCGGGCGCGGCGCTCCGCCACCGCCGCGGGCGGCTCGGTGTACGGCTCTGGCCAGGCCAGGAAACGGGCCGCGGCGACGCCGGTTCCGACCGGGCCGCCGCTTCCCGTCTCGGCGAGCGTCGCCTCCAGCGGAGCGAGCCCGCAGGCCCGTACGGCCAGCCCGTGCAGCCCGCCGCGCAGTTCCCTGGCGACGTGCAGCAGATGCGCCAGCCGGGCGGGCGCGTCGTCCGGCAGCGGCAGCGCGCGCCACCCGGCGAACAGCGGCGCACCGAGCACGTCGGCCCCGCTGACCACGGGCTCCAGCAGTTCGGCCGCCCTGCCCGCCGCGGCGAACCCGGCCAGCCTGCGTCGTCCCCAGTCGTGGCAGGCGCCCGCGTAGAGATCGGCCGCCTTGTCGGCGGGCAGCGCCCTGCCGCCCTCCCAGCTCTCACGCACGTGCTGGGCGGGGAAGAAGTAGGTGGCGGCCAGGACGACGTCCGCGTCGACCTCGCCGAGCACGCCGCAGCGACCGCGGAAGTACATCGCGCGCGGGGCCAGCCCGGTCTGTTCGCACAGCGCCTTGACCTCGCGGGAGATCATGAAACCGCCGCCGAGGGCGCTGATCGGTTCCTTGACGGCCAGCGCCGTCTCAAGTGGGTCAGCCATGATCCCAGCATCGCCCGACAGAACAAGATTCTGCAAGTCTCAGGGCAGCAGGAACTCTCCCGAGGCGACCAGCACCGCCGGTCCGGCCAGATAGGTCGTGTCCTTCTCGAGGGTGACCGTGAGGGTGCCGCCGAGGACCTCCACGGTCCAGGTGCCCAGGCTCTCCCCGGCCAGGTGCGCCGCCGCGACGACCGACGCGACCGCCCCCGTGCCGCACGAGCGGGTCTCCCCCGAGCCGCGCTCGAACACGCGCATCACCACGCGTCTCGGCCCCACCACGTTGATCAGCTCGATGTTGACCCCCGCCGGGAAGTCGGACGTGTCGAACCCCGGCTGGTGGGTCAGGTCGAGCTGGGCGACCGGCTCGCCGATCAGGCAGGCCAGATGCGGGTTGCCCATGTCGACGCACAGCCCGGTGTAGTCGTGCCCGGCCACGCTCGTACGGCTCTCGCCGAGCAGCGTCGGCGGGCCCATCTCGACCGAGACGTCGCCCTCCCGCTCCAGCCGCACCCGCTTGACGCCGCCACGGGTCGCCACCGGCAGCTCGCCCGGCGCGGCCAGACCGGCGTCGACCAGGTAGCGGGCGAAGACACGCGCCCCGTTGCCGCACATCTCGGCCATGCTGCCGTCGGCGTTGCGGTAGTCCATGAACCACTCCGCCTCCCCCGCCAGCGCGGCCACCTCGGGAGCCAGCTTGGTGCGCACCACGTGCAGCACGCCGTCGGCGCCCAGCCCCGTGCGCCTGTCACAGACGGTGGCCACCAGCGCGGCGGACACCTCCAGCTCGTTGTCCGGATCGGGGAGGATCACGAAGTCGTTCTCGGTGCCGTGCCCCTTGAGAAACCGCATTCGACTAGCTTATCGAGCGCCCGGTCAAGAAGATCCGGGGCATCCTGGGGAAGCCAGTGGACCCGTGGATCACGGCGGAACCACGACTCCTGGCGGCGAGCGAACCGCCTGGTGGCGCGGATGGTCTCCGCCTTGGCCTCCGCCTCGCTCCACTCTCCCGACAGGTGCCGCAGCACCTGGGCGTACCCGAGCGCGCGGCTGGCCGTACGGCCCCGCGGGAGACCCCGGGCGGTCAGCGCGCGGACCTCCTCGACCAGCCCGGCCTCCCACATGCGCTCCACCCGCAGCGCGATGCGCTCGTCCAGCACCGGGCGGGGGACCTGGACGCCGAGCTGGACACTGTCGTAGACCGCGTCGTAGGAGGGCATCGTCGCGGAGAAGGGACGCCCGGACAGCTCGATCACCTCCAGGGCGCGCACGATGCGGCGGCCGTTGCTGGGCAGGATCGCGGCGGCGGCGACCGGGTCGAGCCCGGCCAGCCGCCCGTGCAGCGGTCCGGGCCCGGATCCGGCCAGCTCCTCCTCCAGGCGGGTGCGGATCGCCGCGTCGGTGCCGGGGAACTCCAGGTCGTCGAGCGCGGCCCGGACGTACAGCCCCGACCCGCCGACCAGGATCGGCACGGTGTCCTCGGCGAGGAGCCGATCGAGCAGGGAACGCGCCATCCGCTGGTATTCGGCGGCGCTGGCCGTCTCGGTCACGTCCCAGATGCCCAGAAGATGATGGGTCACCCCGCGCATCTCCGGCACGGTGAGTTTGGCGGTTCCGACGTCCATCCCCCGGTACAGCTGCATGGAGTCGGCGTTGAGCACGTCGCCCCCGAGCCGGAGGGCCAGGTCCACGGCCAGGTCGGACTTTCCGGCCGCGGTCGGACCCACTACGGCGATGACTGGTTGCTTTCCCACCTGACCAAGTCTGTCAACAACCTGGAGGACGCCTCACATCTCCCAGTCGAGCGCCGGCTGCAGATATCCCTCCAGGGTCAGCAGCCACCGCTTCGACTCCACCCCGGCGCCACCGCTGAACCCGCCCAGCCCGCTGCCCGCCACCACCCGGTGACACGGAACCACGATCGGTATCGGGTTGGATCCCATGATCGATCCGATCGCCCGCGCGGGAACACCCGTACCGCTCAGCTCGGCCAGCTCCCCGTACGTCACCGCCCTGCCGTACGGCACGCGCTCGTACAGGGTTCCCAGCACCTTGCGCTGGACCTTCGACACCAGCCGCCAGTCGAGCGGCGCCTCGAACGCCTTCAGCCCGCCGTCGAAGTAGGCGGCCAGCTCGGCCATGACCCCGGCGGTGCGATCGGGGTCCTGGGCCTCGGCCAGCCCGAGCCGCTCCCTGATCCGCTCGCGCCATCCGGGCGTGTCACTGAAATGGAGGGCCGCCAGCCCGTCCTCGGTGACGGCCACCAGCACCCGCCCCACCGGCGACGGCACGCCGCCGAAGGCCACCGTTCTCACCATGCCACCCGTGTCCCCTCGCGAACCAGTCGTCCTCGGTGCCTACCGCCACCGTAGATCCTGCTTTGGGATGGTGTGTTCGACCCCGGGTCGGGGGCATGCTCATTTCCGGACGCCCCGACCGCGACGAGACGGCCACCGTCTACGGGCGCCGCGCGTGCTGCCCGGTCAGGGCTCCCGGCCTTCGCGCCACCGCCGCACGACGTCGTCCACGTCGAAGGGCATCAGGTTGAGCGGGGGCCCCGAGGCGGCCTTCCGGATCGCCTCGACGATCTTCTCGTTGATGTCCGCCACGATCTGCCGCACCTCACCCTCGGAGCGCGCCCGCGCCGCCGCGACGAGCGCCTCCTCCGCCTCCTTGCGCAGGGCGAGCGTCCGGGGCAGGGGGAAGGACAGGTTCTCCTCCCGCAGCTTCTGCTTGACCCACCACAGCTCGTCGTACGGCTTGCCCGCGCCGGGGATGGGCTTGCCCGCGCCCGGCAGATCGTCGAACGCGCCGCGTTCCATCGCCTCGCGGATCTGCGCGTCGACGAACGACTCGAAGCTGACGCCGGGTGGTTTGCGCTCTGTCATGGGCCGTCCTCCGCTGTCCGGAAGTGTCTCCGGCTCAGGAGTGACCGGCGCGGGGGATCACGCGACGCGCCTCGGCACCTCGTTCGGCCGGTTACGGCACATCGTACTCACCGATCATCTCGCGCCTCCCGACGGCCGGCGGATCATCCGGTGGCCCTGTCCTGGAAGTGATCGCCGCGCCGGCCGTACTCGGTCGTACTCGGTCGCACGAGCCTGCCGCGAGCCGAGCCGGAGATGGCGCAGAATGGCGTCAGGGGCACCTCGTCCGGTGGGCCCTGCCGCTGCGAACGGAGCTTCATGGACATCATCCACCCCCAGGTGAGCGACTACCTGCTCGACAACTGCACACCCGCCGACGAGGTGCTGCGTGACCTCGCCGCCGAGACCCGCAAGGCCCTCCCCGACCAGGCGCCCATGCAGATCTCCCAGGACGAGGGCGCCTTCCTCACCATGCTGGTCCAGCTGGTCGGCGCACGCCAGGCGGTCGAGGTCGGCGTCTTCACCGGCTACTCCGCGATCTGCATCGCCAGAGGGCTCCCTGCGGACGGCCGCCTCATCGCCTGCGACGTGAGCGAGGAATGGACCTCCGTCGCCCGCCGCTACTGGGACCGCGCCGATCTCACCGACCGGATCGACCTGCGCATCGCCCCGGCCGCCGAGACCCTCCGGGCGCTCCCCGCCGACCCGGTCATCGACTTCGCCTTCATCGACGCGGACAAGGTCAACTACCTCGTCTACTACGAGGAGCTGGTCCCCCGGCTCCGGCCCGGCGGCCTGATCGTCCTCGACAACGTGCTGCGCGAGGGACGGGTGCTCGACCTCACGTTCGACGAGGCTCCCGATGTGGCCATGCGTCAGCTGAACGCGGCCGTGGTCAACGACGACCGTGTCGACTCGGTGATGCTCCCCGTGCGCGACGGCGTCACCCTCGCCCGCAAGCGGTGACCCCGCGAGACGGGTCCGGGCGTAAGCGGTGACCCGCAGCGCGGGTCCAGGCGTAAGCGGTGACTCCGCAGGGCGGGTCCAGGCATGGGTGATCGCGCGAGACGGGTCCGGGCGTGAACGGTGACCCCGCAGGGCGGGTCCGGGCGTGCGACCGGTGTGAGGCCGGGTGTCGAACCAGCGGGGACGGCCGGCGGTCGAGGCGTCGCGGCGCCCGGCCGGCCGCGCCCGCGTGGCGTCCACCCCGCGGACCGCGGGCGACGGCGGCGGGGGCGCCGGGGTGGCTCCGCCGTACAGGTGTGCGGGGCCGGGTCACATGTTGATCATGTGGCCGGCGAGCCCGTGGACCGCCTCCTTGACGGCCTCGCCCAGCGTCGGGTGGGCGTGCACGTTGCGGGCGACCTCGTGGACGGTGAGGTCCCACTGCTGCGCCAGGGTCAGCTCGGGCAGCAGTTCGGTGACCTCGGGGCCGATGAGATGGGCGCCGAGGATCTCGCCGTACCGGGCATCGCTGATGATCTTGACGAAGCCGTTCGGGTCGCCGAGGCCGTGGGCCTTCCCGTTGGCGGTGTAGGGGAACTTCACCACCTTCACGTCGAAGCCCTGATCCCGGGCCTGCGCCTCGGTCCACCCGAAGCTCGCGATCTGCGGCTGGCAGTACGTCGCCCGCGGGATCATCACATAGTCGAGCTCCATGGTCTCGGCGTCCGCGATCGTCTCGGCGGCGATGATCCCCATCGACTCGGCGGCGTGCGCGAGCATCAGCTTCGCGGTCACGTCTCCGATCGCGAAGATGTGCGGCACGCTGGTACGGCACCGGCCGTCGACCTCGATGGCGCCACGCTCGGTGAGCGCGACCCCGGTCTTCTCCAGACCGTATCCCTCCACCCGCGGCTGGAAGCCGATGGCCTGCAGGACCTTGTCGGTCTCCAGCGTCTGCCGCTCCTCCCCCTTCGCCACGGTGACGCGGACCTTGCCGCCGGCGTCGTCGATCGACTCCACCCGCGTCGAGGTGAGCACCTCGATGCCCAGCCGCCGGTACCGTTTGGCCAGCTCGGCGGAGACCTCGGCGTCCTCCAGCGGCACGATGCGATCGAGGAACTCCACGATCGTCACCTTCACGCCGTAGCTGTTGAGCACGTAGGCGAACTCGACGCCGATCGCGCCCGCCCCCGCGATGACGATGCTCTTGGGGAGGTCGTCACTGAGGATCTGCTCCTCGTAGGTCACCACCCGCTCGGAAAGGGCGGTGCCGGGCAGCAGCTTGGTGGTGGTGCCCGCGGCGATGATGCAGTGGTCGAAGGTCAGCGTCTCGGTGCCGCCGTCGGCGCGGTCCACCCGCAAGGTGGTGGCGTCGGTGAAGGAGCCGCGGCCGTCGTACTCGGTGATGTCGTTCTTCTTCATCAGGAAGTGGACGCCCTTGACCCGCCCGTCGGCCACCTTGCGGCTGCGCTTGAACGCCTCGCCGTAGTCGAAGGTGACCTGTCCCTCCACGCGGATGCCGAACGTCTTGGCCTCGTGCGTGAACAGATGGGCCAGTTCGGCGTTACGCAGCAGCGCCTTGGAGGGGATGCAGCCCACGTTGAGGCACACCCCACCCCAGTAACGCTCCTCGACGACCGCCGTCCGCAGGCCCAGCTGCGCGGCTCGCACCGCGGCGGTGTACCCGCCGGGCCCCGCGCCGAGGACCACCACGTCGTAGTGAGTGCTCATGATCAGACATTATTCTCCCTCACCGGCGGAAACGTCATCCGGGTCCGCCCGGCGCGTCCAGGACGCCACGAAGTAGCCCACGCCGTACGGCGCGGCGTAGCTGAGCCTTCGTTCCCCGAACCGGCTCCCCCGCGCCGCGGCGGCGAGCACCTGGAACGCAGCCCTGCCGCCGAACCACAGCTCAGCGGCCTCCTCCGGGTCCAGCCCCGCCAGCCTGGCGAGGTCGGCACGCTCCAGCGCGCCGGCGACGTCCTGGTCGTACGGCTGGGCGCGCGGGTCCAGGTAGCCGGGTGACTTCTCGGTCAGGCAGGCCGAACCGTCGCCCATGACCAGCAGGGCGACCCGTCCGGCGGACGCGGCGAGCCGTCCTCCCAGCTCCGCGCACGCGTCGGGGGCGGCGTCGAAGGCGACCGCGTGGTAACCCGCGGCCGGCCCGGCGCCCGCGCTGTCGATCAGCCACCGCGCCACGGTGAGCGACAGGGGCAGCACCGGCTCGCCCTCGCCCACCCGGACGTCGGCGCCCCAGGGGGCGAGCGACCCGGCCGCGTCACCGGGATACGCCCAGCAGGGACCGTCGTCACGCGAAGGGGGCGCGCCGCCCACCACGACCAGGGTCCCGGCGCCCTTCAGCCCGCGCACGGCCGCCGCGCACGCCGACCTCAGCTCGTCGAGCTCGGGCGCGGCCGATCCCGCCAGCTCGGGCACGATCAGCGGAGGATGCGGGCACACGGCGGCAGCGACGATCACTCCGCCACGCTATCCCGGCTCTCCGGTGAACGGGTCGTGCCCCACCGGCCACCAGGGTGAACGCCGATCTCCGTCACTGCTCGGAAACCGTGCCGGAAATCCAGGGAGCGCCACTTCGGCCGGCTCCCCGGCGGGCCATTCGACGTGTGCGGACCCATCGGATCGGCCCGTCGAAGATCGGACGTGCCCCGGCATGCGTGACAACTTGCTGTCGTCGGGGTGAAACCACCACGGCTTCCGCGGGTGCTGGACCACACTGGCCGCAGTAACGAAATCGACGCACACCGATCACAAAGGAATCACGACTTGTCGTCTATTCCACCGGATTCTCCACGTCATCGGCGACCACTACTGGCCCTGGGAGGCGTCCTCGCCGTCCTCGGTACGGCCGGCATCGGCGTCGTGCTGGCCATTTCCGCCACTCCCGACCTGCCACCGGGCAATCCACCGGGAATCGCGCCACAGCCCCGTCCGGCCCTGCCCGCGAGCGATTCCGGGGCCCCGGCCGAGCTTTCGGCTCCCATCGTCGAACTGCCCAGCTCGGGCGTGCGCACCCCGTCCGCTCGCGTCCCCTCCGCCGGTCACCCGAAAAGGATCTCCAGCCCCCGGGAGAACCGCGACGGCCACCCGAAGGGCAGACGCCAGGCGCCGAGGCCGCCGCGTCCCGCCGCCCCGCAGCCGGAGAAGGCTCGGCCACCGGCGCCCGTCAAACGCCCCGAACCCCGGCCCGAACCCCAGCCGATGCCCCGGCCCGTACCAAGACCGGAGCCTAGGCCGGAACCACGGAACCCCCGTCCCGACCCCTGCGCGACCTTCGACAACCCGCGCCGCGCCTACTGCTACGAACTGCTCAAACGCTGGCCCCCCCGGTGAGCGCGCCGGGTCAGCCGCAGGCGGGACCGGCGGGGATGGCGGGCGGGCGGCCGATCGTGGGCATGCCGAGGAGCACTCCCGAAGAGGCGGGAGCGGCCTGACGGGCGGCCCAGGCGTCGCCGGCGCGGGTCCGGCGCAGGGCGTGCGGCGGGCCGTCGGCGACCAGGTGGTGCGGGGCCGCGTAGGTGACCTCGGTGCGCACCGTGTCGCCCGGCCTCGGGATCTCGTCGCCCGGGGCGAAGTGGACGAGCCGGTTGTCGGGGGCACGGCCGGACAGCCGGCGGGTGGCGTCGTCCTTGCGCCCCTCCCCCTCGGCGACCAGCACCTCCAGCACCCTGCCGACCTGCTTCTTGTTCTCCGCCCAGGAGATCTCCTCCTGCAGCGCGACGAGCCGCTCGTAACGCTCCTGGACGACCTCCTTCGGCACCTGGTCCGCCATGGTCGCGGCGGGGGTGCCGGGGCGGATGGAGTACTGGAAGGTGAAGGCGTTGGCGAAGCGCGACCGCCGGACCACGTCGAGCGTGCCCTGGAAGTCTTCCTCGGTCTCGCCGGGGAAGCCCACGATGATGTCGGTGGAGATCGCGGCGTCGGGCATGGCGGCGCGGACCCGCTCGATGATGCCGAGGTAGCGGTCGGCGCGGTAGGACCGGCGCATGGCCTTCAGCACGCGGTCGGAGCCCGACTGCAGGGGCATGTGGAGCTGGTGCATGACGTTGGGCGTCTCGGCCATGGCGGCGATCACGTCGTCGGTGAACGCGGCCGGATGCGGCGAGGTGAACCTGACCCGTTCCAGGCCGTCGACCGAGCCGCAGGAGCGCAGCAGTTTGCCGAAGGCCAGCTTGTCGCCGAACTCGACGCCGTAGGTGTTGACGTTCTGCCCCAGCAGGGTGATCTCCAGCACGCCCTGGTCGACGAGGGTGCGGACCTCGTTGAGGACGTCGCCGGGACGCCGGTCCTTCTCCTTGCCGCGCAGCGCGGGCACGATGCAGAAGGTGCAGGTGTTGTTGCAGCCGACCGAGATCGACACCCACGCGGCGTAGGCGGACTCGCGCTTGGTCGGCAGCGTGCTCGGGAAGACCTCCAGCGACTCCTTGAGCTCGACCTGCGCCTCGCCCTGGATCCTGGCCCGTTCGAGCAGCACCGGCAGCGAGCCGATGTTGTGGGTGCCGAACACCACGTCGACCCAGGGCGCCTTGCGGACGATCTCGCCCTGGTCCTTCTGGGCCAGGCAGCCGCCCACCGCGATCTGCATGCGCGGGTTGCTCATCTTGGCCGGGCGCAGATGCCCGAGGTTGCCGTAGAGGCGGTTGTCCGCGTTCTCCCGCACGGCGCAGGTGTTGAACACGACCACGTCGGGGGCCTCGCCGTCGCCCGGCCTGACATATCCGGCGTCTTCGAGCAGGCCGGACAGCCGTTCGGAGTCGTGCACGTTCATCTGGCACCCGTACGTGCGGACCTCGTAGGTGCGGGCGCTCTCCTGGGTCACAGTCATGGCCCTCCCAGGATAGGCGCGCGACGGCCCCACCTCGTACGGCATGCCCGATCAAGGCCGGACCACCGGCGTGAGCGGGCCGTGACCGGATCGGTACCCCACGGTTAGTGACGGGTGCCCATTAACGCATAACCTTGGGCGGCATGACGGAGAACGGGGACGCGACTCCACTCGTCAGGCTGGAAGACGTCAACAAGCACTTCGGCAATCTGCACGTGCTGAAGGACATCCAATTGACCGTCGACCGGGGCGAGGTGCTGGTGGTCATCGGGCCATCCGGCGGCGGAAAGTCGACGTTGTGCAGGACCATAAACCGGTTGGAGACCATCGACAGCGGCACCATCGTCTTCGACGGGGAGCCGCTCCCCGCCGAGGGGAAGGCACTGGCCCGGCTACGGTCCGAGGTCGGCATGGTGTTCCAGTCCTTCAACCTCTTCGCGCACAAGACGATCCTGGAGAACGTCACACTGGGGCCGATCAAGGTGCGTGGCAAGGCCAGGGCGGACGCGGAACGGCGCGGAATGGAGCTCCTCGAACGGGTGGGGATCGCCACCCAGGCGGAGAAGTATCCCGCGCAGCTCTCGGGCGGCCAGCAGCAGCGCACCGCGATCGCGCGCGCGCTGGCCATGGACCCCAAAATGATCCTGTTCGACGAGCCCACCTCCGCGCTGGACCCCGAGATGGTCCAGGAGGTGCTCGACGTGATGGTCGGCCTGGCCAGAGACGGCATGACTATGGTCGTGGTCACGCACGAGATGGGATTCGCCCGTCGAGCGGCGAACCGGGTGGTCTTCATGGCCGACGGCCAGATCGTCGAGGAGAACACACCAGAGGAGTTCTTCACCAACGCCCGGACGGATCGGGCCAAGGACTTCCTTTCCAAGATCCTTACGCACTGAGCCCGCGGGCGCGGCTCCACCTGTAGGAAGAAGAGGTAACGGACATGCGGGTACGACGTTTCAGTGTGGTGCTGGCCGCCGCCGGCGCGCTCACCCTGGGCCTGACGGCCTGTGGTGGCGGGGACGGCGGCACGACGGCCAAGCCTGGGGACAGCTCCCTGGTCAGCAAGGCCAAGAACACCAAGCGAGTGGTCATCGGCACCAAGTGGGACCAGCCGGGCCTGGGCCTGAACACCGGCGGCAGCGCGCCCGAGGGCTTCGACGTCGACGTCGCCACGTACATCGCCAAGGAACTGGCGGGCGACCCCAACGTGCAGATCGAATGGAAGGAGACGAAGTCGGACAACCGCGAGCCGTTCCTGGAGAACGGCACGGTCGACATCGTCTTCGCCAGCTACTCCATCACCGAGGAGCGCAAGGCCAAGGTCACCTTCGGCGGGCCGTACATCGTCGCCCACCAGGACACCATGGTGCGCGCCGACGACACCGGCATCGCCAAGGCCAAGGACCTGGCCGGCAAGCGCATCTGCCAGGCTTCGGGCTCCAACTCCTACAAGCGGATCACCGACCCGCCGCCGGACGGCGAGCTCGACCTCGACGCCAAGCTCGTCGGCGCGAACAGCTACTCCGAGTGCGTCCAGAAGCTCACCGGAAACAACCTGGACGCGGTCACCACCGACGACCTCATCCTGGCCGGTTTCGCCGGGCAGAGCGGCAAGTTCAAGATCCTCGGCGACCCGTTCACCGATGAGAAGTACGGCGTCGGCCTGAAGAAGGGCGACACCAAGACCTGCGAGGCGGTCAACGCGGCCATCACCAAGATGTACACCGACGGCACCGCGAAGACCCTGCTGGACAAGTGGTTCGGCAAGGCGGAGGGGCTGACCCTGCCCACCGAGGCGCCCCCGGCCGAGGGTTGCGCGTAGTCCTGAGCACACCGCAGCGGCCGGTGACCTGGCCTCCGGGTCACCGGCCGCTGCCGTCACCGTGGCTGGAGCACGATGGATGAACTGATCGAATACGGCCCCTACCTCTGGGAGGGCTTCCAGGTCAATCTGGGCCTCTCCGCGGTATGCGCGGTCCTGTCGCTGGTCCTCGGCACGATCCTGGTGTCCATGCGGGTCTCCCCGACACCGGTCCTACGGGCGGCGGGCACCGCTTACGTCAACATCGTGCGCAACACCCCCCTGACCCTGATCCTGGCGTTCTCCGCGCTCGGCCTCAGTGACCAGATCGGGCTCGTATTCTCCGAGGAGCCGAGCACCAACGGCTTCTGGCTGGTCGTGATGGGACTGTCCGCCTACACCGCGTGCTTCGTCTGCGAGGCGCTGCGTTCCGGCATCAACACCGTGCCGTTCGGGCAGGCCGAGGCGGCTCGGGCCATCGGCCTGACCTTCTCTCAGTCCCTAAGGATGATCATTCTTCCGCAGGCGTTCCGGGCGGTCATCTCCCCGCTGGGCAGCGTGATGATCGCGATGATCAAGAACACCACGGTCGCGATCGCGGCCGGTTACCTCGCCGACGTGGCGTTCAAGATGAAGGACACCTTCGACACCACCGGCGTATCGATCCCGATCTTCATCGGGATCGCCCTCGCCTTCATGGCGGTGATCCTGCCGATCGGCCTGTTCACCGGCTGGCTGGCCAAGCGCCTGGCGGTGGCCCGATGAGCTCGCAAGCGACCCTCCTCTTCGACGCGCCGGGCCCCCGCGCACGGCTGCGCAACCACGCGCTCACCGTCCTGGCGCTGGTCGCCCTGCTGGCGATCGCCTGGTTCATCTACGTCAGGTTCGACGAGAAGGACCAGTGGGCGCCCGAGATCTGGCAGCCCTTCATCGAGGCGAGGACCTGGACCGGCTTCATCCTCCCCGGCCTGATCGGCACCCTGAAGGCCGCCGCGCTCGCCGCGGTCTTCGCGTTGCTGTTCGGCGCGGTCTTCGGCCTGGCCCGGCTCTCCGACCATCGGTGGGTCCGCGTCCCCGCGGGTGTCGTCGTGGAGTTCTTCCGCGCGATCCCGCTGCTGCTGTTGATCTTCTTCATCTTCTACCTGCTGCCGAGCCTGCTCGGCGGCGGCGACTACATCCTGTTCGCGCTGGTGGCGGGCCTCACCCTGTACAACGGGTCGGTGCTGGCCGAGGTGGTCAGGGCCGGAGTGCTCTCCGTGCCCAGAGGGCAGTCGGAGGCCGCCTACGCCATCGGGCTGCGCAAGACCGGCGTGATGGTGCGCATCCTGCTTCCCCAGGCCGTCACGGCGATGCTGCCGGCCATCATCGCCCAGCTCGTGGTCCTGCTCAAGGACACCGCGCTCGGCTTCATCGTCTCCTACGTCGACCTGCTCAGCATGGGCTTCAGAATCATCCCGCCGAACTTCCCCGGTGCCCTGATCCCCGCCGCCATCGTCATCGGCATCATCTACATCGGGCTCAACATGCTGCTGAGCGCCTTCGCGCAGTGGCTGGAGAAGCGCAGCCGGCGCAGCCGCAAGAGCTCCGCCCGTCCGATCGCCCCGCCGAGCGCCATCCCGTCGCTCGGGCCGGGAGCCGGTCCTCCCAGCGACGTCGTCACCCTCAAATAGCGCTCCCGACGGGCGGTCACCGGTTCCGGTGGCCGCCCGTCGGCATGACTGGGAGTGATCGGGAAACCGTACTAACCTCATGTTCGACGCAGGATGAACGCATAATCGACTACGCGCGGCAGCTTTTTGGGGCAGGATTCGGCTATGTCCCCCGAGCACCCGTCGACCCGCCCCGTCGTGCCGTACGCTGCCTGGCCCTCACCGATCTCGACCGCGCACGTCGCCCGCGCGGGTGTGCGCCTCGGTTTCCCCACGGTCCTGGGCGAGGAGGTGTGGTGGACCGAGGACCGCCCCTCCGAGGGCGGCCGCACCACCATCGTGCACCGCACCGCGGGCGGAACCCATCACGAGCTGCTCGCCGCACCGTGGAGCGCCAGAACCCGGGTCCACGAGTACGGCGGGCTCGCCTATGTGGTCGTGCCCGGGGTGGGAGTGGTGTTCGCCAACCTGTCCGACCAACGGCTCTACCTGCTCCCGCCCGACGGCGAGCCGCGGGCGATCACCCCCGAGCCCGACCGGCCCGCCGGGGTGCGCTACGCCGACCTGCGCTTTCACGACGGTCAGATCTGGGCGGTCCAGGAGCAGCACCACGAAGACGGCAAGGTCGTCCGCGCCATCGTCTCGATCCCGCTGAGCGACACCGGCATCGCCCCCGGGAACGGGAACGGGAACGGGAACGGCTCAGACGCGGGGTCCGGGAACGGCTCCGAGGTGAGGTCCGATGCCGAAGCCGGATTCGAGAACGGATCCGCGACCGAGACCGGCCTGTCCTCCGGGTTCGCCGAGCCGCGCGAACGAGTGACGGGCAGTGACTTCTACGCCTTTCCCTCGATCTCGCCCGACGGGAAGCACCTCGCCTACATCTGCTGGAACCATCCCCGGCTTCCC
The DNA here is from genome assembly GCF_022213955.1 of Dolomitihabitans soli. Classification (GTDB taxonomy): domain Bacteria; phylum Actinomycetota; class Actinomycetes; order Streptosporangiales; family Streptosporangiaceae; genus Streptosporangium_A; species Streptosporangium_A soli. The sequence continues at coordinate 233,609 of NZ_JAKNTW010000001.1, read as the reverse complement.
TGGGACGGCACCGAGGTTCGCGTCACCCGGCTCAGCGACGGCACGTCCTGGACCGTCGGGGGCGGCGTCACCGAGTCGGTGATCGCCCCCACCTGGCGGGACGACCGCCACCTGTACGTGATCTCCGACCGATCCGGCTGGTGGAACCTCCACCGGATCGGCGTCTTCGACACCTCATCGCAGGCCCTCTGCCCCGCCGAGGAGGAGTTCGCCGGACCGCTCTGGCAGCTCGGCGACGCGCCGTACCAGGTGCTCGCCGACGGACGGCTCGCCGTCCTGCACGGCCGGGGTGACCTGCGGCTGAGCCTGCTCGACCCGGAGACCGGCACGCTCACCGCCCTGGACGTCCCCTACGACGGCTGGTACCCCTCCCTGGCCACGGACGGCCGAAGCCTCACCGGCTTCGCGTACGGCGCGGCCGTGGCCGGCTCCATCGTGCGCGTCGACACCGTGACCGGGCGGGCCGAGAGCCTGCACAGGGACGTCGACGACCTTCCCGACTCCGCCTATCTGCCCACGCCGCGCCGTGTCGAGATCGAAGGCCGCTTCGGCCGGCACGTCCACGCCACGCTGTACCCGCCCGCCAGCCCGGAGGCGGCGGGCGAGGGCCTCGCGCCGTACATCATCTTCGTCCACGGCGGCCCCACCGCCCACAGCCCGACCATCCTGGACCTGCAGAAGGCGTTCTTCACCAGCCGCGGCATCGGGGTGGCCGACGTCAACTACGGCGGCTCGACCGGCTACGGCAGGGCGTACCGCGAACTGCTGCGCGGCCAGTGGGGGATCGTCGACGTCGAGGACACCGTCGCCACCGCCGAATGGCTCGTCCAGGAGGGCCTGGCCGACCCGGCCCGGATCGCCATCCGCGGCGGCAGCGCCGGCGGCTGGACCGTGATGGCCGCCTGCGGCACGGGCGGCACCTTCGCGGGCGGCGTCTCCTACTACGGCGTCAGCGACCTGGCCCAGCTCAACGCCACCACCCACGACTTCGAGTCGCGTTACGTCGAGTGGCTCGTCGGCCCGCACGACCCCGTCCTGTACGGCTCCCGCGAGCCTCTCGGCCACGTCGACGACGTGAACTGCCCGATGCTCCTCATGCAGGGCCTCGACGACCCGGTCGTCCCGCCCCTCCAGTCCGAGGCCTACGCCACCGCCCTCGCCGAACGCGGCATCCCCTGCACCTACCTCACCTTCGAGGGCGAGTCGCACGGCTTCCGCCGCACCGAGACCCGCAGCGCCGCGCTGGCCGCCGAGCTGGCCTTCTATCACCAGATCTTCAGCACCTGACCCCTCCCCTACGACCCCCGCCCGTCAGGTGATGAGAAGCAGGAGCGCTATCGGGCGAACTCGGTGGATCGGGATTCGCGGACCACCGTGATGCGGATCTGGCCGGGGTAGGTCAGCTCCTCCTCGACCTGTTTGGCCACATCACGGGCGATCACCTGGGTCTGGATGTCGTCCACCGCTTCGGGCTTGACCATCACCCGGATCTCCCGCCCGGCCTGCATGGCGAAGACCTTCTCGACGCCGTCGAACGACTGCGCGATCTCCTCCAACCGTTCCAGCCGCTTGACGTAGGCCTCCAGGGACTCCCGCCTGGCGCCCGGCCGGCTGCCGCTGATCGAGTCGGCCGCCTGGGTGAGCACCGCCTCCACGGTGCGCACCTCGACCTCGTTGTGGTGCGCCTCGATGGCGTGCACCACGTCCTCGTGCTCGCCGTACCGCCGGGCGATCTCGGCGCCGATCAGCGCGTGGCTGCCCTCCACCTCGTGGGTGAGCGCCTTGCCGATGTCGTGCAGGACCGTGCAGCGCTTCAGCAGCGTCGGGTTCATCCGCAGCTCACTGGCCATGATCCCGGCGATGTGCGCGGACTCGATCAGGTGCTTGAGCACGTTCTGCCCGTAGGAGGTGCGGTAGCGGAGCTGACCGAGCAGGGTGACCAGCTCGGGGTGCATCTCGGTGATGCCCAGCTCGACCAGGGCGTCCTCACCGGCCCGGACGCAGAGGTCCTTGACCTCCGCCCGGCTGCGATCGTAGGCCTCCTCGATGCGCTGGGGGTGGATACGGCCGTCGAGCACCAGCTTCTCCAGGGTCAGCCGCGCGGTCTCGCGGCGGACCGGATCAAAACACGAGAGCAGCACGGCCTCGGGGGTGTCGTCGATGATGAGGTTGACGCCGGTGGTCGACTCGAAGGCCCGGATGTTGCGGCCCTCACGCCCGATGATCCGCCCCTTCATCTCGTCACCCGGCAGGTGCAGCACGCTCACCACGGACTCCGCGGTCTGCTCGGTCGCCACCCGCTGAACGGCCAGCGTGACGATCTTGCAGGCGCGTTTCTCGCCCTCCTTGCGGGCCTCGCCCTCGATCTCCCTGACGATCAGCGCCGCCTCGCGCTTCGCCTGGTTCTCGATCTCCTTGACCAGCTCCGACTTCGCCTGGTCGGAGGTGAAGCCGGACACCCGTTCCAGGATGGCCCGCCGCTCGTCCTCGACTTTCAGCAGGTCCTCGCGCTTGCCGGTCAGCTCCGTCTCCGTGTCGGCCAGCTCGCGACCGCGCTCGGCCTGCCGCCGCGCCTCCTCGTCGAGCCGCTGTTCGCGCTCCGCCAGCCGATTCTCCCTGCGCTCCAAGTCGGAGCGCAGTTCCTTGAGCTCCGACTTCAGCATCCGGGTCTCTTCCTCGACCTCCTTGCGCATCTGGGTGACGGTCTTCTCGGTGGCCTCGGAGCGGCTGATGATCTCGTTCGCGTCGGTCTCGGCCCGGGTGCGGATCTCACCGGCCTCGCGCCTGGCCTCCTCCAGCTCGGAGTGGACCTCCGCGAGCTGTTCGGCGGACGGTTCGTTGACGCGGCCGCCCTGCGCTCCGGTACGGCGGACGAGCACTACGAGCGCGGCGATCGCCACCAGGGCGAACACGAGCACCGCCACCGTCAGCGCGACCATAACCGCAGTCTCCATTGCGCGCCCCATCCTCCTCGCGTCACGGCCTCAGGCACGCGAGAGGTCACACGCGCAGCACAGAACAGCAACCAACCAGTGGCGCTACCAGGACAGATTTCAAGCAGCAAGCACCCAGGCACCGACCGTCACGATCGATGTCCCGCCGCTCCGCTTCCTGAATCATGCTCGTCCGTAGTTCACCGTTATGGCAATCCGCGCAGCGCGGAGTAACTCCTCACTGCCGTCGAGATTAGGCGTCAAAGAGGTAACGAGCAAGCAAAGATGCCCTGTCACGCCACTTTTGATCGCGCGTCTACCCCTTCGAACACCTGCCTAAACGCCAGCGCTTCCGGCCCATTCGACGACGGCAACGGCATCCGGCCCTCCCGGCCGCGCCACACGCTTCGCACTCGGGCATCCGCCGGACCACCCACGCTTCGCACTCGGGCATCCGCCGGACTACCGCCTGGCGTCGGATCCGCATGGCCAGGGCGTGCACCAACGTCACCTCGCCACCTGCCCACCGTACCGCCGTACCGCCGTACCGCCGTACCGCCGTACCGCCGCTGAAGCGTCACCACGAGCGCCCCGCCCCGGCGCGAGCCGTACGCCGGGGCATTCGCCATGCCGCCCGGCTCAGTCCGTATCCGGGTGATCAGCCGATCGCGCCGGCAAGATCCGGTAAGGCCCCACATTCCGCCCCAAAGCGAATCGAAAGCGGACTCTTTTACCTTCGGCAGACCACAGGCCACCGAAGGGAATGAACGTGCTCAGAACAGTCTTCTTACGCGCTCTGGCGGCTCTGGCACTCCTCGTGTCGCCGCTCGCGTTCAGCGCGACCGCGCATGCGGCGACGCCCATGGATGTCCTGCAGATGAATCTGTGCAACAGCGGCAAGGCCACCCACTGCTACAAGGGCGGTAGCGCCATCTACGAGGCGCAGGTGCGCATCAACGAGAACCTTCCCCAGTTCGTCACGCTCAACGAGATCTGCGAAGGAGACCTCAACAGGATCAGGGCTGGCATTCCCGCCTCCTACGAGGCCTCGGACTTCAGGGCGGCTCCGCACAAGGATGGCGGGTTCGTCACCTGCACCAACGGCGAGCGTTACGGCATCGGGATGATCATCAAGGGTCCTGGGTCGGTGAGTTTCGGCGGGCCGTACGAGCTCCAGGACAAGACGGACGAACGCCGGGTACGCCTGTGCGTCGACTGGACCAGCAAAATGGTCTGCGTGACGCACCTGTCGTCGGATTCGCCGGGGGTCGCCTTCCACCAGTGCGAGGAACTCGGCCTCATCGCAAGCCGCGACGGCGAACAGGAAGGCAAGGCGACGGTGGTCGCGGGTGACTTCAACCTCAAGTACGGGGTGTATGGGCAGTACGACGTCCAGGACTGCGTGCCGGACAGATTCTTCCGCAAGGGGGACGGCGACGTGCAGCACGTGTTCGCGGCCAACGTCAACTTCGTGTCCAAGACCGTCATTCCGATGGCTCACACCGACCACCCGGCTCTGCTGATCAAGCTCCAAAGGCCCTAGGCGTGTTCCAAAGGCGGGTGGGCCGGTCGTTGGCAGCTGCCACGTTGATGGCGGCTTCGTAACGAACAGCGAATTCGCCGTATCTGGTAGCGATGGCGCGGTGGCGTTCGAGCCGGATTGATGCCGCACGCCACAGCCGAGCGGGCGCGGTAGTCGAGCGGGTCGACTATCGCGTCGGCGGGAGAGGGATCACACGTCCAGGGATGGAGAGGGATCACACGTCCAGGGCGGGAGAGGCCGGACTTCGATTCGTCAGCTGAGTGGATCTTCAGGTAGATCGGCCGCATCGATGCCCTCGGCTTCCAGCGCCTCTCTGATCACCCGGAAGGCCAGGCCGGCCGAGTAGCCCTTTCTGGCGAGCATGCCCGCCAGCCGACGGGTGCGGACCGCGGGATCCAGGTCGCGGGTCGAGCGGAGTTTGCGGGCGACGAGCTGCCTGGCCGTATCGGCCTCCTGGTCGGGGTCGAGGCGATCCACCGCTTCACGCACGGTGTCGTTGTCGACGCCACGGTGACGCAGCTCCGCCGCCAGCGCCCTGCGTGCCAGACCGCGCCCGGCGTGCCGGGAACTCACCCACGCCGCGGCGAACGCCTCGTCGTCGATCAGCCCCACGGCCGAGAACCGGGCGAGCACCGCCTCGGCGGCCTCCTCGGGCACCTCCCGCTTGCGCAGCGCCTCCGCGAGTTGAGCCCGTGTGCGTGGCGCCAGAGTCAGCAACCGCAGGCAGATCCCCCGCGCCACCGCCTCAGGATCGGCAGCCGGCGCCCGGTCGGCCGGAGAGCCGGGAACCGGCCCGTCGGGCAGGAACCCGTCACCGTCTCCTGTCCCCCGGGACCGCCGTTCCCCCCGCCCGCGCCGTGACCGCCCCGCACCGCGACGCCGTCCCGTCCCCGGTCGCTCCGCCGCATCCATCGGACCATCCGGATCCAGCGGACCATCCAGGTCCAGCGGACCATCCAGGTCCAGCGAACCATCCAGGTCCCGCGAACCATCCAGGTCCAGCGAACCATCCGGGTTCATCGGACCATCCGGGTCCCGCGGCGAACCGCGCCGCTTCGAGCCCCGCGCTCTCTCCCGGGGGTCGCCGGGTGCGCGCGAGCCGTCCGGGTGGGCCTCCGGCCAGGCTCCCCAGTCCCGTGGCCCGATCTCGTCGGACGGGCCACGGGGATCAGTCGCCATCATCGGTCGCTACCGATCAGACGTCACCGGGCTTGGGCGTGGCCGCCTTGCTCGCCCGGGCGGCCGGAGCCGCCTTGGCCGGCGGGGCCGAAGCCGCGGGAGCGGCGGCCGGGGCGGATGAGGATGAGGATGAGGCGGCGTCGGCGGGCAGGTCGACGCGCGGGCCGATCCCCAGCTTCTCCTTGATCTTCTTCTCGACCTCGTTGGAGATGTCGGGGTGGCTCTTCAGGAAGGTACGCGCGTTCTCCTTGCCCTGTCCGAGCTGCTCGCCCTCGTAGGTGTACCAGGCGCCGGCCTTGCGCACGAAGCCGTGCTCGACGCCCATGTCGATGAGCCCGCCTTCGCGGGAGATGCCGAAGCCGTACAGGATGTCGAAATCGGCCTGCCGGAAGGGCGGGGCGACCTTGTTCTTCACGACCTTGACCCGGGTGCGGTTGCCGACCGGCTCGGTGCCGTCCTTGAGGGTCTCGATGCGCCGCACGTCGAGTCGCACCGACGCGTAGAACTTCAGCGCCTTGCCGCCCGTCGTGGTCTCCGGCGATCCGAACATGACGCCGATCTTCTCGCGCAGCTGGTTGATGAAGATCGCGGTGGTGCCGGTGTTGCTGAGCGCGCCGGCGACCTTGCGCAGGGCCTGGGACATCAGCCGGGCCTGGAGGCCGACGTGGCTGTCGCCCATCTCGCCCTCGATCTCGGCCTTGGGGACCAGGGCGGCCACCGAGTCGATGACGATGATGTCGACCGCGCCCGAGCGGATCAGCATGTCGGCGATCTCCAGCGCCTGCTCTCCGGTGTCGGGCTGGGAGACCAGCAGGGCGTCGGTGTCGACACCGAGTTTCTGCGCGTATTCGGGGTCGAGGGCGTGCTCCGCGTCGATGAACGCGGCGATGCCGCCCGCCTTCTGCGCGCTCGCCACCGCGTGGAGCGCGACGGTGGTCTTGCCCGAGGACTCCGGACCGTAGATCTCGACGATCCGGCCTCGGGGGAAACCGCCGATGCCGAGGGCCACGTCGAGCGCGATGGAGCCGGTCGGGATCACCTCGATGGGGGCACGCGCCTCGTCTCCGAGACGCATGACCGAGCCCTTGCCGAACTGGCGCTCGATCTGTGCGAGTGCCGTTTCAAGGGCCTTCTCGCGGTCGTTGGCTGCCATGGATGCCCCCTGGGAGGGTGTCGTGGGTCTGTCGTTTCCGTCGCGTGAAAGCTACGCGGTGCCACCGACAATTTCCGGCAGGCGCCGAAGTCGGTGCCACCAATATAGCCGAACGGCTGTTCGATCGCTTCTGGAACACGCGCACCACCAGCTCACCAGCACCCCATCCTGGAGGCGACATTCCCGGGCATTCCGCTTGGACTGTTGTAACCACGTTGACCTGGGGTGATCCTGAGGGGAGACGACCTTGGGGTGCCCACGTGACAAGCACGTTCACCGAACAACGCCGTGTCCATCTGGAAGCGCTCGCCGCGCGGCTCCCCGACCGGGGGCTGGCCGGCCGGATGCTCGGGAACGACGATCCCGTGTTGTGGATCTGGCATCCCCGCACCGGAAAACAGACGATCGTCTTCGCCACGCCGTCCGGGAACGGCTGGCTCTTCATGTGGTCGCCCGACGGCCAGGAGAGCGCGGACGACATCGCGCAGACCGCCAAGCTGGTGGAGAAACTGCTGTCAGCGGGGCCCTGATCGCGTCAACTGGACCGCCTTCAGGTTGATCGTCTGGCTAGCGCAGTTTCGAGTCGACATCGGTGGCTCCGCACACGGCCCGCCAGACGGTCTTGGCCGCCACGCCATCCCCGAGAGCCTGGGTGACCGTGCGCCCGCCCAGCTCGGCGAGGACGTAGTCATGGGCCCATGACTCGGCATACCCCGCACCGAAGTGGAGGTTCATCCGGTACCAGAACTCGGACAGGCGCATCACTCAAGTATGGGACCGGTCACCAGGTGGATCGGCCACCGCCCCGGCCCCGGACACCGGCATCGCGTACGGCGGCGCGCGAGCGGACCCTTCCCGTGCGGCACCGCCCTGACCGGTCTCCGGCTCCCGCTCGGCGCCGCTAGCCATGGCGATCCACGCCGAGTCGCATATCGGCACGCACGCTCAGGATGTCCCCGGCGGAGAGGGGCGGAGGCCGGGCCCGGGCGCCTCGCCGGCGCCCGGGCGGGGCGGTCAGGGGAAGCGAGGCAGGCCCGCCGCCGGGAGCGTCACAGCACCCGCGCGCCGTACATGTCGCCGAGGGGGTCGGCGAGCAGTTCGAGGCGTGCCCCGTCGGGGTCCCGGAAGTAGATCGAGGCGCCGCTCTCGATCTGGTGGGCCACGCCCGCGGCCTCCAGCTTGCCGCGCAGGCGCTCCCAGGCGACCGGGTCGACCGAGATCGCGATGTGGTGGAGCCCGCCGACCACCTCCTGGTAGGGCCCCAGGTCGAGCCCCGGGAAGTCGAAGAAGGCGAGCAGGTTGCCGTTGCCGATGTCGAAGAAGAAGTGGCTGGAGCCCCGGTAGTCACGGTTCTCGAAGATCTCGGTGAGGGGGAATTCCAGGAGGTCCTGGTAGAAGGCGATGGTCCGCTCGACGTCGGAGGAGATCAGCGCGAAGTGGTGCAGGCCGCGCGCGCTGCTGGCCGGGCGGTGCTCGCTCAGGTGCGCCGCCCTGATGCGGTCGCGCGATGCCGCTATGGCAGCGTGGTCGATGCTCATACCAGAGCACTATGTCCGTCGATGTGCGCGTCAACCTCGCATCCGGGAAACATTCTGCTGCTGGGGGGCCGGACCGTTCTGTCGGTGGCGCGTTGCATCATTGGGCCATGGACGCGCTCGACCACTTCACCGACATGACCAGGACCTGGTTCACCGGTGCCTTCGCCGCGCCGACCGCCGCGCAGCAGGGGGCGTGGGCGTCGATCGCGCGCGGCGACAACACCCTGGTGGTGGCGCCCACCGGGTCGGGCAAGACGCTGGCGGCGTTCCTGTGGTCGCTCGACCGGCTGGCCGCGGAGGCCGACCGGCCGCGCGGCTGCCGCGTCCTCTACGTCTCCCCTCTCAAGGCGCTGGCGGTCGACGTGGAGCGCAACCTGCGCACGCCGCTGACCGGGCTGAAGCAGACGGCGCGGCGGCTCGGGCTGCCCGCGCCGGAGATCTCGGTGGCGATCCGCTCCGGCGACACCCCGGCCGAGGATCGGCGGCGGTTCGCCGCCAAGCCGTCCGACATCCTGATCACCACGCCCGAGTCGTTGTTCCTGCTGCTGACCAGCCGGGCCCGCGAGGCCCTGGCGAGCGTGCAGACCGTGATCATCGATGAGGTGCACGCGGTGGCGGCGACGAAGCGCGGCGCTCATCTGGCGCTCAGCCTGGAGCGGCTCGACGCCCTGCTGGAGCGTCCCGCGCAACGGATCGGGCTGTCGGCGACGGTCCGGCCGGTGAGCGAGGTGGCCCGGTTCCTCGGCGGCGCCCGCCCGGCCACGGTGGTGCAGCCGCCGTCCGACAAGGTGATCGAGGTCGACGTCGTCGTCCCGATCGAGGACATGACCGAGCTCGACGCCCAGCCGCGCCAGGCCGGGCCCGACGACGCCGAGCCGTGGCGGCCGGAGTCCACCCGCCGCTCCATCTGGCCGCACGTCGAGGAGCGGCTGCTCGACCTGATCGGCGCGCACCGATCGACGATCGTGTTCGCCAACTCCCGGCGGCTCGCCGAACGGCTGTGCACCCGGCTCAACGAGCTCGCCTACGAGCGCGCCGGAGGGACGGCCGACGAGGGCGTGCCCGCCGAGATGATGGCCCAGGCGGGCGCGAGCAAGGGCGGGGTGCCCGAGGTGGTGCGCGCCCACCACGGGTCGGTGTCGAAACAGGAACGGGCCCAGATCGAGGAGGCGCTGAAGTCCGGGCGGCTGCCCGCCGTGGTCGCGACCTCCAGCCTGGAGCTGGGCATCGACATGGGCGCCGTGGAGATGGTGGCGTGCGTCGAGGCGCCGCCGAGCGTGGCGAGCGGCCTGCAGCGGATCGGCCGGGCCGGGCACCAGGTCGGCGCGGTGTCCCATGGCGTGATCTTCCCGAAGTACCGGGGCGACCTGATCCAGACGGCCGTCGTGGCCGAGCGGATGAAGACGGGCGAGATCGAGGAGCTGCGCTATCCGCGCAACCCGCTCGACGTGCTCGCCCAGCAGATCGTGGCGATGACCGCGCTGGAGGAGTGGACGGTCGACGACCTGGAGACCGTGGTGCGCCGCGCCGCGCCGTACGCCACGCTGCCCCGCTCCGCGCTGGAGGCGACCCTCGACATGCTGGCGGGGCGGTACCCGAGCGAGGAGTTCGCCGAGCTGCGGCCGCGCATCGTGTGGGATCGGGTGACGGGCACGCTGCGCGGGCGTCCCGGGGCGCAGCGGCTGGCCGTCACCAACGGCGGCACGATCCCCGACCGCGGCCTGTTCGGGGTCTTCCTCGTCGGGGAGAAGGCGTCCCGGGTCGGCGAGCTCGACGAGGAGATGGTCTACGAGTCGCGGGTCGGCGACGTGTTCGTGCTCGGTGCGACCTCCTGGCGGATCGAGGACATCTCCGCCGACAGGGTGCTGGTGTCCCCCGCCCCCGGCCAACCGGGCAAACTGCCCTTCTGGCACGGCGATGCCCTCGGTAGACCGGCCGAGCTGGGCAGGGCCATCGGGTCGTTCCTGCGCGAGCTGTCCCGCGGCGGCGGCGAGGAGCGGCTGCGCGCCGCCGGGCTGGACGACTACGCGGTGGGCAACCTGACCGCGTACCTGGCGGAGCAGCGCGAAGCCACCGGTTACGTGCCCGACGACCGCACCCTGCTGGTGGAGCGTTTCCACGACGAGCTGGGCGACTGGCGGGTCGTGGTGCACTCGCCGTACGGCGCGCGGGTACACGCGCCGTGGGCGCTGGCGATCGGGCGGCGCCTTCGCGAGCGGTACGGCACCGACGTGCAGGCGGTCCACTCCGACGACGGCATCGTGCTGCGCATCCCCGACACCTTCGAGGGCGCCCCGTCCGACGTGGCGACGTTCGACGCGGAGGAGATCGAGCAGATCGTGGTGGAGGAGCTGGGCGGCTCGGCGCTGTTCGCCGCCAGGTTCCGCGAGTGCGCGGGCAGGTCGCTGCTGCTGCCCCGGCGCACTCCTGGCAAGCGGACCCCGTTGTGGCAGCAGCGGCAGCGGGCCACCCACCTGCTGGGCGTGGCCAGCGCCTACGGCTCGTTCCCCGTCGTGCTGGAGACGATGCGCGAGTGCCTGCAGGACGTCTTCGACGTGCCCGGCCTGGTGCGGCTGATGCGCGACATCGCCGCCCGCCGGGTGCGGGTGGTCGAGGTGGAGACCTCGCAGGCCTCGCCGTTCGCCGCGTCGCTGCTGTTCCACTACATCGGCGCGTTCATGTACGAGGGCGACGCGCCGCTCGCCGAGCGCCGGGCGCAGGCCCTCGCGCTGGACACGAGCCTGCTGGCCGAACTGCTCGGCCAGGCCGACCTGCGGGAGTTGCTCGACCCCGACGTGATCGCCGACACCGAGCAGGAGCTGGCCAGGCTCGACCGGCCGCTGCGCGACGTGGAGGCGCTGGCCGACCTGCTGCGTTCGCACGGGCCGCTGCCGGCCGTCGACGTGAGCGTCCGCGAGGGCGATCCGGCCTGGCTGGACGAGCTGGAGCGGGCCAGGCGGGCCATCCGGGTCCGGGTGGCGGGCGAGGAGCAATGGGCCGCGATCGAGGACGCCGGCCGGCTGCGTGACGCGCTGGGCGCGCCGCTCCCCGTCGGGGTGCCGGTCGCGTTCCTCGAACCGGTGGCCGACCCGCTGGGCGACCTGATCGCCCGGCACGCCCGCACCCGCGGCCCCTTCCCGGCGAGCACGGCCGCCGCCAGGTTCGGCCTCGGCGTCGCCGTGGTGTCCGACGGCCTGCACCGGCTGGCGGCCTCCGGGCGGGTGGTGAGCGGGGAGTTCCGGCCGGGCGGACGGGGCGAGGAGTGGTGCGACTCGGGCGTGCTGCGGCTCCTTCGCCGCAGGTCGCTGGCACGGCTGCGCAAGGAGGTCGAGCCGGTCCCGCCCGAGACCCTCGCCGCCTTCGCCCCCGCCTGGCACAACATCACCGGCTCCCCCGGCGGCTCCTCCCGGAGTGGCGCGACCGCACCGGGGCGGGCGATGGACGCGCTGGTCGGCGCGATCGAGCAGCTCCAGGGCGCGGCGGTGCCCGCCTCCGCCCTGGAGACCCTGGTGCTGCCCTCGCGCGTGCCCGGCTACTCTCCCGCCCTGCTCGACGAGCTCACCGCCTCCGGTGAGGTGATCTGGGCCGGGCAGGGCTCGCTGCCCGGCGGCGACGGCTGGGTGGCCCTCTACTTCGCCGACACGGCCCCGCTGCTGCTGCCCGACCCCGTCGAGATCACCATGACGCCGCTGCACGAGCAGGTGCTCGACCAGCTCGACGGCGGCGGCGCCCTGTTCTTCCGCGAGCTCGCGAACCGGCTCACCGCCGCCGCCATCCGCGACGAGGCGACGGCGTCCGCACGGCGGGGGCAGGACGAAGCGATCTCCGCCGGGGAGCCGGCGGCGCCGGGTGATCCGGGCGCGAGACGGCCGGCCGGAGCCGGGGTGCCTGACGATGCGGCGCTGACGGCCGCCCTGTGGGATCTGGTGTGGGCCGGGAGGATCACCGGTGACACGATGGCTCCGTTGCGGGCGACCCTCGGCACCGGGCGGCCCGCGCACCGTCCCGCGTCGACCCGCAGGCGGCGGGCCGTACTGCCGACCCGCAGCGGCCCGCCGACGGTCAGCGGGCGGTGGTGGCTGCTGCCCGAGCCCGCCGCCGAGGCCACCCAGCGCGCGCACGCCCAGGCCGAGGTCCTGCTCGAACGGCACGGCGTGATCACCCGGGGCGCGGTGAGCAGCGAGCGGCTGCCCGGCGGCTTCGCAGCCGTCTACCGGGTGCTGCGTGCGTTCGAGGAGAGCGGCCGGTGCCGCCGGGGTTACTTCGTCGAAGGGCTCGGCGGCGCCCAGTTCGCTCTCGCCGGCGCCGTCGACCGGATGCGCGCCCTGGCACCCTCGCCTGCGGCGACCCCCACCGGCGCGTCCGCAGACGGCGGCCGAGCCTGGGAGGGCGGCGGAAAGCAGCCGTGGGAGGCCGAAGGCGGCGAAAGGCGGGCGCGGCGAGCGGTGGTCCTCGCCTCGGCCGATCCCGCCAACCCGTACGGCGCGGCGCTCCCGTGGCCGGTCCAGCCGGGCGAGGGGTCCCACCGGCCCGGCCGGAAGGCGGGCGCGCTGGTCGTGCTCGTCGACGGCCACCTGGCGCTGTATGTCGAACGTGGCGGGAAGTCGCTGCTGTCCTTCGCCGGCGAGGACCACGTCCAGCCGGCCGTGGACGCCCTCGCCCTGGCCGTCCGCGACGGCGCCCTCGGCAAGCTCACCGTCGAGCGCGCCGACGGCACCGCGATCAACGACTCCCCGCTCGCCACCACCCTGGAGGCCGCCGGCTTCCATCCCACTCCCCGAGGACTCCGCATCCGCGCCTGACACCCCCACACGGTCCGCCCGCACGACACGCGAACTACGGCCACGCGCAGCGCGGTGCCCAGCCGGACGCCAGAGCAGAAACACCCGCCGCAACCCACCCGACCCCGATCGTGCACGTGCGGCAACGGAAGACCTGGGGCGCCGGAGCGAGGGCTTGGAGGAGACCGCGGCGGGGCCGCTCGGTCAGGCCCTGGACGAGTCCGGTCGGTGGAGGAGCAGGTCTATGACTCCGGTGCCGTCCTCGTCGCCGTGTCCGTCGGCCAGGCGGCGCTCCATCAGGTCCAGGTAGGGAGTCAGGAGTTCGGGGCTGACTCCCTGCTCCTCGGCGGTGCGCAGGAGTGTCACGTTCCCCGCGACCTGCATGGCGAGGTTGGAGACGACGTCCTTGGTGTAGTCGCCGCTCTGGAGTTGTTCCGCGGCCGTGTGCGCGGAGGCGGACATGGCGCTGAGCCAGCCGGCGAGCAGAGGGGCGAAGTCCTTCGGCGAGATGTCCTCCTTGCGGATTAGTGCGAAGGCGTGCGCCATGCCGGCGAACATTCCGCTCATCGCGCTCAGCAACGCCACATCGTGCAGGGCCGCGAAACCCGCGTCCTCGCCGACGTAGGTCGCACCGGCCGGCACGGCCAGGGTGTGCTGATGGGTGTCGAAGAGGTCCGGAGAGCCGCTGTAGAAGACGTAGCCGCCCGCGCCCGGAACGCCGATCATCGGCGGGACCGCCATGATCCCGCCGTCCAGGAAACGGGCGCCGCGCGAGACGGCCCACTCGGCGCGGGCCCGTGCCTGGCCCGGGGTGCTGGTCGTGAGATTGACCAGGTCCTTGCCCGTCAGATCGGCGTCGGCCAGGGCCTCGCCGATCGAGGCGTCGTCGAGCAGACACAGCACCACGAGACGGTTCGCGGCCACCGCCGCGGCTGCCGACCCGGCGACCGTCGCGCCCTCGGCGGCGAGCGGGTCGGCCCGGGCGGAGGTGCGGTTCCACACGGTCAGCGGGTGCCCGGCGGCGAGCCAGGTACGGGCGAGCGCGGTGCCCATGGCACCGAGCCCGAGGAGAGTGAGCGGACGGGACTGAGCGATGCTGTCGGTCATGCTGATTAGGCTGGTCGCGAACCCCCGGGGGGAACAAGTACGCACTTTGAGGTGGGTGGTTACTCCGGGGTCAGTGAGCAGGTGGGAAGGACGGGACATGAGGACGGCACGACGGCCGGGTGCGTACCACTGCGGGATCGACGCGGCGATCGACGTGATCGGCGGAAAGTGGAAGGTACTGATCCTCTGGGCCCTCGACGAGCGGCCGTGCCGGTTCGGCGAGCTGCGCAGGCTGGTGCCGGGGGTGACGGAGAAGGTGCTCGCCTCGCAGCTTCGGGAGCTGGAGGAGGACGGCATCGTGCATCGCGAGGTGTATGACGAGATACCGCCCCATGTCGAATACTCGCTGACCGCGCTCGGCGTCTCGCTCAACGAGTCGTTGGCTCCGCTCGGCGCATGGGGACGGCAGAACCTTCTGGGAGGCGCCTACCCGGCGGAGGCCGGGCTGAGCGATCCGGGCACCCGGACGCCGCCTGCCCCCATCGGAACGCCCGCCCTGGCCTCGCGCGAATGAGTCCCGGGGCGACCGGCCCACGAGCCTCACCTTCGGACACGCCCCGGCCCACAGCCTCGCCGACGAACCGCCACCTGGCCCACCCGCATACGAGCGGGGCTTCAGGGGATCGTCACGCGGACAGTGATGGCGAGCGGTGGTGCCGGTTCGTCATGGGTTGACCGAAGAACACACGTCAAGGGGCCAGGCGTCACGGCGGCCGGGCACGCACACGCGAGGAGCGTGGACCCCGCGGACCGCAGCCGCCTACGGCGCGTGGGATGTGGGTGGCTTGCCGTACATGGTCTCGGCGGTCACGTGCAGGCACGCGGCGATCCTGATGCCGTGGAGCGGCCGCTCCGCGGCGGGTCAGGCGATGGTCGCATGGATCAGGTCGTCTACGACGTCGGGGAGGCTGTGGCGGCGGGCGTAGGCGTGGCGTTGGCGGGTGGCGCCCGAGCCTCGGGTGAGGAGGCAGGCGAGGCCCTGTTCGAGGAGGGGGAGGTCGCCGATCTCGGCGAGGGCGGGGCGGATGTGGTCGAGGAGACGGTGGGCCAGGATCCAGGCGGGGACGAGGGTGCCCTGGTGGACGTCGAGGCCGTCGCCGTGCAGGCCGTCCCTGGCGGCCCGCCAGTAGGCGGCGCGCAGGATCTCGCCGGGGATCGGCGGGCCGAGGTCGCCGTGCGCGATGGCGGTGAGCGCGGTGACGACGAGGCCCCGGATCAGGCCGATCACGGTCAGGCTGTCCTCCATGGAGAGGGGCACGTCGGCCACCCGGATCTCGACGGTCGGCAGATGCCGCGAGGGCCGGATGTCCCAGAAGACGGTGCCCGTGTCCATCAGGGCGCCCGAGTCCGCCAGCACCGCGAGGGTCTGCTGGTAGTCGGCGTAGGAGGAGAAGTACGGCGGGGCGCCGGCGACCGGCCAGCGTCCCCAGCTGATCACCCGCCAGGAGGCGTAGCCGGTGTCGCGACCGGCGAAGTACGGCGAGTTGGCGGTCAGCGCGATGAGGGTGGGCAGCCAGGGGCGCAGGTGGTTCCCGACGAACACGGCGTGCTCCGGGTCGGGGACGTCGACGTGCACGTGCAACGCGCAGATGCTGATCTCGTCGTTCAGCGCGCCGTAGATGACGGCTCCGCGCCGGTAGCGGTCGCCGTCGCTGAGCGGGGGCGGTACCACGGGGCCGAGTATGGGGATGGCGCTGGCGATCACGGCCAGCCCGCACGACCGGGCTGCCAGCGCCACCTGCTCGCGGGCCCAGCGCAGCCGTACGGCCAGTTCGCCGAGGTCGGTGGAGGGCGCGGTGCGCGCCTCGATCTGCAGCCGGGTGATCTCCTGCGCCACGTCGTCGCCGAGGCCCGGGGCCACCGCGCGCAGAACGTCGGCGGCGCGGGGCACGGCGTGCCTGGACAGTGGATCAATGATCAGGTATTCCTCTTCGACTCCGAGCAGCGGAAGGGCCTCGATCATCGGTCGTTACCTCTCGGCGCCGGCGAAACGGGAGGTTCATCACCGTTGTTCCCGGTCCGGGCCCGTCTCAGCCGTCCTGAGGCGTAAGACCGCAACCAGGCGTAATCATCTGGAAACACGGCCGGGAGGCACGTCGCCGGATTGGCCGGCTTGCGAGGTCCACAGGGCCGGCGGCCCCGCAGAATCGATCGTGGCCACAGGCCGATTATTCAACGCCGGTGACATCCTCCCCGCGCAATAGCAGCCTTCATCAAATCGCCAAGCCTTTGAGATACGGCACCGCGCCAGTCGAACGGACCGAGGGCTTGGAGTTCTGCGGCGAAAGCGCGGGGACGGGTGTACTGCTTGACCCGGGCACCCCGAACAAACCCGGCGCCGGGCACCCGCTCGCCCAGTCTCCCCGACCATCACCTTTGCGATCACGCGATAGCGGGAAATGGCCATCCGCCCCCGTCACGACCATTCGCGGATGACCCATCCACCAGGGCGCGGCGGCCCATCCGCATGCAAGTTTCATCGCTGCTTGACGAGCATGGCGCCGCCCCACATGATCAGGATGCCTTCTGGTCAGGAGGAGGCGTCGAGTGAATACCGCTTATCCATGGTGAGGTGCGCCGATGCCGAAAAACCCCTTACGAGCAGCGATAGCCGTCCTGCTGACAATGACCGTCCTGAGCGCCCCGACGGCGCACGCCGAGGAGGTCGCGCCGGTCGCGGTGACCGTCAACGCCCGAGCCGGGCTCGCCACCGTCCCCGAAACCGGCATCGGTACCAATCATGCGATCTGGGATACGCACCTGGGCAGCGACGAGACCGCCGACCTGCTCAAGGACGGAGGCATGAAGCTGCTGCGCTATCCCGGCGGCTCGTACTCGGACATCTATCACTGGGCCGACCACACCGCTCCCGGCGGCTACGTGGCGCCCAATACCGATTTCGACACCTTCATGCGTGGCGTGCGCCGTACCGGAGCCCAGGCGATGGTGACCGCCAACTACGGCACCGGAACCGCCGAGGAGGCCGCGGCCTGGGTGCGCCAGGCCAACGTCGTCAAGCGCTACGGCATCAAGTACTGGGAGATCGGCAACGAGAACTACGGCAACGGGCACTACGGCGCCGTCTGGGAGGCGGACGACCACGCTGACAAGAGCCCGGCCGAGTACGCCCGCCACGTCGTGGCCTACGCCGACGCGATGAAGGCGGTCGACCCCACCATCAAGATCGGCGCGGTGCTGACCACGCCGGCCAACTGGCCCGACGGCATAGTCGCCGACGGCGACGACGGAACCTGGAACAAGGTCGTCATGTCGATCGCCGGATCGAAGATCGACTTCGTGATGCTGCACTGGTACCCCGGCGCCCTCGACAAGGCCGTCCACGTCCCCGACATGATCCATCTCACCCGCGAGCAGCTCGCGAAGTACGCGGGGCCCGGCTCGGAGCGGATCGGCATCGCGATGACCGAGTTCAACACGGGGACCAGCAACGGTGGCACCAACACCCAGCCCGGTGCGCTGGCCGCCGCCGACGCCTACGCGACGCTGCTGGCAGGCGGGGTGTTCTCGGTCGACTGGTGGAACGTCCGCAACGGCATCGGCACCGTCAGTCAGGTCGAGGGACAGACCGACTACGGCGACTTCGGCCTGCTGTCGAGCGCGGCGTGCACCTCCGACGGCAGCGTCTGCGAACCACCGCTGAACACGCCCTTCGCGCCCTACTACGCGCTCCAGATGATGAGCAGGTTCGCCCGCCCCGGCGACCAGTTCATCCGGGCCGCGACCGACCAGGCGAAGGTCACCGCGCACGCCTCCCGCCGGCCCAACGGCGATCTGGCCGTCCTGCTGATCAACACGTCGTCCGACGCGTCCTACCCCGTCACGATCGACTACTCCGGCTTCAGCCCGGCGTCCGGGGCGCCCACCGTGCTGACCCACACCAACGGGGCCACGAGCATCACCAGCTCGACCGCGGGGAGCGCGACCAGCCAGACGCTACCGCCGCTCTCGCTGACCACGATCGTCCTGCGCCCCAGCTCGCCCCAAACCGGACGTCCGGCCACACCGGGACAGCCGACCGCCGCCGCCGTGACGGACAAGACCGCCACGATCTCCTGGCCCGCCGTCACCCCCGGCGCGCGCCCGGCCGTCAAGTACGAGCTCCACCGCCAGAACGGAGCCGTCAGCGAGCAACTCGGCGAGACCACCGGCACCTCGTTCACGCTGAACAACCTCAACCCCGGCACCCGCTACACGCTCAACGTGATCGCCCGAGACGGCGGCGGCGCCCCCTCGTGGCCCTCACAGCCGCTGACCTTCACCACCGGCACGCCCACATCCAGCTCCTGCACCGTACGGCTGACCATTCAGTCCGACTGGGCGAGCGGCTACGTCGGCGCCATCGACATCACCAACAACGGCGCGCCCGTCAACGGCTGGACCCTGAACTTCAGCTGGCCCAGAACATGGCAGAACCTGGGCAGCGGCTGGAACGCCGGCTGGACGCAGAACGGCTCCGACGTCAAGGTCGTCAACGACCCCGCGAACAGCTCCCTCCCCACCGGCGCGTCGACCACGATCGGCTTCGTCGGCAACTACAACGGCCCAAACGTGCTACCCGGCGTATTCACCCTCAACGGAACCGTCTGCACGACCCGATAACAGCCCTCGGGATGCCCTCTCGCAGACGGCCCCAGCACGCACATCGAGGCCAGACCGCGAGATCCGGGACCAACACGTCGGATCGGGTGGACGGAATCCCTCATCGTTGCCGTCATCAACGTCCAAAGCTCTGAACGTTGATCGATCCCGGGGGCCTCCTCGCTCGCCAAGACCAGCGTCCTCGCTCGCGAAGACCAGTGGTCAGGGAGCGGGGGCGCCGTCGATGCGACGTAGCCGACGCCGAGCCGGGCACAGTGGCGCCCGGCCCGGCACCCAGCGAAGAGGTCCCGTTCTTGTGCCGAGAGGTGTGGTGCGGGGGTTCACCCCCTGGTTGGCCCGAAGGGCATGGCCGGCGGGCGAGTTTGTCGCGGCGACCGGCCCCGCGCGCTGGAGTGCCATGTGCCCACGGACCGCGACCACCGTCGGCGCGTGGCGCCGGCTGGGCCTGCCGTACGGGCTGGGGGCCGCTCAGGGAGAAAGCTGGGGCCCGCCTCAGGAGAAAGCTGGGGGCCGCTCAGAGAGAAGCTGGGGCTCTCTCAGTGAGAAGCGCAGGGAACGGGGCGGGTACGGCTCGCGAAGGGAGGTGGAGAGGACGGCGGGCTAGTCGGTGAGTGGTCCGTAGGCGGCGGCCTTCGCCTGGGTGGTCATCGCCCAGTAGCGGTCGCCGAAGGACCAGTGCCACCATTCGGTCGGGTAGTTGACCAGGCCGGCGGACGTCAGCGCCCGGCCCAGGATGTCGCGGTGCCGCCGGGCCGGCGCGGGGACGTTGGGCGCCGCCGTGTAGCAGGCCCCCTCGCTCTCCTCGGGGTTGGCGTTGACGGCGGTGCCCATGTCGAGTTCGACCCCGTCGTCGGTGCACAGGGTCAGATCGACGGCGGCCCCGGCCGTGTGCGGCGCCACCTCGATCGGCGACACGTACCGACTCGCCGCCACATGCAACTCCTCCGGCGACATATCCGGAAATGTCACACGAAGTGTGTCCTTGTAATCATCAAAGTACCGACGCTGCAACCCAACCGGCCGATACCCCTCGACCACCAGCAGCCGATACCCGTCCGGCAGTTGCCGCTCGGCGTCGACCAGGCGGCTGACGAGCCCTTCGCGTAGCCGAGCGTAGGCTCCGTCGTCATCGGCCAGCCGGTCGTCGACCAGCAGCCGGCCTCGCACGTCGAGCATCGGATCCCCGGATTCCTCCACAGGAATGCCGGTCACCCGGGGATCGGAGATGAGGACGATATCGCGCATGAGGCCTTATTCTCACATATATCGCCACGCCCTCAGTTGTCCGTGGTGCTGTCGAAGACCTCCTCCCGCGCCAGTTCCAGCGCCGCCCGCAGCGCCCCCCGCAGGATCGCGTTGCCGGCGACCTCGGTGACCGTGACGTGCGGACTGCTCGGGCAGATCCTGGCGACCGCCTCCTCGACCATCGCGGCCAGCATCGCGCCACCCGCCTTGCCGATGTCCCCGGACAACACCACCAGACCGGGATCCAGCACGACGGACACCGCCGCGACCCCGATGGCGAGCCGGGCGGCGACCTCGTCGAGGAACCCCGCGTAGTCGGGTGCGCCGACCGGGCGGGGGGCGGCGGCGGAGCGGACGCCTGACAGCGTGGACAGCGCGACGGAGATCTGGACGGCCGGGGAAGCCGGCGGGAGACCGTGGGCGACGGCGAGCGCGGCGAGGGCCTGGGTGCCGACCAGACGCTGGAAGGAGCCCGACTGCGGATCGGTGACATCGGCCGGGAGCGGCTCGCCCGGCACCGGAAGCCAGCCGATCTCGCCCGCGCCGCCGGTGCTGCCACGGTGGAGACGGTCGCCGAGCATCACCCCGAGTCCTTGGCCGATACCGGCCCAGACCAGCACGAAATCGGATTCCGCGCGTGCCGCGCCGTACGCGCGCTCGGCGATCACCGCCAGGTTCACGTCGTTCTCGATGATCACCGGACGGCCGAGTCCGGCGCTGAGAGCGGCCAGCACCCCCTCGTGCCAGGACGGCAGGTCGAACGAGAACCTGACGTCGCCGGAACGCGGGTCGACCACTCCCCTGGTGCCGATCACGCAGGCACGGAGCTGCGACATCGCCACCCTGGCGGTCTGGCACACGCGTCGCACGGCGTTGTGCACGATCGTGACGGGATCGTCGTCCCCGTTGGGATCGACGGCGACCTGGGCGATCTGCCGGCCGGTGATGTCGGCGACCCCGGCGGTCACGCGGTCGGGCAGCACCTCCAGTCCGGCCACGAACGCGCTGGAGGGCACCACTCCGTAGAGGGCGGCGTTGGGACCTCGCCCCCCGGCCTGCTCTCCCACGGGCGAGACCAGGCCACGCCCTTCGAGGCGCGAAAGCAGCTGACCCGCCGTAACCTTTGAGAGCCCCGTGCGCTCCCCGAGTTCCGCGCGAGTCAGCGGCCCGTCTGCGATAAGGAGCTCCAGTGCCGCACGGTCGTTCAGCTGGCGCAGCAACCGAGGTGTCCCCGGGCGTCGGGACAAGGATCGGCCCCCCTCTCGTCACGATCCGCTAACGGACGTTTCTTTTAAGAAAGTTTCTTGTTAGTTTAGCGGCAGTCACCCCGCAGGCAAGCGATCAGGCCTCGGGATGTCACAGCGCCGACCCGTTCAGGAGGGCGCCTTCGAGCAGGTGCGGGGTCTGCTGCGAGGGCCTCACACCCCCGATGAGCGCGACCCCGACGCGAAGCCGGGAAGGGAGAAAGACCCAAAGTGAAGATCTCGAAGATCGCGGTAGCGACGGCCACCTCGGCCGCGCTCGCCCTGGGCCTTGCCGCGTGTGGTAGTAGCGACACACCTGCCGCGGACAAGCCGAAGGCCGACGCCTCGGCCTCAGGTCCGAAGTTCGCCGGACAGACACTGACCGTGTGGCGCCTTGGTGCGCCCAACGAGGTGTTTGAGAAGTACATGACGGACCTCAACACCAAGTTCACCGAGGTCACCGGGGCCAAGGTGGATCTGCAGTGGGTTCCGTGGCCTGACGCGCAGAAGAAGTGGACCACCGCGCTGGCCAGCGGCGAGGGCCCGGACGTCACGGAGTTCGGCAACGACCAGGTCGCCGCGTGGGTGGCCCAGGACGCACTCGCCGACATCACCGAGGTCGCCAAGGGCGCCCCGGACTTCCAGCAGATCCCGCAGAACCTGTGGGGCTACGAGACGATCGACAGCAAGATCTACGCCGTGCCGTGGGGCGGCGGCACCCGCGCCGTGCTCTACCGCAAGGACTGGTTCAAGGACCTCGGCATCGAGGAGCCCAAGACCTGGGACGACCTCCGGGCCGCGGCCAAGACCATCGTCGAGAAGAAGGGCTCGGACGTCGACGGGTTCGCCTTCAACGGCGGGTCCGACGCCAACATGTCGCTCTCGCCGTTCGTCTGGTCGGCCGGTGGCGACTTCGCCGCCTTCGAAGGCGGCAAGTGGGTCGGCAAGCTGACCGACCCGGCCTTCAAGGAGGGCTTCGAGTACTACACCGGGCTGGTGTCGAAGGACGGCGTGTCCGGCAAGTCCCGGCTGAACCTCAACTCGGTGGAGATCTCCCAGCGGTTCGCGGCCGGCAAGGTCGGTATGTACGTCACCGGCGGCTGGGACATCGCGACGATCGAGGAGCAGAGCAAGGGCAAGGTCGACGCGGACAAGATGGGCTTCTTCTCGCTGCCCACCAAGGACGGCAGCGGCCCCGCGCCCGCCTTCCAGGGCGGCAACGACATCGCCATCTGGAAGGACAGCGACGCCCCCGAACTGGCCGCCGAGTTCGTCAAACTCGCCGCCGGCAAGGACTTCGGCGTCCGGTACGCCAAGGACAACGGCCTGCTCCCGCTCTACCCCGACGCGCTGGCGGAGTTCGCGAGCGACCCGGCGCAGAAGGCCTTCGCCGACACCTTCAAGGTCGCCAAGGGCTTCCCCGCGGACCCGAACTGGGCCGAGGCGAATGACACCAAGGCGGTCCTGCAGAACGCGGCACGCCAGGTCATCAAGGGCGACAAGGACGTGGACACCGCCCTGACCGAGGCCAACAAGGAACTCGAAGAGATTCTGAACCAGCAGTAGCCATGGCGCACACACCAACCATCGCCCGGGGCGGCGGAGATCCCTCCGCCCCGGCGCGGGGCAACCGACGGAAGCCTCCACGCCGGAAGGCCAGCGGCCTTCCGCCCTGGCTGATCCCCTACGCGCTGCTGCTGCCCGGCCTCGTGGTGATCGCGGCGCTGCTGCTGTACCCGCTGTTCCAGATGGTTCAGATGTCCTTCCAGAAGGTCGGGCTACGGCAGTTCAGGCCGAAGAACCCGCTGCCCGCCGAGTACGTCGGCGGCGAGAACTACGCGCAGGTCTTCGCGTCGGACCTGTTCTGGTCATCGCTCCGCAACACGGTGGTGTTCGCGCTGGTGACCGTGGCGTTCACACTGCTCCTCGGCACGCTGGTCGGACTCCTCCTGCACAAACTGGGCGGGAAGATGTCCACCGTGGTGATCGTCGGCATCATGGCCGCCTGGGCCGTACCGCCGACCTCGGCGGCGATCATCTGGAAGTGGCTGTTCGACGCCGACGCCGGCATCATCAACTGGGCGCTCAACCTGCTGCCCGACTGGCTCTCCCAGCTCGCCTTCGGCCGTTCCGACTGGACGGGCGAGCCGTGGCTGAACGACGCGCTGTCCATCTACCTGGTGCTGATCGTCACCGTCGTGTGGGCCTCCTTCCCGTTCATCGCGGTCTCCGTGCTCGCCGGGCTCAAGAGCATCCCCTCGGAGCTCTACGAGGCGGCGAAGGTCGACGGATCCACCGGGTTCGGCACCTTCAGGAAGATCACCTTCCCGCTGCTCAAGCCGGTCTTCTCGGTCCTGGTGGTGCTCTCCGTCATCTGGGACTTCAAGGTCTTCACCCAGCTCTTCCTGCTGGCCGGCGGGACCAACATGCCACGCGAGGCGTTCAACCTCTCGCTGTGGAGCTACATCGAAGCCTTCAACCCACCCCCTGACATGGGCCTGGGCGCGGCCGTGGCGGTCGTGCTCACCGTGATCCTGTTGCTGATCACGTTCGTGTACGTACGGCAGATCGTGAAGACGGAGGACGTGCGATGAGCCCGCTCGCCCGAAAGCGCCTGGGCAGGATCGCGCTGAACTCCGCCGGTGTCGCGGTCTTCCTGTTCGCGGTCTTCCCCGTCTACTGGATGGTGGCGACCTCCTTCAAGCCGAACGACGAGATCTTCACCACGGACTTCGTGCCGATCCCCCTCTCGCCCACCCTCGACCACGTCGAGCGGGTCTTCACCAAGGGGGTGGCCGGGCACTCGATCTGGGAGTATCTGCTCAACAGCGCGATCGTGGCGATCGGCGCGGTGACGATCGGCGCGGTCTTCGCGTTGCTCGCGGCGACCGCGGTGGCCCGGTTCCGGTTCCGGTTCCGCACGTCGTTCCTGATCCTGCTGCTCATCGTGCAGATGGTGCCGGCCGAGGCGCTGCTCCTCCCGCTGTTCCTGATGGTGCGCCGGCTGGGCCTGTACGACCAGCTGCTGGGCCTGATCGTGATCAACATCGGTCTCACCCTGCCGTTCTCGGTCTGGATGCTCCGGACCTTCGTGGCCGCCGTGCCCAAGGATCTGGAGGAGGCCGCCTGGATCGACGGAGCCAGCCGGTTCACCACCTTCTGGAAGGTGCTCTTCCCGCTCGTCGCCCCCGGACTGGTCGCGACCAGCATCTTCGCCTTCATCACCACCTGGAACGAGTTCGTCTTCGCGCTGACGCTGCTCAACGACTCGGGCAACTTCACGATGCCCAGAGCGCTGTCGTTCTTCATCGGGCAACGCTCGACGGACTGGGGCGGCATCATGGCCGCCTCGACGCTGATGACCATCCCGGTCCTGGTGTTCTTCCTGCTGGTGCAACGGCGCATGGTCTCCGGCCTGGTCGCGGGCGCGGTCAAGGGCTGACCCGCCCCTGAAGGAGTACGGCCGCGCGCACAACGCCGTGCCGTACTCCACCACCCTGCCCTCGCGCTGGGGCACGGCTTGCGCCGCCGCCTACCGGACAGACGTCCGCAAGCCGTGCACACACCCCCAATCACATCCCTACTCCAAGGTGAGGAGCCATGGTCGAGTTCTCCGCGAGGTCACGTGCGAAATCCGGCGATCGGGAGCTGCACCGTCTCGCGGCCGGCACGCTGCTCGTCGCCTTCCAGGGCACCTCGGTCCCCGGCTGGGTCCTCCGCGAGCTGGACGGCGGGCTCGGCGGCGTGACCCTCTTCGGCTTCAACGTCGCCGACGCCGACCAGCTCGCCGCCCTCACCGGCCGCCTCCGCGGCGCCGCTGACCTGGTCATCTCGCTGGACGAGGAGGGCGGCGACGTCACCCGTCTCGCCTACCACACCGGCAGCCCGTATCCCGGCAACGCGGCGCTCGGCGCCGTCGACGACGTCGAGCTCACCCAGGCCGTCTACCGGTCCATCGCCGGGGACCTGGCCCGTTGCGGCGTCAACCTGGACATGGCGCCCGACGCCGACGTCAACACCGCCGACGACAATCCGGTGATCGGCACGCGGGCGTTCGGCAACGACCCGGCCCTGGTCGCCAGGCACACCGTGGCCGCCGTGCGGGGCCTGCAGTCGGCCGGGGTCGCGGCCTGCGTCAAGCACTTCCCCGGTCACGGAGCGACACAGCAGGACTCCCACCTGGAGATCCCGCTGGTCGACGCCGATCTGGACCTGTTGCGGGCCCGCGAACTGGTCCCGTTCAAGGCGGCGATCGAGGCGGGCACCATGGCGTTGATGACGGCCCACGTCCAGGTCCCCGCGCTCACCGGCACGGCCCCCGCCACCCTCTCCCCCGCCGCCGTCACCGGGCTGCTGCGCGAGGAGCTGGGCTTCGACGGCGTGGTCGTCACGGACGCGCTGGACATGCACGCGATCACCAAGAGCGTCGGCCTCCCCGGCGGCGCCGTACTCTCCCTGGCCGCGGGCTCGGACCTGCTCTGCCTGGGCCCGCTGCCCACGTACGACGACGTGCGAGAGATCATCGGCAGGATCGTCCAGGCCGTTCAGGACGGCGACCTGCCGCTCGCCCGCCTTGAGCAGGCCGCCGATCGGGTCGCCCGCCTCCGCGCCTGGGCGAACGTGCCGCGCCAGGCGGCCCCCGCGGCCGCCGCCATCGGCCTCACCGCGGCCCGCCGCGCGGTCAGCCTGTACGGCGCCGCCACCCCGCTGGTCAACGCGCTCGTGGTGGAGGTGGAGACGCCCCCGACGATCGCGGTGGGCGAGGTGCCGTGGGGGCTCGCCCCGTGGCTGCCGGACGCCGAGATCCTGCGCGTCAAGCCCGAGACGGTCGCCGCCGAGTCGATACTGGAACGGGCCGGCGGACGATCCCTGGTGATCGTCGTCAAGGACGCGCACCGCTCCCAGGCCAGCCGTACGTTCGTCACCTCGCTGCTCACCCTCAGACCGGACGCCACGGTCGTGGAGATGGGCCTGCCGATCTGGCGGCCGACGGCCGCCGCCTACATCGCGACGTACGGCGCCGCCCGGGCGAACGCCCAGGCGGCGGCGGAACTCCTCGTCGTCTGACCCTCGGCCGGAGCGTCTCAGCCGGCGAAGACCTCCTCCCGGGCCCGGTCCAGCGCGGCGATCACAGCGCCGCGCAGGACCGGGTTGCCGGGCAGCTCGCTCGGCAGCACCTGCGGCCGGACCAGGCAGATCCTGGCGACCGCCTCCTCCACCCGCGAGGACAGCGCGGTGCCTCCCGCCCGGCTCACCTCGCCCGCCAGGACCACCATCCCCGGGTCGAGCACCACGCAGACCGAGGCCACGCCGAGCGCCAGCCTGGCGGCGATCTCGTCGAGCAGCGGCTCGCCGGCCGGACCGGCCTTGACGGCGGCCGCCACGCACTCGGCCTTGCTGGCTCCGGTGAATCCGTAGGTCTCCGCCAGTTCCGTCACCGCCTCGACGCTGACCAGCGACTGCAGGCCGCCGGCGAGCGAGGGCAGCCGGCCGGGGACCGCGCGGACGTCCTCCGCGAGCGGCACCCCCGGAACCGGCAGATAGCCGATCTCGCCCGCGCTGCCGGACCGCCCGCGGTGCAGCCGGCCGCCGAGCATGACCGCCAGGCCGAGACCGCGGCCGACCCAGACCAGCACGAAGTCGTCGACACCCTTGGCGACCCCGGCGGCGTGCTCGGCGACGGCCGCGAGGTTGACGTCGTTCTCGATCACGACCTCGCGGCGCAGATCCCTGGCCAGCGCCTCGTGCACACCCTCGTGCCAGCCCGGCAGGTCGAAGGAGAACCGCACGTCGCCGGAGCGCGGGTCGACCACGCCCGGCGTGCCGATCACCACGCCCCGCAACCTGGCCAGCGAGACCTTCGCCGACCGGCACGCCTTGACCACCGCGTTGTGCACGATCGCGACCGGGTCGTCGTGCCTGTTGGGGTCGACGCTCACCTCCGCCACGATCTCACCGTTGATGTCGGCGATCGCGGTCGTCACGAACTCCGGCCCGACGTCGACCCCCGCGACGTACGCGCTGGAGGCGACCACCGCGTAGAGCGCGGCGTTCGGCCCTCGTCCGCCCGCCAGCTCGCCGACCACCTCGACCAGGCCCCGCTCCTCCAGCCTGGCGAGCGTCTGCGAGGCGGTGACCTTGGAGAGCCCCGTCATCTCACCGATCTGGCCGCGTGTCAGGGGACCCGTGGAGAGCAGCAACTCCAGAGCGGCCCGGTCGTTGATCTCCCTTAGCAACCTGGGCACTCCAGGACGTCGCTCCATACTCACGCTCTCTTGTCGGCGTTTCCCCGCGTTCACCAGCAGATTAGCGGGCCTATTCATTAATAAGGCTTCCTGTTAGTTTAGCGTCCGGCGAAAGGGTCACGCGGGGAGCCTCGGGGTGCTCCTCGCCATCCGTCGTGGGAGCGCTCCCGGGTCTGTCTGGGTGTCGTCGGCGACGCCGTGATCGTTACCGGATCCGGGCGCGCTCCCACCTCCGATCGGCAGGTTTCGGCGACCGGGCGCGTAACCAGTGTTGCCCAGGCGGGATAATCGACAACATGCGCCTTTCCGCTCGTGTCGACTACGCCCTTCGCGCCGCCGCCGAGCTCGCCGCCGCGGGTGACGGCCCGACGACAGTGGGCGAGCTGGCCAAAGAGCAGGACATGCCACCCAAGTATCTGGAGAACATCCTGCTCCAGATGCGCCGTGCCGGACTCGTACGCGGTCAGCGCGGCCCCGAGGGCGGCTACGTCCTCGCCCGCCCCGCAACCGAGATCTCCCTGGCCGACGTGATCCGCGCCGTGGACGGGCCGCTGGCCAACGTCCGCGGCGAGCGTCCGGAGCACGTGGGCTACCGGGGGGCCGCCGAGTCCCTCCAGGAGGTGTGGATCGCCCTGCGCGCCAGCGAGCGAGCCATCCTGGAGGAGGTGACCCTCGCCGCGGTCGCCGCCGGCACCCTGCCCGACCGCGTACGCAAACTCGCCGCCGACCCGGCCGCCTGGGGCTGATCGCCACCCGGCGCCCGCCTGCCCGGAACGACCGACGTGCTCTGCCACCTGCGACGAACCGGTCAGGCGCACTGCCTATCCTGGAGCACATGCCGGAGGGGGACGCCGTCTACCGCACCGCCGGGCGCCTGAGCCGGGCGCTCGACGGGCGCGTGCTCACCAGATCCGACTTCCGGGTGCCCGCACACGCCACGGCCGATCTGCGGGGCCGCGCCGTGCACGAGACCCTCTCGCGGGGCAAGCACCTGCTCACCCGCGTCGAGGGCGGCCTGACGATCCACACGCACCTGCGGATGGACGGCTCATGGCGGATCATGCCCGCCGGCCGCCGCCCTCCCCCGGGCGATGTCGTACGGCTGGTCCTCGCGAACTCCGAATGGCTGGCGGCCGGGATCCGGCTGGGAGCGGTCGACCTGGTGCCCACCGCGCGGGAGGACCGGCTCGTCGGTCATCTCGGTCCCGACCTGCTCGGCCCCGGCTGGGATCCCGAGGAGGCGGCACGGCGGCTGGCCGCCCATCCGGAGACCACGATCGGGGAGGCCCTCCTCGATCAGCGCAACCTCGCCGGCATCGGGACCATCTACCGCGCGGAGACGTTGTTCCTGTCCGGAATCGGGCCCTGGCGGCCCGTCGGCGCGGTGAGTGACCTGCGGGCCGTCGTCGGGCTGGCACAGCGGCTCCTGGAGGCCAACAAAGAGCGGGGGGCCGTCGTGACGACCGGGGACCGCCGCCCAGGACGCGGTACATGGGTCTACGGCCGCGCGGGGCGGCCGTGCACGCGCTGCGGCACCCGAATCAACGGCGGGCAACTGGGAGGCCGTCCAGGAGGCGCTCAGCGGGGCGGAGAGGGAGGACCGTTCACGGGCGGCCGGCGTCTCGGGCCGGACGGCGGCGGGCCGGACAGGGGCGGGCCGGGCGGCAACGAACCGGGCGGCGGCGACATGGCGGCACACGGCACGGCTGCCCCGGACCGCGGCGCGGCACGGAGCAACCGGACGGGGACCCAGGAACGACTGATCTACTGGTGTCCCAGTTGCCAGCCGGCCTGAGGCCCTGGTCGTGCTCTAGGCGGCGACCATGTCCTTGACTTCGGGGAAGACGGAATCGGAGATCGCACCGGGCACGGTCTCCCCGATGGGCAGGCGCTCACGCTCGGGCGCGTCGGCCATCACGGGGGCGACCTGGAGCTCGGCGAGCGCGAACTGGTCGGAGACCTCGCGCAAGACCTGGGACAACGGAACCCCGAGGGCACCGCAAATCGACGCGAGCAGCTCAGAGGACGCCTCCTTCTGACCGCGCTCGACCTCGGACAGGTATCCGAGTGAGACTCTGGCCAGTGTGGACACCTCTCTCAGGGTGCGTCCCTGCCGCACCCGGAGCCGCCGCAGCACGTCACCGAGCAGCTGACGCAGCAGGACCATCTGTCGCTCCCTCCCCGGCGCGGGTGGTTTCACCACGCTCCGCGCGATCGGTTCGTGCCGCCCATCTTTCGTCCGTCGCTCGTACATGCTCCTCGCCGTCATCACCGTTCCCGTGGGCCCGCCGGCCGGGCTCCCGCTGTATTCGCTTCTCGCCGATGGCTTACGGACCTCACTCACAGCTCCACCGTACCCGCATCCACCGACCAGGCGGCAGACCGTAGGGAGCATGTTCGCTGGTGACGTAACACGGTAATCACCCGAAATGTTCCTTCATGTTCGCCTCCACCACGTGTAGTAGGAGATCAACCGCTTCCTGGGTGGTCTCTTCCCGGATCTCGTCCCTGGATCCGGACAGCCGTAGATTTTTGTGCCAGAAGCGGCTCTCCGGGCCGCTGACCGCAATATGGACCGTGCCCACGGGCTTGCCGTCCTGCGGTTCGGGCCCGGCCACGCCCGTCACGGCCACGCCGTACGTGGCGGCCATGAGGTCTCGGACACCGGCCGCCATCGCCCCGGCCACGTCCGGGTGCACCGCGCCTTCGCGCGCCAGCAACTCCCCCGGCACGCCGAGCACGCGCTCCTTCGAGTCCGTCGCGTAGGCGATCACGCCGCCCCTGAAGGCAGCCGAGGCGCCGGGGGTGGCCGACAGGGTGGCGCCGATGAGACCGCCGGTGAGCGACTCGGCCACGGCCACCGTGGCGTCCCGGCGTACCAGGAGCGCCAGCAGGTCGGCGTGGCGGGTCACTCGCCGCGCGCCCTCCTCGCCACCTGGCGCAGCCGGATCGCCCGGACCACGTAGTCGACGCCGGTCGCCACCGTCACGACCAGGGCCAGCCCCATCGTGACCCAGCGGATCGGGTCGGGGACGTGCGGGAAGATGTAGAGCCCGATCGCGAGGATCTGCAGCACGGTCTTCACCTTGCCGCCGTAGCTGGCGGGTATCACCCCGTGCCTGATCACGGCGAAGCGCAGCAGGGTGATGCCCAGCTCCCGGAAGATGATGACCGCCGTGACCCACCACGGCAGCTCGCCGAGCAGCGACAGGCTCACCAGCGCGGCCCCGATCAGCGCCTTGTCGGCGATCGGGTCCGCGATCTTCCCGAAGTCGGTCACCAAGCCGTAGCGTCTGGCCAGCTCGCCGTCGAGGCTGTCGGTGAGCGAGGCGACCACGAACACCACCAGAGCCGCCACCCGCCAGCCCATGCCGGGCAGGAACAGGCAGGCGACGAAGAACGGGACGAGCACCAGACGGACGACCGTGAGAACGTTGGCGATGTTCCACGGGCTCACGCCGTGGCCCTTGGCCGACGACGTCGCGCCTGGCGTCTCCATCATGGACCGGCCTTGATCCGCGCGATCAGGTCGACTCCCTCGGCGTCGACCACCACGGCCCGCACGATCTGCCCGGGGACCAGCCCGATGCCCTGGACCGTCACCGATCCGTCGACCTCGGGCCCCTGGTGGGCCGCGCGCCCCTCGTATCCGCCGTCGCCGAGATCCTCCTCGATCAGGACCTCGACCTCGGTGCCGATGCGCTCCTCCGCGCGCTGCGCGCTGAGCTCCTCGGCCAGCTCGCTGAGCGCGGTCACCCGCTGGTCGACGACGTCCTGGTCGAGCTTGCCCGCCATGGACGCCGCCTCGGTGCCCTCCTCGTCGGAGTAGCCGAAGATGCCGATCACGTCGAGCCTGGCCTCTTCGAGGAAACCGACCAGCTCGCCGAACTCCTCCTCGGTCTCGCCGGGGAAGCCCACGATGAAGTTGGACCGCACGCCCGCCTCCGGCGCCTCGGCCCTGATCTGCGCCAGCAGGTCGAGGAAGCGGCGGGGGTCGCCGAAACGCCGCATCCGGCGCAGCACGCCACCGCTGGCGTGCTGGAAGGACAGGTCGAAGTAGGGGGCGATGCCCTCGGTGCCGGCGATCGCGGTCAGCAGGCCGGGACGCACCTCGGCGGGCTGAAGATAGTTGACCCGCACCCGCTGGAGGCCCTCGACGGCCGCGAGCGAGGGCAGCAGCTTCTCCAGCGCCCGGAGATCTCCCAGATCCTTGCCGTACGACGTGGAGTTCTCGCTCACCAGGACGATCTCGCGGACGCCCTGCTCGACCAGCCAGGCGGCCTCGCCGACCAGCTCGGCTGGATCCCTGGACACGTAGGCCCCGCGGAAGGCCGGGATGGCGCAGAAGGTGCAGCGGCGGTCGCAGCCGGAGGCCAGCTTGATCGAGGCCACCGGCCCGCTGTCGAGCCGCCTGCGCAGCGGCCGGGGACCGCTCGCGGGGGCCACGCCGTCGGGCAGGTCACCGTGACCCGGGATGTTGGCCTTGGGGGCGGCGGCCCGCTCGACCGGCGAGATCGGCAGCAGAGTGCGCCGGTCACGGGGGTTGTGCGGCACCAGCGGCTTGCCCGCGACCACGTCGTCGAGGCGTTCGCCGATGTCGGTGTAGTCGTCGAAGGACAACACGGCGGACGCCTCGGGAAGGGCATCGGCGAGCTGCCCGCCGTAGCGCTCCGCCATGCAACCGGCGGCGACCACCTTGGCCCCGGAGTCGGCCGCCGCGAGCAGCGTGTCGATGGAGTCCTTCTTCGCCGACTCGATGAAGCCGCAGGTGTTGACGACCACGACGTCGGGATCGTCGTCGTCGAGCTGCCAACCGGCAGCCTCAAGTCGCGCGGCGAGCTCCTCGGAGTCGACCTCGTTGCGCGCGCAGCCCAGTGTGATCAGCGATGCGGTTCGGCGGGATGACATGGTGAACACTACGGTATCGGGAGTTCCCCACTACCTGACCACCACCCTGCTTATTCGTGGACGCTCCGGAACGCCCGACCCGGTCGTTCCTGGTCGTTGGTCACGGTTTGTCGGCCTCGAAGATTCTGGTGACCCGTTCGCCCGGACGGCCGAGCGAGCCGACGTCCTTGCCGTTCACCGAGATCGAGACACCGCCGGCGTTGCCCACGGTCACCTTGAGCGGAGTCGTGGACTCCCAGGTGGAGACCTTGCCGGCGTCGAGCCGGCCGGCGAACAGGCGGCGGCCCGCGGCGTCGCGGACCCTGACGAAGGATCGTTCACGGGCCGTCACCCGCACGGTGACCGTCTTCGCCCGGCGGGCCCTCTCCTCGGCCTTCTTCTTCGATTCGTCGACGCTGGCGGCGCGGCGCGGCGCCCCCTCCGCCTGGCTGGTGTGCTTGGGCACGGGCCCGGTCCGCTCCTCGGCCATCCGGTCGTCGCCCGTACCGCCCATCACCCGCACCACGCCGAAGATGACCACGATGGCCAGCGCGATGGCCAGCGCCATGGTCCAGTTGGGCGATCTCCGGTCGCGGAACTTGATCGCACTGTTCGCCTGGAAGACTGACGCCGCCCGCACCGGGGCCGGCCCCCCGCCGTGCGACTCGTCGTACGCGTGCACCATCGCCTCGGGATCGAGCCCGACGGCCTTGGCGATGTTCCGGATATGGCCCCGTACGTAGAAGTCGCCCCCGCACAGGGAGAAGTCGTCGCGCTCGATCGCGTGGATCAGCGCTTCCCGGATCTTGGTTCGGCAACTCAGCTGGCCGACCGTCAACCCCGCCGATCGACGTGCCTCCGCCAGAGTCGACCCGATGCTCTCGCTACGCACATTCATACCAACGCCCCCCGCCCCCCGACGTTGCGTAGTGCCTCACATTCAATCAGTAATCGGTCGGCTCCTGTGCAGCGGGGGTCACTCTCCGCGCAGGTCGGCGAGGAGGCCGGGCAGTTCGTCGGGCTTGACGATGACCTCGCGGGCCTTGGAGCCCTCGCTCGGGCCCACCACGTTCCGGCTTTCGAGCAGGTCCATCAGCCGGCCGGCCTTGGCGAAACCGACCCGGAGCTTGCGCTGGAGCATCGAGGTGGACCCGAACTGGGTGGTCACGATGAGCTCGGCCGCCTGGACGAGCAGGTCGAGGTCGTCACCGATGTCCTCGTCGATCTCCCGTTTGGCCGTGGCCGCCGCCGCCACGTCGTCGCGGTACTCCACCTGCATCTGGGTCTTGCAGTGCGTGACGACCTCGCTGGTCTCCTTCTCGGAGATGAAGGCGTTCTGCAGCCGCATCGGCTTGCTGGCGCCCATCGGCAGGAACAGCGCGTCGCCCTGACCGACCAGCTTCTCGGCGCCCGGCTGGTCGAGGATGACCCGGGAGTCGGACAGCGAGGAGGTGGCGAAGGCCAGCCGGGAGGGCACGTTGGCCTTGATCAGGCCGGTGACCACGTCGACCGAGGGCCGCTGGGTGGCGATCACCAGGTGGATGCCGGCGGCGCGGGCGAGCTGGGTGATGCGGACGATGGAGTCCTCGACGTCGCGGGGGGCGACCATCATCAGGTCGGCGAGCTCGTCCACGATCACCAGGAGGTAGGGGTAGGGCTGATAGACCCGCTCGCTGCCGGGGGGCGGGATGAGCTTGCCCGCGCGGACCGCCTTGTTGAACTCGTCCACGTGCCGGAACCCGCTGGCCGCCAGGTCGTCGTAGCGCCTGTCCATCTCGCCGACGACCCATTCGAGGGCTTCGGCGGCCTTCTTCGGGTTGGTGATGATGGGCGTGATGAGGTGGGGGATGCCCTCGTAGACCGACAGCTCGACGCGCTTGGGGTCGACGAGCACCATCCGCACCTCGTCGGGCGTCGCGCGCATCAGGATCGAGCTGATCAGCCCGTTCACGCACACGGACTTGCCCGCGCCGGTCGCGCCCGCGATGAGCAGGTGCGGCATCTTGGCCAGGTTGGCGACGATGGTGCGGCCCTCGACGTCCTTGCCGAGGCCGACGATCATCGGATGGTGGTCGGCCTGGGCCACCTGCGAACGCAGCACGTCGCCGAGGGAGACCAGGTCCTTGTCGGTGTTGGGGATCTCCACCCCGATAGCCGACTTACCTGGAATAGGCGACAAAATCCGGACATCCGCCGATTTAACGGCGTAAGCGATGTTCTTGGCGAGCGCGGTGACCTTCTCCACCTTGACCGCGGGCCCGAGCTCGATCTCGTAGCGGGTGACCGTCGGCCCCCGGGTGAACCCGATCACCTGCGCGTCGATGGCGAACTGCTCCAGCACGCTGGTCAACGCGTTGACCAGCACCGTGTTGGCCTTGGTCTGCGGCTTCGGCGCGCTCCCCTGCCGCAGCATCGCCAGGTCGGGCAACGCGTACGGCCCGGCCTGCGGCGAGAGCACGAGTTGTTCGACCTTGCGCGGGGGCGGACTCGGCGACGGCGGCTCCGTCTTCTTCTCGGTCTCGGCGGGAGCGGGCTCCGCCTCGTCGACGAGCCCGGGGACGATCTCCGGCGAGTGGTCGGGCCGCTGGTCCTCCCCCTCCCTGATGACCGGCGTGTCGTAGGGCCGGACGCTGTCGCCCGGCTCCTTCTCCTCGCCCGGCTTCTTCCGCTTCCTGGGCGCGCGGGGCTTCTTCGCCGCCGCGTCGCTCTCGCGGTGGAAGAGCATGTGCTGGATCTCGCCGAGCCGTTCGGGAACCCGGTGCACGGGCGTCGCCGTGATCACCAGCACGCCGAACCCGGAGAGGATGAGCAGCAGCGGGATCGTGATGAAGTCCGGCAGGATGCTCGACGGCGGCGCCGCCACGATGAACCCGACCATGCCGCCGGCCGCCGACACCCTCTCCATCCCGTCGTTCGCCCCGCCCGACGGGTACGGCGTGCCGTTCGCGACGTGCACGACGCCGAGCACGCCGACGACCAGCGCGCTCCACCCGATGCCCATCCTGCCGGTGTCGGCCTGCCGGTCGGGGTGCCGCAGCAGTCGCCAGGCGAGCAGCGCGAGCATGATGGGCACCGACCAGTCGAGCGTGCCGAAGACGCCGCTCACCAGGCCCTGGACGACGCCGGCCGCCGTCCCCTTGGCCTCTCGCCAGATCATCGCGGCGAGCACGATCGCGCCCGCGAGCACCGCGAAGCCGAGACCGTCGCGGCGATGGGCGGGGTCCAGTTCCTTGGCTCCCTGGCCGAGGGCGCGCGCGGCGCTGCCGACGCCGCCCGCGAACAGCAGCCACACCCCGATGAACAGCTTGCCGATCATCGTGAAGACCCAGCTGATCGGGTCCTGGTGCAGTGCGCCCTTACGGCGGGCCGGCGCAGCGCTCCTCGCCCGCCCGCCGGACGCCCGCTTGGCGGGTGTCGCGCGGGCCGACGTCGAGCGCTTCGCGGGCCCCTTCTGGGTGCCTCGCTGGGTGCCCTTGGACGTACGGGTGGCCATGATGACCAAGTTACGCGCGAGGCGCACCGGGTTCACCTAGGCGCGCCGTACGGAAGCTGGGCCGTACAACCCGGGGCGGTGCGGGCGGCCTCGGGCGGCCCGGGGGACGGACGGACGGCCGGCCCAGGTCAGGAGGGCCGGCCGTCCGGGTCACACTGGGTGGATCGCCGTCACGTCACCGCGCAGGTCACGACTGTGCGGGTCACGCCGGTCAGGGGTTGATCCGCCCCGCGCCCGCACCGGAGGTCACGGACGACTTCACCGTGCTGGCCGCGGCGAGCGGATAGGAATAGGGGATGGAGGCCACGCTGCCGCCCGCGTCACCGGTGCCCGAGCTGACGAAGTGGTTGTTCCTGGCGACCAGGTTGCCGGCGGGAGAGTCGCCCTCGCCGCGGTGGTAGGGGTCGTCGGTGTTCTCGAAGTAGTTGCCCTCGACCAGGACGCCCGCCTCCATGGTGGAGGCGACGCCGTAACCGCCGACGTTGCCGTAGTAGTTGTTGTAGACGTGCACCGGGTTGCCGAAGCGCACCCGCGGGTGGCGCTGGTTGGTGCCGTCGAACCAGTTGTGGTGGTAGGTCACGCGCAGGTGGCCGCGGTCCTGGCCGCCGTTGTCGTCGCTGTGGCCCAGCAGCATCGACTTGTCGTGGTTGAAGATCCGGTTCCAGGAGATCGTCACGTAGTCGCTGGCGCGCTTGACGTCGATCGCCCCGTCGTAGCCGTCGCTGAGGGTGTTGTGGTCGATCCACACCCGCGTCGACTCCTGGACGTTGATCGCGTCGTCGCCCCAGCCCCTGAAGGTCAGGTTGCGGATGATGACGTTGGAGGCGCCGGACACGTTGAGGCCGCATCCGACGATCGCCGCGCCGGAGTTGCCGAGGAGGGTCTTGTTGGAGCCGACCCGGAGCATCCCGGAGCAGGAGATGCTGCCGGAGACCCGGATCACGGCCGCGCCGGTGCCGGACAGCGCGCTGGTCAGCGTCGAGGAGTTGGTCACGGTGATGGCCGTGGCGCCGCCGCCGCCGGTGGTGCCGCCGCCCTGGGTGGCCCAGCCGACCAGGCTGTTGTCGACCGGCGGGTTGGTCGGCGGGATGGTCGGCGTGATGGTCGGGTTCGAGGTGGGCCCGGAGGTGGGAGTGAAGGTCCACTGCTTGGTGGCGACCGAGTCACAGGAGTTCTGCTGGATCAGCGCGCCGCCCGAGGTGGCGTTGTCCTTGACGTTCAGGCACTTGCCGCCGTTGGCGTTGACCACCCGGTAGCTGGAGCCGGACTCGGTGAGCGTCCAGGTCTGGGAGGCCGCGCCGGAGCAGCTCTCCTGCTGCACGGCCTTGCCCGCCGAGGTGCTGGCGTCCCTGACTCCCGCGCACTTGTTGCTGTGCACGGAGGCCACCCGGTAGCCGCCGCCCTGGCTGGTGATGGTCCACCGCTGGGCGGCGGCGCTCCCGCAGCTCTGCTGCACGAGCTGGACCCCGTCGGACGTGCTGCCGCCGGGAATGTCCAGGCAGAGCCCGCTGCCCGCGTTGACCAGCTGGTAGGTGCCCGGCGCGGGGGCGGCCATCGCCCCCGCGGCCGTGGTCACCAGAGCCGCCGCCAGAGCCAGCACGGCCGCCACGAGGACGCTCAGCATCAAGCGTCCCCGGGTCACTGTTGTTCTCGACACGGAGATCTCCTTCCGGAAAGCGCTTACCGGAGCCACAACATAGGACAGCGTTCGATGTAATGGAACACCTTGCCCGCAGAAAATCCCGTGAGCTGCACCGCCACGCCTCCGTTTCATGAAACTTCCACGCAACAAAGATCCGCGTGGCGCACTGGAACGTTCCCGTCAAAAGCCCCTTCCGTCCTATGTATTGACATTGCGTTCCATGTAATGGAACCTCCTGACCAGTGATTGCGTGAAGGAGGAGTCCTGATGGCCGCACTCGACTGGTCCGTTCTCGGCGCGTACTTCCTGGTGATGATCGGTATCGGCGTCTGGTCGAAGAAACGGATCAAGACCGTCGTCGACTTCTTCACCGCGGGAGGGAGGATCCCGTGGTGGCTCTCCGGGATCTCCCACCACATGTCGGGTTACAGCGCGGTGATGTTCGTGGCCTTCGCCGCGGTCGCCTACAACTACGGCCTGGCCATGTACGTCTGGTGGGCGCTGACGATCGGCATCGGCGTGGGCATCGGCGCCTTCGTCTGGGCCGCCCGGTGGAACCGGATGCGCTCCAAGCTCGGCGTCGTCTCCCCGCTGGAGTACCTCGCCCGCCGCTACAACCTGCCCACCCAGCAGGTGCTCGCCTACAGCGGCGCGCTGCTCAAGGTCGTCGACATCGCCGCGAAGTGGGTGGCGATCGCGGTGCTGCTGCGAGGCTTCGCCGGAATCCCCATCCAGTGGGGCATCCTGCTCACCGGCGCCGTCACGCTCGTCTACATCACGGCGGGCGGCCTGTGGGCCGACGTGCTGACCGACTTCGGGCAGTTCGTCATCCAGGGCATCGCCGGCGTCGCCATGTTCGTCGCGGTCATGTCGCACCTGGACGGCGTCTCGACCCTGTGGACCATGTGGGACAAGCTGCCCGAAGGACACGGTGACCCGTTCGCCGGGCCGTACACCACGACGTTCTTCCTGGCCCTGCTCTTCATCAAGACCTTCGAGTACAACGGCGGCATGTGGAACCTGGCCCAGCGCTACATGGCCTCGCCCTCGGGGTCGGACGCCAAGCGCTCGGCGCTGCTGTCGTCCGCCCTGTGGCTCGTCTGGCCGCTGATCCTGTTCATCCCGATGTTCGCCGCGCCGCTGATCGTGCCCGGCCTGGCCAACGCGGAGGACGCGTACGTACGGCTGGCGCAGACGCTTCTCCCCCAGGGGATCGTCGGCCTGGTGCTCGCCGGGTTCTTCTCGCACACGATGGCCATGGTCGCCTCCGACGCCAATGTGATCTCCTCGGTCATCACCAGGGACATCGCCCCGCTGATCGTCCGCAGGGTCCGCGAGCTGACCTCCGGATCCCAGCTCCTGTTCGCCCGGATCACGACGTTCACCTTCGTGCTGATCAGCATGGTGATCGCGATCTCGACCGAGGGACAGGGCGTGGTGCTGAAGATCGTGGTCGATCTGGTGGCGGCGACGATGGGGCCGATCTCGATCCCGCTGATGCTCGGCATGCTCCCCTGGTTCAAGCGGTGCGGCCCGACGGCGGCGATCGTCTCGTGGGCGGCGGGACTGAGCGTCTGGGTCTACGTCAAGTGGATCCTGGAGTCCGCCGACCAGGCCATGGTGGTCGGGATCCCGCTGGTCACCTCGCTGGTGCTCTACGTGGCGATCGGGCTGCTGAAGCCGGAGAGCACGCCGGCGCGCGACGCGCTGGTGGACACTCTCGACAACGACCCCGAGCAGGAGCACGCGCGCGCCTGACGGCACACACGCGATAGGGGGCCGGTTTCCCGGCCCCCTATCTGCTATATGTCAGCATGTATAGCTATTTGTCCGACTCCAGCTTGCCGGCGTTGGCCACATCCGACTTCTCGATCTCACTGAAGACAATGCGCACCGCCTCCGGACGAGCCTTCAGGATGCCCACGGCGGCGTCCGTGACCGCGGCGACGAACTCCCTCCGCTGATCCAGGGTGCGCCCGGAGAGCAGCTCCACGGTGATGTTCGGCATAATGTCCTCCAGTTCGGGTGTTGCATGTCATGAGATCATATTTCACTACATGAAACAAGGAGTTGCTGTGGACGTCGTGGTGCTTGGCGAGCCGCTGGTGGAGTTCTCCGCCGACCGGGCGCTGACCGAGGCCGACACCTTCCGTCTGTCGTTCTCCGGTGACGCGCTCAACGCCTCCGTCGCGGCGGCCGCGCAGGGAGCGGAGGTCGCCCTGGTGACCCGCGTCGGCGCCGACGAGTTCGGCGCGCGCCTGATCCGTTTCGCCGCCGCGC
This sequence comes from Dolomitihabitans soli, assembly GCF_022213955.1. GTDB lineage: Bacteria > Actinomycetota > Actinomycetes > Streptosporangiales > Streptosporangiaceae > Streptosporangium_A > Streptosporangium_A soli. The sequence goes on along the minus strand of NZ_JAKNTW010000001.1, from coordinate 193,719 downwards.
ACGGTGTGGACACCCGCTGGATGACCGCCGGCGACGGCCACACCGGCGCCTACGCCGTCGGCGCGGACCCCTCGGGCGAACGCGCCTTCTCCTACCTCAGGCACGGCAGCGCCGCCTCCCGCCTCACCCCGCAGGACGTGGACCGTTCCCCCGTCGCCACCGCGAAGGTCGTGCTGCTGAGCGGAATCGCCGCCGCCGTCTCCGAGTCCTGCGCCCAGGCCGTACGGCACGCCGCGAAACTCGCCTCGGGCCGGGTCGTCTACGACCCCAACTTCCGCTCCCGGCTGACCACCCCGGAGGAGGCCGCGGCGGTCCTGCGCGACGTCGCCCCGCACGCCGCGCTGATCAAGATCTCCTCCCCCGGGGACAGCACCGCGCTGCTCGGCGTCGCGGATCCGCACGCCGCCGTCCGCGCCTGCCTCGACCTGGGCGCCGCCGCCGTCGCCGTGACCCAGGGCGAGCACGGCGTGCTGCTCGCGCGGGCGGACGAGACGCCGGTGTCGATCCCGGCCGTCGCCGCCGACCGGATCGTCGACCAGACGGGGGCCGGCGACAACTTCGCCGGCGCCCTGGTCGCCTGGCTGGCCCGCGGCGCCGACCTGGAGACCGCCGTCCGGGCCGGAACGGCCGCCGCCTCCATCAGCCTCGCCGGCCAGGGCGGCACCGGACGGGTGGCCACCCGCGCCGAGATCGAACGCCACCTGGCCGGCTGACAACCACCGGACCCACCGGACCACCGGGCAATGGCTAGACGGGGGCCGCGGGAAGGGGGGCGCCCAGCGCGACGGAGACCTCGCGGGCGGCGGTGATCACCTCGGGGGCGAGGAGTTCGAGATCGGCACGATCCATGTCCATGGCCAGCGCCGAGATGGAAATACCACCGAGCACCTGCCCCGTGTGGTCGAAGACGGGCGCGCCGACGCACAGGATGCCGGGCATGTTCTCCTCGTCGTCCATCGCGTAGCCCAGCGTGCGGATCTTGGCGAGGTGCGCCAGCAGTTCCGCCTGGCCGGTCAGGGTGCCGGGCGTGACCCTCGGCAGCCCGGTCCGCGCCGCGATGGCGCGCACCTCGTCTTCGGTGAGGTGCGCGAGGATCGCCTTGCCGATGGCGGTGGAGTGCAACCGCAGGCTCATCCCCACCCGCGACGGCATCTGGTACGGCCGGCGGCCCTCCAGCTTGTCGATGTAGACCGCCTCGTCACCACTGCGAATGGCGAAGTGCGTGGTGTAGCCGGTGCGCTCGTGGAGTGACCTGAGCGCGCCCGCCGCCTGCCGGGCCGGGTCGAAACGGGTCATCACCCGCCCCGCGAGCGTGAGGATGCGCGGGCCCGGCTCGTACCCGCCGGCCCCGTCACTCCGCGCGAAACCCCACTCGACGAGCGACTGGAGGATGCGATGGACGGTGGACTTGGAGACGCCGGTCACCGCGGCGATGTCGGTCACGCGGTGGTGCTCGGCGATCGCCTCGAGCACCGCCAGCGCCTTGTCGATTGAGCTGCCTTCCCTGACCACGATCCTGAGCCTACTAACGGGCGAGCCAGCCGCCGTCTACCGCGAGGACGTGGCCGTTCACGTAGTCGGAGGCGCGGGAGGCCAGGAACACCGCCGCGCCCGCCAGATCCTCGGGGCAGCCCCAGCGGCCGGCCGGGATCCGAGCCCTGATCGCGGGCTCCCGCTCGGGGTCGGCGCGGAGCGAGGAGGTGTTGCCGGTGGCGATGTAGCCGGGCGCGATCGCGTTCACCTGCACCCCGCCCGCCGCCCACTCGCAGGCCAGGGCCTTGGTCAGGCCGGCCACCCCATGCTTGGCCGCGGTGTAGGCGGGGACGTTGAGCCCGCCCTGGAAGGACAGCATCGACGCGATCATGATGATCTTCCCCTCCCCCCGGTCCAGCATCCGCGCGCCGATGGCCTGGCTGAGCAGGAAGACCGCGTCGAGGTTGACGTCGAGGACCTCGCGGAAGTCGCCGTAGGAGTGGGCGACCGCGGGCGCCCTGCGGATGATGCCCGCGTTGTTGACCAGGATGTCGATCGGCCGCTTGGCGAGCAGCGCGGTCACCGCCCCGGGGATCGCCCCGGGGTCGGACAGGTCGAGGACCCAGCGTTCCGCCCTGCGGCCCGCCTTGCGCACCTCGGCCTCGACCTCGTCGAGGTCGTCGTGGTGACCGTGCAGCACGAGATCGGCCCCGGCCTCGGCCAGGCCGAGCGCGACGGCCCGGCCGATGCCGGTGCGCGCCCCGGTGACCAGCGCGGTCCTTCCCGTCAGCGAGAACATCAGCGCAGTTCGCCGATCGCGACCGGTTCCATGTCGTCGTACGCCTGGTTCTCCCCGCCCATCGCCCACACGAAGGCGTAGTTGCGGGTGCCGAATCCGCAGTGCACCGACCAGCAGGGCGAGATCACGGCCTGCCGGTCGGCGACGATGAGGTTCCTGGTCTCCTCGGGCCGTCCCATGAGGTGCACCACACGGTCGCCGGGCGGCAGGCCGAAGTAGAAGTAGACCTCGGTCCTGCGCTCGTGGGTGTGGCACGGCATGGTGTTCCACATGCTGCCCGGTTCGAGCACGGTGACGCCGAGCACGAGCTGGCAGCTCTGGATGCCCTTGGCGTGGATGTACTTGTAGATCGTGCGGTCGTTGGACCCCTCCTGGCCGCCCAGCCGTACGGGCTCCGCGTCGTCCAGGGTGGCCTTCGCGGTGGGGAAGGTGGCGTGGGCGGGGGTGGAGACCAGGTAGAACGCGTCGCCGTCGAAGCTCACCTCGCGTGAGCCGCGCCCGGCGTAGAGGCACTCCCTGGGAGCCAGGTCGTACGCGACGCCGTCGACGGTGACCGTGCCGGGGCCGCCGACGTTGACCACGCCTAGTTCCCGCCGCTCCAGGAAGTGCTCGGCGCGGAGCCCTGCGGGGTCGGGCAACCGGACCGAGCCCGCCGCGCCGCCCACCACGATGCGGTCCTCGTGCGAGTAGGCGAGTCTGACCTCGCCGGGGGCGAACATCTCCGTCACCAGGAATCTGCGCCGCAGCGCCTCGGTGTCCATCCCGGCGACCTGATCGGGCGCCGTCGCGTGCCGTACCTGCATCCCGACTCCTGTGTTTCATTACATAGGACATAGCGCTGCTACATAGAACGATACAGGGGTCGGAGGTGGGAGGCCAGGGTGGTGGCCGGAAGGCGCTCGACGGTCGAGGCGTCACGATCTACGTCCATGGCGGTGGTTTCGGCTGATGGAGCGGATTCATGGTGTACCGCCCGTCCTGGGCGACCACGCGCCCGGCCTTCGCCGTGGACTACCGAGAGCCGGCCGTTCCCGCCACCCCGCCGACCACGCGCAGGTGGTATATACGGGTGATGCACGAGCTGGACGCTGAAGTGGTTCAGCCTGCGATGCTCGAACGTCCAGTGGATCCAGCCCGTTACGGGGGTGTGGTCCGGCCGGACAAGACCGTGCGGTGGGCGGCGGACGAGCTCGAGCAGGTCAGGCAGATGCGTGGGCGATCCCCGGATACGTGGCCCAGGCCGACCGCCTTACCCGAGTCGCTGGACCAACTCGCCGAGTGGCTGACCGAGCTGGGATGGGACGATCTCACCTGCCTGGCTCGCCGGGAGGAACTGGCGGTCTATCAGACGTTGTCCGCCGGCCAACCTGGCCTGTTCGGTGACCAGATCGTCCACGCCTTGGCCGCGTTACGCCGCAGCCTCATGGAGTGCGAGCGGCATGAGGAAGCACTCGAGGTTGTCGAGGAGCTCCTGCGGCTGTCGGAAACCAACCGATCCGCGCGGGCAGAGGCCCCGGATGCGCGCTACTGGCGGACGCTGCTCCTCGCCAGGCTCGGCCGCGACCAGGAGGCGGTGGAGTCCGCAGCCGAGGCGGTGACCGAGATCAGCGGGCGGCTACAGCACGCCGGGGCCACATCGGCGAGGTTCGAGCTCATCCACGCGTTGACGGCCTATGCGGACCGCCTGGACAAGGTCGGCCGCGTCGCCGAAGCCGCCGAGGTGAGCGCCGAGGTCATGGCGGCTTGGTGGCAACAGGCCGACTCGACGGTTCAGTTCCTCCAGACCCTGGACCTGTGCAGCGAACGGCTCGTCCGGAGCGGGCAGACCGAACAGGCGCACGCGTGCATCGTCAAGGCGATGAGAAAGTTGCGCCGCCGTAAGCGTGACACTAACCAGGCAAGGGCCTGGCACAGCCTCAGCGTCCGCCTGCTCGCACTGGAGGCGCCGGAAGCAGCGCTGACCGCCGTTGAGGAAGCCGTACAGCTCTACCGCGACAGGGCGCGCGCTCATCAGGAGCGGCACCGGGAGCTGGAGGCGGAGGACGGCTGGGACGACGATCACCGCTACTCCGAGGCGTACCTGCTCAAGCAGCGACGCGAGGAGCTGAAGTCCTCGCGGAAGGAGGTCCGGCGAGCCGAGCAGGACCTGCACGACGCCCTGATCACCCTGAGCGCCTGCCTGCAGCAGCTCGACCGCGTCGACGAGGCGGCGGCGGCCGGCGCCGAAGCCGCCGCACTCCCCGGCTAGGGGCCTTTGAAAGCAGGTCAGCCAGCCATTGATGCCGGCGATCTGAACGGTGGCCTCATAGCGGACGGCGAGCTCCGGCCGGCCGCTGAGCGGCAGCCAGATCACCACGACCCACTCAAGGAGATCTCAGAAGTGGATCACCCGAGTGATCCACTTCTGAAACGGTCCCTCTAGCTCGTGACCGAGAAGCGGTAGGTCGTGGTGGAGCTGAACTCCTCGCCGGGGCGCAACACCGTCGAGGGGAAGCTGCGCTGGTTGGGCGAGTCGGGGAAGTGCTGGGTCTCCAGGCAGAGCGCCGCGTGCCTGCCGTACGGCGTGGCGGCGGGGTCGAGGGAGTTGCTGGTGTAGAACTGGACGCCCGGTTCGGTGGTCAGCACCTCCATCGTGCGCCCGGAGCCCGGGTGGACGACCCTGGCCTTGATCCCGTCACCGGGGTTGAAGACCCAGCAGTGGTCGTAGCCGTCGCCGATGCGGATCTGCGGGTCGTCCGCGCCGATGCGCTCGCCGGCCGGGTGCGGCCGGGTGAAATCGAACGGCGTGCCGGCCACGGGCGCGAGCTCGCCGGTGGGGATCTTGGAGTCGTCGACGGGCAGGTAGCGGTCCGCGTCGAGGGTGACGACGTGGTCGAGGATGTCGCCGGAGCCCGCTCCCGCCAGGTTGAAGTAGGAGTGGTTGGTGAGGTTGAGCACGGTCGGCGCGTCGGTCGTCGCCCGGTAGTCGAGGCGCAGCTCACCGGACAGCGTGACGGTGTAGGTGATCGAGGCGCGCAGGGTGCCGGGGTAGCCCTCCTCTCCGTCGGGGCTGACGTAGGAGAGGGTGAGGACGTCGTCGCCGGTCGGCTCGGCGGTCCAGACCCGCTTGTCGAAGCCGCGCAGCCCGCCATGGAGGCTGTTGGTCCCCTGGTTGCGCGCCAGCTCGTAGGTCACGCCGTCGAGGGTGAACCGGCCGCCGGCGATGCGGTTGCCGTAGCGCCCGACCACCGCGCCGAAGTAACGGCTGCGCGTCTCGTAGTCGGGCATGGTCTCGCAGCCGAGGACCACGTCGGCCACGTCTCCCGAGGCGCCGGGCACCTCGATCGACTGGATGACCGCGCCGTACGTCAGGATGCGCACCCGCAGCCCGCCGCCGTTGTCGAGCAGGAAGCGCTCGACGCGCTCGCCGGCGGCAGTGGTGCCGAAGTCTTCGCTCTTCATCATCGCCTCACGTCGGTGGAGCCGTGGATTCCCTGATCACCAGGTTGGTCTCCAGGGTCGCCAGTGCGGGCGTGGCGCCGTCTCCCGCGCCCACCGACGCGAGGAGCAGGTCGACGGCGGTACGGCCGGCCGCGGACGTGGGCATGGCGACCGTCGTCAGCTTCGGCCTGTTCAGCCTGCCCGACACTATGTCGTCCACACCTATCACGCTCAGGTCGGACGGCACGCGCACGCCGCGCTCGTAGAGGCCCTCGATCAGGCCGATCGCGACGAGGTCGTTGTAGGCGAGGACGCCGGTGACGCCTGCCTGGAGCACGTCGGCGGCGGCGGCGAGCCCGCCCAGCTCGGTGGGTGCGTTGGGGCCGAGGATGACCAGTTCGACCCCGGACTCGCGGGCGGTCGCGGTGGCGGCGTCGCGCATCTCCCCGCTGGTCCACGAGCCGCTCGGCCCGGCGACGAGGGCGACCCGGCGATGGCCGAGGGAGACGAGGTGCTCGACCGCGAGGCGGGCGCCGTGGCCGACGTCCATGAGCACCGTGGACATGCCCCTGACCTTGCGGTTCACCACCACGAACGGTACGTCGGCGCCCAGTCGCTCGATGGCCCGGTTGCTCAGCCGGGGACTGCACAGGAGCACGCCGTCGACCTGTTTGGTGAGGGTCTGGATGAGCTCCTCCTCCACCAACGGGTCCTCGTCGGTGTCGGCCACGAAGACGTGGTAGTCGCGCCGCCTGGCGTGGGCCTGCGCCGCCTTGATCAACGGCGGGAAGAACGGGTTGGAGATGTCGGCGACGATCAGCCCGATGTTGTGGGTGCGGCCGGTGGTGAGGGCGCGCGCCGCCCGGTTGGGGCGGTAGCCGAGATCCTCGGCGGCGGCCAGCACCCGGTTACGGGTGGCGGCGTTGACCAGGTGCGGTGCGGAGAACGCGCGGGACACCGTCGAGACGTGTACGCCCGACGCCTGTGCCACATCCCGGATCGTCGCGGCCACCGATCTCCTTCCAAGGGGGTTCTGGCATGCACATTAATGCAACCGGTTGCACACCTGTCAACCAGCACCTGTATCCGCAGGTGGGACTGTGTCACCCGAAATGACCAATCTTTCCGGATATTTCACTAAATGTCGCAATCGGGGAAGCGTTTACCAAACTGGGGCTTGACGTTCCGGTCACACCACTGCAATCTTCGTTGCAACCGGTTGCAGCTCACTGAAACGTCCGTCTGCTAAGGAGTCACCGGCCATGGCAATCGCCCAGGCGTCGCGGATAAGGCGCGGACGCCGCCCTGGCCATCGGTCACGAGCGCCTTACCTGCTCATCGCACCCGCCGTAATCGCGATGATCGGGTTCCTGGTCTATCCGATGGCCAGCGTCATCTACTACAGCCTGCAGCACTACAACGTCACCAAGCCCTGGGAGAACGGCTTCGCCGGGCTCGACAACTTCACCAGGCTGCTCTTCGAGGATCCGCTGTTCTGGCAGAGCCTCGGGTTCAGCGTCAAGTGGGTCGTGGTCGAGGTCGTGCTGCAGCTCCTGCTCGGCCTGGCGCTCGCACTGATCGTCAACGAGAGCTTCATCGGCAGGGCCTTCTCCCGCGCCATGGTCTTCTCGCCCTGGGCGGTCTCGGGAGTGCTCACCACGGGCATCTGGCTGCTGCTCTACAACTCCCAGGCCGGGGTGCCCCGCTATCTCGCCGACCTGGGGCTGATGGACTACGGCGCGTCGCCGCTGGCCAACACCGATACGGTGTTCGCCGCCGCGGTGCTGGCGGAGCTGTGGCGCGGCGTGCCGTTCTTCGCCATCCTGCTCCTCGCCGACCTGCAGACCATCTCAGGAGATCTCTACGAGGCGGCCTCGGTCGACGGAGCCACCCGGATCCGCAGGTTCGTCCACATCACGCTGCCGCACCTGAAGGACGCGATCATCCTGTCCACGCTGCTGCGCGCGGTGTGGGAGTTCAACAACGTGGACCTGCTCTACACCCTCACCGGGGGCGGGCCGGCGCACCAGACGACCACACTGCCGCTCTACGTGGCCACGACCGCCGCCCAGTCGCACGACTTCGGCTACGGGTCGGCCCTCACCACCGCCGCCTTCGTGATCCTTACCTTCTTCTCCGTCGCCTACCTGCGGTTGAGCAAGTTCGGAGCCCGCTGATGACGACCCAGACGACCACCCGCCGGAGCAGTCTCCCGCCCCCGGTCAGGATCCCGCCGGGCAAGCGGCGGACGGCCGACAAGGTCAGCCGCTGGCAGATCTACGTCCCGCTGGGCCTGTACCTGCTGTTCACCCTGATCCCCTTCTACTGGATGCTGGTCTTCGCCTTCCGGCCCAGGGGATCCAGCTCGCTGCTGCCGTGGCCGATCACCTTCGAGAACTTCGAGACGGTCTGGACCGACCTGGGCTTCGCGATCTTCTTCCAGAACAGCCTGATGGTCGGCGTCGCCTCGCTCGTGGGCACCACCGTGGTCGCCCTGGCCGGCGGCTACGCCCTGGCGCGGTACAAGTTCCGCGGCCGGAACGTGTTCATGGTCGCGATGCTGTGCACGCAGTTCATCCCCGGCGCGATGATGCTGATCCCGCTGTTCGAGATCTTCCGCACACTCGGGCTGGTCAACACCCTGTGGAGCCTGGTGATCGCGGAGACCGTCTTCCAGCTCCCGCTCTCGCTCATCCTGATCAGCGGTTTCATCAAGAACATCCCGATGGAGCTGGAGGAGGCCGCCTGGGTGGACGGCTGCACCCGGCTGCGCGCCTTCTTCACGGTCGTACTGCCGATGCTGCGGCCGGCGCTGGTCGCGGTGGGCTCCTTCGCCTTCATCCACAGCTGGAACAACTTCCTGTTCGCGCTGATGTTCGTCAGCGACCAGGAGAAGTTCACCGTGCCCGTCGGGCTGGCCTACACCCTGGGCGAGTTCAGCGTCGACTTCGGCGCGCTCGCCGCCGGCGGCGTGGTCGCCGCGGTCCCCGTCGTCCTCGTCTTCGCCTTCATCCAGCGCTACCTCGTGCAGGGCATGTCCGCCGGGGCGGTGAAGGGATGAACCTGGAAGCGGGATCACGGATCCTGGTCACCGGCAGCGCGGGCCGGTTCGGCCGCAGCCTGGTCTGGGCGCTCGCCGAGGCCGGCCACGAGCTGATCGGCATCGACAACGCGCCCGGCACCCCGTCCTGCTGCGCCGCCACCCTCCCCGCCGACCTGACGGACCTGGGCGAGGCGTACCAGGTGATGACGAGGTTCCGACCGGCGGCCGTGGTCCATCTGGCCGCGATCGCCACCCCGTTCAGCCGGACCGACGCCCTCACCTACCGGGTCAACACCCAGCTCGCCTTCAACGTGTGCGAGGCCGCGTCCGCGACCGGCGTGGAACGCGTCGTGGTGGCCAGCAGCCCCACGGTCATAGGGTACGGCGCGCCGCACGGCTGGACCCCGGCCCGGCTCCCGATCGACGAGTCGCACCCGGTGGCCCCGTGGCACGCCTACAGTCTCTCCAAGCTGGTCGCCGAGCAGGTGGTGGCCACCTTCGCGCGGGCCTCGACCGGCACCCGGTTCGCCGCGGTCCGGCCCTGCTTCGTGATCGCCCCCGAGGAGTGGGAGGGCGCCCCCACCCAGTCGGGCCACACCGTGCGCGAACGGCTCGACGACCCGAAGATCGCGGGCGTCTCCCTGTTCAACTACCTCGACGCGCGGGACGCCTCCGACCTGGTCCTCGCCCTGCTGAACAGGCTGCCCGAGCTCGACAACGGCGAGGTGTTCTTCGCGGGCGCCGCCGACGCGCTGGCCCGCGAGCCGCTCGCCGAGGTCCTGCCCAGAATCATCCCCGCCACGGCGGGCCACGCCGCCGCACTCACCGGGACCGCTCCGGCGTTCTCGTCCGCCAAGGCGGAGCGCCTCCTCGGCTGGCAGGCCAAGCGAAGCTGGCGAACCGAGATAGGAGAAATCTAGATGCAGCTCAGCGGAGTCCTTTTCTTCCCCGTCACCCCGTTCGACGCGAACGGCGGGCTCGCCGGTGACGTGCTGGCCGAGCATGTCGGGCAAGGACTCGCCCATGGTCCGGGCGGCGTCTTCGTGGCCTGCGGCACCGGCGAGTTCCCCTCGCTGTCGGAGGCGGAGCACGCGCGGGCCGTACGGGTCGCGGTGGAGACCACGAGCGGCGCGGTGCCGGTGATCGCGGGGGCGGGCGGCCCGCTCGGCGCCGCGCTGAGCCAGGCGCGGGCCGCCAGGGACGCCGGCGCGGACGGGCTGCTGCTCATGCCGCCCTACCTGGCGCAGGGCCCGGCGAGCGGCCTGATCGCCTATGTGCGGGAGATCGCCGGCGTCGGCCTGCCAGTGATCGTCTACCAGCGCGGACCGCTGGTGCTCGACCCGGAGACGGCGGTGGCGCTGGCCGCGGTCCCCGGCGTGATCGGGATCAAGGACGGTCTCGGCGACATCGACCGCATGCAGCAGATCGTGCTCGCCGTACGCGCCGAGGCGGGCGAGGAGTTCACCTTCTTCAACGGCCTGCCGACCGCCGAGCTGACCATGCCCGCCTACCGGGGCCTGGGCATCCGGCTCTACTCCAGCGCGGTGTTCTGCTTCGCGCCGGAGATCGCCGTCGCCTACCTGAACGGTGACGAACGGCTGCTCACCGAGTTCTACGCACCGCTGGTACGGCTCCGCGGCAAGGTCCCCGGCTACGCGGTGTCGCTGGTCAAGGCGGGTGTACGGCTGCGCGGCCTGGACGTGGGCACGGTCCGGCCGCCGCTCACCGAGCCCACCGCCGAGCACCTGGCGGAGCTGGAGAGGATCGTCAAGACCGGCCTCGAACTGGTGGGAGCCGCCTGATGCGCCCCCGGGAAGACGCCAGGATCGCCGAGGTGACGGTGTGGTCGCGCACCGTGCCGCTGGCCCGGCCGTGGGGCTCCGACGTGCCGGCCAACCATGTGATCATCTGCGAGGTGACGCTGGACGACGGGCGGCGGGGCACCGGTTTCGGGTGGACGCCGCAGATCGGCGCGGGAGCCGTACGCTCGCTGCTGGAGACCGAGGTCCGCGACGCGGCGCTCGGCCTGCCCGCGCACCCCGAGGTGGTGTGGGACCTGTTGTGGCGGCATCTGCGCGAGGCCGGCGCCGGGGGGATCCCGACGATCGCGCTGGCCGCGATCGACCTCGCCCTGTGGGACCTGCGCTGCGACGGCCGGGGCCTCGCCGACACGCTCGGCAGGCGGCGCGACACCGTCCCCGTCTACGGCAGCGGCGTCAACCTGCACTACTCGCTGGAGGAACTGGTCGCCCAGGCCGGGCGGTGGGCACAGGCCGGCTACCAGGCGGTCAAGGTGAAGGTGGGCAAGGACGACCTGCGCGAGGACGTGGCCCGGATAGCCGCGGTCCGCGAGGTGATCGGCCCCGACACGCTGCTGATGATCGACGCCAACCAGCGCTGGGACCTGCTGCGGGCACGCACCGCGATCACCGCCCTCCAGCCGTACGGCCTGCACTGGGTCGAGGAGCCTCTCCCCGCCGACGACATCACCTCCCACGTACGGCTGCGCCAGGCCGTCGACGTGCCGATCGCGCTCGGCGAGAGCGTCCACACGACGTACGGGTTCCGCGACCTGCTGGTGGCGGGGGCGTGCGACGTCGTGCAGCCGAACGTGGTGCGGGTGGGCGGGATCACCCCGTTCCTCCGTGTCACCGAGCTGGCCAGGACGTTCGGGGTGCCCGTCTACCCGCACCTGCTGCCGGACGTCTCCGGGCAGCTCGCCCTCGCGCTGCCGTTCCCCGCGATGGTCGAGGACGTGGAGGACGCCTCCTTCGCCGCCCTCGGCCTGCTCGCCGAGCCGTACCCGGTCACGATCAAGAACGGTGTTCTTGAGGCGGGCGGTCACGCCGGTCACGGGCTTCTCTTCGCTCCCGACCCAGAAGGTGCATGATGGCCGCGCCCGTCCGCGTGGTACTGGCCGGCGCGCACGGCCACGGTGGCGCGCATCTTACGAACCTGCGCCGGTTGCAGGACGCGGGAGCGGTGACGCTGGCCGGGGTGTGCGACGTCCGGCCGGTCCCGCCCGAGCGGCTGGCCGGGCTCGGCCGGCCCGAGCAGTCCGCCGACCTGGGTGAGCTGGTCGAACGGACCGGCGCGGAGATCACCATCGTGGTGACCCCGATCCAGACGCACGCCGACCTCGCCGTGCAGGCCCTGGCGGCCGGTTCCCATCTGCTTCTGGAGAAGCCGCCCGCGGCGACCCTCGCCGACTTCGAGCGGATCGCCATGGCCGCCGCCCGGAGCGGGCGCGCCTGTCAGGTGGGATTCCAGAGCCTGGGGTCGCAGGCCGTGCCCGCGGTGCGCAAGATGATCGCCGACGGGGCGATCGGCGCGGTTCGCGGCATCGGCGTCGCGGGCGCCTGGGAACGGCCCGCCACCTACTACACCCGCGCCGCCTGGTCGGGACGCCGCAGGATCGACGGGGTCGAGGTGGTCGACGGCGCGCTGACCAACCCGTTCGCGCACGCCGTCGCCACCGCGCTCGCCCTCACCGACGCCCCGGTCGCCACCACCGAGATCGAGCTCTACCACGCCAACCCGATCGAGGCCGACGACACCTCCGCCGTCAGGCTGCACCTCACCGACGGCACCGTCGTCACCCTCGCCGTCTCCCTGTGCGCCCCCCGCCGCCACGAGCCGTACCTCCTCGTGCACGGCGAGACCGGCCGGATCCGCCTGACCTACACCCTCGACGAGGTCACCCTCGACGACGGCCCGCCGGTCCGGTATCCGCGTACCGACCTCCTGGAGAACCTCGTCGCGCACGTCCGCGACGGCGCCGAGCTGCTGGTTCCCCTGCACCGCAGCGCCGGCTTCATGGGGGTGCTCGACGAGATCCGCCGCGCCCCCGATCCGCTGCCCATTCCCGACGAGTTCCAGGAGATCGACCACGATGCGGCCGGCCTGGTGGAGCGGCGGGTGCTGCCGGGGATCGCCGCGCTGACCGAGGCGAGCGCCGAGCGCCTCGCGCTCTTCTCCGAGCTGGGGGTTCCCTGGTCGACGCCGGGAGTGGCGTTGCGGGTGGCGGGCCGTACGGTGGCGCGGTACGCGTGGCGGCCCGACCTGCCCGTCACGCTCTCGCCCCGGCCGCACCTGCACCCGGTGCGCACCCTGGCGGGCACAGAGGTCACCGAGGTCCGCCCGGCCGACCATGTCCACCATCTGGGCGCGGGGGTGGCGATCGCCGACGTGTCCGGGCGGAACTTCTGGGGCGGCAGGACCTACGTGCCCGGACGGGGGCCCGCCTGGCTCGACGACCACGGGGCCCAGTTGCACGAGCGGTTCACCGCACGCGGGGACGGCGGCTTCACCGAGACCCTCTCCTGGGCCGGGCCCGACGGCACGGTGATCATGCGGGAGGAGCGAACGGTGTCCGCCAGGCCGCTCCCCGGCTGCTGGGCCCTCGACTTCGCCTTCACGCTGACCAACACGACCGGACGGCCGCTGAAGATCAGCAGTTCGGCCGTCAAGGGTCGTCCCGGCGCGGGCTACGGCGGCTTCTTCTGGCGAGCCCCCGGGTGCGCCACCGGCCGCGACGTCTTCACCGCCACCGCGCAGGGCGAGGCCGGCACGCACGGCGTCACGGATCCCTGGCTCGCCCTGACCGCCGCCACTCCCCGCGACGACGGCGAGGCGGCCTGGAGCCTGGTCTTCGTCCAGGCCGAGGAGACGCCCGAGCCGTGGTTCGTGCGGATCTCCGACTACCCGGGAGTGGGGGTCGCGCTGGCCTGGGAACGGGCGCTGGTCGTCGAGGACACCCTGGCCAGGCGCATCGTGACGGTGATCGCGGACGGCAGGCTGACCCGTGCGCGAGCCGCCGGGCTCGCCGCGGAGGCGCTGTCGTGAGCGGATCCCGCCGGAACCCGGCGAGGCCTGCCGGGTTCCGGCGGGTCTCGCCGCTGATGAACACATTCGGGGGCCAACAAAGGAAAGGTGGAGGGCAATGCTTGGACGCCCATCAAGGCGCCTGCTGACGATCGCGTCCGCTCTCGTGGTGGGAGGCTCCCTGGTCCTGACCGGGTGCGGCTCCGACTCCGGGCCCGCGGCCGACGGCACCACGGAGATCACGTTCTGGGACGACAACGGCGGCCCCGCGCGCACTCCGGTGTGGCAGCACATCATCACGGAGTTCCAGAAGGCGAATCCGAAGATCAAGGTCAAGTACGTCGGCATTCCGATCGCACAGGCCCAGCAGAAGTACGACACCGCGATCGCCGGCGGCGGAGTGCCCGACGTGGGCGGCGTCTCCACCGCGATGCTCGCCAACCTGGTCGCGCAGAAGGCGCTCGACCCACTGGACGACAAGATCACCGCCGGCCCGCTGAACGGCAAACTGAACACCCAGGTCGGCGATTCGGTCAAGGCGACCGTGCCGGACGGCAAGACCTACATGATGCCGATGTCCACGAACATGGGCGTCTTCTGGTACCGGACGGACTGGTTCAAGGAGGCGGGGCTGGAGGCCCCGGCGAACTGGAGCGAGTTCTTCACCGCCGCCGAGAAGCTCACCAAGGCGGGCGAGAACCGCTACGGCTTCACCATCCGCGGCGGCGCGGGCTCGATCGCGCAGATGCTGGAGATCGTGTACGGCCAGTCGGGCGTGACGGAGATCTTCGACGCCACCGGCAAGTCCACGGTGAACGACCCGAAGAACGTGGAGGCCCTGACGAAACTGGCCGGGATGTACAAGAAGGTGACTCCCGAGGCCGACGTGAACAACGACTACGTCAAGATGGTCGCCCAGTTCGACGGCGGCAACATCGCCGTCATGCAGCACAACCTCGGGTCCTTCAACGACCACATCAAGGCTCTGGGTGCGGACAAGGTGGCGGCGATGGCCGTGCCGAAGTCCGACGACGGCACCCAGGTGGTCATGTCCAACCCGGTCTCCGGCATCGGCGTCTTCGCCGCCGGCGAGAAGAAGGACGCCGCGTACAAGTTCGCCGAGTTCGCCGCCTCCAAGGCGATGAACAGCTACTGGTCGGAGAAGACCGGCGTGCTCCCGGCCAACACCGAGGTCAACGACGAGCCCTGGCTGACCAAGCTGCAGCACCTCACGGTGGCCAGCAAGGTGCTCAACGACCCGAGCACGAAGGTCGTGCAGCTTCCCTACTATCTGCCCGAGTTCAACGCGATCACCAAGACCGACACCGAGCCGCTGTTCCAGAAGGTCCTGCTCGGCGACATGACGGCCAAGGAGTTCCTGGACACGATGGCCGCGAAGCTGACCGAGGCGCAGGCCGGCTACAAGCAGCGCAACGGCGGCTGACCCCGGTTCCGGGCGCCCCGGCCCTGTCCGCCGGGGCGCCCTCCTTCCTTTCCCCCACGCACCTGACCTGCGGAGGAAGTAAAATGAAGCTCTCTACGGGAGCGGCCGCGAGCCTGGCGGCGGCCCTGTCGGTTGCCACACTGTCCGTCGCCACGCCATCCGCGTCCGCCGCCGCGCACCCGCCGCATCCGCCGCTGGCCCGCCAGACGCTCCCGGCCGGTGACGGCTGGGCCTCGGCGGGCACCGGCACGACCGGCGGCTCGGCCGCGCCGGCGTCGAACGTGCACACCGTGTCCACCCGCGCGCAACTCGTCGCGGCCTTCGCCGCGCCCGGTCCGCGCATCATCCAGGTGCGCGGCACGATCGACGGCAACACCGACGCCGCCGGCGCGAAACTGGAGTGCGCCGACTACGCCGCGAACGGCTACACCCTGGCCGCCTATCTCGCCGCCTACGACCCGGCGGTCTGGGGGCGCGACACCGAGCCGTCCGGCCCGCTGGAGGACGCCAGGGCCGCGTCCGCCGCCCGGCAGACCGCCCAGATCAAACTGAAGGTCCCGGGCGGCACCACCATCGTCGGGATCGGCCGGAACGCCGTGCTCAAGGGCCTGAACCTGCACGTCGACAAGGTCGACAACGTCATCATCAGGAACATCCGCTTCGAGGACAGCGCCGACTGCTTCCCCCAGTGGGACCCGACCGACGGCGACGAGGGCAACTGGAACTCCCTCTACGACAACGTCTCGGTGACCGGCTCCACCCACGTCTGGGCCGACCACAACACCTTCACCGACGGTGACAACCCGGACTCGGCCCAGCCGGTGCACTTCGGCCGGCCGTACCAGGTCCACGACGGGCAGCTGGACATCACCAGCGGCTCGGACCTCGTCACCGCGTCCTGGAACAGGTTCACCGGGCATGACAAGACCATGCTGATCGGGTCCACCAACAACCCGGCCACCGACACGGGCAAGCTGAACGTCACCGTGCACCACAACCACTTCGAGAACGCGTTGCAGCGCCTGCCCCGGGTGCGGTTCGGCAAGGTGCACGTCTACAACAACTACTACGAGGTGCCCGACGCGGCGAGCTTCGTCTACGCGCTCGGCGTCGGCGTGGGATCGCAGATCTTCTCCGAGAGCAACTTCTACCGCCTGAGCCGCGCCGTCGACCCCGCCAAGCTGCTCTACGACTGGGGCGGCACGGCGATCACCACCAGGAATGACGTGCTGCGCGTCGGCGGCACGGTCAAGCCGATCGACCTGGTCGCCGTCTACAACGCCGCCGAGGACCCCGACCTCTCCCCCGACGCGGGCTGGACCCCGGCGCTGCACACCGGGATCGACCCCGCCGCCTCGGTGCGGCTGTCCGTCTCGCAGCACGCGGGAGTGGGCGAAGTGCGTTAGCGGTGCTCAGCGCGCGGCCGTGACCAGCCCGGACTCATAGGCGGAGATGACGAGCTGGGCGCGGTCGCGCGCCCGCAGCTTGGCCAGCAGCCGGCCGATGTGCGTCTTGACGGTGCCGGAGCTGAGGTGCAGATGTTCGGCGATCTCGGTGTTGGACAGGCCGCGCGCGATGAGCAGGAGCACCTCACGTTCCCGCTCGGTCACCCCGTCCAGCTGCCTGGCGACCTGCTGTCCCGGCTCGGGCCTGCGACTGAACTCGGCGATGAGCCGCCGTGTCACGCTGGGGGCGAGCAGCCCCTCCCCCAAGGCGATGACCCTGATCGCGGCCAGCAGGTCGGCGGGCGGGGTGTCCTTGAGCAGGAAACCGCTGGCCCCGGCGCGCAGCGCGGAGTACACGTAGGCGTCGAGGTCGAAGGTGGTCAGCATGAGCACCCGCACGCCCTCGGTCTCCGGCGAGCCGCAGATCACCCTGGTGGCCTGGATGCCGTCCATGTCGGGCATCCGGACGTCCATCAGCACCACGTCGGGGCTCATCCGCCTGGCCAGCTCCACGGCCTCGGCCCCGGTGCCCGCCTCGCCCACCACGCTCAGTCCGGGGGCGGTCTCCACCAGGATCCGGAAGCTGCCCCGTACCAGCGCCTGATCGTCGGCCACGAGCACCCGGACGCTCACGAGACCCCCTTCATCGGCAGCGACGCCCTGACCTGGAAACCGCCGTGCGGCAGCGGTCCCGCCGCGAAGGCTCCGCCGTACATCGTGACGCGTTCGCGCATCCCGATCAGGCCGTGCCCGCCGGTCGCCCCGGGGAGGACCCGGTGGCCGGGGCCGTCGTCGCTCACCTGGATGCGCACCTGTTCCCCCGCCACCTCCACCACGACCCGGCAGTTCGCGGGCGCGGCGTGCTTGACCACGTTGGTGATCGACTCCTGCACGATCCGGTAGGCCGACAACCCGACGCCCTCCGGTAGCCGCTCCGCGCCCCTGACCTGTGTCTCGACCCGGACCCCCGCCATCGCCGCGCGCTCGGCCAGCTCGGGCAGGCCGCTGAGCCCGGGAGCCGGGCCCAGGTCGAGGCCGCCGCCGGGGTCGTTCTCGGAGCGCAGCACGCCCAGCATGTGGCGCATCTCGGTCAGCGCCGCCCGGCTGGTGGTCTCGATGACGCGCAGCGCGTCCCGCGCCTCCTCCGGCCTGGCCTCGGCGACGTGGTTGGCGATGCCCGCCTTGACCGCGATCAGGCTCATGCTGTGCGCCACCACGTCGTGCAGCTCACGGGCGATCCGCAGGCGCTCCTCGGTGACGGCCCGCTCCGCCTCCCGCCCGGCGTGCGCCCTGCGCTCCCGTACGGCCCGGCCGACCGTCCAGGTGCCGCCCATGATCGCCAGCCCGAACAGGATCTGCGGGACGTTTCCGTTGACCAGGCCGACGGGCATGCCCGCCACGGTCAGCAGGAACACGCCGAGCGCGCTGACCACAGCGATCGCGGACGTGGGCTCCCAGGACCGCCGGGGCTCGGTGAGCGCCACGGTGTACAGCGCGAAGGCGGCGGCGACGAACGGGTTGCTCATCACGCCGAGGAGGAAAGCCGCCACCGAGAACGCCAGCACGACGCAGCACACCGGGCGCGGCCAGAGCCTCCGCACGGCGAGCGGGATCGCCATCCCGGCCGTCACCAGTGTCTGGGCCCATCCGGGCACGGAGGACACCGGCGGCGCGGGCAGCAACGGCAGCGCGGACAGCACCGTGACGAACGCCAGGGCGGCCAGGCAGTCGAACGCGATCAGCTCGCCCCGGCGCAGCCGCCGGGCGAAAGGGGGCCGCGAATCCGGTTGGTGCATTCTCCGTACCGTATCCGGCCTGGCCGGATCCCGCCTCCGACCCCGGGACGTCATCCCCAGGTCCGACGGGGAGGGTTGATCGGCCGGATCCATCGCCGTGCGGGCGGAGCCCGGAGTCGAGACCACGGCCGGATGTGCCGCCACCCGGGCGTGCGGGAGCGTTGCAGCCATGATCGAAGTACACGAACTCAGCAAGCGCTACGGGGAGACGGTCGCCGTCGACGCCCTGACGTTCCAGGTGAAGCCGGGACACGTGACCGGCTTCCTCGGCCCGAACGGCGCGGGAAAGTCGACCACCATGCGGGCCGTACTCGGCCTGGACGCCCCCACCTCCGGTGAGGCGCTGGTCAACGGCATGCGCTACGCCGACATCCGCCACCCGATGCACCAGGTGGGCGCGCTGCTCGACGCGGGCGCGGCACACGGTGGGCGCAGCGCGCTGAACCACCTGCGCTGCCTGGCCCTGACCAACGGCATCGGCTCGGACAGGGTGGCGGCCGTGCTGGAGGAGGTCGGGCTGGCCGGCGTGGCGCGCAAGCCGGTCGGCGCGTTCTCACTGGGGATGCGGCAGCGGCTCGGCATCGCGGCGGCGCTGCTCGGCGACCCCGGCGTCCTGCTGTTCGACGAGCCGGTCAACGGGCTGGACCCCGACGGGATCCGGTGGATCCGGGAGCTGATGCGGCGACTGGCCGGCGAGGGCAGGACGGTGCTGCTCTCCAGCCACCTGATGAGCGAGATGGCACTGACGGCCGACCATCTGGTGATCATCGGCCGTGGCCGGTTGATCGCCGACACCTCGGTGCGCGCCCTCACCGACCGCTACCAGCGCGGCGTGCTGGTGCGCTCCCCCAGGGCCGCGGAACTCACCGGGCTGCTGGAACGGGCCGGCGCGAGCGTCACCGCCGAGCCGGACGGCGCGCTCTCCGTCAAGGGCATGGAGGTCGCCGCGATCGGCGACCTCGCCGCGCGGCACGGCATCCCGATCCACGAGGCGACGCCGCGCACCGCCTCCCTGGAGGAGGCGTACATGGAGCTCACCGCGGGCAGCCTCGACTATCGGGCGGGAGTCCGATGACCGGGATACTCGCCGCCGAATGGCTGAAGATCCGCTCGGTCGCCTCCACCCAGCACGTCGTCGGCGCCGTGATCGGGGCCTTCGTCGTGGGCATCGTCTGGGTGTTCTACGCGGGCAGCGTGTGGGACGACGCCACGCCCGAACGCCAGGCCGTCTTCCGCGCCGCGTCACCGGAGGAGGGCTTCCTGCCGATCGTGCAGGTCGCCCTCGGCGTGCTCGGCGTCCTGGCGATCACCTCGGAGTACGCCACCGGACTGATCCGCGCCACCCTCGTGGCGGTGCCAAGACGCCCCGCCGTGATCGCGGCCAAGGCGGCCGTCGTGGGCGCCTTCTCCCTGGCCGCCGGTCAGGGCGTGGTATTCGCGTCGTTCTTCGCCGGACGGCTGGTCGCGGGAGACCGCACGATGGGGTTCAACGTCGCGCCCGTCGCGGGCGAGCTTCCCCGGCTGTTCGCCTCCGGCCTGTCGGTGATGGTGATCGCGCTGGTCGGGCTCGGGCTCGGCGCCGCCGTACGGTCCACGGCGGGGGCGCTCGTCAGCGTGGTGGCGCTGTTGTTCGTGTTGCCGCCGGTCACCGGCCTCCTGCCCGCGCCGTGGAACACCTGGGTGTCCTCGGTGATGCTGAGCAACCTGGTGAGCCAGATCGCGGGCGAGGACATGTCCTTCCGGCTCGGCGACGGCGCCCTCTCCCCGGCGGGCGCGCTCGTCGCCATGGCGCTCTACGCCGCCGTCCCGTTGGCCGCCGGGACCCTACTGATCATCAAACGAGACGTCTGAAGGAGCCACCCCGATGAAGATCCGATCAGCCCTGCTCACGGTCCCCGCACTGCTGCTGGCCACCTCCGCCTGCGCGATGGTCGAGCCGGCGGGCGACAACGTCGCCACCGCGGGCGAGGGCACGGCCTCCGCGGCCCCCCGATCCTCGGCGCCCGCCTCGATGAGCCCTGAGGACGCCCAGCTCAAGTTCGCCCAGTGCATGCGCGACAACGGGGTGGAGGTGTCCGACCCGGGGACGGCCGGCGGCATGGGCATCGACGCCAGGAACATTCCCAAGGACAAGCTGCAGAAGGCCATGAAGGCGTGCGAGAAGTACATCCAGGTCGGAAACGCCAAGATCAACCCCAACGATCCCAAGGTCGCCGACGCCCTGCTGAAGTTCGTCTCGTGCATGCGGAAGAACGGGTTCGACATGCCGGACCCGCCCACCGGCATGGACATGCTCACCCAGGCGATGCCCGGCGACCCTGACGACCCGAAGTTCAAGAAGGCGATGCAGGCCTGCAACCAGCACCTTCCGGGCGGTGGGCAGGGGTGAGGATCGGCTGGCTGGCCGCGGGCGGCGTCGTCGTCGCCCTGGCCGGGACCTACCTCGTCATGTCGAACGACGACGAGGCCCCCGCCCCGCCGGAGAAGGCCGCCACGGCGACGGCCGAGATCATGCGGGGCGACCTGGTCGACACGAAGGCGGTGGACGGGCGGCTGGCCTACGACGGGGAACGGACCATCGACGCGACCCGCGCCGGGACGGTCACCCATGTCCCCGCCAAGGGTGCGGTGGTCGGCCGCGGCCGGGCGCTGTACGGCGTGGACCGCGACCCGATCATCCTGATGTACGGCAGGCTCCCCCTCTACCGCACCCTCCAGCAGGGAGTGAGTGACGGCCCGGATGTCGAGCAGCTCGAACGCAATCTCCGGGCGCTCGGCCACGGTGCCGGCCTGACCGTGGACGACCACTTCTCCTGGGCGACCACGCGGGCCGTACGCGACTGGCAGGACGATCGGGGTCTGCCGGAGACCGGTGCCGTGACCGCCGACCAGGTGGTCTTCCTGCCCGCGAGGGTGCGCGTCGCGGGCACCGGAGTGGCCCTCGGCGACCGCGTAGCGCCGGGCCGGCGCGTGCTGGCCCTGACCGGGACCCGGAAAATGGTCCGGGTCGATCTCCCCGCCGACGATCAGGACCTGGCCAGGAAGAACGCCGAGGTGGCCGTGGAACTGCCGGGCGGCAGGCGGGCCAAGGGAAAGATCACGCGGGTCGGGACGGTCGCCGTCAAGGCCGAGGACGGCACGAGCACCATCGAGGTGGACGTCACCCTGTCCTCGCTCAAACAGGTGGGACGGCTGGACCAGGCTCCGGTGACCGTACGGCTGGAGAGCGAGCGGGTGAGGAAGGTGCTGTCGGTGCCCGTCGAGGCGCTGCTGGCGCTGCGCGAGGGCGGCTTCGGCGTAGAGGTCGTGGCGGACGGCGGCAGGAGGATCGCGGCGGTGCGGACCGGTGCCTACGGCGGCGGCCGGGTCGAGATCTCCGGCGAGGGACTGGCCGCGGGGATGAAGGTCGGGGTGCCGTTCGAATGATCATCGACGTGTCCGGGGTCACCAAGACCTACAACGGCCAGGTCCAGGCTCTGCGCGGGGTGAGCCTCGCCGTACGGGAGGGCGAACTGCTGGCCATCGTCGGCCCCTCCGGCTCAGGCAAGTCCACCTTGCTGAACCTCATCGGCACCCTCGATCTGCCCTCCGCGGGCACCGTCCGCATCGCGGGCCACGACGTGGCCGCCCTGACGGACCGGCGGCTCTCGGCCCTGCGCGGCGGCTACATCGGCTTCGTCTTCCAGCAGTTCCACCTCGACGGCGGGCTGAGCGCCCGCGACAACGTGGCCGACGGCCTGCTGTACGCCGGCCACCCCCTGAAGGTACGGCGGGCACGCGCGGTGGAGGCGCTGGAACGCGTCGGGCTCGGCCACCGGCTGGACCATCGGCCGGGCCGGCTGTCCGGCGGCGAACGGCAGCGGGTGGCCATCGCCCGCGCGGTCGTGGGCGCGCCCCCGCTGCTGCTCGCCGACGAGCCCACCGGCAACCTCGACTCCGCCGCCGGCGACGCCGTCCTCGACGTGCTGCGCTCGCTGCACGCCGGCGGCACCACCGTAGTGATCATCACGCACGACCCGGAGATCGCCGAATGGTGCCCGCGTCGTGTCCGGATGCGCGACGGCCGGATCGCCGCCGACGAGGGCGGGCCGGGCCGTACCGTGCAGGCGCTGGTCAGGGAGGCGCGGTGAACACGCCGAACACGCTGATACCGGCCAGGCTGAGCCCGCGCGATGTCGTCAGGGTGGGCATGTCGGGGCTGCGCACGCGCCCGGCGAGGGTGCTGCTCTCGGCACTGGGGATCGCGATCGGCATCGCGACCATGGTGGCCGTCATCGGCGTCTCCTCCTCCAGCAGGGAGCAGTTGCTCCGGCAGCTCGACACGCTCGGCACCAACCTGCTGCGGGCGGAGCCGGGCAGGACGCTGTTCGGGGAGGAGTCGAAGCTGCCGGTGAACGCGGTGGGCATGGTCAGGCGGATCGGCCCGGTCACCTCCGCCGCGGCCACCGGGTCGGTGCGGGCCACCGTCCGGCGGACCGACCTGATCCCCGCGGAGATCACCGGCGGGATCACCGTGGCCGCCGCCGACCTGGAACTGCTCGGCACCCTGAAGGGACGGACGGCGTCCGGCGTGTGGCTCAACGAGGCGACCGCGCGGCACCCCGCCGTCGTGCTCGGCGGGGTGGCGGCCGGACGGCTCGGGGTGAGCCGGGCCGGCGTGCAGGTGTGGCTGGGGAACCGGTGGTTCACCGTGGTCGGAATCCTGGACGCGCTGCCGCTGGCTCCGGAGATCGAACGTTCGGCGCTCGTCGGATTCCCCTCGGCGGCACGGCATCTGGGGTTCGACGGGCACCCGACGACGATCTACCAGCGCTCGGCGGAGGAGTCGGTGATCGCGGTGCGCGACGTGCTCGCCCGGACCGTTAACCCGGAGAACCCGCAGGAGGTCGACGTCTCCCGGCCGTCCGACGCGCTCGCCGCCCGCGCCGCCGCGACCGGCACCCTGACCAGCCTGATGCTGGGCCTCGGGGCGGTGGCGCTGCTCGTCGGCGGGGTGGGAGTCGCCAACACGATGGTGATCTCGGTGCTGGAACGCCGCAGGGAGATCGGGCTGCGGCGGGCGCTGGGCGGCACCCGCGGGCAGATCCGCGTCCAGTTCCTGTCGGAGTCGCTGCTGCTGTCGGCGCTGGGCGGTACGGCGGGGCTGGTCCTCGGGTCGGTGGCCACCGTGGCCTACGCCAGGGCCCAGTCGTGGCCCCCGGTGGTACCGCTCTGGGCACTCGGCGGCGCACTGGCCGCGACCCTGGTCGTCGGCGTGATCGCGGGACTCTACCCGGCGATGCGCGCGGCCCGGCTACCACCGACCGTAGCCCTGTCCACCACCTGACCCACCTGACCCACCTGTAACCCACCTGACCCCGCCATGATCGCAACCCGCCCGACCCTGCCATCGCCCACCGCAACCTTGGCCGCCCTCACCCGCGTGATCGCAACCCCACCCGACCGGCCCCGCATGACCCGCCACCCCACCTGGCCCGTGGGCTCGGATCCCAGCGGACCGGCCGCCTGGGCAGCGGCCCCGCGGACCGGCCACCGCCCACCTTGGCCGTCCTGACCCGCAATCCCACCCGACCCGGCCCCGGCCGACCGTGGTGCCGGTCGTGGGGCTGAGATCTCGTCAACAGACGTTCACCGCCTATGGGTGGATCGCAAGGTTTGTGATCTAGTTGACTTCCGGTGCCCAACTCACTCCCACCGGAGGTCCCCCCTGTCCAGGCATCACTCGGCCCGGGGACGTGCCGTCACCCTCGTGGCGGCCCTCGTCCTCGGGCTTCTCGGCAGCTCCGCGACGGCAAAGGCGGCGCCTGCCGACCCCGTGGCGGACACCGCGCTCGAAGCACTTCGCTCATCGTCCTACCCGCCCGCGGCGACCCCGCTGTTCGCGAGCAGCCCGGCGACCCGCGCGGCCGGCCCCGGTTCGCCCGTCGAGACCTACCACAGCGACCGCCCGGTGGCGCCGGGCGTGACCATCGACTCGCTCGACAGCCTCGACCCGCGCGGATGGCAGCGCTCCGACGCCCTCACCATCGACCTGGCCGGGGGCGCGAGGATCGGCTACCTCGACACCGGCAAGATCGCGGCCACCGGCAAGATCACCGAGATGGCCGACAAGTCGGGTGCCGTCGCGGCCGTCAACGGCGACTTCTTCGACATCAACAACTCCGGAGCGCCGCTCGGCGTGGCCATCTCCGGCGGCAAGCTCATCAAGTCCCCCTCCGCCGACTGGAACCGGGCCGCCGCCATCGACGCCGCCGGTGTCGGCCGCATCCTGGACGTCCTGGTCGAAGGCGCCCTCACCCTGCCGGGAGGCGGCGAGGCCGTACCGCTCGCCCGTCTCAACGCCACCGACCTGCCCGCGGGCGGCATCGGCGCCTACGACTCCCGCTGGGGCGCGCACACCCGCGCCCGGGCCGTACCGGACGTCGCCCAGGTGACCGAGGTACTGGTCACCGGCGGCAAGGTCGAGCGGGTGACCACCGGCGCCGGTGAGGGCGACATCCCCGCAGGGGCCACCGTGCTCCTCGGCCGCGAGGCGGGAGCGCTGCGGCTGGCGCAGCTCAAGGCGGGCGACGCGGTCGAGATCTCCTACCGGCTCAAGGCCGCCGGGGACGCCGAACTGGTCACCGCGATCGGCGGCCGGAGCCTGCTGGTCAAGGACGGCACGGCCCAGAACCTGAACGACACCACCGCCGCCGCCAGGATGGCCCTCGGATTCAGCGCCGACGGCAGGAAGATGTTCCTGGTCACCGTCGACGGCAACCGTACGATCAACAGCCGGGGCGCGACGCTGAAGGAGATGGCCGACCGGCTGGTCAAGCTCGGCGCGCACACCGGGCTGGAGATCGACGGCGGCGGCTCCGCCACGATGGCCACCCGCACACCGGGCGGCGACCGCGTGCGGATCGAGAACGAGCCCAACGACGGCGGCGAGCGGCTGGTCCCGAACGGCCTGGCCGTCCACCGCCCCGAGGGCAGCGGCAAGCTGAGCGGCCTGTGGGTGCGGCCCGCCATCGATCCGGCGGTCGCGCCCGGCACCGGACCGGTGGCCGGCGGACGCCCCGACCGCGTCTTCGCCGGGCTCACCCGCGCGCTGAACGCCACCGGCCACGACGAGGTGTACGGCCCCGCCGCCGGCGGCGACGTCAGCTGGCGGGCCACCCACGGCACCGCCGCCAAGGGCGTCTTCCGCGCCGGGCTGCCCGGCAAGGCCACGGTCACCGCCCAGTCGGGCCGCGTCCGGGGCACCGTCCCGCTGGAGGTCCTCGGGCCCGTCGCCAGGCTGGGCGTCACCCATCCGTCGGTGAACATCGCAGCCGGCAGCGCGACCTTCGGCGTGGTCGGCTACGACAAGCACGGCAACTCCGCGCCGATCGAACCCGCCGACGCCACCACCGGCTACGACACCGCGCTCCTGGACGTCGCCCCCGACGGAGCGGGCGGTTACCGGGTCACCGCGAAGAAGCCGTCCGGCGCCGGGCTGGTCACCGTCAAGGTCGGCGGGCTGACCGCCACCGTGGCCGTCACCGTCGGGGTCGAACGGCGCGTGCTGGCGAACTTCGACGACGGGGCCAAGTGGACGGCGGGCTCGGCCCGCGGCACCGCCACCGTCGAACCGGTCGCCGGCGGGCGCGAGGGGGCCGGGCTGAAGCTGTCCTACGACTTCAGCCAGGCCACCGCCACCCGGACCGCGTACGCCATCCCGCCCGCGCCGCTGGGGCTGCCCGGCCAGACGCGCGCGTTCGGCATCTCGGTCTACGGCCACGGCCAGGGCGAATGGACCGCGTTCACCGTCGTCGACGCCGCCGGGAAGGCCACCTCGGTCTACGGGCCCTACGTCACCTGGGAGGGCTGGAAGGAGATCGAGATCCCGGTGCCCGCCGGACTGCCGCAGCCGGTGTCGGTCAGCCGCTTCTACACGATCGAGCTCAAGGCCGAGCGGCAGTACACCGGGGAGGTGCTGATCGACGAGCTGTACGCCCAGGTGGCGCCCTCGATCGACGCGCCTCCCGAGAAGCGGGTCGAGGATCGGCTGGTCGGCGGCGACCTGGACCGCGATGACTGGCGGTTCGCCGTCATGTCGGATGCCCAGTTCGTCGCCCGTGTCCCCGATTCGCCGCTGGTCGTGGCCGCGCGCCGTACGCTCAGGGAGATCAAGGCGGCCCGGCCCGAGTTCCTGCTGATCGCGGGCGACCTGGTGGACGAGGCGTCGGAGGCCGACTTCCTGCTCGCCAAGCGCATCCTCGACGAGGAGCTGGCGGGAGAGCTGCCCTACTACTACGTGCCCGGCAACCACGAGGTGATGGGGGCGAGCATCGCGAACTTCCGCGCCCGATTCGGGGACACCAACCGGACCTTCGACCACAAGGGCACCCGGTTCGTCACCCTGGACACCTCGCTCGGCACCATCAGGGGCGGCGGTTTCGACCAGATCGAACGGCTCCGCACCGCTCTCGACGAAGCCGCCGAGGACGACGGCGTCGGCTCGCTCGTCCTCGTCGAGCACCACCCGCCGCGCGACCCGACCCCCGGCAAGGGCAGCCAGCTCGGTGACCGGAAGGAGGCGGCGCTGGTCGAGAAATGGCTCGCCGACTTCCAGCACCGAACCGGCAAGGGCGCAGCGTTCGTCGGCGGGCACGTGGGCACCTTCCACGCTTCCCGGGTGGACGGCGTGCCGTACCTGATCAACGGCAACTCCGGCAAGACTCCGGCCACCTCCCCTGGTGAGGGCGGCTTCACCGGCTGGACCATGCTCGGCGTGGACCCGGTCTCCCGGGTGGAACAGGCCGCCGCACGGCTGCTGCCGTTCGCCGGCGGGCCCACCTGGCTAACCGCCCAGATCAGGCCGCACGTGGACGAACTCGCGCTGACCGCGCCCGCAGACCTGCCACGCGGCACCTCGGCCAAGGTCACCGCCACGCTCACCCAGGGCGCCCGCGAGATCCCGGCCGCCTACCCGGTCAGCACCGTCTGGAAGGGCAGCGGCAACCTGCACATAGGCGACCCGGGCAAGGCCCGCGGCCACCACATCGCGTCGCTCGACCCGGCGACGGGCACCCTGACCGCCCGCGGGCGAGGAACGGTGACCATCTCCGTCACGGTCAGCGGCGTCACCAAGGAGGCCACCACCAAGATCACCTGACCGACCACGCCCCACTGATCGGCGCCGGACCACATCGGCGCCGATCGGTGGCGGACCGCAACAGCACCGATCGGTGACAGGTACGGCGAGCGACCCGGCGCCGATCGGTGGCGGACCACAACGGCACCGATCGGCGACAGGCACGGCGAGCGACTCGCTTGACAGAACCCGTGCGGCCGAGCCCGCTTCACCGGCCGACGCGAAGCGCACAACGGCAGCCTCTGAGGCCACGCACGACGGGGAGCCAGGCACGACGGGGAGCCAGGCACGATGGGGAGCCAGGCACGATGGGGAGACACGCACGATAGGCGGCCACGCATAACGAGCGGCCGCTCAACGGGACGGTGAAGCCTGACCGGACCCAGCGCACCTCACCCGGGCCCCCAGCATGAAGCGCGGCAACACCCTCCGGCCACCGGCGACACGCACCCACGAACTCCCGGCCGCACCGCGCGCACACTTCATCCGCCCCCGGTGAACGCGCGCCAGCGGCCGCTGGTGACCCGCCTCACGGGACCATGAACCTGAGCGGTTCACAGTCCCGCGACAGCGGAGCCTCAGGGGTGGCTCAGGAAGCCTCAGGGGAGTTCGAGGTGCCCGTCCACCCGGCGGGGCAGCCCGAGAGGGTTGTCGTCGCGAAGCTCGGCGGGCAGCAGTTCCCCAGGCCAGTCCTGGTAGGCGACGGGAGCCAGCCAGCGGTGGATCGCGGACGCGCCGACGGAGGTGTGGGCGGCCGATGTGGACGACGGCCAGGGACCTCCATGGTGTATGGCCCAGTTGACCGCCACACCCGTGGGCCAGCCGTTCCAGACGAGCCGCCCCGCCGTACGGCCGAGCACCCCCACGATCTCCTCGGCCTCGGTGGGGTCGGTCGCGTGCACGGTGGCGGTGAGCGAGCCGGGCAGCCGGGAGAGCACCCCGGGCAGGTCGGCGGCGTCACGGTAGGTCACCACGATCGCGGCGGGGCCGAAGCACTCCTCAGCGATGTCGGGCAGGCCGCCCTCGAACGAGGCCAGGTCGATGGTGAAGACTCGGGGAGTGGCCGCCCACGGTCCGGCGCCCGCGGTGCCCTCGCCCAGCGTCTGCAGCTCGGCCAGCCGCCCGATGCCCTGCTGGTAGCCCTCGCTGATCCGGCCGTTCAGCATCGGCCCGCCCGTGGTCGCGCCGACCGCCTCCCCGATCGCCCCGCGAAGACCTTCGTCTTCGGGGACGAAGACGAGACCGGGATTGGTGCAGAACTGCCCGACGCCCATCGTCAGCGAGGCGGCGAACCCGCTCGCCAGCGCGCCGGGCCCGCCCTTGAGCGCGGAGGGCAGTACGACCACCGGGTTGACGCTGCCCAGCTCACCGTAGAACGGGATCGGGTCGGGCCGCTCCCCGATCAACGCCTGGATCGCCTTCCCCCCGGGGACGGAGCCGGTGAACCCGACCGCCGCCACCGACGGATGCCGCGCCAGCCACGCGCCGGCCTCCATCCCGTGGATCAGGCCGAGCAACGCCGGGTCGGGCAGGGCCTCCCGGATCACCGACGCCGAAATTTCGGACGTACGCGGGTGGCCCGGATGTGCCTTGACCACGACCGGGCACCCGGCGGCCAGCGCGGACGCGGTGTCGCCACCGGCCACGGAGAACGCGAAGGGGAAGTTGCTGGCCGCGAAGACCCCGACGACGCCCGGCAGCGGGTGATTCATCTTGCGCACGTCGGGACGCGGCGGCGTGGCACCGGGGTCGCCGTGGTCGACCACCGCCGAGACGTGCGCGCCGTCGCGCAGCACCTGGGCGAACAGCCGGAACTGTCCCGCTGCGCGCCCCACCTCGCCGCGAAGCCGGGTCTCCCCCAGCGCGGTCTCGGCGTCGGCCGCCGCCCACAACTCCTCCACGCGCGCGGCGAGCGCGTCGGCCACGGCGTCCAGGGTCACGGCACGCTCGGCCGCCGGCGTCGCACGCCACACCTCGCCCGCCGCGAGCGCGGCCCGAACGGTCTCGTCCACCTGTGCCTCGGTGGCCGTCTCCAGCGGCTCACCGACCGGCTCACCGGTACGCGGGTCATAACCCTGGATCATCAGAAATCACCTTTCAACATGGTTCGTTCGCGTGCGTCGGATCTCAGATAGCGCGACTGCGCAGGAGTGCGGTGACGCGCTCGGCGGCCCGGACGAGCGTGGCCAGGATCAACTCGCGGTGCGCGTCGTCGAGGCGGACCAGCGGCACCGACACGCTGAGCGCGTCGGTCACCGGCGACGAGTACGGCAGGACCACGGCGAGGCAGCCCAGGCCGACGACGTTCTGCTCGTGTTCCCAGGCGTAGCCGTTCGACCGGGCGGTCGCGATGTCGTCGAGCAGGCGCTCGCGATCGACGACGGTATGCGGGGTCAGCGCGGCGAGCTCCGCGGGCAGCAACGCCTCGGCGTCGGGCCTGGCCGCCAGTATCGCCCTGCCCAGCGCGGTGGCATGGGCCGGCTGCCTGCGCCCGACCCGCGAGGTCGGACGCATGTGGTGCTGGGACTCACGGCTGGCGAGGTAGACCACGTCGGCGCCGTCGAGCCTGGCGAGGTGCACGGTCTCGTTCACCTCGGCCTTGATCTCGTCGAGCACACCGGCGGCCGCCCGGACCACCGGATCGCGGTCCAGATAGGAGGTGCCGACGAGCAGTGCCCGCACGCCGATGCCGTACCTGACGCCTGCCTGATCGGTCTCGACCCAGCCCCGTCCGGCCAGGGTGCGCAGCAGCATGTACAGGCTGGACTTCGGATAGCCCAGCTCGCGGTGCAGCTCGGCCAGGCTCAGCCCGCGCTCGGCCCGCGCCAGGACTTCGAGCAGCTCGACCGTCCGGTCGGCCGATTTGACCGGCGACCTGGGCGTAATCGCTTCCGCCGTCACCATCCACGCTCCTTGGCTCTACCCCGCGATTCTGCCAAGACGCATCAACGTTCACAACTCTGAACAAATTCCACGCCCATGAACGAGCACCTCGCTGAACGAGCACCTCGCTGAACGAGCACCCCGCTGAACGAGCACCTCGCTGAACGAGCACCCCGCTGAACGAGCACCCCGCTGAACGAGCACCCCGCTGAACGAGCACCCCGCAGAACGAACACCCCGCAGAACGAACACCCCGCAGAACGAACACCCCGCAGAACGAACACCCCGCAGAACGAACACCCCGCAGAACGAACACCCCGCAGAACGAACACCCCGCAGAACGAACACCCCGCAGGGAGGCCCGGGTGAACGGCCCGGGTGAACGCCCGAGTCAGCGCCCCGCCGTACTCGCGGCGGGGCGCTACGTGGTCTCAGACCTCGACGACCACCGGGATGATCATTGGGCGGCGGCGGTAGGTGTCGCTCACCCAGCGGCCGACCGTACGCCGGACCAGCCGGCGCATCTGCTGGACATCGGCCACACCGTCGAGCGCGGCCTCCTGCAGGGACTTCTCCAGCAGCGGGATGACCTCCTCGAAGGCGTCCAGATCTATGCCGGAGCCCCGGGCGTGCACCTCGGGCCCGCCGGTGAGCTTGCCCGTGGTCGAGTCGACGACGAGCACGATCGAGATGAACCCCTCGTCGCCGAGGATGCGCCGGTCCTTCAGCGCGACGTCGGTCACGCCTCCCACCGACGTGCCGTCCACATAGACGTAGCCGGCCTGCACCGCACCGACGATCTTCGCCCGGCCGTCGAGCAGGTCGACCACCACGCCGTCCTCGGCGATCACGATGTGGTCGTCGGGGACTCCGGTCAGTGCGGCCAGCTTGGCGTGCGCCCGCAGGTGCCGCCACTCGCCGTGCACCGGCATGAAGTTGGACGGCCTGGTCAGGTTGAGCACGTAAAGCAGCTCACCCGCCGCGGCGTGCCCGGAGACGTGGACCCGGGCGTTGCCCTTGTGGATCACTCGGGCGCCCCAGCGCGTGAGGCCGTTGATGACCTTGTTCACGGCCGTCTCGTTGCCTGGGACCAGCGAGGACGCCAACAGCACCGTGTCGCCCTCGGCGATCCGGATCTGGTGATCACGGTTCGCCATCCTCGACAGCGCCGCCATCGGCTCGCCCTGGGACCCGGTGCAGATCAGCACCACGTCCTCCGGCGGCCATTCCTCGATCTCCCTGGAGTCGACCATCAGGCCTGGCGGAACCCGCAGGTAGCCCAGATCCCGGGCGACCCCCATGTTCCTGACCATCGAACGGCCCATCAGCGCGACCTTGCGGCCGTGCTTCTCCGCCGCGTCGAGTGCCTGCTGAACGCGATGGACGTGCGAGGCGAAGCAGGCGACGATGACCCGCTTGTCCGCGTTCCGGTAGACCTCGTCGATGACCGGGGCGATGTCCCGCTCACTGGTGACGAAGCCCGGCACCTCGGAGTTGGTGGAGTCGGACATCAGCAGGTCGACACCCTCGGTGCCAAGCCTGGCGAACCCACCGAGGTCGGTCAGCCGCCCGTCCATCGGCAACTGGTCCATCTTGAAGTCACCGGTGTGCAGCACGATGCCGGCCGCGGTCCTGATGGCCACTGCCAGAGCGTCGGGGATCGAGTGGTTGACCGCGAAGAACTCGCACTCGAACGGCCCGAACCTGTGCCGCTCTCCCTCGACGACCTCCCGCTTCACCGGCTGGATGCGGTGCTCGGTGAGCTTGCTCTCGATCAGCGCCAGGGTCAGCTTCGACCCCACGAGCGGGAGATCGGCCCGCTCGCGCAGGAGGTACGGCACAGCGCCGATGTGATCCTCGTGGGCGTGGGTCAGCACGACCGCCTCGATGTCGTCGAGGCGATCGCGGATGTAGTCGAAATCGGGCAGAATCAGGTCGACGCCCGGCTGGTCGGGCTCGGGAAAGAGCACTCCACAGTCGACGATCAGCAACCGGCCGTCGAACTCGAAGACGGCCATGTTGCGGCCGATCTCACCGAGCCCGCCGAGCGCGACGATCCGCAGCCCGTTGACCGGCAACGGCGGCGGCGGACCCAGGTCAGGATGGGGGTGGCTCATGCCGTACCCCCTGCGTGTCTAGCTCTCAAGCTCTCGTTTCCTCCCCGTCACTTTCGTTCATACAACTCCGTCGGCAAGCTTCACGCCGCCGGCGATCAGATCTTCACGAAGCAGGGCGACCTGCTCTTCCGTCGCGTCCACCAGCGGAGGCCGCGTCACGCCGCCTCGCCGTCCCACGAGGGTCAGCGCCGCCTTCGTCATGATCGCACCTTGGGTGCGCGTCATGATGCCGGTCACCACCGGCAGCAGCCTCCGATGCACCTCCGTCGCGCCCGCCACATCACCGGCGCGGTACAGGTCGATCATGGTGGCGACGTCGGCCCCGGACACGTGCCCGATCACGCTGACCACACCGACGGCGCCCACGGACAGCCAGGGCAGGGTGAACGCGTCGTCACCCGAGTAGTACGCCAGGCCGGTCGCGGCCATCACCTGGGAGCCGGCGAACAGGTCGCCCTTGGCGTCCTTCACGGCGGTGATCCGCGGATGCTCGGCCAGCCGGCACAAAGTCTCCGGCTCGATCGCCACACCGGTACGGCCGGGGATGTCATAAAGCATGACAGGAAGCCCGGTGGCGTCCGCGATCGTGGTGAAGTGGCGGCGGATCCCCTCCTGCGGCGGCTTGTTGTAGTACGGCGTCACCAGCAGCAGGCCGTGGGCCCCGGCGCGCTCGGCGGCGCGGGCCAACTCCACGCTGTGGTGGGTGTCGTTGCTCCCGGCACCGGCCACGACGGTGGCACGGTCGCCGACGGCCTCGACCACAGCCCGCAGGATGCGATCTTTCTCCTCGTCGGAGGTGGTCGGCGACTCTCCAGTCGTACCACTCACGACCAGGCCGTCGTTACGCTGCTCGTCCACCAGATAGGTGGCCAGGCTCTGCAGTCCGTCGTAGTCGACCGAGCCGTCCTCGGCGAACGGTGTGACCATGGCGGTCAGCATGCGTCCGAAGGGAGCGTCTGCGGTTCCAGTAGGCGATGCCATAGAGGAACGGTACCCGGATACCGGATGGCAGTGGACCCCCGGCCCCTTGACCGGGCACTGGGAAGTGAAAGAGGCCGCCGATATGTGCTCGGGGGTACACACATCGACGACCTCTACCGGAGAATCGGTAGTCCTTACCCGGACGTTACAGAGTTCCTGGGATATTTTCCCCGAGCTTTCCCTGGGTCAAAGTTGGAGCTCCAACTTGCGCCCGTCATCATGCGTCTCCCGGCTGGTAAGACAAGATTGAGCCTCGCCTTACCCAGGGATGGACACGTGGCAAGTTCGGATCCGGTCTACCTGCGCGTCGTCGACGACCTTCGTCGCCAGATCGTCAACGGATCCCTCGCGCCGGGCGCCGTTGTCCCCTCTCGCGCCCAGCTCACCCGCAGATACGGCGTGGGAGAGACGGCCGCCCGCCACGCGCTGCGCGTGCTCACCACCGAGGGCCTGATTTTCGGGCGGGTCGGATCGGGACACTACGTCCGCGAAAGGGCCACCCTGGTCCCTCTGCACCGGTCCCGATTCCACGACCACCACGCCCCGCTTGCCGCCGACCTCCATTCCCAGGGCCGACGAGTCTCCTGGGTCTGGCGCGTCGAGCGCGTCCGGGCGACCCCCGAACTCGCTGATCGCCTGCGCCTGCCCGAGTACGCGCCCATCGTCCGCACCCGCCACATCTACCGAAGCAACGGCAAACCCGTCCAGCTCACCTGGTCCTACGAACCGGCCGAACTGGCAGAGGGTCAACCCGTCCCCGCCGAAGGCACCGACAGCCGCAAGAGCGTCGTCGCCCGGATGGCCGCCGTCGGTCTCAACGTCACCGACATCGTCGAGACCGTCCGCACCCGGGTCCCAGAACCCGCCGAGATCGACGCTCTCGACCTCTGCGCAGGCGTCCACATTCTGCACCTCGAACGCACCCACCACGCCGGCAGCCGCCCCCTGGAGACCAGCGACACGGTCGTCCCCGGCGATGCCTTCCACCTCGTCTACACCCTCCGCCCCTGACCCTCGACACCCCCATCCCGTCGCCCCCGGACAGGCCCGCACACTCACCCCTGCGACCAGATCCGAACTGAACCACGCCCCGCACCCTGCGAGCGCGTCGCTGATGCCATCGCTGACCAGGCTCCCGCAACCAGATCCGCACTGGACTACGCCCCGCACCCCCACCTGCTCCCGCTCCCGCTCCCCGTCTCAGCACCCTCGAACATGCCACCCGTCTGGACCCGGCTCGCCCCGCCGCCTACTCCCACCCGCGCCGGCTTGGCTCATCGCCACCACCATGACGGTCACCGTGAGCCGGTACGGCACGAGCCGCTCGTGCCGGCCGAGATCAAGGCGGACGAGCCAGCGGCCCACCAACGCCTGCCACGGGAAATCCGTTGCCCACCACCGATCCCACCGGCCGAACGCGGAACAGACCCGCTCCGCTCACTCCCCACCAGGAGCACTCCCGGCCACCCCGCACCCCGCACCCCGCACCCCGCACCCCGCACCCCGCACCCCGCACCCCGCACCCCGCACCCCGCACCCCGCACCCCGCACCCCGCACCCCGCACCCCGCACCCCGCACCAAGGCGAATCATCCCGCTCGCCTCAGCGGCGTACGCCCAGGTCAGCAGCGTCGTGATCGTAGATACGGTTCACCCCGCGTCGCACAGCCCAAAGCACTTCAGAGGATCCCGCCCTCCCCACGACGCACACGCTCCGCTAACTGTCGGTCACGCCTGATAGACCATCTAGGGTTCCCCGACCCGGAGGTGTCGATGCGCGTCAAGGACATGCCCACGTCCGACCAACCCCGCGAGCGACTCCTGGCCGACGGCGCGGGAGCCCTGGCCGACCGCGAGCTTGTTGCCCTCCTCCTGGGTTCGGGCAGCAGAGGCACCAACGCCGTCGAACTCGCCTCTCTCCTCATCGCCCACTGCGGCGACCTCGAAGCTCTCAGCCGCTCGGAGGCTCACCGCCTGCTCGCCGTACCCGGCATCGGCCCTGCCAAGGCCGCCCGGATCGCCGCCGCCTTCGATCTCGTACGGCGGGCGCAGGCCGCCCCCCGACGTGGCCGGATCACCGGCTCAGGCGACCTGGCCGCCGTCACCGCCCCGCTCCTCCGCGGCCTCCCCCACGAACAGGTCGTCGCGGTCATCTGTGACCACGGCGGCCGAATACTCCGCACCACCGTCGTCAGCAAAGGCGGCAGTGACCACAGCCCCGCCCCCGTTCGCGAGATCGTCGCCACGGTC
Organism: Dolomitihabitans soli; assembly: GCF_022213955.1. Lineage (GTDB taxonomy): Bacteria > Actinomycetota > Actinomycetes > Streptosporangiales > Streptosporangiaceae > Streptosporangium_A > Streptosporangium_A soli. Next base: position 158,127 of record NZ_JAKNTW010000001.1, on the reverse strand, counting down.
CTCACCTCGGGCGGCTCCGCCTTCGGTCTGGCACACAACCACCCCAGCGGCTGCCTCGACCCCAGCCCTGCCGATCTCGACGTCACCGACCGGCTCCATCAGGCCGCCCAAACCGTCGGCCTGCGCTTTCTCGACCACGTCATAATCACCGACCAGGCCTGGCGCCGCATTCCCATCTGAACCACTGCCGTTCTGAACCACTCGTTCTGAACCACTGCCGTGTTCGACGACCACCATGATCCCCCGGCCCCTAGACACGCACCGAGAGGCCATCACACTCCGCTCGCTCGCACCGCACCGGCGTCCGATCACGCGCCCCGTTCCTACCGCCGAAGTGTCCCTTCAGCCGCCGCAACCCAAGGTTGCACTCGAATGTACGAGCGATTACTCTCTTCAAGAGGCAACAGAACGTAGAGGCGGGCCAACTAAGAGTGGCCAGACGCCAGGATGCAGACCTTCACGTCTTCGGGCGTCAAGGAGCAGTCGTTGTGGACTGCGCGTGCACTGCCCCCTGGCGCGAGGAGCCCCTGTAATGCCGAAACAGCCCGTCTGTCCCCGTGCCGACCCGCGGCCCTCTTTGCCCTCCGACCACCCCGCCCCCAGCCAGCCTCTGCGCGATGCAAGGCTCGCCACCCATGGCGCAAGGCTCGACACTCGTGGCGGCGCAACGTCCGACATGCCCCCTGGCGGACCCACGCGCAACACATCTCATGGCGAGGCAACTCATGGCGAGGGACCGCCCAACACAACAGAGGACGTTTCCGGCTCCTCACCGCCGCTGACCGAAGCCGTCACTAGCCACCAACCGGCAGCCACGGGCGGTCTCGGTCCCTCTTCTTCCCTCACCTTTCCGAGCAAGTCCCGTCGGACAGGCTCGACGTCCATCGGCATCCATGTCCCTACCATCCACGGCAGCCAACACCCATGGTTCACCCATTCGATCACTGAACGCACTGAACGCACTGAACGCACTGAACGCACTGAAGGCACTCAACGCACGGACCGACTCGCACATCTCGCCGTCTCAGACGACGCCGACGGCGGCGCCTCCAGCGATCCGGCTGCCCAAGGCGCACCTCGCCCTCATCACACTCCCACCTCCGCAGACAAACCAAACGACTCCCATCAGCCCGACAACCCGCGCGACCAGCCCCAGGCTCGAACGACACTGACATCGACACGGACATCGACCCCGACCGCAACACCGACACCGACACCGACACCGATCCAACCGCCCAAGACGCACCCCGCCCTCAGAACGCTCACACCCACACAGACGAACCAAACGGCTCCGATCAGCCTGACGGTTCACGTAACCAGCGCGGTAGCTCAGACGATGCCGGTACGACACCGCTTGGTCACGACTCCCAAGGCGGACGAATTCGCCGGGAGTCCTCCGATCGTTTCGAAGATCACTTCGACGAAGCAGTCCAGGAGGGCAGCGACAGCGACAGCGACAGCGACAGCGACAGCGACAGCGACAGCGACAGCGACAGCGAAGATTCCCACACTCTGGTGAGCTCCATCGGTGAGCGTGCGCGGCAGCTGGCTCTGGCTCCGTCGCCGGAATCAGTTGCTCAGTGCTCGGCCGAGGCGGAGGAGTTGATGGCCGCTCAGGATCGTTTGTCCGCCGCGATCTCCGCGAGGGTCGCCCGAGTACACGCCACGGGTCAGGCTCGCACGCTCGGCCATGCTTCCACCGCGACCTGGCTGCGCATGGCCGGTGGGATGAGCGCCCGCGCGGCCGCCCAAACGGTCAGCCGCGCGACGGAGCTCGCAAGGCTTTCCGATCTCCGTCTGCGTTTCTCCGATGGACGCTTGACACAGGGGCTGGTCACAGCCATCTGTTCCGCGACCGCCCCGCTGACCGACGAACAGGCCCGTCTCGCCGAACCGATTCTGCTGGAGCTTGCCCAACGCGCCGGTCCGGCTCAGATCGCCGCCGCCGGCCGCTACCTGCAGGCTGCGCTGAGCCCCGACGGGGAGTCACCGCACGCGAATACCGATTACGACCAGCGTTACCTTGTCGTCCGCGCCACCGAGTCAGGTGGTATCGAGGGCGACTTCCGGCTCCCACCAGAGCCCGCGGCCCGCCTGCGGGCACTCCTGAACGCCTATGCCAAACCCCGGGCCCACAGTGATGACCGCCCCCTACGCACCCGCAACGCCGACGCCTTCATCGCCCTGCTGGAACGTCAGGTCAGCACCGAACTCCTCATCATGGTCAACGCGGAGTCCCTTCCCGACAACCCCACCCCTACCGAGAACCGGCAACCAACCGATGTCCGCAACCTCCGTACCGAACCAGGCCCCGCCGATCCGGACGCCGAACCGCAAACCACCGACCTCCACCGGTCTGACCTGCGTGCCGCCCAACAGCCCAACAACCGCCGATCCGCCCGACGACCAACCTGCCACACAGTTCCCCACCAGATCACACCCTGCGTCCCCAGCACCGCCTGCGGTGTCGAGCCCTCTCCGGTCCCGCACCACTTCGCCAGTAACAAGCTTCACCTCGAACCCACAGCAACCGCCGGCACCCCTCTCTCTGACACCTCTCTCCCTGATGCAGCTCGTCCTGATCCAGACCCTCCCGACCCGAGGGCGAAGTGGACGGAGATCGTCGCCGGCCGGGGAGATACCCACACGCTTGTGTCTGGCCACTCCGGCAATCTGGACCCCAGAGATGACAGCCGCGATGGGGCGGCCAGTGTCCACCTCGGTTCACATACAAGCGGCGCCGATAAGGACGAAATGACATTCGTACGAGGCGGGTTCGATGCCAATGCCTCGGAACACGGCCGACATTGCGCGCCGACTGGTGAGAGCTGCCGTCTATGCACGCCACACTCACGCCTCGGTAAGGACCGCACCCGCAACCGTCATGTGCCAGATGCGGCCAAGCGTCCGTTGACGTCGGACATCGCTGCTGAGGGGGCATGTGGGCGATGCGGACACGTGCCCAACAGAAACCTGCCCGGCTTGTTACTCCCCACCGGTCATCTGCTTCCGGTCTCCGACGTCCACCGCCTGGCCCGTACTTCCACCTTGGTACGGATCGTCATCGACGCCGACAGCCAGGTCCTGGACATGGGCCGGGAAGTTCGCCTGGCCACACCCGCGCAGCGACGCGCCGTCCAAGCCCGCTACGCCACATGTTGGGTGGACGGCTGCCCACTCCCCACACCTCTGTGTCAGATCGACCACGCAGACGGTTGGATCGACAACGGACCTACCGACCTGACCAACCTCGGCCCCGCATGCCAGTTCCACAACCGCGACCGCTACCGCCACCCCGAGCGCTACCAACGCCGCCGCACCGGCACCGACCGCTGGGCATACACCTACATCGCCGCCTACACCCGGCCGCACACCACAACGAAGCCACCCACACCAGAATGATCGGTTGCCCCTCCACCCCGTGACTTGTTGCTCTGCCCCTCCACCCCGTGACTTGTTGGTCTGAAGGACTACCTCTGGGCCGCCCGCCGACGGCGCGGCCGGTTCCCCGTGCGTCCACCGTGACGCCGAGGCCGATCGGTAGAGATCCAGGGACACAATGTCGAATGGCGTTCAGTCATCGCGGGCCAGCGGCACGGCGGCTTAGGTGATCTTGCCGCTGATCGCTGTAGATGGTGATGCCTTGGCGCGCATGCGTCGCATCTCGCCGACAAAGACCATTAGGTACTTGCTGTGCCTAATGCTCTTCATGGATCGAGGGTCAATCAAATGTCGGCAGGGACGGCTGGTACCGGTTACGGGAAGAGGCCAGGGTAGACGATCTGATGAAGCAACCGGCTGCCGGACAGACACGGCGGCTCTGCTCTGCTCTGCAGGAGGCGATCCGGCGCGCCGCGGTCGACGAACTCACTCGCTCCGGGATACACCGGGCTGGCCATGGACCGGGCTGGCCATGGACCGGGTCACCGAACGTCCCGGTACCAACAAGAACGCGATCTACCGCCGCTGGGCGAGCCGCCTCGCGCTCGGCATCGCCGCCAATCGGCAACTGGCCGCGACCGTCCAGCTTCCCGACACCGGCAGCTTGCGCGGCGACGTCCTCGAACTGCTACGCGGGGCGAACCGCCACTGGGTTCCCCGCTCGGCGCGATCCTGCGGCGAACTGCTGTCCGCAGCCGGCGGCGCACCGGATCCCCATCTTCCACGGCACCGTCACCCTCGCCTCGATCAGACTCTGGCTCCGCCCATGAATGCCAGGCAGAAGCTAGACGCCGGTCTGTCCGTCGACGAGTTCACGCACGACATCAAGGTGACCGTTGTGGCGGGAAATCTCTTCGATGAGGTGGAGGACCACCCAGCGCAGGTCCACGTGGCGGCCGTCGCCGATAGGACGCTCGGCCGTTGAGTTCAGGTCGCGGTCGGCCACCAGGCGGCGATAGCGGGCGCTCTGTTCCTCGTACTCGGCGAGAAGCTGGGGCAACGGGACGTCGACCGCCGTCCGCATCTCGGGGTCGGGGTCGTCGTCGGTCGCCCCCGTGAGCGGCCCCTCGGGCTCCTCACCGAGAAACATCACCTGGACCCAGTGATGCTCGACCCATCGAAGGTGGCTGATCAGCCCGCACATCGTCATCAACGGTGAATTCGGGAGCGGTGCCTTGCGGGCATCTTCCTCGGACACGCCCTCACACTTGGCTCGCGCGGTGTCACGGGCGTAATCCAGAAAGGTGGCCAGCTGCGTACGTTCGTCCCACGTGGGGGGTGTATCGGTTCGTTGTGTCATCGCGGGTCAGGCTCCCATAGCTCTGAGGCGGTGTCGCGTGATTTAGAAGCCGCGCAGGCAAGCGTGCAACCACCGCCTTGCGCCGGCACGGCCTGAAAGATCCGCCGGACAGTTCCTAAGTGTCGACAACTCCGAACATCAGCAACCGCCTCCGTGTCGGGATTCGGATGTTTCACTGGCGATCGCTGGGCACGGGCGGAAGGTGGGCGTCGCCGCCGTTCCGACTGCGTCCCAGACCAGGGAGTCGGCCAGGATGCAACCGAAGCGGACGTCGGGCTACAGCGGCGATGACAGCTGCGACGACGGCGGCGGTGACACAGCCATGCAGGCTTCCTGACCTCCTTCTACGATCCCTGTGTGAATGATCGGAGCCTCGCCCACGAGGAACTGCAGACCGTCCGCCTGTCGTTGCGGCGCCCGACCGAAGCAGACATCGACGCGATCTTCGCGATCCACAACGACCCCGGAACCTGTCTCCACAATCCCTCCGACGCGCTCACCGAGCGCGTAGAGGCCCAGGTGCTCCATCAACGCTGGAACGACCATTGGCAACGCTGGGGATACGGGTACTGGGTCGTCCGACGCCGCGATTCTCCCCTCCAGCTGGGGTTCTGCGGACTCAAAACCATGGAACTGAACGGCATGCGGGTCCTCAACCTCTTCTACCGCTTCGCCACCTCGACCTGGGGCCATGGCCTGGCCAGCGAAGCCGCGACCGAAGTGGTCACCTGGGCATCCCAGCGACTTCCCGATCTTCCGTTGATCGCCCGAGTCCGGCCGGACAACATCGCATCCCAACGTGTGGCGATCCGCACCGGCCTGACCCGAGCGGAACACCTCGACGAAACCGGTTACGACGGCTTCGATTGGATCTTCGCAACGAACCTGCCCGGCTGACGACCGCTCCCGACTGTCCGGCGCTGGCCAAGATGCCAGGCTGAGCTCACGCGGGCCAAGCTCACGAGCCAAGCTTTCAGGTCCAACTTCCGGACCCCAGCTTTCGGGCGCCAGCTTTCGAGCCCAGCTTTCGAGCCCAGCTTTCAGAACGCACCCGCCCGCCGAGCCTGGCCACCAGGGAAGAGGGGACTGCAGTAAATCAAGCCGAACCGCCAGCCCTAGCCATGACCGGATCGTTCCGCATAGAGGCGCGATAATGTCTTATGTCGTTATCCGTTCGACCGCCATGATCGACGTATGAGCAAAGCGCTGATCGTCATCGACGTCCAAGAATCCTTCAAGCAGCGGCCCATCTGGCAGGCCGTGTCCCGCCCCGACATCGTGGAGCGGGTCGACCAGCTGGTGCAGGCGGCTCGTAGGGCCGGCGACCTCGTCGTATGGGTGCTGCACTCCGCACCGGGGTCCGGCACCGTCTTCGATCCGGCGTCCGGGTATGTCCGCCTGGTGTCGGAGCTGGTCCAGGGCGAAGGGGAGCCGATGGTCACCAAGACCTCGATCAACGCGTTCACCACCACCAATCTTCAGCAGCTTCTCACCACGCGTGGCATCAGAGAGCTGGTCGTCTGCGGCATCCAGACCGAGCAGTGCTGTGAGACGACCACCCGTGTGGCCGCCGATCTGGGCTTCGAGGTGACGTTCGTGACCGAGGCCACGGCGACTTTCCCCATCGAGCACCGTGACGCGCCCGCCGGCCGTACGGTGGCCGAGATTCTGGCGGATCCCCTGACGCTGTCCACCGAGGACATCACCACCCGGACCGAGTATGCGCTGGCCGGCCGGTTCGCGACGATCAGGACGCTGGCCGAGGTCACTGGCCCGCCGACTCGCGCGGCGGTGACCGGATAGTGACCAAGGTCGTCTTCCTGCTTCTCCCGCGGCTGCACCTCCTCGACCTCGCGGGTCCCGCCCAGGTCTTCTCCACCGCGGCGGATCTCGGGTATGAGCTGTGTTACGTGGGAGAGCAGGAGGACGTCCCGACCGCCCAGAGCGTCTCACTTCGCGCGGACACGGTCTGGCCGCGCATGGAGCCGGGCGACATCGTGCTGGTGCCGGGCTGGCGTGCGGTGACGCTGCGCGACTACGGCGCGATCCGGGAGCCGACCCTCCAGCGGTTGTCAGACCACCACGCCGCCGGGGGTACGGTGACCAGCGTCTGCGCCGGCGCCGAGGCACTGGGCCAGGCCGGGCTCCTGAACGGCCGGCGCTGCACCACCCACCACGGCCTCCAGGAGGAACTCGCGGTGCGGTACCCGAGGGCGACCGTAGTACGGGATGTCCTCTATGTCGCGGACGACAGGGTGATGACCTCCGCCGGCATCGCCAGCGGCATCGACCTCGCCCTGCACATCGTCGCCACCCGCCACGGGCCCGGCACCGCGGCCAGGATCGCCCGCGAGATGGTCGTCTACGCCCGCCGCAACGGCGACGAGCAGCAGGCCAGCGCCATGCTGCGGCACCGTTCGCATCTCAGCGACGCCGTCCACCGCACCCAGGATCTCATCGACTCCCGTTTCGCCGACCGCCTGCTCCTGACAGATCTCGCCACCGCCTCAGGCGTCAGCGAGCGTACCCTCACCCGCCTCTTCGGCCAGGCCACCGGCATGACCCCGCTCCGCTACCAGACCGTCCTCCGCCTCGAACGGGCGGAACATCTCATCGGCCAAGGGGTCACGATCGACTCCGCCGCCCGCGCCGTCGGCTTCCAGGACGCCCGCATGCTCCGCCGCCTCCGCTCCCGCCGCGATCACCCCGGCGGCCACCCCTCCGGCGGACCGGCGTAGCTGCCACGCTGCGGCACCGTATAGATCCAGCCCTGCTCACGGAGATACGCCATGGCGTGCCGTACGGTCTCCCTGGCCACGCCGTACTGCTGGACGAGGCGCGTCTCGCTGGGCACCGGCCGGCGAGGCTTGATCGTTCCCGCCCGGATCTGGGCGGCGATCTCGTTCGCGACCTTCATGTACGCATGCCCACGCGCTGGTTCGCATGCCGTTCCCGAAGGACCGACGAAGGTGCCACGGCCTTGTACTGCATGCACCAGTCCCTCATCGCTGAGCACTCGCACCGCCTGACGCGCCGTCGTCCTGGCGATGCCGAACTCGCGCTGGATCCTCGCCTCACTGGGAACGGCGTCTCCAGGAAGGAGTTCGCCTGCCATGATCCGCTGCCGGAGAATTCGGGCTACTTGAAGGTAGAGGTGAGTGTCGCCGTCATGGTCTAGCACGCACGAAAGATAACGGACGGTGACGCTACGCGGATGCGCTTTCTAGGCGTCCGGAGCAGGGCTTGAGGTCGACTCTTGCGGCCATTTCTCCGGATCAGTCACGTACGTTCCCCGGTACGCGACGGTGAAGACCCATCCTTGCTCGCGGAGATGGTCGACCGCCTGCCGGACGGTGGCCTTGGCGACGCCATGCTGCTGCATCAGCTTCTTCTCGCTGGGAATCGACCGGTTCGGCAACAACTCCCCTTGCCTGATCCGCCGGCTTATGTCGGCCGCGATCTGCTGGTACACCGGGATGCGGTCGGCGGGGCGGGGAGTGCCCGGTTCACCAACGAACGTGCCCTCGCCCTGCACCGTGTAGGCGAGGCCCTGCTCGCGGAGTTCGCGCGCCACCCGCCGAGCCGTCGCCCGTGCGATGCCGTACTCGACCTCGAGTTCCGATTCGCTTGGAACCGCCTCGCCCGGCTCCAAGTGGCCTTTGAGGATGCGCTCCCGAATCATCCCCGCGATCTGCTTATAGACCGGTATAGGTCCGTCCCTGTCAAGCACATCCGCATGATAGACGGAACAGAACGTATACCTACAAAATAGACACCTAGGCAACATGTATGTACGGGAGCTAGACCTATATATATGTACTGGGTTAGCGTTACCGCATGAACGGTTGGCCGAAATGGACGGGACGATTCAAGTCGATCCACGTGGCATCTCTCGGGCGGATCTATGTGCCGATACCTTGGCGACCGGAACAGCCGAGGGCCGCACGGGTGCGGGTCAGGGCGCATACGTGTGATTGCAGGCCCACCTTCTATGAGCTCTGCCAGGCGGGTGGGCTGAAGTTCATCCGGCGGACGGACCGGCGCGAGGGGATGATCAGCGTGTGGGAGTCGCCGTGGCTGCCGTCCCGGCAGACGGAGGACCTGTGGCAGGCACTACTTACGGGAGCAGCACGGTGATCCGGCCTTCGGCTGCCCCCACCCGCCCGGTCACATCGAATCCGGTTGAGCATTAGAACGCGCTGCTGGGGACCGGGCCCGACGGCGGCACTGCCGAAGGGCCCGCCTGCTGAAACTGGGAACCGACTGGCGCGGGTCATCGGGAGCGGGCACCGGTCCCCAGGGCCGGCCGACGACGGAGATGTCGCGCTGCTCCTCGGCCGACGACGATCCGTGAAGGCGACCGAGGTGCCAAGCTGCTCCTCGGCCGACCACGATCCGTGAAGGCGACCGAGGTGCCCAGGTACCCCTCTGCCGGTGGCGATCCGTGAAGGTGGCCGAGAGGTAGTGCGCGTCTAGAAGACCGGGATGATCTCTTCGGGGTCGATGAAGTTGACCTCCACCCCTGAGATGTCCAGTTCGGGGATGGCCGGGAACTCGATGCCCCAGCGTTCCACGATCGTGCGGATCCTGGCCATGGCGATCCGCCAGTTCTCCGCCTGCTCCTCATACGACAGGACGCCCAGACCGCCGTCCCGCGCGTGGTCCATCAGCACGCGATGGTTGGTCATGAAGTACGGCGGCAGCTCCCAGAAGCCCTCGGGCGGCTCCCAGAGGATCATCGAGAGGAACACGAAGCCCGCCCGGAGCTGCCGGGTGATCGTGGACTTGACGTCGTCGGTCAGGCCGGGCCACTCGTTCTCCAGGATCGTCATACAAATCTGGAGATGTCGTGATTCGTCGCGACCGATCCGCCGGAACATGTCCCCGAAGACGGGATGGGTCGTGCCTGACGACATGCCACGGAACAGGGTGGACGCCGCCATCTCCCCCATCATGAAGCTGGTGAACAGCACCGGCAGCGAATACTTGCCGACCGCCGAACTGTAGCCGGTCCAGTAGCGGCCGCCGTTGTGGTAGAGCCAGCCGATGTTGTTGTGCGCGGCCTTCTCCAGGTCGGAGGCCGGGCTCCAGTCCAGCGGGCCGCCCGGCCAGAGCTTGGCGATGGTCCGCTGGCAGCACTCCTCGTGGTTCATCTCGTCACGGGTGATCGAGAAGAAGCACTTGCGCACCGGATCTTCCTCGTGCTTCTCGAACGCCTGGATCGTGGCACGGGCGAACACGGCCGGCCCGCTGGCGTCGAAGTTGGCCAGCACGGAGAACCAGTACATGATCCCCAGCCGTTGGTCGCGGCTGAAATCGGCCGGATCGAGCGAGTCCCACGGCAGGTCGGCCGGGTTCCAGAGGGTCCGCTTGGACTTCTCGTAGATGGCCGCGAGCTTCTCCGTCTCCACCCGCCACTCCATCGGGTAGATGTTCGGCTGGGGAATCTCCGGCGCGGGCCAGAATCCGCCCTCCGGAATCACGAGATCCGCCATGCTCTCACCCCTGGATCCGCCGACTTATTACATCCGTTTCCCACATCCTGCGGCCGGATGTCACATCTTTCAAGAGCGTGCCCGTTGCGTGACGGCCACACACGCGAGTACGGCGACCGCTCCGGCGACTGCGGTGATCCCGATCGGCTCGCTGAGCAGCAGCCACGCCCACACCAGGGTGAGCAGCGGCTGGGCGAGCTGGATCTGCCCCGCCCGGGCGATGCCGCCGATCGCGAGGCCGGCGTACCAGGGGACGAAGCCGAGGAACATGGAGATCAGCCCGACGTAGGCGAATCCGGCCAGTGCGGGGGCGCTCGGCCGTACGTCGGTGGTCACGGCCAGCATGACCGTCACCGGTACGGTGACCGGGAGCGAGATGACCAGGGCGTAGGAGATGACCCGCCAGCCGGGGGTCTCCCTGGCGAGCCGGCCGCCCTCCGTGTAGCCCACCGCGGCCGACAACAGCGCGCCGGCCAGCAACAGGTCGGCGACCGTGAAGTGACCGCCGCCACGGCCGAGGGTGAATACCGTGATGGCCACCGCGCCGGCCGCGCACGCGATCCAGAACAGGACCCTGGGCCGCTCCCCCGCCCGCAGCACCGCGCACACGGCGGTCACCGCGGGAAGGAGCCCGGTGACGACCGCGGCGTGCGAGGCGCTCGCCCCCGTGTCCAGCGCGAGGCCGCTGAAGACGGGGAAACCGAGGACGACCCCGAACGAGATCGCCACGTAGGAGCCCAGATGTCGGCGGGGCGGCAGCAGGGGCACCCGCATGGCGACCAGGCAGACGACCGCCACGGCCCCGGCGATCACCGCCCTGCCCACACCGACGAGGTACGGGTCGAACCCCCGCATCGCGAACAATGTGCCCGGAAACGATCCGGAGAACGCCAGCACTCCGAGAAACGCGAGGAGCGTGCCACGCCGGGCCTGCCGGGAGCCGCCGGCGCCGGCCCCAGGGGAAGCGCCGTCGTGCGGGGCACGCTCGGCACTGCGGCGCCCGGTGTCCAGCTCGGTGTCCGCCGCGACTCCGCCGTCCCGCGCCAGCACTGCTGAGCTGCGGGCCCCGCCGGCGGCATGACCCTCATCGACGCCGTCGCCCGCAAGGGACCCGTCACCCGAAAGGGACACGCGCCGCTCCTGCCTGCGATTCCGTTCGGCGTCCTGGGCGACGTGGGCCGGAACGAGGCGAGGCGCTATCGAGGTGGATTCAGTAGCGCTATCCTTATCTCTCATGAATGACGATAGCAGTATCGACAAGCTCGCCTCGGTGCTGCGGGAAGAGGTCAGGCGGGCGCGGCCGGGGGATCGGCTGACATCCAGCAGGGAGTTGGTGCGGCAGCACGGGGTCAGTCCGGTGACGGTGTCACGGGCACTCGGCCGGCTCGCGGCGGAGGGCCGGGTGGTCACACGGCCGGGCACGGGTACGTTCGTGGCACACCGGACCGAACCGAGACCGGATGGCGTCGACGTGTCGTGGCAGACGGTGGCGCTGGGCGACCGGGTGGTGGACGACTCCGACCTCACCGCCCTGCTCGCGCCGCCGTCCGACGGAGTCATCCCGCTGACGGTCGGTTACCTCAATCCGGTGATGCGGCCGTCGAAGGCGCTGGCGTCCTCGGCGGCGCGGGCCGTACGGCGGGCGGAGGTCTGGGAGATGCCGCCGTTGTCGGGGATCAGCGAGCTTCGCCGGTGGTTCGCGGCGGAAGCGGGGGGCGACGTGACGCCGTCCGAGGTCCTGGTCGTCTGTGGCGGGCAGGCGGCGCTGACGCATGCGATGCGCGCGCTCGCGGCGCCCGGCGCCCCGGTGCTCGTCGAGACGCCGAGCTATCCGGGGGCGCTGGCGGCGGTGCGGGCCGCGGGACTACGGGCGATCGCCGTGCCCATCGACCGGGACGGGGTACGGCCCGACCTGCTCGCCGAGGCGTTCGCGGTCACCGGAGCGCGGGTCTTCTACTGCCAGCCGACGTTGCACAATCCCACGGGCGCGGTCCTGCCGCTGGAACGGCGCGAGCAGGTACTCGCCGTGGCGCGGGCGGCCGGGGCGTTCATCGTGGAGGACGACTACGCGCACTATCTGACGACGGACTCCGTGCCACCGCCGTTGGTGGCCCTCGACACGCATGGCACGGTCGTGCACATCAACTCGCTCAGCAAGGTCCTGGCCCCGAGCCTGCGGATCGCCGGCGTGGTGGCGCGCGGCCCCGCCGCCCATCGGCTGCGCGCGAGCCATCTCGTGGCGTCGCTGTTCGTCGCCCGGCCACTCCAGGAGACGGCGGTCGAGCTGGTCGGCTCCCCCGCGTGGCCACGTCACCTGAAAGCCCTGTCCGCCGAGCTCGCGACACGACGCCACACACTGGCGACCGCGCTCAACACGCACCTCCCCGAAGCCGAGATCCACCTCATTCCCCCAGGCGGCCTGCACCTGTGGGTACGGCTACCGCCGGAGGTCGACGAGACGGCCCTGGTGGACCGGGCGCAACGGGCGGGTGTCCTCGTCAGCCCCGGCCGGCTCTACTATCCGGCCGAACCACCGGGCCCGCGCATCCGCGTCACCCACGTCGCGGCCACCCATCACGCCGAACTGACCGAAGGCGTCCGCCGCCTGGCCACGGCGCTGCCCGGCCGGCGCGGATAGGCGGCTGACGCGTCCCGGTTGACGGAAGCGCCCGGCGACAGGCTCCAAGCGGGCTCGGCGGATGCCGCTGGGACGAGCGTCGGGCTTTCCTCGCACGTGGAGGCGGCCAGTGGAGACGGCGGTGAGTGACGCGGCGGGGTCGCGCCCGATCTCGGCGAGGGTCGTGGCATCGGCGAAGGTCAGGACGGCATCGGGATCGTCGGCGTAGCCGGGGCAGGTGTGCAGTGCGCCTGGAAGCCGTGCGGGAAGGGAAACCGGGGAGGGAAACCGGAGCCACGGCCCGCATGCCCTGATCATCGACCGGTAAGCGCCGCCTGCCTATTCGACGGAGAGACCGGCAGTTGGAAATCGCTTTCCGCCCGTCCGCAAACGTGATGTTGGAATTGAATGACCATGACACAAGATCGCGGAGAGTCGACGCCAGAGCACTGAGATCATTTGCCGCTATGTCAGGCTATCTTTCTATTGGTAGTCATCTTTGCATCAGTCGGTTATTTATCGTAGCTGCCGGGATAACATCGGGAGGGCCATCTGGATGAGTGTCGCGGGGAGCCGCACTCGCAACGTGCGAGAGGGATAACGTGGGGAATCGTCCCACCTCCTACCAGGTCGTCGAGGCCGTCGTTGCCCGCCTCGACAGCGAGGAATTGCCCTATTTGGGGGAGATATGGGTGACCTATATCCATACTCCCGACAATCAGCGGCGCGCCCGGGAAAGCATGCTCGGTTCCGGGCTGGAGCCGCAGATAGTCGAATGGGCGACCGTCGTCGTCACCCTTCTCGGCGGGATCCTGCTCGACGCGGTGAAAGATGAACTCAACGAGCAGGTACGCGGCCGGATGAAGCCCCTCTTCACCTTGATCGGACGCCGCAGAGCGGGCAAGAAAGCCGTTCAGGCGCTCCAGGAGGCTCCGGTTCCGGTCATGGATCCCGAGACGTGCACCCGGCTCGCCGAAACGGTTCGCGTCAAAGCGCTGACCATCTGGAACGATCCGGAGCGGGCCGTACTGCTCTCGGACGCGGTGCTCGGTGAACTGCTCAGGGCCCAGGAGTACAAGACCGCGCCGGACGGTTCCGATGACGCGACCCCCGGAAGCGCCTGACCCGACGGCCGCCACGGACCCCACGGCCGACACGGATCCACCAACCGACACGACAACCGACACGGCAACCGACACGGACCCGACGCCCGACGTGGATCCGTTCGTGCTGCCGCCTCCCAGTTTGGTGCGCCTGCGACTGCTGTTCCTCACCGTGGTCGCGGGATCGACGTTCGGCGGCTACGTGTTCCTCGTCCTCGGCCGGGAGAGCTGGCCTGCCGCGAACCGGGTGTGCGCCGAAGCGTCGCAGGTCGCGACGGACGGGATCACGGCGCTGCTGGACTGCACGGACCGCCTTCACCTCCAGCAGTCGCTGGTCCCCATGGCCGGGCCCGCCCTGGTCGCCCTGCTCACCGTCGTCGCCTACCTGGCGGCCCCCCGCCTCCTCGAACGGCGCGAGCACGCCTGGCGATGGGCCGACCCGCCACCCGAGGTCACCAGCATCGTGACAGCCGCCGACCTGCCCAGGACGCCGACCCTCATGATCTCCACACGCGCCCGACGCGCCTCCCCTCTGGCGTACGGCAGGGCTCGTGCCCATCGGATCATGCTCCCGACCGCGTTCCCGCTGCGCATGGCCAAAGGATCCGCCGCCTCGGCGGTTTCGCTCCTGCACGAGCTGGGACATCTCAGGAATCGTGACGTCGATCGCTCCTACCTCGCCGTCTTCTCCGTACTCCTCTTCGTGCCGGTGGTGGCGGCGCCGGTCGTGGTCGCCGCGTCGGCCTGGAACGAGGCGTTCGACTGGTCGCTGTGCTGGCGGCTCGCGGTCCTGACCGTGCTGACCGGTGCGACGTTCGTCGCCGTTCTCAGGGCCCGCGAACACGACGCCGACCTGTGGGCTCGACGAGCCATGGGCGCAGAGGTGACGCGTGTCGTCAAGGCCGCAAGTGCCGAACGCTCCTGGTGGATCCGGCTGCATCCCACCATCGAGGAGCGCCGGAAGGTGCTCGAACGTCCCGGTCTCACCATGCGCGCATCGGTGGCCGAGTCGTTCGGCACCGGGCTCGCCGCCGGCGTGGTGATCCTTGAGCTCTCGGTGCTCGCGGAGACGGCACTGCCGATCGAACCGGTCCTCGCCTACTGGCTCGCGGCCCTGCCGATCACCGTGACCATGACGGGGATCGTGGGCCTGGCGGTATGGCGGGCGACGGCCAGATCGGAAGCTGAAGGCAACGCGATCAACAACGCGAACAACGCGGGCGCAACGGACACCACCGAACCCGGTCACACCACCACCGGCGGTTCACCCAGTTCACCCAGTTCACCCAGTTCACCCATTTGGCCAGGTTCACCAGGTTCACCCAGTGCGGGCCGTGCGGGCCGTGCGGGTCGTTTGCGCAGACCGCCGGACGGGTTCCTTGGGCCCGGTCTGGCGTTGGGAGTGGGCCTGGTGGCGGGCGCCCTTGCCGCTCCTCGCGCGGCGGCGCAGTGGAACGTGGTCTCCCCCGCCGCGTCGGAGCGCGCGGCGACGTTGAACATCCTCGACGCCGCGCCGGCCACGGCGGTCGCGCTCGCCCTCTCCCTGCCCCTGACCACGGCCCTGATCGTGTGGTGGCTCGCCGTCCTGGCCAAGTCGTGGCTGCGGCGCTGGGGAGCCGGCTCCTGGCGGTTCGCCGTCCCCGTGGCGGCGGTCGTGTCCGCGATCCCGGTCGGCACGTGGTTTCTGGCGGCGCGGCTGGCGGCCGCCGAAACGTGGCGCCCCGGAGCCCTGGCCGCCCAAGTCCTGTCCACGGAGGCGGGCTACGGACTGGCGGCAGCACCCGTCGCCTGCTGGGTGGCCGTCTGCCTCGGTCAGGGGACAGCCCGCCCCGGCCGGAGGCCAACCCGCCTCGACCAAGGAGCGGCTTCCCCTGGCGAGGGAACGGCCCGCGTCAACCGAAGAACCACCGACCAGAGACCGGCCCGCTTCAACCGAGGAACCGCCGACCAGGGAACGGCCCGCTTCGACCGAGGGCCCGGGGCGCGGATCTTCTCCCTCGCGGCCGGTGGCGTGCTCGCCGTGCTGCTCGCCGTACCGGCGGTCGTGGTGGCGGGGTGGGGTTCGGCCGTTCCCAGTGCCCCGGATCCGTTCCCGCCGAGTTCCCAGCCGGTGGCGGGGTGCCTGTGGCTGCGCACGGCCGGTGTTCGCGCGCTGGGCGGTGATCGTGATCACGGGGCCCGGTTGAGGCTCGGAAACGAGCTCTCCGGGCTTGAGGACGCCCTGCTCCGGCAGGCGGGCGCGTTGTTCGTGCGCAGCTCTCGCGAGCGGTCCGGCGACATGGCGAGGAGGGCGTGGCGGGCTTTCGTACGGCGCTGCGACCATCTGCTCCGCTATCCGCCGCCGACGCCGCGGGCACCAGAGGTCAAGGTTCCGTTCCCGTTCCTGGAGGAATGATCACATGTCCCACCGTCGCACCCTGGTCACGGCCGCCGTGGCCCTCACCCTGCTGGCGACCGCCCAGCCCGCCGTCGCCGCTCCCGCGGGATCGGCCGCACCTCTCAGCAGCGGCCTGCTGACCAGGGCGGACCTGCCCGCGGGATACTCACGTTTCACGCCCAGCTACCAGAAGTACCAGTCCAGCACCGCCCCGACCTGCTCGTCGACCCTTGACGGTCTCGAGTTCAGCAAGCCCAGGCGGCGCGGCGTCCAGTACGCCACCGTCGCCTACGCCAAGGGAGAGACCGGCCCCTGGGTCATGGAGACCTTACGGAGCTACCGATCCGGCTCGGCGAAGAAGGCGTTCGACCAAGCGGTCGCCAAGCTCAGGAAGTGCCGTGACTTCGAGCAGACCTACACCAGGCCCAAGCCCCGCAGGACCGTCGCCGTCAGCGTCCGCGGGGTGCGCTTCCCCGCCGTGGCCACCCAGACGTGGGCGGCGGGGATCGCGGTCGCCGAAGGGTCGCTGGTGCTGACCAACGTGCTGGTCCTGGCGCGGCACAAGAATAAGATCATGATTCTCAGCCAGCTCGGATACGAGGCTCCGGACGCGGGCACCCTGACCGCCATCGCGCGGCGCGCCGCCGCAAAGATGCGCGCGACCGGCTGACGACCCGCACCGGGGCTCGGGATGTCGGCGTGGCACACCCGTGCCGACATCCCGGACACAACCCCCAACTGACATACGATGGTTACCGGGGAGGCGGTGGAATTGGGTCCGGCGGAGCTGGTGCGCGACTTCGTGAACACGTACGACGTCGAGAACGACGACGACGAACTGGCCTCTCCCGGCGAGCTGGTCGTGTGGCTGCGCGAGCGGGATCTGGCTGGGCCCTGTGACCGCGCCGGCGATGATGATCTGGCGCTCGCGGTGGGGCTGCGTGAAGGGCTGCGCGGGGCGTTGCTGCACGACGATGACCATCCGGTTCGGGACGCGGTGCTGGACGCGGTGCTGGAGGAGTTGCCGCTGCGGCTCTCCATGGGCCGGGAGGGCCCGGTGTTACGGCCGGTCGCGGGCGGGACGCGGGGTGCGCTGGCCGGGATCGCGGTGGCGGTGATGGGGACCCGCGCCGACGGGACGTGGGGGCGGCTGAAGGTGTGCGCGGAGGGGACGTGCCTGTGGGCGTTCATCGACTCCTCGAAGAACCGTTCGCGGGCGTGGTGCTCGATGAAGGTTTGCGGTAATCGGACTAAAACCCGCGCTTACCGGGCAAGACGGGCGGGCGAGAGCCGTACACGTCGTTCATGACCGTGATTCCCCGATACGGTGGGAGTGCCTGGCACCGCGGATCCCCCACGGTTCACACTCGTGCGACGCCCGCCGGACGAGGTCCTCGGTGACAGGAATGACGGCAGTGCGAAGGAGCGGGCCGAAATGGCAGACGTAGGCGTGCGGGCAGCCCGGCGCGACGATGTAACGGCGGTAACCAGGACCCAGATCCGCGCGTGGAAGCACGGATATCGCGAGTTCCTGCCCGAGGGGCCGTTGGAACAGATGACCGGCCCGGCGGCCGAGGAGTTGTGGCAACGCCAGTGGGAAGACGCGGTCATCGCACCGCCGACCCCTCGTCACCGGTTACTGGTGGCGATCGAGCGGATCCTCGACACCGACGCGTTCCCGGCTCTGGGGCCCGGCGGGATCGCCGCGGCCGCGGCGACGGTGGGGCCCGAGCGCGTGGTGGGCCTGGCCTCGCACGCTCCGGCCGAGGACCCGGACACCGACCCGACCGTCACCGCCGAGTTGCTGGCCCTGCTGGTCGACCCCGACCACATCCGCCGCGGGCACGGCAGCAGGCTGCTCAACGCCACGGTCGACCATCTTCTCGATGACCAGTTCGTCTCCGTGATCACCTGGGTGTTCGCCGACAACCACGCCATGCTCGCCTTCCTGGAGTCGGCCGGTTGGGGCGAGGACGGCGCGGACCGCGTGCTCGACATGGGGCGACCCGTCCGGATGGTCCGGATGGTCACCGACATTCGCCGATGAGCGAGACGACCTCGGCGACACCGGGACAGTGGCTGGCGGGCGCCCGGCCGCGCACCCTTCCCGCGGCGGTGGTCCCCGTCGCGGTGGGCACCGGCGTGGCGTTCTCCGCGGGCGGCGCCGTGTGGTGGCGGGCGCTGCTCGCGCTCGTGGTGGCGCTGCTGCTCCAGATCGGCGTCAACTACGCCAACGACTACAGCGACGGCGTGCGCGGCACCGACGACGCGCGGGTCGGGCCGATGCGCCTGGTCGGCTCGGGGGTCGCCGCGCCGCGTGCGGTGCTGCGCGCCGCGCTGGGCTGCTTCCTCGCCGCCGCGGTCGCGGGACTGGTGCTGGTGCTGGCGACCGCCGCGTGGTGGTTGCTGGCCGTCGGCGCGGCCTCGATCGCCGCGGCGTGGTTCTACACCGGAGGCTCCCGGCCGTACGGCTACCGCGCGCTCGGCGAGGTCTCGGTGTTCGTCTTCTTCGGCCTGGTCGCCGTGGTCGGCACGACCTTCGTCCAGGTCGAGGGGCTGCCCTGGCTCGCGGTGGCGGCGTCGGTCCCGGTCGGGTTGCTGGCGTGCGCGATGCTGGTCGTCAACAACCTCCGTGACCTCGGCACCGACGCGGAGTCGGGCAAGCGCACGATGGCCGTCGTCCTGGGCGACGCCCGCACCCGCCTGCTCTACGCCGGGTGCCTGATCCTGCCCTTCGCCGTGGCGCTTCTCCTGGTCCCGGTGCGCCCGTTCGCCGCGCTGACCCTGCTGGCGCTCCCGCTGGCCCTCCCTCCCGTGCGGGCCGTACGGCAGGGCGCGGCGGGGCCCGCGCTGATCACCTGCCTGCAGCAGACGGGCCGCCTGCAACTCGTGTACGGCCTGCTGTTCACGATCGGGCTGGCCGTCTGAGCGGCTCGGCGCCCGCGGACCAAGGGCACCCATGGAGCCGGAACCTGAACCTGAACCGGGCTGGTTCAGGCCAGAGCCGCCATGAGCGCCCTCGTGCGAAGCTCTGAAGAAGATCGCTGGTCCGCGTTGTCACCACCATGGCCGACGACGGCGCCCCTACAACGATTCCTGCTACGACCGCATCCGGTCGACCGCCGGGTCGGCGTTCACCTCCAGGTCGTTCTGCTCTCCTCCGTCGGCCCGGCCGCCGACGTGCGATCCCCGCTCAGGACAGGCCGCCGTCGGGGCTTGATTTCGCCGGCGGCCATCCCCCTCATCACATCCACGCCGTGGACCCGTCGGGGCGGGTCGGCACCTTGCGTTCCCAGTGGACCCAATCGTCGACCTGGAGGGCGGTCTCGTCGATCTCGATGCCCCAGCCGGGCCGTTCCGGCCGTAGTTCGAGATGCCCGTCAACCGGCAGGTAGGGATCGGGGCACCAGGACACCTCGTCGGGTTTGAATTCGAGAATGCTGAAGTTGGTGGTCACCGCGGCGAAATGCACGTTCGCCGCGGTGGCGAGCGGGCCGAGCGGGTTGTGCGGCGCGACGGGGACGTAGTGCGCGTCGGCGATGGTGGCGATCTTCAGCATCTGGGTCAGCCCGCCGACCACACAGATATCGGGCTGCACGATGTCGGCTCCTTGCGCGGTCAGCAACGCGAGGAACTCGTGCGGGGAGTACAGCGACTCCCCCGTCGCCAGCGGCACGGCCAGCTCCGAACGGATCCGCCCCCACGCCGGGAGGTGTTCGGGCCGGATGGGTTCCTCGAGGAAGAGCGGCTGGTAGGGGGCTAGGGCGGCACCGAGTTCGACGGCCTGGTGCGGCTGCCAGATGCAGGCGTGCGCGTCGAAGGCGAACTCCCACTCCGCCGGATGCCCCCCGCGTACCTGGCCGAAGTACTCACCGAGTTCGTCGGCCACCAGCCCGAACCGCGTCCGGTGCGGGTCCCGGCGGTACGGGCTCAGCTTGAACGCGGTGAACCCGAAGCGCTGATGCAGCGCCGCGGTCCTGTCCTGAAGTTCGGCGAGGTCAGGCGCGGAGTACAGGCCGGCGTAGACCCGCACCCGGTCGCGTACGGCGCCGCCCAGCAACTGGTACACCGGTACGCCCAGCGCCTTGCCGGCGATGTCCCACAACGCGAGGTCGATCGCGGCGATCGCGGCCAGCCCGAGGGCCCCCTGCGGAAAGCGGGCGGACTGCAGCAGGAACTGGTTGATCCGGTTCGGGCTGCGGGCGTCCATGCCCTTGATCTGCTCGAAGAGGTAGTCGAGCAGCGGCGGGTAGGCCAGGTCGGGGCCGTGATTGTAAACCTCGGACCAGCCCGTCGTCCCGTCGTCGGTCGTGATCTTCACCAGGACGCGGGGGCGGTCGCCCACCCGTTGGCGGAAGGTCTGCAATGACGCAATTCTCACGCCTGCTGCTCCGTCTGGAGTGCGGGCACGGCCGAGCGCCACGGCTTGATCGACTCGGTCACCTCCGCCGCCAGCGCCGCGGGCACCGGATGGCTGGGCGGGCGTACCTCGCGCCGGCACAGGCCGAGTTGGTGCATCGCCTCCTTGACCACGGAGACGTTGTCGGCCGCCCGGTCGCGGGCGCGCAGCTCTTCGAAGTGCCGGATGCGCCGCCAGACCGACGCCGCCGTGTCGTAGTCGCCGTCGCGCAGCGCCACGAGCAGTTCCAGGGACACCGCCGGGGCGATGTTGACCAGCCCGGACGTGAACGCGCGCGCCCCGGCCTGCCAGTAGGCGGGGGCGTACGACTCCGCCAGACCGGCGACCCACAGCAGGCCGTCACCCGCCTGCGCCTTGGTCGTGGCGAACACGACCGGATCCGGCACCGAGTACTTCAGCCCGATGACGTTCGGTGCTCGGTCCGCCAGCCGGGCGATGTGGGCGCCGGACACCGCGGGGGTGCTGAGGTACGGCAACACTCCGATGTCCGGCACGGCCGCGGCGATCGAGGCGTTGTACTCGACCCATCCCTGCGCCGACAGGTACGGCAGCACGGGCTGGTGGATCATGATGGCGTCCGCGCCGGCGTCCCTGGCGAATCGGGCGTCCGCGATCGCGGTCTGCGCGTCCAGCCCGACTCCCGCGACGATCGTCGTCATGGCGCCGCGCGCGGAGATGACGCTCGTCAGAACGGCCCGGCGTTCGGCCGGGGACAGCGCGTAGAACTCTCCGGTGTTTCCGTTGGGGGTCAGCGCGGAGATCCCGTTGTCGATCAGGCGCCGGGTCAGCACCACGGTCCGGTCGTGGTCGATCTCGCCACCGGCGGCATAGGGCACCACGGGGATGCCGATGACGGTACTGAGCCTCTCTCTGAGGTCCCCGGAGTTCGGAGTGGTGCTCACGGAGTGGTCCTTTCATGGGTTGCGGGCGTCGTCTGCCCCGGGTCCTGCGGCCGTGTGACGGGCTTGATGCGCACCCAGAACAGATAGATGGACGCGCTGATGAGGCAGCAGGCCGCGGCGCCGACCAGCGGGCCGAGGTAGGAACCGTTGCCGGCGGTCAGGAACAGGCCGATCACGATCGGGCTGGTCAGGTTACCCAGTTGCGAGCCGAAGTTCTGGAACCCGGCGACGGACCCGACACTCGCCGGGGACGAGGCGACCTCCGCGGGGAGACTCAGAATCGCGGCTCCCGCGAACGAGTGAGCGGCGCTGCTGACGGTGAGCACGACCATCAGCATGACGTTGCTCTCGATGAACGGGGCGAAGCCGATGCAGGCGCTCAGGCCGAGCCCGGAGACGATCGGAATCTTCCTGGCCAGGTTCGTCGACATGCCCGAGGCCAGCATGCGGTCCGACACGATGCCGCCGAGCACGGTGGAACCGATGGCGATGAGCGCCGGAATCGCGCCCACCATGCCGAAGTCCTCCTCGCTGAACCCGCGGTCATTGAGCAGGTAGCTGGGGTACCAGGTGAGGAAGAAGGCCCCGGCGAGCGAACGGAAAACGTACCCGGTCGTCAGCGCCCACACTTGGTTGTCGCGCAGCAGCCGTCCCCAGACGACCTTGTCACCGGCCGCTTCGGCGGACACCGACTCGCCCTGGTCGGAGCGGATGTGGGCCAGCTCGGCAGCCGAGACCCGCTTGTGCTGCGCGGGATGCCGGTAGACCAGGAACCAGCCGATGAGCCAGGGGAAGCCGAGGGCTCCGATCACCAGGAAGGCCAGGCGCCAGTTGCCGAGAACGGCCAGGGCCGTCACCACCGGGACGGAGAGCGCGGCGCCGATCTGCTGGCCCATGTCGAACAGGCTGGAGGCGAACGCACGCTCCTTGCGGGGGAACCACAGCGAGACGACCTTGACGTTCGCCGGCTGTACGGGCGCCTCCCCGATGCCCAGACCGAGGCGCGACACGATGACCCAGCTGAGACTCTGCGTGGCGGCCATCAAGACCGTCCAGATCGACCACCAGCCGACCGCGAGCGGGTAGATCACTCTCGGGCCGAACCGGTCCAGCAGCCAACCGGACGGGATCTGGAACAGGGCGTAGGTCCAGAAGAACGAGGAGAGCAGGATTCCCTGGATGGCAGGGCTGATCTCGAACTCTTCGGACATGAACGGCATCGCGACGCTGAGCGCCGCGCGATCGAGGTAGGCGATCGTCAGACCGAGGGACGAGAATCCGACGATCGTCCATCGCATGTGGCTGCGCCGGCGGGCCGACGGCGCGCTGGCAGGCGTAGAATCAGGCATTGTTGCTCCTCTGACGGGGGTGACAGAGACGCTCCCTACGGGAAGCGTGGGTGTTCAGAGATGCGGCTCGGGATCTTGGCGGAGAACGGGCCGCATCTTGCTGTTCATCGGGTGAGGGCTTCCCTCCCCAGATGTCTGGCCACGAAGCCTTCGATGTGCCGGCGGAGGAGTACGGCCGCGCCGTCGCCGTCGCCGTCGCGAGCCTTGGCCAGGATCGCGGCGTGCTCCTCGGCCTCCTCCTGCCACGTCGGGGTACGCGACCACGAGGAGACCGACACGAGCGCGGTCTGGTCGCGTAGCCCGTCGAGGGTGCGGATGAGCAGCGGGTTTCCGCAGCCCGCGTAGAGACCTCGGTGGAAGTCGCGGTTGGCGGTGCTGCGCGTCGACGCGTCCGCCGCGTGCGACGCCCGGTCGAGTGCCCGCACCACCTCTGAGAAGTCGGCAGCGGCGGCGACGCTGCGCCGTACGGCCTCCGGTTCGAGGAGCAGACGCATGTCATAGACGCCGATCGCGTCCTCGTCGCTCAGCTGGCGCACTGTGGTGCCGCTGTAGGGACGGATGACGACGAGCCCGGTGCTCTCGAGTGCCTTCAGCGCCTCGCGCACCGGTGTCTTCGAGACGCCGAACTGGCTGGCCAGATCAGTCTCGACCAGCGAGGTGCCCGGCTTGAACCGGCCGTTGAGTATCGCCGCCTTGATGCTCTCGAGCACGTGCGCCGTACGAGACGGCAACGCACCGGGACTGAAGACTGGCATCGCCACTGAAGACTCCTCGGATGGCGCATCATATGCGATATATTAGATGCGACCCTAGAGCCAGCGGGGCGTTAAGGCAAGGTAATGGCGGCGTGACGAGGCGGAAACATCTCCGGCACGCCGCCGGGCGCGCTCGGGGCTCCTACCAGCGGGAAGCGTCGATCACGGGCACGCCATGCCGCCCGCCCGTGCGGCGGTCTCGCGGAGCCAGATATGTGCGGCGTCCCGGACATGCAAGCGCCATCGCCGCCGCGACCGATCCGCGGCTGCGCCAGGTGAGGCCGTGGTGTGGTCAGGGACCAGGTGTCAGAGATCCAGCAGGTGATCCAGGCCGACCGTGAGCCCGGGCAGGTCGCGGACCCGCCGGACACCGAGCAGCACGCCCGGCGTGAACGACGCGCGGTCCATCGTGTCGTGCCTGATGGTGAGGGTCTCACCGCCGCCGCCGAGCAGCACCTCCTGGTGCGCGATCAGCCCCGCCAGCCGTACGGCGTGCACGCGCACCCCGTCAATGTCGGCGCCCCGCGCCCCGCCGAGCTCCGCGCTCGTCGCGTCGGGCATCGCGCCCAGCCCGGCCTCGCGCCGGGCCCCCGCGATCAGCTCGGCCGTACGGCGAGCGGTGCCGGAGGGGGCGTCGGCCTTGTTCGGATGGTGCAGCTCGATGATCTCGGTGGAGTCGAAGAACCTGGCCGCCTGCTGCGCGAAGTGCATCATCAGCACCGCGGCGATCCCGAAGTTGGGCGCGATCAGCACGTTGGCGCCCGGTGTGGCGGCGATCCATTCCCTGACCGTGTCGAGCCTGGCCTCGTCGAAGCCCGTCGTGCCCACCACGGGGTGCACGCCGTGCGCGATGCACCAGCGCAGGTTGTCCATCACCACGTCGGGGTGGGTGAAGTCGACGACCACCTCGGCGGCCCCTAGGGCCTCGATGGAGTCGTCCTTGTCGACCGCCGCCACCAGTTCCATGTCGGCGGCCGCGTGGACGGCCTTGCACACTTCGACACCGACGCGCCCACGCGCCCCAAGTACACCAACCCTGATCACGTGCACAGCCTATCGTCTGCGGGTCAGCCGATCGCCGAGGAGAAGTCCTTGCCCGCGTAGGGTCCGATCACGGCGAGCGTCAACGGGCGTCGCAGCACGTCGTGGCTCACCTCGACGATCTCCTCGGGGGTGACCGCCTCGATCCGTCCGAGCACCTCGTCGATCGGCATGAGCCGGTCGTAGACGAGCTCGCTCTTGCCGATCCGCGACATCCGGGAACCCGTGTCCTCCAGGCCCAGTACGAGCCCGCCGCGCATCTGCCCCTTGCCCCTGGCGATCTCCTCGTCGGTGATCCCGCGGGCGAGCAGCCGGGCGATCTCCTCCTTGCAGATCTTCAGCACCTCGTCGATCTTCGAGGGGAGGCACCCCACGTAGATGCCGAACTGCCCGGTGTCGGCGTACTGGGAGGTGTAGCTGTAAGCCGAGTACGCCAGCCCGCGCTTCTCCCTGATCTCCTGGAACAGGCGAGAGGACATGCCGCCGCCCAGCGCCGCGTTGAACACGCCGAGGGCGAAACGCCGGTCGTCGGTCCGGGAGATGCCGGTGGTGCCGAGCACCAGGTTGGCCTGCTCGGTGGGCCGGTCCACCACGCGGACGCCCGAGTTGGAGTCGACGCCGGGACCTGACAGGCGCGGCGGGGCCGGCTCGGCGTCGCCGCCCAGCGCCCCCGCCCGCTCGTACGCGGTGGCGACCAGCTCCACCACGGCCTCGTGGGTGACGTTGCCCGCCACCGACACGACGGTGTGCGGCGGAAGGTAGTAACGGTGGTAGTACTCCAGGATCCGGTCCCTGGTCAGCGAGCCGATCGACTCGACGGTGCCGAGGATGGGCCGGCCGACCGGCGTGTCGCCGTACAGCTCGCCGGAGAACTGCTCGTGCACGACGTCCGACGGGTCGTCGTCGTGCATGGCGATCTCTTCGAGGATCACGCCGCGCTCCGACTCGACGTCCTCCTCGGTGATCAGGGAGGAGGTGACCACGTCGGCGAGCACGTCGATGGCCAGCGGAAGGTCTTCGTCGAGCACCCGCGCGTAGTAGCAGGTGTACTCCTTGGCGGTGAAGGCGTTGATCTCACCGCCGATCCCCTCGATGGCCGCGGAGATCTCCAGCGCGTCACGCTTGGGGGTGCCCTTGAAGAGCAGGTGCTCGAGGAAGTGGGTGGCTCCCATGTGCTCGGGGGCCTCGTCGCGGGAGCCGATGCCGACCCACATGCCGATCGCGACGGATCGCACGGTCGGCATGGTCTCGGTCACCACCCGGAGGCCACCGGGGAGGACGGTGCGCCGCACGACCCCGGCGCCGTCCTTGCCGGGGTGCAGAGTGATTGTGTTCAAAACCTGTTCAACGCTTTCCGCGGACGGCCCGCTCCCGGGCCGCCCGCTACGTCGTTACTGCTCGGATGTCACGAGTTGCGGTCGTCACGCCCGCTTCGGGTGCGGGTCCGCCTGGGACGGTCGCCGGACCCGGAGGCCCGCTCGCCGCCACGCTCCTCGCGGGGCTCCCGCGGGGCCTGCTCGGTACGGCTGTCGCCGTCGTCCTGGCTGACCTCGCTGCTCTCCTGGTCGATGACCTCGACCGGGACCAGGGAGAGCTTGCCACGCGAGTCGATCTCGGCGATCTCCACCTGGACCTTCTCGCCGACGCTCATGACGTCCTCGACGTTCTCGATGCGCTTGCCGCCGTGCAGCTTGCGGATCTGCGAGACGTGCAGCAGGCCGTCCTTGCCCGGCAGCAACGACACGAACGCCCCGAACGCGGCGATCTTGACGACGGTGCCGAGGTAGCGCTCGCCGACCTCGGGCATGTGCGGGTTGGCGATCGCGTTGATCGAGCTGCGGGCGGCCTCGGCGGAGGGACCGTCCGTGGCACCGATGTAGATGGTGCCGTCGTCCTCGATGGTGATCTCGGCGCCGGTGTCGTCCTGGATCTGGTTGATCATCTTGCCCTTGGGGCCGATGACCTCGCCGATCTTGTCGACCGGAACCTTGATCGTGATGATGCGCGGCGCGGTCGGGTTCATCTCCGCCGGAGAGTCGATCGCCTCCTGCATCACGTCGAGGATCGCCAGACGGGCGGCCTTGGCCTGCTTCAGCGCGGCGCCGAGCACGGTGGCGGGAATGCCGTCGAGCTTGGTGTCGAGCTGGAGCGCGGTGATGACCTCGTCGGTGCCGGCGACCTTGAAGTCCATGTCGCCCATGGCGTCCTCGGCACCGAGGATGTCGGTCAGCGTGACGTAGTCGCCGCCCTCGTGGATGAGGCCCATCGCGATGCCGGCGACCATCTTCTTCAGCGGCACACCGGCGTCGAGCAGCGCCATGGTGGAGGCGCAGACCGAGCCCATCGAGGTCGAGCCGTTGGAGCCGAGCGCCTCCGACACCTGCCTGATCGCGTAGGGGAACTCCTCACGCGTGGGCAGCACGGGCATCAGCGCCCGCTCGGCGAGCGCGCCGTGGCCGATCTCGCGGCGCTTGGGCGAACCCACGCGGCCGGTCTCCCCGGTGGAATACGGCGGGAAGTTGTAGTTGTGCATGTAGCGCTTGGTCCGCTCAGGGTTGAGCGTGTCGATCATCTGCTCCATGCGCAGCATGTTCAGCGTGGTGATGCCCATGATCTGGGTCTCGCCGCGCTCGAACAGCGCCGAGCCGTGCACCCGGGGCACCACGTGCACCTCGGCGCCGAGCTGGCGGATGTCCTTCACCCCGCGGCCGTCGATGCGGACGCCCTCAGAGATGACCCGCTCGCGCATGAGCTTCTTGGTCAGCGACCGGTAGGCGGCGCTGAGCTCCTTCTCGCGGCCCTCGAAGTCGCCGATCAGCTTCTCCGCGGCCAGGGCCTTGACCCGGTCGAGCTCCGCCTCGCGCTCCTGCTTGCCGGCGATGGTCAGCGCCGAGGTCAGCTCGCTGGTGATCGCGCCGGCCACCGCGTCGTACGCGTCGGCCTGGTAGTCGAGGAAGATCGGGTACTCGGCGGTCTCCTTGGCGGCGACCTGAGCGACCTTGGCCTGCGCCTCGCACAGGACCTTGATGAACGGCTTCGCCGCGTCGAGGCCCTGGGCGACGGTCTCCTCGGTCGGCGCGACCGCGCCCTCCGCGACCAGCTTGAGCGTGTCGCGGGTGGACTCGGCCTCGACCATCATGATCGCGACGTCGCCGTCTTCGAGGACGCGACCGGCGACCACCATGTCGAAGGTGGCCCGCTCAAGCTCCGGATGGGTCGGGAAGCCGACCCACTGGCCGTCGATCAGGGCGACGCGGACGCCGCCGATCGGGCCGGAGAACGGCAGCCCGGCCAGCTGCGTGGACAGGGACGCCGCGTTGATGGCCACCACGTCGTACAGGTGGTCGGGGTGCAGCGCCATGACGGTCGCCACGACCTGGATCTCGTTGCGCAGGCCCTTGACGAAGGACGGGCGCAGCGGCCGGTCGATCAGGCGGCAGGTGAGGATCGCGTCCTCGGAGGGACGGCCCTCCCGCCGGAAGAACGAGCCGGGGATCCGGCCCGCGGCGTACATCCGCTCCTCGACGTCCACGGTGAGCGGGAAGAAGTCGAGGTTCTCCCTCGGAT
This sequence comes from Dolomitihabitans soli, assembly GCF_022213955.1. Taxonomy (GTDB): domain Bacteria; phylum Actinomycetota; class Actinomycetes; order Streptosporangiales; family Streptosporangiaceae; genus Streptosporangium_A; species Streptosporangium_A soli. The sequence goes on along the minus strand of NZ_JAKNTW010000001.1, from coordinate 129,760 downwards.
TCTTGGAGGCGGTGGTGGCGGACAGAACCATCGTCTCGTCGTCAAGGTAGACGACGGACGAACCCGCCGCCTGGCGCGCGAGGCGCCCGGTCTCGAACCGGATCGTTCGCGTGCCGAAAGAGCCGTTGTCTATCACGGCTTCCGTGCTGTGGACACCCTCCACGGGGGACCTCCTCTTCGGGTCGGTCTCTCCCGCGTCCAGATTGTGCCGGCTCCCCGTCAGGTGCAGCGCCGGTCTTCGATCGAAGCGCCCGGTTCATTCGTTCTTCACCACCGGAAGCCACTACCGAGGACCGGCCCTCCGACGCCACGGGGCGCGCTTGCTGTGCGGACGCGGGGGCTTTCTCGGCTATTCAGTTTGCTGAGCGACCCGGCGCCGCCACTGGCGACGCGCCGGGCCTTTCCCTATCCGGATCCCCAAATCCGGAATCCGGGGTCCCCGGCGGATCTCCACCGCGGGACAGTAGAAGGGGAGCGGCGCGAGCGCCGCTCCCCTTTCACACTATCGGCGCAGGCCCAGCCGCTCGATGAGCGAACGGTAACGTGCGATTTCCTTGTTCTGCAGATACTTCAGCAGACGGCGGCGGCGGCCGACGAGCAGCAGCAGGCCGCGCTGGCTGTGGAAGTCGTGCTTGTGGGTCTTCATGTGCTCGGTGAGCTCAGAGATCCGCTTGCTGAGCAGCGCGATCTGGACCTCCGGAGACCCGGTGTCGCCGTCAGCGGTGGCATACTCAGCGATGATCGTCTTCTTGGCGGCAGTGTCGAGGGACACAGCTCTCCTCTGTCTATTTCCAGGGGCACGCGCAAATGGGATAGCCCGAACGACCGTGCGTACCTACAGTCGCCGTGGCGAGTGGCATCAGACGGGCAGCGTCAATCGCCGCCGATGTGTAGCCGACATGTAAGGCTACCATCACGCATCGCAGCCGGAGACCATCAGGAGGTGAGGCGGCCGACCTCGCTGACATCACGGTGGATCTGGGCGACGAGCGCCTCGATGGAGTCGAATTTCAGGTTGTCGCGAAGCCGGGCGTCGAAGTCGACGGCGACGTGCGCGCCGTACAGGTCGAGGTCGTCGCGGTTGATCGCGTGGGCCTCGACGGTGCGGGGCACGCCCTCGAAAGTCGGGTTGGTGCCGACCGAGATGGCGGCCGGCCAGCGCTCGCCCGCGTAGGGCGCGGGGATGTTGCCCACCGGCACGCACTGCAGCCAACCGGCGTAGACGCCGTCGGCGGGGATCGCGGTGAACTGCGGCGACTCGACGTTGGCGGTGGGGAAGCCGAGCTGCCGCCCGCGCTGGTAGCCCCGGACCACGACGCCCTCGACGCGGTGCGAGCGGCCGAGCGCGTCGGCCGCGCCCGCCACGTCGCCGACGACCAGGCGCTCGCGCACCAGGCTGGAGGAGATCGCCTCGCCGTTGCTGACCAGGGGAACCGCCTCCGCCACGAAATCGTATTTGTCGCCCAGGGTGTGCAGTGTCTCGACGTCGCCGGCCGCCTGGTGACCGAACCTGAAGTTCTCGCCCACCACGACGCCCGCCGCGTGCAGCCGGTCGACCAGCACCGTCTGCACGAACTCGTCCGGAGTCATCTGGGAGAACTCCAGGGTGAAGGGCAGCACGCACACCTCGTCGACGCCCAGGGCGGCCAGCAGCTCGATGCGGTGCCGGGGTGAGGTCAGCCGGGGTGGATGGGTGCCGGGCCTGACCACCTCGCCCGGATGCGGGTCGAAGGTGACGGCCACCGAGGGCACGCCCATCTCCCGCGCCATCGCGACCGCGCGCTCCGCCATCAGCCGATGCCCGCGGTGCACACCGTCGAACACCCCGATCGTGACGACGGACCTGCCCCAGCCTGCGGGCACATCGCCGAGTCCGTGCCAGCTCCGCACGTTGACCTCGATCCTCCGGTGGACGGATTTCCCGGCATAAGACTGCCATGCTCGCACGCATCGCGCCGCACCGGGGTAGGAGCGTCTAGCCCGTTATAATCGGGCCGCCAACCCCGTCGCCCACTCGAATAACAGGTCCATGGCCAGATACGCGATTCTGATTCTACCCGCCTTCAACCGGGTTTACGGCGAAAGCGCCGTCCGGCTGACGAGGAGCGAGCTGGCCGTCTTCAACGGCACGGCCCTCGGCGGGAAGGCGGGCGACATCGCGGAGACCATGATCGGCGGTGTCCCCTATGTCACCTTCGAGGCGTCGGAGCTGGACGCGTCCGACATCGCGTTCCTGTCCAACCTCTCGTCGATGTACGCGCTGTTCGCGATGGAGGGCGAGCTGCTCAGACCGCTCGCCGTACATCCGCTCGACAAGTTCGCCAGCGATCTGATCACCATCCAGAAGTACGCGGGCAAGACGAACGAGCACTTCACCAGGTTGCTGCTGAACATCACCGCACTGTCCACCGACCGGCCGTCCGGCCTGCTGGACCGAAAGCTGTCGGTGCTGGACCCGATGTGCGGCCGCGGCACCACGCTGAACCAGGCGCTGATGTACGGCTACGACGCCACCGGGATCGACCTCGACGGCAAGGACTTCGACGCCTACGCCACCTTCCTGCGCACCTGGCTCAAGAACCGGCGGCTCAAGCACTCCGCCGAGATCACCCCGATCAGGCGCGACCGCACCCAGCTCGGCAGACGCCTGCACGTCACCCTCGGCCGCACCAAGGAGCTCTACAAGGCCGGCCGGGTCGACCAGGTCACCATGATCAACGCGGACACCCTCCGAAGCCGCGAACTGCTCAAGGCCCACTCCTTCGACCTGCTGGTGACCGACGCCCCGTACGGCGTGCAGCACGGCAGCCGGGGCGCGGGGTCCGCCCTGTCGCGCAGTCCGCTCCAGCTCCTGCAGGCGGCCATCCCGCTCTGGCGCGATCTGCTCCGGCCCGGTGGCGCGATGGGCATCTCCTGGAACACCTATGTCGCCCGCCGTGACGAGCTGGCGAAGATCATGGAAGCGAGCGGGCTCGACGTGCTCGACTCGGCCGACTACCGCGCCTTCGAGCATCGGGTCGACCAGGCCATCACCCGCGACATCCTGATCGCCCGCGTACCCGCCTGAAGCTCGGCCTTGCGAGGCGGGCCGGTCCGCCGGACAGCGGATCGGGCCCGGCCACCTGCCACCGCCCGATCAAACCGACCCGCCCGAGGCGTCCGAGGCTCAGGCCACGAAGACGACCAGCGGCTTGGCGATCTTGCCGTGTTCCTCCAGCAGGGCGATCAGCGTGCCGTCGGGGGCGAAGGCGCCGATGGGGCCGGAGCCCAGACCGGTCGCGGCGGGCCGCCCGCCGTGCGAGACCGACGCGGCCTCCTCGGCGGTCAGGTCCCGGCGCGGGAAGGCCGCGTCCACCGCCTCGGCGATGGGCATGATCACGCACTCGGTCGCGAGCTGGTCGATCGTGCGGGCCTGGGAGAGATCGTAGGGACCGACCCGGGTACGGCGCAGGTAGGTCAGGTGGCCACCGACGCCCAGACCGTCGCCGAGGTCACGGGCGAGAGAGCGGATGTAGGTGCCGCTCGAACAGGTCACCGAAACGTCGACGTCGACGGTGTGCCCGGTCCTGCGGATCGAGACGATCTCGAAACCGGAGACGGTGACCGGCCTGGCGGGCAGCTCGAAGGACTCCCCCGCCCTGGCGCGTTTGTAGGACCGCTCGCCGTTCACCTTGATCGCGCTGACCTGCGGGGGGACCTGCATGATGTGTCCGGTCAGCTTGGCCACGCCGGCCACGATGTCGTCCTCCGCCACTCCCGCCGCGTCGGCCGTGGCGATGATCTCGCCCTCGGCGTCGTCGGTGTTGGTGGACTGGCCCAGGCGGATCGTCGCGTCGTAGCCCTTCTCGGTGAGCGCGAGGTGGCCGAGCAGCCGGGTCGCCTTCTCCACGCCGACCACGAGCACACCGGTGGCCATCGGGTCCAGCGTGCCGGCGTGGCCGACCTTCCTGGTGCCCGCCAAGCCCCGCAGCTTGCCGACCACGTCGTGCGAGGTCCACTCGGACGGCTTGTCCACGATGATCAGCCCGCTGGGCGGCGGAACCCTGTCGGCACGTGCCCTACTCATCTCGAACGTCCTCAGGAGTGGCGGAGAGCAGGCCACGCAGCGCGGCCATGGTCTCCTCGACGGGAAGGTGCGACGTGAAGCCGGCCGCCCGGCTGTGGCCACCGCCGCCCAGCGCCGAACAGGCACGGGCGACGTCGACCGCGCCCTTGGACCTGGTCGACACCTGCAAGGCGCCCTCGTCGTCCTCCTTGACGACCACGGCGACCTCGGCCTCGTCGGTCCGCCGGATGACGTCGATCATCCCCTCCACCTCGTCGTACGGCAGGCCGTACGACGCCCGGTCGAGCCGGGGGACGTAGGTCCACACCAGGCCGAGGCCGCCGGCCGACTCCCGTTCGAGCACGACCCGGTCGAGCGCCGCGCCGAGGACCTTGAGGTAGCCGAACGGGGAACGGTCCCACAGCTCGCGCGCGATCTCGTCGGTGCGCAGACCGGTCGCGATCAACCGGCCCGCCATCGCGTGCGCGGCGGGCGTGGTGGAGGCGTGTCTGAACGAACCGGTGTCGGTCACCAGGCCGGTGTACAGGCAGACGGCCATGTCGCGATCGACGGCCACACCGAGCCGGTGGATCAGCTCCTCGGCGACCACCGCGGTCGCCGCGGCGGCGGGATCGATCAGCCCCATCGTGCCGAACCCCGTGTTCGAGGGGTGGTGGTCCAGCACGACCAGCTCCCTCGCCTTCACGGCGCTGTCGCCCAGCAGGCCGAGCCGGTCGACGGTGGAGGCGTCGAACGTGACCATCAGGGCCGGCGACTCCGGGTAGGCGGCGGGCTCGACCAGCAACTCCTGGCCGGGCATGAAGCGGAGCAGCCGGGGCACCGCGAAGCGCTGGTCGCCGAAGGAGGCCACCACGTTCTTGCCGAGGACGCGCAGCGCCATCCCGGTGGCGAGCATCGAGCCCAGCGCGTCACCGTCGGGCGACACGTGGCAGGCGAGAGCGACCTCGGGCGCCGAGGAGATCAGCTCGATGGCCCTGGCCCAATCTTGCTCCGGCACCCGGCAGCCGGCGCCGTGGAGCCGGTCGTCTCCCGTCACGTTGCGGAGTATCCCGCGTGGTCAGACGGCTCGTCGCCGATTTCCTCGGATTCCGGCTCACCGGGCTTGCGATACGGGTCGGCCTCGCCGGCGTGCACCGCGCCCTCGGCCCGCTTGGCGATCTCGTCGTCCCTGGCCTTGGCCTCGGCCAGCAGGCCGTCGATGTGCTTGGCGCTGTCGGGCAGCGGGTCGTGCGTGAAGGTCAGCGTAGGGGTGTGGCGCAGCCCGGTCTGCCTGCCGACCTCCGAACGGATGACGCCGGTGGCGCTCTCCAGTGCGGCGGCGCTGTCGGCGCGTTCCGCGTCGGAACCGAACACGGTGTAGAAGACCGTGGCGTCCCGCAGGTCGGCGGTGATGCGTGCGTCGGTGACCGTCACGAACCCCAGCCGGGGATCCTTGATCCTGCGCTCGAGCATCTCCGCCACCACCTGCTGGATCCGATCGGCCAGCTTACGCGCGCGTGCGGCGTCCATATTCGCTCCCCCTCCTGGCGAAGACGACCGGCGCGGAGGGCGGCTCCGGCCGGTCGTCTGGCGTCAATCCTCGTCTTCGTTGTAGAGCCGCCGCTTGGCGGACAGCAACTCGATATCCGGGCGGTAAGCCACCAGGCGCTCGCACCCCTCCAGCACCTCGCCGCAGTTCGCGGCGGAGGCGGAGACCACCGCGATCCCGATCTCGGCACGGCGGTGCAGATCCTGATTCCCGGTCTCGGCGACGGCCACACCCGGGAACCGTCGTTGCACCTCGGCGATGATGGGACGCACCACCGAGCGCTTCTGCTTCAGCGAGTGAACGTCGCCGAGCAGGATGTCCAAAGTCAGAGCACCAACGTACATGTCAGCCTCGCCCCGCGAGACGCTCCCGGTCCCGCCGGGGTAGGCATGCGAGCCGTACCCCGGCGGGTGCGAGAAGCGTCAGGCGCGCGGCTTCTCCCGCATCTCGAACGTCTCGATGACGTCGTCGAGCTTGATGTCGTTGTAGCCGACGCCGATACCACACTCGAAGCCCTCGCGGACCTCGGTCGAGTCGTCCTTGAAACGACGCAGTGAGGAGACGGTCAGGTTGTCGGCCACGACGGCATTGTCGCGGATGATCCTGGCCTTGCTGTTGCGGACGATCGTGCCCGAACGGACCAGGCAGCCCGCCACGTTGCCGATCTTCGGCACCTTGAAGACCTCGCGGACTTCGGCGGTGCCCATCTGGACTTCCTCGAACTCCGGCTTCAGCATGCCCTTGAGGGCTGCCTCGACCTCCTCGATCGCCTGGTAGATGACCGAGTAGTAGCGGATGTCCACGCCCTCGCGCTCGGCGAGGTCGCGTGCACGGACTTCCGGCCGGACGTTGAAGCCGATGATGACCGCGTTCTCGTCGGCGATGGCGAGGTTGACGTCGTACTCGGTGATCGCACCGACAGCGCGGTGCAGAACCCTGAGGTTGACCTCTTCGCCAACGTCGATCTTGAGCAGGGCGTCCTCGAGGGCTTCGACGGAACCGGAGACGTCGCCCTTGATGATGAGCTTGAGCTCGTCGACCTGGCCCTTCTCCATGTCCTTGAAGAGCTCTTCGAGGGTGCGCCTGCGACCCGACCGCGCCATGTCGGCGCTGCGCTGGCGTGCCGCACGCTGCTGGGCGATCTGACGCGCCATCCGGTCGTCGGTGACCACTATGAAGTTGTCACCGGCGCTCGGCACCGCGGTCAGACCCATGACCAGGACCGGCCTCGACGGGCCTGCCTCGGTCACGGCCTCGCCGTTGTCGTCGAGCATCGCCCGGACGCGGCCGAAGGCCTCGCCACAGACGATCGAGTCACCGACCCGCAGCGTGCCGCGCTGAACCAGCACGGTCGCGACGGGGCCACGGCCCTTGTCGAGGTTCGCCTCGATGGCGAGGCCCTGGGCGTCCATCGACGGGTTGGCCCGCAGCTGGAGCTCGGCGTCCGCGGTGAGCAGGATCGCCTCGAGAAGGTTCTCGATGCCGGTCCCGTTCTTGGCGGAGATGTCGACGAACATCGTCGAGCCGCCGTACTCCTCGGCGACGAGGCCGTACTCGGTGAGCTGGGCCCGCACCTTGCCCGGGTCCGCGCCCTCCTTGTCGACCTTGTTGACCGCGACCACGACCGGGACCGCCGCCGCCTGCGCGTGGTTCAGGGCCTCGATCGTCTGCGGCTTCACACCGTCGTCGGCCGCGACGACCAGCACCGCGATGTCGGTCGCCTGGGCACCACGGGCACGCATGGCGGTGAACGCCTCGTGACCCGGGGTGTCGATGAAGGTGACCCTGCGGTCCTGTCCCTCATGCTGGGTCTCGACCTGGTAGGCGCCGATGTGCTGGGTGATGCCACCCGCCTCGCGCGCCACCATGTTGGTGTTCCTGATCGCGTCGAGCAGCTTCGTCTTACCGTGGTCGACGTGACCCATGACGGTCACGACCGGCGGACGCGCGGCGAGGTCGCCCTCGTCGCCCTCGTCCTCGCCGAACTCGATGGCGAAGGACTCGAGAAGCTCCCGGTCCTCCTCCTCCGGGCTGACGACCTGGATGACGTAGTCGAGCTCGGCGCCCAGGAGCTGAAGCGTCTCCTCGTTCACCGACTGGGTGGCGGTCACCATCTCGCCGAGGTGCAACATGATCTGCACCAGCGACGCGGGGTTCGCACCGATCTTGTCGGCGAAGTCGGACAGGGAGGCGCCACGCGGGAGACGGATCGTCTGACCGCCACCGCGGGGAGCCTGCACGCCACCGATCGCCGGGGCCTGCATGTTGTCGAACTCCTGGCGCCTCTGCCGCTTCGACTTGCGGCCACGCGCGGGCCGACCGCCTGGGCGGCCGAACGCGCCTGCCGTGCCACCGCCGCGACCGCGGCCACCGCCGCCCGGACGGCCGGCGAAACCACCGCCGCCACCACCGGGACCACCGGTTCCGGTGCGAGCACCGGCGCCGCCGCCACCACCGGGACGACCGGCGAAACCGCCGCCGCCGCCACCAGGACGACCACCGCCGCCACCGCCGCCACCAGGACGACCACCGCCGCCACCGCCGCCACCAGGACGACCACCGCCGCCACCAGGACGACCGGCGCCACCGCCACCGCCACCGGGGCCGGGGGCAGGGCGCTGCGGCATCATCATCGGGTTGGGACGCGGACCACCGGGACGCGGACCACCGGCACCGGGACCGCCGCCGGGACGCGGGCCACCGGCACCGGGCCGGGGACCTGCCGCACCGGGCGGACCGGTACGGCCCGCGGGCGGACGCGGCATGCCGCCTTCACGCTGACCAGGGCCCTGACCGCCGCCGTCACGCCGCGGCTCGCGGGTTCCGGCTCCGGCGCCCGCACCTGCCTCGCGAGGAGGACCGCTGTCACGGCCGCCACCGCGCGGCGGACGGGGCTGGCCCATACCGCTGGCGTTCGAGGAGAACGGGTTGTTGCCCGGACGCGGACCACGAGGGCCGGGACGCGGTCCCGGCTTCCCGCCGCCGGCCGGACGGCCACCACCCGCACCTGTGCCCGCACCGGCACCCGCACCCGGACCGGCGGCCGGAGCCGCGGGACTCTGCTGGGCGGCGGGACGCGGCGCGGGGCGTGGGCCCGGCTTGGGACCGGAAGGCCCCTGCCGCTGCGCCGGAGGCGCCGAGCGAGCGGCCTCGGGCCGCTGGACGGCCTCGGGACGCTGCTGCGGTGCCGGCGGCTGCTGAACCGGCTGCTGCTCGGCCTGCGGTTGCGGGCTGTGCGGCATCGGCACAGGCGGGCGCGGCGGCACCGGGGTCGCGGGACTCGGCCCGCTCTCCACCGGACTCGGCGCGCTCACCACGGGACTCGGCCCACTCGCCGGACCCGGGGTGGGCCGGGGGCCCGGCCTCGGCCCCGGCTTGGGGGCATTGCTACTGGGTGCCTGAGCACCATTGCCGGCCTGGCTGTCACCCGGCCGGGGCGTCGCCCTATGGGACGACCTTGATCTGTCGGACGACCCCTTGGACCCGCCCGAGAACGCTTCCGTGAGCTTTCGGACCACCGGCGCCTCTATGGTCGAGGACGCCGAACGCACGAACTCGCCCATCTCCTGGAGCTTGGCCATTACGACCTTGCTCTCAACGCCGAACTCCTTGGCGAGCTCGTAGACCCGGACCTTCGCCACTGCACTCCCTTACTCGGCCCGGGGAGGCTTGCAGTGCCGCCGGACCGTCGCTACCTAGTCGTACTCATCGCCGCATGCTCATCAGGCGCTCATCGCTATCTGACCCGCCCATCAACTCGGCGTCCTACATGACAGTTGGCAACCTTCACGCGGTTCCTCCATCTTCGTCTCGCTCCTCCAGGTGGGCACGCACCCGCGTCACATCGAGCGTCCCAGCGACACGAAACGCGCGTGGGAGTGCTCGGCGACGCTCGGCGAGCTCCAGGCAACCGAGGTTTCGATGCAGTGACGCACCTCGACCTGGTAGCCGCCCTCGCAGGTCGGGGACGATAACACCCTCGACCAGCACCAGGCGGAGCAGCTCGGACTTGACCGTGCGAACCCGGCAGCCCACACATGTTCTCAGCGGGGCCGCCTGGCCACCATATTTCAGCTTACCTTGTTGACGCATCGTAGGGACCGGCGGCATCCCCGATCATCGTGTCCGGACGGATGTCGATCCGCCATCCCGTGAGGCGTGCCGCGAGCCGGGCGTTCTGCCCTTCTTTGCCGATCGCCAGGGACAACTGGTAGTCGGGCACGGTCACCCTGGCCACGCGGGCCTCGGCATCCAGCACCTCAACATGAGAAACGCGGGCGGGAGAAAGGGCATTCCCGACGAAGTCGGCGGGCTCGTCCGACCAGTCGATGATGTCGATCTTCTCGCCGTGGAGCTCCGTCATGACGTTACGCACCCGTGACCCCATCGGCCCGATGCAGGCGCCCTTGGGGTTCACCCCCTGCCTGCGGGACCGCACGGCGATCTTCGTACGGTGGCCCGCCTCGCGGGCGACGGCGGCGATCTCCACGGTGCCGTCGGCGATCTCCGGCACCTCCAGCGCGAACAGCTTCTTCACCAGGCCGGGATGGGTACGCGAGAGCGTCACCGACGGCCCCTTGTGCCCCTTCTTGACCTGGACGACGTAGCAGCGGATCCGCTCGCCGTGGACGTAGTCCTCGCCGGGCACCTGCTCGTTGTGCGGCAGCACCGCCTCGATCTTGCCGAGGTCGACCAGCACCACCCGAGGGTCCTTGCCCTGCTGGATGATGCCCGCCACCAGCTCGCCCTCGCGGCTGGCGAACTCGCCGAAGTTGACCTCGTCCTCCGCGTCGCGCAACTGCTGCAGGATCACCTGCTTGGCGGTGGTCGCCGCGATACGGCTGAAGTTTCCCGGAGTGTCCTCGTACTCTCTGGCGATCTCGCCGCCCTCATCGATCTCCGCCGCCCAGATCGTGACATGACCGGTATCCCGGTCGAGTTGCGCCCTGGCTTTGGCGGCCGCGCCCTCGGTGCGGAAGTAGGCGATCAGCAGCGCATCCTCGATCGCCTTGACCACCAGCTCGAAGGAGATGTCCTTCTCCCGCTCCAGGCTGCGCAGAACGCTCATGTCGATATCCACGAGGCCCCCCTTAGCCCTCTTCGCCGTCGTCGCCGTCGTCAGCGTCGTCTAGCCGGCGAAATTCGACCTGCACCCGGCCACGGGTGAGGTCCTTGAAGTCAAATCGGCGTGGTGTGCCCGACACGTCGAGCTCCACTCCTGAGTCGTCGGCCACGAGCACCCGGCCCTCGGCCTCCGTGCCATCACCGAGTTCGGCCTTGACCAGGCGGCCCGCCGCGCGGCGCCAGTGCCTCGGCTCCGTCAGCGGCCGGTCCACGCCCGGAGAGGTGACCTCGAGCATGTACGGGGTGCCGCCCATGACGTCGTCGGCGTCGAGCGCCGCCGAGATCGCCCTGCTCACGTCGGCGATGTCGTCGAGGCTCGCACCACCGTCACGGTCGACGATGACGCGCAGCACCCGCCGCTTGCCCGCCGGGGTGACCGTGACATCCTCCAGATCGAGCCCCTCACCCACGACCACGGGATCAAGGAGCTTCATCAGGCGGTCACGGGATGAATCTCTTCCCATGCCGACCTCCTATTTTGTCACGATCTCAATCGGGCGGACCTCGCCCATGCGGTTAACCAGCCTATCCACACCCTGGGACGGAAAGAGCGCCACTCTCCAGCGTGCGAGCCCGCCTGCGGCCATCTCCTCGCGGCGGGCCGTACCATGCTAGGGCGTCGGCAGAGAGATACAGCAGCGTCTTGTCCGGGAGGCCCATCCGTGCGTCCGCGTCGCCTGACCCGGCGCGCCCTGATCCGCGGTGGCGCCATGGGAGCCGCCGTCGCCGCGATGGCCGGGTGCGCCGCGAACGAGCCCGAGCCGGTGGCCCCCGCCCCACCCGATCCGCAGGTGGAGCTGCTGCGGCAGGTCATCGCCGGCAAGGAGCGGACCATCGCGCTGTACGAGAGGGCCGCGGCCGACGAGCCCGCCCTTCTCCCGTTCCTTGAGCGGCACAAGGTGCATCTGGCGGAGCTCCGGCGCCGGCTCCCGCCCGCCACCACACCGGCGACTGCACCGGTCACCGCACAGACCGCGTCGCCGGCTCCCTCGGGGGGCGCCTCGCCCGGGAAGGTGTCGCGCACCCGGCTGCGCGACACCGAACGCAAGGCCGCCGCCGCCAGGCCCAAGCAGCTCCAGTCGGTCTCCCCGCCACTCGCCCAGCTCCTGGCCAGTATCGGCGCCTGCGAGGCCGCGCACGTCCAAGCCCTGTCGAGGCCCCTTTGAGCACTGTGAGCACTGTGAGCGCCACGACCACTGTGAGCGCCCGGGACGCCCTGTTGGCGGCATTGCTGAAGGCGCTGGCCGCCGAGCACGCCGCCGTCTACGCCTACAGTCTCGGCGCGGCCCGCGTCGAGGGGCGGCAGCGGTCCCTGCTGACCGCCGCCCACGCCGCCCATCGCAACCGGCGCGACCAGCTCCGCACGCTGATCAACGGGCGCGGCGGCACCCCCGTCGAGGCCGAGCCCTCCTACACGCTGCCGCTGCGGCCCGGCACCTCCGCCGAGGCCGTGCGCCTGGCCACCCTCGTGGAGGAGGGCGTGACAGCCGTCTACCTGGAGCTGGTCGCGGTCGACGACGGGCCCGTGCGCCGGCTCGCCGCCCTGGCCATGCAGGAGTCCGTCACGAGGTCGTACGGCCTGCGCCCGGAGATCACCGCGTTGCCCGGCCTGCGGCCCGCCACCCCGTCCCCCGCGCCCGCCACCCCGACGACCCAGGCGACCCCGGCCGACGCCCCCGCCTCGGCGGCTCCCGGAGGGTGACCGCTCAGCGGTAGAGCACCGACAGCAGGTCCGGTCCCAGCCTGCCGATCGCCTCGGCGTCGAGCTGGTAGTAGACGACGGGGCCACGCCGGTGGAAGTGGACCAGCCCGGCCTCCCGCAGCCTGCGCAGGTGCCGGGAGACCTGCGGCGCGGTCATCCCGAGCTGCGTGGCCAGCTCGGCCGTCGCCACGGGGTTGCGCAGGATTGCGTAGCAGAGCTTGAGCCTGGTCGGGTCCTGGAGCGCGGCCAGGCGGCGCCGTACGGTCTCCAGGGAGGGAACCGGGTCGTCGGCGGCGCCGTGTTCGACCCCCTGCTGAATCCCGTGCTCGATCCCGTGCTGGATCACGACGGGATAGCCGGGGAAGTGCTTGACCACGAAGTGCGGCCTGCCGTGGACGGTGGGGATCAGGATGCACGGCCGGTGCTCGTCGATGCGCGCGGTGGCGTTGTAGAGCTTGTCGAGGGTGACGCGGGGCGGGTCGTCGTGCGTGGTGGCCGTCGGGAAGTCGCCGAGCACCAGGGGGCCGCGCCGGCGCAGGGCTCGGCGGCGTAGCGCGGCGTCGTGCTCCAGCAACGGCTTGACCTGCGGCCACTCCCGTTCGAAGGCGGCGGCGGAGAAGTCCGCGAGGAAGTCGAGCAGCCGCCGCCGGAAACCGCCCGGGTCCTCCCGCAACCGCAGGCCCAGTTCCAGCCTGCTGGAGGAGATCAGCCAGAGGCGGTGCATCACCCCGTCGCTCAGGTCGGGGCCGGCGAGCGCGGTGTCGTTCTTGCCGATCAGCGCCTGCACGGTCATCGCGACGAAGTCGGCCGGGGGCAGCGCCTCGATCCCGGCCAGCTCGGCGTCGAGGGTGGCCTTGGTGGCGGCCGACACGGGCAGCAGGTAGCGGGCGCGGAACGCGCTCCACAGCGGCGCCCAGGTCACCGCGCGGGCCAGCAGGGTGTCGTCGACCTCGCTGTGGGCCGTCGCGACCCAGCGCGCGCTGCCCGGATGGTGCCCCGGCTCGTCGAGCGCGTGCAGGCAGGCGCACAGCTCGGCCAGCGGGGACTGGTGGAGGAGGACCGACCGCTCGTGCGGCGACCCGAGCAGCAACGTCACGGTCATCCCCTCAGTGTGCAGGCGATTACCGCATTGCCGTCAATCCTCTTGTGACGGCCCGCCGTGTTCTCCAAGGTGTGCCTCTGACATGCGACTTTGGAGGACCGGACAAATGGCGTCAGTTGAGGGTGGGCAAGTGAAGCACCCCACCGGGTTCTATTCGGCGGGGGCGACCACGATCTTCGCCTCGCGCCATGACCAGCGTTTCTCCTACTGCCTCTATGTGCCGTCCGCGCATTCGGTCACGGCGGACCCGGTGCCGCTCGCCGTACTGCAGCACGGGACGGGGCGGCGCGGGCCGCAGTACCGGGACAACTTCGCGAGCTGGGCCGAGGAGCACGGGTGCATGGTGCTCGCGCCGCTCTTCCCGGCCGGCATCGGCGACCCGGCGGACCTGCACAACTTCAAGTTCATCCGCTACGGCGACATCAGGTTCGACCGGTTGCTGCTTTCCATGGTGGAGGAGGTGGGAGAGCGCTTCAACGTGGCGACCGGCAGGTTCCTGTTGCACGGCTTCTCCGGTGGCGGCCAGTTCGCCCACCGGTTCGCCTACCTGCACCCGGATCGGCTGCTCGGCGTTTCAATTGGTGCACCAGGGCGGATAACGTACATCGATCGCGGTAGCCCGTGGTGGATCGGGCTACGGGGATTCGAAGCGGAGTTCGGCAGCGCCCCCCGCGTGGAGGAGTTGCGGGAGGTGCCCGTCCAGATGGTCGTGGGCGCTGCGGACACCGAGACCTGGGAGATCAACAACGCCGGGGACTCGAACTGGATGGACGGCGCCGACGCCCACGGCAGCACCCGGATCGAACGGCTCATGGCCCTCCGCGACAACTTCGAGGAGCACGGCATCCGGGTCAGGTTCGACATGGTCGACGGCGTCGCGCACGAGCCGATGCGGGTGCTCGCGCCGGTCCAGGACTTCTTCGCCTCGATTCTCACCCCCCGGGAGCTCACATGAAGATCATGAATTTCGCCGCCGTCACCGTCGCGATGACCGCGCTCGCGAGCGGCTGCGCCGTCGGCGACGCCGCCGAGTCGGCCGACGCCGCCTACCCGAGCAAGGCGTTGTCGATCATGGCGCCCGGCAGTCCCGGCGGCGGCTGGGACACCCGTGCCAGGGGCGTCGCCAACGCGCTCAGCCAGTGCAAGGTCGCCTCCGTGGAGGCCACCGTCACCAACGTCCCCGGGGCGGGCGGCACGATCGGCCTGGCCCAGTTCGCGAAGAAGCAGGGCGACCCGTACCAGCTGATGGTCATGGACAGCGTCACCATGCTCGGCGGCATCGTCAACAACGACTCCCCCGTCGACCTGACGAGCCTCACCCCCATCGCCGGGCTGAGCAGGGGTCCCAGCGCCATCGTGGTGCCCAAGGCCTCGCCGTACGGCGAGCTCACCGAGCTGCTCGCCGTGATGAAGCGCAAGCCGCGGAGCGTCAAGTGGACCGGCGGGTCGCTGGGCGGGCCCGGCCAGATGACCGTGGCGGGGATGGCCAAGAGCCAGGGCATTTCGGCCAAGGACATCAACTACGTGCCCACGGCCGGCGGCGGCGAGTCGATGAACCTGCTGCTCAGCGGGGCCGCCACGGTCGGCATCGACACGGTGGCGGAGCTGCGCCCGCAGATCGAGGCCGGCACGCTCAAGGTGCTGGCCGTGGACGGCGACCAGCGGGCCGCCGGCGTGGACGCGCCGACGATGAAGGAGCTGGGCCTGGCCGACCAGGCCGTCTCGACGCTGGCCGGGGTGCTCGCGCCCGCCGGGCTGACCCCCGAGCAGCAGCAGGACGTCATCAAGCTGGTCGACAGGATGCGCCAGACATCGTGCTGGAAGAAGCTGCTCGAACAGAACAACTGGACCGAGGACTGGACCCCGGGAGCGGAGTTCGGGAAGGTCCTGACCGAACAGCGCAAGCAGGTCACCACGATCCTCGGCGAACTCGGGCTGGGCGAGTGAACGAAGAAGCGGGCGCCCCTGGCCGGTCGCGGCGGATCGTGGCCGCCGGATTCCTGGTCGCCGCCGTGGTGGTGCTGGCCCAGGCGTTCATGATCCCGGAGGGGAACGGGTACCAGGCGGTCGGCCCGCGGGCCTTTCCCCTCCTCGTCGGGGCAGGCATGGCGGCCGTCGCCGTGGCCGGTGTGGTGCAGGCGTTCAGGGAGGGCACGGCAGGCGGCGAGGAGACGCACTGGCCCTCGGTGCTGCTGCTGGTCGGCGCGCTGGTGGTCTACGCCCTGATCCTCACGCCGGTCGGCTACTGGCAGGCGACCACGCTCTTCTTCGCCGCCGTGGCCCGCGTCCTGGGCAGCCGCAGGCCGCTGCGCGACGTCGCGGTGGCGCTGGTGCTGGCGCTGGTGACCTACTTCGTGTTCGACCGGGTCCTCGGCATCGCGCTGCCGCCGGGACTCATCAGGCTGGCGATCTGAGATGGACGTCCTCGGTAACCTGCTCGACGGGTTCGGCCACGCGCTCAGCCTGCAGAATCTGCTGCTCGCCGTCGTCGGCGTCACCCTCGGCACGCTGGTCGGCGTGCTGCCCGGCCTCGGCCCGGCGACCACGATCGCGTTGCTGCTGCCGCTCACCTTCGTGTTCGATCCGATCGGCGCCTTCGTGATGTTCTCCGGCATCTACTACGGCGGCATGTACGGCGGCTCCACGACGGCCATCCTGCTCAACATCCCCGGCGAGACGGCCTCGATCCCCACCACGCTGGAGGGGTACCCGATGGCCAGGAAGGGCCGGGCGGGGGCGGCTCTGGCCACGGCGGCGATCGGATCGTTCGTGGCGGGCACGATCTCCACCGTGGTGATCACCTTCCTCGCGCCGGCGATGTCGAACATCGCCAAGCTGATCCAGCCCGCCGAGTACTTCTCGATCATGGTGCTGGCGTTCGTCACCGTCACCTCGCTGATGGGCTCCTCGATCGTGCGCGGGCTGTCCAGCCTCTTCCTCGGCCTGGCGATCGGCATGGTCGGCATCGACGGGATGACCGGCCAGCCGCGCCTCGCCTTCGGGATCCCCGAGCTGTACGACGGGTTGTCGGTGGTGGCCCTCGCGGTCGGCCTGTTCGCCGTGGCCGAGGCCGTCTCGACGGCCGCCGGACGGCACACCGACGGGCCGGGGACGGTCGCGGTCAGCGGAAAGATCGGGATGACCCGCGAGGACTGGCGCCGGTCGTGGAAGCCGTGGCTGCGCGGCACCGCGTTCGGCCTGCCGATCGGCTCGCTGCCCGCGGGCGGCGCGGAGCTGCCCACCTTCCTCAGCTACAACGTCGAGAAGCGGCTCTCCAAGCACAAGGAGGAGTTCGGCGAGGGCGCCATCGAGGGGGTCGCGGGGCCGGAGGCGGCCAACAACGCGGCGTTCTCCGGGGTGCTGGTGCCGCTGCTCACCCTGGGCATCCCGACGTCGGCCACGGCGAGCATGCTGCTGATCGCCTTCCAGATCTACAACGTGCAGCCCGGCCCGTTGCTCTTCGACCAGCAGCCCGTTCTGGTGTGGACGCTGATCGCCAGCCTCTACATCGGCAACGTGATGCTGCTGGTGCTGAACCTGCCGCTGATCCGGCTCTGGGTGAAGCTGCTCAGCGTGCCCGCGGCGGTGCTCACCCCGGCCATCCTGACCTTCGCCACGCTGGGCGTCTACTCGATCTCCCAGAGCGTGTTCGACGTGTTCATCGCCTACGGGTTCGGCCTGCTGGGCTTCGTACTGCGCCGCGCGGGCTATCCGGTGGCGCCGCTGATCCTGGGCGCGGTGCTGGGCCCGCTGATGGAGGTGCAGTTCCGGCGCGCGCTGGCGTTCAGCGAGGGCGACCCGACGGTCTTCCTCACCCGCCCGGTCTCGCTGGTCATCCTGCTGATCGCGGTCGCCTGCCTGGCCGGCCCCGCCGTACTCCGCCGCGGCCGCACGAAGAAGTAGAACGCGCCCGCCGCCCCTCGCGGGGCGGCGGGCCGGTTTCGTCAGGTACGGCAGGCGGCGGCGACGAGTGCGGCGGCCTCGGCGAGCGGGATCTCCTCCTTGACGCCGGTCACCCGGTCGCGGAGCTCGGCGACGCCCTGGGCGAGGCCACGGCCGATAACCACGATGGTGGGCACGCCGAGCAGCTCGGCGTCCTTGAACTTCACGCCGGGCGACACGCCCTTCCGGTCGTCGACGAGCACCCGCAGGCCGGTGGCCTCAAGCTCGCCGGCGAGGTCGAGCGCGACCTCGATCTGGTTGTCCTTGCCGGTGGCGACGATGTGCACGTCGGCGGGGGCGACCTCGCGCGGCCACACCAGGCCCAGCTCGTCGTGCTTCTGCTCGGCGATCACCGCGAGCGCGCGGGAGACGCCGATGCCGTACGAGCCCATGGTGATCCGGATCTGCTTGCCGTCGGGACCGAGGGCGTCGAGCTGGGCCGCGTCGGCGTACTTGCGGCCGAGCTGGAAGATGTGGCCGATCTCGATGCCCCTGTCGATGGACACCGGCGAGCCGCAGCGCGGGCACTCGTCACCGGCCCGGATCTCGGCGGCCTCGATGGTGCCGTCGGGGACGAAGTCACGGCCGGCCACGACGTCGGCGGCGTGCTTACCCGGCTCGTTGGCGCCGGTGACCCAGGAGCTGCCGGTGACGACGCGCGGGTCGACCAGATAGGTGATGCCGAGGTCCTTGAGCACCTGCGGGCCGATGTAGCCGCGGACCAGGCCGGGGTGCTTCGCGAAGTCGGCCGCCTCGAAGATCTCGGGCACGCCGGGGGCCAGCGCCCCCTCCAGGCGCTTGAAGTCGACCTCCCGATCGCCGGGCACGCCGACGACCAGGGTCTCGGCCTTGTCGCTGCCGGGGGTGCGCACCTTGAGCACGACGTTCTTGAGCGTGTGCGCGGCGGTCACGCCGAGGCCGAACCGCTCGTTGACGAAGTCGACCAGGGTCTCGATGGTCGGCGTGCCAGGCGTGTCGAGCACCCGGAGCGGGGGCCGCTCCCCCGTCACCTCGGGCGGCGCGGGCGTGGTGACCGCCTCGGCGTTGGCCGCGTAGCCGCAGGAGTGGCAGGAGACGAAGGTGTCCTCGCCGCTCGGCGCGGGCGCCAGGAACTCCTCCGACGCGGAGCCGCCCATCGCGCCGGACATGGCGAAGCAGATCCGGTAGTCGATGCCGAGCCGCTCGAACGTCTTGATGTACGCCTCGCGGTGCTGCTCGTAGGAGCGCTTGAGGCCGTCGTCGTCGAGGTCGAAGGAGTAGGAGTCCTTCATCACGAACTCGCGACCGCGCAGGATCCCGGCGCGGGGCCTGGCCTCGTCACGGTACTTCGTCTGGATCTGGTAGAGCGTGACCGGGAAGTCCTTGTAGGAGGAATACTCCCCCTTGACCATGTCGGTGAACAGTTCTTCGTGGGTGGGCCCGAGGAGGTAGTCGGCGCCCTTGCGGTCCTTGAGGCGGAACAGCAGGTCGCCGTACTCGGTCCAGCGGCCGCTCGCCTCGTAGTAGTCGCGGGGCAGCAGGGCGGGGAAGAGCACCTCCTGGCCGCCCATCCGGTTCATCTCCTCGCGGACGATCCTGGTGACGTTCTCCAGGACCAGTTTGCCCAGCGGCAGCCACGAGTAGATGCCGGGCGCGACGCGGCGGACGTAGCCGGCGCGGACGAGGAGCTTGTGGCTCGGCACTTCCGCGTCCGCCGGGTCGTCCCGCAGGGTGCGAAGAAACAACGACGACATTCGCAGTAGCACGGCTACTCCCAGTGGATTGACGGGCCCGCTGACATGGGCCGGTGAAGGCTTACAGGTTATCGGCTCGGCGGCGGGCACGAAGAGGATATTCCGCCGCGACGAGCAAGCACTCGCTTGGTCTATGCTCTCCCCGTGAGGCTGAGCGACGACCAGCGCGAACTGCGCGACACCGTCAGGTCCTTTCTCGACGCCCGCCCCGGCACCTCCTGGGAGCGCATCTGCGGCGACCTGGGCATAGCGGGCCTCGCCATCCCCGAACGGTACGGCGGAGCGGGCCGCGGCCTCGCCGAGGTCTCCGTGGTCTGCGAGGAGCTGGGCCGCGCCCTGTCACCCCTGCCCTACCTCCAGACCGTCGTGCTCGCGGCGTCGGCGCTGGTCGCGGGCGGCGATGAGGACGCGATGTCCCGGCTGCTCCCCGCGCTGGCCGCCGGCACCGCGACCGCGACCGTGATCCTCCCGTCCGACGCCGATCTGACCCTCACGGGCGACCGGCTCACCGGAACCGCCGGGCACGCGCTCGACGGCGAGATCGTGCTGGCCTTCGTGGGCGACGCCCTGGTGGAGGCCGTGCCCACGCGCCGCGTGCCGTACGTGACGCTGGACCGGACGCGTCCGCTGGTGGAGCTGACCTTCGACGGCGTCCCGGCGCGGCGGGCCGGAGACGGCGCGGCGGCGGCCATGGTGCGCGACACGGGCGTCGCCGGGCTGGCGGCCGAGCAGGTGGGCGGGGCCTCGCGCTGTCTCGCGTCGGCCGTGGCCCACGCCCTGCGGCGGCACCAGTTCGGCCGGCCGATCGGGTCGTTCCAGGCGGTCAAGCACAAGCTCGCCGACGTGCTGCTGCTGGTGGAGTCGGCCCGCTCGGCGGCGTACGCGGCGGCCCGCGCGGATCCAGCCGACCTGCCGGTGGTGGCCGCGATCGCCGGGTCCTACTGCACCGAGGCGTACCTCGCCGCCGCCGGCGAGAACATCCAGATCCACGGCGGGCTCGGCATCACCTGGGAACACGACGCCCACCTCGCGTTCAAGCGCGCCACCTCCGACGCCCAACTCCTGGGCCCGCCCCAGTCACACCGCGCCCGCCTGGCGAGCGCCGCGGGTCTGTGAACCGGGTTTAAGCCCTGGTTTGTGAGCTCGGTCTGTGAGCCCGGTCTGTGAGCCCGGTCTGTGAGCCCGGTCTGTGAGCCCGGTCTGTGAGCCCGGTCTGTGAGCCCGGTCTGTGAGCCCGGTCTGTGAGCCCGGTCTGTGAGCCCGGTCTGTGAGTCGGGGCTTGCGAGCCGGGTTTTGTGGAGCCCTGCCGGCCGCGTGGGCATGCGTGCCGGCTAGCCGCCGAGCAGTTCTTCCCACGGGTGGCGGGCGGTGGTGGAGCGGGTGGTGTCGAGGGCCTCGCGCAGCCGCCACAGGCTGCGGCGGGCCAGTACGCGCTCGCGGCCCAGCGGGTCGATGGCGCGCAGCACGAAGCGCACGCCCAGCACGTCGACCTCGGCGAACGCGCGGGCCGCCGGTTCGCCGAGGACGACCGGGGTGTCGGCGAGGGCCGGGTCGCGGACGTGTCCCGCCAGCAGCGTGGCGACCTCGGAGGCGAGCGGCCCGTCGCGCCATTCGATGTGCCAGCTGCCGTCGGGGCCCGGCCACCACATCAGGTCACGGCACGATTCGATCAGCTCGGCCTCGGTCGCCAGCACCGCCATCACCCGCCCGAGCGCCTCGTACCTGGGCCCATCGACCGGCTTGCGAGGCGCGGAGGGTATCGGAGGGTCCTCGCCGGACGGCGGGCCGGCGCCGGCCTCTGCGGGCGTGCCGTCCTTGGGGCGTCGTTCGCCCGTTCTTCGCCGGTTCTGCGCCCCAGAGGTCACGGAACCCCACTCTGATCGCGTCAGGCCCTCCCCGCAAGCCCTGGCTTGTTGCGTTCTCACCTGACTGGTAATCTCACCAAGCGAGCGCTTGTTAGGAAGCAGTGACGGAGGCGCGGATGACGTCCCTACGGATCAGCCTGGGTTACGAGCTGGAGGTGCGCGGGCGAACCCGCGAGGTCGAACAGCGGACCTTCCGCGATGTGATCGATCAGGTCGTCCTGGGAGACCGGCTGGGCATCGACACCGCCTGGTTCGTGGAGCACCACTTCACCAGGGGTTTCTCCCATTCATCCGCCCCCGACCTGGTGCTGGCGGCGATCTCCCAGCGCACCGGGCGCATCCGGCTGGGGCTGGGCGTGGTGCTGCTCCCCTTCCAGTCGCCGATCCGCACCGCCGAACGGGTGGCGACGCTCGACGTGCTCTCCGGCGGCAGGGTCGAGTTCGGCACCGGCCGCGGCGCCTCCCCCCTGGAGTACCAGGCGTTCCAGCGCCCCTTCGAGCAGTCGAGGAAGATCTGGGAGGACTCCCTGGAGGCCGTGCTGGCCATCTGGAACGCCGACGGTGAGCCGGTGACCCGGTCCAGCGAGTTCTTCGAGATCCCCGACGTCGCCGTCTACCCGCGTCCCGCGCAGGTGCCGCATCCCCCGGTCTGGGTCGCCTCCACCTCCCTCGAGGGCTATCTCGCGGCTGCCGGGCACGGCTACAACCTGCTCGGCATGACCATGGTCAAGGGCATCGACGACGTGGCGGAGGACATCGCCAAATACAAGGAGCGCCTCGCCGAGCACGGCTTCGACCCGGCGACCCGGCGGATCGCCCTGATGATCCCCTGGTTCGTGGCGCCCACCAGGGAGGAGGCGTACGCCGTCGCCGCCGACCCGGTCCTCTGGTACATCAGGCGCCAGGTCAACCTGGTCACCCCGCCCGGCTACTACGACGCGCGGCACGCCACCCATCGGGTGCTCGGGCAGCTCGCCGCCGGGCTCCCGCCCGAGGAGGCCATGGAGACGCTGCGCGAGCACCACATGGTGGTGATCGACGACGTGGAGGGCTCACGCAAGGCCCTGGCCAGGATCGCCGAGGCGGGCGCCACCGACCTGATCATGCAGGCCCAGGTGGGCGGCCTCCCGCACGACGCGGTCTGCGCGTCGATCGAGCTGTTCATGGCCGAGGTCGCCCGGTGACCCGGCGCTGGCTGACCCGCGACGACCTGTGCGCCACGGCCCGTACGGCCGGCGGCCTGCTCCTGATGGCCCCCGACGCGGGCAGTGTCATGCCGCTCACGGCGGAGGACACCGAACTGACCCGCGCCGCCCTCCGAGCCGCCGGGATCGGCGGAAACGACCGGGTCATGGTCGCCCTGGCCGAACCCGCGGGCCCGCTGTGGGCGCAGGCGGCGGCCGGCACCGCGGCCGCGGCGGCGTCGATCGGCCCGCGCGGACGGCTGCGCCTGCACCACGCGCTCCGCGTGCTCGGCGCGACCGCCCTGGTCAGCACGCCGACCGGCGCCATGGACCTGCTCGCCCGCCTGCACCTGGAATTCCTCCTCGACCCGCTGGACCTCGGACTGCGGCAGCTCATCCTGACCGGCGAGATCGCCACCAAGCGCACCCTCGGGCACCTGGCGGGCGAGTTCGGGGCGGAGGTGACCGAGGTCTACGCCAGCCCGTTCCACGGCGGCGCGCTGGCCTGGAGATCCTCGCAGTCCGCCGCGCTGACACCACTGACCGGCAGCGGACTCGGGCTGGCGGCTCCGGGCAAGGATCACCTCCTGCCCGGCCCGCCGTACCCCGAAGGGCTCGCGGAGCTGGTCATCGCGCGGGGGGAGACCGTGCTGCGCACCGGGCAGGTGGCCAGGGTCGGCGCGGCGGGTGAACCGGCCGCGCCCGAGCACACGGTCGGCGAGCACGTGCTCGTGCGCGGCGTGTGGCTCTCGCTGGCCCGCGTGGAGAGCGCCCTGTCCAGGATCGACGGCGTCGCCACCTGGAACCTGACGCTGTCCAGGCCCGGAACCCTCGACGCCGCCACGCTGACCGTGACCTTCGGCAGGGCGAGCCTGGTCGGCAACCCGATGTGGCGGAGCCGGATCCAGGAGACGGTCAGATCGCTGACCCCGGTGTCGATCACCGTGGAGGTCGCCGGAGAGATCGCCGAGGCGCCCAGCCCCGGCACGGTGACCGACCTGCGAGGACACCACCTGGGCCGCGATCGGACCGGCCTCACCGGCTGACAGCGCAGGCAGCGCAGGTCAGGCAGGTCGGGCAGGCAGCGCAGGTCAGGCGGGTCAGGCAGGTCAGGCCAGGTCGGACGGGCAGCTCAAGCAGAACTGGCAGGGAGGGCGACGCATGGAACCCGTGCCCGGCTGGGGGACGATCCCCCGGATGCTGCGTGACCGGGCCGCCAGGCGGCCGGAGGTGATCGTGGTCGCGGCGGGAGACGTCCGGCTGTCCCTCGGCGACCTGCTGGACCGCACCCGCGCGTTCGCCAGGGGGCTGATCGCGCTCGGCGTGGAGCCGGGCGACCGGGTCGCCGTCTGGGGGCTCAACGACCCGGACTGGGTGATCGCCGCCTTCGGCGTGTGGGACGCGGGTGCGGTCCTCGTCCCGCTGTCGTCGCGGTACAAGGGGATCGAGGCGGCCGGCGTGCTCGACGCGACCGGGACCCGCGTGCTCATCACCGGGGAACGCCCGAGCGGACCTCCCTTCGCCGACCTGCTGACCGACACCGTCGTGCAACACATCGTCCTGCCCGGCCCCCCACCGGACACGCCACCCGGCGGCTTACCCGACCCACCGCCTGACCCGCTGCCTGATCCACCGCCGGGCACCCCACCCGGCACCCCGTCCGACACCCCGTCCGACACCCCGTCCGACACCCCGCTCCACGCTCCGCCGGCCACTCCGCCCGACGCGCTGCCCGGCGGCTTACCTGATCCACCGCCGGGCACCCCACCCGGCACCCCGACCGACACCCCGCTCCACGCCCCGCCAACCACTCCGCCCGACGCGCTGCCCGACGCACCACCCGACGGCTCACCTGACCCACCGCCGAGCACCCCGACCGGCACCCCGCTGGAGGTTCTTCCCGACTCGTTGCCCGGCACCGTGGCAGGGGGCGTGGCGGGCAGGCTCACGCGGGGTGGGCTGCTGGCGGGCGGGGCGGCCGTCAGTGAGCGGACGGCCGAGGAGCGGGCGCTGGCCGTACGGCCGGACGATCTTTGCGAGATCATGTCCACCTCCGGCACCACCGGTACGCCCAAAGGGGTGATGCTCGATCACGCGCAGGTCGTGCGGGGTTACTGGGACTGGGCGGGCATCGTCACGCTGCGCGAGGGAGACAGGTATCCGATCATCGCGCCGTTCGCGCACGGTTTCGGGCTCAACGCCGGGATGGTGGCCTCGGTGCTGCGCGGGGCGACGATGATCCCGGTCGCCGTCTTCACGCCGGACGGCCTGCGCGAGCTGATCCAGCGCGACCGGGTCACCATCCTGGCGGGCCCGCCGACGCTGTTCCACCGGCTGCTCGACGAGGTCGACACCGGCGGGCACGCGTTGCGGGTGGCGATCTGCGGCGCGGCGGCGGTGCCGGCGGAGCTGATCCACCGGCTGCTGGACGAGGTCGGCCTGGAGCGGATGATCAACGCGTACGGGCTGATGGAGGGCACGGTCGTCTCGATGACCAGGGCGGAGGATCCGGTGGAGGTCATCGCGGCGAGTACCGGACGGCCCGTACCCGGCATCGAGGTCAAGATCGTCGACCTGCGGGGCGTGGAGGTGCCAGCCGGCGAGCGGGGGGAGATCCTGCAGCGGGGGTACGGGGTGATGCGGGGGTACTGGGGCGAACCCGACAAGACGGCCGAGGCGATCAGGGACGGCTGGCTGCACACCGGCGACATCGGCACCCTCGACGAGGCGGGCAACCTGGCGATCGTGGACCGCAAGAAGGAACTGTTCATCGTGGGCGGATTCAACGTGTCCCCCGCCGAGGTGGAGAGCCTGCTGCTGCGCGAGGGCTCGCTGGCCCAGGCGGCGGTGATCGGAGTGCCCGACCGGCGACTGGGCGAGGTCGGCTGGGCCTTCGTGGTAGCCAGGCAGGGTACGACGGCAGAGCCGGACAAGATCATCACCTGGGCGCGAGAGAACATGTCCGGGCACAAGGTGCCACGCCGGGTCGTCGTGCTGCCCGAACTGCCGGCCAACGCCAACGGAAAGATCGACAAGCGCGCGCTCAGGGCGGGAGATCACGACCAGCCCGTCGACGACTGGCCGGTTCACCACCACCCCGGTCGAACCTGACCTGTCAGAGTCGCAACTGTGACCCGTTGGGGATCACGACGGTCTCTCACGTCTGGCCGCGTACGGTGCCGGTGATGCAGAATCGCAACTGTGACCTGCCGATAGTGCAGACGTGAGGAGATCGACGTGCCGCTTCGCGTGGCGATCGTAGGATCAGGACCCGCCGGCATCTACACGGCCGAGGCGCTGACCAAGCAGGCCGGGGGCCCGGTCGAGGTCGACGTGCTCGAACGCCTGCCAACGCCGTACGGACTGGTCAGATACGGCGTGGCGCCCGATCACACGTCGATCAAGTCCATCGCCGGCTACCTGCGGAAGGTGCTGGAGTTGCCGGGCGTCCGCTTCCTGGGCGGGATCGAGCTGGGGCGCGACGTGACCGTCGAGGACCTGGCCGGCTGCTACGACGCGGTGGTCTACGCGACCGGCGCGATGGTCGACCGGCGGATGGGCATCCCGGGAGAGGACCTGCCCGGCAGCGTGGCGGCCACCGACTTCGTCAACTGGTACTGCGGGCATCCGGACATGTCCGCTGACGCGTTCACCCTGGACAGCCCCGAGGTGGCCGTGATCGGCGTCGGCAACGTGGCGGTCGACGTGGTGCGGATCCTCGCCAAGACGGCCGAGGAGCTGAGCTCCACCGACGTCCCCGTGGAGGTGCTGTCACGGCTCGCGGACAGCCAGGTCAAGGCGATCCACATGATCGGCCGCAGAGGGCCCGAGCATGCCAAGTTCACCCTGAAGGAGCTGCGCGAGCTGGGCGAACTCGGCAACGCCGACGTCTGGGTCCGGCCCGACGAGGCGGGCGACAGCGACGTCTCCGCGCTGTCACGGCAGATCCGCGGCAACGTCGAGGTGCTGCGCGGCTGGGCGGCGCGCGAGCCGGTGGGCCGCCCGCGCCGCCTCGACGTGCGGTTCTGGCTGCGTCCCGTGGAGATCCTCGGGTCCGGCCGGGTGGAGGCGCTGAAGCTGGAGCGTACGGCGCTGGCCGACGGCCGGGTGGTGGGCACGGGCGAGTTCGAGACGATCCCGGTCGGCATGGTGCTGCGCTCGGTGGGTTACCGGAGCGTGCCGCTGCCCGGTGTGCCGTTCGACGCCGGCACCTCGACGGTGCCCAACGAGGCCGGGCGCGTCTCCCGGGGGCAGTACGTGTCGGGCTGGCTCAAGCGTGGCCCCACCGGCGTGATCGGCACCAACAAGTCCGATGCTGCGGAGACGGTCCGCACCCTGCTCGCCGACCTCGAAGGTGACCGGCCGGCGGGGCTGACGAGCCTGGACGACCTGCTCGCCGAGCGCGGCGTACAGCCGGTGACCTACCAGGAGTGGCTGGCGATCGAGGAGGCCGAGGCGGCACTCGCCCGCACCCTGGGCAGGGGCGAACGGGTGAAACTCGTCGGCCTGGCCGCCATGCTCGCCGCCTGCGGCCGCAAGTAGTCCACGGGCGTCCAGGGAGCCGCGGAACTCGCGAGCGGTTCCGGTAACCCCCGGACGCGGTCCGAGATGCGGCGCTCGCGAGCGGTTCCGTCACCCCGGGACGCGGTCCGACTCGGGGCCTCGCGAGCGGTCCGGGGAACAGCGGCTCAGAAGCGGGCCGATCCCGGACTTCGGGCATGGTTCCGGGCGCGCGAACGGCCCGGAGACTCGGGCGCAGAAGCTCGGGGGTTCGGGGCCGGGTTCAGGGCTCAGGGGTTGGTTGTTCGTTTTGGGAGGATCGTGGTGGACGTCACGCTGGGTGGAATGCCGGTCGAGGGGTTCGCGGAGGCTCATCTGGAGCAGTCGGGCCGGTTTCCCGCGCGGGAGCCCGCCTGGCAGCCGGTACACACCGTCTACGTGCCGGCCGACGTCTTCGGCGTGCACACGGTGGCCTCGTGGGGGGAGGCCGCGCGGGAGCTGCTGGCCGTACATCTGGCCTCCGCAGGCGACCTGGCGGAGGTGTTCGAGGTGCCGGACGGGCAGGCCGCGGACGTACACCGGCTGGTGGCGGACAAGCTGAACACGGAGCCGGTCGAGGATCTGCGGATCGACTTCGAGGACGGGTACGGCGTGCGTGATCCCGCGCAGGAGGACGAGCACGCCGCGGCGGCGGCGGAGGCGGTCGCCGCGCTGTACGCCGCCGGACGGCTGCCGCGGCGGTGGGGCCTGCGGGTGAAGTCCTTCGCGGACGGCGATCCCGGGCGCTCCCTCAGGACCCTGGACGGCTTCCTGACGGCCGTCACCCGGCGGGTGGGGCAATTGCCCGGCGGGTTCACCGTGACCTTCCCCAAGGTGCTCATGGAGGCGTATCTGGGCCAGTTCGCGGCCTGCCTCGCCGAGTTGGAGGAAGGGCTGCGGCTTCCCGGGGGGACGTTGCGGTTCGAGCTCCAGGTGGAGGCGCCGCAGACGGTGCTGTTCCTGCAGCGCTCGGCGGATCTGGTGCCCGCGCTCGGCGGGCGCCTGGCGGCGGCCCACTTCGGGGTCTTCGACTACACCGCCGCCTGCGGGCTGCCTCCGCACGAGCAGCGCCTGGACCATCCGGCGTGCGACCACGCCAGGCACGTGATGCAGACGGTCTTCGCGGGGACGGGTGTGGAGCTGTGCGACGGTTCGCTGGCGGCCTCGCCCGCGTCGGCCTCGGGTCCCGACGTCCGCGCGCTGTGGCGGCGGCACGCGGCTCTGGTCCGCCACTCCCTGGCGCACGGCTTCTACCAGGGCTGGGACATGCATCCCTCGCACCTGGTGAGCCGGTACGCGGCGACGTACGCCTTCCACCTGGCCCACCGCGACGAGTACGCCGGCCGTGTCGGCGCCTGGCAGGATCGGCGTACGGCGGGCGGCGGCGTGCTCGACGAGCCCGCCACGATCAGGACCCTGACGGCGGCTCTCACCCGCGCCGGTCACGCGCTCTCGCGGCGCGGCTCCTCCCCCGCCTGACGGCAGGGGCCCGCACGCTCAAGGAGCGTCGATGAATCCGCGCCACAGGCGGACCAGCCGCGCGTCGACGGGTTCGGCCCAGGAGCCGCGTACGGCGCTGCCCACGTGGAAGGCGCGCAGGCCGTAGTCGAGCAGGACGGGCACGTGCTCGCGCCGGAGGCCGCCGCCCACCAGGATCAGCGGGGCGTCGCCCGCGTCGGCGCGGGTCTTCAGCGTGGCCATGCCGTCGCCCACGCCGGCGGGAGAGCCGGCGGTGAGCACGGTGGCGAGGTTGGGCAGCAGGCGAACCGCGCGCCAGGCCGCCTGGACGTTGGCGGCGTGGTCCACGGCCCGGTGGAAGGTCCACGGCAGCGGTGCGACGGCGTGGATGAGCGCCTCGGTCGCGACGAGGTCCACGGCTCCCCCGGCGTCGAGGAAGCCGAACACGAACCCCGCCGCGCCCGCCTCCGCGAGGGCCCGCGCGTTCTGCCGCAGGCCCTCGATCTCCTCGTCGGTGGCGGTGAACCCCGGGGCCGGCCGTAGCATCACCATCTGCGGCAACGCGCACTCCTTGGCGATCGCCGCGACCGTCCCGACCGCCGGGGTGAGACCGTCGGACGCCATGTCGGCGACGATCTCCAGGCGGTCCGCGCCGCCTTCCTCGGCGGCGATGGCGTCGCGCAAGTCGAGCGCGATCACCTCAAGCAGCGATCCGGTCATGACTTGAGGCTATCGGGTGGGGTTTACCACCTGTACGGCTTGCACCCTTAAAAGGCGTGGTATCTCCCTTCAGCCCTTCGCCCAGACCTTCGCCTGGGCCTTTTCTCAGACTTGTCTCTCACCGGCCTCCGCTCGGGTCTGCGCTCGGGCCGCATTCAGACCTCCACCAGCACCTGGGTGGCCGGCCATGCCGTACGGTCGCGCAGAATCACTCCCGTGGCCTCGCCCGAGACGCCGGCCCGGCGCTCGAAGAGGGCGCCGGAGGCGCGGTGCGGCAGGTCCACCGTGCGTACGTGGGTGAAGGACCTGCGGTAGTAGGCCTGGAGGCCGTGGTTGTCCTTGGCGCAGTCCAGGCGCAGCCACCGCCTGCCGGACGCGAGGGCGAGCAGGCCCGCCCAGTCGAGCAGCGCGTCGCCCACCCGTCGGCCCGCCAGGCTGCGGGATACGGCCAGTTTGTGCACGTACAGGGCGGCGCCGGGATCGTCGGCGGACGCCCAGAACTCGGGGTCGGCGTGGTCGTCGACGGCGACCACGGCCACCGGCGCGGCACCGTCGTCGGCGAGATAAAGGACTCCCTCGTCGATGAGCGGCTCGATGCGCTGGGGACCGAAACCCTCGCGCGGCCACTGGCGCACGCCGCGGCGGTACAGCCACTCGGCGGCTTCGGCGAGCAGCGCGAGGGCCGCGGGCAGGTCGGCGTGCCCCGCCTTACGGAGGGTGAGGGTCGGACGCTTGAGGGCGTGACTGGGGTGCATGATGAGCCTCCTGTTGCGAAATGTGGTGAAGTGAACACGGACTGTGTTCAGGTGATGGCAGGCGGAATCCGTGGTACAAATCGGATTTTTGGGAAAGTGTCTAACACCCTTCGCGCCTGCCCACCGGGGCATCGGAGACTCTTGTGGCACGTCAGGAGTGCGTTTGCCGAACTTGTCAGGGGTGCGAAGCCACGCCAGTCAGGGGCGAGGGCGTGCCGCTCAGGGGCGCTTGAGCTCGTACCTGATCAGGTGCTTGTCCGCGGGCAGGACCGAAATCGCCACCCGGACCGGAATGTCGTCGGCGTCGTAGCCGACCCGGAGATACTCGATGACGGGCGTACCCGGCTCCAGCTCCAGCCGCCGGACCTCGGTCGGGGTGGGCATCCGCGCCGAGATGTCGTCCACGACGCGCACCTGCGGGTGGCCGAGCTCCTCCAGCACCAGATTGGCGCCGCGCATGATGTCGACCGGCCTGACGATCTCGGAGTCGGCCACCAGCGCCTGCGGGAAGTAGGAGTCGTTGGTGTTGTACGGCTGGCCGTCCACGAACCGCAGGCGGCGCCGTACCACGGCCAGGCCCTGGTCGGGCAGTTCCAGCCGGATGGCGATCTCCTCCGGCGGCTCCACGATCGAGACCTCGATCTTCTGGCTCGGCTCGCGGCCCTCCTGGGACACGGCGAAGCCGAACGCCTCCCTGGGCGAGTGGGCCGGCTGGGGCTGGAGTTCGCGCTGGGGGTACATCAGCAGCGGGCGGCGGTCGCGGACGATGGTGCCGCGCCGGGGGGTGCGGGTCACCAGCCCCTCGTTGACCAGTTCGCCCAGCGCCAGCCGGACGGTGTTCCTGCTCACCCGGTGGAGGTGCATGAGGTCGGCTTCGGTCGGAAGCTGGTCCCCGGGACCCAGGTCACCGGAGTAGATGGCCCTGCGAAGCTCTGAGGCCACCTGCTGGTACAGCGTCGACCGTGCCACATTCACCCCTTTTGTGCCAACGAATCTAGACGATCTGGTTCTAGTGTGAAACTCAGGCCTTGACCGCGCCCCCTGTTGACCCGCATTATCCAAACGTTGGTACAAAACCATCGAAAGGTCGGCGAGGGGGTGAAGGCCAATGCTGCCGGTCCGCGCGGGTACGCCGTACCTGCCCTGGCACGACCCCCGGCGAGGTGACGCGTTCGCTGCGCTACACGTCACACCGTCAGGGCTCACCCACACCTACCAGAGCAACGCGAACGACATGTCCGTGCTCTCGGATCTCACCGAGCCGACCGCGGCCAACGGCCGTCATCCCCACCGACTCCCGGCGCGGCCCAACGGCCCAGGACCCCATCCCTCGCCGGGGTCCTGGCGCCGTCGCGCCGGGAAAAGGGAAGTGTCCTGGCGGGTCCCCCACGCCCGCCAGGGCACTCTCCCCTCTTCTGATCGGCCCCTCTGGTCGGCCTAGCCGGCGGGCTCCCACGCGATCAGCGTGAGCCCCTCGTCCACCTCGGTGAAGACCGCCCGCACCGGCTCACCGGCCACCGGCTCCCCACCGCCGACCCAGGTCCCGTACAGCACACACCCGGGCGCCTGCGCGAGACACACCCTGACCACGGTGTACGGCGGCGCGAGAGCCGGATGGAAACGCTGGTGGGCGACGATCCAGCTCGACACCCGCGCGCGGCCGTCCGTGACCCGCCACCGCCATTCCCGGGCCCGGCACACCGGGCAGTAGGCCCGCGCGGGGAAGCGCCACGTCCCGCACCCCGCACACTCCTGTACGGCCAGCTCGCGCCGCCGCACCGCCGCCCACCACTCGGCGGAGTCGCGGTCGGGCACCGGACGCATGATCAGCCCCTTCTGAGGATCAGCGCCGAGGTGGCCGGCAGGACGTAGCCGGGCTGCGCGGTGGACAGGGCCACCTGCGCCCCCGCCACCTGGCGCTCGCCGGCGTCTCCCCTGAGCTGGGATACCGCCTCGGCGATGTGGTTGATACCGTGCACGTAGCCCTCGGACAGGAATCCGCCGTGCGTGTTGACCGGGATCCGCCCGCCCGGCCCGATCGCCCCGGAGGCGGCGAACGGCCCGCCCTCCCCCTTCGCGCAGAACCCATAGTCCTCAAGCTGGACGATCACCGAGTAGGTGAAGCAGTCGTAGATCTCGGCCACGTCCACCTCCTCCGGCCCGATCCCGGCCGCCCGGTACAACCGCGGGGCCAGTTCCGCGGCGGCGGAGACCGTGGTGTCGACGCGCCCGCCCGACAGGAACGAGTCGCCGCCGCCCCAGGCCGCCGCGGAGACGAGCACGCGGGGCCGGCGCAGGTCAGCGGCCCGCTCGGCGGTCGTGACGACCAGCGCGCACGCGCCGTCGGTCTCCAGGCAGCAGTCGAGCAGCCGGAACGGCTCGGCGATCCAGCGGCTGGCCAGATAGTCGTCCATGGTGATGGGGGTGCGCATCAGGGCGCGGGGGTTGCGTACGGCGTTCGCGCGTTGCGTTACGGCCAACTGCCCGAAATGCTCAGCTTTTGTGCCATATTTCGTCATGTGGGCTCTCGCATACATGGCGAACTGCTGCGGCGGCGCGACGTAGCCGTAGGGCGCCTGGTACTGCACCTCCGGCCCGGGCGGCGCGCCACGGCCGGTGCCGCCCATCCGGAACTCCGACCGGGCGTTGATCGCCCGGTAGCACACGACGGTCCGCGCCACCCCCGCCGCCACGGCGAGCATCGCCTGGCCCACCACCGCGTGCGAGACGCTGCCGCCGCCGAACTGGTCGAGGTACCACGACGGCTCGTGGACGCCCAGCGCGGGACCGACCACCGAGGGCGCGGCGGAGTCGCCCACCCGGTGCGTGGCGATGCCGTCCACGTCGTCCGTGGTGAGCCCGGCGTCCGACAGGGCCGCGAGGATCGCCTCGCAGGCCAGGGTGAGGGTGCTGACGCCGGAGTCCTTGCTGAACCCGGTGTAGCCGACGCCGGCCAGCGCGGTGCGGTCCCGCAGCCCGTTCATCACGCAATCGAAGCAAGCGCTTGGCCGAAAGGCAAGCTTGACACCTCCGCGGGACCGCCCCTATCGTCCAAGCAAGCGCTTGGTCTAGTGCGCGGTGCGGCGACGGCACCGCCGATGAGGAGAGTGCGACGATGACACCCCACCCCGCCCGGCTGGTCGCGCCGGACGGCGACGGGCGCCCGCACCCCGCACCCGTGGACCCCCTGCACTTCAGGTCCGTGCTCGGACGGTTCGCGACCGGAGTCGTCGCGATCACGGCGATCGACCCGGTCAGCGGCGAGCCGTGCGGGCTGGCGGCCAACTCCTTCACCTCCGTCTCCCTCGACCCGCCCCTCGTCGCCTTCTGCGTCGCGCACACCAGCACGAGCTGGCCGCTGGTCAGGGCGGCCGAGACCCACTGCGTCAACGTGCTCGGCGAGCACCAGCGGGAGCTCTCCGGCCGGCTGGCGGCCAGGGGCGGCGCCAAGTTCGCCGGCCTGGGCTGGCGCGACTCCCCGCGCGGCAACCCGGTGCTCGACGGCGCGCTGGCCTGGATCGAGTGCACGATCGAGGCGGAGCACCAGGCGGGCGACCACGTGATCGTCGTCGCCCGGGTGCACGAGCTGGACGCGCACGCCGAGGGCGGCCCGCTGGTCTTCTTCCGCGGCGGCTACGGCCGCTTCCAGCCGTGACCTTCAGCGCGGCCGCGACCTTCAGAGAAGAGGTCCGCGCCTGGCTGGAGGACAACCTGACCGGCGAGTTCGCGCACGCCCGCGGCCTCGGCGGACCCGGCCGCGAACACGAGGGCCACGAGGTGCGGCTCGCCTGGGAACGCCACCTCGGCCGGGCCGGCTGGACCTGCCTGGGCTGGCCGAAGGAGTACGGCGGGCGCGACGCCACCCTGGCGGAGCAGGTGATCTTCCACGAGGAGTACGCCAGGGCGGGCGCGCCCGGCAGGGTCGGCCACATCGGCGAAGGACTGCTCGGCCCCACCATCCTCGACCACGGCACCCCGGAGCAGAAGCGCAGGTTCCTGCCGCCGATCCAGCGGGGCGAGGAGCTGTGGTGCCAGGGTTACTCCGAGCCGGACGCCGGCTCCGACCTGGCGGGCGTCCGCACCCGGGCGGCGCTCGACGGCGCCGACTGGGTGATCACCGGCCAGAAGGTGTGGACCTCCCTGGCCCACGTCGCCGACTGGTGCTTCGTGCTCGCCCGCACCGAACCCGGCTCCACCCGCCATCAGGGGCTGTCCTACCTGCTGGTCCCGATGACCGGGCCGGGCGTGGAGGTGCGCCCGATCGTCCAGCTCACCGGGACCAGCGAGTTCAGCGAGGTCTTCTTCGACGGGGCGCGCACGGCGGCGGCCAACGTGGTGGGCAGGCCGGGCGAGGGCTGGCGGGTCGCGATGGCCACCCTCGGTCACGAACGCGGGGCCTCGACGCTCGGCCAGCAGATCGGCTTCGGACGCGAACTCGGCACGGTGATCGAGACCGCCCGCCGCACCGGGGCCGCGGACGATCCCGTGCTGCGTGACCGGCTGGTCCGCGCCTGGCTGGAGCTGAAGATCATGCGCTTCAACGCGCTGCGCACGATGACCTCGGTGTCGGCCGGCGAGCCGGGGCCCGAGGTGTCGATCGCCAAGCTGTACTGGTCGGAGTGGCACCGCCGGCTGGGCGAGCTGGCGCAGGCCGTACAGGGGCGGGCCGGGCTGGTCGCGGACGGCGGGCCGTACGAGCTGAACGACCTGCAGCGGCTCTATCTGTTCAGCCGCGCGGACACGATCTACGCGGGGTCGAGCGAGATCCAGCGGGACATCATCGCCGAACGCACGCTCGGCCTGCCGAAGGAGCCGCGGACACCCGGCATACCAGGCACACCGGGCACGCCGTAGGGCGAGCGGGGCCGGGGCGGGCGGCGCGCCGGAAGTGGACCTGGTGTGAGCGGTCCGTTGCGCCTAGCGTTCGAGCCATGGGTGACGATCGGCGCGCGGCGCACATCATCGAGGTCCTGCTCACCGAATTCGGCGACTCGATCCATCGCGACCCGGCGGCCTTCAGGCGGAAGTTCCGGAAGATGGCGGCGTCACCGTTCGCGTTCTACCGGGGCAGCGCGTGCCTGTTCTACGCGGACCTGGCGGGCGAGTTCGCGGACGAGTCGTTCCTCGACGAACGCACCCGCAGGGTCTGGATCCACGGCGATCTGCACGCGGAGAACTTCGGCACCTACATGAACGCCTCCGGGGTCCTGGTGTTCAACGTCAACGACTTCGACGAGGCGTACGTCGGGCCGTTCACCTGGGACCTCAAGCGGTTCGCGGCCAGCGTGGCGCTGATCGGCTACGCCAAGGCGCTCTCCGACGAGGTGATCGGCGCGCTGGTCACCGGCTTCGCGCACGCCTACCTCACCGAACTGACGGCGATCGCGCGGGGCGGGGACGGCGCGATCGGCGCGCTGACCCTCGACACCACCACCGGCGTGCTGCACCGGGTGCTGCAGATCGCGCGGCTGAACACCCGGGTCGCGCTGCTCGACGTGGAGACCATGATCGACGACTACGACCGGCGGTTCGCGGTCATGGCCGGGCGGCGGCCGGTCGACGCGGTCGCCAGGCGGGAGGTCGAGGAGGCGTTCCACGACTATCTGACGACGCTGCCGGGCGGGGCGCGGCCGGTGGAGCACGTCATCAAGGACGTCGCGTTGCGCCATGGGGTGGGCATCGGCTCCGCCGGGCTGCCGTCGTACAACCTGCTGCTCGAAGGGCCCACCCAGGCGCTGGAGAACGACGTCGTCCTCTACATCAAACAGGCTCAGGTGCCCGCCGTGGCCCGCTACATCGACGACGAGAAGGTGCACGGCTACTTCCTGCACCAGGGGCACCGGACCGCCGAGTCGCAGCGGGCGCTGCAGGCGTACGCCGATCCCTGGCTGGGTTACACCACTCTGCACGGCGTGGGGCAACTCGTCGCCGAGGTCTCGCCGTACTCCGCGGATCTCGACTGGGACGAGGTGGACGAGCCGGCGGAGCTGTCCTCGGTGGTCGGCGAGCTGGGGCGGGCGGTGGCGCGGATGCACGCGGTGGCCGACGACGAGTCCAGCCACGACCTGGTCGACTACTCGACGGAGGAGGCGATCGTGGCGGCGGTGACCGGCGCGGAGGAGGGGTTCGTCGCGATGCTGCTCGACTTCGCGCACGCCTACGGGGCCCGGTCCAGGGCCGATCACCAGATCTTCGTCGACCTGTTCAGGAACGGCCGGCTGCCGGGGGTCTGACGAAACCGACCAGTCGGTATGGACGAGGCGGAAGCCGTACGGCATCATCGGGACGCATGAACCTGTTCTCGGTGGAAGGCAAGACGGTCGTCGTCACGGGCGGCTCGCGCGGAATCGGCAAGATGATCGCGACCGGCTTCGTCGAGGCCGGCGCGACGGTCTACATCTCCTCGCGCAAGGCCCCCGAGGTGGAGAAGACCGCGGCGGAACTCGGCTGCGTCGCCGTGCCCGCCGACCTGTCCACCGGGGCGGGCGTCGACACGCTGTTCGAGGCGGTGTCGGGCGCGGAGACCAAGGTGGACGTGCTGGTCAACAACGCGGGGGCGACGTGGGGGGCGCCGCTCGAGGAGTACCCGGAGCACGCGTTCGACAAGCTCTGGGGGATCAACGTCAAGGGCGTCTTCTACCTGACCACGCGCTTCCTCCCGCTGCTGCGGGCGGCGGCGGCCCCCGACGACCCGGCCCGGGTGATCAACATCGGGTCCATCGACGGCCTCCGGGTGCCCGGCATCGAGAACTACGCCTACTCGGCCGCGAAGGCCGGCGTGCACATGCTCACCCGTCACCTGGCCCACCAGCTCGCTACCGAGTCGATCACGGTGAACGCCATCGCCCCCGGGCCGTTCGACTCCAAGATGATGGCCTTCGCGCTCGACGACCCGGGCATCCGCTCGTCGATCGCCGCCAATGTGCCGCTGGGCCGGATCGGCCGCCCCGAGGACATGGCGGGCACCGCGATCTACCTCGCCTCCCGCGCCGGCTCCTACCTGACCGGGGCGGTCATCCCGGTCGACGGGGGCAGCTCCACCCGCTGACCGAGCAGCTCCCGCAGCGCCCTGGCGAGGTTCGCCGGAGCCTCCGGGCTGCTGCTCAGGTAGAGGTAGGGCTCGGTCAGCTCCAGCTCGATCAGGGCGGGCGCGCCGCCGGCCAGGCGTACCAGGTCGACCCTGGCGTACAGCAGGTCCCCCTCGACGCCGGCGAGCACGCTCTCGGCGAGCTCCAGTTGGTCGGGGGCGGGGTCACGGGGGGTCGAGACGGCGTTGTCCGCAGCGGTGGCGCCCCCCGCGAGCATGGCGCTCCGGCGTACGGCATGGCTGAACCTGCGGTTGAAGAACAGCAGCGAGGTCTCCCCCTCGGCTTCGACCATGTCGAGGTAGGGCTGGATCATCGGCGTCCTGCCGTGGGCGCGGAGCATTCCGGCGTGCCGCTCGGCCTCCCCCCGGTCCCGGGTGCGGATGGTGTCCCGGGCGCCGGCCGAGATCGAGGGCTTGACCACGTACTCGTCCCAGACGGGGAGCCCGGTTTCGGTCCAGTGGGTGGGGACGATGGGGGCGGTCAGGTCACGCAGGTAGGTCTTGTCGGTGTTGCGCTCGATCACGGGCGCCGGATTGAGCAGCCGGGTCCGCTCGGCGGCCCGGTGCGCCCAGGCCAGGAACTCGGCCCTGCGCTCGACGTAGTCCCAGGTCGAACGGACGACGGCGGCCTCGTACGCCGCCCAGTCGGCCGCCGGGTCGTCCCAGCGCACGGCCCTCCCCTCGATCCCGGCCGCGGCCCACGCGGCGAGGGCGGTCTCCCGCTCGTCGTCATGGCCGTCGGGGTCGGCGAACGTCACGTATGCCACGGGGAGTCCCATATATCGCCCTTCATCAGGAAATAATCCGATACATGGTACGTAGCGATTACCTGCGCGCCGTACCGGCCCGCAGCGGAGGGCTCACCCCGCAGGGACCGGCAGGTCCACCACGACCTTGCCGCTGAGGATCTCGGCCACGGCCATGCCGCACACCCGGGCCGACCCGTGGGTGGCGATGTGGATCGCGCCGAGGTCGCACCGGCCGGGCAGGCCCATCTCGACCACGACCGTGTCGGCCCTGGCGGCGAGCAGGTGCGCGAGCGCGTCCGTCTGCCAGGCGTGCCGGTGGGCGTCGCGCACCACCGCCACGAGCGGCCTGCCGGACGCCTCCCGGAGCACGCCCTCGACCGCGCCCCCGGTGGCGGTCGAGGGCGTGAGACGGACGACGGTGGTGCCGGGCGACAGTTCGGCCAGCGGCCCGCCGACCCCCCAGGGCGTGCCCTTGTCGATCGCCAAATTCATCTCCGGGGCGAGTTCCACCACGTGCGCGGGCCCGGCCAGCGGGAAGCCGGCCGCAGCCGACCGGCGGGTGATCCGCAGCGCGCGGCGGGCCGCTTCGAGCCCCAGGGCCGGCCCGTCGCCCAGCCCGTCGTGCCCGGCAGAGGGAGGACCGCTGTGCCTGGACGCGGCGGTCCACGAGGCGAGCGCGTGTACCCGGTGGGCCGCCTCCGCCAGCCGTTCCTCGGGGAGCCTGCCCTCGACCACCGCGGCCACGATCGCCTCCCGGGCCAGCGCCGCGGTCCGCTCGTCGGCGTTCTCCCCGCCGACGCAGATCGCGTCCGCCCCGGCGGCGATGGCCAGCGCGGACGCGCCGCCGATGCCGTGCCGTCCGGAGACCGCGGACATCTCGATGGCGTCGGTGATGACGAGCCCGCCGAAGCCCAGCTCGTCACGGAGCAGGCCGGTGAGGATCTTACGGCTCAGCGTGGCCGGCCGTTCGGGATCGACCGCGGCGACGAGCAGATGCCCGGTCATCACGACCCGCACGCCCGCGTCGATCGCCGCGCGGAACGGCCGCAGCGCCACCTCCGCCAGCTGTCCGGCGGTCGCCCCGACGTACGGCACGGCGTGGTGGGAGTCGACGGACGTGTCCCCGTGACCGGGGAAGTGCTTGACGCAGGCGGCGACCCCGGCCGACTGCAGGCCCTGCACCCAGGCGACCGTGTGCCGGGCGACGAGCCCGGGGTCGGCGCCGAAGGAGCGGAGCCCGATGACCGGGTTGTCCGGGTTGGAGTTGACGTCGGCCGACGGCGCGAAGTTGACGGTCACCCCCGCCCTGGCCAGGTCCTCGCCCAGCCCGCCGGCCATGGACCGGGTGAGTTCGACGTCGTCCACCACGCCCAGCGCGAAGCTGCCGGGCCGGCTGCTCCCGGAGGCCGCCTCCAGCCGGGTCACCTCGCCCGACTCCTCGTCGATGCCGATGATCGCGTCCGGGTTCTCCGCGCGCAGAGCCTCGGTCAGCTCGGCGACCTGGCCGGGACCGTCGATGTTGCGGGAGAAGAGGACGACTCCCCCCAGCCCCTGCGCCAGCCGTCGTCGCAACCAGTCGGGTGGTGCCTTCCCCTCGAAGCCGGGAAGGAGGACCGTGTCGGCCAGGCGAAGCAGCTCGTGCTCACGCCGGCTCATGCGTCACCGCTCTTGAGCATGCCGACAATCTAATAGGAAAGTTTCCTATTTGCTAGTAGGCTGACCTTAGGATTTCAAACGTCCAGCCGTACGACTCGGTCCTCCCGCACTCCGAAGCGGGCGGCGGTGCCCAGCTGCCCGGACGGGCGGTCGACGAAGTCCACCACCCGGTAGGCGATCTCGAACCCGGCCGGCCCCGCCGTCCCCGCCAGGTAGCCCCGGTGATCGTCGAAGAACTTGATGTGCGGATTGGCCGCGAGGATCGGCCCGCCGCCGGCGCCGGACGGCGCGCTGGTGATCGCGGTGCCGACGAACTCCACGCCCACCGGCCGCCCCGCGTCGTCGTCGAGGTCGCAGGCCCAGTTGTTGTGGACGTCGCCGCTGAGGACCACCAGCCGTTCCCCGGCCGCCGCGAGCACCCGGGCGCGCTGCTCGGCGAACCCGTCCCAGGCGTCCGTGCTGAACGTCGGCCCCAGCGGCCCGGGGAACGCCCGCCTGGCGAAGAAGAGCGGCTGGACGAGCACCTTCCAGCGGGCGCG
Source organism: Dolomitihabitans soli (assembly GCF_022213955.1). Taxonomy (GTDB): domain Bacteria; phylum Actinomycetota; class Actinomycetes; order Streptosporangiales; family Streptosporangiaceae; genus Streptosporangium_A; species Streptosporangium_A soli. Next base: position 90,011 of record NZ_JAKNTW010000001.1, on the reverse strand, counting down.
AGCGCTCCTGAGGCGGTCGAGCAGCCAGCGCTCCTGCGCCGGGCCGAGCATGTCCGCCCCCGCGCGGTACTGCCGGGCGTCGAGCACCAGGAAGTCGGCCACCCCGCCGTAGGGCCGCCACCGATACATGCGCAGTTCCTCGCCCACCGGCCTGACCCTGAGCGGCATGTGCTCGTAGTAGGCCCGGTACGCGGCCGTGCGGCGGCGCAGGAACGCGGCCGGGGGCGAGCCGTCCGCCGGGCGGACACCCGCGTAGTTGTCGTCCACCTCGTGGTCGTCCCAGGTGACCACCCAGGGCGCGGCGGCGTGCGCGGCCCGCAGGTCGGCGTCGGTGCGGTAACGCGCGTGCCGGTTGCGGTAGTCGTGCAGCGACAGGCACTCGCGCTCCGGCGGTTCGAGCGGCCTGACGTAGCGGCCCGGCTTGGGGACGGCGGGCCTGCCGTACTCGTAGATGGAGTCGCCGAGGTGGAAGACCACGTCGGGGAGTTCGGCGGCGAGGTGGCGGTGCGCCGTGAAGTGGCCGTGCTCGTAACGCTGGCAGGACGCGACCGCGAACCTGACGGGCGCGGTGGAGTCGCGGGCGGGCGCGGTCCTGGTACGGCCGGCCGGGCTGGTCTCCGCGCCGAACGGGGCGCCGACAGAGAAGCGGTAGTGGTAGTCGGTGGCGGGCCGCAGCCCGTCGACGCGCACGTGCACGCTGTGCGCCCACGCCTGGGCGGCCGACGCGGTGCCCTGCCGGACGATCCGGGCGAAGGCGGGGTCCTCCGCCACCTGCCAGCGCACCGGCACCGACCGCGCGGGCATGCCGCCCGGCCGCGCGGGATCGGGGTCGAACGGGACCGGCGCCAGCCGGGTCCACAGGATGACCCCGTCAGGCGCGGGCTCCCCCGACGCGACCCCCAGGGTGAACGGATAACCGAGCTTCGCCATGCCCCACACAACGCCCGTGTGCGCCGATTGTCCAGTGTCCTGCCGGTGAGGAAGAGCGTCCACGGTACGGCCGCCGGTTGATTGTATCAAGCGCTTGGTCACGCTCCAGGGCGGCGGTGAGCTGGGCGCGTAATGTGAACAAGCGATTGAGCAAGGGCCCATAATGGAGGACGTGAACACGCGAAAGAACTCCGGTGGCACCGCGACGAAGCGCCAGAGCGCCAAGCGCGTGCCCGCCTCAGGCGCCGCCTCGGAGCGCCGCGACCATCTCGTCAAACTCGCCGCCGAGATCTTCGCTCGCAAGGGCTTCCAGGCCACGACGGTCCGTGAGATCGCCAACGAGGCGGGCATTCTCTCCGGAAGTCTCTATCACCACTTCGACTCCAAAGAGACCATCGTCGATGAAGTGCTCTCCGACTTCCTGCGCGACCTGCTCGGCCGCTACCGCGCGGCCCTGGAGCGGGGGGGCGACCCCCGCACGGTGCTGTCGGAGATGGTGCGCATCGGCTTCGGCACCCTGGAGCCCCACCGCGCGGCGATCACCGTGATGCAGAACGACTGGAGCTACCTCCGCTCCCTGCCCGGCGACCGCTTCGACTACCTGGTCAAGGCCGAGGACGAGGTCGAGCGCCTGTGGATCGAGCAGATCAAGCGCGGCCAGGCCGAGGGCCAGTTCCGCGCCGACGTCGACCCCAAGCTGACCTACCGGATGATCCGCGACACGATCTGGGTCGCGGTGCGCTGGTTCCGGCCCGGCGGCAAGCTCAACACCGCGGGCCTCGCCGAGCACTACATCACGGTCCTGTTCGACGGAGTCGCCACCGGCGAGCGGAGCAGCCAGCGCGCATGAGCCCCCTCCACCAGGCCGTACGGCTCGCGCTCTCGGCGGCCGCCGAGCCCGCCAAGGCCGAGGTCATGCGGGCCTACATGAAGTCGGAGATGCCGTTCCTCGGAGTGCAGGCGTCGCCCCGCCGCGCCGCGCTGAAGAAGGTCTTCACCGGCCACCGCCTCGGCGCCGCGCCCGAGTGGCGCAGGGCCGTGCTCGGCCTGTGGCGCGAGGCGGAGTACCGCGAGGAACGCTACGCGGCGATCGAGCTGACCGGCTTCCGCCTGTACAAGACGTGGCAGACCCTCTACACGATCCCGATGTACGAGGAGATGATCGTCACCGGCGCCTGGTGGGACTACGTCGACGAACTCGCGGTCCACCGGGTGGGCGGGCTGCTCGGCGCCTTCCCCGACACGATGCGCCCGCTCATGCTGGACTGGGCCCGCGGCGATGACCTGTGGAAGCGGCGCACCTCGATCCTCTGCCAGAACAGGTTCAAGGAGCGCACCGACACCGGTCTCCTCTACGCCTGCATCGAGCCCAGCCTCTCCGACACCGACTTCTTCGCCCGCAAGGCCATCGGCTGGGCCCTGCGGGAGTACGCCAAGGTGAAGCCGGACGAGGTCGTCCGTTACGCCGACCACAAGGGCATCAGCGGGCTGAGCCGCCGCGAGGCGCTGCGCAACCTGCCGGTCACTTGAGCGCGCCCGCGGTGAGCCCGGCCTGGATCTGCCGCTGGAAGATCGTGTAGACGATCAGCATGGGCAGGATCGCCATGCTCAGCGCGGCGAACAGCGCCGCCCAGTCGGCGTCGTAGCCCGCCGCGGTGGAGATGTCGGCGATGCCCTGGGTAAGCACCCACTTCTCCTTGGCCCCGGCGAGCAGCACCAGCGGGATCTGGTACTGGTTCCACTGGCCGAGGATGTTGAAGATGGTGATGCTGACGATCCCCGGTTTGGCCATCGGCAGCATGATCTGGAAGAAGACCCGGGTGTGCGAGGCCCCGTCCACCAGCGCGGCCTCGGCCACCGCCGTGGGCAGCGTGCGGAAGAACGCCGCGAGGAAGAAGACCGTGAACGGCAGCGAGTAGGCGATGTAGACCAGGACCAGCCCGCCGTGCGAGTTCAGGCCGATGAACTGGCCGATCACCGGGACCGTGCCCATGTTCTGCACGACGAAGAACAACGGGGTCAGCGCCAGGTAGACGGGAAAGGCCAGACCCGACACGAACAGCAGGTAGAGCAGCCTGCTGCCGCGGAACCGGTACCTGGACAGCACATAGGCGGCCATCGAGCCGAGCAGCATCGTCCCGGCCACCCCGAAGGCGACGACCAGGATGCTGTTCAGCATGTACTGCCCGATATGGGCCTGTTCCCAGGCTCTGGCGTAGTTGTCGAACCGCGGCACGGCCGGCAGCGACCACGCGTCGTCCAGTTCGACCTCGGTCTTGATCGAGGCGAGGAACGTCCACACGATCGGGACGGCGACCAGCACCGTCCACACCAGCAGCACGATCTGCGACGTCGCCCACCACGCGGGGCCGAGGACGCTCTTGCGGATCGCGCGCGCCTCCGACCGGGAGATCGGCACGCTGTCTGACACCACGATGCCCCTTAGAACTCGACCCGCTCGCGTCGCGACAGGCGCAGGGCCAGTGCCGCGAAGCCGACGGTGAAGAAGAACAGCACGACGCCCATGGCCGAGGCGTAGCCGAACTGGAAGTAGTGGAAGGCGTTGCGGTAGATCTCGGCGGCCATCACCGTGGTGGAGGAGTCGGGCCCGCCGTGCTCGGCCGTCATCACCCAGACGATGGCGAAGACGTCGAGCGCGGCGATGCCCAGGTAGACCCAGCCCACCTGGATCGTGTCCCACAGCAGGGGCAGCGTCACCCGGAAGAACAGGCTCACCCGGCTCGCCCCGTCGATCGCCGCCGCCTCGAACAGGTCCTTGGGGATCGAGGCCATGCCCGCGGAGAACAGCACGACGTAGAACCCGACGGCCTGCCAGACCAGCACGCCGAGGATCGACCACAGCGCGATGTCCGGGTCGGAGAGGAACCCCACCGGCTCCGGCAGCACGGAGTTGATCATGCCGCCGGAGTCGGGCCTGAAGACCTGCTGGAACAGGGCGGCCACGATGGCGATCGCCAGGACCTGGGGGAAGAAGAACACCACCCGGTAGATCTTCGAGCCCCAGATCCCGCTGACCCCCGACTTGCCGCCGACGTTCAGCAGGAAGGCGAAGAACAGCGCGATGCCGAGGGTCAGCACCGGCAGCAGGACCAGCAGGAGGGCGTTGTGCCCGACCGCCTTCCAGAAGATGCCGTCGCCGAACAGCCGCCGGAAGTTCTCCAGGCCGATGAACTCGGGGGTCGCGTTCACCCCCCGCCAGTTGGTCAGCGCGATGTAGAACGCCTGCGCGTACGGTGCGATCACGTAGATCGCGTAGATCAGAACCGGGGCGGCGAGGAACCCGATGATGAACCGCGAACTGCCATACCTCATCGGGCGCTCCCCGCCGCCGCTCCGCCGTGTCCCATCAGGTCCTCAGGTCCTGGTGAACTTCTTGACCGAGGAGTCGGCCTTGATGTCCGCCGCCTTCTTCTCGATCCGCTCGATCCACTTCTCGACGGTCAGCCTGCCGTTCATGAGCTGCCCGGTCGCGGCGGCCACCTCGTCGTGCATCGGCAGGTACCACTGCCGGAAGCGGAAGTAGGTGGTGTTGTCACCGGCCGCGCTGAGCATGGCGTTGGCGCTGGTCAGACCGGGCTTGAGCTGGAGGCCCTCGGCCGCGCCCTTCACCACCGACGGCGTGCTGACCAGTTCGACGTACTTGCCCGCCGCCTCCTTGGAGAGCATGCCCCGCATGAACTCCACGCCCGCCAGCGGGTTGGCCGACTTGGCGGCGACGAAGAAGTCCTCACCGGGCCGGGCGTGCACGGTGCCGTACGGCATGGCGTCGGAGGCGCTGAAGTCGGGCAGCGGGAAGACCGCGTAGTCGAAGCCCTCCGGGGTGCTGTCCTTCTGCTCGTTCTCCAGCCACACGCCGCAGGGCAGCAGCGCGACCTTTCCCTTGTTCTGCGCGGTCTGGGTCTGGACGTGGTCGAGACCGGCAGTGCCCGGCATGAGGTACTTCGCACCGATCTCGGCGAAGGCGGTCGCGGCCTGTTTGACCGGCTCCGCCTTCCAGGCGCCGTCCTCCAGGTTGTCGATCCGCTTCAGCACGTCGATCCCGCCGATCTTGGCGGCGAGCGTGAGGATGGTCTCGTAGACGTAGAAGGGGTGCTTGCCCGCGTAGGTGAAGGGCGCGCACTTGCCCGACTTCTTGATCGTCTCCAGCAGCGCCAGGAACTCGTCCCACGTCTTGGGCGACGCCTGCCAGCCGTTCTCGTCGAACTGCTTCTTGGAGTACCAGATCCCCCAGACGCCGCTGGTGTAGGTCAGCACGCTGTACTTGCCGTCGTAGGTGCCCAGCTCGATCGCGCTGGGCAGGATCGTGTCGCGGACCTTGACGTTCGGGTCGTCCCAGCTCGGCGCTTCGAGCAGCGTGGTCAGGTCGAAGAGCTGGCCGTCCTGGACCAGCGCGCCGGTGTCCATGGCGTTGGCGCCCTGGTTGTGGATGACCTCGGGCGGGGTGCCGCCCGCCAGCCGGGGCTGGAGCGTCTTGGCGACCTCCTTGGTCGCCGAGTGCTTGATCTCGATCTTGGGGTACTTGGTCTTGAACAGCGGCTGGTGGATGTCGGTGAAGTAGGCGTCACCGAGGCCGCCGTCGAAGATCACGACCTCGAACGGCTTGTCATCGGCGATGCCGAGGGGATTGGTCGCGCTCTTGGCGCCCGCGGTCGGGGCCGTCGGCGCGCCGGTGTTCCCGGCTGGGGTCGCGCAGGCGGACAGGGCACCGGCCGCGGGCAGCAGGATGCCCGCGAGCGCCGCGCTGCGAAGCAGCTCACGGCGGGTAAGGGGGGTGTGGGCCATGGGGTACTCCTCGTGTGCTGAGGTAGAGCAGGTAGGTCAGGCGCTCCGGCGGATCCGGCCGGCGTAACGGCCCTCCAGGGCGCGGTTGTGCTCGTCGCCGCCGGCCACGTTGGCCGACAGGTAGAGCGGTGGGTCCTCGCCCGCCTCGATCAGCTCGCGGACGACCTCCGCGACCATCATCTGGGCGAGCAGCGCCGACGTGATCGTCGACACCCCGCCGGCCGCGGCCCCGCCGGGCAACGGCAGAATCGCGTCCCCGTACGGCGCGCCGTTGTCGAGCACCACGTCGGCGAGGTCGAGCAGCTTCCGCCCTGAGGGATGGCGGGAGGTCATCTCCGTGCTGTGCCGCACCGAGGTGATGGCGATCAGCGGGTGGCCGCGGTCCTTGACGATGCCGGCCAGCTCCACCACCGAGCCGTTGACCCCGGAGCTGGAGATCAGCACGAACACGTCCTGCGGCTCTATCGGTGCCAGGTCGTAGACCCGCTGGGCGACCAACGGATCCCGTTCCAGCTCGCCGGGGCGCAACACGTCGATCGGCGCGCCGCCGTACAGGACCAGGTCGCGCAGGGCCAGCCGGTTGGCCGGCACCAGGCCGCCCGCCCGGTTGGCGATCTCCATCGCGATCGCCTCCGAGTGGCCGGAGCCGAACGCGTTGATCATTCCGTCCGCGCGCAGCGCCGCGGTGATCAGTGCGGCGGCCTGCGCGACGGGTTTCGCCTGCGACTCCGCGACCTCGGCGATCAGGCTCTCGATTCGCCGCACGTAAGCGGGCGCCCCGATGTCCACGTTCGTCAGCTCCTTCCCACGCGATGGCTCTCGACGGCGTTGATGGTCAGGTCGTAGGCGTTCCTGGCCCGCTCGTAGGTCCGCTGCGCGACGCCCACGTAGACCGCGTCGAGCACGAAGAGCTGCGAGTGGACCGCGGCGAGTCCGCCCGGCCGGAACGTCTCCACGTGGCGGCCCGCGGTGGTCAGCACCAGGTCGCCCAGCTCGGCGAGCGGCGAGCGGGCGAACGAGGTCACCGCCACCAGCGTCGCGCCGTGGCCGCCCGCCTCACCCAGCGCCTCCAGCACCTCCCGGGTGCGCCCCCGGTGCGAGATGCCGATCGCCACGTCGGCGGCGGTGAGCAGCGCCGCGTCGGCGAGCGCCTCGTGCGCGTCGGTGTAGCTCCAGCACGGGACCCGGATCCGGCGCAGCCGCGCCTCCAGCATCCCCGCGACGGCCCCGCTGATCGAGACGCCGAACAGCAGCACCCGGTTGGCGGCGACGACGGCGTCGGCGACCTTCGCGACCACGTCGGCGTCGAGCTGCGCCGCGGTCTCCTGGATCAGCCGCGCGTCGGCGGCGGCCATCATCTCGATCGCCGTGTCCAGCGGATCGGTCGGGCCGATCTCCCGGCCCATCCCCGCTCCCCAGCCCGCCTGCGCCGCGCGGCCGGTCTCGGTGGCCAGCGCCACCCGCAGCTCGGCGTACCCCGCGAAGCCGAACATCCGGCAGAATCGGGTGACCGTCGCGGGCGAGCTGCCGCTGCGCTCGGCCAGCGCGATGATCGTCGATCGGGCGGCCTCACCCGGATCCGCGAGGATCTGCTCGCCGACCCTGCGCACGGCCTCGGGCAGCCCGGGTAATTCCGTCTTGATACGTCCCAGCGCACCGCCGGCCACAGGCAATTCCTTTCACCGAACGAGCGATAGGGTGAAAATTATTCTTGCAAGGCGCAGGAGTCAAGACCCAAGATGGCCTTGTGACTGACGCCGGGGTTGTTCTTGGGATTGACGCGGGAGGCACGTCCACCCGCGCGGTGGTCGCCTCGCTCGACGGCACGCGGATCGCCCGTGGCCGAGCCGGCGGCGGCAACCCGACCGCGCACGGCATCGCCGCCGCCACCACCGCCCTGGCCACCGCCGCCGGACAGGCGTTGCGGGAGTACGGAGAGGCCCCGGTGCTCGCCGGAGTGGTGGGCGTCGCGGGCAGCGAGGCGTTCCTCGACGGCCATGGCAAATCCGTCGTCGAGGCGGCCTTCGCCGAGCTGGGAGTCGCCGCCCCGCCCCAGGTGATCGGCGACGTGCTGGTGGCGTTCGCGGCGGGCACGCCCGAACCGTCAGGGACCGTGCTCATCTCCGGCACGGGCGCCGTCGCCGCGGGCATCACCGGCCGCGAGCGCGGCAGGCTCGCCGACGGCCTCGGCTGGCTGTTCGGCGACCACGGCTCCGGCTACTGGCTCGGCCACCAGGCCGCCAAGGCCGTCGTGCACCGCCTCGCCATGGGCCTGGCCGACGGTCCGCTCACCCGGCTCGTCGTCCAGGCGCTCCTCCCCGGGGAGAACGCAGGCGGCGGCAGGGACCTGGCCAACCGGCTGATCGGCGTGGCCCAGAGCCGTCCCCCGCTGACGCTGGCCGCCCTCGGCCCGCTGGTCAGCCAGGCCGCCACGGAGGGAGACCCGGTCGCCCGCGACATCGTCGCGGAGGCGGCGCTGCTGCTCGTCGGCACCGTCGCCGCGGCGCGCGACCTCGACGAGGACACCCCCATCGTGCTCGCCGGCAGCGTGCTTACCACCGCCGGCCCCGTGCAGGAGGCCGTGACCGGCCTGCTGCGGGACCGCTGGAGCGCACCGGTCGCGGTGGCGGGGGACGGCGCGGGCGCCGCCGCCTGGCTCGCCGCCCTGCAGATCCTCGGCGACCGTGCCGTCCCCTCCCACAAGGTCTTCGTCCGGCCCGCCACCTGACGGGTCGCACCCGCGGCCACCCGCCGGCCGCCGTGCTGAGCGGCGCCGGTCAGGTGGCACGTCCCTGCCGGTTCACGTCCTGCCGGTCCACGTCCTACCGGCTCACGTCCGCACGGGCCGCGAGACGCCGGAACGGCCGCGCGCCGGGCGGCGCCGCGGTCCGGACGGCGCGGACGGCCCGGACCGGACGCCGGTCAGGTGGCGCGCGAGCGCAGGGCGCGGATCACCGGGGGCCCGACGAGGATGAGCAGCAGGGCGCCCAGCAGGACCGCGGCGATCGGCTGGGTGAGGAAGCCGGTCAGTTGCCCGTCGAAGATGCGCATCGAGCGCCTGAACGACGACTCCAGAATGCTGCCGAGCACGAAGGCGAGCACCAGCGGGCCGGGCTCGAAGCCGACCTTCTTCATCAGGTACCCGAGCACGCCCAGGCCGATCATCAGATACATGTCGAAGACGTTCCCGCGCACCGTGTAGACGCCGATCATCGTGATCAGGATCGTCAGCGGGGCCAGGATCGCGGGCCTGATCTTCAGGATGCGCACGAAGAGCCCGATCAACGGCAGGCTCATCACGAGCAGCAGCAGGTTCCCCACGTACATCGAGTTGATGACGCCCCAGAAGAGGTCGGGCTTCTCCTGCACCAGCAGGGGGCCCGGCGTGATGCCCTGGAGCAGCAGCGCGCCGAACATGACGGCCATCGTGGCGTTCGCCGGGATGCCCAGCGTGAGCAGCGGGATGAAGGACGACGTGGCGGCCGCGTTGTTGGCGGTCTCCGGCCCCGCGACGCCCTGGATGGCACCCTTGCCGAACTTCGCCGGTTGCTTGGTGACCTTCCGCTCCACCGCGTACGCCACCATCGAGGACATCGTGGCGCCGCCGCCGGGGAGGATGCCCAGCAGGAAACCCAGCAGTGAGCCGCGCGAGATCGCGCCCTTCGACTCCTTGATCTCGGCGCGCGACGGGTAGACCGAGCCCACCGGGGTCGGCGGCGGGGTCTTCCTGCGCAGGGACTCCAGGTTGTAGAGGATCTCCCCGACGCCGAACAACCCCATCGCGACGATCACGAAGTCGATGCCGTCGAGAAGCTGGTCGCTACCGAACGTCAACCGGGAGGTGCCGGCCAGCGGGTCCTGGCCGATCGTCGCCAGCAGCAGGCCCAGGGTGGCCATCAGGATGCTCTTGACCGGGGCTCCGGTGCCGAGCGTGGCGACCATCATGATGCCGAGCAGGGCGAGCGCGGTGTACTCGGCCGGACCGAAGTCCAGCGCGGCCCCGGCCACCAGGGGGGCGACGAAGGTCAGCGCGAGGATCGACACGGTGCCGCCGATGAAGGAGCCGATCGCCGCGATGCCCAGCGCGGAGCCCGCCCGGCCCTGTTTGGCCATCTCGTGGCCGTCGATCGCGGTGACCACGCTTGAGGCCTCACCCGGCAGCCGCAGCAGCACCGAGGTGATCGTGCCGCCGTACTGCGCGCCGTAGAAGATTCCGGCGAGCATGATGATGGCGGCGGTGGGCTCGATGGTGTAGGTGATCGGCAACAGCACGGCGATCGTGGCCGCGGGCCCGAGGCCGGGCAGGACGCCCACCAGCATGCCGAGCGTGACGCCGAGCAGGCAGTAGATCAGGTTCTCGGGTTGGAAGACGACCCCGAACCCGGCGATCACCGGCGAGAAGAAATCCATGGTCAGATGGCCTCGTTCAGAAGGACAGGCGGTGGGGCAACGACACTCCGAGCCCGATGACGAACATCAGGTACAGGGCCGCGGTCGTGCCGAGCGCGACGGAGACGGTCATCCACCAGCTCTCGCGGCCGAGCACCTTCAGCCACAGGACCAGCAGCGCGACCGTGGGGATCTCGAACCCGGCGGTCTCGAACAGCAGCGCGTACCCGACCAGGGAGACGACCGCGACGACGACGAGCCTGGCCTCCTTGGTGAACGCCTCCTCACCGCCCGTCGGCCGCGACTGGAACAGGAGCACCACCGCGACGACCACCATGGCGACGCTGACGGTCAGCGGCCACAGCCCCGGGCCGGGGTCGGCGAGGCCGCCGACCCCCAGTTGCCAGGACATGATCCCGGCGATCACTCCGATCACCAGCGGTATCGCGGCGGCCAGCAGATTCTGCCGGCGCGCGTACGACGCGCTGGGCGGGGCGGGGGGGTCGTCGCCGCCGACCGGCTCCGGGCGGATCCCGGAGATCTCGGTCCGCTGCGCGTCGTCAGCGGTCATCGCTGTCCCGTGAGGTCGATGCCCAGCTTGGCGATCAGGGCCTTGAACGTCTCCTGGCTCTTGGTGAGCTGCGCGGCGACCTCGTCACCGCTGACGTCCCAGCGGCCGATGTAGTTGTTCTTCAGCAGGTCGCCGTACTCGCTGGAGGCCACGGCCTTGTCGATGGAGGCGGCCAGCTTGTCGCGCACGTCGTTCGGCATTCCGGCCGGACCGGCGACGAACCTGCGCTGGTCGACGACGACGCCGTAACCGGCCTCGGTGGCCGTCGGCACGTCGGGGAACGCCTCCAGCCGCTTGCCCGAGAAGACCACCAGCGCCCGGAGCTTGCCCGCCTCGACCTGCTTGGCGGCCTCGGCGATCTGCACGGAGGCCACGTCGACCTTGCTGCCCATGACCGCGGTGAGCGTGGGCCCGCCGCCGTCGAAGGGCACGGGGGTCGAGTCCATCTTCGCCGAGCCGAACAGCAGCGCCTGGGAGAGCTGGCTGCCGGTGCCCGCGCCCGTGGTGCCGTACTTGACGTCGCCGGCCGCGACCAGGTCCTTGAGCGTCTTGTACTTCGAGCTCGCCGGGACGACGAGGACGTAGTCCTCCACGGCCAGTCCCTTGATGAAGGTCATGTCCTCCAGCTTGATGGCGTCGGGGTCCTCGACCATCAGCGGGCCGATCGCGAACAGCGACTGCGGCATCACGGCGATCCGGTAACCGTCCGGCTTGCTGTTGAAGACGTCCTTGCCGGCGATCTTGCCGTTCGCCCCCGGCTTGTTGACCACGACGGCCTGGGCGCCGAGCGGCTCCTCGATGCTCTTGGCCAGGGCACGGGTGACCAGGTCGGTGCTGCCGCCCGGCTCGGTCGGGACCGTGAACTCCACGGCCTTGCTCGGGAAGGCCGCGCCGTCGCCGGCGCTGCCGCCCTGGACGGAGCAGGCGGAGGCCGTGAGCGCCACCGCGGCGAGCAGCACGCCGCCGACCCGGCGGCGGATGCGGCCGGTTGTGCCAACCATCATCAGTTCTCCTTCGTCAGTGCCGGTCGTCAGGGCCGGTCGTCAGTATCGGTCGTCTGTACCGGTCGTCATTTCCAGCGGGGAAGCGGCGGCTGCACCCAGGTGGGATCGGCCTTCCGCATGGCGGCCACGTCGTCCCTGTCGCGCACGCCGAGCCGTACCCACCGCTCGTGCAGGGCGGCCATCGCGTCACGGTCGAGCGTGACGCCCAGCCCCGGCGCGTCGGAGACCTCGATGGCGCCGCCCTTGAAGGTGTGCGGCTCGGTGATGACGTCCTCGGTCTGCCAGGGGCGGTGGCTGTCGCAGGCGTACTCGAGGTCGGGGATCACGCTCGCCACGTGGGTCATCGCGGCCAGGCTCACGCCCAGGTGGGTGTTGGAGTGCATGGACAGCGCCACCCCGTGGGTACGGCAGAGCGCCGCGAGCTCACGGGTGGCCTGCAGCCCGCCCCAGTAGTGGTGGTCGGAGAGCACCACCTGCACGGCGTCCTTGGCGAACGCCTCGGGGATCTCGCCGAACGTGGTCACGCACATGTTCGTCGCCAGCATGACCCCGGTCCGCGCGCGCACCTCGGCCATCCCGTCGATGCCGGTGGTCGGGTCCTCCAGGTATTCGAGGAGACCCCCGAGCTCCTCGGCGACGCGCACGCCGGCGTCGACCGACCAGCCGCCGTTGGGGTCCAGCCGCAGCGGATAGCCGGGGAACGCCTCGGCCAGCGCCCTGATGGCCGCGACCTCCTGCTCGGGCTCGTACACGCCGCCCTTGAGCTTGAAGGAGGTGAAGCCGTAGTCGTCGGCGAAGCGCTGCGCCTGGCGGACGATGCCCTCGGGATCGAGCGCGGCCCCCCAGGTGTCGGTGGGAGCGTCGTCGACCGGGTGCTCGGCCCACCGGTAGAACAGGTAACCGCTGTAGTCGACGCGGTCCCTGACCTTGCCGCCGAGCAGCGCGTGCACGGGCAGGCCGAGCGTGACGCCCAGCGCGTCCAGGCTCGCGACCTCGAAGGCCGACACGACGCTCCGGATGAGCTTCTCGTTCGTACGGCTGCCGCGCAGTCCGGCGGGGTCGAACTCCTTGCCCGCCTCGACCGTCAGGCCGGCCGACTCGTAGGCCAGGTCACTCAGCCCGTTCAGCGACGTGAGCGGCCGGCCGACGACCGTCTTCGCGAGCGCGCGGGCCACGGCGAGGTAGTCGCTGTCCCCGTACGTCTCGCCGATCCCCACGACGCCGGTGTCGGTCTCGATCTCGACGATGGAACGCGGGGTGTAGGGCTGGTGGACGCCGAGCACGTTGAGCAGCGGCGGGTCGCTGATCAGGATCGGGGTCACGGTCGCCCTGACGATCGTGGGCATGGGGCGGGACATGGAACTCCTTCTTTCTCAAACCGTCAGCGTTGGACGCCCACGAGGGCGAGTCCCTTGGTCAGCAGGGCGTCGAGCTCCTCGACGTGCTCCGGCGACGGGTCGGCGAGCGGCGCGCGTACCGAGCCGACCTTCGCCCCGCGCAGCCTCGCCGCGGTTTTGATGAGCGAGACGCCGTAGCCGATCCCCTGGTCGCGCAGTTCCACGAAGGGGACGTAGAACTCGCGCAGCAGGAGGTCCATGCGCTCGTGGTCGTCGTCGTGGAAGGCGCGGAAGAACGACTGCGCGATCTCCGGCGCGAAGGCGTGCACGGCCGAGGAGTAGGCGGGGATGCCGAAGCTCCGGTAGGCCCGCGCCTGCATCTCGGCCGTGGTGGCGCCGTTGAAGAACAGCCAGTCACTCGGGGCGGCGAGCTTGAGCCGCTGCAACCGGTCGAGATCGGAGTGGCCGTCCTTGAACCCGATCACGTTCGGGATCGAGGCGAGCCCGGCGATGCTCGACAGCTCGATCTTCATCTGCGCCCGTTGGTAGACGATGATCGGCAACGTGGTGCTCTCGGCGACCCGGCGCACGTGCTCCACCAGGCCGTGCTGGGGAGCGTCCACCAGGTAGGGCGGCATCAGCAACAGGGCGTCGGCCCCGGCGTTCTCGGCGATGGCCGCGAACCGGGTGGCCTGGGCCCAGCCGTACCCGGCGCCCGCGACTACGGGGGCGGCGCCGGCCACCTCCTCCACGGCGGCGCGGATGAGCGTCTCGTACTCGTCCTCCGCCAGGGAGAAGAACTCGCCCGTGCCGCAGCAGGGGAACAGCGCGCCGGGGCGCATCGCGACCTGGTCGCGGAGGTGCGTCCGGAAGGCGTCGGTGTCGATCCGGCCGTCAGCGTCGAAGGGCGTGAGCGGGAAAGACAGGACCGCGGCGGCCATGCCTTGGCTGAGCCGCTCCTTGGCACTTGTATACGTAGTCGCCAACCCGTCTCCATATGTAGATGCTTGACATGTGGCGAGCAGTCTTGCTTCACAGTTGGTAAGGTGTCAACACTCTGGGAAATAAATTGGTAACAAATGGATGAGGTGCGATGACCCTTCCCGAAGACTCCACGAGTGGCGCCGGCGTCGAGACGCAGACCGGCGTGCGGGGAGTGAAGTCCGCGGCGCGCACCGTCGAGATCCTGGAACTACTCGCCTCCCGGCAGAACCGGCCCGCCCGTCTGCGGGAACTGAGCGACGCGCTGGGCGCGCCGAGGAGCAGCGTCTACGCCCTCATCCGCACTCTCGTCGAGCACGGCTGGGTCCGGGTGGATCCGACCGGCACGCTCTACAGCATCGGCATACGCGTACTGCTCGCGGGCACCACCTACCTCGACACCGACCCCTACCTGCGCATAGTCCAGCCGCACATCAACGACCTCAGCGTACGTCTCGACGAGACCATCCACTTCGGCCGGCTCGACGGGGAGGACATGGTCTACCTGGCCACCAAGGAGTCGAGCCAGTACCTCCGGCCGTTCAGCCGCGTCGGGCGCAGGCTTCCCGCCTACAGCACGGCCATGGGCAAGTCGCTGCTGGCCGAGCGGATCGAGACCGGGATCGGGGCGCACGTCCCGGCGCAGCTCACCCCGCTGACCCCCAACACGCTGGCCGACCACGAGGCGCTCGTCGGCGACCTGAGGCTGACCCGGGAACGCGGCTACGCGATCGACAACGAGGAGAACTACGCCGGGGTGAAGTGCTTCGCGTTCGCCCTGCACTACTCCAGCCCGGCCACCGACGCGATCAGCTGCTCGGTGCCCATCTCCAATCTCACCGAGGGCCGGACGCAGGAGATCGTCGAGGCGATGAAGCGCACCAAGCAGGCCATCGAGCGGATGGCCCCGATGGATCTCTCCGCCACCGCCGGAATCTGACGGTTGGATCCCGCCTCCACCGCCCTGCTCGCACTGGCCGGTGTCGCCTCCGGCCTGGCCGGCTCGATCGCCGGCCTGGCGTCGCTGTTCAGCTACCCGGCGCTGCTGGCCCTCGGGATGCCGCCGATCGTGGCCAACGTGACCAACACGGTCGCGTTGTTCTCGACCACGGTCGGCGCCGCCGCCGGATCGCGCGCCGAGCTCAAGGGGCAGCGGCGCCGCGTCATCAAACTGGTCGTCCTGGCCGCCGCGGGCGGATCGCTCGGGGCGCTGCTGCTGCTCAGCACCCCGTCCTCGACGTTCGAGCTCGTCGTGCCCTGGCTCATCGCGCTGGGGTCCGTGCTGCTGCTGGCCCGCGACCCGCTGCGGCGACTGGCCGACTCCCGTGCGGCGAGCCCGGCGCTGCCGCTCGCGGGGGCGGTCGTGGTGGTCGGCCTGTACGGCGGCTTCTTCGGCGCGGCGGCGGGTGTGCTGATGCTCGCCGTACTGTCCGTGTCGGTGACCGAGCCGCTGCCGGTGACCAACGCGGTCAAGAACCTCGCCACCGGAGCGGCCAACGCCACGGCCGGGGTGGCCTACGCCTTCTTCGCCCCGGTGAACTGGCTCGCCGCCGGCGTGCTCGCGGTCGGCTGCCTGGCCGGGAGCTGGCTGGGCCCGATGGTCGTGCGGCGGCTCCCGGAGAAGCCGCTGCGCATCGCGATCGCCCTGGCCGGGCTGGGGCTGGCGGTCCACCTCTGGCTTTCCGCGACTCAACTTGTATGATGACTGCACGATTCATACGATGAGGAGCCTTCGTGACGACTTCCGCCGACCGCATCGCCTGGGTGCGGCTGTCCTCGGTCTACCTGCCGCTGAGCACGCCGATCAGCGACGCCAAAGTGCTCACCGGCAAGCAGCGGCCGATGACGGAGATCGCGTTCCTGTTCGCCGAGATCGGCGCGGAGAGCGGCCACCAGGGCTTCGGCTTCGGCTACTCCAAACGGGCCGGCGGCCCGGGACAGTACGCGCACGCCAGGGAGATCGCCCCCGAACTGCTCGGTGAGGACCCGAACGACATCGCGCGGCTGTGGGAGAAGCTCGTCTGGGCCGGCGCCTCGGTCGGGCGCAGCGGGCTCGCGACGCAGGCCATCGCGGCACTCGACATCGCGTTGTGGGACCTGAAGGCCAAGCGGGCCGGCCTGCCCCTCGCCAAGCTCCTCGGCGCGCACCGCGACTCCGTCCGGTGCTACAACACCTCGGGCGGGTTCCTGCACACCCCCATCGAGCAGGTCATCGAGAACGCGACGGCCTCGCTGGAACGCGGCATCGGCGGCATCAAGCTCAAGGTGGGCCACCCTGACTCGCGCGTCGACCTGGCCAGGGTCGGGGCCGTGCGCGAGCACCTCGGCGACGGCGTCCCGATGATGGTCGACGCCAACCAGCAGTGGGACCGTGCCACGGCCCAGCGCATGGGCCGGGTCATGGAGCAGTTCGGCCTGGTGTGGATCGAGGAGCCGCTCGACGCCTACGACAACGCCGGCCACGCCGCGCTCGCCGCCTCGCTCGACACCCCGATCGCCACCGGCGAGATGCTCACCAGCGTCGCCGAGCACGCCGAGCTGATCCGCGCGGGCGGCGCCGACATCGTCCAGCCCGACGCGCCGCGGATCGGCGGCGTCACCCCCTTCCTGCGCCTGGCGTCGCTCGCCGAGCACAACCGCCTGCACATGGCCCCGCACTTCGCGATGGAGATCCACGTGCATCTCGCCGCGGCGTACGGGCTGGAGCCCTGGGTGGAGCACTTCGAGTGGCTGGAGCCGCTCTTCGAGGAGCGCCTGGAGATCCGGGAGGGCAGGATGGTGGTGCCGGACCGCCCCGGGCTCGGCGTGACCCCGAGTGAGCAGGCGGCCAAGTGGACCACGGAACGATCCGAGTTCGGCACCCGCACGGGCTGACATGAGCCTGACCCAGCGGCTCGTCGAGAGCCTGACGGCGCACATCCAGGAGGGTGTGATCCGGCCGGGCGAGCGCCTGCCGACCGAGAACAGCATGGTCGAGACGTACGGCGTGAGCCGGACCGTGGTCCGCGAGGCGATCTCCCGGCTCCAGGCGGCCGGGCTGATCGAGACCCACCAGGGGCGCGGCAGCTTCGTCCTCGCCCGGCCGAGTTCCACCACGTTCGCGCCGGACCGGTCGGCCGGGCTGACCCTGCCGGACGCCCTCGACCTGCTCGCCTTCCGCACGGCGTTCGAGGTGGAGGCGGCCGGGATCGCGGCGGCCCGGCGGAGCGAGCCGCGGTTGCGCGCGCTGCGCGAGGCGCTCGACGACTTCGCCGGGTGCGCCGGCAACCCCGGGGCGGCCGTGGCCGCCGACTTCCGCTTCCACCTCAGGATCGCGCTGGCGACGGAGAACCGCTACTTCGCCGACCTGCTGAAGTCGCTCGGCGCCGCCATGATCGTGGTCCCCCGCGACCGGCTGCTCCCCGGCCGGGAGGAGCACTTCGCCACGATCGTCGCCGAGCACGAGAACATCCATGCCGCGATCGAGCGCCAGGACGCGGAAGGCGCCCGCGCCGCCGCCCGGGTCCACCTCGGCAACAGCCAGGCCCGCCTGCTCAGCGCCCACGCCACCACCACCGACGGCTCCCCCGGCGAGGCCACGGACAAGAGCACGGACGCCATCAGCCGGGCCACGGACAAAGCCGGTGACGGGGGCGAGGCCGGCGACGGGCGCGAGGGCGGCGACGGGGGCGGCGGGCGCGAGGGTGCGAGGGGATCCTCGGGGCGGGCTCGGGGCGGTTCTCCGAAACGGCCACGGTCGTCAGGCACGGGTGAGCAGCGCGGCGCTGCCGTATGAGCCGCCGAAACCGGTGACCAGCGCCGTCTCCCGCCCCGCGCGCAGTTCCCGTACGGCCTGCGCCACGTTGTTCAGCCCGTGCACATAGCCCTCGGAGAGCAGCCCGCCGTGCGGGTTCACCCCGGCGTGCCCGCGCGCGAGTAGGAAGTCGCCCAGGCCGGCGGGGCGGACCAGGCCGAAGTCGGTGAGCTGGCGGGGCACGAGCCAGGAGTAGGCGTCGTAGAGCAGAGCCACGTCCACGTCGCCCGGTCGCATGCCGGAGGCGGCCCAGAGCATCGGGGCGACCGTGCCGGAGAAGATCGCGCTCACGTCGGGCGCCCGGTCCATCGCCGAGCAGCCCGGCCCGCCGCCGCGCACCACGGCCCGCACGCGCGGTGCCTCCGGCGCCAGCCGCGCGTCGGTGAGGACCAGCGCGCACGCGCCGTCGGTCTCCTGGCAGCAGTCCGCGGCCCGCAGCGGCGCGCTGATGTACGGCGCGGCCAGATACTCGTCGAGGGAGAGCGGGGCGCGCCTGAGGGCGCGCGGGTTGGCGGCGGCGTTCTGCCTGGACTGGGCGACGACGGCGTGCAGGTGCTCGGCGGTGAGGCCGGTGTCGTGGAGGTAGCGGGTGGCGGCGAGGGCGAACATCGGGATGGGCCCGGCCATGCCGTACGGGAGGGTGAAGTGTTCCTGCGGGCCGGTGGAGGCGGTGTTCATCCGGGTGCCCGAGCGGCCGTTCATCGCCCGATAGATCAGGACATTTCGTGCTACGCCGTTCGCGATCAGCATGGCCGCGTCCCCCAGGATGGAGGCCGTCTGGGAGCCGCCTCCGGAGATGTCGTTGTGCCAGCCGATCGTCTCCAGCCGCAGGGCCCGGGCGACCTGGAGCGACGGCGCCGAGTCGTTCATGTGGTAGCTGAGCACGGCGTCCAGCGCGGCGGGCGGCATCCCGGCGTCGCCGAGGGCGAGCCGGGCGGCGTGTACCGCCAGCTCCAGCTCGGTACGGCCCGACCGCCGGGTGAGCTCGGTCAGGCCGATTCCCGCGATCGCGGCCCTGCCCGCGAAACCCTGCACGGCCGGCTCCCTCACAGCCGCCCGCTCCGGTGGGCCGGCCCGCCATCACGCTAGCCCGGTACCCCGACACTCAGCAAGCGCTTGCTCAGCAATGATCGTCCCCGCCGTTCTATAGGATCGGGTGATCCCTAGCCCCTCCTTAAGGCAGCCATGCTCGATCCTCGACTCCACCCCGTCCCGCCGTACTCCGCCCTGATCTTCGACTGCGACGGCACGCTCGTCGACAGCGCGGCGGCCAACGAGAAGGCCTGGCAGCAGGCGCTGGCCGACCACGGAGTGGACCTCACGCCGGAGTGGTACCAGGCGAGGACGGGGCTGTCCGCCGACGCCCTGCTCACCGCACTGGAGACCGAGACGGGCGAGCCGCTCGACCGGCAGGCCGTACGCGCCGCGGCGCTCGACGCGTTCGCCTGGCTGGTCGACACGGTCCTGCCGCACGCCCCCGTCGCCGCCATCGCGCGGGCCAACCACGGGCGGGTCCCGATGGCCGTCGCCTCCGGCGGCGCCCGCGTCTCCGTCGAGGCCAGCCTGCGCACGACCGGCCTCCACCCGCTGTTCGCGGCGATCGTCACCAAGGACGACGTACAGCACGGCAAGCCCGCCCCCGACATCTACCTGCTGGCCGCCCAGCGCCTCGGCGTCCGGCCCGCCGAGTGCGTGGCCTACGAGGACACCGACGAGGGGGTGGCCGCCGCGCTGACCGCCGGAATGCGGGTCATCGACGTACGGCCCGCGCTGCCCCGGCCGCAGGCGGGACTAATTGGCTAGCGCTACTATCTAACTATGCGCATTTCCGAACTGAGCGCGGCGTCCCAGGTGCCCATCCCCACGATCAAGTACTACCTGCGTGAAGGGCTGCTCCCCCAGGGCGAACAGACCTCTGCGACCAGGGCCGTCTACGACGAGTCGCACCTGCGCAGGCTCCGCCTGATCCGTGCCCTGCTCGAAGTCGGACGGCTGCCGCTCGCCACGATCCACCGGGTGATCGCGGCGGTGCAGGACGAGGAGCTGGGGATTCACGAGTTGCTCGGCGTCGCGCACTACGCCCTGGCCCCCGAGGTCGAGCCGCATCCGGACGACGCCGACTGGCAGGCCGCGCGCGAGCGGGCCGACGACTTCATCGCCGGCCTCGACTGGGAGATCCACCCCGACGCGCCCACCCGCGCGGAACTGGCCCAGATGATCGTGACGCTCGACCGGCTCGGCATGGGCTTCTCGGCCGAGGCGCTGCGCCCCTACGCGGAGGCGGCCCACCGGCTGGTCGCCGATCACGAGCTGGCCCGCGTCCCCTTCGACGGCCCCCGCGACAAGGCGGTCGAGCACCTGGTGACGGGCACGGTCCTCTACGGGAAGGTCTTCGACGTCATGCGCCGCCTCGCCCACGAGTCGGAGTCGGCCAAACGAGTCGGCCGAACCGGTCGGCCCGCGACGGTGACCACTCACGCGACGCACTAAGTGTGGCCGCACGCCACCAGGAACCAGGTCGTACGGCCGCATCCCTCCTCCTGGTGGCCCCAGTCGGCCGCCAGGGTGTCGACGAGGAAGAGGCCGCGGCCGTTCAGGTCGAAGTCGTCCGCCTGACGCAGGACCGGGGCGGTGTGCCCGCCCTCGTCGGCGACCTCGACCAGGATGCCGCCGGGGCACTCCATGACGCTCACCTTGATCGTGCCGCCCCTGCCCGAGGCCGTGTGCACGACCGCGTTGGTGACGAGTTCGCTGGCCAGGAGGGTGACCTCGTCGATCGCGTGCCGTCCCGGGTCGAGCACCGCCCGCAGGTAGTGGCGCGCCTCCGCCGCCGCGGCAGCCGTGCCAGGGATGGCTAACGATCCCAGCAACCTGGCCGTCCTCATGGCTCCCCCTAGAGCTCGCCGAAACCGCCCCCGCATCGGCTCCGTAGCCGTATGGTTACACCTTGTCGCGCCATCAGGGGCGCCGCAAGGGAATCGGACCATAATGCGGAGAAGCAATGCCTTACGTTCCCACGGTGCGTGGTAGGCGTCTCGCGCATGAGCTCCGCCGCATCCGGGAGGGGAAGGGCCTCAGTGGCGAGCAGTCCGCACGACTGCTCGGCTGGGACCAGTCCAAAATCAGCCGCATGGAGACCGCGCGCATGCGCATCACCTCAGGTGAGGTGATGGAGCTGTGCGAGGCCTATTCGGTCGACGGCGCGGAGCGCGAGGAGCTGATCCGGCTCGCCCGCGAGGCACGGCGTCAGGGGTGGTGGCATCCCTATCGTGACGTGCTCAAGGAGGGCTTCAGCCAGTTCCTCAGCTTCGAGGCCGAGGCCGTGACCTACCGCAGCTACGAATCACAGGTGATCCCCGGGCTCCTCCAGACCGGCGCGTATGCCCGCGCCGTGTTACTGGGGTCTCGCCTGCGTAGCTCGGACGAGACCGAACGCGCCGTGAACGTGCGGCTCGCCCGGCAGAAGAGGGTCACCATGGCGGAGAATCCGCTCAACGTCTGGCAGATCGTCGAGGAGGCCGCGCTCCACCGCATGGTGGGCGGTCCCGAGACGATGCGCGAGCAGCTCAGGCATCTGCTGGAGCTGGGCGAGCGGGCCAACGTGTCGCTACAGGTCCTGCCGTACAGTGCGGGAGTTCACGCGGCGATCGACGGCCCGTTCGTGCTGCTGACGTTCGACGGCTACCCGGATGTGCTCTACCTCGAGCACCTCATGGGGTGCGTGTATCTCGAGGAGTCCGAGGACGCGACCACCGCGGAACGGGTCTTCGACCATCTGCGCGCGGCCGCGTTCAACACGGGCGACTCGGCGGCCCTGATTCGCGACGTGGCCGAGAGAATTACGTTGAAAGAGCGTTGAGATGACAGATTTCAGCTCGTCGGACTGGTACAAGAGCACGCACAGCGGCAACGGCGGCAACTGCGTCGAAGTCGCTCAGGCCGGAACCGCCATCGGCGTCCGTGACTCCAAGGATCCCAGCGGGCCCGTTCTGGCCTTCACCGGGCCCGAGTGGAGCGCCTTCGTCCGCGGCGTCAAGGACGGAGAGTTCGACCTGAACCGCTGAACGACGGCACCCTCTTCCGCCGCTCGCGCCCACCGGCGCGGGCGGCGGTTTTCGTCGGCCGTGATACGCTCCCAAGCGAGCGCTTGTTCCGGAGGAGCTGCCGATGAAGTTCTCGACCTTCCACCTCTTCCACCGGTTCGACGGCCAGAGCTTCAAGGAGGTCTACGACTACCATCTGGAGCTCGCCGAACTCGCCGAGGAACTGGGCTTCGACGGCGTACGGCTGGCCGAGCACCACTTCCGTGACTACGGCGTCGCACCGAACCTCTTCACGGTGCTCGCCCACCTCGCCGCCCGCACCTCCCGGCTGCGGCTCGGCACCGGCATCGTGGTGCTCCCCCTGCACAACCCCGTGCACGTCGCCGAGGAGGCCGCCCAGGTCGACCTGCTCTCCGGCGGCCGGCTCGACCTCGGCATCGGACGCGGCTACCAGAGCGCCGAGTTCGAGGGCTTCGGCATCGACCTCGCCGAGGCGCGCGACCGGTTCAACGAGGCGCTGGAGATGATCCTCGGCCTGTGGACCAGCGACGTCTACCGGCACGAGGGCAAGTTCTACCGGACCGGCGCCGAGGTGTCGCTGGTCCCCCGCCCCCTCCAGGACCCGCACCCGCCCATCCACGTGGCCGCCGTCTCCCCCGAGACCGTCACTCTGTACGGCGAGCGCGGCCTGCCCATCCTCGCCGACCCCGCCGCGACCTTCCGCAAGGTGGTGAAGGCCGCGGCGACCTGGCGGGAGACCGCCGCCGCCGCCGGTCACACCCCGGACGACGCCGAACTCGTGGTGGCCCGCAGCGTCTACGTCGCCCCGACGGCCGAGCAGGCCCGCGAGGACCAGGCGAGGTTCGAGGCGATGTTCGACCGGGCCCGGATCTTCAACGAGCGGAGCGCGCCCATCGACCCGCGCACCGGCGACGTGGCCCAGGGCTTCGAGTACTACCAGGACCGCTATCTCAAGGGCGGCACGGTGAGCAACGACTTCCGCTGGGAGCAGCTTGAGGTCATCGGGGACCCCGCACGCGTCATCGAGCAGATCACCGTGCTGGCGGAGGCCGGATTCGGCAACCTGCTGTGCGACTTCGGCAGCACCCGCCCGCTCCCCCTCGACGAGATGAAGCAGGTCATGCGCTTCTTCGCGGCCGAGGTCATGCCCGCCTTCCGCTGATCCCCCCGGGAGCCTCCATGATCCACTCCCTCACGCTGTCCGACCTGCTGGCCGAACACGCCCGCAGCCGTCCGGGGGGCACGGCGGTCGTCGACGGCGACGTACGGCTCGGCTACCCCGAACTCGACGCCCGGGTCACCCGGCTCGCCGGGGCGCTGGCCCGCCGGGGGGTCACGGCGGGCGAACGGGTGCTGTGGCTCGGCCGGAACTCGCATGCCGTACTGGAGCTGCTGTTCGCCTGCTCCCGGCTCGGCGCGGTCTTCTGCCCGGCGAACTGGCGGCAGTCGGCCGGTGAGCTGGCCTTCGTCGTCGACGACCTCGCGCCCAAGGTGGTCGTCTGGGAGAAGTCGGCGGCGGCGGAGACGCTGGCGGGTCCGGGCTGGGTGCCGGCCGGGACCGCGTATGAGGACCTCCTGGCGGGCGGCGGGCCGCCTGGCGGAGTCCAGCCGGATCCCGCCGAGGTGGACGACTCCGCGCCGGTGCTCGCGCTCTACACCGCCGCGTTCGACGGCCGTCCCCGCGCGGCCCTGCTCAGCAGCGCGGCGCTGCTCGCGCACGGCGCGTCGTTGCTGGTGGTCAGGCAGATGGAGCCGGATTTCATCTTCCTGAGCAACGGCCCGCTGTATCACGTGGGCACGATGATGTTCTGCCTGGCGACCTTCCAGATCGGCGGCACCAACGTGATCACGCCCGCCTTCGACGCGACCGAGGTGTGCCGCCTGGTCGAGGCCGAGCGGGTCACCCAGGCGTTCCTGTTCGGCCCGATGATCGACGCGGTGACCGCCGCCAACGCGGACGGCGCGTACGACCTGTCCTCGCTGCGCTTCGTCGCCCATTCGCCCGAGTGGGACGCGATGATCACCGTGGACGACTCGCCGTGGTGCCGGTCGAAGATGGGCGGGTACGGCCAGACGGAGGTGGGCGGGATGCTCACCTTCCTCGGCCTGGCGCCCGGAGCCATCGGGTTCGCGGGCCGTCCGTCACCGCTGGTCCAGGTACGTCTGCTGGCGGCCGACGGGTCGGAGGTCGCGCAGGGGGAGGTGGGCGAGATCTGCGCACGCGGAAAATCCCTTTTTTCCGGATATTTCAACAGACCAGCGCTAAACGCCGCTAAATCAGCCTTTGGCTGGCATCACACCGGCGACCTCGGCCGCCGCGAACCCGACGGCACCATCACCTTCATCGGCCCCCTGCTCCGCATGATCAAATCCGGCAACGAGAACATCTACCCTGCCGAGGTCGAACGCGCCCTGAAGTCCCACCCCGCGGTCCAGGACGCAGCCGTGATCGGCGTCCCGGACGAGCGCTGGCACCAGTCCGTCAAGGCCGTCGTGGTCCGCTCCGGCGACGCGACCGCCGACGAGCTCATCGCGCACGTGCTGGGCCAGGTCGCCTCCTACAAGAAGCCCCGGCAGGTCGTCTTCACCGACTCCATCCCGAAGCAGGGGCACCTCCCCGACTACGACCTCCTCGACGCCGCGCACGGTGGCGGCGGCTACCCAGGAGCCACCTGAGACGGCCCGGTGCGCCCCGGTCAGAGGATCGCCAGCGGGTTGATCGGGCTGCCGGTGCCGCCCTCGATCGCGAGGGGGGCGGCGGTGAAGAGGAAGTCGGTGCGGGCGGTGGCCGCGAGGTCCTCCAGCCAGAGCATCTCCGCGAGGTGGATGCCGTGCCGCCACAGCAGGATGAGGTGCAGGTCGTCGTCGAGGGCCTCGTCGGCGAGCTGGTCGGCGTTGAGGCCGCCGATGGCCGCGTTGTCGCAGGCCACCATGGCCACGTCGCGGGCGGCCAGCCAGCGGCCCGCCGCCGCCGACAGACCCGGCTGCCCCGACCAGTACTCCTCCCGCGACCGGTTCCACACCAGCGGCCAGCCGGTGCGGACCACGGCCACGTCGCCGGGCCGTACCTCGGGGTGGATCTCCTCCAGCAGCGCTGCCGTGATCCTGAAGCCGGCGGGCAGGTGGTCCAGGCCGAGGTGGCGGGGGACGTCGAACAGGACGCCGCGGGCCACGACGCCGCCCGCCACCTCGATGCCGCAGCGGGTGGCGCCGTAGGAGCGGACGCGAGCGGCGGGGTGGCCGTTGTAGAGCTGTTCGCCCGCCCACATGTGGCAGAGGGCGTCCATGTGGGTGGTGGTGCCGTGCGGGGTGACCACCAGGGCGTCGTCGGCCAGGCGCAGGCCCGCGCCGATCGCGCGGGCGCCGGCCGCGTAGTCGCCGCCGTCCACGGACATGAAGTGCTGGGGCAGCGGCCTGCCGCGCAGATGCGGAACGGTGGTGGGGGCCGGTGAGGAGGTGGCGCCGCGGATCGGCATCGCCAGGCTGATCACCTGGCCGGTGGTCGCGGCGGCCAGGGCGGCGAGCACCACGGGCGGGGTGAGGAGGTTCAGCGTCCCCCGCTGATCGTCTGGGCCGAAGCGGCCCCAGTTGTTAGGCTCGGGTGGCAAACTAGAGCTTCCTTCTAGTCGGAGGTCTGGCATGACGGTTGTCCACGGCCACTGCGATCCGCGGTTCGCACCCGTGCGCGAGGTGTTCGAACGGCACTTCGCCCAGGGCGAGGAGCTGGGGGCGGCGTTCGCCGTCGTGCACGACGGCGAGACCGTCGTGGACCTGTGGGGCGGCGTGGCCGACCGGCACACCGGCCGGCCGTGGGAGCGGCACACGCCCGTGCTGGCCTACTCGTGCACCAAGGCCGTCACGGCGACCGTCCTGCTTTCGCTCGCCGAGCGCGGCCATCTCGACATCACGGCCCCGGTCGCCGACTACTGGCCGGAGTTCGCCGCCGCCGGCAAGTCGCGGATCACCGTCGAACACCTGCTGACCCACCAGGCCGGGCTGCCGGTCATCGAGGAGCAGGTGCCGGTGACGGAGTTCGAGGACCAGCCGGCGATCGCCGACCGCCTGGCCGGGCAGGCCCCCGTCTGGGAGCCGGGCACCGCGCACGGCTACCACGCGCTGACCTACGGCTTCCTGGTCGGCGAGGTGGTCCGCAGGGTCTCCGGCAAGTCCGTGGGCGAGATCGTGGCGACCGACATCGCCGGGCCCTGCGGCCTGGAACTGTGGGTCGGCGCCCCCGGCGACGTGGTGGAGCGCACCGCCCGGCTGTCCGCCGGCGAGCGTACGGCCGGCACCGGGGCCACCGGGGTCACGGAGCTGCCCGGGAAGCCCGGCGACACCGCCCACGAGCTGGCCAGGGCCACCGCCGACAAGGACAGCCTGATGAACAGGGCCTTGACCAACCCGCCGATGCACCTGCTCAAGGGCAGCGCGAACCACCCGGTGATCCTGCGCGCGGGCTGGCCGGCGCTCGGCATGGTGACCACGGCGCGCGGCCTGGCGGCCTTCTACCGCGAGCTGATCGCCGGGCGGATCCTCAAGGAGACGACCCTGCGCGACGCACTGCGGCCCAGGGTGGCGGGATCCGACCGCGTGCTGATCATCGACAGCTCGTTCGGCCTGGGCTACATGCGCCCCGCGATGACCTTCTTCGCCCCGGCGAAGAGCGCGAAGACCGCCTTCGGGCACACCGGGATGGGCGGTTCGCTCGGCCTGGGCGACCCCGAGCACGGGCTCGGCATGGCCTATGTGATGAACAAGATGGCCCGCGCGCTGACCGGCAGCCTGCGCGCCTACCACCTGGCCGAGGCCGTCTACGACTCGCTGTGATCCCGGCCGTGGTCCCATCAGTGCATCGTGATCCCGCCGCTGACCGACAGCGTCTGGCCGGTGATGTAGGCGGCCCGCTCGGTGCACAGGTAGGCGATGAGACCCGCCACGTCGCGGGGGGCGCCCAGCCTTCTCAGCGGGATGGTTCGGGCGATCTTGGCGACGAGGCCGGGCCGTTCCGCGTCGATCCGGCGGAGCATCGGGGTGTCGGTGGGCCCCGGGCAGACCACGTTGCTGGTCACCCCGGCCGGGGCCGCCTCCCTGGCGAGCGTCTTGGCCAGCCCGAACAGGCCCGCCTTGGTCGCCGCGTACGCCCCTTCCCCGCCCGATCCGGCCCGCGCGCCGTCTGAGGAGACGAAGACCAGCCGCCCCCATTCGCCGGCCAGCATGCCCGGCAGCAGCAGCTTGGTGAGCAGCATGGGGGCGCGGAGGTTGACCCGCCACATCAGGTCCCAGTCGTCCGGGTCGCTGCCGGTGAACGGTTCGACGATCGAGATCCCCGCGTTGTGCACCACGATGTCCATCCGCCCCGCCCGCGCGCACAGCTCGGCGATCGAGGCGGGCTCGGCGAGGTCCACCCGCTCGGGTACGGCCCCCGGCAGGCCGTCCGCCACCTCGGCGGCGCCGGCCTCGTCCACGTCGGCCACGATCACCCGCGCGCCGAGCGCGGCCAGGTCGGCGCAGACGGCCGCGCCGATGGCCCCCGCCCCGCCCGTCACCATCGCCGTACGGCCGGCCAGCCCGCAGCCGTCGATCATGCACGCCTCCCGGAGCTCCGGAAACCTGGCCAGGTCGCCCCGCCGCGTCTCCCTGACCGGCACCGCCGTACGGCCGGCAGGCGACCCATCTTGCCCGAGCGCTTGCTCGGCAGGAGCGTAACACGGCACCCCGAACCCCACGCGTCACGACATCACCGTGAGGCCACAGTCCAGTGCCCAGAGCCCTGCAAATAGCGAAAAAGTGGGAATCGTGACAACCGACGACCCGGGTGAGACCGTCGAGAGATCACAGGCACTCCATGGGGGGCGGATGGTTCCGGGATACCACGAAGTACGCCGGCTCGGCACGGGGGGCGCCGGACGGGTTGTCCTCGCCACCTATGCCGCCACCGGCGCGTATGTGGCGATCAGGTTTCTGCGGCCCCTGCTGTGGGCCGACCCGGGCTTCCTGGCCCGCTTCCGCGAGGAGGCGGGCCGCCTCGTCGAGCTGGAGAGCCCGCACGTGGTGCGGCTGCACGAGTACGTCGAGACGCCGACGAGCGCGGCGCTGGTGATGGAACTGGTGGACGGCGTCTCCCTGCGCACGATTCTCACCGAGCGCGGCACGACCAGCCCGGAGGCCGCCCTGGCCCTGCTGCGCGGCTCGCTGCTCGGTCTCGCCGCCGCCCACGACGCGGGGATCGCGCATCGGGCCTACCGGCCGGAGAACGTGCTGGTCCAGGCCGACGGCGCCGGCAAGATCGCCGACTTCGGCCTCGCCCTCCCCGAGGGGCCACCACCCTACCCCCTGCCGGCCCCCGTGCCGACGGTGGCCGAGGCGCCACCGGACGGCGGCGTGGCGGCCGACCTGTACGCGGCGACGTGCGTGTTCGTCGAGTGCCTGACCGGGCGGCCACCGGAGGACGACACGCTCAGAAAGGTGCCGGGGTCGGTGCGCGAACTGGTCGCGGACGGACTCTCCCCCGACCCCGCCGCCCGCCCGGCGACGGCACGTGACTTCATCGAGGCGCTGGAGCGCGCGGCCGGGGCGGCGTACGGGGCGGAGTGGGAGAAGCGCGGCCGGCGACACCTCGCCGAACTGGCCACGCCGCTCGCCCTGCACTTCCCGCTGGCGGGCCCCGCTCCCGGACCCCGGACCAGGAACGCCCGCCCGCCCGGAGCGCGATCCGCCGGCCTCGGCCTGTTGCCCGGCAGGGGCGGCGGGGAGCGGCGGCGGCCGAGGACCCGCCCGGCGCACCTGGCCAGGCCGCGGTTCGCCGTCATCGCGGCGCTCGCGGCCGCCGCGGTCACCACCATCGTGCTCACCTCCGACAGAGGCCCCGCGGACGGCTCTCCCGACACCTTCCTCGCCACCCCGCCACGCTCCCCGGAGACCGAGGCCGCCGGCCCGCCGCCCACCCTGCCCGTCCGCACCCCGGAGACCGCGAACACCGGCCAGGCAGCCACCGGCCCTCCGGCCGAGAAGCCCGCCCAGAACCCCGCCGTCGCCCCGACCAAGGCGGCATCGCCCGTCGCCCACCGGGTCGGCTCGTTACGCGTCTCCGGCTTCGACGGAGTCAGGGGCACCATCGCCGTGGCCGCGTCGACGGGCGGGAAGGTCACCGTGACCGCCGGATTCGCCGAGGGCCGGAGCCGCGACCACCTGGCGGCCGCGCCCCCGCAGACGTTCACCCTGTCGGGGTCGACGGCCTACGCCACCGTCGTCACGAACACCTTCGCGCCGCCGCCCTGCGAGGTGACCGTCTACCGGCGGCTCACCGTGACCACGGTTCCCGGCGGCGGCACCGCCTCCCGTACCGCCACGGTGCGCGGCCCGGCGTGCGCGGCGCCCGCCGTACTGGAGGTGCGGGTGCTGTCGTGGAACGGCTCGGCGGGCACCGCGCGGGTCACCACGGACGGCCCGGGCCCCGTACGGCTGGGCGTCTCGTTCACCAGGCGGGAGGGGGACGGCCCGGCCAGAACCGTGCACACGGACACCCGCACCCTGAAGGGCCGCACCACGTACACGGTCGAGTTCGGCCGCGCTCCCGAGGCGATCACCTGCGGAGATCGGGCGCACCTCGGGGTCCTGGTCAGCACCGTCCGCGCGGCGGCGACCGGCCCGCAGATCAGCGAGGCGGCCCTGGACGGCCCCGCCTGCCCCCAGCCCTCCCCCACCGGCGTCCAGCCGTCAGGCGACCCCGGGACGGCCGCGCCGCCGGAGGACACGGGCGCGTCTCCGGCGCAAGATCGGGCCCTTGCCGAGTGACCAAGCGTGCGCTAGCTTGGCCATCGATGGGAGCTGACCCCGATCCCTACTGGACGGCCTGCCGGCGCGGCGAGCTGGCCATCCAGCGCTGTACGGCATGCGACGCGCGCGTCCACCTGCCGGCCGCGGAATGTCCCCGTTGCGGCGGTACGGACCTGCCCTTCGAACCGGTCGGCGGCGACGGTATCGTGCACACCTTCACCATCGTGTACCGCTCGTTCGTGCCCGCCTTCCGCGGGCGTGAGCCGTACGTGCTGGCCTGGATCGACCTGCCCGAGGGCGCCCGCGCGTTCGGGAGCGTCGTCGGCTGCCCGCCCGAGCGGGTGACCGTCGGCATGCGGGTCCGTGTCATGTTCGAGAACGACCTACCCGTGTGGAGACCCGCATGAGCAAGCTGGGCAACGTGCTGATTCCCGTCGCCGACCTGGACGCCGCGCTGGCGTTCTACTCCGGGACCCTCGGGCTGGCGGTCAAGTTCCGCGACGGCGACCGGTTCGCGGCGCTCGACGGCGGCGGGACGACGATCGCCCTGGTGACCGCTGAGGAGCAGGTGGCGGGGGCGGTCACCGCGCCGTCGTACAAGGTGGACGACCTGGCGGCCACCGTGAAGGAGCTGACCGCGGCGGGCGCGGCGGTGGTGGCGGAGCCTTCGAGCGGCCCGCACGAGATCCGCGCCGTACTGAGCGACCCCTCGGGGAACGTGTTCGTGCTCTACTCGCCGTTGTAGCAGGCCCTGGAGGCCATGGTGTCATCCCCCTACGGCAACTACGCCTACGCCGTCCTCACCGCGGGCGCGCTGCGCACCCCCGACGCCGTCGCGCTCACCTACTGCGGCGAGCGGAGCTTCACCTACGACCGGCTCAACCGGACGGTCAACCGGCGGGCGCACGCGCTGCGCGCGGCCGGGATCTCGCCGGGGCGGCGGGTGGCCGCACTGCTCAACGAGACGCTGCACGTGGCGGAGGTGTACCTCGCGCAGGCCAAGCTCGGCGCGGTCACCGCCGCGCTCAACCCCTACTGGCCCGCCGAGACGCTCCAGGCCGTCGTCGAGCACTCCCGGTGCACCGCGTTCGTCTACGACGCGACCGTCGAGCAGGCCGTCGCCCGGATCCGCCCGTCGCTCCCCGGCGTCACCACCTGGATCAAGATCGGCGGACCCGGCCGGGACGCGCTCGACCTCGACGAGCTGACCGCCGCGGCGGGCGAGGAGGAGCCCGCGCTCGGCGGGCACCACGACGACCCGCTCGCGCTCTACTACACCTCGGGCACGACCGGCCTGCCCAAGGCCGTCGTCCACACCCACGCCGGGTCGCTGGCCACCGCGCAGATCTGGCTCGACGTGCCCCGCGGCCCGGACCCGGTGCTCGGCACCGGCGCGATCATCTGGGGCATCGGCTTCCCCGCCCTCGTCGGCCCCGCCCTCTACGCCGGCATGCGGCTGGTGCTGGAGCAGGACTGGGGCCCGGCGAACTTCCTGCGGGTCGTCCCCCGCGAGCGGGTCACCCACGTCTCGCAGATCCCGTCCTTCTACTCGGCCCTGCTCGGTTCCGACGACCACGCCGCCGCCGACCTCTCCTCGCTGCGGGTCATCATGCTCGGCGGCGAGCCGCTGCCCGCCGCGCTGCTCGCCCGGATGAAGGAGCGGCTCCCCGGCGCGGGGGTGTACTGCTACTACGGCCAGACCGAGGCCCCCTACACCTGCTTCGGCCGGGTCGACGACGGCAGCACCCCGCTCGGCGCGTCCGGCGTGGCCCGCACCTCGTGCGCGGTCCGCGTCACCGGCCCCGCGGGCGAGCGCCTGGTGGGCCGCCCCGGCGAGATCAACCTCGCCGGGCCGCACCGGATGGCCGGCTACGACGGGCTCCCCGGCAGGAACGCCGAGGTGCTGCGTGACGGCTGGTACGTCGGGGGCGACCTCGGCGTGCTCGCCCCCGACGGCAACCTGACGGTCCTGGGCCGGCGCGAAGACTCCATCCTCAAGGACGGCCACTGGACCCAGCCCGCCGTCATCGAGGACGCCGCCACCGCCCTCGACGGCGTGGCCGAAGCCGGCGCGGTCGGCGTCCCCGCCCACACGGACGGGCAGGACGCGGCCGACCAGCGGATCCTGCTGGCCGTGGTGCCCCGCGCCGGCCACGCCCTCGACCCCGGCGAACTGGCCGCCGCCCTCACCGGCTCCCTCCCCCGTCACCAGCACCCCGACCACATCGTCGTCACCGACCGGCTCCCCCACACCCAGGACGCCTCCGGCGGCCCCGGCAAACTCCTCCGCCAGGCCCTCCGCCCCCTCTACCCCACCCCCTGAACCCGCGCGCCCCTGAATGCCGCCGCCGGCCACGGCGCGCACCGTGAGAGAGGCCGCCCAGTGGTACCCGAGCACGAGGTGAAGTCACTCCTGCGAGAAGCCGGCATCCCGGTCCCCACGGGTGTCGTCATCACGACCGGCGACCCGGACTTCTCCCCGGCCGACGATCTCCGCAGGCCGCTGGTCGTCAAGGCGTACGGTCCGGACCTGGTCCACAAATCAGACGTGGGGGCCGTCCGCCTGAACGTGACCGACCCGGCCGCCGCGGCCGGCGACATGCTCGCCGCGCTGCTCGCCCGGGGCATCGCTCCCGACGGCTTCCTGATCGAGGAGCAGGCGCCCGCGGGGACGGAGCTGATCGTGGGCCTGCTCGACGACCCGGGGTTCGGCCCGATCCTCCTCACCGGCCTGGGCGGCATCTGGACGGAGGTCCTGCGCGACACCGCGATACGCCTCTGCCCCGTCTCCCCCGATGACGTGCGCGCCATGCTGGCCGAGCTCAGAGCCGCCCCTCTCCTGCACGGCCACCGCGGCGCCCCGCCCGCCGATCTCGGCTCCCTCGAACGCCTCCTGCTGGCCGTCGGCGGCCCCGGCGGCCTCTGGACGACTCTGGACCTGGGCGAGTTCGAGCTGAACCCGGTGATCGCCGGACCGGCCGGCTGCGTCGCCGTGGACGCCCGTCTGCTCCCCGCCGCCGCCCCGCGCCGCCTCGCCCGCGCAACCGCCACCGCCGACTTCACGCGACTCTTCGAGCCGAGACGGGTGGCCGTGGTCGGCGCCTCCACCACCAGGCCCGGCTTCGGGAACATGTTCCTGGACTTCTACCGGGCGACCGGCGTCCCGGTGACCGCCGTCCATCCCAGCGCCCGCGAGATCGGCGGCGTCCCGTGCGTGCCCTCCCTGGCCGCCGCCGGGGCCGACTACGCCCTGG
Source organism: Dolomitihabitans soli (assembly GCF_022213955.1). Classification (GTDB taxonomy): domain Bacteria; phylum Actinomycetota; class Actinomycetes; order Streptosporangiales; family Streptosporangiaceae; genus Streptosporangium_A; species Streptosporangium_A soli. The sequence continues at coordinate 57,109 of NZ_JAKNTW010000001.1, read as the reverse complement.
TCGCCGTCCCCGCCGACCGCTGCGCCGAGGTCGTACGGCAGGCGGGCCGTACCGGGTTCGTCCAGGTGATGAGCGGCGGGTTCGGCGAGACGGGCCGCGCCGATCTGGAGGACGGGCTGGTGGCCGCCGCCCGGGAGGCGGGCGTCCGGCTGCTGGGCCCGAACTGCATGGGCGTCTACAGTCCCCGGGGCGGCCAGACCTTCGTCGGCGGCGGCCCCGGTCCGGCGGGCGGCACCGCGCTGATCTCGCAGAGCGGCGGCCTCGCCGGAGAGGTGATCAAGGTCGGTGAGCGGCGGGGGCTGGCGTTCAGCCGGGTGGTCACCGTGGGGAACGCGGCGGACGTGGGGCCGGCCGAGCTGCTCCGCTGGCTGTCCGCCGATCCGCACACCACGGCCGTCGGCATGTATCTGGAGGATCCCCGGGACGGCCGCGCCCTGTTCGAGGCGTTGACGGCGATCCGCGGCGAGTTGCCGGTGGTCCTGCTGACCGGCGGCCGGACCCGCCAGGGACGACGGGCGGCGGCCTCGCACACGGGCGGCCTGGCCGGCGACGCCCGCGTCTGGCCGGCTCTCGCCGAGCAGACCCGCGCGACCCTCGTCACCAGCCAGGACGATCTCATCGGCGTCCTGCTCGCGCTCCAGTCGCACCGGGCCCGCCTGACGACGACCGGGGACGGGGTGCTGGTGGTGGGCCCGAGCGGCGGCGCGAGCGTGCTGGCCGCCGACGCCTGCGACACGGCGGGGCTGGTGCTCGCCCCGCTCCCGGACGGCGTGGCGGGGCTGAATCCGATGGAGATCCCGGTCGGCCCGCGGGCCAGTCCGGAGCTGGTCAGGGACACGATCACGGCGATCGCGGGGCGCCGGCCGTACGCCGATGTGATCGCGCATGTGAACGTGCAGAGCTTCTTCACCTATGGCGACTCGGCCGAGCCGCTGCTCGCCTACGCTCGTTGCCTGGCCGAGGTTCCCGGGCTGCTGCCCGGTGCCAGGATCACGCTGGTGACCAGGAACGCGGGGTTCGCTCCCGCCGGGGTGGAGGATGCGGTGCGAGCCGTCGCGGCGGACGCGGCCATCCCCGTCTTCCGGTCGGTGGAGGCGGCGGCCGTGGCCGTCGCCGCCGTCCGGCGTTTCGCCCTGGATCGACGATCATGATGGAGGTAGACATGCCGGGCCTGCTCGAAGGAAAGGTCGCGTTCGTCACCGGGGGCGCCCGGGGGATGGGCGAGGCGCATGTGCGGCACTTCGTCGCCGAGGGCGCGCGGGTGGTGTTCGGCGACGTGCTGACGGAGGAGGGCAAGGCCCTGGCCGCCGACTGCGGCGCCCAGTTCGTACGGCACGACGTGACCGACCCGGCCGACTGGGCGACCGCCATCGCCACCACGGTCGAGACGTACGGCCGGCTCGACATCCTGGTCAACAACGCCGGGATACTGAAATTTCGCACCATCGAGGAGATGACGCTCGACGAGTTCCAGCAGGTCATCGCCGTCAACCTCACCGGCACCTGGCTGGGCGTCAAGTCGGTGACCGAGCCGATGAAGGCGGCGGGCGGCGGCTCGATCGTGAACATCTTCTCGGTGGAGGGCTTCATCGGCGCGGCGGGCCTGTCCGCCTACGCCGCCTCCAAGTTCGGCGTGCGCGGCGTGACCAAGGCCGCCGCCAGGGAGCTGGCCGGTTTCGGGATCCGGGTGAACTCCGTCCATCCGGGCGCGGTGAACACCCCGATGATCATCACACCGGAGCTGCTCACCGAGGTCGACGGCGAGGCGTTCATGCGCTCCATGGTCATCAAGAGGTTCGCCGAACCCGTCGAGGTCTCCCATGTGGTGGCCTTCCTCGCCTCCGACCTGTCCGGCTACTGCACGGGCAGCGAGTTCACCGTCGACGGCGGCATGCTCACCGGCGCGGGTTACTGAGCCGATCCCCGGCCGGGCGCGGCACGGCGCGGGTCAGCCCGTCAGCCCGCCGAAGGTCATCGTCGCGACGAACTGACGCTGCGCCAGCACGAAGGCGATGCTCGAACCAGTTGCGAAATCCACAGGTTTGAGCAACTATAAACAAGATCTCGCCCCGAGAGGAGACTCTCCCACGTGCTGGCGTGAACCCTCACGACACTAATGGGTCGCGCCACTCCGCGCCGCCAGGCCGACGACGCGGAGAGTGCGAAACAGCACGCATGGGCCCTTGCCGCTGACACACACGCAAGGAGAGACATGCGCGTCCGCCATCTCGCGACCACGACCCTCACGGTGATCATCAGCTTCTGCGTGACGATCGCCCTGACGTCCACCGCCCGAGCCCGGACCACCGCACCCCCCGGCACCGCCGCGAGAACCCCCGTGAGCACCCCCGTGAGCACCGCTGTGAGCACCGCTGTGAGCACCGCTGTGAGCACCGCTGTGAGCACCGCCGCCGCGCTGCCCGCTCCCGTCCCGTGTTCCGGCTGCTGGCGTCCCGCGCTGAAGACCTCCTGGCAGTGGCAGCTCTCCTCGGTGCCCGCCGAACCGTTCCTCGACGTCACCATGTACGACATCGACGGCTTCAACGCCTCCGCGGCCACCGTCCGGCGGCTGCACGAGACCAGGTCCGGCCGCAAGGTCGTCTGCTACATCAGCGGCGGCTCGTTCGAGGACTGGCGCCCCGACGCCGCGCGGTTCCCGTCCTCGGTGCTCGGCGACCCGCTCGACGGCTGGGAGGGCGAGCGCTGGCTCGACGTCCGCCAGTACGGCGGAGCCCTCGGCACGATCATGCGAGCCCGGCTGGACATGTGCAAGGCGAAGGGCTTCGACGCCGTCGAGTTCGACAACGTCGACGGCTACACCAACGACACCGGTTTCCCGCTCACCGCCGCCCACCAGCTCCAGTACAACGCCTGGCTGGCCAACGAGGCGCACACCCGGGGCCTGTCGGCCGGACTGAAGAACGACATCTCGCAGATCCCCCGGCTCCTGCCGTACTTCGACTGGGCGCTCAACGAGCAGTGCTGGCAGTACGACGAGTGCACCACGGAGCAGACCGACGACACCGGCTATGACCAGTTCGTCGACGCGGGCAAGGCCGTCTTCAACGTCGAGTACGAGCTGACGACCTCGCGGTTCTGCGCCCGCGCGAACGCGCGGAACTTCAACTCCCTGCGCAAGAACCTCAACCTGGACGCCTACCGCGTCGCCTGCCGCTGATCCCTCGAACGCGATGGGGGGCGCCGGGTCACCGGCGTCCCCGCACGTGTCGCCGCCGGTCAGCCGCCGGTCGCCTTGGCGTACTCGGCCGCTCCTCCCGCGAAGTCGTAGACGACGGTCTGCTCGTTGCCGACCACCCAGGCGTCGTGCCCGGGAGTGGCGACGAAGAGGTCACCGGGACCTGCCTCCCCCTCCGTGCCGTCGTCCATCCTGAAGTGCAGGCGGCCCCTGGCCACGAAACCGTTGTGGTGGACCTGGCACGACTCGGTGCCCGCGATCGGCTTCACGGACGCGGACCACCGCCATCCGGGCTCGAACGTGGCCACCCCGAAGCTCAGCCCGGGCAGCTCGAACACGTCCAGGTGACCCATCATGAAGTCCCGGCGCTCATCGGCTTTGTCGATGTTCTTCGACTCGAACATGGTGTCCCCCTTTGCTCCCATTTCGAGTCTTTCACCGCAGGTCAAGCCGTACAAGAACCCCGCAGGTTCACCGGTGGCGGGCCGGTGGGGACGGGCGGCCCCGGCCGTCCGCCGCCGCTTCTGACGCGATCGCGTGGCACGCGCCCCGGCCTTCCGCGCGGGAGACGACGCGGCCCTCCTCGATCCGGACGGCGACCTCGGTCGCGTCGCCGACCGCCGGCACCCCGGCCGCCGCGGCCGCCACGCCCCACTCGTCGAACACCACCCGCACCCCCGGCCACGCCGACGGCGGGAACGCCTGACGCAGGCAGCCGCAGAGATCGGCGACGACCAGCCGGGCCAGCGGCGCCAGCTCCTGCGGATCACCGGTGACCAGGACCGCGGTGACCTCGGCCCCGGGCGCGGCGCGTACCGCCTCCTCCACGGCCTCAAGCCGGTGCAGCCCCAAGACCGCCACCACACCGTCACCGGCGAGCCGCGCCGGCCCGCCCCGCACCGCGTCCACCAGCGGCGGCGCGGACCACGACTCCCGTACGGCCCGCGCCCGCGTGATCCACGGCGTATCCTCCCACCGGTCCCCCAGGTCGAGGTCCGCCAGCCGTTCACAGGCGCTCACCACGTTGAAGGGCTCGACGAAGCCGGGCGCGGCGGCGGCCATCTGGCTCGCCCCGTGCAGCAACGTGAGCGCCGCCTCCGCCACCCGTACCAGCCGGCCGCCGGGCGTCGCGGGCGGGCTCAGCCGCTCCAGCGCCAGCCCCAGCAGGATCGCGTCCAGCTTCATCAGCTGCGCGAACGGCAGCCGGAACCGCTCCTCGGCCATGATCTCGGGCATCAGATCCACGGCGAGCCGGGCCGGGCCGTACCGGTTGTCGACGGCCAGCGGCAGCCGGGCCACCCAGGCACGGGCGAACGCGCCGAGCGCCTCACCGGCGGTACGCCCCGGCTCGGGCCCCGGCTCGGCGACCGCCTGCTCGGCCCGCTCGGCCAGAACCGTGAAGTACAGGGCCCGCTTGCCGGGGAAGTTGGAGTAGACCGCTCCCCGGGTCAGCTCGGCGCGCTCCGCGATGTCATCGATCTTCGCGTCGCGGAATCCGCGCTCGGCGAACTCGTCCCTGGCGGCGTCCATCACCTTGACACGGTTGCGTTCCCGCATCTCCACCCTGGTGAGCCGGGCCATCATCCCCCTCATTCCGGCGTTTGCCGCGCCTTGCGATCCAAGATACCGTGAAGATCTAGATGGTATGATCATCTGATTTACTGTTCGGAGACCGGGAGGCTCTCATGACCAGCACCGGGCATTTTGTGACGGGAGTCTCCGGCCTGGCGGCCTCCCCCAGCCCGGAAGGCCTGGCACGGGACCGGCGCGACCCGTAACCGACACCGGTTTGACCTGCTCTGACGCTTTCGGTACGCAAAACCCGAAAGAACGGGGTAGCGTCAGGAGCCCACACGGTCTCGGACCGACGTTCACCCGCGTGGGTCCGGCCGCACGGGATGACCAGCCCGACTCCCCAAGTCCTGGTCCCTCCGGGCCCCCGGCCCGCACTACCGATGAGGAGACGTTTCCGAGTGGCACGCATCGGTGACGGCGGCGACCTGCTGAAGTGCACGTTCTGCGGGAAGAGCCAGAAGCAGGTCAAGAGGCTCATCGCGGGCCCGAATCGCATTTGCATCTGTGACGAGTGCGTCGGGCTCTGCAACGAGCTCATCGAGGAGGAGCTCACCGACGCCCCCGAGGGCGGACCGCGGGACCTGCCGAAGCCCCGGGAGATCTACGACTTCCTCGGGCAGTACGTCGTCGGGCAGGAGAGGGCCAAGAAGACGCTCTCGGTGGCGGTCTACAACCACTACAAACGCATCGGGTCGGGACCCGCCGTGAACGGGCGGCACTCCGCGAAGGAAGAGCCGATCGAGCTCGGCAAGTCCAACATCCTGCTGATCGGCCCGACCGGCTGCGGCAAGACCTACCTCGCCCAGACGCTCGCGCGGATGCTCAACGTGCCGTTCGCGATCGTCGACGCCACCGCGCTCACCGAGGCGGGCTATGTCGGCGAGGACGTCGAGAACATCCTGCTCAAGCTGATCCAGGCCGCCGACAACGACGTCAAGAAGGCCGAGACCGGCATCATCTACATCGACGAGATCGACAAGATCACTCGAAAGAGTGAGAACCCGTCGATCACCCGCGACGTCTCGGGCGAAGGCGTCCAGCAGGCGCTGCTGAAGATCCTGGAGGGCACGGTCGCGAGCGTGCCGCCGCAGGGCGGGCGCAAGCACCCGCAGCAGGACCTCATCCAGATCGACACGAGCAACGTGCTGTTCATCGTCGGCGGCGCGTTCGCCGGCCTGGAGCGGATCATCGAGCAGCGGACCAGCCGCAAGGGCGTCGGGTTCGGCGCAGTGATCGCATCCAAGGAGGATCGGGAGGACGAGGACGCCTTCGCCGACGTCATGCCCGAGGATCTGCTCAAGTTCGGGCTGATCCCGGAGTTCGTCGGCCGGCTCCCGGTGGTCACGACCTTCCGGCCGCTGGACCGGACGGCGCTGATGCGCATCCTCACCGAACCGCGGAACGCGCTGATCAAGCAGTACCAGAAGCTGTTCGAGATCGACGGCGTCGAGCTGGAGTTCGCCGAGGACGCCGTCGGCGCGATCGCCGAGCAGGCGCTGCTCCGCCGCACCGGCGCCAGGGCGACCCGCGCGATCCTCGAAGAGGTCCTGCTCAACGTGATGTACGAGGTGCCGAGCCGGGACGACGTGGGCCGGGTCGTGGTCAACCGCGACACCGTGCTCGACAACGTCAACCCGACCCTGATCCCCCGCGAGCTCGCGGACCGCGAACGGGAGCACCGCGAGAAGTCCGCCTGACGCGTCCCGGCTTCAACTCGGCCCGGCTCGGCTTCCCGAGCCGGGCTTTCGCGTCGGCGGACGGGCCGGTTCGTTCGCTCGCTCGTTCGCTCGTGAACCGTTGGCGGACGGGCCGGTTCGGTCGGTCGTTCGCTCGCTCGCTCGTGAACCGGGGTCAGCCGGTCCTCCGCACGGCGTCCAGGCACGGGGCCCGGCCCTGCCGTACACGGGTCAGCCGGCCCCCCGGACCGCGTCCACCCACTTGGACGGGGTGATGAACAAGCCGGTGGCCTCCACCAGCGGGGTGCCGTCCTGGAGGGCGATACGGCCGTCGACCCAGGTCTTTCGGCCCTCCGTCCTGGACATCCGGGCCGTGCCGACCAGCGGGTGGTTGTAGGGCGCCGGGCGCAGGTAGCGGAGGGTGAGGGTGCCGGTCATGCCGGCCGAGCCCGCGGCGGCGGCGCCCTGGCCCAGGAGATGATCGAGGATCATCGCGCTGACGCCGCCGTGCACGGAACCGGGCGGGCCCTCGTGGAGCGGGCGGAAGGTCAGCTCCGACCGTACGCCGCCGTCGGTGTCGAGTTCCACGGTCAGCGGCAGCGCGTGCGGGTTGCAGGTGCCGACGACCGCGTTGCCCAGATGCCTCAGCGTGCCGTCGGGGGCGACTTCGAACGGCTGCGGCGTCTGCCTCCTGGCCGCGCTCAGGCGCTCGGTGAGGGTGGCGAGGTCGGCCGTGATGGCGGTGAGCTCGTCCTCGGCGACATCGGTGAGCGCCACGGCGTCCGCGAGGTCACGGGTCTGCTGCGCGAGAACGGCGAGGGCTGCCAGCCGTCCTTCCGCGTCTTCGGTGGGGGCGAGATCGAGCTTCATGCGCCCATTTTAGAACACGTTCTAACCAGCCGGGGTCGGACGACGAGACCCGACCTCGCGCCGGCGGCGCCCGCCAACCGGGCCGACACCGACCGCCAAAGCACCCTAAAGGTAGATCTTTTGCGACATTTCCACGCAAGTCGGAATAAAGCCCCACATGCCGCTACCTGGGGTTTCTCTCTCCTTGCTACCGGACGCTTACTTGACCCTGCCTTTAGATTGACTTGACCTGCGCTTTTAGCAAGGTAGCCTCCGTCGTCACAGGAGATTACTGACCTATGGCGCCGCCACGTGTGTTCCGATCGCTCTCCCTCGACCGGTTCGCGCGAACGTGCCATCGGATCGAGCCCACCTTCTGACAGCCCGGTCGCGAGGGCGGCGCGACCATGCCCCACGGGCTGTCAGCCGGTCCGCGGACATCCATGAGCCCAGAGATCGAAAAGTTCATCAGCCAGCTCGAATCCGAGCTGGGCTACGCCGAGAAGAACAGTGGCCACACCAAGTTCGGCAAGTGGTACAACAGCGTCGAGTCGGACTCCGACTACTCCTCTCAGCCCTGGTGCGACATGTACATCTCCTGGGCGGCACAGAAGCTCGGCTACCAGGAGTGGGTCGGCCAGTTCGCCTGGACCGTCTCCCACGCCCGCTGGTTCGAGAAGCAGGACGCGTGGGGGCACACCCCCGAGCCGGGCGCGCTCGTCTTCTACGACTGGAGCGGCGGCGACGACATCACGGGCATCGACCACGTCGGCGTCGTCACCAAGGTCACCGGCAAGAAGATCCACACGATCGAGGGCAACATCGACGGCGGCGTGGCCAAGCGCAAGGTGCGCGACGAGAGCAAGGTCGTCGGATACGGCTACCCCGAGAAGGTCAGAGAACAGCTGCAGAAGCGGGAACTGCTGGACGCCACCACCGGCGACCGGGCCGAGGCGGCCACCGGCACGCTGAACGGCCCCGGCCTACCGGACTCCGGCCATCGGTCACTGATCCCCGACGTGGACGCCGAACTGCCGCCGCCCCCGCCCGAGGCGTCCCCCAAGGGAGAGCTCACCGGGAAGTCCCGCGAACCCGCCCAGCCGGCCGCGAAGTCCGCCGAGCCGGGCACCGCCAAACCACGCGCCGACAAGCCCAGTACCGGCGAACCACGCACCGAGACCGACCAGCAAGCGAAGCCCGAGCCCGCCCCGCAGCCCTCGCCCCGCGCCGGCCTCTCCGCCCCGCCCGAGGGAGGCAGGACCACCGACGACCAGCCGACCGCGGGCGAGACCACCAATGTGACGGGCATCCCCCTGTCCGCCGTCCAACCCCTGCACAGCGAACCGCCCAACCTCGGCACCCCGGCCATCCTGGCCCCGGTCCTGCTCGCCGCCCTCGCCCTGATCGCCCATACCAAGACCAAACAGTCCCGCGTACGGCTGGCCACCGCGCTCGCCGTCCCGGCCGGCCCCTCCCGCAGACGAACCCCCGGCAAACGCCGAGCCCCCCGCCGTACGGCCCGCCGCACCACGGCCCCAGGCACGACTCCCAGCACGACTCCCGCCACGGGCACCCGCACCACCACGACCCTCCCCACGACCGAACCGGCACCCCAGACCTGGCCCACCACGGAGTCGATCACCCCGGAATCGGTCACCCTTGGACAGACCACCATGGAACCGGCACTCCACACCCGACCCGCCCCGGAACCGGCCGCACCCGGCCCCGCCACCACAGGACCAGCACTCCGCACCCGGCCCGCCCCGGAACCGGCTGCTCCCACCCCTGCCACAGGACCGACGCTCCAGGAACTGCCCGCCGTCGAGTCCGCCGTCGCAGGGGTCCCCGCCCTGGAGCCCGTGTCCGGGGATCTGCCCGGCAGGTCCACCACCCCACCGCCGGTACCCCCCGAGCAATCCCCCTACCAGGGCAGACGCCGCCGGGAGTGCCCGGTCGAGGAGACGTCGACCTTCGTCCCGGAGCAGCACCCCCGGGGCCGCCGGCATCGCTCCGCCGTCCCGTCCCGCCGGGTCGCCGCGCCCAGCACCGCCTGGGACGTCTTCGACCTCGCGACCGGCTGGGACATCCCCGAGGCGGAGACCCCCTGGAGCCCGTTCCAGCCGGTCGGCGACTCCCCCGACCTCCCCCTGCGCGGACGCCGTCACCGCCGCTCCCACGGCGACGTGCTCGACCTGACGCCCGCCGTACCGGGAGTCGGCGAGCGCGGCGGCAGGCACTCCCGCGTGTGACTCCGGGGCCGCGATCGACGCGCCCGCCGGTCAGAGGACCGCGCGGGCGAAGGCGGTCAGGCGGGGGACGGCTTCGCGGCTGTTCCTCCAGGGGCGGACGATCAGGCGGTCGACGCCCAGGGCGGCCCACCGGTCGATCTCACCGGGGCCGGAGAGATCGTAGGCGTGCACGGTGACGGAGAAGGGACGGTCGTCCCGCAGGGCGGCGAGCCGGTCGAGCGGGGATCGGATCGTGTCGAGGGTGTGGGGCATGCTGATCCAGCCGTCGCAGAGGGTGGCGGCGCGGCGCAGGGCCGCGGCGGACTCGCCGCCGGCCAGGATCGGCAGGTGCGGCTGGACGGGCTTGGGTTCGAAGGCGACCTCGGGGAACCGGTAGAACCTGCCCTCGTGGGCCACGGCCGGTTCGGTCCAGAGTCGTCTGGCCACCTGGAGTGCCTCGTCGAGCCGGGGGCCACGGGTCGCGAAGTCCAGTCCGGCGGCCACCCACTCGCCTTCGTACCAGCCCGCCCCCACGCCGCAGACGGCACGACCGCCGGAGACGGCGTCCAGCGTGGCGAAGGCCCTGGCGGAGACGAAGGGGTGCCGCAGTGCGAACAGGTGCACCGCCGTGCCCAGCTTGACCCGCGAGGTCAGTCCCGCGAGCCAGCACAGGAAGGCCGGAGCGTCGAACAGCGGGGTGGCGGGCGAGATGGCCGGAGCGTCGCCGCCGGGATAGACGGCGAGCGACAGGTCGGTGGCGAACACCAGGTGCTCGGGCATCCACAGCGACTCATATCCCAGTTCGTCCGCGGCGACCGCCACATCCCGCCACACCGCCGGATGCAACAGCCCGAGCGGCACCCCGAGTTTCATCTCGTCCTCCTTCGCGAGCCGGGCCGGGCCGCACCGCCCACCGGGCCACGGCGGACAAGGCTGCGGACTGGAACACCGTGAACGAAGGGACCCGCGAAGCGATGACCGGCGAGCCCAGCGCGCGCAGCGCGGACAGCACGGACAGCACGGACAGCACGGACAGCACGGACAGCGCGGGCAGGGGGACGGCCGGGGAGGTGAGGTCCCCGCGGGAGGCGCCGGCTCGGGAGGGGCAGGGGGTGGGTCATGGCCATCTTCGTGGGGCCGGGGAGGCGAGGAGGGCTTCACGGAGGTGGGAGCGGTGCACGGCGGTGCCTCCGTAGGCGGCGGAGAGGGACCAGACGCGGGCGAGCCAGAGGCGCAGGTCGAGTTCCGCGGTGTACCCGATGGCGCCGTGCACCTGCAGGGCCGTACGGGCGGCGCGTTCGGCGGCCTCGCCCGCGGCGGCCTTGGCGGCGCTGACGTCCCGGGCGGCGGTGGGGAGATCCGCGTCGACGGACAGGGCGGCACGGTAGACGAGCGGGGCGGCGAACTCGATGGCGATGGCCACGTCGGCGAGTTGGTGCTTGACCGCCTGGAAGGAGCCGACGGGCGCGCCGAACTGCCTGCGGGTGCCCGCGTGGCCGACGGACGTGGCCAGCAGGTGGCGAGCGGCGCCGACCAGCTGGGCGGCCACCGCGACGGTGACCCGCCGGAGCGCCGCGAGCGGATCGCCGCCCACCGGCCTGCCCGCGCGCGGTTCGAAGGCGACCGCGTAGAGCCGCCGCACGGGGTCGACGCCCGCCTGGAGGGTGAGCAGCGCGCCGGCCGCGGGCACGGCGTACGGCCGGCCGCCGTCGGTGAGGACGAGCAGGTCGGCGAGGTCGGCGTCGGGCACGTAGACCTGGTCGCCGATCCGCACGCTCACCGCGGTCCGGCCGGCGGCCAGTGCGGTCAGCAGGTCGTCCTCCCCGGCGAGGAGCGCGGGCGCGGCGGCCACGGTCTCGGCGACCGGGCCGGGCAACGCGGCCCGGCCGGTCTCCTCCAGGGCGAGCACGGCGTCGGCGAGGCCCAGCCCGAGCCCGCCGTACTCCTCGGGCACCAGCAGCCCGAAGAGGCCGATCCCGGCGAGCTCCGCCCATGCGGGACGCCGGTCCCTGCCGGTGCGTACGGCGGACGGCGGGCAGTGGTCGCGCAGCACGTCACGCACGGTGGACGCGAGGGCGAGCTGGTCATCGGAGAAGGCGAAGTTCATCGCGGCAGCCCTGCGACGGGTCCCGACGCGACCGGGCACCGGCGACGGGTCATCGGGGCAGCCCCAGGACGCGTTCGGCGATGATCGTGCGCTGGATCTCGTTGGTGCCCGCGTAGATGGGGCCCGCCAGGGAGAACAGGAAGCCGTCGAGCCAGCGCCCGTCGTCCTCGGCGTCGGGGGCGGCGGCCGACAGGGGGCCGCGTTCGCCGAGGAGCCGGAGGGCGAGGTGGTGCATCCGGACGTCCAGCTCGGACCAGAAGACCTTGCCCATGCTGGCGGCCGAGCCAATCTCCTGGCCGGCGGCGATCCTGCGGGCGGTGGCGTAGGTGTGCAGCCGGTACGCCTCCGCGTCGAGCCAGGCCCTGGCGACCTCGTCGGCCAGGACGGGGTCGGCGTCGTTCGCGCGGGCCAGGCGGAGGAGCCGGTCGGCGGTGGCCAGGAACCTTCCGGGGCTGCGGAGGGTGAGGCCGCGTTCGGAGGAGGCGGTGGCCATCGCGATCCGCCAGCCCTGGCCGGGTTCGCCCAGGACCTGGTCACCGGGGACGAAGACGCCGTCGAAGCGCAGTTCGGCGAAGCCGGGGGCGCCGTTGAGCTGCGTGATGGGACGCACCTCGACCTCGGCGAGCGGGAACAGGAAGTAGGTCAGGCCGCGATGTCTCTCGCCCGGCGGGCCGGTGCGGAACAGGCCGAAGCCCCAGTCGGCGTGGGAAGCGCGGGAGCTCCACGTCTTGTGGCCGTGCAGCCGCCAGCCGCCGCCGGCGGGTTCGGCCCGTGCGGTCAGGGCGGCCAGGTCGCTGCCCGCCTCGGGTTCCGACCATGCCTGTGCCCAGATGTGGTCGGCCCTGGCCATTCCGGGCAGGAACCGGTCGCGCTGCGCGGCGCTGCCGTACGAGAAGAGGGTGGGGGCCAGCAGGAGGATGCCGTTCTGGGTCACTCGTCCCGGCGCCCCCGCGGCCCAGTACTCCTCCTCGAAGACGAGCCATTCGATCAGGCTCGCCGCCCGCCCGCCGTACTCCCGGGGCCAGGAGACGGCCGACAGGCGGGCGTGGGCGAGTTGCCGTTCCCATTCCCGGTGCGCCTCGAACCCGGCGCGGGTGTCCATGGAGGGCAGCCGTTCGCGTGGCACGTTCCCGGCCAGCCACTCGCGCACCTCGGCCCTGAACTCCTGCTCCGCCGCCGTGAAGTCGAGATCCACCTCGCCAACCTAGCGCACGCTTGGCAATCGAGAACAGGGGTCGCCCGTGATAGTTGAAAGGCGTACTGTCATGGATATGGCTGCAACCCAGGACACGGTGCACTGGCGAGGCGTGCACCACCTTGCGCTGGTAACCGATGACATGGAGTCGACCGTGCGCTTCTGGCACGGCGTACTCGACGCGCGCCTGGTCGCCACACTGGGCATCCCCGCGTTCCGGCACTACTTCTTCGAGGTGGGCCCGGGACACACCGTCGCCTTCTTCGAGTACACCGACCAGGAGCTCGACAGCTTCGCCAAGCCGGCCGGCGTGCCGTACGCGAAGGCGGCCCAGTTCGACCACCTGTCGCTGCACCTGCCCGACGAGGACGCCCTGCTACGGCTCCGCGACCGGCTCAAGGCGCACGACTGCGAGGTCACCGACGTCATCGACCACGGCACCATGCGCTCGATCTACTTCAGCGACCCGAACGGGATCGCGCTGGAGGCGTCCTGGTGGCCGCTCGACCCGACCGGCAGGCCCGTCGACTACGGTGACGAGCGGCTGTTCGGCGACGCCGACCCGGTGCCCGCCGTGCGCGAGCTGCGCGAGAACGGCGTGCTCGGTCACACGGTGAGCACGAAGCTGGTCGACGGGATCATCGAGGACCTGCGGCGCGAGGGCATCGAGCTGGACGGGACTCAGCCGAGGTAGGCGGCCCGCACCACCGGGTCGCCGCGAATCTCGGCCGGGGCGCCCGAGGCGATCACCCTGCCCAGGTCGAGCACCAGGAGACGGTCACACGTCTCCATCACGAAGCCCATGTCGTGCTCCACGAGCAGCACGGTGGTGTCGAGGGAGGCGATGATCTCCTTCAGCCTGGCCGTCTGGCCGGCGTCCAGGCCGGAGGTCGGCTCGTCGAGCAGGAGCAGGGACGGCCGGTCGGCCAGCGCTCGGGCCAGCTCCACCAGCCGCCTGCGGCCCACCGGGAGCGCGGCGGCGTAGGAGTCGCGCGAGTCCTCCAGCCCGCACAGCCCGAGCACCTCCGCCACCCGCTCCCGCCTGGCGCGCTCCCTGACCGCGCGCCCCGGCCAACCGGCCAGGTCGGCGGGCAGCCCACCGCCGCCGCCCCGCCACTCCATCGCCGCCAGCACGTTGTCGGCCACGGTCAGCCGCCCGAAGACCTGCGTGCGCTGAAACGTACGGCGGACGCCCTGCCTGGCCCGCCGTACGGCAGGCATTCCCGTCACGTCCCTGCCCGCCACCCGCACCCGGCCGCCGCCCGGCCCGCGGAGGCCGGAGATCACGTCGAAGAGCGTCGTCTTGCCCGCCCCGTTCGGCCCGATCACCCCGCAGACCTGGCCGCCGGGCACCTCGAAGGTGACCCCCGCGAGAGCCCGGACCCCGCCGAAGGACACCGACACGTCCTCGACCGCCAGCATGACTCAGGACACCCCCAGATAGGCCGCGGTGAGCCGCTCCGCGTCGACGTCCGCGCGCGGCCCGGTCCAGGTGACCCGGCCGAGACGCATGAACGCCACGGTGTCGGCCAGTTCCAGCACCGAGGTGGCCTTCTCCTCCACCAGCAGCAGGGCGACGCCCCGCTCCCGCAGCTCGGCGAAGACCTCGAAGATCTGCTCGGCGACGAGCGGCGCGAGCCCGAGCGAGGGCTCGTCGGCGATCAGCACCAGGGGCGGCCGGATCAGCGCGGGGGCCAGTGTGAGGAGTTGCTGCTCGCCACCGGACAGCACGCCCGCCGCGAGCCCGCGCCGCCTGGCGAGCTGCGGCAGCCGCTGGTAGACGGGGTCGGGGTCGGCCAGCCAGGTGCGCAGGTTCTCCTCCACGGTGAGGCCGGGGAAGACGCCCCTGCCCTCCGGAGCGAGCAGCACCCCGGCGCGGGCTCGGCGGTGGGCGGGCCAGGTGGTCAGGTCGGTCCCGTCGAGGAATACTCCGCCGGCGGTCACCGGCACGTCCCCTGCCGCGACGGCGCAGGTGGTGGACTTGCCCGCGCCGTTGACGCCGAGCAGGGCGACGACCTCGCCCGGCCGTACCACCAGGTCCACTCCGCGCAGGACCGCCACCTCGCCGTATCCCGCGACCACGCCCTCCAGCCGGAACAGGCCCCGTGCGGGCGCGACGTCCCGGATCTCCGGCCCGCCGTTCCCCGCGACCGGGCTCCCCGCGAGCGCGGCGTCCCGGAGCCCCTGGCCGCCGTCCCGCGCGGGCGCGGTGGTCCGCGGCTCCGGGCGTGTGCCGCCGACCACCACGCGTGCGCGGCGGAGACGGCGGCGGTGACGCAACTCGGCCAGCTGGGCGAGCACCCCATCGGGATGCCGGGCCAGGATCATGCCTCCGGTGCCGAACAGGATGGCTCCGACGTGCGCCGAGACGTCCCAGCCCGCCAGCAGCTCGGGAAAGATCGCGGCGATCAGCCCGCCGAGCACCGCGCCGCCGATCCGCCGTACTCCCTGCAGGACCACCACGGCCAACCAGACGAATCCGGCGAACGCCGGCAGGTCGGTGGCGGTGACCGAGCCCTTGGAGGTCGCGTACAGCACGCCGCCGAGCCCTGCTGTGGCCGAGGCGAGCGCGAACAGCATGATCTTGGTGCGCGGAGCCGAGATGCCCGACGTGGTCGCCGCGGCGGGGGCCGAGCGGACCGCGAGGATCGCCCTCCCCGACGCCGATCTCTCCAGGTTCCGCACCAGCAGGCCGACCAGCCCGATCAGCGCCAGCAGCAGGACCACGCGCACCCGGGGATCGGTGGTGTCGGCGAACCCGAAGCCGATCGCGGGCAGCGGCCAGCCGATCGTGCCGTTGCTGAACGCGTCCACCTGGAACAGCACCTGATCGGCCAGCAGCGCCAGGGCCAGCGTGGCCAGCGTCAGAACACGCCTGCCCAGACGCAGCGCGGGCAGCGCGACCAGCACCCCCACCGCCGTCGCGCCGAGCACCCCGAGCCCGATCGCCAGCGCGAACGGCCATCCTGAGGAGAAGGCCCAGCCGCAGGTCAGCGCCGCCATCGCGGCGAAGGACGCCTGGGCCAGGTTGACCATCCCGCCGATGCCCGTGACCACCACGAACGAGCAGAAGATCAGTGCCAGCACCAGCCCCTGGGCCACCACGCCCACGTAGAAGTCGTCGGCCGGCCGGGTCAGGGTCCACAGCAGCAGGACGGCCAGGGCGAGGGCCCAGGGCAGGCGCCGCCGCCACGAGGGCAGCCCGGCCAGGTGGTCGGGCGGCGGCGAGTCCTCCGCGACCGACCCCGCGACCCGCTCCTTCGACCGGTTCAGCAGGACGAGCCCGGCGAACAGCAGGATCACCGGCACCGCCGTACGCAGCCCGGTGATGTCCTCGGCGAAGTCGGCGTAGCCCGCCACCAGGTTCTGCACCACCCCCAGGGCGAGCCCGGCGGCGAAGGTCCACGGGATCGACCGGAGCCGCCCGAAGACCGCCGCCGTGGCCGAGACGAACAGCAGCACGGTGAAGGCCGTCGAGTCCAGGCCGAGCGTGGCGACCGCCAGCACCCCGGCGAGCCCGGCGAGCGTCGAACTGAGCACCCAGGCCACGGCCGAGCAGGCGTCCGCGTCGATGCCGCGCAGCGTCGCCAGCCGCCGCCGGTCCACCGAGGCCCGCATCCGCAGGCCGTACGGCGTGAGCCGCATGAACGCCCACAGCCCGGCCGCGGCCAGCGCCGCGAAGGCGAAGGTGATGAGCTGGTCGGAGTCCAGCCGGATGCCGCCGAAGGTGAACGTCTCCGCCGGGTAGGGGCCCAGGCCGTGCGGCAGCGAGGTGGCGTCGGCGCGCGGCAGGCCGAGCGGTTCCGCGACCAGGTCGACGAGCAACAGCCCGAGGGCGGGCAGCGCGATCGTGAGCCCGATGGTGCCGACGATCTGCGCCGTCTCCCCCGCCCGGGCCAGCCCCCGGAACATCGCCCGGTGCAGGACATAGCCGAGCGCGGGCGAGAAGACCGCGACGGCCACCGCCCCCGCCGCCCAGGCGGGCCAGCCGACACCGACGTTCAACTCGAAGAAGACGAGCGCACCGAGGAACCCGATGGCGCCGTGCGCGAAGTTGAACACGCCGGTCGCCGAGTACGAGAGGGTCAGCCCCGAGGCCATGACCGCGAAGACGGCCCCGGTGACCAGGCCGCTGAGCAGATAGCCGAAGAGCTCGGTCATGCCGTCACTTCAGGGGGACGTTGTCGAAGCACTTCATGTTCCTGGCCACCTTGAACACGCCGCCCTCCAGCTTCACCAGGGCACCGCAACCGTTCGGCTCGGTGTGGTCCTTCGGGTAGGTGATCCGGCCGAAGCCGGGATTGGCGTAGCTGAACCCGCCGTTGGCGATGGCGAGGAACTTCTCCCTGGTCACGTCCTTGCCCGTCTGCTGGAGGATCTTCAGGAAGATGTCGGCGGCCCAGTAGCCGATCGCGAGGTGCTGGGTGAGCGTGGTGCCGGGGGCGGTCTTCTCCACATCGGCTCTGAGCTGGGCGATCTCCGGGGCGTCCGACTCGAAGGGCTCGAACATCGGCGCGGCGATGACGCCTTCGAGCGCCTGCGCGGTCGCCGGATCCCGCAGGATGGCCGCGTCGTAGCTGGTGGCGTCGGTGAGCACGCCCCGGTAGCCCGCCTTCTTCAGCGCGGAGTAGAGCCCGGTGTTGAACTTGGTGCCCGCGATGATCGAGACCAGCACGTCCGGAGGCTTGCCGCCATTCGAGGTCATGATCTTGTTGACGTACGGGAGCCAGTCGGGCGGGGGCGCCGCTCCGGGCAGGCCGGAGTTGAGCCCGACCACCTCGAAGCCCGCGGCCTGGAAGGACTGGGAGATGGTCTTGCCGCCGTACTTGCTGCCGCTGGAGTCACTGGTCTGGACGTAGACGGTCCGGCCCCGCGCGCCGCCGAGCAGCGCGGCCATCTGATGGCCCCACCACGTCTGCGAACCGGCGCCGGGGGCGGGGGCGAGGCAACCGTTGTAGCCGAACCCGGTCGTGGTGCCGCACCACTGCGGGCCGGTCGCCCAGCCGAACCACGGCACCCGGGTCCGCTCCAGGAAGACGGCCCCGCCGAAGTTGGGCGCGTGCACCGGGACCAGGGCGAACACCTTGTCCCGCTGGACCAGCTTCTTCGCCGCCGCGTCTCCCTTGGCGGCGTCCTGGTTGTCGTCCTCGGCGCCGGCGAACTCGATCGTCCGCCCGTTGACGCCGCCCGTGGCGTTGGCCCGCTCGAACCTGGCCCGGGCGCCGATCTCGGCGTCCTTGGTGGAGTAGCCGCTGGCGCTGGTCTTGGTCAGAATGCCGGCGATCTTGATCGTCGTCGCGGTCACGCCGGCCACCGCGTCCCCGCCGCCCGCCGCCCGCTCGGCCGCGCAGCCGGTGGTGGCGAGCGCCACCGCCGCGGCCAGGCAGATGAGTCGTCTCATGTCACTCCCTGGAGCCTTGGCCTAGCGCTCGCTTGGTGCGGTCAGCGTAGGTTCGGGTTTCGGAGGTGTCAACGGACGACCAAGCAACTGCTTGCTACTGACGCCGGGCGTCGCTAGCGTCACTCCTGACGAACGGAGCAGGCCGATGCTGATGCGCGCCGCCGTACTCACCGCCTTCAAGAGCCCCTTGGAGGTGCGCGAGGTGGAGATCGCCGACCCGGGACCCGGCGAGGTGCGGGTCAGGATCGCGGCGTCCGGGGTGTGCGGGTCCGACATCAAGGCGCTCGACGGCAAGAGCCCGATCGTGCGCCGCCCGCCGTACATCCTCGGGCACGAGAGTGCGGGAGTGGTGGAGAGCGTCGGCGAGGACGTCACCCGGGTACGGCCGGGCGACCACGTGATCATCGCGATGAACGGGCCGTGCGGGCGGTGCCGCAACTGCGTCGGCGGCCGGTTCCACCTGTGCTCGGCGCCCGAACGGATGGCGGCCGTCTCCGGCACCATGCGCGACGGCACCACCCGCGTCCGGGTGGACGGCGAGGGCGCCCGCACGATGATCGGGATCGGCTCGTTCGCGGAGTACGCCGTGGTCAACGAGCCGATGTGCGTCAAGATCGACAAAGGCCCGTCGCAGGCCAGCATGTGTCTGCTGGCCTGCGGCGTCATCACGGGCGTCGGCGCGGTGCTCAACGTGGCCCGGGTACGGCCCGGCTCCAGCGTGCTCGTCGTCGGCTGCGGCGGCGTGGGGCTCAACGTCGTGCAGGGAGCCGTGCTGGCCGGAGCCACCACCATCGTGGCCGCCGACGTCAACGAGCGGAAACTGGCGCTGGCCACCCGGTTCGGAGCCACCCACGCCATCGTCGCCGGAGACCTCGCCACCCAGGTCGGCGAGATCGTCAGGGGTGGCGTCGACTACGCCTTCGACGCCACCGGCGTGGCGGAGGTTCTCGGCCGCGCCTTCGCCGCCACCCAGCCGGGCGGCACCACCGTGATGGTCGGCAGCCCGCCCCCCGGCGACCCGCTGACCATCGAACCCGGCCTCCTGTTCGCCTCCCGCCGGCTCATGGGCACCCAGGGCGGCGACGCCTCCCCCGCCCGCGACCTCCCCATGCTGGCCGGCCAGTACCTCCTCGGCCGGCTCGACCTCGACGGCCTGATCAGCGAACGCCTCCCCCTCGACGCCGTCAACGACGCCATCCGGCACACCAGGGAAGGCTCCGTGGCCCGCACCGTCATCACCTTCGACTGACCGCGACCGCTCATCGGGTCGCGGCCGTGACCAGCTCCCGCTTCTCCTCGACGGGATCGTCCTCGGCGTGCGCGGCGATCGACAGGGGCGGCAGGATCCGGTCGAGCCAGCGCGGGCACCACCAGTTGAGCCTGCCGAGGAGGACCATGGTGGCGGGCACCAGGAAGCCGCGGATGATCGTGGCGTCCACCGCGATGGCGACCGCGAGCCCGACGCCGAAGACCTTGACCAGGGGATCGGGGTAGGCGATGAAGGCGACGAAGACGGCGACCATGATCAGGGCCGCGGATGTGATCACCCGGCCGGTCGAGCCCAGCCCCTCGGCGACCGCCCGCCGGTTGTCACCGTGCCTGAGATACGCCTGCCGTACCGAGGTCAGCAGGAACACCTCGTAGTCCATGGACAGGCCGAAGAGGACGGCGAAGAGCATCAGCGGGACGTAGCCGTCGATCGGCACCGGGAAGAAGAACAGGCCGACGTAGGAGGAGTCCAGGCCGGGTGGCGGGTCCATGCCGACGAGCCGGCTGCCGAGGCCGAGGGAGAAGACGAGGGCCAGCGCGCCGAACGCGGCCCCCAGCGAGACCAGGTTCATCAGCGCGGCCTTGATCGCCACCAGCGGGGCGCGGAAGGCGAGCAGCAGGAGCAGCGCGCTGAGCAGCACGACCACGCCGATGACCAGCGGGGTGCGCTCGGCGATCCGGTCACCGGCGTCGGTCAGCCCGGCGACCTCACCGCCGACGTGCACGTCCACGCCGGGCATCTCGATCGCCCGGACCGCGCGCACCACGTCGGACGCGCGCGGGTCGCTCGGGGCGTAGTCGGGGACCGCGCGCAGCATCACGGTGTCGCCCGCGGTGTTCAGCTCGCCCGGAGCGACGTGTGCCACCCCGTCGATGTGGGCGACCCGCTGTTCCAGCAGCTGCACGACCGGGTCGGCGGGCTCGGTGTCGGCCACCGCGCGGTCGAGTTCGGCCATCACGACCAGCGGCCCGTTGATCCCCGGCCCGAAGCCCGCCGCCATGAGCTCGTACGAGCGCCGCTGGGTGGACTCGCGGTCGCTGTACCCGTCGTCGAGCGGGCCGAGTTGGAGGGCGAGGGCGGGCGCGGCCAGGGCGGCGAGCACGACGACGGTGAGGGTGAGCACCCGCCAGGGGCGCGCCGCCACCCAGGTGCCGAGCCCGGCCCAGCCGGAGTTCGCGTGCGCGCCCGAGCGGCGGGGCCCGGCGAAGGGCACACGCAGCGCGTTGATCCGGTGGCCGAGCAGTCCCAGCAGGGCGGGCACCAGGGTGATCGAGGTGAGCACCGCGCACACCACGGAGATGCCGGTGATCCAGCCGAGCGTTTGGAGCAGCGGGAACCCGCCGAACATGAGCGCGGTGAGCGCGATGATGACCGTGCCGCCCGCGAAGACCACCGCGCCGCCCGAACTCGCCACGGTCCCGCGTACCGACACCAGCACGGGCACCCCGTCCGCGAGCAGCTTGCGGTGCCGCGAGAGCAGGAAGAGCGCGTAGTCGATGCCGACCCCGAGGCCGATCATCGTGGCCATGATCGAGGCTTGCGAGGGCACGTCCACGACGTGCCCGAGCATGCCGATCACGCCCAGCCCCACCGCGATGCTGATCAGCGCGGCGAAGATCGGGATCAGCGCGGCGACCACCGTGCCGAAGGCGAGCAGCAGGACGAGCAGGGCGCACGCCACCCCGATGATCTCACTCGGGCCGGTCTTGATCTCCTTGTCGGCGGGGGTCGTGGAGTCGGCGGGCACCACCTCGATGGCGAGCCTCCTGGCCGGTTCCGCCGCCGCCGACAACTGCCGGGAGACCTCTGCGATCTTGGATGGATCGTGCCCCTCCAGCTTCACCGTGATGTAGGCGATCTGCCGGTTCGCCGCCATTCCGCCGATCCGGTAGGGGGTCTGCACCTCCTTGACGTGCGGCACGGCGGCGACCTGGTCCATGGCCCGTTCCACGGCCCGCATCCGGGAGGGCGTCGTCAGGTAACCGTCCTCGGCGTAGAGCACGAGCTGGACGGTGCCGCCCGCGCCGTACCCCGGGCCGAAGCCCTCGCGCATCAGGTCGTGCGCGCGCTGGGCGTCCGTGCCGGGGATCTCCACGTTGTTGCTCACCGGCCGCCCGAAGATCATCGGGCCCGCCGTCAGCGCCGCCGCGGCGATCACCCAGAGCGCCAGCACGGTCTTCCCGTGGCGTGCGCACCAACTGCCCAGCCGTCCAAGCAATCCCGTCACCGCGGCCCCCACGCTCGTTCCGTTCCGCCGTGCAGAACGCAACCAAAGGGTAAGGGTGATATATCCGGCAGGTCGTATTTCATCAGGAAATGAGACGATCACCACACGATCAAGAAGATCCGCCCGGCACCCACCCTCACGACCAGGCCGAGACGACTGACACGATCAACGTGACTCGCCGGCGCCCACCCGCACAACAGGGCCGGGACGACTGGCACGATCAAGGGGCGGTCGGCTCCGCTGAGGGGTCGGGCGACTCCCCCGGACCCGGCCCGCCCGTGCCCTCGACGCCGACGGCGATCACGACGGCACGTCCGGGACCGGCGCAGCCACCCGGCGCCGGCCGCTGCGCGAGCACCACGCCGACCTGGGCGGGAGACTCGACGATCCGCGGACGCACCCGTACGGCGAGCCCGGCCCCCCGCACCGCCTGCTCCGCCTCCGCCTGCCCCTGTCCCACGACTCCCGGCACGGCGACGCCCTGGCGGGCGACCACCAGCGCGACGGCGCTCCCTCCGGCGACCCTGCTCTCCGCCGCCGGCCGGCTCTCGATCACCTGCCCCGTCGACTGGCCGGAACAGGCCCTGGTCACCTCGCCGACCACGAGACCCGCGGTCGTCAGGGCCGACTGGGCGGCGGGCCACTGGAGGCCGACGAGTGCCGGCACCCGCACGCCCGCCGACACCTCCAGCCGGATCCGCGTCCCGGCGGCCACCGCGGAACCCGCCGCGGGGACGACGGTGAGCACCCGGCCGATCCGCTCGGCGGAGTCGATCTCGGCGATCGGACCGGCGGCCAGTCCGGCCCGCTTGATCGCACGCACCGCCTCGGCGCGGTCCAGGCCGACGAGTGCGGGGACGTTCACGGTCGCCGTCCCCGCGGTCGGGGTGGGGGCGGGCGCACTGCCGGCGAGCCGGGGAGGCGCGCTCGGTTCGTCGTCCGGCGGACCGCTGTCGGCCGGGGCCGCGGCGGTGGCGGTGGCCGTGGGGCCGGACACCTGGACGCCGCCGGGCCGAAGCTCGCCGGAGTCGTCGCCGGTCAGGGCGGGCACCAATACCGTCACCAGCACGGCGGCGCTGACCAGTAGCGAGCCGGACACCGCCATCGAGGCCCGGCTCGCCCGGCCCGGATGGGTCCGCGTGACCTCATCCTCCGGCCCGGACCGCCCGCCACCACCTCGGGATCCCGCCCGCGCCAAGCCCGTCGTCCAGCCCGCCCGGACCTCGTGCGCCTCCCCGCCCGCCCGGACCTCTGGGAGCGAACGGGCCTCCCCGTCCACGCTCTCCGCGACCGAGTAGGGCTCCCCGGCCGATAAACCCGTCCGCCCTTCCCCGGCCTGCCCGGCCGGGATCACACGAGCCGCCATTCCCAGACCCGCCGGGACCGCTTGAACCTCCCCGGCCTTCCCCTCGGAGGCCGCATCGGGGTCCGCGTCGGGGTCCGAGCCGGCGTGCCCGAAGAAGTCCGCGTCCGGGTCCGAGGCGGCGTCCCCGAAGGAATCCGCGTCGAGGTCCGTGCCGGGGTCCGCCTCCCCCTGAACGGCGGGAGCCTCCGGCGCGGACAGGTAGAAGGCGGGGCCCGAGGAATCCGACCGCTCGGGTACGGGAACAGGCGTGGGTTCGCCCAGCAGGGTGAGCAGCAGTTCGCGACTGCCCGGACGCAGGGCCGGGTCCTTGGCCAGGCACCGCTCGACCAGTGCGCCGAGTTGCCCGGTGAGCGCCCCGATCACCGGCCGCGCGGTCAGGATGCGGTGCATCACGGCGGCGATGGAGTCGTGACCGAACGGCGGACGCCCGTTGGCGGCGAAGCAGATGGCCGACCCCCAGGCGAAGACGTCGGCGGCGGCGGTGATGTCGCCTGCGGAGATCTGCTCGGGCGCCATGTAGGCGGGTGTCCCGGCGCCCCGCCCGCTCAACGTGGCGGCGGCGTCGAGGGCGCGGGCCAGGCCGAAGTCGATGACCCGCGGCCCATCGGGTCCGAGCAGGACGTTCTGCGGCTTGAAGTCGCGGTGCACGATCCCGGCCTGGTGGATCGCGGCGAGCGCGGTGGCCGTGCCGATCGCCAGGCGTTCCAGCGCGCCCCCCGACCGCGGCCCCGCCAGCGCGACGTCACGTTGCAGTGTGGGCCCGTCGACGTACTCGCTCACGATGTACGGACGTCCATCGGCCACCCCCGCGTCCAGGACCTGGGCGGTGCAGAACCTGGCGACCTGCTTGGCCATCTCGATCTCGCGCAGGAACGCGGCCTCGTCGGCGCCGACCGGCGCGTAGAGGAGCTTGACGGCGTATCTCTCGCCGTCGGTGTCCGGACGCGTGGCGAGGTAGACCGCGCCCTGACCGCCCTCGCCGAGGCGGCCGGACAACTCGTATCCGCCTAACCGCCCGGGATCCCCCGTTCTGAGCGGCTGCGCATGCGGCACGCCGTCTCCCCTCGCCGCGTCTCGACCCCCGACCCCCTCCACTCAAGGGGGTGCCGCCCTCACCCGTCAACGCCCGCACATGTCATGTAACCCGAAAGACAGGCAGATACCGGGCATACTCATCGAGTACGGCGAGCACATCGGCGTCTCCGGGCACGTTGAGCACGACCTCCTCGATCCCCAACTCGGCGAAGTGCTCAAGTTTCCCGGCGCTCGGCAGCGTGCCGAAGGGGATCACCGCGGCCATCGGCCGTTCCGCCTCCTCGCACGCCCGTCTGAGCGCGGGCAGCGCGGCCTTGATCCCGCCGCCGCCGATCGGCAGCCACCCGTCGGCGTACTCGGCCACATGGGCGAACAGCCGGGGACCGGCCGCGCCGCCTAGATGGATCGGCGGCCCGCCGACGGGTTTGGGCCACGACCACGACGGCTCGAACCGGGTGTGCCGCCCGTCGAACCCGGCCACCTCCCCGTTCCACAGCGCTCGCATCGCCAGCACGTGCTCACGCGCGACGTCCCTGCGCGTGCCGTACGGCACGCCGTGGTTCTCGATCTCCTCCACGTTCCAGCCGAAGCCCAGCCCGAGCGCGAACCTGCCGCCGGAGAGGTGGTCGAGCGTGGCGATGGCCTTGGCCGTGACGATCGGCTCGCGCTGGGCGGCCAGCAGGATCCCGGTGCCGAGGGTGATGCGGCGGGTGACGGCGGCGGCGAAGGCGAGGGCGACGAGCGGGTCGAGGGTCCGTTTGTACTCCTGCGGCAACTCGTCCTGGCCGGCCGCCGGCGGGGTGCGGCGGGAGACCGGGATGTGGGTGTGCTCGGGCAGGTAGAGGGAGGAGAAGCCGCGTTCCTCCACGGCCACGGCCAGATCGGTGACCGGCATCGACCGATCGGTGGCGAACATCGTCACGCCGAGCCGCATTCCCGCCTCCCTCAACCCCTCCTCGACCAAGCGATTGCTCGGCTAGCATTCCTAGGGTAGCTTGCGCTCAGTGCTCACGGGAGGACCGGTATGTCGTTTGCCGATCTCGGCGATGTGCGGCTTTTCTATACCGACGACGGGTCGGGTGAGACCACGCTGCTGCTGGTCCACGGCTGGGGGGCCGACTCGCGCGATTGGGCCCACCACCTGCCCGCGCTGCGCGGGACGTACCGGGTGATCGCGGCCGACCTGCGCGGGCACGGCTACTCCTCGGCTCCGCCGCACGGCAACACCCCGCGCAAGATGGCCGCCGACCTCGCCGAGCTGTGCGCGTCGCTCGGCGTCGAGACGTGCGTGCCGGTCGGGCACTCGATGGGCGGCCAGGTGGCCTCCCACCTGGCCGTGGAACATCCCGGCCTGGTCCCGGCGCTGGTGGCGGTCGAGCCCGGGTACGGCTTCGCGGGAACGGTCGCCGAGGCGTTCCCGTCGATCGTCTCGTCCCTGCGCGACGGCGACGCCAACGCGGTCGCCGTCGCGATCGACGACTGGTCCTACACTCCGGCGTCCCCCGCGTGGCTGCGCGAACAGCATCGGCGGCGGCTGCTGGCCACGCCCCCGCACGTGCTGGCGGAGGCGTTCGAGGCGATGTTCTGCGCACCCGGCGCGATCGGCGTACGGCCCGCCGCCGACGCCTACCTCGCCCGACGGGACTGCCCGGTGCTCACCTTCTGGTTCGACCCGGCGCGGGCCGCCTGGGAGGCCGCCCTGTTCAAGGACCCCCGCTCCAGGGCGATCACCTGGGAGGGCAGCGGGCACCGGCTGCACGAGGAGCGCCCGGCGGAGTTCGTGCTCGTTCTCAACGACTGGCTAAGGAGCCTTGCGTGAAGTTCTCGATATTCCTCAACCCGCAGATCCCCGGCTCGGGCTACAGCCAGGAGGAGAACGCGATCGCCAGGCGCCCGATCGGCCGTGACACCGACTCCTACCAGCTGCTGCTGCACGAGGTGCGCGAGATCGCGGTGCACGCCGACCAGATCGGCTTCGACGCGCTGATGATGACCGAGCACCACTTCCACTCCGAAGGCTTCGAGTTCTCGGTCAACCCGCTGATGTTCCTCACCGACCTGGCGGCCCGCACCGAACGCATCCTGCTGGCCCCGCTCGGCATCGTGCTCCCCGCCTGGGACCCGATCCGGGCCGCCGAGGACGTGGCGCTGCTCGACCAGTTCTGCAAGGGACGGCTGCGCCTCGGCGTGGCGCGCGGCTACCAGAACCGCTGGATGAACGTGCTCGGCCAGCGCTGGAAGACCGCCGCCGCCAGATCCGACGGGTCGGCCACCGACACCCGCAACTTCGACGTGTTCGGCGAGATGTTGAAGATCATGAAGATGGCCTGGACTCAGGAGACCCTGCGCTACAAGTCCGACGTCGTCGACTACGAGGTGCCCGCGCCGTACGAGGGGATCGAGGGCTGGCCGGCGCTGGAGTGGACCAAGACGTTCGGCGCACCGGGCGAGGTGTCGGACGACGGGCGGATCCAGGCCGTCTCGGTGTGCCCCAAGCCGTACCAGAACCCGCATCCCGAGCTGTGGCAGCCGTTCACGATCTCCGACCGATCGGTCATCAGGGCCGCCCAGGAGGACATCATGCCGTGGATGTTCACCCCCAACCCGGACGAGCACGCGGCCAAGGCCCGGCTCTACCAGGAGGAGTCGGCCAAGTGCGGCCGCGACTACAAGCTGGGCGAGCACACCGGCATCCTGAAGATCATCGGCATGGCCGACACCCGTGAGGAGGCCATCGCCACCTACGGCACGAGCATGCAGAAGGACTTCGCCGCCTTCTTCGGCCCGTTCGGCTACCTGGAGGTGCTGCGCAAGAAGGAGGACGACCGGCACCAGCCGATCAGCCCGCAGAAGGGCGACTACAAACGGATGAACGAGGTCGAGATGGCCCTGCTCGGCGGCCCGGACGACGTCAAGCGCGGGATTCAGCGGATGCTCGACCGGATGCCCGACCTGGAGTGGTTCGGTCTGTTCATGCAGGGCCAGCAGGGGGTGCTTCCGCTCGACACGGTCAAGCGCAACCTGGAGCTCTTCGCCACCAAGGTCATCCCCGAGTTCGCAGACTGATGGACTTCTGGCTGGGCGCCTCGTTCGTGGCCACCGGCGAGTTCACCGAACTCGCCGTGGCCGCCGAACGGTACGGCATGCACACGCTCACGCTCTCGGACCACGTCTTCTTCGCCGACTACGCCACGCCGTACCCCTACTCCACGTCCGGCAGGCCACGCTGGGACGCGACCACGCACTGGCCGGACCCGTGGGTCACGATCGGTGCGATGGCCGCCGTGACCAGCACGCTGCGCTTCTCCCCCAACGTCTACATCGCCCCGGCCCGCGACCTGTTCACCGTGGCCAAGCAGGTCTCCACGGCCGCGGTGCTCTCCGGCGAGCGGGTCGGCTTCGGGGTCGGGGTGGGCTGGTGCGCGGACGAGTTCGCCCAGACCGGCCAGGACTTCCGCACCCGGGGGCGCAGGCTGGACGAGATGATCCCGGTCCTGCGCAGGCTGTGGGCCGGCGGCGAGGTCGAGCACCACGGCGTCCACTTCGACTTCGGACCGCTGTCCATCGCCCCCGTACCCGCCCGGCCCGTCCCCGTCTACATCGGCGGCGACAGCGAACCGGCCCTGCGCCGCGCCGCCCGCCTCGGCGACGGCTGGATCGGCAACCGCGTCTACACCGAGGACCAGCTCGACGTGATCCTCACCGCCCTGCGCCACCACCTCCAGGAGTACGGCAGGCCGCCGGACGCCCTGGAGATCATCGCTCCCCTCGCCGTCCTGCCCGATCCCGCCACCTACCGCCGCTTCGCCGCCAAGGGCGTCACCGCCACCATGGCCGCCCCCTGGTGGCTCGCCACCCCCGAGGAGAAGGCACGGCACGGCGACAGCCTCGAACTCAAGATCGCCACCCTCGAACGCTTCGCGGAGGAGATCATCGCCAGAATGTGACAGCCCCGGCGCACGGGCCTGCCGCACACCCACCACCCCGCACGCGAACCTCCCCGCATGCGGGCCTACCTGAACGCGGGGCCTGCCTGAACGCGGGCAGATCCGTACGCGGACCTGCCCGCATTCGGACCTGCCCGTACAGGCCTACCCGCACGGACCTACCCGCACGGACCTGTCCCCTACGCGGGCATGCCTGAACGCGGGCCCGGCCGTGCGCGGTCGCCCGTGTGCGGCCGCCGGTGTGCGTGTGGCTCGTTGGTGGGCGGCGGCCGATAGCCTTCGTGGCGTGCTCGAACACATCGTTGCGACCAGATATGTGACGCCGCTCCGCGAGGGCGGGTCGCTGCCGGGTGTCCTCGAGGCGGATGACCTCGGCACCTATGCCGTGAAGTTCCGGGGCGCGGGGCAGGGCGTCAGCGTCCTCGTCGCCGAGATCATCTGCGCCGAGCTCGCCAGGCGGCTCGGGCTCAGGACCCCCGAGCTGAGGATCATCGATGTGGACCCGCAACTCGGCAGGAGAGAGCCGGACGAGGAGATCCAGGACCTGCTCAACGCCAGCGTGGGCGACAACCTCGCCGTCGACTTCCTGCCGGGCGCACTCGGGTTCGACCCGCTGGTCTGGGCCCCGGAACCGGGCTTCGCCTCCCGCGTGCTCTGGTTCGACGCGCTGATCCACAACGTCGACCGGAGCTGGCGCAACCCGAACCTGCTGGTCTGGCACCGCGACATCTGGCTGATCGACCACGGCGCCGCCCTCTGGTTCCACCACAACTGGCGCACCGCCGACCCCCAGCGCCCCTTCGACGGCGGCGACCACGTCCTCGCCCCCTTCGCCACCGGCCTGGCCGAGGCCGACGCCGACCTCAGCCCGCGGATCACCAGGGAGCTGCTGGAGGAGGTGACGGCCGCGGTGCCCGACGAGTGGCTGGACGAGCCCGGCTTCGACGGGCCGCCCGCCGTACGGCAGGCGTATGTGGAGCACCTGCTCGCGCGGGCGAGCGGGCCGCGGGCCTGGCTGCCCGACACCGCAGGTGCGGGGGAACGGCCGCCTGACGCCGCGTCCAGGCGCGAGGCCGGCCGTGGCGTACCGTTCTGGAAGGACGCCCGATGAGCGACGTCTACGAGTACGCCACGATTCGCGTGATCCCGCGGGTGGAGCGCGGCGAGCTGGTCAACGCGGGCGTGATCGTCTACTGCCAGCCGGCGGGCTACCTGTGCGCCAAGGTCGAACTCGACGTCGTCCGGGTGCGCGCCCTCGACCCCGAGATCGACGCCGAGGGGGTACGGCACGCCCTGGACGCCTACGAGATGGCGTGCGGCGAGCAGGCCGGGCCGCTGTCGGCGGAGTCACTGGGCAGCAGGTTCCGCTGGCTCACCGCGCCGCGCAGCACGATCGTGCAGACGGGCCCGGTGCACGCGGGGCTGACCGGCGACCCGGCCACCGAACTGGAGCGACTGTTCGACCGGCTGGTCAGAACACCCACGCGGAGCTGACCGGCGACCCCGCCACCGAACTGGAACGACCGTTCGACCGGCTGGTCAGAACAGCACGGACATGAAGGTGTCGACTTCTTCGAACCCGACCTTGCGGTAGACCGCGCGGGCCGGCGCGTTGAAGTCGTTGACGTACAGGGTGACCAGCGGCGCGAAGCAGCCGAGCGCGTAGTCGACCACGGCGGCCATCCCGGCGGCGGCGTGCCCCTGCCCGCGCCGGTCCGGGTGCACCCACACGCCCTGGATCTGGCAAGCGAGCGGGGTGACCGCGCCGATCTCGGCCTTGAACACCACCTGGCGTCCCTCGATGCGCGCGTAGGAGCGGCCGATCCGGATCAGCTCGGCGACCCGCGTGCGATACAGCGCGCCGCCGTCGCCCGCGTCCGGCGAGACGCCGACCTCCTCGGTGAACATCGCCACGCACGCGGGCAGCACCGTCTCGAACTCCTCCGGGCGGACCCGCCGCACCAGCGGGTCGGCGGGCACCGGCGACCGGGAGGACATCACCATCGCCGGCTGCGCCCAGCGGACGGCGCGCGCGGGCCCCCAGTGCGGCTGGAGCAGCTCCCACAGCGGCTCGACCGCGCGCGCCGGGCCGACGATCGACGAGCAGCGCCTGCCCTGCCTGCGCGCACGGTCGGCGAAGGCGTGCACGGCGTCGGTCCCGGCGTTGACGGGGACGAGGTTGGCGCCCGCATAACACAATGAGGTCAGACCTCCGCGCGCGCCGAATCCCCACATCTGTCCGCCGAGCCTGGCCGGGTTGAGCCCGACGGACCGCACCCGCGAGGCGACGAAGACGTTGGCGACAGGATCGATGTCAAGGAGAGCAAGAACCTCTTCGCGATCGCTGTCGTCGAGCACGCGCGACGCCGATGTTCGCAGCATCACCCGCCAAGCGTACGCGACCTCCCCGAATTTAGCAGGAACCGCCCCAGACCCCCGTTTCTTTACTGTCCGCTGAGGATTCCACCCAGGAGCGGGTTCGACTCCGGCTGCTCGATGACCTTTTCCGTAGTCGTGCGGGCCGGTTCCGTAGTCGTGCGGGCCGGCTGGTTCGGCCGGGGCGCCGGCTTGCTCGGGCACCGCGCGTCCGGCCGTGAACCGGGACGGCGCACGGGGACCGAACCGTCGCGCAGGTAGGCGGCGAGACGCCGGTCCGCGCACGCGTTGCCCGACAGGACCACTCCGTGGTTCCCGCCCGGCTCGACGACGAGGCTGGCGCTGCCGAGCGCCTGCCGCATCCGCAACGCCCCCTCCCGCGGCGTGGCCGCGTCGCGTTCGGCCTGGAGCATCAGGATGGGCGGGAGCCGCCGGTCACCGGTGACGCGCACGGGCGTGCCACCCCGCCGCGGCCAGAACGCGCACGGCGCGTTGTACCACGCGTTCGGCCAGGTCATGAAGGGTGACCTGGTGTGCGACGCGGCCATGTCGGCGTGCCACCTCGCCCAGTCGCGCGGCCAGGGCGAGTCGCCGCACTGGACGCCCAGGTAGACGGCGTAACCGTTCTCGTCGCTCGCGCCGAGTCTGCCGTGCTGCTGGTACGCGGCGAGGAGACCCTTGGTCTGGCCCCTGCGCACGTAGTCGGAGAACGCCTGGGCGAGCTGCGGCCAGATCGTGTCGGAGTATCCGCCGGCGGTGAAGGTGTCGTCGAGCTCGCTCGGGCCGACCGTCCCCTCGGCGGGGCGTGCGCCCAACCGGTCGCGCATGGAGTTCCAGGCGAACCGGACCTTGGTCTGGTCCCTGCCCAGCCGGTAGACGTTGTTGTGGCGGGCCGTCCAGGCCAGGAAGTCGCGGTGCCGCCGCTCGAAGGAGTGGTTCTGGGCGATGTTCGAGGCGTACCAGTCGCCCTTCGGGTCGACCACGCTGTCCAGGACCAGCCGCTTGACGCGGTTGGGGAACAGGGTGGCGTAGACGGCTCCGAGGTAGCTGCCGTAGGAGTAACCGAGGTAGCTCACACGCTCCTCGCCCAGGGCCCTCCTGATCGAGTCGATGTCCCTGGCGGAGTTCTCGGTCGTCAGGTGGGGCAGCATCCAGGACCAGCGGTTGCCGCACGCCGTGGCGTACCCCCTGGCCCGGTCGGCCAGGGTCCGCTCCGCGGTGGTGGTGCGCGGCACGTGGTCCAGGCGGGGCGCCGCGTACAGCTTCTCCGCGTCTACGCAGGTCAGCGCGGGCACGCTGTCGCCCACCCCCCGCGGGTCGAACCCGATCACGTCGAACCTGTTCGCCAGCCCGTCAGGCAGCGTGTCGGCGACGTGCTTGGCCAGGGCGCGCCCGGAGGCCCCCGGCCCGCCGGGGTTCACCAGCAGCACCCCGAGGTGGTTGTGGTCCCGGGAGACCGTGCCGCGCACCCGGTTCAGCGCCAGCGTGATGGTCTGGCCGTACGGCTCGCGGTAGTCGAGCGGCACCCGGACCGAGGTGCACTCCACCCGTGACGGCGCACTGGAGCCCTTCCTCGCCGGCGCTCCCGGCGAGGCCCTGTTACCCGCCTGGCAGGGCCCCCAGGCGACCTCGGCCGCCTCCTTGGCCCCGGCCTCCGCGGCCGCCTCCTCGGTGGCGACTCCCATCCCTGCGGCCAGCATCGACATGCTCGCGAAAACTGCGACGACCCGCTTCACCCGACAGCGCTCCTCTGTTCAGTGGACAGAGAAATGTTCCCCTAGGTGACGAGTCGATTACTCGGAGTCTCTACAGAGATTACCATTCGGTAAGCAAATGATTGCCGGGTGCGATCGGCTCAGCCGACAATGACCTCGGGGCCCGAATCGTCGTCGAGGTCCACGTCGACGCCCATCGCCTCGGCCAGGCGCAGGGCCTCCTCGATCAGGGTCTCGACGATCTGCGACTCGGGCACGGTCTTGATGACCTCGCCCTTGACGAAGATCTGACCCTTGCCATTGCCCGACGCCACGCCCAGGTCGGCCTCGCGGGCCTCGCCGGGCCCGTTGACGACGCATCCCATGACCGCGACCCGGAGCGGCACCTTCAGGCCGTCGAGCCCCGCGTGCACCTGCTCGGCGAGCGTGTAGACGTCGACCTGGGCCCGGCCGCACGAGGGGCAGGAGACGATCTCCAGACCGCGCTCGCGCAGGTTGAGCGACTCCAGGATGCCGATGCCGACCTTGACCTCCTCGACCGGCGGCGCGGAGAGCGAGACCCTGATCGTGTCGCCGATGCCCTCGGCCAGCAGCGCGCCGAAGGCGACCGCCGACTTGATCGTGCCCTGGAAGGCGGGGCCGGCCTCGGTGACGCCCAGGTGCAACGGGTAGTCGCAGCGGGCGGCGAGCTGGCGATACGCCTGGATCATGACGACCGGGTCGTGGTGCTTGACCGAGATCTTGATGTCGCGGAAGCCGTGCTCCTCGAACAGCGAGCACTCCCACAACGCCGACTCGACCAGCGCCTCGGGCGTGGCCTTGCCGTACTTCTCCATCAGCCTGGGGTCGAGGGAGCCGGCGTTGACGCCGATCCGGATCGGGACGCCGTGGTCGGCGGCCGCCCTGGCGATCTCCCCGATCTTGTCGTCGAACTTCTTGATGTTCCCCGGGTTGACGCGGACCGCCGCGCAACCGGCCTCGATCGCCGCGAAGACGTATTTCGGCTGGAAGTGGATGTCGGCGATCACCGGGATCTGCGACTTGCGCGCGATGATCGGCAGCGCGTCGGCGTCGTCCTGCGAGGGCACCGCCACCCGCACGATCTGGCACCCGGAGGCCGTCAGCTCCGCGATCTGCTGCAGGGTCGCGTTGATGTCGGCGGTCACGGTCGTGGTCATGGACTGGACGGTCACGGGAGCGTCGCCGCCCACCGGCACGGCACCCACCATGATCTGCCGTGACCTCCTGCGCTCCGCGATCGGGCGGTTCCGCACGGAGGGAATCCCAAGATCTACAGACATCTCAGCACCTTGACTGGTTGGCGACGCGACGGGCCTGACAGTCGCTCATTCCGACCCCACCAGTGTAGGTAGTGCCGGGAGTCACGGGGCCACCGCGGCGACACCCGTGCCGCCGGGGGTCCCGGCGGCCACACCATATCGGTCACCCATTTACCGCAATTCGGGTCAATGGTGATGATTCGCGTCAGTGCCCGGTGAGTTCCCGCGCCCGCGCCCTCGCCCACGCGTCGGCGTCGAGCACCTCGGCCACCGTGTCGGCGGCCGTGCCGGTGTGCTGGGAGACGACCTCGGCGATGGTGTCGACGATGCCGAGGAAGGGCAGCCGGCCCGCCACGAACGCGTCGACGCACACCTCGTTGGCGGCGTTGTAGACGGCGGGGGCGGTGCCGCCCTGGGTGCCGACGTGCCTGGCCAGCGCGACGGAGGGGAACGCCTCGTCGTCGAGGGGCTCGAAGGTCCACGACTGGGCCACGCTCCAGTCGACCGCCCGCGCCACCCCGGGCACCCGCTCCGGCCAGCCCAGGGCCAGCCCGATCGGCAGGCACATGTCCGGCGGGCTCGCCTGCGCGATCACCGCGCCGTCGACGAACTCCACCATGGAGTGGATCATCGACTGCGGATGGACCACCACGTGGATCCGGTCGAACCCGAGATCGAACAACAGGTTGGCCTCGATGACCTCAAGGCCCTTGTTGACCAGGGTGGCCGAGTTGATGGTGATCACCGGGCCCATCGACCAGGTGGGATGGGCCAGGGCCTGCTCGGGGGTCACGTCCGCGAGGTCGGCCCGCGTCCGGCCGCGGAAGGGACCGCCGCTGGCGGTCACGATCAGCCGCCGTACGGCGCGCGCGTCCTCGCCCGACGGGCCCGCCGCCCACAGGCACTGCGCCAGCGCCGAGTGCTCGGAGTCGACCGGCACCAGCATGCCGGGCTTCGCCAACCGCTTGACCAGGGCCCCGCCCATGATCAGGGACTCCTTGTTGGCCAGCGCGAGCATCCGGCCCGCCTCCAGGGCCGCCAGCGTGGAGGTCAGGCCCAGGGCGCCGGTGATGCCGTTCAGCACCACGTCGCACGGCCACGCCGCGACCTCGGCGACCCCCTCGGGGCCGGCCAGCACCCTGGCCCGCGACCCGTGCGCGGCCAGCGCCTCCCGCACCGCCCCCACAGCCGCCGTATCGGCGACCGCGACCACCTCCACCTCGAACCGGGCTGCCTGCCGGGCCAGCAGGTCCACCCTGCCGCCGCCCGCCGCCAGCCCGGTGACCGTGAACCGCTCGGGGTTCCTGGCGATGACGTCCAGAGCCTGGGTGCCGATCGACCCGGTCGCCCCCAGCAGGACGACGGAGCGCGTGATGTCTGAATCCACCCCCCTATTCTCACCTCCTCACGGGGGCCGCCGGACGCGACTCCCGCCCCGGCCCCGCCTGGCGGCCACCGCGGCAGCTGCGGCACATATCCACCCGGAATACCAGCGAGTTGAATATATAAGCATGAAGATTGCCAACTATGGGTGTTTTATGACAGAAGTTGAAATATCCATATATCCATCTCTGCAAGTCATGGAAATCGGATATCTCCCCCTACTACCTTCCGAATTTAGCAATCCGCTCCCCGGGAGGTACGCATGCACCGCACGGCACTGCTGGTGCCCGTTCTCGCCATCGCCACGGGAGGCGCGCTGCTCCCAGCGGCCACGGCGCACAGCGCGCAGGCACCGAAACCGATCAGCAGGGACGCCGCCGACTCCAGGAACGAGCAGCGCACGGTCGCGAAATACTGGACCGCCGCGAGAATGGCGGCCGCGCCGCCGCTCGACCTTCCGGCCCAGGGCGCCGGGAACGCGCGGCCCGGTTCGACGACCGCCACCGCGGGAACCCCCCTGACCGTCGCCGCCACCGCGCCCGCCGCGCGGGAGTCCGTCCGGCAGGCCGCGGCGCGGGAGACGTCCGGAGCGGTGTGGCCGAGGGCGGGGGCGATCGCCAGGACCACCGGGCGGGTGTTCTTCACCACCGCGAACGGCAGGAACGCCTCCTGCTCAGGCAGCGCGGTGACCAGCGCGAACAAGAGTGTCGTGATCACCGCGGGGCACTGCGTCAAACTGGGCGACTCCTTCCACCGCAACTGGGTGTTCGTACCGGGCTACGCGAACGGCCGGCGGCCCTACGGCACCTGGGTGGCGACCACGCTGGTGACCACACCCCAGTGGAACACCGACGAGCAAGCCGACCACGACGTCGCGGCGGCCGTCGTGGCCCCGCTGGACGGCAGGCGGCTGATCGACGTCGTCGGCGGCCAGGGCATCGCGTTCAACCAGGCGCGGCGCAGGCCGATGCACTCGTTCGGCTATCCGGCGAGCGGCCCGTATGACGGCTCACGACTGATCTTCTGCTCGGGACAGGCGTTCGACGACACCAGGATGTCCCGTGCCATCGGCCTGACGTGCGACATGACGGGCGGGGCAAGCGGTGGTCCCTGGTTCCTCGCCTTCAACGAGTCGACCGGCGTCGGCACGCAGAACTCGGTGAACAGCTTCAAGTACAACGTCGCGCCCCACTTGATGTTCGGCCCCTACTTCGGCCAGGCGGCGAAGGCCGTGTACGACGCGGCGCAGCGCAACGGCGCGACCTGATTCACCAAAAGTAGCCACAGGGGCACCCTGGGTAGTGAACACTCGGGCCCATGAGCTCGTCCCCACCGCTTCTCGCGGTCGCTTCGCTGATCGCCGGTCTGCTGAGCGTTCCGCCGCCTGGACACACCGCCGTCGCGGAGGCGGGCACCGGGGCCGACGTCGTGGAGCACGTGGCCGCACGCAGCGCGACCGAGCAACGCCGCGTGCTCGACTACTGGACGCCGCGGCGCATGGCCGCGGCCGTCCCCCTCGGCGTGGCGGGAACGCTCGACCGGATGACCGGCCTGCCCCCGGTCTTCGGCATGGCCGCCAGGCCCCTCGCCCCGCCCCGGCGGCAGCACCGGGCGACCCGGCCCAGCACCACCACCAGCGGCACGCGGTGGACCTGGCGCGGTGCGGTGACCCGCACGACGGGGCGGGTCTTCCTCACCCTGGCCGGCGTCGACTTCGTGTGCTCGGCCAGCACGGTGCGCAGTGCCAGCCGGGATGTCGTCGTCACGGCGGGCCACTGCGTCAAGGACGGCGCCGGCGCCTGGGCGGACAACTGGACCTTCGTCCCCGGTTACCGTGACGGGCGCAAGCCGTACGGGTCGTACACCGCGCGCCGGATGTTCGTCGCCGAGCCCTGGGCGCGGGGCGGGGGCGACGACCACGACCTGGGCATGGTCGCGCTGAACACCTCGGACGGCAAGCACGTCGCCGACGCGGTGGGCACCCAGGAGATCGCGTTCGGCGGCCGGCGCGGCGGCCGGACCCACGGCTTCGGCTTCCCCGCCGACCCGCCGTACGACGGCCGGGAGCTGGTCTACTGCGCGGGCCGGCTGCGTCAGGACCCGCACGGCCAGTCCGGCGACCAAGGGCTGACCTGCGACATGACGGCGGGGTCGAGCGGCGGACCGTGGTTCACCGGTTTCGACGCGGAGACCGGGACGGGCACGATCACCTCGGTGAGCAGCTTCAAGTACACCGACGACCGCCGCACCATGTACGGCCCCTACTTCGGCGAGTCCGCCGAGCAGCTCTACGCCATCGCCCAGAAGGCCTGACCGGTCACAGGGTCAGCCCGGTCAGCACCATGACCTTCTCGTAGGTGAAGTCCGCCATCGCCGAGCGCAGTCCCTCACGGCCGACGCCCGACTCCTTGACCCCGCCGTAGGGCATCTGGTCGGCCCGGTAGGAGGGCACGTCGCCGATGATCACACCGCCGACCTCCAGTTCCCGGTTGGCCCGGAAGGCCAGGTCGATCGAGCGGGTGAAGACCCCGGCCTGCAGGCCGTACTTCGAGTCGTTGACCGCGGCGAACGCCTCGTCCGGCCCGGCGACCCGCTGGACGATCATCACCGGTCCGAAGACCTCCTCACGGCTGACCTTGGCGTCGGCGGGCACGTCGGCCAGCACCGTGGGCGCGATCGTCGCGCCCTCGCGGGTGCCGCCGGCGAGCACCCTGGCCCCCGCGGCCACGGCCTCGCCGATCCACCGCTCGACCCGCTCCGCCGCCTCGGCCGACACCATCGGCCCGACCTGGGTCTTCTCGTCCCCGGGGTCGCCGGTGACGAGTCCCTGTACGGCGGGCAGCAGCCGGTCGACGAAGGCGTCGTGCACCGCGTCCTCGACGATCACCCGTTGCACCGCGATGCAGCTCTGCCCGGCCTGGTAGTTGGAGTAGACCGCGATCCGGGCCGCCGCCCAGTCGAGATCGGCGTCGGCGAGCACGACGGCCGCGGCGTTGCCGCCGAGTTCCAGCGTGACGTGCTTCCGCGGCACCCGATCCATGATCGCGTACCCGATGGGGGCCGAGCCCGTGAAGGAGACCACCGGCAGCCGCGGGTCCTCGACCAGCGTCGAGGCGCGGTCGTTGGGCACGGGGAGCACGGAGAACATGCCCTCGGGCAGGTTGGTCTCGGCGAGGATCTCACCGAGCACCAGCGAGGAGATCGGGGTCGCGGGGGCGGGCTTGACGATGACGGGCGCGCCGACCGCGATGGCCGGCGCGACCTTGTGCGCGACCAGGTTGAGCGGGAAGTTGAACGGCGTGATCCCGAGCACCGGCCCGTGCGGCACCCGGGAGATGTAGGCGAGCCGGCCGGTGGCGGCGGCCTCGGTGTCCAGGCGCTGCACGTCGCCGCTGAACCTGCGGGCCTCCTCGGCGGCGAGCCGGAAGGTCGAGACGGCCCGGCCGACCTCGCCTCTGGCCCAGAGCAGGGGCTTGCCGTTCTCCTCCATGATGAGCTGGGCGATCTCCTCGGAGCGCTCGGCGAGACGGCGCGCGACGTGCGCGAGGGCCTCGGCGCGCACGTGCACCGGCAGCGCCGCGGCCTGTCTCCGCACCGCGTGCGCGGCCGCCACGGCCTGCTCCACCTGCTCGTCGGTCGGCACCGAGCAGATCCCGACGATCTGGTCGTCATGTGAGTTCGTAACGGTCAGCTCGGCCTCTCCCATGGCGGGATGACCGGCGAGCCAGAAGGGGCGCACGTCCATGAATCCGACGCTATGCCACCCTCGCCACCAGGGCCTTACTCCAGTCCGCACAATCCTTGCACCTTGCTCTACCGTTACGGATAACTCAGTCACCTGTAACGATTACTCCCCCATATCCGGATGTTTCTTCATGTGGTCGGTTTGAAGTTTCGCCACCCTGGTTAAGTCATCGTGTGCGGGTCACGCGCGGGGCCCCTGGGCAGAAGGACGTGAGCTCATGACCTCGTCGGCGCCGCTCGGGCTTCAAGGCGCCTACCTGCTCGGCGAGCGCGCCTCCCACGACGAGATGCGAGTCCGTCTGCTCGATGTGGCCGGTCAGCTGCTGCTCGACCACGGCCCGGAAAGCCTGTCGATGCGCCGGATCGCGACCGAGGCCGGCTGCTCGACGACGATCATCTACACCATGTTCGGCAGCAAGGAGGGCCTGGCCGAAGCGCTGTATCTGGAGGGGTTCGAGAAGTTCCGGCGCCGGCTGGAGGCGGTGCCCTCGCGCAAGGACCCGTTCGAGCACCTCATCGCCCTCGGCCCGGCCTACCGCGAGGCGTGCCTGGCCGAGCCCGCCTACTACGGCCTGATGTTCGAGAAGGCCATCCCCGGCTTCGAACCGAGCGAACGCGCCCGCACCCTCGCCAGGGCCGCGCTGAACATCTTCGACCGGGTCATCGCCGACTGCATCTCGGCGGGCTCGATCGTGCCGACCCAGCCCCGCAAGATCGCGGACGCGCTCTGGGCCGCCGCGCACGGCGCGATCAGCTTGGAACGTGCCGGTCACCTGCGTGACGCGCGCACCTACGACGCCGTCACCAGTGCCACCATCACGTGCTTTCTCGTCCAGCGGCCCTGACGCAGGGGACCCCTGCCTGTCCCTCGACGCTCAGCGCCAGCCACAGCTCGGCCCGGGTGCCCGCGTCGTCGAGGTCGCGGCCGAGAAGCTGGGCGACCCTGCGCATCCGGTAGCGCAGGGTGTGCCGGTGGACGCCGAGGCGCTGGGCCGCGGCGTCCCAGTGGCCGTTGGCGGCGAGGTAGGCGCGCAGGGACTCCATCAGGTCGGCCCGCGAGCCGTACTCCTGGAGGGGGGCGAGCAGCGCGGCGGCGAAGGCGTCGGCGGCGGCCGGGTCGAGCAGGTTGAGCAGGCCCTGGCCGGGGAGCCCGGCGTAGCGCATGACGGGCCGGGAGGCACGGCGTGCGGCGGCGAGCGCGCGTTCGGCCTGGGCGAGGCCGGCGGTGAGGGCGTCGAAGGACACCGGATCGCTGACCCCGACCGTGCCGAACCCGCTCACCGTGGCGATCAGCGGCTCCTCCGCACCCTGGGCCACCAGCAGGATGGTCTGGTCGTCCAGCCCGGCGGCGAACACCTCGCCGGCGGCTTCGAGCACCTCGTCGCGCTCCGCGCGGGTGGCCAGCACCACGACCGGACCGTCGGGCAACCGCCCGCCGAGCGCCGCGAGCGCCGCCCCCGCTCCCTCGATCTCGCCCGACAACAGCAGGCGGAGCACGGCGGAACGGACCCGCCGCTCGGCCGCCGGCTGCTCGGCCTCCTGCTCCAGGGCCAGGGTGAGCAACGAGGCGGCGACGTTGACCACCGTGTGCGTCACCGGCGAGAACGCCCGCTCGGTGCCGACGGCGAAGAACCCGCGCACCTTCCTGGCCCCGCCGAGCGGCTGCACGATCACGTGCCGCCCCGGAGTGGACATCGCCAGGCTGGCCGGCCGTCCCTTGAGCCGGTCGAGCTCGGGCAGCAACGCCTCGATGTGCTCGTCGTCGGCACCGGCGGCGGCGAGCACCGTGCCGTCCTCGCCGAGCAGGGCGGCCCAGCCGCGGATCTCCCTGGACAGCCGGCGGACGACCGCGCGCGCTCCCTCGGACTGGAGCGCCGCGCGGGTCAACCGGCCCTGGGCGGCGAACGCCCGGCTCAGTTCCTCGAACTGCTCGGCCGCGAGCAGGTCGCTGACGACCTTGCCGATCGCGACGAACGGCGTGTCACGCGGCACCTCGATCAGCGGCAGCCCCGCGTCCCGTGCCGCCGTCACCAGCGCGCCCGGAACCTCCGCGTGCCCCACCCCGACGCCGAACCCGAGCCCGGCGACGCCACGGGCGACGAGCCGCGCGACGTACGGCGGGGCGTCGTCGCCCTCGATCCGCATGCCGGTGGTGAGCACCAGCTCGCCGCCTTCGAGGAAGGGAGTGGGATCGGCGAGCTCGCTCACGGCGACCCAGCGGACCGGCCGGTCGAGAGACTCACCGCCGACGAGCACCCGCAGGCGTAGCGCCGTCATCTCCGCGACCCGCCGCAATGTCGGTGCCACGCGCCCATCCCCCCGGATCTCCGGATTGTACGGAATGGACAATCCGAATCACTCCAGTGTGCCATAGTGCAACATCAACATGGGGCGACGCCCGCCGTACGTTCGCTGTATGAGCACCAGCACGCAGGGCGGGCCCGCGCTTCCGCAGGAGCGCCGCGTCGTCACCGAGATCCCCGGTCCCAAGTCGCGCGAGATGTTCGCGCGCAAGCAGTCAGCCGTGCCCCAGGGCATCGGCACCACCCTGCCCGTCTTCGTGACCAGGGCGGGGGGCGGCGTCCTCGTCGACGCGGACGGCAACTCTCTGATCGACTTCGGCTCCGGCATCGCGGTGACCAGCGTGGGCAACGCGGCTCCGCGGGTGGTGGAGCGGGTGCGCAGGCAGGTGGGCGAGTTCACGCACACGTGTTTCATGGTCACGCCGTACGAGTCGTACGTCGAGGTGTGCGAGCGGCTGAACCAGATCACGCCGGGCGACCACACCAAGCGCACGTTCCTGGTGAGCACCGGCGCCGAGGCCGTGGAGAACGCGGTCAAGGTGGCCAGGCTCGCCACGGGACGGCAGGGGGTCGTCGTCTTCGACCACGGGTACCACGGCCGCACGCTGCTCACGATGTCGCTGACGGCCAAGAACATGCCCTACAAGCAGGGATTCGGGCCGTTCGCGCCCGAGGTCTACCGGGCTCCGCTGGCCTACCCGTTCCGGTGGCCGACCGGCAGGGAGAACTGTGCGGAGGAGGCCGCCGCGCAGGCCATCGAGTTGATCGACAAGCAGGTCGGGGCGGGCAACGTCGCGGCGGTGGTGATCGAGCCGATCGCCGGCGAGGGCGGGTTCGTCGAGCCGGCGCGCGGCTTCCTGCCCCGGATCCTGGAGTACTGCCGGGCCAACGGCATCGTCTTCGTGGCCGACGAGGTGCAGACCGGCTTCGCCAGGACCGGCGACCTGTTCGCCTGCGAGGACGAGGGCATCGTGCCCGACATCATCTGCACCGCCAAAGGCATCGCGGGCGGCCTGCCGCTGGCCGCGGTGACCGGCAGGGCCGAGTTGCTCGACAAGGTCCACGCGGGCGGTCTGGGCGGCACCTACGCCGGCAACCCGCTGGCGTGCGAGGCGGCGCTGGCCGTGCTGGAGACCATCGAGGAGGACGGTCTCGTCGAGCGGGCCAGGCACATCGGCTCGGTGATGCTGCCGCGGCTCCGCCGCCTCGCCGAGCAGTTCGGCTTCATCGGCGACGTGCGCGGCCGGGGAGCGATGATCGCGATCGAGCTGGTCAGGCCGGGCACCAAGGAGCCGGACCCCGCCGTCACCGCGGAGATCGCCAAGCGCTGCCACGCGGCGGGCCTGCTCGTGCTCACCGCCGGAACCTCGGGCAACGTCCTGCGCTTTCTGCCGCCGCTGGTGATGCCCGACCACCTGCTGGAAGAGGGTCTCACCATCTTGGAGAAGGCCATCAGCGAGGTTTAGATCCACCCAAAAGGGGCACCCGGCTTCGTGCTTGGTGTCCCTTTTGTAGTTATACGGCAAGCGTGACGCCAGTGATTTAACCGTGCCTTGACGCCCAACAAGGCGATCACTGAGAGAGACAGGGTTATAACGGTTCCGATATAACGCAGTCGATCACCACAAGGAGAGTGATGAGCTGGGATCCGACCGGAACGGCACGGATCATGATGACGTTCGACCCTGAAGGCCTGACGTGCGCGCAACGCGACGGCGACGCCTGCGTGGTGTGCCACAAGAAATGGCCGCGCCCCCGGGTCCGGGTCGGCCGCCTTCCTGACAACGGGGCCGTGCTCGCGTGCCCCGACTGCGCGGAGGCGCTGGCGCCGACATCGACATCGTCATCGAGCGTGCTGACCGCGCCCGCCCGTTCCCGGGCGGCCCTTCCCTGACGGGCGCCCCGGGGTCGGGGGAACTCCCGGAGCGCCCTGGCAGGCGTCGTTCGGTGGTGGACGCCCGCGGTCACGCGGGAGCGGCGGAACTCCCGCTCAGCCCACAAGCCGCTGCCATCGAGCCACCCAGTCGGTGTAATCAGTGCATTCCCCGCCACCGCCGCCGCAATCCCTGGCCGGGCGAACGGCAAAGTTCACTTTGTCGAGCCAGTCGGAGTCGCCGACATGGTAGGCGTCGCAGACCCGGCGGGCCCTGCCCGTGCAGGCGTCCGGATTGGCGGGGGCGCTGCCGGTCCAGGCGGCGGCCTGACGCTGGACGTCGGCCGAGGCCATCCAGTCGAGCCAGCGGTAGGCGCAGTTGGGATTGGCGGCGTTCGCCGACATCATCCACGCGTCGGCCCGCCCGGTCGCCGGCCCCTCCTCGGCCGCGAGGACGGGACGATCCGCCCGCCGCAGCAGATCCAGCACGTACGGCGAAGCCTGGGCGAGGCGGAGGTCGCCGCCGGCGAAACCTTCGATCACCTCCAGAGGGTCACGCCAGTAGACGCGGCCCTCGTCGTTCCGCTGCTGTTCCAGCAACTCCACCGCCTTGTCGAGCTGCTCGGCGGTGAGCTGGAAGGGATCGTCGACCTTCAGCTCCGGCTCCGACTTCCGCAGGACGAGGGCGGCCTGCGCGATGCTGAGCGGGTCATCCTCGATCGCGGCCTTCGTACCGGTGTAGAGGCGCGTACGGCTCGTCGGCCTGGCCTCGCCGGTGTCGTCGTAGAGGAGCTGGGTCGCCTCCCACAGGTACGGAACGCCGTAGGCCCTGCCGTCGCGGTGGTAGGCGGGGAGGGTGCGCAGCCGCTTGGGGATGTCGTCGTAGTCGCCGACGAGCGCGGTGTCGAGCGGCCTGACCTTCCGCTCCGCGATCAGCTTCCCGGCTGTCTCCGGGGAAGCGGCAACCACGTCGTAGGACTTCTTCTCGTAGGCCGTCTCCAGGTCGGCTGGCCTGCGGACCTGGTCGAGGAGGGCGACCCGGCAACCGGTCTTCCGCTCGAACGGGCCCACCCAGTTGACCTTCGGGTCCAGCCCGCCGTACTCCACCTGGCCCCGGTAGGCCAGGACCGTCAGGATCCCCTCGCCGGCGCCGATCGACGGGCTGGGCGAAGGGGTCGGCGAGGGTGTCGGGGAGGCCGCGCCCGTGCCGGCGGACAGGCCGAGCCCGCCCGCCACGACGAACGCCACGAGTCGTCTGCCACGCGCCACGAAGCCCCCCTCAACG
Source organism: Dolomitihabitans soli (assembly GCF_022213955.1). Taxonomy (GTDB): domain Bacteria; phylum Actinomycetota; class Actinomycetes; order Streptosporangiales; family Streptosporangiaceae; genus Streptosporangium_A; species Streptosporangium_A soli. Next base: position 13,078 of record NZ_JAKNTW010000001.1, on the reverse strand, counting down.
ACCGCTGCCCTCTTGCGGGAGCCTACCGGCCGCCGCAAGAGGGCAGGCCCGCATCAGAGGTTGGTGGGGAAACCCAGGTTCACGCCGCCGTGGCTCGGGTCGAGCCAGCGGGAGGTGACGACCTTGCCCCGGGTGTAGAAGTGCACGCCCTCGGTCCCGTGCACGTGGGTGTCCCCGAACAACGAGGACTTCCAGCCGCCGAAGCTGTAGAAGGCCATGGGCACCGGGATCGGGACGTTGATGCCGATCATCCCGACCTCGACCTCGTTCTGGAAGCGCCGGGCGGCGCCGCCGTCGTTGGTGAAGATCGCGGTGCCGTTGCCGTACTCGCCGGTGTTGATGACCGACAGGCCCTCCTCGTACGAGGCGACCCGCAGCACCGACAGGACCGGGCCGAAGATCTCCTCACGGTGCACGCGCGAACCCGGCGGCACGTGGTCGAGCACCGAGGGCCCCAGCCAGAAGCCGTCGCCGCCGACCGTCGTCCTGCGGCCGTCCACGACGATCTTGGCTCCCTCGGCGGCACCGAGGTCCAGGTAGGAGGCCACCTTGTCGCGGTGCTCGCGGGTGACCAGCGGGCCCATCTCCGAGGCCGGGTCGTCGCCGGGGCCGACGGTCAGGGCGGCCACCCTGGAGACGATCCTGTCGACCAGTTCGTCGCCGATCGGCTCGACGGCGAGCACGACGGAGATCGCCATGCACCGCTCCCCCGCCGAGCCGAACCCGGCCGAGACCGCCGCGTCGGCGACCAGGTCGAGGTCGGCGTCCGGCAGCACGAGCATGTGGTTCTTCGCGCCGCCGAGCGCCTGGACGCGCTTGCCGTGCCTGGTGCCGGTCTCGTAGACGTACCGGGCGATCGGGGTGGAGCCGACGAAGCTCACCGCCCGCACCGAGGGATGCGCGAGAAGCGCGTCGACGGCCTCCCGGTCGCCCTGGACCACGTTGAACACGCCGTCGGGCAGCCCCGCCCGCTGCCACAGCGAGGCCATCAGCAGCGACGCCGAAGGGTCCTTCTCCGATGGTTTGAGGATGAACGTGTTCCCGCACGCGATCGCGACGGGGAACATCCACATCGGCACCATCGCCGGGAAGTTGAACGGCGTGATCCCGGCGACGACCCCCAGCGGCTGCCGGATGGAGTAGGAGTCGACCCTGGTCGAGACGTTCTCCGAGAAGCCGCCCTTGAGCAGCTGCGGGATGCCGCAGGCGAACTCCACGACCTCCAGCCCGCGCGCGACCTCGCCGAGCGCGTCGGAGTGCACCTTGCCGTGCTCCGCGCTGATCAGCCCGGCCAGCTCGTCCCGGTGCCGGTCGAGCAGGTCACGGAAACGGAAGAGCACCTGCGCCCGCTTGACCAGCGAGGTGTCGCGCCACGCCGGGTACGCCGCCTCGGCCGCGGCGACCGCGCCGTCCACCTCCGCCGCCGTGGCCATCCGGACGTGGCCGCCGACCCGCCCGGTCGCCGGGTTGAAGATCTCCCCCGTACGGCCGGTCCCGGCGACCGGCGCGCCGTCGATCCAGTGGGTGATCTCCTTCACGAGGCCGCCTCCGCGTCGACCGTCTCCAGGGCGCCCACGATGATGCCGAGTCCCTCGCGCGCCTCGTCAGCGGTGATCGTCAGCGGCGGAGCCATCCGGATGACGTTGCCGTGCAGGCCGCCCTTGCCGGCGAGCAGCCCCGCCTTCTTGGTCACCTCCATGAACCTGGCCGCCCACGCGGGCGCGGGTTCGCCGGTGGCCGGGTCGACGAGCTCGACGGCGAACATCAGGCCCTTGCCGCGCACGTCGCCGACCACCGGGAGCCGGCCCGCCGCCGCCTTGAGCCCTTCGATGATCAGGGCCCCCGTCCTGGCCGCGTTGGCCTGGAGGTCGTGGTCGAGCACGTAGTCGAGGGTCGCGTTGGCGGCGGCCATCGAGATCGGGTTCCCGCCGAAGGTGGACAGCCCCGCCGCGTGCAGGGCGTCCATCAGGTCGCCGCGCGCCACCACGCCGCCGACGGCGAACCCGTTGGCCAGGCCCTTGGCGAAGGTCAGCATGTCCGGCGTCACGCCGTGGTTGTGGATGCCGAAGAACGCGCTGCCCGTGCGGCCCCACCCGGTCTGGACCTCGTCGGAGATGAACAGGATGCCCTGTTCGTCGAGCACCTCCTTGTAGGCCGCGAACAGCCCGTCGGGGGCCATCGTGAAGCCGCCGACGCCCTGCACCGGCTCGGCGATCAGGGCCGCCACGTCCGTGGCGACCGCGGTGGCGAGCACGTGGCGCAGGTCATCGACGCAGGCGGCGATGTAGTCCGCGTCGCCGAGCCCGCGGAACTGCGCCAGCCGGCGGTCCGTACCGTGCAGGAAGTGCACGTTGAGCGGCGAGAGCGAGTTGTTCTTCCACCCGCGGTTGCCGGTGACGGAGACGGCTCCGAAGGATCGCCCGTGGTAGCTCTGCCGCATGGCGAGCACCTGGTCGGACTTGCGTGCGTACGTCGCCAGGAGCAGGGCCGTCTCGTTCGCCTCGGTGCCGGAGTTGGTGAAGAACACCTTGGCGTCCTCGATGCCCGACAGCCGGGCGATCTTCTCGGCGAGCTCGACCTGGCCGCGCAGCAGGTAGGCGGTCGAGGTGTGCACGACGCCCGTGGCGAGCTGGCGCTCGACGGCCTCGCGCACCTCGGGCACGTCGTACCCGATCATGTTGGTCAGGATGCCGGCGAAGAAGTCGAGGTAGCTCTTGCCGTCGCCGTCGACGACCCGGTTGCCCTTGCCGCCGACGATCTCGATGGGCTCGTTGTAGTACAGGGCCACCCAGTTGGGCATGACCGCCCGGTGGCGCGCGAGTAGGTCCGACATGGTTCGAGTATCCCGGTATACGGCGCCAGGCTCCTACTCGCAATATGTCGGCTTAGCGCAATTTCGGCTTACAACATGTAGGGGTGCGTTTGAGTCACGACCTGCATGGTAGGGGTACGCCTAGCAGGGGAAATGGAGATTCTGCCCTTTCACGGGGTCCCGGCACAGGTGCTGGGGACACTACAGGCGGTCTCCGCAGTCGTGAGACTGCCGGATCGGGGGATCCAGATGCGCAAGACTCTCAGTGCACTGGGGCTGGCTGTCTTCCTGACACTTGCTCCGGCCGCCGCAGCGACGGCGGACGCGCCAGTGGCCGCAGTCTCGCAGAGCCAGGTCACGCCGGCGCCGCAGCCGGAGAAGGCGGAGGGCGGCGGCAACGCGGGGCTCTGGGGCCTGCTGGGCCTTGCCGGCCTGCTCGGGTTCATGGGCCTGCGTAAGAACAACCGCCAGCACGAGCGCGGGGACGCGCACACCAGGACGACACACCAGCCGCGCCCTTGACGGACGACGGCATATCAGTCGAGGGCCGCCAGGACCACGTCCTGGCGGCCCTCGTATCGTTCACGCGTCCCAGGAGACCATCTGGAGGCGGGGCGGCGACGTTTGCCCGGGTTCACGACCCCTAGGGGATGTCCCGTCCACCTGGCGGCGCATCCGCGCACCCCCTTTCTACGTCGATCGACGCATGGTCAATGCCGTCTCACGGCCGACGACGGGATGGGGGCCTCTCCACCACGATCGGTATATCCGACGAGGAGAGAGGGAACTCCAGATGACGACCACCACGATCGACCGCCCCGAGGCGCCGGCCGGCCCGCCGAAGCTCGACAGCCACCAGCTCCGCATCGCACAGCAGCAGACGCTGGCGTCGCCGCGGATGAGGTACGGCCTGCTGGCCAAGATGATGTTCCTGCCGGTCGATCTCTTCTACGGCAAGCAGGGCTCGTACACGAAGTTCGCCATGTTGGAGATCATCGCCCGCGTGCCGTACCAGGCGTGGGAGCGGATGGGCTACTGGGCGGTGCACCGCCACCACGGCAGGTCCGCGTTGGCCAGGAGGGTGATGGACCGGATCGTCGAGGCCCGGTCCGACCAGGACAACGAGCAGTTCCACCTGCTGATCATGCAGGACCTCGTCCAGCGGGACGGGCACCGGCAGAACTGGCTGCTGCACAAGGCGGCGCCCTGGCTGATCGCGTTCTTCTACTACCACGTCTCCTGGCTGATGTTCCTGGTCAAGCCGGAGTGGAGCTACCGGCTGAACGCCGAGTTCGAGGACCACGCGGAGCACGAGTACATGAACTTCGTCGCACAGCACCCGGAGCTGGAGTTCCAGCCGGACCCGGGCACCTACGCCGCCGAGTACGGGCGCTACGCGTCGGTGGCCGACCTACTGCGGCAGATCGGCCACGACGAGCGCGTGCACAAGCTCGACAGCCTGGTCAACCTGTCCGCTCCGCGGTTCCACCAGCCGCGCCCGTGAGCACTCCTGACGGGGTGGGCCTGCGCAGCACGAGCCCCGCGAGGAGCGCGGCGGCCACGCAGCAGCCCACCCCCACCCAGGAGCCGAAGGACATGGCGGAGACGAAGGCCGCGCGGGCCTCCTCCAGCAGCCCCGGATCGCCGAACCGGGCCACGTTGCCGATCGACTCGCGAGCGGCCTGCGGCGCGCCCTCCGGCATGGCCGCGGTGTATCCCCCGGCGAGCACGCTGCCCAGCACCGCGATGCTGAGCGCCATGCCGACCTGCTGGACGGTGTCGTTCAGCGCGGAGCCCACCCCGGCGTGCTCCTGCGGCACGGCTCCCATCAGGGTCGCGTAGGCCGACGGCCCGGCGAGACCGGCCCCGACCCCCATGACCAGCAACCCGGAGATCATCGTGCCGTAGCCGGTCGACGGCCCGATGAAGGTCATCACGACGAAGCCCACCCCCATCGTGCCCAGCCCCGTGACGATCAGCAGGCGGTTGCTCACCCGCTGCCCGAGACCCGCGCCCACCGCGTTGAACACCGCCGAGGCGACCGCGTACGGCACCAGCGCCAGGCCGGCCTGCAGCGGCCCGTATCCCAGCACGAACTGGAGATACTGGGTCAGCATCAGCAACAGGGCACCGGTGCCGAACGACAGCAGCACGATCGAGAAGGACGACCCGCTGAAGTTCCGGTCACGGAACAACTCCAGCGGCAGCATCGGATGGTCGCAGCGCAGTTCCCAGATCACGAAGGCGGTCAGGGCGACCACGGCGACGGTGATGGCGAGCAGTGACAGGGGAGCGGTCCAGCCCGCGTGCGGCCCGGAGATCACGAAGTAGACCAGCGCGGTCATCCCCACGACGGACAGCAGCACGCCGGGCGGGTCGATCCGCCTCGCCGGGCCGCGCGTCTCCGGCATCAGCAGCAGCGCCGCGATGATCGCGACGATGGCGACCGGCACGTTGAGCAGGAAGACCGAGCCCCACCAGTAGTTCTCCAGCAGGAAGCCGCCCAGGGTCGGACCGGCGATCACGCCCACCATGGCCACCGCGGTCCAGGCGGCGATGGCCTTGCGGCGCTCGTCGTCGTCGAAGACGGTGATCAGGATGGACAGCGTGCTCGGCATCAGGATCGAGCCGCCCACGCCCATCAGCGCCCTGGCCGCGATCACCTGCCAGGGCTCGGCGGCGACGACGGCCACCAGCGAGGCCCCGCCGAAGACCACCAGCCCGATGATCAGAAACCGCCGCCTGCCGTACCGGTCGGACAGGCTGCCCGCCGTGAGCAGGAGCCCGGCGAAGACGAGCACGTAGGCATCGATGATCCACTGGACGTCTCCGGGGCTGGCGCCCAGGTCGCTCATCAGCGAGGGGATCGCGAGATTCAGCACCGTGTTGTCGATGACCAGCACCAACAGACTCAGGCACAGCACCACCAGAATCCACCAGCGGCGCGGATTCCGGGCTGCCGCCGGTTCTTCTCGTACAGTGTTCGATTGCATTCGCACACTGTACGAGAGCGTCGCACAGTGTGCGAGAGGATTTATCCTTGAGCGTAATGAAGCCGCAGTACACCTCCGTGTGGGGCAGGCTGGCCGCCGAAGGGGCCCGCCCGCCGAAGAAGGACGCGTCGACCAGCCAGGCGCAGATCGTGCGCGCCACCATCGAACTGCTCGACGCGGAGGGCCTCGACGCGCTGAGCATGCGGCGCCTGGGCACCAAGCTGAGCATGGGCGCCACCTCGATCTACTGGTACGTCGCGAACAAAGTGGAGCTGCTCGACCTCGCCATGGACGAGGTCTTCGGCGAAATCGCACTGCCGGTGGGCGGCGGGCTCCACTGGCAGGAGGCCGCGTCCGTCTTCGCGCACAGCCTGCGCCAGGCCCTGCTCCGGCACCCGTGGGCGATCAAGCTGCTCGGCTCCCGGCCCAGCCTGGGCCCGAACGCGCTGATCCTGGCCGAAAAGGCCATGATCCTGTTCGAGGACGCCGGCTTCCACGGCCCCGCCATCGACCACGCGGTGAACACGCTGACGGCCTATGTCATGGGTGTCACCGCGTCCGAATCGGGCTGGTACGAAATGGTGGCCGCCACCGGCCTGTCCCCCAAGCAGTGGCTGGAGCAGAACGAGTCGGCAGTCGTCGCGTCCATGGCGGGCCGGCCCACGCTGCACGCGCTCTACGAACGGACCAGGGAGAGCGGAGATCTTCGCGACGACATGATCGACCGCTTCGCCTTCGGCCTGAGCTGTGTCCTCGACGGGCTCGCCGCGCGTCTGCCCCGATGATGGACGCGGCGGCGCCCGACGCAGGAGGATGCCGGTATGAGCGACTTCCGCGCCGCCCGTGACCTCCTCCTCGACACCGACTACGGCACCGCGCTCAGCGAGTTCCGCTGGCCGGAACCGGCCGAGTTCAACTGGGCCCTCGACTGGTTCGACGGCGTGCTCACCGCGGAACGACCCGGCGCCACCGCGCTGACGATCGTGGACGCGGCCGGCCACGCCACCGCCCACACGTTCGCCGCCCTGTCGGCGCGATCCGCCAAGGTCGCCAACTGGCTCCGCGAACTGGGAGTACGGCGCGGCGACCGCATCCTGCTGATGGTGGGCAACCGGGCCGAACTCTGGGAGACGCTGCTCGCCGCGATGAAGCTGGGGGCGGTGGTCATCCCGGCGACGACGCTGCTGTCCACGTCCGACATCGAGGACCGCGTCGAGCGGGGCGGCGTCACGCACGTGATCACCGAGGCCGCGCAGGCCGCCAAGTTCGGCGACGGCGCGTACGTCCGGATCACGGTCGGCGGCGAGGCTCCCGGCTGGCTCTCCTACGCCGGGGCCGACGACCGTTCCGAGGTCTTCGTCCCCGACGGCGTGACCCGTTCGGACGACACGCTGCTGCTCTACTTCACCTCGGGCACGACGGCCAGGCCCAAGCTGGTGGAGCACACCTACGCGTCCTATCCCATCGGCCACCTGTCGACGATGTTCTGGATCGGCGTCGGGCCGGACGACGTGCACCTGAACGTCTCCTCCCCCGGCTGGGCCAAGCACGCCTGGAGCAACGTGTTCGCCCCCTGGAACGCCGGGGCCAACGTGCTGGTCTACGACTACGCCCGGTTCTCCGCCGCGGCGCTGCTCGGGGTGATGCGCGACCACGGGGTGACGACGTTCTGCGCGCCGCCCACCGTGTGGCGGATGCTGATCCAGGAGGACCTCGCCGCCTGGTCGCTGCCGCTGCGTACGGCCGTCGCCGCCGGGGAGCCGCTCAACCCGGAGATCATCGACCAGGTCGCCAAGGCGTGGGGCATCACGATCAGGGACGGCTACGGCCAGACCGAGACCACCGCGCAGATCGGCAACCCGCCGGGCGAGCCGGTGAAGGCCGGCTCGATGGGACGCCCGCTGCCCGGCTACGATGTGGCTCTGGTCGATCCGGCGACGGGTGAGGCGGGCGACGACGGGGAGATCTGCCTGCCGCTGGCGAACCGCCCATTGGGCCTCATGCGCGGATATATCGATGGAAATGCTGATGCCATGCGGGACGGCTACTACCACACGGGCGACATGGCCACCCGCGACGCCGACGGCTACATCACCTACGTCGGCCGCACCGACGACGTCTTCAAGGCGAGCGACTACCGGATCTCACCGTTCGAACTGGAGAGCGTGCTGCTGGAACACGAGGCGGTGGCCGAGGCGGCCGTCGTGCCCGCCCCCGACCCGCTGCGTCTCGCCGTACCCAAGGCGTACGTGACCCTGGCGCCCGGCTTCGCGCCCGACGCGGCCACCGCGCGCTCGATCCTCGCGCACGCCCGCCACAACCTGGCCGGGTACAAGCGGATCAGAAGGCTGGAGTTCGCCGAGCTGCCCAAAACGATCTCCGGGAAGATCCGCCGGGTGGAGCTCAGGGAGCAGGCGCCGGGCGCTGCGGAGTTCCGCGAGGACGATTTTCCCGACCTCAGTATGTAAAGGATACGGAATACGGATTTACATTCTGATCAGATAGTGTCGGCAACGTGTTGCCCACCATCGCCGACGTTCTGGCCCTGGACGCCGTCCGCAGGGGCAGTCCCAGTGTCGTGGCGGGCGCCGACCGGCTCGACTCCCGAGTGCGCTGGGTCCACGTCGGCGAGGTGACCGACATCGCCGAGTTGTTGCGCGGCGGGGAACTCGTGCTCACCACCGGCATCGCACTGCCCGACGAGCCAGACAAACTGGTCGACTACGTCGGCGCCCTGTCCGCCGTGGGAGCCTCCGGACTGATCGTCGAGCTCGGCCGCAAGTTCATCACGGAACTGCCGCCCGCGGTGGTCGTCGCGGCGGAGAAACACGGGCTCCCGTTGATCACCCTGGCCAGGGAGACCCCGTTCGTGCAGATCACCGAATCGGTGCACGCGCGGATCATCGACATCCAACTGGAGGAGTTGCGCGCCTCCGAGCAACTGCACGAGGTGTTCACCGAGCTGTCGGTGGAGGGCGCCTCACCGGCCGAGGTGCTCAGCCAGGTCGCCCGGCTCTCCGGCCGGCCGGTGCTGCTGGAGAACCTGGCGCACCAGGTGCTGGCCTGCGAGAGCGCGGGCCGTGACACCGGGGCGCTGCTGGCGAGCTGGGAGACCAGATCCCGGGCCGTGGCCCCGAACGAGCGCACCGCCTACGACGCCGCGGCCGGCTGGCTGGTGGCCATGGTCGGCGCACGGGGCCAGGACTGGGGCAGACTGATCTTGCTCTGCGACGGTCCGCCCAGCCCTCGTGAGATCGTGCTCGCCGAGCGGGCCGGCACCACCCTCGCGCTCGGCCGGCTCCTCGAACGCCACCAGCAGAGCCTGGAGCGCCAGGCCCACGGAACGATCATCACCGGCATCCTCACCCACGCCTACTCCGACCCCGACGAGGCCGCCGCGCGGTCCAGGGCCGTCGGCGTGCCGCTCACCGGGCGCAAACTGATCAGCCTGGTCCTGCGGCTCACCGAGCCGGTCGACACCGCGCTCGACGGACAGGCCCAGCTCGGCGAACTCGCCGAGGCCACCGCCGCCACCTGCCGCGATGCCCGCCAGCCCGCCCTCGTCGGCGCCCTCGACCAGAACCGCGTCGCCGTCCTGCTCCCCCTCCCCCCGCGCACCTCCCCGGAAGCCGCCCTCACCGCCCTCTCCGACCGCCTCCGCACGACCTCCGCCCGCGCCTTCGTACTGGCCGCGGGTTCCGTGGTCGATTCGATCAAGGACGTACGGCGCAGCTTCCTGGAAGCCGAGCAGGTCGCCGACGTGGCCGTCCGCCAGCCCGACGGCCGGGTCTTCTACCGGCTGCCCGATCTCCGGCTGCGCGGCCTGCTCCACCTGCTCCGCGACGACGCCCGCCTGCAGACCTTCGCCGAACGCGAACTGGCCGCCCTGCTCGCCCACGACGCCCAGCGCGGCGGCGACCTCAGCAGAATCCTGCGCATCTATCTCGACGCCGGCCGGAACAAGGCGGTCGCCGCCCAGAAGGCCCACCTCTCCCGCCCCGCCTTCTACGACCGGCTCAGGCGCCTCGAACGCGTCCTCGACACCGACCTGGACGACGTGGAGTCCTGCCTCTCCCTGCACGTCGCTCTGCTGGCCCTCGAATCCTTCCGGCGAGACAACCGCTGACCTCTCCCACCACCAGCCGCGTCCCATCACCAGTCGCGGCGAGGTGTCGGCCCGGTTCATCGGCCCGCTTACGCCAAATAGCACAAATAACCCAAACAGGATGAAAACCCTCGCCACCTAAGAACCGCTAGTACCTCTTTCCTCTCAACCGCGCCACCAGATCTACCTTTCTCAACGTTTTTCGCGTGTTCCGCTCCCCTCCGGCCCTGATGATCGGCACGATAGATCATCGACAATCAGGTCCATCGCGGGGAGCTAACACCATGTCGCGTCGACTAATCGTCGGCCTGTCGGTCGCCACAACTCTTGTGGTCGCCGCCGTACCGGCCGCCTCGGCGGCGCCGGCCAGCCTGTCCTTCCCCTCCTCGAAATTCCCCCTCGGCACCCGGGGACTTCCGGCCCGCGCGCACAGCGCCGTCGCCCAGGGCGTGGACCTCTACCGCGTCAAGCAGGGCAAGTCCACCCAGGGCTACACCGTCACCGTGCTCATGCCGAACGGCCGCGACCACGGCACCCTGGAGGACGCCCAGATCAAGGCCATCGAAGTCGAGGACGCCGGACTGACCCCCAAACTGGAGAAGTTCGTACGGCCCGCCGTCTCGGACGACCCCGCCGAGGAGTACTACACGGTCAGGATCGGCGAGTGGACTCTCAAACAGCGGGCCAAGGCCGACAAGATGGTCGCCAAGCTCAAGAAGGCCAAGATCAGCGCCAAGGCCGACTACCTCGGCGATGACGGGCTGGACACCACCGGCCCCTGGAACATGAACGTCCTGATGGTCGACCCCAAGCTGTTCCGCGGCTCCTTCCAGGCCAGCGTCGGCCGGAGCGTCGCCAAGCGGGAGACCACCTCGTCGATGTCACGCCAGGTCAAGGCCATCGCCGGCGTCAACGGCGGGTTCTTCAACATCCACACCGCCAAGAACCTCCAGGGCGACCCCGTCGGCATCTCCGTCGTGAACGGCAAGCTGCTCAGCGAAGCCGTACGCGGCCGCAGCGCACTGATCCTCAAGGGCCGCTCGGCACGCATCACCGAGCTGGAGACCACCCTCAGCATCACCGGCGGCGACGGCACCAAGCAGCCCGTGCAGGGCGTCAACCGCGCGGCCAAGGGCGGCGAACTCATCGCCTACACGGGCGAGTTCGGCCAGAAGATACCCGCCGACGGTGGCGCGGAGGCCGTCGTCGACGCATCGGGCACCGTCACCAGACTCCGTACGGCCGGCGGCGCCGTACCGCGCGACTCGTGGGTGCTGCACGGCCGAGGGGCGGCCGCCGACTGGATGTGGGAACACGTCTGGGAGGGCTGGAAGCTGTCACTGGACACCCAGGTGACCGACCTCCGTACGGGCGATGCCATCCCCCTCACGCCGGACACCCACATCATGGGCGGCTCGGTCGGCCTGGTCAGGAACGGCACCGTCAAAATCACCGCAAAGGCTGACGGACACGACTCGGTGAACATGATCCTGCGCCGCCATCCCCGCACCCTGGTCGGCGTCACCAAGTCCGGTGGTCTGATCATGGCGACCGTGGACGGCCGCGACCCGGGCAACACGGTCGGCGCCTCCATGATCGAAGCCGCCCAGCTGATGCGCTGGCTCGGCGCCAAGAACGCCATCAACCTCGACGGCGGCGGCTCCAGCGCCATGGTCGTCAAGCACAAGGTCGTGAACCGTCCCTCGGACGGCAGCGAGCGAACCGTGGGCGACGCCCTCTTCATCACTCGCTGACGTAGCCGGGCGCGGCGGTTGGTAGCCAGACCACCACCGCACCCGGTTTGTTCTCAGCACGCTCGCCCTTCCCCGCGCAACGGAGTGCCCTGAAGAGACCGAGCAGGTGCGGTGCTCGCGGGCGATCCAACTCGGCGAGCCGCCACCGGCGGAGGCAGACACCGCTGGCGAGGGCGGGGCGGGCACCGCCAGCGCGGGACAGAGACCGCCAGTGGAGGCGGGCACCGCCGGCGGAGGCAGACAGCGCCAGCGCGGAGGGGCGGGCACCGCCAGCGCGGGACAGAGACCGCCGGTGGAGGCGGGCACCGCCGGCATTTGGCAGTTCGGACGTACTGCCATAAGGACCGCTGTGCTAGTACGCGTGCGCTAACATAGCGTGGTGCCCAAGCTCATCGACCGCACCCGGCGTCGCGAGGAACTCGCGGAAGCAGCCTGGCGCGTCATCCTCCGAGACGGGGTGGGGCACGTGTCCGTACGCTCCGTCGCCGCGGAGGCGGGCGTGTCCACCGGCTCGCTGCGCCACGTGTTCAACACTCAGTCCGAGTTGCTGATTTTCGCCATGCAACTCGTGCTCACCAGGGTGCAGAAGCGGGTCGCGGCCCTCTCCCCGCTGCCGACCATCCGGGCGACGGTCGAAGCCGTGGCCCGGGAGATGCTCCCGCTCGACGCCGAACGTCGCGCGGAGATGGAAATCTTCCTGGCCCTGCTGACCGCCGCCAACGCCGAAGAATGCCTCAGGCCGCTGCGAGCAGAGGCACACCAGGCGCTGAGGGATGCCTGCCGCTGGATGATCGACCGACTCCACCAGGCCGGCTCGCTGATGCCGGGGCGAGACCCCGAACTCGAAGCGCAGCGCCTACACGCTCTTCTGGACGGCCTGGCCGCCCATCTCCTCTACGAACCTCTATCGGCTGGCACCGGCTGGGCGACCCGGGTCCTGACGGCTCACCTGGATTCCCTCAGCTGAGCTGCCGGCCGAGGAGCTCTGGCTCGCCCAAGAGCCAGCCCGTGCCCGCCCCGCACGCCTCGCATGCCTCGCACGCCTCCCTCGCACGCCCCGCACGCCTCGCACGCCCCGACCCGCCTACCCCGCATGCCCCGATCCGCTCACTTTGTCTGCCGCTCACTTGCCTGCCGGCCAACTGGCGGCTGGTGCTGTGCGCAGCCGACGGAACAGCGAGATGGGAACAAGTCCGGAACATGGGAAAGGTCCGGGGAAACTGAACAGAAAAGACCCCAGAAATAGAAGAAGGCCCGCACGGAAACCGTACAGGCCTACTCCTACTAAACGACAAACATCAAATGTTTGTCCGGCGGTGACCTACTCTCCCACACCGTCCCCGGTGCAGTACCATCGGCGCTGGAGGGCTTAACTTCCGGGTTCGGAATGTAACCGGGTGTTTCCCCACCGCTA
>NZ_JAKNTW010000026.1 GCF_022213955.1 Dolomitihabitans soli | reverse complement strand
TCCGCTCGACTTGCATGTGTTAAGCACGCCGCCAGCGTTCGTCCTGAGCCAGGATCAAACTCTCCAAAAAATGCTTGGAAACTTCACCTGGCTGACATAAATGTCAACCAAAGGAATCCGTCACAATTAACGTGACGGGGTTGTGCATCATGCACTGGCTTTTTGAACACACTGTTGAGTTCTCAAGAAACGGACGCGTACACCGCCGAACCAGAGTCTATCGGCTCCGATTGCAGGCGGGGCGCACACTTCCGTGAGTTACTATAGCAGGCCCACCCTAGCGAGTCAACCGCCAACGTTCTGGACGATCTTCTTCGCAGTGTGCGTCTTCCAAGCTCCCCGTCTCCGGGCAACCCTCTAAACTTACCGTGCCATCCTCGCCATGTCCAACTCAACCGGTTTTACGGGCGAGGGGCGCGGCGGAACAGCCTCGACCACGCCGTCACAGACGGGCGGTCGAGAGGTTCGCTACGAAGGTGTCCCCTGGGGGCCCGTCCGCCGTTTCAGGCGTCCGGCTCGCTCCCGGGGCGAGACGAAACATTAGGCGGCGTCGGGGTATCCGTCAAATCAACCCGCCTCACCGACGCGGAAAGGCCGCCGCCAGCAGTCGCCGGAGACGGCCCTTCCACACGACGGGTCAAGCCACCTCGACCCCACCGATCGAACGCTTGCCACGACGAAGCACCAGATAACGCCCGTGCAGCAGATCATCCGCCACCGGCACGTATCCCTCGTCGGTGATCTTCAAGTTGTTCAGGTAGGCGCCGCCCTCCTTGACGGCCCGCCGCGCCTCCGACTTCGACTTCACCAGCCCGCTCTCCGCGAGCAGGTCGACGAACGACGCGCCCAGCGTGGCCACGGAGGCCAGCGGCACCTCCGACAGGGCCGACCCCAGCGTCCGTACGTCGAGCTCCTCCAGCGATCCCTGACCGAACAGGGCCCTTGACGCGGCGAGCACCCGGGAGAGCTCCTCCGGCCCGTGCACGAGCGCGGTGAACTCCTCGGCCAGGGCTCGCTGGGCCTCCCGCGCGGCGGGCCGTTCCGAGGTGGCCTTCTCCAGCTCCTCGATCTCCTCCCTGGACCGGAAGCTGAAGATCTTGAGGAACCTCACGACGTCACGGTCGTCGGCGTTGAGCCAGAACTGGTAGAAGGCGTACGGCGAGGTCAGCTCGGGATCGAGCCATACCGAACCGCCCGCGGTCTTGCCGAACTTGGTCCCGTCGGCCTTGGTGATCAACGGCACGGTCAGCGCGTGGACGTGCGCGCCCTCCACCCGGCGGATGAGGTCGCAGCCGGCGGTGATGTTGCCCCACTGGTCGCTGCCGCCGATCTGCAGTGTGCAGCCATGCTGGCGGTAGAGCTCCAGGTAGTCGTTGGACTGCAGGATCTGGTAGCTGAACTCGGTGTAGCTGAGCCCGTCACCGCCCAGCCGGGCGGAGACCGCCTCACGGGCGAGCATCCGGTTGACCGGAAAGTGCTTGCCGATGTCACGCAGGAAGTCGATCGCCGACATGCCGGCCGTCCAGTCCAGGTTGCTCACCAGCAGCGCGCCCGTCGGGCTGTCGTCGAAGGCGAGGAACTTCTCCACCTGGACCCGGATCCTGGACACCCACTCCTCGACGATCTCGGCCGCGTTGAGAGTCCGCTCGGTGGAGCGGCCGCTCGGGTCGCCGATCAGCCCCGTCGCCCCGCCGACCAGCCCGATCGCCCGGTTTCCGGCCCGCTGGATACGGGTCAGGGTGAGCAGGGGCACCAGGTTTCCGACGTGCAGCGAGGGCGCGGACGGGTCGAACCCGCAATAGACCGTGATCCGGCCCTCGGCCAGTGCCGTACGCAGCGCGTCAACATCGGTGGACTGGGCGATCAGGCCACGCCAGGCGAGGTCATCGAGGATGTCGGTCACGATCCTAGCTTTCGGTTGGTCGGAGATGGATCTGTACGGCACAGCCTGCCCGATCAGGGCACCGATTCGCCACTTGGATACGACCGGCGCCGGGGTACGTGCGCGCGGTACGGCGAGACCGTGGGCTCGTTCCCGATCCAGAAGCGCCACGGGGTCTGCGCCCCGGTGGACACACCGGTGCGCGGGCCGGCGTGGAATACGGCCGGCGGCGACCCCTCGAAGATCTGCGGTTCGCCGGGGCCGCACACGTCGAGGCCGTTGTGCTCCCGGCCGAACCCGAGGGCGACCGCGAGGCGCGCGGGACCACGCGCGAGGTCACGGTCCCGGACCGGATCGCCCCGCCGTCCCCGTGCCTCCGTCAGCCCGTCCACCACCTCGCCCGCGCGCAGGAGCACGCCGGAGCCCGTGCCCTCGGGAAGGCAGACCAGGTTGGCGCAGAAGTGCATGCCGTACGTGAAGTAGACGTAGAGGTGGCCGGGAGGGCCGAACATGACCGAGTTGCGCGGGGTCTTGCCTCGGTAGGTGTGCGAAGCCGGATCCTCGCCCGGCGAGCCGTACGCCTCGGTCTCGGTGAGGCGTACGGCGACGGGCCCGTGCACGAGGACCCGCCCGAGCAGGTCGGGGGCCACCTCGTGCGCGGGCCGGTCGAAGAAGTCCCGGTCTAGGCGCCGCTCGCCCATGCGGCCTGGTCGTCGACGATCTCGCGCAGCGAGGCGAGCTGGTCGCGGACGCGGTCGGGGGCGGTCCCGCCGTACGCCTTGCGGGCGGCGAGGGCGCCGGGCACGTTGAGCACGTCGCGCGAGTCGGGAGTGAAGTGCGGGGAGACCTTGGCGAGCTCCTCGTCGGTCAGCTCGTCGAGGGTCTTGTCGTTGACCTGGCACCAGACCACCAGGTGCCCGACGGCCTCGTGCGCGTCGCGGAACGGCACGCCCTTGCGCACCAGCAGCTCGGCGAGGTCGGTGGCCAGGGCGAAACCGTCGGGCGCGCTGGCCTGCATCCGGGCGGTGTTCACCCGCATGGTGGCGACCAGCCCGGCGACGGCGGGGAGCACCAGAAGGAGGGTGTCGACGGCGTCGAACACCGGCTCCTTGTCTTCCTGGAGGTCACGGTTGTAGGTGAGCGGGAGGCCCTTCAACACCGTGAGCAGGGTGGTCAGCGAGCCGATCAGGCGGGCCGACTTGCCGCGGGCGAGTTCGGCGACGTCGGGGTTCTTCTTCTGCGGCATGATCGAGGAGCCGGTGGAGTAGGCGTCGTCCATCTCGATCCAGCGGAACTCCTGCGACGCCCACAGGACGATCTCCTCGCCGAGCCGCGACAGGTGGACACCGATCAACGCGGCGTCGAACAGGAACTCCGCGGCGAAGTCACGGTCGGCGACCGCGTCCATCGAGTTGGGGGCGGCGCTGTCGAAGCCGAGCTCCTCGGCGACGGCCTTCGGGTCCAGGGGCAGCGAGGATCCGGCCAGCGCGCCCGAGCCGAGCGGTGAGACGGCGGTGCGCCGGTCCCAGTCACGCAGGCGGTCGATGTCACGGGTGAAGGGATGGACGTGGGCCAGGAGCTGGTGGCCGAAGGAGACCGGCTGCGCGTGCTGCAGGTGGGTCATCCCCGGCGCGGCGGTCTCCGTGTGCTCCTCGGCCTGGCTCATCAGCGCGGTCTCCAGCTCCACCAGCCGCGAGACGATGTGCCGCACATGGTCGCGGAGGTAGAGCCGCAGGTCGGTGGCGACCTGGTCGTTCCGGCTGCGGCCGGCCCGCAGCTTGCCGCCGAGCGCGCCGAGGCGCTCCAGCAGGCCGCGTTCGAGGGCGGTGTGCACGTCCTCGTCGGCCACGGTGGGCCGGAACTCACCCAGCTTGCAGGCCCGTTCCAGATCGTCGAGCGCGCCGATCATCCGGCCCAGCTCGTCGTCGGTCAGCAGGTCCGCGCGATGCAGGACCCGGGCGTGCGCCCGGGAGGCCTGCAGATCGTACGGGGCGAGCCGCCAGTCGAACTGCACGCTCACGGAAAGACGTGTCAGCGCGTCGGCGGGACCTCCTTCAAATCTGGCCCCCCACAAACGCATCGCCTTGCCACCCTCAGTCACCGTTGCTCCCCTCCATCGTCCACCCTCGACCTCCCGATTTTCACCCGCGACCTTAGTGCACTGGACCGCCGCACCTCTCATCGATCGCATTCACCGACTGGGGCGCGGCGAGGCGCACGTCAGCTCACTCGGGCGTCACGGGCGGCGGCGATCTTGGAGGGGAGGCTCCACAGCTCGACGAAGCCCTTGGCGAGGGACTGGTCGAAGGTGTCGCCGGTGTCGTAGGTGGCCAGGTTGAAGTCGTAGAGGGAGGTGCTGGAGCGGCGGCCGGTGACGACGGCCCGGCCGCCGTGCAGGGTCATCCGGATCTCGCCGGTCACGTGCTCCTGGGCTTCGCTGATGAACTCGTCGAGCGCCTTCTTCAGCGGCGAGAACCACAGGCCGTCGTAGACCAGCTCGCCCCAGCGCTGGTCCACGCTGCGCTTGAAGCGGGCCAGGTCGCGCTCGACGGTGACGCTCTCCAGCTCCATGTGCGCGGTGATCAGCGCGATGGCGCCCGGCGCCTCGTAGACCTCGCGCGACTTGATGCCGACCAGCCGGTCCTCGACCATGTCGAGGCGGCCCACGCCCTGCGCGCCCGCCCGGTCGTTCAGCTCGGCGATGATCTGGAACGGGGTCAGCGCCCGGCCGTCGATCGCGACCGGCACGCCCTTGGCGAAGGCGATGACGACCTCGTCGGCCTCGCGCGGCTGCGCCGGGTCCGCGGTGTAGGAGTAGACGTCCTCGATCGGGCCGTTCCAGATGTCCTCCAGGAAGCCGGTCTCCACGGCCCTGCCCCAGATGTTCTGGTCGATGGAGTAGGGCGACTTCTTGGAGACGTCGATCGGCAGCCCCTTCTCGTCGGCGAAGGCGATGGCCTTGTCCCGGGTCCACGCGTAGTCGCGGGCCGGGGCGACGATCTTCAGGGAGGGGTTGAGCGCGGCCAGGCCGGCCTCGAACCTGACCTGGTCGTTGCCCTTGCCCGTGCAGCCGTGGGAGACGTGGGTCCCGCCGAACTCCTTGGCGGCCTTCGCCAGGTGCTTGACGATGAGCGGCCGGGACAACGCGGAGACCAGCGGGTAGCGGTCCATGTAGAGCGCGTTGGCCTGCAGCGCGGGGACGCAGAAGTCGGCCGCGAACTCCTCGCGGGCGTCCACCACGACCGACTCGACGGCGCCGCAGTCGATGGCGCGCTTCTGGATGACCTCCATCTCCTCGCCGCCCTGACCGACGTCGAGCGCGACGGCGACGACCTCGGCCCCCATCTTCTCGGCGAGGAACGGGATGGCCACGGAGGTGTCGAGGCCACCGGAAAAGGCGAGTACGACCCGGTCGTTCATGATCTGTCTCCATTGCGAAAGGCTGATGTGGGAGCGGCGGCTGGCCCGCGTCGTGGCCGACGCGGGCTACGTACGTCGATCAGCGGTCCTCAGCAGGGCTTCGGCGACCACCGAGCCACCCTGCGGATCGCGGCTGATGACGAGGATCGTGTCGTCGCCGGCGACGGTGCCCAGGATCGACTCGTACGAGGCGTGGTCGATGGCCGAGGCGAGGAACTGCGCCGCCCCGGGCGGCGTGCGCACGATGACCAGATTCGCCGAGGACTCGGCGGAGACGAGGAGTTCCTCGGCGATCCGGTGCAGCCGCGCCGCGGGTGACTCGCCCGTGCCGAGCCGAGCCGGCGGGATGCGCCCGCCGCCCTCGCCCGGCAACGCGTAGACCAGGGAGCCGTCCTCCGCGCGCAGCTTGAGCGCGCCCAGCTCGTCGAGGTCGCGGGAGAGCGTGGCCTGGGTGACCTCCAGGTTGCTCTCGGCCAGCAGTTTGGCCAGCTCGGGCTGGGAGCGGACCGGCTGACGGCTCAGCAACTCGGTGATCCTGGCCTGCCGGGCGGCCTTGGTCATGGGAAGTGTCACGACTGCTCCAGTAAGAAGTGCAGCAGCGCTTTCTGGGCGTGCAGCCGGTTCTCCGCCTGATCCCAGACGGCACTCTGCGGACCGTCGAGGACCTCGGCGGTGACTTCCAGGTCACGGTAGGCGGGCAGGCAGTGCAGCACGATCGCGTCGGGTGCGGCGTGGGCCATCAGCTCCGCGTTGACCTGGTACGGCATCAGCGCGGCCACCCGCTCGTCCTTGCCCTCCTGGCCCATCGACACCCAGGTGTCGGTGGCGATCACGTGGGCGCCGCCCGCGGCGGCGGCGGCGTCGGACAGGGCGAGCACCGAGCCGCCCGTCTCCGCGGCGATCGCGGCCGCCTCATCCATGATCACCGCGTCGGGCAGGAACCCGGCCGGCGACGCGATCCGCACGTGCATGCCGGCGGTGGCGCCGCCGAGCAGGTAGGAGTGGGCCATGTTGTTGGCGCCGTCGCCGAAGTAGGCCAGGGTGAGCCCGGCGAGCGAGCCCTTGTACTCCCTGACCGTCTGCAGGTCGGCGAGGATCTGGCAGGGGTGGAAGGCGTCGGTGAGCGCGTTGATCACCGGCACCGTGGCGGCTGCGGCCATGGCCTCGAGCCGCTCCTGGCCGAAGGTCCGCCACGCGACCGCGGCCACCTGCCTGGACAGCACCTGAGCGGTGTCCCCGACCGGCTCGCCCCGGCCCAGCTGCGAAGAGCCCGCGTCGATGACCAGCGGCTGACCGCCCAGCTCGGCGATGCCGACGGCGAACGAGACGCGGGTCCTGGTGGAGTGCTTGTCGAACAGCACGGCCACCGTGCGCGGGCCGGCGAGCGGGCGGTAGCCGAACCGGTCCTTCTTCATCGCCTCGGCGAGGTCGAGGACCCGCGCCTGCTCGGCGGGTGTCAGGTCGTCGTCACGCAGGAAGTGCCTGGTCATTACTGCGCCTCCGAGAGGATCATGGGCAACGCCGCGAGGAAGGAATCGATCTCCCGCTCGGTGATGACCAGCGGCGGCGCGAGCCGTACTGCGTTGGGCTGGACCGCGTTGACCAGGAAACCGGCGCGCTGGGCGGCGGCCTGGACGGCGGCGGAGCGGTCGGCGGTGAACAGCATGGCCAGCCACAGCCCCCGGCCCCGCACCCCGGCCAGCAGCGGATGCTCGATGGCGTCGATGCCCTCGGCGAACCGCGCGCCGACCGTGCGGACGTGTTCGAGCAGGCCGTCGCGATCGATCGTGTCGAGTACGGCGAGCGCCGCCGAGGCGGAGACCGGGTTGCCGCCGAAGGTGGAGCCGTGGTCGCCCTTGGCGAAGATGGTGCCCGCCTCGCCGAAGCCGACGCAGGCGCCGATCGGCATCCCGCCGCCGAGGCCCTTGGCCAGGGTGAGGATGTCGGGGAGCACGCCGTCGTTCTGGTGGGCGAACCAGTGGCCGGTCCGGCCGATCGCGGCCTGGATCTCGTCGGAGACCAGCAGCGCGCCGGTGTCGTCGCAGATCTCCCTGGCGGCCTTCAGGTAACCGTCGGGCGGGACCACGACGCCGGCCTCGCCCTGGGCGGGTTCGAGGAAGACTGCGGCGCAGTCTCCGGTGACCGTCTTCCGCAGCGCGTCGGCGTCGCCGTAGGGCACGAACCTGACCTCGAAGGGGAACGGTCCGAACTGGTCGCGGATCGACGCCTTGCCGGTCAGCGACAGGGCGCCCAAGGTACGGCCGTGGAACCCGTTCTCGGCGGCGACGAAGTAGCTGCGGCCGGACGTCTTGCCGTACTTGAGGGCCATCTTGACGGCGCACTCGTTGGCCTCGGTGCCGGAGTTGGCGAAGAAGACCCTGCCGGGCGCCCGCAGCAGGCCGAGCAGCCGCTCGGCGAGCAGCACCTCCGGCTCGTGCAGGAACAGGTTGGAGGTGTGCGCGAGGGTGGCGACCTGGGTGGAGACCGCCTCGACCAGCGCGGGGTGGGCGTGGCCGAGTGAGGTGACCGCGATGCCGGCGATCAGGTCGAGGTATTCACGGCCGTCGGCGTCCCACACGCGGCAGCCCTCGCCGCGGGCCAGCGCCACCGGCGGCACCCCGTAGTTGGGCATGAACGCCGCTTCGAAGCGTTCTTCGAGCGAGCTCACAGTGCCACCTCCCTGTCGTTCTCGTCCTTGCTGCCGGGCACGACCATGGTGCCGATCCCCTCGTCGGTGAAGACCTCCAGCAGTAGCGCGTGCGGGGTCCGGCCGTCGAGCACATGGGCCTGGGCCACCCCGCCGCGCACGGCCGTCAGGCAGGCGCCCATCTTGGGCAGCATCCCGCTCGACAGGCTGGGCAGCAGCTCCGCCAGCTGGTCGCCGGTGAGCCGGCCGATCACCTCGTCGCTGTCCGGCCAGTCGGCGTACAGTCCCTCGACGTCGGTGAGCACGACCAGCTTGTCGGCGTCGAGGGCGACCGCGAGTTCGGCGGCGGCCGTGTCGGCGTTCACGTTGTAGACGGTGCCGTCATCGCTCCTGGCGATGCTGCTCACCACCGGGATGCGGCCGTTGTCGAGGAGCGCGCGCACGGCTCCGGCCTCGACCTTCACGATGTCGCCGACCTGGCCGATGTCGACCGGCTCGCCGTCCACCAGCGCGTGCTTGCGGATGGCGGTGAACAGGTGGGCGTCCTCTCCCGACATGCCGACCGCGAACGGGCCGTGGTCGTTGATCAGGCCCACGACGTCGCGGTTGACCTGGCCGACCAGCACCATCCGGACGACTTCCATGGCCTCGGGCGTGGTCACCCGCAGCCCGGCGGTGAAGCTGCTCTCGATGCCGAGCCGGTCGAGGTGGGCGCTGATCTGCGGGCCGCCGCCGTGCACGATGACCGGCTTGAGCCCGGCGTATCGCAGGAAGACGACGTCCTCGGCGAAGCTCTGCTTGAGCGACTCCTCGGTCATGGCGTTGCCGCCGTACTTGATGACGACGGTCGCGCCGTGGAAGCGGGCCAGCCAGGGCAGCGCCTCGATGAGGGTGCCGGCCTTGACGCCGGCGGTGACGTTCATGAGGAGTACGCCGAGTTCTCGTGGACGTAGGCGGCGGTGAGGTCCGTGGTGTGCACGGTCGCCGACTCGGTCCCCGCCGACAGGTCGATGGTGATGGTGACGTCGCGGGGGCGCAGGTCCACCTTGTCGCGGTCGTCTCCGGCGGCGCCGGCCCGGCAGATCCAGATGCCGTTGATCGCCACGTTGATCCGGTCGGGGTCGAACTCCGCGTCGGTGGTGCCGACGGCCGACAGCACCCGGCCCCAGTTGGGGTCCTCGCCGTGGATGGCGCACTTGAGCAGGTTGCTGCGGGCCACCGCGCGGCCCACGTTGACGGCGTCGCCGACGGACGCGGCGCCGACGACCTCGATGGCGATCGCCTTGGTGGCGCCCTCGGCGTCGACGAGCAGCTGCCTGGCGAGGTCGGCGCAGACCTCGGTGACCCGCTCGGCGAACTCGGACTGCTCGGGGACCACCCCGGCCGCGCCGCTGGCCAGCAGCAGCACCGTGTCGTTGGTGGACATGCAGCCGTCGGTGTCGAGGCGGTCGAAGGTCACCGTGGTGGCCTCGCGCAGCGCCGCGTCCAGCCGCTCGGCGGGCAGGTCGGCGTCGGTGGTGATCACGCAGAGCATGGTCGCCAGGCCGGGGGCGAGCATGCCCGCGCCCTTGGCCATGCCGCCGACCATGTAGCCGCCCTCGCCCCGCCTGAAGGAGATCTTCGAAACCGTGTCGGTGGTGCGGATCGCGTCGGCGGCGGGCAGGCCGCCGTCTCTGGAGAGCTGCGCTCCGGCGACCTCCAGGCCGGCGAGCAGGGTGTCCATGGGCAGCCGCTCGCCGATCAGGCCGGTGGAGCACACCGCGACCTCTCCGGCGGAGTCGCCGAGCAGCTCGGCGACCTTCTCCGCGGTGGCGTGGGCGTCCTGGAAGCCCTCGGGGCCGGTGCACGCGTTCGCGCCGCCCGAGTTGAGCACGACGGCCATCACTCGTCCGCCGCTCAGGACCTGCTGCGACCAGAGCACTGGAGCGGCCTTCACCCGGTTGGTGGTGAAAACGCCCGCCGCAGCGCGGGATGGTCCGTCGTTGACCACGATGGCGAGGTCGCGCTCACCGCTGGACTTGAGTCCGGCGACGACGCCTGCGGCCGAGAAACCGAGAGGTGCGGTTACGCTCACGGAGCTACTCCAATGAGGGGGAGGCCGAGTTCTTCGTGGAAACCGAGGGCCAGGTTGGCGCTCTGGATCGCGCCTCCCGCGGTGCCCTTGGTGAGATTGTCGATGGCGATCACGGACACGATCCTTCCCGCGCGCTCGTCGAGCACCGCCTGCAGCACCGCCGTGTTGGCGCCGTAGGTCATCGCGGTGGCCGGCCACTGCCCTTCGGGCAGCAGTCGCAGGAAGGGCTCCTGCGCGGTGGCCGCTTCGTACGCCTGGCGCAGCTCGGCCGCGGTGACGCCGGGGAGGGCGGGAGCCGAGCAGGTCGCCAGGATGCCGCGGCTCATCGGCGCGAGCGTCGGCGTGAAGGAGACGGTCACCGGGGTGCCCGCCACCGTCGAGAGGTTCTGCTCCATCTCGGGGGTGTGCCGGTGCACTCCCCCGACACCGTAGGCGCTGACCGATCCGATGACCTCGCTGCCCAGCAGGTTGGCCTTGGGCGCACGGCCCGCGCCGCTGGTGCCGCTGGCCGCGACCACGACCACGTCGGGCGCGGCGAGGCCGGCGGCGAAGGCCGGGAGCATGGCGAGGGTGACCGCCGTCGGGTAGCACCCGGGGACGGCGATCCGCCGGGCCTCGCGCAGGCGCTCCCGCTGGCCGGGAAGCTCGGGCAGGCCGTACGGCCAGGTGCCCGCGTGGACGCCGCCGTAGAACCGCTCCCACTCGCCCGGGTCGGCCAGGCGGAAGTCGGCGCCGCAGTCGACGATCAGCGTGTCGTCACCGAGCCGCTGCGCGATGGCGGCGGACTGCCCGTGCGGGAGGGCGAGGAAGACCACGTCGTGGCCTTCCAGGACATCGGGGGTAGTCTCCAGGAGCGTGCGGCCCGCCAGTGGCAGGAGGTGGGGCTGATGCGCCCCCAGCAGGGTGCCCGCGCTCGACCCGGCGGTCAGCGCTCCGACCTCGATCTCTGGGTGGGAGAGCAGCAGGCGAAGAAGTTCTCCGCCCGCGTACCCGCTCGCTCCGGCCACCGCCGCGCGCGCTCCCAATTGCCCCATCTCCTCGCTGTATGGACATGCACCTTATTGCATGTCCTTGCTTGTAGTGAAGTATGCACGGCGGAGCATGACCATGCAAGATGTTCTCGAATTGTGGACACGCAAACCCGAACTTCCCTCTGTTGCCAGCACATACCGGTCGGTATGCTGACCTTCCGGTTATGGCCTCTTACCCGGGGAGTACGCGCGTAATGACAGTCACCCACGATCAGGTCCAGGCTCAGCTCACCGCTCCCGGTCAGCTCTTCGAGATGGACGAGGTGGAGATCCGTGGCAGCAGGATCCGGACCTGGAAGCACGCTCCCGGGCACTTCCGCACGCTCCTGGAGTCGAGCAGGCTGCAGGGTGAGAAGGTTTTCATCATCTACGAGGACGAACAACTCACCTTCGAGGAGCATTTCCGCCAGGCCGCCACGCTGGCCCGCCGCCTGGTCGAGGACTACGGCGTCGCCAAGGGCGACCGGGTCGCCATCGCGATGCGCAACTACCCGGAGTGGATCGTCTCCTTCTCCGCCGTCCTCGCCTGCGGTGCGGTCGCGGTGCCGCTCAACGCCTGGTGGACGCCGCAGGAACTGGAGTACGGCCTGACCGACTCGGGAGCCAAGGTGCTGATCGCCGACGGCGAGCGGGCCGCACGGCTCAAGGACGTCCGCCTGGACGCCCGGCTCATCGTGACCCGGCCCGGCGACGGCCTGCCCGCCGGCGCGGTGTCGCTGGCGGATCTGCTGGGCGACGTGCCCGCCGACGTGTCCCTGCCGGCCGTGGAGCTCGACCCCGAGGATCCGGCCACGATCTTCTACACCTCGGGCACCACCGGCCGTCCCAAGGGGGCCCTCGGCACCCACCGCAACCTCGGCCAGGCCCCGATGACCGTCTCCTACACTGCGATGCGGAGCGCGATGCTCTCCGGCCGCGATCCCGTCGCCGCCTCCGCCGAGCGCCGCGTCACCCTGCTCACCGTTCCGCTGTTCCACGTGACCGGCTGCTTCGCCGCCATGATCACGTCCATGTTCAGCGGCAGCACCCTCGCGCTGATGTACAAATGGGACGCGGGCCGGGCGCTCCAGCTCATCGAACGCGAGAAGATCACCGGCATCGCGGGCGTCCCCACCAACGCCTGGCAGCTCATGTCCCACCCCGACTTCGGCAAGTACGACATCTCCAGCCTCGGCTCCCTCGGGTACGGCGGCGCCCCCGCCCCGCCCAAGCTCCTGGAACGCATCGGCGAGCAACTCCCCGGCCGCGCCCCCTCCAACGGGTACGGCATGACGGAGACGACCGCCCTCATCATCAACAACTCGGGCAAGGGCTACCAGGCCAAGCCCGACAGCATCGGCAGGCCGGCGGCCACCATCGACGTGCGCATCTCCAGCCCGATGGGCGACGAGCTGCCCGCCGGCGAGGTCGGCGAGCTCTGCGTCCGCGGCGCGGCCGTCATCGCCGGCTACTGGAACCGCCCCGACGCCACCGCCGAGACCTTCGTCGACGGCTGGCTGCACACCGGCGACCTCGCCCGGGTCGACGACGAGGGGTTCGTCTTCATCGTCGACCGGGCCAAGGACATGGTCATCCGGGGCGGCGAGAACGTCTACTGCGCCGAAGTCGAGGCCGCCCTCTTCGAGCACCCGGCCGTCGACGACGCCGCCGTCATCGGCATCCCGCACGACGAACTCGGCGAGGAGGTCGGTGCCGTCATCCGCCTCGCTCCCGGCGCCACGGTCACCGCCGAGGACCTCAGCGGCTTCCTGCACGGCCGGATCGCCTCTTTCAAGATCCCCGTCCGCTTCTGGTTCCGCGACACCGACCTTCCGCGCAACCCCGGCGGCAAGATCCTCAAAACCCATCTCCGCCGCGAAGTCCTCGCCCTTCCCTGAGCCCCCCCACCGCCCGGCCGCGCGGGCGGTGGACCGTGCACGACGCCGCGCCGTGGTGCGTCAGGCCGCGGGGACCTTGTCCAGGAAGCCGTGGACCTGCCGCAGCCGGCCGTCCTCGGCGATCTGGACCACGTCGGACCCCACCACGACGGGTTCGGCGCCGGCCGGGCCGAAGTTCCAGGTGAACCTGGCGATGTCGTGGTGGCCGTCCACCGGGCCGCCGGCGGTGAAGACGAAGCCGGGGAACATCTCCCGCACGCCGGCGATCACGGCCGCGATCCCCTCGTGCCCGGTCACCTGGGCCATCGGGTCGGTGTACCCGCCGTCCTCGGTCCAGAGCGCGGCCACGGCCTTCAGACGCGCCTCCGCGTCACCCTCGTTCCATGCCGCGAGGTAACGCTCGACCAGGTTCGCGAAGTCGTACACGGTGATCTCCTCCGATGAAGTTCGTCCGATCCGGACGTGACAAACCTTGTCACGCGGCCTGTGACCTGGTCGATTACGCGTGAGGTAATGCCGTCGGCTACGCCGGGACGCGATCACCCTCAGCCGCGCGCAGACGAAAACCGTTTGTTCCGGAGGCCCCGTCCGGGCGACCATCTCCTTTCGTGCTGAAAACTTCTGGCTGGTCCCTAAGAGCGCTCGGGCGGCACCTGAGCATGGACCTGCGGCCGCTGCGTGACTCGCGTGACTTCCGGCTCCTGATGGGATCCGGGGTGATCACGATGTTCGGCACCTTCCTGACCTACGTCACGGTCCCGTTGCAGATGAAGCAGCTCACCGGGTCGCCCGTGGCGGTGGGGCTGGTGAGCCTGGCCGAGTTCGTGCCGATGGTCGTCTTCGGGCTGTGGGGCGGGGCGATCGCGGACGCGCTGGACCGGCGGCGGGTGGTGCTGCTCGCCGAGGCCGGGCTCGCGGTGCTGTCGGCGCTGCTGATGGTGAACGCGCTGCTGCCGAATCCCCAGGTGTGGGCGCTGTACGTGATCGGGGCGCTGATGGCGGCGCTGGACAGCCTGCAGCGGCCGAGCCTGGACGCGATGGTGCCGCGCGTCGTGCGGCACGACCAGCTCACGGCCGCCGCCGCGCTGATCAGTTTCCGGTGGAACTTCGGGGCCATCATCGGGCCCGCGCTGGCCGGCCTGATCGTGGCCGGCTACGGGCCCGCGACGACGTACGGCATCGACGTGGTGACCTTCCTGGTGTCGCTGGTCCTGCTCTGGCGGGTGCGCGCCGT
Organism: Dolomitihabitans soli; assembly: GCF_022213955.1. GTDB lineage: Bacteria > Actinomycetota > Actinomycetes > Streptosporangiales > Streptosporangiaceae > Streptosporangium_A > Streptosporangium_A soli. The sequence continues at coordinate 49,328 of NZ_JAKNTW010000026.1, read as the reverse complement.
GCCGCCGCGTGCGGACGCCGCCCGCGCGTCGCTGAGGTCGCTCGTGGAGGGCGTCCGCTATGCCGTACGGCGGCCGGACCTGATGGGTACCTACCTGGTCGACATCGCGGCCATGTTCTTCGCGATGTCCACGGCGCTGTACCCGTTCCTGGCCGACGAGTTCGGCGGTCCGCAGTCGCTCGGCCTGCTCTACTCGGCGGCCGCGGTCGGCTCGCTGCTGGCCTCGGTGACCTCCGGATGGACGAACCACGTGCACCGCCACGGCAGGGGAGTGATCATCGCCGCCGCCATCTGGGGTGCGTCCGTCGCCGTCGCCGCCATCGCGCCCAGCCTGTGGCTGATCTTCGTGTGCCTGGCCGTGGCGGGCGCCGCCGACATGATCAGCGGAATCTTCCGCTCCACGATCTGGAACCAGACCATCCCCGACGAGTACCGCGGGCGGCTGGCGGGGATCGAGCTGCTCTCCTACTCCACCGGCCCGATGCTCGGCAACGGCCGCGCCGGGCTGATGGCGTACCTGGGCGGCACCCGCTTCTCCCTGGGGGCCGGCGGCCTGCTGTGCATCGGCGCGGTGGCGGCGCTGGCCGCCCTGCTCCCCAAGTTCCGGGACTACGACGCCCGCACCGACGAACACGCCCTGGCCGAGCGCACCCGGCGTGCCGCCTCCACCCTGCCTGACAGCGCCGAAGAGGCTCCAGCGAAGCCGTGAGCGCCCCGAGGATCACCGTCCCCCCGCGAAGCCGCCACCGAGGCGACCCGGTGCTCAGGGTGCGATCAGCGCCGCCCACCAGAAGGGGGCTGGTACGGCTTGCCGTACCAGCCCCCTTTCCCGGGTGTGTCAGGCGCTGCGGAGCTGGGCTCCGACGCGTTCGGCGGCCAGGGCGACGGCGGCGTCGCGGGCCGCGGTGGTCTCCTCGGCGGTCAAGGTGCGGTCCGGCGCGCGGAAGCGCAGGGTGTAGGCGAGGGACTTGTTGCCCTCACCCGCCTGGGCCCCCGTGTAGACGTCGAACAGCCGGATGGCCTCCAGCAGCTCGCCGGCCCCCTCACGGAGCGCCGCCTCGACCGAGGCCACCGGGGTGGCCGCGGGGACGATGAGCGCGACGTCCTGGGTGGCGACCGGGTAAGACGAGACGACCGGCGATTCGACCGGGCCGGGCAGGGCCGCCTGCAGGAGGCTCAGCTCCAGCTCCATCGCGCAGGTGCGGGCAGGCAGGCCGTACGCCTCGATCACGCGGGGATGCAGCTCACCCGCGTGCCCGACCAGCACGTCGCCGAGGTGCAGCGAGGCGCAACGGCCGGGGTGCCACGGCGCGTGCGCGTCGGCGGCCACCGTCAGCTCCAGCCCCGCCTCGCGGGCCACCACCCGCGCGGCCTCCACCGCGTCGCCCCACGTCGCCGCGCGCCCGGGGCCCCACCAGCCGGAGCTCTCGAACTCCCCGGCGAGGACGACCGCGACCCTGAGCGGCTGCCTGGGCAGCGCAGCCTCGACCGAGGCCAGCTCGTCCGCGGTCGGCCTGCGGTCGACCGCGAGCACCGGAGCGGTGGCGGGAGCGTCGGGCACGGGCCGGTAGACGAGACCGGTCTCGAACAGCGCCACATCGCCGAGGCCCCTGCCCACATTGCGGACCAGGGTCTTCAGCAGCCCCGGCAGCAGGGTGGTCCGCATCAGCGGCTCGTCCTCGCTGAGCGGGTTGGCCAGGCGGGTGGCGCGGCGGCGCTCGTCGTCGGCGGGCAGCTGCAGGTTGTCGAGATCACGCTCACCGATGAACGGGTAGGCGAGGATCTCGGCGTAGCCGTCGGCGGCCAGCGCCCTGCCGACCCTGCGGTGCAGCCGCTGGGCCTCGGTGAGACCGCCGCCGGCCGGGGCCGCGGGCAGCACGGACGGCAGCCGCTCGTACCCTTCGAGCCGGATGACCTCCTCCGCCAGGTCGTTCGGGTCGACCAGATCGGGGCGCCAGGTCGGCGGCGTGACCGTCAGCAGATCGGTGGCCCCGCCGGTGACGTCGAGCTTGGCGGACAGCGCGGCCGCGGCCCCTCCGCCGGACCTGGCGGACGCCTCGGCCGCTCCCTCCGCGACCGTGCAGCCCACCTGCTCCAGGTGCCGGAGCACGGCCTCCCTGCCGTACGGCATGCCGGCCACCCGGTCGGGGAGGTCGGCCGGGATGGTGATCCGCACCGGCTCGACTCCGATCGAGACGTGCGTCACGCCGTTCGCGGTCGTGCCGCCGCCCAGCTCGACCAGTAGCTTCGCCGCGCGCAGCGACGCGTACAGCGGCAACTCGCGGTCGACGCCGCGCTCGAACCGCTTGGAGGCCTCGCTGACCAGGTTGTGCCTGCGCGACATCCGGCCGGTGCCGGTCGCGGAGAAGTGCGCGGCCTCGATCACCAGCTCGGTGGAGGAGCCGGAGATCTCGGTGTGCAGGCCGCCCATGGTGCCGGCCAGCGAGATCGCGCCCGACGCGTCGGTGATCAGGATGTCGTCGGCGTGCAGCTTGCGCACCACGTGGTCGAGCGTCTCCAGCGTCTCGCCCTCGCGGGCCCGCCGGACGACGATCTCGCCGGTCAGTTTGGTCCGGTCGAAGGCGTGCAGCGGCTGGCCGAGCTCCAGCATCACGTAGTTGGTCACGTCGACGGCGAGCGAGACCGGCCGCATCCCGGCGCGGGCCAGCCGTACGCGCATCCACAACGGGCTCGGCGCGGCCGGGTCGAAGCCGCTGACCTCGCGGAGCACGAAGCGGTCGCACGCGCTGGGGTCGGCGATCGAGGCCGGGTAGACGGAGTCGGTGGAGACCGGCAGGTCGAGATCGGCAGGGTCGCGGAAGGCCACCCCGAACGCGGTGGCGGCCTCACGGGCCACACCGCGGATGGACAGCGCGTAACCGCGGTCGGGGGTGATCTCCAGCTCGATGACGTCGTCACGCAGGCCGAGCAACTCGACCACGTCGGCGCCTATCGGGACGTCGGGCTCCAGCACCAGGATGCCGGGCGAGGACTCGGCGATGCCGAGCTCCTGCTCCGAGCAGATCATGCCGTCGGACAGCCGGCCGTACGTCTTGCGCGCGCTGATCTCGAATCCACCGGGCAGGACCGAGCCCGGCAGTGCCACCGGGACCCGGTCGCCGATCGAGAAGTTGACCGCGCCGCAGATGATGCCACGGGGAGCGGCCTCGCCGACCTCCACCTGGCAGTGGCGGACGGGCTTCCTGAAGTCGGCCAGCTCCTCGATGTCGAGCACCTCGCCGACGACCACGTTCTTGATCTCGTGGCCGTGGGAGACGATCGTCTCCAGTTTGAGGCCGGCGGCGGTGAGCCGGTCGGCGACCTCTTGGGCGGTGACGGCGGGCAGGTCGACGTACTCCCGCAGCCAGGAAAGCGGGACTTTCATCAGACCTCCATCCCGAACGGGAGCGTGAAGCGCACGTCTCCCTCGACCATGTCACGCATGTCCTCGGCGTTGTGGCGGAACATCAGCGTGCGCTCGATGCCCATGCCGAAGGCGAAGCCGGAGTAACGCCTGGGGTCGACCCCACAGGCGACCAGCACCCGTGGGTTGACCATGCCGCAGCCGCCCCACTCGATCCAGCCCTCCGACTTGCAGGTACGGCACGGCGGGTTGCCCGGCACCGCGGACGCGCCCCTGCAGACGAAGCACTTCAGGTCCATCTCGGCCGACGGCTCGGTGAACGGGAAGTAGTGGGGGCGGAACCGGGTCGTGATCCCCTCGCCGAACATCACCTCGGCGAACCGGTCGAGCGTGCCCTTCAGGTGGGCCATCGTCAGCCCCTCGTCGATGGCGAGCCCCTCGACCTGATGGAAGACCGGGGTGTGCGTGGCGTCGAGCTCGTCGGTGCGGAAGACCTTGCCCGGCGCGACGACGTAGACGGGAAGCTCGCGGCTGAGCAGCGCCCGGATCTGCACCGGCGAGGTCTGCGTGCGCAGCACCTTGCCCGACTCGACCGACTCCACGAAGAATGTGTCGTGCTCGGAGCGCGCCGGATGGTCGGGCGCGAGGTTGAGCGCGTCGAAGTTGAACCACTCCCCCTCCAGCTCGGGCCCCTCGGCGACCTCGTAGCCCATCGCCACGAACGCGTCGGCGACACGCTCCTGCAGAGTGGTCAGCGGGTGCCTGGCACCGCGTGGCGCACGGTCCCACGGCAGGGTGACGTCGACGGTCTCCTCCACGAGGACCCGCTCGTCACGCTCGGTCTCCAGCTCGGCCTGGCGCGCCGCCAGGGCCTCGCCGATCGCCTTGCGGGCACCGCCGGTGCGTTTGCCCGCCTCGGCGCGGGCCTGCGGCGGCAGGGCGCCGATCTCCCGGTTGGCGAGGGCGATCGGTGACCGATCACCGGCGTGCGCCAGCCGTACCTGCTTGAGTTCGTCGAGATCGCTCGCCGCCGCGATGGCGGCGAGGGCGTCGGCCTGCATGCGCGCCACCTCGTCGGCGTGCAAGGGCGTCACCTCGACCGGGTCGTAGTTAGACAAGAGTGAGCTCCGAATCCAGGGCTTGAGCGGGCACGAGTCTAGTGGTATCCGGGAAGGCGCCCACCGGAGGCGTGCTCGCTCAGGCGAAGTCAGGCGTGCCGGTGGGCACGGTAAATCGGAACTCGGCCCCGCCTTCGGGGGCGCGCTGCACGGTGACGGTGCCGCCGTGGGCCTCGACCAGGCCCTTGACGATGAACAGCCCGAGCCCCGTGCCGCCGCGACGACGGCCCTGCCCGCGCCAGAACTGCCTGAACACGCGCGTGGCCAGCTCGGGCGCGATGCCCTCGCCCTGGTCCCGCACGGACACGGCCACTCCCCACTCGACAGGTTCGATATCTATTGTCACCGTACCGCGTCCGTGACGCACCGCGTTTTCCAGCAGGTTACCGAGGATCTGGTCCATCTTGTCCTGGTCGAGCCACGTCTCGGGCAGCCCGGCGCCGACGCGCAGCAGGAATCTCCCCTCGGACTCCCCCGCCGCGACCCGGCCCGCGATCAGCCTGCGCGCCCTGGCCGGGAGATCGACGACCTGCCGGTGAACCTGCATCCTGCCGGACTCGATGCGGGACACGTCGAGCAGTTCGGTGATGAGCCGGGTGACCCGGTCGGCGTCGGAGTTGACGGTCTCCAGCATGACGAGCTTCTGGTCGTCGGTGAAGCGGCTCCACTTGGCCAGCAGCGTGGCGGTGAACCCCTTGACGCTGGTCAGCGGCGAGCGCAGCTCGTGGGCCACGGTGGAGACCAGGTCGGCGCGGCTGCGCTCCAGGCGGGCCCGGGCGCCGGCGTCGCGCAGCGTGATCGCCACCCGGACCACCTCGCCGCCCCGCTCGGGCCGGCGCACCAGCCGCGCGGCGATCAGCATCTCCTGCCCGCCGGGCATCTGGACGTGGCACTCGGGCTGCCGGGTGCGGGTGCGGAGCCCGCCGCGCGGGTCGAGCCACTTCCACCACTCGCGCCCGTCATGGTCGCGCAACGGGAAGACGTCGCGGATGTCGCCGCCGACCGCCCGCTCGGCGGTCACCCCGGTGAGCCGGGACGCCGCCCGGTTGACCAGGAGGATCCGCCCGGTGTGGTCGGCCATGATGAGCCCGTCGGGCAGATCGTCCGCTGCGACCAGGCAGGCGGCATCAGGGTGCGGCTGATCGATGTTCTCGCCCTGCACGACCCCGCCTCCTCGACCCTACAAGGCCGACAATAGCGGGTTTCCCGCACTACGCGGCAGCCTCACTTTTGCCGCTGAGCCCGGGCGGATGCGTACAAACACACTGCGGCGGCGGTCGCCAGATTGAGACTCTCCGCCTGTCCGTAGATAGGCACGCGCACCACTTCGTCCGCGAGTTCGAGGATCTCTTCGGGCAGCCCCCACGCCTCGTTGCCGAAGATCCACGCGGTCGGTCCGGACAGATCCACGTCATCGAGTGTGACCTTCCCCGTGCCGTCCGCCGCGAGCACGCGCAGCCCCGCGTCCCGCAGATGGCCCACGGCCTGCGTCACCGGCGCCCCCGTGACCACCGGGAGGTGGAACAGGCTGCCGGCGCTGGCCCGCACGCACTTGCCGTTGTAGGGGTCGACGGAGGCGTCGGTGAACACCACGGCGCCCGCGCCCGCGGCGTCCGCGGTGCGCAGCACGGTCCCCGCGTTTCCCGGGTCGCGGACATGGGCCAGCACGGCGACCAGAGCGGCCCCCTGCGGCACGGCCTCGGCGAGCGGCACGTGCACGTTCCGGCAGACCGCCAGCAGCCCCTGAGGCGTCACGGTCTGCGCCAGCTCGGCCATGACCTCGCCGCTGACCGGATGGACGGGCACGTCCGCCGCGGCCGCCGCCGAGATGATCTCCGGGTGCCGGGACTCGGCGTCGGCGGTGGCGTAGAGCTCCACCACGACCCCGGCGAGCCTGAGCGCCTCCCTGACGGCCTGCGGGCCCTCGGCGAGGAAGGCTCGGTCACGCTCCCTGAACGCCCGCTTGGTCAGCCGCCTGGCCGCCTTCAACCGCGGCGACCTGATGTTGGTCAGCTCCGACCTGGCCATGTGTCCCCCGCTCGGAAAAGCGAACAAGGGGCCCACCGAAGCGGTGAGCCCCTCATGTCGAACCTGCAACCGCGAAACCTCGGATCAGGCGACCGGAGCGTTCACGTCGGCCGGGAGCGCCTTCTTGGCGGCCTCGACCAGCGTGCTGAACGTCTGCGGGTCGCTGACCGCGAGATCCGCGAGGATCTTGCGGTCGACCTCGATGCTGGCGGCCTTGAGGCCCTGGATGAATCGGTTGTAGGTGATGCCGTTCTGCCTCGCGGCAGCGTTGATCCGCTGGATCCAAAGGCGCCGGAAGGTGCCCTTGCGGTCCTTGCGGTCACGGTACGCATAGGTCATGGAGTGGAGCATCTGCTCCTTGGCCTTGCGGTACAGACGTGACCGCTGACCCCGGTAACCGCTCGCCCGTTCGAGAACGACCCTGCGCTTCTTCTTGGCGTTGATCGCCCGCTTCACGCGTGCCATGTGTATCTATCTCCCCGGGGGTCGCTTACTTGGCGAGCAGCTTTTTGATCTTCTTGGTGTCGGCAGCGGACATCACCACGTCCGGGGCGAGACGGCGCGTCAGAGTGGACGGCTTGTGCTCGTTGTAGTGCGCGCGGTTGGCCCGCCGACGGACGATCTTGCCGGAGCCGGTGATCCTGAACCGCTTCTTGGCACCGCTGTGCGTCTTCATCTTCGGCATCTCAGCCGTCTCTCCCTCGTTCTTTCGTGCCGATGTCCCAGACCGCCGGTTTCGGGTCAGGGCATGCCTGACATCACGACCGAACCCGGTCCATCGGCTTGATCCGTGACCGGAAAGCCCTATTCCTGAAGCTCGGGGGCCTCTACCAGGGGCTCGTCGTCATCGTGACGTGCCTTGGCCGCCGCCTTCTCGGCCTTGGCTTCCGCCTTCTTCTTGTGCGGCCCGAGCACCATGATCATGTTACGGCCATCCTGCTTCGGCTGGGACTCGACGAAGCCGAGCTCCGTCACATCCTCCGCGAGCCGCTGCAGCAGCCGGAAGCCCAGTTCGGGACGGGACTGCTCACGTCCGCGGAACATGATCGTGACCTTGACCTTGTCCCCGGCCTTGAGGAATCGCACGACGTGACCCTTTTTGGTCTCGTAGTCGTGCGGGTCGATCTTCGGCCGGAGCTTGATCTCCTTGATGATCGTGTGCGCCTGGTTGCGGCGCGCCTCGCGCGCCTTCATAGCGGACTCGTACTTGAACTTGCCGTAGTCCATGAGCTTGCACACGGGCGGGCGAGCCGTGGCCGCGACCTCGACGAGGTCAAGGTCGGCCTCCTGGGCCAGCTTCAGCGCATCGTGGATGGAGACGATGCCGACCTGCTCGCCGTTCGGGCCGACGAGGCGAACCTCGGGCACACGGATACGCTCGTTGATGCGGGGCTCGGCGCTGATGGGACCTCCTAGGTTACGATCCTCGGCCGCCCCTACGGACGGCCGCCACGTGCTCGATCGTGCCGGGAGCCTCGCGGAGACGCACCTTCCGGGTCGCCACAACACGAAATGCCCCGCACGTCGCGCATGCGGGGCCACTCGAGCCCGATTCGGGCCCTCCGGAGTGATCCGGTTGTGATCCTTGACCCGCCGGCCGCACGGCCGATAGGTGGGAGGAAGACCTCCGCTTGCGCATCCGGCAGGCAAGCCGGACCGATCGAGTACCAACGTTACCACAACACCGCCGGCGGTCCGAATCATCCCGCACCCTGCCGCCGGCTTCGGGTGGGGTCACCCCGTCCCGGCCGCTCTCCGCAGGATCTCCGCCTCGCCGGCCGCCCGCATGACGTCGACCGGGACGTCGGAACGGCCGGTCATCAGCTCGACCTGCCGCACGGCCTGGTGCAGGAGCATCGGGAAGCCGCCGACGACCGTGCCCCCCGCCTGCCGTACGGCTCGCGCCGCGGCCGTCGGCCACGGCGAGTAGACGACGTCGAACAGGACGGGCACCGGCGCCAGCCTGGCAGAGAACGCGTCGGCCGCGCCGGAGGGCAGCGTGCTCACCACGAGGTCCACGTCGAGCACCGCGTCCAGCTTGTCGAAGGTCTGTACGGCGAGCGCCATGCCTAGCCGCTCGGCCACGCGCGTCGTCTCCCCCGCGCGGGCCGGGTCGCGGACCACGAGGGTCGCGCCGCCGAGGCCCAGCTCCCGCAGTGCCGCCAGCGAGGAGGCCGCGGTGGCCCCGCCGCCCAGGATGGTGGCGGAGCCGACGGCGCCGGCCCCGGCCTCTTCGAGGGCCCGCACGATGCCGTACACGTCGGTGTTCTCGCCGTGCGCGCGGCCCTCGCGGAAGATCACGGTGTTCGCGCCGCCGACCTCGACGGCGAGGTCGGCGACCGAGTCGAGCAGCGGGAGCACCGCCCGCTTGAGCGGCATGGTGAGCGACAGACCGGCCCACTCGGGACCGAACCCCCTGAGCAGGGCGGGCAACCCCGCCTCCCCGCACTCGATCGCCTCGTAGCTCCAGGTGCTCAGCCCGAGCGCGGCGTGCGCGGCCCGGTGCAGGTGCGGCGAGAGCGAGTGGCCGATCGGGGAGCCGAGGACGGCCGCCCTGGTTGTCGTCGCGGTCACTCAGCCACCCTGGTAATTACGGTTGAACTCTTCACGAAGCTGCCAGAACTCCGACTCCTTGTCGGTGAACTTGGTGATGCCCTTCTTCGGGTCGGTGGTGACGAAGTACATCCAGTCGCCCTTCGCCGGGTTGAGGGCGGCTTGGATGGCGTGGTCTCCGGGGTTGCTGATCGGGCCGGGTGGCAGGCCCAGGTGCTGGTAGGTGTTGTAGGGCGACTTGCTCTTGGTCTCGGCGTCGGTGGCGGCGATGCCGTACTTGTTCAGCCCGTACATGGTCGTGCTGTCCATCCCGAGCTTCATCTGCTGCGGCTTGAGGTTGAGCCTGTTGTAGATGACGCGGGCGACCTTCGGCATGTCGGCCGCGCTGCCGGACTCGGCCTGGACGATGCTCGCGATGGTGAGCAGCTCGTGCTGGGTGTGTCCGAGCTTCTTCTTACCCTGGCCCGGCATGCCCGCCTGCTCGGCGGCGTCCTCGTAGCGCTCCACCATCTTCTCGAGGATGTCGGTCGGAGTCATCTTCGGCGTGATCTCATAGGTCGCGGGGAAGGCGTAGCCCTCCAGACGGCCGTCCGCCCCGGGCGGCAGCTCCAGCCCCTTCGCGGCCTTCTCGAACTCCTTGACCGGCATCTTGGTGCTCTTCGCGAGCTCGGCGTAGATCTTGGTGAGGCGCAGGCCCTCGGGAAGAGTGATCTTGGCGAGCAGCCGCAGTTTGGGGTCGAGCAGGTCCACGGCCTGCGCCGCCGCCATGCCCTTGCGCATCTTGTAGTCGCCGGGCTGGAGAGAGGAGCTCTTACCCGCGGCGTCGATGGCGTTGGTGAAGGCTCTGGCGCTCTTCACCACCCCTTCCTTCTCCAGGGTCAGGGCCACCTCGGAGGCGGACGCGCCGTCCGGGATCTCCACCACCACCTCGCCGGTGCCCGCCCCGGTGAAGTCGTCGGGGACCATGACGTCTTGCAGCCAGTGGTAGCCGAAGTAGCCTCCGCCGCCCAGGATGCCCACCAGCACGATCACGGCGAGCATGGGGGCGAGGAACCCGCCCCGGTTGCGGCGCCTGCGCCGCCGGCGGCCCCGCCGGCTCCGGCCGCTGGACGGGCGAGAGCGACGCCGGGAGCGACCGTCGTCGTCCTCGGCGCCGAGCAGGAGGTCCATGTCGAGATCATTCATAGGTGCGCTGGCCAATCTCCCGGTACGAACGGCCTGGCGTCAAGCGGGTGCCATGCCGAGGACGGTACCGAACGGCACGGGTGCGGCCGTCCGTTCGGTTGCCCTGACGGGATGGGGGGCGTCCCACCGGACATCATTGCGTCCCGAGGTATCTGTTCAGCTCTTCCCGGTATCTCACGAACTCGCTCTCTGTGTCAGTGAATTTCGTGATTCTATGCTTCGGAGCCGGTGACGCAAGCCGGTTCCGATCACCCCGATCTGGAGGGAGAGCGGTGCCTTCTCTCCAGGATTGCCCACCGGAACGTGGCGATAGTCTCTCGCACGGGTAAGGGTTGCGGGGCGTAGCGGCCGCAGTGCCCACCCCACGTTCCGGTGCAGGTCACCGGCCGGTTTCCTCACCGGAGCCCGCCACCTGTACGGCACGGCCCGGCGGGACGCCGGTGGCTCGCTCCGACTCGAGGGCGGCCTGCAGGAGCACCACGGCGGCCGCCTGGTCCACCACCGAACGCTGCTTCTTCGCCCGCACACCGCTGGCCCGCAACCCCTGCTGGGCCGTCACCGTGGTGAGCCGCTCGTCGAACATCCGCACCGGCGTCGGCGCCAGGCGCGCGGCGAGCCTGGCGCCGAAGGCCAGGGCCCGCTCCGCCGCCTGGCCCTCGCGGCCCGACAGCGAGGTGGGCAGTCCGAGCACGACCTCGACGGCCTCGTGCTCGGCGGCGAGCTCCGCGATGCGGTCGAGGTCGCCCTTGCCGCTGCGAACGGTCTCCACCGGCGTGGCCAGCACCCCTCCCGGGTCACTGCGGGCCACGCCGATGCGCACGGAACCGACGTCGACTCCGAGCCGCACTCCGTGTCTCATCCGAGGCTCCGGATCGTCCTCACGCGAGCTTCTGCGCGACCGCGCCTTCGACGGACCGCAACGCGTCGCCGATCGCCTCGGGCCTGGCTCCGCCGCCCTGCGCGACGTCGTCCTTGCCACCGCCGCCGCCACCGAGCACCTTGGCGGCGACCCCGACCAGCTTGCCGGCGGCCAGGCCGCGCTCGCGTCCGGCCTCGTTGACCGTCGCGACCACGACCGGCCGGTCGGCGGGAACCCCCGCGATCACCACGACGACGGCGCGGTCGCCGGGGAACCGGCCCCGGACGTCGAGGGCGAGCCTGCGCAGGTCGTCGGCGGCGGTCCCGTCGGGCGCGCGGTGCGTGACCAGGGAGACGCCGTGGACGTCGCCGGCGCCGGCGACGAGCTCGCCCGCGACGGCGAGGACCTGCGCCGAGCGCACCTTCTCCAGCTCCTTCTCGGCCGCGCGCAGGCGGCCGACGATGCCGTCGATCCGCTCGGGAAGCTCCTCACGACGCACCTTGAGCTGCTCGCTGAGCTGGGCGACCAGCACGCTCTCCCGGGCGAGGAAGCGGAAGGCGTCGAGCCCGACCAGTGCCTCCACGCGGCGCACACCCGCGCCGATGGAGGACTCGCCGAGCACCTTGACCAGCCCGAGCTGCCCCGAGCTCGCCACGTGGGTGCCGCCGCACAGCTCGCGGGAGTAGTCGCCGACCTCGACGATGCGGACCTCGTCGCCGTACTTCTCCCCGAACAGGGCCAGCGCGCCCATCGCGCGCGCCTCGGTCTGGGAGGTGTAGAACGCGTTGACCTGGAGGTCGTTGATCAGGACCGAGTTGACCTCGTCCTCGACCTCGCGGAGCATGCCGGGCGAGACCGCGCCGGCCGCGGTGAAGTCGAAGCGGAAACGCCCCGGAGAGTTCTCCGAACCGGCCTGGGCCGCCGACTCGCCGAGCGCGTTGCGGAAACCGCGGTGCACGAGGTGGGTCGCGGTGTGGCTGCGGGAGATCGCGCGCCTGCGCTCCAGGTCGATCTCCGCCTGCGCGGCGTCGCCGACCCTGACCTCGCCCGTGCGGACCTTGCCCCGGTGCACGACCACTCCGGCGATCGGGGACTGCACGTCGACGACCTCGATCTCGGCGCCGCCGGTGCGGATGACACCCTGGTCGGCGAGCTGCCCGCCGCCCTCCGCGTAGAAGGGGGTCCGGGCGAGCACGATCTCGACGGTCGCGCCCGCACCGGCGGCGGGCACCGGAACGCCGTCGGCCAGGATGCCGATGACCTCCGACTCGGCCGTGGTGTGGTCGTAACCGAGGAACTCGACCTTGCCGGCCTTCTCCAGGATCTGCCCGAAGACGGAGATGTCGGCGTTGCCGGTCTTCTTCGCCGCGGCGTCGGCCTTGGCGCGCTCGCGCTGCTCCTTCATCAGACGGCGGAAGCCGTCCTCGTCGACCTGGAGGCCCTGCTCGGCGGCCATCTCCAGGGTGAGGTCGATCGGGAAGCCGTAGGTGTCGTGCAGCTGGAACGCCTGCGCTCCGGCCAGCACGCCCTGGTTCTTGCGCTTGGTCTCCTCGACGGCCACGTCGAAGATCGCGGTGCCGGTCCGCAGGGTGCCGAGGAAGGACGCCTCCTCGGCGTCGATCACTCCGTGGATCTGCGGCGCGTCGGACTTGAGCTGGGGGTACTGCTCGCCCATCACGTCGATCGCGACCGCGGTCAGCTCGTGCATGTAGCGCTGCTCGCCGGCGCCGAGCAGCCGCAGGTTGCGCACCGACCTGCGCAGGATACGGCGCAGCACGTAGCCGCGGCCCTCGTTGCCGGGCATCACGCCGTCGGCGACGAGCATGGTGCCGGTGCGCACGTGGTCGGCGATGACCCGCAGGCTGACGTCGGCGCGGGCGTCACGCCCGTAGCGCGTCCTGGTCAGCTCGGCGGCCTTGTCGAGGATCTTGTAGGTGGTGTCGATCTCGTAGATGTTGTCGACGCCCTGCAGGATCGCCGCCATGCGCTCCAGGCCCATGCCGGTGTCGATGTTCTTGCTCGGCAGCTCACCCGCGATGTCGAAGTCGACCTTGCTGCGGACCTCGCTCAGCTGGTACTGCATGAACACGAGGTTCCAGACCTCGAGGTAGCGGTCCTCGTCGGCGATCGGGCCGCCGTCGCGGCCGTACTCGGGGCCGCGGTCGTAGTAGATCTCCGAGCACGGGCCGCCGGGGCCGGCCACGCCCATGTGCCAGTAGTTGTCCTCCAGGCCGCGGCGCTGGATGCGGTCGGCGGGCAGCCCGACCTTGTTGTGCCAGATGTCGAACGCCTCGTCGTCTTCGACGTAGACCGTCGCCCAGAGCCGCTCCTCGGGGAAGCCGAAGCCGCCCTCGGACTCCGGCTTGGTGAGCAACTCCCAGGCGAACGGGATCACCTCGGCCTTGAAGTAGCCGCCGAAGGAGAAGTTGCCCAGCATCTGGAAGAACGTCGCGTGCCGGGTGGTCTTGCCGACCTCGTCGATGTCGGGGGTGCGCACGCACTTCTGGGCGGTGGCCAACCGGCTCGCCGGCGGCTTGCGCTGCCCGAGGAAGTAGGGCTTGAAGGGCACCATGCCCGCGTTGACCAGCAACAGGGTCGGGTCCTCGGCGACCAGGCTGGCCGAGGGCACGACTGTGTGCCCACGCTCCTCGAAGAAGCGCAGGAAGCGGCGCGCGATCTCTGCCGACTCCATCTCAGCGGCCATCCTTTGCGTTAGGGGTGTTTGGTGTTTCCACATCGAGCCCGAACTCGGCCCGCAACTCGGACTCGCGCTTGGCGGCCGACTCCAGTGCCTCATCGGTGAAGGCGCGCAGACCGGCCAGCGCGTCGGCGGCCTCGCCGACGGCGCGGCGGGCGACGTGATCGGGGCTCAGGGCCCGCAGTCTGCGCATCACCCAGACGGCCAGGGCGGCGCCGAGGGCGAGGTAGAACAGGCGCCGGATCATCGGCGCCGCCAGGAGACCGGCCGGCGCCGCGAGTCCGTGCGCGCCGCGAGGGCGCGCCGCACTCCGTGGCCGAGCGCGGAGATCTTGATGAGCGGCCCGGTGAACAGCGTGGAGGTGACCCCGCTGACCACCGCCAGGTGGCCGCTGACCTGCTTGACGTCGGTGGCGATCGCCTCTACGGCGACCAACCGCCTGTTGGTCTCCGTGACCGTGACGGTGACGTCGTCGAGCAGGGGGAGCACCCGCTCGCTCAGCTCGGAGACCATCTTGGTGGTCTCGTTGAGCAACCGGACGACCTTGACGAGCACCACGACAAGAAAACAGACCAGGATCGCCCAGAACATCGCGACGATCAGGCCCGCGACCTCTCCTGCGGTAAGCATCTCGGTGGTCCGTCCCCTCGTTGGTGACCCGGCGCAAGGGTGGGTGGAATGGAAAGACCCTATCGTGCCGCAGAACACGCCAGGCGCTTACCGGCCACGCGCGGGCGCGATCAGCTTTTCCGCAGGAAGTCACGGATTCTGACCCAGCGCTCGGCGAAGCCCGCCTCGGCTCCGTGCCTGGTCGGCTCGTAGTAGCGCCGCTCGCGAAGCTCCTGCGGCGCGTACTCCTGGCGGACCAGGCCGTGCTCGAAATCGTGGGGATACTTGTAGCCGTCGCCGTGGCCGAGCGTCTTCGCCCCGGGGTAGTGGGCGTCGCGCAGGTGACCGGGGACCTGGCCGATCAGGCCGCGCCGTACGTCGTCTGCGGCCGATCCGATCGCCTTGACCACCGCGTTGGACTTCGGCGCGAGCGCGCAGTGGATGACCGCCTGGGCGAGGTTGATCCGGCCCTCCGGCAGGCCGATGAACTCCACCGCCTGGGCTGCGGCGACCGCGACCTGCAGGCAGCCGGGGTCGGCCATGCCCACGTCCTCCGAGGCGAAGATGACGACGCGGCGCGCGATGAAGCGCGGGTCCTCCCCCGCCTCGACCATGCGGGCCAGGTAGTGGACGGCGGCGTCGGCGTCGGAGCCGCGCATGCTCTTGATGAAGGCGCTCACCACGTCGTAGTGCTGGTCGCCCTGGCGGTCGTAGCGCACGGCGGCCTTGTCGACGGCCCGTTCCACGACCTCGACGGTGATCTCGTCCTCCAGCAGCGCGGCGGCCTCGAGGTAGGTGAGCGAGCGCCGCGCGTCGCCGCCGGCCAGCCGCACGAGGTGGTCGAGGGCCTCGGGGGCGAGGGTGGCCCGGCCGTCGAGGCCGCGCGGATCGGTGACGGCGCGCGCGAGGACGGCGCGGACGTCGTCGTCGGACAGCGACTCCAGGGTGAGCAGCAGCGAGCGGGACAGCAGCGGCGAGATGACGGAGAAGAACGGGTTCTCGGTGGTGGCGCCGATGAAGGTGACCCAGCGGTTCTCCACGGCGGGCAGCAGCGCGTCCTGCTGGGCCTTGTTGAAGCGGTGCACCTCGTCGACGAACAGCACGGTCTGCCGCCCGGTCATGCCGAGTTCGCGGCGCGCCTGCTCGATGGCGGCGCGCACCTCCTTCACCCCGGCGGAGACCGCGGACACCTCGACGAAGCGGCGTTCGGTGACGCCGGCGACGACGTAGGCGAGCGTGGTCTTGCCGGTGCCGGGCGGACCCCACAGGAACAGCGACATGGGCGCCTCGCTCTCCACGAGCCTGCGCAGCGGGGTGCCGGAACCCAGCAGGTGGCGCTGGCCGAGAACCTCGTCGAGGCTGCGCGGGCGCATCCGCACCGCGAGGGGCTCCTGGCCCCGGTGGGCCTCCTCGGCCGCCGAGTCGAACAGACTATCCACAGACTGACACTACCCGCCCCAGACGGCCGTCGCACCGGTGTGCCCGGCGCGCAGCACGTAGAAGCCGACGGCCAGCGCGAGCAGCACGGTGACGCCCGAGAGCACGGCGGCGGGCACCTTGCCGATCCGCTCCGCGCCGAAGACGAGCGCCAGGGTCGTCACGGCCATGCCCAGCGAGGTCAGCAGCAACGGGGTGGCGAACCCCTGGTGCTCGGTGATCGTGGCGCCCAGCTCGCCCTCGGGGAGCCGGCCGCCCGGGAACAGCCGCTCCTTGAACTGCTCGCCGCTCTGCTTGGCGGCGAACACCGCCACGGGAGCCGCCACGGACAGCGGAACCACGGCCCAGGCGATCTGCGCGCGAAAGCGCGGGAGCACCGCGTAGACCACGGCCGCGAGTACGGCGAGCGGGGTCAGCACCACGGCTGCGTGGATGATCAGAGGGTGTGCCGGCAGGCCGAGGATCTCGTCGAACATCGTGGGGCTCCAAGCGCGCAGGGTCGTGTTCACTACTACGGATCGGGACGCGACGGGGTTCCGAGTAGTGGATCTCGCACGGTAGCGGACGGCGGGCGTCTTTCCCCTACGCCCCGTTGGCCTGATTACGTCACTTACGTCCTTCACACGCCGAGGCCGGTACGATTCGCCGAGTTAAAGTCATGAATCGGTATGCCTGGAGGAAATAGCGGTGAGCGGCGAGGACCGTCAGAGCGAACTGGCGCAGGAGCACAAGGAGCGACAGGCTCGGCGAGCCGCCGAGGAGCGGCAGGCGGCCAAGTCCAAGCGCAACATCGCGCTCGGGGCGGGGGTCGGGGTCGTGGTCGTGGTGGGCGGCATCATCGCGGCGACGACTCTGCTCGGCGGCGCCGACAAGAGCACCGATGCCGCGGCCACCCCAAGCGCGGCCCCCTCCACCACGGCGGAGGCGACGCCGACGGCCCTGCCGAGCAGCAAGCTGAAGCCGGCCGCCGGCAGGTGCGACTACCGGGATGACACCAGCGCCAGTCCCGCCAAGGACGTGGGCAGGCCCCCGGCGAAGCCCAGCCTGAGGTGGAAGACAATGACGCTGGCCACCAGCCAGGGCGACATCGTGATCGACCTGGCCACCAAGGCGGCCCCCTGCACGGTCAACTCCTTCGCCTTCCTGGCCAAGAAGAACTTCTACGACGGCACCAAGTGCCACCGCCTCGCCGTGCCCGACAACTCGGGCCTGGCGATGTTGCAGTGCGGTGACCCGCAGGCCAAGGCCGACGGCAAGAACGTGACCGACGGCCAGGGCAGCTCCGGCTACGTCTTCGACGACGAGAACCTGGGCGGGATGTCCTACCGGCGCGGCACGGTCTTCATGGCCCAGGCGCCCGAGGCCTCCAACCAGAACGGCAGTCAGTTCGCCCTCTCCTTCGGCGACGACAACACCCAGCTCGACCAGGAGGCCGCCTTCACGCCGTTCGGCACGATCTCCAAGGGGATGGAGGTCCTCGACAAGGTGGCCGAGGGCGGCGCGATCATCAACAAGGCGGACGCGACGGGTGACGGCGGCTCGCACGCGCCGAAGATCCCCGTGATCATCAAGGACGTGCGGCTCTCCACCAAGTGACCCCGACGCCGGTGTGACCAGGGTCACAGGTCACTCCCGCCGATCCGAGAACACGTACGGCCACCGCCTCGCGGGCGGTGGCCGTACGTGTTCGTGTCAGGACTTGGGCTTGGCGTCGACGCCCGCCTCCTTGCGCTGGTCGCCGGTGATCGGAGTGGGCGCGCCGGTCAGCGGGTCGAAGCCGGAGGCGGTCTTCGGGAAGGCGATCACGTCGCGGATCGACTCGCCGCCCGCCAGCAGCATGCAGACCCGGTCGAAGCCGTAGGCGATGCCTCCGTGCGGCGGCGGGCCGTACTTGAACGCCTCGAGCAGGAAGCCGAACTTGCTCTCCGCCTCATGCTTGGAGATGCCGAGCACGTCGAAGACCCGCTGCTGCATCTCGGCGCGGTGGATACGGATCGAGCCGCCGCCGAGCTCCATGCCGTTGCAGACCATGTCGTAGGCGTAGGCGAGCGCCTCGCCCGGGTGGTCCTGGAAGTTTTCGGCCCACTCCGGCTTGGGGCCGGTGAAGGGGTGGTGGACCGCGGTCCAGCCGCCGTCGCCGTCGCGCTCGAACATCGGCGCGTCGACGACCCAGAGGAAGGACCACAGCGACTCGTCGATCAGGTCGCAGCGCCGCCCGATCTCCAGGCGGGCCGCGCCGAGCAGATCGCGCGCGGAGTCCGTGGTCCCGGCGGCGAAGAAGACGGCGTCGCCGGGGGCCGCCCCGGTCTTGGCCGCCAGGCCGTCGAGCTCCTGCTGCGAGAGGTTCTTGGCCACCGGGCCGCCGAACGTGCCGTCCGCCTGCATCAGCACGTAGGCGAGGCCCCTGGCGCCGCGGGCCTTGGCCCACTCCTGCCAGCCGTCGAGCTCCTTGCGCGTCTGCGCGGCGCCGCCGGGCATGACGACCGCGCCGACGTGCTCGGCCTGGAAGACCCGGAAGGAGGTGCCGGCGAAGTAGCCGGTCATGTCGGTCAGCTCACAGCCGAACCGCAGGTCGGGCTTGTCGGACCCGTAGCGGGCCATCGCCTCGGCGTACGGCATGCGGGGCAGCGGGGTGGGCAGCTCGTAGCCGGCGATCTCCTTCCAGAGCCGCCCGATGACCGCCTCGCCCAGCGCGATCACGTCGTCCTCGTCCACGAAGGACATCTCGATGTCGATCTGGGTGAACTCGGGCTGCCGGTCGGCGCGCAGGTCCTCGTCGCGGTAGCACTTGGCGAGCTGGTAGTAACGCTCCAGGCCGGACACCATGAGGAGTTGCTTGAAGAGCTGCGGCGACTGGGGCAGGGCGTACCAGCTGCCCGGCTGGAGACGGACCGGCACCAGGAAGTCGCGCGCCCCCTCGGGGGTGGACCTGGTCAGCGTCGGCGTCTCCAGGTAGGTGAAGCCGTTCTCGTCCATCACCTGGTTGACCAGGTAGGTCGCCTTGGAGCGGATCCGCATCGCCTCGGCCACCTGCTGGCGGCGGATGTCGAGGTAGCGGTACTTGAGCCGGACCTCCTCGGAGATCTCGCCCCCGCCCTCGATCGGGAAAGGCAGCGGCGCCGCCTCGCTCAGCACCTCGACCTCGGTCGCCACGACCTCGATCTGGCCGGTGGGCAGCTCGGGGTTCTCGTTGCCCTCGGGGCGCGCCCGCACCTCGCCGACGACCCGCACGCAGTACTCGGAGCGCAGGCCGTGCGCGTCGTCCTCCTCCCGGAAGACGACCTGGGCCGACCCCGAGGCGTCGCGCAGGTCGATGAAGACGACGCCGCCGTGGTCACGACGGCGTGCCACCCATCCGGCCAGCGTCACCTGCTGCCCCGAGTGCTCCTTGCGGAGCGACCCGGCTGTGTGCGTGCGGATCACGAGAGTTTCCCCTTCAAGACGTCTGCGACCTGGGCCAGCGGCACCTCGGTCTGCTCTGCGGTGGTCAGGTCCTTCAGTTGTACGGCGTGCGCCTGGAGATCTCGCTCGCCCAGGATCAGCGCGAACCTCGCTCCCGAACGGTCGGCGCCCTTCATCGCGCCCTTGAGCCCCTTGCCGCCGTACGCCATGTCGGCGGCGATCCCCTCCGCCCGGAGCCCGGCGACCAGCGAGAACATCCGGCGTGCGGCGTCCTCGCCCAGCGGCACGCCGTACACCTGGCAGCGTGGCGGAACGGTGAGCTCCACGCCCTCGCGCGCCAGGGCGATCATCGTGCGGTCGAGCCCGAGGCCGAAGCCGATGCCCGGCAGCGCGGGCCCGCCGATGGCCTCGGACAGGCCGTCGTAGCGTCCTCCCCCGCCGATGCCGGACTGGGCGCCGAGCAGCGGGTGGTCGAACTCGAAGGCCGTGCGCGTGTAGTAGTCGAGGCCGCGGACCAGTCTGGGGCTGTCCTCCCAGGGGATCGACAGGTCGCCGAGCAGCTCGCGGACCCGGTCGTGGTAGGACTTGCAGCCGGCGCACAGGTGGTCGCCGATCAGCGGCGCGTTCTCGACCTGCCGCTGCACCTCGGGGCGCTTGTCGTCGAGCACGCGCAACGGATTGATCTCGATCCGCGCCCTCGTCGCCTCGTCGAGGTCGAGCCCGCGCAGGAACTCCTGCAGCCGCGCACGGTAGATCGGGCGGCACTCCCTGCACCCCAGCGAGTTGAGCAGCAGGCGCACCCGGGTGAGGCCGAGCGAGGCGTACCACCCCCAGGCGACGGCGATCGTCTCGACGTCGACCGCCGGATCCTCGCTGCCGATCGCCTCCAGGTCGAGCTGATAGAACTGCCGGTAGCGGCCCTCCTGGGGCGCCTCGGCGCGGAAGACGGGCCCCTCGGTCCAGACTTTCACCGGCAGTTGCCCGCGGTGCAGGCCGTACTCCAGGACCGCGCGCACGACGCCCGCGGTGAACTCCGGGCGCAGCGTCAGCGATCTGCCGCCGCGGTCGGTGAAGGTGTACATCTCCTTGCTCACCACGTCGGTGGACTCGCCCACACCGCGGGCGAACAGCTGGGTGTCCTCGAAGACGGCGGTCTCCAGGTAGCCGTAGCCGGCGCGGCCGACGGCCTCCGCGAACCGGCGGCGGATCGCCTGGTAGACCTCGGCCTGCGGCGGGATGTACTCCTTGACGCCCTTCGGCGCTTGAAAGCTCATTCTCTCTCAGATTCCCCTGGTGGGACCGGCGTACGGCGCGGCTTCCCTCAGGTAGGGATTCGTGGCGCGCTCGTGGCCGATCGTGGTCTGTGGTCCGTGGCCGGGCAGCACGACCGTCTCGTCCGGCAGCGGCAGGCACCTGTCGGCCAGGCTGCGCAGGATCGTCGGGTAGTCGCCGCCGGGCAGGTCGGCGCGGCCGATGGAGCCGGCGAACAACAGGTCTCCGGAGAACATCACGTGCTCGTCCGCCAGCCTGAACGTCACCGACCCCCGGGTATGGCCAGGGGTGTGGTCGACGGTGAGCGAGAGGCCCGCGAGATCGAGCACCGCGCCGTCGACGAGCTCCCTGACGTCGTCGGGCTCCGACAGCGTGATTCCGCCGAAGAGCTGCGCGGACGTCACACCCCAGCCCGCGGCGGGATCGCTCAGCAGGTGACGGTCCTCCGGGTGGATCCACGCCGGGACGTCACGCGCCCCGCACACCGGCGCCACCGACCAGACGTGGTCGATGTGGCCGTGCGTGGCCAGCACCGCGACCGGCTTCAGCCGGTGCTCGCGCAGCAGGTCGTCGAGGCCGTCGACCGCGTCCTGCCCCGGATCGACGATCACGCACTCCTCGCCGGCGGCGGGCGCGACGACGTAACAGTTGGCCTGGAAGGACCCTGCGGGGAAGCCGGCGATCAGCATCTGCCTCAGTTGATCTCGTCAAGAATGCGGATGGGAATGTAACCGAAGGGTACCGGTGCGGGTCGCCGGGCTGCGAACCATTACCCGTTGGCCGATACGATTCGCCCACCTCAGTTAGTTCATAAGCGGACACTCGGAGGGTGGACGGCAGTGGCAACCGGCAAGGAGCGCCAGAAACAGCTGGCGCGTGAGCACTACGAGCGGCAGATGCAGCGCCGGGCAGAACGCGAGGCCAGGGCCAAGCGTACGGCCGTCATCGGCTCCACGGTGGGCGTCCTGGTCGTGATCGGCGGGGTGGTGGCCGTGACCACCTGGCTCACCGGGAGCGACTCCCCGACCGACGCGTCGGCCAGTCCGTCCGCGGTCCCCTCGGCGAGTCAGCCGCCGACGGTCCAGCCCACCCCGATCGACGCCACCAAGGTGAGCTGTTCCTATCCGGCGGACGCCAAGGGCGGCCCGGCGAAGAAGGTCGGCACCCCGCCGGCCAAGCCGGACCTGAAGGCCGAGCGGATGACGTTCGACACCAGCCAGGGCGAGATCGTTGTCGACATGGAGCCGATGAAGGCCCCGTGCACCGTCAACTCGTTCGCCTTCCTGGCCGGGAAGAACTTCTTCGACGGCACCAAGTGTCACCGGCTGGTGACCCCCGGCGCGGGCGGCCTGGCGATCCTGCAGTGCGGCGACCCGCTGGCCAAGGCCGACGGCAAGGGCACCACCGACGGCCAGGGCGGCCCCGGCTACACCTTCGCCGACGAGAACCTCGGCGGGATGGAGTACGGCAAGGGCGTCGTCGCCATGGCCAACAGCGGACCGAACACCAACGGCAGCCAGTTCTTCCTCATCTACGGCGATGAGACCAAGTCGCTACCTCCGCAGTACACACCATTCGGTACGGTCACCAAGGGAATGGACATCCTTGACAAGGTGGCCAAGGGCGGCTTTCTCGCAGACAACACCGCCCCCAAGGTGGGCGTCCAAATCAAAGACGTGACAATCTCAGGCAAGAGCTGACGTAATAGCCATAGAAGACTATGAAGTGCGGGAGGACACGGTGAGCACCGACCCGTGGGGCCGGGTAGACGACGACGGCACCGTCTACGTGCGTACGGCTGAGGGAGAGCGGGCCGTCGGGTCCTGGCAGGCCGGGGAGCCAGAGGAGGCCCTCGCCTACTTCCAGCGCAAGTACGACGAGCTGGCCACGCAGGTGGAGCTGCTGGAACAGCGCCTGCGCGGCACTGATCTGCCGCCCGCCCAGGCTGAGGCCGGCATCGTCAAACTGCGTGAGGCGGTGACCGAGGCGCACGCCGTGGGAGACCTGGAGGCCCTCCTCACCCGGCTGGCATCACTCGACGAACTCGTGGTCAAGCGCCGCGAGGAGGTCAAGGCGGCACGCGAACAGGCGCGTGCCGAGGCGCGGACGGTGAAGGAGCGCATCGTCGGCGAGGCGGAGCGGATCGCCGACGACACCACGCACTGGAAGTCCGGCGGCGAGCGGCTGCGCGAACTCGTCGAGGAGTGGAAGGCCGCCGAGCGCATCGACCGGGTCACCGAGGCGGCGCTCTGGAAGCGCCTCTCCGCGGCCCGTACGGCTTTCGCCAAGCGGCGCAAGGCGTACTTCGCCGGTCTGGACGAACAACGCGAGGGCATCCGCGCGACCAAGGACCGCATCGTCGCCGAGGCGGAGGCCCTGGCGAACTCCACCGACTGGGGGGAGACCGCCACGGCCTACCGGGAGCTGATGCGCCAGTGGAAGGCCGCGGGGCGGGCCTCCCGTGACGCGGAGGACGAGCTGTGGGCCCGGTTCAAGGGCGCGCAGGACCAGTTCTTCCAGGCCCGCTCGGCGGTCTTCGCCGAGCGGGACGCCTCCCTTCGGGAGAACGCCGAGGCCAAGGAGCTCATCCTGGCCGAGGCCGAGAAGATCCTGCCGGTGACCGACGCCCGGGCCGCCCGGGCCGTGCTGCGCCACATCATGGAGCGCTGGGAGGCCATCGGCATGGTCCCCCGGGAGCAGCGCGACCGGCTGGAGGGCGGGCTGCGCAAGGTGGACGACGCGGTGCGCAAGGCGGAGGAGACCGAGTGGAAGCGGTCCAACCCCGAAGCGCGCGCCCGCGCCCAGGACACCGTCAACCAGCTCCTGCGCTCCATCGAGCAGTTGGAGAAGCGCCAGGCCAAGGCGAGCGCCGCCGGCAAGGAGAAGGACGTGAAGGAGTGCGAGGAGGCCATCACCGCACGCCGCTCCTGGCTCCAGGAGGCCGAGAGGACCCTCGCGGAGTTCTCCTAGTCAGTTGTTCACCCGGTAGACGTCGTAGACGCCCTGGACGCCACGCACGCCCTTCAGGACATGGCCCAGGTGCTTGGGGTCGCCCATCTCGAAGGTGAACTTGCTGACGGCGACCCGGTCGCGGGAGGTGGCGACCGAGGCGGACAGGATGTTGACGTGGTGGTCGGAGAGGGACCTGGTCACGTCGGAGAGCAGACGTGGCCGGTCCAGGGCCTCCACCTGGATCGCCACCAGGAAGACGGAGTCGTCTCCCGGTGACCAGCTCACCTCCACCAGCCGGTCGGGCTCGGTCTTCAGCTGCTC
This sequence comes from Dolomitihabitans soli, assembly GCF_022213955.1. GTDB lineage: Bacteria > Actinomycetota > Actinomycetes > Streptosporangiales > Streptosporangiaceae > Streptosporangium_A > Streptosporangium_A soli. The sequence continues at coordinate 25,530 of NZ_JAKNTW010000026.1, read as the reverse complement.
CACGTTGGGGCAGTTGTCGCGGTGCACCGAGACGCCGTGGCCCCGGGTGACGAAGCCGACGATGTCGTCGCCGGGCACCGGGGTGCAGCAGCGCGAGAGCCGTACCCACACGTCGGGGTCGCCCGCGACCATGACGCCCGCGTTGGCGCCGACCCGGGGCCGGCCGCGCAGCCGGGTGGGGACGGCCGCCTCGGCGATGTCCTCCTCGGCGCTGTCGACGCCCCCGATGGACTGCACGAGCTTCTGCACGACGGACTGGGCCGCGACGTGGCTCTCCCCCACCGCCGCGTAGAGCGCGGACACATCGGGGTAGCGCAGGTCTCGGGCCAGAGCCAGCAGCGACTCGCCGGACATCAGGCGCTGCAGCGGCAGGCCCTGCTTGCGCATGGCGCGGCCGATCGCCTCCTTGCCGGCCTCGATCGCCGTCTCGCGGCGCTCCTTGGAGAACCACTGGCGGATCTTGTTGCGCGCGCGGCCGCTCTTGACGAACTTCAGCCAGTCACGAGAGGGGCCCGCGTCGGGCGACTTGGAGGTGAAGATCTCCACGGTGTCGCCGTTGCCGAGCCGCGACTCCAGCGGGACCAGGCGGCCGTTGACGCGCGCGCCGATGCACCGGTGGCCGACCTCGGTGTGCACCGCGTAGGCGAAGTCGACCGAGGTGCCGCCCTCGGGCAGCGCGATGACCTGCCCCCGGGGCGTGAACACGTAGACCTCGGAGACGGACAGGTCGAACCTGAGGGACTCCAGGAACTCGCCCGGATCGGAGGTCTCCTTCTGCCAGTCGAGGAGCTGCCGCAGCCAGGCCATGTCGCTGCCCGGCTTGACCTTGGCGCCGGCCTGCCCGGTGCCGGAGATCTCCTCCTTGTACTTCCAGTGGGCGGCCACGCCGTACTCGGCCCTGTGGTGCATCGCGTGCGTGCGGATCTGCAGTTCGACCGGCTTGCCCTCGGGGCCGATGACCGTCGTGTGCAACGACTGGTACATGTTGAACTTGGGCATCGCGATGTAGTCCTTGAACCGGCCGGGGACCGGGTTCCATCTGGCGTGGATCGTGCCCAGTGCCGCGTAGCAGTCGCGCACGTTGTCGACGAGGACCCTGATGCCCACCAGGTCGTAGATGTCGTCGAAGGCGACATCCCTGGCGATCATCTTCTGGTAGATCGAGTAGTAGTGCTTCGGGCGGCCCTTGACCGTGGCGCGGATCTTCGCCTCACGGAGGTCGGCGGAGACCTTCTCGATCACTTCCTGGAGGAACAGGTCACGCCGCGGGGCGCGCTCGGACACCATCCGCGCGATCTCGTCGTACCGCTTGGGGAAGATGAGTGCGAAGGCCAGGTCCTCCAGCTCCCACTTGATGGTGTTCATGCCCAGGCGGTGCGCCAGCGGGGCGAAGATCTCCAGTGTCTCGCGGGACTTCTGCTCCCGCTTGTGCTCGGGGAGATAACGCATGGTGCGCATGTTGTGCAGCCGGTCCGCGAGCTTGATGACCAGCACCCGGATGTCGCGGGACATGGCCACGACCATCTTGCGGACGGTCTCGGCCTGCGCGGCGTCGCCGAACTTGACCTTGTCGAGCTTGGTGACGCCGTCGACGAGCAGCGCGATGTTGTCGCCGAAGTCGGCGCGCAGCTCGTCGAGGCTGTAGGCGGTGTCCTCGACGGTGTCGTGCAGCAGGGCCGCGCACAGGGTCTCGTCGTCGGTGCCCAGCTCGGCCAGGATCGTCGTCACGGCGAGCGGGTGGGTGATGTACGGGTCGCCGCTCTTGCGCTTCTGGTCGCGGTGATGGTGCGCCGCCACCTCGTAGGCACGCTCGATCAGCCGGAGATCGGCCTTCGGGTGCGTCGCCCGCACCGTTCTGAAGAGTGGCTCGAGCACCGGGTTCATGGCCCCACCCCCGAAACGGGAGAGCCTTCGCCTGGGCGCGGCCGGTCTGTCACCGGGCGCAGCCGACCCGGGATCGCCGGTGGAGGCGACCGGTTCGGGGACGCCGCCGTCGGCGGATACCTCTGGCGCGACCACATCGCGGGGCACACAGACTCCTCACGTTCGAGTCCAGATCCCCTCAGTGTATCCGTGGGGAAAACTGGAGAGGCCGTCCCCGGGGGTGATCAGACGATCACGAGAGAGTGCAGGTCGACGCCTTCCAACTGCTCTCGGCCCTTGAGGAAGGCCAGTTCCATCAACACGGCGACCCCTGTCACCTCGGCTCCCGTCTGACGGACAAGGTCCACCGTAGCGCGCGCGGTGCCGCCGGTGGCGAGCACGTCGTCGACGATGAGGACCCGGTCTCCGGGAGCGAGCGCGTCACGATGGATCTCGATGACAGCGGAGCCGTACTCCAGATCGTAGGCGGCTTCGAAGGTTTCGGCGGGCAGTTTACCCTTTTTACGCACAGGTACGAATCCGGCTCCCGCGCGGTAGGCGGCCGGCGCGGCCAGAATGAATCCGCGCGCCTCCATGCCGATGACCTTGTCGACGTTCGCGCACAGCCGGGCGATCTCGTCCACCACGGCGGAGAACGCCACGTGGTCGGCGAGCAGCGGGGTGATGTCCTTGAACAACACGCCGGGCTGCGGATAGTCGGGGACGTCCCTGATCCGGTCGAGGATCAGGGTGCTCAGCTCACTCATGCTCCGCCCATCGGGGGTGGGACGACAGCGCCTCCGCCCGGTGCGGGCGGAGGCGCGCGGACCTTGCTACTTCTTCTTGCGTTTCTCACCGGCCGAGCTGTTGGCGGCGCCGACGGGCTCGCGCTTGTCGGACACCCCGTCGTTCGCTCCCGGGCCTCGGCTGGCCAGCCGCTTGGCGATGGCCCGGTACTTCGGCTCGCGCTCCTTCAACGTCACCAGCAGTGGCGTGGCGACGCACAGCGAGGAGTAGGTGCCGACCAGCATGCCGACGAACAGCGCCAGCGACAGGTCCTTCAGCGTGCCCGCGCCGAGCAGCGTGGTGCCGATGAACAGGATCGCCGCGACCGGCAGGATCGCCACCAGGGTGGTGTTCAGCGACCGGATCAGCGTGTGGTTCAGCGCGTTGTTCGCGGCCTGCGTGTAGGTCTGTTTGGAGGTCGTGCCGAGCTTGGCGGTGACCTCCTTGATCATGTCGAACACGACGACCGCGTCGTAGAGCGAGTATCCGAGGATCGTCAGGAAGCCCAGCAGGGTCGCGGGCGTCACCTCGAATCCCGACCACGCGTAGACGCCCGCGGTGATGATCAGGTCGTGGATCAGCGCGACCACCGCCGCCAGGGCCATCTTCCACTCGAACGCCATCGTCAGGTAGAGGATGATCGCCAGCATGAAGACGCCCAGGCCGATCCAGGCCTTGTTGGAGACCTCACCACCCCAGGACGCGCCGATCAGATCGACGTTGACCTCGTTCTGCGGCAGGTCGTAGTCATTCGCCACGGCCTTCTGCAGATTGGTGCCCTGCTGCTCGGTCAGGGTCTCGGTGGTGACCCGCCAGCGGTCGCCCGCGGTCTGCACGATCGCCTGGTGCACGCCCTCGTCCTCGAAGGTCGTGCGGACCTGCTCGATGTTGGCCGCCGGGGCTTTGAAGGAGAAGACCGAGCCGCCGGTGAACTCCACGCCCAGGTTGAGGCCGTTGATCAGCAGGCCGCCGAGCGACACGACCAGCAGGAAGGCCGACAGGCCGTACCAGAGCTTCTGGCGGCCGACGAAGTCGACATTGACCTCACCGCGGTATAGGCGGCGACCGATGCCCATATCAGGCCTCCTGCGGATTGGTCGTGGTGACGGGAACGCTGCTCATCCGCTCGGCGTCCAGCCCCGAGAGCTTGTGCCCCTTGGAGAAGAACTCCATCTTCGCCAGCAGCGCCACGAAGGGCTTGGTGAACATGAACACCACCAAGATGTCGATGAGGGTGGTCAGGCCCATCGCGAACGCGAACCCGGCCACACCTCCCACCGCCAGGAAGTAGAGCACCACCGCGGCGATGAACATCACCGCGTCGGCGATCAGGATCGTACGGCGCGCACGAACCCAGGCGACCTCGACGGCCACGCGCAACGACCGTCTGCCCTCCTTCATCTCATCACGAATGCGCTCGAAGTAGACGATGAAGGAGTCGGCGGTGATGCCGATCGACACCACCAGGCCGATGATGTGGGGCAGGGACAGGCGGAAGCCCGCGTTGTGCCCGAGGATGACCACCGCGGCGTAGGTGATGATCGTGGCCACGCCGAGACTCAGCACCGAGACGATGCCGAGGCCGCGGTAGTAGAGCAGCGAGTAGATCACCACCAGGGCCAGGCCGATCCCGCCGGCGATGAGACCGCCCCTGAGCTGGTCGGCGCCGAGCGTAGAGGAGACCTCGGAGATGGAGCTGCGCACGAACTTCAGCGGCAGCGCGCCGTACTTGAGCTGGTTCGACAGGTCGGCGGCGGTCTCCTGGGTGAAGCTGCCGGAGATCTGGGCCCGGCCGCCGGTGATGGGCTCCTGGATGACCGGAGCCGAGATCACCAGGCCGTCGAGGACCATGGCCACCTGGTTGCGCGGCGCCTGCGAGTTGAAGGCGGTCGTGGTGACCTGCGACCACTTGTCGGTGCCGCTGCTCTTGAAGCTGAGCTGGACCAGCCACTCGCCGGTCGTGGAGTCGACGCCCGAGTCGGCACTGGCGATCTCGGTGCCGACGACGGCCGCCTTGTCGAGGATGTAGCGGGCGTCCCGTTCCTTGGCGCAGACCGCGATCTGCTTGGTGGGGTCGTCCTGCGAGCCCTGGCCACGGTCGTTCTTGAGACAGTCGAGCTTCTCGAACTGCGCGAGCACCGCCGGGTCGATGCCGGTGGTGTCGATGCCGGCCAGCGGATCCTCACTGGGCTGGGCCGTGGGCGTGGCGGAGGGCGTGGGCGTCGCCTTGTCCTTCGCCTTGTCCTTCGGCTCGTCCTTCGCGCCGGACTTCTCCGAGGGGGACGGCGTGTTCGCGGGGCTGGGGTTGGTCAGCGCTGAGGAGACCGCCTTGCCCGCCGGGCCGGGCGACGGGTCGCCCACCTTCGCCGACTCCTTCGGCGTGGGAGCCGTGCTCTCCTCGGCCTTCGGGGTGGGCGTGCCCTTCGCGGTGCCGGTGGGCGTCGCGGACGGCGTCGGCGCGTTGGTGGGCATCTCGCCGGGCGCGGCCGCGGCGACCGCGAGCACCTGGCGGAAGCGGAGCTCCGCGGTGGTGCCGACCAGGGCCACGACCTCCTCCTGGCCAACGCCGGGCACGGAGATCACGATGTTGTCGCCGGACTTGGCGACCTCGGCGTCGGAGATGCCGCTGCCGTTGACCCGGTCACGGATGATGTTGACGGCGAGGTCGAGGCTCTCCTGCGAAGGCGGCTGGCCGTTCGACGTGACCGGGGACAGCGTCACTGTCGTGCCGCCGGCGAGGTCGAGGCCGAACTGGGGGGCGAACGACTGCTGGAGGAGCATCGTCCCGCCCATGGCGAGAATGAGGGCCACGAGCAGCAGGAGCATCCGCCCCGGCCTGCTGGGGCTACTGGTCGGTCGTCGGGCCACTGGTCGTCAGTTTCTTTCGGGTTTAGGGATTCTCAGCCTAGTCAGGACTGCTTGGTGGTCGAGCCCTTGTCGTCGCCGTTCTCCTTGCCGTCGGCGGGCTCGTCTTCCTCCTCACCCTTGGCCTCGTCGGCGTCCTGGGTGTCGGCGACCGGAGTCACCACACGGCCGATCGCGGCCTTGGTCCAGCGGCTCTCGACGCCGGGGGCGATCTCCAGGACCACCTCGTCGCCGTCGACGGCGACCACGGTGGCGAACAGGCCGGTGGTGGTCATGACGCGCGTCCCAGGAGCAAGGGAGCTCTGCATGCGCACCTGCTCCTGCTGACGCTTACGCTGCGGCCGGATCAGCAGGAAGTAGAAGACTACGACCAGCAGGACCAGCGGCAGAAATGAGGTAAGCGCGTTGTTGCCGCCCACAGTGGGCCACCTTCCATGAGGGATCGAACCGGCAAGCCGCCGGTGCTTCAAGCGATGCTGCGGCCGCGCCGCTCAGCACGTCAGCCTACACAGCCAGCCAAGCCACGGAGTGTAGGCGAGCGCCGAGATGCCCGGCAACGAACCCACGATGCGGCGCGCGGGAAAGTTCCCGGTTTGCAATGCTTGTCACCGTTCTGTGATCAGGGGTCGTCGGAAAGGGCTGAGACGACGGACGCGCCGAACGCGTCCGGCGGCGGGACGAGGCCGAGGTGGACCCACGCCGCGGCGGTGGCGACCCTGCCCCGTGGCGTGCGGGCCAGCAGGCCCTGCCGTACCAGGAAGGGTTCGGCCACGACCTCCACCGTCTCCGGCTCCTCCCCCACGGCCACCGCCAGCGTTGACAGACCCACGGGCCCGCCGCCGAACCTGCGCAGCAGGGCGCCGAGCACGGCGCGGTCGAGCCGGTCCAGGCCCTCGGCGTCGACCTCGTAGAGGGTGAGCGCGGCCGAGGCGATCTCCTGGGTGACCACGCCCTCCGCACGGACCTCGGAGAAGTCGCGGACCCTGCGCAGCAGCCGGTTGGCGATGCGCGGAGTGCCCCTGGACCGCCGCGCGATCTCGCGGGCCGCGTCATCGGGCAGGCTCACGCCGAGCAGGCCGGACGAGCGGTGCAGGACCCGCTCCAGCTCGGCGGGCTCGTAGAAGTCCAGGTGCGCGACGAACCCGAACCTGTCGCGCAGCGGCGCGGGCAGCAGCCCCGCCCGCGTGGTGGCGCCGACCAGGGTGAACGGCGCGATGTCGAGCGGGATCGCGGTCGCGCCCGGCCCCTTGCCCACCACGATGTCGACCCGGAAGTCCTCCATCGCGAGATAGAGCATCTCCTCGGCGGGCCTGGCCATCCGGTGGATCTCGTCGATGAACAGCACCTCGCCCTCGGCCAGCGTCGAAAGGATCGCGGCGAGATCGCCCGCGCGCTCCAGCGCGGGCCCGGAGGTGAGGCGCAGCGGGGCGCCCAGCTCGGCGGCGATGATCATGGCCAGGGTGGTCTTGCCGAGGCCGGGCGAGCCGTTCATCAGCACATGGTCGGGGGGCCGGCCGCGGCGCAGCGCGCTTTCCAGCACCAGCGAGAGCTGCTCGCGGACCCGCCCCTGGCCGATGAACTCGCTCAGCCGCTTGGGACGCAGGGCCGCCTCGACGGCTCGCTCGTCGCCTTCCGCGTCGGGCGACACAAGATCGCGTTCCAGACTCACGGCCCCAACCTAGCGAACGCTCAGAACGCGCAGTGCCGCCTTCAGCAGCACGGCCACCTGCGGAGGACTTCCCGCAGCCAGCTCGGCGTCGGCCTGGGGGGAGACCACGGCGACGGCCTCGTCGGCGTCGCGCGCCGAGTAGCCCAGCCCGACCAGCCCGGAGTGCACCTGCTCGCGCCAGGCGGGCGTGCCGACGTACCCGCCCCGGGCGGCCTCGACCGCGCTCCGCGGGGTGCCGAGCTTGTCCTTGAGCTCCAGGATGATGCGCTGCGCCACCTTGGGGCCGATGCCGGGCACCATGGTCAGCGCCTTGACGTCGCCCGCGGCCACCGCGACCCGCAACCGGTCCGGCGCGTGCACGGCGAGCATCGCCAGCGCCAGCCGGGGTCCGACACCGGCGACCCGCTGCACCGACTCGAACAGGTCGCGCTCGTCGTCCTCGGCGAAGCCGTACAGGGTCAGGGACTCCTCGCGGACCACCAGGGAGGTCGCCAGCCTGGCGTTCTCGCCGACCCGCAGGGCTCCGAGCGTGCCCGGCGTGCAGTGCATGAGCATGCCGATCCCGCCGACCTCGACCACGGCCGAGCCCGGCCCGATCATGGCGGTCCTGCCGGTGATCGAGGCGATCACTGCCTCACTCCTCTCGGGGGTCGCGCGGACTGCGCCTTGGCGAGCGCCTCCGCCAGCCGGTTCTGCACGCCGCCTCGCCACACGTGGCAGATCGCGAGCGCGAGCGCGTCGGCGGCGTCGGCGGGCTTGGGCATGCTCTCCAGCCGGAGCAGCCGGGTGACCATCGTGCCGACCTGCTTCTTGTCGGCGGTGCCGCTGCCGGTGATGGCGGCCTTGACCTCGCTGGGGGTGTGCAGCGTGACGGGCAGGCCGCGCCTGGCGGCGCAGAGGATGGCGACGGCCGACGCCTGCGCCGTGCCCATCACGGTGCGGGTGTTGTGCTGGGCGAAGACCCGCTCCACCGCGACGGAGTCGGGCCGCAGCTCGTCGAGCCAGCGCTCGATCTCGGCCTCGATCGCCACCAGCCGCACGCCGAGGTCGGCGTCGGGCGGGGTGCGCACCACACCGACCGCGACCAGGGACAGCCGCGCGCCGGGACGCCCCTCGACCGCTCCGAGCCCGCACCGGGTCAGCCCCGGGTCGACCCCCATCACCCGCAGCTCGGGCAACCGCACCGGCACGCCTCTCCATCGCCGAACACCTGTTCGGAGGAACTTTACCGCGCTCGCCGTCTGCCCGCACGCCGGACACGCGTTCCGCGCACGAGCCACACGTAGAGGTACCACGCCCAGCCGAGGCCGATGACGAGCAGCGTGCCGGCCGGGGAGACGATGTCCGGCGGGCTCGCGACCAGGGAGAGCTCGGCGAGCGCCCGGTCGCAGACCGCGGCCGTCAGGGGCACGGTGTAGAGGGCGAGGAACGCGAGGCCGACGACCCGGCCGGCGGCCACGAACCACGCGTAGATCCGCACGCTGGGCGGCGCGGCGGAGGTACGGCCGCTCGCCAGGTGCGCCCGGGCGGCGGCCATCAGGTCCTTGTCGCCGCTCAGATTGGCGTAGGCGTAGTAGACGTCGGTCTTCATGAAGAACAGGAACTGCCACACGATCTGCGACAGGCAGATGAGGGCCGCCATCCGGGAGAGCCCCGCGATCGCCTGGTCCCCCGTGATCGCGGCCACGCAGACGGCCGCCGAGAAGATCGCGAGGTCGGTCCGCATCCCCGCCAGGTAGACGCGCTGGCGGGCGCGGCGCGGGCTGCGCCACACCCCCGTCACGTCGGTCTGCACGACCAGGAACCGCGACCGGGCGCCCAGGGACAGCCCGGCGCGCACGCCGAGCGACCTGGCGGCCGCGATGTGACTGAGCTCGTGCATGAGGACGAGCAGCCACGACCCGGCCGCGAAGGAGGCGGTGAAGACCAGGCTGGAGCCCGACCAGATGACGCCGGAGTAGGTGGGCGCGACGTCCGGCCGCAGGATCAGCGCCGCGACCGCGCAGCCGGTGAGCAGCAGCACGACCACGTCGGCCGGCCGGGAGAAGAGCCAGGCCACGTGGTGCCGCTGGATCCGGTCCCACAGGTTGGGCGGCCGCTCGGGTACGGCGAGCAGGCCGATGCCGTCCAGGCCGGAGACGAAGTCGGCGACGTCGACGTCGACGCCTCTCGTCCGCATGACGTGCTCGCGCACCTCCTGGGCGCTCCTGGTGCCGTCGAGCAGCCCGACCACCGCCGCCGCGATCTCCGGCACGTTGGCGAAGGTCTCGCCGTTGCCGATGACGTAGTCGTCCTCGCCGTCCCTGACGACGCTGAGGAAGGACAGGTCGACGCTCACCGCGCAGCCGCCCGACCGCCGGCCGGTCGGCGGAGGCCGCGACCGGTCAGGAGCCACCGGCCCGCCTGCCACGCCCGGGCATCGCCGTTACCGGCCGTCTCGACTTCTTCGACCTTCTTCACAGTGATCTTTCATGCGCCGCGTTTTCCTGTGGGTGCACACGATCGTATTGAGGGTGGAGTTACGGAAGGGAGGCCCAATCACTCGTGATATCGGGAATGCGATCTCCCGTGGGCCGCTTTCGATTCCGCCGGAAAGGAGCTGACACGATTCCACAAGAGCTCGGTGACCGGGGCCATAACCGGGAATTCGGTGGTCGGGACCAGACGCCTGCCCGGCGCGCTTACCCCGCGCGATCCTCGATCGGCACCTCTCCGCCATAAAGGCGGCGATACCACGGCAGAGTTGGACTGGATGATCTGAGGCACCGGCACGACAAACGCCGGCGAACCCTAAATGATCAGAAGTTATCCAGCATGTACGGCGTAGCGCGGAAAGCCGTATCCAGTTCGTCGTCTCCGCTGCCGTCGCCGCCTGAGACGAGGCCGGCCCGCCGGAGCGTGGCCATCGGCACTCCCGCGAACAGGGCGGAGAACCCGCCGACGGACAGGCGCGGCCCACTGCGGGAGGGGGCGGCGGGGCTCGCCGTACCGGTGCCGCCGGCGACCCGCAGGTGCCATCCGCCGGAGTTGGCGGCGCGCTCGGGGTCCGCCACCTCGATCACGGTGTCGAGCGTGGCGCCGAGCGGGAAGCCCCGCCCGGCGAGGGCGGCGGCCACATCGATGACGCGGAACATCCAGCGGGCCTGCGCCACCTGGTCGGTCGTGCGCTCGCCGACCAGCCAGAACACCGGGTCGTCGGGGGCGACGCAGGCGCGGACCGACTGGGCGATCGTGGAGGAGGTGCCGACCATCGCCCACAGGGCCCTGGCGGTGGCCTCCGACCCGGCGACGAGGTTGTCGACGTCGATGCGCTGCCCGTTCCAGCGGTAGACGACGAAGCCGTCGTCGGCGGCGTAGCGGAAGTCGTCGGGCGTGTCGAGCCAGATGCGCAGGCTGTGCTCGTCCCAGCCGATCGGGCCGCTCGCCCTGTTCTCGCCGTACACGCGATCGAGGACGGCCCGCACCGCGGGGGCGTCGTCGGGGCCGATCCTGCGGAGCTTGACCTGCTCGGTCTGCCGGATCGACCGCAGCGCCTCGGGCCGCAGGGTGGCGTCGTACTGGGCGCCGGCGTGCTCCCAGCCGAGGCCGCGGTAGAGGGGGGTGGTGGCCGGGAAGAGAGCGGAGACGGAGTGGCCGAGCGCGGCGCAGCGCTCGATGGTGGCGCGCATGATGAGCCGCCCCAAGCCCCGGCCGCGCTCCTCGGGGGCGACCGTGACGCCGGCCACGCCGCCCATCGACATCGGCCGGCCGTGCCACCACTGGACGAGGTCGATGATCCGGCTGGTGGCGACCAGGCGCGGCCCGTCGAAGGCGCCGAGACAGCGCCCCTGCGAAAGGGACGGCGTGATCCTTCTCTGCCAGATTTCGACATCGGCCGGCGCGACCGGGCCGAACGCGCGTTTGCGGTTGTCGAGCACGGCCCCGAGGTCGCCGACCGTCAGATCACGAATGTCCACAACGCCTCAACTTACGCAACCGCCGGGCACCGGGCGAACGAATTGTCAGTCGAGCCGGGCCAGGACCTCGTCGGAGACGTCGAAGTTGGCCCAGACGTTCTGCACGTCGTCGCTGTCCTCCAGCGCCTCCAGCAGGCGGAAGACCTTCTTCGCGCCGTCCTCCTCCAGGGGGACGCTCAGCGAGGGCAGGAAGGACGCCTCGGCCGACTCGTAGTCGACGCCCGCGTCCTGCAACGCCTTGCGGACCGGGATGAGGTCACCGGCCTCGGAGACGACCTCGAAGGACTCACCGAGGTCGTTGACCTCCTCGGCGCCGGCGTCGAGGACCGCGACCAGCACGTCGTCCTCGGACAGGCCCTCGGCCTTCGGCACGATGACGACGCCCTTGCGGTTGAACATGTAGGACACCGAGCCCGGGTCGGCCATCGAGCCGCCGTTGCGGGTCATCGCGACCCGGACCTCCGACGCCGCCCGGTTGCGGTTGTCGGTGAGGCACTCGATGAGCACCGCCACCCCGCCGGGGGCGTATCCCTCATACATGATCGTCTGCCATTCGGCCCCGCCGGCCTCCAGGCCGCCGCCGCGTTTGCGGGCCCGCTCGATGTTGTCCAGCGGCACGGAGTTCTTCCTGGCCTTCTGGACGGCGTCGTAGAGGGTCGGGTTGCCGTCGAGGTCGGGACCACCGGTCCGGGCGGCCACCTCGATGTTCTTGATGAGCTTGGCGAACAGCTTGCCGCGCTTGGCGTCGACCACGGCTTTCTTGTGCTTCGTCGTCGCCCATTTGGAGTGGCCGGACATCGCCTGGAACTCCCTCTCGTCTCGTGCGGGCCTGCTCTCCCGCGTACTCAGCTCGCGCGGACCATCTCGGCGAAGTATGAGTGCACGCCGATGTCCACCGTCAGCTCCGGATGGAAGGACGTGGCGAGCAGCGATCCCTGACGGACCGCGACGATCCTATCCCCAGGTTCGGCCACCGCCAGAACTTCGACGCCCGAACCCACCGCCTCGACCCAGGGCGCCCGGATGAAGACCGCCCGGCGCCTGCCGCGCCCGGCGAAGTCGATGTCGGCCTCGAAGGAGTCGACCTGGCGGCCGAAGGCGTTGCGGCGGACCGTCATGTCGATGCCGCCGATCGTCTGCTGCCCTTCGATCCCGCCCTCGATCCGGTCGGCCAGCATGATCATGCCGGCGCAGGAGCCGTAGGCGGGCATCCCCTCCTTGATCCGCAGCCGCAGCGGCTGGAGCAGGTCGAAGGCGTCGGCGAGTTTCCACATCGTGGTGGACTCCCCGCCAGGGATGACCAGCGCGTCGACCGTGTCGAGCTCCTCCGGCCTGCGTACGGCGAGCGCCTTGGCGCCCGTGGCCGTGAGGGAGTGCAGATGCTCGCGGACGTCTCCCTGAAGGGCGAGCACACCGATCGTGGGCACCGTCATCCTTTCGTCTGGGTTCGGGGGGATCAGAGTAATCCCTGAACTTCAACGCACAGGCATCGGCACGTCTTCCGCCAAAGATAGATCTAGACAGTATGTGATCTGATGACTAGAACTATAGGCACTCACCGTCGGCTGATAGGAAGTGTGATGTCGCGAGCTCGATATGCACTGATCCCCCTCCTCGCAGGACTGCTCGGCGCCGGCGCGCTGCCCCCGGCCGCCCTGGCCGCGCCGCCCCGGCCGGCGCCGGTCACCGCGAGCCCGCAGGCCACCACGTCCGCCAAGCCGGCGTGCGACATCCCCGAGTTCCAGGGCGCGACGACCAACACCCGCCTGACGAACCTGTTCACCGCCTACGGCGACGACAACGGCCGGCTGGACGACTGGACCGGCGCCGACGGCACCTACTCGCTGACGCTGGCGAACGGCCGCCGGCTGTGGGTCTTCTCCGACACCTTCCTCGGGCAGGTGAACCCCGACGGGTCGCGCCCGCCGGTCAAGGAGGAGGGCGGCACGACCGCGTTCATCAACAACTCCTTCGCGGTGGAGCGGAACGGCCGCCTGTCCACGATCCACGGCGGGACCGCCGAGGACCCGAAGGCCGTCATGCCGCCGCGCGACGACAAGCACTGGTACTGGGCGGGCGACGCCGTCCTCGCCGGCGGCCTGGTCGAGGTGACCTACCAGGAGTACGAGCGGTTCGGCGCGGGCCAGTGGGACTGGCGCTGGTCGCGCAACGTCGTGGCCAGGTTCCCCACGGGGCGGCTGACCTCCCCGGTCAGCGTGCACCCGCTGCCCTCCGGCAAGAGCGTCGCCTGGGCCTCCGGCTTCCACCGGGCCGGCTCGCACACCTACATCTACGGGGTGGAGGACCTGGGCGGGACGAAGTACATGCACATCGCCAGGGTCAACGGAAAGAGCCTGCTCGGGCAGTGGGAGTACTACACCGCCGCGGGCGCCTGGTCCACGGCCGAGGCCGACTCGGCGCGCGTGATGCCCGGCGTGGCCAACGAGTACAGCGTCAGCAAGGTGGGCGGCTCCTACGTGCTGATCACCCATGACACGACGGAGACCCTGAGCCCGCGGATCGTCGCCTACCACTCCTGCACGCCGTACGGGCCCTTCACGGCCAAGACGCAGGTTTACACAACTCCCGAAGCCGCGACCTACGGGCCGAACATCTTCACCTACAACGCCCACGCGCACCCCGGGATCGACGCCGACGGCAAGCTGGTGGTGTCCTACAACGTCAACAGCTTCGTCAACACCGACCACTACAAGGACGTCACCATCTACCGCCCGCGCTTCATCGATCTGAGTTTCAGGTGACGCTGAGACGCAACTGGGCCGCCCGCATCCACGAGATCACTCTCGCCGGGATGCGGGCGGTCGTGCTGGAGAACGAACTGCTGCGCGTCACCGTGCTGGCCGGCAAGGGCGGCGACGTGGTGGAGTTCGCGCACAAACCGACCGACACCGACTTCGTGTGGCTCTCGCCGCAGGGCCTGCGCGCGCCGCACGACGTGGCCGGCGGCGCCGCCGACGACGAGGCCGCGTTCATCGACCACTACGAGGGCGGCTGGCAGGAGGTCTTCCCCAACGGCGGCGCGCCCAGCGTCTACCGCGGCGCCCGGCTGGCACAGCACGGCGAGGTCGCCGGGCTGCCCTGGGCGGCCACGATCGTCGCCGACTCCCCCGAGGAGGTCGCGGTACGGCTCCGCGTGCGGGCCAGACGGCTGCCGTTCGCGCTGGAGAAGACGTTCCGCATGGTCTCCGGGTCCCCGTCGGTGGAGATCGAGGGCCGGGTGACCAACGAGTCCGGCGTCGCCCTGCACGCGATGTGGGGGCACCACATCGTGTTCGGCGCCCCCTTCCTGCGCCCCGGCAGCCGGATCCGGCTGCCCGAGGGGATCTCGGTGATCCCCCATCCCACCGCGATCCATCCGGCGGGACGGCGGGTACTGGCGGGCGGCCCCTGGACGTGGCCCGCCGTGCCCGCCCCCGGCGGCGGCAGCACCGACCTCAGTGTGGTGCCCGACGGCGGACCGAGCGACATCGTCTATCTGACCGGCTTCACCGACGGCTGGTACGAGGTCGCCGGTGAGACGCTCGGGCTGCGCGTGGCGTGGGACGCGAACGTCCTGCCGTACCTGTGGATGTGGCAGGAGCTCGGCGCGACGGAGGATTATCCCTGGTGGGGCCGGGCTCGCACGATCGGGCTCGAGCCGTTCTCCAGCATGCCCACCGATGGGCTGTCGGCGGCCGTGGACAACGGGACGGCGATGCTGCTGGAGCCGTACGAGACGCGGGCGCTCAGCCTGCGGGCGGAGGTTGTCAGGTGAACGAGTTCGAGGGCAAGGTCGCCCTGGTCACCGGTGGTTCGATGGGGATCGGCCGCGCGGTGGTCGACCGGCTCGCCGACGCGGGGGCCGCGGTGGTCTACTGCGGCGTGGGCGCGGACGCCGTACGGCCGGACGAGCGCGATCGGGTGATCGGCGTGGAGGCCGACGTCCGCGACGCCGGGCGGCTTCGTGACCTGGCCGAGCTGGCGGTCTCGACCTTCGGCGGGCTCGACGTGGTCGCCACCTGCGCGGGCGTGCAGCGCTACGGCACCGTCGAGGGCACCTCCGAGGAGACCTGGGACGAGGTGCTCGACATCAACGTGAAGGGCGTCTACCTGACCTGCCAGGCGGCCATCCCGCACCTGCGGGCGCGCGGCGGCGGGGCGATCGTGGTGCTCTCCTCCGTGCAGGCGTTCGCGTCGCAGACGCAGGTGGCGGCCTACACGGCGAGCAAATCGGCGCTCAACGGGCTGACCAGGGCGATGGCCCTCGACCATGCCGCCGACGGCATCCGGGTCAACGTGGTCTGCCCCGGCTCGGTGGACACCCCCATGCTGCGCTGGGCCGCCGACCTGTTCCGCGGGGAGCTCAGCCAGGAGGAGCAGATCGCGCAGTGGGGCCGCGCCCACCCGCTCGGCAGGGTCGCCAGGCCGGAGGAGGTCGCCGAGATGGTCGCCTTCCTGGCGGGCCCCGGCGCGTCCTTCATCACCGGCGCCGAGCACCGCGTGGACGGCGGCCTGCTGGCCCGCAACCCCGCCGTCCTCCCTGAATGAGGTCACCGCGCCCCCGGCACAGGACCGGTGACGCCGGTCGGCGTGGACCGGAGCGGGGCGCGGCGGCCCGAAGGCCACCGCGCCCCGGCGTCCGGGCCGGTCAGCCCAGCGGGTCGAGGGCCAGGGCGGGATCGGCGAAGCGTTCGTTCGGGACCTGGGCGTACCAGCCGGGACGCCCGGGGTCCCGGTCGTAGGGGTAGCCCCCCAGCTCGCGATACAGCTCCGCGTACTCGGCGACCCGGTCCGCGTCGAGCCGCACGCCCAGGCCGGGACCGGTCGGGACCGCGATCCGCCCGTCGGCATAGGGCAGCTTGCCTCCCTCGATCACGTCGTCGCGGAGCTGGTGGTAGTGCGCGTCCGCCGCGTACGTCAGGTTCGGCAGGACCGCCCCCAGGTGCAGCATCGTGGCGAGCTGGATGCCCAGCTCGCCGGAGGAGTGCACGGCGACCCCGAGCTGGAAGGTCTCGCACACCCCCGCCGCCTTGACGCACGGCCTGATGCCGCCCCAGAACGTCGTGTCCAGCAGGATCACGTCCGCGCTGCGGCGCAGCACGTTGGTGGCGAGCTGCTCGAAGTTGACCACGACGGTGTTGGTCGCGATCGGCACCCGCACCTGCTCGCGGATCTGCCGCAGCCCCTCCAGCCCGTACACCGGGTCCTCGAGGTAGTCGTTGGACAGCCCTTCGATCGCCCGGCCGAAGCGCAGCCCCTCGGCGGGCGAGAGCACCGCGTTCGGGTCGTAGCGCAACCGGTCGCCGGGGAACGCGTCGGCCAGCGCGCGGTAGCACTCCAGCTCGTAGTCGGGCGGGAACACCCCGCCCTTGAGCTTGTGCACCGTGAAGCCGTGCGCCTCCCGCAGCCCGCGGGCGTGCTCGACGAGCTGGTCCGGGGTGCGGATCTCGTCGAAGCCCGCGCCGGGGTAGCGGAAGAACAGGTAGGAGGCGAACGGCACGGCGTCGCGGACCCGCCCGCCGAGCACGTCGTGCGCCGGGACGCCGAGGTGCAGCCCGATCAGGTCGACGCAGGCGAACTCGATCGCCGCCAGCAACTGGGTCCGGTTGTTGTAGAGCGACGCCGTCGGATTGGCGATCTTGAAGCGCAGCGTCTCCAGCTGGAACGGGTCGTGCCCGGCGAGGTAGGGCAGCAGCGCGCGGATGGCCGCCTCCGCACTCTCCCCTCCCCCGCCCATCTCCCCCAGGCCGACCAGCCCGTTGTCCGCCTCGACCTCCACGATCGTCCGGACGAACCGGCCCCAGTGGGCGCCGTTGCTGTGCCGCAACGGCGCCTCCAGCGGCACGGCGACCGTCGTCGCGCGGATGTCAACGATCTTCACGAATCCCCCAAACGGCGGCCACCCCGCACGCGGGCAGCCGTACCCTCACCGACTGGTCGCGGACGTCCAGCGGCCTCGTCTCGTAGTCCAGCCCGGCGCTGACCCGCGCCTCGCGCAGCCCCGGGACGCCCACGGTGACCTCCACCGGGTCGGCCGCCAGCGACTGCAGGCGGACGACGACCCCTTCCGGCGTCTGGCCGACCGAGGTGACCAGCACGTCCGGGTCGTCCACGGTGACGAACTGCTCGGTGGCGGGCGCGGGCGTCGCACCGGTGGCCAGCACCCCGATGAAGGGCTCGGTGAGCCCGGCCGCCGCCTGGGCGCCGAGCCTGCTGCCCGGTACGGAGGCCGCCGACGTCACGGCGTATCTGAACGTCGTCTCGCCCTGCTGCTGGGCCGGGAAGTTGGTGTCCCAGATGTTGTTCAGCGCCCAGGAGTAGACGGTTCCCGGTTCCTCGTCCAGCGTCGGCGGGAACGGCGCGTAGGGCATGTGGATGGTGCCGAGTTGCACCAGCGGCGCCTCCAGGGTCGCCCAGGAGATCGTCAGCTCCGGGTCCTCGAAGGAGATCCAGTGCCTGATGGGCAGCATGTACTCCGCCGAGCCGGGAACCCGCGGCACCCGGTCGCCGCCCACCCCGCCGGTCAGCTCCCAGGACGCGGGCGGCCTCGAGGTGGCGAACGGGAAGGCGAGGAAGACCGCCTCCTTGGCGGGCGTGCCCTGCTTGGCGAGCTGGTAGCTCAGGTCGAGCCGGGGCACGCCGTAGTGCAGGTCGATCGTGGTGCGCAGCCAGTCGACGCCCTTGGCCTGCAACTCGATGACCAGGCGCTCGCCCACGGCGGTGCGGGTGGCCTTGACGATCGCGGCGTGCCTGCCGATCGCCCGGTCGCCCAGCAGGGTCCTGTCGTGCGCGCCGACGTGCCCGGACAGGTGGTTGAAGTGCGGCGCGGTGGCGTACCGGTCGTAGACGTACTGGCCGAACCCGGCGGCCGCGTCGGCGTTGACCAGTTCGCGCCCGGCGACCTTGTCGAACACCGACCGGATGAACCCCTCGCGCACGTCGTAGGCAACGCGGTAGAACTCGTTCTCGATCGTCCCGTCGAAGCCAAGGTCGGCGGCCGGCGGGGTCGCCTCCGCCGCCTCGACCACGTCGATCCGCGCGTAGCCGAGGCCGGGCACGTCGGGGAGCACGGCCTCAAGGTGGCGGCCGATGGGCCTGGTCGGCCAGTCGACCGGGTGCACGACCTCCTCGTGGTGCGGGATCCGCTCCCCGGTGCGCGCGTCCACCAGCGCGACCGGCGCCTCCAGCGGCACGATGTCCCGCGGCAGGAAGGCGCGCACGGTGTCGGTGCGGGCACGGGTGGCCGGGTTGAAGACGGCGAAGGACGCCGCCGCGCCCGCCGCCGGCCCGAACGTGGTCCCGAACCGCCTGACCGCCGCGTGCAGCAGGTCGGCGGCGTCGTCCTGGGCCTGGTAGGCGCCGGCCGACTTGCGGGTCCACTGCAGCCCGCCCGAGTCGCCGCCGTCCTCGGCGTCCTCCCACGGGTTGGCGGCCCCCCAGGTGTGCTCGTTGAACAGCGCCACCTTGTCGTACGCCTCATCGATGACCTGGGTCGCGTCGCCCTCGGGACCGGCCAGCGCGTGCAGCGTCTCCGCCGCCCGCAGCGCGCTCTGCGCCCGCCGTACGTAGCCCAGCGGGCGGGCGCCGGAGCCGAGCCCGTCGGCCCACCAGTCGGTCCAGTCACCCTCGTGTACGGCCAGCGAGTCGCCGTAACGCTCCTGGACGTGGTCGAAGAAGTCGCTGTTCACCGCCGAGCGCAGGCGCGGGTAGGCCCACTGCTCGTTCCACCGGCGCACGATGCTCGCCGGCACGATAGAGGGGCCGGCGTTGTCGGCGTGCGCGCCCTGTACGCGCAGGTGCAGCGCGTCCAGCTCGTAGGGGGCCTTGGGCGCGTCGGGGCCCTGCCAGCCGAAGGTGCCGGGGCCGTAGGGGTAGGAGCGGTTCGCCAGCGCGGACAGGTAGCGCGGCAGGAGGTCGTCGGCCAGCTCGTAGGAGTCGGTCAGGCCGACCGTGTTGCCCTCCATGTAGGCCATGCCGTGCGGGGTGTCGGTGAACCAGACGAGCAGTTCGTTCCCGCTGGGCGCGCGCCACCTGAACGGGCGGGTCAGCTTGTCGCCGCCGACCAGGTAGGGCACCGAACGGCCGGCCCAGTTGTGCGCGGCGGCGAGGTAGCGCACCCCGGCCGCGTTGAGCGCGTCGACCAGGCCGACCACGGCGCCGGGCACGTCGGTGTGCATCGCCGACCGGGTGGCGAAGCCGTACTTCTCCTTGAGCTCGGTGGTGTGCCTGAGCTGGCGGTACAGCTCCTCGGTCGAGCAGGCCTCGGTGTGCAGCTGGAGCGGCAGCGCGGTGACCTCGATCTGGCCGGCGCGCGCCCGGGCGGCGAACGCCTCGACCATCTCGGCCGGGCGGGCGTCGAGCCAGCGCAGCGCGGGCATCGAGGACTCCACCGACCAGCGGAACCGCGCGTCGTCCGGCCAGTCCGCGGTCTCCTCCGCGAGGCGCAGGGCCACGTCGAGGTAGTCGAGGTGGTTGCGGAGCACCGTGCCCTGCGGGTCGGTGTAGCCGATGTCGAGGTGCGAGTGGTGGACGACGAAGACGCTCCACTTGCGCTGCGGGGTCACCGTGATGGGCGCCGCGCCGACGAGGCCCTCGCCGTCGCGCACCTCCAGGGTGAGGCGGCGCGGCTCGGTCACCTCGGGCACCAGCAGGGTCACCGCGGCGCCCCGCGAGCGGTCGACCACCTCGTCGCCGTCGAGGAGCACGTGCTCCAGGCCGTCGGGGATCATCCCGGTCGTCGCGACGCGTACCGCCTGACGGCCGTCGTGCGTGAAGAGCGGGAGCACCGCGACGCGGACGTCGAGCCCCCGGACGGTGATGACCGGGGTCGAGGTGTCGTGGCGCAGGGCCTGCCTGATGCCGTCGTAGTCGGGCGAGCCCAGGCTCGGCTGCAGCAGCCGGCTTGTCATGTCAGATCTCCTATACCTGGCCCAGGGCCAGACCTCGGGCGAAAAGCCGCTGCGTGGCGAGGAACACCACCACGGTCGGCAACGAGACGACCAGTCCGGCGGCCAGGCCGACGGGAACCGGGATCCCGGCGTAGACGTCGGTCTGCAGACCGGCGAGTGTGGTCATGATCGGCCGCACCGTGGAGGTCTGCGTCAGCGTCAGGCCGAACAGCAGGTCGTTCCAGATGAAGGTGAAATTGAGGATGAAGACGGCGGTCAGCGCGCTGGACGCCAGCGGCAGGTAGATCCGCAGGAAGATGTGCCCGGTGGACGCGCCGTCCATCCGCGCCGCCTCGAAGATCGAGAACGCCACCCCGGTGAAGAAGTTGCGCAGCACGAACGCCGACAACGGCACGCTGATGGCCGTGTAGAGCAGGATCATGCCGAGCCGGTCGTCGTAGAGCCCGGCTTCGCTGTAACCGATGAACAGCGGCACGAGCAGCATCTGCGACGGGAAGATGGTGCCGCCGAAGATGAGCAGGAACCACCAGAACCCGTAGCGCAGGCGCAGGACCACGATGGCGTAGCCGGCGAGCGCGCCGATCAGCACGCCGGCGGCCGGCGAGACGATGCTGTAGAGCGCCGTGCTCGCCAGGCTGTCGCCGAGGTTCGCGCTCTCCCAGGCCCGGGCGAAGTTGTCCAGCAGGGCGAAGTCGCCCGACGGGATCCAGGCCCGCCCGGCGTCGTAGCTCTCCGCCGGGCGGAAGGCGTTGATCAGGAGCAGGTAGGTGGGGCCCAGCCAGACCAGGCCGAGCACGATGAGCACCGCGCGCCGGATCACGACGTCCCTCCGACCTGGCGGCGCAGGTAGAGGTAGGACGCCAGTCCCGTCACCACGGTCAGCATCACCGCGACCGCCGACCCGTAGCCGTACTCGCTGGCCACGAACGTGTCGCGGTACATCGTCACGGCGAGGGTCTCCGAGTTGCGCCCCGGCCCGCCCTGGGTCATCACCCAGACGATGTCGAAGGTCTTCAGGCCGGCCACCAGCGCGAGGCCGACGACGACGGCGGTGAGCGGGGCCATCAGCGGCCAGATGACCCGCCGGAACAGCTGCCAGCCGGAGGCCCCGTCGATGCGCGCGGCCTCGATCGGCGCCTTCGGGATCGACTGCAGGCCGACCACGAACAACAGGGTGTTCACGCCGAGTTGCTGCCAGGTCCAGACGAGCAGCAAGGCCAGCGTGTTGGTCGGCTCCTCCTGCAGGAACGCGGTGTCCACCCCGAACAGCAGGTTGACCATGCCGCCGTGCGACAGGATCGGGCTCCACACCAGGGCCAGCCCGGCGCCGCTGAGCGCGTAGGGCAGCATGAACGGCAGGCGGTACCACACGCCGTGCTTGAGGTCGTACGACAGCACCGCGATGAGCAGGCCGAGGCCCACCGGGAGGAGCATGGTCCCGGCCACCCAGATCAGCGTGTTGCGGAGCGAGGTGAGCAGGGCCGGGTCCTCCAGCAGCCGCCCGAAGTTGGCCAGGCCCGTCCACTCCGGGTCGCCGAGACCGTCGTAGCTGGTGAAGCTGAGGTAGACCGTCCACAGGAACGGCGCGTAGAGCAGCCCCGCGACGAGCAGCGCCGCGGGGGCCACGTAGCCGTGCCTGAAGGTGCCGAGCAGCGGGGCCCGGCGGCGGGACACGCCGCCGGGCTTCGTCGTCGCCACCGTCACCGGTGCGTGCTCCAGTACTCGTCGGCGGCCCGCTGGATGTCTTCCAGCACCTTCGGATAGCTGTCCGGCTTGACCAGGAAAGCGCCGAAGCCATCGAGCGCGGCCGTCAGGATCGGCGGGGGGGTCGCCTCGAAGTAGCGGTTGACGAGACGGTACTCGCCCTTGCCGGCATCCTCGGTGATCTTGTTGAGCGCCTCGTCGTCGCCCTTGACCTTCGGGTTGGCCGAGACGTCACCGCGGGCGATGGACCACTTCTGCTGCGCCTCCTCGCCGACCCACCACTTGAGGTACTTCATGTTGGCGGCCGGGTCGGCGGCCTTCGTCTGCGAGCACAGCGGCCCGCTCTCGAAGATCATGGAGGTCTTCGGCAGCGACGCGTTGACGTTGGGGATGACGAAGAACCCGTAGTCCTCGCCGGGCTTCATGGCGCGCTGGGTCATGCTCGTGTTGAAGAAGGTGCCGAACGACACCATCGCGGCCTTGCCGTTCTTCAGCACGTCGCCGGGGTCGGTCTTGTCGCCCGGGTTGACGAAGTAGCCGGCGTCGATCATCGACTTCCAGCGCTCCATCACCGCGACCACGCCCGGGTCGGTGTACTTCGCCTGCCCCGTGGACAACTTGTCGTACAGGTCGGGGTCGGTGCCCGCGAGGAGCTGCTCGAACCAGACGAAGGAGAAGAGCACGGAGGTGTGGTAGAACGCGGGCAGCTTGTTCTGCTTCAGCGTGTCCGCGATCTTGATGAGCTCGTCCCAGGTCGTGGGGGGCTTCAGCTCGTGCTGGTCGAAGATCTTCTTGTTGTAGAACATGCCCCAGTAGGCGACGTTCATCGGGACGCAGTACTGCTTGCCGTCCACGGTGTAGTAGCTCGCCACGTCCTGGGAGAGGTCGCCGTTCTTGATGGCCTCCTGCCACACCTCCGTGGTCTCGGCCACCTGCTTCTGCTTGACGATCTCCGCCAGCATCCCCCCGGTCTGCCAGCTGAAGAGGTCGGGCTTGACGTCGGTGCGGAACGACGCCTTGATGAAGGCCTGGTAGCCGGCGGAGTCGGTGTAGCCGACCGGCTTCATGCCGAGGCCGATCTTCTGCTTCGACAGCGAGCCCATCTCTTCGAAGTACTTGCTCCAGGCGCCTTTGTCGTTGTAGAGCGTCAGCTCGGTCTTGCCGGCCTTGGGGTCCTCACCCGAGGAGCAGCCGGCGAGGATGAGCGAAATGGCGGCCACACTGAGCGTGGCCATGCGAAGTCGACGCGACCGGGTCATACACCGGCCTCCTGTTCACTGATGGGGGTGTCTTGCTACGCGAGCCTCAGCTCGATGACGCTCTTCACGTCCACGAGATGCGCGCGCATGAGCTCCTCGGCGGCCGCGGCGTCACGCGCCTCGATCGCTTCGAGGATCGCGAGATGCTCGTTGTAGTCACGGCGCCGATCGTCGAATATCCGCAGGATCTCGCGTTGTTCCGAACCATGGACGGATAACAGCGAGTCCACGACCTCGTCGAGCACGGAGTTGTTCGCCGCCTTCACCGTCGCCCGGTGGAAGGTCATGTTGGCGTCGTGCAGCTCGGCGTCCTCACCGAGCAGATGTCTGGCCGCCTCGCCGAGGACGGTCCGCAGGCGGGCCAGGTCCTCCTCGCCGGCCCGCTGGGCGGCGAGGGCGGCGAGCGGCGGTTCGATGACGATGCGGGCGTCGAGGAGTTCCAGGAGTTGCCCGCCGTGCATCTCCCTCATGTTGGGATTGGGCAGGACGATCCGCTCGATGTTGGCCCCGACGTACAGTCCGGAACCGTGCCGCATCTCGACGGCACCGGTGGCCTCCAGCCGGCGCAGCACCTCGCGCAGCGTGGGCGGGGTCACCGCGAACCGCTGCGAGAGGTCCCGGGTGGACGGCAGCCGGTCTCCCGGCCGCAGCCCGCCCGCCCGGATCAGTTCGAGCATGCGCTCGGTGAGGACGTCCGAGAGGGAGGGGCGAACCACCTCACTGTGCGACATGGAACTCCTTGGTCAGTTATCAAGTCATCTAATCACTTGATCTCACCGGTGTCCATGGTTCGCTGTGAGTTCTCACACCCGCGCGGGCGCCACCTCCGGCACGTCCACCCGGGCGAGGGCGGTCAGGTGGTGACGGCGCAGCGCCAGCACCCCGATACCGGCCAGGCAGCACAGCGCGCCCAGATAGTACGGCAGGTCGGGGCTGATCTCCTCGCCCAGCTTGGTGGCGATGAACGGCGCCAGCGCCCCGCCCATCCACCGGACGAAGTTGTAGCCCGCCGACGCCACCGGCCGGGGCGCGTCGGAGACCGCCATCGCCGCCTCGGTGAACACCGTGTTGTTCACCCCGATCGGAATGCCGCACAGCACCGTGAACACCACGATCCCCGCGACGTTCCCCGACAGCGCGATGCCCACCTGGAAGACCCCGAGCAGCGCCAGCGACGCCCACAACACCCGGACCGCCCCGAACCTCCGCCGCAGGTACGGCGCGCCGAAGACGGAGGCGAGCGCGACGCACACGCCCCAGCCGAAGAAGACGGCCCCGATCCCGTAGGCCGACATGCCCAGGATGAACGGCGTGAACGCCAGCACGGTGAAGAAGGCGAAATTGTAGAACAGCGCCGTGAACGCCGTGGTCGACAACCCGCCGTGGGCCAGCGCCCGCAACGGGTCGGCCAGCCTGGTCCGCACCCCGGGCTCGGGCGTACGGTGCAGCAGCGTGGCGAGGCAGACGAAGCCGACGGCCATCAGCGTGGCGGTGCCGAAGAAGGGAAAACGCCAGTTCCAGTCGCCGAGCAGGGCGCCGGCCAGCGGGCCCGCGGAGATACCGAGGCCGAGCGCCGCCTCGTACAACACGATGGCCGCCTCGGCGCCGCCGCTCGCCGCGCCGACGATGACGGCCAGCGCGGTGGCCACGAACAGCGCGTTGCCGAGCCCCCAGCCCGCGCGGAAGCCCACCAGCGCGGCGACGCTGTCCGAGGTCCCCGCCAGCGCCGCGAACACCACCACCAGGGCCAGTCCGAGCAGCAGCGTGCGCTTGCCGCCGATCCGGCTCGACACCCATCCGGTGATCAGCATCGCCACCGCCGTCACCAGGAAGTAACTGGTGAAGAGCAGCGACACCTGGCTCGGCGAGGCGTTCAGGCCCTGGGCGATCGAGGGCAGGATCGGATCGACCAGCCCGATGCCCATGAAGGCCACGACCGCGGCGAACGCGGTGGCCCAGACCGCCTTGGGCTGACGCAGAATGTTCATTGCTTCCTTCCGAGTCGGGACAGCGCCGGCAGCGCCGCCGCGATGGCCTCGCGCTCCGCCGGGGTCAGCGCGTCGAGCTGCCGCGCGAGGAACGCGTGCCTGGCCCGCCGTACCGCCTCAAGGCGGGCGCGGCCCTCGTCGGTGAGCTCCACGGTGCGGACCCGGGCGTCGGCGGGGTCGCTCCCCCGCGCCACCAGGCCGGGGTCCTCCAGGCGGTTGATCTGCACCGTCATCGTCGGGAGCTGCACCCCGTGCTCCTCGGCGAGCTCCGTCATCCTGCGCGGCCCGGCCTCCAGCGAACCCAGCACGGCGTACTGCTGGCTGGTGACCGGCTGCCCGGCGGCTGCCCTGCGCAGGAGCATCACCAGGTGGCGCAGCTCGCGGGACAGGCTGACAGCGAGATCGTCGGCATTCATACTTAGCCAGTCTAACTTAGACTGGCTAAGTATCAACCCGAGAAGGGGGGGGGGGGGGGGGGGGGCGGCGGGGGGGGGGGGGGGAGGGGGGGCGGGGGGGGCGGGGCACGGGGGC
>NZ_JAKNTW010000025.1 GCF_022213955.1 Dolomitihabitans soli | reverse complement strand
TTACTATTTCCCAATAACAAATACGCGTGCCAAATTACCACCCCCTTCGGGGGGGGGGCGGCCCCCCCCCCCCCGCCGGTGGTGGGGTCAGGGGCGCAGGGTCTCGCGGTCCACGGTGTCCCGGATCTGGTCCTCCGGCGCCAGGCGCTCGGCGCCGGGGTCGAGCGGGCGCAGGTAGGTCTGCTGCACGCCGGGGACCCGGTCCTCGATCACGTAGGTGGCCTTGACGTGCGCCGCGGCGTCCGGCCGGGAGACGGCGGGCAGCACCTTGAAGTCCGCGGTGATCGCGTCCTTGCCGATCCGGGTGATCACGTAGCCGCGCTGGTTGTTGTAGAACTTCAGGTGCGGGTTGATGGTCAGGAAGGGATGCGTCGCCGGGTCGGTGTCGCTGCCGTCGCCGCCGGTGCTGATGGAGGAGGCGACCAGCTCCGAGCCCACGCTCGCCGAGGTCGGGTCGTCGTAGTCGAGCTTGAGGTCGCTCGCCCAGTGCGCGTGCACGTCACCGGTGAGCACGACCGCGTTGCGCACCTCCGCGTCGACCCAGCCCTGGGTGATCCGCTGCCGGGAGGCGGCGTAGCCGTCCCAGGCGTCCTGGCTGGTCACCTTGGCGGGGCCGGCGTTGTTGTCGCGCTGGGCGAAGAAGACCTGCTGGCCAAGGATGTCCCAGCGGGCGCGCGAGTGGTGGAAGCCGCGCAGCAGCCACTCCTCCTGCTCCGCGCCGGTGATCGAGCGCGCCGGGTCCACCGCCGCCGGGCAGTCGCGGTAGCCGTCCCCGCACCCCTGGTCGCTGCGGTACTGCCGGGTGTCGAGCATGTGGAAGTTCGCCAACCGGCCCCAGCTGAGCCGCCGGTAGAGCTGCATGTCGATGCCGCGCGGGATGGAGGTACGGCGCAGCGGCATGTTCTCGTAGTAGGCGCGGAACGCGGCCTCGCGCCTGCTCAGGAAACCGGGCTGCGGGATCTCCGGCTTCTCCGGGACCTCGTCGGCCCAGTTGTTGTCCAGCTCGTGGTCGTCCCAGACGACGGCCCAGCTGGCGGCGGCGTGCGCGGCCTGGAGGTCGGGGTCGGCCTTGTACTGGGCGTGGCGCTGACGGTAGTTCGCCAGCGTCTCGGTCTCCGGTCCCTCGTGGTGGCGGAGGTTGCCGCCGGGGATGTTGTAGGTGTCACGGGTGTACTCGTACTGGTAGTCGCCCAGGTGCAGGATGAGGTCGGGTCGCTCCTCCGCCAGCCTGCGGTAGGCGGTGAAGTAGCCGTGCTCGAACTGCGCGCACGAGACGAAGGCCATCGCCAGGCCCGAGCCGTACGAGAGGGGGTGCGGCGCGGTGCGCGCGCGGCCCACCGGGGAGAGGTGTGTGCCGGTCTTGAAGCGGTACCAGAACTCCCGGTCGGAGAGCATGTCGTCCAGTTCGACGTGGACGCTGTGGCCCCACTCCGTCCTGGCCTGCGCGGTGCCACGCCGTACCACGTGCCGGAAGTGCTCGTCGGTGGCGACCTCCCAGTGGACCGGCACCGTGCGGTCGGGCATCCCGCCGAGGCCGTCCTCGGCGAGCGGCGCGAGGGCGAGGCGGGTCCAGATCACGAAGCCGTCGTGGCTCGGGTCGCCCGAAGCGACTCCGAGGGTGAAGGGATCGGAGCGCAGCCGGCCCTCCGCGACGGCGAGCGCGGGCGTTCCCGCGACGGCGCCCACGGCGAGGCCGGTGACGAGAAAGGACCGCCTGGAAAGAGCGGGCATGGGGACCTCCTAGACGATCAGGCAAGACGACGCACCGCAGCTTGGCGGAACCCGATGTCCAGAAGGTGGCTTTTGACCAAACTTCTTCAGTAACTGTCAGCACAAAGCGAAAGCGGCCCCCCGCCGAGGGGAGCCGCTACGCGTTCTCGGAAGTCACCAGCCGCGCTCGGCGAGGCGGTGCGGCTGCGGGATGTCGTCGACGTTGATACCGACCATGGCCTCGCCCAGGCCCCTGGAGACCTTGGCGATCACGTCGGGATCATCGTAGAAGGTGGTGGCCTTCACGATGGCCGCGGCGCGCTTGGCCGGGTCGCCCGACTTGAAGATGCCGGAGCCGACGAACACGCCCTCGGCGCCGAGCTGCATCATCATCGCCGCGTCCGCCGGGGTGGCGATGCCGCCGGCGGTGAACAACACCACGGGCAGCTTGCCGAGCCTGGCGACCTCGGCCACCAGCTCGTACGGCGCCTGCAACTCCTTGGCCGCGACGAACAGCTCGTCGTCGGGAAGGGAGGAGAGGCGCTTGATCTCACCACGGATCTTGCGCATGTGCATGGTCGCGTTCGACACGTCGCCGGTGCCGGCCTCACCCTTGGACCGGATCATGGCGGCCCCCTCGGTGAGCCGCCGCAGCGCCTCGCCCAGGTTGGTGGCGCCGCACACGAAGGGCACCGTGAACTGCCACTTGTCGATGTGGTTGGCGTAGTCGGCCGGGGTCAGCACCTCCGACTCGTCGACGTAGTCGACACCCATCGCCTGGAGGACCTGGGCCTCGACGAAGTGGCCGATGCGGGCCTTGGCCATGACCGGGATCGACACGGCGGCGACGATCCCCTCGATCATGTCGGGGTCGCTCATCCGCGACACCCCGCCCTGGGCGCGGATGTCGGCGGGCACCCGCTCGAGGGCCATGACGGCGACCGCGCCGGCGTCCTCGGCAATCTTGGCCTGCTCCGGCGTGACGACGTCCATGATGACGCCGCCCTTGAGCATCTCGGCCATGCCGCGCTTCACCCTGGCGGTTCCGGTGGTGGCGGTCTCACTGACTTCAGGACTGCTGGACACGGTCATTCCTCACAACGACGGACTCTTCTCCCTGCCATGGTAGGCGGTGATCGGCCGCCTACCGGACACGCCAATATGTACCAGATGTCCGATCATCTTGGACATCGTGTACAGCCGGCGTCAGGGCTGGACCGGCTTGGGAGCCGCGAGCACGACCCAGACCTGTCCCTTGGCGAAGTTCATCGGCTCGCCGGACTCGGTCGTGAAGGTGGTGCCGCCCTCCTCCGACTTCCTGGACCACTTCGCCTTGAACGCCTGGCCGTCGCGCAGCACCACCGCACGGCCCTTGCCGGTCGTCTGGATCAGCGGCGTGTAGCTGCCCCCGGAGTCGTGGAACTCCGAGCGGGTCGTCTTGGCGTACTGGATCACCACGGTCGGGGCGCCGAGCTGGCCGCCCTCGGCCGCCATGTCCTTCTTGCCGTCCTGCCAGATCAGCCACCGCTCCTGGGCCTTGGACCAGCCGAAGGTGAACCGAGCCGCCGGATATTTCACGTTATAGCGGGTCTTGGGGGTGCCGCCGGTGGGCGCCTCGCCGAAGGTGAACCCGATGTCCTTCGCCTTGGTCGCCTTGGGCGCCTGGGCCAGCAGCTTCTTGGTGTTCGCCACCAGGTTGTAGGGGGCGACCCGGCCCGGCTCCCGGTTGTAGGCCGAGCCCGCCGAACTGTCGGACACGTCGAACAGGGACGCCTGCTGCACGTGCGGGATCATCTTGGTCTGCACCCCGGAGTAGGCGAGCGCCGGCTTGCCGAACATCGGCAGGATGTGCAGGTCGGAGATCCGGGCCGAGCGCACCGGGCCCACCTTGGCGGGCAGCCGGGAGGAGAAGATCGCCATCAGCCGGGTCAGGCCGCCCTCGACCTGCTCGACGTACACGATGTCGGCGTTCTTGACGCCCATCTGCGGCTTGCCGGCCCCGGTGTTCTCGATCTTCACGGCGAGGACCGGCTTGCGGCTCTCGGTCGGCTGCCCGGTGAAGGGATGGGCGGGCGGCGGCGGGGGCGTGGGCGCCTCGGAGGCGGCGGCAGCCGTCTCAGGATTCGTGCCGGGCGCCGCCTTGTCCTCCGACGAGCACGCCACGAGCGGGGCCAGCACGGCCGCTCCTGCCAGCGTGACCGCGATCACCCGGGTTACCCGCACGACTCATCTCCTCGCTTCAGTCATGAACCGTGCAAGAGCTTACCTATGCCAGATAAGCGCACGTTCAAAATCTCTCCCATGAAATGCCGCAAACCATCACAAGCGTGCGTCACCAGCTCGCCTTGGGAGGAACGACACCAGCACCGCCCATGCGGCCCGGCGGGGAGAAACGGCGCTATTCGGCGGCCATGGTCAGCGGCGGCACATCGTCGATCTCAAAGAAACTGGGGTACTCGGTGTAACCGGCCAGGCGGAGGGTGCGGGCGAGCCAGCGGCGCTGGGCCGTCCGGGTCACGCCGACGGCGTTGTTGTAGAAGCGGCGGGAGTAGACGACCTTGGCCACGGCCGTGTCGAGCTCGTCCAGCAACCCGGCGCCGCCCGGCGCCTCGCTCAGCTTCTCCCGGAAGCGCTCCTGGTCGACGGCCGCCCGCAGGGTGCGTGACAGGTCGCTCTCGGCGTGCTCGCGCTGGTCGGGCCCCGCCGTACGGGCCTCGTGGGCGGCGGAGGCCAGGACCAGCGAGGTCGCCGGGTCCAGCAGGCGGGAGGCGGCCAGTTCGAGACAGACGGCGGCGCGCCGTACGAGTGCCACGTCGAGGGCCTCGCGGGCGAGTTCGAGCCGGATGTGCAACCGGTCGAGGCGGCCGGCGCGCCAGGAGATGTAGACGGCGGTGAGCACGAGCACCACCCCCACCACCAGGATGATCACCGAGGTCGTCATGGGGCGCTCAGCTTGTCCTCGACCACGCCCGTCCCGGGCGAGGTGACCGTCTCGTACACCCGCAGCACGTCACGGGCCACCGTGGACCAGTCGTACTTCAGCACGGCACGCCGGGCCTCCGCCGACAGCATCGCCCGCCGGTCGGGATCGGCCAGCAGCCGTTCCGCCTCCGCGGCCAGCGACGCGGCGTCGCCGTTGCTGAAGAGCGCCCCGGCCTGCCCGTCGCCGAGCACCTTGCGGAAGGCGGGGATGTCGCTGGCCAGGACGGGCGCCCCGGCCGACATCGCCTCGGCGAGCACGATGCCGAAGCTCTCCCCGCCGGTGTTGGGCGCGCAGAACACGTCGACCGAATGGTAGGCGCGCACCTTGTCGGCCTCGCTCACCATGCCCAGCAGGACCACCCTGTCGTGGAACTCGGCGGGCACCCGCTGGTAGACGTCGTCGGCGTCGCCCGGCCCGGCGATGAGCAGCCGCAGGCCCGGCCGCCGGGCGGCGAGGATCGCGAAGGCGTCGAGCAGGATCGGCAGGCCCTTGCGCGGCTCGTCCATCCGCCCGAGGAAGCCCAGCGTGTCCCCGTCGGGGCCCCAGCCGGGCAGCGGCTCGGCCTCGACGTAACGGCTCACGGTCACGCCGTTGGGGATCAGCACCGTGTCACCGCCGAACTGCTCCACCAGGCTCTTGCGCGCCGCGTCGGAGACCGCGATCCGGCCGCTGATCTTCTCCAGCGCGCTGCGCAGCATCGGCTCGGCCACCGCGATCGCCCGCGACCGCACCCAGGAGGCGTGGAAGGTGGCCACGATCGGCCCGTTGGCCGCCCAGCAGGCGAGCACCCCGAGGCTCGGCACCAGCGGCTCGTGGATGTGCAGCACGTCGAACCCGCCCTCGCGGACCCACCGCCGCACCCGCGCCGCCGACAGGAACCCGAACGACATCCGCGCGACCGACCCGTTGTACGGCACCGGCACCGGGCGACCGGCGGAGACCACGTAGGACGGCAGGTCGTCGTCGTCGGACGCGGGCGAGATCACCGACACGTGGTGCCCGTCGGCCATCAGCGCCTCCGCCAGGTCCCTGATGTGGGCCATCACACCGCCCGGCACATCCCACGCGTAGGGGCAGACCAGGCCGACCCTCATCGTGGCTCCAGGTCGTCGAGCCAGAGGCGCTGGAGCATGTGCCAGTCCTGCGGGTGCTCGGCGATGCCCTTCTCGAAGGCGGCCACCATGCCCTGCGCCACCGCGGTGACCTTCTCCTGGCGGGTGCCCTCCGCGGGGACCGGGATCTCCTCCTGGATGTCGACCCCCCAGTCGTCGCCCTCGAACCAGACGATCGCGGGCAGCAGCGCGGCGCCGGTCTGCACGGCCAGCAGCGGCGGACCGGCGGGGACACGGGTCGCGGCGCCGAAGAACTCGACCGTGACGCCCCTGGCGGTGAGGTCGCGCTCGGCGGGGAGGCAGACCACGCCGCCGTGGCGCACCCGGTGCGCGAGCGTGCCGTAGCTGTGGCCGTCGCCGCCGGTCAGCGGCAGCACGTCCATGCCCAGCCCTTCACGGAAGGCGACGTAGCGGCGGAACAGCGACTCGGGCTTGAGCCGCTCGGCGACCGTGGTGAACGGATGGCCGCTGGCCACCAGCCACGCGCCCGCCTGGTCCCAGTTGCCCATGTGGGGCAGCGCGATCACCGCGCCCCGGCCGGCGGCGACGGCCGCGTCGACGCGCTCCACACCGGTGGTGTGGCTCCTGGCGACGATCTCGTCCCGGTCCATCGACGGGAGCCGGAAGACCTCGTGGAAGTAGCGGAAGTAGGACCGCATCCCGGCCCGGCTCAGCTCGCGCAGCTCCCGGCTGCCGACGGCCAGCCCGGTGACCCTGGACAGGTTGGACTCCAGTCTGAGCACCGACTTGCCGCGCCGTCGCCACAGCTGGTCGGCGCCCACCCGGAACGCCCCGGCCGTCAGGCGCTCGGGAAGCCTGGGAACCACGGCCCACCCGGCCGCGAACCCCGCGGCGACGAGGCGGTCCGTCATGGAAGGCTTATCGGTCATCGCTCTCCCGATCGGCGGCGGAGGGTGCGGCCCCCGAGGGGACCGTGGTCTGGCGGTAGACGTGCAGCAGGCGCTGGCCGACGGTGACGGCGCTGGCCGCCGCGAGCAGCCAGAGCCCGGCGGCCAGGATGTACGGCACGCCGAGACCGTCGAGGCCGGTGGGCACGAGCACCGCGACGAGCCGTTCCGGTCGTTCCACCAGGCCGACGTCCGCGGTCATGCCCAGCCCTTCGGCCCGCGCCTTGGAGTAGGAGACCAGGGTGCCCGCCACCAGGCAGAACATCGACACCCCCGCGAGGACGAGCTGGTCGCTCAGCACGAACCAGAAGGTGAGCCCCACGAAGATCACCGCGTCGCCCAGCCGGTCGAGGGTGGAGTCGAGGAAGGCGCCCCAGGTGCTGCCGCCGCCACCGCCCATCCTGGCGACCACCCCGTCGAGCAGGTCGGCCAGCACGAAGACGGTGATCACCACCGTGCCCCAGAAGAGCTGGCCGCGGGGGTAGAAGAACAGCGCGGCGACCGCGGTTCCGAGCGTGCCGGCGGCGGTCACCACGTTGGGGCTGATCCCCCGGCGGACCAGCGCCCTGCCAAGCGGGGTCAGGACTCTGGTGACGGCGGGGCGCAGGAGTTTCAGCATCGCGGTCCGATCGTAGGCCACGTGGCGTGCGGGCTCGCATCCAACGCACGTGAGCCGAGCACTTTACCCTCTCCCCCTTGTGAGATCGGCCACATGGGTATTTGGTGAACACACCGCGTCTTGTCGGTGACCCGGAGTTCGACCCCGTACATCCATGTGACGCGGTGGCGAATCCCACTGCGGCCGCAGGGTCGCAGCAGACGACGCGGGAGGCGAAGTGGCGGACAGGACAACCAGCGGGCCTGCGGGAGCCGCGGGCAGGGCACCGGCGGCCGACCGGCCGGACATGGTGCGAAACGTGGTGCTGGTCGGCCACTCGGGTGCGGGCAAGACGACTCTCGTCGAAGCCCTGCTGACGGCCACGGACACCATCCAGCGCGCGGGACGGGTCGAGGACGGCACCACTGTCAGCGACTTCGACGAGGTCGAGGTGCGCCAGCAGCGGTCCGTGAACCTCACGGTCGCGCCGCTGGTCCACAACGGAATCAAGATCAACCTTCTGGACACGCCCGGTTACGCCGACTTCGTGGGCGATCTCCGCGCCGGGCTGCGGGCCGCGGACGCCGCGCTGTTCGTCGTCTCGGCGGCCGAGGGGATCGACGGGCTGACCCGGATCCTGTGGGAGGAGTGCGCCGCCGTCGCGATGCCGCGGGCGGTGGTGATCACCAAGATCGACCATCAGCGGGCCGACTTCGACGAGGTCCTCACCACCTGCCAGGCCGTGTTCGGCGACGGGGTGGCGCCGGTCTACCTGCCGCACGACGGCGGGCTGGTCGGGCTGCTGACCCAGCGGTTCTACGACTACACGGGCGGCACCCGCGCCGAGCGCGAGCCGCCGGCCGAGACTCTGGACACCATCGAGACGTACCGGGGCGGGCTCATCGAGGGGATCATCCAGGAGTCGGAGGACGAGTCCCTGATGGACCGTTACCTCTCCGGCGAGGAGATCGACACCAAGGTCCTCATCGACGATCTGGAGAAGGCCGTCGCCCGCGGCGGCTTCTACCCGGTGCTCGCCGCGGGCACCGGGATCGGCGCGACCGAACTGCTCGAACTCATCACGCAGGGTTTCCCTTCGCCGCTCGAACACCCGATGCCGGAGATCACCACCATCGAGGGCCGCCCGGTCTCCGGCATCACCTGCGACCCCGACGGCCCGCTCGTCGCCGAGGTCGTCAAGACCACCAGCGACCCCTACGTCGGCCGGATCAGCCTCGTACGGGTCTTCTCCGGCACGCTGCGGCCCGACATGACCGTGCACGTATCCGGGCACGGCCTGACCGACAGGGGTCATGAGGACCACGACCTCGACGAGCGGATCGGCGCCCTGTCCTCGCCGCTGGGCAAGCTGCAGCGCACGACGACGAAGTGCGTCGCCGGCGACATCTGCGCGGTGGCCAAGCTGTCGCGCGCGGAGACGGGCGACACCCTGTCCGACAAGGAACGGCCGCTGCTCATGACGGCCTGGAGCATGCCCGACCCGCTGCTGCCCGTGGCGATCCAGGCCAGGTCGAAGGCGGACGAGGACAAGCTGAGCCAGGCGCTCGGCCGTCTGGTCGCGGAGGATCCGACGCTGCGGCTGGAGAACAACGCGGAGACCCGCCAGCTCGTCCTGTGGTGCATGGGCGAGGCACACGCCGACGTGCTGCTCGACCGGCTCGCCAAGCGGCACGGCGTCGAGGTGGAGAAGATCGAGCTGAGGGTGGCCCTGCGGGAGACCTTCGGCGGCAGGTGCCAGGCGATGGGCCGCAACGTCAAACAGACCGGCGGCCACGGGCAGTACGCCATCTGTCATCTGGAGGTCGAGCCGCTGCCCTCGGGGGGCGGTTTCGAGTTCGTCGACAAGATCGTCGGTGGCGTGGTGCCGCGGCAGTTCATCCCGTCGGTCGAGAAGGGCGTCCGCACCCAGATGGAGCGCGGCGTGCTCGCCGGGTATCCCATGGTGGACGTCCGGGTGACCCTGTACGACGGCAAGGCCCACTCGGTCGACTCCTCCGACATGGCCTTCCAGATCGCCGGCGCGCTGGCCTTGAAGGAGGCCGCGGGGAAGGTCGCCACGCTGCTGCTGGAGCCGGTGGACGAGGTCTCCGTGCTGGTCGCCGACGACTTCGTGGGATCGGTGATGTCCGACCTCTCCGCCCGTCGCGGGCGCGTGCTCGGCACCGAGCCCGTCGGCACCGGACGGACCCTGGTCCGCGCCGAGGTGCCCGAGCTGGAGATCACCAGATACGCCATCGACCTGCGTTCCATGTCGCACGGCACCGGCTCCTTCCATCGGGCCTTCCTGCGTTACGAACCCCTCCCCGCCAATCTCGCCGGCAGGCTCCAAGCCGCCACGTGACTTCCGCCGGCCGGGACGGCACACCGTCCCGGCCAGATTTTTTTGCCCAGCTCCGTTAGTACAATTCACCTGAAACGACGGCAAAGGACCTCAAAACTTCCGTGGCGCTTTGTCATGGTTCTTACCGCCAAAGCGCCACACCCGGTCGCTCCGGTCACACAAGCATCACGAAACGATTTCTTTTTTCAGGCCAAAGCATGCGGACAGCGATGCCAGACTGAGGAACCATGCGAACCGGACACCGGGAGAAACGCCCGATCAAGGCGGCCCTCCTCGCCGCAGCGGCCCTCGCCGTGGCCTCGACCTCGGCCGCCTACTTCCTGGGCCCGAACGCGGCGGCCGACCAGCAGGCGGCCGACGACGCGAGGACACCCCTGAAGACAGGCGTTCAGGGTGCCACGGCGGCGGCCCTGAAGTGCGACGTGAACTCCAAGCGCCCCAAGCGCCAGCTGCGCGGCGTGTGGATCGCCACCGTCAAGAACATCGACTGGCCCTCCCGCACCGGCCTCTCGCGCGAGCGCCAGCAGGCGGAATACCGCAAGATCATGGACAACGCGGTCAAGCGCGGCCTCAACGCGGTCTTCGTGCAGGTCCGCCCGGCGTCCGACGCCTTCTACAAGTCTCCCTACGAGCCCTGGTCGCAGTACCTCACCGGAACGGCGGGCAAGGACCCCGGCTGGGACCCGCTGCCCTTCCTCGTCGCCGAGGCGCACAAGCGGGGGCTGGAGTTCCACGCCTGGTTCAACCCCTACCGCGCGGCCTACGACGCCTCGGTGAACAAGCTGCCCGCCGACCATCCCGCCCGGAAGAATCCCGGCTGGGTCGTCAAGCACGAGAACCTGCTCTACTACAACCCGGGCCTGCCCGACGTCCGCGACCACGTCACCAAGGTCGTCACCGACGTCGTCAACCGCTACGACGTCGACGGGGTCCACTTCGACGACTACTTCTACCCCTACCCGGGCGGCGGCGCCAAGTTCGCCGACCAGGCGGCCTTCAAGAAGTACGGCAAGGGCGAGAAGCTCGCCGACTGGCGGCGCGACAACGTCAACAAGCTCATCGCCCAGGTCGACGAGAGCGTGCACACCGCCAAGCCGTACGTGAAGTTCGGGGTCAGCCCGTTCGGCATCTGGCGGAACGTCGCGGAGGACCCCAGCGGGTCCAGGACCAGCGGCATGTCGGCCTACGACCAGATCTACGCCGACGCCCGCGCCTGGATCAAGGAGGGCACGGTCGACTACGTCATCCCCCAGCTCTACTGGCCGCGCGGCCTGAAGGTCGCCGACTACTCCGTGCTCGCGCCCTGGTGGGCCAAGGAGGTCAAGGGCACCGGCGTCCACCTCTACATCGGCCAGGCCCTCTACCGCGTGGGCGCCACCGACACCCCGGCGTGGACCAGGCCGGGCGAGCTGCCCGCCCACCTGACCCTCAACCGCAAGTACAAGCAGATCCGCGGCGACGTCTACTTCAGCGCCAAGCAGCTCGCCACCAACCCGCTCGGCGTGCTCGACCGGCTCGGCAAGGAGCACTACGCGCGTCCCGCCCTGCTCCCGCTGATCAAGGAGCGCGGCGGCGCGGCGCCGCCGACGCCGTCCGGCCTCAAGGCGGCGGGCGCCACGGTCACCTGGAACGCCTCCGAGGGCGCCCGCGGCTACGCGGTCTACCGGGTGGACGGCCAGCCCGGCGAGTGCGCGACGGCCGACGCCGGTAACCTGGTGGCCTTGGTGCCGACGGGCGAGAGCTTCACCGCCAAGGCCTCGGGCACCTACCTGGTGACCTCGCTCGACCGGTTGCAGAATGAGAGCAAACCCGCCCAGATCGCCGTCAAACTCCGGTGAGCCCTGAATTTCAGGGGTAGTTAAGGCCGAACACCTGGACGAACGACCCCCGGCTCCCCTACGGTCCTGCGAGTGTGTCGGGTAGCTACAGGGGGAGGTCGTCCGTGAGGCGGACGCTGGTCGCGTTTGCTGTGCTTGCCGGACTGCTCACCGCGGGAGTCGGCGGCGGGCTCGGACTGGGCGGGCTCGGCCCGGCGCGGGCGGCGGTCGCCGAGAGCGCCCCGCCCGGCAGCGGGCAGGTCGCACTCGTCGGCGTGCCCGGACTGCACTGGAGCGACCTGAGCCAGGAGAGCACGCCCCACCTGTGGCGGCTCGCGGGCGACAGCGCCCTCGGTTCCCTCTCGATGCGCACGGTGGGCACGGTGACCTGCCCCTACGACGCATGGCTGACGGTGTCGGCGGGAGTCAGGTCCGCGGTCGGTTACCGCTGCGGCCTGCCGCCCGCCCCCGAACGACGCGGCGGCGGCGCCGTCATCCCCGACTACGGCTACCTGCACAGCGTCGCCGGTCAGAAGCACGCGGGCACGCTCGGGGAGGCCCTGCGCGCGGCCGGTAGCTGCGGGACCGCGATCGGCCCGGGAGCCGTGCTCGCGCTCGCCGACCGCGGCGGCGCGGTCGGCGTCTACGCGCCGTCCCCCGCCGAGGTCACCGGTGCCGAGCTGGCCAAGTGCCCGGTCGTCGTGGCCGACGTCGACGACCTGATCCGGCCCTACCTCGCCGGCGGCTCGCTGGCCAGGACCCCCGAGCCGCTGACGCCGGCGCAGCGCGACGCCGCGCTGCGCCGCGCCGACGCCAAGGCGGGCGCCATGCTCGCGAAGCTTCCGCCGGACACCACCGTGATGCTCGCCGGCCTCGCCGACCACGACTCCGTGCCGCACCTGCGCGCCGCCATGCTGCGCGGCCCGGGTGCGGCGGGAGTCGTGCTGGGCGCGGCCTCCACCCACCTTGAGGACGTCACGATCCTCCCCGACATCACCGCCACTCTGCTGACCTTCGCGGGCGTCCAGATCCCCCCGAACGTGGTGGGGGTGCCGTGGGCGACGGGCGAGAGCCGTACGGGCTCGGTGGCCGAGGCGGCCGCGGCGTTCACCGGCGCCGACAACGCGGGACAGACGATCAGGAACATGATCGGCGTGTTCTTCTTCGTGCTCGCCGCGCTACAGCTGATCTTCTACACGGTGGCCTTCCTCCTGATGCGCCGCGGACGCGCCCCCGGCCTGGTCCGTACGGCGGCGCTGGCCCTCGCCTCCGTGCCCGTCGCGACCCTGCTCGTCAACCTGCTCCCGTGGGCGCGGGCAGACGTTCCGATGCTCGCGCACATCGGCGGCCTGGTCGCCTGCGCGCTGCTGGTCGCGGTGGCCGCCCTGGCCGGCCCGTGGCGGCGGCACCCCCTCGGCCCGCTCGCGGTCGTGGCCGGGGTCACCGCGGTGGCGCTCACCGGCGACCTGCTCACCGGGACCACCCTGCAACTCGACAGCGTGATGGGCTACACCTCGGTGGTGGGCGCCCGCTACTACGGTCTCGGCAACATCCCCTTCGCGCTGCTCGCCACCTCGGTGCTGCTGTCCGCCACCGTCCTGGCCCACTGGCTGCTCGGCCAGGGCAGGCGGGGGGCGGCGGTCGCGGTGGTGGCGGTGCTGGGCGGGTTCGCGATGATCCTCGGCGGCTGGCCCGGGATCGGCAGCGACTTCGGCGGCGTGATCGCCTTCGTGCCCGGCATCGCGGTGACCACCCTGATGATCGCGGGCCGGAAGGTGTCGCTGGTGAAGCTGGCGGGCTTCTGCGTGGCGGGCGGAGTGATCGTGATGGGGATCGCCTACCTCGACTACCTCAGGCCTCCCGGCTCCCAGACCCACCTGGGCCGGTTCGTCGGCCAGGTGTTCAGCGGCGAGGCGCTCGACGTGATCGGCCGCAAGCTGGGCGCCATGCTGGGCACTCTGCTCAACCCCATCCTGATGCCGGTCCTGATCGCCACGGCGGCCTTCCTCGTCTACGCGCTGCTGCGCCCTGGGGCCGCGAGCGCCGGCATCGTCCCCGCCGCGTTCGACCACAGCCCCGCCCTGCGGGCCGGCTTCCTCGGCACTCTGATCAGCGGCGTGGTGGGGATGCTCGTCAACGACTCCGGCGCCGCCGTACTCTCGATGGCCCTGGCCCTGGCCGTGCCGCTGGTCCTGTCCGTCGGCGTCAAGGCGCTCGGCGGTCCTCCGCGCCAAGCTGTTCCGTCTCCCACTATTCGGTCAACGCCGGTGGCGACCTGACCCTCCCGAATCAGCGGCCCGTACGGCGGTCGCTCAGCATGCTCACCGCGCGTCAGAAATACCCCCTTTTAGGGCTTTTGTATAGCAAAGTCGGTTTCTGTGAGACAGGGGGCGGTAAGCGACACATGAACCCGAACCAAGGGAGACGTGTCATGATCACCCAGCAGCAGATCCCGACCGTGATCCACCAGCACGTGTACGACAAGTCCGGCCAGCGGGTGGGCGAGGTCCGCCACGTGTACGTCGACGACGCCACCGGCCAGCCGGAATGGCTGGGCGTGAAGACAGGCATGTTCGGCACCAGGGAGACCTTCGTACCGGTACGCGACGCCGACGTGATCGCGGACCACGTGGAGGTCGGCTACGACAAGGAACGCATCAAGCACGCGCCCAACGTGGACGTCGACGCCGGCGGCCACCTCTCGGTCGAGGAGGAGCGCGACCTCTACCGCTACTACGACATCGACTGGGCGCAAAGCTGGCAGCGGGCCAACCAACCCGGCGAGGGCGGCTGGGCGCGCGAGGGCGGCCAGCAGGAGCAGCAGCGGCTCAGGGAGGACGAGCGGTTCCAGGGTGAGGGACTCGAGGAGGAACGCCCTCAGGCGGAACGTGCGGGCGAGAGCGACACGATGATCCGCTACGAGGAGCAGCTCCACGTCACCACGGAGAGCCACGAGACCGGCCGGGCGCGCCTGCACAAGTACATCGTGACCGAGGAGCAGCAGATCACTGTGCCGCTCACCCGTGAGGAGGTCCGCATCGAGCGCGAGCCGATCACCGAGGCCAACCTCGACCCGGCGATGCGCGGCCAGGACCTCACCGAGTCGGAGCACGAGGTCACGCTGCACGAGGAGCGCCCGTCGGTGACCAAGAGGACCGTCCCCGTCGAGCGGGTCCGCATGACCAAGGAGCGGGTGACCGAGGAACGGACCATCTCCGAGCAACTGCGCAAGGAACACATCGACGTCGAAGGCGACACGGACGAGCCCGGCCGCCCCTTCTGACGTCCGCGCCCCACACACAGGCTCGACGGGCCGCGTGCGGCCCACACCGCGGGCTTCGGGGCCCCGCGGCGGCCTGCGGCGCGGCCCCGCCGGCTCCGTCAGCGCGCGCGGCGGGGCCGGCCGTGACCGGCTCGCCCGCGGCGGCCGACGAATCAGGCCGAGATCGGGCCGATGGGTCAGGCCGGTGGATCAGGCCGATGGATCAGGCCGACGGGTCAGGTCGGTGGCCACGCCTCGGCGAGCATGGACCTGGTGTCCTGCAGGAGCTGAGGGAGGACCTTGGTGTGCCCGACCACCGGCATGAAGTTCGTGTCGCCGCCCCAGCGGGGCACCACGTGCTGGTGAAGGTGCGCGGCGATGCCCGCGCCCGCCACGCCGCCGAGGTTCATCCCCACGTTGAATCCCTGGGCGCCGCTCGCCTTGCGCAACGCGCGAAGCGACCGCTTGGTGAAGTCGGCGAGTTCGGCGGTCTCCCCCTGGTCCAGATCGGCGTAGTCGGAGACATGCCGATAAGGACAGATCATGAGGTGCCCGGAGTTGTACGGGTAGAGGTTCAGTACCGCGTAGACCGACGCGCCACGGGCGATGACGAGTCCCTCCTCGTCGCCCATCCGCGGGATCTCGCAGAACGGGCACCCGTCCTCGGGTCCGGCGCCCGTCGGCTTGTTCTCTCCCTTGATGTAGGCCATTCGGTGCGGGGTCCACAACCGCTGGAAGTTGTCGGGATTCCCCGCACCGGCCTGCTCGATCGGGTCGCTGTCGTGCATGCAAAGCAGCATAGGACGTGGGCGTCCGGAGA
This sequence comes from Dolomitihabitans soli, assembly GCF_022213955.1. Lineage (GTDB taxonomy): Bacteria > Actinomycetota > Actinomycetes > Streptosporangiales > Streptosporangiaceae > Streptosporangium_A > Streptosporangium_A soli. The sequence goes on along the minus strand of NZ_JAKNTW010000025.1, from coordinate 103,568 downwards.
AAGGAGCCGCCCTAAGCCGGCGGATCAGACCTGGGCGCGGCGGGTGACCGCGTCGAGGATCTCCGAGACGGCCTCGTCGACGGGGACGCCGTTCTTCTGCTCGCCGTTGCGATAGCGGAAGGAGACCGCGCCCGCCGCGACGTCGTCGTCACCGGCGAGGAGCATGAAGGGGACCTTGGCCTTCTGCGCGTTGCGGATCTTCTTCTGCATCCGCTCGTCGCCCTCGTCGACCTCGACCCGGATGCCCTGGGCGGCCAGCTTCTCGGCGACCACCTTGAGGTAGGGGACGTGGGCGTCGGCGATGGGGATGCCGGCCACCTGGACGGGGGCGAGCCACGGAGGCATGGCGCCGGCGTAGTGCTCCAGCAGGATCGCGAAGAACCGCTCCACCGAGCCGAACAGCGCCCGGTGGATCATGTAGGGGCGCTTCCTGGTGCCGTCGGCGGCCTGGTACTCCATGTCGAAGCGCTGCGGGAACTGGAAGTCGACCTGGAGGGTCGAGAGCTGCCAGCGGCGGCCGATGGCGTCACGGATGTGGACATCGATCTTGGGCGCGTAGAAGGCGCCCTCGCCCTCGGCCACGATGTACGGCACGCCCGTCTTGTCCAGGGCGTGCCGGAGCGCGGCGGTCGCCTCGTCCCACTCGGCCGGGTCTCCGACGAACTTCTCCGGCCGGGTGGCCAGCTCGGCCTCGAACTCGGTCAGCCCGTAGTCGCGCAGCAGGTCGATCACGAACTGCAGCAGCGAGGTCAGCTCGTCGGCGAGCTGCTCGGGGGTGACGAAGATGTGCGCGTCGTCCTGGGTGAAGCCGCGAGCCCTGGTCAGGCCGTGCAGCACGCCCGACTTCTCGAAGCGGTAGACGGTGCCCAGCTCGAACATCCGCAGCGGCAGCTCACGGTAGGACCGGCCGCGCGCCTTGAAGACGGTGATGTGGAAGGGGCAGTTCATCGGCTTGAGATAGTAGGTCGCGCCCTCCATCTCCATCGGCGGGTACATGCCGTCCGCGTACCAGTCGAGGTGACCGGAGGTGATGAAGAGGTTCGACTTGGTCAGGTGCGGGGTGACCACGAACTCGTAGCCGGCCTGCTCGTGCCGTACGCGGGAGTATTCCTCCATCACGCGCCGCACCCTGCCGCCCTTGGGGTGCCAGATGGCCAGCCCGCCGCCGATGTCGGAGGGGAAGCTGAACAGGTCGAGCTCCGCGCCGAGCTTGCGGTGGTCGCGCTTCTCGGCCTCCTCCAGCATCTTCAGGTAGGCGTCCTGGGCGTCGCGGCTCTCCCAGGCGGTGCCGTAGATCCGCTGGAGCTGCGGGTTCTTCTCGCTGCCGCGCCAGTAGGCGCCGCCGGTGCGCATCAGCTTGAAGGCCGGGATCTCTCTGGTCGTGGGCAGGTGCGGCCCGCGGCACAGGTCCTTCCAGCACAGGTCGCCGGTCTTGGGGTCGAGGTTGTCGTAGATGGTCAGCTCGCCACCGCCGACCTCCACGTTCGCCCCGTCGTCGTCGGACGCGCCGCCCTTGAGCCCGATCAGCTCCAGCTTGTACGGCTCCGCCGCGAGCTCTTCCCGCGCGTCCTCGTCGGAGACGACGCGGCGGGAGAAGACCTGGCCCTGCTTGACGATCTCGCGCATCCGTTTCTCGACGCGCTTGAGGTCCTCGGGGGCGAACGGGTTCGCCACGTCGAAGTCGTAGTAGAAGCCGTTCTCGACCGGCGGGCCGATGCCGAGCCGGGTGCCGGGGAAGATCTCCTGCACGGCCTGGGCCATGACGTGGGCGGCGGAGTGGCGCACGATGGCGCGGCCGGTCTCACTGTCGATGGCGACGGGCTCGATGACGTCGCCATCGACGACCTGGGCGGCGAGGTCCTTGAGCTCACCCCCGGCCCGGGCGGCGATCACCGTTTTCCCGTCGGCTCCGAGCGCTTCGCCGTACGTCGTCCCCCCTGCCACCACACGCTCGGCTCCGGCGAGGGTGATGCGCAGTTCGGCGAGGGCAGACACGGCTGACTCCTAGATCGTTCTGGGACGATTGGCGTTAGGAATCCTATCGGTTGTCCAGACCCAACGAAGTCAGCTGCCGCCTGCTCCCGGCGAACACGTTGCGATCGACGGGGCTGTGGGCGTGCTGGTGGATGTGCCAGGTGCGCCAGGGCGGGGGGACCGCGGGCTCCCCCTCCGGCTTGCTCGGGCAGGAGATCCACAGCGGGTATCCCTCCAGCCCGGAGCAGTTGCCCGCCCTGGCGAAGGACAGGAAGGTGTAGACGAGCGGGCGCACCCCGCTGATCCGCTCCGCCACGTGGCACCAGCGGCGGGCGAAGCGGGCCACCCTGGCGGGCGGCAGCCCGTCGGCGCTCTCCAGATCGAGGGCGATCAGGTCGCCCCTGCGCAGCCCTCCGGCCGAGGAGATCACGCCGAGGAAATGCCTGGCCTGGTCGGCGGGGTCGCCCTTGGGCCGGGCGAAGTGGTAGGCCCCGCAGACCAGCCAGTTCTCCCGCATGCCCGCCCAGTTGCGGGCGAACCACTTGTCGGTGAAGGTGCCGCCCTCGCTCGCCTTGGCGAAGGCGAAGTCGACGCCGTCCCGCGCGTGCGCCGCCCAGTCGACCCTGCCCTGCCAGTTGGACACGTCTATGCCGCTCAGGATGCGTTTCACCTCGCGGGAGTTTAATGTCCCCGCTGTCCGCCGCTCCGCCGACGCGCCGCCGTGAGCTCGGAGAACAGCGTCTCCCAGCGAGGCATGACGGCGGTCGGGGCGTAGTTCCGCACGGTTTCGGCGGCGGCCTCGCCCATCCGTTCCCGCAGCGGGCGGTCGGCGATCACGCGGACGAGCGCGGCGCCGAGCGCCTCGATGTCCTCGGCCGGCACGAGGACGCCGTCGGAGCCGTCGGTGATGACGTCCGCCGGGCCGGTCGGGCAGTCGAAGCTCACGATGGGCAGCGCGTGCGACATGGCCTCGATCATCACCATCGGCAGCCCCTCGAACCTGGAGCTGAGCACGAAGACCGACGCCTTCGTCAGCTCCCGGTCGAAGTGCTCGGTCCGGCCCATCATGAAGACGTTGTTGTAGAGCCGCAGTTCCTCGATCTGTTCGCGCAGCCGGTCCTTCCGCGGGCCGGTTCCGTAGATCCGGAGCTGCCAGTCGGGATGGCGGCGCACCACCTCGGCGAAGGCGGGCAGCAGCAGGTCGAACCCCTTCTGCGCGAACAGCCGCCCGGCGGCGATCACGATCTTGTTGCTCTGGTCGGAGTGCGGCTGGTCGAGGGTGTGCACCGCGTTGGGGATGCGCTCGACGCGGGTGCCCGCCAGCGCCCGGGAGTATTCGACGCGGTCGCCCTCGGTGAGCACCACGACCGCGTCGAACTTCGGGTAGTGGCGCAGCACGGCCTGCCGTACGTCGGGGCGGTGGGTGGCGAGGTTCATGTGCTCCTGCGCGACCCGGACCTCGGCGCCGCCGCCGAAGCGGGCGGCCAGCAGGTTGAGGCCGGGCCTGGTGGTGACCAGCACCCCGTCGCGCAGACCGGCCAGGTAGCCGGTGACCGCGCGCTCGACCTCGGGGGTGAAGTAGCGGATGGCGAACTCGCCGCTGGGTACGGCACGGCCGCGCAGCCGGCGTGCCACCCTGGCCTGCAGCGTCGGTACGACGATGCCCGCCCGCTGGTCGACGAGGGCGGTGACGCGGACGCGTTCGTCGACGGAGAACTGCGGGCGGTCCCTGCGCCGGACCACGCTCACCAGCTCGACGTCGTGCCCGGCGACGGCCATCGCGTTCGCCTGGTTGACGACGGTGCGGATCGTGCCGCCCATGCCGTACGCGTGCAGGAGGAGATAGCGGATCTTCATGCGGCGTGCCAGTAGTCGATGGAGAGGTTCTCGTTCACGGTGTAGCGGGGCCGTACGTGCGTGAAGCCGTCGTCGATGGGCACGAGCTGCGCGGGGAAGACCATGATGGTGCTCTTGTCGCGGATGTCGTCGAGGCGCCTGCCGACGCGCAGCCGTACCTCGCCGGTGGCCAGGTGCACGTCCCACACGCCCTTGTCGGGGGCCTGGGGCGCGACCAGGTCGGCGATGGGCACCGTCGCCTCGAACGCCTGTCCCGACAGGACGGCCGGGTAGGCCAGCTCGGGGCCGCGCGGTTCGCGCAGCGAGAGGACCATCTGCCAGCCCTCCGCCGCCGCGTCCAGCCCGTGCACGAACCCCAGCACCCGGACGCGTCCCTCCTCCGGCCAGATCTCCTCGACCTCGGCGTGCGCGTTCACGGCAGGTACCCCCATGACTTGCAGATGTCCTTGAGCGCGTCGGGCACCTCATCGGCCGACGGCAGCGCGCGGCCGGGCTGCACGGCTCCTGAGCGGATCTTGTCCTTCCAGTCGCCGAGCCCCTTGCGGTACTCGTCGCGGCCGCCGTAGTCGAGCATCCCCGCCTCCCACGGCACACCGAGGAAATCGCAGATCCTCCGTGTCTCCGTCTCGGGGTCGGCGGTGAGGTCCTCGTAGCGGACGGTCAGCCCGGTGAGGGCCTTCCTGGCCCGCTGGACCGCCTTCATGTAACGCAGCGCGTCGGTCACCGCGGACGCCATGTCGCGCCGGTCGGGGCTGGCCTCCTGCCAGGACTGGGCGATGGAGACCGGGTGGCGCAGCAGGAAGACGTAGCGCGCCTGTGGCCAGCAGGCCGCGATGCGCTTGTACGCGAAGGCGTTGGCCGGGGTCTTGTCCACGATGATCTCTTTGCCGGACAGCACCAGCTCCCGGTGCAGGACCCGGTCCCACAACAGGTGCTCCAGGTCGGCCTGGTTGTGCCCGAGCGCCTCCATCGCCTTCTCCGCCAGGGAGGTGCCGAACCCCACGGTGAGCCGACGGACGTGGAGTTCGTGCGGTGCGTGAATCCGCGAATGGGCGCTGAGGATGACCCGCAGCAACGTCGAACCCGACCGTACGGGCGACAGCAGGAACACCGGATCCACCAAGCGGTCGACGGCGGGCCGCGCGGGCGGGCGCACCAGCTCGTCGGGCGCGGTGGCCGGCCGGTCGATCTCCTCGACCTGCTTGATCTGGATCCGGGTACGGCTGAAGCGGAATCCGGTCAGTTCACCGACGGTTTCGTTGACCTTGCGCTTCCAGTTCATGGCGAGGGAGGGTAACAAGAGTTCCTGAATATTTCCTGGGGGACCCATTCTCCCCACGCCGAATGCGTGGTATGGCCGAGTCTCAGCTGATATAGCCCCATGATCGGGCGATGTCCGTCAGCGCCTCCGGCACCTCGTCGGCGCCGGGCAGCGGACGGCCCGGCTGGACGGTGCCGGTGCGGATCTTGTCCCGCCAGTCGCCGATGCCCTTCACGAACTCCCCGTGCCCGTGCTCGCCGTACTGGATCATGCCGGATTCCCAGGCGACTCCCAGGAAGTCGCAGACCCGCCTGGTCTGCGCGGCCGGGTCGGCGGTGAGGTCCTCGTAGCTCAGCGTGAGGCCGTCGAGCCGGCTCCTGGCGTCCTGCAGGTACTTCATGTACTGGAAGGTGTGCCGGATCGCCTCCTCCATCGGCCGGGCGGCCGGGTCGGCCTCGTGCCAGGAACGGGCGATCGAGAGCGGGTGGCGGATCAGGAAGACGAACCGGGCGTCCGGCCAGCAGGTGGCCAGCCGCTTGAACGCGAAGACGTTGCTGGGCGTCTTCTCGACCAGGATCCGCTTGCCGCTCCTGACCAGCTCGCGGTGCAGGAGGCGGTCCCACAGCAGGTGCTCGACGTCGCTGTGGGTGTGACCGAGCGCGTCCATGGCCTGCTGGACCGGCTCGGTGGGCAGGTTGACCGTGACCCGCCGGACGTGCACCTCGTGCGGGGCGTGGATCTGGGAGTGGCTGTTGAGCATGACGCGCAGCAGGGTCGAGCCGGACCGCACCGGCGACAACACGAAGACCGGGTCCGCCAGCAGCCGGTCCGCGGCCGGGTCGGACGGCGGGCGCACCTCGTCGCCGGGCGCGCGCGGGGGCAGCAGGCCGGACCGCGGCACGCGGACGACGGGAGGCGGGACGCTCTCCGCCCGCACTCGCGTGAGGTTGTACCCGGTGATGCCTTCCAGAGTGGCGTTGACCCTGCGCTTCCATCTCATGTGACCGCAGGGTAGGAAGCGCCGGTTACCGCAGGGTGAACACAGCCTGGAAGTTGTCGCCCCCGAGGCACGGCGGACTGTGATCGGGACTCGGGCCGCGGGTACGCGCGGCCCGGAGGTCACCGTCCGCGGACCCCGTGCGGCACCCAGGGAAGCGCGACGCCGTCCTGGTCGACGGCCTCGGCGTGGATGTGGTGCCGTGGGACGCCGAGCGCCTGGATGCGCATGGCCGTGGCCTGCACCATGCCGGGCGAGCCGCACACGAAGACCTCGCTCTCCGGGTTGACGCCGTGCCGCAGCACGGTGTCGGCGACGCTCTCCCTCGGCGGGTGCGCGGGATCGTCGGAGACCGCCAGCACGAACCTCATCCGGCCGTGCCTCTCCCGCAGCCGCAGCAGGTCGGGCAGGTCGTACGCCTGGTTGCGGAGCCGTACGCCGTGGAAGAGGTCGACCGAGGGGCGTTCGTGGATCCACGCGCTCTCCTCGATGATCGCCTTGAGCGGCGCCAGCCCGGTCCCGCCCGCGACGAACACCAGGTGGGAGGCGTTGGAGCGGTTGAGCACCATGGTGCCCCTGGGCGGGCCGAGCAGCACGGTGTCGCCGACGGCGGTGTGCTGGGCGAGGGCGGTGCTGACCCAGCCGCCGGGCACCACGCGCACGTGGAACGAGAGCAGGTTGTCGGCGCGGGGCGGGTTGGCGATCGAGTAGGGCCGCCACACCTTCGGCCAGTGCCCGCTCTGCACGGTGGCGTACTGGCCGGCCTGGAAGGGGTACGGCGCGTCGGGCTGCACGATGATCACCGCGAGATCGAGCGAGCGCCGCTCGTGGCCCACCACGGTCCCCGTCCAGTACGGCGGAGCCAAGCCGGCGTCCTGCTCGGTCGCTTCGATCATCACCTTGGCGATGAGGTCGTAGGCGTCGATCCACGCGGTGTCGCAGGCGGCGGTCCACTGGCCCCCCGCGTTGGCCCGCATCGCGGCCACCAGGCACCGGCCGACCGCCGGGTAGTGCTCCGGCAGCACGCCGTACTTGCGGTGGTCGCGGGCCAGCTGGGCGAGGTAGACGGTGACGCTCTCGCTGTCCTCGAGGTTCAGCACGACCCGGGTCAGGGCGTGCAGCAGCCGGTCGCGCTGGGCGTCCATGGCCGGCGGGAACATGGCGCGGATCTGCGGATACCTGGAGAACAGCATGCCGTAGAAGTCGGCGGCGACCTTGGTCGATCGCGGCTCGATGAGGGACCAGCTGCGGCGGATCAGCCCGATGTCGAGGGTCATGGCGTGAGCGTCTGCCGCCCCTCGTCACTCGCGTGTTCCCTGGACCGCATCTCCTCGACGCCGAAGTGGTCGCCGGTGGCCGGCCTGGCGCCGTCCCTGCGGTCCTTCCTGACCATCCGGGGGATGTGCTTGGAGCAGTGGATGTACGCCTCCTCGACCTCGACCAGCACCCAGCGCTCGACGCGGCGGCCGGGCGCGGTGCGGTCGTCGTCGGTCAGTCCGTGCCTGCGGGAGGCGTCCAGGGCGGTGGTGATGCTGGCCTTGCCGTTCACGTGCAGCCCGGCCAGGTCGTCGAAGAAGTCCACGAACAACAGGCTGACGTGGGGATTCTCCAGGATGTTGCCCATGCTCGCGAGCACCCCGTTACCGCGGAACTCGGGGTAGGCGAGCATCGTTTCGCTCAGCACCCGGACGAAGCCCTTGGGGCCGGCCCTGAACGAGGTGTCGCAGTTACCCGACGCGTCGGCGGTGCCGACGAAGGCCATCTCCTGTCGCGCGATGAAGTCCTTCATCAGGGGGGTCAGCTGTTCGGCGACCTGCCGCTGGTAGAACCCCTGCGCCCGCTCACGCGTATCGAACAGCGACTGGAGCACATGCTCCCCATGCGATCCCGGCAGGCTGTCCGAATCCGTCTGGTGACCCATAAGTGATGCATCCTAAACCATGGCGACATCTATCCGGACAAGTCTTGACGAAATGCTGTCTGATCTGCATAAACGTCATTGAGATGAATCACGCTCATATTTCAGACAGCTAGTGGATCATCGACATCGCATCCATAACGGCCCACAATCAGGACTTATCATGACATGACACGGTAAAGATCATCCTGCCGGAAAGTCACACTCTGTGATCAACCGGGCGTGTCACACCGTGCGGTGGATGAGGTAACGCGCGAACGCCTGCAACTCCCCCGCCGCCTCGGCGTCCACCAGGACCTTCCCGGCGATGTCCATGGCCCGTTCCACATGCTCCCCGGCCCGGCGCTCGGCGAACTCCCGCCCGCCCGCCTCCTCGATCAGGGAGGCCGCCCGCCACAGCGACTCCTCGGCCGCCTCCCCGCCCAGCGGCCACCGGTCGTCCCCGGCCGCCAGCAACTCGGCCAGCCGCCGGCCCGCGGCCGAGTCGCCCGCGAGCGCGGCGACCACCGGGAGCGTCTTCTTGCCCTGCCGCAGGTCGCTGAAGGTCGGCTTGCCCGTCACCGCCGGATCCCCCCAGACGCCGAGCAGGTCGTCGACGATCTGCAGGGCCAGCCCGAGCTGACGGCCCATCTCGGACAGCCGGTCGACCACCGCGGACGGCGCGCCGCCGACGGTGCCGCCGAGCGCGGCGGCGCAGGCCAGCAGCGAGCCCGTCTTGCCGCCCGCCATCCGGGCGTACTCCTCGACGGTGACGGCGCGTCCTCCGGTCCAGTCGCGTCCTTCGAAGATCACGTCGTCGGTCTGGCCGTACACGAGTTCCAGCAGCGCCGCGGAGAGGTGGCGCACGGCCTGCTGACCGTGCGGGGCGGCGGCGAGGCCGCGCATCGCCAGCGCGAGCAGGCCGTCGCCGGCGAGCAGGGCCGGTCCCACGCCGTAGGTCTTCCAGACGGTGTCGCGATGCCGGCGCCGCTCGTCGCCGTCGATGATGTCGTCGTGGATCAGCGAGAAGGCGTGGACCAGTTCGACGGCCACCGCGGCCGGGATCGCCGACTCGGCCCTGGCCCCGACTCCCTCCGCGCAGAGCACGACCAGGGCCGGGCGCAGGCCCTTGCCTCCCGCGCCCTCCCTCGACTCGCCGTCGGCGTCGGACCAGCCGAAGGCGTAACCCGCGATCCGCGCCTGCCAGGGGTGCAGGCTGTGCACGGCGTCTCGCAGAGCGGGACCGACCAGCGCGCGGCATCGGGCGAGGGAGTTCGGAACAATCGCGGAGGCGTCAAGCGACACGGGATTCCTCACCTGCGGAGACCTTGGCAACGGGTACTGAGATTCCCCGCGGCACCTACCGACAAAACCGGTCAAGCCATCTAATAACACCCCGAGGGATCTTGTTCAAACGGTATGGACCATGTGATACTCCACCAGACAACGCGTGAACACCTTGAGTCAGAGCGTAACCCCCCACTCTTTCTCCTCCCCGTCTGGGTGTGTTCGCGCTGCCCACGAGTCGGAATCACCAAAGGTGAGGGATAAGTTCCGCGATGTCGCGCCGTACCAAGGGCGAGCCGTTCACGGTAGCCAGGACCCTGCCCTTCCGCCGTATCGTGCCCCCTCTGGTCCGGGACCCGGTCAAGGCGCTGGGCGAGATCGCGGCGGAGGCGGACGGCGAGATCGTCCGCCTCAACCTGGGCACCTTCCGGCCCTACCTGGTCACCCACCCTGACCACGTGCAGCAGGTGCTGCGCGGCAACGCGGCGAACTACGTGCGCGGCGGCGCGTTCTGGAAGCCGCTGCGCCGCCTGTTCGGGTCGAGCATCATGTCCGACGGCGACCTCTGGCACTCCAGCCGGAACGCCCTGCAGCCGTTGTTCACCGCCAAGCACATCGACTCGCTGGCCGAGATCATCGCGGATACGGTCGCCGACGCGATCGACGACCTGAGCCGCCGGACCGGAGACGGCGCCACGGTCGACGCCAGCGCCGAGCTGAGCCTGATCGTGAGCAGAACCGTCGCCAAGATCTTCTTCGGCGACCGGATCAGCACCGAGGAGAGCGAGCGGCTCATCCCCGCTCTCAACATGATCGCCACCTCGATCGTCTCCAGGATCATGCTGCCCCTGGTCCCCGGCAGGGTGCCCCTCCCCGGTGACCGCGCCTTCAACGAGGCCGTGGCGGCGTTCGACGACGTGATGATCCCGCTGGTCGCCCGGCATCCCCCCGGCCCCGGCTCGCACGACGTCTACTCGGCGCTGCGCCGGGCGCGTGACGCCGACCCGAGCCTGCCCGACAGCTGGGTCCGGGACAACCTGGTCGCCATCTTCGCGACCGGCAGCGAGACGGCGATCATGCAGCTGACCTGGCTGTGGCCGATGCTGGACAGCCATCCGGGAGTGGCCGCCAGGCTCCGCGAGGAGATCGACCAGGTGGTCGGGGACGACCGGATCCGGCCCTCGCACCTGCCCGGCCTCGTCTACACCAAGATGGTCCTGCAGGAGCTCCTGCGGCTGTACCCGGTGGGCTGGATGTTCTCCAGGATGGCCGTCGAGCGCGACACGCTGGGCGGGGTCACCATCGAGCCCGGCGCCGAGGTGATGATCAGCCCTTACCTCACCCACCGGCTCGAATCGGTCTGGGACCGCCCCCTCGTCTTCGACCCCGAACGGTTCGCCCCCGGGGCCACGGGGCGGCACCGCTACGCCTACTTCCCCTTCGGCGGCGGGCCGCACACGTGCATGGGCATGCACCTGTTCACCATGGAGGCACAGCTCGTCATCGCCGGGATGCTGAGCCGTTTCGAACCGTCCCTGGCCACGTCCATGTCGGTCACCCCGCGCGCCGCGGTGACATTACGCCCCCGTGCGAACGTGATGATGACCCTGCGGCCGGCGGGCCGGGCCGGATGACGGTCCAGCACATCGACGCCGGGCCGCTGACCGCGGGCCAGAGCGGCGCGGTCAGCGCCGTCGCCGGCCGGCTCCAGCGCGACATGCGCGAATGGTCCCAGGCGTATCCGTCCCTGTTCGACGCCAAGCCCTTCGACCCGGCCCTGTTCGGCACCCTGTCGCTGGCCTCGGCCTTCAGCGGCCCCTGGCTGTCCGCGGCCGAACTCCGCATGGCCAACCGGGCCTGCCTGTGGTGCTTCGGCCTGGACTGGCTGGTCGACTACGTCGCCACCTCACCCGCCGAGGTCCACGAGATCGTACGGCGGTGCCTCGCGGTCGCCGGCGGCCGGTCGGACCCGGACGACGACCTCACGCGGTTCCTGGCCGACCTGCTGCAGGAGACGGCGAGTTCCCCCGCCTTCCCCGCGCTCGGCACGGTCTGGCACGAGGAACTGGAGCGGATGCTGGCGGCGATGGCCAGGGAGGCGGAGTGGCAGGCCGCCGGCACCAGGCCCTCCTTCGAGGAGTACCTCGCCAATTCCGACAACCTCGGCTTCTCCTTCGTCTTCACCACCCACTGGATCGCCACCAGCCCCCCGCCGGACACAGGCGTCGAGGCCGTACGGCAGGCGAGCCGCGCCGTACAGCGGGTGATCCGCCTGCTCAACGACTTGGGCACCTACAGCAGGGACGTGAGCTGGGGAGATCTCAACGCCCTGATGCTCGGAGTCACCCGCGAGGAGGTGGCCGGGGAGGTGACCCGGCTGGCGGAGCTGAGCAGGGAGCTGATCCGGCCGCTCCGGGCGGAGCATCCCGCCCCCGCGGCCTATCTGGAGAGGCAGATGGACTTCTGCGCCGGTTTCTACCGGATCGCCGACTATTGGGGCGAGCTTTGACCATCCACGACCTGGTGGGCGTCGATGTGGCCGCACGGGCCCGCGACCTGGTCACCGAGCTGACGACCGAGCCCTGGGGCAGGGTCTCCCCCTCGGTCTACGAGACCGGGCGCATCGTGACCCTCGCCCCGTGGCTGACCGGGCACACCGAGCGGATCGACTACCTGCTGGCCGCCCAGCGGCCGGACGGCGGCTGGGGCGGGCCCGAGGGTTACGCCCTGGTGCCGACGCTCAGCGCGACCGAGGCCCTGCTCGGCGCCGCGCTCCGCGGCGACGCCGGCTTGGCCGCCGCCGCCGGCCGGGGGCTGTCCGCCCTGTTCGGCTGGCTGCACGGCTCTCCCCCGTTCACGCTGCCCGACATGCCGGCGATCGAGCTGATCGTGGCCTCGCTGACCGCCCGGCTCAACCGGCACCTCGACGAACTGGCCGGTTCGCCGGTGCCGGGGCTGGACCGGTGGCGGGGCAGTGCCCGCCTGGTACCGCCGCCCGGCATGGACGGAACGGCGCTGGACGCGCTGCGGTCGTGGCTGGCGTCGGGCGCCGATGTACCGGTCAAGCTGCTGCACGCGCTGGAGGTGGCGGGCGACGTGGCGGCCGGGCTGAGCGGCGCCGCGCTCACCCCGATCGGCTCGGTCGGCGCCTCGCCGGCCGCCACCGCGGCCTGGCTCGCGGGCACGGGGGAACTCGACCCCGGCCATCCGGCCAGGCGGCATCTGGAGTCGGTGGTGCGCAGGCACGGCGGCCCCGTGCCGTGCGGCATCCCGGTGACCGTCTTCGAACGGGGCTGGGTGCTGAGCACGCTGGCCCGCGCGGGAATCCCGGTCGACGTGCCCGAGGACGTGCTGTGGAGTCTGAGCGCCGCGAGCGACTCCGGCGGCACGCCCGCCGGGCCGGGGCTGCCCGCGGACGCCGACACCACCTCCGTCGCGCTCTACGCGCTGGGCCTGCTCGGCCTGCCGTACGAGCCGGGGAGCCTGTGGTCCTACGAGACGGACGCGCACTTCTGCACCTGGCAGGGCGAGCAGGGTGTCTCGCTCACGGTCAACGCGCACGTGCTCGACGCGTTCGGGCAGTACACCGCGCTCACCCCTGGCGCCTCGCCGCGGTACGCCGCCGCCGTACGGAAGGTGTCGGCGTGGCTGCGGGATCAGCAGCAGCCGGACGGGAGCTGGACCGACAGGTGGCACGCCTCGCCCTATTACGCGACCGCCTGCTGCGTGCTGGCCCTGGACGACTTCGGCGGCCCGGCGGCCCGGCCGGCCGTACGGCGGGCCGTGGACTGGGTGCTCGGCTCGCAGCGCGCGGACGGCTCCTGGGGACGCTGGTCGGGGACCGCGGAGGAGACGGCCTACGCGATGCAGATCCTGCTGATGTCCACCCCGTCTCCGGGTGTCGCACCACAGGTGGGAGCCGCCGCGGAGCGCGGTTACGCCTTCCTGGCCGAGCACCTCGACATGCAGCATGATCCACCTCTGTGGCACGATAAGGATCTCTACTCGCCCGGAGCCATCGTCCGGGCCGCGGTCCTGGCGGCGGTCCATGCTTTCCAGCGCAACTCGTTGTCAGAAACGCAGTAAAGTTCATATTTCTGACATATCAGACACATCTTGACCACTGCTGTAATGCTTCGACTTGAGTCGGATTAGCGGTATTGCTAGGGTTCCTGGGTCTGGCTTCGGCGCCGGTCATGTCGTATCTGCACCCCGGCCTGTTGGCGATCCATTGCGAACGCGCTGAGGTTTCCCTGGCTTTGCAGAATGGGTATATATGCGTTTCCGCAAATCCCGCATGGGCACCAAGATCATCGCACTCCTGGTGTCGCTTGCCGCGCTCTGGGCCTTCGCCGCCTGGGTGACCCTGCGGGAGGGGATGAACCTGCTCTGGGTGTCACGGCTCGACGCCGGAGTCGCGGCGCCCAGCGTGCGACTGCTGGAGGACCTGCAGCTGGAACGGCGGCTGTCACTGATCAAACTCGGCGACCCCGCCCGCGCCCAGCGCGAGGCACTGGCCGAACAGCGCCGGCGGACCGACGCGTCGCTGCGGAACTTCGAGGAGCTGACCGGCGGGACCGACGTCCAGTGGGCGGCGAGCCAAGCCCTGCTCGGGCGCATCGACGAGGCGGACCAGCGGCTGACGCTGGTGCGGGGCACTCGTAAGGCCGTTGACGCGGGGTCGATCGACCAGCGCAAGGCCGCCACGACCTACAACGACGCCGCCGACTTCATCTTCTACATCTACCAGTCGCTCGCGACGCTCGACGACGACAGCTTCGCCAAGGACACCCGCGCCCTCATCAACCTCTACCGGGCCAGGGAGATGCTCGCCCGGGAGGACGCCCACCTCGCGGGCGCGCTCGCCGCGGGGCAGTTCGGCAGCACGGAGTACACACAGTTCGTCCAGCTCGTCGGCGCGCAGCGGCATCTGAGCGCGGAGGCGCTGGGTGACCTGCGCGACGCCGACCCCGCCGCCCACGGGCAGGTCGTCAAGAGCGGCGTGCTCAACCGGGTCCGGTCGATGGAGGAGCTGGTGATCGGGACCGGCTCCAACGGCGCCTCGCCGCCCGTCAGCGGCGAGCAGTGGCAAGCGGTCACCAAGCCCGCGTTGACGGAGTTGCAGCAGGCCGTCGACGTCGCGGGCGACCGGCTGGTCGATCGGGCCACGCCCATCGCCGCCGGCGTCATCCTCCGCCTCGCCCTGGCCGGCGGTCTCGGCCTGCTCGCCGTCGTCGCGTCCATCGTGCTGTCCATCACCACCGCGCGCGCCCTGGTGCGGCAGCTCGACAAACTGCGCGTCGCGGCCAGCGAACTCGCCCGCGAGCGGCTGCCCGACGTGGTGAACAGGCTCGGGCACGGCGAGAAGGTGGACATCGCGGCCGAGGCTCCGCCGCTCGCCTTCGGCGACGACCAGATCGGCCAGGTCGGCCGGGCCTTCAACGAGGTGCAGGAGACCGCGATCCGGGTCGCGGTCGAGCAGGCGGAGCTGCGGCGCAGCATCCGCGAGGTGCTGCTCAGCCTCGCCAGGCGCACGCAGTCCCTGGTCCACCGCCAGCTCGCGCTGCTGGACACGATGGAGCGCAGGGAATCGGACCCGAAGGACCTGAAGGACCTCTTCCGCGTCGACCACCTCGCCACCCGCATGCGGCGCAACGCGGAGAACCTGATCGTCCTGTCCGGCGCCTCGCCCGCCCGGTCCTGGCGCCGCCCGGTGCCGATGATCGACGTGGTCCGTGGCGCGCTCGCCGAGGTCGAGGACTACACCCGGGTCACCGTGCCGCCGATGGGCGACGTGTCGCTGGCGGGCCGCGCCGTCGGCGACGTCATCCACCTGCTGGCCGAGCTGATCGAGAACGCCGTCTCCTACTCGCCGCCGTACACCACCGCCGAGGTCGTCGGCCAGGTGGTCGGCAGCGGCTACGTCATCGAGATCGAGGACCGCGGTCTGGGCATGAGCCCGGAAGACCTGGACGCCGCCAACGAGCGCATCACCAACCCGCCCGAGTTCGACCTGAGGGACACCTCCAGGCTGGGCCTGTTCGTGGTCAGCCGCCTGGCCGACAGGCACGGCATCCGGGTGTCACTCAAGGGCTCCCCGTACGGCGGGACCACAGCCGTCATCCTGCTGCCCAACGACATCGTGATCGGGGAGGGCGACGAGGAGCGCGGCCCGGAGACGGATCCCGGCACGTTGCTGCCGGTTCCGGCCGAGGGCGCGCTCTGGAACGGCGACGACGCGAAGATCGCCCGCAGGACCGCCGCATTGGGGGAATGGACCAGCATGTCGGAGCAGTCGGTCAAGCCCGTGTTGGCGGCGATCCCCGATCCCGTCCAACCGGCGCGGGAACAGGAACCGCCGCCCGACGACTCCGCCTTCACCCCCTCCGGCCTGCCCTTCCGGGTGCCGCAGGCCAGCCTCGCCCCAGCCCTGCGGACCGACGGCCCCCCGCCCGCCGAGGAGCCCACCGAGGACGAGCGCTCTCCCGAGGAAATCCGCCGGATCATGGGCGCCTACCAGGCGGGGACGGCCCGCGGCAGGGAGGAGGCGCTCGGCCGCCACGCGAGCGACGACCGCGATCCCCGCTGAACGAGCGACGACCGCGATCCCCGCTGAACGCCCCATACGAGCCAGCAGAAAGAGGACGCCCGAGTGGCCCAGAAGACAGCTTCCCCCGCCGACCTGGCCTGGTTGGTCGACGACCTGGTCAGCCGGACCAGAGAGGCGGAGCACGCGATCGTCCTGTCCACCGACGGCCTGCTCATGGCCTCCTCCGACGGGCTCGCCCAGGCTGACGCCGAGCACCTGTCCGCGGTGGCAGCCGGGATCCAGAGCCTGGCCAAGGGGGTCGGCGAGCGGTTCGAGGGCGGGGCCGTACGCCAGACGATCATCGAGATGCGTAGCGCCTACCTGCTGGTGACGGTGGCGGGCAAGGGCACCTGCCTGGCCGTGCTGTGCAGCCAGGACGCCGACGTGGGCGTCGTGGCCTACGAGATGGCCATGCTCGTCACCCGTGTCGGCCAGTACCTCACCTCACCCGCCAGGACCGCGGACGCAAGGAACGACGCCGCACGATGAATCCCTACGAGGAGCCGATAGAGGAGAAGTGGCACGACGAGCAGGCAGGCCCGATCGTGCGCCCGTACGTGATGACGCGCGGCCGTACCGAGCCGGTCCGCGGCGACTTCAACCTCATCTCGCTGGCGGTGTCCGTCCGCTCCGCGGGGGCGATGGAGGTCGGGCTCAATCCCGAGCACCTCGCCATCGTGCGGCTCTGCCAGGACCCGCTGTCGGTGGCCGAGGTCGCCGCCCACCTGGACCTGCCGGCCGGCACGGTGCGGGTACTGCTCGGCGACCTGCTCGACAAGGGGTTCATCGACGTTCAGGATCCCCAGCCGGAAGTGGACATGCACGATCTGAGAATGTATGAGGCGGTGCTGAATGGACTCCGCGCGCTCTGATCGCGTGAAGGCGCCCAAGAAGCTGCCGACCGCGATCAAGTTGCTGGTCGCGGGTGGGTTCGGGGTCGGCAAGACCACACTGGTGGGTGCGGTGTCGGAGATCCGGCCGCTGCGCACGGAGGAGGTCCTGACCGACCTCAGCGTGGGCGTCGACGACGTGGCCGGGGTCGAGGCCAAGAACACCACCACCGTCGCCATGGACTTCGGCCGGATCAGCGTGGGCGAGGAGTACGTCCTGTACCTGTTCGGGACGCCGGGCCAGGAGCGCTTCTGGTTCATGTGGGACGAACTGGCCGCCGGCGCGCTGGGCGCGGTGATCCTCGCCGATACGCGGCGGCTCGCCGACTGCTTCCCCGCCGTCGACTACTTCGAGCGCAGGAAGACGCCGTTCGTCGTCGCGGTGAACTGCTTCGACGGCGCGCGCACCTACGACCTCGACGAGGTCCGGCTGGCCCTGGGCCTCAACCCGGCCATCCCGATCGTGCTCTGCGACGCCAGGCGGCGGGAGTCCGGCAAGGAGGTTCTGATCACCCTCGTGCAGCACTCCATGGAGCGGAACAGCAAGCGCCCCACACCCGCCTGACCAGCGCGGCGGCCACAGCGGCGATCGTCATGAACCTGTTCGTGCGACCATCGCGACGCCGTGTCCGCCGCCGGACGCCTGCGGGCGGGCGTTCTCCATCGGGTTCCGCTCGACCGTGCCGCGCGGCGTCCGCCTGGGCGCCGCCGCGCTTCGCAGGACGGAGCGCGACATGTCCGCCGGGATCGTCACCGGGGATGACCGGCTCGGCTAGGGTGTCGTCGTGCGAGCTCTCGCCGCGCTCGCGGCAGTCCTGACGGTGGCCGCCGGTCTCTCGGTGCGCGCGTTCACGGACGGCGCGTTCGCCAAATACGCGGGAGACGCGCTCTACACGGTCCTGGTGTTCGCCCTGATCCTGACGGTCCTCCCGCGTCTGCGGCTCGCCGTCGCCGCCCTCGCGGCGCTCGCGGTGAGCTGGGCCGTGGAGTTCGCGCAACTCACCGGTGTGCCGGCCGAGCTGGCCGCGATCACGCCTTTGGCCCGTCTGGTGTTCGGCACGTCGTTCAACCCGCCGGACCTGTTCTGGTACGCCGTCGGCGCGGGGGCCGCCTGGGCGGTCGCCGTGACGGTGACCCGGCGTACGCGCCTCGCCTGATCCTCCGGGGGCCGCATCGGTGCGGCCCGGTGAGCCCGCAGGTTGCGCGAATCCCTTGCGGCGGCCCGGCTAATCGTGGTTAATTCTTAAGAAGGTTTCCTTTTTATTACCTGCGGTTCACCCTCCCCATCCCCCCAGAACTCCCGGAGGAGCTCAGGTGCGCGCACGACTCAAGACCGCCCTCGCCATCACCGTCCCCGCCGCCAGCCTGCTCGCCCTGTTACCCGCCACCGCGGCGAACGCGCACGGCTCCCTGTCGAACCCGCCGAGCCGGGTCTACGTCTGCAAGCAGGAGGGCCCGGAGACGCCCAAGTCCGACGCCTGCAAGGCCGCCATCGCGGCCGGCGGCACCCAGGCCTTCTACGACTGGCACGAGGTCTCCCTGCTCACCGCGGGCGGCAGGCACAGAGAGATCATCCCCGACGGAAAGCTGTGCAGCGCCGGGAGGGAGAAGTATCGTGGGCTGGACCTGGTCAGAACCGACTGGCCCGCGACGCGCGTCTCCCCCGGCCCGCTGACGGTCACCTACCACGCGACCGCACCGCACGCGAACAGCAACTTCGAGTTCTACATCACCCGCGAGGGCTGGAACCCGGCCATGCCGCTGCGCTGGGCGGACCTGGTCCCCGTCAGGACGTTCAACAACCAGAACCCGACGACCTTCACCAACTGGACGATCAACATCCCGCAGCGCACGGGACGCCACCTGATCTACTCGATCTGGCAGCGTGTCGTGGGCAGCGAGGAGGCGTTCTACACCTGCTCGGACGTCGACTTCGGCGGCGGCACCAACCCGACCCCCACGCCGACCCCGACGCCCACCCCCACCCCTACTCCGACCCCCACCCCGACGCCCACCGTCACCCAGCCGGGCGGCACCTGGGCGGCCGGCACCGCCTACACCCCGGGCGCCCGCGTCACCTACGGCGGCGCGACCTACGAGTGCAGGCAGGCGCACACCGCGCTGGCCGGCTGGGAGCCGCCGAACGTCCCGGCTCTCTGGCAGCGCGTCTGACCACCTCCCCGGCGGGCGAGCCCGTCCCGCCCGCCGGGAACCACCCGCCATGGGAGGACGCCCGATGAGGCTTCTGGTCACCGTCCTGGCCATCCTGCTGATCACGGGATGCGGCGGCGGGGAACGCGAGACGCCCGCGGCGGCGGACACCGTCTCCGCCGCCGACGTGATGTTCCTGCAGATGATGATCGAGCACCACAAGCAGAGCATCGAGATCGTACGGCTGGCGAGCAAGAAGGCGACCACCGAGGAGGTCAGGACCCTGGCGGGCGCCATCGCGGTCACCGAGGCCACCGAGGTCCACACCATGATGGAGCGCCTGCACTCCTGGGACCAGCCGCTGAGCGCGAGCGCCGACGCGCACGCCGGTCACGGCGGCATGCCCCAGACGTCGGCGAAGGAGATGACCGCCCTCCGGAAGGCGGATCGCGCGGACTTCGACCGCGACTTCCTCAACCTGCTGATCGCGCACCTCGACGACTCGGTGCAGATGGCCGACGAGGAGGTCGCCAAGGGCGCGAACCCGCCCACGGTCGAGCTGGCCCGCCGGATCAGCCGAGCCCAGACCGCCCAGATCGACCACATGCTCGGCCTCCTCGCCGGGCTGGACGCTCCCACGCCGAGCGCCTAGCGGCGTTCGGCAGGTCCTGGCGGCTCCGGTCCCGGCGGGCGGCGCCCAACTCCGGCGCTCAACGGCGGCGCTCAACGGCGGGTCAGCGCTCGAAGCGGATCCGTTCCGGTGAGACGCGCGACGGTTCGGGAAGCACCAGCGGGCCCCGTCCCGGCGTGATCGAACCGAGGATCCGCGCGCCCGCCGCACCGGTGCAGGACGGGACGGTCGCCGCCAGCCCGTGCGCGGTCAGCCAGCCGAACAGCGAGAACGCGATCGCCTCCTTGGCGTCCGAGGGCACCCCCAGTTCGTCGCTCGGCACCAGCCGGACCCCGCCCGCCGCCTCGGCCAGCATCCCCATCAGCACCGGGTTGCGCACCCCGCCGCCCGACACCACCACCGTGCCGAGCCGATGACGCCGGATCTCCGCCGCCACGGTCCGCGCGGTCAGCGCCGTGAGCGTGGCGAGCAGGTCGGCCACCCCCAGCCCGTACGGCGCGGCGACCCGTGCCAGGTAGCCGGCGTGGAACAACTCCTTGCCGGTGCTCTTGGGCGGCGGCAGCCGATAGTACGGCTCGGCGAGCAGTTCGCCCAGCAGCCCCTCGTGCACCTCCCCCGCCGCGGCCAGCCGCCCGTCCTCGTCGAAGGACGCACCGGTGGCGGCCAGCACCGCCGCGTCCATCAGCGCCGACGCCGGTCCCGTGTCGTAGGCGATGCCCTCGTCCCGCACGGTCAGGTTCGCGATCCCGCCCAGGTTCAGCGCCCCGGCGCGGCCGGGCAGCCCGGCCAGGAGCAGCAGGTCGAGGTAGGAGACCAGTGGCGCGCCGTGCCCGCCCGCGCTCACGTCGCGGGCCCGGACGTCGGAGACCACGGGCACGCCGGTCCGTTCGGCGATCCAGGCGGGCTGGCCGAGCTGCATCGTGCCGAGCACGTGTCCTTCCTCCACCCAGTGATACATCGTCTGCCCGTGGGAGCAGATGAGGTCGACGGGCCCGCACTCCTGGGCGGCGACGGCGAACGCCTGCCCGATCAGGGTGTCCAGCGCGCACACCTCGGCCATGCCGGGCCGGTTCGGCGGCAACGCCTCGACGATCCGGGCCCTGAGGTCGCGGTCGTAGGGCCGTTCCCCGATCCGCTCGACGACTCCGGTGATCTCGGTGCCGTCCGCCGACCACTCGACGACCGCGCTGTCGATTCCGTCGTGGGACGTTCCCGAGATCAGTCCTAGCACCCGCACGGAGACTCCTTGTAGAGAGTTTTCATGGCTATAGAGTTCTTCGGAGATTATCTACACGCAAAGGCACCCTCATGCACCACAGTCCCGATCTGAGCCGGCTGGCGCTCACCGTGCTCCAGCCAGGCTTCGACGGCACCGCGCCACCCGCCTGGCTGCTCCGCACGCTCGGCGACGGCCTCGGCGGGGCCGTGCTCTTCGCCCGCAACATCGAGGATCCGGCGCAGACCGCCGGCCTCGTCGCCAAGCTGCGACAGGAGAACCCGGGCGTGGTGGTCGCGGTCGACGAGGAGGGCGGCGCGGTCACCCGGCTGGAGGCCAGGACCGGTAGTTCCTGGCCGGGGAACCGCGCGCTGGGCGTGGGCGACGACGTGAAACGCACCGAGCGGGTCGCCGGCGAGATCGGCGCCATGCTCGCCGCCGCCGGCATCACCCTGAACTACGCCCCGGTGGCCGACGTGAACGCCGACCCGGCCAACCCGGTGATCGGGATCCGCTCCTTCGGACCCGATCCCGATCTCGTCGCCCGCCACACCGCGGCCTGGATCGCCGGGCTCCAGGCCACCGGGGTGGCCGCCTGCGCCAAGCACTTCCCCGGCCACGGCGACACCGTCACCGACTCGCACCTGGCGCTGCCCACCGTGCACGCGTCCGCCGACTTGTTCCGCGAGCGCGACCTGCCTCCGTTCCGCGCCGCCATCGAGGCCGGGGTCCGCGCGGTGATGTGCGGTCACCTCCTGGTCCCCGCCTTCGACCCGGCCAACCCCGCCACCCTGAGCAGGCGCATCCTGACCGGTCTGCTGCGCGACGAACTGGGCTTCGGCGGCTTGCTCGTCACCGACGCGATCGAGATGCGCGCCGTCGCCGCCCTCGGCTCACCCGCCGAGATCGCGGTCCGCGCGCTCGCGGCGGGCGCGGACGCCATCTGCGTCGGCACCTCCTCCCCCGGCGGGGAGAGCGTCCTCGCGCTCCGCGACGGCGTCGTCGAGGCCGTCCACGCCGGCCGCCTCCCCGAGGCCCGCCTCGCCGAAGCCGCCGCCCGCGTCCTCGCCCTCTCCTCGGCTCCGGCCGGCGTACCCGGCCACGTGCCCGACGAGGAGCTCGGCATGGAGGCGGCCCGTGCGGCGCTGCGGGTGACGATCGCGCCGGGCGGCGAGCCGTACGCGGTGTTGTCGGGTGCCCCGCTGGTCGTCGACATCGCCCCGCGGATGAGCGCGGCGGTCGACCTCGCCGCCCGGACCGGTCTCATCGGCGCGCTCACCGAACTGTGGCCCGATACCGAGGGTCACACGGTCACCGCCGCCGGCCACGCCCTCCCCGACCTCACACCCGACGGCCGCCCCGTCGTGCTGGTCGTCCATGACGCCGCCCGTCACCCGTGGGTGCTCGACCTCCTGGCCGACGCCGTACGGCGACGCCCCGACGCGGTCGTCGTCGAGACCGGTGTTCCCGGCGCTCCCGCCGGGGCCGTCCATCTCGCCACGCACGGCGTCTCCCGCGCCTCGGCCAGGGCCGTCGCCCGCCTGCTCGCCACAGGCACCTGACACCGGAGGCGCGCCGAACCCGGACTTGCCCGCTCTCCGATCACCTGAACCGGGCGCGCGCCGGGCTCGGGCCGGCAAGGCCGGGCACGCGGGTGCCGGGGCCACCCGGCCGTACGGTGGGCGCGCCACCGAGGTTTCCGCTCAGAAACCGACGCCGCCGGAGACGAAACCCGGCCGAGGGCCGATCGTCTCCGGCGGCGCCGGGCGAGGGAACTAGTGGGAGACGGGGGCCGCCTCCTGCGCGAGACGCTCGTCACCGCTGAGGGTGTTGAGCGGCTTCTCCTTGATGAACAGCACCGCCAGCAGGGCCAGCACGGTGATGGGGGCGCCGATCAGGAACAGCTCGGCGGTGGCGGTGGCGTAGGAGTCCTGCACCACGCGAACCAGCGGCGCCGGCAGGGTGGCGATGTCGGGCACCGCGCCGCCGCCGTCCGCCCCCGCGCCGAGCGGGCCGAGCTTCTCCGTGATCAGGCTGGTGACCCGGTTGGCGAGCACCGCGCCGAGGGCGCTGACGCCGACCGCGCCGCCCATGCTGCGGAAGAAGGTCAGCACCGAGGTGGTCACGCCGAGTTCGTGCGCGGGCACGTCGTTCTGCGCGGCCAGCACCAGGTTCTGCATCAGCATGCCGACCCCGACGCCGAGCACGGCCATGTAGATGCCCAGCAGCAGCGCGCTGGTCCGCGCGTCGATCGAGCTGAGCAGCAGCATGCCGGCCGTCATGGTGACGCCGCCCGCCACCAGGAAGCCCTTCCAGCGGCCCCACTTGGTGATCAGCTGACCGGCCACCGTGGAGGAGACGAGCAGACCGAAGATCATGGGCAGGCTCATCAGGCCCGCCACCGTCGGCGAGTGACCCAGCGCCACCTGGAAGTACTGCGAGAGGAACACCGTGCCGCCGAACATCGCCACGCCGACCAGCACGCTCGCCACCGTGGCCAGCGTCACCGTACGGTTGCGGAAGATGCTCAGCGGGATGATCGGCTCCACCGCGCGCGACTCCACCCAGACCGCCGCGACCAGGAGCACCAGCCCGCCGGCGACCAGGCCGAAGGACCAGGCGGACACCCACTCGAACTGGTTGCCGGCCAGCGACGACCACAGCAGCAGCGTGGACACCCCGACGGTGATCAGGAACGCCCCCAAGTAGTCGATCTTCACTTCACGCCGCACCACCGGCAGGTTCAGCGTGCGCTGCAGCAGCACGATCGCGGCCAGCGTGAACGGCACCCCGATCAGGAAGCACCAGCGCCAGCCCAGCCAGGAGGTGTCGACGAGCACTCCGCCGATCAGCGGCCCGGCGACCGTGCCGATGCCGAACACCGCGCCGAAGATCCCGGCGTACCGGCCGAGCTCCCTCGGCGGGATCATCGCCGCCATCACGATCATCGCCAGTGCGGTCATGCCGCCCGCGCCCACGCCCTGCACCACGCGGCTGACGATCAAGATCTCCACATTGGGCGTCAGCCCGGCGATCAGCGAGCCGGCGACGAACAGGCCCAGCGAGAGCTGGATCAGCAACTTCTTGCTGTAAAGGTCGGCCATCTTGCCCCACAGCGGCACCGTGGCCGTCATCGCCAGCAGTTCGCTGGTGACGATCCAGGTGTAGACCGACTGGCTGCCCTGCAGGTCCGTGATGATCCGGGGCAGCGCGTTGGCCACGATCGTCGAAGCCAGAATGGACACGAACATGCCCAGCATCAGCCCCGACAGGGCCTGCAACACTTTGCGCCGCGACGTCTGGCCGGTGGCCGCATCGGGCACGACGGCATCCGTGGTCGTCATTGTCTCCTCATGTTTCTGCTCACCGCGAACCTCCCAGGCCCGCGGAAATGATCAATCAGGGACGGCGAATCCGCCGGCCAGCAGGTCGAACGCCTCATCCAGCAGGTCGGCCAGCGGCCGCTCGCCCGCCGTACCGGACCAGCGCATCATCGTCGCTCGCAGGGTGGCCGCGACCACCGCGGCGACCAGCACCGGATAACCGTCGGACTCCTTGATCCCGGTCCGATCGGCTATCGCCGCCGCCAGCCCCTGTTCAAGCTCCATGCCGCTCGCCACCAGGTACGGCAGCAGCGACGGGTTCTCCTCGCAGATCCGCATCCGCTGGCGCGCCAGGTCGTGTCCCTCCTCGACCTCCGCCACCTCGGCCCGCATCACCAGCCGGAGCGTCTCCACTATCGGAAGGTCCGCCGGAGCCGCCGCCACCCGATCGGCGATCCGCGCCCGTACCAACGGCGTGGCCCCGAGGACCGCCTCCTCCTTGGAGGAGAAGTAGTTGAAGAACGTGCGGGACGAGACGTCGGCCTCCCCGCTGATGTCCTCGACGGTCACGCCTCCGATGCCACGCTCCAGCACCAGCTTCAGCGCGGACCTCGTCAACGCCTCCCGTGTCTCCTGTTTCTTCCGATCCCTCCGCCCCGTCACACCCTCCATTCTGAGTCAAACTTGCACACTCTGCAAACTTTCACATTGCGAAGTGATTTATCACACTTTGCCGTGGATCGACCAGCCCGCGTGGGGGGCCTACAAGACCGCGAGCATCGACAGCTGATCATGCCTGGCACTGTCCGGCGGGCGTGCCCGGCTCGGCGCCCGCCTTCCGCCTCGGTCAGGGGCGCTGGACGTACTTGGCGAGGCCGTCCAGTATCAGGTCGAGGCCGAACTCGAACCGTTGGTAGCCGCCGCCGTTCATCATCACGTCGACGTGGCCGGACAGGAGCGGGAACCGGTCGGGCGGCAGGTTGGTGTAGAAATCGCGGATCTGCCCGAACATCTCGCCAGCCTCCCTCTGACTTGCCCGGCGCGGCGAGCACTCACAGGCGTCGGCCGAGATGTAGAGGGAGAGGCGGTCGCCCCCCCAGGCCGCGATCCGCGGCGGCAGCCCGCCGACCAGCATGATCGCGAGCATGCCCTCGCCCGTCCTGAGCGCGTTGGGGGTGGTCGGGATGTTCGTGAGGGCGACCTTGGCGATGTCGGCGTGGGCGGTCAGCACGCGAAACGACTCCAGCGCCAGCTCCCGCAGCCGCGCCCGCCAGTGCTCCGGATCGGGCTCGGGGATCCGGATTTCCCCCAGGATCCGATCGTAGACCAACTCCAGCAGCTCGTCCTTGTTCGCCATGTGGGCGTAGAGCGAGGCTGGGCCCGTGCCGAGCTTCTGGGCGACCCTGCGCATACTCAGCGCGTCCAGCCCCTCGGCGTCGAGGATCCGCAGACCGGCCTCGACGATCAGCTCGCGGCTGAGCGGCTGCCGGGGTGAGGAGGTCTTGCGGGATTTACGCCAGGGACGGTCGGGGAACCCCACGTCGTCCGGCCGGGTCGCTACGACCATTGACGGCACCTCCGGATGTCGGCACTCCTTCGAGGCTTCCTCTTTGCATCCAACGAACAGGGTTCGCCCCTCATAGCTGGAACAGGGCTAAAGCAACAACGGACCGGCCAGAGGCGATAGCGGGCTGAAGAACGCTGGTTGCCGCCACTGGCCGTGCGGATGTGAGTGACGTAGGGAGATCAGAGTGGCGACCCTGCCCGCCACGGGCTACGCCGACCTGACGGGCATCCGGCGGAGAGAACCGTTGACATTCAGGCCGGACGGGTGGGACACCCCAGACGATGTCCCATCCGGGCGAGCTTCTCCATGAAGGCCGCACGCGTACTGCCGGCGAAACCGACGAACATGCGGTTGGCGAGCGGCACGCCCCAGCGCGCCCACCGCGCCACGTTGAAGACGCGATGCACGAGCAGCGCCCCCTCGGGATGCGGTTCGATGCTCCACTCGCCCCGATACCACCAGCCGCCCTGAAAGGAGATGGTGTGACCGGCCACCTCCACCGTGGAGGTGTGGCCGGGGACGTCTTCGATGGTGAAACGGCCGGAGCGTCTGCCATCGGGCAGCAATTCGTCGGCCACGGCGACCCAGACCTTGGCGACCGGCGCCTCGATGACCCCGGCCACCTCGGCGAGCAGCTTCTTCTTCGTCACGACGTCACCCTGGTGTTCTGGAAGGAGGCGAAGCGCCAGCCCTCGGGGGTGCGTATGGCGGTGAAGGTGACGATCGAGTCGCGCCGGCGGCCGTCCACAGCGGTGCCGCCCTGGGAGATCACCAGCGCGGCGCCGGCGGCCAGCGGCTTGACCTGGACGTCGCTGTCAGGGGCGGACATGGTGGAGTTCCTGAGCGGCCCCTCGAACAGCCATCGATGCGAGGACTCGATGGCCTGGCGCCCCCGGGTGTGCGTGCCGTCGAAGGAGATGTAGTCGGCGTCTTCGGTGAACCGCGCGGCGTAGGCAGTGGCGTCACCTGCGTTCCACGCCTCGGCGAGGCGGGTGAGCATGGTGATGATCTCCGCGTTGGCGGACATGGCGCAACTCCTTGTGGTCGCGGCGCCTATCCTGAGGTTGCGACTCCAGGCAGGGCAGGCGCCTTGTTCGGATGTCCGGCTGTCAGGGTGTTGGCGCACCCTGACAGCCGCTTCTCATGATTCGTCGAGCACGTTTTCCAGCTGGTCGCGGTTGTAGGTGCCCGACCAGCCGAGTTCGCCCGACTCCAGGCGGGCGATGAGCCGCCTGATCCAGGCCAGCTCGGTATCGGTCAAGGCCCGCTCGTAGTCGAGCTCGATCGCCAGGACGTCGGGCAGGCCACTGTCGCGCAGGGCTTTCAGGTGTCCGTTCAGCCCGGCGACGTTCCCTTCGAGTGCCGCCTCCCTGATGCGCAGGGACTGCAACGCGTCGGGCATCGGGAGGACGCCGATGAGCGAGACGGCCGCGGTGAAGACGCGGCGCTCGCCGCCCGGGTTCTCCAGAAGCGCCCGGAGCCTGGTCGCCAGTTCGTGGCGGCCCTCGTCAGTGATCTCATAGATCGTGCGTTCGGGCCGGCGGCCTTCCCGGCTGGTCTCGACGGGGACGATCAGCTCCTCGCCGGCCAGCTTGTCGACCGCGTGGTAGAGGCTTCTCGGCAGCCCCGTCACGTAGTCCTTGTGCGTGTGGACGATGAAGCGGTGCAGCTCGTACGGGTGGCCGGGACGTACCGACAGCATGGCCAGCACGGTCAGGCCGACCAGGTCGGGACGTCGTGCCATGACTCTCCTTTCTTGGTGCAGTTTGCACTATAGCTCAGGAATATCGCTATAGTGCAAAACACCATATTGAAAGAGGCACCATCATGAAGATCATGGTCATCGGACCGACCGGCCGGACCGGAAAGCACGTCCTGACGCAAGGCGTCAAGCGCGGACACGAGATCACTGCCTTCGCCCGCCGGCCGGAACTGCTCGCCGGCCGCGCCGGGCTGGCAGGCGTGCACCAGGGCGACGCGCACGACCTCGAGGCCGTACACCGGGCTGTACAGGGGCAGGACGCCGTCATCGCCGCAGTCGGCGGCAGCCGGATCGCCGCCACCCTCATCACCGCCATGCACGAGCACGGCGTACGGCGGATGGTGATGACGAGCAGCCGCTCCGTGCCCGCCACCCGGCCCCGCCTCGCGGTCTCCCTGGCGTGGCTGTTCTTCCGCGAGGCGTATGTGGACCTCGCGCGCGCCGAGGGCATGCTGCAGGTCAGCGGGCTCGACTGGAGCATCGCCCGCGCCACGATGCTCAACGACAAGCCGCCCGCCGGGCGCGTGCACATCGACTTCGAGGCCAACGCCACGGGCGGCGCGATGCAGCTCTCGCGCGCCGACTACGCGATGGCGCTGCTCGACACCGTCGAGGATCCCGCCCTGATCGGCAAGGCCCTCGGCATCTGCGGCCCCCGATAGCCTCGCTCATACGGTGGGACCATCCAGCGCCTCGGACAAGCTTGCTTTGTATGCCGCACCGCAACCGGACCCCGCCGACAAGCGCGCCACGGCGGTCGAAGGCGTCAGGACGGAACTCCAGGCGGGGACAGCCGGCGGCGCAGATGTCTCCAGGGTGGGAAGCCCCCCGCGATGGGGGAGCGGGGTCACTCCCTCAAGACACAGACGCGGGGAGAGGTTGGAGTTACGCCACTGCTGCACCACCCGGCAGGTTCTGCACTGGTCACAATGGCGCCACCGCCCGACGCTGCCACTACCAGTGACTTTGCCCCTGGTGACGCCAACCTGAGTGGGGGCCGGGAAGGCCCAGAGTTCACGCGAACTGAAGGGTCTTCAGCGGGAACTCACGTGGGTTCGGCATCTCAAGGCCTCTTTGCCTCGTGGGTTCAGCGCATTGAACGTCGCTAAGAGGGTGTCTCCGTCAGTACTGGCTTTGATCCTTTCGTGCATGGGCCGGAGCTGGGATACCAAGATCCAGTCCTTGATCTTGCCGGGATAGCCTGGCTTCCAGCGTCGGCCCGCCCCCCGGGGGCGGTCGAACCTCGTCGGTGACCATCCGGCTGGCCGGTCGTCGGACAACGTGTCGGCTATGTCAATCGGTCGTGCTGGCGTGCACGGCGATGATTCGCCAGCCGTGCGTCTCGCCGTATAGCCAAGTACGGGTGTAGCGCATCCTGGCCGCGAACGGCGCACCGGAGACGGTCCCTTCGATGGTGCCGAGAAACCACGTCACCCCGGTGCGCCCATCGGCGAGCACGGTCAACTCCTCCTCGGCCACCTTCGTCACCACCTGCGACCGAGTGCGGTGCACTTCCAGGTCGTCCGCCTTGGTCGCAACGTTCGCACCGAAGGTAAAGATCAGCCGATCATCCAGCAGCCGATCCAGCGCCTCGACATCTCCAGCGAGCTGCGCGGCCTGGAGTCGGCGCTCGGCGTCCCGCAAGTCCTCCATCATGAGGTCCACCCTCCCAGCAGCGCCGTATCCGCGCCAGGACGTTCACGCTCGGCTGATCTTTGCAGTCCGATCCAGGGACTCCGATCGTCGGTGTGTGAAAGCGAACCGGACCGAGATCGCTCATGTGTAACCACATGTGCTCCAGCGAGGTTTGATCATCGCTGGATGGGTGTGCCAGGACACCGTCACCTTGAGCAGCCTTCGGCTGACAAGCTCATCCGCAGGATCACGACGCCTATGGTGTCACGGTGGTTCGGGCGTTTCCGCGGGGTCTGCAGGAGGCGGCGGGCGGCGTTGGCGTAGCGGATGGCGGTCTTGTCGTCGATGCCGAACACGGCACAGATGGCGGCTGGTGGGGCCAGCCTTACCAACAGGCCCACTCCGGTCAGGGACGCGAAGCCAGGCGATCCCGAACGAGATCCCGAACGAGATCACGACGGTGCCGTGACGGTCTCCGCCGCCGGCGCCCCGATGCGGCGCAGTGCGATCAGGGCGTACCCGAGCACCGCGAAGACCACCGCGAGGACGACCGCCTGAACGGCCACGCCGTCATAGCCGAGCCGGTCCACGTCGAGGAACGGGTAGGGGTAACGGCGGGCGGTCCCGGGTGCGAGCAAAGCGCCCCGGCCCAGCGCGAAGACGGCGTACGCCAAGGGGTAGGCGAGCCACTTCAGCGGGTCGGTCCAGCCCAGCCGCCGGGAACGGTCGAACAGCAGCCAGTCGGCCAGCGCCATGATCGGCGTGACGTAGTGCAGCAGCAGGCTGCCCAGGTCCCGGACGTCGTCGCCCGAGCCGTCGGGGAACAGCAGCAGGGGGTTGGCACCGCCGGTCAGGACGAAGTGCGCGACCAGGCCGGTGATCACCAGGTAGAGGGTGACGGCGCCCTTGAGCGTGGCCGAGGTGTCCCGGCCGAGGAGCCGCCAGCCGTAGTAGAGGACCAGGGCCAGGTTGCTCTGCACGGTGAAGTAGACCGGCGGGTTCAGCGGGGCGGCCGCGGTGGCCCAGTTGCAGACCAGGCCGACGACTGCCATGACGACCAGCAGGATCCGCCAGGTCACACGCATTCGGACACCTTCATTCAGCGGTACGCAGGCGGAGGGTGATGATCTCGAAGGGCCGGAATCGCAGCGTGATGTCCGGCGGGGCGAGCG
The DNA here is from genome assembly GCF_022213955.1 of Dolomitihabitans soli. Lineage (GTDB taxonomy): Bacteria > Actinomycetota > Actinomycetes > Streptosporangiales > Streptosporangiaceae > Streptosporangium_A > Streptosporangium_A soli. Next base: position 73,359 of record NZ_JAKNTW010000025.1, on the reverse strand, counting down.
ACCGGCCGTCGGCGAGGGGACGTTCCAGCAGGTCGGTCTCGGTGACCGAGGACAACGGCACGGCACAGATGAGCCGTGCGGCCGCGCGGCCGCCCAGCGACTCGTACAGCCGGACGATCACGTCGCCCGACCGGTCGTCGGCCAGCTTGACCGCCTCCACGACCACCGCCGGGTCGTCCACGGCCACCAGCGGGGCGACCGCCGACCCGCCGCGCACCTCGCGCGCCGGGAGGTTGAGATGGTATCCCTCGCGCACGGCGTCGCCGATCGACGCGCCGGGGACCAGCGCGTAGCGGAAGCGGTGGGTGCCCTGGTCGGTCTGCGGATCGGGGAAACGCGGGGCGCGCAGCAGCGACAGCCGTACGGTGGTGGTCGTGCCGCCGCCGGGCCGGGCCAGCCGGGTGACGTCGTGACCGTAGGTGGAGTCGTTGGCGACGGCGACGCCGTAGCCGGGCTCGCCGACGTGGATCCAGCGGTGCGCGCAGATCTCGAACCTCGCGGCGTCCCACGAGGTGTTCGTGTGCGCGGCACGGTACACGTGGCCGAACTGGATCTCCGACGCCGAGCGGTCGGCCTGGACGTCGAGCGGGAACGCCGCCTTGAGAATCTTCTCCGTCTCGTGCCAGTCGACCTCGGTCTCGATGTCGAGACGGCGGGCGCCGGGGAGCAGCCGGAGGACCTGGCGCAGGCGGGAGGCGCCGAAGGCGCGTGCGACCCGGACCGACGTGGCGTCGTGGCGGGCCACCTCCTGCGCGGCCACCAGGTCGGTCACGGTGTTGCGGTAGTACGCGTCGACGTCCCAGGCGTCCCAGCGGTTGGGCAGGTCGGGATGGATCTGCACCACGTTGCCGCGCGCGCCCGGCGGGAGCACCTCCCGTCCGGCGGCGAGGTCGACGAGGGAGACGATCAGGCCGTGCCGGTCGATCTCGGCGCGGAGCAGGCCGTTGTCCAGGACGAATCCGCCCCCGGGCTCCGCCGAGACGGTCGTGTCCGCCGCCGGGTCCGCGGGGTGCGGGCGGGGCACCGCCGCCAGCGCGGGGACGCCGTCCCGGCCCATCGGCGCGGCGTTGAAGACGACGGTGCCGTCTCCCTCTCCCGCCAGCGCCCGCTGAGCCCGCTCGATGACGGCCTCCAGCTCGGCGGCGACCCGCGCGTAGGTGCGCTCGGCCTCGCGGTGGACCCAGGCGATGGAACTGCCCGGCAGGATGTCGTGGAACTGGTGCAGCAGGACCGTCTTCCAGACGCGGTCCAGCTCGTCGTGGGGATACTCCACCAGCCCGGCGACCGCGGCCGTGGCCGACCAGAGCTCCGCCTCGCGCAGCAGATGCTCACTGCGGCGGTTGCCCTGCTTCATCCTGGCCTGGCTGGTGTAGGTGCCGCGGTGCAGCTCAAGGTAGAGCTCGCCGGACCACACCGGCGGGTCGGGATACTCCGCCTCGGCCGCGGCGAAGAACTCCGCGGGGGTGTGCAGCGAGACGCGCGGCGACCCCTCCAGGTCGGCGGTGCGGCGGGCGCGGGCCAGCATCTCCCTGGTCGGACCGCCGCCGCCGTCGCCCCAGCCGTACGGCACGAGCGAGCGGGTCGCCCTGCCCTTCTCGGTGAAGTTGCGCGAGGCGCGGGCCAGTTCGCCGCCCGACAGCTCGGCGTTGTAGGTGTCCACCGGGGGAAAGTGGGTGAACACCCTGGTCCCGTCGATGCCCTCCCAGGCGAAGGTGTGGTGCGGGAAGGGATTCGTCTGGTTCCACGAGATCTTCTGGGTGAGGAACCAGCGCGACCCCGACAACTTCACGAGCTGGGGCAGCGCGGCCGAGTAGCCGAAGGAGTCGGGCAGCCACACCTCCTCGGTCTCGACGCCGAACTCCTCGGCGAAGAACCGCTTGCCGTGCACGAACTGCCGGGCCAGGGCCTCGCCGCCGGGCATGTTGGTATCCGATTCCACCCACATGCCGCCCACCGGGATGAAACGGCCGTCGGCGACATGTCGCTTCACCCGGTCGTAGACGAGCGGGTGGTGCTCCTTGATCCAGTCGAGCTGCTGCGCCTGGGACATGGCGAACCGGAAGCCCGGGTGATCGTCCATCAGCTGGGTCACGTTCGCGGCGGTTCTGGCGACCTTGCGCACGGTCTCGCGCAGCGGCCACAGCCAGGCGGAGTCGATGTGCGCGTGGCCCACGGCGGAGATCCGGTGCGCGCTGGCGTGGGCGGTACGGCCCAGCGGGTCGGCGAGCCACTTGCGCGCCTCGCCCGCCGTAGCGGGGACGTCGTGCAGGTCGAGGGAGTCGAGGGCCCGCTCGATGGCGCGCAGGATCTCGAACCTGCGCGGCTCGTGCGTGCCCAGCTCGCGCATGAGCTGACCGAGTACGTCCAGATCCTGGACCAGCTCCCACACCCCGTGGTCGAACACGGCCAGGTCCATCCGGGCGAGCCGGTACAGCGGCTCGCGGCCCGCCGTGCTCAGCTCGCCCAGCGGGGACGGGCCGCCCGAGTAGTCGATCAGCGGATTGGCCGCCGCCTCCACCAGGAACGCGACCTCCTCACCCCCGGCAGCCGGGTCCGCCGCCGGCAGCCACGCGTTACGCGGGTTGAGTCCCTTGACGGGCGTCCCGTCCGGCAGGTGGGCCAGCCCTTCGCACTGGAATCCCGGCCGGTCGGCGTCGAACCCGAGGTCGACGACCGCCTCCACGGTCTCCCCCGCCCACGCCGCCGGCACCCGTCCCGACAGCCTGAACCAGCTCGTCCCCCACGGCGGCCCCCACGCGTCGCCCACGGCGGCCGGGCCGTACTCCTGCCCGCACGCCTCGGCGAACGGGACCGGCTCGCCCGGCGCATGCCAGACCTCGGCCGTGAGCGGCACGGCCCGCCCGTGGACCGCGGGCCGGATCCGCTCCCGCAGAACCCTCTCCAGCCGCCCCTCGACAAGCACCCGATCGTCATGCACGCCGATCACTCCCCTCCCGGAGATGATCGGCCACGGAGGCGGGATTGTCACCCGGCATCCCCGCGCGGAGCAGGCCACGAGCCCCCTCATCCCGACTCGACCAGCTCTATGCCACTTTACGTAATCATCTGATCACGCATTTCATTCGATCGCCTGCGCGGGGGCTCGTCGTACAGTGAAGATATGGGCATGCTGACTGTTGACCTCGATCGCAAAGCCGAAAAGGCTCTCGATGAGCTGACCGCCGACGGGAGATCCGCGACCGACGCCGTCCGCGGAGCCCTTCTCGTCGCCCAGCGTCTCCACCGCATGGAACTCGCGCGGATCGCAGCCGACAGGCTGGCCACCGATCCCGCCGACCAGGCCGAAGCGGAAGCAATCATGAAGGACACGGAGCACCTACGTGCGTGGTGATGTGTATCGTTTGCGCGCCCCTCGAGATGCGGTGGCACACGAGCAACGGGGCGAGCGGTTCGCCGTCATCCTCCAATCAGACTTCCTCGTCCACCTCTCGACCGTCCTCATCGCTCCTACCTCCACCGGTGCACCCTCTTCACCCTTCCGCCCCGAAGTAGAGCTCCTCGGCAAGCGAACCCAGGTCATGGTCGAGCAGATGGTGGCCGTCGCCCCGCGTCGCCTGGGCGACTTCGCCGGACGGCTCGAACCCCGAGAGCTCGAAGAGATCGACGAGGCCCTGCACACCGTCCTCGGCCTGTACAACTGACGCCCGCACGTACGGCTCGCGCGGGCGCCGCGCGAGCCGTGGCCGTGTCCAAGATCAGTGTCCGGTCAGGGGTTGGGAACGGTGTCCACCCAGGGGGTGGAGGTCGTGCGGTAGGTGGAGACGCGGTTGAGGACCTCGGCGGGCGCGACGACCTCGTTCTTGGAGTGGTAGAACCAGTCGACCTGCTGGACGTAGCCGCGCTGGGCGGAGGAGCCGACCAGGCCGCCGCTGATGAACCACAGGTTGAAGTTGACCGACTGCACGGTCTCGGGATAGTAGATGCCGCCGTGCTCGGCGAACAGGGCGCCGTCGATGTAGTACTTCACGACGCCGCCGGAGACCTGGAGGACCAGGTCGTGCCATCCGTTGTAGCTGGCCGTCACCTCGTGGTGGACGTTGACGGCGAGCCAGGGCTCGTTCCGGTAGGTCTCCCAGGTGGTGGCGTACATGATGGGGCCCTGGGCGCCCCAGCCGCCGTTGGGCAGATACTCGAAGTCCTGCTCGCTGTAGTCGGGGTCGAGGTCGGCGGCCAGCGGGGTGATCGTGAAGAAGGTCTGCACGATGTTGTCCCCGTCGGGACCGCTGACCGGGGCGTCGCTGAACTTCACCCGGGCCGCGTAGGTGCCTTCGAGGAACTTGCGCTGGTGCAGGAACTCCGACTGGCGGGTGCCCGCGCCGGTTCCGTCGGTCTCGGCCTTGAGCTGCAGCGCCCGGTTGCCGGTGCCGATGGTGGGGAAGGTGACGTTCTCCTTGGGCCAGGTGGCGCCGGGGACGCCGGGGCCGCCGCTGTTGGTGCGGACGGTCCAGCGGTGGGCGGCGATGGCCGGGTCGTCGGCGCTGGTGTAGGCGAAGTCGTCGAAGACCACGCCGGTGCCGCCGGGGACCGTCGGGGTCACCGTTGGGGTCACCGTCGGGGTCGGGTCGCCGCCGCCCTGGGGCGGAGTGCCCCAGACCCGTGCCCCGTCGTGGTGCACGGTCACCTTGGTCCAGTCGCCGTAGGTCGTACGGCCGGCGCCGAAGGAGTAGTCGTCGCTCTGGTTCAGCGTCTGCCAGTCGGCCCGGTGGAAACGCAGTTGCAGATCACCGGTCTGCCCGCCGGCCGCGAGGCTGCCGGAGGTGAAACCGACCTCCAGGTAGCGGTCCGAGGCGCCGCCGACGAATGACCCGGTCACCTTCGCACAGCCGATCACCGCCCACGAGCAGGCGAAGCGATACTGCTGGGCGGGGGTGTCGGCCTTGAAGTAGTAGCGGATCTTGACGCCGGACAGCGACACCGCGGAGCCGCCGTCGTTGACCAGGTTGAACCACGGCTCGACCTGGTCGGCGGTCGCGCCGGTGGCGCTCGTGCGGTACTGCAGCCGCAGGGACTGCTGGGCGCTCGCCGGACCGGCGAACACCCAGACCGTGACGATCAGCAGCGCGGCGGCCAACAGGCCGGGTAACACCTTTCTGCGCACTTTCTTGCCCTTTCTCGCGGGGTTCAGGGGATCAGCGGGCCGATGCGCACGCCTTGCGCGGCGAGCCTGGCCAGGTGCGGGTCGAGCCGCCGCAGGAAGTCGGGGTAGTCGCCGGCCGAGCCCCAGGCGACCTCGGCGAACGCGCACAGCCTCGGGAAGGCCATGTACTCCACGTCCCGCGGGGTGGGCATGTACTCCGTCCAGAGTTGGCACTGGACGCCACGCGCGGCGGGGTCGGGCGCGAAGGCGTAGGCGTCGGCCAGGGTGAGGACGCCTCGCTGGGCCGGCGGCTGGCCCGGCTCGTCGGAGGGGTAGTAGTCGAAGTAGGTCCGGGTGTGCGGGGTGAGGATGATGTCGGCCTGCCCGGCGTCCGCCTGTTCGGCGAGCCACACCATGGTCGTCGTCCCCGGCGCGGGGCGGCGTCCCGGCTCGTCCCAGCAGATCGGCTCGCGGCCGTGCCGCCGCAGGTGGGCGGCCATCCGGCCGATGAACCAGCCGCACGCGTCCGCCGGCCCGGACAGCCCCAGGTCGCGCATCCGCCGCCGCGCCGCGGGGCTGCGCTCCCACTCCGCCGTGGGGCACTCGTCCCCGCCGACGTGCACGAAGTCGCCCGGGAACAGCTCCATCACCTCGTCGAGCACGTCCTGGAAGAACCTGATGGTGGACTCCTCCAGGTTCAGCACGTGCTCGCTGATCCCCCACGACTCCCAGGCCCGCAGCCGCCGCGCCGGATCGTTGCCGAGACGCGGGTAGGCCGCGATGGCCGCCTGGGCGTGACCGGGCGTCTCGATCTCCGGCACCACGGTCACGAACCGCTCCGCCGCGTACCCGACGATCTCCCGGATGTCCGCGCGGGTGTAGAAGTCGCCGCCCTCGGTCAGGCGTGGATGGCGTTCGATCTCCAGCCGCCAGCCCTGGTCGTCGGTCAGGTGCAGGTGCAGCACGTTGAGCTTGTGCTCGGCGAGCAGGTCGATGAGGCGCAGCACGAACGTCTTCGGCATGAAGTGCCTGGCCACGTCGAGCATCACGCCGCGCCAGGCGAATCGCGGCCGGTCCTCGATCGTGCCCGCGGGCAGGCTCGGGCCGAGCTGGGCGAGGGTGCGCATGCCGTAGAAGCGGCCGGCCGGGCCGCCGGCCGTCAGTTCGACGCCGTGCCGGCCGACGTCCAGCCGGTAGCCCTCGTCGCCGAGGGACACGTCGTCCGGCCCCTGGCGCAGGAGGTCCTGATGGTAGAGGAGGGAACCGCCGTGGACGGCCAGCTCTCTCGGCCGCGGAATGATCAACGTGGGGTCCCTTCGGCTGGATGGCTCATCCCTTGACCGCGCCGGCGATCAGGCCCGAGGTGACCCGGCGCTGCAGGATGAGGAAGATGAGGAGCACCGGGAGCATGAAGAGGGTGGAGGCGGCCATGGTGGCGCCCCAGTCGGTGCCGAAGACGTTGCTGAACGACGACAGCCAGACGGGCAGCGTCCGGTCGTCCTGGTTCTTGATGATCAGCGCGTTGGCGAAGGCGAACTCGTTCCACGCGGTGATGAAGCCGAACAGCGAGGTCGACATCAGGCCGGGGGCGAGCAGCGGCAGCACCACCCGGCGGAAGGCGGCGGCCCGGCCGCAGCCGTCCATCAGCGCCGCCTCCTCCAGTTCGGGCGGGATGGAGGCGAGGAAGCCGCGCAGGGTGACGATCGTGAACGGCAGCGTCGTCATGAAGTAGATCAGCGTGAGCATGGAGAGCTTGTCGAGCATGCCGGTGTCGCGGGCGATGATGAACATCGACACGAGCAGCGCCTCCCAGGGCGCCATCTGGGCGATGAAGACCATCAGGATGAAGCCGCGCCGTCCCCGCCAGCGCATCCGGGCCACCGCGAAGGCGGCGAGCAGCGCGACCGCCAGGGCGAGGAGCACGGCGGCCGCGGTGACGGCCAGGCTGTTGCGCCAGAAGGTCCAGAAGCCGTCGGCGTTCACCGCGGTCGCGAAGTGTTCCAGGGTGGGATGGGCCGGCCAGAAGGTCGGGGTCTCCGCCTGGATGTCCTTCGTTGGGGTGAAGGCGGTCAGCGCCATCCAGTAGACGGGGAAGACCGAGATGACGACGACCACCAGGGCGGCGAGGTTCAGCGGCAGGCGGCGGATCACAGGTGCTCTCCTTCCTGCTTGACCATCCGCCGCAGATGGGTGATCAGGGCGACGATGAGGATCAGCACGGTGAGCGTGGAGATCGCCGAGCCCAGGTCGTACTTGTGCAGCGACTGCGCGACCTGGAAGGCGTAGACGGGCAGGGTGGTGGTGGCGCCGTCCGGACCGCCCCGGCTGACCGCCCAGATCTGCGCGAAGCACTTGAACACCCAGATCACCTCCAGCGAGGTGATCAGCCCGAACAGCGGGCGCAGGATCGGGAAGGTGACCTCCGTGAACACCTGGCGGCTGGTCGCACCGTCGATCCGCGCCGCCTCGTACAGCTCGGCGGGGACCGTGGTCAGGCCGGCGTAGAGGGTGAGGGCGGCGAACGGCACCGACTGCCAGACCACCAGCGTCACCAGGATGGCGAAGGTCGAGGTGCCGTCGGCGAACCAGGTGTAGTCCCTGAACGACTCCAGGCCCAGCGTGACCAGCAGCCAGTTGACCACGCCGAGACGCGACTGGAAGAGCCACTGGAAGATCGTGGTGGCGGCCAGCACGGGAGTGGCCCAGGTCAGCACCAGAGCGCTGAGTACGGCGAGCCGCATCCGCCGCCCCAGCCGGGCGATCATCAGTGCCACCACGGTGGAGATCACCATGATCAGCACCACGTTGACGACGGTCCAGACGAGGGTGCGCAGCACCACCGACCGGAACTCCTCGCTGCCGAGCACCGCCCGGTAGTTCTCCAACCCGACGAAGGCCGCCCCGCCACGGATCAGCTCGCCGGTCCTGAAGTGCTGGAAGGAGATCACGACGCTGCGGAGCAGCGGGTAGAGCAGCAGGTAGGCCGCGCCGAGGACGGTCGGCGCGATCAGCAGGTACGGCCACAGCGCGGTCCGCCTCGGCGGAGCGGCGGCGGGGGGCGGGCCGGTGGCGGGGGTCTCCCGGCGGCCGGCCGCCAGGGATGGTGCGGACACGTCGCTCCCCGGCTCAGGATTCGGCGGCGAGGATGCCGGTGATGCTCTGCGCGGCCTTCGCCGCCTCCGCGGCGGCCTCGCCGCCGGTGAGCACCGCGGTCATGTACTCCTTGATCACGTTCTTGGCCTCGACGGCGGCCCAGGCGGGCGAGTTGGGGGTGGCGTGGCCTCCTGCCGCGCCCTTCGCCATCGCGGCCGTCCCCTCGTTCCCGTCCAGGACCCCGGCCAGGGAGACCCGGTTGGGCACATAGCTCATCTCCTTGGCCATGTCGTTCTGGAACGTCTCCCCCGTCAGCGCCTTGACCACCTCGTAGGCGGCCTCCTGGTTCCTCGACGCCTCCGGGATGATCAGGTCGGAGCCGCCGGTGAACACCGCGCCCGGCTTGCCGGCGGTCTTGCCGGGGATCGGGAAGAAGCCCAGTTTCCCGGCCAGTTCGGGGTTGGCCTTCTCGATCGCGACCGCGCCGCCGGGGGTCGAGATGAGCTGGGCGACGTCGCCCTTGGCGAATACGCCGGCCTGCGGGGGCTTGGCCTCGTCGGAGTCCTTCGGGCCCTCGCCGAGTGCCTGGAGTTCGCGGTAGAACTCCATCCCGGCCACCGCCTGCGGGGTGTCGAGGGCTCCCTTCCAGCTGCCGCCCTGGTTCACGGCCAGCTCGCCGCCCTCGTCCCAGATGAAGCCGGCGAGGGTGTACCAGTTCTGGCCGGGGAGGTAGATGCCCTGGTCGTCGCCCTTGTCCAGCTTGGCGGTGATCGTCAGCCACTCGTCGCGGGTGACGGGCGGGGCTTTTATGCCCGCCTTGGCGAAGAGATCCTTGTTGTAGATGACCACCCGGTTGGCGGCATACCACGGCACGCCGTACTGGCGTCCCTCGATCCTGCCCGGCTCGGCGAGGCCGGGGAGCCAGTCGGCGCCGCCGAGGTCGGCGACCTTGTCGGTGAGGTCCCGCACTCCGCCGCTGGCCGCGTACTCGGCGACCTGGGTGTTGCCGACCTCGATCACGTCGGGGGCGTCGTTGCTGGCCAGGGCGCTGGTGACCTTCTGGCCGATGCCGTCCCACTCTTGGATCTGGATGTCCAGGTCGACGTCGGGACGCGTGCGCCGGTAGCCGGCCTCGAAGCGGTCGAGCACGCCGTCGGACAGGCTGTCCCGCATGACCCACACGGTGAGCCTGGTCGTCCCGCCGTCGCCGGGCTCCGCGGGGGAACTGCATGCGGCGAGGGTGGCGGCGAGGGCCAGCAATGCCGTGACGTGCCTCATGGGTACTCCGGATTGGTAATGTATTGGTAAGTAATAGGTTCGCTTACCGGCAGCGTGGTCTTAACCAGCTCTGCCGTCAAGGCCCAATTTCACCTGGAGCTTCGCCCGAATCACTGGTAAGAAATAGGTAAGATCGTGGTAATGTCAGCTGTGTGACCCTCAACATGCCGTCCGGGCTCAAGCGAGACCGGGTGCGTGACTTCCTGCTCGATCTCGTCGCCGACAAGAAGCCGCGCGAGGCGATCCCCTCCGAACGCGACCTCTGCAAGGAACTCGGCGTCTCGCGCCCCACCCTGCGGGCGGCGATCGACGACCTGGTCCGCTCCGGCCTGCTGGTCCGCGAGCGCGGCCGCGGCACCTTCACCGGCCCGCACCGGGTCACCCAGGCGCTGACCGCCACCACCGGCAGCTCGTTCTACACGCCGCCGGCCGAGGGCCACTGGCTCAGCCGCGTCCTCGAGTTCGGCGCGGCCGCGGCCGGCCCGCAGCTCGCCGCCCGCCTCCACCTCTCCCCCGCCGCCCCGGTCCTGCGCGTGGTACGGCTGCGCGTGGTCGACGACGAGCCGATGGCCATCGAGCGCATCCACCTGCCCCACGCCCTCGTCGACGGCCTCGAACCCGCCGACATGGTGTCAGGCTCCTTCTACCGTTTCCTTCGCGAGCGCTTCGGCATCGACGTCCGCAGCGCGGTGCAGACCATAGAGCCCACCGTCACCGACGAGACCGAGGCCGGGCTTTTGCACGTCCCCCAGCACGCCCCCGCGCTCCTCTTCGAGCGCACCACCCGCGACGCCGGCGGCCGCATCGTCGAGTTCACCCGCTCCATCTACCGGGGCGACCGCTACCGCGTCACCTCCGAGCTCCACTTCGACGCCCACTCCGGCTGACCCCCGGGCACGGCCGGCATCGCCCAGAGAGCGTCAACACCGAGAGCGTCTACACAGCGCGCGTCAACACCAGCGCGCGTCTACACAGGGCGTGTCAACACCAGCGCGCGTCGGCGCGGAGGAGGGCTCTGCCGCCGGACCGGACGAGCGAGGCGGCGTGTCCTCCCGCTGGCGGCGGCGCGCATCACCGCGGCATCCGCCTGACCGCGCGCGGCTCAGGCCGGTGCCGGGGGAATGGCACCGCCGCATTCCCGGGTACGGCCGCCCGGTGGGCCGCCGTCCCTCAGGTGACCTTGTCCGCCGGGGTCACCGGGAGACGCAGCGCGCCTGTGCCCGTCCCGCCCGGCGGCGATACGAGCGGACCGCGGCGGCGGTACGGCCGGCGAGTTCGACGGCGGGGCCGTGCGGCGGGATGGACCGGCCGTCGGGCAACAGCCCGCCGGTGTCCTCGAACAGCACGATGCCGTTGCAGAGCAGGCTCCATCCCTGCTCGGGATAGGACGCGACAGGATGCGCGGCCTCACGGTCGGATTCGTTGGATGAGGGGCAGGGGGGTTGGTGGCAGCACATGGCGGCACCTCGCTGATCTTGACATGTCCTCGTAGCCGGAGCATTACTCCTCGATGGAAACAGATGCCGTTATGAATCCACTAGAAGATTGATTGCGGCGACGGGTTCGCCCGGCGATAGAGCATGAACGCGTATGTCATGACAGGAGGAGACCGCGGGATCACGGCTTCCCCTCGGGTGCCTCGGGTGCCCGAGCCCACCGGGTACCGGTCGGGTGTCCGTGAGCCGCTCGGGCCGGTCGGTTGCCTAGGTTCGCAGGTAGGAGGCGCCGTTCAGGTCGAGGACGGCGCCGCTGGCCCACTCGGCCTCGGGCGAGGCCAGGTAGAGCACGGCGGCGGTGATCTCCTCCGGCCTGGCCACCCGCTGGAACGGGCTCTGCGCGCGGATCTCGGCGCCTCGCGGGGCCTTGAGGTGCTCGTTCGTCATGTCGGTCGCCACGAAGCCCGGCGCCACGGTCGCCACCGCGATGCCGTGCGGGGCGAGGTCCACCGCGAGCGACTGGCCCAGCGCGTTCAGCCCGGCCTTGCTCGCGCCGTAGGCGGGGGCGTCCGGCTCGCCGCGGAAGGCGCCGCGCGAGGAGACGTTGATGATCCTGCCCCCGGTCCGCATGTGCCGCACCGCGCACCAGGCGACGTTGGCCGCGCCGACGAGGTTGACGCCGAGCGTCTCCCGCCACGCCGCCTGCCACTCCTCGTAGGAGACCTCCGTGATCGGGTGCCGGACGAAGACGCCCGCGTTGTTGACCACCACGTCGAGGCCGCCGAGCGTCTCGGCGGCCTCGTCGACCATGCGGCGCACCTCGTCGGGATCGGCCAGATCGGCCCGCACCACCGTGTGTCCCTCTCCGGGCAGTTCCACGCTCAGCCCGGCGGTGGTACCCCGGTGGTGGATCGCGACCCGGTCGCCGATCGCCGCGAACCCCTGCGCCACCGCCCGCCCGATGCCTCTGGACGCCCCGGTGACCAACACTCCTCTTCCGCTCATCCGGCGGACGTTAGCATCAACGCGCGCGGAGCCGGAGGGGGAGCCTCGTCAGGCGCCAGGAGGCGGGCATCAGGGTGCGTTCGAGGTCCTTCGGCTCGACGGCGAGAGAGAGATCGGGGAACCTGCGGAACAGGGCCTCGAACGCCACTTCTCCTTCCTGACGGGCCAGCGCGGCGCCCAGGCAGTAGTGCAGGCCGTGCCCGAACCCGACGTGGTTCTCCCGTTTCCCGTCCGGCTCACGGGTGATGTCGAGCCGCTCGGGGATGTCGAACTCACGCGGGTCGTAGTTGGCCCCGACGAGGATGGCCATCACGGGCTCGCCCCGCCGTACCGGCATGCCGTCGAGTTCGAGGTCCTCGACCGCGTAGCGGATGCGCGTGCCCTGGATCGGACCGCACCAGCGCATCAGCTCGTGTACGGCGCGCGGCATCAGCCCGGGATCGGACCGCAGGAGGGCGAGCTGACCGGGATGCGTCAGCAGGGCCGCCGTGCCGTTGCCGATCAGGTGGGCGGTGGTCTCGTGCCCGGCGAGCACCAGCGTCAGCACCATGGTGATCATCTCGGTGTCGCTGAGCCGGTCGCCGTCCTCGTCCTGGCTGCGGATCAGCCCGGTGAGCAGGTCTCCGGCGGGCTCGGCGCGGCGCCGGACGATGAGGTCCTGGATGTAGGAGACCATCTCGCCGAGCACCGCGGCCAGTCCTCCCTGGGCGAAGGAGAACAGCGCGTTGCCCCATTCACGCCATTTCAGCCGGTCTTCCTCAGGGATTCCGACGAGTTCGCAGATGACGGTGATCGGCAGCGGGTAGGCGAACCGCTCGATCAGGTCGATCTCGTCGTCGTCTTCGAACCCGTCGATGAGCCGCTCGGTGATCTCCTCCACCCGTGGCCGGAGTTCGGCGACCCGGCGTGCGGTGAACGTGCGCGAGACCAGCCTGCGCAGCCTGATGTGATCGTCACCGTCGGCGTCGAGAATGCTGTCGAGGATGTACTTGGCCTGCTCCGGTGGAATGCCGCGTGCCCGGATCGCCTGCTCCCGCACGTTGCCCGCCTTGGGCCCCGGCACGTTGGCGGGGTTGTTGACGAACCGGCGGTCGCTCAGCACCGTCTTGACGTCGTCGTACCGCGTGACGAGCCAGATCGGGGTGTCGATGCCGGGAAATACTCCGCGGACCATCGGAGCCTGCTCCCGCATCCGTGAGAACCCGGTGAACGGGTCGCTCATCAGTTCGGGATCCATCAGGTCGAATGCGGTCATTCTCGACCTCCAAATCGGCCGGGTCGCCCCAGCGCTCGGGCGGGGATCTCCCCCCGATTGACCATAGGCACGAGCGCCTTACAGGATCAACGCCTCCATCCATCAGGAAATTGTCAAGAACCGCCGACCGGCACGCGGGGGCCGCGACCTCGGCTCCCCAGGGCCGGCCCGGCCGCTCACCGCTCACCTCCACCGCCGCAGAGTCAAGCCCATGAGCAGGTACGGCACGGCCGCGATCGTGAAGATCAGCCACGGTTCCGCCCAAGCGGACCCCAGACCGTAGGCCACGTAGATCAGCACGGCGACGACCTCGGAGCCGAATCCGGCCATCGAGGTGACCGTCGCCCGGCTCGTGTCCGCCAGTTGTTCCTGGAGGGCGGCGTCGCCCGCCGCGATGGCCCACTGGAAGATCCCGAACGCGACCGCGATCAGCGCGAACCCGGCCGCATCACCGGTCGCGGCGCCCACCGCGAGGCACACCGCGGCCACCGCCAGGGCGGGCCCGGCCCACGGGGTGCCGCGCCCCGCCAGCCAGCCGCCCGCCGTGGTCCCGACCGTCACCACCAGGATGAGCAACGGAACGCCGGCCGCACCGGCTCCGGTGGCGTCGGCGAGCAGCGGAAGGTACTCGTCGAGGGCGGTCACCCCCATCAGCGCCGCGAGGAGCAGGACGGCCCGCAGCACCCGTGGCGCCCGCCGTACCTCGGACAGGCCCTCGCGGAACACCGCGGCGAAGCCCTCTTCCCGCTCGGCGTCACCGTCGCGGCCGGCCCGTGACTCCGGTAGCCACCAGCCCGCGGCCACGCCGAGCAGGCACGCCCCCACGCTGGCCACGCCGGCCGCGAGGTAGCCGCCCCCGGCGAGCACCGGCGCGGCCACCGCGGCCGCCGCGAGCTGCGCCGTGCCGCTGACCGCCTCGGATCTGCCGATGACCCGCGCGTACGAGTCGGCCGCCCCCAGCCGCGCCAGCTCCTCGTACGCCAGTGACTGGAAGGTGCCCGACCGCAGCGAGCCGCCGATCCCCCACAGCACGAAGCCCAGCGCGAAGGACCAGTAGCCGGGGAAGAAGGTCCACAGCGCGAAGCCCGCGCCGGTCAGCCCCGGCCCGATCATCAGGAGCAGTCTGCGCGAGAACACGTCCGCCCACAGCCCGGACGGCACCTCGAACAGGAAGGAGGTGACCGACCAGATCACGAAGAGCGAAGAGATCTCCGCGGCGGACAGACCGGTCTCGGCGAACAACACCGCATAGACCGGATACAGCAGCACGAAGTCTTCGATGAACGCGTAGACGTAAAGCCTGCGCGTGAGAGAAACCTCAGGTGAAGATCAATGTCGTCGGCTCATGACCGCACCCTACCCCGCGTGACCGGACGAGCGGCACCGGTTTATCGGCCGATCCGATCGCGGGACGCCCGCAGGCAGGGCTGACACCGCCGCGGGCTCGTCCCATCAAGGGGAAGGCCGGGGAGCGCTCGCGAGTCGTCCCGCACCACCGGACGACAGGACACCACCTCTTGCCGAACTCCCCGCATGTCTCATAGTGTCATGTTAATCCGAACGTTGTCCTAAATATCATGACAAGGAAGCCATGAGCGACGTGCCGCCGACGATCCACCCCCGCGACCCCGCGTCGCTCATGCGTCCGGAACGGCTCGCCGCTCTCCAGCCGTCCCGGTTCAGCGCGAGCCGCTCGCTGCTCACCGTGATGCTCACCAAGGGCTGGTCGGTCACGCTCGACCGGTTCGACCTGGACGACCAGGGCGCCGGCACCGCGGTCTACCGGGTGGAGACCCACGCGGGCGTGCTGTCCTTCGTGGCCTTCAGCTCCGAGCCGAGGTACGTCGACCGGACCCCGCGCATCATCGGGCAGAGCTGGGACATGGTGGGCGCGCTGCTCGAAGGCGAGGCCGACGAGGACCGGATCGAACGGACCCGCGCGGAACTCCCCAAGCTCTACGCGGGCCGGGCCGCTCCCGGCACCCTGGTGTGGTGCCGCTCCAACCGGAGCCTGCGCGCGTTCGGCCACACCGTGCAGGCGCTCGCGGAGGGCCGCCAGCCGGACCTCGCCGCACTCCGCGCGGTCGGCTACCTCATGCGCAACACCGGCCTGGACGCCAACGGCACCTTCGGCACCCGCACCTTCCTCTCGTACGGCGAGCGGCACCCGCTCGCCGTGCCGTACCACGCGCAGATGCTCACGGCGTATCTCATGCGCGAGTTCAGCTTCGACCTCTGCGACCACCTCGCCCGGGCCGTCGCGCCCGGGGCCGTGCCCCTGGATCCGGCGATCAAGCGCCATCTCGGGCTCGGCAACGGGTCCGCGCTCGGGCTCGTGCTGTTCATCGCCAACCATCCCCGTCTCGTCCACCGCTGGCTGAGCGTGCGCGAGGAGGCGCTGGCCCGCGCCCGCGCCCTGGTCCCCGGCCCGGCCGACCCGGCGTACGGCACGCTCGTCGGCCTGCTCGACCGGGCCGTCGTCTACCGCGAGCAGGACCCGATGCGCTACCGCGTGTTCCCCGACGGTCAGCGCCTCGCCGGCGAGTTGCGCGCCGTACGGGAGCTCGCCGTGGAGCTGCGCGACGGCGGCACCGTGCGCGGCGAGACGCACGCGCTGCCGTTCGAGGGGCTGCGGGCGGCCGTCGCGGGCACCGTGACGGCGGAGACGGAGGAGATCCTCGACTCGTTGCTGATGGAGCTGCTGCCGCCGGAGACCGACAAGCTGTTCGAGCGGCTGGTCGTGGACGAACGGCTGGTCGGGGAGCCGGGGATGACGGTGGGCGAGCTGTCGTCCGTGCTGCGCGGGGTCTACGGCTGGGCGCTCGACCTGCCGCTCGCGGAGGAGGCCAGCCGCAGCCGGGTCTGGTACAAGTCGCGGGCGGCGGAGGAACCGCGCTCGGGGCCGCGCGAGCAGTTCCCCGGCGGGTTCGACCTGTCCTTCGACGTCCCCGGCGACGTGCGGCGGCTGGCCCGCCTGCTGGCGGCCTACGGTCCGGAGACGCGGGTGGGGCGGGTCCTGTTCGACCATCCCGAGGAGCGGGCCGCCGTCGAGCGGCTCCAGGCCCTGCGCGGCCAGCCGTACGCGCTGCCCCGGATGGACATGCTCGATCTCGGCTTCGTGCCGGTCCAGATCATCCGGCTGGCCAACGCGGCCTTCTACGGCCTGGACCGCACCAAGGACTTCCTGGACCGGACGCTGCGCGGGCTCATCTTCCAGGGGGCGCCCACCCGGGACGAGCTGGCCACGGGTGATCCCGCCGGCTGGTGGCATCCCGCCGAACCATAAAGCCCGAAAAATCCCCGTTACGCATCAAAAATCCGAATTTGATAGAGCTTAAACCCTTGTGATGGGTCACGGGCTCGCCCTAGTGTCAGTTTTATTCAAACGTTGTCCTAATATTCATGACAGGGTATCCCTTGAGCGATCAAAGCGGACCGCGTACCCAACCGCTGAGCACCGCGATCAAATGCCTGAAGATGCTGGAGGTCGTCGCCGAGGCCGACCGCTCGGTGCGCGTGGCCGAGCTGGCCAGGAACCTCGGCCTCTCCCGCGCCGCCGTGCACCAGCAGCTCGTGACGCTCGTGGCGGCGGGCTGGATGGAGCAGTCGGCCGACGGTTCCTACCGGCTGACCCTGCGGCCGGCGCGCATCGGGCAGTCGGCCCTGCGTCAGGCGGGACTCGGCGAGCGGGTGCTACCGGTGATGGAACGCCTGGTCGACGAGGTCAGGGAGGCCGTGTCACTGGCGATACTGGAACGCGGCACCGCGACGATCATCCAGCGGATCGAGCCGGGCCGCCCGCTGCAGGTCGACCTGCGGGCCGAGGCGCAGATGCCGATAAGCCGCAGCGCGTCCGGGCAGGTCCTGCTCGCCTACGCCACCGAACGCCAGCTCGCCGAACTCCGCGAACTCGGCACCGACCTGCCGGCCGAGGAGGAACTCGCCGGGGTGCGCGAGCGGGGATACGCCACCTCGCACGGCCGCTGGCTGGAGGGCGTGCTGGGCGTCGCCGCCCCGGTGTTCAACGTGGAGGGCCGGTGCGTCGGCGCGCTCAGCGTGGCCGGGCCGAGCAGCCGGTTCGACAGGGACAAGGGCATTCACGCACTACAGGACGCGGTCGCCGAGATCAACCAGGTGCTCTCCGGGCGACCCAAGGAGGCGAGATCATGACGGCGACCCTGACGGTCAGCCTGCGCGAGACCCGCGTGCTCGCGGAACGGACCCTGCTGCTGCTCGGCGTGCCCAAGGGGGTGGTCCCCGCCGTCCGCGACGCGCTCGTCGAGGCGGAGGCGCTCGGCCTCGGCGCCCTCGGGTTCCTCGACGCGGCCGCCGGTCGCCCGCCCCGCTGGCTGCCGCCCTCGCTGCACGGCGAGACGGTCGTCGAGGCGCACGGCCTGCCCGCGCCGTACGTGACCCCCGCGCTGCTCGACCTCGGCGTCGCGCTGCTGCACGAGCACGGCGCGGCGGAGCTGACGGTCCGCGGCGTGAGCGCGCCGCACCTGCTCGCGGTGCTCCCGCACGCGGCGCGGCCGTACGGCGCGGCGATCGAGGTCCGCGACGGCGACGGCGCGCACGTCGTCACCGTGCGGCACGGTGAGGCGGCGGACGACCTGCCCGGACACCTGGCGCGTGCCGTACGCGAAGGGCTGACGGTCGAGGCGGAGCTGTGGTGGCGGCTCTACCACCGCTCCAACGACGCGCTCACCGAGGACACCCCGATCTCACGCAGGCACGCGGGCGCGACCCTCGAACCCGGCGGCGCCGATCCCGACGCCGACGTCGACTATGTGGCGGTGAATCTGTGATCTTCGTTGACGGCCTGGAATGCAGCAACTTCGACAGGGAGATCTTCCGCGAGCTACGCGAGGGCGGGCTCGGCTGCGTCACCGTGACGTGCGGCTTCTGGGAGGACGGCCTGGAGTCGATGGACGCCCTGGTCGCCTGGCGCGACCTGGTGCGGGCGAACGACGATCTCGTGGGCGTCGCCACGACCGTCGCCGAGATCGAGGCGATCCACGCGAGCGGCCGCACCGCACTGCTACTCGGCTTCCAGAACAGCTCCTTCCTCGCCGGGCGGATCGGCTACGTGGAGCTGTTCGCCGACCTCGGCGTGCGGGTCGGCCAGCTCACCTACAACATCCAGAACGACGTGGGCGCGAGCTGCTACGACCTGGTGGACCCCGGGCTCACCCGGTACGGCCGCGAGGTCGTCAGGGAGATGAACCGGGTGGGCATGGTCATCGACCTGTCCCACGTCGGGGAGCGGACCAGCGTCGAGGCGATCGAGCACTCGGCCATGCCGGTCGCGGTCACCCACGCCAACCCGGCCTCGCTGGTCCCGCACCCGCGCAACAAGTCCGACGTGGTGCTCAAGGCGCTGGCCGCGCGCGGCGGCATGCTCGGGGTCTCGGGCTACCGCAACATCAGCGGGCAGTACGCGGCGAGCGCGGACGCGTGGGCCGAGATGGTGGCCCGCACGATCGACCTGGTGGGCCTGGACCACGTCGGGATCGGCACCGACCTCGGCAGGAAGGTGGTGGACGCCGACCTCCGCTGGATGCGCCAGGGCCGATGGACCCGGACGACGCAGTACGGCGCGGGCTCCGCGGCCAACCCCGGCAAGCAGCCGCCGCTGGAGTGGTTCCCCGACACCCGTGCCTTCCCCGGCCTCGCCGAGGCCCTCTCCCGGCACGGTTTCGGCCCCGCGGAGGTGGCGGCCGTGATGGGCGGCAACTGGATGCGGTTCTACCGCGAGGTGCTGCCCGCCCAGCCTCTGACCGGCCAGAACTTGACCGGCCTCCCGACCGGCCTTCCGACCGGCCCCCCGGCTGGCCCCCCGACCGGCGAGGAGTAGTGATGGCGATCGCGACCGGCCGGCAGGCCGACAAGGACGCGGCGCCGCGCCCGGCGGCCATCGGCATCCGGGACGTGTCCAAGTCGTTCACCCGGCGTGGCGCCGCCGTACAGGCGCTGGAGCACACGGAGCTCGACATCGCGCCCGGGGAGTTCGTCTCCCTGATCGGCCCGAGCGGGTGCGGGAAGTCGACCCTGCTCAAGCTCGTCGCGGGTCTGCTCGAACCCACCACGGGCAGCGTCACCGTCGACGGCAGGGAGGTCACCGAGCCGTTGCCGCAGGTGGGCGTGGCGTTCCAGAAGCCGACACTGCTGCGCTGGCGGACGGTCCTCGACAACGTGTGCCTGCCGCTCGTGATCGACGGCGACCGCCGGCCGGAGAGCCGGGAACACGCGAAACGGCTGCTGGAGATGATGGGGCTCGCGGGCTTCGAGAAGCACTACCCGCGCGAGTTGTCCGGCGGCATGGAGCAACGGGTGTCCATCGCCCGTTCGCTGGTCAACCGGCCGTCGCTGCTGCTGATGGACGAGCCGTTCGGGGCGCTGGACGAGTTCACCCGCGAGGACCTGAACGACGAGTTGCTGGGGATGTGGCAGCGCGAGCCCAAGACCGTCGTGTTCGTCACCCACAGCATCTCCGAGGCGGTGTTCCTCTCCGACCGGATCGTGGTCATGAGCGCCAGGCCCGGCCGGGTGCACGCGACGGTCCCGGTGCCGCTGCCCCGGCCACGCGGGCGCGAACTGCGTGACGACCCGGAGTTCTACGAGGCGATCAGGCATGTGCGATCCGTTCTCGACGAGGCGAAAGGAGGCGGGCGATGAAGACCCAGGCCGCACCGGGGAAACAGGATCAGGACCTGTCCTCGCTCGGCGCGCTCGACCAGGGCGGCGGCGCGCTCCGGCGGCGTCCCGACGGCGCCGGGCTCAAGTCGGCCGTGCTGGCCGTACTGATCTTCGTCGCGATCATCGCCGGGTGGCAGCTGACGGCGGACTCCGGGCTCGTCTCGCCGCTCATCCTCGCGCCGCCCGGCGAGGTCGTGCAGGTGCTCTTCCAGCTCGCCGTCGACGGCACGTTGTGGCCGAACCTGGCGGCGACCATCCAGGAGACCCTGCTCGGCTTCGTCCTCGCCGTGGTGGCGGCCGTGGTGGTCGGTTCCGTCTTCTCCTTCTCGCCGATCCTGCGCAACGCCGTCTACCCCTTCATCCTCGCCTCGCAGACCTTCCCGAAGGTCGCCATCGCGCCGCTCATCGTGGCCGCCATGGGCTACGGCCTGGCCCCCAAGGTGACGCTCGCGGCGCTGCTCGCCTTCTTCCCCGTGCTGACCAACACGATCGCGGGACTGACCGAGGTCAGCGAGGACGAGGTCAGCCTGTTCCGCGCGCTGCGGGCCAGCCGCTGGCAGGAGCTGCGCTACCTGCGCATCCCCAACTCCCTGGCGTTCATCTTCCCCGCGCTGAACAGCGCCGCGGTGCTCGCGCTGATCGGCGCGATCGTCGGCGAGTTCGTGGCCGCCCGCGAGGGGGTGGGCTACGCCATCGCGCAGTACACCGTGACCGGTGAGGTCGCCGCCACCTACGCGATGCTCATCGCCCTGTCCGTCTTCGGACTGCTCGTGTACGGCGTGCTGTCCCTGGCCGAACGCCTGGTCCGCCGGGCGAAGTGACACCCCCAACCGGCACATTGGAGTTTCCCATGACCAAGTTCTCCGTCGGCCTCCGACGGGCCGGCGCCCTCGCGCTCACCGCCGCGCTCACCGCGGGCCTGGCGGCCTGCGGCGGGTCCGACACGGCCAGCGGCTCGATCGTCTTCACCGCACCGGACAAGGCACTGACCGCGACCACCGCCTCCTACACCTCCGTGCCCATCGAGATGGGCTATTTCAAGGCCGAGAAGCTGGACGTGACGATCCAGCCGGTCGACAGCGCCCCGACGGCGATCCAGTCGGTGGCCACCGGGCAGGCGTTCATGACGTACGCCTCGCTCAACGCCGCCGTGACGGCCTACGGGAAGGACCCGGGGATCGCGGTCGTCGCCCTCACCAACGGGAGCATCTTCCGGGTGGTCGTCCCGCAGGACAGCCCGGTCAAAACGGCCGCCGACCTCAAGGGCAAGACCATCGGCGCCAACTCGCTGGCGGGGGTGTCCGCCCTGTTCGCCAAGGGGGTGCTGAAGGAGGCCGGGGCCGACCCGGCGAAGGACGCCCAGTATCTCCCCGTCGGGCTCGGCGCCCAGGCCGCCGACGCGTTGCGCAAGAAGCAGGTCGACGCCTACGCCGGCTGGGACGGGCCGAACGTCGTCGTCGGCGACCTGCTCGGCACCACGATGCGCGACATCCCCACGCCGCTGAACGACCTGACGGGCACCTCGGCGCTGGTCGTGCGCAAGGAGTCGATCAAGGAGGAGCCGGAACGGGTGGCCGGGATGGTCCGGGCGTTCTACAAGTCGATGATCTTCTCGCAGCAGAACCCGGAAGCCGCGATCAAGCTGCACTGGAAGCAGTTCCCGCAGGCCAGGCCCGCCTCCAACGTGCCCGAGGAGAAGGCTCTCGAACAGGCGGTGAAGATCCTCAAGTTGCGGATGGACATCACCGGCGGGCGCGGCGACAGCGAGAAGTACGGCGTGATCGGCGACGCCGCCGTGCAGCGGACGATCGACGTCTTCGCCGAGCACGGCATGATCCCCGGGCGGATCGACGTGAAGTCCAGCGGGCTGTTCGACTACAGCCTGGCGGACAAGTACAACAGCTTCGACGCCGAGGCCGTGGAGCAGGAAGCACAGAAGTGGCAGGCCTGACGCTCGTCGATCCCTGCGCCGGGGAACCTTTCGCCGAGGTCCCCGCCGTCTCGGCGGCCGACGTCGACGCCGCCGTGGCAGCGGCCGCGAAGGCGGGCACGGACTGGAGCCGGGTGCCGATCGCCGAGCGCGCCGGGGTGCTCCGCCGCGCCGCCGACGAGCTGGACCGGCGCCGGGCGGACCTGGTCGAGGCGATCACCATGCCGCTGGGCCTGCCCAGGCGTCTGGTCCCCGGGGTGCAGCTGGCCTCGGCGCTCGGCACGCTGCGCTCGACCGCGGAGCTGGCCGAGCGGATGGCGGAGGAGGAGGTGGTGGGCAACTCCTACGTACGGCGGGAGCCAGCGGGAGTGGTCGCCGCCATCACGCCCTGGAACTATCCGCTGATGCAGAGCGTGAACAAGGTGGCCCCGGCCCTGGTGGCGGGCTGCCCGGTGCTGCTCAAGCCGAGCGAGCTGACCCCGCTGGACGCCTTCGTGCTGGCCGAGGCGCTGGCCGTGGCCGGGCTGCCCGAGGGCGTGCTGCGGGTGCTGCCGGGCACCGGGCGGGAGGCGGGCCGGGCGCTCGCCGGCCATCCCGGCGTGGACGTCGTCTCCTTCACCGGCTCCACCGAGGTCGGCCGGCAGGTGGCCGCGCTGGCCGCCGCCACGGTGACCAGGGCGTTGCTCGAACTCGGCGGCAAGTCGGCCTCGATCCTGCTGGACGACGCCGACGTGGCCGCCGCGGTGGCGCACTGCGCGCGCACGGTGATCGTGAACAGCGGGCAGACGTGCACCGCGCTCACCCGGCTGCTGGTCCCCCGGTC
Organism: Dolomitihabitans soli; assembly: GCF_022213955.1. Taxonomy (GTDB): domain Bacteria; phylum Actinomycetota; class Actinomycetes; order Streptosporangiales; family Streptosporangiaceae; genus Streptosporangium_A; species Streptosporangium_A soli. Next base: position 50,745 of record NZ_JAKNTW010000025.1, on the reverse strand, counting down.
CCGGCTGGCCGAAGCGGAGGAGTGCGCCGTCGCGGCGCTGTCCGCCGCCCGGCCCGGACACCGCGACGATCCGGCGGCCGACCTCGGCCCGGTGATCAGCGCGCGGCAGCGGGACACGGTCGAAGGCCACATCCTGGCGGGGACCGCCGCCGGGGCCCGGCCGATCACGGGCGGTCCCGGCGCGCCCGAGGGGCTCGATCGCGGCTTCTACGTGCGGCCCACGGTTTTCACCGGCGTCGATCCCCGGATGGCGATCGCCCAGCAGGAGATCTTCGGCCCGGTGCTGGTCATCATCGCGCACGACGGGGACGACGACGCCGTGCGGATCGCGGACGGCACGCCGTACGGGCTGTCGGGGGCGGTCTGGTCGGGGGACGTCCAGCGGGCGCTCAGGGTCGCGCGGCGGCTGCGGACGGGACAGGTGAGCGTGAACGGCGGGCCGTTCAACCCGGTGGCGCCCTTCGGGGGCTACAAGCAGTCGGGCATCGGGCGGGAGAAGGGGCTGTACGGGATCGAGGAGTTCACGGAGCTCAAGGCCATTCAGATGCCGCTTTCAGAGGAAATTTCGTGACATCACAGGCTGAAGTATCCGCGGAGATCGGCACGACGGCGCCTGCCGGCGACGGGACCGGGGCCGACCAGGTCGCCGCCGCGCTGGCCGTACTCGGGGTGCGGCGGGTCTTCGCCATCGCCAGCATCCACAACCTGCCCGTCCTGCGGGCGCTGCGGGCCAGGGGCGAGACGGAGATCGTCGGCATGCGGCACGAGCAGGGCGCCGTGCACGCCGCCGACGGGTACGCCAGGGCGACGGGCGAGCTGGGCGTCGCCGTGGTCAGCACCGGGCCGGGCACGGCGAACGCGATGGGCGGCCTGTTCGAGGCGTCCTTCGCCTCCTCCCGGGTGCTGCTGATCACCGGCCAGGTGGAGACCGCGCACCTCGGCCGGGGACGCGGCTACATCCACGAGGCGGAGAACCAGAGCGACATGCTGCGCACCGTCTGCCGGTCGGTGTCCGTGCCGCGCCGGGCCGGGGACATCGGCGCCGAGGTGCTCCGGCTGGCCGGGGAGGCGATGACCGGGCGGCCTCGTCCGGTGGCCGTCGAACTGCCGATCGACCTGCAACGGGCGGCGGCTCCGGTGACGGACGGACGGCCGCCGGTGATCACCCGTGACCCGGTCGACGACGCGGGCGCGGCCGAGGCGGCGCGGCTGCTGTCCGCCGCCCGCCGCCCGCTCATCTGGGCGGGCGGCGGCGTGACCGGTTCCGGAGCCTCGCGGGCGCTGGCCGCCCTCGCCGAGGCCGCGCGGGTCCCGGTGGTGACCTCGCGGGAGGGCCGGGGCGCCCTGCCCGAGGACCACCCGCTCTGCCTGGGCTGTTACCCGGCTGTCGAGCCGCTCCGCTCGTACGTCGAGTCGGCCGACCTGCTGCTCGCGGTCGGCACCCGATTCCAGATGTATCCCACCGACTCCTGGCGGCTGCGGCTGCCCGCGAACCTCGTGCACCTCGACGCCGACCCCTCGGTGATCGGGCGCAGCTACCCCGCGCGGCTCCCGCTCGTCGGCGACGCCGCCCTCGGCCTGACCCAGATCGGCGACCACCTCACCGGAGCCCCCGCCAGCCGGCCGGATCACCGTGATGCGTACCTCGCCGAGGGCCGGGCCGCGCTGGCCGCCGCCCGGGCAGTGATCGGGGCGGAGATGGGCCCCGATCACGAGGCGATCTGCGCGTCGATCCGGCGGCGCCTGCCGCGCGACGGCGTCGTGGTCCGGGACGCGACCGTGCCCGCCTACGTCTGGGGAGACCGCGTCCTGCCCATCCTCGCCCCCCGCACCTCCATCCGCCCCACGGCGGCCGGCATCGGCCCCGGCCTCCCCCTCGCCATCGGCGCGGCCCTGGGGTCCGGCGCGCCGGCGGTCCTCATCCAGGGGGACGGCGGGTTCATGCTGAGCGTCGGCGAACTGGCCGCCGCGGTCCAGTCCCGCGCCCACGTGATCGTCTGCCTCTTCGACGACCGGGGGTACGGCGTGCTGCGCGAGATCATCCGCGACTCGTACGGCGGCGCCGTGCACGACGTGGACCTGGCCACCCCCGACTTCACCGCGCTCGCCGCCTCGTTCGGGATCCCGGCGTTCAGGATCTCCGGCCCGGACGGCTTCGACACCGAGTTCGCCGCCGCCGTGGCCCGCCCCGGCCCCACCCTCCTGCACATCGACCTGGCCGCTCTGGCACCGATCAACCGCTGATCAAATTCAATCTTTATTGCCCTATTCCTCACCTCACTTTGCCGGTATATGGTCACGTTGCGACTCGAAACGTTCAACTTCGGTCGCTGCTCGCTCTTGGGGGGCCGATTCCTCGTCAAGGAGCTGCCGTGATCAGACGTTTCCTCTGCGCCGCGTTACTCCTGTGCGCCTCGTTGGCGGCGCTGCCGTCCGCTCCCGCGCTCGCGGCGCCGCCGCTCACCACTCCGTGGACCGCGCAGGTCACCCCGGACAACGCGCTGCCCGAGTATCCGCGCCCGCAGCTGACCCGCCCCGACTGGAGCAACCTCAACGGCCTGTGGCAGTTCGCCGGCACCGGCTCGATCGACACTCCCCCGGTCGGCCAGAACCTCGCCGGTCAGGTGCTCGTCCCCTATCCCATCGAGTCGGGACTGTCCGGGGTGCAGCGCCACGAGGACCGCATGTGGTACCGCCGCACGTTCACCGTGCCCGCGTCCTGGTCCGGGCGGCGGGTTCAGCTCAACTTCGGGGCGGTGCACTGGGAGACCAGGGTGTGGATCAACGGCACCGCCGTCGGCACCCACACCGGCGGCTACGACCCGTTCGGCTTCGACATCACCGCGGCCCTGCGCGCCGGGGCCAACGAGATCATCGTGGGCGTGTGGTCGCCGGTCGACTCCGCCGGGGTCCCGGTCGGCAAGCAGCGTAAGAACCCGGGCGGCATCTTCTACACCGCGTCCTCCGGCATCTGGCAGACCGTCTGGCTGGAGCCGGTCAACGCCGCCCGGGTCACCCGCCTGGAGACCGTCCCCGACGTGCCCGGCGGCGTGCTCGACCTGGTGGTCCGCGGCGCCGGGATCGCCGGGCAGGCGGTGCGGGCCGAGGTTCTCAGCGGCGGCCAGGTAGTCGGCGCCGCGACCGGGGCCGTGGGAGCCCACCTGCGCGTCCCGGTGCCGAACGCCCGGCTGTGGTCTCCCGACGATCCGTTCCTCTACGACCTGAGAGTGACTCTGACGGGGACCGGTGGCGGCGACACCGTGGGCGGCTACTTCGGCATGCGCTCGGTGGGCAAGGCGATGGTGGGCGGCGTGCTGCGGCCGACCCTCAACGGGCGCTTCCTGTTCCAGATGGGCACACTGGACCAGGGGTACTGGCCGGACGGGATCTCGACCGCGCCCACCGACGAGGCCCTGCGCTTCGACCTGGAGCAGCAGAAGGCGCTCGGGTTCAACACCGTGCGGAAGCACGTCAAGATCGAGCCCGCCCGCTGGTACTACTGGGCCGACCGGCTCGGCCTCCTGGTGTGGCAGGACATGCCGTCCATGCGCACCGGCGTGAACCCCTCCGCCGCCGACCGCGCCAACTTCGAGAGCGAGTTGCGCCGCATGGTCGACAACCTGCGCGGCGTCACCTCGATCGTGCAGTGGGTGCCCTTCAACGAGGGCTGGGGCGAGTACGACCCGGCCAGGATCGCCGACCTGGTCAAGAGCTGGGACCCGACCCGGCTGGTGAACAACAACTCGGGCTCCAACTGCTGCGGCTTCGACGGCGGCAACGGCGATGTCATCGACGACCACATCTACGTCGGCCCCGGTTCCCCGGCCAGGCCGACCGCGGCGCGGGTGGCGGTGCTCGGCGAGTTCGGCGGGCTCGGCCTGCGCAGCCCCGGGCACGAGTGGCCGGGCAACGGGTTCGCCTACGAGATGACCCCCGACGCCGCCACCCTCACCAACCGCTACATCCAGATCAACGAGCAGCTCAAACCGCTGATCGTGAACAACGGTCTGTCGGCCTCCATCTACACGCAGCCCACCGACGTGGAGAACGAGGTCAACGGCCTGTGGACCTACGACCGCAGAGTGCGCAAGATGGACGCCACCCGGGTCCGCGACGTCAACCGCTCGGTGATCGCCGCCGCCACCGGCCTGACCGCTGACGCCCTGGTCTCCCTGCGGGTCACCACTCCCGGCTACACCGACCGCTACCTGCGCCACCAGGCCTCCCTGGCCCGAACCGACGTCGTCACCCCCGCTTCCCCCGACGCCCTCAAACTGGACGCCACCTTCTTCGTACGGCGCGGCCTCGCCGAACCTTCCTGCTTCTCCTTCGAATCACGCAACTTCCCCGGCCACTACCTCCGCCACGCGGACTTCCGGCTCCGCAAGGACCCCCGTGACAACAGCGTCCTCTTCGACCGGGACGCCACCTTCTGCGCCCGCCAGGGGCAGGCCGGCACCGGCGTCTCCCTGGAGTCGCTCAACCTTCCCGGCCACTTCCTGCGGCACCACAACGAGGCGATCTACGTCGCGCGCAGCGGCGGCCCCAACGCCTGGGACACCGCGACGTCCTTCGCCGCCGACGTCACCTGGCTCGCCGGCACCCCGTGGTGGCGCAGCGGCGCGGACCTGACGATCGGCGCCGCCCAGTCGCTTCGGGTCACCACTCCGGGCTACACCGACCGCTACCTGCGCCACCAGGCCTCCCTCGCCAGGACCGACGTCGTCACCGCCACCTCCCCCGACACCCTCAAACAGGACGCCACCTTCCTCGTACGGCGCGGCCTCGCCGAACCTTCCTGCTACTCCTTCGAATTACGCAACTTCCCCGGCCACTACCTCCGCCACGCCGGCTTCCGGCTCCGCAAGGACGCCCGTGACAACAGCGCCCTCTTCGACCAGGACGCCACCTTCTGCGCCAAGAGCGGCCTGGCGGCCGGCGGTGTCTCCCTGGAGTCGCTCAATCTCCCCGGCCACCACATCAGGCACTACGCCGAGGAGGTCCACGTCGCCGTCCCCGGCGGATCGCACCCCTACGACAGCCCCGCCGGTTACAACGAGGACGTGACCTGGGCGGTCACCACCCCCTGGAGCCCGTGACCGGTCTCACCCGGCCGTGAGGGGCTTGACGATCTGTTCGAGCCCCTCACGCTCCACCTCGCCGCCGAGGAACGGCCCCGGGGCGCTCTACCTTGTCCACAACGCCTCCTGAACGGCCTGGACCAGGGCCATCAGCTCGGCCGCCGGCTCGCCGACCGGCCAGGCGAGCCCGTAGGTCATCCGCAGTTCGCCCACGTCGAGCGGCACGAAGGCGATGTCCTGCCTGCGGATCGTCTGGACGATCAGGTGCGGGACGGGCAGCAGCCCCGCGCCGGCCGCGACGAGATCCAGCGCGGCGGCGAAGTCGTCGATCTCGTCGGCCACCACGCGGTGCCGGAACCTGGCCGCGAGCCGCGCGTGGGCGCCGCCCGGCGGCCGGTTGCGCGGCAGCAGCAGCTCGTGCCGCGCGAGTTGCTCGGGCCGGATCCGCGGCAGGGCGGCGAGCGGATGGCCGGCGGGCACGGCGAGGTGGCCGATCGTCACGTGGAACCTCGCGGCGGTCGGCACGCCCTGCGGGAACGGCGTGCCGAGGATCGCCGCGGACACCTCCCGCCGGGCCAGCGCCTCCGTGGCGGCGCTCCAGCCGGCGGCCCGCAACTCCACGTCGATGGCCGGACGGCGGCCGGCGAGCCTGCGGGCGACCCGTGCGGCCAGCACGCCGACGACCGGTGGATAAGCCAGGCGAATGATCGGTCGCGCGGGCGCGGCCAGCCGTACGGCCTCGGCGGAGAGCGCGGCGGCGGCCTCCAGCATCGTCTCCGCGTACGGCAGCAGCGCGGCGCCCGCGGTGGAGAGCCTGACCTCGCGGCTGGTCCGCTCGAACAGGCGGACCCCCAGTGACCGTTCCAGACGGCCGATGGCCTGGCTCATCGCCGGTTGGGAGAGGCCCAGCTCGGCCGCTGCCCCGGAGAAGCTCAGGTGCCTGGCGACGAGCGCGAAGCAGCCGATCTCGCGGAGCGGCGGGCGCTGCGTCGGCTGGTCCATACCGCTCATCGTTTCATAAGCAGCATGGATGGATGTCCCCGGATCGAGGTGATCGACGGCAGGATGCCCTGCGATATGACCACCTCAACGCAGGGAGCAGGCGTGATGACCCCATTCCCCACCTCCACGGTGCTCGGGTACCCGAGGATCGGCCCGCACCGGGAGCTGAAGCGGGCGCTGGAGTCGTACTGGGACGGCGGCTCCACCCGGGAGGAGTTGCTCGGCACGTGCGCGCGGCTGCGTGCGGAGACCTGGCGGCGGCTGGCCGCGCTCGGGCTCGGCGCGCTGCCGTCCAACACCTTCTCCCTCTACGACCAGGTGCTCGACACGGCGGTGCTGCTCGGCGCGGTGCCCGAGAGGTTCGCGGCGGCGGCGGACCCCTACTTCGCGATGGCGCGCGGCACCGACGGGATCGCGCCGCTGCGCATGACCAAGTGGTTCGACACCAACTACCACTACATCGTCCCCGAGGTCGGCCCCGGCACGGTCTTCCGGCTCGACGCGGCCAAACCGGTCTCGGAGGTGCGGGAGGCGCGGGCGCTCGGGTTCCCGACCCGGCCGGTGATCGTCGGCCCCGTGACGTTCCTCCTGTTGTCGCAGGCCGCGCCCGGCGCCCCCGCCGGGTTCCGCCCGCTCGACCGGCTCGACGACGTGCTCGGCTGCTACGCCGAACTGCTGACCGCCCTCGCGGCGGAGGGCGTGGACTGGGTGCAGCTCGACGAGCCCGCGCTGGTGGCCGGCCGTACCCCGGCGGAGCTGGCGGCGGCCGGCGACGCCTACCGGCGGCTCGGCTCGCTGCCCGGCAGGCCCGCGCTGCTGGTCGCCTCCTACTTCGGCGACCTCGGCGACGCGCTGCCCGTGCTGGCGGACACCCCGGTCGAGGCGATCGCCGTGGACCTGGTGCGGGGCGGGACCGAAGGGCTCGGCGCGCTCGCCGGGAAGACCGTCGTCGCCGGCGTGGTCTCCGGGCGCGACGTCTGGCGCACCGACCCGGACCGCGCCCGCGCCGCGCTGCGCGCCGTCGCCGAGCACGCCGGCCAGGTGGTGGTCAGCACGTCCTGCTCCCTCCTGCACGTGCCGTACGACGTGGCGCGTGAGACGGACCTGGACCCGGCGCTGCGCGGCCGTCTGGCCTTCGCGGAGCAGAAGGTGGCCGAGGTCGTCGAACTGGCCGCCACCCCGTACGGCGAGGCGCAGGCTCCCCCGGCGACGACGACGGCGCGCCCGCTGCCCGGCACGCCGCCCCGCGAAGGCCGGAGTCCCTACCCCGTGCGCGCGGCGGCCCAGGCCGGGCACCTGCGGCTGCCGCCGCTGCCCGTCACCACGATCGGGTCCTTCCCGCAGACCGGCGAGCTGCGCGCGGCCAGGGCCGCGCTGGTGGCGGGCGAGCTGGACACCGCCGGGTACGAGAAGCGGGTCCGGGCCGAGATCGAGCAGGTGATCCGGCTCCAGGAGCGGCTCGGCCTCGACGTGCTGGTGCACGGCGAGCCGGAGCGCAACGACATGGTGCAGTACTTCGCCGAGCACCTCGACGGCTTCGCGGTCACCCGGCACGGCTGGGTCCAGTCGTACGGCTCGCGCTGCACCCGGCCGCCCCTCCTGCACGGCGACGTGCGCAGGCCGGCCCCGATCACCGTCCGCTGGACCACCTACGCCCAGTCGCTGACGGACAAGCCGGTCAAGGGCATGCTCACCGGGCCCGTCACGATCGTCGCCTGGTCGTTCGTCCGCGATGACCTGCCGCTGCGCGAGGTGGTGTTCCAGGTCGCCGACGCCGTACGCGCCGAGGTGCGGGATCTGGAGGCGGCGGGGGTCTCGATCATCCAGGTGGACGAGCCGGCGCTGCGCGAGCTGATGCCGCTGCGCGACGCCCAGGACGCCTACCTCCGCTGGGCGGTGGACGCCTACCGGCGCGCCACCTCGGGCGCGAGCGACCGCACGCAGATCCACACGCACCTGTGCTACTCGGGCGCCGAGGAGATCCTGACCGCGATCGACGCCCTCGACGCCGACGTGACCAGCATCGAGTCGGCCCGCTCGCACGCCCGTATCCTCGCCGAGCCGGCGGTCGCCGGATTCGCCCGGGGGCTCGGCCCGGGGGTGTACGACATCCACTCCCCGCGTGTGCCGGAGACCGGCGAGGTGACGGACCTGCTGGGCGCGGCGTTGCGGGCGCTGCCCGCCGGGCGGGTCTGGGTCAACCCCGACTGCGGCCTGAAGACCCGCACGTACGCCCAGGTGGAGGCGGCACTGACCAATGTGGTGCGGGCGGCGCGCCGGCTGCGGGGATGACGTCACGCTCCGGCCCGCGCACCGGCGGGCCGGAGCGGCCCCGAGTTCACGGGAAGCACCTGAGCACCATCGTTCACGGGTTAACCTGCGGACGTGGATCGTGAGCAACCAGGGAACGGCGTGGCACATGCGGACGACCGGCCGGGCAACGGCGTGGCCGCCGCGCCCCAGGCGCGTGCGGACGGCCTGCCGGGCGGCGCCGTGGCGGCTGCCGCGCCGCAGGCGGAGGCGGTCGGGCGGGTGCTCGGCACGCAGGCGGCGTCCCCCCTGTCGTTCTGGGTGGGGCTGGAGCCCGGCCACGTCCTGCAGCTCGACGACGTGGTGGTGACCCGGCGCACGGTTCCCGGTCACGGTGACGTGCTGATCGCGGGGATCGTCACCAACGTGGAGGCCAGGCACGAGGGCGCGGCCTACGACTCCGACGTCTTCCTCATCGCCGGGGGCGCGCTGCCCGCCGCCGTGGTGGAGACGGCCGAGGTACGGGTGACCCGTGTCGAGCCCGAGGTGTTCGTGCCGCCGCTGCCGGGCGCGGTCGCCTACCGGGCCATGGACGCCGACCGCGACCAGGCCCTCTACTTCGACGTCATGGAACGCCGTGTCCCGATGGGGCTGGGCCGCGACGGCCAGCCCGTGTACGTCAACTTCGACTTCCTCGACGGCACCCGGGGCGCGCACGTGTCGATCTCCGGCGTGTCCGGGGTGGCGACGAAGACGTCGTTCGCCACCTTCCTGCTGTACTCCATCTTCCACTCGGGCGTGATCGGCGCCGAGTCCGCCAACACCAAGGCGCTCATCTTCTCCGTCAAGGGCGAGGACCTGCTCTTCCTCGACCACGCCAACAACCGGCTCGACGACCGGGCGTCGGCGGCCTACGCCCGGCTCGGCCTGCCCGCCCGGCCGTTCACGGACGTCCACGTCTTCGCGCCGCCCCGGCCCGGAGATCGCAACGGCGTGCCGCACGTCTCCGCCCGCACCCAGGGCGTGAGCGCCTTCTACTGGACGCTGGCCGAGTTCTGCCAGGAGGAGCTGCTGCGGTTCGTCTTCGCCGACGCCGACGACGAACGGGCGCAGTACACCCTGCTCGTCGGCCAGGTCGCCGCCCGGCTGCGGATGAACGCCGAACCCTCCGGCGACTCGGGAGCGGTGCTGATCCGGTTGCCCGACGGCAGCCCCGGCCAGCCGTGCCGCACCTACGAGGACCTGGTCGAGCTGATCGACGATCAGCTCACCGGGGAGGGCACGCGGTCGGTGTGGGCGGGCGCGCAGATGACGCTGGGCACGGTCAACGCGTTCCTGCGGCGGCTGCGTTCCTCGATCCGGCCGCTGTCGCCCGTCATCCGGGGCGACCTGCCACGCGGCCGGCCGCACTCGATCAGCACCTCCGACGCGCAGGTCTCGATCGTCGACCTGCACAACCTGCCGGAGCGCGCCCAGCGTTTCGTGGTCGGCGTGGTCCTGCGCGGGGAGTTCGCGCGCAAGGAGAGCTCCGGGACCGCGCGGCCGCTGCTGTTCGTGGTGCTCGACGAGCTGAACAAGTACGCGCCGCGAGAGGGCGACTCGCCGATCAAGGAGATCCTGCTCGACGTGGCCGAGCGCGGCCGGTCGCTGGGCGTGATCCTGATCGGCGCGCAGCAGACCGCCTCGGAGGTGGAGCGCCGCATCGTCGCCAACTGCGCGGTCAAGGTGGCGGGCCGGCTCGACCCCGCGGAGGCCGCCCGCTCGGAGTACGGCTGGCTGACCTCGACCGCGAGGGACCGGGCCACGATCGCCAAGCCGGGCACGATGTTCGTGGCCCAGCCGGAGATCCCGGTGCCGCTGGCCGTCAACTTCCCGTTCCCCGCCTGGGCGACCCGCCCGTCGGAGGCGGCCGCCGGGCCCTCCCCCTCCGCCACCGCGTCCGACCCGTTCGCCGGCCTGGCGGGCGTCGAAGACGACGTTCCCCCGTTCTGATCCGGTGAGGTGATCATGAAGTTCCTGCACACCGCCGACTGGCACGTCGGCAAGGTGCTCAAGGGCCGCTCCCGCGTCGAGGAGCAGACCGCGGTGCTGCGCGAGCTGGTGGACCTCACCCGCCGCGAGGACGTCGACGCGGTCATCGTCGCGGGCGACCTCTTCGACACCTCCGCCCCCTCCCCCGAGGCGCAGGGACTGGTCATGCAGGCGCTGATGGCCCTCCGGGAGGACGGGCGCGACGTGGTGGTCCTCGCGGGCAACCACGACAACCCCCGCCTGCTCGACGTGTACCGCCCGGTGCTCGGCGAGCTGGGCATCCACGTCGTCGGGTCCTTCCGGCGGCCGGAGAGCGGCGGCCTGCTGTCCTTCACGGCCCGTTCCGGCGAGCCCGTACGGCTGGCCGTACTGCCGTTCCTCTCGCATCGGTATGTGGTGCGGGCGGCCGAGGCGCTCACCGGGACCGCGGCCGAGCACAACCGCGGCTACGCGGGACGGTTCGCCGAGCTGGTGGGCGCGCTCACCGCCGACTTCGCGCAGGACACCGTCAACCTGGTCGCGGCCCACGCGACCCTTCCCGGCGGCAGGTTCGGCGGCGGTGAGCGGGAGGCGCAGTCGATCTTCTCCTACTACGTCGAGCCGACGGCGTTCCCGCCCGCCACCCAGTACGCCGCCCTCGGCCACCTGCACCGGCGGCAGCGGATCCCGGGCCCCTGCCCCATCTGGTACAGCGGATCCCCGCTGGCGGTCGACTTCGGCGAGGAGGCCAACACGCCCGGCGCGCTGCTGGTGACCGTGCAGCCGGGACGCCCGGCCGCAGTCCGCGAGGTGGCCGTCACGGCGGCCAGGAGGCTGGCCACCGCGAAGGGCTCGCTGGCGGAGCTCGCGGCGATGGCGGAGGAGTACGGCGACGCCTGGCTCCGGGTGGTCGTCGCCGAGAAGCCCCGGCCGGGACTCGCCGACACGGTGCGCGAGATCCTGCCCGGCGCCCTCCAGGTCGACCTCGACGAGCGGTTCCGGCCGTCGGCGCAGACCAGGACGGGCCGGGGCGCCGGCGTGGTCCGGGGGCCCAGGGAGCTGTTCCGCGGCTATCTCGCCGACAGAGGCAGAGACGACGGCGAACTGTCGGCCCTGTTCGACCGGCTGCACGACGAGGTGACGAGCTGATGCGCCCGTACCGCCTGCGCATGGAGGGGTTCGGCAGCTTCCGGGAGCCCGCCGACGTCGACTTCGCCGACGTCGACTACTTCGCCCTCGTCGGCCCGACGGGAGCCGGCAAGAGCACGGTCATCGACGCGATCTGCTTCGCCCTCTACGGCACGGTGCCGCGCTGGGCCAAGGAGAACGTGGTCTCGCTCGCCCTCGCCCCCTCGGCGTCCGCCGGCAGCGTCGCGCTGGTCTTCGAGGCGGGCGGGCGGCGGTTCGGCGTGGTGCGCGTCCTGTCGCGCAACGCCAAGGGCGTCGTCGGCACCAGGGAGGCGCGCATCGAGGAGCTCGATCCGGGCGCGAGCGCGGCGGACCACGGGATCGTCGACCTGCTCGCGGCGGCCGTCAGCCCGCTGGCGGAGGGCGCGGACGCGGTGACCGCCGAGGTCGAGCGGCTCACCGGCCTGGAGTACAAGTACTTCACCCAGTGCGTGGTGCTGCCGCAGGGACGGTTCGCCGAGTTCCTGCACGCCAAACCGGCGCAGCGGCAGGATCTCCTGGTGCAGCTCCTGGACGCCGCCGTCTACGAGGGCATCCGCCGGCGCGCCGTACAGGAGGAGGAGACGGCCGCCCGCAACGCCGCGTTCGCCCGGGACCAGCTCGCCGAGCTGGCCGGCGCCGACGAGGAGGCCGAGCGGGCCGCCGCCGTCCGGCTGAAGACGCTCCGCGAGATCACCGGGTGGATCGACGCCGAGATCGAGGCCCTGCGGGAACGCGACGCGGCGGTGCTGGCGAAGGAGGCGGAGCGCCGCGAGACGGCGGCCCTGCTGGCCACCCTGACCTCGCTCGCGCTGCCCGCCGAGGTGCCGACGCTGGCCGGCGGGCTGCGCGCCGCCACGGACGAGGTCACCGCGCTCGCCGCCGAGGTGGCCGCGCTGGAGGCGCGGGAGCAGCGCGCCGAGGACGCCCTGGCCGCGCTGGGCGACCGGGCCGCGCCCGCGCACGCCCTGGCGGTTCTCGACGACCTCGACCGCGCCACCGGAGAGCACGGCACCGCCGCCGCGCGGGCCGCCGCCGCCGCGGACGCGACCGGGCCGCTCGCCGACCAGGTGGGGCGGGCGAAGGACGAGCTGGCGGCGGCCGAGACCGCGCGTGACCGCGAACGCACCGCGCACGCCGCCGTCGCCCTGGCCGCCCGGCTCGCCGTCGGCGACCCGTGCCCCGCCTGCCTGCGCCCGGTCACCGAACTGCCGCACCATCCCGCGCCCGCCGACCTCCAGACGGCGGAGCGGGCCGTACGGGAACGCGCGAAGGACCGTGACCAGGCGGTCGCACGTCATCACGACGCGCAGGTCACGGCGGCGAGGCTGCAACAGGTGGCCGACGGCCTGGCGGGCACGATCGCCGAACTGACCGGTCAGGTGGGCGGTCTGGCGAGCGGTGACCGCGAGTCGATCGAGACCGCCCTCGCCGCCATCGAGGCCGCCGAGAAGGACGCCACGCTGGCCAGGCAGGACACGCGGGGCGCGCGGGAGCGGCTGCGCGGGGCGGAACGGCACGCCGAGCGGCTCCGGCGTACGGCCGAGCGGTCCTGGCAGGAGGTGGCCGCCGCCAGGGACACCGTGGTCGCACTCGGCGCGCCGCCGCTCGACCGAGACGATCTTCACCGGGCCTGGACCTCCCTGCTGACCTGGCGGGACGAGGCGGCCGAGGGCCGGCGGCAGGCGATGACGGCGCTGGAGGAGGACCTGGCGCGGGCGGTGGAACGCCGTGACGAGGAGCGCGCGGCGCTGGTCGCCCGGCTGCGCGGGCACGAGCTCCCGGTGCCGGAGGGCGCAGCGCCCGGCCGGATCACGCAGACGGTCGCGGCCGAGACCGCCCGGGCGGAAGCCGCTCTGGACCGGGTCCGCGAGGCTCGCGAGCGGGCCTCGCGGCTGACCGGGCGGGCTCGGGAGTTGGAGCAGGAGGCACGGGTCGCGCACGATCTCGCACTGCTGCTGCGGGCCGACCAGTTCGAGCGGTGGTTGTGCGCCGAGGCGCTGGAACTGCTGGTCACGGCGGCCTCGGAGACCCTGCGTGAACTGTCGGACGGGCAGTACGAGTTCGCGCTCGGGGCCAGGAGCGAGATCGAGGTGATCGACTACGCCGAGGCCGGGATGCGCAGGAACGTGCGGACCCTGTCGGGCGGCGAGACGTTTCAGGCCGCCCTCGCGCTGGCGCTGGCGCTGTCCGACCAGGTCGCCGGCCTCGCCGCGGCGTCGTCCCGCAGCCTCGACTCGATCTTCCTGGACGAGGGCTTCGGCACCCTCGACCCGGCCACCCTCGACACGGTCGCCACCACCCTCGAACGGCTGGCCGCCGGCCGTGAGCGAATGGTCGGCCTGGTCACGCACGTGCCCGCGCTGGCGGAACGGGTGCCCGTACGCTTCGAGATCAGCCGCGACGGCAGCGGATCGCACCTTGAGCGGAGAGCCACGTGACCGCCACCTCGCAGGAGACCACCGGCTTCACCGTCGATCCGTGGGATCCGGGCTACGCCGCCGCGATGACCGCCGAGGCCCTGGTCGAGAACGGCTCGGGGCTGGGCGCCAGCACTGCCGCGCTCGACCTGGACGTGGAGGTGCCCGCCGCGTCGTGGCGGCCGATCGGGCCCGCGCCCGGCACGACCGTGCCCGCCGTACTGCTGATCGCCGACGGGGTGCGCAGGATCGACGCCCGCGTGTGGATCGACGATCCGGGCGGCGCGATGCCCGCGCCGGGGATCACCGCCTCCTACGCCGCCGGGATCGTCCGGTGCGAGCCGGGTTCGGGCGAGCCCGCGACGCTCGCCGCCCTGGCGGTCCGGCGGTCCCTCGTCACCCCGTCGCCGCACGCGCCCGACCTGGTCACCGGCCTCGGCGCGTACACCGCCTGCCCGGCGTCCGACGGCAGCGTCGAGGAGCTGTCCCTGGCGTTGCAACAGCAGGTGACGAAGCTGGAGGTCGACCTCGCCGCCGACTACCGGGCCACCGGCGGCGACGAGCTGCTCCTGGTCGACGGCCCGCTGCGCGGCCGGACCCACCTGCGGCGCACGGTCGGCTACATCAAGACCCACCACACCGCCTACCTGCCCGCGCCGCAGGCGGCGATCGTCACCCGGCTGCGTGCCGGGCAGCGCACCCCGGTCTTCCTGATGGGCACGAGCTGGCGCCGGCACGCGTGGTACCTGCGGCTCCCGACCGGTTCCACCGCGCCGTGGGCGGGGATCGCCCGCTGTGAGGCGGGCGCCGACCTGTCGGGCGACGAGGTGGTGGCGCTGGCCGACGCGATGGCGCTCGTCCTGCCCACCCTCGCGGGCGTCGACTACAAGGATCCCCGGGCGCCGCAGAACCTGGTGCCCATCGGCGGGCTGGAACGGCTGCTCCGTCACCGGCTCGGCGACCCCCGGCTGCTGTACCGGGCTCTGCGGGTCGCCGCGGCCGCCTCCGGGAACGGTATCGGGCCAGGTGGCGGGTCATGAGGAGCCGTTTCGCGGACGTGGTGTTCCTGGCCTGTCCGCAGGAGTGACCGACGCGGCGGCGCGCACGGGTCTGTTCCCGCCGGCCTGCGCGCCCCCCGCCGGTCAGGGGACGGTCAGCAGCGGCATGCTCGCCGGATGAGGCATGAGGGTGGCCTGCTGCCGCACTTCGGGCTGTCCTGGTGGGTTCTAGTGGTGCTTTGGTTCGGGAACGGGAGGGTTGGCGGTCTCCAGGTCGGCGGAAAGGCACTGCCCGCGGAGAACGACTGCGGCTGAGGCGGTGAAGGTGTCTCCGCCGCGGCCGGCTGCTCGTCCGGTGTGCGGCGCGGATCACCGCCGCCGGAGCGGCGGGAGGCGGGCCCGTGCGCCGGTAGGGTTGCGTGAATGGAGCCGGCGCGAACAGAACTTGAGGGAGTGGCCCGTCTGCTGGCCGAGGCCGGGGTCGACGCCAGGCGGCTGCGGGCCGCGCTCGCGCTGCTCTGCGACGGCGCCTGGTGGACCCTCGCCGACCTGGTCAGGGAGTCGGCGACCGCCAGGCGAGGCGTCGAGGCGCTGCTTCGCGAGGTGGAGCCGGAGCGCTCCGGCGACCGCTTCCGGCTCTCGCCCGCCCAGGCCGCCGCCTGCCGCGAACTGGTCGGGGAGGAGCCCGGCGCGCCCGCCGACCCGGTCGCGCATCTGCTGCCCCGGCATGCCGGCGTGCTGGAGCGGATGGCGACGCTGATCGCCGGCGCGCCGCGCGGCCGGTACGCGCTCGACCACGTGGCCGCGACTCCGGAGACGGTGGTGCGCAGGGCGCTGCTGCTGGGCGCGCGGTTCTGGCTGCCGGGCGCGCGACTGCTCTGCGTGGGCGACCACGACCTGACCTCGCTGGCGGTCGCCTTGATCCATCCGTCGGCCCGGGTCACCGTGGCCGACATCGACGAGCGCATCCTGGCCTACATCGACGCGCAGGCCGAGCGCCTGGGTCTCGACGTGCGCACCCGCTGGGCCGACCTGCGCCTGGGCCTGCCGCTCTCCTGCCGCGACCAGGCCGACCTGGCGATCACCGACCCGCCGTACACCCCCGAGGGCGTCGGGCTGTTCGTGGCCAGGGCCGTGGAGGGGCTGCGCGATCCCGAGCGGGGCCGGGTGCTGCTGGCGTACGGCGCGAGCGAGCGCACTCCGATGCTCGCGCTCAAGGTGCAGACGTCCCTGCACGATCTCAACCTCGCCTACGAGGCGATCTATCCAGACTTCAACCGTTATTTCGGTGCCGAGGCCATCGGTTCGGCCGCCGACCTCTACATCCTGCGCCCCACCACCAAGACCGGCCCCGCGGTCACCGCCCGAGCCGACCGTTACGGCACCGCCATCTACACCCAGGGCCCCCAGTCCGTCGAGTCCCACACCGACTCCGCGCCCGCGGTGCACCCGCCGGAGACGCCGAAGGAGTTCCAGCCCGAGGTGCTCGTCGGTGACTGGCCGAAGGACGTCTTCCCCGAGAGGCCGCGCGCCCGCCTGTCCACCTGGCTCGCCAAGCCGTACGCCTCCTCGCCCGAGCGGGTCGCCTGCGCCGTGCCCGCCGGGATGGAGGCCGCCGTCCCGCGCCTGCTGCTGGCCACCCGCGCCCAGCACGTGCGGGTCTCGCTGAACGAGCCGCCGCGCGACCTGCCGGCCCTGGCCGACCTGCTGTCCCCGGTCTACGAACTGGTCCAGGAGCCGGCCGCACGAGGTCTGATCCTCGACGCGGTACGGCTGCCGCCCCCGGGCGACGGCCCGGCCCGGCTGCTGCGCAGGATCATGGACAACGCCCACGGCAAGGTCGCCAACACCTGGCGCGAGGGGCTGATCAGAGCAGGCGGCGACCTCACCAAGAAGCAGGCCCGCGCGGTGGTCTCCGAGGTCGCCCCCTGGGCCGACGACGTCACCCTGCTGGAGCTCCCCGCCCACCGCCTGCTCGACCTGCGCGCCGCGGTGACGGCCTCACTCCTCCACACCACCGGCTGAGCGGCACACCGCCTTCACGAGGACGCCCGCCCTTGTCCGCCACGACGAAGGCGCCGCCGATCATCCCAGCCCCAGGGATCGCCCGGTGGCCCTGTCGTCAGGCGGGGAAGTCCCTGGGGTTGATCGGGCGGGTGTTGACGTTGCCGATCTTCGCTGTGGACTCCCTGGAGTGATGATCAGCCTCACCATGGACACGTCTCGACCACCTGCCATATCCGAGGGTCGGGGCCGGGTGAGTTCCGGTTGACCTCAACCGCCATTGAGGTTGCAGGCTTGTCCCGGAAGACGATGACCGGGAGGAAACGATGCGCGCGGTGTGGTTGCGGGAGTTCGGCGGGCCGGAGGTGCTCGTCGCGGGGGACGCGCCGGATCCGGTGGCAGGGCCGGGGCAGGTTGTGGTCGAGGTGGCGTTCGCCGGCATCACCTTCGTGGAGACGCAGTTCCGGGCGACGGGGAACGGGCCGTTCACGGGCGAACCGCCGTTCATCCTGGGCAACGGAGTCGGCGGAGTGGTCGCCGCGGTCGGCGCCGGGGTGGACGAAGGGCTGGTCGGCAGGCGGGTGATCAGCTCGACGGGCGGTTCCGGTGGGTACGCCGAGCGGGCCGCGGTAGACGCGGCCGGGCTCTTCGAGGTGCCCGGCGGTCTGGCGCTCGACGACGCGCTGGCGCTGCTGGCCGACGGGCGTACCGCGATGATGCTGGTCAAGGCGGCCGAGCCGGCCGCCGGGGAACGGGTGCTGGTCGAGGCGGCGGCGGGCGGGGTGGGCTCGCTGCTGGTCCAGCTGGCACGGGCGGCCGGCGCCGAGGTGGTCGCGGCCGCCGGTGGGACGCGCAAGGTCGAGCTGGCCCGCGAGCTGGGCGCGCAGGAGGTGGTCGACTACCTGGAGCCGGGCTGGGCGGACGCCGTCGGGCGGGTGGACGTGGTGTTCGACGGCGTGGGCGGGCCCATCGGCCGAGCCGCGTTCGAGCTGCTCGGCGAGGGCGGCAGGATGCTCAGCTTCGGGCTCGCCTCCGGCGAGTGGGCGGGAGTCTCCGAGGAGGCCGCGGCGGCGCGCGGGGTGGCGCTGAGGCAGCCGAAGGTGACGCCGCAGGAGATTCGTGACCGCACGGAGAGCGCGCTGGCCGAGGCCGCCGCGGGCCGGCTGCGGCCGGTGATCGGCCAGCGGTTCCCGCTGGAGCGCGCGGCCGACGCGCACGCGGCCATCCAGTCTCGCGCCACCGTGGGCAAGACCCTGCTGGAGGTGACCCGGTGAAGGTCGGGATCAACCTGCCGTCCGTCGGTGTCGAGGGGGCGGGCGACCCCGGCGCGCACGCCCGGCACGCGGAGGAGGCGGGGCTGGAGTCGGTGTGGGTCGGCGACCACCTGATCCCGGTACGCCCCTTCCTGGACAGCACGCTGGTGCTCGCCACCGCCGCCGCGGCCACCGAACGGATCAAGGTCGGCTTCGGGGTGATGATCCTGGCGCTGCGCCCGGTCGCCTGGGCCGCCAAGCAGGTGGCGTCCCTCCAGCACCTGTCCGGCGGCCGGGTGCTGCTCGGCGTCGGTTCGGGGGGCAGCGTGCACGGTGACGCCGCGTGGCGGGCGGTCGGCGTGCCGTACGGGGCGCGGGGCAGGCTGACCGACGCGGCGCTGGAGGTGCTGCCCGGCCTGGTGGCGGGCCGACCGGCCGTGGTGAACGGCGAGGAGGTCACCCTCTCGCCGGGCGCGGCCATGCCGCCGGTCCTGATCGGGAGCGGACCGGCCACGATGCGCCGCGTCGCGCGGTTCGGCGACGAGTGGTACCCGGCGTTCTCCTCGCCCGCCTATCTCGCGGCGGGGATCCGTGAGCTGGCGGAGCTCGCCGAGCGGTACGGCAGGCCCGTGCCGGGGGTGACCGTCTCCATGAGCATCGGCCTCGGCGACCTCCCGGCGTCCGCGATCGACGCCCAGGTCCGCTCGCTCACCCAGTACGGCATGACGGAGGCGCAGGCCAGGGAGGCGTTGATCACCGGGAGTCCGGCGCGGGCCGCCGAGCGCCTCGCCGAACTGGCGGCGGCCGGAGCGGGACGCGTCATCGGCATGCCGTTCAGCGGGGACCGGTTCCGGCAGAGCGAACTGCTCGCCGAGGCGGCCCGGCTGGTGAACGCGCCGCCCGGGTGACGCCGCGGCGTGCCCGACGTGATCGGACAGCACGGACGACCTCCCGGCAGCCGGGGAGCGGCTCGGCCACGAGATCGGGCATCATGGACGCGTGGACGTGAACTATCGCGACACGTTGATCGCCGTAGCCGACGACTGCCAGGTCAGCACCGCAGTGGTGCCGCCGTCGCGGAACGGGCGGAAGACGGTCGCCACGGTGCAGTTCGAGCTGATCGGTGACGACCCCGGCGGCCTGACCCAGGAAGACGTCCTCTTCGAGAGCTGGCTGAGGAGGCAGGAGTCGCCGGAGCCGCCGGCGGCCGAGCGGGCGGAGTTGCGGAGGCAATTCTTCGCCGGGCCCCAGGCGTGCCTGCGTGCCTCGCCGCTGCCGAAGAAGTACGGCTGGGGCCTGCTCTTCGACGAGGCCGGACGGGTCCGGCTGTGCCCGATGGAGTCGGCCGAGTACAAGCGGATCACGCGTGGCGAGGTGCCCGGCGTGCAGGTCCTGAAGGCGATGCGATCCAGCCGCGCCTGAGGGCGGATCGTGGTGACCGAGGCCGACTGCGCATCCACATCCGCGAGGGGGAACCGGTGGCGGCGAACGGCTCGTCGCCACCTACCAGGAGTGGTACGGCCGGGCCCCGCCGTACCACCGTGGTGTTCCCGCGTGACCCGGCCGCCCCGCACGGGCTGCGGTGGCGGCACGTGCACGGGACCTGGATGCCCCGCGGCTGGCGGGGCGCATCCGACTGCGGTCAGAGGCGCTGCCAGAGGGCGGGCACGTTCGGGGGTTCCCAGCCGGCCTGGGCCGTGTGCCCCTGGAGGCAGCGGTAGGTCGCGCCGCCGTACGTGACCTGCGCGCCGCCCTGGTAGCTCGTCCCGGCCTGCCAGGTGCCGCCGCCCGGAGGCGGAGTGCTGGGCGGCGGAGTGGTCGGCGGCGGGGTGCCGGTGAAGTTGAGCACGAAGTCGAACGTGGCCTCCCTGCGGGAGCCGACCGTCTGCACCGTCATGAGCAAGGAGGGGTTGAAGATGGTGTCGGTGTTGTTGCGCGGCTCACCGGGGAAGTAGAGCTGGGTGGTGAGCACCGGCCGGTTCGGGGCCTGGACCTTGACGTGCAGGTGCCTGGTCCGGCCGGGGTAGAGGCCGGGCACGATCGTGGTGAGCTTGAACGCGCCCTGGGCGTCGGTGAACTGGTGCCCGCGGAAGGTGTAGCCGATGTTGTCGTAGGCGCCGTTGGTGTCCGCCTGCCAGAAGTCCAGCAGCGCGTTGGGAACCGGCTGGCAGGAGCGGTTGAACACGTATCCGCTGACGGTCAGGGCGACGCCCGCTCCGGTCAGCACGCTGCGCCGCGGCGAGTTGGGCTTGAAGTACGGGCCCTCGGTCTGCGCGATCGTCGGTGAGTCGCCGTCGTCGCAGAACGGCGTGGGTTCGAGGAGAGCGCCGGAGTCCGCCGCGTTTCTGGCCAGCGCGGGCACCTGGCTGATCAGCAACGGCATCGGGACGGCGATCAGAGCGGCTTTCAGCAGCGTTTTGCGGGTGATTCCCCCGCTGCCCGGTTCTGTTTCGGCGCTCTCTTCCCGAGGGTGCTCTTCCGGAGTGTTCTCGACGTTCATGTGGCCTCCTTGGCCTGGGGGGGCGTTCCCAAGCTGACACCGAGCAACAAGAAGTCAGTACCCTACGAATTTCCATAATTCCGCGATATGGCCATTTCTTTGAAAACAGAGATACCCCGTGGTCGGCGCCGGGATTGACTGGTATTCATAACACTTCGATAGGGGAAAATTGGGAGGGCCACTCCTCGTGCTCTCGCCGTTAGCTTGACGGCACCCCCCGAAACACGAGGAGAGATCACATGCTCCGCAGGAAAGCCGTGACCGTGGGCCTCGCGCTCACTCTCACGATGGTGGCCGTCCCGGCCATCGCCCTCGCCGTGACCGGTGAGGAACCCGCCGCCGGCGACCCCGCCCCCGGGCTGATCGACGCACTGGAACGCGACCTCGGCATCACCGCGGAACAGGCCGAGATCCGCCTGCGCAACGAGAACACCGCCGCCCTGACCGAACCGATCCTGAGCGGACGGCTCGGCGCCGCCTACGCCGGCACCTGGGTCACCGGTCCCACCTCCACACTCGTGGTCGCGACCAGCGACGCCGCGCGGGTTCCCGTCATCCGGCAGACGGGGGCGGAGGCCAAGCTGGTGAAGCACTCCCTCGCCACCCTCGACGCCGCCAAGGCCCGGCTCGACCGGCACCTGGCCGACGCGACCACGGCCGTGCCGACCTGGTTCGTCGACGTGCGGAGCAACAGCGTCGTCGTGCGGGCGGCCGACCCGGCCAGGGCCCGGACACTGATCGCCGCGAGTGGCGTGGACCGGGCCCTGGTCACCGTACAGAAGTCGAACGAGAGTCCGCGGCCGCTCTACGACGTCCGCGGCGGCGACGCGTACTACATGGGCGGCCGCTGCTCGGTCGGGTTCTCCGTGACCAAGGCCGGCTCCCAGGGCGGCTTCGTGACCGCCGGTCACTGCGGCAGGGTCGGCACCGCCACCCAGGGCAACAACCAGGTCGCGCAGGGCACCTTCCGCGGCTCGTCCTTCCCCGGCAACGACTACGCGTGGGTCGAGGTCAACGCGCAGTGGACCCCGCGCGGCGTCGTCAACGCCTACAGCGCGGGCATCATCCCGATCACCGGCTCGCAGCAGCAGGTCGTCGGCGCCTCCATCTGCCGCTCCGGCTCCACCACGCAGTACCGCTGCGGGACCATCAGCCAGCACAACACCAGCGTGACCTACCCCGAGGGCACCATCACGGGTGTCACCCGCACCACCGTCTGCGCCGAGCCGGGCGACTCCGGCGGTTCCTACTTCTCCGGCGGTCAGGCCCAGGGCGTCACCTCGGGCGGCTCCGGCAACTGCTCCTCCGGCGGCACGACCTACCACCAGCCGGTCAACGAGATCCTCTCCGCGTACGGCCTCGCCCTCGCGGGAGCCGGCGGCGGTCCCGACCCCACGCCCACCCCGACCACGACCGTGCCGGGGGGCACCTGGTCCGCGAACACCTCCTACGCCACGGGCGCCCAGGTGACCTACGGCGGCGCCGCCTACCGGTGCCTCCAGGGCCACACCGCCCAGACGGGCTGGGAACCCCCGAACGTCCCCGCGCTCTGGCAGCGCCTCTGACCTTTCCCCGCGCCGGTCCGCCGATGCCCCGCGCCTGCCACGCGGAGCATCGGCGGACCCATGCCTCAGGCCACCTGGGGGGTCGAACCTTCACTCCTTCGTCCTCGGCATCGTCGAGGCGAGCGAGGTCGGCTTCGCGCTCAGCCGGCTCACCCCAGGTCAGGCGGGGCCGGGGATCTCGGGTTCGAGGGCGGCCCCGCCCCGCCGTCCGGACCGGCGCGGGAACCCGGTCAGTTCGCCGAGTCGACGGGCTCGACGGGGAGGTAGATCCGGCCTCCCTCACGGGTGAACTCCTCGGACTTCTCCTTGAGGCCCGCGGTGAGCGCCTCCGCAGCCGAGAGTCCGTGGGAGTCGGCGTAACGCCGCACATCCTGCGTGATCTTCATGGCGCAGAAGTGCGGACCGCACATCGAGCAGAAGTGCGCGGTCTTGGCCGGGGCCGCGGGCAGGGTCTCGTCGTGGAAGGAACGGGCGGTGTCCGGGTCGAGCGCGAGGTTGAACTGGTCCTCCCAACGGAACTCGAAGCGCGCGTCGGACAGGGCGTCGTCCCACGCCTGGGCCCCGGGATGCCCCTTGGCCAGGTCGGCGGCGTGAGCGGCGATCTTGTAGGCGATGACGCCGGCCTTCACGTCGTCCCGGTCGGGCAGGCCGAGGTGCTCCTTGGGGGTGACGTAGCAGAGCATGGCCGTGCCGTACCAGCCGATCATCGCGGCGCCGATCGCCGAGGTGATGTGGTCGTAGCCCGGCGCGATGTCGGTGGTCAGCGGCCCGAGCGTGTAGAAGGGCGCCTCGGCGCACAACTCCTGCTGGAGCCGTACGTTCTCCTCGATCTTGTGCATCGGCACGTGGCCCGGCCCTTCGACCATGACCTGGCAGTCGTGTTCGGCGGCGACGGCCGTCAACTCCCCGAGGGTGCGCAGTTCGGCGAACTGGGCCTCGTCGTTGGCGTCGGCGATCGATCCGGGGCGCAGGCCGTCCCCCAGCGAGAACGTCACGTCGTAGGCGGCGAGGATCTCGCACAGCTCGGCGAACCGCGTGTAGAGGAAGCTCTCCTCGTGGTGCGCGAGACACCAGGCCGCCATGATCGATCCGCCTCTGGAGACGATGCCGGTCTTGCGCCGGGCGGTCAGCGGCACGTAGGCGAGCCGTACGCCCGCGTGCACGGTCATGTAGTCGACACCCTGCTCGCACTGCTCGATCACGGTGTCCCGGTAGACCTCCCAGCTCAGGTTCTCCGGCCGGCCGTCGACCTTCTCCAGCGCCTGGTAGATGGGCACGGTGCCGACGGGGACCGGGGAGTTCCGCAGGATCCACTCCCGCGTCTCGGAGATGCGCCTGCCGGTGGACAGGTCCATGATCGTGTCGGCGCCCCACCGGGTGGCCCAGCGCATCTTGTCGACCTCCTCCTCGATCGAGGAGGAGACGGCCGAGTTGCCGAGATTGGCGTTGATCTTCACCAGGAAGTTCCTGCCGATGATCATCGGCTCGGTCTCCGGATGGTTGACGTTGGCGGGCAGTACGGCCCGGCCCGCGGCCAGTTCGTCCCTGACGAACTCCGGCGGAACGCCCTCGCGCAGCGCGACGAACTCCATCTCCGGCGTGATGGCGCCGTGCCGCGCATGGCCCCGTTGCGTGCGATGGCCCAGGCGCCGGGCCTCCTCGATCCAGCCGGCGCGCAGCGGGGGCAGCCCGGCCGCCAGGTCGGTGAGGTGACCGGGGTCGGTGTACGGCCCCGAGGTGTCGTAGAGGACGACGGCGTCGCCACTGGTCAGGGGGATTTCGCGAACGGGCACCCGGATATCGGGGCGCGAGCCGGTCAGGTACTTCTTTCTTGCGGGCAGCACAACATCGTCTGAGATCGTCACAGCGATCGACAACTCCCTACGCCGGCATTACCCGGTCAGGTTCCGGCGGTCGGCGACCCGTCGTGTCGCCCTCTCAGCCCGGTCGGCCGGGCTCCCGCGTACTGTCGCCTCCGACGTTAACCCACCCCCACCCCTCGCACGCAACCCCTCGCGGCAAGGTGATCCCGTTTCCGGTAAATGGGTTGAATTCCCCTTAAAGCGGCGACAAAGGATCAGGAGACCGGCCCTGCACAAGGAGGCACACGGGTGAGCATCAACGTCACCGTCTGGGGCGAGAACGTCCACGAGCAACGTGAGGAGGACGTACGGCGGCGCTACCCCGACGGCATGCACGGCGCGATCGCGGCCGGGCTGGCCGAGCACCTCGGCGACGGGGCCCGCGTGCGCACGGCCACCCTGCAGCAGCCCGAGCACGGCCTGACGGAGCAGGTCCTCGCGGAGACGGACGTGCTGACCTGGTGGGGCCACGCCGCGCACGACGACGTGGCCGACGAGATCGTGGAACGGGTACGGCTGCGCGTGCTGGCCGGGATGGGCCTGCTCGTCCTGCACTCCGGGCACTACTCCAAGATCTTCAGATCCCTGATGGGCACCAGCTGCACGGTCAACTGGCGGGACGCGGCCGAGCGCGAACTGGTCTGGCCCGTCGACCCCGCCCACCCGATCGCCGCCGGCGTCCCCCGCCCACTGGTCATCGACGCCCAGGAGACGTACGGCGAGCCGTTCGGCATCCCCGCGCCCGACGAGCTGGTCTTCATCAGCTCCTTCGCGGGCGGCGAGGTGTTCCGCAGCGGCTGCTGCTACCGGCGCGGGCACGGCCGGGTGTTCTACTTCAGCCCCGGGGACCAGGCCTATCCCGTCTACCACCAGCCGGAGATCCGCCGGATCCTGGCCAACGCCGTCCGATGGGCCGGGTCCGCCTCCACCCCGGCCGAGCCGCCGCACAACGCGCACACCCCCATCCAGTGGTAGGAGCCGCATGACCTTCAGCACCATCCCCGATGACCGGCCGCTGCGCGGCGTCATCGTCGGAGCGGGATTCATCGGCGGCCAGTGGGCCCCCGAACTCCTCCTGCACCCCGGCACCCGCCTCGTGGGCTGGGCCGACGTCGAGGAGAGCCGGGCCCGCGAGGCCGCCGACTCCCTCGGGCTCGACGACCTGCCCGTCAGCTCCTCGGCCACCGGCCTCCTCGAGGGTGCGGAGCCCGACTTCATCGTCAACTGCACCGTCCCCGCCGCGCACCACGAGGTGACCGTGGCCGCGCTCGAACGAGGCGTCTCGGTGATCAGTGAGAAGCCGATGGCGGTCACCTTCGCCGAGGCCAAGTCCATGGTCGCGGCGGCGGACCACGCTCAGCGGCTGTTCGCGGTCAGCCAGAACCGCCGTCACCTGCCCGGTCTGGCCGCCTACCGGCGTACCGTCGCCGGGCTCGGGCCGCTCGGCATGGTGTCCTCGGAGTTCTCCATCCCGTACCGCGGCGCGCCTTTCCTGGACACCCTGGAGCATCCGCTGATCCAGGACATGGCCATCCACCTGTTCGACGCCGCGCGGGCCGTCTCCGGCACCGATCCCGTCTCGGTCTACTGCGAGTCGTTCCAGCCGCCCTGGACCTGGTACCCGGGGAACTGCTCCGCCACGGCGGCATTCGAGATGACCGGCGGCGTTCGCTACACCTTCACCGGCAGCTGGTCGGCCCCCGGGTTCCCCACCTCGTGGACCGGCCGCTGGCAGGCGACGGGCACCCGGGGGGCCGCCCGCTGGGACGGCGACGCCACCGTGTCGGTGGACCCGGCCAAGGGCGAGACGCTGGAGACGTACGAAGTGGGGCCCGACCCGTTCCCGGGCAGGACCAGGTTCCAGGGGCTGGCCGAGCAACTGGAGGAGTTCGTGACCGGCCTGCGCACCGGCCGGCCGCCGCAGGGCGAGTGCCACGACAACCTCCGCAGCCTCGCGATGGTGACGGCGGCGCTGGACTCGGCCCGCGCGGGGACCAGGGTCGCCGTACCGGTCTGACCCGCTCGGATCGGGCCCGCGCCGCCATGCCGGTACAACGCGAAACCGCCCGCACCCCTCAAGCGGGTGCGGGCGGTCTGCGAGTCCGTCAGGCCTTGTACTGCGGGTAGCCGTAGCCGACGACGTCGGACTTCGGGCGGACCCGATGCTCCACCTTGCCGTTGCCGGTGTTGCCTTCGATCGTGGAGATGGTTCCGTCTCCGTTGTCCTTCTTCACCAGGCCGACGTGGTCGATGGCGCTGATGTCCTTGGCGCCGCCCCAGTCGTAGAACACCACGGCGCCAGGCTTGGCGTCGGTGCCCCAGCGCTGGTTGGTCTTGAACCAATTGGCGTAGGTCACCGTGTAGGCGTCCCAGCCGACGCTGGACCGGACTCCGGCCTTCTCGCCCACCCAGGAGACGAACATGGCGCACCAGGGCGCGTTGGCGTACGAGGTCACGCTGCCGCCGTCGCGGGCGGTGGTCTCCTTGGCGCGCTGCGAGCTCATGTACCAGGAGTGGAAGGGGGTGCCGCCACCGCTGGCGTTCTCCTTCACGCCCACCTGCTGCTCGGCCACCCGCAACACCGCGGCGGCCGAACCCTGGGTGAGGTTCTGTGTGGTGACGCCTGCCCTGCCCTCCATGGGGTTGTCGGCGGCGAGGACGGGACCGCCCGCGAGAACGGCGCCTGCGACAACGGCGGCGCCGGCCGCGGACATGATGGTACGGGGGAAGTGCTTCATGCGGGGGTTCAACTCCTTGCTTCCATTCCGCCTACCGGGTTAGCTGTCGGGTTCGGGCGTGGAAGTGCCCTACGGAGCGCCATCAGAAATCGGCGCCCGATTCACCCCAGAGGTGCTGTGGGTCCCCGGTTCCGCGAGAGTGCGGATTCGGCGGCCGCGTCCCTGCAGACACATGTCCATGCAGGTGAGGCGCGGTCTCGGCAGTATCAGGCAACTAGAACGCACTTTGCGTCAAGGTTATGCCCGTTGACTCCCATGAAAGTATGCGCTGACCCTGGAACAGTGCAAGAGGGATTCACGGCCTGACTACTAAACCCCTTACGGGGCAGGGCTTCAGGACCGCAAACTTTACCTTTACCGACCCGGGACAGGCGTTCGGAGATGGTCCCGGACCAGTTCGGCGAATTCCTCGGGAGTCGTAATCCGCACCCCCAGTCCCACGGCTTTCTCCTTCTTCGTCTCCAGGTCGCCGATGCCGAGGGCCGCGCGGCTCGCACGGCGGCTCAGGCCCGGTTCGTGAGGCCCGAATTGTCGGTGGCACCAGGCAGGATAGGTCTATGACCGACACGCCCCCCAGCACCGTTCTGGCCGACGACACGGCCTACGCCGAAGCCGTCCAGCTTGCCGTGGATTCCGCCGCCGCCTACTACGCCGACGGCACCTCGACGCTCGACGACGACGCCTACGACCGGCTGGTCCGCGGCATCCAGGCGTACGAGGAGGCACATCCCGAGGCGGTGCTCCCGTTATCGCCGACGGGCAAGGTGGCCGGCGGGGCCGTGGTGGGCGATGTGCCGCACACCGTGCCGATGCTCAGCCTCGACAACGTGTTCGGCGCCGAGCAGCTCGCCGACTGGGCGGCCGGGCTGGAGCGCAGGCTCGGCAGGCCCGTCACGGTGTGGAGCGTGGAGCCCAAGCTCGACGGGCTGGCGATCTCGGCCCGCTACCGGAACGGCCGCCTGGCGCAACTGGTCACGCGTGGCGACGGCACCGCGGGCGAGGACGTCTCGCATGCCGTCGGCACCATCGTCGGCCTGCCCGCCCGGCTGGCCGACGCGGTCACGGTGGAGCTGCGCGGCGAGGTCATGATGACCGCCTCGCAGTTCGAGGAGGCCTGTGCCAAGCGGCAGGCGCATGACGGCACGACGTTCGCCAATCCGCGCAGTGCGGCGGCGGGCACGTTGCGGGCGCAGGACCGGCCCTACGTGTGCGAGCTGACGTTCTTCGGTTACGGTGTCCTGCCGCCGCCCGGCGACGACTCCGAGCTGGCCGTACGCCTGCGGGAGCTGCCGCACAGCGAGATCATGGGCTGGGTGGCCGGGCAGGGCGTGCAGACCACGGTCGCCACGCCCGTCGCCGGCATCGTGGCCGACACGCTGGAGCGGGTGCAGGAGCGCGTCGGGGAGATCGCCGCGGCCCGTGCCGAGCTGGCGTTCGGCATCGACGGCATCGTGATCAAGTGCGACCTGGCGGCCGAC
This sequence comes from Dolomitihabitans soli, assembly GCF_022213955.1. Classification (GTDB taxonomy): domain Bacteria; phylum Actinomycetota; class Actinomycetes; order Streptosporangiales; family Streptosporangiaceae; genus Streptosporangium_A; species Streptosporangium_A soli. The sequence goes on along the minus strand of NZ_JAKNTW010000025.1, from coordinate 22,417 downwards.
CAGGCCGAGGCGGGGTTCAGCTCCCGGGCGCCGCGCTGGGCGATCGCCTACAAGCTGCCCGCCACCGAGAAGATCACCAAGCTGATCGGCGTGGAGTGGAACACCGGCCGCACCGGCATCATCGCCCCCCGCGCGGTGCTGGAGCCGGTCGAGCTCGACGGCAGCGTCGTCACCTACGCCACCCTGCACAACGCCGCCGACATCCGCCGCCGGGGGTTGATGCTGGGCGACAGCGTGGTCGTCTACAAAGCCGGCGACGTGATTCCCCGGGTCGAGGCTCCGGTCGTGCACCTGCGCACCGGTGATGAGCAGCCGATCGAGGTCCCGCAGGTCTGCCCGTCCTGCGGCGACGCGATCGACGCCTCCCAGGAGCGGTGGCGGTGTGTACGCGGGCGCGCCTGCCGGGCGATCGCCTCCATCGGCTACGCCGCCGGCCGCGACCAGCTCGACATCGAGGGCCTGGCCGAGAGCCGTATCCAGCAACTGCTGGACGCCGGATTGATCACCGATTTCGCCGATCTGTTCTTCCTGGCCCGCGAGCAGGTGCTGGACCTGGAACGGATGGGCGAGACCAGCACCGACAACCTGCTGGCCGCCATCGAGCGGGCCAAGGCGCAGCCGCTCAGCAGGGTGTTCTGCGCGCTGGGCGTCCGCGGCACCGGCCGATCCATGAGCCGCCGCATCGCCAGGCACTTCGGCAGCATGGACGCCATCCGCGCGGCCGACGCCGAGGCGATCCAGGCGGTGGAGGGTATCGGCCCGGAGAAGGCGCCGGTGGTGGTGGCGGAGCTGGTCGAGCTCGCCGGCCTCATCGACAAGCTGGTCAAGGCCGGGGTCGCCATGACCGAGCCGGGCTGGACGCCGCCCGCCGATCCCGGCGCCGAAGCGGAGGCGAGTGACACGTCCGAGCTGCCGCTGGCCGGGATGTCCGTCGTGGTGACCGGCGCCATGAGCGGCGAGCTGGCGGCGCTTACCCGCAACCAGATGAACGAGCTGATCGAGCGCGCCGGAGGCAAGGCGTCCTCCAGCGTGTCGGCGAAGACGTCGCTGCTGGTGGCCGGAGAGAAGGCGGGCTCCAAGCGGACCAAGGCCGAGAGCCTGGGCGTGCGGGTCGTCGGCCCGGAGGAGTTCGCCGGCCTGATCGGCCCGTTCATCTGATCAGGGCTGGGTGCACGAGGTCGTCACGCCCTGTGGCCGGAGGCGGGATTCGACCGTTGGCCGCGTTCAGGAATAAGGCCGCTCACCACCACGCTTATGGCGGTTGAATGTTCAACGAAGGATGGTGAGCACGATGCAGTTCGGGATCTTCACCGTGGGGGACGTCACCATGGACCCCGTGACGGGCAGGATGCCGAGTGAACACGAGCGGATCAAGGCGATGGTCGCCATCGCGCTCAAGGCCGAGGAGGTCGGTCTCGACGTCTTCGCGACCGGCGAGCACCACAACCCGCCCTTCGTGCCGTCGTCGCCGACGACCATGCTCGGCCACATCGCGGCGCGGACCGAGCGGCTGATCCTCTCCACGGCCACCACCCTGATCACCACCGGCGACCCGGTCAAGATCGCCGAGGACTTCGCGATGCTCCAGCACCTGGCGGACGGCCGGGTGGACCTGATGCTGGGCCGCGGCAACACCGGGCCGGTGTACCCCTGGTTCGGCAAGGACATCCGCCAGGGCATCCCGCTGGCCATCGAGAACTACGCGCTGCTGCACCGCCTGTGGCGGGAGGACGTCGTCGACTGGGAGGGCCGCTTCCGTACCCCTCTGCAGTCCTTCACCGCGACGCCCCGCCCGCTCGACGGCGTGCCGCCCTTCGTCTGGCACGGGTCGATCCGCAGCCCGGAGATCGCCGAACAGGCGGCCTACTACGGTGACGGGTTCTTCGCCAACAACATCTTCTGGCCCAAGGAACACTTCATCCAGCTCGTCGGGCTCTATCGGGAGCGCTTCGCCCATTACGGTCACGGCACCCCCGAGCAGGCCGTCGTCGGGCTCGGCGGGCAGGTGTTCATGCGCGCGAGGTCACAGGACGCCGTGCGCGAGTTCCGCCCCTACTTCGACAACGCGCCGGTGTACGGCCACGGCCCGTCGCTGGAGGAGTTCACCGAGCAGACCCCGCTCACGGTCGGCAGCCCGCAGGAGGTCATCGACAAGACCCTGACCTTCCGTGACTCCTTCGGCGACTACCAGCGTCAGCTGTTCCTGATGGATCACGCCGGGCTGCCCCTGAAGACCGTGCTGGAGCAGCTCGACATCCTCGGTGCGGAGGTCGTGCCGGTCCTTCGCAGGGAGTTCGCCGCCGGCAGGCCGGCGGCGGTGCCCGACGGCCCCACCCACGAGGCCCTGCTCGCCGCCGCCGCACGGCCCGTCCCCGCGTCGTCCTAGCCACCGATGGAGAACCCGATGAAGCCCATGAACCTCGTGGTCGTCACGGCCGGCCTCGGCAAACCCTCCACCACGCGGCTGCTGGCCGACCGGCTGGCGGAGGGCGCCGTCCGCTCCCTCGCCGGAGAGCGGACGGTCGAGACCCAGGTGGTGGAGTTGCGCGACCTCGCCGTCGACATCGCCAACAACCTGGTGACCGGGTTCCCGGGCGCGCGGCTGCGCGACGCGCTCGAAGCGGTACGGCGGGCCGACGGCCTGATCGCCGTCACGCCCATCTTCACCGCCTCCTACAGCGGGTTGTTCAAGTCGTTCTTCGACGTGATCGACAACTCCGCGCTCGACGGGAAACCCGTGCTCGTCGCGGCGACCGGCGGCACGGCCCGGCACTCGCTCGCCCTCGAACACGCCCTCCGCCCGCTGTTCGCCTACCTGCGCGCGATCGTCGTGCCCACCGCCGTCTACGCGGCGTCCGAAGACTGGGGCACGGCCGGCGACGCGGCCACCGGCGACCTCGCCACCCGGATCGCCCGCGCCTCGGGTGAGCTGGCCGGCCTGATGTCGCACCGGCCGGCGGCGGCCGGGCGGAGCGACACCGTCGTACCGTTCGAGCAGCAGCTCGCGGCCCTGCGTCCCTGACGGCACTGCGTCCCTGACGGCACTGCGTCCCTGACGGCACTGCGTCCCTGACGCGACACGGCATCCCTGACGCGACGCGGCATCCCTGACGCGACGCGGCATCACCGGCCGCGACGGCAGACGTGCCCGGAATGCCGGGGTGCCACGGCGTGTTGATCCAATACGGGCACCACACCGGCGGGCACGCTCAACAGCGCACCGGCCGGGGTGATGCCCTGGACGGGGAAGCGTCGTCACGAGGAGGACCTGATGTCCGTCGACCTGAACCACACGATCGTGCCCAGCAGGGACAAGGAGACGTCGGCGAAGTTCCTGGCCGACATCCTGGGCCTTACGGCCGGCGCGCAGTGGGGGCCGTTCGTCCCCGTCGAGACCGCCAACGGCGTCACCCTCGACTACATGGACGTGCAGGAAGTACGGCCGAACCACTACTGCTTCATCGTCACCGAACCCGAGTTCGACACGATCTTCGACCGGATCCGCGTTCAAGGGCTCGACTACTGGGCCGACCCCGGTCACAACAAGCCGGGTGAGATCAACCACCTGTTCGGCGGGCGTGGCGTCTACTTCGACGACCCCGACGGGCACAACATGGAGGTCATCACCCAGCCCTACGCGTGACCGGGCCGCGGCCCCTGAGGCTCAGATGCGGGCCACCTCCTGCTTCAGGGCACGAATGATCGCCTGGGTGCGGACCGTGACGGCGCACCGCTGCGACGCGTAGGTCAGCGCCATCCGGTGGTGGTCGAGCGAGAAGTCGGCCACCGCGTCGGCGACCACGAACGGCTGCACGTCGCGCATGAACGCCTCGGTGGCGGTCATCAGCACCCCGATGTGCGCGTAGATCCCGCAGATGATGATCTGGTCCCGCTCGCCGAGCCGGTCGGCGAGGCTGGTGCGCTGGAAGGCGCTGTAGCGCCACTTGGTCACCAGCACGTCACCGGCCCGCGGGGTCAGCACGCTGGCGATCTGCGCCTCGACCGGGTCCGGGCCGATGCCCGGACCCCAGAAGTCCTGCTGGAGGCCACGCTCATTGCGCGACTGCGCGCCGGGCTGGGCCGAGTAGAAGACCTGGATGCCGAGGTCGGCGCAGCACTCGCGGAGGGCGAGCACGTTCGACATGAGTTCGGCCAGCGGCGACCTGCCGGGCGCGAAGGCGTTCAGGAAGTAGTTCTGCATGTCGTGGATGAGCAGCACGGTACGCCGGGGGTCCGGCCGCCAGTGCACACGGTTCTCCGGCAGTCTGTCCGGCATGGGATAGGGCGAGATCGGGGCGATGGCCATGGCGGATGGTGTCCTTTCACAGTGATCTCGAAAAGCTTCAGACGTCAGTGGTGATGCCGAGGGCCTGCATCAAGGTGTGGAACTTGGCGGAGGTCTCCGCGAGCTCGGAGTCGGGATCGGAACCGACGACGATGCCCGCGCCCGCGAAGAGCCGGACCGCGTCGGGGAAGACCTCGGCGCAGCGGATGGCGACCGCCCACTCCCCGTCGCCCGAGGCATCGCTCCAGCCGACCATCCCGGTGTAGAAGCCCCGGTCGAACGGTTCGAGGTCGCGGATCGCGGACCTCGCCTCCTCGGTGGGGGTGCCGCACACCGCCGGCGTGGGGTGCAGCGCCGCGGCCAGGGTGAGGGACGAGGTGTCCGGGTCGCGCAACCGCCCGCTCACCTTGGTGGACAGGTGCCACATGGTGGTGGTGGAGATGAGCTCGGGTTCGCGGGGCACCTGCAGCCGCGCGCAGTACGGCCGGAGCGCGTCGGCCACGGCGTCCACGACGAGCCGGTGCTCGTGCCGGTCCTTGGCGGAGGCGAGCAGGTCCAGGGCCCGCTGCCGGTCGACGTGCGGAAGGGGGGAACGGGCGGTCGAGCCCGCCAGCGGGTTGGCTGCGACCGTGCGGCCGCGCCGCGAGACCAGCAGCTCCGGGCTCGCCCCGATGAGCGTGCGGTCGCCCAGCGGCACCGCGAACGAGTGGTGCGCGCGGCCGATCAGATAGGCCAGGAACTCACGGACGTCGATGACCCCGTCGGTGAACAGCTCCACCGACCGGGCCAGCACCACCTTGGCCAGCGAGCCCTCGTCGATGCGCCGCAGGGCCCGCCGTACGCCTTCGCGGTACGCCTCCGGGTCGGGCACGCACTGCATCCGCCATCCCGAGGGCCTGGCGCGGGTGCGGGCCCTGATCCTGGTCGGCGGCCCCGACCAGTCGACGGTGGCCGGCACCGTGAGGCGGGCGGTGCCGTCGAACGCGATCGCGCCGGCGGCGATGCCGCCCCCGCCTGCCAGGGCGGCGGGCACCCGCTCCGGTAACGTCGCGAGGTCTCCTGTCACGATCCCCCGCACCCCGCTGGTCAGCAGGGTGTGGCGGGGTGAGGTGAACAGCACGGAGCGGCCTACGTCGTACCGGCTCAGCAGGCCCTTGCTTTGCTCGGTCCACACGGCGGGAAGGGGAACAGGTCGCACGGACATTGGGCTTCTCCCGGTGAGTGGGGGTGGGAGGGGGGTCAGGCGCACAAGGTGGCGCCTCCGTCGACGTAGAGGTTGTGCATGGTGATGTGGCGGGCACGGTCGGAGGCGAGGAACGCCACCGCGTCGGCGACGTCGAGCGGGCTGGCGATACGGCCCAGAGGTATACCGACTCGGTATTGTTCGGGGACGCCGTTGATCACGGCGTCGGTGTCGCCGAACCCGCCCGACAGCTTCCTGAGCATGTCGGTGTCGGTGGATCCGGGCGAGACGACGTTGCAGCGGATGCCGTACGGCGCGAGCTCCAGGCCGAGGCATCTGGTGAACATCACGGCTGCCGCCTTCGAGGCGGCGTAGGCGGCCATTCCCATCCGCGGCACCCCCGCCGCGTTGGACGCCACCGTGATGATCGTTCCGCGGTGGCGGGACGCCATCCGCCGGGCGACGGCGCGGGAGAGGTGGAACACCCCTTCCGCGTTGACCGCGAACGTGTCCCGCCAGTCCTCCTCCGACATGGAGGTGACCGGTCCCGTGCGCAGGATCCCGGCGACGTTGACGCAGATGTCGATCGGGCCGATCTCCCGCTCGATCCTGGCGATCGTGTCCCGTACGGCGATCCCGTCGCGCACGTCGGTCACGTACGCCTGGGCTCCCGGTGTGCTGTGCGTGACCTCCAGCAGGGGGTCACCCCGCACGTCGAGAGCCGCGATCTTGGCCCCCGCCTCGGCCAGCACGGCGCAGACCGCCGCGCCGATCCCCTGGGCCGCTCCGCTGACCACCGCGATCCGGCCTCTGATGCCCGAATCTCGGCCGTGACCTGTCGCGCCGATGGCGTTCATGGTTCGCTCCCAGGTGGAGTCGGAGGGGATCGCCGGGATCGGGATACCGGCGCCGGGCGGCGGCGGCGACCCCGACGGCCCCGATGGCACGGGCTCGGTCACCCGCGCCCGCTCGGCCGTGTCCGGCCCGTCCGCATGGACCTGGCCTGCTTCCTGGCCTGCTTCCTGCACTGCTTCCTGCACTGCTTCCTGTACTGCCGCCTGGCTCGCTGCCTGGTCCGGCTCCATGGCGGGGATGGGCTGCGTCGCGGGTTCCGGTGCACCGGCCGGCAGCCCGATGGGCGCCGGAACCCAGCCGGTCGAGGGTTCCGGCTCGCGCGCCGGCAGCCACCCGGTGGTGGGAATCCAGTCCGTCGCGGGTTCCGGCTCGGCCACGGGCCCCACGCCCGTGGGACCCGTGGCCGGGCTCACCTCGGTAGCGGGTCCCCCACCGGCAGCCGGTCCCGTGACGGTGGGTTCCAGGGTGGGAGCGGGGGTTGGTTCGGGAGCTGAGGTCGATTCGGGAGCTGAGGTCGATTCGGAAACTGAGGTCGGTTCGGAAGCTGAGGTCGATTCGGGAGCGGGGAGCGGCTGTCCGGCGGCCGTCCGGGGCTTCGGGGTCCGTGGCGGGTCCGGGGCGGCGGGGAGCATCGGCGCGGCCCAGGGCATCGGGGCGGGTAGCAGGATCGGTTCGGACAACGGGACGGGCGCGGGCAGCGCGAGCGGCGCGGCGGGCCGGGCCGGCGGCATCAGCTCGGGCAACGGCACCGGCGCGGCGAGCGGCATCGACATGGCCACCCGGCCGGGCAACGCCGGCCGCGCGGGGACGTACGTCCGGGCGGGCATGATCGCGCGGGCCGGCCGGGCGGCACGGGACGGCCTCGCCGTACGTGCCGGAGCGGCGTGCCGCGGGGACCGGGCCGGCCTCGGGGAGGCGGTGGACATGCTGATCCGCATCAGGGCGAGCGCCCCGGCCCCGGCCACCACGACGATGCACGCGGCGAAGACCGACGCGTATCCGGCGATCGGCCCGCCGAGGAAGGGCTGATCGACCACGATGGCCGCCGCGGCCACTCCCACGGCGCCACCGGCCAGCCGCGCGGTCATCGTCGCCCCGGCCGCCGCCGCGTGCTGTGACGGCTCGGTCCCCAGGGTCCCGACCGAGGTGGCTCCCGTGCTCAGCGCGCCCAGGCCCAGCCCGGCCAGGCCCAGCGCGACCAGCCCGGTCGTCGTGGGTCTCCCCTCCCAGATCGCCGCCAGGCACGCGACGCCCACCGCCACCGCGCCGCCGTAGATCACCCAGTCGAACCCCCAGCGGCGCCCGGCCACCCCGGCCAGCACGCTGGCCACCGCCACCCCGCCGGAGAGCGGCACCAGCAGCAGCCCCACCCGCATGGTGTCGAAGCCGAAGTCCCGCAGGTACAGCGGCACGATGGCCAGGATGGGGAAGGTGGTCAGCCCGTGCAGCAGCGAGAGCGTCCACCCGTAGGCGAATCCGGGCCGCCGCCACAGGCCCCGCTCCATGACGGGCGCCGGGTGATGCCAGGACCGCATGGCCGTGCCGACCAGCAGCACCAGCCCGACTCCGGCGCAGGCGGCCAGCCACGGCGACCGCCATCCCCAGGTCGAGCTCTTGGAGATGGCCAGGACGAGCACGGCCATCCCGGCGGCGAGCATCGCCACCCCCCAGCCGTCGGGCAACTGCCCGCGGACCGTCCGTGACCGGGGGATCCAGATCGTGGTCAGCAGCAGTGCCAGGCCGACGACCACGCTGGGCGCGAACAGCGCGTGCCAGCCGTACGTCTGGGCCAGCCAGCCGCCGCCCACGTGGGTGGCGACGCCGCCGAGGCCCGCCCCGGCGCTCCAGACCGCGACCGAGACGCCGCGCCACCGCGCGGGCAGTTCGCTGAGCAGCAGCCCGAGCGAGGCGGGGACCATCGCCGCCGCGCCGACGCCCTGGCCCACCCTGGCCAGCAGCAGCACCGGCCAGGACGGCGCGAGCACCGCGAGTACGGCGCACGCGGTGAACAACGCCAGCCCGGCCACCAGCAGCCGGCGACGGCCCACCATGTCGGCCAGCCGCCCGGAGACGGCCAGCAGCGCCGCGAACGGCACCAGGGAGGCGGTGCCCACCCACTGCACGTCGGCCAGCGGGATACCGTTCCCGACGGCGTCCGCGCCGATGAGCGGGATGCAAAGAGTGGCGGCGATCATGTCGGCCATCGACACGGCGTGCACTCCGGCACACGCCACCATCATCAGACGTGGCCGGCTGAGTCCCGGCCCGGTTCGTTCCACAGTTGTCACGGCCATCGGCGAAGCTCCAGGGTCAATGTCCGCATACCGAATCCGAATGTCGCCGGAATCGTGTGAACGGAACTTCCTGATAACGCGTCGGACCACCCAGGACACGTGCGACTTGCCGTCGCGGAAGACCCCACCGAACCGGCTGGCAAGTTTCCGTTACCTGAGATCGGGGCGACGGTAGAGGCCAGTGGTCAGCGAGAGGTTCGCCACCGGTTACCAGCAGGTGGACGGATTAGCGCGAAGGTTGACCTATGGGATTAACTATGTGCCAACGATGCAACTCCGCAGTCGGCCAGAACCCGCCTAACTCGTTTCACCTCGATTGCTATGGTGATCGTCCGCTGATTCGCCCGGCCAAAGGGGGCGCCCGGTGTACTTTGCGATCCTGGGGCAGACCAAAGTGGTCTCCAGCGAAGAATCCCTCGCTCTGTCCCTCATGATGAGACGTGCACTCGCCACACTGGTGACGGCGGGGCCCCAGGGCCTGTCCGCCGAGACGCTGATGGAGGCGGTGTGGGGTGACCACCGTGCGCGCGGTGGCCATCTGAAGACGCTGATGGCGAAAATAAGGGGCGTCCTGCCTGGACGGATACCCAAGGGGGACGCGGGTCGCTATCGGCTGGCCCTCGATCCCGCCGACACCGTCGATCTGGACACCTTCCGCGCACTCGTGCGGGACGGCACGACCGCCGAGGCCACCGGAGACCCCTCGGGCGCCGCGAAACTGCTCGGCGGGGCGCTGAAGCTCTGGGGCGACCCGCCGCTGTGCGACCTGAATGGCGACTCGGAGATATTACGGCCATTACGCGAGGGCCTGCTTTATGAACGCCAGGCCGCGATGTTCATGCTTCTCCGGGTGCGCATGGAGCTCGGCGAGCACCGCGACATTCTGGCGGACCTGCGCCACGAACTCGCCCGTGACCCGCTGTCGGAGCAACTCCACGGGCTCTTTATGACCGCATTGCACCGCTCTGGGCAACGCGCAAAAGCACTCAGACACTACGAAAGCGCCGTCGACCTCCTACTGCAGGAGACGGGTAGCGGACCTGGCCAATATCTCCGTCAACTTCGCACCGAGATCGATTTCGATGAATCACCATTCCCGGCGGCACCATCCGCCCCATCCGAATCGGGAGTTCGCGGAATTCCGGCCCAGCAGTTACCACCCGATGTGCTGGACTTCACCGGCAGGAGGGACCGGATCGCCGAACTCACCACGTTCCTCACACCTTCCGCTGACCGGGCGGGGGTTCCCACCGCCGCCATCACCGGCCCGCCGGGGGTCGGCAAGTCGGCGCTCGCCGTCCATGTCGCCCACCTCCTGCGCGAGCACTACCCCGACGGCCAGATCTACGTCCAGCTCGCCTCCCTCTCGGAGCGCCCCCGCGACACCGGGGAGGTCCTCGGCGACCTGCTCGGCTCGCTCGGCGTCCCGCCCGGTGACCTGCCCACCGGGAACGGGCAGCGCACCGCCCTGGTGCGTTCCCTGCTCGCCGGCCGCCGGGTGCTGCTCCTGATCGACGACGTCGCCGCCGCCCACCAGGTACAGCCGTTGCTGCCCGGCACCGCCGGGTGCGCCGTCATCGTCACCAGCCGCATCCATCTGGCCGGGGGCGGCTTCCGCACGTTCTGGCTGGAACCGCTGAGCCCGGCCGAGGGGGTCGCGTTGCTGGCCGACATCATCGGGCGGCCACGGGTCACCCGCGAGCGGGGCGCCGCCTACGAGGTGGTGGCCGCGTGCGGCGGCCTGCCGCTGGCCGTGCGGATCGCCGGGGCCCGGTTGTCCGTGCAGCACTCCTGGCCGATCGCCTATCTCGCCAAACGGCTGACCCGCCGAGCCGACGGCTGGCTCGGCGAACTGGCCGCCGACGAGATGACGATCAGCGCGAGCATCGCCGACAGTTACACCGCCCTCCCCGCCGACGCGCGCCTGGCCTTTCGCGCCGTGACGCTCGCCGGGCCGGGCGACTTCCCCGAATGGCAGGCCGCGATGCTGCTCGGCGCGGCGGACGCGGGGCCGGTCCTGGAGACCCTGACGCGCCACAGCCTCCTGGTCGGCACCGGCATCGATCCGCTGGGGCAGCCGCGCTACCGCATGCACGACCTGCTCCGCCAGTACGGCCTGGAGCGGCTGGCCGAGCACCTCGACGAGGAGGAGGTGACCATCGAGCGGCTGCTCCTCGGCTGGCTGGAGCTGACGAGCTGGGCGAGCGCGGCCGTGGCCTGCGAGCCGTACCTTCCCCCGCCCGCGCCGTTGAGCCGGGAGCGGTTCGTGTCCGCGGCGACGCTGGCGCTCATCGAGGGCGACCCCGACCGGTGGTTCGCCACCGAGATCGAGGGCATCCTGGCGATGATCCGGCTCGCGTGCGAACGGCGGCGGCACCGGCTCGCGTGCGGGCTGGCCATGCGGGTGACGGCCTACCTGGAGCGCAAGGGGCGGCTGCGGGACGCCGAGGACATGTGGCGCGACGTGATCGTCGCGGCGACCGCCGGCGGTGACGCGCACGTGGCGGCGCAGGCCAGGTTCCGGATGGTGCCCCTGATCACCCGGCAGCCGGGCGGGCCTGAGCGGGCCGTGCCCATCCTGGACAGTTGCGTGGCCGTCTTCACCAGGATGGGCGACGCCCGGTCCCTGGGGCGGGTGCTGTCGTTGCGGGCCTTCTGCAGGTACAAGGCGGCGGTCGCCCGGCCGGGCGCCGGGCGGCTGGATCTGGCGTCGGGCGACGCCGACCGGGCGCGGGAGCTGGCTCACACGGTCGGCGACGAGCACACCCTGTTCACCGCCGGCCGGACGACGGCCCTGATCGCCAGCGCCCGCGGGTTGCACGCCGAGGCCGTCGGCCAGGCGGAGGCGGTGGTGACGATGGGCGAGCGGCTCAGAAGTCACGGCGTCGCGGCGTCCTACGACGGCTTCGCCGTACGGGCGCTGATCCGGGTGCTGATGGCCGCCCAGGAGTACGAGCGGGCCCTCGTGCTGTGCGAGCACGGGCAGGCGCTGGCCCGGCGGGCCGCCCACGCCTCGGCGGAGGCGGCCTGCGTCGAACGGGCGGGCGACGCGCTGACGGCGCTGAACCGGCACGCCGAGGCGGCCGAACGTTACGGGCGTGCCGCCGAGCTGTACGAGGGCGACGCCGCCGAGCGACGCCGCGCCAGCTGCCAAGGAAAGATCATCCACACCTGCGCGGCGACGCGCCCGCCGATCGGGACACCTCCGTGAGGACGGCTCACGGCTTGACCGCCACCGCGCCCAGCAGACGCATCGGCCCCGGCTTGAACTCCGCCGCGCCGTCGGCGTCCCACGCCCCCACGTCCACCAGGCCGGGCACCAGGACCCGCAGGCCGTCGAAGAATCTCATGATCTCCGCCGTGGTGCGCAGGACCAGCGGCGCAGCCGTACCGTTGTAGACCTCGTCGATCCGGCGGCGCACCCCCGGATCGAGGTCGTCGGAGGTGACGTGGGCGAGCCCCAGGCAGCTGCCCGGCGGCATGGCGTCCATCACCCGGGCGACGAGTCCGTAGGGATCGTCCTCGCCGTGCACGAAGTGCATGACCGACAGCAGCAGCACCCCGGTCGGCTCGCCCGGGTCGAGCACCCTGATGGTCTCCGGGTGGTCCAGGATCGCCTTCGGCCGCCGCACCCCGACCTCCACGAACGCCGTCCGCTCGTCAGTGGGGATCAGCGCGCGGGCCTGGGCGTGCACCAGCGGATCGTCGTCGACGTAGACCACGCGGGCGTCCGGGCGCACAGCCCTGGCGACCTCGCTCACGCTGCCGGCCAGCGGCAGGCCGGAGCCGATGTCCAGGAACTGCCGGACGCCGCGCCCCGCCATGTGGCGCACGGCCTCGGCGAGGAACCGGCCGTTCTCCCACGCCAGGTCACGCGCCTCGGGGGAGACGACGGCGACCCGGTCGGCCGCGCCGTGGCCTGCACCGCACAACAGGAAGTCGAAGGCGCGCGCGGGCGATGGCCTGGATATACCCGGCCCCTTGCTCGATTGCAAGCTCATCCATCGCTCGTTTCTGTTGGGCCCTGGCCGCACCGCGAGACGATCACATGTTCGACGAGGTCCCACCCCTCAATGAGCTCGCACGCCTTCCGCATCGGGCATGGCCGGGCATACCTCTACAAAGCGGCCATCCCCACATGGTCCCTTTGATCGTCGTCTGATGTGGAGCACACGATCACAATAGAATGAGAAAACTTCATGATCTACTTCCACCGGGCTCAATGAGGTCACCGCTTTGAGCCTGCCGGGCGAATACGAGGCCGGCTCGCCGCGGTGCACCGAGATTCCTTATCAGGAACGGGTTCGCGAGTTTACGGCGTGGCTATGTCATAATCAACACAAACAGATGAAACCGTACGTAGTCGATTGAACCCACCTGCCTGGGAGCCCTGCCACGAGGCGTCCGCCAGAGGGTCACGGACACCTGGCCCGCCGCTCCCGGCATGGCCGCTGCCAGGCGGAAGTGTTCGTTCAGACGCTGCGGCAAGCGTTTCCCGAGCTTCCACGCCTAACCCGAAGGGCGCATATCGCCTCCAGAACCGGATTGAAATGGAAGGCTTTGGCCTGGTGGTCACCGGATCTGGGAGGGTTGACATGAATACCGCTCGGGATGCACGCGACGAGGCGAAGAATCCCGCGCTTCAAGGCCGGTCGGCCAGATCGACCGTGTTGCGCCTGTTGGTCGGCGCGCAGCTACGCCGGCTCCGCGAGGCGTGCGGAATCTCGCCCGACGACGCGGCCTACGAGATCCGCGCCTCCGCCTCCAAGATCAGCCGGATGGAGCTGGGCCGGGTCGGCTTCAAGGAGCGAGACGTCGCCGACCTGCTCACCCTGTACGGCATGACCGATCCGGGCGACCGGGAGCCGGTGCTGGAGCTGGCCAGGCAGTCGAACACGCCGGGATGGTGGCAGTCCTACGGCGACGTGGTGCCCGGCTGGTTCGAGAACTACCTCGGCCTCGAACAGGCCGCCTCGGTCATCCGCGGCTACGAGGTGCAGTTCGTCCCCGGGCTGCTGCAGACCGCCGACTACGCCCGCGCCGTCATCAGGCTCGGCCACCCGACGGCGCGCGAGTCCGAGATCGAACGCCGGGTGAGCCTGCGGATGAACCGCGCCCAGATCCTGCACAAGCCGGACCCGACCAAGCTGTGGGTCGTCGTCGACGAGGCGGTGCTGCGCCGTCCCATGGGCGGCACGGCGACCATGCGAGCCCAGATCCAGCATCTCATCGAGCTGAACGCCCTGCCCAACGTCACCATTCAGGTGATCATGCTCAGCACCGGCGGCCACGCGGCGGCCGGCGGGCCCATCGCCATCCTGCGCTTCCCCGAGCGCGATCTCCCCGACGCGGTCTACCTCGAACAGCTCACCAGCGCGGTGTACCCCGACAAGCCGGCCGACGTCCAAGGCTACTGGGACGTCATGAACCGCCTCACGCTCGCCGCCGAGCCCGCCGCGGCCACCCCGGGGATCCTGCGCGCGGCCCTCGACCAGCTGCCCTGACCGGCCCGCCGACCAGCCGGTGACCATCGGGGTGGCCCCGCGGCACCCCTGAGAGCCGCGCGTGGCCGGCGACGGTGCGGCGGTTGCCCTACGAGCCGCGCGCGGCCGGTGCACGTGCCGGCAGGGGAAGCGGTGGTTGATCGATCCCGGCGTGGGACACCCTCGGCCCGCCCGCATCCTGACGACCCCACTCGCCGTTAGAAAACGTTGCGTTCTCTACTTGTTCACCGTATCGTTCGATTAGAGAACGCAGCGTTTTCTATTTGTACGAGGCGGAGGCGACGCACATGCGGCATGCGGAGACGCCCGGTGGGCGGGCGGGGACGGATCCCGGCCGCAGGGCCGTGCTCAGGGTGCTCCCCAGCCTCATGCTGGCGATGCTCCTGGGCGCACTGGACCAGACAATCATGGCGCCCGCGCTGCCCACCGTCGCCGGTGGGCTGGGCGGCCTGGACCGGATGTCCGACCTGGTCACCGCCTACCTCGTCGCGGCGACCGTGTCCATGCCGCTGTACGGCAAGTTCGGCGACAGGTTCGGCCGCAAGCGGGTCCTCCAGGTCGCGATCGTGCTGTTCCTGATCGGCGCGGCGTTGTGCGCGACCGCGGAGTCGTTCACCGCGCTGACCTTCTACCGCGCGCTGCAGGGCCTGGGCGGCGGCGGGCTGATGATCGGGCCGCAGGCGATCATCGGTGAGATCGTCAGCCCTCGCGAGCGGGGCCGCTACCTGGGCCTGATCGGCGGAGCGTACGTGGTCGCGGCGGTCGCGGGGCCGGTCGTGGGCGGCTTCTTCATCGACCGGCTGAGCTGGCGATGGATCTTCTACACGTACCTGCCGCTGGGGCTGCTGGCGCTGGTCGCGCTGAGCGTCATGCTGCGCCTGCCCAGGCCGGAGCGAGGGCCGCGGATCGACTACGCGGGGGCGTTGTGCCTGGCCGCGGCGGTCATCGGGCTGATCCTGCTCACCAGCGGGGTGAGCGGGGACAGGACGTGGGGAACGGTCGCCGCGCTGGCCGCCCTGACGATCGCCGGCTGCGCGGGCTGGCTCCTCGCCGCGCGGTTCGCGGCCGACCCGATCATCCCGTTGCGGCTTTTCCGCGATCCGTCCTTCGCGATCCCGGCGGCGATCAGCTTCCTGATCGGGTTCGCGATGCTGGCCACGGTCAGCTACACGCCGAGCCTCCTGCAGATCGCCATGGGGGCCTCGGCTTCGGAGTCCGGCCTGGTGGTGATGACCCTGATGACGGGGATCCTGACGGCCACCACGGTCTCCGGCCGCCTGATCACCAGGACCGGCCGTTACAAGGCGTACCCGGTGGCCGGGACCGTGCTGGCGACCGCCGGGATGGGCCTGCTGGCGAGCGTGGACGCGGCGAGCGGGCCGTTCCCCGTGGGGGTGGCGATCCTGCTGCTCGGCCTCGGCATCGGCCTCGTCATGCAGGTGATGGTGCTGGCCGCGCAGAACTCCGCCGACCACCGGGACCTCGGCGCGGCCACCGGAACGGTGACCTTCCTGCGCCAGATCGGGGCCACGGCCGGGGTGGCGGTCGTCGGATCCCTCGTCACCGCCCGATTCCTGCAGGCGCTGCCCGGATCCGGCCAGGACGCGAACAGCCTCACCCCGGAGCTGCTCGCCACCCTGCCCCCCGCCGACCGTACGGCTGTCGCCGGGGCGTTCGGTGAGGTCGTCCCGCAGGTCTTCGGGTACGTGACGCCGCTGCTCGTGCTCGCCTGCGCGCTCGCCCTCGCCCTGCCGGCCAGGCCGCTGCGCGACACCGCCCACGTGACCATGCCAGAAACCTCAAGGAGCAAGTCGTGACAGAGTCCCGCCACACCACGGTCGCGCAGCCGGTCGGCGCGCTCGTCGCCCCGCTGGCCGCCTTCGGCCGGCACGACCTCGACCGGGCCGGGGGCAAGGGCGCCAACCTGGGCGAACTGATCAGGAGCGGGTTCCCGGTGCCCGGCGGCTTCGTGGTGACCACGGACGCCTACACCGTGCTCGTGGAGCGCGGCGGCCTGGCCGCACGGATCGCCGCGCGGCTGGCCGCCGGAGAGGACGACGGCGCGGGCATCCGGGACGACTTCGCCGCCGTCCCCGTTCCCGCCGAACTGCGCACGGCCATCGCCGCCGCCTACCGGGACCTCGGGGAAGGGCCGGTCGCGGTGCGGTCGAGCGCCACGGCCGAGGATCTCCCCGGGGCCGCCTTCGCCGGGCAGCAGGACACCTACCTCAACGTCATCGGCGAGGAGGCGGTGATCAGCGCGGTGCACGACTGCTGGGCGTCGCTGTGGACCGAACGCGCCATCGCCTACCGCGCGCGGCGGGGCGTGGACGCCACCGACGTCCGCATCGCCGTCGTGGTGCAGAGCATGGTCGACGCGGAGAGCGCCGGGGTGATGTTCACCGCCAACCCGGTCACCGGCGACCGCGACGAGGTCGTGATCGACGCCGGCAGCGGCCTCGGCGAGGCCGTCGTCTCCGGGCTGGTCACGCCGGACCACTACGTGCTCGACCGCGCGGGCCGGATCAGGGACCGGCGGGCGGGACGGCGCGAGGTGGTCATCCGCGCGGCGGCGGGCGGCGGCGTCACCCACGCCCCCGGCGACCTGTCGGCGGGGCCCGTCGTGACCGAGGAGGCGCTGCGCGAGCTGGTCTCCCTCGGCACGGCCGTGGCGGAGCGGTTCGGACGGCCGCAGGACATCGAGTGGGCGTGCGCGGAGGGCGTGGTGCGGCTGCTCCAGGCCCGGCCGATGACCGCGCTGCCGCCGCCTCCGCTGCGACGCCCGCTGAACCCCCTGCAGCGCAGAGTCGTCCCCTTCCTGGTGGAGATGCTCCAGGTCCGCCCGTATCCGCTCGACCTCACGACGTGGATGCGACACGGGCCGCTGCAGATGGTCTCCGAGATGACCGGCAGCATCGGCGTCCGGTTCCCCGCGATCGAGCGGCTGCTGCCCGAGGAGGACGGCGTCGTCGCGCGCCTCGAACCGCCGGACCCGCGCCCGACGGCCAGGACCCTCCTCGCCCCGTTCAGCCTGCTGTCCCGGGCCCGGCGGTACGACCCGGCGCGGTGGACGCTGGACCCCCGGTTCGCCATGTTCACCCGGCGGGTACGCGAGGAGGCCGCCCGCGAACCCGCGTCGCTGGCCTGGCCGGCCCTGTCCCGGATGCCACGGGAGATCCTGAACCTCATGCCCCCGATCACCGACCTGCGCATCGACTACCTGCCCCGCTCCGGGCTGTCGCTGCTGGCGCTCGGCCTGAAGCTGAAGCTGCTCGGGCTGGGCCGGCTGATGCCGCTGCTGATCGTGGGCGCGCCGACCCGGACCGGCGCGGCCAACGACTCGCTCGCCGCCCTGGCGGCGATGGTCCGGGCGGACGACCGCCTGCGCCGCGTCTTCGCGGAGCCGGCACCCGGCCCGCTGGCGGCGGCCGTGCGGGAACTGCCCGAGTTCGGCGAGTTCAGGGCCGCCCTGGCGGAGTTTTTGAAGGAGTACGGGCACCGGGAGACGGCCTCACCGCTCCTGGTCTCCGCGCCGACCTGGGGGGAGGCGCCCGACACGATCCTCGGGCTGGTCAAGGTGCTGGTCGGGGAACCGCCTTCGGCCGTCTCCGCGCATCGTCCCGAGGAGGCGCTGCGGCGTCTGCTCGGGCATCCCGTCGTGCGGTGGACCGGGCTGCGCTCCCACCTGCGCCGCCAGGTCGAGGCCGCGCGCGCGGGCGTGGCGTTCCGCGAGGACACCCACTTCTACGGCACGCAGGCGCTGCCCATCCTGCGGCGTTGCCTGCTGGAGATCGGGGACCGGCTCCGCCGGGCGGGGGTGCTGGCCGCCCGGGAGGACGTCTTCCATCTGCGGCTGGCGGAGATCGAGGGGATCGCCGACGTCGAGCGGCTCGGCGGGCGGGAACTGGCCGGGCTGCGCTCCGCCGTACTGGCGAGGTCGGCCAAGCGGGACGAGCTCGCGGGCGTGCGGATGATCGACTTCAGCGCGGTGTATCCGCCGGCGAAGGGCGGCGGGGACGCACTGGTCAGCGGTACGCCCGCGGGCGGCGGCAGGGTCACCGGACCGGTTCGCGTCATCCGCGACTCCGCCGAGTTCGGCCGGTTGCGCAGCGGTGACGTGCTGGTCTGCCCGTACACGAATCCCGCCTGGACGCCGTTGTTCCAGCGCGCGGCGGCCGTGGTGGTCGACACGGGGGGAATCGCCTCGCACGCCGCGATCGTCGCCCGGGAGTACGGCATCCCGGCGATCATGGGTACCGGTGTGGCGACCAGCGAGCTCACCGACGGGAGGCTGGTGACCGTGGACGGCGACCTCGGTCTGGTCACCGCGGCGGAAACGGCTTCCTAGAATCTTCCCAGCCCCGCACGCCGACCGAGAGGGGGTCTCCATGCCGGATGTCACGGCCGACACAGACCACCGCAAGCTGCCGCGGCGCCGTGGCGAAGCGCTCAACGCGGCCATCTACCAGGCGACCATGGCCGAACTCGCCGAGGTCGGCTATGCCCGGATGACCATGGAGAGCGTCGCCGAGCGCGCCCAGGCCAGCAAGGCGTCTCTCTACCGCCGCTGGCCGAGCCGCGCCGAACTGGTGATGGAAACCGTCTATCGCACGTTCCCCGACCCGACCTCGATGCCCGACACCGGGAGTCTGCGCGGGGATTCCCTGATGGTGCTGCGGCAGGTGGCCGAACAGCTCGCGGGGCCGGTTGGGGAGGCCCTGCGCGGGCTGCTCAGCGACGTGCTGCGCGACCCCGTCCGCGCGAAGGAGATCCGCGAACGCGCCCGGGGCAACAGCGTGAAGGTGATGGCCGAGATCGTGCGCAGAGCCGCCGTCCGGGGCGAGTGCGACGCGGCGGCGGGCACCCAGCGCAGGCTGGAGGCGGGCCAGGCGCTGCTCCGGCACCATTTCCTCTTCAACGGCGCACCGGTGCCCGACGAGGTCATCGTCGGGATAGTCGACGAGGTCATGCTTCCCCTGTTCACCTCGCCGTGAGGCGCGGCCCGCCCGCGCGCACCGGCGGGCGGGCCCGCCGGCTCACCGTTCCTGGAGCACCGACAGCACGTTGCCCGCGGGGTCCCTGAACCAGGCGATCAAGGGGCCGCCCTCGCGGAAGATCCCCTTCTCGTCGGTCTTCATGCTCTCGTACCTCTCGAAGCGGACGCCACGCCGCGTCAGCTCGTCGACGGCCGTCTCGATGTCGTCCACCGGGAAGTTCAGGATCGTGAACGAAGCCGGGGTGTGGCTGGGCTTGGGATAGATCAGCACGTTCGTACCACCGGCCAGGTGCAGCATCGCCAGACCGTGCTCCTCGGTCACCTTCAAGCCGAGTACGTCGCCGTAGAACTTCTTGGCCTTCTCCATGTCGTCCACCGCGAAGCCGCTGAACGCCTTGGTGTCACCGAACATCGGTCTCTCCTCCTCTTCGTCCGTCATTCCTGGACTGCCCCCTCGCGGGCGTCGCTCACCTGTGACGTGGGAGCCGATGCCGACGCTTCGACATCCACGTTCGCGATGATGTCAAAGATCCCGGCCGGGTCGTGAATCGCCTTGAGGGCGGTCCGGCGCGGGTCGCCGGGGCCGTGCGCGCCGGTCCGCCGCTCGCCGAACACGAAGTTCGGCGACCTGCCCAGGGTCCACGGCGTCACGACGTCGAGGACGCGCCGGTGGACGGGCAGGACGGCGTCGAGGCCGCCGCCGGGGGCGTCGAGAGGCGAGAGGATCTGCAGGAGGTAACGGGCGTCGCGGTGCGCGACCGCGTTGCCCGGGACGGGCGGCCGGGCGAGGGCGCCGCCGAGATGACGGACCCCGACGATGCACATCACCGGGGCGTCCGGTCCCGTCAGGCGGGCCACGGTCGCCAGGGTCTCGGCGTCGAGGTCGCTCAGCATCGCGTTGTCCCCGTGGTAGGCGTGCGGCGTGTGGGGCTCGTCGTGGATGGAGCCGGACTCGGTGTAGGGCAGGTCCCGCAGAGTGTCCAGCAGGTACGGCCCGGCCGCGCGGAGCGGCGCCACCAGGCGCTCCCCCGCCGCCGCGTCACCGGTGAACGCGATCTGGACGCCCGCGACGCGCCGGCCCCTGAACGGTTCGGGAAACGCGGGCAGATCGGGGAACGGGATCAGCGACACCGCCGAGGTCAGCTCCTCCGGGACCGTGGCGGTCCAGCGCAGGTAGGCGGGCAGCAGATCGGGTACCCGTTCGGCGTCGAAGAACAGGGAGCCGCCGTACAACCGGGTGACCGGCACGAGGCCGGCCCGCAGCCCGGTGACGACGCCGAGTCCGTCGCGCCCGCCGCACAGCGCGTGGAACAGCTCGGGATCGCGTCGCGCGGTGACGTGCCGCAACCGGCCGTCGGCGGTGACGATGTCGATCTCGTGCACGTGGTCGGCCGCGTAGCCGTAGCGGCGGGCCAGCAGGCCGAGGCCGCCGCCGAGGGTGTAGGGGACCGCGCCCACGTCCAGGCTGGAGCCGCTCAGCGGCGCCAGCCCGTGCCGCGCGGCCGCCGAAACGACTTCTCCCCAGGTCGCGCCCGCCTCGATCCAGGCGGTGCTGGTGCCGGGGTCCACCCGGACCCCGTTCATCCTGCGGGTGCTGATCAGCAGGCCGCCCTCGGCGGCGGCCGTCAGCCCGTGACCGGCGGCCTGCACGGCCACGGGCAGCCGGTGGGCGGCGGCGAACTCGACGGCGGCGCGCACGTCCTGCGCGCCGAGCGCGCCGACGATCATGTCCGGCCGGTGCCGGAAGCCGGTCTGGTAGCCGGTTCGCTCCGCGTCGTAACCGTCGTCGCCGGGTCTGAAGACGGGGCCCGCCACCCGTCCGGCCAGCGTGTTGATCTCTTCGGTGAAAGTTCTTGTGGACATGGACCCGACGCTATGCGGGCTTTAGGACATCAAATGTCCTTAAAAGAGGGCAAACTAAATTCGTGATGAGAGACATGCCCGCCAGGCTCCTGCGCCTGCTGTCGCTGCTGCAGACCAGGCGCGAATGGCCGGGGGCCGAACTGTCCGAACGGCTCGGCGTGACCGGCCGCACCGTGCGCCGCGACATCGAGCGGCTCCGGGCGCTCGGGTACCCGGTGGACGCCACCACCGGCGTCGCGGGCGGCTACCGGCTGGCCTCGGGCACGAACCTGCCGCCGCTGCTGCTCGACGACGAGGAGGCCGTGGCGGTCGCGGTGGGGCTGCGCACCTCGGCGGGCAGCGGCGTGGCCGGCATCGAGGACTCCTCCGTGCGCGCGCTGGCCAAGCTGGAGCAGGTGCTGCCCGCCCGGCTGCGAGCCCAGGTCGCGGCGGTCGGCGACACCACGGTCAAGGTGCCGCGCCGCCGCGGGCCGCGCGCCGATCCGGCGACGCTGACCGTGCTCGCCACGGCCTGCCGCGACCACGAGACGGTGTCCTTCGCCTACACCGGCCGGGACGGCGCGCAGGCCACCCGCAGGGTCGAGCCGCACAGCCTGGTCGCCGCTTACGGCCTCTGGTACCTCATCGCCTTCGATCCCGGACGCGACGACTGGCGCACCTTCCGCGTCGACCGGGTCGCCGACCCCGTCCCCGGCCACCGGCGATTCGCCCCGCGCGCGCTGCCCGCCACCGACGCCGCCGCCTTCCTGGCCGCCACCATCACGTCCGCGCCCTACCGTTACACCGCCGAGGCCACCGTACGGGCCCCCGCCGCGCTGGTGCGGGACCGCCTGCGCACGCTGATCCCCGGCAGGATCGTCCCCCTCGACGACCACACCTGCGCGGTGAGCTTCGGCGCCGACTCCCTCGACCTCATCGTCGGTGATCTCGTCGCCCTGGACGCCGGCTTCTCCGTCACCGGTCCCGCCGAGCTTCTGGACCGGCTGCGAACCGTGGGCCGGCGGCTCACCGAGGGCTCAGCCGCTGATCTCGCAGATCGTGACGCCGGCGGTGACGCCCTCGCCGACCCGCGCTGACAGGCCGGTCACCGTGCCCGCCTTGTGGGCGGTGAGCGGCTGTTCCATCTTCATCGCCTCCAGCACCACGATCACGTCGCCTTCGGCCACCGCGGCCCCGTCCTCGACGGCGACCTTGACGATGGTGCCCTGCATGGGCGAGGTGAGGGCGTTTCCGCTCGCCGCGGCCGCCGCCCGCCGCCCGCCGACGCGCCTGGCGGGCTTGGCCGCACCGGCCGGTACGGCGGCGCCGAAGCCGGCGGGCAGGACGACCTCCAGCCGTTTGCCGCCCACCTCGACCGTGATGTGCTCACGCCCGGCCGGCTCCCCCTCCGCAACCGCCGCCGCAGCCCCCGCATACGGCTCGATCACCCCCGCGAAC
>NZ_JAKNTW010000024.1 GCF_022213955.1 Dolomitihabitans soli | reverse complement strand
GGGACGGTGACGGTGCCGAGGAGGGTGCCGGTGGGGGATCCGGAGCGGATTTGGATGGCTCCGCCGGCTCCGGCGGAGGAGATGCGGGCGCTGAAGGTGGTGGCGCCGGTGGTGGTGACGGTGTTGTAGGCGGTCCAGTCGCCGTTGTTGATGTATCCGGCGGTCTTGCCGCCGCTGGCGGTGGCGTGGTCGGCGGGTTGGACGCCGGAGTTCGCGGTGTACGACTCCGCCTCGGTCGTCGTCGGGGTGCCGCCGCCGCCGAGTTCCTTGATCCGGATGTTGCGGAACGCCACGTCGTCGTCGTTCCCGTGGTTCTGGATCCCGATGTGGCCCTGCCGCAGCGATCGCGCCGGGTCGGTGTTCGTGAAGTCGTTGATCTTCGTGCCGTTCAGGAAGACCTGCAGCCGCTCGCCCTCGACCCGTAGTTCGTAGGTGTTCCACTGGCCCGGCGGATTGAGGGCGGCGTCACGGGCGGCCGTGTCGGCGGACTTGAAGCCGTACACCGCTCCGGTGGTCTTGTCGGCGCTGTCGCTCGCGTCGATCTGGACCTCGTACCCGTTGTTGATCGCCGACTGCGGATCGCCGGACTGCGGGAAACCGAGGAAGACGCCGGAGTTGTCGTCTCCGGCCATCCTCCAGTCGAGCTTCAGCGAGTAGGAGCGGTACTCCTTCGCCTGGTACCAGTACAGGCCCATGCCGCCCTGCGAGGTGAGCGTGCCGTCGGCGTTGGCGAAGCCGCCCGGCCCGGCCTGCGACCACCCGCCGGTCGACCCGTTGTAGAGGGGCGTGTAGCCGGTCTCGGGACGGCAGTCGGCCTTGGCGTACCCCGCCGCGTAGCGGATGCCGCCGAGCAGCAGGGTCCGGAGCCCCGGTTCGGCGAAGGACGCGGCGGTGTGCCCGAGCCCGGTGTAGAACGCCCTGCCTGCGGCCTGGGAACGGCACCACGTGATGGGGTGGTCGCCCATGTCGCCGCCGCTGTAGCTGCCCTCGTCGAGGGTCTGCAGCACTTTCGCGGTCGACCGCGGGTTGGTGCGGTAGTTGTACCACTCGTCGGTCCGGGTCCAGGCCGGCCCGAGGTGGGCGGTCGCCGCGTGCGACCGGTCCTCGGTCCGCACGGTGGCCTGCTGGATCGCGGGATGGCTCTTGAACCAGGCGCCGGCGAGTTTCTCGTAGTACGGCCAGCCGTACTCGGTGTCGGCCGCGGCGTGGACGCCCACGTACCCGCCGCCGCCGTCGACGTAGGACTGGAGCGCGGCCTCCTGCGTGCCGTTGAGGACGTCGCCCGTGGTGCTGAGGAACACCACCGCCTTGTATCCGGCCAGGTTGGCCGGGGTGAAGGCGCCGCTGTCCTCGGTGGCGGTGACGGTGAAGTTGTTCGCGGTCCCCAGGTTCCGGATGGCCTCGATGCCGGCCGGGATGGAGTCGTGCCGGAAGCCCGCCGTCTTGGAGAAGACGAGCACCTGGTAGGCCGGATCGGCGGCGTGCGCGGGCGCGCTGGTGGCGACGAGCGCGGCGGCCATGGCGATGGCGACGGGAATGCGGCTGAATAAACGATGCATTGCTGTCCCTTTCGCGCCGGTGGGGCGCGTTCGCGCGCCCCACCGGCGACCACGTCACCTGGTCAGGGTGAAGGTGTCGATGTCGAAGAGGTAGCCGGTGCCGGTTCCGGTGAAGACGAGGTGGAGGGGTCCGGTGGCGTTTCCGGTGAGGGGGGTGGTGATGGTTTGGAAGGTGTCCCAGCTGCCGGTGACCGGGACGGTGACGGTGCCGAGGAGGGTGCCGGTGGGGGATCCGGAGCGGATTTGGATGGCTCCGCCGGCTCCGGCGGAGGAGATGCGGGCGCTGAAGGTGGTGGCGCCGGTGGTGGTGACGGTGTTGTAGGCGGTCCAGTCGCCGTTGTTGATGTATCCGGCGGTCTTGCCGCCGCTGGCGGTGGCGTGGTCGGCGGGTTGGACGCCGGAGTTCGCGGTGTACGACTCCGCCTCGGCCGTCGTCGCCGTGCCCGACGTGGCGAAGGTGAACGCGTCGACGTCGAACAGGTTGCCCTGGCCGGACGGCCCCTTGAAGACGAGGAACAGCGTCGTGGTCCCGGCGGGCGCGCCGGTCAGGTTCGTCGAGACGTCGACGAAGACCTCCCAGCCGCCGGTGACCGCCACGGGCATCGAGCCGAGCAGCGTGCCGGTGGCCGAACCGGCCCTGACCTCGATCGTGCCGCCGGCGCCGCCCGAGGAGACCCTGGCCGTGATCTTGGAGGCGTTGCTCAGCGCGTAGGGCTGGAAGGAGATCCAGTCGCCGTTGTCGGTGAACCCGACGGTCTTGGCGCCCTCCGCGTTGCCGTGCTCGGCGATCTGGATGCCGGACTGCGCCGTGAAGTGCTCGGCCTGCCGGTGCCTCGGCTGCAGCGTGCGCGCGCTGTGCGTGGTGAGACCGCCCTTGTCGGTGTACTCGGCGTCGAAGACGCCGTAGATGTTGGCCGCGTCGTCGTGCTCGCCGTCGACCGGCACGGTGAGGGTGCCCGCGCACCCGTTCTTGGAGGTGATCTGGTGGTTGTGGCTGTCATGTCCCAGCAGGTAGGTGACCTTGACCTTGGTGCAGTCGATCGTGCCGTCCTCCGGGTCGCTGACGTTGACCTGGAACGGCACGGTGTCGCCGAAGGAGAACAGCTGCCCGTTGGCGGGCACGGTGAGCGACACGGCCGGAGCGCTGTTGCCGGCCGTCACCACCAGGCTCGCCGTCCCGGTCAGCCCCTGCGGATCCCGGACCGTGAGCGTCGGCGTGTAGGTGCCCTTGGCCGTGTAGGTGTGGGACGGATTGGCCTGCGTGGACGTGCCGCCGTCGCCGAAGTTCCAGGAGTAGGTCAGCGCCCCGCCCTCGGGATCGGAGCTGCCCGCGGCGGAGAAGGCGACGGTGAGCGGCTCGGGGCCGGAGGTCCGGTCCGCGGACGCCTTGGCGATCGGGTTGCGGTTGGTGCCGCCGATGTGCTCCACCCGGTAGAGCGCCTGGTTGCCGCCGCCGGTGCCGTAGTCGAGCACGTAGAGGGCGCCGTCCGGGCCGAAGGTCATGTCCATGACCTGGGTGCCGGTCCACGGGAACGCCGCGATCTCGCCGGCTGACCCGTCGGTCTTCACCTCGATGGCCTTGATCCAGCGCCTGCCGTACTCGCCGGCGAAGTATCTGCCGTTCAGCGACGCGGGGAACTTGACGGTCGAGGCCAGGCCGGCGTCGTAGCGGTAGACGGGCCCGCCCATGGGCGACTCGGAGCCGGAGCCGAACTCCGGGGGTGACCCGGCGTCGCCGTACTTGATCCAGCTTGGCTTGGCGGGCGGGAGCGTGGCCAGCCCGGTGTTGCGGAAGGAGTTGTTGGCGGGGCCGCCCGCGCAGTCGTACTTCGCGGCCGAGGGACCGCTGGGGAAGGTGTACTCGTTGTACGTCTCCGCAGTGGTGTTGGTGCCCGTGCAGTACGGCCAGCCGTAGTTGCCGGGCCCGGTGATCCGGTCGAACTCGACCTGGCCGCCGGGGCCGCGGGCGGCGTCGGCACCGCCCGCGTCGGGACCGTAGTCGCCCAGGTAGACGATGCCGGTCGCCTTGTCCACCGACATGCGGAACGGGTTGCGGAACCCCATCGCGTAGATCTCGGGCCTGGTCCTCGCCGTGCCCGCGGGGAACAGGTTCCCCGGCGGGACGGTGTACGTGCCGTCGGCCTGCGGCTTGATCCGCAGGACCTTGCCGCGCAGGTCGTTGGTGTTCCCCGAGGACCGCTGCGCGTCGAACTGCGGATTGCGGTTGGTCCGCTCGTCGAGCGGGGAGTAGGCGTTGGACTCGAAGGGGTTCGTGTCGTCGCCGGTGGTCAGGTAGAGGTTGCCCGCGGCGTCGAAGTCGATGTCCCCGCCGACGTGGCAGCACTGGCCGCGGTCGTTGGGCACCTTCAGCACGACCTTCTCGCTGGCCAGGTCGAGTGTCTCGTCGGCCTTCAGGGTGAATCGCGACAGGTGCAGCTCGCCCTTCCACGGCTCGAAGTCGGCGGCGCTGCCGGTGGCCGGGGCGTCGCCCGCCGGGGTGGTCAGCTTCGGCGAGTAGTACAGGTACACGTAGCGGTTGGCGGCGAAGGCCGGGTCCGCGGCGATGCCCTGCAGGCCCTCCTCGTCATGGGTGTAGACGTCGAGCTTGCCCGCGGACTTGGTGTTGCCCGCGGCGTCGGTGACCCGGATCGTGCCGTCGCGGGCGGTGTGCAGGACGGATCGGTTCGGCAGCACCGCCAGGGACATCGCCTCGCCGAGTTCGGCGGGCCCGAGGGCGAGCTGGACCTGTTGGTAGTCACCGGGGGGGATGTCTGCCGCCTGGGCCGCCGGGCCCGCGACGACGCCGGCCATGACCAGCAGCGTCGCGGTGAGCGTCCGTGGCCACGATCGTGGTGACATGGAGCTTCCTTTCCTGACCTTAGGGGGGTTGAGTCAGGCAAGGCGCACGCAGCCGCGCGTGCTGCCGGAGAGCGCCTTGTGTGGCATCGCGGCTCGCCGATGACGCCGCGAGCTTGACGATTTGCGCGAGTGTTTCGCGTGATTCGAGGTTGTTTCCAGGAGATTGCGAGATTTCTGCGATGTTTGCACCCAGCGCTTGCTCTGTCAAGGCGCGTTGTGAAGTCCGCGGGTTCGCCGACCGGTCGCACTGAGCGAGAAAGTACAGTCACTGTAAGGCCGGGGCGGCCGCCGTCCTACGTCAGTGCTCGCGGATGGCCCAGGGGGAGCCGTACGCCGTCAGCAGGTCGAGGAAGGGCCGCGGCTCGAACGCCTCGGGGCCGAGCACGCCGGCGCCCTTCCACCTGCCGCCGGCGAGGAGTTCCAGGGCGACCACCGGGTTGACGGCGGCCTGCCAGACGACGGCCTGCGAGCCGTACTCGTTCATCGACCACTGGTTGTCCACGACGTGGTAGAGGTAGACCTCGCGGGGCTCGCCGTTCCTGGTGCCCTTCACCCAGGTGCCGGCGCAGGTCTTGCCGTGCATGCGGCTTCCGAGGGCGGCCGGGTCGGGCAGCACGGCGGCCACCAGGTCGCGCGGCGAGACCATGACGGGGCCCCGGTCCGAGGCGACCCGGACCGGCTCGGTGCGGTCCAGGCCGAGCGCGCGCAGGGTGGTGAGCTTGGTGATGAAGTCCTCGCCCAGCCCGTACTTGAAGGTGACGCGGCCGGCGTCCACCCAGCGGGGCACCAGCAGCACCTCCTCGTGTTCGACGTTCACGCACTCGACGGGACCGATGCCCGCGGGGAAGTCGAAGATCTCGGGCTCGCTGAACGGCTCGGTGGTGAACCAGCCGCGGTCCCTCTCGTAGATCGTCGGCGGGTTCAGGCACTCCTCGATGGTGGTCCAGATCGAGAAGGACGGGGCGAACTCGTAGCCGTCCACGGTGAGGTTCGCGCCGTCCCGGACGCCGATCTCCTCGATCTCGTCGAAGAGCTCGTCCGCCGCGTACCGGGCGAAGACGTCGGCGAGGCCGGGTTCCACGCCCATGCCGACCAGTGCCAGCCGGCCGGCGTCCGCCCACTCGGCGGCCCGCGCGAACTGGTCGTCCCCGAGCTTGACGCCACACCGCTCGTAAGGGTGCTCGGGATGCGGCCGGGACATGGACATCGCCATGTCGAGGTAGCCGGCCCCGGCCGCGAACGCGGCCTCGAACAGCGGCATCACGAAGCGCGGGTCGGTGGCGTTCAGCAACACGTCGCACCGGTGCGCGGCCAGCAGCCCGGCGACCGCCGCCTGGTCGGCCGCGTCGACCCTGGCCGCGGTGAACCGGTTCTCGTCCCGGCCGAGGGCGGCGACGGCGGCCTCGGCGCGGGACAGGTCGTAGTCGGCGACGATCACGTGGTCGAAGAACGTACGGCGGGCCGCGATGCGGGTGATGGCGGTGCCCACGCCACCGGCTCCCACAAGAAGAATGCGCATGATTGATCACCTTTAGCCGTATTTGGGGGGCGCACCTGCCCATGAAAGGCCCGTACGCTGCGATCTCCAGTGCGTGGATCATGCCGGGTGCCGCCGGTGTGGTGTCCATACGGGAGCGGAGCCAGATCTGGCGCGCGCAGCGGTTCGCTCACCCGAACGCCCTTCCACCTGAAGGCAATGGTCTCGTCCGCAGTCTGCCGGTTCCGGCCCGGGAGACCCTCCCGATCGGGGACTCTGGGCTCCGCAACGGGTTTCCCTGCAGCTGGAACGTCCGTACGGCAGGCCGTGCCGTACGGGAGACCGACGAAAGGAAAGATCATGCACCGGATGGCCATCACCTTCCTGGCTTTGGCGTTCGTCACGGTCGCCGGCGCGCCGGCCGCCGTCGCCGAGCGGGAACAGCGGGGCGCGGGCTCCGCGTCATCGGCGCTTCCCGCCAAGGGGGCGCGAGTCCACCCGTGCTTCGACGGACGATGCAAGATCACCGTGTCCAGGCCGGTGAGTTTCCGCATCGACAGCCGGTACGGGTTCAGCAGGCTGTCGATCGCCAAGGTCGGCTCCGGCTCGGTGCGGGTGAGGGGGACGGGGAGCGGGGTCTTCAACGAGGTGGTCCTCGGCCCCGGCGCGAACGGGACCGTGAACGACCTCGCCGTGCGCGTCTCGTCGGTCACCCGGCAGACGGCGACGGTCCACCTCGCTCCGGTCCGGTGACCGAGCCCGCGGGGGGCGGGGGCAGTCCGGCGGCGGCCGGCCGGGCCAGATCGGTGGCCAGTTCGCAACGCCGGGCGGCGGATCCCGGACCGCTGACCACGACCAGGAGCAATTCGGCCACGGGCTCCCCGCGTGAGTCCGTCGTCGGCCGGTGCACGACCTGGACCTGACACGTCTCCTCGCCGTAGCCTTCGGACTCGACGAAGGCGGCACGGTCGCCGAGCCGGATGGGACGGCCGTCGGCGCTGGTCAGCGGCTGATTCCGGTCGAAGCGCACGAGCAGCGAGGACCGGCTGGCGGTGCTGTGCCAGCGGCACCACCAGCCGGCGAAACCCGCCTCGGAGCGAAGCGGATCCACGCCGGGGAACCGGGCGAGCGCGCCGGGGCCGAGGAGCGCGCAGGCGTCCACGTTGATCAAGGACGCGGGCTCGGCGGGTGTGCGCCGCCGCGGGATCTCGCCCCTCGACAGCACCGCGACCGCGCTCGTCGTGGCCGCCTCGGCGATGGCGCAGAGATCCGCCTCGCCGTCGCCGGTCTGCCGGGCGTCGATCTGCACGCGGTGCCGGTCGGGCAGATGCACCGAACGGCCGCAGGTGGAGCCGTCCGCGGGCTGCCGGACGATGCCGAGGGCGCCCGCCTTCTCCAGGACGCCTTCGGGCGCGGACTCGCCGTACAGCTCCACCTTCACGTCTACCTCGCTGTCACCGTCCGCCCGCACGATGACGTCGCACCGGTTGAAGTTCCCGAAATGGGTCTCCTGCCGGGCCTCGCCGAACCTGGCCAGCGCCGCCGGATCGGTCAGCGCGCAGGGGTCGGCCGTACGGGGGTCGCCGACGGCGGGCACCGGGCGCGGACGGGCCAGGTCCCGCGCCGGGGCGGGCGGCGCGCCGGGCAGCACGGCGGCCAGCAGCCAGCCCGAGACGGCCAGCGCGATGACGATCGTGCCCGCCGCGACGGCGATCCGGCGTCTCGATCCG
This sequence comes from Dolomitihabitans soli, assembly GCF_022213955.1. Lineage (GTDB taxonomy): Bacteria > Actinomycetota > Actinomycetes > Streptosporangiales > Streptosporangiaceae > Streptosporangium_A > Streptosporangium_A soli. Next base: position 202,422 of record NZ_JAKNTW010000024.1, on the reverse strand, counting down.
CGGCGCGGGCCGTCGGTGTCGCCGTCGGCGGCCGGCGCGACCGCCACGTCCTGGAGCATTTGCTCGGCCTGCGCGGCCGTGGGCCGCTTCGCGGGATCCACGTTCAGCAACACGGACAGCACCGGGGCCAGCGCCCCGCCGCGCCGCGACCGCGCGATGTCGCCCTGCGCCGCGCGCCGCAGGAGCAGCAGGGGATTCCCGGGGGGCCCGCACGGCGTCGTGCCCTCGACCGCCGCGAACAGCGTGGCGCCGAGGGAGAAGACGTCGGACGCCTCGCTCGGGTCCTCTCCGCCCGCCACCTCGGGGGCGATGAAGCCCGGCGTCCCGAGGATCCGGCCCGTGTCGGTCAGCGTCATGTCGCCCTCGACCACCCGGGATATCCCGAAGTCGCCCAGCTTGGCATGCTGGTCGTCGACCAGGAACACGTTGGCGGGCTTGACGTCACGGTGCAGGACCCCCGCGGCGTGCACGGCCTGCAGGGCGCGGGCGAGCTGGACGCCGATCCCGGCCACCCGACCGGGCGGCAGCGTGCCCTGGCCGGCGAGGCTGCTGGCCGGCACGTACTCCATGGCCAGCCACCACTCGCCGCCGTCGGCCACCAGGTCGAACAGGGTGACCACGTTCGGATGGTTCACCCTGGCCAGGATCCTGGCCTCGCGCCGCAACAGCGCGATCCGCTCGGCCGCGCGCTCGGCGCCACCGGACAGGGCCCGCTTGACCGCGATCACCCGGCCCAGCTCCTCGTCGGTGGCGCGCCAGACGACCCCGTTCCCGCCGGAACCGATCCGCTCCTCCAGCCGGTAACGGCCGGCGATCAACTGACCGATGCGCACCGCCCCTCCGATCGCCGAGGGACTGAGCGCCCCGCCGTACCAGCAATGCGGAACCCAAAACTACGACACGCGCGCCCGCCCCCGGTGTGAAACGACCCAGGTCGCGAGGCTCCCCGGCGAGCCCCGCCCGTTATCGCCCGCTTCCGTACGGCAGAGCTCGCCGCCGGCCTCGGAGATCGCCGAGGCGGCGCCCGCGCGTTCCGTCGGCGCCGCGCCGACGATCAGGTCGGTGCTCAGGGTGGAGGCGGGGGCGACGCCGAGCCCGAGGATCACCGAGCCGGCGATGACGACTGTCCACTGGTCCGGAATCACATCCACGCGTGACCGCCCGGCGTCCAGGTCAAAAGGTCTTATGTCGCTGCCGCCAACAGCATCCGTTTTGTCCGGAAAAGCACAGTAAAGCGTAAAAACAACCTGTAACCGGCATGAACCCCGCTTCGAAGGTGGAAGTAGCGAGGGGAGGTTGTAGGCCGGATGGACCACTTGCTAAGCCAGCTGACGGGGATCCTGGACGCGTTGGACGCGAGGCTGCCCAGCGTGCGCTTCCGGGTGCGCCGATTTCCTGACGGCGTCCCCTACCTGCGGCTCACCGATCTCGAAGTCAGGCGGGCGGCGTTGTTCGTCCAGGACGGACAGTGGATCTATCTCGGCGAGGACCGGTCGGGCACCGCGTTCGAGAAGGTCGTGGGACAGGTCGGCGACCCGCCGGAGGACGTGGTGGGACAGCTCGTCGAGAGACGAGGCGTGCCCCGGCCGCGCGCCCTGCCGGTTCGCCTGGCCTGGGCGCTGGCCGTCGGCGTCGCCTCGGCCGCGGGCGCCTGGATCCTGCTGGCCGTGATCCTGGCCCTGCTGGTGCCGGGAGACGGTTACATCGAAGGCTCCCAGGCCCTCCCGAAGTTGCTCAACGCGGTGGCGGCCGTGGCCGGTCTCGGGATCGGCTGGTGGCTGGCCCTGCGTTCCTGGCTCTCCTCCTGGTCGCTGCCCGTCCGTGAAAGCCCGAAGCCGGCTCCGAGGGGGAGAACATGACCGCCGCAGGAAACGCCCGTCCGATTTCGAAGCACATCGAGGGTCCGAGCAGTTTCATCGACGACCGGATCGGCGCGGGCAACTTCCTCAAGCGCAACCTCAGGAAGATCTTCCCCGACCACTGGTCGTTCCTGCTCGGCGAGATCGCGCTCTACTCCTTCATCATCCTGCTGCTCACCGGAACGTTCCTGACGTTCTGGTTCGAGCCGAGCATGGGTCACGTCGTCTACGACGGCTCCTACGCGCCGCTGCGCGGTGTGACGATGTCGGAGGCGTACGCGTCGTCGCTGGACATCAGCTTCGACGTGCGCGGCGGCCTGCTGATGCGCCAGATGCACCACTGGGCGGCGCTGTTGTTCATCGCCGGCATGATGGTGCACATGCTCCGCGTGTTCTTCACCGGGGCGTATCGCAAGCCGCGCGAGCTCAACTGGATCATCGGCGTCCTGCTGCTGACCCTGGCGCTGGTGGAGGGCCTGACCGGCTACTCGCTCCCCGACGACCTGCTGTCCGGCGCGGGCCTGCGGATCACCCAGGGTGTGATCCTCTCCCTGCCGCTGGTCGGGACCTACCTCTCCTTCTTCCTGTTCGGCGGCGAGTATCCGGGCGAGGACGTCGTCGGGCGGTTCTTCACCCTCCACATCCTGCTCATCCCGGGCCTCCTGGTCGCGTTGGTCACCGCGCACCTGATCCTGATGTGGGTGCAGAAGCACACCCAGATGCCCGGCAAGGGACGCACGGAGAACAACGTGGTCGGCGCGCCCTTCCTCCCGTCCTTCATGGCGAAGTCGGGAGCCTTCTTCATGTTCACCTTCGCCGTCATCGCCGGTATGGCGACCTTCACGCAGATCAACCCGATCTGGGCGTTCGGTCCGTACTCGCCGGCCGACATCTCGGCGGGGTCGCAGCCCGACTTCTACATGGGCTTCCTGGAGGGCGCGCTACGCATCATGCCGGCGTGGGAGATCAACTTCCTGGGGTACACCCTGCCGCTGAGCGTGCTGATCCCGGCGCTGGCGCCGATGGGCATCATCCTCACCGGCCTCGCCCTCTACCCGTTCCTGGAACGCTGGGTGACCGGCGACCGGCGTGAGCACCACATCGTCGACCGCCCGCGCAACAACCCGCACCGCACCTCGATCGGGATGGCGGCCATCACGTTCTACGGCGTGCTCTGGCTGCTCGGCGCCAACGACGAGATCTCGGCGAACTTCCACATCCCGCTGTTCGTCACCACCTGGTTCGGCCGGTTCGCCATCATCCTGGGCCCGATCATCGCCTACGCCGTCACCTACCGGATGTGCCTGGGCCTGCAGCGCAGCGACGCCGCGGTCCTCGACCACGGGGTGGAGTCCGGCGTCATCAAGCGCCTGCCGCACGGTGAGTTCGTCGAGATCCACGTGCCCCCGGCCACCGACATCGCCGCGCACATCCGCGGCAAGAAGCCGATCCCGATGATCGAGGCCGGCGCCGAGGGGCGGGGCGTACCGCCGAAGGGCCTGCGGGGCCCGCTCGGCCGCCTGCGCGCCAGAATGAGCCGGGCGTACGGCGGGGAGAAGGTCCCCATGGACGGACGCGCAGAGCAGGAGCGGCCTGCCGAGATCGCCTCGGGCGGAGACGAGGGCAGAACTCTCAGATGAGGATCACCCCGACAGGTACGCGGGGCTTCTTCGCGGCGTCCACCAGCTCCGCGCAGGTCTTGTACGGCGAAGCCTTCGGCACGGACGGTGAGCCCGGTCGGTGAGCCGTCACCCTCGCAGCAACGTGTCGAGCCGGGCGCAGCGAGGGGTCAGCCGGCGGAGGAGAGCCGCCACCGGGCGAGCCGGAGGGCGGCGGCTCCGGCGAAGTAGGTCAGCAGGGCAGGAGTCGGCATGCCCGCGGGTCCGTGGTCGCCCTGACCGGCCAGGGCGACGCCGAGGAGCCCGGCGAGCACGCCGCCGGCGCCGGCGACCGTGAGCACGGCCTGTCCGATCCCGGAACCGGCCCGCTTTCCGGCTCGCTTTCCGGCCCGCCTGCCGGTTCGCCGCTCGACGGGCCCGAACATCGCGACGAGGATGGCGAGGATCAGCGCCAGGACGGCGAGCCAGGGGAGACGCAGCAGCAACCACTCCGGCGACCCGGCAGAGACCGCCGGCATGATTCCGGTCGGGTAGAGGGCCAGCGCGCCGAGCACCGCGGCGGTCATGTGCCAGAGGAACACCGTCATGATCACCGAGTTGACCGCGACCACGCCCGTCCACACCGCGGGCCGCCGCAGCCAGCGGCTCACCCGATCGTGGCAGGCGAGGACGATCCCCGTCTGGGCGGTGGCGAAGGCGAGCAGGGCGAGCGTCGGCGGTGAGGTGTTCTGCAGAGTCTCCCCGGCGACCCCCACCATGCTGACCGGATACGGACCGGCCACGGTGAGCACCACCAGGACGATCAGCGAGACCCCCGCGAGCGGCAGCGCGACCCCGCGCCGGGCGGGCAGCCGCCCGTCCTGCCAGGCGAAGCCGAGCTGGTGGATGGCCAGCCAGGCGAACAGATAGCTGCCCACTGCCAGGCCGGGCCCGAAACCGGTCAGGCGGGCCAGATCACCCGCGCCGACCAGGGCGGCCAGCACGATCGGCACCGCCAGGCCCGCCCGCCGGTGGGCGGCGTGCAGGAGCGGGGTGAGGAACACCGCGGCGAAGTAGGCCACCAGGAACCACAACGGGATCGACGCCAGCCAGACCGCCGTGCCGATCAGGCCGGGGTCCGCGCCCAGACCCCGCGCCACCAGCGCGGCCACGCTCAGCGAGGCCAGCAGCGCGGTCGTCGGCCGGACCAGCCGGTCGGTACGGCGCAGCACCCACCCCGTGGCGCCGCCGCCCCGCTCGTGCTGCGAGCCGAGGGACACCGCGTTCGCGAAACCCCCGATCAGGAAGAAGACCGGCATGACCTGGAACAGCCAGGTCAGCGGCCGGGTCCAGGGCAGCACGTCGAGGACGCTGCCCCCCTGGAAGCCCCTGCCGCCGCCGTAGGTCACCTGGATGGCCAGCCAGTGCCCGGCGACGACGGCGGTGATCGCGAGGGCCCGCAGAAAGTCTACGTAGCGCTCACGTCCAGGTGGCGTGCGTTCGGCCAGCAGCCGGGCCCGCCGGAACGCCCGCCCCGCCGTACGGCAGGCCAGCCGGTTGACCGGCCCGCTCCCGGACACCAGCGCCACCGCCGCCGCCATCACCGCCAGCGCGCCGGCCCAGGACCAGCCGCCCCATCGATCCATCCCCGATCAGCCCTCCGGGTCAGGAGACGCCGTCCATCGACGGGCCCCTGGGACAATTACCAGGCTCATGTGCCGTTGACCTCGGAAGGCGGTCCGCCGTGACGCATCCGCAGGAGTCCGGACCGATTCGGCCGGCTGCCCGAGCACGCCGGCCCGGTCCGAGGACGTGTCCGAGACGTCGAACAGCACTCCGCGGATCGTCATCCAGGCCGCCTCGTGAGCGATGTCGGAACCGATCATCGTCCGCCGGTCGTGAGATCGGCGGACGATGAGCCCCCCTGGCTGGGCGCCGTCGGCCGTGGTTCAGGAGTGCGCGTGGCCGCCGGGGCAGACGACCCGGGGGTTCCAGGGCTCGAACAGGCCCTTCGGGTTGTGCATGAACAGCCAGATGTGCATGTCGTAATGGATCGCCCCGCCGTTCGCGTGCGGCTCCATCGGGCCCTGGAACTCACGTCCGAACAGGCTCGGGCGATCTTCCGGGGTCGCGAGGAGCTGGTCGTCGTCGTTCTTGATGTACTCGATGGCGCCCAGTTCCCGTCGGTCGCGCACGCCGGGCACGTAGACCAGCACCTCGGGCTGGAGGGGCAGCAGCCGTGGGTCCTGGATGAGCCGCTGGTTGGCGTAGTGGTAGCCCATACCGCCGATGGGCTTACCGTCGGCGCCGGTGAACTGGAACTGGGAGCAGTGGTCGGTCCGTACGTAGCCGTATCTCTCCGCGACCGCCGGGTCCTTGAACTTCTCCATCGCGGCACGGAGGCGGCTGAGCCAGTCGGTCTGCGCGGCGGACCGGTTCAGCGAGGCGGCGCCGGTGCCCGGCGTCTGGGCGAGGGTGGGCGGCGAACTCGCGAAGGCGGTCCCCGCGCAAACGGTGGCCAGCAGTGCGGCTGTCATTCTTCTCATGACTGTGATTCTCAGTCGCCGGCCATTGACATAAACGCCTGAATGGATCAAATATCCCCGATGTCGACCATCTATAAAGGACAATTAACGCATCTAGCAGCTATTGGCCGCTTCGCCTGCGTGGCCGATATCCGAGGCGATGGTCCGGCGGAATATCTAAATGCCAGGATATTTGCGGAAAGTTACTTATGTCCCCCGCCTGCACGCAAAGGTGCTCGCCGGTCTCGATCCTGCGCACGGCCACCGGGCGGATGGGGCCGCCGCTTCGACGGCGACGTCAGGGTCCTGTCGCGTCTTCCTGGGAGGGCGGGTCCATCACGAGATGGATCCGCGTATCGGTGTTCCGCGTAGCTCGACTCGACATGCCGCGTACGCGTAGCGAGAGGGGGAGTCCTTGCAGCGGATGTGGTCCTGCAGATCGCGGTCGGGGAACACGGTGATGAGGATGCCGGTGTGGATCGACACCGCGGCCATGATCAGGATCGTGAAACTCGCGACGGCCTCGCGGACCCGCGTACGGCCCTCGATCGCGTTGATCGTGTCGTGAACGGTGATGCCCAGTCCGAAGAGGAAACCCACGCCCATCATCGGCCACGACCACCAAGGGTAGCCGTGCAGATAAATGTCGTTGAAGTACGACTCCGATGCGTTCAAGCCCCATGCCGTCCAGGCGGGCACCTGCGTTCTGAACCACGCGGAGGACACGGGGTCGGAGAATGCCAGTTGAAAGAGCATGAAACAGAAGCTGAGGACGGCCAGAACGTCCAGGGTTAATCGTCCTCGCGAACGGCGGCCACGTGTGCTTCGGGTCTCAGCGGACGCGGCGGATTCATGCTCGGTCACGTGCCCTCCACCATGGCGATCTTCTCGCAGCCCATAGGGAGAACGAGCGACGATACCCGATGCGTTCCGGAACGGCGGGCCCCGCCGCGTAGGTGATCTCCGGCTTCCAGAGATCCCGCCATAATGGGCGGCAGCTGAGCGCGGGGCGTTTAGGAGCTTCTGTCCGCGCGGCGGGCGGTCAGGCGTCGGGGGTCCGGCCAGTGCGCGCCGTACACCCAGCCCGCTTGTTCGAACCAGCGGATCAGGCGGGCGCTCGGGTCGAGCTGGCCTTTGAGGACGCCGTGGCGGGCGCAGGTCGGGTCCACGTGGTGCCAGTTGTGCCAGCCCTCGCCGAGGGTCAGGAACGCGACCCAGCGGACGTTGGACGAGCGGTCCCTGGTCGTGAAGGGGCGGTCGCCGAAGGTGTGGGCGATGGAGTTGACCGACCAGGTCACGTGGTGCACCACGGCGTAGCGGACCAGGCCGCCCCAGAAGAGGGCGGTCCACGCGCCCGTCCACGACATCGACCACAGCCCGCCGGCCGTGGCGGGGAGCAGGAACGACAGCACGGCGACGGCCGGGTAGGCGGCGTCGAACCGCCGGACGTCCGGATCGGCCATCAGGTCGGGCACCCAGTGCTGCCGGCTGGAGCGGTCGCGCGCGGTGTAGAACCAGCCGACGTGGGCGTGCGCCATGCCGCGCAGCAACGCCAGGCCGCTGTCGCCGTAACGCCACGGCGAGTGCGGGTCGCCGGCCCGGTCGGCGTACTTGTGGTGGCGGCGGTGCTCGGCCGTCCACAGCGTGACCGGGCCCTCCAGGGCCATCCCGCCGGCCAGCATGAGCGCGATGCGCAGGGGCCTGCGGCACCTGAAGGCGCGGTGGGTGAAGTGCCGGTGGTAGCCGATGGCGATCCCGAAGATGCTGACCAGATACATGACGGTGGCGATGACCGCGTCGCGGGGCCCGATCCCCCAGCCCCAGGCGACGGGGACCGCCACCACCAGGACCAGGACCGGCAGGATCACGAGGGCGATCAGATAGGCGGTGCGGCGCCCGGCGGTGACCGTCACCGTTTCGGCCCTGCCCGGCTCCTGCCGGCCTGATGGGAAGGCCGATGCGGTCATGTTCCTCCCTCAGGGGCGGGCCGTCCGTTCCGGCCACTCATTCAACGGTCGAACGCCCGGCTCGCGGGAGTTGCCTAAGAGTGACGAATCAATCACCCAGGGGAGTCAAAACACTGCATTCCGGAGTCATCCTGTGGCACTCTGTGGCCTACCTAGATTGTGACTGCGGAAAGTGATGATCTTTTTACGCCATGGCTTCCGTAGATCGGTGACACGGACGAGACGGAGGGTCCAACGGCATGGGTGCTGTCGGTCAGGCGACCACGGGCGACCATCTGGCGAGATACGACGCGGCCATGGCGCGTGACCCGATGGCCGCCTTCGCGCTCGTCCGGGAGTGGATGCGCACCGACTGGCGTGCCCTGTTCGCGCAGCTCCGCGAGCGGCGGCCGGTCTTCGTCACGCCCGCCTTCACCGTCGTGACCCGTTTCGCCGACGTCACCGAGGTGCTCTCGCTGGAGCAGGTCTTCACGGTCCGCGCCTTCGGTCCGCGCCTCGACGCGGCCCTCGGCGGGCCGTTCATGCTGGGCCGGGACGCGACGCCGATGAACTGGCGGGAGAAGGGGCTCATGCAGGTGATGCTCGCCCCGCAGGACGCGGCGCGGCTCCGCGACCTCGTCGGCCGGATCGCCGACGAGGCCCTCGACGCCGCCTCGGCGACCGGGCGGATCGAGGCCGTCGGCGAACTCTTCCGGCACGTCGCCCTGCGTGTCTGCGGAGAGTACTTCGGCTTCCCCGGTCCTTCCCCCGCGATCCTGTCGGGGTGGACGCGGGCCGTGGTCACCGACGGATTCGCCAACTTCCACGGCGACCCGGAGATCCAGGCCGCCTCCGTCCGCGCGGGCGGGGAGATGATGGCCTACCTGCGTGGCCTGCTCGCCGAACGCCGGGCCGACATGGCGGCGGGGCGGCCGCTGCCGGAGGACGTCTTCTCCCGCCTGATCCGCACGACCCTGCCGGCCGAGGTGGGCGTCGACGACGAGCGACTGCTGATAAACATGGCGGGGTTGCCACTGGGGTTCGTGGAGAGCGGGCCGGGAGCGATGGCGGAGGCCGTCGAGCAGATCATGATCCGCCCGCAGGTGCGGGCGGCGGCCGCTGCCGCCGCCGTGGATTCGGACCCCGCGCGCTTCGATCCCTATGTCTGGGAGGCGCTGCGGTTCAGCCCGTTCTTCAAGCTCCTTCCCCGGCTGTGCGAGCGCGACCACGTGCTGGCCGCCGGCACCCCGCGCGAGACGCTCGTCCCCGCCGGGACGTTCGTGCTCGCCGCGCCGGCGTCGGCCATGTTCGACTCCGACGTGGTGGAGGCGCCCGACGAGTTCCGCCTCGACCGGCCGGGACACCTCCAGCTCTACTTCGGCCACGGTCACCACGCGTGCCTCGGCGTGCATCCCGCCAGGGCCGTCATCTGCGAAGTCGTGCGCCGCCTGCTGCGTCGTCCAGGGGCGCACCCGCTCCCGCCGCCCGACGGGGCGCTAGTCCGCGACCACGGGATCTTTCCCGACCGGTTCGTCCTGGCACTCGGCCCCGACACCAAGGAGGGGTGAAGGTGCCGCGGAGCGCGAGAGGCATCGCCACCGACGGCGCCGCCAACCGTCTGAGATTCCTGGCCCTGACCCACGGCCGCCCGCTGTGGACCCTCGCCCAGCACGTCCAGCCCGTACGGCGGCGCCTCAACGCCACGCTGATCGACCACGCGATCCGCGAGATGGCCCCACGGCCGGAGCCGTTGAGCACCATGGCCGACTACACCTCGTGGGGGTCCTTGACCGACCGCACCTTCAGCGGGCGGCACCTGCCGCCGTTCGCCGGGCCCGCGGCCGGCCGGCCCACGCCCGAGCAGGCGGCCGACCTGTTCGCCCGCGGCGACACCATGATCCCGTGTCCCCGGTCCACCGTGCTGTTCGCCTACTTCGCCCAGTGGTTCACCGACGGGTTCCTGCGCGGTGACACGCATGTGCCCAGGGATCCGCGCAAGAACAGCTCGAACCACCATGTCGACCTGAACCAGCTCTACGGGCTCGACCCGGTGGTGACCGCCGCCCTGCGGACGTTCGACGGCGGGCGGCTCAAGAGCCAGACTCTCAACGGCGCGGAATACCCTCCGTACCTCTGCGAGAACGGCGAGATCAAACCCGAGTTCGCCGCGCTGACGGTGATCAGGTTCGACGAGCTCGCCGCCGCCCAGCGCGACGCCCTGTTCGCGCTGGGCAGCGACAGGGGCAACATCCAGGTCGGCTTCACCATGCTCACGGTGCTGTTCCTGCGCGAGCACAACAGGGTGGCGCGCGTCCTGGCGGAACACCATCCGCGCTGGGACGACGAGCGCCTGTTCCAGACGGCGCGGAACATCCTCATCGTGCTCCTCATCAAACTGGTGGTCGAGGAGTACATCAACCACATCACGCCTTACCACTTCCGCTTCACCCTGGACCCGCGGCTTCCCGCCATGCTGGCCCGCGCCGCCTGGCACCGGCAGAACTGGGCCTCGGTCGAGTTCAACCTCGTCTACCGCTGGCACAGCCTGATCCCCTCCACCCTGTCCGTGGGCGGCCGGGACCTGCCGCTGGCGGAGACCATGGCCGGGGGAGCGCTCATACCCGAGCCGGGCCTCGGCCGGCTCTTCGAGGACGCCTCCCGGCAGCGTGCCGGTCGCATCTGCCTGTTCAACACCGACCCGGTGCTGCGCCCGGTCGACGTGGCCAGCATCGCCGAGTCGCGCGCGCTGAGCCTGGCCCCCTACAACAGCTACCGGGAGCACTGCCGTTTCCCCCGGGTGCGCGGCTTCGAGCAGGTCTCCGGCGACCCGAAGGTGGTCGGCGCGCTCCGGGAGCTCTACCGGGGAGTGGACGACCTGGACCTGTACGTCGGCCTGTTCGCCGAGGAGCCGGGAGCCCCGAACGCGATGCTGCCGCCGCTGCTCACGAAGATCATCGCCATCGACGCCTTCTCGCAGGCGCTGACCAATCCGTTGCTGTCGCCGCGGATCTTCAACGCCGCGACCTTCTCCCTCCCCGGACTGCAGATCATCAGTGCCACCCGAACGCTGTCGGACCTGGTCCACCGCAACGTCCCGGAGGACCCGCGGCCGCGTTTCGTGAGCATGACCCGGCGGGAAGAGAGATGACAGGCCGCGAGCCCGCCGCGGGCGACCCGGTCATGGCCGCGAGGCTGCTGCGGCTCGCGGCCCGCGAGGTGGCCGACATCGGGGTGACGATCCACGAGGCGTCCGTGCACGCCACCGCGGCGCTCACCGACGGCGTCCTGATGCGGGCCCCGGTGCGCGGGTATCGGGTGCAACGCGCCCTGCTCCACGCGCTGACGAACCGGAGAGGTCTCGGCTACGCGGTCGCGGGCGGGCGGCTGGGCGCTCTCGCGGCCAGGCTCGGCGGTATGACCGGCGCGGAGAGCCTGTCCATCCTCGTCCTCGCCACCTCGTTGCGGTTGCGGATCACCGCGGTGGCCCTGGTCCATCCGGAGCTGACCAAGGACCCGCTGCTGGCCAGGCTCGTCGACGCGGTCGGCGCCGACCGGGACGTAGAGTCGCTCCGGGCACTGCGCGCCCTGCTGAAGGACCGCGGCGCGGTCCGCACGCTCAGCGAACTGGCGCCGGTCTTCGGCGAGGTCCTCGCGCTGCGGGCGCTGCTGGACGAGAACCCGCTCAACGACACCGCCGCGTGGCTGATCGCCACCGGGAAGGGGTACGCCACCGCCGACCCGATCACCGGAATGAGCAACAGGGTCATCGCGGTCCTCGACGTCGGGGAGGGCGCCGCGCGGCGGGTGGAGCTCGACCCCGCCGAGACGGGGCGGCTCGGTTCGGCGGGATCGCTGGTCGGCTTTCTCCGCAACATCGGCGTCATCGGGACGACCGGGCGGATCCTCATCCAGAGCGTGACAGGGCCGGACGGCACGGTTCGCCACGTCGTCCAGGTGCCCGGCATGAGCCCGGGCCGCCCCGACAACGACTCCCCGCAGGATCTGCTCGGCGCCTTCAGCAGCGCCGTACTGGACAGCAGCCCCTACAGCCGTGCGCTGATCAAGGCCATCGACGACTTCGGTATCCCGCGGCAGGCCGAGCTCGCCCTGATCGGGCACAGCGCCGGCGGAGCGGCGATCATGAACCTGGCGCAGGACACGGCATTCTGCGCCCGGTACACCGTCACCCACGCGGTGACCGTCGGTTCGCCGGTCGACTTCAAAAGGCCCGCCGACCCGCGGACCTGGGTCGCCAGCGTCACCAACCAGCACGACATCATCCCCACCCTCGACGGGCAGGGCGCGGGCGGTTGCTTCGACCTGCACCCCGACTGGTACGTCGTGGACTACTCCGACGCCACCCACCTGTTCCCGATCTGCCACAGCATCGAGCACTACACCGCCAACATCGAGAACGATCTGCCCGAGGCCCGCGAGTTGATCGACGACCGGCTCACGCCGTACCGGGGACCGGTCACCCGCTCACAGGTCTACCTGTTGTTCGACCAGCTCTCCCCGGACCCCTCAGCCGGCCCGGGGAGCACCGCCTGACCGAGGGAGCATCCGGATGCCCGCCGTTCCAGACGCGATCGCCGTCCACGCCGGAGTCCTGCGGTCCGACGCCCGTGCGCTCGTCGAGTGCGCCGAGCGCCTGCGCGAGATCGGGGCCCGGCTCGACGAGGACGGCATCGCGCCGCAGTGGCTACGGGAGACCGTGGCCGCCCACATCGCGGCGTGCGCCGCAGCCTCCGACGATCTGGCCGAGGCCGCGACCCGGTTGCGCGTCCACGCCGCGAGGACGCGTCGCTGACACCCGGCTCAACGAGCGCCGTCCCGCTGGACGGGCGCGGGAGCCTCGTGTACGGCACGCGCGGCGCTGATTCCTGATTCGAGCGCGCCCTCGATCCACGCGTGCCACAGGGAGCAGTGCTCACCGGCGAAGTGCACGCGGCCCTCCTCGGCGATGATCGCGTCGTGCAGATTGGTCTGCTGGTGCGGCTCGAAGAGGGCGAAGGCGCCGGCGGCGTAGGGATCGTCGTACCAGGCGTGGGTGAGACCGAACTCGAAGTGCTCGTGGATCTCGGGATGGATCTTGGCGACGTCTTCCAGCGCCTGCTCGACCCGCTTGTGCGGTGGCATCGCGCCCCACCTCAGGGCGTCCTGGCCCCAGGTGTAGCTGGCCAGCATGATCGACCGGTCATCGCCCTCGACGCGGTGCGACGGGTAGCAGATGCGCCGGATCGGCAGGTCGGTGACCGTGGTGCCGCCGACGATGCCGTCGGTCTGCTCCCAGAAGGGACGCCGGACCTGAAAGAGGATCTTGGTGGACGCGTTGTAGTTGAGCTCGCGGATGGCGCGCTGCTTGCGGCGGGAGAAGGCGGGCCGGGTCTCGATGTCACGCAGCACCGAGAACGGCACGGTGCAGATGGCGTAGTCGCCGGTGAGCGTGATCTTGCCATGGCCGGTTCTGACCTGCAGGGTGACGGAGCGGTCGTCCTGCTCGATGGCGATGACCTCGTGGCCGAACCTGATGTGGCTCTTGAGCTCCTGGTAGAAGGCGGTCGGCAGCCGGTCGGCGCCGCCCTCGATCTCCTGCATGTCCTCGAAGGCCCGGCCGATGATCTCGCGGAACTGCTCGATGACCGCGGCGTTGAGGTTGGCCTCCCGGAAGCTCATCACCCCGTAGAGCTCGATGGCCCCCTCGGAGAAGCCGCGCTCACGGAGGAAGCTGCGGATGGAGTACCGGTCGTACTCGGTGAAGATCCGGTCCAGCGCGTTCTCGCCCTCCTGCGCGTAGAGGTCGTGGATCTCCTGTGTGGCGGTGCTCCACAGGTCCTCGTAGGTGCGGCCACGCTCGTGCGCGGCCAGTCCGAAGTCGATGATCCCGGGGTTGCGGTTCAGCTCCCGCATCGTGGTCCTGACGCCCTGGATGTAGGCCAGGGTGTCGGGGTTGCCCATGACGAACGGGCGCAGGGCCAGTCCGAACCGCGCGCAGTACGCCAGGGTGAGGTCGTGCACGCGGGGGATCCGCATCGCCCCCGCTTCGGCGTACAGGCCCGGTGCGAAGCCGCGGAGGGTGAGCACACGCCCGCCGACCCGTTGCTGAGCCTCCAGCACGATGGGCTCGTGACCCTGCCGCATGAGCTCGTAGGCGGCGACCAGGCCCGCCATCCCGGCCCCGATGACCAGCACCCGCTTCCCGGGACGGCCGTCCGGCGGCAACCCGTGCTCGGCGGTCGCCACCAGGTCGGCGGGCACCCTGACGTCGGGGCTCGGCCGGGGCGCGCCGGCCGCCACGGACTCCGCGGGCATGGCCGAGCCGAGTGATCCTGTGGCGGCGTGCGGGTCGTTGTGCTGCGCTTGTGCGGACATCAATGGGTTCACTCCCGAGGGGTATGGTTGCGACCGTCGCGCTAAGCAAGCAAATGATTGCAAATAGTGACGCCGTTGCCAAGGGGCGCGGGTTGTCGAAATCGCACAGGGCGACTGACGTCTCACGCACCGTCGCGCTTGCGAGGGGGCACAATTAGCGGCATGTCCCGACGCCACACACCACCTCCTCGCGCCCTCGCGTGCCCGTGCGGGCTCTCCGCGTCCTACCGGGACTGCTGCGGGCGGCTGCACAGCGGGAAGGCTGCCGCGCCCACCGCCGAGTCGCTGATGCGTGCACGATTCAGCGCCTTCAGCGTCGGCGACGACGGCTATCTCCTGCGTACCTGGCACCCCGCGACGCGCCCGCCCCACGTGGATCTCGCCGGGGCGACCCGATGGGTGAGCCTGGAGATCCTGGAGACCACCGGCGGAACCGCCTTCCACACCGAGGGCACGGTCCGTTTCCGCGCCCACTTCGTCGAGCACGGGAACCCGGGGTCGCTGGACGAGAACAGCCGCTTCACCCGGCACGAAGGCGCCTGGGTCTACCTGGGAGCACTCTGAGCGCGCCGACCCGGGTCACCCGCCACTGATGGACTTGAGGAGTTCAGCCGAGCGGGGACAGCAGAAGCCTTCGGGTGAGGCCGGTGTTACGGCGGTGGCCGAGCCGGTGGACGGCCGTTTCCAGGGCTTCCCGCTGGCCGACGAGGACCACCCAGGACCGGGCCCGGGTGACGAGGGTGTAGAGGAGCCTGCGGCGCAGCATGATGCCGCCGGCCTCGGCGACGATCGGGGCCACCACGAAGGGATACTCGCTGCCCTGGGAGCGGTGCACGCTGATGGCGTACGCGTGGGTGAGGTCGTCGAGCTCGTCGAAGCCGTAGGTCACGGTCTCCCCGTCGTCGAGCAGGACCTCCACGAGCCGGTCCTGCTGGACGATCGCGGTGACCGTGCCGGTCTCCCCGTTGAAGACGCCCTTGTCGTAGTTGTTCCGGACCGGCATGACCCGGTCGCCGGTCCGGAAGACGGTGGAGCCGGCCCAGTGCTCCGCGTCGCCGTCGCGGGCGGGGTTCAGCCGTTCCTGCATCATCCGGCCCAGCTGGGCGGTGCCCGTCACGCCCTTGCGCATCGGGCACAGCACCTGGACCTGGCCGGGACGCACGCCCTGCTTACGCGGGATCGCCACGGTGGCCAGATGGACCACCCGCTCGGCGACCCGGTCGGGGTCGTCGAGCTCCTCGAACCAGAAGCCTCCCCGCCCGGGGAGATCGGGCAGTCCGCCGGTCCGTATCCGGTGCGCGGCCTGGATGATCCCGCTCCCGTCGGCCTGGCGGAAGACGTGGGTCAGCCGGACCCGCGCGATCGTCTCGACGCGCAGCAGGTCGGCCAGCACGCTGCCGGGCCCGATGCTCGGCAGCTGGTCGTCGTCGCCGACGAGGAGCAGATGGCTGCCGGCCGGGATGGCCGAGACGAGCCGGGTGGCCAGGTTCAGATCCAGCATCGAAGCCTCGTCGACCACGATGAGGTCGGCCTGCGCAGGCGTCTGCTCGAACAGCGTGCCGGGGTCGGGGTCCGGCTCGTGGGCCAGCATCCGGTGCACGGTCAGCGCGGGCATGCCGGTCAGCTCCGACAGGCGCTTGGCCGCCTTGCCGGTCGGCGCGGTGAGGGTGACCGTACCGCCCGACGCCTTCACGGTCGCCGCGACGGTTTTCACGGTGTGGCTCTTGCCGCAGCCGGGGCCGCCGGTCAGGATGGACACCGTGCTGGTCAGCGCCATGGTCACCGCCGCCTGCTGGTCGTCGTTCAGGCCGGGGTCCTCCGCCCACGCGCGGATGGGCAGGGTCGACGCGGCCTGCCCGAGCCTGGTCAGCTGAGCGGCCAGCTTGAGCTCGCGGCTGTGCACGTGCTTGGCGTACACCACGACCGTGCCGGAGGCGCCCGCGGAGGCTTCGACGACCACCCGGCGCTCGGCGGTGAGAACGTCGACCATCTGGCGGACGATGTCCTGATCCTGTTCGACCAGTTCGGCGGCGCTCGCGAGCAGGACGGGCAACGGCAGGTAGCAGTGCCCGTCGCGGGCGGCGGCCGTCTCCAGCCGGTCCAGGACGGCGGCCTTGATCCGCTCCGGGCTGCGCTCCGGCACCCCCGACCGCAGGGCGATCCGGTCGGCCGTGCCGAACCCGATCCCCCTGACCTGGCCGATGAGCTGGTACGGGTCGGCGGCCAGGACGTCGGCCGAGCGCGCGCCGTACAGCTGGTAGATCTTCGTAGCGAGCAGCGGGCTGATCCCGAAGCCCTGCAGGAACACCATCAGCGCGGCGATCGCCTTCTGGTCCCGCCACGCCTCGACGATCTGCCCCTGCCGGGCCGGGCCGATGTTGACGATCTCCCTGAGCCGTTCCGGCTCGGTGTCGATGACTTTCAGCGTCGCCTCGCCGAACTGGCTGACGATCGCGTCGGCGAGCCGCGGGCCGATGCCGCGGATCAGGCCCGAGCCCAGGTAGATCTTGATGGCCTGCACCGTGGACGGGATCACCCGCTCCGACGCGGTGACCGTCAGACGGCGGCCGTGCCGCGGATGCTCGCTCCACTCGCCGATCAGCCGCAGCGTCTCTCCCGGCTGCACCCCGGCGAGGGCCCGCCCGGCGGCGACGAATCCGGGCATGCCCTCGGCGCTCATCCGCGCGACCGTGTACTCGTCGTCGCGGACGAACACCAGACTCTCGACGGAGGCTTCCACGGCAGAGATCCAATCACCTCGTACGGCTCCGCGATCCGTCGCCGCTGACCCGCACCTTAGAAAACAGGACCGACAAACTCCCGTCTCACCCGGTGGCCGGAGCGGCGGCGGTGGTACGGCGCGGCCGCCGGGTCAGGTCATCTCGTAGCGGATCGGCAGGTGCTTGAGGCCGCCGACGAACGTGGTGGCCACCCACTGGGGATCGCCCGCGGCCTCCACCGAGGTCAGGCGGGACAGCAGTTCGGTGAACAGGGCCCGGACCTCCATCCGCGCCATCGCGGCTCCCAGACAGTAGTGCGCGCCGAAGCCGAAGGCCAGGTGGCGGTTGGGAGTGCGGCCGACGTCGAAGCGGAAGGGGTCGTCGAAGACATCCTCGTCGCGGTTCGCGGACGGGTAGCACAGCAGCAGGGAGTCGCCCTGCCGGACGGTGACTCCGCGCAGTTCGTAGTCGGTGGTGGCGGTCCGCATGAACTCCTTCACGGGGGTCACCCAGCGGATCATCTCGTCGACCGCGGCCGGCATCAACGAGGGGTTCTCCCGGAGCCGCGCGAGCTGGTCGGGGTGTTCCATGAGCGCGTGCAGGCCGCCCGCGATGGTGGAGCTGGTGGTGTCGTGGCCGGCCGTCGCGATGATCACATAGTAGGAGGCCGTGTCCAGATCGTTCAGTCCCGCGTTGGCGATCGCCGAGGCGAGATCGTCGGTCGGATGCGCCCGGCGGGAGGCCGTCAGGTCCTGGAAGTAGGCGAGGAAGTCCACCAGCACGCTGAGCTGCGCCTCAGCTGTGTCGCCGCGCCGCCGGTGGGGGTCGGCGCCACCGAACAGCTCCTGGGTGAGCGTGAGCATGCGGGGGAAGTCGCTCTCCGGCAGCCCGAGCAACGAAAGGATGACGTACAGCGGGTAGTGGGCCGCGATGTCGGCGGCGAAGTCGCACTCGCCGGAGAAATCCATCATCCGATCGACATAACGCTTGGCGAGCACGTCGATTCGCGCCTGCATCCGGCGCATCGCGGCGGGTTTGAACCAGTCGGCGCCGATCGCCCGGAACACCTGGTGGTCCGGATCGTCGATGTGGACGAGCGTCCGCAGCCTCACCCCGGTGGCGATCATCTGCTCCTCCGTCGAGATCGCCGCGAGCAGCGGCCGGGGAGCGTTGAGGAACAACTGGTGCTGCCGTTCGATCTCCAGCACGTCGGCGTGCCTGGTCACCGCCCAGAAAGGGCGATAGTTGCCGCCCTCCACCCAGTGCACGGGCGATTCCCTGCGCAGCACCGTGCACGCCTCGTGCAGCCTGGCGTCGTCGGCGTAGGCGGTGGGGTCGATCAGGGTGATGCCTGCGTCTTGCAGTCTCATGTGTCCTCCGTATCTTGCAGTGGATCACCCTATTGATCATGACGGGATGCTCCGGACACGGCGCTGCTTCAAACTGTCAGTGTCGCGGACTCAGGGGTGAGTCCGGTGTTCCCCGCGGGGTGACTACGCGATGAGAGTGTCGATGAGGCAGGCGACGAGCCGTTCGTCGTCCACGTCGATGGGCTAGGCGTCGGGGATGCTGAGGCCCGTGTCGCGCCGGACCCGGCCGGCGGCGTTCCACGCGATGGGACGCGCGCGGGTCAGCGTTCCGTGCAGTTCGACGTCGACCCGTACCCCGGCGCCTGGGTTCGACAAAGCCATTTCAGACTGAACCTGATGGTGTTCAGCGTGGTGGAGGGTGCGGGTTGCCGAGTTTGTCGATGAGTGTCGATGGCTTGCTTGCGGGCAACGATGGCAACCTGTAGGTTGCCAATTAATAGCAACCTACAGGTTGCGAAGGAGGGTGGGCATGGTTTCGGACGCGATCGAACGTGTGGTGGTGCTGCGGCATCCCATCGAGCGGGTGTGGGCCGCGCTGACCACCGCGGAAGGGCTCTCGCGGTGGTTCGGCTCGGTAGCGGAGATAGATCTGCGGCCCGGCGGGCGAGCGTTCTTCCGTTGGGACGACCTCGACGAGGAATCCGTCGCCACGATCGCGGTGGTCGACCCACCACACCGTTTCGCGTTCAGGTGGGGAATCGAGGGCCTGCCGGAGGATGACGCACCTCAGACGCTTGTGGACTTCACCCTGGAGCCGGTACCGGACGGTACTCGGCTGCGCCTGGTGGAGAGCGGATTCGCCCGAGCCGCCGACGACGTGGCCCGGTCCGCCCACAAGGCCAACAGTCAGGGATGGGACACGGAGCTCGTCGACCTGGAGACCTACCTCGATGCGGCCGCCTGATTCAGAAGGGCAGGCCGTCGCGGTGTTCACGGCGCTCACCGATCCGACACGGCGGGCGCTGTTGGAGGAGCTCGCCCGCGCCGGGCCCGCAACCGTCACTGATCTGGCGCGGCGGTTGCCGGTCAGCCGCCAGGCGGTCGCCAAGCACCTCGGCCAGCTCGCCGACGCGGGCCTGATCAGCGTCGGCGAACCGGTCGGCCGCCGCCATCCCTACCGGTTGGAGCCGGCCGCTGTTCGCACGGCCCAGGTGTGGCTGGCCGCGCTCGCCAACAGGTGGGATGACCGGCTGGCTGCGCTGGAACGTGCACTGGACGCCATCGACACGAACCAAGGAGTCACGCCAGAATGAGCAAGCCTGAATTCACGGCCGGCCTGAACATCGCCATGAAGATCCCCAAGGCGCAGTACGAGGCCACCGTGGCCTTCTACCGCGACGCTCTGGGCTTCGACGTCAAGGAGGACGACGTCTCCTACGCCCCGACCGTCTCGAGAACTCATTCGGTGCGGTTCGGTCCCAATACGCTGTGGCTCGACTGCGTCGACAACTACAGCCGGCCCGACCTGTGGCTGCAGCTGCACACCGATGACCTGGACGCGGCGGCGAGCAAACTGGCCGGCATCGGTATCCACCCGTGTGACGAGGTGGAGCCCCTGGAGAACCTCGACTCCAGAACCCACTGGATCAAGAATCCGGCCGGTGTGGTACATCTGCTCGCGGAGTCCGGCTGATCCTGTTGTCCTGGTGAGGCATCCCCGTGAGGTGTGGCGGCCGGCCAGGTCAATGTCATCGATCCTCATGCGCCGGATGTCGATAGTGCTGGCCGCGTGCACTGCGGCCAGGGCCAAAGCGACATGATGCAGTGGAGTACTCGCGGCCTTGACAGCCTGCCGGTAGTGCTCGGTGCGCAGCGGTAGCAGGGGTGTTTGGCAGGGGAAGCACGGTAACCGCACTCCCGGGAGTCCTGGTCCGGGTACGTTTGGGGGCATGGATCCGGTCGAGGCGTTGCGCGAGGTCGCCTTCCTCCTGGAGCGGGCGGGCGAGCCGACGTACCGCGTCCAGGCCTTCCGCCGCGCCGCCTCCGTGGTCGCGGGCCTGTCCCGCGAGGAACTGGTACGGCTGGCGAAGTCGCAGGGGCTCGCCGGCCTGCCGGGGGTCGGGAAGGTGACCGCGCTGGCCGTCACCGAGGCGCTCGACGGAAACGTGCCGACTTACCTCCGGCGGCTGCAGGCCACCGAGGGGACCGACCTCGACGAGGAGACCGCCGCGCTGCGTACGGCGTTGCGCGGCGACCTGCACACCCATTCCGACTGGTCGGACGGCGGTTCGCCGATCGAGGAGATGGCCGCCACCGCGAAGGCCCTCGGCCACGGATACATGGCGCTGACCGACCACTCGCCCAGGCTCACCATCGCGAACGGGCTGTCGGCCGCGCAACTGCGCCGCCAGCTCGACGTGGTCGAGGCGCTGAACGAGGAGCTGGCGCCGTTCCGGATCCTGACCGGGATCGAGGTCGACATCAACGCCGACGGCACCCTCGACCAGGATCCCGGGCTGCTGGAGCGGCTGGACGTCGTGGTGGCGAGCGTGCACTCCAAGCTGCGGATGAATCGCTACGAGATGACCAGGCGCATGGTCACCGCGATCGCCAACCCGCTCGTCGACGTGCTCGGCCACTGCACCGGGCGGATCGTGAAGGGCGGCACCAAGCGGGGCGGGCTGCGGCCGGAGTCGGAGTTCGACGCCGAGCTGGTGTTCGAGGCCTGCCGGCGGTTCGGCGTGGCCGTCGAGATCAACTCCCGGCCGGACCGGCTGGACCCGCCGAAGCGGCTGATGCGGCTGGCGTACGAGATGGGCTGCGTGTTCTCGATCGACTCCGACGCGCACGCCCCGGGGCAGCTCGACTGGCAGCGCCACGGCTGCGAGCGAGCCGCCCGGTGCGGCATCGAGGCCGACCGTGTGGTGAACACCTGGTCCCTGGACGCCCTGCTGGAGTGGGCAGCGTAGTGGGGCGTCAGGTCTTCAGCTCGACGACCGTGATGTCCGGCGGGGCGCCGATCCGGATCGGCGGACCCCAGAAACCCGCCCCTCGCGTCACATAGAGCTGCGTGTCCTCGACGCGCCCGTAACCGGCCGAGATCGGGTTGGCGAAGGTCGAGAAGAGGCTGAAGGGCGCGAACTGGCCGCCGTGGGTGTGGCCGGAGAGCTGCACGTCCACGCCGTAGCGGGCGGCCTCGTGCACCTGGACGGGCTGGTGCGCGAGCAGCACGACCGGGCGGGCGGGATCGCGGTCGCCGAGCGCCCGCTCGAAGTCGGGGGCCTGGCCGAGTTTCTCGCCGGTCACGTCGTTCACCCCGGCGAGGTCCAGGGCGGGCAACTCCACGCGCTCGTTCTGCAGCGGGCGGACCCCCAGCTCCCGCAGTTCCTCGACCCACTCGCCTGCGCCCGAGATGTACTCGTGGTTGCCGGTCACGAAGTAGGTGCCGAATCTGCTGCGCAGGTCCTGCAACGGCGCGGCCGCGTCCGCGAGATGCTCGACGGTGCCGTCGACCAGGTCGCCGACGATCGCGACGAGGTCCGCGCCGGTGCTGTTGATCATGTCGACGATCCGCTGCGTATGGGACCGTCCCAGCATGGGGCCCAGGTGGATGTCGCTGACCATCGCGATCCGGATTCCGTTCACCCCCGGGCCGCCCCGTCGCAGACCCAGGGTGACGCGGTCGAGGTTGGGCGGGCCCAGGGCCGTGCTCATGCCGTACCCGACCACGCCGGTCGCGGTCACGCCCGCCGTCAGCGCGATGGAGCGCGCGAGGAAGCGCCGCCGCCCGGCGTCGACGTCCGTGGCGGTGCGGACCACGGGCGGCGCCGCCGTGATCACCGCCCCCGGCTCAGCCTCACGGGTCGCCCCGAGGTCCTCCGCCGCGACGACCTTCGGGGTCCGCATCCGCCTGGCCACCGCCGCCGCCAGCCGTACGGGCTCGGCCAGGAGGAGCACGATCAAGATGTAGACGACCAGCCCGAACCAGGTGTAGCCCGGCCAGTTGAACCAGCGGGCCACGTCGGGGGAGAGGGTGTACGCGGAGATCAGTGCCGCCGGGATGAAGGCCGAGAGCACCACCGCGGCGACGGTCCCCACCCGCCGGGCGGCGCCGCCCGGCGACGTGGTCCCGCGGACCAGTCGTGCCCACAGGTAGACGTGGGCCAGGACCCACAGCACCGACTGCGGCCACACCCAGAAGGGAACCGACATCAAGCACACTCCTGCCGTCGATACTCGGGCATCGAGTATCGCGGGCATCCACTGGAGGCGTCGTCGTCCTGCGGTCGCTGCTCCGGCTACACCCCACGGTGTACCGGCGTAGCCCGTGCGACGTAGCTCTGACAGCCGGTGCGCCGTCCTTCGACCTCTGCTCGCGAGCGGGGACCGGGTGGACCGTCACCGAGCCGCAACGCGTGCGCGACGATCACCTCGGGTGGTGCGAAGGGAGGTCGGCAAGGGGGCGGGCCCGCGGTACGGCCGGAGGGAGGCTACGATCTTCCTCGTTCCGAGAGATTGCGAGAGACAATGCAGTCAGTGGCGTCGGGCCGCCGTGACCTGGTGGTGGGAACCTGCATCGGCGAGGAGTGGTCCCGATCCGTCTTGGCGGATCGGGCTCGGGACGTCATCCGGCAACGGGGCGACCTCGTCGAGTTCGATCCGGTGTCCGGTGGTGTGCACGACGATGTCCGCGTCCTCATCACCGGGTGGGGCACCCCGCCGCTGAGCGCCGGCGTGCTGGACCGCCTGCCGTCCCTGGAGTTGGTGCTGCACGCGGCGGGCACCGTCCGGGTCATCGCCACCCCGGCCGTGTGGGAGCGGGGCATCCGGGTGTCGACGGCGACGGCCGCCAACGCCGTCTCCGTAGCCGACTTCACCTACGCCCAGATCCAGCTGTCCCTGAAGAACGTGTGGCGGCTCGCCCTGGCCGCCCGCTCGACGGGAGGGCCGGTACGGCGGGCGGGCATCCGGGGTGTGGACGGCGCGACCGTCGGCCTGGTCGGGCTGGGGCACATCGGCCGCCTCGTCGCGCGCCGCCTGGCCGAGCACGACCTGCGCCTCCTGGCGTACGACCCGTTCGCCAGGGCGGAGGAGGCGGCCGAGGCGGGGGTGGAGCTCGCCGACCTGGCCACCGTCATCGGCGCCGGCGACGTGCTGACCCTGCACGCCCCGCACAACGCCGCGACCGACAACATGATCTCCACGGCGGAGCTCGACCTGATGCCCGCGGGCGGCACGCTCATCAACACCGCCAGAGGCGGGCTCGTCGATCACGACGCGCTGGTCGCGTTCCTGACCCGCAGGAGCGACGTCTTCGCGCTGCTGGACGTCACCGAACCCGAGGTGCTGCCCGCGGGACACCCGCTGTTCGCCCTGGACAACGTGCTCGTCACCCCGCACATCGCCGGCAGCCTCGGCACGGAGGAGGCCAGGCTGGGCGATCTCGTGGCGGCCGAGTTCGTCCGTTTCGCCGATGGGCTGCCCCTGGAGCACGAGGTGCACGAGGACCGTCTCGCGTCGTCCGCCTGACGCATCGCCGGCGCGGCGTGGTCCCGACCCAATCGGGTCGGGCCGTACGCGAGTGGACCGCCCTGAGCCCGCCGTCCCCGAGTTCTCCGAACTGATGGCCGCGGGGGCAGGGGGAGACGAGCGTGCCGTACGGATGACGGGACGCGGCCGGTTTGAGGCCGGCCGGCGGGGAAAGGGTGGGCAGTCAGTGCCGATGAAGGAGACATCATGCTCACCCTGACCACCGACGCGGTCGTGGCGATCCGCGATCTCACCGCCCAGGAGGAGCCGTCCGGGGAGACCGGGCTGCGCCTCTCGACGAAGTCGGACAACGGCGCCGGGACGTCTCTCGACGCGTCGATCTCCGGCGGCCCGCAACTCGGTGACGAGATCCTTGAGGCCGAGGGGGCGCGGGTGTTCGTCGAATCCGCCATCGTCTCCTACCTCGATGACAAGACCCTTGACGCCGAGGTCGCCCAGGAAGGCGGGGTCACCTTCCTGGTGACGAAAACGATGGCCTGACCGTCCACGGGTTCGCCGCCGTGAGACGAGCCGTCCGGGTCGTCGGACGGCAAGCGTGCAGCGACCCGGACGGCCGGGCCGGCGACCCGGGGAGGCTCGCCGTCGCCCGCTGCGCCCGCCCCGGTGGGCGGGCCGCCGTCAAGCCGTGCCGAAGGGGTTGTCGATCACGTAACGCCACAGCCCGTCCGCGCCGCGCCGCGCGACGTCGGTCGCGGTTCCCTGGAGACGGATCCCGGTCTCGTCGCTCATGGACCAGTCGACGATGAGCAGCGCGATGTCGCCCGAGACGTAGACATGCCGGGGCTCAGCCTCGATGGGCAGCCCCATGCTGAGCAGGTGCTGGACGGCCGCGGACCGCTGTGTTCCGGTCATGGGCAGGCCGGGGCTGGGGACGAGGACGGCGTCGTCGGCGTAGACCTGATCGACCGCCCGGACGTCGCCGGTATTGAACGCCGCGACGAAGGCGGCGTGATGCAGCGCGGGGTCGTCGCTGAGATTGACGGTAGGAGCGTCATGATTGTTCTTCATGACTCACCTAGCGTAACACAGATGATCACGGCCCCCCGTGGCCGTTGACGTGGATCGGCTCGGCCGGAGCGACCGGTCAGGCTCGCACGGGAGGGGCCTGGAGGTACTGCGGGGCGGGGATCTGCTGGGTGGGAGCGGCCACCGCGATGTCGGCCGGGGCGGGTGCCTGGGCCGGCGTCGCGCAGGTGCAGTAACCGTGGGCGAGGATCAGCCGCGCGCGGGCCTTGGTATAGGCGGAGGCGTCGCTGGAGGACATGACACCCCGGCATCCGGGGCATTGCATGGAGGTGTGCCCGTTCATCGTCGTGGGTCCTTTCGCTGATTTGGCGCAATCTGGTGGCAGTGGCGCGCGGGGGCGGCCAAGG
The DNA here is from genome assembly GCF_022213955.1 of Dolomitihabitans soli. GTDB lineage: Bacteria > Actinomycetota > Actinomycetes > Streptosporangiales > Streptosporangiaceae > Streptosporangium_A > Streptosporangium_A soli. The sequence continues at coordinate 177,169 of NZ_JAKNTW010000024.1, read as the reverse complement.
GGTGACTTTCACCCAGATCTACTGGGGGGCCGTCCGACCTGTTCGACTCGCAACCCCGCTATGGGCACCTGCGCCACGCGCCGGCACCGATCTCATCCAATCGGCTGACTTTGCCATAGTAAGCGGCGGGAGACCAGGAAGCGGCGAAACACAGGGTCAGATGGACCACATTAGTGAATAGGTCCGCGCTCGGTCACGGCGGGGTCTGGAACACGCCGGCTCGCGCGGCGGCCACCGCCGCCGCGGCGGCGCGGTCGGCCACCGCCTCGCTGATGGGCTCGCCGGTGACGAACAGCCGGTAGTAGATCGGCGCGACGGCGCATCTGACCACCTCGGCGGCGTCCGTGCCCGCGGGCAGTTCACCCCGTCCGGCCGCGCGGGTGACGAGCACGGCGGACTGCTCGTGGCGGGCCGCGAAAAAGGCGTGCAGCGCCTTCGCGGCGACGGGATCCCGTGCCGAGGCCAAGACGAAGGCGGTCGCGATCGGACCGGCTTCGGGGTCGGTGAATCCGGTCACCACCAGGCGGGCGAGCTCCCGCAGGTCGCCTTCGAGGGTGCCGGTGTCCGGAATCGGCCACGCCTCGTCGCCCGCGATCGCCAGCGCGTCGGCGGCGAGCCCTGCCACGCTGCCCCAGCGCCGGTAGACCGTGGTCTTGTGGACGCCCGAGCGCAGCGCGACCGCCTCGACGGTCAGGCCCTCGTATCCCTTCTCGCCCAGCTCGGCGAGGGTGGCCTGGCGTACGGCCGCGCGGGTCCGCGCGGTGCGCCCGCCGGGCCGGGCGGCTCCCGGACCGGTCATGACCGCCTCCGTTTGCGTCGGCTCCGATTCATCCTGCATACTCATATTAACGCAACTTAGTAGCATTAAGAATGTCAGAAGGAGTGAGTCGCCATGATCCGTTCATCGAGCACCGCGACGACCCGTACGCCCGATGATCTGGAGTCCCGTCCTGTCCACTCAGCTGACCCTGCGGGGAATCTCTAAGTCTTACGCCGACCACCTGGTCCTCGACCAGGTCTCCCTCTCCGTACGGCCGGGCGAGCGCGTCGGGATCGTGGGAGAGAACGGTTCGGGGAAGTCAACGCTCCTGCGGCTGGTCGCCGGCCTCGACCGGCCCGACGACGGTGAGATCGTCGTCGCCGCCGGCGGCGGGATCGGCCACCTCGGCCAGACCCTCGGCCTGCCGCCCGCCCACACCGTTCGGCACGCCGTGGACGCCGCCCTCGCCGACCTGCGCGCGATGGAGAGCCGGATGCGGGAGCTGGAGGCCGACCTCACCGAGGGCCGGCTGGCCGAGTACGGCGACCTGCTCAGCGTCTACCAGGCGCGCGGCGGCTACGAGGCCGACGCCCGCGTCGAGGCGGCGCTGCACGGCCTCGGGCTCGCGCACCTCGACCGCGACCGCACGCTGGGCAGTCTGTCCGGCGGCGAACAGGCCCGGCTCGGACTCGCGTGCGTGCTGGCGGCCGATCCGGAGATGATGCTGCTCGACGAGCCCACCAACCACCTCGACGCCGACGCCATGAACTGGCTGGAGGAGCGGCTGCGGGCGCACACCGGCACGGTCCTCGCCGTCTCGCACGACAGGCACTTCCTGGACCGGGTCGCCACCTCGATCCTGGAGGTGGAGGGAGGCGCGGTCGCCCGGTTCGGCGGCGGGTACACCGGCTACCTGGCCGAGCAGGCGGCCGCCCGGCAGCGCTGGGAACAGGCCTACGCCGGCTGGTGCGAGGAGATCCGGCGGATCGAGGAGTTCGCGGCCACCACCGCGCACCGCGTCGCCCCCGGCCGCGCGATCAAGGACAACAACAAGATGGCCTACGACCGAGCCGCCGGCCGGGTGCAGAACTCGGTCGCCGGCCGGGTCCGCCAGGCCACCGAGCGCCTGCGCCGCCTCCGGGAGGCCCCGGTCCCCGAACCGCCCGCCCCGCTGCGGTTCGCCGGCCGGTTCGACGCGGGCACGGTCGACGGTCCGCTGGTCGAACTGCGCGACGTACGGGTCGGCGACCGCCTCGCCGTCCGCGCCTTCACCGTCGAACCGGGCTCCCGCCTGCTGGTCTCGGGCCCCAACGGCGCGGGCAAGACCACCTTCCTGCGGGTCCTGGCCGGCGACCTCGAACCCGACCACGGCGTCGTACGGCGTCGCGGCCGGATCGGCTACCTGCCGCAGGAGTCGGTGTTCACCAGTCCGGGCCTGACCGTCGTCGAAGCCTTCGCCGAGGGCCGGGCCGGTTACCCCGCCGAGCATCGCGAGCGGCTGCTCTCCCTCGGCCTCTTCCGGGCGGACGGCCTGGACACACCGGTCGGCGCGCTCTCGGTCGGCCAGCGCCGGCGGCTCGCCCTGGCCCGCCTGCTCACCGGCGAGGCCGACCTGCTGCTGCTCGACGAGCCGACCAACCACCTCTCGCTCACCCTCGTCGAGGAGCTGGAACAGGCACTCCACGCCTACCGGGGCGCGATCGTGGCCGTCTCCCACGACCGGACGCTGCGCGACGGGTTCGACGGCACGGCCATCCAGATCGACCACCTCCTGAAGGAGATCAAATGACCGTTTCGATCGAAGAGTTCCCGGTGTCCGGCCCCGAATCCGGCCCGTACGGCATCACCACCGGTCCCGACGGGGCCCTGTGGTTCACGATGGTCCACGACGGCCTGATCGGCCGCTTCACGCCGGGCGGGGACCTCGGCCGCCACCAGCTCGATCCGGCGACCTGCGGGCCGACGGTCATCACACCGGGACCGGACGGCGCGCTCTGGTTCACCGAGTTTCAGAGCCATCGGATCGGCCGCATCACGCCCGGCGGCGACGTCCGGTCCTTCTCCCCGCCGACGCCCGAGGCCGGGCCGTACGGCATCGCGGCCGGAGCCGACGGCGCGTTGTGGTTCACCGAGATCAACGCCGGCCGGATCGCCCGGATCACGACGGACGGCGTGATCACTGAGTTCCCGATCCCGGTCCCGGCGGCGTTCCCGTCCGTGATCGCCGCCGGAGCCGACGACGCGCTGTGGTTCACCATGAACTCCGCCGACGCCATCGGCAGGATCGGCCTCGACGGCGAGGTCACCGTCCATCCGCTGCCGACCCCCGGCGCCGCCCCGGTGGGCATCGCCGCGGGGGCCGGGGGCACGCTGTGGTTCACCGAGATCGGCGCGGGTCAGATCGGCCGGATCCGGCCGGACGGGGAGATCACCGAGTTCCCGCTGCCCGATCGGGGCGCACGGCCGCACGCCATCGCCGCGGACCCGAACGGTGACTGCTGGTTCACCGAGTGGGGGTCCGGCCGGGTCGGCCGGATCACGCCCTCGGGCGTGATCGACGTGTTCCCGCTGCCCACCCCGTCGTCGGAGCCGCACGGCCTGGTCGCCGGACCGGACGGTGCGATGTGGGTGGCACTGGAGATCGGCGCCCTCGCCCGGATCACGGCATGAACACCGACGACGGCCACCGGCCACGACGGCTCGGCGGGGCTTCCGGGCGACGGCGGTCCTCAGGCGGCGGACCAGGCGACCGGCTCGGACAGGTCATCGCGCACTGAGCGCCGGCGACCGGGTGCGACATCGCGCTGGAGGGAGAAGTGCGGGCCGGACAACCCCCCGACTGTCCGGCCCGCATCGGCTCTGCCTGCGCCCCACTCCCGCCGCCCAACCCCCCGAAAGGCGGCGGTCCGGCGCGGCTCGGAGCCGTTTCTCAACCCCTTGTTACGCAGAAGGAACTACCCGGCCCCGCTTAAGGGCATCGCCATCAACAGGTCGATTCCCTGTCCGATCTTGGTAAACGGCGGATAACGGAACCGATTCGCCGGCCATCCGACGGTTCGGGACCGATCCCGGGCACGGGTCTCACGCCGGGACCCGCGTCGCCCGCAGCAGCACCAGCCGCTCCGGGAAGAGCACCGGGGCCTGGAGTCCGGCGCCGGAGAGGACCCGGCCCGGCAGGGTGACGCCGCGCGGCGTCCACCACGGCAGCTCGATCCCCCACCGGCCGGCGTTGCCGTCCGGGACGTCGCCCGGGGGCTGGGGCCTGACGTGGTAGACGGCCTCGGGGTCGAGACCGGGCAGCCTGACGGGGCCCGGCGGATAGAGCGCCGACGTGGCGACGGCGGTCAGGGCGAACACCGCCTCCGAGCCGTCCTCCGCGACGACGCCGTGCAACTGGAAGGCGGGGTCCGGATGGTCGGCGTGCACCGCCGTACCGGTTTGGAGCAGGCCGCGCAGCTCCTTGTAGAGCTCGACCCATTCGGCCAGCCGCCGTACGTCGCCGGGATCCGCGCGGGTCAGGTCCCACTCGATGCCGAAGTGGCCGAACAGGGCGGTGCCGGACCGGAAGTCGATCGGGTGGCGGCGGTCGGTGGTGTGCGCGACATCGGCCCCCACATGGGTCCCCATCAGCTCCAGCGGGATCAGGACGTTGGTCCAGCGCTGGATCTGCTGCCGCTCCAGGGCGTCGATGCAGTCCGAGGCCCACACGCGGTCGGTGCGTTCGAGGATCTCCAGATCGACGCGCCCGCCGCCGGAGGAGCAGGATTCGATCTCCACGCCGGGATGGCGCGTGCGCAGCTCGTCGAGCAGCCGGTACACCGCCCTCGTCTGGTCGTGGACGCCCGCCCGGCCGGTGGGCTGGTGACCCGCCTCCACCAGGTCCCGGTTGTGGTCCCACTTGAGGTAGGAGATCGGGTAGGCGGAGAGCAGATCGTCGAGGCGGGCCAGGATGTGGGCGAACGCCTCGGGACGGGCGAGGTCGAGCACCTGCTGCGAGCGCGCCGCGCCGGGCAGCCGCCCGCCGGTCGCCATGATCCAGTCCGGGTGGGCGCGGGCCAGGTCGGAGTCTTCGTTGATCATCTCTGGCTCGACCCAGAGGCCGAACTCCATGCCGAGACCGGTCACGTGGTCGATCAGCGGCGACAGGCCGTCGGGCCACACCTGCGCGGAGACATGCCAGTCGCCCAGTCCCCTCCGGGCGTCCCGGCGGGAGCCGAACCAGCCGTCGTCGAGTACGAAGCGCTCCGCGCCCACGGCCGCCGCTGCGTCGGCCAGTTCGCGCAGCCGCGTGAGGTCGTGGTCGAAGTAGACGGCCTCCCACGTGTTGACGACCACCGGGCGGGGGCTCGACGGGTGGTGCGGCCGGGCACGCAGGTGGCGGTGGAAGCGGGCCGACAACTCGTCCAGCCCTCTTCCGTAGGCGCCGTACTGCCACGGCGTGGTGTAGGACGCTCCGGGATCCAGCAGCACCTCGCCCGACAGCAGCAGCTCGCCGGAACCCAGCAGCGACACCGCGTGGTAGGTGCGCTCGGCGAACGTCCGGTGGTTCCCCGACCAGGCGGTGTGCACGGCCCAGACCTCGCCGGTGCGATTCCCGAAGCCCGCCGTGCCGGCCGCGAGCAGATAGGCGGCGTCGTAGCCGGTACGGCCGGTGCGGTTCTCCCGCACCCGTAGCCCCTGGGTGAAGGAGGTCCGCTGCGGGCTGCGCTCGCGCAGGTGGTGCCCGGTGAAGTCGAGCAACTCGGCCGCCTCGGACGGCACGGGCAGCGTGAGGTTCACGGCGTCCACCGCGAAGGGCGAACCGCCCCGGTTCGTCACCGTCGCACGCTGGCGCACCAGCCCTGCCGGGGTCAGCTCGACGGTGAGTTCGAGCTCCAGCGCGGCCACATCGTCACGGGCGCGGACGACCACGCCTCCCGTCTCTCCCTCCGGCAGGACCACCTCCTCGACGGCGAAGGCCGTGGAGAAGTCCGCGCCACCGCGGTTGCCGACCAGTCCGGGCGTGCCGAGCCAGCCCGCCGACTGCTCCGGGAGTACGGCGAGCGCCACGGGGCCGTCCACGGAGAAGCCGACGGGCTGCGGTCGCAGAGCCGACCGCAGGTCTTCGACCTCCTGCGGCCGGAGCGCGCCCAGGTCGGGTCCCCAGTGCAGGACACGGGGGAGGGTGCCGCCGGAGAGGTCGAGCACGAGGCTGACTCCGGCCGCCCGCAGATGGATCGTAGCCGGGTGTCGGGGGGTGGAACTCATGGCCACAGCGACCTACTTCCTGTCCTTATCTGATCACTTATGTACGAAACTGCGACGATATCCCGTTCGAGGGCGAGAGGGTGATTCGTTTGGCTTCGGACCAGATGTGACGCGGAGCCGCCTTCCCGTCGCGGGCCGCCTTCGGGTATTTATCCCGTCACATCGACAAATGCCCTTCCATGCAATGTGAATATGTATATCAAAGGCGAAATGATGAAACGTCGATCCGCCTTTGAAATTTCACCTCCGCCGCTCTTCCCAAGTGCTTTTTGATAACGCAGGATAGGGAGGTCCATGACGGGCATTCCCTCGGAAGGAACATTCATGAGCGCACGCTTGCGGCGTGGTGCGGTCGCGGTTTCATTGGCGGCCCTGACGGTCACCGGGTCGGCGGTGGCCCTGGTCTCCACGCCGGCCGCCGCCGCCCCCGCGCACACCCTCGCCCCCTCGCCCACCGCCCCGGCGGCCGGGACCGAGAGAACTACGGCGAACAAGAAGATCCTCGACTACTGGACCGAGACGCGGATGCGATCGGCCACCGCCGAGCCGGTCCCCGTGGTCACCTCACAGAGCCAGCCGCAGGTCAAGAACGTGCTGCCGGACCAGACCGCCAAGGGGGCGCGGCCGGCCAAGTCCTCCCGCGTGCCGCAGTCCCCCGGCGCCTCCAACCGGGCGTTGGTGGGCCCGCAGGCCGAGCGCTGGCACCGCCAGGGCACCCTGCCGGCGACCACCATCGGCAAGATCTACTTCGTTCGCACGAACGGCAGCCGCGGTTACTGCACCGGCAGCGTCATCAACGCCGCGAACCGGAACACGGTGTGGACCGCCGGTCACTGCATTCACGGAGGAGGCGGCGGCACCGGAAACTATTTCCGCGACTTCATCTTCGTGCCCGACGCCGACAACAACCGGGAGCCGCACGGAATCTGGACATGGCGCTACGCCAACACCACGGTCGGCTGGCAGAACAACGCGAACTTCAGATATGACATCGCGGCCATCGCCTTCAACGCCCAGCCGCAACGCGGAAACCTTTCCGACTGGCTGGGTTACCAGGGCTACCGGTTCGGCGCCGGTCAGAACTTCGACAACATCTACGCCTTCGGCTATCCGCAGGACGGCTACCGCCGTACCGACTTCACCGGAAACGACCTGTGGTACTGCTTCGGGGCGGTGCGCAGGGCGAGCGCGTCCGACGACCGCATGCACATGAACTGTGACATGTTCCACGGGTCCAGCGGTGGCCCCTGGCTCCAGGACCTGCAGTTGAGCCGGGGCTGGGGTTACATCATCGGCATCAACAGCCACCGTGACGTCGACGGCAACCAGAATCCGGTCAACATCGTCTACAAGTCGCCCTACCACGGCGACGCTGCGATCAACGTCTACAACGACGTGACCAACCGATGACCGGTTGAACCCGGGGGCGCGGGACTCGGGTTCCGCGCCTCTGCGTCATCCTGGAGATGCGTCACCCTGGAGAGGCGTCGCGCCTGCGTTCGTCGGTCCAGTAGGTGGCGATGTCGTCGGCGGAGCGGGTGTTCTCCACCCCGGCGCCGGCGTCGGAGCCACGATCGATGGTGACCGTGACCGCGATCGCCGCCACGGCGAGCACGGCCAGAATCGCCAGAGCGGCAGCTGCCTTTCGCCTCATACCACCATGCTACGTCACCGAATCCGACCTGCGCCTCCACAGCGCGTGACCGGAACGCGGGTTGACCACCCGGTGGCCGGGTAGCGGGACCTGATGGACGTAGCGGCGGACCCCATGACCGTGCTCGCGGTGAACGCGGGCTCCTCCAGCCTGCGGCTGGACCTCCTGCACGGCGACGACGTGCTCGACAGCGCGCGTCTCCCGCACGCGCCGGACGACGTGGAGGCGCACGACGCGCTGGCGGACTTCCTCGACCGGCGCACGGAGGTCGCGGCCGTCGGGCACCGTCTGGTCCACGGCGGCGACGTGGTGGTGCGGCCGCTGGTGGCCGACGACCGGGTGGCCGGCCTGCTCGGCGGGCTCACCGGCCTCGCGCCGCTGCACCTGCCCCCGGCCCTCGCCCTGCTGGACGCCGCCCGCCGGCTGCTGCCCGCCATCCCGCACGTGGTGTGCCCCGACACCGCCTTCCACGCCGGTCTGCCGGAGGCCGCCGTGGTCTACCCGCTGCCCGCGAGCTGGCGCGCTACGTACGGCCTGCGCCGATACGGCTTCCACGGCCTCTCCTACGCCTGGGCGGCCGACAGGGCCGCGGAACTGCTCCGCACGCCCGTCGCCGCGACGCGGATGGTGCTCGCCCATCTGGGCGGCGGCGCGTCGGTGTGCGCCGTGGCCGGCGGGCGCAGCGTGGACACCTCCATGGGGTTCACGCCGCTGGAGGGCGTGCCGATGAGCAGGCGCTCGGGCAGCGTCGACCCCGGCATGCTGCTCTGGCTGCTTGCCGAGGACCGGCTTTCTCTCGACGACCTGCGGAGGGGCCTGTGGCGCGAGTCCGGGCTGCTGGGCCTGTCCGGCGGGCTGTCGGGAGACACCAGAGAACTGGTCGCGGCCGAACGCGACGGCGACCGGGACGCGGGGCTCGCCCTGGCCGTGTTCGCCCACCGGGTGAGCCGGGAGATCGCCGCCGCGGCCACGTCGCTGGACCGCCTCGACGCGCTGGTGTTCACCGGGGAGATCGGCTGGGACCAGCCCGAGGTACGGGACGCGGTGTGCCGTCGGCTGCGTTCGCTCGGCGTCGCCCCTCCGGTGATCGGCAACCGTGACCAGGACGGCCCGATCAGCGCGGACGACGCCGTGGTTCCCGTCCTCGTCGTCGAGGCACGCGAGGAAGTCCAGCTCGCCCGTGAGACCAGAGCCGTCGTGCGCGGTCACACGTGACACCGGAAGGGCCGGATGATCCACGACCTCGGTATGATCCGTCGTGACGACGGAGGGGCTGTGGGGATGAGCGAGCACGCGCCGGTGGGCATCGATCCGACCGTTCCGAGCGTTGCCCGCATGTACGACTACTACCTGGGCGGCAAGGACAACTTCGCCTCGGACCGGGCGGCGGCTGAGCAGTTCATCCAGGTGGTGCCGGGCATCCGGGAGATGGCCAGGTCGAATCGGGCGTTCCTGTCACGGGTGGTCGAACTGCTGGCCGCCGAGGGAGTGCGCCAGTTCCTCGACATCGGCTCGGGACTGCCGACCCGGGAGAACGTGCACCAGATCGCGCACCGCACCGCGCCCGACGCCCAGGTGGTCTACGTCGACAACGATCCCATCGTGCTGGTGCACGGCCGGGCGCTGCTGGCCGACAACCCGCGGACCAGAGTCGTGCAGGCGGACATGCGGGAGCCCGAGGATCTGCTGGCCAACGAGGAGATCGAGGACGTCGTCGACTTCGACCGGCCGGTCGCCGTGCTGCTGGTCTCGATGCTGCACTTCGTCTCCGACGACGCCGTGGTCGAAAGGGTCACGACCGCGTTCCGCGAGCGGCTCGCCCCCGGCAGCTACCTGGTCATCACCCACGCCTTCGAAGGCGACGTCAGCGCCGAGGTGCAGGAGGCGGGCCAGCGGGTCTACCGCTCGACGACCACGGGATCGATCACCTCGCGCGGCCCGAAGGACCTGGCGGAGCTGGTCGCGGGGATGGAGGTGCTGGAGCCGGGGATCGTCCCGGTCCAGGCATGGCGTCCGGGCGAGGACGAGGACGAGGTCGCCGTCGATTTCACCCTTCCCGGCATCCTGGGGGTCGTCGCCCGCACCTGACCGCAGGTCAGTGATCGTCGGCGGCGAGCCGTCCGAAGCGGGTGAGGACGAGTGACTCCACGACCCCGACGATCGACACAGCGGTGACGACCACGATGCCGGCCCACAGCTCGTCGTGGCGGAACCCGCCGAAGACGACCAGGATGATCGGGCCGATCGCGAGCAGCGGGACGCAGTAGCTGATCACCGCGAGCCGGGCGGCGACCGCCTCCAGTCTCGGGACCAGCAGGACCAGCAGCGCCACCGCGATGGCAGGCGCCAGACGTACGGCGGGGCGCACGCGCCCGAACCGGCCCGCGATCCGGCTCATCGATTTTATTAAGATCAGCAACCAGCCGTCAGGGTCTACGCTGTCAGCCACGGCCATCACACGATCTTCAGGTGTCTTCACAAACTCCCAAGGATCACGTGGTGGCCGTTTCCATGCCACCTCAACCGAAGTGTCAGGCGAGTACTGAACGACAGGACGCAGATGATGGCGGGACTCGGCAGAAGTTTCAACACGTTGTGGGCGGCTACCACCGTCTCCAATATCGGCGACGGCATAGCGGCGGCCGCCGCGCCGTTGCTGGTCGCCTCGGTCACCGATGATCCGGTGCTGGTCGGCTTGGCTGTGTTCGTCCAGCAGTTGCCCTGGGTGTTGTTCTCACTGGTCAGCGGCGTCTTCGTGGATCGCCTCGATCGCCGGTGGCTGATCGTGGTGGTCAACGTGCTCCGCGGCCTGGTCGTGGGCGTGCTGGCGCTGGCGGTGTGGCGGGACGTGGCGACGATCCCGGTCATCTACGCCGCGGGGTTCCTGCTCGGGACGTGCGAGACCCTCGGCGACAACGCCTCGGGGACGCTGGTTCCGATGGTCGTGAAGTCGGAGGACCTCCCGCGCGCCAACGCGCGCATGCAGACGGTCTTCTTCGCGGTCAACCAGTTCGCCGCGCCGCCGCTGGGCGCGGCCCTGTTCGTGCTGGCGGCGGCGCTGCCGTTCGGGATCAACGCCGTGACGTTCGTGCTGGCGGCCGTGCTGATCTCCACCCTGCGCGGGGTACGGCGGGCCGCTCCGGCGGCCGAGCGGCGGTCGGTACGCGCCGACATCGGCGAGGGCCTGCGCTGGCTGTGGAACCACTCCGCGCTCCGGATGCTCACCGTCGCGCTGTTCCTGATGAACATCACCTACATGGCGGGCTTCTCGATCCTCGTGCTCTACAGCCGGGAACGGCTCGGGCTCAACGAATACGGCTACGGTCTCCTCATCACGGCGTACGCAGTCGGCGCACTGGTCGGTGCGATGATCGCCCCTCGTCTCCAGCGGCGGTTCTCCGACTCGCTGCTGCTGCGGGTCGGCTTGGTCATCGAGACGCTGACGCACGTCGGACTGGCACTCGCCGGCACGGAGTGGGTCGCCGGGCCGGTCCTGATCGCCTTCGGCATCCACTGCTCGATCTTGGGCGCGGTGAGCGTCACCCTGCGTCAGCGGACCGTGCCCGACGAGCTGCGAGGCCGCGTCCAGAGCGTGTACATGATGTTCGCCGTCGGCGGCCTGGCGCTGGGCGCCCTGCTCGGCGGGCTCATCGCCCGCTGGCTCGGCATCACCGGACCTTTCTGGGTGTCAGCGGCAGCGATGGCCGTGCTCATGGGCGTGGCCTGGCGCCCCTTCGGCCGGCTGCGCGTCCCCTCCGGCGCGAACAGGCGGGAGGACGGCCACGATGGCAGGCGCGACAGCCAGGTGCCCGTGGCTCGGTGAAGCCCACGGCCTTCGCGTCGGCCCGGTGCTCCAGTGACACGTTGAGACCATGGTCGGCGGCTGCGCCGGCAGTGGCGTCGTCGGGCGGTGGCTTGGTGGCGGAGTCGCCACGGTGACCAGCGCAGGATCTGCTCGATGCGGCGGTGCCGGGTGAGCGGAGCCGGCGACACCGGTGCCGAAGTGTAGATGGATATCCCACTGTGTGTGTCGTGCGGGGGTCGGTCGCATTTTGACGTTAGACATACCATCCGATGCGATTATTCGCATATTCCGCCAGGGTATGCCGTGAACCATAATCTAGTGGCTGTGACATCGCATGCCAAAAGTATTTATATTCAGATATGTCGTTAATTGAGTTGGAATGGTGGCAGGGAGTGGCCGGTCTCGAACCCAGAAACTATCTGAGCTCCTGCCTGCTCCTGCTGCTGGTCGAGCGGCCGGACCACGGGTACGAACTGGTCGAGCGGCTGCGTCCGTTCGGGGTCGGCGACGGCGACACCGGTTCGGTCTACCGCGCGCTCCGGTCGCTCGAACGGCACGGCTGCCTGTGTTCCGACTGGATGCCGTCCGGCTCGGGTCCCGCACGGCGTATTTACACGCTCACCGCCAAAGGGCGCACCGAGTTGTCGAACCGGCTGGGCACCCTGGAGCGGACCCGTAACCGGCTCGACTACTGCCTGAGCCGGCTGGCACCGCTGATCGAGACCCGGCTATTGCCCGACGGCGCCGGCTCGGCCGGAAACCTGACGGCGAGGGGGAGCACCGATGGACACCACGCTCGATAGCGCCTCCGCCCGCCGTACCGGGCCGGGGCTGGCCCTGGCCGAGGACGCCGGGGCGGTCACCCGGGCGGCCCGGGACATGGCCGGGCGGTTCCACCGCGGCGGCAGGTTGCTGACCTTCGGCAACGGCGGGGCGGCCGCCGACGCGGGGCACCTCGCCGTGGAGTTCGCCCACCCGGTGGTCGTTGGCAAACGGGCCCTGCCGGCGATCTCGCTGGCCAACGACGCCTCGGCGCTGAGCGGTGTCGCCAGGGAACACGGGTACGAGGCCGCCTTCGCCGCGCAGGTGCGGCTGCTGGGCCGGCCGGAGGACATCGCGGTGGGGATCCGCACCGACGGCCGGTGCGGCAACGTGGCGGACGCGCTCGCGGCGGCACGCGAGCTGGGCATGCTGACGATCGCGCTGACCGCCGCGGACGGACTGCCGGCCGTCGACCACCTGCTCGCCGCGCGCAGCGACGATCCGCGGATCGCCAGGGAGATCCACATCACGATCTATCACCTCCTCTGGGAGCTGGTCCATGTGTTCTGCGAACATCCCGCGCTCCTCGGAACCGAGGCACGGCCGTGACACCGTCCGAGTGCCCCAGCTGCGTCACCTGCGCCGACACGGCGGCGCCCGTCCGCGTCACCGAGTTGCTGCCGGGACGGCTCGCGATCACGGACACCGGCGACGAGATCAGCGTGGCCCTGGTCGAGGCCGGGGCCGGCGACGTCGTCCTGGTGCACGCCGGTGAGGCCATCGCGGTGCTCGGAAGGGACCCGGCATGACAGGCGCCAGAATCCTGTATCCGTTCCAGCACGGAGGCGACGCCGAGAGCGTGGTCGACGCGGTCATCCGGTCCACCGTGGCGAAGGCCGAAGAGATCGTGGCGCTGCGCGGGGACGTGCTCGACCGGCTCGGCCCGGCCCTGGCCGGCTGCGCCTGCGCGGTCGCCGCCGCGTTCCGGGGCGGGGGACGGCTGTTCGCCTTCGGCAACGGCGGCAGCAGCACCGACGCCCAGGCGCTGGCCCAGCTCTTCCTCGCCCCCGGGGAGGGCGGCCGCGGCCTGCCCGCGATCTCACTGACCGGGGACGCGGCGCTGCTCACCGCGCTCAGCAACGACATCGGGTTCGACGTGGTCTTCGCCCGCCAGCTCGCCGCCCAGGGGACGCGCGGGGACGTCGCCGTGGGTCTGTCGACGAGTGGCGGCTCGGTGAACGTGCTGCGGGGCCTGGAGGCGGCGAGACGCCGCGGCATGGTGACCGTCGGGTTCGCCGGGTCGGGAGGCGGCGGCATGGCGGAACCCGGTCTCGTCGACCACCTCTTCGTCGTCCCCTCCTCGTCGGTGCACCGGATCCAGGAGGCGCAGACGACGCTCTGCCACGTGCTGTGGGAACTGGTCCAGCAGGCGGAGACGTCCTGACCGTGGACGGGCGGGTGCGCTCCCTGATCCGGGTCGAAGGGATCGTGCAGGGCGTCGGGTTCCGGCCGTTCGTGCACGTGCTGGCGGCCAGGTACGGCCTGGCGGGACTGGTCGGCAACGACGCCGCCGGGGTGTTCATCGAGGCGGAGGGCGCCCCGTCCGCGGTGACCGCGCTGGTGGACGCGGTAAGGCGGCGCGCGCCCGCGCTGGCCGTCGTGCAGCGGGTGAGCGTGCTGCCGATCCCCCCGACCGGGGGCACGGGATTCCGGATCGTGCCGAGCGTGCCCGGCGGGGCCCGGCAGGCGCTCGTCTCCGCCGACGCCGCGACCTGTGACGACTGCCTCGCCGAGTTGTTCGACCCGGCCGACCGGCGCTACCGGTATCCGTTCGTCAACTGCACGAACTGCGGTCCCCGCTTCACGATCGTCACCGCCGTGCCGTACGACAGGGACAGCACCACCATGGCGGGCTTCGCCATGTGCCCGGCCTGCGCGGGGGAGTACGCGGACCCGGGCGACCGGCGTTTCCACGCCCAGCCGGTGTGCTGCCCCGCGTGCGGCCCGGTCCTCGTGCTGCGTACGCCGGAGGGCGCGGTGATCCCCGGCGACCCGATCGTGACGGCGGCCGCCCGGCTCGCGGCCGGGGCCGTCATCGCCGTCAAAGGGCTCGGCGGCTACCACCTCGCCGCCGACGCCGCCGACGAGACCGCGGTCGCCGCGCTGCGCGCCGGCAAGCGCCGGGAGGACAAGGCGTTCGCCGTGATGGCGCCGGACCTGCCCGCCGTACGGGAGTTGTGCGAGGTGGACGATGCCGCTGCGGCGCTGCTCTCGGGAGGGCGGCGGCCGATCGTGCTGCTGGCGCGGCGTCCCGGCCGCCGGGTCGCGCCGTCGGTGGCACCGGGCGGCGGGGTCCTCGGGATGCTGCTGCCGTACACGCCGCTGCACCACCTGCTCTCCCGCGAGCTGGCCCGGCCGTACGTGCTGACCAGCGGGAACGTTTCGGGGGAGCCGATCGCCCACCGGGACGAGGACGCGCTGCGGCGGCTGCGCGGCGTCGCCGACGCCTTCCTCTGCCACGACCGGCCGATCCACTCCCGCGCCGACGACTCGGTGGTCAGGGTCTTCCGCGGCGCGGAACTGCCCGTACGGCGAGCCCGCGGGTACACGCCGGAGCCGATCACGCTGCCGTGGGAGTCGCCCCGGCCGGTGCTCGCCTGCGGGGCCGAGTCGAAGAACACCTTCTGCCTGCTCCAAGGGCGGAACGCGATCATCTCCCCGCACCTCGGCGATCTGGGCGACTATGAGACGCTGCGCGCGTTCACCGAGGGGATCACGCGGCTGCGGCGGCTCTTCGGCATCGATCCCGCCGTGGTCGCGCACGACCTGCATCCCGGGTACCCGTCGACGAGGTACGCGCTCGGGCTCGACGGGGTGGAGACGGTCGGGGTGCAGCACCATCACGCGCACGTCGCGTCCTGCCTGGCCGACAACGGCGAGGCCGGACCGGTCGTCGGCGTCGCGTTCGACGGGACCGGGTACGGCCCCGACGGCACCGTCTGGGGCGGCGAACTGCTGGTGGCCGACCTGGCGGGTTACCAGCGGGCCGGCCATCTGGAACAGGTGCGGATGCCCGGCGGCGCGACCGCGATCCGCCAGCCCTGGCGGATGACCGCCGCCTACCTGCACGCCGCGTACGGTCCGGAGCCGCCCGCCGGTCTCGACGTCATCGGCCGCCACGAGGCCCACTGGTCCGCCGTGTCCGCGCTGGTCACCGGCTCGGTGGCGACCGCGCCGGTGACGTCGAGCGCCGGACGGCTGTTCGACGCCGTGGCGGCCCTCCTCGGCGTCCGCGACACGGTGACGTACGAGGGACAGGCGGCGATGGACCTCGAACAGCACGCTGATCCCCGCACCCGCGACGGCTACCCGGCCGGTGTCACGGACGCGTCGCCGGTCGTGATCCGGAGCACGGACCTGGTGCGCGCGGCCGTGGCCGATCTGCGCCGGGGCGTGCCCACCGGAGTCATCGCGGCGAGAGTGCACCACGGGCTGGCCACGGCCCTGGTCACGGCGGTGTGCCGGATCGCGGCGGCCTCCGGCCTGGGCACGGTGGCCCTGTCGGGCGGCGTGTTCGGCAACATGCTGCTGCTCGGCGCGGTCGTCGACGGCCTGGAACGGCACGGGCTGCGCGTCCTGGTGCACCGGCGGGTGCCGTGCAACGACGGCGGGATCAGCCTCGGCCAGGCGGCCGTGGCGGTGGCCCGGGACCGCGCCACGACCGGGCAGCCGACTACCGGTCGACCCCCGGCAGAGCCCGAGGACGCCCTGAGGAACTCGGCGGACATCGCCGAACGGGAAGACTCCCCGCGTACCGCAGAGCGGCGCACGGGGAGTCCCGGAGATCGATGACGACGCGATCAGCTGTAGAAGGTGCGGCTGCCGCGGCTAATCGTGGTGCCGCGCTCGCCCCAGTAGGTCCTGACCGTGGCGCGGTAGTTGGTGTCCTCATATGCGGTGGCCAGGCTCCGGCACGTGCTGCCCGAATGGCCGTAGTAGTTGTTGTTGTCCCTCCAGGTGTAGGACGGGCCTCCCCCGTTGACCGGGGTCAGCCTCACCTCAACCCAGCGCGCGCCCTCGGTGTTGTACGCCTGCGCGCAGATGGTGTCCGTGCCGTCGTTGTAGCTGACGACGCCGTCGCCGACGTTCCAACTGAACGAGGCGGCCGAGGCCGGCTGCGCGAGGAGCAGGCTCGCGGCCACCACGCCGACGCCCGTCAGCGCCGTCTTGAGCAAAGTCTTCATAATCATTCCCCTTTCGATCGAGCGGCTCACACTGCCGCTCGCCCCCGATCTTGGGGCGCTGATCCGCTCCGGCAGAAGACCTCGCACGCATTGTTCGGCGACTGGTCGCCCAGGCTTAGGTGATCGGCCATCAGCCGGACGATTATCGAAAGGCGTGAAGACACCAGGCCGGGTAGTTATCGTTTCGGGCGCCTGTCAAGAGGGTGGCGGTCGGGCGCGGCGGCGTATGGTCCAGAGATGATCTTGTGGATGGGTCCGGTTGCGGCCCATGGCCACGGCTGGGCGGCCCTTCCTGCAGTCCCGGGACGGTCAGTCCACGAAACGGAAATTCAGGTTGTTACCGATACTTCGCTGTGGCCCTGCCGGTGACCCGGGATCGCGTCGCCCGAAGCCCCGCCATGCCGCAGACACAGCTCAGGATCAGAACGACAGTGGAACGAGTTTGGTGCCCCACCTGACGGTTCCGGATGAAGAAATCTTCCAACTACAGTAACCGAGGTGAACCGTCACAGGACCCTCAAGTATCGCGCTTTCCCTGTAGTACCCGTCCTTGGGATCGAGAAGACCGCGCCAACTGTATGTTCCCGCGGGAAGGTTGAACTCGAGACTGCAGCCTTGGCCCACCACCATGCTCGAGCGGTACCTCCCCGCTCTGAGGTCGATAGACCGGATTACGCGGCCGTCGGCCATGTCGTCCTTCGGGTTCGCCGTGAGAAACAGTTCCTTGGTGTTGTATGCAGGATCTCCCATGTACGCAGACGCATTGCCGGTTTGTGCCGTATCGGCGGCGTGGGCAGTGCCGGCCGTGGCCGTCAGCATCATCGCCGCCATGGCGGCCAGAAGGAGCTTCTTGACATTTGATCGCATGGACTCTCCTCATTTCATGTGTGCGTCGTATCTGCCTGCCGGCATGGACGCGGCCGGGCTCGACGAGAAATCGAGCCATGAATTGACCACCACCAGAAGCTTCGGTTCGGCCCTTCCTCACTAAGAGGGTGCATGCCGTGGACGGGTTTGTCGTTACGGGTGAGCGCACACGTCTTTAGTTTGTGCGCACTGTCGCGCGCTGCCGGCGGAATTGGCGCGGGGACAGGCCGTAGGCGCTGCGGAAGGCCTGGCTGAAATGCGCCGGGCTGGTGAATCCCCATCGGGCGGCGATCGCGTGGATCGGGTGGGCGGCCAGCCGGGGGGCGGCCAGGTCGCGCCGGCACTGCTGCAGGCGGTGCTCGCGGATCCAGCCGGCGACGGTGTGCCCCTCCTGGTGGAACAGTTTGTGCAGGTAGCGCAGGGAGATGTGGTGGGCTGCGGCGATCGTGGCCGGGGTCAGGTGCGCATCGCTGAGGTTGTCGCGGATGAAGGCGTGGATCTGGGCCATCAGTGCACGCTGCCGGGTGTGGGGTGGTACGGCGCTGTGCGTGTCCAGTGCGCCGGCCAGAGCGGCGGTCAGCACATCGAGCGTAAGCGTGGACAGGTGGGTGATGTCGGCTGGGCTGAACTCGTGCATGTGCCGGGCGAATCCCAGTAGGAACTGCGAGGACAGCGCACCGATGCCCTGGTCGCCCGGGATGCGGACCGAGGTCAGGGCCTTCAGGTCCCGCTCGGGCAACGGCAGCGACGAGCGCGGGAATTGCAGGACCAGCACTTGGCTCGCCGGGTCTCCCGGTGCGAACCTGGTCAGGTAGGGACGCGAGCTGTCACGTAGGAACAGATCCCCGACTTGTAAGTCCGCGCGCCGGCCGTCCTGCTCTCCCACCACGCGACCATGCACGGCGCAGTTCAGGAAGAACACTTCGGGATCGGACTGGCGAATCAGCTTGGGCGTGCGGTGGACTGAAAGCGGCGTCGTGGTCAGCAAGAGCGCCCGCACGTGACCGAACCCGCTGAAACTGGCCTGCGCCCGAAATCCGCTTTCCAGGTGCGGTTCGCAGCGTGCATCGAGGGGCACCCACATCTTCGAACTCACTTCGCGCCATAAGGCGAAGCGTTCTTTCGTCGGGACCTCGGCGGTGCTGACCACGTCCATAACCCCACCACAATGAAAACTGTCGCCGTCGGGACATCGTGTCGCTGGCAGTTGGTCGGATTGTCCGCCCTGGAGTGTGGCGACCTCCACACGATGCTCGTTCGGCGACGCCGAGATACATCGTGGCGATGACGCGGCCCCAGGGCGGACAGTCGAAGCGGATGGAACGTCAGGATCCAACAATGACGGCGATATCAGTTCGATGTCATCGGGCGAGAGGCGGCCGCGTGGGTACGCCTGGCGGGTTAGGTGTCGCCAAGGCAAACTGCATCGGGTGTGGTAAGAGGCTTGAGCGCGAGTACGCCTGGCGGGCTAGGTGCCGCCAAAGCAAACTGCATCGGGTGTAGTAAGAGGCTTGAGCGGCAACTGAACGGCCCGGGAATCCCGCGCCGCCTCATCGAACCAGGCGGATCAGCAGATGCGGGGGAGCGGATCCCCTACGAGCAGGTCGACGATCCGGGTGCCGCCGAAGGTGGTCTTCAGCAGTACCAGGCCGGCCGGATCCGCCACGACGCGGCCGATCACGGCGGCGCCCCGGCCGAGTGGGTGCCCGTGCAGGGCCTGGAGCGCGCGATCCGCGTACGCGCCGTCCACCACCGCGACGAACCGGCCCTCGCAGGCGACGTAGAGCGGGTCGATCCCGAGCAGCTCGCACACGCCGGTGACCTCGGCCCGTACCGGCACCGCCGTCTCCTCGACCACCACGGCCACCTCGGAACCGGTCGCCACCTCGTTGAGAATGGTGGCGACTCCGCCGCGGGTCGCGTCGCGCATGGTCCTGACCTGCGTGGGCAGCGCGTCGAGGAGAGCGGCCACGAGGTCGTGCAGGGGCGCGGTGTCCGAGGCGAGGTCGGCCTCGATCTCGAACTCGCCCCGGGCCACCATGATCGCCGCCCCGTGCTCGCCGATCGGCCCGGAGACGACGACCGCGTCACCGGGCCGCGCACCGGAGATCGACAGCCCCGGCGACCCCTCCGGCGGTGGTCCGAGGGCGGGCCGGTCGATCAGGCCGACGCCGGCCGTGGTGATGTAGCAGCCGTCGGCCTTGCCGCGCTCGACCACCTTGGTGTCGCCGGTGACGATCGACACCCCGGCCGCCTTCGCCGCGGCGGACATGGAGGCGGTGATGCGTCGCAGGTCGGCGACGGGGAAGCCCTCCTCCAGGATGAAACCGGCGGACAGGTAGAGCGGGCGGGCGCCGCACACCGCGAGGTCGTTGACGGTGCCGTTGACCGCCAGGTCGCCGATGTCGCCGCCGGGGAAGAACAGCGGGTTCACCACGAACGAGTCGGTGGTGAAGACCGCCCGCGCCGTACCGAGTGACAGGGTCGCCCCGTCCTCCAGGGGCGCGAGCAACGGGTTGCGGAACGCCTCCAGGAAGACCGCGTCGATCAGCGTGTGCGTCGCCTTGCCGCCGGAGCCGTGGGCGAGGGTGATCCGCTCCTCCCTGACGACCGGCCGGCGCCGCCGGGCCCGCTCGATCCTGGCCAGGACCTGCTGCTCCCGCCCCGCGTACGGCGTGCCGGGGTCGTCGGGCTGCCCGGCGGCCGACTCCCTGACCGCGCGTTCCGCCCATTCCGCCTGCCGCTGTTCGGTGACCGGTTCGGTGCTCATGACCGGGTCGCCTCTCTCACTCGTTCCCTGCTGAAACGGCCGAAGTCGTAGTAGGCGGCGCACGCGCCCTCGGAGGAGACCATGCAGGTCCCGATCGGGGTCTCCGGGGTGCACGCGGTGCCGAACACCTTGCACTCCCACGGCTTGAGCACCCCTTTGAGGACCTCGCCGCACTGGCAGGCCTTCGGGTCGGCGACCCGTATCCCGGGCAGGTCGAAGATCCGCTCCGCGTCGAAGGCGGCGTACTCGTCGGCCATGCCGAGCGCCGAGTCCGCGATGAAGCCGAGCCCTCGCCACTCGAAGTGGGGCCGCAGCCGCATCACCTTGCCGATGGCCTCAAGGGCGACCCGGTTCCCGTGCCACGGCACAACTCGGGCGTACTGGTTCTCGACCTCCGCCCGCCCGCCGGCGAGCTGGCCGAGCAGCAGGTGGATCGACTGGAGGATGTCCAGCGGCTCGAATCCGGCGACGACCAGCGGCTTGCCGTACTCGCGGGCGATGAACTCGTACGGCTCGCAGCCGATGACCGTGGAGACGTGCCCGGGGCCGATGAAGCCGTCGAGCCGCATGTCCGGCGAGTCGAGGATCGCCTTGATGGCCGGAATTATCAGGACGTGGCTGCAGAAGACGGAGAAATTGTCCAGGCCCTCGGCAGCGGCCCGCAGCACCGTCATCGCCGTCGAGGGCGCGGTGGTCTCGAAGCCGATCGCCATGAACACCACCCGGCGGTCCGGGTTGGCACGCGCGATCTTGAGCGCGTCCAGCGGCGAGTAGACCATCCGGATGTCGGCCCCGGCCGCCTTCGCGTCGAAGAACGACCCCCGTCCGCCGGGCACCCGCATCATGTCGCCGAACGACGTCAGGATCACGCCCGGCTGCTCCGCGATGTGGACGGCGTCGTCCACCCTGCCCATCGGGATCACGCAGACCGGGCAGCCGGGCCCGTGCGCGAGCGTCACGGTCTCCGGCAGGTAGTCTTCCAAGCCGTGCTTGTAGATGGTGTGGGTGTGTCCCCCGCACACCTCCATGAACGTGTACCGCCGCCCCGGCTCGCAACGGGCCGCGATCTCGGCGGCGAGCGCCCGTGCCATCCCCGCGTCGCGATACTCATCGACGAACCGCACGGATCCTCCTCCACATTGTCATGAGATATCCGACTCGCGGAGCGCGTCGACCTCGTCCGTGTACGCCTGCCCGATCCCCTCCAGCAGGTCCAGCACCGCCTGCGCCTCCGACTCGGAGATCTTGGACAGCGCGAACCCCACATGGACCAGCACCCAGTCGCCCGGCTTCAGCCCTTCGTCCGCGAGCAGGGCCACGTTGATCCGGCGGCGGATCCCGCTGACCTCCACCACCGCGAGGTCGCACTGGTCCCCGACCGCCTCCACCAGCTCACCGGGGATTCCGAGGCACATCCGGCTCGTCCTCCCGCCGGGGCGTCGTCTCGAACTGGACGGACTCCAGGACCAGCTCGTCCCCGCCGCTGATGTCGACGTCGTCGCCGCCGCAGTGCGCGCAGACGGCCAGCACGTCCAGCGACTCCGACAGCCGCTCACACGTCCGGCAGGTGACCGTGACGGGCACGACTTCGAGGTCCACCACGGCGTCCTGTACGGCGGTGCCGTCCGCGACGACCGCGAACGCCTGGTCGAACGCCTCGTCGACCACGGCGTGCCGGGCGCCGACGCGCAACCGGACGGCGGTGATCCGCCGTCCCGCCGCCCGCTGCTCGATCAGGTCGAGCAGTCCTTCACACATTCCGATCTCATGCATGAACGTCCTACATCCTTTTCATCTTCAGGTACCGGTGGATCTCCGGCCACTGCAGGACGACGAGCGCCGTCAGCGCACACGTCCCGACCAGCGCCGCCACGCGCAGTTTTCTCATGTCAGATCTCTCTCCTCGTTGCCTGCCGCCTCGCCCGCCAGCGACCGCGCCAGGCCCACCGCCTCGTCGATCGCCGCGCGCACCGGCTCGCTCAGCCCGACGAGCACGTCCTCGTCGGGCGCCCCCGTCAGCGCCGTCGCCGGCTCGCAGCACAGCACGAGGACCCTGGCGGGCATCCGCCCGAGCTCCGCGGCCAGCCGCAGGACCCGGATCGGATCCATGCCGTGGGTCTCCACCGCGGTCCCGCCCTCCGGCAGGTGCGGTTCGAGCACCGTGAGCGTCCCCGGCGGCTGCCCACGGGGAGCGGCGTCGATGAAGATCACGGTGTCGTAGTCGCGTTGCAGGGCGTAGGCCAGGTCCATGCCCCTGATCCCGAAGTCGACGACGTCCACCCCCGGGGCCGCCTCCTCCCCGGCGAGGCGGCGCACCACCTCGACGCCGAACCCGTCGTCGCCGAGGAAGATGTTGCCGATCCCGGCGACGAGGACCCGGGAGACCCGCTCGGCGGCTTCGCGCGGCCCGAGCGGCTCGACCTCCTCGGGCGAGTAGAAGAAGCGATGCCCGGGCAGCCGGGCCTCGCCCAGGTCGCGGCCGGGATCGTCCTCAAGGGTGACCGCGACGTGGAAGGCCCCCTCGTCGTCCTGCTCGATCCCCTCGACCACGGCCACCTGCCCGTCCAGCACGAGGTCGAAGATGTCGGCGTTGGATCGGGGCCGCAGCCGGACCCGGCTCCCCACGCCCAGCGGCACCCCGTTCACGACCACGGTGTCCGGGCCGCGGCGTTCCATCCGCTCCCAGAAGTCCATCGGGTTCACGTTCCGGGCTCCCGCCGTACCTCGCGCATGGTCCCGTGCAGTCGCATGAGCTGCTCGGGGGAGAGGGCGGCGCACCGGTCGAGGATCGCCCGGCCCCGGGGATCGCCTTCGCGGATCTCCCGCTGCTCCTCCTCGGTCAGGGCCAGCACGCTCAGGGTGAGCAGCTGGTCGATCTCCGTCGCGTCGAAGAGGTCGCCGGGGCTCTCGGGGGAGATCCGCGGGTGGTCGTAGAGGATGATCGGCGAGGACAGCATCGTGTGCCGCTCGTCTTCGCCGCCGACCAGGACCGGCCAGGTGCCCAGGTTGCGGCAGCCGTCCGCGAAGGCCCGGAGATCCTCCGGCGGGTCCATCAGGGAGACGAACCGCCCGCCGCCGGTGGACACGACGGTGTGCGCGGAGACCAGGGTGCGCTTCAGCGCCTCGGCGCGGGAGGCGCCGTGCCAGCCGGTCGTGTTGGCGACCCGGACGGTGAGCCGGCAGAGGCCGGGCCGCAGGAGGTCCGCGTGCACCTCGACGTGCCCGCGCACCGCCTCCCAGCGGCGCAGCGCCGCGGCGACCCGCCGCCCGCCGGCGTCCGTCAGCCACTCGACGTCCTCGCCCGCCGGGATGTCGATCTCCACCCGAGCCGGGCCGCCGAGCAGCTCGGCGAGGCCGAGACCGGTGACCGCGGTCTCCCGTTCGGTCGCCTCCTCCCGGACCGGCGCCTCTCCGCCCGTGGTCCCCGGCGGGCCGGCGAACTCATGGGTGACGACGTGCAGGAAACGCACCCGTGCCTCGACGGTGTCGGCCGGACCGGCCTGGAGGAGGACCTGCGTCTGCATCAGCCAGGGATTGCCGTCGTGCGCCCGGCCGTACGGCTCCGGGTGGACGCCGCCGATGGTCCAGCGGTGCCTGTTCTTCGGGGCCGACTGCCGGTAGGGCCACAGCAGGTAGCCCTCGTAGAGTACGGCCCGCGCGATCTCTGCCGCCTGGTCCATCGGTCACCCACCGTCCGCCCGGAGCAGGGCGTGCACCGCGTCGTCCCAGGTGGCCAGCGTGTGATGCGTCTTGTAGGCGTACAGCCGGTCGAACGCCTCGTGGCTCAGCCGTACCCAGGCGGTGTTCGGGAAGTAGTGCGCCATCGTGTCCTTCCACGCCCGCACCGGCATCCGGAAGACGGCTTCGGTGTCCCACGGGATCCGTACCGCCCGCAACCGGTCGTCCTCCTGGTAGAAGATCGTTCCGCTGAAGAGGAAGTCCAGCGGGACCTCCCCCTCCCGCAGCCCGTGCAGATACTTGGCCGCCGCCACCTCGAAGTCATAGGTGCAGCCCACCGGGATGATCGCGGTCGTGCCCCCGGTGAACGCCGGTATCTGCGTGACCGTCTGCGTCCACAGCAGGCTCCGCAGGTTCCTGCCCCACTCCGCGGGCGCGCCGAACAGCTCCGCGAGCCGCTTCTGGCCGGCGTCGTCGTAGGTGCGGTCGGCCGCGTCGATGCGGATGTGGGTGTTCAGGGCGACCGACCGGATCGCCGCCCCGCCGATGTCGTCGATCCGCAGCCTGAACGCCAGCGTCGGCGTGGCCGCGAACTCCTGCGTCTCGACCCCCTCGACGGAGATCCGCAGGATCGGCTGGCAGGCCGTGCCCGGAGGAGTCTGACTCGTCGTCATCGGCTCAGGCCGGAGACAGGTTGGGCATGCTGCGGTCGATGGGCTCGCGGTCGCAGGGATTGATCCCGGTCGATCGGGCGGCCGTGGAGCGGCCGTCGGGCAGATGGCCCGGCTGGCACTCGTAGTGGCCGAGCGAGTTGCCCTGCTTGACGCCCTTGGTGTGCGAGGGGGCGTCCGGGCTCACCTCGGGTCTGCCGGTCCTGATGGCCATTGTCTGGTTCCTCTCACATGCCGGTCGCGGCGACGGATTTGGCCCGCCCGCGTAGTTCGGTGAAGAACCGGGCGATCTCCTGCCACACGTCGGCGCCGCCCGCCAGCCCTTTCCAGTGGGTGCGCAGCAGTCCGACCAGCGCGTAGCAGTCGTCGACGGGCACCAGCCAGTGGTCCCGCGAGTCGCCCGTGCGGTCCACGAGCAGGGCCTCCACGTCGTGCGCCAACCGGCGCAGCACCGGGTTGACCCGCTCCAGCTCATCCCAGGTCGCCTGCTTCAGCGGCGACTCGACGGCGCCGGCCGGGCTGGGGTACAGCAGGGCCGTCCGTCCCGCCGCCGAGTCGCGGAGGAAGAACGCCATCCGCACCGGGATGCGGAGGCCCTCCCAGGTCGCGTCGTCGAGGGCGAAGTCAGTGAGGTGCCACCGCCGGTCCGGGACCAGGCGATACCGGTCCCCGCCGGCGGCGGCGTGGTCGAACAGCACGGCGCAGGCCCGGCAGGCGCAGCGCAGCTCGCGGGCGCCGCGGTCCAGCAGGTGCCGGTGGGCCGGGGCGACGGGCGCGGCGCACAGCTCGCAGCGTTCGGCCCGCTCCTGCCGTTGCCCGGCGGGCCGGTTGATCAGCCTGTGCAGCCCGCTGTCCGCGATCCGCGTCGTCATGCCGCCCCCGTGCCGCGCCGCAGGCTCTCGACGGGGATCAGCACGGGCGCCGGGCCCGCCTCGTCGATCTCCACCCGCTCGATCTCCGGAGCCGCGTCGCGGATCGCCTCCTGTACGGCGGTGCGCAGCCTGGCCGTCGCGCCGCCGCATCCGCCGCGATCCTGGCGGAGCCGTACGCGTGCCACGTTCTCCGCCAGGTCCACCAGCTCCGCGGTCGCCCGGCCGAGGATCGGGCGGAGCCGCCCCAGCGCCGCCTCCGCGCGGGTGCGCGGGTCCACCGGGTGCAGGCCGTGCAGCAGCAGCAGGTGCGACACCAGCTCGTCGTCGGCCAGCTCCTTGCGCAGCGCGTCGTCACCGGCGGCCATGACACGCGCCAGCGCCTCGCCGTACAGCTCCAGCAGTGACTGGAGCAGCTCGATGGCGGTCGTCCTGGCGGCCGGGTCGGGGAGCGACTCGGTCCGCTCCAGCAGGGCGCAGACGTGGCCGACCCGGTCGGCCGCCTCGTGGTCGTCGCGTTCCATGGTCACACCTGGCCGGAGACGCTCGTGCCCAGCGTGGGGGAGTGCACCTGCTTGAGGACCTTGCCGTCGCCGAGGTACATGTGCACGCCACAGGGCAGGCAGGGGTCGAAACTGCGGACCGTCCGCATGATGTCGATGCCCTTGAAGTTCGCGGGGCCGTTCTCCTCGAAGATGTGCGTCCCCTGCACGGCGTCCTCATACGGGCCGGGGGTGCCGTAGATGTCGCGCGGGCTGGCGTTCCACGGGGTGGGCGGATACGGGTGGTAGTTCGCGATCTTCCCCTCGCGGATCACCATGTGGTGGGACAGCACGCCGCGCACCGCCTCGTGGAAGCCGCAGCCGATCGCCTCCTCGGGCACCTCGAAGTCGGTGAAGACCTTCGTGCGCCCGGCCCTGACCTCCGCCATCGCCTTCTCCACGAAGTAGACCGCCATCGCGGCGGAGTAGGCGATGAAGTAGGCGCGGGCGCGGTTCCGCTCGATGGTGTTCGACCACTGCGGGATCTTCCACTCGAACTGCATCTCCGGGAAGGCCGCGCTCTTGGGCAGGTTGATCTGCACGCTGTGGCCGGTCGCCTTCACCGCTCCGGTGTCGACGATCCCGGCGAGCGCGGTCGTCCACAGCCGGGCGAGGGGCCCGCCGCCGGTGTCCAGCGCGAGGTGGTCGTCGGTGGCGGAGTCGTACCAGCGCGGGCTCATCACCCAGCTGTAGTTGCCGTCCGCGAGGTCGCGTTTCTGCGGCCTCGGCAGCGTCGTCTGGTTCCAGGGGTGCCGCTGGTCGATCGGGTTGCCCAG
Source organism: Dolomitihabitans soli (assembly GCF_022213955.1). Lineage (GTDB taxonomy): Bacteria > Actinomycetota > Actinomycetes > Streptosporangiales > Streptosporangiaceae > Streptosporangium_A > Streptosporangium_A soli. The sequence goes on along the minus strand of NZ_JAKNTW010000024.1, from coordinate 150,524 downwards.
CGGGTCGTGCGTGACGAAGGTCTCCTCCTGCTGCCAGTCGTCGTAGTAGGAGCTGCCCAGCAGGATCCGCAGCCCGACGTTGATGTCGACCAGGCTCGTCGTCCGCAGCTCGCCGTCCAGGACGATGCCGGGCGTCACGTACATCCGCCGGCCCCACTCGCCCATGTTCCGGTAGTCGTAGTCGACCCCGTCGGGATCCTGGAAGGATCCCCAGCAGCCCAGCATGACCCGTCGCCGGCCGACCTCCTCGTAGCCGGGCAGCGCCTCGTAGAAGAAGTCGAAGAGGTCGTCGTTCATCGGGACGGCCTTCTTGACGAAGTCGAGCACCTTCAGCAGCCGGACCAGGTAGTCGGTGAACAACTGCGGCGTCGCGACCGTGCCCACCCCGCCGGGATACAGCGTCGAGGGATGCACGTGCCGCCCCTCCATCAGGCAGAACATCTCCCGGGTGAGCCTGCTCATCTGGAGGGCCTCGCGGTACATCGAGCCGGTGAACGGGTTGAAGGCCCGCATGATGTCGGCGATGGTCCGCAGCCCGTGGATGCTCCCCCTGGGCGCCTCGGTCGTCTCCGCCCGGCGCAGCATGCCGGGGTTGGTCTCCTTGACCATCTGCTCGCAGTAGTCGACGAACACCAGGTTGTCCTGGAAGAGCGTGTGGTCGAAAATGTACTCGGCGGCCTCGCCGAGATTGATGATCCATTCGGCCAGCGGCGGCGACTTGATGCCGTAGGCCATGTTCTGCGCGTAGACGGAGCAGGTCGCGTGGTTGTCGCCGCAGATGCCGCAGATCCGGCTGGTGATGAAGTGCGAGTCCCGGGGATCCTTGCCGCGCATGAACACGCTGTAGCCCCGGAACAGCGATGATGTGCTCTTACACTCGACGACCTCGTTGTTCTTGAAGTCGATCTTGGTGTAGATGCCCAGGTTGCCGATGATTCTCGTGATCGGGTCCCAGGACATCTCGACGAGCTCGCGGGACTCCTGCGCCTGTTGCGTGCGGATTGCCACTTCGACCTTCCCCCTGCTATCCCTGGCCCCAGCGGGGGTCGTATCCGCTGGTCAGCTCGGGGCGGTTGTGCCGCCACTTCGGTTCCTTGTTCACGGTCTTGTTGGTGATCCCGCGTAGCTTGCGGATCAGCGATCCGTACGCCGTGGACATCGCCGAGGACACCGTGCCGCCGGGCGGCTGGTCCATGAACGGCATGAACTTGTCGGGGAAGCCGGGCATCGTGCAGCCGATGCAGATCCCGCCCACGTTGGGGCAGCCGCCGACGCCGTCCATCCAGCCGCGCTTGGTCACGTTGCAGTTGACCACCGGTCCCCAGCAGCCGATCCGCACCTGGCATTTGGGGGAGTTGTAGTCCTTCGCGAAATCACCCTGCTCGTAGTAGCCGGCTCGGTCGCATCCCTCGTGCACCGTCTTGCCGAACAGCCACGTCGGGCGGAGCTGATCGTCGAGCGGGATCATCGGGGCGAGCCCGGCGGCCTGGTAGAGCAGCCAGGTCAGCGTCTCCATGAAGTTGTCGGGCTGCACGGGGCACCCGGGCACGTTGACGATGGGCAGGCCGCCCGCCGAGCGGAAGTCGTGGCCGAGGTAGTCGGAGAGGCCCATGCATCCCGTCGGGTTGCCGGCCATCGCGTGGATGCCGCCGTACGTCGCGCAGGTCCCGGCCGCGACCACCGCCCACGCCTTGGGCGCGAGCCGGTCGATCCACTGGTTGACGGTGATGGGCTCGCCGGTCACCGGGTCGTTGCCCATCGACGTCCAGAAGCCCTCCCCGTTGATCCGCTCGTTCGGGATCGAGCCCTCCATCACCAGGATGAACGGCCCCAGCGTGTCCTCCGCGGCCTGGTGGAAGGCGGCCATGAAGTTCGCGCCCACCTCCATGGCCAGCACCTTGTTGTGCAGGTGCACCTTGGGCAGGCCGGGGACGAGGCCGAGGACGACGTCCTCGATGCTCGGCAGCGTGGCGGCCGTCACCGAGACGGTGTCCCCGTCGCAGCTCATCCCCTCGGAGGTCCACAAGATGTGAACCTCGTCCAGCGCGGTCTTCGTCTCGGCTGCACTCATGGCGCAGGCCCCCTTATCGGCCAATCAGGCGTCATGCTGTGTTTATCAACCGTCGAAGGCGACGGGTAAGTGTGCGCCGCATCTAGTCCGTGCAGGTCAGCGGCAGGTTTGGGACCGGTTGGCCTTGGTATCAAATGGTTGCGTAGAGTGACGGATCGGCGAAGAAGGTGCGGCGCATGACGCAGACCCGGGTCACGTCCCCGGCCACCGAGTCGTCCGGGGGCACCCGGCCGGCCGGAGGCCGCGGAGCGGCGCGGCCGATCCTGCGCGCCGCGGCCCGTGGCGCGATCGGCGCGATGGCCATGTCCGGTCTGCGCCAGGCGTCGGCGGCGCTCGGCGTGATCGAGAAGGTGCCGCCGGAGTCGGTCCTGGAACGTGCGACCCCGGGGCTGCTGCACCGCTTCCCGCCCGAGCGGCGTCCGGTTTTGATCGAGGCCGTGCACTGGCTCTACGGGACGGCCGGCGGCGCCCTCTTCGGGGCCCTGCCCCGCGCCCTGCGCAGGCGGCCGTGGGCGGGACCGGCCTACGGGCTGCTGTTCTGGGGGGTCTTCGAGGTCGGCATCGCCCCGGTGCTCGGCCTGCCGCGCAAGGAGGACCACCGGGTCGCCGAACGGGTCGCGTTGCTCGCCGACCATGTGCTGTACGGGACCGTCGTGGCGGCCTCGCCCTGGCCGCACCGGGAGGAGGGCCGGCTCGACTAGTCCTTCCCCATCCAACCTACCAATTCGGTAGGCTAATTCGGACGTCAAAGTCAGGCCGACGCCGCGACCACGAATGGTGAATGTCTGTGAGCGCTTCCGAAGCACCGCCTAGCCTCGACCCCATGCTGATCGATGAGAACGATCCCCGGCTCGCCGCGCTGCTCCCGGCCCCCGGTCGTTCGGTGGTCGCCGTCGCGCCCGCCGTCGCGGGAGACGGCCACTGGGCCGGCGCGCCCAGCGCGGTCGCCGCCGACGGGCTGATCTACCTCGCCTACCGCCTGCGCCGCCCGCTGGGACAGGGCCGGGGGCACGCGATCGTGGTCGCCCGTTCCGTCTGCGGCGAGGTGTTCGAGACCGTGGCGACGATCACCAGCGAGGAGATGGACACGGAGTCCCTCGAACGCCCGGCACTGGTGCGCACCCCCGAAGGGCGCTGGCGGCTGTATCTCAGCTGCGCCACCCACGGCACCAAGCACTGGCGGGTGGAGGTGTTGGAGGCCGACGACCCCGCGACCTTCGATCCGCGGCTGCGCAGGACCGTGCTCCCCGGCGACCCGAAGACGGGCGTGAAGGACCCGGTCATCCTGCGGCGGGGCGGCGTGTGGCACCTGTGGGCGTCGTGCCACCCCCTGGCCCGGCCCGACGAGGCGGACCAGATGGTCACCGACTACGCGACCAGCGCCGACGGGCTGAAGTGGACCTGGCACGGGACCGCGCTGAGCGGCCGTCCCGGCGGGTGGGACGGCCGGGGCGCCCGCGTCACGGCGGTGCGGTTCGTCGGCGAGCAGGTGCTGGCCTTCTACGACGGGCGGGCCAGCGCGGCGGAGAACTACGAGGAGCGGACGGGTGTGGCAGCCGGCTCCGATCCGGCCGAGCTGGCGCCGCTGGGCGCCGCGCCTGCCGCCGTGTCGCCCCATCGCGGCGGCGGCCTGCGCTATCTCGACATCGTGGAGCTGCCGGCGGACCGCGTCCGGCTCTACTACGAGTACACCAGGGACGACGGCGCGCACGAGCTCCGCACCGAACTGCGCTGACCCACGCCGAACTGCGCTGATCCGTGCTCACCTGCGCCGAGCGGCGCTGATCCGTGCTGACCTGCGCTGATCCGTGCTGATCCGTACTCGCCTGTGCCGAGCCGCGCTGGCCCGTGCTGACCTGTGCCGAGCCGCGCTGGCCCGCGCTGATCCGTGTTGGTGCGCGCGGTCCTGCCGTGCCTGGACGCGACCGTGCCGAGTGGCGCTGGTCGCGCGGGGCCGAACCGGGCCTGCCGCCGATCACGGGAGGCCGGCGCGGCCGTTGCGGGCCTGCCGCTGGCCGTCGGGGCGCGCGCCGACCAGCCCTCCCGAGCGGGCCTTGGGGCCGAGCCAGTCGCTGAAGTCGTCGCCGGTGACCTGCTGCAGCAGGGCGATGTCGGCGGCGAAACGGGGGAGGAGCGACTGCCGCTGCTCCCAGGTGAGCGGTCGTCTCGGATGCCCTCGCCGTTGGAGCAGCCCTTCCAGCGGCTGGGTGAGCACCGTGCCCAGCGGCCCCAGGTAGCCGCCGACCCGCGCCCCGGCGCGCAGCGTCGCCGACAGCAACTGGTGGCCGTGGCCGGCCTCGGGGTGCGCGGTCACGTTCTCCCTGGGGACCTCGGTGAGGACGCCCTGCTCGACGCCGAGAAAGGCGCAGATCCGGTCCAGCGTCCGCGCGGGCCGGTCCACCAGGTCGCGGTACCGGAAGATGAGCACCTGCTCCCTGGGGAACAGCCGGAACAGGTGCTCCAGTTGCTCGCCGTACCTGCCGAGGGCCGTGTAGTGCCAGAAGGGCGCCCAGCCGGCGGCGATCCGCCGCTCCTCCTCGGCGCACGCGCGCACCACGTCGCCGATCGGCTCCAGGCCGGCCGACCACAGGTGGGTCCAGTTGGAGTGGGCCCGCTCGATCGGGTCGCGCAGCACCACGATCAGCTTGACCCGGGGGACGGCCGCGCGGATGCGTCGCTGCGCGGCACGGTCGTACAGGTAGAAAGGGGTTGATTCGCCGCGCGGGACACCCGGCGGGGCGGCGGCGAACAGGGCTTCGTACCTGTCGCGCCGCCAGACGTGTTCGCGGTAGCTCTGGCTGTCCCCGGGCCCGCCCCGTGTCGGCGGGGGGCCGTCCGTGAGGAAGAACTTCGGTTCCTTCACCGGGGACAGGTAGAGCCCCGGGTGCCGCCGCAACGCGGCGTGCACGGCTGTCGTCCCCGCCTTGGGGACGCCGATCACCAAGAAGTTCGGCATTGGCATGCTCGTCCTCCCAGTTCCACCAGCATAATACCTTAATTTCCTACCAAATCTATAGGTAACTTCACCTGCCGGGCTGCCGTTGACACAGAAACCTAGTTTTCCTACTGTTTAACTAGGAATAGAAGGAAGGGGACACCGTGATCGCTTCCACCGACCCGCCGCCCGGCCGGCCGGGGCACGTGCCACGCAGGATTCACCTCGCCGCGCACTTCCCCGGAGTGAACAACACCACCGTCTGGACGGACCCGAGGTCGGGCAGCCAGATCGACTTCGCGTCCTTCCAGCACCTGGCGCGGACGGCGGAGCGCGGCAAGTTCGACTTCTTCTTCCTGGCCGAAGGGCTGCGGCTGCGCGAGCTGAAGGGGCGCATCCACGACCTGGACGTGGTCGGCCGCCCGGAGGCGCTCACCGTGCTGGCCGCGCTGGCGGCGGTCACCGAGCGGCTGGGCCTGGCCGGTACGGTCAACGCCACCTTCAACGAGCCGTACGAGCTGGCCAGACGCCTGGCCACGGTGGACCATCTGAGCGACGGCAGGGCCGCCTGGAACGTGGTGACCACCTCCGACGCCTTCACGGGTGAGAACTTCCGGCGCGGCGGCTACCTCGACCGCGCCGACCGCTACACCCGGGCCGCCGAGTTCGTACGGCTCGCACGCGAGCTGTGGGACTCCTGGCAGCCCGACGCGATCGCCGCCAACCCGGAGCCCGGCGTGTTCGTACGGCCGGACGGCATCGGCACGATCGACCACCAAGGGCGACATTTCACCATCGCGGGCCAGTTCACCCTTCCGCGCTCCCCACAGGGCCACCCGGTGATCATCCAGGCGGGCGACTCCGACGAGGGACGGGAGTTCGCCGCCGCGACCGCCGACGTCGTCTTCAGCAGACACGGCACCCTGGACGAGGGCCGGGCCTTCTACGCCGACGTCAAGGGCAGGCTGGCCCGGCACGGGCGCGAGCCGGACGACCTGAAGATCATGCCCGCCGCGACGTTCGCGCTCGGGGACACCGAGGAGGAGGCGGCGGAGAACGCCGCCGAGATCCGCCGCCACCAGGTGAGCCCGCAGACGGCGATCGCCTACCTGGAGCAGGTCTGGGGGCGGGACATGTCGGCATACGACCCGGAGGGGCCGCTGCCCGACATCGAACCGGACACCGACGGCGAGGTCTCCCAGGGGCGGGTGCGGCTGGACGACCGGCTGGCGATCGCGGCGAAATGGCGGGCGCTGGCGGAGGAGCGGCGGCTGTCCATCCGCGAGCTGGTCATCGAGGTCACCGGCCGCCAGTCGTTCGTCGGCACGCCGGAGACCGTGGCCGGGCGGATCGACGCGTTCGTCCAGGCGGCGGCCGCCGACGGGTTCATCCTGGTGCCGCATCTCACGCCGGGCGGGCTCGACGACTTCGTGGACCGGGTGGTGCCGATCCTGCAGGAACGTGGTGTGTTCCGCGCCGAGTACACGGGCACGACGCTCCGCGACCATCTCGGCCTCGCCGTACCGGGGGCGGCGGCATGACCGGGGCGCCCCTCCACCTCGCGGTGGCCCTCGACGCGGCCGGATGGCACCCGGCGGCCTGGCGCGACCCGGTGGCCAGGCCCAGAGAACTGTTCACCGCCGGCTACTGGGCCAAGCTGGTCGGCGAGGCCGAGCGCGGCCTGATCGACTTCGTCACCATCGAGGATGCCCTCGGCCTGCAGTCCTCCCGGCCCGACGGCCCCGACGGACGTCTCGACCTGGTCAGGGGCAGGTTCGACGCGGTGCTCCTGGCGGCCCGTCTCGCACCGCTGACCAGCGCGATCGGGCTGGTGCCGACGGCCACGACCACGCACACCGAGCCGTTCCACGTGGCGATCGGCATCGCCACCCTCGACCACGTGAGCGGAGGGCGGGCCGGGTGGCGCGCGCAGGTGTCCGCCCGCGCGAGCGACGCCGCCCACTTCGGCCGTAGAACCTTCCCCGAGGTCACGCCGGAGACGATCGGCGAGCACCAAGGCCATATCGCGGGCCTGCTGGCGGAGGCGGCCGACGCGGTGGAGGTGGCCCGGCGGCTCTGGGACAGCTGGGAGGACGACGCGGAGATCCGCGACGTGGCCACCGGACGGTTCGTCGACAGGGACCGGCTGCACTACATCGACTTCACCGGGAGCCGGTTCTCGGTCAAAGGGCCGTCGATCACCCCCCGCCCGCCGCAGGGACAGCCGGTCGTCACCGCGCTCGCCCACGCGCGCCCGGCGCAAGAGTTCGCCGCCGGGAGCGCGGACGTGGTCTACGTGACACCGCACGACCGCGAGCAGGCGCGATCCGTGGTCGCTGAGCTGCGGAGCCTCCCCAGGGCGGGCGAGCCGCTGAAGATCTTCGCCGACCTGGTCGTCTTCCTGGACGGCGACACGGGCCGCGCCGTGGAACGCAGAACGCGACTCGACGAGCTCGACGGCGCGGAGTTCGCCTCGGACGCGGCGGTGTTCGCCGGAACCGCCGAGGATCTCGCCGACCTGCTCCTGGACTGGGCGCAAACCGGGATCCAGGGGTACCGGCTGCGGCCCGGGGTGGTGCCGCACGACCTCAAGGGCATCACCCGGGGCCTGACCTCGGCGTTACGCAGACGCGGCGTGTTCCGGGACGCGTACGAGGCGGACACGCTGCGCGGTCTGCTCGGACTGCCCCGCCCGGCCGGCCGCCACCGACGAGCGAGCACCTCGTGAAGTTCCTGGCCATCACGCTCATCGTGCACGGACCCCATCCGATCACCGGGGAGACGAAGTCCACCACGGCCCGCTTCCGCGAGGTGCTGGACAACGCCGTCCTCGCCGAGGAACTCGGCTTCGACGGCTTCGGCGTGGGGGAGCGGCACGAGCGCCCGTTCATCTCCTCCTCGCCGCCGGTCGTGCTCAGCCACATCGCCGCGCTGACCTCCCGGATCCGCCTCTTCACCGCCGTCACCACACTCAGCCTGCTGGACCCGGTACGCGCCTTCGAGGACTACGCGACCCTGGACCACCTCTCCGGCGGACGCCTCGAACTCATCATCGGCAAGGGCAACGGGGCCGCGCAGGCCCAGCTCTTCCACGTGACGGGCGAGGACCAGTGGGAGCGCAACCGCGAAGGCTACGAGCTGTTCCGCAAGCTCTGGCGGGCGGACAAGGTCACCTGGACGGGCCGCTACCGGCCGTCCCTGACCGGCGCGGAGACCCTGCCGCGCCCCCTCCAGCAGCCGATCCGGGTCTGGCACGGCAGCGCCACCAGCACCGAGTCGGTCGAACTCGCCGCCAAGTACGGCGACCCGTTGTTCTCCGCCAACGTCACCAACCCGATCGAACCCTACGCCGAACTGATCGCCCACTACCGGGAACGCTGGGCGCACCACGGGCACGACCCCGCCGACGCGCTGGTCGGGGCGGGCAGCGCCGGATACTACGGCGCGAAGACCTCCCAGGAGGCGATCACGACCTACCGGCCGATCTTCGACGCCCGCCTCGCCTTCTTCAGGAAGGCCGGCATCGACCCGGTGTTCCACACCCTCGAGGACGCGATCGAACGCGGCTCGATCCTCGTCGGCAGCCCACAGCAGATCATCGACAAGGTGCACCGCTACCACGAGCGGTTCGGCCACGAGGTGATGCACCTGCACGCCGACGCCGACGGCCTGACCGACGAGCGGCACCGCGCCACGCTGGAACTGTTCCAGAGCGACATCGCACCCGTGCTGCGCAAGGAGATCCCCAGCAGACCGTTCCCCGGAGCCGGTGGCGGCGCGCCGCCGGAGGAGGAGTCATGACACAGGACCGTCATCCCGGCGGCAGCCGAGTCCCGGCAGTGAGCACCATGACGACGCCCACCAGAAGGACGGTGCCCCAGTGACCGTGCCGCTCGCCATCCTCGACCTCGCCCCCATCTCGTCCGGCAGCGGCACGGGAGACGCGCTGCGCAACACCATCGATCTCGCCCGGCGGGCGGAGGAGCTCGGCTACCACCGGTACTGGCTCGCCGAACACCACTTCGCCCCCGGCGTGGCGAGCTCGGCCCCGGCGCTGCTGATCGCCCTCGTCGCGCAGGCCACCAGCACGATCAGGGTCGGCTCGGGAGCCGTGCAGCTGGGACATCAGACGCCGCTGGCCGTCGTGGAGCAGTTCGGCCTCATCGACGCGCTGCACCCCGGCAGGATCGACCTCGGCCTCGGCCGTTCGGGGCAGCGCAGGACGGAACTGCTGCGCGAGCCCGCCCCCGAACCCCAGCCGGCCCACACGGTCGACGGCCTGCTCATCCCCGCCCCCTTCTCCTTCGCCGCGATCGCCGGCTCGCCGCTGTTCGCCCTCTACGCGTCGCTGCTGCAGCAGCCCGGCGCCCAGACGCCCGACTTCGCCGACCAGGTCGACGCGATCGCCGCCCTCATCGGGGGGACCTACCGGTCGGCCGACGGGATCGCCGCGCACGCCGTACCGGGGGAGGGCGCCGACCTGGAGTTGTGGATCCTGGGCAGCAGCGGCGGGCAGAGCGCTCAGGTGGCGGCGGAACGCGGGCTGCCGTTCGCGGCGAACTACCACGTCAGCCCGGCCACGGTGCTGGAGGCGGTGCAGGCGTACCGCAAGGCGTTCAAGCCGTCGGCGACGCTGGCCGCGCCGTACGTCATCGTGTCCGCGGACGTGGTCGTGGCGGCCGACGACGACGCCGCCGCCGACCTGGCCAAGCCGTACGGGCTGTGGGTGCGCAGCATCCGCACCGGCGCGGGGGCGATGCCCTACCCGTCGGAGGCGGAGGCGGACGCCCACGCGTGGACCGAGGAGGACCGGGCGCTGGTCGCGGACCGGATCGACACCCGCTTCGTCGGCTCTCCGGAGACCGTCGCGGAGCGGCTCCGGGTGCTGCAACGGGTCACCGGGGCCGACGAGTTGCTGATCACCACGATCACCCACGGGCACGACGACCGGGTGCGCTCCTACGAGCTGCTGGCCGGGGCCTGGCGGCGGGACGCGGAGCGGGCGGCGGTGAAGCCGTGAGGCCGGTCGCGAGGATGCTCCCCGTCGTGCTCGCCGCCGTGCTGGCGTTGAGCGCCTGCGGCACGGGGGCGGTCACGCTCCGCGAGGCGTCGGCCAGCTCCGACGCGAGTCGGGCCGAGACGCCCTTGAGGGAGTTGACCAGGACCGACAGGGCGACTTTGGGCGGATAGTGGACCAGTAGGTGCACATGATCGTGCTCGCCGTTGAATTCGACCACGACGTCGCCGAAGTTGTCGCATACCTCGATCATGATGTCTGCGCAGCGGCGCAGGATCTCATCGGTGAACACCTCGCGCCGATATTTCGGGATGCAGACCAAATGCGCATGAAGCGCGCAAACGACGCTTGGCCCCTTTCTAGCATCGGCGTACGGTTCCTCCTGTGGTGACATGGACTGAATGATAAAGTGTTCGACTGTGAAACTGGTGGTGCAGGTGAAGCTCCTGCCAACGCCTGAGCAGGCGGCGGCACTCGAGGCGACCCTGCGCGAATGCAACCAAGCGGCCGACCTCGTCGCGCGGACCGCGTTCACCACCGGAATCATCCGCGAATACGACCTACGCAAGCACACCTACTCCGCGTTGAAGGCGGGGGGCCTGGGTGCTCAGGCCGCCCAGCATGTGATCAAGAAAGTCGCCGACGCCTGCACCACGCTGAAGGCGAATCTGCGGGCTGGAAACCTGGGACCGCCGACCTCGCCACGCCGGATCCGCGCGATGAGCAAACCGATCACCTTCCGCCCGCATGCCGCCCAGCCCTACGACGACCGCTGCCTGTCCTGGCAACTACAAGCGGGCACGGTATCGATCTGGACCACCGCCGGGCGGCTGCGCGGCGTCGCGTTCACCTGCTCCGACCGGCAACTCGCGATGCTGAGCGCCCATCGCCGGGGCGAGTCGGATCTACTCGTGCGAGACGGCCGGTGGTTCCTGATCGCCACCTGCGACCTACCCGACGTCCCGGTCGCCGACCCGGATGGATTCCTCGGCGTGGATCTGGGCATCGCCAACATCGCCACCACCGCCACCGCCACCGGTGAGGGAACCCGGCACACGGGCCGGGGCCTGAACGCGGTCCGGCACCGCAACCGGGAACTACGCCGCCGGCTGCAGGCCAAGAACACCAAATCCGCCAGACGGCTGCTGAAGAAACGCCGCCGGACCGAAGCCCGCTTCGCCGCCGACACCAACCATGTGATCGCCAAAGCAATCGTGACCGAGGCAGAACGCACCGGACGCGGGATCGCCCTGGAAGACCTCCAAGGAATCCGCGACCGGGTACGGCTTCGCAAGCCCCAGCGGGTCACGCTGCACTCATGGAGCTTCCACCAACTGGGGAGCTTCATCGCCTACAAGTCCCGCCGGGCCGGGATCGCGCTGGTCTACGTCGACCCGGCCTACACCAGCCAGCAATGCTCGCTCTGCGGGCATGTGGATAAGAAGAACCGACCTGACCAGGAAACCTTCGCCTGTACGTCGTGCGGCTTCGCTGAGCACGCCGACGTCAACGCAGCCCGCAACATCGCCGCACGCGGTGTGGTGGGCTGGGCAGTGAGTCACGCTGCCTGACGCGGACCAGACCGTCGAAGCCATCGACGGCGAGGAACTGCAAGCTCGGTCCTTACGGCCGAGAAGCTGACGCACAGGTGCTCGACCTGCTGGCCGGAATCGTCTCCGGGGGCGGCACCGCCCTGCTGTTCATCTCCCACGACCTGGGCGTCGTCCACCATCTCAGCGACCGTGTCCTGGTCATGAAGGACGGGCGTGCCGTGGAGGAGGGGAACGTCGACGACGTCTTCCTGCTGCCCCGCCATCCCTACACCCGGGCGCTGGTCGCCGCGGTGCCCCGGCTGCCCCCGGCGAAGATCGCCTAGCGGCGTTCAGGACAGGCCGAGCTGGCGGGCGAGGGCGCGGGCGTCCACGGCGGCGCCGTAGGCGTTCTTGTAGAGCCGCCACCAGATCCGCCCGCCGAGATACTCCTGCATGGTCGGCGGGGCGACCGCGGAGACGATGTGCGAGTCGGGATCGAACCCGAGCCCGCTCGGCAGCGTCCAGCCCGCCTGGGCCCGCTCGTCCAGCGTGGTGAGCAGGCCCAGGTTCGGCCCGCTCACCATGATCACCCCGGTGCCGTGGCCGTGGGCGAGTGGCCCGGCGGCGGCCTCACGGTTGCCGGGCGCGAGGGGCGAGGTGAGGACGACGGGCCGCCGGTGGTGGTGGCGCCGGCACATCAGCCGGTCGAGTTGCAGCGACGCGTAGCCGAAGGTCTCCGGGTCCCCGTGCGGCGGCTCCGGCAGACCCAGCGCCGCCCGCGCACCGACCTCGGTGACGATGAGCAGGTCGTTCTGGTACGGCCTGGCCCCCTCGTCGGCGAGCCGTCCGGGGTTGCCGAGCCGGCTCTCCGCCGCGCAGTAGACGACGCTCTCGTCGACCAGGCCGGCGGTGACGAGCGAGGTGGCGTACGCGGCGGCGACCAGGTCGCGGTCGTTCCGGTCGCCACCGGTCACGATCAACCCGGGGACGCGGCCGGTCTCCCGGGCGGTGACGATCCTGCGGGCGAATGCCGGATGTTCCATCGATGGCCTCCTCCACGTAGTTGTGGCAGGGGGGCTATGTGCGATCTTTCCGGTTGATGGCGGCCATCTCCAGGCGCATCGCCGAACACGGCCGATAACCTTCGGCCATGATCGGGTGGATCAGGAGTCGAGCAGCCTTCTGGGACCGGGCCCCTGCTTGCCGAGGGAGTCGGCGGGATTGATCAGCGCGCACTGCTCGAACGACAGGCAGCCGCAGCCGATGCACTCGGTGAAACGGTCGCGCATCCGCTCCATCTTCTCGATGCGGGCGTTGATCTCCGTGCTCCAGCACTCCGACGCCCGCATCCAGAACTCCCGGGTGGGCGGGGTGCCCTCCGGCAGGAAGCCCAGCACTCCCGCGATCACCGACAGCGGCATGCCGACGCTCTGGGAGGCCCGGATGAACGCGACCCGGCGAAGCGTGGAACGGTGGTAGCGGCGCTGGTTTCCGGCGGTGCGCCGGCTGTCGATGAGCCCCTCCCGCTCGTAGAAGCGCAGCGCCGACGCGGGGACGCCGCTGCGGTCCGACAGTTCGCCGATGGTGAGTTCCTTGGTGAGGGCTTCGGACGGCATGACGGCCAGTTTAGTGCGACCTGAACCGTTGTTTACGTCAGTGTCCGGCGGGCTCGGTCGTTCGGAGGCGGACGTCGTCGTTGTCGCTTCTGATGACGATGGTCCGCTTGCTGCCTGGAGCGTGCCGTACCTCTGAGTCGCGCGTGCCGTGCCGGGTGGACGCGTCGATCCGGTAGGAACCCTTGACCTCGGGCAGCAGGGCGGTCACCCGGCCGTGCGCGGACAGGGCGCGCACCTTGGACGGCGGCGCGACGAAGAACAGATCGACGTCGCCGGAGCCGGACCGCGCCGTCACGGACGCGGACCGGCCGCCGGTCAGCACCAGGGAACCGTCCGTGCTGCGCAGCCGTACGTCGCCGGCGGGCTTCTCGACGCGGATGTTCCCGCTCCGCGTGGCGATCACGAGGTTTCCGGCCAGGCCGGTGAGCCGGACGTCATCCTGGCCGCCCTCCACGATCACATTCGGCGTGCCCGGCACCCTGACGAGGTAGCGGGCGCCGCAGTCCCCGATGATCATGTTGCAGTCGGCCGTGAGGACGAGCCTCCCTTCGCGCAGCGACCAGGTGGCGTTGCCGTCCTGCGCCGCCTTGCCGCGCAGCCATCGCTCCACCTTCAGCCCCGGGCCGCTCCCGGCCACGACGTGCACCTGAACGCCGGGCCTGATGGTCAGCTGGTCGCCCGAGAAGGCGAAGTCGCGGCTGTCGTGCCGCTCCTCGGCCGCAAGGTCGATCCCGCACGACGTCAGGGCTCCCGCCGCGGCGAGCGCGGCGGCCACGGCCGTGATCTTCTTCATCATGTGGTCGAGCGTCGCATCCGGCGGTATCCCTCCAGATCGTCCGCCGGACCGATCGTCGCCGTCCGGCCTCGGCCATTCGGACGACGCAGTCCTTCGCGCCGAACGTTTGGCGACTTTGAGTAATGGACAGATTACGTTCTGTTGCTGAACGCTTTAGCTGCAGAAGGAGACCCCCGTGCGACAGTGGCATCCCTCACGCCGACTGGCGGCCGGCATCCTCGCGATCGCCGTCACGATCATCGTCGGCGGGCTCGGCGTCCCGCCGGCCTCCGCCGCCGCCGCCACCGGCACCGCTCCCGAACTGGAGGCGTTGAAACAGCGGCTCGACCGCCTCGCCGAGCAGGGCAAGGCCGGGAAGGCGCAGTACTGGTACATCGACACCGCGGCGCGCAAGGTGCACGTCGCGGTGCTCAGGGGCGGCGCGGACCTCGCGACCACCTCCTTTCTGGAGGCCGGCCGCCCCGGGCTCACCGTCACCCGCATGATCGCCGCGCCGGTCACCCCCTTCGTCGGCACGACGAAGGGCACGACGAAGCCGGGCACGACGAAGCCGGGCACGGCCACCAGGGCGGCCCCGACGGTCTACGGAGGTCAGCAGATCACGGCAGGCGACGTCTACTGCTCCACCGGCTTCAACGTCGACCGCGGCGGGCGGATGCGCACCCTCACGGCCGGGCACTGCCGCAAGCTGTCGGTCTCCTGGAACCTCGACGGCCGCCGCTTCGGCGACATCACCGCCTACAACTATCCGGGCGGCGACGTGTCGGAGATCACTCCGGAGGCCGACTGGCAACTGGCGTCCGCCGTCCGCAGGTCGGACGGCAGCATCCAGCCGATCAACTCCCTGGGGCGGCCGTCGCTCAACCAGCGGCTCTGCAAGACCGGCGCCACGACGGGCACCACCTGCGGTGTGGTCACCGCGCTCGACGTGACGGTCAACTACGGCGACGGGCCCGTCTACGGTCTCGCGCAGACCACGGTCCAGGCCGGCCCCGGTGACAGCGGCGGCTCCGTGTACGACTCCACCAGGGCGATCGCCCTCATCAGTGGCGGTCCGCGCGGTGGCGGCGAGTCGTTCGTCTACCCGCCGTTCTGACTCCGCCGTTCCAGACCGGCAGGACGGGCTCGGCGCGGAACCGGCCCGTCCTGCCACAGTCTTGTCCGTGCGTGTTCATCCGTGCGTGCGGGGTGGACCGGTCAGGTCTTGACCTCGCGCAGACGGCCGGTCTCGACCTCGTAGATGAAACCGCGTATCGCGTCGGTGTGCGGGATGAACGGGTCGGCCCTGATCCTGGCCGCGGACTGGATGACGTCCTCTTCGAGGTCGTCGAAGGCCTCGGCGGACCAGTCGGGCTTGATGCCGACCTCGGCCCTGATCGCCTCCTTGAAGACGTCGTCGGTGAAGGTGAGCATCCCGCAGTCGGTGTGGTGGATCAGGATGATCTCCCGGGTGCCGAGCAGTCGCTGGCTGATGGCCAGGCTCCGGCGCTCGTTGGCGGTCACCACACCACCGGCGTTGCGGATGACGTGGGCGTCGCCCTCGGTCAGGCCCAGCAGGCCGTAGACGTTGAGCCGGGCGTCCATACAGGCCAGGACGGCGAGGCGCTTGGCAGGCGGCATGGGAAGGTGTCCCTTGTCGAACCCGGTGGCGTAGCCGTGGGTGTTGGCGAGTAACTCGTCGGTGACGCTCAAGGCCTCTCCATTTCTGACGGTGTTCGGACCTCCTTACCGTCACCCAAATTTCCTACACAGTCAATAGGTATTTACACCGAGTGACGATCGAGGGTTCCCAGCTCCGCGAACTCGACCAGACTCGCCAGGTCCACCAGCGCGGACACCTCGCCGACCGACGTGCAGTAGGCGACGTGGTAGCCACGGTGCCGGACCCGGAGCACCTGCCTGCCGTCCAGCCTGATCGCTTCGACGGACCACCCGTCCACGCCAACCCATCTCATGCCACCCGATGATAGGAAATAGCAGGTCAAAGGGGTTTAAAGGGCATCATTGCCAAGACAAGCGAGGAGTGTGAATCGGGGGCGGCCCGGTGCTGCCATTCTTGGGTCATGAGCCTCCGCGCAGTCAGCCCCTTGTTCGCCGGGCGAGGCACCGAACTCGGGGCTCTCGTCGCGGCGCTCGGCCGGGCCCGCGAGGGGACTCCCTCGGTCGTCGTCATCGGCGGCGAGGCGGGTGGGGGAAAATCGCGGCTGCTGAGCGAGTTCGCCGCCCGGGTGCACGGCGAGTCCCCCGTGCTCGTCCTCACCGGCGGCTGCATCGAACTCGGCGCGGCCGGCCTGCCGTACGCGCCGTTCACCGCCGCGCTGCGCGACCTGGTGCGGGAACGCGGTCCCGAGCGGATCACGGGGCTGCTGCCGCCGGGCGCGGCGGCGGACCTGGCGCGGCTGCTCCCCGAGCTGGGCGGCGTGCCCGCGGACGCCGATCCGGACACCGCGCGGATGCGGCTGTTCGAGCGGATGCTCGCCCTGCTCGAACGGCTCGCGGCCGAGCAGCCGGTGGTGCTGGTCGTGGAGGACGCGCACTGGGCCGACCGGTCCACCCGCGACCTGCTGAGCTTCCTGACCCGCAACCTGCGGCGGGTGCCCGTCCTGCTCGTCGTGACGTACCGGTCGGACGAGCTGCACCGCACGCATCCCCTGCGGCCGCTCCTCGCCGAACTGGCCCGCGTCGAGATCGTCACCCTGCTGCGGCTGCCCCGGCTCTCGGCGGGTGAGGTCGTCACGCAGCTCGAAGGAATCCTCGGGCGCGCCCCCGATCCCGCGCTGGCCGAGCTGGTCCACGCCCGCAGCGACGGCATCCCGCTGTTCGTGGAGGCCATGCTCGGTCCCGACGGGCGGCCCCTGACCGATCTGCCCGAATCGCTGCGCGACCTCCTGCTGGCAGGTGCGCAACGCCTGCCGGACGAGACCCAGCGCGTGCTGCGGGTGATCGCCACCGGCGGGGACAGGGTCGGCCACGCCCTGCTCGGCGCGGTCGCCGGCCTCGACGACGAACCCCTGTCCGAGGCCGTACGGCCGGCCGTGAGCGGCAACGTGCTGGTGACCGACGCCGAGGGCTACGCGTTCCGGCACGCCCTGATCCGCGAGGCCGTACGCCATGACCTGCTGCCGGGTGAACACGCCGCGCTGCACCGCAGATACGCCGAGGCGCTCACCCGTGACCCCGCGCTGAGCGTCGGCGGGCGGCCCAAGGCGGAACTGGCCGCGCACTGGGCGGCGGCGCACGACAACGAGCGGGCACTGATCGCCGCGTGGGAGGCGGCGGCCGAGTCGGCCGCGGCGGTGGCCCACGCCGAGCAGCTCCAGATGCTGGAGATGGTGCTCGAACTGTGGGACAGCGTGCCGGCCGCGGCGACGCGGACCGGCGTCGACCAGGTGGCGGTCCTCGAACTGGCCGCGGAGAGCGCCTCCGCGTGCGGCGAGGCCGATCGCGGCCTGAGGTTCGTCTCGGCGGCCCTCGCCGGGCTCGACGAGGCCGCCGAGCCCGAACGCCGGGCCGTCGCGCTGATGCGACGGGCCCAGTTGCTCGACCTCCGGGGCCTGCCGGGCGCGCTCGACGACCTGATCGCCGCCGAGCGGCTGGTGCCGGAGCCGGGCCCGGTCCGCGTCACCGCGCTGGCGAACCTCGGCGGGGAACTCCTCCTCACCGGTCAGGGCGAGCTGGGACGCCCGATGATCAGGGAGTCGGCCCGGCTGGCCACGATGTTCGGCGACCGGTCGGCCGAAGCCGACGCCCTCACGACCCTCGCCGTCCTGGAGTCCATCGACGGCGAGCACACCGCGGCCGAGGACGCGCTCGAAGGATCGCGGATCATGGCCGAGCGGGCCGGATCGGGGCACCGTCTGCTCCGGGCCTTCGTCAACATCGCCGCCGAGCTGATCTTCCAGTCGCGGCACGCCGAGGCGATAACCACGGCCACGGAGGGCATCGCGCTGGCCAGGCGGCTGGGACGGGCCCGCACGGGCGGGGTCTACATCGCGGTCAACCTCGCCGACGCGCAGCTCTGCCTCGGGCACTGGGAGGACGCGGTCGCCACCATCGACGAGGCCGTCGCGCTCGACCCCAACCCGCCGCAGCGCGGCGAACTGCTCCTGATGCGGGCCGAGATCGCCGTCGCCAGGGGCGACCACGACCTGGCCGCGGAGCTCATGGCGGAGGTCCGCGACCTGCTGGCCACGGCGCGGCTGAACCGGTTCGGGTCGGCCACCCTGGCGCGCGTGACCATCGTGTGGCGGCACGCCCGCGGTGACCTGGCGGGTGCGGTCACCGCCGCGGAGGAGGCGCTGGCCGCGTTCGTCCCGCTGGCGGCTCCCTGGTATCTCTGGCTGATCCTCGTGCCCGGCATGCGGGTGAGCACGGAGGCCGCCCGGTCGGCGGAATCGGCCGACCGGGCGCGGGCGCTCCGGGAGTCGTTGCTGGTCGCCGCGGAGGGCCTCGCGGCCCCCGGCCGTTTTCACGTCGCCCGCCGTACCGCCTTCCTGGCGGAGGCCGCCGACCCGCACGATCTGGTCGCGTGGGACGCCGCGGTGGCCGCCTGGCAGGAGGCGGGCGAGCCGTACCACCTCGCGGCCGCCCTGGTCAGGGCGGCCGGGGCGGCCGCCTTCTCGGGGGACAGGGAAGGGGCGGGTGCACGGCTGCGGCGGGCGGCGGAGCTCGCCGACCGGTTGCGGGCGCGCCCGCTGGGCGAGGAGATCGACCGGCTGGCGCGACGGGCGAGGCTCACCCTCCGGCAGGACCGGCCGCCGGCGGAACCGGACCGGTTCGGGCTGACGCCGCGCGAGCTGGAGGTGCTCGGGCTGGTGGCCCGGGGGAAGAGCAACCGCGAGGTGGCGGAGGAGCTGTACATCTCGGTCAAGACGGTCAGCGTGCACGTCTCCAACATCCTGGCCAAGCTCGGCGTCGCCTCCCGCGGGGAGGCCGCCGCCCAGGCCCACCGCCTGCGCCTCTTCGGCTGAGATCCGATCCGGCATGGCGCGGCGATCCGCATCGGCCGGACCCGGCCGGGTACGGCGTGGGCGGCGCGGTCCGCCGGGTCGCCATGTCACCCGCGTGGCGGCGCAAGCTGCTGGTCTGCGGCGCGTCCCCGGACGGAAACTCGGCCCGGCCGCGGTGCTGGTCACATGATCCGCGCCGGCCGGGGGAGGGGCACGGTATGGATGGACTCGAGAGGATCGACGCCTATTGGCGGGCGGCCAACTATCTGTCGGTGGGACAGATCTACCTGCTGGACAATCCGCTGCTCACCGAACCGCTGACCGCCGGGCACATCAAGCCGCGCCTGCTCGGCCACTGGGGGACCACGCCGGGCCTGAACTTCTGCTTCGCGCACCTCAACAGGGTGATCAAGGAACGCGACCAGGAAATGATCTACATCGTCGGACCGGGACACGGCGGCCCGGCGGCGGTGGCGCACGCCTGGCTGGAGGGGACGTACTCCGAGATCTATCCCGATGTCTCGCGAGACGCGGTGGGCATGCGGCGGCTGTTCCGCCAGTTCTCCTTCCCCGGCGGCATCCCGAGCCATGTGGCGCCCGAGACCCCCGGCTCGATCCACGAGGGCGGCGAGCTGGGTTACTCCCTGGCTCACGCGTACGGCGCGGCCTTCGACAACCCCGGCCTGGTCGTGGCCTGCGTCGTGGGCGACGGCGAGGCCGAGACCGGGCCGCTCGCCGCGAGCTGGCACTCCAACAAGTTCCTCGATCCGGGCCGCGACGGCGTGGTGCTGCCGATCCTGCACCTGAACGGCTACAAGATCGCCAGCCCGACGGTGCCGGCCAGGATCGACGAGGCCGACCTGGTCAAGCTCATGACGGGGTACGGCTACCGCCCGCACGTCGTCGCCGGCGACGATCCCGCGGTGACGCACGAGCTGATGGCCGCCACCCTGGACACGGTGTTCGGGGAGATCGCCGCCTACCGGGAGGGCCGGGCGGACCGGCTGCCGATGATCGTGCTGCGCACCCCCAAGGGGTGGACCGGGCCCGCGGTCGTCGACGGCCTGCCGGTGGAGGGGACGTGGCGGGCGCACCAGGTGCCGCTGAGCGGGGTCCGCGACGACGACGGGCACCGGGCCATGCTGGAGGAGTGGATGCGCTCCTACCGTCCCGCCGAGCTGTTCGACGCCGACGGGCGGCCGATGCCCGAGATCGTCGAATCCGCGCCGCGGGGAATCCGGCGGATGAGCGCCAGCCCGCACGCCAACGGCGGCGGTCTGCTGCGTCCGCTGGCGCTGCCCGACTTCCGCGACTACGCGGTGCGGGTGAAGACGGTGGCGGGGCAGTTCAGCGAGCCGACCCGGGTGCTCGGCGGTTTCCTGCGCGACGTGGTGGCCGCCAACCCGCGCACGTTCCGGCTGATGGGACCGGACGAGACGGCCTCCAACCGGCTGTCGGCCGTGTTCGAGGCCACCGACCGGGCGTGGAACGCGGCGACGCTGCCCACCGACGAGAACCTGGGCCCCGGCGGACGGGTGATGGAGGTGCTCAGCGAGCACCTGTGCCAGGGCTGGCTGGAGGGCTACCTGCTGAGCGGGCGGCACGGCCTGTTCAACTGCTACGAGGCGTTCATCCACATCGTCGATGCCATGTTCAACCAGCACGCCAAATGGCTGGAGTCCGCCCAGAAGATCCCGTGGCGGCGGCCGGTCGCCTCGCTGAACTACCTGCTGTCCTCGCACGTGTGGCGGCAGGACCACAACGGGTTCAGCCACCAGGACCCGGGGTTCCTCGACGTGGTGATGAACAAGAAGGCGTCCGTGGTGCGGGTCTACCTGCCGCCGGACGCCAACACGCTGCTGTCGGTGACGGACCACTGCCTGCGTTCCCGCGACTACGTCAACGTGATCGTCGCGGGCAAGCAGCCCGTGCTGGACCTGTTCACCATGGACGAGGCGATCTTCCACTGCACGCGCGGCCTCGGGATCATCGAGTGGGCGGGCAACGACGCGGGCGAGGAGCCGGACGTGGTGCTCGCCTGTGCCGGGGACGTGCCCACGCTGGAGACCCTCGCGGCGGCGGCCCTCGTCCGCGAGCACCTTCCCGAGCTGAAGGTGCGGGTCATCAACGTGGTGGACCTGATGCGGCTGCAGCCCGACACGGAACACCCGCACGGCCTGTCCGACCGCGAGTACGACGCGCTGTTCACCGTAGACAAACCGGTGATCTTCAATTTCCACGGCTATCCGTGGCTGATCCACCGGCTCACCTACCGGCGCAACGGCCACGCCGACCTGCACGTACGCGGGTACCGCGAGGAGGGGACCACCACCACGCCCTTCGACATGGCGATGCTGAACGACATCGACCGGTTCCATCTGGTCATGGACGTCATCGACCGGGTGCCCGGACTGGCGATCCGGTCGGCCGGGCTGCGTCAGCGGATGGCCGACGCCCGCCTGCGCGCCCGCGCGTACACGCGGGAGCACGGCGAGGACCAGCCGGAGATCCAGAACTGGACCTGGCCGCGCTGAGCGCGCGGACGGCCCTCGGGTATCTGAGCCCGGCCGCGCTGAGCGGCGCGGACGGTCCGCGGCGTGGGGTTTCACCGGCGGGTGCCGGCCAAGCTGGGCGGGCCAAGCTGGGCGGGCCCGGCGGAGACCGGGCCCGCCCGGGAGGTCAGGGACGGCCGTCGGCCCCGCACTTGATGATCGGCCGGATGCAGTCGCGCACCCTGCGCGCCATCTCCTCCACCGGCCACGCGTTGAAGAAGTCGCCGTGCATGGTGTATCCGGCCCCGGACGCCAGCCGGAAGCGCGCCGGGTCACCGTTGACCGGGTACCTCAGGACCTGGCGCAGTTTGGGCACCGGCACGGGGTGCGAGGCGGGGCAGTCGCCCGCCACGGGATACGCCATGTGGCTCTTGTGGTCGGGGGAGTCGAGGTCCCTGCCGTTCCAGCACTGCGGGAAGTCCAGATACGACTCGAGCATGGTGCCGGCGGGACAGTTGACGAAGTTCTTCGACGCCCCGACGTGCCCGGCGTGCAGGCAGGACCAGCGGGCGATGGTGGTGTCGTCGGGCGCGGTCGCCTTGGCGTTGCCCGCCACGATCCGCAGCCCGAGGGGGATCGGCTGGGTCCGGGCGATGACGTCGTCGCGGACGCCCTCACCGAGGTAGTAGAAGGTCGTGCCGGTGGGCTCGACCGGCTGGTTGTCGGCGTAGAGGGTCGGCACCCAGTAGGACGACAGGTCCACCGACGGGTTGCAGTTGGACGAGCCGTTCAGCAGGGTGTCGACGGTGGTGTGCGCGTTGGTCGAGGTGGCGCCGAAGAAGCTGTGCATGTGCGACGCGCCGGGCAGCCCGGGGTAGATGATCGGGTCGTCGGGCAGCCGGTGGCTGTACGGGCAGTCGGCGAGGAACTCCGCCACCCGCACGATCGGGCCGCCGCCGCCTCCTCCGCCGTAGACCTCGAACTCCCACAGCGACACACCCCACTGGGTGGCGCGCTGGGTGGTGTAGAGGCGCACGTAGCGGCCGTTGCCGGAGACGTTCAGGGTCTGCTCGCCGCCGGTGCCGGCCGTGGTGGTGTGGATCGTCGTCCAGGCCGACCCGTCGGCGGACGTCTGGATCTGGAACCCGCTGGCGTACGCGCCCTCCCAGCGCAGCACGACCTGGTTGATCGCGGTGGGCGAGCCCAGGTCGACCCGTAACCACTGCGGGTCGCCGAACGCGCTGGACCAGCGGGTGCCGTTGTTCCCGTCGACCGCGGCGGCGGCGGGCACGCCGCCGTTCTCGACCGACGAGGCGAGGACCGGCCGTCCCCTCGAAACCGGTACGGCGGCGGCGTCCGCCTGCTTGACGGCGATCACGAGGTACGCGCACAGGAGCGCCAGCAGGGCTGCGGCGATCCCGGCGGATCGTAGGGAGTGTCGGAGTAGGGGGTGTCGGGGGGTGCCGGTCAGGTCAACGGCCCCAGCCATGGCGATCTCCTAGCGGGGAGGGGTGGGCCCCCGGTACGGCCTCGCACAGCCGTGCCGGGAGCCCGGGGGGTCACTGGTACACGCGCACGTAGTCGACGAGCATCCTGGCCGGGAAGGGGGTGCTCGCGTCAGGCGGGCCCGGCCAGTCGCCCCCGACGGCGAGGTTGAGGATGATGTAGAAGGGGTGGTCGAAGATCCACGGTCCTCGGGTGGCCTCGACCTGTGCCTTGTCGATCGTGAAGACGGTCCGGCCGTCGAGGCTGTAGACGATGCCCTTGCTGTTCCACTCGGCCGCCCAGACGTGGAAGTCGGCCGAGAAGTCGGCGCCGCCGGGCAGCGTGTAGGACGAGCCGACCCCGCCGCCGCCGTTGTAGGCGGGCGCGTGCACCGTGGAGTAGGCGGTCTTGACGTCCTTGCCCAGGACCTCCAGGATGTCGATCTCGCCGTTGTACGGCCAGGGCCTGCCGGTGAGGAAGTCGGCGCCCATCATCCAGAAGGCCGGCCACAGCCCGTTGCCCTTCGGCACCTTGACCCTGGCCTCGACGCGCCCGTAGGTGAAGGTGAACTTGGTGCCGGTGTTCATCCGGGCCGAGGTGTACTGGCAGGTGCCGCTGCCGGTCATCGGGTCGGTGGGACACGAGGACCCGGGGGTCGCCTGTTTGCGGGCCTCCAGCACGAGGTTGCCGGTGCCGTCCATCGAGGCGTTGTCGTGGTTGGTGTAGTACTCGAGTTCGTTGTTCGGGCCGGTGCCCGGGTCGGCGGTCCACTTGGCGGGGTCGGGCTTGGTGCCCGCGGCGGTGTTGAACTCGTCGCTCCACACCAGTCGCGGCGGCTGCGCGGGGTCGGGCGGCAGCGGGGGAGGCGTGATGGGCGCGCCGCCCGTGCCGTAGACCTGGAACTCCCACAGCGAGTAGCCGTACGGCGTGGCCCGTTGCGTGCCGTACATGCGTACGTAGCGGCCGGATCCGGAGACGGTCAGGGTCTGCTTGAAACCGGTGCCGGTGGTCGTCTGGTAGATCGGGGTCCAGTTGGCCGCGTCGTTCGACACCTGGATCTGGAACGACCTGGCGTAGGCCGGGTCCCACTGGAGCACCACCTGCTTGATCTGGGCGGTGGCGCCCAGGTCCACGTAGATCCAGCCGGGATCGACCCAGCCGGAGTCGGTGGCCGTCGCCCAGCGGCTGGCGGGGTCGCGGTCGAAGGCCCTGGCGGGGGTGCACTCCCAGCAGTTCGCGTCGTGCTGCGAGGTCGAGGCCACGCCCGGCTTGCCGTACGAGAGCAGTTTGTCGCCGCCGGGGTCGGTGCCCCCGGTGGTCCCGTAGACCTTGAACTCCCACAGGGAGTAGCCCCACTGGGTGGCGCGCTGGGTGCCGTTGACGCGGACGTGGCGGCCGGTTCCCGTGACGTTCAGGGTCTGGGTGCCGCCGGTGGCGGTGGTGGTCTGGTGGACCGTGGTCCAGGTGGTGCCGTTGGCCGAGACCTGCACCTGGAAGGCCGTGGCGTAGGCGTTCTCCCAGTTGAGGACCACCTGGGAGATGGTCGCGGACGCGCCGAGGTCGACCTGGATCCACTGGGGGTCGCTGAAGGCGCTCGACCAGCGGGTGCCGTTGTCGCCGTCGACCGCGGCGGACGCGGGGAAGGCGATCCCTTCCGTGGATGACGCCGTCGTGGGTTTTCCTTGCGAGAGCAGGGTGTCGGCGGCGGCCGCAGGCACGATCACTAACAGGGATGTGATCAGGCTGGCGGCCGCCACGATGAGCACCCCCAGACGATGACGTCCGGGACTGCGTGACGAACTCATGGGCATCTCCTCGGGAGGGCGGGGGGTTCGAGGGAGCGCTCCCTGAGAGGGAGAGTGCTCTCCCTGTCATGCCATGTCAAGACCTGATTAATGCAGATGAAACGTGGTCAAAGCACTCTTGTAATGATTTGGCGGTAGCTGAGAGCGCTCCCTTCGGTGCTTCACCTGGGGAAACGACGACCTTGATGAGAGAGCGCTCTCTCGGAACATAGGCCGCACATTTCCATTGACAGCCGACGCGGCAGGAGGGAACCCTAGGTGGGGGAACGCTCCCTGAAGATCGTCGGGACCGTCGGAGCGTGGGGGAGAATGTGAAACGACCTACCTTGGAGGCGGTCGCCGTCAGGGCCGGGGTGTCGAAGTCGAGCGTCTCCCGCGTCGTCAACGGCGAGACCACGGTCGCCCCCGAGATCCGCGACCTCGTCCTGCACGCCGTACGCGAACTGGGCTACGTCCCCAACAGCACGGCACGCAACCTCGCGACCAAGCGCACCAACACGATCGCGATCATCATCTCCGACCCGCCCGCCGGGCTCGTCTCCGACGACCCGATGTTCTCCGCCGTGGTCCGCGCCGCGAGCCGGGAACTGGAGGCCGCGGGGAAGCAGGTCGCGCTCATGCTGGCCGGCTCGCCGGAGAGCCAGCGGCGCGTGGAGCAGTACGTCGCGGCCGGCCACGTCGACGGAGCCCTGCTGGTGTCGATGCACGGGGCCGACCCGCTGCCCGCGCTGATCGCCCGGATGGGCATCCCGGTGGTGTCGCACGGAAGGCTGGCGGCGCCGTGGCTGATGCCCTACGTCGACAACGACAACCTCGGGGGCGCCGCGCAGGCCGTACGGCATCTGCTGGACCAGGGGCGGCGGCGGATCGCGACCATCTCCGGGCCGCTCGACATGCCCGCCGCGCAGGACCGCCTGAGCGCGTACCGCGACGTCCTCAAGGACTCCGGCCGCCGTTCGATCATGGCCGTGGGCGACTTCACCCGCGTCTCGGGGGCGGACGCGATGGGCCAGCTCCTCGAGGACGACCCGGGGCTGGACGCGGTGTTCGCGGCCAACGACCTGATCGCGATCGGCGCGTTGCGCACCCTGCGCAGGTCCGGGCGGCGGGTGCCCGACGACGTGGCCGTGGTGGGCTTCGACGACATCGAGGCCGCGCTCTACACCGACCCCGCCCTGACCACCGTCCGCAGCTCGATGGGCGACCAGGCCGCGGCGACCGCCCGCCTGCTGCTCGGCCTGTTCGACGGTGGTCCCGCCGACCCGGTGATCATGCCCACCGGGCTCGTGGTCCGCGAGTCGGCGTAGCCGACCCTCACGCGGCCGGGCTGATGTTGTGGTTCAGCCGGAAGACGTTGTCCGGGTCGTAGGCCCGCTTCACCGAGCGCAGCCGCCGCAGGTTGCCGGGTGTGAACGCGGTCGCGGTCCGCGCCGGGTCGGTCAGGAAGTTCAGGAACGAGCCGCCGGTCGCGTGCGGCCGCAGTACCGCGGCGTATTCGGGCGACACGCCGTCGGCGATGATCGAGAAGGGCGCGTCGCGGTGGCCGGCCGAGCCCGCGTCCGGTCCCGGGGAGGCCATCGCGCCGCCCCAGTGCCGGATCTCCACCGTCGTCACCGGCTCGCCCACGCCGACCACCGCCTCGATCACCGGGTCGGGCAGGCCGCGGAGCAGATCCAGCTGCCGGGCCGCGGTGCCGCCCATCGCCGCCTGCGCGTAGTCCATCGGCCGCAGGTTGCCGGCCAGCGCCGGGCCCGCCACCGCCCACAACGGCCGGAGCAGCCGCCTTGCCTCCTCGGCGGACCCCGCGTGCATGACCTTGATCCCCAGCACCCGGCGACCGCGAACAGCCTCCGGCACCTCCTCGGCGTCGGGCATGTGCGTCAGCACGAGCGCCGTGCTCAGCTCGTCGGGGATGCCGGCGCACCAGTCCCGGTAGAGCGCGATGGTCTCGGCCGCCGAGTCGATCGCGAAATAGGCGATGCCGGCGTAGACCCGGGCCACCGGGTAGAGCCGGAACTCCAGCGACGTCACCACGCCGAAGTTGCCGCTGCCGCCGCGCAGCGCCCAGTACAGGTCGGCGTGCGTCTGCGGGCTCGCCGTCACGAGCCCGCCGTCCGCCGTGACCACCTCGGCGCGCAGCACGCTGTCGGCCGCCAGCCCGTACGCGCGGGAGAGCCAGCCGACCCCGCCGCCGAGGGTGTAGCCGGTCACCCCGACCGAGGGCGAGGAGCCGGACAACGGCGCGAGGCCGAAGGGCGCGGCGGCGGCGAGCACGTCGGCCCAGAGGGTACCCGGGCCGACCCTGGCGACCCGCCGGTCGGGATCCACCAGGACCGACGCCATCCGCGAGGTCCGCAGCAGCAGGCCGCCGTCGGCCGGAACGTGCGTGCCGTGCCCGGTGGCCTGGACGGCGAGGGCCAGCCCGTGCTCCCGGGCGGCGAACACGGCCGACCGGACGTCGGCGGGCGCGTACGCCTCGGCGACGAGTGCCGGGCGCGGGTCCAGTGCCGGGTCGAGCGGAAGCCGCCGCTCGTCGTAGCCGGCCTCGCCCGGCAGGTGCAGGACACCACCGAACCGGCCGCGCAGGCGGTGTGCCGCCGCGTGCGCGTCACCTGACGTCTCGTATGACTGCTGGCTCATTTTCCCTGTTCCTTCGCTCGACGATGTGGCAAGCATGCGGCGGACCCCTTACGGCTTGTTTCCCGCCGGTTTACGGAGGGCTGCCGATGGCCGGTAAAGGAGCGTTATCGTGGCGAGCATGCGTTTTGGGGTGCTGGGGCCGCTGGCGGTGTGGACCGACGCCGGTGAGCCGGTCGCGGTCCCCGGCTTGAAGGTCCGCGCCCTGCTGGCCGACCTGCTGGTGCACGAGGGGCGGCCGGTGCCGGCCGACGGGCTGATCGACGACCTGTGGGGCGAGAACCTGCCCGGCAACCCCGCGGGCGCGCTGTCCGCCAAGGTCTCGCAGCTTCGCCGGGTGCTGGAGGACGCCGAGCCGGGCGGCCGTGACCTGGTCGTCCATCACCCGGCGGGGTACCTGCTGACGGGCGACGCCGACGCCGCCGGCTTCCAGTCGCTGGTCGCCGAGGCGGGCCGGACCGGCGACCCTCAGGCCAGGGCGGCGCTGCTCGCCGACGCGCTCGCCCTGTGGCGTGGCCCGGCCTTCGCCGACTTCGCCGACGAGTCGTTCACCTGGGCCGCCGTCGCCCGCCTGACCGAGCAGCGGCTGACCGCGCACGAGGACCGGGCGGAGTTACGGCTGACGCTGGGCGAGCACGCCCTGCTGGCCGGCGAGCTCGGCGACCTGCTGGCCGAGCATCCCCTGCGGGAGCGGCTGCGCGCCGCGCACATGCGCGCCCTCTACCGGTCCGGACGGCAGAGCGAGGCGCTCGACAGCTACGAGCGGCTTCGCGTCCTGCTGGCCGACGAGCTGGGCCTGGACCCGAGCGCCGACCTCGTCGCACTGCACCAGGCGATCCTGACCCAGGATCCCGCGCTGGCCGCGCCCGCCGTCCCCGAGTCGCCGCCCGCGCGACCGGCGACCAACCTGCCCGCACCGCTCACCGACCTGGTCGGCAGAGACGACGCGGTCGCCGAGATCCGCGCCAGGCTGGGCACGAACCGCCTGGTGACGCTGACCGGCCCGGGCGGGGTGGGGAAGACCCGGCTGGCGGTGGAGACGGCCAGGGGGCTCGACCCGTTCCCCGACGGCGCGTGGCTGGTCGAACTGGCCGCGCTCGACCGGCTCGCGGACCAGGACGCGGTGTCCCTGCTGGCAGAAACGATCATGGCGGTGCTCGACATCAGGGACACCGCGGGAGCCGAGCAGGGTGAGCCGCTGACCGCCGTGAAACGGCTCACCGAGGTGCTGCGTGCCCGGCGGCTGCTCCTGGTCCTGGACAACTGCGAGCACGTCGTCGAACCGGTCGCCGAGCTGGCCGGGCTGCTGCTGACGGCCGCCCCCGGACTGCGGCTGCTGGCCACCAGCCAGGAGCCGCTCGGCCTGGCGGGCGAGGTGGTGTGGGGGGTTCCGCCGCTGGAGGTGCCCGGCCGGGCCGACGGCCTCGCGGAACTGGAGCGGACCGGCTCGGTGCGGCTGTTCGTGGCCCGCGCCTCCGCCGCCGCCAGGGGGTTCAGCCTCGACGAGGACACCGCACCGGCGGTCGCGGTTCTGTGCCGCAGGCTGGACGGCATCCCGCTGGCCCTGGAGCTGGCGGCCACCCGGGTGCGGGCGCTCGGCGTCCACGGCCTGGTCGATCGTCTCGACGACAGGTTCCGGCTGCTGGCCACCGGGCACCGGGGCGCTCCGCCGCGCCAGCAGACCCTGATGGCGATGATCGACTGGAGCTGGGAACTGCTGACCTCCGCGGAACGCGTCGTGCTGCGCCGGCTCGCCGTACACGCCGACGGGTGCACCCTGGAGGCGGCGGAGGCGGTCTGCGCGGAGGGCGACCTCGACGTGCTCGACCTGCTGGCCCGTCTGGTGGACCGCTCCCTCGTGGTGATGGTGGACGGCGCCGACGGAGCACGTTACCGGCTGCTGGAGTCCGTCGCGGCGTACTGCGTGGAGCGGCTGGCGGAGGCGGGCGAGGCCGAGCGGGTACGGCGGCTGCACCACCGTTACTACACGGGCCTCGCGGAGCGGGCGGAGCCTCACCTTTACGGCGCCGACCAGCGGCGCTGGCTGCGGCGGCTGGACACGGAGGCGGCCAACCTGCGGGTCGCGCTCAATGGCGCGGTCAGAGACGGCGACGCGCAGGGCGCGCTGCGGCTCGTCAACGCGATGGGCTGGTACTGGTTCCTGCGCGGCCGGCTGAGCGAGGCCAGGCGCTCCTTCGCGGCGGCGCTGTCCGTGCCCGACGACCGCGCCGAGGTCCCGCTCTCCGTGCCGCGGGCCAGGGCGCTGGCCTGGGACACCGGGATCGGGTTTCTGCACGGCGACATCGCCGACCGCGAGGCCAGGTGCGACGCGGCCCTGGGGTTGTACGAGGACGCCGGCGATCCGGGCGGGCGGGCCAGGGCCCAGTGGTTCCTGGCCTACGCCCGGATCGATCTGGGTGACCTGGCCGCCGCGGAGACGTTGATCGGCCGGGCGCTGCCGGTGTTCGAGGCGCTCGGCGACCGGTGGGGGAGCGCCGCCGCCCTCGCCATCCGGGCCAAGCTCGCGCATGTCCGGGGCGACCTCGCGGTGCTGAGGCGGGACAGCGGGCGGAGCGCGGAACTGTTCGGCGAACTGGGCGACCGCTGGGGCCAGCTGGAGGCCAGCGGCTGGCTCGGCGCCCTGGCCGAGATGACCGGCGACCTGGAACTGGCCGAACGGCTGCAGCGGGACGGGCTGCCCAAGGCCGAGGAGCTGGGCCTCTGGACCGAGGTCGCCGGGCGGCTGAGCTGGCTCGGCTGGATCGCGCTGCAGCGCGGCGACTACACCGAGGCGGGGGAGTGGTGTGAGCGGTCGCTGCGGCTGGCCGTCGAGCAGGGCCACCAGGCCGGGCAGGTCTTCGCCATGATGGGGCTCGCCTTCGCGGCGCGCAGGCAGGCGCGGCTCGACGTCGCCGAGAGACATCTGCACGACATCCTGCGCCGGGCCGCCCGGGAGCCGGAGGAGGCCACACCCCCCTACCTGCCCATGATCGTGATCGAGCTGGGCTTCGTCGCGGAGCAGCGCGGCGATCCGGCCGGCGCCTTCGCCAGATACCAGGAGGCGCTCGGCCTCGCGGGCCGGATCGACGCCACCCGCGCCCTGGCCCTCGTCCTGGAGGGCATGTCCGGAGCCCTGGCCCTCGCCGGACACCTGGAGCACGCGGCCCGGCTCCTGGGCGCGGCGGCGACGACCCGGATCGCGCGCTCCCTGCCGCCGGCTCCGGCCGAACGCGCCGACATCGACCGGATCACCGGGAAGGTCCGTGGCATGATCGGGGAAGAGCGCTTCGCCGCGGAGACGGCGGACGGTGCGGCGCTCACGCCGGAGGAGGCGCGATCCCTCGCCCTTTCCCTCGCCCTGTCGCCGGACCTGGTAGTGGCCCGGCCGGGCTCGCCCTAGGGTCTCCGCGCCGGGCGGACGGATCGGTTCCGCAACTCCGCCGTCACCCGTGTCCGCCGTCATCCGTGTCCGCACCAGGAAAGGGACGACTATCAGCAGGCAGCCGGTGAACCGTTCCTAATCAATGATCAGGAGTGAGTCTTGGACCCACGTCCCGGCACTGCGCGCATCCCGAACGGTTTTGGACGCACTGGTCTCCCGCGTTCCTCGTGTGGCCCCCGTTCGGGTACGTACATCATGTGCACGCTCCGTGACGGGTGGGCGGGGTACCTCACGCCCTCGGATACCCGGCTCGGCCTGGACGGTCCGATGCCCCACACGATCGCTCTGGTCGTGTGGGGGCGGTGCCGCCCGTCGCCGGATCGGGTACCCGAGGGCGCGTCGCCCGATCGCGATACCGGCGGCATCGTGACGGGACATTTCGCGGCGCGGGGAGACCAGCGGCTTTTGCCAGTGCCGACCTCCCCACTGAGAGGTGTAGGCGGGATCGACCGCAACGATCCACTGACCTGCCTCGGCGGCCATCGAGATCAGCCGGGCCTTGAGCTTGCCGGTGGGCATGCCGGAGATCAACTGGCGGAACCGCTTCTTACGGCCGTGCTTCTCGCGGGTCTTCCCGGCGGTGAAGTCGAGATCTTCAATCGCGATGGCAGCGACACCGCAGCTCTTGGCCCAGTGCAGGACCTGGGTGATAGCGTGCCGGATCTGCGCGTCACGGTGATCGGCCGAACCGGACAGGTCGTAGAAGAACCGGTGCGGCCCACCGACCGGGTTGCCGTGCCGGTCGAGCCGATAGGCGGCAAAATGATCGGCGTTGGTATCGACACCGACCATGCCGTTCGCGCGGGCGGTTTCCAGCGGGATGGTCTTGAGGACCGGGCGTTGCCAGGACGCGGTCAGGTACCACCGCCCGCGATCGGTGTCGTGGTGGATGCGGTAGGCCACCGCCTGGTTCGCCTCCACCCGCTGCCGCCACTCCTGTCCCCGATGCGCGAAGGCGACCTTGGAGGCCAGGATGTACCGGCCGTGCTTGCTGTTGGCCAGGTGCGCCAACGGAGCCGGGAGCTTGATGGAGACTTCGCCGTCCGGGGTGAGGCGGATCGTCTCGTTGCCGAAGCGTTTACCCGACTCTCCATCGGCGGCGAGGAACCAGCGCTCAGCTTCCCACCGCTGCCGCCACTCATGCTCGGTGAGCCGGGCTGTGTCGAGGTTGTGGCGGTTGCCCAGGAGTCGCCTGCCGCCTCGCACCACGTGCACCACCCCGGCCGCGTGATCGGCCCGCTCCCGCTCCAGCCGGGACCGCAGCGCGGCCAGGCGGCGCGCCTTGACAAACCACTCACCAGCGGAGCGGTAGCCGCCCGGCGCCCGCCTGCTGCCCTTGGCGCCGATCGGCAGCGACAGCCGATACGCGAGCATCCGCACCCCCGCCTCCAGACTCCGCACATGCGCGGCCTGACATCGACGGGCCAACGCCCACTGATCATTGGACGCCTTGGTGATCGCGCCCGCCCACCGAGACGACGACAACCCGGTCAACTCCCGCTTACGGACCGCCCACGCCTCGGCGCCGTGTCCCAGGCCATCGGCACAGCGGGCCTTGAGATCACTCGATGCCAGCCGTCCCAGGTGCGCGCCGACCAGCCGCAGCACCTCCTCATCACGACCGGACAGGCCCTTGAGCCGGTCACGGACCGCCACCCCGGAAGGCGCCGGGACGATGTACGGCACGGCGATGGGCCGCAGCGCCCGGTCACCGGACTGGTGAGAGGTCCTGGTGACCGCCCCTCTCATCGCTACCTCCCGGCCCTGTGGTCCCTCACGTCACCGGAACACTACACCGGCCCGTTCGGAAACTATTCGAACACCCGGGAGATCTTTCGGGCGCCTCGCCCACGCCCGGCCTGGCCCGCCCGGCCTGGCCCGCCCGGCCTGGCCCGCCCGGCCTGGCCCTGCGTCGCCCCGCCCCAGCAAGAATCACTCACAGACAGCACTGGACATTCATGAACACTCAATCGTCAGCAGTTCGCAACCCCTGGATCCGTGTCCACAAGCGCAGGCCCGAGGCGGGCGTCCGGCTCGTCTGCCTGCCGCACGCCGGCGGGGCCGCGAGCTTCTACCGCGACTGGGGCCCGTCCCTGCCGGACTGGCTGGAAGTGCTCACCGTGCAGTACCCCGGCAGGGAGGACCGGCTGGCGGAGCCGCTCATCGACGACCTCGACACCCTCGCCGACGAGGTCGCGCGGGCGATCGAGCCCGAGTGCGACCGGCCGGTCGCACTCTTCGGGCACAGCATGGGCGCCGCGGTGGGCTACCAGGTGGCGTGCAGGCTCGCCGGCGGCCCGGCCCGGCCGGTCGCGCTGTACGTCTCCGCCTGTTCACCCCCCGGCCGCGCCCTTGGCACAGCGGTGCACGAACTCGACGACGACGCCCTGGCCGATGACCTGCGCGGCCAGGGCGGCACGGATCCCCGGGTGCTCGCCGATCCGGACCTGCGCGAGATCGTGTTCGACATCGTCAGGAACGACTACCGGCTGGTCGAGACACACCGGCCGAGGCCCCCGGTCAGGCAGCCCGCCCCGATCACCGCGTACGGCGCGGACGACGACCCCGTGGTGGACGCCGCGACGATGGCGGGCTGGGCCGCCGCGACCTCGGCGGGCTTCACCCTGCGGCGGATGGCGGGCGGCCACTTCTACCTGGTGCCCGGCCGGGAACGGCTGCTGAGCGAGATCGCGGCCGACCTGCGCCCGATCGCGGGTGGGAGTTAACCCCTCGGCAACGCACACCGCGCCCACGTGTACGGTCGATTCGGTCATCGAGCAGACCTGCACCGGCACGGCGACCATGAGCATCCCGATGCCGAAGACCGAGACGGTGCGGGCGATGAGGACATCGCGGAAGGCTCTGCTGGTCCGAAGCGGACTGACGTCCAGGGGAAGCCGGCGGAGCATATCCGGGTTCTCCTCGGGGCTGGAGTAGGTGAAGTCAGTAGTTGATCATGAGGGAAGAGGCGGGCCCATGCAGCGGGTGCTGATGAACGGAAAGATCCACCGAGCCACCGTGACCCAGGCTGATCTGCACTACGTCGGTTCGCTGACCATCGACGCCGACCTGATGGCAGCCGCCGACATCGTCGAGGGCGAGCAGGTGCACATCGTCGACATCGACAACGGCGCCCGGTTGGTCACCTATGCGATCACCGGCGAGGCGGGCAGCGGCGTCATCGGCGTCAACGGCGCCGCGGCTCACCTGATCGAGCCCGGCCACCTGGTCATCATCATCACCTATGCGTCGTTCGACGAGGCGGAGCGGCGGGCGCACCTGCCCAGCGTCGTCCACGTGGACGCGGAGAACCGGGTCGTCGCACTCGGCGCCGACCCCGGGGAGCCGGTCCCCGGAATGCCGGACCAGCTTGCCGGGCGGTGACCCGTGGACGGTTGTGGCGCAGTCCGGTAGCGCTCGTATTGCAGGCCGTGGCCCATCCGACATGCCAGGGACATACCGCCACTTCCTATGGTGATGTTCATGATCCATGCCAGTGACGGCTATGAGTGCGCCGGCCGTCGCGCGAGCACTGCACAACCGAGGGACAAAGCCGACTGGGGGTGTCAATGGTGACCCGCAGACGCGACAAGAAAGCCAAGCAGGTCGAAATCGTCACGGTGACTGACGGCCTCGGCGTCATCTCTATCCGCGGCGGCTCTGCCGGAGCCGTGCTGTCCATCACGGGGGAGCCGGTGGCAGCCGACACCGCCGACTTCGGCGGCAGCATCGGGCGCCTCGTCACCCGCCACATGTCCTGGCCGAGCAACGGGGATCCCCACCTCGTCTCCGAGTGGGCTCCAGTTGCCGAATGGGGCCGTATGCGCGACTGGCTCGCCGACCCCAGCCCGGTCGAGCGGCTCTCCGAGCCGCTGGCACCGCTCCTCGCACTGCTGGAGCCGGGAGAGTACCAGGTAAGGATCGCCGAGCTGGTATTGCCCAACGTCATCGAGGTCGAACCGGGCGAGAAGCGTATCTGGTACGACCACCCGGACGAATGGGACCGCGACGTGATCGTTCCAACGCACCGCTGGCCTCCCCCGGCGCCGGCGACCACTCTGGAGTACGGCCGCCGCATCGTCGAAGGCCGCCGTCCGCTCACAGTGGCGATCCGCCACAGCCAGTTTCCCGGTTGGTTCCTGCTCGACGGCCACCACAAGCTGGCCGCCTATCTGAAACGCCAGTTGCACCCGGCATGCATCGCCATCGAGCGATTCCCGCCTCACGGCGTACGCCAGGACGAGTTGCCCCGCTGGTGGCCATCGTTCCGCGAGATCTGGGAGCCCTGACCCACCATCGATCAAGGGATCGAGTGCCAAGCCGAGTGACATCCGAGATGCTTCACACAGCTCAGTCGTGCACGTCAATGCACGCTGAGAGCCCAGTTGACCAGCTCAAACACCAGATCAAGCGATCAATACGAATGCTTCGCATCGAAGGGGCCGGGGAAGTTCCCAGAGATCTATGGCCCGCAGCTCTGAGTTGGCCGGAGACTCAGGTGCCAACGTTTAGAGATCGGTCGAGGGCCGGGCGGGCGGGACGTTGGCGTTGAGGCGGAACAGGTTGTGCGGATCGTAGCGCCGCTTGACGTCGGCCAGCCGCTGGAGGTTGTCGCCGAACGCCGCCTGGACCAGGTCGGGCGCCTCTCCTGGTGCGGCGCTGTCGAAGTTGAGGTAGGTCCGGCCGGTCGAGAACTCGTCGGCCTGGCTGATGACGTGTCGCACCCAGGCGATGTGGTCGGCTGAGTCGCGGTGATCGAGCCAGTTGCCGTCCACGCTCAGCATGCAGGTCGCGTCGCGGTCGGCGTATGCCGTGTCGTCCGGGTCCGTACGGCTGATCGCTCCGCCGAGCAGCGGCACGTGGATCATGGACTCCGGTGCGGTCCGCGCGAGCCCGTGCCGCACGATCAAGTCTGCCGCCCGGCTGGGCGGGCCGCTCAGGAACAGCGACTTCCAGTAGCTGGCCAGCGCGCCCTTGACGAAGAAGAAGTCGAAGGCCGCCTGGAACACGCGGTACGGCATCGGGGCGCTCAGGTCGGCGAGCGGGGTGCCGAGCTGCCGTACCGGCTGGAGGACCTTTTCCCCCTCGTCGGGCGGCCCGGCGTACAGGGCACCGGTGACAAGGACCTGTTTGCCATGGATCTCCGGCGGCATGTGCGGGTCCTGCGGGATCGTCCAGAAGATAGCTCTGGTGGTGACCTCGTCGGGGACGGTCTCGGTCCAGTCGCTCCAGGCGCGGAACACCTTGTCCGGATTTTCGGCGTATATCGGTAGTGCGCACATCACGGTCGGGCCGACGGGGTGCGCGGTGAAGTCGAAGGAGGTGACCACGCCGAAGTTGCCGCCGCCTCCTCGCAGGGCCCAGAACAGGTCTTCGTTCTCGGACTCACTGGCGCGCAGCAGTCGCCCGTCGGCGGTGACGATCTCGATGGCGCGCAGATTGTCGCAGGACAGCCCGTACTTGCGGTGGAGCCACCCGATCCCGCCGCCCAGGGTGAGGCCGGCGACGCCGGTCGTCGACACCACACCGCCCGGAACGGCCAGGCCGAACGCCTGAGCCTCGCGGTCGACGTCTCCCCAGGTCGCGCCACCTTGGACGCGGACCAGGCGGGCGTCGGGATCGACCCAGACGCCGCGCATCTCGGACAGGTCGATCAGCAGGCTGCGGTCGCGGACGGAGTGGCCCGCGACGCTGTGCCCGCCGCTGCGCACCGCCGCCAGCATGCCGTACTCGCGGGCGAGGTTGACGGCGTCGATGACGTCGGCGGTGCCTGAGCACCTGATGATGAGGGCGGGCCGACGATCGATCAGCCCGTTCTGCACGACCCTGACCGCGTCGTACTCGTCGTCCTGCTGCGTGATCAACGGACCCCGGAAGGTCATCCGGAGCTCTTCGAGTTTGTCGTCGTCCAGTGTGGCGGTCTCGCCCGAGAGTGTCTCGACCTTGATCGACATGGGCTGCTCCCTCCAGGCGGTGCGTGGTCCCTGAGTTGACCTCTCCTCGCGCTGGGGCATCCTGGCCGAGACGTACGCTACGGCGCTCGTCTCAACCCTCCGGGCCCGCCACACCCTTGGCGGCAACGGTCCGAAATCCCCCGTGACTTCCACGGTAACGCCGCCGCTACGAGCCCCGCATCAGGCCTCCAGGTTCACCTAGCCCAGGCCCTCGTAGTGCGTGGTCGAGGGTTCGATTTCCTTAGTGCCCGTGTACAAACTGATCAGCGAGTTGTCAGTGGCGGCAGACAATGCAGCGCTCGACGGCCGCCATTCTGATCAACCCGCCCGGTGAGTCGTCGGCGGTGGTCACCGCGCTGGACGGGCACGAGATGGCCCGGCGCGGCGCTGGCCGCGCCGCCGCGATCGGGTCCTTCATCGCGGGCACGGTGTTGTCGTGGTAGCCAGCGCGGAAGGTGAGGCGGGTGTCCGTGCGCCATGCCACATCAAGTAGCCACCGCCGAGGATGGTGAGCGCGGATCGGTGTCAATGCTTGTCGGCGATAGCTGCGATGGCCCGTAGCCCCGCCACCACCTCGGACGCGGAGGGAGCCTGCTCGGGGTCGGTGAGCCACTGCACCATCACTCCCGAGAGCAGAGCCATCTGCACCGCTCCCAGCGATCGTACGGAACCCTCCGCTAGAGCGCTCTCCTCGACCCCCAGCAGGATTGCCGCCAGCCCGCGACGACCTTCAGCCTGGGCCCCGGCCAGATATCGACGCAGCTCAGGCGAGTGCTCAGACTGGAGTAGCGCCTCGATTGTGGCGATCCACAGATTCCGGTGGGTACCGAACGACTCGGTGATCCCCGTCCACATGGCCTCGTACTGTTCCCCGGAGGTGTCCCCGGCGTAGTTGGCAAGCGTGCGCCCTGTCTCCGAGCCCCATTCGTCGATCGCCTCGATGAGCGCCGCGTTCAGCAGCGCCTCCCGCGATCCGAAGTGGTAGCCGATGGCCGCCATGCTGACCCCGCCGGAGGCCGCGGCGATGTCGCGGACCGTGGTTCGTGCCCACCCCTTCTCCTCCAGACAACGTCGGGCACCGGCGACGAGATCCTCGCGATTTCCCATGCCACGGATGGTAGCGGATGCGTC
This sequence comes from Dolomitihabitans soli, assembly GCF_022213955.1. Taxonomy (GTDB): domain Bacteria; phylum Actinomycetota; class Actinomycetes; order Streptosporangiales; family Streptosporangiaceae; genus Streptosporangium_A; species Streptosporangium_A soli. Next base: position 112,662 of record NZ_JAKNTW010000024.1, on the reverse strand, counting down.
AGGCAAACGCCTTAGGCGAAAGCATTAGGCGTACGCCTTGCGCAAATGCCCAAATTTCGTCTATGGTCATCCCACCCCAAGAACGGAGAAGAAGATGACCGCCACCCGGGCCGAACTCGTCATCGACGGCCGCCGGCTTTCCTACCTCGACTTCGGCGGCACCGGCCGCCCCCTGCTGGCCCTCCACGGTCACATGTCGGAGGCGGCGAGCTTCGCCGACCTGGCCGCCGAACTGTCCCCCGAGTGGCGTCTCATCGCCCTCGACCAGCGCGGACACGGCCACTCCGACCGCGCCGCCGACTACTCCCGGGCTGGGTACGTCGCCGACGCCGCAACCCTCCTGGACCACCTGGGCCTCGACCAGGTCGTCGTTCTCGGCCATTCGCTCGGCGGCATCAACGCCTACCAACTCGCCGCCCGTCACCCCGAGCGGGTCAGCGCTTTCATCAACGCCGACGGCGCAGCCTCCCTGGGCCTCGACGGCCACAACCCGCTGGCCTTCGTCCTGGGCCTGCCCTACGAGGCCCCCAGCCGCAAGGCGCTGATCGACGGCATGGGCCCGATGGCCTCCTTCTTCGGCAAGCTCCCTCGCGAACGCCCCGACGGCACCTGGAGCCTGCCCTTCCACCCGCAAGACATCGTCGACTCGGAGGACCTCGTCCACGGCGACCACTGGGCCGACTGGCTGGCCAGCACCTGCCCCGCCCTCCTGATCCACCCCACCCAGGGCGTCGTCCCCGCCGACCAGGCCCAGGCCATGGTCGACCGCCGCCCCAACACCCGTATGTTCGAACTGAACACTGACCACTTCGTATACGCCAACGACCCCAACGGCTTTGCCAAGGCCGTCAACGAGTTCCTCACTGAACTCTAGGCCGACGCCCGTCCACCGCTGAACGCCAGAGCTCCTTGAGTGCCAAACTGATCGTCAGGTCGACTTGGGGGAGGCGGATCGTGCGAGCCGTCGTCCCATGATGATGATCATCGCCCACAAGACCATGGCCTCGTGGTGCTCGGATAACCGCTCATAGTCCCGCACGCACCGCCTGCGCTGACAGATCCACGACAGCGTCCTCTCTACCACCCACCTGCGGGGCAGGACGACGAATCCGCTGACGTCGTCGCTGCGCCTGACGATCTCCAAGGTCAGCCGGAGGTGCTTTTGGGCCCAGGTTACGAGCTTGCCTCCGTAGGCGCTGTCGGCCCAGATCAGCGTGATCCTCTCGTACCAGTCGCACAGGCGCTCCAGCGCGGGCCTGGCGCCGTCGCGATCCTGGACGCTCGCAGCGGTGACGATGACGACCAGCAGCAGGCCCAGGGTGTCCACGATGACGTGCCGCTTGGTGCCCTGCACCTTCTTGGCCGCGTCATATCCGCGCGAGCCGGTGGCGACGGTCTCGGCGGCCCGCAGCGACTGCGAATCGATGATCCCCGCGCTGGGCTCCGGCTCGCGTCCCTCGGCCAGGCGAACGTGTTCGCGCAGGTCGTTGTGGAGAGCATAGAGATCACCGTTCTGCCACCAGCGGGTGAAGATTGCATGGATGGTTCGCCACGGCACCAGGAAGTCAGCGGGTAGGTTGCGCCACTTGCAGCCGTTGTCGACGACGTATCGGATGGCATCCATGATCAGGCGACGGCAGTACTTCTCGGGTCGTCCGCCGTTGCCGTGTAACCAGGCTGGCCAGGGCATCAAGGGCTTGATGACCTGCCATTCTTCGTCACTCATGTCGGTGGTGTAGCGGGGCACCCGGATCGGGTGATCGGCTCCGCGGCCGTACCGGCAGGCCACGCATGAGCAGGCAGTTTCTTCGTTACGGGAGACAGCGATGGGAGCGGTGGCATACAACGGCGGCAGACCTTCCGGTTGGTGACGGGGCTGGGATAACCACCGTTGCTACCGGAAGGTCACTTTATGTCGCAGAAGAGTCGCTATATGTCACAGGTTCGCCCGATATCGGCCCCACGCAGCAAGCGCAGGGATCAGTTTGTATACGGGCACTTAGGCGCCTCCACCTCACTAGGGCGTTCTCCACCAGGAGAGCGCCCTGTGATCGTTTCCAATGGCAATTTCCGTTGCCGTTTCCTGGAGGGCCTGATGAACCATCTACCGGAGACCTCGCTCATTCTTGGGTTCCGACATGCCGCAATCAGCGTCCAGCCCAAAAGGGCGTCCGTCTCACTGCCCCGACCAGAACGGGTCCCGGCCGATGAAACCCAGCAGTTTGGTCTGGGTATCCGCGCCGCCGGGTACCTCGACCCGGGCGCCGAACTGGCCGGAGGAGCGGAGAACCTGCTCCATCTGCTCCATCTCACCGAGGAGCCGGGCACAGGAGTCGGGGTCAAGACGGTCGTCCTGGCCGGTAGCCCTGGAGAGATCCCAGGTGTGCATGAACACGTCAGTGGTGTAGAACTGGTCGATCGCGGTCGCCAGAGGCAGGCGGCCGATGTGCGGGTTGGTGAGTTCCCGGTGCGTCGTCTCCGGATCGTCCAGCACCGCCTGGACACCGTCGCAGTGAACCTGCCACGCAGCGACCGGGTTCTTGTCCACCGACGGTCCGCGGGGCAGTTCGATGCCGGCACCGGAGGCAAGGAACCCGGGGAACCAATCGGTCAGGTGACGCACGACGTCGCGGGCGGCCCAGTCGGCGACGGGGGACGGCGCGTCCCAGGACCGGGTACCGCGGACCCGGTCCGTGAACAGTTCGGCAACCTGCCGGTGTCGCTCGGCTGGGCGGTCAGACAGCGCCATCGATGAGCATCCTCTCCAGCTTCGTGTAACCCTCGTCGACACCGACCTCCATGCCGCTGCGCAGCAACGCGTCGCGGCCTTCGAAGCTGTCGACCAGCGACTGCGTCCGCAGCCGCGTACGGCCGTCGCCCAGGTCCTCGAACCACAACGTCTCCAGCGCGACTCCGTCGGGATCGCCCTCGAACGTGAAGGTCTGCACGATACGGTCCGGCCGTACCTCGTGGAAGCAGCCGTGGAACCTGTACTCCGTGCCGTCGCGCACCGAGACGTACCGCCAGCTGCCGCCGGTACACGCGTCCCAGTGCTCGATCCGGGTGGCCATGGCGTCGGGACCCACCCACTGGGCGAACAACGCGGGATCGGTGTGGGCGCGCAACAGTTGCTCGGGCGTTGCCGCGAAGTCACGAATCGTCCGGATGACCGGCAGCCTCGGGTCGGCTTCGATGGCTGTCTCCCTGATCCTGTTCATGCTCGTCTCCGTTCATCTCCGCCAGGGTGGCGTCAAGGCGGCGGTAGCGCTGCTCGACGCGGCCCCGGTGGCGCTCGATCCAGGTGTCCATCAGGTCGAAGGCCTGGACGTCCAGGCGTACCGGCCGGGGCTGCGGCCCTCGCGGCCGGCTGACGAGCCCGGCGTCCTCGAGCACCCGCAGGTGCTTGTAGACGGCCTGCAGCGTCATCCGGTACGGCTCGGCCAGCTGGCTCACGGTCGCGTCGCCTTCCGAGAGCCGGGCCACCATGTCGCGCCGGGTCGGATCCGCAAGAGCGGCGAAGACTCGGGACAGCGCGTCCGTGGTCATTCTCCCCCAGTTTTCAACTCAATGGTTGAAAGGACCGTAGGCCGTAGGTCACCCATGCGTCAACCCAGTGGTTGAAAGTGCTGCTTGTGAACCTTCAGTTGATGCTTGTCTGATCGTTGTCGGCTGATGCTTTCCGTCGATGCGCAAGGTGACCCGCTTGCCGGCCAGCGGCAGACCGACGCTGATCAACCTGCCGGCCACGCCCACGCAGCCGGCGCAATTGACCAGCCGATCGATCTCCACGACCGTATCCGCGGGCAGCTTTACCGACCGCAGGAGCCCGGATACCGGCTCTGAACTGCGACGATTCATAGACTACGTGTCCGTGACGGCCAATCAGGGCTGTTCCTGTAGCTCGTCTGGGTGGTCTCGTAGGCGGCCCGTCCACCGGGCCGTGGACTCGCTCGTGAGGCGAGATCAGATGTGTGGCCTGGAGTTCATGGTTGGCCTGGGCCGTCGTAATAGCCCGGCCGGGCCAGCAAGACTGAGTTGAAGTAGTAGCCCTGTTCGTCTTCCGGCTCGTCGTCGCCCTCGAACGGACGCCAGAAGCTGAGCAGTAGGTTTGGCGCGACGAAAGACGCGGGATCGTCGTCATCGGCGACGATCGTGGTGATCTCGGACATGCGCGTCACCACCTGACGGGCCGGCAGTCCGAAGACGTCGATGCCGCGGAAGAGAACGACGTCCGATAGCTCGGATGGTCGGCCGAGCTCGACGGATTCCAGGAGGTCACGCGCGCATCCGATGCTGATCATCAGGCCGCTCGGCCGGAAGATGTGCTGCCCCGCCCGGTCGGACGCGGAGATCACCGTGGGCTCCCGCAGCGATTCCAGCGCGTGATTGGCGGCCTGGCGCGACATGCCGATCTTCAGTGGACCGATGCCTGTGGGTGGGGCGAGCTCGAAATGCATGCGCGCATCGTGTCACGGGTGTCCCTCTCGGCGGCGGCAGGGCCTGCGATGCGGGCTTCGAGGTCGGCGACGCGGCGGTCTTGGGCCCGCGACGACGTGAACGGGGACGCCGGCCAGGAGCAGGGTCGTGGTCTGGATATGGCGGAGGTCATGCAGGCGGGCGTGGGGGAGTGTCCGGTTAGAGACAGAGTCGTAGGAGAGACAGAGCCGTTGTTCCTACACCCCCCGCTGGCCATCAGTCGATGGCTCGACACGCTTTGCATCGAATAGGCAGCTTTGCCTCAACGACTATGCGCGAAGGGTGTTGGGTGGTCACTTACCGGGTCGAGACGTGCTACGGAGGCCGGTGTGCGACGGATGGCGAGAATCGTCAAATACATCTGCGCTGCGCTCGGGGTCGCGTCCGCACTCATGGCCGCCGCGGTGGCGTCCAACCAGATTCTCAACGACGACAAGTGGGTGCTGGCCTGGGCAGCGTGGGCGTTCGGCCTCACCCTGCTCGGGCTGCTGTTGACGAAGGCATGGGAGCACAACCAGGCTGCTGGCGAACAGAACACAGAGGGCAGGTCCGGTATGCCCTGGCGTATGTCGCGCCGTCGGTACCGACGGCGCGTACGGGCATCGGCGGAGCAGATGGAGACGCTCGGGCTGGTCACGCAAGCCGAATACGTGCTGCGTACCCGCCAGGTCTACGTGGACGTCATTCTGCAACCCACGCCGGTCGTCGAGACCACTACTGACCGCGGCGTCGGCGATGCCGATAGCGGAGCTGTCCCGACCAGTGTGCTAAGCGCGCCGACCGGCGAATCATCTGTCAATGAGGAACGGGCCGTGGGGCAACGGACCCAGCTGGGGCCGCTGCTCGCCAAGCGCCGTGTGCTGGCGGTGCTGGGTGCTGCAGGCTCAGGCAAGACCACCCTCGCCCGCTACACCGCTCTGGAGTTGGCTGAGCGTGAGTGGCGGCCGTGGCGACGCCGTTTCTGGCGCAGGCGGCCCTTACCGGTCCTGCTGTACCTGCGCGACCACGCCGAGGTGATCCTCCACGGCACTCCCGAGGGCTCGACGTCCGGACTGGAGCACGCAGCAGCAACGGCACGGTTCCTGCGAGGCGTGGTCACCGCCGTGTGGATGGGCCGGCAACTGGACAAAGGTCGGTGCGTAGTTCTGCTGGACGGACTGGACGAGGTCGCCGACCACGACAAGCGCAAGCGTGTCGTGCGATGGGTCGAGGAACAGATCGCCCGTTACCCCGACAACGCTTTCGTAATCACCTCGCGCCCTCGCGGCTACGACGACAACCGGCTGTCCAGCGCCGAGGTCCTCCAGGTTCAGCAGTTCACCGCCGATCAGATCAAGCAGTTCCTGCACGCCTGGTACCAGGCGGTCGAACGGCGTGCCCGACGGGGCGATAGGACCGAGATCAACCGGATTGCTGCTGAGTTCGCCGACACGCTGTTCTCCCGTATCAGTGAGCTACCCGCTCTCTACGACTTAGCAGCCAACCCGTTGCTGCTGACCATGAGCGCCACCGTGCACCGCTACCGAGGCCAGCTGCCCGCCAGCCGCGCCGCTCTCTACGCCGAGATGTGCCAGGTCCTCCTGCATCGTCGCCAAGAGGACAAGGGCGTTACCCAACCGATCGACACGGTCCTGAGCGGAAGTCAGAAAGAGCACATCATCCAGGAGCTCGCCTGGCACATGATGTGCGGCCACCTACGTGACATCTCCAGCAGCGAGGCGTGCGACGTCGTCCGCGACACGCTGCATCGCGCCGCCCCCGACCTGGCCCCCGAGGAGTTTCTGGAGCATGTGCGGCGCTCCGGGCTCATCGTTGAGCATCGCCATGGCCACTACGGGTTCGTTCACCTCACTTTGCAGGAATATCTCGCCGCAGCCTCGGTTCGCTCCGACGAGCGGCGCCGGTACCTGCACGGAAGTGTCAGCAACCCCTGGTGGCGCGAGACCATCCTCCTGTGGACCGTTGGCGTCGACGCCACTGAGGTCGTCCAAGCCTGCCTGCGCGCCCGCACCGTTCACGCCCTCAGCCTCGCCTTCGCCTGCGCCGAGCCCCCCAGTACCCTCGACCCAGACCTCCGAGCACACCTTAACCAGCTTCTGGCCACCATTCCCGTCGACCCTGAGGAAGCCCGGCTCTTGGACGGCGTCGCTGCGGCCCGCGCTCTCCACGACACCCTGCCGCTCCCCACCGGCACCCGCATCTGCGCCCTGCCCATCCCCGCAGACCTCTGGAACCGCTACACCACCGCCCGCGACGTTCCACCCATCCACCCCGGCGATCGCAATCTCGGTCCACGTACTGACGACATCGCCGGTCTTTTCGCTTGGCTCGGCGAGGTCCTCCCCGACACCCCTTACCGCCTCCCCACCCCCGATGAGGCCCGTCACGCCCTCACCACCTTCCACCTCCAGCACTCAGCCTTTTGGACAAGCGCCGCGGCGGCCGGCGACCTGCCCGCTCTCACCACCCGGCCAGGGCACCCCCACCCGTACCTTCCGAGCGCCCAACAGACCGCCAGGAGCTCGTATCACATCACCAGTCACATCGGGCCCATCCTCTTCCTTATCTCCTTCCCCAATGCGATTCCCCTCCGCAAACTCCTCGGCCATCCACCACCCGCCAACCCCACCCCTGTCGAAGGTTCCTTTCGCAAAGCCGTCGGCCTTGTCCTCCTTCTCAATCTGGCTCAAGCCCCTGGCCGTACCGACCTGATTCGTGCCCTGGTTCGCGACCTCGTCAGCGACCTCGTCAGCGACCTCGACACTGCCCGTGCACTCGACCGCGACCGTGTACTCGACCGCGACCGCGACCTTTCTCAGCTCGATCTTGACCGCGCTCGTGATCTCGCTCGTGATCTTGCCGATGATCAGGCCCGAAGCCTCGACATCAACATCGATCGTGCCCTCGACCTAGCCCTCGTTCTAGCCCGCGACCTCGACCGCGACCTCGCCCGCGACCTCGACCATGACCTCAACCTCATCCTCACGCGCATCCAAGAGCACAACCTCGTCCTGCCGCGCACCCTTGCTCGCGACATCGCGCGTGCTCTCGCCCGCGATCGCAGCCTCGACCGGGCCCTGGACATGGTCCGTGACCTGGCCCGAACGATGGACTTCTCTGCTGGCCGACAGCTGGACATCGCTTCTACAAAGACTCTGGACGCGTTGCTCGACCAGCATGGCTGGGCAGAAATGGACACCTTGACCAGACTTGGCTTGGTGCTCGCAAGCCGTGAACTACTCCGCCGTTATATGAAGGTTTATGGCGCTTCGTCCTGGAGGGCGCGTGCGCCCTCTGTTGAGGGCTTTTCTCGCCGTCTCCTAATGGACGTAGCAGGCGCTGTGGGTATCGGCAACCCAGCCGACGACGCGTCAGCGGTACTGTCCCGGCTTGCGCGTAAGGCTCCCGATCTACTCCACGACTTCATCACCGTCATACAGATCACAACAGCTGCCCGTCTGATGGAGCGTGCGCGGCACCACCCGGACACCCTCGAGCGTGATTATTGCTATGCGTCAGCATGCATTCTGGCCGCGATCGCTCGTATTGGAGGGGACACGCCCCTGGCTCGCGAGCTGGGCGGAGTTTTAGCTTCCCTGATCGCCCTGGTCACCCCTGAGGACCAGCCGCATTCATCCGTGCCGCCGCCGCCGAGCGTCGTCCTGGTGCGCGCGTGACTCGGAGGTCGGGTGGCCTGTAGGTGAGAGCGCTGCGGGCCACCCGCCCTGAGTGACAGCGCGCAAACGATCGCGGATATCAGCGCCGGCGCCCGCGCCTTCAGCGTCTACTGGAACGTGAACGCCAAACAACCGCATCGGCTTCGCCGCCGACGGAGAAGTGCTCCTCGTGGTCGATGCCATGTACCAGAGACGTGGGTACACGAGTTGAATCACATGCGTTGGCCAGAGCTGACGGCCATGGCCCATACTTCAGGTGGAGGAGGGACAAGAACTGGCGAGCGGCAGCGCTGGCGAATCGAGCTGACCACGGGAGCCAGATTGAGCCTGGAGTGGCTGGAGCAGGAGCGTCCATACCTCACGTGTCAGGGCTCTGTGGTGGCCTGAGGAGAAGCGGCGGCTGTAGAACCTCGGCCAGGTTTGAGTAGCCCTGGGGCAGTCGGCATCCCGTGCTCAGATGGGAATCGGCTCAACCGATCTTGCCAACGCTTGTGCTAACGACGTCCTTAGACACCTATGGAAGCTGATCAAGCCATAGAGGCCGCCGAGCAGGCACGTTCGACAATGGCAGGCATCCCATGGATGAACTTGAACTGGCTTGTAAATAGCAGGTCAGTGGGGCCGATGAGGGCAAGGGATCTGACGACAACATCGGGCACCGCACGTGCACGGCGACGACCGTCCACCACCTTCTGACCAGGGCGCACGGGTAGCCGGGCAGGGTGATCGGTCCGCCTGAAAAGCGGACGGTCGTGCTGGTCGTGCTGGTCGCGGAGGAAGCTATCTCCGCATGAAGGGGACGTCGTACGCAGGCGGGCCGTTCATCACGTCAGTCAGGTCGCCATCGGTGAGTTTGAGGTTGAAGGCGCCGCCTGCTTGCTGTGGATCCCAGCCGCGTTTGAGCGCTAGGCGTACGGTCGCCGTCACGAGTGCCGGCTGTATGGCGGTCGTCCGCTCTCCCTGCCACGCGTCCGGCCGTGAACAAGGAAGCGACACCAGGAGCACGCGACCCGATGCGTCGGCCAGTTCCACCGCGAACGTCATAGGGCCCCAACTGTTCCCCTGGCAGTACGTGGGCTTGCGACGAACGCGCCAGCGGAATCCGGCGCCGTCGACGGTGATGAGCCGCGAACCCTTCTTGGGGATCGCCATGAGCAACCTCCTGCCCTGTTCCGTCACTGTTCCGTGGGATGGCCGGGAGCAGCGAGAACGACGAGTGCCAGTCGCAACAGTAACCCCTGGTCATGCTCCTGATCGACAGGTTTTCCGCAGGTTGCTGCGTAGTGCATCGGAGATCACCCAGATCTACGAAGGCAGGGCACAACGAGGGCACACGAGGGTGTGAGACGGCCGGAGACATCGAGAAGTGGTGAGAGGCCGGATCGCAGGTCAGGCGCCACCTCGGGATACCGGCCCAGGTCTCAGCCGCCGCCCTTGCTGAAGTGCTGGTAGTCCTTGGCGGCCACAGCCGTACAGCAACACCGCCTTACACGATCACTCCGCCGGTCCGCATCAATCGCCCGACCAGGGCGATATGCCGTTGGCAAGGCGTCTGCCCTTCCCTACGGATCAAGTGTTCGCTTTGTTCTGATCGCTCGTAAGCTTGTCGAGGCCTCGTTGGCAGACTGCCCACTGAATGTTCTCGCTTCCAGCATTGGCGAGAACGACGCTCGCGACGACGGCATCGTGACACGGAGGAGTTCCGTGCTGACTGCAACCACCTTTGGCGGCCGTACTGTTCTGGTTCTTGTACCAGCTAGGAGGCTGTGGGGGCAGGATCTCTACAGGCGTCGACCTCATGAGTCTCAAGGTAGGAACTCTCGGCATTGAGAACAATCCCTCTGGCGTCATCGAGTATGGGATAGGCAAGAGAGCGGCCGTTTATGCGAGAACGCCTCCATATTGCGCTTGATCTTGCTAAAGGAAGGGCTGACACTGTCCATTGATACCCATGGACACCGACAGAAGATGACCTATGGGTTGAGGCCTTCGAGCTGCGCCTAATGTCGCTGGTAAACAGCAGGTCAGGGGTCGATTCCCCTCGTCGGCTCTGCAACGTGGAAGCCCCTGAAAGAGGAATTGCGCCGTCAGGAGCTTCTGGTTGCCCGGACGATGCCGAGATCTTGCTGACACCGTTGCTGATGGGCTACTGCGAGCGGCTCTGGAGCCAGGCGACGTTTCGTCTCGTCCAGCGGATGTACCAGTCGAGGAAGGGCACCGGCTGGGTCCAGCCGCTGTAAGGATATCCCCAGCGTTTGTCCTCGTTCCAAGGCGCGGATGGCCACCAGTACATGTCCTCGGCCCATCCCATCTCCGTCATCCACACGGTGCCGGCGAGCTCGCCATTCAGCGCAAGCATGCTGATCCATGTGCAGCCGTGGCCGCAAAGGAACATGGTGCCGGGCATCGGCTTGTCCAACCACAGGATGGGTTCGATGCCGTCTGCGGCGAGTTGCGGGAGGCGTTGGGCATCGGCCGGTGAGATGGGGAAGGGCTCTCGCGGAGAGACTGCAACGTCCGGGTCTTCCAGGAAGCGTTGCTGTTCTCGCTGTGTCTCATCGATGATCCACTCGAGATCGAGCAGCGGTCCGGGGCGGACACCGACGCCGAACTCAAGGAGAAACGAGCGGAACTCATCGGGGAGCGGCGCGCCGATCACTTCCCCCAGAGCTTCTACCTCGATTACCGGAAGGGGTGCGATGGCGGAGGGGGCGGCGATCCGAGTCAGCTCTTCGCCTAACTCGACCAAGCTGATCTCTGATCGCATGATGTCCCCCAGCGGTTGTGGGACGGAATGGTAGCAGTTCTAGAATGCGAAAGAATCCGATGGGAGGGTCGGTTGCTCCTCGTATTCGCAGAATCGAGGAAGGTATCTCCACCAATGACTAAGGTCCGGCTCCAAATCGTCGAGTTCGTGCATCGGCACCGCTTCGCCGGCCGTGACGAGGCCCGGGTGAAGATCGCCACCTGGATCGCCGATTTCTACAACACCCGCCGCAGGCACACCGCCGCCGACGGGCTACCGCCGATCGACTACGAACAGCGCATCATGACCGCCCGAGCTGCGACCAGAGCAAGGCCCGGCGAAGCCATCGCCGCATAACGACGTCTCCACGGTTTGAGGGGATTGCCATTGTCCAACCACAGGATGGGTTCGATGCCGTCTGCGGCAAGCTGCGGGAGGCGTGGGGCATCGGCCGGAGAGATGGGGAAGGGCTCTCGCGGAGAGACCTGGATTGGCTGGTCTTCAGGATGGTGCTTCGAGGACGTCGCTATGGAGAAGTCTGCGAATACACCGCAGGCCTTGCTATTGCGGTCTCGAGATGCGTGCGTGTAGCGATTGAGCGTTGCGGAGATCTGCTCATGGCCTATGAGCCCGGCGACGTCGTTGACGGGTTCGGCGTCCTGTGACGCCGATGCTTGAGCGTGCCTCTGCGGTGCGGGCCGTATTTCGGTCGCAGGTGGGGTTGGTGGTCAGACAGAATCGCACGCATGGTTTCGGTATTGCAGAACGTGGCGATCGACTGTTCGGATGCCTATTCGCTGGCTCAGTTCTGGAGCGGGGTGACCGGCTGTCCGCTGCATCCAGAGGATAGGCCGGGGGACGAGGAAACCCAGGTGATGTTGCCGCAGGGCCCGGTGCTGCACTTCAACCAGGTGCCTGAGCCCAAGACGGTCAAGAACCGGATCCACGTCTGCCTTCGACCGGAGTCCTCGCGCGAGGAGGAGGTCAAGCGACTGCTGGGCATGGGCGCCACTTTGGTCGCTGACCACCGGAACTCCGACGGCACGGGCTGGGCCATCCTCGCCGACCCTGAAGGTAACGAGTTCTGCGTCCTGCGTAGCGAATCCGATCGCGCTGGGATGGCTTCCTGACCTGCCTTCTTCCGGTCGACTGGGCGGTGTGGTCGCGCAAGCTTCGCTGACACACCGCTCAGGGTCCGGTGCATCAGGACCGCGAGGCCGAGGAGACACTCCCGCGGTAGTGGTCGAGGGGCCTCAAGCTGGACCAGTGCGCCTCGGATGATCACGGAGACGGAGTCGGCCGAGGGCGGGGCTGGAGGGGCCCGGCCAGGCCGAATCCGGCTCTGGGGCGCGCTGGTAGCCTTCGAACGTGTCGTCTAGTCGGGGCAGGTCGCGGACCGATGCCGAGCGGAATCGGGCGCGCGTGCTCGAGGTGGCACGCGACCTGTTCGCCGAGCGTGGCGACGAGGTGCAGATGGCAGACGTGGCCAGGGCCGCCGAGGTGGGCATCGGCACCGTCTACCGCCACTTTCCCACCCGGCGGGCTCTGCTCGAGGCGGCCGCGCAGCACCGGTTCGCGGAGATCCTCGCCTTCGCCCAGGAGCAGTGCCTCGCCGCGCCCGACTCCGGTGAAGGGCTGGATCTCCTGCTGGGGCACATCGGAGAAGTGCTCGCCAGGGATCGAGGCCTGTCCGGCGCGATCGAGTCGGCCATGGGCTCGAACGAGCCGTCCGGCGAGAGCAGGATCGCGTTGGAGAAGCTCGCGGGCACGTTGATCGAGCGCGGCCAGGCAGCGAGAGCGATCCGAGACGATGCCACGGTGAACGACGTCTACATGATCGTCTGTGGGCTGGCGGCGGTGATCCGGACAGGCAGCGGAGATTGGCGGCGTTTCATCCGGCTTGCGCTTGACGGCTTGCGTTCGGTGCCCAGACCGCCGACGCCATAGCGGCACTGACGTCGAGCACTGACGTCGAGCACAGGCGACTCGCGCCGGCGGTCGGCGACGGGAGATCGACGGGAGATCGACGAGGGGCCGTTGGGAGCTGCAATCCATGTGCGGCAGCGAGGACATGGAACCTCCTGGGGCGTGTCCTGTGGAGACCGGCAGCAGCGACGCCAGCCGTTCCACTCCTCGTCCGTCAGACCGTGACGCTACTCATCCGCACGGATGATCTACACCCATAACCATCAAGATCCACGCTCCCTAGTTCTCCTCGTAGGTGACGTGGTACCTGCGTGTGTACCGGTTGAGGGCGGCCGGATCGAAGCGGCCTGCCTTGCTCACCTCGGACCTGTGCTCGATCAGGGCCTCCACCACGCACTCCCAGCCCCCGGGCGAGGAAATCTGGACCACCCGCGGCGGCGGGGTGGAGCCGGGACGGATCGCATGCGGCACCCCATGGGGCAGCAGGACGAACTGTCCCTTGCCCGCGGTACGGATCCCGCCGTCGAACTCGATCTCCAACTCGCCGTCGAGCACATGGATGCACTCGTCGGCGACGTGGTGGGTGTGCCGCGGGACCGGTTGCGCCACCGTGACCTCCAGCAGTGAGAACAGCCCATCGGTGTCGGTGGTGCGCGCCTTGACGCTGAACGCGGGCGGCACCACGATCCGACCCGGGCGTGCCTCACCCTTGTCCAGCAGGTAGAAGCGCTCCTTGTCGCCCCATTCGTCGGGCTCGCCCTCCCCGAGGTGGTACCGCATGCCGTACGGCTTGCCCACCTCGTTGGCCTTCGTCCAGTCGCCTTGCAGGCCCGCCTCTGCGACGTCCTCCATGTAACGTTCCCAGCCGCCCGGCGCCGACAGCTGCAGCGCGTGTACGGCGGAGCCGTCCTCGCCGAGGTTGCGCATGGCGTGGGTGACACCGCGGGGCACCAGGATGCACATGCCGCTGGTCAGGCGGTGGGTCTTGCCGTCGAAGTCGACGCCGAGGTCTCCCTCGATGACGTAGACGAACTCGTCGAAGGTGTCGTGCACGTGGGCGGGGATGCTGCCGTCGCCGCGGTTCTCCATGAGGGAGAAGCGCCCCTGGGTGTCCTCGACCCCGGCCTTGACGGTCGTCCACGGCGGCAGAGGCACGCGGGTGGGGCGGGAGGCGCCGGCGTCCAGCAGGAAGAAGCGGTTCCTTGGACATGGGAGTATCCTTTCCGAAAAGGAGTCGGAATCCGATTCCGTTTAGAGATTTAGCAGAGGGTGCGAAGAGATGTCAAAGCGGCCGCGGGCCGACGCGGAACGCAATCGCCGGCGGGTGCTCGTGGTGGCTCAGCGGTTGTTCGTCGAGCGAGGAGACGGGGTCCACATGTCGGAGGTGGCAGCCGAGGCCGGAGTCGGCATCGGAACCCTCTACCGTCACTTCCCCACCCGGCAGGCCCTGATCGAGGCCATCGCCGGACGACGGTTCGCGGAGATCCTGGACTTCGCCAGAGACCGTTGCCTGCCCGAACCGGATGCCCACCTCGCGCTGACGCGCTTCCTGACCCATGTCGCCGAGATCCACGAGCAGGGGCGAGGACTCACCGGGGCCATCGAGGCGACACTCGGGTCTACGGCACCCCGTGGAAAGGCGGAAGCCGAACTCCTCGCCGTGGGTGCCGCCCTGGTACGCCATGGGCAGGACACGGGAACGCTCGCTCCGGGCATCACGGTGAGGGACCTCTACATGATCGTCGGTGCCGTGGCGATCCTCAGCCGCAATGCGATCGGCGACTGGCGCCGGTTCATCGAAATCGCCCTGGCGGGGATGCGGCCTGGCTGAGCCGTCCAGATCGAGGTTCGCTGTGCCAGGCTTCCGGGCCGAGTCACGACCCGGTCGCCCGCCAAGGCGGCGGCGCCGGACCCGAGGGCGAACGGCGTGATCGTCTTCAGAAGGAGCCGAGGCGCGAGGTCGGTCTCAACGTTCAGGGTGATCTGCCGGTAGGTCATGCGTCCCGGGAGTCGGGCGGCTCGACGGGGCGCGCCAGGTCTGGACGCTGACCGTCGTGACGAGTCGGCAGCGGCAGGCGCACAGTTCGACATCGCCGTAGGAGGTCAGGCGAGGCCGGCGGGTGCGCTTGCCGGCCCGGCCGATGTCCCACCACCTCGGTACGGACCTCGTCCGTGCGGGCTTCATCCGGCGGACACCGAGCGGCAAGGGGACCCGTCTCCTTTACAAGACCGCGAAAGTCGATCAATTTAGGTAAGGCTAACCTTGTGCGGAATTAATAGGCAAGGCTAACCTAAGTCATGATCCGGGCTGGCTGCCCCGGGCCGAGGCGACAACGGAAGAGTTGAGCGTGCAGGAGCAGACGGACGCACGGCGACGTGAACTGATGCGGCGGATGATGGCCGAGGCGAGCCGTCACGGCCGATCCCGGGACGCGGATGCCCGCAGCCCTGCCCGTCGCCCTGACGGCGCGGACGGTCACCGGAGCGGCGACGGCGACGGCCCCCAGACGGGCCGGCGACCGGGAAGCGGCGCTCCGCCGCAGCTTCGCCGAGGCCGAGGCCGAGGCCTTGGGCGTGGACGAGGTGGGCCCCTGACGTCGACTTCTTCTTCGACCTGGGCGGCCACTCGCTGCTCGCCATGCGGCTGGGCCTCAAGGCGTTCCGGCCGCTGCGCACGCCGACACCGCCGGCCGTGCCGTACGTGATCGACCAGGTCGTGCCGCAGATCGTGAAGGCCGCGAAGGCGGCATGACCCGCATACCCCGCCGCCGCCAGGCCGCGGATCTACCAACAGAGAGGCGAACATGGCGACCCCGGTCTATGACGTCGTGGGCATCGGCTTCGGCCCCTCCAACCTCGCCCTCGCGGTGGCGCTGGAGGAGGAGTACGGCTCCACCGTGAACGCGGTCTTCTTCGAGAAGCAGCCGAGGTTCGGGTGGCACCGCAACATGCTCATCGACGGCGCGACCATGCAGGTGCACTTCCTCAAGGACCTGGTGACCCTGCGCAACCCCACCAGCCCGTACTCCTTCCTGTGCTACCTCCAGGACAAGGACAGGCTGATCGACTTCATCAATCACAAGACCATGTTCCCCAGCCGCCTGGAGTTCCACGACTACCTGGAATGGGTCGCCGCCGCCTTCGCCGGCCTGGTGACCTACAGCTCGGAGGTCGTCGCGGTACGGCCGGCCGACCGGGACACCCTGGAGATCGTCGTACGGCGCGGCGACGAGCTGCACACCTGCCTGACCCGCAACATCGTGATCGCGGCCGGTCTGGACCCGGTGCTGCCCGACGGCGTGCGGCAGGGTGAGCGGATCTGGCACACCGAGGAACTGCTCGGCAGGCTCGATGCCTTCGGCGACGAAAGGCCCGGCCGGTTCGTGGTCGTCGGCGCGGGGCAGAGCGCCGCCGAGGCCGTCGAGCACCTGCACCGGACCTACCCCGCCGCGGAGGTCTGCGCGGTCTTCACCAGGTACGGCTACGCGCCGGCCGACGACAGCTCCTTCGCCAACCGGATCTTCGACCCCCAGGCGGTCGACCACTACTTCGCCGCTCCCGAGGAGGTGAAACGGATGCTGTTCGCCTACTCCCGCGCCACCAACTACTCGGTGGTGGACCTCGAACTCATCGACGAGCTCTACCGGCGCTCCTACGCCGAGAAGGTCGCGGGCGTCGAACGGCTGCGCATCCTGAACGCGTCCCGCCTGCTCGACGTGCGGGCCGACGAGGACGCCGTGCGCGCCCAGGTGCGCTTCCTGCCCACGGGGGAGGTGAGCACGATCGAGGCCGACGCGGCCGTCTTCGCGACCGGCTACCGCGAGCGCGACCCGTTCGACCTGCTCGGCGAGGTGCGCGAGCTGTGCCGTACCCGGGTGGGGGGCGGGCCGCTGGTGGAACGCGACTACCGGATCGCCACCGAGCCCGAGCAGACCTGGGGGGTCTACCTCCAGGGAGCCACCGAGGACACGCACGGGATCGCCTCGTCGCTGCTGTCCATGACCGCCGTCCGTACCGGAGAGATCGTCCAGTCGATCGCCCGGCGTTCCGCCCGGGTGCCAGAGGGAGCGCAGCCATGACCAACCCGTTCGACGATTCCGACGCCATCTTCCTCGTCCTGGTCAACGACGAGGGCCAGCACTCGCTGTGGCCGGAGTTCGCCGCGGTCCCCGCCGGCTGGATCATCGCGTTCGGGCCGGCCGGGCGCGCCGCCTGCCTGGACTACGTCACGGCGCACTGGACGGATCTGCGGCCGCGCGGTCTGGCCGGGCGGGCCGTACGATGACCGAGCCCTACCGCTTCTTCTTCGTCAAGGTGGGCGGGCTCAGGCGGCTCACCCCCTCGTTCCTGCGGGTCACCTTCACCGGCGACGACCTCGACCTCTTCGCCGACAACGGCTTCGACCAGCGGATCAAGCTGATCCTGCCGCTGCCCGAGCACGGGCTGGCACACCTGCCGACCGGGCCCGACTGGTACCCGCGCTGGCGGAGCCTGCCCGACGAGCTGCGCAACCCTCTGCGCACCTACACCGTGCGGGCGGTCCGCCCGCACCAGCGCGAGGTGGACGTCGACATCGTGCTGCACGACCCGCACGGCGACGCGGGCCCGGTCGCCCGCTGGTCCCGCACCGTACGGCCGGGCGACGTGGCCGCCCTGCTCGGTCCCGACGCCCGGCACGAGGGGCGGCACGGCGGGAAGGAGTTCCACCTGCCGGAGGAGACGGAGACCGTGCTGCTCGCCGGCGACGAGACCGCCGTGCCCGCGATCACCGCCATCCTGGAACGCCTGCCCGCCCGCTGCTCGGGGGAGGCGTTGCTGGAGGTGCCGCACGAGGACGACGTCCTTCCCGTGGCCGCGCCGGCCGGGCTGGCCGTCAGATGGCTGCCCCGCGCGGGCGCGGAGCACGGGACCCGGCTGGTCCCCGCCGTCAGGACCGCCGCCGAACGGCTGCTCCCCGCCGCCGTGGCGGCGGGGGACTTCGAGGACGTCGACGTCGACGCGGAGGAGTTGTGGGAGGTGCCGGACGCGCCGTCCAGCAGGTCGCTGTACGCGTGGCTGGCGGGCGAGGCGGCCACGATCAGGACGCTGCGCCGCCATTTGGTCGCCGAACGCGGGATGGACCGGCGGTCGGTGGCGTTCAAGGGCTACTGGCGGCAGGGTCGCGCCGAGTGCTAGAAGGCCCGGAGGGCACTCTATACGGATAAATGCGACTATTGCTCTCCGAGGGTCCTCATGAATTGATTTGCGAGCTTATTCAAGGAGTTTTTCTGATAAAAATGGGCCGATAATTTAATTCCTTTGATCGTGCTTTACTTTCTGGCCATGATGGGTAGGCAGGTGGTCATGCGACCTTTTGAGCTGCCCGACTTCTACATGCCATATCCCGCCAGGATCAATCCGAATCTGGAGCGTTCCCGCGCACACAGCATGGCCTGGGCGCGCCGGATGGGCATGCTCGACGCGCCCAAGCCCGGCGGTGGCGTGATCTGGGACGAAGCCGAGCTTGACCGGATGGATTACGCGCTGATGTGCGCGTACACCCATCCCGACTGCGACGGTCCCATGCTGGATCTGATCACCGACTGGTACGTCTGGGTCTTCTTCTTCGACGACCAGTTCCTGGAGCTGTTCAAATACTCCCGCGACCTGCCCGCCGCGAAGGCGTACATCGATCGTCTCGAACTGTTCATGACCGCGCCCGGCGAGACGTCGCCGCAGCCGGAGAACGAGGCGGAGGCCGGGCTGGCGGACCTGTGGGAGCGAACCGTCCCGGCGATGTCGGAGGGATGGCGGCGGCGTTTCACCATCAGCACCCGCAATCTGATGGTGGAGTCGATGTGGGAACTCGACAACATCGACCGGGGCAGGATCGCCAACCCGATCGAATACGTGCAGATGCGCCGGCGGGTCGGCGGCGCCCCCTGGTCGGCCAACCTGGTGGAGTGCGCGGCGGGCGCCGAGCTCCCCGACCGGCTGGCGGCCACCCGGCCGCTGAAGGTGCTGTCCGACACCTTCTCCGACGCCGTGCACCTGCGCAACGACCTCTTCTCCTACCAGCGCGAGGTCCAGGAGGAGGGGGAGAACTCCAACGCCGTGCTGGTCTTCGAGCGGTTCTTCGACTGCTCCACCCAGGAGGCCGCCGACCTGGTCAACGACCTGCTGACCTCCAGGTTGCAGCAGTTCGAGAGCACCGCGCTGACCGAGATCCCCGGCCTGCTGGCCGACCAGGCCGCGTCCCCGTCCGAGCAGGTCGCGGTGGCCGCCTACGCCAAGGGCCTCCAGGACTGGCAGTCCGGCGGGCACGAGTGGCACGCGCGATCCAGCCGCTACATGAACGAGGGCGCCGTCGCCGGCCCTCCCGGTGTGCTGGGGGGCCCGACCGGGCTGGGCACGGCCACCGCGATTCCGGCGCGGCTGGGCCACGGGCGCAGGGCCAGGCAGTTCTCCCACACGCTGTTCAAGCCGGTCGGGCACCTGCCGCTGCCTGACATCTACATGCCCTTCCCGATCAGGACCAGCCCGCACCTCGACGCCGCACGCCGTAACGCGGTCGGCTGGGCGCGGCGGATGGGCCTGTTCGACTCGGTCCCCGGGGTGGAGACCGGCGGGGTGTGGGACGAGCGCCGCTTCCTCGGCTACGACCTGGCCCACTGCGCCGCGATGATCCACGCCGACGCCACCGCCGAGGAACTCGACCTGTCCGCCGACTGGCTGGCCTGGGGCACCTACGGCGACGACTACTTCCCCCTGGTGTTCGGCAGGGCCCGCGACCTCGCGGCGGCGAAGCTCTGCAACGAGCGGCTGTCCATGTTCATGCCCCTGGACGGCGAGCCCGTGCCGGAGCCGACCAACCCGGTGGAGCGCGGCCTCGACGACCTGTGGCGGCGGACCGCCGGGCCGATGACGCCGTCCGCCCGCAGGCAGTTCCGCACCGCGGTGGAGGACATGACGGAGAGCTGGCTGTGGGAGCTGTTCAACGACATCCAGCACCGCATCCCCGACCCGATCGACTACGTCGAGATGCGCCGCAAGACCTTCGGCTCCGACCTGACGATCGACCTGGCGAAACTCGCGCACTTCGAGGAGATCCCGCCGGAGATCCATCAGACGAGGGTCATGCGTGAGCTCGAGACCGCCGCGCAGGACTACGCCTGCTTCCTCAACGACCTGTTCTCCTACCAGAAGGAGATCGAGTACGAGGGCGAGATCCACAACATCGTCCTGGTCGTCGAGAAGTTCCTCGACGTCGACCGCTGGCAGGCCCGTGACATCGTGAACGACCTGATGACCGCGCGGATGCGGCAGTTCGAGCACATCGTCGCCAACGACCTGCCCGCGATGTTCGAGGATCTGGCGCTCGCGGAGCCGATCCGCGTGATCCTCACCCGGCAGGCCGACGACCTCAAGGAGTGGATGTCCGGCATCCTCGAATGGCACCGCAGATGCGTCCGCTACACCGAGGCCGCGCTCCGGGCGGACAGGCGGGCGGCGGCCCCGGGAATCGTGTTCCCGCCCACGGGGCTGGGCACCTCGGCGGCGCGCGTCCGCACCGGGGCAGGAACACGGTCGTTCGGCGGCTGGCCGGTCAGTGGGCGCGTTCCTGGCGGCGGAGCACCGCCCAGTTGATCACCCACAGGAAGAGGCCGAGCGCGAGCAGCAGGCCCGCCCTGATGTAGACCTCGGCGGGCCTGCCGGTCAGCGGGCTGGCCAGCACGAAGGCCAGCACCGCGCCGAGCACCGGCAGGATCGTCGGCGCCCGGTAGTGCGCGTGCTCCACGGTGTCCTTGCGCAGCACCAGCACGGCGACGTTCACCACCGTGAAGACGCACAGCAACAGGAAGGCGGTCGTGTCACCGAGCCCGCTGATCTCACCGGTCGAGATCAGCGCGATGGCCAGGGCGGTGGTGAAGATGATGCCGATCACCGGCGTACGGCGGCGCGGATCGACCCAGCCCAGGCCGCGCGGCACCACCCGCTCGTTGGCCAGGCCGTACACCAGCCGGGAGGCCATCATCATGTTGATCAGGGCGGAGTTCGCCACCGCGAAGATGGCGATCGCGGCGAAGAGCTGCGGCGGGAAGTTGAGCCCGCCCGCCTTGACCACCTCCAGCAGCGGCCCCGACGACTGCTCCAGAATCCGGTAGTCGACCAGCAGAGAGGAGGTGAGGGCGACCAGGATGTAGACCGCGCTGGTGATCGCCACGCCGAGGAAGATCGCCCGGGGGAAGTTGCGGGAGGGATCCTTGGTCTCCTCGGCCATGTTGACCGAGTCCTCGAAGCCGACGAACGCGAAGAAGGCCAGGGCCGTGCTGCCCATCAGGGCGAGCAGCAGGCCGCCCGACTGGTCGGTGCGGATCTCGGTCAGCCGGGACGGGTCCCCGGCGCCCTGGGTGACGGCGTAGACGCCGATGACGACGATCACCAGGAGCCCGGCGAGCTCGATGATGGTGAAGACGATGTTGGTCTTCACCGACTCGGAGACGCCCCGGTAGTTCAGCAGGGCCACCCCGATGATGAAGATCACGCCGACGACGACGCTGGGCAGGGTGACGAACTGCTCCAGGTAGTCGCCGCCGATGGCGCGGGCCGCCGCGCTGGCCGAGGTCAGCCCGGAGCACATGACCGTGAACGCCACCATGAACGTCAGGAACGGCACGCGGAACGCCCGCTGGGTGTAGAGGGCGGCGCCGGCGGCCCGCGGATACTTCGTCACCAGCTCGACGTAGGACATGGCCGTCAGCATGGCGATGACGAACCCGATCAGGAACGGCAGCCACAGCGCACCGCCCACCTTGCCCGCGACCTTGCCGGTGAGCGCGTAGACGCCCGTGCCGAGGATGTCGCCGACGATGAAGAGGATGAGGAGTTTCGGGCCGATCGCCCTTTTGAGGGAGACCTGCTCCGCCTGTGGAGTGGGGGGTGTCATGTGTGCTTCCGTTCCCACGCCGTCGGCCTTGACACGGAGCGCGGGAATCTCGTGCCCGGTCTGTAATGATCCGCGGGTCAGCTCAGGGCCTGCAGGAACTCCAGGCGGTTGCCGAACGGGTCGTGGGCGTAGACCCGCCGGAACCCCGGGAAGCCGGTGTCCCAGCGCACCTGCTGCCCGGCGGCCGCGAGACGCGAGACGACGGCGTCGAGGTCGTCCACGAGGATGCCGGGATGGCCCTTCGTCGCGGGCCGGAAGTCGTCCTGAACCCCCAGGTGGAGTTCCAGGCCCCCGGCGCGGAACCAGGCGCCACCCCGGGTGGCGAGCGCGGCCGGCTTGTCGATCTCCCGCATGCCGAGGACACCCGCGAAGAAACCCCGAGCCGCGGCCTCCTCGCCGGGAGGCATGGCCAGCTGCATGTGGTGCAGGCCGACATACATGCACGCAGCATCTCAGAGACGGGAGGCGTCGCCTACCGGGGTGGGATGCCTCCTGGCCGGCACCCGGCCCGGAGGCTGCGTGGGCGGCGGTGTGGTCGCGACCGCCGGCGGGATCGGGCGGGTGACCGGATCGCCGACGGGGACGGTGACCGGGTCACCGTGGTGGAGGATCGGCAGCGGGTCGCCGTCGAGCAGGGTGTAGTCGACCGTGTCCACCGCCACGTTGACCGCCAGCCGCTGCCGCCGCCGGACGATCGTGAAGGCGAGCCGGGTCAGCCCGGCGGGAAGCCGCGGGGCGAAGGACAGGATGCCGTTCCGGGTCCGCATCCCGGCCAGACCGGCGAGCAGGGCGATCCAGCTTCCGGCGAGTGCCGCGATGTGCAGCCCGTCGCGGGTGTTGCGCTCCAGGTCCTCCAGATCCATCAGGGCGGCCTCGGCGAGGTAGTCGTAGGCCAGTTGCAGGTGCCCGACCTCGGCGGCGATCACCGACTGGGCGCTGGCGGACAACGAGGAGTCGCGGACGGTGAGCCGTTCGTAGAAGGCGAAGTTGCGGGCCTTCTGCTCGGCGGTGAACGCGTCGCCGCGCAGGTACATGGCCAGCACGAGGTCCGCCTGCTTGACCACCTGCTTGCGGTACAGGTCGAAGTAGGGGAAGTGGAGCAACAGGGGATACCGCTCGGGGGCGGTGGCGGCGAAGTCCCAGACCTGGTGCCCGGTGAACCCCTCCGCCTGCGGGTGGACGCCCAGCACGTCGTCATACGGGATGTACATCGCCGCCGCCGTGTCGCGCCAGGCCGCCATCTCCTCCCGGTCGATGCCCAGCTCGCGCGCGGCGGCGGGATGCCGGCCGGCCGCGTCGGCTGCGGCGACCAGGTTTCGCTGGGCCATCAGGTTGGTGTAGACGTTGTCGTCGCCGATGGCGCTGTACTCGTCGGGCCCGGTGACCCCGTCGATGTGGAACCGGCCTCGGGTGTCGTGCCGGCCCAGCGACCGCCACAGCCGGGCGGTCTGCG
The DNA here is from genome assembly GCF_022213955.1 of Dolomitihabitans soli. GTDB lineage: Bacteria > Actinomycetota > Actinomycetes > Streptosporangiales > Streptosporangiaceae > Streptosporangium_A > Streptosporangium_A soli. Next base: position 89,458 of record NZ_JAKNTW010000024.1, on the reverse strand, counting down.
CCAGCAGTTCCAGGCCGGCCGTACGCTCGAACGCCTCGTCCCCGCTCATGTCGACGTAGTGCGCGACCGCGTCGGCGATGTCCGCGTTGACGTGGAACGCGGCCGTGCCCGCCGGCCAGTAACTGGAGCACTCCTCGCCGCGGATCGTCCGCCACGGGAACGTCGCCCCGCGGAACCCGAGCTGGGCCGCCCGTTCGGTGGCCATCGGCAGCGTGGAGTGCCGCCAGCGCAACGCGTTGGCCGTCGCGCCGGGCGCGATGTTGGTGAGCACGGGCAGCACGTACGACTCGGCGTCCCAGAAGCAGTGCCCGTCGTAACCGGGCCCGGTCAGCCCTTTGGCGGGGATCGCCCGCCCCTCCGCCCGCGCCCCGGCCTGCAACACGTGGAACAGCGAGAACCGCACCGCCTGCTGGATCTCGGCATCCCCGTCGACCTGCACGTCGGCGTGCCCCCAGAACGCGTCGAGGTAGGACCGCTGCTCCGCGGCGAGCCCTTCCCACCCGGACTGCACCGCCCCGGCGAGCGCCGCGTCCGACTGATCCCGTACGGCGGGCAGCGAACGCGACGCCGACCAGCCGTACGCCACGAACTTGACCAGCCGCAGCCTGCCTCCCGCCTCGATCGGCGCGGTCACCGTCACCCGCCCGAGGTGGGGAGAGCTCTCCGACCGCACCTTGGTCCCCGGCGGCCCGCCGACGAGATGGTCCATCACCGTGGCGACGCACAGGCCGCTGTGCCGTGTGGCGTGCACCAGCCCGGCGCGGGTGTCCTTCGCCCAGTTCTCCCGCTCGACCAGCGGGGCCTGGAGCACCGCGGTGACCCTGGGGTCGCCGCCGGGCGGTGGAAGCTGCTCGTTCGCCACGAGTTCGGACTGCACCACCACCCGCGTCGAGCCGTTCAGCGGCTCGACCTCGTAGCAGATCGCCGCGATGGAGCGCTGGGTGAAGGAGACCAGCCGGGTCGAGGAGATCCGCACCGGGCAGCCGGCGGGGGAGACCCACTCGACGTCGCGGCGCAGCACCCCGGCGCGGAAGTCGAGCGACTGCTCGTGTGAGCGCAGCTCGCCGTATCGGATGTCGAACGGCTCGTCGTCGACGAGGAGGCGGATCAGCTTGCCGTTGGTCACGTTGATCACCGTCTGGCCGGACTCCGGGTAGCCGTACCCGGCCTCCGCGTAGGGGAGCGGGCGCAGTTCGTAGACCCCGTTGAGGTAGGAGCCGGGCAGGCCGTGCGGCTCCCCCTCGTCGAGGTTGCCCCGCCAGCCGAGATTCCCGTTGGACAGCGCGAACACCGACTCCGTCTGCGCGAGCAGGTCCATGTCGACGCCGCTGACCCGCAGCCGCCACGGCTCGCAGAAGAACGCCGGGTGGCCGATCACGGGTGATCCAGCAGTTCGGCCAGATCCCGCACCACCACGTCGGCGCCGTGCGCCAGCAACGCGTCGGCCTGTGACGCCCGGTCGACCCCGATCACCAGGCCGAACCCGCCGGCCCGGCCCGCCGCGACTCCGGCGAGGGCGTCCTCGAACACCACGGACTCCGCCGCGCTCACCCCGAGAAGGCGGGCGGCGGCGAGGAACATGTCCGGCGCGGGCTTCCCGGCCAGGTGATCCCGCGCCGCGGTGAGGCCGTCGACGCGCTCCTCGAACAGGTCCTCGATGCCGGCCCCCGCGAGCACCTCCTTGCAGTTCGCACTGGAGGAGACCACCGCCCGGCGCACTCCGGCGTCCCGCACGGCCCGGATGTAGCGGATCGACCCGTCGTACACCCGCACGCCGTGCCGGCGGATCATGCCCAGCACGATCTCGTTCTTGCGGTCGCTCAGCCCGCGCACCGTCTCGGCGTCCGGCGGATCACCGGGCCCGCCCTCCGGCAACACGATGCCACGGGAGGCGAGGAAACAGCGGGTGCCCTCGGCTCTGGGCCTGCCGTCCACGTAGGCGTCGTAGTCGGCCACCGGATCGAACGGCCGCTCGCCCCGTCCGCGAAGGTAGTCGTCGAACATCTCCTGCCAGGCGGCGGCGTGCAGCGTCGCCGTCTGGGTGATCACCCCGTCGAGGTCGAACAGGCAGGCCCGTGCGCCCGCGGGAAGCCCCAGCCCGGCGTCGCCCGGGACGAGCCGGGAGCCGGTCGGTTCACGGCCACTGGTCATCGCGGCAGAGCCTCCCCAGACGTCGCGAGCGGGGCCCCACCCCCGCCACGTGCCCGGCAGCGCCGACATGGCTGCCCGTCATCGACGATACGCCCCGTGACGGAGAGGTGACCGAGCGGGGGTGCGGCTGCCGTCTCAAGCCAGCTCGGGGATCCGTTCGCGGTAGCGTTCGAGCAGCCCTTCGTTGGTCTCGTCGCCGCCGGGCACGTTCGCGCTCACCCACAGCGGCAGCTCGCTGCCCTGCGCCCGGGCGAGGTCGTCCAGCTCCGCCAGCAGGTGCGACCAGACATAGGAGGCCAGGACGGTGGACAGCGCGGCGGTGTGCGGCGCCTCCGGCGGGTAGGTGACGTCACCCGCCGGGATCATGGTGTCGATGACTATCGAGGCGTGCTCGGCGAGTTTGGTGCCGGCGCGCGCCGCCGCAGCCGCCGCCGCGGCCGAGGAGGTCACCGCGATGACCGGCACGCCGGACGCCATGGCCTCCTGGGCGATCTCCACCGGATAGGGGTTGCAGCCGCTGGTGGAGAAGACCACCACCACGTCGGTGGAGCGGAGTTCCGCCTTCTGGAAGACCGTGCGGCCCAGGCCGGGTCGCCGCTCGGCGGCGGTACTGGTCAACGCCCCGGCCAGTGGCAGCACGGAGAGATCCCACAGCGGGCGCACCGGAGCCAGCCCGCCGGCGCGGTAGAAGGTCTCGCAGACCATCGCCAGCGAATGGCCGGCACCCGCCACGTGGACGATGCCGCCCGCGTCGATGGACTTCAGCAGGAGTGCGGCGGCCGCACGGATCGCGGTGGCGGAGTGGTCGTCGAATTCGTCCAAGAGCGCGCGCACCCGATCCGCGTGCCGCTTGCCGGTGATCTCGGGCATCTGGCCAGTCCTTTCGTCGTTGTCTGGTCCGCCGTCGCAGCCGGTGGTGACGGTGGGGTTCATGAGGTCTGAGTCCGCAGCTGCGGTCAGGGAGCGGTGCCCGTGACGTCGCGCGATCGGTCGGAGATCACTGCGGCGCCGGCCGGAGATCCAGCTCGATGCGGTAGCGATCGCCGCGATAGAGGGATCGGACGTACTCCACGGCTCTGCCGTCCTCGCTGCGGGAGAGCCGTTTGAACAGGAAGGCCGGGGCGTGCACCGGAACCTGCAGGTGCCCGGCCTCCTCCGTGGTGGTGACGGTCGGTTCGATGGTCTCGGCGCCGGAGGCGATCACGATGCCGTGCTCGCGCAGCAACTCGTAGAACGACCGCCCTTCGAGGTCGTCGCGGCGCAGGCCGGGCAGCAGATCCTGCGGCACGTACATCGTCTCGATCGCCATCGGAGAGCCGTCGGCCAGCCGTAGCCGACGAATGGTAAATACCTCTTGCAGCGGGGACACGGACAGCCGCTCTCCGATCCTCGCACCGGCGGGTCCGCGTCCGAAGGACAGCGACCGGCTGTCGGGCCGCATACCCCGGCGGATCATGTCCTCCGTGAACGAGCTCATGGTCAGTGGCACCGCGATCTTCGGTTTGGTCACGTAGGTGCCGCTGCCCTGCCGCCGGTCCAGCCTTCCCTCGGCCACGAGCTGCTCGATCGCAGCTCGGAGGGTAGGCCGGGAAACGCCGAACTCCTCGGCCAGCCGCCGCTCGGGTGGCAGCACGTCGCCGACGTCCAGGTGGGCGAGCATCGCCTGGAGCTCGCGGCGCACCGTCTTGCGCTTGGTCCGCACGGGCGGTCCATCCGCGGCTCGCACCGCTCACCCCCTGTCCCGCCGGCACCGTCGCGATCCAAAATAGGGCCGCGATCTCGAATTGGTCAATACCACTTTGCTCGGCAGGCCGGTCATGACAGCGCGAGATCACGCGTTCTCCCGGCCTCAGGTGAGGACCGGGGCTATCCCCGCTGGGTCGCCCTCAGGTCCGCGTCCGGCTGTTCGGGCGTCTCCTCCGCCAGCGGCACGGCTGAGGCGCGGACGAGCCCGAGCTGCACGATCTGGCGGGGCAGCACCGCGTCGAGCAGCCAGTCGGCCGCGATCCGCAACCGGTTGGCCGGCGTCGCCAGCAGATGGTAGCCACGGGTGACCGCCTTGGCGGTGACTCCCGTCAACGGAACGCCCAGCGGGTTGGCCGCCGCCTTCGCCCCGCCGAGATCGACGACGAACCCCAGATCATGATGCTTGTACGGCACGAGCCGGCGCTTGCCGTACGACGCGGCCACATTGTTGGCGGCGACCCGGCCCTGCCGGTGGGCGTGCTGCGCGGTCATCGGGGTCAGCTGCCCCGGACGGGTCAGGTCGGGTACGGCGGCGGCGTCTCCGCAGCCGAAGATCTCCGGATGCCCGGGCACCCTGAGGTACTCGTCCACGACCAGGCGGCCCTTGATAGTCGGCAGGTCGAGCCCGTCGATCAGTGGATCGGGGCGCACGCCGACGCACCAGATCAGCGACCGGGTGGGCACGAACTCCCCGTTGGAGAGTTTGACGCCCTCCTTGGTGGCCACCTCGACCGTCGTCTCGGTCCGCACCTCGACGCCCCGTTCGGCGAGCACGCGATGCGCCTCACGGGCCAGCCGTTCGTCCAGCTCCGGCAGCACGCGGGGAGCGAGGTCGGCCAGCAGCCACCTGATCGGCTGCGACCGGAGCCCGGGACGGCGGCGCGCCGCGTCCTTCGTGAACAGCTGGCCCTGCGCGGCGACCTCGGTGCCCGTGTACCCGGCGCCGACCACCACGAACGAGAGTCTGGCCGCCCGCTCGGCGGGGTCGTTCGTGGCGTCGGCCAGCTCCAGCTGCCGCAGCAGGTGGTCGCGGAGGTAGAGGGCTTCGCCGATGCTGCGGAAACCGTGCGCGTGCTCGGCGACCCCCGGCACGGGCAGGAGCTTGTTGACGCTGCCCACGGCGATCACCAGCCGGTCGTAGCCCATGTGCGCCCGGCCGCCCTCCGGATTCGTGTAGGTCACCCGCCGGGAGGCGACGTCGACCTTGTCCACCTCGCCCAGCACGTGCCGCGCGCTGCCGTGGTCCGCCAGCGGCACCGCGACCCGGCGCGGGTCGAGGATCCCCGCGGCCACCTCGGGCAACAGCGGAAGGTAGAGGAAGTAGTCGGTCGGGCTGATGACCACGACCTCGGCCGCGCCATTGGCGATGCGCGTGAGGCTGCGCGCGGCCTGGAAGCCGGCGAAGCCTGCCCCGACGATGATGATCCGTTGCCGGCGAGCCGCGCCCACGGCGATCCCCTCTCTGCCAGGCGGCGTCCGCCGCCGGATGTGACTACTCGGCTGCCCGGCTCAGCCGCCGGGACGATCCTCGGCAGGGGGAACGCTGTCCAGCAGGCCGAGCCGCTCCTCTTCGCCGCGGCTCCGGATGACCCCGTTGATGGCCTCCACCATCTGGGCCCGGTCGTAGGGGCCCAGGGGCAGCTCGTTCAGGTGGGTCAGCATGTCGGCGGGCAGGAGCGTGTGCGCCGACGCGCACGAGTAGACCTCCCGGCGGGTCACCCGGTCGTGATCGCGGAACACCTCGTCCAGCACCCGCTGCATCTCCTCGACCGCTGCGTGGTCGGACATCCTCATCCCCTCCTTCGCTCCTCCCTCCCCCTACCCACGCTCGCCCCGGCGCAACGGCCCGGCGCCGGCGGCCGCTTCCGTGCCCGGTTTCCGTGCCCGCGTCGGCCGGTGCGTCGGCTCGACGGGCAGGGCCCGCGCCGCAGGGGACCGGCTCGTCACCTGGCCTGGCCGGGCCTCAGCTGGAGTGACCGTGGCCGCCGTCACCGGTCGTCAGGATCGTGGCGCGGTGGGCGCCGGGGGTGTGGCCGAAGGCGCGGCGGAAGACGTCGATGAACGCGCTGGTCGAGGACCACCCGCAGCGGTGGGCCACGACGGTCACCGCGGCGCCTTCCGCGAGGAGGCACAGGGCGTGGTAGAGCCGCAGCTGCGTCCGCCACTGGGGGAAGGTCATGCCCAGGTCGGAGCCGAACAGGCGGGTCAGGGTGCGTTCGCTCACGCCGGCCTCGGCGCCCAGGGCGGCGAGCGTGCGGTCGTCGGCGGGGTCGCGGCGCAGGATCGCGCACACGACCGCCAGCCGGGGATCGGCGGGGGCCGGGAGGTGTATCGGCTGTTGCGGAGAGAGCCGGAGCTGGTCGAGCAGTACGGCTCGCAGGCGGCCGCGTTCGGGGGTCTCGTCGTGTGGTGCGCGGGTGTAGGCGAGGATCAGTTCGCGCAGCAGCGGGACGATGATCAGCACCGTGGGGGCGTTCAGGCCCAGCGGGTTCTGGTCGGTGGGGAGGCCCACCAGGTGCAGGTCGATCTCGCCGTGCGCGTGATGCCGGTGCACCGTCCCGGCGGGGATCCAGATGGCGCGCGTCGCCGGAGCCACCCAGGTGCCCGCGTCCGTGGTGACGGCGAGCACGCCGCGGGCCGCGTACACGATCTGGTGGTCGTCGTGCCGGTGGTCGTCGATGCTCGCGCCGGCGGGCAGCGGCTGGGCCCGCGTGGGCGCACGGGGCTGATGGCGGGAAATCGGCATAGAGTGGCAATATAGTGGAAGCGGGCAACGGGTGACGTTGACGACGATTGAATCGTGTCAACGAAAAAGCCCATCATCCTGCTGTCCCTGGGCCACGCCTGCGTGGACGTCTACCAGGGCGCGGTGCCTGCCCTGGTGCCGTTCCTGGTGGCCGAACGGGCCTACGGTTACGCCGCGGCGTCGGGGATCATCCTCGCCGCCTCCCTGCTGTCGTCGCTGGTCCAGCCGCTCTTCGGCATGCTCACCGACCGGTGGGCCATGCCGTGGCTGCTGCCGGTGAGCACGGTCGTGGCCGGAGTCGGGATCGCGGTGAGCGGGGTGAGCGACTCCTACCCGCTGACGTTGGCCGCCGTCGCGCTGTCCGGGGTGGGCGTCGCCGCCTATCACCCGGAGTCGGCCCGGGTCGCACGTGCCGCCGGCGGGGGCAGCCACACCGCGATGAGCTGGTTCTCGCTCGGCGGCAACGTGGGCTTCGCCGTCGCGCCGCTCGTGGTCACCCCCGTCATCGCCGCCGGCGGTCTGAACGCGTCCCCGGTGTTGGTCGTCCCCGCCGTGCTGGGCTCCCTGCTGTACGTGTTCTTCCTCCGGGCACGCAGGTCGCCCAGCCCGGTCCCCGCGCCGACGGCCGCCGCGCGGGGCGCCGACGACCTCGCCGCCTTCGTACGGCTGTCGCTGGTCGTCGTGTGCCGCTCCATCGTGTTCGTCGGGCTGAGCTCGTTCATCGCCCTCTATGCCCAGCAGCGAACCGGCGGCGGCGAGTCAGCGGGTGCGGCGGCCTTGTTCGTGCTGTTCGCCGGCGGCGCGGGTGGCACGGTTCTGGGCGGCCGGCTCGCCGCGCGCTGGGGGCGGGTTCGCTGCGTACGCTGGGCGTATGCCGCGGCGGTGCCTGCCGTCGCGGGCGTCGTCCTGGTTCCCGGCCCCTCCTTCTACGTGTTCGCGGCCCTGGCCTCGGCCGCGCTCTATGTCCCGTTCTCGCTGCAGGTCACGCTCGGCCAGGACTATCTGCCCACCCGCGTCGGCACCGCCGGCGGGGTCACGCTCGGCCTCACCGTCAGCGTCGGCGGCCTCGCCGCGCCCCTGCTCGGCGCCGTGGCGGACGCCACCTCCCTGCGGACCGCCCTCATCCCGCTGATCGCGGTCCCCGTCCTGGCCTGGCTGCTCAGCCGTGCGCTCCCCGAGCCGGCGGTGCCGGAGTGGGCCGACGCGATGGCGGTGGTGGAGCGGGGATGACCGGTCGTGCCGCCGGCCCCGCCTCGCCGGTCAGCAGTCCCAGGGCCAGGCCGCCAGGCGCCTCCGGGCGCCGGTGTTCCGCGGCCATCGCCTCCGGGCCCGAAGGCGCCGAAGCCGGCGGTCCAGCTCGTCGCGCCGCCGTACGGCCGTGGCGGCGAGGACGGCGGCGACCGCGACCGCGACCAGGGTTCCCCAGCGGGCCGGCGCCGGCACGCTCCTGATCTTGGTGGTGACCCGCCGTGCCCGGGTGCCGGTGACGTCCGCCCGGCGGCGGGTGCCGCGCAATCCGAGCCGGGCCCGGTTGGACAGGTCTTCCCGCATCTGGTCGGCCTTGAGCCTGGCGCGGGCCTTCACGTCGGCCTTGGCCGCCAGGGCCGCCACCGTGGCGCCCAGTTCCTCGCGGGTGTGCGCGATCTGCTCGCGGAGCGCCTCGGGATCCTCGCGGTGGTCCGTCGTGACGCGTGCCCGATGTGAGTTCAACGGCGTGCCCTTTCTCTGATCTCGGTGACGTCCCGCCTGGCGCTGCCCAGCGCCTGCTTCGGGATGGGCGGCCCGACCTGGGTCACCTGCTTGCGGCCCGCCAGCCCGAGTACGGCCGCCACGACGAGCAGCACAACTCCGACGATGAGCGCGGACGCCCACACCGGCAGCACCAGCGCCAACGCCGCGATCACGGCGGCCAGCAGGGCACCGGCGCCGTACAGGGCGATCAGTCCCGCGCCGCCGACCAGTCCCGCGCCCATCCCCGCGTGTCTGCCCTTGTCCCTCAGTTCGGCCACGGCCAGCCGCAGCTCCTGACGGACCAGGTCGGAGACCTGCTGGGACGCTTGAGTGACCAGCTCCCTGACCCCTCGCTCGGCCCCGTCTACCGGGACCCTGGGTGGCTGCACCGCAGTCATCGTTCGGCTCCTTGCCTTCCGGCGAAACCTCGAGATTTCCCTTTCCCCCTGCTCAGGGGCTAAACAACGGCCCTCCGCACCCCGGCCACGCCGCCGCTGTCAGTCGCGCACGGGCGGACCGGCGGAGGTCGGGAGCTCAGGACCCGCATCGGCCACCGGCACCGCGAACGAGCCGCCGATGCCGGGGAAGGTCACCTACGAGCGGGAACGAAGTGCCGCACTGCGCCGCCACCCTGTTCAAGGACCGCCCGGAGCCGGGCGGTCCGGAACACGAGGATCTCGCCCACCTCCGCCCGTGGACGCAGGTGTGGCGAGATCTCTCGTACGAGGTGGCCCGGCGGCCGGTCACTCGGGCATGAGGACCTTGTCGACGATGTAGACGGTGCCGTTCGCCGTGGGGATCTCACCGCAGGTGATCTTTGCTTCGTCGTTGACGGTGAACTCATCCCCGGAACCCTTGACGGTGAGGTCGGCGCCTTCCATGGTCTTCAAGGTCGCGTCGGAGAGGTCGGCCTTGGTCACCTTCTTCTCCACCACGTGGTAGGAGAGGGCCTTGGTGAGCTGTTCCTTGTCGGCCATCAGCTTGTCGAGGTCCTCCTTCGGGACCTGCGAGAAGGCTTCGTCGGTGGGCGCGAACAGCGTGACGTCCGTGGCCTTGTCGAGCTTCTCGTTCAGCCCTGCCGCCGTGAGCGCCTTGGACAGGGTGGACAGCTCGGGATTGTCGGCCACCGCGGCGGCGGCCGGGAGCTTGGCCATGCTCTCCAGGCTGCCCTTGCCCGTGGCGGGCAGGCCGCCGCAGCCCGGACCGAACGGCACCGCGCCCGTGCCGTCCGTCGGCGAACCGGTCGGCGTGGCCGTCCCGTCGGTGGGGGATTCGGTGGGGGACATCTCATCGGTGGGCGACTCGGTCGGCGACATCTCGTCGGTCGGTGTCTCGGCGGGCGCGTCCGTCCCGCCGGGTGTGGTCATGTCCTCCGGGGGCGTGGGCGTGGTGACGCCTGTCGGCGGAGACAGATCTGCGGCGGATGCCTGGGCGAGGGGGGAGAGCGGAGCCAGGGCCAGCGCGGCGAGGCTCGAGGCGAGAAGTGCTGTCCTGCTCTTCTTCACGTTGATTCTCCTTGACCGGTGCCCGCCGTCCTGTTCGGGCGGCGGGCACTCGTGCGATCCATCCGCTTAGCGATATTCCCGAAAGAAATACACAAATCCCCCCAGATGTGCATCTTTGGCTATATGTATGCCCTGCAGTGGACGCGTGGTCGGGTGGATTTGGAAGAGGCGCTTCGGCGCTAGGCTCGCCCCCATGCCTTCCCGCACCTCGCCGTCCCGGCCGCAGCGACAGAAGGAGCCGATCGCGCCGAAACTGGCTGCCACGCTCGCCCCCGCGACGTTCCCCGAGCACGATCTCGACGACGACGGCTCCTACCGGTCGCTGGAGTTCAGGAGCGCCGACCTGTCGAACCGCCGGGCCGACGGTCCCGACTTCGAGGGCTGCCGGTTCGTCGACACGAGCTTCACCGGGACGACGCTGCGCCGGGCGGGCTTCACCGGAGCCGAGCTGGAACGCTGCGATATGTCGAACATGGCGGCCAGGTCGTCCACGATGCACCGGAGCCGGGTGTCGTCGAGCCGGTTGACCGGCATGGCCTGGTCGGAGTGCGGATTCCGCGACGTCACGTTCGACTCCTGCCGGGCCGACCTGACGGGGTTCAGGTTCTCCGACTTCAAGGACGTCGTCTTCCGCGACTGCAACCTCACCGAGGCCAACTTCCAGAACGCCGACCTGCGAGGGGTCAGGTTCGAGCGCTGCGACCTATCGGGCGCCCAGTTCTCCAACGCCAAGATGGACGGCGCCCGCTTCGCCGACTGCGTGCTGCTGGGCATCGCCAGCGTGACCAGCCTCCGGGGCGTGACCATCAAGAGCCAGGACGCCCAGGGGCTTGTTTACGCCCTCGCGGCGGCCATGGGCATCACCATCGAGGACTGATCGCCTACACAGGGCTCCACCCGGGCGAATCGCGTTACACCAAGGTCGTCAATGGGTATTCCTCAGGGTGAGGAGGGCCATGAAAGGCGACAGAGTAGAGATCGTCGTCGATGCCCACGACACCACCCGCACCTACGAGGTCACGGCGACTCGGGCGGGCAGGCGCGTCGAGGTGACGATCGGCCGGGGAGTGGTCGAGGTTACCGAGGTCACGCGCAGCGGAACGCCCGTCAGGACCGCCCGCTTCATGTCCAGCCGGATCCTCGCGCTCGTCGAGCATCCGGCCCCCCGGCCCCCGGCCGACGACGAGCAGGAATCTCAAGCGGCGGCGTGAGGGTGGCGGTCCTGGCCGACACCCACGCGCCACGGCGATGGAAGTGCCCGTGACCGGTCAGAGCTCGACCTGACCGGTCACACAGGTGACCGTCTCGCCGCCGATCCAGACCGTGCCGCCGGGATCCGCCGAGACGTGCACCCGGCCCGCGCGTCCCAGCGCGGTCCCCTGGCTCGCCACGTACGGCGCGCTCGCCCGGTCGGTGCGCAGCAGCCACTGCGCCAGCGAGGCGTTCAGGCTCCCGGTCACCGGGTCCTCCGCCGTCGCGCCGTCCTTGGGGAAGAACGCCCTGACCTCGAACGCGTACGGCGAGCCCGCCGGGTACGGGCCGGCGACGCCCACGTCTAGATCGACCAGCCCCGGCCGCAGCGCCAGCACCGCGTCGGCGTTCGCCAGCAGGACCGCCACCCAGCCGGGACCGTTGTCGGCCCACTCGGCGTCCACGATCTCGGCGCGGTCCACGCCCAACGCCGAGGCGATGTGCTCGACCAGCGACTCCTCGACCGCCCCCGACCGGATCAGCGGAGGCGCGGCGAACGCGAGCCCGTCGCCCGTCCTGCGCACCGGCACCAGACCCGCCCCGCACTCCTGCACGATCACATCGCCCCCGGCGGGCGTCCCTCCGGCCGCGAGCCAGGCGTGGCAGGTGCCCAGCGTCGGATGCCCCGCGAAGGGCAGCTCGGAGGCGGGCGTGAAGATCCGTACCCGGTAGTCGGCGTCGGGCACGCTCGGCGGCAGCAGGAAGGTGGTCTCGGAGAGGTTCGTCCAGTTCGCGAACCGCTGCATCTCCTCGGTGCCGAGCCCCTCCCCGTCGAGCACGACGGCGAGCGGGTTTCCCCGGTACGGCGTTCCGGTGAAGACGTCGACCTGGCAGAACGGGCGCTTCATGGCGCCGAGTATGCCACGGAGAGCCGCCCGCCGGACGTCGGGGAGGCCCCCCGCCCGGCTCCCGTTCCTATGCGGTTGAACCGGACGAATACGGGCAGTATCCGCAATGTGACAGGTGTGGGCTGGATCTCCCGCTGGCCGGTGTTCCGGCAGCTCAGGGGAGACGACGGCAGGGGCGACGCGGCCCGTTCCGCGCGCACGGACGCGCTCAGGCCACGGGTCGAGGAGGCCGACGGCGTCGCCCGCTCGGTCTGCCCCTACTGCGCCGTCGGCTGCGGCCAGCTCGTGTACGTCAAGGACGGGGCCGTCACCCAGATCGAGGGCGACCCCGACTCACCCGTCTCGCGCGGCAGGCTCTGTCCCAAGGGGTCGGCGAGCAAGCAGCTCGTCACCCATCCCGGCAGACAGAAACAGGTCCTCTACCGGCCGCCCGGTGGCGCCGAGTGGCAGCGGCTCGACCTCGAGACCGCGATGGACATGATCGCCGACCGGGTGCTGCGGACCCGGCGGGAGACGTGGCAGCAGGAGTGCGACGGCAAGATCGTCCGGCGCACCATGGGCATCGCCGGCCTCGGCGGGGCGACGCTCGACAACGAAGAGAACTACCTGATGAAGAAGCTCTACACCGCTCTGGGCGCGGTGCAGGTGGAGAACCAGGCGCGTATTTGACACTCCTCCACCATCCCCGGTCTGGGGACCAGCTTCGGGCGCGGCGGCGCGACTACCTTCCAGCAGGATCTGGCCCGCGCCGACTGCATCGTCATCCAGGGCTCCAACATGGCCGAGTGCCATCCGGTGGGGTTCCAGTGGGTGGTGGAGGCCCAGGCGCGCGGGGCGAAGGTGTTCCACGTCGATCCGCGCTTCACCCGGACCAGCGCGCTCGCCGACCGGCACCTGCCGATCCGCGCGGGCAGCGACATCGTCCTGCTCGGCGCGCTGATCAACCATGTGCTCCGCAACGAGCTGGACTTCCGCGAGTACGTGCTGGCCTACACCAACGCCTCGTCGATCATCTCCGGCCGGTTCGCCGACACCGAGGACCTCGACGGCCTGTTCTCCGGCTTCGACGAGGAGACGCGCACCTACGACCCGTCGAGCTGGTCCTACGAGGGGACCGGTGAGGAGCCGGCGGCCGGACTGCGCGGCGAGCAACTGGAGGGCGGACGCCGCCACGCGGAGGCGGCCGGGGCCGAGCAGTACGGCTCGGGCGGCGCGGCGGCGACCGCGCGCCCCCCGGCGGACCCGGAACTCCGCCATCCCCGCTGCGTCTACCAGATACTCAAACGGCACTTCGCCCGCTACACCCCCGAGGTGGTGGCGGACCTGTGCGGCATCTCCGAGGAGGACTTCGCCGAGCTGGCCGGGACGATCACCGCCAACTCCGGCAGGGAGCGGACCACCGCCTGGGTGTACTCCGTCGGCTGGACGCAGCACACGGTGGGCGCGCAGTACATCCGCACCGCCGCGATCCTGCAACTGCTGCTCGGCAACATCGGGCGTCCGGGCGGTGGCATCCTGGCGCTGCGCGGCCACGCCAGCATCCAGGGCTCCAGCGACATCCCGACGCTGTTCAACCTGCTGCCCGGCTACCTGCCGATGCCCCACGCGCACGAGCACGAGGACCTGGCGGAGTATCTGACACACGCGGGCGGCGACACCGGCTTCTGGGGCAGGAAACGCTCCTACGTGGTGAGTCTGCTGAAGGCGTGGTGGGGCGACGCGGCCACCGAGGCGAACGACTTCTGCTTCGACTACCTGCCACGGATCACCGGCGACCACGGCCACTACACCACGGTGCTCGGCCAGATCGACGGCACCGTGAAGGGCTACTTCGTGGTGGGGGAGAACCCGGCGGTCGGGTCGGCGGGCGGCAAGGCGCAACGCCTCGGACTGGCCAACCTCGACTGGCTGGTGGTGCGCGACCTGACGCTGGTGGAGACAGCCACCTTCTGGCAGGACTGCCCGGAGCTGGAGACGGGTGAGCTGCGCACCGAGGACATCGCGACCGAGGTGTTCTTCCTGCCCGCCGCGAGCCACGTGGAGAAGGACGGCACCTTCACCAACACCCAGCGGCTGCTCCAGTGGCGGGAGAAGGCCCTCGACCCGCCCGGCGACTGCCGCAGCGACCTGTGGTTCTACTACCACCTCGGCAAGCGGATCAGGCAGCGGCTCGAAGACGACGAGATCGACCGGCCGGTCCGCGAGCTGACCTGGGACTATCCCGAGGAGGGCGAGTACCGGGACCCGTCCGCGCAGGCCGTACTGCGGGAGATCAACGGCACCGGCCCCGACGGGCGCACGCTGTCGGGCTACGTGCAGCTCCAGCCCGACGGGTCCACCCGGTGCGGCTGCTGGATCTACTGCGGCGTCTACGCGGACGAGACCAACCAGGCGGCGCGGCGCAGGCCGGGGCACGAGCAGAGCCCGGTCGCGCCGGAGTGGGGCTGGGCGTGGCCCGCCAACCGGCGGATCCTCTACAACCGCGCCTCCGCCGACCCCGAGGGCCGCGCCTGGAGCGAGCGCAAGGCGTACGTGTGGTGGGACGCGGAGCGGCGCGAGTGGACCGGGCACGACGTGCCGGACTTCGAAGCGGGCAAACCGCCTGGCTACCGGCCCCCGGAGGGGGCGCTCGCCGAGGCCGCGCTGGCGGGCACCGACCCGTTCATCATGCAGGTAGACGGCAAGGGCTGGCTGTTCGCCCCCGCCGGCCTGGCCGACGGGCCGCTCCCCACGCACTACGAGTCGCACGAGTCGCCGGTGCCCAACACGCTGTACGGCACGCAGGCCAACCCCGCACGCCGGATCTACGACCGCCCGGAACTGCCCTACAACCCGCCGATGTCGCCCCGGTTCCCGCACATCCTCACCACCTACCGGCTGACCGAGCACCACACGGCGGGCGGGATGAGCCGCCCCCTGGCGTACCTCGCGGAGCTGCAGCCCGAGCTGTTCTGCGAGGTGTCGCCCCTGCTCGCCGCCGAGCTGGGGCTGGACCACGGGGGCTGGGCGACGATCGTGACCAGCCGTTCCGCCGTCGAGGCCCGGGTGATGGTCACCGAGCGGGTCCGCCCGCTGCGCGTCCAGGGGCGGACCGTCCACCAGGTCGGCCTGCCGTACCACTGGGGCTGGGGCGGCGGCGGACTGGTCACCGGCGGCGTCGTCAACGACCTGATGCCCGTGGTCCTCGACCCGAACGTCTACATCCAGGAGGGCAAAGCGGTGACGTGTGACGTACGGCCCGGCAGGTGTCCCCGGGGGACCGCGCTGCTGGACCTGATGGAGGAGTATCGCCGTGGCTGAGCGGATGGGGTTCTTCACCGACACGAGCATCTGCATCGGGTGCAAGGCGTGCGAGGTGGCCTGCAAGGAGTGGAACGACGTCCCCGACGACGGATTCGTCTTCCGGGCCACCTCCTACGACAACACCGGGAGCCTCGGCGCGGACACCTGGCGGCACGTGGCCTTCATCGAGCAGCGGGCCCCGGCCGGCGGTGACGGCGGCGAGGGCATCGACCGCTGGCTGATGTCCTCCGACGTGTGCAAGCACTGCACGCACGCCGCCTGCCTGGACGTGTGCCCGACGGGAGCGCTCTTCCGCACCGAGTTCGGCACCGTGGTGGTCCAGGCGGATATCTGCAACGGCTGCGGCTACTGCGTGCCGGCCTGTCCCTACGGCGTCATCGACCGCAGGGAACGCGACGGCCGCGCCTGGAAGTGCACCATGTGCTACGACCGCCAGCTCGGCGGCCTCGAACCCGCCTGCGCCAAGGCGTGCCCCACGGACTCCATCCAGTTCGGGCCGCTCGACGAACTGCGGGCCCGCGCCGAGGAGCGGGTCACGGCCCTGCACGAGGCCGGCCGGCCCGAGGCCCGCCTGTACGGCGAGAGCCCCGACGACGGCGTGGGGGGCGCCGGCGCGTTCTTCCTGCTCCTCGACGACCCGGAGGTGTACGGCCTGCCGCCCGCCCCCGTCGTCACCACCCGCGACCTCCCTCAGATGTGGCGCTGGGCCGGTGGCGCGGCCCTCACCCTGGCCGGGGCCCTGGCCCTCTGCTTCGGCGTGCCGTCCCGGAGGCGGGGATGACGCGCGAGCAGGCGATGGTGCCGGAGGCGGAGTTCCGCTCCTACTACGGCCAGCCTGTGATCAAGGCCCCGATCTGGCACGAACCTCACATGCCCGTCTACCTGTACCTCGGCGGGCTGTCCGGGGCCGCGTCCACGATGGCCGCCGCCGCCCTGCTCTCCGGGCACGACCGCCTCGGGCGCACCGCCAGGGTCACCGCCGTCCTCGGCGCCGTCGCGGGCGCCGGTTGCCTGGTCGCCGAACTCGGCAGGCCCGAACGGTTCTTCAACATGCTGCGCGTGTTCAAACCCACCTCGCCGATGAGCATGGGCTCCTGGACCCTCGCCGCGCACAGCGCCCTCACCTCCCTCGCCCTCGCCCCCACGATCACCGGCGCCCTGGGCTCCGTCGCCGCCCGCTCCGCCTCCAGGTCCGCCGCCTCCAGGTCCGCCGTCTCGCGGCGGTCCACCTCCGGATTCGCCACCCGGGTCGCCGTCACGCCGCCTGCATTCGCCATCCGGGCCGCCGTCACGCCGCCTGCCTTCCGGCCCGCTCGCGGGTCCCGGTGGTCCGGTGGGTTCCATGGTGCGCTTTCCGGGGAAGGCGCCGTGGGCGCTCTCGTGGCCGGGCTGCCCGTCGCCGGTGACGCCGCGGTCGTCGTCAGCGCGCTGACGGGGCCGCTGATGGCCACGTACACCGCGGTGCTGCTCGCCGACACGGCCGTGCCCGCCTGGCACGCGGCCCACCGCGAGCTGCCGTTCCTCTTCGCCGGGAGCGCGCTGGCCAGCGCGGGCGCGGCGGGCATGCTGGGCACTCCCGCCGCGCAGGCGGGACCGGCCCGTGCCACCGCCGTCCTCGGGGCCGCCGTCGAGACGGTCGCGGGCGCGGTCCTGGAACGCCGCCTCGGGCTGGTCGGCGAGCCGTACGGCGAAGGCAGGGCGGGCCGGCTGCTCCGGGCCGCCCGTGCCCTGACGGTGGGAGGCGGCCTGCTCGCCGCGGTGGCCGGGCGCAGCCGGCCGCTGGCCGCCATGTCCGGCCTCGCCCTCACCGCGGGCGCCCTGTGCACCCGCTTCGGCGTCCTGGCGGCCGGGCGGGCCTCGGCCGCGGACCCCAAGTACACGGTCGTGCCCCAGCGGCGGCTCGCGGAGGAACCCGAGGAAACGCCGTAGCCGACGCACCGCACACCTGGTGCGCGTACGGTGTCGCGCGTCCCTGGTAGCCCGCCGAACAGGTGGCGCGCATTCTGGAGTCTGTGAACAGGTGGCGTGCGTCCCTGGAGTCTGCTGAACAGGTGGCGTGCGTCCCCGGAGTCCGCCGAATAGACGGTGTGCGTCCGGGGCGGCCGGTCCCTGGGTGTGCGCCGGTGCGACATGCGGCCGGTTACGGTGCCGGGCCGCGGGCCGCGTGTTACGTTCCCCGCGTGAGGGCGACCGGGGGCCGGGTGAGTGAGCCGGAGAAGCCGCCGCGCCGCGCCGGGACGATGCCCCGGGGCGGCCGCTGATGCACGTCGTCGCCACGGCGGGACACGTCGACCACGGGAAGTCGACGCTGGTGCGGGCGCTCACCGGGATGGAGCCCGACCGGCTGGCCGAGGAGCGGCGGCGCGGCCTGACCATCGAGCTCGGCTACGCCTGGACGGTCCTCCCGTCGGGGGAACGGCTGGCGTTCGTCGACGTGCCGGGACACGAACGGTTCCTGCGCACCATGCTGGCCGGGGTCGGCCCGGTGCCCGCCGTGATGTTCGTGGTGGCCGCCGACGAGGGCTGGATGCCGCAGTCGGAGGAGCACCTGCTGGCCCTCGCGGCCCTCGGCGTACGGCACGCGCTGCTCGTGGTGACCCGCGCCGACCTCGCCGATCCACGCCCGGCGGCCGAGGCGGCGCGGGACCGGATGGTCGCGAGCGGTCTGGCCGGGGCCGAGACGACGGTGGTGAGCGGGCGGACCGGTCAGGGGCTCGGTGAGCTGAGGCGGGCGCTGGACCGGCTGGTGGCCGCCCTGCCCGTGCCCGATCCCGCGGCTCCCGTCCGGCTGTGGGCCGACCGGAGGTTCACCGTGCGGGGCAGCGGCACCGTGGTGACCGGCACGCTGCCCGCCGGCACGATCGCGGTCGGCGACGAGCTGCTGTCGCCGGACGGTCCGGTCCGGGTCCGGGCACTCGAATGCCTGGGCGAGCCGGTGACCTCGGTGACCGGTGTGGCACGGGTCGCGCTCAACCTCCGCGGCCAGGCTCCGCCCGACCGGGGAAGCGCCCTGGTCACGCCGGGCGGCTGGACGTACACGGGCCACCTCGACGTACGGCTCGCCGCCGGTGGCGACCCGCCGCCACGGGTGACCGCCTACCTCGGGTCCGCCGCCGTGGCCTGCGACGTACGCCCGCTGGACGGGCGGCACCTGCGCCTGCGCCTGGCCACGCCGTTGCCGCTCCACGTGGGCGACCTCCTGCTCCTGCGCGATCCCGGCCGCGTCCCCGCCCATCCCCACGGTCACCCCCACGGCCACGACCGTGCCGAGTCCGGTTCGGGGCACGAGATGGCCGGCGGGCGGTGGGTGCTCGGCGCGGCGGTGGTGCTGGACGTGCGGCCGCCGGTGTTGCGCCGGCGAGGGGCGGCCCGGGAACGGGCGGCCGAGCTGGCGGTCGCGTCCCCGGACGCGGCGTTCCTGCTGCGGGTGCACCGGCTGCTGCGGAGCGGAGAACTGCTGGCCATGGGGTGCCCGCCCGGCGGCGACGCGGTGTTCGGCGACTGGCACGCCGATCCCGCCTACTGGGCGGAGCTGGGCCGGCGGCTGCCGGAGGAGGTGCGTCGGCACGCGGCGGAGCACCCGTTGGAGCCCGGCCTGCCGGTCGAGGCCGCGCGGCACCGGCTCGGCCTGCCGGAGCGGCGGCTGGTCACGGCACTGGTGCGGTCGCCGCTCACCGTCGCGGACGGGCGGATCGTCCCCGGCCCGGCCGTACTCCCCGCACCGGTGCTCCGGGCGGTCCGGCGGCTGGTCGCGGAGCTGTCGGACCGCCCCTTCGCGGCGCCGGAGGCCGGACGGCTGGCCGAGCTGGGGCTGGGGCCCCGGGAGGTGGCGGCGGCGGTCCGCGCCGGGGCGCTGCTCCGGGTGGCCGACGGGATCGTCCTGCTGCCCGGAGCCGACGCGCGGGCCGGCGAGCTTATCGCCCGTCTCCCGCAGCCGTTCACGGTCAGCCAGGCCAGGCAGGCGCTGAACACCAGCCGCCGGGTCGCAGTCCCCCTGCTGGAGCACCTGGACCGCCAGGGCGTGACCGAACGGACGGACGACTCCCATCGCCGCCACCGCGCTTCCGGCTGACCCCGGTTCGCCTGGGTCCCGTGTCGTTCGTGGGCGGCGGTGCCGGGCGAGTTGTTCGGGATGCGGGTCCTATCGCCGCCTTGGCGCTGCCGGGGGGAACCGGTCCATGTGGGTCCGTGTCGTTCGTGGGCGGGATGCCGGGCGAGTTGTTCGGACGCGGGTCCTACCGCCGTCATGGCGCTGCCGGGGGAGCCCGGTTCGGTAGGGGTCCGGTGGGTGTGTGTCGTTCGGTGCCGCATGCCGCGGGTCTTCGCAGGCCGGGATCGTTCACTCACTCCCGGGCGCGGCCGGTCCTGCTCGCCTTGGTGGCATCCGGGAGCGGGCCCACGCGCAGGCGCTCGATCGCGATCATGGCCGCGTCGTCGCCGAGGTGCCCGCCGGCGTAGGCGAGGAGGTCCTTGCGGAGGGACCGGCAGAGGGCCGCCGGTCCGTGGTCCGCCCATCGGGGGAGGCGCTCGGCCAGCGGATAGAAGGCGCCGGAGCCGTCACGGGCCTCGAGGACGCCGTCGGTGTAGAGGAGCAGGACGTCGCCCGCCTCGAAGGGGAAGGTGTGCACGGTGTACCGGGTGCCGGCGAGATCGCCCAGGCCGATCGGGGGAGCCGGCTGGACGACGTTGAGGGCCGTGACCTGACCGTCGCGGAGCAGCAGGGGCGCCGGGTGCCCGCAGTTGACCAGATGGAGCGCCCAGTCGTCGTCAGGGACCTCGAGAATCGCGGCGGTGATGAAGCGCTCGATGGCGTCCGCCTGATGGAAGTCCCTGCGGTCGGAGGCGAGGCTCCGTTCCAGGTCCGTCACCAGCAGGGGCAGGATGGTCTGCCGGTGGGCGGCCTCACGGAACGCGCCGAGCAGCAGACCGGCGTCGGAGATCGCTTCAAGACCCTTGCCGCGCACGTCGCCGACGATCAGCTTGGTGCTCCCCCGGGTGTGCACGGCACCGTAGAGATCGCCGCCGATCTGCGCCTCCGCCTCCGCGGCCAGATATTCGGTGGCGATGCGCAGCGGCCCGATCCGCTCGGGCAGGGGCCGCAGCACGACCCGCTGCGCCGCCTCCGCCACCGTCTGGATCTGTCCCAGCTTCCACCGGTCCCGCTGCCTCAGGTAGGCGTAGCCCATGACCAGGACGGTGACCGTGGCCAGCGCGATCACCTGCACCCGGACGTTCGAGGTGCCCAGCGTGCCGTCGTGCCAGCCGAGCACGAACTGCCCCGCCACGGCCAGCAGCCCGATCGCCCCCGCCAGGCGTGGCCCGGCGAACGAGGCGGTGATCGCCGGCGCGGCGACCAGCAGCGGACCGAGGTGGATCTCACTCGGCGCGAAGTAGTCGATGCCCATGATCAGCAGGATCAGTGCGAGCGGAATCATCACCAGCCCATGGCGTGGCCGCCACAGGCGGCGCTGCTCAGGCCGGCCCGGTCGCACCCTTGCTGCTTACCCGTACTTCGCCCCAACCCCCTGCCGCACCCGTCCCATGGTTTCGCCAAGCAGGCCCCGCCTTGCCCGCGGAATCGCCGACCATGGGATTCCGCCGACCTGCGAGGTCCGTTCTGGAGCAGACCGTCCGCCGCGTCCGGGGAGGCTCGGCCGGCGCGAGCCCTGCCGGGAGCACGACATCGGCGGAGGGCGAGCGGAGACGTCGCAGGCCGGCGCTCAGGGGCCGCCGGCCGCAGGAAGTCCCGCACGACATCGGCGGTGCGCCGGGCGGAGACGTCGCAGGGCCCCAGAATCTTGACCGTGACCTCCTCGACCATGATCTCGATCACTCCGGTTCTCGGCGTCGTTCTGGCCCTGCTCGCCGTGGGGGGCGCCGCCGTCGCCTGGCTGGGCCGCCTCGGGCACGCGCGGGCCGTCCTGACGGCCTGTCTGCGCGCCGCGCTCCAGCTCGGCGTGGTCTCGCTGGCGATCGCGTGGGTGATCGGCCGCCCCCCGGCCGTGGCGGCGTTCCTGCTGCTCATGTACGGCGTGGCGAGCGTCACCGCCGGGCGGCGGATCACCAGGGGGCGCGCGGCGTGGTGGGCGGCGCTGCCGATCGCGGCCGGCGCGTTCCCGGTCCTCGCGCTGCTGACGGCCACGGGAACGGTGGCCATGAAGGGGATCGTGATCATCCCGATCACCGGCATCCTGCTCGGCGGCTGCCTCACGGTCTCCGCGCTGGCGGGCCGGCGCGCGGTGGACGAGCTGGCCCAGCGCAGAGGAGAGGTGGAGGCCGCACTGTCGCTGGGGTTCGGCGCCCGCGACGCGGCCATGGAGATCTGCCGCCCGGCGGCGGCCCAGGCGCTGGTGCCCGGCCTGGACCAGACGAGGACGGTCGGCCTGGTCACGCTGCCCGGCGCGTTCGTGGGCATGCTGCTCGGCGGGGCGACTCCGATCCAGGCCGGTGTGGTGCAGCTCGTCGTGCTGGTCGCCCTGCTCGCGGCCGAGGCCGTCGCGGTGGTCGTGACGACCGAACTCGTCGCCCGCGGCCGGTTCCACGGCTGACCGGCGTCCGCTCCGGGCGGCCGCCGCGGGTCAGCGGCTGGAACTCAGGTCGAACACGGCCAGGGCGAGCGCCGCCAGGACGAACGCGCCCACCAGGAGCAGCCCGTGCTCGAAGGCCAGGGCCCAGTCGCCGGAGGTCTCGGCCACGGTGGCGAAGAACAGCGAGCTGACCGCGGCGATGCCCACGGCGGTGCCCATCCGCTGCCCGGTCTGCAGCATGCCCGCCGCGCTGCCGCCGCCCGAGGGCGGTACCTCCGAGAGGGTGATCGTCTGGTTCGGTGAGATCACCAGGCCGCTGCCGACCCCGGTGAGGAGCAGCGGGAGGGTCGTGAAGAGGGCCACCTGGTGTCCGGCCGCGAGCCGTACGGACAGGAGGGTCGCGAGCAGGCCGGCGAGGACCAGCACCAGCCCGGCGGTGACCAGGGCGCGGCCGTAGCGGTGGACGACCCGGCCGCCCGCCATGGCGGCGGCGCCGGACCCGAGGGCGAACGGCGTGATCGCCAGCCCGGCCTGCAGCGGGCTGTAGCCGAGGCCGCTCTGCAGGAAGAGGGTGTAGATGAAGAAGATCGCGGTGAAGCCCGCGAAGTACAGCAGGATGAGCCCGGCGCCCAGCGTGTACGAGCGCCTGCGGAAGAGGGACAGGTCGACCAGGGGAGCGGCGTGCCTGCCGTGCCTCAGCTCCCACACCACGAAGAGGGTCAGCGTGGCGGCGGCGAACGGCAGCAGCAGCCACTTGGCCGGTCCCTCCCACTGCCGTTCCTGCGCGAAGGGCAGCAGCAGCGCGATCACACCCGTGCCGAGGAGGACGACGCCGACCGGGTCCAGGCTCTCCTGACGGCCGCCGCCTCCGGCGGGGAGCAGCCGCCTGGCGAGGAACACGGCCAGCAGCCCGACGGGGATGTTGACGTAGAACACCCACCGCCAGCCCTCCTCCGGGCCGCCCAGCTGGATGAGCACGCCGCCGAGGATCGGCCCGGCAGCGGTGGCCAGCCCGATCGTGGCGCCCAGCAGGCCGAACGCCTTGCCGCGCTCGGCGCCCCTGAACAACTGCTGGATCAGCCCGGCGATCTGCGGGTTGATCACACCGCCCGCCGCTCCCTGGACGAACCTGGCCAGGATCAGCAGCCAGATGCTCTGGGCGAGACCGGCCATGGCGCTCGCCGCCACGAACAACACGAGCCCTGCCATGAACAGCGTACGGCGGGACCTCGCGTCGCCCACCCGCCCGGCGGGCACCAGGACCAGCCCGAACAGCAGCGCGTAGCCCGACACGATCCACTGCAGCTCGCCCTCCGAGGCGTCCAGCCCTGCGCGGATCGACGGCAGGGCGACGTTGACGATGCTCACGTCGAGCAGCGTCATGAACGCCGCGACCAGGCACACCACCAGCGCCTTCCACCGGCGTGGATCGCCGTGCCGGACCGGGGCGGCGGCCGAGTCCACGGCGGGTCAGCCGACCAGGCGGTCGATCCGGATCGGCAGGTCGCGGACCCGCCTGCCGGTGGCATGGTGGACGGCGTTGCCGATCGCGGCGGCGGTGCCCACGATGCCGATCTCGCCGATCCCCTTGGAGCCCATCGGGTTGAGGTGCGCGTCGTCCTCCTCGATCCACACCGCGTCGATGTCACGGATGTCGGCGATGGTGGGCACGTGGTACTGGGCGAAGTCATGGTTGAGGTAGTCGCCGAACTCGTGGTCCATGACGCTCTCCTCCATCAGCGCCATGCCCAGCCCCATCGTCATGCCGCCGATGAACTGCGACCGCGCGGTCTTGGGGTTGATGATCCGGCCCGCGGCGAAGACGCCGAGCAGCCTGGACACCCGGACCTCTCCGGTGCCGGTGTCGACCCTGACCTCGGCGAACTGGGCGCCGAAGGCGTGCCGGGCGAAGTCCTGCTGCCCTGCGAGCTCCTCGGCCGTGTCGCCGTACGCCTCGATGCCGGTGTCGGGTACGGCTCCGGCGTGTTCGTCGAGTGCGCGGCGGAGGGCCCGGCAGGCCAGCACCACGGCCGAGCCCCACGAGCCGGTGCCCATCGAACCGCCCGCCACCGGGGCGGGCGGCAGGGCGCTGTCGCCGATCTCCGCGGTCACCCGCTCCACCGGGACGCCGAGCGCCGCCGCGGCGATCAGCGTGAGCGTGGTGCGCGCGCCCGTGCCGATGTCGGTCGCGGCGACCGCGACCGTGTACCGGCCGTCGGGGCCGACCCGTGCCGTCGCCCGGCAGGGGCTGCGGTACACCGGATAGGTGGACGCGGCGACGCCGGTGCCGACGAGCCAGCGTCCCTCGCGCCGGATCCCCGGCCGGGGGTCGCGCCCGTCCCAGCCGAACCGCTCGGCGCCCGCGCGCAGGCAGGCGACGAGGTTGCGGGAGCTGAACGGCTTGCCGCTCTCCGGCGCGGTCGCGGGGTCGTTGCGGATCCGCAGCTCGATCGGGTCGAGCCCGCACTCGATGGCCAGCTCGTCCATCGCGGACTCCAGCGCGTACATCCCCGGGCACTCGCCCGGGGCCCGCATCCACGAGGGGGTGGGCACGTCGAGCCTGGCCAGCCGGTGAGAGGTGCCCCGGTTGGGCGCGCCGTACATGATGCGGGTGGCGATCGCGGTCTGCTCGGCGAACTCCGTGACCCGCGAGGTCTGCTCCACGACGTCGTGGGCGACGGCGGTGAGCAGTCCTCCGGCGTCGGCGGCGAGCCGGACCCGCTGGATGGTGGGGGTGCGGTAGCCGGTGAAGGAGAACATCTGCTGGCGGGTGACGGCCAGCTTGACCGGCCGCCGGATCGCCCGCGCGCACATCGCGGCGAGGATGGCGTTCGGGCGGGGCGAGCCCTTGGCGCCGAAGCCGCCGCCCACGTGTGGCGCGTGGACGCGGACCTGCTCGGGCGGCAGCCCGAAGACCTTGGCGACGCTGTCACGGCCGGTCGAGACGCCCTGGATGGAGTCGTACAGGGTGAGGTCGCCGTCCTCCCACAGCGCGAGGGTCGCGTGTGGCTCCATCGGGTTGTTGTGCAGCGCGGGGGTCGTGTAGGTCACGTCCACGCTGGAGTCCGCGGCGGCCATCGCCGCCTCGACGTCGCCCTGCCCGGTGTCGGTCGGGTACGCCGGGTTGACCTTGTCCGGCCGGTAGAGGCCGGGATGGGTGCCGGTGAGCCGCACGTCGAACTCGCCGGGCCGGTAGGTGACCTTGATCAGGCGCTGCGCCTGCCGGGCGATCTCCAGCGTCTCGGCCACCACCGCCGCCACGATCTGCCCCCGGTAGGCCACCGTACGGCTCTGGAACAGGGCCAGTTCGTAGTCGGAGGTGTCGGCGAGTTCGGGCGCGCCCTCGCAGGACAGCACGGCGAGCACCCCGGGCAGGGCCAGCGCCTCGCGCGCGTCCACCCTGATGATCTCGCCGCGTGGGATGTCCGCCTGCACGGCCACCGCGTGGCAGACGCCCTCCACCGGATACTCGTAGGCGTATCTGGCCTGCCCGGTGACCTTCGCGACGCCCTCGACCCGGTTCACAGCAGCTCCTCCAGCACGCCGACGATCACATTGCGGGCCAGCGGCACCTTGTAGGCGTTGTCCCGGAGCGGGCGTGCCTGGGCGAACTCCGCCTCGGCCGCCACGACGAAACTCTCCCGGGTGGCGGGCGCGCCGCGCAGTGTCGTCTCCAGCAGTTCCGCCCGCCACGGCACGTGGGCGACCCCGCCGAGCGCCACCCGGCAGTCGCGCACCACGCCGTCGGCGACGTCGAGCGCGGCGGCCACGGCGACCACCGCGAACGCGAACGACGCCCGCTCGCGCACCTTGCGGTACCGGGAACGGGCGGCGTACGGCAACGCGGGCAGTTCCACGGCGACGATCAGCTCGCCCGGCTCCAGCACCGTGTCCCGTTCGGGGGTGTCGCCGGGCAGCCGGTGCAGTCCGGGCATGCCGATCCGCCTCGGCCCGCCGGGCCCCTCGACGTGCACGACCGCGCCGAGCGCCGCCATCGCCACCGCCATGTCGGAGGGGTGGGTGGCCACGCAGGAGGCGGAGTGCCCGAAGATCGCCAGGTTGTGGTGCTCGCCCTCGCGCGCCGGGCACCCGGAGCCGGGGTCGCGCTTGTTGCACGGTTTGGACACGTCCTGGAAGTACGGGCAGCGGGTGCGTTGCAGCAGGTTGCCGCCCACGGTGGCCAGGTTGCGCAGCTGGCCGGACGCCCCGGCGAGCAGCGCCTGCGACAGCACCGGATAGCTCCGCCGTACCGCCGCGTCGGCCGCCAGGTCGCTGTTGCGCACCGCCGCGCCGATCCGCAGGCCGCCGCCCGGCGTCTCCTCCACCTGGTCGTACGGCAGGCCGGTGACGTCCACCAGCAGGTCGGGGCTGGCCACGCCCAGCCGCATCAGGTCCACCAGGTTGGTGCCGCCGCCCAGGTACATGGCGTGCGGCGCCGCCTCGAAGGTCGCCACCGCGCCCTGGGCGTCCGTGGCGCGCCGGTAGACGAACGGCCTCATCGCGACGCCTCCTTGATCGCCGCGAGGATGCCGGCGTACGCTCCGCAGCGGCACAGGTTGCCGTTCATCCGCTCCCGGATCTCGTCATCCGACGGCTCGTCCCCGAGGTCGTCGTCATCGCCGGTCACGGCGCTCGGCCAGCCCTGTTTCAGCTCGTCGAGCATGCCCACCGCCGAGCACAGCTGGCCCGGCGTGCAGTAGCCGCACTGGAAGCCGTCCTCCTCGATGAAGGCCCGCTGCACGGGATGCAGGTCGTCCCCGTCGGCGAGGCCCTCCACCGTGATGACCTCGGCCCCCTGGTGCGCCACGGCCAGCGCCAGGCAGGAGTTCACCCGGCGGCCGTCGAGGAGCACCGTGCACGCCCCGCACTGCCCGTGGTCGCAGCCCTTCTTGGCGCCGGTCAGGCCGAGTCGTTCCCGCAGCACGTCCAGGAGCGAGGCGCGGGTGTCGACGGCCAGACGCCGCTCGTCGCCGTTGACGGTCAGCACAATCTCGATGGCCTCCATGCGCCATCGTTACCCGACCGCTTCGCACCCATGCTCAAGCGGCGGCAAACGATCCCACCGCGACCTGGGCCGATGTACGGCTGCGCGGCTCGGCCGGGGTCGTGACCCGCGTCACGCGTAAGGCGGAACCCGCCCGGAGCCGTCCCCGTCGGCTGTGTGAGCATGATTGCATGGCTGCTCACGGGGAGATCGAGGTCATCGAGACCTCACGGCTCGGGGACCGGGGTTACCTCGCCACCGACGGCGAGGCGGCGCTCGTGGTCGACCCGCAACGCGACATCGACCGGATCATCGCAATGGCCGGTCGGCTGGGCTCGCGGATCACGCATGTGGTGGAGACCCACATGCACAACGACTATGTCTCCGGCGGGCTGGAACTGTCCCGGCTGACCGGCGCGGTGTACGGCGTGCCCGCCGCCGACAAGGCGCCCTTCGACCATCTCCCGCTCGCCGACGGCGACGTGCTGGAGATCGGCCCGGCCAGGTCGCTCCGGGTGGTCGCCACGCCCGGACACACCTTCCACCATCTGTCGTACGTGCTGGAGCGCGGCGGCGGGGTGGAGGGCGTGTTCACCGGCGGGTCCCTGCTGTTCGGCACGACCGGCCGTACCGACCTGCTCGGCGAGCAGCACGCGCGCGACCTCGCCAGGATGCAGTACGCGTCGGTGCGCAAGCTCGTCGACGCGCTGCCCGGCGGCACGCGGGTGTGGCCGACCCACGGGTTCGGCAGCTTCTGCGCCGCCTCCCCGACCTCGGGCGGCGACGAGTCGACCCTGGCCAGGGAGCGGCTGATCAACCCGGTGCTGCGGCTGGCGGCGGAGGAGTTCGTCGACGTGGTCCTCGCCGGCCTGGACGCCTACCCGGCCTACTACGCCCGGCTGGGGGCGATCAACCTGGCCGGGCCCGAGCCGCTCGACCTGCACCTGGCCGACCCGGCCGACCCCGAGGAGGTACGCCGCCGTCTGGCCTCGGGGGAGTGGGTGGTGGATCTGCGCGACCGCAGGGCCTACGCCGACTCCCATCTGGCGGGCACGATCAGCCTCGGCCTCGACGGTCCGATGGCCACCTGGCTCGGCTGGCTGATGGAGTGGGGCGCGCCGCTGACGCTGATCGGCGAGCAGCCCGGCCAGATCGCCGAGGCCCGGCGCGAGCTGGCGCGGATCGGTGTCGACCGGATCGCGGCCTTCGCCACCGGCCTCGCGGGGGACGCCGCCCTGCCCGTCGCGACGTTCGCCGACCTGGCCGCACCCCCGGCCACCCTGCCCCACCCCGAGGTCGTGCTGGACGTGCGGCTGCGCAACGAGTGGAAGACGTCGCACATCGCGGGCGCGGTGCACATCCCGCTGCCCGAGCTGCCCCACCGCCTCGCGGACGTGCCGCCCGGGGTGGTGTGGACGCACTGCGGCAGCGGTTACCGTGCCGCCGCCGCAGCCTCGCTGCTCACCCGCGCGGGCCGTACGGCCGTGCTGATCGACGACATCTTCGACGCGGCGGCCCCGGCAGGCGTGCCCTTGGCCTGAGCGTGTCCTGAGCATGGCTTGAAGCGGCGGGCGCACCACAACGCCTCGGCGAGCCCGCCGCGCTGTTCGCGCGCCCCTGGATCGTCACCACCTGGGTGCCGGGCGAGCCCGCCGACCGGCCGCGCCTCGGGTCCGTCGGCGATGTCGCCCGGCTCCGCGACCGCCCAGCCGTTGCCCGACCAGAGCCACCAATGTCGATCAAGCCCCTATGCCACCGACGAACGACAACTAGCATGCGGCTGGGCGCCGGTCATCTTGATGGCCGGCACCCCCGTCGACCATTCGGAATGGAGACAGCCATGTTATCCGTCGGGCGCCGTCACCGCCTGCCCTTAGCCATTGCCCTGGTGGTCACAACGGTCCTCGCGCTGGGCGTGGGCTGGATGCGATCCCCGCAGGCCGGCGTCTCCAGCGAACGAGCCGCCTTCGTCTTGGCCAACGGCCTGGCCGCATCCCATCCCGACTACCGCATACGGATCGATGACGCCTCCGAGGCGCACCAGAGTCTCCAGGACGTGAGCGTCCCCGTCCTGCTGGATCCCCGGCCCGCCTACCCCCTTATTCGCGGACCGGAGGCGACGCGACGGGAGAACATCGAGCTTCTATCGTCCGGTGAAGTGACTCAACCGCTTCTCAGGCCGTGGAGACTCACGGGAGCCATTCGCGAGCCCGTATCGAGTCCCTTGTTGCCCGACGATCGCGCTTTCCTCAGCCTCAGCGATCCCCAGCACCAGCTACGCGCGCTCCTCGTCGTCTGGCTTTCCGAGCCGATGACCGAAAATGCGGTGGACCTCTGGCTGCCCAACGGCATCGACGTCGCCATCTTCACCGAACGGGGCAGAGCCGGCGGGCCGGTCTCCTGGGACACGCATTTCTGCCGAGACAGAAACCTTCCCTGCCCGCCGGATGAGCTTCTGCGCGCTTCCGAGGGGTTCCAACTCTGGGTTGCCGCTCTTCGCGACGACGATGCTCCGCTTCTCGCCAAACTGGGGCTCGACCTGGTCGATCTCCGAAGTCGTGCGAAGAACGGCAAGATGTACGGATTCATCGCCTCCGCAGAGCTGGAAGAAATCAGAACCCTGTCAGGTAGAAACCAGGTCCGATCGATCCAGATCATCTCTGCCGGACTCGCCGACACACGCGATTGACCAGGACTGCACCTGGCTCTGCCTCCCCATTGCGCGGTCTCCTCGCGCCCGGCCACCCTGCCCCACCCCGAGGTCGTGCTGGACGTGCGGCTGCGAGCGGGGTCCACGTAGCGACTGCGGAGAATCCGACGAACCTGGTGCTGAAGTATCTGGATTGGAAGCCGGTGCCGACCGGTGGGGGAGTCGCTGAAGGAGCTAGCGCAGTTTCCGTTGGACCGGGCGATGGAGCATGACACGCCGTCGCTGCTGTCGGCGCCGTCACGATTCCTCCTGGACGCGGATGGCTCCGGCGGGGCAGAGCATGACGGCGTTGTGGACCTCGTCGTGCAGGCCGCGGTGTGGCTTGGGGTCGAGGAGGACGACGATTCCATCCTCTTCGCGCTGATCGAAGACGTCCGCTGCGGTCATGACGCACTGGCCACTGGCCACGCAGCGGTCCTCATCGACGATCACTCTCATGCCTGCTCCCAGGTGACCGGGAGCTGCCACACACCGTAGACGAAGGAGGCCTCGCGCATGGGGATCTCGGCGGCCGGCACCGCGAGGCACAGGGTGGGGAAGCGGTCGAACAGGGCGCGATAGGCGATGCGCATCTCGATCCGGGCGAGCTGCTGGCCCAGACACTGGTGCACGCCGTGTCCGAAGGCCAGGTGATGTCTGGCGTCGGTACGGTCCAGGCGCAGCGCGTCGGGATCCGCGAACTGCCCGGGGTCGCGGTTGACGGCGGGCAACCCCATGACCACCGTCTCGCCCTTGCGGATGATCTGACCGCCGACCTCGACGTCCGCCGACGCGGCGCGGTTGGGTGTGGCCAGGTGGACGATGGTCAGGTAGCGCATCAGCTCCTCGACCGCGGTTTCGGTCAGTGCGGTGTCGGCGCGGAAGGCGGCGAGCTGGTGAGGATGTTGCAGGAGGGCGAAAGCACCCAGGGCGAGCATGTTCGCGGTGGTCTCATGTCCGGCCACCAGCAGCAGAAGGGCGATGTTGGTGAGTTCCTCGTCGGTCAGGTCGCTCTCGGTGATCAGGCTGCTCAGCAGGTCGTCGGTGGGCCTGGCCCGCTTCTGCCGTACTAGATCGTTCAGGTAGCCGGACAGGTTGCCCGTGGCGGTCATCGCCTGCGCCTCTGTGCTGTCCATGTTGACTACCACGGTCGTCTGCTCCTCGAAGAACGCGTGGTCGCCATAGGGGACGCCGAGCAGCTCACAGATCACCAGGGAGGGGATGGGCAGCGCGAACGCCTGCACGAGGTCGGCCGGTGGGCCGGCCGCGGCCATGGCGTCCAGCTGATCGGCGGTGATTCGAGCGATGTGCGGTTCGAGGGCCTTCATCCTGCGGACGGTGAACTGGCCGGTGAGCAGCCGACGGTATCGGGTGTGCTCGGGCCGGTCCATGCCGGCGAACCACCCTGGCGCGGGTGGCTTGTCGTGGCCGCCGGGGCGGACGTTGGGCCGGGGGAGCGGCGAGTGCTTGAGTTCGGGTCGGGCGGTGAAGCGGGGGTCGGACAGTACGGCGCGGGCGGCGTCGTAGCCGGTGACCAGCCAGCCGACGTGGCCGTCGGGGAAAGCGAGTCGGGTCAGCGGCTGGGATTCACCCAGCCGCGTCAGCTCCGGGGGCGGGTCGAACGGGCAGGCGGGATCGCGCCGGATGGGCAGGGTCGTGGGGGTTTCGAGGTTCTGATCGCGCATGGAGACAGCTCCTTCAAAGGTCGGTGGGCCGCAGGTGGGCCCAGAGCATGGCTCGTTCGAAGTTCGCCGAGGCTGCGAGCACGGCGGCGTCGGCGTGGGAGTGCATGGTGGCCGGCAGGCCGACAGCGAGGACCCCCAGTGCCCACCACCTGCGGGTGCCGCGAACTGGCATGGCTCTCCCGTTCCAGGATTATGACAGTTGGCTCTTTTATGAGAGTACACCATCATTTGGTGGTCTAGTAGAATAAGGACATGGCGACCGGTGGACTACGCGAACGTAAGAAGGCCAAGACCAGGGAGACGATCCTGCGCGAAGCGTTCAGGCTCTTCCGCGAACGCGGCTACAACGCCACCACCATCGACCAGATAGCCGAGGCCGCCGAGATCTCCCCCGCCACCTTCTTCCGCTACTTTCCGACGAAGGAGGACCTGGTCACCCTCGATCACTCCCCCCCGCTCATCGAAGCGCTCCACGTCCAGCCACCGGGAGAACCGGTCGCCGTCCTGCGCGGCGCATTCCGTACGGCGTTCGCCTCCCTGACCGCCGACGAGATCGCTGCGGGGTACGCACGGGAGGTGTTCGCAACGACCGTCCCTGAACTGCTTGCCGCCAACCTGCGCAAGAGCCCCCCCTTGCTACGGGAGATCTCCGAGGTCCTGACGGACAGGGCCGGATGCGATGCGGGCGACCCTCGGATCCGGAACGCCATCGGCGCGGTCCTCGGGGTCGTGGCCATGGTCTGGCTGCAATGGGCACACGACCCCGACATGGACGGGCCCGCCGAGATCGACAGGGCACTCGCGCACCTGGAGTCCGGCCTGGGTCTCTAGGCCCGCCCCTGAACTCCACGTCACCCAGGGAAAGCAGCCCACGCGCGGACGTCCGGGTTCGCAGCGGCAATTGGCCGAATCTCTTCGACTGAAAGCCGTCATCTTGAGCAGGGCCGCCGCTGGGTAGCGGAGCCTCGGTCTGACGGCCGGGGAAACACACTTCCGTACCGATCACGGTGGCCGGGCTCATCGCTCGTGCCGAGGGGCGATTTGCGGCGATTATGAAAATCGTTACCATTGCTACCCATGCACTATGACCGCCGATCCTTCCTCGGCGCCGCCGCCATGCTGTCCGCCGCCGCACTCACCGGATGCGGCACGACGCCGGCCCCGGGCCGGCCGCGCGGCGCCGTACCGCCGAGAAAGGGCGGACGGCTCCGCGCCGTGTTCGCCGGGGGCGGCGCGCAGGAGACCCTCGATCCGCACCTGGCGAACCTTTTCGTCGAGGCGTCCCGGGCCAAGGCCATGTTCGACAAGCTCGCGGACTACGGCACCGACGTGTCGATCGTCCCCCGGCTGGCCCAGGGCTGGGAGCCGGACAAGAAGCTCAGCACGTGGCGGATCACGCTGCGCGAGGCGAGCTTCCACGACGGGCGGCCGGTGCGGGCGGCCGACGTGCTGCACAGCTACGCCCGGATCGCCGACGGCACGCGGACCTTCCGCGCCAGGGCCAACCTGGCCCTGATCGACCTGAGGAACAGCCGGGCCGTCGGCGACCGCACCGTGGAGTTCGCGCTGAAACGGCCGTTCGCCGAGTTCCCCAACGTGCTGGCCGCCTTCGGCGCGTACATCGTGCCGGACGGGACCGAGGAGTTCGCGCGTCCCGTCGGGTCGGGACCCTTCTCCTTCGTCTCCTTCACTCCCGGCCGGTCGCTGCTGCTGAAGCGCCACCCGGACTACTGGGAGGGTCCGGCCCACCTCGACGAGCTGGAGTACCTCCTGGCGAACGAGGAGTCCGCCCGGGTGAACGCGGTGCTCGGCGGCCAGGCGGAGTACGCCCACGACCTGACGCCCGCCACCGCCCGCACCTACGAGGGCGGCGGGCGCCTGAACGTGATCCGGCTGAACAACAGCGGCATGCAGGCCCTCGCCATGAAGGTGGACCGCCCGCCGTTCGACGACCCGGGCCTGCGCGAGGCCATGTTCCTGCTCGCCGACCGCCCGCAGATGATCGACAGCGTGCTCTCGGGGGCGGGGACGATCGGCAACGACCTGTTCGGCAAGGACTACCAGTACTACGCGAAGGAGATCCCGCAGCGCGCCCGCGACCTCGACCGGGCCAGGTGGCTGGTGGAGAAGGCGGGCGCGAAGGGGCTGAAGATCCAGCTCGACACCTCGGCGGCGGCCGCCGGCTTCCTGGAGGCGGCCGGCGTGTTCGCCGACCAGGCACGGCAGATCGGCCTCGACGTGACCGCCAAAGTGGGCAACAAGGACACCTACTGGGCCGACATCCTGAACGAGGGCACGATCTGCTGCTACCGGTCGGGAGCCATGCCCATCGAGACGCACCTGTCCCAGCGCCTGCTCAGCGGCTCCACCACCAACGCCACCAAGTGGGCGCGCCCCGAGTTCGACGCCCTCTACGACAAGGCCGTGGCCACCGCCGACGAAGGACGACGCCGGGAGATCTACCTGGACATGCAACGCGTCCTGCACGCCGAGGGCGGCTTTCTGATCTGGGGGTTCGCCGACTGGCTGCTCGGCACCGCGCAGCGGCTGCACGGCGTGGCCAACGCGCCCGCCAACACGCTCGACTGGGCCCGGTTCGACAAGGTGTGGCTCGGTTGAGCATGACCCGCTACACCCTGCGGCGGCTCCTCCTCGGCCTGGCGCAGATCGTCGCGGTGGCCACGCTGGTGTTCGCGCTCACCGAGGCGCTGCCCGGCGACGCCGCCGTGGTGCTCGCCGGCGACATCCCCGACGAGGAGCGGATCGCCCAGCTCAGGCACGCCCTCGAACTCGACCGCCCGGCGGTGGAACGCTGGGCCGGCTGGCTGCTCGGCCTGTTCGGCGGCGACCTCGGCGTCTCCCTGGTCTCCGGCCGCCCGGTCGCCGAACTGCTGGCGAGCAGCCTCCTCCCCAGCCTGCTGCTCGCGACGGCGACCCTGCTGGCGCTCGTCCCGATCTCGGTCGTCGCCGGAGTCGTCGCGGCGACGCGCGAGGGCGGGCTCCTGGACCGGACGCTCACCGCCGTCACCGTCGGGCTGTACTCCATCCCCGAGTTCGCGCTCGGCGTGGTGCTGGTCGCGGTGTTCGCCGTCGGGCTCGGCTGGTTCCCGCCCACCGCCGTCGGCGCCGGCCCCGACCTGCTGGACCAGCCCGCCCTGCTGGTCCTGCCGGTCGTGGTCCTGCTCGCCCGCCCGATCTGCTCGCTCAGCCGCCTGATCCGCGCGGGCATGATCGACGCCCTCGGCTCCGGCTACGTACGGCACGCGCTGCGCCTGGGCCTCTCGCCCCGCCGCGTACGGCTGGCGCACGCCCTGCCCAACGCGCTCGCCCCCGGTGTGCAGCAACTCGCCAGGACCACCGACTGGCTGCTCGGCGGCGTGATCGTGGTCGAGGCGGTGTTCGTGATCCCCGGCCTCGGCACGGTGCTGACCGACTCGGTGGCCGCCAGGGACATCCCGGTCATCCAGGGACTCTGTGTGCTGTTCGCCGGCACCACGATCCTGGTCAACCTCGCCGCCGACCTCACCACCTTCCGCCTGACCCCGGGCGCGGCGGGCACCCAATGAGCCCACCGGTGACACGTGTCCGCCGGTTGGTTCGTCCCGGCCTCGGCGCCGTGTTGCTCGCCGTACCGCTGGGGCTGGCGCTGCTGGGGCCGTGGCTCGCGGGCGCTCCCGAGCCGCGCGGCGTGTCCTTCGCCGCGGGGCCGCCGCTCGGCACCGACTTCGTCGGCCGTGACGTGTGGGAGCAGGTGCTGCTCGGTGGGCGCTCGGTGGTGCTGGTGGCGCTGCTGGCGACCCTGCTCGCGTACGCCGTGGGGGTGCCGCTCGGCGTGGCCGCCGCGATGGCCGGGCGGCGGTGGGTCGATGAGCTGTTGATGCGCCCGCTGGACCTGCTCCTGGCGGTCCCGTCGCTGCTGCTGCTCATCCTGCTGGCCGCCATCGCCGCGCCCGGCTCCGCCGCGTTGGTCGTCATCGTCGCGCTGATCGGCCTCCCCGAGGTGGCCCGGGTCTCCAGGGCGGCGGGGCTGGAGATCGCCGCCCGGCCGGTGCTGGAGGCGATGCGGTCGCAGGGGGAGACGTGGTGGCGCAGGGCGGTCGGCTATGTGGGGCGGTCGATGCTGGGCCCGCTGCTGGCCGACCTCGGCGCGCGCCTGGTCGGCGCGTTGTACCTGGTCGCGTCGGCGAGCTTCCTGGGCGTCGGCGTGCCGCCCGACGCGAGCGACTGGGCGGTCATGGTGGACCGCAACCGCACCGGCATGTTCCTCCAGCCGTGGGCCGTGCTGGTCCCCGCGCTGCTGATCGTGGCCTTGTCGGTGGGGACCAACCTGGTGTTCGACGGCGCGCTGCGCGCGCGGAAAGGCAGGAACCCGTGAACCCGTCCGGGTCCGTGCTGGAGGTGACCGGCCTGACGGCCGAGGCCGGTGGGCGCACGCTGGTGGACGGCGTGTCCTTCGCGCTGGCCGCCGGTGAGGTGCTCGCGCTGGTCGGGGCCTCGGGCAGCGGCAAGACCACCATCGGTCTCGCGCTGCTCGGCGAGCACTCGCCCGGGGTGCGGCTGTCCGGCGAGATCCGCCGTGCGGCGGGCGCGGTGGCCTACGTGCCACAGCACCCGTCCGCCGTGCTCAACCCCGCCCGCCGGGTCGGCGCGGTGCTCAAGGAGATCGCCCGCAGCCGGGCCAGGGCCGGTACCTCCGGCCCCGCTCCCGCCGGGCCGCCGGACGGTGCGGCCCGTCTCGTTCCCGCCGGGCCGCCGGGCAGGGCGGCCCGCCTCGCCCTCGCCGGGCGTGGCGCCGGCGCGGCGAACGCGTGGGAACGGGTCCTGGACGCGGCCCGCCGGGCCCGGCTCCCCGCCGCGCTGCTCGGCCGCTACCCGCACCAGCTCTCCGGCGGCCAGCAGCAGCGGGTCGTCCTGGCTCAGGCGCTTCTCCTCGATCCCGTGCTGATCGTCGCCGACGAGCCCACCACCGGCCAGGACCCGGTCATCCGCCGCGAGGTCACAGCGGAGCTCGGCGGTGTGCGCGCCCAGGGCGTCGCCGTGGTGCTGCTCAGTCACGACCTCGACATGGTCCGGGCGCTGGCCGACCACGTGGTGGTGATGCGGGCCGGGCGGGCCGTCGAGTCGGGGCCCGCCGGCACGATCCTGGAGAGCCCCGCGCACGACTACACCCGCAGGCTCATCGCCGCGCAACCGGCCATGCGACCGGCCATGAGACCAGGGCGAGCGGACGCGCCGGAAGCCGCGGAAATCGAGGTCACCGGGCTGTCGGCGACGGAATCAGGCCGGCCCGGAGCCGCGCTCATCGCCTTCGCGCAGCCGGGCGGGGAGCCACGCCGGTCAGGGCCGCGAGGAGCCGAGGCGATGGCGACGGGAGCAGGATGGGCGGGCCGGCCGGGAGCCGCGCTGGTTCAGGTCACCCGGTTGACGGCCGGGCATCGTCGGTCGACCGTGCTGCATGACGTGACGCTGGCCGTCCAGGCGGGGGAGTGCCTGGCTGTGGTCGGACGATCGGGCAGCGGCAAGACCACCCTGGCCCGATGCGTGGCCGGCCTGCACCCGCCGACCGGCGGGGCCGTCTCCCTGGACGGCCGCCCCCTGCCCCGCCGCCTGGCGAGGAGGAACCGCCGCGACGTGGCCGGCGTCCAGTACGTCTTCCAGGACGCCAGAGCCTCCTTCGACCCGCTGCGCACCGTGGCCGCCCAGGTCGCCCGCTCCGCCGTACGTCTGCGGGGTCTCCCGGCCGCCGCCGCGCACGACGCGGCGCTGGACATGCTGGCGCGGACGGGCCTCGACGCCCGTACGGCGGAGCGGCGGCCCCCTGCGCTCTCGGGCGGCGAACTCCAGCGTGCCGCACTGGCCCGTGCGCTGCTCGCCGGGCCGAGGGTGCTGATCTGCGACGAGATCACCTCCGGCCTCGACACGCTCGTCCAGGCCGGCATCCTCGACCTGCTCGACGAGTTGCGCCGTGACGCGTCCGTCGGCGTTCCCGGTGGCCTGGGCCGTGACGCGGCCCTTGACGTCCCCGACGGCCGGCGCCGGGACGTGCGCGTTGACGGGCCCGGGGGACTGGACCGTGGTTCGTTCGGCGGGCCGCTCGACGGGCCGGGTCGCGATTCGTCCGGCGAGCCGATCGGCGACCTCGGCCGTGCGCGAGGACTCGGCCTGATCCTGGTCAGCCATGACATGGGAGTCGTCGCCCGGCTGGCGGATCGCGTCGTGGTGGTGGACGGCGGGCGGATCATCGAGGAGGGCACGGCGGAACAGGTGCTGAGAAGTCCCGTCCAGCCACTGACCAAGGCGCTCGTCGCCGCACCCCGCTGAAGGAGCCCCTCATGCCCTCCTACCACGTCACACATGCCGAACCCGGGCATCTCGACGGCGCCCGCCGCGTCATGCTCGACACCTTCTACCGCGAGTTCGGTTACGGCTACCGCCCGGAATGGCACTGGGACGTCGTGGACCTGGCCGGGACCTACCTCCGTCCCGGCGGGCACACCCTGGTCGTCGCCGTGCACGAGGGGGAGGTGGTCGGCACGACGGCGGTCCGCGCCGGTGGGCCCAAGAGTCCGCCGCACCCCCGTCGGCTCGCCGACCGTTACCCGGACGACTCGACGGCCCAACTCTTCCGGGTGTACGTCGACCCCGCGCACCGGCGGCACGGCCTGGCCCGCCGGATGGTACGGCTGGCCTGTGACTTCGTCGCGGCGCACGGCGGATACAAGATCGTCTACCTGCACTCCGACACCCGGGTCGAGGGGGCGGAGGCGTTCTGGCGCTCGCTGGCCGAGCCGGTCCACGACTCCCGCGACGGGGATCTCACGAGGTTCCAGACGGTTCACTTCGAGATCCTCCTGCGGGCGAGGTGCTGATCACGCGATTTATGTACAACTGTTGAGAAAATACGACGATCGCCGTAGGCTCGATCCGCACCACACGAACTGAACGATGTGAGCCGTTTCGTCGGCAGACGGATGAGGAGCACGACGTGTTGCGAGTGATCGGCGCAGGGTTCCCGCGTACCGGAACCAGTTCCATGAAGGCCGCCCTGGAACGACTGGGGTTCGGCCCCTGCTATCACATGTTCAACATCCTGTCGGATGGCCGCCAGGTCGACCGGTGGCTGCCCCTCGCCTCCGGCGCGCCGGTGGACTGGGACCAGGTGTTCGAGGGCTTCGGATCCTCCCAAGACTGGCCGGCCAGCTTCTTCTGGCGTCAGCAGGCAGAGGCGTACCCGGACGCGAAGGTCGTCCTGACCGTGCGCGACCCGCACCGCTGGTATGCCAGCATGAAGATGCTGCTCGCCAACGGTCCCGGCCGGGCGATGCCGGAGAATCTGCCCGAAGGGGCGGCCGTGGTCTTCGAGTCGATGAAGAGGCTCAGCCCGGTGCTCGACCTGATCCAGCGGTCCACCTTCGGCGGGAACGGCGACTTCGGTGACGGCATGCCCGACGAGGAGGTCGCCGTGGAGGCGTTCCACCGCCACGTTGACACCGTCAAGGAGAGCCTGCCCGCGGATCGGCTCCTGGTGTTCGACGTCCGGGAGGGCTGGGAGCCGTTGTGCCGGTTCCTCGATGTCGAGGTTCCGGTCGGCGAGCCGTTCCCGCACCTCAACGACGCCGAGTCGATGCAGCGCACCCTGTCCCAGCTGATGACCGACGGCAGCATCGCCTCACCGTTCGGCGCGAGTCCGCAGAACTGAGGCGATCGATGGCGAGCGGCGACGTCCACACGGAGCGGGCCCCGGAGGCGGAAGCCGGGCCCGCTCGTGCCGAGAGCAAGGGACAACGCACTCGGCGGCGTATCCTCCAGGCCGCTCGCCGCACCTTCGGCAACCTCGGTTACGAGCGGGCCACCATCCGCGCCATCGCTGCCGAGGCGGGCGTCGACAAGTCGTCGGTCATCCAGTACTTCGGCACCAAGCAACGGCTGTTCGGCGAAGCCGTCGACTACCGCATCGACATCGACGCCCAAACCACGGACGACCCGGCCCGCACCGCCGAGAACTATCTGCGTGCCATGCTCGAAAGATGGGCCGCCGAGCCCGACAACCCGATGGCGGTGCTCCTGCGCGCCAGCATGACCAGCGAGGAAGCCGCCGATCTGCTGCGCAGGCACGTGACCTCGGAGGCGATCGACCAGATCGTGCCCACGCTCGACGGCCCCGACGTGCGGCTCCGGGCGGCCCTGGTGGGCGCGGTGATGTTCGGCATCACCAGCCACCGTCACCTGCTGCGAATGCCCGACCTGGCCGAGGCCGACGTCGACGACGTGCTCCGGCTGGCCGTGCCGCTCATCCGTGCGCTGCTCGACCCGCCGAAGTGATCAGCGGGCGGGCAGGCCGAGCTCGGCGAAGACGGGACGGTGGTCCGTGCCGGGCAGGGCGTGCACGCCGAACGAGCGGATCGACATCCGTTCGTCGGCGAGTATGTGGTCGATCGTCACGCCCGGCGTCGGCTCCCAGCCCTGTTGCGGCCACGTCGCGGTGAACCCCTGCCCGGTGACGTCGCCGGCGTCGCGGTAGCCACTGGACAGCAGGTCGCGCACGGGCCGGTGGTCGAGGGTGGCGTTGAAGTCCCCGGCGAGCACCCGCAGCCCGCCGCCCGCCCTCGGCAGCGCCTCCAGGCCCGTCGACCAGCACGTCACCTTGTAGTCGTACCGAGGCGCGCACGGGTGCACCGAGACGACCTCGATCTTCTCCCCGTCCGGACGCGTCACCAGGGCCCGCGCCTGCCGGAACCTGCCCAGCTCGATCAGCGGCAGCTCCTCGACGGGATGCCGCGAGTAGACGGCCGACCCCCAGACCCCCTCCTTGGACCGGTCGACGACGTGCGGCATGATCTTCAGCAGCCCCGCCGCCTTCAGCCGCTCCCTGGCCGGCGGGGTGAGTTCCTGCAGCGCGAGCACGTCCGGCCTCAGCTCCCGCACCAGCCCGACGAGGCTCGCCGTGTCACCCGCGCCGACCGCGAGGTTCGCGGCGAGCACTCGCAGCCGCTGGTCTCCCGACTCGGGATTGCCGTCGGTGAACTGCCGTGGCAGTACGGCCGCGGCGAGCACCACGCACGTGACGAGGGCCACCGCGCCCGCAGCCCGGCGGCGCGTCCCCGCCGCCAGGAGCAGTGGCACGACCGAGGCCGCCGCGACGTAGGGCGTGAACGCCACCAGGGGGACCCACTGCCACACGGGGATCCACCCGGCGAGTCTGATGACGGCCCACAGGGCGAAGGGTAAGAGCATCGTCCACAGCAGGACGCTCACGAACCGTGATCTGATCATGAGGTGGCAGCGTAACGGGTGCACGGGCAGGTTGATCGAAGATCCACGGTTAGGGTCCGCGCGGGCGGGGACGAGTGATCTCAGTAGCCCTTCTGGGAGAAGATCCGATGCAATCCTGGGCAGCCGTTCTCAGCCTGTTGTGCCTGCTCGGCGCGGCCGTCGCCGGGGTGTACGCCGTCTCGCTCCTGCTCGCGCCGCCCGGCCCGCTCGGGGTCGGGCCCTTCCTCTCCGGCGCGCGCCCGCAGGAGCACGCCCTGTCCCGATACCACGCCCGCTGGTACGCCGTGACCCTCGTCTTCCTGGCCTTCGACATGGAGATGGTCTTCATGTACCCGTGGGCGCTGGTCGTCGCCGAGGTGGGGGTCGCCACGGTGGTGGAGATGTTCCTCTTCCTCGGCCTCCTGATGGCCGGGGTCGTCTACGCCTGGCGCGAGGGCGCGTTCCTGTGGGCCTGAGCGACTGGCTCACCCGCCAGGCCGCCCGCCGCCCGCGCCCCCTCGTGGTCACCGCCCCGTACGGCACGCGCACCCGGCTGCGGGTGGAACGGGAACTCGCCCGCCGTGGCTGGCCCATCGCCGACGGCCCGGCCGGGGCGAGTCTCCTGGTGGTGTGCGGCATCCCCGGCGACGCCCTCGACAAGGCGATCCGCACCGTCTGGATGGACATGTCCGCTCCCCGCGCCCTGGTGGAACTGCCCCACGGGACCGACCCCGCCCAGGCACTCGACCAAGCCGTCGTACGGCTGGCCGACGCGCCGGCCCAACGCCGCGACGCGGCCGCGCACCTGGCCCGTTCCCGGCCGTCCGCGCCCATGCCCGCCGGCCGAGAGCACGACGGGCACGACGGGCACGACGAGCACGGTGAGCACGGCGGAAGCCCGGGTGGAGTGCCGATGGCCGGTCGGGGGCCGGATCGGGACGGTCTGGCGCTTGATCGTTTGCATGTGCCGCTGGGGCCGATCCTGGCCGACTGGCCGAGCGGGCTCGTGGTCGAGGCGACGTTGCAGGGAGACGTGATCCAGCGGGCGTCGATCCGCCTGACTCCCGGGTTTTGGAACGGTCCAGGCCCGGAGTCCGGCGGCGGCCGTGAGGGCTCGGCTAACGCGGCGGATGGGCACCGGGACTCGGCGGACACGGCAGGTGAGCACGAGGGCGATGCGCGTGGCGGCGGGGAGGCGCCGTTCTGGGATGAGCCGTGGCTGCTCGCGAGCCGGGGGCATCGGGTGACGCGGGGCGAGGCGGAGCGGCGCAGGGCCGCGGCGCATCTCGACAGCCTGGGCCGGCTGCTCGCGGTGGCGGGCTGGCCGGCCGCGGCGGCCACGGCGAGGGCGCTGCGGGACCGCGCGCTGGCGGGGGCTTCCCGCGAGGACCTGATGCCGGAGTTCGGCTGGTTCGCCCGGCGGGTAGGCCGCTCGCGCCTCCTCCGGTGGATGCTTCGCGACCTCGGTGTGATCGGCGACGAGCCGCCGGACACCGGTGGCGTGGGCGGCGGCGCTGGAGCGCCGGGGACCGGGGGTGGTGCCTGGCTGTCAGGAGGAGGTGGGGTGGGAGACGGTGGTGGAAGGCCGGGTGTCGGGGGTGGTGCCGGTGCCGGATCGAGTGTCGCCTCTGGCGTGGGCGTGGGCGTGGGCGTGGGCGGTGGTGCTGGATCGCCGGGGGCCGGGGGAGGTGCCGGGCTGTCCGGACGCGGTGGGGTGGGAGGCGGGCGGTTCTCGGGTGACGTGGCGGCGCGGCTGGATCGCTGGCTCGTCGCGACCGGGGTGGCGTTGGGCGCGCTGGACGACCCCTCGATCCTCCAGGACGACCGGGGGCCGCGAGGGCCGGTGGGCGCTCAGCCGTCGCGGGCGCTGCTCGCCGTACTGCCAGGGGTGCTCGAAGGGGTCGAGTTGGGGGCGGCGCGGCTGATCGTCGCCAGTTTGGACCCTGACACGGAGCAGCTCGGAGCCCTGCGCCATGTCTGAAGCCGTGCCGTACGGGATCGTGGTCGCTTTTCCGGTGGCTCTGGCGGGGTTCACGGTGGTGGCGGCCGTGTTCGACTCGGTGGTGGGGGCGGGGTGGTCGTGGCGGGCGGCCGGGGGGCCGCTGCGGGAGGCGGCCCGGCTGCTCGTGCAGCAGCGGCGCCGTACCCTCCTGCCGGACACGCTGCTGCTGCGCGCCGGGGTGTGCGGGCTGCTCGTGGCGGC
Organism: Dolomitihabitans soli; assembly: GCF_022213955.1. GTDB lineage: Bacteria > Actinomycetota > Actinomycetes > Streptosporangiales > Streptosporangiaceae > Streptosporangium_A > Streptosporangium_A soli. The sequence continues at coordinate 46,837 of NZ_JAKNTW010000024.1, read as the reverse complement.
GGTGCTCGCGGGGGTCGTGCTGCCGCTGGGGGAGCGGCCGGTGGCCGATCCGCCCGTCGGCGTCGTGTGGTTCAACGCGATGGAGGTGTGCGTCTGGGGGGCGATCTGGCTCACCGGGTGGGGGACCAACTCCTGCTATCCGCTGGTGGGGGGCTACCGGTTCGTGGCGCAGGGGCTCGCCTACGAGCTGCCGCACATGTTCGCGCTGATCACGGTCGGGCTGGGGGCGGGCTCGCTGCGGGTCGGCGAGGTGGTCGCGGCGCAGAGCGGGCTGTGGTTCGTGGTGTGGATGCCGGTGGCGTTCGCGGTCTATCTGGTGTCGGCGGCGGCGATGGCGTTCTGGGGGCCGATGGACCGGCCGGTGGGATCGGACATCGCGGGCGGGGTACGGGGCGAGCTGTCCGGGCCGGACCGGCTGGTCTTCCAGGTGGGGAGGTACGCGCTCCTGGTGGTCGCCGCGGCGGCCGCGGTGCCGTTCTTCCTTGGCGGCGGGGCGGGGCCCGTGCTGCCCGCCTGGGCGTGGACGGCGATCAAGACCGCCGCCGTGCTGGCGGGGCTGATCTGGGCGGCGCACCGGCTGCCCGCCGTGCGGATGGATCGGTTCACGCAGGTGTCGTGGCTGGTGCTGATCCCGGCCTCGCTGCTGCAACTGCTCGTCGTCGCGGTCGTGGTGTTGTGACGGCGGCGTTCTGGGGCCTGGCCGTGGTGTCCGCGGCGAGCGCGGTCGCGGTGTTCGTGGTCGACTCGATGGCCCGGGCCACGTTCGCCCTGCTGACGTCGTTGCTGGCGGTCGGGGTGGCCTTCCTGCTGATCGACCTGCACTACCTCGGGGTGCTGATCATCCTGATGATGGTCATGGAGATGCTGATCATGGCGGTATTCATGATCATGTTCATGATGAACCCGGCCGGGCTGACGCCGATGAGGATGGTGCACAACACCCGGATCGCCGGACTCGTCGCGGGCGGCGTCTTCGTCCTGCTCGCCGCGGGCGCGCTCCTGACGCCATGGCCCCGGCGGCGGGGACGCCCGCCCGCCGACCCCACTCATGCGCTCGGCCTGTCGATCATGGGGCCGAAGATGCTGGTGATGATGGTCATCGGGGTGGCGATCCTGGCGACCATGATCTCGACCGTGGTCCTCGCGACCGCCCGGGGACGTTACGACCCGCCGCCGGACCGGCGTACTGGCGAGGGGGAGCGATGACCCTGGAGGGCTTCCTGCTGCTGGCCGCGGCCCTGTTCGCCGTGGGTCTGTACGGCGCGCTGTCCCAGCAGTCGATCGTGATGCTGATGATGGGGCTGGAACTCATGATCAACGGCCTGATCGTCGCGGGTGGCGGCTTCTGGTACTTCCTCGCGCCCGGCGCCGCGGACGGGCAGGTGCTGGTGCTGGTCGTGGTGACGGTCATGGCGCTGGAGATGGCGATGGGCTTCGCCGTGGTCACCGCGCTCTTCCGGGCCCGCGAGGTCGACCTGACCGACGACGCGGGAGAGCTGAAAGGGTGAACGGCCTGCTGTGGGTTCTCCCCGGGTTGCCGGCCGTGTCGGGCGCCCTGCTCCTGATCGCCCACCTCGTCCCGTCCCGGAGGCACGACGGCGGGGCGGAGCCGTACGGGGAGCCGGCTCGGGGACGGAGCGGATGGGCCTCCGGGAAGGGCGGGGCGCATGGTGAGCCCGCTGCCGGCAGACGACCGGGCGGCCTGCTCCGCGGTGCGCGGGAAGGGCTCGCGGGTCCGGTCGCCGTGCTGGTCGCGGTGGTGACTCTGCTGGTCGCGGTGCTCGTCGCGGTGGACCGGCCCCGGGCCGACACGGTGCTCTTCGACGGGCTGCGGTCGGGGCTGGCGGTGGACGGGCTGTCGGCGGTGATGGTCGTCACCGTGGCCGCCGTCGCGCTCGCCGTGCTGGCCTTCGCGGCGGGCGAGGCGCGTGACGCGCGGTTCTTCGGCCTGATGCTGCTGTTCACCGCCGCGATGCTGGTCACCGTGACGGCCGCCGACCTCGCGCTGCTGCTGATGGCGTGGGAGGTCATGGGCGCGATGTCGTACGCGCTGATCGGCTACCGGTGGCACGACGCGGAGCACGCGCGTTCGGCCGACCTCGCCTTCGTCACCACCCGGGCGGGCGACCTCGGCCTCTATCTCGCCGCCGGTTGCGCCCTCGCGGGTACCGGCTCGCTGAGCCTGGCCGCCCTGCCCGCCGCCGGTTCGCCCTGGGCGCACCTGATCGCCGCCGGGATCGTGGTGGCCGCCCTCGGCAAGTCGGCCCAGTTGCCCTTCTCGTTCTGGCTGTCGCGCGCGATGGCCGGGCCGAGCGCGGTCTCCGCGTTGCTGCACTCGGCCACCATGGTCGCCGCCGGGGCGTACCTGCTGCTCCGGGTCGAACCCCTGCTCGCCGCCACCGGATGGGCCGCCACGCTGGTCGCCTGGGCGGGCGCGCTGACCGCGCTGCTGCTCGGCGCGGTCGCCCTGGCCCAGCGCGACCTCAAGCAACTCCTGGCCGCCTCCACCTGCGCGCAGGTCGGCTTCATGGTGCTGGCCGCCGGGGTCGCGGCCGTGGCGGGCGGCGTCGCGCATCTCGTCGCGCACGCCGCCGTCAAGAGCCTGCTCTTCCTCTGCGCCGGCGTCTGGCTGACCACCCTGGGCACCGAGGACCTGGTCAGGCTGCGCGGCGCGGCCCGGCGTCACCCGGTGACCGGGGTCACCTTCGGGATCGGCGCGGCGGCCCTGGCCGGGCTGCCGCCGTTGTCGCTGTGGGTCACCAAGGACGCCGTCCTCGCCTCGGTGCACCCGCCCGCCCTGCGCGTGGTCGCCTTCGCCGCCACCCTCCTCGCCGCCGCCTACGCCACCAAGGCGCTGATCGTCGTCTGGCGACCGGGCGCCCCCGCCCCGCCGCAGCCGGGGAAGCGGCCCGGCGAAGGTCCGCTCGGCTGGGCGCCTCTCGCCGCGCTGGCGCTGGCGGCCGCGGGGTTCGGCGTCGTCGGCGTCCCCGTGGTCTTCGACGGGTGGGCCGGGCTGCTCGGGGTTCCGGCGGAGCGCGGCCCGGGAGCCGCCGAACTGGCCGTCTCCGGCGGCCTGGCGGTCGTGGTCGCCGGGCTCGTGCTCGCCGTACGGCGTCGCGGTGTCCGACCGCTCGGGGTGGACCTGTGGTGGGGGCCGGCGCGCTGGTTCGGCCTGGAACGGGTGGCGCGAACGGCGGTGGCGCGGCCGGTCATGGCGCTGGCCGGCGCGCTGGCACGGTTCGACGACCGGGTGATCGACGGGGCCGTGCACGGGGCGGCGCGCGCCGTCACCCGGGCGGCCGGCATCGCCAGGACGCCGGTGGAGACGGGGATCGACGGGGTGGTCCGGGCGGTCGCGGCGGGGGCCGGTCGGCTCGGAACGCTCGCCAGACGTCCGCAGACCGGCCAGGCGCACCTCTACCTCGCCCAGGCGGCGATCGGGCTGGCGCTGCTGGCCGTCGTGATCGCGCTGGTGAGGTGACCGTGCTGACCATTGTGATCTTCCTGCCACTGGCCGCCGCCACGCTGCTGGCCCTGCGCGGGCTCGGCGGGCGGCGGGCGATCTGGGTCTGGATCGCCGCGACCGCCGTCGATCTCATCCTGGTCGCGGCGATGTGGCTGGGCTACCGGGGCGGGATCGGCCACGAGACCAGGCTGCGCTGGATCCCGTCGGCGGGCGCCGGCTACCACGTGGGCGTGGACGGGATGTCGCTGCCGCTGATCGCGATGACGGCGCTGCTCTTCCTGCTCTGCGCGGTCTACTCGCTGCGCGGGACCGAACGCCCACGGTCGTACGCGGCGCTCTTCCTGTTCCTGCAGACCGTCTCGATCGGCGTGTTCGCCGCCCTGGACCTGCTGTTGTTCTTCGTCTTCTTCGACCTGTCGATCGTCGGGATGTACTTCGTGATCGTCGGCTGGGGGCACGGGGACCGGGCGCGCTCGGCGCTGACGTTCTTCCTCTACACCTTCCTCGGCTCGCTGGTGCTGCTGCTCGGCTTCATCGGGTTGTTCCTCGGCGCCGAGCCGCACACGTTCGACCTGACCGACCTCGCCGCGAACCCGCCGTTCTCCGGCTCGCCCGGCAGCGCCGCCCCGGTCCTGATCGCGATCTTCGTCGGGTTCGCCGTCAAGACGCCCGTGGTGCCCCTGCACACCTGGCTCCCGCCCGCGCACACGGACGCGCCCGCCGCCGGGTCGGCCGTCCTGGCGGGGGTCCTGCTCAAGATGGGCACGTACGGCCTCGCCAGGATCGCGCTGCCGACGCTTCCCGTCGCCTGGCAGCGGTACGCCTGGGTGATCATCGCCATCGGCGTGGTCAGCCTGCTGTACGGCGCGCTCGTCGCCCTCGCGCAGGAGAACCTGAAACGGTTGATCGCCTACACCTCGGTCAACCACATGGGTTACATCGTGCTCGCCCTCGGCGCGGCGGGCCTGGTCGCGGGCGACGTGCGGGCCAGGGAACTGGCGGTGACCGGGGCGGTGACCCAGATGGTCGGCCACGGGCTCGTCACGGGGGCGCTGTTCCTGCTGACGGGGGTGTTCTGGGACCGCGCGCGAGCCTACGAACTGAACCGGTTCGGGGGGATCGCCGCGAACGCCCCCATCCTCACCGCGCTGACCGCCGTCGCCGCGTTCGCCTCGCTCGGCCTGCCGGGGTTCTCCGGGTTCATCGCCGAGTTCCAGATCCTCGCCGGGGTGATCGGGGCGGGCGCGGTGGTGGCGGGGGCGCTGGCCGTACTGGGCATCCTGATCACCGCGGCGCTGTTCCTGCGGGTGTTGCGGAAGGTGTTCCTCGGCGGCCCCGGCGAGCTGACCGGCCGGGTCACGGAGGTACGGCCGGCGGAACTGGCGGCGGTCGCGCCCCTGCTCGCCCTGTCGCTGATCATCGGCATCGCGCCCCGCTGGCTGCTGGACCTCATCGACCCGGTCGCCGCCGCCCTGGTAGCCCTGGTGTCGCGATGACGGCGGTCACGCCACGCGCCTTCGCGGACGCGGTCCTCGACCCACCCGGCGAGGCGATCGTGTGAACGAGGACCCGTCGGCTCTCCTCCCGGAGCTCCTGATGCTCGGTGGCGCGGTCATCGGGCTGCTCACCGGCGCGTTCACCCGGCGTGACCGGCAGCGGGCGGTGGCCTGGATCTGCGGTACGGCGCTGACCGGGGCGGCGGTGGCGACCGCGTTCGCGGCGGTCCGGCCGGACACCATGGCCTTCGAGGCGTACGCCGTGGACCCGCTGACCAACGTCACCCGCGTCACCGTCGCCGTCGCGACGCTGCTCGTCGTCGTGCTCGCCGCCGGGTGGGCCCGGGGGAACCGCCGGGAGGCCGAGGTCTACGTCCTGCTCCTGCTGGCCGCCCTCGGCGCGGTCGTCCTGGCCGGAGCCGGTGACCTGCTCGTCTTCGCCGCCGCCTACCTGGTGGCGAGCATCCCCGCCTACGCCCTGGCCGGCTTCGCCGAGGACGGCCGTGGGACCGAGGCCGCGCTGAAGTACTACCTGATGGGCGCGTTCCTCGGGGTGATCATGCTCGCCGGGGTCACCCTCCTCTACGGCCTGAAGGGGACCACCTCGTACATGTCCCTGGCGGGAGCGCCCGGAGCCGCCGCCGGGTGCGGGATCCTCCTCCTGCTCGCCGGTGTGCTGTTCAAGGCGGGCGCGGTGCCCGGCCACTTCTGGGTGCCCGACGTGACCGAGGGCGCGCCGCCCGTCGTCGCCGCGTTCGTCACCACCGTGCCCAAGATCGGCGCCCTCGCCGGTCTGCTCCGGCTGGCCACCGAGATGTTCGACGGCGCCGACGCCGGCTGGCGCCCGCTCGTCGCGCTGATCGCCGTGGCCACCATGACGCTGGGCAACCTCGCCGCGTTCCACCAGGACAACGTGCGCCGCCTGCTGGCCTACTCCACCATCAGCCAGGCCGGCTATCTGCTGATCCCGGTCGCCGTCACCGGCCAGACCGGCCTGGCCCGCCCGGCGCTGCTGTTCTATCTGGCCGCCTATGCCGTTACCAACCTCGGCGCGTTCGCCGTCGTGGTCGCCGTGGGCCGGGACTCGCTCGCCGGCTACGCGGGACTCGCCCGCCGCGCGCCCGGCCTGGCCCTCGCCCTCGTGGTGTGCCTGCTCGGCCTCGTCGGCACGCCGCCCACCGCCGTCTTCGCCGGCAAGCTCCTCGTCTTCGCCGCCGCCGTGGACGGTGGCTACGCCTGGCTCGCCGTGGTCGCCGTGCTCAACACCGTGGCCAGCGTCTTCTACTACCTGCGCTGGATCGTCCCCGCCTTCCGCCCCGGCGAGCCGCCCGCCCCGGCTCCCGTCGCCACCCGCGTCGCCTGCCTCGCCGCCACGGCGTCACTGCTCCTGGGCGTCGCCGCCGCCCTCATGCTCACCCGGGGGTGACGCGCGGGCGGGACACGTGAGGTCCGCCCGGCGGTACCGGCTCACCGGCTCGCCGGCTTTGCGGCCCAGGTGGTCGCCGTCGGAGGTTCGGTGAGCCGGTCGCGGGCGGTGTCGCCGCCGGTTCGCCACGGCTCGACGAGGAGCGCCGGGCCCGCCGTACGCGTTCGGGGGCTCCCACGGTGGCCGCGGGTGGCGACGTGAACTCCGGGTGCGGGCGGGCCGTACCTCCGGGCGGAGGAAAGAGGAGTGGTTCATGGTGCGGTTTCTGGCGGCTCGTGCCGTGGTGGTGGGGTTGGGGGTGCTGCTCGTCTGCGGGAACGCGGGGGCGGCCGAGGCGCGGAACGGCCTGGAGGCGAGCGACCCGCGGGATGGGACGACCCTGTCCCGGGCCCCGGCGTCGGTGCTGCTGAGCTTCGGCGACGGGGTGCTCCCCGAGACGGCGACGGTGGTCGTGCGCGGGCCCCGGCGGGAACGGTGCGAGCAGGGGAAGGTGATGATCAGCGGGGGCAGGGTCAGGCAGCCGCTCAGGGCGCTGCGCCGGGCGGGCCGGTACACGGTCGCGTACCGGGTGGTCTCCGCCGGCGGCGATCCGATCAGCGGGGAGATCGGCTTCGCGCTGGCGAGCCCGTCGCCCGCCGTCGGGGAACGGGACGCCGGGGAGCGCGACAGCGGGGGACGGGCCGGGGAGGAACGGGACGGCGGGGCACGGGCCGGGGACGGACAGGGCGGGGAGAGGGAGCGGGCGGAGGCGGCCGGAGTGGGCGGGATGACGGTGGTGCCGATGGTGATCGTGGTGGTGGCCACGGTCTGGTTCGGGATCATGGCGCTCGTCATGGCGCGGCGGCGGAGGGACGGCGAGGAGAGCGGTCTCTGACCGGACTCCGGGTTTCAGCCGCGCGGAAGGCGACGAGGCCCGCGGGGTGTTCGAAGCATCTACGGCGCCGCGTCGCGGGCCGTGCTGCGCGGCTTCAGCGACATGGCTGAGGCCACCTCGCGGGAATGGCTGAGATTCGGCCGGCTCACCAGAAGCCAGGTCCATGTTCGTCTCGAGGAAACGCTGTTGCGGATACTCGCGGACACGCTGCCGGCCGTGCTCGACGACGCGCATCCGGCCTGAGGGAGAGAGCTGCCGCGCGGCGCCCGGATATCCCCGAATGTCATCACTCAGGGTGAGCGGACGGGAGAATGGCGCTACCTTAACGGGTGAAAATTAAAACCAGTGAATGCAACGGCAGTGAAACAATTTTCCGGATTCCGTTGACACGCTGCGTGCTTGTGGTGTGACTTCTCTACATCAGGGGTGGCGGGCATACTCCACCAGGAAAGTGAGTCACACGATGATTAGAGGCTGCGTACGCCTGGCGGCGTTGAGCCTGGCACTGTTGATGGCGGGCATCGCGGCTCCCGCGCTGGCGGTTCAGGAGCCCGCGGCGGGCAAGAAGATCGTCCGGATGGGCGTGACCCAGGCCGTCGACTCCATGAACCCGTTCCTGGCGGTACGGATCGTCTCCAGCTCGATCCACCGATGGACCTACGGCTATCTCACGGTCCCCGACTCCAAGACCTTGCAGCCGAGCGCGGACCTCGCCGAGTCGTGGACGACCTCCGACGACGGGCTCACCTGGACGTTCAAGATCCGTGACGCCAAGTGGTCGGACGGCAAGCCGGTGACCGCCCAGGACGCCGAGTACACCTTCAACACGGTCATGAAGGTGGACGCCGCCAAGCAGGCCAACGGCCCGGCGGTGGAGAACTTCGAGAGCGTCACGGCGACCGACGAGCGGACCCTGGTCATCAAGGCCAAGAAGCCGCAGGCGTCGATGCTGGAGAACCCGATCCCGATCGTGCCCAAGCACGTCTGGGAGGCCGCCGGCGACATCGGCGCGAACGAGAACGTGGTCATGCCGATCGTCGGCAGCGGGCCGTACACCGTGATCGAGTACAAGAAGGACGCCTACGCGAAGCTCAAGGCCAACCCCACCTACTGGCGGGGCAAGCCGAAGATCGACGAGCTGCACGTCATCTTCTACCAGAACCCCGAGGCCGCCATCGCCGGCCTGAAGAAGGGCGACATCGACTGGATCGGCCGCCTCCAGGCCCCCCAGTTCGAGTCCATGGCGGGCGACCCCGCCATCGTCCAGTGGAACACCCCCGGCAGGCGCGCCGCCTACCTGCAGATCAACCACGGCGCCGAGACGATCGACGACAAGCCGGTCGGCGACGGCCACCCCGCACTGCGGGACGCGAAGGTACGGCAGGCGCTGCACCACGCGATCGACAAGAAGGCCCTCGTCGACCAGGTGCAGAGTGGCCTCGCCGTGCCCGCGGACGGCTCGATCGTGCCGCCGATGTACTCCGACTTCTTCTGGCAGGCGGAGGGCGAGGACCTCGTCGCCTTCGACCCGGCCAAGGCGAACGAGATCCTCGACGACGCGGGCTACAAGAAGGGCGCCGACGGGGTCCGCACGATGCCCGACGGCAAGCGCAAGCTGGAACTGCGCTTCAGCATCCACACCGAGGAGCCCGTCGAGGACAAGCTCGCCCAGTTCCTCACCGGCTGGTTCAAGGACATCGGCATCACGCTGACCACCCGCAAGCTCGACTCCAGCAAGTTCACCGAGGAGACCGGCTTCACGGGCCTGTTCGACATCGCGATCAGCGGCTGGTCGGTCAACCCCGACCCGGAGGAGGTGCTGTCCACGCACCTGTGCAGCCGGCGGCCCACGGCCGCCGGTGAGGGCGGCGGCACCGAGTCGTTCTACTGCGACGACGAGTTCGAGAAGCTCTACCAGGAGCAGCTCGCCGAGCTCGACCGGGGCGAGCGCGCCGAGATCATCAAGCAGATGCAGCGCAGGCTCTACACCGACGCGCCGGTCATCGCCCTCTACTACCCGAACAACCTGGAGCTCTACCGCAAGGACCGGATCACCTCCATCACCCCGATCCCCGAGAACAAGGGCATCCTCTACGGCGGCAGCGGCTACTGGCCGGTCTACACGGTGGACGCGGTGGCGGCGCCCGCCGCCGGTGCCGCGGCCGCGGGCGGCTCGATCGTCCCGGGGGTCATCGGCGCGGTGGTGGCCATCGTGGTGGTCGGCGCGGCGGGCGTCCTCATCGCCCGGCGGCGCAAGAGCAACGCGGACGAGCGGGAATGACCCGCCGCAGCCAGGGCGCCGGCCGGTCCGGCGCCCCGGTCACCCGGGCGCGGAAGGGGGTCGGGTGACCATTCCGCTCGACGTCGAGCCCGCCGCCGACCAGGCGGCGGGCCCAGGCGACGCACGATCGGGGGGCCGATCGGGCGGCATGGCCCGCTACGCGCTGAAGAAGCTCGGCGGGGCGGTGCTGAGCATCGCCATGGTCATCGTCGCGACCTTCTTCATGTTCCGCCTCATCCCCGGCGACCCCGCGATCGCCTACACCAGGGACGTGCCGCTCAGCCCCGAGCAGCTCGACCTGCTCCGCAAGCAGATGGGGCTGGACAAGCCGCTGCTCGAACAGTTCCTCGACTTCGTGCTGCGCACCCTGCGGTTCGACCTCGGCACCTCCTACGAGTACAAGCGGCCGGTCCTCGACCTCATCGGCGAGCGTGTCGGCCCGACCCTGCTGCTCGCGGGCGTCGGGCTGGTCATCGCGGTCAGCCTGGGCCTGTGGCAGGGCACCAGGGCGGCCTGGAACCACGGTGGCAGGCTCGACCGCTTCTCCACCGGGATCTCGCTCGTCCTGTGGTCCGTCCCGACGTTCTGGCTGGGCCTGCTGCTGCTCATGGTCTTCGCCGCCGGGGTCGGCCCCATCCCCGGGATCTTCCCGACCCGTGGCATGGAGGGCGTCGACGCGCCCGACGGGTTCGCCTACATCCTGCACGTCGGGCACCACCTGGTGCTGCCCTGCCTCACCCTCGTCGCCGTGGTCTACGCGCAGTACCTCCTGGTCATGCGGTCCTCCCTGCTCGACGAGATCGGCCAGGACTACGTGACCACCGCCCGGGCCAAGGGCCTGCGCGACGACGAGGTACGGCGCCGCCACGCGGTGCCCAACGCCCTCCTGCCGACCGTGACCCTCGTCTTCATGCACGTCGGCTTCGTGGTCGGCGGCGCGGTCTCGGTGGAGACCGTCTACTCCTGGCCGGGCCTGGGCCTGCTGTTCTACGAGGCGATCCAGGGCCCGGACTTCGCCGTCATGCAGGGCACCTTCATGGTGCTGTGCGCCGCGGTGATCGTCATGAACACACTGGCGGACGTGCTCTACCACGTCCTCGATCCCCGGGTCAGGTCGACATGAGTGCCACAGCCGGGGCGCGCCGCCGTACGGCTCTCGCGCGGTTCTGGAGGGAGTACCGGCGGAACCGGGCCGGGGTGACGGGCGGGGTGATCCTCGTGGTCGCCGTCCTGCTGGCCGTACTCACCCCGCTGATCACCGATCCGGCCGGGCTCGACGTCACCAGGGCCACCGGGGCCAAGATGGCGGGGCCCAGCCTGGAGTTCCCGCTGGGCACCGACGAGTCGGGCCGCTCGGTGCTGCTGATGGTGCTCTGGGGCTCGCGCGTGTCGCTGCTCATCGGGTTCATGTCGGCGCTGCTCAGCATGGTCATCGGCACCATGACCGGGATCGCCGCCGGGCACTTCCGCGGCTGGTTCGGGGCCGTGCTGATGCGGATCACCGACTGGTTCCTGGTGCTGCCGCAACTCGTTCTGGCCCTGGTGCTCGGGGCCATCCTCGGCGGCGGCGTGTCCACGATCATCCTGGCGATCGGCGTGACCTCCTGGGCCACCACGGCCAGGCTGATCAGGGCCCAGACCCTCGCCGTCGAGGCCAGGCCGTACATCGAGCGGTCGAAGGCGCTCGGCGCGGGCCACTGGCACATCATGACCAGGCACGTGCTGCCCAACGTCGCGCCGCTCGTGCTGGCCAACACGACTCTGTCCGTGGCCAGCGCCATCGTGGCGGAGTCCACCCTGGCCTTTCTCGGCGCGGGCTCCGGGGAGGTCTCCTGGGGCGGCCTGCTGCGCGGCTCCTACGACTGGGGCGCGGCGACCTCGGGCGCGTGGTGGTACATCCTGGCGCCGGGACTGTGCATCGTCGCGGTCGTCATGGCGTTCACGCTCTGCGGCCGGGCGCTGGAGGCCGTGCTCAACCCACGTCTGCGGGGAGTGCCGCGATGAGCCTGCTCGAACTCCGCGACGTCGCGGTGTCCTACCGGATCCCGGCCGGGGAGGTGCCCGCCGTACGCGGGGTGTCCCTGTCGCTGGCCCCGGGGGAGGCGCTGGGGCTCGCCGGTGAGTCGGGTTCGGGGAAGTCGACGCTGGCGATGGCCCTGTTGCGGCTGCTGCCGCGGGACGCCGAGGTGACCGGCGAGATCCTGCTCGACGGCGAGGACGTGCTGGCCATGAAGTGGGGCCGGCTGCGCGCGGTCAGATGGGCGTCGGCCTCGATGGTCTTCCAGGGGGCGCAGCACGCGCTCAACCCGGTGCGCAGGATCGAGGACCAGATCGCCGAGCCGATGCTGGTGCACGGCCTGGCGACCCCCGCGGAGGCCAAGCGCAGGGTGGCTGAACTGCTGGAGCAGGTGGGCCTGCCCGCCTGGCGGGCCAGGGGCTACTCCCACGAGCTGTCCGGCGGGCAGCGGCAGCGGGTCATGATCGCGATGGCCCTGGCCTGCTCGCCACGCCTGATCATCGCCGACGAGCCGACCACGGCCCTCGACGTGATGATCCAGGCCCAGGTCCTCCAGCTCATGCGGTCGCTGATCGCCGAGCACGAGGTCAGCCTGATCATGATCTCGCACGACCTGTCGGTGCTGGCGTCGATGTGCGACCGGCTCGCGATCATGTACGCGGGCCGCATCGTCGAGTCGGGGCCGGCGCACGAGGTCTTCGCCGGGGCGAGCCATCCCTACAGCCGCGCGCTCGCCGCGGCCTTCCCCACCGTCGGAGACCCCGCCTCCCGCCTCGCGCCGCAGGGCCTGGGCGGCGATCCGCCCGATCCCCTGCACCTGCCGACGGGCTGCTCCTTCCACCCCCGCTGCCCCGTCGCGGGCCCGGACTGCGCCTCGGCCGAGGTCGAGCTGTGGCCCGCGAATCCCTCGGGCTCGCACACCGCGGCCTGCGTCAACGTCCGATCGGAGGTGGCCCCATGACCCTCCTTGAGGCCCGCGACCTGCACGTCGGATTCGCCTCGCACGGGCGGCGCGCCCGCGCCGTGGACGGCGTCAACCTCGCCGTCGGCGAAGGAGAGATCGTCGCGCTGGTGGGCGAGTCGGGCTGCGGCAAGACCACCCTGGCGCGCACCCTGCTCGGCCTGGAGCGGCCCACGTCAGGCTCGGTCCTGTACGGCGGAGCCCCGCTCGCGTACTCCTCGCGCGCGCTGAAGGCGTACCGCCGCGAGGTGCAACTCGTGCTGCAGGACCCCATGGGGTCGCTCAACCCCAGGCACACCGTCTACGAGGCGGTGGCCGAGGGGCCGCGGATCCATCGCCTGACCGGCGAGCGCGAACTGGTGGCGGAGGCGCTGTCACGGGCGGGACTCCGGCCTCCCGAGCGGTTCCTGGACAGCTTTCCGCACCAGCTCTCCGGCGGCCAGCGGCAGCGGGTCGTCATCGCGGGAGCGCTGGCCCTCAACCCCCGGCTGCTCATCGCCGACGAGCCGGTGGCCTCGCTGGACGCCTCGGTGCGCGGCGAGATCCTGGCGCTGCTGCTGCGCCTGCGCGCGGATCTCGGCCTGTCGGCGCTGGTGGTCACGCACGATCTCGGGCTCGCCTGGAACATCGCCGACCGTGTCGCGGTGATGTATCTGGGCCGGATCGTCGAGACCGGGCCGGTCGAGCAGGTGCTCACCGCGCCCTCCCACCCCTACACGCAGGCGTTGCTGTCGGTGCTCCCCGAGTCGCCCGCGCCGGTGATCCTGGCCGGTGAGCCGCCGGACGCGACCCGGGTTCCCGGCGGCTGCCGGTTCCATCCCCGTTGCCAGGTGCTGGCCGGCGGCGCGGCGGCGGAGGCGGGGGTCGACTCGGCGTGCCGGTCACAGGCGCTGACCGTGCTGCCGGCCTCTCCCGAGGCGCACACGGCGTGCCACTACGCGGCTCGCTGAGACCCCGGTCCGGGCCCGTCGCACGCGGGCCCGGACCCGGTCGCGGGGCGGTCCGGTACCGGCCCGAGGCGGTAGGTAAGTTTCGCGTCTGTTCTCGGTAGGAGCGCCGCGTCGGGGGTGACGGCGATGTTCCTGATGTGCGCATATGGCGTGCAGAAGGCACACAATCTGTTGCGAGGGGGCACCTTGTGATCAAGCACGCTGAGCAGGCCGACGACGGCATGGTAGAGCTCGTTTTCACCCTGCCGCCCGGGGCCGTCGCGGGGGCGGTTTCGGTGGTGGGCGACTTCAACGACTGGAACCCGTACGCCCATCCGATGACGAGGGAGGAGGACGGCAGCCGTACGGCGGTCGTCTGGGTTCCCGAGGGGAGCACGATCTGCTTCCGTTATCTGGCGGAAGGTGGGCGCTGGTTCGACGATCCCGAGGTACGTGAGCGTGACCACCGTGGGGCGATCGTCCACGTTCCCCAGCCCGCTGCGGCGCCCAAGGCGGCCCGGGCCAAGGGGGCCGGGGAGCCGAAGATCATGGCCAAGTAGGAGCGTTAGGCCGCCGCCGTTCTGCCGTGCTGCGCGCCGTGCAGGACGGCGGCACCCTCGTCCGGCCGTACCGACCGCCGGACAAACCTGACAGTTCACTGTTGCCGCGTGCGGAACATGCGTTTCGCGAACAAGATGCCGACCTTCTGGAAGGATCTCAAGGATCTACAGACGGACATCGAGAATGACGGACAGTGACGGATGCCTTCTCTCGCTGAATTAACCGCCTTCACGTCGGATAATCCGGTCGTAACGGTCATTATCTGCCTATTTGCCCTTATCCTCCTGGTGTTTGCCTTCTTCGCCCTTCGGGCCGTCGTTCGCGCGGGGAACCGGATCTTCCAGAGATATGTCGCGCCGCGCCCGGTGGAGGACATCCTCACCATCGTCGCCGCCAGCATCGCCACGGGCGTCTCCGCGCAGGGCATGTGGCGCTTCTCCGGAGACGTGCTCGGCTTCGACGGGCCGCTGCGGCTGCTGCTCTTCGCGTTCATCGAGGTCGCTGTGATCACCAGCGCCGTCCGGGCCAGGCGCAACATGCGGGAGAACTTCTCCGCGGGCATCGACGGCATCGCGGTGTGGGCGCTCACCTGCCTGACCGCGGTGCTGTCCAGCATGGATGCGCGCAGCCTCGCCGAGGCCGTCTTCCGGCTCGCCGCGCCGTTGGTGGCCGCGTGGCTGTGGGAGCGCGGCATGGCGATCGAGCGGCACCGCATCACCGGGCGCTCGCGGATCAACTGGCGGCTCACGCCCGAGCGGATGATGGTCAGGATCGGGCTGGCCGAGGCGAGCGACCGCACCGCGAGCGAGGTCGACGCGCACCGGAGGCTGACCAGGGTCGCCCTGGCCGCCAAGAAGGCCCGCTCGCTGCGGGAGGCCGGCGCGTCCGACAGGAAGATGCGGGTCGCCCTGACCAAGCTGGACCAGGCGATGGACCGCGCGGTGGAGCACAGCGGGCTGGCGGTCGACACCGCCCGTCAGGAGGCCCTGCTGGCCCAGATCGGGGCCCTCTACAACACCTCCGCGCTGATCGACCTCAGCCCGCCCGTCCCGTGGGCCGCCGAGCGGCCGGAGGGGCGTGCCGCGCTCATCCTGCCGCCCGGCGTCCCGCACGACGACGAGGAGGAGTTCGAGATGGTCGAGACGCCTACCCAGACCGTGGACGCCATGCAGCGGGCGGCGCTGATGCGCGCCGCCCGGGAGTACTGGGACCAGCAGATCGAGCGCAGGTTCGTGCCCAGAGCCGCCGACATCGCGCACGAGACGGGGATCTCGCTGATCACCGCCCGGGAGTACCGCGCACTGTGGAAGCTGGAACCCCGGGCGCACGCGCTGATCGAGGCCGCCTACAACGAGCACGGCATCGTCGACACGGGGACCTTCCCCGCCATCGTGGCCCCCGACTCGGTCCTCACGGTCAACGGCTCGTCCAAATGAGGCTCTTCCCGGTGCTCGGCCGTACGGCGGTCTGCCCGGTGAAGAGGTACGGCGTTCGCAATATCTCAACTTGTTGACGCAAGAAATCGATTCTAGTCAGAATCGCCATCCAGGCCAGCTCATCCCCGGAAGGAACGATCCTTGGGCGGAGATGTCCATCGCCGTGGCCGGAAGCGGCTGCAAGAAACCCGCACGCTCTGCGCGTAAGGACCCGCAACTACTTGCGAAATTTGCCGTATAGTTTGCAGCATGACGCGACGGCTTGCAGATGTGGCCAAGAAGGTGGGAGTGAGCGAGGCGACGGTGAGTCGCGTCCTCAACGGGAAACCCGGGGTCTCCGAGGCCACCAGGGAGGCCGTCCTGACGGCCCTCGACGTCCTCGGCTACGAGCGGCCCACCCAGCTCAGGGGTGACCGCGCCCGGCTGGTGGGGCTGGTGCTCCCCGAGTTGCAGAACCCGATCTTCCCCGCCTTCGCCGAGGTCGTCGGAGGCGCGCTCGCCCAGCAGGGCTTCACCTCCGTGCTGTGCACCAGGACCGTCGGCGGCGTCTCCGAGGCCGACTACGTCGAGCTGCTGCTCCAGCAGCAGGTCTCCGGCGTGGTCTTCGCCGGCGGGCTGTACGCGCAGGCCGACGCCAGCCACTACCACTACGAGCGCCTCGTGGAGCGCCGCCTGCCCACCGTGCTGGTGAACGCGTCGGTGGAGCACCTCGGCTTCCCCCAGGTCTCCTGTGACGACGTGGTGGCGGCCGAGATGGCGCTGGGCCACCTCGCGGCGCTCGGTCACGAGCGCATCGGCCTGGTGCTCGGCCCGCCCGACCACGTGCCCTCCCGGCGCAAGCTGGAGACCTTCACCACCCGGGCGGCGGAGGCGGGCCTGCGGGTCGAGCCGGAGTTCGTCGAGCACACGATGTTCTCCATCGAGGGGGGTCACGCCGCGGCCACCCGGCTGATGCGGCGGGGTGTGACGGGCGTGATGTGCGCGAGCGACGTGCTCGCGCTCGGGGTGATAAGAGCGGCGAGGCGGGCGGGCCTGTCGGTGCCCGAGGACGTCTCGGTGATCGGCTACGACGACTCCGCCCTGATGAACTGCACCGATCCGCCGCTGACCACGGTCAGGCAGCCGATCGACGCGATGGGCAGGGCCGCGGTCGATCTCCTGGTCGCCCAGATCGGCAAGGCCGCGGTGCCCGGCGACGAGCTGCTGTTCGAGCCCGAGCTCGTGGTGCGCGCGTCGACCGCGCCGGCCAGGGCGAGGTCGTTCGCGAGCAGCTGATCGGGAACATTGCGGGGCGGGATCAGTCGATCCCGCCCCGCTGCCGTTTCCGGGCGAGATCGAGTCGTTATCTTGCAATTCAATGTCGAAACATTGCAGAAATATGTTGGGGATGCTTAGGGTGAGGGCCACAGGAGGGGTGCACCGTCGTCCGGACCAGACGTGGGTGACCCGGCTTAACTCGCCAGGAAGAAGGTCTGACCGATGAGGAGATCCGGCTATCGCAGGAATCTCGGCCTGCTGCTCGTGACCGGTTTCGGGCTGTCCGCCGCGGCGTGCGGAACCTCGGGCGAGACCGGTGACAAGGCCGGCTCCACGCCCGCGGCCGACGCCAAGGTGTCGATCACGGTCGGCTGCCAGCCGCCGAAGACCAATCCGATCGAGCGCAAGGAGTGGGACGAGGACGTCGCCGCTTTCCAGAAGTCGCACCCGAACATCACGATCGAAGGCAAGGACGCCTTCCCCTGCATCAACCCCGACACCTTCCAGGCCAAGCTCGCCGGCGGCACGATGGAAGATGTCTTCTACGTCTACTTCACCGACGTCCAGAAGATCGTCGCGGCCGGTCAGGCCGCCGACATCACCCCCTATATCGACACCGTGAAGCCGTACAAGGACTTCAGGCCGGATGTGGTGAGCGTCTTCAAGCAGGGCGAGAAGGTCTACGGCCTGCCCAGGAACAACTACTCCACGGGCCTGGTCTTCAACCGCAAGCTGTTCACCCAGGCGGGGCTGGACCCGAACGCGCCGCCCAAGACCTGGGCCGAGGTGCGCGAGGCCGCCAAGAAGATCGCCGGGCTGGGAGCAGGCCACGTCGGATTCGGCGAGTACAGCGCCGGCAACACCGGCGGCTGGCACTTCGCCGCCTCCCTCTACGGCCGCGGCGGTGACATGGTCTCCGCCGACGGCAAGACGGCCGCCTTCAACAGCCCGCAGGGCAAGGCCGTACTGGACAACCTCAAGCAGATGCGCTGGACCGACAACAGCATGGGGGCCAAGCAGCTTCTCCAGTGGGAGGACCTGATGCGGATGATGGGCGGCGGCAAGCTCGGCATGATGATCGGCGCCCCCGACGTCGTCCAGGCCGTCAACAACGACTTCAAGGGCAAGTTCGAGGACTACGGGGTGGCCCCCCTGCCGGAGAGCACCCACTCGCTGAGCGGCGGCGACGGCTACATGTTCCACCCGAAGGCCACGCCGGAGAAGATCAAGGCCGGGCTGCTCTGGCTGGAGTTCAAGAACCTCACCCCGGGTGAGGGCCAGTTCAACTACGAGCGGGCCAAGGAGATCGGGCGGCCGGTCGGCCTCCCCTACCCCGACCTGTACGGCACGGCCGAGCCGGGCGAGAAGGTCCTCGAACTCCGCAAGCAGTTCGCGACCGTGCCCGTGGAGAACTTCACCTCCTACGTCGAGGCGTCGGGCACCATCCAGAACAAGCTGGAGCCGCCGAAGGCCCAGGAGCTCTACGCGATCCTCGACACTCCCATGTCGGCGGTGCTGACCAGGCAGGACGCGAACATCGACGAGCTGCTGGCCGACGCGGAGGCCAAGGCGAACAAGGTGCTCGCCAAGTCCAGCTGAGCTGAGAACCGGGGGCGCCGGCCGACCGGCCGGCGCCCCAGCCGAGATGGGAACTCAAAACCAATGACCACATCCACCGTGAGAAGATCACGGCGACGGGACTCTCCCGGGGCGGTGCGGCGCGGCCTGCGCCGGAACCTCACGGCCTACGGGTTCCTGTGCGGAGCGCTGATCTGCTTCGCGTTCTTCTCCTGGTACCCGATGGTGCGGGAGGTGCTGCTCAGCTTCCAGAAGACGAACTTCGTCGACGAGCCCACCTGGGTCGGCTGGGACAACTTCCTCACGGTGATCGAGGACTCGGCGTTCGCCGGGGCCTGGCTCAACACCGTGACGTTCACCGGGCTGGCCCTGCTGGTCGGGTTCATCGTGCCGTTCGTGGCGGCGATCGTGCTCAACGAGCTTCGGCACGCGCAGGCTTACCTCAGGTTCGTCGTGTACCTGCCGGTGATGCTGCCGCCCGCGGTGGTGGTGCTGCTGTTCAAGTGGTTCTACGACCCGGGGTCCGGGTTGTTCAACCAGGCGCTGGGCGTGGTCGGCATCCCCGGGCTGAGCTGGCTGGACTCCACCGACACCGCGCTCATCTCCCTGGTCATCGTCTCCACCTGGATGAACCTGGGCACCGGGACGCTGATCTACCTCGCCGCGCTGCAGAGCATCCCGAGCGACCTGTACGAGGCGGCGGAGCTGGACGGAGCCGGGCTGTTCAAGCGGGTCTGGCACGTCACGATCCCGCAGACCCGGCTGATCCTGATGGTGATGCTGATGCTTCAGATCGTGGCGACCATGCAGGTGTTCATCGAGCCCTACCTGCTGACCGGCGGCGGCCCGGAGAACGGGACCGTCACCGTCGCCTACCTGATGTACCAGTACGCGTTCAACTTCGGGAACTTCGGCGCGGGCGGCGCGCTCGGGCTGATGCTGATGCTCGTTCTCATGGTGTTCTCCGTCTTCTACCTGAGGTTGTCGCGGGAGGAGCAGAACTGATGCCGAACGTCACCGTCGAGCCGAGCCCCCCGGCCACCCGTGCCGCGCGTGGGCTCGAATCGCCCTCGCGGGCGCGCAAACGGAGGAGCGGCCGGACGACGACGCGGGAGTTCCGCGGCGTGGTCTCCCCGCACACCCTGACCACCAGGCGCGGGCGGGTGCTCTACTGGACCGTCCTGATCCTGGTCGTGACGAGTTTCACCGCCGCCTTCGTCTTCCCCCTCTACTGGATGATCACCGGGGCGCTTAAGTCACCGGAGGAACTGGCGCAGATCCCGCCGACCTTCTTCCCCACCGCCTTCGACTTCGGCGTCTACGCCGAGGCGTGGGAACTGCTCGACCTGGGGTTGTTCCTCCGCAACACGGTCCTCTACGCGGGCGGGGCCTGGCTGCTCACGCTGGCCTTCGACGTCTCGGCCGCCTACGCGTTGTCGAAGCTGCGGCCGGTGCTGGGCAAGCTCGTCCTGGGCCTGATGCTGGCCACCCTGATGATCCCGCCGATGGTCATCCTGCTCCCCGCCTATCTCACGGCCAAGGAGCTGCCGATCCTCGGGTGGGACCTGCTGAACACGCCGTGGGCCATCTGGCTGCCGGCCGTCGCCAACGGATTCTTCGTCTTCCTGCTCAAGAGGTTCTTCGACTCCATCCCGCGCGAGCTGATCGAGGCCGCCCAGATCGACGGCGCGTCCCCGTTCCGCATCCTGTGGTCGATCGTGCTGCCGGTCTCCCGGCCGATCCTCGGTGTGGTGTCGATCCTCTCGGTGATCAACGTCTGGAAGGACTTCATCTGGCCGCTGCTCGTCCTGCCGGACCAGGAGAAGATGTCGATCAGCGTGGGAATCGCCTCGCTGTCGGCCCAGCTGCCGCAGAACGTGCTTCTGGCGGCCCTGGTGATCGCGAGCATCCCGACGATCGTCGTGTTCTTCATCTTCCAGCGCAGCATCATGGCCGGACTCACGGCCGGGAGTCTCAAGGGCTGACCGGCGCGAGCCGTACGCCGGACACCTACAGAACAGGAGAGTTCAGCATGCCCAAGACGTGGTGGCGGGGAGCCGCGATCTACCAGGTCTACCTGCGCAGCTTCGCCGACGGGAACGGCGACGGGTTCGGAGACCTGGCCGGTGCGCGGGCCCGCCTGCCGTACCTCGCGGAGCTCGGTGCGAACGCGGTCTGGCTGAACCCGTGGTATCCCTCGCCGATGGCGGACGGCGGCTACGACGTGGCCGACTACCGTGACATCGAGCCCGTGTTCGGCACCCTCGCCGAGGCGGAGAAGTTCATCGAGGAGGCGCACGGCCTGGACATCCGCGTGATCATCGACGTGGTGCCCAACCACGGCTCCGACCAGATGGCGTGGTTCGTCGAGGCGCTGGCCGCCGGGCCCGGTTCGCCGGCCAGGGAACGGTTCTGGTTCCGGCCGGGCAGGGGGGAGAAGCCGCCGAACGACTGGCAGTCGATCTTCGGCGGGCCGGCGTGGACCCAGGTGCCCGACGGCGAGTGGTACCTCCACCTGTTCGCGCCCGAGCAGCCCGACTTCAACTGGAACAACGCCGACGTCATCGAGGACTTCCACGACGTGCTGCGGTTCTGGTTCGACCGGGGGGTGGACGGCATCAGGATCGACTCGGCCGCGCTGCTGATCAAGGACCCGGACGCCGAGCCCGACGGCCAGGACCCCTATACCGACCGCGACGGCGTGCACGAGATCTACCGGGACTGGCGGCGGGTCGCCGACGAGTACGACGAGCGGATCCTGATCGGCGAGGTGTGGCTGCCCGACCAGGAGCGCTTCGCCCGCTACCTGCGCGCCGACGAGATGCACACCGCGTTCAACTTCGACTTCCTCGGCAGCCCGTGGAGCCCCGCCGAGTTGCGCGCGTCGATCGAGCGGACCCTGGCCACCCACGTGCCACTCGGCGCCCCGGCCACCTGGGTGCTGTCCAACCACGACGTCGCCCGCCCGGTCACGAGGTACGGCAGGGCCGACACCTCCTGGAGCAACGACGACCGCAGGGACGGCACGGCGACCGACCTCGAACTCGGCCGCCGCCGGGCCAGAGCGGCGGCGCTGCTCGCCATGGCGCTGCCCGGCAGCGTCTACGTCTACCAGGGTGAGGAACTCGGCCTGCCCGAGGTCGACGACATCCCAGACGAACTGCGCCAGGACCCGATGTGGAACAGGTCGGGGCACACCGTCCCGGGCCGCGACGGCTGCCGGGTGCCGCTGCCGTGGTCGGGTTCCGCCCCGCCGTACGGCTTCAGCACGGGTGAGCCCTGGCTGCCGCAGCCCGCGGCCTGGAAGGAGCTCACCACCGAGGCCCAGGAGACCGATCCCGGTTCCATGCTCGCGCTGTACCGCGCCGGGCTGCGCATCCGCGCGGAGTGCCTGGGCGACGGCAGCCTGACGTGGCTCGACCTGGGAGACGGGGTGCTCGCCTTCACCCGCGAGTCCGGGCTGACCTGTGTGGTCAACCTCGGTCCCGCGCCGGTGGCGCTCCCGCCGGACCGGGAGGTGCTGCTCACCAGCGGCCCCGTCGACGTGGACGGCCTCCCCGCGGACACCGCGGCCTGGCTCCGCTGACGGCCCGATCGGAGAAGCACACCCCCGCGGGGGAGGCGCCACCCGCCTTCCCCGCGGGTCCCGTCCGCCCAGGCCCGGGAGGGCGACGCCGGGATGCCGTTCGGTTCGGTCAGGCGGGAGGGCGATGCCGGCGGGTCTGGGGGATGTCGTTCCGCGCAGCACCTGCCGGGTCACGCTCCAGCCGTTCCGTTCGCTCAGGGCTGGAGGTGACGCCGGATGGTCTGCGGGATGCCGACGTCGGCGTCAGCGGTCGCTGTGCCGTCCAGGATCGGTCAGCTCTCAGCTCGCCGGGTCACGGGTGAGCTGGTAGAGCAGTTCGGGGCGGCCGACCCCGCCGTAGCGCGGGATGCGCCTGGCGATTCCGGTCTCGACCAGGTGTTCCAGGTAGCGGCGGGCGGTGACCCGGGACACGCCGATGGCCGTCCCCGCGGCGTGGGCGGACAGGCCCTCCGCCGCCTTCCTGAGCTCGCCGGCCACGGCCGCCATGGTGTCCTGCGTCATGCCCTTCGGCAGGGCGGTGGCCCCGCGGAGCGTGGCGAGCGCCCGATCCACCTCGCCCTGCCCGCTGACCTCGCCCTGGCCGCCGACCCTCGAACGGAACCACGCATAACGCTCCAGCTTCTCGCTCAGCGCGGCGAACGCGAAGGGCTTGAGCAGGTACTGCACCACGCCGACGGACACCGCTGACCGCACCACGGACAGGTCGCGGGCCGAGGTCACCGCGATGACGTCGATCGGGACGCCGGCCGCGCGCAGCGCCCGGCAGAGGTCCAGGCCGTGCATGTCCGGCAGGTACAGGTCGAGCAGGACCAGGTCCGCGGGGTGACTGCGGAGGAACCGCAGCGCCTCGCCTCCCGACCTGACCACGCCCGCCACCCGGAACCCGGCCATCCGCTCCACGTAGACGCGGTTCGCCTCCGCCGTGATCTCCTCGTCCTCCACGATGAGCACCGAGATCATGAAGCCGCCTCCCCGGGACCGGCCGGCGCGCCCGCCGGGGGAAGCGTGACGGTGAAGACCGCGCCCCCGTGCGACCCGGGCTCGCCGCGGTCGACCTCGACCGTGCCGCCGAGGCGGCGTACGGCCTGGCCGACGAGGGCCAGGCCGAGGCCGCGGCCGTCGCCCTTGGTGGTCCAGCCGCGGCGGAAGGCGTCTTCGGCCGCGGCCGGAGCGAGGCCGGGGCCGCTGTCGGAGACGCGGACGAGTACGGTGCCGCGCTCGGCGCGCAGGTGGACGCGGACCCGGGCGGGAGGGCCGCTGGACACGGCCGCGTCGGTCGCGTTGTCGATCAGGTTGCCCAGGATCGTGACGAGGTCGCGGACGCCGAGCCCGATGTCGCCGAGCTCGCTGTCCGGTGTGATCGACAGCTCCACGCCGCGTTCGGCCGCCTCGGCGGTCTTGCCGAGCAGCAGCGCCGCGAGGGCGGGTTCGCGCACCGCGCCCACCACCCGGTCCGTGAGCTGCTGGGCCGCCTGGAGTTCCGAGGTCGCGAACTGCACCGCCTCGCCGGTCCGGCCCAGCTCGACGAGCGTGATCACGGTGTGCAGGCGGTTGGCCGACTCGTGCGCGGCCGAGCGGAGCGACTCGGTGAAGCCGCGGGCCGCGTCGAGTTCGCCGGTCAGCTCGCGCAGCTCGGTGTGGTCGCGCAGGGTCACCACGGTGCCGAGGGTGCGTGAGCCCGACCGCACCGCCGCCGTGTTGACGACGAGCACGCGGTCGGCGGTCAGGTGGATCTCGTCGGAGCGGTCCTCCCCGCTCGCCAGCGACTCGGCCAGCGAGGCCGGCAGCCCCAGCCCGGCCACGTCACGGCCCTCCGCGTCCGCGGGCAGCCCGAGCAGGTCGCGCGCGCCGTCGTTGCACAACGTCAGGCGGTGCTCGCCGTCCACGAGCAGCAGTCCCTCGCGTACGGCGTGCAGGATCGCGTCGTGGTGCTCGTAGATCCGGCTCAGCTCGGTGGCCGCGAGCCCGTGGGTCTGGCGCCGCAGCCGGAAGGCCACCAGGTAGGCGCCCGCGCCGCCGGTTGTCAGGCCGAGCAGTCCGGTTACCCCGGCGACGCCGATCTGCTCCTGGAGCCTGGCGCTGATCTTCTCGATCGTGATCCCCACGCTCACCAGCGCGCGTACGGTGCCGTCTCGGGACAGGACGGGGGCGACCGCCCTGACCGACTGTCCGAGCGTGCCCGTGTAGGTCTCGGTGAAGGTGGCGCCGCGCAGCGCGGGACCGGTGTTGCCGAGGAAGTGGCCGCCGATCATGGCCGGGTTCGGGTGGGTGTATCGCCGGCCCGCCGTGCTCATGATGGTGATGAAGTCGACCTCGGCGTCCCGGCGGATGCGCTCGGCGTACGGCTGGAGCGTGGTGGAGGGGTTCGCGTCGCCGAGCGCCGCCAGCACGGAGGGCGAGTCGGCCACGCTGATCGCGACCGCGCGCGCCGTCCGGGTGGCCTCGGCGGTGAGGAGATCACGGGTGTGCACGAGGGCGAGCAGGGTGGCCCCCACGACGGTCACGCCGACGACGACGATCTGGAGCAGCAGCACCTGCCGGGCCACGCTCCAGTGACTGACGTGGCTCACGTGGCCCGCGCGGCGGTGGGTGCGCGCCATCTGCTCTCTCACTTTCACGCTTCGATGGTGAACGAAATGAACGCAATGGTGACATAGGTCATAGTCCCTGCGGATAGTCGCTCGAACCGAACCTTCTTCGAGCGATGATCACGGAGACCCCCCATGGCCTCACCCGCACACCCCGTACGCAGGGACAAGACTCATTATCTGTATCTCGCGGTCATCGTGGCCGCGATCGCCGGCATCGCCGTGGGCCTGCTGGCGCCGGACCTCGGCGTCGCACTGAAACCGGTCGGCACGGCCTTCGTCGGGCTGATCAAGATGATGATCAGTCCGATCATCTTCTGCACGATCGTGCTGGGGGTCGGGTCGGTGACCCAGGCGGCCAAGGTCGGCAGGGTCGGCGGCCTGGCGGTCGGCTACTTCGTCCTCATGTCGACTGTAGCGCTCGCCATCGGCCTGGTGGTGGGCAACCTGCTGGACCCCGGCCAAGGGCTGGCGCTGACCGACGAGCTGCGCCAGGCGGCCGAGGCCGAGGCGGCCAAGGGCGGCGAGAGCGACACCGTGGCCTTCCTGCTCGGCATCATCCCGACGACGCTCGTCTCGGCCTTCACCGAGGGCCAGGTGCTGCAGACCCTCCTGGTGGCGCTGCTGGCGGGGTTCGCGTTGCAGGCGATGGGGGACAAGGCGACGCCGATCCTGACCGGGATCGGGCACATCCAGCGGCTCGTGTTCCGGATCCTCGCCATGATCATGTGGGCCGCCCCGGTGGGCGCGTTCGGCGCGATGGCGGCGGTGGTGGGCGCGACCGGGATCGACGCGCTCAGGAGCCTGGCCGTCATCATGTTCGGCTTCTACGCCACCTGCGTCCTGTTCGTCGCGGGCGTCCTCGGGCCGCTGCTGTGGCTGGTGGCCAGGATCGGCCTGCTCTCCCTGTTCCGTTATCTCGGCCGGGAGTTCCTGCTCATCCTGTCCACGTCGTCGTCGGAGTCGGCGCTGCCCCGGCTGATCGCCAAGATGGAACACCTCGGCGTGAGCCGTCCCGTCGTCGGCATCACCGTGCCGACCGGCTACTCCTTCAACCTCGACGGCACGGCGATCTACCTGACCATGGCCACGTTGTTCATCGCCAGCGCCACCGGCTCGCCGCTCGCGCTCGGCGAGCAGATCTCCCTGCTGGTCTTTATGATCATCGCTTCGAAGGGGGCGGCGGGGGTCACCGGGGCCGGCCTGGCCACGCTGGCGGGGGGCCTGCAGTCGCACCGGCCCGACCTGGTGGACGGCGTCGGCCTGATCGTCGGCATCGACAGGTTCATGTCCGAGGCCCGCGCGCTCACCAACTTCGCCGGCAACGCCGTCGCCACGGTGCTCATCGGCACCTGGACCAAGGAGTTCGACGCCGAACGCGCCGGCGAGGTGCTGGCCGGCCGGATCCCGTTCGACGAGTCCACCCTCGTCGACGACCACGCCCCGGCCGAGCCCAGAGAGCTCGAACGCGACGCGGTCACCTGATCCGGTCAGCCCGCACACGTCGGCACACCTGGACGGCCGTCCTCCGATGGGAGGATGGCCGTCCGCCTGGTGTTCCGAGGGGTGACGCGTCGGGCGGTGGCGTCTTGTGGCCGGTGTCGCTC
The DNA here is from genome assembly GCF_022213955.1 of Dolomitihabitans soli. Classification (GTDB taxonomy): domain Bacteria; phylum Actinomycetota; class Actinomycetes; order Streptosporangiales; family Streptosporangiaceae; genus Streptosporangium_A; species Streptosporangium_A soli. The sequence goes on along the minus strand of NZ_JAKNTW010000024.1, from coordinate 20,774 downwards.
TAGCCGAGGGTGCTCTCGCGGGGGACGAGGCGGTGGCCGGCGCAGAGTTCGCTGGGGTCGGCCGGGGGGCCGGTGAGGCGGGCGGCGAGGAGTGCGATGGCGACGTCGGCGATTCCCGGCTTGTCGGGGGAGACGGTGGACAGGGTGGGGGTGGAGAACCGGCCGTCCTCGATGTCGTCGAAGCCGATCAGGGCCACGTCGTGCGGCACCCGGAAGCCACGCGAGAGCAGAGCGCGCATCGCGCCCAGGGCCAGCGTGTCGTTGAAGCAGAACACCGCGTCGGGGGGTTCGGGGAGGTCGAGCAGGGTGGTCATGGCCGCCGCCCCGTCGGAGCGGTGGAAGGCGTTCACGTGCGCCACGGCGTACTCCGGCAGCCCCGCCGCGGCGAGGGCCTGCCGGTAGCCGCGCAGGCGGAGCCGGGCGGTGACCCCGGCGGCGGAGCGCTGCGCGCCGATCGCGGCGATCCGCTGCCGCCCCAGAGTGATCAGGTGCTGGGTGGCCTCCCGCGCGGCGGCCACGTTGTCGATCGTGACGTGGTCGTACGGCGTGCGGCGGCGCCCGGTGCGTTCGCCGAGGAGCACCATGGGCGTGTCGTCGGACCGGCCGACCAGGTCGGCGGGGGTGAGGGCGAGAGGGCTGAAGAGCAGCCCGTCGATGAGCTGGGCCCGGATGCCGGAGACGACGACCTGCTCCTTGTCACGCTCGCCCTGGGTCTGGTCGATGAGCACCGTCCAGCCACGCCGGTCCGCCGCCGTGAGCACCCGGGTGGCCAATTCGGCGAAGTAAGGGATGGCCAGATCTGGCACGGCCAGCGCGATCACCCCTGAGCGACCCTGCCGCAGGCTCCTGGCCGACAGGTTGGGCAGGTAGCGCAGCGCCTCGATGGCCGCCTCAACCCGGGTGCGGGTCTCCTCACTGACGTGCGGATAGCCGTTGACCACGTTGGACACGGTCTTGATGGACACGCCCGCGTGCTCTGCGACGTCTTTGAGGCGCGGCCGCATGGTGTCCCCTCGTCGATGGTGTCGACGGAACTCTATCCCGTTCCGAGCATCAGTTTACAACGATGTAATGAGTTTCGGCTGTCCCATTTACAACGTTGGTACCAACGATGTAGAAATGCGGCATTCCGACGGGCTCCCCAAGGAGTGAACGACGATGTCCGACCCCCTGATCAATAGACGGCGTCTCCTCGGCCTCGGCCTGGGCGCCGGCGGCGCGCTCGTTCTCAGCGCGTGCGGCGGAGGCGGCGGAGGCCCGAAGGCCGGGGCCACCGCCCCCGCCACCGCGGCGCCGACCTCCTACACCGGCCCCGACGTCTCCCTCTCGTTCTGGAACGGCTTCACCGGCGGCGACGGCCCGGTGATGAAGAAGCTGATCGACAGGTTCATAGGCGAGCACCCCAACATCAAGGTCGCGATGAACGTCTACAAGTGGGAGGACTACTACAAGAAGGTGCCCGCGGCCGTCTCCGCGGGCCAGGGCCCCGACCTGGGCATCATGCACGTGGACAGCGTGGCGACCAACGCGGCGCGCGGCGTGGTGCTGCCACTCGACGACCTGGCCAAGTCGCTCAGCCTCACCGAGGCGGACTTCTCCCCGCCGGTCTGGCAGGCGGGCGTCTTCAAGGAGAGCCGGTACGCGATCCCGCTGGACGTCCACCCGCTCGGCATGTTCTACAACAAGACCGTCATGAAGAAGGCGGACCTCGACCCGGAGAAGCCGCCCCAGACCGCCGAGGAGTACATGTCGGCCCTGGCGGCGCTGAAGAAGGCCGGGATCGAGGGCCACTGGGCCACGCCGTTCGCGTTCACCGGCACCTTCCAGTTCCAGTCGCTGATGTACCAGTTCGGCGGCCAGATGTTCACCGACGACGCCATGGCGGTGAAGTTCGCCGAGGAGCCCGGCGTACAGGCGCTGACCTGGCTGGTGGACCTGGTCAAGCAGGGCTACAGCCCGAAGAACGTCGCCCAGGACGCCGACTTCATCGCCCTGCAGAACGGCCGCGCGGCATTCAACTGGAACGGCATCTGGTGCATCAACACACTCAACGAGATCGACGAACTGGAGTGGGGGGTCGCCCCGCTGCCCCAGATCGGCGCCAAACGGGCTGCGTGGGCCGGCTCGCACCAGTTCGTGGTGTTCAAGCAGCGGACCGACGACCCGAACAAGCTCGCCGCCGCCAAGGTGTTCATCAACTGGATCAGCCAGCAGTCGCTCGAGTGGGCGAAGGGCGGCCAGGTGCCGGCCCGGAAGGTGATCCGTGACGGCGCCGAGTTCAAGGCGCTCAAGGAGCAGGCGGCGATCGGCTCCCAGATCGACGACCTGTTCTTCGCGCCCTCCGTGCCCGGTATCCAGGACCCCGGTCCGATCCTCGACGCCGCGGTGAACCAGGCGATCCTGCTGCGGAAGGCTCCCAAGGAAGCCCTCGCCGAGGCGGCCGCCAAGGCGGACAAGATCCTGGAGCAGAACCGCAAGAAGTACGGCGCGTGATGGTCGGCCAGGCCCTGCGTACCCCGGCTGTGGCGAAGACGACGCCGCCGGGCGGGTCGAAGGTACGGCGGGCGGGACGGTTCACGCCGTACCTCTTCCTCGCCCCGTACCTCCTGCTGTTCGCCGCCTTCGTCGGCGCGCCCGCGGTGTTCGGGCTGTGGATCAGCCTGCACGACTGGGACTACTTGCTGCCGGGCAAGCCGTTCGTGGGCCTGGCCAACTACACCAACCTGTTCGACAGCGCCTCGCTGGTCTTCGAGTCCTTCTGGTCCTCGATGCAGGCCACCGGGATCTTCACCCTGTTCAGCGTGCCGCTGCTGGTGGTGGTGCCGTTCGGCATCGCACTGGTGCTCAACCGGAAGTTCCCCGGCCGCACGTTCTTCCGCGCCGTCTACTTCGCCCCCTACGTTCTGGGCGTCGCGGTGGTGTGCGTGCTCTGGCGGATCCTGCTCGACCCGAACAACGGCCCGGTGAACTACCTGCTGGGCAGTCCCATCCCGTGGGTGACCAACCTGCCGTGGGTGTGGATCTCCCTGGTCGGCATCACGCTGTGGTGGACGCTCGGCTTCAACGCGGTGATCTATCTGGCCGGGCTGCAGGACATTCCGAAGGAGCTGTACGAGGCGGCCAGGGCGGACGGCGCCGGGAGGTGGGCGCAGCTCCGGCACGTGACGCTGCCCGGGATTCGTCCCGTGCTGCTGTTCGTGGTGACCAGCACCCTGCTGGCCTCGGCGAACATGTTCGGCCAGTCGTTCCTGCTGACCAACGGCGCACCGGGCTTCGAGACCCGTACCGCGATCATGTACATCGCCAACGAAGGGCTGAAGGACTACCGGATGGGCAGCTCCGCGGCGATGAGCTACGTCTTCACGTTCGTGCTGATCCTCATCAGCTTGCTGAACTTCCGCCTGTTCCGCACGAAGGAGCGGTCATGAGAGGCGTGCGCCGGGCCGGGTGGTACACCCTGCTGATCGGCCTGACCCTGATCTTCCTCATCCCACTGCTGTGGATGTTGCTGACCTCCTTCAAGACCCAGTCGGAGGCGACCGCCTACCCGCCCACGTTCCTGCCAGGGGAGTTCACCACCGAGGCGTACGCCACCATCTTCGGCGGCGGCTCGCAGACCCCGGTGCTGCGCTGGTTCCTGAACAGCATGATCACCGCAACCGCGCACAGCGCGCTGGTACTCGTGGTGGCGTCCTCGGCGGCCTACGCCCTGGCCAGGCTGGAGTTCCGCGGCAAGCGCACGCTGTTCGCGGTGATCGTGGGCACGCTGCTGGTGCCCGGTTTCACGCTGCTGATCCCGAACTTCCTCATCGTGGACGGCATCGGCTGGCTGGACAGCCTCTGGGCGCTGATCGTGCCCGGCGCGGCCAGCGCCTTCGGGGTCTTCTTCCTGCGGCAGTTCTTCATCGGCCTGCCCCGCGAACTCGACGAGGCCGCGGTGCTCGACGGCGCGAACCACTTCCACATCTTCACCAGGATCGTGCTGCCGCTCTCGCGGCCGGCCCTCGCCACACTCGCCGTGATCAGCTTCCTGGCCAACTGGAACGACTTCATCTGGCCCATCTATGTGATCTTCAGCCCGGAGTACTTCACACTGCCGCCCGGCCTGTCGATCCTGCAGGGCGCCTACACGACCAAGTACCCGGTCATCATGGCCGGAGCCGTGGTGGCCTCGATCCCCGTGCTCCTGCTGTTCGCGGCCACCCAGCGCTACGTCATCGAGGGCGTCTCCCGTACCGGATTGAAGGGCTGACCTGGTGAAACGTGTCATTATCGCGGCCATCGTGCTGTGCCTGCTCACCGCCACCGGCGCGTACGCGGCGGACGACGGCTACACCAATCCCATCTCCAAGGGCTTCGCCGACACCTTCGCCGATCCGGTGATCCTCCGCGGACAGGACGGTCTCTGGTACGCCTACGGGACCTCCGACCCGCTGCGTGAGGGCACCGGGGAGTTCCACCGCATTCCGATCGCGAAGTCGGCCGACCTGGCCGACTGGACCTACGTCGGCGACGCGCTCACCCCGGACGCCCTGCCCTCCTACGCCGCGCAGGGCAGCATGTTCTGGGCTCCCGACGTCCGCTACCTCGACGGCGAGTACGTCATGTACTTCACCGTCACCGACACCACCACCTCGGCGAAGAAGGGGGACTACGGCATCGGCGCGGCCACCGCGCCCACCCCCGCCGGACCCTGGACGCCCAGCGACCGGCTCGTGGTGGAGCCCAGGGCGGCGGGTGACTCCTTCTGGAACACGATCGACCCCGCCCAGCTCACCGACGTGGACGGCAAGAAATATCTCTACTTCGGCGGATATTTCGGGGGCCTCTGGGTGACCGAACTCTCCGCTGACGGCCTGCGGGCCACCGGCGAGCCGACCCGGGTGGCGATCGACAACAAGTTCGAGGGCAGCCACGTGATCCGTCGCGACGGCTACTACTACCTGTTCGCCTCCTCGGCCAACTGCTGCGCGGGCCCGACCACCGGTTACGCGGTCTTCGCCGGGCGGTCCACGAGCCCGCGCGGTCCCTTCACCGACGCCGACGGGCTGCGCCTGGACGTCTCCAGGGCGGGCGGCACCCCGGTCATCGCCCCGAACGGCAACAAGTGGATCGGCACGGGGCACAACGGCCTGCTCACCGACCTGTCCGGGCAGGATTGGCTGGTCTACCACGCGATCGACCGCGCCGACCCCTTCCTCGACGAGCCCTACGGGGTCAACGAGCGCCCGATGCTGATCGACCGGCTCGACTGGATCGACGGCTGGCCCACCGTACGGGCGGGCGCGGGCGCGTCCGAGCGGTCCGAGGCGGGACCGGTCGTCCGAGCGGCCGTACAGGACGGCTTCACGGCCGGCGACCTCGCGCGGAACTGGCGTGGCACCGAAGGCTGGAGCGTCGCGGACGGGCGGCTGCGCGGCCAGGGCGAGCTGACCGCCAAGAAGAGCGTGCCCGCCGACCGCCGGGTCGAGGCCGACCTGCGCGCCGAGAAGGGCAGCCCCGGTCTGCGCGTGGCCGACGGCGTCACGGTACGCATGGCGGAGGACAAGCTCGTCGCCGAGGCGTACGGCAAGCGGGCCGAGGCCGCGCTGCCCGCCGGCTTCGACAGCGGGACGTGGCACAACCTGGCCGTCGAGCTACGCGGGCGCACGCTCACCGCCGAGGTCAGCGAGGCCAGGCTCGGCGAGCAACTCGCCGCCGTACGGCTGGAGACCGCCCGGCCGGCGCGCGGCCAGATCGGCGTGGTCGCCGACGGCGGACCCGTGGAGGCCGACAACGTCAGCGCCGCCCGCCTGCACCGGCCCGTCACCCGCGCCACGCCCACCCCCGAGCCCGGCAGGAAGATCTTCGCCGAGGAGTTCGGCGGGCCGCTCGCGGCAGACTGGGACTGGGTGCGCGAGAACCAGGCGGCGAAGGTGACCGACGGCGCGCTGAGCTGGCCCGTCGAGGGCACCGACCTCGTCGGCGCCGCCAACCGGGCGAGCGTGCTGTTGCGCGACGCTCCCGAGGGCGACTACGTGGTCGAGACCAAGGTGACCCTCGACCTGGGCGAGGACGCCATCCGCAACTACCAGCAGGCGGGACTCGTCGCCTACGCCGGCGACGACGACTTCGCCAGGCTCAGCACCGTCTCGATCTGGAACACCCGGCAGGTGGAGTACGGCCGCGAGCTGAGCTTCGCCGGGAAGCTCTCCTACGGTGGCACGATCATCGGCGCGCCCGCCGCCACCACCTGGTTGCGGCTGGCCCACCGGGTCGATCGCGCCACCGGGGAGCACGAGTTCCGCGCGGCCTCCAGCCGCGACGGCAAGGCGTGGACCTGGGGCGGGGTGTGGACCTTCGGCAAGGACACCGCGCCCAGGATCGGCCTGATCGCCCACGGCGGGGCCCAGCCCGCCGTACCCGCGCTATTCGACTACCTGCGCATCCACCGCGCCGACCGATAGGGAGAACATCCGTGGCGACCGCTCGCCTCACGCTGGACCCAGCGTTCCGCATCGCCCCGGTGAACCGCCGGCTGTTCGGCTCGTTCGTCGAGCACATGGGCCGCTGCGTCTACACCGGAATCTACGAGCCCGGCCATCCCGGCGCCGACGAGCACGGCTTCCGCACCGACGTGCTGGAAATGACCAGGGAGATGGGCGTCGAGGTGGTCCGCTACCCGGGCGGCAACTTCGTCTCCGGCTACCGGTGGGAGGACGGCGTGGGCCCGGTGGCCGACCGGCCCACCCGGCTCGACCTGGCCTGGCAGCAGATCGAGTCCAACCAGTTCGGGCTCGACGAGTTCATGACCTGGACGAAGGAGGCGGGCGTCGAGCCGATGATGGCCGTCAACCTCGGCACCAGGGGCATCCAGGAAGCGTGCGACCTGCTGGAGTACGCCAACCATCCCGGCGGCACCCGGTTGTCGGACCTGCGGATCAAGCACGGCGCGGCCGAGCCGTACGGGATCGGGCTGTGGTGCCTGGGCAACGAGATGGACGGGCCGTGGCAGATCGGGCACAAGACCGCCGACGAGTACGGCAGGCTGGCGGTCGAGACGGCCAAGGCCATGCGCCTGGTGGACCCACGGGTGGAGCTGGTGCTGTGCGGCAGTTCCAACAGTTCGATGCCGACCTTCGGCGCGTGGGAGGCGACCGTCCTCGAACACGCCTATGACGCGGTCGACTACATCTCGCTGCACGCCTACTACGAGGAGAAGGGCGACCTCCAGGGGTTCCTCGCCAGCGCGGTCGACATGGACAGGTTCATCGACGCGGTGGTGGCGACGGCCGACCACGTGGCCGCCAAGCGCCGCAGCCGCAAGCGGATCAACCTGTCCTTCGACGAGTGGAACGTCTGGAACCAGTCGGCGTACACCGGTCGCACCGACGGCGACTACCAGGAGGCGCCGCCGCTCATCGAGGACGACTTCACCGCGGCGGACGCCGTCGTGGTGGGCGACTTCCTGATCACCCTGCTCCGGCACGCCGACCGGGTGAGCATCGCCTGCCAGGCGCAGCTCGCCAACATCATCGCCCCGATCCGCACCGAGGCGGGCGGCCCCGCGTGGCGGCAGACCATCTTCCACCCCTTCGCGCTCACCGCCAGGCACGCGCGCGGCGAGGTCCTGCGGGTCGAGGCCACCGGCCCGCTGATCGACACCGCCAGGCACGGCGAGGCCGAGCAACTCTCGGCGGTCGCCACCAGGGACGAGGAGGGCATCACCCTGCTGGCCGTCAACCGGAGCGCCACCGAACCGCTGGACCTCGTCGCGGACCTGCGCGCGTTCGGCGACGCCCAGATCGTCTCCGCCGTCTGCCTGTCGGATGACGACCCCACCCGGATCAACACCAAGGACGCCGAGTCCACGGTCGTCCCCCGCCCGCTCGCCGACGCCAAGATCGACGGCGGCACCCTGCAGGCTCGTCTCCCCGCGATCTCCTGGACGCTCATCCGCCTCACGACCTGATGCGGGCGAAGGTCATCCAGCGCGACGCTCGGTGATCAAAGTCCTGCGAACGCACACCCCGTGCTCCAGCCACTGCCAGGTGCGGCTGCGGTGCCGGCCGTCGTCGCTGAGCACGATCAGTTCGAAGAGGCGCTGGTCGACTGAGGGATCGGCCGACTTGAACCGCCAGGTGAGGTAGATCGTGTTCTCGTCGAGGCACCAGGTGACGCCCCTGATCCGCTCGGTGTCGAAGATCATGCGCCCGTCCCCGTCGTAGACGCCGGGGAAGGTGTGCACCTCCTCGCGCCCGTCGTCCCAGGTGTACCGGTTGGTCTGCAGATAGTCGTGCGAGCCGTCTGCGGGGAACCGGCAGGTGAGGTGGGAGGCGTGCCGGTCGATCTCCTTTCCGCCGGGGTCGACGTGGACGTAGGCGCCGGTCCACTCGCCCTCGTGCCGGGCGAGCAGCGGCATGCCTTCGCGGATGCCCATGGGTCTCCTGTCGATAGGGGGTGATCGCCTGCGGTCTCACTCGCCGGGCGGGGACTGGCCGAGCGCGGTGCGGAGCCTGGCGATGGTCTCGGCGTGCCGCTGGGCGAAGTAGGCGCGTTCGGGCGGGGCGGAGTCCAGGCCGTTGGGCCGCTCCACGTCGTGGCGCGCGTACTCCTGCGCCCACAGCCCCGTCTTGACCCGGGCGAGCAGGTTCCCCATGCCCGGCCGGGCCCGCTCACGCCGGACCCTCGCCGGGTCGATCTCGGCCATCGCCACGACGCTCTCGCCGGCCCCCGCCGTCGCCAGCGCCCGGCCGCCGGGGTCGATGATCTCCGAACCGCCGTTCGTGGAGTCGGCGCCGATCGGGGTGCCGAGCAGCCCGCCCGAGTTGGCGCTCACCACGTAGGCCAGGTTCTCGCAGGCGCGGGCGCGGCGGGCGATGGCCTTCGGGGTCGGCTCCGGACTGGCGATCTCCGAGGTGGAGTGCACGAAGACCTCGGCCCCGCGCAGTGCGAGGGCCCTGACCAGCTCGGGGTAGAGGATCTCCTCGCTCGCCACGGCCGCGACGTCGCCGATCTCCGTACGCGCGACGGGCAGCACCGCGTCGGCTCCGTAGACGTCGAGGTAGCGGTCCCACACGTCGTACGGCGAGGGCGAGAAGAGGGAGTGCAGCCGCCGGTACCGCAGGACGCAGTCGCCGTTCGGCGCGAGCAGCGTCGAGGCCTGGAAGTAGAGGCCGGGGAAGTGCTCGTCGGTCTCGTAGGCGTTGACGGCCAGGTAGGCCCCGATCCGCTGGGCGAGGGCGCCGAGCCTGTCGTACTCGGGACCGCCGGGCGCGATCGCCGCCTTGGCGGCCCACGCCTCGATCGGATCGCCCATCGGGAAGCCGGTCAGGGCGTACTCGGGAAGCACCACGAGCCGGGTGTCCGGCCCGTGCCAGCCGGCCGCGGCCCTGGCCTGCCCGCCGATCCGGTCGATGGCCGCGCCGATCGCGGCGCGCGCCTCCGTGACGGACAGCCCGTTGACGGCGTGCGTGGCCACCTGGAGCGCGACCGCGCGGTACGGCTGGACCTCGCTGATACTCGGGCTCAAAGCCGTCTCCGGTTGCATAAGGGGCGTGCTGGTGCACGATCCATCAGTGACCCCATCATCCAGGGTGAGCACCCTCTTATACGGATCTTCTGAGTTGATCGGCCGGTGCGTTTCGGCGCACGGCCTTGGTGCTCGCCGGTGCGGCGGCGTGTGTCGTCCGGGACGGGAGGGGATTCGGACGCCCGAGTGCCGAAGGTGAAGGAAAGTTACAAGAGACTCACAACGTGTGGAGATAATTGACGACCGGCTGGAGCGCCGCATAGTGTCCGGGCATTCCCCCTGGTCCCGAGCCCATGGAGCGGTTCATGAAGCGAGTGGCAGCCGTCATGGCGCTGCTGAGTCTTGCTGCTGCCACAGCGTGCAGCGGCAGCACCGGAACGAACAATTCCGCGGCAGGCGGTGGTGTGTACACGACGATCGACGGCTTCAAGCCGGGTCTCGACGTCAACGGGCCGTTCAACCCGTACCATCCGAAGGCCAACGCCTTCAGGGGCTACAACTCCATGTGGCTGGGGTGGAGCAAGAACCATCTGACGGACCCGAACCAGTTCTACCCGGGAATCGCCGCGAGCTGGGACATCGCTCCCGACAACTCCTCGATCACGTTGCACCTGCAGCCGAACAACAAGTGGTCCGACGGCAAGCCCGTCACCGCCGAGGACGTGCGGTTCTCCATCGGCCTGGCGTACACCCAGGGCAGCACGGCCTACTCGATCGACCCCAGCGCGTCGGGCGTGGCCTCCGACATCGAGGTCATCGACGACAAGACGATCAAGGTCACCCAGTCGGCGGAGAACCCGAGCGTCACCTTCGTCCGCGGTGTCATGGAGACCTTCATCGTTCCCGCGCACGTCTGGACCGGGGTGCTGCCCGCAGACTTCTGGGACAAGCTGAAGACCGCGCGCGGCGACGGCCCCGAGGCCGAGGCCGCGGGGGCCGAGATCACCGGGCTGGCCGAGAAGGTCCTCACCTTCGCGCCGCCCAAGGACGTCTCCGCCGGCCCGTTCGTGCTGCAGCGGGTGAACCCCGGCGAGGCGCTGCTGGTCAAGAACAAGAACTTCTACAACGCCGCCAACGTCGCCCCCGACCAGGTCAAGTTCCTCAACTACACGGGCAACGAGCAGATCTGGAACTACCTGGTCGCCGGCAAGCTCGACAACGCGCCGTTCACCGCCGTGCCCGCCGACGTGATGAAGCGCATCACCCAGACGCCCGGCAACGGCGTCGCCAGGGGCTTCTCGCCGGTGGCCGTCTCGATGGCCTTCAACCAGTCGAAGAAGCCGTACGACGACGTCCACGTCCGCCGCGGGCTGGCGCATCTGATCAACCGCGAGGAGGTCACGAAGATCGCCTCGCCGGAGGGCGGCGTCGCGGCCGCCACCACCTCGGGCATGCACCAGCGGGCCACCGAGGCGTGGCTGGGCGCGGAGGCCGGTTCCCTCGAGCCGTACAAGGTCGACGCCGCCAAGGCCGAGGAGGAGTTCAAGGCCGCGGGTATGAAGAAGGCGGACGGCAAGTGGGCGCTGCCCGACGGGAAGCCGTGGAAGGTCACGATCAACGCCCCGGCGCCGTTCTCCGACTGGGTGTCCGGCGCGAAGGCCGTCACCAGCCAGCTCAACGAGGCCGGGGTGGACGCCGAGGTGGTGACCGTCGCCGACTACCCGCTCTATCTGGAGGAGCTCGCCGCCGGGAAGTACGACCTGGGTTTCTGGCTGACCGCGCTCGGCCCCGCGCCGTACAACATCTACCAGCGCCTGTACGGCCCGGCCAACGGCTGGGAACTGCTGGCGGGCAAGCTCAAGCACCACGCGCCCGGCAAGAACGGCAACTGGATGGGCAGCCCGGAGACCATCGACGTCGAAGGACTCGGCAAGGTCAACCCGGGTGAGCTGGCGGTCAAGCTCAACTCCGCCCCCGAGGCCGAGCAGAAGGCGATCATCGGCCAGCTGGCCAAGGCCGCCAACCAGGACCTTCCAGTCATCCAGCTCTGGGACTACGTCAACACCCAGTTCATCAACACCTCGCGCTTCACCGGCTTCCCGAAGGATGAGCACGACTCGCTGCGGCTCACCTCCGGCGTCTGGCTGCAGCTCGGAATGATCAAGAAGAAGCAGTAGCCTATGAAACAGATCGCACGGCGACTCGCGGGCCACCTGGCCCGCGGTCTCGCCATGATCCTGGTGGTCACCACGATCAGCTTCCTGATCATCAGGAGCATTCCCGGTGACCCGATGGCGGCCAAGGCCCAGAAGCTGATGGAACAGGGCATGTCGCCCGAGCAGGCCGACCGCGCCGTCGCGGTGCTCTACGGATTCCTGCCGAGCGGCGGCATGTGGGACCAGTACGTCGACTACATGACGGGCCTGGCCCGCCTCGACCTGGGGCAGTCGCTGACCGTGCCGGGCACCGGCGTGTCCACCGTGCTCCTCGGGGCGGCGCAGTGGACCGTTCTACCGGTGCTCGCCGGGACGCTGCTGAGCTTCCTGCTCGGCGTCACCATGGGCGTCTACGCGGCGATCAAGCGCTCGGGCAAGCTGGGCGACGCGCTGGCCGTCTCGGGGTCGCTGCTGCACGGCGTGCCGCAGTACGTGCTCGCCATGCTGCTCGCCGCGATCTTCACGACGCTGATCCCGATCCTGCCGGCCGGCGGCACCGCCGACATCATGATCGAGCCGGGCTTCAACGCGCCGTACATCGGCTCGCTGATCGAGCACGCCACGCTGCCGGTGGTCACCTACGCGCTGGCCAGCTACGGCGGGTGGATCCTGGCGATGAAGTCGAGCGTGGTCACCGTGCTGGGCGACGACTTCATCCTCGCCGCGGAGTTGCGGGGCCTCAAGCGTTCGTTCATCTTCAGATACGTGGCGCGCAACGCGATCCTCCCGCTGTTCACGATCCTCGCCCTGTCGATCGGGCTGTTGTTCGGCGGCGCGATCTTCATCGAGAAGATCTTCAACTATCCGGGGCTCGGCCTGCTGCTCATCGACAGCATCTCCGGGCGCGACTACGCGCTGATGGGCGGGGCCTTCCTGCTCATCACGGTGGCGATCATCATCGCGAACATCGCCGCCGACCTGCTCTACACCGTGATCGACCCACGGGTGCGCGACGGGGCGGAGAGCTCATGAGTGTGACGATCATGCCGGAGGCGGGCGGCGCGCACGCGACCCTGCGCCGCAACTTCTGGCGCGGCGTCTGGCGGGTGATGAAGCGCAAGCCCAGCCGGCTGGTGGGCGTGGTCATCATGGCCGGGTTCGCCTTCATGGGCATCGCCGGCCCGCTGCTCTATCCCGCCCAGCTGCCCCGCGACACCGACGCGCTCTACGCCCCGCCGAGCTGGCAGCATCCCTTCGGCACCGACTTCGAGGGCACCGACGTGGTCGCGCTGGTCGTCACCGGTTCGCAGTACGTCCTGCTGACCGCCGTGATCACCGCGGTCATCACGGTCGTCCTCGGCACCGGGATCGGGCTGTTCTCCGGGTTCAAGCGCGGCCGGTGGGACACCGTGCTGATGCGGGTCACGGACATGAAGCTGACGATCCCCGGCCTGCCGCTGCTGCTGGTGCTCTCCACGGTGTGGAAGTTCAGCGCCGCGTTCGAGATGGGACTGGTGCTCGGCCTGCTCGGCTGGGGCGGCGTGGCGCGGGCCGTACGGGCGCAGACGCTGTCGCTGCGTGAGCGCGGGTTCATCGAGGCCGCGCGCGGGCTGGGCCTGTCCACCACGCACATCGTCGGGCGCGAACTGCTGCCCAGCATGGCGCCCTACATCGCGATGAACGCGCTGATCGCGGTGACCGGCGCCGTCTACGCCCAGGTCGGGCTGTTCTTCCTGGGCGTGCTGCCGTTCGAGGCCAGCAACTGGGGTGTGATGCTCAACACGGCCGTCTTCGGCGGCGGCGCGCTGACCACGACCGCGGCCCTGCCGTACCTCATGGCGCCGTTGCTGGCGATCCTGCTGCTCACGCTCGGCATCGTGCTCGTCGTCGACGCCATGGACGAGATCTTCAACCCCCGCCTGCGCGAGGAGTAACCGGTGACCAACGCATCCACTGCGCCCGGTGTGCGCATCGGCGACCTCACGGTCGTCTACAAGACCCAGGCGGGGGAGTTGCCCGCAGTCTCCGGGGTCAGCCTCGAGCTGGCGCCGGGGAGTATCACGGGAGTGGTCGGCGAGTCCGGCTCCGGCAAGTCGACGCTGGCGCTCTCGCTGCTCAACGCCGTCCAGTCGCCCGGCAGGATCAGCGGGGGCTCGGTGGAGATCGACGGGCTCGGCGACGTCGTCGGCCTGCGCGGCGAGAGCCTGCGCAAGGCCAGGGGCCGCCACATCGGCTACGTCTTCCAGGCCGCGCAGAACTCCCTGAACCCGCTCAAGACCGTCGGCAAGCAACTCCTCGACCTCGGCCGTTCGCACGGCGTGGACGACCTGCGGGGCCTGGTCCGGGAGGCCAAGGAACTGCTCGGCCGGATGGGCCTGGACGGCGCCCGCGTGCTCGACTCCCACCAGCACGAGCTGTCGGGCGGCATGCGCCAGCGGGTCGGCATCATGCTGGCCCTGGTGCTCAACGCCCACCTCGTCGTGCTCGACGAGCCCACCACCGCGCTCGACATGATCACCCAGGCCACCATCCTGCGGATCATCCGCGAGGTGCACGAGGAGCGCGGCCTCACCACGCTGGTCATCACGCACGACATCGGCGTGGTCGCCGAGGTCGCCGACCGGCTCGCGGTGATGTACGGCGGGCGGATCGTCGAGCAGGGCCCCACCGGCGCGGTGCTCGGCGCGCCCAGCCACCCCTACACCAAGGGCCTGATCAAGGCGATCCCGCGCCTCGTCGGCAGCCTGGACGAGGCCAGGGCACTGCCCGGCCGCCCGCCCACCCTGGCCACCGTCCCCACCACCGGATGCGTGTTCAGGGAACGCTGCGCGGAGCGGATGGACGTCTGCGACAGCGACGACCCGCCCGCGCTCGCGCACGGGGACCGGATCGTCGCCTGCCACGCCGTCGGCACGTCCGAACCCGCCCAACTCCAGGAGGAAGTCGCGTGATCACCGGGCAGGCCATCACCAAGACCTTCAAGCAGCGGGGCAACGTCCTCGACAGCAGGGAGGTCCGGGCGCTGCGCGGCGTCGACTTCGTCATCCCCAAGGGCGGAGCGGCGTCCTTCATCGGGGAGTCCGGCTGCGGCAAGACCACCCTCGGGCGGATCATCGCCGGGCTGGAGAGCCACGACACCGGCGAGATCACCATCGACGGCACCGCGATGTCGTCGCTGCGCCCCCGCGACCGTCAGCCGTACTTCCGCAGGATCCAGCTCATCCACCAGGACCCCTACTCGGCGCTGAACCCCACCCGCACGATCCACCAGACCCTGAACGCGCCGCTCGCGCTGCGGGCCAAGCAGACCGGGCGCTCGCGCGGCTGGATGGACGAGCGCGCGCAGGAGGTGCTGTCGCTGGTCGGGCTCGACGCGGGGAGCGTGCTCGGGCGTTATCCGCACCAGCTCTCCGGCGGCATGCGGCAGCGCGTCGTGATCGCCCGCGCGCTGACCGTGGACCCCGAGATGCTCGTCGCCGACGAAGCCGTCTCGATGATCGACGTGTCGCTCCGGCTGGGCATCCTGGCGCTGCTGAAGGACCTGCGCGAGCGGCTCGGCGTGAGCGTGCTGTTCATCACCCACGACGTGGCGACCGCCCGCTACATCGGCGACGACGGCGAGCTCTACGTGATCTATCGCGGGCAGGTCGTCGAACGCGGCCCGGTCGACACGATCATCTCCGGCCCCGTGCATCCCTACACCCAGTCGCTGCTGTCGGCCATCCCGGTCCTGCACGGCCTGGAGGAGCCGGGGGCGCAGCCGGTGGTGCCGACCGAGGCGCTCGACGAGAGTCACCACGACGAGGGCTGCCTGTTCGCCCGGCGCTGCCCGTTCCGGACCGGGAAGTGCGAGTCGGAGGTGCCGGTGCTCGGCCTGGGCGAGGGGATACCGCAGGAGCACGCCTGCTTCCATCCCGAGCGGCGCGCCGTCGTCGCCCAGCCGGCGGGACGGTGACGGCCGTGGGCGTCCCGATCCGCACGGCCGGCCCCGGCGACGACCTCGCCGATCTCGCCGCCGCCGCCCTCACCCTGGACGCCGCCGAGGCCCCGGCCCTGGTGGCCAGGCTCGCCTCGCCGCCCGCGGACCGCCGCTGGACCACCCTGGTCACCGACGACCTGTCGGGCGCGGTGTTCGCCTCGATGTCGGTACGCGACCCGTCGGCCGGGCATCTCGATCTGCTCGCCGTACACCCCGGCGCGCGGGGCGAGGGCAGGGGCAGGGCGCTGGTCGAGGCGGCGCAGGAGTGGCTGCGCGGGGAGGGCGCGACGCAGGCCCGGTTCGCCGGGAACCCGCCGTGCTACGCGTGGCCGGGCATCGACGTGCGCGCCACCCCCGCCGCCTGCCTCGCGGAGAGCCTCGGTTACCGGCGCGACAGCGTCGCGTGGAACATGACCGCCGACCTGACGGGTGACCTGTCCGTGCGGGACGACCTCGTACGGCTGGCCGCCGAGGGCGTCACCGTGCGGGAGGCCGCGCCGGGCGACCGGGACGGGGTGGCCGGGTTCGTCAGGGAGCACTGGAACGACAACTGGGCCTGGGAGGTCGCCCAGGCGACCGGCTGCCACTACGCGGAACGCGACGGCGAGATCCTCGGCTTCGCCGCCTGGGGCGCCAGGCCCGCGTGGTTCGGCCCGATGGGGACGGCTCCCGCGGCTCGCGGGCTGGGGGTGGGGCGGGTCCTGCTCCGCCGCTGCCTCGCCGACCAGCGGGCCACGGGCCTCACCAGCGCGCAGATCAGCTGGGTCGGCCCGCTCCGCTTCTACTCCCGGGCAGCCGGGGCGCGTGCCGAGAGGGTCTTCTGGCTCTATCGCCGCGACCTCGCCTGATGTCAGGAGTACATCAGTTCCCCGGCCGTCCAGGAACCCGGGTGAACCGGCTCGGGGCACAGGTCGCGAGGGTCCTCGCCCGCCTCCAGCCGCAGGCGCAGCGCGTCGGACCCCCACAGCTTGTCGAGGAACTCGGTGGTGGCGAAGTCGTCCGGGTACAGCGTGCGCAGCAGGTGCAGCATCGACACCCCGGTGAGCACCGGCCGGAACTCCGCCGCGTCGTGGACGTGGAGTTGCACGCCCCGCACGGCCACCCCCGCGTGCTTGTGGAAGGTCGGGGTGAACCAGGTGTCCCTGAACCGCACCCCCGGCAGCCCCAGCCCGTTCAGCTCCGCCGCGAACCGCTCGTCCACGTACGGCGCGCCGACCAGCTCGAACGGCCGTGTGGTGCCCCGGCCCTCGCTCGCGGTGGTGCCCTCGAACAACCCGGTCCCCGGGTAGACGAGCGCGGTGTCCACGGTCGGCATGTTGACCGACGGCATCACCCAGGGCAGCCCCGTCGCGGCGTAGGACATGTCCCTGCGCCACCCCTCCATCGCCACCACCTGGAGCTCGACGCCGAGCTCCCGGTTGACGTGCAGGGCCAGCTCCCCGGCCGTCAGCCCGTGGCGCAGCGGGACGGAGACCCGGCCCACGAAGCTGGCGAACGCGGGGTCGAGCGGCGGCCCCTCGGAGATCACGCCGCCGAGCGGGTTGGGCCGGTCCAGTACGGCGAAGCGCACGCCGAGCCGCCGGGCCGAGGCCATCAGGTCGTACATGGTCCAGATGTAGGTGTAGAAGCGCGTGCCGGCGTCGCAGATGTCGAAGAGCAGTGTGTCGACCTTGGCGGCGGCAACCTGTTCGTCCAGTTCGGCGTCACGCTTCTGGTAGGTGTCGAAAACGGGCAGCCCGGTCGCGGGGTCGGTCTCGTCCTGCCCGCTCACCCCCGCCTGCACGGCCCCGCGCACACCGTGTTCGGGGGCGAACAACGCGGTCAGCGGCACGCCGGCGGCCAGCAGGGCGGGCGCGGACGGGCTCAGATCGGGCAGTACGCCGGTGGGATTCGTGATCAGTCCGAGCCGTTCGCCGGGGACCAGACGCGAATCGGCGGCAAGCAGCTTTACTCCAGTGCGTGACATACGGTCCATTATGAGAAGATAATTTGCATGACGGAACCCTTGGATGAAAGTTAGCGACATGGGACGACATGACTGATCCACTCGCCGGCCTGTCAACGGAGCAGAGCGATCCGCGTTACAGCGCGATCGATCGGCTTCCTACCGAGGAGGTCGCCCGGCTGATGAACGCGGCCGACGCCACCGTGCCGGAAGCCGTGGCGGTGGCGGTCCCCGCCATCACCGCGGCGATCGACGCCATCGCCGACCGGATGAAACGGGGCGGGCGCCTCCTGTACGTGGGCGCCGGGACGTCGGGACGGCTCGCCGTGCTCGACGCCTCGGAGTGCCCGCCGACCTTCGGCACCGACCCCGAACTCGTGCAGGGCGTCATCGCGGGCGGAGTGCCCGCCCTCACCCGCTCCGTCGAGGGCGCCGAGGACGACGACGCCGCGGGCGCCGCCGCGATGGCGGGGCGCGAGGTGGGGCCGCTCGACTCGGTGGTCGGCGTCTCCGCCAGCGGCCGTGCCGCGTACGTGCTGGGCGCCCTCGCCGAAGCCGAGCGCCGAGGTGCCCTCACGGCCTCGATCTCGTGCAACGCGGACTCCCCGCTGTCCGCGGCGGCGCGGCACCCCATCGAGGTGATCGTCGGCCCCGAGGTGGTCACCGGCTCCACCCGCCTCAAGGCGGGCACCGCGCAGAAGCTCGTCCTCAACATGATCTCCACCATCTCGATGATCAAGCTGGGGAGGACCTACGGCAACCAGATGATCGAGCTGTCCGCCATGAACAGCAAGCTGGCCCACCGCGCGGCCCGCATGGTCAGCGACATCACCGGCGCCGACCTCGCCGTCGCCCGCCCCGCCGTCGAAGCCGCCGGCTGGGACGTCAAGGCCGCCATCCTGATGGTCGAGCAGGGCCTCGACGCCGACGCCGCCCGCGCCCTCCTGGCGCTCCACGGCGACCGCCTGGACGACGCCCTCGCAGCCGGGCCCGGGATAGAGGAAGCACGCGGCGCCTGACCCGACCGCCCGGGCGGGGTTTTGAGCGTGTGAAGTGATGGCCCGGCGCGCGGCGGTTGTACGAGCGCGCTGGGGTCGTGGGGCCACACGGTGCTCCGCTGTTCGGTGCCGGCCGTGTTGTGCTGTGCGGTGTGGCGGTGGTGGTCGCCGGCCTGGCGGTTGACGTTGGAGGGTTCGGATGTCCGATCGGCTGAAGGTGATCCTGGAGGCGGCGGTGCCCGCCGTGTGCTCCGCGGCGGTGGCCGTGGTCGCGGTCGAAGGGACCACCGTGGCCACCGTGGCGGCGGGAGAACTGGAGCGTTACTCCGGCCAGGCGGCGGAACTCCTGCCCGAGCGTCCCCCCGCCCGGCATGATTCGATCTTCGATCTCGCGTCGATCACCAAGCTCTTCACCACCGTCGTCGTCCTCTCCCTCGTCGAGGAGGGCCGTCTCGACCTGGACGAGCCGGTCGCCGCCCGCCTCCCGCCCTCGTACGGCGGCGCCCCCGAGGTCACTCTGCGGCACCTGCTCACCCACACCGCCGGCCTGCCGCCCAGCCGCCGGCCCGACCTCGAGATCCCCGGCGACGGTCCGGACGTGCACGCGGCCAGGATGGACACGGTCCTCTCCACCCCGCCGGCGCATCCCGTCGGCGACCGCTACCTCTACTCCGACGTCGGCATGGTGACGGTGGGCCGCGTCGCGGAGATCGCGGGCGGCGCACCGCTCGACGCCCTGGTCCGGGCGAGGATCACCGTCCCTCTCGGCCTGGCGGACACCGGCTACCGTCCCGCCGCCGAGCTGCGCCCCCGCATCGCCGCCACCGAGGACAAGCCCGAGCGCCCGGAGACCGGCTGTGTCCGCGGCGAGGTCCACGACGAGACGGCGTACGCTCTGGGCGGTGTCGCCGGCCACGCCGGGATCTTCGCCACCGCCGGCGACGTGACCCGCTTCGGTGAGATGCTGCGCACCGGCGGCGCCCCCATCCTGCGCCCGGAGACCGTCGCCGAGATGACCCGCGACCACCAGGTCAAGGGATCCGTCTTCCGGCACGGCCTCGGCGTGCGGATCGGCGACCCCGGCATCACCGGGCCGCTGACGGACGCCTTCGGCCACTCGGGATTCACCGGGACGTCGCTGGTGATCGACCCCGCGGGCCGCCTCACCGTCGTCCTCCTCACCAGCAGCGTCCATCCTCTGCGCGGCCGCCCCGGCATCCGCGATCTCCGCCACGCCGTCGCCGCGGAGGCCCTCGGACTCGCCACCGGCCGATGACGCCGGCCCGCACGCCGCGCCGCCGGATCGGCTCGCCGGGGTACGTCGCCCGTCTCGTGGGGGACCGGCCGCTTGACCATCCGGTCAGCGGCGGGAGAGCCGGTCGGCCTGTCTGATGGGCTCGGGCAGCCGGAACGACGGGGTGAGATCCAGAATGTGGCGGCAGGCGTTGTCCAGGCTCATGCGGTGGCCCTGCGACACGTAGACCGGCTTGACGTCGTCGCGGGTGCGCAGGGCACGGCCGATCACCTCATCGCCGTCGAGGATCGGCGCCCACGCTCCCCTCGCGGGCGCGGGCGGGTCGTTGCGGCCGATGAAGGAGGTCTTGCCGACGCCGACGCAGGGCAGGTCGGTCAGCACGCCGAGGTGGCAGGCGAGGCCGAACCGGCGCGGGTGCGCCACGCCGTACCCGTCGCAGACGAGCAGTTCGGGACGGACCGTCAGCTTGTCCAGGGCGTCGAGGAGGGGCGGCAGCTCACGGAAGGCGAACAGGCCGGGCACGTAGGGGAACATGGCGTGCCCGGTGACGACGGCCTGGTCGGCGATCTCCAGGGTGCGGGCGTCGAGGACCACGACGGCGGCCGTCAGCTCGTCGTCGCTCCGGTAGGCCACGTCGAGCCCGGCGACGAACTCCACGTCGTCCGGCCCGGGGTCGTCCAGGTCGGCCAGTGGCCGCAACCGCTCCTGGACGGCCTCGGCTTCGGCGACGGTGGCGGGCGGGCCGGGAAACGCGATCACCAGTGGAGCCTACGGCAGCCGGCGTCGGCCCCGTCCGAGCGCGGTCCCGCCCACCAGGGGGTACGGCGGTCGCCGTACCCCCAGGGCGTGTGTCAGCTGGTCGTGCAGGTGTAGGTGGTGGGGGTCTGGGTGTTGCCGCTGGGGCGGGTGGCCTGGTAGCCGAAGGCGGTGGTGGCGCCGGGGGCGAGGGTGGAGTTGTAGGGGAGGCCGCGGGCGGTCACGGTCTGGCCG
>NZ_JAKNTW010000023.1 GCF_022213955.1 Dolomitihabitans soli | reverse complement strand
TCAGCTTGATGCCCGGCATGAACACCGCGACGAGCCGCATGCTGCGCATGTTGGCCTCACGGTAGTTCTCGTTCAGCTCCTCGAAGATCTCCTGATTGCGCGGCTCCCTGCGGAACGCCTGCACCGCGCGGATCCCGGTCATCGACTCCACGAAATGGACGATCACCAGTGCGACGGTCTCCCTGGTACGGCGGTAGACGATGCTCGACTGCCGTCTGAACCACCGGGTGAACAGGAACAGGATGGGCAGCGGCAACAGGGCCACCAGGCCGAGATGGACGTCCAGGACGAGGAGCAGCACCGCCGTACCGAAGAGGGTGAGCACCGCGGTGACGATGCCGTCGAATCCCGACTGGAGCAGTTCCGAGATCGCTTCGACGTCGGAGGTGAGCCGGGAGATGACCCGGCCCGAGGTGTACTTCTCGTGGAAGGACAGCGAGAGCCGCTGGAAGTGGTCGAAGACGCGTCTCCGCAGCTCCAGCAGGATGTCCTGGCCGATCCGGCCGGACAGCCGGAGGAAGATCTGCCGGGTGAACGCCTGGATCAACGCCGCCGCCAGGATCACCGCGACGATGGTGACCAGGGTGGTCGTGCCCTCGTCGCGGAGCATCGGCGGGATTCCGGCGTCGATGCCGACCTTCACCAGATAGGGGATGGCCAGCCCGGCGGCGTTGCTGATCACGATGATCACGATCAGCAGCCCGATGGATCTGCGGTGCGGGCGGATCAGGTCGCCGAGCAGCCGGCGCGAGCGGGTGCGCAGCAGCAGGGAGACCTTCTCCGACAGCTCGTCCTGCTCCTCGCTGGCGACGCCGCGCCAGCTCTTGGGTTCCTGAGTCTGGACGGTCATCGCAGGGCCCCCTCGGGGTCGAGGTCGGCGTCCTGGGCGAGCAGTTCCCGGTATTCGGGCACTTCGGCGAGCAGGTCCGTGTGGCGGCCGATGTGCGTGATGGTGCCGTCGCGCAGCAGCGCGACCTTGTCCGCCAGCAGCACCGTGGAGGCACGGTGGGCGACCACGACGCCGGTGGCGTCCTGGAGGACCCGCTTGAGCGCCTCCTCCACCAGCGCCTCGGTCTCCACGTCGAGGGCGGACATGGTGTCGTCGAGGACCAGGATCCGTGGCCGGCTGAGCACCGCGCGGGCCAGCGCCAGCCGCTGCCGCTGCCCGCCGGAGAGCGACATCCCCTGCTCGCCGATCCTGGTGTCGAGGCCCCACGGCAGGTCGTAGGCGAAACCGGCCTGGGCGACCTCCAGCGCGTCCCGGACCTCCTCCTCGGTGGCGTCGCGGCGGCCGAGGAGGAGGTTCTCCCGCACGCTCATCGAGAACAGCGTCGGCTCCTCGAACGCCGTGGCCACCACCGACCGCAGCTCGTTCAGCGGCATATCGCGCACGTCACGCCCGTCGATGGTGACCCGGCCCGCCGTGACGTCGAGCAACCTGGGCACCAGCGAGGTCAGCGTCGTCTTGCCCGATCCCGTCGCGCCGACGACGGCGACCGTCTCCCCGGGGCTGACCTCGAGCCAGACATCACGCAGTACGGGCTCCTCGCCGCCCGCGAAACGGAACTCCACCCCTTCGAACCTCAGGTGGCCGCGCGGCCGGTCGATGGCCTCGGCGCCGTCGACGATCGCGGACTCGGTGTCGAGCACCTCCATCACCCGGTCGGCGGCGGTCATCGCCTCCTGTCCCATCGCCAGGATGTGGCCGAGCGAGGCGATCGGCCAGACCAGCGACAGCATCAGCATGGTGAACGCCACCAGGGTGCCCTGGGTGAGCCCGCCCGCGCCGACGGCCAGCGCACCGAGCAGCAGCACCAGGGCGAGGGTGATGTTCGGGATCACCTCGAGGAAGGTGAAGAACCTGGAGGCGAGCCGTACCTTGGCCATCGAGGTCCCGTGGACCTTCAGCACGGACTCGTCGAAGGTGTCGTAGACATGGTGCCGCCGGCCGAACGACCTGACCGTCCGAATCCCGATCGCCGACTCCTCGACGAACGTGGCGAGATCGCCCTGCTGGTCCTGAACCTGCCGCGAGATCCGGATGTATCGCCTCTCGAAGCGCAACGAGATGATGACGATGGGTACGGCGGAGGCCGCCACCACCAGCCCCAGCGGCCAGTACATCTGCAGCAGCACGACCGTCACGGTGATGAGCTGCACGATGTTCATCACCAGGAACAGCAGGCCGAACCCGAAGAACCGCCTGATCGCGGACAGGTCGGTCGTCGCGCGGGACAGCAGTTGGCCCGACTGCCACTCGTCGTGGAAGCTCATCGGCAGGTGCTGGAGGTGCCGGTAGAGGTCGTCCCGGATCGCGGTCTCCAGCCCCAGCACCGGAGTGATCTGGGTCCATCGGCGCAGGAGGGTCAGCATCGCCTCGGCGACCCCGAGTCCGAGCGCGAGCAACCCGAGCGGTAACAGCGCATCGAGGTCGCGCTGCGTCACCGGGCCATCGATGATCTCTCTGCCGACCAGCGGGATGGAGATGCTGGTGGCGATGCCCGCGATGGCCGCCAGCCAGATGAGGGCGAGCCGGGCGAGATGGGGGCGGAGGTAGGACTTCATCCGCCAGAGTGAGTTCGACTTCACTCGGCGGGAGCTGGGTTCTCGGGTCTGTTGATCGGACGGCGTGGTATCTCGGCTGCCTGAAGACATAGTGGGGTAGGGCACTCCTCACCAGCGGGGGAACACGAACGCGCCGGTGAACCGCTGGGGGCACCCCCTCGACGGCTCACCCATGCCCCATCAGGTTATTACTGCGTTTCAATCGATTTAAGGCCGTCCCCTCCGCCCTCCCCGCCCATCGGAGCCGGTCGCAAAGCTTGAGTTCAGGGCCGACAACGGCCGGATGGTCTTGATACCCGAAGGGGGCGCTCGGGACGCGCGGGCGGGCCGGACCCTCAATTCTCCGAGACCGAATCGTTACCAACGCCGCTGCTCGGCCGACAGAATGATTGGCCGGTCATCAACCTGAAGCGACGCGCGAGGCGGCCCGGGCAGCAGCGGGCTCAGCAGGGCGGCAAGGCGGAGGCCTCCAGCCGGGCGGCTTCGTCGCGAGTGACCTCAGGCGAACAGTGAGTTGAGTTCGCCGTAGGTCAGGCCGCCCGCCAACGAGAGGTAGGTGCCCTGCGTGAACGCCTCCTCGGCGGCTCGCTGGACGAGGGCGTAGGCGGCTGCGGCGATCGAGGAGCCAAGGCTGACGCGGGCGACGCCGAGGCCCGCGAGGGTGGCGATGTCCGGAGCGGTGGGGCCGGCGAGGACGTTCAGCGGGGCGGGGATGCCCACGGTGAGGGTGGCGACGGTGTCGGGGTCGGTGACGCCGGGCACGAAGATGCCGTCGGCGCCCGCCTCCAGATAGGCGGCGGCCCGGGCCAGCGTGTCGTCGAGCCTGGCCGCCGGATCGCCCACCTGGCGCAGGTAGGTGTCAATGCGCGCGTTGACGAACAGTTCGGGCCGGCCTGCGGCCTCCCTGGCCGCCGCGATCCGTTCGGCCTGCTCCGGTACGGCCCGCAGCGCCGACGCCGAGCCGTACAACGCGTCCTCGATGTTCACGCCCACGGCCCCGGCCTGCATCACGCCCCGGATCGTCTCCCCGACCCCACCGGGCGTGGCCGAATAACCGGACTCGATGTCGGCCGTGACGGGCAGCGCGACGGCGGCGGCCATCCGGGACACCAGGTCGAACACGCGGTCGCGGCCGAGCAGGTCGCCGTCCGGCACACCTAGGCTCCAGGCGACCCCCGCGCTGGTGGTGGCGATCGCCGAGGCCCCCGCCTCCTCGACCAGCCGCGCGCTGACGACGTCCCACGCGTTGGCCAGGATCAGCGGGCGACCCCCTTCGTGAAGCGAGCGGAACCGCAGTGCCTTGTCGTTTTGAGTGATCACGAGAACCAGTACATCAGCCGATCACGGCAACCGACTGGCGAGAATCGGACCACACCGCACCGGCTAGAACTCGTCGGCCCCGCTCCCCTGGGCGATCGGGAAGACATGGCGGGTGGCGGCGCAGACGGTCTCCAGGATGTGGATCGGCGTGTCGCGGTCCGAGTAGCCGGCGCGCAGCACCTGGACGACCCACTCGCCGGGATCGAGTTCCAGCGTCTCCGCCTCCGCACCCTCTGGCGGCCGTGCGATCAGGTGCTCCTCCGCGTGGCCGAACCGGTGGCCCAGCGCCTCGATCCCGGCCTGCAGGCTGGGCCGTACGAAGTCGGGTGCGGCGATCGGGGTGCCGCCGAACAGGTCGAGGCGGAAGTAGCTGGTCGCGATGCGGACCGGCACCTCCTCGGCGAGCAGCAGCTTCCGCCTGGCCAGCACCTCCGCGCCGGGCTCGACCCGCAACGCGGCGGCCACCTGCTCGGTCGCCGCCTCCGCCCCGACGTAGAGCATCCGCCGCCCCGGCCGGATCCCCTGCCGCGCGGCCTCGGTCATGAACAGCGACGCCGACCCGCGTACGGCGGGCTCGGTCGGCAAGGCACGTCGGACGACGACCCGAGGAGTCATCCCCCCACTATCCCAGCGCCTCCACCTGCAGCATCCAGCAGGCTCAGCCAAACCCGTTGACGCCTCCATCGCGCACACTGTGTAATTGTCCAACCACTCAACGTCAATCAGGGGGTACGTTGAACATCAAGCGCACGGTCGCGGCGGCACTCACCATGGCACTGACCGGCGGCGGGCTGCTGCTGGGGCCCGCGGCGCAGGCCGCGACCGGCACGGACCAGCGAGCACCCGGTCACGCAACTGCCCAGCGGGTCGACTTCGCGCTGCCCGGCGTGATCATCTGGCGGCAGCCCACCAGCCAGTCCAGCCGCAACGGCCTGGGCTACCCCGGCCAGGGTTTCCAGATCGACCGCGTCGAGATCCACGGAAACTACGCGTGTCAGACGGGTCTGAGCAGCAACCAGTGGTCCCACGGCCGCAACCTCGCCACCGGCGTCGTCGGCTGGGTCCCCGCCTGCAACCTCGCCGACCCGAACTGAGGAACCAGTACCGAAGCGGGCCCGGCAACGGACGACACCGCCAGGGCCCGCTTCGGCGGATCGACGCGATCGAGGGCCCGCCCGCGACATTCGAGCTCAGCCGTATCCATCGATACGGAGGTACACCATGAGCCTGACCCAGGCCCCCGGGCGCGACGAACCTGTGGCTACGTGTGGGCGGCTAAGCCCTTCGAATCAGCCGACGAGGTCGAATGCCAGGCGGGGCTCGATCTTCGCCAAGCTCGCAGCGCCGGCCCGGGTCGTCAGCACGGGAGCGGATCGAGTGAGAGCCACGTCGGCGGTCTGCGCGTCCTCAAGTGTGAGAGTCAGGGCGCCCGCGAGATAGCCGCTGCGTATCGCCCTTTCAGCATCGCCGCGCCGGTCGATCAGGTGATCGACGACGACCGCCGGATTGGTCAGCAGAGCCTGGACCCGGGCGTTCAGACGCTCAAGATAGAGGCCGAGGTGCCCGCTTGTGGCCGCCGCAAGCACGGTGGAGGGCAGGGAAAGGGTCACCATCTCCCGGGCGGCGGCGGCCAGCAGGATACGCAGGTCCTTGTCTCCGCCGAGGTAGACGGACACGGCAGGGGTGTGGAGGACCCGGCATCGGCTCATGCGGAGTCGTGGTCGCGCGCGTTGTCCATGAGGATCTCCGCGGCGGGCCGGTTCAGCCGCCTGGCCCAGTAGGCCTCTCGCTCGGGATCGTCCGGCATGGGCTCGCCGAAGGCCTCCGCCTCACGGGTGAGCCATTCCTCTCGCCGGCGTGCGGTCGCGATCAACTCGGCCACGCCTGCCGAGAAGGACGAAACATCACCTGCCTGCACTTTTTGGTCAAGCCACGCCGCTTCCTTCTCGGGAAGACTGATCGCCCGCTTATCCGTCATACCAACAACCATATCTGGTAGTACCATCCGCGTCTCTGATCTGGATTCATCTCCAGGCCTGTTCACGGCCGACTGTTCGACGACGTGCGCAGCCGTACGGTCGCGGCGTGCTCCGAGTGCCGGGCTAACGGGTCAGTGCCTGTTTGAGGCGGGTGGTGAGGTCGGGGGCCAGGGTGCGCATGAAGGTGGTGGTGATGTGGCCGACGTCGGAGTAGACCATGGTGTTGCCGATCACCGAGGGGCAGCGGTCGGCGGGGCAGAGGCGGGCGGTGAGGTCGGCGAAGGTGACGTTGCGCGGTTTCCCGGCCAGCGCGGCGATCGGCGAGGTGTCGGCGAGGCTGCGGCTCCGGTCGTCGACGCAGGCGGCCGGTCCCTTCGTGACGACGCACTCCGGCGGGTCGAACGACATCCGGGGCGTGTCGCGGATCGCCAGCACCTTGATCCCCATCGTGCCCAGCTCACGCCATCGCGCGAGGTAACCGGGAGGAAGCGTCTCACCCCTGGCGTACGGGCTGGAGATCGTCGCGGTGGTGACCAGCAGGTCCGGTTTGAGCTTCGCCAGCTCGGCCAGCACGCCCGCCTGCCACCGGTCGCACGACGGGTACGGCTTGCCCTGGTACCGCTGTGGCCGGGTGGAGAGCGCGCACGCGCCCTTGGTGAAGTTGACCAGCCGCCAGCGGTTGGCTTCGGCGATCTGGTGCAGGGCAGGGAACCAGTGCGCGGCGTGCGAGTTGCCCACCAGCACGATCGTACGGCTCGCCCGTTCGGGCCCGAAGGCGCAGGAGAGCACCTCGTCCTTCTGGGTGACCTGGTTGCAGCCGTTCGCGTAGGTGAGCGGACGGTCGTCGGCGGCGTCGGCGGGATCGGGCACGATGGCGCTCCCCTTGGCGACCCGCTGCCTCGTCTGGTTCTCCAGGTAGGCGGTCCAGCCGGTGGCGGCGACCAGCACCGGAAGCAGGCAGGCCAGCCCCACGGCGAGCGAGCGCGCCGTGGCCGGTCTGCCGCGTTTCGCCCGCTGCAGCGGGCCGGCGGTGAGGCGGGTCGTCGCGGCGGCGAGAAGGAGGGCGGCGGCCAGGACCAGGAGCCCGCCCAGCAGGCTCGCCCTGGTGCGGCCGGTCGCGGTGAGGTAGAAGACGAGGAGCGGCCAGTGCCACAGGTAGAGGGCGTAGGAGATACCGCCGACGTACATCACCGGTTTGAGCGTGAGCAGCCGGTCGGCCCCGCCGGCGACCCCGGCCACAATGATCATGACACCGGCCAGCGTGGGCCACAGCGCCGCGTAGCCGGGGAAGACCGCTCCGACCTGGAGCAGCAGCCCGCACGAGACCAGCGCGGCGAGGCCGAGCCAGCCGAGCACGAGCCTGACCGCGCGAGGCGTACGCAGGTACGGCAGGGCGATGGCGAGGATCCCGCCGAGCGCCAGCTCCCACAGCCGGGCCCCGGTGTCGAAGTAGGCCCACGCCTGGTCGGTCCCCGTGCGCACGACCGAGTAGCCGAGCGAGACGAGGAACACCAGCACGTTCACGCCGAGGAAGACCGTCCGCGTGCTCCACCGGGTCACCAGCGCCGACACCAGCACCGCCCCGGCCAGCAGCACCGGCCAGACCAGGTAGAACTGTCCCTGGATGCCCAGCGACCAGAAGTGCTGCACCGGGCTGGGAGGCGTGCCACCGGCGAGATAGTCGACGGCCGTGACGGCCAGGCGCCAGTTCTCGTAGTAGAGCCCGGACGCGAGCACCTCGCTCAGCGTGTCGCCCCACCGGGTGCGCGGCAGCCACACCCAGGTCCCGGCCAGTACGGCTAGCAGCACCAGCGCCGCGGGCGGGAACAACCTCCTGGCGAGCCGGCCCGCGAACGCGGCGAACTCCACCCGGCCGGTCCGCTCCACCGTGCGCAGCAGCGAACCGGTGATGAGGAACCCGGTCAGCATCAGGAAGACGTCCACGCCGCCGGAGACCCGGCCGAGCCAGATGTGGTAGACGGCCACCAGCAGGACGGCGACCGCCCGCAGCCCTTCGATCTCCGGCCGGTGCTCGGCGGCCTTGGGCGTCTGGGCCGCCCGGGTGCTCGGCAGAAGCCCGGGAGCTGACACCATGCACGTCCGCCTTGTGAGGTACCGATTGGCCGCCGATCAGGCTATGGGTAAGCCGTCCACTCCGACAAATCAACCATCACTTCTCGCACAGCCGATCCCCCGAGCGGACCGACTACTCACACAGCCACCGCACCGTCCACACCCGAACCCACGCGGACCGGCATGGCCACCACTTCCCACACAGCCACACCCCGAGCGGACCCGGCGTGGCCCTACTTCTCGTACTGCCAGCACTCCGTCCATCTGCCGTCGCCGAGCTGGGTGCGGGGCGGGGTCTTCTCCGAGCAGACCGGCATGGCCACCGGGCAGCGGGGGTGGAACCGGCAGCCGCTCGGCGGGTCGATCAGGCTGGGCGGTTCGCCGCGCCTGGTGGAGCCGGGCGGCGCCACCCGGTCGGGGTCGGGGGCCGACTCCAGCAGGAGCTGCGTGTAGGGGTGCTTGGGCGACTGGGTCAGTTCCTCGCTCGCGCCGCGCTCGATGAGCCGGCCCGCGTACATCACCATGATCTCCTCGGCGAAGTACCGGGCGCTGGCGATGTCGTGGGTGATGTAGAGCAGGGCCAGGCCGCTCTCGTCGGCCAGCTTCTCCAGCAGTCGCAGCACGCCGAGCCGGATCGACACGTCGAGCATCGAGACCGGCTCGTCGGCGATCAGGGCGACCGGCTGCACGGCGAGCGCTCTGGCGATGGCGACGCGCTGGCGCTGCCCGCCGGACAGCTCGTGCGGCATCTTGTCCATGAACTGGTCGGTCGGGGTGAGGCTGACCCGTTCGAGCAGTTCGGCCACCTGCTCCGTCTCCTCCGCCGCCGACCGCACGTGACCGTGGATCCGCAACGGCCTGGCGAGGTGGTAGCGGACCCGGTGGAAGGGGTTCAGCGAGGCGAACGGGTCCTGGAAGATGAGCTGGAC
Source organism: Dolomitihabitans soli (assembly GCF_022213955.1). Lineage (GTDB taxonomy): Bacteria > Actinomycetota > Actinomycetes > Streptosporangiales > Streptosporangiaceae > Streptosporangium_A > Streptosporangium_A soli. The sequence goes on along the minus strand of NZ_JAKNTW010000023.1, from coordinate 226,759 downwards.
CTGGCGGCGGTAGTCGCGGAAGGCCGCCCCGCGATGAGCCCGTACGGCCTCGCCGTGCAGCAGGACGTCACCCGAGGTCGTCGGGTAGACCTGGGCCAGCAGGCGGGCGACCGTGCTCTTGCCGCAGCCGCTCTCGCCGACCAGGGCGGTCACCGATCCGGCGCGCAGGGACAGCGACACCTCCTCCACGGCCCGGACGGGCGGGCGGCGGCCCAGCCTGCCTCTCGGGCCACGGGCGGCAGTGAAGTGCTTGGTGAGGTTCCGGCCCTCGAGCACCACCTTTCCACTCACGCTTGGACCTCCACACCGGTGTTCTCGTTGAGCAGGCAGGCGACCTCGCCGTGCGGTCCGGGCAGCAACCGCGGGGACACCCGGCCGCAGTCGTCGAAGGCGGACTGGCAGCGCGGATGGAAGGCGCAGCCCGGGGGCAGGTCGCGCAGGTCGGGGGGCGTGCCCGGGATGCCGAGCAGGTCCTCGCGCGGGCCGCGCAGCTTGGGGAAGGAACGCAGCAGGCCGAGGGTGTACGGATGGCGGGGCGAGCGGTGCAGTTCCTTGGCGGTGCCGGTCTCCACCACGCGGCCCGCGTACATGATGGCGATCCGGTCGGAGATCTCCATCAGCAGGGACAGGTCGTGCGTGATGAAGATGACCGCGAAGCCGTACTCGTCCTTGAGGGTGCGGATCTCGTGCAGGATGTCGCGCTGGACCACCACGTCGAGGGCGGTCGTCGGCTCGTCCATGACGATGACCTCGGGGTTGAGGGCGAGCGCGATGGCGATGGCGGCGCGCTGCCGCATCCCGCCGGAGAGCTCGTGCGGGTAGCTTTTGCGCCGGTCGGCGCTGATGCCGACCCGCCGGAGCAGCTCTACCACCCGTTCTCCACGAGCTTTGCGTGACATGTCGGGTTCGTGGATGCGGAGGACGTCGTCGATCTGCGCGCCGACGGCCATCACCGGGTTGAGGGAGTTCATCGCGCTCTGGAAGACGACCGCGAGCTCCTTCCAGCGGAATGCGCGCAACGCCTTGGGGGCGAGTTTCAGCACGTCCACCTGCTCGTCCTTGCGGTGGTAGACCACCGATCCGGCGGTGATCATCGCCGGTGGGCGGAGCAGCCGGCCGATGGCGTGCGCCAGGGTCGACTTGCCGCTGCCGCTCTCCCCCGCGAGCCCGAGGATCTCGCCGCGCCGCAGGTCGAGCGAGACGTCGTCGACCGCGTGCACGGTGCCGCCCGCCGACAGATAGTCGACGCTGAGCCCGCGGATCTCCAGGACGTTCATGAACGGGCCTCCAGCTTCTTCCGCCGGGGCGGTTTGATCGTGCGGAGCCGGGGATTCGCGATCTCGTCGATGCCGAAGTTCATCAGCCCCAGCCCGGCTCCGATGAGCGCGATGCACAGGCCCGGCGGGATGAACCACCACCACGCGCCCACCAGCAGCGCCTGGCCGTTCTGCGCGAAGTACAGCATGCTCCCCCAGCTCACGCTGGACAGGTCGGCCAGACCGAGGAAGGACAGCCCCGCCTCGGCGAGGATGGCCGCGACCACGGTCGCCAGGAAGCTGGTGGCGATCACCGGGAGCTGCACGGGCAGGATCTCGAAGAAGATGATCCGCATCGGGCGCTCGCCGCTGGCCTTGGCCGCCTCGACGAAGTCACGGCGGCGGATGGAGAGCGTCTGCGCGCGCAGGATCCGGGCCCCCCACGCCCAGCCGGTCACCGCGATGACGACCGCGACCGAGGTGACGCCGCGCTGGGGCAGGTAGCCGGCCAGCACGATGACCAGCGGCAACGCGGGCAGCACCAGGAAGATGTTGGTGATCACCGAGAGCGTCTCGTCGATGGCTCCGCCGAAGTAGCCGCCGATCAGCCCGACCGCGATCGACACGATGGTGGCGATGACGGCCGACAGCACGCCCACTCCCATCGAGATCCGCGCGCCGTACACGATCTGGGTGAAGATGTCCTGGCCTGTCTGGGTGGTGCCCAGCCAGTGCTCGGCCGAGGGGCCGACGAGCCCGTCGTCGCTGGTGGCCGAGGGATCGCCGGAGACCAGCAACGGCCCGAAGATCGCCATCAGGGTGAAGAACCCGAGGATCGCCATGCCGAGCCTGATCTTCCATGAGCGCATGTCAGGCCTCCTGCCGGGTCCGCGGATCGAGTACGACGTAGGCCAGGTCGGCCAGGAAGTTGGCCACCAGCACGGCCAGCGAGATGACCAGGAAGATGCCCTGCATCAGCGGGAAGTCCTCGTTCTCCACGGCCTTGAGCAGCATCGACCCGATGCCCGGGTAGGAGAAGACGATCTCGGTGAGCACCGAGCCGCCGACCACGAACCCGAGCGAGAGGGCGAAGCTGGTGATGTTCGGCAGGATCGCGTTGCGCGCGGCGTAGGCCCACATGACCCGGCGGCTGGTGAGCCCCTTGGCCTCGGCCATCACCACGTAGTCCTCGCCGAGCGTGGTCACCATGACGTTCCGCATGCCGAGGATCCGGTCGGCCATCGAGGCGATCACGATCGTGATGGCCGGCAGCGCCGCGTGGTAGAGCACGCTGGAGACGAACGGCCCGTCCCACGCCGGCACCACGTCCAGCCCGTAGGCCCGGCTCACCGGAAACCACCGCAACGTGACGCCGAAGACGAACACCAGCGCCAGCGCCACCCAGAAGTACGGCACGGCGTGCATGAACGTGGAGACCGGCAGCACCCCGTCGAGCCAGCTGCCCCGCTTCCACGCGGCGAGCACGCCGAGCAGCGTGCCCAGCAGATAACTGATCAGCGTGGCGACCCCGACCAGCCCGACCGTCCACGGCAGCGCGCCGGTGATGATCGTGGTCACCTCGGTCGGGAAGAAGGTGATCGACCGCCCCAGCTCGCCGTTGAACAGGTTGCCGAGGTAGTCGACGTACTGCACCCACAGGTTGGCGTCGCTGATCCCGAACGCCTGCTTCATCGCCTCGATCGCGGCCGGATCGACGTTGCCCTTCAGCCGCGCGACCAGCAGGTCGACCGGATCCCCCGGCATCATCCGGGGGATCAGGAAGTTGAGCGTGACGGCGGCCCAGGCCGTGAGCAGGTAGAACCCGAGCCGCCTGGCGAGAAACCTCACGTGCCCGCAGGCTTCAGGTTGAGCAGCACGATGGCCGCGTCAGGCGAGACGTAGGGCGAAGCCAGCGCGTACGGGTTCTCCTTGCTCGGCCAGCCGACGTACTTGCCGGTGCGGTACTGCGCCCACGCGGGGCTGTAGAACAGCGGCAGCACGGGGAGCTTCTCCACCATGATCTTGCCGAGTTTCTGCACGGCCTGCTGCTGCTCGGCCTCGTCCTCGGTCGCGGCGTACTCCGCGAGGAGCCGGTCGCTCTCGCCGTCCTTCCACCGCTGGTAGTTGCCGGTGGCCGAGGTGCCGACGGGCTGGGTCAGGTCGCTGAGCAGCAGCGACCGCATCGAGAAGTACGGCGTGGGCCCGAACGGGGTGGCCCGGATCGACAGGTCGAAACTGCCCTTGCCGACCTTCGACACCCAGTCCGCGAACGCAACACCCCGCGTCTCCACCTTGACCCCGATCTTGGCGAGGTCCTCCCTGATGAGCTGGGCGGCGTTCACCCAGTCGGTGAACGGCGAGGGCACCAGCAGGGTGAACGACAGCTTGTCCGGCTGCACACCGGAGTCCTTCAGGAGCTGCTTGGCCCGCTCGATGTCGACGGTGTACTTCGCGTCCTTGTGCTCCGGCGGCAGGTACGCCTCGCCACCGGGCATCACCACGCCGCTCGGGTGCGGCGGCGTCGTGTAGCCGCGCTCGGCCACCTTCACGATCTTGTCGCGGTCGATGGCCAGGTTGAGCGCCTGCCGTACCTCCGGCTTGGCCAGGATCGGGTTGGTGAGGTTCGGCAGCAGCGAGACCAGGCCCTCGGGCGGGAAGAAGTACTTGTTCTGGTCCGGCTGGCCCTGGACGTAGATCTTGTCGATGTCGGGCACGAAGGCGCCGGCCCAGTCGATCTCGCCCTGCTGGAGTCCGGTCTGCACGGCGTTGGCGGTGTAGGCGGGGAACCGCAGGGTCGGCACGACCGGCTTGCCCGGCTGCCAGTAGCCCGGGTTCTTCTTCATCTCATAGAGCTGCGCGGAGAACGAGGAGAGCATGTAGGGCCCGGTGCCGACCGGCTTGGGGTTGGTGAAGGTGACCGGGTCCTGCTTCTCGAACACGTGCTTGGGCACGATCCCCGTGTTGCCCGCGATGTTGAACAACTTCGCGTACGACGTCTCGCCGAAGTCGATCTCCACCTTGTCCGGCGCGAGCACCTTGGTGCCCGCGATGTCCAGGGCGCTCCGGTTGAGCGAGGGATGCTTGCGCATCGTGTCGAAGGTGAAGGCCACATCGTCGGCGGTGAACGGCTTGCCGTCGGTCCACTTCACCCCCTGGCGCAGGGTGAAGGTCAGCGTCTTGCCGTCGTTGGACCACTGGTGCTCGGTGGCCAGCCAGGGCTTGGACTCGCCCGGCTTGAGCTTGTTGAAGTACTCCAGCGTCTCGTGGATCAGCCCGGTGGTGCCGAAGTTCACCCCCTCCAGGTGGAAGGGGTTGAAGTTCTCCTGGTAGGAGCCGGCGTCGACGGCGTGGATGACGAGCGGCGGGGCGGTCTTGGAGCCGGTGTTCGGGCTCTGTGCGCCGCCGCAGCCGGCCAGTGCGACGACCGGAACCAACGCGGTCAACGCGACCAGCAGGCGATATCTCGGGGGGGTCATGCGGTGTTTCCTTTTCCGAAGTACCGTGCCCGGAGGTCTCGGGAGCCCTTGGGGGCTGCGAAAGCCTGCGCCCGGCGGAATCCCGCGGGGGCCCCGCGCACGATCGTGAGTGCCCGGTAGTAGTCGACGTACGGGAAGCCGTACGTCTCGCCCCGGGCATATGCGTAACCGGTCATGGCCTCCGACCAGACCTCGTAGGCCTCGTCGGTCAGCTCAACGAAGACGTCGGGCTGATAGCCCTCAGCGTCCTCCCAGTTGTCGGCGAAGTAGAGTTCCTTCGCCCAGTACGCGGGCAGATCGCGTTCGAGCGTGCGCAGCCCGCCGTAGAAACGGGCGTCGAGCACGATGCGATGGGTGCGCGCGTGGTCCTTGTGGATGCTCTCGCTCGCGTGGGTCAGGATGACGTCCGGCCGCAGCTCCCTGATCAGGTCGCCGACCCGCATCTTGACGTCCTCGTCCTCGGGCAGCAGCCCGTCCTCGTAGTCGAGGAACCTGACGCCCGCGCCGATCCGCTCGGCGAACCGCTCCGCCTCCGCGCGCTTCTGATCGGCGTATTCGGGCACGGGCATCTTGGGGTGACCGCGCTCGCCGAGGGTCAGGTGCAGCAGTGTGGCCCGGTCTCCGGCCAGAACGTGCTGCGCCAGTACGGCTCCCGCGGTCAAATCCATGTCGCCGGCGTGCGCGCCGATGGCGAGAACGTGGGTCATCGGGCCTGCCACCTCATGACGTTGAATCTCCTGGTGATCGAGTAACCGGCTTTGGTGTAGAGGTGGCCCGCCGGGCTGGCCTCGCCCGTCCACAGGAACCACGACGAGTGCAGTCCCTCGGCGCGCATCCGCGTCATGGTGGCGTGCAGAAGGATCTTGCCGAGTCCCGTTCCGCGCTCCTCCGGATCGACGCCGAACGGGCCGAAGCGCTCGGGGATGCCCCGGTAGGCGGCGTACATCGCGAAGCCCTTGAGCCCGTCGCGCCTGGCCACCACGATGCGGTCGCGGGCGATGCCCCTGCGGACGGCGTCCCTGATGGCCTCGCCCCAGTCGGGGTTGAACACGTCCGAGGCGAACCTGATCAGCTCGGGCAGTTCGCCGTCGCGCGGGCCGCGGAACTCGTAGCCTTCGCCTTCGCGCTTCGCCCGCAATTCGGTGACGTCGTCGGGCGTGACGTAGCCGACCAGGCCGCGGTCCATGGCCACCGGGGAGTAGAGGGTGCCGAACCCCAGCTCGGTCAGCAGCCGCAGCGCCTCGGGGTACGCCTGCGGGTCGACGCCGGGCAGCACGTAGTTGGGCGTGTAGGGCGCGAAGTCCACCGTGGTCCGGTGGTGGCCGGTGAGGAAGCCGAGCGCCTCGTCGAGCAGCCGCCGTCCGAGGCCGCCGCGCCGGTGCCCGGGGTCGACGAAGAAGAACGGGATCCACCCGGTCTCCGGGTCCAGCTCCGTCCCGGCGAGCGGGGTCAGCCGTCGTACGGCGTAGGCGCAGCCGACCACCTGGTCGTCCACGCAGGCGACCCGCAGCCCTTCGGGATCGAAGTTCGGGTCGAGCAGCACGCAGTCGCGGAACCAGCCGGCCGTCGTCGGGTCGCCGGGGAGGCTGCGGTTCCACGCGCCCACCAGAGAGCTCTCATCCCCGGCGGTGAACCCGCGGGTAACGATCTCGGCCATGAGGTCCTTCCATCTTTGCGCTTGGTTCGACAGCTTCCCGACATATGGCGGTTCGGGTCAATAACTTCCGGCGAAAATCTTCTCTCCAGTCACACGCGTAGAAACTTTCCTTCGCGTGGGGTAAGTTGTACGAGGCCAGCGGCATTTCGATGGCGGCGATCGTGGGTGCCCAGGCTAGCTGGCGGGTGTTTTGTACGGTTTGCCACAGTGTGTCGCGCCGGCGTTCTCACGCCGGAACATGCGAAAGGCCCGCACCGTGGCCTCTCCTTCCGGAGAGCGCCGCCGTACGGGCCTCGTGCGGGCGATCAGGTCACCCGATACGGGTGCAGCCGCTGACCGTTACCCGATCAGAGCTTGGAGACGTAGTAAATGTTGCCGCCCGGCTGGAGGATCTTGGCCAGGGTGGCGGCGCTGACGGCGTGGTAGCCGCCGGTCGTCGTCCGTCTCGGCGTACGGGAGAATCCGCAACGGGAGCAGCGGCGCGTGGCTCCTCGTCCGGGGCACCGACGAGGCCCGCACCCTGCTGATTTCAAGCTAGTTTCAGCGGACGAATGGGGCCCCCGTGGTAGGGCCCCATGTCGGTGTACGGGACTGAATCCGATGTTGCGTCACCCGTGCACGCGCTGGCTACAATCGCCCAGCTACCTCGATTGTCGTGATGTCTTTCACACCCGGTCCATCTCAGTACCTGCCATCGCATGGCCGTGGCCGACCTCGTCAGCCACTGTGAAGGAGAAACTGTGCGACCCGTACGTGTGACCGCGGCACTGGCCGCGTTGCTGGGCGCCGTGGTGGTGCCCGGTCCCGCCGGCGCGGCTCCGGCCCATTCGTCCTCGGGCGCGCAGGTGGAAGGGTGCCCGCGCGATTGGAGCGCCACCTCCGAAGCGTGCGACGGCGAGATCCTGCAGAAGCCGGTATCCGGCGTCCTGGCCAAAGCGCACACGGTCGGTCGCGTCAAGGTTGACAGAGCCTCCGTTGAGTACAGCTGGCCCGGCGTCTACTTCGAAGGCCGCTTCCGAGGCACCGGCGTCGGGATCGTCCTCAACGACTCCGACAATGACTACGACGTCGAAGTCGACGGTGCGACCGTCGCCACCCTGGTGACCCCGGGCCAGACCACGTACTGGGTCAACGGCCTCACCCGTGGCGTGCACCAGGTGCGACTCGTCAAACGTACGGAGAGCCCGTGGGCCACAAGCGCCTTCGGCGGCTTCGTCGCCGCCCCCGGTGGTGCGGTCCTCAGCAAGCCCGCGCCGCGCCACCGGCAGATCGAGTTCATCGGCGACTCCTACACCGTCGGCTACGGCAACCGCTCCGACACGCGTGACTGCACCAACGACAAGCTCGCCCGAACCACCGATGCCAACCTCAGCTTCGGCGCCCTCACCTCGCGACGGCTGAACGCCGACTACCAGATCAACGCATACTCCGGCCTCGGCATGGTGCGCAACTACAACGGCGGCAACCCCGAGGTCGACTACCGCACCTACTACGACAGGGCCCTGCTCAACGCCGACGGCGATGTCTGGCAGAACCCGGGAACCTGGCGGCCGCAACTGGTCGTGGTCGGCCTCGGCATCAACGACTTCTCAACCGCCATCAACGCGGGCGAGCGGTGGACGCCAGACACCCTGCTAGCCGCGTACCGCACCGCCTACCAGGCTTTCCTCGACAAGCTCCGGTCCCGGTACGGCCCCCGCACGATCATCGTGGTCAGTGCCACCCACATGTCCAACACCACCGTGTTCGCCGACGCCGCTCAGCAGATAGTCCGGGAGCGCAACAGCAGCGGCGACGATCGGGTCCGCTACTGGTACTACGACAATTCCGGCCTGGACTACCTCGGCTGCCACTGGCACCCATCCGCCCACGACCACCAGCTAATCGCCGAGCGGCTCAACGGTTTCATCGCCACCCTCCCACTGCGCTGGTAGCCGGACGGCGTGATCCACGACGTGACCAGAACGGCACAAAACCGCCGCGCCGCTTTCGTGGCCACTGCGACTGGTGACAGATCTTGTAGCGAAACGCGACCAGCGGAAACGCACCATGCACGGGGGCGCGGAAGCCGTTCGAGGTCCCGTCTATCCAGGCACTATGTCGCACGAGGCACTGACGCGTTCAAGAGTGCATCGCGAGACTCACAGTAGGACCGCCAGTGTTGCCCAGGTCGCCGCAACTCCCGCAGCGGCGCCCGCGAGAGCCTGGGCGGGCGTGTGATCGCGGATCTCCGCGCGGGCCCACCCGATCAACACCACCACCACGCCGCCGGCGGCGAGCACGATCAGCGGCGCGGGCAGCACCCACGCGAGCATCACCACGGCACCGGCCCCGACCGCCGTATGGAACGAGATCTTCCACACCAGGGTGATCGATCCGACGACGGTGAGACCGGCGAGCATGCTGGCCACGCACGCCACCATCACCCGCGGCGCCCCCAAGACGACGAGCAGGGTGAGCGCCAGTACGACCAGGGCGAAGATGACGCCGACGAGCTTGGGCCGCTGCCTGCGCTCACGAACGTGCCAGTCGCCGAACCAGCCGAGCCGCACCCCGGCGAAGAGGGCCACCGCGGGGATGCCGCCGCACAACGCCGCGGCGAGCACCCCCCACGCGAGCCCGGTCCAGGCGGAGGAGAGTGCCCCGACCACGAGGGGAAGGCTGATCACGATCCATGCCGGGGCGAGCAGGTCGGTTACTCGGCGCGCCACACGACCAGCCATTTGTCGTTGTCGGCGTTCGCCTGTGCGTCCGTCGTCTGTCGCAGTTTCTGCCACACCGCCAGCAGCCACGTCGCTTCCTCCCGTAGATCCGTTGACGCCGCATCTGGTAGGCCCGGCGTCTCCGCCACGGCCGACACCTCCGTCGCTTGCCGGTGCTCGGGCAGCGCGAGCGCCCGGTAGAGCATGACGGCCAGCCTCGCTGGAGCCGTCCCGGTGGATGCCCCGCATGACCACTGGCCTTTCACACGCGCTTGTCGTGTGAGGAACACACTGACAGTGGTGACAACCGCATCTGGCTCGCCCTCCGCGTCCCGGCTAGCGTCGAGGTCATGACGAAACGCTTCGCCGCTTTAGCCCTCGGCACTGCGCTTCTGGCCGCGTCGCTGCCGGCGGCTCCGGCGCACGCAGACGGCTCGCACAGTTGTTTCTTCGGCGACCGCGCCCAGGACGAGGACGGCTACACGCTGACCGCCTGGTCCTGTACCGGAACGGGCTACTCAGCCGTGACAGTCACCATCGTCTCCGGCGCCGCCGCGGGGGTGTACACCTGCCGCACGGCCTTCCCGTGGAACGGCACCCTGTCAGGGTCAGGCTGCCATATCTCCTGACGCCCGGATGTCTCGACCGGAAACGGCGGTAAGCGAAGCGCCTATAGCTGAAACTTGTCGTCCGTCTATGCGTAGCGTCCCGCCGAGCGCTAACTGCTCAGGTCGGGCCATCGGTATGACGGGAGGAAACGGCTGGGCGGATAGGGCGCGAAGCCCTGTCGAGCCCAAGGCGTGCAACAGACGAAGGGGACCCCTGGGAGCCGGCCCGTCAAGGCCGGCGATCCAAGGATCCCCTTGTCATCGGTGGAGGTGGCGGGAATCGAACCCGCGTCCTTCAACCCCAGGTCAGGGCTTCTCCGGGCGCAGCCTGCTGTGCTTTTCTCAGCCCCGGCAATCACGCAGGCGTGTCGCCGACGGGCTCAGTCACTGTTTGATTTCCCTCTCGTCCCCGTGACCGAGACGATCGGTTTAGCCTCCTAGCGATGCCGGCGTCGGACCGGAGGCGCTCCCGGGCCGGCAGAGGTTAACTCGCTGCTTAGGCGGCGAGGCCCAGGCGAGCCTGGGTTACCTCAGAGTGCGTCTTATTGGCACTTATTGTTTTGCGGTCACAGTATTAACGAGGTTATGTCCGCCGTCCTCGGCCCGCTTCCCACTGACTTGCAAGGTCAAAGTCGAAACCAGTCACCCCCTGTGCAGTTATCAACCCGCCCGGCGCCCCTGGAGGCTCCGCGCGTACTCTGAAGATACCCTTCACAACACCCCGTACGCCAACTCAATTCCCATCCCTCGCCCACGTCCCCACGAAGGATGTACGGCGACGCCCACTCTCGGCCACTCGCCGCAGCCCGCGAGCCCCTGTGGGCCCACGCTTACCGGGCGCCCCAGCCGATCGCCGTTACGGCCGGCTCCTCAGCCATGTCCGCTGGTCAAACCCGTGGTCGCCGCCGACCGCCCACACCTGACGGCTCCCGTGATGAGGAACCCGGGTGGGATGCGACCGTCTGGCGCGAGGAGTTCATGGACTGTCTGGAGACGCCCGGACAAAAGCTGCCGTAAAGGCAGGCCGAGGTGGGAACGCGGGGACCAGAGGACGTCGTTGGGGGTCGAAGCGTTGCGGTGCTCGCTGGGGGCGCTGGAGGCAGGGCCGGAGTGTCAGTGAAGGTCAGGAACCGTAGGTGGTCGAAGCGTTGCGGTGCTCGCTGGGGGCGCTGGAGGAGCGCCGGTCCACGGACGTCGGCCGGCGGCGGCGCGCGGAGCCGGCCTGGCTTGCCGTACGGACACCTGCCGCGACACAGCCGACGCAAAGACAGCCAGCACGGGTCGGCGTTGCCCCGGGAGCGCGGCACGGACGCACGCGCTCCCGGGGCCGACCGGCAGGGTCGCGCCGGTCCGGACGACAGGGCTTCCCCCGAGATGAAGCCCTGTCGTATCACGGCGACTGAGCCCGCAACCCCCCAAGCGGCGCCCAGTCAATTAGTAAGACGCTCGCGCGCATCCCGTTGGTTGCTTTAAGTGATGAAAGTTTGCGGAGAGTCACGAAGTGACGTGGGACGCGTGGAAGAACCGGCTGGCGATGGCGGCCGGATCCGTCCCCTCGGCGAGCACGGCGACCGCCACGTCACCCTGCCATCCGATGAACCAGGAGCGGTTGTCGCTGGTGGCGGAGGTGATGCCGTAGACGGGGGCGCCGGTGGCGTTGGCGGTGCGGGCGGTGCCCGACGTCACGCCGGCGCGCATGAGGGACCTGAGGGCGCTGATCCGCTTGGGGTCGAGCTTGATGGGGTCGGGCTGCGCGGCGGGGACCACCTCGGCGGCGGGATCGGGGGACGCGGGCGCGGTCACCAGGAGCGGCGGATGCCAGGTGCCGGACCGCACGGCGCCCGCGACCAGGGCCATGCTGAGCGGGCTGACCTTGATGTTCTCGCCGACGATGGCCTTGGCCCTGGCGGCGTCGCTGGTCAGCCGCGGGATGCTGCCGCTGAAGGACTTGAGGGGAAGCTGCCAGGGGCTGCCGATGCCGAAACTGGCGGCGCTGGCGGCGAGCGAGGCCGCGTCCACCCGGCGGGCGAGCGCGGCCAGGGCGGTGACGCAGCCGTTGGCGAAGCTGTTCCTGAAGGTGGGGGTGCCGCCCGCGTTGAGGCCGGCCTGCTGGAACTCGGCGCCGCCCACACTGCGTTGCGGCGGGCAGGGCAGCTTCTGCTTCGGGCTGATGCCCGCCTTGAGCAGGGCGTCGGCGGCGATGACGGAGAAGGCGCTGCCCGCGGGGAACTTCCCGGCCAGCGCGTCCTTCTCCTGGTGCAGGTCCTTGGTGCTGACGGCGAGGATCTCGCCGGTGCCGGCCTTGACGGCGACCAGGGCCGCCGGATGGCTGGTGGTGACCGCGGTCTCGGCGGCGGTCTGGATTCGGGTGTCGATGGTGGTCTGCACGGACGCGTTGGCCCGGCCCGGCCACTTGGCGAGCTCGGCGACCTTGGTGTCGGTCTTGAGGTCGAGGGTGATCACCCGGGTGTCGGTGGCCCCGGTGAGCTGGTCCTGGTACGCCTTCTGCAGGCCGCCGAGACCGACGGAGTCACCGGCCCGCTGGGGGCCGCCGAGCTGCTGCTCGCTCTCCGGAGTGACGGCGCTGACCAGGCCGATGAGCTGGCGGGGCGCGTCGGGGGCGACCGGCTGCTCCTCGGTGACGATCTTGATGCCGTCGATGGCCTCGAGTTCCGCCTCAAGCTGGGCGAACTTCTTGCGGCCGAAGGTGACGAGCGGCACCACGGTGCTCGGCGGCGCGGACCTGATCCGGCTGAGCAGGCGGTCCTGGGCGAACCCCGTCACCTCGGCGAGCTGCTCGCAGAGCCGCTCCTTCTCCTCGTCGGTGAGCGTCGCCGGCGTGGCCGCCGCCACGTAGAGGGGAAGGGGGCGCTGCAACGGGTCGTTGTTACGGTCGAGCACCGGCTGACGCCCTTCGGAGGTCGCCTCCACGGCGAACCGCTGGCCCTGGCCGAGCTGCGGGTGGAGCACGCTCGGCGACCAGCGCACCAGCCACTGCCCGCCGACGAGGTGCAGCGGGAGCCTGCTGCGGTAGACCCACAGCGGGTTGTTCTCCCCCAGGTCCACCTCGGCCTGGAAGTCGGCGACGGTGCCCTCGCCCACCCGTCTGATGCCCTTGATGTCGAAGCGGAAGGAGGCCGCGTCGAGTTGCAGGCGGACGTCCTCCAGCGCCTTGGCCACGGCCTTCCGGTCGCCGTCCGTGCGGGAGGCCGCGGCCTCGTAGTCGCCGGACTGCCAGCCGACCAGAAAGTCGCGCACCGCGTCGTGCGCGGAGGGCTCCTCGAAGCACGCGGTCAGCATGGGGGCCGTCGCCGCGAGCGCGAGCGCCGCGGCGACGGTCTTCCTGCGGGGTACGGCTGCCGCCACCGTCATCTGTTCCTGTGCCGCACGACGCGCGCCATCTCCCGCTTGGCCTGCTTCTCCGCGAGGGTCTGCCGCTTGTCCCAGTCTTTCTTGCCCCGGGCCAGGCCGAGCTCCACCTTGGCCTTGCCGTCCTTGAAGTACAGGGACAGCGGAACGATGGTGAGCCCGCCCTCCTTGGTCTTGGCGGCGAGCTTGCCGATCTCCTTGCGGTGCAGGAGCAACTTCCGGGTACGGCGGGCGGAGTGGTTGGTCCAGGTGCCCTGGGTGTACTCGGGGATGTGGGCGTTGATCAGCCACGCCTCCCCGTCCTTGATCGTGGCATAACCATCCGCCAGCGAGGCCCTGCCCTCACGCAGGGACTTGACCTCCGTGCCCTGCAGCACCATGCCCGCCTCGAAGGTCTCCTCGATATGGAAGTCGTGGCGGGCACGCTTGTTCTGAGCGATGAACTTCCGCCCGGTCTCACGTGGCATGTCTTCGAGCCTACCGGCCCGTCTCACACCCTCAGGTAACGGCGAAGCGTGACGAACGAGGCGAGCAGACAGATCAGCACGCCCACGATCATCGTTAGTGTGATCACCGAGGCCAGGTCGTTCCAGCCGAGCTGCCCGCCGGGCAGATACGTCTGGACGCTGTCGAACAGGAAGACCTTGGCGATGATCAGCAGGCTCGCCGCGACGACACCGCCGACCAGGCCGGCGATCACGCCCTCCATCACGAACGGCAACTGGATGTAGAGGTTGGAGGCGCCGACCAGCCGCATGATGCCGGTCTCTCTGCGGCGGTTGTACGCCGACAGCCTGACCGTGTTACCGATCAGCAGGATGGCCGCGAAGACCAGGATGAACGCCACCACGAGGGCCGCCCAGCGCAACTTGTCCAGCAGGGAGAACCATCGCTCCAGGATCTCCTTCTGGTTGATCACGTTGGACACGCCGGGGGCGCCCTGGAGCGCCTTGATCACCGCGTCGTAGGTCTCGGGGTCCTTGAGCTTCACCCGGAAGGACTCGGGCATGTCCTCGACCTTGACCGCGTTGACCAGCACGCTGGTCGCGCCGTACTGAATCTTGAAGTTCTCGTAGGCGGCGGCCGAGTTCTCGAAGGAGACGTCTTGGACCTGCGGCAGCGCGCGGATCTGCCCCTCCAGGGCCTTCTTCTCCTGCGCGGTGACACCCCGGCTGTTCTTGCATGCCTCGAAGGGTGCGTCCTTGGAGCAGAGGAAGACCGACACCTCGACCTTGTCGGCCCAGAAGTCCTTCATGTTGGAGACCTGGGCGTTGATCATCAAACCGACACCCAGCAGTGCCATACCGATGGCGACCGTGACGACGACCGCGATGGTCATCGTCAGGTTACGGCGAAGGCCGATCCAGACCTCGGAGAAGATGAAGTTCGCCCGCATGCTCTTCCTGTAGCTCGCTCGATCCGGTCAGTACGCCTGGCCGTACACGCCGCGCGACTGATCGCGGACGATCTTGCCGTCCTCCAGCTCCACGACACGTTTGCGCATGGAGTCGACGATGGCGGCGTCGTGCGTGGCCATGACGACCGTGGTACCGGTCCTGTTGATGCGGTCGAGCACCTTCATGATGCCGATGCTCGTCGCAGGGTCGATGTTTCCGGTGGGCTCGTCGGCCAGAAGGATCATCGGCCGGTTGACGAACGCGCGGGCCATCGCGACCCGCTGCTGCTCGCCACCCGACAGCTCGTCCGGCATCCGGTGGGCTTTGCCCTCCAGACCGACCAGCTCGACGACCTCCGGCACCACCTTACGGATGAAGCGCCTGGGCTTGCCGATCACCTCTAGGGCGAACGCGACGTTCTCGTACACGTTCTTGTTGGGGAGCAGGCGGAAGTCCTGGAACACGCAGCCGATCCGGCGGCGCAAATGGGGGATCTTGAAGTTGGTCAGCCGGGAGAGGTCCTTGCCGGCGACGTGGATCGCACCGGAGTTGGGCCGCTCCTCCTTCAGGATCAGACGGAGGAAGGTCGACTTGCCGGAGCCCGAGGGCCCGACGAGAAACACGAACTCACCCTTGTCGACGTCAACGCTGACGTGGTCAAGGGCGGGCCGGTTCTGGTTCACGTAGACCTTGGAAACGTTATCGAAATGGATCACAGGCGCATCACGGCATGCCAGTCTAGGGGTTAGGACGGTCGCGGGGGTGGTAGACACCACTTCCCGCCGCTCGCCCGCCGGGAGCGCAGATCTTTACCGTTGATCGACGTTCCGGTTGGCCATGGCTCAGTCTAGGGGGAAGACTGACATGGAACGTCCATAACGGAAACAAAACGATTCCGTGCGCGACATCAGTACGGCAAAGCGGAGAGGAGCGCCCCATGAGCTGCGAACACCTGATCTGTGCACAGTGTGCCGGGCCAGTGGTCGAAGGTCGATGCCCGGTGTGCAGGGAGGGCAGGGCGAAGCTCCACGATCAGGAGCCGGGCGGCATCTCCCCCGCGCTGGTCCTGCTGATCCTGACCGTGTTGCTCTTCTTCACGCTGGCGCTGAAGCACCTCACGGGCGGCTAGGAGCCGTCGGTCTCCTGCCGGCGCATCCAGCGGATCTCGGCCTCGATGAACTCGTCGAGGTCGCCGTCGAGCACCGAGGTCGGGTTGCCCGCCTCCACGCCGGTGCGCAGGTCCTTCACGATCTGGTACGGGTGCAGCACGTAGTTGCGGATCTGGGTGCCCCAGGACGTCGTCGACTCCCCGCGCAGCTCCGACATCTTGGCCGCCTCCTCCTGGCGCTTGCGCTCCAGGAGCTTGGCCGACAGGACCGCCATCGCCGACGCCTTGTTCTGCAGCTGGGAACGCTCGTTCTGACAGGAGACGACGATCCCGGTGGGCAGGTGGGTCAGGCGCACCGCGGAGTCGGTGGTGTTCACGCCCTGGCCGCCGGGGCCGGAGGACCGGTAGACGTCGACCCGCAGATCGTCCTCGTTGATGTCGATGTGGTCGGTCTGCTCGACGACCGGCACGATGTCGACTCCGGCGAAGGAGGTCTGGCGGCGGCCCTGGTTGTCGAACGGGCTGATCCGGACGAGCCGGTGGGTGCCGTGCTCGCCGCGCAGCGTGCCGTACGCGTAGGGGGCCTTGACGGCGAACGTGGCCGATTTGATACCGGCCTCCTCGGCATAGGAGGTGTCGTAGACCTCCGTGCCGTAGCCTCTGCGCTCGGCCCACCTGACGTACATCCGCAGGAGCATCTGCGCCCAGTCGGCGGCGTCGACCCCTCCGGCCTGGGAGTTGATGGTGACCAGCGCCTCGCGCGCGTCGTATTCGCCCGCGAGGAGGGTGCGGACCTCCAGGGCGTTGACGTCGCGGCGCAGCGCGATCAGATCGCGGTCGGCCTCCTCGCGCGTGTCGGCGTCGTCCTCGGACTCCGCCAGCTCGAAGAGCACCGAGATGTCGGCGATCCGGGCGACCAGGCTCTCGACCCTGTTGAGCTCGGACTGCATGTGGGAGAGCTTGCTGGTGACCTTCTGCGCCTGGTCAGGGTCGTTCCAGAGATCGGGTGCGGCAGCCTGCTCCCCCAAGTCCGCGATCTGCTTTCGCATAGTCTCAAGGTCGAGCACGTCCTGAATGCCCTTCAGTGTGCCCGTGAGCTCGTTGATCTCTTCTGCCGGATCGATGACTGCCACGTTTATAAAGGGTACGCGACCGTCGGCCCCTGTCTGGTACCACCAGGCCTTAACATGGGCCCCCGACGGCGTGAATCGGGGAGGCGGGCGTGGACGCGAACGGGCGGCGGCGGGTCTTCGTGCCTGCTTTGAGCCTGATGATCGTGCTTTCCTCCTGTTCGGGCGCGGAGTCCGGTCCCGCCAGGTCGACTCCGATGGCCGCCACCGGTGCGGCCTCCCTGGCCACCTCCGCTCCCGCGGCCAAGGTCACCCGGGAGCAGGCCGGGCAGGCGTTGCGCCGCTACCTGATGACCGACGACGTGCTGCGCGCGGGCGGCGAGCTGCGGATGGCGCTGGAGATCGTCCGCGACGGCCAGACCCCGCTGTCCACCGCCGCCTACCGGTCCAGCGACCTGGAGCCCACCCGCTACACCTGGGGCGAGCCCACCCTGTTCGTGCCCCGGCTGGACCGCGCGCCGTACTGGTTCACGGCGGTCGTCGAGCGCCGCGAGGGCGACGAGACGCGGCAGGCCCTGCTGACCCTGGTCAAGGAGGACGACGAGGGGCACTGGCAGCTCAGCTTCGCCTCGTTGTTGTTCCCGGGCGCGGAACTGCCGGAGATCGCCCTCGACGCCGAGGGCTACGCGACCGCGCTCGCCACCCGTGACGAGCGCATCGCGATCAGCCCGCAGCTCATGGCCCCGTTGCACGCGACGGTGGCGGAGGAGGGCGCCAAGGGCTTCTCCGCCGCCCTGATCGCGCCCGGCGCGCACACGACCGGTTACTCCAGCGAGATCGCCGAGCGCCGGCGGCAGGCCAGGCACGACGGGCTCAACTACGACTCGATCTTCGGCGCGACCTCCTCACCGGTGTTCGGGCTGCGCACCCGCGACGGCGGCGGCCTGGTGCAGTACGCCCTGACCCGGACGACCACGCTGACGGCCAAGGTGCCGAGCGCCCCCTGGATCGAGGTGCCGAAGGCCGCCAGGTGGGCGGTCGGCGACTCGGCCGCGGTCGCCAAGGAGCTCCGCCTGGTGGAGACGCACCAGTACGCCAGCGTGGTGCCGAAGTCCGACTCCCGCCGGGCCGCCGACGTGATCGCCTTCGACGGTGCGGTCACCAGGGTCACCGGACGGTGACCCTGGTGCTCCCCGGCGCGCCTCGGCCCGGGGAGACGACCGCCTCAGCTGTCGCTGTGCGGCAGGTTGCTGGTGGCGACCAGCGTGCGGATCGCGCGCAGCGCCACCGACAGGGTCGCGAGGTCGAAGTGGTCGCTCTCCCAGATCTCCGACAGCGTCTGGCGTGACCGGGCCACGGCCGCGGAGTTCGCCTCCGACCAGCGGGCTAGCCGCTCCTCCGGCGGCACACCCGGCTCGCTGTGCGCGAGCACGTCCCTGGTCAGCGAGGCGTGCGCGGCGTAGAGGTCGTCCCGGAGCGCGCCCCTGGCCATCGAGTTCCACCGGTTGTCCCGGGGCAGCGCGATGACCCGCTCGCGCAGCCTGGACAGTTGCAGCCGGTCGGCCAGGTCGAAGTAGACCTCGGCGACCTCGGTCACCGGCCGCCCGGCCTGCGAAGCGACCTCGACCAGGTCGAAGGTGGAGTAGGCGGGCACCATCGCCGCGACCCGCTCCGCCAGCTCGTACGGCACGCCGCGGGCGGTGAACCAGTCACGGCGCTCCTCGAAGGCGGCCAGGTCGGGCCCGGCGAGCAGCTTGGGCAGGTGCGGGAGCAACCCGTTCATGCCCTTGGCGAAGAAGGTGACCGTCGAGGCCAGGTCGAGCGGCGGACGACGGTTGCCGAGCAGCCAGCGCGCGCCCCGCTCGGCGAGTTTGCGCCCTTCCAGCAGCATCGCGAGCTGGGTGGCGGTGTCCACCTTGTTGTCGAGCGCCTCGACCGCGCGCCAGTGGCTCCGCAGGCCGAAGACCTCCCAGGCGACCAGGTGAGCCCTCGCGATGTCGGTCGTGGACGCGCCGGTCTCCTCGCCGAACCTGAACATGAACGTGGTGCCGCTCGCGTTGACGAGCTCGTTGACCACGCAGGTGGTGATGATCTCGCGGCGCAGCGGGTGGGAGTCCATGTAGGCGCGCAGTCGCAGGCGCAGCGCCGAGGGGAAGTAGGACACCAGCCAGGAGGCGAGGTACGGGTCGTCGGGCAGGTCGGAGGCGAGCAGTTCGGCGTCGGCGACCAGTTTGGTGTAGGCCAGCAGCACCGAGAACTCCGGCGCGGTCAGGCCCAGACCCGACTGGCGGCGCTCGGCGAGCGTCTTGTCCGAGGGCAGGAACTCCAACTCCCGGTTGACCAGTCCGTCGCGCTCCAGTTTGCGCAGGTAGCGGGCGTGCACGTGGAGCATCTGCGGGGCCTGCGCGCGGGAGGCGGCGAGCACGGCGTTCTGCGCGTAGTTGTCGCGCAGCACCAGCTTGGACACCTCGTCGGTCATGTCCCTGAAGATCTGGTTGCGCTCCTGGTCGGTCAGCTCGCCGTCGCGGACGACCCGGTCGAGCAGGATCTTGATGTTCACCTCGTGGTCGGAGGTGTCCACGCCGGCCGAGTTGTCGATGAAGTCGGTGTTGATCAGCCCGCCGTTGAGCGCGAACTCGATCCTGGCGAGCTGGGTCAGGCCCAGGTTGCCGCCCTCGCCGACGACCCTGCACCGCAGGTCGGCGGCGTTGACCCGGAGCCCGTCGTTGGCCTTGTCGCCGACCTCGACGTGCGACTCCGCGGTCGACTTCACGTAGGTGCCGATGCCGCCGTTCCACAGCAGGTCCACCGGGGCGCGCAGGATCGCGCTGATCAGCTCGCTGGGCGGCAGCGCGTTGACGCCGTCCGCGATGCCGAGCGCGACGCGCATCGGCGGGGTGATCGGGATGGACTTGGCCGTGCGCGGCCACACCCCGCCGCCCGGGGAGATCAGCGACTCGTCGTAGTCGGCCCAGGAGCTGCGCGGCAGCGCGAACAGCCGGGTGCGCTCGGCGAAGGAGCGTTCGGCGTCGGGCGTGGGGTCCACGAACACGTGCCGGTGGTCGAAGGCGGCCACCAGCCGGATGTGCTGGGAGAGCAGCATGCCGTTGCCGAACACGTCGCCGGACATGTCGCCCACGCCGGCCACGGTGAAGTCGGTGGTCTGCACGTCGACGCCGATGGTCCTGAAGTGGTACTCCACCGACTCCCAGGCGCCCTTGGCGGTGATGCCCATGGCCTTGTGGTCGTAGCCGATGGATCCGCCGGAGGCGAAGGCGTCGCCCAGCCAGAAGCCGTACTCGGCGGCCACCTCGTTGGCGATGTCGGAGAAGGTCGCGGTGCCCTTGTCGGCGGCGACCACCAGGTAGGTGTCGTCCTCGTCGTGCCGTACGACGTCCGGCGGCGGCGCGACCTCGTTGTCGACCAGGTTGTCCGTGAGGTCGAGCAGGCCGGAGATGAACATGCGGTAGCAGGAGACGCCCTCGGCCAGGGTCTCCTCCCGCGTCCCCGAAACAGGCGGCTGCTTCACGACAAATCCGCCCTTGGACCCAGTGGGCACAATGACGGTATTTTTCACCATCTGGGCTTTGACCAGGCCGAGGATCTCCGTCCGGAAGTCCTCCATCCGGTCCGACCACCGCAACCCGCCGCGCGCGACCTTCCCGAAGCGCAGGTGCACCCCCTCGACCCGCGGCGAGTACACGAAGATTTCGAACTTCGGCCTCGGCAGCGGCAGCACGCTGATCGCGTTCGAGTCGAACTTCAACGCGAGGTACGGCTTGCGCTCCCCCGCGGCGTCCGTCTGGAAGTAGTTGGTCCGCAGGGTGGCCTCGATCATCTCCAGGTAGGCCCGCAGGATCCGGTCCTCGTCGAGGGAGGCCACCTCGTCGAGCGCGCCGAGGATCTCCTCCCGCAGCGCCTCGCCGAGTTCGAGCCGCACCTCGGCCGAGCGCCGGGGGTCCAGCCGCACCTCGAACAACCGCACCAGGAGCCGCGCCAGCCGTACGTTGCCCAGCAGCACGTTCTGCATGTAGCGCTGGCTGAAGGTCGAGCCCGCCTGCCGGAGATACTTCGCGTAGGCCCGCAGGACCGCCACCTGCTGCCAGGTCTGTCCCGCCTCCAGCACCAGGCTGTTGAATCCGTCGGCCTCGACGTCGCCGCGCCACAGGGCGAGGAACGCGTCCTGGAACAGCCGCTTGAAGTCCTCCCGGCCGACCTGCTCCGACGGGCTGTAGCGGAGGCCGAAGTCGTAGATCCAGGCGTTCTTCGTCTCGGGTATGTTGTCGCGATCGATCTCGTACGGCCGCTCGTCCACGACCTCGACGCCGAGCCGCTGGAGCAGCGGCAGGATGTGCGAGAGCGAGATCGGCTCGTTCAGACGGTAGATCTTGAGCCTGCGCTCGCCCTCGGTCGCGTCAGAGGGCTCGTAGAGGTCGATGCCGATGTCCTGGCTTCCCGAGGCCAGCCGCTCCAGCCTGCGCAGGTCGGCCACGGCCGTCCGGGGCGCGAAGTCGGCCTTGAACCCCTCGGGGAACGCCGCCAGGTAGCGGGCGATCAGTCCGGGAGCCTCGTCCGCCGCGCACAGCTCGGAGATCGCGTCGGACAGGTCGTCCTCCCAGGTCCTGGTGGTCGCGGCCAGCCGCGCCTCCAGTTCCTCCAGGTCCACGCTCGCGGCCGGCAGCGGCGTGCCCCGCTCGCCGCGGACCACGACGTGCAGCCTGGCCAGCGCCGACTCGCCGATCATGGCGCTGTAGTCGAGCGTGCTGCCGCCGAGCGCCTTGAGCAGGAGATCCTGCATGCGCCGGCGGACCTTGGTGGTGTACCTGTCGCGCGGGAGGTAGACCAGGCAGGAGATGTAGCGCCCGTAGTCGTCACGCCGCAGGAACACCTTGACCTGTTTACGCTCGCGCAGCCTGAGCACGCCCAGCGCGATGGGCACCAGCTCCTCGACGGAGATCTGGAACAGCTCGGCGCGCGGGAAGGTCTCCAGCGTCTCGATCAGGTCCTTGCCGTCGTGACTGTCGGGGGCCAGCCCGGTGCCCGCGAGCACCGCGCCCAGCTTGCGGCGCAGCACCGGGATCCGCGAGATCGACTCGCTGTACGCCACGTGGGTGAACAGGCCGAGGAAACGTCGCTCGCCGATCACCTCACCGTCGGCGGAGAAGACCTTCACGCCGACGTAGTCGAGGTAGGCGCGGCGGTGGACGGTCGCCCGGCTGTTGGCCTTGGTGATGATCAGCATCTGCTTCTCGCGCGCCTTGGCCCGCAGCTCGGCGGGCATCGAGGCGAAGCTGTCCGATCCCACCTTGTCCATCCGCAGGATGCCGAGCCCGGTCCCCGGTACGGCTCGCAGCGAATCGCCCTGTTCGCCGCTCTCCAGGCGGTACTCCCGGTAGCCGAGGAAGGTGAAGTGACCGTCCGCGAGCCAGCGCATCAGGTCGATGCTGTCCTCGACCTCGGCGGGTTCGAGCTCGGGCGGGTTGATCGACAGGTCTTCCGCGGCCTGCCCGGCCAGGGCCCGCATCTTCGCGAAGTCCTCCACCGCGTAGCGCACGTCGGCGAGCACCCGCTGGAGATCGTCCTCCAGCTGCTTCAGCACCGCGGGGTCGGACTGCCGGTCTATCTCGATGTGCGTCCACGACTCCGCCAGCAGCTGCCCGGTGACGTCGTCCTGGTCGGCGCCGAGCATCCTGCCCGTCAGGTCGCGGCGGACCCGCATCTGGGGGTGGATCACCAGCTGGGCGCCGAGCCCGTGCCGGTCGAGCTCCATGGTCATGGAGTCGATCAGGAACGGCATGTCGTCCGTGACGACCTCGACCACCGAGTGCGCCGGATCCCAGCCGTTCTCCTCCGGCGTCGGGGTGAAGGCCCGCACCAGCGCCCTGCCCTGGGGGCGGTGCCCGGCGAGCCGGCGGTGGGACATGGCCGGGCCGTACACGTCGACCGGGTCGCGGTTGAGCAGGTCCTCGGGCGCCACATGCCGGTAGTACAGCCTGAGGTAGGCGAGCGTCTCCGCCACGCTCACGTGCTCGCTTCCCGGCGCGCGCAATTCCGCGGCCGTCCGGAGCAGCTCGTCCTTCGCCTCTTCGAGCGGCATTGTCGCTCTCACTCCTTTGTGAGGGGTATCACGTTGTCAACGATCTCGGCCGTGGTCACAGCCAAGACCTCAGTTCCCACAGCAGGGGGTAGTAGTGCAGGAGCGCACGACCTCTCAGGTAAGGCGCCCCCGAAGATCCGCCGGTACCCGACTTCGTGCCGATCTGCCGCTCGACCATCTGGACGTGACGCATCCGCCACATCGCGGCGGTCTCGTCGTGGGTCAGCAAGGCTTCCGCCAGTCTCCACAGGTCGTCGTGCGATCGGCGGTCACGGGCCACGGTCAGCAGTGAGCCCATGATCTCCTGGTCGGAGACGTCGAGCCCGCGCTGGGAGAGGGCGGTGAGGTAAGCATCCCACAACGTGGGTTCCGACAGGCGTCTGCGCAGCCGGGCGACCTCCGCCTCACTGGCGCCCCTGACCCTGTCGAGATAGGCGGGGTCCTTCGCCCCCGACAGGAACTCCAGCTCGCGGAACTGCACCGACTGGAACCCGCTGGCCGGCGCGAGCAGCGAACGGAACGCGAGGAAGTCCTGGGGCGTCATCGTCTCCAGCACCTCGATCTGCGCGACCAGCACCCGCTCCACCGCGTGGACCCGGCCCAGGAGGTGCCCCGCCTGCCAGAGCTCGCCCGCGACCATCGCGTCCCTGGCCGCCTCCACCTCGTGCAGCAGCAGCTTGAACCAGAGCTCGTAGACCTGGTGGACGGTGATGAACAGCAGCTCGTCGGGCGCCTCCGACTGCGGTACCTGCTCGTCCAGCAACTGGGGCAGCCGGAGATACGCCCCGTAGGAGAGCCGAGCGCCCTCCTCGCCGAAACTTCGATGCGGAGGAACGGCACCCGCCGCCCGCTCTGGCACGGCATCCACCAAGATCCCCCCAATCCGCCCGATCGTCATTGACCGGACGTCGCATCGCCGTACCGATATCACCCGAAAACAGCCAGCGCGTCAACGTGGCGCCTCCATCCTCCCCCTACCCGCACCGTCCTCGATCCCCCGCCGCTCCGGGCGAGGGCGTCCCGGTAGGTGCCCGGGAGGTGATGGAGACGTGACCAACCAAGTGGCCCGGACGGGCGTCACATCTTGCGGAGTCATCGTCCCCCGGGGAGCCCGCTCATGTCGCTTGACCGTCGCACTTTCCTGCGCTCCACCGCCCTGGTCCCACTGGTCGCCGCCGCGGCGCCCAAGCCCGCCGACTGGAACGCCCTCGCCCGCGGTCTCGACGGCCGCCTCACCAGACCGGGCGACGCGACCTACGACACGGCCCGCCGCCTGTTCAACCCGCGGTTCGACACGGTACGGCCGGCCGGGATCGCCTACTGCGACAACGCCGGCGATGTCGCCGAGTGCGTCGCCTTCGCCCGCCGTACCGGCACCCGGCTCGCCGTGCGCTCGGGCGGGCACTCCTACGCGGGCTGGTCCACCGGGCCCGGCCTGGTCGTCGACGTCTCCCCGATGCGCTCGGTACGGCACGCGCAGGGCAGGGCCGTCGTCGGGGCGGGCGCCAAGCTGATCGACGTCTACGACCGGCTGGCGGCCGACGGGGTCAGCATCCCGGCCGGATCGTGCGCCACCGTCGGGGTGAGCGGCCTGGCCCTGGGCGGCGGCATCGGCGTGGTCGCCAGGAAGTACGGCCTGACCTGCGATGTGATGGAGTCCGTCCAGCTCGTCCTGGCCGACGGCAGACGGCTGACCTGCGACGCGAACCACCACCCCGACCTCTACTGGGCGTGCCGCGGCGGCGGAGGCGGCAACTTCGGGGTGGCGACGTCCTTCACCTTCCGCACCCACCCGGCCCGCGAGGTCACGGTCTTCTTCCTGCACTGGCCGTGGGCGCGCGCCGCCAAGGCCCTGGCCGCCTGGCAGCAGTGGGCCCCCACCGCCCCCGACGCCCTGTGGGCCAACCTCCACCTGACCAGGGACCGCTCCGGCCTGGACCTCCAGATCGGCGGCCTCTACCTCGGCGGCCGCACGGCCTGCGAGAACCTCCTCGACCGGCTCACCGACCGGATCGGCGCGCCGTCCCGCACGCACATCCGGGCCACGTCCTACCGCCAGGCCATGATGACCATGGCGGGCTGCTCGGGTCTCAAGGTGTCCCAGTGTCACCTGCCGGGTTCCCTCCCCGGCCGGACCCCCGACGGCCGCCTGTCCCGCGACACCTTCAGCGCCAAGTCGCACCTCGCCTACCGCCCGCTCGGCGCGCAGGGCATCGCCGCCCTGGTCGCCCAGGTGGCCAGGTCCGGTGAGCACTCCGTGCTCCTCGACGCCCTCGGCGGGGCGGTCGCCCGCGTCGCCCCCGGCGCCACCGCCTTCCCGCACCGCTCGGCCCTCTACAGCGTGCAGTACTACAACCACGGCACCCTCGCCTGGCTACGCGGCGCCCACACCGCGATGCGCCCCCACTTCGGCGACCACGCCTACGTCAACTACATCGACCCGGAGCTCTCCGGCTGGCGCACCGCCTACTACGGCGCCAACGCCACCCGCCTCTCCCGCGTCAAGTCGGCCTACGACCCGCAACGCCTCTTCCGCCTCCCCCAAGGCGCCTGAGACTCACTCCCGCTGGACGAAGTGTGCGAGGACCTCGGGGTTGGCCATCGCGTCCGGGTTGGCGGCCTGTTCGACCGGGGTGCCGAGGAGGATCTTGCGGACCGGGACCTCCAGCTTCTTGCCCGACAGCGTGCGGGGGATGCCGGGGACCTCCTGGATGAGGTCGGGGACGTGGCGGGGCGACAGCTCGGCGCGCAGGGCGCGGCGCAGGGCGTCGGCGAGGTCGTCGGTGAGGGGACGGCCGGGGGCCATGGCGACGTAGAGGAGCAGCCGGCCCTCCTGGCCGAGCCGGCCGGTGTCGATGACGAGGCTGTCGGCGATCTCCTCGAAGCGCTCGACCACGCGGTAGAACTCGCTGGTGCCCATCCGGACCCCGCCCCGGTTCAGCGTGGAGTCGGACCTGCCGTAGATCACGCAACTGCCGTCGGGCTCGATCTTGATCCAGTCACCGTGCCGCCAGATGCCGGGATACTCGGCGAAGTAGCTCTCGCGGTAGCGCTCCCCGGAGGGGTCGTTCCAGAACATGACCGGCATGGACGGCATGGGGGCGGTCACCACCAGTTCCCCGACCTCGCCGGTCACCGGCCGCCCCGCCGGATCGTACGACTCCACCTTGGCGCCCAGGCAGCGGCACGGGATCACCCCGGCGCGGATCGGCAGCAGCGGCACCGCGCCGACGAACCCGGTGCACACGTCGGTGCCGCCGGAGAACGAGCCGAGCTGCACGTCGCCCTTGACCTCGCGGTAGACCCATTCGAACCCCTCGGGCGGCAGCGGCGACCCGGTGGACCCCACCCCGCGCAGCTTCCCGAGCCCCGAGGGCCGCACCCCCGCCTTCATGGACGCGGTGATGTACGGCGCGCCTGTGCCGAAGTAGGTCACCTCCTCCTCGGCCACCACCCGCCACAGCGCGTCGGTCTCAGGATGGGCGGCGCTGCCGTCGTAGAGCACCACGGTCGAGCCGACCAGCAGGCCGCCGATCAGGAAGTTCCACATCATCCAGCCGGTGGTGGTGTACCAGAAGAAGACGTCGCCCTCGCCGAGGTCCTGGTGGAAGCTGAGCGCCTTGAGATGTTCGAGCACCACGCCGCCGTGGCCGTGCACGATCGGCTTGGGCAGGCCGGTGGTGCCGCTGGAGTAGAGGACCCAGAGCGGGTGGTCGAAGGGGACCGGCTCGAAGGCGATCGGCTCGAACTCCGAACGCAGCCCCTGCCAGCCGATCACCTCTGTGCCGCCGCCGGGGATCCCCTGGCCCAGGCGGGGGATCCAGACGGTGGCGCGCAGGCTCGGCAGCTTGGCGGCGATGTCACGGACCGCCTGGGTACGGTCGAAGGTCTTGCCGCCGTAGCGGTAGCCGTCGACGGCGATGAGCACCTTGGGCTCGATCTGGGTGAACCTGTCGGTGACGCTCGGCGCGCCGAAGTCGGGCGAGCAGGAGGACCAGATCGCGCCCAGCGAGGCCGTGGCGAGGAAGGCGATCAGCGCCTCGGGGATGTTCGGCACGTACGCGGCCACCCGGTCGCCGACGCCGACGCCGAGCCGGGCGAGCCCGGCGCGGACCCTGGCGACCTCCTCGTGCAGCTCGGCGTAGGTGAGGGTGCGGCGGTCGCCGGCCTCGTCGCGGAAGACGACCGCGACCGTGTCCGGCTGGGAGATCGACCGGCGCAGGGCGTTGGCCGCGTAGTTGACGGTCGAACCGGCGAACCACCTCGTCTCCGGCATCTCCCCGGTGAGGACGGGGCCGTCGGCGCGCTCCCCCACCACCTCGAAGTAGTCCCAGACGGACGTCCAGAACTCGGCCGGGCTGTCCACCGACCACTGCCACAGCTCGTCGTATCCGCCGGTCCGGCCGACCGTGGCCGCGTAACGGGTGATCCTCGCCGCCGCGACGACCTCGTCGGTGGGCTCCCAGAGCAGTGCGCCTTCCTCAGCCATGTGTCCCATCCTGTCGCCGGGCCGGTCGAAAGTCATCATCGCCGGCTACACATCGGGCAGGCTCCGCAGGTGGTCGACCGCCATACGCGCGGCCGTACCGATCACCGCGTCGGCTCTCGGCTGGTTCATGGCCGTGCTGAAGGAGCGGGTGAACACCGCGACGGCGTATCGGCCGCCGTCCGGATACTCCACGACGCCCGCCTCGGCGCGGAGCGTCGGCAGGGTGCCGGTCTTGCCGCTGACCGACACGTCGTCGTAGGGGAACCCGGAGGCCAGCCTGTGCGGCCACACCTGGAGCCCGAGCAGGCCGCGCATCCACGCGCAGGACTCCGCGCCGGCCGCCTCGTCCCGCCAGATCATGCCGAGCAGCCGGGCCGTCTCCCTGGGCGTGCTCCGGTTGGCCAGGGCGGGGTCGAGGACCCTCAGCCGAGCGATCATGTCGGGGTCGGTGACCGACGACTCTCCGCCGGTGTCCTCGCGCATGGTGGCGAGGATCTGCCGGCAGTCCTGCGTGACCCGGGTCTGCACCAGGCCGAACCCGGCGAGCATCGCGTTGACCGCGTCCAGCCCCACCTTCGCCACCAGCGCGTCGGCGGAGCTGTTGTCGCTCACCGCGATCATCAGGTAGGCGAGGTCGCGGAGCGAGATGGTGACCTCGTCGCGCATCGCGGAGATGCCGGTGGGGCCGAAGACCCGATCGGCGGGCGACACGGTCACCCGCTCCGCCGGGTCGAGCCGTCCCGCGTCGGCCTGCCTGCCGACCTCCACGAGCAGCGGCAGCTTGAACACCGACGCGGTCGGCACCGGCTCGTCGGAGCCGAACCCGACCTCCGTGCCCGAGTCGATGTCGAGCGCGTGCAACCGGCCCGTGACTCCGGCCGCCCGGAACAACCCGCCCAGATCGAACGCCGTCATGTCAGGAATCCCGTCGCCGGCCGTGGCCTGACCCTGCGTGCCGGGGCCATGCCCTCCTCGGTCATCCCCGCATTCTCCCGCAGGATCCGCGCCGCCACCTCGGCGAACCCCGTCACCTCCGGAGTCGGGACCCGCCACGCGGTCGAGGCCCGCCACGCCAGCGGTGAGCCGAGCAGCGGCCGCCAGCGCACCCCGGGCATCCCCACCGGCGCGCCCAGTGCCACCGCCGACCCCGCCACCACCAGGCCGAGCGTGATCCCGTGGTGGATCTCGGCCGGCACGAACCCATGGCGCCGGCACTCCGTGACGGTCTCCGCGTACAACCCCGGTTCACCGTCCCTGGGAAACAGCAGCAACTCCCGCCCCGCCAGATCAGCCAGATGTACGGCGGAGCCCGCCGCCAGGGGATCGTTCTCGGGCAGCAGCACCCCCGGCGTCTGGACCAGTGTCTCGCCGAAGTAGACGCCGGGAGCCGTCACCGGGTGACGCACGATGCCGACGTCGATCGTGCCCTCGGCCAGCGCGCCCACCTGGTCGGCGGTCCAGAGCTCGGAGAAGGTCAGCCGCACGTCGGGGTTGGTCTCGCGGAACCCGGCGACCAGTGCGGCGATCACCGCCGCGCCCAGATCGGGCGGGACGCCGGCTCTCAGCGCCCCGGTCGCGCCGTGCCGTACCAGTTCCTTCAGCCGGTCGACCCGGGCCACGATCTCGCGGGCCTCGCCGAGCAGCAGCAGGCCGGCCTCGGTCAGCCGGACCTGCCGGGAGGACCTGTCGAACAGCCGCACGCCCAGCTCCTGCTCCAGCCGCTTGATCCGCTGGCTGAGCGGTGGCTGGGCCATGCCGAGCCGGATCGCGGCGTTGCCGAAGTGGCGTTCTTCGGCGACCACGGTGAAGTAGTACAGGTGCCGGACAAGGTCCATGAACAGGAATTATATCCAGATATATATGGGATCTAGGTTGATATCTATATTGGACATAGTTCCCTGGCCTCTGCTCTCCTCATCTCGACAGAGGGGGCAGAAGATGCACGACCAGCTCGACCATCTGAAACCGGAGGCGCCCACCCGACGGCGACCGCGACGGCGACGGCGCGGCGTGCTCATCGCCGCCGCGCTGGTCCCGGTCGTGGTGGCCGGCGGCGCGATCTGGCTGCTGCGCACCCAGGGCTCGGCCGAGCAGAGCGCGGCCGACTACCTCGCCGCATGGACCAGGCAAGACTATTCGGCGATGCGCGGGCTGGTGGCCACCCCGCCGGCCGACTTCGACCGCTGGCACCGGCGCTTCCGCGACGGCCTCAAGCTCACCGCCGCCGAGTTCACGCCCGGAGACGCCCGCGACGACGTCGTGAGCTTCACCGCCAAGCTGGACGGCCCGGTCGACTGGACCTACCAGGGCGAACTCCGCATGGTCGAGCACGAGCGCGACTGGCGGGTGTCGTGGAGCCCGGCCGCCATCCATCCCGACCTGCGCAAGGGCAGAGAACTCCGGCTCGTCAGCGAGAAGCCCGAACCGGCCCCGATCACCGCGGCCGGCGGCACCCGGATCGACACCCCCGACACGCCCGGCTCGGTGCAGCAACTCGTCGAGGGCCTGCGCAAGACGTACGGCGCGCGGCTGAACGGCACCGCGTCCGCCAAGGTGGTGCTGGCGGCGGGCGAGAAGGTGATCTCGACCGAGGCGTCCGCCGACCGCGAGGAGGGCGAGCCGCTGGCCACCACGATCGACCTGCGCGTGCACCGGGCGGGCGCGGCCGCCCTTGAGGACGTCGACAAGCCGGCCTCCCTGGTCGCGCTTCGGCCGTCCACCGGAGAGATCCTGGCGGCCGTCAACAAGCCGGGCGGGTTCAACCGCGCCCTGCTCGGAACCTACCCGCCGGGCTCGACGTTCAAGGTGGTGACCGCCTCGGCGCTGGTCGCCGACGGCGTGCGACCGGACGCCTCGGTGGACTGCCCCGCCGAGCAGAACATCGGCGGCTTCCCCTTCCACAACGCGCAGTTCCACGACTACGGGACCCTGCCGTTCAGGGACGCCTTCGCCCACTCCTGCAACACGACGTTCGGCGCGATGGCCGTGGACCGGCTCGGCGGCGACCGGCTCGCCGAGGTGTCGGCCAGTTTCGGCTTCGGCGCCCCCATCACCCCGGGCGTGCCCGCCGTACGGGCCGCGTTCCCCGATCCCAGGGACGACACCGACCTCGCCTCGGCGGCGATCGGCCAGGGCCGGGTGCTCGCCAGCCCGCTGAACATGGCCACGGTCGCCGCCGCCGTCGCCGACGGCGCCTGGCGTCCGCCCCGCTTCGTCGACGAGCGGCTTCTCCCATCCGGCGGCGCCGCCCCCCGCACCCTGGAACCCGCCGTGCTCCGCGCCCTGCGCACGCTGATGCCCGCCGTCGTCACCGACGGCACCGCGAACGCCGTGGCCTTCCCGTCCGGTTCGGCGGGGAAGACCGGAACCGCGGAGTACGGCTCGGGCAAGGAACCCCCGTCGCACTCCTGGTTCATCGGCTACCGGGGCGACCTGGCCTTCGCCGTCGTCGTCGAGGGCGGCGGCGCGGGTTCGGCCGTGGCCGCGCCGGTCGCCGCCCGTTTCCTCAAGGGCCTGTGACCGGCGACGGGACGGTGGGGGGTGGGATCAGGCCGGCGGACACCAGCCTGATCCCCCCGCCCTGCAGCGCCGACGAAGGGCGTGGATGACCGGCCGGGGTGTCAGGCGGGCTTGCCGCCGGTGAGCTGGGTGATCGCGCCCACCACCTCGGAGGCGTAGGAGAGGTCGCGCAGGACGATGTCGGCGCCGGCCTCGCGCAGTTCGGCCTCGGTGGAGCGGCCGGAGGCGACGGCGATCATGCCGGCCCCGCCGATCCGGGCGGCCTGGACGTCACGGGCGGAGTCGCCGATCAGCACCGTGTCGGCGGCGGAGAAGGCGTGGCCGTACTTCTGCTTGGCCCTCCCCTGCGCCACCTGCAGGAGGGTCGCCTTGGGGTAGACCTCCTCGCCGTAGCCGCCCACCTCGAAGTCGATCCACTTCTCCAGGCCGAACGCGCCGAGCTTGATGACCGCGTTGCCCTTGATCGTGCCGGTGAGCACCGTCTGGACGACCCCGTCGAGGCGGGCGACGGCCTTGAGCGCGTCCTTGGCGCCCGGCATCGGCCTGCCCTCCTTGCCGATCCGCTTCCGGTGCGCGGCGAAGGCGGTAACCAGCTCGTCGATGAACCTCGGCAGGTGGTCGTCCTCGGAGGGGATGCCGTTGATGGCCAGCGTCTCGAAGATGATCTCGGAGTCGGGACGGCCCATCGCGGGCACGAGCTTGACCAGTGGTCGCCCGGTGACCTGCCGGAACGCCTCGGCGTACGCGGCGCGGGTGATGATCGTGACGTCGACGAGGGTCAGGTCGACGTTCCAGAGAACGAGGCGGTTGATCGTGGCCTCCGGGTCCGGGGGGCGGCAGTGGGGGGAGTAGGGAGGCGCGGGACATGCACAGCGTACGGCGGGCGGCGGCGTCGGTCGCGCCACCCGCGGCTATCGGTCAGGCGTGCTCCAGAGCCGCGGCGAGCGTGTCCACCACCGGGAGGCCCTGGGCGTGCAGTTCCGACCTCCTGGTCATACCACCGGTGTAGAGGACGGCACGGGCGCCGACGTGCTTGGCCGCGTTGGCGTCGTCGATGCTGTCCCCGATCACCAGCACCTGGCCGGGGTCCAGGCCCAGCGCCGCGATGTGCGCGGCCATGTGCTCGGCCTTGTGCCCGC
Organism: Dolomitihabitans soli; assembly: GCF_022213955.1. GTDB lineage: Bacteria > Actinomycetota > Actinomycetes > Streptosporangiales > Streptosporangiaceae > Streptosporangium_A > Streptosporangium_A soli. The sequence continues at coordinate 194,872 of NZ_JAKNTW010000023.1, read as the reverse complement.
CGGACGCGCTGCGCAGGCCGTCGATCCTGCTGAAGTGGCCGTCGATGCCGTACTCCGTCACCTTGGGCACCAGCCGGTCGTGCGCCCACATGGACAGCAGCGACTGGCTGCCCCCGGCGGACTCCCACGCCGACAGGCTCGTACGGCAGTCCGCCGCGAGCCCGCAGACGAGCATCAGCCGGTGATAGTGCTCGTGGAAGCCGACGTCGAGCAGTTCCCACTCCCCGTCACGCAACGCCCGTCCCAGCAGCCGCTCGTAGGCGACCCAGATGGGCCGGGTGTAGACCTCGCGGAAGGCGTCGGCCGTCAGCTCGCCCAGCCCGTAGGGCTTGAACACCTCGTTCGTCGCTCCGACCACGGCGTCGATGTCGTGAAAGAGCGTTCCATTCCAGTCCCAGACAATGTGCTTCATATGAGATCCAAGCGTACCCAGCCTGGGTGACATTCCGGGCAGCGGAGCCGCCTCAGGGCAGGATGTCGGAGATCTCCTGGGTGGCGTACCAGAGGAGCTCGTGGGCGTCCGCGCCGTCCACGACGAACCGTGCGTCGTCGTCGCCGCTGTCGGCGGCGGCCTGCGCCGAGATCGCCGCCTCGATGTCGGCGACGGCGGCCAGGTCGTCGACGTGCACTGCGGCGATCTTGGACATCGAGATCACCTCGGCCAGCCGTACCCGGCCACGCTCCTCGAGGTCGGTGCCCGATCCGACGACGCCGTCCGGCACCTCGGCGGCGATCACGACGCGGCGGGCGACGACGGGCACGCCGTCGGCCCGGTCGGCGGCGAGCATCCGGAGGGAGGCCTTGGCGGCCTCGGTGAGCGCCACGTACTCCAGTTCCTCGGTGTCACCGGAGACGTACCACTCGACCAACGCGGGGGTGACGGCGTAGCCCGTCAGCGGGGCTGGGCCGAGCTCACCGGCGTCGGCCACGCGGGCCAGCCCCGGGAGCGTGCACGGCAGGTAGACGCGCATGAATTCCTCGATCTGGGACCCCAACAGGTCCTGAAATTTCCGAATTTGGGGGCGTCATGAGGACGCCGATCATCCCAAGAGTCTGCCAGCCCCGGCGACCCCACGTGCCGCAACACCCGAGCAGGCCGGTTCAGGCGGGTTCAAGCCGGTCCGAGGGCCACTCCGAGAAGGGTCTCCAGCCGGGGAATCGTCTCGGCGTGCGCGCGATGGTGCACCCCGGTGATGCCGAGCCCCTCCGCCACCAGGATGTTGGCCTCGATGTCGTCGACGAACACGCACTGCTCGGGGGGCAGGCCGACCACCCCGAGGGTGTGGTGGAAGATACGCGGCTCGGGCTTGCGCATGCCCACCTCGCCGGAGATCACCACCTCGTCGAACACCTCGTCCCAGTCGTCCCGGGGATAGTCGTTCGCCCACGAGTTGGACAGCAGGCAGGTGCGCATCCCCGCCGCCCGGGCCGCACGCAGCATGCCGTACATCGGCTCCACCCGCTCGAACCCCGCGAACATCCGGGCGAGCAGCCCCTCGGCCACCGGCGGCACCCCGTCGAGGGTCAGCAGCCGGGCCGCCAGATCGCGCTCGAAGGTCAGCCCGTCGATCTCGCCGCGCTCCAGGGCGTGGATCGCGTTCTCCCCGTCGGCTCCGCCCTCGTACGCGTGCTGGACCAGCTCGTGCATCACCTCGCGGTAGTGGGCGGCGTCGATCCGGTCCGCCGTCAGCCACGTCGCTATGGAGTCGGTCAGACTGGTGGTGAGCACCCCGCCCCAGTCGATCAGCACACCTTTGAACATCTCGCCTCCCGCCGCTCCCCCACCTGGGTGGGTCACCGCGATGGGGGGAGATACCTCCAGCGTAGGCGTAAGGGGATCAACCGGCATCAACCCGGGTCAACAACCACACTCCGGACCCTCTACTTGCCGCAGAACCGCGCCCACCCGGCCACCGGACGCCTGCACGAAACCCACCCGGCGGACCGACCGGCACCACCCCGGGCGCGCCGTCAACACCGTTCAGCCCGACGGACCGACCACCAGCGCGGGCCCGGACACACCGTCAACGCCGTTCAGCCCGACCACAGCCGGCACCTGCCCGGCCCGGACGGCATGCGGCACCCGGCCCATCGGCGGCCGTGATCCCGACGGACCGACCGGCGCCGGTCCGGGTCAGCGGGCGCGGGAGTTGATGAGTTTCGCGACCTTGCGGTGTGCGGGCGAGCCGATGATCCGGCCGGCCTCGGCGGCGTCGGCGACCGGGGCCTTGCTGAGCAGGCCGCGAGCGGCCTTGAGGGTGAGCAGGCGGCGCACCGACTGGTCGAGGCGGGCGGTGGAGATCCGGCCCGACTTGACCGCGGCGAGCACCGCGGCGTGCGCCTCGGCCATGTCGGGGGACATCAGCAGCAGGTCGGCGCCCGCGAGCACGGCCCGCACCGCGACCTCGCCGTCGCTGTACTTCTCCCGCACGCCCTTCATGTCCAGCGCGTCGGTGGACACCACGCCGTCGAAGCCGAGTTGCTTCCTGAGCAGCCCGGTGAGGATCTTCTTCGACAGGGTCGCCGGATCGCCCGAGGAGTCGAGCGCGGGCATCACGACGTGCGCGCTCATCACCGCGTCGACGCGGCTGTCGATCGCGGCCTTGAACGGCGGCGCGTCCAGTTTGGCCCATTGCGAGCGGGTGTGCTTGATCACCGGGAGCCCGCTGTGGCTGTCGACCGTGGTGTCGCCGTGCCCGGGGAAGTGCTTGGCCGTCGAGGCGATCCCGGCGTCGTGGAAGCCGCGCACGGCCGCCGCCACCATGGGCGAGACCTTCTTCGGATCGGAGCCGTAGGCCCGAGGGCCGATCACCGGGTTGCGCGGGTTGATGTTGACGTCGGCGACGGGCGCGAAGTCGAGGTTGATGCCCAGCGCGCGCATCTCCGTGCCGGTCACCTCGGCCGCCTTGCGCGCCAGCCGGGGATCGCGGGTGGAGCCGATGACCGAGGCCGCCGGGAGCTTGGTCACCAGCGGGGCCAGCCGGGAGACCGGGCCGTTCTCCTGGTCGGCGGCGATCAGCAGCGGCACCTCGGGCGACGACTTCTGCAGGCCGTTGGTCAGCCCGACGAGCTGTTCCACGCTCTTGACGTTGTCGGACCACGGGAAGAGGATCACGCCGCCCGGACGCCACTTCCGCACCGCCTTGGCCGGGCTGCCCACGCCGTACCTCGCCTGGTTCTCGCCCGAGACGGTGTCGGCGGACGGCCCGTAGAGCACCGGCATGAAGAGCTGGCCCACCTTGTCGGAGACGCTCATCCGGGCCAGCACGGCGTCGACCTTCGAGCGCCCGGCAGGGGTGCGAGCAGGTGTGGGGGCAGGCGTGGCGGCGGGGGCCACCGTGCTCCGGGAGACCTCCGGCGGGCCTCCCGCGGCCTGCCCCGTCCCGCCACACCCGGCGATCATGCTCATGGTCACCAGAACGCCTGCCGTACCTATGCTCCTACCCATGACCTCCACGCTATAGGTGCACGTGACCTCACAGGGCCAGGTCGGCCAGCCCGGGCAGGTGCGCACGGGCGGCCGCGCGCGCGATCTCCGCCGACGGCGCGCCCCGCGCGTCCACCGCCGCCAGGACGCACTGGTCCAGAGAATGCCTGGCCAGCGCGGCCCGTACGGCGGGCAGCGCGGGCGACGCCATGGACAGCGAGGTGACGCCCAGGCCGACCAGCACGCAGGCGAGGACCGGGTCGGCCGCCGCCTCCCCGCACACGCCGCACCCCTTGCCCTGGGCGCTCGCGGCGACGGCGGCGCCGTGGATCAGGTCGAGCAGCGCGGGCTGCCACGGGTCCTGGAGTTCGGTGAGCCCGCTGAGCTGGCGGTCGGCGGCGAAAGTGTACTGCGCGAGGTCGTTGGTGCCGATCGAGAAGAAGTCGACCGCGCCCGCGAGATCGGCGGCGCGCAGCGCGGCGGCCGGGATCTCGATCATGATGCCGGCCTCCGGCAGGCCCGCCGAACGACAGGCGCGCACGAACCACTCGGCCTCCGCCCTGGTGGCCACCATGGGCGCCATCACCTGGAGCTTCGCCTCGGTGCCCGCCGCGGCGACGGCCAGCGCGCCGAGCTGGGCCGCCATCACCTCCTGGTGGACCCGGAACATCCGGAGCCCCCGCTCGCCGAGCGCCGGGTTCGGCTCGTGACCGGGCGGCGGCAGGAACGCCAGCGGCTTGTCGGCCCCCGCGTCGAGTGTGCGCACCACGACCCGCCCGCCGGGGAAGGCGGCCAGGACGGCGCGGTACGCCTCCACCTGTTCCGCCGCGGAGGGCGGCGCGGCCCGGTCGAGGAAGAGGAACTCGGTGCGGTAGAGCCCGACGCCCTCCGCCCCGTTCGCCAGCGCGGCGGGCAGATCGCCCGGCCCTCCGACGTTGGCGAGCAGCGGCACCGGGTGCCCGTCGGACGTCCGGCCCGGCCCGGTGACCGCCGACAGCGCCGCCTGCCTCGCCGCCGCCGCGTCCCGCGCCTCGGCGACCTCCTCGTCGGAGGGCATCAGCCGTACGATGCCGGAGGTCCCGTCGACCAGCACCGGCGTGCCCGATGTGATCGCGGTCGCGCCGGCGCAGGCGACCACCGCGGGGACCCCCATCGCGCGGGCGAGGATGGCCGTGTGACTGGTGGGCCCGCCCTCCTCGGTCACGAACGCGGCCACGAGGTCACGGGAGAGCACCGCGGTGTCGGCGGGCGCCAGATCACGCGCGATCAGGACGTACGGCACGGCGGCGTCGACGGGGACGCCGGGCATCGGGACCCCGGTCAACAGGGCGACGACGCGGTCCCTGATGTCGTCGAGGTCGGCGACCCGTTCCGCGAGGTACCCGCCGGCCGACGCCAGCATGTCACGATATTTCTGGAAAGCCTGATAGACCGCGCGGGACGCCGCCATCCCCCCGCCGACCAGCGCCGAGACCCCCTCGACCAGCTCCGGATCGCGGGCCATCATCGCCTGGGCCTCCAGGACGTCCTCCGCGGTGCCACCCGCCTGGACGCCGCGCGCCTCCAGATCGGCGGCGACCCGCTCCAGCGCCACGACCGCGCGCGCCGTCTCCGCCGCCGCGTCGCCGTCGTGCCTGGCGTCCGCGGGCGGTTCGGGGATCTCGCCGACCAGCAGGTGCGCCGGACCGGCCCCGACCCCGGGGCTGACCCCGACGCCGGCCATCCTGTCCACGTCAGGGCGCCGACGCGATGGCGGCCAGGGCGTCGAGGAGCTCATCGGCGCCCTCGCCGTCCGCGCTGATCACGATGGTCTCCCCCTGGCGGACGTCGAGAGCCAGGACAGAGAGGATGCTCTTGGCGCTGACCGGCTCGCCGGACATCCTGGCCACGGTCACGTTCACCGTCGCCTTCGCGGCGGTCTGCACGAACGTCGCAGCGGGACGGGCGTGCAGACCGACCTCGGACTGCACGGTGACCTTGCGCTCTGCCACGGGTTCCTCCTCGAAGAGTCCGGGCGGTCCAGACCGCCCGGGTCGGTGCCTACAGCATCTCGGGCCGCCATCGATCATGGTCGGGCCATCGACCACGACATCGGCCGTCGCCACTTTCGTCAAGCCCATTCGAACAGGTCGTCTCCAGCATCGATCCTGCCATGGGCGAGGCCGGTGACGTAGTCCGCGTCGCCGTCGAGCGCCACCACCGGGCAGACCGGCGAACGGCCCGACGCCTCGATCGACACGGGGTTCCAGGACACGACGGGCTGTCCCGCGCGGATCCGGGCGCCCTCGGTCGTCAGCAGTTCGAAGCCGGCCCCTCTGAGCTGGACGGTGTCGATGCCGAGATGGACCAGGACGCCCCGGCCGTCGTCGCCCACGATCACGAAGGCGTGCGGGTGCAGTTTCATGATTATTCCGTCGATGGGGGCCACCGCGACGACGGGCTCGCGCACCGGGTCGATGGCGAGCCCCGGCCCAACCATGCCGGCCGAGAAGACCGGGTCGGGCACCTCCGCCAGCCGTACGGCGGTGCCCCCCATCGGGGCGAGAACGGTCGTCATGACACCCCCTCGTGCTCAGCCGATGATGTCCTCGATGTCGCTGGCGATCGTGTCGGCCTCCGGCCCCACGACGACCTGGACGATGTTCCCCGCGGCCATGACCCCGTGGGCCCCCGCCGCCCTGAGCGCGGCGGCGTCGACCTTGGAGGCGTCGTGCACCTCGGTGCGCAGCCGCGTGATGCACGGCTCGATCTCGATGATGTTGTCCACGCCACCGAGCCCGGCGATGATCGCGCCAGCGTCTGCCGCCATGTCACCCTCCTGTCATAACCGGTCAGTGACCACGCTAGTCGGTCTGCGTGACCTTGTTCAGGCCACGCGGAGCGTCGGGGTCGATGCCCAGCCTGCGCGCGAGCGCCTCGGTGAGCAACTGGCCGGGCACGATCAGGCCGAGCGGCGCGACCCACTCCGGCAGGTCGGGTCCGTTGAGCGACGCCGTGGACACCGCCGCGAGCCCGGTCCCGCCGCCCACCCCGTAGGCCGCCGCGCCCGCGCTGGTGACCCGCTGGGCGAGCGCGATGGTGCCGGACAGCGTCGGGCCGTCGCCCGCGGCGACCAGCAGCGCGGGCGTGTCCTCGTCGACCACCGCGATCGGGCCGTGCAGCAGGTCGGCGTACGACAGGCCCATGGCGTGCAGGTAGCACGCCTCCTTGAGCTTGAGCGCGAGCTCAAGCGCCGTCGAGAAGGCCATCCCGCGGCCGGAGACCACCACACCCGGCTTGTCGGCCAGCCCTTCGACGATCGCGTCGAGATCGCCCGGCTCACTGATCAGCTTCTCCACCGCGTCGGGCACCCGGCTCAGGTCACCGGGGTCCACCTCGGCGCCCAGACCCAGGCCGAGCACCGCCAGGGCGGCGAGCTGGGTCGTGTACGTCTTGGTGGCGGGCACCGCCTTCTCCTCGCCCGCCTCGGTGCACAGCGCGAGGTCGGCGCCCTGCGCGAGTGGGCTCCCCGGCCCGCCGTTGGTGATCGCGACGGTCTTCGCACCGCAGTCCTTGGCCCAGGCGAGGGTCTCCACGATCTCCTCGGTACGGCCCGACTGGGAGAGCGCCACGGCCAGCACGCCGTCGAGGTCGATCCGGCGGCGGTAGGTCGTGGCGATCGACGGCGCGGCCATCGTCGCCAGCCGCCCGGCGTGCGCCTCGGTAAGGTAACGACCGTAGACGGCGGCGTTGTCGGAGGTGCCGCGCGCGATGAACAGCAGCTGACGAGTCTTTCCGGCGAGGTGCGCGACCTCCCCGATGCGCGGGAGGAGGGCGTCCAGCGTGGCCCGCAGCGCGGCCGGCTGCTCGGCGATCTCGCTGCGCATCTTCGTCGTCATGTAGCGCTCATCCTTTGGTTCGGGGGCGGGATCTGGCCGTTATCGATCCGTCGCCGGCCCACACGTTGACACCCTTTTCCGACGTGTGGTCTAGTCCGGACTAGACCAGTACGAACCATAACTCATCACACATCTGAGATCGAGGGGGGAGGACCCGTGGCACAGATCGATCCGGACAGCCCGGTACCCAAGTATTTCCAGCTCCGCGAGATCCTGCTCGATCTGATCGAGAGCGACGAGCTCCCCATCGGCGCGGCCATCCCGTCCGAACGCGAGCTGTGCCAGCGCTTCGCCCTCTCCCGCATGACCGTACGGCAGGCCGTGGACCACCTGGTGTCCGAGGGACGGCTGCACCGGGTCGCGGGCAAGGGCACCTTCGTCGCCCGCCCCAAGATCGAGATGGCCATCCGGCTCACCTCCTTCAGCGACGACATGCGCGTGCGCGGCCTGGTTCCGGGCTCCCGCGACCTGGACCGCAGGATCGTCCGCGCCAGCGCCCACCTCGCCCGCGAGCTGGGCATCCAGCCGGGCGACGAGGTCCACTTCATCGAGCGGCTGCGGTACGCCGACGGCGAGCCGCTGTGCATCGAGCGCGCCCACATCCCGGTCGCCCTCGCACCGGACCTCTCCGCCCAGAACCTCGACGACCGCTCCCTGTACGGCCTGCTCGAAACCCGCTACGGCCTGGTCCTGGACGCGGGAGAACTCACCATCGACGGCGGCCTCGCCGATCCGGGCGACGCCGACCTGCTCAAACTTCCCCGCGGCGGAGCCGTACTACTGCTCCAGCGACGCTCCTTCGCCGGGGGCGTGTGCGCCGAACTCGGGGTCTCGACCTACCGCGCCGACCGGTACCAACTCCGCACAGTCCTGGAGATACCTCAACGTCGCAGCTGACTCCTCCCACCCCCACCCCCTGGAGGAATGCCCGATGAGTTCCACCTCAGCGGACGCGGGCCTCCCCGCGACTCCTTCGCCCCAATCGGCCTTCATCGCCGTGCTCTCCCGCATCGGCCGCTCCCTCATGCTGCCCATCGCGGCACTGCCCGCCGCCGCGCTGCTGTTCCGGCTGGGCCAGGACGACCTGCTCGGCCGTACCGACCACGTCGCCCTCGACCGGGTCGCGGCCGTCATCGGGGGCGCGGGCAGCGCGCTGTTCGACGCCCTTCCCCTGCTCTTCGCGGTCGGGGTGGCCATCGGGTTCGCGCGCAAGGCCGACGGGTCCACCGCGCTCGCCGCCGTCGTCGGCTATCTGGTCTGGGACCGGGTCACCCACCTGATGTTCTTCGAGTCCGACATCAGGGACGAGGTGTCGCAACAGGTGCTCGGCGCCGACGGACGGGCGATGGAGACGCTGAACCTTGCCTCGGCCAATCCCACCAGGGTGCTCGGGGGCATCCTCATCGGGCTGGTCACGGCCGTGCTCTGGCAGCGCTACCACCGCATCAAGCTGCCCGCCTGGCTGGCCTTCTTCGGCGGCCGGCGGTTCGTCCCGATGATCACCGCGCTCGCGGCGCTCGTGCTCGGCGTCGTCTTCGGCCTCATCTGGCCGCCCATCGGCGACGCGCTCGGCGACTTCGGCGACTGGCTCGCCACCCACTCCACGGTCGGCGCGGGCATCTACGGCCTGGTCAACCGCCTGCTCATCCCGCTGGGGCTGCACCACTTCGTCAACTCGATCGTGTGGTTCACCGTCCCCGAGTGCTCGATCAACGGCGTCACCGCCGCGGGCGACCTCAACTGCTACTTCGCCGGGCAGCCCGGCTCCGGCGAGTTCATGGCCGGCTTCTTCCCCGTCATGATGTTCGGCCTGCCCGCCGCCGCCGTCGCCATCTGGCAGGCGGCCCCGGCCCACCGCCGCCGCGCCGTGGGCGGCATCATGCTCTCCGCCGCGCTGATCTCCTTCGTCACCGGCATCACCGAGCCGATCGAGTTCGCCTTCATCTTCGTCGCGCCCGTGCTCTTCGTGGTGCACGCGATCCTCACCGGCATCTCCCTCGCGGTCACCGCCGCCTTCGACGGCTGGCTGGGCTTCGGGTTCTCGGCCGGTCTCATCGACGCGGCACTCAACTCGGGCAAGTCCAACACCAGCAACTTCTGGCTGATCATGGGGCTGGGCGTGATCTACGCGATCGTCTACTACGTGATCTTCAGCTTCCTCATCAGACGTCTCGACATCATGACGCCGGGCCGCGAACCCGAATCCGACATCGACTCGGGCGAGACCGCGGCGGCCAAGTCCCCCCACACCACCACCACCACCTGACCGCCACCCGCCTTCACCCTCGGCCTCTACTCCTGAAGCACTCGGGAGACATCCGCCGACCACCACCGGCGCCCGATCCCGCCGGGCCACACGGCAGTCACCCCCCGGCCTCTGCTCCCTAAGCGCTCGGGAGACCACCACCGGCGCCCGATCCCGCCGGGCCACACGGCGGCCACCTCTCGACGTCCGGCCCCGAAGCACTCGGGAGACGTCCGACGACCACCACCTGACCGGCCGCCGGCGCTTGATCCCTCGGGGTGCGTGGTAGGTATCCCCCATCCCCCTCCGAGCACCGCGAACGTGGGGGGCGGCGATGGCCACGACTGTGCGGTCAGCGGTGTTCGCCGTGCTGCAGCGGATCGGCCGCTCGCTGATGCTGCCGATCGCCGTACTGCCCGCCGCCGGGCTGCTCCTGCGGTTCGGCCAGGACGACCTGCTGGGCCGTACCGACAACGCGCTGCTCGACCGGGTCGCGGCCATCTTCGCCGCCGCGGGCGGCGCGCTCTTCGACAACCTGCCGATCCTGTTCGCGGTCGGGGTGGCCATCGGCTTCGCCCGTAAGGCCGACGGGTCCACCGCGCTGGCCGCGCTGGTCGGCTACCTGGTCTTCGACCGGGTGTCCAAGGTCATGTTCTTCGCCGCCCCGGCCGGGAGCGCGGTGCACGAGAAGGTCATGGTCACCGTCGTGACTCCGGACGGCACACCGGAACCGCAGGTCGATCTGGGGGCGCTGAACCCGACCGGGGTCCTCGGCGGAATCCTGATCGGGCTCATCGCCGCCGTGCTCTGGCAACGCTACTACCGGATCAAGCTGCCGACCTGGCTCGCGTTCTTCGGTGGCCGGCGGTTCGTGCCGATCGTCACGGCGCTCGCCGCGCTCGTCCTCGGGGTGGTGTTCGGCCTGGTCTGGCCGCCCGTCGGCGACTGGCTCACGAAGGCGGGCGACTGGCTCGCCGAACACGGCACCGAGGGCTCCGGCATCTACGGCGTCGCCAACCGGCTGCTGATCCCGCTCGGGCTGCACCACTTCCTGAACACGATCGTCTGGTTCACCATCCCCGAGTGCACCGTCGGAACGACCGTCGCGACGGGCGACCTGAACTGCTACTTCGCCGGTCAGGAGGGCGCGGGTGTCTTCATGACCGGCTTCTTCCCCGTCATGATGTTCGGCCTGCCCGCGGCGGCGCTGGCCATGTGGCGGGCCGCGCCGCCGCACCGCCGCAAAACCGTCGGCGGAATCATGATCGGCGCCGGGCTGACCTCGTTCGTGACCGGCATCACCGAGCCGATCGAGTTCGCCTTCGTCTTCGTCGCGCCCGTCCTGTTCGCCGTGCACGCCCTCCTGATGGGCGTCTCGATGGCCCTGATGTCCGCCCTCGACGCCCGGCTGGGGTTCAACTTCTCCGCCGGGGCCGTGGACATGCTTCTCAACGCCACCAAGGGCAACACCAGGAACCTGGGCCTGATCCTGGTGACGGGACTCATCTACTTCGTCCTCTATTACGTGATCTTCAGCTTCCTGATCAGGAGACTGAACATCCCCACCCCGGGCCGCGAACCCGAGGAGGCGGCCACGGCCGTTGAGGGAGACCGTTAACACCGGGAGGGCCTGTCGGATCACGAGCGAAGCTGGTCCCCAACCGATCCAACCGGTGGCCATCTTCTCCGCGCAAGACGACAAATCAGCCGCGCAAGCCGGGAAGCTGGCGGCCGGGGTATCCAGGGGACAGGCCGGAAACTCCTTGTCATGTCAGGAATCTCCCCCTCAGATAAGCGGAGTCGCCATGTCGCGTCATCTCCGGCCCGTGTCCCTGCCCCGTTTCGCGCCCGCGCCCGCCGTCGACCCGCCCTACGACGACGAGCGCGCCCCCGCTGACCAGCCGCCCGCCCCGCCGTACATCCAGGGGTCTCTCGCGCTCGCCTACGACGAGATCGGGCCGGCGGCGGATTCGTGGGTGCGGAGTATGGGCCCGGCGCCGGACGAGCGGCGGCTGCGGGCGCTCGGGCAGGCGTTCGCGGAGATCCTGGCCGGGCGCCGCCTGGCCCGTACCGTCGCCGCCCACACCACCGAACGCGCGTACGCCGGGCTGCTCCGCGCGGGGAAGATCATCGATGCCGACCGGCCGCCGTTCGCCTCGGTCCCGCACGTCTCCAGGCCCGCCGACGGCGTGATCGAGATGTGCCTGCTCGTGCACTGTGGCCGACGCCCGAGGGTGCTGGCCATGCGCCTGGAGCGTCAGGGGGTCCAGTGGCTGTGCACCGACTTCGAGACCACCCCCTAGCCACGAACCGGCCACCGGCCACGAAGACTTGCGTCCGGCCGACGGACGACCCACCCGAGAACCGGACGCCCACTGCAAGAGCCGACCCTGGGCCGACATTCGACCCGAACGGGTCGAAACCGGATGCCCACCACGGGGGCGGACAGCCGACGAACGACACAGCGGCGACGAAACCGGATGCCCACCACGGGGGTGGGCGTCCGGGCGAAACAAAACCGGACGCCCACCACGAGGGTGGGCGTCCGGGCGGAGAAACGGCTGTCAGGCGTCGACGTTCTTGGGGTCGCCGTGGCAGCGCTTGAACTTCTTGCCCGAGCCGCAGGGGCAGGGCGCGTTCCGCGAGACATCGCCGTACGCGGCCCGCTCCTCGGCGGTGCTGACCCGGGTGTGCTCGACCTCGCCGCTCTCACCCGGAGCGGTGTACTCCAGCTGGGTGGGGCGGTCGGGGCCGCGGAGGCCACGGGCGATGATCGAACGGGTCTCGGCGATCGACGCGTCCTCGACCGCGTCGGACTCCTCGACGATCGGGTTGGTCTGGACCTCGACCTCAAGGTTGTAGAGGAATCCGACCGACTCCTCCTTGATGCCGTCGAGCATCGCGGCGAACATGTCGAAGCCCTCGCGCTGGTACTCGATCAGCGGGTCGCGCTGGGCCATCTGGCGCAGGCCGATGCCCTCCTGGAGATAGTCCATCTCGTAGAGGTGCTCACGCCACTTGCGGTCGAGGACGGACAGGACGACCCGGCGCTCCAACTCGCGCATGGCCTCCTCGCCGAGCTCCTCCTCGCGCCTGTCGTAGGCGGCGAGGGCGTCTTCCTTGATCCGCTTGTTCATGAAGTCGGCGGTGAGGTCCTCGCGGGTGCCGCCGTTCTCCTCGATCAGCTCGTCCGCCGTCATGGAGATCGGGTAGAGCGCCCCGAGCGCCTTCCACAGCTTGTCGAGGTCCCACTCTTCGGCGAAGCCCTCGGCGGTGGCGCCGGCGACGTACTCGTCGATGACGTCGCCGACGAAGCCGCGGATCTGGTCGCGGAGATCGACGCCCTCAAGCACCCGGTGGCGCTCGGCGTAGATCACCTTGCGCTGCCGGTTCATGACCTCGTCGTACTTCAGGACGTTCTTACGCGTCTCGAAGTTCTGCTGCTCGACCTGGTTCTGCGCGGAGGCGATGGCCTTGGAGACGATCCCCGACTCGATGGGCACGTCGTCGGGGATGTTCAGCCGCGTCATGATCATCTCGACCCTGGCGGAGTTGAACAGCCGCATGAGGTCGTCGCCCAGCGACAGGTAGAACCGCGACTCGCCCGGGTCGCCCTGACGGCCGGACCGGCCGCGGAGCTGGTTGTCGATGCGCCGCGACTCGTGCCGCTCGGTGCCCAGCACGTAGAGCCCGCCCAGGTCGGTGACCTCGTCGTGCTCCGCCTGGACGGCCTTCGTGGACTTCTCCAGCGCCTCGGGCCACGCCTTGTCGTACTCCTCCGCGGTCTCGACCGGGTCGAGCCCGCGCTGGCGGAGCTCCAGGTCGGCGCGGAACTCGGGGTTGCCGCCGAGCATGATGTCGGTGCCTCGGCCGGCCATGTTGGTGGCGACGGTGACCGCGTGCTTACGGCCCGCCTCGGCGATGATCGTGGCCTCACGCGCGTGGTTCTTCGCGTTGAGCACCTCGTGGGTCACGCCACGGCGGCCCAGCGCCTTCGACAGCCGCTCGGACTTGGCGACGGAGGTGGTGCCGACCAGGATCGGCTGCCCCTTGTCGTGGCGCTCCTTGATGTCCTCGACGACGGCGTCGAACTTGGCGTCCTCGGTCTTGTAGACCACGTCGGCCTGGTCCTTGCGGACCATCGGCTTGTTGGTCGGGATCGGGACGACGCCGAGCTTGTAGGTCTGGTGGAACTCGTTGGCCTCGGTCGCGGCGGTGCCGGTCATGCCGGACAGGCGCGCGTAGAGGCGGAAGTAGTTCTGCAGCGTGACGGTGGCGAGAGTCTGGTTCTCGTCCTTGATCTTCACGCCTTCTTTGGCCTCGATGGCCTGGTGCATGCCCTCGTTGTAACGGCGACCGTGGAGCACGCGACCGGTGAACTCGTCGACGATCAGGACCTCGCCGTCGACGACGATGTAGTCCTTGTCCTTCTTGTAGAGCTCCTTGGCCTTCAGCGCGTTGTTGAGGAAGCCGACCAGGTGGGTGTGCTCGGGCTTGTAGAGGTTGTCGATGCCGAGCCAGTCCTCGACCTTCTCGACGCCCGGCTCGAAGATGCCCAGCGTGCGCTTCTTCTCGTCGACGACGTAGTCGCCGGACTGCTCCTGGCCGTCCTTGCCCTCGGTGCCGCGGCGCAGCCTCGGGGCGATCTTGGCGAACTCCTGGTACCACTTGCCGGACTGCTCACCGGGCCCGGAGATGATCAGCGGCGTGCGCGCCTCGTCGATGAGAATCGAGTCGACCTCGTCGACGACGGCGAAGCCGTGGCCCCGCTGCACGCACTCCTCAAGCGACCAGGCCATGTTGTCGCGGAGGTAGTCGAAGCCGAACTCGTTGTTCGTGCCGTACGTGATGTCGGCGTTGTACTGCTTGCGGCGCTCCTCCGGCGGCATGTTCGCCAGGATCACCCCGACCTCGAGACCGAGGAAGCGGTGCACGCGGCCCATGTTGTCGGAGTCACGCTTCGCCAGGTAGTCGTTGACCGTGACGACGTGCACGCCCGTGCCTGCGAGGGCGTTGAGATAAGCGGGCAGGGTGCAGGTCAGGGTCTTGCCCTCACCGGTGCGCATCTCGGCGATGTTGCCCATGTGCAGCGCGGCACCGCCCATGATCTGGACGTCGAAGTGCCGTTGACCGAGAACCCTGCGGCCGGCCTCGCGCACCGTGGCGAAGGCTTCGGGCAGCAGGTCGTCGAGCGACTCGCCATCGGCGTGCCGCTGCTTGAACTCGTCGGTCAGCGCGCGCAGTTCAGCATCGGAAAGGCTCTTGAAATCGCCCTCGATCGAGTTGACCTGATCGGCGATCCGCTTGAGCTTGCGCAGGATCTTGCCTTCGCCTGCGCGAAGAATCTTGTCGAGAATGGCAGCCACTGTATGTAAAGCTCCTCGCAGGTCTACCCCGGCCGGGCTGACGAGACATGGTTCCCCGTTGCCATCGTAGGCGCTTCCACCACCAGACACAGCCACCGTCAAGAACGCGGCCGCGACGCAGTAAGTTCCCGCCGACGCGTATGCAAGGCCACAGAGGGTATGGCGCACTGTATCGCCCCGCGCCAGAAGATCCATGTCACCGGCGCGTTTCCCCCGTGGCGTCCGCTACCGGCCCGGGAGGGAGAGATCGATGACACACACCATAGACGAGCAGGTGGATGTGCAGAGTCACGCCGGGCGAGCCTCCTCGTGGCTGGCGGTCACCGTGATCCTGCTGGGATTCGTGATAAGCGGGATCGCCCTGTGCGTGGGCCCGCACTGGTTCATGTTCTGGGTGGGCGGGGCGCTCATCGCCATCGGCGGGATCCTCGCGCTGGCCTTCGACATCTTCTCCGACGTGATCGTCGACTCGCCACGGGTGATCTCCGCCGCCGAGCACCACTCCCCGTTCGAGCCTCCCCAGATCCGTCGCTGACCCCGGGGCGAACCGCGCTTCCGGTTCTCCCCCTTCGAAGGTCGAGTCGAAGATCACGGGGAGCTTGAGCCGGGTCGTGGGACACCGGCGAAGTCATTTTGTCGGTGACGGGAACTAGCATCTGTTCCATGGTGACCTCTTTGACCCCCGACGAGGCTCGGCGCGTCATCCTCCGAGCCCAGGGTTTCCTCGGGTCCGACGCGCGCCGCGGCGGTGTCCCGGCCGTGCTCGGCAGGCTGGGCGCCGTCCAGCTCGACACGATCTCGGTGCTGGCCCGCTCGCACGAGCTGATCGCCTACGCCCGGCTCGGCGCCGTCGGCAGGGACAAGGTCGAGCTGGCCTACTGGGGCGGCGCCGCCTTCGAATACTGGTGCCACGCCGCCTGCATCGTCCCCATCGAGCACTGGCCGCTCTACGCCTTCAGGCGCAGGGCCTACCGCACCCGCCGCTTCCGCTGGCACCAGGTGCCGCCCACCGTGGACAAGGTCCTCGACCAGGTCCGCGACAGCGGCCCGCTCACCACCACCGACCTCGGCGGCGCCAAGAACGGCGGCCCCTGGTGGGACTGGTCCGACGTGAAGATCTCGGTGGAGTACCTGCTCGACATCGGCGAGGTCGTGTGCACCCGCAGGGTCGGCTGGCGCCGGATCTACGATCTGGCCGAGCGCGCGGTCCCCGACCACCTCCGCGCCGACGACCTGACCGACGAGGAGTGCGTCGTACGGCTGGCCCGCGTGGCCGGGGCGGCTCTCGGGGTCGCGAACAGGGCCGACCTCATCGACTTCCTCCGTCTGAAGGGTCAGCACGCGGCCTTCCTCGACGAGGCTCTCGCCAGCGGCGCCGCCGGGCTCACCCCGGTGCACGTCGCGGGCTGGCCCGCCGTACGGCGGGGCCGCGAGACCGGCGACGGCGTGCCCAACGCGTGGGCGGACCCCGCGGCCCTCGCCACCGAGCCGAAGGGACGTCATCGCACCACGCTGCTGTCGCCGTTCGACTCGCTGGTCTGGGACCGGTCCCGCACCGAGCGGATCTTCGGGTTCAACCACCGGCTTGAGGCATACGTCCCCAAAGAGAAGCGGGTGCACGGCTACTTCACGATGCCCGTCCTCGCAGGAGGGCGGCTCGTCGGACGGGTCGATCCGGCCCGCGACGGCTCGACGCTCATCGCCCGCCAGATGAGCATCGAGCCCGGGCCCGGGCAGGTCAAACGTGTCGAGGCCGTGCGGGAGGCCCTGTGGTCGGCCGCCGAATGGGTCGGCTGCACCGACGTGCGCGTCGAACGGGTCACCCCGCCCGAGCTCGCCGACCTGGCCCGGCGGCCCGCCGGCCTCGGCTGAGAGGCCGGGCCGGAGGGCTCAGGTGATCTCCAGCATCCGTTCCCTGACCGCGTAGACCACGGCCTCCATCCTGGAGTGCAGCTGCAACTTGTCCAGGATGTTGCGTACGTGGTTCTTCACGGTGTTCTCAGAGATGAAGAGCTGTTTGGCGATCTCCCGGTTGTTCATGCCCTTCGCGACGAGACGGAGCACCTCCATCTCCCGGTCGGTCAACCGGGGAACCGGAAGCTGCGGGGGCCGCTCGGCCTCCTTGCGGCTCATGTTCGCGAACTCGCTGATGAGCTTCGCGGCCATCGCCGGGTTGATCAGGGACTGCCCCTCGTGCACGCCGCGCACGGCGTCGGGAACCTCGTCGAGCTGCACGTCCTTCAGCAGGTAGCCGGTGGCACCCGCCTTGATCGCCTCGAAGAGGTCCTCCTCCTCGTCGCTCACCGTCAGCATGATGATGCGCGTGCTCGGCACCGATGCCTTGATGCCGCGCGTCGCCTCGATGCCGCTCTGCCTCGGCATCCGGACGTCCATCAACACGACGTCCGGCAGGAGGCGGTCCGCGAGCTCGACCGCCTCCTGACCGTCGCTCGCCTCACCGACCACCTCGATGTCCGCCTCCGCGGCCAGCGCCATCTCCAGGCTGCGGCGGATCAACGCGTGATCGTCAACGATCAGCACGCGGATCGGCTCGTCCTGACCGGCCGCACCCGCCTCGTCGGAATCGGTCACACGACCTCCTTCGCCGGCGGCCCGCCCGAGGTGCCGTACCCGATGATCCGCTCGCCACGCTCGCTCACACGACCTCCTTCATCGGCCGCGTGCCCACGGCGCCGTACGACGATCCGCTCGCCACGCTCACTCGCGCGGCGTTCTTCGTCGGCCGCACGCCCAAGGTGACCGTGCCCTTCGGCTCACTCGCTCGCGCGGCCTCCTCAGGCAGCCGCACGACCAAGGTGCCACGTCGAATGGCTCGCTCGCTCACGTCTCCTCCTCATGGGGGGCCCAGAGCCTCTGAACCGCCATGATTACACGGGTTACGCGGTCCTCGGGTTGGTCGAGAGGATCTTCATGCGCGGCCCCTACGGCTCGACGAGCCGCAGGACGCCGTAGTCGTATCCGCGCCGTCGGTAGACCACGCTCGGCTGGCCGCTCTCCTTGTCGCGGAAGAGATAGAAGTCGTGGCCGACGAGCTCCATCTCCAGTAGCGCCTGATCGATGGTCATCGGATCGGCCTCGTGGAACTTCTCGCGGACGATGAGCGGGCCGTCACCGTCCATCTCGATGGGGACGATAGGCTCGTCGTACTTCCTCGCCGCAGGCTCCGGCTCGGGTTCCCTCCGCTCCGCCTGCGACTCCTTGCGGAATGATTCCGGCGGGACCTCGAAGGGATCCACGGAGGTCAGCTCGGCAACGGACGGGGGGGATTGGTTGCCATGGTGGATCTTGCGCCGATCGCTGATCCGCCGGAGCCGGCCTTCCAGCTTGCCGAGGGCGAGGTCCAGTGCGGCGAAACGGTCGTCGGCCGACGCCTCCGCGCGGATCGCGGGGCCACGTGAGTGGATGGTGAGTTCCACACGCTCGCGCTGATCGCTGATCCGCGGGTTGCGCTCTTTGGACACCTCCACGTCCACTCGGATGAGTTTGTTGTCCAGACGCTCGATCCTGGCCAGCTTGGTCGTCACTTGGTCGCGGAAACGGTCACTCACACCGGTGTGCCGTCCCTTGACGATGATGTCCATGCAACAGCCCCCCTTCGCCTCTCGACTGTGGTTGAGTGCCCGGCCGGAAGCCGGGCTCCGGGACACCACGACGGGGTCGTGGCGTCGCTCAGCGGGCAACAGCGGATGGCTCCTCCTCGTTCACCTCGCGAGGACGCCGCAGGGACGCCCGTCGCTCGTTCCGGGAACTGGGGTGGCACCCGCCCGGCCGACCTGGTCTTCGACCCCACATTCGCCTGCTGAGGGGCTCGCGGCTCTGAGCCACTACTACCCTTCTCTCCTGACGAGGGGTATCTGACCCTTCGGGGAGGCAGGACTTACCTCTAAGCCGCACCGTGATCGATCGACAAAGAGTCGTCTTACGTGGACCGTTTAGCCTGCGGCTGGCATCGGCTAGCAGAGCCGGGACTCCCGACCCTGCGCAACCACGGACCCGAACGGGTGCCATGCTCGAACGCTATCCGGAACCCGCCCGAATGTCAGCCTGCACATCGGTCAACGGATCACTATGCGTGATTTTCTTTCGGGTTACCGCGCGCCCGGTGCGCCGATTACGGTGGGGCTGCATCCCCATTCGTGAGCGCTTCTCACGTCCATTGAGCAGCCACAGCCGAGGAATCCCGCTAGCAAGATGTGGCCCTCAGGTGAGCCGTATCCCACGGGCTGCCTGTTACCCTCCGTAACCCCATATTTTCGGACATTTCGGCGTGTCGCGCCACCGGGCGTCACCCTCTCACCACCCGCCCGTCCGCCACACCCCTGCCACCGGTACGGCGGGGCGTCGCCGCCAGGGTGACGGCGTGGCGAACCTCGGCTCCGGCCCCGCGCAAGGCCGCGGCCGACTCCGCCAGCGTGGCTCCGCTGGTCACGATGTCGTCGACCAGCACGACAGGCCAGGAACGCGCCCAGAGAGCCGCCGCCTCCCGCGCGTGCCGTCCCCCGACCCGATAGGCGGCCGACTGATTCACGGCACGCTCGGCGTGACTCAGGCCCGCCTGGTCCGCCACCCGCCGCCGCTGCCCGACCACCGCCGCGAGCGCCACGGACCGCCCCGCCCCCGCCAGCTCCCGTACGGCGAGCGCGGCCAGCCGGCCGACCGGGTCGTGCCCCCGGCTCCGCCGCGCGGAGCGCGCGCTCGGCACCGGCACCACCACGACCGGCCCCTCCGGCGCCGCCGCCGCGATCGTCGCCGCCACGGCACGGGCCAGCGGCCGGGCGAGCGCCGTACGGCCGCGCTCCTTGTAGGCGATGATCGCCCGCCTGACCGCCCCTTCGTACACCGCCGCCGACCAGCACTCCGGCAACCCGGGCGGCGACGGCGACGGCATCCTCGCCCGCGGCTCCCAGCACAGCTCCGCCGTACATCCGGCGCACAGCACCGCTCCCGGCGCGTCGCACCCGCCGCATCGCTGCGGCAACACGAGATCGAGCAGGTCTCCCAGCACCCCCGAAGACTGCCACCCGGCGCCGACAGTTCCGCCGCGACGCGATCCAGGCGGACCGACACGGTCGGACGACACCACCGGCCTCAGCCGACCGAACCGACACACCGACACCACGACGACGACCCCGCACCAGCCCGAACCACACGTACGCGCACGCCGACCACCGCCCCAACCCGGTCCGCACCGCGGAAACCCGGGTGGGTCAGCCCAGGGGAAGGATCGGCATGGTGGCGGGGTCCTTGATCAGGGGGATCCAGGTGCCCTTGACCGGCTCCCACTGGAGGAGCTCGCGCCTGTCCTCCTCGGTGTCCTGGGCTCCGGCGAGGACGCGGTCCTCCAGGGCGGCGATCGAGGTGATGCGGGCGTCGGCCTTGAAGGATTCGGTGGTGCCGTCGGTGACGGAGATGGCGAGGAGTTCCTGGCCCGACTTGCTGCCGGTCAACACGAGGAGGGTGGTGGCGTCGCGCCAGGCGAGGTCGACGATCTTCTGGCCCTCGGCCGCGGTGAAGAGCGTCTGGAGGTTGGCGACGCGGGTGTCGTGGCCCTGGATGATGGTGCCGACGCGGACGTGGGTGCCGAGGTCGTCGTCGACGAGGGCGGCGATGCGGACCCCGTCGCGGGCGACCCTCAGCGACCGTACGCCGACCGTCTCCAGGCCCGGCGCCGCGATCCTGGTCTGCTGCTTGCCGTTGTGGCGGAAGACGCGCGAGGAGCGCGCGCCGAGCCGGTCGGCGGCCCACACGGTGTCGTAGCGGTCCCAGGAGGGCATGGTGAGGTCCTTGCCGGTGATCCACCGTTGCCACTGGCCGCCGTCGGCGAGGGGGGCGACCTCCACGGCGTCGCCGCCGGCGTTCAGGGCGGCGACGTTCGCCTGGTTGCCGGAGACGGCGTGCTGGACGTGGCCCCCGTCCGGCTGGCCGGCCTGGCCGGGCACCGGGCCGGGCACGCCGTCGGAGTTGAGCACGTGCAGCGCGCCGTCCTTGATCAGGTAGGTGCGGGTGGCCCCGGCGTTCAGCCAGGGGTCGAAGCGGCCCTAGCGGTCGAAGCCGACGCGCAACGCGCTGCCGTCGGGGTAGAACGGCTCGCCGTTGACGCGTACCTCCACCTCCCAGCGCTCGGTGAGCTGGTTCAGCGTCCAGCCGATCTGGGCGGCCATGGCGTCGACGGCGCCGCCGCGCGCGCCCGAGGAGATCGCGTTGGCAGCCGCCTCGTTCAGGTCTACAATGATCTTGTCGTCCTCGGTGAAGACTCGCCGTAGTTCGGTGCCCGCCGGCAGCGCGTTGCTGACGGCGTCCTTGAGCGTGCCGGTCGGGCCGTCGAGCAGCCGTCTGACCATGCTCTCGGCGAAGTCCTGAGCGGGGTCGACGGGGATCCGCACCTCGTCGACGACGAGACCTTTCTGCAGGTGGTCGAGATAGTAGAGCTTGACGGGCCGGTAACTGCGCCGGATGTCGGCCTCGGTGAGCAGCAGCACGTTGAGCACCTCGGTGATGCGCCACCCCTGGGGGGTCTTGATCAGGGGGAACGACTGCAAGTTCGACTCACCCCCCGGCCTCGACCGCGCGCGGTACTTGCCCTCGCCGTCGATCGACCCGGTGACCGCGCCCTTGAGGGTCACCTCGGTCTCCATCGCGTCGTCAGGCGGCAGCGGGACCTTGACGATCTGCCCCTTGTCGTAGACGGTCACGCCCACCTGCGGCCGCCATCCCCGCGCCGCCTCCGCGGTGAGATACTTCCTGGCGATCTTCCAGCCGGGGTCGTCGAGGCTGGCCATGGCGTTCAGGAACCCCGAGACGACCTGCTGCGGGGTCCATTCCGAACGCGGTTCCGTGGCGACCACCCTGACGTACGGCTTGCGCAGCGGGTCGCCCTGGACCTGCTCCTCGTACGACACCGGGGGCCCGCCCGTGGGGATGACCGCGCAGGACGCCCCCGCCCAGACGAGGGCGAGGGCGAGCCCGGCGGCGCCGACCCTGTGGGGTCTCACGCGGAGCCTCCCTCGCGCGTCACGTCGAGCACGCGCTCGCCCGTGGCGGGCGAGAGCACGGGGGTGATGTGCGCGCGCCAGGTGCGCCGCATCTCGATCTCGGGCGGCACCAGGGACAGCGGCGAGCCCTTGAGCTCGGCGCCGGCCACCCGGGGCAGCGAGAGCCTGAACTGGGTTCCCTCGCCCGGCACGCCCCACGCCTGGAGCCAGCCGCCGTGCAGCGTGGCGTCCTCCCTGGAGATCGCCAGCCCGAGGCCGGTGCCGCCGATGGTCCTGGCCCGTGACGGGTCCGCCCGCCAGAAGCGGTCGAAGACCAGGTTCTCCTCGCCGGCGCGGAGCCCCACCCCGTGGTCGCGCACGGCCACCGCCACGGCGTCCCGGTCGGCGCCCACGGTGACCACGATCTCCTTGCCCTCGCCGTGCTCGATCGCGTTGAACAGCAGGTTGCGCAGGATCCGTTCGACCCGGCGGCTGTCGACCTCGGCCATGCACGGCTCGCTGGGCAGGCGCAGGGCGAAGCGGGCGCCCTGTTTCTCGCCCAGCGCCTCGGAGTCGGCGACGGCCCGCAGCACCACGTCGCGCATGTCGACCGAGTCGACGTCGAGGGTGGCGGCGCCCGCGTCGTACCGGCTGATCTCCAGCAGGTCGGTGAGCATGGACTCGAACCGTTCGAGCTGGGCCTGCATCAGCTCGGCCGAGCGCGAGGCCGCGGCGTCGAAGTCCGCACGGGCCTCGTAGAGCAGGTCGGCGGCCATCCGCACGGTGGTCAGCGGGGTGCGCAGCTCGTGGGAGACGTCGGAGACGAACTGCCGCTGCACCTGTGACAGCTCCTCCAGCTGGTGGATCTTGAGCGCCAGGTTGGCCGCCATCTCGTTGAACGAGGTGGCGAGCCGGGCCAGGTCGTCCTCGCCGCGCACCTTGAGCCGTTCTTCGAGCTGCCCGGCGGCCAGCCGCTCGGCCGCCTGGCGGGCCAGCCGTACGGGAGTGACGACCTGGCGGGTGACCAGCGAGGCGATGGCCGCGAGCAGCACCACCAGGCCGACGCCGACGCCGACGAGCGTCTGCCGGACCGACCAGAGGAGGTTCTCCTCCTCGGTCAGCGGAAAGAAGTGGTAGATCTCGTAGCCGTTCTCGACCTTGACGCCGATCGCGATGCCGGGCTCGGGCTGCGCCTTGCCGAAGTAGTAGAGCTCACCGGTTCGTGACTGGGTGTCGTTGAGGCGGCCGTCGCGCACCTTCTGCTGGAGGTCGGCGGTGATGCTGCGCGGGTCGATCTCGTTGGTGGCGCGGTACTCGCCGGGGATGGCCTCGTTCTTGATGATCACGGTGTAGCGGCTCGCCTCGCCCGCCCGGTTGGCCATCGCGATGGCCGCGCGGTCGAGGGAGGAGTCGCCCGCGCTCGGCGCCGGGTCGCCGAGGCCGGTGGTGCTCGGCTTGCTCACCTCGCCCGGCGGCTGGTTGAGCTGGCCGACGATCGAGGCCCGGTCGGAGATCGCCTCGGTGAGCGCGGCGTTCGTGCGCCCCTCCACCACGGTCTTGGTGAACTGCTGCATCAGGGTGACGCCGAGCACCGCCACCACCGCCACCGAGATGACCAGCGTGCTGGTGACCACCCGGAGTTGCAGGGAACGCCGCCAGACGCGGCGGAGCCTGCCGGCCGCGCGCCGCGCCCTCCTGCGGACGCCGCGCACGATCTGCATCGGCGTCCGGCGCTTCGGCTTTCCCTTCGGCGGTGGCATGTCGGGGTCCAGGGGGGGACCGGCCGTCAGGCCGGGCCTGCCTTGTAACCCACGCCGCGCACGGTCACCACGATCTCCGGATGCTCCGGGTCCTTCTCGATCTTGGCGCGCAACCGCTGGACGTGCACGTTGACCAGCCGGGTGTCGGCCGCGTGCCGGTAGCCCCAGACCTGTTCGAGCAGGACCTCGCGGGTGAACACCTGCCGCGGCTTGCGGGCCAGCGCGACCAGCAGGTCGAACTCCAGCGGAGTGAGGTTGATGGTCTCCTCGCCGCGTTTCACCGAGTGCCCCGCGACGTCGATGGTGACGTCGCCGATCTGCAGTATCTCGGGCGTCGGCTCGTCCGTACGGCGGAGCCGCGCGCGCACCCTGGCCACGAGCTCCTTCGGCTTGAACGGCTTGACGATGTAGTCGTCGGCGCCGGATTCCAGGCCGAGCACCACGTCGATGGTGTCGCTCTTGGCGGTCAGCATCACGATCGGCACACCGGACTCGGCGCGGATGCGGCGGCACACGTCGATGCCGTCGGCGCCGGGCAGCATCAGGTCGAGCAGTACGAGATCCGGACGGGTGTCGCGGAACGCGTCGAGCGCCTTGTCACCGTCGGAGACGAAGGATGGTTCGAAACCCTCCCCGCGCAACACGATGCCGAGCATCTCAGCGAGAGCGGCGTCGTCGTCGACGACCAGCACGCGTCCTTTCATGGCCCCTCATTCGTTTTATGCAGTTTGGGAGACTTTGGGCGAACCCGTACGATCGTCGAAGGTTACCCTTGTCCAGCGGCCGGGCGATACAAGGCCATAAGACCGAGCAGCCGTAAACCGAATTTTAGGCGTACACGACGTCAACGTGCCCGGCATTCCGTCCCCAGTGGCTTGACAGCCCCCGATCCGGCCCCGCGCCGGGCGAACTGTCAGCACCCAGTCTGCGGTAAGCGACCGGTTTCTGCCATCCCCGCGCACCGGTCGGCCGCGATCACGCCATCGGCTCACGCATCATGCCAGGATTGAGATATGTCAGACGGTCACGGTTCCCCTCCCGAGCAACCACCTGGGTGGGCGGCTGAGCAGCCCCCTCCCTACGGCGGCCCCGGCGTCTCTCCGTGGACCGTCCCAGGTGCCGCCCCGGGGGCCGACGCGCCGGCTCCGCCCCCCGGCCCGCCCCACCGGCAGGCCCCGCCGTACCCGCCGTATCCTCAGCATCCCGATCCCCGGTTTCCGCCCCACGGCTTCCGCCCGCCGCCGCCCGCGCTGCGGCCGGGCATCATTCCGCTGCGCCCGCTCGGCCTCGGTGACATCCTCGACGGCACGATCAAGCTGATCAGGTCCAACCCGAAGGCGGTGCTCGGGCTGTCGGCGATCGCCGCGGCGCTGGGCGCGATCCCGGTGGGCATCGGCCAGGCGGTGCTGCTCGGCACGGCCGGCGACCTGTTCGCCGATCCCGCGCTGGCCGAGCAGGCGCCGTCGGTCTCCTCCGTGCTCGGGGTGTACGCCGGCACGTTCGTCTCGCTGATCGTCCAGTTCGTGGCGGTGACCCTGCTCAGCGGGGTGCTCACCCGGATCCTCGGCCGTGCCGTCTTCGGCGGCAATATCACCGCCGGTGAGGCGTGGCGGCTGACCCGCTCCCGGGTGCCCGCGCTGTTCGGGCTGGTGCTGCTCACGGGGCTGCTCACACTGGTGCCGCTGGTGCTGCTCGTCCTGCTGATCATCGCGGTGGCCGCGGGCGGCGGGAGCGTGCTGACGGTCGCCCTGCTGTCGTTCGTGTCGATCGTCCTCGCCATCGGCTACACCCTGATCATCACCACCCGCTTCGCCTTCGCCGCCCCCGCGATCGTGCTGGAACGGCTCGGCGTGATCGCCGGCATGCGGCGGTCGTGGCGCCTCGTCACGGGCGACTTCTGGCGGGTGTTCGGCATCCTGCTGCTCACTTCGCTGCTGGTCGGGATGATCGGGTCGGTGTTCACCATTCCGTTCACGATCGCGGGCACCCTCATCGGGGCGACGGGTGGGGGAACCGCGGTGGCCGCGGTGCTCACCGCGGTGCTGATCGCCGTGGGCGGCACACTGGGGTCGATGATCGTCTATCCGGTCCAGGCCGGGGTCAACGGGCTGCTCTACGCCGACCGGCGGATGCGCGGCGAGGCGTTCGACCTGGTGTTGCAGACCGCCGCGATCGAGCAGCAGCGCCAGGGCTGGGTCCCCGCCTCCGCGGACGACCTCTGGGACCCCGGCTACGCGGCAGACCGCGACCAGCGCCGACCGTGAGTCCCATCGACATCGGACGCGACGAGGCGCAGCGCCGGGCCGTCCAGGAGATGCTCGACGAGAGCTACCAGCGTGAGCCGCTGGCCGAGCGCGTGCTCAGGACCTTCCAGCAGTTCGTCGGCGACCTGCTCGACAGCGCGCCCGGCGGAGTGATCGGCGGCGTCCTGGCCGCGATCGTGATCTTGATGATCGTGCTGGCGATCGCCGGGCTGCTCCTCTGGTACGGCAGGAAGGCCACGGCGGGCGGCGTCGCGATCACCGAGGGGATCTTCGGCGGCCGGGTGCTGACCGCGGCGGAACACCGCGCCGAGGCCGAGCGGCTGGCCGAAGCGGGCGACTTCGCCGGGGCCGTACGCGAGCGGATGCGGGCCATCGCGCGCGGGCTGGAGGAACGGGCCCTGATCGACCGGCAGCCCGGCCGCACCGCCGACGAGCTGGCGGCGGCGGCCGGCCACGCGCTTCCCGACTTCGCCGCCGACCTGGGCGCGGCGGCGCAGGCGTTCGACGACATCGCGTACGGCGAGGTCCCCGGCACCCGTGCCCACTACGACACCCTGCGCACCCTCGACGAACGGCTGCGGACCGCCAGGCGGCGGCAGGAGGCGAGCCGGTGACGGCCACCTCCCCGACCGTGCGAAGCATCTGGCGCGGCGGGCGGGGCCCCCTGCTGGTCGGCCTGATCGTGCTGGCCGTCGCCGTCGGCGGTGTGCTCCTGGCGGGCATCGGCGGCGGTGGCCGCAGCCTCGACCCCGGTGACTCCACCCTGGCGGGTTCCAGCGGGCTGGCCGAGCTGCTGCGCCACGAGGGAGTCCGGGTGGAACGCGTGACCAGTGCCGACGCGGCGGCCAGGGCGGCCACGGCCGGCTCCCTGCTGCTGGTCACCGACCTCTCCTTCCTCAGGCAGGACGAGGTCGATCGGCTGGCCGGGCTGCCGGGCGACCGGCTCCTGATCGGGCCGGGCGCCATGCATCCGTCCCTCGCCCCCGGCCTCGCCCCCCTCTCCGGCACCGAGGACACCGCCCGCGTCCGCTCCCGCGAGCCGGAGTGCGCGCTCCCCGCCGCCGTCCAGGCGGGCAGCGCCTACATGGGCGGATACTCCCTGCGCGGCCCGCCGGGCGCGATCGGCTGCTACCCGGCGGACGGCCGTCCCACGCTGGTCTCCTACCAGCGCGACGGCCGCACGATCACCGCGGTGGGCGACGGCCAGTTCCTGACCAACCTGAGGCTCACCGAGGACGGCAACGCCGCACTCGGGGCGAGCCTCGCGGGCACCAGACCGACGCTGGTCTGGCTGACGGCCCCCGAGACGCTGCCCGAACTCCCCGGGCCCGAGGGGAAGAGCTTCACCGAATTGATGCCCGCCGGGGTCAGCTGGGCGGTGATCCAGCTCGTCATCGCGGTCGCGCTGGTCGCGTTCTGGCGTGGCCGCAGGCTCGGTCCCGTGGTCGCCGAACGGCTGCCCGTCGTGGTCAGGGCGGCCGAGACCGTGGAGGGCCGCGGCCGCCTCTACCGGGCGCGCCGGGCCAGGGACCGCGCGGCGGCCGCACTGCGGGCAGGAGCGCTGCACCGGCTCATGCCGAGGCTGGGGCTGGTGGCCGATTCGGGGCACGATGCGATCATCACGGCGATAGCCGTACGGACAGGGCAGGATGCCGGTCAGGTCGGAACCGCGTTGTACGGCGGGCCGCCCGCGGACGACGCGGGACTGGTCGCCCTGGCCGCATACCTGGACACGCTGGAGAGGCAGGTTAGGGATTCGTGAGCACACCAGACAGCGGGGCCGAGCACGCGCTGGCGGCCCTCGGGGCGTTGCGCACCGAGGTGGCCAAGGCGGTGGTCGGCCAGGACGCCGTGGTCACCGGCCTGGTCATCGCGCTGCTCTGCCGGGGGCACGTGCTCCTCGAAGGCGTGCCGGGAGTGGCCAAGACCCTGCTGGTCCGCACCCTCTCCGCGGCGCTGTCGCTCGGCACCAAACGGGTGCAGTTCACGCCCGACCTGATGCCGGGTGACGTCACGGGGTCGCTGATCTACGACGCGAGGACGGCGGAGTTCGAGTTCCGCGAGGGGCCGATCTTCACCAACCTGCTGCTCGCCGACGAGATCAACAGGACCCCGCCGAAGACGCAGGCCGCGCTCCTGGAGGCGATGGAGGAGCGGCAGGTCACGGTGGAGGGCTCGGCCAGGATGCTGCCCGATCCCTTCGTGGTGTGCGCGACGCAGAACCCGATCGAGTACGAGGGCACCTACCAGCTTCCCGAGGCGCAGCTCGACCGGTTCCTGCTGAAGCTGACCGTGCCGCTGCCGGAGCGCCAGCAGGAGATGGTGGTGCTGGAACGGCACGCCCTCGGCTTCGACCCGCGCGACCTTTCGGAGATCAAACCGGTCGCCACGGCCGCCGACCTCGCCGCCGGCCGGGCCGCCGCCGGCGAGGTGCACGTCGCGCCCGAGGTGATCGGCTACATCGTGGACCTCGCCCGGGCCACCCGCCAGTCCCCCTCGCTCCAGCTCGGGGTCTCCCCGCGTGGCGGCACCGCGCTGCTCGGGGCCGCCCGCGCCTGGGCGTGGCTCTCCGGCCGCCAGTACGTGACCCCCGACGACGTCAAGGCGCTGGCCAGGCCGGCCCTGCGGCACCGCGTCCAGCTCCGCCCCGAGGCCGAGCTGGAGGGCGCGACCGCCGACGGCCTGCTCGACGGCATCCTCGCCTCCGTCCCGGTGCCCCGGTGATCGTCTCGTGGCGCTGACCGGACGGGCCGGCCTGCTCGCCGCCCTCGCGGCCGTGGCCGTGCTGCTCGCGCCCCGGCCGGGCCTCGCGCTGGCCGGAGCCGGGCTGGTGCTGCTCGCGTTCATCCTGACGGACCTGGCACTGGCCGGCGGGGTCCGCCCGCTGCGCTTCGAACGCGGCGGCGACCGGCTCGTACGGCTGGGCCAGACCGCCACGGTCGAGCTGGTCGCCACGAATCCCGGGCGCCGGCGGGTCCGCGGCGTGCTCAGGGACGCCTGGCCGCCCTCCGCCGGAGCCGCCCCCCGGCAGCTCGTGCTCGACGTGCCACCGGGAGAGAGCCGGCGGCTCGCCGTGACGCTCTCCCCCACCCGGCGCGGCGACCGGGAGTCGGTCAAGGTGACGGTCCGCTCGCTCGGCCCGCTCGGCGTGGCGGCCAGGCAGGGCTCGCACGAGGTGCCGTGGTCGGTGCGGGTGCTGCCGCCGTTCCTCAGCCGCAAGCACCTGCCCGCCCGGCTGGCCCGGTTGCGCGAGCTGGAGGGCCGGCATCCCGCGCTGGTGCGGGGTCAGGGCACCGAGTTCGACTCCCTGCGCGAGTACGTGTACGGCGACGACGTGCGCTCCATCGACTGGCGGGCCACCGCGCGCCGCCACGACGTGGTCGTCAGGACCTGGCGGCCCGAGCGGGACCGCCGGCTGCTCATCGTCCTCGACACCGGCCGCACCTCCGCCGGCCGGGTCGGCACCGCCCCCGTCCCGCCGGCCGGGACGCCCGAACACGCGATGCCGCCCGGCTGGCCCAGGCTCGACTGGTCCATGGACGCGGCCCTGCTGCTCGCCGCGCTCGCCGCCCGCGCCGGGGACCGGGTCGACTTCCTCGCCTACGACCGGGCGGTGCGCGCCTGGGTGTCCGGCGCGAGCCGTACCGAACTGCTGTCGTCGCTGGTCAACGTGATGGCGCCGATCGAGGCCGAGCTGGTCGAGGCCGACTCCGCGGGGATGGTCGCGGCGGTGCTCGCCCGCGCCAAGCGGCGCTGCCTGGTGGTGGTGCTCAGCGACCTGAACGCCGCCTCGCTGGAAGAGGGCCTGCTGCCGCTCCTGCCGCAACTCTCCTCGCGCCACCTGGTGCTGCTGGCCGCGGTGTCGGATCCGCGGGTGGCCGCGATGGCGGCGGGCAGGGGTACGGCGGAGCGGGTCTACGACGCCGCCGCCGCGGAGCGCCTGATGGCCGGGCGGCGGGCGATCACCGCCCGGTTGCGGCGGCACGGTGTGGAGGTCGTGGACGCGCCCCCCGAGGACATCGCTCCCGCCCTGGCGGACGCCTACCTCGCCCTCAAGGCCGCCGGCCGCCTCTGACCCCGCGGCTAACCGGCTGAGGAGGCCGGGACCAGCTTCGCGGTGGGCGCCGACCTGGCCGACAGCCTCACCGGCTGAGGGGGCCGCGTCCGGACCAGCTTCGCGGTGGGCGCTGACCTCACCGGCTAACCGGCTGAGGGGGCCACGTCCGGGGCGCGTTCGACGTCGCCGGTCTCGTGGGCGGCCACGGCGCGGCGGCCGAGCACCAGCACGTAGGCGAGGAAGAGGGCCTCGGCGATGACCCCGATCGCGATCCTGGCCCAGGTCGGCAGGCCCGACGGGGTGACCAGCGCCTCGATGAGCCCGGACACCAGCAGGACCACGATCAGGCCGAGCGCGACGCTCATCACCGCGCGCCCCTGCTCGGCCAGCGCCTCCCCCCGCCTGCGCGGGCCGGGAGCCAGGACCGTCCAGCCCAGCCGCATGCCGACCGCCGAGGCGAGGAACACCGCCGTCAGTTCCAGCAGACCGTGCGGCGTGATCAGGCCGAAGAAGATGTCGAGCTTGTCGCGGGACGCCATCAGACCGGCGGACGTCGCGACGTTCGCGGCGTTCTGCCAGAGGATCCAGGGAATCGGCAGCCCGAGGAAGATCGAGAAAATGATCACCTGCATCGACACCCACACGTTGTTGATCCACACCAGTCCCGCGAACGACGCGGCGGGGTTCTCCGAGTAGTAGTCGGCGAAGTCGTGCTCGACAAGCTGGGTGATCTCCTCGGGTGACGCCAGCGACGCCTGGACCTCGGGGTTCAGCGCCACCCACGTGGCGAGCACGGCGGAGACCGCGATGAACACGAGCGACGTGCCGAGCCACCACCAGCGCGCCCGGTAGGCCACCACGGGGAACGAGACGGCGAAGAACCGCGCGAACTCCCGCCAGGCGGGCGTGTGCGCCCCCGTCACCGCCGAGCGCGCCCTCGCGACCAGCGACGAGAGCCTGCCGACCAGCACCGGGTCGGCAGACCCCGAGCGCACGATGGACAGATGGGTCGCCACCCGCTGGTAGAGGTCGACCAACTCGTCGACCTCGGCCCCGCTCAACGACCTACGGCGCCGGACAAGCTCCTCCAGCCGATCCCAGACCGGCCGATGCGCCATCACGAATGCGTCGATGTCCACCCGCCGAGCCTAGCCCCGCTCCAGGAGCCGTTCATGCGCGGACGAGGCCCGCCTGCGGAACACCCGCCCGGACCACAGCCCCCGGGCAGTACCCACCCATGGCCGTCCCGCCGCTTGACCATGGCCACCGAGCGGCGGCCATCGGCCGTCCGGGCGGTCACGTGCCCGTACACCGCACAACCGCGTCCCCCTGAATCGGCCGCACCCACCCGGCCGCACCCCCTGGGCCGGCTCTGTGCGGATCGAGCCGCCGGGGAGTCGGTAGGCTGCGGGGGTGTCTGATGTCGTGACCGGCGAGGCCGTGGTCGTCGAGGTCCGGGTGGCCGAGTTGCCCAGCAGGGCGGTCGCCCTGTTCATCGACATGCTCGTGCAGGTCACGACCTTGCTGGGCGCGTTCTGGTTGATCGCCCAGTTCTCGCTGATCGCCGACGCCGCGCTCAGCGGCGCGGTCAACATCCTGCTCACGGTGCTGGTGATGGCCGGTTATCCGGTCGCCTTCGAGACGCTGAGCCGGGGTCGCAGCCTCGGCAAGCTGGCACTCGGGCTGCGGGTGGTGAGCGACGACGGCGGGCCGGAGAGGTTCAGGCAGGCGTTGTTCCGGGGGCTCGCGGGGGTGCTGGAGGTGTGGCTGCTCACGGGCGCGCCCGCACTGATCACCTCGCTCATCTCGGCGAAGGGCAAACGCCTGGGCGACATCTTCGCGGGCACGATCGTCATCTCCGAACGCGGCCCGCGCGACCGGAACGCGCCGCTGCCGATGCCGCCCGCCCTCGCCGGCTGGGCGTCCCGGCTGGAGTTGTCGCGGCTCCCGTCCGAGGTCGCCGACACCGCCAGGCAGTATCTGTCCCGCCTGCAGGCCCTCTCGCCCGCCGTACAGCACGAGATGGGCGTCCGGATCGCCGCCCAGGTCGCCTCGTTCGTCTCGCCACCGCCGCCGCCCGGCGTCCCCGCGCACGCCTACCTCGCCGCCGTCCTCGCCGAACGCCGCCGCCGCGAGGGCCTCCGCCTGGCCCGCCAGGCCGCCCAGTCTCCCCCCTCCGCGTACGGCCCGCCCCAGCCGTTCACCCCCCAGCCCGCGTACGGCCCACCGTCCCCGTCCCCGCGGTACGCCCCGCCCACGCGCGACGCGTCCCCGTACGCTCCCCTCGCCCAGCCCGCGTACGGCCCGCCGCCACGACCGTCCGCTTTGCAGGACGCCCCGCCGCGCGACGCGCCCCAGTACGCCCCGCCGTACGACGCGTCCCACTACGCCCCGCCCGTGTCTGGCGGGCCCCGGTACGCCCCCGTGTACGGCGGGCCGCCGCCTCCGGTGAACGCCGGGCCTTATGTGCCGGATGGGGTGCCTGCGCCGCCGCCGGATCTGCCGGTTCGAGAGGGCGCGGGCTCGCCGTACGCGCCACGGGATGGGGGCGGTGTGCCGACGGAGGAAGCGGGGCCGACGCCAGGAGGATTCGTACCTCCGGCGTGAGATGAGTTGAGGTTTTCTGCATAGAGAACCTAAAGCGGGGCACTTGAGGTCGAAGCGGGCGATGGGGCATTGCTCGCCGCAAGGGGGATCGGGGATCGCTCGCGTATGAGGGAGAGGTACGCGAGCGGTCCCCGTCCATGCGCCGATCCATGTGCCGGTCCACAGCTCAGGTGACTGGCCTGAGGAGAGCCGGGGACCCAGATTGGTTTCCGCTTGGATCACAAAACCGTGCCGACGGCTCACTGTCGAGGCTCAGGCCCTGTTGGTTATCCAACTGTTGAGATGACGCGATCGCATGGTGATACCGACTGCATGCCGACATGTCACTGAATCACGATGCAAAAGAGGCGGAACCTCTACACAAACGCCGACGGCGGGCCCTCTGCTGAGAGCCCGCCGTCGTTCCGCACCTGCCGCCGGTCAGCGATGGCGACCGGCTCCGCCGCCTGTCACCAGTGGTGACCGTGGCCGCGGTAGGACTCCTGGGTCTGCGCGTTCAGACGGTCGGTCCGGACGCCGTTGGCCGGGTTCGTCCGCCGGTCATTGATCTTCAACACCTCGAGGCCGTGGTTGAAGTCGCTGCCGTAGACGTAGCCGTTGTAGTAGTAGGCCGACCAGATGCCGCCGCCGCCCGTCACGGAGGGACCCCGCTCGAAGTAGCCGAACTCCCGGGGGTTGGCCGCGTCGCTGAAGTCCCAGAAGGAGACGCCCCCCTGGTACCACGCCTGCACCATGATGTCCTTGCCCTTGACCGGGATCAGCGAGCCGTTGTGCGCCACGCAGTTCTCGGTGTCGGCCTGGTGCCGGGAGATCTTGAAGTAGCTCTTGAAGACGAACTGGCCGCGCGAGATGTCGTAGATCGCGTTCGCGCCCCGGTGCGGGCCGACGACCTCGTTGCAGGTGGCCGCGCCTCCGCCGCCCAGTTCGTCGGTGAAGACGACCTTGTCGGCCCGGTTGGTGAACGTCGCCGAGTGCCAGAAGGCGAAGTTCGGGTCGGTGATCCTGGCCGTGACGACCGGGTTCTCCCTGTCGGAGATGTCGAACAGCACGCCGTCGCCCATGCAGGCGCCCGCCGCGATGTCCTTCTCGGCGTAGACGGTGATGTCGTGGCAGCCGGTCGTCGGGACCAGCAGGCCGGGCTGCGTCTCGTTACCGCCGTCGGGGAACACGACGGGCATGCTCACGATCGCCGCCGCGCCCGGGTTGTCGAGCGGCACCTTGATGATCGAGATCTTGTCGTGCGGCGGCTGGCAGTTGGGGAAGTTCGCCGCGGGGAGGTAGGACGAGACGTAGATGTAGACCGCCTTGCCCTGCTTGTCGGGCACCAACGTGTTCGTGTGGGAGCCGCAGTCCGTCTCGACCGACTTGATGTACTTGGGGTTGGCCTTGTCGCGGACGTCGAAGATCCGCACGCCCTCCCATGACGACTCGATCGAGGCGCTCTGCGCGGTGCTGGCGCAGGAGTCGTCGTTCCTGGAGGCGTCCACGGAGCCGAAGAGCAGGTCGCCGTAGACCGACACGTCCATCTGCCCGCCGGGACACAGGACCGAGCTGACCGCCCTGGCCTTCTTCGGGTTCTTGATGTCGTAGATGGAGAAACCGCCGTAGTTGCCGACATATGCGTAGTTGCCCTGGAAGGCGATGTCGGTGTTGATGGTGCTTGCGATTCCTGCCGGTTTCGGTACATTCGTCACGTGTGTGACGTTCCCGCTCATGACCATCTCGTCCGGTCCGGGAATGTCCGCGGCCTGAACCGGCATCCCGGCGAGCGTCAGCGCCAGCGCCGCGCTCGCCACGACGAGAATCCGGCCCGCCAGGCCGACCCGTCTGAGGGTGAACACTCAGAACCTCCTTGCTCCGCTACCCACCGAATAGGGTGCGCGTAAACGAGCGTAGTCTCCTCCCCAACCGCTGAATCGCCTAGACATCAACATGTCAAGATTAGTGACCGTTTGCCGTCTTTACTCGGCCCGCGTTCCCGGGTTACCGTGCACGCTGGCGCCACGACCCGCTCAGGAGGCCCGGTGCGACCCGCGCTCATCGTCATCGCCGGCGCGGCCGTACTCGCCCTGGCCGGGTGCACCGGCACCCCGGAGACTCCCGCGGCGGCGCCCAGTGTCCCCGTGATCGCCCCTGGTGAGCCGGGCGAGCAGGCCAGGACCCTCGCACCGGGCGAAGCCACCACCGCCATCCCCTCCCCCGCCGCGAACGCGGCCGACGTCCGCTTCATGCGGGACATGGTGATCCACCACCGCCAGGCGCTCGACCTCAGCCTGCTGGCCCCCTCGCGCGCCGAGTCGGGCGCGCTCAAGCGGCTCGCCGCGCGCATCACGGACGTCCAGGGTCTGGAGATCTCCATGATGACCACCTGGCTCCGGGAGCAGGGCCAGAAGGTCCCCGAGCACCACGCCGCCCATGGGGACATGCCGGGAATGGCCACCCCGGAGCAGATCGAGGCCCTCAAGGCCGCCGACGGCGCCGACTTCGACCGCCTCTACGTCAAGCTCATGACCGCCCACCACCTGGGCGCGATCACCATGGCCACCGAGGTCCTCACCAAGGGCTCCCACTTCCGGGTCCTGGAACTGGCCGAGGACGTCTCCGTCAGCCAGGCCGCCGAGATCAACCGCATGCGAGCCTTCTAGCATTCATCGCCCTTGGCGAGCAGCTCAAGAACGCCCTCGTCAGTGTCAGTACGGCGAAGGCCACCCCTGACCTCGGACCCTACGACGGCGGCCGCGGGCGTCCGGACATCGCGAAGACGACCGAGAGCACGCTGTTCGCCACCGCCTACGTAGGCATCCACCCGGTGGGCGACGAAACGGCCGGCGAGGCCGAGCAGGAGGTGACCTACACCAACACCTCCGACGCCCGTGTCAGACCGCGTAAGGGCGGGCCGCGCGGGCGTCCCGGAGCGTCCACGCCCACCAGGCGAGCTGGTCGAGCAGGACCTTGGCCGCCGCGTCGGCCCCCGCCGGGCTGGCCGGCTCGTGCTGGTCGCCGAACTGGCCCCAGGCGCCGTGGAAGCTGACGGTGTCCCGGACGGTGACCGCGTGCAGTTCGGCGAAGACCAGGCGCAGGTGCTCGACCGCCCGCAGACCGCCCGATAGGCCGCCGTAGGAGACGAAGCCGACGGGCTTGGCGTGCCACTGCCGGTCGTGCCAGTCGATGGCGTTCTTCAGGGACGCGGGAAAACTGTGGTTGTACTCCGGTGTCACGATCGCGAACGCGTCTGCCGCCGCCAGCCTCGGCGTCAGCCCTTCCAACGCCTCCGCGGTCTCCCGGGGCGGTGCGGCACCGAAGTTGGGCAGCATCACGGGGAGGGGCGTCCCGGCCAGGTCGATCACGTCGACGTCCAGGCCGCCGTGCCGTACGGCCTGGCGGACGAACCAGTCGGCGACGGTCGGCCCGAATCTGCCCTCCCGGACGCTGCCGATGATCACTGCGAGCTTGAGCGGCTTTTCGGGCATGACGGTTCCTCCGATGGTGGCGCTTCCCCGTCCCCTGACCGGGAGCGGATACGGCAACCTTCGGACCTCAACCAAGGTTCATGTCAAGCACGGCCGACGGGTTCGCTAGAGCACAGGAACGGCCGACGGGTTCGCTAGAGCACAGGAACGGCCGACGGGTTCGCTAGAGCACAGGAACGGCCGACGGGTTCGCTAGAGCATCAGGCGGTACAGGGTGAGGGGCCGGCCGCTGGTGCCGCTGGTGAGATTGCCGGTGCGTTCGGCGAGGCCGGCCAGTTCCAGGCGGTGGAGCATGCGGCGGGCCGTACGCTGCTGCACCGCGAGGCGCTCGGCGATCTCCTTGGTGGTGAGCGGCTCGTCGCCGAGGGCGGTGCGGGCTTCGAGCAGCTTCTCCAGGGTCGGCACGGACAGGCCGACGCGGCGGGCGATGACCCGCAGGTTCTGTTCCGCGGCGGGCGGCGCGCTCACCGAGTCGAGCAGGATGTCGGTGTCGGCGCGCACCGACAGGACCGCGGCCACGTCGCCGATCCGGCGGGCGCGGGCGAGGGCCCGGCGAGCCAGGCTCTCCGCTTCGGCGGCGCTGCGGCCCAGGCCGAAGCCGACCCGGACGACCCGGCTGTGGCCGGCCAGGCGCGACAACATGGGCAGGCTGGAGAAGCCGCCGGTCGCGTCGTGCAGCGGCCCCCGGGTGGTGACCAGCAGGTGGGTGCCGCCGCGGAAGGCCGCGAGGGTGCCGCCGAGCGCGGTGGCCTCCCGGAGCAGGCCCTCCTCGGCGTCGATCTCGATCAGCCCGAGCACGATCTGCGCGTCTTCCTGGGCCTGCCCCTCGGCGGAGAGCAGGAGTTGCCGCAGGGCGACCCGTACCGAGTGGATCGACGGGACCAGGCGGAGCACGTGGATCTCGCCGCGCAACTCCTCGTGGACCGAGCTGAGGCAGGTGATCGCGGCGTGTCCCTTGCCGCGCCGGTGGAAGGCGACCGCCTGTTCGGACGTCATCCCGGCGCGGTAGGGGATGGTCCTGAGCTGGCTGGTGGGCAGGCCGGCCTCGGCGAAGGTGGTCATCACGTCGGCGGTGGAGATGGTGTCGATGGACAGCCGGGTGACGTCCTGGCCCTGGTGCTGCAGCCGTACGAGGGCGCTGAGCAGGGTCGCGCCGGAGTAGTCGACGAACGCGGCGGGGCGGGAGAGCACGTCGGCGTCGTGGCTGAGCATGTAGGGCACGATGCCGGTGAACAGCCAGCCCTCGACGGCGGTGGCGTGCGCCTCGACGACCGTGGGCGCCTGCGACTCGTGGTCGTAGTCCAGCCGGAGCGTGCTCACGCCCGGCTGTTCCTCACAGATGGCGGCCACCTCGTCAACCAGATCGTGAGGGCCGACCACTCCGATGAGGATCCCCACCCAAACCTCCTAGCTCCTGTCGCGGGCTGTCGTCAAGATTACGGTCAAGACCGTATATCAGACTCTACCCCCTGCGAAATATCCGTTGACCCCGACGTTTCCCAGTGCCACCGACTCGGGCGGGCGGACGCTGGGCGAGGAGGAGATGGCCGCCGTGGAACAGGTGATCCGCTCCAGGATGCTCAACTCCGTTTGGGGGACCGAGGCGCGTGCGCTGGAACACGAGACGGCGGAGCTGTACGGCTCCCGCCATGCTGTCGCGTGCAGCTCCGGCACCGCGGCCCTCCATCTCGCGGTCGTGCCGCCGCTCCCGACCCCGACGACGAGATCATCACGACGCCGCTGACCGACTTCGGGACCGTGGCCCCCATCTTGGCGCAGAACGCCGTCCCTGTCTTCGCCGATGTTGATCCTCTTATCGGAAACCTCGATCCCGACGCGGTTCGCAAGGCGATCATCGCCAAAACCAAGGCAAATCATGGCGGTTCACCTCTTCGGTGCGCCCGCACCTGTGGACGAGTTGCGCGAGATCGCCGACGAGCACGGCCTGACGCGGATCGAGGACTGCGCCCAGGCGTGGCTCACCGAACTGCCGGGCGGGCGACCGGTCGGCCGGGTCGGCGAGGTGGGATGCTTTCAGCCTCCAGCAGTGGAGCACATCACCCACGGCAATCACCGATGACGACCGGCCGGGTCGGCGAGGTGGGGTGCCTCAGCCTCCAGCGGTGGAAGCACATCACCCAAGACGACGACGGACCGCTGATCACCGATGACGACCGGCCGGCGCGGGTGGTGCGGCTGTCCTCCGATGTGGAGGGGTGGGAAGCCCGGTTTGTCGCCGGCGACGACGAGGAAGTCGCCCAGGTGGCAGAAGTGCGTGTCGAGGAAGATCACCCGGGTGCCCCGAGGTCATGGCGAGCACCTTGCCCCGAGATCATGGCGAGCACCTTGCCCCGAGATCATGTCGTAGATCGCGGCGCGCAGGCCGGCGACGGCACCGGCCGCCGTCTCCTGGTCCGCCA
Source organism: Dolomitihabitans soli (assembly GCF_022213955.1). Classification (GTDB taxonomy): domain Bacteria; phylum Actinomycetota; class Actinomycetes; order Streptosporangiales; family Streptosporangiaceae; genus Streptosporangium_A; species Streptosporangium_A soli. The sequence goes on along the minus strand of NZ_JAKNTW010000023.1, from coordinate 156,386 downwards.
GGAGCGCCTGGACGGGACCGGGTGGCCCGGCACGGTCGGATAGGCGCCGGCGAGCACGTCGATGTCGAGCGTCACCCTGAGCTCGCCGATGAGGCTCCTCGCGTCGAACACGGTCACGACAGCCTTCCTGATCGCATACCGTGGCTGACCATAATGGATTCCCTTGACGCTCTGGAAGCCTATGGCTAGATTTCGGTCTGTGCCGAAACCAGGAGAGGTCATCGACGCCCACCGGCTGATCGGGCCCGTACCCATGGACGACCTCCCCGTCGACCCGAGGCCGGAGATGGACCGCCTGGGCGTCGCCGCCGCCTGCGTCACCCACACGCTGAGCCTCCACTCCGACGCGGCGGCGGGCAACGAGGCGCTGCTCGCGCTGAACGATCCCCGGCTGATCCCGGTGCCCGTCGTGGTGCCCGGCGTGCCGGGGGCGAGCACGCCCGGCGGCCCCGGCGAGGTGACGGCCTGGGACGTGCGCATGATCAGGCTCTGCCCGAAACGACACGGTTTCGAGCTGACCGGGCCGATCGCCCTGCGCTGGCTGGCCGCGCTGAACCTGCCCGTGGCGATCGACTTCGCGGAGACCTCGCCGGGCGAACTCCACACCCTCGCCCGCGAACTGCCCGGCCTGCGCATCCTGCTGCTGAATCCCGGCTACCGGCGACTGCGCGCGGTGGCCGAGCTGATGGCCGAGATCCCCGGCCTGTGGCTGGAGATGGGGACGGTCAACACCCAGGGGGGCGTGGAGTGGCTCGCCGGGCTGTACGGCGCGGACCGGCTGGTGTTCGGCACCGGAGCACCGGTGATGGACGACTGCGGACCCAGGTTCCTGCTCGACCATCTGGCCCTCAGCTCCGACGAGACGGCCGCCATCGCGTCCGGCTCGCTCCGAAGGCTGCTGTCCGCCCCCGGCTCCGACGCCCTCCCCCTCTTCGAAGGCCCCCACCCCGAGACGTCGTCCCCGCCAGAAGCCGCCGCCCGACCGGCAGCGCCGTCCTTCCTGAACCCGTCCGCCCGCCCGGAACCCGCGCCGCTCCTGGAGACGTCCACCCGTCCCGAGACGTCGTCCCCGCCAGAAGCCCCTGGATCGAGAGGTGTCCGATGATCCTCGACGCGCACGGCCACCTCGGTCGCTGGCCCGACTTCCTGATCCCCGACCCCTCCCCCGAGGGACTGGTCGCCACGATGGACCGGATCGGCGTCACCGCGATGGGCGTCAGCGACCTGCTCGCCGTCGGTCCCGACGCGGCCGAGGGCAACAGGCGGGCCGCCGAGGCCGCACGGAGGTTCCCCGGCAGGTTCGGCGTCTGGCAGGTCTACAACCCGCACCACCGCACGCCCCTCACCGGCGGGCCGCACGTCTGGGGTGTCAAGCTCCACCCCGACGTCCACGAATGCCGCCTCGACGACCCGCTCTACGAGCCCGCCTTCGCGACCGGGCTGCCCGTCCTCGCCCACGGCCAGACGGACTCACCGTGGAGCGACCCGTCGCAGTTCGCCGTGGTCGCCGCTCGGCATCCCACGATCCCCCTGCTCTTGGGGCACGCCGGACTGTGGCCGTACGGCTTCGCCCGCGCGGCGACGCTGGTGGCGGACCACCCGAACGTGCTCCTGGAGATCTGCGGTTCGAAGATGACCGGCCGCTGGATCGCCCGCCTGGCCGCCATGGTGGGCGCCGAACGCGTCCTCTTCGGCTCCGATGCCTGCTTCCTCGACCTCCGCGTCGGCCTGGGCCGGGTGACCCTCGCCCCGCTCACCGAGCCGGAACGCGCCCTGATCCTCGGCGGCAACCTCGCCGGAATTCTCGGCCTGCACCCCGACCACCCTGACTTCGATCATGGAGGACAGCGATCGTGACCCTCGCCATCCACGGCGGCACCCCCGTCAGATCCGCCCCGTGGCCGTCCTGGCCGCCGCCGCTCGACGACGGCCAGCGCAAACTGGTGACCGAAGTGCTGGACAGCGGCCTGTGGGGCGCCACCCAGGGCTCCGTCTGCAACGATCTGGCCGCGGCCTTCGCGGACCGATCCGGCGTGCCGTACGGCGTGACGGTGGGGAACGCGACGCTCGGCCTGTTCGCGGCGCTGCGCGGGCTCGGCGTGGGGCCGGGGGACGAGGTGATCATTCCGGCCTACACCTTCGTGGCGTGTGCCACCTCGGTCCTGCTCACGGGGGCGACTCCGGTGATCGTCGATGTGGACCCCGTCGATCTGCACCTGTCCGCCCAGGCGGTGGAGGCGGCCGTCACGAGCGAGACGGCCGCGATCATGCCGGTGCACCTCGCGGGCAGCCCGGCCGACATGGACGCGATCACGGCGGTCGCCCGGCGGCACGGCCTGGTGGTCGTGGAGGACTGCGCACAGGCTCACGGGGCCCTCTACCACGGCAGGCCGGTCGGCGGGCTCGGCGACGCCGGGGTGTTCAGCTTCCAGGCGAGCAAGGCGATGACCGCGGGCGAGGGCGGCGTGATCGTCTGCCGGGAGGCCGGCGCGCACGGGGCGATCTGGTCGGCGTGCAACCTCGGGCGGCGGCTCGGCGGCGAGTGGTACGGCCATCCGGAGGTGGGCTGGAACCTGCGGCTCACCGAGATCCAGGCCGCGCTGCTGCTCCCCTGGCTGGACCGGCTGGAGTCGGAGATCGCCCGGCGGGAGGCGTTCTGCGCCCAGCTGGCGACGGAGCTGGACGGGCTGCCGGTGACCTTCGTGCCCCAGCCCGCCGGCACCACCCGCGACTCCCGGCACCTGCTGATGCTCCGCCTGGAGACCCCGGTGGACCGGGAGTTCCTGCTGGCCGCGATGGCCGCCGAGGGGGTGCCGATCGACGGCGGCTATCCGCCTCTGGGCGGTATGGCCGCGCTGCACCAGGCCCGTACCGAGGCGTGCCCGGCGGCCACGGCCGCGGCCGCCGACGTCGTCTGGATCCGCCAGTCGATGCTGATGGCGGACCCGGCCGAGGCCACCCACGTCACCGAGGCCTTCGCCAAGGTCCTCACCTCGGTCATCTGACCGACCACGCCGCCCCGCCAGGCGACCCACCACCGGCTGGCGGGGCAGGGGTCAGAGGAGGCGTTTGAGCAGGGCCAGGTTCGCGGCCTCCTGCTCGCCGCCGCCGCCCTCGTGCCCGTTGTACGGCCAGACCCGCATGTGCTTCTCCCCCGCGTAGTGGTTGTACGCCGCGAAGATCGTCGACGGCGGGCACACCTGGTCCATCAGCGCGGCGGAGAACCAGGCGGGCACCGTCGCGCGGGCCGCGAAGTTGACCCCGTCGAAGTAGGAGAGCACACCGAAGACCTCCTCGATCAGCCCTCGGTGCGTGCGCAGGTACTCCGCGATCTCCGAGCGCGACCCGGCGTTGCTGATCTCGGTGGCCCGCCGGAACAGGGCCAGGGAGGGGACGTCGAGGACCACCGCGCGCAGCGCGGACGGCAGGAGTCCGGCCACGGCGAGCCCGACGCCGCCCCCCTGGCTGCCACCCGAGACCGCGATCCGCCCGGGATCGACGGCGGGGAGCGCCGCCGCGGCCTCCACCGCGCGCACCGCGTCGGTGTAGACCCGCCGGTAGTAGTAGCTTTCGGGAGCGGCCAGCCCACGGGTGAGGAACCCGGCCACCTCCGGCTGGGTGCCGCCGACGGGATCGGCGGTGAAGCCGGGCGCCCCCGAGCCGCCGCCCTGCCCCCGGGTGTCCATCACCAGGGTGGCGAGCCCGCCGGCGGGATGGGCGAGCCACTGGTGCGGGAACCCGCGTCCCACCGAGTACCCCAGATAGCGGACGACGCACGGCACCGGCCCTCGCCGCTCGCGGGGCGCGATGAACCAGCCGCCGATCCGGTGCCCGCCGAAGCCGGAGAACCGGATCTCCGACACCTCGAACAGGTCCAGCGCGGTGTCCTGCGGGGTGAGCACCGGGTCCAGATCGTGGCGCCGGGCCTCCTCCAGCGTCATCCGCCAGAAGTCGTCGAACCCGGCCGGTTCCTCGCGCTCGGGCGCGAAGGTCCGCAGCCGGTCGAGCGGCAGGTCGAACAGGGCCATCAGACGCTCCGACCGGTCGGCGCCCAGCCCAGCACGGCCGGCGTGTCGTCACCGGTGACGGTACGCGGGTCGCCGGTCACGGCGAAGGCACGGTACGGCCCGCCGTACCGGAGCGCGGCCTCGATCGCGGCGGCGGTGTCACTCCCGGCCAGCGCGACGACGGGTGTGCCGTCGTCGAACCGAAGCCGCACCGGCGGCCGGGCGACGAGCGGAACGCCCCCATCCGGACCGCGCGACGGGCCGGGAGGCGGGACGGCTTCGTCCTGGCCGGGAGGCCGGACGGCGGGCGGGCGCCACAGCGGCCAGTCGTCGTCGGGTGTGGGGTGGGCCAGCCGGAGGGACACGCCCGTGAGGTCGCCGGCCGTGGTCCGGCAGACCTCCTCGGCCATCCGCTTCGACAGGCCGTAGGGTTCGGTGGAGTCGGGCGGCAGGGAGACGTCGACCGGACGCCTGCCGTACTCGCTGAAGACCGACATGGTGCTCACGTGGACGAACCGGGGCACGTGGTGGCGGCGGGCGGCGACGAGGGTGGCGTAGACGGATCCGACGTTCACCCCGAAGGCGGCGGTCACCCTGGCGCTGTCCGCCACCTCCGGCCCGCGCGGGACCACCGAGGCGAGGTGGACGACCGCGTCCATCCCGGCGAGGGCGTCGAGGGCTCCGGGATCGGTCACGCCCGCGCGATGGTGCGTCACGCCGGGGTGAGCGGGCGGGGACGGGTCGAGCACGTGGAGGTCATGCCGTACGAGCAGGTGGGGGATCACCTGGCCGCCCACGGTGCCGCCGCCGCCGATGAGTAGCAGGCGCATGCACGCCCTCCTGATCGTCACGATTCGATGTCGGCCGTTGCCTGAGGGACCGCCACCATAGAGCCTATAACGGTCAAGGCCGAAATGTCCGCCTTGATTTCGGTCCAGACCGATATTTGGCCAGGAGGATCATGTGAGGATGCTCGCCCTGCTCGTGGTGTTCGTCATGGCGCTCGTCTCCGTACCGGGAGTCGCGTCCGCCGCCGCCGAGGAGGATCTCGGCTACCCGATCGCCGCCAGGATCCTGTCCCAGGACCAGTCACAGGGGGTCGACGCCGACGGACGTCCCCAGGCGTACTGGGTGACCGCCGGAAATCCTGAGATTCCCGGCATGTTCCAGGTCACCGACATCCGCACGGGGGAAGTGGTCTTCAAGGAACGGCTGCCCGCCGGCGTGAACAGCTGGGCCAGCACGTTCTCCACGGCCGACGGCACGGTCTACTTCGGCATGACCGAGGGACAGCTCTACCGCTGGAAGCCCGGCGACACGGCCGTCACCTCGCTCGGCGTGCCGTACCCCGGTGAGGGCATCTGGCGGCTCGCCGCCGCCCCCGACGGCGTGATCTACGGCGGCACCTACCCCGGCGGCAAGCTCTTCTCACACGACCCGCGCACGGGCGCCTTCACCGACCACGGCCAGGTCGTGCCCGGCGAGACGTACGCCCGCACACTCGCCGTCGACGACCGGCACGTCTACGTCGGGACCCAGCCCAGAGCCCGGCTCGCCCGATTCGACCGCGCGACCGGCACGATCGAGCAGATCCCGCTCCCCGCCGAGTACGGCACGCACGAGGTCGTCTACGACATGACCCGGGCCCGCGACCACCTGCTGCTGCGCGTCCAGCCCTCCAACGACCTGCTGGTCTACGACACCGTCGAGAAGACCTTCGACAACATCGTCAAGGGCATCTCCGGCCGCGCGATCTCCCCCCTCGACCCCTCGGGGCACAACGTCTACTTCAGGATCGCCGCCGAGGGGATCGTCCGCTACGACCTCGACACGCACACCTGGACCAAGACGGGCTGGGGCCCGAACGGGTTCCCCGGGTCGTGGGCGTGGATCGAGATGGACAACCCCGACTTCCCCGGCAAGTCACTGGCCATGACCTACTACTACGGCCGCGTCTACGTCTGGAACCCGGAGACCCGCAAGACCGCCTACCTCGGTGAGGACAAGCTGGAGGGCGCCCCCAACCTCATCCAGGCGATCGGCGCCGCCCCCGACGGCGCGATCCACGTCGGCGGCTTCCTCTCCCCACCCGGCATGGCCCGCCTCGACCCCGCCACCGGCGCCACCACCCTGCTGGCCGCCGCCGGCCAGATCGAGGGCTTCGGCTCGTACGGCAGGCACCTGGTCTACGGCCGCTACCCCGACGGCCTCCTCCTCGACTACGACCTCGACAAGCCCTGGGCCTACGGCACCAATCCCAAGGCCCCGGTCGCGATCGGCCACGAGCAGGACAGGCCGCAGGCGTTCGCGCAGACCGGCGACCTGATCGCGGTCGGCAGCGTGCCGAAGTCCGGCAGGCTGGGCGGGGCGCTGACCCTGTGGAACCCGGCGACCGGCGAGGTGGACGTGCACCGTGACGTCGTCCCCGCGCAGAGCGTGGTCTCGCTCGCCCAGCACCGCGGCCTCCTCTACGGCGGCACCTCGATCAACGGCGGCTACGGCATCGACCCCACCGCCAAGGAGGCCGAACTCTTCGTCTTCGACCCCGCCACCCGGCGAACCGTCTCGTCCGTCGTCCCCGTGCCGGGCGCGGCGACGGTCAACGCCCTCACGGTCGACGCGAAGGGCGTCATCTGGGGCCTCGCCGACGGCACGCTGTTCACCTTCGACCCGCGCAAGGGACACGTCACCAAGCAGCAGCGGCTGTTCCCCCGCGAGTCCTCGATGTACGGTCACGACCGCGCCCTGGTGCTCAGCGGCGACCGTCACCTCTACGCGACCATGGCCGGCTCCCTCTGGCGCGTCGACCGCCGTGCCTGGAAGGCCGTCAAGCTCACCTCGGACGGCGTCGCCTACCTGACCAAGGGCGGCGACGGCAACCTCTACTACGCCAGGGGCGCCCGCCTGTTCCGCTGGAAGCCCTAGACACCCCGGCCGGTTCCCCGCCGGATACGACCTGGTCAGGCGGGGAAGGACTGGTCGCATGAACATCGATCTCACTGGCCGGACAGCGCTCGTCACGGGTTCCACGCAGGGCATCGGCGCGGCCATCGCCACCGGCCTGGCCCGGTCCGGCGCCCGCGTGGCGGTCAACGGCCGTTCCCGGGAGACCGTCGGGAAGGCCGTCGACCGGCTGCGCGCCGAGGTGCCGGGCGCGCAGGTCGTCCCCGTCGCCGCCGACCTCGCCACCGAGGACGGCACGGCCCGCACCCTGGACGTCCTGCCCGAGGCCGACATCCTGATCAACAACCTCGGCGTCTTCGGCGCCAAACCGGCCCTGGAGATCACCGACGACGAGTGGCGCCGCTACTTCGAGGTGAACGTCCTGACCGCCGTCCGGCTCACCCGCGCCTACCTGCCCGGCATGATCGGCCGCGCCTGGGGACGCGTGCAGTACATCGCCAGCGACTCCGCCATCGTCACCCCCGTGGAAATGATCCATTACGGCGTGTCGAAGACGGCGCTGCTCGGCGTCTCCCGTGGGTTCGCGAAGCAGGCGGCCGGCACCGGCGTGACCGTCAACTCGGTGATCGCCGGCCCCACCCACACCGGCGGCGTCGAGGACTTCGTGTACGAGCTGGTGGACCCGAGCCTGCCGTGGAAGGAGGCGCAACGGGCGTTCATGCGCGAGCACCGGCCCCAGTCGCTGCTGCAACGCCTCATCGAACCCGAGGAGATCGCCAACATGGTCGTCTACCTCAGCTCGGCGCAGGCCTCGGCCACCACCGGCGGCGCCGTCCGCGTCGACGGCGGCTACGTGGACGCCATCCTCCCCTGACCACCGAGCCCACCCGGTACGGCGAGCGGTGCGCCGCTAGTCATCCGCCAGCGCCAGGCTCGCGCGCCCGTCCCCTTCATAGCGGTAACGAAGGCGGACCTCGTCGCCGGGAACGAGTTCGATCTCGGAGTCGAGGGCCCAGCAGGCGGTGAACCAGTGGCTCGCCTCGTCGCCGTCCCAGGGAGCGGTCGACATCGACACGCCGGGAGACATCTGCGCGTCGAAGAAGAGCACGGCTCCTGACACGGTTCCGCCCCGGGAGGCGGTGAGGGTGGTCTCGCCTTCGAAGACCCGGGCGTCCTCCCGGAGGTCGATCCTGCTCAGCGTTCGCGGCTCCGACATCCGCCGCCATTGCCGTACGACCTCCGGCCTCTCGTAGAATCCGGCGACCCGCCCCCGGTCGGCGTCCAGCATGGGCGAGAAGTCGATGCCGTAGCGGCTCTGCCACCGCTTGATCTGCGGGGCGATGATGCGCTGCTGGCCCACGGTCCGCTCGGGCATGTCCACGAGGTAGAGGTAGGTCTGGAAGGACGACGGGATGAGCCGTGCGTCCGGAGTGAGCAGCCGCTTCCTGGCGTCCTGGACCGACTCCCAGATGACCATGTCCAGCGCGTCGTTGCCGACGATGTCGGTCGTCAGGACCGTGGCCGGTTCGGGGAGTTCGGTGGTGCTGGACCAGCCCTTGATGAAAGTGATGCGGTCCGCCACACCGTTGACCTTGGCCACCTCCGCGGCGATGTCACCGCTTCTGGCCGGCTCCACCGCGTAGACGTGCCTGGCGCCGGCCTTGGCCGCGGCGATGGCCAGGATTCCGGAGCCGGTGCCGAGGTCGAGCACGACGTCGTCAGGAGTCACCACCTCGTTGATCGCCCGGATGAAGGTGGCCTTCCTGATCGGGTCCTCCAGGATGCGGATGTTCAGATGGGCCAGCCCGTAACCGCCGGTCGGGAACATCAGGTCGGCGAAGCCCGTCTGCGGTTCCTCGGTGAGGATGCCCGCGCTCACCAGCATGCTCAGTGTCGTGAGCACCTCCTCCATCGCGCGCCGGCCCTTGAGCCGGGGCCCGAGGCGGCGCATGCACTCGGCGACCGAGGTGGGGGTGTAGAAGACGTCGAGCAGCGCGAGCGCGTGCTGGTCGAACTCCCACACGCGCCGATCGTGATGGATCCGGACCAGGTTGGCGCTCTCCAGCTCCATGATGAGTTCGGGGACACGCCGCAGTGCGGTATCGGCCTTCAACATGAGTCAGCTCCTTGCTCGGGTGATGTTCTGTCGCGGTTGGCCAGCGCCTGCGCGACCGCCATGACCAGTGGCCGCCGGAAGTCCCCGAGGGATCCGGGTTCCGCCTCACCGGTGGCGAAGGCGACGCCTTCGCCGGGTTCCACCACCTGGTAGCCGTCGTCACGGAGCCGGGCGACATTCCTCCTGACGGCGGGCTTCTCCCACATGACCTTGCTGGTGGCCGGGACGAGCACGACCGGGCAGGCGGCCGCCAGGAGGATCGAGGTCAGCAGGTCGTCGGCGATGCCGTTGGCGACCTTTCCGAGGAAGTTGGCCGTTGCGGGGAGTACGGCGATGACCTCGGCCCAGTTGGCCATCGTCACGTGCGAATCCCGGCCGGGAGGCAGGTCGTCCCAGCCGGAGAACGTCTCACAGGCCGCGACCGCTCTCAGCGACTCCGGGGTGACGAACCGCCGGGCCATCGGGGTCAACACCACGCGGACGTCGGTCACGCCCAGCTTCAGGCTGAGCCAGGGCAGCAGGTGGGGGACGGTCAAGGACGAGACCGATCCGCAGACGCCGAGCAGGAGTCTCAACCGCCCCGGCTCTGGAGGAGAGGTCATGAACCCGTCACTTCGCGAAGGATCAGCCACTGCTTCTCCACCTCCGGCAGCACGTCACGCAAGGCGTCGTCCGGCCCGAGAGCCCACGTCGCCTGGGCGTAGTGGTCGAACACTCGCCCCGCCGCGAGCGCGCTCAGCCGTCCGCACTCGGCCGGGTCGAGCGAGCGGCCCAGCGAGGCCTGGTACTGGGTGAGGAACGTCTCGATGCGGATGTGGAGCACCTGTGGCGTGACCCCGGTCAGGGCGGCGGCCTCGAGGACCTCGCCGATGAGATACGCGACGTCCCCCAGCGGGTCGCCGATGCCGGCCTCCCGCCAGCCGAGAACGGCCACCGGTGCGGTGAGGGCGCATATTCCGGTGGAGAACCTGCCATGGACGATGGTGACGTCTCGCGGCGGTGGTCCGGGGCGCCGCGCCTCCTCCGCCATCAAGGGCGTCAGGTGCGACGGCAACCTGTCCCTGGCCTGCCGTACGCCGGCCGAGGCTTCGTCGTCCGACGCGAGCCAGGCGCTCCCGGCGCTCCGGTCCGGCAGGACGTTCACGAGGGTGTCCACCGGAAGCCGGTGCAGAGTCCCCAGAAAACGGGCCAGGCCGCTCAGCACGCCGTACCACCAACCGTCCTCCCCGATGAACGCGGCGTCGAAGACCCGGTCGCACAACAGTGCCGGGGTGGACACCGCGTTCCACACCGCCAGCGCGTGATTCTCGACGCGTGGCGGCACCGCGGCGGCGCCGACCTGCGGCATGACGCGGAAGAGGGCGGCGATGCGGGCGTCGTCGAGGTAGGTCCCGCCGGATCGCTGGACGTGCTCGATCCATCGATATCCATGCGCCGTTCGCATGCAGATCCTGTGCACGAAAGGGCCGCGTATCGACCGCACCACGTTTTCGTCGGCCACGGTCATGGGACTTTCGACTCGCGAAAAACCTGTGTCCCGATCAATTCCTGATGGCATCTCGCCTCTCTTGCCGCCCTCAGCATGTCGCCAGACTAAATGTGCAGCGAGGAAGCGATCAAGCGACACATTTCGCAATGTGTCGCTTATGCGACTGGCTCGGCGTAGTGCTCGTTGTGGCCTCTGGCGGCTCAACTTAATCTTGCTCCGAGGTCGCACACCGAAAGAGGAGGATCTCAATGCCAGAAGTGCTAGCCGACGAAGCCCTCATCGCAGAACTCATGGACCGGGTCAAGGAGGACGATTTCCAGGACATCGACCTGGGATCGATCGACACCTCGTTCTCCGAGCTCGCCGGGATCAGCGCCGAGGAGTTGCAGCAGTTCCTGGAGGAGAAGGTCGGGATTTCTCCCGACGAGAGCATTCAGGGCACTTTCACCGGAATTCTCGTCACGCCCGCGACCCACTGCTGAGTCGAGTGCGACGGCTGAAAACCGATGAAACATTCGCCTGAAGATCTACTGCGTGCCCGGACGCTGGGATTCCTGATCCCCCGTCCGGGCATGCGCCCCTCGCCACGCACGGAAGACGAGGAACTGGTTTCCCGTGCCTCGGTCGGCCGGATTCTGCGTGCCGTAGGGCATCGTGTTCACGAGGTGACCTCCGTCACGCGATGCATCTCCCGGCGACGCGTGGTCCTGGCGCGGCTGGCGGACGATTCCTTCGTCCTTCTCAAGTGGCCGGACGAGGACATCGACGTCGACAACGACTACGAGACCACCATGCTCGGACTGCTGGACGAACTGGGCCTCCCCGCTGAGGTCAGGGCGGCCATCCCGCGCATCCTGGCGGTGGACCGGGAGACGCGCGTGGTCGTCGTGGACGCGATCCCACCGTGTCTCAGCCTGCACGATCTGCTGACGAACGAAAGGCTGGTCCCGGAGTCCCACCTGCGGGCGCTGGCCCGAATCCTCGCGTCCCTGCACAGCAGCCCGGTGGAGGGGATCCGGGAGAGACACGGCGACCGGATGCTGGGGCCACCGGTGCCGCGGGACACGATCGTGAGCACGCGGGAGTACGCCAACGGCTGCGGTCTGGATTTCGACGAATATCTGCGGTCCATGCAGGGGCTGGAACCGAGGTTCCGAGAACTCCACGACCGGTGGGCTCCGACCAGTCTGATCCATTTCGATCTGGGCGGCGACAATATTCTCTTCCCGGCCGAGCCGCAGGGCGACGCCTTGCCGGTGAGGCTCATCGACTGGGAACTGGCGGGATTCGGCGACCCTGTTTACGACGTCGGTTTCCTGGTCGGCCAGCTCTTTCTCGGCGAAATGCGGCGGGTCCGGTTCACCGTCGGGTCCGCCGACTGGCTGGCGCCCGTACAAACCAATTCGCGTAACCTCCTGAACGCCTACTCGGATGCCAGGGCCGTGTCCGACGAGGACATGGAGCGCCTGGTGCAGTACGCCGGAATAGCGCTGCTGGTCCATTGCACCGTCCGGCTCCAGCAGATCGGCGCGCTGGGCAGGATCGGTCACCTCTGCCTGCATTTCGGCAAGCGTTTCGTTCAGCACCCTGACGTCGTGTCCGCGCTGCTCCTCGGCGGGCCTCGAAGAGAGAGGCGGGTTGGATGAACAGCTACGAAGGCGTCTTCTGGCGAATCGCCCAGGAGATCGAGATCCTGGACTCCACCACCTTCCGGCACCCGGAGCTCGGCACCCTGGAGCCGCCGAGGGATCTGGACGTCGATCCGGCGCGCCCGGTCCTGGGATACCTGCACCGCGTGCTCTATCTCACCTACTACGCCGGTGACTACTTCGCCGCGGAACTCTTCCTCCGCGGCGGCCGCCGCGCCGCGTCCCTGCAAGGACATGAGGACTACGACCTGGTGAGCCGTATCGAGGCGGCCGGCGTGGGCCGGGGACAGCTGAGACACGGCTGGACCATCCGCGAGAAACAAGGCGACCACTACCTCGTCACCAGGGACGGCCTGACCCTGCGAGCCCAGGCGGAGGAGCTGTACGGGCCGCCGGTCGAGGGAGGGACGGTGGCACTGCGCCTGCCTCCGGGCCGGCCCTACCTCCTCCTGGGCTGGTACACGATCTTCGGTGACCACGGGGGGCCGGACGGGGAGGACGGCGGGCTCATCCGCCTCTATCTCACCCTGGCCGACTCCGGCGCGGCGCCCGAGCTGGTGGGTTCCATCACTTCGGCGCTGAACGACCTGGAGGTCCCGTTCCAGCTCAAGGTCGTCAACCACCCGGAGGCGTTCAAGCGCCGGGACGCTTTTGTGATCTACATTAGCGCCGGGGCGTGGGAACGTCATCGGGCCGTGCTGGAGGAGATCCACCGCGGTCAGGCGGACCGGTTCAGGGACGATCATCCCTGCTTCGCGCTCAGGCTGGCGCCCGGCTTCTCCTTCGCACAGGAACCTGAGATCGAGGGCGGGCGCACGAGCTTCGGCCTGCATCGGTGCCAGCTCGTGGCCGAGGGACTCGTGCGCGCCTACGAAGAAGGGGCCGACACGCCACGCGATCGTTTTCTGGCGATCAAGAACAGGTACCTCGAGGAAGGTCTCGACATCCGCCACCCCTACCTGAACGCACCGGCGGGACGGACGGCATCCGGCCTTGTCGGCGTGTAGCGCTATCCAGAAGGAGAACCATGCACCTTCGGCACCATGTCGCGAAGATCAACGGAACCGGCGCCCACCGCGAAGTGAGTTCGGAAGTCACCTGGGAACGCGTGCGACCGCACCTTCGGCGGGCCGGCATCACGCGCGTGGCGGACATCACGTGGCTGGACCGCATCGGGATACCGGTCTACAACGCCATCTCTCCGCGCTCGCATGACGTGATATCGGTCTACAACGGGAAAGGCGCCCGGCCGATCGATGCCATGACCTCAGCGGTCATGGAGGGGATCGAGCGGTTCTCCGCCTGGCTGCCGGTCCGTCCGGCGGCCATCGCCTCCTATGAGGAGCTCCTTTCCCAGGGGCGGGCGGTGCTCAATCCGCGGGACTACAACCTCGAACTCTCCCGCCACTACCGGGACGACGCGCCCCTCTCCTGGGTGGAAGGCTACGACCTGCTCAACGAGGAACCGGTCCTGCTGGCGCAGGACTGCGCGGTCTACAACATCAAGATGCACGAGCCGCCCACCTACGAGATCTCCACCACCAACGGCCTGGCGTCGGGCAACAGCCTGGAGGAGGCCATCTGCCACGCGCTCTGCGAGGTGATCGAACGCGACTCGATCACCATCGCCGAACTGCTGAGCAGCCAGCTGGCCCAGGTGCTGGAGAAGGGCATGCACGTCGAACGCCAGCCGGCCGCGGTCTCGGAGCGGCTCAAAGGTCTGCACCCGCACATCGACCTGGAGAGCCTGCCGCCGCGCGCACAGGCCCTCGTCCAGCAGGTCCGTACGGCCGGCATCGAGATGCGGGTGATCAATATCACCACCGACATCGGCATCCCCAGTTTCATGGCGGCGACCGCCGAGGACCTGGGACCGACCGTCTCGAAGGGGCACGGCGGGTTCGGCACGCATCCCGACGCGGAGGTCGCGCTGCTGCGAGCCATCTCGGAGTGCGCGCAGGGCAGGGCGGTGGACATCCAGGCGATGCGGGAGGACATCAGCCTTCCCGGGGAGAACGTCCCGAAGAACCAGTACCACGTGCGGCGGTCGTCGACCCTCGACAAGGGCAGCTGGGCCTGGCGGCCGGTCGGCAAACTCATGCCCGTCTCCGCCGTTCCCTCCCACGAGACCGACGACATCGTGGCCGACATCCGGTTCATGGTGAGCCGGCTCCGCGCCTGCGGCATCGATCGCGTGGTGGCGGTGGACCTCTCACCGCCGGGAATTCCGGTCAGCGTGGTTCGCGTGGTCGTCCCGCACCTTGAGTCGTGGGGGGTCGACTACAGCAAGCTCGGGCCTCGAAGCGCGCAGGCCTGGACCCGGGCGCTGACAGACCTGGCGGCGAAGAAAAGCGAGTCCAAGATCCCAGCGTGATGTGAGGAGCCATCCTGTGACAGCCGTGGTTTTCGCCGGCCCCAGTCTCAACCCGGAGCTGGTGACGCATCGGCAGGACATCGAGATCCTGCCCCCGATCCAGCGGGGCGACATCGACGCCCTTCTCGCTCGGGACAAGCCACCGAGCGTGATCGGCATCATCGACGGCCGCTTCATGCAGAGCCTCTCGATCTCCCCGAAGGAGGTGCTGAAAGCCATCGATCTGGGGATCAAGGTGTTCGGCTCGTCGAGCATGGGCGCGCTCCGGGCCGTGGAGTGCGCGCCGTACGGCATGGAGGGTGTCGGGAAGATCTTCGATGAGTACCAGTCGGGGCGCAACGACGCCGACGACGAGGTGGCCATGGTCTATTCGGACGAGGATTACCAGGCGGTCTCCGAGCCCCTGATCAACATGAGGTTCGCCATCGCGGCGGGAGTGTCGGCCGGCGCGTTCGAGGAAGCCACGGGTGAGTCCTTCCTGCGGACGGCCAAGCGGCTCTACTTTCCCGAGCGGACGGTCGCCCAGGTGCTTCGGCTGCTCACCGGGGAGATCGACGACGCGGAACACCGCCGCGTCAAGGCGTTCTTCGCCACCTCCGCGCCGGACACCAAACGTGACGACGCGACCGAGCTGATGTCCAGGGTGGTGGCCTTCATGGCCATGGCCGGGACGGTCGCCCCGGGAGATGGGCGCGCCGCGTGACCGGGCCGCATCGCGAGGAGCTCTCGCGGCTCCACGGGGAAGGGTTCTGCTTCCCCGTGGAGCTGCTGGGTCGTGATGAGGCCGCGGAGATCCTCACCGACGTGCGCCGATACGAGAAGATCGCCAACAGGGTCGGCGGGGTCCTCGGCCACCACTGGATGTACCCGAAGAGCCATCTGGTCGCCGCCTGGGCGGATCGGCTGGTGCACGACAGCCGCGTTCTGGCGGTCGCGGAGAGCGTGCTGGGACCCGACCTGCTCGTCTGGGGGACGAATCTGTTCTTCAGGAAGGCGGGAAGTCCGGGAGAGCTCGCCTGGCACCAGGACGCGCCGTACTTCGGCTGGGAGGGCTTCCAGGGCAGGACCGTGCGCATGTGGATAGCGCTGACCGACACCGATCGCGACAACGGCACGATGCGCTACGCCCCGGCGACGCACCACGACGGGCTCATGCCCCACCGGTTCCGGGGGTCCGGGGTTTCCGCTCTCCTACGCGGCGAGGAGGTCGAGTTCGACGTGGACGACGAGAGCGCCGTCGACGTGACGCTGGCCGCAGGTCAATGCTCGCTGCATCTCCCCACGACGATCCACAGCTCCGGTCCCAGCGTGAGTACGACGGACCGGGTGTGTTTCGCGATCGATTTCATCCATCCGGAGGTGCGGCCGCTGGCCGGTCCCGACAGCGCCCTTCTGGTGCGCGGATCGGACGGCTCCGGCCACTACGAACATGAATCCCGGCTCGGCGAGGAGTTCGATTCGGCGGCACTCCGGGCGTTCACCCGGGCGACGAGGATCCGGCACGATCGATTGATGAACGTCATGCGCGCCGGTCACATCACCGCCGCCCACACACCGTGATCGTTCCTCGGACGCCGTGGGCCGCCGAGCCTGCCGGTGAACTCGTCGCACCGGCTTCATATGACCTCACTCCCTGGTTTCCACCGGTGGTGGACCAGGGGAACATCCCACTGTGCACGGCCGCCGTGGTCGCCGGTATCGCCGGCTACTACGCGCGCCGGGGCGGGGAAGATGATTTCGTCGCCTCCTTGCTCTTCAACTACCGCACGTCCCGGCGCCTGCTCGGGCAGGTGGACAGGGCCGGATCCAACCTGTTCCGGAGTTTCGAGGCGTGGGACACGTTCGGGATGGCCGAGGAAGAGGAATGGCCGTTCACCGCCGGCCGGGAGAACATCGACCCGCCGCCCTGCTGTTTCGCTCGGGCGGCGGGTCGAAAGGGAATAATCTATGATCGGATCATGCGGGAGGGAAATGGACCCGCCGACGATCTGAAGGTGCTGAGGAAGCACATATTCACCGGCATTCCGGTGGCCGTCGACATACCCCTCCACCCCGTTCAGGTGTCCTCCTTCTGGACCCACGTCCTGGCGCTTCCGCCAGTCGGTGCGGCGTTCGGACGGCACGTGGTGGTGCTCGCGGGGTATGACGACCACCGGCCGTGCGGCGAGGGGAAGGCGGCCGGCGCGTTTCTGGTGCGCAACAGCTGGGGATCCAGATGGGCCGCGCACGGCTACGGATGGCTGCCGTACTCCTATATCGAAAACGGCCTGGTCAAGGAGGCCTGGATCGCGGCCGAGAAGAAATGGGTGGAGTCTGCCATTGACCCGTGGGGGTAGGTTCGGCGAGCCGATTCGATGTCAGTGGGCGGCGGACGGGCAAGGGGTGACGGTCCGCGAGAATCCATCCATTATGTGCCGCACATACCAGCACGCCATCTGCCCAGAGGTCAGTCGATATTTACTCTGGATCCACCACTTCAGCATGGTGAACGAGGTGTCAACGATGATCCGGGCCCTGAGGTCGACGATGGCGTCGTTGACTTTGGGCGGATCGGCCGAGGGTAACCTGGCGTATATCTGGTGAATCAGTTCGGTCCAGCGCGCGCCAAGCCACTGTTCGAACCAGACGCTTCTCCGGTGCGTCAGAAGTGCGTGGTAAAGGTCCCTGTGCGCAGCGAAATGATCCAGTATTTCAGCGAGGGCCGCCACTGATCGATAGGTTTCAGCCGGACGGCCCGCGGTCACGAGAAGCGAATCAACGCTTTTCCGGGTGCCGTCCTCGTACAGCGTCTCGATCATGTGGAACTTGTCGCGATAGTGCCGATAGAAGGTGGACCGGTGAACGTCGGCTGACTTCGTGATGTCCGACACCGTGATCGCGTCGAAGCCCGTGGCGAAGCTGAGCTCCTCAAGCGCGGCGTGCAGTGCCCTCAAAGAGCGAATCGTTCGCCGATCCTGGGACCGGATCTCAATATTCGGACGAGGGGGAGACAGTGCCATTGCGGCGCTTGGCCCTCTGGCGGCGGAAACGGCCGGCGACATGCATGACCTTTCGGCTGCGGGCGATGGGGACTGCACACAGGCAACCTTCCGGTTCGGCCGGGGACTCGACAAGATCGGACGCTGTTCGGAACAGTTCCGAACAGTCGGGCCCGTCAAGCTCGGGGCGAACACGCGCGGTCCCGCCCGGCGGATCAGCGATCTGGGGCAGAACGCCCCCGCGCCACCTGCGGTGGATGACTGCCGGCCGAGCAGGGCGGCCGAAGCGGTGCGGAGAAGCCTGAGTTTCTGGAAAGCGCCGTCACGCCGTGGCCGCTGGTGCGATCAGTCC
Source organism: Dolomitihabitans soli (assembly GCF_022213955.1). GTDB lineage: Bacteria > Actinomycetota > Actinomycetes > Streptosporangiales > Streptosporangiaceae > Streptosporangium_A > Streptosporangium_A soli. The sequence continues at coordinate 138,517 of NZ_JAKNTW010000023.1, read as the reverse complement.
AAGATCTTGGCCGTGTAGTTCGCCAGACGTGCGCTCATGTCGTCGGCGGTCATGCCGCCCTGGCCGGCGAGATATTCAACGAGGTCGGCGCGGGTGGCGGCGAGCAAGGCGTGTGCGGTGAAGTCGCCGTCCGGAATGCCGGGGATCTTTAGCAGTGTGTCCCGGAGCGTGCGGTGCCACCACACGTAATGGCCCGCCTGGTAAGGGCTGCCGCTGCCGGCTTCTTCCAGGGCCAGGGAGAGGTGGCGGTTGTCGAGCTTGAAGCGGAGCACGGCGTCGAGCACAGCCAGAACGCGCTCGCGAGGTGGGCCGGCGGGGCCGAGAGGTGCCGGCCCCGTCTCCACGGCCTGGCGCAAGGGTTCGATACGCGCTTCGACCAGTGCCTGGATGAGGCCGGTCCGGTCGCCGAATCGGCGGAAGAGGGTGCCTTTGCCGACCCCGGCCGCCGCCGCGACGTCGTCCATGGAAACGCTCCGGGGGCTTTGACTGCGGGCGAAGAGATCGTCGGCCGCGGCCAGCACGGCCTCGCGGTTGCGCAGGGCGTCCGCGCGCTCTTTGCGCTGGGTCATGGCTCCTCCACTTGCGAAACGGACCAACGGTCCATATAGTCAAAACGGACTCGTGGTCCACATATTAGAGGATGGAGCACCCATTACCGCGACTACTGGCACCCACTCGCGATCCCTGGCTCCCCGGACGACGCGAAGTTCTTCCCCTCCGCGCGATGAGAGAAGATCAAATGACTGACCCCGCCATCTTGGTCACCGGAGCCACCGGCAACACCGGCAGCCGCGTCGTATCCCAACTCGCCGCACTCGGCCACCCGGTCACGGCGGCCAGCCGGCGCGCCACCGCACAGGGCGGCGCCCAGGCGATCCGCTTCGACTGGTATGACTCCACTACCTACGGCGACGCACTGCACGGTGCGGACCGGGTCTACCTCGTTCCGCCCATCGGCGACCCGGACCCGGCCGCCGTCATGGTGCCCTTCCTGGAGCAGGCCCGTGTCACCGGGGTGCGGCGCGTGGTACTTCTCAGCTCCTCGGCCATACCCGCCGGAGGGCCCGGAGTCGGCCAGGTACACGGCCTGCTCGCCGGTCTGTTCGACCAGTGGGCGGTACTGCGGCCGTCGTGGTTCATGCAGAACTTCACCGATCAGCACCTGCACGCGGACAGCATCCGCAGCGACGGCGCCATCCTGACCGCGACCGGTACGGGCCGGGTCGGCTTCATCGACGCCGACGACATCGCGGCGGTCGCCGTGCGCGCCCTCACCGACGAGACGGCACCCGGTACCGATCTGGTGATCACCGGGCCCCAGGCGTTGAGCTACGACGACGTCGCGGACATCATCACCCAGGTCACCGGCAGGACCATCACCCATCGGCCGGTCACCTACGAGCAGCTGCGTGACCGCCTGGCCGCCGCCGGCATCCCCGCACAGTTCGCCGCGATGCTGGCCGGCATGGACCGCGCCATCGCCGAGGGAGCGGAAGACCGCACCACCGACACCGTCGAGCGGGTGACCGGCCGTCCGGCTCGCAGTTTCCGCGAGTACGCCGAGAAGGTGCTGCGGTGATCCAGAGCATCGCGCTGTGGGCGTCAGCGCAGGTGCGACCTTGCCGTCGGAGCCAGCCTCAGGTGTTGGGTCGGAGCGCTCAGCCTCGCCGACAACTCGGGCAGCACGCCCTCGTTCCACTCTGCCGACCGCGCCAGCCGTTCGGTGTGCTCGCGGTGGTGAGCGGCGTCGGCGAACAATGAGAACCAGACGAAGACGTTCTCGCCGGCCCTGACGGGCAATCGGGGAAATGTGTTCTCGGCGTGCTCGGTCTGAAAGCCGGCCAGGGGCGGGCTGCCCTTCTCGGTCATCAAAGGGGTGACACGGTCGGAGAAGAAACGGATGAACTCCTGGTCAGCCGACGCGTTCACGTGGTAGATCGTCGCCACCACACGGGACGAGGGAAGAGCGTCAGCGCCTCTCGGTGGCCGGGCTGAGACCGGCTCCGGGAATCCGGAGTGCGGGCCGGTCAGACGTAGCAGGAGAACGTCCGAGGAGTCCAGCATGGTGGCGTTGGCAGCGGGTCCGTGCGCCTTCCAGGCATCGCCGTCGACGTAGAAGGCGGTCAGCGCCGCACGTCGGGCCTGCATGGTCGAGAATCCACGAATCCAGACGAAACGGTCGGGATCGTCCTCGTCGCGAAACTGTCCGACGACCCGCATTCCCAAAGCTTCCTGGCTCTCCACGAACTCCCTGTCGAACAGGTCGATCAGATGGTCCCGTTGGCCGGGACGCAAGGTGTACTGCCGGAGCTCGATGAGGTTCACACAGGAACGATGCCAACACCGAAGATGTCCGACGAGTGGCAGGAGTGTCACTGTTCGCAAATTTCCTGCCGTACGCTTGGGGCCCGTGAGCGCTGGTTCCGTCGCACTGGCCCTGGTCGACGACATGCCCCTGTTCGAAGTGGCGATCGCCTGCGAGGTGTTCGGCCCGGAACGGACCGACCTCGCCGAGCCGTGGTACGAGTTGCGACGGTGTGCGGCGAACCCGGCCGGCACTCGAAGCGAGTTCGGCTTCCTCCAGCACGCACATCATGGCCTGGACGCCCTGGCCGAGGCGGACACCGTGATCGTCCCGGCCCTGCCGTACGCGTGCGTGCAGTCCGGCCGGCCCATTCCCGAGGCGCTGATCGAGGCACTCCGCGAGGCCGGAGCCGCAGGCGCGCGCATCGTCTCGTTGTGTACCGGCGCCTTCGCCCTGGCCGCCGCCGGGCTCCTCGACGGCAGGCGGGCGGCCACGCACTGGATGTACGCGAGCACGCTCTCCCGGCTGCATCCGAAGGTGCGGGTGGACGCGTCAGTGCTGTACGTGGACGACGGCGACGTGCTGACCAGCGCCGGCCGAGGCGCAGCGCTGGACTTGTGCCTGCACGTGGTACGCGAGGACCTCGGTGCGGAGGTCGCCAACCAGGTCGCCCGCCGTATGGTGATGCCCGCGCACCGCACCGGCGGCCAGTCGCAGTACGTCGACCTGTGCATGCCGGAGACCGATGACGCCAGCCTCGGGCCGTTGCTGCAATGGGCCGGCACCTGTCTCGACCAACCGCTGACCGTGGATGAACTGGCTCGTCGGGCCGGGATGAGCGCACGGACGTTCGCCCGGCGCTTTCACGCCGCGCTCGGCACCACGCCGTTGCAGTGGCTGCTCCATCAGCGCCTCATCCGCGCTCGACGCCTGCTCGAATCAACCGATCTGTCGATAGACCAGGTCGGCGAGCACAGTGGGCTGGGTTCCGCGGCCAACCTGCGCCGGCATTTCAGCATCCACCTCGGAGCGACTCCCACGGGCTACCGGCGCACCTTCCGCCGAGAGCGGCCCGCCGAGCCATGACGGCGGGAAAGCCCGCAGCGCCAGGAAATCTGGACACTCCTGGTGAACCACGATCGCGAAGCAACAGCCGGAGGAAAGATCTGATGCGAGTCATCGGCGCGGGATTCGGCCGGACAGGGACGATGTCGCTCAAGGCCGCTCTCGAAGGGCTGGGCTTCGCGCCCTGCTATCACATGGCCGACGTGTTGAGCGAGCCACGCCGGATCTACCAGTGGCTCGACATCGCCGAGGGCCGATCCGACGACTGGGACGCGGTGTTCGAGGGGTACGGGGCGTGCGTGGACTGGCCGGCCTCGGCCTACTGGCGTGAGCTCGCGGCGCACTATCCGCAGGCGAAGGTCGTGCTCAGCGTCCGCGATCCGGACCGCTGGTACGACAGCATGCAGGCCACGATCTTCAAGCAGGCGAAACGGGTCGACAGCGGGGCGGGCCGCCTGGCCGCGAAGGTGATGTTCCGCCTGAGCGGCGACATGGAGGCGTATACGCGGATGACGAGCACCATCGTCGGCCAAGGTGTCTTCGCCGGTGAGACCGCCGACCGGGCGTACCTCACCAAGGTCTTCAACGATCACGTGGAGGCCGTGAAGCAGGCGATCCCCGCCGAGCGGCTGCTGGTCTTCAACGTCAAGGAAGGCTGGGAGCCGCTCTGCCGGTTCCTCGACGTGCCCGTCCCCGGCGAGCCGTTCCCCCGGGTGAACGACAGCGCCGACTTCAACCGTCTCGTCCGTAAGACGATGTTCCGCTTTCTGACCCACCGCTCCTCGGCGCCACGCCCGTAGCGGTGACGGCGCCCAGCGGCGGCTATTTCCTTCCGACGCCCGACTTCCAGCCCGAGGTGAAGACGGCCGGCGGCTGGCACCTGCTGTCGGCGTAACAAATATAGGTGTAGACCCGAGTGCGGTGCTTGTATTTGGTGGGCGCGTAAGTGAGTTTGAACTTACCGCCCTTCAGGCAGGTGCGATAGGTGTCGTACTTCACGGCGGTGTCCTGGCCGCTGGACACGGACTTGATCTGACCATCACCGCTCTTGCTCGCCTTGACCACGTACCATGACGAAGTGATTTTCCCCGGGCGCACGGTGTACGACCCCGTCTTGGTGGTCTTGCCCGTTGCGCCACACGGACCGGACCCGATCGTCGACCAGCCGAGATGGACCCTGATCTCGTCGGCGGCCGCGGGCGAGCCCACGAGAAGGGGAATTCCAAGGGCGATTCCCACCGCCACACCGGCCGCTTTGGTGAACACTCTCATATTCGTCTCCTCCATCGAGCGATGACATCGACGGTATCGACGCTCGTTATGGGTCGGATTTATGAGAGATAAAGAAAGCGCGGTCTCCGGTTCTCTACGAGCCGACGCGCCAGGAGTGGAGATAGTCCTCCTGGTCCGGGGTGAGCGAGTCGACCTCGATCCCGGCGGCGGCGAGTTTCAGCCTGGCCACCTCGGTGTCGATCTCGCCGGGCACGTCGTAGACGCCGGGCGTGAGCCGTACCCGCTCCCTGGCCAGCCAGGTCACCGCGAGCGCTTGGGCGGAGAAGGACATGTCCATGACCGCGGCGGGATGCCCCTCGGCGGCGGTCAGGTTGACCAGGCGGCCCTCGGCGAGCAGCAGCAGACGCCGGCCGTCGGCGAGGACGTACTCGTCGGTGTTGGGGCGGATGCCGGGGTTGACCGCCTGCGCGAGCTCCTCCAGGGCGCGGACGTCGATCTCCACGTCGAAGTGGCCGGCGTTGGCCAGGATCGCGCCGTCCTTCATCGCCGCCAGGTGCTCGCCCCGGATGACGTCGCGGTTGCCGGTGACGGTGATGAACACGTCGCCGTGCTCGGCGGCGGCGGACATGGTCCGCACGTCGTAGCCGTGCAGGATCGCGTCGAGGCCCTTCACCGGGTCGATCTCGGTGACGATCACCCGCGCGCCCAGCCCCTTGGCCCGCTCCGCGACGCCCCGGCCGCAGTAGCCGAACCCGGCCACCACCACGGTCTTCCCGGCGAGCAGCGTGTTCGTGGCCCGCATGATGCCGTCCATCGTGGACTGGCCCGTGCCGTACCTGTTGTCGAACATCCGCTTCGTCCGGGTGTCGTTGACCGCGACCACCGGGAACCGCAGCGCCTGCTCGGCCGCCATCTGCCGCAGCCGGATGATCCCCGTCGTGGTCTCCTCGCAGCCGCCCGTCACGCCGGGAAGCAACTCCAGGCGCTCGGTGTGCAGGATGTTGACCAGGTCGCAGCCGTCGTCGAGGACGATCTCCGGCCCGAGGTCGAGCGCGCTGTTGATGTGGCGGTAGTAGGTCTCCCGGTCCACCCCCGCCCTGGCATGTACGGCGACGCCGTACGCGCCAAGGGCGGCGGCCACGTCATCCTGGGTGGACAGCGGGTTGGACGCGGCCAGCGCGATCTCCGCGCCGCCGGCCCGCAGCGCGCCCATGAGCACCGCGGTCTCGGCGGTCACGTGCAGGCAGGCGGCGATCCTGATGCCGTCGAGCGGCCGCTCCGCGGCGAACCGCTCGCCGATCGCCCGCAGCACGGGCATCGCCCGTGACGCCCACTCGATCCGCTGCTCCCCCGACGCAGCGAGGTCCGCACCGTCCGCGCTGCCCATGGCCCGGTGAACGATCACTGTCAGTAGCGGTAGTGGTCGGACTTGTAGGGGCCCTGGATGTCGACGCCGAGGTAGTCGGCCTGGGCCTTGGTCAGGTCGGTGAGCTTGACCCCGAGCGCGTCGAGGTGCAGGCGGGCGACCTTCTCGTCGAGGGCCTTGGGCAGCGTGTAGACGCCGAGGGGGTACTCCTCCGTCTTGCTGAACAGCTCGATCTGCGCGATCACCTGGTTGGCGAAGGAGTTGGACATCACGAAGGACGGGTGCCCGGTGGCGCAGCCCAGGTTCATCAGGCGGCCCTCGGCGAGCACCAGGATGGAGTGCCCGTCGGGGAAGACCCACTCGTCGACCTGCGGCTTGATGGTGTTGCGCTGGACGCCCTCGGTGCGGGCCAGACCGGCCATGTCGATCTCGTTGTCGAAGTGCCCGATGTTGGACACGATCGCCTGGTGCTTCATCTCGGCCATGTGCGCGGCCGTGATGATGTTGAAGTTGCCGGTGCAGGTGACGAAGATGTCGGCGATCCCGACGACCTCTTCCAGGGTGGTCACCTGGAAGCCGTCCATGGCGGCCTGGAGGGCGCAGATCGGGTCGATCTCGGTCACGATCACTCGGGCGCCCTGGCCGCGCAGCGCGTCGGCGCAGCCCTTGCCCACGTCGCCGTAGCCGGCGACGACGGCCACCTTGCCGCCGATGAGCACGTCGGTGGCGCGGTTGAGACCGTCGATCACCGAGTGGCGGCAGCCGTACTTGTTGTCGAACTTCGACTTGGTGACCGAGTCGTTGACGTTGATCGCCGGGAAGAGGAGCTGGCCGTTCCGGTGCATCTCGTACAGGCGGTGCACGCCGGTGGTGGTCTCCTCGGTCACGCCCTTGATGGCGGCGGCGACCGTGGTCCACTTGCCGGGCTTCTCGGCGATCGAGCGGCGGAGGGTGTCGAGGATGATCTTCCATTCCTCGGGGTCGTTCTCGTCGGCGGTGGGCACGGCCCCGGCCGTCTCGTACTCGGCGCCCTTGTGGACGAGCAACGTGGCGTCGCCGCCGTCGTCGAGGATCATGTTGGGGCCCGCTCCGTCAGGCCAGCTCAGCGCCTGCTCGGTGCACCACCAGTACTCCTCCAGGGTCTCGCCCTTCCAGGCGAAGACCGGGACGCCCTTGGGGTCCTCGGCCGTGCCCTTCGGCCCGACGACGGCGGCGGCAGCCGCGTGGTCCTGGGTGGAGAAGATGTTGCAGCTGACCCACCGGACGTCGGCGCCGAGCTCGACGAGGGTCTCGATGAGCACCGCGGTCTGAATCGTCATGTGCAGCGATCCCATGACCCGGGCGCCGTTCAGCGGGCGGGTGCCGGCGTATTCACGGCGGATCGCCATCAGGCCCGGCATCTCGTGCTCGGCGAGCCGGATCTCCTTGCGACCGAAGTCGGCAAGCGACAGGTCAGCGACCTTGAAGTCCATCTGTTTCCCCTCTACCGGAATGTCAACGCCTGCGAGTTTATGACCCTCGTACGGCAAGCCGCACCTTGACGCGTGCGAAGTTCACACAAGAATGTAAGGATGCGTATCACCGAAGCGGCCAAGCGGCTCGGCATGTCCCCTCGCATGCTCCGCTACCGCGAGGCCCTGGGTCTCCTCCCACCCATCCGCGACCGCGGGGCCCACCGGCGCTTCGGTGAACAGGAACTCGCCGCCGTCGCCCAGGCGATGGAGCTGGAGCGGCGCTTCGACGTCTCCCCGGCCGAACTCGCCTTCGCCCTGCGCGTCCTCACCGAGCCCGCGGTGGCCCGGTCCGTCCGCGACCTGGGCCTGCGGATCGGCCGCGTGCAGGCCCCCCGCCGGGCCCTCGACTTCGAGAAGGAGAAGGCCCTGCGCCTGTTGCGCGGTCGCTCGAAAGAGTGACGACGCCTCAGAATCATCCGGCGCTTCAACCGCCCCGACGGGGCCCGCGGCCTCAAGGGCGTCAACCCAGCGCCCTGTCGAGGGTGAAGGCCGCGCTGATCAATGCCAGATGGGTGAACGCCTGCGGGAAATTGCCGCTCTGCTCGCCCGTGCGGCCGATCTCCTCGGCGTACAGACCGAGGTGGTTGGCGTAGGTGAGCATCTTCTCGAAGGCCAGCCGCGCCTCGTCCGGGCGCCCGGCGCGGGTGAGCGCCTCCACGTACCAGAACGAGCAGATCGAGAACGTGCCCTCCGCACCCCGTAGTCCGTCCGGGCTGGCCTGCGGGTCGTAGCGGTAGACCAGAGAGTCGGAGACCAGGTCCTCGCCCAGTGCGTCCAGTGTGGACAGCCATTTCGGGTCGGTCGGGGAGATGAGCTTGGCCATCGGCATCATCAGGACGGAGGCGTCGAGGACGTCGCCGCCCTGGTGCTGGACGAACGCCTTCCGGTCGGCCGACCAGCCGCGCCGCATGATCTGCCGGTAGATCGTGTCGCGTTGCCGCGCCCAGCGCGCCATGTCGGCGGGCAGCCCCCGGTGCCGGGCCATCCGCATGGCCCGCTCGATCGCCACCCAGCACATCAGCCGCGAGTAGAGGAAGTTCTTGCGTCCACCGCGGGTCTCCCAGACGCCCTCGTCGGGCTGGTCCCAGTTCTCGCACACCCAGCCGACCAGCTCGCAGACCGTGTCCCACTGCGCGCTGGAGATGGGCTCCCCCCACTTGTCGTAGAGGTAGATCGAGTCGATGAGCGCGCCGTAGATGTCCAGCTGCAGCTGGTCGACGGCGTTGTTGCCGACGCGTACGGGGGCCGAGCCCAGATAGCCCTCGAGATGGGACAGCTCGCGCTCGGGCAGCTTTCGGCGGCCGTCGATGCCGTACATGATCTGCAGCGGTCCCGTGCGGGTGCACGAGGTGCAGACGTGCTCGATCAGGAACTGGATGAAGGCCTTGGCCTCGTCGGTGAAGCCCAGCCGGAGCAGCGCGTAGACGCAGAAAGCCGCGTCGCGTATCCAGACGTACCGGTAGTCCCAGTTCCGCTCGCCGCCGATCTGCTCGGGCAGGCTTGTCGTCGGCGCGGCCACGATGGCGCCGGTCGGCGCGTAGGTGAGCAGCTTGAGCGTCAGCGCCGAGCGGTGCACCATCTCGCGCCAGCGTCCGCGGTAGCGCGATGTGGACAGCCACCGCCGCCAGTACCGCACCGTGGCCTCGAACAGCTCCTCCGCCTCGGCGACAGGGCAGGCCCGCGGGGCCACCTCGCCGCTCATCCGGTCGAGCGCGAAGACAGCCGTCTCCCCCTCGTGCAGTTTGAACAGGGACCATACGTCCCGGCCGTCGCTCTCGACCGGCACACTGGAGGTCAGCGCGAGGGTGAGGTCGGGCGACTCGAAGACCGGATGGCCGTGCTCGGTGCGTACGGTGTGCGACCGGGACCCGTAGTCGAAGCGCGGTGCCACGCAGACGCGGAACGCCAGCGATCCTCGGACGCAGACCACCCGGCGGATCAGCCGGTGCCGGTCGGCCTCGCGCGAGTCGTCGGTGATCGGCATGAAGTCCTGGACCTCGCCGACCCCGTCCTCCGCGAAGAAGCGGGTGATGAGCACATTGGTGTCGGGGAAGTAGAACTGCTTCGTCCGCGTCGGCACGTCCGGGGCGAGCTCGAAGGAGCCTCCCTTCTCGGCGTCGAGGATCGAGGCGAAGACGCTGGGCGCGTCGAAGCGGCCGCAGCAGTACCAGTCGATCGTGCCGTTCGTCCCCACCAGCGCGGCACTGCGCAGATCCCCGATCAGCCCGTGATCGGATACCGGCAGATACCGGGGAGTGCCTGGGCTCCCGAGGCCGCGAGCCACACCGGGGACCTTCTTGGTCACGTTGACCTGAGCAGTCACAGGTCCTCCCTCTGACCTGGCGGTATATGCGCCTGTGTTTCCTGCAATTAGACCGCCCGTCGTCACGGCGCAGGACTAGGATTCGGCCACTCTTTTCCAGATTTTTGATGAGTTTTGATGAGAACGCCCTAATGTCCCTCTCACAAAACAGCCACAGCCGGTCGAGATCCTTCTTGTGGCCGGGCAGACAGCCCGGCCGGAGCCGACGGAGGATACGACATGAACAAGATCAAGCTGACTGTGGCCGGCGCCGTCCTGGCCACTGTGTTCGGGGGGCCGGTCATGGCCACGCCGGCGTTCGCGGACACGCGCACCTGCAAGGGAACGCTTCGTGCCGTCTCCGTTGATGACGTACGCGTGCCGAAGGGGGCGACGTGCACCCTCGTCGGCACCCGCGTTGACGGCAACGTCAAGGTGGGGCGGGGCGCGACCCTGGTGACCCGCGCGGTGCGGGTCGACGGCGACATCCAGGCTGAGAGCGCCCGCTCGGTGTCGGTGACCGGCGGCTCGAAGGTGGGCGGCAACATCCAGCTGAAGGACGGTGGCTCCGTCACGGTGACCTCGACGCGGGTCGACGGCGACATCCAGCTTGAGGACAACGGCCGCTACCTGCGGGTCAACGGCAACCGGGTGGACGGCAACATCCAGCTGAAGGACAACCGCAAGGGTCTGCAGGTCTACCGCAACTCGGTCAAGGGCAACCTGGAGTGCGAGGACAACCGCTCGAAGGTGACCGGCGGCAACAACTCGGTCAGCGGCGACAAGGAAGGCCAGTGCCGCCGCTTCTGACGATGAGCTCGTTTCATCCTGAAGTTCGGTGGAAGGAGACCGGTCGCTACTTCCACCTGTCGGCGCCGGACCACCTCCGCAAGGTCGGGGAGGTCGCGCCCAACGGCTTCTACCCGCCGCGTCGTCCAGGAGGGCGCGGGCCCGCCCACGATCCGCGTCACACCGCGGTGTGGACGGTCCGCTGAGCCGTCGTAGCCGTCAGACCGGGTCCTGCACCTGCTGCCGCTGGTAGATGTCGGGCTCCAGGTAGATGACCCTGGCGATGGGGACCGCCGCGCGGACCCGCTGCTCGGCGGCGTCGATGCCCCTGGCGATCTCCTCCGCCGTGTCGTCGTGCTCGATCGCGATCTTGGCGGCCACCAGCAGTTCCTCGGGGCCGATGTGCAGCGTGCGCAGGTGGATGACCTTGGACACCTCGGGGCCGCCGGTGAGCGCCTCGACGATCTGACGCTCGGCTTCGGGGTCCGCCCCCTCGCCGATCAGCAGCGACTTGGTCTCCACGGCCAGGATGACCGCGATGATCGCCAGCAGCACGCCGATCGACAGCGTGCCGTAGGCGTCCCAGGTGCTGTCACCGGTGACGACGGCCATCGTCACACCGAACAGCGCGAGGATGAGGCCGACCAGCGCGCCGAGGTCCTCAAGGACGATGACCGGCAGCTCCGGCGACTTCGACCTGCGGATGAACTGAACCCACGACTGCTTGCCCCGCACCGCGTTGGCCTCCCGGATCGCGGTCCGGAAGGAGAATATCTCGGCGATGATCGCGAAGATCAGCACGGCGAAGGCCACGACCGGAGTCCCGATCGGGTGCGGCGAGGTGAGCTTCTGGAAGCCCTCGTAGAGGGAGAACAGCGAGCCGACCGTGAACAGCACGACGGCTACGACGAAGGCGTAGAAGTAGCGCTCCCGGCCGTAGCCGAACGGGTGCTGCGGGGTGCGCTCGCGGGCCGCCCGCTTGCCGCCGACGAGCAGCAGCACCTGGTTGCCCGAGTCGGCGAGCGAGTGGATCGACTCCGCCAACATCGAGGAGGAGCTCGTGATCAGGAAGGCCACGAACTTGGCCACCGCGATCGACACGTTCGCGATCAGTGCCGCAACGATTGCCTTTGTACCGCCAGCCGCGCTCACTTACCGACTCCACTCTTGGTCGCTGAAAGACTTATGGGATCTTATTGGGTAATCCGGGCCTTGAGTTCTGTGATGGCTGTCACAGGAGACGGGTCGATACCGTACCCCAGCGCGAGGTAGACGCTCCCGTAGTCGACGAGACCGATCAGCGCGGCCAGCCGTTCCAGCGGGTGCTGTCCCTCGGCCAGCAGTTCGGTGACCGGGACGTCACGGTCGCGGGCGAGCCGCATGGAGACCTCCCTGCGCCTGGCCACCTGCGGGTGCTCGTCGGAGTCTCGCAGCACGAGCAGGCGCAGCGACCGGCCCGCCTCGTCGGCGAAGATGTCACGGGTGGCGAACGGCCCGTCGAAGGCGACCACCTGGTTGTGGTTGGCCTCCGGGATCTCCCCCCAGATGGCGGGATATTTGGCGTTCTCGTTGAGCTGGGAGGCCAGCCGGTGGGCCGCCACCGCCGTGAGCGGTGACGACCCCCAGATCATCGGCACCGTCTCGGCGAGCTCCAGCGCCAACGTCTTGCCCGGGTTGATGAACGACTCGCTGGACGGACGGCAGCGGTTCGCCATGTCCTCGAGGCGCTCGGCCGTCGCCTCGAACACCTCGTCGGTCACCTGCACGAGCTGCACCGCCTGGGCCGCGATGACCAGCGGGATCGCCAGACCCCATAAAGCGGCCCTGGGCTGCCCACCGGCCTGGACCGCGACGAACGGCGCGCCCGCCTGACGGGCGATGGCCTGCAGCGGGGAGTTCTCCGCGCCGACGGCGACCAGCCGGCAGCCCCTGCGCACGGCCTCCGCCGCGACCGCCGTGGTCTCCTCGCTCTTCCCCGAGCAGGAGACCGCCATCACCAGGTCGGTCGCGCCCACCCAGCCGGGCAGCCGGTAGGAGCGGACGGTGATGATCGGCACCGGCGCGCCCGGACCGCACACGGCCGCCAGGACGTCACCGGCGATGCCGGACCCGCCCATCCCGGCGACGATCACCGCACGGGGACGGCCGTCGGCGGCGAGGCCCGCGAGGTTCGCCTCCGCGGCGGCGCGCCTGGCGATGCGGATCTGGGCCGCCGAGGAGGCGACCGCGGGCAGCATGCCCCCCGGATCCGCCTCCACCAGATGGCTCTGGTCGTCGAGCCGGTCCGGATCCCACTGCCGGCCGGGCGCCTCACTCACGGCTTACGGGCCTCGTCGACGAGCAGCACGGGGATGTCGTCACGCACCGGATAGACCAGCCCGCAGGCCGCGGAGGTGCAGATCAGCTCGTCGTCGTGGGTCTCCGCCCGCAGCGGTGACTTGCAGGCGGGGCAGGCCAGGATCTCCAGCAGCCAATCGTCGATCTTCACAGCTGTCTCCTCACGACGGCCAGGACCTCGTCCCGGACCGCCACCATCAGGTGCTCGTCGGCCGCTTCGGCGTTCAGCCGGAGAAGCGGCTCGGTGTTGGACGGACGCAGATTGAACCACCAGTCCGGGCCGTCGACCGTCAGACCGTCGAGCTCGTCGAAGGTCACGCCGTCGCGCCCGGCGAAGCGCTCCCGGATCTCCTCCAGGGCCGCGGCCTGGTCGGCGACGGTGCTGTTGATCTCGCCGGAGGCGGCGTAGCGGGTGTAGCGCGCCAGCATCTCCGACAGCGGCAGCCTCTGCTCGCCGAGCGCGGCCAGCACGTGCAGCGCGGCCAGCATCCCCGAGTCGGCGAACCAGAAGTCGCGGAAGTAGTAGTGAGCCGAGTGCTCGCCACCGAAGATCGCGCCCGTTCTGGCCATCTCGGCCTTGATGTAGGAGTGGCCGACCCGGGTGCGGACGGGCACGCCGCCGTGCTCCGACACGATCTCGGGCACGCTCTTCGACGTGATCAGGTTGTGGATGATCGGTGAACCGGGGTGCCCGGCCAGCTCGCGGACCGCGATCAGCGCGGTGATCGTGGACGGCGAGACCGACTCGCCGCGCTCGTCGATCACCCAGCACCGGTCGGCGTCGCCGTCGTAGGCGAGGCCGAGGTCGGCGCCGACCTCGACGACGGCCTTCCGCAGGTCGACCACGTTGGCCGGTTCGAGGGGATTGGCCTCGTGGTTGGGGAAGGAGCCGTCGAGCTCGAAGTAGAGCGGGGTCAGCTCGATCGGCAGCCCGGCGAAGACCGAGGGCACGGTGTGACCGCCCATACCGTTGCCCGCGTCGACCACGACCTTCAGCGGGCGGATGCCCGACAGGTCGATCAGCGTGCGCAGATGCCCGGCGTAACCCTTGAGCAGGTCTTCCCGCACCACGGTGCCGCCGCCGGACCCGCCGACGCCCGACCTCAGCAGCTCGGCGGCCCGGTCGCGGATCTCCGTCAGCCCCGTCTCACCGCTGATCGGCACCGCGCCCGGCCGGCACATCTTCATGCCGTTGTAGCGGGCCGGGTTGTGGCTGGCGGTGAACATCACGCCCGGCAGCCCCCGGCTCCCGCTGGCGTAGTAGAGCAGGTCGGTCGAGCCCAGCCCGGCGTCGATGACGTCGGCTCCACGGCTGGTCGCACCGCGCGCGAAGGCGGCGGCGAGCGGGCGCGACGACTCGCGCATGTCGCAGGCGACGACCAGCTCCCGGGCTTCGGTGATCTCTGCGAACGCCGCCCCCACGGCCTCCGCGATCTCCTCGTCTAGCTCGTCGGGAACGACGCCACGCACGTCGTAAGCCTTGAAGATACTGGCGAGGTCGCCCACTCTAAGCTCCGCCCTGGTGGTCGATTCCTGAACGCTTCGAGCCTACTAGCGGTCGCGCTTTGGTTGGGCGGAGCGCAGAACTCTCAGATGACCCCGGCGGCCGACCTCGACGCCCTGCCCCACCGGCTCCCCGCCGCCCGGGGACGCGGGCCTGGCCGCCTCCCGGACCGCGTTGGCGAGCGCTTCGAGGTCGTCGCTGCTCGGCTGGCCCGCCTCGCTGGGCAGGCGGACGACCTCCCAGCCGCGGGGGGCCGTGAGCCGCTCGGCGTGCTCGGCGCACAGGTCATAGCAGTGCGGCTCGGCGTACGTTGCCAGAGGCCCCAGCACGGCGGTCGAGTCGGCGTATACGTACGTGAGCGTGAAGACGGCGGGCTGACTGCAGGCGGTGCGCGAACAGCGGCGGACGGGGCTCACGGAGGGACCGTATCCGGTAAGAGTCCGAGGCGCCACTATCCGGGCACTCTTAACGAGCGTGTCGCCACAATTCGGACACGTGTCACAGCTTCCACCGTCTTGCCCCCCTAAGCTGGGCGCTGTGAGCTCGGCACCAGGAGGAGCGCCCCGGCCCCGCGGCCCGCGTCGGCGCGACAGACACGGGCGCGGCATGCGCGGCCCGCTCGCCCCCTCGAACGTGCCGATAGCCCGATCCAGGAGCGAGCGCTTCGACGATCTCGTCCTCGACGCGGTCGACCGGCTCAAGCCGCGCTGGGCGAGGCAGCTCGCCGAGGTGGAGTTCGCGGTGGAGGAGGTGCCGCCGCTCGCGCAACTGGGCGACGGTCCCGGCCGCCTCGACGGCGAGCCGATCCCCTTCGGCAGGACCCAGCCGGCGGCCGGCAAGAATCCCGCGGTGGTCGTCCTCTACCGCCGCCCCCTCGAAGCGCGGGCGCGCGACCGCGACATGCTGGGCGCGCTGGTGCACGAGGCCGTCGTCGAACAGGTCGCCGAGCTGCTCGGGCTCCCTCCGGAAACCGTAGACCCCGGCTTCGACGACCGCCGCTGACCACCGACCCAGCACCACCGCCGACCTCGGCTTCCACCACCACCGCTGAACCCAGCACCACCGCCGACCTCGGCTTCCACCACCACCGCTGAACCCAGCACCACCGCCGCTGACCACCGGCCCAGCACCGACGCCGACCACTGGCCCGGCACCGCCGCCGGCTACGACCACCGCCGCGCACTCAACGACCGCCGCTCGCCATCAGGCAGTCCCCGACACCGGCAGCCGCCGTTCAGGGCAGGACGGTGGCGGCCGAGTCGACCAGGTGGGGCACCAGCGCCCAGGTGCGCCCGGGGGCCAGTGGCTGGAGGGTGACGAGCAGCCCGCCCTTGGTCCGGTCGTCGAGCACCCGCCCGCCGTAGACCGGCCCGGAGCCCGGCAGCGGCGTGATCACCACACTGTACGGCCCGCGAGCCGACGGCAGCTTGACCTCCTCGGTACGTGAGGCGGGCACGGCCACCTCGGTCGCCTTGGGCGGCGTCCCCTGCCGGGGCAACACCTGGACGCGTACCTTGCCCGGCTTGCCCAGCGCCGACAGCACCAGCCGCGAGCTCTGCTTCTTGCCCGTGCGGTTGTCGGCAACCACGCTGCCCAGGTCGATCGGCCCCGCCCCGGCGCTGAAGGCCACGTCGCTCTGGGCGCCGGTCCCGGTCACCGTGACCCCGGCCACGACGGGGACCTCCGACGTGAGGACCACGGCCGACGGCTGACCGCCGACGCCGGTGGACAGGTCGAGGGTGGCGACGGAGCCGGCGGGGACGTCGATGGTCTCCCGGTTCTTGAGCGCGTAGAAGCCGTCCTCGGTCAGGACCTTGACCCCCACGACCGCGTCCATCTCGCCCGGCGCGGCGACGAGCAGCTCACGGTGTCCGCCGCCGCCGGGCAGACCGGGCACCACCACGTGCTTCGCGGGGGCGGTGGAGACGGGCAGCCAGTCGGCGCCCTTCCCCGTGCCCAGTTCGGCCCGGGCGGCGACGGCGACGCGACCGCTGCTCGTGCGCACCTCGACGGCCATCACCAGCGGCGAAGGGGCCAGATCCTTGAGCCTGATCTTGGTGAACTCCCCCGGTTCCACCACCAGGCCGTGGTCGGCGAGCACCGGACCCTCACCCGCGTAGACGGAGATCTCCACGGCGGCGGGGGCGCTCTCGGGGTTGGCGAGATGCAGCGTGATGTCGGCGGCCGCGGGTCCCGGGCCGATCACCCACGCCTCCGAGGTCGGCTCGGTGCAGCGCACCCCGACCAGCCCGCGGGTCTTGCCCGCGGCCTCCCTGACCGTCTGGGACGTCTCCAGGCCGGCGGCCATGGCCCCGACCCCCTTGACGACCAGGGGGTCGGATCGCTCGGCCGTCGTCTTCTGCCAGAGGACGCCCGGTTTGTCGAGCGTGACCAGCGGCTTGGAGTCCGCCTTGAGGGGAGTGATCGTGGCGGTGCCCACCCGCTCGCTCGCCTGCGGCACGACCACGCTGACCGCGTTGCCGGCGGGGTCGGGGCACACCGTCTGCACCGACTCCACGGCCACCTTCGCCGGAGGGGGCGGCGCCGGCTGCGCCCCGGCCGGCTGGGTCACGTACGCCACGCCGTACAGGGCGGCCAGCGAGATCATGATCAGGACGAGCAGGCCGAAACGGTTCTCGATCAGGGCCTTCATCGGGCACCCGCCTCGGCTCGGCGCCGGCCGCGGCGGCCCGGCGGTGGGGTGACGTCGCGTTCGCCCGGGGGTGGATCGGCGTAGTCGGGTCCGGCGTCCTGCTGGCGGGCGCCGGGCGCGGCGAGGATCAGCGTCATCAGCACCAGCGCCGCCTGGGCCCAGAGCCAGACGCCGTGCCAGGTGTCCTGGTGGGTGATCCGCACGGTGTGCTGCGCGGCGTCCAGCCGGAAGCCCTGCGACCAGCCGTCGACCGTGCTGCCGGGGAGTTCGGTGTCGCCTGCGGCCGCGGTCCAGGCTCCGGCGGGTTCGGCGAGCACCAGGGTGCGCTCGCCGCCGCCCGCGGGCACCTGAACGGTCAGCCCTCCGCCGGCGTCCCGTTCGACCGGGACGGGGGTGCGGGCGCCCGCCTTGTCCGCCACCCAGACCCGGCCGAGCGGCCGGGAAACGAGCCACACCCCGCTGGTGGGTGACAGGCTGAGCCTGGTCAGCGTGGGCTGGGAGTCGAGCGCGGCGCTGATCTTCGGGTCGACGGGGGCGACCACGACGACGAAGCGCACGCCGTACGTGGACAGGACTGTGGTGTCGTCGCCGCCGCGTCCCGAGGCGAGCCCCGCGGCGGCGATCGTGAAGCGGTCGCGGGCCTGCCGGGGGGCGGGCAGGTCCGTCTCCCCGACGAGAGGCGTACGGCCGCGCAGGACGGTGTAGGTCAGCCCGCCGCCGGGGCTCGGACGGAGCACGAGGGTGCGCTCGCCGTCAGCCGACTGGGCGGCGGCCAGCGCGGGCATGGTGTCGGGCACGTCGCCGCTGAGCGGTCCCGTGACGCCGGTCATGATCCAGTAACCGGCGGCGAGCACCGGGGTGGAGAACGCGATCGCCGCCGTGACCAGCGCGACCAGCCTGCGGAGCCCGCCGGCGGCCCGGAACTCGGCCAGCCGGTGTGCGGTCAGCGCCGCCACGACCAGCATGCCGGTCGCCGCGAAGGCCATCGGCACGCCCGGCCAGGCCGGCGCCTCGGCACTGCCCGCGACGGAGGTGACCGGCACCCGGCTCACCAGGATCGCGACCAGCACGCCGAACAGCGCGACGCCCCAGCCGACGGCCACGACCATCCGCCGGCGGCGCAGCAGCAAAGCGGCCAGCGCCGCCGCGATGAGCCCGGCGGTCACCCACAGCGGCGGCAGCCCCGGCCCTCCCGGGCTCAGCGTCAGCAGTGACGCCGGATGGAGCCTGCCGTCGACCAGCGACGGCTGGTGCAGCCCGGCTTCGAGGAGGATCTGGCCCGGATGCCGGGCGAGCTGGAGGAACCAGGGGAACAGCAGCACGATCGGCACGCCGAGCGCGATGCCCACGGACACGCCGACGCCCCGCCGCGCGCCGCCGAAGGCCGTGGCCCCGAGCGCGCCGATGATCGCGGTGAGCACGTAGACGAGCGGTACGAACGCGGTGCCCACGGCGAGCAGCAGGCCGAGCCCCCACGCGGCGCGCCTGGCCCTGCGCCCGCCGCCGGCCAGCAGCGCGGTGGCCAGCGACGCGTAGACCGGCAGCAGCACCAGCACGACGGCGGTGCCGATCCGCCCGGCGGAGACCGCGCCGGTGGCGACGGGCAGCAGCGCGTAGGTGGCGGCCAGCCAGACCCGCGCCCCCGTGCTGGGGAGCATCGAACGCGTCGCCAGGTACGCCGACAGCCCGGCCAGCGGCACACAGCCGAGGAGGAGCACCGACACCGCGAGCCACGTGTTGCCGAGCAGGATCGTGGACAGCGCGGCCAGCACCGCGACGTACGGCGGCGCCCAGGCGTCGGAGCCGAGCCCGCTCGGATGGAAGCTCTCGGTGTACAGACGCCACAGGTCGGAGGCGCCGCCGGTCACCGGCACCAGCGCGCCGCCGCCGAGCCTGACGCCGCCGAGCAGGGAACGTTCGGCGGCGATCGTGATCGCGAGCAGGGCCAGCGAGAGCAGCACGCCCGGGTTGCCGAAGATCCGCTGCAACACCCCCGTGTCGGTGAGCAGTTCCTCCCCGTCGTCAGGGGTGGGACCGGCCGAGGCGGCGTGGTGGCGGCCCGCCGACTCCACGGGCCCCTCGCCGGACAGGTAACCCTGGACCATGTCGGCGAGCCGCCGGTAGGCCGCGCCCGGTGGCGTCAGCAACTTCTTGACCTGGTCGTACTGCTGCTTCCTGCCCTTGGTGCGCGCCCTTCGCGCCTTGATCATGCGGCCGGGGTGGGCGAGCACCGAGCCCAGCGCGCTGATCTCGTCGAGGGCGGTGGAGGGCTGTTTGGCCAGCACGAACAGGATCGTGCGGAAGATCGAGCCGAAGATGTTGCGGATCAGCGCCCACAGCAGCGACCGGAACGGCAGGTTCGCCATGATCACGAACATCGCGTTGCGGCGGTCGAGGCGGCGCGGGTGGTGCTCGCTCGCGGTGATCCTGCGGCGGCGTCTGCTGGCCGCCTCCGCGTGCCAGGCCACGGCATGGGTGACGTTGAGCACCCGGTGCCCGGCGTTGCGCACCCGCCAGCACAGGTCGAGGTCGTCGCGGAACAGCGGCAGGTCCGGATCGAGGCCGCCGACGGCGTCCCAGACGTCACGGCGGATCAGCATCCCCGCCGTGGAGACCGACAGCACGTCGTGGATGCCGTCGTACTGCCCCTGGTCGTACTCCCTGGCCTCCAGCCCCGTGTCCCTGCGTCCCGTCCTGTCGACGGTGACGCCCACCTCCAGGAGCAGCCTGCGGTCCAGCCAGTCGCGCAGCTTGGGGCCGAGCACCGCCGCCTTGGGATCCTGCTCGGCGGCCCACAGCAGCGCCTCCAGGGCGCGGACGTCGGGTGCGCAGTCGTCGTGCAGGAGCCAGATCCACTCGGGCCCTTCGCCCGCGGGAAGCCGGGTGAGCACCTCGGCCACCGCCTGCCCGAACCCGGTCGAGCGCGGGAGCGCCAGCACGTTGCCCTGGCCGAGCGCCTGGGCCAGCACGTCGGCGCAGCCGTCGCGGCTGCCGGTGTCGACTCCCACCAGGCGGTCGACGGGTCTGCTCTGGCGCAGCACCGCGGCGAGTGTGTCGCCAAGCCAGCGCCCGCCGTCGTGGGCGACGACGATCGCGGTGACGGCCTGGTGCGGCCTGGGGGTGGGGATTGGGCTTGCCATCTGCTTCGCGGGTCGGGGGAACATGCGTGCGTCGGTGATCGGTGCCCGACAAACATACGGCAACCCGGGACCGGCCCGTCTGGGTGCCTGTCCGGGACGACCACGACCGGCCACGGGCGGCCACGCTCACCGGCGCGTTCACCGCTCCGCGCGCACCGGCGTTCCCGATTGGCCGACGCCCCGGAGACGAGCCGATCCGGGTGGGTGCAACCAGCGAGACAGGCGGGTGGAACCGGCGGCACAGATGGGTGCAACCGGCGAGACAGGCGGATGGAACCAGCGGAACGGGTCGGTGCAACCGGCGAGACAGGCGGATGGAACCAGCGGAACGGGTCGGTGCAACCGGCGGGACAGGCGGATGGAACCAGCGGGAGGGGCCGCGCGGTTCGCGCGGCCCCTCCCTCAATATTCTTCAGATCTCCGGCCGTCAGCCGGAGGCCCTACCCCGCCTCACGTTTGATCCGGCGGCGTTCCCGCTCGGACAACCCACCCCAGATGCCAAACCGCTCATCATGCTCAAGCGCATATTCAAGGCATTCAGCCCGCACCTCACAGGTACGGCACACCTTCTTGGCCTCTCGGGTCGAGCCTCCTTTTTCCGGGAAGAACGCCTCCGGGTCGGTCTGCGCGCACAAGGCGCGCTCCTGCCAGCCAAGATCTTCAGCGCTGAGCGCCTGTGCATCGACCAGGTCGGCCACTGCACACCTCCCTGCCGCCCGCCCGCAATGGAGCCCCCCTTGGACGCCCTCCTCATACCCACCCTGCGGAAGGCGTAACAACACGCTTGTAATTACACTCACGCGCCGGGTGCGACGTCAAGCGGCATGCCGCTATCCCGGGGAAAGACCTGCTCGCCCCGGTTAGCAGCCGTGTGCTCTCCCAACATGGCGAACCCGCCACGCGGTGGGAGTCGCCTGCCCTGTTCAGCGCTGTCAGTGGTCGGGAACGTACCAGGACGTGTGCCGACCGTGACCCGGGCTCACCTGCTTTCTGTCAAACGATGGCCCGGTCATTACCTGCGTGGTTCACCCGGCGTGTATATGGCCGTCGGGTCTATCGGCTCGTCCCCCTGGTAGGCCTTCGGGTCGAAACGCACCGTCGACTCGCCCAGCGGCGCGTCCTGCGGGGGATACGTGGGCGACTGCGGGTGGCCGAAGGGCCCGTCGTAGGCCGGCTCGGCGGGATAGTCGAGGTGCGGCTGGGTGCCGGCCTGTGCCTGGTAGCCCTGGGCCTGCTGGTACGCCTGAGCGAGCTGGTGCGATCTGGGGTCGGCGCCGCCGTGCTCCTCGTAGTGGTTCGGCTCGGGCTGCTGCGCCTGGTAGCCGAACTGCTGACCGGCCTGCTGGTCGTACGGCTGGCCCTGCTGGTCGTACTGCTGGTTCGCCTGCGGCTGGTCGTACGGCTGGCCCGGGTACTGCTGCTGCGGGTAGCCCGGCCCCTCGGGCAGGGTCCCGTACTGGCCGGGCTGGGCGTCGGCCGCGCCGTAGCCGTAGGAGCCCGGCTGGCTGTCCGCCGGGGCGTACTGGCCGGCCGGCAGTTCGCCCGCGTAGGACGACCCGCCCGCGAACGCACCCTGCGCGTCGGGAACCGGCGGGAACGGCTGCCGGTCGGCGAACGCCCCTCGCTGCCCGTCGGCCTGACCGTACTGGCCGTCCTGTCCGTACTGTCCCGGCTGGCCGTCCTGCGGGTGCTGGTTCTGCTGGCCGTACTGGCCGCTCTGGTCCTGGCCGTACTGGCCGCTCTGGTTCTCCTGGCCGTACTGGCCGCTCTGGTTCTCCTGGCCGTACTGGGCGCCTTGGTTCTCCTGGCCGTACTGGCCGGGCGGGGGGTAGGCGTTCTGGCCGTACTGGCCGCTCTGGTTGTCCGCGGGAGGGTAGGCGCCGGGCTGGCCGGCGTACTGCTGGCCGTAGCCGGGGGTCTGGCCGTAGTCCGGGGGCGCGGGGAAAGGCGGCGTGGCCTGCTGCTGGCCGTAGGGCACGCCGTAGCTGTCGGGCTGCGGGCTGCCGTAGTCAGGCTGGCCGTACTGGTCCGGGGTGGCGGGGCTCTCCGCGGAGGGGAGCGCGGGCAGGGCCGCCAGGGTCGGGGAGTACGGCGCGGGCTGCGGTTGGGCGGCGGGCGGCTGCTGGGGAGCCTCCGCCTGGGGCTGCTGGTAGGGCTGGTGCTCCGGCTGCTGGCCGTACTGCTGCTCGGGCTGGCCGTAGGGGGGTTGCTGGCCGTACTGCTGGCCGTAGGAGGGCTGCTCAGGCTGCTGGCCGTAGGAGGGCTGCTCGGGCTGCTGGCCGTAGGAGGGCTGGTCGGGCTGCTGGCCGTAGGAGGGCTGCTCGGGCTGCTGGCCGTAGGAAGGCTGCTCCGGCTGGGCGAACTGCTGGTCCGGCTGACCGTACGAGGGCTGCTGCGGCTGCTGGCCGTACTGCAGGTGCTCCGACTGGCCGTACTGCTGCTCGGGCTGGCCGGGCTGCTGGCCGTACGCCGGCTGGTCGGGCTGCTGGCCGTAGGGAGGCTGGTCGGGCTGCTGGCCGTACGGGGACTGCTCGGGCTGGGGCTGGTAGGGGGGCTGCTGGCCGTACTGCTGCTGGCCGTACGGCGCGCCGCCCTGGACGGGTGGCTGCTGGCCGTACGGCGGCTGCTGCTGGCCCGGGTTGTAGCCGAACCCCTGGCCCGGGGGTGGGGCGTGCGGCGTCGCGGGGATCACGTCGGGGAGGAGGTAGAGCAGGCCGACGCCGATGAGCGCGAGGCCGGGCAGCCCGTTGACGAAGAGCTCCAGCCCGCTGCGGAAGCCGAGGTCACCCGAGGCGACCGCGCCGATGAGCGCGACCAGGCCGAAGAGCCCGGAGATCCCCAGCCCGCCGACCGCGCCGAAGGTGATCAGCTTGGCCCTCGGGGTCACCACGCCGAGCTTGCTCGTCAGGACCACCGCTCCGATGAGGAGGGCGATGTTCACCGGCGAGAGCAACTCGCCCACGCTGCCCGCGGCGCGCCAGCCGAAGCTGCCCGCCGAACCTCCGAAGGGAGACGACTCCCCGATCAGCAGCCTGCCGACCCCGACGAGAATGCCCGTGGCCGCCGCCGCGAACATGATCCATGCGGCCGGTTCTCTGAGCCGGTTCGCCTCGATTCTGATCACAGCTTGCCCCCATTAGCTCCATATGGCACCCGGGAAGTTTTGCACAAGGTCGACTTCAGTGTCGGGAGACTCATCAACCTCATCAAACCCATAAGTGCCCTATCGCGCACTTTTTGATGATTTTTCGAGGCCTTCTGGGTGGACACCGAGCCCGCGCGGACGTGCTCCGCACCACCAGTGGAAGACTGGTCACCATGCGCATCGTCTCCCTCGCCGGCGGCATCGGCGGCGCCCGCTTCCTCCGTGGCCTGCAGGTCGCGGAGCCGGAAGCGGGGATCACCGTCATCGGCAACACCGGTGACGACATCACCCTCTTCGGCCTCCGGGTCTGCCCCGACCTCGACACCGTCATGTACACCCTCGGCGGCGGCATCGACGAGGACCAGGGCTGGGGCCGGGCCAAGGAGTCACACACGGTCAAGGAAGAACTCGCCGCGTACGGCGTGCAGCCCCAGTGGTTCGGCCTCGGCGACCGCGACTTCGCCACCCACATCGTCCGCACCCAGATGCTCGGCGCGGGGTTCCCGCTCTCCCAGGTGACCGAGGCCCTGTGCGACCGGTGGCAGCCAGGGGTCCGGCTGCTGCCGATGACCGACGACAGGGCCGAGACCCATGTGGTGATCAACGACGCGGACGGCAGGCGGGCGGTCCACTTCCAGGAGTGGTGGGTGCGCCTGCGCGCCTCGGTGCCCGCCGAGGAGATCGCGCTCGTCGGCGCGGCCGACGCCGCCCCCGCCCCGGGCGTGCTCGACGCGATCCGCGAGGCCGACCTGGTGATCCTGCCGCCGTCGAATCCCGTGGTCAGCATCGGTACGATCCTGCAGATTCCCGGCATCCGCGAGGCGCTGTCGGAGAAGACCGTCGTCGGCGTCTCACCGATCGTCGGCGGCGCGCCCGTGCGCGGCATGGCCGACGCCTGCCTGACCGCGATCGGCGTGGAGACCAGCGCCCAGGGCGTGCTCGAACACTACGGAGCGGGACTCATCGACGGCTGGCTGGTCGCCGAGGAGGACGCGGCAACCCGGCTCGACGGGGTCGAGGTCGCGGCCCGGCCGCTGATCATGCACGACGTGGCCGCGGCGGCCGACATCGCACGGGCCGCGGTCGCACTGGGACGGGAGCTCGCGTGATCACCATCGAAGGCGTGAACGGCATCCCCGAGGTGCGCCCGGGCGACGACGTCGCCGGGCTCATCGCGGCGGCCTCGCCCGGCCTCGCCGACGGCGACATCGTCGTCATCACCTCGAAGATCGTCAGCAAGGCCGAGGGCCGGATCCAGACCGCCGCCGACCGTACCGAGGCGATCCGGCAGGAGACGGTCAGGGTGGTCGCCCGGCGCGGCGAGACCGTGATCTCCCAGACCCGCCACGGGCTGGTGATGGCCGCCGCGGGCGTGGACGCCTCCAACACCGATCCCGGTACCGTGCTCCTGCTCCCCCACGACCCCGACGCCTCCGCCCGCCGCATCCGCGCCGGCCTGCGGAAGCGGCTCGGCGTCCGGGTGGGCGTCATCCTGTCCGACACCTTCGGGCGGCCGTGGCGGAACGGCCTGACCGACGTCGCGATCGGCGCGGCGGGCGTCGTCCCGATCGACGACTTCCGCGGCCTGTCCGACACCTACGGCAACCTGCTGTCGGCGACCGTCACCGCACTGGCCGACGAACTCGCCGCCGCCGGCGAACTGGTCAAGAGCAAACTGTCCGCGGTGCCCGTCGCGGTCGTGCGCGGGCTGCCCAACCTGGTGACCGACTACGACGGGCCCGGCGCGGCGGTCCTGGTGCGCCCCGCCGACGAGGACCTGTTCAGGTACGGCTCGCGCGACGTCGTCTTCGCCCGCCGTACGATCAGGCAGTTCTCGGACCAGGCCGTCGACGGCGAGGCCGTACGGCGGGCCGTCGCGGCGGGCATCGCGGCTCCCGCGCCGCACCACACGACCCCGTGGCGGTTCGTGCTGGTGGAATCGGCGGCGACCCGGGCCAAACTGGTCGACGCGATGCGTGACGCGTGGATCATCGACCTGCGCGGCGACGGCTTCAGCGAGGAGTCGATCGCCAAGCGGATCAAGCGGGGCGACGTGCTGCGCGACGCGCCCTACCTGGTGGTGCCGTGCCTGGTCATGGAGGGCTCGCACACCTACGCAGACGATCGCAGGAACGCCGCGGAGCGGGAGATGTTCGTCGTCGCCGCGGGTGCGGGGGTGGAGAACCTGCTGATCCAGCTCGCGGTGGAGGGCCTCGGGTCGGCCTGGGTGTCCTCGACGATGTTCTGCAGGCCCGTGGTCCGCGAAGTGCTCGACCTGCCCGCGAGCTGGGACCCCATGGGAGCCGTCGCCGTCGGCCACCCGGCGGCCCCGCCACGCGACCGCGCGCCGCGGGAGGCGGCCGACTTCATCCTGACCCGCTGACCGTCACCCGGGCGACAGCCGTTTCTCGGTGACCTCCGGCGCCGAGCGGGCGGGTATTGTCGCCCAACCCCCCACTCACCCGGGCGACAGCCGGGTCTCAGCTGGGGGTCGGGCAGGTGGGGTGGCACAGGCGTCTGGCGAGGGCGGCGAGGAAGACGTCGATGATCTCGCCGGGCTGCTGGGCGACGTGCAGCGAGCCGTTGGTCGCCGCGGTGACCTGGCCGAGGCCGTCCCGGTCGAGGTCGTCGCCGAAGGCGATCATCACGATCTGCACCGGCCGGTCGGGGTCCCACTCCCGCCTGAGCCGGTCGAGCAGTTCCTGCCGGGAGACGCCCTTGCCGTCGTCCCGGCCCGCCGTGATCACCACCAGGGTGTTGTTCCGGTCCTTGTCGTAGTCGTCGCTCACCGCGCGGAAGCCGGACAGGATGGCGTCGTAGAGGGAGCTCGGCAGCTTCGGATGCGGTTTGAGGGTGCGGGTCAGCTCGTCCAGCAGGCTGCGCCGTACGATCTGGCCGCTCGGCGGCTCGTTGATCGGGCCGAGCCGCACCCGCTCCACGTACGGCCGGCCGGGCGCGAGGCCGTGGGCGAACTCCCAGAAGCCCACGTTGGTCGAGGCGGAGAAGAGCTGCAGGCCCGTCCTGGCCGCCTGGAGCGCCACCGTGGAGCGGGTCGCGCCCTGCCCTCCCTTGATCTTTTCGGCCATGTGCTTGGAGGAGTCGGCCAGCACGAGCATGTTGGTCGGCGGGGCGAGCCTGCTCCACGCCTCCAGCGCCTCGTCGATCACCAAGGGCGAGATCGACGGACGGGTCCGCGGCCGGTCGGTGGGGATGTCGGGGCCGGGCTCGAACGGCGGGAGGGAACCGTCGGCGGACCTGAAGCCCGTCCTGCGCACGATGTCGCGGACCCCGGCGGAGCGCAGCCAGTCGGCGAAGGCGCGCGAGCCGGCGGCCTCGGCGGGGTCGGCCGCCGTGACGACGTACGGGTAGTCGAGGTTGATGGTGCCCTCGCGGGGGTGCAGCGCGACCACCGGGTCCTGCGCGGGCCGCCGGTTGTGCTCCCAGACCGACTGCTCGGGGACGATCACCACGGGACGGTTCCAGAACGACCGGTCGTCGACGGCCGCGAGCATCGTGCGGTAGTCGGGCGCGGAGCCCGCCTGCGCCCACCTGACGAACGCGGTCAGCGACTTGTCCGCCTCGGGCCCGGTGCCGACGATGTCCCTGGCCGCGGCCACGGTGGCGATGCCAGCGCCGGCGAGCGAGGGGTCGGGCACCCGGACCACGTCGGGCTCGTCGTCCGTGGGCGCGACGCGGCCCCTGATCGTGGCGGGGAAGACCATCCGCCAGTTCATCTCGGTCCTGCCGTCGGTGAACCGCTTGGCCAGCGAGCGCCTGGTCGCGAAGACCAGCGGCGAGGTGGCCAGCACGACCTCGCCGTCGGCCACGTCCCTGGCGCCCTGCTTGCGGGCCAGCCGGATCCAGGCGGAGGAGTCGGCGACCCAGCCGTCCGGGCGTTCCTGGAGGACTCCGGCGCGGTCGCCGATCAGGGTGCGCAGCACGGTCGCGGGCGGCTCCTCGGCGACCTGCACCAGCACGCACCGCCCGTCGACGGCCGCCCTGCTCCGGTTGAAGCCGGCCGCCGCCTCCATCACGGCGGGCGCGACGTCCACCGCCGCGGCGACCGCGACCAGAACAGGTTCCCGTGTGCTACACGGCCCGCTCGCCCGGTTGTAGACGATCGCCACGCAGCTCGCCGCCGCCACCAGCAGCGCGAGCACCGCCAGGACGACGCGGACCCGCGCCTGTCTGCGCCGTCCCGCCGAGTCGAGGGCGGCACGGTGTCGGCCCAACGGCACGATCCACCTCTTGTGATCTCGTCCGGAACAGCGGGGTGACGATTCCCCCAACGGTCACCATAAATGCGGCGGGTGGTCGCTATCCGAGAATATAGAACTCGTTATAATTCATGCCATCGGCAGTACCCTTCTGACGCTCTGGCACACCCCGTCACTCAGCTCCGCCGCCGCCCGCCGCTCCTCGTCCGGCGCGCCGTACCCGGTCAGCCGCTGGCGCAGCGGCCTGCCCGTGGGCGCGACCATCGCGGCGATGTCGCTGATCGTCTTGTAGGAGCCGTTCTCCGAGCCCGCCATCCGGCTGATCGTCTCCTCCATCAGGGTGCCGCCGAGGTCGTTCACCCCGCCGTCGAGCACGACCCGGCACAGATCGTCCTGGAGCTTGACCCACGAGCACTGGATGTTCTTGATCGCGCCGTGCAACATGATCCTGGCCAGCGCGTGCACGGCACGGTTCTCCCGCGCCGTCGGCCCCGGGCGCGCCACGCCCGCGAGGTAGATCGGCGAGCTGTGGTGCACGAACGGCAGCAGCACGAACTCCGAGAACCCGCCCGTCTCCTCCTGGATCGTACGGATCAGCCGCAGGTGCTTCACCCAGTGCGCGTGCGTGTCGACGTGCCCGTACATCATCGTGGAGGTGGTCGGCAGGCCCACCCGGTGCGCGGTGGTGATCACGTCCACCCACTCCCTGGTCGGCAGCTTCCCCTTGGTCAGCACCCAGCGCACGTCGTCGTCGAGGATCTCCGCCGCCGTGCCCGGCAGCGAGTCCACCCCCGCCTCCCGCGCCGCGTGCAGCCAGTCCTCGATCGACAGGTTCGTACGGCTGGCCCCGTTCACGACCTCCATCGGGGAGAACGCGTGCACGTGCATCTCCGGCACCCGCGCCTTCACCGCCCTGGCGATGTCGAAGTACGCGTCGCCGGGCAGGTCCGGGTGGATGCCCCCCTGCATGCACACCTCGGTCGCGCCCGCCTGCCACGCCTCGTGCGCCCGGTCGGCCACCTGGTCCAGGGACAGCGTGTAGGCGTCGGCGTCGCTGCGGCGCTGCGCGAACGCGCAGAACCGGCAGCCGGTGTAGCAGACGTTGGTGAAGTTGATGTTCCGGTTGACCACGTAGGTGACGTCGTCCCCCACCGCCTCCCGGCGCAGCCCGTCCGCGATCCGGCACAGCTCGTCCAGGCCCGCGTCGTCGGCCCCCTGACCGGCGGGATCCCCTGCCAGCCCGAGCAGCACCAGCGCCTCGTCGTCGGTGATCCCCGCGGGATCGACCTCGGCCTTCCGCAGCGCCTGCCGTACCTCGGCCTTCGCGGGCGTCGTCGTCCGTACGGCGGCGAGCCGTTCCTTCAACGCGTCCCAGTCGCCGTACACGTTGTCGAAGTCGTCACGCCGGTCCGCGGACCGCCCCTCCCGGTCCACCCCGACGTGCAACTCCGTACGCCCGCTCGCCACGAACCCCCCGTCGGGCTCCTGCCAGGGACGCCCGGCCACGACGGCCGCCTCGACCGCCAGGCCCGTCTCCGGGTCGGCGAGCGCCGCCACGTGCCCGCGCAGCCGCGGATCCAGCCACGGCTCCCCCGCCAGCACGTACTCGGGGTAGATCGTCAGCCTCTCCCGCAACGAGAACCCCTCGCCCGCCGTACGCTCCGCGAGGTCCTCGATCTGCGGCCAGGGGCGCTCCGGGTTGACGTGGTCGGGCGTCAGCGGCGACACCCCGCCCCAGTCGTCGATCCCCGCCCTGATCATCAACCCGTACTCGGAGTCGACCAGGTTGGGCGGCGCCTGCACCCGCATCCGGGGGCCCAGCACCAGCCGGGTCACCGCGATCGTCGCGGCCAGCTCCATCAGATCGGCGTCGGGCATGCCGCGCATCGCCGTGTCCGGCTTGGCCCGGAAGTTCTGCACGATGACCTCCTGGACACCGCCGTACTCCCTCGCCACCCGCCGGATCGCGAAGATCGACTCGGCCCGGTCCCGGATCGTCTCACCGATCCCGATCAGAATCCCCGTGGTGAACGGCACATTGCTCCGCCCGGCGTCTTCGAGCACGCGCAGCCGTACCGCGGGGTCCTTGTCGGGCGAGCCGAAGTGCGCCTGCCCCTTCTCCTCGAACAGCCGCCGCGAGGTCGTCTCCAGCATCATCCCCATCGACGGCGCGACCGGCTTGAGCCGCTGGAGGTCGCGCCAGGTCATGACGCCCGGGTTGAGGTGCGGGAGCAGTCCCGTCTCCTCCAGCACCCGGATCGACATCGCCCGCACATAGGAGAGCGTGTCGTCGTATCCGTGCGCGTCGAGCCACTCGCGGGCCTGGTGCCATCGGTCCTCGGGCCGGTCGCCCAGCGTGAACAGGGCCTCCTTGCAGCCCATCGCCGCCCCCTGCCGGGCGATCTCCAGGACCTCGTCGGGGCTGAGGAACGGGCTGTCCAGCTTGTGCGGCGCGGTGGCGAACGTGCAGTAACCACAACGGTCCCGGCACAACCTGGTCAACGGGATGAACACCTTGCGGCTGTACGTGATCACTCCAGGACGCCCGACGGCGGTCAGCCCGGCGTCGCGCACCCGGCCCGCGTGGTCGAGCAGCGTGTCCAGGTGCTCGCCCCGGGCCTGCAACAACACCGTGGCCTCGGTGAGATCCAGCGTTTTGCCGTCTCGCGCTCTGGCCAGGGCACGCCGGAGGGAGGAGTCACTGACCTTGGGCTCGGGCTCACTCATACCCGGCACACTACGATGGCCTGAGTACGGCACGCGCACCCAGCCCCACACTTGGCGGGAAGGGGCGGAAACGGTCAGAAAGCTCGATAGTCCCGCGCCGCCATACGCGGCCCCCGGGCGGGGGGCCGACGGCCGCTCAACTCGACGAGCCGCACCACCCGGTGCCGGTGCCCCCGGTACGGCGCGAGCAGCCGCAACATCCCCGCGTCATCCGTCTTCGCGCCGGTCAGCGCCCAGCCCACCAGCGCCGGGATGTGATAATCGCCGACCGACACCGCGTCCGCGTCGCCGTACGCCCGCTGCCTGATCTCGGCCGACGTCCACACGCCGATCCCCGGCAACGCCCGCAGCAACCGGTCCGCCTCGTCGCTCGACGCGGCGGCCTCCAGCTTCCCCGCGTGCCTGGCGGCGTTGACGATCGTCCGGGCCCGCACGGCCTCGGCCCCGGCGCGGTGCCAGTCCCAGCTGGGGATCCGCCGCCACACCTCGGCCGCCGGCATCACCCGCATCCCCTCGGGCGCGGGCCCCGGCGCGGTCTCGCCGTACTTGCGCAGCAGCCACCGCCACGCCCGCCACGCCTCCCGCCCGACCACCTTCTGCTCCAGTACGGCAGGCACGAGCGACTCGAAGACCAGGCCCGTCCGCCCGATCCGCAGCCCGGGATGCCGCTTGGCCGTCTCCCTGATCACGTCGTGGGATGTCGAGGATTCCGAGGACGTCGAGAATGCTGATCCGGCCGCGCCGATTATCGCCTCAAAGCCCGAAATATCGTCATCGGCACCGAGGAGCTCCGGCAACCTGTCCAGCATCCACCCGGCCCCCGCCCCCCAGGCGTTGCCGACCACGACCCCCTCGGCCGCGCTCACCGACACCCGCAACGTGACGGCCCCCTCGGGCGTCGGCGACGTCCGCCACACGGCTCCGTCGACCGTCACCCGGCACGCCGGATCCCCGCTCCCCCGCCGGAAGTCCGACAACACGAGCCCCACGTCCACCGGCCCCTCCGGCCGCCACCGCCGCTCCCTCACCCGCCCAGTCTGCCCTCTCCCCCGACCCAACCGGTCACGCGTTCATTGGATGTGGACCCGCCCCTTCAGCTCTACTCATGCGCAGAATCATCTCGCCCGACCACGATCGTCTTCGACGGTGATCGCGGCCCGGGAACCGCCTCGATCGACCATTCCCGATATTTACCTGATTGGTAGTCACGCACTGTTTTGACACCTGGCCGGCGGCCAAATGCAACTGAGGCCGGTTACATTTGCAGAAACCTGCCAACTCCAGCGAATCACCTGGTCAAAGGCATCACTAGCGGCTTCGGGGTGAGATCCCGATGCTCTAGGCGGCGCAATGTAACTGGTGCGAGTTACATTTGCTGGACGG
This sequence comes from Dolomitihabitans soli, assembly GCF_022213955.1. Lineage (GTDB taxonomy): Bacteria > Actinomycetota > Actinomycetes > Streptosporangiales > Streptosporangiaceae > Streptosporangium_A > Streptosporangium_A soli. Next base: position 106,837 of record NZ_JAKNTW010000023.1, on the reverse strand, counting down.
CCTTCGCTCCCCGGCTGACGCGATCATTGGCACGTGGTGCGGCTCAGCAGTGGCGGGTGATGCAGGTGACCTCGTCGGGGGTCAGCGGGGGTTCGAGGCGGGCACGGCTCAGCGCCCGGTGGACGCGCGTACGGTCAGCTCTATCGGATGGACCCGGGTGATTCCCGCCGGGCTGCCGCCCTTCAGCAGGTCGAAGAGCAGTTCGGCGCAGCTCGCCCCGGCCTCGCGGGGGCGCAGGTCGATGGCGGTGATGGGCGGGTCGGACAGGCGCATGGCCGGGCTGTCGACGCACGAGGCCAGCAGCAGGTCACGCCCCACGGCCCGGCCGGCCTCCTTCACCACGGGCATGATCTCGGCCGCCGATCCGGCCGGCGCGCAGATCAGGGCGTCGAGGCCCGGGTCCGCGGCGAGCAGCGAGCGGGCGGCGGCGCGGACCTCGTCGGCCGCCGCCTCGAAGGCGACCGTGCGGACCACGGGGGCCGGCCCGTGCCGCTCGCACCAGGCCCGGTAGCCGCGGTGCACGCTGGCGGCCCAGTCGCTCTCGTCACCCGCCACGATGAGGGCGGGTCTGCGCGCGCCCGCCTCGTACAGGTGGTCGAGGAGTTCTCCCACCATGTGGGCGTGCTCCGACCACACCACCCCGTCGGCCTCAGGACCGCCGGAGAGGCGCTCGCAGGTGACCGTGGGGAGGCCCGCGTTCATCAGGGTGTCCACGACCGGGTCGCCGGCCAGGGGATCGCCGAGCACCAGGCCGTCCACCCTCGGCGGGCGGCGGCGACGGCCCGAGGTGATCAGCGTGACGTCGTAGTCGTTGTCGGCGGCCCGTTCGACGACGCCGAAGACGAATGACATGTAGTAGTTGGACCGGGTGAGGACCTCGGGCACGTGCAGCCCGATCGCGCCGGTGCTGGCCCGGCGCAGGTGGCGGGCCGATCCGTTGGGCACGTAGCCGAGGGCGTCGGCCACGCCGAGCACGACGGCACGGGTCTCGGCGGACACCCGCCCGGAGCCCCGCAGGGCGTCGGACGCCGTCGTCTTGGACACCCCCGCCCTCGCGGCGACCGTCAGGAGGGTGACCGGTTCGTCTGCGCGCACGCCCTGATGCTAGCGCCAGCGGCGAACCGGTCGATCTGTTAAGTGCATGTATCGGCGAGCCGTGAGGTCTTGTCACCACCCGTCGTCGAAAGTATGTTGACCCGCATGCCGGAACGTTCCGGCACGCGGGCACTGGAGACGGGAGCACACCTTCCATGGAAGCGGCGGAGCACGGCCGGCGGGTCCTGGGCGGGGGCGAGCGGCCGCATCCGCTCGACCCGCTGAGCGAGGCGGAGATCGTGGCGGCCCGGCGGATCATGGCGGAGGCCGGCGTGGTCACCCCCTCGACCCGGATCGCCTACCTCGGGCTCCTGGAGCCTCCCAAGGACGAGATCGACCGGTCGCCCGAACGCCGGGTGCGGGCGCTGCTGCTCGACATCGCCGACGGGGCGTCGCAGGACGTGATCGTCTCGGTCACCGGCGGCCAGGTGGTGGCGCGCACCCCGATCGACCCGGTCACCGACGGGCAGGTGCCGCTGCTGGGCGAGGAGCACGCCCTGGTCAGGCGGGTGCTGCGGGCCGACCCCGAATGGGCGCGGGCACTGGGCCGCCGAGGCGTCACCGACCTCTCCACGGTCTACCTCGCGGCGCTCACCGCCGGCCACTACGACCTGCCGGGCGAGGAGGGCCGCCGCATCGCCCGGGTGCTCGCGCACGTGCAGCCCACGCCGGAGAGCCTGCCCTGGGCCCATCCCGTGGACGGCCTGGTGGCCTACGTCGACCTGATCAAGGCCGCCGTCCTGGAGATCGTGGACACCGGGACGCTGCCGATCCCCCAGGAGTCGGGCGACTACCACGACCCCGAGGTCTCCGGACCGCACCGCACCTCGCTGCGGCCCATCGAGATCACCCAGCCGGACGGGCCGAGCTTCACGATCGACGGCTCCCTCGTCACCTGGGAGAACTGGAGCGTACGGCTCGGCTACGACATGCGCGAAGGGCTGGTCCTGCACCAGATCGGCTTCGACGACGCCGGCCGGACCAGGCCCATCGTGCACCGCGCCTCGATCGCCGAGATGGTCGTGTCGTACGGCGACCCGAGCCCGGTGCGCTTCTGGCAGAACTACTTCGACACCGGCGAGTACCAACTCGGCAAGCTGGCCAACGCCCTCGAACTCGGCTGCGACTGCCTCGGCGAGATCACCTACTTCGACGTCACGGTCACCGGCGACGACGGCTCCCCCCGGACGCTGCCCAACGCGATCTGCATGCACGAGGAGGACTACGGCGTGCTGTGGAAGCACACCGATCCCGCCAACGGCTCCCGGGAGACCCGCCGCCAGCGCCGGCTGGTCATCTCCTTCTTCGTCACCGTCGGCAACTACGACTACGGCTTCTACTGGTACCTCTACCTCGACGGCACCATCGAGCTGGAGGTCAAGGCCACCGGCATCGTCTTCACCGGCGCCTACGACGAGCGGGCCGCGCCGCATGCCTCGGAGGTCGCGCCGGGGCTCGCCGCGCCGTACCACCAGCACCTGTTCAGCGCGCGGCTGGACATGACGGTGGACGGGGTCGCGAACGCCGTGGAGGAGGTGGACGTGCGGCGGGTTCCGATGGGAGAGGGCAACCCGTACGGCAACGCGTTCGGCCGGGCCGTCACCCGGCTGCGTACCGAGGCCGAGGGACGGCGGGACGCGGACACCGGCCTGGACCGGACCTGGCACGTGATCAACCCGGCGGTGCGGAACCGGCTGGGCGGGCCGGTCGGCTACGCCCTGTTCCCCGAGGGCAAACCGGTCCTGCTCGCCGACGAGGCGTCCTCGATCCGGGCCCGTGCGGCCTTCGCGACCCGGCACCTGTGGGTCACCCGACACCACGCGGAGGAGCGTTATCCTGCGGGTGACCTGGTCAACCAGCATCCGGGCGGCGCAGGTCTGCCCCACTACACCGCGGCGGACCGCGACATCGACGGCCAGGACATCGTGCTGTGGCACACGTTCGGGCTGACCCACTTCCCGCGTCTCGAAGACTGGCCGATCATGCCCGTCGACACCTGCGGGTTCACTCTGCGACCGGTCGGGTTCTTCGACCGCAACCCCACCCTCGACGTCCCGCCGAGCACGGGCCGCCACTCCTGTCACTAAGCACCTGAAAAGGGGCCCCCATGCGTCACCCATGGCTGGCTTGCAGTCTCACGGCTCTGGCGGTGATCACCACGGCCTGCGCTCCCGGCGCGACCGCGCCCACCGCCGCCGCCCCCGAAGCCGAACCCGGATACGCCGCCTCCGCCGACGGCGCGCTTCCCGCGGGCGGCACGCTGAACCTCCAGGTCCACGTGGACACGGGCGCGGCGAGCGGGCTCGACCCCCAGCTCGCGGACGTCGCTTCGTCGTGGCAGGTGATGTCGCTGGTCTACGAGACCCTGGTCACAGTGGGGCCCGACTTCACGGTCCAGCCACTGCTGGCCGAGAGCTGGGAGACCCCCTCGCCCACCACCTACGTCTTCAAGCTCCGTGACGACGTCGTCTTCTCCAACGGGCGGCGGATGACCGCCGACGACGTGGTGGGGAGCCTGAAGCGGCTGCTCGACTCCAAGTCGGTCTGGCGCGGCCAGCTCGGCCCGGTCAAGTCGGTGACCAAGAGCGGAGAGCACGGCGTCAAGATCACCCTGGACACGCCGTACACCCCGTTCCTGAGCGCGCTCGCCAACGTGCCGGCGGCGGTCCTGCCCATGAAGGAGGTGCGTGACGGCTCGGTGGATCCGGCGGTGAAGATGGTCGGCACCGGCCCGTTCACGGTCGAGGACCACCGGCAGGACGTGTCGTGGAGCTTCAGGAAGAACGCGAAGTACTGGGCTCCGGGCAAGCCCGCGCTGGACGCGGTGAACATCACGGTCGCGCCCGAGGAGACGGCGCGGATCGCCGGACTGCAGAACGGCGGCGCGTCGCTGGCCACGCTGGGCAACGTCGACTCGGCCGGCATGCTCGCGGGCGCCGCCAACGTCGAGGTCGTCACCCAGGCCACCACCGACTTCTACTACCTGATGCTCAACACCAAGGCGGCGAGCTCGAAGTTCGCCGACCCCCGGGTGCGCCAGGCGATCAACATGGCCATGGACCGCGGGCAGATCGCCGACGTGGCGGTCGGCGGGCAGGGCAAACCCACCGGCGCGACCCCGGCCGGCCTGCCGGGCGCCTGTGACCCGGCCCGCCTGCCCTCGGCCACCGGCGGGCCCGAGGGGGCGAAGAAGCTGCTCGCCGCGGCGGGCGTCCGGGACCTGTCGTTCACGCTCAGCATCTACTCCACCGAGCCCGCCCCCGCCGTCGCGCAGGTGATCCAGCAGAACCTCCAGCAGGCCGGGATCAAGGTGAACATCGAGCAGATGGACGAGGCGAGCTGGGCGGGCAAGGTCTACGGCAAGGCGCCCGCGACGTTCGACGCGGCCCTGTCGTGGTTCGCCGGGTACGCCGACCCGGGCATGGTGGCGAAGTGGTGGAACCCGGACGTGGCGGGCTTCAACTCGGGCTTCATGAAGTCCGACAAGGAGCTGAACGAGCTGATCGACGCCGCCAACACCGTACCCTCCGGAGCCGGGCGGACCGAGGCCCTGGCCAAGGTCTGCGCCAAGGCGGACACCGACGCGCAGATGATCCCGCTGGTCACCCGCCCCGCCACGATCGGCTACCGGAGCGACGCGCTGAGCCCGAGCCTCTACGCCACCGAGGGGTACGGCAACGCCCTGCGGCTGATCGCCGACACCCGGGCGAAGGCGGTCCGGTAAAGCCATGCGCCTGGCATTGTGGTGGTCCGGCCGGGCCCTGAGCTCCGCGGCCACGCTGCTCGGGGTGTCGATCCTGATCTTCGCGGCCGTCCGGATGATGCCGGGCGGCTTCGCGGAGACGATCCTGGGGCCGTTCGCCACCCCGGAGCAGAAGGCCGAACTGGCCGCGCGCTATGGGCTGGACCAGCCGGTCTTCATGCAGTACTGGCACTGGCTGACCGCCGTCGCCGGCGGTGACCTCGGCACATCGATGATCAGCCGTGAGCCCGTGTCGCTGGAGTTGCTGGCCCGGCTGCCGGTGACCGCCGAGCTGACGATCCTCTCGGTCGCCGCCGCGATCCTGCTCGGGGTGCCACTGGGCGTGCTGACCGCCGTACGCGCCAGACCGGACGGCGGCGCCGCGGTGGGACGGCTGCTCAGCGGGCTCGGGGTCAGCGTCCCCGAGTTCGTCCTCGGCAGCCTGGCGGTGTTCCTCTTCTCCCGTTACGCGCTCGGTCTGAGCGTGGGCGGGTACGTGCCCGTCACCGTCGATCCGGCGGCCAACCTGCGCTCGATGGTGCTGCCGGCGGCGGTGCTCTCGATCTTCGCGATCTCCGCCACGGCCAGGACGACCAGGGACGCCGTGCTGGGCGTACTGGTCGAGCCGTACGTCACGGCCGCGGTCGCGCGGGGCGAGTCGCCGTGGTTCATCATCACCCGCCACATTCTGCGCAACGCGGCGGCCCCGGTCGTCACCCTCACCGCGACGATCACGGCCTACCTGCTCGGCGGGGCGCTCGTCGTGGAGTACGTGTTCAATCTGCCCGGCATCGGGTCCTACGTCGTCCAGGCCGTGGGGCGGCGCGACTACGCGGTGGTGCAGGCGGGGGTGCTGCTGGCGGCGGCCGTGTTCATCGTGATGAACGTGCTGGTCGACCTGATGGTGGGGACGCTCGACCCCCGGCTCGGCGTCACCGCGAAGGGAAGGCGCGCATGAGGAGACCACTTGACCTGCTGTCGAAGGGTGGCCTCGGCTGCCTCCTGGCGCTGGTCGCCTTCGCCCTCGGCTCCACGGTCGACCTCGCGGGCGACCCGGACGCGATCGTCGGCCCCCGCCTGGCGCCGCCCGGCCCGGAGTGGTGGATGGGCACCGACAACCTCGGCCGCTCGATGCTGCCCCGGGTGATGGAGGGAGTCGGCACCACGCTGCTGCTGTCGTGCACGGCCGTCCTGCTCACGGCGGCGGTGAGCGCGGCGTTCGGCATTCTCGCGGGCTACCGGGGCGGCTACCTGAACGAGGTGGTGCTGCGCCTGGTGGAGGTGTTGTACTCCTTCCCCGCCATCGTGCTGGCCGTACTGGTCGCGGCGGTGCTGGGCCCCGGGCAGTTCGCCGCGCTGGCCAGCATCGTTCTGGTGACGATCCCGCTGATGACCCGGCTGGTGCGCGCCGCCGCGGTGGGCGTGTCCCAGCGCGACTACGTCACGGCGGCGGTCATCAGCGGCGCGCGGCTGCCCCGTATCCTGGGCCGCCACGTGCTGCCCAACGTCGCGGGGACCATCGCGGTCCAGGGCACCTACGCGTTGTCCGTGGGCATCTCGGTGGAGGGCGGCCTGAGCTTCCTCGGGTTCGGCGTACAGCCGCCGCAGGCGTCGCTGGGCGTGCTCATCCGGCAGGGCGGCAGTTACATGATCGCCGCGCCCTGGCTGATCATCGGTCCGGGCACCGTCCTGGTGGTCGCGATCCTGGCGATCAACGTGTTCGGCGACGGGCTGCGGGACCGGCTCGAACCCAGGGAGACGAGGTCACTGACATGAGCCCCTTGCTGGTCGTGGATCGGCTCGCCGTCGACTACCGGGCGAACGGCCGCACGGTCCGCGCCCTCGACGGCGCCGACCTGGAGGTGGCGGCGGGTGAGACGGTCGGGATAGTCGGCGAGAGCGGATCGGGCAAGTCCACCCTCGGCGCCGCGATCGGCAGGCTGCTGCCGCGTACGGCCCGCGTCGACGGCGGCGTGATCCGGGTCGCGGGCGAGTCGCTGTTCGAGCTGGCGCCCGCCGACCTGCGGCGGGTCCGCCGCGAACGGCTCGGCTTCGTCTTCCAGGACCCGATCGCCTCCCTCGACCCGACCATGCGCGTCGGCAGGCAGCTCACGCTGGTGCTCGGCCGGGGAACGGGTTCCGGCGACGTCGCCGCCCACCTCGACCGCGTCAAGCTGGACGCGCGGACCGCGCGCTCCTACCCGCACGAGCTGTCCGGCGGCATGGCGCAGCGGGTGGCCATCGCGATGGCCATGGCGGGCGAGCCGGAACTCCTGGTGGCCGACGAGCCGACCGCCGCGCTGGACAGCCAGGTCCGCGAGGAGGTGCTCGACGTGGTGTTCTCCCTCGCGGCCACCACCGGCACCGGCATCATCTGGCTGAGCCACGACCTGGCGGCCGTCGCCCGCCGCTGCTCCCGCGTCGCCGTCATGTACGGCGGGCGGGTCGTCGAGCAGGGCCCGGCCGCCGAGGTGCTCGGCCGCCCCGCGCACCCCTACACCGCCGCGCTGGCCGGATCGGCCCCCGCCACCGCGGCGCGCGGCACCCGCCTGGAGCCGGTACCCGGCCGGCCGCCGATGCTGACCGGCCCGTCCGACGGCTGCTCGTTCGCGCCGCGCTGCGCGTTCGTGATCGACCGCTGCGCCCACGAGCGGCCCCCGGCGGTCAGGGTCGGCGACCAGGACGTACTGTGCCATCGCGCGGGCGAGCCGGCCACGATCGGACAAGGAGCGACCACGTGATCCTCGAACTCGACCAGGTCACCGTGACCTTCTCCACGGGACCCCCGCTGCGGCGGCGGGCCCTGCACGCGATGCGCGACGTCTCGCTGCACGTCGGCGAGGGGGAGACGCTGGGGCTGGTGGGCGAATCCGGCTCGGGGAAGACGACGACCGGCAGGGTGGCGCTCGGGCTGCGGCGTCCCACCTCGGGCACGGTCAGCTTCGAGGGCCGCCCCTTCGGCCGCCGCCGCCGCGAACTGGCCGGGCGGATGCAGGCCGTACTCCAGCATCCGCACTGGTCGCTCAACCCGAGGATGCGAGTGGGTCGAAGCGTCGCCGAGCCGTTGGTCGTGCTGGGGCGGGCGGAGCGGGGCGAGGTGCGCGAAATGCTGGAACAGGTGGGGCTGGAGGCGGAGCTGGCCGATCGCTACCCGCACGAGCTGTCCGGCGGGCAACGGCAGCGGGTGTCGATCGCGCGCGCCCTGATCACCCGGCCCGGGTTCATCGTCTTCGACGAGGCCGTCAGCGCCCTGGACGTCTCCGTGCAGGTGCAGATCCTCAACCTGATCAAGGACCTGCAGGCCGATTTCGGGTTCAGCGCGCTGTTCATCTCCCACGACCTCGGCGCCGTCCGCTACGTGGCGGACCGGATCGCCGTCATGCGCGGCGGCGAGGTCGTCGAGACCGCCGACACCGAGACCTTCTACACCTCCCCCGCCCACGACTACTCGAAGCAACTCCTGCGAGCCCTGTGACCTCGCGGGATCCGACCCTTGGAGACCATGTGACCAGCCACCTCGCGGCCGTGTCCGCCTTCGCGCCGGACGTCGCCGCCAACGCCGGCACACCGCTCAAACCACAGCCCAGCCCCGGACGCGGCAGCGTCCGCTTCGACTTCCCCGGCGTCCTGGTCGGCACCGCGGAGTACGGCGAGGGCCCGACCGGCTGCACGGTGGTGCACGTCCCCGCCGGAGCCAGGACCGCCGTGGACGCCCGGGGCGGCGCGGTCGGGCTCAGCGGCGGCTACGACTTCAACCACGCGATCTGCCTGGCCGGCGGCTCGGTCTACGGCCTGGGCGCGGCGGCGGGAGTCGGCGAGGAACTGCTGGCCCGGACCCGGAACCGGGTCCGGTGGGACCACCTGTGCCTCGTCTCCGGCGCGGTCATCTACGACTTCTCCGCGCGCGACAACGCGATCCACCCCGACGCCGAGCTGGGCCGCGCGGCCTTGCGCGGCGCTGTAGAGGGCGAGTTCCCGGTCGGCAGGTGCGGCGCGGGCCGGAGCGCCACGGCCGGCAAGACCGACTTCGCCAGGGCGGAGTTCACCGGCCAGGGAGCCGCCTTCGCCACCTTCGGCGAGGTCAAGGTCCTGGTCGCGACCGTGGTCAACTCCGTGGGCGTGGTGGTCGACCGGGACGGCTCGGTCGTGCGCGGCAACTACCACGCCGGGGCGGGCGAGCGCCGGCACCCCAGCGCCGACTACGCGGCGGCGATCGGCGGCCCCGGTCCGGCCACCGCCGTCAACGGCAACACGACGCTGACCGTGCTGGTGACCAACGCCAGGCTGGCCGACCGCGAGCTCACCCAGCTCGGCCGTCAGGTGCACAGCTCGATGCACCGGGGCATCCAGCCCTTCCACACCGAGACCGACGGCGACGTGCTGTTCACGATGACGACCGACGCGGTGGACCTGACCGGCATCAAGCCGACCGGCCTGGGCACGCTGGCCTCCGAGGTCGCCTGGGACGCCATCCTGAGCAGCGTGGCATGAGGATGCACACCTTCCAGCGCTTCGCCACCGAGGACCCGCGGCACGCCGTCGACCTGGTGCGGGAGAACCCGTTCGCGATCGTCGTCAGCGCCGGGGACGGGGCTCCCGTCGCCACCCACCTGCCGGTGATCATCGAGTCTCCCGTCGAGACCACCTTCGTCGGCGCGACCCTGCTGGGCCATCTGGCCAGGATCAACCCGCACTGGCGGTCGTGGGAGGACTCGCCGGAGGTGCTCGCGATCTTCACCGGGCCGCACGGCTACGTGTCGCCGACCAGCTACGCGACCGACCCCGCCGTACCGACCTGGGACTACGCGGCGGTCCACCTGACCGGCACGGTGGAGCTGATCACGGATCAGGACGGCGTGCTCGGCGTGGTGGGCGAGACCGTGCGGGAGCTGGAGTCGGCGCGGTCTCCCTCCTGGGGTCCGACCCCGGCCTCGCGGGAGGTGTTCGACAGGCTCGCCCCCGGCGTGGTGGCGTTCCGGATCCGGGTGCGGACCGAGCAGAGCCTGTTCAAACTCAGCCAGGACGACGACGACCGGACACGCGGACGGGTGCGCGACGACTTCGCCGCCGGGCCGTACCGGAATCCCGAGCTGGCCCGGCTGATGAGCCGGGTCGATCCGCGAGGCGGCGAGCGCGTATGAGTTTTCCCGCATTCACCTCGACGGAGATCGGCCCGAACGCGCGGGGCAGGGAGTTCGGCGCGCGGTGGCGGACGGCCGTGGCCGCCAACCTGACCGGCTACCTGGCGCTGTTCGAGGCCGGCGGCGCAGGCGAGGCACGGTTGCGCACCTGGGGCGAACAGTCCCTCGACCGTACGGCCGGCTGGGCGCCCGCGCTCGCCGAGGAGATCACCGGGATCGCCGCGGGGGCCGGCCTCGATCCCTGGCAGGTCTCCGTGCTCAACGCTCGCACGGAGATCCTCGCCGCGCTGCGGACCGGCGGCGAGGGCGAGTGCTCGACCTCCGTCGTGCTGCCGGGCGGCGGACGGCTGCCGCGCACCATCCAGACCTGGGACTGGCACGACCACCTGAGCGAGGCCCCCGTCCTGTGGGGGTTCGAGCCCCGGCCGGGCCACACCGTCCGCACCTTCACCGAGTACGGCGTGCTCGGCAAGATCGGGGTGAACGGCGCCGGGCTGGGCGCCCACTTCAACATCCTGCGGCACGCCTCGGACCACGCGGACATGGGCGTGCCCGTGCACATGGTGGCCCGCCGGATCCTCGACGAGGCGGCGACCGTCGAGGAGGCCACCGAGATCGCCAGGTCCGCGAGGGTATCGGCGTCCACGGTGATCAGCGTCGTCACCTCCGGCGCGGCGGCGGCCATCGAGGTGTGCCCCGCCGGGGTGGCGGTGGTGCCGGCCGGCCCCGACGGCGTGCTGCTGCACTCCAACCACTTCCTCGACCCCGTCCTCGCCCCCGGTGAGCGGCTGGGCACGGAACGGGCCGGAACCTACGCCAGGCTCGACCACCTGCGCACGCACACCGGCGAACTGGCGGACGCCGATCCGACCCGCAGGGCCCGCGCGATGCTGAGCCACGCCCCGCAGGCCGCTCCGGTGTGCGCGCACGCCGATCCCGCCCTGCCGATGCAGGAGCGCTGGACGACGCTGGCCACCGTCGCCCTGGACGTCGCCGCCGGGCGCATGCTCGTGCACCGGGGCGGCCCCTGCCAGGTGGAGGCGGCGACATGGCAGACGTTCTGACGACCTCGTACCTCACCGAAGGCAGGGCACCCATGGACCTTCCGCACCTGATCGACGGCCGGTGGGCCGAAGGAGAGGGCGAGGCGTTCACCGACACCAACCCGGCTCGTCCGGCGGAGGTCGTGGCGAGCGGACGTCTCGCCTCGGCACGGCAGGTCGAGGCCGCGATCATGGCGGCGCGCGAGGCCGCCGCCGGCTGGGCGGCCACCCCGCACCACGAGCGGGCGGCCGTGCTGGCCACCGCCGCCGGCCTCATCGACCGGGACGCCGAGGCGTGGGGCCGCGAACTGAGCCGCGAGGAGGGCAAGACCCTCCCCGAGGCCGTGGCCGAGGTCCGCGGCGCGGCACGCGTCCTGCGCTACTACGCCGCGGAGGCCGACCGGGACAGCGGCGAGATCTACGCCTCCCCGCGCCCCGGGGAGAACGTCCTCGTGGTCCGCAGGCCCGTCGGGGTGACGGGCATGATCACCCCGTTCAACTTCCCGATCGTGATCCCCGCCTGGAAGATCGCTCCCGCGCTCAGCTACGGCAACACGGTCGTCTGGAAGCCCTCCACGCTCGTCCCGCTGCTGGCCCTGCGCCTGGCCCAGGCCCTGACGGAGGCCGGTCTGCCCGCCGGCGTGCTCAACCTGGTGTACGGCGAGGCCGAGGCGGGGTCGGCGATCGTCGGCCATCCGGCCGTGGACGCGATCTCCTTCACCGGGTCCACCGAGGTCGGGCGGGCCCTCATCGCCCGCTGCGGCGCACTGGGCAAACCGGTCCAGACCGAGATGGGCGGCAAGAACGCGTCCGTCGTGCTCGCCGACGCCGATCTCGGCCACGCGGCGGAGCAGGTCTGCGCGGGGGCGTTCCGATCCTCCGGGCAGAAGTGCACGGCGACGTCCCGGCTCATCGTGGAGGAGTCCGTCGCCGACGAACTGCTGCGCGAGGTCGCCCGCCGGGCCGAAGCCCTCGTCGTCGGCGATCCGCTCGGCGAGGGCGTGGAGATGGGGCCGCTCATCACCGGGGCCGCCCGTGACCGGGTGTCGGCGGGCGTCCGCCGTGCCGTCGAGGAGGGCGCGACCCCGCTGGCGGGCGCCGAGCCGTACCGGGGCGGGGAACTGGCGGCGGGCTGGTTCGTCCCGCCCGCCGTACTCGACCTGCCGGGGACCGGGGTGGACTTCTGGCGCAGGGAGCTCTTCGGTCCCGTCGTGGGAGCCGTCCGCGCGTCGAGCCCGGAGGAGGCGCTCCGGCTGGCCGACCAGAGCGACCACGGCCTGTCGGCGGCCATCTTCACCAAGGACCTCGGCGTCGCCCTGCGCGCCGTCGAACACATGGAGGTCGGCGTGCTCCACGTCAACTCCGAGTCGGCGGGCACCTTCCCCTGGGTCCCCTTCGGCGGCCACAAACTCAGCGGCTTCGGCCCCAAGGAGCAGGGCCGCGCCGCCCGCGACTTCTACACCCGCACGGTAACGGTCTACCTCGCCCCACCTCACACTTCCTGAGTACGGCAAGCCACCCACCTCACGCATCATGAGTACGGCAAGCCCCCCCGGCGCCACCCGCCGTAGCCACGCAGCGTCCGTGGGCCCACGCTTCTCCGGCGTGGACGGCCGGCCGCCGTATCGACTCGGCCCTTGACCATCCGGGTGGTCGAGGACCCGAGGTCGGTCAACCCTGCCGGGAGGTGCTCATCCACATCTTCCCCGTCAGGTGACGTCGCGGCGGAGGGGGAGGGCGATGGCGAGGGCCGCGGCGACGAGGGTGTAGGCGAGGAGGACGAGTGCGCCCGCGGGAGGGGACAGCAGGCCGGCGCCGATGCCCACGGCCTGGTCGGCGGCGTCGGCGAGGAGGGTGAAATCGGTGAGGGCGGAGGTGGCGCCGCCGGGGAGGAAGGGGTAGATCGTGTTGACGCCGGGGATGAAGAGCAGCAGGCTCTCGCCCATGTAGAGGTAGAAGCCGATCACCGCGAGGGCGGCCACCTGGTTGCGGAGGAGGGCGCCGACCCCGACGCCGAGCACGGTGTAGACGGCCATCGTGACGGCCACCCGCAGCAGGAGCGCGGCCAGGGTGCCCGTGGACACGCCGAGCTGGACCCCGTTGGCGATGGCCCCGGCCTGCAGGGCGACTCCGGCGGACAACGCGGTGACCAGGCCGTACACCAGCCCGGCGACGGCGTAGACGAGGAGTTTGGCGGTCAGGACGCCGCCGCGGCGCGGGGCGAAGAGGAAGGTCGGCGTGATCGTGCCGTGCCGGTACTCCGAGGTCACCGCCGTCGCGCCGAACAACGCCGGAATGATCACCGTCAGGCTGACCAGGCCGAGCACCATTCCGGCGCCCTCGGCGGTCTCCAGACCGGGCAGCGGCGGGTCGGAGTTCTCCGGGCCGATCAGGGCGATCAGCCCGACGAGCCCGCCGCCCACACCGGCGGCGCCCAGCAGGGCCCACTTCCAGGCCGCGGTGCTGAGCAACCTGCGGAACTCGGCTCGGACGAGTGCGATCATCGCGGGGCTCCTTCTGGTCCGGGCGTCGCGTTCGAGGTCAGGCGCAGAAATGCCGCTTCGAGGGTCGAGCCCTCGGGGGTGAGTTCGGCGAGGGTTCCGGTGGCCGACAGGCGGCCGCGTCTGATGACCACGGCCCGGTCGACCAACTGCTCGACCTCGCTCAGCACGTGGCTGGAGACCAGGATCGTGCGTCCCTGGGCGGCGAGCCCGCGCAGGAAGCGGCGCAGCCAGGCGATGCCTTCGGGGTCGAGGCCGTTGCCGGGCTCGTCGAGCAGCAGCACGCCGGGGTCGCCGAGCAGGGCCGTGGCGAGGTTGAGCCGCTGCCGCATCCCGGTCGAGAACCCCCGAGTCGGACGGCGGGCGAACTCGACGATCTCCAGTTGCCGCATGACCTCGTCCACCCGACCAGCCGAAACGCCGATCATGTCGCCATATATCCGCAAATGGTCGCGCGCGCTGCGGCCGGGATGAAACCCGGAGGTGTCGAGGACCGCCCCCACGGTGCGCGCCGGACGCGCCAGCCGGGCGTACGGCACGCCGCCGATCGTGGCGGTGCCCGAGGTGGGCGTCACCAGGCCGAGGATGGCCCGCATGGTGGTGGTCTTGCCCGCGCCGTTCGGCCCGAGGAAGCCGGTGACCATGCCCGGCTCCACCCGGAAGCTGAGATCGGTCACGGCCTCCACCGCCCCGAACCGCTTCGTCAGCCCGCGCACCTCGACGAGAGTCATGCCCGCACCCCCTTGAGGGTCCGCACCAGCGCGGCGGCGTCCGGAGTGCTGATGATCAGCTCGTCGAACGGCAGCCCCGAGACGGCCCGATCCACCTCGACCCGCAGGCCGGGCACATCGTGCCGCGCCGAGACGAGTTGCCTGATTCCCACCCCCAGGCCCCAGACCCCGACCTTGAGAACACCGGACACGGAGATCCCCGACCGGGCGCCCCGGACCGCCCTCAACGGCCGTTCGACCAGGTCAGCCTCCCGTACGGCCCGCATCGGCACCTGCACGTCGCCCCGCCTGGCGAACAACCGCTCCCATCCCTCGAACCTGACCACGAGCATTCCCCGGTCGATGATCACCGCTGCCATCTCGCACCTCCTTGGCTATCTGTTATACGACATCTATATCAGATAGACTTCCGGCGTGCTACTGACGATCGACCTCGACAGCGAGGTGCCGATTTACCAGCAGATCCGCGACCGGGTGGTCGAGGCGATCGCGAGCGGCGACCTTGAGGCCGGATCCGCGCTGCCGTCCACCCGGCAGCTCGGCGCCGACCTGGCGATCAACTTCCACACCGTGAACAAGGCGTATGACCTGCTCAGGCAGCAGGGCATCATCCGGATCAACCGGAAGAGCGGCGCGGTGGTGCGGCGCGACAGGCGGTCGGGGCCGCCGGAGCCGGGGATCGCCCAGGAATGGGAGGAGCGGTTGCGCACCCTCCTCGCCGAGGCCGTCGTGCAGGGCATCCGGCCGGACGAGGTGCTCGGCAGGAGCAGTGCCGTGCTGGAGACGTTCGCGAGCAGTGAGGAGCTGCCGACATGATCATGCAGATCGTCCACGTCGTCCTGGTCACGGCGGTGGCGTGGATGGTGCCCAGGCTGACCAGGCCCGAGCTGCCGTTCGGGGTGCGGGTGCCGCCCGGCCGGGTGGACGATCCGGCCGTCACCGGGCACCGGGCGGCGTACCGGCGCAGGGTGGCGCTGCTCGGCGCCCTCGCGGTGCCGGTCACGGCGGTCCTGACCACGACGGTCGTGCCGACCGCGCTGACACTCGCCGACGCCCTGCTCTACTACACCGCCTACCGTTCGATCCGCGCCGCCAAGCACGAAGGACGCTGGTACGCAGGGGAGCGACAGGCGACCACCGCCGACACCACGCTGCGCACCGACCCGATCCGGGTCCCGTGGCCCTGGCTGGCGCCCGCCGTCCTGCTCCTGCTCGGCACCGCCGCCACCGGCGCCTGGCAGTACGGCAGGCTGCCCGCGACCCTGGCCACGATCGACGGGTTCGGCATCGACACGGCCCAGCGGGAGCCGACCACCCTCGGGAACGCCTTCGCCCCCGTCATCGCCCAGCTCGCGATCACGCTGATCATGCCCCTCGTCGTCGTCTCCCTGCTGCGCGCCCGTCCCGACCTGGACGCCGCGGACCCCGCGGGCTCCGCCCGCCGGTTCCGGGTCTACCTGGGCGGCGTGGCACGGCTCTCCTTCTTCACCACCGCCTGCCTGAACCTGAGCATGCTCCTCGTCGTCCTGGGAGTCTGGGACCTCCTGCCCCTGCCCGCCGTCGTCCCGCACCTCCCGTGGGTCCTCGCGCTCGCCGCCTGGCTGGGCTTCGAGATGCGCGTCGGCCACGCCGGTCACCGACTGCCCGCCGCGGAGGGAGCGGAACCCGCGCGGTACGTGCAGCGGGACGACGACAGGTACTGGCATCTGGCAGGCCTGATCTATCTCAACCGGGATGACCCGGTGATCTTCGTCCACCAGCGGCTGGGCGTCGCCTGGACGATGAACCTCGGGCACCCCGTCACCTGGGTCACCCTGGGACTTCTCGCGGTTCTGCTGCTCCTGGCCGCCACCGGCGTGATCGACCTGCCGGCACGGTGACAGGTGATCCCTCAGGTCGAGGGCGCCCGGACCGCCTCGGCGGCACCGTTCGCGCGACACGGACAATGAAGATCAGGAGAACCAGCGTGCCGAGCGCGCGGCCGGCGGCACCGATCACCCCGATCGACGGCCGTGCCCGAGCCGTCGGCGGCTAGGCGCCCGCGGAGAAGCGGATGGCGTCCGGCGGGAGGACGATGCCGGGCCACAGGCGGGTGCCCGCGAGCAGTTCGTTGCCCGAGCCGACCTCGGCGCCGTCGCCGATCACGGAGTCGCGGACCACCACGCCCGAGGCGATCCTGGCGCCCGCGCCCACCACCGAGTCGGTCACGGTCGCCCCGGAGCAGACCACGGAGTCGTCGCCGAGGACGGTGCCGCAGACGTTCGCCCCCGACTCGACGACCGCGCGGGCGCCGACCACGGAACCGCCGGACACCTTGGCCTCCGGCGAGACGCGGGCTCCGGGCAGGGTGAGCAGCTCGCCGGTCGGACCGGGCAGCGCCGACGAGGCCAGGCGGCCGAGCACCAGATCACGGGAGCCCTGGACGAACGCGGCGGGGGTGCCGACGTCGAGCCAGTAGGAGCGGTCGGCGTAGCCGAGCACGAGCGCGCCCGACTCGATCAGGCCGGGGAAGGTCTCCCGCTCGACCGAGACGACCTCGTCCGCCGGGATGGCGTCGATGACCGAGCGGGTGAAGACGTAGCAGCCGGCGTTGATCCGGTTGGTGACCGGGTTCGGCGTCTTCTCCAGGAAGGCGGTGACACGGCCCGAGTCGTCGGTCGGCACGCAGCCGAACCGGGTGGGGTCGTCGACCTCGGTGAGGTGCAGCGTCACCGCGGCCTCCCGCTCGACGTGCCGCCTGACCTGGTCACCGATGTCGTGCCCGGACAGGATGTCGCCGTTGAGCACGAGCACGGGGGCGTCGGGACCGCAGGTGAGCGCCTGGGCCGCGTTGCGGATCGCGCCGCCGGTGCCGAGCGGGGTCTCCTCGGTCATGTAGGTCAGCGACAGGCCGAACGCCGAACCGTCGCCGAACGCCTCGCCGAACATCGACGCGCGGTAGGACGTGGCGAAGACGATCCTGCGCACTCCGAAGGAGCGGGCCCGCGCGAGCTGATGAGCCAGGAACGGGACTCCAGCGGTCGGAAGCAGCGGCTTGGGCACGCCGAGCGTCAACGGACGCAGGCGTGTTCCCTGGCCGCCGACGAGGAGAACAGCTTCGAGTTCACCTGTGTCAGGCGGGAAAATCTCCGTCACTCCGCGAGGCTAGCTCACTATTCGACCGCGCGTTGATAAGAAACCAGATGAGCTTCCGCCGAAGCCTCCCAGGTGAATTCCTGCGCCCGGCTGAAGCCGGCGGAGGACAACTGTTCGAGCCGTTCGGGTGAGGCGAGCAGGTTCCGCAGCGCGTTGCCGATGCTGTCGGCGTCGGGTTCGGTGTAGGCGACGGCGTCGCCGCCGACCTCGGGCAACGAGGTGCGATGGGTGGTCAGCACCGGGGCGCCGCAGGCCATCGCCTCCAGGACCGGCAGCCCGAAGCCCTCACCCCGCGAGCAGAAGGCCACCGCGAGCGCGCCGCCGAGGAAGCCGGGCAGGTCGGCCGGGGAGAGGTAACCGGGGTGGACGACCCTGACCGTGGCGGGCACCTGCCTGATCACCGCGTCGACCTCGGCGGTGTGGAAGCTGCCCGCGAGCACCAGCGCCGGCGCGTCGTCGAGACCCTCGACCGCCCTGGCGAACCCGCGGATGAGGTTGGGCACGTTCTTACGCGGTTCGAGCGCGCCGAGAAAGGCGACGTACGGCTGGCCGTGCAGGCCCAGCCTGCCGGCCACCCGCTTGACCTCCGGCTCGCTGGGCTGGTGGAAGAGCTCCTTGTCGACCCCGTGGTAGGCGACGTCGATCCGGGTGGGGTCGGCCGCGAGCACCCGGACGAGTTCCTCGCGGGTCGCCTTCGACGGGACGATCACCCGGGCCGAGCGGCGTACGGCGGTGCGGGTGGCCGAGCGGAAGAACGAGGCCTTCACCGCGCCGTGCTGGTCGGGGTCGGTGAACCAGGTGACGTCGTGCACGGTGACCACGGTCGGCAGACCGGACCGCAGCGGGATGGAGTAGTAAGGAGCGTGGATCACCTTGGCGCCGACCTGCTGCGCCAGGACCGGCACGCTGGTCTGCTCCCAGGCGAGCCGCGCGGCCCGGTTGGTGATCGAGGGCGGACCGGACAGGATCCGGGCGGAAGGCGCGAGATGCTGGTAGCGCTCCGCGTCGGCGCGCTGGCAGGCCACCGCCAGGTCAGCGCCCGCCCGGTCGAGAGCGGCGATGAGTCCATCGACATACCTGATCAGCGCACCACGATCGGCCGGAACGGCAGCCGCGTCGACGAGCACTCTAGGCGTCAAGAAGGATCGCTCCCCTCATGGTCGCATCAAGGTCACGCGGGACTGACCGTCCCCTTCTCCAGATAACTCTATTGCCAGGCCCCTTGAAATCGTGGGGTAAATCACACGGCATTTCGCCCGGCTTCGCTCGCCTCGGGATCGACCGCCGATCGAGCCGCGAGTGCGGCGGTTCCCGCACAGATCAGGTCACCCAGCACGATGACGATCCGCGACACCAGCGCCGCCGCGATGGCCGGCCCCTGGCCGAGCATCGGCGCCAGCACCGCCACCATCGCCACCTCCCGGACCCCGGCGCCCGCCGGGACCACGAACGTCATGATGCCCAGGCACCACGACAGGGCGAAGGCGCCGATGGAGAAGGCGACCAGCCGGCCGCTCGCGGGCTCCAGCGACACCATGATCACCGCCAGGTGCAGGCCGTACGCCACCCAGCCGCACAGCGCCCAGCCCAGCGCGCCGAGCATCCCGCGCCTGGTCAGGGCCCGCTCCAACGGCTCCCGCCGCAGCCTGCGCAGACCGAACCCGATCACCGCGTTGATCACCCGCGGTTCGAGCAGTACGGCGAGCACCGGCACCAGCAGCAGCACCCACGCGTACGGCGCGATCGACCCGGGACCGGCGGCGAGCAGCGTGCCGGCGGCGACCAGCAGACCACTGCCGAGCTGGACGGGCAGCGTCAGGAAGAACGCCGTGGCGCTGCGCGGGCGCGGGATCCCGAGGTCGCGGCCCATCTCCATCTGGGCGACCACCGGCCACAGGGAACCGGGGATGTACTTGCCGAGCTGGCCGACGAAGAAGACCTTGGCCGCCTGCCGTACCGGGAGGGGGGAGCCCAGGTCGGCGAGCAGGGCGCGCCAGGTGAGCATGCCGCAGCACAGGGCCGCCACGACGGCGACCAGCGAGAGGGCCAGCGACCACCAGGAGATCTGCGCGAACCCGGCCGCCACCTGGTCCCACTGGCGGGCCACCGCCCACGTGCCGAAGCCGAGGGCGACGACCAGGAAGACGACCCTGACGAGCGTGCGGGTGCTCACAACGGGCGGACCGGATCGGGCGGCTGCGGCAGGACGGGCCCCGCCGGGACCCGCCCGCCCTTGGTCGCCACCCACAGGTAGGTCGGCACGACGGGCAGCAGCAGGCGCAGCACCCCGCGCGGGATGGCGGCCAGGACCTTTTGCACGATCCGCCCGGCCACGCCAGGGAACAGCTCGCCCCCCGCGAAGCGCGCGGGCGTGGCCAGCACCGGGAACGTGTAGTCGTGGACCTGGAAGCCGCGCACCATCCGCCGCAGCCCACGGCGGGTGCGGTAACGCTCGTAGTAGTTGTCGGCCCGGCCGAACAACCGGACATAGCGGTCGGCGAGCGCGGGCGGCAGATAGGAGAGGAAGGGCAGCTTGTAGTGCGGCTCCATGACCCCGAGCCGGTTGCCCAGACCCAGGTAGAGGACCCCGTCGTCGGCGAGCACCCGGTGCATCTCGGCCATGATCGCGTCGGGGTCGACCACATGCTCGTAGATGTGATTGAAGACCAGCACGTCGAGCGAGCCGTCGGGGAAGGGCAGCGCGGTGCCGTCGGCGCAGACGAACTCCACCCGCTCACCGAACCGCGTCGCCGCCTTGCGCAGCCCGGGAACGTCGATGTCGACCCCGAACGTGTGCCGAGCCCCCGCCGCGGCCAGCTCGTCGGCGATGAACCCGGCCGAGCACCCGATGTCGGCGACCGTCAGACCCGCGAGCGAGCCGTCGGTGCCCAGATAGTGCCCGAGCACAGCGATGATCTTCGCGGCCTTCCGGCGGCGTTTCTCCTCGTCCAGCATCGCGGCCTGGAACTCGGAGTATTCGAGCTGCGCTACGCGTTCCTTTCCCACGCCGACCAACAGTACTCGGCGCAGGGGGGAAGGGAGGCCCGCTCGCCCCTCCTCCCGCGAACGACCCCAGCGCCACGCCGTACAACCGCCAACGCCCTACGACGTGGCCCGCCCAACCGCCTCCCGCGCGACCCGCCGCCACGCCCTACAACGTGATCCGCGCCCTACCGTCTCCCCGCGCGACCTCGGCGCCACGCCGTACGACGTGGTCCGCCCAACCGCCTCCCGCGAACGACCCCAGCGCCGCGCCCTACAACGTGGCCCGCCCAACCGCCTCCCGCGACCCGGCGCCACGCCGTACGACGTGGTCCGCCCAACCGTCTCCCCCGCGCGACCTCGGCCGGCACGCCGTACGGTGTGCCCGGAAGTCGGCCCTACCGACGAGTAGCCTTCATGCGTACGCTGGGCGGATGTTCAGCCGCCTGCGTTCGAGCCGCCTGTTGCGCGTCGCGCTCGCGCTGGTCGCCCTGGGCTTCGTGGGGTACGGCCTGGCCAGGAACGGCGAGCAGACGCTCGCCGCGCTCGGCCGGCTGTCCTGGACCTCCGTCCTGGGAGCCCAGGTCGTGGTGCTCGCCGGGCTGTTCTGCATGCTGAAGGCGTGGCGCGTCCTGCTGGCGGGACTCGGCACGCCGCTGCCGACCGGGGTGGCGGCGAAGGTGCTGTTCGTCGGCCAGCTCGGCAAGTACATCCCGGGGTCGGTCTGGTCCTACGCCGCCATGATGGAGCTCGGCCGCGACCACGGCTGCCCGCCGCGCCGCATGTTCAGCGCGGTCTCCATCTCCATCGTCGTCTCCCTCGGCTGCGCGCTGGCCGTGGCCGCCGCCACGCTCGCCACCCAGGAGTTCCTCCGCCAGGCGTGGTACCTCCTGGCGCTGATCCCCCTCATCGCCGTCGGACTGCACCCGCGCGTCCTGACCTGGGGACTCAACCTGGTCCTGCGGATCGCGCGCAGGGAACCGCTCGACACGGTGCTGCCCGGGCGCGCCGTGCTCGTCGCCGCGGCGTGGACGATGGCCGGCTGGCTGATCTACGGCGTCCACCTGTGGCTGCTCGCGCCGGGCGCGCCGTACACCGTCGCGGTGGGGGCGTACGCGATCGCCTGGGCGACCGGCATCCTCACCGTGGTGGTGCCCGCGGGGGTCGGCGTGCGCGAGGGCGCGATGGTGCTGGCCCTCGCCCCCGTGCTGGCCGCGCCGCAGGCGCTGGTGGCCGCGGTGGTGTCGCGGGTGGTGTTCACGCTCGCCGACGTGATCTGGGCGGGGCTCGGGTTCCTGTGGGCCCGTCAGGCGAGCAGGCGCTCGATGTACGCCGCCCAGAACGGGTCGGCGTCGACCGCCTTGACGCCCGACCGCAACCGCTCGGGCTCGCCCGGCTCGTAGAACCGGACGATCGCCTCGCGCAGCGCCTCCGCCGACCCCGGCGGAACGAGCAGGCCGTCGACGCCGTCGGTCACGTTGTCAGCGAGCGCGCCGACCCGGGTGGCGATCACCGGCACGCCGTGCTCGTGCCCCAGCCAGACGTTCTGGCTGGCCGTGGCGCTCCGGTAGGGCAGCACCAGCGCGTCGGCCGCCGCGAACAACCCCGGCACGTCCGCCGCGGCGACGTACCCCGGCCGCAACTCGACCCGGTCGCCGATCCCCAGCTCCCCGATCAGCCGCCGCGTCTCCTCCAGCCCGCCCCAGAACTCCCCCGCCACCGTCAGCGCCACCCCGTCGGGCAGCGCCCGCAGCAGCAGATCGAGCCCCTTGTACGGCCGGACGATCCCGAAGAACAACAACCGGTTCCTGATCCCGGTGCCGGCCTCCCCCGCCTGCCGCGCGGGAAGGTGCGGCGGCAGCCCCGCCACCGCCACCGGCGCCGGCGCGAGCCCGCCGGCCAGCGCCGCCTGCTCCTCGGAGTGCACCAGCACCCGGTCGACCCGCCGGAGCAGCGCCTTCATCAACGGCGTGTCGTACGGCTTCCGCTCGTGCGGCAACACGTTGTGACACAGGGCCAGCACCGGGACCTTGCGGCCGATGCCGTACAGGATGCCGAGGTAGGCGGGGACCTGCACCGGGCTGAGCACTGTGAGGACCACCAGGTCGGCGCTCCGCAGCCGCCGGCCGCAGCGCACCCAGCCGTCGGGGCGGCGCCAGTCGAGCACCCGGCGGGTGTTCGGGAACGGCGTGCCCTCGGGGCTGTCGATCGTCTGCTGCCCCGGGTAGAGGAACGACGGGTACTGCGCCCGCCACGACTCGATCACCACGTCGTGGCCCAGCGCGCGGAGCCGGTGCGCGAGCTCGGTGGTGTGCTGCGCGCCGCCGCCCTTGTAGGGGTACGTCGGGCCGACGATGGCGATCCGCATCGGCTACTCGCCCCGGGAACGGACGATCAGGTCGGACAGCAGCGCCAGCGATCCGATCAGCATGCCCGACAGGAAGACCACGATCGCGTTGCTGGTCAGGTAGAAACCGTAGTTGAAGACGTCGACCACGCCCTTGACCAGGCCGATCCCGATCAGCCACAGCGCCGGGGGCATCAGCACCTTGAGCGGGTTGAAGTACATGACCATCCGCAGCACCTGCAGGATGTAGCGGTACGCGTCGGAGACGAAGCCGAACTTCGACTTGCCCGCCCGCTTGCTGTAGTCGATCGGCAGGAAGTAGACGTCGTGCTGGTTCGACAGGAAGGCCAGCGTGATCGTCGTGGTGCAGGAGAAACCGGGCGGAAGCAGCCGGAGGTACGGCTTGGCCACCGTCGCGCGGAAGGCCCGCAGCCCCGAGTTG
Source organism: Dolomitihabitans soli (assembly GCF_022213955.1). Classification (GTDB taxonomy): domain Bacteria; phylum Actinomycetota; class Actinomycetes; order Streptosporangiales; family Streptosporangiaceae; genus Streptosporangium_A; species Streptosporangium_A soli. Next base: position 83,678 of record NZ_JAKNTW010000023.1, on the reverse strand, counting down.
AGGTCGGGGATCTTCTGCCCCGCGAGCCGCTCGGCGATCTTGCGGATGAACCACTTGGCCGGCACCCGCAGGAACTTGTGCGATCCCTCCTCGCTGGTGCGCGCCCCCACCACCTGATCGACCGTCTCGTCCTTCTCCAGCACCGCCACCAGATCGGGAATCCGCTCATTGGGGTAGGACATGTCGGCATCGGTCCACACGACGATCTCGCCGGTGGCCTCCTGCGACCCGATCCTCCGCACGGTGCCCGACCCGCCGTTCCGATGGAACGCCCGGATCCGCATGTTCGGAAAACGCGGCGCCGCCTCCTTCAGCCTCGCCAGCGTCTGATCGCTCGAACAGTCGTCGACCGCCATCAGCTCATAGGTGTAACCGCTGTCGTCCATCGCCTTGCAGATCCGCTCGACCTCGTCGATGACGTGATCCTGCTCGTTGTAACAGGGCAGGACGATAGTGACGTACGGCTTCGCTTCCACAGCTGATCCAGTCTCAGGGGGAATAGGGGTTCGACGGGCGAGGATACCTTTCCCAGCCTAGAGCCGAACGCACATCGGGGGTTCACGACCACAAGTCGCCCCTGCCAGACGCTCCGGAACGCGTCCGACTGATCGGTCAGACGGCGATGAGAGCCGGACGAAGAGACGAGTCCGCGGCGACGACCAGAGCAGCCAGGTCGTGGGGGTCGGAGGTAAGGATGGCGGCGGAGGCGTGGATCGCGGTGACGACGACCGCCGCGTCCACCACGTCCGGCTTTCCCGCCCTGCCACAGAGGATTCCCGCCTCCCTGCCGACGTGCTCGGTCATGTCGGCGATCTCGCAACCGAACAGCAACCGTGCGAGCGACGCCTGCCTCGCCGATCCCCGCCAGACCTGGGCGAGCACGGGAACCGGGACGATTATCCGGCGGCGCTCGTCCAACGCCTGACGGTGCAGATGTATGACCACGAGATGGCGAGCGGAAGTGGCGGAGCCCGCCGAGACGCTCTGAGCTCCCGACGGGCCCCTTGATCGCACGTGCAGGTACGACCTATGGGTAACTCCGGGGCGAGACACGCGACCGGGATGGTGCGATCTCAACTCCGTACACGCCCTGGTTTCGGGCGGTGTCAGCTCTCAGCGGCCGTCCGCTCACCAGGTCACCCGCAGCGCGTGCAAGCCGTACACGAGGCTGAAGACCCGGAAGTCCAACTGCTCGTCCGGGTCGGCCAGGGCGAGGCCGGGGAAGCGCCGCAGCAGGGCCGGGAAGGCGATGCGCATCTCCATCCGCGCCAGCGGCGCCCCGAGGCAGTGGTGCACCCCGTGGCCGAAGGCGACGTGGCCGGTGGCTCCCCGGGTGATGTCGAGGGTGTCGGGATCGTCGATGAAGGCAGGGTCGCGGTTGGCGGCAGGAAGCGAAAGGAGCACGAGCGAGCCCGCGGGGATGGCATGCCCGGCGATCTCCACGTCCGTCGTGGTCGTGCGGGGCGGCAGCGACTGCACGATGGACAGCCAGCGCAACAGCTCCTCGATGGCGGGCTCGATCAGCGCCGGATCCTCGCGGATCAGCGCGAGCTGGTCCGGGTGCCGCAGCAGGGCCAGGGTGCCCAAGCCGAGCATGTTCGAGGTCGTCTCATGCCCGGCCAGCAGCAGCAGTGCGGCGATGCCGATCAGCTCATCGGCACGGAGATCGTCGCCATGCTCGCGCACCAGCATGCCGAGCATGTCCTCGCCCGGGTCCGCCTGCGCGCGGGCCACCAGGCCGGCCATGTAGGCGCGGTCCTCCCACTGCGCCGCGACGCGCTGCTCCATCGGCACCGAGGTGTCCAGCAGGCGCACGGAACGTTCTTGGAACTCGGCGCGGTCGGCATACGGCACACCCAGCAACTCACAGATCACCAGCGACGGCACCGGCAACGCGAAGTGCGCCACCAGATCGGCCGGCTTACCGGCCCGCTCCAGGTCGTCCAGGGCCGTCTGGACGATCTCGGTGATCCGCGGCTCGAGCCGGCGCATCCGACGCATCGTGAACTCCGGGGTGAGCATCCGGCGCAACCGCGTGTGCTCGGGCGGGTCGAACCCGATCAGTTGCCCGGCCTGCATCTTGGCCTGCTCGTCGGCGTTCATCTGCCCAGATCCCGGGAACGGTGTCAGGGCGCTGCTGAACCGGGCCGGATCCGACAGTACCTGGCGAACGTCCTCGTGGCGGCAGACCAGGTACGCGGGCGAGCCGAACGGCGTCTCGACCCGGACCACACCCTCGCCGTCGCGTGCCCGGGCCAGCTCCTCGACCGGGTCGAGCCCGTTCCGCCGCATGTGCAGCGGCAATTCCGGCGTTTGCGTCATCATCTGTCCATTCATCCTGTGATCGTGTGAGATCGTCAGGCGCGGGTCGTGGCCAGCAGGTCGATGATCTCGGCGGTGGTAGCGCTCTCGCCGAGGAGTGGGAAGATCCGTTCAACGCTGTTGCGATGCGCCTCCGCGTCCAGGTCGGCCATGGCGTCCGTCACCAGCGTGACGTTGTAGCCGTGTTCGTAGGCGGCGCGGGCGGTGGACTCCACGCCGATGCTGGTAGCGATCCCGGCCAGCACGACCTGTGTGACGCCGCGGCGGCGCAGCTGCAGGTCGAGATCGGTGCCGTAGAAGGCGCCCCAGGTGCGCTTGGCCACGTTGATGTCGCCGGGGTGGCCGGCCAGGTCATCGACGATGACGTCCCAGCCCGCGGGCAGAGGGCCAGGCGGGCGCGGAATCTCGGTGCGTCCTGGAGCAGCATCCGATCTGTCCGCGCGGGCCGTGACCCGAACCAGGACAACCGGAGCGCCGTGGTCGCGAAAGGCGTCAGCCAGTTCGACCGCACGGGCCACCACCTCAGTGCCGGTGAGGGGGGTTGCGGGGCGGCCGACGACGGCGTTCTGCAGGTCGATGAGGACGAGTGCGGTCGTTGTGTCGATAGTGGTGACGGGCATAAGTGAGCCCCTTTCCCAAAATGCGGTGATGAGTCCAGGCGTCAAACTGAGCCCCCGAACGCCGCCGGCGAGCGAGGTTCGGAGGAAGCCTTGTTCTCGGAGCCCAGTGCCGTGGAGCTCCGAAAACAAGGTCAGGCCGTGCCGTACGGCCGGCTCAGGGTTGGGTGTCGAGCCACTCCTGGAAGGTCGGGCCGGCGAGCTTGGCGTGCGGGCTGGGCAGGAACCCGCCCTCGGCGGCGATCTCGGCATCGGGCATGCCCGAGCCGTCAACGCCGACGACCTTGATGCTTCGGCGGGCGGCCAGGAGTGCGGCCGCCTCCGCCAAGGTCTCCTTTCGGGGTCCGGCGATCTCGGGGATCGGCGTTCCTGGAGTGGGCTCGCCGGGGTCGAGGGCCAGGTCGACCAGTTCCTCGGCCACGGTGCGGCAGGCTACGAGCTGGGTGGGCAGGGCCGGGATGTAGGCGACGTCGCCCTGCTGCCAGTCCAGAATCTGACCGACGAACTCGTGGAACTGCGCGGCCCGCAGAATGCGGACAGGGAGCGGGCCGGACAGGAGGAGTTCCTCATGCGCCTTCTTGGCGGCGAGGAAACCGGCGGTGGCCTTGTCGACGCCGATGATGGACGCCACGGTGATCTGGGCGACCTCGGCCTGCTGACCGTACTCGTGCAGGTTGCGGGCCGACGTGCGGAAGAACTCCGTCGCCGCCTCCTGCTCGGAGGCGTGCCACGAGGCGACGTCGATGATGACATCCACCTCGGTGAGCGCCTCGGCCAGGCCCTCACCGGTGATGATGTCCACGCCGGTGGCTCGGGACATCGGCACGACCTGGTGCCCCCGTTCGGTGAGGACGTCGACGACGTGGCGTCCCAGCCGCCCGGTCGCTCCTGCCACCGCGAACTTGGTGATGCTCATGCTTCATGCCCTTCTTACTCGCTGTAGTTCTGGCCGGGGGGCATGCCGGGGATCGGCTTGGCGATGAGAGCGGCGGGGGTGAAGAAGCCGATGTGGGCGATCGCCATGATGAGCGTCCAGAGCGCCTTGTCGTCGTAGTGCGCGGACGCCTTGGCGTACAGCTCGTCGGGGACTCGCTCCCCGGACGGGTTCGCGGTGAGGACGGCCTCCACGAGCTCCAGAGCGACCCGTTCTGCGTCGGTGAAGTAGGGGGCGTCCCGCCAGGTCGCCACGGCGGTGATGCGCTCCTCTGGTTCCCCTGCCTGGCGGAGACTGCCGGTTTCCCTGATGGTGAAGTACGTGCTGCCGAGCATCTGCCCGGCGCGCAGCTGCAGCAGGTGGATGGTGACCTGCGGAATCGAGCCGTTCTTCATGACCTTGTGCAGGCCTTCGGCGACTACCGCCATCTCGGGGACGAACGGGAGGGGGTTGGGCATGCGCGACCTGAGGTTGGTCGTCGTGGGTGTGGCCATGCTGGGACTTCCTTACTCGTGGCGTTGCGTCGTAACGAGCAAGAGATCCCGGCGGCCCGCTCCTTGTGACAGCTGGGCCTTTGTGACATAGACCACCGAACGTCGGTGTCACAAAGCGGCGGGGGCCGGGATCGTATGGGCACGGGGCGCGAACGAACAGGCGGGAACCAGCGATGAGCGAACGAACTGAGCAACCGACGGCCACAGCTCGTGGCAGTCGTATGGACGCGGCCACCGAGGCGTTCGTCGCCCACCGCAACCTGCTGTTCACTCTCGCCTACGAGATCCTCGGCTCCGCCACCGACGCCGAGGACGTCCTGCAGGAGACCTGGCTGCTGTGGGCGGGCGTCGACCTCGGCACGGTGCTGGACCAGCGCGCATACCTGATCCGGATCGCCACCAGGCAGGCGCTGAAACGACTGCGCACACTGGGCCGGCGCAAGGAGACCTACGTCGGGCCGTGGCTACCCGAGCCGTTGCTGACCGCGCCGGATGTGGCCGAGGACGTCGAACTGGCCGACAGCGTCTCGATGGCGATGCTGCTGGTGCTGGAGACGCTCGGGCCGACCGAGCGGGCGGTGTTCGTGCTGCGTGAGGTGTTCGATCTGGACTACGACGAGATCGCCCAAGCCGTCGGCAAGAACCCGGCCGCGGTACGCCAGATCGCCCACCGGGCACGGGCGCACGTCGCCGCGCGCCGGCCACGCGGCACCGGTTCCCCGGCCGAGCACCGAGCCGCCCTCCAGGCTTTCCAACGAGCGGTCGAAACCGGCGAGCTGCAGAGCCTGCTCGACATCCTCGCGCCGGACGTCGTCGCCCTGAGCGACGGCGGCGGTGTCAAGCATGCCCTGCTGCGGCCCATTGTGGGGGCTGACAACGTTGCTCGCCTGCTGGCCGTCGGCTGGTGGAAGCGCGACGCCGAAAGGTCGGTCGAGCTGGTGCAGATCAATGGCGGCCCGGGGCTGCTCGTCCGAGTCAACGGCGAGATCGACGGCGTGGTGGCGGCGCGAGTGGAGAACGGCTACGTCACCGGCGCCTACCACGTGCGCAATCCCGAGAAGCTGTCGCGCATTGAACAGGAGACCGCCATGAGCCGCTGACCGTCGGCGACTCGCCAGGGGCCGCACCCGACACCTGGCGCCCGCCCCCGGGCGGACTCTCAGTGAGCTTGGCGGCGACCGCGGCCATCTCCTGGGGTGGGACATCAGCCGCCGGTAGAGTGGTTTGCTGTCGAGTTCCAACTCCGTTCCCCTCGAAAGATCGCCCTAAAGTAGATCACCCACCGGTGCGGAGGGCCTGGACGGCGGCGGTGATTCCCTTCCTGTGGTAGCCGCTGGTGGGCATGGCGGCGCCGTGGGCGTGGCGGACGATGCCCTGGGAATCAATGAGGATGCTGCCCGACTGCTGCAGCGAGCCGAAGACCTTTCTGCTCAGGCCGATCACTTCGTGCGGGGTGGCGTGGCGGCCGATGAGGACGGGAAACGGGATCTGGCGCTTGGCCTTCCACGCGGCCGCTGCTTGGCGGTCCTCGGGAACCGCGACAAGCACCTGGACGTCGTCGGCCGCGAACTCGTCGCGGCGCCGGATGAGGTCCTGGACGTGCCTGTTGCAGACCGGGCATGACGTCGCCCGCATGAAATAGATCAGCACGGCATGACGGCCTTGGTAGTCGGACAGGCGGACGGTCTTGCCGTCGGTGTCTTCCAGCACTACGTCAGGCGCGGGCGATCCGGTTTCAAGCATGGCGGAACTCTCCTTCGAACTCGGGCTGTGGAATACGGCCTGCTCAGGTCAGGCGCTGGTGGCTCCGGGGTCGGGCGGGCCGCCGGTGGCGTCGGTCTTGCCGTCCAGGCTGAGCCGGACCCTGCTACGGGCCCGGTGTAGCTGGGACTTCATCGCGGCGTTGCTCAGGCCGAGCGTCTCTGCGACCCTCCGCCCCGGATAGCCCAATACATCCCGCATGATCAGCACTCTGCGCTGAACGTCCGGCAGCTCCCTGATCGCTTGTGCGACGAGCTCGGCTTCCAGACGCCGGATGACCTCGTCCTCGGCCGAGGTCGCCAGGCCGGTATCGGCCTCGTCATAGTGGTCGAAAAGCAGCCGGGCACGGCGCAGGCATTCGTTCCGCACGATTCTGAACATCCACGAGGCCAGCGCCCCGGTGGCGCGCAGTGAGCCGATCTTCCGATAGAGGATGATCAGCGCTTCCTGCGCGGCGTCCTCGGCATCCTGTGGGGACGCGCAAAGATGATCCGCGAAGCGTCGCACGTGAGAATGGGCACCGTGCACCACCGCAGTGATCGACTCGCGATCACCAGCCTGTGCGGCCTCGATGAGCTGCTTGCTCGCCCAGCCGGGATCAGCCACGTCCATGCCCTTGTCGTCGCGAGGTCCTGAAGAGTACCTGCCGCGCAGTCGGCATCATGGCGTCACTCATCCGCGTCTCCTCCCCGGCATAACCGTCCACTCCATAAGAGGCCCCCACACCGCAAAAGGATTCACCCTTTTCAGGACCGACCTCGCCGGCGCACACCGAGCAGCGGGCCAAGGCCGGGCGCGGGCTTCGCTCGGCCGCCGACGGAGGCGACGCCCAAGCCGCCTAGCTATAGCTAGAGAGCCGCTAGAGAGCCGCTAGAGAGCCGCTAGTTTTTCGACGAATCGGCGACCAGCGATCTACGTGTGAGTGACCAGCCGGCGAACTGTGCTCAGAAGATCTTTCGTCGGATTCGGTCTTGACCCAGGCTCCCTTTCGGGCGGTATCAGGACCGTCCAAACGGAAGGAACCATGAAAAATCTGCTCAAGACCGCTGTGGTCGGCGCTGCCTTGGTCGCGTCGAGCCTTGCCATGGCGCAGCCGGCGATGGCCAGCACGTTCTCGTGGAACGTCAGCGATGGCGTCATCTCCTACGACGATGCCTCGAACAAGTTCTGCGTGCGGGCGTACGACTCCGAGGGCGCCCGCTCGGTGGAGGTGACCCTGACCAGCAGCAGCGGCCTAAAGTACACCATCACCGATCTCAACAACTATTACGGCAAACCGGGCGGCACGTGCAGATACCTCAACAACACTTACAGTGAGAACACTTCCCTCAGCGCGACCGCCAGGTCGTACTGGGGCGAGCGCGGCACCTGGGTGAGTCGCGGGAGCAAATCGTTCACCACCTGACCAACCTGCCGGCTCCCCGCACGCCGTCCAGGGCGCGGGGAGCCGACTCGGTGAGGAGCCGGCAACAGCGTCTCCCACAAGGCGCTGGATGTCGGGACCTTCCGCTACGGGATGCCGAGCCAGACGTCGATGGAGAGGGACCAGGTGGCGTTGGGCGGGGTGGTCAGGGAGCGCTCGTCCTGGCGGGTGCGGAGAGTCATGATCTGGCGGGGGTCCCGCACGTAGGGGGTGAGCTGGGAGCGGGCGGCGGCGAGGAGGACGGGGCGGCGCCCGGCGGCGCGGGTGCGATCGATGAGGCGGGTGACGTCGGCAGATGGTGGAAGATCGTCGCCTTCGCGAAGGAGGCGGACCTGGGCGGCAGGGACGCCGCACATGCCCCTGACGAGCTGGGTGAAGCGGTCGCCGGTGACGCGCTCGACGACGAGGACCGAAGCGTCGGGCGGGATGGCGGCGCACAGCCGGGAGACCGCCGCCGCCTCGCCGTGGCCCACGGGGGTGAAGGCGGTACCGATGGAGATCACGGCCGGCGGCACCAGGACGAGCAGGCCGCCCACCGCCACGACCATGCGGCGGACCCGCAGGCCGTAGCCCATGCGGCGGGCCTTGTCGCGCACCCAGCGCAGGCCCCAGACGCCGAGCAGGACCATTCCGGGGATGATCACTGGGACCAGCCGCCGCGCGGCGAAGGGGTGGTCCGGGGTGATCGCGGGGAGGATCAGCGTGGTGACCGTGGTCCAGCCGACGATCGCCAGCGGAAGCAGCCAGACCAGGCTCGTGCCCTTGGCCAGCCTGCGGGCGAGGACGGCCGCGGCCAGCGTGGCGAGCAGCACGACGGGGACGCCGACGTACCACATGACCCAGGAGAGGGAGTCTTCGTAGTAGAGGCGCTCGCCGTCCAATGGTAGGCCGTTGGCCCGTTGGATGGTCGCGATGAAGGTGGAGGTGAGGCGGTCTTCCGGGGTCGTCGGCGTCCGGCGAACGGTCTGGAGGAACGGCCGGACGGCGAAGGCCAGCATGACGAGCACCACCCCGAGGGCGGCCATCTCGGGCAGCCGGACCCGGCCCGGCCGTGGGGTCGACCGAGGGTCGAGCCGCTGGGCGAGCCGCTGGGCGAGCCGTGGTGCCAGCATCGCGCCGACGGCGGTGAGCAGGAGCACGGCCGCGCAGATCAGCAGCAGCGGCACCAGCGACCCGCGCAGGTAGTCGAGGTACGGCCACGCGACGAGTTGCGCCGCCGCGAAACCCACGCCTATCCCCGCCGTCACCCCCGCGAGCAGCGGCAACCCGAGAACCCCGTCCCGTGCGCCAGCGACCGCGCTCGCCCTGGCGAGGCGATGCAGGGCGATGAGCAGGCCCGCGTACGCCAGGACGGGGAGCACGTCGCGCAGGCCGTCGATGCGGACCAGGGTGGCCAGCCCGAAGACGAGACCGGCCAGCGCCGCAGTGCCCCTCGCACCACCGCCTTGGCCGCCACCGGTGGCGGAGGTGCGGAGGCGTTCGCGGGCGTCGAGGAGCAGGGAGACGGCGCCGAAGATCAGGATCAGGGAGGGGATCTCGCTGAAGGTGGTGCGGGAGGTGTAGAGGATCGGCAGGCTGACCGCCATGGTCAGGGCGGCCAGGGGCGCCCAGCGGGGCCCGATCAGACGGGCGGCGACGCCGCTGAAGGTGAGGACGGCGAGTGCCCCGAGGACGGGCGGCGTCAGGAGCAGGCCGGGGACGCCGCCCAGCCAGTGGCCGACCGCCAGGATCAGCGGCGGACCGGGCATGAACTGCGGGACGACGGCGCCCTGGAACTCGTAGAACCCGACGCTGTCGAAGACGAGGGACGGGTCGGGCCCGCCGAAGGCCGCCTCCTGGAAGGGGATCGGCAACGAGCCGTGCTCCGCCAGCCAGGCGGCGTACTGCGCGTAGGTGGCCGGGTCGCGGCGGACGATCAGTTGCTCGGCGTGGAACACCCCGTTGAACACCCCGGAGGCCAGCGCGATGCCGGCGACCGCCGCCGTGTGCCGGCCGGTCGCCTCGATCAGCGAGGGCAGCCGGCGCAGGCCGTACCAGCACAGGGCGGCGATGATCGGCAGGCCGATGACCAGCGCGGGAACCGGGTGGAACCAGCCGAGGAGCAGCAGCGGCAGGGCGGTGAGCAGCCACCCGGCCAGCGCGAGCGCGGGCACGGCGGACCCGACGGCCAGCACCCTGCCGGCCGACGGCCACCGCGAGAGATCGAAACCGGTACCTTTCATCACCTGGGCGCGAGCCTAACGGGGTTGGGATCTGGAGGTCGCGTGGGCCGGATCCGGGGTGGACGACGAGGACGGGGTCGAGTGGAGAGCTGGATCCCGGTGTGGCAGCGACGAGGGTGGGTTCAGCGGAGGACATGGGTCCCACTGTGAGCGACCAGGACGGGTTCGGCGGAGGACCCGGACCGCCCTGTGGACAACGGGGAGCGAGCGGAAGCCCTTGTGGACAACGGAGCCGGACTCGGCCGGTGACGTGGACCGATACCCCGTCCCAGGGGACCAGGATTGACCCACAAGCCGCGCGAAACCGTCGACGACGGAGACGGACTCGGCCGGTGACCTGACTGGTGTGCCCGCCAGGCAGGATGGTCAGCGGGCGTTTGAGGGTGGATCTCACTGTGTATGACGGCGCGGGAGGTGGCGTGGAGCGGGTTCGGAGGTGGGTGCGTCGGCATCCGTGGTTCACCGGGGTGGTCGCGGCCGGGGCGGTGTTGCGGGTGCTCGCGATGCTGGGCTATCGGCCCGCGTTGTGGTTCCCCGACACCTACACCTACGTCGTCACCGCCCTGCGGCCACGCCCCGACCTCGTCCGGCCCGCCGGTTACTCGATGTTCCTGCGGCTGTTCGAGCCCTTCCACTCGTTCGCCTTCGTCGCCTTCGTCCAGCACCTGATCGGCCTGGCGACGGGTGTCCTGGTCTATGTGGTCGCGCGCAGGCTGCGCGCGCCTTCGTGGGCGGCGGTGACGGCGTCGGCCGCGATCCTGCTCGACGCGTACCAGATCGAGCTGGAGCACCTGCTCGTCTCGGACACGCTGTTCACCTTCATGGTCACGGGCGCGGTGTCCCTGGCCCTGGCGAGGACGATGCGGTGGCGTACGGCGTGCGCGATCGGCCTCCTGGTGGCCGCCGCCACCCTGACCAGGACCGTCGGGCTGCCGTTGCTGGCCGTCCTGGCGGCGTGGCTGCTGATCAGGCCGGTCCGGATGGGCGAACCGGGGAAGCCGGGCGAACCGACGGCGAAGCCGGTACGGACGCCCGAGGAGACGAAGGCGCGGGCCGTACGGGCGGGGGTGTTGCTGGCGGCGGCGGTGATCCCGATCATCGCGTACGGGGGCTGGTTCTACGCGACCTACCAGCGGGTCGGCATCGTGGGGGCGAACGGCGTGTTCCTCTACGCGCGGGCGATGTCGTTCGCCGACTGCGCCGTGATGAAGCCGCCGCCGGACCTCGCGGTGCTGTGCGACCCCCGGCCGCCCGCCCTGCGCCCGCCCTCCCAGGAGTACGTCTGGGCGGCGGACTCCCCGCTGGTCAAGCTCCCGGGGATCACCTTCTCCCAGGACAACGACTCCCGGGCCGGGCGGTTCGCGACGCTGGCGATCACCAGCCAGCCGCTCGACTACGCGGGCTCGGTGGTGTCGGAGTTCGCGCGGACGTTCACCCTGGGCCGTCCCGTCTACCCTGACCAGGAAATCTACGACTACTACCAGTTCCCCACCGTGACGCCGGCTCCGCCTGGGCGCTATCCGGCGCGGGAGAGCATGCGGTCCGCGCTCAGCTACGAGCGGGGGGAGATCGCGACGCGGGTGGTGGAGCCGTTCGCCGGCTGGCTGCGGGGATACCAGAGCGTGGCGCGCTTGCCGGGTCTGGTGCTGCTGGCCGTGCTGCTGGTCCCGCCGGCTGTGCTGATCGTCCGCAGGCGGGAGCCGAGGTCGGGGGTGCCGTTGTGGACGCTGCCCTGGGCGACCGCGTGGGTGCTGCTCGTGATGCCGCCGGCGGTCGCCGTGTTCGACTATCGCTACGTCCTGCCCGCCGTACCGCTCGCGGGGCTGGCGGCGGCGGTGGCGCTCGGGCGGAACGGGCCTGCATCCGGCAAATCGGTTGAGACCGGATAGATCGACAAACTCAAACATTCCCTGAAATATCAGTACCTGAGTATGCTGTGCCTCCGGATCATCGCGATGTGGTCGCAGGTGATCGGGGCCCAGTTCCTCCGATCACGGTGCCCGGCACTCGATGCGTGACCTAGTCTTTTTCGCGATGACCGACTGAGACGGCACGAGGCGTTCGCGGCTGCGAACCTCGCACGACCAGGGAAGGGGCCCTTGAGCGAGCGAGCGGGCAGGCATCGGAGCGAGCGCGGCGGCGCTCGGCGTACGAGGCGGCACAAGGAGTCCCTGTGAGCGACCACCGGCATCCCACCGCCCAGGACCAGCGGGCTCTTCCGGCCGAGTCAGGCCGCCGCGCCTCTCGCCGGGCCATGCACGCGCCGCCCGACCAGGAACCCGACCTGTACGAGGACCAGCGTTACGCGCCACGCGCGGAGCCGCCCGCACCACCGGATGACGAGCCACCGTACGACGACCCGCCACGCGGCCGGCGCCGTAAGGGCGGCGGCGACGGCGGGAAGCGGATGAAGCTGCTCGCCTGGGGCAGCATCGCGCTCACCGGCATCCTGGTCGCCGTCACGCTCACCGGGTACGGGCTCTACCGCGTCGCCCTGAGCGGCATCAACACCGAAGACCTCAGCAAGAAGCTCAGCAAGAACCGCCCGGTCAACGACACCGGCGCGCTCAACATCCTGATCGTCGGCTCCGACACGCGCGAGGGCGACAACCTCAGATACGGCCAGAAGATGGCCAACGCGGGCAAGCGCACCGACACGATGATCCTCATGCACATCTCCCCCAACCGCGACAACGCGACGCTGGTGAGCTTCCCGCGCGACTCGGTGGTGCAGATCCCGCAGTGCACGGGCGACAACGGCGCGCTCTACCCGCCGAAGATCGAAATGATCAACGCCGCCTACAACCAGGGTGGCATCGCCTGCACGATCAACACGCTCGAAGCGCTCACCAAGATCCGCATCGATCACCACGTCGAGGTCGACTTCACCGGGTTCAAGAACATCGTCGACGCGCTCGGCGGCATCCGGGTCTGCCTCAAGCAGCCGGTCGCCGACAAGAAGGCCAAACTCGAACTCGCCGCCGGATGGCACAACCTGAAGGGCGAGGCCGCCCTCGGCTACGTACGGCTGCGCAACTACGGCGACGGCAGCGACACCCAGCGGATCAAGCGCCAGCAGGTCTTCCTCAGCCAGGTGGTGAAGAAGGCCACCAGCAGCGACCTGATCAGCAATCCCGGCAAGTTGCTCGACCTCATCCAGGCCGCGGGCGCCTCGGTCACGATGGACACGGAGCTGGCCAGCAGCACCGACACCCTCCTCCGGATCGCGCAGAGCGCCCGCGCGCTGACCGCCAGCGGCGTGAAGTTCACCACGGTCCCCGGCGGCCCCCACCCCGACGACAAGAACCGCGTGCAGTGGCGGCAGCCCGACGCGAACAACCTGTTCGACTCGATCCGCAGAGACATCGAGATCAAGCCCACCGCGGCCCCGAAGCCCTCCACCAGCACCAGCACCGCCCCCAAGCCGACCATCAAGGCGGGCGACGTCAAGATCCAGGTCCTCAACGGCACCAACGTACCCGGCCGCGCCAAGGAGGTCGCCGACGCGCTCACCGAGCAGGGCTTCAAGGTCACCCAGGTCGGCAACGGTTTCCTCCCGGGCGGCGTGGAGCAGCCGAAGACCAAGCTGCTCTACGCCAAGAACGCCGCCGACGGCGCCGACTACGCCGCGCCGATCGTCGGGAAGCTGATCAACAAGGTCTCCGCCCAGGCAGGAAAGATCAAGCCGGTCTCGTCCGAGCCGTACATCGCGACTTCGGCCACCCCGGCGCCCCGTGGAGCGGCGACGGCCACCAAGGGCCCGGTGATCCAGCTGGTCATCGGTGCTGACTGGGAAGGCGTCAAGGCTCCGGTCAAGATCCCCGACAGCGTCAAGGACAGCGTGGTCGACGCCAAGACCGACCCCTGCCAGTAACTGTTTCGGCCCAACCGCGACAGGTGATCTATAGGGCCGTTAGGGTGGACGGGTCGGTGAGGCGGACCTTGGCAGCCGTTCGCCGAACGCTGCTGTCAGCGCGTCCGACCATGCCCCCGCATGCCCCCCATGTCCCCCGGTCTCCGACAGATAGCCGAGCATTTCCTCGTGAGTGACACCCGATCCTCTTTCCAGGTTCCGGGCCGGCGGAGTGAAGGCTCCGCCGATCCCGGCGACGAGCAGAACAAGGCTCCCGAGCCTGCTCCGGAAGAGGAGGGTGCCGGCGAGGTGACCGCCTGGGGCTACCCGGCGTACGGCACGGCACACCCCGAGCCCCCCGCCGGTCCGCACGGCACGGCTCACCCCGGTGACCCGGCCGGCGACCGGCCCGGCACACCACGGCACGGCGCGCCGCAGCCCGCCCCCCCGCACGGAGCCCGCCCCAGTACGCCGCAGTACGGCACGGCCCAACCCGGCACGCCGCCGCACGCCGCCGCACAACACGGCACGGCGCAGTCGGCCACGGCCCGGCCCGGCAGCTCGCCCGAGGCACAGCACAGCGCCGCGCACTCCGGCACAACACACTCCGGCGCAGCGCAACCCGGCACGGCTCGGCGCGGCGGCTCACGGCGCAGAACGTCGCAACCCGCCGGCCCGCCCGGCGAGCCCGAGGAGCGGCGGGCGGCGGAGCCCGGCAGCGTGATCGGGCGGTTCGAGCAGACGCAGACGCCCGACAACGGCATCACCGAACCCGACGCGCCCCCCGGCTGGCACCCCGCCCCGTACGCGGGCCGGGACGACGAGCCGAGCGAGCTGTGGAAGCGGCAGGAGGCCTTCATCCGCGACCGCCGCAGCGAGGGCGGTCAGACCCCGTGGCCCGCCCCGGGGCCCGAGCACACCGGCGCCCCCCCAGTCTGGGAGCGGCGGCGCCAGCCCTCGCCGGACGACGAGGGTGGCCACTTCTCCTTCTGGAACGAGCCCGACCGCGCCCCCGAGCCGCGACCGGCCCCACAGCGGACCGCAGACGGCCCGGAAGCCCCCGCCTCGCCCGCCACCGCCACCGAGGATGCGCCGGAGCCCGCCGCCAAGCGGAAGCGCGAGCCGTACCTGGACAACGTGAAGTTCCTGCTGATCGCGCTGGTCCCGATGGGGCACGCGCTGGTCCCGACGCTCGACGCCGACTCCGCCAGGGCCGCCTACATCTTCATCTACACCTTCCACATGCCGGCGTTCGTGGTCGTCAGCGGTTATCTGAGCCGGAACTTCTGGAACTCCAACGCCAAGACCAACAAGCTGGTCGACACGTTCCTGATCCCGTACGCCATCGTCGAGGTCGGTTACGCCGTGCTCCGCTTCTCCCTCGGGCAGAAGTGGAGCCTCACCATCATCGACCCGGCCTGGCTCAACTGGTATCTCCTGGCCCTGCTCCTGTGGCGGCTCTCCACGCCGGTGTGGAAGCGGATGAAGCAGCCGCTGCTGGTGGCCGTGGTGATCTACCTGCTGTCCGGCTTCTCGGAGATCTCCGGCGACTTCAGCTTCGACCGGTTCTTCGGCCTGCTGCCCTTCTTCGTGCTCGGCCTGATGCTCCAGCCCGAGCACTTCGACCTGCTCAACCGCACCTGGGTCAAGATCGTGGCGGGCTTCACCCTGGTCGGCGGCGCGGGCGCGGCCATCCTCCTCGCCGAGCGCGGCGTCAAGCTGGAACCCGTCTACTTCAAGGCCAGCTACAAGGACCTGGACCTGTCCTGGTGGATGGGCCTGAGCCTGCGCGGCGCGCTGCTGGTCGCCGCCCTCGCCCTGACCCTCTCGGTGCTGGCGCTGGTCCCCCGGCGCGAGACCTGGTTCACCGACCTCGGCACCCGCACGCTCTACGCGTACCTGCTGCACGGCATCCCCGTGATGATCGCCAAGGAGATGGGCTGGCTGAGCCTCCCCTGGCTGTACGGCCCGCTCGGCATGCTGGCGATCATGACGAGCAGCTTCGCCCTGGCGATCGTGCTCTGTCTGCCGGAGACGCGCACGGTCTTCAAGTGGGTCCTCGAACCCCGGTTGACCTGGTTGTACCGGCGTCCGTCCGGCAAGTCGCGCACGCCACGAAGTTAAGCGGCAGTTCCCCCATCATTCACGCAACACATCCGGACATGACGGCAACGCCGCTCAGCATCGTCTATATGAGGGTTTGCGTGGGAACCATCGTCCACCATCCTGAGGACGCCCGGATCATGCACAGGCAGATCCGAGCGCTCCTCGAGGCCGGGCACGAGGTGACGTATGTCGCGCCCTTCACCCACTGCAACGTCACGGCGTCCACCCGCGTGCGGGCCATCGACGTGCCGCGGGCGGTCGGCCGCAGGCGGCGCAGGGCGATCAGGGCCGCGCGCCGGGCGCTGCGGCTCGGCACGCGGGACGCCGACCTGCTCATCGTGCACGACATGGAGCTGCTCTTCGCCCTGCCGTCCGCCCGTCGCCGGCCGCCGGTGGTGTGGGACGTGCACGAGGACACCGAGGGCGCGCTCGCCGCGAAGGTCTACCTGCCCGAGTGGGTGCGCCGGGTGCTGCCCCCGCTGATCCGGCGGGTGGCGGCGCGGGCCGAGCGCAGGCTGCACCTGATCCTCGCGGAGGACGCCTACCAGGAGCGCTTCGCCCGGCCCCACCCGGTGGTGCGCAACACCACCTACGTGCCCGAGAAGCCGCCCCAGCCGCCCGGCGAGAACAGGGTGGTCTACGTGGGACACCTCTCGGAGGTACGGGGCGCGGTGGAGCTGATCGAGGTGGCGCGCAGGCTCGCGCCGTACGGGATCAGGGTGGATCTGGTCGGGCCCGCGGACGTCGCGGTCAGGCCGTTGCTGCGCGACGCGCAGCGGGAGGGGCTGCTCGACTGGTTCGGGTACGTGCCCAACCGGCACGCGCTGCGGATGGCCGAGGGCGCTCTGGCGGGGCTGTCGCTGCTGCACGACCTGCCGAACTACCGGCAGTCGCTGCCGACCAAGGTGATCGAGTACATGGCGCACGGGATCCCGGTGATCACGACTCCGCTGCCGATGGCCGCCGCCATGGTGAACCAGGTGGGCTGCGGCACGGTCGTGCCCTTCCAGGACGTCGACGCGGTCGTACGGGCCGTGCTGCGGCTGCGGGAGGACCCGGAGAAGGCCGCGATGGGCGTGCGCGGCCACACGGAGGCGCTGCGCCGCCATCACTGGCCCGACCACGCCGTGGAGTTCGTGCGGCAACTGGAGGAGTGGGCCGCCGCCCCTGACGGCGTGCCCGCCCAGGCGAGGCGCAGAGCCGTCGCCGTGTAGTGACGGGCGGGCCGCCGGTTGGTGTACTGGATGCCATGGCACACCATCTGATCCAGGGGCGGGCCCTGACCATCCCGGTGCGTGTCCGGGACGCCACGGTCTGCAGCGCGATCTATCTCGTCCGTGCCGACGCCGCCCGCGCGGTGATCGCCTACTCAGGACTCGACGTGACCGAGTCGCTGCCCGGCAAGGCCGTCTGCGCGCTGGTTTTCGTCAGATACCACGACTCTGACCTCGGCTCCTACGACGAGTTCGGGGTCGCCTTCATGGTGCGCCCCCCGGAGGCCGGCCGCCCGTCCCGCCACGGCCTCCTGCCCGGGTTCGCCGACCTGCGACGCGCCGGGACCGGCGCCTTCGTCCACTGGCTCCCCGTCGACCAGGGGTTCACCATGGAGGCCGGCCGTACGATCTGGGGGTTTCCCAAGGAACTCGCCGACATCGACCTGCGGCTCGCCTCGCCGTACAAGCGGTGTGTCCTGCGCAAGGACGGGCGGCTGGTGGTCGACCTGCTGATCAAGCCGGGTGTCCCGGTGCCGGGCGGCGGCGCGCTGGCGCCCTTCGACGCCTACGCCCACCTCGACGGCGTGGGCCGCCGCACCTCGTGGTCCATGTCCCCGCGCGGCGTGCGCGTCCGCCCGGGAGGCGCGCTGGTACGGCTGGGCAATCATCCCGTCGCCAAGGAGTTGAGCGAACTCGGCCTGCCGAAGAACGCCCTGCTCTCCGCCACCGTCTCCCGCCTCACGATGAGCCTGGGGGCGTCCGCGGTGCTCTGACGGCCCGGTGCGTACTCCAGCCGCCTGGAGTTCCAGACGAGTGGTGTTCCAGGCGAGTGGTGTTCTAGACGAGTGGTTCTAGACGAGTGGTGTTCTAGACGATGGGCGGGCGACCGAGGCGGAGCATCCGCCACGCGGTGCGCCAGGCCATCGGGCGGCGCTCGCCCGCAGGCTCGCGCAGACCTTCGGAGAATCCCTTGAACCAGGAGCGCAGCGCGATGCCCGAACGTTCGCGGACCAGCGTGAGGATGACCCAGTCGAGCAGGTAGAGGCCCGCGAGGGGCCAGGGCAGGTTGCGGCGGGCCAGCCAGACGCGGTTCCGGGCGTTCAGCCGGTAGAAGTCGGCGTGGCGGGTGGGCGGCACCTGCGGGTGGTACATGACCGTGGCGGCGTCGTACTCGATGCGGTAGCCCTCGCCGAGCAGCCGCCAGGCCAGGTCGGTCTCCTCGTGCGCGTAGAAGAAACGCTCAGGCAGGCCGCCGACCTGGAGGAAGGCCGAGCGGCGGATGGCGCAGGCGCCGCCGAGGAAGGTGGTGACCGGGGAGGAACGCTCGGGGTCGCCGGCCCGGAGCCGGGGGACGTGCCGCCGCTGGCCGTTGCCGCCCTCGGGGTCCATCACCCGGAAGGAGATGACCGCCAGGTCGGGCTCGGTGGCGAAGCGCTCCCTGACGTGGGCGGCGACCTTCTGGTTGGCGTACCACCCGTCGTCGTCGAGGAAGAGCACGATGTCGCCGGAGCACTCCTCGACGCCGCGGTTGCGGCCGGCGGGGATGCCGCTGTTGCTCGCCAGCCGCACGGTCTTGACCGAGGAGCCCGGCGGCGGGCTGGCCGTCAGAGCGGGCACGTCCGCGCCGTTGCCGACGACCACCACCTCGATGTCGCCATCGATCTGGACCAGGGCGGACTCGACCGCCCGGTCCAGTTCGGCGACCCGGTTGCCCATGGTGAGGATGACGCACGAAATCTTCAACGCGTCATCGCCTTGGCGCGTTGATAGTAGGTGCGGAGCATACTTTCATGATCACCGAGTCTGCCTCTTAGGGCAATTCCGTCAGACCGCCCTGTCCATGATTTACCGGGAAATAAGCGTATCGGAACTGCCAGCAAACCCCCACCAAACAGTGAGTGTCTGCCACATACGACGTTCGCCACGGCCTTCCGGTTCCTCATGAAAGCCGCCGCGACGCCAGAATGCTGATCAGGTGCAGCACGAGCTGCACGACGGCGACCACCGCACACGCCACGGTGAGCACCCGGGTGGCCGTGAGGTCGCCGCTGAGCGCGTCCCAGACGGCCGCGATCACCACCAGGATCGACAGCTCGACCGCCTGGACGATCCGGTGGAAGCGCAGCATCGCGGCGGCCTTCCTGGCCAGCCCCAGCCCCGCCGACTGGAACTGCGACGCGGACGCCTCGGTCGCCGCCACCAGCCCGGAACGGGCCCTCGCCACGTCGACCAGGTCGGTCTCCGCCTTGATCAGGATCGCGCCGAGCGCGGCGGCGAAGCCGAGCACGACATACCAGTCGGGGACGGTCTCCGCGGCGCGGAAGCCCAGCCCGATCAGCAGTGCGGCCTCCGCGAAGTAGTGGCCGACCCGGTCGAGGTAGACGCCGGTGATCGAGGTGCGGCCGGTCCAGCGGGCCAGCTCGCCGTCGGAGCAGTCGAGCAGGAGGTAGATCTGTACGAGCAGCGCCGCGCCGATCGCCGCCCACAGGCCCGGCAGGGCCATCACCACCCCGGCCAGCAGGCCGCACAGGATCATCAGCCCGGTGGCCTGGTTGGGCGAGATGGGTGTCTTGGCGAGCGCCCAGGTGACGTAGATCGACAGTTTGCGCATGTAGAGCAGGCCGGCCCAGTGTTCGCCACTGCGCCGGTCCATGGTGCTCTGCGGCTGCGCGACCGAGCGGATCTCAGCGACCGACGGTCCGGGCATAGTCTTCCACCCGCTCCCGCACTTCGGTCGCGGACAGGCGGAGGTGCTCCAGAATCGTGTAGCGGCCGGGCCGCGTGGAGGGCGCGAGCATGACCGCCTCGGTGAACTGCTCGGTGCTCAAGCCGATGTCACCCGGCGTGACGGGCAGCTCATGGCGGCGTAGACAGGAGACCACCTGATCGAGCCGTTTGGGGTCCTCCCTGAGGAAGAAGCAGAAGGCGGCGCCGATGCCGGCTAGCTCGCCGTGATTGGAAGTGCCTGGATAAAGCTGATCCACGGCATGCAGGATCTCATGGTCGCCGCCACTGGAGGGCCGGGATGACCCGGCGATGACCATCGACATGCCAGAAAGAATCAAGCACTCGGCCAGAACGGTCAAGAAATCATCGGATTCGATGGAGTCGGTCCTGCCGACCACCGCCTCCGCCGCGATGCGGGCCATCGAACAGGCGAGGCCGTCGATGGGCTCGCCGCGCTCGGCCGCGCCGAGTTGCCAGTCGTCGATCGCCGACAGGTTGCTCACCACGTCGCCCACGCCCGAACGGACGAGCGCGGGCGGCGCGTCGTGCACGAAGTCGAGATCGACCATGATGGCCAGCGGCATCGGCACCCCGAAGGACCCTTTGCCGCCGTCGTGGACCAGCGAGGCCACCGGCGAGCAGATCCCGTCGTGCGACAGGTTGGTGGCGATCGCGACCATCGGGATGCCGGCCAGCGAGGCGGCGTACTTGGTCGCGTCGATGGTCTTGCCACCGCCGATGCCGACGACCGCCTCGTAGGCGCCCTTGCGCAGGTCGGCGCCGAGCGAGACCGCCGCGTCGACCGACCCGTCCAGCACCCGGAAGACCTGCGCCTCGCCCAGCGAAGGGGCGATGACCGAGGCGATCTTGTCACCCTGTGACGCCCCGACCGCCACGGCGACCCGGCCGGACGTCGCCACCCGGCTGTCGGCGAGCAGCGAGCCGAGCTGCGCGATGGCGCCCCTGCGCACATCCATCATCAGGGGCGCCGGCAGCATCCTGGCTAGTATCGGCATGCAATCTCCCTGGCCTTGGCCAGGTCGTCGTGGTTGTCGACCTCGACCCACTCGACCTTGCCGATGGGGGCGACGGCGATCCGCTCGCCACGCGCGACCATCTCGGCGTAGCCGTCCTCGTAGTAGAGCTGCGGGTCGCGCTCGAAGGTCGTCTGCAGGGCCCCGGCCAGCCGCTCGGCCGCACCCGGACGGATCAGGGTGGCCCCGATGTATTCGCCGGCGGCCTCCGCCGGGTCCATCAGCTTGGTGATCCGCCGCAGGTCGCCCTCGGGCGACAGGGTGACCTTCATCTCCTCGTCCGCCAGCGACTTGACGTCGTCGACGGCCAGCAGCATGTCGGTGTCGGCGGGCGCCTGGAGCAGCGTCTCCTCCACAGACACCGGATGCACGGTGTCACCGTTGACGAGCAACGCCCCCTGCGCGAAATAGTCGCGCGCGCACCACAGGGAGTAGGCGTTGTTCCATTCCTCGGCCTTGTCGTTGTGCACGAGGATCAGCTTCACCCCGTGCCGACGCTCCAACTCGGCCTTCCGATCATGTACGGCCTGCGCCGCGTAACCGACGATGACCACCACCTCACGGAGATCCACGGCTGCCAGGTTGCGCAGCGAGATGTCCATGATCGTGGTGTCTCCGTCGACCGGCACGAGTGCCTTGGGCAGCGTGTCGGTGTAGGGCCGCAACCGTCGTCCGGCCCCGGCGGCCAGCACCATTCCCAGCAACGTACACTCCTCATCCGAGCGTGACTTCGTAGGCCCAAAGGTTAGTTCCATTCCGGCCCTGATCGTGTAATCGCCCGTTGGCGAGCGCACCACCCGCCGTTAATCGGCGGCGTCCGCCTCGGCGGTGTCGACCCCCGTACGGGGAGCCACCAGCCAGCAGGTGACGCTCTCCCACAGGAACAGACCCCAAAGATAGAGCCCGAGCAACACGAACACCGCCGTCACCCAGCCCACCAGCCCGCCGAGGGCGACCAGCAGCATCCGCCCCTCCCACCCGAGCCCCGAGGTGGCCAGCCAGGGCGGCGGATAGACGTGCTGACGGAGCCGGTAGACGATGTCGTAGTGGTGGAAGACCATCGCGCCCAGCAACAGGGCGATCAACGCGGGCGGGACCTCGCGGGCGAACCCGACCGAGGCGATGAAGCCGTACTCGGTGAGACGCAGGGTGGGCGGCACCAGCCAGTCGAGCCGCCCGTCGTGCCGGTGGGAGCTGCCGGGGCCGGCCAGCAGCAGCGCGACGGCCGGCGCGAACA
Organism: Dolomitihabitans soli; assembly: GCF_022213955.1. Taxonomy (GTDB): domain Bacteria; phylum Actinomycetota; class Actinomycetes; order Streptosporangiales; family Streptosporangiaceae; genus Streptosporangium_A; species Streptosporangium_A soli. The sequence continues at coordinate 61,734 of NZ_JAKNTW010000023.1, read as the reverse complement.
CCGCCAGCCCTTGGGAGCCGGCCACGCCGACCGCCAGCAGGATGGCCGTCACGAACGCCCCGGCCAGCGCGGGAGGCAGCGGCGGGAGCTGGCCCGCCACGATCATCCCCATGCTGCGGGAGAGCGCGCCGTCGTCGCGGTAGGCCACGAGCGTGCTGGGCGGAACAGGCGTCATGTTCACCGAGATCACCGTCACGTTCTCCCTGTCGGGGTCAAGACAGCGACCTCGCGATCCGCCCGATGAGCGTGTAGAGGGCCGCCACACCGCCCCAGCCGAGCAGGGCGAGGAAGGTCACCCGGGCGTCGAACAGGCCCGCGGTGACCGCGATCAGCGCCATCCGCTCGCCGATGGGCAACACGATGATCTTCTTGAGCCATCGGGTGCGCCGGTCGTCCTCCAGACGCCTGGAGAGCCGCAGTACGGGCGCCTCGGTGCTCAGGCGCTGCGCGGGGACCATCTGCGGCGGGTCGGCGGGCGAGGTCAGCGAGCGAGGCCGCCGGGCGTGGGCGACGCTCACCCGGTGGGCGTCGGAGCGGGCCGCCCCGTAGGAGAAGTCGATCGAGTGGCGCAGCGACTGGAGCACCATGGCGGCGACGGCGAGCGCCCAGATGTCGCCGGAGGCCGGCGTGATCGCGGTGTATCCGGCCGCGAGCCCCACGTAGACGACGTACTCCTTCGCGCGGTCGGCGGTGCCGTCGAGCCAGGCGCCGAGCGGGGAGAAGGCCCGGGTGTAGCGGGCGAGCTGCCCGTCGACGCAGTCGAGCACGAAGGAGAGCAGCACCAGCGCCGCGCCGAGCAGCATCGCCCCCCGGGTGCCGGCCGAGAACCAGACGGCCGCCAGCAGGGCCAGCCCGACGGAGATGCCGGTCACCGAGTTGGGCGTGAGCGACAGGCGGGCCGCCAGCCGTACGAGGTGGGTGGACCAGGAGCTGACGAAGTGGGTGGTGAAGAAGCCGTCGTCGCGCTTCACCGAGGAGTCGAGCCGGACCGCCTTCTCGTCGACCTCGGCCAGGCCGCGCACGGCGGCGTCGGCGGCGGCCTGCCCGGCCACCCGGTCGGCCCGTAACGGCCCGAGCGGTATGGCGCGCACCGGCACGCCCACCCGGACCAGCCCGACCAGGATCAGGTCGGCCACCTCCGTGCCCGCCGCCGCGCCCAGCCTGCCGGTCTGGACGAGATCGGCGAGCTCCTCCGCGAGGTCGGCGAGGGTGCCGAGATCGGCCTCGCCCACCTGGAGCACGCCGCGGAAGGTGCCGGTGGGCTCGGCGACGTCGTGGAAGGAGCTGCCCGCCGAGGCGATCATGCCGCCCTCGGCTCTGACCGGCGGGTGCAGCGGCCCGGCGGGTTCGCCCACGTCGCTCACCAGGGCCGAGGTGCCTCTGGCCGGATGGGCGAGCACCGAGGCGAGCGCCTCGGTGTGGGCGACGAGATCACCGGGGATCACCGCGACCGGCCCGCCGGCGGCCCTGGCCACCTTGGCGACGCAGCGCAGATCGTCGGCCAGCCCTCTGGTCCCCTCGGCCGGGCCGGGGCCTACCGGAACGGCGGTGCGGGCCACCACGTGGACGTCACGCAACGGTAAGGTGTCGAGTTGTTCGGCCAGCCGGTCGAGGACCGTGCCGTCGGCGCACGCCAGTCTGGCCGAAGCGGTCGTGGCGAGCACCACGGCCGCCGTTTGTGGGGCCGGGTGGCCCGTGGACGCTGGCAAGCGGCTTATCTCCTTCACGTCGACGGGATCGCCGCACGAACGGGAAGCGCGCACCCAGCGTAGCGATATGTTGACCGGATATCACGTTCACCGCGTAGTGCTTGTGGAGGAGCCACCCGTGTCCGCACCCCGACGGCGTACCGTCGCCGCGATCCTCGCCGGCGGCGTCGGCCTGCGTGTCGGCCGGGACACGCCCAAGCAACTCCTGGTGCTCGGCGGCCGGACGATCCTTGAGCACTCCGTCGCCGTCTTCCAGGAGGCGCCGGAGATCGACGAGATCATCGTCCTGATGACGCCCGGTTTCACCGGCGAGGCGAAGGCGATCCTGCACGGCTTCACCAAGGTCGGCCAGATCCTCGAGGGCGGGGCCAGCCGGTCGGAGACGAGCCGGCGCGCGGTCGAGGCGCTCGGCCGCCAGGAGTGCGACGTGCTCCTGCACGACGCCGCGCGCCCTCTCCTCGAACGGCGGATCATCACCGACTGCGTCACCGCGCTGGAGCGCCACGCCGCCGTGCAGGTCGCCATCCCCAGCTCCGACACCGTCGTGGTGACCGCCGCCGGGCCGTACGGCGAGGTGGTCGGCGAGGTCGTCGACCGGGCCACGCTGCGGCGGGTGCAGACCCCCCAGTGCTTCCGGTCGCCGGTGATCAGGGAGGCGTACGACCGCGCGTTCGCCGATCCCGGGTTCGCCGAACGGCAGGCGACCGACGACTGCGGCGTGGTGTTGCGCTACCTGCCGGAGGTGCCCATCCACATCGTCCCCGGCAGCGAGCGCAACCTGAAGATCACCCACCGGCTCGACATGGACATCGCCGAGGCGCTCCTGCGGGCCTCTAACGAGGTCTGCTGAGGCTCGGCGGGCTGGTGATGAAGCCCCAGCCCCAGGCGAGGTGCATGGTGGCGTAGACGAGCGGCAGCCGGACCAGCGCGGCGGCGGGCAGGCCGCGCCCGGTGAGCGCCGTACCCAGCAGCACCGCCGCGGCGTACGCCCCGGGGACGAGCAGCGCGGGCCAGAAGAACGGCGAGGCCAGCAGCCCGGCCAGGATGGCGAGCACCGCGGCCGGCGGCGCGAGGTAACGCAGGTTGATCGTGCCCTGGTGGGTGCGGGCCACGACCCTGCGCCAGCGGCCGTAGTGGAAGTACTGCTTGGCGAGGGCCTTGACGCTGGGCCTCGGCCGGTAGGTCACCCGCATCCGCGGCTGGAACCACACCAGGCCGCCGGTCTCGCGGATGCGGTGGTTCATCTCCCAGTCCTGGGCCCGCTGGAAGTGCTCGTCGTAGCCGCCGACGCGGACCAGCGCCGAGCGTTTGAAGACCCCCAGGTAGACGGTGTCGGCCGGGCCCTGGCTGCCGCCCGTGTGGAAGCGGGCGCCGCCCACGCCGAGTTTGGAGGTCATCGCCCGCGCCACGGCCTGCTCGAAGGAGGTCACCCCCTCGGCCGCCATGACGCCGCCGACGTTGTCGGCGCCGGTCTCCTCCAGGGTCTCCACCGCCACCTTCAGATAGTCGGCGGGGAGCATGGCGTGCCCGTCGACCCTGGCGACGATGTCGTTTCGGGAGGCGCCGATCGCGGCGTTCAGCGCGTTGGGCGTGCGGCCCGTGGGGTTGGCCACGACGACCACCCTCGGGTCCTCGGCCGCGAGTGTGTCCGCGACCTCCTGGGTGCGGTCGTGGGACGGGCCCACGGCGAGGACGACCTCGATCGGGCCCTCGTACGCCTGTGCGAGCACCTGGCGTACCGCCTCACGAAGATGTCGCTCCTCGTTGAGGACGGGCATGACGACGGAGATCGGCGGCCAGACACGGGTCTCGGAAGACGCGTTCGCCGCGCGGGAGTAAGGGGACTGCTTCATGGCTGAGGTCACGCTACTGTACGAGCGGGTGGTGATGGAAACCTCGTGGGGGGACGGCGCATGAGCGACCCGGAAGAGGAGGACTCGGGGGTGCTCGTGGGCGGCGACGCCTACGGCGGGGTCCAGGTGGGTCCACGGCGCCAGAGCCGCGCCTCCAAGGGCGCCCGCAAGCGGCGCCGTAAGCTTCTGCTCGCGGGCGCGCTGTCGGGCGTGGTGCTGGCCGGCGCGGGCGCGTCGTGGGCGGCGCCCAACCTGGCGGCGGGCGCGATCAGCGAGGTCGACGCGGGAGTCGCCGGCTCGGAGGCGCGCGGCGCGATGAACATCCTGGTCGTCGGCGTGGACAAGCGCGACAACCTCACCCGCCGTCAGCAGAACATGCTCAAACTGGGCCGCGAGACGGGCAACCGCACCGACACGATGATGGTCGTCCACCTGTCGGAGGACCACAGCAAGCTCACCGTGGTCAGCCTGCCGCGCGACACGTGGACGACGATCCCCGGCAACGGCCAACACAAGATCAACTCTGCCTACCAGTTCGGCGGGGCCAAGCTGGCCGTGCGCACGGTGCAGAACGCGACGGGCCTGACCATCAACCACTACGTCGAGGTCAACGTCCTCGGCTTCATCGACGTGGTCGACACCATCGGCGGCGTCTCGGTGTGCACCCCCGTCGCGATCAACGACCCGAAGACCGCGCTCGCCCTGCAGCCGGGCACCTACGAGCTCGACGGCATCAAGGCGCTCTCCTACGCCAGGACCAGGGCCACGGCCCGCTCCGACCTCGACCGGATCGACCGGCAGCAGCAGGTCATCTCCGCCCTGCTCGACCGGGCGCTGAGCGGCGGGGTGCTGGGCAATCCGGTGCGGCTCACCGGGCTGGTCAACTCGGTGCTCAAGACCGTGACCGTCGACAGCGCCCTGTCCGAGGACCTGCTCGGCCTCGCCGGCCAGCTCAAGGACGTCTCGACCGACGACGTGTCCTTCGCCACCGTGCCGCTGTCCGACCCCGACTACACCTCGCCCACCGGGGAGTCGGCCGTGCTGTGGGACAAGGAGGGGGCCAGAGACCTGTTCCGGCGGATCGCCGCCGACGAGGAGCTCACCCCCAAGCCGTCGGCCACTCCCAAGGCCACCCCCAAGGCCACGGCCCCCGCGCTCACCGTGCCGCCGGAGCGCATCGCCGTCCAGGTGCTCAACGGCACCGGCATCACGGGCCGGGGAGCCGCCACGAAGGCCGACCTGATCAAGGCCGGTTTCCGGGTGCCCGGCACGCCCGGCAACACCGCGCGCACCGACTACAAGGAGACCGTGGTCAGATACGGCGCGGGCCGCGAGGATTCCGCCCGTACGGTGGCCGCCGCGCTGCCCGGCGCCGATCTGCGCCAGGTGGACGACCTCGGCGACCGGATCGAGGTGATCGTCGGCAAGAAGTATCCCGGAGCCAAGAAGGTCACGGTGAAGGAGGCGGCGCCGAAGCCCGATCCCACCGCGACGCCGACGACGAAGACCGCGACGCAGAACATCTGCAAGAAATAATCACTTGGGCGAATGATGACCACTTGGGGGGGTACTGCGCCTTCAATGGGGTGGTCATCTTGGAAGTCCTGGTTTGGCGTGACGGACCGTGTGTCGTGGTCCAGCCCGCGGGAGATCTGGATCTCGCGGCGACTCCGCGCCTACGGGCGCACCTCGACCGGGCGCTCAGCACGCCGCAGCCGCCCTGCCTGGTCATCGACCTGACCAAGGTGCCCTTCTGCGACTCCGTCGGCCTGGGCCTGCTCGTGCACACCCTGAACCGGGTCCGGGACGCCCGTGGACGCCTCGTCCTCGCCGTCTCCGCCGGCATGATCACGCACCTGCTGACGATCACCAACCTCGACCGGCACTTCGAGACGTACGACACCCTGCGAGCGGCCCAGGAGTCCTTGACCGCCGTGTCCTGACCGCTTGGCCGGGTCTGCCGGTCGGAGTCGACGAGCGACGCGCTCATGCGCTGCGGGAGCCCTTGGCCGCCGTCCGACCTGACCGCTTCGCCCCGGAAAGCGGAAAACCCGCACCGCCATGCGATGCGGGTTTCCTGGGAACCCCTTAGAGCGCCACGACCTGCTCGGCCTGCGGACCCTTGGGACCACGAGTGGTCTCGAAGGAGACACGCTGGTTCTCCTCGAGGCTGCGGTATCCACTGGTCGCGATTGCCGAGTAGTGGACGAAGACGTCCGGGCTACCGTCGTCGGGCGCAATGAACCCGAAACCCTTTTCGGCGTTGAACCACTTAACGACGCCTTCAGACAACTGCTTCTCCTTCAAGGGAGCCTCGCGGAGCCGCCAGGTCGGCGACTCGCGGCTGCATGCGGGCCTCATCAGATCAAGAGAAGAAGAAGCCCGCTGTCAAGAAACTTCCCACGGGCGCTCCGAAGAGCCACGACGTTCCAGGAAACTAAGACTGCAACAAGTAACAGTAGCAACCTACAACCCGCAGGTCAAACACGCCGCACCAGGCAAACAGATCACCGGTGCGCCGCCGTACGGCGAGCCACGATACCGGTTCCGGGCACTCCTTGAGGATCAGTCTCGGCATCATCACGCCCTGGAGGCACCTGTCCCGCGATTCCCACCTTTTGAAACGCTTCGCACCAGTCCGTCCAAGTAGAGGTGTAAGGGCGAACGACGAAGGGAGCGAGGCCAGTGCGCCTCAACGAAGACCCCGTGGCCTTTGAGGCCTTCTATCGCCGCCATGTCGACGCGGTCATGCGGTTCGTCGTACGCCGGGTGAGCGATCCTCACCTGGCGGCCGACCTGACCGCCGACATCTTTCTGGCGGCCCTGGACTCGGCGCACACCTACCGCCCCGGCCGGGGCAGCGAGATCGCGTGGCTGTACGGCGTGGCGCGCAACGTCGTCGCGGCCCAGCATCGCCGTACGACTCGTGAGGCGCAGGCAGCCGGCCGCGTCGCGGGCAGGCGGCTGATGGACGATGACGATCTCGGCCGGATGGATGAGCGGATCGACGCCGAACGCCAGATGCGGCGTGCCCTGGAGGCGATGGCCGGCCTGCCCGAGGGTGAGCGGGCCGTACTGGAGCTGGTGGCGATCGATCAGCTCACCGTCACCGAGGCCGCCGCGGCGCTGGGCGTCAGGCAGGTGACCGCGCGGGTCCGGCTGCATCGGGCCAGACGTGCCCTTGAGAACGTCGTTTCGCCGCCGACCGTGTACGTGGAGGGACAGGCATGAGCAACTTCGAAGAGCGCCTTCTCAGTGCACTCAAACAAGAGATCACTACCAGGACGGCGGAGGAACACATGGTCATCACGGCACCGAATCGGCGCGGCTCGCGTCGCCGCATCATGGGGCTGGCCGCGGCGGTCACCGGCGTGGCGGCGGCCACCACGGTGGCGCTCACCCTGTACGGCGGAGCCGCCACCCCGGCCTTCGCGGTGGAGAAGAGCCCGGACGGATCGGTCGAGGTGCAGGTCAACGAGTTCCGCGACTCCGCCGGGCTGAAGGCGGAGCTTGCCAAGGCGGGGATCACGGCGGTGGTCGACTACCTGCCCAAGGACCAGACCTGCAAGTCGCCCCGGGGCGAGCACTCGGCCCCCGAGGGAAAGCTGACGATCAACGTCAGCACGAATGAGCAGGGGATCTCGTTCCGGATCGAGGAGGGGCAGATCGCGGCCGACCAGACCCTGGTCCTCGCCTTCTCCGTCGACCAGGACGCCCCCGGCGAGCCGCCCGTCGCGTCCTCGATCGAGATGGTCAAGGGACCGGTCGCCCCCTGCGAGGCCGTCCCGATGCAGCTCCCGCCGCCCGGCAAGGGCACCGAAGGCAAGGGCGGGAAGAGCAACGACAGCACCGAGGGCGGCGCGGACGAAGGACCCAGCCTCACCGAGAAGCTCGACGACTGACGCCCAGGAAGCAGCCTCATATCTGAACGGGTGGCGGCCGCCGTGGGCGTCTCGGCGCTCGCGACGGCCGGCCCCGCCAAGCACGGCAGCCGGGCGCACCGGATCCGCACCTCACTGAGGAGGCGCTGGAGTGGATCACGGTGTCCAGGACGGATCCCGGCCGATGACGCCGAGCAGGCGGTCGAACTGCGGAGCGTCGTCCGGCACCGCCACCGGCGGCCCGAAGACGCCACGCTGTCTGCCCATCTCCACCATCTGGCCGGTGAAGTCCAGCGACCGTGAGACGGCCTCGGGGTCCGGCTCGTACTCCTGACCGGTGGCCCTGGCCAGGTCCCAGCCGTGTACGACCATGTCGACGAGATACATGTGGGCCAGCGCGGTCATCGGCAGGCCCATGGCAGGGCTGGCCCCCTCCCATGCCTCCGGCCGCGACCAGGCGGCCAGCGTGCGCTCCGCCCGCTCGGGAAAGTCGCCCGCGTAAGGTCCCTGCTCGACGTTCGGCCCCTTGCGAGCCAGTGACTCGAACATCTCCGCCACCCACTCGAGGTGGTTGATCAGGCCCTGGACGTCGAACTTCGCGCATGGCGTCAAGGATCGGAGTTGTTCCTGCCGGATCGCTCGCACCAACCCCGCGGTCCGTTCGGTGGAGCGCGTCATCAGGGGCATCATGTCTTCCATGGCAGCAATCGTGCCCCGACCACCCGAAACGCGGCTTGTAAAAACACGACAGCGCGGCTGGGTCGACCCGTACGCGGGGCTCAACGCCTTCGATTACACCCGCCAGACACCATCATCCGAAATTTCGGCGTATGTGGAGCACTTCTGGGTCGTCACGTGGACCGATCTCGCCGAGCCGTACGAACAGCGCATCGTCTCCCACCCCAGCGTGAACATGACGATCACCCAGGACTTCCACCAGATCGCGGGAGTGATCAAGGGCGGGTTCTCCTACACGATGCGGGGCAGCGGCCGCGTGCTCGGCACCCGCTTCCGCCCCGGCGGCTTCCGGCCCTTCCTCGGCGGCCCGGTGTCCCAGCTGACCGATCGCTTCGTCGAGATCGGCGAGATGTACGGCACAGCGGGCGCCACCCTGGTCGAGCGAGTCCTGGCCGAGCCCGACGCCCGGGCCGCCATCGCGCTCACCGAAACGTTCCTGCTGGGTTTGGCGCCGGATCGGGATCCGCTGGCGGAAGAGGTCGCGGCGCTGGTGGCGCTGGCGGAGGGCGACGTGTCCGTGACCAGGGTCGACGAGCTGGCCGCCCGAGCGGGGCTGTCGGTGCGCTCGCTCCAGCGGCTGTTCAGGGACTATGTCGGCATCGGCCCCAAGTGGGTGATCCGCCGCTTCCGGCTGCACGAGGCCGCGGAGCGGATCCACCACGGCCTCGACCTCGCCACGCTGGCCGCCGAGCTCGGCTACACCGACCAGGCCCACCTGACCCGCGACTTCACCGCCGCGGTCGGCATGCCACCCGCGACCTACGCCCGGCTCAGAAGACCGGCCTGATCTCACAGTCCCGGTCTCGCCGGGCACCCCTCACTTGAGAATCTGCCTGGCCATGACCATGCGCTGGATCTGGTCGGTGCCCTCGTAGATCTGGGCGATCTCGGCGTCGCGCACCCGGCTGGTTCGGTTTCCCCGTGCCTGCCATGGAGCTTCATGATTGTGCATCGCTTCTGGCAAGCCTCGTCGGCATGTCCGTCCGCCGGAGGGGACCGGCGCTAAGAAAAGCAGGTGGGATCAAGCAAATCGCTTCGTTCGTGGCTGTCGGCCGATCCAGGGCGCACGCTGCTGATTCTGGTGGCCGTCTGCTACGGGATCGTCCAGTTGGTCGGGGTCACTTCCAGGATGGGGCTGGGGTGGGACGAGGTCGTCTACGTCAGCCAGGTCGATCCCCGCGGGCCCGCCACCGAGTTCATCGCGCCTCGCGCCCGGGGAATCACCCTGATCGTCGCCCCGATTGTGCTGCTCACCTCGTCGACGGACGCGCTGCGGATCTATCTGAGCCTGCTGTCGGCCGTGGCGCTGTACGCGTCGTTCGGAACCTGGCTGCGGGTGCGCCCCGGAGCGCTGGCGCCCATCGCCGCCCTGCTGTTCGCGTCCCTGTGGCTGTCGTTGTTCTACGGGAACGCGGCCATGCCGAACATGTGGGTGGCGTTCGGGGCGGTGGCCGCCGTCGGCTTCTTCCTGCGCTGCATGCGGCCGGAGAGCGGGCGGGGGCCGGTGATAGGGCTGGCGGTGAGCGTGGCCGCGGTGGCCCTGCTTCGCCCGCCGGACAGTGTCTGGCTCGTCCTCCCGCTCGCGGTGGCGCTCGCCAAGCCGGGATGGCGGCGGGCCGGAGTGGGGGGCGCCCTCGTCGTGGGCCTGGTGGCCGGTTGGGCCGACTGGATCATCGAGGCGTTCGTGCGCTTCGGCGGGCCGGCCGCTCGCTGGCGGGCCGCCGGAGCGGCGAACGAGACCGGCCTGCACGTCTCGCTCTACGAGCACGCTCGCGCGCTCAACGGGCCGTTGCTCTGCCGGCCTCCCGTGCACTGCGGCCCCGTCGAGCTGCCCTGGCTGCTTTGGTGGGGCGCGATCCCCGTCCTCGTCCTGCTCGGTCTGTACGCGGCGGGACGCCGTGAACGCCTGGCCGAGTGCGTGCTGCCGGCCGTCGCCGGCCTGTCGCTGGCCGTGCCGTACATCTTCCTGGTCGGCTACGCGGCGCCCCGGTTCCTGCTTCCCACGTACGCGCTGCTGGCGTTCCCGATCGCGCACAGCGCCCTCTGGCTGCTGGAAGGACCACGCCTGCGAGCGGCTCGCCGTGCCGGTGCCGGTCTCGTGGCCGCCGGTTTCCTCGCTCAGTTCGTCCTGCAGGGCCTGACGCTCGAGAAGCTCGTCTCGCTGCGACTGTCCACGCGGCAGGCCGACGTCGAGGCCGCCGGCGCGTTGACCGCGTTCGCCGTCCACCGGCCTTGCCTCGTGTACGGCGAGCGCGCGGTGATGATCGCTTACCGGGCGGGGTGCGAGTCGCACACCGTCTTGCACTGGCCGCAGGACAGCGAGGTGCCGGCGCCCGTGCTCGGTGCCCAGCACGCGGGAAAGCGCGTGGTCGCCGTCGACAAGGGCCGTTCGATCCCGGCACCGTTCCTCCAGACCTGGGAGCGACGGCGACTGCCAGAAGTACGGCCCGGCACGTGGTACGCGTACATTCCCCGCTGACGATCCGTCGGGGAGATCGGCGGGCGAGCGAGTCCGCCGTGCCCGGTCCCGAACGGCACAGACAGATATCCAGAATCAGCCGGTGTTCGCCCAGCCCGCAGCTACCGATCCCGGCCGGGTCTTCCTGATCGGGGACGCCGCAGGGCGCGTCGATCGGCCCCCTCTTGTAGCGGGCCTCGTCGCGGAACGAACCCCGCCCGTGATCGGATCGAGGCGGGGTTCCCTCTGGTCATGGGCTACTTGAGGATCTGCCTGGCCATGACCATGCGCTGGATCTGGTTGGTGCCCTCGTAGATCTGGGTGATCTTGGCGTCGCGCATCATGCGCTCGACGGGGTAGTCGCGGGTGTAGCCGTAGCCGCCGAGGAGCTGGACCGCGTCGGTGGTGATGTCCATGGCGGCGTCGGAGGCGGCGCACTTGGCGGCGCTGGAGAAGAAGGTGAGGTCGCGGACGGGGGTGCCGTGCATGGCCAGCTCCGACTTGGCGGCCGCGGCGTAGGTGAGCTGGCGGGCGGCTTCGAGCTTCATGGCCATGTCAGCGATCATGAACTGCAGGCCCTGGAACTCGGCGATGGCCTTGCCGAACTGCTTGCGCTCCTTGACGTAGCCGACCGCGTGGTCGAGGGCGCCCTGGGCGATGCCGAGAGCCTGGGCGGCGATGGTGATGCGGGTGTGGTCGAGGGTGGCGAGGGCGGTCTTGAAGCCGGTGCCGGGCTCGCCGATCATGCGTGACGCGGGGATGCGCACGTTGTCGAAGATGACCTGGCGGGTCGGCGACGCCTTGATGCCGAGTTTCCGCTCCTTCGCACCGAACGAGACGCCCTCGTCCGACTTCTCCACGACGAAGGCGGAGATGCCGCGCGCGCCGGCCGACGGGTCGGTGACGGCCATCGTCGTGTAGAACTCCGACACCCCCGCGTTAGTGATCCACATCTTGGTGCCGTTGAGCACGTAGTGGTCGCCGTCGAGGACGGCGCGGGTCTTCATCGCGGCCGCGTCGCTGCCGGCCTCCGGCTCCGAGAGCGCGTAGGAGAACATCGCGTCACCGCGGGCGACCGGGGCGAGATACTTCTCCTTGAGCTCCGGAGACGCGCTGAGCAGCAGCGGCACGGTGCCCAGCTTGTTGACGGCCGGGATCAGCGAGGAGGAGGCGCAGGCGCGGGCGACCTCCTCGATGACGATCACCGTGGCGAGCGCGTCCGCCCCCGCCCCGCCGTACTCCTCGGGCACGTGCACGGCGTGGAAGTCGGCCGCGACGAGGTCCTTATAGACCTCCCACGGGAACTCTCCCGTCTCGTCGGCCTCGGCCGCGCGGGGAGCGATCTTCTGGTCGGCGAGGGCCCGCACGGCCTCGCGGAGCATCTCGTGCTCTTCGGCGGGCGCATAGAGAGGGAAGCTGCTCATGCAACAGATAGTAGGACGTCCAACAATGTGTGTCCCCGCAGCCCGGGGAAAGTAGTGGGGCCGGTAACATGCCTCGGCAACCCGACCGCGATGATTGGGTAAGTGGAGAGGAGAGCGGACGTGCCATATCGCCTCACGGTTCTGGGAACCGGTTATCTCGGTGCCACACACGCGGCCAGCATGGCCGAACTGGGCTTCGAGGTCCTCGGCCTCGACATCGACGCGGCCAAGATCGAGCGATTGCGCAACGGTGAGCTTCCCATCCACGAACCCGGCCTGCAGGAGGTGCTGCGCCGCAACCTCGACTCCGGGCGGCTGCGCTTCACGACCTCCTTCGAGGAGGCGGCCGAGTTCGGCGACGTGCACTTCGTCTGCGTGGGTACACCGCAGAAGAAGGGCGAGAACGCCGCCGACGTGTCCTACCTCGACGCCGTGGTCGAGTCGCTGGCGCCGTATCTCACCCGCGAGTGCCTGGTGGTGGGCAAGTCCACCGTGCCGGTGGGCACCGCGCAGCGCCTGGCCGACAAGCTCGTACGGCTGGCGCCCGCCGGCCCGCTGGTGGAGCTGGCCTGGAATCCCGAGTTCCTGCGCGAGGGGTTCGCGGTGCACGACACCCTGCACCCCGACCGGATCGTGCTCGGCGTGACCAGCGACAAGGCCGAGAAGATCCTGCGCGACCTCTACTCACCGCTCGGCGACGTGCCGGTGATCGTCACCGACCTTCCGACGTCCGAGCTGGTCAAGAGTGCCGCCAACGCGTTCCTGGCGACCAAGATCTCGTTCATCAACGCGATGGCCGAGGTGTGCGAGTCGGCGCACGCCGACGTCCAGCAACTCTCGCTCGCGCTCTCCTACGACGAGCGGATCGGCGGCAAGTTCCTCAACCCCGGCCTCGGCTTCGGCGGGGGGTGCCTGCCCAAGGACATCAGGGCGTTCATGGCGCGGGCCGGCGAGCTGGGCGCCGACCAGGCGCTGACGTTTCTGCGCGAGGTCGACGAGATCAACATGCGACGCCGCGCCAGGATGGTCGACCTCGCCCGCGACCTCGCCGGAGGTTCCTTCCACGGGTGCACCGTCGGCGTGCTGGGCGCCGCCTTCAAGCCCAACTCCGACGACATCCGCGACTCCCCCGCCCTCGACGTGGCCGTCACGATCGGGCAGCAGGGCGGCCAGGTGACGATCTACGACCCGGTCGCCCTGGACAACGCGCGCAGGGCGCACCCGGAGCTGTCCTACGGCTCCTCGGCCATGGACGCCGCCCGTGGCGCCAACGTCGTGCTGTTGCTGACCGAGTGGCAGGAGTTCATCGACCTCGACCCGGAGGCCCTGGGCGCGGTCGTGTCCACCCGCAAGATCGTCGATGGCCGCAACGCGCTCGACGCCGAAACCTGGCGCGCCGCAGGCTGGCACTACCGCGCCCTGGGCCGCCCATAACCCCACGAACCCACCGACTCCTGGGCGACCGCCACCATCAGGCCGCACACCACCCGCCTCGGGCCGCCTCGGGCGAAGCCTTTGGGCCCCGGGTAAAGCTTCGGCCTCAGGTGGCCCTTTGGCCCCGGTAAGCCTTGGGCCACCGGGTAAGCCCCGGGCCTCGGGTGGCCCTCGGGCCTTGGCCCTTGGCCCTCGGGCCTTGGTCTTTGGGGCTCGGGCCTTGGTCCTTGGGGCTCGGGCCTCGGGCAGACCGTTCAGATCCTCGGGTGGCCCTTGGGCCCGGGTAAGCCTGGCCTCGGGTGGCCCTCGCCGGTCTTGGGCCTCGGGCCGCCCGCAGCCCCAGGCCGCTACTCCGCCCCGGGCCGCCCGTAGTCCGCCGCCTCGGCCCTGAGCTTCTCGCCCTTGGCGTGGGCCTGAGCCTTGAGGGTGTCCTGGAAGTCGAGCATCCGGGAGCGCAGGGCGGGGTCCGCGGCCGCCAGGATCCGTACGGCCAGCAGCCCCGCGTTCCTGGCGCCGCCGATGGCGACGGTGGCCACCGGGACCCCGGCGGGCATCTGCACGATCGACAGCAGCGAGTCCATCCCGTCGAGGTACTTCAGCGGGACGGGGACGCCGATCACCGGGAGCGGCGTCACCGAGGCGAGCATGCCGGGCAGGTGGGCGGCCCCGCCGGCGCCGGCGATGATCACCCGGAGCCCCCGGTCGGCGGCCTGCGTGCCGTACTCGATCATCTCGGCGGGCATCCGGTGCGCGGAGACCACGTCGGCCTCGAACGGCACGCCGAACTCCGCGAGCGCTTCGGCGGCGAGCTTCATCACCGGCCAGTCGGAGTCGCTGCCCATCACGATCCCGACCTGGGGCCCGGCCTGGGGCTCGCTCACGTGTAGATCCCTTCGGAGAGGTAGGTCGCGGCGTGCCGGGCACGGGCGCGGACGGTTTCGAGGTCGTCGCCGAGGGCGGTGACATGGCCGATCTTGCGGCCGGGGCGCACGTCCTTGCCGTAGAAGTGCACCTTGATGCCGGGGTCGTGGGCCATGACGTGCTCGTAGCGGGCGTAGACGTCGGGGTCGTCGCCACCGAGGACGTTGGCCATCACCACGACGGGAGCGGTCATGGTCGGGGCGCCGAGCGGGAGGTCCAGCACGGCGCGCAGGTGCTGCTCGAACTGTGAGGTGCGGGCGCCCTCGATGGTCCAGTGCCCGCTGTTGTGCGGGCGCATGGCCAGCTCGTTGACCAGCAGCCCGGAGGCCGTCTGGAACATCTCGACCGCGAGCAGCCCGGTCACGTCCAGCTCGTTCGCGATCGTCAGGGCGATCCGCTGGGCCACCGCCGCCTGCTCGGGGTCGAGCCCGGGGGCGGGCGCGAGCACCTCCACGCAGATCCCGTCGCGCTGGACCGTCTCCACCACCGGGTAGCTGACGCCTTGGCGGTGCGGCGAGCGCGCGACCAGCACCGCCAGCTCGCGCTCGAACGGCACGAACGCCTCGGCCATCAGCGGCACCCCGCTGCCCAGCACCTCGTCCGCCAGGGCCGGCAGCGCCTCGGCGGACGGGCAGACCCAGACGCCGCGCCCGTCGTACCCTCCGCGCACCGCCTTGAGCACCACGGGCCAGCCGTGCTCCGCGCCGAACGCCTCGATCTCGGCGGCCGACTCGACCCGCCGCCACGCCGGGCAGGGCGCGCCGATCGCGGTCAGCCGCTCACGCATGACCGCCTTGTCCTGGGCGTGCACGAGAGCGCCCGCTCCGGGGTGTACGGCGTGGCCGTCGGCGGCGAGGGCCTCGATGTGCCCGGTCGGCACGTGTTCGTGGTCGAAGGTGATCGCATCGCATCCCTTGGCCAGGTCACGAAGGTCACTGAGGTCGCGATGGTCGCCGAGTCGCACGTCGGAGATGACCCGGGCGGCGCTCTCCTCGGGCGAGGATGCGAGCAGGCGCAGCTCGATCCCGAGCGCGATGGCGGCCTGCTGGGTCATCCTGGCCAGCTGGCCGGCTCCGATGATTCCGACGACGGGCATGTTAGGGCTGCTCACGTCGCCCCAGCCTACCTGGCGGCACGGATGAGATAACCGGCCAGGACGGCCGCACCGGTGACCGCCTGCGCCACCAGGAACCCGCCGAGTGCGCCCGGCTGGAAGACGAGCGCCACCACCAGGGGCAGAGTGCCGAGGGCGGCGAGATCGACTCCGGTCAGCGCCCAGAGGGCCGGGCCGGTGGGGATCGCCCCGCCGGGTGTGTCGATGACCGGCATCGAATGGTCGATCGGCCGCCGGCGGGCCGCCCGCAGCGCCCCGGCGGCCAGGGCCGGCGCGGCGAGCGGGCCGAACAGCCACCACGGCCCGCCGGTCAGCGCGCCCGCCGCGAGCAGCCCGCCGAGCGCGAGCGTGAGCCAGCTGGCGACCAGCAGCGCGGGCAGCACCGCGCGGGCGGCGAGCGCGGCGCGCCGGTCCACGCCGAGCAGGCGGGCGAGGCTCGGGTTGTCCCCGTCGCGCCGCGCGCCCGACGCCGCCGTGGCCGCGACGGCCAGTCCGCCGGCCACCGTGACGAGAACCGTCACCGGCGGGGCGAGTCCCCCGCCCGCCTGGGCGGCCACGGCGGGCAGCACGGCGGTGGCGAGCAACGCGGCCGCTCGCCGGGGGCGCCTGGCGAGCCTGCGCCAGTCCTGCCAGGCCAGAGCGAGCGGTGCGGGCAGCGCAGGCCACGGCCGCGAGCGCAGGGCCCGGCCGCGCCAGTGGTTGTCCTCGGCGATCCAGGTGAGCGCCCCGGGATCCATGCTCACGGTCGCGGTGGCCACGTGGCCCACGCGGGTGGAGGCGGCCAGCAGGGTACGGGTGGGGATGCGGTCCAGTGACCGCCAGGCGAGCCGTACGAGGAGGGCGGCGGTCGCGGCGGCGAGGCCGGCGAGTGCGGCGCTCGCGGACGCGGGAGCGGCGGCCACGGCGGTCAGGAGCTGACGTCCCGGTCCCGCCTCGAGCAGCGCGGCCAGGGCGGCGACGGTCGCGGCGGCGGCCATGGTGAGGGTCAGCCAGGAGTCCCAGGGCTGCGACGACTGGGCGAGCACGGCCGTCGCCATGCCTCCCGCCGTCGCGGACACGCCGAGCAGAAGCGCCGCCGCCAGCCGCCAGACGACCTGGTCCCCCGCCCCGAACACGGCGAACGCCGCGAGACCGAGCACCAGCCCGGCCGTCAGGGAGACCGCCAGCAGGATGCCCGCCGACTTGCCGAGCACGCCCCGGCGCGGCAGCGGCGACAGCACCATCCAGGCGGCGTCCGCGGCCGGCAGCGCGACCGGCCCGAACATCCGGGCGAGGCCCAGGAGACAGAGGTACGCCAGGGCGAGCAGCACGATGCCCGCGCCCATCCGGGACGGGTCGGCCTGGCGCGCGGCGGCGGCGATCGCCGCCGAGACCGGCTGGGCGACCGTCGCACCCACCAGGACCAGCCCGAACAGCATGGCGTAGCGATCCGACCAGCTCGACGGTCTGCGCCGCTTCGACCGGATGAACGCCCGTACGGCCGGCACCCCGCCCACCCCGCCGGTCATGCCGCGAGCACGATCTGGCGGGCGGAGGTGTCCTCGGCCAGCAGGGGGTCGTGGGTGGCCATCACCACGGTGCCGCCCGCTTCGGCGTACTCCAGCAGGATCGTGCCGAGCCGCCGCCGGAAGTTCGCGTCGAGGCCGCGCTCGGGCTCGTCGAGCAGCAGCAACCGGCTCGGCCGCAGCAGCGCCATGGCCAGGGACAGCCGCTGGCGCTGGCCGGTGGAGAGGTTCAGCGGGGTGGCGTCGGCCCGTGCCGCGAGGTCGAACATCGCCAGCACGGCCGGCACCTCCAGCCGGGGCGAGTCGTGTACGGCGCGCATCATCTCCAGGTGCTCTCGGACAGTCAGCCCGGGATACCAGGCGGGTTCGTCGCCCACCATGGCCACGTCGCGCCAGAAGGCGGCGTCGTCGTCCGGCGGTCCGCCGAGGACGTCGAGCCGGCCCGCGTCCAGCGACTGGAGTCCGGCGATGCAGCGGAGCAGCGTCGACTTCCCGGTCCCGTTGGCACCGATCACGGCGACGATCTCACCCTTCGAGGCGGCGAGGCCGACGCCGCTGAGCACGGGATTGCCGCCCAGCGTTACCCGGACATCACTGACCATGACGATTGATTCAGGCACTGTTCGACCCTAACTGTCCCTAAACCCTGATATTTCATTTCTTAGGGTTTGAATGGGGGGAACACCGGCAACGGCGCCAACCCCCGTACGAAGGCGGCTCCTCCCCCGGTAGCCTGAACCGGAAGAGCCAGCCGCCCGTGCCTCAGATGGAGCCGTCGGCGAACCGAAAGGACCGTGCAGGAGACGTGCAGCTTCTCAGACGCGCTTACCACCGGTTCGCGGTCCTGGTGCGTGAGCTGGCCAAGTTCGGCACCATCGGGGCGATCGCCTTCGTGATCGACTTCGGGGTGTCCAACTTCGCGCGGTACGGCATAGATCTCGGCCCACTGACCTCGAAGGTCGTCGCGACCGTCATCGCCGCCACGTTCGCCTACCTGGGCAACCGGTTCTGGACCTGGCGTGACCGGGAGCAGAGCGGCCTCGCCAGGGAATACATCCTGTTCTTCGTGCTCAACGCGATCGGGCTGCTGATCTCGCTGCTGGTGCTGGGCTTCGTGACCTACACGCTCAACCTGCACGACCCGGTGAGCTACAACGTCGCCATGATCATCGGCACCGGGCTGGGCACCCTGTTCCGCTACTGGTCGTACAAGAAGTGGGTCTTCCTCGAACCCGACCTGCCCGAGCCCGAGCTCGTCACGCGGGGCCGCTGACCACGCGGTTCCGGTCGCCGTTCTCCTTGACCGGAAGCAGGAAGACGGCGAAGACCGCCGGGCGTGGCCGAAGCAGTTCCAGCCGGCCTCCGTCGGCGGCGGCGAGCGCGCGTGCCAGGGTCAGGCCCAGGCCGGTTCCGCCCCCGCCGCTCACGTTGCGCTCGAAGACCTTCGGGGCTAGGTCGTCGGGGATGCCGGGGCCCTGGTCGGCGACCTCGATGACGATCGACTTCTCGCTGCTGCTGGTGGTGACGATGACGGGCCCGCCGCCGTGCTCCAGGGAGTTCTCCAGCAACGAGGACAGCACCTGGCCCAGACCGCCCTCGGTCGCCATCGCCCGCAGATTCCGGTCGCCGTCGAGTATGAGCTTCCTGCCCGATCTGCGGAACGCGGGCTCCCACTCGGTGACCTGCTGGGCCAGGATCGGGTCGATCTCGATGGGCGCCGCCTGGGAGTGCCGCTGGCGGCGGGCCGCGGCGAGCAGTTCGTCGATCACCGCGGTGAGGCGTTCGGCCTGCACGATCGCCGCCTCGCCCTCCTCACGCACGATGCCCGGCTGGTCGGCCGCCGCGACGATCTCCTCCAGGCGCATGGTCAGCCCGGTCAGCGGGGTTCTGAGCTGGTGTGAGGCGTCCGTGGCGAACTCACGCTCGCGGCTCAGCAGATCGGAGATGCGGGTCGCGCTGCGGTCGAGCACCTCGGCGACCCGGTCGAGCTCCTGGATGCCATAGCGGTGCTTACTCGGGCGCGCGTCACCCGACCCCAGGCGTTCCGCCATCACCCCCAGGTCCTTGAGCGGAAGCGTCAGCCTGCGTGACTGCACGATCGCCAGCCCGACGGCGACCGCCAGCGCGGCGGCGGCGAGCGCGACGATGAGCAGCAGCCGGGCGCGGACGTCCCGCTCCACCTCCGCCCGGTCACGGCTGACCTGCACCCACACGCCGCTTTCCGAGTGGGCGTCCGCGGTCATCTTCTGCCCGGGAGAGGGCTCGGTGCCGACGATGGTCGCCGTTGGGGGGTTACCACCCTCGTACACCTGGATGTAGCGATCCGGATAGTTACGGGCTAGCTGCTCGGAGTTGATGGGTTCGTCCTGGATTCGGGCGTACTCCACCTCCCCCAGCAGTCGCCGGGACTCGGACTGTAACTCCTGGCCCGCCTCGTCGACGATCAGCTGGCTGACCACCACACCAAGGGGGACCCCCAGCAGCACGACCGCGATGACCGCGACGACCAGGGTGGAGAACAGCAGTCTGCGACGCATCCCCTACTCGCGCTCGAACCGGAAGCCGACCCCTCGCACCGTCGTGATGTAACGCGGCTTCGCCGCGTCGTCGCCGAGTTTGCGACGCAGCCAGGAGATGTGCATGTCGAGTGTCTTGGTCGAGCCCCACCAGTTGGTGTCCCACACCTCGCGCATGATCTGCTCGCGGGTGACCACCTTCCCGGCATCGCGGACCAGCACCCTGAGCAGGTCGAATTCCTTGGTGGTCAGATGCAGCTCCTTTTCGCCCATCCAGGCGCGCCGGGAGTCGGCGTCGATCCGCACCCCCTGCACGACGGGCGTCTCGGAGGTGCCGCGGCGCAGCAGCGCGCGGACCCTGGCGAGCAGTTCGGCCAGGCGGAACGGCTTGGTGACGTAGTCGTCGGCGCCGGCGTCGAGGCCGACGACGGTGTCCACCTCGTCGACCCGGGCGGTGAGGATCAGCACGGGTGTGCCGTGCCCCTCCGCGCGGATCCGGCGGGCGACTTCCAGGCCGTCCATCTCTGGCAGGCCAAGGTCAAGAACGATCAGATCGATTCCCCCCGACAGAGCCCTCTCCAGGGCCTGCGGGCCGTCGGGGCTCACCTCTACCTGATAGCCCTCACGGCGCAACGCGCGCGCCAGCGGCTCGGAGATCGAGGTGTCATCCTCGGCGAGAAGTACGCAGGTCATAAAGCGATCGTAGGACCTTAGGGGATCGTTTCCCGGGCACAGCGCGCGGTTTGACTTGTCATTGACCTATCCATTGACCTGGGCAAACACTGATAAATGACGGATAGTCAGCACGCAACACGTGCGCGGCCCGCACCCCGGGGGCCGGCCGCCGCATCAGAAATATCCTCCAGGAACGACAAAGCCCGCTGAACGCGAGTCCAGCAGGCGTGTCGCGGCATTCCCGGCTGAATCCGGTCAATCGGCGTCCCGTGGCCTGGCGTAGCGGGCGAGGTAGAGCTGCTCGCCCAGGCTGTCGATGAGGCCGAGCTCGGTCTCCAGGTAGTCGATGTGCTGCTCCTCGTCCTCAAGGATCTCCTCGAAGAGGCGAGCCGATGTGGCGTCGCCCTTCTCGCGCATCAGAATGATGGCGGGCTTGAGCCGCTTGACGACGCTCAGCTCGATGTCGAGATCGGCTCTGAGCTGCTCGGCGACGGTCTGCCCGATGTGCAGCGT
The DNA here is from genome assembly GCF_022213955.1 of Dolomitihabitans soli. Taxonomy (GTDB): domain Bacteria; phylum Actinomycetota; class Actinomycetes; order Streptosporangiales; family Streptosporangiaceae; genus Streptosporangium_A; species Streptosporangium_A soli. The sequence goes on along the minus strand of NZ_JAKNTW010000023.1, from coordinate 40,993 downwards.
GCCCAGCCGCTGGTAGTTGGGCAGACCTTCGAGGAAGAGAATTCGGTCGGTGAGCTTCTCGGCGTGTCGCATCTCGTCGATGGACTCTGCCCGGGTGTACTCAGCCAGCTTGGTATAGCCCCAGTTCTCCTGCATCTTGGCGTGCAGGAAGTACTGGTTGATCGCGGTCAGCTCCGCGGTGAGTTGCTCGTTCAGCAGCTCGATAATCTGCTTGTCGCCCTGCATTATCGGGCCCCTCGTGCTCTATGCGGTCGGAATCAGGTCCTCAGACCGTTTCAGCATCGCACAGATCTTCCGCACGCAAGATGCGCAGTCGCTCCCGGCGCCCGTGGTGTCGCGAACCTGCCGGGCGCTCGTGGCCCCTGCGGCGATGCAGTCATGCACCTCGTTCTCAGTCACCGCGCGACAGACACAGACGTACATGGCGGGGGAGGGCCCTCTCAAGAGTGATCGTTTATTAGGTTAGGCACACCTAAGATAACTCACGAAGCTTAGGTATGCCTATGTGAGGTCGGACACACCCTTGAGAGGACCTCGCGCGTCAGTGCCCCCTGGCCAGCCATTCGGGCAGGTCAGGAGCCTCGGCGCCGATGGTCGTCGAGTCGCCGTGCCCGGTGTGCACGACGGTCTCGGACGGCAGGGCGAGCAGCCGCCCGCGGATCGACTCGACGATCGTCTCGAACGAGGAGAAGGACCGGCCGGTGGCTCCCGGACCGCCCTTGAAGAGGGTGTCGCCGGTGAAGAGGACCCCCAGGCCGGGCGCGTACAGGCAGACGGCGCCCGGCGCGTGACCGGGCGTGTGCAGGACCTCCAGCGTGACCTCGCCCACCGTGAGCGTCTCGCCGTCCGCCAGCGGTTCGTACGGCAACGCCGTGCCGTACTCCATCTTCCACAGGACGTCGTCGGCCGGATGCAGCCGAAGCGGCGCGCCGGTGGCCTCCACCAGGGCGCCCGCCGCGTTGATGTGGTCGTTGTGCGCGTGCGTGCAGACGATCGCGCTGATCCGCCGGCCGGCCACGGCGTCGAGGATCGCCTTCGCGTCGTGCGCGGCGTCGATCACCACGACCTCGTCGCCCGAGCCGACCACCCAGACGTTGTTGTCGACTTCCCAGGTGCCGCCGTCCAGGCTGAACGTGCCCGACGTGACCACCCGCTGGACGGCGCTCACAGCACCACCACCGAGCGCAGGACCTCGCCCCGGTGCATCTTGGCGAAGGCGTTCTCGACCTGGTCCAGGGCGATCGTCTCGGAGACGAAGCCGTCGAGGTTGAGCCGGCCCTGGAGGTAGAGGTCGATGAGCATCGGGAAGTCGCGGCTGGGCAGGCAGTCGCCGTACCACGAGGACTTCAGCGAGCCGCCGCGGCCGAAGACGTCGAGCAGCGGGAGTTCGAGGGTCATCTCGGGGGTGGGGACGCCGACCAGGACCACGGTGCCGGCCAGGTCGCGGGCGTAGAACGCCTGCTTGTAGGTCTCCGGGCGGCCGACCGCCTCGACCACCACGTCGGCGCCGTGCCCGCCGGTGAGCTCGCGGATCGTCTCCACCGGGTCGCTGGTGCGCGAGTTGACCGTGTGGGTGGCGCCGAAGTCGCGGGCCCAGGCGAGCTTCCGGTCGTCCACGTCGACCGCGATGATCTTCGACGCGCCGGCCAGCGACGCCCCGAGGACCGCCGCGTTGCCCACGCCGCCGCAGCCGATCACGGCCACGCTGTCCCCCCGGCTCACGTTGCCGGTGTTCAGCGACGCGCCGAGGCCGGCCATCACCCCGCAGCCGAGCAGCCCCGCCACTGCGGGCGCGGCTGCGCGATCGACCTTGGTGCACTGCCCGGCCGCGACCAGGGTCTTGTCCGCGAACGCGCCGATGCCCAGCGCGGGGCTCAGCTCGGTGCCGTCGGCCAGCGTCATCTTCTGCTTGGCGTTGTGCGTGTTGAAGCAGTACCACGGCCGGCCGCGCAGGCAGGCCCGGCACTCACCGCAGACGGCACGCCAGTTGAGGATCACGTAGTCGCCCGGCTCGACCGAGGTCACCCCCTGCCCGACCGCCTCGACGACCCCGGCCGCCTCGTGTCCGAGCAGGAACGGGAACTCGTCGTTGATGCCGCCCTCCCGGTAGTGCAGGTCCGTGTGGCAGACCCCGCACGCCTGCACGTTCACCACCGCCTCGCCGGGACCGGGATCCGGCACCAGCACGGTCTCCACGGAAACCTGCTCACCCTTACCCCGCGCGATCACACCTCGGACTTCGTACGGCATGGCCCTACCTCCCTTTCAAACCTTCGGCGGTCATTCAACCAGCGGCCCGCCTGAGCACGTACGGCTGGACCATGCCCAGCCCGCGTGCCGGGCGCCGCCCGATGCTGTGGAGCTCGATCCCGTCGGCCCCGGCCAGCGCCTCTGCCATACCCGCGTCGACCAGGATCGCGCCCGGCCGGGCGAGCGAGGTGAGCCGGGCGGCGAGGTTGACCGTGGTGCCGAACACGTCGCCCATCATCGGCACCACGGGCCCGTAGGCGAGGCCGACGCGGATCTCGGGGCCCTCGCCGCCGTCCTTGACCGCCTCGACGAGATCGAGCGCGACCATCGCGGCGGTACGCGGGTCGGTGGCGGTGAACAGCACCTCGTCGCCGAGTGTCTTGATCATCCGGGCGCCGCCCGCGGCGACCACGTCGGAGGCGCGCGCCTCGAAGCCCTCCACGAGGTCGGCCAGCGCCCGCTCGTCCAGGTCACGCGACAGGTGGGTGAAGGACACCAGGTCGGCGAAGCCGGCGACGAGGGTCAGCCGGTTGGGCACGTTGTCGTCGGCGAGGTCCCTGACCGCGAGCAGGCGGGTGCCGGCCGCCGCGAGCTGGGCGCGCCAGACGTGCACGAGCACCCGTTCGAAGTCGGGCAGCAACCGCTCCGCCGTGGACATGATCCGCACCACGTCGGCGTCGCTCGGCGGCTCACCGGTGTCGAGCAGCGCGCCGACCATGATCTCGGCCTGCCACTGGGCGAGCCTGGCCGTGGTCTGGCCGAGCGCCCGGGTCAGCCGGATGATCGTCTTCTCGTCGAGGAGCCGTTCGTCGAGCATCCCGCGGACGCGCTTGAGCGCGGTGACGTCCGCGTCGGTGAAGGCCACCGCGTCGTCGGCGTGGGTGGCGAACCCGAGAGCCCGCCAGATGCGCTCGGCGAGGCTCTGCGACACGCCGGCCAGCGCCGCCACCTCGATGCGCGTGTAACGCGGCGAGGGGCCGACGAAGAGTTGTTCTATCGTCTCGGCGGTGGGCCGGTCCGCCGGTTCCACATCGCCCATCTGCTCCCTCCAGCCAGGAGATTACGCCACGGCGTCACAGGGTCTCACCTGCCGTCCGCCTCGCCGTCCGACGCGTCCTCGACGAGCCGGAAGAGTTGCGCCCGGACGTCCTGGAGCCGCGGGATGTCGCGCAGGGCGATCTGGCCCCGCTCACCGGCCGACTCCACCGTGAGCGTGCCGCAGCCCAGCATCCGCTCCACGAAGGTCTGGTCGGAGCTGACCGTGTTGACCTTGGTCATCGGGATCTCGTCGGTGGACTTGTTGAGCACCCCGGTGCTGATCGTGAAGCGGTGCGTGGTCAGCACGTAGGCCGTGTTCTTCCACTGCAGATAGGGCACGAAGGACCAGATGGTCAGCAGGATGACGGTGACCACGCCGATCGCGATACGGCCGTAGGCGACATATTCCCAGTCGGCCGGGAGGAAGAAGATCCCGGCCCCGGACGCGACGACGATGAGGACGAGCGCGAGGAAGGGCGCGATGAGGCGCTTCCAGTGAGGATGGAAGGAGCTGATCCGCTGCTCCCCCGCTGTCAAGTGGTGATCAGGGAGACCCATGGGGCAAATCGTGGCATGTTCTGGCGTCTCGCGTCACGGAGTATGCGGTCTGACGTGGATGACGTCTCCGGCGCTCAACGCGTGGGACCGCCCCTCGGAGGTCACCAGCAGCCGGCCCAGCTCGTCGACGCCGGTGGCGACCCCGACCAGGGCGCGTTCGCCCGGCAGCTCCACCCGCACCTCCATCCCGATCGTCGCACTGACGCCCAGGTAGGCGGCGCGCAGGCCGCAGGCGTCGGCGTCGCCGCCGGCCCGCGTCCACTCGCCGTAGTGGGTCTCGATCTCCCTCAGCACGCCCCTGATCAGCGGATCGCGGTCGAGGCAGGGGGCCTTCTCGACGGCCAGCGAGGTGGCGGTGGCGACCGGAAGCTCCGCCGCCCGCAGGGAGACGTTCAGCCCGGTGCCGATGATCACCGCCGTGTCCACCCGCTCGGCCAGCACCCCGGCCAGCTTGCGATCGCCGATCAGCAGGTCGTTGGGCCACTTGAGACGTACGTCCACCTCGGCGATCCGGCGCACCGCCGAGGCCGCGGCGAGCCCGGCGAGCAGCGGCAGCCAGCCCTGCCGGGCGACCGGCACGCTGGGACGGAGCAGCACGGAGAACATCAGCGCGGCCCGCGCGGGCGCCGACCAGCTGCGTCCGAGCCGCCCCCGGCCCGCCGACTGCCGCTCGGCGATCAGCACGGTCCCCTGCGGGGCTCCCTCGCCGGCGGCACGCGCCAGGTCGGCGTTCGTGGAACCGGTCTCCTCGACGACGCTCACCCCGGTCCACAGGCCGCCGGGGCGGACCAGGGCGCGCGAGATCGCCGCCGCGGAGAGCGGCGGCCGGTCGAGGTCGGTGTACGGCGAGTCGGGCACACTGCCATCTTGCCCCCACCAGCGAGAGAATGTCGCCATGACCAAACGCCTCGACCCGCGCAACTGGGCCGGCTGGAAGCCGTTCGGCCTCGGCGAACGCAAGCCCAACAACTATCTGGAGCTGTGGAAGGCGTTCCGGTCGGTGAAGGGCAACAGGCGTTACGCCCTGCGGATCCTCAACCAGGGCACCTGCGACGGCTGCGCGCTCGGCACCCGTGGCATGCGCGACTGGACGATGGACGAGATCCATCTGTGCAACATCCGGCTGCGCCTGCTCAAGCTGAACACCATGCCCGCCATGGACACCTCGGTCCTGACGGACGTCTCGGGGCTGGAGGGCAGGCGCAGTGCCGAGCTGCGCGACCTGGGCCGCCTGCCGTACCCCCTGCTGCGTCGCCGGGGTGAGCCGGGGTTCACGCGGGTGAGCTGGGACGACGCGCTCGATCTGGCGGCGGGGCGGGTGCGGGGGGCCAGGCTCGGCGCCTACCTGACCAGTCGCGGCATGCCGAACGAGAACTACTTCGCCGCGCAGAAGGCCGTGCGCGCGCTCGGCACGAACTCCATCGACAACGCCGCGCGCATCTGCCATTCACCTTCGACGGTGGCCCTCAAGCAGGCGATCGGCGCGGCGGCCACGACCTGCTCCTACACCGACTGGATCGGCTCGGACCTGATCGTCTTCATCGGGTCCAACCCGTCGAACAACCAGCCGGTCGCGATGAAGTACCTCTACCACGCGAAGAAGGCCGGCACCCGCGTGGCCATGGTGAACGCCTACCGAGAGCCGGGCATGGACAAGTACTGGGTGCCGTCCAACATGGAGTCGGCGGTCTTCGGAACGAAGATCACGGATCACTTCTTCGGCGTGCACATCGGGGGTGACATCGGGTTCCTCAACGGGGTGCTGAAGCACCTGGTGGAGAACGACTGGCTCGACAAGGTCTTCATCGACGAGCACACGAGGGGGTTCGAGGAGACCAGGCGGTCGGTGGCCGAGCTGTCGTGGGAGTCGCTGGAGGCGCTGTCGGGGTCCACCCGGCAGGAGATGTACGAGCTGGCCCGGCTGCTGGGGGAGGCGCGCTCCGCCGTACTGGTCTGGTCGATGGGGATCACCCAGCACGCGCACGGCGAGGACAACGTGCGGGCGATCGTGAACCTGGCGCTCGCCCGGGGGTTCGTGGGGCGCGACCACTGCGGGCTGATGCCGATCCGGGGGCACAGCGGGGTGCAGGGCGGGGCGGAGATGGGGGCGTACGCCACGGGGTTGCCGGGCGGGTTGCCGATCACACCGGAGAATGCAGCGATATTTACCGAAAAATGGGGCTTTGAGGTGCCCGACGCGCCGGGACTGACCGCGACGGACATGATCGACGCGGCCCACTCGGGCGACCTCGACGTACTGATCTCCTCAGGGGGGAACTTCCTTGAGGTGCTGCCCGATCCCGGTTACTGCCGCGAGGCGCTGTCGCGGCTCAAGCTCCGTGTGCACGTCGACATCGTGTTGTCTTCGCAGATGCTCGTGCCGGCCGACGGCGACGTGCTGCTGCTGCCCGCGCAGACCCGCTACGAGATGGCCGGCGGCGTCACCGAGACCTCCACCGAGCGGCGGATCATCTTCTCCCCCGAGGTCGAGGGCCCGCGTGTGGGCGAGGCCTGGCCCGAGTGGAAGATCTTCACCGAACTGGCCGCCCGAGCCCGTCCCGCACTCGCCGACAGGATCCGCTACACCGGCACGGCCGAGATCCGCGAGGACATCGAGCGCGCCGTCCCGTTCTACGAAGGCATCGCCGGTCTGTCCCGCTTCGGCGACAACGTGCAGTACGGCGGGCGCCACCTCTGCCCCGGCGGCCGTTTTCCCACCTCCGACGGCCACGGCCACTTCGCCCCCGTCGCACTGCCCGTGCTGGAACGATCCGACGGCTCCTTCATGGTCGCCACCCGCCGGGGCAAGCAGTTCAACAGCATGGTCCACGAACGCCGCGACGGCTTCAACGGGGCCACCCGGGAGGCCGTCCTCATCAGCCCCTACGACGCCGACCGCCTCTCCCTCCCCGACGGCGCCCTCGTCGAACTGGCCGGGGCCGCGGGGAGGGTGTTCAGGGGCCGGGTCCTGCGCGCCCCCCTGGTCCCGGGCAACCTGCAGGTCCACTGGCCGGAGGGCAACGTCCTGCTCGACCAGTCCCGGCGCTCCCCCGACGCCCGGATCCCCGACTACAACGCCTTCGTCACCATCTCCCGGGTCACCCCATGACCCCCCGCGAGGATCCGCCCCGCCGCAGGGCCGGCCCCACCACCCGGGCCCGGATCCGGGAGGTCACGAAGGGCAGAACCAGGGACAGACGCGACGATCTCGCCACCGAGGAACCACTGGAGATCAGGATCCAGGGCGGCACCGGCCCCGCCGCGCCCCGCCGTACCCTCGCGATCACCATGCGCACCCCCGGCGCCGACTTCGAGCTGGCCGCGGGCTTCCTGTACGGCGAGGGCGTCGTGGTCCCCGGCGACATCGAAGCCATCGGCTACTGCACCGACGACGACATCCCGCCCGAGGCCCGCTACAACACGGTCACCGTACGGCTCCGCCACGCCGCCCTCCCCGACCTCCCCTCCCTCGACCGACATTTCATGACATCCAGCGCTTGCGGGGTCTGCGGCACCGCCAGCATCGAGGCCCTGCACGCCCGTCCCCTCCCCATCGCCGCCCCCGCCGTCCACACCGTCTCCCCCGAGACCTTGTACGGCCTGCCCGACAGGCTGCGCGCCGCCCAGAGCGTGTTCGGCAAGACCGGCGGCCTGCACGCCGCCGGCCTGTTCACCGGCGACGGCACCCTGGTGACCACCCGCGAGGACGTCGGCCGGCACAACGCCCTCGACAAACTGATCGGCTGGGCCCTGCTGACCGGACGCCTGCCGCTGCACGACCACCTCCTGCTGGTCAGCGGCAGAACCAGCTACGAACTCGTGCAGAAGGCCCTGGTCGCCGGCATCCCGATCATCTGCTCCGTCTCCGCGCCGTCCTCCCTCGCCGTGGACCTGGCCGCCGAGTTCGGCATGACGCTGATCGGCTTCCTCCGCGACGAGCGCTTCAACGTCTACGCGGGCGCCGAGCGGGTCTCCGACGGCTGAAACCCGGCGAGCAGGTCATCGAGCCCCGCCTTGATCCGCTCGCCGGTCATCGACTGGTCGTCGTGCTGGTGGGCGAAGAGGGCTCCGGCGAGCGGCGCGAGGAGCGCGTCGGCGAGGTAGCCGGCGTCCGCGCCGGGCCGTAGCCCGGCGATCAGCATGGCCAGGTGCGACCGGTGCAGCGCGTACGCGGCCGTGGCGTATCTGGCCGAGGGCGTGCTCGTCTCGGCGATCGCCAGCAGTTCGGCCTCGCCTTCGAGCCGGTCGACGTAGGCGTGCAGAAACGCCCGGATCCGCTCGTACGGCGGAGCCCCGGGCCCCATCGGCGGCGGCCCGCTCAGGAACGCCGCCTGGAACGCCCGCTCACCGGCGTCGATCAGCGCGTAGGCGAGGGTGGCCCGGTCGGTGAACCTGCGGTAGACGGTGCCGACGCCGACCCCTGCGGCGGCGGCGACCTGGTCCATCGTCAGCGCCCGCACACCCCTGCGCGCCACCAGGGCGGCCGCGGCGTCAAGGATCTTGCGACGGTTGCGCGCGGCGTCCGCACGCTCCGACGACGGCGGCGAGACCACGGGCAGCAATGCCTCTCTGCTCACGGAGCAAGGCTATCGAAGGCCCGGGGAATACAACCGGAATGTTTTCCGGTTATGCTGGCCAGACAGCAAACGGAAAGTTCTCCGTTTGGAGCGAAGGAGGCAACACCATGGCAGCACCCGTAGAGCGGTTCACCATCAAGGACCCCACGACCTGGTGGCAGCGCGGCGAACAGGAGATCTTCCTCGGCGACGTGCTCGACCAGACGGGCGACGCGGCGATGAGCGTCGGCTTCGCGCGCTACCGCAAGGGCGAGACCAACGAATGGACCGTCTCCTATGACGAGGCGCTCATCGTGACCAAGGGCGCGTTCACCGTCCAGAGCGAGTCCGGACCGGTGTCGATCAAGGCGGGAGAGGTCATCTACCTCAGGGCCGGGGCCGACGTCGTCTACCAGGCCGACGAGGACACCGAACTGGTCTACGTCACCCATCCCCACTGGCTCGAGGCGACGACCGCCTCGCCGTACGCGGCCAAACTCGAGGAGTTCCACCCCGCGTGACCAGAAGGCAAGGAGGGACGGCCGGTGGAGGTGCGGTAGGGCCGGCGGTGCCGAGGGTGGACCCGCGCAGGTCTCAGGATGTGCCGACGTCGCGGATGGTCCCGTCGGCGATGGCCTGGAGTTTGTCCGGGTTGGCGACGTTGTAGATGGCGGCGATGCGGCCGTCAGCGGCGAAATCGAAGGTGACAGTGGCGATCACGCGGCCCAGGCCGCTGAACACCATGCCCGGACCGCCGTTGATCTCGACCAGCTCGGCGTTCATGTCAGCAGGCTCGACGCCCTGGTAAGTGACCTTGCCGATGGCGGCGAACCAGGCGGCCACCGTTTGTTCGCCCACGACCGGACGCAGGGCCTGGCGAACCTTGCCGCCGCCGTCGGTCCACAGTGTGACGTCCGGGGACAGCAGTTCCATGAGGGTGTTGATGTCACCCCCGGTCGCGGCGGCGAAGAAGCTCTCGGTGACGTCGCGCTGCCGCGACCGGTCCGCGGGGAAGCGCGGCCGCCGGGCCCGCACATGTTCGCGAGCGCGGTGCGCGGCCTGACGCACCGCGGCCTCGGAACGCTCGACCGCCTCCGCGATCTCGGCATGACTGAAGTCGAAGACCTCCTTCAGCACCAGCACCGCGCGTTCAAGCGGGCTCAAGGTTTCCAGCACCACCAGCATCGCCGTCGACACCGACTCGGCGGTCATGAAGTCGTCGGCGGTGTCGCTGGTGAGTATGGGCTCCGGAAGCCACGGCCCCACATAGGTCTCGCGCTGGTGCCGAGTGGAGCGCAGCCGTTGCAACGCCAGGTTCGACACGATCCGCGCCAGGTACGCCTTGGGATCGGCCACCTGCGAACGATCGGCGGCCGACCATTTGATCCACGCGTCCTGGACCGCGTCCTCAGCGTCGGCCACGATGCCGAGGACGCGGTAGGCCACCGCGAACAGCAGGTTGCGATGCTGGTTGAACACCTGCTGGTCGCGGTCAGGGGACGGGTGGGTCATCGCACACCCCGGACCCGGGTGAAACGGCCGCCGCGGGGCCAGAACGCGCCCGAGGCCGGCATCTTCTTCATACGGCCGTAGGTCGGCCAGGGCGAAGCGGTCACCGTCTCCTTATACCGTGCCGCCAGACGGCCGGTCAGATACACCCGTCGGGGGCTGTCGTCGGGGTGGGTGAACTGAACGACCGCATCACGCCGTCCCAGGCTCACCGGCGTGTGGTAGTAGCCGAAGCGGAACGGCTTGGGCCGCTTGCCGTTCAGCGCGCGGACGATCGACACCGCGGCATGCACACCGGTCGGCATGCCGCCCTGGCAGGTGCCGTGCATGACGCCGTAGCCCTGGTGGATCGCGGCCGCGTCGCCCACGGCGTACACATCCGGGTGTGACACCGACCGCAGCGCGGCGTCGGTGACGATGCGGCCGCGCTCGTCGACGGTCAGACCGGCTGCGGCCGCCAGCGGCGACACCCGCGTACCGCTCGTCCACAGGACGACATCGGCGGGCACGCTCTCCCCGTCCGCCAGCTCGACCGAGTCGGGCAGCACCTTCACCACCTCGATCCCGCTGCGCACCCGGACACCCAGGCGCGCGAGCGCGGCGTGCAGATACGCCTTCGGTTCGGGGCTCATGGCCGCACCGGGTTCCTGCCGGCCCAGCAGCACGACGTTGAGCTCCGGGTGCCGCTCGGCGATCTCCGCGGCCGACTCGATGCCGGTCAACCCGCTACCGCCGACCACGACCGTGCCGCGGCCGAGCCGAGCCAGCCGGTCGGCCAGCAACTCGGCGTCCTGGGCGCTGTCGAGGGTATACGCGTGGTCCTCCACGCCCGGCACCGTCGCCGTGTCGGCCACGCTGCCCAGCCCGTACACCAGCGTGTCGTAATGCAGCACCCGGTCGTCGTCGATCCGCACGATCTTCGCGTTCGTGTCCACCACCGTCACCCAGCCGCGCACGAACCGCGCACCCGTGCCCTCCAGCAAATCCGGGATGTTCATCTCGGAGACCTGCTGCCCGGTGGCCGAGAGGTGCAGCCGCAACCGCTCGGTGAACCGCTCCTGCGGATTCACCAAGGTCACCTGCACGTCCGCGCGCCGCTTGACCCGAGCCGCGAGTTGGATCGCCGCGGCCATGCCCGCGTACCCCGCCCCCAGAATCAGAACGCGGTGCGTGGCCGCCTTGCCGGCTTCGTGCTGTGTGGTCATCGTCGTGCCCCTTCTCTGCATGCTGACGACCACGAGATGCAAGCTGCCCGCCGGTCCGTGACATGAGATGGATGTGACACGCGACACAGTCGGCTTGATGGCGGTTTTGTGGGATCGAAGACCGGCGATCATCGAAGCGGCCGAGGTCGCTCAGAGCCGCCCGGCCGTGTATCAAGATCAGTTGGATCGGATCGCTGCGGAGCTCGGCGTGGTCGCGTGTAGACGTCGCACGTACGGATGTCCTGGAAGACTCGAATACCGGGATTCCCTGGCGCTCATCAAAGCCTCTGAGAAAGGACGCTGATGGCGGAGATCGTGTTCCAGCGCCTGACCGGCGAGCACGCGGCCGAGGCGGTCCTCAGCGAGGATTACGGCGACGCGTACGAGGAGATCTACGTCGAGCCGCCCTACGGCGGCGGCCCGTTGTTCGGCCGTGACCGGTTCCGGGAGCGTACTCGGGGACAGGTCGCCCGGCCGGGATTCGCATTGGTGCCGGCGGTGGACGGGCCGGCCCTCGCAGGGTTCGCCTTCGGGTTCACGATGGGCGCCGGTCGATGGTGGGGCGGCGAGGCGACCCGGCCGTCGGACGAGATCCTCAACGCGCCGAAGATCGCGGTAATCGAGCTGATCCTCCGCAAGCCGTACCGGGGGAAGGGCATCGGCAGGCGGCTGCTCCGCGAGCTTCTCGACGGTCGCGCCGAGCCGTACGCGACGCTGCTGTCCCACCCGGACGCCCCGGCACACGATCTCTACGAGAGGTGGGGCTGGCACGTGGTGGCCACCTGCCGCCCCGCGCCAGACGCAGCCGTCATGGACGTGATGGCCGTACGGCTGCCGCTCGGGTGAACACGAGGAGGCCCATGCGATGAGAGAGGGCGATCCGGGCTCGGAATTGCGCTGATATGTCGGGCTAAGCCAGGCAAGATGGCCCGTGATGAACAGTCAGCCGCGGCCCCCCTCTGACGACGCCACCGCCGCCCAGCGACGGACCATCGGTCCCTACACCCCGATCCGCCGCCTCGGCGAGGGCGGCATGGGCATCGTCTACCTCTCGCGGGACACCGCCGGACGGCAGGTCGCGCTCAAGGTGTTGCGGCCCGAGCTGGCGTCGCGCGAGGAGTTCCGGCAGCGCTTCCGCAAGGAGGCCGAAGCCGCGCGGAAGGTCGCGCGCTCCTGCACGGCGGCCGTCCTCGACGTGGGCATGGACGGAGACCAGGCGTACATCGCGACCGAATACGTCGAGGGCGCGACCCTCTCGGCCGTGGTCGAGGCCCAGGGCCCGATGGTGGGATCCAACCTCGACGCGCTGGCCGTCGGGGTGGCCACGGCGCTGTCCGCCATCCACCGGGCGGGGATCGTCCACCGCGATCTGAAGCCGTCGAACATCCTGCTCAGCCCGGTCGGGCCGCGCGTCATCGATTTCGGCATCGCCCAGCTCGCCGACACGATCGGCGGCGACATCGGCAAGGTCGTCGGCACCCCGTTGTACATGCCCCCGGAGCAGGCCAGGGGCGAACTCGTCACGGCGGCGGCCGACGTGTTCGCGTGGGGCTGCGTGGTCGCCTACGCCGCCACCGGCCGGCCGCCCTTCGGGGGTGGCGCCACTCCCGGGGTCCTCTACCGCGTCGCCAACTACGCGCCGGATCTCGACGGCCTGGCCGAGCGGCTGCGTCCGCTCGTCGAACGCGCACTCGCCAAGGACCCCGCCCGCCGCCCCAGCACCCAGCAGCTCCTCGACAGTCTGCTCGGCCAGGAGGAGGTGGCGCCCGAGACCGCGACGAGGGTGGTGAGCGAGATCTGGACCCCTCTCGACCTCGCCTCTCCGGTAGCGCCCCCCGCCCAGCGCCGGTGGCTGGTACCGGTGCTGGCCGTGGTCACCGCCCTGGCCCTCGCGGCGGCTGCCCTGTCCTTCGCACTCCGGTTGGGCACCCCCGGCGGATCGGGTCAGTCCGGGAACGATCGGCCGAGCCGAGATCTTCAGATCGACGGGATCAACCTGCACTTCGAAATCATCCAGCTGACCCGCAAGGGCCAGGGGATCACCCTGGAGTGGTCGGTCAGGAACGTCGGCAGCCAGTCCTGGAACCCGTGGACGGCGTTCGGATTGGATCTCCCGAGCAGGTTGCATTACAACACCACGGCCGGGGTGACGCTGGTGGATCCCGCGACCGGCAAGAAGTACGGGCCCATGATCGAGGGCGACACCTGCACGTGCAGCCCCACCAAAGGGGATCTCTCGCCGGGGGACACCGCTCCCTACTTCTCGGTCTTCGCCGGTGTCCCCGAAACCGTCGAACAGCTGAGCGTCCAGATCCCCAGTGCCGGGCTGTTCGCGGACGTGCCGATCTCCTAGCCCGGTGCGTCGGCCCCGCCTCCTGAGGTCGCGACGACGTCAGGAGGCGGGGCCGCTCACGTTCAGCCGGTGTTCTGCAGACCTGCGGCGACGCCGTTGACCGAGAGCAGGAGCAGGGTGGAGAGCCGTTCGCGGTCGTCGTCGCTGAGGTCCTCGCCGGAGCGGAGGGCGGAGAGGGCGCGGAGCTGGAGGTGAGAGAGCGCGTCCACGTAGGGGTCGCGGAGTTGGACGGCGCGGGAGAGCACCCGGCGTGACTCCAGCAGCCGGGAGTGGCCGGTCACCAGCAGGACCAGGCGGCGGGTCAGGTCGTACTCGGCGAGCACCTGGTCGGCGAAGTCGTCACGGCCGCCGAGCGCGAGATAGCGTTCCGCGATCGCCCGGTCGGTCTTGGCCAGCGACATCTCCGCGTTGTCGAGCAACGAGGCGAACAGCGGCCACTCGTGGTAGGCCGCCCGCAGCTCGTCCAGGCCCGCTTCGGTGGTGACCGCCTCAAGGCCGCTGCCCAGGCCGTACCAGCCGGGCAGGTTGACCCGGGTCTGCGCCCAGGCGAACACCCACGGGATGGCCCGCAGGTCGTCGAGCGAGCGCGGGGCGCCGAGGCCGCGCCGCGCGGGACGGGAGCCGAGGCGCAGCGAGCCGATCTCCTCAAGCGGGCTGACCAGCGCGAACCACTCGGGGAAGCCGGGGGCCTCGGTCAGTCCCCGGTACGCCTTCTCCGAGGCCGACGCGACCTGCTCCGCCAGGCCGCGGAACCGGTCGGCCGCCTGGGCGGTGCGCTGCTCCACCGCGTCGGTGGAGGCGAGCAGTACCGCGTTGGTGACCTGCTCCATGTGGCGGCGGGCGATCGCGGCGTGGCCGTACCGGGCGAAGATGACCTCGCCCTGCTCGGTGACCTTGAACCGGCCCGCGACCGAGCCGGGGGCCTGCGCCAGCACCGCCCGGTTGGCCGGGCCGCCGCCCCGGCCGAGCGCGCCGCCCCGGCCGTGGAACATGGTGAGCCGCACGTCGTTGTCGCGCGCCCACGCGGTGAGCTGCTCCTGCGCCTGGTAGAGCTTGAGCGTGGCCGCCGCGGGCCCGAGCTCCTTGGCCGAGTCGGAGTAGCCGAGCATGACCTCCAGCCGCCTCCCAGCCGTGGCCAGCCTGGCCTGTACGGCGGGCAGCTTCAGCATCCCCGACAGCACGGCGGGCGCGTTGGCGAGGTCTTCGCCCGACTCGAACAGCGGCACCACGTCGAGCGCCGGGGCCCGGCCGCCGAGCGCGTGCCCGGCCAGCTCGTACACGGCGGCGATGTCGTCGGACGACCGGGTGAACGAGACGACATAGCGGGAACAGGCGGTCACGCCGTACCGCTCCTGGATCCAGGCGATCACCCGGATCGTGGCCAGCACCTCCTCGGTGCGCTCCGACACCTCACCGGAGGCGATCTCGGCCAGCGCCGCGGCGTGCACCTGGGAGTGCTGGCGCACCTCCAGCTCGGCCAGGTGGAAGCCGAAGGTCTCGACCTGCCAGATCAGGTGCTGCAGCTCGCCGTACGCCTGGCGGGGGGCGCCGCCGGCGGCCAGTGACTCCTGGCACACGCGCAGGTCGCCGACGAGGTCGCCGGGCGAGAGGTAGGCGAGGTCGAGGTCGCGTCTGCGGGTCGCGGCGATCCTGGCCGCCACGAACAGCAGCCACTGCCGGTGCGGCTCCTGCGGAGAACGGGTGGCCATCTCCGAGACCAGGTCGGGCTGCGCGTCCTCGGCCTCGGCGAGCGCGGCGCGCAGGCCCGGCGACGGCGGCGTGTCGAGCGCGGAGGTGGTGAGGCTGCGGCCGATCCGGACGGTGGCGTTCTCCAGGGCGATCAGCACGTGCTCGGCCTGGATCAGGATGGCCTTCCTGGTCACCGAGGCGGTGACGTTCGGGTTGCCGTCGCGGTCGCCGCCGATCCAGCTGCCGTAGCGGATGTACGGCTTGGCCAGCGGCGGCCTGGTGCCCGTCCCCTCGCTCAGCGCGGCGTCCAGCGACCGGTAGATCAGCGGCACCACGCGGAACAGGGTCTCGTCGAAGGCGGCCATCGCGGTGCGGACCTCGTCGAGCGGGTCGAGCTTGGTGTTGCGGAGCTGGGCCGTACGCCACAGGAGGTCGATCTCCTCCAGCATGCGACGGCGGGTCTCGGCCCGCTCCTCCGCGCCGCGATCGGGCGCGTTGTACTCCGCGAGCCGGCCGCTGACCCGCTGGATGGCGGTCACCACCGCGCGGCGTCGCGCCTCCGTGGGGTGCGCGGTGAGCACCGGGCGGAGCTCGAGCCCGTCGACGAGCTCGGCGACGCGCTCGCGGCCCACCTCCTCGACGGCGCCCGCGAGCGACTCGGGCAGCGGGGCGCCGCCGGTGTCGCGCTCCCGCAGGGTCCTGATCCGGTAGTGCTCCTCGGCCAGGTTGGCCAGGTGGAAGTAGCAGGTGAAGGCGCGGGCGATCAGCACGGCGCGGTCGATGGGCCAGGCCGCGACCATCGCGGCGACCTCGTCGACGGGAAGCTGCCTGCGTCGTGCCGCGATCACCGCCTTGCGCAGGCGTTCGACATCGGCGAGCAGGTCGGGACCGCCTTGCTCGGCGATCACCTGACCCAGCAGTTCGCCCAGCAGGCGGACGTCTGCGCGGAGCTCGTCTGGCATCTCGGCGACCGCACTGTGGCGGTCGGCTGAAGCGATCGCGGCCATGTCTCGAAGAGTAGCGAGTGCCGCCGAGCGGCCGGAGACCGGTCTCACCCATTGGACTAGACCACTCAGGTGGGCTTGGAGACCGCCGCCAGCAACTCGGGGAACCGGGCGAAGCCGATGGTGCCCGCGAGCCTGCGGCCCGCCCACGCGACGGCCATGCCGTACGGCACCGCCAGGACGCTCAGCCAGGTGACGCCGAACAGCACCGGCAGGACGACCGGCAGGGAGAGCGCGCCGGTGCCGATCATCGCGCCGAAGGACCCCAGGAACGCGATGCCGCCCTGGCCGGGCGCGGCCCCGGTGAACGCGTTGAGCCGGTCGGGGGTCGTGTAGGGGAAGATCACGCTGGTCACCGCACCGATGCCGAAGGAGACGCCGAGCAGGCCCCAGGAGGTGAGCATGGCGGGGACGCTCCAGGCGAGGTCGCCGGCGAAGAGGCTGGTGACGATCGACAGCAGGGCGAGCAGCGGACCGGCGATCAGGGCGGCGGCGAGGTGGCGCCCGGCGAGGTCGGTGCGCATCGATCGTTCCGAGCCGTAGGCCACGGCGTTCATCCACAGGGAACGGCCGTCGATGCCGAACGCGTTGCCCGACTGCAGGCCGATCATCAGCGCTCCCAGGCACGCGGGACCGATCGCCAGCACCGGCCCGGACGGTCCTTCCGAGTTGCCGGCCAGGGAGAAGGCCAGCACCCCGGTCACCGCGATCGAGGCGAGCCAGCCGACCCGGCCCCTCGGGTCGCGTCTGGCGTACTTCAGCTCCTTGGTGACCACGGCGGCGAGTTGGCCGTCGGGGAGCAGGCGGCCGATCCCGCGGCCGTGCGACCGGCGCACGCTGCCGGCCTGCGTCGAGGCGTCGGCGGTGACCAGCGCCCTGCGCAGCGCGCCGATCCACAGTCGGCCGATGACGACCACCAGCACGGCGAGGAACGCCAGCTCGGCCACGCCGGTCAGGCTGCCGTCGGCCATCGCGTGCGCGGCCATGCCGGGCGGGGTCCACCGCAGCACCTCGGCGACCTGTGCCAGCAGCGCGGCGGGGTCGCCGGCCAGCCCTCTGTTGATGACGAGGTTGGGCAGCTGGGCCAGCAGCACGATGAAGATGGCCGCGACGGCGAGCAGGTCGCGGCCCCGCCTGCTGCGCAGCATGCTCGACAGGGAGGTGGTGACCAGCCGGGAGGTGACCAGGCAGAGCGCGAACTGCAGGAGCACCGCCGCCACGCCGAGCAGCACGCCGCCGAGCCCGGTGGCGAAGCCGACGATCGCGCCCGCGGTGATGATCAGGACGGCGAGCGGCCACGGGCCGGTGGCCGAGGCGGCGAACAGGCCGACCGCGAGTTGCCTGGTGCGCAGCGGGAACAGCGACAGCCTGGCGGGGTCGAGCGTGTCGTCCAGGCCGAAGGCCAGCAGCGGCACCACCGCCCAGCCCACGAAGAACACGGTGAAGGCGATGATCCCGATGTCGGCGGCGAGGTCGGCGGGCGCCAGCCGTACCAGGCTCATCGCCAGGAATCCCAGGGCCGCGACGAACACGGCGGCGATCAGGGTGAAGATGTATCCGATCTTGCGCGTCAGGTCGCCCCTGACGTTGCCCGCGATGAGTTTGAGCTTGAGCCGGACGAACAGCCGCAGCGTGTCCGCCATCCCGAGTGGGCTCACGCCTGTGTCGATCCCAGCCATGACAGTCCCTCCTCGTCTCCGCCGCCGCCACTCGCTCCGACGAGATCGAGGAACGCCTGGTTGAGGCTCCGCTCGCCGCGGACCTCGCCGATCGGGCCCTGGGCGACGATCTGGCCCCGGCTCATCACCGACACCCAGTCGCACAGCCGTTCCACCAGGTCCATGACGTGGCTGGAGAAGACGACGGTGGATCCGGAGGCGGTGTAGCGGCGCAGCACCTCCTCCAGGGTGTTGGCGCTGACCGGGTCGACGCCCTCGAACGGCTCGTCGAGGAAGAGCACGTTCGGGTTGTGCAGCAGCGCGGCGGCCAGGCCGATCTTCTTGCGCATGCCGGTGGAGTAGTCGACGACGAGCTTGTCGGCCGAGTCGAGCAGGTCCATGACCTTGAGCAACTCCTCGGCCCGCCGCTCGACCTCGGCCTTGGGGATGCCCCTGAGCTGGCCGTTGTAGGAGAGCAGTTCGCGACCGGAGAGCCGTTCGAACAGCCGGAGGCCCTCGGGGAGGACGCCGATGCGGGCCTTGACGGCGATCGGATCACGCCAGACGTTCAGCCCGTCGATCTCGGCCGAGCCGCCGTCCGGCCGGAGCAGCCCGGTGGCCATGCTGAGCGTGGTGGTCTTGCCGGCGCCGTTGGGGCCGACGAGACCCGCGAAACTGCCGCGCGGGACCACGAGGTCGACGCCGGCCACCGCCACCTGCTGACCGAAGCGCTTGAACAATCCCTGCGTGCGGACCGAATCGACCATGGCGTTCACTCTGCCAGATCCCCCGGGCCGTCGGCAGGGCCACGGCGCCCGCCCCTTCCGGCGCTCGGGTTACCCTGCTGGGATGAGCGCCCAACCGGCCCCAGACGGCATCGACGTCCACACCACCGCGGGAAAGATCGCGGACCTGGAGCGACGGGTCTACGAGGCCGCGCACGCGGGGTCGGCCCGCGCCGTGGAGAAGCAGCACGCCCGGGGGAAGATGACGGCGCGGGAGCGCCTGGAGGCGTTCCTCGACCCCGGCAGCTTCGTGGAGTTCGACGCGTTCGCCAAGCACCGGTCGACGAACTTCGGGCTCGAAGCCGAGCGGCCGTACGGCGATGGCGTGGTGACCGGGTACGGCACGGTCGACGGGCGGCCGGTGGCGGTCTTCGCGCAGGATTTCACGGTCTACGGAGGGTCGCTCGGCGAGGTCTTCGGCGAGAAGATCGTCAAGGTGATGGACCACGCGCTGAAGACGGGTTGCCCGGTGGTCGGCATCAACGACTCGGGCGGCGCGCGGATCCAGGAGGGCGTGGTCAGCCTGGGCCTGTACGCCGAGATCTTCAAGCGGAACGTGCACGCCTCCGGGGTGATCCCGCAGATCTCGCTGGTCATGGGGCCGTGCGCGGGCGGCGCGGTCTACTCGCCGGCTCTCACCGACTTCGTGCTGATGGTCGCGGAGAAGTCGCACATGTTCATCACCGGGCCCGACGTGATCAGAACCGTCACCGGTGAAGACGTGACGTTCGAGGAACTGGGCGGCGCGCACACCCACAACTCCCGGTCGGGGGTCGCCCACTACGAGGCCGCCGACGAGCGTGACTGCCTCGACTTCGCCAGGGCGCTGCTGTCCTACCTGCCCAGCAACAACCTGGATGAGCTGCCCGTCTTCGAGGCCGAGGCGGTGCTCGAGGTCACCGAGGACGACCGGGCGCTCGACACGCTGATCCCCGACTCGGCGAACCAGCCCTACGACATGCACACCGTGCTGGAGCACGTCCTCGACGAGGGCGATTTCCTGGAGATCCACCAGCATTTCGCGCCCAACATCATCGTGGGTTTCGGCCGGGTCGAAGGAAGACCCGTGGGAGTCGTGGCGAACCAGCCGATGAGCTTCGCCGGCACGCTGGACATCGACGCCTCCGAAAAAGCAGCCCGCTTTGTGCGCACTTGCGATGCCTTTAATCTCCCTGTACTGACATTTGTCGATGTCCCCGGATTCCTGCCTGGCACCGACCAGGAATGGAACGGCATCATCCGCCGCGGCGCCAAGCTCCTCTACGCCTACGCCGAGGCCACCGTGCCGCTGGTCACCGTGATCACCCGCAAGGCGTACGGCGGCGCCTACGACGTCATGGGCTCCAAGCACCTCGGCGCCGACATCAACCTGGCCTGGCCCACCGCCCAGATCGCCGTGATGGGCGCGCAGGGCGCGGTCAACATCCTCTACCGGCGCGAGCTCGCCGCCGCCGACGACCCCGACGCCGAGCGCGCCAGGCTGACCGGCGAGTACGAGGACACACTGGCGAATCCCTACCTCGCCGCCGAGCGCGGCTACGTCGACGCGGTGATCCGGCCCTCCGAAACCCGCGTCCAGATCACCAAATCCCTGCGGACACTACGCAACAAACGCCAGACGCTGCCGCCGAAGAAACACGGCAACATCCCGCTGTAGGGAGAGGACACCACTCCGATGACCACACCGGACCTGCGGATCGTCCACGGCGACGCCACACCGGAGGAGGTCGCCGCCCTCGTGCTCGCGCTCGCCGCCCGCGCGACACCCGCGAGGGCCCCGGCCTCGCGAAAGTCAGAACCCTGGCGTGATCCCGCGCATAGGATGCGAAAGCCACTGGCCCACGGGCCTGGCGCTTGGCGAAGTGGGTCTATGCCGTTTTAGACCAGTCGATCCCTCGAATGGGGTGTCAACTTCCCCAAGTGTTGGGACTATCTAGAAATGGGCGAATATAGTCAGCCGATCACCTAGTCCCGAGGCCTGGAGGACGACATGGCCACCCCGGACCTCAAGCCACATCCCGTGGCGGCCAAGTATGCCATCTTGGTGGATGTTGGTTATCTCTACGCAGCTGCCGGCGAGGTCATCCTTGGAGCCAAGGAGCGCAAGGAATACCGGGTTGCGGCCGACGAGCTGATCCAGGCGTTGCAGAAACATGCAGAGGAACGCATTTCCGGCGAACTCTTGCGGATCTATTGGTATGACGCGGCCCGAGACCGCGTCCCCACCGTTGACCAGCGGGTTATCGCACAACTCCCGTGGGTGAAGGTGCGGCTTGGCAATCTGAACGCACGTGGCCAGCAGAAAGGCGTCGACGCCCAGATCAGGAGCGACCTGGAGGCCCTGGCCAGGCACCACGCGGTCAGCGACACGATCCTGCTGGCCGGCGACGAGGACATGGTGCCCGCCGTCGAGGCGGCCCAGGCGTACGGCGTGCGGATCCATCTGTGGGGCGTCGAGCCGCCGTACGGCACCAACCAGGCCGAGCGGCTCGTCTGGGAGGCCGACACCGTCGAGGTGATCAGCGGCGAGTTCCTCCGCTCCTACTTCAGCCGCACCCCCCAGGCCGTGCCCGCCACCCCGACCGCCCCCTCCCCCGCCCAGGTCTTCGCCGGCCGTACCTCCATCGGCGCGAAGCCGCCCGTCAAGACCGGCGGCCAGGTCACCAAGCTCGGCCCGAACCGCCCGCACGTCGAGGAGGTCGGCGAGCACGTGGCGCAGAAGTGGATCCTCACCCGTGGCCGCGACAACATCCGCGACCTGCTCCCCGGACCCATCCTGCCGACCGTCATCGACACCGAGTTGCTCATCGAGGCGGAGAAGGAGCTCGGCCACTCCCTGCGCCCCTACCCCGAGGCCCGGGTGTGGCTGCGCGACGGCTTCTGGGCCCGCGTCTATCGGGAGTTCGACCTGGGAGTGGGTGTCTCCAGCAAGTGACGTCCCGGCCCGCGTGAGGTGGACCTGGCTTCCAGGACCTTCTCCGCCCACACGCGAAGTGGGCCGACCTGGACCTCCGGGAACATCCCGGCCCGCGTGAGGTGGGCCTGGCTTCCAGGACCTTCTCCGCCCGCACGCGGAGTGGGCCGACCTGGACCTCCGGGAACGTCCCGGCCCGCGTGAGGTGGGCCTGGCTTCCAGGACCTTCTCCGCCCGCACGCGGAGTGGGCCGACCTGGACCTCCGGGAACGTCCCGGCCCGCATGAGGCGGACCGGCCCGGGCTCCCGGGAACGTCTCCGACCACGCGCGGGGTAGGTCGGCCCCGGGCTTTCGAGGCCGGAACCGGTGCCTTGCCGCGAGGTCTGATTTCCGCGAGTCACCATGGCTGAAGTGCGCATAGTCTCGGCTACATGGCAACCGTGACGCGATCCACCAGCGCACCGCCGAAGACGGTGATCGGGCTCGACTTCGAGGCATGCTACCGCGCCGCCTCCGCCCGGGACGCCCGTTTCGATGGGCGGTTCTACACAGCGGTGACGACCACGCGGATCTACTGCCGTCCCATCTGTCCCGCCCGCACCCCGGCCGTGCGCAACGTGCGCTTCTACCGGCACGCCGCGATGGCGGAGGCCGCCGGGTTCCGCCCGTGCAAGCGCTGCCGCCCCGAGCTCAGCCCCGGCGACCCCGGCTGGAACGTCAGGGCCGACCTCGTCGGCCGCGCGCTGCGCCTGATCGACGAGGGCGCCGCCGACGACTTCGGCGTCGCCGGGCTGGCCGACCGCCTGCACATCACCGAGCGCCACCTGCACCGCCTGTTCGTCGCCGAACTCGGCGTCGGCCCGCTGGCGGTGGCCAGGACCAAGCGGCTCCTCCTCGCCAAACAACTGCTCACCGAGACCGCGCTGCCCATCACCGACGTGGCGTTCGCGGCCGGTTTCGGCAGCGTCCGCCAGTTCAACGCCACCATGAAGGAGACGTACGGCTTCGCCCCCAGCGAGCTCCGCGCCACCACCGGCCCGCACCCCGCGCAGACCCGGACGCGAGAGCCCCGCACTCCGCCGGATCGCGCGACGGGGGTGAACGGCTCACCGGACAGCCCGGATCGAACGGCCGGCGCACCCGACAGCTCAGGCCGAACGGCAGGCGCACCGAACAGCGCACCGAACGGTTCAGGCCGGACGGCAGGCGCATCGGACGGCTCAGGCCGGGCGGGCGGGGGAAACGCCTCACCGGGCGTCGGGCGGGCGGAACTGGGGCTGCGGCTGCACTACCGCGGGCCGTACGACGCCGGTGCCCTGCTGGCCTTCCTCGCGGAGCGGGCGATCCCGGGATTGGAGAGCGTCGAGGGATCGTCGTACAGCAGGGTCGTCCCCGGCGGGACGATCACCCTGACCCCGGCCGCCGACCACCTCAAACTCGCCGTCTCCGTCGACGACACCCGTCAGCTCGCCAGGACCGTCGCGCGCTGCCGCCGCCTCTTCGACCTGGACGCCGACCCCGAGGCCATCTCCGACCACCTCGCCAGGACCACCCTGCAGCCGCTCCTCGCCGCCCGCCCCGGCCTGCGCGTGCCGGGCGCCTGGGACGGCTTCGAACTGGCGGTCCGCACCGTGGCGGGCCGGCGGCTCGCACCGCACGCCGCCCGCGACCTGCTGGCCGGCCTGGTCGCCCGCACCGCGACCCCGTCGAACCCCGAGACCGGCCCTCCTGCCCCGCCGAACCCCGAGACCGGCCCTCCGTCCGTCGAGTCCGTCGCGTCCCCCACGTCCGTCAAGTCCGTCGAGACCGTCGAGACCGTCGAGACCGTCGAGACCGTCGAGACCACTCTGCCGGGAAGCAGGCCCGGCACGACGGGCGAGCCCGC
This sequence comes from Dolomitihabitans soli, assembly GCF_022213955.1. Taxonomy (GTDB): domain Bacteria; phylum Actinomycetota; class Actinomycetes; order Streptosporangiales; family Streptosporangiaceae; genus Streptosporangium_A; species Streptosporangium_A soli. The sequence goes on along the minus strand of NZ_JAKNTW010000023.1, from coordinate 17,588 downwards.
TCTGACGCACCTGTTCCCGTCCGCCGAGCAACTGGCCGAGGTCGACCTCACCGGGCTGGGGCTGACCGCGCGGAAGATCACGACCCTCAAGGCCCTCGCCGAACGGGTGGCCGCGAGGGAGATCGACCTCGACGGCGCCCAGGACCCGGCCGAAACGGTCGCACGGCTCCTGGAGATCCCCGGAATCGACCCCTGGACCGCCGGCTACATCGCCATGCGCGCGCTGCGCGACCCCGACGCCTGGCCCGACGACGACCTCGACCTTCGCAAGGCCATGGCCTGCCTGGGCATTCCCGACGACCACATCGAGCGGTGGCGCCCCTGGCGCGCCTACGCCGCTCTGCACCTCTGGAGTTCATCATGATCGAAGCACAGGTGATCCCGACCCCGGCCGGCCCGCTGGCCCTCCTCGCCCGTGGCGGAGTGATCGTCGCGGCCGGCTTCACCGCCGACCCCACGGAGATGTTCGAACGGCTCACGCCCGCCCTCCAGGCGGAGGGCCTCACCCAGGTCGACGACCTCGGAAAGCCGGCGCAGGCCGTACGCGACTATCTCGCCGGAGACCTCGCGGCGCTCGACACGATCCCCGTCGAGCAGCCGGGCACCGACACCCGGCAGCGCCTGCACACCGCGCTGCGCGACGTCCCCGCCGGGGTGACCGTCAGCTACGCGGAGCTGGCCGAGCGCGCCGGGCTGCCGAGGACCGCCGCCAGGGCCGCCGGCTCGGCCTGCTCGCAGAACCTGATCGCCCCGTTCGTGCCCTGCCATCGGGTGCTGCCCTCGACCGGCGGGTTCGGCGGCTACTACTACGGCACGCCCGTCAAGGAATGGCTCCTCGCCCACGAATCAGGCCAGGGCCGTACGTCCTGACGCCCCGACGGAGGCCGGGCCCATACGGCCTGGCCTCGGTCCCTCCTGCCCCGACAAGCCGAAGCCGAACGATTCACCGGAACGTCCCACCCCGACCAGGCCAGACCCGAACAGTCTGGCCTGCACGTCACGAAGCACAGGTACGCTCGACCGCCCTCCACACGACCAGGCCAGACCCGAAGGGCCTGGCCACGGTCATGAGCGCTCGACCGTGCTCCACACGACGGAACCAGCCCCGAACGGTCCGGCCTGGGTCATCAGGTGCCGGAGCGCTCGACCGTGCTCTGCACCTCACCGACCGGGACGTCACGGGTGACCGTGATCTCGATCGGCTCGTATTCGGCGATCGGCACCGGGCCGGGCTCCTCCTCTTCGACCTCGACTTCCCACTGCATCGTCACGCTCAGGACGTAGACCTCGCGCGGCTGGTCGACCGAGGCCCGCTTGTAGCGCACGCCGCAGCCGAGTTGGGCGCCCTTGGTGTACTTCTGCCCGATCGTGCCGCACTCGGTCGTGACGACTTCGGCACGATCGCCCGTCGTCCCCGGTTCGATCTTCATTCCCTTGTCCGACGGCCTCGCTACGACCGTGGCACTCATCACGCCGGGCAGCGTGGCCGTGGCCCGGCGAATCGGCTCGCCGATGCCGTCGAGCGAGACGAAGGTGCCGAGGTTGACGTAGCTCTTCGCATCCGGGTTGAGCACGATCTTGGGCTCGGGCACGGTGAGCGCGGCGCGGGCGATGTCGGCGAGCTGCTGGATCGTGATGCCGGAGGGCGGGGTCTCGTTCGCCGGCACGAAGACGAACGGCTGCAACGTACCGAGGCAGGCCATGATGCCCGGCGCGTTCCGGTCGTAGGCGGGCGTCCACCACTTGCCGTCCTTGCCGACCTTGTCCTGGAACTGCTTCAGGAACTGGTTGAAGTCCTCTTTGTCCTTCGGGTCGGCGTGCAGGAAGGGCGAGAGGTCCCGCTGTTTACGCAGCATGCCCTCGGCGTCGTCCCTCGGCTCGTACCAGCAGGCTTGCTTGAGCTGGTATCCGTTGCCGCGCTTGCCGTTCACGTCGCCGCTCAGGATGATGTCCGAATCGCGCAGGGTGATGCCGGCTCTGTTGCCCTTCTGCCAGCCCTCGCCCCGTGGCGCGTCAGGGCCGGGTACCGCCACGCCCGTCATCGCGAGCGCGCCGCTGACCAGGAGGGAGAGTAAGCGTGTCATCGTTTGCATCCCTTCGCGCGTTCCTCGGGAAGTGTGGCGTACATCAGTTTTCTGATCCGCCAGGCACCGTCGTCGCCCCGGTGCAACGCGGCTGACTGCAGATAGGTCGACCTGGGCGGCCTGGTCCACGCGGGCTGGTCGGGGACCTCCTGGCCGGTGGTCGCGTCGGTCATCCGCAGGCCGGACTCGTCGACGCAGACGTCGACCTGGGCGCCGGTCCCGGTGACCGCGATGACGTCCGCGGAGTAGAGCCGGGCCGTGCCGCGCACCGAGCGCCGGTCGCGCACGAACTCCCGCGCCCATTTACGCATTTCCAACGTGTAGTCGGGCTCGACGCCCGAGAGATAACCCTCGTCGCGTCCCCGCGTCGCGACCGCCTTCCACGAGCCCACGTAGAAGTCGCGGTACGCGTCGACCATCTTGGTCTGCTCCTCGTCGAGCCCGGCCGGCCGTTCGAAGACGACCTTCATCGCGCGGCCGACGCTCAACGTCTCGTCCTTCGGGGTGGCCGGGGCCGTGATGGCGGCGGCCGGCGCCTTCGAGCCCGGGGGGCCGTCCGCGGGGACGAAGGGCCGCTCGCCGCCGGAGGCCGCGCACCCGGTGGCGAGCACGGCGGCGACCGCCAGCGCGATCAGCCCTCGCATGCCGATCACGGTAGGCCGCCCGCCTGCCCGAAGGCCACTGGTATGCCGGGATCGGCATGGCTCGGTCATGCCGACGGCACCGACTGGACACGCCATGACGGATGCAACTCGTCGATCAGGGCCTCGGTCTCCGGCGCCATTCCACCTCCATAAGGGTGCGAGGACGCGCGCCGGTGCAGGGCCTCGGCCACCGCCCGCAGCCGCGCCGGGTCACCCGTCGCATGGGTGGCTCTGAGCAGGTCGCGCCAGAGCCCTTCGTCATCGGCGGCCAACAGCAGCCCGGCCCGGGCGGCCGCCACCGCCTGGGCCGCCTCGCCGCCGGCCAGCCGTACCTCGCACAGCCGGTGGGCCGCGTCCGCGACGCCGGCGGTCACGTCGTACTCGAGGTCGTCGTCGGCCAGCCAGGAGTAGCGCCCGCGCGGGCGGTCACTCAGCAGCGGGCCGCGCACCAGGCGCAGCGCCCGCTCCAGGAGGACGGAACGCACCGCGGGATCGCCGTGCGACCGGCTGACGAGCTGGCGGAAGTAGCTCCAGTCGGTGCGGACGTCGGGACCGAGCCGCAGCCGGCCCGCCGTGTCGGCCCGCAGATGGGGACGGCCCTCGCTGTCGACGCCCAGCCAGTCGGCGACCCTGGCGATCGTCGCGTCCCGCACCGCCGACTGCACCCCGCGCGGCCACAGCACGCCGCCCAGCACGACGGGATGCACGCCGCCGGGATGCGTGGACAGGTAGACGAGCATCTCGGTGGCGAGGGCGAGCCTGCCCTCCTCCAGCGGGTTCGGGCAGGAGACCTCGATCGGGCCCAGGATCCGCACCTCGATCGCGGGCGGGCTGGTCTCCATCTCGATCGCCTGCGGCACCGGCAGCGGTTCGCCCGTCTGCTGCTCCGCCGTACGGAACAGGTCGATCAGGGCCTGGTAGTGCCTGCGCGGCAGGAGCTGCGCGGTGACCTCGAAGCCGAGCGCGTCCACCCTGCTCCGGCCGTCGTCGGTGACCTCCCACGTCCAGGTGGCGTGCGGCAGCTCGCCCGGCACGACGTAGCCGCTGGCGGTCCGCGCGCCCGAGCGGCCGAGCATCACCAGCCTGCGCGCCTCCTCGGCGGTCGGCGAGATCGTGGAGAGCAGGAAGTGCGGCGGGTGCGCCGGGTCGGCGGCCCGGCCGTTGATCCGGCCGGTCAGCACTTCGTCGCCGTGCACCTGCTCCGCCGCCCGCGCCTCCAGTTCGGGCAGCACCTCGGCGAGGCTGCCCACGGCCCGGATCCGCTCGGGGGCGATCTCCGTCAGCTCCTCCCCGAAGCCGACCAGCGTGATCCGCATCGAGTCGGACCACCGGTTCGTGGCCAGCTCGACGGCCAGCGCGGCCAGCGCCGCGGTCGTGTGCCCGCCCCTGATGTTGATCAGCCCGTGCGCCGCCTCCAGATCGACCAGCACCCGGCCCGAGGCGTCCGCGCCGAGCGAGACCAGCCCGGGGTACGGCGCGGCGGCGTCGATCACCCCTTGCTCGTCGAGCGCCCGTCCCTCGTGCGCCGCCAGCCGCCACACCCGCCCGCCGTCGTGCGCGGTCCACGGCGCGGGCGCGTCGGGCTCCGGCGGGTGGATCCACAGGTCGAGGCTCCGGGCCGACAGGTGCGCGGCGTAGACGGTCGGCGGCGTACGGCCGAGCAGCGCGAGCGCCCTGCCCAGCACCCGGAGCCCGACGTCGAGCATCCGGGTGCCCGGCGCGTCGGCGCCCAGCCGGAGCGCCACCTCCACCTTGGCGGCGTCCTCCCTCGGCCGCGCGATCCTGAACCCGAACGCCCTGCGCCACAGCTGCTCCCTGCGCCGCCTGCCCAGCACCGCCAGCAGCCCGGCCGCGGCCAGCGACATCCCGACCAGGTAGTCGCCCAGCTCCAGGCCGCTCTCCTGAGCCGCGAGGGCCTCCTGCTCCGCCCGCTGCCTGTCCTGCTCGGCCAGTTGTTCCCGCGCGGCCCGCGCGTCGCTCTCCCGCTGCTCCTCCGCGCGTCGCTCGTCGGCTCGCCGTTCCTGCTCGCGCTCCTCCGCCGCGGCCCGCGCGTCGCTCTTCCGGTCGTCGTCGGCTCCCGGCTTGACCGTCTGCGTCTTGCCGTCCAGCTCGGCGGGCGCGGCGGGGTGGCGGTCGAGGGTGGCGGGCCGGGACTGGTCGGCGGGGACGACGTGGATGTTGACCGCATCGTCGGGCATGTCCAGGACCCAGCCGGGCCGGATCAGGTCGGCCATGTGCAGCCGGGTGCCGTCGGGTTGTTCCTTGTGCTGGTTGAGCTGGTAGATCTCGGCATACCGCCGCCCCTCGCCCAGGCACTTCTCCGCGATCTCCCACAGGCTCTCGTGGTGCCGCCCGTGTGGCGGCTGCACGACGTACACCTTCTTGACCTTCTTCACCGACTCCAGCGGCGCCCGCTGGACCTCGGTCACGCCGACGCCGGCCACGGAGGTCACGGCCGGTCTCGCCGCCGGCGGACTACTGGCCTTCACGATGGGCAGGACCACCGCGGACACCGTGAACAACAGCAGGGCGGCGGTGACGAGCCTGTTGGCCAGCGCCTGGGTGCCGCCGGAGAGCGGGACCCTGGCGGGCATCCCGACCCGGCGAAGCCCGGCGTAGACCTCCACCATCACGCACAACATCAGCTGCAACCAGGCCAGCCAGACGAGCAGCACGAGAACCGCGATGATCGTCTGGGTGGTGACCCGGCTGGTGACCAGATCGAGGTCGAGAAGCTCGGCGGAGATCGGCGGCCCGGCAAGCCTGAGCAGCGCGTACGGCACGCCACCGACGAGCGCGGCCAGCAGGATCAGCGCCCCGAGGCCGGCGATCACGTCACCGAAGGTGCGCCTGGACGGGATGCGCTGGGGCTGACGTGTGGGCATTGGTCTCTCTCCTCTCTCGCGGAGTCCTCATCTGCGGCGGGTCGATCAAGGAAGTGGTCCCGCCTCCCCCGCGTCGGGCCCCGCGGTCGCCGACGCCTCCATCTCCGTTCCCTGGAACCCGAGCGCGGCCAGGAAGAACGCCTCCCAGGTCACGCTCACCGTCACGGTCACCTGGGCCTGCGCCCCGCCGACCGCGCACTCCGCCATCGCCACCTGGTCGTCGGCGTGCGCGGACACGATCTCCTCCGCCCTGCCGCACACCGCGCCCTCGTCGGCGAGCAGCCGCACCTGGCCGGTGGCACGCAGCTCCTCCTCGTCGATCGTGTCGGCCGCCGCCCTGGCTGCCTGCTCGGCCACGTCGGCGGCGCGCAGCCGGGCGTTGATCGCGGCGCCTCCGTCGACGAGCAGCCCCGCCAGCAGGAACACCACCACCGAGAAGAGCACCACGAAGATCGACATCGACCCGCGGTCACCCGGCTGACGAACCATCGAACCTCCTGAACCGCTCAAGAGGGACCACGGAGGTGCCCTTCATGGTGGTGGCCGCGCCGAACCCGAGGAACTCCAGATCCAGCTCACAGGTGACCTCGGCCTGGACGTGCCCGCGCGCGGTGGGGTCCTCGTCGGAGAACGTCGTCCAGACGGAGCCGTCCAGGCTGACCTCGGCCCCGGCGCACTGGCCTTCGAGGACGTCGGTGGCGACCTTGGTCGCGGCCTCCTCCGCGTCACCCTGGCTGCGCTGGACCGAGGCGGCCCGCGCGGCGTCCCTGGCCGCGCCGTTCACCTCGCCCTGCGCCTCCACGAACCGCCCGGCCCCGGCGAGGAACATCAGGAACAGCAGGAACACCGGGGCGAGCAGCACCGCCTCGACGGACATCGAGCCCCGATCGGAGCGCCGGCGGCCTACTCGCACGTGTCCGAACCGTCGTCGGGGCGGAAGCACTCGACGGGCCCGCCGAACCTGGAGGTGATCGTGAAGGTCAGCGCGGGCAGCAACGGGATCACCTGTACGGCCTGGCCGGTCACCTCGACTCCCCGCTGGTCGCCTTCCTCCCACGCCTGCGCGTCGGCGTCCCGCAGCAGCTCCGGCCCGATCGCGACCACGATCTCCTTCGCCCTGGTCACCGACTCGTCCTGCCAGGCCGTCGACTCGGTGCCGCTCGACCTGGCGATCCGCGCTCCCTCGCGAGCCGCCGCGTCGGCGACCTGCCGGCCGTGGAACCACAGGGCCACCTGCACGACCAGCAGGATCACCGCCAGCACCACGGGCATGATCAGGGCCAACTCGATCACGGTCGCCCCGCGGTCGCGCGCGGCGCGGCGGCGGCTCACGGCTCGGCTGGTCCGTCGCCACCGGTGCCGCCGAAGTTGCCCTGGATCTCGGTCTGCTTCTGCTCGACCATGGTCTTGATGAGGGTGGCCAGGCCGAGCGCGACCCCGGCGACGATCGCCGTGATGATCACCCACTCGACGGCCGAGGCCCCCTTGGAGGGTGCGTTGCGCGCCCGCTCGATCCGCACGCCGAGCAGGGCGACCAGGTAGACGGTCCACGGGTGGTTGAGCATCATGCCCCCAACATCTTCATCGCTGCCGGAAAACTGAGAAAGACCACGAATCCCGCGCAGAGCAGGAGTTGGGCGACGAGCATCGACTGGGAGCGCTCGCCCGCGCGCCCCTCGATCTCGGCGAGCTCGCGCCGCCGCAGCGTCGCGGCCCGCGCGGTCAGCGAGCTGCGCACCTTCGCACCGTCGTCGGCCACCAGCCCGAGCGCCGCCGACAGATCGCGCAGCTCGTCCACGTTGATCTCTTCGCCGAGCTGGCCGAGCGCCTGCCAGGGCGTGATGCCGACGATCCGGGCGTTGGACAGCGCCTCGCGGATCCTGGCCATCGGCCAGTTGGCCTCGTCGCCGCCGACCGACACCGACATCAGCAACGCCTCCGGGACGCCGCGCCCGCCGGCCAGGTTCATCGCGACCAGGTCGAGGAACGCGCCGACGACGTGCCGGAAGTCGCGCCGTTTCACCGCGGCGTCCCGGCGCGCCTGCAGGTCGGGCAGCATGAAGAAGACGGCGGACACCGCCAGGGCGGCCCACAGCGGGATCGTCAGCGAGACCCCCCACTCCATCAGGACCAGCCAGCCGACCACCAGCGGGAAGGCCAGCAGCCCGGCGACGGCGAGCAGCACCTTGGTCGCGAGGAACCCTTCGAAGGACCGGCCGAGCAGCGCCAGGTCCGCCTTGGTGGAGCGGACCTCCCAGCCACGCGCGGCGTAGAACCGCGCCAGCCGTACGCCCAGGCTCCGGCGGAAGGCGCTCACCTCCTCGTCGGGCAGCACCAGCTGCATGCGCGGCGAGTCGCCGTCCTGACCGGCCGCGTCGAGCTCGAGCAGCCGTGCCACCAGGCCGGGGCGCGCGGGGAACAGCGCGCGCATCAGGACGAACAGCCCCAGCCCCAGTACGGCTCCCGCCAGCAGGCCCTCAGTCATCGCCGCCTCCCCCTGACCCGAGCAACCGGGCCGGTTTGTCGAACCTGGCCAGCCGCCGCATCCAGGCGAATCCCGCCCCGAACAGCGCGGCGACCACCACCAGCACGGCCTGGCCGAGCGCGTTGTCGTACTCCTCCACGTAGGAGGGGTTGAACACCACCAGGGCCGCCGCGAAGGCGATGGCCGTACCGACCACGATCTGCACGCTGCGGCGGGTCGCGCGGCGCTCGGCCTCCACCCGGCGGCGCATGTCGAGCTCCTCGCGGGCGGACACGGCGAGCGCGCCCAGCACGTCGCGCAGGCCGGGGCCGCGCAGCCGGGAGTTGAGGATCAGCGCGGCGATCACCAGGTCGGCCGACGGGTCGTCGAGCTCGTCGGCGAACAGCCGCAGCGCGTCGGGCAGCGCCATCCGGGTGTGCAGCCGGTCGACCATGGCTCGCAGGTGCGGTCTGAGCATGGGCGCGGCGGCCCGGATCGAGGAGGGGATGGCCTGTTCGAGCCCGGCGGCTCCGGCGATGGTGTCACGCAGCGACTCGGTCCAGGCGGCGAGGCCCTCCAGCCGCCGCATGGCCGCGCGCTCCTCGCCCGCGCCGCCGGACAGCCCGTGCCAGGCCAGCACGAGCAGTACGGCGCCGCCCGCCATCACCGGCCAGCCGGTGACCGCCAGCACGGCCAATCCGCTGATCGTGGCGATCGCGGTCCTGGTGGACAGGACTCTGAGCAGCCGCAGGCGTCTGGCCTTCCGGTCGGGGGACGGCGGGCGGGGGCGCATACCGTACAGGGCCAGGCCGAAGAGGAACAGGCCGCCGCCGGCCAGCGCGCCGGCCAGCAGCACCAGCGGGTCGAGGAGGCCGGGCGGCAGCGGGATCATGCCCACCTCCCGGGGACGTAGCCGTGCGGGACCAGCTCGTCGAGGCAGGAGATCGGCGCGCGCGGGACGCCTGGGCCCTCGGGCGAGGGCTGGAAGACCTCCGAGGAGAGCACCCGGCCGTCGCAGCCGGTCACCTCGCGCACGCTCGACACGAACCGGCGCAGGGTGCCTCCCTGCGCGTAGTCGTTGTGCTTCTCGATGAAGACCACGAAGTCGATGGCGCCGGCGATCAGCATGTGGCTCGCCTCGATCGGCAGCCGCTCGTTGGCCTGCAGCGCGTAGGTGGCGATGCGGTTGAAGACCTCCATGCTGGAGTTGGCGTGGATGGTCGACAGGGAACCGTCGTTGCCCTGGGTCATCGCGTTGAGCATGGTGACGATCTCGTCGCCGAGGACCTCGCCGACGATCACTCTGCTGGGGTTCATCCGCAGGCTCCGCCGGACCAGCTCGGCCATGGTGATCTCGCCCTGGCCCTCGGCGTTGGGCAGGCGCTGCTCGAAGGCGATCACGTTCGGGTGCAGCTCGGTGAACTGGTCGAGGCCGAGCTCCAGGGCGCGTTCGACGGTGATCAGGCGTTCGGTGGACGGGATCTCGTTGGCCAGCGCGCGCAACATGGTGGTCTTGCCCGCGTTGGTGGATCCGGCGATCATGATGTTCTTGCGCGCGGCGACCGCGGCGGACAGGAAACGGCCCAGCTCGGGAGTGAGCGAGCCGTTCCCGACGAGGTCGCTGACGAAGACCTTGCCGAGGCGGGCGCGGCGGATCGAGACCGCCGGGCGCACGGTCACGTCCATCACCGCGGAGAGCCGGGAGCCGTCGGGCAGGCGCAGGTCGAGCTGGGGGTTGGCGGTGTCGAACGGCCTGCTGGACAGGCCGCTGTAGGCGGCCAGGATCTGGATCAGTTCGACCAGCTCGTCGTCGGACTCGGCGACCGGCTCGTGGCTGAGCTCCTGGCCGTCGGCGTATCCGACGAAGACGCGGTCGCAGCCGTTGATGTCGATGTTCTCCACGTCGGGGTCGTCGAGCAGTGGCTGGAGCCTGCCGACGCCGAACAGCGCGGCGTGGATGCCGGCGGCGAGCGCCTCCTCCTCCTCGGCCGTGGGCGGCGTGCGACCGACGCCGATCTCGCCTCTGGCGTACTCCTCGAGGACCTGGGCGATCAGCGCGCGCGCGAACTGCCGCTCGTCCTCCCCCGACATCGGCGACACCCCGCTCGCCTGGTCGAGCCGCCGCTGGTGGGCCAGCCGGTCGCCGACCTCCTGCCGGAACCGCTTCACCAGCGTGTGGTCAATCGCCATAGGACCGGCTCCGCTCGACGACGCCGGGCGCGGAGATCCTGCCGCCGGGCTCGGGGGTGCGCTCCGGCGGGCTGACGTGTGCCGCCAGACGTCCGGCGAGCTCTCTGGCGGTGCGGATGAGCAGGGAGCGGTCCAAGCGGCCACCCCACTGGCCGCGGAGCAGCTCGGCGCCCTTGGGGTCGTGGGCCAGGCCACCGACGAAGGCGACCTCCCTGCCGGTGGCGGCGATGATGCGGCGCACCTCGTCGATCGAGTCGCGGTACTGGCGGGGGTCGGCGATCACCACCACGCCGAGCTGCGGGCCCTTGCCCATCGAGATCAGCCGCTCGCGCAGGTGGGCGACGTGGTCGAGGCTGGCCCGGGTGAACAGCACGACCAGCGCGGCCTCGGCGAGCAGGTCGTGTAACTCGGGATGGCCGCCCAGCCGGCCGCAGTCGGCGAGCACGTCGGCGTGCGGCACGGCGGCCAGCGCCCGCCCGAGCGGGCCCCACAGCCAGGTCAGCCCGCCGGCCTGCTCGCCGTGGGTGAGCCCGGCCAGCACGTCGAGCCCGCCGACGATCTTCTGGGAGTGTTCGTGGATCTGGTCGGGGTGCAGGCCCCTGCGGGCCGTGGCGCCAAGCGTGAGCAGGCCCCTGCCCGGGTTGAGCACGCCGCCGTCCGCCGCCGGGAGCCGGTAGGCCAGGTCGCCGCCGGCCGGGTCGCACTCCGCAAGCAGGACGGGCCGCGGCCAAACGGCGCCCAGCGCGGTCGCGGCCGTGGTCACGCCGGGCGCTCCCTTGTCGGCCGCCAGCACGATGAGCGCCACCTAGTGCGCTCCCGGCAGCTCGGCCAGCGCGATCTCGCCGCTGGAGGCGTAGGCGGCGATGTCCGGCGACGCCGTACTGCTCACGATCACGGTGACCAGGCCGCTGGAACCGCTCCTGCCCGGGGTGCCCACACTGTCGACCAGCGCGCTCTCGGCCAGCACCCGGGTCTCGCCCTCGGCGCTCCGCTCGGGCACGTGGATGACCTGGACCCGGTGGCCGCGTAACAGCCTGAGCGGCATCTGCCCCGGTTTCAGCGCAAGTCCCACCCGTGCCTTGCCGGGGCCGAGCTCCTCGCTGGCCTTGACGACCATCTGCTCGGTGAGCAGGGTGCCCGGTAACAGCGTGACCCTGGCGAAGTAGGCCTCCACCTGCCTGCGATGGGCCCAGGCGACGTAGGCGATCCCGCTGTCGGCGATCTGGACCTCCTCCATCACCCCACCGGTCATCGCCTGGCCCGCGCCCACTTGCTGGATGATCCGGATCGCGGAGACCCGGTCGCCGCTGCGCAGCACGAGCAGGGTGGTGGCCAGCGCGCCGCCGAGGATGAGCAGTACGGCGAGCGCCGCGAGGGCCGGCCTGCGTTCGCGCGGAGGAACGGGAAGTTTTCTGGACGCCGGTCCGGACAAGGTGCCTGCCGGTCCCGCGGCCGTGGAATTACGGCTGTCGCGGGCGGGCTTCTCACTGATCCTCATGGGTCGGGGGCTCCCAGGAGTCGGTGGATCCGCCCACGCGGTGTCGCGAGGGCTGTGGATCACAATATTAGGATGAGTGCGAATTGGCTAATTCACACCATTATGGACATCCCAGCGAGGATCCGGAGGGTAAATGCGAGGAACCATGCTGGATTCATTGAGCTGACCATGTCAATACCCAACTAGCAAGACCTATCGGTTGAGACATCTGGTTTGACATGACTTTTTGTGATAGTCGACTCCAATTGACAGACGTAACATCCGCACCAGAAACCCCATTGGCACCACCGGCCGCAGGGGCCTCGGCCATGCGATTGCGGCAAAGCGCATCGCCTCGGAGGGCATGCGTGATTACGTTGTACGGACCCGAGGAGACGGCGTATGCGGATCATGCTCACCGTGCTGGACGAGCGCGGCGGTCGTGATGTGGTGATCGAGGGCGAGGAGACCACGACCGTCGCCGGGCTGGCCGAGACCCTCGGCGGAGCCACCGGCGAGCGGCTCGCCAAGGTCGTCCGCCTCGCTCGCGCCCGCGCGCCGTACGGGCTGGAGGGGCGCATCCCACGGCCCCGGTCGGCCTCGGAGGGGGCGCGGAAGCTGTGGCGCGACGGGCGGGCGCTCGATCCGGACGCGGCGGCGTTCCAGGTGCTCAGGGACGGCGATCTGGTCACGCTCGATCACCGGCTGGCCGCGGCGACCGTGGCCGAGGAGCCGGGCGGGGTGGTCGAGGTGCGCGTGGTGGGCGGCCCGGTCGCGGGCACGGTCCACCGGCTGGGGCTCGGCAGCCACCTGATCGGCTCACACCCCGCCTGCGCCATCGCCGTGTCGGATCCCGATCTGCCCCCCGACGCCGCCATCCTGCGGATCACGCCGGAGGACGTCACCGTGGAGCGGTCACGGAACCCGGCGACCGGCGGCGGCACGGGCGGCGTGGCGGGCACGGTCCCGGTGCTCGACGGCACGCCGGTGGAGGGGCCGGTGCCCTGGCCGACCGGCGCGCTGATGGTCTGCGGCAACTCCGCCTTCGTGATGACGAACATAGAGCCGCCCGACGCGCACCTCGACGCGCTGACCGACGGCGGGCTCGCCTACAACCGGCCGCCCCGGCTGGCCAGGCCCGACGCCCCGCGCCGGCTGGAGGTGCCCGCCGAGCCGAAGCGGACCGAGGGGATGCGGCTGCAGCTGCTCGCCGCCATGCTGCCCGCCGCGCTCGGTCTCACCCTCGCCCTCGTGCTCCAGACGTGGTATTTCCTGCTGTTCGCGCTGATGACCCCGATGATCATGATCGGTCAGTGGTGGAGCGACCGGCGGCACGGGCGGAAACAGCACCGCCAGGCCGTCAAGCTCTACAAGGAGCGGCTGGTGGCCTTCGAGGCGACCGTGCAGAACGCCAGAGCGGCCGACGAGGTGGCGCGCAGGTCCGGCGCGCCCGACCCGGCGGAGCTGTTGCTGACCGCCACCGGACCGCGCCGGCGGCTGTGGGAGCGGCGGATCCACGACCCCGACTCCCTGCGGCTGCGGGTCGGCCTCGCCGATCTCCCCGCCAATCTGGAGATGGTGCCCGAGCGCGGCGGCCCCGGCGACACCGCCCTGCCCGAGCCGCCCACCTGCCACGCCGTGCCCGTCTCGCTCTCGATGCGCCGCCTGGGGGTCGCCGGAGTCACCGGGCCGCGGCCGACGGCCACCGGGCTCACCCGCTGGCTGGTCGGCCAGGCCGCGGCCCTGCACAGCCCGCGCGACCTCGCGATCGTCGTGCTGTCCGCGCACGCCGACGGCGAGGAGCTGTGGAGCTGGGTGCGCTGGCTGCCGCACTGCGCGCCGCACGGCGGGGAAGACTGCGTGGCGCTGGTCGGCGCCGACCCGGAGGCCGCCGCGCGACGGGTGGCGGAGCTGGTCGCGCTGATCGACGAACGCCTCGACGAGGAGACCCCGTCGCTCGGCAAGATCCCCGCCGGCTGGGACGACCTCGGCTGGACCGGCGGGGGCGGCGGGGCCAAGCCCGACCAGCCCGCCTTCTCCTCCTACGACGAACGCCCCTACGACGTGCTGGTGGTGCTCGACGGCGCCCAGGTGCTGCGCTCGCTCCCCGGGATGCCCCAGGTGCTCAGGAAGGGCCCCAAAGCCGGCGTCTACACCCTCGCGCTGGAGGCCGACCAGCGCCTGCTGCCCGAGGAGTGCGCCACCGTGGCGGCCTGCGGCCCGGCCGGGCTGCTGCAGCTGAGCGGCGGCGGCCTCGACACGCTCGGCGAGATCCTCACCGACCAGGTGCCGCTGTCGTGGTGCGACCGGCTGGCCCGCGCCCTCGCCCCCATCCGCGACGTCAGCAGGGCCGACGCCGCCTCCGCCCTGCCGGGCGCGGTCCGCCTGCTGGACCTGCTCGATCTCCCCTCCCCCACCGGCTCCCTGGTCGCGCGCCGCTGGAAGGGCGCCAGCACCCGCGCCCTCCTCGGCGTGGGCCCCGACGGCCCGTTCGCCGTCGACCTGCGCCTGGACGGCCCGCACGCGCTGGTCGCCGGCACCACCGGCGCCGGCAAGTCGGAGCTGCTCCAGACGCTGATCTGCTCCCTCGCGCTGGCCAACCGCCCCGACGAGATGACGTTCGTGCTGATCGACTACAAGGGCGGCGCCGCCTTCAAGGAGTGCGTACGGCTGCCGCACACCGTCGGCATGGTCACCGACCTCGACGGGCACCTCACCGGCCGGGCCCTCGCCTCGCTCGCCGCCGAGATCCGCCGCAGGGAACGCCTCCTGCTCGCGGCCGGCGCCAAGGACATCGAGGACTACCAGGCCCTGTCCGGCCGCCGCGACCCGCTGCCCCGGCTGGTGCTGATCATCGACGAATTCGCCGCGCTGGTCACCGAGTTACCCGACTTCGTCACCGGCCTGGTCGACATCGCCAGGCGCGGCCGGTCGCTCGGCATCCACCTGATCCTCGCCACCCAGCGCCCCGGCGGCGTGGTGACGGCCGACATCCAGGCGAACACCTCGCTGCGGATCGCGTTGCGGGTCACCGAGGCGGTCGAGTCCGCCGACGTCATCGACCGGCCCGACGCCGCCCACATCCCCAAGGGCGCTCCCGGGCGGTGCTACGTCAAGTCGGGCGCCGGGTCGGCCACCGCCGTACAGACCGCGCGGATCGGCGGCAGGTCTCCCGCGAGCGCGGGCGACGGCCGGGTCACGGTGGCCGACCTCGGCTGGCACGCCCTCGGCCACCCGCTCCCGCCGCCGCCCGGTCTCCCCGAGGGCACCGCCGAGAGCGACCTGTCCACCCTCACCGACGCGCTCATCGACGCCGCCCGCCTCCTGCGGATCCCCGCCCAGCCCTCGCCGTGGCTCGACCCGCTCCCCGACCAGGTCGCCCTCGCCGACGTCGGCGAGCCCGGTGAGCCCGGTGAGGCCGGTCTGCTGCCGTTCGGGGTGATCGACGAGCCGTGGGTGCAGGGGCGGCGGGAGCTGGTGCTCGACCTGGTCAACGGAGGGCATCTGCTGATCGCCGGATCGGCGAGAAGCGGCAGGTCCACGGCGTTGCGGACGCTGGCGGGGGCCGTGGCCGCCGGAGCGGGGCCGGCCGACGTGCACGTCCACGCGATCGACTGCGGCTCCGGGGCGCTGCTGCCGCTGGTGTCGATGCCGCACTGCGGAGCGGTGGTGACCAGGGACCAGCTCGACCGGGTCGAACGGCTGATCGCCCGGCTCCGGTCCGAGGTGGGCAGGCGTCAGCAGTTGCTGGCCACCGCCGGCTACGCCTCGCTGGCCGAGCTGCGCGCCGTACGGCAGGGCGCCGACCGGCCGCCGTGGCTGGTGCTGATGCTCGACCGCTGGGAGGGGTTCGTCGCGGCGTTCGAGGGCTACGACTACGGGCGGCTGATCGAGGCGATGATGCAGCTGCTCAGGGAAGGGCCGGCGGTCGGGCTGCGGGCGGTGGTGACGGCGGACCGGTCGGGGCTGCTCGGCCAGATCTCCACCGTCTTCGAGGACCGCCTCGTGCTGCGGCTCTCCGATCCGGCCGACTACGGCCTGGCGGGTCTGCCGATGAAGGACCTGCCGTCCTCGATGCCGCCGGGACGCGCGCTGTCGGTCGGCGAGAACGGGCTCGTGGAGAGCCAGATCGCGCTGCTGGCCGACGACCCGTCCGGCCCGGCGCAGGTCGCGGCGTTGCAGGAGCTGGCCCGCACCTCCGCCGCCGGTCTCGGGGAACCTCCCCTGCGGGTCGACGCGCTGCCGATGCGGATCACCTCCGGCCAGGCCGCCGAGCTGGCCCCGGCGTTCGAACCGCCCTCCCCGCTGTGGGCGATGCTCGGCGTGGGCGGCGACGCGCTGGCCCCGCTCGGCGTGGACCTGCTGGCCCAGGGCCCCGGCGCGGTGATCGCCGGCCCGTCGCGCTCCGGGCGGTCCTCGGCGCTGCTCACGGCCGCCCGGTCGCTGCTGGCCCGCGACACCCCCATCGTGGTGGTGTCGCCGCGCCGCAGCCCGCTCCGCGACCTGGCGGGCGAGCCCGGTGTCCTCGCCGTCCTCGACGCCAAGGGCGGCGACCTGCAGGCGATCGTGGCGCAGCGGGAGAGATACGCCGTGCTCGTGGACGACTCGGAGCTGATCTCCGCCGACTCGCCGCTGGGGATGACCCTTGAGGAGGTGCTGCGCTCGGGCAGGGACGCCGAGCACGGCCTGATCCTCGCGGGCACCACCGGCGACCTCACCACGGCCTACCGCGGCTTCGTCGCCGAGACCCGCAAGTCGCGCACCGGGTTGCTGCTGTCGGTGCAGACCCCCGCCGACGGCGACCTGTTCGGCGTACGGCTGCCGCGCGGCGCGATCGGCGGGCCGCCGGGACGCGGCCTGCTGGTCACCCTGGGCACGGTCACCCCGATCCAGACCGCGCTGCCGATCTGACCCTCGTGACCTGGGAACGGCGACGGGCGCACCCCCCGGGGGAAGGGATGCGCCCGTGGTAGGGGTCGGGTCAGCTGGTGGCCGACTCGATGTTGCCGCGGTAGGTGTTGATGACGCGGGACGCTTCCTGAAGCTCTTCGCCCATCCGCTGGAAGGCTGCGCGGTAGTTCTGCCAGGAGTCGCGGAAACGCTCGGCTCCGGGACCCGTCCAAGCCGAACCGACCTTCGCCGCCTCTCGATCGAGCGCCGCCATCGTCGCGCGCACCTGATCAGCCTGCTGGGTGAACTGGGTGGCCATCTGCTGCATTTCCGCGGGATTGCCACCGAGCAAGCTCTGGCTCATGCAGGTCTCCTTCTGGATCGACTGGTTCGCTCGACTGCTCCGGTTGTCACAGGTAGTGGTCAAGCGCCATCACCCTAGACGTCAGACCACGTCGTGTGGCCGGATTATGCCGAGTGGCTATGGAGAAGTCGGGCACAAAATAGGGGCTAACCATCTCTTGTCGCGACCATTCTCCTATAAAGATCCGCATAACTCCATGTGTAAAGTTGGGGTGACCTCTGGTGGGACCAGCCGCGGTCCGGCGCTTACACTCCGTTTCAGGCCCGTGGGCTCGGGCTCGTCAGGAGGAACGACGCCGGTGCAGAAGGTCCTGATAGCCAATCGTGGCGAGATCGCCGTCAGAGTCGCCCGAGCGTGCCGGGACGCGGGTCTGGAGAGTGTCGCCGTCTACTCGGTGGACGATCTCGACGCGTTGCACGTCACCATGGCCGACGAGGCGTACGCGCTGGGTGGGCGGACGCCCGCGGAGTCGTATCTGTCGGTCGAGAAGCTGCTGGATGTGGCGCGGCGGTCGGGTGCTGATGCGGTTCATCCTGGTTATGGGTTTCTGGCGGAGAACGCGGGGTTCGCGCGGGCGGTGATCGAGGCGG
>NZ_JAKNTW010000022.1 GCF_022213955.1 Dolomitihabitans soli | reverse complement strand
ACCTCGAAACCGCCCGGTCGACCGCAGAACTCGCCACCCGGATCGGATACACCCCGGGCACCGTCTCCTACCACCTCGGCGCACTGCACCGCGCACGCCTCGTCACCAAGGTCAGAGACGGGCGCTATGTGTTGTACCAGCGGACCGCACAGGCAGCACGTCTGCTGGAAGAATCCCGCGACTAGGCCCGGTGGTAAGAATCGCGTTATACGGCCCAAACGAACGGCATCGCCGGTGCGCAGGCTGGACACCTTCGAGAGCCCGAGCGGGTTCCAGTTGGGGGACGTGGTGTGGGGCGCGCTGAACTTCCGGGTGTTGGTAAGACTGCTGTCAGCTGGTACACGGGATTGCGTCAGTGCATGTCAACGAGCGTCTTCCCTGGACTGAAAGCGAATCTTTCACCGATCCTCGACCCGCACGATCAAGCAGGGTCAGTATGGACACCGAAGTCGTGGATCTGCGGGCGGCGGGAGGCTTCCCGCTTGCTGCTTCGGTTTTATGCCGTGCACGGTCGGTTCCCGACCAGCCCCAATGAGATCCCCGACCAGGCGGCCGACGAGAGCGTGTGGCTCGACTTCCGGGTTCGCCAACCGCCAGCCCGACGTCGCCGCCGCCTACACCGAAGGACGGGCCTACCTCGTCGTGGGCATCGAGCCGGGCAACCTGGCCGGCGTCGAGCGGGTCCGAGCTCCTGCGGAGGCTCGTTGCGCGCGACCTCAGAAGAAAACTCTTCTGCTGGCCGAGACTTACAGCGAGTCAGCTCCCCCTGGGGTGGTTTCGTTGCCGCTGCACGCCGAGGAAGCGGACCGCAACCACGCCGGTGATCACGACAGCTGTCGTCCATACAACCCATTGCCCGATGGTCGTGATCACCTCATTCCTACCGGGCGGCATCACGACCATCTGGACGGCCGCGCCGACCGGAACCGTCACTTTGGCGAGCACACCGATCGCTCCCGGCTTCCTGGCACATGACCCTATGGCACCCAAAATCGGCCCGAGCAGAACACTCGCCGCCCACCAGAAGACCGTGTCATGCCCATAGGAGCCAAGCGGGACATCGTGGACGACCGTATCCACGGCATAGTACGCCGCCGTGGCAGCGAGCAGGGTCGCCACACCGGCAACAGCGCCCCGGCCCAGCGCCCGGGCCCCAAGACCGCGCTGCTTGGCGCGGGTGGCCAGGAACCCCGCCAGCACCGCCAGCCCGGCCCATGCCCAGCCGGAGTCCAGCAGCACACTCACAATCTCGATGAACGACCACCCGTTGGTCGTCGCTTCCCGGCTTTCCAGATCCACAGAAAGATGGGCTACGGCGTTGGCCAGGGAGGTCGCCGCGCCAAACACCGCGCCGGCCGCCAGGACGCCCACCATGCTTTTCCAGCCAGGTCGCGGATCGTCGATCATGGGCGACATTCTGCCGAACCACATCGGCGAGAGCAATTATTCGCTGATGCCGGCGATCATCACCGGCTGCGCGGCCGCCCTGGTGATACTCGTGTTCGGCGGCATTCGGCTGCTCTCAATGCTGGAGTAGACCGGGTCGACAGCATCAGGCGGTGTGAGCGAGCTGTATTGCCTTCGGGCCACCGAGATGGCCGACCTCCTCAGGACGCGGCAGATCAGGGCCCGAACCGCGCTACTCGTCGGCGTAAGGCTTGAAGAGCACGTCGCGTTCCATCCACGACTCGTTGAGCAGCTCACTGTGCACCTCGCCCTGGACGATTCCCAGGAGAAGGTCGGTGGTGAGCAGGCCGTACCTCTCCCACACGTCGCCGTACCGGTCCGAGACCCGGATCGGGTACGAATCGGCCGCCGCCTCGGGTGAGACCTGCCAATAGAGCGTGACCCCCGTACCGGTCGACGCCCAGGGCAGCAGCCTGGAATCAGGGTCGAGATCGTCGGGCGGTCCCACGACCTCGTCCTCGAACAGGTCCTGGAGCTGTTCGAACTCCAGCCCCGACCGCTCGAGATCGACGTGCTTGAGACCGGGGCCGGGCGCCGGAACGTAGAGCCTCAAATAGTCCAGCCAGAGTCCGCCACCCCCTGCGTCGAGAAGCTTGCGGTAGTCCTGCGGCACGGGCGCCCCGAGCCGGTGCTCGACCTGTTCCCAGTCGAACGGGCCGGCCAGCGGTGCGAGACGTGCCGTTTCGATCAGCTGCTGAGCACTGGTTGTCATGCGGGTGCATTCCTCCGACAAGGACGTCGACCGTGAAGAGCTCACCAAAGCCCTGGACTACCTGCGCCCGGCGACACCCTCGTCGTCCCCTCCCTCGACCGGCTCGCCCGCTCCCTCCACGACCTCATCACGATCGTCGCCGACCTACGCCGCCGCGGCGTCGGCTTCCGGTCCCTGAAGGCGCTCCGCTCCCGAACGTGTCCCCAGCCGCCAGGTATGGGTCATTACTGGAGGGCAGGAACGCCGTTAGCGATGAGACGGACGGTTCCGCCTGGACATGGACACCCGCCTCGACCTCGCAGTCGCCCGACCACGCGGGTCTCGGCCTACGCCCGGCCTGGCTGTGAGGCTGTCGTGGTAGCGGTGAGAGCGTGGAGGCTACGCGCTGCACGGGGCTTTCCACTCAGTAGCCCGCCATCGGTTCGGCGGCGCTTGCGGTGGGCGGGTTGCCGTTGCGGCGGCTTTCGAGATCGTCAAGGATCGCTGCGGTGGCCGTGGCTCCGAAGCGGGTGGCACCGAGTCGGTGCAGGTGCAGGAGCGCGTCCAGGGTGCGCACGCCTCCAGCGGCCTTAATCTGCACGTGGGAGGACACTGCACGCCGCATCAGGGCGATGTCAGCGGCCGTCGCCCCGCCGGGGGCGAACCCGGTGCTGGTCTTGACGAAGGCCGCGCCCGCGGTCTCGGCGGCCTTGTACCCGGCGGTCTTGTCTTGGTCGGTCAGGTAGGCGTTCTCGAAGATCACTTTGACGGGGCGCCCCTCGGCGGCCTGGACGACGGCGGCGATCTCGTTCTGGACGAACGCGACGTCGCCGCCGCGCAGGCGACCAATGTTGATCACCATGTCCATCTCTTCCGCCCCCAGGGAGATCAGTTCGGTGGCCTCGAAGACCTTCGCCTGCGTGGTGCTGCTGCCGTGCGGGAAGCCGACGACCGTGCCGACGAGAACCCCGTTGCCGCGCAGCGTGGCGGCCGCAGCCGCCACGTCGGCAGGCCGCACACACACCGACGCCGTGCGGTACTCCAGCGCAGTCGCCAGGCCGTCCTCGACCTCGGCCGGAGTCAGTTCGGGTCGCAGCAGCGAGTGGTCGATCATCTTCGCCACCTCCTCGCGTGAGGGCAGGGGCCCCTCCCAGCGCGGGATGTCGATCGAGGCCA
Source organism: Dolomitihabitans soli (assembly GCF_022213955.1). Classification (GTDB taxonomy): domain Bacteria; phylum Actinomycetota; class Actinomycetes; order Streptosporangiales; family Streptosporangiaceae; genus Streptosporangium_A; species Streptosporangium_A soli. Next base: position 132,507 of record NZ_JAKNTW010000022.1, on the reverse strand, counting down.
CGGACATGATGCTCTCCTCAAAGCCAACCCGATATGCTGTATATACAGCCTATACAAATCTGCACGATGGTGTCGACTGGCGTCACACTGGGGGCCGGCACCGTCCAACCGAGGAGGAGCACACCCGCCATGGCCGCGTCGCAACCGCTGTACGAGCGCATCGAGAAGCAGCTGCGGCGGCGCCTCGAAGGCGCCGCCGACGGCGATCGGTTCCCCTCCGAATCGCAGCTGGCTCAGGAGTTCGGTGTCTCCCGGATGACGGCGCGCGCCGCTCTGGTCCGGCTGGAGCGCGACGGCCTGCTGGAGCGGGTGCCCGGGCGAGGCAGCTTCGTGCGCCAGGCCGCCCCCGCCCGGCCCGTTGGCACCCTGCTGAGCTTCCACGACCAGGCCCTCGTCCTTGGCAAGACACCGCGTTCCCGGGTCCTGGAGGCCGCCGTACGCCCTGCCTCCCCTCAGGAGACGGCCGCCCTCTACCCGGCCCTAACCACGCAACCCGCGTCCGTGGTCGCCATCAGCCGCGTCCGGCTCTTCGACGACCTGCCCGTGGCCATCGAACACGCCACGTTCCCCGCCACCCTCGACGCGCTGCTCACCGCCGACCTGGAGATCGGATCACTGCACCAGACCCTCCGCCGCCTGGGACTGCACCCGACCCTCGGCTCCTCCATCCTCACGGCGCGCACAGCCGACGACGACGCACCCGAACTCGCCGTCGCCCCCACCACGCCGATGCTCGTCGAGACACGCTCCATCATCGACCAGCACGGGAACCCCCTCGAATACACAATTAGCTCCTACGTGGCGCACCGCTACGCGCTCAAGGTCGACTTCTCCGTCTCCGCGCCCGGACACCTCTCACACCCGGCCGACAGCGGCAGCCACGCGGTGAATCGCCCAGCCTGACGCCTCACCCGGCCTCCAAGCACCGGTCGTGTCGGGCAAGATCTTGGAAAGGCGCAACGGAACAACTCAAGCGGCGCCATGCGCTGTCGGGAAGGCTGCCTCCTACGGTGTCTTCGATGAGGTCCCGACGCGCCCTGAGCTGGAGCGTTTCTTCTTCCTTGACGACGTCGACCGGGCGTTGATCGGGAAGCGTGGGGACCACAACCGTCTGGGGTTCGCGCTCCAGATGTGCACGGTCCGCTACCTCGGGCTGTTCCTGGAAGACCGCCACTTGCAGCCGTTATCAACCGGGTAGCGGATCGCGTCGACGATGATGCTTCTCCGGCCGGCAACCCTTCGGCGTCAGGCAGGCCGGCGTCGGGAGAAGAGGTTCGAGCAGGGCCTACTCGGCAGCGCTGGTGTCGCTGGGGTAGCGGCGACGTCACATGCCTCTGGTTGTCATCGTGTGGCCCGGGTGAGCAGGCCGAGCGCACCCTTGATGCCGTTGAGCTGGATCCATTCTGCTGTCGTCGACCATGCTGACAGGCTGATGCGTATGAACCCTCAAGCTCGTCTTGTGATCAACACCAAGGTCCACTCCCTGTCGTGGGCGTCGATGGCGGCGACTACGCCTCGGATCCTCCTGAACGGTCACCCCTACTCGGCACGGTGGGGTCAGAACGTGCTGGTGCTGTCGCCCGGCCAGTACCAGGTCGAGGTGTTCGTGCCGGACTTCAGGTGGCGGCCGCGGTACGGGCACGCGCAGGCGCCGGTCTCGCTGCAACACGGTCAGGTGCTCGAGCTGGAATACCGGGCTCCGCTTGACGAATTCCGCTCCGGATCGTTGGGGCAGGGGCCGCAGCCGTGGAACGGGTCGGGCCTGCTGATCGCCATTCTCGTGTTCCCCGCCGTGGTCGTGCTCCTCGGCGTCTTGACCGGCGTGGTGCTGGCGTTCACGTGATCGCAACAGTTACGCGTGGTCGATAGTGCTGTTGGCGTCCTTCCGCGAGCTGAGTTTGACCGAGGTGGGGACTTCAAGGCGTGGGCGAGCGGCTGATGAGCCGGTCCTGAATGCCGCCTCGGCGGCGCGTGGGCGCGTGTCGGCCCGGGTCGCATCCGGACGGCGCGAGCCGTGTTTCCGATCTCACACAATGCTAATCACGTGAGATCCCTCATGAGCGTGCCGAGATGCGGAGCATGCGGCCGGGCCCCGCAGCAACTTGATCTACGCCGTAAAGGCGGGCGGTTACGGTGGCGTGGCCGGGCCTGTCGGGGTTTGTCGCTGTACGTCGCCCGCGAGGTCTTCCCGATCATCCTCGCGGCCCTCTCACCAGCACCAACGCCACCGGCAGCCGCTTGGCAACCATAGGGGCGTCATCACGCTCGTCTTCCAGCTCGGGCGTTCCTTCTCCCACGCGGCTTTGTCCTGGGCGTGCTGCTTGGCCAGCGCGGCCTTCTCCCGCCACAGCCCGGGCCGGTTCCTCCTGCTCGGACTCCTTCAGCGTGCCGCTCCCTTGCCGCCGTCGCCGTTGTACTGCTCGGCGAGCCGATCCATCTGCACCCGACTGTGCAGCGTGTACGGGCTGATTCCCAGGTCCCGCGCCACCTGGGCCACGGGCTTGCCGGTCTCCTTGACGATACGCAGCGCTCCGGCCCGGAACTCCGGATCAAAGCGCCGCCGCGTGACTGCTGCCACGACCAAACCTCTTCCGGTTCGGTCTCCACGCTATAAGGGGAAGGCCACTACTCAATTCCGCTGGAAGAGTGGAGCCGCCTGGCTCCGAATGAGCTCTTTGAGAAGATCGTTTGTGGCGGGACTCCGAGCACGAAGGGGAACGTCGGATGAGCAGCGCAGTGACCTTGAAGGTCTACCGGGGCAGAGTCAGCGGCGGCGCGCCGGCGCCGGTGGGGGACCTGGTCGAGTTCTCCGACGGATCCGGACCACCGCGGGTGGTCGCCTACGCGGAGCGGGAACTCCCGCCGGGCGGCATACCCGCGTACCTCGCCGCCCGCGGCAGCGGCGCCCGCTCCTTCGTGCTGTGGGCCGACGAGCACCGCCGGGAACGGGTGGCGACCTTGGTGACCGCCTCGGCCGTCGGCGGCGTCGCGACGTTTCAGGTCCTCGGGGCACACGGCGAACTCATCGGCACCTTCGTGCGCGAGAAGGCACTCCGGGGCAGGGGACTGCGCACTCGCTGGACCGTGAAGCAGGCAGGCGGCCCCGAGGCGGTGGGCTACAAGGGCCGCATCTTCTGGTGGTGCGTGTGGTGGCCGCTGTGGCCGGTGCAGGCGCTGATCGTGCTGGTGGCTCTGTTCTCGAACGGTGGCGATATCGCGCGCGGGCCCCGGCGCGTCATCTGGCGCGCGGGCGGACGGACGCCGCTGGAGTTCCGGTCCAGCGGCGACCGGCTGCTTCTCCACGCGCCGGAGACCGACTGGCGGCTGGCGGCCGCGCTGGTGGTCCTCCTGCGTGCCTTCGACAGCTGGGCGGCGGGCGTGCCATGGGACTCCAGGAAGAAGTGACCGGTCACCGCAACGACCCACCCCGCTCCACGGACGTGCAGGTGCGCTTCGTCGTCGGCGGCGACGACCTCGTCCAAGCGGCCGCAGGCGGCCCCTCCTGAGCCAGAGGGCTTCCTTGCGTCCGGCGGACCACGGCACAGGCGAATCCTCTGATCTCAACCCCGTACAGGCCGGCACCCTCCGGCCAGACACCCCGGAAAGCCCTGCAGGGCTTTCCAGCGCTGCCCGCGCCCTGCTAGGACGTGGGCCCGTCCGGGAACCAGGTGCCGTGGAAGCCCGCCGGCACGCCGCGCGGCAGATCGACGATCGCCACCGGCTCGGCGGCGAGGTCGGAGGCGTCGAGCACGAGGAGCCGGGACGCGCTCCCGTCGACGGTGGTGGTGATGGAGATCAGCCAGCCGTCGTCCTCGCGCCGCGGTCCGGAGGTCGCGGGCACGAAGACCGCCTCGCCGGTGACCGTCCACGGGGGCAGCGTGTGGCCGGTTACCTCCCCACCGGACAGGTCGTATTTGACGATCTCAGGGCCGGAGACGGCGTACAGGTAGCGCGCGCCGCGGCCGACCCGTTCGTCGTCAAGCGTCGGGTACTCCACCCCGCGGTCGTCGAGCGCCTCCTCCTTTGCCACGCCGGTCGCCGGGTCGAGCGTCCAGCGGTGCAGCCGGGCCGAGCCGGAGGGGGCGGCGGCTGCCGCGGCGGCGGGTCCCGCCGGGTCGTTCGAGCCGCCGGCCGTGCTCCACATGGCGGTGAAGTCGGCCCGGCCGTAGCGGACGGCGTCGAGCACGACGCGTCCCGAGGCGTCCTCATGGGCGTTGCCGACGTGGAATACGTAGCAGGGATCGACGTCGAACCAGCGCACCGGGGCGTCGGGCCGGTCGTGCCGCATGACGCCGAGGCGCGCGCCGTACCCGTCGTCCCACTGGTAGGGCATGGTCTTGCCGACCAGTTCCGGCCGGAAGGTGAGCGGCAGGTCGAGCCAGACCACGTGGTGCTCGGTGATGGCGAAGTCGTGCATCATGGTCCCCCCGGGGACGGTGATCTCACGGCTGTGCGCCAGCTCGCCCGACGCGTCGAGCCGGTGGTAGGTCAGGTGGGGCGGGAGCGCGCCGTACCCGAAGAAGTGCAGTTCACCGGTCGCGGGGTCCTGCTTGGGGTGCGCGGTCATGGCGGTGGTGAGCCGCCCGCCGAAGTCGTGCGCGCCGACCGTGTCGAGCTCCGGCGTGACCTCGTACGGCAGGCCGCCCTCCTCGAGCGCGAGCATGCGTCCCGCGTGCTCGATCACGTGCGTGTTCGCGGTTACGACGGTCAGGTCGCGGGTGCCGTCCGGGCTGAACTCCGGCCGGCCGGCGAGATATCCGGTGCGGACCCACCGGTTGCGATACCACTCGGCGCGGCCGTCGCGCAGCCGTACGCCGTGCAGCATGCCGTGTCCGTCGAACCAGTGGCCGGACTGCTCGCCCGGCAGCGGGTTGGGGCCGTTGCGGACGAAGCGGCCGGTCAGCTCGGGCGGCAGCGTGCCGGTCACGGGCAGGTCGGCGGCGTCGATCTCATCTGCCACCGGGGCCATGAGGCCGCTCAAGTGGGCGGGTGTCTGTGGCATGTCCACTTCCTCTCGGTGAAGAGCCAGTCTCTATATATCCACTTGGATATGTCAATACGGACCTATCCAGATGGAGATGATAGGCTCGGCAGCATGGCGCTGCGATACGCACTGCTCGGTCTGCTGACGGAGCGGCCCGCGAGCGGATACGACCTGGCGAAGGCGTTCGAGGGCGACCTCGGGCGGTATGCCTGGCAGGCCGGTCACAACCGGATCTATCCAGAGCTGGCCCGTCTCGTGGACGAGGGTCTGATCGAGCGTGCCGAGGAAGGCGCGCGGGGCCGCCGCGTCCACACGATCACCGCTGCGGGGTTCGCCGAACTGCGCGCGTGGCTGCTCCAACCACTGGTGAGCGGCGCGGTGCGCAACGAGGGGGTGCTGAGGCTCTTCCTGCTGTCCGCCCTCGACCCCGACGACGCCCGGAAGTTGCTCCACGAGATCGTCACCCACGCCGAGCAGGAGCTCGCCCGCCTCAAGGACACCGTGTCCGGCGAGACGCCGGTCTCCCCCGAGGGCCGCCTGGACTTCGGCTGGCTCGCCGCCGGCTACGGCCTGCGCCAGTACGAGGCCTCCCGCGACTGGGCCGTCTGGGCCCTCGGCGAGTTCGACAAGGCGGAGCGCCGCCAGGCCGGGCGCCATCCAGCCGCCTGACGCCGGGGGCGGGTCGCGCCGTGTCGGCATCCTCGCCGAGATCGAGGTGGACCTCCATATCGTCCAGCGGCGAATCACCACCACCGGCACGGGGTTGCCGCCGCGGTGAGAAGGCACGTTGCTGTCGAGTGAGTCCGGGACCATTCGCACTGCTCAGTGGCCCAGTCGGCCGATGACTGGTGCGTGGCGGGCAGGCGGAGGCTTGGCGATTGTTTTACGCTCGGGGGGTGGACAGTGAGAGTCGGGCCGCCGCTGGGCTGCTGGGGGCGTTGTGCCGGGCGGGGGAGGGGTTCGCCGGGTTGCGGCATTCGCAGGTGCGGCGGGAGGTGTTCTCGCGGTTCGATCCGGCGCGGGCGACGACCGGGGCGGTGTTCACCCTGCCTGACGGGCGGGAGGTGCGGTTCGCCGTGGCGATCGGGGTGGTCGGCGAGGTGTTCCGGGTCGAGGGGGAGATCTCGGTGGAGGAGCGGGTACTGCTCGACCTGCCGAGCGTGGTCGCGGCCGGGATCGGTGAGGCGCTGGCCACGCTCGACCGGTACGCCGACGAGGTGTGCTCCCGGGTGCCGTGGATCATCGACGAACTGGTCGACGAACTCAGCGCATGAGCGCGCCGGCCCGGAGCCTGGGATTCAGGAGGTTCATCCGGGGCTGAGCCAGCCCATCGCGGTCCGGCCCTGCCGGAGCACGTTCCTCGCGACCAGTGCGGACATCCAGACGCTGACCAGCGCGCCGGCCGTAACCGCCGCGACGAACGTCCACGACGTCTTCTGCAGGCCCAGTGCCAGCAGGACCATGACCGGTAGCCAGGCCAGCGCGTTGAAGATGGCCGCCACCGCGAGCGTGCCGCCGCTCTTGCGCACGTCGGGCAACAGGGAGGGAGCGGCTGCCGCGATCGTGGGCAGCGGCAACAGCAACGCCAGGATGATGGGGACGATGAAGCCGCCAGTCATCGCCTCCCCGAGTGGCCCGACGGGAAAGCCCAGTTGAGTGAAGGCCATGCCGTAGAAGGAATAACCAAACAGCGCGATGGGGACGGCCAGCAGGAGTGCCGTCACGACGACATGCCGCGCCGTCATCCGCGTTAGCTGCCCGTGCGAGGAGCCCTTCATGGTGGCGTGGGAGGCGAGCAGGAGCGGCACCACCGAGAGAATGCCCGATACGCCCGAGATGACGAACAGCGACATCGCTATCCCGCGTAGCTGACCAGCGAGCGAGCCGATACCCGCCGCCTCGCCCCAGGCTCCGTTGAGGCTGGCCACATCGCGCACGCCCGGGTTCCACAGAAGGAGCAGGGCCGTCCCCGTGATGGACAGGACCACAGCGAGTGGGATCCTGACGGGCTTGGCCGCGGGGTTTCGCCGGTGGTGGAGCCACGCGTCGGCGGCGCCTGCGAGCAGGTCGAGCACCGTGCGCAGGCGAGCGGGCCGTGACGTGACCAGATCGGTGACCTCCTCGCCGTAGCGATCTCGCCACGCCTGCGGATAGAGGTAGAGCATCGCCTTGGCTGCCGCTCGCATCATGACAGCCCCCAGGCGAGTCCGGTGCGCTTGGCGCCCGTTTGCTCGATGCGGCGCAGGGCGGCGAGTTGCTCGCGCAGCGCGTCGCGCCCGCCCTCGGTGATCCGGTACGGCTTGCGTCTCTCGGACGACTCGACCGGCTCGATCCAGCCGCGCCCTTCCAGCCGCATCAGCGCGCCGTAGAGCGTGCCGGGTTCGAGCGCGGTCCCCGAGAACTCCTCGATGTCGTGGATCATCCGATAACCGTGCTTCTGACCCTCGGCCAGGCTGATGAGCACCAGCAGCGCCACGTCCGTGAACCGGCCGAGCTCTTTCGTCTTCCGTGCCATATATTCAGTTAAACTTAGTAAGTTCAACTTAGCAAGAGGACATCGACTGAACATGCTTCGGGAAGGGTGCCCGTGGGGAGGGAGGCGGGCCATGGTCGAATGGGCGGATGAAGGTACGAATCGGGATCGCGCCCCCCTCGGGAATGCCCGCTGATCGGCTCCCCGGGCTCGTCGATCGGGCCGAGGCGTTGGACCTCGACTCGCTGTGGCTGTCCGAGGTCGTCTCCGAGGGATCCGTCGAGCCGTTCGTCGGGATGGCGTACGCGCTGGCCAGGACCCGGCGGCTGAAGGTCGGCACCGGCGTGGCCATCCTCCCCGGCCGGCACCCCGTGCTGGTCGCCAAGCAGCTCGCGTCGCTGGCCCTGCTGGCTCCGAAGCGGGTGCTCCCCGTCTTCGGCCTGCTGCCCGCCCGGCCGGGGGAGCGGCAGGCGTTCCCGGTGCCCGGCCCGCGCGGCGCGGTCTTCGACGAGTCGCTGCACCTGCTCCGCCTGCTGCTCAGCCAGGAGAAGGTGACGTTCGAGGGCGAGTTCCACCGCGTCGAGGACGCGAGCGTGGGCCCGCTCCCGGCCAGGCCGCTCGACATCTGGCTCGGCGGCAGCGGTCCGGTCGCCCTGCGGCGCGTCGGCCGGCTCGCGGACGGCTGGCTGGCCAGTTTCCGCACCCCGGAACAGGCGAGGACGGGCCGCGAGACGATCCAGGCGCACGCGGAAGAGGCCGGCCGGGAGATCGAACCCGACCATTTCGGTATCAGCCTGGCCGTGGCCTTCGGCGAGATCCCCGACCAGGTGGCCGCCGCGATCCTGCGCCGCCATCCGGACGCGGACCCCGCGGACCTGGTCCCGGTGGGCTGGACGGCGGCCCGCGATCTCATCGGGAGGTATGTCGAGGCGGGTGTCACCAAGCTCGTGCTGCGTCCCGCCGGGCCGGTGGTCTCCCTTGACCGCTTCCTGGAGGAGTTCGCGGCGGAGATCAAGCCGCTGCAGAGTTGAACGAAGGCGGCTCCGCGCGCCCACCCCTCAGTGCGTCGCCATGTCGGGCGCAACCTTCCCGCCCGCGCTGAGGAGGGGAGCCAGTTGAGCGGTTCCGATCTCGCGCTGGTGCACGCCGGTTCGCACAGCCCGTCGTACTTCTCGCTCACCCGGGGATGGCGTTTCGCCGGCCGTTGTCCTTCGCGCGAGTGATTCTTGAAGAAGGCGATGGTTCTCGCTTGCCCTACTTCGAGCAGGAGAACTATTGATCCAGCGGCAAGGGGGACCCGATGGGGCAGCACATCAAAGGGTCGGTGGTGCGGTGTCCGGCTCTTTCTGCGCTGGCTGCGCGAGATCAACGAGGCGTTCGACCCGTCGCCCGCATCAGAGGGCGCATACGTGCACCTCGTGCGCGACCTCTACGAGCGTGAAGCGGACACGATCCGGAGCGTTCTCCCCCAAACCGGGCACCGAACGTCCCCACGAGGACTCGCTCCAGAGCGCCGCGAGGCCCGCAGTTCGGCCACCGCAGACGTAAAGGAGCGCAGGCTGTGCCTGACGAGGACGAAAACGCACCGCAGAGTGCCGACAGACCACAGGATCCGATCGTCGAGAAATTCCGGCCCGATCCGGCGCAGGCGCCCGTGATGGTTCTGCGCATGACCGGCTTCCTCGGAGACAGCGACCGGCCGGACTGCCGGCGGCTGTATTTCACGCGCGAGCTCGACTATTACATGGAGTTCCACGTCGATGACGTCATCGACATGACCACCGTCGCCCGCCAGGAGGAACCCTTCCGGGGCGAGGAAGCCACCCGGGTGTCCCTGCGTCGCGACGCGGCGGTGGAGTTCACCAGAACACGGACGGCCCGCGCTCTCGACGAGTTCGACCTCGACGTCCGGTTCGGTCGGCCGAGGAGCGGTCAGTGCATCCCGGGCCTGACCGATTCCCACGAGCACGGCTGCCCGGAGCCGACGGCGGCGGGCGGCGGAGACTGCGTGACGCCGGGCACCTGCATGGAGACCTGCCAGACCTGCTTCACCAACTGCGGATCCTGCTACGAGACCTGCCTCATCCCCACCAACTGCGGTAGCTGCGTGACATGCGATCCCTGGTGCGGCGGCGACCGGTGAGCGCAATCACGTCCCGGCCGACGTCGAAGTGTGACGCCGCCTGGCACAGCATGCTCGCTCCCGACCGGCAAGCGTCGGTGCTGCGAATCGCTCGGGACGTCGCCGCGCGGGTGACCGACCCGGGACGTATAGCGGCCGCGCTCGCCGCGTCCATCGAACAGACCCGGTTCCCGAAGACTCTGGCCCGCAGGCCCTTCGCGGTGGCGGACGGCGACGCGGGCCTTGCGGTGACCTGCGCCTATCTGGACGCGTGCCTGCCCGGAGAAGGCTGGGACGGGGTGGGCCACGAGTTTCTCACGGCGGCCGTGGCAGGCGTGGAAGCGGCACCGGCGGGCCTGCTCGGCGGGTTGAGCGGGCTGGCGTTCGCCACCGTGTCGCTGAGCCGGGATGGGGCACGCTACCGGCGGATGCTCGCCGCACTGGACGATGCGCTGGCACCCCGGGCGGCGGCGATCGGTACGCGGCTCAGCGAGACCTCCGAGCCAGGCCCCGTGAGCACTTTCGACCTGATCTCCGGAGCCGCCGGAATAGGCGCCCACCTGCTGACGCACGACCCGCACAAGATCCTTCCGGAGATTCTCGGCGGGCTCGTGACGCTCGCCCGAGGGCAGGAGCCGCCCGGCTGGATGACACCCTCCCATCTGCTGGGCGACGAGACGATGTCACGACTCCACCCGTACGGCGCTCTCGACTGCGGTCTCGCGCACGGCATCCCCGGACCTCTCGCCCTGCTGTCGCTCGCCCTGCGCGCGGGCGTCGAGGTCCCGGGCCAGGCGGATGCCATCAGATGGATCACCGCCTGGCTGGTCGCCTCCCGTGTCCGGGACGATTGGGGAGTCGACTGGCCCGCGGTCGTACCGCTGACGACCGATGGAAGACCGGGCCTGTCCGCCTCGTCACGGAGCGCGTGGTGCTACGGGAGCCCCGGGGTCGCGCGCGCATTGTGGCTGGCGTCACAGGCGCTGGACGATGGCGTCCTGGGTGAGCTGGCGCTGGAGGCCCTGGACGCCGTCCTGCGCCGCCCGGCACATCTGCGCGCGATTCCCTCGCCGACGTTCTGTCATGGGATCAGTGGCCTGCTGCACGTCGTGCTCCGCTTCGCCAACGACACCGGTCTGTTCCGCCACGCGGTGGCCGATCTCGTGGACGAGCTGCTTGCGGCCTACCAGCCGGAGCGGCCGTTCGCGTACGCCTCATTGGAACCGCAGGGCAACTCCGTGGACCGGGCCGGGGTCCTGGACGGCGCGGCGGGCGTCGTCCTGGTGCTCCTGGCCGCCGCCACAGACGTCGAACCGACCTGGGATCGGCTCTTCCTCATCTCATGACCCGCGCGAACCGGAGTTTGTACACGCCGATGGACTGGGCGCTGATACGCGCCCCGCTCCTGCCGGTCGGCGCCGCGGCGGAATCAGGCAGGCCCGGGGATCCGGCCTGCCTGCTGCCCGGCGCCCCGGCGGTGGTGGCGGCCGTCCAGGTGGCGAGCACGGATCTGGCCGCCGCTCTGGCGCGTACGGCGCCCGATCATCCCAAAGCTCACCGGATCGGCCTCAAACTGCTGCGTTACCTCATTCGCATGAGTACGCGACCGACCCCGTTCGGCCTCTTCGCGGGGGTCGCTCTGGCGGATTGGGGGCAGTGCACCGACGTCGCCCTCGCCAAGGAGGCACCGCGCACCCGTACCCGCCCGGACATGGGCTGGCTGACGGATCTGATCGCGTGCCTCGAAGACGATCCCGAGCTCCGTGCCGGGCTGCGTCTGGTGGCCGATCGATCCGTGCTGGTCCGGGCCGGGCGGGCGTTCTCGGCAGGCGGCACCGACGGTGCGGCGTCCGTACGTGCCACATCGGCGGTACGGCGGACGCTCGCCCTCGCTCGTGTGCCCGTCTCGCGTGCGGAGATCGTCGAAGCACTGATCACGCTGCCCGGTGCCACGCCGGAGAAAGCGGATGGGCTGATCGAGGACCTGCTCCGTCAAGGGTTCCTGCGCTACGACCTGCGGCCGCCGCTCACCCGCGATCCCCTTCGCCATGTGCAGGAGCGGCTCGCCGGCCACCCCATCGCAGAAGACCTCGCCGGGTTGCGCAAGGCATTGCGGGAGTGGGACGCCCGTCCGCTCGATGAACGGGTCCAGACGTGGCCACGCCTGCTTGACCGGGTCAACACGATCGCGGTCGCCACCGACCCGCGCAACCTCCTCCAGACGGATCTCGCGCTGCCACTGGCCGGCACCGGTCTGAGCCCGCGAATCGGTGCCCAAGCGGCCGTGGCCGCCGAACTGCTGCTGCGACTGACCCCGTACCCCACAGGACCGCCCCATCTCGACGCCTACCGCCGAGCGTTCGAGAGCCGCTATGGCGCGGACCGCGAGGTTCCGCTGCTGGAGCTGGTTGACCCGGACTTCGGGCTGGGCCGCCCCACTGACAGCGGCAACGGGATCCCCGGGCCGACCGCCCGCCACCGGCTCCTGTCCGACCTTGCCATGAACGCCTGCCGTGACCGCCTGACCACCGTCGAACTCGACGATGACCTGCTAAGACGTCTCCAGACCTGGACGCCGACGGCCGCGTTCGCCCCGCCATCCCTCGACATCACGGTCCTGGTGGCGGCGTCCTGCGCCGAGGCCGTCGACAAGGGCGACTTCTTGCTCGTCGTGGGACCGAACCTCGGCGCGAACGCGGCCGGGCGAACCCTCGGACGCTTCGCCGACCTGCTGGGGCCCCGGGCGGTGGCCGCGCTGGCGGAGGCAGCGGAGGTCGAATCCCGGCATGCGCCCGACCGCCTTCTCGCCGAGGTGGTCTACACACCGGAGCGAGCCCGTTCCGGCAACGTCGCCATTCGCCCATCCGGTCATCGCCACGAGATCCATTTCGGTCCCTCCACCGGCATCTCGGACGAGTGGCTCGTACCGGTCGACGAACTGGTCGTGGGCCTGCGCGCCGGCCTCTTCACCATCCGGTGGCCCGCACGCGACGTGGAAATCATCGCCACGCAGTGCCACATGCTCAATCCGACGCACGCGCCCCCCGCGGCCCGCTTCCTGCTGGACGTCGCCCGGGACGGCCGGTGCGTGTTCACGTCGTTCGATTGGGGACCGGCTGCCGGCCTTCCGTTCCTGCCACGGATCCAGCGTGGCCGCGTCGTCCTCTCCCTGGCCCGCTGGCGAGTCGATCCCGCGGCCTTGCGCGATTCGCACAGCCTGGCCGCCTGGCGCGAGGCGCACCTCGTGCCCCGCCACGTGTACCTGGCCGGCGGAGACAACCGGCTGCTGCTCGACCTGGACGACGCCGAGCAGGCCGAACTGCTGCGCATGGAACCACCCGGACGTCCCGTTCTCCTCCAGGAAGCCCTGCCCCATCCGGATCACGCCTGGCTGCCGGGGCCCGAAGGCCGTCACCTCAGCGAGGTGGTGGTGCCGCTCGCCCGCAGGCGGCGACAACCCGCCTCGACGGGACGCCGGCGCCCCGTCGTCGTGCCTGCCCAGACTCGGGTGCGCCCGCCCGGCAGCGACTGGCTCTACCTCAAGCTGTACGGCCCCCGCCGACTCGAGGACGAGTTGATCGTCGATTCGCTTCGCCCCTTCGGGCAGTTCGTCACCGGAGCAGGGCTGGCCGACGGCTGGTTCTTCCTGCGCTACTCCGATCCCGACCCGCACCTGCGCATCCGATTCCACGGCGACCCCGCCACGCTGCTGGGCCCGCTCATGCGCCACGTCTGCGACTGGGCGGCCGATCTGATCTCCGCGGGCGCATGCCGGACCTTCGCCTTCGACACCTACGAACGCGAGATCGAGCGGTATGGCGGTGTGGACGACATGCCGGCCGCCGAGGGCGTCTTCATCGCCGACAGTCCGGCCGTCGCCGGCCTGCTCGCCCTGTCCAGAAGCCGTGGATTCCCCTACGACCCGAACACCGTGGCCGCGCTCAGCATCGACGACCTGCTCGACGGCCTCGGACTCGACGTCGAGCAGCGCACGCGCTTCTACCGTGATGGTGTCTCTCCATCACCGGACGGCGGCATGGAATATCGCAGGCGTTCCCGTGAGCTGCGCCGGCTCCTGCACGATCCGGGTTCGCTTGGGACGACACCACACGACCGGGCCCTGATGTCCCTGCTCGCCACCCGCCGTCATGCTCTGCCGTCCACCCGCCCTTCTCCCGAAGTGTGCCGCAGCCATGTCCATCTGCACTGCAACCGCTTGCTCGGCACCGGCCACGATCTCGAACACCGCGTCCTGGAACTCCTTCGCCGCACTCGCGAAAGTCTCCTCCACATGGCCGGCACTACCGCAGGCCAGTAGGGCGTCGGCTGGGAGCGCGGTGGAGATCATGTCGCTGCGGTGTTGAACGAAGGCGGCTCCGCGCGCGTACCCCTCAGTGCATCGCCAAGTCGGGCGGGACGTTCCCGCCCGCGCTGAGGAGGTGGAGCCAGTTGAGCGGTTCCGATCTCGCGCTGCTGCGCGCCGGTTCGCACAGTCCGTCGTATTTCTCGCTCACCAGGGGATCGTCCGAGCGGTCCGATCTTGTGGACTTCTGCATCCCGTGCAACCCCTACTTCCCGACCGAGGAGATGTTCGACCGGCTGCGGGAGGGGATGGTCGACATCCTCAAGTACTACCCGAGCGACGCGGAGACGATCACCAAGGAACTGTGCTCCACGCTGGGGCTGAATCCGGCGACCGTGGCGATGGGGAACGGCTCCACCGAGCTGATCACCTGGATCGATCACCTGCTGGTGAAGGAGAGCCTGGCGGTGCCGGTGCCGACCTTCGGCAGGTGGACCGACCAGCCGCTGGAGACGGGCAAACGGGTGGACATGTTCCCGTTGCAGGAGGCCCAGGGCTTCCGGCTGGACGTCGAGGCGTACGTGCGCTTCATCCGGGAGCGGGGATCGCGGGTGGCGGTCATCTGCAACCCGAACAACCCGGACGGCGGCTATGTCGCCAGGCACGAGATGGTCAGGCTGCTCGACCGGCTCAACGACCTGGACCTGGTGGTGGTCGACGAGTCGTTCATCGAGTTCGTGGACGCGGAGCCGTACGCGAGTGTGGCCGACGAGGCGGCGATCCGGCCCAACGTGGTCGTGTTGAAGAGCCTGGGCAAGAACTTCGGCCTGCACGGGGTGCGGTTCGGTTACCTGGTGGCCAACCCCGCGCTGGCCGGCCGGGTCAGGCGGGCCCTGCCCAGGTGGAACCTCAACTCCTTCGCCGAGATCGTGGTGTCCCTGCTCGGCGAGCACCTCGACGAGTACCGCCACAGCCTGCGGATGCTCGCCCAGGACCGGGTGACGATGATGCGGCAGCTCGCCTCCCTGCCCGGCCTCACCGTCTACCCCTCCCAGGGCAACTTCCTGCTGGTGCGGCTCCCCGAGGGCAAGGACGGCGTGGGCCTGCGCGACTACCTGATGTCCGAGCACGGCGTCTTCGTCCGCGAGTGCGGCAACAAGCTGGGCGCCACCAGCCGTTTCCTGCGGCTCGTGGTGCGCCCGCACGCCGACGTCCAGCGGCTGCTCGCCGGCCTCTACACGTTCCTGTACGGCATGAGCGTCGAACGCGTGATCGGCGTGGACGTGCTGGAACCCCGCGTGATCGGTGTGGACGTGCTGGAGCCCAACGCTCCGAGCCTGCCCCGGCACGGCCGCCGTAAGACGGCCGTGAACACGACCTTCTACCTGGGCGGCAACATCGCGTAGGACTGCCTGGGCAGGTTGTAGGCGAGGTCGACGGCCGTCTCGACCGCCTCGCCGGGCGAGAGACGGTGCTCGGCGACCAGGCGGGCCAGGTGCGCGGCGTCGGCGCGCCTGGCCAGGTCGTGCCGGGCGGGGATCGACATGAAGGCGCGGGTGTCGTCGACGAAGCCGGTGGTGTTGTAGAAGCCGGCGGTCTCGGTGACCAGCTCACGGTAGCGGCGCAGCCCGTCGGGGCTGTCCAGGTACCACCACGGGGCGCCGAGGCGGAGCGCCGGGTAGACGCCCGCGAGGGGGGCCAGTTCCCGGCTGTAGGTCGTCTCGTCCACGGTGTAGACGATCAGCCGTAGCCGGGGGTCGCGGCCGTACGATTCCAGCAGTGGCCGCAGCGCCCGGGTGAACTCGGTGCCGACCGGGATGTCGAACCCCCGGTCGGGTCCGTGTACGGCGCGCACGGCGCTGTCGTGGTCGCGCAGCACGCCGGGATGGAGCTGCATGACGAGCCCGTCTTCGCACGACATCTCCGCCATCACGTGCAGCATGTGCCCGGCGAACGCCTCGGCGTCCCCGGGCGCTCCGCCGGAGTTCCCCCCGGCCTGCGCGGCGGCGTAGATCCGGGCGGCCTCGGTGTCGGACAGCCGGTGGGTGGCCGCGGTCAGGTGCCCGTGGTCGGTCGCCAGCGCCCCCGCCGCCACGAACGCGCGCCGGCGCTGACGCAGCGCCCGCAGGTAGCCGTCGTAGGACCCGGTGTCCTCCCCGGTGAGCTCGGCCAGCTCCGCGATCTCCGCCGCCCGGCCGGGCGCGTCGAGCCGGAGCAGGCTGTCGGGCCTGAACGTGGGGATGACCACGCCCGGCCAGGCTCCCTCCCTGATCCGCCGGTGATCGTCCAGCGTTGACTGCGCCGGGTCCGTGGTCGCCAGCACCTCGATGCGGAAACGCTCGAACAGCGCCCTGGGCCGGAACGCGGGCTCCGCCAGCCTGGCCGCGATCTCGTCGTAGAGCGCGTCGGCCGTCTCCGCGGACGGCAGGACGCTCACTCCGAGCACCTCGACCAGCTCGTACTCCAGCCAGAACCGGGTCGGGGTGCCCCGGAACAGCCGCCAGTTCTCGCAGAACCGCCGCCAGATCGCCCGCGGGTCGGACTCGACCGGCCCGTCGCCCCCCGGAATGCCGAGCGCCCCGATGGGCACGCCCTGGGAGACCAGCATCCGGGTGAGGTAGTGATCGGGCGTCACGAACAGCGAGGCCGGGTCGCCGAACGGCTCGTCGTCGGCGAGCAGCGCCGCCTCGACGTGCCCGTGCATGCAGACCAGAGGCAGGTCACGGGTCGCGTCGAGGATCTCGCGGGCGGCGGCCCTGACGGCGGGCTCGGCGGGCAGGGCACGGTCGGGGTGCAGCTTGAGCATCCCGCTACGATGACGGCTATTGCAAACGATTGCAAGCCGTACGGCATGCTAGTGTTCGCGAAAAGTTGAAACACTTTGCAATCGTTTGTAGAGGTGGGGGGCGATGGGTGCGACGATTCGCGACGTGGCCAGGGCGGCAGGGGTCTCGCCGTCCACGGTCTCGCGCGCCCTGGCCATGTCGGAGCTGGTCAACCCCGCGACCGTCGAGCGCGTACGGCGCGCCGCGGAAAGCCTCGGCTACCAGCCGAACCCGGTGGCCCGGGGCCTGATCACCGGCAGGACCCGCAACCTCGGCCTGATCGTCCCCGACCTGGCCAACCCGTTCTTCCCCGGAGTCGTGAAGGGGATGCAGGCACGGGCCAGGGAGGCCGACTACGCGGTCTTCGTCGCCGACACCGACGAGGACCCGGGCCTGGAGTCGCGGCTGGCGCGCAAGCTGGCCAAGCAGGTCGACGCCCTGGTGCTCTGCTCGCCCCGGCTGGCCGACGACGAGCTGCTCGCGCTCGCCGCCGACGTCACCCTGGTGCTCCTGCACCGGCGCGCCGGTGACCTGCCCGCGGTGCTCGCCGACAACGCGGGCGGCATGCGCCAGGCCGTCGGCCATCTGTCCGCGCTCGGCCATCGGCGGATCGGCCTGGTCGCCGGCCCCGTCTCGTCCTGGTCCAACTCCGAACGGGTCGCCGGGCTGCGCGCGGCGTGCGCCGGCCGGGTGGAGCTGACTGAGCTCGGCAACTTCGCGCCCACCTTCGACGGCGGAGTGGCCGCCGCCGACATCGTGCTCGCCTCGGAGGTGACCGCCGTGATCGCCTACAACGACGTGATGGCCCTCGGGCTGGTGAACATGTTCACCGCCAGGGGTGTCGGGGTGCCCGGCCGGATCAGCGTGGTGGGCTGCGACGACATCCCGCAGGCCGCCATGTCGAGCCCGCCGCTGACCACGGTCGCCGTGCCCAAGGAGCAGACCGGGCGGGCCGGGGTCGATCTCGCGCTCGCCCTGCTCGACCCGGCCGGGCCAGGCCCGGCGCCCGCCCGCGAGCTGGGCGCCCAGCTCCTCGTCCGGGGGACCACGGGCCCCGCCGGGCGTTAACCGTTCAAGGAGGAAATCCCCGCCGTGAAAATCATCGATGCCAGGGTGATCGTGACCTGCCCCGGCCGCAACTTCGTCACCCTCAAGATCATCACCGACGAGGGGGTGACCGGGGTGGGCGACGCCACCCTCAACGGCCGGGAGCTGTCGGTCGCCTCCTACCTGACCGACCACGTGGTCCCGCTGCTGATCGGCCGTGACCCGGCCCGCATCGAGGACATCTGGCAGTACCTCTACAAGGGCGCCTACTGGCGGCGCGGCCCGGTGACGATGAGCGCGATCGCCGCCGTGGACACCGCCCTGTGGGACATCAAGGGCAAGGTCGCGGGCCTGCCCGTCTACCAGCTCCTCGGCGGGCGCTCCCGGGAGGGCGTCACGGTGTACGGCCACGCCAACGGCGAGACCGTCGACGACGTCCTGGTGGAGGTCGCCCGCTACCGCGACATGGGCTACCGCGCGATCCGGGTGCAGACCGGGGTTCCGGGCCTGGCCGCCACCTACGGGGTGAGCAAGGACAAGCTCTTCTACGAGCCCGCCGACGCCGCGCTGCCCAGCGAGTCGGCCTGGTCCACCGAGCGCTACCTGAACTTCGTCCCGCAGGTCTTCGCCCGGGTCCGCGAGGAGTTCGGCCCCGACCTGAAGCTGCTGCACGACGTGCACCACCGGCTCACCCCGATCGAGGCCGCCCGGCTGGGCCTCTCCCTGGAGCCCTACGCGCTGACCTGGATGGAGGACCCGGTCCCCGCCGAACTCCAGGAGGGCTTCCGGCTGATCAGGAGCCACACTCGCACGCCGATCGCGGTGGGCGAGGTCTTCAACTCGATCTGGGACTGCCAGACCCTGATCACCGAGCAGCTCATCGACTACATCAGGGCCACCGTCGTGCACGCCGGCGGGATCACCCACCTGCGGCGGATCTTCGACCTCGCCGCCCTGCACCACGTGCGCAGCGGCTCGCACGGGGCGACCGATCTCTCCCCGGTGTGCATGTCGGCCGCGCTGCAGCTCGACGTGAGCATCCCGAACTTCGGCCTCCAGGAGTACATGCGGCACCCCCCGGAGACCGACGCCGTCTTCCCGCACGGCTACCGGTACGAGGGCGGCTACCTGCACCCCTCCGAGGAACCGGGCCTCGGCGTGGACATCGACGAGGAACTGGCGGCGCGCTACCCCTACAGCCCCGCCTACCTGCCCGTCAGCCGACTGGAGGACGGGACGGTGCATAGCTGGTGACCAGACTCACCCTGAGGGAGCTGCCCAGACTCCGCGAGGAGAAGGCCGTCCGGCCGCCCCCCTACGACCCGGCGGAGCTGGACCTCGGCATCGTCCACCTCGGGCTGGGCGGGTTCCACCGCGCCCACCAGGCGGTCTTCACCGAGGACGCGGCGGGGGCGACCGGCGAGACGGCCTGGGGGGTGTGCGGCGTCACCCAGCGGTCCGCCGAGGTGGTCGAGCGACTCCGCCCGCAGGACGGCCTGTACACCGTGCTCGGCCGGGGCCCGGGGGCTCCCCGAGCGCGGGTGGTCGGCGCGTTGCGGGAGGTCGCGTTCGCGGGGGATGAGTGGCCGCTGGTCCGCGACCGGATCGCCGCCGACGCGATCAAGGTCATCACGCTGACCGTCACCGAGAAGGGTCACCGCCGTGCCGCGGGCGGCGGGCTCGACCTGGCCGACCCGGTGAACGCCGCCGACCTCGCGAGCGGGGAGCCCATCGGCGCGGTGGGCCGGCTGGTCCGCGGCCTCCAGGCGCGGATGCGGGCGGGCGGCGCGCCGATCACCGTCATGTCGTGCGACAACCTGCTCGCCGGCGGCACGGTGCTGCGCCGCCTGGTGAACGACTTCTGCTGGGCGCTGCCGAGCCGCGAGGGCGACCCGCTGGCCGGCTGGATCGCCGACCACGTCCGCTTCCCGTCCAGCGTGGTCGACCGGATCGTGCCGGCCGCCACGGACGCCGATCGTGACGACGTCTCCCGCCTGCTCGGTGTGCGTGACGAGGGGGCCGTGGCCGCGGAGCCGTCCGCCCAGTGGGTGATCGAGGACGACTTCGCCGCCGGGCGTCCCCGGTGGGAGCTGGCGGGCGCGGTGCTCACGTCCGATGTCGCGCCGTACGAGGCGGTGAAGCTGCGGCTGCTCAACGCGTCGCACTCGCTGCTCGCCTACCTGGGGGCGCTGCGCGGGCACGACACGATCGCCGCCGCGCTGGGGGATCCCGAGCTGGCCGACGCGGCGGAGCGGCTGATGCGGGAGGACGCCTCGCCCACGCTCACCGTGCCTCCCGGCCTCGACCTGCCCGCGTACCGTGAGTCGGTGCTGACCAGGTTCGCCAACCCCGAGCTGCCCGACCGCACGGTCAGGATCGCGATGGACGGCTCGCAGAAGCTGCCGCTGCGGCTGCTCGGCACCGCCCGCGACCGGCTCGCCGCCGGGGCCACCCCCTCGTGGGCCGCGCTCGGCGTCGCCGCGTGGATGGTCTACGTGGCCAAGGGGCAGGACGTGCGAGGCCGGCCGTTGCCGCTCGACGACCCGATCGCCGACCGCCTGCGCGCGGTCGCCTCCGGCGTCACCGACCCGCGCACCCTGGTCACCCGCCTGCTCGCGATCGACTCGATCTTCGGCGAGGACCTCCCGGAGGTGTTCACCGACCTCCTCGTCGACCACGTGACCCGCCTGCTGCACACCGCCTGACCCGTTCGCCGAGCCGTACGGCAAGCCAGGTTCCCGCCACCCGCCGCAGCCAGCGGAGGTCCGTGGGGCCAACGCTCCTCGCGCCGGAGGGGCTGATCACCGATTCGGCCCGTCCGCCGGACATCTCCTCCGGTCGGCGCTGCGGTCGGCACACACGAACCAGGCAACATACTTGCGCCAGAGATAGTATCGCTGTCGATACTATCTCTGGAGAGAGTAATGAGCAGATTCATCGGACGCGAACGAGAGCTGGCGGCTCTCGGCTCGATCCTCGATCGGGTGCGGAGCGAGATCGGCACCAGCCGACCCGGGCGTTGCGTCCTGATGCGTGGGCGCAGACGGATCGGCAAGTCGGCCCTCGCCGAGGAGTTCGTGGGGAGAAGCGGGCTGCCCTCGATGTTCTACACGGCGGCGGGAGACGCGGCTGCGGCGGAACTCGAACAGTTCACCGCCGATGTCGCCGCATCCTCGCTGCCCGACCGCGGCTTGTTCGCGGACATGGCACCGGGAAGCTGGAACGGAGCACTCCAGTCGCTGGCCGACAGCCTGCCGGACGACCGCGCATCGGTCGTGGTGATGGACGAGGTCCCCTACCTCATGGACCGCGTCGACTCCTTCGAAGGGCTGCTGCAACGCGCCTGGGACCGCAGACTCAGCCACAAGCCGGTCCTGCTGATTCTGATCGGCTCGGATCTTTCCATGATGGAGGCGTTGAACAGCTACGACCGTCCGTTCCATCAGCGGGGGAGCGAGATGGTGGTGGGCCCGCTGAATCCCGCGGAGATCCAGAGCATGCTCGGCCTCTCGGCCCCCGACTCCTTCGACGCCGCTCTGCTGACCGGCGGTCTTCCTCTGGTGTGTGAGGAGTGGCCGCCGGGAGCGTCGTCGTGGGAGTACCTCCACGGCGCTCTCACGAACCCGGTCTCCGCCCTGCTCGTCTCGGGGGAACGGTCGCTGGCGGCCGAGTTCCCCACCCAGGCGCAGGCGCGCGAGGTCCTTCAGGCGATCGGCAGCGGCGAACGGACCTTCACCAATATCGCGCGCAGCGCGGGAGGCATCGCGCACAGCACACTCGTCCGTGCCGTCGACCTGCTGATCAGCAAGAACGTGGTCACCGCGGAACTCCCGCTCTCGACCCGGCCGTCGAAGGAACGTCGATATCGGATCAGGGACCCCTATCTCCGCTTCTGGCTGTACTTTCTCCATCCCCACCTGCCGGAGATCGAGCGACGCAGAGGCGACCTCACGCTCCGCCGTATCGCCTCCCAGTGGAGCGGCTGGCGGGGCAGGGCCGTCGAGCCTCTCGTCCGTGAAGCCCTGGCACGGCTCATCCCCGACGACCGGCTCCCCGAGGCTCCCGCGGTCGGGGCCTACTGGACACGTAGCAACGACGTGGAGATCGACATCATCGGCGCGGACCGCGGCCCCGTCGCCAAGGAACTCAGATTCGTCGGATCGGTCAAGTGGCTGGAGAGCCCATTCGACGACCACGACCTGGCGGTCCTGGCCCGGCACCGGGCGGCGCTGACCGACCGGTCCGTCCCGCTGGTAGCCGTCTCACGCAGCGGAATCTCCCGCCCCGGCCTCGTCACCCACTACGGTCCTGACGATCTGATCCAAGCCTGGCAGCCGTGACTTCCTCCCCACGCCTAAAAGTCCTGAAGGCGGGGGATTCCAGTGGCCGTTCGCGACTTCTGCCCTGCTGTCCTGGTGACAGCGGAGGTCACGGCTTGAGCCGGCAGGTGCCAGGCGGTCTGGCACCAGGAACAAGGGCTGAGAGAGGTCACGAATGGGGTGGATGTATTGATCGGTGCGGGATCGGACTGTTAGACAAGGTCAGCGGTTCTCGCCTTGAGGAACGGTGGTCCCCCCGTGCAGCAGTCCGTTCTCACCACAGTCATGTTTCCGGCCGCGCTCGCGTTGATCATGCTCGGGCTGGGCCTCTCCCTCGCGCCGCGAGACTTCGCCCGGATCGCGACCCGGCCCAAGGCGGTGGTCATCGCGCTGGTCGCGCAGATGCTCGTGTTGCCGGCCGTCTGCTTCGGGCTGGTCGTGCTGTTCGGGCTGGAGCCGCTGCTCGCCGTCGGCATGATGCTGCTGGCGGCCTCGCCCGGTGGGACCACCGCGAACCTCTACAGCCACCTGTTCGGCGGCGACGTGGCGCTGAACGTCAGCCTCACCGCCGTGAACTCGGTCCTGGCCGCGCTCACCCTCCCCGTCGTGGTCAACCTGTCGCTGGGCCACTTCGTGGGAGCCGGGCCGGACATCGGGCTGCAGGCCGACAAGGTGGTGCAGGTCTTCGCCATCGTGCTCGTGCCGGTCGCGGTCGGCATGATCGTACGGCGCTTCAGTGTGACGTTCGCGGACCGGATGGACAAGCCGGTCAGGATCCTGTCGGCGATCGTGCTGGTCGCAGTGATCGTCGGGGCGATCGTGCAGGAGCGGGAGCGGCTGGGCGGCTACATCGCCTCCGTCGGGCTGGTGGCGCTGCTGTTCAGCGCGATCAGCCTCACCATCGGCTACTGGCTGCCGCGGTTGTTCAACGTGGAGCGGCGGCAGGCGATCGCGTCCGGGATGGAGATCGGCATCCACAACAGCGCGCTGGCCATCACGATCGCGCTCAGCCCGTCGCTGCTCGCCAGCCCGACGATGGCGGTGCCGCCCGCTGTCTACGGCGTGCTCATGTTCGGCACCACGCTGGTCTTCGGCTATCTCGTCAGACGCCGCGCCGCCGAACCCGGCGAACGGCTGACGGCAGGCGCCTGAACACCGGCTGCCGGGACCAGGAGCACGCGCATCGGACGGCCTCCAGGACCACCTGGCCCGTGGCGTAGACATGGCCCGGCCTCCGCACGTCCAACGGGCCGGGTTCCTGCACCGGCCCGGCGTTCAGCCCTCGGTCTGCACCGGGCCCGCCGCGATGGCCGGGTCGCAGGTCAGGCCGGCGGGACGGCTTCGTCTTCGGCCGCAGGCGGCGGGGCGGCCGGTTCCCAGGTGACCCGGGCGGCCCGGCCGTCGCGCTCCCGTACGGCTCTCCGTACGGGGAGGTGGCGGCGGGGGGTGCGGGAGGCGGCGCCTCTGGCGTGGGCGGCGAACAGGCGGGCGGCCTCGTCGGGGTCGCCGGAGGCGAGGGCGGCCAGCAGGTCGCCGTGGTGCTCGGCCATGGCGGTCCAGTCGCCGCTGTACAGCGGGTTGCTCACCACGTGCAGGCCCCACAGGCTGGGCTCTATGGCCCGCCAGACGCGCGGCAGGAAGGAGTTGCCGCAGGCGGCGGCGACGTGCCGGTGGAAGGACATGTCCGCCTCCCTGAAGTCGCCGATGTCGCCCTGCACCGCGGCCCTGCGCATCCGCTGCACGTCGTCGTCGAGCTGCTGCCGGATGTGCGGGCGCATCCGGACGGCCAGCCCTCTGGCGGCGAACTCCTCCAGCAGGACCCGCACCTCGCGCACCTCGCGGGCCTGCTGCTCGGAGATCTCCGCCACGTAGCTGCCCCGGTGGGGCAGGTAGCTGACCAGCCCCTCGTGGGCGAGCCGCTTGATCGCCTCGCGGGCGGGCGCCTGGCTGGTGCCGAGCCTGCGGGCGATCTCGGACTCGACCAGCCGCTGCCCCGCCACCAGCTCCCCGGTCACGATCCACCGGCGCAGCAGCGCGTAGACGCGGTCGGAGAGCAGTTCGCGCGACAGCGAGTCGGCGGGCGCCTGCCGGTCCGCGAGCGCGCCGCCGGGGACGCCTGCCGTACCCGGCGCTCCCGGGGTGTCGCGGTGCTGTTCCTGCCAGATGCGGGCGACCGTCGACTGGGAGAGGCCGAGGGAGCGGGCCAGCGAGCGGGTGGACGGGACGGTGCCGCCCCGGCGGGCGTCCTCGATCGCGGCGTTGATCAGCCGTTCGGCCTCCTCGCGGTCGGCGCTGCGCGGCCGGCCGGGGCGCGGGGCGTCGGTCAGCCCTTCGAGCCCCTGCTCCACGAAGCGGTCGCGCCACTTGCCGGCCGTCGCGGGGCTCACCTCGACCCGGGCGGCGACCTCCTTTCCCGTGAGGCCGTCGGCGAAGGCGAGCACGATGCTGCTCCGGACGCGGAGCGACCGGCCGGACCGGGAGGCCCAGGACACGAGCGTGGCGCGTTCGTCGTCGGTCAGCGTGAGTGCGGTCTGCGTGGGGTGGCCCTGTGTGGTCACGAGCCCCAGGTTACTCGCTGATTCAGATACTTACGACTCGCTTGCCTCGGATCAGAAACATAGTTTTCACACGCAGGCCACCTCAGCTCGCCTCTTGACGGCGTATCGGCCTGGCAAGTATTAAAGAATCGTTACTCGATTATTGACCCATTAGAAGTTGTGAGCGCGGGGGCTCGCACGAGAGGAGGCGCAGTGCGTTCAGCACGCGCAAGGCGGGCTTCAGTGCCGGCCGCAGGTGTCCTGATGACCCTCGTGCTCACGGCGTGCGGCGGCGGCGGATTCGCCGACGAGGCCGCCACGCAGGCCGATGAGGGCGGCGTCACCGAGGTCAGGGTGCTGGTCAACATCACCCCCAACCTGACCCAGACCTACTGGGACGGGCTGGTCAAGACCTTCGAGGACGCGAACCCCGGCATCGACGTCAAGATCGAGGCGCCGACCGGCAAGGGCGTCGCCGACACCCTGCAACAGCAGCTCGCCGCGGGCAACCCGCCCGACGTCGTCGAGACGCTCATGGTCGACAAGACCATGGCGCCGCAGATGCTCGACCTCACCGGCCAGCCCTGGGTCAAGGGCACGCCGCTCGTCGAGGAGGGCTCGCTCGGCGGCAAGGTCTACACCGTCGGCGTCGGCGAGCAGGCCCAGTCGCTGGTCTTCTACAACAAGGCCGCCTTCGAGAAGGCCGGGATCAGCAAGCCGCCCACGACCTACGACGAGCTGTCCGAGGCCATGGCCAAGCTCAAGGACTCCGGCTACCTGCCCCTGCGTACGGCGGGCGACTTCGTCACCGGACTCCAGCTCCTCCAGCTCTCCGGCCCCGCCCGCGCCGTGAGCCACCCGCAGTGGCACCAGGACATCGGCGCGGGACGCCTGAAGGCGGGCGAGTCGATGCTGCCGCACCTCGAGCGGTACAAGACCTGGATCGACAAGGGCTACGTCGACAAGAACGCCCTCGGTGTGAAGTACGCCGACGGTGAGACGGGCTTCTTCTCCGGCAAGTCCGCGATGTACGTCATGGGGAGCTGGTTCACCGCCTCAGTGGCGAAGGCCGAGCCGGACTTCGAGGTCGGCGTCTTCCCCGCCCCCGTCGAGAAGGGCCAGTCCTACCCCGGCCCGCAGGGCGCCACGATGGCCGCGCCGTACATGGTCCTCAAGGGCACCGCGCACAAGGACGCGGCGCTGAAGCTGGTGCAGTGGCTGGTGACCGACAAGGCCGCGGTGACCAGCCAGCTCCAGCAGGACGGCAACTTCCGCAGCGGTTACGAGCGCAAGTTCACGCCGCTCGAAGCCGAGGTGCAGAAGATCCTCGACGAAGCCCCCTCGCGCGTGGCGCAGGGCGAGGGCTACGGCGAGAACACGTTGCCGCGCGGCTTCAACTCCGCCTGGAACACCGAGGTCCAGGGGCTCTATGTCGGGAAGTCGCCGCGTGAGGTGGCCACCGCCGTGGACCGCTGGGTCGACGGCCGTTCCTGAACCCCTCCAGAACCCCTCCAGAAGTCCGGAAAGCGAGAAACGATGCGCTCCACGCGGGCCGGAGTCGCTACGGCGATCATGGTTCTACCCGCGACGGTGCTGTACGCGGTCATGCTGGTCGTCCCCGTCGGTCTGGCGCTCTACCTGAGCCTGACCGACTGGGACGGGTTCAGCGCCAGCCCGAGCCTGGTCGGCGCGGCGAACTACGCGGACCTGCTCGTCGACCCCGACCTGCGCCGTTCGGCGATCGTCACCCTGCTGGTGGCGGCGGTCGGCACGGCCGGCCTGAACCTGCTCGGGCTCGGCTTCGCACTGCTCGTCAACGGGGCCTCACGGGCCAACTCCTTCTTCAGGATGGTGCTGTTCTACCCGCACGTCCTGAGTGCCCTGGTCGTCGGCTTCCTGTGGAGCGCCATCCTCGGCACCACCGGCGCGGTGAACAGCTTCATCACCACCAGGGGCGGGGAGGTGCTGCCGTTCCTGTCCGATCCCACCTGGGCCACGATCACCATGATCGCGGTCCTGGTCTGGGCGGGTTTCGGGGTGAACGTCGTTCTCTACCTCGCCGGGCTGCAGGCCGTACCGGCCGCGCTGGTGGAGGCGGCGGAGATCGACGGCGCGACGCGCTGGCAGGTGTTCCGCAACGTGACGCTGCCCGCGCTCGGGCCGTCGGTGACGGTGAACATCGTCCTGTCACTGGTCACCCTGCTGAAGACCTATGACCTGGTGGTGTCGCTCACCGCGGGCGGGCCGGCGGGGCAGACGCAGACCGTCGCCTACCTGATCCTGTGGAACTCCTTCCACGACGCGCGGCTGGGCTTCGGCTCGGCGCAGTCGGTGGTGCTCATGATCGTGACCGCGGCGCTGGCCTTCGTGGTCACCCGGTTGCGCAGGCGCGGCGAGATGGCGGTGCACCAGTGAACAGGTACGCCCGGCTGGTGTTCCTCAGCGTGTCGGCGCTCTTCATGCTCGTGCCCCTGTACGTGCTGGTCGTCAACGCCTTCAAGCCGCAGCAGGACATCCTCGCCAACCCCTTCGGGCTGCCCGTCGAGGGACTGACCCTCGACTTCCTGGCCCAGGCGCTGGACAACCCGCAGTTCAACATCTTCCGCGGCTACGCGGTGACGCTGCTGTTCGTCGTCGCGGTCAACGTGCTCTCGGTGGTGCTGGCGGGACCCGCCTCCTTCGTCATCGCGCGCAGCCCGCGCCGCCGCTACCGGCTGCTGATGCTGGCCTTCCTGGCGGGCACCTTCATCCCGAGCCAGGTGCTGGTCATCCCGGTGGTCTACGTGCTCAAGACGCTCGGGCTGATGGGCACCATTCAGGGGTTCGTGCTGTTCGAGACGGTGCTCACCCTGCCGTTCTCGATCTTCCTCTACGCCGGGTACATCAGCACCATCCCGTCGACGCTCGACCAGGCCGCGGCCATGGACGGCGCGGGCAGGCTGCGGACCTTCTGGCAGATCGTCTTCCCGCTGATGCGCCCGGTGGTCGCCACGATGATCATCCTCAACACCTTCTCGGTGTGGAACGACTTCGTGAACCCGCAGATCATCCTGGGACCCGGCAGCGGCCTCTACACGGTCACCACCGGCGTCTACGCGGCCGTCAGCCAGTACTCCACCGACTACACCGTGGTCTTCCCCACGCTGCTGCTCGCCATCGCCCCCCTGCTGATCTTCTTCGTCTTCATGCAACGGCACATCATCAGCGGCCTCACCGCTGGCGCAACGAAGGGCTGAGATGTCTGAGATCCCGAGAGTCGTCGCCGGCGTGCCCGTCGGCACGCCACCCGCGTGGGCGGTGCTGGAGCGGCGGCTGTTCGACGCGCTCGACGAGGCGTGGCGGGCGTTCTCCGCGCGCTACTGCGAGGAGGACGGCCGGCTCACCTACCACGGCCCGGCCGCCAGCCGCGACGGGGCCGACGACTTCTACGAGGCGTTCTTCAACTGGCCCACCCTCTACCAGCTGGGCGGGGCCGACGACCTCCTCGACGCGGCCAAGCACCACTGGGAGGGGGTGACCACGCAGCTCACCGAACTCGGCTACCTGGTGGACGAGTTCGAGCGCGGCTACGACTGGTTCCACCAGGGGGAGTCGCTGCTGCTGTTCTACGGCATCTGCGCCGCCGACCCGGCCGACGAGCGGTTCAGGGAGCGGGCCCACCGCTTCGCCGAGATGTACCTCCCCGACTCCAAGACCGGCAACTACGACCCGCTCACCGACACCATCAAGGCCCCGCACAACGGCGCCGGCGGCCCCCGCTACGGCGTGAACGAGGAATGGGCGTCCTACCACTCCGGCCTGGCCAGCATGCGCCCCTTCGGCCTGCCGATCCCCGACCTGCCGGGCATC
The DNA here is from genome assembly GCF_022213955.1 of Dolomitihabitans soli. Classification (GTDB taxonomy): domain Bacteria; phylum Actinomycetota; class Actinomycetes; order Streptosporangiales; family Streptosporangiaceae; genus Streptosporangium_A; species Streptosporangium_A soli. The sequence goes on along the minus strand of NZ_JAKNTW010000022.1, from coordinate 104,048 downwards.
CACACCTGGGACGACCTCGGCGACCCGGCCAACGCCGCCCGGATGGGCGCGGCGATGAACGAGCGGATCGGCCGCGGCGACGTCGCCGTCAACCTGGCCGCGACCAGCCTGGCGACCAACGCCTGGCTGTACGGGCACGAGGACCGGTACCGCGACTGGGCGCTGCGCTACATCGAGGCGTGGCAGCGGCGCGCGGCGGCCAACGGCGGGATCATCCCCGACAACGTCGGCCCCTCGGGGCAGGTCGGGGAGCTGCACGGCGGACGCTGGTACGGGGGGAACTACGGCTGGGCCTGGCCGCACGGGATCTACAGCGTGGGAGCCGCCGCCGCCATCGCCGCCGTCAACGCGCTGCTGCTCACCGGCGACCCCGCCGCCCTGGACATCGGTCGCGGGCCGCTGGACGCGGTCGCCGCGCACGCTGTACAGGGGGCGGTCACCGAGACGGACATGAGCATCAGCGACCGGTGGCTCGCCGAGCTGGGCGAGGACGCGGCGCGGCCCACCATGCTGGTGCCGAACCGGTACCGCGACGAGGGCTGGTTCGACTACCAGCCGCCGCAGCTCGGGCTCCCGGTGTGGCTGTGGCACGCCGGGATGCAGGAGGACGACGCCCGGCGGCTGGAACGGCTGCGCGAGGGCAGCGGGTACGACTGGCGGGTGGTGCGCCCCTTCCGCAACAAGGAGGAGGCGGGGCACGAGGCGCCCTGGCTGTCGTTCCTGCGCGGCGAGAACCCGGGCTTCCCGGCGGAGATGCTCGCCACGGCGCTCGGCCAGGTGGAGCGGCGGATGGCGTTGATCGACGCCGACCGGGCCGACCTCGGAACGATCCACGTCCACCACTGGCAGCGGCTCAACCCGGTGCTGACCGAGGCGCTGCTCCAGCTCACCACCGGCACGCCGCAGGTCCTCTACAACGGCGGCCTGCTGCCGGCCAGGCTCGCCTACTTCGACGCCGACCGTCGCCGGCCGGGACTCCCGCCCGACGTGGCGGCGCTCGTCGACCGCGTCACCCCCGACCGGACCCGGGTGGAACTCGTGCACACCGGGCTCGGCGGTACCCGCCGGGTGGTGGTGCAGGCCGGAGCGTTCGGCGAGCACCAGATCGGCACAGCCGTGGTGACGGACGCGGCGGACGGATACCCCGGCGACCCCCGTGCCTACACCGCGCCGCCCGCCGAGATCACCACCCGCGAGGTCGAGGTGAACGGTCCCCGGCTGGAGGTCGTCCTGCCGCCCGGCCGCCGGATCCGGCTCGACCTGCACCTGACCCTGCGCGCACGTAGGCCGGCTCACCGGCAATTCGAGAACTGAGGAGTTCAGTGGAAGACAACGACCCCATCTGGGAGCTGCCCGTCAGGGGAAAGGCGCCCGAGCGTCCCGATCCCGAGCTGGTACGGCGGCTCGGCAAGGTGAGCGCGGCCACCGCGTGCGCCAAGCTGCACGCCCAGGGGATCCGCAGGACCTTCGTCTCCGGCCCGAAGCCGCTGACCACCGGCCAGAAGATCGCCGGGCCCGCGCTGACACTCCAGTTCATGCCGCAGCGCGAGGACATCGCCTCCGGCCTCGGCCAGGAGTACGTGGAGCGGCACACCGCGCTGTGGGCCGCCCTGGAAGCCGTCCAGCCAGGTGACGTGCTCGTCGTGCAGGCGTACGGCAGCGCCTTCACCGGCTGCTTCGGGGACATGCTGGTGCGCTACTTCAAGCAGAAGGGCGGCGCGGGGATCGTCGTCGACGGCTGCATCCGCGACGCGCCACGGGTGCGGCAGCTCGACGTCCCCATCTGGTGCACGGGCACCACCCCGCACTACGCCTCGCAGACCGAGCTGTTCCCGTGGGCCTACGACGTGCCCGTGGCCTGCGGCGGCGTGCTCGCCCTCCCCGGCGACCTGGTGGTGGCCGACGACGACGGCGCGGTGATCGTGCCGCGCAGGCGCGCCGAGGCCGTGGTCGAGGCGGCGGGCGACCACGAGCAGTGGGAGGTCTTCAGCCGCGCCCGCATCGAAGAGGGCGGCGCGCTGTCCGACTACTACCCGCTCACCCCCGAGACGCGCGCCGAGTACGAGCGCTGGCGCCAGGGGTGAACCAGATCTTCGGGGGCCGTTCGATCGATTGGCAGAGGAGAGTTCGTGTTCCGTAGATCCCGTCTGAGATATCTGGGCGTCGCCATGGGTGCCGTCCTGACGCTGAGCGGCGCCGCCGTACCCAGCGAGGCCGGCGCCGGCGCGGTCGTCGCGTGCAAGCCGACCGAGTTCTTCGTCGCGCCGGGTGGCGATGACAAGGCACGTGGTACGAAGGACCTGCCGTGGAAGACGGTCGAGCGTGCTCGTGATCACATTCGTGACAAGGGCCTGAACAAGAAGATGCGTTGTGACGTGGTGGTCAACCTGCGTGCGGGTGACTACACGGTGGAGAAGACGATCTCCTTCGACGAGGACGACTCGGGTAGCAACGGCCACAAGGTGATCTATCGCAGCGCCGACGGGCCGGGCAAGGCCCGGTTGCTCGGCGCCAAGAAGATCGACGGCTGGGAGCTCTACAAGGACAAGATCTACAAGACGAAGATCGACAGGAAGTTCTACACGCTGTTCGAGGACGGCAAGCGGGCCACCACCGCCCGCCACCCCAACCGCAAGACCGAGACCGAATGGGGACCGTACCTCTTCTCCATCCTCGGCGAGCCGGAGAAGGAGGCCGTGCGTCAGTGGCTCTACTTCAAGGCGGAGGACGTGCCGGTCGAGTGGGACGCCGACTTCGACAAGAACTCCCAGGTCGTCGTGTGGTCCGGTGGAAGCTGGAGCTGGTTCACCGACACCGTGCCGCTCGGTGGGGCCGACTTCCGTAAGAACTTCTTCACCCTGAACCACTGGGCCCGCTACTCCTTCGTCAACAGCCGCAGCGGATCGCGGTACTTCCTGCAGAACACGTTGCGCTTCCTCGACCAGCCGGGCGAGTACTACTTCGACTTCGCGGCGGGCGAGGTCTACTACTGGCCGCGCAGCGGGTCGATGGAGAACACCACGGTGATGGCGCCGACGGTGAAGACGATCCTGTCGCTGGCCGGGAGCACGCCGGAGAAGCGGGTGGAGAACCTCTCCTTCGAGGGTCTGGCCCTGCAGTACTCCGACTTCGTCGACTGGTACCGGTCGGGGTGGATCAGCGAGGGCGACTCCGGATACGAGCACAAGTATCCGGTCTACGACCGGCAGATCGAGATGCCGCGCAACCGGTTCGGCATGATCACGCTGACCAACTCGCGGAACATCGACCTGAAGTCGTTGCACATCTCGGACACCGGCTTCATGGCGATCTACATGCTGTTCGCCAACGACCACATCCGGGTGTCGGACAGCCTGCTGGAGAACATCGGGGCCGACGGCATCAAGGTCGAGGGCGGCTACCCCGGCGAGGGCGACATCTCCGGCCACCACGTGCTGACCAACAACTACATCTACCACGTGGGCGAACTCGTGCCCGGCGACGCCTCCGGCATCGAACTGATGTCGACCGGCAACAACGAGGTCAGCCACTCGGTGGTCAAGCACAGCGCCCGGTACGGCGTCAGCCTGGAATCGCGCCCCGAGATCAAGCACGAGGACAACTACGCCAACAACAACGTCTTCAAGTATCTGCGGATCGAGGAGGCCGGTCTCGACAGCGGTGACATGGGGGCCTTCTACACGTACGGCATCAGCAACTACGAGCCGCACGAGATCAAGAACCATGTCTCGCAGGTGGTGATCGGTGACGTGATCCCGGACGCGTCGATGCCCGACAGCGGTACGCGCGGGGTGCACATGGACGCCGGCGGCTGCGGGTTCTCGTTCGAGAACATCGAGGTCGGCAAGGTGACCGACGACAAGTATCAGAGCTATCAGTGCAACGAGGTGAAGAACGCCAACTGGGCCGCGGGGTTCGACGCCTCGAAGATGGAGTACGACAAGATCGGCGTCAACGCCGACTTCCCGTACGCCATCCCGGGCGCTCCCCAGCCCACGGCCACCCCCACGGCCACCCCCACGGCCACCCCCACGGCCACCCCCACTGTCACTCCTTCGGCCGCCCCCTCGGCCGGTTGATCCACCCCTGAGCGTGGGCGGCCGGGAGTGTCAGGCCGCCCACCCGGGGTCACCCCCCCCATCGGAGGACCCGTGATCCGAAAACTTCCGCTGAAATATCTGAGTCTGGCCGCGGGTGCGGTCCTGACGCTGAGCGGCGCCGCCGCACCCGCCGAGACCGCTGCCGCCAAGGCGTGCAAGCCGACCGAGTTCTTCGTCGCGCCGGGTGGCGATGACAAGGCACGTGGTACGAAGGACCTGCCGTGGAAGACGGTCGAGCGTGCTCGTGATCACATTCGTGACAAGGGCCTGAATAAGAAGATGCGTTGTGACGTGGTGGTCAACCTGCGTGCGGGTGACTACACGGTGGAGAAGACGATCTCCTTCGACGAGGACGACTCGGGTAGCGACGGCCACAAGGTGATCTATCGCAGCGCCGACGGGCCGGGCAAGGCGCGGCTGCTCGGGGCCAAACCGGTCACCGGCTGGCAGGTGCACAAGGACAAGATCTACAAGACGAAGGTGGACAGGAAGTTCTACACGCTGTTCGAGGACGGCAAGCGGGCCACCACCGCGCGCTTCCCCAACCGCGGGACCGAGACCGAATGGGCCCCGTACCTCACCTCGGTCCTGAAGGAGCCGGAGAAGGAGGGCGTGCGGCAGTGGCTCTACTCCAAGCCCGGCGAGTGGGACAAGAACTGGAACCTCGACAACGCGCAGGTGATGGTCTGGTCCGGCGGTAGCTGGAGCTGGTTCACCGACACCGTTCCGATCAAGAACCCGTCCTGGGACGACAACCAGCTCACCCTGGACCACTGGACCAGGTACGCCCTGATCAACAGTCGCGGCGGGTCGCGCTACTTCCTGCAGAACTCGCTCGACTTCCTCGACCAGCCGGGGGAGTACTTCTTCGACTTTGACGCGAGCGAGGTCTACTACTGGCCGCGCAGCGGGTCGATGGAGAACACCACGGTCATGGCGCCGACGGTGAAGACGATCCTGTCGCTGGCCGGGAGCACGCCGGAGAAGCGGGTGCAGAACCTCTCCTTCGAGGGTCTGGCCCTGCAGTACTCCGACTTCGTCTCCTGGTACCGCACCGGGTGGATCAGCGCCGGCGACGCGGGCGTCCCGCACAAGTATCCCGAGTACGACCGGCAGATCGAGATGCCGCGTAACCAGTTCGGCATGATCACGCTGACCAACACGCGGAACATCGACCTGAAGTCGCTGCACATCTCCGACTCGGGATACACCGCCGTCTACATGCTGCTCGCCAACGACCACATCCGGGTGTCGGACAGCCTGCTGGAGAACATCGGGGCCGACGGCATCAAGGTCGAGGGAGGTTACCCCGGTGAGGGTGACATCTCCGGGCACAACGTGCTGACCAACAACTACATCTACCACATCGGCGAACTCGTCCCCGGTGACGCGGCGGGCGTCGAGCTGATGTCCACGGGCAACAACGAGGTCAGCCACACCGTGGTCAAGCACAGCGCCCGGTACGGCGTGAGCCTGGAGGTGCGCCCGGAGGTCAAGGACGAGGACAACTACGCCGACGGCAACGTCTTCAAGTATCTGCGGATCGAGGAGGCCGGTCTCGACAGCGGTGACATGGGGGCCTTCTACACCTACGGCATTAGCAACGCCGACCCGCACGAGATCACCAATCACGTCTCCCAGGTGGTGATCGGTGACGTGCTCCCCGATGCGTCGATGCCGGACAGCGGTACGCGTGGAGTGCACATGGACGCCGGCGGCTGCGGGTTCTCGTTCGAGAACATCGAGGTCGGCAAGGTGACCGACGACAAGTATCAGAGCTACCAGTGCAACGAGGTGAAGAACGCCAACTGGGTCACGGGGTTCGACGCCTCGAAGATGGAGTACGACAAGATCGGCGTCAACGCCGACTTCCCGTACGCCATCCCGGGCGCTCCCCAGCCCACGGCCACCCCGTCGGTCAGCCCCACCGTCACCCCGTCGGCCGGCTGATCCCGCTCATCGGATTCCCCCCCGCACGGGGGAGTCCTCAGCCCTCGGCGTCGTCGAGATCGCGCCACTGCCACGCGACGACGGCCGAGGGCAGCAGGAACGACGTGAACAGCCCGCCGAGCATCAGCACGCTCAGCTCCAGGTCGATCCAGCGCTCGTCGGCGATCGCGGCCACCGTCAGCAGGGCCATCACGGCGATGAAGAAGCCGTAGGCCCCGTGGAGCGCCTGGCCGCGCTCGTCCACCTCCCGCTCGTCCAGCGCCGTGTCGGGCGCCTCGGCGAGCAGGCCGGTCACCCGCCGGAGCAGCAACCAGATCGCCAGGAAGCTCACCGCGCTCGCCAGGCCGGACAGGAGGGCGGGCGCGGACTCGGGCCGCGCCGTGGCGGCCACCGCGCCGCAGAGGAGCGGGAGAACCGCCGACACGGCCAGCGAGCGGCGGACCCGGTGGCGCGCGAGCCACCGCGGCACGGGACGAGCCCTGCGCTCGGCCATGACCTCCTGGTGGTAGGACCGCAGGCGCTCGTCGCGCTCCTCCGGCGTCGTCGTCTTCAGGTCCGTGAACAGAGCCCGGCGACGGTCTGCGGCATTGCTCATGGCGTCTCTCCTGAACGGCTTGAGGGATAGAGCTGGTGCGACATCGGCTCGAAGGGGCGGCGAGAGAAGACGGCCTCGACCGGCAGCTCGAAGAACTCACAGATCCGCAGAGCGACGTCCAGGGACGGCCCGTAGTCGCCCCGTTCCAGGAACCCGATGGTCTGCGGGTTCACCCCGGCCGCCGCGGCCAGATCGGCCCGCGACACCCCACGCTCGGCCCGCAGTACGGCGAGCCGGTTGTGCAGAGTAGATTTCACCTTTCCTTTCACCACTCAAGTGTTGCGTATACATAATGGTTTCGCAATAGCAGACAACGAATCCGCACACCGCGCCATGACCGGCGCCCACGACCCAGGGCCGCCCAGCGCTGCTCCGCGCCGTCACCGTCAGACTCAGGACCGAAGCGGATCTCGTCGGCCGCGACCACGCGAGCCGGGCCGCCCCACGACCGTATGAAGCCGGGCCGAGGCGGGACCGTATGAAGCCGGGCCGAGGCGGGAGCGTATGAAGCGCCGGGCCGAGGCGCGACTGTATGAAGCCGGGTCGAGGCGCGACCGGCTCGATGACGCGCGTATCCCGGGCCGGATGACGTGCTGGCGCCCGGCCTCGCACGTCCTCGCCAGGCCCGTCCTAGCCAGGCCCGTCCTCGCCTGGCCCGGCCCGACCGGCCCCGCCAGGCCAGGCCCTGCCCCGCTCGGCCCCGCCCTGCCTGGCCGGGCCGGTCGGGGTCAGGCGGCCAGCGTGTCGAGGATCTGCTGGCCGTACTTGGCGAGTTTGTTCTCGCCGACGCCGCTGATCTTGCTCAGCTCGTCCAGGGAAGTGGGGGACTCGGCCGCGATCTGCCGCAGGGTGGCGTCGTGGAAGATCACGTAGGCGGGTACGCCCTGCTCCTTCGCACTGGCGGCACGCCAGGCGCGCAGCCGCTCGAACACCGGCATGGCCTCTTCGGACAGGTCGGCGGCGGGCGCGGCACGGCGGCCGGAGGACGTCGACCTGGCGGCCCGGGGCGCTCGCTCGGGCTCGCGGCGGAGCAGGACCTGGCGCTCCTGCCTGAGCACCTCGGCGCTCGTGCCGGTGAGCACCAGCGTGCCGTAGTCGCCCTCGACCGTCAGCAGGCCCTGGGCCAGCAACTGCCTGACCACGCCACGCCACTCGGTGTCGCGCAGTTCGGTGCCGATGCCGAACACCTTCAGCGACTCGTGATCGTGCTGGGTGACCTTGGGCGTCTTCTTGCCGAGCAGGATGTCGATGATCTGGCCGGCTCCGAACTTCTGCCGCCGCTCCCGATCGAGCCGCAGCACGGTCGACAGCAGCTTCTGGGCGGCGATCGTGCCGTCCCACGACTCCGGCGGCGTCAGGCAGGTGTCACAGTTGCCGCACTGGTCGGAGCCCTGGCCGAAGTAGGCGAGCAACCGCACGCGGCGGCACTCGACGGTCTCGCAGAGCGCCAGCATGGAGTCGAGATGGGCGCCCAGCCGGCGGTGATGCGCGTCGTCGCCCTCGGAGGTGTCGATCATCCTGCGGAGTTGCACGACGTCCTGCAGCCCGTAGGCGAGCCAGGCGGTGGACGGCAGCCCGTCACGCCCGGCGCGGCCGGTCTCCTGGTAGTAGCCCTCGATGGACTTCGGCAGGTCGAGGTGGGCGACGAAACGCACGTCGGGCTTGTCGATGCCCATCCCGAACGCGATCGTGGCGACCATGACCAGCCCGTCCTCCCGCAGGAAACGCGCCTGGTTCGCCGCCCTGACCTGGGAGTCGAGACCCGCGTGGTACGGCAGGGCCTGGACGCCGTTCTCCGTCAGGAAGGTGGCGGTCTTCTCCACCGAGTTGCGGGACAGGCAGTAGACGATGCCCGCGTCGCCGGGGTGCTCGGCGCGCAGCAGGTCGAGCAGCTGGCGCTTGGGCTCGTTCTTGGGGGCGATGCGGTACTGGATGTTGGGGCGGTCGAAGCTCGCCACGAAGTGACGGGCGGTCTCCAGGTTGAGCCGGCTCGCGATCTCGGCGTGGGTGGCCTCCGTCGCGGTCGCCGTCAGCGCGATCCTGGGCACGTCGGGCCAGCGCTCGTGCAGCGCGGACAACGCCAGGTAGTCGGGGCGGAAGTCGTGCCCCCACTGGGCCACGCAGTGCGCCTCGTCGATGGCGAACAGCGAGATCTTGCCGCGGTCGAGCAGTCGCATGGCCGACTCCGACCGCAGCCGCTCCGGGGCCAGGTAGAGCAAGTCGAGCTCGCCCGCGACGAACTCGGCCTCCACCATGCGGCGCTCGTCGTGATCCTGCGTGGAGTTGAGGAACCCCGCCCGGACCCCCAGCGCCCGCAACGCGTCCACCTGGTCCTGCATGAGCGCGATCAGCGGCGAGATCACCACCCCGACCCCCGGGCGCACCAGCGCGGGAATCTGGTAGCACAACGACTTGCCGCCACCGGTCGGCATCAGCACGAGCGCGTCACCACCGCCCGCCACATGCTCGATGATCTCCTGCTGTCCCTCCCTGAAGGAGTCGTAGCCGAAGACCCGGTTCAGCACCCGCGTCGCGTCGCTGACCTCAAAATCGTTCTCGGGGGAAGCCACCGGCCCATACTACGAGGGCCGCACCCCGGACTTCGGCGTCCGCGCGAACCTGTGGACGAGCCTGGTCCCGATCGCCGCAGCCTGTGGAAAAGTCACGCCTCGCCACCGGGCGGACAGACAGCGGAGGGACCGGCGCAGGGCGGGGCGATACGTGGAGCAGGCACGAACCGGCGGGCACCCCTTGCCGTGACCGGGTGGCCGCCGAGGTGTTCGCGGATCGCGGATCGGCCGGCCGAGGCGGGGGGCCGCGCCGCCAGGACAAGTTCCCCTTTCTCCACGTGGAGCAGGCACGGACCGGCGGGCACCCCTTGTCGTGATCGGGTGGCCGCCGAGGCGTTCGCGGGATCGCGGATCGGCCGGCAGAGGCGGGGATACCGCGCCTGCCAGGACAAGTTCCCCTTTCTCCGTAGATGTCGCCGCTTTTGTCGGATGCCTGCCGTACGCTCCCGGCCAGTGGATCAAGGAGAAGGGGCCGGTATGGCGCAGCAGGGCACGTATCTGGAGCTGTCCGAAGACGGTGGCGGGGCGCACAAGTTCTACGAGGTGACCGTCTCCGGCGCGCAGGTGACGATCACTTACGGCCGGATCGGGGAGCAGGGCCAGACGAAGGTCGCCGCGTTCGCCACACCGGCGAAGGCGGCGGCGGCCGCGCAGAAGAAGGTCGGCGAGAAGCTGCGGAAGGGATACGCGGCGGCGGTTCGCGGGGGACGGCCGCCGCGGGCGGTGACCCGCCGGGCGATCGTCAGCCAGCGGTCGACCGCCCGCCAGGCGCCGGTGCTGTGGCGGTTCGCGAGCCGGTCGGCGGCGTTCGGGATCTTCGTGGACCAGGAGCGCTGCTGGGTCGGGAACCAGAACGGCGACGTCTACACGGTCACCCACGACGGCCGGGTCACCGGCCGGTTCCAGCTGCCCGACGGGGTCAAGTGCATCGTCGCCGACGACTTCTGGATCTACGCCGGGGCCGACGACGGGCGGGTCTACGACCTGAGCGGGAAGGTGCCGCGGGTGGCGTACGAGATCGCCGAGGACGTGGACATCTACTGGCTCGACATCAAGGACGGCGTGCTCGGCGTCTCCGACCGTGCCGGGCGGATCACCACGATCGACCACGAGGACGAGTTCCAGTGGGCGCGGAAGGGTCAGGGCGAGTCGGCGTGGATGGTGCGCTGCGACGACGACGCCGTCTACCACGGCCACTCGAAGGGCGTGGCGCGTTACGACGCGGCCGACGGGACGCCGGAGTGGCACACCCCGGTGCAGGGCGGCGTCCTGTTCGGCTGGCAGGAGGCGGACTCGGTCTACGCGGGCACGAGCAGGAGCAAGGTCTACCGGCTGGCCAAGACCGACGGCGCCATCGAGGCCGTCTACCAGTGTGACGGCGCGGTCTTCTCCTGCGCCGCCGCGCCGGACGGCCGCTATGTGTTCGCCGGCGACAGCCACTCGTCCGTCTACTGTTTCGACCAGGGCGGCGCGCTGCTGTGGAAGCTCGGCACGGGCTGCGGTTCCGCCTACTCCATGCAGTTCCTCGACGACCGGCTCTACATCGTCACCACCGACGGCACGCTGGCCTGCATCGACGCGAGCGAACAGGCGATCCTGGCGGCGCAGGGGGGCAGCGTGCCGACGCCGGTGGACGTGAAGGCGTCGGCCGCGCTGCCCGCGATCGAGCCGACCGTGGTCCTGGAGACCGCCGCCCCGGGTGACGAGGGCGTGATCGTGGAGTGCGTCCGCGAGGGCGATCGGCTCCGGGTCCGCGTGATCAGTCCCGGCTTCGAGGACGGGTGGAACGTGCAGTTCCCCAAGGGGGTCAGGGAGGCCGGTGCGCGCTACCTGGTGGACGGCGTCCGGCCTTCCGGACGTGGTGGTTTCTACCGTGTTCAGGGAGAGGTCAGGCGCCTGCTCTGATCGTCGGCGAGCCAGGACATCGCGGTTTTGCCCCGCACGACGGTGCTGGTGAGCGTGCCGATCTGGGCGATCGTGATGATGATCTCGTCGCCGGCGGCGAGGGTGAAGGGCAGTTCGGGGACCAGGCAGGTGCCGGTGGCCAGGACGACTCCGTCGGGGAAGGAGTCCTCGCGGAACAGGTAGCCGACCAGGTCGTCGAGGCGGCGGTTCAGCAGCGAGGTGCTCGCCTGGCCGGTCCAGGCGACCTCGCCGCCCCGGCGGATGGTCAGCTCGATCGGCAGGTCGTAGGGGTCCGCGACCTCCCAGGCGGGCCGTACGGCGGGGCCGGCGGCGCAGCCGCCGAGGTAGATCTTGGCCTGGGGGAGGTAGAGCGGGTTCTCGCCCTCGATGGTGCGTGAGCTCATGTCGTTCACGACGGTGTAGCCGACGATCTCGGCGTGCGCGTTGACGACGAGGCCCAGTTCCGGTTCCGGCACGTCGACGCCGGAGTCGGCCCTGATCGCGACGGGCTCGCCGTCGCCGGTCACCCGCCAGGCGGCGGACTTGAAGAACAGCTCCGGCCGGTCGGCGTCGTAGACCAGCTCGTACACGTCGGCGGCGCGCTCGCTCTCGACCACGCGGGCCTCACGGGAGCGCTGGTAGGTGACCCCGGCGGCCCACACCTCCATGTGGCCGTCGGCGGGCGGCAGCACGCGGACCTTGGCGATGTCGTGGACGGGCCCGTCCGCCGCCGCGCAGCGCTCGCGCAGGCCGGCGGACGTCAGCCGGAGCAACTCGCCGAGGCGGGTGACGCCGGTCAGCTCGGTGATGGTGACGCCGTCCGAGACGCCGACCGACGGCGCGACCGCACCGGGAGGAACAAAGCGGACAATATGCACGGCTTCCCTCATCTCTCTCAAGAACCCTCCGAGCGTATCGTCACCCTCTTCATCAGATGAAGAGGGAACTTCATCTGATGAACCTCTGGTCAACGAACGGCTGCCTCGGCTACGCTCGCCGCGTGATCGAAAAGGACACGAGCTATCCGGAGCGCGCCCGCCACGCTCAGGTGGTGCACGAACTGGGGCCGCAGATCGTCACCGGCGCGCTCCCGCCGGGCAGTCCGCTGCCCATCGAGGAGCGGCTGGTCACCGAGCTCGGGGTCGGCCGGTCGGCGGTCAGGGAGGGCGTCAAGGTCCTCGCCGGCAAAGGGCTGCTGGAGACCCGCACCAGCGCCGGCACCAGGGTCAGGCCGCGCGCGTCCTGGAACCTGCTGGATCCCGACGTCCTGAGCTGGCGCTTCACCCCCGAGCCCGCCGAGGGCGACATCCGGGTCCTCGCCGACCTGCGGGTGGCCCTGGAGCCCGGCGCGGCCAGGGTGGCCGCCGAACGGGCCGACGCGCAGGCGATCCGCCACCTGGACGAGACCCTGGCCGCGCTCTACGCCACCGCCGACGACCCCGACGCGTTCATCGACGCCGACCTGGCCTTCCACCGGGCGATCTTCGCCGCGAGCGGCAACGACCTGCTGTTGCACATCTACGAGATGATCAGCATCGCGCTGCGCTCGGTGAGGCAGGTCCACACCCGGTCGATCGGCCACAACAAGGACACGCTGCCCAACCACGAGCGCGTGGCGGTCGCGATCCGCCGCCGCCACCACCGCAAGGCGGAGGAGGCCATGCGCGAGGTGGTCGAGGTCGCCCGCACCGATGCCGAACAGTACGCCGCCCTGTGCTGCGGAAAGGCCAACCGTTGACGAACATCCGCCGCGACACCGAGGGGCACGTCGCCGTCCTCACCCTCGACCGGCCCGCCAAGCTCAACGCCCTCACCCCGGAGATGGCCGCCGACCTGCGCTGCCAGGTGACCGAGGTCAACGCGGACCCGGAGATCCGCGCCGTCGTGCTGACCGGCGCGGGGACGCGTTCCTTCTGCGTGGGCAGCGACATCCGCGAGCTCGACTCCTACGACCAGCCCTGGGACTTCCGCAACCGGGGCGACTACGGCGACTCGATCAGGGATCTGCGCAAACCGGTGATCGCCGCCGTCAACGGCTACGCGCTGGGCGGCGGTCTGGAACTGGCGATGGCCTGCGACATCCGGCTCGCCGCCGCCACGGCCACGTTCGCCGCACCGGAGATCAAACTCGGCTGGATCGGCGGCAGCGGCCAGTCGGCACTCCTGGCGCACAACGTCGGCCCGACCAACGCCGCGCTGATGCTGCTCACCGGCGACCCGATCGACGCGGCCCAGGCCCTCGCCTGGGGCCTGGTCAGCCGGGTCCTGCCGGCGGAGGAACTGCTGCCCGCCGCTCTGGAACTGGCCGGGCGCGTCGCCGTACGGGCGCCGATCGCCGCGCAGACCGCCAAGGCGAACCTGCGGGCGGCCTACACCATGCCGCTGGACCAGGCCATCCAGTACGAACGCGACCTGCAGACCGTCTGCTTCGCCACCCAGGACGCCGCGGAGGGTCGCGCGGCGTTCGCCGAACGCCGTGAGCCCCGTTTCCAGGGGCGGTGAAGGAGAGTCATGGGAATCCTGGACGGCTACCGCGTCGTCGACCTGTCCATCGCGATGGCGGGGCCGCTCGCCGCGATGCGGCTGGGCGACCTGGGCGCCGACGTGGTGAAGGTCGAGCCGGTCACCGGTGAGTGGCAGCGTCACGCGCCCGCGGGCGGAGCGGGCGGAAACGAGGTCAACGCGTCCTTCCTCTCGCTCAACCGGAACAAGCGCAGCCTCGCGGTGAACCTGAAGTCGGAGCAGGGCCGTGCCCTCGTCCACGACCTCGCCCGCACCTCCGACGTCTTCCTGCAGAACTACCGTCCCGGCGTGGCCGAACGGCTCGGCATGGACTACGCGAGCATCCGCGAGGTCAACCCGGCCGTCGTCTACGTCTCGATCTCCGGGTACGGCGAGGCCGGGCCGTACGCCACCAGGCCGGGGCAGGACCTGCTGTTGCAGGCGATGAGCGGCGCGATGTTCAGCGTCGGGCGCGACGGCGACCCGCCGGCCCCCGCGGGCACCTACGCGATCGACGCGATCACCGCCTACAGCGCGTTCGAGGGGGCGCTCGCGGCGCTGCTGCACCGGGAGCGGACCGGCGAGGGGCAACTCGTGTCCGTCAACATGCTCGACGCGGCGGTGGCCGTGCAGATGCAGGAGCTGTCCGTCTTCACGGTCGGCGGCGTCCCGCAGCGGCGCGGGGTGGAGCCGCACGGGCACACCTACATCCGCGCGCCCTACGGGGTGTTCGCGACCAAGGACGCCTACCTGGCGCTCGCGATGCCGCCGCTCGACGTGCTCGGTGACGCGCTCGGCCTGCCCGCGCTCGCCGCGATGGAGACCGACGTCGCCGGGCACACCCACCGCGACGAGATCACCGCGATGGTCCGCGACCGGCTGCCGGAGAGAACCACCGCCGAATGGCTGGAACTGTTCACCGCGCGGGGCATCTGGGCCGGGCAGGTGAACTCCTACGCCGACCTCCTCGCCGACCCGCAGGTCAGGCACAACGGCTCCTTCGTCACCTACGATCACCCCACCGAGGGCACGGTGACCACCCCGGGCTTCCCCTACACGTTCAGCGCCACCCCCGCGGAGGTACGGCGCGGCGCGCCGCTGACCGGCGAGCACACGGCGGAGATCCTCGGCGAGCTGGGCTACGACGCCGGACGGGTGTCGGCCCTGCTCGACGGAGAGGTCGTGGGCGGGGGCCGGTCGTGACCGGGCTGCGCGGGCTGACCTGGGACCATCCGAGGGGATACGCGCCGCTGGAGGAGTTCGCGCGGCGCTCGGGCGGGCTGGTCCACTGGGAGCGGCAACCGCTGGAGGGGTTCGAGTCGACGCCCATCGCCGACCTGGCCAGGGAGTACGACCTGCTGGTGATCGACCACCCGGGGCTGGGGACGGCGGTGGACTCGCTGGTCCCGATGGACGAGCTGTTCGGGAAGACGGAGCTGACGGACCTCCGCACGGGCACGGCGGGCCGGTCGTTCGACAGTTACACCTTCGACGGGCGCACCTGGGCGCTGCCGCTGGACGCGGCGGCCCAGGTCTCCGTCGCCCGGCCGGGCGTCCCGCGCCCCGCGACCTGGGAGGAGGCCCACGAGCTGGCCCGTGAGCTGGCCGGGTCCACGCCCATCGCCCTCTGCCTGGGCGGACCGCACGCGTTCCTGATGTTCTGCTCCCTCGTCGTCGCCCAGGGCGAGCTCCCGTTCACCGACGGCACGGTCGCGTCCGGGGAGGCGGGTTCGGCGGCGCTCGATCTGATGGCCGGGCTGCTCTCCCTCGCCGACGCGGAGCTGAGCGTGCTGAACCCGATCGGGGTGCTGGAGGCCATGTCCGCACCCGGCGGCCCCGCCTACTGCCCGCTCGTCTACGGCTACGTGAACTACCAGGGGCCGCTCGCCTTCGGAGACGCGCCCGTGTGGCGGCCGCACGGGCGGCGGGGGAGCGTGCTGGGCGGCACCGGGCTGGCGGTGTCGCGGCGCGCCGTGAACGCCGCCGACTCCACCGGCGACCTGGTCAGGGACGTTCTCCGGCGGCTGACCGGCGAAACCGTGCAGCGCGAGCTGTTCCCCGCGACCGGCGGGCAGCCCGCGTCCCTCGTCGCCTGGACCGACGCCGAGGTCGACGCCGCGAGCGGCGGCTTCTACCGCGACACCCTCGCCACCGTCCTGACGGCCTGGGTACGGCCGAGGTTCCCCGGCTACATCGCCTTCCAGGACGCCGCCTCCCGGCTCCTGCGCGACGGCCTCATCGCCGGGACACCCCATGGCGCCCTCCTCGACGAGCTCGCCAAGCGCTACCACGACTGGAGGCGACCATGACCACCGGCAGCACGCCCGTCCCCGCCCCGGCCCCCGGCGACAGCGGAGTGGCGATCATCACCGGCGCGGGCGGGGCGCTCGGCCGCGCGACGGCGGTACGGCTGGCCGCCGACGGGTACGCCGTCGCCGCGCTGGACGTGGACGACGCGGCGGTGACGGAGACCGCCCGCCAGGTGGAGCAGGCGGGCGGGGCCGTGCTCCCGCTCACGGCCGACCTGCGCGACGCCGCCGCGATCGAGGACGCCATCGCGGCGGCGGCGGCGCTGGGGCCGGTCAGGGCCTTGATCAACAACGCCGCGATCTACCCGACCCGGCCGTTCCTCGACGTCCCCCTCGCCGAGTACGACGACGTGCAGGCCGTCAACCAGCGCGCCTACTGGATCGCCGCGCAGGCGGCGGCCCGCCGGATGCTGGACGGCGGCGGCGCGATCGTGAACGTCGCCTCGATCACGATGCACGGCGGCTGGCCCGACCTGGCCGCCTACATCGCGACCAAGGGCGCGGCCGTGGCGCTCACCCGGGCGCTGGCCAGGGAACTGGGGCCGCACGAGATCCGGGTCAACTGCGTCTCGCCGGGGGCGTTCCCGACGGCGGCCGAGGAGATCCACCCGGATCCCGAGGCGTACACGAGATTCGTGCTGGAGCGGCAGGCGCTCCAGCGGCGCGGCAGGCCGGCGGAACTGGCCGCCGTCGTCGCGTTCCTCGTCGGCCCGGACGCCTCGTTCGTCACCGGGCAGACGGTCGAAGTCAACGGTGGATGGGTGATGACGTGAAGCTGCACGGACAGGACCTCGGCCCGCGCGACCTCGCCGCGCGGGCGGGCGACGTGGCCGCGGCGGGCGGGGTGCGCCTGGTCACGCTCGGCGACGGGGTCGAGCGCGGGATCCGGACCCTGGAGTTCAGGACCGGCAGCGGGCTGGCCTTCGACGTGCTGGTCGACCGGTGCATGGACATCGGCGCGGCCGAGCACTCGGGCCGGGCCTTCGGCTGGCGGTCCAGGACCGGGTTCCGCAATCCGGGTCTGCACGAGAACGCGGACGAGGACGGCCTGTCCTGGCTGCGGTCGTTCTCCGGCCTGACCGTGACCGGGGGCCTCGATCACACGCTGTTCGGCGGCGAGGTGCCCGCCGACTCCTACCGGTACCCGCCCCGGCCGGCCGTACGGCACGGCCTGCACGGCCGGGTCGCCAACATCCCGGCCAGGCTCACCGGTTACGGCGAGCGGTGGGAGGGCGACCGGTGCGTGCTGTGGGCGGAGGGAGAGGTGCGGCAGGCCGCGGTCTTCGCCGAGAACCTCCTGCTGACCCGCAGGATCGAGGCCGACCTCGGCGGCGAGGAGATCCGGCTCGTCGACACGGTGAGCAACCCCGGCTTCGACCGGATGCCGCACATGTTCCTCTACCACATCAACCTCGGCTGGCCGCTCCTGGAGGAGGGCTCCCGGTTCCTGGCCCCGATGAAGGAGACGGTGTGGCGCAGCGACAGCGTCGCCGAGCAGGGGGTGGACAACCGGACCATGCCGGCGCCGCTGCCGGGGTTCGTCGAGCAGGTCTACGAGCACGTCCTGACCGGTTCGGCGGCGGCGCTGGTGAACGACCGGCTGGAGTTCGCGGTGAGCGTGGAGTGGTCGGCGGCCGAGTTCCCGCACTTCTTCCAGTGGCTCAATCTGCGGGCCGGTGACTACGCCGTCGGCCTGGAGCCGTCGACCCACGCGGTGGCGGGCGACGCCGCGGCCAGGGAAGATGGCAGCATGATCTGGCTCGAACCTGGTGAATCCCGCACCTACCACACCACCTTCAGGACCCACCACGGCGCCGCCGCGATCGCCGCGCTCGACGAGCGTCTCGCCCCATGAGCGGCGTGAGCGGCGTGAACGGCGTGACCCGGGTGGACGCCCACCACCACGTGTGGGACCTCGGCGTCCGTGACCAGCCGTGGATCACGGGCCAGCGGATGGCCCCGATCCGCCGCGACTTCTCCCTCGCCGACCTCGCGCCGCTCGCCCGGGAGGCGGGCATCGGCCGCACGATCCTGGTGCAGACCGTGCCCGACCCGGCGGAGACGCCCGAGTTCCTGGCGCTCGCCGCCGGGTCGGACCTGGTCGCCGGGGTCGTCGGCTGGGTCGATCTCACCGGCGGCGACGTCGCGGGCGCGCTGGCGGACCTGCCGGCGGGACCGCTGGTCGGGATCAGGCACGGCGTGCAGGCGGAGCCGGACGCGTCGTGGCTGTGTCGGCCGGATGTCCGGAAAGGGCTCCAGGCCGTCGCGGACGCGGGGCTCGTCTTCGACCTGCTGACCCTGCCGCACCAGCTGCCCGCCGCGATCGAGACGGTCCGGGCGCTCCCCGGGCTGACCTTCGTGCTGGACCACCTGTCCAAGCCGCCGATCGCCTCGGGCGAGCTGGAGCCGTGGGCGAGCGCCGTCCGGACGCTGGCCGCGGAGCCCAACACGTTCTGCAAGCTGTCCGGCATGGTCACCGAGGCGCCGTGGCAGGACTGGACCGCGGCGACGCTCCGGCCGTACGCCGAGGTGGTGCTCGACGCCTTCGGCCCCGATCGGGTCATGTTCGGGTCCGACTGGCCGGTCTGCCTGCTCGCCGCCTCCTACGCCGAGGTGGTGACCGCCGCCGCCGACCTGACCGCCGGGCTGTCGCCGGGCGAGCGGGAGGCGGTCTTCGGCGGCAGCGCCGTACGCGCGTACCGGCTGTGATCGCCGCCTGGGCGGCCCTGGTGGACGACTCGCCCGCCTCTCGGGCGACGGGCGCGGAGCTGGTCGCCCGCTGGGCGGAGCCGCACCGCCGCTACCACACCCTCGCCCACCTGCGCGGCGTCCTGGACGCCATCGGGCCGCTCGCGGAACTGGCCGCCGACCCGGTGGCGGTACGGCTGGCCGCCTGGTTCCACGACGCGGTCTACCAGGGCAGACCCGGCTGGGACGAGGAGCGCAGCGCCCAGCTCGCCCAGGCCAGGCTGCCCAGGTGCGGCGTGCCGGCCCGCCGGGTGGCCGAGACGGCCCGGCTGGTCCGGCTGACCGCCACGCACGACCCCGCCGCCGGCGACCATGACGGCGCGGTGCTGTGCGACGCCGACCTGGCCGTCCTCGCCGGCCCCGGCTACGCGGCGTACACCGTGGCCGTCCGCGAGGAGTACCGACACGTGCCGGAGGAGCTGTTCAGGGCCGGTCGCGCCGAGGTCCTGCGGCGGCTGCTCGCCGTGCCGCGCCTGTACCGCACGCCGATCGCGCACGAGCGGTGGGAGACGAGGGCCCGCGAGAACATGACCGCCGAGCTGGACCGCCTAACGCATCCGCCGGCGGCGTAGCCCCGCCGCGACGAGCCGGGTGAGCAACTCGCGGGAACCGACCGGTTCGGCGCCCAGGGCCACCGCCCGCGCGTGGACGATCTCCGGCACGTCGTAGTGGTCGCGGTCGAACGCCCTGGACGGCACGCCGAGCCGTACGGCGAAGGCGTGCAGTTCCTCGTAGGAGCTGTCACTGACCAGATGCGACCAGAGCAGGCCACGCGGCCCCGGCCAGGAAGGGGGATCGATCAGCACGCTCACAGCGTCAAGGCTAGACCAGCTCCTCCCGCAGCATCGACACGCGTAGCAGGAACTCCCTCGCCGGGTCGGCGACGATCTGCCGCATGTCCAGCGCCTGCTCGCGGCGGCGCCCTGCCGAGGGCGTAGGCGTCGGCCATCCGCTGGTGCACGTTGTAGACGGTGGTGTGCAGCACGAATTCATTGACATTTCCGGCTCGCCCTATCTACGGTCTGAGTATGTCTAGTCATGACCGAATAGATATTCAAGAGCCGACCTTCGGCGCCGGGATCTGGCACTTCGGCCGCTACGTCGACAGGTACGCGACGGACGGCTACGGCCCGCCCGTCGACACCCTGGCGGCGATCGACCTCGCGGGTCAGGTCGGTGACCTGTCGGTCGTGGACCTGACCTTCCCCTTCGACCCGCCCGACCTCCCCGTCGAGGAGGTGCGCGCGGCGCTGGACCGCAACGGGCTGAGGGCCATCGCGGTGACCCCGGAGATCTACACCAGGCGGTTCGTCAAGGGCGCCTTCACCAACCCGGACGCCGGGGTGCGGCGGGAGGCGATCGAGCTGGTCTCCCGTGCGGCCGAGGTGGCCAGGCTGCTCGGCTGCGACTACGTGAAGCTGTGGCCGGGCCAGGACGGCTGGGACTATCCCTTCCAGGTGGACCACTCCGAGATCTGGCGGTTCTCCGTCGAGGGGGTGCGCGAGCTGGCGTCGACCTTCCCCGACCTGCGCTTCGCGATCGAGTACAAGCCCCGTGAGCCGCGCAACACCATGGTGTTCTCCTCGGCGGCCAAGACCCTGCTGGCCATCGACGAGATCGGGCTGCCCAACGTCGGCGTCCTGCTCGACTTCGGCCACTCCCTCTACGGCGGGGAGTCGCCCGCAGACGCGGCCAGGCTCGCGATGTCACGCGGCCGCCTGTTCGCGATCGACGTCAACGACAACCACCGGGGCTGGGACGACGACATGATCGTCGGCTCGGTCCACCTCACCGAGACCTTCGAGTTCTTCCACGCGTTGCGCGAGGCCCGCTGGGAGGGCGTCTGGCAACTCGACCAGTTCCCCTTCCGCGAGGACTCGGTCGAGGCGGCGCGGGCCGGGATCCGGGTCATGAAGAGCATCCACCGCGCACTCGGACTCCTCGACCACGACGCCCTCACGGCCGCACAACGCGCCCAGGACGCCCTGGCCGCCCAGCGCGTCGTGCAACGGGCCCTGCTGAGCGCGATGGCCGATCAGTGAGCGGTCAGGCGGTGGGCGGTCATACGGTGAGCGGCCACGCGCTGCTGCCCGCCGACCCGGCGGGGGCGCGGGAGTACCGCGAGACCGTCGAGCGGATCCGCGCGGGGAGCCCGCAGGCCGCCGCCGACGAGCTGCGCCGCGTGTCCCGCGAGGTACGGCGGAGCGTCGTCGAGATGATCGACCGGGCGGGCATGGGCCACATCGGCGGCGATCTCTCGGTCACCGACATCCTGGTGACCTGCTTCTACGGGCTGCTCGACGTCGATCCCACACGTCCGAAACTGCCCGGCCGCGACCGGTTCGTGCTGAGCAAGGGCCACTGCGCCGCCGCCCTCTACTCCACCCTCGCGCACTGCGGCTTCTTCCACCGTGCGGAACTGGCGACCTTCCTGGCCCCGCTGTCCGCGCTGAACGGCCACCCCAACCGGATGAAGGTGCCGGGCGTGGAGACGAACACCGGCGCGCTCGGGCACGGCTTCCCCGTCGCCACCGGCTGCGCGCTCGCCGCCCAGCTCGACGGCGCCGCCTGGCGGACCGTCGTGGTGCTCGGCGACGGCGAACTCCAGGAGGGCAGCAACTGGGAGGCGGCGATGACCGCGGCCCACCACGGGCTGTCGTCGCTGACCGCCGTCGTCGACCGGAACCGGCTGCAACAGGGCGCGCGGACCGAGGACACCACCAGGCTGGAGCCGCTCGGGGCCAAGTGGGAAGGCTTCGGCTGGGAGGTGCGCGACGTCGACGGTCACGACCATCTCGCGCTGCTGGAGGCGATGAGCCGATCCGACACCGGCAAGCCGGTGGCCGTCATCGCGAACACCGTCAAGGGGAAGGGCGTCTCCTTCATGGAGGACCGGGTCGAGTGGCACCACAAGGTGCCCAGCGCCGAGCAGGTCGAAGCGGCGCTCGCGGAGCTGGCCCGATGACCGAGTTCGACTGCCGCAAGGACTTCGCCGCGGAACTCGTCGCCCTCGCCAGGCAGGACGAACGGATCGTGGCGGTCTGCAATGACTCCGTGGGATCGAGCAACCTGGGCGGCTTCCGCGAGGAGTTCCCCCGCCGGCTGGTGAACGTCGGCATCGCCGAACAGGACCTGGTGGGGGTCGCGGCGGGGCTGGCCAACGCCGGGAAGATCCCGTTCGTCTGCGCCGCCGCGCCGTTCCTCACCGGCCGCGCCCTGGAGCAGATCAAGGCCGACGTCGCCTACAGCGAGGCGCACGTCGTGCTCTGCGGGCAGAGCCCCGGCATGGCGTACGGCGAGCTGGGCCCCACCCACCACTCCATCGAGGATCTGTCCTGGGTGCGGGCGGTCGCGGGCCTCGACGTCATCGTGCCCGCCGACCCGGTTCAGACCCGCGCGGCCGTACGCTGGGCCGCGGCCTCCGGCAGGCCCTCCTACCTGCGCGTCCCCCGCTTCAAGGTGCCCGCGGTGACTCCCGCGGACGCTCCCTTCGCCCCCCGCAGGGCCGTGCTGCTGCGCTCCGGCGACGACGTCACCCTGATCGCCATCGGCTCGCTGACCTCCCGCGCGCTGGAGGCCGCCGAGCGGCTCGGCGCGGCGGGCGTCTCGGCACGGGTGCTCAACCTGCCCTTCCTCGACCCGCTCGACGAGGAGGCCGTCGTGGCCGCCGCGCGGGAGACCGGCGGGATCGTGACCGCCGAGGAGGCCACGATCAGCGGCGGCCTCGGCGCGGCGGTGGCCTCGATCGTGGTCACCCGCCACCCGTGCCCGATGCGGATCCTCGGCGTCCCCCGGGTCTTCGCGCCCACCGGCGACACCCGGTTCCTGCTCGACCACTTCGGCCTGTCCGCCGACGGCATCGTGGCCGCCGCCCGCGAACTGCTCGGTCATGGTTAGCGCCGGACCTCTCATCCTGGCCGTCGACCAGGGGACGAGCGCCACCAAGGCGCTCCTCGTCGCCGCCGGCGGCCCCGGCGGCGGTGAGGTGGTCGCGCGCGGCTCCGCGCCGCTCACCGAGACCCACCCCCGCCCCGGCTGGGTGGAACAGGACCCCGGGGAACTGTGGCAGAGCGTACGGCTGGCGGTCGCGCGGTGCGTCGACCCGTCGCTCGCCTCCCGGGTCGTGGCCGTCGGCCTGAGCACCCAGCGCGAGTCGCTGGCGCTGTGGGACCGCCGCACCGGCGAGCCCGCCGGTCCCCTGATCAGCTGGCAGGACCAGCGGACCACCGCGACCTGCGCCGACCTCGTGGCCGCCGGGGCCGGCCCGCTGGTACGGGCGGCCAGCGGCATGCCGCTCGACCCGATGTTCTCCGCATTGAAGGCCCGCTGGCTGCTCGACGCGCACGACCCCGGGGACCGCCGCGGCGCCGGGCTCTGCCTGGGCACGGTGGACTCCTGGCTGCTCAGCCGGTTCGGCGGCGAGCACGTGACCGAGGTGGGGAACGCCTCCCGCACCCAGCTCATGAACGTGGCGACCCGGCAGTGGGACGAGCGGCTGCTCGACGTGTTCGGCGTGCCCGCCGGGGTGCTGCCGGCGATCGTGCCCTCCGGCGGGCCCTTCCCCGCGGTCCGCGACCTGGCCCCGCTGCCCGACGGCGTGCCGGTCCTCGCGGTGCTGGGCGACTCGCACGCGGCGATGTTCGCGCACGGCGGGTGGCGGCCCGGGGTGGTGAAGGCCACCTACGGCACCGGGTCGTCGGTGATGGCGATCGGCGACCGCGGCGACGCGCCGGGCCTGTGCCGCAGCGTCGCCTGGGACGTGACCGGCCCGGTGCTCGCGGTCGAGGGCAACATCCGGGCGAGCGGCCGTACCCTCGGCTGGCTCGCCGAACTGTTCGGCAGCACCGCCGAGGCCCTGCTGGCGGAGGCCGAGGATCCGGACGGCGTGCACCTGGTGCCGGCGTTCGGCGGGCTCGGCGCGCCGTGGTGGGAGCCCGGCGCGCGCGCCGCGCTGAGCGGCCTGACGCTGGGCACCCGGCGCGGCGAACTCGTCGGGGCGGCGCTGGAGGCGGTCGCGTTCCAGGTCGAGGACGTGCTGGCGGCCGTGCAGCAGACCGTGGGCGAGGTGCGGGTCCTGCTCGCCGACGGCGGGCTGACCAGGAACGACCGGCTGATGCGGCTCCAGGCGGAGATCAGCGGCCGCCGCGTGTTCCGCTCGGCCGAGCACGACCTCTCGTGCCTGGGCGTGGCCCACGCCGCCGGGCTCGCCGCCGGCCTCTGGACCTTCGAGGAACTGGAGAACCGGCCGCGCCCCGGTGACACCTTCGAGCCCGCGGGCGAGCCGGCCGGCCGTACGGCCAGGCTCGCCGCCTGGCACGAGGCGGTGGCGCGAACCCGCCCCGGGGCCGACCGGAAGGGAGCGGCAGATGAGTAGGCGGGGATGGATCGCCGTCGCGTGGTCTGCGCCTGGAGGCGGCCGATCGGCCGGCCGCTAGGCTGAGGGCCGGCCGTACGAGAGTTGGGTGGGAGGGGCACATGGTCGTCCCCGATCCGGGGTGGGTCCACGGCTCCGGCCGGGTCGTGGCCGCCGACCACCTGCGTCTGCTGGCGCGGGTGGCCCGGATGTACCACGAGCAGGGCATCCGGCAGCCCGAGATCGCCGCGTCGCTGAGCATCTCCCAGCCGCGGGTCTCGCGGCTGCTGAAGGAGGCGGTGACCCGGGGGATCGTGCGCACGGTGGTGGTCCTGCCCGAGGGGGTCCACACCGAGCTGGAGGAGGAGCTGCAGCGGCGGCACTCCCTGCGCGACGTCGTGGTGGTGGACGCCGAAGGAGCCCGGGGCGAGGTGATCCCCGCCCTCGGCGCGGCGGCCGCCGCCTACTTCGACGTCACCCTCACCGGCGGCGACGTGATCGGGATCTCCTCGTGGAGCGAGACGCTGCTGGCCGCGGTCGACCGGATGCAGCCGAAGGGCGCCCAGGTCGCGGACCGGGTCATGCAGCTCGTCGGCGGGGTGGGCAGCCCCGAGGCGCAGGTTCTGGCGACCCGGCTGATCGGGCGGCTGTCGGACGTGACCAGGGCCCGTCCGGTCTTCGTCCCCTCGGCCGGGGTGGTGGGCACGCCGACCATCCGGGACGCCCTGCTGCAGGACGCTGCGGTGGTCGACGTGATGGCCCAGTGGCACGACCTGACCGTCGCCCTGGTCGGCATCGGCAGCCTGGAGCCCTCCCCGCTGCTGCTCCGCAGCGGCAACGCGGTGAGCGCCGCGGACCAGGAGGAGCTCCGCTCGCTGGGCGCGGTCGGTGACGTCTGCCTGCACTTCTTCGACGCGCGGGGCGAACCGGTGGAGTCCGCCTTCGACCAGCGGGTCGTCGGGATCGACGTGGCCGGCTTCCGTGCCATCGACCGGAGGGTGGCCGTCGCCGGGGGCCTGGGGAAGCTCTCGGCCATCAAGGCCGCGCTGCGCGGTGGCTGGGTGAACGTGCTCATCACGGACCTGGAGGTCGCCGAGCGCCTGCTGGACGCCTGATCATCGTTCCGCGGTGACACCCGACCAGGCGTTAGACCATTTTGGTATTTCTCGGTGGTTTTGCTGGGATATCTGCTTAAGGTCCACTCCGTGGATCCGATTGCCGAAGGTCTGCTGGAAGCGATCCGTCCGGAGCTGGGCTACAGGGAAAGGGCAGGCCAGTACACCAAGTTCGGCGAGTGGTACGCGGAGAACGTCAAGGATCCGCAGTACAGGAACGCGCCGTGGTGCGACATGTTCATCGCCTGGGCGGCCGGCAAGGCCGGGCTCCAGGACTACGTGGGCCAGTTCGCCTGGACCCCGTCGCACGCGAACTGGTTCAAACGGCAGGACGCCTGGTCGCGCACCCCCGAACCCGGCGCGCTCGTCTTCTTCGACTGGTCGGGCTCCAGGAAGACCGGCAAGATCGATCACGTGGGCGTCGTCGAACGGGTCGACGGCGGCCGGATCCACACGATCGAGGCCAACGTCGACGGCGTGTGGCTGAAGCGCAAGACCCGCGACGAGAAGAAGGTCGTGGGGTACGGCCTGCCGCGCAAGGTCAAGGAGAACCAGGTCCTCCGTGCGGACCCGGCCGGCCAGAAGACGATCGCGCTGCGCCAGGCCGACACCGACGCCGAGGGGTTCTCCTTCGGGTTCC
Source organism: Dolomitihabitans soli (assembly GCF_022213955.1). Classification (GTDB taxonomy): domain Bacteria; phylum Actinomycetota; class Actinomycetes; order Streptosporangiales; family Streptosporangiaceae; genus Streptosporangium_A; species Streptosporangium_A soli. The sequence goes on along the minus strand of NZ_JAKNTW010000022.1, from coordinate 78,261 downwards.
CGCTGCCGGTCGAGGGTGTCCTGCTGCTGGTCGTCCTCGTCGCCTCGGTACTCATGCTGACCCTGGCCAACCTGCGTAGACACGCCTCCGCGCTGTCGGGAGGCAGACACCGCCGCCGCCCCCGCGACGACGACTCGCCCCCGGCTGATCTGGGCGGAAGACCGGTGTGACGCCCGGAGCGCGGGGGTGCAGGACGTCGCTTGAGTGCGCTGGGCCACCTGTTCGACGCGGGCGGAAGACGCCCTGCCGGCGCCGCGTGCTCAGCGCGACCGGCCACCTGCCCGGCGGTTGTCGGACGGTTGTTAGACAGTGTGCCTGTCGGCCGCCCCCGCCGGTCCGGCAATGGCGCGGCGATCTGCCCCGGCGGCTCGCCGGGCGTCAGCCGCCGATGTCGAGGACGGCGGCTCCGGCGACGCGGCCGGCGGCCAGGTCGGCGAGTGCCTGGTCGGCCTGGCCGAGGCCGTAGCGGGTGGTGGTGACGCGGAGCGGGTGCCGGGTGGCTAGGTCGAGGAGGGCGCGGCCGTCCGCGCGGGTGTTGGCGGTGACGCTGCGCAGGGTGCGCTCCTGGAACAGGTGGCGTTCGTAGTTCAGCGCCGGGACGTCGGTGAGGTGGATCCCGGCCACGGCGAGTGTGCCGCCGCGGTCCAGGGCCGCGAGCGCGACCGGGACCAGGTCGCCGACGGGGGCGAAGAGGATGGCGGCGTCCAGCGGCTCCGGCGGATCGTCGTAGGCGCCGGCCGCGGAGGCGGCCCCCAGTTCCAGGGCTAGCCGCCGGGCCTCCGGGGACCGGGTCAGCACGTGCACCGTCGCGCCCTGGGCGAGGGCGACCTGGGCGGTCAGGTGGGCCGAGGCGCCGAAGCCGTACACGCCGAGCCGTCCGCGTGGTGGCAGGTCGGCGCGGAGCAGGGCGCGGTAGCCGATGATGCCCGCGCACATCAGCGGGGCCAGCCGCTCGGCGGGCGGTCCCTCCGGCAGGGTGTAGACGAAATCCTGGGGCGCGGTCAGATACTCGGCGTAGCCGCCGTCGGCGTCCCAACCGGTGTAGCGGGAGTACGGGCACAGGTTCTCCGCGTCGCGCCGGCAGTAGCGGCACCTGCCGCAGGTGGCGCGCAGCCACGCGACGCCCACCCGGGCGCCGGGCGGCAGGCGGTCCGCCCCCGGTCCGTGGGCGGCGACCCGCCCGACCACCTCGTGCCCGGGAACGGTGGCCGGCCGCCGCGGCGCCAGGTCCCCTTCGGCGAGATGCAGATCGGTACGGCACACGGCGCACGCCTCGACCTTGACCAGCACCTCGCCCTCGCCGGGCACCGGCACCGGGAGCCGGACCCGCTCCAGCGGGCCGGTCGCCACGGGGCCGGGCCGCCGTACCACCCAGGCCGTCATCGTCTCCGCCATGACCTCATCGTCACACGTCCGGTTGATCCGGATTCGCAACGGGCGGGCGGTCCGGACGCCACGCTGGCACCATCAAGGTATGCGTACCCGACCGCTCGTGGCCCTGATCGCCGTGGCGCTCGCGATCGTCGCCTTCGGCGTGTACGCGGTCACGATCGCGCCCGGCCCCGTGGTGGCGTCGCCGTCCCCTACACCCGGCGGCACCGGCGGCACCGGCGGCACCGAGGGCGCGAGAGGGCCGGCGCCGTCGCGGACGCCGCGGACGCTGGTCCTCTCTCCCGTCCCCGAGGACGATCCCGGGCAGACCGCGGCCGACTACTTCGCGGCCTGGCGCACCGGTGACCTCACCGCCATGGCCGCGCTGGTCGCCGACCCGCCGGCCGACTTCGCCGAGCGGCACCGGCGCTTCGACGCCGAGCTGCGCGTCGCCTCGTTGTCCCTCGCACCCGGTGAGCCGCGCCGGCCGGGCGAGGACGCCGCCGAGGTGCCGTTCACCGGCGAACGGGAGGTCGCGGGCCTGGGCCGATGGCCGTTCGCCGCGGTGCTGCGCCTGTCGCGATCGGCCGGCGGCTGGAAGGTGCGCTGGTCGCCGGAGACGCTGCACCCCGCGCTGGCCGGCGGCGGGGGCGTCCGGCTCAGGGAGACCCAGGTCCGGCGGCCGGCCACGCTCACCCAGGAGGGCCGGCCGTTCCCCCGCGACAGCAGGGCCGGCGACTACTACACCGGGCTCGGCGGCACCGCGGTGGAACTGGCGCTGGAGGAGACGCCCTCGGGCCGGGTCCTGCTGGCCTCGCCGTCCCCGCCGGCCGCCGGAACCCGGAGCACCATCTCGCAGACCGTGCAGGCCGCCGCCGCGCGTGCCCTCGACGGGTTCGCTGCTCCCGCCGCGATCGTGGCCCTCGACGCCGACAGCGGTCAGTTGCGCGCGGTGGCCGACACCCTCGGCGGGAAGCGGGCGTTCATCGGCCTCTATCCGCCCGGCTCGACCTTCAAGGTGGTGACCGCCTCGGCGCTGCTCCGCGCCGGCCTCACCGCCGACTCCCCGGTCCCGTGCCCGGCGGCCTACACCGTCCCGAACGGCAAGCCCTTCACCGACGCGGACGGCACCGACCACGGCGTCATCCCCTTCACCAGGGCCTTCGCCCTCTCGTGCAACACCACCTTCGTCCAGCAGACCCACGAGCGGCTGCCCGGCGACCGGCTGCGCACCGAGGCCGCCGACCGGTTCGGGTTCCGGGAGAAGCCGGGCCTCAGCTACTGCCGGATCCGCCCGTACGGCAACGCGGACGAACTGGCCTCCGACGCCATCGGCCAGAACTCGGTGGAGGCCAGCCCGCTCTGCATGGCCGAGGTCGCCGCCGCGGTGGCGAGCGGTGTCTGGAAACCCGCGATCATGACGGCCGAGGCCTCGGACGGGTCCCCGGACCCGGTGCCGCTGGACGAGGGCGTCGCGGCCGCCCTGCGCACGATGATGCGGTCGGTGGTCACCGACGGCACGGCCGCCCGGGCCGGTCTCCCGCCGGACACCGCGGGCAAGACCGGCACCGCCGAGGTCGAGGGCGCGCAGGACCACGCCTGGTTCATCGGCTATCGGGACGGTCTGGCCTTCGCCGTGTTCGTCCAGAACGGCGGAAGCGGCGGCACCGTGGCCGCGCCCCTCGCCGCGAGGTTCCTGGCGGCGCTCTGACCTTTCCCTCCGGCTTGACACGAGCCGGGCGCCCCGCCTGTGGACTTCCGTGCGTCGACGACGTTACGGCTGAGCGCCACTGTGCGATGCGAAGACCGTAATCCACAATTCTCTTGTCGGATCGTTGAACAATACTTATGTTGAACGCACACATCCTCAGTCCAAGGAGCGTGCGATGTTCCTCGACTCCGTCTTCGCGAAAATCGCCCTCGTGGCCGGGCTGGGCGCGGTCGTCGTGCTCGCCATCGGGGGCCTGGGGGGCTACGCGTCCACCGATGCGGGCGAGGTCGCGGTCGTCCGGGACGGCGGCCCGCTCGACGACAACGCGATCCGCCAGGTGATCGACCCGAGTTCCGGCCTGACCTGGACGGGCATGTGGTCGTCCGTGCACACCTACCCGGCCCAGCAGCGCTTCTACACCATCACCTCCGACGCCAAGCGGGCCACCGCGCTCGGGGTGGACGTGGTGACGACGCCCAGCAGCGACGGCGTCAGCCTGGGCATCGAGGGCACCCTCTACTTCACGCTCAACCTCGACCACGACACCCTCAAGCGGTTCGACGACAAGTTCGGCACCCGTACCTTCCGCGGCCAGGACGACACGGCGCGACACGCGTGGGAGGACGACGCCGGCTGGGCCGCCTTCTTCGGTCAGGCCGTACGGCCCGTCGTGGACAACGCCCTGCGCGTGCAGATCGGCGACCTGCGCTGCGCCGAGCTCGTGCCGTCCTGCGCGCTGCTGAACAGCCCGGGTGAGCTGGAGGCGCGCAGCACCAACACGAACGTCGCCAGGGTGCAGGAAGGCGTCAACGCCACCCTGGAGCGCGACCTGCGGGCGACCCTCGGCGACGACTTCCTCCTCGGGATGCGGTTCACGCTCGTCCGGGTGACCCTCCCGCCGGCGGTGCAGAAGGCGGTCGACGGCTCGCTGGCGGCGGCGGCGAGCGTCTCCGAGGCCAAGGCGAGGGTCGCCCAGGCGGAGGCCGAGGCGGCGGCCAACCGTGCCAGGCAGGACGGGTACGACAAGTGCCCGGCCTGCGCCGAGATCGACAAGCTCAAGTCCCTGCCGCAGGGCATCACCGTCTACGCCCCCGGCAACCCCGACGCGGTGGTCGTCCCCGGCAGGTGACGCGGTCCGCTCCGCGGGTGGCGCGGTCCGCTCCGAAGGTGACGCTCCGGCCGCCGTGGACACCGGCGGCGGCGCGGGCCACCCGCGGCGGAAAGCGGCTCTTCTGACCCCTGTCGCCCGCGGCCGGCCGCGGGCGGTGGTCAGCAGGTGTCCGGTCGGCGGATGACGCGAATCCGCAGGCTCCGGCCCGCAGGCCGGAGTCCGGTTCGGCGGGAGTCCCGGAAAAGCAATTAAATGATCTTTCCCGGCGGCCGGTCGCCCCCCATGATTCGGACGGCCGGATCAACAGGCGCGCATTGTTCATAAAGGCCGCAATAAAATAAACCATTATCTTCGCTTCTGCGGCTGTGGTAAAAGTTAGGTGGTTCTCGGGGGTCGACCGCTGGTGTGGCATCTGCACCCCTGGGAGGGTGGATGGATCCGGTCTCCGTGTTCGTCGTCCCCGTCATCTCGGCTCTGATCGCCAAGATCCCTGATCTGATCTTCGGCCATCTGGAGCGGCGTGGGGCGCTCGCGGCCAGGCAGCAGGAGGAGGAAGCCCGCCTGGCCGAGCGACTGGAGGACCGCAGGACGGCGGCGCTGCGCACGTTCTCGCGGGAGCAGGACCTGCAGCGTTTCATGCGGGAGCGCCAGGCGAGATACGCGGCGCACTATCCGCTGGGCGTGGTGGGGCGGATCGCCCGGGGTCCGCAGAGTTTCCTGCCGTCGGTCCTGGTGTCCCCGGTGCCGGCGGGCGGAAGGTACGCCGGGAACGCGATTCCGGCTCTCGTTCACGAGTTGATCTGGAACGTTCCCGACGCCCGCAGATATGTCGATCTTCATACCGGCGCCTTCGTTTCCGATCACGGAGTTCCGAGGGCGATCGGGGGTTCACTGGGGGCCGCCGAGATAGGCGCTCTGGAGTTCTCGGGACGCCCTGCGGTTATTGTCTATTTTGAGAGCATTGGTGATAAATTAGTTGCTTTTGCCTATTTGAACTCTCTTGTTCCCACCGCTGACGGGTCCACGGGATTCGCGCTGCGGGTGGCCTGCTTCGGCAGGACGCCGGGGCTGCCCGCCGGGTTGCCCGGCGCCGGTGACCTGCCGACCTGGCAGTACGTGAACCTGGCCGCGCTGGCTCAGCCCGACGACCAGGTCATCGCGGCCGTGGTGACCTGGTTCGTGGTGACCTGCCTGGAGATCCACTGGCGGCTGTGCGGCGTGACGGACATCGACCTGAGAAGCGGCATGACGATCTCGGAGTCGCCTCCGGGGTTCGGCTCCCGGCAGGTGCCGCGGAGCGTCTTCGCCAGCCGGATGGAGAGGGAGATCTCCCAGATCGCCCACGCCGGCTACGAGGTGGAGACGGCGGAGTTCACCGACGACCGGGTGGCGCTGGTCATCCCCATCGGAGATCGGCAGATCGCCTTCGTCGTGACGGACGCCTATCCCGTCGAACCGCCGCTGGTCCTGACCCAGTCGGGCCGTGATCGGCAGCGGTTCGAGCTCGACGGCGCGAGCTGGTCCCCCGATCGAACCCTCCTGGAAGTGCTGGAGAGCCTCCGTTGAGCGAACACTACAAGGTCAGAATCTACGAGTCCGAGCTTGAGGTCCTCTGCGACGAGACCTATGAGCATCCGAAGATCGAAACGGGTGGCAACCTCTTCGGGCTGTTCAGCCATGGCGGCGGCCCGACGGTCTTCCTGGCGACGCGGCCGACGGTCCGCAGCGTCCGCCAGACTCACTCGGTCGAACTCGACTCCGAGGCCGTGGGCGCACTGCAGCAGGTGATGTGGGACAGGTTCGGCATCCAGTTGCTCGGCATGTGGCACTCGCACCACACGATCGGGCTGTTCGAGCCCAGCTCCGGCGATCGTGCCAGGACGCAGAGCTTCGCCGTCAAAGCGGGCCGGCCCTGTTACACGGAGATACTGGCCAACTTCGTCTCGCAGAGCGAGCGCTCGGCGAGTGACCAGCAGTCCAGGCGCTGGTTCGGCGACTCGTCGAGGGATCCCGTCGTCCTGCTCACACCGTTCTTCTATCCCGAGGCCAGGAAGCTGGTCCGAGCGGACGCGTCGTTGGAGGTGCTGGCGGGGGCCAGCCCGATCCGGCAGGAGTTGCGCAGGCTGCGGCGGCTGTCCCCGCACTTCGACGGGGACATGCTGAGGGACGCCCGCTCGCGGCGCCGGGAGCGCTACCAACTGGGGCACTCCCGGGCGAGGGTGTCATCGGAGGCCACCGGGCCGGATCGCGCGGTGGAAGCCCGGTCCGCACCCGCCGCCCTCCCGGCGAGGGTGGAACCCGGCACGGGGGGCACGGCGCCCGGGGCGGCTCCGCCGGATATCTACCAGGAACTCCAGGTGATCCCCGATCCGGCTGAGTACGTCGCCGCGCACGTCGACCCGCTGCTGGAGGGCAACACGAAGTTCGCCGTCGAACTGCGCCCGGTCGGGGACAAGCAGATCGCGCTGATCGTCACGGCTCCGCGCAGGCGGACGGAGTTCCTGTTCGTCATGGGCTGGGACGGCAGCAGGCCGGTGGTCTGCGAAGCCAAGCTGCTGACCGGTGATCAGCGCATCGAGTGGCAGGCGGCGACGCGGGAAGAGCGGCTGGACATTCATCGGGCCTTCTTCTGGGGCATCGAGTACTTCCAGAAGAACTGAGTGAGGTGGGGGAGGCAGGCCATGGCCTGGAGCCGGTATCAGCAGTTCCGGCTGGCGAACGACCAGTCGGTGCTACGCAGGGAGTTCCGCGCGTTCGACTTCTACGATCGAGCCGCCGCGACGTACATCAGCGGCATCTACACCAGCAACATGAACTATTCCTACACGTTGCGAATCAACATCCCGCCGGGTTATCCCGACGAATGCCCGAGCACCTACATCACCAATCCGAGCCCGTTGTGGGGTCACTCGCAACGCATGGACGAGTACGGCACAAGCCATGCCATGCACACCTGGCAGACGGATCGGCCGGGATGGTTGAAGATCTGTACCTACCGTCCCGAGCTCTGGTCGGCGCAGCACAGCATCGTCAAAGTCGTCCGCAAGGGAATGCTGTGGATCGCCGCCTACGAATGCCACCTGCAGGACGGCAGCCCGGTCGCGAATTACCTCGTCAGTTCTTAGGGAGTGAACCAGTTCATGGCCTCTGATCGGCACGAAGACATCCGGGATTTCCTTCAGCAGGCGGCGAAGGGGAGCATGCCCACGGGGAAGCGCATGGTCTTCAACGTCACGACGGGCAAGTGGGAGGTTCGCTCCAACAGCGAGCGTCCCGGCGACACGCTCCAGCAGATCGATCCCGAGGACATGAGGGCGTTCGCGCGGTGACACACGTGGATGCCGCGCCGCGGCACGTCGTCGTCAGCGGCCGTGCCGCCGCCGCTCTCGTCGCGCCCGGGGAGGTCGCCGGGCCGCCGCGGATGGGGCTGCGCTCGCGGGACGACGGCGACCTCTGGAACGTGGACGGTACGGCGGGCCAGGAGGTGGTGATCGTCCACGGCGACGGGCCGGCACCCGTCGGCCCGGAGATTCGGCTGGTCTGCCGGGCCGGAGACGGTGGCGTCCGCTGTTTCCTGCCGGACGGCCGGGAGATCCCGGCCACCCTGGTCCCCGACGGGGTGGACCTCTCGGGCAGGACCCGTGGGATCATCCGGGCCGACCTGCTGCACGAGCGTGCCGTCGCGATCCTGGGACTGGGCTCGGGGGGCAGCTTCATCGCCCGCGAACTGGCCAAGGCCGGTGTCGGACGCTTCCTGCTGCTCGACCACGACCGCCTCGAACCCGGCAACATCGTCCGCCACGAGTGCGGCATCGGCGAGGTCGGCAGGCTCAAGGTGCTGGCCATGCGGGATGTGGTCCGCGCGCACAATCCGTCGGCGGAGATCGTGACCAGCACGCTCCATGTGGACGGTGAGTCGAGGGAGCAGGTTCTGGACCTGGTTCGCGGCATCGGGGCCCGGCTGGTGATCTGCGCGACCGACACCCGGGAGAGCCGCCTGCTGATCAACCGGATGTGCGTCAACGCGGACCTGACGCTCATCCTCGGCGGCGTCTTCCGCCGCGCGTACGGAGGCATCGTGCAGCGGGTCATCCCGCGGCTGACCGCCTGCTACCAGTGTTATGTCCAGGCGTTGCCCGACAGCGCGGACGACAACGAGATCAGCAGCGAGATCGACGCGGCGCGCGTCTCCTACACAGACCGTGGTGTGGCGCCGCAGCCGGGGCTGTCCACGGACATCGTCCCCGTCGCGTTGCACATGGTGAAACTGGCTCTGCTGGAGTTGACCGGGGACGAGTCACCCGCCTTCGCCTCGCTTCGCCAGGACCTGGTCGCGCCGCTGTTCCAGTGGGTGAACAGGCGCGAATCAGCACACGCCCACCTGCCGCCCATGGGCGTGTCCGTGGACGAACTCAGCGTGCTGCGCTGGTACGGCATGCTGCTGCCCAAGCTTCCCGACTGTGTGACCTGCTCGATCGTGGAGAGCGAACTGAATCTCGAACACGCCGAAGACGGCTTCGGGGAATGAGCCGCAGGACCGGCCCCGCACCGGCGAGCGCCCGGTAAGGCGTGGCAGAATCTCGGCCGGACCCGTGTGGGGCAGGGGCCGCGCGAAGGCCGGCGCCGGCTCCGGGAGTGCCGACACCCACGCGGCGCCGGCGGCCATTCGTGCCGCCGGCGCCGTCAGGGACGTACGATCGAGGGGTGACCGAAATGACCGATACTGCGCCTGGCTGGCTTTCTCCGGACGAACTGGAACAGGCGCGCGGCCGAATGCCGATCCTCTACATCGACGCCGTGCCGGTGCGCGTCGACGACAGCGGCGAGGTCAGCAGGGTGGGCCTGCTGCTGCGGATCGGACCGGAGGGAAATGTCAGCCGGGCGCTGGTCTCGGGACGGGTGCACCACCACGAGCGGGTCCGCGACGCCCTGCTGCGGCACCTGGAGAAGGATCTCGGCCCGGTGGCCCTGCCTCGCGTCCCAGTCTCCCCGCAGCCGTTCACCGTCGCGGAGTACTTCCCGACGCCGGGTGTCACGCCGTACCACGATCCGCGGCAGCACGCCGTGGCCCTCGCCTACATCGTGCCGGTCGCCGGAGACTGCCGGCCCCGGCAGGACGCTCTCGATCTCGTCTGGTTCACGCCGGAGGAGGCGGCCTCGCCGATGGTCCAGCAGGAGATGCCGGGCGGGCAGGGGGTACTGCTGAAGCAGGCCCTCGCGCACGTCGGCCGCCTCGGCTGATCCGCACGGCGACCGTTTCGCGGATTTCGGTCACCTGGCCTGACCGGGGTGCGCGAGAATGGGGCCGTCACTCTTGGCGATTGATCAACGGCGCGGCCGAGATGGCTTTAATATCCGGCTATGACACCATTAAGCGGATGTCTCTGGTCATGACAGCACAGGAGCAACCTCCGGAGTGGGTCGTCGACCCGCATCTTCCGAGCGTGGCCAGGATGTACGACTACTATCTCGGCGGCAAGGACAACTTCGCGTCCGACCGGGCGGCGGCCGACAAGGTGCTGGCGGCCATGCCGTACGTCCGGGAGTTCACCCGGGCCAACCGGGAGTTGCTGTCCAGGGTCGTGACGATGGTGGCGCAGGAGGGGCTCCGGCAGTTCCTCGACATCGGCTCCGGGCTGCCGACCCAGGAGAACGTGCACCAGGTGGCGCAGCGGGCCGCCCCCGACTCCCGGGTGGTCTACGTGGACCACGATCCCATCGTGCTGACCCACGGCAGGGCCCTGCTGGCCAAGAACCCGTTCACCACGGTCATCCAGGGCGACGTGCGCGACCCCAAGGGAATCCTGGACCACCCGAAGGTGCTCGCCCAGCTCGACTTCGACCGGCCCGTCGTCGTCATGCTCCTGGCCATCCTGCACTTCGTCCGCGACGACGAGGAGGCCGCCGCGATCGTGGCGGCCCTGCGCGAGCGGCTCGTTCCCGGCAGCTACCTGGTCATCTCGCACGGTCACGCGGGCAGGATCGGCAGGGCGCTCGAAGCCAAGGTCCGCAACGCGTACGCGTCCACGGCCGCCGGCGACATCGTGCCGCGTACGCCCGAGCAGATCCGCGCCTACTTCGACGGCATGGATCTGCTCGAACCCGGCATCGTCCCGGTGGAGGCCTGGCGCCCGCCGTACCAGGACGTCGAACCCAACCTGAGCAAGGCCGGCTTCCTCGCCGGCGTGGGCAGGGTGCGATGACGCGGGAGACGCTGCCGACCGAGTTCCTCCTCAGCGCCGGCTACGCCGCCGACCCGTACGCCCGGCACGCCGAACTGCGCGCGGCCGGGCCGGTCCACCGCATCGACTTCCCGCCCGGGGTGCCGGCCTTCCTGGTCGTCGACTACGAGCACGGCCGCGCGGCGCTCAACGACCCGCGGCTGTCGAAGGACCCCGATCGCAGCGCGGTGCCCGTCCTGGGCGGGGCGTTCTTCAGCGGCACCCTGCTGGGCATCGACCCGCCCGACCACACCCGGCTGCGGGGTCTGGTGGCGAAGGCGTTCACGCCGCGCCGGGTGGAGGCCCTGCGGCCGCGGATCCAGGAGATCGCCGACGAACTGCTCGACGGGATCGAGGGGCGCGACGAGGCCGATCTCATCGAGGCCTTCGCCTTCCCGCTGCCCATCATCGTGATCTGCGAGCTGCTCGGCGTGCCCGCCGAAGACCAGGCCGACTTCCGCGAGTGGACCTCGATCCTCACCGTGCCCGATCTCTCCCCGGAGCGACAGGAGCTCAGGCGCGCGACCGCGCGCACCTTCAACGCCTATCTCAACGGGATCTTCGCCGAGCGGCGCGCGGAACCGCGTGACGACCTGATCAGCGCGCTGGTCGCGGTCCGCGACGGCGAGACGCCGCTGTCCGACGCCGAACTGCTGGGCACCATCGCCCTGCTGCTCATCGCCGGCCACGAGACCACGGTGAACCTCATCGGCAACGGCGTCCTCGCCCTGCTCCGCGCCCCTGACCAGCTCGAACTGCTGAGGCGGCGCCCCGAGTTGCTGCCTCAGGCGATCGAGGAACTGCTGCGCTACGACGCCCCGGTGGAGCGCGCGAGCCAGCGCATCGCCCTTGAGGACCTGGAGATCGCCGGAACCGTCATCCCGAAGGGCGCCTGGGTGCACGTCTCCCTCGGCGCCGCGCACCGCGACCCTCGGGCGTTCGGCGAGCCTGACGCGCTCGACATCACTCGTGCCGACAACCGTCACCTGGCGTTCGGCCACGGTATCCACTTCTGTCTGGGCGCTCCGCTGGCCCGGGTGGAGGGCCACATCGCCATCGGCACACTGCTGGCCCGCTTCCCCGGCCTGTCACTCGCGCGCGCCGCCGCCGATCGGCTCGTCTGGAAGCAGACCGGCTCGATCGTCCGCGGCCTCACCGATCTCCCCGTGCGATTCGCGTCGGCCGGGGCCGGCGAGCGCGACGCGGCGGGCCTCGAAGCCTGAGCCCTCGGGCCGCACTCGACCGGCGACGCCATCCGGCGCGTTCCGGGCGGCGCGACGGGGTGCGCGTACGCCGCCTCTGTGATCCACCGGGTCTGCGGGATCCGTGGATCCCGCAGACCCTTTCAGCTCGCGCCGTTGAGTTCGGCTCAGACCGCGGGCACGAGGCGGTATCCCCGGTAGCCGGGGCAACTGCCGGACGGCGCCCACCTGCCGGGGTTCATGCGAATCTCGATCGTCACGCCTTCGCAGTAGACCCACAGGGTGCTCCGCACCGAGAGGTCGCAGTAGAAGGTCATCCGCACGCCCGGTCCGGCCACGGGGATGCAGGAGTCCGCCGCCGCCTGCGATGTCCCGAGATTATCGGGGAGGTCGTCCCATTCGGTCATGCTGAAGCCGTCGGCCACCTCGGCGACGGGGGATGTACCGGCAGTGCCGTCGCCCGTCGAGGCCCACGCCGTGCCGGCGCCGACCGACACCATGAGCAACGTGGCCAGCGCCAGCACGGTGATCATGGCCTGCTTGACAGATCTCATGCCGCCTCTCCTTTCTGTTTGGTGCGCAGCGAATCCGCGCATGCCCATCTCGCCGATTTCGGTGATTTGGCGGGAGGTGCGTCCTTAATAGATGACGAATGCTAGAAGATTGTCAATGCCGATGAATGTTTCATGGAATCGATATGCGCCCGGAGACGGCTCATCGGGCGCTCTGCGGGGATGAGGTGGTGGCAGGGCGAAAGGGCCCTTTGAGCGGTGCCAGCGGCTCTTCCGTCCCAGCCGACACACGAAGGCGGTCAGCGGTTCGTCCTTTACGGCCGGTCCGCCAGGCGAGGGTGAAATGCCATTTGGGTATTCGTACTTCGTTAGGTTGCGCGGTTTTGTGTGGTGCGTACATGTTTTTGGCAAAGGTGACAAGCGCCGGTTCGGGGGTGAGTGAATGCCTGGAGTTCGCCGAGAACATGGATGAGAGGCGGGCGGCGAATCTGCTGACGTTATCTTGCTGACCCAGATGATCGCCGATCTGGAGGACCGGCTCACCGAGCCGGCCGCAGGCTGATCAGGGCCGCCTTCGCGCTAGGGCAGTCGGCTGGATCCGCGTCGACCTGACCGAGGCAGAACACGGCACAGCCGTCTTCTGCCTCGGCGGAGAGCGTCGCACCGACACCTGGACCTACTGAACCGACCACACCAGGACGAATGAGAAGTCCAGTTTCGTCCTGCGGTTCAGCGGGATATCGATCTTGACTCTGTGGGCGATCTCGTTACGGCTGATGCCTAATCCATGAGCGATGAGCCCTTCGGGACGGACCGGCACGGGATCGTCGAAGGTGACCGTGATCTGAAGGGGCCACGGACCCTCGGGAACGGGAGGTGCGTGGAGTTCCCAGCACCCGTCCCAATCGAGCGCGAACCGGTTGCGCCGGGCGATCAACGGGTCGAGCAGGGTATCCACGACGAGGGAAGGCGAGTTGGCCGAGTAACCGGCCAGAAGGTCAGCGGGCAGTGAGCGGACCGGGACACGATCGTGGACGGTGAGCTTGCCGGTCCGGTCACAGGAAACGCAGTTGACCAGGAGCCAGACGTCGAGAAGTTTGCCGTTGGCGTTGACGCGGAATTTGCCGTCGCCGATGGTGGCGCGGCCGGAAGGGCAGGCCACGCACCGGAGGGCGAGCAGAGGCAGGCGGGTGCGCCGCACCGCCCAGGGCAGCACGATATGAGGATGTGAAGACATGATCTCTCTGAAGACCTGACGAAGAGCACGGAAAACAGAGCCGACGGCGTCGTCGGCGACCGATGCGCAGGGAAGGTGTCAGGTCTAAAGAGCAGGCGGCGTCATGCGCGCGAAGTCCTCACGTAGGGATCGTTTGCCGGTGCGGGCCGATGTTCAGCTCAGGCGGGCTCGCAGAAGGCAGAATTCGTTGCCTTCGGGGTCGGCCAGGACGTGCCAGGGCTCCTCGCCGGCCTGGCCGATGTCGGCCGGGCGCGCCCCGAGCTTCAGGAGACGTTCGAGTTCGGCGTCCTGATCGCGGTCGGTGGCGTTGACGTCGAAGTGCAGCCGCAGGTTGCCCGCCTTGGGCTCGGTGGTGGGGCTGAAGACCAGGGTCGGCTGCAATCCGCCGAACCCTTCCCGCGGTCCGATCTCCACCGCGCCGGCGTCCTCGGTGTCGAGCACGATGAAGCCCAGCACCTCGCACCAGAACGCCGCCAGCCGTTGCGGATCCCGGCATGGGATCACCAGCTCGGAAATGCGACAAGCCATGATCGGCACACTACCGGGCATCAACCGCACGCAGCCAACCCTTAAACGGCCCAGGGCCGCGACGCAGTAGGCACCCGGGAGCGCCGGGCCGGCCCGGTCCGCGGTGCCTTGCCGCCCGGACCTTGATCGGTGTCTCCGGCTGGGTGCGTGATGAGCTCGCGGTGGGTGCGTGACGAGCTAGCGGTGGGTGCGTGACGAGCTCGCGTGGGTGTGTGGCGAGCTCGCGGTGGGTGCGTGCCGGACGGCTGAGGCCCCGGACGCCGGAGCGCGCACTGCTTCACGGGCCTGGGACGGGCGGTGACCCGCCGGGGGCAACGGTCCGGAAATGACGAATCCCCAGGCCGTTGACCTGGGGAAACGTTGGTGGGCGATACTGGGATTGAACCAGTGACTTCTACCGTGTCAAGGTAGCGCTCTCCCACTGAGCTAATCGCCCTCGTCTAACGAGGTGGAGACGGGATTTGAACCCGTGTACGCGGCTTTGCAGGCCGCTGCCTCGCCTCTCGGCCACTCCACCGGGAGCGAACCCGAGCGGACGACGGGATTCGAACCCGCGACCCTCACCTTGGCAAGGTGATGCTCTACCACTGAGCCACGTCCGCGTGATCTCGCCGGGCGGACCCGACGTCACGCAGAGAACTCTAGCGGGTTTTGGAGGCCGGTGTGTAACCGGAAAGTCAGTCGGCGTTCGTCCTGCGGAGCCGGCGGGCGACGCCGCGTTCCACCGCGGGGAGGGTGAGGAAGATCTCCAGGATGCCGGTGAGGCGGTGGACCTCGATGCGGTGGAAGGCCGGCCCCTCGGAGCGGGCGAGCAGGAAGACGAGGGCGAGCGGCGGCAGCGGGGCGGCGATGACGTGCAGACCCGAGTCGAGGGTGCGGGCGGTGGGGCGGGGCGGGGTCTCGGGGAAGTCGATCTCGCCGGGGGCCCGCCAGCTCGCGTGGACCCGGGCGTGCGGGATGCCCTCGGTGGCCGCCGCCGCCCAGTCCGCGCTGAACAGGACCGGCATGGAGTCGATCAGCGTGGCCAGCGCGCGGTCGCCGGCGGTGCCGATGTACTTGAGAATCTCCAGCTCCGGATAGGTGCCCGGAGCCTCGCGGGTCGTCCAGATCCCTTCGACGCGCACGCCGGGCACGCTCAGCAGGCTCTGCGCCACGTCCTCGCGAGGAGCGCTGTCCGGCCAGAAGACGGTCAGGTCGTCGACCGCCCGGCCGCCTCCCCGGTCCAGGACGACGACCTGGGTGATGTCGGCCCCGGCGACGCCGAGGGCGCGGGTGACCTGGCCAAGGGACCCGGGCCGGTCGGGTAGCGAGATCCGTAGTCGCAGCAGCATCGCGAACCTTCCCGATGGCGAGTCTCCTCCAGAGTAGAGGTAGAAAGGGTGAGTGAAGGCGTTGAAGATCGGGCCGATCGAGGTCTGGCCCCCTGTGGTGCTCGCCCCGATGGCGGGCATCACCAGCGCGCCGTACCGCACCCTGTGCCGGGAGCAGGGCGGCGGCCTCTTCGTCTCCGAGATGATCACGACGCGGGCGCTGGTCGAGCGCAACGCCAAGACGTTCACGATGATCGGCTTCGAGCCGGGGGAGAGCCCGCGCTCCGTCCAGCTCTACGGCGTCGACCCGCAGACGGTCGGCCGTGCGGCCCGGATGATCGCGGAAGAGGACCTCGCCGACCACATCGACCTCAACTTCGGCTGCCCGGTGCCCAAGGTGACCAGGCGCGGAGGTGGTTCCGCGCTGCCGTACAAGCGGAACCTGCTGCGGGCGATCCTGCGGGCCGCGGTCGAGGGCGCGGGTGCGCTGCCGGTCACCATGAAGATGCGCAAGGGCATCGACGACGATCACCTGACCTACCTCGACGCGGGACGGATCGCCGTGGAGGAGGGCGTCTCCGCGGTCGCGCTGCACGGGCGTACGGCGGTGCAGCACTACGGCGGCACGGCCGACTGGGAGGCGATCGCCCGTCTGAAGGACGCCGTGCCGGAGATTCCGGTGCTGGGCAACGGCGACATCTGGAGCGCCGCCGACGCGCAGCGCATGGTCGCGCGCACCGGGTGCGACGGCGTGGTGGTGGGGCGCGGGTGCCTGGGCCGGCCGTGGCTGTTCCGCGACCTCGCGATCCTGGCCGACGGTACGGCGGAGCCCGCCCGGCCGGCCCTGGGCGAGGTCGTCGCCACCATGTCGCGGCACGCCGGGCTGCTGGTGGAGTCCTTCGGCAGCGAGTGGCACGGGGTCGCCGACTTCCGCAAGCACATCGGGTGGTACCTCAAGGGGTTCGCGGCCGGCACCGAGACCCGCCGCGCGCTGGCCACCGCCACGACCCTGGCCGCCCTCCGCGCCAGGCTCGACGATCTCGACCACGACCAGCCGTGGCCGGCGGCGGCCGAGGGACCCAGGGGCAAGTCGAACCCGCGCGAACGGGTCCACCTGCCCGACGGCTGGCTCGACGATCCCGGTGAGTACGTCGTCCCGCAGGGCGCGGAGCTGGACAATTCGGGCGGCTGACGGTTTCCGGACGTGACAAGACTGTGATCCGATTATTACGGTGATATGTCAGCTCGCTCGCGTACCGTGCCCCCATCAGCACAGCTCAGCAAGGCAGTAAGGAACCAGATGGGGATCGCGGAGTCGACGGCCACGCCGGATGACCTGATCGCGGAGTACGACGCGGAACGGCCGGGCAGGAGGCTCCCGGGCCCGCTCGCCGTCGGCGTCACGGTCATCGGGGCTCTGCTGTCCGCCTATGTCCTCTACTGGACCTTCGTGCCCGGCCAGGTCCTGCCGTACCGGATGCTCTTCCTCGCGGTCGTGCTCCCGCTGGTGTTCGTCTGCTACGGACGGAACAAGAAGCGGCCCGGCGTCCTCGACTGGGTGCTGGCCGCGGTGGCGCTGGTCGCGTGCCTCTACCCGCTGGTCGTCTTCGACGAGTTCATCAGGCGGGCCTTCGACCCGACCACCCTCGACGTGATCATGGGCCTGGCGATCACACTGCTGGTGCTGGAGGCCACCCGGCGCACGATCGGCTGGATCCTGCCCGCCGTCGTGGGCGGCTTCTTCCTCTACGCGTACTACGGCGGCTTCCTGCCGATCGGCTGGTCGATCGGGCACCGCGGCTACGACATCGACCGCATCGTGGTCTCGTTCGTGATGGGCACCGAGGGCGTGTACGGCGTGCCGCTCGATGTGGCCGCCACCTACATCATCCTGTTCACGATCTACGGCGCCGTGCTCGACCACTCGGGGGCGGGCAAGTTCTTCGTCGACGTGTCGATGGCGGCCTTCCGCCGCTCCCGGTCGGCGCCGGGGCGCACCGTCACGATGGCCGGCTTCCTGCTCGGCACGGTGAGCGGGTCCGGCGTGGCGACCACGGTGAGCGTGGGCAGCGTCGCCTGGCCGATTCTCAAGCGCGCCGGCTACCCCCGCGAGCAGGCCGGCGGGGTGCTCGCCGCCGCCGGGATCGGCGCGATCCTCTCTCCGCCGACGCTCGGCGCGGCCGCGTTCATCATCGCGGAGTACCTCCGGGTCAGTTACCTGACCGTCCTGCTCTACGCCACGATCCCCACGATCCTGTACTACCTGGGCATCTTCCTGGCGATCGAGATGGACGCCAGGAGATACGGCACGCGGACCGTCCAGATCGACGCGCCACGGCTGTGGCCGCTGCTCAAGCGGTTCGGCTACCACTTCAGCTCGCTGTTCGTGATCATCATCCTGATGGCGCTCGGCCAGTCGCCGTTCCGCGCCGTGGTCTACGCGACGCTGCTGGCCTTCGCGCTCTCCTTCCTCGACCCGGAGCACAGACTCGGGCCCCGGCGGACCGTGCAGGCGCTGGCGGAGGGCGCCAGGGGAATGCTCCCGGTGGCGGTCACCTGCGCCGCGGCGGGCCTGATCGTGGCGGTGGTGACCCTCACCGGGCTGGGGCTGAAGGTCAGCTCGCTGATCGTCGGCGTCTCCGGGGGCGTCCTGGCGATCACGGCGCTGATGTGCGCGGTGGCGGTGCTGCTGCTCGGGCTCGCCGTACCGGTGACCGCGTCGTTCGTCATCGCCGCGGTGATCATCGGCCCGGCGCTCGGCGACCTCGGGGTCAGCCAGGCCGAGGCGTACATGTTCATCTTCTACTACGCCGTGCTGTCGGAGGTCAGCCCGCCGACGGCGCTGGCCGCGTTCGCCGCGTCGGCGATCACCGGCGGCAGCGCGTACCGGACCATGCTGGCCACCTGGAAGTACACCCTGCCGGCGTTCCTGGTGCCGTTCGCCTTCGTGCTGACGCCCGCCGGGTCCGCGCTGCTCGGACAGGGCTCCGTCGCGCAGATCGGCTGGGCGCTGGCCGTCTCGGCGGTCGCGGTCGCGACGCTGGCGGTGGCGACCGGCGGCTGGCTGATCGGCCCGGCCGGGCCGATCGAGCGGGTGCTCTGCGCGGTGGCGGCGATCCTGCTGCTCTTTCTCTCGACCGGGCCCGTCCTGGCGGGAGCGGGCGTGGCGATCCTGGCGATCGCCGTCCATCTTGTGCTGCGAAATCGGAGGGAAGCTCATGTCTCGTAGAAGGCTGGCCGTACTGCTCGTCGCCGGGGCGCTGGCAGTGACCGGCTGCGGCGGCGACCGGAGCGCGGAACGCGGCGCCGACCCGACAGCGGGACAACGGCTGTCGATCGCCACCGGCAACACCACCGGCGTCTACTACCAGCTCGGCGGCGCCCTGGCCGACCTGATCGGCAAGAACCTCCCCGGCTACCAGGCCACCGCGGAGGCCACCGGTGCGTCGGTGGAGAACCTCCAGCGGGTCGTCCGCGGCGACTCCGACATCGCCTTCTCCCTCGCCGACTCGGCGGCCGACGCCGTGAACGGCAAGGACTCCTTCACCTCTCCGCAGCCGGTCCGCGCCATCGCCCGGCTCTACAACAACTACACCCAGGTCCTCGCCTCGGCCGACGCGAACGTGAAGTCGATCGCCGACCTCAAGGGCAAGCGGGTCTCCACCGGCTCGCCCAACTCCGGCACCGAGGTCATCGCGCTGCGTATGATCGCCGCCGCCGGCCTCGACCCGGAGAAGGACGTCAAACGCCAGTCGCTCGGCCTGCCCGAGAGCGTGCAGGGCATCAAGGACGGCACCCTCGACGCCCTCGTCTGGTCCGGCGGCCTGCCCACCCCCGGCATCACCGACCTCACCACCAGCCTGAAGGACGAGGTCGCCTTCGTCCCGCTCGCCGATGTGCTGCCGAAGATGCGCGCCGAGCACGGCGAGGTGTACGCCGAGGGCGTCATCGGCAAGGACGTCTACGCGCAGAAGGCCGACGTGCCGACCATCGCGGTACCGAACCTGCTGGTCGTCAACGAGAAGATGGATCCGGCGCTGGCGGAGAAACTCGCCAAGCTCATCTTCGACCACAAGGCCGACCTGGAGCAGGTCAACCCGGCCGCCAAGGAGATCACCAAGGAGACCGCGCCGCAGACCGACCCGGTCCAGCTCCACGACGGCGCCAAGAAGTACTTCGGTTAGCGCACGGCCGACATTCGATGAACGCCGTCGGGCGGCTGGGGCTGTTCAAGTCGGTTCGGCCTTCTCCGCAAGCCTCCGGCACGCACGCCCGGTGACACAGTCGTGCCGAAGAACTGTGGAGCCGGGCCAGGCGGCGTGACTGGGCGGAGCCGAACACCGACGTGGCGTCGCTGAGGAGGCTGTACTTTCCGGACGTGGACGGCAGCGTGGAGAGCCGCCCACCGGACCGAGCCGTGCCGTTGCGCCATTCGAGCAGATCAGCCCTGCCCTATGAAACGGGCAGTGGCGGATCGTCGATACAGTCAGCCCAAAACATCGAATTCTCCGCTTTTGACCCCTCCGATGAAGGCGCGCCATTCTGCAGGCGTGAAGACCAGAGCGGGGCCGTTCGGATCCTTGCTGTCCCGAACGCCAACGCGGTCAAAGGGGAGAGTAGCTACCTCGACACAGTTTTGGGCGGCGCCGCTGAGGGAACTCTTGCGCCACACGACACGGGACGAATCTGCTGTTGACATCCGCCGCATCCTTTCGTAGTGCTTAGTCCAGCCGGGTAACCGCTTCGGAGATCAGGCGTCGGGACTCGTCTGGATCTGATGCCTTCGCACGAAGATGGTCAAATGCAACGGTATACCGATATACGTCAGTCTCATGCTCCACGTATAGACAGTTTGTTAGATTCTCAAGGCACACCACGTCGGGATCCGAAGGCTCGGGGAAATCCAGGATTTCGAATGCGCCGCTCGTGCCTGAATGGGCTCCTGTAGCGAATGGGAGAATCTGGACCGTGATGTTGGACGACTCCATTGCTTCGAGAAGCCGCTCAAGCTGAGCACGCATCACAGTCGGTCCGCCCACGGGGCGGCGGATGACAGCTTCGTCCAGGATCGCCCACAGGCGGCAGGGGTCGCTCTGGGAGAGAAGAGCCTGTCGTGCCATGCGAATCTCGATGCGGCGCGTGACTTCACCGGGAGGAGCAAGGAGCAGACCGGCGCGGATGATGGCACGCGCGTAGTCCTCGGTCTGGAGAAGCCCAGGTAGGACGACTGGCGCGAAGCTGCGGAGCGAGGCGGCGTCAGCTTCGAGGCCGATGTAGGCCGCGTATTCGCTGGACAGTTCGTCGTACGCATGCCACCAGCCCTTCTTCCGGGCGTCGCGTGTGAGGCGGAGTAGTTCTTCCCGCTTCGCGTCATCCACCTTGTAGAGGTCGAGCAGGCAGCAGACGGTCTTGGGGACAACCCCGACATGGGCCGTCTCGATTCGCGAGACCTTCGTAGCCGACCAGCCAAGCTTCGAGCTGACCTCCTCCATCGTCAACTGGGCGCGTTCGCGCAGGTGACGAAGCTCTGAACCCAGACGACGTCTGCGCACCGTGGGACTCACAGCTGGTCTCATTTTCAACCTCCCTTGACTGGAGCTAAGCGTAGCGGCTCGTTGACGGTGAGTGTTGAAGGTTCTTGGCCGCAAATTTGCGTTTCCAGCTGCATGCATCTCTGCGGCGATGCATGCTCTACGTATGCGCCAAGTGACTCCAAGTCACAAGTCGATGTGCGGGATGCAAGATTTGGTGAGGGGCGGTGGCAAAGAGATGAAGGTCTGTGAGCCTTACGGGCCGTTGGGTCATCCGGTGGAGTTGGCGTGGGACCTGCACGATCTCGGGATTGATTCCGTGGTCAGGCTTCCGCCCGATCGGCCGCCCACCGTCGAGATCTGTCTGCGGTCGCGCCGGATCATCGGCAGGAGGGCGCGGCGGAGCCGTACGTTGGTGATCCGCTGGGACCTGAGCGGCGGGAGCGGCGTCGAGCTGGTCGCGGGGGAGGCCCGGTGACCGCGCTGGGCCTGCTCGGGCAACTCGCTCTGCCCGCCGACGTCGCCTCCGTCTCCGGAGCCCGCCGCTACGTCCGCGATCTGCTGGACCGCACCGGCCATGCGCAGGCCGACGACGCGATCCTGCTGGTCAGCGAGCTGTTCACGAACGCCGTACGCCACTCCGACTCGGGCCGCCGCCCCGGCGGCCAGGTGACCATCGCCGTCGCCGGCCTCGGCCCCACCCTGCACATCGACGTCATCGACGCCGGTTCCGCCGACCGCCTCCCCATGCTCTGCCCCCACGTGAACGTCGCGAGCAGCGGCGGACGTGGCCTCTGGCTCGTCGAAACCCTCGCCACCACCTGGGGCTGGTACGACACCCCCACCGGCCGCGTCGTCTGGTTCCAACTCCGGCACCCCGCCGCGTGAGCGGGGCAAGCCGGTCCGCCCTGGGCAGGCGAGATCATTCGCGCTCGCGTGGCGCTCGGTCCGGGCTCGCCACCGTCCTTGATCTTGGCGAATCGGGGGAGCGCGGGCCATGCGCGTGCGGGTGCCGACGGCCCAGCGTCGCGTGCCACGTGATCACGGCCAGTGCTCGCGCCGCCTGCGGCATGGGCGACGCGAGCAATCGTCAGAGCCGGGATCGAATCTTTAGAGTGCCCTCGTCATGAACGCGCTGTACGGGTCGGGCCGGTAGTCGGCGAACGGCTCGCAGTAGTCGAACCCGAACTTCTCGTACAGCTTCCTAGCGGGCAGGAAGAACTCGGTCGCGCCGGTTTCAAGGCTCAGCCGGGTGAATCCCATGCGCTTGGCCTCGGTGATGATGTGGTCCAGCAGCAGCGATGCGATCCCGCTCTGCTTGCGCTTTGCGGTGGTCCGCATGGCCTTCACCTCGGCGTGGTCCGCGTCCAGCCTTTTGATGGCACCGCAGCCCACCACGGTGTCATCATCCATGACGGACCAGAACGTGATCTCGGGTTTGCGGAGCCCGTCGAGATCGAGCGCGTGCTTGCTCTCCAGAGGAGTGGTGGACCGCATCTCCTGGACGTGCTCGTCGAGGAACTCGGCGATCTGCGGCCCGGAGAGGTCATCGACTACGATCTGCACTTTGCTCGCCTTTCTTCGGGACTTCTGGTCCCGTGGGTGCCACGTCACTCTACTTCGCCGGGACGTTCGACGAACTCCGCAGCCTGCTGGACCGCACCGGCCACTCCAGAGCGACGATGCGAACCTCCTGCTCAGCAAACCGGCCGCCGGCGTCGTTCACTCACCGGCGGACGAGGGAGTGTTCCGGGGCGGTTGTGACGGACCAGCGGGTACGGTTCACCGCTGCCGCCGCGGACAGCAGAGCGGGGACCGCCGCCAGCACGAAGCACACAGCCAGCGGAAGATTCCCGATCAGCAGACCGGCCGCCGCCGTCCCTCCGGAAGATCCGGCGTTGACCGCGGTGTTGACCCACGCACCGGCCTGGGTACGGGTGCCGGGGGCGGCGGACTCATCCGCGATCAGATAGGCGGTGGTCAGCGCGGGGGCGACGAACAACCCGGCGAGTCCGACCAGCGCGACGAGCACGTACAGATTCGGCGCAAACCCGGACGCGGTCAGAGACACCCCCAGGGCCGCGGCGAGCAAGCGCAGGCGCAACCGGTCGGAGACTCGCCATGAGATGGCGCCGTAGACCAGTCCGCCGAGCGCGCTGCCGGCGGAGAGGGCGGCGAGCACCCACGCCACCGCCTCAGGCTGGTGACGTTGTTCGGCGAAGGCCACCACGAGCAGGTCCAGTGACCCCAGACACAGGCCCACCCCGGCCGACACCACGATCGCCTGACGCAGACCGGCTCCCACTCGCAGACGCGTCCCGCGCGTTGGGACGGGCGTCGGATCCGTCGTGTCGGCTGAGGCCCGGAACGAGCCGCCCGCCGGGTGGACGGCCGGAGACGAGACGAGGGCCAATGTGCCGGTCATCACGAGCGCGGCGCTGACCGCCACGCCTGCGGCGGGTTCGGTGAACGTCACCAGCAGGCCCACCAGCAGCGGTCCGGTGACGAAGAGCAACTCCTCGGCGACGGCATCGAGACTGTAGGCGCGCTGGAGCAGTCGCCGGTCGGGGACCAGTCTGCTCCATAGTGTTCGCATCACGGGTCCGAGCGGCGGAGTGCAGGCCCCGGCCGTCACGGCCAGGACCGCCAGCAGGACCACTGAGGCGCTCCGTCCCCAGGTGGCCCAGGCCAGCGTCCCCAGCAGCACCGCGTAGGCGGCGGCCATCGGGGGCAGAATCCGGCGCGGGCCGTGCCGGTCGACCAGGGCCGCGCGGGCCGGCGAGAGAAAGACACTGGTCAACCCGAACAGGGCCATGACGGCACCCGCTGCGGCGTAGGACCCGGTGGCGTCCTTGACCGCCAGCATCACGGACAGAGAGATCATTCCGTACGAAAGCCGGCCCAGCAGGGCCGCACCGAACGTGCGAGAGGCGTGGCGAGTACGCAGGACAGAGAAATACGAGGAAGGTGGCGAAGGCATGAATATGTCCTCGAAAGGGCAGCGCGCGGACGTGCGGCGCTGCGGTGTGTGCATGGACACCGGAATGCCGCGCCTGTGGGCGCGGTCGACACGGGTCCTACGCACGGGGGAGGAACATGCTCGTCAAGATAGCAGGGCCGACCGTCATCCTGCGCCCGTCCGCCTACGGCCAGTCCCTACGGCCCCGGCGCGAGATCGCCCCCGTCGCACGTCACCGCTGATGGCACCCTCACCGCCACGCGCCGCGCGGTATCTGCTGCGACGTCGGAACGGCTGAGTGAACCCTGGCCGGCCTCACCCCGTCAGGCCAGGCCGTACCTGCGTATGATCATCTTGGCTTCTTCCTCGGTCACCTCACGCGGCGTCCGAGCCAGCGCTTGACGCAGTTCGGTGACGACTCTTTCCCCGGAGCCACGGACGAGCGTCCGATAGCGGGTGAACTGCCCCTCGAAGCGTTTGGCAGCGGGCCCCGTCCACACGTTTCCGGAGTAGAAGGCCTGGTAAGGCGCTTCGACACCTTTCTCGATCTGCTGAACCAACGGCTCTACCGACCGCAGGGCATCCCCTAATGCCGTGTAGAGGGGGTTGGGCACCATCTCGGCCATGCCGTGATCAGTCCTCCTTCGGGGAGGGGGACGCGGCTTTCGCGGATGGGGTCGCCGAGGGAGCACTGGCATCGGTGATCAGCTTCGGCGCAATCAACTTCATCAGCGCCAGCACATCGGCGGCGTTGTCCCGCCCCTTGACACCTATTTCCATTTGAATACTGAGTTCTGCTTTGCCTCGAACGAGTAATGCATATGCATCGTTGTCTTTGCTGTCTGTGGGCTTGAAGTAGTAGCCGATGGCACCCGGGACGATTCCATGCATCGGCAACCCGCCGTCTTCGAGCTCCTCTTCGACCGCACCCGGATAACCTCCCGGCGTAAGGTTAACCAGTAGTACCTTCAGGCGATCGCCGTCCCTTTGATAGATTCCGCAAGTCCCCGCGCCCAAGCCGCCGGAAAGCGTGAGGTCGAAGTTGCCGCGAACCAGTGGGTCGCGGACGCCGGTCATCAACTCCACTGCCTTAAGTGGGATGTGGTCGCAGATGTACGGTGGGGCGGCGACCGTTGGCAGCGCGGTGCGGTCGACTTCCACGCCGTTGCTTTGGCAAGCTGTCGATACCACCAGAGTGCAGGCAAGCGCCGTCGTCATGGCGAGCGGTGCCCTCATCATTATCCGTACTGGCCGAAGGCGTCGGAAAATCCCTGTCCCATGGGCCCCTCCACGTTCCGCCAGGGTTTTCCCGACGGTCCCTCATAAAGCCAACGCTCGTAGGCCTCGAGCCGCCGGAACTTGTCGGTGCTGTTGGTCGCCGTCTTGTCGATCATTTCGTCCATGGTCATCAACGTCCGACCATCCTTGAGGAAGTTGTTGGGATTGTCGCGGGGGTCGTCTCCCTTTTCCAGACCTTCCAGCGAGGCCCAGGGGTGGGTTTTTGAGGGAAGATCGGCCGAGCCGAACAGGCCGTGTTTGAGCATGGCCTGGGCAGTGAGGTCGTGTACAAGGCTCCGGCTCTGGTCGACGGCGGCATTGGCGTCGCTGCGGGCCTTGATCTCCGCGTCGCCCTTGGCGCTGTCTTCGATCACGCCCGTCCAGGCTCCCAAGACGCCAGCGCCAATCGGCCATCCTCCTTTTTGTGGGAAGGCGAGCACGGTGTTGGCCGCAGCCATAAGGAGCTTCATGTTGCGCTCATGTGTTTCATCCAACGCTTTGCCTTCCTCGATATTGGCCAGCTCCGCTGCATCGGTGATAATCCCGAACCCGGCCCCGATCTGTTGCCCATTGTTAATGAGGGCGTCGTCGCCACGTCCGGTGGCCATCTGGGCGGCGCCGTGATCGAGAAGTCGGCCGGTGAATGCCGTCTGAGCTGCCAATACGGGAGCGAATGCCTTGGAATTAGCGAACGCTTCCCTCATCACCTGACGCAGCTCCTTCTTGTTGAACTGGGCCCCCCAAGTCTCCTGCCCAGGAACGCTGGGATTGTCGGTTCCCTCGACTCCGGGCGCAGCAATGTTTCGACCTCTTTGAGCAACGCGGTTGATATCGCTGATGTAACCCGCCAAGATTCGGCCGGTGCTTCCGGGATGCACAAATGATTCCGAAGGGTAGCCCTTCTCGATGCGTCCGGCTTCCAGGTGGATGAACTCTGAGGCCAGCTTGGCTGACAGGTAGCCGCGTGATGGGTTCTCCGGTGAGCCGTCGCGGTCGCGGAAGGTGAGCATGACGGCCTCCAGGACTCCGCCGAGTGCCTTGCCGTCATCGGCCATGCGTCCTTCGGCCAGGTAGTACTTCATCGCGGTGTCGTCACCGGCGAAGAAGTCCTGTGCCGCTGAGGGGTCACGGCTGAGGGCCTTCATGAGGTCTCTGGCGACACCTGGTTCCACGGCGATGGGCTTGGCCATCTGGCGATACCACGAGTCCATTTTCTTGGCCGTCCCCAGCAAGAAGCCGCCGGCGAAGGTGCCGTGGCCGAGTGCCAGGGTGACCGCGTGGGCTTCCCGCCAGGAGAGGCCGATGTCAGCGGTCAACTCGTCGCGCCAGGCGTTGCTCAGCCGAGGGCTGGCTGTTCCGAGTGTCTTGCCGAGGGCGGCCTGCAGTCGCTCCACCTTCGGGTCCTTGTCGTTTACTCGGTCCTGGACGGTCCCGGCCATCACCTTGCGGAACTTCGTCGCGCCCATCGCGGCCATCATCGCGGCGGCGAAGGTCGCGTCTCCGGCGCGCTTCTCCAGTTCCTTGAGCGTCTTGGGGTCGACATCGCCGCTTTCGGCGGCTTTGGTCACCTGGACGATCGCGGCATAGAGATCGGGATCGTGGGCGGCTTTGCCGTACAGCGCCTCGTCGAAGGCGGCCAGGCCGCCGGGTGAATTGGGAGAGCTGCCCCATTCGGTCTGTTCTGTGCGGATTGTTTCGTTGCGGCGTCGCAGGTCGGGACGGCTGGTCCTGATCCAGCTTTGTACTTCCCGTAAGACCCCCAGCCCCGAGGTGTCCAAGTCGAGTTTCTCCAAGGTGCGGCGGATCTGTGGCTCGTTTTGGCCGAGTGTGTCCTCTGCCCGGCCGAGCCCCCGCTCGAAGTCGTCCATCAACGCGGGGTTGATCCCCGAATATTCACCGTTTACTCCCCGGGGCGGGGGAGTGGTCGGTTGAGGGTGCGGCGAAGGCGTGGATGTAGGCGCTGGGAGCGGGTCGGTGGGCTGCGGGGTGGGGGACGACTGCGGGCCGGGGGTGGGCGTGGCGGTGGCCGATGATTGCAACTCGCTGGTCTGCGGAGCATGCGGAGACGGCGTGGGCGACGGATGAGCCATAGGACGCTGAACCCCCCGATCGACGAAACGCGATGACCCCGGCGACCAGGTTATTTTCAATTTGACTGTGCGTAAAGATTTCCACCGCATCGATATCAATTATCTCGGCAGGGGCGTTTTTCCCTGATTTTCGCGCGCAAATCGGCCGGCCGCTTCTCCCGCCTGCTGGCGGCGTCCGACCTTGGGGAGGTGAGCTGATCGTGATGGAGACGTCAGACCTGGACGAGTCGCCGCACACGTCGTGTCGGCCGCCGCGCTCGTCTCCGTTGGTCCTCGCGGCGGCCGACAGACCGGGGTTCAGTGCGGGCCGACGGCCTCGGTGCCGCAGGGGCCGCCGCCGACGGCCGGCTCGAAGTGGATCTTCTCGCCGGCCATGGTCAGGGTCGGGTAGTAGGAGGAGATACGGGTGGTGGAGCGGGCGGCGTAGTGGCAGATGTAGCTGCGCCTGAACCGGTCGGACGTGGTGTTCGGCTCCGAACCGTGCACCAGGCTGCCGTTGAAGAACAGCACGTCTCCGGCGGCCATGTCGACGGGCACCCGGTCCAGGCCGGGCGGCGGCGGGACGTACTCCCGGGTGAAGTACAGCTCGGGATCGGCGTCCTCGGGGCAGAACAGATCCATCAGATGGGTGCCGGGGACCACCTCCAGGCCGCCGTTGGCCCGATCGACCTCGTCCAGCGCGATCCACGCCGCCACACAGGTGCCCGGCTCGACCCGCAGGTAGAAGTTGTCCTGGTGGAGCGCCTGCCCGCGTGCCCCCGGCGGCTTGAAGTAGAACATGCTCTGGGCCGCCACCGGCTCCTCACCGAGGATTCGGGCGACGACCGCGCCCAGCCTGGCGTCCAGCAGGTAGCGCAGGGCGGTCTCGTTCACCTGGTGCGGGTGCATGACCCGCGGATAGTCACGCAGCACGTCGTACGGCGTGCCGGGCTCCTGCGGCTGGGGAGTGAAATGGCCTGGTATCGGACCGGCCGCGTGCAGGGCCATGAACTCCTCCCGCAACGTGGCCACCTCCCCGTCGCCGAACAGGCCGCGCACGATCGCGAAGCCGTCCTCATGGAAGGCGTGGACGTCGAATCCCTGCACCTCGACGGTGTGCATACTCTCTCCCTGACTCGGTTTCCTTCACGCTAGGGAACGTGATCGGGGGAAGGTATGTCTGCGACGGCTGAGTACATGTCCGTTCCTGCTGCTGAACTGGTGATCGTCGGTCACTTCGACCGGACACCCGGGTACGCGGTGCGCCGGGCGGGAGGCGCGCCGAGCTGGCTGCTGCTGTGGACCGAGGCGGGGGCGGGGCGGGTCGAGCAGGGGGAGCGGGCCTTCATCACCGGTCCCGGCGACCTGGTGGTACTCGGCTCCCGCGCCGCGCACGCGTACCGGATCGCGCCGGATGCGACCCGGTGGCGGTTCTGGTGGGCGCACTTCCAGCCGCGTCCCGCCTGGCTCTCCTGGCTCGGCCCGTACGCCACGACCGCCCGCTGCCATCTGGTCCCCGGGGTGCCGCCCGCCGCCGGTGACCGGATCGGCCGGGTGTTCCGCAGGGCGAACGCGGACGCCAAGTGGAGCGGTCACGGGGTGCCGCCCGAGCCGTCGACGAGTCCTGACCGGCCGGCCGTCGCCGCCACCTCGGGGGCCCGCGAACTGGTGCTCGGCGCCCTGGAGGAGGTGCTGCTGCTGGCCACCGCCGCGTCCGGGCCCGCCGAGGCGGGCGATCCCCGCATCCGGCACGCCGAGGCGCTCATCGCCGCCGAGCCCGACGCGCCGCACACCGTGGCGTCGCTGGCGCGTTCCGTCGCTCTGTCGCCGTCCCGCTTCGCGCACCTCTTCGCCCTGCAGACCCGCCGCACCCCCATGCGCGCCGTACGGGAGGCGAGAGTACGGCACGCGGCGCGGTTGCTGGAGGTGACCGACATGGACGTCGGCCAGGTCGCCTCCGCCTCGGGCTTCGCCAGCCCGTTCCACTTCAGCCGGGCCTTCAGCCAGGAGTACGGCCTGCCGCCCAGGGAGTACCGCGCGCGGCTGCGCCGACCGGACCCGAAGGTGTGACCGAGCCAAGAAGGCCGGACCCGAAGGTGTGACCGAGCCAAGAAGGCCGGACCCGAAGGTGTGACCGAGCCAAGAAGGAAAGGGCGGCCCGTGAATATGCGTTGCGCGGTGCCCCGGGCGGCTGGGAGGCTTCCGGCCATGGCTGATGATCGATCCGGCGGTTCGCGGGAGGTGGCCGCGCTGTTCTCCAAGGGGCGGCTGACGACGATCCCACGCAGGGCGGCCCGTCGTGAGCAGTTGCTCGTGCACCTCGCGGAGACGATGTTCGCGCGAGACCGGGTCTACGACGAACGTGAGGTCAACGAGGCGCTGCTCACGGTGCACGAGGACTACTCGGCGCTGCGCCGCTACCTGGTCGAGGCGGGCCTGCTGGCGCGGACCAGGGACGGCGCCAGCTACCGGCGGCCCGGCGACGCGCGATAGCCGGTCCTCGCGGGGCCGGCCGCCGTGTACTGCGGGAGCCGCGTGTCGCGCCCTCGGCGAGGGCCGACGTGTGCGGACGATCCGGTAGGGGCCGACATGGGAGGGCTGGTCCCGGGTGGCGTGGTCATCGTCACTCCAGGGGGCAGACGGAGAAGTTGACCGTCCTGCTACTGGAGACCGGCGAGGTGAGCTGGAAGGTCACCGTGTGGTTGCCGGGCTTCAGCAGGTGTCCCTGAGAGGGGACGGTGCCGGTGTAGCCGTCGCCGGCGATGCCCGACGTTCCGCGAGCCACTCTCTTCCCGTCCAGGACCCACGCGTAGGAGAACGACAGGCTGGGCTTGTTCGCCTCCACCGTGGCGGCGAAAGCCAGAAACTCGTCGTAGCAGTCGGAGGTCGCCGTCTTCGGCCATCCCTGCACCTCGGCCGAGATGATTCTGAATGTTCCCTTGGTGGCGGGCTTCTTGGTGGTGCGGGCGGGAGTGGGGGTCGGCTGCTCGGTCGTGCGCCGCGGGGTGGGCGCGGGCTCCTGAGTCCGTGTCCGGGTGGGTTTCGGGGTCGGCTTCCGGGTCGGCTTCGGCGTCGACTTGGGAGGCTTTCTGGTCCGCCGAGGAGGGGGTGTCGCGACCTCGGCGGAGGTGACGGACCCGGGGGAGTTCGTCGCCGTGCCGGACGGAGCGGCCAGGAGTCCCGTTTGGGGCACGAGCCACACCACGCCCGCGACCAGGGCGACCACCCCCGCTACGGCGCCTCCGGCGACCAGCGGGACGTTGACGCGACCGGAGGAGGGGGCGCGTCTCCGTCCCGCCGCCCTCCCCGGCGCCGTGGCCTGCTGCTGCTCCTGCCCGCCGAGGAGGTGCAGGAGCACGTCCCGCATGGCCGGGCGCCGCAGTGGGTCCTTGTCCAGACACCGGTACACGATCGAGCGCAGCGCCTGCCCCGGCAGGTCGCCGAGTTGGGGCTCGTTGTTCAGGATGCGGTTGATGATCGCGGGGAGGGTGTCGTTGCCGAAGGGCGGCGTGCCCGTCGCCGCGAACACGATGACCGACGCCCACGCGAACACGTCGGCGGCCGGGCCGATCTGCTGCCCCCCGAGCTGCTCGGGAGCCATGTAGGCGGGGGTGCCGATGACCGCGCTGGTGACCGTGGCGGCGGCGTCGGTGGTGCGGGCGATGCCGAAGTCGATGACGCGCGGTCCACCGGGGCCGAGCAGGACGTTCGCCGGTTTGAAGTCCCGGTGCACCACACCGGCCTGGTGGATCGCGGCCAGCGCCGTCGCGGTGGCGACGGCGAGCCTTTGCAGGTCCGCCCCGGTGTGCCGGCCCGCCTGCTGCAGCGAGGGTCCCTCGACGTATTCGGTGACGATGTACGGCCTTCCTGTCACCGAGACGTCGAGCACCTGGGCGATGCAGAACGGTTCGACCCGGCGTGCGGCGGCGATCTCCTTCGCGAACCCCGCGTCGCCGGCCAGTCCGTCTTGCAGTACCTTGACCGCGACCAGCCTCCCGTCGGGAGCCTGCCCGAGGTAGACGACGCCCTGACCTCCAGCACCCAGCCGCCCGACGAACCGGTACGGGCCTACCCCCGCCGGGTCACCTGCGCGTAGTGGTTCGGCTTGCGGCATCGGGCGGTGACTCCTGAGGCGGATGGGAGCGGATCTTCTGCACCATAGCGGTATAAGTGGTGATTTGCCTGACGGTTTCCGCCATCCCCGCCCCTGAGATCATGAACTCTCCAGGGTGCCGGATGTCCTCCACACAGGAGATCGTCTGGCGGGACGAGTCGGTGCCGAGCCATGCCGTGATCCGGGCCGCTGATCCTTACCCGCCGCCCCGGCCCCGACTCCGCCCACTTGCTGCGCCGCGCCGCCGGCCCACCCAGAGGCGGGCCGGCGGTCAGCGTCTGACTGGGCCGGCGGTCAGAGGCGGTTCAGGCCGGTCACATGGAGTACGGCGCGGCCCTCCTCGTCGGAGGCGGCCAGATCGACCTGGGCGTCGATTCCCCAGTCGTGATCGTCGGCGGGGTCGTGGATGGTCTGCCTGACCCGCCAGAGCTCCTGCTCCTCCTGGATGCGGAGCAGGGCCGGGCCACGGGCGTCCGGGTCGGTGCGGATCTCCTCGTGGTCCTCGAAGTAGGCGTCCAGGGCCGCCCCCCAGTCGACGTCGGGCGCGAGCTCGGCCAGCGCCGCCTCGCGCTCCAGCGCGGCCAGTTCCACCATGCGGAACATCGCGTTGCGCACGAGCACGCGGAACGCGCGGGGATTGCCGGTGACCGGGCGCGGCTTGGTCTCGATCTCCTGCTCGGCGGCCAGGGCCGCCTCGGGGTTGGCCAGTTTCTCCCACTCGTCGATCAGGCTGGAGTCGACCTGGCGGACCAGCTCGCCGAGCCACTCGATCAGATCGACCAGGTCCTCGGTCTTGAGGTGCTCGGGGATGGTCCGGGACAGGGTCCGGTAGGCGTCCGCCAGGTAGCGCAGCACGGTGCCCTCGGAGCGGGCCAGGTCATAGTGCGCGACGTACTCGGTGAAGGTCATCGCGCGCTCGTACATGTCGCGGATCACCGACTTGGGGCTCACCGTGTAGTCGCCCACCCACGGGTGCCCGCGCCGGTACGTCTCGTACGCGCCGAGCAGCAGGTCGGCCAGCGGCATCGGATACATGACCTCGGCGAGCAGCTCCATCCGCTCCTCGTACTCGATCCCGTCGGCCTTCATCTCCGCGACCGCCTCGCCGCGCGCCTTGTTGAGCTGCGCGGACAGGATCTGGCGAGGATCGTCGAGAATGGACTCGACGATCGAGACCATGTCGAGCGCGTAGGCGGGGCTGTCCTGGGCGAGCAGCTCGAAGGACGCCAGCGCGAAGGTGGACAGCGCCTGGTTGAGCGCGAAGTCGTCCTGCAGGTCGATGGTGAGGCGGGCCATCCGGCCCTGGTCGTCGGGCTCGCGCAGCGTCTGGACCACGCCGCCGGCGAGCAGCGACCGGTAGATCGCGATGGCCTGGCTGATGTGCCGCCGCTGCCACTTGCGGTCCTCGTGGTTGTCGGTGAGCAGGTGCTTCATCGCGGCGAAGCAGTCGCCCGGCCGGTTGATCACCGCGAGCAGCATCGCGTTGCTCACCTTGAACCGGGAGTTCAGCGGCTCGGGCTCGGCGGTCTGCAGCTTCTCGAAGGTCTCCTCGCTCCAGCCGACGAAACCCTCTGGCGGCTTCTTCCTCGTGTAGCCGCGCCGCCGCTTCGGGTCGTCGCCGATCTTGGCCAGCGCCTTCTCGTTCTCCACGACGTGGTCGGGGGCCTGGCAGACGACGTAGCCGATGGTGTCGAAGCCCGCCCGCCCGGCCCGTCCGGCGATCTGGTGGAACTCCCTGGCCCGCAGCCTGCGCACCCGGGTGCCGTCGTACTTCGACAGGGCGGTGAACAGCACCGTGCGGATCGGCACGTTGACCCCGACGCCGAGCGTGTCGGTGCCGCAGATGACCTTCAGCAGCCCTGACTGCGCCAGCCGTTCCACCAGGCGGCGGTACTTGGGCAGCATCCCCGCGTGGTGGACTCCGATGCCGTGTCGTACCAGCCGGGAGAGGGCCTTGCCGAACTTGGTGGTGAACCGGAAGTGGCCGATCATGGCCGAGATCGCTTCCTTCTCGGCCTTGGTCGACATGTTGATGCTCATCAGCGCCTGGGCCCGTTCCATGGCGGCGGCCTGGGTGAAGTGCACCACGTAGACGGGGGCCTGGCCGGTGCTGAGCATCTCCTCCAGGGTCTCGTGCAGGGGGGTCAGCCGATAGGAGTAGATCAGCGGCACCGGCCGCTCGGCGTTCTTGATGACCGAGGTGGGGCGGCCGGTGCGCCGGGTCAGGTCCTCCTCGAACATGGCGACGTCGCCGAGCGTGGCCGACATCAGGATGAACTGCACATTCGGCAGCTCCAGCAGCGGGACCTGCCAGGCCCAGCCCCTGTCGGGCTCGGCGTAGAAGTGGAACTCGTCCATCACGACCTGGCCGATGTCGGCCGCCGCGCCGTCGCGCAGCGCGACGTTGGCAAGGATCTCCGCCGTGCAGCAGATGATGGGCGCGCCGGGGTTGACGCTGGCGTCGCCGGTCATCATGCCGACGTTCTCGGTGCCGAACACGGCGCACAGGTCGAAGAACTTCTCCGACACCAACGCTTTGATCGGCGCGCTGTAGAACGTGCGCACGTCCCTGGTCAGCGCTGTGAAATGAGCTCCCGCCGCCACCAGGCTCTTGCCCGACCCCGTCGGCGTGGACAGGATCACGTTGTTGCCCGAGACGACCTCGATCAGCGCCTCCTCCTGGTGCGGATAGAGGGTGAGCCCGCGCTCGGTGTTCCACGCCACGAAGGCGTCGAAGATCGAATCGGGGTCGGCGTCGATCTCGTCTGGTAGCTGCTCGATGAGGCTCACACTCACATCTTGCCGAAACCCGGGGAGTGGTCCATACCTGACGCGGCCAGTCAAGAATAAGTCGTACATGTCGGGTGGGCTCGGTGAGCGATCCTCATACCTGGGATGAGAACTGTCTCCCCAGGTGGAGGAGGGGTTCGCGGCGTTCTCGGGGAGTCGCCGCAGCCGTTACTGTGTGCTCTCGTTCGGTTACACACCCCCCGGAAGGAACTGCTACCGTGACCATCACCAGCTGTGCCATGGAGCCCCGTGTTCTCGTGCTCGAGGACGACATGAAGGCGGTGAAGGAGTTGGCCGGAATCGCCTACGGGCGCTACCTCGCGGCTACCGAGATGATCGGCTACGTCGGGACCGACGTCACCCGTCTTCGCAACGACGTCCTCAATCTCGCCACCGAGTTCACCGCCTTCAAGACCGAGGTGAAACTTGAGGCGGTTTACGTCAGGGGCGAGCTGTCCACCCTCAAGTCCAACGTTGTGACCCTCACGTCCGACGTGCAGGTCCTCAAGACCGACGTCGCGGGGCTCAAGTCGGACGTGTCTACTCTCAAGTCGGATGTGCAGGTCCTCAAGTCGGATGTCGCGGGGCTCAAGTCCGATGTGTCCGCCCTCACGTCCGACGTGCAGGTCCTCAAGACCGACGTCGCGGGGCTCAAGTCGGACGTGTCTACTCTCAAGTCGGATGTGCAGGTCCTCAAGTCGGATGTCGCGGGGCTCAAGTCCGATGTGTCCGCCCTCAAGACCGACGTGCAGATCCTCAAGACCGACGTGGAGACCCTCAAGTCGGATGTCGCGGAGTTGAAGGTCCGGATGGACAAGGTCGATGAGCGGCTGGATCGGATGGAGGGCCGGATGGAGGGACAGGATGTCGTCCTGAGGTCTCACGGCGAGATGCTCCAGGAGATCCTGCGCCGGTTGCCCGCAGCGGCCTAACACGACGAACGGGGAGTCCGCCGTAAAGGGCTCCCCGTTCACAATCGGTCAGAGGCGCGCCACCGTGGGGTTCATCCGCGTCGAGCCGGCCGCCGTCATGGGCGGATGATCTGCGGCGTGGAGTCCGACACGGCGAACACCCCCGCCTCCTCCACCGCGGCGAGCCGTGGGAAGCGCTCCTTCGGAAGCGGCCTTAGATCCGGCGTATATACTCCCGGTGTATAGTCGCCTCCCATGAGCGTCCCCCTCGCACTGCTCGGCCTGCTGGAACGGGAGCCGAGTCACGGATACGACCTGAAACGCGACTACGACACCTTCTTCGGCAGGGGCAAGCCCCTGCCCTTCGGCCAGGTCTATTCCACGCTCGGCCGGCTGGCCAGAGACGGCAAGGTCACCGCCGGGCAGAGCGAACCGGGCGACGGCCCCGACCGCAAGCGCTATGCCATCACCCCCGTGGGCAAGGACGAGGTCGAGGCGTGGCTGGCCGAGCCGGTCGCGGCCGAGCCGTACCTGCATACGGTGTTGTTCACCAAGGTCGTGCTGGCGCTGATGTTGGGCCGCGACGCGTCGGGTTATCTCGATGCCCAGCGTGCGACGCATATACGGCGCATGCGGGAACTGACCGAGATCAAGCGCTCCGGCAACCTGGTCGACGCGCTCCTGGCCGATCATGGCCTGTTCCGCCTTGAGGCCGACCTGCGGTGGATCGACGTCACCCAGGCCCGGCTGGGGGCGCTGGCGGCGGCGGTGCGCGACCGATGATCGTCAACGCTCTGCTGCGGGCCGAGGGGATCAGCCGCTCCTACGGCAACACGCCCGCGCTGCGGGAGGCCAGCCTGTCGGTGACCGCAGGCGAGGTCCTGGCCGTCATGGGACCCAGCGGTTCCGGCAAGTCAACGCTGTTGCACTGCCTGGCCGGGATCTTCACCCCGGACAGCGGCGAGGTGTGGTTCGACGGGCGGCGGCTGGACACGCTGAACGACGGCCGCCGCAGTGAGTTGCGGCGCGTCGCCTTCGGCTTCGTCTTCCAGTTCGGCCAGCTGGTGCCGGAGCTGACCGTGGCCGACAACGTGGCGTTGCCGCTGCTGCTCGGCCGTACCAGGCGCAAGCATGCCTATGCGCGGGCCGCCTCCTGGCTGGAGCGGCTGGAGCTGGCCGACCTGGGCGGCCGGCGTACCGGGGAGCTGTCCGGCGGGCAGGCGCAGCGGGTGGCCATCGCCAGGGCGCTGGTGACCGGGCCGCGGGTCGTCTTCGCCGACGAGCCGACCGGCGCGCTCGACTCGCTCACCGGTGAACTCGTGATGGAGCTGCTGGTGGGCCTGGCCCGCGAGGAGGGCACCACCGTGATCGTGGTGACCCACGACGCCCGGGTGGCCGCCTGCGCCGACCGGGAGGTCGTCGTGCGCGACGGCCGGGTCACCGACCCGTACGCGAGCGGGGTCGGCCGATGATCCTGCTGGGCCTGCGGCTGTCGCTGAGCGGTGGCCGGGAGGCGGCGGCCAGGCTGGCGCTGATCGTCGTCGGCGTGGCGGTCGGCGTCGCGGTGCTGCTGGCCACGCTGTCGCTCTTCAACGCCTTCCAGGCCACCGGCGACCGCCTGTGCTGGGAGTGCACGCGCGGCACGGCGCCCAGCGGCTGGGCACTCGATGCCACCAATGACGGTGCCTTGTGGAACCGCCACGAGGACTACTACGCGGGCCAGACGATCAAAAGGCTGGACGCCGCCGCGCTCGGCAGCCGGGCACCGGTCATCCCCGGCCTGTCCCGCATGCCCGGCCCAGGCCAGTACTACGCGTCGCCCGCGCTGGCCAGGTTGCTGGACTCGGCGCCGCGCGAGCAACTCGCCGACCGCTTCCCCGGTACTCGCGCCGGGTTGATCGGCCAGGCCGCGCTGTCCGGGCCCGACGACCTGGCCATCGTGGTGGGGCTGACGCTGCAGCAGGTCGCCGCGATGCCCGGTGCCCAGCAGGTCGACATGGTCGCCACCGAGCCCGCGGTCGACGGCAACGCCGACGTCTACCAGTTCGGATTCGTCGTCGCCGCCATCGGGCTGATCGTCCCGCTGCTGGTGCTGGTGGGCACCGCCACCCGGCTGGCGGCCGCGCGGCGCGAGATGCGCCTGGCGGCGATCCGGCTGGTGGGCGCCACCTCCCGGCAGGTCAACGTGCTCGCCGCGGTGGACGCCGCCCTCGGTGCGCTGCTCGGCGCGCTGGCCGGCCTCGCGCTCTTCCAGGTGGTACGGCCCGCGCTGGCCGGGGTGCGGATCACCGAGTTTCGCTTCTTCCCCGAGCTGATCGCCCCGCAGCCCTGGCAGTACGCGGCCGTGCTCGTCTGTGTGCCGGTCGTCGCGGCGTGCGCCGCGCTGTGGTCGCTGCGCCGGGTGCGGATCTCACCGCTCGGCGCGGCCAGGAAGGTCACGCCGCCCCCGCCGCGGGCGTGGCGGCTGATCCCGCTGCTGGCCGGGCTGGGACTGTTCGCGGGCCCGGTGTACCGGAACGGCAAGGAGCCCGACGCCTTGCTGGCCGGCGCGGGGCTCGCCCTGATCATGGGCGGGCTGGTCTTGGCCGGGCCCTGGCTGACGATGCGGGCCGCGCGCCAGGCCGCCCGGCTGACCCGGAGCGCGGCGACGCTGCTGGCCGCGCAGCGGATGGCCGCGGACCCCAAGGCCGCCTTCCGCGCGGTGAGCGGGCTCGTGCTGGCGGTGTTCATCGGCACGGCGATCGCGGGCATCGTCCCCGCGGTGCTCTCCGGCCAGCAGGCCGTGGCCGGCGGCGCGCTGAACCACGTGCTGCGCGCCCAGTTCGCCCGGCCCGGCGTCACGGGGCTGTCCCAGCAGGTGCAGGCGGACCTGCTCGCCCGCCTGCGCGGCTACCCGGGCGTGGAGGTGCTGCCGATCTACGCCAAGACGGACTCGGCGACCATCCCTCTGCCTGCTGACGGTTCACCGCCCGCGACGACCGTCGTCGAATGCGCGAGCCTGGCCCGCTTCCCCGTGCTCGGGCGGTGCCCGGCGTCCGCGCAGGCCGTGGCGGGCGCCTTCTACCGCGTGGTCAACGTCGACAACCCGCTCACCATCGACAAGATCCTCCCCCTCGCGGGACCCGCCAGCCAATCCGTCTCCACCACGACCGGCCTCGACCTGGAGTCGATCCTGATCTCCACGGCCGACACGGCGGCGGTGGAGCGGATCCGCACGCTGCTGGCGGAGCACACCGCTGACGCTCCGATGACCTTCGCCGAGGTCGCCCAGGTCAGAGCGACCCTGTACACCCGGGGCGAGAACATCGCGCTGGCCATGGTCGCGCTGACCCTGCTCGTCGGCGGCTGCAGCCTCGTGGTGGCGGTCGGCGGCGGGCTGGTGGAGCGCAGGCAGCCGTTCACCCTGCTGCGGCTGGCCGGCACCCCCACCCGCACCCTGGCCGGGGTGGTGCTGCTGGAGTCCGCGCTGCCGCTCGTGCTGGCCGCCGTGCTCGCCGCCGGCGCCGGGTTCGGCGTGGCCGAGCCGCTCATCGACCAGCTCGCGATGAAGGGCGCCTCCCTGGCGATGCCCGGACCTGTCTACTTCGCGACCGTCGGCGGCGGACTAGCCGCCTCCCTGCTGGTGATTCTCATGGGCCTGCCGCTGCTCAGGCGCATGACCGCGCCGGACAACGCCCGATTCGAATAGGAGCCCCATGACGCTCAGACCGCGACTGGCCGTGCTGATCGCGCTGGTCCTGCTCGCCTCCACCGTGGTGGTGGTGCGTGCGAACACGCCTGCCGTGGCCGGCGACGAGCGCCACTCCGCCACGATCCGGCGCACCGAGTACGGCATCCCGCACATCTCCGCCAAGGACTACGGCGGCCTCGGATTCGGGTACGGCTACGCCTTCGCGCAGGACAACCTCTGCGTGCTGGCCTCGTGGGTGGTGACGCTGCGGGGTGAGCGATCCCGGCACTTCGGCGCCACGGCCATGTCCGACGACCCGGTCAGCCCGGTCACCAACTTCGCCAGCGACGTCTACTACAAGAGCGTCACGGACTCGGGCGTCGTGCGGCGGCTGCTGGCCCGGCCCGCGCCGGTGGGGCCGAGTGACGAACTGCGCCGCCTGGTCGACGGCTACGTCGCGGGCTACAACGACTACCTCCAGGAAACCGGCGTGGCGAACCTGCCCGACCCCACCTGCCGGGGCAAAGCCTGGGCCGGCCCCATCACGGCCATGGACATGTGGAACAACCTGCTCGACCTCAACCGCATGGCCGGAAGCTCCCAGCTCAAGGAGGCCATCACCGGGGTCGCCGAGCCGCAGGCCGAAGGCCCGGTCAAGAGACAGGCTCCGGGCAGCAACGGCTGGGCGCTGGGCCGCCAGGCGACGCGCGACGGCCACGGCATGCTGCTGGCCGACCCGCACTTCCCATGGAACGGGATCCGCCGCTTCTACCAGGTGCAGCTCACCATCCCCGGCGTGCTCGACGTCTCCGGCGGCAGCCTGTACGGCACGCCGGTCGTCCAGATCGGCCACAACGCGAGCGTGGCCTGGACCCACACCGTCTCGCACGCCCAGCGCTTCACCGTCTACCAGTTGAAGCTCGCGGGCGACCGTACCAGCTACCTGGTGGACGGCCGGGCGGAGCCGCTGGGCCGCCAGGAGGTGGAGGTCACCCTGCAGGACGGCACCACCACGGGCCACACGCTCTACACCTCGCGCTACGGCCCGGTGCTCGCCGCCGGGCACACGGACAAGGTCGCCTACGCGCTGGCCGACGCCAACGCCGCCAATCTGCGCACGGCCGACGAGTGGCTGGCGATGGCCAGAGCGAGGAACCTCGCCCAGCTACGTGCGGCCCAGGTCACCCATCAGGGAATGGCGTTCGTCCACACGCTCGCCACCGACATCGGCGGGACCGCCCACTTCGCCGACGCCTCGGTCGTCCCCCACGTCACCGACGCCCAGGCCCGCCGCTGCGCCAAGCCCTCGCCCATTCCGGGGCTGGAGGCATACGTCTTGGACGGCTCGACCTCCGCGTGCCTGTGGGGGAAGGATCGCGACGCCGTCGTGCCCGGCATCTTCGGGCCGGGCAACCAACCCAAGCTGACCCGCGCCGACTACGTGGCCAACTCCAACAACACCTTCTGGATGACGAACCCGTCGGCGCCGCTGACCGGCTACCAGCGCGCGTGGGGCGAGCCGCGCACCGACGTGGAGCCGCGCCCCCGGGTCAGCCTGGACATGATCGCCCAGCGGCTGTCCGGGGCCGACGGGCTCGGCGCGCCCGGCTTCACCCTTGAAACGCTGCAGGAAACCGCGTACGCCAAGCGCAACTACAGCTTCGAGCTGATGCGCTCGGATCTGCTGAAGCTGTGCCGTACCCACCCCGAACCGACCGCGTCCGACGGCGAGCGGGTGAACGTGCGCGAGGCCTGCGGGACGCTGGAGAACTGGGACGGGCGCGCCACCCTGGACGGCCAGGGGGCCATCCTGTGGCGCGAGTTCTTCACCCGGATGAGGCGTCCCACCAAGCCGGGAGAGCCCGAATTCAGCCCTTGGCGGGTGCCGTTCGATTCCGCGCATCCGCTGACCACCCCGCGGGGGCTCAAGCGCGACGACCCGGCGGTACGGCAGGCACTGGCCGATGCCGTGCTCTTCTTCCAGGCCAACCGCATCCCCCTGACGCTCACCCCGGGCCAGGCGCAGCGCTACTCCTCGATCCCGGTTCCCGGCTGCACCGAGGGGGAGGGCTGCTTCGACAGGGTCCGCATGCGCGGCCCGCTCGGCCCCGACGGGCGCTACTCGGAGGTGGACACCGGCTCCAGCTTCATGATGGCCGTCGAACTCACCCCCGACGGCCCCCGCACTCGTACCATCCTCACCTACTCCCTCTCCGCCAACCCCGCCTCACCCCATCACACCGACCAGACGGTCCTGTTCTCGCGCGGCCAGTGGGTCACCGGGCGCTTCACCGAAGCCGAGATCGCCGCCGACCCGCATCTGCGGACCACCACAGTGCGCGGGTGACGTACACGACGTTGAGCGACCGGAGTTGACCGGCATCGACCGGTCAACTCCGATTACCGCTCGGCGCGCGAGACACCTGGTCGAACAACGCCACGACCTCATCCCGGACCGCCCACACCGGCGCGAACGACGTGGCGGACTGCGGCGCCGGGCAAAGTAACAGCAGGTCAAGCCCATCCGTTAACGGTTGAATGTGACCCGTCGTGCGAGGCCGCGCTTTGGTCGTCAGTCGAAGCCGGGGTCGCAGACCTTCACCGTGACGCTTCTCTGGACGCTGACAGGTGTGATCACACGGAGGACGACCCGGTACACGCCGCCCTTCGGGAAGTCTGGGGGCCCGAGGATGGCCTTGGCCGGAGTGGTGGCGACGACTCTGGGCTTGTCGGCCCCATTGATCACCCACCGGTAGCTGACCTCGGTGCCCTTGCGGGTGCCCGGGATGTGGCCGTACAGCGCCAGGTCGTGGCGCAGGCAGTCGCCCTGTGCGATGGCCTCCTTGGTTATGCTCACCGAACCCACACCGCCGGTCGCCGTGGTGGGTTCGTCGGTCTCCGTCGGCTTGGTGCTCGGGGTCGCCTTCGCGGTCTGCTTCGCCGGTGTGGAGGTGGGGTCTGCCGTCGGCTTCGTGGCGGTCTCGTCTGGTGTGCGAGTGGGTCGGTCGCGCGGTGGTTTCTCGGACTGCTTCGCCTTTTCCTTGGCGGGGGTGCGCTCCTTGCCGGGGGTGGGCTCCTTGGGAGTGAGCGAGCCCACGCCGGAAGGGAGGGCGACCGCGCTGCTGGTGCTGCTCGGCTGGGGCGTGTCCGCCGACCAGACGAGGACGGCCGTGGCGACGGCGGCCGACACACCCAGCGCCCCCGTGGCCGCGAGCACGGCATTGCGGCGGTTCCGGGGCGCGGTCTTCCGCCCGGTACGCGAAGGCGAAGGGGGTGGCGGCGGCGGAGGAGGAGGCGGTGCATGGCCGCCGATGAGTTGGAAGAGCACGTCCTGCATGGCCGGGCGGTGGGCGGGGTCCTTGGCCAGGCAACCGTGCACGATCGAGCGCAGCGGCTCCGGCAGGTCGGCCAGCGGCGGGTTCTCATACAGAACCCTGTTGATCACCGCCGGGATCGAGTCATTGCCGAAGGGCGGGGTGCCGGTCGCGGCGAACACGATGACCAGCGCCCAGGCGAAGACGTCGGTGGGGGGCCCGACGGTCTGTCCCAGGACCTGTTCGGGAGCCATGTAGGAGGGGGTGCCGACGACGCTGCTGGTGACGGTGACCGAGGCGCCGAGGGTGCGGGCGATGCCGAAGTCGATGACCCGCGGCCCGTCCCGGCCGAGCAACACGTTGTCGGGCTTGAAGTCGCGGTGCACGACACCCGCACGGTGGATGGCGGCCAGCGCCGTCGCGGTGGCGACGGCCAGCCGCTGCAGATCCGCCCCGAAGTGCCGGCCCGCCTGCTGCAGCGACGGCCCCTCGACGTACTCGGTCACGATGTACGGCCGGCCGCCGAGCGACGCGTCGAGCACCTGGGCGATGCAGAACGGCTCGACCCTGCGCGCGGCGGCGATCTCCTTGGCGAAGCGGTCGTCGCCGGTCACGTCCTCCCGCAGCACCTTGATCGCGACCGGCCTGCCGTCGGGGGCCTGCCCGAGGTAGACGACGCCTTGGCCGCCCGCGCCCAGCCGCCCGACGAACCGGTAGGGGCCTACCCCCGCCGGGTCACCCGCGCGTAATGGTTCGGCTTGCGGCATCGGGCGGTGACTCCTGAGGCGGATGGGAGTAGATCTTACGCACCTTAGCGGGATTTATGGTGTTTTGTTCGGCGGTTGGGTTCCACGGCTACCGCACCTATTCCTTGCCATGATCTCCCGGTAGGGGCCCATGCCCGGCCGGGAGTTGCCCGCCCGTGATGAGGGGCGCTGTCGAATTCACCCCCGACGCCACGCGTTGCCGGCGCAGAGCCGGGAGCGCCGGGTCTCACCGACCCGCCACTCCCAGCGCTCGGTCGGCCGGCTGCGCTCGCGTACGAACGCTCGCCAGACGGAGCGGGAACTCGCCGCGTGATATCCACATGCCCGCAGGCAGAGCGCTGCTGGAAGGTGTAAGCCGGATCCACCTGAACGAGCGCGATCCCGGCGCGGGCCGCCTTATAGAAGAACCGGCCTGACCAGGAAACCTTCGTCTGTACGTCATGTGGCTTCGCTGAGCACGCCGACGTCAACGCGGCCCGCGACATCGCCTCGCGCGGTGTGGCGGGCTGTGAGTCACGCTGCCGACGACGCGGTCTGAACCGTCGAATCCATCGACGGCGAGGAACTGCAAGCTCGGTCGTTACGGCCGAGAAGCTGACTAGCATGCTCCGCATGGCTGACAGTCGGTTGATCACGAGCAGCATGATTCCGTCCGAGGGGAATCTTTCCGACTTCGCCGTGGCCGATGTAAAGGGGCGGCCACTGGTGGTGTGCGCCGACGGCGGCGACGTGTGGACTTGGGACCTGCTCGGGGATGAGTGGCTGAAGCGACCGCTGACGGATTTCGATAACGGGTCGTACGGAATTCCCGTGTATCCGGACTTCTCACATGTGGCCGTAGACGTGGTCGATGGGCAGGTGCTGTTCGCTGCGGGCGGGGAGCACCAGGGGCCGGGCCTGTGGGATTTGATGAGCGGTGACCTGCTCAATGCCCCGCCGGAGTTTCGCAGCTGTGTTCACGCGATCGACCTGACTCGGGTGGATGGGCGCACGGTTCTCGTGGCGGGCGTGGCGATTCCCGAGGTCTATATATGGGATCCGTCGGATCCCGAAGTGGAAGCGTGGGGTCCTTCGGATGACGAGTTCGCGGAGGAGCAGGAGCCCCGGGAGCTTCCCGGGCATTCGGACGAGATGTGCGGTCTCGTAATAGGGCGGCTCGGTGGGCGGCCGGTCGTGGTGTCGGGCGGCGACAGCAGAGTCCTGATGTCGGATCTTGAATCTGGTGAGCCGGTCCACGAGTGGTCTGCCGGCGACCAGGTCAACGCTGTGGCGCTGTCCGAGGTCGGTGGCCGTCCAGTCGTGCTGGCGGTGGCCGACCCCGGCGAGCTACGAATCTGGGACGCGGTCGGCGGCGGGCTGATCGGGAACCTGCTCACCGGTCACGAGGACCGTGTTTCCACCTTGGCCGCCGCGGTGGTCGGAGCTCGGACACTCGCGGTGACCGGCGGCGACGATGGGACGGCGCGGGTCTGGGATCTTGCCGATGGCGGGCAGATCGGGGCCCCACTGGCCGGACACAGGGGCGAAATCTGGACCGTGGCGCTTACCCCGGTGGCTGGTCGCCACGTCGTACTGACGGCGGGACGAGACGGGATCGTACGTGTCTGGGACCCATCGACCTGATGGCATTGACCGCGTGATCGACATGCCCTCCTGTGGAGGCGTATCGGACCGGACGGAACGCGGCACCAGTCGACGTCGTTCGCGTCGGCGGTGGTGCGCATCGCGGACGGCAGGCCGTTACGCGCGTGCCGCGGGGGCGGTCAGTAGCAGGCCGCCCAGGATGGCGATCAGCGCGAGCACCGGCGCGAAACCGGGCGCGAAACCGGTGACGGTCAGGGTGAGCAGGCCGCCGCCGACCAGCGTTCCCGCGGCCAGCATGGCGGACCAGGACGCCGAGCCGTACGGCAGGGCGGGCGGCTCCTCGAAGCGGGCGAAGCACCGCAGCAGCGGATACATCACCAGGGCCAGCAGGCCCAGCCACAGCGGCCAGCCCGCGAACCACGCCAGGCTGCCGGGGGCGGGGGTGTCGATGCCCAGGCCGACGACGACCAGGCCGGTGACGACGAACAGCGCGGGCATGTGCCAGAGGTAGACGGTCATGATGCGCGGCCCGGCCCAGCCGATCACCTTCTGCCAGCGCAGCCGCATGATCAACGGCCGGAGCAGGACGGCCAGGCCGAGCTGCCCGGCGGCCACGGCCAGCATCGCCAGGGTGGGCGGCGCCATGTTCGAGATCTCCGCGCCGGGCAGGCCGATCATGCTTCCCGGGTACGGGCCGTAGGCCACCAGCAGAGCGGCGAGGCCGAAGCCGCCGACCGCGAGCGGGACCGG
This sequence comes from Dolomitihabitans soli, assembly GCF_022213955.1. Classification (GTDB taxonomy): domain Bacteria; phylum Actinomycetota; class Actinomycetes; order Streptosporangiales; family Streptosporangiaceae; genus Streptosporangium_A; species Streptosporangium_A soli. Next base: position 33,321 of record NZ_JAKNTW010000022.1, on the reverse strand, counting down.
CCGGGTGAGGCGGCCCTGCGCGTAGAAGAAGCCGAGCTGGTGCACGGTCATCCAGACGAACACGATGTTGAGGTACCCGGCCCAGTCCAGCCCGCTGGTGAACCTGAGGACGTCGACCAGGACGGCCCCGGCGGCCAGTACGGCGGGCACGCGCAGGCCGTACCTCTCGTGGGCGCGCAGCATCAGCGGTGTGAGGGTGACGGCGATGACGTAGACGGCCAGGAACCACAGCAGCTGGCCGGTCAGCCGGGAGCCCACCTCGACGGGCTGGGCCGGCAGGCCGGCGGCGAGCAGCAGGTGGGGCAGCGGGATCCAGACCGCCGCCAGGGCCAGGACCGGCCAGGCGAGCCGGCGCAGCCGTACGGCCAGCCAGGCGGGAGCGCCGCCCGTGCTGCGGCCGAAGCTGATCGCGTTGGCGGCCCCGCCCGCGAAGAAGACGAGCGGCATCACCTGGCTGATCCAGGTGACGGTCCACACGCCGGGCGTCGCGAGGGCGTTGCCCGTGGTGATGCGGACGCCGTCGTAGGACAGCAGCGGGATGCTCCAGTGCTGGAGCACCACGAGGGCCATGCCGAACAGCCTGAGGACGTCGATGAACAGGTCCCGGCGCGCGGTGGGCGGGCGGTGCGGCGCGGGCGTGGCGCGTGGCGCTGGTCGTTCCAGGAGGACGGTCACGGCGAGCTCGATTCGTCAGCGGGGCGGGCTGGATCGAGCCTGTCCGCTGGACGTCGCGGGCACAGTGACGTGGCCTGGCCTCATCGCCGCAGAGTGCGCACCACCGTCCGCGGTAGGGCCCGCCCTACCGTCGGCGGGCGCTACCGGGGAAGGTAGGGCGGGCCCTACCGTGAGGATGCCTGCCTTCCTTGTCGAGCGAACCGGCGCCGGATCGTACGGTTGAGGCCATGCGCTCCCTCATGAAGCAGATCGGTGTCGACACGCGATACCTGCTGATCAGTTTCCCGCTGGCCCTCATCGGGTTCATCCTGATGGTCGTGGGGTTCTCCCTGGGTGTGGGGCTCACCGTGGTCTGGGTGGGGCTGCCGATCCTTGCGACGACGTTGCTGATCGCCCGGCTGTTCGCCGACGTGGAGCGCCGCTGGTTGCCCGAGGTGCTCGGCCGGCCGGTGGCCAGGCCCCGCTACTCGAAGGCGCCGGAGAAGGCCGGGACCCTCCGCCGGCTGGTCAATCCGATCACCAACGGCCAGTCGTGGCTGGACCTGCTGCACGGCGTGGTGGTGCTGCCCTTCGCGATCCTGGGCTTCGTGGTGACCGTGACGTGGTGGGCGGGCACGCTCACGGGGGTCCTCTATCCCCTGTACGGCTGGATCTTCTTCAACGTCCCGGACTACTCGGGCCTGGGGGAGTTGCTGGGCTTCGGCCGGAACTACGTCGCCGACGCCGCGATCAACTTCGGCATCGGCGCGATCTTCGCGATCACGCTGCCGCTGATGCTGCGCCTGGTCGCGATGTTCCAGGCGGGACTCGGCCGGGCGATGCTGACCGGGGTGGCCGAGCTGCACGAGCGGATCGACGACCTGGCGGAGGGCCGGGCGGCGGCGGTGTCGGCCGAGGCGGCGGCGCTGCGCCGGCTGGAGCGCGACATCCACGACGGGCCGCAGCAACGACTCGTCCACCTCGCGATGGAACTGTCCCGTGCGCAGCGGCAGATGACCAAGGACCCGCACGCCGCGGAGACCACGATCGCCGACGCCATCCTCGCCACCCGCGAGACCCTCGACGAGCTGCGCGCCCTCTCGCGCGGCATCGCCCCGCCGATCCTGGCCGACCGCGGGCTCGCCCCGGCGCTGGCCGCGGTGGCCAGCCGGTGCACCATCCCGGTGGAGATCGACGTCCAGACGGTGGAACGGTACCCCGCCGCGTTGGAGAACACGATTTATTTCGTGGTGGCCGAAACCCTCACCAACGTGGCGAAGCACAGCCACGCGACGATGTGCACGGTCTCCCTTTCCCGCACGGGTGACGTGCTGCTGCTGACCATCGGGGATGATGGTGTCGGCGGCGCTCACGTCGCCAAGGGACACGGCCTGGCCGGTCTGGCCGACCGGTTGCGCGCGGTCGACGGCGAACTCGTCGTCGAGTCGCCGACTGGGGGGCCGACGGTGATCGTCGCGGAGGTGCCGTGTGCGGGTAGTCGTGGCCGACGACGCAGTGCTGATCAGGGAGGGCTTGATCAGGCTCCTTGAGGAGTTCGGCTGCGAGGTCGTCGAAGCGGTCGGCGACGGAGACAGCCTGGTGAAGGCCGTGGCGAGGCATCGTCCCGACGTCTCCGTCGTCGATGTGCGGATGCCGCCGACCTTCAGCGACGAAGGGCTGCGCGCCGCGGTGGAGGCTCGCCGCCAGGTGCCGGGCGCCCCGGTGTTGATCCTGTCCCAGTATGTGGAGGTGTCGTATGCCGACGACCTTCTCGCCGACGCGCGCGGCGCGGTCGGTTACCTGCTCAAGGACCGGGTCGTCGACGTGGAGGAGTTCCTCGGCGGACTGCGCAGGGTCTCGGCGGGGGGAACGGTCTTCGACCCCGAAGTGGTGGCCCAGCTGATGGTACGGCGGCGCCGCGACGATCCACTCGCCTCTCTCACCCCCAGAGAGCGCGAGGTGCTCGGCCTGATGGCGGAGGGCAAGTCGAACCCTGCCATCGGCCGGCAACTCGTCATCAGCGACGGTGCGGTGGAGAAGCACATCCGCAGTATCTTCGCCAAGCTCGGACTGCACGCGGAGGACAGCGACCAGCACCGGCGAGTGCTGGCCGTGCTCACTTACCTCCGTTCGTAGGGCCGGCCGGTCAGGCCAGGGCGTCGACCAGCTTGCGGCGCTGCTGGGCGCCGAGGCCGCCGATCCGCCGGTTGACGTCGACACCCGCCTGCTCCATGAGGGCGGTCGCCTTGGCGGGGCCGACGCCCTTGACGGCGCGCAGCGCCTGGGAGACCTTGGTCTTCTTGGTGATGTCGTCCTCCCTGGTGAGCAGGTCGGAGAAGGAAAGCTCGCCGGTCTTTATCTTGGCGAGGAGCGCGGCACGCGCGGCTCGGGCCTCTGCGGCCTTCTCGAGCGCGGCCTGGCGCTGCTCGGGGGTCAGTGTGGGAAGTGCCATGAGTGTCTCCTCCTCGGGTCAGGAACCGGGTTTGTGTTACCCGTGATACCGAATCTAATCGTGGCGGACAGCAGTTTTCCGTGTTCAGGCCCCCATGGGAAGGGAATGTCGTCACGATGTCTCCCACAGGGCAGCCGCCGCCTCGGCGCAGGCGACGTCCTGGGAGACGGTACCGCCACTGACTCCGACCCCGCCGATCACCCTCCCCCCGGCGCCCTCCCCGTCCCACAGGGGCACGCCGCCGCCCACGCAGACGAACCGGTCACCGGCCAGGCCGTACAGCTCGCCGCCCGGCTGGACCATCGGCGCGAGATCGGCGGTGGCGACGCGGTGCGCCACCGCGGTGTGCGCCTTGGCGGGGGCGAGCACCGGACCGGCGATACCGGCTCCGTCCATCCGCTGGAAGGCGGTGAGGTGCCCGCCCGCGTCGACCACGGCCACCGACACGAGCGCGCCGGTGCGGGCCGCCTCCTTGATCGCCGCCTCGCACATCCGCAGGGCCAGCTCGCGATTCACGGCGTCAACCTCCTCGTGGGCCGCCCCGGTGGTGGTGCGGGACCGATTCGTTCGTATCCCGCCGGTCCCGCCGTCGCAAGATCAGACGGCGCGGGATAATGTCCCGATATTTCGTGGTTGGGAGGGTTGTATGCGGGTTCACGACCTGTCCGCGGGCGACGGGGTCATGGCCGGCGTGGCCGAGATCGCGCGCCGCGCCCTCGGCCGGTACGGCCTGCCGGACGAGACGACGGCGACGCTGATCAACGTGTCGGAGAACGCGACCTACCGGGTGGACGACCCGACGGGCGGGCAGCGGGCGATCCTCCGGGTCCACCGGCTCGGCTATCACTCCGCGCGGGCCATCGCCTCCGAACTCGACTGGCTGGAGGCGCTGCGCCGCGACGAGGGCGTCCGCACTCCCCGTGTGCTGCCCGCCGCCGACGGCAGCAGGGCGGTGACCGTCGCCGGCGCGGACGGCGGGCCAGGCCGTACCTGTGTGATGTTCGAGCATCTCCCCGGCGCGGAGCCCGCGGCGGACCGGCTGGTCGAGGCGTTCGAGCGGCTCGGCGCGCTCACCGCCCGCATGCACCGGCACGCCAGGGGCTGGCGGCGGCCCCCCGGGTTCACCCGCTTCCACTGGGACTACGACGCCGCCCTGGGCGAGGAGGCGCGCTGGGGCCGCTGGCAGGACGGCCAGGGGGTGCGCGGCGAGGCGCGGGCCGTACTGGACCGGCTGGACCACGAACTGAGGGTACGGCTGGCACGGCACGGCGGGGGCGCGGACCGTTACGGGCTGATCCATGCCGACCTGCGGCTGGCGAACCTGCTCGTGGACGGGCGGGACGCGCCCAGCGTGATCGACTTCGACGACTGCGGTTTCGGCTGGTACATCTACGACCTCGCGGCCGCGCTCAGCTTCATCGAGCACCACCCGCAGGCGCCCGAGATGATCGACTCCTGGACCCGCGGCTACCGGACGGTTCTCCCGCTGGATCCGGCCGAGGAGCGGGAGATCTGGACGTTCGTGATGTTCCGCCGCCTGCTGCTGGTCGCCTGGATCGGCACCCACACGGCCGTGGACATCGCTCGCGAACTGGGCGCCGGCTACACCGACGGGACCTGTGAGCTGGCCGAGCGCTATCTCGGCGGTGGTCTCTAGGCGCGGGAGGCCGGTTTCCATCGCCGGACGCGCGACCGGGAGCCGGCGTCGGAGCCTGGAGGGCCCCGGAGGAGTTTGGCGTTACGTGGTCGTGACTTGACGTGCACGTTACGCACAGGTTTCATATGGGACATCCGTAAACGTTTACCGATAGCTGTCGGCGATCCTTCGTAAACGTTTACCGTCGTATTCGACCAGGACGGGCAGGTGGCCGCATCGTGAGTGGAGGGCCGACGATCAACACGATCGCCGCTCGTGCGGGGGTGTCCATCGCCTCGGTGTCCCGGGTGCTCAACGGCCTGCCGACGCGCGAGGAGACCGTGCGCAAGGTGCTGGCGGCCGCCAACGAACTGGGTTATGTGCCCAACTCGGTGGCCAGGTCGCTGAAATCGCGGCGGACCAACCAGGTGGCCTTCGCCATGGCCGACATCGGCAACCCGGTCTACCTCGCGATGATCCGCGAGATCCAGCCGGTGCTGAAGGCCGCGGGCTACCGGCTCGTGCTGCACTCCACCGACGCGGACGTCGGCGACGAGATCGACGTGCTGCGCAGCCTCGGCGAGCGCTACGTGGACGGGCTCATCATGATCCCGCTGCGGGTGACCGCGGAACTGGTGACGGCGATCACCGTGGCACGGGCACCCGTCGTGGTCATCGGCTCGGTGCCGGAGGGAACCGCGGTCGACAACGTGCGGACCGACTCGCGCAGCGGCCTGCGGCTGGCCATGGAGCACCTGCACGCGCTCGGCCGGCGCCGTATCGGCTTCCTCAACGGCCCGCCGGACACCGTGCCGGGGGCGGCACGGGGCGCGGCCTACATCGCCACGCTGGCCGCGCTCGGCCTGCCGTACGACCCGCGGCTGGTGGAGGTCGGCGACTTCTACCGCCTGGAGGGCGCGCAGGCGGCGGAGCGGCTGCTCGCCAGACTGGCCGCGGACGGCGGGGCGCCGGGCCTGGACGCGCTGATGTGCGCGAACGACCTGATCGCGCTGGGCGCGCTCGACGTGCTCCGGCGGGCCGGCCTGCGGGTTCCTGAGGACGTGGCCGTGGCCGGCATGGACGACGTCGACCTGGCGGCCGCCGCCTGGCCGGCCGTGACCAGCGTCTCGCTCGGCTCGGCCGAGCGCGGCAAGGCCGCCGCCGAACTGCTGCTCGACCGGCTGGAGAACGGCGACCGCGCCCCCCGGGCCGTCACCTTCGAACCCCGGCTGGTGATCCGCGCCTCGACGGTCGGAGAGGAGACCCGATGACGGCCACCGACGTGCGACCGCCCAGGGCGGCGGGCCCGGGACGGCGGCGGAGACCCGCCCCCGCCGGGCGGCGCGAGATCCTCCTGCTCATGCTGCCCGCGCTGGTCCCGGTGCTGGTGTTCAGCGTGGGCCCGCTGCTCTACGGCGTCTTCCTCGCCTTCACCGACGCCGAGGCCGGATTCAACCACGAGACCGAACTCAACGGGCTGGCGAACTTCGGGCAGTTGCTCACCGACGACGACTTCTGGTCCTCCTTCAGGATCGGCATGATCTGGGCGGTCTCCGTCACGGTCCTGCAGTTCGTCGCGTCCCTCGGACTGGCCCTGCTGCTCAACCAGAACCTGCGGTTCCGCGGCCTGGCCCGGGTGCTGTCGGTGGTGCCGTGGGCGATGCCGCCGGTGGTCATCGGGCTGATGTGGCGGCTCGTCTACCACCCCAACGCGGGCATCCTGAACGCGACCCTGCAGGACGTCGGGCTGATCGGCCAGAACATCGACTGGCTGAACGACTTCTCGATCGCGTTGCCCGCGATCATCGTGGTCGGGGTCTGGACCGGGATGCCGCAGACGACCGTCGTGCTGCTGGCCGGGTTGCAGAGCGTGCCGAAGGAACTGCACGAGGCCGCGCAGATGGACGGCGCGGGAGTGTGGCGGCGGTTCTGGAGCGTCACCCTTCCGCAGCTCCGGCCGGTGATCGTGGCGATCACCTCGCTCGACTTCGTGTGGAACATCAACCAGTTCGGCCTGGTCTATGTGCTCACCCAGGGTGGGCCCGGCGGCCAGACCCGGCTGCCGATGCTGTTCGCCTACGAAGAGGCGTTCCGTTACGGCTTCTTCGGGTACGCCGCGATGCTCGGGGTCGCCTTCGCGATCGTCGTGCTGGCCGTGCTCGGCATCTATCTCTGGCGCCAGATGCGGGAGGCGAGCTGACAATGAGAGCTCTGGGACGCGCCGGGCAGTACGTCGCCCTGGTGGCATATGTGGTCTTCCTCGGGTTCCCGCTGGTCTGGCTGTTCTCCACGGCGCTGAAGACGCCGCGGGAGATGGGCAACCTGAATCCGTCGTGGGTGCCCGCCGACCCGACGCTGGCCAACTTCGCCGCCGCGTTCGGCGAGCAGGACCTGGTGGGCTCCGCCGTACGCAGCCTGGTCGTGGCGCTGGCGACCTCGGTGATCACGGTGGTGATCTCGCTGCCCGCGGCCTACGCGATGGCGCGCCACCGTTCGGCGCTCAACCGGGCCGCGACCGGGTGGGTGCTGGTCAGCCAGGTCTTCCCGTTCATCCTGATCATCATTCCGCTGTTCATGGTGCTGCGCGCCCTCGATCTGGTGAGCACGCTGACCGGGCTGGTGCTGGTACACGTCACGTTCGTGCTGCCGTTCGCGCTGTGGATGCTGCAGGGATATGTCAGGGCGGTGCCGCGCGAGCTGGAGGAGGCCGCCTCGGTGGACGGCGCGGGACGGCTGCGGGCGCTGGCCAGCGTGGTGGCGCCGCTGCTCGCGCCCGGGGTGGTCGCCACGTTGCTGTTCGCGTTCATCTCTTCGTGGAACGAGTTTCTCTTCGCCCTGGTCGTGCTCAAGGACCCGGACGTGGCCACGCTCCCGCTCACGCTGGTGAAGTTCACCGGTCCCGAGGGGGTCTCACGGCTCGGCCCGCTCGCCGCCGCCTCGCTGCTGGCGACGATCCCGAGCCTCGTTTTCTTCGCAATCATCCAGCGGCGGCTGAGGTCCGGCCTGATGGCCGGGGCCGTCAAGGGTTAGTCCCGATAGGAGAGTCTCATGCGTGTACGTAGCGTGCTGGCGGCAGGGGCGGCCGCGCTGGTCACCCTGACCGCGGCGGCGTGCGGGTCGGGCGACGCCGGCGGTGGCGAGGCCACCTCCGCCGGGCCCGTCAAACTGCAGTTCCTCAGCCTCGCCTGGCAGAAGGAGTCGATCGCCGCCAACAAGGAGCTGGTCGAGACCTGGAACAAGGCGAACCCCACGATCCAGGTCGAGTACGTCCAGGGCAGCTGGGACAACGTCAACGACCAGCTCGTGACCTCCTTCGAGGGCGGCGAGGCGCCCGACGTCATCCACGACGACTCGCCCGCGCTGTCCGGCTTCGCCTCCCGGGGCTACCTGCTCGACCTGAAGGACAAACTGCCCGCCGAGCTCAAGGGCGACATCCCGCAGGCCGCCTGGGACACCGTGACCTTCAGCGACGGCAAGGACGGCCAGGGCGTGTACGGCGTGCCGTTCCTGCAGGAGTCGCAGGTCATCATCGCCAACAAGAAGCTGCTCGACGAGGCCGACGTCCGGGTGCCGACCGCGGAGGAGCCGTGGACGTGGGACGAGTTCGCCGAGATCACAAGGAAGCTCACCAAGCCGGGTAAGCGGTTCGGCGTGGCGTGGCCGATGAAGTCGCCGGTGAACAAGGTGCTCAACCTGAGCCTCAACTTCGGCGGCACCTTCTTCCAGACGGACGCCGCCGGCAAGTCGACCGTCAAGGTCGGCCCCGAGGAGCGCCAGGTGCTCCAGCGCATCCACGACCAGCTGCACAAGGACAAGTCGGCCGACCCCTCCGCGCTCGGCATGGGCACCGCCGACCCGCTGCCCGGTTTCTTCGACGGGAAGTACGCCCTGCTGCCCGCCGGGGTCTTCCTCCGCCAGCAGGTCGTGGAGCAGGCCCCCGAGGGCTTCGAGTGGGTCACGATCCCGCCGCTCAAGGGCACCTCCGCCGAGCAGGGCGCCGTCTCGCAGACGCTGAGCGTCGCGGCTCAGAGCAAGCACCCGGACGAGGCCGTCAAGTTCATCTCCTTCTTCCTCAACGGCCCCAACCAGGTCAAGCTCGCCAAGGGCGACTGGCTGCTCCCCACCAGCACGTCCGCCGCCAAGGACTCGTCGATCAACGCCGAGAAGGACGGCTGGGACGTGGCCACCGCCTCCGCCAAGAACCTCGTCGTCGCCCCCTTCCTGAAGGTCAACGGCTACGACGAATGGCGGACCAAGGTCGCCACCCCGGCCCTCCAGCAGTACTTCGCCAACAAGATCACCCTGGACGCCGCCGCCAAGACCCTCGTCGAAGAGGGCAACAAGGTCCTGGAACGCTACTCCTCATGACCACCCAAGCGAGCCAAGGTTCTCGCCCGGACGCGCCGACGCCTGGACTGAGGAGCGAAGAGGAAAGGCGAAGCGGGCAACAAGGTCCTGGAACGCCACTCCTCAAGAACACTCAAGCGAGCCAGGGTCCTCGCCCGGGCGCGCCGGTGCCTGGACTGAGGAGCGAAGGAGCGACGAAGGAGCGGATGAGTGACGAGGGAAGGCACCGGGTGTGAGCGCCCGGGCCGCGACGCGCAGCGTCGCATCAGACAGGTGAGCGCCCGGGCCGCGACGCGCAGCGTCGCATTAGATAGAGCCAGGGGGTGTCTGCTCGGTCTCGCGGCCGGGGACGCCCTCGGGCGCCCCGCGGAGAACCTGGAACCCGCCGAGATCGAGCGCAGGTGGGGACGGCTGACGGAGATCGAGCCGGGCAAGGGCGGCACCGACGACACCGAGTACTCCATCTTCGCGGCCATCCTGCTGTGCCGTCACGGCTCGGCGCTGACCAGTGAGATCGTCGCCGCCGCCTATCGCGAGGAGGTCATGCCGTCGATCGACGGGCCGATGCGCGGGGCCGGCTTCTCCGAGCTGGGCGCGATGGAGGCGCTGCGCGGGGGACTCCAGCCGCCGCTGACCGGGCTGTGGCATCAGCACGGCTGGTCCGACGGGCTGGCCATGCGGGCCGCGCCGTACGGGATCTACGCGGCGGGTGAGCCGGCGGAGGCCGCGCGGCTGGTCGCGGTGGACGGTGCGGTCAGCAACGCGGGCGAGGGGATCCTCGGCGGGCAGGCGGTCGCGGCGGCGGTGGCCGTCGCGATGACCGGGGCCGAGCCGGGCGAGGTCGTTGCGGCTGGGCTGCGGGCCGTACCGGAGGATTCCTGGACGGCCCGTTCGCTGCGGGCGGCCGTCGAGGTGGTGCGCGGTGCCGGTGGCGCGGTGGACCTGCACGACGCGGTGGTCGTCAGGGACTATCCGTGGACCGACCTGGCGCCCGAGGCGGTGGCGCTGGCCATGGCCGCCTATCTGATCGGCGGCGGCGACGTGGAGGAGTCGGTGGTGGCCGCGGCGAACCTCGGCAGGGACGCCGACACCACCGCCGCCATCGCCGGCGCGCTCGCCGGGGCGGGACGGGGCGAGGACGGGGTCCCCGCCCGCTGGGCCGCCGAGATCGGGCCGGTCAAGGGGACCTGCCTGCCGGTCGTGGCGGGGCGGCACGTGCTCGACGTCGCCGGTGAACTGGTGGCGTCGCGGGAAAGAGCGGAAAGGATCTAGGGGAAGATGGCATCGGGGGACAGGATTCGCGGCGCCTTCATCGGGCTGGCCGTCGGCGACGCCGTGGGGTGGCCCGCGCAGCGGCACCGCTCGGGGCTGCTGGCGCCGTGGAGCAGGCGGCTCGGCCGCGAACTCGACACGTTCGCGGAGGAGCGGAGGATCACCACGTTGCCCGTGCCGTTCGCCCTGAATCAGCAGGTCGGGCCGTTGCGGGTGGGCCCGTCCGACGACGCGGAGTGGCTGGCGTGGACCGCGCGCACGATCGGCGAGGACCGGGTCACCGCGTACGGCGAGCTGGCCGCGCGGGATGACCTGCGGGTCCGGATCTCGGTCAGGGTGGCGCTCGGCAACCTCGCCCGCGGCAAGCCGCCGCCGGTGAGCGGCCATGACAATCCGCACCACTTCGACGACGCCGCCGCCGTCCGAGCGGTCGCCTTCGGCGCGGCCGGGCTCGACCCGCGCCCGGACGCGGTGGTCACCAACTCGGGGGACGGGGTGCTCGCCGCGAGCGCGATGGCCGCGGCGGTCGCCGTGGCCGTGGCGGGCGGCGACGTGCGCGACGTGGTCGCCGCGGCGCTGGCCGAGCTGCCCGCGGACACCGCGATCGGGGCCGCGGCCAGGATCGCGCTGGAGGTGGCGGACCGGGCGGACGACGCGTTCGCCGCCGTGCCGGAGCTGGACGCCGCGTTGATCGACCACGTCTACAGCTACGGCGTCGCCGCCGCGCAGACCGTGCCGGTCGCGCTCGCGCTGACCGTCGCCTCGGGCGGGCGGCTGAGCGCCGCCGTGCCCGCCGCCGCGTGCCTGCCCTCGCTCGCCGACTCGGCGCCCGCGCTGACCGGTGCGCTGACCGGGGCGCTCACCGGGTACGCCGCGCTGCCGGGGCGGTGGTGCGAGGCGGCGCGGACCCTGGCCGGGTGCGCGCTGCCCGGCCTGGCCGGGACCGACCTGCTGGACATCGCAACAGAACTGATCACGAAGGGGGAGCAGCATGACGCCGCTTGAGGACAAGGCCGCCGGTTGTCTGACCGGGGCCGCGGTGGGGGACGCACTCGGCGGGGCCACGGAGGGCTGGACACCCGAGCAGATCGAGCAGCGGTACGGCGGGCGGGTCGAGGGCATCGTCCCTCCCTTCAACGAGGATTGGCGGAACGCCCGCCCGATCGCGCCGTACCACAAGGGCGACGGGCACGTCACCGACGACACCCTGATGACGCACGCCCTGGTCAGGGTGTACGAGCGGGCGGGCGGTCATCTCGACGCCTACGCGGTCGCCGAGCACCTGGTGCCGGAGATGATGGGCGAGAAGCGCTGGATCCCCGAACTGGAGGCGGAGGCGCTGCCGCTGCACCGGGTGTTCCTGGCCGAGAAGTGGCTGGTCCTGCGCCTGCACTACGGCCACATCGACCCGCGTGAGGCGGGCGTGGGCAACATCGTCAACTGCGGCGCGGCGATGTACATGGCCCCGGTCGGTGTGGTGAACGCCGGTGACCCCGACGCCGCCTACGCCGAGGCCATCGACGTCGCCGGCGCGCACCAGTCGAGCTATGGCAGGGAGGCCGCCGGCGTACTGGCCGCCGCGGTGGCCGAGGCTATGCGCCCCGGCGCGACGCCCGACTCGGTGGTGGAGACGTCCCTGCGTCTGGCCCACGACGGGACGAGGGCCGCGATCGAGGCGGTCTGCGACAAGGCTCGCGGATTCGAGCACTGGGAGGGGTCCTTCGCCGGGCTCCGTGCCGCCATGGCCCCCTACGACACGGTCGCCGACACCTACCGCGACCAGGGGCTCGGGGCTCGCCGTGCGAGCAGGATCCACAGCATCGAGGAGTTGCCGCTGGCGCTGGCCTTCCTGGTGATCGCCAAGGGCGACTACCGCGACACCGTGCTCGGCGGCGTGAACTACGGCCGCGATGCCGACTCCATCGCCAGCATGGGCGGCGCCATCGCGGGCGCGCTCGGCGGCCTCGCCTCGGTCCCCGCGCGCTGGCGCGACGAGATCTCCACCGCGAGCCGTCTCGACCTCGTCGCCCCCGCGCTGGCGCTCGCCGCGGTGGCGACCCGGGTGCACGAGGACGACGTGGCGCGCAGGAGGGCCGGCGAGCAGGCGTTCCGGGAGCTGCTGTCGTGATCAGGCTGACCTGGGTCCAGCCCGAGGATCTGGTGGGCCACGAGCTCCGTCAGGCCGCCGAGGACGGCCGGGACGTGTCGGCGATCGCCGATCGCTGGCGGGCGGCGGGCGGCCACGCCGCGCCGCCGCGCGCGGGTGCCTCGCCCGAGCCGGGGGACCGCGCGCTCGCCGGGGAGATCCTCGCCGAACTGGCCGCGCTGGAATCCCCCTACGACGAGCCGTCGGGGATCGAGGAGATCGTCGCGGCCTGTCCCGCCTGGCCGGTGGCCACCCGGGTGCGGGCCGACCCCGACCGGATGCTCGGCGCCTGGCGCGGCCGGGCGGCGGGATGCGTGCTCGGCAAGCCGGTGGAGAAGATCCCGCGCGCGGGGATCAGGGAGATCGCCGAGGCCACCGGCAACTGGCCGATCCGCGGCTGGTTCACCGCCGAGGGCCTGCCCGCCGAGGTCGCCGGACGGTGGCCGTGGAACCGGCGCAGCGCCGGCAACTCCCTGGCCGAGAACATCGGCGGCGTGCCCGAGGACGACGACCTCAACTTCCCGCTGCTCGCCCTGGCCCTGCTCGAGCGGCACGGCCGGGACTTCGGCACCGAGCACGTCGCCAAGCTGTGGCTCGACGAGCTGCCCGGCGGCCGGGTGTTCACCGCCGAGCGGATCGCCTACCGCAACCTGCTCGCCGGGCTGGAGCCGCCCGCCACCGCGACCTTCCAGAACCCCTTCAGGGAGTGGATCGGCGCACTGATCAGGGCCGACGTGTACGGCTGGGCCAACCCGGGCGATGTGGGCGCGGCCGCCACGATGGCCTGGCGCGACGCCCGGCTCAGCCACACCGCCAACGGGATCTACGGCTCGATGTTCGCCGCCGCGATGTGCGCCTCCTCGCTGGTCGCCTCCTCGGCGGCCGAGGTCGTGGCGGCGGGGCTGTCGGTGGTCCCGCCCGCCTCCCGGCTCGCCTCCGCCGTACGGCACGCCGTGCGCGTCGCCTCGGCCGAGCCGGACTTCGAGCGGGTGATCGACGCCCTGCACGAGCGGCACGGCGAGCTGCACTGGGTGCACACGATCAACAACGCCGCCCTGATCGCCGCCACGCTGGTGCACGGGGACGGCGACTTCACGGCGGTGATCGCCGGGGCCGTCGCCGGCGGCTGGGACACCGACTCCGCCGGGGCGACGGCGGGTTCGGTGGCCGGCGCGCTGCTCGGGGCCGCCGGGCTGCCCACCTCGTGGTCCATGGAGAATCGGCTGGCCAGTAGCATCACGGGGTTCGACGGGATCGGGTTGGACGCGTTGGCCCGCCGTACGATGGAGATTTCATGATCAGTGTTTACGGCAGCGCGAACATGGACCTCGTCGCTTACGTGGAGAAGGCACCGGGTCTCGGTGAGACCGTCGCGGGGCGGGCGTTCCGCACCATCCCCGGCGGGAAGGGGGCCAACCAGGCCGTGGCCGCCGCCCGGGCGGGCGCGCCGGTGCTCTTCGTGGGCGCGGTCGGCGACGACGCGTTCGGGCCCGAGATGCGCGCCACCCTGGCCGGCGCCGGAGTGGATGTCGGGCGGCTGCGCACGGTCCCCGGCGCCTCGGGCATCGCGCACATCGTCGTCGACGACGACGGCGGCAACTCGATCATCGTGGTGCCCGGCGCGAACGGCACCCTCACCGGCCCCACCGACGACGACGCGGCCGCCATCGGCCGGTCCGACGCGCTGCTGCTCCAGCTCGAACTCCCGATGGAGGCGGTCGTCGCCGCGGCCCGCAGCTCCACCGTCCCGGTGATCCTCACCCCCGCGCCGGTCGTCCCGCTCCCCGCCGAGTTGCTCGCCGCCGTGGACCTGATCGTCCCGAACGAGCACGAGGCCGCCGCGATCACCGGCTGCCGGGAGCCGGCGGAGGCGCTGGCCGCCCTGCTGGAGCTGGTCCCCGAGGCCGTCGTCACCCTGGGCGGAGCCGGAGCCCTGTACGGCTCGCGCGGCACGACGCCGGTGCACGTGCCCGCTTTCCAGGTCGAGGCCGTCGACACCACGGCGGCCGGCGACACCTTCGTCGGCGCGCTCGCGGTCGCCCGCACCGAGGGCCTGCCCCCCGAGGCGGCCCTCCGCTTCGCCTCCGCCGCCGCCGCCCTGTCCGTCCAGCGGGAGGGCGCGAGCACCTCCATGCCGTCCCGCGCCGCCATCGACGCGTTCCTCGCCCCGTGACGTCCGGCCCGCCGCGCCAGCCGGGCCGGAACGGGCGGAATCCGGCTCGGTAACCCGCGGGATAGCCGGTGGAGTACGGGGTCTGGATCCCCCGGAAGTACACCCACATGCCGTTGTAGGCGGGCTCTGGAATCACGCGCGTCGCGGAGTGGTTGGGGCTCGGTGTGGACGATGTGGACGTGGTGGTCGCGGGCGCCGGGCAGGCCGGTCTGTCCAGTGCCTACTTCCTGCGCAGGGCCGGGCTGGGATTCGTGGTGCTCGACCGGGGCGAGGGGCCCGGCGGGGCGTGGCGGCACCGGTGGCCGTCGCTGACGCTGGGTGCGGTGCACGGCATTCATGACCTGCCGGGGATGCGGCTGGACGACGCCGAGCCCACCCGCCCCGCGTCCGAGGTGGTCGCGCGTTACTTCGGCGGGTACGAGAGCCGGTTCGAGCTGCCGGTGTTGCGGCCGGTCGAGGTCCGGGCGGTGCGCGGGCTGCCCGACGGGCGGCTCCGGGTCGAGACCACGGCGGGGGAGTGGACGGCGCGGGCCCTGATCAACGCCACCGGCACCTGGGACCGCCCCTTCTGGCCGCGCTACCCCGGGCAGGAGACCTTCCGCGGCCGTCAGCTGCACACAGCCGGTTACACCGGGCGCGAGGAGTTCGCCGGGCAGCGCGTGGTGGTGGTCGGCGGTGGCGCCTCCGGGGTCCAGCTCCTCATGGAGATCTCCGAGGTGGCCGAGACGACCTGGGTCACCCGTCACCCGCCCCGCTTCGTCGAGGGCCCCTTCGACCGGGAGGCCGGCCGCGCCGCCGTCGCCGAGATCGCCGACAGGGTACGCCGGGGGCTGCCGCCGGGAAGCATCGTCAGCGCGACCGGGTATCCGGTGACCCCCGAGGTACGGCGGGCCATGGACGCCGGGGTGCTGGCGCGGCTCCCGATGTTCGACAGGATCACTCCGGACGGGGTGGCCTGGGACGACGGGCGCGAGATCGCCGCCGACGTGATCCTCTGGTGCACCGGCTTCCGGCCCGTCGTCAACCACCTGGCACCCCTCGGCCTGCGCGAACCGGGCGGCGGCATCCGCGTCGAGGGTACCCACGCCGCCCGCGATCCCCGCGTCCACCTCGTCGGCTACGGCCCCTCCGCCAGCACCATCGGCGCGACCAGGGCCGCCCGCACCGCCGTACGCGACCTCCGTGCCCTCCTCGCCGGCCACGCGGCCGCCTGACCCCGCGCAGCACCGGTCAGAGGGTCAGGGCTTGGCGGATCTCGTCGTCCTGGGGGGCCAGTTCGAGGGCGCGGTGGAGGTCGGCGGCAGCCTGGCGGGGGTGGCCGGTGGCGCGGAGGGCGAGGGCGCGGTTGTAGAGGAGGGCGGGATCCTCGCCGAGGGAGAGCGCCCGGGTGAGGTCGGCGACGGCGGACTCGGGGTCGCCCGTCTCGTGCGCGAGGATGCCCCGGTTCGCCCAGGCGGCGGCCAGCGCGGGGTCCGCCGCCAGGGCGTCGTCGAAGGCGGCGCGGGCCTCGGCGGGACGTCCTCCGGCGAGCTCCACCTGGCCCAGCGCGCACAGCAGGTAGGGGTTGGCCGGGTCGAGCGCCAGGCCGGCCTCGGCGTCGGCGCGCGCCTCGCCGTACCTGCCGAGGGACGCGAGCAGGCCCGCGCGGTTGGCGAGGCCGTCGACGAACTCGGGGTCGAGGGCGAGGGCGTGGTCCAGGTCGGCGAGCGCGCCCTGGTGGTCTCCGGCGGCGAACCTGGCCTCGGCCCGGTTGTAGTAGGGCTCGGGGAACGGCGGCCCGGCGCGCATCGCGCTCTCGTAGTCGGCGACCGCGTCGGCGGGCCGGCCCAGCCGGTAGAGCAGGTTGCCCCGGTCGATGTAGTAGTCGGGGTATCCCGGGTCGGCGGCGATGACCGCGTCGAGGTCGGCGAGGGCGGCGGCGGGGTCGGCGGCGATCCGGGCCCGGTTCGCGAGCAGGACCAGCCGGTGGACGGGGTGCGCGCCGGGTTCGAGGTCGCGGTCGGCGAGGTCGATGGCCTCCTGGACGAGCCGCCGCGCCTCGCCCGTACGGCCGAGCCGGGTCTCGACGAGGGCCTTGCCGTTGAGGTCGAAGCCCAGTTTGAAGGCCCTCGTCGACCGGTCGGGCAGCAGCGTGGAGATCGCGATCGCCTCGTTGACCCAGCCGAGCGCCGCCTGCGGGTCCCGGCGCGCGGGGTCGTGGTGGCGTACGGCGAGCATGGCCGTGGAGTAGGCGGCGGCGGCGTGCGCGGCGGGCTCGGTGCTGCCCCTGCGCGCCACGTCGAAGAGGCCGGCCGCCTCCTCCTCGCGGCCGAGGGCGCCGAGCGCGGTGGCGGTCCGGTGGATGAGACGCCACCAGTCCTCGTGGCCGGTGACGGGATCGGCCAGCGGCAGCGCGCGGGCGCCGAGTTCGGCGACGGCGTGGTGGCAGCCCTCCTCGAAGCACCATTCCACCGCGTACGTGAACGCGTCGAGGGCGCGGGCCGGGTCGCCCGCCCGCTCGCGGTGGTGCGGGACCGCGCCCAGCTTCGGTCCGATCGTGCCCAGGGCTTCCAGTTCGTCGGCCCGCCGCGCGTGCCCGGCGGGGCTCAGTTCCCACTCGCCCGGAGGAGCAGCCGTCTCGGTGAGGTGGAGCAGCCCGGGGTCGACCCGGCGGCGCAGCACGGCGAGGAACTCGTGGTCGGTCGGATCGGCGTGCCGGAGGTTCGCGACGGCGATCGTGCGGTCGCCGGTCGCCGCCAGGTGGTCGCGGACGAACTCCGCCAGCCCGTTGGAGATCCGCAGCGTGCGGCGGGGCGCGTGGACCAGGATGCGTTCGGCCCTGGGTAGGTCGGCGGCGATGGAGACGCGCCGGGCGGGGACGAGGTGCCGCAGGTCGGGCGCCGCCGTACGGATCTCGATGTCGTGGGCCGTGACCAGTTCGGGCCGGTGTTCCAGGGCCTCGGGCACGAGTTCCGCCAGGATGGCGCTCGCCGCGGTGTACGGCCCGCACCGCCTGCGGTCGGCGTCGACCAGCAGGGGGGACACCGCTGCCATCCGTTGTCCGCCTTCGCCGCTCGTGGGCCGTGGCGGGCCGGTGTCACCCGCGCGGGACACCGGCCCTCCGGCGATCAACCCTCGTGCTTGGCGCTCGCGGCGCCCTTGAGCGTCACCGGGCCGGGCCTGTGAACGATGATCTTCTTCATGGCTCTCCTGCTCGGGCCTGCGTTCGGTCATTCAGTATCAGGTGATCTTGATCGTCTTGACAAGATCTCCTGACGTTATGGCCGGATCCGGACACACCGCCACATCCCAGGCGGTGCGCGTGCCGTACGGAAGAGGCGATAGCGTGCCGGTGTGGAACGGACCTTCACCCTTGACGAGGCACGTGCGCTGATGCCGGAGGTCCTCGAACAGGCGAGGGACTTCGTGGCGATCCGTGCGGACATGGCCGAGCTGGCGTACGACCTCAGGCGAGGTGCGGGCTCGCGGCTCGGCGGGCTGGCCGAGGCCAAGGCGCACGAGGCCAGGATGGACGAGATCCTCGGCTGGTTCGCCGAGCGCGAGATCGAGGTCAAGGGGGTCGCGCCGCTGCTCGTCGACTTCCCCGCCGAGCTCGACGGCGTCTCCGTACGGCTGTGCTGGCTCGAAGGCGACCCCGACCTCGGCTGGTACCACCGCAGCGACCTCGGCTTCCCGGGACGCCGGCCGCTGGCCTAGCCGGGCGGCCCCTGACCTGAGGAAACGGGCTCGTCGCGCGACCCCCGGCATGACGGAGCCGGGGAGGCGAAACTCCCCGGCTCCGTCCGCGGTCAGCCCAGACCGTTCTTCATGGCGCCGATGAGCTCGCCGTTGGTGGTGTCACCGCTGAGCTCCCAGAAGAAGGAGCCGCCGAGGCCCTGGTTCTTCGAGTAGCTCATCTTGCCGGTGATGGTGCTCGGAGTGTCGTAGCTCCACCACTGGTTGCCGCAGAAGGCGTAGGCGGTGCCCGCCACGGTCCCGGTGGACGGGCAGCGGGTCTTGAGCACCTTGTAGTCCTCGATGCCCTGTTCGTACTGACCCGGCGCGGGGCCGGTGGCGCTGCCGCCGGGAGCCGCCTGGGTGACGCCGGTCCAGCCTCTGCCGTAGAAGCCGATGCCGAGCAGCAGCTTGCTCGCCGGGATTCCCTTGCTCTTCAGTTTCTGGATGGCGGTGTCGGAGTCGAATCCCGCGGTGGGCTGCCCGGTGTAGGAGTTGAGCGGCGAGTGCGGGGCGGTCGGACCCTGGGCGGCCCAGGCGCCGAAGAAGTCGTAGGTCATCACGTTGTACCAGTCGACGTACGGCGCGGCGCCGCCGTAGTCGGCCGCGTCGATCTTGCCGCCCGAGGTGCCGTCGGCCGTGATGGCCGCGGTGACGAGGTAGTTCGAGCCGAAGCGGGTGCGCAGCGCGGACATCACGTTCTTGAACGCCGCCGGGCCGCTGGTGTCGCAGGTGAGCCCGCAGGCGTTGGGGTACTCCCAGTCGATGTCGATGCCGTCGAAGACGTCGGCCCAGCGCGGGTCCTCGACCAGCGCGTGGCAGGACTCGGCGAAGGCCGCGGGGTTGGCCGCCGCCTGGCCGAAGCCGCCGGACCAGGTCCAGCCGCCGAAGGAGAAGAGCACCTTCAGGTTCGGGTGCTTCGCCTTGAGCTTGCGCAGCTGGTTGAAGTTGCCGCGCAGCGCGCCCGCGTCCCAGGTGTCGGCCACGCCGTCGACGCTCTCGCCGGCCGCGTAGAACCGGTCGTAGTCGGCGTAGGTGTCACCGAGGGTGCACCTGCCGCCCTGCACGTTGCCGAAGGCGTAGTTGATGTGGGTCAGCTTCGCGGCCGAGCCGCTGGTGTCGATGTTCTTGACGTGGTAGCCGCGCTGGTAGACGCCCCACTGGACGAAGTAGCCCAGCAGCTTGTTGCCCCCGCCGCCTCCGCCGCCGGTGGTGGTGGCGCTGATCTGGTTGCTGGCGGCGGAGCGGTTGCCGGCGGCGTCGCGGGCTCTGACCGTGTAGGTGTAGGTGGTCTGGGCGGTCAGGCCGGTGTCGGTGTAGGTGGTGCCGGTGCCGTTGGTGGTGGTGACCAGGGTGGTGCCGCGGTAGACCTCGTAGCCGGTGACGGCGACGTTGTCGGTGGAGGCGTTCCAGGCGAGGGTGACCGTGGTGGTGCCGGTGGCGGTGCTGCGCAGGTTCGCGGGCACGCTGGGCGCGGTGGTGTCGCCGCCTCCGCCGCCGGTGGTGGTGGCGCTGATCTGGTTGCTGGCGGCGGAGCGGTTGCCGGCGGCGTCGCGGGCTCTGACCGTGTAGGTGTAGGTGGTCTGGGCGGTCAGGCCGGTGTCGGTGTAGGTGGTGCCGGTGCCGTTGGTGGTGGTGACCAGGGTGGTGCCGCGGTAGACCTCGTAGCCGGTGACGGCGACGTTGTCGGTGGAGGCGTTCCAGGCGAGGGTGACCGTGGTGGCGGCGGTGGCGGTGCTGCGCAGGTTCGCCGGCACGCTGGGCGCGGTGGTGTCGGTGCCGCCGCCCTCGGCGACCTTCCACAGGGCGGCCACGTTGGGGGGTTCCCAGCCGGGCTGGGAGGTGTGGCTCTGACGGCATTCGTACTCGACGCCGTTGTAGCTCACCCGGGCCCCGGTGGCGTAGGCGGTCCACGGAGCCCAGGCGGGGGCGGCCGCGAGTGTGCCGCCGACCTGGGCGGTGGGTGCGGCCGACGCACCCGGCGCCAGCACGATCGCCGTGCCGAACGGGATGAGCAGAGCTCCCACCGCTGCTAGAAGTCTCGAAACGATCCTGTGTCTCATCTACTGCTCCACGTCCGATGTGCGGATGCGAAATGGGATCGAGGTCTGGTGTGGTGAGCTCCGGGGCCCACGCTTGGTCCCCCACGCGGTTGAGTGGTCAGGTACGGCAGGCGGTGCACGTGGCATGTCTCTCATCAGGAGGTTCGAAAGAAACTATTAGGAAGCTTTCTTGTTTAATTGCTGTGAAGGTACCCGGATGGACAGGCGCGGTCAATGACCTGAGGGGCCCAATGGCTTGTCCTTGCCGCCGCCCCGCCCCTGACCTGCGAAGTCGCTTCGGCATAATCGACGGGAAGCCGGCCCTGCGATCCCGAAGTTGTGAGCGATGCCTGACGAGAACCGCCCCTCCTGCTGTGCGCCCGCCAGAGGCGAGAGCGCCACGACCACCGCCCCGCCGGTCACGCCGGCCGGTGTCACCGTGGGCGCGGACGGCATGGTCGCACTGCCCGGCGGGACCTTCCTGATGGGCAACGAGGAGGGCGGCTTTCCCGCCGACGGCGAGGGGCCGGTGCGCGAGGTCCGGGTGCGGCCGTTCCGGATCGACGCGCACGCCGTGAGCAACGCCAGGTTCGCGGTCTTCGTCGAGGCGACCGGATTCGTCACCGAGGCCGAGCGGTTCGGGTGGTCGCACGTGTTCGCCGGGTTCCTGCCGGGGCCGCTGCGCCGCGACTCCCCGCGGGTGGCGGAGACCCCCTGGTGGTGTGCGGTTTCCGGGGCCGACTGGCGGCACCCCGAAGGGCCGGGCTCCACCGTCGAGGAGCGCTGGGACCACCCGGCGGTGCACGTCTCCTGGAACGACGCCGCCGCCTTCTGCCGCTGGTCGGGGCTGCGGCTGCCGACCGAGGCCGAGTGGGAGTACGCCGCCCGCGGTGGCCTCTCGCAGCGGCGCTACCCGTGGGGCGACGAACTCACCCCCGGCGGCCGGCACATGTGCAACATCTGGCAGGGCAGCTTCCCCACCAGGAACACCGGCGAGGACGGCTACCGCGGCACCGCCCCCGTCACCGCCTTCGACCCCAACGGCTACGGCCTGCACAACGTGTCGGGCAACGTCTGGGAGTGGTGTGCCGACTGGTGGAGCCCGGACTACCACCGCACCGCCTCCCGCGCCGACCCGGCGGGCCCGCCCAGGGGCGACGCGCGGGTGATGCGCGGCGGCTCCTACCTCTGCCACGACTCCTACTGCACCCGCTACCGGGTCGCCGCCCGGATGGGCAACACCCCGGACAGCTCCTCGGGACACGCCGGCTTCCGCTGCGCCGGTTAATCGATAAACCTCTTCCGCCACGACAGCCTTCCGTTCACTGTGGAGGCTGTGTTATACGTTTAACATGACAAGGCCGACGGCGCGGGATGTGGCTGGGCTGGCGGGAGTGTCGGTCGCGACGGTGTCGTACGTCCTCAGCGGCCGGGACCGGCCGGTCGGCGCGGAGACCAGGCGCAAGGTGCTCGAAGCGGCGGAACAGCTCGGCTACACGCCGAACCAGGCCGCCAGGAGCCTGCGCAGGCGGCGCACCCAGCGGGTGTGCCTGGTGCAGGGCACGGTCGGCGGGGTGCCCACCGACGAGCGGGTCGCCCGCGACCTGCACGAGATGGCCGACGCGCTCGGCTTCTCCGTCATCTCGCTCGCCGTCTACTCCGCGGCCCGCGCCCGTGCCGCACAGGACCTGCTGCTCGGCCGGATCGCGGACGGCGCGCTGGTCAACGTGAGCGGCGAGCACCTGACCTACGACATGCTCACCGCGCTGACCCGCAGCGGCCTGCCGATGGTCGTGATGCGCAACGAGCCCGTGCCCGAGGGCTGCGACGTGGTGCGGGTGCCCGCCACCGACGCGTGCCGGGAAGCGGTCGAGGATCTGCTGCTGCGCGGCCGCCGCCGTGTCGCGTTCATCGCGCACCGGTCCGAGCTCTACCGCGAGGAGCCCTCCGACCGGATGCGCGGCTACCTCCAGGCGCTCAACCGGCACGGGGCCGAGCCGATCGTGGTGCCGGGAGCCGACGACCGCATCTCGGGCTACCGGGCCACCGCCGACCTGCTGACCCGGCCGGACCGGCCGGACGCCATCTTCGCCGCCTCCGACCGGGCGGCGATCAGCGCCATCTGGGCCGTTCGGGACGCCGGGCTCCGGGTGCCCGAGGACGTCGCCGTGGTCGGCGTCGGCAACATCGACGAAGGACTCATCACCAAACCGCCGCTCAGCACCGTCGGCCCCGTCACGTACGACTTCACCGAGGTCGTACGGCTCCTCTTCGACCGCCTCCAGGCCGAGGACCCCCCGCCCGTCCGCGAGATCGTCCGGCCCTGGACGTTCCTGCGGCGGGGAACCTCCTAAACAGCACAGGAATGGACGCTGGAGATGTCCTTCACCCGCCGTGACACCCTCCGCCTCGCCGGAGCCGCCTCGATCGCCCCGCTGCTCGCCGCCTGCGCGGGTGCGCCCCCGCCCGCCACCGAGTCCGGCACGTTCACGATCTACTGGAACGCCGGGCACGACTACAAGGCGTACCGCGAGGTCATCGCCGAGTTCGAGAAGGCCCACCAGGTCAAGGTCAACCTGCAGAAGTACCAGTGGCCCGACCTGCGCACCCGGCTGCTCGCCGACTTCTCCTCCGGGACCGTTCCCGACCTGGTGGAGGAGCCGGGAAGCTGGGTCCAGGAGTTCGCCCTCTCCGGCAACGCCCGCTCCCTGCAGGACTTCGTCGACAAGGACGGCCAGGCGATGGGATTCCCCGCCGACTGGCTCCCCGCCACCGTGGAGCGCAACTCTTACAAGGGCGAGGTGTACGGCGTGCAGCTCCACCTGACCTGCCAGCTCCTCTTCTACAACAAGAAGATGTTCACGGGCGCCGGGCTGGAGCCGCCCACCACCTGGGCCGAGCTGCTCACCGTGGCGAAGGCGCTGACCGGGGACGACGTCCACGGCATCGCGCTGAACCAGGACTACACCTACCTGTGGCCGTGGCTGCTCCAGGCCGGGGTCCGCGCCTACGACGCGGAGACCGGCAAGGTCATGGTCCCCAGGGAGGCTGCTGCCGAGGCCCTGCGTTTCCAGGCCGGGCTGGTGCACGAGCACCGGGTCTCGCCGGTGCCGGTCTCCAGCACCGACTACTCCGGGCCGCAGAAGCTGTTCGCCGCCGGCCGGGCCGCGATGATCATCACGGGTCCCTGGGACATCGCCCCCATCAAGCAGACGAGCCCCGACCTCGAACTCGGCATCGCGCCCCTGCCCAGCCACCGGGAGCGGGCCACGCAGCTCGCCGGGACCAGCGTGTTCGTCCCGCTCAAGGCCCGCAGGCCCGACCTGTCCTGGGACTTCGTCAAGCGCATCACGACCGCGCGGGTCGAGCAGGCCGTCACCGAGGAGGTGGGCATGACCATGCCGCGCACGTCGTGGGCGAAGCTTCCCGAAGTACGGCAGAACGCGGAGCTCAAGGCGTTCGCCGACGCCTTCCCGCACGCCGAGGACCCCGGTTCGGACGTACGGCTGACCGGCCACTACGGCGAGTACACCGACCTGCTGAAGACCATGTACCAGAACATCGTGATCAGGAACCGCCCCGCCGAGCAGGAGTTGCAACGGTTCGCCGAGGCCGCCGAGAAGGCCATCCGGGGATAGCGCGTGCTCTCCCACCGCAAACCCACCCTGTCCGGACGGTACGCCCGTACCGCCTACCTCTTCCTCGCGCCCGCCATCCTGTTCTTCGGCGTCTTCTTCTTCCTGCCGATCGGCAACGTGCTGTCCACCAGCACCCGCACCGGGCCGCAGGCCGACCGGTTCACCGGCCTCGGCAACTACGCCAGGGCCGCCGCCGATCCGGCCGTCCACCACGCCTTCCTGGTGACCCTGGTCTTCTCGCTGGCCGTGGTGGCCGGCTCCATCGTGCTGGGGCTGGCGCTCGCGCTGGCGCTCAACCAGCCGCTGAGGGGCAGGGTCGCGTTCCGCGTGGCGCTGCTCGTGCCGTACCTGACCTCGGTCGCGATCGTCGGCCTGCTCTGGCGCAACATCCTGGACCCGCAGCTCGGCGTGCTCAACCGGGTGCTCGGCGAGCTCGGTCTGCCGCCGCAGGAGTGGTTGAACACTCATCCGCTCGCCACGATCGTCGCGGTGACCCTGTGGCAGGGCGTCGGCTACACGATGGTGCTCTTCCTGGCCGGGCTGCAGGGCATCCCGGAGGTCTACCACGAGGCCGCGCGGGTGGACGGGGCGAGCGGCTGGCTGCGGTTCTGGCGGATCACGCTGCCGCTGCTCGCGCCGACCACGCTGTTCGTGTCGGTGATGGCGGTGATCTCCGGGCTGCAGGCGTTCGGCCAGGCGTACATCATCACCAACGGCGGTCCCGGCGACGCGACCGACCTGTTCGTCTTCCACATCTTCCAGGTCGCCTTCGACTCGCGCGACTTCGGCTACTCGTCGGCGCAGTCGGTGCTGCTGCTGCTCGTGATCGTGGCGTTCACGGTCGTGCAGCTGCGGGCCGGCCGGCGCGGCGAGATCCAGTACTGAGGAGGCAGCGGTGCGCCGTGCTCTCACCTACGCCGTCCTGACCGTCTCCGCCCTGATCACCGTGGTGCCGCTGCTCTACATGGTCTCGCTGGCGCTGCAGACCGAGGCGGAGACGCTGTCGGCCGATCCCGTCCTGTGGCCGGCGTCGCCGCAGTTCGGCAACTTCGCCGAGTTGTTCGAGCGGGCGCCGTTCGGCGACTTCATCGTCAACAGCCTGATCGTCGCCGGTGTGATCACGTTGTCGCACCTGATCTTCGACCCGCTGGTCGGCTACGTCTTCGCGAAGTTCCGCTTCCCGCTGCGCAACACGCTGTTCGTGCTGCTGCTGGCCACCCTGATGGTGCCGTTCTTCGTGCGGATGATCCCGCTGTACGTGATGATGGCCGGGCTCGGCTGGCTGGACAGCTACCAGGCGCTGATCACGCCGTTCCTGATGGACGCGTTCGGCATCTTCCTGATGCGCCAGTTCATCCAGCCGATCCCCGACGACCTGATCAGCGCCGCCCGCATCGACGGGGCCTCTGAGATGGCCATCTACCGCAAGATCATTCTGCCGCAGACCAGGCCGGCGCTGGCCGTGCTCGGGCTGTTCACCTTCGTCTTCCAGTGGAACGAGTTCCTGTGGCCGTTGATCGCCACCACCACGCCCGAGATGCGGACCATCCCGGTCGGCCTCACGCTCTTCAACCAGGAGTACTTCACGCTCTGGCACCTGACCGCCGCCGGGTCGGTGATCCTTTTCGTGCCCACCGCGGTGCTGTTCCTGGTCAGCCAGCGGTACTTCGTGAAGGGCATCACGCTGACCGGTCTCCGCTGACCGCCACCGGAAGGAACCCATGACCCCGCCCGCCCAGCAGCCCGTCCCGCAGTCCCGTCGGCCACCCCGCCGGCCGAACGTCATCGTCGTGCTCACCGACCAGCAGCGGTGGGACACCACCGGCAACCCGCTCGACCTGACGCCGAACTTCGACCGGATGGCCAGGCTCGGCACGCACGCCCTGGCGGCGTTCACCCCGCAGCCGGTGTGCGCCCCGGCCCGCGCCGCGCTGCAGACGGGCCGCTACCCGACCGCCACCGGGGTCTACCGCAACGACATCCCGCTGCCGCCGGACGCCAGGACCCTGGCGCACCACTTCGGGGAGGCGGGCTACGCCACCGGCTACATCGGCAAGTGGCACCTGGCGGACAAGGACCCCGTGCCGCCGGAGCAACGCGGCGGGTACGACTTCTGGCTGGGCGCGAACCTGCTGGAGTTCACCTCCGACGCCTACCGGACCATCGTCTACGACGAGGCGGGCGACGCGGTCGCGCTGCCCGGCTACCGTTCGGACGCGCTCACCGACGCCGCCATCCGCTTCGTCACCGACCACCACGACCGGCCCTTCTACCTCTTCCTCTCCTTCCTGGAGCCGCACCACCAGAACGAGGTGGACGACTACCCGGCCCCGGAGGGCTACGAGGAGCGCTACCAGGGCCGCTGGCTGCCGCCCGACCTGGCCGCCCTGGGGGGTACGGCGCAGCGGCACCTCGGCGGCTACCTCGGCCAGGTCAAGCGCCTCGACGAAGGGCTCGGCAGGCTGCTCGACGCTCTGCGCAGCCTGGAGATCGCCCAGGACACGATCGTCGCCTACACCGCCGACCACGGCTGCCACTTCAAGACCCGCAACGACGAGTACAAGCGCTCCTGCCACGACGCCTCCCTCCGGGTGCCGCTCGCCCTGCGGGGGCCGGGTTTCGACGGCGGCGGGGCGATCACGCGGCCGGTCAGCACCCTGGACCTGCCGCCGACCCTGCTCGAAGCGGCCGGGATTCCCGTTCCCGACGCCGTCCAGGGCCGCTCGCTGCGGTCCTCCTCCCTGCCGGACGAGGTGTTCTTCCAGGTCAGCGAGTCTGAGGTGGGGCGCGGCATTCGGACGGACCGGTGGAAGTACTACGCGGTGGCCGAGGAGGCGGATCCCTGGCACACCGCGAGCGCGGACCGTTACCGCGAGCAGGCGCTCTACGACCTGGCCTCCGACCCGCACGAGCTGGTCAACCTGGCCGGCATGCCGTCCCATCGCGAGATCGCCGACGGCCTGGCCGCCCGCCTGGCCCGCCGCATGTCCGAGGCGGGCGAGCGGACGCCGGTCATCGACCCCGCCGACCCGCCTCCGGGCCGGCACCGCGTCGCCACCGACCCGCTCGTCCGGATCTCCCCGCCGCCCGTCACCAGATACGGTCACCAGCCCCGCTGAGCGATCCTCCGCCGCCCGTCACCGGATACGGTCACCAGGCCAGCTGAGCGGTCTACCGCAGGACGTCACCAGATGTGGCCGCCGGTCCCACTGAGCGACTCCCTCCGTACCGAGACGAGGAACTCCTCCACCGCCGCACGGTCGGGACGCTCGGGGAGGCGGCTGGCGGGCAGCGCGGCGTCGATGCGCGCGTCCAGCTCGCCGCGCCACGCCTCGACCTCCGCCCACGTGACCTCCCCCCGCCGTACGGCGAGCAGCCGGTCCCGGTGGACCCCCACCCGCACCAGCGGCTCGCCGTGCTCGACCAGGTGCAGGCCGCCGAGCAGCAGGCGCAGCATGTGCATGGCCCGTTTCCAGTTGGGCTGTGCGGGATCCAGCCGGCGGAGCTGCGCGGTGGCGTAGCCGGTGAAGCTCTGGTGGGCCCGCTGGGACAGGAACGCGCTCCGCAGCGACAGCAGCCGTTCGCCGACCGGCGTCATCTGCTCGACGATCGGCGACCAAAGGCATTCGAGCGCCGTCGGGTTGGCCTCCAGCGCCAGCACGCAGAACCGCTCAACCTCCCAGGAGAACTGCTCGGGCTGCGGCCCCTCCAGGTGCGTGGGCGGTTTCTGCAGTCGCCAGAACAGCGGCGTCGGTATCACGAACACCCCACGCCGGTCCACATCGGACTCCTCGGTCTCCAGCCCGTAGGCCCGCGACCCGACCACGACCGAGAGCACCGAGTGCTCCACGACGAGCGCCTCCTTCATGATCTCGACTCTATCGGCCTTGTCACCCGATATAAGCCTTTGTTATCTGAAGAGGGCTGTAACTGGTCAGTTGCGGCGGCGGAGCGTGCGGATCACCGTCAGACCGCCCAGCGGAAGCGCCCCGGCCAGCAGGATGCCGGCCTCGGTCCACTGGAACCGCCAGAAGCGGCTGGTCGGATGGTGATAGAACACTCGCTGGTAGCCCTTCTCGAACAGGCAGGTCTCCTGTTCGATCGCGCCGCGCTGGGTGTTCGGCATCGAGCAGACGTCGAACGGGGGCAGCGCGCTCTCCACCCCCGAGGGCGAGAGCCAGGTGAGCTCCTTCATCATGGCCCCCCGGTCGAGCGCCGTCTCGTAGTGGGTGGTGACCAGCCGTACCGGCTCCGCGTAGGTGTCGCGCAGGTTGAACAGCACGAAGGTGACCGTGACGACGCCGAGGACCGCGACGGCCATCGCCGGCAGCACCCGGCGCACGACCGTGCCCGACGCCGCGCCGAACAGGAAGGCGAACAGCCACCAGACGGCGGGCGAGACCCCCACCATGCTGAACACGCCCGCGTTGGCGAAGGAGGTGTCGCCCTTCGCCTCGCGGAAGCCGGGCAGCCAGGCGCTGACCATCGCCGACATCACCAGCCCGCTCACGGTGACGGCCGTCGCGAGCAGCGCCAGCTTGACGGTCAGCCAGCGGCGCAGCGAGGCGGCCTGGGTCCAGGCGAGCTTGTTGGTGCCCTGCTCGTACTCCCTGGCCAGCAGGGGAGCGCCCCAGAAGGCGCCGACCAGCACGGGCGCGGCGAGGGGCAGCATGCCGACGAACAGATAGACCGCGTCGTACCGGTCCGCGAGGCCGGCGTTGACCTCGCCGCACACGTCCTGCTGCCCGGGACAGCCCGGCGGGGCGTGGGCCGCGGCGTAGCCCTGGGCCTCCAGGCCGGAGAACAGCAGCAGCGCGCCCGCGCCGAGCAGCAGCACGAGCATCGCGAGCAGTTGCATCCTGTGCTGGCGCAGAGTCAGCCAGACCATGGCCGGTCGTCCTTTCCGAGGGCGGCGAGGGCAGGGCGGGGGAGGGCGGAGCTGCCGGGGTCGCGCAGGTAGGCCAGCACCATCTGCTCCAGGTCGACCCGGTGCTCGTGCCATCTCGGGTCGGGCACCGGCTGGGCGGACCGCACCAGCAGGGTGGCCTGGCGGTCGGTCCGCTCGTGCGCGATGACCGGCAGCCGGTCCGCGATGGCGTCCGCCGCCTCGACCGGCCCGCGGAGGACCCGGTGACCGGCGACCAGTTCGTCGATGTCGCCGCTGACCTGGAGTCGTCCCCGGTTGAGCACGACCAGCCAGTCGCAGGTGTCCTTGAGGTCGGCGACCACGTGGGAGGAGAACACCACGGTCATCCCGCTCTCCGCCACCGTCGACATGAGCGCGCGCAGCACGTCCTGCCTGGCCAGCGGGTCGAGGTCGGCCAGCGGCTCGTCGAGCACGAGCAGCCGGGGACGTTTGGCGACGGCCAGCGTCAGCGCGACCTGGGTCTGCTGCCCGCCGGACAGCCTGCCGACCTTGCGCCGCAGCGGGATCTCCAGTTCCGCCAGCCGGTTCCTGGCCAGATCGTCGTCCCAGCCCGGATTGAGGGTCCTGCCGAAGCGGAGCATCTCGGCCACGGTGAACCCGTCGTACAGCGGCTTGTCCTGGGCCATGAACGCCACGCCCGCCTGCCGTACGGGCTCGCCGAACGCGCGGACCGTGCCGTGCGTGGGGTCGAGCAGGCCCACGGCGAGGTGCAGGAGCGTGCTCTTGCCCGCGCCGTTCGGGCCGACGAGCGCGACCACCCGGCCCTCGGGTACGGCGAGCGACAGGTCGCGCAGCGCCCAGCCGCCCCGGTAGCGCTTGCCGAGCCCGGTGGCCTCCAGCGCGGGCGTCATGCGATCTCCTCCCGGTAGGTGTCGCCGAGCACGGAGGCGAACAGCGCCTCCAGATCCTCCTGGTCCAGGCCGGCCTCGCGGGCGTCCAGCGCCAGTCGCGACAGATCGGCGTGCAGCCGGGCGCGCGCGGCGGGGGAGGCGCCGCCGAGCGTGCGCTCCACGAACGTGCCCATCCCCGGCCGGCCGACGACCAGCCCCTCACGCTCCAGCTCGCGGTACGCCTTCAGCACGGTGTTGGGGTTGATGGCGAGCCTGGCCACGACGTCCTTGGCCGTGGGCAGCCGGTCTCCCGGCCGGAGCAGGCCGAGTCGCAGGGCGTGTTTGACCTGGTGGACGAGTTGTAAGTAGGTCGCCACCCCCGACGCCCTGTCCAGGTGAAAGTCGATCAAGAGCCAACACCCTTTCACTAATCGAATAGTGAAAGGGTGTTGGATGCGGGGCGGAGTGTCAAATCAGCGCGGGGCTCCTGTCCGCGGGTTCCTTGATCAGCGCCGCGCACTCGTCGATCGCGTCGGTGAGCATGGCGCGCAGCAGCGCGTCGGGATCGGTGACGCACGCCTGGGCGACACCACGCGCCGCGAGCTGCACCGTGTTCGGCGCGGCGAAGCGGCGGAACCCCCTGGTGGACACGCGGATGCCGCGCCTGAGCCGGCGCGCCCCCGCAACGGCCCGAGGCGCCTGCGCGAGCGCCTCCCTGCTGCGCTCGCTGAGCGTGCCCGGCTCCCGGCCGTCGAGGTCCGCCAGCACCTGCTCGGCCGCCAGGATCGAGACGGCCATGGCGAGTTGCAGGTCGGCGGACACGACGGGCAGCGCCGTGGTCGCGCAGCGCAACGCGATCCGCGCGTCGATCCGCGGGTCGTCACCGGCGAGGCCGATCACCGAAGGGATCAGCGCCGCCAGCTTCGGGCGTCCGGCGTCGGAGCTGAAGTCGTTGACCAGACGTGCCAGGCCCGCGAGGAGCGGGTGCGTGCACGCGGGATGGTCGCTCCAGCGCTCCCCAGCGAGATAGGACGCCAATTCCATGAAACACGCGCCCTTGCGGGGGTTCCGGTGCCTGCCGCGAGACAGTACGGGAACCAGCGCAGGCATCTGCTGACTGTCCACTGCACACTCCTTTTGGCCGGTAGTGTCACCTTCCAGTCTGCGATTTCGGCCGCCGGAACGCCATCCCCCCGCTACGGATCGCTTCAGACCGCCGCGCCGTGGACCACCGTGAGCTTCCGGCGCGACCGGAACCGCACCCGGCGGCCGCTCGCGTCGAACCGTGCCCTCGCCAGCAGGGTCCTGGTGAGCGAGGTACGGCCGGCGGGCGCGGTGACCGTGAAGGTCGTGGTGATCGAGTCGCCCGGCATCAGCACCGCTCGCCGCCCGTCGCCCGTCGCCCGCCAGCCCGGCGGCACGTCGAGCGAGAGATGGACGTCGTTCCACGACACCGCCGAGCCGTTGTGCAGCCTGACGACCATCTCGTGCGGCTCACCGCGCAGCCCGGTACGCGCCGCCGTCACCCGCAGCCCGTACGGCGTGCGCGGATCGGGGCCGACGGAGGCGTCCATCAGCGCGTTCAGCTCGGCGGCGATCTCGGGCCTGGTCGCGGTCAGGTTGCGGCGCTCGCCCAGGTCGGTGCGCAGATCGTACAGCTCGAACCGCCCGGAGGCGCCCGCCCCGGCGATCCCCGGCGCGAAGCGGACCGCCTTCCACCTGCCCCGCCGTACGGCCTGCGCCTTCCGCGGGCGGTTCCAGAACAGGTAGTCGTGACCCGTGTGCCCGGAGCCGGTGAGCAGGCCGCTGAAGGAGCGGCCGTCGAGATGGTCGGGCAGGGGCAGACCGGCGAGGTCGGCCAGGGTGGGCAGCACGTCCCAAGACGCGACCTGCTCCTCGACGACCTCGCCCCGGCGCGGCAGCGACGGCGACCACGCGATCATCGGGACCCGGATGCCGCCCTCGTAGAGGTCGCGCTTGTCGGCGCGGAAGGGGCCGTTGGAGTCGAACAGGCCCGGGGTGACGCCCTTCTCGCGGTGCGGGCCGTTGTCGCCGGCGAACAGCAGCACCGTGGAGTCGGCGACGCCCGCCTCGCGTAACGTGCGAATGATCTCCGCGACGTGCGTGTCCAGTCTGGTGACCTGGGCGGCGTGGCCCCGGTTGGCCCGCGTCCACGGCCGGTCCGCGTATTCACCGGTGCCGCCGGGGACCTGGCTGGGGGCGTGCGGCAGCGTGGTCGGGAAGTACAGCAGGAACGGCTCGTCGGCCGATTCGCGGATGAACTCCTTGGCCCGCTGGAGGAACAGGTCCGGCGCGTACGAGCGGCGGCCGAGGTGGACCCGCTCCTGGTTGTGCCAGAGATAGTCGGGCCAGTACTGGTGGGCGTGCTTGTGCCCGATGAAACCGAAGAACTCGTCGAACCCCCGGGAGTTCGGGTGCGAGGGCTGGGCGGGCGTCTCCGGCCCGAAGCCCCACTTGCCGAAGCAGGCGGTCCGGTAGCCCGCCAGTTTGAGCAGGTTCGCGAAGGTCAGGTCGGAGCTGGTCAGTGAGTGCTGCGTACCGCCCTCCGGGTTCTCCCGCACGGTCGCGTGGCCGGTGTGCAGCCCGGTCAGCAACGCGGCCCGGGACGGCGCGCACAACGGTGCGCCCGAGTAGGCGCTGGTGAAGCGGAGGCCCTCGGCGGCGAGGCGGTCGAGCGTCGGCGTCTTGATCTTGTCCTGGCCGTAGCAGCCGAGCTGCCCCCAGCCTAGGTCATCCGCCAGGACGAGGACGATGTTGGGCCTGTCGGGCAGTCCGGCCTGGCCGGCGCCGACGAGGGCCGTGGTGACGAGGCCGCCCGTCCCTGCGATGAACGCACGGCGGCTGGGGGAGTGGGTGCTCATGGTCTCCGCTTCGATCGAGATTCGGGCGGAGTGTAGCGAGTGATCGTTAACCTTGGGCAGATATTTGTGGTGCCAGGTATGTACCACTTGAAAAGACGGCGGAGAGCGCGCGAGCGAACGCTCTCCGGGGCACTGCCGGGCGTGGCTCAGCGATGGCGACGGGGCACTGCTGGGTGTGGTTCAGCGATGGCGACGGGGCGATGCCGGGTGTGGCTCAGTGATGGCGACCGGCCAGCATCGCGACGTCCCTGGCGGCCACGTCGAGGAGCCTGTCGGCCAGGTCGATCAGCGCGCGGCCGACGGCGAGCTCGTCGCCGATCTCGGGAGCGGGCTGGTCCATGGGATTACGGCGGGCGTGACCCGTCCCGACGACCTCGGTGCCGCCCGTCAGGGTGAGCACTGCCCGGGCGGACGTGGTGTCGAGGTCCTCGGCGATGGAGATCTGCACGTTCAGCTGCTTCTCGGTCATGACCTGCACCTCCTGCCTACCATGACCACGTACCCGCGGTGAGCAGGCGAAACCTGGCATGCGGTAAAGAAACGTGGCGGGGCCGGGGCACCCGGCGCGGCCCGGTTGGTCCACTCACGAGACCCCCGGGCGCGAGCCC
>NZ_JAKNTW010000021.1 GCF_022213955.1 Dolomitihabitans soli | reverse complement strand
CCACCGCGGCCTGGCGTTAAACACCGGGGCGGGGCCGCTCCCCCCGCCCCCGCCACGTTTCGTCATCTCACGAGACCCGCTGTCGCAAGCCGATCAGGAGGCCGGGGTGGCCGGTGTCTTGTAGACCGGCTTGGACTCCATGGACTGGGACTCCTCGGAGTCGGCTTCGGCGTCGAGCGGCGCTGTCGTGCCCTGGGCGCCGGTGCCGCTGAAGGGCCAGTCGTCGTCGTCCTCCCACCACTTCTTGTCATTGTGGTCGGAACCGTCCTTGTGGTCCTTCCACTCGTGGTCGGGCTTGTCCGGCCACTTGGTCGCGGGAGGTCCGGGAGGTCCGGGAGGTCCAGCCGGGCCAGTCCGGCCGGTCAGTCCCCGCGGGCCCTGCGGACCCCTCGGGCCGGCCGGGCACTTGCAGTGGTGCCGCTTGCGGAAGCAGTGCCTACGGTGTCCGCAGCCACGCCCGCACCTGCGGCAGCCGCCCCTCCATCCCTGGAGCAGCGGCTTCTCGGGGCCGTGTCCGATACGCTGTTCTGTCGTCACCGGCACGTTGACGCCCGTAGCGCCGGCGTTGGCAGGTGCCTGGAGGGACGCCGCCATGACGACTCCAGCCACCGCTGTGCTGACGGCCAGAGCCAGGATGCGCTTTCCATTGGTTTTAAAGGTCATCTGATCCCCGTGTCATTCGCGGTCCCGGGGGACCGGACTGTACTGGTACTTCGTGAATGGCGAAGCAGGCTTGAGATACCCCTGCTGATCAGCGGTTATTCGTGCGCTAACGCTAGCGAAGGGCAATGGATCTCACACTAAATGGAAAGCCTGTCGAGTCGGGGTTGTTCGCCATAGTGGAGGCTATTCAGCTACTTATTAGATGATTGCGCTGATTGGGCATTTGTCCGGATATAGGTGCTTGTTGCAGTGATTCTTTGCGATTCGTCGATAAGAATTCCGGTCCGCGATTCAAGCGAACGGGGAACGAATCGACTATGATCAACCAGCTCATCGCTCCGGCCCTTGTGCTCGCCCTGTCCGGCGCGATTCCCGTCGTCCTCGCCGTCCAGGCGGCCCCGGCGCACGCCGGCACCCACGTCCTGCGGCCCGGCGACCGCGGCCCCGAGGTCAAGCGCCTGCAGAGACAGCTCCGCTGGCTCGGCTACGAGCCGGGCAAACCCACCGGCCGGTTCGACCCGGAGACGCGGGTCGCCCTGTGGGCCTTCCAGAAGTCCCAGGGGCTTCGGGTGCGCGACGACGTCCGTCCCGTCGTCTGGGAGGCGCTCGACCGTCCCCGGCCGCTGCGCGCCCTCGTCCCGCGCGGCCGGGCCACCCGCGTCGAGATCGACCTGGACAAGCAGCTCCTCGCCCTCTACAAGGGCGACACCCAGCCCTTGCTGGTCACGCACGTGTCCACCGGGGCCGGCATCGCCTACTGCACCCAGGGCCGCTGCGGCACGGCCGTCACGCCGGCCGGTGACTTCCGGGTCACCAGCCGGGCGCCCGGGTGGACGACCGGCCCGCTCGGATCCATGTTCAACTCGATGTACTTCAACGGCGGCATCGCCATGCACGGCTCCACCAAGGTCCCGCTGACCCCGGCCTCGCACGGGTGCGTCCGGCTGCCCATGCACGTCGCCGAGCGGCTCTACCGGCTGGTCTCGGTCGGCGACCCGGTGCACGTCCGCGCGGCCGGCATGGTCGGCGGGAGGGCCGAGGACATCAGGAACCGAGGACGTGCCGATCGAGGAAGTCGTTCGTGAACTTGCCCGCCGGGTCGTAGCGGCGCACCAGGGCGCGGAAGTCGGGCAGCCGCTCGTACCCGGCGCGCAGCGCCTCCGGCGTGTCGCCGAACAGCTTCCCCCAGTGCGGCCTGGCCTCGTACGGCGCGAGCCGTTCCGCCATCAGCGCGAGCACCCGGGAGACCGCCGGAGTGTCCTTGACCCAGGTGAAGTGGACCGCCATCACGTCCTCGCGGTAGCAGGGGCTCAGCCACAGCTCGTCGGCGGCGACGGTGCGGATCTCCGAGACCTGCAGCACCGGCGCGATCCGCTCGCTGATCCCCATCAGCGCCCGCAGGGCCCCGGCCGCGTGCCTCCGGGGGAGGAGGTACTCCGACTGGAGCTCCTCTCCGCTGCTCGGCGTGAACTCGGGCCGGAAGTGCGGCAGCCGCTCGAACCACGGGCCGGGCACGCCGAACTGCTCGGTGCAGGGACCGGCGGGCATGCCGGGCACGGGATGCCTGGGCCGTTCGGCCGGGGTGGCCCAGGACCAGTCCGGCTCCTCCTCGCCCGGCGCGCGCTTCACCCACACCTGGTCGACCAGCGGCCCCCGCCAGCCGGTGAAGACGCTCACGCTGTAGGCGGCGGCCATGATCTCGTCGAACCGCTCGCACAGCGTCTCGAACGGCAGCCCTTCGTAGACGTTCTGCCGCATCTCGAAGGTGGGCACGACCTCCAGCGTCACGCCTGTCACGATCCCGAGCGCGCCCAGTCCCGCCACCGCCCCGCGCAGCTCCTCGCCCTGGTCGATCCGGACGAGGTCGCCCCCGGCGGTGACCAGTTCCAGGCCGGTGACCGCCGTGGCGAGGTTGCCGTTGGCGTCGCCGGAACCATGGGTGGCCGTGGCGATCGACCCGGCGACCGAGATGTGCGGCAGAGACGCCAGGTTCCGCAGCGCGTACCCCTGTTCGTGCAGCCGCCTGCCCAGCTCGCCGTACCGCACGCTCGCCGTGACTTTGACCCGTCCGGCGGCGGCGTCGAGCTCCACCTCCTGCGGCAGGCCGCCCAGCGAGACCAGCTCACCGGGCGAGTCGGCGATGGTGTTGAAGGAGTGCCCGCTGCCCAGCGCCCGCACCTTGGTCCCCCGTGCGACCAGGCCCTGCAACTCCCCGACAGAGGAGGGGCGCTGCACCGCCCGAGCTTGGAAGGTGATGTTCCCGGCCCAGTTCGTCATGCTCCGGCTCAACGGAAGCCCTTCCTCAATCGGACAATTCTCCCCAGAGCCTAGGGCTCGGCCGCCACGGCCATGGACACGCCCCGATCCTCGAACGCGCGCCGGTCCGAGTCAAAGCCCTGGCCTGAGTCAAAGCCCTGGTCTGAGGCCACCCCCCGGTCGGAGGCCGAGCCCCGGCCCCCGATCGCGTCCCGGTCCGCGATCACACCCTGGCCAGGACGAGGCTGAAGTCGCCCGCCGGGTCGGTGTACCAGCGGTCCACCGTGAACCCCGCCGCCACCAGTTCGGCGGTCAGCCCCTCGCGGGTGAACTTGGCGCTGATCTCGGTGCGCATCTCCTCGCCCGCGGCGAACGACACCGCGAGGCCCAGCGCGCGCACCCGCACGTCCATGGCCCGCGTCGCGCGCAGCCGCATCTCGATCCAGTCGTGGCGCTCGTCGTAGATCGCCACGTGGTCGAAGGCGTCGGGATCGAAGTCGGCGTCCAGTTCGCGGTCGATCACGCGCAGCACGTTCCGGTTGAAGGCGGCGGTCACCCCGGCCGCGTCGTCGTAGGCCGCGACCAATCGTCCGGTGTCCTTGACGAGGTCCGCGCCGAGCAGCAGCGTCTCGCCGGGACGCAGTGTCGAGCGCAGTTCCTTCAGGAACACCTCGCGGGCGGCGGGGGCGAGGTTGCCGATGGTGCCGCCGAGGAAGGCCACCATCCGCCTGCCGGTGCGCGGCAGCAGCGCGAGGTGCTGCTCGAAGTCGGCGCAGACCGGCTCGACGACCAGTCCGGGGTAGCGGGCCGTCAGCCGCTCGGCGGCCTCGCCGAGGGTGACCGCGTCGACGTCCACCGGCGTGTAGGTCCGCGGGGCCAGCGCGTCGAGCAGCAGGACCGTCTTCTCGCTGGTCCCCGAGCCGAGCTCGACCAGGTTGTCGGCGCCGCAACGCGCCGCGACGTCCGCCGCCCGCTCCCGCAGGATGGCCAGCTCCCTGCGCGTCGGGTAGTACTCGGGCAGCCGGGTGATCTGCGAGAACAGGTCGCTGCCGGCCGCGTCGTAGAACCACTTGGGCGGCAGCCACTTGGGCGTCGACGCGAGCCCGGTGCGGACGTCGTGTTCGAGCGCCTGGCGCAGATAGTCGTGGTCAAGATGGTTGGTCAGCTGCACGGCTGGTCCTCCTGGGTTCCGAAAGATCACAACGGCTGGACGTGGACACCGCCGGGCGTGCCGAGGAACAGGCTCCGATCAGGTACGGCCCGCCAGCCGGGCCGGTCGTCGAGCGGCTCGCTGGCGACCAGCACGCCGTCGTCGGCGTCGCTGGAGAAGAGGGTGTCCCCCCAGGTCGTCGCGGCGACCGAGACGCCGTCGCTGGCGAGCAGGTTCAGCCGGGCCTCCGGGTCCTTCGCCCCCGCGAGGGTGACGACCTCGGCCAGGGCGTCGCCGAGGGGCAGCCCGGCGCGGAGCCGCTGGAACACCCCGGCCGCGACCCACGCGGCGTCGCAGGTGCTCTCCGCCTCGTCCGCCAGCGGCCTGACCGCCTCCCGCGCGACGCGCCCGTTGTGGCTGAGCAGCCACCTTCCCTCGCTGAACGGCGCGGTGGCCGTCTCCTCGATCGGCATGCCGACCGTCGCGGTCCGCACGGCGGCCAGCAGGCAGTGCGAGCGCGCCGCCCGGGCCAGGGCGGGCAGGTTGGCGTCCGTCCAGATCGGCACCGCACGGCGATAGCGGACCGGCTCGGGCGCGGTGGCGTCGTCGTACCAGCCCATGCCGAAGCCGTCGGCGTTGACCCTGCCGTGCCGTTGCCTGCGCGGCTCGTACGACTGCCGGAGCAGGCCGTACTCGGGTTCGTGGATCAGCGTGGCCAGGCTGCGCGGCGCGCCGAGCCAGGCGGCGTGACGGCACATCTACGCCTGCTCAGGTGAGGCGGAGCGGGCGCAGCGGAAGCCGGAGAAGATCTGCCGCCGCATCGGGTAGTCCCAGTTGCGGAACGTCGTGCGGACCGCCGCCGGGTCGGCCGCCCAGGACCCGCCGCGCAGCACCCGGTAGTCGGCGCCGAAGAAGACCTCGCTGTACTCCCGGTAGGGGAAGCTGCGGAAGCCGGGGTAGGGCAGGAAGCACGAGGCCGTCCACTCCCACACGTCGCCGATCATCTGCTCCGCGCCGTAGGCGCTGGCCCCGGCGGGGTAGGCGCCGAGCGGCGCGGGCCGGGCGGCCCGGTGGCCGAGGTTGGCCACGTCCGGGCCGGGCGCGGCGTCCCCCCACGGGTAGGTGCGCGCCCGCCCGGCCTCGGGGTCCCAGCCGCAGGCCTTCTCCCACTCCGCCTCCGACGGCAGCCGCCGGCCGGCCCAGCGGGCGTAGGCGTCGGCCTCGAACCAGGACACGTGCTGCACCGGTTCGTCCATCGGAACCGGCTCCTGCCTGCCGAACCGGGTACGCCACCAGGTGTCGCCGTCCCTGGTCCAGAACTCGGGGGCGAACGCGCTGCTCTCCTGCCGCCACCGCCAGCCCTCCCGGGTCCACCAGCGCGGGTCGTCGTAGCCGCCGCTGTCGACGAAGTCCGCGTAGGCGCGGTTGCCGACGGGCAACCGGTCGATCCAGTAGGCGGGCAGCTCGACCCGGTGCGCGGTCCGCTCGTTGTCGTACGCCCACGGCAGGGTGTCGGTGCCCATCTGGAAGGAGCCCGCCGGGACGAGCACCTCCGCGGCGCCGCCGGCCCGGCCGGGCGGGAGGTCGCCGTCGCGGACCAGGCCCGGCTCCCTGGCCAGTTGCAGGGTGGCGAGCATGGTCTCGTCGTGCTGGTGCTCGTGCTGGATCACCAGGCCGAAGACGAACCCGGACCGGTGCAGCGGGTCCGGGGCGTCCAGGTCGATCCCGTCCAGCACGTCGAGCACCCGCCCGCGCACCCCCGAGATGTAGTTCCGCGCCTCCCCGGGCCCCAGGATCGGCAGCGTGGGCCGGTCCTTGCGGGGATACTTGAACGCGTCGTAGAGGTGGTCGATCTCGGGCCGCAGCGGCGTGATGCCGCCCGCCTCCCGCAACACCCACAGCTCCTCGTAGTTGCCGACGTGCGCCAGGTCCCAGACCAGCGGCGACATCAGCGCGGAGTGCTGGCGCACCAGCAGGTCGTCCTCCGCGTCGGTGTAGGCCAGCGACCGGTCGCGTGCCGCGAGGAGCTCCGCGGCGATCCGTTCCTTGAGGTCGCTCACAATCGTCCTTCCTTCGTCAGCCAGCCCGACGGGTCTCGTCGTGCCAGATCGAGTACGTCCATGGCGGGGGATCTGCCCGGGGTCACGTGCCGGTCGGCGAACGCGGCCACCTCGCCGATCAGGGCGGGGTCCGCGCCCAGCCGGGGGAGCGCGTCGAGGGCCGCCCCGAGGCAGGTGTCCGCGGCGCGCCGCAGCAGCGGGTCCGCCAGCCCGCAGCGGGCCGCCCGCGACCACAGCTCCCGGTACGGCTCGGCCGCGGCCGTGGCCGTGTCCGCCGCGCGGTCGTCGGTCACCAGCGCGTGGGTGACCGCCACGCACACCGGCCAGTTCGCCGCGCGCTGGGCGTCGAGGTAGCGGATCTCCAGCCAGCCGCGCGGCCGTACCGGTGGGAAGAGGGTGGTGGCGTGGTAGGCGAGGTCCGTGGTCGTCGGCCGGGGGCCGGGGGCGGCCAGCAGTTCGCGGAAGGTCGAGCCGTCGCCGGCGCGGCGGCGGCCCTCCTCGTCCTCGCCCAGCAGCATGACGCGGGCGTCGAGCAGGTAGTTCGCCCAGGCGGTCG
This sequence comes from Dolomitihabitans soli, assembly GCF_022213955.1. Lineage (GTDB taxonomy): Bacteria > Actinomycetota > Actinomycetes > Streptosporangiales > Streptosporangiaceae > Streptosporangium_A > Streptosporangium_A soli. The sequence goes on along the minus strand of NZ_JAKNTW010000021.1, from coordinate 120,398 downwards.
CCGGATCGCCCGACGCGGGCACGGGCGCGGTCCTGGAGGGGTCGAGATGCTCCCAGACCGCCTGGCGGCCCGACATCCAGCCCCAGGCCGCGCCCTCGCTCAGCGGCGAGTTGGCGAAGACGGCCGTCAGCACGGGCCCGAGCAGGTGCGCGCGTTCCCACCGCACCTCCGGTTGCGCGCCCAGGTCCAGGTTGACCTGGATGGAGGCGGTCGAGCACATCATCAGCGGCCCGTACGGCACGCCGAGGAACGCCGCCATCGCGTCGTACCTGGGCTGCCGTAACTGCCGGACGGCGGGCCGTACCGGGTCCAGGCCGAGGCCGGCCAGGACCAGGCCCGCCTCGCGGAGGGCGGCCTGCACCGTCTCCACGTCGGCGGCGATGGCGGCGACGGCGGCCGGCAGGGGCGCGGCCGGGCCGGAGAGCTCGAACTGGCCGCCCGGCTCGAAGGTCACCCGGCTCCCGCCCGGCAGCGGTGGCAGCGCGTCGGCGACCCTGGCGATGGGGACGTGACGGGCGGCGGTCGTCCGGTCGTAGACCAGGAACTCCAGCTCGATCCCCACCTGGTCGCCCGCCGGGCCGCTGAAGCACTGCCGGGCGAATTCCTCCACGTGGGAGGTGTCCTGGATCAGCGTGCCCTCGGTCGCCAGACCCGCCATGGTCTTCCCCCCTCGTCGGTGCCCACAGGTCTACAGACCCGCGAGGCGGCCGATCGTTACAGGGGAATCAGGATCGGGTGCGACGGGAGGCGCGGAACGCGGCCAGCAGCCGGTGACGGGTAGGCGCGGAGAGGGTCTCCTGGGGCGGCAGTTCGCCGAGGGCGCCGACGGTGGCGCGGAACTGGCCGACGTAGCGGGCGCAGCCCTCGCAGGCCCTCAGGTGGTCCTCGAACCGGTCGCGGTCGGGCTCGGCGAGTTCGTGGTCCAGGTAGGCGGTGACGACGTCGACCAGCACCTCACAACTGAACCGCTTCACGATGCGGACCGCCTTATCGTGTCGAATGTGAACCGCTTCACTACGCCGATCGCCTCACCGTGTCGAAGTAATCCTCCAGCCGGCCCCGCACCGCGGTACGAGCGCGGTGCAGCAGGACCCGCTGATTGGACTGCGAGATGTCCAGGATCTCGCAGACCTCCTCGGAGGTACATCCCTCGACGTCGCGAAGGGTGATGACGGCTCGCTGGCGCACCGGCAGCTCGGCCAGCGCCGCCGCGATCTGGATCCGCGCCTCCGACGCGAGGATCTCGCCCTCCGGCGCGGGCCAGGCCGCCGGGAACTGCTTCCACTGCCCGGGGGAGGGGCTGTCGGCGTCGTGGAACCGCGAGCCGTCGAGGCCCTGCTCGCCGTCCCGCTCGAACGCGCTGCTCCACGGCACGGTACGGCTCTCGCGCAGCTGCCGCTTCTTGGCCGTGTTGATCAGGATGCGATAGACCCAGGTCTTGACCGAGGACCTGCCCTCGAAGCCGTCGATCGCGCCGATCACCGCCAGCCAGGTGTCCTGCACGACCTCCTCGGCGGAGTCGTTGGTCGACACATAGGAGCGCGCGAGCCGGAGCATCCCTCGTGACCACGTGTCGAGCAGGGTCACGAACATCGCTTCGTCCCCGGTGCGTAGTGCCGCGACGACGACGTCGTCCGGGGGCAACCCCACGTTCCTCTCCTCCCGATCGGGACGTATGCGTACATCATCCCATTTAGGGGTCGATCAGTCGCTAGGGAGGCTGTGCAGGTTTTCATTCTTCGCCACAGAAGGCTGCTATGTGGGTATCACTAGGGTTATGACACCACTGGACGTGGGATGGTTCACCTGCGCCGCCGCTCCGGAGTGCCTCGGCTCGGCCTGCGAGCCGTACGGGCGCTGCCTGGCCCACCTGGACGAGAGTGAGTTGCACGAGATCGTCCGCCGCCTCCTCCCGGGCTCCGAGATCGACCTGCGGGGCACCCGTGTCGACCAGGTCCTGCTGACGCGCCTGCTCTCCGCCGTCGGGCAGGTCGCCGGGCGGGCCAGGTTCGAACGAGCGGTCTTCACCGGCGACGTCAGGTTCTGCGGCGTCACCTTCACCGGGGACGTGTCCTTCGACCAGTGCCGGTTCACGGCGCTCGCGTCCTTCTCCGAGGCCAGGTTCGAGGGCAACGTCTCCTTCCGGCACGCGGTGTTCGCCGGACGGGCGTCGCTGCACGGCGTCGCCGTACGAGGGCACCTGGCCTTCGACGGGGCCGTCGTCGGGAGCGACGCCCTGTTCAGCTCGGCCCGCTTCGAGCGGACGGTGTCCTTCGAGTCCGCCGACCTCCGGGGGTTCGCCACCTTCGACGGCGCCAGGTTCGGCGGGACCGCCGCCTTCAGGGGGTGCCGGTTCGGCCGGACGGTGTCCTTCCGCGGCGCGGCGTTCGGCGGCCTCGCCGGGTTCGAGGCCGCGCGGTTCTCCACGGGGGTCCACCTGACCCCCGTCTCGGTCGGCCGCCGGCTGGCCCTGACCGGGGCCCAGGTCGGCGGCAGGCTCGGCCTGACCACCCGGGAATGCCACGTCGACCTGCGCGGGCTGCGCGCGCTGAGCACCGTCGAGGTCCGCATCGACGCCGCCGAGACCGACCTCGCGGGCGCGTGCCTGCACGGCCGCGCGACGGTGACCGGGCGGGAGGGCGCCCGGGTGACCTCGTTACGCGGGCTCGACGCGGAGTCGCTCGAACTGGCCCACGTCGACCTCAGCGCCTGCCACTTCGCCGGAATCCACCAGCCGGAACACCTCCGGCTGACCGGCTGCACGTTCGGCGGCACCCCGCGCGGCGTGCACCTCACCCTGAGCTGGCCGCCGCTGCGCTGGTGGACCCGCAGGAACACCCTGGCGGACGAGCGGGCCTTCCGTGGCTGGAGCCCGCCCGAGGCCGACCCGCCCGTCGCGCACCGGCTCGCCGCGCTCTACTCCGTGCTGCGGGCCGGGGTGGACGACCGGGCCACGGCCGCCGACTTCCGCTTCGGCGCGATGGAGATGCGGCGGATCAACAGCCGGTCCTTCCGCCGCTGGCTGCTGTCGCTCTACTGGATCCTCAGCGGGTACGGCCTGCGGACCGGGCGCATGCTCTGCTGGTTCGTGCTGATCGCGGCCATCGCCTGCGCGAGCCTGCTGCTCACCTCGGCCTCGCACGCCGGGCGACGCGCGCCGGTGACGACGATCCATCCCGCCGGTTGAACCCGCCCGCCGGTCGGGTGAGTGTCATGGGCGGAATGACGGGCATGGATGCGTTGTGAGGAATGAGGGGTGGCCGAGCCTGCGGGTGTCGGACTGGATCGAGACCCGCGACACGCTGCACATGTGGACCCAGGTGATCGGGAAGATCCGCCTGGCGATGGCGCCGATGGTCAACCACTGGTGGCAGGTGCCGCTCTACGTCACCCCGAGAGGGCTGACGACCTCGGCGATCCCGTACGGCAGGCGGCTGTTCGCCATCGAGTTCGACTTCCTCGACCACCGGCTGCGTGTCGAGGCCAGCGACGGGGGAGCAGGTGAGTTCGCCCTGGAACCGATGGCGGTGGCCGACTTCTACGCCAAGACGATGACGATGCTCGACGAGCTGGACCTGAAGGTGTCGATCATGCCCAGGCCGACGGAGGTCGAGACGGCGATCCCGTTCCCGGAGGACCGTCAGCACGCCGCCTACCAGCCCGAACATGCCCGGCTCTTCTGGGGTCAGCTCATCCAGGCGCACCGGGTGATGACCGAGTTCCGCTCCGGCTTCATCGGCAAGGTCAGCCCCGTCCACCTGTTCTGGGGCGCGCTCGACCTGGCCTGCACCCGCTTCTCCGGCCGGACCGCCCCCCGGCACCCCGGCGGCGCCCCCAACTGCGGCGACTGGGTGATGGTCGAGGGCTACTCCCACGAGCTGAGCAGCTGCGGCTTCTGGCCCGGCGGCGGCGAGGAGGGCGCCTTCTACTCCTACGCCTACCCCGAGCCCGTCGGGTACGCCGACCATCCGGTCAAGCCGGAGGCCGCCTTCTACAGTCGTGCGAACGGCCAGTTCCTGCTCCCCTACGAGGCCGTGCGCACCTCGCCCGCTCCGGAGCGGGCGCTGCTCGACTTCCTGCACAGCACGTACGACGCCGCGGCCGACCTCGCGAACTGGGACCGCCGGTCCCTCGAAGACGACCCCGCCCGCCGGGCCGCCCCCCGCTAGCGACCTTGCGCGCAGCCGTTGGGGTCAACCGGCTCGGGTGGCAGGCGCTTTCCGCGGCAGGCGCGGCTTCCCGGCGGTGTCGGCCTCCAGTACGCCGGGGACTGCCGTCGCCGGCGGGGCTCGTCCGGCTGTGCCGTACGGGGCCAGGTCAGGACAGCTGTTGTTCGGACAGGGCGTCGAGCTCCGGGGGGTCGCCCTTCGTCATGCGCGCGGTGTTGTAGCGGAGGGTGACCTGCCGGCCGGTGCAGTCGAGGGTGGCCAGGGCGTTGTGGAAGAAGGGACCGCCCTTGAGCTTCCAGGTGAACGGCGCTCTCGGCACCCCGGCCGCCCGGGCCAGCGTACGGCCGATCAGGCCGGCCACGCCGAACGCCGCCACGCCGTTGAGCAGCCGCACGGTCCGGGCCAGCGGGTTGCGGATCGGGGAACAGACCACCTGGTACACCTGGGAGGCGGCGTGTTTGAGGCGGACCTTGGCCAGATAGGAGAAGTGCACGTCACCGGACAGGAACAACACGGTGGCCGGTGGGTTCCCGTGGCGGCCGTGGGCGACGCCGGTGACCAGACGCGCCAAGGCGTCGAAGGAGGTGCGGAACGCCGCCCAGTGTTCGAGGTCGATGGCCTGGCGGACGCGTTCGGCCAGTTTGGCGGCGCGACCTCCCCACGCGCCCGCGCAGACCGCCTCGTTCCAGCTCTCCAGCTCGTGCAGCCCGGTGGGGAGCAGCACCGGCAACGAGCTGCCGATGATCAGATGGTCGGTGTCGCCGCCGGCGGTGGCCGTCTCCTCGAACCACCGCCACTCGCTGGCGTCGACCATGGCCCGCTGCCCCGGGGTGAGCACCCGCGCGCAACGCGAGTCGAGCATCACCAGCCGGACCCCGCCGTAGGCGCGGGCATAGCTCCACCGGTACCGCTCGGGATCCTCGTCGGCCTGCCACGCGAACTCGTCCAGATCGGCGGCGCCGTCACCGTCGCCGCCGGCGAGCTTGCTCCACATCGGGTCGGCCGCGAGATCCTCGGGGGAGAGGTTGCCCAGATGCTGGTAGATCCAGTAGGAGGCGAGTCCGGCGGTCACCCGGCGCCGCCACCAGGGCAGCGCCCGCATCTTCCGCTGCCAGGCGTCCGAGGTGTTCCAGTCGTCGCGCAGGTCGTGATCATCGAAGATCATCGCGGACGGGGTGCTGGCCAGCAGCCATCGTAACGCCGGCTCACTCCACGCCTGGCGGTACAACTCGGCGTACTCCGCGTAGTCGGAGATCTCCAGGCTCGGCGCCTCAAAGATGTCACGCCGCGCGGCGATGAACTCCCGCATCTCGGGCGGAGTCTTGTCCGCGTACACCTGGTCGCCGAGCATCAGCAGCACGGAGGGCCAATCCTCCTCGGGGATCCGCGCCATCCGGTGCGCGTAGGAGCGCAGGATGTCCACCCCGTGGGAGAGCATGTGCGGCGTGTCATGCGGCACGCTGGTACGGCAGGAGCCGAACAGCAGTCGCAGCCGCGCCGCCGGATCGATGGTCCGGATCCGGCTGGGCGGGAAGTCGCCGCCGGGCAGCGGCCACACCTGCCGGTCGTCCAGCTCGACGGTGTACTCATACCCGTGCCCGGGGGCCAGTCCCTCCACGACCAGCAGCGCGTAGTGGTGGCCGTGCACGGTGAAGGTCTTCGCGCGCACCGCACGCCCGTCCTCGCAGCGCAACTCCGCCGTGCATGGCGCATCGGTCTGCACCCACACCGTCGCGGACGTCTCATCGACGTACCGCAACAGCGGGCCGAGCACCAGTTCCGGCATTGCCGACCTCCGTGAGGGACAGGCCACCGCCGTCCTCGGCGAAGCGCCCGCCAGGTTACTCGCACTTCACCAGATTCGGGACATCCATCTCGGTTGCCGGGACTTCGTCAGCCCCTCGATCAGGCGCCCCGACCGACCCGGCCGTCGGTGCCGGGATCGGGTCGCACGGTGATCCGGCGGTCAGGCGACCGGGATCCCGCCGGCTCAGCCGTACAAGGGCGTCCGGGACCGCCAGGTCAAGGCGAGCAGGCCGGCGGTCGGGTTCCGGACCGGCGGTGCGAGGTCAGGGGTCCCCGCGGTCGGCCCACCTGGTGAAACAGGCGTCCAGTCCGGTGATCTTCAGAAGCCGGTTCGTGTTCGGCGACACCCCGGCCAGTAACAGCGGGATGGCCTGTCGCCGGGCCCGGTTGTGCACGGCGACCAGGGTGCCCAGCCCGGCCGCGTCGATGAACGACAACCCGCTCAACTCGACCACGACGCGTTCGACGCTCTCATCGCGCTCGGGCCCCCCGCCCAGGACCTCATCACGCGCGGGTCCTCGACCCGGAACCCCGGCCTCCCCGCCCGGGACAGCATCGTGAACCCCGGCCTCCCCGCCCGGGACGTCATCGTGAACCTCGGTCTCTCCGCCCAGGACGTCGAAGAGGCACTGCCGCAGGCTCGCCACGGTGGCGATGTCCAGCTCACCGACGATGGTGACGGTGACCGTCCCGCCTCCTCTCCGGGTCCTGAGATCCAGTTTTCCCCGATGTAGCGATTCCATGAACTTTTCTCCCTGCAGGGCCGTCAGAACAGATTGGCTGCCGACTGCGGGATCGCCCTAGCTCTGGCCCTCACCCCTGGAGCTTGAGTCCTGCCGCCGGACCTGACGTCACGCAGGTTCCGGACGACACGAAGATCACGATACGCAGTATGTACGAAATGCCTTTATCATCACATTTAGTGTTCGCTTGCACTCGATCTGTAGTGTAACGGGATTACCGGCTGACCTCAGCAGAACGTCCCGTCACGGATACTTGTTGTGACGGTCGCCCGTATGCGGAGGGTGTCCCGGGCGAGTCCGGCGGCTTCGTGTCGTCCGGGGGGCCAGGGGCGAGCCTTCGTCCGTGTAACGGCTTGCGGATCGGGTGCCGGCCTTCGATAGCGTCAAGGTCATGCGGCTTCATGTGGGATGCGCGATGTGGACTCACGGGCCATGGAGAGGACGTCTGCTGCCCCATCCGCTCCCTCCGGGAGAGCGCCTCGGCGCCTACGCGACCTGGTGCAACGCGGTCGAGGGGAACACGACGTTCTATGCGACGCCGGCGCGGAGCACAGTGGAGTCGTGGGCGCGGCAGACCGGCCCCGACTTCCGTTTCGTGGTCAAGCTGCCCAAGTCGATCACGCATGAGCGACGACTCTCCGGCATCGACGAGGAGCTCCGATCGTTCCTCGACGCGATCGAGCCACTCGGGCCGCGAGCCCACGCCCTCTGGGTGCAACTGCCCGCGTCGTTCGCGCCGGCCGACCTCGGCACGCTGGCGGGCTTTCTTCGCCGCCTCCCCCGCTCGTACGGCTGCGCCGTCGAAGTCCGCCACCCCGCGTTCTTCGAGAACGAGCGGTCCGAACGGCTCCTTGAGAGGGTCCTCGCCGGCGTCGACGCCGAATGGATCCCCTTCGACACCACCGCCTTCTTCCAGAGCCCTCCGACCAGCGACGCCGAACGTGACGCGTGGATGAAGAAACCACGCGTGCCCCGCCGCTCGCTCGCCCTCACCGACCGCCCGATCGTCCGCTACCTCGGCCGGGACGACACGGCGCGCACGATCGAGGGCTGGCGGCACTGGGTCGGCACGGTCACCGAATGGCTGCGCGAAGGCCGCTCGCCCACCGTGTTCATCCACACCCCCGACAACGCCGACGCGCTGACGCTCGCCCGTCGTTTCCATGACGACGTGCGGGCCGTTCTGCCCGAGATCGAGCCGCTGCCCGAGCCGCTGCCGACCGAGCCGCTGACCCTCTTCTGACAGTGCTGACGTGGATGGGCGCCTCCCGGGCGGCGTCTGACCCAGGCTCTGGGCTCTCAACGGGATCTGGCGACCATGGCCCGGTGTGACGCCGGCCAGGATCGGTACGGCGCTCGCCACTTCCGGTCACGGGTCGGCACCGAGATGGGAACAAGCCGGATCAACGGACACGAGAAAGCCGCCAAGGCCCCGGAACTGGGACTTTGACGGCTGTTTGACCAGGTAAGCCCGTATTGGCTACAGGCAATGGTGGGCGATACTGGGATTGAACCAGTGGCCTCTACCGTGTCAAGGTAGCGCTCTCCCACTGAGCTAATCGCCCTCGTACAACGAGGTGGAGACGGGATTTGAACCCGTGTGCGCGGCTTTGCAGGCCGCTGCCTCGCCTCTCGGCCACTCCACCAGGCGAGGCCGGCAACGACCTCTCCGAGCGGACGACGGGATTTGAACCCGCGACCCTCACCTTGGCAAGGTGATGCTCTACCACTGAGCCACGTCCGCATGATCTCGCCGGATTCCCCGGCGTCACAGGGAGGACTCTAGCGAATCCCCGCCGAGTCCCCAAACTGAGGCCGCTCGCCGTACCCGTCCATGCTTCGTCGTGAGGCGAACCATGGCGGGGGTAGCGTCGGAAGATGGTCGTCGAACACGTCGCGAGTGACGCAGACATCACCCAGGCCGCCGCGCTGATGGCCGATCCGACGCGGGCGGCGATGCTCACCTCGCTGCTCGACGGGCGGGCGCTGGCCGCCGGGGAACTGGCCAGGCTGGCCGGGGTGAGCGCGGCCACCGCGAGCGCGCACCTGGCGCGGCTGCTCGACGGCTGCCTGGTGACGGTGGTGCGGCAGGGCAGGCACCGCTACTACCGGCTGACCGGTCACGAGGTGGCGCACGCGCTGGAGTCGCTGGCGAGGATCAGCCCGCGGCCGGCCGTACGGTCGCTGAAGGGGGCCAGGCAGGCGCGCCTGTTGCGGGAGGCGCGCACCTGTTACGACCACCTGGCCGGACAGGCCGGGGTGGAACTGCTCGACCGGCTTGTGGGCGGGAAGTGCCTGGTGGAGGCGGCCGACGGGTATGAGGTGGGGGAGAAGGGGGAACGGATCCTCGCCGAGCTGGGGGTGGATCTGGCCGCGGTCCGAGGGGCACGGCGCAGGTTCGCGATCCCGTGCCTCGACTGGACCGAGCGCCGTCCGCACCTCGGCGGGGCGCTGGGCGCGGCGCTCACCGAGCGGCTGATGGAGCGGGGCTGGTTCGAGCGCGGCACGACCCGGCGGGCGCTGACGCTGACAGAGCACGGGCGGAGCGGCATGACGGCCTTGTAAGGGGCTACTATCCGATACGCCAGTTACCTAGTGAAAGAGTGAGCTGATGGTCGACCTCGGCCCGGAGCCGCTGAGCTTCGACGACGTCATCGCGGTCGCCAGACGGGGCGCCGACGTGCGCCTCACCGATGACGCGGTCGCCGCGATGGCGGCCGCCCGATCGCGCGTGGAGGAACTGGCGGACAGCCCGACCCCCGCGTACGGCGTGTCCACCGGCTTCGGCGCGCTCGCCACCCGGCACATCGACCCCTCGCTCCGTGCGCAGTTGCAGCGCTCCCTGATCCGCTCGCACGCGGCGGGTTCGGGTCCCGAGGTGGAGACCGAGGTGGTGCGCGCGATGATGCTGCTGCGGCTGCACACCCTGGCCACCGGGCACACCGGAATCCGCCCCGCCACGGCCAAGACGCTCCTGGGGCTGCTCAACGCCGGGATCACGCCGATCGTGCACGAGTACGGCAGCCTGGGCTGCTCCGGCGACCTCGCGCCGCTGGCCCACGTCGCGCTGGCGCTGATGGGCGAGGGGCCGGTCCGCGACGCCTCGGGGCAGCTCACCGTGGCGTCGGAGGCCATGAAGCAGGCCGGGATCGAACCCGTCGAGCTGGCCGCGAAGGAAGGGCTGGCGCTGGTCAACGGCACCGACGGCATGCTCGGCATGCTGGTGCTCGCCCTCGACGACCTCACCCGGCTGCTCAGGACGGCCGACATCGCCGCCGCGATGAGCGTGGAGGGACTACTCGGCACCGACCGGGTCTTCGCCGCCGACCTGCAGGCGCTCCGCCCGCACCCCGGCCAGGCCGCCAGCGCCGCCAACCTGCGCGTGCTGCTGCGCGACTCCGAGATCATGGCCGGGCACCGGGACGGCTCCTGCACCCGGGTGCAGGACGCCTACTCCCTGCGCTGCGCGCCCCAGGTCGCCGGGGCCGCACGCGACACGGTCGCGCACGCCGCGAGCGTGGCGGCGCGCGAGCTGGCCTCCGCGATCGACAATCCGGCGGTGCTGGCCGACGGCCGGGTGGAGTCCAACGGCAACTTCCACGGCGCGCCCGTCGCCTACGTGCTCGACTTCCTGGCCATCGTGATCGCCGACGTCGCCTCGATGTCCGAGCGGCGCACCGACCGGTTCCTCGACGTGGCACGCAACCACGGGCTGCCCGCCTTCCTCGCCGACGACCCCGGCGTCGACTCCGGGCACATGATCGCGCAGTACACCCAGGCCGCCGTCGTCTCCGAGCTCAAGCGCCTGGCCGTGCCCGCGAGCGTCGACTCCATCCCGAGCTCCGCCATGCAGGAGGACCACGTCTCCATGGGCTGGTCGGCGGCGCGCAAACTACGCCGGGCGGTCGACGGGCTCACCCGGGTGCTCGCGGTGGAGATCCTCACCGCCGCCCGCGCCCTCGACCTGCGCGCCCCGGCCGCCCCCGCGCCCGCCACCGCCGCCGTGGTGGCCGCCCTCCGCCAGGACGTCGCCGGCGCGGGACCGGACCGCTTCCTCGCCCCGGAGATCGAGGCGGCGGTCCGCTTCGTCGCCGACGGCGCCCTCATCACCGCCGCCGAGTCCGTGACCGGCCCACTCGCCTAGCGTTCCCCGACCGTCTACGCGGCCCGCCTCGTACGGCGGCGCTCCCCGCAGCCCGCGCGTCTCCCGCTGGAATGAGCGGCGCCGTGGCTCCTGCTGAAAGAATGAGCGAGTGCATGACGGTTTCGCCCATATGGGCGGTCAGCTGGCCACCGGCCTGCGTGACGTCACCACCGACCTGGCGGCCCTCGACGGCGCCGGTTGGTGGGCCGTCGTCGTCGACTACGAGGGCAAGGTCACCTGCGCGCGCTTCGACGACGTACGGCGCGCCCCCCTGCCACGCCCCTCCCGCCCCTGGCACGGTCCCGCCGCGGACGCCTGGACCACCTCCCTCGACCAGCCGGCCTACGAGGCGGGCGTCCAGCGGATCCGTGACCATATCGAGCGCGGCGACGTCTACCAGGCCAACCTGTGCAGGATCATGTCCGCGCCGCTGCCCGGTCCGCAGGATCCGCTCGCGCTCGCCGTACGGCTGGCGGAGGGGAACCCCGCGCCGCACGCCGCCACCGTGAGCCTGCCGGGGCTGACCGTCGTGTCGGCCTCACCCGAGCTCTACCTCGCCAGGAGCGGCGACGTGGTCGAGTCGCGGCCGATCAAGGGGACCGGCGTCACCGCGGACGACCTGCTGGAGAAGGACCACGCCGAGAACGTGATGATCGTCGACCTGGTCCGCAACGACCTGGGACGGGTGGCCGCGGTGGGCTCGGTCGACGTGCCCGAGCTGTGCGCGGTGGAGGAGCATCCCGGGCTGGTCCACCTGGTCTCCACGGTTCGGGCGCGGCTGGCCACCGGCGTCGGCTGGCCGGAGCTGTTCGCGGCGACCTTCCCGCCGGGCTCGGTGACCGGGGCGCCCAAGTCATCGGCCCTGCAGATCATCAATCGGCTCGAACCCGAGCCGCGCGGGCCGTACTGTGGTGCGGTGGGCTGGGTCGACGCCGACCGGCGTGAAGCGGCGCTGGCCGTGGGGATCCGCACCTTCTGGATCGAGTCCGGCCTGCTCAGGTTCGGCACCGGCGCCGGCATCACCTGGGGGTCCGACCCTCGGAGAGAATGGCAGGAGACCGAGTTGAAGGCGTCCAGGCTCATCGCCCTGGCATCGACAGGAGGAAACTGATGACGACACCCGTCTGGGTCAACGGGGAACTGCTGGATCCGGCGCAGGCGACGGTCTCGGTCTTCGACCACGGCCTGATGGTCGGCGACGGCGTGTTCGAGACGATCAAGAGCGTGCACGGGCGGACCTTCGCCCTCACCCGCCATCTGGACCGGCTCAAGCTCTCCGCACAGCGCATGGACCTGCCGGAGCCCGACGTCGAGGCGATCGCCGAGGGAGTACAGGCCTGCCTGGCTCAGGCGCCCGACTGGCCGCTCGGCCGGATCCGCGTCACCTACACCAGCGGCCCCGGCCCGCTCGGCTCCGACCGGGGCTCCGAGGGCACCACCGCCGTGGTGATCGTGGGCGAGCAGAAGCCGTTCCCCGTCACCGGCGACGTCACCGTGGTGCCGTGGCCGCGCAACGAGCGGGGCGCGCTGGCCGGCGTGAAGAGCACCTCCTACGGCGACAACGCCAAGGCCCTCGCCTACGCCAAGCAGCGCGGCGGCGGCGAGGCGATCTTCGGGAACCTGGCGGGCGACCTCTGCGAGGGCACCGGCAGCAACGTGTTCATCGTCACCGAGGGCCGGCTGGTCACCCCGACACTGGCCGCCGGCTGCCTGGCGGGGGTCACCCGGGCCCTGGTCCTGGAGTGGTGCGGCGCCGCGGAACAGGATGTTCCGCTGAGCATGCTCTACGAGGCCGAAGAGGCGTTCCTCACCTCGACCACCCGCGACATCCAGCCGATCCGCCTCGTCGACGACACCGCGATGCCCGTCGCCCCCGGCCCGATCACCGCCAAGGCGATCCAGGTGTTCGCCGAGCGCGGGGCCGCCGACATCGACCCGTGACGTGCGGCGCCCCCGGGTGCGGAGCGCCCGGGGGCCACCGGCTAGAAGTACGACCGCTGCGTCTGGACGTTGAAGTCCTCCATGACGACGTTCTTCGCCGGGTCCGTGAGCGGATCGTTGATCGCGATCACGTCCAGGCCCTTGGTGATGTCGCTGGAGTAGATGTAGCCGTTGTAGTAATAGGCCGACCAGGAGCCGCCCAGCCCCGCGTCGCCCTTCAGCGGGCCGCGCTCGAAGTAGCCGATCTCCTTGGGCCGGTCCGCGTCGGTGAAGTCCCAGATCGAGATGCCGCCCTGGTACCACGCCTGGACCATGATGTCCTTGCCCTTGATCGGGAGCAGCGAGCCGTTGTGGGCCACGCAGTTCTCCGACTCGGTCTGCTCACGCGGGATCTTGAAGTAGCCGTTCAGGGTGAGCTTGTCGTCCTTGAGATCGTAGATCGCGTTGGCGCCCTTGGTGGACGGGGTGTTGCTGTCGCAGGTCGCCGAGCCGCCGCCGCCGAGTTCGTCGGTGAACACGACCTTCGAGGCGTCGTCGTTGAACGTCGCCGAGTGCCAGATCGAGAAGTTCTCGTCATCGTCGATCTGCTGCAGCACCCGGGGCTTCACCGGGTCGGAGATGTCGAGCAGCACGCCGTCGCCGAAACAGGCGCCCGCCGCGAGGTTCTTCTCCGGGTAGGCGGTGATGTCGTGGCAGCCCGCGAGCTCCAGTTCGCCGCCCTGCCCGGTGCTCTGGTCCCGGTCGAACACCTCGGGCTCGGCGACGACCCTGGACTTGGCCGGGTTGCCCAGGGGCACCTCGACGACCGAGATCTTGTCGCGCGGCGGCGCGCACGTCCGGGAGCCGGCGATCGGGCCGGGGGAGGAGGCGTACAGATAGAGCACCTCGCCCTTCTTGCCGGGAATCATCGTGTGCGTGTGCGAGCCGCAGGCGGTCGCGACCGAGGAGACGTACTTCGGCTTCGCCTTGTCGGTGATGTCGAATATCCGGATCCCCTCCCATCCCTGGTCGGGAAGGCCGTCCGCCGGGTCGCTGTCGCAGGTCTCGTCCGAGCGTGGATCGTCGATCGACAGGAACAGCAGGTTTCCGCTGACGGAGACGTCGTTCTGACCGCCGGGGCAGAGCACCTGGCTCACCGTGACCGGCTTCCTCGGATCGGTGATGTCATAGACCGTGAATCCATCGAAGTTGCCGACATAGGCGTACTTCCCCTGGAAGGCGAGGTCGGTGCCCCAGGACTCGGGCCCGTCGAACGGCGCCTGCGCCGGCACGTTCGTCACCAGTTCGACGTTGTCGCTCGAACGGATCTCGTCAGGCCCCGGAGCGGCCCCCGTCTCGACCGGCGTCGCACTCTGCTGCTGACTCGGCATTTGGCTCTGGCCGGGGGTCGCCGATGGGGCCGCCGCGGGCTCCGGGTCCGCGGTGCATCCCGTCGCCACGAGCAATGCCGCCACCGCTGCCAGCCCGATTGATCGCGCCTTTCGCACCCTGCCCCCATCTGCCGCGCTCCCAGTGAATGCGTCCACCACTATGGAAGGTATGTCGGTGAACACGGGAGTGCGTCCGCTTTTGATCACAGTTATAGCGGCAGCAACCCTTGTCGGATGCACTCAAGGGAATGGGAACGACCGGGGCGCACCTCTCACCGCGGGCACCGGCGCGCCTCTCGTCCTGCCCGACGCCCCCGGCGCGCAGGGCCGTACGGCGACCCCCGGCGAGAGCCTCGGGGAGCCGGAGTCACGCCCCGGCGCGGCGGACGTGACCTTCGCCGAATCGATGATCCCGCACCACAGGCAGGCGCTGGAGATGGCCGCCCTGGTCGCCGGCCGTACGGACGACCGCACGTTGCGGGCCTTCGCGACACGGATCTCCATCGCCCAGGGCCCCGAGATCCGCGTCATGTCCACGTGGCTCACCACACTCGGCCGCGCCGTACCCGCCGGGCACGATCACGTGGCCGAGGGGTACGGCATGGCCACGCTGGAACAGCTGAACGCGTTGCGGGCGGCCAGGGGGACGGCCTTCGAGAAGCTCTTCCTGCGCCTCATGATCGCTCATCACGAGGGAGCGGTGACCATGGCCAAGGAGGAGCTGGCAGAGGGTACGGACCGCAGAATGCGGCTGATGGCCAAGGACGTCGCCTCGGGCCAGAGCGTCGAGATCAGCAGGATGCGGGGTCTGCTCTCCTGACCGGAGGCTGTCCGCCGGGTGGTCACGAACTCCAGAGCATGTTCGTGAGCTCGGAGTCGAGATCCATGAAATCGGTCTCACGGCCGGCGGGGACCAGCTCGTAGGTGCGGTGCAGGAACTCGGTCAGAGGCGCCAGCGGCACCTCGAACAGGGCCTGGCCGAACGGGGACGTCAGGCTGATGTGCAACGTGCGCTCGCCGTCGGAACGCGCAGGCCACACCTGCACGTCGCCGTCGCCGACACGTCGCACGATGCCCACGGTCAGCAACTCGCGGGCGAAGATCCACTCGACCGGCTCGTCGTTCCCCACGTGGAAGGCCATCCGGATCGCATACGGGTCTTCTGCCGTGTAGCTGAGGCCGGCGAGCAGGGGGACGGTGGTACGGTCGGGGACCACAAGCCGAAGGCCCAGCTCGGCAGAGACGGTGGTGCTGTTCATCGTCAGCCAAACCTTTTCGTCGTCGGGTCCCCTCATCGGGGCTATCACTGCTCTGACGGACTTCGTCCCGAGCTATGACGCGGGAACGAAGAAACCTGTAGGAAAGATTCCGCCTCCAGGCCCTTCTGTAACGCACATCACAGCGCGACATTTAGGCCCCTACCAGGTCAAACGATGCCAAAAGGGCCGTGTTTGCGAGGGTTTTGCGTGTCACTACCGATCTTCCGGGCCCTCCCAGACATGGGACGTCCCGGACGAAAGATCCCAGCTCCGTTCTTATCGTGTCACCGCGGGTCAGCACGATGCTATGACACCCAGCCCTCCCGCCGGGGCCATCCGCGACCATTGCCCCGAACCGTCTACCGCTTCGCTAGCGGCTCCCAAGTGCGGTATGGTTTGACTCGTCGGCACCGCGAGGAGCCAGGCAGGGCGGGCGATTAGCTCAGCGGGAGAGCGCTTCGTTCACACCGAAGAGGTCACTGGTTCGATCCCAGTATCGCCCACCGAAAATCACCAGGTCAAAGGCCAGACCGCATGTCGCGGGTCTGGCCTTCTTCATGTCTGGACCGTCATTGGACCGTGGGACCAGCCGTCACCCACCCCTTCGGACCGTCACCACGCCCCACGTCATGGCAGGTATTTCGCCGCCCCGCCGGTCCAGCGGTGTTCAATTGCGCGGTGCCGGTGAGGGTGCCGTCCAACGGGACGAGGTGTGCGCCTCGGCGTTAGAGGGCTAGTTGATCTACAACGTAAAGGGCGCCAGATTGGTCACGGGTCCCGGGAGAAGAGCTCCGTGCCGGGCTGTGCCGAAGCGAAGCAAGATATGTCTAACGTCCCTTTATCTCTGGACCCGGCGGGGTCCGGCGATGCACGCTGCTGATCAGGGCGCACCACGTTTCCGCAGCTGGGTGCGGGTGGTGCTGATCAGCAGGGACCGGGCGCGGTCCGTTCGGGGGAGGTGATCGGGATGCCTGATGAAGGCAGGGAGCAGGGGGCTAGGCAGGTGCGGCGGCGTCGGGAACGGCAGGGGGTGGCTCGGTCGCGGGTGGTGAAGTTCGTGTTGACCGAGGACGAGCACGCCGATGTGCAGGCCGCCGCGCAACGGCTCGGGTTGGCGCACGGGGCGTACGCGGCGCTGGCGGTGCTGGCGGCGGCGCGGGAGGTGGATCCGCCGATGCCGGACCCGTTGCGGGAGGCGCTGATCGAGTTGATGCGGGCCGGTAATCAGGTGCGGCGGATCGGGGTCAACCTCAATCAGGCGGTGGCGGCGTTGAACGCGACGGGTGAGGTGGCGGGGGATCTGGTTCCGTACGCCGCGGCGTGTGTGCGGACGGTGCGGAGGCTGGACGGAATCGCGGAAGCGGTGCGGAAGCAGTTGCGGTGATCGGCAAGGTGATGCGCGGTTCCCGGGTGGAGGGATTGATCTACTACCTGTATGGGCCGGGGCGGGCGAATGAGCATGTCGAGCCGCATCTGGTGGCCGGATGGCGGCATCCGGCCGAACTGGAACCGGACCTGCGGCCGGATGGCACCCGTGATTTCCGGCGGTTGAACGGGTTGCTGAAGCAGCCGGTGGCCGCGCTCGGCGAGCGGGGGTATGACGAGCCGGTGTGGCACTGTGTCGCCCGCGCGGCAGGTGAGGACCGGTTCCTGGATGATGATGAGTGGGCGATGGTGGCGCACGAGATCATGCACCACACTGGCCTGGCCGCCGCCGATGATGATGAGGCGGTGCGGTGGGTGGCGGTCCGGCACGCCCCTGATCACATCCACATCGTGGCCACGCTGGCCCGTCAGGACGGGGTCAAGCCGAAGACGTGGAACGACTTCTACCGGGTGCGGGAGGCGTGCCAGGCGGTGGAGCGTCGGTTCGGGTTGCGTGTGACCGCGCCGGGGGATCGTACGGCGGCGCGCAGGCCGACGCGGGCGGAGACCGAGCAGGCGCGGCGACGCCGCTGGGTGGAGGCGCCCCGGATCGTGTTGCGCCGCCACGTGATCACCGCGGCCGGTGGCGCCGCGTCGGAAGGGGAGTTCTTCGGCCGTCTGGAGGCGGCGGGGGTGCTGGTCCGCAAGCGGTTCAGCGAGCGCGACCCGGGTGAGGTCACCGGCTACGCGGTCGCGCTGCCCGTACACGTCACACGTGCTGGCGAGCCGGTCTGGTACGGCGGCGGGAAGCTGGCGGCCGATCTGACACTTCCGAAGCTGCGGGCCCGGTGGAATCCCCGGAATGCGGTCGGAAGAGATTCCGGGACGGGTGTCTCGGAGGTCAGTGCCAAGCTGCTGGCGCGTACGGCAGTACGGCAGGCCGCCAAGGACGTCGGTTCGGAGGAGGAGTTCTTCGCCCGGCTGAAGGATGCGGGGCTGCTGGTTCGCTGGCGAGTGAGTGAGCGTGATCCGGGTGAGGTCACGGGGTATGCGGTGGCGTTGTCCGGATTCCGGGACCGGAGCGGTGGATTGCGCTGGTTCGCCGGTGGACGACTCGCGGATGATCTGACGCTTCCCAAGCTGCGCCTCCGGTGGGCGGGGACTTCGCCACGGGTGGAGGAGATCACTGCGGCCGAGCGGCAGGCGATCTTTGAAGATGCGGTGGCGATTGCTGGACGGGCGGCCGAGCAGATCCGCCAGTGCGCGGTGGGTGATCCGGCGGCGGGGGATGCGGCGTGGGCGGCGTCGGATGTGTTGCATGTCGCGGCGAGCATGCTGGATGACCCGGCGCTGCGCCGGGCTGCGGATGCGTTCGACCGTGCCGCGCGCGAGCCGTACGCCCGCATCCCCGATCCCGGCGCGGCGGGGAACAGCCTGCGGGTGGTGGCGCGGTTGATGGCGGCGGCTGGAGCGATGCCGGGCAACGACACGGTGGCCGCGTTGGTGCGGAATTTGGGTCTGGTCGTGGTTGCGGTGGCGGAGCTGCGGGAGTTTCAGCGGCGTATGGCACACGCGGCCGGCGCTCGGGCTGCTGCCCGACATCTTCGTACGGCGGGGGTCGGAACCGGGCGAGGTGCGTCTGTTCAGGCGCGGTTGGCGGGGCTGGATTTCCCGGGCCGACCGGCTGCTCGGCAGGCGGGCACGCGGCAGGGCGAAGGGCGTTCCCGGCGTGGTCCTGAGCCGCCCAGCGCTCGGCGGGGCCCCGGGCGGTAGAGGTTCGATCAAGGGATTGGTCACCCATGGCCAAGTGCGCGGTTCCGCCGGAGTAACCACGTGATCATCGAGGGACGATCGATCGTGGTTTGTTTCCTGGAGGGATCGCTTGAGGATGTCGCGCTGTCCACGTCTGGTTGCCGGTGGTGGGCGTTGGGCGGCGGTCGCTGCGTTGGCCGTCATCGTTTGGGTGCCGTCGAGCGCCGGGGCGGTTGTCGTGGGCTGTCCTCCTGATCTGCGGGGGGCGGCGAAGGAGCACTTCGACCAGAAGAAGCTTTGTGCGGAAGCCAACAAGGAACTCGGCGCGTGGTTGGAGACGGGTCGCAGCCCTGATTGGGGGCGGGTTCTGAATGATTCCCAGAAGAATCGGGCCGCCCCAGAGCCCGGTGTGAAGCCGGCGACACCTCTGGTGAAGGAGTCAATGCCGTCGGAAGGCCGGCGGCGACCACCGGAGCCGTCCAAAAGAGCCACAGAGAAACAGCCCGAAGGCGCGCGCGATGAGGGTCGGCGAGAGCGGCAGCGACCGGTTGAGTCGCGGGTTCCGGTGGAGTCGGTGCTCGCTGAGAAACGTGAGCGGAGGCGGGCGGAAGCCCGACAGGAGGCGAAGGTGCCCGAGCGGCCGGTCAGAGAACGGTCCTCGCCTGCCCCCTCTCCAAGCCAATCGGGTACGGCCCGGCAGGTGGACGTGGCGCCGCCGAGTGTCCAGGTGCCTGTGTCGCAGACGACCTCTCTTTGGCCTGCCGGCCTCGGGTCCGTCGTGGCGCTGGCGTTGATCGCCATGTACGTCATGCGGCGGCGTATCGCCGTCAGCGTCGGGGGAGCGCTGCGGGAATGGCGGGCGAATCGGGAAGAGATGCACCTGGCACGCCTCCAGTCGCCGGCCCCCGCGATGCCCGAAGAGGCCGGTTCGGTGCCGCCGGCTCACGATGATGATGGCGAGAGCTCACAGGACACGAGCACGGTGTCGCCGGTTCAGGAGCCTGTTCTGGAACCGGGGGACATCGCCCCGGGCAGCGCCGCCGCGTACGCGATCTCGCTGGCGGCACTTCATGGAGTGGGGCTGACCGGTCCCGGGGCCGAGGACTTCGCCCGTGCCATCCTCATCGATCTCCTGGTCGGGTCCGCACTCCCGACTGAAGTGGTCATGCCGCACGGCCTCGCCCGACGATTGCTTGGAGACGCCACCACGGTGCCCGGCCTGGTGGTCCTGGACTCGGTGCGAGACGTGGTGACCCATGTTGAGGTGGAGATCGTCCGTCGGACCGGTGAGCGCCAGGACTACGGCAACGCTGAGGATCTGCCCTGGCTGTTCGTGATAACCGTGCTGGGTGATGAGGCGGAGACATTGGATCGGGGGATCAGGGCCGGAGCCGAGTCTCTCGTCCTTGGCGTGATGTTGGAGCGCTGGCCGTACGGCATCACCTGCGCGGTCGACGCCGACGGACGCATCAGCCACCTGTCGGGGCGGCACGCACCGCCGTGGGTAGGTCACGGGCTTCCCGCCGTCACGCTGCCTCAGGCGCTGGCTGCCCTGCAGCTCCGCTGAGCGTCAGCCGTCAAGCGCGCCCCTCGATGACGAGCCTGATCCGAGCGACATCGTCACGAGTATCGTCACTCTGGGTACTCCAGGCTGATGGACACCGCTTGCGCCGTTGTGGGGCAGGCCCGCTGGAGTCTCCAGTGGGCATGCCCTTTTCGGAGGGTGGAAGGTCATCTGGGCCTTGTTCAAAAGCCGCGGCGCTGCAGGGTGTGCCGGGCGTTGTTCGGAGGCGGAGGTTGATCGTGTCGGCCTGGTCTGGTGGCGGTGGCTTGCGGGTGGCGGGTCGCGGTTTCGGCCTGCCGTATCTGATGGAGCAGGTCGTCGGCGTCTTTGGCTTCGAGGGGTTCGGGGCTGTCGGGGCCCCAGCAGGGGCAGGCCCAGAATCGGCGGGCCCAGAGCCGCCACATGATTACCCAGCCGGGGTTGTCGTCTTGCAGGCTGCGGGCGATCTGCGTTTGGTCGGGGGCGACGGTCACGACGGAGAGGCTTCGGTGGTCGTGGCCGCTGTGGAGGCGGTGGGGGCTAGGACGTGCTGGATGCGGTCGGCTGTGGTGGTGATGTCGCTGACGCATCCGATCTGCTCGCCCCACGACCACCAGAACCGCCAGGTGCCCTCTTTAGGAGCGGCGAGGATGTGCTCGGTCAGTGCGGTGGCGGCGACGAGGTGGACCACCTGCAGGCATGGCAGGCGCCTGGAGTCGGTGAGGAGCCGGGCGTGCAGACCGCGTTCGGTCAGCAGGTCGCGGAGTTGGGTGAGATGCTCGATGGCGGTGGCCAGGGCGTCGGCGTCGATGAGTCGGGGCATAAGTCGTCTCCCAGGAAGCGGGTGGGTCTGCGGCCGTGCCGTGCCGAACCACATGCCATGGCGGGCGTGGCCTCTGCGGAGAGGGCTGGCAGGAGAGGAACCGTGATGCGTGCGGCGATCCGGTGTGTCGGGACGTCGACGGGCGCGATGTTGACCGAGACGTGGTCACAGATGTCACACGAGCCGCCTTGTCGATCACAGTCGGTTACGTTCTCCAGGTAAGCGCTGGGCCCGGGGGATCTGAAGGGCGATCTGCCGGGCGTTTCACGCCGGGCAACGGTGAGGTGCACGACCCGGTCGTTTCCCGTCAGGCAGGTATGTGGATGGCGTGGGTGCCGCTTGGGGTGCGCTCGTCACCGCCCGCCCGGCTGTGGCGTGCATGAATTCCGTGGGCAGTGCGGCCACGGGTGGGCCGGCAGCGAGACAGACCTCTATACGCGAGCAGGCCCGCCGGGATTCCGGTGGGCCTGCTCTTTCTTTGGGATGTGGTGGCCCCCGAGCGGGGGTGGCGTTTGGGGGACGCCGTCGGGGGCCAGGTCCGGTCGGAGGCCACGGGGGTGTTCCTCCGGCCAGACGTTCACGAGGTGGCGGCCCCGCTCCGAGTGCTTCTCGCACTTGGGCGGGACCGCCAGGTGGTACGCCGTGACCTTGCGTGCACGACGTACCACCGCCCAGTTGGCCGGTTCCCCGGTACGGCCAGCTGGAAGCGTCTCCTTTCGCACTGCCCTGCGGAAAGAGCGCCACCCCGCCCTGGACGGCGATGGGCTATGTGGGTGTGGCCCGGCGTCCAGGCCGGTTCGATCCCTCGTTCCTCGTGAGGCGGTCGTGGTGATGGCGAGGAAGAAAGGGACCGGTGTCACTTGTGGCGAACGGCTCCTGCTGTTGGGCTCCGCACGAGCGATCACGTTGAGTGACGGGTTCTATGTAATCGGCGTGGCGGGGGTGCTGTGAAGGGCGTGACCCGTGCGTTAGCCGCCGGTCGGTGACCAGAGGGCCGGGTGGTCGCTTCGTGGTCGTTTGCTGGTCGTTTCGCGATTCGACGGGCTGAGCGGCTGGAGTTACCGCACAGTGTGTGGTCATCTAGAAACGGTGAGGGAGCGTGGCGCGGTGAATGAGCCAGCCCAGCACGGACCCGGGCGCCTCGCCCTGATCCGGGCGCGCAAGCGACAGGGCCTCACCCAGGAGGCCGCCGCCGAGCAGATCGGCGTCTCGGCGACCACGTGGGCGCGCTGGGAACGCGGCAAGCAGGGCGTACGCCCGGTCTACCGCGCCCGCATCGCCCAGACGTGGCAGGTGGACGCCGCCGAAGTGGAACGCTGGCTGGACACGACCCCGGACGTCGATGCCCCTCATCGTGAAGACAGCCCTCCATGGGAAGACGAAGACGCGTCCGGAAGCGCGGCTTCGAGCGTGGAGGCGGCCGGCCGGTTGTGGAGGTGGGAAATGGACGCATCACGGCGACACCTGCTCACGGGACTCCCGTTCGTCCCCGCGATGCTCGGCGAATGGCTGCTGTCCTGGCGTTACGACAGCGCGGCCTCCCCTGCCTTGAGTAGCGGATCAGGTCCAGCGGTGGGACTCGCCGATGTGCAGCGGGTTCTCGATGCACGCGTGGCGTTCTCCCGGATGGACCACCATTTCGGCGCAGGGCTGGTGCGCCCCGCCGTAACCGACTTCATGCACTACACGCTCGCGCCGCTCCTGCGCGGCTCCTACACGGACCGAGTCGGGGCCGAGTTGCTGACTGCGGCGGCGACGATGACCCAGCTCGCCGGATGGATGGCCTTCGACCTCGGCCACCACGGCCAAGCCCAGCACCACTACGGCCAGGCGCTCAAACTAGCGAAGGCGGCGCACAGCCCGCTCGTGGCCGCTTCGGTGCTGGCTACCCTTGCCCACCAAGCACGCGATCTGAATCAGCCGCGGTGGGCGGTGCGGCTTTCCCAAGCCGCTGTCGATGCCGGGCATGAAGCCAAGGCGCCGCCCCGGGTGATGGCGATGCTGCTGCTGCGACAGGCCCACACGTTGGCCGCACAAGCGGCCGGCGCCGAGTCAGCCGACCCGCACACCAAGCGCCGGGTCACCACTCTGCTGGCTGAGGCTGACGTACTGTTCGCCACTGGGCCAAGTGACGGCAACCCGGCCTGGATCACGGACTTCAGCCAAGCTGAACTCGCTGGGGAAGGCAGCCTGTGCTGGCATGCAATTGGTGATCATCGCCGTTCCGCCGCCGCCGCGCAACAGGCTCTCGACGGATTCGGAGCGGACCACACCCGCTCGGTACAGCTCACCCACATCAGCGCGGCCAAGTCACAGCTGGCCATGGGCGAGCTGGAACAGGCACTGGACAGCGCCCGCGCCGCCGCCCGCGGCGCTAAGGAACTCACCTCCACCCGAGCGATCACCTTTGTCCGGGATTTTCACATCCAATTGCAACCCCACCGCGCCAACCGCCTGGTGAAGGAGTTCGACACGTATCTGGAAACAGAACTGGCCGGCTGATCTCAGAATGTCCTTGAGGTGCCTGAGATTCCGGTTCTTTGCTTTATGTGAATCACGCGCCACTTGGACCTAGCGACGATTCATACGTCAACAGCCGGGCCGCTACCAGCGGTCACCACCGACGAAGGCCCCACCCCGCTCATCAGGCCAGGGTCCGCTGCCTCCTGCCAGGTAACCGACCGATCTTCGAGTCAGTACCAGCCACCGCTTCGACCAACAATGTGAGGACATCACTGCAGGTCATAGCCATGAACCGAGTATTGACATCCTTCACCCCGCTCTTACAGCAGGAGGTCGAAGATACGGGTGGTGCGCTGCCACTGCTCGCTCGCGGGATTCTTGTGATCGGGTTCGATGATCCTGAATGCCCTGGCGAGCGCTACGGAAAGTCCGCCGGCGATGGCCGGCAGGCGGGCCTCCGTCTCCACGCTGAGCGACAGGTCGAGCGGGGGCAGCGCCGTGAGTTCCTGCAGGATGGAAGCAAGGTCCAGTTCCTCGTCCAGGTCTCGGAAGTCATGCATGCTCTCCTGAAGCCCTTTGGTGATGGGCAGGTCCCACGGTTGGATAATGTCGCGCTGGTTCGACTTCGCCGCGGCCTCGCTGACGACGAGCATGTCGTGAAGCTTCTGGTTGACGAAGTTGCTGTAGCGCTTGAGGTCAGCCTTGTCCACGTCGAGTCCCGCGGCGGCGCGGAAGAAGTGCTCAAACTTGGAGACTCCGATCACGGGCATGTGGATCACCGTCTTCTCTGTGGATTTCCTGTGGTGAACCTCTCGTGCACCAGGCGTGCGGCCATGGCGCCCTCCCCTACCGCGGACGCGATTCGCTTGACCGATCCGCTGCGGACATCCCCTATGGCGAAGACACCCTGGCAGCCGGTCTCCAGTGGAAGGGGAGATGGGTGGACTGTGTCCCAGCTGGCACCGGGAGGGAACGCGCCCTGCCCGGCGATGACGAACCCGCGGTCGTCGAGCGGGATGGTTCCCCGCAGCCACCCTGTGTGCGGGTCGGCGCCGATGAAGACGAACAACGCCCCGGTCTCGATTTCCAGGAACTCGCCCGTTGACGTGTTCTCGGCGCGGACGGCCCGCAGGGTTCCCTCGCCGAGCAGTTCCCGGACCTCGGTGCGGTACAAGATCTCGATGCCAGGGGTCCGCTCGATCTCGTCGACGAGGTAGCGCGACATGCTCGCGCGCACGTCGTGGACACGGACGAGCAAGTGCACCGACGATGCGTTCCTGGCCAGGAACAGCGCGGCCTGGCCGGCGGAGTTGCCGCCGCCGACGATGACCACCGGCGATCGCCGGCACATGGCCAGTTCGAACGGTGTCGCCGCATAGTAGACGCCCGATCCCTCGAACTCCTCCAGCTTCGGGACGTCGAGCTTCCGGTAGCGGGCACCAGTCGCGATGATCACGGCGTGGCCGTTCACGACGCTCCTGCCCTCAATGGCGACGCCGTAATGGCCGTCGTGCGGTTCCAGGTCGCTCGCCTCAGCCGGGACGGTCAGCCGGGCGCCGAACTTTCCCGCCTGGATAATGGCGCGCTCGGCGAGCTCGGCGCCCGAGATGCCTGAGGGAAAGCCGAGGTAGTTGTCGATCCTGGATGAAGTGCTCGCCTGGCCGCCCGCGGCAACGGCGTCGAGCACGACCGTGGCCAGGCCCTCCGAGGCCGCGTAGACGGCCGCGGCCAGGCCTGCGGGGCCCGCGCCCACGACGATCAGGTCGCACACGGTGTCGCGGGCCGCCAGGTGCGGCAGGCCGATGGTTTTCGCCAGCTCCGTGTTTGTCGGGTTGCGCAGAACCTGGTCGCCACGCCAGATCACGACTGGGGTGTCCTGCGTGGAGATGCGCAGCTCGCGCAGGAGCGCGTCGGCCTCCTTGTCCTCCTCCAGGTCGATCCACCGGTGCGGGATCCTGTTTCGCGCGGTGAACTCACGCAGTCGGCGGGCGTCGGAGGAGTAGCGGGAGCCGATGATGCGGAAGCCTGCGCCCAGTCCGATCAGCAGCGTACGGCGGGCGAGGTAGGCCCGCAGGATGAGGTCTCCCAGCGTGGAGTCTCCCGCCACGAGTATGTGCAGGTCGTCGACCGGTACGGCGAGCACCTCGCCGGGTTCCCGCACTGCGGCGGTCAGGAATCCCGCCTGGCCGGTGAGGAGGCTGAGCTCGCCGAGAAATCGGCCTGGGCCGTGGACGGCGATCGTCCGCTGCCGGTCGCCGTACGCTTCGATCATGGCTACCTTGCCCCGCAGTACGACGATGAACTCCCTGGTGGGCTCGCCCTCCCTGAACAGGATGTCGCCGGGCGACACGGCCCGGCACTCACCGCACTTCGACAGCGGGGAGATCTGCTCCTCGCTCAACCGGGGGTAGGCCCCGTAGAGGTCGGGCGTCTCGGACTGAGAGGGTGCCGGTGATGTGTTCATGGCCGCACCTTCAGCGCGTCCTCGATCCAGGTCCGCAGTTCGGGAGCGGGAGCGGCGCCCGAGCGCTGCGCGATGACCTGGCCGTCCCCGAGCATCACGAGCATCGGGATGTGCTTGATCGCGAATCGCTGGGCGACCGCCGGCGATCGATCCACGTTGACCTTGACGAGCTTCACCCGTCCCGCCATCTCGCGGGCGAGTTGTTCGAGTATGGGCGTGACCGTCCGGCACGGGCCGCACCAGTCCGCCCAGAAGTCCACGAGCACCGGAAGGCCCGACCGCTCGGCGACCTCCGGGAAGGTGTCGTCGGAGGCGTCGACGATCCACGGCAGCGGCTGATGACAGTTCCCGCAACGGGGCACGCCGCCGGCCGCGGCCGGGACCCTGTTCTTCTTGCCGCAGTTGGCGCAGCTCGTCGTTGACGACGACATGTCAGCTCCCTGGCCGGTCGAAGGTGACGTTCAGCTCACCCTTGTCGGCGCCGACGGTGATGGTCGAGCCGTCGGGGACGTCGCCGGCGATCAGGGCGCGGCCGATCCTGGTCTCGACCTCGCGGGCGATGAAGCGGCGCAGGGGCCGGGCGCCGTAGACCGGGTCGTAGCCCTGGTTGGCGATGAGCCGACATGCCTCCTCGGTGACTTCAAGGGTGAGCCGCCGGTCGGCCAGGCGCTTCCTGATGTCGGTGAACATCAGGTCGACGATCATCTCGATCTCCGCCTCGTTGAGGGGCTTGAACAGCACGATGTCGTCGACCCGGTTGAGGAACTCGGGCCGGAAGTGAGCGCGCAGCTCTGCCATCACCCGGTCGCGGCCGTCTGGTTTGATCTCTCCCTCCGGTGTCACGCCGTCGAGCAGGTGCTGCGAGCCGATGTTCGAGGTCATGATGACCACGGTGTTGCGGAAGTCGACGGTACGGCCCTGCGCGTCGGTGAGCCGTCCGTCGTCGAGCACCTGGAGCAGTGTGTTGAACACGTCCGCGTGGGCCTTCTCGACCTCGTCGAAGAGCACCACGGAGTACGGCTTGCGCCGTACCGCCTCGGTGAGCTGGCCGCCTTCCTCGTACCCGATGTATCCGGGTGGGGCGCCGACCAGGCGGCTGACCGTGTGCCGTTCCTGGTACTCGCTCATGTCGATGCGGACCATGTTGTCCTCGGTGTCGAACAGCGCGGCGGCCAATGCCCTGGCGAGTTCGGTCTTGCCGACGCCGGTCGGCCCGAGGAATATGAACGACCCGATGGGGCGCCGGGGGTCCTTGATGCCCGAGCGGGCGCGGATCACGGCGTCGGCCACCAGCCGCACAGCCTCCTCCTGGCCGACGACGCGTTCGTGCAGGATCTGGTCGAGTTTGAGCAGCTTGTCCCGCTCGCCCTCCTTCAGGCGGGTCACCGGGATGCCGGTCCAGCGGGAGACGATGTCCGCGATCTCGTCCTCGGTCACCACCTCGCGCAGCAGCCGGTGGCCGTTCTGCCGGGTCGAGAGCCGCTCCTCCGCCGCCTCCAGCCGCCGCTCCAACTCGGGAAGCCTGCCGTGGCGCAGCTCGGCCGCCCGGTTGAGGTCGTAGTCACGCTCGGCCTGCTCGGCCTCCCGCCGCACGCTCTCCATCTCCTGCCGCAGCGCCTGGACCTTGCGCAGGGCGGAGCGCTCGGACTCCCACTGGGCCCGCATCGCGTCGGCCTCACTGTGCAGGTCGGCCAGTTCCTTGCGCAGGTCCGAGAGGCGTTCCGCGCTGGTGGCGTCGTCCTCCTTGGCCAGCGCAGCCTCCTCGATCTCCAGCCGCATCACCCGGCGGGTGAGTTCGTCGAGCTCGGCGGGCATGGAGTCGATCTCGGTCCTGATCATCGCGCACGCCTCGTCGACCAGGTCGATCGCCTTGTCCGGCAGGAACCGGTCGGCGATGTAGCGGTGGCTGAGCACCACGGAGGCGACGATGGCGCTGTCCTGGATCTTCACACCGTGGAAGATCTCCAGCCGCTCGCGCAGCCCGCGCAGGATCGACACGGCGTCCTCGACCGAGGGCTCGTCGATCAGCACCGGCTGGAACCTGCGCTCCAGGGCCGCATCCTTCTCGATGTGCTTGCGGTACTCCTCGACCGTGGTCGCGCCGATCATGTGCAGCTCGCCGCGGGCCAGCATCGGCTTGAGCATGTTGCCCGCGTCCATGGCGCCCTCGGTCGCCCCGGCGCCGACGACGGTGTGCAGCTCGTCGACGAACATCAGGATCCGCCCCTCGGCGGCCTTCACCTCGTTCAGCACGGCCTTGAGGCGCTCCTCGAACTCGCCCCGGTACTTCGCGCCCGCGACCAGCGATCCCATGTCCAGGCTGAAGACCGTCTTGTCCCGCAGCCCCTCGGGCACATCG
Organism: Dolomitihabitans soli; assembly: GCF_022213955.1. Lineage (GTDB taxonomy): Bacteria > Actinomycetota > Actinomycetes > Streptosporangiales > Streptosporangiaceae > Streptosporangium_A > Streptosporangium_A soli. Next base: position 92,197 of record NZ_JAKNTW010000021.1, on the reverse strand, counting down.
CCGCGGGTGATCCGCTGGGCGAGCCCTTCCACGATGGCGGTCTTGCCCACTCCGGGGTCGCCGATCAGCACGGGGTTGTTCTTGGTCTTGCGCGAGAGGATCTGGATGACCCTGCGGATCTCCGAGTCACGCCCGATGACCGGTTCGAGCCTGTCCGCCTTGGCCTCGGCGACCAGGTCGCGTCCATACTTCTCCAGTGCCTCGTAGGCGACCTCCGGCATGGCGGACGTGACCCGCTGGTTGCCGCGCACCGAGGTGAGCGCCTGCAGGAACTTGTCCCTGGTCAGCCCTTCGCCGTGGAGGAGTCGCCCGGCGCCCGTCTCGGTCCCCTCATCCAGCAGGGCGATCAGCAGGTGCTCGACCGAGACGTACTCGTCCTTGAGCCGCCCGGCCTCCCGATCCGCCGCGTCGAGCAGCCGGGACAGCCGCTGGGTCACGAAGACCTGACCGGGCTCGGCGCCGGGACCGCTGACCTTGGGCCGCCGCGACAGCTGGTCCTCCAGGTTGCCGCGCAGCCGTTCGGGATCGGCACCCGCCTGGGTGATCAGGCGCGGCGCGAGACCTTCCGGCTGTTCCAGCAGGGCCAGCAGGAGGTGCTCGCCGTCGACCTCGGTGTGCCCGAAGCGGAGCGCCTTGGTCTGCGCGTCGTGCATGGCCTCCTGCGACTTCTGCGTCATGCGGTTCGGATCCACCGTCGGCCTCCTCTAACGTCGTGAGCGGTCCCGCAGCGCCGTCTCCAGCTCCGCGATGCGGTCGAGCAGATCGATTACCAGGCCGAGCGCGGCGTAGTTGAGCGAGAGGCCCGCGTGCAGCCGCTGGATGCGGGCCGCCACGGCGACCTGGGAGAGGGGGAAGCACAGTTCGCCCCGGCTGCCCTTGGCTGCGTCGAGCAGTCCCAGGGCCACCAGGCGGCGGACCACCTCGGGGTGCAGCCCGGTGGCGCCGGCGAAGGAGTCAAGGTCGAGCAGCCGGATCCGGACGAGGGCGTAGGTCATGAGCGCCTCCGGGGATCGAAGTGCGAGGCGGCGGCGAGCTGCTCGAACAGCCGTCGTTCCTCGTCGGTGAGCCTGGCGGGCACTATGATCTGTACCTCGGCGAACAGGTCGCCCGCCGTGCCGCGCGGGTTGGGCATGCCGCGCCCCCGCAGGCGCAGGCGGCGGCCGGTCGAGGTGCCCGGCGGCACTTTCAGTTTCGCTTCGCCGCCTGGCGTGTCGATGGCGACGGTGGAACCCAGTGCCGCCTCCCACGGAGTGAGTGGCAGGGAGGTGTGGATGTCGCGGCCCTCCACGCGGTACCGGGGATGATCGGCGATCCGTACGATCAGGTAGAGGTCGCCCGGCATCGCCCCCTCACTTCCGTGCCCGCCCTGGCCGGCGAGCCTGATGCGCTGGCCGTTCGTGACCCCTGCGGGGATCGTGACGTCCAGCCGCCGGCCCCCGGGAAGTGTGAGGGCGCGGCGCCCGCCGTGGTACGCCTCCTCGACCGTGAGCGTCAGCTCGGTCTCCTGGTCTGCCCCGGGCATGGGCCCCCAGCGGCGCCGGCCGCCCCCGCCGAACATGCCACCGAGCAGGTCCTCCAGGTCGATGTCGATCCCCTCGACGAACCCGAAGTCCTCGCTCCGGTCCGAGCGCCGGGTGCCGCCGCCCGCACGCGCCCCTGCCCCGGCACGGGCGCGGGCCCAGTCCTCGGGCTTCACGTCGGGTGGCACCTGGCGGAAGTCGTGCCCGAACGCGTCGTAGCGGCGGCGGGTCTCGGGGTCGGAGAGCACGGCGTAGGCCTCGGAGATCTCCTTGAATCTGTCCTCCGCGCCGGGATCCTTGTTGACGTCGGGATGGTGGGCGCGTACGAGCTTGCGGTAGGCCCGTTGGATCTCGTCGGCGTCGGCGTTCCGGTCGACGCCGAGCACCTGGTAGAAGTCCCGTCGTGCGGCCATCAGGCCGCCTTTTTCGCGACGACCACGGCCGCGGGGCGGAGCTGGCGTTCGGTGTCGCCGTAGCCGGGCCGCAGCACCTCCACGACGGTGCCCGGCTCGGCGTCCTCTCGTTCGACGGTGGCCACCGCCTCGTGGCGGGTGGGGTCGAAGGGCACGCCTGTCTCGTCGTGGCGGGTGTAGCCCAGTTTGGACAGGACGCCGACGGCCTGGTCCCGGATGGCTCGTACCCCGTCGAGGACCGCGTCCGCGTCACCTGCCGCGTGGCTAAGCGCTAGCTCCAGGTTGTCCAGGACCGGCAGCCACGCGGCCGCCACCCTGGCCCGTTCCTCGGCCCGCAGCCGCTCGGCGTCACGGGAGATGCGCTTGCGCAGGTTGTCCAGGTCTGCGACGGCGCGCAGCCAGCGATCCTCCAGCTCCGCGAGCTTCGCGTCCACCTCTACGGGCGCGGCGGCGGCCTCCTCGCCCGCGCCGGCGGTCGCGGCCGGTTCCTGGGCTTGCGCGTCGTCCCGCGTCTGGTTCCCGGCCATCTGGTCGCCGGTCCCTGATATGTCTTCGTGGGCGTTCATGTCATTTCACGTCATTCGGGCTCGGACGTGGTGAACTCGGCGTCGATCACATCGTCGTCGCCGCCCGGGGTGCTTTCCCTCCTGTCCTGCGGTGGTACGCCGGGCGTCTCCTCCGGCCGGCCGGAGGCGCCGGCCGCGGCGCCGAGACCGTGGTAGACCTGCTGGAGTTCGCCGCTGAGCGTGCGCAGCCGGTCGATCGGCGCCTCTTCCTTGATCGCCTGCCGGGCGTCCGCCACCAGTTGCTCGGCCCGCGCCTTCTCATGCACGGCAACCGCCTCGCCGAGCTCCTCCAACCGGCGCTCCACCTGGTAGGCGACCGAGTCCAGCTCGTTGCGCGCGTCGACGGTCTCCCGGAGTCTGACGTCCTCGGTCCGGTGCCGCTCGGCGTCCGCGACCATCCGCTCGATCTCCGACTTGTCCAGGTTGGAGCTCTCGCTGATGGTGATGCGCTGCTCGGCGCCGGTGTCCTTGTCGCGGGCGGAGACGTTGAGAATGCCGTTGGCGTCGATGTCGAAGGTGACCTCGACCTGCGGCACCCCTCGCGGCGCGGGCCGGATGTTCTCCAGCCGGAAGCGCCCGAGCACCCGATTGTCGGCCGCGCGCTCCCGCTCTCCCTGCAGGATGACGATGTCGACGGCGCTCTGGTTGTCCTCGGCCGTGCTGAACGTCTCACTACGCCGGGCCGGGATCGTCGTGTTGCGCTCGATGACCTTGGTCATGAGCCCGCCGAGGGTCTCGACGCCCAGCGAGAGCGGCGTGACGTCGAGCAGCACGACGTCTTCGACATCGCCCTTGATAATGCCCGCCTGGGCTGCCGCGCCGATGGCGACCACCTCATCCGGGTTCACCGTCATGTTGGGGTCCTTGCCGTCGGTGAGCCTGCGCACGAGGCTCTGGACGGCGGGGATCCGGGTCGACCCGCCGACGAGGATCACCTCGTCGATGTCCGCGGACCGGACCTTGGCGTCCTCCATCGCCTGATTGACCGGATGTACACAGCGTTCGACCAGGTCGGCGGTGATCTGCTCGAAAGTGGAGCGCATGAGCGTGGTGTTGAGGTGCTTCGGCCCCGTGGCGTCCGCCGTGACGAACGGCAGGCTGACCGTGGTCTGCGTCACCTCCGACAGCTCGGTCTTGGCCTTCTCCGCCGCCTCGAACAGCCGCTGCAACGCCTGCGGGTCGCTGCGCAGGTCGATGCCCTGCTGCCGCTGGAACTCGTCGGCCAGGTGGTCGACGACCCGCCGGTCGAAGTCGTCCCCGCCGAGATGCCCGTCACCGGAGGAGGATCGGACCTCGATGACCCCCTCGCCGATGTCGAGGATGCTGACGTCGAAGGTGCCGCCGCCCAGGTCGAAGACAAGCACCGTCTCATTCGACTTCTTGTCCAGCCCGTAGGCCAGTGCGGCGGCCGTCGGCTCGTTGATGATCCTCAGGACCTCCAGCCCCGCGATGCGGCCCGCGTCCTTGGTCGCCTGGCGCTGGGCGTCGTTGAAGTACGCGGGCACGGTGATGACCGCCTCGGTCACCTTCTCGCCCAGATACTTGGCCGCGTCGGCGGTGAGCTTCCTCAGTACGAGGGCCGAGACCTCCTCCGGCGCGTACTGCTTGTCGCCGACCTGGAAGCGGACAGCTCCCTGCGGCCCTTGCACCACGTCGAAGGAGACGGCGTGCAGCTCGCTTTCGACCTCGTCGTAGCGCCGGCCGATGAAACGCTTGGCGGAGTAGACCGTCCCCTTCGGCTTGAGTATGGCCTGGCGGCGCGCGAGCTGGCCCACCAGCCGCTCGCCCTGGTCGGTGAAGGCCACCACCGACGGCGTCGTCCGGGAGCCTTCCGCGTTGGGCAGCACCGTGGGATGGCCGTCCTCCGTGGCGGCGATCACCGAGTTCGTCGTGCCGAGATCGATACCGACTGCTTTCGCCATTGCTCACTCCCCCTTGGCGGCCTAGCCGCTCATCTTCCCGAGCAGTTCTTGGGCCCTCGCCACGTGTTCGGACTCGACGAGAACCTCGTATTTGTCGGCCATCAGGCTGCTCTGCGAGACGAAGTCCCGCCGACCGCCCTGCAACGCGTGCGAGATCAGGCCGTAGATCGCTCCAGCGACCGCGCCCCACACCAACCCCCACAGCACCACGGCGGCCATGGATGCGATGTTGGGCAAGAAGATCCCCAGGAACAGGCCGATGAACAGCCCGAACCAGGCTCCGGCCGCGGCGCCCATCCCGGTCGCACGCAGGTAGGTCATGCGCGCGAGCACCTGCTCCACCGAATGCAGCCCCGCCCCCACGATCAGCGTTCCCTTCACGGGGAACTCATGGTCGGACAGGTAGTCGACGGCTTTCTGCGCCTCCTCGTACGTCCCATAGCTGGCTATCGGCACTCGGTTCGCTGTGATGGGACCCGACCGCGCGACAGACATGACTCCTCCTCAGCCGTCTCGGCCGTCTTAGGAATCCGGTACACACTTTCCATTTCCATTCTTCTCCGGGCGCTTCGCCGCCACATCCCCCAGACGTGTAGTCCTGTGACCAGCCATCCCGGCCGGTCGGCGGCATGGCCGCCGCACCTGCGCGTGCCGCTCAGCCCGGGATCAAGCCGGGCGGAGGTTCGGGATCGATCCTTCCCTGGGCCACCGCAAGGCGCGCGAGCTCGACACGGGAGTTGATGTGCAGCTTGCGGTAGACGTGCCGCAGATGGAACGCGACCGTGTGCACGCTGAGGAACATCTGATCGGCGACCTGGCGGTTGGTCCATCCGTCGGCGACGAGCAACGAGACGTTGTGCTCGGTCTCGGTGAGGCTGTCCCAGCCGAACACCGGCCGTTCGGTGTAGCTCCAGTGCTGGCGGCGCACGCCCATGCCGCGCAGCCTCTGGCGGACGCGCGCCGAGTCTCTGGCGGATCCGGTGTCGTCGTAGATCGCGAGCGCGCGATCCAGGCTGCCGATCGCGTCCTCCCGGCGTCCGGCCGCGAAGAGCGCCACGCCGAGGTCCTCGGTGGCGGAGGCCTCCGCCCATACGTCTTCTGTCTGCTCGGCGGCTTGGGCGAGGGCATCGCAATCGCCGTCGAGGAGGCCCCGGGCATGCGCGGCGGAGGCGACCAGCGCGGGGAACCCCGGGTTGGCCCGGCTGAGGGCTTCCGCGGCGGCGATGACGGCCACGGCTGCCGGCCGGTCGTCCGCGGCAAGGGCGATGCGGACCATCCACGCGCTCACTGTGCATTCCATGGCGAGCATCAAGCCTTGCCGCCCGAGCGGGTCCGGAAGGCCCGCGAGCAGAGTCATCGCGCCCAGCGGGCCATCGCGCGCCTCCGTGACCTGCGCTGTCAGCAGAGCGAGCCGCGTACGGCCGTCGAGGGAACCCCCAGGCACGTCCGCGACATGCCGTGTCGCCGCTTGCAGGTCGCCGCGGCGAAGCGCGACGGTGGCGAGTACGGAGCTGGCCACCGCGGCGGACAGGGGCGTGTTCAGGGCGGTGGCGAGATCCAAAGCTCTCTCCGCTTCGGTGACGGCGTCGTCGAAACGGCCCGCGACCAGCTCGGCTCGGGCCTGCAGGGCGGAGGCGTCCGCGGCCCAGGCCAGATGGCCGTGGTCGGACATGTCCTTGCGCGCCTCCTGGAGGATCGCCCGCGCTTCGTCGAGCCGGTGAACGTCGATGAGCATCGCGGCGGAGACGAGGCGGGACTCGTAGCGGTGCACTGCCGGCTCGTTGGTGCCGGCCAGTCGCCGGGCATCCTCGGCGAGCGTCAACGCGTCGGAAAACTGACCCTCATTCCACTCGGTCGCCGCGAGCGCGATCAGGGCGGCGACCGTGGCTGCCGCACCGTGTCGAGAACCTTCTTCGATGACCTCGTGCGCGTGTGTCCGCGCGGACACGTCGTCGTCCCCCAAGCCGGTCATGGCGTACAGCCGTGCCAGGATCGCCCGGTCGCGCACGTGGCCGGGAAGGTCTGGTACGGCCAGCGCCGTCTCAGCCTCTCGGATGGCTTCGCCGATCCTGCCGGTCAGGTACATGATGTCCGAGAGCGCGCAGCGCAGTTTGGCCTCGCCGTGTGCCGAGTCGTGATCGGTGAGGTGCCCCCGGACCGTCTGCTCGGCCTCATGTAGGCGCCCTGCGGCGATTGCCGTGTCGATGCCAGTGATGGTGTGGCTGGGGCGGGGAGCGGCCGGTGACCGGCTCGCAGGTTCGGGGCAGGCGAGAGTGCCGATCTGGTTCAGCAGCGCGTGCCGTATTGGTTGAGGGACCTGGGTGGCTACGACACACCTGACCAGCTCGTGGCGGAAAGCGAAACCGTGCGGGGTGACCAACAGGATGCCCGCCGCCATGGATTCCTCCACCAATGGGAGCAGCGCGGCCGGTGTGGTGCCGAGCAACGATGCGGCCTGCTGCGGCGAGACCGACCGGTCGAGCACGGCGACCGTCTCGATCAGGTTTCTCGTATCTCTGCTCAGGGTGTCGATCCAACGCCGCACGACTATCCGAGACCGATTGGGGACGTGCGCGTACGGCAGGGCGGTACGGTTTCCTGAGACGCGTAGGATGCCTTCGTCGCGGAGGCCGGCGAGCAGTTCGGTGATCAGCAGAGGATTGCCTCCGGCGGCCCCCGCCAGGGCCAGCATCGTCGGATCGGGTGGCACCCCCAGCGCGTCCGTCATCAGCGCGATGACCGCGTCCGGGGAGAGCGCAGGAAGTTTCACCCGTTCGGCCCCGTTTCGCTCCAGAAGGTCGAACAGGGAAGCGGCCTGGCCCTTGTCCACGGCGGTCGAGCGGCTCAGCAGCCAGCCGATCGGCCGGGAGGCGAGCAGGTGGTGGAGGGCACGCAGCGCCATGAGTGTCGCCGGGTCCACCCGGTGCAGATCGTCAAGCACGGTCAGCGCCGGTGCCGCGGCCCGTTTCTCGAAGCCCGCCCTCAGGCGTTCCAGTGTCCGCGCCCGCGAGTGGAGGCGGGCGGAAGGATCGTCATGGCCGGCGTCCGGCTCGGGACGCAGATCCAGAGCATCGAACAGCACACCGCACGGGACCAGTTCGCCCAGTTCTTCTGGGCCGGCCCGGGCCACGCTGATGCCGCGCTCGGATGCGGCGGCGGCGGCTTCGGCGAGCAACCGGGTCTTGCCGACCCCCGGTTCACCGTCCACCAGCAGGGTCCCACCTCCGCCTCCTTCGACCGTGCGAAGCAGGCCATCGACGGAACGCCATTCCCGTTCGCGTCCTCGCATCTCGCGTCCCTCTTCGAACTGTTCTCCGGACGGCGACCGGTGAATCTCATGCCCGTGGAGATTTTTCATGCCGCGGCGCCCCGGCCCCGGCGCATCCCGATCCGAGCCGTCCGGATGACTGCATGGCTGGGGGATGTGGCCTAGGAGTAGCCAGGAGAGTCTCGATGTGGTGTCCGCCGATGAGGCCTCCTTGTTCGCTCCGGCTGCTGGTTCCCCGCAAGAGAGACGGAAGGGGTTGATGACATGGCGGAGACCGGCTATGCGCCGTTCAACCGGACGGTGGACAAGACGAACCGCGTTCTGCGAGAGATCGAGGAGGCTCACGGATGGCCGGCCGAACGCCGGAAACAGTCCTACACCGCCTTGCGCGTCGTTCTTCACGCTCTGCGCGACCGGTTGACGGTGGAGGAGAGCGCTCACCTCGCCGCCCAGTTGCCGTTGCTGATTCGCGGCGTCTACTTCGATGGCTGGCGCCCGAGCGTCGTCCCGGTGAAGGCCGACCGCGAGGAGTTCCTCGACCGTGTCCGCGGCGAGATCGCCTTCGACTATCAGGGAGGTACGGAAACGCTGGTCAAGACAGTGCTGCAGGCGCTCCGCAGGCACATCACCGATGGTGAATGGGAAGACGTGAAGTCCAGCATGCCGAAGGATCTGGCTTCCGTGCTGCCTTAGGCGTTCAGGTTTCCGCCTGCGGAAAGCACGGATGAGCCGCAGCGGCATGAGCCCCACCAGGGGAGCTCGTCGGCCGACATCGTCGCCCGCGCTGGCTGTTCATCCACGGCCACGCCGACGAAGCCGAGCGGATCGTCGACCGGATTGAGGCGGAGGTTCGCGCGGAGGCCGGCAGAGACCTTCCTGCTCCTCGGACCGCGATCACTGTCAGGCAGCGCAAGGCCATCCCCTTCCGCGAGATCGCCAGGGTCGCTCTGGAACGCTACCCGCGCCGGGTGATCCTGGGAGTGGCCCTCTTCGTCGGCCAGGCATTCCTCTACAACGCTGTCACCTTCGATCTGGGCACATTGCTGCACGGCTTCTTCGGTGTGGCATCCGGGGCCATCCCGTACTTCATGGCCATCTTCGCGGCCGGCAACTTCCTCGGGCCTCTGATCCTGGGGCGCTGGTTCGACACCGTCGGGAGGATTCCCATGATCGCCGGCACCTATCTGGGCTCGGCCATCCTGATCGCGCTGCTCGCCGTTCTGCTCATGAACGAAACACTGACCACCAACTCGTTCATGATCTTGATTGCGCTGACCTTCTTCGTGGCCTCCGCGGGGGCGAGCTCTGCCTACCTCACCGTGAGCGAGGTCTTCCCGATGGAGACGCGGGCTCTGGCGATCGCCCTGTTCTTCGCGGTTGGCACGGCGATCGGCGGCATCACCGGGCCGGCGCTGTTCGGCCAGTTCATCCACGGCGGCAACATCACCCTGGTGGCCGTCGGGTTCTTCATCGGCGCGGCGGCCATGGCCGTCGGCGGCATCGCCGAACTGCTGTTCGGCGTTCGACCCGCCATGTGAAGCCAGGAAAGCGCGCCCTCAGTCGCCCTGGCAGGTCGCGCGCCAGCTTCTGCGCGAGGTTCCTCGTCATACCGGGCGGCGAGAGCATCCCGACGACCATCTCCGCCGATTTTGGAATCGCGCGGCTGCGTCGGGCGGGGCGGCCTCCTTCAGATCGGCGAGGGCAGGCCGGATGCTCCAGCCGCCGTGCAGGCCTGCAGACTGACCCCCGCTTTCAGACCGACCGGCCTTCCGACGGCGGTCCCGGCATCTCGCTGGGCCACTTCCGGGACCATCGGGACAGGGCGAGGGCGGCCGTGAGCAGAAATGCGGCCCCGGCGTATGCGCCGAGCTCCACGAGCTCTTCACGTTCCCCATGCGGTGTCTGCACGACGGTGAGCTTGACCACCACCGACAAGATATGCCGGATGACCACGATGATGCCCACGATGATGAAGGGTTCGAGCAGCAGATGGCCACCTCGAAGGTGGGTGAGCACCGTGACGAATATCTCCAGCACGATGAGGACGAGCAAGAGCTCCTCGATGGAGACGATGATGATGTCCAGCCAGGAGCCGTAGATCCGCACGATGGTGACACCAAGCTGAACCATGATGATCACAGCAACGGAAAGGAGAACAGCACACACGACGTAGAGAATCGCGTGCTCGGCATTCGACAGCAGCCGCAACAAGCGGCCGTCGGCTCGATAGGCGAAATGCGCGGGCGGAGAACTGGATGCAGGCGGCCGGGAGCTACACGCGTCGGCCTCGTCCGGCATACCTCCCCCAAGCGAAATCTCGGGGGGACACCACATGACATGATCGTTGGCCACCCCAGATATATCAGACTGTCCTCCGCCACCCAGCCGGACACGCCCCCTGTTCTTCCTGTCCGTGCCGAGAACCTCGTCCACGTCATGGGACCTGGGAGTACTCGTGAATGATGCCGCCGACGGTTTCGCCGCCGGACCTTGAGTTGATCTAGGTTTGCGGGCTCGGGGAGCTTGGTCAGCGGACTGGCTTGATCGAGCGTCCGATGCGGCCTGTACCGATTGTAATGATCTTCGTACTCGGCCAGGACAGGCTGCAGATGCACCTGATTCCACACCACGGTCCAGTCGAGGACCTCCCGGCAGCAAGACACATGACCGCCCATCATGCCGGACCATCCGCGGACGCCCTCGTCCACGAACAGATCCGCATCACTGCAGCTCACACAGGGCGGATGAGGTTCTCGGCCCCCACAGCTGATCGCGCTCGTCGCCGCCAACGCGTTCGTGCTGTTCTTCGCACTGTCGTGGGGGGGGGGGGTGCTGCTCGGTGAGATGTTCCCCAACCGCATCCGCGCCGCAGCCCTGGGCGTCGCCGCCGCGGCCCAGTGGCTCGCCAGCTGGCTGATCTCGGTCTCGTTCCCGGCGCTCGCGGAGTGGAATCTTCCGCTCACCTACGCCGGTACGCCGTCATGGCGCTGCTGTCGTTCATCTTCGTCGCCAGATGGATCAGGGAGACCAAGGCCGCAAGCTGGAGGAAATGGGCTGACCCGCTCAGTACGGCCGTGGTGTCGCGCCGGCGCGGGACACCACGAGGCCTAGGTGTTCTGTCCACAGAGGTTGGTGACGATATAGCTCTGGTTGGTCCCCTGTTTACATCCGCAGAGTCGGGTGGCGAGGAGGTGCTATTTTCGGTCGCCCGCTGGCGGGCACGGCGCCGACCAGAGGCGTGCCCGAGCGCTGGTCAAATAGGTGTGGCGCACCGGTATCGGCGTCGATGTCCGAGACCCACAAGGTGGCGGCCCAGGGTGCCCTAATCGCCCGATTAACAGACGTCGTCGGGTGTGATCGCCTCGCGTCGGGCCGTCTGGGCGACCCGTTCGAGCAGGCTGCGCAGTTGGCGCCCTTCCGTCTCGTCGAGGTCGGTCATCAGTTGGGCTTCCGCCTCGCCGAGGCGCTTGCGGGCGAGGGCGGTGGCGCCGTCCGCATGACAGCTTCTCGGCGATGGCGAACAGTCGCATCAGGCGAGCGGGTCGGCGTTCAGCGCGTGGGCGCAGCTGGTGGAGTGGTGCGAAGCCCGGCCGCGGCTCGGGCCAGTGCGGCGAGGGCCGATGAGTGGTGGCCAGCTGGCCATGCGAGCACGGTCGTGATGTCCGGGGCGTCGACGACGGGCACCGCGACATGGTCGGGCCACTGCCAGGCGCGGCTGGAGGCAGGGATGACGAGCAGGGTCTTGCCGAGCGCGACGAGCTGAGCGAGCTGTGACTGGGTGTGCACCTCTGGCCCGGGGCCGTCGGGGTAGGAGCCGTCGAGCCGGGGCCATCGGGCGATGGGAAGGTCCGGCACGTTGCCGACGTCTGCGAGGGTGAGCTGGGGCCGTGCGGCGAGCGGGTGTCCCGATGGGAGGAGGGCGACTTGGCCTTCGGTGCAGAGGTCTTCGGTATCGAACCCGGCCAGGTCGTCGACCGGCCGGTGCATGAGGGCCACATCCGCGCGCCCGCTACGCAGGAACCGTGCCTGCTCACCGACCTCGCACGGGACGACTTCGACCGGCGCCGTATCGGTGTCGGCTGCCGACGAGGCGAGGAGCCGTTGCAGTAGCTCGTGTGATGCGCCGGATTTCGTCACCAGTACCAGCGGCCGCTGGAGATCCGCTGCCCGCCGGGTCCGGCGCGCGGCAGCCGCGACCGCATCGAGGGACACCCGGGCTTCGCGCAGCAACACACCGCCGGCGCCGGTGAGGGCCACCCCGCGTCGGTCCCGGTCCAGAAGCTGGACGCTGAGCCGACGTTCCAGCTGCCGGATGGCGCGCGACAGCGGTGGCTGCGCGATCCCGAGCCGCTGGGCCGCGCGCCCGAAGTGCAACTCCTCGGCGACCGCAACGAAGTACCGCAGCTCACGGGTCTCCAGGTCGTCCATGCACATACCCTATCCACCTCGTGATACCCGCCAGGTATCACAACGTACTTGATCGATATTGGATGAAACGGACGCCGCGCGCCGAGCATGGGCAGCGTGAACAACACCAAGACAGCGCTGGTCACCGGTGCGAACAAGGGAATCGGCTTCGCCATCGCTCAGGGTCTCGGAACCCTTGGCATCACCGTCGCTGTGGGGGCGCGTGACGACGCCCGACGCGAGGAGGCCGTGGAGCGGTTGCGTGCCGCAGGAATAGATACGTTCGGAGTCGCCCTCGATGTCACCTCCGACGACAGTGTCGCCGCAGCGGCGGCGAGCATCGAGAAGGAAGCCGGGCGACTCGACGTCCTCGTCAACAACGCAGGAATCTCCGGCCGGTTCGAGGACGGGGCGCAGGACCCCACGACCCTCGACCTCGACGTCCTGCAGACGGTCCTGGAAACGAACGTGTTCGGGGTTGTACGGGTGACGAACGCGATGCTCCCGCTGCTCAGCCGTGCCGCCTCGCCCCGGATCGTCAACATGTCCAGCAACATGGGCTCGCTGACGCTGCAGACCGGCCCGGTCATGGCCGCCTACTCACCCTCCAAGTCGATGCTCAACAGCGTCACAGCACAGTACGCCCGCCGATTCGCTGACACGAACATCATCGTGAACGTGGCATGCCCCGGGTACGTCGCAACCGACTTCACCGGATTCGCCGGGGCACGAACACCCGAGCAGGGCGCCGCGATCGCCCTTCGCCTCGCCACCCTGCCCGCCGACGGCCCCCGAGGCGGCTTCTTCGACGACAAGGGAGCCGTCGCCTGGTGACTCTGCGCGTGCGAGAGCGCCGAGGTGGCAATAGGCGCGCCACGCACCCGCCAGGAACTGGAGTGGACCCCACACCACACCGACTTGCTCAGCATGATCGGCGAGCCCCGCCTGAGAGAGCTGGCGACCCGCGAATAGCGCACGCGTTCCGCGCGAGCCCACCCACGTTTCACAACCCGCTACCGAACCTCAGCACTTGACGGCGCCCACAAAACGGCCGGGTGCACGAGACATCACTCGTGCACCCGGCCATCGTCATCCTCCGAGCAGAAAGCCCCCCATGGTCCACCGCAACGCACCCCTGACCGAGACCGGCCGCCTGCGCCTGGCACAGTGCGTCGTCGACGATCAATGGCCACTCCGCCGCGCGGCAGAACGCTTCCAAGTCTCACCCACCACAGCGAAACGGTGGGCCGACCGCTACCGCGAGCAGGGACCTGCCGGGATGACGGCGCGGCACGCCGCAGGCGCCGATCTGGTGCTGGTCGGCAGTTCGTGGATCAGCGCCACCACCTGTCGCACGAGACCGTGTTGCGCGTGCCAAGCTGTCACGCTTGATCCATCACTCAGGTCGAGCGCTGCAGCGTACAGGCCGACAACACCCCGGTGAACCTCTGGACGGCGGAAGGTTAGTATCGCCGACGTGACGTGAGCCGGGCCGCTTGTTCACGGGCGTGTGGGGGGATGGCCTCGCGATGTGGCCCGTCGTCGGGATCGACCTCATGTCGCAGTTGGACGCAGTCGTCGAGCAGCGCGCCGTACAACGTCCAGAGGGGTGAATGCGGATCGATCTCTGCCATCTGCTCGCGGGCAGCGCGTTCGAGGCGCTCGCCTTCCGCTACGGTGGCGCGCAGGTGGACCAGGTCCTTGCCGCTGCCAGGGGCGACCAGCAGTTGCTCGAAACAGGCGTAGGCCTTCCCGATCGCATCCAGCAGGTCGGCGAATACCTGGGGAAAACTGCCGGTCTCGCGCTGTCCTGGCAGGCCGCGAACCCCGGCAGCCAGGTCGGCGAGGGCACGGGCGACGCCGCGCAGTCGAAGGCAGGCGTGCTCCAGACATAGGACAGCCTGCATGATGCGGCGCAAGCGCTGGCGGGTTCGCGCCCGACGTAGGGTGAAACGCAGGGACTCAGTGGCTCGTTCGGCGCTCTCGTGGGCCGAACGCAGCCTGACGGACATGCGTCTGGCGCGGGCCAGCCATTTCTGCGCCTGGTGCGCGGTCCAGGGTTGCCTGACGCCTTCCGCCAGGTCGGAGCAAAGGTCGGCGAGATCATCGGCCAGGTCGGCCATGTCCTTAGCGGCCCGGCCCACGTGACGGGGCGGGATCATCAGTATGAGCGTGGCTCCGACGAGCGCGCCGATGACAATGTCGAGCAGCCGCGCCATGCCGTACTCGCGGCCCAGGGCGAACACGAGTAGGGCGGTGATAGGCGCCTGTGTGTTCTGCCACGGTATGCCGACGGTTCTGCTGACCACCAGCGCGACCGCGACCAGGACGGCCATCGTGGCGGCGTTGGTGCCGAACACCTGCACGAAGCCAATTGCAGCCGCCAGTCCGACCAGCACCGCGATGGTCTGCTGGATGGCCTGGACCACGGTGCTGTAGGCGGTCGCCGTCACCGACAGCAACACGCCGGTGGGAGCGAGCACCGGCTGAGGTGAGCCGATCAGTTCGGTGGAGATCCACCAAGCCACCAGGCAGCCGACGGTGACCGTCACCGTCGGCATCAGCAACTGCCTCTCACGCCACACCCAGCGGCGTAGCCCACGCCGCCGCCATCGACCCGAGCCGGGGGCTCGGTCACCCCACCGGTCCAGCCATCGCCTCGCGGCGGAAAATGCCATCACCGCACCCCCAGACGTGGTGCCCCGCCTGGCGGCTTCCGGGCCGTCTTTTACCTTTTATCGTGAGGCTGCCCGTGTCGGGCAGCGGGCGCTCCGTTCCCGAGCAGCATTTTGCCCTCACCATGCCTTTCGAGGACACGGCGGTGGATCGAGCACCGACGTCGCTGATCGGCATAAGACCCTCTCAGCGTCCATCCCGGTAAACGGTGGGTCGCGGCAGGTGCACGAAGGACGGTGGGCGGATGAGAGGCCTTGGTACGCCAGCAGTCGACCAAGATCTGATGCCCAACCGGGAACCTCGTTGCTGTCTTACCGTGCCGCCATCCCGCATCCAACCGTGATGATCCCGGCGCCACCAGTCGGTCCACGGTTCCCATCACGGTCAAGCCCAGACCGGGCAGGTCGTCGGCAGTGCGCGTGGCCGCCGGGACGAGCATGCCGATGCCCAGCCCGCGGGACGGAGGCAACAACAGTGGCAGAGGGTGACGGGACGGCCAGGGCTGTGGCCCTCGCGAGCCCGCCCGGCCCGGCTTCGGCTGTGGCGCGACGGTCTCCAAGCTGGTGACCTGGCCGCCCTGTCGGCGGCGCTCACTGGCTGACGCTGGTGGCGGCGTGGCGCGGCCCGGCGTACCGCCAGAAGAAGTTGACCAGCACGGTGATCCGGTTGCGCCCGCCCAGCAGGTACGCCACATGGATGAAGATCCATATCAGCCACGCCGGCCACCCACGCATGGTCAATCCGTTCGACAGCTGCAACACGGCCTCGGCCCGGCCCACGGTCGCCATGATCCCCGGATCCCGGTACGAGAACGGCCGCAGCGGCAGTCCCTGAGCCGCCGCCAGGATCTGCTTGCCCACGTGCTCCCCCATCTGGATCGCCGGCTGAGCGAGCTGCGGCAGCGGCTTGGGCGGCCCGGCCAGGTCGCCGGCCACGAAGATCTCGGGATGCTTCGGCACGCTCAAAGCCTCGGTAACCCTGATCCTGCCGCCCTTGGTCTGTGGCAGCCCCCATTCCGCCACGTAGGCGGGCGCAGTCACGCCGAGCGCCCATACGGTCACGTCGCTCGGCACGTGCGCCCCGTCGACGATCCCCACCGAATCCGGTTCTACCGACGCTACTGTGGCGCCCAGCCGCAGCCGCACCCCTCGCTTGCGCAGCGCGGCCGCCGCCGCATTTCGCAGCCGCGGCTTGTACGGCGCCAGCACGAAGTCGAAGCGCTCCACCAGCGTCACGCTCGTCTGGTCGGGACGAATCTCGGGATGCGTCAGCGGCAGCGTGCGCCGCCGCAACTCGGCCAGCGTCCCGGCGATCTCGACCCCGGTCGAGCCCCCGCCCACCACCACGACGTGGACGCTGTCGCGCCGGCCCGCCACCACGTCCTCCAGACAGTGCTGGAGCCGCCGCCGCAACGCTGCCGCGTCGTTGAGCGAATAGAGCGGCTGTGCGTTCTCCGGCGCGCCCGGCACGTTGTACCAGTTGGTGGTCACACCGGTGGCCAGCACGAGAAAGTCGTAGTCCAGCGCGCTTCCGTCATCCAACTCCACGCGCCGCTTCTCGGGCAGCACCGTGCTTAGCGCACCCCGACGGGCGCGCACGTTCGGCCACTTGGCGGCGTAGGTCCTGATGGAGTATGACACGTCGGACATGCTCATCCCGGCCGTAGCCACCTGGTAGAGCAGGGGTTGGAAGGTCGAGTACGGGTTGTGGTCGATCAGCGTGACCAGCACACCTGCCTTGGCCAGCGTTCGCGCCGCGGCCAGCCCGGCGAAACCCGCCCCCACGACCACAACGCGAGTTCTTCGTCTCATGACCATCTCCGTGCCCCGTGCCACCCCCTCGGAGGCCTATAGCATGCCCAGTGTCCGTTAAATCTGCGGGATGCAGGAATTGCGACTCGTGGATTGACCTGGGCGTATGCGAGACCGTTTTGCTGATACTGGTTGATCAGCCCCGTCCAGTACCGTCTCGACGCTCCAGGCGGACCTGTTCGAGATCGTCAGGCATCGACACAGTCTCATCGCTGTCCCAGACCGGCGATGAGACCGACGGACACCGCGATAACGACGGTGCCGAAAAGATAGGAAAGCAGGGCGTGCCCGAAGGCGACCTTCCGGATGCGGGTGCTGGCCAGCACATTGTCCGATACTCCGTAAGCCATCCCCACGGTGAACGCCGTGTAGGCGAAGTCGCTATAGCTCGGCGGCTGCTCCTGCCGGAAGTCGATGCCTCCGTCAACCTCGACGTAGTACAAGCGTGCGTACTTGAGGGCGAAAACGGTGTTCGTCAAAGCCCAGGACAAGGCCACGGTCACCAAGCTCAAGATCACCGCGATCACGGCAACCGGGTCCTGATCGCTGCCCGAGCGGAGGAGGGCGGTCACGACGGCCGCGAGACTGGCCACCGCGGCGATCAGGATGCCCGTGTCGGTGGTGTGCGTCCCGCCTTCCTCTTCGGCGATGCGCTTGGTCCCCTCGTGGTCCTGCGACCAGCTGATCTGCCACGCCCACGCCAGGACGAGGGAAACAGCCACATCCCAGGTGACGAAGAAGAATAGTTCAGGGGCGCCGATGAGCGCGACGCCTCCGCCGGACGCGGCACCGAGCAGGACGCACATCAAAACCCGCCGCAAGGAAAGTATCCGCCGTCCGCGACGCTCCCACGCTGCTCTCACCTGCACCAGAGTGTCACAGGACGGCCCGACGCCACCCCTTCGACGTGGGAGTCCAGCGCGCGCTCGCTGTCGCTGACCTTGCCCTCGCCCCTCCGCCACCGAGGAATTACCCGCTGCCCCCGAGCACAGCCAGATCAGCGGCGGTAACCGGCCATGGCCTCCAACCGTGCGATCCGGTCGGCGATCGGTGGGTGGGTGGAGAAGAGCCTCCCGATGCCCCCGCCACGGAACGGATTGGCGATCATGAGGTGCGAGGTCGAGGAGAGCCGGCCGGTCTCCCGGCAGCGGCAGTTGCCGGGTGCCCGCACTCGAACGGTGTCGCCGCGTAGTAGACGCCAGATCCTTCGAATTTCTCCAGATGGGGAACGTCAAGCTTCCGATAGCGGGCGCCGGTCGCGATGATCACGGCGTGGGCCTTCACGGCGCACTCGCCCTCCACGATGATGCCGTACCCGCGGTTCCAGCCCACTCGCCTCGGCGGGGACCGTCAGGCGGGCGCCGAACTTGCCTGCCTGGATGACGGCACGCTCGGCGAGCTCGGCGCCCGAGACGCCCGTGGGAAAGCCGAGATAGTTGTCTATGCGGGACGAGGTGCCCGCCTGACCGCCCGCAGCTACGGCATCGAGCACGACGGTTGTCAGGCCGTCAGAGGCCGCGTACACGCCGGCGGCGAGGCCTGCGGGTCCCGCGCCTACGACGATCACATCGCATACGGCGTCGCCCGACGCGGGGACAGGCACATTCGCCATTCAGGCAGGCCCGATGGGCCACGCGCGTGCCCGATCCGTGCCCGCAAGCAGCCATCGAGCAACCACACGAGGTTTTCTGCTCGCACAGGCTCCAGCCAGGCCGAGAAAGCCCAGGTCAGATGGGGTATTAGTGGTGGGGCGCCAGGGGCTCAACCCTGAACCTACAGATAAAAGTAGTTGGGCGGGCGATCCGACTTCGTGGGGAGCATGAAGGCGCCGATCAACGCGGCCGGCCAGCCGATGCACGTCGTTCCACCGATGAGGTTCACCACGACCAGCAGCCAGAAGTATTCGACGCCACGGACGAGGCCGATCAGGCTGGGCAGGATGTACAGCACCACCAGGAGCAGGATCAGCAGGACCCAGAAGGCAGCATTGCCGGCGAGAGCGTCCACGTTTCATCATTGCGTAGTCGGTCGATTACACGCCGCGATTCTGTCCTGGATGCTGGGTGGAGCTTGGCGAGCGAGTGCCGGATGGGGTGGCGCTGCGATCCGTGGCAGCGCGGACGGATGCACCGACATTGTGCGGGAAATCGGCCTGTGCCAGGCGCGCCGCTTGCGGGCTTTCTTTCGCTGAGAGTACGGCCGCGCGTGCCGGCGCCGGATCACCTGTCCGCACGTTCGGGTCGCGCGTGAAGAACGGCGCCGCCTTCTGCATGGCCTCAACCGCTCCCAGTCCGTCGGAGCGGAGACGGTCGTAGTGCTCCATCGCATGCGGGTGGAGCTCGCGCAGCCGCTCCTCGCATTTGCGTACGGCGTGGGCGGCGCTGACGTCGCTGTCCACGTACGGCACCGCACCGCCCCACGCTCGAGCCACCTGCGCCATATCAGCGGTTCTCAACCATTTCGAATCGTGGGCGGGAGCCCACCGCAGACGATGCGCCTGCTGGGCCGCCCTTTGCTGATCCCGGTTGGCGTGCGCCGACCCTTCGGCCTGCTCGGTACGTAGCCGTTCTCGCTCCGCCCGGATCTGGGCGAAGATCTGGATGAAGGTCGCGCCGATGGAGGTCAGCCGCACGGCCCGCCCGAGGCCTTCGCCGGTCGCTTCACCGAGTGGGTCGGCGTGGTGCTCGAATGCGTTCATCGTGTCTTCTCCCCTTGGTGGGTACGGATGTGCCGCCGGGCGTCGGGACGTTGGGAAAGTCGACCTTGGCCAGCGGTGGGGCGACGAGATCGGTGACGGCTTCGGTCACCGCGTCGCAGCCCAGGCCGAGGCGCGTGGCCACTCGATCGACTTGCCGGGCGACGTCGTCAGGACGCAGGCGGACGATGACCGTGGCGGCCTCTCGCATCGCCCCGATTGTTCCCTCCGCGAAGTGCAGGGAACCGCTCCAGCGGTCGATCGTGGCATCGATGACCAGGTCGGCCAGCGGCTGGGTTCGGTGACGCAGAGCCGTACCCAGCTCGCCGCGGCGCAGCAGGTCGGCCGGATCGCGGCCGTCGGGGAAGCGTACGGCGTCGGCGTCGAGCACCTTGTAGGCCCTGATCGCCGCTGCGAGCCCCGCGGGATCACCGTCGAGCGCGATGACGACCTTCTGATCGGAGACCTGCGCGAGCGCGTCCACCTGGTGTGGGGTGAGTGCTGTGCCGCACAGGGCTGTACCTGCGAATTCTGTGGGTGCCGTGATGGTGATCGCGATGGCGTCCAGCGGTCCTTCGACGAGAACGGGACGGACGCCGTGCCGTACCCGATCGAGCCCGAACAGGGTGCTGCCTTTGTGGTAGATCGGCGTTTCGGGGCTGTTGAGATACTTCGGCTCGCCGCTTGCGGATCTGCCGATGAAGGCGATGGTGGTTGCGTCGGGCCGTGTGATCGGCAGCATGGCGCGGTCGCGGAAGGTGTCGATGAGCCCGCCGCGTTTGGGCTCGTAGGCCAGTCCTGAGCTCTTGATCGCGCTGTCTGGGAATCCGAGACCGCGTAGGTGATCGGTGAGGTCGGTCCACCGGTTGGGGGCGTACCCGATTCGCCAGTCGTGCTGGACGGCCTCGTCGAAGCCTCGCGCGGTCAGGTAATCGGGGACCCAGCTGCCGGGGCGGCGTGAGAGGTAGAACCGCTCAGCCTCCTGGTGAATCGTGTAGAGCATTCGCCTACACCGATTCCCGGGTTGGCCGGAGCCCGACGGCGGTGGCGAGCCAGCGCAGACGTTCGTTGGCGATGCGGTGACCCTGGGCGCGAAGTCGGGCCGCGAGGTCCATCTGGCTGAGCCGTACTCCGTCGTGCTCGGCTTCGGCGAGGATCTTCTGGGCGGCCTCGATCAGCGCGTCGTCCCGTTCGGCGATCGGCAACTGTGGTTCAGGGAGGTCCTCGGGGAACGCGGTCCGAGCTGGGTGCAACTGCAGGGCTACCCGATCGGAGAGCGGCGCCTTCCAGCGCCATAGCCACCGGCCGTGCTCTTCCTTGAGCCGGGACACGGCGAGCAGGTGGACGTATTCGAGTTCGAGGCCGTTGGGGTATTTGGTGATGTTCCACAGCACCATGCGCCGCCAGAGCATCCAGCTCGACAGTGGTGCCAGCGCCCATCGGGAGAGCGGGACGCGTTCGCGGCGGGTGTTGGTGGTCAGGCCGACCCAGCGGCGGATGAGGTGCCGGATCCCTTCGACCACCGTGACGAACAGGAGGGGCATCGCCGCGTGCATGACGGCGGCGGCCGGGTCGCCGTGCGCGGCGGAGATGTTGAGCACGACGGTGGCGGCGATGAAGCTCCAGGCGACCCAGCGCAGTACCGGCCAGGCCAGGCCGGCGAACTCCATCAGCAGGTCCCAGGCCAGCAGCGCGATGATGCCCACGTCGATTCCGACCGGGACGATCCACGACCAGGCGCCGAACCAGGGCTGCGCGAGCTTGCTGATGGTGCCGAAGGAGCCGATGCCGCCGAGGACGGCCAAGGCCAGCAACAGCGGGGCGACCAGGCACGTGGCGATGGTTATGGCGCGGCCGAGGTGACCGGTCATGGCCGTCGGGCTCCCGCCAGACAGCGGGCCGTAATGGCGATCTCGTCGTCGCCGGCTGAGGAGAGGATCCGGCCGCTGGGGGTGACGAAGGCGTACACGCCTTCGGCTCCCGCGCACAGTACGGAGGTGGTGGTCAGCTTGAGTAGCCAGCGGTCGTGACGCAGTCTTCACCTCAGTCTCATGGGCGACCGTCACCGTGTGGTGGCTGTAGGGTCCAATGCCTCGCCTAGTCAGCTGAGACGTAAGTTCATCAATCATTCAGTTCGGGCGGTAGTCCCTATGACTATCGCCGACGTCCATGGGATCTTCCCCGGGGTGTCTGCGCACATCAATAAGGCTGGTTACATACCAGCGACGCCTGTGGTATCCCCAGGCGAGGTATCCAAGCTATTTGTACTATGGCTCGACGATGAGCAATTGCAGGCATTAGACGCGACTGAGCCTAACTACTATCGCCACTCATTGCCTGATTCCTTCTACGTGCAGCTTCCTCCGGGTCAACGCCTTTCATCATGCTACGCCTACGTCGGCAGGCATGGCTGTATGGCAGAGGCCGGATCGCCTCGACGTCTGATCAACCAGCGCGCGCTCATCAAGGGATTACTCGACTCTTCGGCAGTGCTGCGGAATCTCTGTGGAACAACTCCCGAGGATTTTGTGTCATTGGTCGTAGATCCTGTAATTCGAGAGTCCGCTTATCAGGTCTTTCGTGAAGAAGATTGGGTAAGGACGCAGCCTGAGCTACTGGCTCTAAGGCGGAATCACTAAGACTGGCCCATCCAGCTGGCGCGTTGGTGACGCTCGCTTGGCCGCTGACCAGCAATGGATGCCCCACGGAGCACCCCCGGATAACCCCCCCGCGGGGGAAGGTGCGGCCCCGCCATCTGCCGGCCACTCCATGTCGGGCAAGCAGACGGCGGGACCTTTCCTACCTGGGAGGTGACGCTCCCTGAGCAGGACAATCGGGGGGTGTTGCCCTATGCGGGCCGTACACGCCGAACCTGTACTCAGCTTTAGGGCACTGGGTCGGCGGAATCTTGGCACCTTGGGGAGCGATGCTCACCCAGAGCAGGCCGATGTACACGCTGTACGCCCTGATGACCGGAGTCTCACAGGCGATGCAGACGCTGTCTGTGCCCGCTACCTCGTTCAGGGGGTGCCCGCTCATCCATCGATCGTATGACGCGGTATAGAGCGGTGTACAGCGGCATGCCGCTACCTGCCTGTTTGTGCAGCTCAAGGCCGCTCTAACGTGATCTCTATGGGAGATGACCAGGGCGTTCCACCGTTCGACCCTGAGGGCGCGGTGTACGTCTACGCGGCGATGGCCGACCATATCGCCGCACGCATCGACGCCGGCGAACTCCGCCCAGCCTCGCGTCTACCGGGTGAGCGTGCTCTGGCTGAGGAGTACGGCGTAGCGCTCGGCACCGTACGACGCGCGATGGTGGAACTCCGCGAGCGCGGTCTGATCGTGACGCTGCCCGCCAAAGGAACCTTCATCGGCGAGCGCGGCGGAAAGTCCCCTATGGGGCCATCCTGACGGGGGACTGCTAGGTGCTAGATGCCAGGTCAACGGTCGGTTTCGACGCTAGCGGGGGTGCTAGACCTAGCGGTTCAGGGTGCTAGGTCTAGCGGCACCTTGAGACGCCACATTTGGGTGTCACGGAGGTCTCCCTGTAACTCTCCCACGTGGCACCCCAGCTCTCACGAGAGCGCCACGGGGGCGTTCACGGCGGTTGTCGCCTACGGGCCTCTAGGCCCTAGACCGCAGGTGGATCACGGAATCAGCCTCTAGAGGAGCCTCTAGGTCTAGAGGCGTCAGGGTCTAGACCTAGAGACGTGAAGACCAATCCAGAAGGGTCGCTTCGCGCGCTCTCTACGCGTTCCGCGCGATGGGCAACCTCCCGCGCGCCATCTGGCCATGTGCGTCGGGCTTCACCACCGCCGTGCAGGGGTAGCGGTAGCGGAGCGCCATCCCTCGAAGGAGGGCCAGGGGATGGTTCTGTGTCGTCTACGGCGTGTGCCGCTACCCGCTACCTTCGGTCGTTTCCGCACGTCGCTCCGGTAGCGGCTGCGGTAGCGATGCCGCTACCTGGTAGCGGCTGAGTTACCTCCCCAGCCCGCCGATATCAGCGCTCTCAGGGGTCCGCAGCTGGGCGAGAGACTCCGACTCAACTCAGCTAACTCGCTAACTTCCCCGAGGTCGGCATGGGTTACGGAGCCATTGGGACTGGGGTTAGCGATCTAACTCCCCTCTGGCGGCCTAACTTGGCCGACGTGGTGCTCGGGGCCGACGCCTTCCCCGCGTGACTCACGCAGAACGGCCCCTGAACGCCTCTGGGGGAGTAGCCGGCGGGTTGGTCTGGATGGCGCGCACGGCTGCGCGTGGGATGCATCCCCCAAGCATTTGATCTTGCTGCCAGGGGTGCCAGGCGGGATGCCAGGTCGAATTCAGGGGGGTGCCAGCGGGGGTGCCACGAGGGGTGCCAGGGCGGGTGCCAGAAGTGCGGGCACTCCATTGACCTGTAACTCCCCCACCCCCCGTCTCTGGCACCCGCGAGAGGTGCCATGAATCCTAAGTTTCCATGCGACACGGCGGCTATGCGCGAGTCGCCTTGAAGAGCGTCCCGGGCCGTCTCGCCTCGCCGGATGCAGGTGGCTAGTAGCTGGGGAGAACGGGTCTAACAATCAGACACAAGTCTCAAAACCCCCCATAAAGTCGCATCCATTGCAAGTGTGTCCAAAATGAAACTGATCGCTATCACCCATTGATAATCGGGATTATCAATGGGTCTGAGCAGCACACTTATATGGGGCGTCATGCTTTTGACCTGCAAGTTTGGGCAGAAGGTGTACGTACACCCAAACGCTAAATGCCTGTACAATAAACGACCCTTTTCGACAGATTGATCTGCCGTGGAGGCGTCGTACTCCCGTTATAGTCGATCTAATACCGCTCGTAGGAGCCGGTTGTAGGTGCGGTTGTCCGGGCTGAGGATCTGGTTGTCTGAGGGTTGTTTGATCGGTGCGTGGACGTCGATTCGCGCCCGTGCAGGAGGCGGCCACCACTGATCATGAGATGGCGCTCAGCTACAACCGGTCATTTCCCGTTCCATTCGAGCCACTTTTGATGGGACCCCTCCCTGTTCATCCAGGCGACCTTGTAGGTGCAGTAGGGGGAGGGGGCGCTCGTGACCTTCAGCGCGCCCGTGTACGAGGTACCGTCGATGTCCACATCAGAGTGGCCGTTCGGGCAGGCAGAAGGGTTGCCGACCCGCCCGAATGACAGGGTGTAGGTCTTGTTGAGGTTGCTGCTCGGGTTAGACGTGCGGCCCCACCGGTACCACGATCCCTTGTACTTGCCCATGCGGAGCTGGAGCCGCGCGCCGCTGGGTGCCACGTACTCCTTGAATGTGCGCACGTCGGTGGCCTTGGTGGGCGCGTCGTAGTTAAAGCTCGCCGCCGCCGCCGCGCTGGGGTTGGCGACGACGAAGGTGGCCGCGATGAGCGCGCCGACCGCGGCCGTGCCGAATGCCTTAGGCAGGCTCTTGAACTTCACGAGATGGATCCTCCATGTGATCGGCTCTGGACTGCCGCCGGCGGCCGACCAGGTCGGTGACAGCTCCAGCCAGGCTAGAGACCGCCGGTATGTCTTCGGTATATCGCGCGATCCTGCCCCCGGACGATGGACCTCCTGGAGCTCACAATGGTCAGGAACTTCAATCGGTCAGTCGTCAGCGTTGGTGGCTTTTGATAATCAAATCCCGCTATATTTGGAAAGCGGAATCGGCGATATCTCCCGCGCGGCGCTTGTTCTAACTCACTTTGAGCACAGCCATCTTCCGGCTATTCGCTGAGATCACCTCACTGGCTCTCGCATGGATCGGCTTCACCGGAACCGATATCAAGCAGGTCATGAGCCAGGTCTCAGCTCTGGTTGCGATGTACGTGATCAAGTAGCCACCCGGTCCACATGCATAACAGAGACGCGTTGCGCGTATCTCAGTAACGTGCTGATGCGGCATCCGTCGTACCAACCGAAGGCCGCTACGACGGATGCCGTTACGGTGTGCGGCTACCGAGTGACCAACCGAGTGACAACCGCCATGGATGCTCGCGGCCGTTGGCAAACAACGGTGGACAGTTGCTGTGGAAGGGGTGGGGGTGGCGACGATGTCGAGTCGATGCCGTGATTGCTTCACACCGAAGAGGTCACTGGTTTGATCCCCAGTATCGCCCACCATATATCTCCAGGTCACAGGCCGGACCGCGTGTCGCGGGTCCGGCCTTCTTGATTATCTGACCCCCATTTGCCCCCGGGACCAGACGTCACTCGCCATCCCGGGCCGTCAGCGGGGCCGCTGGATCGGGTTGTTCCGGCATCGGCGTGGTCGTGGAGTTGAACCGCCATAAGTGGTCTTGACGCTGTGAGGCTGGCTCCCGTCGGGAGAAGACTACGGCCGCGATCTACAATGTAAAGGCGTTGGGCTGGTGGCAAACGCCTCTCGTGCTCACTGACTGATGGAGCCGACGAGCAGGGGCCGGCTGAGGATGTCAGGGGTGAGCACTACGCCGGTGATCTTGGCTGCCAGACAGAACGCCCGTGAGATCCCGTTGGCGTATAAGTCATCCCATGCCGCCTGTTCCGCATCGTCGGCCAGTGCGTCCGGCGGGAAGCCGGCTTCCCGCATGAGCTCGTTGATTTGATCCGGGTCGTCGCCCCATCGAATGTCCGGCTGGTGCGGGGCGAAGCTGGTGACGATCTGGCCGTCGACCGCATAGACGAAGCCGTGCTCGGCGTAGTCGTGCCGCCCTACGGCCACCAACTCGCACCCTGTTGACAGCCCAGCCGCCGTCTCGGACAGCATCGCCCTCCAGCCCGACAGTTCCAGGGCCACGCTCCACTCACCGACGGGGGCGACACCGACGTACCCGCCACCATCCCCGCCACCGGTCTCCAGCATGAACTTCTCGACCTTCTCGCTGAGCTCGTCGAAGGTCATCTCGCGCCCTGCGAGTCCGAAGCGGTGCAGCACCTCGGCGGGGTCGAGCCGGCGGAAGAAGGACACGCAGAAGATCTCGCCCAGCAGATCGTCGCGGTCTCCCGGCGAAGCTTCCAACCAACGGAACGGGGCGAGGGGGTCGGTCACAGGAACCTCCTTGATCGTTTCGCCATATGGTGGCATGCGGCGCCGACAAGAACGCCGGGCAATTCAGTGCGTGCCACCAGCAGGCATGTGCATGCCGCTGAGTCTTCGGGCAGGTTCGTGCCGGGCTGTGCCGTAGCGAAGCAAGATATGTCTAACGTCCCTTTATCTCTGGACCCGGCGGGGTCCGGCGATGCACGCTGCTGATCAGGGCGCGCCACGTTTCCGCAGCTGGGTGCGGGTGGTGCTGATCGGCAGGGACCGGGCGCGGTCCGTTCGGGGGATGTGATCGGGGATGCCTGATGAAGGCCAGGGGCCGGTGGTCGGGCCGGTGCGGCGGCGTCGGGAACGGCAGGGGGTGGCTCGGTCGCGGGTGGTGAAGTTCGTGTTGACCGAGGATGAGCACGCTGATGTGCAGGCCGCGGCGCAGCGGCTCGGGTTGGCGCGCGGGGCGTACGCGGCGCTGGCGGTGTTGGCGGCGGCGCGGGAGGTGGATCCGCCGATGCCGGATCCGTTGCGGGAGGCGTTGATCGTGTTGATGCGGGCCGGTAATCAGGTGCGGCGGATCGGGGTCAATCTGAATCAGGCGGTTGCGGCGTTGAACGCGACGGGTGAGGTGGCGGGGGATCTGGTTCCGTACGCTGCGGCGTGTGTGCGGACGGTGCGGAGGCTGGACGGAATCGCGGAAGCGGTGCGGAAGCAGTTGCGGTGATCGGGAAGGTGGTGCGTGGGTCCCGGGTGGAGGGGTTGATCTATTACCTGTATGGGCCGGGGCGGGCGAATGAGCATGTGGATCCGCATCTGGTGGCCGGATGGCGGCATCCGGCCGAGCTGGAGCCGGACCTGCGGCCGGATGGCACCCGTGATTTCCGGCGGTTGAACGGGTTGCTGAAGCAGCCGGTGGCCGCGCTCGGCGACCAGGGGTATGCCGAGCCGGTGTGGCATTGCGTCGCCCGCGCGGCAGGATCGCCTGATCGCATGTGATCGTGACCGGCGGGACCTCGCCGACCCTTCCAGTACCTGCGCGGCCGTCGAGAGCAGGCGGGGCAATCCCACGGTGCTGCTCACTGTGTCCTGCCTGTGGGGTCGAGGCCCAGGGCGGTCCTGTCGCTGGATGCCGAACACGGCGGCGAGCTCGGCCTGCGAACCCATGACCCACTGGGTCTTGTCCCAGACGGTGAGCCGATGGCCGCTCCATGGGGCGGTGGCGGCGTGCGGCTCCATCGGGTTGTGATGGTTGCGCGCCGTTCGATAGGTCAGGTCCATCCTAACGGCCGCGGAATGCAGGGAGCTGGCTATCTATCCGAGATGCCTCCCTCGCCCGTGTGACGCGCTGGTGGCCAGCAGCCGGCTCAGAGCGCCGTCGGTGGATGTGAGGGTGTCCCAGGTGCCTTCTTCGACCACCTGGCCGTTCTCGAGGACGGCGATGTGGTGGGCGCGGCGGATGGTGGCCGGGCGGTGCGCGATGACGATCGTGGTGGCGTCCCGCCCGATGAGCAGGCGGGCGAGTTCGGCGTCGCCGACGGTGTCCACGTGGGCGGTCGCTTCGTCGAGGATCAGGACTTTGGGGTCGGTGAGCAGGGCGCGGGCAAGCGCGACGCGGGCTCGTTGACCGCCGGAGAGGGTGGCGCCGCGTTCTCCGACGATGCTGTCGAGGCCGTTGGGCAAGGTGGCGGCGATCCGGTCGACACCACACTGCCTGATGACGCGGTTCAACAGGTCGTCATCGGCGTCGGGTGCCGCCAGCCGCAGGTTGTCGCGAAGCGAGCCGTGGAACAGGGAGGCGTCCTGGCCGACCAGCGCGACAGCGGAGCGCAGTTCGTTGTCGGTGAGATCGCGCAGGTCGACGGCTCTCTCCGTGGTGACGAGCTCGACTGTGCCGTCCGCGGGGTCCCAGAAGCGGGCCAGGAGGTGGGCAAGGGTGGTTTTTCCGGCTCCGGAGGCTCCGACAAGGGCGATGGTGCGGCGCGGTGGGACGGTAAGATTCAGGCCGCGCAGCACGGGGACGTCGCCGTAGGAGAAATGAAGGTTGCGCAGCCGGATGCTGACCGGGCCGTCGGGAAGCGGAATCGGCCGAGGCGGGGGCGGTGCGGTCGGCGGGGCGTCGATCGCGGCCATCACCCGTGCCGCGGCGGCGCGCAGGCTGCCGGCCTGGCGCAGGGCGTCGGCACCGGCGGCCACCGGTGCCAGGACGGAGACGGCCAGTGCCAGCGCGGCAGGAGCCCACGCGCCGTGCGGGCTGTCGCCCGCGGTCCCGATGGCGGCGATCACGGCGATCAGAGCCAGTACCACGAGGATGTCTTGAACAGCGAGGAAGGCGCCGTCGTGACGGGCCTCGGCGCGCTGTGCGAGAGCGAGTCGGCGGCTGGCGGCGGCGAGCTGCCGACGGCGGGGGCCGAGGGCGTTGTTGGCAAGTAGTTCACGGATGCCGTCCACGGTGTCGACGGCATCGGCCGAGAGACTGGCCATGGCGGTGCGGACCTGCTTCCCACGGACGGTACGGCCACGGTCGCCGAGCAGCGGATGCACCATCAGGGCGGCGGCCGCGGGCAGGACGGCAAGCGCCAGCCAGGGGTCGACCACGCCGAGCACAGCCGTACCGGAGACGAAGACCAGTCCGGAGGCGAACAACTGAGCGGTGGTGTGGGCGTAGAAGAACTCAAGTGTCTCGATGTCGTTCATCGCGGTCGCCGCCAGGTCACCGCTACGGCGACCGGCGATGCGGGCGGGCGCGCTGCGGGCGAGACCGTCGTAGATGCGCACCCGCAACTCGGCGAGCACGCGGTAGGCCAGGTCGTGCGACAGGTCCATCTGCCGCCATGTCGCGACGGCCCGGAGCAGCACCAGCCCGCCGAGCATGCCGACGGTGGCAAGATCGGGTGCGGCGCGGTCGATGACGGCCCGTCCGACGATATGGGCCAGCCAGGTGATCAGGACGACGAGCGCGGCTTGGTCGATCAGGCAGGAGATGATCGTACGGGCGACCATTCGGCGGTGCGGCCGAAGCGCGGGGAGCAGCCCGCGCAGGACGCGCCGGGTGGGCGGTTGGGGGTTCATGGAACTCCTCGGCGATCAGTCGCGCAGGTCCGCAGTGGCCAGTGCGGCGTAGGTACCGCCCGCGACGGCCAGCGTCCGGTGGTCGCCGACGGCGTCGACACGGCCGCGGTCCAGGACCACGATCCGGTCGGCGTCCCGGACGGCGGCCAGGCGGTGGGCAATGATCAGGCAGGTCCGGCCTTGCGCGGCGCGGCGTAGCGCTCGGGTGATCTGGTGTTCGCGGTGTTCGTCCACCGCGCTGGTGGCCTCGTCCAGCACCAGGACCGGGGCGTCGCAGAGCAGGGCACGTGCGAGGGCCAGGCGTTGCCGCTGACCGCCCGAAAGGGTTGCGCCGCGTTCGCCCAAAACGGTCGCGTAACCGCCGGGGAGCGCGATGATCTCGTCGTGAATCCCGGCATCGCGGCAGGCGGCGATGAGCTGCTGGTCGGTGGCGTCGGGATCGGCCAGCCGCAGGTTGTCGGAGATGGAGGCGGCGAAGAGATAGGTCTCCTGGGAGACCACGGCGACGGTACGGCGCAGCGCGGCCAGAGACAGTTCGCGGATGTCGACGCCGTCGAGCGACACCGCCCCGGCATCAGGGTCGTGATGACGTTGCACGAGCGCCAGCAGCGTGGACTTTCCTGCGCCCGATGGACCCACCAGCGCGGTCGTACGGCCCGCTGGGCATTCGAAGCCGACGCCGTCGAGAGCAGGACGGTCGCTGCCCGGGTAGGTGAAGCGGACATCCGCGAACGACAGGGCAGGCGGCGACGGCCACGAGAGCGCGAGCGTGCCGGTGTCGGGCACGGCGGGCCGGGCGGTGCGCAGCGCGGCGATACCGTCGGCTGCGGAGAGACCCACGTATCCGGCGTGCCATTCCCTGGACAGGTCGCGCAACGGCCGGAAGCACTCGGAGGCGAGCGTCAGCAGCAGATAGGACTCGGCCCCGGTGGCGCGGCCGGTGGCGGCCGACACACAGGCCAACAGGACCGCGCCGAGCGTGCCCGCCTGGATGGCGATGTCGGTCAGGGCGGTGTCGACCAGCGAGACCCGGAGTTTGGCGACGATGGCCCGATGCAGCTGGCGTGACCGGATTTCCAGCCTTTGACGCCTACGGTGGACGGCTCCGGTGGCGCGCAGGGTGGGCATCTGCTGGAGCGCTTCCAGATAGTCGGCGGCCAAGTCCTCGTAGCTGTCCCAGTGCTCCTTGCCGCGTTCGGCCAGCGCGCGATCCCATAGCCGTGGAAGCAGGAGCGCCGAGGCCACGGCCGCGGTGAGGACGACGGCCGCCCACGCGTGGATGGTGGCGATCCACGTCAGGAGCGTGGGTGTGACCAGGCACACCACTGCGAACTGCGGTAGGTAGCGGGACAGGTAGATGTTGACGCCCTCGACACCGTCGACGACGGTCGCGCGCAGTGCTCCGGCGCGGGCGGCGGTGCTGTGGGCGGAGCCGAGGCGACCGACCTGGACGAGCAGTTCGTCGCGCAGGATCGACCGAATCCGCGCACCGGCGTCGGCGGCGGCCAGTCGCTGCCACCTGATGAGGAACACGCGCAGGAGCAGCACGGCGGCTACCGCGACGAGCAGGACGGACAGCCGGTCGGTGCGGTCACCGGCGATGTCGGCGAGGGTGAGGGCGAGCAGTGTGGCCTGGGCGATATGGGCGGCGGTGACCGCGGTGAGCAATGCGGTAGCGCGCACCAGCGTGGCCGGCGCGGTACGGGCAGCACGCAGCAGCTCGGGATGCAGCATCATCGGCGGTCGCTCCGGGAGTGAGACGGAGGGGAAGGTCGAAAGGGAGAAGCAAGCGCGAGACCGTGGATGACCCATCGCTGCCCAGCCGGGCCGCCGAGCGAGGCTCCCAGATCGGCGGCCTGCCAGGAGCCGATCGGCCGGGTGCGCAGACCAAGAGCGGTCGCGGTGAGCTCCGCGCAGGCGGCGGCGTAACCCGCGGCCAAATGCTCGACGCGTATCTGCTCGGCGGAAGCCGAGTCCGGGACTCCCTCGGCCAGGAGTACGGCTCCCGCTTGCGATAGCCAGCCTTGCCGAGCCGCCCATACGGCCAGCGTCGGCCGTGCCTCTCCACTGGCGATGGGGCGGAGCGCCTTCGGCTCTGAGGGATCGGCGGTCACCAGGCCCGGGGGCATGCCGACGGCGGCACACCAGGCCGGACCGTACGGGCCGGCGTTGATTGCTGCGGACAACACGGCGGCGAGAGCGCCGGGATCTGGCTGCCCGTGCAGGGGCGGTGGTGCGCTGCGGCGGTTGGCGATGGCCTGCGCCAAGGACGACTTCTCGCCACTGAACGAGGATTCGGCTGGCCACCAGATGGCGGGGGCGGTGGTGCGGGACAAGGCGATCAGCACCGCTCCGGCGCGATGCCCGGCCGGACTCGGCGCGGGGCCGGTTGCCGGGCGCGTCGCCAACGGCTCGGCGGCCCAAGTGGTGAGCGGGCAGGGGGTGAGGTGGCCGGGTTGATCGGCCGGGGTGCGGACCGTGATGTGCACGGCGGCCAGCGAATGTTCCGCTGTGGTACCCGCCCATGTGGCGTTCCACCGGTCGGGCCCGGGCAGCCCGGCGGCAGCGGCCAGCCTCGCCGCGTTGACGTTCAGTGTCAGCCGGGCATGGTGGCCGTGGGCGATTGCGGCCATGGCCAGGGCGGCCACGGCGTGTCCGGTGTCCAGGAGCAGCAGTGGCCAGGCGCGGTGGCCGTAATGGGAGGC
Source organism: Dolomitihabitans soli (assembly GCF_022213955.1). Taxonomy (GTDB): domain Bacteria; phylum Actinomycetota; class Actinomycetes; order Streptosporangiales; family Streptosporangiaceae; genus Streptosporangium_A; species Streptosporangium_A soli. The sequence goes on along the minus strand of NZ_JAKNTW010000021.1, from coordinate 60,136 downwards.
GGTTCGCTGGACGGTCACGGTGAGCACGGCGACCATCCCGCGAGGGGCATTGGCCGGTGCGGGGCCGCGCCGGAAAGCCCGGTGCTCCAGTGGGTCGTACGCATAGCGTCCTGGCGGCACCGAACACCCCGGGCCGACCAGTAGATGGGCGTTGACCGGGTGCAGCCCGCCGGCAGACGCTGCGGGTCGCAGCCGCGTCGAGACGCCGTCGCCAGGGTCGACCGGCTCGGCCGTACGGTCGACCGGTCCGGCCTTGAGGGAGGTCGCCAGCAGGTGTCCCAGGTCGAGAGCACCTCCCTCGGCCGCGAGATCGGTCGGCTCGCCGGCCCAGGATTGTCTGGCCGGGCCTGCGGAGGTGTCCGGGTCGACCGGCCGGGTGGAACGGGCCTCGGCGAGCGCCTCGGCGACCAGCCGGTCGGTGGATGTGGCGGTCATGCTCGGGCGACCCATTACATGTGCGGAGGCGGGGCGAGTGTGAAGTCGCCGGAGCCGGTGGGGACGGTGGCACGCCACCCGCGGGCGAGCGCCGCTTGTGCGAAACGTGGGCAGCCGTAGTAGGCGAACGCGGCGGGGGCGTTAGGCACCAGGCCGGTGACCAGAACGCGAGCCACACGCAGCGGCGTCTCGGCCACATCGGGCGTAGTCAGGTCGAAGGCGACGACGCGGTGGCCGCCGGATGCGAGGCGTTCGCGGAGCCGCTGCGGCGAACCGGGGCTGATCCGGTCGACCGGCACGGTCTGTGCGGGATGGCTGAAGCGCCGCGCCAATGGGGCCAGTCGGTCGTCCAGCCAAACCTGAACGTGGGCGCCCAGGTCGCGGACGCGGGCGAAGTCCTCTCCGGCGTCGTCGAGGTAACGGCGATCCGTCCGGTGGTCCAGATAGAGGCCCTTTGCGAGCATCCCGGCCTCAATGGCCTGGAACACCCATCCGTCGGGGTCGGTGAGCCCCTGAGTGAACACCCAGGTGTGCACGGCCTCCAGAACGGCCTTCCGAGCGGCTTCGGCGGGGTCGTATCGGCAGGCGAACCCGGCCGCGTAGAGGTCGCGATCGGCGTCGTACACCAGGGCGGCCATGGCAGGGGCGAACTCGTTAGGCATCTCCACCACCCAGGTCCGCAGCGGCGACCCCGCGAGGTCGGCCGACAGTCCCGGGATGCTGTCCAGGTCGACGCCTCGCGTGGGGCCGTCCAAGTGCCACCACAGTTCGAGGGCGTCGCGTTCGACGGTTTCCAGCAGCGCGCGTTCGATCGCGTCGGTGAGACCGGCACCGGTCGCGATGCCCGCGTAGTTGAGGTGATGGGTGCGCGGCAGGGATTTGAGGTCGCCCTGCCGCCAGTTGAGATGAGTCAGCGCCACAGGCGCCAGGCAGTCGCGCTCGCCGCCGTCGGGCAACTGCTCGGTGCCAAGCGCCCACAGCGCCTCGGTGGCCTCGGTGAAGCGTCGGTACGGAAAGCAGGGTCGGTCGTACTGCCAGTCGGCGTAGGCAGGGAGCTCGGCCGCGGTGAGATGGTTCTGCCCGGCAAGGTCGGCCGCGGTGGCGCGTAGCGGAGCGTCCGGCTCGCCGGGGGGCGGCAGGCGGTTGCCGCAGTAGCGCTCCACCGCCTCGGCGATGGCGGCGATGCGGGCCCCGCCGGGGTCGCCGAAGGTGGTGCCCAGGGCGACACGGTCGGCGGGCCAGGCTCCGAACCGGCGGGCGTCGCTGACATTGGCGGTCATCGCCACGTAGCGGGCCGGGGTTCCTGGTGGGTGCCCGACCGGGGCCACTGACCGGATCAGCCCGCAAACCGGGTCGACCAGCGCGTCCATTGGGAGGGCAGACGCGAGCTTGGTGGTGGGGTAGTGCGCGGGACCGGTGGCGGTCTCGGTGTGCGCGGTCACCTGGTGATCTCCTCGGCTGGGTCGACGGGTCGGATCGTGGCGGCCGGGTCGAGGGCGGGCAGCAACAGGTGGCTGCCGTCCGGGACGACGGTGCGCCGGGAGGGTCGCAGGATGGTGGCGCGGAGCGGATCGTGCCCGGTGTGCGGATTGCGGGCGTGGGCGGGAAAGTGGTGCCCCGCGATCTCCAGCCGCAGCCGGACGCCTGCGGGCAGCCGGTGGTACAGCGGTCCGAGCGGGATGCTGATCAGGACGTGTGCTCCGGCCGGTGCCTGACTGCGCGCGATGCCGGTGGCCAGCGGATCGGCGGTGCCGCGCGGAGTGACGACGACTAGGCGAACGGCCCAGTCGGCGCTGGGGGCATCCGCTGTGGCCAGGATCCGGGCCTCGGCATCCCCGGCCAGATCAAGCGCATCGAGCAGCGGCTCGCCAAGGGCCAGGAACCGGTCAGGCCGGCCGCACGCGGGCACGTCGAGGTGGTCCGAACGCACCGGACGTTCAGGGTCCGCGACGAACCCCGCGCCCCGAAGCACCCGCAAACCCGTGCCCTTGCCGTCCATGCGGACGGGCTTGGGAGGATGGTCCAGCTCTTGGGCGGCCAGCCATTGGTCTGTGCCCTCAAGGGCGATCGCGCCGCGACGCCCGGTCAGTGTTCCGCTTAGTGCGGCCTGCGCGAACCTCGCATATAGCGGTCCTAACACCAATCGGTGACCTTCACCGGCTCTTGGGCCGGGAGAGGCGGTGAGAGCGTGGCCCCAAGGTCCGAGCAGCAGCCGGGTCGCCCCCGAGCCTCGCCGACCCCAAACCCGCCACAGCGCCACGGTCTCGGTGACGAAAGGGTCGTAACTCCCACCTACGGCGAGCAAGGGAATCACCCCCGATTCAGCCCGCAGCCCGTTGCCGCCCGGGCCGGTACCGGTGTCGATCGTTCCGGCGGAATCGCCCGATCGCTCCGCGGCCCAGAGCCGTTCCCAGGAGGGCAGCGGGCGACTGAGTCGCTTGGGCAGTTCCAGTAGAGGCAGGTGGTCGAGCAGACTGGGGTCGGTAGCCAGCGCCCGGTCCAACGCGGACGGGTCACTGTCCGGACGGTCACCGTGGGCGGCCCACCAACCCGTTCGCGCCAGCAGCCGTTCCACTCCGCTCGTCTCGCGTGCGGTCTCCGCCAGGCCCAGCGCCGGTACGGCGACGATGACAGCGTCAGGTCGGACCGCAGGGTCGGTGTGCAACGCCAGGACCAGTGCACAGTGCGCGGCATAGGAGGCTCCACAGGCGACGATCGCGCCGTTGCTCCACGGCTGCCGGCGCAATGCCCGCACGGTGGCCGCGCCGTCCTCGGCTTCGTTGAGGTAGGGGTGCCACTGTCCCCCTGAGCCGTGTCGGCCACGTACGTCCTGAGCCACTGCGGCGAAGCCCCGCCGTGCCCAGGCGCGTAGCTCCGCAGTGTGCGAGCGACGGTCGTACGGGGTGCGGATCAGGACACAGGGAAACGGGCCGGGTCCATTCGGCAGGCAGTAGTCGGCGGCCAGAGTCGCGTCGTCACCAGCGGCGAGGAACATGCTGCGACAAGGGTTCATGCGCGGCGTACCGTGGTCGGGGCGACGAGCGGAACGGGCAGCACGCAGTGTTCGGTGACCCGCAGGTCCCGCAGGTCGAGTCTGCGCAGGCGTCGGCGAGCGGGTAGGCCGTTCCCGCGGCTCGCCCGGCCCTGAGACCATGCGGCGAGGTCGGTGGTGACCAGCGCGGCGATGGTCGCCGCGGCTGCGGCTCCGGTGACCGGATGCGGGCCGGTGGCGGCGGTCCCGGCCCAGTAGGCGGCCAGTTCGCGATGTGCCGGGGTGGCGGCGAGGCGGCGCGCGGCCACGTGAGCGGCGAGCACGTCGCCTGGGGCGGCTGCGATGGGTTCGATCCAGGCATGCCAGCCCTCACGATGGCAGCGAGCCCAGGCGATGCCCCGCGCGGGCAGCCGGTCGGCGTCTTTCCACAGTCCCGGCGGAGCAGGACGGTCAAGGCACCAGACCACCGCGGCGACGTCGGATGACCGTGCGTCGGCGAGTATCGCGACATCCGGTGGTGTCGCGGGGCGAGGCCGAGCTCCCGCGGAGGAAAGCAATTCGATGAGCGGCGAGGTCAGCCGTTCGTCACCGAGGACGAGCACGTCGGCGCGGTCCGGCGGCCAGGAGGGCGACGCATCGAGGTATCCGGCCTCGGTGAAGGCGCCCAGCAGTCGTTCGACCTCCCGGGTGTCACTCGGCTGAGTCTGGTCCGAACCGCTGCTTTTCGCCGCGGTGGCGTGACCGAGTAGCTCTAGCAGCCCTGCGGTGGCCCTGGGAGAGGCGTTGAGGCGCAGGAACTCGCCGTCGGGAGTGCGTACCGCGGGCGGATGCCCGTCCACGGTGACGATCTCGACGCCGGGGGAGAGTTGGGGCCGCGGCACGTTTCTCCTCATGAGCCGTTGTGCCGGATACCGGCAGGACAGGGGATGCCACCGGGCAGGGGACGGCCCGTCCGGAGGCGCCTCCGGACGGGCCTGCCTCTGCCGTTACTCCTCGTCCTCGAAGGGGTTCTCGACGAGGGCATTGGAGTGGGTGGCGGACAGGTGCGGGAGCTGGGCGTGCTCGTCGATCGGGGAGAAGACCTGCTGCTCCATGGATTCCTCCTGATTGGGGGCGAAAGCGACACCCGATCGGGTATCGAGGTTAATGATAATGAAAACGGTTTTCTATATCAAGAGGGGTAGATCTGTCGGGATAGCAGACCGGCCACCCACGCTCGGGATCCCGGCCCACCCTGCCCTCGATGCCGAACACCTCCCGCAGCAGCTCAGACGTCACCACACTGTCCGGCGGCCCGTCCGCCGCCACGCGTCCATCCCGCAGAGCCACCAGACGCTCGGCGAAGCGGGCAGCCAGGTTCAGATCGTGCAGCACCATCAGCACGGTCAGCCGCCGCTCCTCGCGCAGCCGGGCGACCAATTGCAGCACTTCCAGTTGGTGCCGCAAATCGAGGTAGGTGGTCGGCTCGTCGAGCAGCAGGACGGGCGTGTCCTGGGCCAAGGCCAGGGCGAGGCGTACCCGCTGCCGCTCACCGCCGGAAAGCGTCTCCACCGGCCGGTCCGCCCACTGCTCCACACCGACGTCCAGCATCGCCCGGACGGTCACAGCGTCGTCGCCGACGCGGAGCATGCCCAGCGGACCCCGCGCGGCGTAGCGGCCCTGCCGGACCATCTGCCGCACCGTCAGGCCCGGCACGGCAGGGGCGGACTGGTGTAGCAGGGCCACCTTGCGGGCGGCGGCGCGGCGGGAGGTCCGCGCCATGTCGGCGCCGTCCACCGACACCCGTCCCGACTCAGGACGCAGCACGCCCGCCGCAAGCCGCAGCAGGGTGCTCTTGCCGCAGCCGTTCAAACCGACAAGGGCGATGAGTTCGCCGGTTTCGACCCGCAGGCTCGTCTTGTCGAGCACACGTTGCCCGGGATAGCCGAAACTCACCCGATCGATGTCCAGCACGGCGGCTCCCGTACTCGTCGTCGTGGTGTCGGAATGGCCGATCAGTTCGGACACGGTCTGTACTCCTCGTTCGCGTGGGGGACACCCGGGCGCCGGATCACGGCTCGACGGCATGCCGGCGAGCGACAAACAGCAGCACTGCCGCGCCCACGCAGGTGGTCACTGCGCCGACCGGGACGCTGAGATGCTCGGCTCCCCAGGCGGTGACCGCCCGCGAGATCAACTGTGCGGCCGCGTCCGCTCCACACACCGCGACGGCGCCGCCGAGCGCCGCTCCCGGCAGTGTGATCCGCAGATCGGCCCCAAGCAGGGCGAGCGCCGCGTGCGGCACGACGAGTCCGACGAACCCGAGTGCCCCCACCGAGGCCACCGCGCCCGCCGTCAGGGCCACCGCGCAGAGCAGCGCGAACCCGCGCGCCCGAGCCGGAACAAGACCGGCCGCCTCCGCCACCCGCTCGCCGCAGCGCAACAACATCAGCGGGCTCGCGGTCAGGCAGGCGACGACACCCCAGCACAGCGCCCACGGCCACAGCAGCGTCCAGTGCTCCCAGGTCCGCGCCTCCGTGGTTCCGACCATCCACTGCACGAAACTGCCGAGCTCGCCCGGTACGGCCAGCAGAATCACCGCCGTCAGCCCGCCCAGAGCCGCGGAAACCAGCACGCCGTGCACCGCCATGGAGTCCGGATCGCGCGCCCGGGCGGTCAACAGCCACAACAGCCCCGCCCCGCCGCAGCCACCGACGACCGCGGCGACCACGACGACGGCCGGCGATGCCCAGTTGGCCAAGCCGGCTCCCGTGGCGGCGACCGCGCCGAGCACCGCGCCCGGGGTGACCCCCGTGACCTCTGGCGCCGCCAACGGGTTGCGCAGCGCTGCCTGCAGGATCAGCCCCGCGAGCCCGAGACTGGCCCCGGCTCCGAGCGCGACCAGCACCCTCGGCAGCCGAACGTGCCAGACCAGGTGGTGGGCGATCGGGTCCACCGCGCCGCCCGTGAGCGCCTGCCACAGTTCCCCCACCGCAAGTGCGCGTCCCGCTGCTAGATCGGTCATGGCCGCCAGGGGCACGGCGAGCAGCAGCACACCGAGGATGAGCGCGGGTCGGCGCCGGCTTCGTGTAGGAGATGCCGCGCGAGGCGCGGTGAAGGCCGTGGACGCGGACCGTCTCGTGAGCATCATCAGGCACCGGTCCTCTGCTCGGTGCGGATGCCGCGTAGCAGCGCCACCCCCGCGGGTACCCCTACCAACGCTGTCCATGCTCCGACGGGGGTCTCCACCGGCATGAGAACCAGACGTGCGGCCTGATCGGCCCACACGGTGATCACCGCGCCCCACACCACCGCCCAAGGCAGCAACCGGGCCACGTCGGCATCCGGACGTAGCCGCCGCGCCAGATGCGGGGCGAGGAACCCCACCCAGGCGATCGGGCCGCACACCGCCACCACAGGGGCGATGAGCAGTACGGAGACGGCCAGCGCCCCCAGCCGGGCGTGTCGAGCCCGCAGTCCGAGGGCACTCGCGTCCTCGTCGCCGAGCCGCAGCACCGACAAAATCGGAGCGCACAGCACCAGAAGCGGGACGGTCACCAACAGCCATGGCCAGACACCGTTCCAGGCATCCCAGGTGCGGCCGGACAGGCTGCCCAACAGGTAACGGAAGATCACCTGAAGATCGAGCTGATCGGCCATCACCATCAGCACCAGCAGCGCAGCCTGCAGCGCAGCCGCCACCGCGGCCCCGGTCAGCAGCACCGCGGATGGGCTCCGGCCGAAACCGGCGGCGACGAGCGTCACGACCCCGCCGAGACCGGCTCCCAGTAACGCCAACAGCGGATAAGACCAGGCGGGCAGGGTGAGCGTGAGCACCAAGGGAGCGGCGACGCCCAGTGCCGCCCCTGAGGAGACGCCGAGCATCTCCGGAACGGCCAGCGGGTTGCGCAGCGCCTCCTGCATGATGAGCCCGGCGGCTCCCAGGCAAGCCCCGGCGATCAGCGCCAGCAGTAGCCTGGGCAGCCGGACTTCCCGTACCACCACCGCCTCCAGCCCGTCCGCCGTGCCGCCGGGCAGCACGCCAAGCAGTCGGGACGGCGGGACGGTGAGCGTGCCGAGGCAGAGCGCGCACAGCGCGGCGGCGGCCAGCAGCCCAGCCGCCAGCACGGCCGTCCGCGTCATCGGAGGGCGGCCGCAGCTTCATCCAGGACGATGCCAAGGGATCTAGTGCCCCGGCCCTTGGCCCACACTTCCGGGTCGACCTCGATTACCTTGCCGTCCTTGACTGCCGGTATCTGGGACCACAGAGGGTTGCCGGCCATCTTCTCCGACAGCTTCCTACTTGGCGCGCCGAACGCGATGGTCTCCACGAAGAGCACGTCGACGTTTTGGGCCAGGATCTCCTCCAGACTGTAGGTGCCCTCGACGCCCCGGTTCTGCCACGGATAGTCACAGATCCGCGGGAACAGTCCGGCCGCCACGTCTCCGGCCGGCGTGGCCACGCCGAAGTTCTCATCGCTGCCGAACACGATCAGCGCTGTCTTGTCACTCCTGGCCTTCTCGGCGCGGGCCAGTTTGTCCCGCAGCCGTTGCTCGGCGGCGACCGCCTTGTCTCCGCGGTGGGTGAGCGCGGCGAGGTCGCGTAGGTAGGCGACACTGTCCTGCCACGTCGTGGGCTGCACCGGCCAGAAGGTGGTGGCGCCTTGTAGTGCGGGCGCAAGTTTTCCGTGCGTGTCCTCCAGGCCGATGACCAGGTCCGGCTTGTGGGACAGGATCGCCTCTATCTCGGGACTGATGAAACCGCCCGGGATGACCGAGACCTCCTGTGCCTTCTCCTTACCAAGGAACTGAGGGTGGGCGAGGAGCGAGGAGTTGGTGGCGGTCGGCACCATGCCGAGCTCGGTCAGCATGTCATCGCACAGGGCGACCAGGCAGACAACGCGTTCTGGAGCGCGCTCGAGGGAGATCTTCTTCCCTCGTACGTCGGTGATGCTGTCGGCGTCGGCTACCGGCTGGACGGGCGGCAAACTCGCGACGGCTTCGTTCTTGACGCCGACGCCGACGCCCACGCCGGGGTCGTCGTTGGCGTTTCCACAGCCGACCAACAGGGCCCCGGCGGCGGCGAGCGCGACGGTAGGCCGCAGCAGGCGGCTCTGGGTGCGCGGCATGGTCATTGCTCTCTCTCATCGGGGGAGGGTGACAAGTCGGGTCGAGGCGGGCGATCGGCCGTGGGTCGACCTTGCACACATTGTCCGGCATGATAATGGTTTTCATTGTTTCTGTACATTCAATGCCCTTGGAGCATTCGTGACATCTCTGCGACTCGTCGCGGCCGACCACGTCGCCGGCGTCATCTACGTCATCGAGCCGCGCACCGGCCGCCGGCTGGCCCGGCTCAATGGACACCATCTCGCCGAGCACGCCGGTTTCCTGCACTTGGGCGGAGGAAAGCTCGCCTTCGTCGACGACCTCGCCGGAGAATTGGTCGTCCTCGACCCGTTCGCCGCCGGAACCGGTAATCCGGTGGTGGTGGCGAAGGCGGCGGTCGCGGTTCCCGCCGAACATCTGGCCGCCGATCCCGGCGGTCAGTATGTGGCGGTGACCAGCGGCTGCGGCCGCTCCTGGGAACCGTGGAGTGACCTACTCACCATCGTCGACCTGAACCCGCAGACGGGCATGGGGACAGGCGAAGCCGTCCGGCCCCGTTCGGTACGGGTACGGACTCGCGTCGGCGAACCGGGTGTCACCGTACTCCCCGACCGCGCTTCCCCGGCGAACGCCGGAGGCCCGGCCGGTGCGAGTGACTTGCTAGTCCTTCTGCGGCACCGCATGCCCGGGGCATTGGACGCCTACCGGCTCTCCCACCTGCTGGACGCGCCTCCTGGCTGCCCCACGGTCGAACCGCTCCTCCGACTCCCCCTGCCCGACGACGGGCACGGAGACGCCGCGGACCCCGCGACCGGGCAGGTGTTCGCCGCCACCGGCACTGGTGTGCATCGCGCCCGCCTCGGCAGCTCCGGTCTGCTCGCCGAGCGGCCATTGGCCTGGGACACCCCAGGGCAGAACGGGGGGCGGGGCTACTACCTGCGATTGGACCCGGCGCGCCGGACCCTGTGGAGTACCGTGCGCGGCGGACCGGACGACCCTGGCGAGTGGCCGATGTGGACCAACGACGCGTGGTGGCACCGGCTCGACGATGCCACCATCGGGCGGGTGCCCCTCGGCTCGGGCCTTGTCTTCCGGCTGGCCTTCTGTGCCGGTGGAGTGGTCTTCACCCGGATCCATCCAGACGGAGACGAACTTATTGTGGTCGGCGCGGAGGACCCTGCCGTCCTCGCTCGCGTTCCGCTACCGCCGATGGAGGGCGCTCCCCGCAAGGGCGGCACGCCCTGGGACGGCGTACAACGCCGCGCCGTCGCCGCCTCACCAGCCGCCCCTTTGGTCGCGGTCACCCGCGGCGGCCACGGCCAGATCCACCTTCTCGACGTCTCGGCCGGTACGGATCTGCGTACACTCGACCTGCCCACACCCTTCGAGGAGGGCGGTCACATGGCCCTGATCGGAACCGACGACGACTTGGCCGGAGACACCGTTGGTCGCTGACCATCCGTACCGGAGCACGATCAGAACTCCACGCCCTCGGCCAGCTCCGAGCCGCTGGTCTCCTCTACCGGGAACCCGAGCCCTCGCCCACCCAGCTCGGACATCGCTCTTCGGTAACGATCGGCCCTTGCTGACGGCAGTCGCCACACGTAGAGCCGGCTCGTCGAAGTCATGTCGACGAACCAGTGCAGATCGCAGCCATGATCAGCATCCGCGCTAAAGATAACTTTCGTTATCCCCTAACCCGCCCGCCCTGTCCGGGAGGGTTGGGCTAGTCGGGCATGACGCATCCCAGATGCGCATCGACGGGCTGGTCGAGTGCTGGACGGTCATGAAAGGGGAGCGCGACCTCACCTTGCGGGCGGTCACTGAGGCAGCGGGCCCATCTCCCGGACGATCCGGTTGGTCAGCTTGAGGGCCTCTTCCTTGTCCTTGTCGGACGGCAAGCTGTACCGGCGGGTGGTCTCCAGGCGGGCGTGGCCAAGGATCTCGGCGACCAGGACCAGGTCGGTCTTGCCGCGGACCAGCGTGGTGGCGAGCGTGTGGCGCAGGACATGCGCGGTGGTGGGATCGTCCAGCCCGGCGGTCTGGGCGATTTCGGTGATGATGCCGCCGGCGGCGCGGGCGGTCAGTCGTCCGCCCTTGGCGTTGAGGAACAGGGCCCGGTTGTCGCCGGCGTGGGGCCAGTTGGGGCGTTCGTCGAGCCAGAGCTGCAGTTCGGTGCGGAGTTGGGGGTGGATCTCGACCGTGGCCACGGCGCCCTGTACGACGCGATCAACCACGGCCGTGTCGAGATCGCCCGGCTGCGGCGAGCCGCGGTCGCCGAGCGGGCCACGCTGCGCGAGGTCGGTGAGCATCGTGAAGCGCGCGCCGCGGCCGAACGCGATGCGCAGCACCTGGCCGCTCACTCAGGCACGCCTCAGAATGCAGGAGTTGGCCGACGCCAACGATGCGCTCACCGCAACCCTGACCGGGCGCGACCGCGACTTGACCGCTACCCGTGCCGACATCCAGCGCCTGGCGAGCGAACTGCAGCAGGAAAGCGGCAAGCGGGCGCGGGTGGCCGAGCGGTTCGCCGAGACCAAAACCGCTCTCGCCGAGGTCACCGACGAGACCAGCCGCGCATCGCGGTGATCTTCATCGTCATCTCTGCAGCGATCGTCACCTGATCGTCTCCAGGTCAGGTGGCTCCGGCTCGAAGGCTGCCCGCACCCGCCGCACCGCCGAGGCGACGGGCGGCGTTGTCGGCTGGGGCCCCGTGGAGTACAGCAGGAACAGCCAGAACGTGGTCATCGGCATGTACCAGACGGCGAACGTCGCCTTCCCCGTCCCGGGGAGGGGCGACTACCTCGTGTCCTGCACCGTGCCGACGGAGCGGAAGCACACCCTGAACGGCCGGGTCCTCGTGAGGTACGACCCCCAGGACCCCTCCAACGCACACGTTGTTCCGAGAGCCTGATCGGTCCACCTCCGATCCGCCGAACCGGTCCTTGAGGATCGGCAACGGAGCACACAACCTTGCGTACGTGTCTGGACTACTCCAGCAATTGGTAGGAGTTCCTACTTGGCTCGTGCCCCGCCAACGCCCTCGTAGCTGTTGCTGGCATCACCAGGTGGCTGCCGTCAGGCCGCCGCGTTAGTGACGACACTGGTCACACACAGCTACTGACAGGCCGCTGCCGCTGCTGATGGCCGGCACCTGCTCGGGAGGTGCGCGTGGGCGTTCTGGTCGGTGATGTGGGCGACCAGCGTGCAGACGCAGGTCGCGCCGGACGTGCTGAACCGGGTCAACGCCTACGAGGTGGCCGGGTCGGTCACGGCCTTGACGTAGCCGGTCATCATCGGCAGGGCGATCCCGGACCGGTTTCCCGCGACCGGGGAGACGTGGTCAGTCCCGCCTTGCCATGTACCAGTCCGCGACGATGGGAATGGGCACGTGAGTCCTCGATAGTGGAGCCGCCTTGTCATGGGCGCCCGCGGGCACCAGCCCCGATGGTGTTCGATGGGAGACCGATGAACTGGGAAGAACTGCCTGCCAACCTGCGGGTGCCGCTCGATGATGTCGGCGCCGACCACCTGCCCGGCGCCGGCATCCCTTCGGTGACTCTGCCCACCACCGATCGGCGTACGGTCGACCTCGCCACGCTCGGCCGGCCGGCCTCGCATGGTGCTGTACGTTTACCCGATGACGGGCCGCCCCGGCATACCGTCCCCGGACGGATGGGACCTGATTCCCGGCGTACGGTGCTGCACGCCCGAGTCCTGCGGGTTTCGCGACCATCACGCGGAGCTGACCGCCGTCGGCGCGGAGGTGTACGGACTTCACGCACGAGGAGAAGCAGGTCGACGTCGCGCTGAGCACGGTTGCCCGTCGTGTTCGCCTGCGGCGATCCAGGTCAAACGCCGCTGCACTGACCACCGCACCACGCCGCCGCACCCGGCGGCGAAGCGCTCGGCCTCCTGGGCCGTCATTACCGGTTCGGGGAATAGGCGGTGTCAATGAGGTCGCGCAGAAAGGTGTCGAGATCGTCTAGACCGTAGGCCTTGAGCGTCTGAGGGGTCTGAGTGAGCAGGTAGGTCAGGGCCGTGTTGACACACATGGTCACCATGGCGGCGGCCGCCTGCGTCGCGGGTAGGCCCGCCGCCCGTTGGGACTCCAGGTGCAGCGCCAAGTCGGCCTTGGTGAGTTCGGCCAGCGTCTGCCGCAGGGCCGGCCTTCGTGCGGCCTCGGCATGTAACTCGAGGTAGGCCAGCACTCTGGATCTGTTGGCCGTGAGCGCACGGGCGAGCAGGTCGCTCAGCAGTGCGACGAGCCCGTCGCGCCCCTCGATCCGGGTTGCCTGCGCTCGTTTCAGGTCGGCCCAGTAGCGCTCGACGCACCGCTCGGCGGCAGCCTGCAGCAGCGCGTCGCGGCTGGCGAAGTAGTTCTTGGCCGTGCCCTCCGGCAGTCCTGCTTGGCGATCCACGGCTCTGTGGGTCAGCCCTCTGCCGCCCTGATGGGCCAGCACTTCGATCGCTGAGTCACGCAGTTGGTCGCGCCGATCCCGGTTCTCCGCCATGGCCCTCATTATCGCGACTTGCCTCATCTACCACAACCGTGGTACCACAACCGTGGTACCACAACCGTGGTACCACATTTGTGGTGAACGAAGGAGATGTGACATGAAGAGAACCGCGGCCGTCGTCGGTGCCGGCATCGGCGGACTGGCCACCGCCATCGGGCTGCGCAGCATCGGCTGGGAGGTGACCATGCTCGAACGCTGGCCGCAGATCAGACCGGAGGGCACCGCGCTCGGCCTACGTCCCGACGCACAAGCCGCGCTCGCGCGACTCGGCCTCGCCGAGGAACTACGCCACCGTACGGTCCCCTACCGCAAGGCCCGGATCCGCACGCCTGCCGGTCGCCGGATCGCCGATCTGCCACTGGAACGTATCGAGCGCAAGGGCGGCGCACCGGTCTTGATGCTGTCCCGGATCTCACTGATGGACCTGCTGCTCAGCGCCGTGGGAGATACCGCGATCGTGACCGGGACAAATATCACCGACCCGGAGTCGCTGCGCAAGGACTACGACCTGGTGGTCGGGGCGGACGGACTGCGCAGCGTGGTTCGCACCGCCTACTTCGGCACCGCCACCCAACCTCGCTACACCGGGATCGTGGCCTGGCGGGGCGTCGCCGGATTCGAGCCACCCGAGCACGGCGAGACGTGGGGGCCCGGCCAGGTGTTCGGCATCACACCTCAAGAGCCTGGCTCCACCAACTGGTACGCCGCCGTGTCCACCCCTGAGGGCCACCGCGAAACCCTTGACGACCTGCGCGCCCGCTACGCGGGCTGGCACGACCCCATCCCACGCATCCTCGCCGAAGCCGGCGAGGATGCGGTGCTGCGGCACGAGATCTACGACCTGTCTCCCCACCTGGAGTCGTTCGTGGCAGGCAACGTCGCTCTGGTCGGCGACGCGGCGCACGCCATGACACCCTCACTCGGGCAGGGGGCGTGTCAAGCGCTGCTGGATGCGGCCGCGCTCACCGACTGCCTGCAGACCGCCGGAGACGTGGAGTCCGGGCTGCACGTCTACGACGCCCGACGCAGGAAACCCGCCCAGCGCATCGTGATGTTGTCGCGCCGCATGACCGGCTTGGCCGGCCACCGCCTGGCAGGACCACGCAACCTCCTCATGCGTCTCCTGCCCGCCTGAAGGGTCGCGCCTCTGCGCCTGACGCTCGGGTCGGGTCCTGGTGCCGCCCTACAGCCCGGTCTTCTCCGCCCTCGGCGCCGGCAACACCCCGCAGATGCACATCCACGAACGCACTGCGCCGATGGCCTTGTACGACGCGATGGCGCGCCGGTTGTTCGACGACTACGAAAGGTTCAACCTGATCGTCGAGGAGTTGGAGGACAAGGGACGGGCCGACCTGCTGCGGCAGGGACTTCCCGCCGACGCCGTCCGGCATCGCCTCGAACTGGACATGCGCTACGGCGACCAGATGGTGACCGTGGCCGTCGTCGCCGACCGCACCCGGCTCTCCGGGCCGGTGGACGTCATGGCGCTGATCGAACTGTTCGCCCAGGACTACGGCAGGCGGTACGGCGAGGGCAGCCAGTCCCCGGAGGCCGGCATCCGCATCTCCACCATCCGGGTGGCCTCCCACGTGCCCACCGGCACCGTGAAGTTCGATGCCGCACTGCCCGACGGCACGCCGGAGCCTGCCGTCCCCGTGTCGTCACGGCGGTGCCATTTCGTCGGATTCGACACCGCGGTCGACACCCCCGTCTACGACGAGAACGCGCTGCGCCCCGGGCTGGTCGTCCACGGACCCGCCGTGGTCACCGCGGCGGCGCCGACCTACCTGGTCGAGCCAGGCTGGCGATTGCAGACCGGCGCACACGGCGCGATCTGGTTCCTCACCGACGCTGGAGACTCCCGATGACCGAGACGATCGACAGGTTCCTGGCCAGGACCACGCTGTTCCTCGCGCCCGACCCGGAGATCATGCGCGATCACCGGTCCTGCCTCCGGACCCTCGAAGAGGACCGACTGCTGTCCGGCGAGATCGACGGGCAGGCGCTGGAGCGCGCATGGCGGCGCCTGGTGGCCGGCCTGGACGAGGCCTTCGAGATGCTGGAGCAGACCGGGGCCGCGCCGGGCGCGAAGTGGGGCGACCTCACCGCGGCGATCTACACCGCCTCCGGGGATCTGGTGCACATGAGCACCGGCGGCGTGCTGGCCTTCGCCGCGGTGCTGCACTACCCCGTGCGGTTCATCCGCAAGTACTGGGTGGACGACCACCGTAGGCGTGCGCGACGGCGACGGGCACGTTCCTCTACGGCGGGATCACCCAGCACGGCGAGTTCGCCGGCAACGTGTGCGCCGACCTCAACGCCGCCGGCGGCGGCGCCCGCGCCTACCGCGACGGGGAGAACGCGGTGGCCCCGTTCTTCGGGTTCATGGCGGACATCGGCGAGCAGGAGGTCATCGAGGACGAGGTGCCGTTCCTGCAGTTGACCGCCAAGAAGATCAAGCGCGACAACCAGGCCTTCGGCAAGTACCGGGGCGGGATGAGCCACGAGATCGCGGTGGCCGCCCGCGGGCACCCCGGTGTGGGGGTTCGCCACTGTGTGCAGCGGGTCCAAGTTGTGGGCGAGAGCCGCCTGCAGCCGGCGTGAGTTCGCCCAGGTGTACTCGGGTCCGCGGACACCGCGGCGCTGGCGTACGTCGAGCAGCAGACGAACGTCCGCGTGCCGCGGTCGTTGCAGAAAGGACTCGCCGCCGAAGCCATAGACGCCGATTGTCACCATCCTGAGCACCGGAAATCGCCCACCTGCCTACTACTCGTGCCGCCTCCGGCAGCCTGCCGGAGGCGGCGAGGTCGCATCACGCGACGGCGGTCCCCTCAAGCTCGACCATCAGGTCAGGGATCGCCAGCCGTGCCACTCCGAGCATCGTGCCGGACGGTGCCACCCCGGCGGCGCCCAACCGCGACGCCAGCACGCCGTAGTGCTCGAAGAGCCGATCGACGTCGGTGGTGTAGACGTTGAGCCGGACGAGGTTCGCGAGGGACATGCCGGCCTCGCCGAGCACGGCCTCCAGGTTGTCGAGGCTCAGCGCCAACTGCGCCGCCATGTCATCGGCATGCTGGGGCTTGCCGTCGCCGCTCATCGCGGTCTGCCCGGCGCAGTACAGCGTCCGGGTGTGCCCGGAGACGATCTCACCCTGGTTGTACCCCAGCTCCACCGACCACGCCCACGGGTTGACCGCCGTTCGCTCCATTGCCACATCAGCTCCATTCGATTCGTCGACACTACGTACGTCCATCGGCTCGGTAGCCGCCATCTTTTGGTCGTCGCTGAGGAGCTTCAGCCCAGCCGTCTCAAGAACGGCCCTGGTGGAAGCCCGGCACGCTCATACAGCAGATTCGTCGCCTCTCTCGGCGGCGGATCGCGTGCTACCGTTCCGCAACGCGACGACGGCCTCGACTTCTACGGTGAGCTCCGGGGAGGCGAGCGCGGAGACGACGGCGAGAGAGTGCGCCGGGACGTCGCCATCGGGATACCAATCCGCGAAGGCCTCCTCCCGGGCGGTGTAGAAGCCGGGCAGGTGGTTGGTGCCGGCCACGAAGGTCAACAGCTTGACCAGATCGCGCGGTGTCGCCCCCAGTTCCTCGAAGGCGGTCTGCAGGTTGGCGAACACCTGGCGGGTCTGGGACAGAGCATCCGGGCCTGCGAGCGAGCCGTCCCGGCAATTCCCCACCTGTCCTGATACGAAAACCAGCGTGTAGCCCTCGGGTACCTCGGCCAGATGGCTGTATCGGCCGACAGGTGCGGGCATGGCAGCCGGAGTCCAGCGCCTTGACAACATGATCACCTCATCACTGATGACGTACGGAACTTGCACGGAGGGGGAACGCTTCATGTCCAGACCGCGCCCGGACAGAGTTCGCATGCTCCGTCCTCGGTGATGAAGACGGGGCCGCCGATCATCGCGGTCTCCCCGCCAGGACGACGCACTGCTACGTGGATGGCGACGACGGCACCCGCGCTGACCGTCCGGCCTGTGCCGTGGAGCAGGCGTGGATGCTCGGGGGTGTCGCAGCCCAGGCCGTGGCCGAAGTCGTATTCCTTGAAGGCGAGTAGCTCATGTTCGGCCAAGATGGAGTCGCCGGCCGTGACGACCGCGTCCACGGTGTTGCCGGGGCGCAGCGCGTCGATCAGCGCCGTCCGTGCCGCCCGGCACGCGGCGATTGCCCGGTGATCCACAGGGCGGGACAGGACCGGGGGAAGGGTGGTGTTGACGTGCATGAACGCGCCCGCGGCGTACAGGCTGACCTCCAGGCCGACTGGCTGGCCTGGAGCGACCACGGCGCCGGTCGCCTCGGTGATCACTGCGCCGTCTCCGATGCCGACCAGGCACAGGCAGCGCAGCGCCCCTGCGGCGCGGGCCGCCGCCTCGACCTCTGCGGCGATCTCGTAGTCGCTTACGCCGGGAACCGCCACGTCTCCCGCGGCGCGTAGCGCCAGGTCGCCGATGTGTGCGGCGTGTGTGAGGAGCTCGCGTTCGGGGTCGGTCTTGTGCTGGCGTGCTTCTGTGGCCCACGCGACCAGGTCGACAGGGTCGATGTTCCGACTCCTCAGCCCCTCCAGCAGGGCGGGGGTTCTCTCGTCGATGACGAGGTCGCCGGCCAGCAGGCCGATCCTTTCGACGTCGGCCGGGATCAGCTCGAGCGGCGAGGACATGGGGACCGTGTGCAGCCCGCTGTGTTGGGCGCGCTCCACCTCGAAGGGGAATTCCACGCCCAGCACGGGCTCACCTGCGGTGGGCATCCACAGTGCCGCGCTGTTGGAGATGAATCCTGGCGCGTATCCGGTCAGCCAGGTGACGGCCGACCGTCGGCGGGAGTACACCAGGGCTCCGCGCAAGCCCAGTCGGGCGAGGTGGTCGCGCAGGTGGGCGCGCCGGGTGGCGGCCGCCATGGCGATGGTGTCCTTGAGGGATTCGGTGGGAGCAGGGAACCTCATCACAGCGTGGTTTCACCTCGCAGGGCGCTCGCGGCCCTCTCGACATCGGAGTTGTTGTTGAAGTAGTGGAAGCCGACTCGGAGTCGGTCGCCGAGCAAGGTCGCCCGTACACCGTCTCGTGCCAGTTGGGCGCTGACCGCGGCTGGATTGGTCACGTGCACCACGGCGATGTGGCTCTGGCCGCTGCCGACGGCGGCGCCGGCGTCGATCGCGCGGGCGCGAAAGTCGGCGGCGAGCTGTACGCAGTGCCGTTCGACCTGCTCGGCGTCGAGGTCGAGCAGGAGGTCGAGCGCGGGCAGGGCACCGATCCAGGACAGCCAGGCCGGCGAGGTGTCACAGCGGGCGGAGCCGCGGGCGGGGACGAACGGTCCGCCGAAGTATCGATGCGGCGGGTCGGTCGACTTCCAGCTCGGCAGCAGGGGGATGAGTTCCTCGGTCAGCTCCGGCGTGGTCGCCAGCCAGGCGGTGCCGCGGGGGCACAGCATCCACTTGTAGCCGTGCACTGCGAGGTAGTCGGGAGATATCTTGCCCATGTCGAAGTGGAGCGCACCCAGTGACTGGGTCGCATCGACGAACAGGCGGGCACCCACATCGTTCGTGGCTTGGCGCAGCGCCATGAGGTCGGCTCGGTGGCCGTCGACCGACAGCACATCGCTGATGGCGAGGAGGACGGTGCGCGTGTCGAGAGCGGCCACGATGTCCTCGGTTCGGGTGTGGCCGTCCCGGGCCGGTATCAGGACTATCTCGTGGCCGGTCCGCTCCAGTTGCTGCCAGGGAAAGAGGTTGCTGCGGAACTCTTGGGCGGGCACGATGATCCTGCCGGGCGGCAGTGACTTGGCGACAGTCGCGGCTGCTTCGGCGACCGATCCCATGAGGGCGATCTGCTCCTCGGCGATACCCAGCAGCCTGGCGATGGAACTCTTGCTCGCGGCGGGTGCGCGGTCCCACTCCGTCCAGTCGAACTCCCCGTACAGCCACGCGTCCATGGCGGACTGCAGCGCTCGCACGACACTGAGCGCGGCCGGCGGGCTGGCTGGCGTGTCCAGCCAGACGTGGCGCTGCAACGAGGGAAAGTGCGCGCGAAACTGCTCCGAGGTGAGCATGTGATCCTTTCTGACTGGATGATGGCTGCGACACCTGTTCGGTGCTTCGCAGCATGACCCTTTCGTGGGCACCAGCCCCAGTTGGCGGCGAGTCTTTTCGCTATAGTCGAAAAATTGGATCGACAGTCCTAAGGCGTGCCTGGCCTGCGGCTTAGCGTGTGACCATAGGGGGCCGACCATGGTGGCGGCCCTTCGCGAAGGGCACCCGGCGGTGCCCCTTCTATGGGCCAGTCTTCTCTGGGAGCGCATCATGACCGACCCAGTCGTATCGAGTACGGCCACCGAGGACGACGAGGATGGCGTCCTGCAGACCTTGGTACGTGGGCTCGATGTGTTGTATGCCGTCGCGGACATGGGCGGCGGGGCCACGGCCAAGAGCCTCAGCCGACACCTCGACCTCAGTATGGGCCGCTGCTACCACATCTTGAGGACGCTTAAGACGGCGGGTTACATCGTGCGGCTGCCTGGTGGAAGAGTCGACATCGGTGCGCAGGGCGCCTCGCTGGGACGGCAGCTGCGTGCGCGGTTCGAGCCGCTGCCCGAGCTGTTCGCGGTCCTGTCCCGGCTGCACAGCCGGACGCGGGAAACCTCCTATGTCAGTGGGTGGCACCATGGCGTCATCACGCTCTTGCAGTTCATCGTCGGCGAGCAGGCGCTCAGTGTGCGCGGGCTCGACGTGGGCTACACCGGCAACATGCACGCTCGGGCCTCCTGCAAAGCGGTGCTCGCCCATCTGCCGCATGAGCAGATCGACATCATGTTCCGCGGGGTCGACCTCCGACGGCTGACCGCCCACACCCACTGGGACGCCGACGGCTTGACAGTGGAGCTGGGCAATGTCCGCAGGCAGGGCTACGCCCTCGACTTGGAGGAGTTCAGCGACGGCATCTGCTGCGCGTCGGCCGCTTACTTCGATCATGACGGCGCTCCCGCCGGCTCGTACACGGTCTCGGTGCCCGTGACGAGGTTCAGGACCTCTCAGCGTGAGCTGGTCGCTGCGGTGCAGGAGGCCGCCGCGATCGCGACGAACCTCCTGCGCACTCATCGCCTCACGGTGCCTTGCCGGGACTGACTCAGTCGCCGGTTATGCCGGACGGCTTCGGCTGGAGGAAGCCGGCGCTCTCCCCGCCGTCTACCGGGATCGCCACGCCGTTCACGTAACTCGCCTCGTCGCCGAGCAGCCAGGCGATCACGTTGGCGACCTCTTCGGGCCGGCCGAGCCGGGCTGCGGGGATCTGCGCTGTCACGGCTGCGCGCAAGCCGTCGTCGGCCTGCACTCTCGCCATCATCCTCGTGGCGATCTGCCCCGGGCAGACGGCGTTGAAGCGGATGACGTGGCCGAGTTCCAGGGCGAGCGACCTGGTCAGAGCGATGATCGCGGCCTTGGTGGCGCTGTAGATGGACAGATCCTCCGCGCCGACGAGGCCAGCCACGGAGGCCACGCTCACCACAGCACCGTGTCCGGCGGTGAGCCCCTCCAGACAGGCCTGGGTGAAGAAGAAGACGCTGCGGAGATTGACATCGTGGAGTCGCTGCCACGTCGCCTCGTCGCAGTCGGCGAAGTGGACGCGGGCGGTCTGGCCCGCGTTGTTCACCAGAGCATGGAGCCGCCCCTGGCCGATCTCCAGGGCTCTGTCGATGACCCGCTGGACATCCGTGGGTGACCGCACGTCGCAGGGCACGAACTCGGCACCCGGCACTTTCGCGGTCACCTGGGGCTCGGCATCGGCATCAACGTCGGCCACGACGACGCGGAAGCCGTCGTCGGAGAGCCGTTGTGCGCAGGCCAGACCGATGCCGTTGGCGCCGCCGGTGACGACGGCCACCCGTGCGCGGCCGTCCATCAGTCGTTCCCGGGCTTCAACAGCGACAGCAGCCGACCGGCCACCAGGTCAGAGCCGGGGATCGCGGCCCTCTGCAGCCCCGGCGCGGCGGGGATCCGCAGGTCATCGGTCGCGACACGCAGCGGCGGCGCCGACAGCGGGACGCCACGCTCGACGACGCGGGCGACGATCTCCGCGCCGAACCCGCCGGTGAGATTCGCCTCGTGGATCACGGCCAGCCGGCCGGTACGGGAGACGCTCTCCGTGACGGTGTCGGTGTCGAAGGGATTGAGCCAGCGGGCGTCGATCACCTCGATGTCGATGCCGTCGCCCTCCAGGACATGGGCGGCCTCCAGAACGGTGTGCAGCATAGGCCCCCAGGTCACCACGGAGATGTCGGACCCCGGCCGGACGATGCGCGCGCCGCCGATCGGCGACCGGGGTGCGTCGAGGTCCACCGTGTCCTTCAGCGAGTGGTAGAGCGCCCGGCTCTCGATGACGACGACGGGATCGTCGCACTCGATCGCGGCCAGCAGCAGGTCGTAAGCGTCCTGCGGTGTGGCGGGCAGGCATACCCGCAGGCCCGGGATGTGCGCGAACAACGCCTCCACGCACTGGGAGTGCTGGGCGCAGGAGCCGGGGGTCGCGCCTTGCTGGGTGCGGATGGTCATCGGCGCCTTCAGGCGGCTGCGGGAAACGTAACGGACATTGGCCGCCTGGTTGATCAACTGGTCGAACGCGACGAAAGCGAAGTCCGCCCACATGATCTCGACGATGGGACGCAGTCCCATCATGGCGGCGCCCACGGCTCCGCCAAGGATGGCGGACTCAGAAATCGGTGTGTCGAATACCCGGTCGCCGAACTCCCGGCGCAGGCGGCGGGTCACTCCGTGGACGCCTCCCGGCAGGGCGACGTCCTCGCCGAACAGCAGGGTCTTGGGGTCTTCGGCCAGAGCGCGACGCAGCGCGGCGTTGATGGCCTGGGCATAGGTGATCTCACCCATAGAGGTGCTCCTTCACAGCAGTGGGGTCGGCCGGCGGCGCCGCCAGGGCCGCGGTCGCGGCCGCGGCGACTTCGGCGCGGACTCGGGTCTCGATTCCGGCGAGTTCGTGTTCAGAGACGCCGTCGGCGCGCAGGGTCGCGGACAGGACGATGATCGGCTCCTTGGCCCGGGCTTGCTCCACCTCAGCGTGTGGCCGGTAAACCTGTGCATCTCCGATGTAGTGGCCGACCAGGCGCTGAGTGAGAGCTTCGATGAGTACCGGCCCTTGGCCGGCCCTGCAGGTGGCGACAGCCTCGGAGATGGTCTCTCGGACGGCGTTGACGTCGTTACCGTCGATTCGCGATGCCCGCATGTCGTATGGGCCGGCCCGCGAGACGAGGTCGTCGCGGCGCACCATCGCGGCGATCGGCGTGAGCTCGGAATAGCGGTTGTTCTCGACCAGGAAGACGACGGGCAGGTCGAAGGCGCTGGCCATGTTCATGGCCTCGTGAACCGCGCCCTGGTTCATCGCTCCATCACCGAACACGGTGAGCGCGACGCGTCCGGAGCCGTCGTACCTGGCAGCCAGCGCGGCCCCCATCGCGATGGGGGCTCCCGCTCCCACGATCGAGTTCTCGCCGTAGAACCCGTGATCCGGATCCGACAGGTACGCCGAGCCGGCCCGGCCGCCGTTGGTGCCGGTCTCACGGCCGAGAAGTTCGGAGAACAGCGCTACCGGATCGGTACCGCAGGCCAGCGCCCAGCCGTGGCCGCGGTAGGTGGCGAACACGGCGTCGCGGGTCAGGTCGAGCGCCGCACAGGCGCCGACCGGTATGGCTTCCTGGCCGATGCACAGATGGACGGAACCGACGATCTGCTCCTCGATCCGCATCCGGGTGACTTCTTCTTCGAAGCATCGAATCCGCCACAGGTTCGTCAGATCGGCTAGTGCTGCTTCGGTAGGGAGAGAGGACAAGTCGTCCACCTTTCTTGGGTTGGTCCTACGGTGCGGTCGCAGCCACACCCAGGCCGCCGAAACGGGAAGAGGCCGCTAGGAGCGAGCCGCCGTCGCTCATGACGTGGATTCGACGAGCGCATCGCCAGGCAGGCCGACCACCGGCACGCTCTGCGCGGGTACGATCACCCCGTCGCCGACTCGCCAGCACAGCGTCACCCGGTCACCAGGCATGGCGGAGGACTCCGCTCCGGCTGGTTCGCGCGCGCTTCCCGTCGTACCGGCGTCGGTCCGGAATGCCACTTTGCGGTACGAACCCTGGTAAACGATGTGGGTGACGGTGGCGGTCATCGCGTTGACGTCGTGCTCGACGGCGACGTCCCCGACCGTCAGACGGATACGTTCCGGGCGCACCACGACAACGCCGGCCGTGCCTACGAGCCCCGCGCGGCCGTCATCCGTCAGCACCTCGAATCCTTCACCGACGAGGGACACGCGGCCTCGCCGTTCGGTGATCATCCCGTGGAACACGTTGGACTCTCCCAGGAACTCCGCGGCGAACAGAGAAGCAGGGCGTGCGTACAGTTCCTGCGCGGTGCCGACCTGCTCGATCCGGCCGCCCTCGAAGACCGCGATGCGGTCGGACAGGGCAAGCGCCTCCTCCTGGTCATGGGTGACGAAAATGAAAGTGATCCCCAACTCGCGGTGCATACGGGCGATCTCGCCCTGGAGTTGCTCCCGCAGCTTCTTGTCCAGCGCGCCAAGCGGCTCATCCATGAGTAGCACGTGGGGTTCGAAGACGACGGCGCGGGCCAGGGCCACCCGCTGTGCCTGGCCACCCGAGATCTGACCGGGCAACCTGTCGCGCAGATGTGCCAGACCGACAAGATCGAGCACGTCGTCCACGCGCCGCTGGATGTCGCGCTTGCGCATCTTGCGCTGCTGGAGGGGAAAGGCGACGTTTTGTGCGATCGTCATGTGCGGGAACAGCGCATAGTGCTGAAACACCATGCCGAGGCCGCGCTTGTACGGCGGCAGAGACGCCACGCTCACGCCGTCGATGAGGATGTCCCCGGCGGTGAGCTGTTCGAACCCGGCGATCATGTTGAGCGTGGTCGACTTGCCCGAACCACTGGGACCAAGCAGCGTGATGAACTCACCGGCGGCGATCTCCAAGCAGACATCGTTCACTACTGGTGGCTGGTGCTCCGAATACCGTTTGGTAACGCTGGAGAGCCGAATAGCGGCCCCTCGCATGTCGGTCATTGGGGAGCCCTCCGTTTCAGGAAGTCAGGAAGGAGGATGAGCGCGGTGGTAACGACGAGGATCACCGTCGATCCCGCGGCGATGGTCGGGTCGACGTCAGAGGTAACGCTGGTGAACATCTGCACCGGCAGCGTGCGCAGGTGCGGGGACTGCAGGTACAGCGAGATGACCGCTTCGTCGAAGGAGGTGACGAACGCGAACACCGCTCCGGACATCACGCCCGGCGCGATCAACGGCAACGTGACGAGCCGGAAGGTGGCCAGCGGCGAGGCTCCAAGGCTCGCCGCCGCACGCTCCAGCCGAGGATCGAGGGTACGCAGGCCAGCGCTCACGGTGATCACGACGAACGGCAGGGCCAGCACGACATGGGCGAGTACGAGGCCTTCCACCGTGCCCACGAGGCCCCATCGAAGGAACGCCGTATAGATCGCCAGAGCGACGATGACGTTCGGCACGATCATGGGCGCCAGAAGGAGCCCTTGAAGGACGGCTACTCCACGGCGGCGGCTTCGCGTGATCGCGAATGACGCCAGTGTTCCGATGATCGTTGCCATCAGCGTGACCATGATGGCGACTTTCAGCGAGGCCAGCAGTGGTTCTCTCCACGCCGGGTCGGTGAAGAACCGCTCGTAGTAGTGCAGCGACCAGCCGCGCGGCGGAAACTCGAAACTGTCCTTGTCGGTGAAGCTCAGAGGCACCACGACGAGGATTGGCGCGATGAGGAACGATCCGACCAGGACGCTGAACAGCCGCAGCGCCGGATTCGCGTGCCGATTGACGCCCATCAACGCTCCCCCCTCGTTGACATGCCGAGGGCGGCACTCGGGGAGAGGAAGCGCGAGACCAGGGCCAAGAGCAGGAGCGTGAGCAAGAACAGCACCGTGGCGAGGGCTCCGCCTGCGCCGAAGTCCAGCAGTTGAGTGATCCGCACCGTCATCAACTGGGAGATCATCGACTCGCTTGGCGAGCCGAGCATCGCCGGCGTGACGTAGAAGCCCAGCGCGAGGATATACACCATCATCGCGCCCGCCACGACCCCCGGCATGGAAAGGGGCAGGTAAACGCGGCGGAATGCGGTAAGCGGCCGCGCGCCCAAGCCGATAGCCGCGTCGAGGAGGCGTCGATCGATGGTTCGCAGCGTGCCGTACAAAGGCAGGGTCATGAAGGGCAGCAGCACTTGCGTCATCCCGATCGTCACGCCGGCCTCTGTCCCGGCGAGTTCCAGCGGCCCGAGTCCGACCATCGCAAGCAGGTCGTTAATGGGTCCGTTGTCCTGAAGCAGGACGATCCAGGCGAACGTACGTGCCATGAGACTCGTCCAGAACGGCAGCAGCACCAGGGCGACCATCACCGAACGGGCACGTCGACCAACCAATGTCATGAGGTAGGCGTACGGATATGCCAACAGCAAGGTGACCAGCGTGACGATGGTGGCCATGCGCAGGGTCCGCAGCAAGACCAGCAGGCTGACCCCGTCGGTGAGCAGCCGATGATAGTTCTCGAGCCCGAGAGACGGATCAGCGAAGCTCAGCCATATAAGGGCCGCCACCGGATAAGCGAAGACAGTGGCAAGAAGACAAACCGCGGGCACGACGAGAAGAACGCCGTACCAGGGCCTGGCGCTCAGCCACAGCAGACGGCGTACAGGCCGTTCAGGTGCTGAAGCGGACATGATGGGAGTGGACGAAATGGGCATGACGCCCTTACCTCCGAAACATGACTTTCTTCGCGTTTTGGCTCCATAGGCACCGTCGAGTCCGACCTCCTGAGTGGGGCGGACCCGACGGGGTCTCAGCGGGAGATCCAGGCCGTCCACTTCTGCGTGGCGGTGTCCAGGTTCTGCGCCCACCAGGACATGTCCCGCAGGAAGCCGGTTCCCTTGTCCTGACCGAGTGGCAGGTATTGCCGTGTCACCTCGTCCGCCGGCAGCTTCGCGTCGGGGTGAATCGGCGCGTAGGCGATGTGCTCGGTCAGCGTGGCCTGAGCCGCGGGAGTAATCGCGTGCGCGATGAACTTCATCGCCTCGGCCTTGTGCGCCGTTCCCTTCGGCACCACGAGCACGTCCCAGAAGAACATCGGCTGGTTCCACACCGGCGCGATCTTCGCGCCGTTGTGCGCAGCCTGGCTCGCTCTGCCCGGCCATGCGAGCACCATGTCGACCTGCCCGGTCTCCATCGCCTGCTGTTGCTCCGCACCGGTGGTGAAGAACTTCAGATCGTTCCTGATGGTGTCGAGCTTGCGGAAGGCCCGCGTGTAGTCGATCGGATAGAGCTTGTCCGTCAGCACGCCGTCGGCGACGAGCGCGATCTCCAGACCGCCCTCCTTCGCGTCGTTCATCATCCCGCGCTTACCGGGAAACTTCTTGGTATCGAAGAAGTCTCGCCAGGACGCGGGCGGGTTCTGGCCGAACTTCTCGGTGTTGTAGACCAAAAGAAAGGCCGACTTCATGTCGGGGATCCCGCATTCCGACACAAGCTTCTTGTCGATCCTCGAGACGTCGACGACGGTCAGGTCGATCTTCTCGACGTACCGCCCGCAGTTGGCGATCGCGTAGAACGGATCGGCCTCGACGATGTCCCAGGTGACGCGGCCGCTGTCGACCATGGTCTTGAGCTTGGCGTAGGTCACCGGCTGGTCCTCGACGACCTTGATGCCGGAGGACGCGGCGAACGGCTTGACGAACGCCTCCCGCTGCGCGGCCTGATAGGCGCCGCCGGTCCCGACGAAGACAACGGATCGATCGGTGGCCGCCGGGCCGGTTCCGCCGCCGCACCCGGCGAGCAGCACGACGGCCGCCAAGAACGTGGTGGCGCATGGAATGGTTTTGATCATGACTGTACTCCGTCGGTGCATGTGCATGGGAGGCGGCCGATCCGCCTAAACCTGCCGTTTCACATGAACAGGCAGGCTGACGAGGTGAACATCAGATGGATTCACCGTGGATCCGGCGGACTCTTTTCACCAGAAAGTGCCAGCGGAATTTGGACTATCTCGAAATGAATCATCTACCTCACCGTCGCCCCGGCTCCGAGATCTTGCCTCGCACGGCTGCCTTCAGCTTTCAGCCCTCCCACATCGGCGGTAGGCGGAGCCTCAGCGACTCAGAGCTTCCGGCATAGCGACACCGCAGGCCGCATCGTGGTAATCGCCTAAGCCAGAGATCGTGCGGCCGAACGGGGGTACCTCCAGGTCCAGTCCGATGGCCCACGCCGACGCGCTCGACCGCTTCCGATAACGCGGCGCCGATCTCCGGGCTGCCGCCCACGCCGCCCTGCCCCGCGCAGGCCCCGCTGATCCGCATCGGAACAGTGGGCGGCAGGCCGCCGGCCCCTCACGCACGCACGCGTGCCGGGCGACGTGGCGTTCCTGCCGCGCGGATCCGCACACGGTCTGGCCGACGAACCGTCCACCCCGTCGGCGACGAACGGTGGTGATTGATGTAGTCCGCGGTGCGGATGCGGTCGACCGCATCCGCACCGTGCTCGCTCAGCATCGCCAAGAAGGCGCGGGCCAGCGCGCCGGTATCGTCCCTCCTCAGATCGTGATGGCGAGCTTGCCGACGGTTCCGCCGGTGAAATCGGCGATGGCCTGGGCGCTGTCGGCGAGGGGGTAAGTGCGGGCACGCGGCACGCGCAGCCGTCCCTCGACGACGTCCGCCGCGAGCCTGGCCAAGGTCGGGGGGCTGGGGTCTGCCATCACGGTCGTGGCCTTGATGTCGCGTTCAGCGGGCTCGTCCGGGGTGAAATGCAGGGTGGAGGCCATGCGCCCGCCTCGGGCGAGCAGTCTGGCTACGGTCGGGCCGTCGCCTGCCAGATGCAGCGCGGCCCGTACTCCGTCAGGCGCTACGGCGCGGACGTGCGTTTCAAGGTCGGTGTGGTCGATGGCCCAGATGGCGCCGAGGCCGGTAACGAAGGCGGCCTGCGCTCCGGGTTCGGCGGTGGCGATCACGGTGGCGCCACGGGCCGCGGCGAGCTGGATCGCGTACGCTCCCACGCCGCCGGTCGCGCCCGAGATGAGAACGGTCTCGCCGGGTTCGGGAGCGATGGCGTCCACCGCGTTGAGCGCGGCGGTCGCGGCCAGGCCGAGTGCACCCGCTCGGGCGTGGTCCAGCCCGTCGGGCGTCCGGGCCAGCCCGTACTGCTCGCTGACCACCACGTACTCGGCGAAGCCGCCCTGGCCGAGGGTCGGCCGCATCACCACGCCGAACACGCGGTCGCCCACGTCCACGCCGGTCACCCCGGCGCCGATGGCGGCGACCTCGCCCGCCAAGTCCTTGCCGAGCACCACCGGGAACTCGTACTCGTACACGCCCTTGAGGAACCCGCCGAGCACCCCGAGGTCGAAGCCGTTGACCGACGAGGCCCGCACCCGAACCAACACCTCCCCGGGATCCGGCTCGGGCCTGGTGAGCTCGGTGAGAACGGGAGTCGCGCCGAAGTCGGGGAACGCCAGTGCACGCATCATCGGTCAGTCCTCCGTCGAAAGCGGTTCAGTGGTCGTCGGTGACGCCTGCTGCCAGGAGATGCGCAGGGCGGCTACGGTGAGGGCCAGTTCGGCCTCGTCGCGGGGGGCATACAGCATCACGATCGTGTCCGGCCACTCCGGGCGCAGGCTGATCGGGTGCGGCTCGGCCCAGCCGGCTTCCACCAGTGGCGTGATGAGCGGCCGCGGCAACGTCAGGTGCAGAAAGCCGACGCGATGGATGTGCCCGAACTCGTCGCGGCTGGGGTGCAGGAACGCCTCCCACGGCCCGGTCGGCCGGCGCAGCCGCAGCGCGAGCGAGGAGGGCTCAGACACGTGGCTCGGCCCGGTGAACACGCCGGGCAGCGCCTGCGCCGCCTCGACCAGTGCGGCCCGGATCTCCGGCGGGGAGAACTGGTCGAGCTGGTCATGCGGGATCTCCCGGCCGGTGGTGGCCGGCCGGGGGCCGGATCGGGGCTGTGGAGCTGTGAGATTCATAGGTACGGCACTTTCTGTATGGTGGTTACTTCTTGTGCGTACCTGGAGTCTGTTCCACAATGCCCATATGGCGGAAGAAGGCACCTTGACCAGCGTTGGGCACACCGATGTTCGCAAGCCGATCGGCGAAGACCACCCGGTCTGCCAGTTACGCGACATCCTCGACCGGGTCGGTGACAAGTGGAGCGTCCTGGTCATGAACCTGCTCGGATCCGGGCCGAAGCGCTACTCCGAACTCCAGCGCTCCATCGACGGCATCTCCCAGCGCATGCTCACCCTGACCCTGCGCAGCCTGGAGCGCGACGGCCTGGTGAACCGCACCGTCACCCCCACCTCGCCGCCCCGCGTCGACTACGCGCTGACCGAGGTCGGCCAGACACTCTCCAGCCAGGTCAGCACTCTCATCCAATGGGCCGACGACCACCGGGAATATGTGGCGAGATCCCGGCACCGCTACGACACCATTCCAGCGAGATGAGAAGCTCCGGCCTCGATTCCTTCAGAGGATCGAGTCCTACCTGTGGTGTTCCATGACATCGGTTACACGATGATGTCGTCCAACGAGAGTTGTTCGGGTCGTGCTGGAAGGGTTGGCACGGTGATCCCATCGAATGTGAGCCGGTAGGTGGCGACGGGCACTCGGCTGCCCGGCGGTCGGTGCCCAAGGGCCGTACGTGCTCCACCACCACGGGCGGCACCTCGCGGGCTTTGGCGAAACGGCCCAGCCGCTGTAGCGTCGGGGGCTGGCGCGGTGGCTTCCTGACGGTAGGACCCGGGGCCTGTCTTCCGCCGGTTTCCCGGACGGGTGTGCCACCCCAGTGACCATGGCCAGGTTCTTCGCTCCGTCTCCAACCCCCGCCACCTCGAACCGGGCATGCGGTTCTCCCGCACCCGGCTCACCGACGACGTTCACCACCGGCATTCGGCCTCACCCGCCAGTCCTTGACTGGCCTGGGCGAGACGACGATTCCATACATGCCGATCAGACCGAATTCGTCGTCGCCGAGCGCTTTTGACCAGGCCTGCTGTGCGCGTCAGCAGGTAATGCAGGACGATCTGGCGTTTGCCGACGGGGATCAGCCGGAGGTACGTGCTGATCGGGTCGCTCGTCCGAAGCTTGCCCATCTCGGCGGCGACGGCCTCGACGATGCGCAGGTTGTGCTGGAAGTTCCCGCCGGTGAAGCGTGGGTTGGTCTTGCGCCAGTCGTCGTCGGCGAAGTCGTCGACGGTGCGGATTTTTCCGGTGAGGAAGCCGTGGCCCAGCGGTGAGTAGGGAACGAAGCCGATGCCCAGCTCACACAGCAGCGGTAGCAGCTCAGCCTCGGGGTCACGGCTCCACAGGGAATATTCGGTTGGCAGCGCGGTGACCGGGTGCACGGCGGATGGTGTCGGGGCCGGCAAGCCAACCGATGGCTGCCTGGCGCGCTCGGCGCCGCTGCGACGGCCTGCGCCAAGTCCAAGGGCCGTACCCGACAAGTCGGGTACGGCCCGCATCCCGGGACCTTCGGCTGCCCGCCGGACAGATCCGCCACCGGGATCCGGGCGGCGGCATGAGAAAAGAGAGAAGCCTCGCCAGAGTTTTCTGGCGAGGCTTCTGCCGTTCTTGACGGCAACGGTGACGGCAACGTCAGCGGACGACGGCTGCGGCGGGCGGTCCGTCTGGGGCGTCGTCGGCCGGGCCAAGGGCGTCGCCCAGGGTTTCGATGGCCTGGCGCTGGAGGCGGAGTCGGACGTGAGCGTAGACGCCGGCGGTGACGCCGATGTGGGCGTGGCCGAGGAGTTCCTTGATGACGACGAGGTCCACACCCTGCTCCAGGAGCAGGGTGGCGGTCGTGTGCCGTAGGTCGTGAAACCGGATGCGGCGAAGTCCTGCGCCGTTGAGGAGTCGGCTGAAGCTACGGGTGAGGTTGGCGGGTTCGAGAGGGCCGCCGGTGAGGGTGGTGAACACGAGGCCGTTGTCCAACCAGTTCCTCCCCGCGGCCCGGCGTGCTTCCTCCTGCTGTTCCCGGTGAGTCTTGAGGGAGTTGACGCATTCGGTGGGGAGGACGATGCGACGTTCGGAGGAGCGGGTCTTGGTGTGCAGGACGGTCAGGCCGCCGGTGCGGGTGCGCTGGAGGGAACGGTGTGGGTGCCGGGCTGGTGCGCCCAGCCGTAACCGACTTCATGCACTACACGCTCGCGCCGCTCCTGCGCGGCTCCTACACCGACCGGGTCGGGGCCGAGTTGCTGACTGCGGCGGCGACGATGACCCAGTTCGCCGGATGGATGGCCTTCGACCTCGGCCATCACGGCCAAGCCCAGCACCACTACGGCCAGGCGCTCAAACTGGCGAAGGCGGCGCACAGCCCGCTCGTGGCCGCTTCGGAGCTGGCCACCCTTGCCCACCAAGCACGTGATCTCAATCAGCCGCGGTGGGCGGTGCGGCTTTCCCAAGCCGCTGTCGATGCCGGGCATGAAGCCAAGGCACCGCCCCGGGTGATGGCGATGCTGCTGCTGCGACAGGCCCACACGCTGGCCGCACAAGCGGCCGACGCCGAGTCAGCCGACCCGCACACCAATCGCCGGGTCAGCACTTTGCTGGCTGAGGCTGACGCATTGTTCGCTGCTGGGCCAAGCGAGGTCAACCCGGCTTGGATCACGGACTTCAGCCAAGCTGAACTCGCGGGGGAAGGCAGCCTGTGCTGGCACGCAATTGGTGATCACCGCCGCAGCCGCGCAACAGGCTCTCGACGGATTCGGAGCGGATCACCCCCGCTCGGTACAGCTCACCCATATCAGCGCGGCCAAGTCACAGCTGGCCATGGGCGAGCTGGAACAGGCACTGGACAGCGCCCGCGCCGCCGCCCGCGGCGCTAAGGAACTCACCTCCACCCGAGCGATCACCTTTGTCCGGGATTTTCACATCCAATTGCAACCCCACCGCGCTAACCGCCTGGTGAAGGAGTTCGACAGGTATCTGGAAACAGAACTGGTCGGCTGATCGCAAAATTCCCTTTAGCCTCCCTGCGATTCCGATTCTTGTTCCATGAATCACCGCCACTTGGATCTAGCGACGCTTCATACGTCAACAGCCCGCCGCTATCAGCAGCCACCATCCTCCAGGAGGGTGCACATGTGGTCGAATAAGGTGGGACGGGGACTGGTCACCGTGGCCGTGGCGGCCCTGGTAGGCGCCGTCATAGCTGCCGTCGCACAGAACGCCAGCGCCCTCCTGCTCCTAATCACCGCTCTTGGCTTGGCCGCGATCGGCGTGGTCT
Organism: Dolomitihabitans soli; assembly: GCF_022213955.1. Taxonomy (GTDB): domain Bacteria; phylum Actinomycetota; class Actinomycetes; order Streptosporangiales; family Streptosporangiaceae; genus Streptosporangium_A; species Streptosporangium_A soli. Next base: position 27,802 of record NZ_JAKNTW010000021.1, on the reverse strand, counting down.
TGCTGATCCCCATCCGGCAAGGGCCGCAGACTGGCGTCAGAGCTGGCACACCATGGCCCACCCGCCAGTTGATTCGTGAAATATGGGAAGCCGTCCACACATTTCCCGATGGATGGCATGCTACCGACCCGCTGACCGGTGCTCAGATCACGATACAGCGCGAGAAATTCACGCTTACCCTCCTCGTGCGGGAGCCGTTCAGCGAGGATCGGGCCATCGAACGTGAAGCCCTCGTCAACCGCTACTTTCTCGGCTTATTGGGTCGTCCGGTCCCGGGGCCGCTGTTTCGCGTTACAGAGCCCGCAGATGACAAGCCACAACCACAGCGCTCCTGGCGGCAGACTCGTCAAGAACTTGCCCTCGCTGAGCAGACCGGCACGGATAACGCGTCAGTTCAGGAACTGGTCGAACTACGCGCTCTTCTCATGCGCGCGATCGAGGCGGCGAGCGACTCCTGACCTTAGCGGCTGCCGGAACCCAGCACGCTCGAGCCATTTAGGGGTCTGAATTGCACCGAGTCTCGTTACGTCCTTCAAACCAGTCGTGTTCTCGGCCGGCCACTTCGACTGAAGCGGCTTGATCGACACTTGGCCGAGCGCCCATCTTCATCAGACGCGGCGACGCGGCATGACCTTCGACCGTGGCCTTCCATTGCGCTTCTCTCGGGTCTGACGTGACGATCGGCGTCTAAACGATCTTCAATGTGTCCAGACTGTGCCCAAGAGCAGCCAGCGAGCAACCAAACAAGATCATCTGCTCGCGCACGCCCCATCTAAACCGAGAACCCGCAGGTCAGATTGGATATGAGGGGTGGGGCGCCAGGGGCTCGAACCCTGAACCTACAGATTGAAAAGATCGCCCTCGGACCGTTCTGGATGGTTCAATGCAGGTCGGAGGGCATGCGCGGTCCATCCTGAACGGCTCTGAACGATCCTGCACTGCAACGGGAAATGCAACTGCTCGGCAGGCCGATCACTCCTCTCCCTTGGAGTTCGTAGGCATGGAGTCGTCCTGAGGGACAGCGCTTCGAAACTTTTCGATCACTGGCCACAGCGGGCTGTCCTTCTGGTTGAAGGTGTCGATATCTATGCGCTGATCTTTGTCGATGATCTTCGCGTTCGACGCGTCCTCCTCGGTCGGCTCAGTGACCGATCGACTCGCCTTCTCCGGACTGCCGCGACTGGCCAGATGGACTCCGACTACGAGAATCAAAGCAATGCCCGAGAAGACCATCAGCCAGTAGCGCCATGCCCGACCAGATCTGGACCGCATTGGGTCTTCCATGATCACATGTCTACACCAATACGCATGGGCAAGTCTGGCGTAGCAGATGGGCCGATCAGGTGGAACTGTTGCGACTGATTCAGCATCCGGGAGTAGTCGGCATCCACCAGCTGGGCCGCCTCACGCGTACTGAAGCCCTGATCCATGAGCCGGAAGTATTCCTCCTGCTCACGGACCAGGGCCCGTCGCCCCTGCGGTTTCCGATCTTTCCGGATCTCGAAGTCCATCGCACCCCTTCAGCTGGGGTGTTGCGACGACCACTAGAACGGAAGTTCCGCCGGCCTGTTCGCTTGGAAAATGTCAGATCAGCCGAATTCGCCGATTCCGGCGTGCCTCTCTCAAGGCACCGGGCTCTTCACGTGTCATGCCTTTATTTCAAGCCGTCCGGGAGTTCCCGGTTACGCGCAGTCGCTCTGGGCCGTGCGGCCTGATTCCTACCGGCACCCCATATACCACGAGCTTTACGCCCAGCTCCAGCCCCTCGAGCTGTAGGTCTTACCAGAAGGACACCTGGCCGTGGAGACGTTGTGCCAGTTGGTGGCCAACTCGCCCCAGTAGGTCGTGGAGCCACACTTCACCCATGCGCGGTAGTTGCGGATGGGCTTCCAGAGGTCGTCGCAGGAAACCTTGTAGTAGGTGTGCGCCTTGTCAGATAGGGCCGAGCACCGCAGTTCAGCGTTGGCGGCGGTGACTGGAAGTGCCGCGGTGATGCCCGCGACCACGAACGAGAGTGCTAGCAGGCGGAGGCCTGTCTTTTGCATGGTGTTCCCTCTCCAGGAGATGAGTCGGGAGGACTCTCGCGACGGCGGTTGGCTGGCTGTTGTCTCCGTGTTGTCCCGCATTGAGTAGGAGCTCAACAACCCAGGGCATACCGTGCCGCATGCGAACCAGGACCAGGACTTCGGTCTTGCTCGCGACGGCCGTCCTCCCGTGGACCAACCCGTTTACGACCGCGTGAATCGCTTCTTACCGACAAAACATTTGGCGCTGCCAGTGCAGGTCAGCGGGTTGTAGGCGGAGCCTGACAGGCCTCGCTTTCGAGCTGATGGTGACGCATCGGATTCTCCGATCAGTTGAACCAGGTCGCGTCAACGTAGCTAGGGCTGCTTTCGACCGGCTTTCGATCGGCTTTGATCGCCGTGTCGACGTCAGGCACTTGATTTTCATAGGGCATCCAACAGATGCGGCAGGCCGAGCTTGGTGGCGCGGATGCGGGTGGTGACCAGCTGCCCGGAAGCTCCCGGCCCGCAACCGCCAAGGCCGCCGCCCGCGCCAGGGCGCCCTTCCGCACCCGGCTGGCCTCTGGGGAGAAACCGGCTCGCAAAAGAATGGCCACCCTCGGCGTGGTCTACGACTCCGAACCCGCACCCCGGCGCCCCCACGATGTGACCGCCGTCCCCGGCGGACGCGGCGGGCAGCCGCCGGCCGCGGCCCAGGCCACGCGCGGCGCGCAAGTGGCTGTGCGGCTCCATCATCACCGACCCCGGTACTGTGATCGCCAAGGTCTTCGACCACGCCGAAGCCCGCGACCCTACCCATGCCCGTCCCTGGGTCGTGCTCGTCGACGGAGCCCGGCACCAGCTCGATCTGATCACCGCCGAAGCCGCCCGCCGCGGCATGGCCGTGCACATCGTCATCGACTTCGTCCATGTGATCGAGAAGTTGTGGGCTGCGGCTTGGAGCCTGCACCCGCCCGCCGCCCCAGCCGCCGAAGACTGGGTCGCCGCCCACGCCCTGGCGCTGCTGGCCGGGCACACCGACCAGGTCATCACCGCGTTGACCGCCCAAGCCACCGCCTTACCCTCCCGGCGCCGCGACAGCATCGACGCCTGCATCCGCTACCTGACCAACAACGCCGAACACCTGCGCTACGACCAAGCGCTTCAGGAGGGATGGCCGATAGCGACCGGCGTGATCGAAGACGCATGCCGCCATCTGATCGCCGACAGATTCGACCTGGCCGGAGCCAGATGGGGCCTGACCGGAGCCGAAGCGGTATTGAAGCTACGCGCCGTGACCGCCAACGGTCATCTCGACGATTACTGGCGCTACCACCTCGCCCGACAACACAACCGTGTCCACCAAACCCGCTACCAGGACGGATACGCCCTTACAGCCTGACCGACAGGCTCGCTTCAGGGGGCCGCACCCCGTTCGGGTTGCACCCACGTCGAATTGCCACCTGAGGCTCCTACGTGTCACGAAAGGTCCATCGAAGGAGGTGTCGGCCCCAGCGGCTAGCATCCCGCAGATGATCAAGAATCTGATACTCCGCGCGGCGGCGGAGGAGTTCGACGCCGAGTACGAACTCGAGCGGCTGGCCGACGAGACCCCGTCAATGCTCACCCCGCACCTGCCGGACCTGCTCGCGGCCGGTGTCCTGCACCCGGCGAAGCTTTACCGCACGGCCGGCGACGACATGCAACGGGCCATCGCCACAATGATCGACGATGGCGCATCGAAACTGAACGCGCTGTTGCTCATCCTGGCGCACACGCGAGGCCCCGTCGCCGAGAACGCGTTCCGCCGCTGGCAGGAACAACTGCCACCCGGGGCCGATGAACTCTGCATCGGCCCGGCCGACTACATGCAGGAAGGAGGCTGGACCCTGGAGAACGGCCGTGCCCGCGAACTGTGCGGGCGAACCGCCTACTCGCTGGAGCCCGATCCTGACAGGACGGTGGAGCCCCCGGCTCAAGGCGCGTGCCCCTGGTGCCGTGCCCCGCTGTGGACGGTTCTTGACATCGACACCGGCGACCGGCGAGTCGCGGAAGCGCTCGCCCACACCGGCTGGTCCGGTCGGCTCAGGATCGTCACCTGCCAGGGATGTTACGCCTACACAACCCTCTACTCCACGGTAAGCCCCGACGGCAGATCCAGTCTCTCCGACCACTCCGCGGAACCCGTCCGCATCATCGACGACCAAAGCCCACCCGCCACCCTCCGCAAGGTGCCGGGAGAACTCCTCACCAACCCCGACATGTCCGCCGGCGGCTGGGACATGACGACCCCGTCCATCGGCGGGCACCCCGAATGGATCGACGACGCGCAGTACCCCACCTGCCCCCTCTGCGCGCGAACCATGGACTACATGGGGCTAGAGGAAGCACAGGACCCAGAAGGCGACCCCATCGCCGAAGGCACCACCTACCTATTCCTCGACGCGTCCTGCGGTCTTGCCGCCACGATCTACCAACAGACCTGACACGCACAAACGCTCCGCCGCCACCCAGAACGCTCGACGGGTGCGGCTCCCTCAGAGAGAGCCGCACCCATCTCGGATAGGCCACATATCCCCGTAGCCCTATCCCCGCGCCGAGGTCGGACAGCCCGATCTGCCGCTACAACGCCAAACGGTGGGACAACTCCACCGGCATGTACGACATGGGGTTCCGCGACTACAACCCCGGCCTCAACCGCTTCCTCACCCTCGACAGATACAACGGCGCCCTCGCCAACCTCGGCCTCGACCCCTGGACCGCCAACCGCTACGCCTTCACCGGCGGCAACCCCATCACCGGCATCGAACTCGACGGCCACGTCCCAGACCATTGCCTGTACGGGTACTGCACCAGCAACCCCACACCCACGCCCAAACCCAGTCCTCAGCCTTCGCCTGAACAGCCGGACCAGCAGCGCTCGAACCCAAACGCCAACCACGTCGCCGACCCCCAGTCCTAAATCCGGCGAAAAACATCAACCAGTACTTCAGGTACTGCGAAGGAATCGACCACGAAAAGTGCAACTGGGGCAAATCTGAAATAGCGGCGCTCTATGATGTGTTCGCTTCCGACTATGTCGAATGCGGAGGCGGAGACGCTGGGGCATGTGGGTGGGCAACGATCGGTTTCATTCCGTTCGGTAAACTCGGAACCCTTGCCAAGAAGCTTCTCAAGGGCGGAGGGAAGGCAGCTGAGGGAGCCCAGTCAAAATTCACGGCCCGGGCGACCTCTTCGGGACTATGTTCAAAGGGTTAACCCCCTTAAGGTTACCATGATGTGGCGATTTATGGGAGTCCAACAGGCTTAGGCGCTCGGCCGGATTCGTGGATGAACGGCACCAACATAGATCACCGAACATTGGCGAACCTAATCAAGAGAGATTCGGAGTACAAAGGCGGTCCTATCAGACTTATCTCCTGTAAGATCGGAGCCTGTAATACATCGGCCGCCCAGAATCTGGCTAACAAAATAGACGTGGAGGTGTTGGCGCCAACCGACATCGTCTGGGTATGGGACAATGGGCGCATGGCTGTCGGACCAGGCGAATTCACTCCATTGGGTACACGGAAGAGCTTCTTTCGAGGCGGGAAATAAAATGAAGAAAGTAGGATATTTTCAGGAGACGGCAAGCGGTTCGTCAGACGATTATCCGAGTCTGCACGAACTAGTGGGAAAACTAGAGGGGGATACATCACTCATCGAGAGATATCTTAATGGGGGAGCTATCCTCGCCGTATCGGGTCAACTCGCGCATGATGTGCTGACTGAGAGCGGCTGTGCCATTGGCCCGGTGGCCACTCTCACAGACGGAGAATGGCTGTGGCCTAGCTATCTCTCCTATTATATATCGAAGTATAAGGTCCAGCTTCCACTAGAGTTCGTCAGCATCATAGAGCGACGGAACGGAAAATGCCCCGAACTCACGGAGAGGCAACTGGAAGCTATACAAATTGGCCTTTCGGAAGATAAGAAACCGCGCTGATTTTGATACGTTCAGGGTGCTCTGATCGTTCCTGTCGGGGGGCAGCCGTTAAAGTCCCCGACATGGCCATCTCCAATGCCGACCCTAGGTATAGGGAGGGAATGGACGAAAGCGGAGATGTAAGCGTCGACGCTTACGAGGCAGCTCGCATGGTGTAGCACTCGACTCGGATGGCGCTACAAACGGCGCGGTTCCCGGGAAGCCGATATAGCGAGCTCACCAGAGATATTGCGCCCCCGGGGAGTCATTTCTCCGGCTGAGGGCTTCCAGAAATGTCTGTGAACTGCTTTTCCTGATGGGGGTCGCCTGCGGGAGGCGTAAGCAGGGTCGGCAGCGGGCCTGTTTCTGGAGTAATCGAGGCCAGCGGTCACGTGAAATCGGTAGCAGCGCTACAGAATTACTTTCCCAAAAGGTTATGATCGAATTCGTTTTCGATCCGAAGACTGGCAGGTTCGCAGTCGGTAATCCTGCGGCACATGAGATACCGGCGACGGCGTTAAGTCCACACCAGCGACTGGCAAAAGCATCAACGCCGACACATCTACGGTCGTTGGTGGCATGTTCCGGCGAGGCTCCAACGGTGAGTTCATCACCGACGAATTAAGTGGACACTACTGGAGGAATCGGAACGACGAAGTCCAGAAGAAGTTTTGTCGAGACCATGCGTAGTTACGGTATCGAAGTAAAAATACGGGATGTAGTAGGATGGCCATCCCGTATCTAGCACGTCGGAGAGGCGCCGATGACTTGGCTTCCCATCCTGCCGATCAACGAGGGTGGATGGTTAGGTGTCCTGGATGACACAACACTATGGGTCGGCGATCGCGAGGTTCCTGGGCGGGAGGTTGACCCCCAATCGCCAATTGGGTTGCTCCCACTTTTAGAGCACCCTTATAGTGTTTTCGAAGATGAGCTCAAGTGGCGAAGTCAAGATCTTGGGCTCAGACAAGAGTGGTTACTGGAACGTCTTCCTCTGGTTGCCATATTTCGCCTTGCCGTCGAGCGACCTAGTACGTACTGGCATCGGTTGGCCTTGCAATGGATTTGTGAAATGCCGCGGTCTTCGGAGCTTGAGGCTTTCCTGGAAGCCGTAGAAAGGTCGAAAGTAGCTTCTCAGGACGTTCGACATAGTGCGCGATCGATTCTTCGTTCCTGGCGACGCACTGCGGAGTAGTGTGCCGATTCCGTAGACGCAGAAACTGCGTAGGAAGTCCTTTCGTCAATGCGCGCTGGGGTGAAGCGCAACGCGCTTCACCGGCGGCAACCCCATCACCGGCATCGAACTCGACGGCCACGTCCAGACCATTGCCTGTACGGGTACTGCACCAGCGAGCGCCCCACACCCACGCAACCCAGTCCCCAGCCTTCGCCTGAACAGCCGGACCAGCAGCGTTCGAACCCAACGCAGCGGTGTACAGCGGCATGCCGCTACCTGCCTGTTTGTGTAGCTCAAGGCCGCTCTAACGTGATCTGCATGGGAGATGACCAGGGCGTTCCACCGTTCGACCCCGAGGGCGCGGTGTACGTCTACGCAGCGATGGCCGACCACATCGCCGTACGCATCGACGCCGGCGAACTCCGCCCAGCCTCGCGTCTACCGGGTGAGCGTGCTCTGGCCCAGGAGTACGGCGTAGCGCTCGGCACCGTACGACGCGCGATGGTGGAACTCCGTGAGCGCGGTCTGATCGTGACGCTGCCCGCCAAAGGAACCTTCATCGGCGAGCGCGGCGGAAAGTCCCCTATGGGGCCATCCTGACGGGGAGCTGCTAGGTGCTAGATGCCAGGTCAACGGCCGGTTTAGGCGCTAGCGCGGGTGCTAGACCTAGCGGTTCGGGGTGCTAGGTCTAGCGGCACTTTGAGCGGCTCGGCCACGGCGTCCGGATCATCGACGACATCGCCTTCTCCTCCGACGGCGAGGCCGAGCTCGGCAGGTTGGCGGCGTACGTCCGCGACCGCCGGATCTCGCTGGAGATGTGCCCGAGCAGCAACCTCCAGACCGGGGCCGCCCCGTCGATCGCCGACCACCCGATCGGCCTGCTCACCAAGCTTCGCTTCCGGGTCACCGTCAACACCGACAACCGCCTGATGAGCGGAACCTCGATGACTCGCGAACTCGCCCTGCTCGCCGAAGCCTTCGGCCTGCCCGGCTTCCGCGGGTTCGCCATCAACGCGATGAACTCCGCCTTCATCCCCTTCGACGAACGCCTGCCCATCATCGGCAACGTCATCAAGTCCTGGTACGCCGACCAGCTGAAAGCCTGAGCGTCAGCGGCCCGGGTGTACGTACTGGTTGTATCGGTACAGGCTGAAGTCGCGACGCTTATAGCCTGATCCGGTGTAGAGCCACACCTCCAGGTAGACGCTCGATATGGCCTTGGAGCCGGTGTAGGTGATGTTTCCAAAGTTGGTGCCGTCGTCGCCGCAGCCGTTGGTGTCCTTCCTCACGGCGCTGGCCCCGGTGGTTCCGTCGGCGTAGTTCCACCAAGCCCGGGCCTGCACCGGCCTGTTGTCGCCGGGACAGAGGTCGCGCACCGTGAAGTTCCGAAAGATGACCTTCTTCCGGTTGACGAAGTCGACGGTCGTCCGGACGAGCGCGCCACCGCCGTCGATCCCGGTGTCCACGCGGACGAGGGCGGAGGACACTCCGTCTCTCGCCTGCGCCGGGCTTGGCACCAGCAGCCCTCCGCTCAATACTGCGATTCCCATCACGGCGCCCAGAATGCGTGTCTTCAACAGTCCTCCAGCAGAGATGTTTCGGTTGGTTTCAACAGCGCCCCGACCTGGGCTTGGTTCACAACCCTGATTGACAGTGAGACCCGGTAGTGGGGAACATGTGACTCCTCTTTCTCTGGCCTCGCCCATAGACCTTAGGATCGTCGTGGGCTTCGGACTTTGTCATTCGTGCAGGGAAATTTGTCAGTAGTGCACCGCCTCAAGTTGGTTCCGTATCAGGCGAGGGCCCTGCGTGTGCCCGTCGAAGCCGTTGGACACCGCGTTCATACAGCCGCAGGACCGGGAGGGATTGCGCCCGTGCGCGCGTCCCCGAATGATCATGCTCAGGCGTCCGCGAACACGCACACGGGCGTGCAGGTGGGGTAGCGGTAGCGGGAGCGCCATCACTCGAAGGAGGGCCAGGGGATGGTTCCGTGTCGTCGCTCTGGTAGCGGCTGAGGTAGCGGCGCCGCTACCTGGTAGCGGCTGAGTTATCTCCCCCCAGCCCGCCCAAATCAGCGCCCTCAGGGGGCCCGCAGTTGCGTGAGGAACCCGACCTAACCCAGGTAACTCGCTCACTTCCCGAGGTCGGCATGGGTTACGGGGCTCTCGCGGCCGGAGTTAGGGATCTAACTCCCATCGGACGGCCTAACTCCGCCGGCGCGGCGTGTGCTGGGGGAGGGGGCCCATGCAGCCGTGTACGCGCGAGGCTCGCGCGGGACGGTCAGGGTTCGCGTGGGATGCAACCGCTAAAGCTTTTGATCTTGCTGCCAGGGGTGCAGAGGGGGGTGCCAGGAGGGTGCAACGACGGTCTGACCTGTAACCCTCCCTCGCGTGGCACCCCCAGCCCCCCACGAGAGCGCCACGTCGGGCGTTCACGGCAGTAATCGCCGTCGGGCCTCTAGGCCCTAGACCGCAGGTGAATCACGGAATCAGGCTCTAGAGAACCCTCTAGGTCTAGAGGCGTCAGGGTCTAGACCTAGAGGCGTGAGGATCAATTCAGAAGGTCGCTTCGCACGCTCTCTACGCGCTCCGCGCGATGGACAACCTCCCGCGCGGTCAGCTGGCCAACACGTGTTTCCCCCATTCGGCGGACCTGCGCGAGTCGTCTTGAATGACGTCCCAGGTCGTCTCGCCTTGCTGTACACGGGGTGATGTCGAGTGACTAACTGGGTGACACCCACTGTGGACGTGCCCGGACAACGGCGGACTTTTGCGGCCTTCGTTGCCAGGTGCGTGCGCCAATGGTCGGGCTGATCTCAGAGTTGCTTCACACCGAAGAGGTCACTGGTTTGATCCCCAGTATCGCCCACCATATATCTCCAGGTCACAGGCCGGACCGCGTGTCGCGGGTCCGGCCTTCTTGATTATCTGACCCCCATTTGACCCCGGGACCAGACGTCACTCGCCATCCCGGGTCGTCAGCGGGGCCGCTGGATCGGGTTGTTCCGGCATCGGCGTGGTCGTGGAGTTGAACCGCCATAAGTGGTCTTGACGCTGTGAGATCGGCTCCCGTCGGGAGAAGACTGCGGCCACGATCTACAATGTAAAGGCGCTGGGCTGGTGGCAAACGCCTCTCGTGCTCACTGACTGATGGAGCCGACGAGCAGGGGCCGGCTGAGGATGTCAGGGGTGAGCACTACGCCGGTGATCTTGGCTGCCAGACAGAACGCCCGTGAGATCCCGTTGGCGTATAGGTCATCCCATGCCGCCTGTTCCGCATCGTCGGCCAGTGCTTCCGGCGGGAAGCCGGCTTCCCGCATGAGCTCGTTGATTTGATCCGGGTCGTCGCCCCATCGAATGTTCGGCTGGTGCGGGGCGAAGCTGGTGACGATCTGGCCGTCGACCGCATAGACGAAGCCGTGCTCGGCGTAGTCGTGCCGCCCTACGGCCACCAACTCGCACCCTGTTGACAGCCCAGCCGCCGTATCGGACAGCATCGTCCTCCAGCCCGACAGTTCCAGGGCCACGCTCCACTCACCGACGGGGGCGACACCGACGTACCCGCCACCATCCCCGCCACCGGTCTCCAGCATGAACTCCTCGACCTTCTCGCTGAGCTCGTCGAAGGTCATCTCGCGCTCTGCGGGTCCGAAGAGCGGCAGCGCGTTCATTGACCTCACCGCTCGCTGAGCGTACGGGCGGGCCCGACCGAGTCTCGGACCACGATGTGGGTGCCCAGGACGACGTGCTGGGGTTGCCGGCGGTCGAGTGCGAGCCTGACCGCGGTCCTGCCCAGCTCGTCGGTGGGGATGCGTACGGTGGTGAGACCGGGGGAGAGGTCGGCGGCGAGCGGGATGTCGTCGTAGCCGGCCAGCGACACGTCCTCGGGTACGCGTAGTCCGGCCTCGCGCAGCGCGGCGAGCACACCGATGGCGACCATGTCGGTGGCGGCGAAGACGGCGGTGAACCGGGCGCCGAGGGTGATCAGCCGGCGGGCGGCGGCGTGTCCGTCGGCGCGGCCGAAGCCTGCCGGGACGATCAGGGCCGGGTCGTAGGGCACCCCGAACGACTCGTGGGCCCGGACGAACCCGCGGAGCCGGTCGATCTTGGTGGTGCTCGCCTGGCCGGGATGGTCGGCGCCGATCAGGGCGATGTGCCGGTGTCCCTGGGAGAGCAGGTGACTGGTCATGGCGTAGGCGCCGCCCTCGTTGTCGTACTCGACCACGGTGCTGGGCACGTCGTCACCCAGCGGCGGCCGCCCGCACAGCACGAGCCGGGAGCCGGCCTTGTCCAGGGCGTGGGCGAAGTGGGACATGCGTTCGCGGTAGGCGTCGTCCAGCGTGCCACCGCCGACCAGGATGACCGCGTCGGCGCGCTGCTCGCGCATGGCCTCGACGACGGCCAGCTCCCGGGCGGGGTCGCCGTGGGTGGTGCACACCATGCACAGGCGTCCCTCGGCGGTGGCCTGCTGCTCCACGCCCTTGGCCACGTAGGCGAAGGACGGGCCGGTGACGTCGTCCAGCACGAACGCCACCATTTTGGTGCCGGCCCCGGACAGGGCGCGGGCGTGGGCGTTGAGCACATAGTCGAGCTCGCGTATGGCCCGCAGCACCCGTGTCCTGGTGGCCTGGGCGACCGGGTAGTCGCCCTTGATCACCCTGGACACGGTGGTGGCCGATACGCCGGCCCGCGCGGCCACATCGCGGACGGTGGCACGACCGGACTCCATCAAGCCACCCGGTCCAGGTCGTCATCGGTCACCCGGTGTGCCAGAGGCAGCCCAGCGGTCAGGCGTTCCAGCTCGTCCAGGACCAAGGTCCCCATCCGCGCCAGCTCGTTACCGTGCGAGCCGGCGATGTGCGGAGTGAGAAAGACGTTGGGCAGGTCGAACAGGGGCGAGCCGGGCGGCAGTGGCTCGGGCTCGGTGACGTCGAGGATCGCCGACAGCCGTCCGGACTTCAGCTCGGCGACCAGCGCGTCGGTGTCGACCAGCGATCCACGGGCGGTGTTGATCAGCACCGCGCCGTCCGGCATCAGCGCCAGCCGGGTGCGATCCAGCATGTGCCGGGTCTCCGGGGTGGCGGGCGCGTGCAGGCTGACGATGTCGCTGCGGCGCAGCACCTCCTCGAGCGACGCCCGCCGCACGCCGGGAACCTGGGTGTACGGGTCGTACAGGCACAGGTCCAGATCGTACGGCGCCAGCAGCTCGATCACCCGGCGCCCGATTTGCGAGGCTCCCACGATGCCGACTCTGCGGCCGTTGTTGCCGACCAGCGGCTCGATCTTGGCCAGGGTGAAGCCGCGTGCCCGCCGGTAGCGCTCGCCCAGGGCGAAGACCCCCTTGCCGGCCAGCAGGATCGTGCCGACGGTGTACTCCGCCACCGGGACGGCGTTGGCCGCGGCCGCCGAGGAGACCAGCAGGCCACGTTCCCAGCAAGCGGGGGTGACCAGACCCTTCACCGAGCCGGCGGAGTGCAGCACGGCCCGCAGGCGGGGGGCGGCGGCCAGCACGGCCTCGTCGAGCGGCGGGCAGCCCCAGCCGGTGATGAGGATCTCGGTGTCGGCCAGAGCCGGCGGCGGATCGTCGAAATGCTCGGCGACCAGCGTCACGTCGATGTCGGCCAGCGTGTCCAGCCGCCGCAGCAAGGGCGCGGGGAAGAGCAGTGCGAGGTGTTCCTCTCGCATGGCGAACAGCGCCTTCGGGCGTGGGGACACGGGGGAAGCCCTCCATTCGATAGTTACCGGTTTCTACCGTAGAAGCACGGCCGCGTCCGGTCAACGGGCGACGTTGCAGCAGGAAATCCATCAATATGTAACGTCTCTGTAACGCAACCTTGCAGGCAAGCGTCACTCAGTCGTAGCGTTCGCAGCGATCGGTTTCTATCGGACTTCGAGAGTCAGCTGCTGCCCCTCAGACGGGACCTAGGTGATGAGCACGCTACAGACGAGGCATGAGTCTCAGACGAGTCCGCCTTCCGGGCCGCCCGCCCGCAGACGCCGTACCCGTGGCAAGGTGGCGGCCCGTACGAGTTGGTCGCTCGGGCTGCTCGCGCTGCCGGCGGTGGTCTTCTTCCTGATCTTCAACTACCTGCCGATGGCCGGGCTGGTGGTGGCGTTCAAGGAGTTCGACGTCAACCTGGGCATCTTCGGGAGCCCGTGGAACGGGCTGGAGAACTTCGCCTACTTCCTGGAGTCCGGGGACGCGGCGCGGATCCTGTTCAACACGCTCTTCCTCAACGTGCTGTTCCTGGGCGCGACGCTCGCCGCCGGGATCATCCTGGCGATCATGCTGAACGAGATCCGCGGCACCTTCTTCAAGCGGGCCTCCCAGTCCGTGGTCTTCTTCCCTTACTTCGTCTCCCCTGTCGTGATCAGCATCATCCTGCAGGTGCTGCTCGCCGGGGCCTCCGGCGGGGGAGGGGCGGTCAACGACGCCATGGCCGGTTTCGGGCTGCCCACGGTGGACTGGTACACCGAGCCGGGGCCGTGGCCGTGGATCCTCACCGTGGTGAAGATCTGGCAGCTCGGCGGCTACCTCAGCGTCATCTTCCTGGCCGCGATCACCGGCATCCCCGAGGAGGTCTACGAGGCCGGGATGATCGATGGAGCCTCGCGGGCCCAGATGGCCTGGCGCATCACTCTGCCGCTGCTCAAGCCCACCGCCGCGGTGCTGCTGGTCCTGGGGGTCGGCCGGATCTTCTACGGCGACTTCGGCACCATCTACGCGATCATCGGGGACAACGGCACCCTGTTCGAGAACACCGACGTCATCGATACCTACGTCTTCCGCGCGCTGCGTCAGCTCGGCGACTTCGGCACCACCGCCGCGATCGGCCTGTTCCAGTCGATCGTCGGCTTCGTCCTCGTGGTGATCGCGGTGCTGATCCAGCGCAAGTACTCCAAGGAGACCAGCATCCTATGAGCAGCAGAAAGCTGGAACCGTTCACCGTCGTCAGCATCATCGGCGTCGGCCTGGCCGTGCTGGGCTGTGCCGTCCCCTTCTGGATGATCATCTCGGGATCGTTCACCAGCGAGTCCGAGCTGGCCACGACCGGCTACAGCCTTTTCCCGGCCGATTTCGATCTCACCGCCTACAAAATGATCTTCACGGGTCCCGCGGTGCTGGACGCCTACCTCGCCAGTGTCTTCATCACCGTGGTGGGCACGGCGCTGTCCCTGGCGGCGACCTCGGGCCTGAGCTGGGTGATCGCCCGCCGGGTGCCCGGCATCAGCCGGCCGCTGACCATCTTCTCCTACCTGCCGATGCTGTTCTCCGGCGGCCTCGTTCCCCTCTACCTGCTGGTCACGCAGTATCTGCACCTGCAGAACAGCTACTTCTCGGTCATCCTGCCGCTGCTGGTCATGCCCTTCATGGTCTTCGTCCAGGTCAGCGCCTTCCGCCAGCTGCCGGAGTCGATCTTCGAATCGGCCAAGATCGACGGCGCGGGCGAGCTGCGCATGTTCTTCACGATCGCGTTGCCGCTGTCCAAACCGATCCTGGCCGTCGTCGGCCTGTTCTACGCCGTGCACTACTGGAACGACTGGTTCATGGCGCTGCTGTTCATCGACGACGTGCACAAGTTCCCGCTCCCGCTGGTGCTGCAGAATCTCATCTCCAACATCTCGTTCACGGCGATGCTGCCGCAGCTGGCCGAGTCGGCCACCCCCGTCTACCAGCTCCGGCTGGCCCTGACCACCGTCGCCATCGGGCCGATCCTGCTCGCCTACCCCTTCGCCCAGCGCTATTTCGTCAAGGGCATCACCCTCGGCGCCACCAAGGGCTGATTCCGCTCCCCCCCACCTTCTGGAGTCTCCGTGTCCAACCCCACCATGTCCCGGCGCGGCCTGCTGGCCGCCGGCGGCGGCCTGTCTGTCGCCGCCTTCCTCGCCGCCTGCTCCGACGGCTCCCCCCAGTCGAAGGCCACCAGTGGCCAGGCCGGTGCCGCGCTCGCGTTGAGCCTGCTGCTCCCCGGCGACGTGCCGGCCGGCTGGGACCCTGTCCTGGCCGAGGTCAACAAGAAGCTTCAGACCGACCTTGGCTTCACGATCAGGCCGCAGTTCATCCCGTGGACCAGCTACGGCCAGCAGGCGCTGCTGAAGTTCACCGCGGGGGAGAAGTTCGACACCGCGCTGCAGGCGCGCTGGCTCAACATGACCCAGCTCGCGGCCAGCGGCTCGATCGTCGAACTGAGCAGCCTGCTGTCCAGCGGCAAGTACCCCAACCTGACCGCGACGATCGACCCGAAGATCATCGAGTTGAACCGGTGGAGCGGCAAGCTCTACGGCCTCCCCCAGATCAACTCGGTCGCTCGCTTCCACCACTTCAGCATCCGCCAGGACCTGGCCGAGAAGCTCGGCATGAGTGACATCACGGACTTCGCCGGGCTGGAGAAGTTCTGGTACGACGTCAAGCAGAAGAACAAGGACGTCACCCCGATCGGGCTCAGCTCCCGGATGCCCAAGCTGCTGGTGGCGTGGAACCCGGTCGGCTGGCTCAATCCCTACATGTGGGACAACCCCACCATGAGCCTCGCCTCCTTCACCGGCGATTCGCTCAACTTCGTGCTGGCCGCCGACGGCAAGCAGACCGGCTCGTCCAACCCGATCCCGTTCTGGGAGGCCCCGGGCATGATGGACGCGCTCCGCCTGGTCCGGAAGTACTACCAGGACGGGCTGTTCAACAAGAACGCGCTCACCCTCGACTCGAAGGCGCTGGACTCCCAGTTCAAGGCCGGCCGCGTCGCCACCGCCTGGGCCATGACCGACGGCCTGTCCTCCGCGGGCCTGCCCGAGCTGACCAAGAACGTCCCCGGCGCGATGATCGCGAACGTGATGCCGCTCAAGGGCGGCGAGAACGCCAAGCCGTACCAGACTTTCCAGAGCGACAACTTCGTCGTGCTCAACGCCAAGGGCCAGAGCAACGAGAAGGCCATGCAACTGCAGGACTGGGCGTCGATCAAGGAGAACCACGACCTGCTCAACTACGGCATCCCCGGTAAGGACTGGAAGCCCGTCGGCGACGACAAGTACGAGAAGGTGTCCACCTACACCTTCCCCGGCTTCGCCCTCGCCTGGCGGGCCAAGCTGGAGCGCCGGATCAAGGACATGACCGAGTCCGAGACCAAGTGGTTCGACTGGGCGCAGGACATCGACAACTTCATTGTCGACCCGTACGCCAGCTTCGTCCCCGACCCTGAGCCGGTGAAGCGGGAGAACACCCAGTTCACCGCTGCCATGACGCAGTTCGCCTACCCGCTGTTCATCGGCGCGGTGGACGTCGACCAGGGCCTGGACAAGCTGAAGAAGGCGCTGGACAGGGCGGGCCTGGCCAAGCTCCAGGCGGAGATGGCCAAGCAGGCCGACGCGTACCTCAAGGGTCAGTAAGCGGCGACAGCGCACACCGGGACGGCGGCTCGGGCGCCGTACATAGGAGAAAGGCCAACCCTCATGAAGCCTGACCAGTCCGGCGTGCCCTGCTGCGCGCGACCGGCACCGGCGTCGCGGCCGTCGCGAGCTGGAACCTGCCGCCCGGACCCGCGGCCGCGGCCGCCCGCGCCGGTCGGCCACTGGACGTGGTGATCTTCGGCGACGCGGCGGAGGAACTGGGCCAGAGCGCCCGCGTGCTCAACCCCCGGACTCCCGCGAGTGCTCTTCCTGGAGGGATGAGCTTGATCCGCAATCCCATCCCGCCTGGCTCGGCGCGCTTCGAGCGGTTCCGGTACTTCGAGCGGTTCCGGTATGAAGCCGCACGTTGAGACCTGGGGCCACGACGGGCCTCCGCTGCTCCTGGTGCACGGCTGGGGTGGAGACCACCGGACGTGGCGCGCCCTGGACTTCGGCGAGCACCGGGTGATCGCCCCCGACCTGCGCGGCCACGGCAGGTCCCCGGCTCCCGACGGCGGATACCGGCCCGTCGACCTGGCCCGCGACCTGGTGCCGCTCCTGGACGGGCCGGTGGTGGCCATCGGGCACTCCATGGGCGCCCAGGTGGTCACCGCGCTGGCGGTCGAGTATCCGGAGTTGGTCCGTGCGCTCGTGGTCATCGCTCCCGCGTACGGCGCGAACGAGGCGGAGGAGCGGCTCATCCCGGCGCGGCTGGCGGCGTTGCGCGCCGAGGGCGCGGGAGCGGCGTTGCGGCAGCTCGGGCCGCTGCCCGGGCCGATCGCCGGGCAACTGGCCGCCACACCCGGCCATGTGCTGGCCGAGTGCTACGCCGGGATGTACACGGTGCCCGGTGCCTTCGGGGTGCGCCGGGAGTCGGAGCGCTACCTGGCCAGGCGGAACTGCCCGGTGCTCGCCGTCCACAACGTGCCGGAGGCCGCGCGGTGGGAGGCGTGCCTGCCCGGACACTCCCGCTCCGCGACCGTGGTGTGGCCGGAGGCCGGGCATTTCCTGCACCTGGAACAGCCGGAGAGGTTCGTCGACGTCGTGCTGTCCGGGTGGGGCCGCTGACCTGATCGATATCCGCCGAGCGAGGTTCCGGCCGTCCCGGTCATCATTCTTCGTCCACGTTCGGGTCCGTTGCCTATTCGAGGAGGACGTTCAGGCGCTGCAGGACTTGTATCCAGCCACCTGATGGTCACCCGGTCCAGCGAGATCGCCACATACACCAACGCTTTCACCGCCTTGATTGATCTCGCCGTGTACGGCGCCGCTGCCCGTCGCCTGCTCACCGATGCCATAACAGCATTGGATAGCGGCGACGCTTCGTAGTGTCTTTTGTATTGCCCCTGCTTTGTTGCGTTGTCTCAGGGCTGCGGACACTCAACCGTTCGCCATCTGGCGCTGCCGTGGCGGTTCCTCTGTAGCCACACGGATGCCGTGGATCAACTGACCTGATTGCGGATGGGCGGGCGGACCGAGTCGCGGACGACGATGTGGG
This sequence comes from Dolomitihabitans soli, assembly GCF_022213955.1. GTDB lineage: Bacteria > Actinomycetota > Actinomycetes > Streptosporangiales > Streptosporangiaceae > Streptosporangium_A > Streptosporangium_A soli. The sequence goes on along the minus strand of NZ_JAKNTW010000021.1, from coordinate 9,777 downwards.
TGCCGAGCACCACGTGCTGGGGTTCCCCGCGGTTGAGCGCTAGCCGCACTGCCGTTCGGCCCAATTCCTCCGTCGGGATGCGCACCGTGGTGAGACCGGGCTCCAAGTCGGCGGCGAACGGGATGTCGTCGTACCCTGCGAGTGAAACGTCCTCCGGCACCCGGATCCCGGCCTCGCGCAGAGCGGCGAGCACGCCGATGGCGACCATATCGGTGGCTGCGAACACGGCGGTGAAAACGGCACCGCGCGCGATCAGCCGCCGGGTCTGCTCGTAACCGTCCGCGCGGCCGAACCCGGCGGGAATGATCAGGTCGGGTGCGTATGTGATGCCGAAGGACTCGTGGGCGCGAACGTATCCGTACACGCGGTCGCGTTTGGTCGTACTGGTGTCACCCTGCCAGTCGGCGCCGAGTAGGACGATGCGCCGGTGCCCCTGCGAAAGCAGGTGGCTGGTCATCGCATACGCACCGCCCTCGTTGTCGTACTCCACCACGGTCGTCGGGACGTTGTCGCCCAGCGGCGGCCGCCCGCAAAGCACGAGTCTGGAGCCCGCCTTGTCGAGGGCGTGGGCGAAGTGCGTCATGCGCTCGCGGTAGGTGTCGTCGAGCGAGCCGCCGCCGACCAGGATGACCGCGTCGGCGCGCTGCTCGCGCATGGCCTCGACGACGGCCAGCTCACGGGCTGGGTCGCCGTGGGTGGTGCACACCATGCACAGCCGGCCCTCTGCGGTGGCCTGCTGCTCGACGCCCTTGGCGACATAGGCGAAGGAAGGCCCGGTGACGTCGTCGAGCACGAACGCCACCATCTTGGTGCTGGCTCCCGACAGCGCGCGGGCGTGCACATTGAGCACGTAATCGAGCTCGCGCATGGCACGAAGTACCCGCGTCCTGGTGGCTTGGGCCACCGGATAATCACCCTTGATCACCCTTGAGACCGTGGTGGCCGACACCCCGGCCCGTGCAGCCACGTCGCGGACGGTGACGCGTTCGTCGTCGCCGCTCTCTCCGGTGATAGTCACTTTTCGCGCCAAGGCTGGCCTTCCACGGTTCTGGACAGACGGAGCAGAGCGGCTGAGCAGGGCTCGCGCAGGGTGACGCGGATGACTCCGGCCTCCCATCGGGCCATCGTCGTCCCGGGCAGCAGCGGGGTGAGATCATAGCCTGCCGGCCAGGGCACGTCGATCATGTCCGAGGGGGAGTGCCTGCGCCACACCGCGAGGTAAGCCATCTCATCGCAGTCTATGGCCAGCGCGATCGTGTCAGCATCCCAGCGCGGGAGCCCGAGCGGCCAGCGGGGGACGCCTCTCGCCAGGTCTCTCCGGTAGCCCTTGTAGATGGCGATCGCCTCGGTCACGAGGGCCAGCCGCGGGGGATCGAGAAGGTCGAGCCTGCCGCTGAGGTGGATCCGGCCGAGCATCGCGTTGACCAGTCCGAAGATGATCCTCGTCGGGTCGCCGTGCGGATAGGCCCAGACCGCGCCCTGCTCGGGCGGGACGGTCGTGGGCGCGGCTGCGGCGATGGCCGGGAGCAGCAGGTCGTCCTGCTGGTCGGTGAGTGACTGGACGGGGAAGGTGCGCAGGGTCGCGCCGTCGAGCCGCATGCCGCCGGCCGCGCACGCTTCGAGCACCAGAGCGGGGTGGCGTTCCATGACGCGCTCGGCCCAGGTCAGGTAGGCCCGGTTATGTTCGAGCAGGCGGTCGGCCGGCCCGATGTCGATGTTGTAGTCGAGCTTGAAGTAGCCGATGCCGAAGTCGGAGATCAGCCGGTCGACTACCGTGTCCAGGTGCGCGGTGGCGCTGGGGTGACTGAAGTCGAGCTGGTGGCGGCCCCATTCGGCCAGGCGCACGCCGTCGCGCCGCAGGTACGCCTCGTCGGGGAAACCGACGTCACTGCGGACGCCGACGACCTCGGGCTCCAGCCACAGGCCGGGGACCATGCCCGCCGCCCTGATCGCGCCGGTGATCTCCGCCAGACCCCCGGGGAAGCGCGTCGCCGAGGGCTCCCACCGGCCCACGGTGTCCCACCAGCCGGGCACGCCGCCATCCCCAGGGCCCGCCTGCTCGTCGTCGTACCATCCCGCGTCGATGCAGAAGTACTCGGCGCCTGCCTCCGCGGCGGCGGCGATCAGGGGACGCAGACGTTCGGTGGTGGGGTCTCCCATGAGGCCGTTCATGAAGTCGTTGAAGACGACCGGCAATTCGGCATTGTCCTGGTGCGGTCGACGGATGGCGCGGCGGTACCGGGTGAGAGCGGCCAGAGCCTGTTCGTGGTCGTCGGCCAGGGCGATGGCGGCAGGGACGGTGGTGAACGACTGGCCCGGCGCCAAGGGCGCCGACCAGTGGTGCTCGCGCTGGGACGGCCCTGAAAGCAGGAGGTAGATCGCACCGTAGCGATCGGCCAGCTCGGCGTGCCAGGGACCGTTGTGCTCGATCTGCCAGGCCAGTGTGCCGTGCGGGCCGTCGATCCAGCCCATGGGCAGGTACTCGGACGACGGCCAGGAGCCGGTGCTGGTGAGGGCGAGACGATTCTTGGTGCCGGTCTGGCCATAGCGGGTCATGCCGACGTCCGGCAGGCCAAGGTCTTGTAGAGTGCCGCCGGACCAGCGGAACTCGCCGCTCCACGGGTTGCTCGCCGTCCACGAGCGGCAGCTGTGCGACAGGCCCGCGAACGCGAAAGAGGAGACGTGATCGAGGGTCAGGTCACGTTCGGCGGTCACCCGTGACCAGCAGCGCACGACGTCGCCCTTGGCTTCGTAATACGTGCTGACCCGCAGGCCGTCGCCGCGCGCTCTGATTTCGAGCTGGTCGCCGGTCGCCTCGTGGGCCTCGTGACGAAGGCGGACACCGTCCACGTGCCGATTGCCCGCGGTTCCGCTCCTGCCGATTCCGGTGACCTCGATCTCGACCACGGGCAGCGCGGCTCGGTCGTCGCACGCGAGCCCGCCGATAGCCAGCAGCCGCGGAGGTCCGTCCTCGGGGAGCTCGAAGCGCAGTCCGCGCCAGTGCAGGGCGCTCACCGTTGCTCCAGGAGCACGACGCTCCCGGGCTCGATCGGGCGTTCAACGCGCAATCCGCCGTCCGGCGAGGCCTGGACGACCTCGCGGCGCGGTGCTCCGAAGCACAGGACGGCGGCGTCCTCGCCTGACAGCGGCTCCGGGCGGCCCAGGGCAAGGGCCCGGTCGTCGGCGGGCATCCCGCCATCGTTGGTACGTCCGGTGCCCACGCAGGCGTTCCAGTACGGGACCAGCGGGTGTCCGACGTCGTCGGCATGGATCTCCATGTCACGCCACCCTGTCGAGATCGGCGAGCCTCACCTGATGGGTGAGGGGGACTCCGGCGGTCAGCCGCTCCAACTCGCCGAGCACGGCGGCGCCCATTCTCGCCAGCTCGTTGCCATGAGAACCGGCGATGTGCGGGGTGAGGAACGCGTTCGGCAGCTCGAACAGCGGCGAGTCGCGCGGCAGCGGTTCCGGCTCCGTCACGTCCAGCACCGCCGACAGCCTGCCCGTCCGCAACTCTTCCACCAGCGCGTCGGTGTCCACCAGCGACCCTCTGGCGGTGTTGACCAGCACCGCACCGTCCGGCATCAGCGTCAGCCGCCGCCGGTCCAGCATGTGGCGGGTCTCGTCGGTGCCGGGCGCGTGCAGGCTGACGACGTCGCACGTGCCCAGCAGTTCCTCCAGCCCGACCTGCCGCACGCCCTCGACCTGTGTGTACGGGTCATACAGACACACGTCAAGGTCGTGCGCCGCGAGTAGCTCGATCACCCTGCGCCCGATGCGGGAGGCGCCGACCACGCCCACCCGCCTGCCGTAGTTCCCCACTCCTTGCTCGACCTCGCCGATCGTGAACGTCCGCTCCCGCCGGTAGCGCTCGCGCAGCGTGAACATCCCCTTGCCGGCCAGCAGGATGGCAGAGACGGAGTACTCGGCCACGGGGACCGCATTGGCATCGGCGGCCGAGGAGACCAGCAGGCCGCGTTCGAACAAGGCGGGAGCGAGCAGGTTCTTCACCGAACCCGCCGCGTGCAGCACGGCCCGGAGCCGGGGCGCGGCGACAAGCAGCGCCTCGTCCAGCGGCGGGCAGCCCCAGCCGGTGATCAGGACGTCCACATCGGGGAGTACCTGGGCAAGCCGAGGATCGTCGAAGCGCTCGGCGACCAGCGACACATCGATGTCGGCGACCCTCTCCAACTGCTGTATGAGCGGCGCAGGAAAGAGCAACGCGAGGTGTCGCGCGCGCATGGCGAACAGCGCCTTCGGGCGGTCTAGCACAGGCATTAGCCTCCGTTCGGGGCACATGTAGAAACCGGTAACTACGGTAAGAGCGAAGTGCGCCTGAGGTCAACTGAGCCAAATGTGCAGGAAAATCGGCCTTATGTAACGTATATGTAACGTGCCCTTGTCGTGAACGTCTCTCCGCCGTAGCGTTCGCAGCGATCGGTTTCTGTAAGTGGAGGCAGAAATGAGACGGACGGCTACGACAGCGGCCGTGGTCCCGGCGGCCACTGTGGCCGACTGCTCCGACCCCGACCCGACCCCGACCCCGACCCCGACCCCGACCAAGCCTCGGCCGTCGTGCAGAAGCCAGCGGGCCCGGTGGAGATCGGCGCGGGAAGCGGACAACTGGGTGCCGGCAAGCAGGCCGCCGCATGGAGCTCGCCCCATCCCGAGATGCGGGTGGCGCATACGAACGTCGCGGGCAGCCTGGTCTGCGACACGATGCGCGCGGTGATCAAGGCGGGCAACGTCTCCTGCCCAGCCCGCATGGACGCGATGACACGGTCACCTTCGCCGCAGACGGTTTGCCGACCCGGGACATGTCGTCATCGGGCACAGTTTCGATCATCCCGCCGACCTTGTTCATGCTCTCGCTGCAGATGTATCGGCGCAGCGGGATCCGCATGGGCTCCATCCAATGACGGCCGCCACTTCTCAGGACCGAGGTCATGATCTTTAATCCCGTCCTACCTGGATTCCACCCCGATCCGTCGATCCTGCGGGTCGGTGACGACTACTACCTGGCCACCTCGACGTTCGAGTGGTATCCGGGTGTGCGCGTTCATCATTCACGCGATCTGATCCACTGGCGGTCCCTTGGCGGCATCCTCACAGAGCGCCGGCTGCTCGATCTGACGGGCGTGCCGGACTCCGGCGGGGTCTGGGCGCCGGACCTGACCTACGCGAACGGGCTGTTTCACCTGGTGTACGGGGTGATGGACAACTACGCCCACGGCTTCAAGGACATCACGAACTACCTGATCACCGCACCCTCCATCGACGGCCCCTGGTCCGATCCGGTCAGGCTGCCGGGACGCGGGTTCGACGCTGCGCTCTTTCACGATGCGGACGGCAGCACGTACCTGCTCAACATGGTCTTCGACTCCCGTCCCGGACACGGGTTCGCCGGAATAGAGATCCAGCCGCTCGGTGGCGGGAAGCCTCGACTCATCCTGGAGAACCGGCACGTCACCGAGGGGCCGCACCTGTACCGGATCGGCGGCTGGTACTACCTGATGGTGGCCGAGGGCGGCACCGGCTATGACCACGGCGTCACGGTGCTGCGGTCCCCCACGCTGGAGGGGCCGTACGAGGCCGACCCGGCCGGGCCGATGTTCACCGCCCGCCACGACCCGGACCTCGAACTGCAGAAGGCCGGGCACGGCTGCCTGGTGCAGACCAGGGACGGCGACTGGTATGTCGCGCACCTGGCCGCCCGCCCCTACACCACGAGGGGAAGGTGTGTGCTGGGCAGGGAGACCGCGATCCAGCGCGTCGAGTGGGTGGACGGGTGGCCGCGGGTGGCCGGGGGAGTGCCCGCCGTCGAGGTGCTCTCGCCCGCCCTGCCGCCGCATCCGTGGCAGCCCGTGGACGGCGGCGACTGGAGCACCCTGCGTCGCCCGGCCTCGCCCGACTGGCTGGCGGATGAGGACGGCCGGCTGACGATCAAGGGCGGACAGTCGCCCTACGGGCTGCGCGCGCCCAGCCTGGTAGGCCGCCCCGTGACCAGCAGGAAGTGCAGGTTCGAGGCGAGCGTCACGTTCGAGCCGGACAGCGTGCACCAGTCCGCCGGGATCACCGCCTACTACAACTCGCGCAACTGGTACCACCTCGCGCTCACCACCGACGGGCTGGTCCTGACCGGTAGCGACCGGGGCGTGCGCACCGTGCATTTCACCGCGGAGTCGGCTTGCCGGCTCGGCGTCGAGTTCGACGGTCCCGTCCTGCGCTTCACCCACGACGGCCGGGCCGTCCCCGCAGAGCCGGACGCCACGATCCTGTCCGATGAGAACGCCGACGAGATCATCGACGGCCAGGTGCGCTCCTTCGGCTTCACCGGCGCGTTCGTCGGCCTGTGGGTGCAGGACCTCGCGGGCGAGGGATGCCAGGCCACCTTCCACGACGTGACGTACAAGGCGCTTTGATCTTCGCGCTGACGACCCCCCGAGGAGAAACGCATGAGAAGTCTGCGATGGCTCGCCCTGGCCGGGGTACTCACCCTGGCCGCGTGCGGTGGTGACCCCGCGACGTCGTCCCCGCCGGTCGGGCAGGCGGCCGCGGGCCCGGTCACGCTGGACTACTGGACCGACAAGCAGGGCTCGGAGGCGGCGGTCGCCGCCTTCAACGCCGCCCACAAGGACGTGCAGCTCAAATATGTCAAGGTGCCCGCCGCCGACCTGGTCAAGAACCTGCGTAACGCGCACAAGGCCGGCGACAAGGCGACGATGCCGTGCCTCGCCCAGACGGATAACCGCAACGGCGGCCAGCTCCTGGCCGAGGGCGTGATCAAGGACATCACCCAGGAGGTGAGCGGCAGCGCGGCCAAGTTCTCCCCGGGCGGCGTCGAGGAACTCACCCTGGCCGGGATCACCTATGGCGTGCCGGACAAGCGGGACCCGCTGTTCAGCATGTACTACAAGCCGATCTTCGAAACGCGCGGGCTGAAGTACCCCACGACGTGGGAGGAGCTCATCGAGATCGGCAAGAAGGACCTGAAGAAGGACGGCATCGCGATCTTCAACCTCGCCGGTGAGGACCCCTCGACCATGATGGGGCTGGCCTGGCAGGCCGGCGCCCGTTGGTACACCGTGCAGGGCGACGCCTGGAAGATCAACTTCACCGACGACGCGTCGAAATGGTCGGCGGGCATCATGCAGCAGCTGCTCGACAACGACCTCGTGGAGAAAATCTCCTACGCCGAGTACGCCGCCATGATGCAGGAGTATGACCAAGGCAAGATCGCCATGCGGCAGGTCTCCACCTGGCAGCTCGCCGGCCACCAGCGCAACATGAAGGACTCTGTGGGCGAATGGGAGGCCGGGCCGAACCTGCTGGTCAAGGGCCAGAACACGCCGGTCTCGGCGTCCGACACCGGTGCGCTGTCGGTGCCGTCGCTGTGCAAGGACCCTGCCAAGGCGGCGCAGGCGGCGATCTGGCTGGCTACCGAGAGCGTTCCGGTTGCGGCGATGGCCGACCCGGTGGCCGGCTCCGGCTGGTACCCGGCCGTCGCCGACCCGGCCCCGTACCTGGACGCCGTGGTGCCCAAGCAGCTCTGGGGCGGGCACGCCGAGGCGGGCAAGCAGGTCATCGCCGAGTCGGACAACTTCGCCTCCGGCTGGATCTACGGGCCCAACTCCACCGCCATGTACGAGGAACTGGCCGACAAGTGGGGCAAGGCCATGAACGGCGAGATGAAGGTCGAGGACGTGCTGACTCACATGCAGCGGTGGACGGTCGACGACCTGAAGCAGAAGGGCGTCAAGGTCGCCGAGTGATCGCCGTGAGGGAGGCCGCAGCAGCCTCCCTCACGCCTGATTAGGGAAACTCCTCATGTCTACTGTCACGCAACGCAAGGGCGCGGCCTTCTCCGCCCCGTTCTTCATCGGTTTCGCCTGCCTCTTCGTCATCCCGCTCCTGTACGCCGTCTACCAGAGCCTGTTCACTATGCGCACCTCGGGGCTCGGCATCGGACCGCGTCAGGAGGTGTTCACCGGGTTCGGCAACTTCGCCCGCGGTCTGTCCGACAGCACCTTCTGGGCGTCTGTGGCCAGGGTGAGCGCCTTCGCGGCGGTGCAGATTCCGGTCATGCTGGTGTTGTCGCTCACGATGGCGTTGCTGCTGGACTCGGTCACCAAGCACGTGGCGCACCGCTATCGGCTGGCGTTCCTGGTGCCATACATGATTCCCGGGATCGTGGCGGCGCTCATGTGGATGTACATCTACAGTCCTCGGCTGGGCCCGCTCACCGAGCTGACCGGGATCAACTTCTTCGCCTCGGAGCTGATCTGGGTGTCGATGGGCAATCTGCTCACCTGGGTAGGCGCCGGGTTCAACATGCTCATCGTCTATGGCGCGCTGCAGTCGGTGCCGCGCGAGATCTTCGACGCGGCCCGCGTGGACGGCGCCTCCGAGCTGCGCATCGCGCTCTCCATCAAGATCCCGTACGTGCGGGGCGCGCTCGTGCTGACCGGCATGTTGTCGATCATCCACATGCTGCAGATCTTCAACGAGCCGCTGCTCTTCCGCAACGTCGTGCCCGAGGTCGTCACCAAGGACTTCACCCCGATCATGATGATCTACTACGAGGCGTTCGACAGCAACGACTACAACTACGCCGCCGCTCTGTCGATCATCCTGGCCGTCGTCGTCGGCATCATCTCCATGCTCTTCTACCGCGTCACGAACAGGGCCCAGCAACCATGACCGCAATCGCATCGGCACGGAAGGCGGATCGGGCCGCGGAGGGGCTGCCCGTCGGCGCCACCCAGTCGCGCACCTCGCAGGTGCTCGTCCTGTTCGGCCTCGGCCTGTTCGCCCTCTACTCCGTCGCCCCGGTCTGGTGGCTGATCGTGGCGGCCACCAAGTCGCAGACCGACATGCTCTACACGAACGGCCTGTGGTTCGGCGAGTTCAACCTGGGCCGCAACCTGGAACAGGTCTTCACCTACGGCGACGGCATCTTCCTGCGCTGGGTGCTCAACTCCTTCCTGTACGCGGGCGTCGGGGCGGTCGTGTGCACGCTGATCTCGCTGGCCGCGGGTTACTCGCTGTCCCGGTTCACCTTCCGCGGCCGGGGCACGGGGCTGGCGCTGGTGATCGGCTCGTTCCTGATCCCCGGCGCGATGCTGACCATGCCGCTCTACCTGCTGTTCGCCAAGCTCGGCCTCGTCGACACCGTGTGGGCCGTGCTCTTGCCCGCCTTCATCAGCCCGTTCTCGGTCTACCTGTCCAAGGTCTACGTCGATGGCGCTGTACCCCCCGAACTGCTGGAGGCCGCCAGGGTGGACGGTGCCGGCGAGCTGCGGATCTTCTTCAAGATCGTCACCCGGCTGATGAAGACCGGCGCGGCCACCGTCTTCTTGCTTGCGTTCGTCAGCAACTGGAACGGCTTCTACCTGCCGCTCACCATGCTGCGCGGCGAGGACAAATGGCCGCTCAGCCTCGGCCTGTACGCCTGGAACCTGCAGCGCACCGAGGCCGAGACCGACCTGACCGCCCTCGTGCTCACCGGCTCCCTGCTCGCCGTCATCCCGCTCGCCTTCTTCATGATCGCGATGCGCCGCTACTGGCAATCGGGCGTCACCCTGGGCAGCCTCAAATGACCTCAGGGTGGGGGTGCACCGAAGCTCCGGGAAGAGCGGATGATCCTGTAGGGTCGCGTCCACGCACGTGGTGTATGAGTCGATCTCCGCGTGATCCTGTTTCTGCAGGTTAAGCGGTAAGTGTCTGCGGCAGCGGATTCGGGGCTGGTGTGTCGCCCGGGATCACACGGATCCGGGC
>NZ_JAKNTW010000020.1 GCF_022213955.1 Dolomitihabitans soli | reverse complement strand
TTCGCGCCCAGCGTTCCAGGGTGGCCCGCTCATCGGCAGAAAGCGTCACCGGAGTCTTTGGTCGTCCCGTCCGCGCCATAAATTCCACTCTAGACTTAGCCGACGAATTTTAGACGCAGGACACTAGTGGGCGGGTGAAGCGGCCATCGACCATGTGAGGTGTGCCATCGCGCGATGACTTGACCTCAAGTGCTCTTGAGATTCAAGAATGATCCTCATGAGCACGACAATCATTGACGAACAGGCACGCGAGGCCGAGATCGCGACGATCAAGCAAGTGGTCGCCGCGGTGGAGCACGCCCAGAACAATGAGCTGCCCGACGAGTTCGTCGGGCTCTTCCGGGCGGATGCGATCTGGACGACGGGTGGCGGTAAGCGTCTCTTCGGCCGTGATGCGATCTCGACGTTCACGCACCAGGTGCTTCCCGGTGGAATGCGGGGCTCGACGGTCTCGTTCGAGGTGGAGCACGTGCTGTTCGTCCGCCCCGACGTCGCCGCTGTCAAGGTCCGTCAGGTGTACCAGACGCCCGACGGGTCAGAGGTGGGCACTCCGCTGTTCGTGATGGCCAAAGAAGACGGGCGGTGGCGCCTGACCGCCTGCCAGAACACCAGCGTGCTCGACGAGTGACCGAGTTCGACGCGCCTGGGCCGGTTATGCGCCGTCTGGTTCGGAGCTCTGCTCCCACAACGATTTCATCTCGGCGAACCCCTGCTCCATGATCCCCACCATGGCCTCCCGGGCCCGCTCGCCGTCGCGCCGCTGGATCGCCTGGGCCACGTCGGTGTGCAGCTGCAACGCCTGCTCGTCCGGGTAGTGAGGCATCAGGTGGTGGTAGTGCCGGCCGGCGAGCACCTCAGCGACGATCAGTTGCAGTTTCGCGAACATCTCGTTACCGGAGGCGGCCAGCACCCGCCCGTGGAATTCGATGTCCAGGTTGAGGAAGCGCGCTTCGTCGCCGGCCTTCCCCGCGGCCCACATCTTGGCCGCGAGCCCGACCAACTCGCTCGCCTCGTCGTCGTCGATCCGCGCGGCGGTCAACCAGGCGGCGTGCGGCTCGATCGCGGTCCGCAGTTCGGTGATCGAGCGCATCTGTGCCATCCGCCCGTCCGAGGCGAGCCGCCAGCGGATCACCTGCGGATCGAAGACGCTCCACACCTCGGCGGGCTGGATCATGATCCCGACCCGGCGCCGGGTCTCGATGAGACCCATGGACGCGAGCACCCGCAGCACCTCGCGGATCACCGAGCGGGAGACCTGGTAGCGGTCGATCAGGTCGTCGATGCTCAGGACGGAACCGGCGGCCATGCCGCCGCTGCAGATGGCGGTGCCGAGGTGGTCGAGGACACGCGCGTGCAGCCCGGCCTCGACAGGAGCGTGCTGGGAGGGTCCGACACCTGGGGAGGACTGGTTCACGGCACAGAGCATATCAGTGGAGGCTAGACCTTGAATAAATCACCCTTATTGTCCTAGCATCCTCGCATTAAGCAGATGTTAAGAACGCGTGGCGCTCTTCCGAGGGCGGCGACCATGCCAGAAGGGAGAGATGACGTGCGACGTCAATCGATATTTGGTGCGTCTCTGGCCGTGGTTGTCGCCATGGGCCTGTCCGCCTGTGGCGGGGACGACAGCGGTGCGTCCAAGACGGTCCGGGTCACCCTGGCCAACCATGTGTGGACGGATAACGTCAAGCAGGCCCTGCCCGAGTTCGAGAAGCAGACCGGGCTCAAGGTCGAGCTCACCCAGCTCGGCGAGGACCAGCTCTCCGACCAGTACAACGTCAAGCTGAATGCCGGCTCGTCCGACATCGACGTGATGATGTACCGCCCCTTGCAGGAGGGGAAGCTCTTCGCCAAGAACAAGTACCTGGCCGACCTGTCGGAGCAGGTGAAGTCCAACAAGGACTGGGACTTCAGCGACTTCCAGGCCAACCCGGTGGAGGCCACCACGCACGAGGGCAAGCCGGTCGGTGTCCCGATCATCACCGAGCAGGAGGTCCTCTACTACCGTAAGGACCTGCTCGCCAAGGCCGGCCTGAGCGCACCGCCGAAGACCCTCGACGAGCTGACGGCCGCCGCTGCCAAGATCAAGGCTGCCGAGCCGGGCGTCGCCGGCTTCATCGCCCGTACCGGCAAGTCGGCGGCGGTCACCCAGTTCTCCAGCTTCCTGTACAGCTTCGGCGGCGACTTCGTGGACAGCAGCGGCAAGGCCGCGGTCAACAGCGACGCGGCCAAGCAGGCGTACGCCCTCTACGGCAAGCTGATCAAGGACTCCGGCCCGGCGAACGTCAGCACCGACATGGGCTGGCCCGAGGCGATGGCCATCTTCACCCAGGGCAAGGCCGCCTTCTACACCGAGGCCAACTCGCTCTACAAGAACGCCACCGACCCGGCCAAATCCAAGGTCGCGGACAAGGTCGGCTTCGCGGTGTTCCCGGCCGGCCCGGCGGGTTCGAAGCCGTACAACATCCCGTCGTGGGCGCTGGGGGTCAACGCCAACTCGGAGAACACGGGCAACGCCTGGAAGTTCGTCGAGTGGGCCACCAGCAAGGCGCAGACGCTCGCCCAGCAGAAGTCCGGTGTGCCGGGCGCCCGTACCTCCGTCTGGGCGAACCCGGAGGGCACCTCGACCTTCCCGAAGGACATGGTGGAGGCCATCGAGGCCAGTACCAAGTCCGGAGTGAGCCATGACCGGCCGCTGGTCGTGAAGATTCCCGAGGCCCGCGAGATCGTCGGCCAGCCGATCGTTGACGCGATCACCGGCAAGGACGCCGCGGCGGCCGCTGACACGGCCAACGCCGCTTTCCAGAAGTTCCTGGACGACGAGGCCAAGTAAGGGGCGCACACAGGTGGTGGGTTGAGCGCCCGCCACCCGTGTACCCCGCAGGCCCGCCCATCTCTGGAGACCCAATGGCTACGATCACCACCACAAAGGGGTCGCGCAGCGCCCCCACCGGCCCCGATACGCCCGCCTGGGTGCGCTGGGCCAACGACCACCGCAAATGGCTCTTCGCCGCGCCCGCGATGGTCTTCGTCGCCGCGCTGATCGCGATCCCACTGGCGTGGACCGGCTATCTCAGCCTGACCGACACCGAGGGATCCGTCCGCGCGGAGAGCACGTTCGTGGGCGTCCAGAACTACCTCGACGTCCTCTCGGACACCGAACGGTTCTGGCCCGCCGTCGGGCGGACCGCCACGTTCACCGTCGTCGCGCTGTTGTTCGAAGTGGTCCTCGGGATGGCGATCGCGCTGCTGCTCTGGCGGCCGTTCAAAGGACAGAAGTGGGTCCGGGTCGCCATCCTGATGCCGCTCGTCGCCACCCCGGTCGCGGTCGGCATGATGTGGCGGCTCATCTTCGACCCGAACATCGGCATGGCCAACCAGATCCTCGGCTGGGTCGGAATCGGGCCGCAGCCGTGGCTCGCCGGCCAGTACACGGCCCTGCCCACCACGATCTTCATCGACGTGTGGCAGTGGACGCCGATGGTGGTGCTGATCCTGCTCGCCGGGCTCACCTCGCTGTCGGAGGAGCCGCAGGAGGCGGCGCGGATCGACGGCGCCAGCACCTGGCAGCGTTTCCGGCACGTCACCCTGCCGCTGCTGATGCCCACGGTGACCGTGGCGATCCTGCTGCGCGGCATCGACGCGCTGAAGACCTTCGACGTCCTCTACGCCACAAAGGGCCGCGGCGGCGGTTCGTTCCACGAGGTGGAGACCCTCAACGTGTACGCGTACGGCCTCAGCTTCGACTACAACGAGTACGGCGTCTCCTCCACCGTCCTCATCCTCTTCTTCCTGATCATCATCGGGTCGATGTGGGCCCTGACCGCCCGGCGCAAGGAGGCGAAGCGATGAAGGCCAGTCCCGCATACCGGGTGTTCCGGGTGGTGGCGCTCACCGTCGTGGTGCTCGCACTGATCGCGCCCCTGCTCTGGATGATCGCCGCGTCGTTCAAGACCAACGTCGACATCTACGACACGGGCAAGGCGCTGGTCTTCTCGCCCACCATGGACAACTACGTCAAGGTGCTCCAGCAGGCGAACTACGTCCAGTTCATCGGCAACAGCCTCTGGGTGGCGTTCGCCGCCACCGTGGCGTCGCTGGTCCTCGGCGTGCCGGCCGCGTACTCGATGAGCCGGTTCAACATGAAGAAGTCGGCGCTGGTGGTGCTGATGGCCCGGGTCATCCCCGGCGTCTCGCTGCTGGTGCCCTGGTACTACGTCTTCTCCAACCTGAAGATGGTCGGCGGTTCCGGGGTACTGATCCTCAGCCACATGTTCGTCTCGCTGCCCCTCGTGGTCTACATCATGATGGGCTACTTCGACAGCATGCCCGAGGAGCTGGAGGAGGCGGCGCTGGTCGATGGGCTGACCCATATCGGCGCGTTCCGCCGCATCATGCTGCCGCTGTCGGTACCGGGTATCGCCACCGCCGGCATCCTGTCCATCATCTTCTCCTGGAACAACTTCATGTTCGCGCTCGTGCTCTCCGACGCTGACACCAAGACCCTGCCCGTGGCCATCTTCGACTTCGTCGGCTACGCCAGCATCGACTGGGGCGGCCTGATGGCCGCGGCCACCGTGGTCACCGTACCGATCATGCTGATCGCCCTGTTCGTGCAGAAATATGTGGTCTCCGGCCTCACCGCCGGTGCGACCAAGGGGTGACCGCCATGATGACCATCGCGCGCATAGAGACCTTCCTTGTCGCCCCCCGCTGGCTCTTCGTCCGGATGGAGACCGACTCCGGGATCGTCGGCTGGGGCGAGGCCACCTGCGAGGGGCGCTCCGAGACCGTCCGGGCCGCCATCGACCAGCTCGCGGAGCTGCTGATCGGCCGGGACGCGCTGCGCATCGAGGACCACTGGCAGGTGCTGACCAAGGGCTCGTTCTACCGGGGCGGTCCGATCCTGGCGAGTGCCGTGGCGGGCATCGACCAGGCCCTCTGGGACATCGCCGGCAAGCACTTCGGCGCCCCGGTGCACCAACTGCTCGGCGGTCCGGTCCGGGACCGGATCCGGGTGTACGGCTGGGTCGGCGGTGACGAGCCCGGCGAGGTCCGTGACCACGTCGCCGCCCAGGTCGAGGCCGGGCTCACCGCGGTGAAGATGAACGCCTCCGGCGAGATGAGCCCGGTCGCCTCAGTCGCCGAGCTGAACGGCGTGGTCGCCCGGGTGGCCGCCGCCCGCGAGGTGCTCGGCGACGACCGCGACGTCGCCGTCGACTTTCACGGGCGGTTCACCCTGGCCAACGCTCGCCGTGTGGCGCCGCTCCTGGAGCCGTATCGGCCGCTGTTCCTGGAGGAGCCGGTCGTCCCGGAGAACTCCCACCTCATCGGCGAGTTCGTCCGCTCGACCACCACCCCGGTGTCGACGGGGGAGCGGCTCTACAGCCGGCAGGAGTTCCTGCCCGTCTTCCAGGCCGGCATCGCGGTCGCTCAGCCGGACCTCTCGCACGCCGGCGGCATCACCGAGGTGCGCAAGATCGCCGCGCTCGCCGAGGTGTACGACGTGCAGCTCGCCCCGCACTGCCCGCTCGGCCCGCTCGCCCTCGCGGCCTGCCTGCAGATCGGCTTCGCCACGCCGAACTACCTGATCCAGGAACAGAGCATCGGCATCCACTACAACCAGGGCGCCGAGGTGCTCGACTACTGCCTCGACAAGACGCCGTTGGCTTTCGTGGACGGATACGTCGAGCGGCTCACCGCGCCCGGACTGGGTATCGAGATTGACGAGCAGGCGGTCCGCTCCGCCGACAAAAGAGGACACACCTGGCGCAGCCCCATCTGGCGGCACCGGGACGGTTCCTACGCGGAATGGTGACCATGACCCTCGACCTTCACCGCCGGGGCGCCAACCCCGACCGAGGCGTACGCCGTGGCCGGCGGGGCTGATGTTCCTGGAACGGCGAACCGCCGACCTGACCCGGGTGCGCCACCACCGGGCCGGCCTGTAGCCCGGCGGCGCCCTTCGCCGCCACCACCTGTGAGAAAGGCACCTGCGTGAAGATCATCGCGGCGGACGTCATCGTCGCCAGCCCCGACCGCAATTTCGTCACCCTCAAGATCACGACGGACGAGGGGATCACCGGGCTGGGGGACGGCACCCTCAACGGGCGGGAGCTGGCGGTCGCCTCGTACCTGGCCGACCACGTCGTCCCCTTGCTGATCGGGCGGGACCCGCATCGCATCGAGGACACCTGGCAGTTCCTCTACCGCTCGGCGTACTGGCGGCGGGGACCCGTCACCATGGCCGCCATCGCCGCCGTGGACGTGGCGCTGTGGGACATCAAGGCCAAGGCCGCCGGGATGCCGCTCTACCAGCTGCTCGGCGGAGCCTCCCGGAACGGGATCATGGCGTACGGGCACGCCTCGGGCCGGGACCTGCCGGAGCTGTTCGACTCGATCCGCCGGCACCTGGAGATGGGCTACCGGTCGATCCGGGTGCAGACCTCCGTACCAGGCATCAACGCCGTGTACGGCGTGGCCGCCCAGGCCGGCGTGGACGGCAAGCGGTACGACTACGAGCCCGCCCAGCGCGCCGCGCTGCCCGCCGAAGAGGACTGGGACACCCGCGCCTACCTGCGCCACCTGCCCGGCGTCTTCGAGGCGGTGCGCAACGAGTTCGGTCCCGAGCTGCCGCTGCTGCACGACGGGCATCATCGGATGACCCCCATCCAGGCCGCCAAGCTCGGCAAGGCCCTCGAGCCGTACGACCTGTTCTGGCTGGAGGACTGCACGCCGGCCGAGAACCAGGAGGCGCTGCGCCTGGTCCGCCAGCACACCACCACCCCGCTGGCCATCGGCGAGATCTTCAACACCGTGTGGGACTACCAGACCCTGATCCGCGAGCAGCTCATCGACTACGTCCGGTCCGCCGTCACCCACACCGGGGGGATCACGGCCATGCGGAAGCTGCTCGACTTCGCCGCCCAGTACCAGATCAAGTCCGGCATCCACGGCCCGACCGACATCTCGCCGGTCGGCATGGCCGCCGCCCTGCACCTGGACCTGGCGATCCACAACTTCGGCATCCAGGAGTACATGCAGCACGGCCCGCCGACCAACGAAGTGTTCCATCAGTCGTTCAGCTTCACCGACGGCTACCTGCATCCCGGTGAGCTGCCGGGGCTCGGCGTGGAGTTCGACGAGGAGGCCGCGGCGCGGTTCCCGTACCAACCGGCGTACCTGCCGTTCAACCGGCTCAAGGACGGCACCGTCCATGACTGGTGAGCACCGGCGCACCCGGCACATCGTGGTCATGGGGGTGTCGGGCGCGGGCAAGACGACCGTGGCCCGGGGGATCAGCGAGCTGACCGGACTGCGGTTCGCCGAGGCGGACGAGTTCCACCCGGAGGCGAACGTGGCGCGGATGCGCGCCGGCATCCCGCTGGACGACGCGGACCGCTGGCCGTGGCTGCGTAACCTGGCCGCGTGGATGGCCGCCCGGCACGCCGAGGGCGTCTCCACGGTGCTGGCCTGCTCGGCGCTCAAACGCTCCTACCGGGACGTGCTACGGGAGGGCCCGCCGGAGGTGGAGTTCGTCCACCTGGACGGGTCCGCGGAGCTGATCCGGGAACGGATGACCCGCCGCACCGACCACTACATGTCGGCCAGCCTGCTCGACTCGCAACGGGCGATCCTGGAGCACCTCGACCCGGACGAGTCCGGGATGGTGCTGGAGGTGACACTGCCACCGGACGAACTGGTGGCGGCGGGAATCGCCCAGCTCGGCCTGCCACTGGCCACCCCGGCCCCCCGCCCCGCGACCGATCTTCGTCAGCCGGGCGGCGCATCCAGATAGCCGCCCTCCCTACTGCTTGACGCACGGCGGGTGGTCGATCCCGGTTGCCTGGTCGCGCGGTCGACCACCACGCTGCTGATCTTGAGAGGGATGGCGCGGTGGAGCCCGGCTATGCGCTTGCCGGTTATCGGGTCGCCACACGCGCTGAGCGACGAACCTGTGATCTCAAACCGGATCAAGCCCCGGCATCCGGCCGTAGCGGCGGGCCTGCAACATGTACGACTCGTAGTAGAGGCCGCCCAGGGAGAGCAGATCGTCGTGAGTTCCGCTCTCCGCCACCCGCCCGTGCGCCAGGACGTAGGCGCGGTCGCAGTGGCGGACGGCCTCCAGGCGGTGGGTGATGAGGATGACCGCCCGGTCCTCGGCGAACTCCCGGATCGCGGTGAGCAGCGCGTTCTCGGCGGCCGGGTCCATCGCCGCGGTGGGTTCGTCGCAGATCAGCAGCGACGCGTCCCGGTAGAAGGCGCGGGCTGCCGCGACCCGCTGCCACTGGCCCTTCGAGAGTTCCTGGCCGCCCTTGAACCTCCGGTCCAGGAGCGTGTCGTAGCCCTCGGGCAACCCCGCGATCACGGAGTCGGCGCCGGACGCCAGCGCGGCGGACGCCAGCCCGTCCTCGTCGGGCCGGTTGCCCATGACGATGTTGTGCCGGGCGGAGAGCGGCCACTGCGTGTAGTCCTGGGCGATGACGGCGACGTGCCGCCACAGGTCCTCGCGTCTGACGCCCTGGATGTCGTCCCCGTCCCAGCGCACGGCCCCCTCGGTGACCTCGTAGAAACCCGCGAGGAGTTTGGCCAGGGTGGACTTGCCGGATCCGTTCTCGCCGACCAGGGCGATCATCTCGCCTTTCCGCACTCGTACGGACACGTCGTGGATGACACGCGAGTCCGTTCCCGGATACGCGAAACCGATGCCGTCGGCGCTGATGGTCTCGAAGTCCGCCGGCCCGGGGCGCTCGTCGCGCCGGGAGCGGGCGGTGGCGGTGGCGAGGAAGGAGACCAGGTCCTCGAAGTACAGCCCGGACTGGAAGCAGGAGGTGGCCGAGCCCACCAGGTTGCGCAGTGAGGAGTTGCTCACCTGTACCGCGATCACCGCCGTCGCCGCGGCGCCGACTCCCACCATGCCGGTGCCCACCAGGATCGCCAGCGCTCCGTAGACGACGCCGGCGCAGAGCCCGCGGGCGGAGACGCCCTGCAGCCCGACGACGAACTCGCGCCGAGACAGCCGGAGTTCGAGCCGTTCTTCTTGAGCGGAGATCTTGTCGTACTCCTCCAGCAGGAACTCGCGCATCATGTACGCCCGCACCTCCAAGGCGGAGGCGCGGCCGCACATCAGCTCATGGAGTATCCATTTGCGCCGTCGACTGGCCGTGAGCTGGAACATCAGGCGGTAGCGCATCAGGCCCGCCCGGGCGGCCGCCCAGCCGTCCGGCACGGAGGCGATCAGCACCAGGGGCAGCAGGACCGGGTGCGTGGCCGCGAGCACGGACCCCGCGGCGGCGAGACCGATCACCGCCGCGGCGACGTCCACCATCCTCTGGACCATCTCGGGCGCCTCGTGCAAGCCCCGGTCCTTGGCCAGGCGCATGAAATCGTAGAGCTCCGGCTCGTCGAAGTCCGCCAGCGGCAGCCGGGTGCCCGCCATCGCGAGACGGGCGGCGACGATCCGTTCGACCTGGGGCCGGAGGCGGGCCTGACTCCAGGAGGCGAGCGCCAGCAGGGACGAACGCAGTACGGCCAGCGTGCACACCATCACCAGCGGGCCGCTCGCCGCCTGAAGGCTTTCCCAGGTCATGGCCTGCGACAGGAGACGGGACAGCACCACGGTGCCGGACACCAGCCCGGAGACCATGCAGACGCCGGCCAGCAGGTTCAGGCTCACGGCGAGGAGCAGGTCGCGCCGGTTGGCCGCCCACGCCAGCTTCACCGCCTCCCGCATGAGTCTGGGGAACCGGCGCAGGATGCCGAGGGTGGTCGCCGAGGCGACGACGGTTTCATGGGACTGCCAGACCAGCGGCTTCATATCGGTTGACGCCAGCGGCTTCGAGGAGACCAGAGTCATACGCACCTACCGGATCGACGGAGCGGTTGAAGAGGTCGTGGCGGTCACGAGAGCAGCAGCATCGAGTCCCAGCCCGTCGCCGACCGGGTCCCGTTCAGATAGGCGTCCAGCGCGAGCGCGACACCCGCGGCGCCTTCCAGCAGTCCTGGAATGTCCAGGTCGAGGGAGTCGCCCATCCGGTTGACCCGGAACCCGAACGGGAGGTCGTCGTCGTAACGCTCGACGATCCTCTCGACGATGAAGTCCGCGTGCCGGGCGACGTCGAGGTGCGGCGAGCCCTCGGCGTACCTGAGCACCGTCTGCAACACCCCGGCCCAGCCATGGCAGATGAACGCCTGCGGCAGCGGTGGTGCGTCGGCCAGCCTCGCGAGTTCGGCGGTGAAGACGTCGTCGGCCGTCTTGACCCAGCGGTCCTCCCCGAAGGCGTGGCCGGCCAGTTGCAGGGCGCGGGCCACTCCCAGACCGCCGTAACACCACGTCGGCGCCGACTTGACGCCCTTGCCCAGCTGGTACTCGTCCCACTCCAGCAGCCGCGCCCAGTGCGGGCCCGCCTCGTCGGTCTGGACCTTTTCGACCAGCGTCTCGGCGATGGCCGCGGCGGCCTCAGCCTGGTCGGGCGCGCGCCGGCCCGCGCTCCACGCGAGCGAGAAGAGCGCCAGCGGCCCGCTGATCCCGTGGGCCAGGCCCAGGTTGAGGTGTTCCCGGCGGAACGGCGTGATCGGTGAGGCCTGTGTCTCCCCGATCCACCAACCGGGCCGCCAGGCGCCGTCCCACCGGCGGGGCCGTCCCAGCTTGACCAGGCAGTCGAGGACGTCGAGGAGCAGTTCGTCACCAGCGTTGCCTGCCTTGAGCAGATATGCCCCGATCCCGGTCAGGCCTTGGATGACGTCGTAGGCGCGATACATGTTCGCGCCTTTGATCCGTGGTCCGCCGTTCGCGATCTGGTCGGCCCTTTCCCGCACGGACTCCCCGACGGCGGTGTTGATGACGTCGCGAGCGTTTCCGCAGTCGCTCCGGGCGCACGCGTCGAGGATGAAGCCGATGCCCGCTGCTCCCTGGTAGAGGCCGGAGCCTATGATCTCTGCCACGCTCCCCAGGGTGCGCCGGACGTACTCTCGCGCGATGGGCGCGTATTTCGCGTCCGACCGAGCCAGTTCCGCGTAGAAGAGGGCCAGGCCGCCGTATCCGGAACCGAGGCTCGGGCGGTGCCAGATCTCGCGCCGCCCTCCCGTCTCAAGGGCGATCGACGTGCTCCCCGGCTGGATGACGCCGAGGACGTGCTCAGGGTCGCCGAGTCTCTCCGCGATGCGGCTGACGATCTCACGAGCATTCTCATGGGGGTGGCTCATTTCGTGTCCTTCCTGTTGAGGAACGTGCGGGCGGCCGACTGCAGGATCTTGTACGAGAGCCCCTCCGCTTCCCGGTCCACGCCGAGGAGGCGATTGGCGTGCATGTGCAGGAGGTCGATCGCGATCGAGCCGAGCGAGTCGGCCCAGACCGCCGACGGGTCCTGCGCGGAGTACGCCTTCGCCTCCTGGCTGCGGAGGGTCCACGATTGCCGGAGCAGCGTGCCGCCGCGCAATCTGTCGAGACCGGCCCATCCGCCCCGCGGATCCACCGCTCTGAGCTGCCCGCGTAGCCGCGGGGGAGTTCTGACGGCGGAGACCTGGGCGGGAAACGTCCCGGTGGCCCAGTGCGCCCAGTCGAGACCGAGATCGGTGAGGAGCTGGATGTGGTTCATGGCCGCCAGGACCTCGGGGGCCAGGTCCAGTTCTCCCCGTGCCACCAGGTCGAGCTGGCAGAGAACCAGATCGCTGTCCGCCGAGAAGTACGCTTCCGCGGCCGGCATATGGTCAGGGCCTCCATATCTGGCCACCTCCGGGTGGTACGTCCCGGTGGTCCAGTGCGAGATCTCCCCGTCGTCGCTCAGCCGCTCCAGCGTCCCGGCGACCCGCGGCAGCACCTGCGTCAGCAGGTTCCCTGGATCGCCGTGCATGCGCAGCCTGACGTGGTGCTCGGGATCGACGTACCGGATGAAGAACCACTTGTCGACGTGCGGGGCCACGGAGTCCAGCAGCAGCGGGAGGCTCCTGCTCAGCAGCTGGTCCTGGGACTCGGCTCGTGAGTAGAGCTTGAGGTAGAGCCACTCGCTCCCCAGCGGATGACGGGCGGAGCCGCTCGCGGGCCTCGGGGGCCGCCGCAGTGACAGCGCCTCCTTCTCCGCCTGTCCTTTGACGGAGACCACGATCTCCGTGGTACGGCCGGCGAGCCAGGATCCCGGCCGGTCGGCGGCGACCTCCCTGAGCTCGACGCCGGGACGCTTGCGCAGCTCGTCTCGCAGGAGCTCCAGATGCAGTCCCGAGGTCAGGTCCAGGTCCAGCCGGTTGTCGCCGTCGCTGAGTTCGACCCTGTCGGGCACCCGGTAGAGGCGGCGCCAGTCCTCAAGCGCCGTGCACCACTCCGGCCAGGACAATTTCCCGTCCTTCAGCGTCGCGGCGGGACGCCACCTCGCCTTCGCGAGGATCGTCCGCCCGTAGCGCACCCTGGGCAGGTAGGGAAATGTCGAAAAATGCCCCCAATTCCAGCCGAAGGGCGAGGTCACCCAGCCCTGCGAGATCTCCGCGAGCAGCCGAACGGCGTTGGGGGCGAACACGTCCTGGCGCAGCATGTTCGGCACCGCCGCGAAGACGCGGCGTCCGTGCGCCTTCGACCACACGTAGAGCCGCTCGTCGGTCGCGCCGACGGCCAGATCGGTGAGCGGCAGCACGTCGACCCCCGGCTCCTGAGACTCGTACGGCACGCCCACCGGGATGATGTGCGCGAGCACGTTCGGGACCTTGGAGACGTTGAGATGGCGCGGCTGGAAGGGGCTGTACACGAGCTGCGCGGTCAGCCATTCGTCCGCCGGCAGCGGGGCCCGCAGCGAGCCGGCCAGGACCCGTTCCGCCCGAAGGTGCCGGGCGAAGCGCCCGAGAATCGCGCCAGAGGTGGGAACGGCGCCGATCCCGCTCACGGACAGGGTGAAGTCGCCCTCCTGCGCCGCGCGGAGCGATTCGCAGTCCAACGTCAGGCAGAGGTCGAAATAGGCGGGGAGCCTCGCACCGTGGTGCCGCCCCCCGAGGTCTTTCACGACGTCGTCGTCGATCGAGATCTCCTCGGCGCCCGTCATGATCGCCTCTTCCAGGAGCAGGGCGAGCGCACGGGGAAACCGGGGGCCTTCCGGCTCGGCCGGCGCGTTGTGATGGTCTTTGACGTCCGCCGGCATCTCGTAGCCGCGCGGCGCTCCCAGCCCGAGGTGCGGATCCAGCAGTTCCAGCAGCGGAACCAGGGTCTGCTGGCCGTACCGCTCGAGGAACGCCGTGTGGTATCCGCGCAGGCCCGGTGACAGCGCCTGAACGGTCATCGAGTCGAGCCGGCACAGGGTGGCCGTCAGATCCTCGATCTCGTCCTTGACGGTCACGGGCAGCGTCACGTCCACGTCGAGTTCGAGGTCGACCTGCAGGTCGATCGCCTCGCCCGAACTCGCCGCCCGGCCGTCCAGCAGGACTCGGCGGCCCTCTTCCGGAGAGCGGCGGGCGAAATCGCCGATGAAGGACTCCGCCGCGCGCAGCACCTCCGCGTGCGGGTGCGAGCCGAGGCGTCGGATCAGCGGGGCGAGGCCGTCGCCGGACGCCTGGTGCCACTGGAGATCCGACAGCAGGAAGCCGACGTCCAGCAGTTTGAGGAGCAGACCGTCCAGCCGGGCCGGCGGAATCTCCGGGAACCGGTCCGCCAGGTTCGCACGGAGCTCGTCGTAGCGCACGGGGCGCTCCGTGGCCGCGAGGACGGCCTGGACGGCCGGCGTGTCGCGGATGGTTATCTCCTTCGCGGACGACGCCCCTTCCTCCAGGGCTCCGGTGGGGTGACTCGCGTAGGGCAGCACCATGCGGGCGCCGCGTGAATAGGACAGGGAGTTGCGGACGAACGAGAGCGAGGCGAGGGTCTCCGGCGCCTGCTGCCCTTCGCGCAGCAGCGGGGCGAGCCAGGCCCCGTCGGGCCGCACATGCTTCGTGTGGGCATCGCCCCACCGCGCCACCGGCCGTTCGCCGAAGCCGCCGGTCGCCACCCCGGCGAAGAGCCCGAACGGCGTGGGCCGGCACGTCGCCCTGATGACGTACTTGGCGAGGTTGAGGGCGACGCGCCGCACCTTCGCGTTCTCCGGCCGCCGGCCGTCGCGAATCGCCTCCAACTCCCGCGCGAAGTCCGGGCTCGCGACGGCGATGGCCTCCATCAGCACGGAGTCCGTTGACTGCCGGAGGATGAAGCGGTGGAGCCCGTCGAGATACTCCTCGGTCCCCGGCCGGCCCGCGATGAGAGTTTCGTCGCGGCGAGCGCCGTCCAGAATCGCCGCGCGAACCACAAAGGTATTGTCGACAAGCATTGTTTCGCTCCACTTCCCTGGTGCGTGGTCTCGCGACGAACCGATGGAATGCAGCCGGGCCCGGACGAGGCCGATTCGCGGCGTCATCCGGTGGCCCGGCGGTTCTCGCCGTATCAGCAGTCGGGGCAGAGGTTGACGCCCTGCGCGCCGGTCGGATGAACGCAAATGGTCAGGATGTAGCAGGTGTTGCTGGTGCCGCCGGTCTTCTCGGAGCAGAGCGCGAAGTCGCTGTGCCGTACGGCCTGCGACACGACCTGAAGATCCAAATCGAAGTAGTCATTCTCGGGCATTGGATCGCCTCTCTTTTATTTGGTCCGTTCGATGCCGCGGGAACCTTCACGTTCGCGGCGGACCAACTGTTTTCTTGAGATTAGGATCGCCGCGCACACGCAGGGCACATGCGGAGTATTTCGCTCCATTTCCCTGGTGCGTGGGCTCGCGAGGAACCGATGGAATGTAGCCGGGCCCGGATGAGGCCGATTCGCGGCGTCATCCGGTGGCCCGGCGGTTTTCGCCGTATCAGCAGTCGGGGCAGAGGTTGACGCCCTGCGCGCCGGTCGGATGGATGCACACCGTCAGGACGTAGCAGGTGTTGGTGGTGCTGGGCGTCTTCTCGGTGCAGAGCGCGAAGTCGTTGTACCGTACGGCCTGCGACACGACCTGAAGATCCAGGTCGAAGTAGTCACTCTCGGGCATTGGATCGCCTTTCCTTCTTTGGCCCGTTCGATGCCGCGGGAACCTTTTGTTTTGCGGCGGACCAACTGTTTTCTTGAGATTAGGATCGCCGCGCACACGCAGGGCACATGCGGGACACGAAACGAATGAGCCGGGCTTTCGATCGCGTGCGGCAGGAGCTCCGGCGGGCGAGGAATGCTTCTCGGCACCGGCCCGATCTGCGTCTCGAACTGTTCCGAACAAGGCCGAACGCCAAAATTCATTGTCCGGACACCATGGGATGGCGACTCTGTGGTCATCGGCCGCGAACGCCGGCTCGCCGGGGCTCCGATCAACCGGGGACCGAGCGGAAGTTCTCACGTCACTTCGAGAACGGCTGAGCCCTGCCACCTGGCGTGCCAGCGAAGCGGTCGGCGGGTAACAGGGAGGCTGATATGGAGTTCCGCATCCTCGGACCGCTGAGAGTCCTGGTCGATGGCCGAAGACTCCGCCTGGGAGGCCCCCGCCAGCAGACCGTGCTCAGCTGCCTCCTGCTGGACGCCAACCGTCCCATCGCGGCCGAAAGGCTGGTGCAGGCGATCTACGGTGAGGCCCCGCCGACGACATCGCGGAACCAGTTGCAGATCGCCGTCTCCGCGCTGCGCCGGCTGTTCGCCGACCAGGGACATCCCGGAATCATCACCACCCAGGCGTGGGGCTACGCCATCGCCGTCGACTCCGCCCGGCTCGACTCCCACCGTTTCCAGGAACTCGTCGGCCGCGCCCGCGAGGCGCGAGACACCGGCCGGCCCGCCGAGTCGATCGTCTTGTACCGGGAGGCGCTGGCCCTGTGGCGCGGCCCGGTGCTCGACGGCATCCAGTTCGCCGGAGCGAAGGTGAGCGCCGGGAGGCTGGAGGAGCTCCGGATCACGGCGAACGAGGAGTGCGTCGAGGTGGAGTTGGAGTCGGGCGGCCACCACGAGCTCATCGGCGAACTCGCCACGCTCGTGAGGGAGCACCCGATGCGGGAACGGCTGCACGGCCAGTTCATGCTCGCGCTCTACCGCTCCGGCCGGCGGGAGGAGGCGCTGCGGGCATACCAGCGGGCCCGGGACATCATGATCGACGAGCTGGGGATCGAGCCCGAGGAGCGGCTGCGCCGGCTGCGGCACGCCATCCTCACCTCGGATGCCGCACTCGATCTTCCGGTGGCCCCGGCCGGACCCTCCCCGGTGATCCCCGCCGGCCCCTGCCTGCTGCCCACGGACATCGCCGACTTCACCGGCAGGCAGCAGGAGATCGCCGACCTCGAAGCGGTGCTCGCGGCGGACACGGCCCCGCCTGCCGTACCGATCGTCGTGATCGCGGGCATGCCGGGCGTCGGCAAGTCGAGCTTCGTCATCCACGCCTCGCACCGCCTGGCCGACCGGTATCCCGGCGGCCGGCTCTACGCCGACCTGCACGGCGAAGCGTCCTGCCAGGTGAGTCCGATGCAGGTGCTGGAGCGCTTTCTGCGCGCGCTCGGCGTGCCCGGCATCGAGATCCCCGAGGACCTGGAGGAGCGCGCCAAGCTCTACCGCAAGCTGCTCGACGGCCGCCGGACGCTGATCGTGCTCGACGACGCCGTGACGGAGAGCCAGGTCCTGCCGCTGCTGCCGGACTCCGGCGGCTGCGCCGTACTGATCACCAGCCGCACCCGCCTGACCGGGCTGCACGGGGCACACCACGTTCACGTCGACGTCTTCGACGCACACCAGTCGATGAGCCTGCTCGCCCGGATCGCCGGAGACGGACGTGTCCGCTCGGAGACGCGGTCGGCGGAGGCGATGGCCGAGCTGTGCGGGCGGCTCCCCCTCGCCCTGCGCATCGCCGGCGCCCGCCTGTCCGCGCGGCCGCACTGGAGCGTCGAGCAACTCCTGCGGCGACTGGAGGACGAGAACCGGCGGCTCGACGAGCTCCGGCACGGCGGTCTCGGCATCCGGGCCACGATCTCACTGACCTACGAGAGCGTGGGCGATGACGCACGGCGGCTGCTTCGCAGGCTGGCGATCCTCGACACGCCGGTGTTCTCCGGCTGGGTCGCGACCGCGCTGCTCGACGTGCCGATCACGGAGTCCGAGGATCTGCTCGACGAACTGGCCGACGCCCAGCTCATCGCGGCCACCGCTGCCGGCGGCGGGCCGCACGGCCAGTATCGGCTGCACGGCCTGGTCCGCGTGTTCGCCCGTGAGCGGCTCGCCGCCGAGGAGTCCGCCGCCGGGCGCGCCACCCTGCTGCGGCGGGTCCTGGGCGCGCTGCTCGCGCTCGCCGAAGAGGCGCACCGGCGTGCGTACGGCGGGCCGTACGTGCAGGTCCGCAACGGCGCGGAACGGTGGCCGCTGCCTCCCGTGCTGGTCGACCGCCTGATGGCCGCCCCGCACGTGTGGTTCGAACGCGAGCGCACGAGCCTCGTCTCGGCCGTCCGCCAGGCCGCCCACGCCGGCTTCACGGAGCTGTGCTGGGGCCTCGCGCTCGGCTCGGTCAGCCTGTTCGAATCCCGGATGTACCTCGACGACTGGCGCGACACCCACCGGATCGCGCTCGCCGCCGCACAGCGGGCCGGGGACGTACGAGGCCGAGCCGCGGCGCTCTACTCGATCGGCTCGCTGGCCATCCACGAGCAGCGCTTCGACGACGCCCGCCGCAACCTGGAGACGGCCGTCGCGCTGTTCCAGCAGGTGGGCGACGAGCACGCGACCGCGCTCGCCGTACGGAACATCGCCTTCCTAAACCGGGTCGCCGGTCGCCTCGACGAGGCCGCCACCGGGTACGAGGCGGGGCTGGAGATCTTCCGCCGGACCGGGGACCCGGTGGCCTCGGCGTACATCCTGCACAATCTCGCGCAGATCAGGTTGGATCGGGGCGAATTTGACGAGGCGGACAAGCTGCTGGCGGAAGCCCTGGTTCTCAGCCGTGAGGCGGGGGCGAGGCGGGTCGAGGCCCAGGTTCTGCACCGCATGGGCGGCGCCTGCCTGTCGTTCGGTGATCCCCGTCGCGCCGCGGAACTGTTCGCGCAGGCGCTGGTGAGGGTGCAGGGCGACGGCGATCTCGTGGGCGAGGCGTACGCGCTGCAAGGGCTGGGCCTCGCCCGCCTGCGCCTGAGCGAACCGGCCGAGGCCGGCGAGGTGCTGCGCCGGGCGCTGCGGTCGGCCACCTCGACCGGCGCGCGGCTCGTCGAGACGCGGATCCTGCTCAGCCTGGGCGAACTCGCCCTGGACGGCGACGATATGGACCAGGCGGCACGGCATCTGCGGTCGGCGCTGGAGCTGGCCAGGGGCATCCAGGCGGCGCATCTCGAAGCGCGGATCGCCGGGGTTCTCGACACCGTCCGCTCGCAGGAGGAGAGCGCGGGCCTGTAGGCGGTTGCCGGGGGAGCCGGCTCACGGGCCGCCCGCCCAGCGGACCTGCGCCGCGCGGCTCACGGGCCGCCCGAGCGGTCCTGCGCCGCGCGAGGGAGGCCCGGACGCCGGTCCCGCACCACCACGCCGATGAGCACGGACAGCACGATGGCCCGCGTCAGTCCCAGGGGGTGTTGCCCGGGTCCGAGATGATGCCGCCGCCGACCGGAGGGTCCGCCATCGCCGGGGCGGCGAGCCCTGTGGTCACGCCCCAGGCGACGCTCAGCGCGACGAGTACGGTGATGATCCTGCGGAATACGCGTCCCCTGTCGTGACCAGCCATGTGAGCGACCTCTTCCTACCATGCGACGACGGCTTTCCGGCGCTGTGCGCTCGACGGTATTCCGGGCCGCATGCCGCCCCGCTATCGCGCCGCTTTCCCTCGCACGCGGAGAATCGGGGCGGCACGGAAAGTCCGCGAATGCGGCCCGGAAGGCGCGGTGCGGAACTCTTTGAGGGACCCACCACGGTGCGCCTCCGGTACCGGACCCGAATTCGCCGGTCTCGGTGCCGGCGGGGTGTATCCGCTGGTGGCGGTGACCTTCCGAATCAAGGACGAGTCGATCGGGTGCGAGATCCGGCTGACTCCGGCCCCTTGTTCGCCCACCACCCGCCTCCAGGCCGGCCGAGCCGGCCCGGCGGCCCTGACACGTCGGCTCGGGACGAAAGGGTCCCGGTGCCGCCCGCTAGAAGGAGAAAGCACATGTCCACGTTCAAGAGGTTCGCGGCCGCGATCGGCCTGGTCAGCACGATGCTGCTGGGAAGCGGTCTCATCACCACGACCCTGGCCGCGCCGGTCGCCGCGGACGACAGCAACCCGTGATGACGGCCGGGAAGCGGCGCTGCCCGCAGCGTGTCCGGCTGAGCTGAGTCAACGGCCACCGCATATCGGCGACATATGCGGTGGCCGTCGCTCGTGGAGAACAGTCCCCCTGAAACCACGTTCGCCGAATGAACAGGAGGCTATGCCATGTTCTTCCGCC
Source organism: Dolomitihabitans soli (assembly GCF_022213955.1). GTDB lineage: Bacteria > Actinomycetota > Actinomycetes > Streptosporangiales > Streptosporangiaceae > Streptosporangium_A > Streptosporangium_A soli. The sequence goes on along the minus strand of NZ_JAKNTW010000020.1, from coordinate 254,515 downwards.
TTCTCGGTCCGCTGCGCCTGGGCGCGGAAGGACCAGGGCCGGGTGACTCGCCCACATGCCGCGGCGTTCTCGCCGTTCTGTTGCTCAACTCCGGCCGGGAGTTGTCCGCGGCGCGGCTCGCCGACATCATCTGGGACGATCCGCCCCGGTCGGCGATGTCCAATCTCCGTACCTACGTCGGCCGGATCCGCGCCCGGCTCCAGGAGCTCGGAATGAGCGGGCGGCTGACCACCACGCGCGGCGGCGGGGAGGTCGGCGCCGCGTACCGGCTCACGGTGGCGGCGGGAGAGTGCGACCTCCAGGTGTTCACCGATCGGGCCGCGCAGGCGCGGACCGCCCTCACCGCCCGCCGGTTCGACCTGGCGGCGAACCTGCTGCGCAGGGGCCTCGCCCTGTGGGAGGGCCCTGCGTGCTCCAACGTGTCGGGCGGCGCCAGCCTCCGCGGGTACATCGCCGATCTCAACGAGCAGGGCCTGCTCGCCCGGGAGGACTACATCGAGGCCAGGCTGAGTCTCGGCATGTCCGGCGGCCTGGTCGGCGAGATCCGCGGGCTGCTGGCTGAGCATCCGCTGCGCGAGCGCGTCGCCGGCCAGTTGCTCAGGGCGCTCTACCTCGGTGGCGACCCCCACGCCGCGCTGAACGAGTACAGCAGGCTCCGCCGTACGCTCGACGAGGAACTCGGCGTGGACCCCTCGCCCCCGCTGCGGCGGCTGCATCATGCGATGCTCCGGCACGACGAGGACGCCGTGCGCGCGCCGGAGGACCACCACCGCTCGCTCGTGAGCTGGGCCTGATCCGCCATGAGCGACATATGCGCTCTGTGTGCCCGTCCTGCCGAGACTGGGCTCATGGTCGACAGCGCGTACCTCAGATATCCGCACCTGTGCGGCGACCTGCTCACGTTCGTCGCGGACGACGACGTCTGGGTGGCGGCCGCGGAGGGCGGCAGGGCCTGGCGTTTCACCGCGGCCCAGGTGGCGGTCTCGCACCCGAGGTTCTCTCCCCGCGGCGACATGATCGCATGGACGAGCGGCGGCGAAGGCGTTCCCGAAGTGTTCGCCGCCGCCCTCGACGGCGGTACGGCGAAGCGGCTGACCCACTGGGGAGACACCACCACCTCGGTGCGCGGCTGGACTCCCGACGGCCGGGTGCTGGCGGTCTCGGCCGTCGGCGAGGCCACCCGGAACCGCATCTGGGCCTGGAGCGTCCCGCTCGACGGCGGCCCGGCGGAGCGCCTGCCGTACGGCTGGGCCAGCGAGGCCGCGATCTCCGGAACGGCGGTCGCCACCGTGTCGTCGCTGGTGCGCGAGCCGTCCTCCTGGAAGCGCTACAGAGGCGGCCGGGCCGGCAAGATCTGGGTCGACGCGGCAGGGAGCCGCGAGTTCACCCGGCTGTTCCCGGAGAGCACGGCGCAGTACTGGTCGGTCATGTGGGTGGGCGGCCGGCTGGCCTTCCTCGCCGACATCGACGGCCACGGCAACGTCTACTCGGCTCTCCCGGACGGCTCCGATCTGCGCCGGCACACCTCCCACGAGGGTTTCTACGCCCGCCACGCCACCACGGACGGGAGCAGGGTGGTCTACAGCCGGGCGGGGGATCTCTGGATGCTGGAGTCCCTCGACGCCGAGCCGCGCGAACTGCCCGTCAGGCTCGGCGGCTCGCGGCCGGGGCGGTCGCCGAGTCCCGCACGAAACCGGGTGACCGCGTTCTCACCGGACCCGGCCGGGCGCGCCAGCGCCGTCGAGATCCAGGGCACGGCACACTGGGTGACCCACCGCGAAGGTCCCGCGACCACGCTGCGGGATGCTCCGGGGGTCGGGGTACGGCTGCCGCGCGCGCTCGGCGCAGGCGGCCTGGCCGTCTGGGTGTCCGACGCCACCGGCGAGGACGGCCTGGAGGTCGGGAGGCCCGGCGAGGAGTTCCGCACGCTGGCCGCCGGCCGGCTGGGCCGGGTGCTCGAACTGGCGGCCTCCCCGGACGGCGAGCAGGTCGCGGTCGCCTGCCACGACGGCCGCCTGCTCGTCGTCGAGGTCGAATCCGGACGCCTCCACCAGCTCGACCGCACCGAGCACGGCGACATCAAGGGCCCGGCCTTCTCGCCCGACTCCCGCTGGCTGGCGTGGACGTATCCGCACGACGAGCGGCTGTCGCAGATCAGGATGGGCCGGGTGGACGGCGGCGAGGTGATCGAGGTGACGCCTCGGCGGTTCGCCGACTTCGACCCCGCCTTCACCAGGGACGGCAGGCATCTGGCCTTCCTGTCGCACCGGACGTTCGATCCGGTCTACGACCCGCAGGTGCTCGACCTGTCCTTCCCGCACAGCTGCCGGCCGTACGTGGTGCCGTTGCTGAGCACGACGGCGGCGCCCTTCGGGCCTGGTGCGAACGACGAAGCCGGAACCCAGGCGACCGAGGTCGAGATCGAAGGGCTGGCCGCACGGGTCGTCCCGGTGCCCGTCCCCGCCGGCCGCTACGGCAACCTCCGCACGGCCGTGGGCGCCCTGCTCTGGGTGCGGCGCCCGCTGACCGGCCAGCTCAACGGCCGGCTCGGCAACGGCGCCGACCCCAACGACGACGCCGTGCTCGAACGCTTCGACCTGACACGGCGCGCCCCGTCGGAGCTGGCCAGAAAGATCGAGTCCTTCGAGGTGAGCGCCGATGGCACCCAGATCGTCATGACCGGTCCCGGCGGTCTGCAGACGCGGTCCACGGCGGACCGCGGCGACCTCGTCTGCATCGACGTGGAAAGCGTCTCGGTGACCGTCGATCCCGTGGCCTCGTGGCGGCAGGCCTACGCCGAGGCCGGACGGCTCATGCGCGACCACTTCTGGCGTGCGGACATGAACGGCGTCGACTGGCAGCGCACGCTGGCCCGGTACGCCCCGCTCGTGGAGCGGATCGGCTGCTACTCCGAGTTGCTGGACGTGCTCTGGGAGGTGCAGGGAGAACTCGGCACCTCGCACGCCTACGCGTACCCGAACAACGCCGCCGCCATGAGCGAGTACGGACGCCCGCCGGGCCTGCTCGGCGCGGACCTCGTCCGCGACGACCACCTGGTGTGGCGGGTCGCCCGGATCCTGCCCGGGGACTCGTCCGACCCCAATGCGCGCTCACCGCTGCTCGCGCCCGGCGTGGCGATACGGCCGGGCGACGCGATCATCGCGGTGAACGGTCGTGCGGTCGACCCGATCCATGGCCCGCTGCCCCTCCTGTCGGGCCTGGTGGGGCGGCAGGCCGAACTCACGGTCACCTCGGCCTCGGACGGTACGACCCGGACGGTGACCGTCGAGCCGATCGGCGACGAGCGGCCCCTGCGCTACCACGACTGGGTCGACTCGCGCCGGTCCCTCGTCCGGGATCTCTCGGCCGACCGGCTCGGCTACCTGCACGTGCCCGACATGGTCGCCTCCGGCTGGGCCCAGTTCCACCGCGACCTGCGCACCGAGATCGCCCGCGACGGCCTGATCGTGGACGTCCGCGAGAACGGCGGCGGGAAACTGTCCGAACTCGTGCTGGAGAAGCTGTCCCGCCGGGTCACCGGGTGGGCCGTGTCCCGTGGACACCGGCCGACGCCCTATCCCTCGGACGCCCCCCTCGGGCCCGTCGTCGGCGTCACCGACGAGTTCGCCGGCTCCGACGGCGACATCTTCAGCGCGGGCTTCATGCAGAACCGGCTCGGGCCGCTCGTCGGCACCCGGACCTGGGGCGGTGTGATCGGCATCGACGGCCGCTACTCCCTCACCGACGGCACCATGGTCACCCAGCCTCGCTACGCCTTCTGGCTGCGAGGTCCCGGCTGGAGCGTGGAGAACCACGGGGTCACCCCCGACGTCGAAGTGGCGATCACCCCTCAGGACCGCGTCGCAGGCCGGGACCCCCAACTGGAGCGGGCGGTCACCCTGGCGTTGACCGCCCTCACCGAGACGCCCCCGGCCTCGCCTCCGCCGCTGCCGCCACCCGCCCACGCTTTCGAGGGTCTGGACTGAGCACGGGTGGGCTTCTTTCGGGAAGCCCAGCCGGTGCCGGCCGTACTGGTTCCCCACACCTGCTGGGAACGGAGAGCAGCGACGCGTGGTCAACGTGGGTAAGATCGGTCGGGTTAATCGATCTCATACAGGTCAGCGTCGTGGTGGTCGGTGGGTGCGCTGGCGTGTCCGTCATGCCACGGACGCGTCCGCACCCGGCCGGGTGGCGGAGCGTGGTCCGGGGCATGACCCGACCCACCGGAGAAAGCATGTCCGACCACCCAACCGCCTCCTCAGTTGACGTGATCATCGTCGGCGCCGGCTTGGCGGGCCTCACCTGCGCCCGTGACCTGCACCGCCACGGCCTGGACGTCGTTGTCCTGGAAGCCCGTGACCGAGTCGGCGGGCGCACCCACAGCGTCGAGCTCGACGGCCAGACCATCGAGCTGGGCGGGCAGTTCCTCGGCCCCGGGCAGGATCGCGCGTACGCGCTCGCCGCCGACCTCGGCGTGGGCGTCTTCCCGACGTACGGCGAGGGCGACCACCTGGTGGAGACCGCCGCCGGGCGAGTACGGCGCTACCGGGGCACCATCCCGCGGCTGAGCCCGCTCGCCCTGCTGGACGCCGCCCAGGCCCAGGCCAGGTTCGAACGGCTCGCCCGGAGGATCGACACCGACGCGCCCTGGCGAAGCCCCGGCGCGGCCGCCCTGGACGGTCAGACGCTCGAAACCTGGATCCGCCGCACCACGCGGACCCGGGCCGGGCGGCGGCTGTTCACCATGGCCTGCCAGGCGGTCTGGTCCTGTCAGCCGAGCGAGCTGTCCCTGCTGCACGCGCTGTTCTACGCCCGCTCGGCGGGGACCCTCCAGCAGGTGATCGCCGTCGAGGGCGGCGCACAGCAGGACCGTCTCGACGGCGGGGCGCACGAGCTGGCCCTGCGACTGGCGCGCCGGCTCGGTGACCGCATCCACCTCGGCACCCCGGTCGACCGCATCGCCCAGGACGAGTACGGCGTGCGAGTCACCGCGGGGGACCGGACCTGGCGGGCGGCGCATGTCGTGGTGGCGATCCCGCCCACGATGTCCGGCCGCATCGCCTACCGGCCGCCGCTGCCGGCCGCCCGCGACGGGCTCACCCAGCGGCTGCCCATGGGCGCCGTGATCAAGTGCATAGCCGTGTATCCGGAGCCGTTCTGGCGCTCGAACGGGCTCAGCGGCCAGGCCACCAGCCTGCGGGGGCCGGTCAGCGCGGTCTTCGACAGCAGCCCGCGCGCGGGCGAGCGGGGCATCCTGCTCGGCTTCGTCGAGGGAGCCGAGGCCCGGTTCCTGAGCGCCCGGCCGGCCCCCGAGCGTCAGACGGCGGTCCTCGGCCAGCTGGCCGAGCTGTTCGGCCCGCGGGCCGCCGCCCCGGCCGGCTATACCGAGCAGGACTGGGGTACCGAGCCGTTCACCCGCGGCGCCTACTCCGCCGTCTTCCCGCCCGGCGCCTGGACCCAGTACGGCCACGCCCTGCGTCCCCCGGCGGGCCGCATCCACTGGGCCGGGGCCGAGACCTCCCCCCGCTGGTACGGCTACATCGAGGGCGCCATCAGATCAGGCGAAGCCGCAGCGGCCACCATCACCGCTTTACCTCGGCGAGATCGGCCTGCCAAAGCCGTGTCAGATGGCGGCCCGGTCCGGAAAAGCGCGACCTGATGGGTCGGTCAGCGTTCGATCATCTGCATCTGCTCCTCGTCGTGGTGGTCGCCGGCGGCGGGCGTGAGGTCGTTGAGCTTGCCGATCGTGCTTCACGAGCGCGGCACGAGTTTGATCGTCGCGGCTCGGGACCCGGGATTGACCACGCCGCCGATGACGTTCGCGCTGTAGCGCCGGTACTTGGTGCGGTAGACCTCGTCTATCTCGTCGTGGACGTCGTCGTCGGGGTCGGCGTCGGCGAAGGTGACGTCCGCCTCGACGCCGCCCGCCTGGATACGGCCTTCGTGGGAGGTCTGGGTGCCGCGGAACCAGGAGCCGCCGCGCCCGTTCATGGAGCGCACGTAGAGGTCATCGCCGACACGGACGACCCACATGATCACTGGGTCGCGCAGGGTGTCATCGCGGCGGGATGACGAGAGCTCCAGCTCCTCCGCGTTTCCGATCTTGGTGAGCTCTTCGCTGGTCCAGGTGGCCATCGCGGACATCTCCTTCGTCCTGTGAGTGGTGTGGGTCCGGAGGTGAGCTGCCTCGCCGTACAACGCTTCAGGAAGCGAACGAGTCGAGCCTGACGTCGTCGGGGTCGGGACCGCCGCGGACCCCGGTGTCGATCGAGTCGATGGCGGACAGCGCACACCGCCGCCACAGACTGACCGAAATGTGATGTCTTGTCCGAGCTGTCCGGTCCCATCGAAAGGGGGCTACCCACTACTCGGGAGGTAACGGCAGGCGGCGGAGAAAGGCGTGACCATCCGGTTGCCGAACTCTTGCCCTTCCCGGCTGCACGTCCTGCCTGACACGCGCGAACGCAGGCCGACCGCGCACCGGTACGGGCACGGTCACGCTGACCCCGAGTTTCGCGGCCATGAGCGGCTCCCGCGCCGGCGGCCCGCGTCGGCGGTGGGGTGGTGCGCCGAATGCGTCCGGGCGGAGCCCGATCCACGCGGCCCGATGTCAGACGAGCCGGGCGACCCCGCCGAACACATAGCCGCCGGCGCTGTGCTCGACGAACGCGGCGTCGTTGCGCCAGTCGGCGACGTCGACCAGGCCGGGAGAGACCGGTTCGAAGCCCTTGAAGAACCGGGTGATGTGCTCCGGCGTGCGGTCCCTGAGCGCCGCCGTCGACTTCTCGTAGACCTGCCGGGCCTCGGAGATGGTCTGCTCGCTCAACCGCCCCTGGCTGCCATGGGAGATGACGATGTGGCTGCCGGGGGCCATGCGCTCGCGGAAGTATCCGACGACGCGCTCGGCGTCGTCGTCGTCCACGAAGTGGAGCACGCTCACGAACAGCACCGCCACCGGCTCGCTGAAGTCGATGAGGCCACGGGTCGTCGGACTGTCGGTGATCTTCTCTGGAGTGCGCAGGTCGGCTTCGACGACGCCGGTACGGCCGCTGCCGGTGAGCATCGCCCGGCCGTGGGCGGCGACGATCGGATCGTTGTCGACATAGACGACGTGTGCCAGGGGATCGACCGCGTGGGCGACCTCGTGCACGTTGCCCCGGGTCGGGATACCCGTGCCGATGTCGAGGAACTGCCGGATGCCCGTCTCGCAGAGATAGCGGACGGCTCGGCCCAGGAAATCGCGATTCTGCCTGATCACCAGGCGTCCATCCGGCCCGACCAGTTCCTGCAGCTTCTCAGCGGCAGCGCGGTCGACGGCGAAGTTGTCCTTGCCGCCGAGCCACCAGTCGTAGATCCGCGCCACGCTCGGGCTGCTGAAATCGATGCCGTTCAGCGCGGCGTCATCCTGACTCAAACCACAACCCCTATGTCGCGTCTCAGGCCCAGGATAGATCAATCCATTCGCCCCACGGTGCGGCGGCCATCCATGGGCGTCGGCGCACCCGCCCTCAGGCGGGCTGATCCGCGCAGGCGAGATCCCCGGCCCAGGGCGAGTCGGCGCCGGCGACCGAGCAGGTGTGCGCGGCGACCCGGACGGCGAAGGACACGGCCCGCACCGCCTGATCGAGGCCGAGATCGTCGAGTCGCCCGCCGAGCGACCCCGCGGCGTGCAGGCGGTGCAGCAGGCCGGCCGTGAAGGAGTCACCCGCTCCGACGGTGTCCACGACGCGCGTGGCGAGGGCGGGCACCTCCGCCCGCTCGCCGTTCACCGAGACGACCGTCGTCCCGGGGCCGCGCGTCACCACGACCAGGCGTACGCCTGCCGCATGCCACGTGTCGCACACCCGGTCGATCCCCTCGTCGGGGTGGATGTGCGCGAGGTCGTCCTCGCTCAGCTTCACCACGTCGGCCAGCGCGCACCAGCGGGGCATCCGCGCCCGGTAGACGGCGGGATCCACCAGCGCCGTGCGCACATTGGGATCGATCGAGACGGTGACCCGCGGCGCGGCGGCCACCAGCAGTTCCTCGATGCGCTCGGCGCCGGGCGCGCGGACCAGCGCGAGGGAGCCGGTGTGCAGGCAGACCGCGTCGCCGAGCCGTTCGACGGTCAGTTCGGCCGCGCTCCACCGCCAGTCGGCCGCGCCTTCGGGATGGAAGGAGTAGCGGGCCTGCCCGTCGTCACCGATGGTGGCGACGGCGAGCGTGCTGGGCTCCGGGGCGGGCACGCAGCCGGTCAGATCGACGCCGGAGCCTTCCAGGCGACGGCGGAACAGGGCGCCGAAGGCGTCGCCGGAGATCCGCCCGAGAAACCGGGTGGGCGTGCCGAGCCGGGCGAGGGCGGTGGCGGTGTTGGCCGGTCCGCCGCCGGGCAGCACGCGCAGGGTCAGTTCGCCCTGCTCCGGGCTTTCGACGACGAAGGCGTCCGCGACGCACTCGCCGAGCACGGCGACCTGAGTGGGGGGCATGGCCGGGCCTTTCCGCTGCGAGGTAGGAGGCGATTTGGCGACGTTGCCAACTTGTTACAGGTCAAGGGCATTGACGTTTCGTCCTGCGGAGTTCATCATCGCTTCCCAGTGGATGTCAACGTTGACATATGACAACGCTGACATTGCAACCCCCTAAGGATCATGGAGTTGCGCATGTCTTCCAGCAGCATTCGTACCGTCGGTGCGCTCGCCGTCTGCACCGTCGCCGCCACGATGAGCCTGACCGGATGCGGGGGGAGCGACTCCGCGGCCACCGGTGGTACGCCCACTTCAGTCAAGGTGGGGCTCATCACCAAGACCGAGACCAATCCCTTCTTCGTCAAGATGAAGGAGGGCGCCGAGGCCGCCGCGAAGGCTCAGGGCGCCGAGCTGATGACCGCCGCGGGCAAGTTCGACGGCGACAACGCCGGCCAGATCACCGCGATCGAGAACATGATCGCCGCCGGGGTGAAAGGCATCCTGATCACGCCCAGCGATTCCAAGGCGATCGTCCCGGCCCTGCAGAAGGCCCGTACAGCGGGGGTCATGGTCGTCGCCCTGGACAGCCCGACCGAGCCGCAGGACGCGACGGACGCGCTGTTCGCCACCGACAACCTGAAGGCCGGGCAGCTCATCGGCGCGTACGCCAAGGCCGCCATGTCCGGCAAGCCCGCGAAGATCGCGACGCTGGACCTGGCCCCCGGTGTCGCGGTCGGGAAGCTTCGTCACGACGGCTTCCTGAAGGGCTTCGGCGTCGCGGAGGGAGACCCGTCGATCGTCTGCTCCCAGGACACCAGCGGTGATCAGGCCAAGGGCCAGACCGCGATGGAGAACTGCCTGCAGAAGGCCCCCGACCTCAATGTCGTTTACACCATCAACGAGCCCGCCGCCCTGGGCGCGTACACGGCGCTGAAGGCCAAGGGCCGGGAGAAGGACGTGCTCATCGTCTCGGTGGACGGCGGCTGCACCGGCACCAAGGCGGTGCAGAGCGGCCAGATCGCCGCGACCTCCCAGCAGTACCCGCTGAAGATGGCCGACCAGGGCGTCAAGGCCGTCGTCGCGTACGGCAAGGGCGGCGCCAAGCCCTCCGGTTACACTGACACCGGTGTGACCCTGATCACCGACAAACCCGTCGACGGCGTCGAGGCCGAGGACACCGCGTTCGGCCTGCAGAACTGCTGGGGCTAAACAGAGATGACCACGACGACGACGCCTCCGAAGCCATCGTTGACCGGGCCGTCCAGAACACGCAGGGCACTCACCACGCCGACCGTCGGCCCCATGGTCGCCCTGCTGGTCGCCTGCGTCTTCTTCTCCCTCAACAACGAGCAGTTCCTCAGCGGCGGCAACTTCTCGCTGATCATCCAGCAGGTGATGGTGGTCGGCACGCTCGCCATCGGCCAGACACTGATCATCCTCACCGCCGGGATCGACCTGTCCAATGGCGCGATCATGGCGTTCGGCGGCATCGTCATGGCCAAGCTCGCCGCGGACGGGGTCGTGCCGCCGCTGGTCGCCATCGCGCTCGGGCTGCTCGTCTGCGCGGGGTTCGGCGCGGTCAACGGACTGCTGGTGACCGCGATCCCGCTGCCGCCGTTCATCGTCACGCTGGGCATGCTCAACGTCGTCTTCGCCCTGACCCACATCTTCTCGGGCGACCAGACCGTGGTGAACCTGCCCGCGCCGCTCACCGCGCTGGGTGGCACCTTCGCGATCGGCGACACCATGGTGACCTATGGATCGCTGCTGACGATCCTGCTGTTCCTGATCTTCGCCTACCTGTTGAGCCAGACCGCCTGGGGCCGGCACGTGTACGCGTTGGGCAACAGTCCCGAGGTCGCCCGGCTCACCGGCATCCGCACCGGCCGCCTGACCGTCGGGGTCTACACCGTGGCCGGCCTCGTGTACGGCATCGCGGCGCTGTTGCTGGTTTCGAGGACCGGAGTCGGCGATCCGCAGGCCGGGCAGACCGACAACCTTGACAGCATCACCGCCGTGGTGCTCGGCGGCACCAGCCTGTTCGGCGGCAGGGGACTGGTCGTCGGCACGCTGCTCGGCGCCCTGATCGTGGGCGTCTTCCGCAACGGTCTGCAGCTCATGGGCGTCCCCTCGATCTACCAGACCCTGATCACCGGTGTGCTGGTCATCCTGGCGGTCACCGTGGACCAACTCTCGCGCAGGAGGATCTCATGACGGAACCCCCCGCCGTCCCGGTCATGCAGGCCCGCGGCCTCGTCAAGCGGTACGGCCACGTGACGGCGCTCGACGGCGCCGACTTCGACCTGATGCCCGGCGAGGTGCTGGCCGTCATCGGCGACAACGGCGCCGGCAAGACGAGCCTGATCAAGGCGCTGACCGGAGCGGTCCAGCCCGACGAGGGCGAGATCCTCCTGGGTGGCGAACCCATCCGGTTCCGCGATCCGCTCGACGCGCGCAGGCGCGGAATCGAGACCGTCTACCAGGATCTGGCCGTCGCGGCCTCGCTCGACATCGCCAGCAACATGTTCCTCGGCCGCGAGATCCGCCGGCCCGGCCCGCTGGGCACGATCTTCCGGATGCTCGACCACAAGCGGATGCGGGAGGAGTCGGCCCGGCACATGGCCGAGCTCAAGATCGGCCTGCGATCGCTGACCCAGCCGGTGGAGTCGCTGTCGGGGGGACAGCGCCAGGGCGTGGCCGTGGCCAGGGCGGTCGCCTGGGCCCAGCACGTCGTGGTGATGGACGAGCCCACCGCGGCGCTCGGCGTCAAGGAGTCGGGACAGGTCCTCGACATGATCCGCAGGGTCCGCGACCGCGGTCTCCCGGTGATCCTCATCAGCCACAACATGCCGCACGTCTTCGAGATCGCCGACCGTATCCACGTGCAGCGGCTCGGCCGCCGGGTCGCGCAACTGAAGCCGGGTGACCACGAGATGGCCGAAGTCGTCGCGATCATGACGGGCGCGCTGCGGGTGGACGCCTCTGACGAGACGGTCGTCGCCGACCAGGGGGCCGCCCGCGCCATCGGCCTCTCCTGACCGATGGTCATGCGTCAAGGGCTGGTTAACCACCTTTAGCCTGTCTTGAGACGCGCAATTCAAGAGAACAGAGTGGTGAACCATGTCCAGAGCCCGCCGCCCGACCATGAGCGACGTGGCTCGGGAAGTCGGCGTGACGGCCAAGACCGTCTCCAGAGTCGTCAACGACGAAGGGCCGGTGTCGGAGGAGACCCGTGCGCGCGTCCTGGAGGCGATGGCCAGGCTCGGATTCCAGCCCAATCTGATGGCGCGGAACATGCGGATCGGCGCGCGCGACTCCACCATCGGACTCGTCATCCCCGACATGGGCAATCCCTTCTTCGGCACCGTCGCGAGCGGAGTCGAGAGCGCTGTACGGCCACGCGGTCTCACCCTGATCGTCGGATCCTCCGAGGAGACTCCCGAGCGGGAACGCTCGCTGATCTCCACCTTTCTCGCCCGGCGGGTGACCGCGCTCCTGGTGGTGCCCTCGGCCGGCGGCGACCACCGTCCGATGCGCACCGAACGGTCGGCGGGCCTCCCTCTCGTCTTCCTGGACCGCCCCGCGAACGGGCTCACCGCCGACTCCGTGGTCAGCTCCAACCGAGAGGGCGCACGCTCCGGCGTCGCCCACCTGATCGGGCACGGACACCGCAGGATCGCCTTCGTCGGCGACCTGCCCGACCTCTACACCAGGCGGGAGCGGCTCCAGGGCTACCGCGACGCGCTGGCCGGCGGAGGCATTCCCTTCGACCGGTCGCTGGTGGAGATCGGGCACGACCACGAGGCCGCCGCGGCCGCCGTGGCCCGTGTGCTCGCCGGACGGAACCCGGCCACGGCCGTCTTCGCGGCCAACAACTTCGCCTCGACCGGCGTCATCCTCGGCCTGGCCCGGCTCCGCCGCCGCGACGTGGCCCTCGTCGGCTTCGACGACCTTCCCCTCGCCGAGGTGCTGGAACCCGCCCTGACCGTGATCGCCCAGAACCCCGCCGCGATCGGCCAGGCGGCCGCCGAACTCCTGATCTCCCGCCTGAACGGCGACCGCTCCAAGGCCCAGTCCGTGGTCGTCCCCACCCGCCTGATCATCAGAGGCTCCGGAGAGGTCCCGCCGTCCTGAACCGCGGGCAGGGGACATCCGGGACCACGGGCTGACCGTGGTCCCGCGTCATGTCACGCACACTGCCGACCAAATGCTGGTCAGCCCTCCAGGGAGCCCAGCAGGCGGCGGGTGATGTCGCTGAGCCGCGCGGCGGCCTCAGGGGAGAACGACCGGTGGTCCAGGCTGATCGGCTCGGCTTGCATGAAGGCGCTGAGCGGGGCGGGAGGCGGGGTGTCGATGCGGGCGACGATGGGCTTGACGCCCTCGGCGACGGGCGCGCCGTACCTTTTGAGCGACTCGACGTGGGCGGCGGTGGCGGCGTCGTACTGGCCACGGAAGGCGGTCGACACGGGCCCGGGGTTGATCAGGACATATCTGGTACGGCCGGCCACCGGCCGATCGGCGAAGGCCACGCCGAGCAGGTCGTTGGCGCGCCCGGCCTGCATCTGGGCCGTCACCCCGGCGTAGCCGCGCTCCAGCATCAGGTCGTCCCAGTGGAGGCGGCCCATGGGAACGCCGGGGCCGGACACGTTGATGATGACGCCGGGGTCGGTCAGGCCGTGGCTGAGCAGGTGGCGGCTCAGATACTCCAGGGCGAAGGTGGCCTCCAGCCCTTCGGCGGTGACGAACCGGGTGGAGCGGAAGTACCTGGCGCACAGCACGAGCGCGTCCACCGTCGGGAATGCGGCGTTGATCTCGTCGATGACCCTCCTGTTCTCACTGACCAGGCTGAGGTCGGCGGCGATGGCATGGGCGCCGGGGAGGGCCTTGCTCTTGTCCCGGCCGACGATGACGACGGTGTCGCCACAGCTCAGGTAGGTGCGGGCGAGCTCTTTGCCCATCCCGTCGGTGCCGCCGGTGATCACCAGGGTCTTCATGTGGATGCCTTTCCGGAGAGTACGGGTTCAGCGGGGATCGACGGACGGCCGGGCAGCAGCGGGACGACCGCCAGAATGATCGCGATCATGGCGAGGACGGCCCAGAAGATGTGACACCGGCGAGACCCGCCGAGCAGGACCACGGCGATCAGCGCCAGGGTTCGGGGAACCAGTCGATCATCATAAGAAATGAACTCACTGGTTCAACATAGTGACCACGTGTGTCAAGTAGCAACTGGGGCGTTCAGCAACTTGAACTCGCCGGTATAGTGAGGGCGTGGCCATATCCAGCGGACGGATCGACAAGCGGCAGGCGATCCTGCGGGGCGCGTTCGCCGTATTCGCCCGCCAGGGCTATGCCCAGGCCTGCGTGCAGGAGATCGCCGACGAGGCGGGGGTGGCCAAGCCCACGGTCTACAACCACCTCACCGACAAGGCCACCCTCTTCGGGCACGCCGTCCAGGCCGCCGCGCAGACCGTGCTGCAGCAGCGGCTGGCCGCCCTCGAACCGCTGGTCGAGCCCGGCGACGACCTGCGCGCGACGCTGGAGAGCGTCGGTCACGAGCTGGTCCGGCTGCACTGCGACGACCACTCCTGCGCGCTGCGACGACTCCTCTACTCGGAGATCATCCGATTTCCCGACATCCTCGACATCGTCACCGAGTTCGGCCCACACCGGCTCACCCAGGCCCTGGCTGACCGTCTGGCCCGCCTCGCCTTGTCCGGCCGCCTCCGCACGACCGAGCCCGAGCGGGCGGCCGAGCAACTGCTCGCCCTGCTCACCGGCCCGTTGGAGGCACGTTCCCAGATGGGCACTCGCCCGCTGGGCGACGATGAGCTGCGGGCGCTGGCCGGCGCCGCCGTCGACACGTTCCTCCAGGCGTACCCTGCAGCCGGCCGAGAGCGGGGCCGCGCCGTCCGCCCCCCGCACGGGTCGCCGGACCCGGTGGCGGCGCCGCGCCCCAGCTGAAGCGCTTGTTCATCGGCTTGACGCGAACACCTGCCCGACGCGCGTGCCGAGGTACGTCTCGAACACACCGATGGCGCGCTCATCGAGCATCACCACCACGCCCGGCGTCGGCTACCGCGTCGTCGGCCCGGCCGATTAGTCGCTCTGCCCCGGGAAGTGCGGTACGCGACTGGCTTCGGCCGCGCTCACCGGAGGAGAACGCATTGATTTCCGGCTGGGCGCGCTCTCGCGAATACGCGCTGGACACCGTCTGATTACGCTGTTCTCGTGCTCGACGGCCATCTCCATCGGCTGCGCCTGCCTGCGCGAGGCCGGCTCGCACAGCGTCGAGGCGATGCCGACTCCACTGCCGATCCCTGCGGTGACCTCGGTGAACGTCTCGACTTCGCCAAGCAACTGGTCGAAATCGCGACCGGGACGGCGTACGGCGGGCAACGTGGAGCTGAGCGGAAGCGCTGAACCTAAACTGACTTGTGAGAATTAAGGCACTCATGAATTGCCGACAGAGTCTTCGTTATCGGCTCAGTATAATTTCGGTTATTCGCCCTAGAGGTGCTGTTTTGGATGGTTCGTCCTGGTTTGAGCTCAATTGGGGAATGGTTTTCCCTTCTTCGATCTTGTAGCCTGCCACTGAATGTCAATGTGTGTCAGGGAGAGCCGGTGCAGGATCGTACAACCGGGACTCCGCGGCCTGAGGACGTGACGACGACGGCGGAGTTCGTCGCGGCGCTCGGGAGACTGCGGAAGTGGTCGGGTCTCACCTACCGCCAGCTCGCGGCCCGCGCGACCGCGGCCGGTGATGTACTGCCGCCGAGCACCACGGCCACCGTCCTGGGACGCGCCAAGCTTCCCCGTGAGGACTTCGTCGCCGTCTTCGTCCGTGCCTGCGGCTTCGACGAGGTGGAGGTGGCACGCTGGGTGGCGGCTCGTAAGTCTCTGGCAGCCGGGACCACACCGGCCCCGATGACACTGGGGGAACAGGATGGGCCCCCGGCCGACGTGCCTGTGATGGCGGCACCTGCCGACGAAATGCTGGACGTAAAGGCGACTCCGGACGATGACGGCGAGGTGCCGCGACGGGTGTGGCGCCTGTTGTCGCCGGCCCGGATCGTCCTGACGGTCACGGTGCTCGCCATACTGACCGTTGTGGCGCTGATGAGGGGGGCCGACGGTAGCGGGAATCGCGATACGCAGGCCACCCCCGCCCCGAAAGGGTCGGTCGTCGCCACCCTCCCCACCGGCTGGTACGGCCTGACCCCGTCGCACGTCGCCGACCGTGATCTGTGCGTGGGCGAGGGGCGGGAGCGCAACGGACGCAGTGACCGGCCGATCGCCGTGCAGCGGCCCTGCGACGACCTGCTGCCCGACACGTCTCTACGGGCCCTCGGCGGGGGAGTGTACGTGATCGAGTGGCACCATCCCAAGGAGGGAGTCGGTTGCCTGGTAGTGGACGGCGCGTTCGTGGGAGGGGACGCGCTCCTCGGGCCGGTCGGCTGTGACGATGCCGCCGACCAGCAGTACAGGTTGGAGCCGACGGGTGAGGGCTTCAAGGTCCGCCCGGTGCACAGCGGCTGGTGCCTCGGAGCTCTGTACGGCCCCCGGGACGTCGGGGCCGGTGCCGAGATCGCCCAGGTGGCCTGCGAGGACAGACCAGACCAGATCTTCCTTATCCGCCCGCGCCCGGCTCCTAAAAAGGACTGAGCCCACCGTTCGCGATGCCCCGCTTCCCTCCCTCGAAAGGCTTCGACGAAGAGGAGCGGCCGAGCCGGTACCAGGCCGAGTTCCCTGGTAGGGCGTGCCGGGATGACCGCTGGTACGCGAACGTCATCCGCACGCGCGAGCTCTCCTGAGCACCGGAGCGGGAGGCCCGGTGAGAACGCGCCCATCACGTGGCTCAGGGAAGCCCGACCGGCAGGCACCATGGTGATCGCGGGTCGGAGCACTTCCTCATGCCTGCAGGGCGAAGATCGTCCAGGACTCGTCCGGAGCCAGGCCGGCCAGTTCGCGGCCGCACTCCTGGAGCACCTGCGGGCCCGAGGTGATGTGCGCGGTGCCGGCGTGGACATCCCTGAACAGCCGCTGGATCAGCCCGTCGCGCAGCGCCGAGGTGCCCCCCGACGCGTAGACGAAGCGGGCCACCTCCGCGACCGTCGACGTGATGTGGTTGAGGGCGAGCCGTACCATCGTCTCCTCGCGCACGTCGAGTGTCCGGCCCGACTCCAGGGTGCGTTCCGTGGCGTCCCAGGTCCCGTGCACCAGGGCCGTCGCCGCGCGGAACGTCGCCTCGGTACGGGCGAAGTCGGCGTGGAAGGCATCGCTGCCGGCGATCTGGCCGGGCCGCCCGGCCCGCGCCCCGGCGTAGCGGATCAGCTCGTCGAGCAGCCGGCGGCCGACACCGAGCGCCCAGCCGGAGTGGCAGATCAGCGCCTGGTCGAGCAGGCCGAGCCGGTAGATCACGCCGCCGCGTAGCGGCTCGTTCTGCGCGAAGACGTGCGTCTGCGACTCCGGCACGAAGGCGCCGTCGATGGCGTAGTCGATGCTGCCGGTCGCACGAAGGCCCAGGACGTCCCAGTTGCCGAGCATTTCGACGTCTTCGATCGGGGTGATGAAGATCCGGGTCTCATCGGTGCCCTCGATGGCGCCCAGGCTGTGAACGTACTGGGCGTGCGGCATGCCCGAGGCGAAGCTCCACCGCCCGCTGAGCCGGAAACCACCGTCCTCCCGTACGGCGGTGCCCGGCCGGGTGCCCTGGCCTGCGAAGACCGGCATCCGCGGGCCTTTGAAGATCCGCTCGATGGCCTCGTCTCCCAGGTACGCGCCGGCCGTTCCGTTCTCCAGGGTGGTGGCCATGACCACCCAGCCCGTCGAGGGGTCGGCGTACGAGAGCTCTTCGAAGACGGCGAGCAGTTCTCTGGGGGACAGTTCGGCGCCGCCCAGCGGAGCGGGCACCCATACGCCGAAAAGTCCTGCCTCGTGCAGGGCGTCGACGACGGGAGTGGTGAGCCTGCCCTGTGCCTCGGCCGTGGCCGCCTCGCGCTCGATCAGGGGGCGTAGCTCGCGGGCCCGGTCCAGCATCGTGGTGCCGGCGGTGTGCAGTCGCGGCGTATCGCTCATTCCAGGTGCTCCTGTCCGTGATCGTCGGCGCTTTACTCCGTCAGATCACAAAAGAGCAATGTTGTCCAGAGCCGACGGTGCGGGCAGGCATCGTTCAGCCGGTCACTCGGCGGGCCAGGTGTGCCAGGGCCGTGGTGATCTGGGCGGGGGTGAGGCCGCGGTCGTCGCGCTGGTAGGCGTAGACGTCGGGGGCGAGCGGGGCCAGCAGCGGTTCGACCAGGGCGTCGGGAGCCGGGTGGGCGGCGGCGGTGAGCAGCGCGCGGACGTGGGCCCGCCAGAAGCCGTAGGCGCCGGTCTCGAAGCGGGAGCGGCCGGTCTCCGCACCGAGGACCAGGTGGGAGTGGTCTTCGAGGAGCCGGACCATGGCGGCGTAGAAGGCGGCCAGGCGTTCGCCGGGCGGGGCTCCCGGGCCGAGGGGCGGGTCGCCGCGCAGCAGCCGCTCCTGCAGGGCGCGTTCGTGCTCGTCGAGCAGGGCCACGGCGATGGAGGCGCGGTCGGGATAGCGGCGGTAGAGCGTTCCCCTGCCCACGCCGGCGGCACGGGAGATGTCCTCCATCGTCACGTTGGGCGCGCCCTTGGCCGCGAACAGCTCCTCGGCGGCGCGCAGGACCCGCATCCGGTTCCGTTCGGCGTCGGCTCTCATGGTCCCAGCATAACTGGACACGCCGTCCGTTTGCTGCCTAACATAAGTGGACACAACGTCCACTTATCGGGAGTCGTCATGCTTCTCCATCTCGACGCCGCCGCCCGCCGTACGTCCTTCTCCCGCAAGCTCTCGCGGACCTTCGCCGAGGCGTGGCGGCAGGCCGATCCCGAGGCGTCGTACGTCTACCGTGATCTCGCGGCGGATCCGGTTCCGCACATCGGGGAGGCGTGGACCGAGCTGTGCGATCACGTCCTCGCCCACGGCATAACCGATATTTCGCGCTATAAAGAGGCCGTCCGTACGGCGGAGCACGCAGCCGCCTGGGCCGTCGTCGAACCGCTGCTCGGCGAACTCGTCGCCGCGAAGACCGTTCTGATCGGCGTTCCGATGTACAACTACGGCGTGCCATCGTCGTTGAAGGCGTGGCTGGACCAGGTCACCTTCCCCCGGATGTCGCTGAAGGGCCGGACCTTCGTGATCGCGGGGGCGCGCGGCGGCGCCTATGGGCCGGGCGCGCCGAAGGAGCCCTTCGACCACCACGAGCGCTATCTGCGCGATTTCATCCAGGGCCACTTCGCGGTGGAGGACGTGACGTTCGTGCACGCCGAACTGACGAACTCCCTCGTCGACCCGGCCCTGGCCCACCTCAGGGCCGCCCACGAGGAGTCCTACGCGGCGGCGCTCGCCCTGGCCGGGAAGGCGGCGACGAGGTGAGCTGGGCCGTGCTGATCCTTGCCGGGCTGGTGGAGGTCGCCTGGTCGCAGAGCATCAAACCGACGGAGAACTTCACCCGGCCGCTCCCCACCCTGGTCTGCTTCGCGCTGGCGGCGGCCGCGGTGTGGCTGCTCTCCCGATCGATGAACACCCTGCCGGTCGGCACCGCCTACGCCGTGTTCACCGGCATCGGCGCGATCGGCGCGGTCACACTCGGCATCGTGCTCCAGGACGATCCCGTGACCGTGGGCCGCCTGGCCGCGCTGGCCCTCATCGTCGGCGGAATCGTCCTGGCCAAGGTCACCGCGTGACCGCCCACGCCATGCTGCCGATCTTCAGTTGAGGAACTGGCCGGCGTACTCGCCGGTGGGCGCGATGTTGGTGATCACGTCGATGAGCACGCCGGTGGGGTCGGCGACGATGAAGTGGCGCTGGCCGAAGTCCTCGCTGCGGATCTCCAGTTCGGGACGCAGGCCGCCCCTGACGACGAGGCGATCCCACTCGGCGTCGACGTCGTCGATCTCGAAGTTGAGCAGCAGGCCTCGCGCGGTGGTGTCGCGGAAGCCGGCGGGGATGGTCGGGTGGGCCGGGTCGAGCAGCGCCAGCTCGTACTCCTCGCGGCGCAGGCTGATGTACCAGTCGGCCTCGAAGGTGATCTCGAAGCCGAACAGGCCGGTGTAGAAGTCACGCGACTCCTGGAGGCGGTTGGTGCAGATGACCGGATAGAAGCTGCCGATCTTCACGGTGGTCCCCTTTCGCGTACCGTTGGTATGTCGAAATTAGTTCACATACCAACGGTATGTCAAAGGAGTTCGAGACGATGACGACGCCGAATACCAGGGCGGTGCTGCGGGAGCGGACCAGGCGGACCCTGCTCCACGAGAGCAGGCGGCTGTTCGCCACCCAGGGGTACGCCGCCGTCGGCCTGTCGGAGATCGTGCGCGCGGCGGGCGTCACCAAGGGCGCGCTCTACCACCACTTCGAGAGCAAAGCCGAGTTGTTCCGCGCCGTGCTGGCGGAGATCCAGCAGGAGGTGGGGGAGCGCGTGGCCGCCGCCGCGGACGCCGAACACGACCCGTGGACGCAGCTCGTGGCAGGGTGCCAGGCCTTCCTCGCCGCCGGCGCCGACCCCGACGTGCAGCAGATCATGCTCGTCGACGGCCCCGCGGTCCTCGGCTGGAACGAGTGGCGAGCGCTGGACGAGGCCGCCTCGGCCCGTCACCTGGCCCAGGCGCTGACCGAGCTGATGGCGGCGGGAGTGATCGTCGAACAGCCGGTCGCACCGCTGACCAGGCTGTTGTCAGGGGCGATGAACGAGGCGGCGTTGTGGCTGGCGTCGACCGCCGACCCGGGCGACCTGGCCGACACCCAGGCCGTGCTGTCGCGGCTGCTGGAGTCACTGCGCGCGCGTTGACCATTGTCCTTTGAAGCGCCCCCCACGGCCAAAAGCCATGGTCGGGCTGGTGGGGATCAGGACGATCAGTATGGCCGGGTTGACGGAGGACTGGGTACCAACTTGCTCACCGTGGAGTCCGGCACCACGCTGCCCGGCGAGGAATCCAGGCTGCCTCCCGAAGCGGAGGGGCAGCCGACGCGGAACAGGACCGGACAGCAGCGGTGACGGCGCGCCTTCGTACGCCTGGGGGCGAGGCGGGCTCTCAGCGTTCGAGTTCGCGCAGATAGGCGCCGAACTTCTCCAGGCCGTCCACGATGCGGGGCCCGCTGATCGCCTCGTTGTAGTCGATGATGTGGAACCTGTCGTGGCGTACGGCGGGCACCGAGCGCATCCGGGGCGAGGACTTCAGAAAGGCGATCTTCTCCTTGGCGGGCTTGTCACCGTAGTCGAGGATCATGATGATCTCCGGCTGGCCCTTGACGACGGCCTCCCAGCCCACGGAGGTCCAGCGGCCGTCGAGATCGCCGAAGATGTTCGTCCCGCCCGCCGTTTCGATGATCTCGTGGGGAGGGGCCTGGTTGCCTGAGGTGAAGGGCTGGTCGGTGCCGGAGTCGTAGAGGAACACCCGTGGCGAGTAGCCCTTGGGTGCTTGTTCCCGGACCGCCGCCACCCGCTTCTTGAGCTGGTCGGTGACCCTTCTGGCGCGGTCCTGGGCGCCGAAGATCGCGCCCAGGCGTTCCAGGTCGGTGTACAGGCCCTGGAACGGTGCCACCTTGAACGGATGGTCGGGGTAGTTGTAGCAGGTCTCGCTGTGCATGAAGCTCTGGATGCCGAGACCGTCGAGGATCTCGGGCGTGATGCCGCGCTGGTCGCTGAAGCCCGACTGCCAACCGGCCACCACCAGGTCGGCCTTGGCGTCGACCACCAGTTCACGGTTGAGGAGGTCGTCGCTGAGCATCTTGACCTTGGCGTACTCCGCGGCCCACGGCGATCGTGTGACGGGTGGGTTCGCCGGTGGCATGACGTAACCGGCGACATGGTCGGTGAGCCCGAGGACGAACATCTTGTCCGCGCTCCCGGCCTCGTAGACCACCGTGCGTTGCGGGCGGTGATACTCCACCTCCTCCGCGCAGCGTGCGACC
This sequence comes from Dolomitihabitans soli, assembly GCF_022213955.1. Lineage (GTDB taxonomy): Bacteria > Actinomycetota > Actinomycetes > Streptosporangiales > Streptosporangiaceae > Streptosporangium_A > Streptosporangium_A soli. The sequence goes on along the minus strand of NZ_JAKNTW010000020.1, from coordinate 233,095 downwards.
TTGACCGGTGCGGGCGCGCCCTGCCGCGCGGTGACCTGGGCGCCGCAGCCGGTCACCAGGATCATGCCGGCCATGGCGGGGATCAGCATCGCGCGCAACGGGGAGCGCCTGCCGGGTGTGGGTTCGATCATGAAAAGGTTCTCTCCGTGGTGGTGGATGGGGAAAGGGAGTAGAGAAGCTGGGGATCTCCGGTCAGCGGGTGTGACACGACGCTCGCCTCGACCCCGAACACCCGCCGCACCAGGTCGGTGGTCAGCACCTCGCGCGGTGTGCCGTAGGCCGTCAGTGAGCCGTCGTGCAGAACGCCCAGCAGGTCGCAGAGCGCGGCGGCCAGGTTGAGGTCGTGCAGGACGATCAGCACCGTCAGCCCGGTCCGCCGCAGCAGCGACAACAGTTCGATCTGGTGTCGCACGTCGAGGTGGTTGGTGGGCTCGTCGAGCACCAGTACGGAGGGCTCCTGGACCAGCGCGCGGGCCACGAGGACCCGCTGGCGCTCGCCGCCCGACAACGCGAGCACGCCGCGATCGGCCAGATGCAGGACGTCGACCTGTTCCATCACCCGCCGGCACCGGTCGCGTTCGCCGGGGCTCAGGGGCCGGTTGCCGCGAAGGTGGGGCGTGCGTCCCAGCGCGACGACCTCCGCCACGGTGAAGTCGAGGTCGGTCTGGTTCTCCTGGGCCAGCGCGGCGACGGTTCGCGCGCCCTGGCGCAGGGTGAGCGTCGCGAGGTCGTCGCCGCCGATCCAGACCGTTCCCGTGGTGGGACGCAGGGCGCGGTAGACGCAGCGCAGCGCGGTGGACTTGCCGCTGCCGTTGGGTCCGACGAGCCCGACGATCCGGCCGCCGGGGACGTCCAGCGACAGGCTTCGCAGCAGGGTCCGGCCATTGACGACGACGGAGAGGGCATCGAGTCGGAGGTCCATGTCAACGCCCCCCGAACAGATAGCCTCTGCGGCGCATCAACGTGATGAAGACGGGGACTCCGACCAGCGCGGTGATGACGCCCAGCGGGAGCTCGCGGGGCGCGAGAAGGGTGCGGGACACCAGGTCCACCCAGACCATGAAGACGCCGCCCGCCAGGGGAGCGACGGTCAGCACCCGCGCATGGCCCGCGCCGACGACGATGCGCACGAGGTGCGGCATGACCAGCCCCACGAAACCGATGGCGCCGCTGACCGCGACCATCGCGCCGGTCATCACGGAGGTGAGCACGAACAGCCTCCCGCGCAGCCCGGCGGTGTTCACCCCGAGGCTGGCGGCCGTCTCATCGCCCAGCGCCATGACGTCGAGGGAACGGCTGTGTCTGCGCAGCTCCACGACACCGGCGATCACGACGGCGGAGACCAACGGCAGGGACCCCCAGGCGGCGGCTCCGAAGCTGCCCATCGTCCAGAACAGGACCGTGCTCGTCGCCTCGCCGTCGGGTGCCAGGTAGATGAGCACGCTCATCAGCGCCTGGAATCCGTACGCCATGGCGATCCCGGTCAGGACCAGGCGCAGCGGCGTCAGGCCCGCCCGGGTGTAGGAGGCGAGGTAGACCAGTGCGCAGGCGGCGAGCGCGGAGAGGAAGGCGCCGGCCGACAGGGCGTAGACGCCCAGCGTGGTGAGCACGCCGAACACGCTCACGGTGACGGCTCCCACCGAGGCGCCCGAGGACACGCCGAGCACGAACGGGTCGGCCAGCGCGTTGCGGACCATGGCCTGGATCGCCACGCCGACGACGCTCAGGCCCGCTCCGACTACGACGGCGAGCAGGACCCGGGGCGTGCGGACCTGCCAGATGATCTGGTAGGTCGTGAAGTCGTCCGCCGAGACGGCGCCTCCGGTGAGCGCGGCCCAGACGTAGCGGGCGGTCTCGTCTGGGGGGATGACGGCGGGACCGAGACCGATGGCCACCAGGACGGACGCTGCCAGGATCACGGCCAGCGCGATCACGGTGAGGGTGAGGCCGGTCGGGGAGCCGAACCACTGCCCGGTTCGTTCCGGCTCCGCCGAGGCTGGAGGCGCGGAGTCCGCGGGCAACCGGTCAGCCGGAGACACACGCATGGGGGAGGTTCGTCCAATCTTGGAAGTGAAAACCGTTATCAATCACGCTAGCATAGTGATTGGTGTGACATATTTGCGATTGAGATGTTTTTGCGAGCAATGTGCATCTGGTGCTCGGTGGGAAGGCGAGACTGTGACGTTCGCCGGCTCCGCGCCGATGATGCCGGGGCTCATGTGCGTCGCTCGCTGCCCGGCCGGATGATCCGCGACCGGGCGATCCCCGCTGTCGTGCTGCTGACCGCCCCCCAGCGGGCACCGCCGCACGACCGGCCCTACCACGGAACGAGGCTGGCCGATCCCCCATGACGCAAGAGATGAAGGAACAGGTCCCCGGCGACCTCCGTATGGCCGGCTCCTTGTGGCCGTACCTGGTCGCCTCGGCGGTCGGGTTGCTGCCCTTCACCGTCTTCAGCACCTTCCTGGTGCCGATCGCGGATGAGACGGGCACGAGTGTGGCGGCCGTCGGCGGATTGCGCGGCATCGGCGGGCTGGCCGCCCTGGTGATCGGCACCGCACTCGCCCCGTTCGTGGACCGGGTGCCCCGGGGATGGGCGGTGGCCGGCTCGCTCGTCCTGCTGGGCGCCTCCTCGGCGCTGGGCGCGGTGGGCGAGTTCCTCACCATGACGATCTTCTGCGCGCTGGTGGGGGCGGCCATCGCCGTACTGAACCCCGCGTTGACGGCCGCCGCGGCGGACCGGTTCGGCTCAGGGGCCGCGGCCGGTCGCGCGGCGACCCTGGTGACCGCGACGCAGTCGCTGGCCGCCGTCCTGGCCGCGCCGGTGATCGCCCTGCCGGCTCTGCTGTGGGGCTGGCAGGGCAACCTGCTCGCGGTGGCCGCCGCAACCCTGATCCTCGCCCCGGCCTTCCTCATCGGAGGTGTCCGAGGCGCTCACGACTCCGTCACCCGGTCCGACCGGCTGGGTTACCTCGCGTCGTTCAGAGCCCTGGCCGCGGTGCCCGGCGTGGTGCCCCTCCTCTTCGTCGCGGCCCTGCGGACCGCCGCCTTCATGGGTTACCTCGCCTACCTGGCCGCCTTCTACCACGAGCGCTTCGGGCTCTCTCCCGGACAGGTCACCCTGGTCTGGAGCCTGAGCGGGGTGTCGTTCTTCGTCGGCAACCTGCTGGCCGGTCGCGCCGGTGCCGGCCCGGGGAACCGGCTGGGCCCGGAGACGATGCTGCGGCTCGGCCTGCTGGTCGCGCTCGTGTCCATGGGCGCCCTGTACTGGGTCTCGCTGCTGCCGCCGGCCCTGGTGCTCACCGCGCTGCTCGGGGCGAGCCACGCGACCGTCGCGGCGTGCGTCGTCAGCCTGCTGGTGAGACGGTGCGGGGCGCTTCGCGGCTCGGCGCTCAGCCTCAACGCGGCCGGGATGAGCTCGGGCGTCTTCGCCGGAGCGGCGCTCGGCGGGCTCGGTCTGGGGCTGGCCGGGTATCCGGGCATGGCGCTCGCCTTCGCCCTGCTCACCCTCACCGCCCTGCTGATCAGCTTTCGCGTTCGCGGAGCGTCCGCCGCGTGATGAGGCCGCGACCGGATGTGGGGCGGCACGATCCTGCTTCGCAGACCCGTGAGGGCACGCCGGGGGAGTGGGGATGGGGCGCGGGTCTCACCGTCTACCGGATCGTGCAGGAGGCGCTGACGAACACGATGAAGCATGCCGGCCCGCAGGCCATCGTGCGGGTACGGCTGGGCTACACGGGTTTGACCGCGGCGAGGCAAGGCCCGGAGACGGCGTGTCGGGGCACTGCCCCGGATCTCCGTCGGCCTGCGTCCAACCGCTTTCCCCGCCCTGAGGTCCCTTGATCTGAGGGTGCTTCCAAGATCCGCTGGTAGGCTGGCGGCATGCAGTATCTGTACTTCCTCTGAGGACGACCACCTCGGCCGCCTGTGCTGTCCCGGTTCGACCCCGATCAACGGGCCCGGGCGCGGCCGAGTCTGTGCGCTGACGTCTCTCACCTTTCGCGGGTCTCCCCGTGCCCACGCCTCTTGTCGTGCCGGCGCGCGCGGACGCCTGCGCCCTTGGAGGAAGTGTGTCCCCCCTTACTGCTCTACCGGCACATTCGCGTGCCCATCTCAACGCCACCGACCTGCGTCTCGCCCGAGGCGGCCGGCCGGTTCTGACCGGTGTGGATCTGACCGTCTCCGCCGGTGACCGGCTGGGGGTGGTCGGCGAGAACGGCCGCGGGAAGACCACGTTGCTGCAGGTGCTCGCCGGAACCCTGGTTCCCGACTCCGGCTCGGTACGGCGGGCGGGCACGCTCGGCGTCGCCGACCAGGAGATGCCGGTCGGCGACGACCGTACGGTCGGCGGCCTGATCGACGTCGAACTCGCCCAGGTACGCGCCGTGCTCCGTGAGTTCGAGTCGGCGACCCTCGCACTCGCCGACGAACGGCCCGGTGCCGATCAGGCGTACGCCGACGCGCTCGCGGCCGCCGAGTCCATCGACGCCTGGGACGCCGACCGCCGCGTCGACATCTCGCTCGCCGCACTCGGCGCGGTGGACGACCGCACTCGACCGCTGGCCGGGCTCTCCGTCGGGCAGCGGTACCGGATCCGGCTGGCCTGCCTGCTGGGCGCCGGGTACGACCTGCTGCTGCTCGACGAACCCACCAACCATCTCGACGCGGCGGGCCTCGACCACCTGACCGTCCGCCTCCGTGAGCACGCGGGCGGGGTGGTGCTGGTCAGCCACGACCGTGCGTTGCTGACCGACGTCGTCACCTCGGTGCTCGACCTCGACCCGACCAGCGACGGCCGCCCCCGGACCTACGGCGGCGGATACGCCGGCTACCGGGAGGGGCGTCAGGCCGAGCGCGAACGCTGGGAGACCGAGTACCGGGATCAGCAGAGCGAACAGCAGCGGCTCGCGCAGAATCTCTCCGCGGCGCAGAACCGGCTGTCCACCGGGTGGCGGCCGGAGAAGGGAACCGGCAAGCACACCCGCGCGACCCGGGCACCCGCTCTGGTGCGGGCGGTGCACCGGCGGCAGGAGGAACTCCAGGCACACGTCGTCGACGTTCCCAAGCCGCCGTTGCGGTTCCAGCTGCCGCGGCTCGAGGCGCCACCGGGAGCCACGCTCCTGCGGGCCGATGAGGTGATGGTGAGCGGCAGGCTCGAATCGCCTGGTTCGGTGCATCTGCGGGCCGGTGACCGCCTCGTGGTGACCGGGCCCAACGGTTCCGGCAAGTCGACCCTGCTCGCCGTACTCGCGGGGACGCTGGCGCCGGACTCGGGGGCCGTCCAGCGGAAGCGGGGCGCCCGGGTGGGCCTGCTCGCTCAGGAGTCGCCGCCGCCGTCGCGGCGGCGGGCTTTCGAGGTCTACGAAGAGGTCGTGGGCCGGCTCGTCAGCTCGGGCGAGCTCGACCCGGCCGACCGGTTCGGGCTCTCGCAGCTTGGCCTGCTTCCCGCGAGTGCCGCTCAGCGGCCGGTGACCGAGCTGTCGATCGGCCAGCAACGGCGGCTCGACGTGGCCGTCCTGCTGGCCGCGCGACCGCAGGTCGTACTGCTCGACGAGCCGACCAACCACCTGTCGATGGCCCTGGTCGAGGAACTGACGCAGGCGCTGGCCGTAACGGGTGCCGCCGTGGTGCTGGCCACCCACGACAGGCAACTGCTGCGCGATACGGCAGGCTGGCCGCGGCTCCGGCTCTGACCGCGAGCTCCGGCCACCCCCGGCCGGAGCCCACGGTGCCGTCCTGCCGGGGGCCGCCGCGGCCTCGGCAGGCACGAACGGCGTGGACAGGGCAGGCACGAGCCCGCGCTCGGGGATCGCTCCGGGGTTCAAAGCAGCCGGTGCTTGTCCGCCCATGCCGCGATGTCCGCGGCGATCGTGTGCGGCTGGTCCTCCGGGGTGTGGTGCCCGGCGATCACGTCGTGCCGCGCGATCTCGAGCCCGGCCATGTTCGCCGCGCACCAGCCGACGAGTTCCGGCCCCATCATGGCCCCGGGGCCGGGCTCGAACGTGATCAGCAGCTTCGGCACCTCCGCGCTGGTCGCCAGCCACTGGTCGTAGGCCTCGACCCTGGCCACGACGTCGGCGGGTTCCCCGCCCAGCGGCATCGAACGCGGCCACCGCAGCAGCGGCGACCGGCTTTCCCTGGTGGGGTACGGCGAGCGGTAGACGTCGAGGTCGGCCTGGCTGAGAGGGGTGGCGACGGAGCCGGGCAGGACCTGTTCGATGAAGGCGTTGTCGTCGAGGATCATGGACTCGCCGACGCCTTCTGTCTTGATCGCCTGGAACAGCTGCCGCCCGCCTTCGGGGAACTCCTCCCAGGCCATCGGCTTGACGATGGTCTCGGTGAAGGCGATGCCGCGCACCCGTCCGGGGTGGCGGGCGGCCCAGTCGAAGGCCAGCGCGCCACCCCAGTCATGGCCGACCAGCACCACGTCATCCAGGCCGAGCGCGTCGAACCAGGCGTCCAGATAGCGGGCGTGATCGGCGAAGGTGTAGTCGATGGCGGCCTTGCCTGATTCGCCCATGCCGATCAGGTCCGGGGCCAGGCGGCGGCCTGAGCCGACGGCGGGCAGGATGTGCCGCCACAGATAGGAGGAGGTCGGGTTGCCGTGCAGGAAGACCATCGGCGTGCCGGCGCCGAGTTCCCGGTAGAAGATCGTTGAGTCGAGTACCCGCTGAGTGGCCATGGGGGAGCTCCTGGGAGTTCTGGAAGTTCTGGGAAGTTTTCTAGAAAGAGGTGTTGAGTTTCAGCACGCGGTCCACCGCGATCTGGATCACGACCCGGCCGGGCGGTTCGGGCGGGGGAGAGGCGTAACGCCGGGCGTAGCGGCGTACCCCTTCGGCCACCGCCGGCGGATCCGCGCTGAGCGTCGCGGCGCCTTCGAGGGTGACCCAGCGGAATCCCGCCACCTGGCAGAGCGCGGCGCGGCTACCCGGGTCGGCGATCACGTTCCTGGCCTTACGCGAGGAGGCGACCGTCAGGACGCGCGCCAGGCTCGCGGCGCCGTCCCAGGTGAAGCGCACCGGCACCACGTGCGGCGAGCCGTCGGGCCTGAAGGTGGTCAGGGTGGCCAGGTGCGGCTCGGCGAGGAAGGCCTCGACCGAGCCGGGTGGCCTGTTCATCGGAAGGCGGCGATGTTGCGCGCGGTCCAGTCGGCGAAGGTGCGCGGTGCCCGGCCGAGAAGCCGCTCCACGTCAGGGCTGATCCTCTGCTCGGCGGCCGTGGGCTCACCCAGGATGGCCAGCGTGCCGTCGGCCACCGGTTCGGGCATGAACCGCAGCATCTGCGCCCTGGCCTCGGCGCGGGTCTGCTCGGTGAACCGCACCGGCTCGCCCAGCGCGGCACCGATGACCGCGCCCCGCTCCCGCGGGGTGACCAGCGCGGGACCGGTCAGTTCATAGGTGCGCCCGCCATGGCCTGTCTCGCGCAGGAGCACCGCCGCCACCTCGGCGATGTCGGACGGGTCGATGGCGGGCAGTCCGACGTCGCCGAACGGCGCGGCAGCCGTGCGCTGGAGTCGGACGCTCTCCGCCCATGCGTAGGCGTTGGAGTGGAAACCGCCCGGCCGCATGATCGTCCACTCCAGACCGGACAGGCGTACGGCCTTCTCGAACGCCGCAGGGTGGCGGTAGCTCTCCGGTCGCGTCCCCGCGCCCTGGGAGGAGAGCAGCACGATCCGCCGGACCCCGCCCTTCCTCGCGGCGTCGAGGACGGCCTCCGGATCATCGCCCGCGACGATGAGGAACAATGCCTCGGCCCCCTCGAACGCCGCCCGGAGGCTCGCGGGCTCGGCCAGATCGGCCTGGCGGTGCCGTACCCCCTCGGGCAGTTGCGCGGGTTGCCTGGAGACGGCGGTCACCTGCTCGCCCGCGGTGGCGAGCACCTCTACCAGCGCTCGTCCGACGTTCCCGGTGCCGCCCGTTACTACGATCATGAGTCGCGCTCCGTTATGAGTTAGTTGACTGACTTAATTGGAGACCATAGCGGATCGGAGAAGGTGTGTCTATTCTTAGTTGGGTGACTAACTCAACGAGATCGGGGTCGAGGTCGGGGAAGCGGGAGCGGCTGGCGAACGCCGCCGCGCGGGTGCTGCACGAACAGGGCGCCGAGAAGACGACCCTCGCCGACATCGCCCGGGTGGCGGACGTCCCCGTCGGCAACGTCTACTACTACTTCAAGACGAAGGACCAGCTCATCGAGGCGGCGATCGACGCGCACGCCCGCCGGCTCGACGAGATGCTCACCGAGCTGGCCGAGCTGCCCGCTCCGGAGGAACGACTCAAAACGCTGATCCGCGGCTGGGTCGATCAGCGTGACGTCGCCGCCAAGTACGGGTGCCCCACCGGAACCCTGGCCTCCGAGCTGGACAAACGCGACGACGGCCTGGACCGCGTGATAGCCGAGGTCATGGGGGTGCTGCTCGACTGGGCCGAGCGGCAGTTCCAGGCGATGGGCCGCGGTGACGCCCGCGAGCTCGCGGTCGCCCTGATCGCCGCCTACCAGGGCATCTCCCTGCTCACCAACACCTTCCGCGACCCCGAGCTCATGACGGTCGAAGGCCGTCGCCTGGAGCGCTGGATCGACTCGCTCACCTGACGGTCAGCCGGTCGCGCGCCTCACCGGCGGCGCGCGACCGGGCGTGCACGACAGCCACGGCGCAGGCGCGCTAACCCTTGATCGCGCCCTGCGAGATGCCGTTGACGAAGCTCCGCTGGAACGTGAGGTACACGATAACGATCGGCGCGATGACGATCAGGCTGGCCGCCGCCAGCAACGGGATGTCCGTCGAGTACTGGCCGACGAAGAGCCCCAGGCCGCTCGGCGCGGTCCGCCGGTCCGGGTCCTGCATCATGACCAGGACCAGCAGGAACTGGTTCCACGACCACATGAAGTACAGGACCGACAAGGTGGTGATGGCCGGCCACGAGATCGGCAGCAGCACCCTCAGCAGGACGACGAGGTCCCTGGCGCCGTCGATGCGCGCCGCCTCGACGAGTTCGTCGGGGACGCTCGAGAAGTGGGTCTGCATCCAGTACACGCCGAACGGCATGAACAGCGCGGCCTCGGCGAGGATGATGCCGATGTAGGAGTTGGTGAGGCCGACCTCGCGCAGGTTGAAGTAGAGCGCCACCACCACGAGCTCCACCGGCAGCGTGAGTCCCAGCACGAACCCGGCCGACAGCGTCCGGTTGCCCCAGACCTTGAGGACCGTCAGCCCGAAGGCGGCGAGGACGGCCAGCACCACCGCGAGCGGCACCACGCAGAACGCGATCAGGACGCTGGAACGCATGAGGTTGGTGAAGTTGCCCCGCTCCCAGGCGAGCGCGAAGTTCTGCCACGACCACTGGTCCGGAATGCTCAACCCGCTGATCTGGGCGCCGGGGGAGTGCAGGGCGGCCAGCACGATGCCGACGAACGGCAACAGCACCGTGACCGCCATCACGACGAGTGCACCGTATCGGAGGGTGACGCCGCCGCGCGTACTCAACTCTTGTCCCTTGTCACGTAGCGGATGGTGCTGACGATGGCGACCACGATCACGGTCAGCAGTACGGCGAGCGCGCTGGCGCCGCCGATGTCGCCCTCGTTGAAGGCCAGCCGGTAGACGAGCAGCGCGGGCACGTTGGTCTGCCCTGCCGGACCGCCGTTCGTCGTGACGAAGACGAGGTCGAAGCTGGCCAGCGCGGCGATCGTGGTGATGACCCCGGCGATCGTGATCTCCTTGCGCACCCCGGGCAGGGTGACGTGCCGGAACTGCCGGTACGACCCCGCGCCCTCCAGGGAGGCGGCTTCGTAGAGGGATGGGTCGATCTTCTGCGCCCCGGCGAGGAAGAGCATCATGCACAGCCCGCTCATCGTCCAGGTGCCGATGAGCCCGAGCGCGATCAGCGCCAGGTGGTAGTCGCCCAGCCAGGCCCGGGTGAACGACCCCAGCCCGGCCAGGCCGAGAAGCTGGTTGACGACGCCGTCCTCGCTGTAGAGCCACCGCCAGGTGATGCCGACGGCGACGAGCGGCAGCACCTGGGGCAGGAAGAAGACGACCCGGAAGAACGTCATTCCCCGGCGTACCTTCCCCAGCAGGAGGCCCGTCATGAGCAGGCCGGCGGCGACGGGGATGAGCGAGAAGAAGACGATCAGCACTAGGCTGTGCAGGACGGCCTCGTAGAGCGCCTGGTCCTGGAAGATCTTGACGTAGTTCTCCAGGCCCGCCCAGCTCGGCGGCAGGATCCCGTCCCAGGTCAGGAAGGACAGGCGCAGCGTGTTCAGCGCCGGCCAGATGGCGAACCCCAGGTACACCGCGAGCGCGGGGAGCACGTAGAGCCAGCCGCGCGCCCGGCGCCGGCCGCCGGGCGGGCGAGCTGCCCGCCCGGCGGCGATCCCGTCCCCGCCGCGAGCGGGCGCCGCCCGCCGCGGGGAGACGGGTGCGGCCATGTCAGGAGCCATGGTGCTCGTCCCACGACTTCTGCAGGGAGCGCAGGAAGTCGTCGGCGGTCACCGTGTCGCTGATGAGGCCCTGGACGCCAGGGGTCAGCTTGTCGATCATGCCGGGGGAGGCGAAGTCGGGGAACGGGACGATCCCGTTGCTCTGCGCCACCCTGGTGAAGCCGGTCGTGATCTCCGCGCGCAGGCCTTCCGCGTCCAGTTCGGCCTTGGTGTCGACCGGCATGAACCCCCCGTCGAACTGGATCTTCGCCGCCTCGGGTGAACTCAGGTAGTCGAGGAACGCCGCGGCGACGTTCGGGTTCGCGGTCTTCGCCGAGATGGCGTACGCGACGCTCGCTCCGGAGGCGACGGCCACCGGCTCGCCCGACTCCGAGGGCGTGAGGAAGAAGCCGACGTCGTCCCCCATCTCGTCCTCCAGGGCGGCGGCGGCCCAGTTGCCGGTCACCAGGAACGCGCTCTTGCCCTTGGCGAAGTTCGCCTGCGCGTCGGTGTCGGCCGTGGCGTTCGCCGACGCGGGGACGAACCCCTTGCGCACCCAGCCGGACAGCGTCTGGGTGGCCTTCTGCGCGCCCGGGTTCTCGATCGTGGAGCCCGCCTGGCCGTACACCCAGGGCCGGTAGGCGCCGACGTCGCCGGTGACGTTGAGCAGCGCGTTCCACAGGTGGAACCCGCCGACCTGGAGCGCGCCGACGCTCAGCGGGACCTTCCCCGAGTCCTTCACGCGTTGCATCGCGCCCTCGAAGTCGGCCAGCGTCTTCGGCACGTCCTTGACGCCTGCTTCGGCCAGGATCGATTTGTTGTAGAACACGCCCAGGACGGAAAGCCCGCCGGGTACGGCGTACAGGCTGCCGGTGCCGAACTGTTTGGCCGACTTGTCGGAGGTGAGGACCTCCAGGCCGGCCTGCGGGAACTTCTCGGCCCAGCCGTGCGCCTTGGCCCACGGGCCCAGGTCCAGGATGAGGCCGGCGGGGACCAGGGAGCTCATCGCGCCGGGGTTGTACTGGGCGATGTCCGGTGGCTCGCCGGACGACATCGACAGTTTGATCGACTTGACGTAGTCGTTGAACGGCGTCAGCTGGGGCTTGATGGTGACGTTCGGGTGCTGCTTGGTGAAGCCGTCGATGAGCGCCTTGGTGGGCGGGTCGTTGGTGTAGGCCAGGGTGAGCGTCACCGGTTCGTTGGAGATGGTCGTCGACACGTCGATCTTCCTCTCCGTGCCTCCCGCCGAGCCGCCGCTGCCCGCGCAGGCCGTCAGGGCGAGTGTCGCCGCGGTGCCGACCGCCAGCAATGTCGCGTGCCACCGGACTGGTGTCGTCATACGCATGACCTTTCTCCTATGTGCGATACCGACATCGGGCGCATCGTGTCCGCAGGCGTGGCTTTCGATGCCTTCATCGAGCCTCCTGAAAACCGTTTCTTCCCAGGTCGAACCTGGTGCGCTCGATCTCGTCCAGTGAGTGGCGCAGCGCCCCGTGGACGACGGCGTCGTCCCGCAGCGCCGAGACCTCCAGGGCCGGCTGGTCCAGAAGCTGGTCTGCGAGGTGCCGCCGGACCGCCGTGAGCAGCGTCTCGCCGCATCTCGCCAAGGGTCCGCCGATGACCACAAGCCGTGGGTTGAGGATCGCCCGGAGCACGGCCACGCCTTTGGCGAAGCGGCTCGCGACCACGTCGATCGCCTCCAGAGCCGGCGGTGCGCCGTCGGTGACGGCGTCCAGCACGGCGTCGAACGCGCGTTCCCCGGCGGCGTCGATCCGGGCCAGCAAGGGGTCATCGCCGGCGCGGCGGGCTGCGGCCGTGGCCAGGCGCACGATCTCCGCGCCGCCGACCACGGCCTCGAACGGGCCGAGGCCGTGCGGATGGCGGGACACCGTGGCGGGTGCGGCTCCCGGCGCGTCCGCGAACAGGTCGAGGAAGCCGACGTCGCCGGCGTCGTTGGAGGTGCCGCGGTAGAGCTCGCCGTTCAGCACGATCCCGGCGCCGACGCGTTCGCCCCAGTGGACCATCACCAGGGAGTCCTCGCGCCGTTCGGCGCCTCGCCATCGTTCGCCCTGGGTGGCCAGCTTGACGTCGTTGTCCAGGTAGACGGGGCAGCCGAGCGACTCCTCCAGACGGCGCACGAGGAGGTCGCCGGTCAGGCCGGGCATGCTCGGGATGAGCTTGATGACCCCGGTCGCCGGGTCGACTATGCCGGGAGTGCCCACCGAGGCGAACCAGAGGTCGCCGGTCCTGACGCCCGCCTCCTGCAGTGCCCCCCGCACCGTGGACAGGAGCGTCTCCACCACCTCGGCGCCGCTCGCCCCGCCGCCGAGCGGTGTCACGTCGGCCGCGGTGACCGTCCCGGCCAGGTCCGAGATCGCCACCCGCAGGTCCTGCGGGCTGATCGACAGGCCGAGCACGTGGCCCGCCTCCGCCCGGAACCGCACGAGCTGGGCGGGCCGTCCCGCCCGGGTGGAGTCGCGATCAACGGAACCGAACTCGACGAGCCCCTCGTCGACCAGCGCGTTGAGCGAACGGGCGACCGCCTGCCGGGACAGCCCGACCGCCTTGGCCAGCGCGGACACGCTCATGCTGGTCTCGGTCCGCAGCCGCCGCAGGATGGCCACGGCGTTGACCTCCCGCATGAACCGCGTGCCGGCGGCGACCAGCTGCTCCATGACCTCTCCCGTTGCTCGACCGATGTGCCGGTACGCTAGCATAATAATTATGTACTGTATGTAACTAATTATCGAGGGGGTGCGGTGCGATGCCGGACGATGCCGAACCGCTGTGGGCGGACGCCGTCCACGGTCTCGCCCATCGCGTTCTCGGAGCCGCGGCCGAGTCGATCCGGTTCGCCGCGTCCGACGGCACGGGACGTGACCATGGCGCGGGACGCGGCTACGAGTACGCGGCCGGTGGCGGGGAACTCACCATCGCCGCGACGGACGGGGTGAGCGCGTCCGTCGCCCTCCACCACTACCTGCGGGAACGCTGCGGTCTGTCCGTGGGCTGGGACACCGTGCTGCCGCTGCGGGTGACCGCTCTTCCGGACAGCCCGCTCCGCCGGGGTACGGCGCGCGTCCGCGAGGGGTACTACCTCAACTTCTGCACCTTCAGCTACACGATGCCCTACTGGGACTGGACCGACTGGGAACGCGAGATCGACTGGATGGCTTTGCACGGCATCACCATGCCGCTCGCCATCACCGGCCACGAGGCGGCGCTGCACGCGGCCTACTCCCGCCTCGGCCTCGACGACCACACGATCCGCGGCTTCCTGGGCGGGCCGGGCTACCTGCCGTTCCAGTTCATGGGCTGCCTGGACGGGTTCGCCGGTCCGCTTCCCGCGTCCTGGATCGAACGCCGTCGTGAGCTCGGGGCGCGCATCCTCGACCGTGAGCGCGCCTTCGGCATGACGCCCGTGCTCCCGGCCTTCACCGGACACGTCCCACGCGAGATCGCGTCGTCGTCGGCGGGGGCCGGCCGCCGCGACTGGCAGGGGTTCGAGACCTGGGTCCTCGACCCGGCCGACCCGCTGTACGAGCGGATCGGCACCGAGATCACCCGCGCCCAGATCAAGCTCTTCGGCACCGATCACCGGTACGCCGCCGATCCGTTCATCGAGATGATCCCGGTAGACGCCGACCCGGCCTTCCCGGGGGCCGTGGCGGCGGCGACGCTGGCCGGTCTGCGGGCCGCCGACCCGGACGCGGTCTGGGTCATGCAGGCCTGGCCGTTCTCCTACCAGCGGGAATTCTGGACCGAGGACCGTGTCGCCGCCTTTCTCGGCTCGATCCCGGGCAATCGGATGCTCGTGGCGGACCTGTGGGCGGAACACGACCCCCAGTGGGACCGCCTCGACCAGTTCTCCGGGAAACCGTGGCTCTGGTGCGCGCTGCTCAACTTCGGCGGCCGCACCGACCCGGTCGCCGACCTGCGCGGAGTGCCGTCCGCGATCGACGCCGCGCTGGCGTCGCCGAGCCCGCCCACCGGCCTCGGCCTGGCCATGGAGGCCACCCGCAACAACCCCGTCTTCTTCGAACTCGTCGCCGACCAGATCTGGAACCGGGTCGCCGACGTGGACGCCTGGCTCGACGCCTTCGTGACCCAGCGGTACGGCGGAGCGGGCCGGTGGACGGCCGAGTTGCGGGCGGCCTGGCACGGGTTGCTGGACACGGTCTACGACGCCCGGGGCATGCGGATCTTTCCCGAGCAGTTCAACGGGACCCTCACCGCCAAGCCCTCGTACACGGGGCTGCCCGGCAACGTGGCGGAGTCGCGCGCCGACGTCGCCCGCATGCTCTGGTACCGGCCCGCCGTCCTGGTGCAGGCGTGGGAACGGATGATCGAGGTGGCCGAGCACGATCGTGGCCTGACGGCCGGCCCACTGGGGCACGACCTCGTCGAGGTGGGCCTGGCGTTCATGAGCAGGATCGCCGACCGGTACCGCCTCGACGCCGTGGAGCGGTCGGTACACCTCGGCGCGGGCAGCCCGGCGCATCTCGGCCGGTTCCTGCGCGTCTTCGACGACCTGGACCGGATGCTGGCCGCCCGGCCCGAATACACCTTCCAGTCCTGGGAGGCGAAGGCGCTGTCCTGGGCCGCCGGCCCGGCCGACCGCGAGGTCCTGCTGGACAACGCCCGCCGCGTCATCACGGTGTGGGGCACCACGGACAGCCCGCTGCTCGACGACTACGCGGGACGGCACTGGGCCGGGCTCGTCGGCGGCTACTACCGCGACCGCTGGGAGTTGTGGGCCCGCGGCCTCGACCGCGCGCTCGCCACGCCCGGCGACCACCACGAGGCGGAACTGCGGGAACGGCTCCGCGAACGCGCCCAGCTCTTCCTGCGGGAAGGCCCGGCGTCGCCCCCGGACGATCTGGGCGACCTCGCCACGGAGTCGCGCCGGCTGTTCACCGCGTACGCGGGCCAGGCCGGCTCGCTCGACCGTCCGTCCGACCACGATCGATGAGGAGCACGATGACCCAGGTGGCACCACCGACCGAGCGCCGGAACCCACGCACCGCCGACATCGACACGATGGAGACCCGTGACGTTCTCCGGCTGCTGCGGGAAGAGGACGCCAGGGCGGTCGAGGCCGTCGGCGCGGCGACCGGCCGGCTCGCCCAGGCGGTGGACGAAGCGCATCGCCGGCTGGTCCTGGGCGGGACGGTGCACTACTTCGGCGCCGGCGCGTCGGGACGGCTGGCGGTGCTGGACGCCACGGAGATCACACCGACCTTCGGCGTGCCACGCGACCTGTTCACCGCCCACTTCGCCGGTGGGCTCGCCGCCGTCACCGACTCGTCCGCCGATCACGAGGACTCGGCGGAACTGGGCGCCGCCGACGCCGCCGCACTCGACGAGACGAGCGTGGCGATCGGGATCACGGCGTCCGGGTCCACCCCGTACGTGGCCGGCGCACTTCGCGCGGCCCGCGCCGCCGGCGCCCTCACGGTGCTGGTCACCTGCAACCCGGACGCTCCGCTGCGTGAACTGGCCGAGATCAGCGTCGTCGCCGCCACCGGCCCGGAGGCGCTGACCGGCTCCACCCGGCTCAAGGCGGGCACGGCGACCAAGGTGATCCTGAACTCCTTCTCGACGGCGCTCATGATCAAGGCCGGCCGGACGTACGGCAACCTCATGGTCGGGCTGGTCGCCACCAACGCCAAGCTGCGCGAGCGCGCGGTGAGCCTGCTCGCCGACGCGACGGGCGACGACGAGGCGACCTGCCGCACCGCCTTGACCGAAGCGGGCGGACAGGTCCCGGAGGCGCTCGTCCGGCTGCTCGCCGGTTGCTCGCCCGCACAGGCACGGACCGCGCTCGGCACCCACCCGGGCGTACGGGCGGCCGTCGCCGCGCTCGACGGACACGTTGTATGAGCCGAACCGGCTTGGCCGGCGTGGATGTCGGCGGCGGAGGGGTCAGGGTGCGGATCGAGGCCGGCGGGTCGAGCGCCTACGGGGAGGATGCGGCTCCGGTCCCACGCGAGAAGGGCAGGGTGGACCTCGACCGGCTCGCGGCACGGATCGCCGGGGTCGTCGAGGGCGCGGCGACCGGCCTGGAGGTCGACCGGTTCGCCGGTATGGCGATCGGCGTGACCGGGCTGCCGGGCCTGGTCAGGGACCCGGGCAGGCTCTGGTCCGCGTTGCGGGAGCGATTCGGCCTGGGCACGCTGGTCGTCACCGGGGACATGGTGACCACGCACGTCGGAGCGCTCGGATTCCGCCCGGGAGTCGTGGTCGCCGCGGGCACCGGCGTCATCACGCTCGGCACCGACCTGGCCGGCGTGTGGAACCAGTCCGACGGGTGGGGACACCTGCTCGGCGACCACGGCGGCGGCGCGTGGATCGGCAGGGAGGGCCTGCAGGCCGCACTGCGCGCGCACGACGGCCGGAGCGGCGGGTCGCCCGCCATGCTCGACCATCTGACGGCCCGTTTCGGGGACCCCCTCGACCTGGTGGCGCTCGTCTACGAGTCGGGATCGGCGGCCCACCACCTCGCGTCGTTCGCCCCCTCCGTCGCCGAGGCGGCGCGCGCCGGGGACCATGTGGCCCGGCGGATCTGGATCGAGGCCGGCCGGCACCTCGGCCAGACCGCGGTGGCCGCCGCGTCCGGGCTCGAACCGGACGTCTCCTGGGGCGGCCGGCTGTTCGACGCCGCGGACCTCCTGATGGAGCCGTTCCAGCACACCGTCCGGATGCTCCTTCCCGGCGCCCGCCTCACCCCACCGCTGGGGACCTCCGCCGACGGTTCGCTCGCCCTGGCACGGGCGGCCGCCGACGGTTCGATCCAGCCCCGCCACCCTTACCTCTACGTCTTCGCCGACCACCGGACCCCGGCGCCGGGCGGGTCGCGCGTTCCGCGTGCTGGAGAAGGGCCGGCATAGTGACTTCCTCGACGGTTCCGGTCGGCTGCCGTGCCGAACGGGACGAGTTCCGCTCGCCGTACGGGGGATCTCGACGACGCTCGCGAACCCGTCCGGCGAGTGTCAGGGGGCGGGGTCCCGATCGTTCGGGGTTGAGCGTTTCGCGGCTTAGAGGACGTCTTCGCGCAACGCCGGGAACACCTTCGACACCTTCCCCAGCAGATACTCCCCATAGGTGCCGGAGAACGCCCGCAGGTCCCGCCCGTCCCAGCGCGGCCGTCCACCGTCGTCCGCGACGGCGGCCCGTGACGGCAGCGGCGGCACCTCCGCGTCCCACCCCGGATCGAAGAAGAACGGGAACGACAACCGCCCCCGCCCGCTGACGTTGAGAACCCGGTGCGGCGTCGACCGATACCACCCCCCGGTCAACCGGTCCAGCATGTCACCGATGTTGCACACGAACGTCCCCGGCAACGGCGGCGCGGCCACCCACCCCCGCGGCGTCGCCACCTCCAGGCCGCCGGACTCGTCCTGCGCCAGCAACGTCAGCAACCCGTAGTCGGTGTGCTCACCCACCCCCCACGCATCGCTGCCGGGGGGAGCGGGCGGGTAGTGGAACACCCGGAACAACACCGTCGGATCCGCGGTGTACCCCCGCTCGAAGTACTCCTCCGCCAAGCCCAGGCTCAACGCCACCCCGCGCAGCACCGCCTGAGCCACCCCGCTCAGCGCCGCCAGCCACTCCAGTACCGCCTCCCGCAGCTCCGGCACCCCCGCAGGGAACAGATTGCGCCCGTGCAACGGCAACCCCGCACGAGGATCGTCCTCCGCCACCTCGGTGCCGAAGTAGATCCCCTCCTTCAAATCCGGTCGCCCCGACGTCAGCTCCCCGCCCACCGGGAAGAACCCCCGCCACGCCCGCCCGCCCCGCGCCATGGAGATCTCCATCTTCTCCGCCGGCGGCAACGCGAAGAACCTGCGGCTCGCCTCCTCCAGACGCGCCGGCAATCCCTCCGGCACCCCGTGTCCCGCCACGTAGAAGAACCCGCTGTCCCGGCACGCCCGCTCGATCTCCGCCGCGACCCGCCGCCGCTCGGCGACCGCCCCTCCGCCCGTCAACGGCCCGACATCGATCACCGGCAACGTGTCCATGACCATTAGCCTGCCCCCACCTCGCCGGCCCGCAACCCCCGGCCCCGCTCGAACTCCGCCGCGAAGGTCTTCTCACGCGAGTCCACAGCGCCGCCGCCCACGGTACGGCCGACCCCGCGGGTGCGTCGAAGCGTGGTCAGGCGCCCTTGCGCAACGTCCGGGTGACCTGTTCCCCTACGTCAGGGGTCAGCGGAGCCTCGCCGGAGGCCACGCCCAAGGCGGTCGCGAGGTCCCGGCCGTGGACGTCGACCGTCGCTTCGAGGAGTTCCGCGAAGCCGGCGGCGGCGTCTCGTCCGGTCCGCCATGCCAGGAGGGACATCACCGCTCCGGCCGTCAGCGCGGGCCACCACCAGACGCCGAGCAGGAGGTAGAGGACCGCCCAGGCGGCCGTGTTCGTCGCCTGCTCCAGCCGGCCGTGCGCCAGCCGCAGCTCGCTCCGGGTGGTGTCCGGGATCACCAGCCACAGGCGCGGCCAGACGGTGACCAGGTCGAGCCGGTACTGGCCGTGGACACGGGTCTCCACGGCGCCGATCCGGTCGCCCATCCACGTCGCCCGGCCCGGCCTGGCCGGCGCGATCCGGTTCCTGGCGGTGGCGAGTCCGGCGGCGTACGGCGACGGCGGACCGGGCGAGCTCACCAGCGCGGCGTGCTCGTCGTGCAGCCGTTGCCAGCGTGCGCGCCGCCGCGCCACCAGCGAGCGCGCCGGGGCGCGGTCCGGCGGCGGCCACTGTCCGAGCCAGATCCGCTGGACGCCCCGGGCCAGGCCGCGCACGGCCAGGCCGACGGCGGCGGACGCCAGCAGTACGGCCGGCAAGGCCAGTCCGACCGCGGCCGGACCCTGCCGATCGAGGGCGGTCGTCAGCTTCGTCGCCGCCGCGACGAGGCGCGGGACGTCGTTCCAGGCGCCATGTCCGAGCGTTCCGCCGGCGGCGCACATCCCGAGGAACAGCAGCCCGGGAAAGAGCGCATGGGTCAGCCACCGGTCGGTCAGCTTCTTGGCCAGCTCGGTGAGGAAGGCGTTCATGATCCGAAGGGTCGGTGACTCAGCGGCGCGCCGTACACCGAGCAGAGGGCCACCGGATCACCGGGCGGCCTGACCCAGGTTCGCGAACAGCGAGCTTCCGGGCACCCGTACAGTTCCGTGGCGGGCCGGCCGTCGCCCAGTCCCGGAATGCGCAGGCCGGGCTGACGCGTGGTGCCCGCCGGGATGCCGAGGCGCCGCAACAGCTCGATCCGCCGATCGCGCACTTGCTGGCCGGCGCGGACGGCGGTGAGGAGGGAGTCGAGCGCCCGGCTCAGCCCATGCCGGGACGCGAGGTCGCGCAGTTCGGTCAGCTCCGCGCACAGCAACCCGAGCTGGTGGCCGTCGTCTTCCATGAGATATGCCTCCGCAGGACTCCGACCGTGCGAAACTTCACCAACAATAAGGGCATAACCGGCTGACTCGCGGGAATTTGCTGAAGGCACAGGGACGTGAAACGGCGGACATCCTGGATCGAGCGCGTTTACCGATATCGGCTGACGGCGGCCCTGTTCCGGCTGATGGCCATCGTGTATCCGTTCCGGGCCATTCGACTGCTGATGACGCAAGGGGAGCGGTTCGCCTGCCGGGCGCGGCTGGGCGAGGAGGCGGACCCGGCCCTGCTCGATCGGATCGTCGGGGTGAGCCGGCGGCTGGTGGCGTATTCACCCGAGTCCGGGAAACGCCACCCGCTATTCCTGCTCTGGCTTTCCCACGACCTGAGAACGCGTTTTCTGCATACCAGTGCCCAGCACGACCTGGACGAGGCGATAAGCGCGGCGAAAAGCTCCCTGCGAGCCATCGCGCCGGAGGATCCCACGCGCCTGCGGCACCTGGCGGCCGTGAGTGAGTGCCTGGCCCTGCGCGGGTTCTGGCTCAAGGACGCGGACGCGCGCGAAGAAGCGATCGGACTGCTGGTCGACGCGATGTCCGGGGCCACCGGCGCGATCGCCCGCGAGCGGCTGAGCCTGCTCTGCGAGACCCTGCGGGAACGCGTCGAGCAGGGCGTTACGGCAGGGCTGACCGGTCCGTTGCGGGCCGTCCGGGAGGCCGTGGCGCGACTGCCGCCGAACTCGCCGACGGATGACCTCGCGGGGCTCGGCGACGCGCTGTGCGGCGGGGTCGCCGACACCGGGGACCGGGCACTGGTCGGCGAATCCGTCGCCTTCGCCAGGGCGGTGCTGGCGCATCTGAGTCCCGCGGACCCGGCGCGGCCGTCGCACCGCGCGAACCTGGCCGGGCTTCTCTACACCCAGGGCGTCAGGGACGGTGCCGCCGAACCGCTCGCCGAGTCGGCCCGCCTGCGGCGGGAGACGGTGGAGACGACCCCGGCCGACGACCCCGGACTGCCCTCGCGGCTGGCCGTGCTGGGCGAGGTCCTCCTGACCCTGCACGATGTGGGCGGCGCCACGGAACCGCTGGATGAGGCCGTCACCGTGTATCGGCGGGCACTCGAGCTGAGCCCCGACGGCGATCCGGGCCGTCCCGCTCATGCCGCTCACCTCAGCAACGCGCTACGGCAGCGGTACGGCCGGCACGGCGACCGGTCGGCCCTCGCCGAATCGGCCGACCTGGCCCGGCAGGCGCTGGAGGCGACTCCCGGCCACGATCCCGCCCGTCCCAACCGCCTGAACCTGCTCGCCATCGCACTGTGGTGCTCCTTCGAGGCCGGCGGCGGGCTCGCCGTCCTGGAGGAGGCCGTCGGCCTGTCCCGGCAGGCCGTTCGAAGCGGTGCCGGCGACGATCCAGACCATCCGGTATATCTCGCCAACCTGTCCGGGATGCTGAACGCGCGTTACGGGGTCGCGGGAGCCGTACAGGACGCGCGCGAGGCCGCCGATGCCGGGCGCCGGGCGGCCGCGGCCGCGCAGGACGGGAACCGGCACCTGGCGTTGTCCACCCTCGCCCGCGCCCTGGCGAACCTGTACCGCGCGACCGGCGACGCGGACGTTCTCGACGACGCCGTGGCAGCCGGGCGGGACGCCCTCTCGGCGATCCCGGTCCATTCCTCCTACCAGGAGGGATATCGCTCGGGGCTGGCCCAGCACCTGCTCGTGAGATTCCTGTGTTCGGGGAATCCGGCCGATCTGGACGAAGCCGTCCGCCTCGCCGGGCAGGCGGTGACCGCCGCTCAGCCGCAGGCGCCGGACCGGTGGTGCTACGCCCTGAACCTCGGTGACGCCCTGTTGCTCCGCTCGGTGGCCGAGGACGACGACGCCGCACTGACGGAGGCCGTCCGGGTCCTCCGTGACGGGGCCGCCGGCACACCTTCGGAAGATCCCGACCGGGCGCTCTGCCTCAGCTCACTGGGCGGCGCCCTGTGGCAGCGGTTCCACCGCACCGGCGACGCCTCGGTGCTGGACGAGGGCGTCGAGGCGCTGACCGAGGCCGTCGCCGGCACCCCGCGCGGCAACGGGATCCGCAGGGAGGCGCACGCCAATCTGGCGCTCCTGCTGTGGGCCCGCTTCCAGGCGGCGGGGGACCCGGCCGACCTCGACCAAGCCGTCGCCACAGCGCGGCGGGTCTGCGCGGACATTCCCGACGGGCACCTGCATCGCCCGCTGGCGCTGATGAACCTGGGTGAGATCCTGGACGGCCGCTTCCAGGCCGGCGGCGATCCGCGGGACCGCACGGCGGCGGTGACCGCGCTCCGGCAGGCCGTCGCGGCCGGGCCGGGGGAGATCCGCATCCGTATCGAGGCCGGCGGCAAGCTCGCCGACCTGGCGGCGGACGCGCGCGACTGGTCGCTGGCCGTGGAGTCGCTGAACGCCGCCGTTCGCCTCCTCCCGCGACTGGCTCCCCGTCACTTCCGGCGGCACGACCAGCAACGCGTGCTGACCCGCTTCCCCGGACTGGCCTCCCGCGCGGCGGCGGCCGCGTTGCACCTCGACGAGCCGCACCTGGCCTTGGAACTGCTCGAACACGGACGAGGCGTCCTGCTCTCCCAGGCGCTCGACGTCCGCGGTGAGCTGACCGACCTTCGCGGGCGGTCACCGCGACTCGCCGAGGAGGTCGACCGGCTCAGGGACGCCCTCGACGGGACGGCCGGCTCCCTCTCCGCGCCGGTCACCCTCGGGCGTTCCGCCGCCCAGCCCTCCCCGCGGCTCGGCGACGCCTGGGACCGGCTCGTCGGGGAGATCCGCCGGCTCCCCGGCATGGAACGCTTCCTGCTGCCTCCGTCGGCGGACGAGCTCACCGCGATCGCCGCGCGGGGACCGGTGGCCGTCGTCAACACCAGCCGCTACCGCAGCGACGCGATCCTGCTCACCCCGGCGGGCGTTCAGGTGGTCCCGCTGCCCGGACTGCACCCGGACGAGGTGCCCGAACGCGTCAAGGCGTTCGGCGACGCCATCGAGATCGCCCGGGACGACCACGCCGGCCTGCACGCCCGCCGCCGCGCCGAAGACGACGTACGGGAGACTCTTGGCTGGCTGTGGGACACGATCGCCGAACCGGTGCTCGACGGGCTGGGCCTGCACGGCCCGCCCGATCACGGTGCGCCGCCGCCCCGCATGTGGTGGATGCCGACCGGGTCGCTCGGTTTCCTGCCCCTGCACGCGGCCGGCCACTACTCCCGTCCGGGCGAGACCTCGGACACCGTGCTCGACCGCGTCGTCTGCTCCTACACGCCGACCCTCCGGTCACTGGCACGGGCGAGGTCGGCACCCGGTGACCGGGGAGAGGCGCGCCCGCTGGTCGTCGCGGTGCCCGGCGCCGCCGGCCACCGGCCGCTCCCTGACGTCCGGGCCGAGGCCGACATCGTCACGGCCCGCTTCGCCGGCGCCCGCAGACTCCTCGCGGACGAGGCCACCCGGGAACGGGTGATGGCGGAGATGGCATCCGCCGGATGGGTGCACTTCGCGTGCCACGGCGACAGCGATCCCGCCGATCCCTCCGCCGGCCACCTGGTGCTCCACGACCGGCCGCTGTCCGTGCTCGACATCGCCGGGCTGCGCATCCGGCACGGGCAGTTCGCGATGTTGTCCGCGTGCGGCACCGCCCAGGGGGCCGTCACACTGGCCGACGAGTCCATCCACCTGGCGGGGGCGTTCCAGCTCGCCGGATACCGCCACGTCATCGGCACCATGTGGCCCATCGCCGACGACGTCGCCGGCATGATCGCCACCGAGGTGTACGCCACCCTCCACGCGAGCCCCTTCCCCCGTACCGACGCCTCCGCCACGGCCCTGCACACCGCCGTTCAGCACGCGCGCCGGCTGTGGCCGCACACCCCGTCGATGTGGACCTCGTGGCTGCACGTCGGTGCTTAGCGCCGTCCGCCGACGAGACGCGGATCAGTGGTGGACCGGCCACCGGTCCACCGCGGCGATCGACGCCCGGCTCATCTGACCCCTCCCACGACGTAGCCGGGGGTGAACTCGACCGGCAGGCTGGACAGGCCGCGCATCTGGAGGGAGGTCCGCCAGACGAGTGCGTCGGCGGGGACGCTCAGCATCACGTCCGGGAGCCGGTCGAGGAGTACCTCGACGGCCGTGTGGGCGATGATCTCGGCGATCTCCGGGGCGGGGTGCGGACACCCGTGCTCGCCGTGGCCGAAGGCCATGTGCGCGTGATTCCCCGCGGATCCGCCGTAGGAGTCCGGGCGCACCTGCGGATCGGCGTTCGCGGCGGCGAGGCCGAGAACGAGCGCGTCTCCGGCCCGGATGCGCTGCCCGCCCAGGTGGGTGTCCTGAACCGCCCAGCGGCCGATGGTGCTCTGGCCGGGGGGGTCCTCCCACAGCACTTCGTTCAGCGCCTGGCCGGCACTGCGGCGGCCGCCCGACAGCGTCACGGCGAACCGTTCGTCGGTCAGCATCAGCCGCAGGGTGTTCCCGATCCAGTTGGCGGTGGTGTCCTGGCCCGCGGTCATCGTCACGATCAGGTCCTGGATGAGCTCGTCCTCGGTGAGTTTCGCGGGGTGCGCCAGCAGACGTGAGCACATGTCCGGGCCGGGGCGCTCGCCCTTGGCGACCAGCAGCCGCTGCATCGTGGCCTGGACCCGCTGGAAAGCCTCCATGGCGCCCTCGCCGCCGTTCAGCGACGCGCTCACATCCTCCACCAGGTGCGGCGCGTCGGCGTCGGACAGACCGAATATCGTGGCGACGACCAGCAGCGGCATCGGATGCGCGTAGTGGGCCATCAGGTCGGCCTTGCCGCTTCCGGTGAACGCGTCGATCAGGCGGTCGGCGGTCCGTTCGCACTGGGATCTCAGCTCGAACTGATCGACGGCTGCGAGGGCGTCGCTGATGGCCCCGGCGCGCCGTTGGTGATCGGCTCCCTCGGTGAACAGCATGGACGGCTGGTAGCTGACGAACGCCAGCAGGGGCCAGTCGGGCGGAATGCGATCCCAGGCGTTCCAGCGGCGGGAGTCGCGACCGAAGAGCCGCGCGTTGCTGACGACGTGGCGGAGCTCGCGATACCCGATCACCAGCCACGCGGGTATGTCGCCTTCGAGCAGGATGGGGACGACGGGCCCATGCCGCTGCCGCATCTCCCGATACAGCCCGGCCGGATCCTGGTGGAACCGTGGTCCGTACAGCTTCATGGCTCCCGCGTGCGCGTCTGGCGAGTGGTGATCGTTCGTCATGAAATGCTCTCCCGGGCGGAGGACAGTGTGGAGAGGTGGTTGACGAGAGCGATCAGCACGGCCTTGCTGGACTCACGCCGGCGAGCGTCGCAGTCGATCAGCGGAACGTCGCCGGAGAGGGACAGCGCGTCCCGGACCCGTTCCAGCGGATGCGCCGGTTCGCCGAAGTTGTTGCGGGCGACGATGAACGGCATGCCGTGGTGCTCGAGGCGGTCGATGGCGTACCAGGAATCCGCCAGCCGGCGGGTGTCCACCAGGACGACCGCGCCCAGGGTCCCCGAGAACAGCCGGTCCCACAGGAACCAGAACCGTTCCTGACCCGGCGCGCCGAACAGGTACAACACCATCTGCTCGTTCAGGCTGATCCGCCCGAAGTCGAAGGCGACCGTGGTCGTGGTCTTGGTCTCCACGCCGCTCGCGTCGTCGACTCCGACGCCCGCCCGCGTCATGGTCTCCTCGGTGCTGAGCGGGCGGATCTCGCTGACGGAGCGGACCATGGTCGTCTTGCCCACGCCGAACCCACCGACGACCACGATCTTGAGACCGGTGGTCGTCGTGCTCCGTAGCGGCGTACGGGCGGGTTGCTCAGAGCTTCTGAAGTCCAACGAGCACCTGCTTCAGGATTTCGAGGTCGGGCAGTTGCGCCTTGGCGGGAGCCGAGGGCGGATGACGGGCGGTGATGCGACCGGTGTCGAGCAGGTCGCACAGCAGGATCCGCACGACGCTCACCGGCAGTCCCAGCTCCGCGGAGATCTCCACGACCGCCGTCGGCCGGTGGCACATCCGCAGGATCCTGACGTGCTCGGACTGCATGCCCGGCGTCGGCTCGCATTCGCTCACGATCAGCGAGACCACGTCCAAGGAGTTCTCGTCGGCGCGGCTGCGGCCGCCCGTGACGGTGTACAACCGGTCCGGGTTCTCACTGTCGACCCGCCATGAGGTCATAGCGGCCGGCTGCTCTGGCGTGGGTCACGCGGTGGGGCGGTCAGATACTCGCCGATCTGCTCCACCAGCTCGTTCATGTTGTGACCGATGACGCCGGGGTCGGCGTCGTCGGCCGCCACGACGGCGAGGTGCGCCCCTTCTCCCGCTTCCACGATGAACAGCAGCCCGCCGTGGAACTCCGTCATGGACTGCCGCAGCCCGCCGGTGCCATCGCCGAACTCGACGGACGCGCCATGCGACAGACTCTGGATGCCCGAGGCGATGGCGGCCAGCTGATCGGCACGGTCCACACTGAGCCCGTAGGTGTGGGAGAGCTTGAGGCCGTCCTTCGACAGCACCAGGGCGTGCCGGGTCTGGGGCGTCCTCTCCAGAAGGTTCTCCAGCAACCAGGCGAGGTCGCGATCTGAGGTTCTCATCGGGTATCCGGGGCGGTGATCCGGGCGTTGGCGCCGGACGGACGGCCCCTCCCTCCAATCTGTCGTTCTTGCTTCATGCGGTCCGGTGGCGAGGGTCGGGGCCGATCACCGGGTGTCGTCCGCCGGGGGCGTAGTGGGACCGCCTCCCCGGCTGGCCTGGCGGAAGGCGCTGAACCTCGCTCCGGGATCGGAGTGGGGCCGCTCGGTTTTCGCCGTCGGGGGAGGCGGCGAAGGGGGCGGTGACGCCGGGGACGCCGCCGCCAGGGTCTGCCCGCGGCGGCGTTTGGGCAGCCCGTACAGGTCGTCATCCGTACTCGTCTCGGCGGGCGCGGCGGCCACGGGACGGGCGGGGCGCGCGGCGGGAACCCTCGCCGCGCGCGGCGCGTCCATCCTGGGGCTTCGTGCGACCTGTGTGACCAACTGCTGCGGGATCATGACCACGACGCCGGTGCCGCCGCGCGAGGACGGCCGGAAGGAGACGGTCAGGCCGTGCTTACGAGCCAGGCAGCCCACCACCGCCAGACCCAGCCGGGTGCCGGACAGCGTCGTCAGGTCCAGCGGCTCGGCGGAGACGGCCTTCTGGGCGCGGCTCAGCGCGGCGGCGCTCATGACCAGACCGCAGTCCTCGACCGTGATCACGACACCCGCGCTCACGTCCTCCACGTACACGTGCACCTCCTCGGACGGAGGCGAGAAGCTGGTGGCGTTGTCCATCAGTTCGGCGAGGGCGTGCATGACGCCTTCGGCGGCGTACCCGGCGACCGCGACGGTGCTGGCCGAGTGCACCCGCACCCGCTGGTACGCGCTGATGCGGCCCACCGCCCCGCGCAGAATGCTCTCCATCACGATCGGCTTGGTCCAGCGCCGGCCGGAGCGCGCACCGGTCAGCACGGCGATGCTGTCCGCCAGCCGACCGGCCTGCGCGGTGCTGTGGTCGAGCTTCAGCAGGTCGCCGAGGACCTCCTCGCTGTGCCGGTCCTCCATCGCCCGCAGGTCGGCGAGCATGCTGGTCGCCAGAGCCTGGACCCGGCCCGCGGCGTTCGCGCAGGCGGACATCGCGGCCGCGCGCATGCGCTCACCCTTGCCGACCTCCTGGGCGAGCGTCCACAGGATGCGCTGCTGGTTCCGGTCGGCCGGTTTCGGTATCCCGGCGAGCGCGGTGTCCGCCGACGCCCCGTCGCGCAACCGCTGCACCAAGACGGGCAGCGTGTCATCGGCCAGCCGGGCGACGTCCGCGTCCATCTCCGCGAGACGGTCGCGGAGGTGACGTGTCCGCTGCGCGCCGTACACGGCGAACGAGACGGTGACGCACAACAGGACGGCCGCCGCCCCGAGACACCAGGCCACGAGCGTCTGCCCCGCGGCCGGCGTCTCCGCCACCACCCACAGGCACACCCCTCCGGTGATGATCACAGCAGCCGGCAGCACGAGCAGGACCTGACCCATCGGCGGACGCTCTGCCAGACGGCGAATGGGGGTGTGTGCTGACATCTATCAGTTCCTCGTCGGCGGTCGGCGGCCCAGGTGTGGTCGCCCCAGATTCGGGAAAGGCCGGGTTGTACGGCAATGCGGTATTGAAACTCTTGATCGGATCGTAGTGGAGATATGCCGTACTTTGTTAGCGGATGGTCACTGATCGCGACAGGTGGCGATCGAACGGGCCGCACTGGATTCCGCGGACGGCGAGTCGCTGTGCAGGAGGGTCTGAGGACCCAGACCGGCCGACTCCAGTGATCGCCAGAGGGTCCGGTAGAGATCTTCGTGGGCGATGGCTTCGGGCGGCACGGAGTGGGCGCGCTGGACGCCGACGACGCCGCTCGCACCAGTGCCCACTGACCGGTCTCCTTGTTCGCAGGGTGGCCGAATTGACAGTGGATCTTACTCTATGCGCACTAGATCATATCAAGTCTGCATGAGTGGTGAATCTACGGGACATATGGGTTGATATTGCCCCCGCCGGCCACCAGTCGCTCGTCCTACGCGGACGAAGGACGAGGTCGGCGGGGACGGCCCTCGGCCGTCGTGAAAGTTTCAGGCGGGTGCGGTACGGCGGCGCAGCTCAGGGCGTTTTCTGGATGAAAGCTGTTCCATTACATCGAACGCCGTTCTACCTTATGCCATCAGGGAGGCGGTAAGCGCTTTCCTGGAAGGGAGCATCCTTCATGGTGCGTAAAGCGATGACGCGGGGGCGAAAGCTCGCCGGCATCCTCGTGGCGGCGGTCGTCGGTGTCGGTGGAGCGGGGGTGGTCGCCGGCATGGCGACCGCGGCGGCGGCGCCCTCGGCCGGCGTTCACACGATCGTCAACGCGGGGAGCGGCCTGTGCGCGGACATCCCCGGCGGGAGCTCCGCGGCGTCGGTCCAGCTCGTCCAGCAGAGCTGCGCGGGAGCGGCGAGCCAGCGGTGGACGCTGTCCAGCCAGGGGAGTGGATACAAGCTGGCCTCCGTGCACAGCGGCAAGTGCGCGGGCGTCGTCGGGGCGTCGACCAGCGCGGGCAAGGCCGTACAGACCGAGGATTGCAGCGGCGCCGCCTCCCAGACGTGGCGGTTCGAGGAGAACGGCGACGGCTACCGGCTGGTCAACGTGAACAGCGGCAAATGTCTCAACGTCAAGGACGGCGCCTCCTCCTCGGGCGCCGGTCTTCAGCAGAACTCCTGCGACAACGTGACGAGCAAGCAGTGGCGGCTGAGCCCGACCGGCGGCCCGACCGAAGAGCCGACCGGAGAGCCGACCGGAGGGCCAGAGCCGACGCCGACACCCACCCCGACCAGCCCTGACGGCAACGCCGGCGGCCTGGTGGGCTTCGCGACCATGAGCGGGTACGGCCGTACCGGAACGAACGGCGGAGCCGGCGGTCCGACCGTGACCGTCGGCGACTACGCCCAGCTGGCGGCGGCCGTCGCCGACGACGCACCCCGGATCGTCCGGGTGTCGGGCACGATCAGCGGCAACGGCGCGGACATGCTGGACGTCGGATCGAACAAGACCATCATCGGCGTCGGGTCGAACGCGACGATCAGCGGGTTCGGGCTCGATGTGAACGGGTGGGGCCCGGAGGAGGTGGTGTGGGGTGGTTCGCTCTGCGACCCCGCCGAGAAGGACCGGTTCGGGCACGTCCAGAACGTGATCATCCGCAACCTGTCGTTCAGGAACTCCCCGGATGACTCGGTCAACGTGCAGTGCTACTCGCATCACGTGTGGATCGACCACAACACGTTCTACGCGTCCGCCGACGGCTCGGCGGACATCAAGCGCGGCTCGGACCTGGTGACGGTCTCGTACAACCGGTTCGTCGGCACGGACAAGTCGATGCTGCTCGGTCACAGCGACAACAACGGCACGCAGGACAAGGGCTATTTGAAAGTCACGTATCACCACAACTGGTTCGACGGGTCGAACACCCGCCACCCGCGGGTGCGGTTCGGCTACGCCCACCTGTTCGCCAACTACGTCGAGGTCGACGACTACTTCATCGGCCTCGGCGTGGACGGCAAGATCTACGCCGAGAGCAACTACATGAAGAGCGCCAAGACGATCACCCAGGACTTCGGCAACGCCGGCCTCACGTGGACCGGCTCCAACTTCTACGACACGGCCACGATTCGCCGGGCGAACAGCAGCGGAAGCACCATGAGCGACTGGCTTCGCGCCGACGGCAGCGTGTCGCCGCCGCCGTACGCCTACTCCGCCGGTTCCGCGTCCTCCAGCCCGCCGCCTGCGGGCGCCGGTGTCGGGGGCGCCGACACGATCCCCTAACGATCACCTGGGCCGCGGCCTCGCCCTCGGCGAGGTCTGACCGGGGCGAACGCCCACTCCGGCGGGCTTTCCCGTCCGTACCCCCACGGACGGGAAGGCCCGCCGCGTTCGTGGTCGGCGAAGAGGGATCTTCGTTTCTGAGCTCGCCGGACTGCGGGTGAGTCCTGGCCTCAGCACCGGCCCCGGAAAGACGCCGCCCTGCACTCTGTGATGATCTCGGCCATCGCGCCGAGGAAGTGCTTGCGGCCGTCGGGTGTGAGCGGCGAGATGAGGCGGTTGAGCTCCGCGGTAACCTCGGCGTGGAAGGCGACCGCCGCCTGGTGGCCGGCGTCGGTCAGCGTCACCTGCAGGGCGCGCCGGTCGCCTGGCACGGGTGAGCGCCGGGCGAGGCCGCGCCGCTCGGCCCGGTCCGTGAGGCCGGTGAGCGCGGCCTTCTCCACGCCGAAGCAGTGGGCCAGTTCGGCCATGCCCCTGGGGCCGTTGAGCAGGACGCACAGGAGCTTGGCCTGCACGGGAGTCAGATCGTGGCGTTCGGAGACGCGCGCGTACATGCTCTGCACGAGGCCGGTGAGCTGAACCAGCCCGGTGGCGACGTCCAGCTGGGTGTCGTCCGTGCCGGTGTGTTCCGTTGCGGGTCCTTGCCCTGCTGCCGCCCCTGTGGCCGCGATCGTTTGCCCCGTTTTGGTCACATCGCTATGGTACACGGCGAATATGGTTAATGGCGCGTACAGTATGCTTCGTTAATGATTGCGGCCGTGTGTCGCTCATGGCGTGAGGAGGAGGCCCGAGATGTCGTTCAGCGAAGCAGAGATCGCCTATCTGCGGTCCCAGCGGCTGGCCCGCATCGCCACCGTCTCGGCCGATGGCCAGCCGGACGTGGTGCCGGTGGGGTTCGAGTTCGACGGGACGTACGTGTACGTGGGCGGCGTCGATCTCGTGGTGCGACCACGCCACCGACCGACGAGGCACAACCAGGGAGAGGTCACATGAGCTTCGACACACCTGCGGGAACCCGTGGCAGCCGCCAGCCTGGCGGATGGGCGTTCCGATGGTTGAACAAGGTGATGGCCAGGCGGATCCGCCGTACGAGCGGCGGCACGTTCATGGGCATGAACGCCCTGATCCTGACGACCACCGGCCGTAAGAGCGGACTGCAGCGAACGACTCCGGTCGGCTACTTCCCCGGCGAGGAGGGCAGTTGGCTGATCGTGGCGTCGGCGGCCGGGGCGGCGGGCAACCCGGCGTGGTACTACAACCTCGGCGCCCATCCCGACAAGGTCCAGGTAGAGGTGGCGGGCCGCACGGTGTCGGTGATCGCCGAGCAACTCCATGGCGGAGAACGCGAACAGGCCTGGGAGCAGATCATCGCCGCTGCGCCCCGTTTCGCTCAGTACCAGGAGAAGACCGACCGGGAACTACCGATCATCCGTCTGGTGCCCCGATCCGGCGGAGAGGCATCGCAGGAATAGAGCCATGTAGCTCCGGCCAAGCGCACTGCCCCGGGGCGGTGGGCTCCTCATGGCTGCCACCGCGGCTGCCCGGTCTCGTCATGACCGGGCACTCCCCGGCGGCCGGGGCGACCGGGTCAGGCCATGTCCCAGAGCAGGCGGTAGTAGGCGATGCGCTCCGGGTCGGGGGCGATCCCGTACGCGTCGTACACGACGCCGTCGTACCCCGGGCCGTAGTTCCACTCCGTGCTCCACGCCGCCACCGCGAGGTCGGCCCACCGGTCGGCCACCCCGAGCGAACCGAGGTCGACGTGCGCGGCGAACGCGCCGTCATCGTGCAGCAGGGTGTTGGGGACGCACACGTCCCCGTGACAGACGACGAGGCGGTCGATCGCCGGCGGCTCGCCGATGCGCGCCCGGGCCTCCGTGAGGCCGAGGCGCCGGTGCTCGGGGAACCAGTCGGCCGGTCCCTCGCCGTCGGCGATGCGCTCGTCCGCACGTTCGAGCCGTCGATCGATGCTCCATTCGAAGGGGCACTCCGCCACGGGCAGGGCGTCGTGGAACAGACGCAGCCCTCGGCCGATCGCGGCCGCCGCGGTCTCCGGTGCGGCGATCCACCGAGGGTCCACCGCCGACCGGCCGGGCACCGCCGCCGTCACCAGCCACCCGCCGTCGGCGTCCGTGCCGTGCTCGATGACTCGCGGGACGGTCACCCATCGCTGCGCCCAGGCCAGGCGTTCCGCCTCAGCGGGAAGGTCGATCTCCGGGGTGCCGGCGGCGATCCACTTGACGTATCTGAGGCCGCCGGCGCCGTCCTCGACGCGGAACGTCAGGCCGCCGAGTTGGTTGCGCCACACCGGAGTGATGGTGCCGCCGCCGGCGAGCGTCGTGACCACGTCGGGGACGGTCACGGGGCCGGTCGGGATCTCTGCGATGACAGGGTGGCTCATGAAGACCTGATCCTCCCAGCGCGGCGGCCTCGGCCACAAACGGGTTTCGGGCCTGGAAGATCCGCCGGGTGTGCCGGAGGGCCGACGCGGGCGGGCCGGAGCACCCGAGATCGCGATGGCCGTCCTCGGATGGGTGCGCTCGGCCGACTCCCGCCGTGCGGGATGCCGATGCCCTGTGCCGCGATCATGCCGGAGTCCGCGAGGCCGACCGCCTGTCCGCGCACCTGGCCGGAGACGCCCCTGGCGACCTCGCCGTTGAGCGCGACAGGGTCCGCGCCCATCCCGCTCACCTCCTCCGAACGGGAGGACATCGTCCTGGACCGGTCCGGACACTCACCAGATGGTCATCCCTGGTCCGCCGGCCGATGCGGACCGGCTGGTCCACGGGTCGTGGCGGGGTTCACGAACCACTCGCGGCCGAGGAACAGCCCGAAGACCGGCACCGGAAGCCGGACAAGCAGCCGCATGACGGAGGCGAGCCGGCCGCGCCCGTTCACCTCGGAGCGGTGCGCGGCCAACGCCGCCTGCTTCTGCCGGGCGAACCGCCGCACGTTCACCCGGTGCGTGATGGCCGAGGCGGGGCTGTAGGCGGCGCCCAGCGCCTCGTCGTCGTAACGGAACGGGATCCGCAGCGCACGGATCAGCCGCACCAGGCGCACGACGACGTCACGGGGCATCGTCGCCTCCAGCACGGTGCCCACTCCCGCCAGTACGGCGGCGCGCCTGCCGACCTCGTGCACCTTGACGTGGTCGCGGTGGCCGTATCCGCCGTTGGCGTCGTAGCTGAACAGCACGTCGGCGTGCTCCTCGCGCAGCAGCACGGCGAGCCGCTCCGCGGCCTCCTCGGTGTCGGCGCGGACGAAACGGGTCCGGTCCGGCGGATCGGGGTAGAGGATCGCGCCGTGCCCGCTGCAGGCGTAACCCAGGTGCTCGACCCGGTGCGCGCCGAGCACGGCCGCGCTCGCGCGCAACTCGCCCATCCGCCCCGATCCCTCCGCCGGGACGGGTCCCATGAGCCCGTCGGTGGCCACCACGATCACCACCCGATGGCCCTCCGCCGCGGCGCGGGCGAGGGTGCCACCGGTCAGCAGCACCTCGTCGTCGGGGTGGGCGTGGAATGCTACGACGGTCGCCATCGCCCTATTATCGGGCGCTGCGAACCCCGAGGATCATCGAGCCGGAGTCCTCGGTCGCGTCGTAGACGACGGTTGCGGAGGGGTGGTTGATCCGGGCGGCCGTACGCCCCTCGCGGATCATGCGTTCCCTCAGCTCCGCGCGACCGGTGGCGGGCGGTGTCAGGTACGAGACGCGAGGATGGCCGCTGCCACCTTGGCGGCGGCGTTTCGGTGGCCTTTGGCGTTGGGGTGGACCAGGGCGGGCCGGAGGGTGGTGTCGTAGATGCCTTCGGCCCAGTTGGCCCCGCCGGCCTTTTCGCAGATGCTGTGGCCGCGGCTGGACTCGTACAGGTCGACGTAGTGGTCGTTGTGCCGGGCGGCCTGCTCGCGGATCATCTGGTTGAGCGGTTCGAGGGCGTCGGTGCGCAGCCAGTTCAGGTCGCCCCGGGTGACGGTGGCGAAACCGACGATGCTCGCGTAGACGCATTTGGTGGTGTCGGTGGGGATGAGGTACGGGTAGCCCACGGCGATCACTTCGGCGTGGGGGGCGTCGAGGTGGATCCGGGTGAGCATCCGGTCGTACTCGCCCCGCACCTCCTGCAGCCGGGTGTGGATCCGGCCGGCGTAGTGGTCCTTGCAGGGGGTGCCCCGGCCGCCGTTGGCCAGGCCGCGCTGGACGCAGGTTCGGAGGATCTCGCCGAAGCCCAGGCTGTTGCCGCCGATGCCGACGGTGACCACGTCGGTGGCGGGGGAGACCGCTTCGATCTGGGCGGGCACCGCGGCGAAGGGGTGGTCCGGATCCCGGGAGACGGGCGGGGCGTGACGGCCGTTCGGCTTCTGCTTCTCGGTGACGACGTCGGCGATGGTGGCGCCGCCGCAGCTCACGTTCGTCAGCTTGACCAGCGGGCCCAACTCGCGGAGGGCCACCTGCGGGTAGGACTGGTCGGTGCGCCCGCAGCCGTCCCGGGGGGTCTCGAACTCCTGCCCGGCGGCTTTGATGAGCCCGGCGGTGTAGGAGTCGCCCAGCGCGACCCAGTCGAGGGCCTGCCCCTGCGCGGCCTGCCCCTGCGCGGCCTGCCCCTGCGCGGCCTGCCCCTGCGCGGCCTGCCCCTGCGCGGCCGGCGCGGGCGCGATGGCCAGCGCGCCGGCGGCGACGGTGGCCATGACGAAGGTGAGGGCTCGGCGGGCAGGACGCATGAGGGATCCTCTGTGGGTCGACATCGTGGGCCGCCCGCCACAATACGTCTCCGAGAGTAGTCGTACAACTACTCTCAGTGGTCATATTGATGTGGCCGCTGAGCCCTGAGCGTCCACCGGGGAGAGTCGTCCGTGCCGGTTCGCCGGGCCGTTCGGATCCGCGTCGGCGTGAACCTAGACGGCCTGGGCACGGAGCATCCGCGCGTACAGCCCCTGCCGGTTCCCCAGCAGCTCGGGGTGGGCGCCACGCTCGACGACGCGGCCCTCGTCCAGGACGACCACGACGTCGAAGGAGTCGAGGCCGCCGAACCGATGGGTGATCATCACCGTCGTCATCCCCGCGCGTCGCCGCAGAACCGCGCGGACGACCTCCCGTTCGGTCAACGGGTCGAGCGCGGAGGTCGCCTCGTCGAGGACGAGGATGGGGGCGTCGCTGAGGAGCGCGCGGGCGAGGGCGACGCGCTGGCGCTCACCGCCGGAGAACAGCGCCCCCCGCTCGCCGACCACGGAGTCGTAGCCGTCGGGCAACGCCGTGATCCGGTCGTGGATCATGGTCGTCTCGCAGACCGCGACCAGGTCGTCCAGGCTGGCGCCGGGCGCGGCATAGCGGAGGTTCTCGGCGATGGAGCCCTGGAAGAGCAGGGCCTCCTGCGGAGCCAGGCAGACGCGTCCGCCGCTTCGCACCGATCCCTCCGCCGGCCGGTGCAGCCCGGCGAGCAGGTGGCCGAGGGTCGTCTTGCCCGACCCGCTCGGGCCGACGATCAGCGTCGCGGAGGCGGCCGGCAGATCGAGGGTCACCTCGCGCAGCGCCCACCGCGCCTCGTCCTCCGTCCCCGCGTAGGCGAAGGAGGCCCCGGAGACGCTCAGCCCGCCTCCTGCTCCCGCCCCGCCCGCCGCTTCGGCTCCGTTTGCTCGGTCTGGTCCGCCCGCTGCTCCTGGTCCGCCTGCTGCTCCCGCCCCGCCTGCTGCTTCCGGTCCGTTTGCTCGGTTCGGTCCGCCCGGGGTGGCGGGCCCGGAGGCGGCGGTCCCGATGGCGGTTTCGGTGGCGGGTGGTTCCGGTGGCAGGTCCAGGTAGTCGAAGACCCGCTCGAAGGCCGCCTGGGCGGTGCGGAACTCGGTGGAGATGTGCAGGATCTGCCAGAGCGGCTGGTAGAGCCGCGACTGCAGGACCACGAAGGCGATGAGCGTGCCGGGAGTGATCCCGTCCATCAGTCCGGCCGCGACGAACACGATGTAGGGCGTCAGCACGAAGAAGATGTGCCCCGCGCTCAGCACCGACTGAGCCGCCAGGCTGGCGCGGACGCCCAGCCGGGCCAGCCGCTCGCTCTCCGCGCCGAACATCGCGGCCTCGTGGTCCTCGCGGTCGTGCACCCGCGCCAGCGTGACACCGCCCAGCGAGAGGCGTTCCGCGGCGATGGAGGCGATCTCCGCGCGGGCGCGCTGACCGGCGGCGGAAAGGTTCTTGAGCGCCCGTCCCGAGCGGGCCGAGACCCACAGGATGGCCGGCGCGAGGCACAGGGTGACGCTCGCGAGCGGCGGGGACAGCGAGAACATGGCCCCCAGGGCGAACAGGAATCCCAGGAGGCCGCCGAGCAGGCTGGGCAGCGTGTCCTTGATCGCGTCCTCGATCTGGTCCGTGTCGTTGGCCAGCCTCGACTGGATCTCGCCGCTCCTGGCGGCGGCGAAGAAGCCGAGCGGCATCCGCTGCAGGTGGCCGAAGAGCCGGGTGCGCAGCGCGTGGATGACCTGCTGGGCCAGGCGGGCCGAGATCCAGGTCTGGCCCAGGTCGACGGCGGCCGCGGCGGCCGCCGTCAACGCGGCGGCACCGGCGATCAGGGCCAGCAGGTCCGGCCGCGGGCCGTCCGCGCCGAACAGGGCGCGGTCGAAGACGACCTGGGTGAGCAGGGGGATGGCGGCGTTCAGCGCCGAGTAGATCGCGACCAGCAGTGCGACGAGGAGGACGGCGCGGCGATGCGGCCGGAACAGCCGGATGATCCTGCGGGTCGTCACGGCTGCCGCCCTCTCGGAGATCTGAAGTGGCCGTCCTGGACAACCGGTCCGGCCGGTGGACGGTGCTCGTGAGGGAAACGGCGTGCGGTCCGATGCCGGTCGCACGCCCGTCTGAGGTGGCCGTTCTTGGACGAGCCGGCCGGTGGGGTGGCGCTGGTGCGGAGTACGGCGTGCGGTCTGATGGCGGCCGCACGCCGCTTCGCCGTCTGAAGCGCCGTTCTTGGACGAACGGCCGGTGGACGGTCCTGGTGAGGGGGACGGCGTGCGGTCTGATGCCGGCCGCACGCCGCTTCGCCATCAGTTGGTGTCGGTGCAACCCGGGTGCTTGATGCAGTGGCTGAGCAGCGCGGACTCCGAAGTGCTCGGCTCACGCTCCTGCAGGTTCTGCAGATCCTGAACGTCGAAGGACATGGTTTTCCCCCTCTCTGATTCCGTTTCTCGTGTCACCGTGCACGGGGGCACGGTGAGATCGGTGGGCGTGCCCGACGACGTCGTCGAGCATCCACAGGCGCGGATGTCCGTGCCGCAGGCGCAGCAGGAAGGCGAGCACGCCCGCGGTCCCGCCGAGGTAGGTGGGTACGACCTTGCCCAGGCGGTCGGGTACGTGCAGCCGGCCCGCGCGCACGACGGCCCGCGCGGTCAGGCACTCCGCCAGGTCCTCGGCCCAGCGCCGGTACCGTTCGTCCGCGGTGAATCGGGCCATGTCGAGCAGGAAGTCGCCCTCGCCGGGCAGGCCGTGGCACAGCGCCGAGCCCGACTGCCACCGGGTCCGATGGACGGCTGCCGCCGCCAGTTCCGCGAATCCCCGTGCGGTCGGATCGCCCGTCGCGTCCCAGTAGCGGATGAGGAAGGTGCCGACGCCCGACGATCCGCTGCACCAGTGCGGGCGGCGGGGCCGTACGGACTCGGGTTCGTCGCGTCTGAACGGCCACCAGGCCGTGTCCCCCTCGACCTCGGCGTACTCGTAGAGGGTGTGGGCCACCTCGCGTACGGTCTCCATCCAGTCCGCCCTGCCGAGGACGATGCCGCCGTAGAGCAACGCGGTGCCGACCCCCGCCAGGCCGTGCGCGAAGCCGAAGTGATTGGCGCCGGCCAGGCTGGAGTCGTGGGTGGCGCGGGTCGGCCACTGCGGACGCCCGTCGAGCGAGGACCGGGCGTCGTGCAGGTTCTGGAACATCGCCGCGGCCCGCTCGCGCAGCGCCGGGTCGTCCGCGCGTACGGCGAGGCGCAGCGTGGCCATCGCGCAACCGGCTAGGCCGTGGGTGATGTCGGGGCTGGGATGACCGGTCGGCAGCCGGTGCGCGGATCGCACCGCGAAGGCTCGTGTCTCCTCGTCCCCGGCCGACTCGTACAGGGCCCAGAGGGTGCCGGAGCGCCCGGCGTACAGGCCCGGCGGCCAGACGTCCTCCTCGGTGAGACGCCGGCGGAGCCAGCGCGAGACCACGCCGGTCTGCTCGGGCGGAAGGACGGCGAGGACGCCCGCGGCGCCGGCGCTCACCGAGCACGGATCGGCTTCGAGCCCGTGGGAGACGTTGGGCCAGAGCGTCGGGCTGTCGTCGCGGTCGTCCATCGTTTCGGCCAGCCAGGCGAGCCCGTCGGAGACGAGGTCGTCGATGCTCACCGGGGGGCGTGGGGCTCGGGGCGGGCCGGGCAGTCCGAGGTCGTCCAGGAACCGCGCGCACGCGTCGAGCGTCCAGCGGTCGCCGGGCTCCGTGATCAGGCCCGCCACCATCGGCCGCAACAGCGCCAGGGTGGGGTTGCTCGCGGCGACCCTGGCCAGGTGGCCGGCGACGCGCCCGCCGTACGCGGGGCCCCCCACCTCGTCCTCCGCCAGGCCGAGGTCGGCGCCGGTCGCCAGGAAGTACACCAGGGCGCCGAGGCTGAAGAGGTCCGCCGTCGCCGCGGGGGCCGGGCGGAGGGCTCCGAGGTGGGGGACCAGCTCGGGCGCGAGATAGCCGGGGGTGCCGCCGATCATGACGGTCTCGCCCCGCTTGGCCGCGTATTCGAGGTCGACGAGCCGGATCTCGCCGCCGGGCAGGATCATCACGTTGCCGGGGGAGAGGTCGCGGAAGACGTAGCCGCAGAGATGCACCTTCCGCAGGAGGCCGACCAGGCGGGAGACGACCGGCACGACGTCGTCGACCGCGCACCCGAAGCCGTCGGGGCCGAGCGGTACCACGTGGGCCTCCGACCACCGCTGCGCGGTGTGGCCCGGCACCAGCTCCTCCGCGAGGAAGGCGTGGCCGCCCTGCTCGAAGTAGTCCACCACGGCGGGCACCCCGCCGGTGGCGGCGAGGTCGTCAAGGGCGGCTCGTTCCGCGGCCAGCCGGTCTCTGGCGTCTCTGCCGCCGAGGTCGGAGGAGGCGTGCGGGCGGCCCTCCTTGACGATGACCTCGCGTCCGGTCTTGGTGTCCTCGGCGAGGTACACGCCGCCCTTGTTCGCGTGCCTGATCGCCTCCCGCACCACGAACCGGTCGTTGAGCATCACCGCCGGCGAGCCGGCCTTCTTCGCCGGTGGGTCGGCGAAGGGGGAGACGGCGAAGCCCGGCGGCGTGAAGGCGGCCACCCGCTGGTCGCGGACCAGCTCTCCGCCGGGCGCGCGCAGCCGGATCTCGTAGAACCCGTCGTTGCCCAGAATCCGGTGCCCGGAGAACGCCCCGTAGCGGTAGTGGACGACGCCGCCGGCGCGGTAGGGCCGGTCGGAGAGGATCGCCGGGCCGGGCAGCCCTCTGGTGGCCTCGTCGAGGAGGGCGGCCAGCCGTACCGACTCGGGGTCGCCGACGGGGTAGGCGGTGACGAACTTGCCCGCCTGCGCCCTCGCGCAGTGCGGCGTGAGCAGGTCCCAGTAGTCGCCGAGCCGGGCGGGGAACTTGAATGCGCAGCCGGCCTCGACGAGCACCCGGGCGACCTGCGCGAGCACGATGGGAGCCGACAGCATCGTCGCGGAGACGTGCAGCTTCCATCCCTGGCCGGGCATCGGATAGCCGTCGGGGGTGATCCTGCACCAGAAGCCGGACTCCTCGACCGACCAGCCGGCCCCGCCTGACCGCGCCAGCTCGGCGGTCACGAGGTCACGCAGGATGGTCGCGTCAGTCCGCATGGCACTGCCTCCAGGCTCCCGGCACCTTGCCGGCACCGGAGACGAACGTCGCCGACGGTTCTTGCAGACGGCTGGCAAACGAATCGCAGCCGAGATCAGCGGCCCTGCGGGCGGGCGGATCCCGGGCGGCGCGGGCACTGGTTCCGCGCGACCAGAGATCGTGGTGAGCGGTGAGGGGGCGCCGGCTTCCGGCACGTCCCCCCGGTCCGCACCGTTCCGGCCAGCCGTACCATCCCCAGGTAGTGCGCCGCGAACAGGTCGGCCGGCGTGGCTCGATCGCGGGACTCTGTCATGAGGTCACTCACGTATCAGAGACACACGGGCGGCGTGCAGGTTGACAGGGCGGGACGCCGGATCGCCGCCGGAGGGCGCCCCGCGTGGGGCGGAGCGCCGCTCCGGTGGCATCGCCTGATCGGCGGGTGGCCGTCAGCGCACGCGGGTCCGGGAGGCCAGCGTGCCCCCGCCGGCCGCCTCCCAGCCGGTCACCACCGCCGGGTGGGCGGCCGTGGCGCGGGTCAGCGGCACGCTCACGGTCGTGCTGCCGCCGCGCGGGACGGTGACGACACGGCTGCCCGCCGTCCCCTGGTCGTCGCGGACGAACAGGTGGGCCGTGCCGGCGGCGTTGGCGCGGAGCGTCACCCGCACGGCGTCCCGGACGCCCTTGGCGGAGGTGACCCAGCCGCCGTCCGACGCCTTCGCCGCGGGGCCGCCCGCGAGCGGGACGTCGATCCGGATCGCCTGCTCCAGCGACTGCGGCGAGTCGAGGCTGGCCAGCGCGGCGTCGGGGATCACCGGGGCGGGCGGGGTGGTCGGGCGTCCCGGGGGAGGCAGGTAGCCCGGCAACGTCGCCACGCCCCACCGGTAGGGATCTCCCTGCACGCCGCCCCACGTCGACCAGCCGATCCGGGTCTGGCCGGTCTTGTCCTGGGTGTCGGAGTCGTACACCAGGATGTTCAGCCCGAGGTGCCCGGGATCGACCGCGCCCGGCAGCACCTCCATCGGGACCGACATCTCCACGGTGTACGCGCCGGCGGTGACCTTCGAGGCGACCCGCATTCCCGGAGCGGTCTCCCCGCCCGGTCCCTGACGGTTGTCGGCGTCTCGTTCGAAGCACGGCGGTCCCTCGGCCGTCACCGGCAGCACCGCGGTCTTGAACGTCGTGGAGGTGTTCTCCGACAGGCCGCGCGGATCGAGGGTCACCTCCACCGAGTCGGTGCGCCAGTGCCGCTTGCAGTCGGACGCGGGCAGGCGGGTGCCGATCACGTCGTCCTTCACCTGGACCAGCAGGAACAGCGTGTCATCACGCCAGGCGACCTTGGCGGTGCCCGAGCAGTCGGCCGCCGACGAGCACGCGGCGCCCTCCCACAGGCGGGAGACGTCCAGGGCGGGGCCGGGGTACTCGCCGTCGCCCTCGGCGCCGTCGACGTCCGCCGCCCGCGTGGCCTGCGGGATGGACGTCGCCGGGACCAGTTCGAGCGCGGGCCTGCTCACGCTCGACCCGTCGGCGCTGGTGGTGGTGATCGTGTAGGCGTGATCGCCGCCCTCGTTCGAGGTCTTCAGCGAGGGGTCCGCGTTGGTGACGGTGAACGGCACCGTCGTCGCGGCCCCGGCCGCCAGCCCGCTGTAGGGGGCCTCGGCGCGGTCGGCGGTGAAGCCGGCCGGGAGGTCCAGCCGTACGGTCCCCGACTGGGGGGCGCCGCTCACGTTGGTGACCACGACGCCCACCTGACGGGAGCCGCCGGACGGGACCGTGAGCACGGGCGTGACCAGGCCGCGAAGCTGCGGCGCGGCGAGTTCCGCGGCCCACTTCTCGTACTGGCCGACCTGGGGGAGCCACTGCTGTCCCCCTCGTACGGCCGGGCTGACCTCGACCTCCCTGTCGGTGTGGCCGCCGCCCTTCTCGGTGGTCAGGGTCGCCGCGATGCGCGCCCGGTCGCCGGGGCTCGCGTTCCGCGGCGGCAGCACCGTGAACGTCGCCGATCCGGTGCGTCCCGGCGCGAGCCCGCCGAGGTCGCCGGTCCCGCCGACCTGCCAGCCGTCGGGGACGCGCAGCGTCACGGACGACCGGCCCAGCGATTCGCGGGACGGCGCGGTCGCGGTGACCTTGACGGTGAAGGCCGTCCCCGGGCGAACGTCGAACGTGCTGGGACGCAGCCCGAGCAGGGTGCCGAGCGGGACGGTCCCGCCCGTCCGGACCAGTGCGCCGTCGAGGACCGCGGTCGGCGCGGCGGCCGCCGACGAGCCCGGTGCGGGGAACGGCGCCCGGGAGTCCATCTGGGTGAAGAAGTCGCAGCCGAGCTGGGCGGGGTCGGACGGCACGTCGGGGAAGACGGCCCAGCCCTGCGACCGGTACGAGCGCTGGGCGTCGCGTTCGACGGCGGCCCAGGTCGTGCCGTTGCGTTCGGAGGTCCGTCCGCTCCATACGCCGAACACGTTCTGCGCCGGGTTGGCCGGGCGGAACGTCGAGGCGCAGGCGGGGCCGTTCTGGGAGGTGCCGCGTGCGCGGGAGAGGAGCACGCGGGCCGGTGCGAAGGGACGCAGTCCTTCGCGCGAGATCTGCTCGGGGAACGCCTTGGGGTCGGCCGCCGCGTAGAACGCCTCGACGGCGAGCCGCGCCGCCTGCTGGTGGTTTCCGTGGTTGCCGGGGGAAGGCGCCGGGTCCATGGTCAGCAGGATCTCGGGCCGGGTCTGGCGGACGATCCGGACGACCTTCGCCAGCGTGTCGCCTCCCCAGATCTGCTCGGTCAGCGGGGCGCTCACCGTGTAGTAGAAGTCGACGTCGTCGAGGTTGAACACCTCCCCGACGGCGGCCTTCGCGACCGCCGTACGCTCCTCGGCCTCGCGCACCAGGCCGAGCTCCGGGCCCTCCTCCGGCCCGACGGCGTTGCCGCCGCCCTCGCCCCGGGTGACGGTGAGGACGCCGGACCGGATGCCGTGGTACTCGTTCCACTGGCCGAGGGTCGACAGGGTGGAGGCCTCGTCGTCGGGGTGGGCGCCGACGAACAGCGCGTCGAGGTCGACGGGGGAGCCGGCCGAGGTGGCCGGTCCCGGCGGAGCGGGGGTCGGGGCCGCCGACGCGGGGGTGGCGGGGAACAGGGCGAGCACGGTCGCGGTGACCAGCACCGCCAGACGGCCGGGCGATCTGGAGAGAAGGGATGTCTGCCTGGCTCGGGACAGGTGCGCTGTTGGCATGGAACCTCCGGAAGCTACTCGCGCACCGCCCCTTGGAGCAGCCCGCGGATGAAGTGACGCTGGAGGAACAGGTAGAAGATCACGACCGGGGTCGCGACGATGACCGATCCGGCCGCGAGAAGGGTGAAGCCGGAGGTGTGCTGGCCCTGGAAGAAGGCCAGCCCCAGTGGCGCGGTGCGCAGCGACTCGCTGGTCACCATGATCAACGGGATGAGGAACTCGTTCCACGTCCACATGAAGACCAGGAGGGTCAGGGTGACGATGGCGGGCCGGGCCGGGGGCACCAGCACCTGCCACAGGATGCGCCAGTGCGACGCGCCGTCGATGCGGGCGGCCTCGACGATGGCGCGGCTGCCGGCGCGGAAGTAGGCCCGCATCCAGAAGGTGCCGAACGCCACCGACAGCGCGACCTGCGGCAGCGCGACCGACCAGAAGGTGTCGATCAGGCCGAGCGCGCGCAGGTCGAAGTAGAGCGGCACCGCGATGGCCTCGCTCGGCATCATGATCCCGAGCAGGAACAGGTAGAACAGCACCGCCTGCCCGCGGAAGCGCATGGTGCCGAAGGCGTATCCGCTCATGATCGACAGTACGACGCTGACGACCACCACGAACGACGACACCGCCAGGCTGCTTCGCAGATAGGTGCCGAACCGCCCGATCTCCCAGGCGGACGCGAAGTTGCCCACGTGCAGCCCGGCCACGCTGAACCCCGGTCCGGCCGAGGCGGCGCTGTCGTCGGGACCGAGCGCGGCGAGCACGATCGTCAGGATGGGGAACAGCGCGAACGTGGCGAACGCCGTCAGGATGACGTAGTTGGCCAGACGCTCACCACGAGAGATCACGACTCCCTCCTGTCGGCGAAGCGGTTGATCACGAGCGAGATCGCGAAGATGACGACGGTGAGGGTGACGCCGATCGCCGCCGCCGAGCCGACCTGGCCGAGTCCGAAGGCCCGATGATAGATCTCGTACGACGGCACCGACGTCGAGTCGCCGGGACCGCCCCGCGTGGTGATGTACACCAGGTCGAACGTCCGCAGCGCGGCGATCACGGTCAGCGTCAGCGCGACCGCGATCTCCCCGCGCACCGACGGCAGCGTGACCGCGAAGAACTCCTTGACCGCGCCCGCCCCGTCGAGCCGCGCCGCCTCGTACAGCTCCACCGGGACGCGGCTCATCCCGGCCAGCAGCAGTACGGTCACCAGGCCGGTCTCGAACCACGTGCCGACCACGCCGACCGCCGGCAGCGCGAAGGCGTGGTCGCCCAGCCAGCCTCTCGTGAGGGCGTCGAGTCCCACCGCGCCGAGCAGGTCGTTGAGGGTGCCGTCGGGGGCGTACACACGCCGCCAGGCGACGGCCACCACGACCATGGCGACCACCTGGGGCAGGAACACCACCGTCCGGAAGAAGCCGAGCCCGCGCACCTTGGCGTGGTTGAGTATCGCGGCCAGGACCAGCCCGATGGCCAGCGGCGCCAGCGCGTAGAACACGATGAGCACCAGGGCGTGGCCGAAGGCGGCGCGCAGCCCTTCGTCGGCGGCGATCGCGGCGTAGTTGGCCAGTCCCGCCCACCGGCCGAGGGTCAGCCCGTCCCACTCGTACAGCGACAGGTGCACCGCGCGGCCGATGGGATACAGCAGGAACGCCGCGTAGACGACGAACGCCGGCAGCAGATAGAGGTAGGCGACCCGGCGGGGTTCCCCGGGCGGGT
The DNA here is from genome assembly GCF_022213955.1 of Dolomitihabitans soli. Lineage (GTDB taxonomy): Bacteria > Actinomycetota > Actinomycetes > Streptosporangiales > Streptosporangiaceae > Streptosporangium_A > Streptosporangium_A soli. The sequence continues at coordinate 188,209 of NZ_JAKNTW010000020.1, read as the reverse complement.
GGCCGGTTCCGGGACCGGCGCGGCGGCGCGGCCGCGTGCCCGTGGTCACCCGTTGCTGTCCGCGAAGGTCTTGTAGTCCTTCTCCAGCGTGGCCAGGAACTCCTCGGGGGTCGACTTCTCGGCCAGCAGATCCTGGAGCGCCGCGCCCAGCGTGTCGGCGAAGGTCGGGGTGGCGTAGTCGAGGTAGGGCACCAGGCCGTCGTTCTTGGTGGCGGTGCCGAACGCGGTGAACACGTCCTGTTGCGGGCCCGCGTTCACGGTCTGCCGGTCCGTGTCGGCCACCGGCAGGTTGCCGGTGGCGGTGAGCACCTTCATGGCGTCGGCGTTGGTGATGAAGTCGATGTACGCCGCCGCCGCGTCCGGGTGCGGGCTCTTGGCCGTGATGGCGAACGGCAGGCCGGTGCCGCCGGTCGCCACGGGGGCGGCGTCGGCCGTGGGGCCGGGCGGCAGGACGAAGCCCAGGTCCTTGCCCAGGGACTTCTCCAGGTCGGCGAGCAGCCAGGTGCCCGCGATCAGGAAGACGCCCTCGCCCTTGCCGAACGCCTGCCACGCCGCGTCGTAGCCCTGGCCGTTGAAGCCCTTGTTGAAGTAGCCCTTGTTCACCCAGTCGACGAGTTGCCCGGCGGCCCTGGTGTTCTCGGGCGTGGTCCACGAGGCGCCCTTGCGGCCGAAGGCCAGCGTGCTGATCTGGTCGGCCGGTACGGCCCGGCCCTGCACGGTGCCGAACAGGTGGACGGCCGGCCACTTGTCGAGGTTGCCCAGCTGGGCCGGCACCTCGCCGGCCTCCTTGGCCTTCGCCAGCGCCGCCTGGAACTCGTCCCAGGTCTTCGGCGGGCCCAGGCCGAGTTTCGACAGCTTGGCGGCGTTGTAGAAGATGCCGACGACCTCGCCGACCTGCGGCAGGCCGTACAGGTCGCCCTCGCCGAACAGCTTGCCGTCCGGGCTGTACCGCGAGTAGCGCAGGACCGACTCCGGATAGCGCTTCTTCCACCCGTACGCCTCGGCGTAGGCGTCCAGCGGGCGGAGTTGGCCGGCCTTCACGAAGGCGCCCATCGAGGACCGGCCGTTGTTGGCCTCGACCACGTCCGGCGGTTCGTTGCCGCTCAGCGCCAGGCGCAGGGTGGTGTTGAGGTCGTCGAAGGAGCGGGACACCCGGTTGAGCTTGATGTTTGGATATTTCGCCTCGAACGCGGCGTTGAGCTGCTTCATCTGGGCGGCCTGCCCGCCGCGTACCTCCTGGTCCCAGATGGTCAGGGTCACGTCGCCGAGGGCCGCGGCGTCGGTGCGCACCGCCGAGGCCTCCGGTCGCGCCGGGGGCGCGGCGGGCGGCGCCGAGGACCCGGGTGCGCACGCCGCCGCGGCGAGGGCCACCAGACCGGCGGAGAGTACGGCGCGCGTCCGGCCGGCTCGGATCGAGGCGATCATGGAGTTACTCCTTCTGGGCGGGCACCCGGGGGGCGTCCGGATCCTCGGGCTCGTCTGGATCGTCGTGTGCTCCGGACGGGACCCCGGCGTCGGTCTCGGCGGTGGCCCATGTCTCGGGTCCGGTCTCGGGTCCTGCCTCGGGTCCGGTCTCGGCGGTCCTCGCAGGTGGCTCCTCCGGTGTCCGTGCGGCCCTCCCGACGTCGGCGTGCCGGGCGATGGTGGCGGCCGCCCGGCGTACCGCGCCCATCGGGACGGTGGGGACCAGCCGGTCGAGGAAGGCGTACCGGCGGGCGAGCGAGTCGGCGTAGGCGCTGCCGCGGCCGTTCGCCGCCCGCACCTCGTGCCACCAGTCGGCGATGTCCCCCCATCCCGGCGCGGCGAGCGAGCCGCCGAACTGCTGTACGGCCAGCGCCGCGCAGAGCCCGGCGAACGCGAGCCGGTCGGGCAGCGGCCAGCGGCAGAGGGTGCCGAGCACGATTCCCGCGCCGAACACGTCGCCCGCGCCGGTCGGGTCGAGCGCCGACACCCGCGGAGCGGGGACGAACGCCTCCTCGCCGGTCATGGAGTCGATGGCCATCGCGCCGTCGGCGCCGTCGGTGACCACGGCGAGGGGCACCCGGTCGGCGAGCGCGTACAGCGCGTCGCGGGGGGTGTCGGCGCTGGTGTAGGCCATCGCCTCGACCGCGTTGGGCATGAACGCGTGGCAGCCCGAGAGCTGGTTCAGCAGGTCGGGGGACCAGGCGCCCGACGGGTCCCAGCCCACGTCGGCGAAGATGAGCGCGCCGTTGCGATGCGCCAGCTCGGCCCAGCTGCACCTGCCGGGCACGCCGAGCGGTTCGTCGGCGGAGAGCGCCACGATCACGGCCCTGGACCGCGGCGGGGAGCCGATCATCTCGGACGCGGACATGGGCGCCGGGTGGCCGTGGGTCACCATGCTGCGGTCGCGGTCGACGGCCATGGACACCGTCACCGGGGAGTGCCAGTGCTCGAATCGCCGTGACCTGGACAGGTCGACCGACTCCTGCTCGGCCAGCGTGCGCCAGCAGAAGTCGCCGTAGTCGTCGTCGCCGAACGCGGCGGCGAGTGAGGTGCGCAGGCCCAGCCGGCTGGTCGCGATGGCGAGGTTGGCGATGCCGCCGGGACAGGAGCCCATGCCCTCGGCCCACACCTCGGTCCCCGCGGTGGGCATCGCGGGCAGGCCGGTGAAGACGATGTCGAGGAAGACGGTACCCGCCAAGAAGACGTCGAACTGCGGCCCTTGCGGGGTTCGCTGATCGGCGAGAGGGTCGTAAGCCTGGACAGACACGCGTTTCATGCCCTCCTCGACAGGGCGAGATGTGCGCAATCTTGCATGTTTGATGCGCACATATCAAGTGTTTTGGTCAGTAGGTTGGCGCATGTTGCTCACTTATGCGCAGTCATGACTGATATAATTCGGCTGTGCTGCAACGCTCCGGCGTCCGGCTGGACGACCCGTTCATGGACATCATCCCCGCCGAGACACCGTCGAAGCTCTTCATGCTCGATGCCGCACCCCGCGGACACACGGTCTCCAGGACCGCGACGTGATCGTCAGTACGGCAAGACCGAGCCATCTCGACCGTGGACCCCAAGAGGCGGGCGCTGGTGCGGGCATGAAGTCTCCCTTCACGGGCGACCGGGCGCCGCTCACGTGATCGCCGCCCACACCGCGCGAGCCGGTCAGCGCAACCGAATCGGGACCGAATCGGGTGCCCGAGCTCCGTGGCAGGTGAGGGGACCCCGATGAAACTGGCCGTTCTCGGCGGCGGAGGCTTCCGGGTCCCGCTCGTGTACCGCGCGCTGCTGCGCGACACCGCGACGCCACGCGTGACGGAGGTGGTGCTGCACGACGTGTCGGCGGAGCGGCTGACGGTCATCCGGCAGGTGCTCGACCAGCTCGCGGCCGGGCACGACCACCCGCCCGCGGTGCGGACCACCACGGACCTGGACACCGCGCTGCGGGACGCCGACTTCGTCTTCTCGGCGATCCGCGTCGGCGGCCTCGCGGGCCGTACCGCGGATGAGCGGGTCGCGCTGGAACTTGGCTGTCTCGGCCAGGAGACGACCGGGCCCGGTGGCATCGCCTTCGGCCTGCGTACCGTACCGGTGGCGGTGCGTGTGGCCGAGCGGGTGGCCGCCCTCGCGCCCCGCGCCTGGGTCATCAACTTCACCAACCCGGCCGGCATGATCACCGAGGCGATGCGGACCGTGCTCGGCGACCGGGTGGTCGGCGTCTGTGACTCCCCGGTCGGGCTGATCCGGCGGGCGGCCGCCGCCCTCGGGCTCGATCCGGCGCGGGTGTCGCCCGACTACGTGGGGCTGAACCATCTCGGCTGGCTGCGCGGGCTCACCTACCAGGGCCGCGACGTGCTGCCCGCCCTGCTCGCCGACGACGTGGCGCTACGGCGGGTCGAGGAGGCCCGGATCTTCGGCGCCGACTGGGTGCGGACTCTGGGCGCGTTGCCCAACGAATACCTGCACTACTACTACTTCACCCGCGAATCCATCGCCGCGATCGGCGACGCCGAGCACACCCGCGGTGAGTCCCTGCTCGACGGGCAGAACCGGTTCTACGCGGCCGTGCGGGAGCGGCCCGAGCACGCCCTCGACGCGTGGGAGCGGGCCCGCGCCGACCGCGACGCGACGTACATGGCCGAGACCCGCGACCTCGCCGACGCCGGCGAACGCGACGCCGCCGACCTGGAGGCGGGAGGGTACGAGGGCATCGCGCTCGCCCTGATGGCCGCCATCGTCCGCGGCGAGTCCGCCACCATGATTCTCAATGTCCGCAACGGCGCCGCGGTGCCCGGTCTGCCTCCGGAGGCGGTCGTCGAGGTCCCCTGCGTGGTGAACGGGTCCGGAGTCCGGCCGCTGGCCACCGACCCGCTCCCCGGCCGTCTCCTCGGTCTCGTGCAGCAGGTGAAGGCGGTCGAGCAGACGGCCATCGCGGCCGCCCTGTCCGGCTCGTCGCGCCTGGCCGTCGAGGCGTTCGCCCTGCATCCCCTGGTCGACTCGGTCGGTACGGCGCGCAAGCTGCTCGACGGCTACCGCGCCCGCATCCCGGAACTGGCCGCCGTCCTCCCCGGCTCCCCGTAACGCCCACGACCGGGGCCGCCCTCGCCCCCCTGGAGGTCACCGATAGCGCGCCCACGACCTGGCCCTCCTGGGGAGATCACCGCCGGCGACCACCGGCCGGATCTGCGGTCCGGCCGGTCAGCCTGGACGGCGCTGGGGAGACCTGGACTCCTGGAGGACGAGGGGGAGCACCCGGTGGGCGACGCGCTCGCTGAGCATCACCTCGGTCTTGGTGCGGACCATGCCCGGCAGCTTGATCACCTGCTGGATGACCTCCTCCAGGTGCGCGTTGTCCCGGGCGACGACCCGGCACACCAGGTCGCCGTCCCCGGCGATCGTGTGCGCCTCGATCACCTCGGCTATGCCGGCGAGCAACCCGGCGATCTCCTCCAGCCGGCCCTGCGCCAGGTGCATGTGGACCTGGGCGAGCACGGGATATCCCAGTTTCTCGGGATTGAGCTGCGGCGCGAAGGTCGCGATCACGCCGTCGCGTTCCAGCCGGGCCAGGCGCGACTGGACCGTGCCCCTGGCCACGCCGAGGATGCGCGCGTACTCCCGCATGCCGGCCCTCGGCTCCTCCAGCAGGAGCCGCAGGAGGGCGGTGTCGAGGTCGTCCACAGTGCTACCGATGGCCTTTCCGGTCGAACGCGGCAGGGGAGGCGACTGGGCCATTGGCCCGATTTCCCGCGTCGGTCATTGACCGAAATAGGTATCAGACTCTTAACATGTGCGCCAGATGCCCGTCTCGACAGGATCGGCAGTTTCGGCAGTTCCGACAGTCTCGACAGTGAGGTGGCCCCATGTCCGCAGTGCCCGCCAGGACGCCGGCCGGCTTCTCCCTCGACGACCGTTACCTGCGCGAGGACGGGACCGTCTATCTCACCGGAACCCAGGCCCTGGTGCGGATGCTGCTCGACCGGGTCAGGCACGATCGGCGGGCGGGACGGGACACCGCCGCGTTCGTCTCCGGCTACGAGGGGTCCCCGCTCGGCGGGTTCGACCTGGAGCTCGCCCGCCGGGCGAGCCTGCTGGCCGAGCACGAGGTGGTGCACCGGCCCGGCCTGAACGAGGAGCTGGCGGCGACGTCGGTGGCGGGCAGCCAGCTCGCGGCCGAAGTGGCCAGACTGCGGCCGGACGGCGTGACCGGCGTGTGGTACGGCAAGGCGCCCGGCCTGGATCGGGCGACCGACGCCCTGCGGCACGCCAATCTCGCGGGCACGCATCCGCGTGGCGGCGCGGTCGCGCTGGTCGGCGACGACCCGGCCGCCAAGTCCTCGACCGTGCCGTGCGCCTCCGAGGCGGCGCTCGCCGAGCTGTCCATCCCGACCTTCTTCCCGGCCGACGTGCAGGACGTGCTCGACTACGGCCTGCACGCGGTGGAGCTGTCGCGGGCCAGCGGGCTGTGGGCCGCGATGAAGTTGGTGGCCGGCGTCGCCGACTCCGCGGGCACGGCGGTGGTCGGGGCGGACTGGGCCGCGCCGGTGGTCGAGCCGGCGGGTTCGGCGCGGCCGTACTCGCATCGTCCCAGCTCGCGGATGCTCGGCGCGGAGCTGGCCGCGCTCGAACGCGGTCTGTACGAGACACGGCTGCCGCTCGCCCTGAGCTACGTGCGGGCCGCCGGCGTCAACCGGGTCTCCGCCGCCGCCGAGGGCGCCCGGATCGGGATCGTCAGCGCGGGCAAGTCATACCTCGACGTACGGCAGGCGCTGCACGAGCTGGGGCTCGACGACGGGGCACTGGAACGGTACGGGATCAGGCTGCTCAAGCTGGGCGTCATCCACCCGCTCGACCCCACCGTCGTGCGGGAGTTCGCCGCTGGCCTGGCCGAGATCGTCGTGGTGGAGGAGAAGCGGTCGTTCATCGAGTCCGCGGTCAAGGAGATCCTGTACGGCCGGCCCGCCGCGCCCGCCGTACACGGGAAGACCGGTCCCGACGGCCGGACGCTGTTCGCCGAGGCCGGCGAGCTGAACCCGGGGGCGATCGCGGCGGGGCTCGCGCGCAGGCTCGCCGACCACGGCGAGATCGAGCCGGTCACGGCCTGGCGGGGACGGCGGCGCGAGGCACGGGTCTCCCTCCCGCTGCTGGCCCGGACGCCGTACTTCTGCTCGGGCTGCCCGCACAGCTCCTCGACGAAGGTGCCCGAGAACACCCTGGTGGGCGCCGGCATCGGGTGCCACACGATGGCCCTGTTCATGGAGCCCGACCAGGTCGGCACCGTCGTCGGGCTCACCCAGATGGGCGGCGAGGGCGCCCAGTGGATCGGCATGGCCCCGTTCGTCGAGGACCGGCACTTCACGCAGAACATCGGGGACGGGACGTTCACCCACTCGGGCAGCCTCGCCGTACGGGCGGCCGTCGCGGCCGGGGCGAACATGACCTTCAAACTGCTGCGCAACTCAGCGGTCGCGATGACCGGCGGTCAGCACCCGGTCGGCGCCATGCCGGTGGACCGGCTGGCCGCGTGGCTGCTCGTCGAGGGCGTGGCGAAGGTGATCATCACCACCGAGGCCCCCGAACGGTTGCGCGGGGCGGACCTGCCCAAGGGCGTGCAGGTCCGGCACCGTGACGAGCTGGTCCGCAGCCAGGAGGAACTGGCCGCGACGCCCGGCGTCACCGTGCTCATCCACGACCAGGAGTGCGCGGCGGAGAAGCGCCGCAAGCGGCGGCGCGGCAAGGCGCCCACCCCGGCCGCCAAGGTCGTGATCAACGAGCGGGTGTGCGAGGGGTGCGGCGACTGCGGAGTCAAGTCGAACTGCCTGTCGGTGCAGCCCGTGGACACCGAGTTCGGCCGGAAGACACGGATCCATCAGGGCTCGTGCAACGTCGACTACTCGTGCCTGGCCGGTGACTGCCCCTCGTTCCTGACCGTGGTGCCGGGCGAGCGGGTGATCGCCACGCCCGCCGATCCGGGACCGCTGCCCGAGCCGGAGAAACGCGACGGCGACTTCACCGTGCGCATCACGGGCGTCGGCGGCACGGGCATCGTCACGGTGGCGCAGATCCTCGGCACCGCCGCGGTGATCGACGGCAGGCAGGTCCGCCTGCTGGACCAGATCGGCCTCGCCCAGAAGGGCGGCGCGGTGGTCTCCGACATCAAGATCACATCCGGCCCGGTGACGGGGGCCGCCAAGCTCGCCGCGGGGGAGTGCGATCTGTATCTGGCCTGCGACGTGCTGGTGGCCGCCGACCCCGCCTACCTGGAGGCGGCGGATCCGGGCCGGACGGCGGCGGTCGTGTCCACCGCGGAGGTGCCGACCGGCCGCATGATCGTCGATCCCGGGGTGTCGTTCCCGGCGCAGCGCAGCGTGCGGTCGGCGATCGAGGCGGCCAGCGCGCGGACCTGCTACCTGGACGCGCGCGAGCTGGCCGAGCGGCTCTTCGGCGACGACCAGTACGCCAACATCCTGCAACTCGGCGCGGCCTACCAGTTCGGGGCGGTCCCGCTGGCGGCGGAGGCGATCGAGCACGCCATCGAACTGAACGGCACGGCCGTCGAGCGCAACCTGCTGGCCTTCCGCTGGGGACGGCAGGCCGTCGCCGACCCCGCCGCGATCACCTCGGACGGTACGGCCGCGCCCCCGCCCGCCCGTACGGCGGCCGCCACCGGGACGCTCGCGCTCGTCCACGCCCCCGAGGACGGCGAACTGGCGCGGCTGCTGGCCGTCCGGGTGCCGGAGCTGATCGCCTACCAGGGCGAGCGATACGCGCGTGACTACGCCGAGTTCGTCGAGCGGATCCGGGTCCTTGAGGCGGGGCCGACGGCCGTCACCGAGGCGGTGGCCCGCAACCTGTACAAGCTGATGGCCTACAAGGACGAGTACGAGGTGGCGCGGCTGTCGCTGAGCGAGGAGTTCACCGCCGGCCTGGAGGCCCGATTCGGCACGGGCGCACGCTACTCCTACCGGCTGCATCCGCCCGTGTTCAGGGCGCTCGGGATGAAGCGCAAGCTCAGTCTGGGGCGGTGGTTCCGGCCGGTCCTCCGGCTGCTGCGCGCGCTGCGCCGGCTCCGCGGAACCCGCCTCGACCCGTTCGGCTACGCCCGTGTGCGACAGGTCGAACGCGCGCTCGTCGTCGAATACCGCGACGCCGTACTCCAGGCGATGTCGGCCGCCGACCCCGCCACCGTGCTGGAGATCGCGGAGCTCCCGGACATGGTCCGCGGCTATGAGCACGTCAAGCTGGCGAACGTGGCGGCCTATCGGGAGAAGCAGGCGAAGCTGCTCGCGGATTCGGAGGCTCCCGCCGGGGCCCGGTGACCGAACGATCAGGTGCCCGGCACCCGGGTGACCGTGCCCGCCCCCGGGAGTCCCGCGCGCCCCTCACGTGCCGAGCCTGGTGGACTCGCGGACCACCAGGCGCGCGGGCACGGTCCGCACGCCCGTCTCGCCCGCCTGCCCGGCGATGACGCCGAGCAGGTGGCGGGCGGCGAGCCGGCCGATCTCGCCGAGGTTCATGTCGACGGTCGTCAGCGGCGGGCGGCAGCCGAGCGCCATCGGCGCCCAGTTGTCGAAGCCGACCAGTGCCACGTCGCCGGGGACCCGCCGGCCGCGCTCGCGCAGGGTCTCGGCGACGCCGCGGGCGATCTGGTCGCTGCCGCAGAAGATCGCCTCGACGTCGGGGTCGGCCTGGAGCAGGATGTCCGCGCCTTGGCGGCCCCATTCCTCGCTCCACTCGCCGTGCAGGACGTCGCCGGCCACCCGCAGGCCGGCCTCGCCGAGCACGCCGCTCAGGCCGGCCGCCCGCTGCCGTGCGGCCCGGAAGCCGTGCGGCCCGGTGATGTGGCCGATCCGGGTGCGGCCGGTGGCCAGCAGGTGCCGCGCGGCGAGGGCTCCGCCGCCCTCGTCGTCGGGTAGGAGCGACAGGTCGGAGGGGTCGAGTGACTGCGTCATGGCGTAGACGACGGGCACGGGCAGGTCGCGGCCGATCCCGGGGCGCGGCTCGGTGCGCCTGCCGGTGACGATGATGCCCTCGACCCGGCGGTCCAGCAGGCGCTCGACGTGGTGCCGTTCCCTGAGCGGGTCGTCGCGGGTGTCGCACAGCAGTACCGAGATCTGGCCGTCGCCCAGCGCGTCCTCCGCGCCCAGCATCACCGGGATGCTGAAGCGGCCGAAGCTGTCGCAGGTGATCAGGCCGACCGTGTAGGTGCGGCCGCCGAGCAGTCCCTGGGCGAGGGGGTTGGGCCGGAAACCCAGCCGGCGAGCGGCGGCCGTCACCCTGGCCCGGGTCTCCTCGCGCATCCTGCCGACGCCGTTCAACGCTTTGGACGCGGTACCGATGGACACGCCGGCGGCGGCCGCGACGTCGCGGATCGTCACGGTACGGCCGGCGTCCTGAGTTGAGTTGGACAATCGTTTTCCTCCCTGATCGCCGCACCCTACCGTCTCGTTCACGTGGGGGAGCTCTCATCCCTTGACGGGTGATGTATCACATCCTACTCTCCCCTTGAGAAAACCTATTCTCACCGTGCGAGGAGCGCGATGCCCGACTTTGACGACCACGTCCGCGGTCCGCTGGCTCCCCTGACAGGTGTGCGGCGGCCACTCGGCATCACTGACGTCGAGATCGACGGCGGCCCGCTCGGCCGCTGGCAGAAGATCAATCGCGAGGCCAGCATCGCGCTCGGCATCGAGCAGATGGAGCGGTCGGGAGCGGTGCCCAACCTCCGGCTGGCGGCGGGGGAGGGGAGCGGGCCCTTCCAGGGCTACCGCTTCCAGGACTCCGACCTCTACAAGCAACTGGAGGCGGTCGCCTGGGAGCACTGCCGGCTGCCCGACGAGAGCTACCCCGCCTTCGTCGCCGAGTCGGCGGCCCTGCTGGGCCGGGCACAGCGGGCGGACGGCTACCTGAACTCGCACTACCAGGTGGTCAAGCCGGACAAGATCTTCACCGAGCTGGAGTACAGCCACGAGATGTACTGCGCCGGGCACCTGTTCCAGGCCGCCGTGGCGAGCGCGCGCGCCGGTGTCGGCGACGAGTTGCTGGCGGTCGCGCGGCGGTTCGCCGACCACCTGGTCGAGGTGTTCCTGACCGGCGGCGACGACGGCATCGACGGGCACGCGGAGGTCGAGACGGCCCTGGTGGAGCTGTACCGCCTGACCGGGGAGCGGGCCTACCTGGAGCTCGCCGGCAAGCTGATCGACAACCGGGGCAAGGGCCTGATCGCCGACAGCGGCATGGGTTCGCTCTACGCCCAGGACCACCTGCCCGTGCGCGAGGCGGGGACCGCGGTCGGGCACGCCGTACGCCAGCTCTACCTGGAGGCCGGCATCGTCGACGTCTACCTGGAGACGGGCGACGAGTCGCTGCTCGAATGCTCGGTCCGCCGCTGGGAGGACATGGTCGCCACCAAGACCTCCATCACCGGCGGCCACGGCTCACGGCACGACGGCGAGGCGTTCGGCGAGCGGTACGAGCTGCCGCCCGACCGCGCGTACAACGAGAGCTGCGCGGCCATCGCGAGCATCCACTGGAACTGGCGGCTGCTGCTCGCCACCGGGCAGAGCCGGTACGCCGACCTGATCGAGCGCACGCTCTACAACGCCTTCGCGGCCTCGACCTCCGCCGACGGCCTCCGGTTCTTCTACGTCAACCCGTTGCAGCGCAGGGCCGACCTGATCGAGGACGCCTACCTGGGCCGGCGCCGGGAGTGGTTCGCCTGCGCGTGCTGCCCGCCGAACATCATGCGGCTGGTCTCCTCCCTCGGCCATTACGTCGCCACGACCGGCGGCGAGGGACTGTCCGTGCACCAGTACGTCCCCGGCGTGATCCGCTCCGGCGAGATCACTCTGGCCGTCGAGACCGAGTACCCGTGGGACGGCCGGGTCCTGTTCACCGTCCAGGACGCGCCGGGCACCGAGTGGACGCTCAGGCTGCGGGTGCCCGCCTGGAGCTCCTCGACCGAGCTCACGCCCGATGCCAGCGGGTACGCCGAGATCCGGCGCGCCTGGCGTCCGGGTGACACCTTCACCCTGGACCTGGACATGTCCCCCCGGCTGGTCCGCCCGGACCGCAGGATCGACGCGCTCCGGGGGGCCGTGGCGATCGAGCGCGGCCCGCTCGTCTACTGCCTGGAGCAGGCCGACCAGAGCGCCGACGTCGAGGATCTGGCGCTCGCCCCCGACGCGGAACTGCGCGTCGTACCGCACGACGACCTGCCCGGCGTCGGCAGGACCGTGCTGATCGAGGCGGACGCCGTGCGCCTCCCCGCCTCGCCCAGAGACGGCCTGCCGTACACGGCGGCCGTCGCAGACCCCCCGGCCGGCACCCCCGTCATCGCCACGGCCGTCCCCTACTACCAGTGGGACAACCGCGACGGCGGCGTGATGCGGGTCTGGATCCCCCTCGTGTAAGGAACACACGCAGATGAGAAGACGAGAGCTGTTCAGGATGGGTGGGCTGGCCGCCCTCGGGGCCGCCGCTGCCGCCTGTGGCGGGGGCGCCGGTCCGACCCCGGCCGGCGCCGCTGAGCTGCAGTTCATGTACTGGGGCTCGACGTTCGAGCGGAAGGCCGTGGCCAAGATGCTGCAGGCCTTCGAGAAGCAGAAGCCCGGGGTGCGGGTGGAGGCGCTGTTCACCCCGGACGAGTACGACGTGAAGCTGAACGCGCTGGTGGCCGGGAACCGTACGCCCGACGTCGGCTATGTGCCGATGGCGATGTCGTTCCGCCTGGCCGAACAGGGCAAGCTGGTCAACCTGCACCCGTACATCAAGAAGTATCCGCAGCTCGGCGGCTACCTCCCCGACGCGTACCTCTGGTACGGGCCGGACAAGCTGCACGGTGTGGCGACCGCCAACGAGAGCATGCTGCTCTGGTACAGCAGGGCGGCCGTCACCGAGGCCGGCATCGCGCCGCCCCCGGCCGACGCGGCGAGCGCGTGGACCTGGGACCAGCTGGTGCAGAACGCCTTCAAGCTGACCGTCGACCAGAGCGGCAAACACCCGGACGAGGCGGGCTTCGACCCCAAGCAGGTCCGCCAGTTCGGCGTCTCGTGCAGCTTCACCTACCCCGCGGCGTGGTACGGCTTCCTGCGTGGCAACGGCGGCGACTTCGCCGACGAGGCGGGCACGAAGTGCCTGCTCGACAGCCCCGAGTCGATCGAGGTGTTCCAGAACCTGCAGGATCTGGTGTACAAGCACCGCGTCGCGCCCGGTCCGGGGCAACTGGCGGCGACCGGCGACGAGGTGCCGGGCACGAGCATCCTGCTGAAGACCAAGCGGGTGGCGATGGTGGTCGACGGGCACTGGAGCCTGCTCGACATGAACGAGAGCAAGGTCGACTTCGGCATCGGCGTGCTGCCCAAGTACGACCAGCCGTACACGACCACGCAGGTGGCCGGGGCGTCGTCGGTCTTCGCGACCACGAAGCACGTTGAGGAGGCGGTCGAGCTCTTCGCCTTCCACATCGACCCGCGCTACGTCGACCTGTACGCGCAGGGCCTGTGGATGCCGCAGGAACGCAAGTACTACGAGGATCAGGCCGCCGTCGACTCCTGGACCAAGAACGCCGGCCATCCACCGGAGTTCAGGACGGCGGTCGTCGACTACACCCGCGACCACGGCGTGCCGGCCTTCGGCAACCGGGTCAAGAACATGACGGCGATCGCCTCCGACGTGCTCACTCCCGCGCTGCAGGAGATCGAGAGCGGCAAGCGGTCCGCCGCCGAGGTGCTCAAAGAGGTCACACCCAAGATCACCGAAATGCTGCAGGGCTGGCACCACGCGCAGGAGGTGTGACGGGGTGCCCGCCCTTTCCGGCCAGCGGCGTATGGAGCGCCGCTGGGGCCTGCTCATGGCCGTGCCCGCGATCCTCGGATTCGTGATCTTCACCGCCGGGCCGATGGTCGCCTCGGCGCTGTTCAGCCTGACCGACTGGCAGATCGGCGGCACCCCGTCGTACGTCGGCTTCGACAACTACACCGCGCTCGTCGACGACGAGCTGTTCTGGAAGTCGCTCAGCGCCACGACGTACTACACCCTCGGTGCGGTCCCGCTCGCGCTGATCGTCGCCTTCGCCGTGGCCATGCTGCTCAACCAGCGGGTGCGCGGCCTGTCCATCTGGCGGACGATCTTCTACCTGCCGACGCTGGTGCCGGCGATCGCCAACGTGGTCCTGTGGATCTGGATCTTCAACCCCGACTTCGGGCTGCTCAACTCCCTGCTGCGCCAGGGCGGGCTGCCCACCGCGCAGTGGATCTACGACGAGGCCACGGCCATCCCCTCGCTGATCATCATGAGCACCTGGGGGTTCGGCAACACCATGGTCATCTTCCTGGCCGGGCTGCAGGGCGTGCCACGGCACCTGTACGAGGCGGTGTCGATCGACGGCGGCGGCCCGTGGCGGCGCTTCTGGCACGTGACGCTGCCGATGATGACCCCGACCATCTTCTACAACCTCGTCGTCGGCGTGGTCGGCACCTTCCAGGTCTTCAACCAGGCGTACGTCATGACCGAGGGCGGGCCCAACCAGTCGACGCTCTTCTACGTCTACTACCTGTTCCGCAAGGCCTTCCACGAGAGCGAGATGGGCTACGCGAGCGCGCTCGCCTGGGTGCTGTTCATGGTGATCATGGTGGTCACGTTCCTGATGTTCCGCAACGCGCGGCGCTGGGTCTACTACGAGATGGCGGGCGCCCGATGACCGCCGTGGCGGCTCCGGAGAAGCCGCGCACCGGGCGGGTCGCCCCCACCGCCGGGCTTCGCCGGCCCAGGCGGTTCGGCAAGGCGCTGCTCTACCTGGCGCTGGTGGCAGGGGCGGTGCCGACGCTGCTGCCGTTCGTCTGGCTGGTGCGCAGCGCGCTGATGCAGGACGCGCAGATGTTCACCGCGCCGCCCGAGTGGATCCCCGCGCCGTTCCAGTGGTCGAACTTCACCGAGGCGCTCACCGCGCAGCCGTTCTGGCTGTACTTCGTCAACACGGTGGTCATCGCGGTCATCAGCGTGCTCGGCACGGTGCTCACCTGCTCCATCGCCGCCTTCAGCTTCTCCCGCCTGCGCTGGCGCGGCCGGAACGTCGTCTTCGCGGTGCTGCTCAGCGGGGTGATGCTGCCCTACGCCGTGACGCTCATCCCGACGTTCGCCATGTGGCAGCAGCTCGGCGCGCTGGACAGCATCATCCCGCTCACCGTGCCGAGCTGGTTCGCCGGGGCGGGCGGCGGCGTGTTCAACGTGTTCCTGCTGCGGCAGTTCTTCCTGACCATCCCGTTCGAGCTGGACGAGGCCGCCTACATCGACGGCGCGTCACCCTGGCGGGTCTTCTGGACCGTCGTCATGCCGTTGTCCAGGCCCGCGATCGTGGTGGTGACCATCTTCACCTTCATCGGCACCTGGAACGACTTCCTCGGGCCGCTGCTCTACCTCACCGATGAGGACAAGTACACGCTCTCGCTCGGCCTGGCGTCGTTCCAGAGCGTCTTCATCACCCAGTGGGGCTACCTGATGGCCGCCTCCGCCGCCGTCATCGCGCCGATCATCGCGCTGTTCTTCTTCCTGCAGCGCTACTTCATCGAGGGAATCACCCTCACCGGCATCAAGAACTGATCGGCGGCCCCGACCGCGCCTTCACCTTCCAGCTCTCCCCGACCATGACGGCCCCGGCACGAGCCGGGGCCGTCGTCGAACCCTGGATCGCCTCGCCACTCCCCGACGAAGGAGCCGTATGAGAAAGACCGGTGTCGCCGTAGTACTCACCGGGCTGGCGCTCGCGCTGAGCGTGCCCCTGCCCTCGGCGGCGCAGGGACGCGCCGCGCCCGAGCTGGACGTGTTCGACATCTTCTACCGCAACGTCAAGGAGTACGGCGTGCAGCTGGTGGACTGGCAGGGCTACCTCGCCAATCCCTCCATCGAGCTGACCGTCCGCGCCCCGAAGGTGGCGGGCGTCGCCTACCCGCTGAAGGTCGACCTGAAGGCCGAGGGCACCTCCCGGCTGATGTTCAACCTGCCCAGCGAGCTGACCGCGACCGGCGCCACCAAGAGCTTCACCCTCACCGGCCCCGCCGACCGGGAGATCGTACGGCTGGCCATCCACTCCAAGCAGGGGCCGGGCCGTGACGAGCGGCACAAGTGGACCATGAAGACGACCGACGCGAAGGGCGCGACGGTGAAGCAGACCCTGCCGATCCGGGTCCAGCAGGACGAGAAACGGAAACTCGAGCCCTCCGTGCCCATCGACTTCGACTACCGCTACGACACCATCACCGGTTACTTCGCGGACCCCGGCACGCGGAAGGCCGCCGAGACGGCCGTGCGGAACTGGTTCGCCTTCTTCGACCTCGAACCCTTCGACACCGTGCCCGCCGGCGACGAGGTCAGTCATCTGCCGGGCGACGACTGGCAGAACGAGGTGAAGACCAGCAACGCCAAGCCGTACGACGGCTTCTACGTGTTCTTCCGCGGCATCCAGACGCCCTACTCCACCGGGTATCCGGCCGACAACGGCAAGAAGCACACCCGGAACGGGGAGGCCACGCCGTACCACCGTTCGTTCTCCACGATCCTGGAGTACGACGAGGCGTTGATGAAGCTGTTCACCTCCCTGTCCGACGACGACTGGTACCGGTCCGACCTCGGCGAGGTCATCGACGTGCACGGGCTGGTGATGCACGAGTTCGGGCACGCCGTCGCCTATCACGACTGGTGGGAGGGGATGGCGAAGTACAAGGAGAGCAAGGGGCGGGACGATCAGGAGGTCATCGACTACCAGGGCTATCCCATCCCGATCGACGGCAGCGGCCACATTCCGGGCGATCAGCCGTACTGGGACCGGATCAGCGGGCAGAGCGGCGGCTGGCACCACGTCTTCCCGACCCGGCGGTGGGAGCTGACCAAGCTGGCCCTGCTGGTGGCGGAGAACGCCGGCTGGAAGCTGAACCGGTCGCTCACCCCGTTCCTCGCCCCGTCGATCGAGACGGCCGCGCTGCGGAACGCCACCGCCGGCACGGCCTACTCCGAGCAGCTCCGGGCCAAGGGCGGCGTGCCGTTCTACGACTGGCAGGTCGCCGGCGGGGCCCTGCCCGAAGGGCTCACCCTGGACCGGTTCACCGGCCGGATCAGCGGCACCACCACGGCCGCCGCCGGGTCCTATCCCGTCACGGTGCAACTGCGTGACTACGACAAGCTCGGTACCCCGCTGACGAAGCAGTTCACCATCACCGTCGGCTGAGGGGCGTCATACACCGCGCCAGGCGTCTCCGGATCGGGAGGCGCCTGGCTTTCGGTCCGGGCGTTACGGTCTGGTAAATAAGGCCGATTTAGCCGGTCGACTCCCTTGGCTGCCTCTTTACTCGGGTCTACAGTGCAATGCTACATAGTACAGATGAAGTGCTGTGGGCGCGGATCGGGGATTCCATGACGTTCGAGCAGGTCAATGCGCGGGTCACCAAGGGCCTGCTGCATCAGTGGCAGGTCCGCAACAGCACGGCGACGATTCCGCACACCATCGGGCAACTGCGCTCAGCCGGCAATGTGGACAACCTGCGGCGCCTCCTCGTGGCGGACGCTCCGCCGTACCGTGGCCGTTATCCGTTTCTGGACACCGACCTGTACAAGACCCTCGAAGGGCTGGCGTACGAGATCGGCGCCGGCACCGCGCCGGACGGGGCACCGGAGTTCTTCGACGAGGTCGTCGAGCAGATCGAGCGGGTGCAGGCCGAGGACGGCTACCTGAACTCCTACTTCCAGGACCCGGCGTGCGCCGGAAAGCCGTGGGAGGACCTGGCCTGGGGGCACGAGCTCTACAACCTGGGCCACCTCATCCAGGCCGCGGTCGCCGCACGGCGGCGGATGGGCGACGGGCGGCTGCTCGCGGTGGCGGTGAAGTTCGCCGATCTGGTGGTGGCACGGTTCGGCCCCGGCGGGGAGGAGGTCACCTGCGGCCACCCCGAGGTCGAGATGGCCCTGGTCGAGCTGTTCAGGGAGACCGGCGACCGTGCCTACCTCGTCCAGGCGGGCCTGTTCGTGGACCGGCGCGGCCAGGGCAAACTGAAGCACCGGATCTTTCCGCCCGAGTACTTCCAGGACCAGCTCCCGTTCCGCGAACTCCCCTCGGTCACCGGGCACGCCGTACGGATGGCCTACCTCGCGGCGGGCGCGGCCGACATCTACCGGGAGACCGGTGACCGCTCGTTGTTCGAGGCGCTCGACCGGCTCTGGGACGACATGACGGCCACCAAGCTTCACCTCACCGGCGGCCTCGGCAGCCGCCACTCCGACGAGGCGATCGGCGACCGCTACGAGTTGCCGCCGGAGCGCGCGTACGCGGAGACCTGCGCCGCGATCGCCACCATGCAGTGGGCCTGGCGGATGTTCCAGGCGACCGGAGGCGCGAAGTACCTCGACGTGTTCGAGCGGGTGCTGTTCAACGCGTACGCCGTGGGCCTGTCCGCGGACGGCAAGGCGTTCTTCTACGACAACCCGCTGCAGCGGCGCCCCGACCACGAGCAGCGCAGCGGCGCGGAAACGGGCGGCGAGGCGCTGCGCCGGTCCTGGTTCGGCTGTGCCTGCTGCCCGCCGAACATCGTTCGCTGGACGGCGCAGCTCGGCGACCACATCGCCGCCGAACTGGACGGCGCGCTCCACATCACGACCTATGCCGGGGCGCGGATCGAGACCGGTCCGATCGCCCTGGCGATGGAGACGGAGTACCCCTGGGACGGCGACGTGCGCGTCGTCGTCGAACGGGCGTCCGGCGAGCCGTACGCGGTCCGGCTGCGCATCCCCGGGTGGGCCCGCTCGGTGACGGCGTCCGTGAACGGCCGGCCGGTCGAGGAAGCCGAGGACGGCTGGCTCACCGTCGAGCGGGTCTGGGCGGCGGGCGACGAGCTACGGCTCCGCCTGCCGATGCCGGTCAGGGCGCACGGCTCGCACCCCTACCTGGACGCCACCCGCGGCACGGTCAGCGTCGCACGCGGGCCGCTCGTCTACTGCGTCGAGCAACAGGACTGCCCGGTACCGGTGGACGATCTCGTCCTCTCCGCCGCCCAGGTCGCCGGCGCGGCCGCAGGGAGGCAGGACGGCCTGCCGGGCGCGGTCGTCCTCCAGGTGACGGCCGGGACGGCTCCGCCGCCGTCTGCCGAGCTCTACCCCGAACTGCCGGCGGAACAGCCGGAACCCGGCGAGACGGTCCCGGCGACCTTCGTCCCCTACTTCCTCTGGGGCAACCGCCGGCCTGCGGCCATGCGCGTCTGGGTCAGGAACAAGTGAGCCGTCGCGCTCATCCATCGAAAGAAGGCGCAATGAGAAGATCGGCAGTCATCGCCGCCGGCGCGGCGCTCAGCGCCCTGGCGCTCACCGCGTGCGGCGGCGCCTCCACCCCGGCCTCCGGCACCGGAGCCACGGGGCCCGCCACCACGGGAGGAACCGTCCACTACCTGCTTTCCTCTGACTACTCCCATCTGGATCCGGTCCGGGGCTGGGACGGCGGGGTCAACAACTTCTACCGGCTCATCTACCGCGGCCTGACGACGTTCGGCGCGGGCCCCGGCAAGGAGGGCACGAAGATCGTCCCCGACCTCGCCACCACCACCGGCACCGCCACCGACGACAACAAGACGTGGACGTTCACCCTCAAGGACGACATCTTCTTCGAGGACGGCACGCCGATCACCAGCGAGGCCATGAAGTTCGGCGTCGCGCGCGCCTGGGACCCGGAGGCCGGGATCGGCTCGCCGTACGCGCGGCTGCTCATCGACGCCCCCAAAAGCTACAAGGGCCCCTACGTCTCCGGTGACCTCGACACGATCGAGACCCCGGACCCCAAGACGATCGTGTTCCACCTGAAGAAGCCGTTCGCGGACTTCGCCAGCGCGCTCGCGCAGCCCAACTTCGTCCCCTTCCCGAAGGGCACGGGGGCGGCCAACGCGTTCGACGCCAAGCCGATCGCGTCCGGGCCGTACAAGGTGGAGAGCTACCAGCGCGGGGCGTCGCTGAAGCTGGTCCGCAACCCGCACTGGAAGGCCGCCACGGACACCGTCCGCGCGGCCAAGCCGGACCGGTTCCAGATCACCTTCGGGCTCGACGGCGCGACCATCGACGAGCGCATGCTGGCGGGGCAGGGCGCCGACGCGAACGCCATCGCGGGCGCGATCCAGGCCGCCACGGTGGCCCGGATCCAGGCTCCGCAGTTCAAGGCGCGCACGCTGTCCACCTACATGGGCTGCACCACCTACATGAGCTTCAACACCACGAAGAAGCCTCTCGGCGACGTGCGGGTCCGGCAGGCGATCAACCACGCGATCAACAAGGACACCGTGGTCGCCGGGGACGGCGGGACGGCCCTGGCGACCAGGGCGACCTCGATCCAGCCGCCGACCATCGTCGGCCGGGTGGACTACGACCCGTACCCGACCGACCTGGCCAAGGCGCGGCAGTTGCTGGAGGAGGCCGGGCTCGCCGACGGGTTCGACCTGACCCTGGACGTCCGCCCGGTGCCCCGCCAGCAGGGCATGGCGGTCGCGATCCAGGAGGCGCTGAAGCCGCTGAAGGTGAACGTCAAGATCAACAATATCGACACGTCCACCTTCTACGAGGTGATCGCCACCCCGGCGCAGCAGCACGACGCGGCCCTCACCGGCTGGTGCCCGGACTGGTCGTCCGGCGCGACCTTCCTGCCGCCGCTGTTCGACGGCCGGAACATCTACGACAAGGGCAACCAGAACCTCGCCCAGATCAACGACAAGGCCGTCAACGAGCGGATCGACGAGATCGCCGAGATGACCGACGTCGACGCCGCCAACGCCGCCTACGCCGAGCTGGACAAGCAGATCATGGAGCTGGCGCCCATCGTGCCCCTCCTGTACGAGAAGAACGTGACGGTCATCGGCGACAACATCGCCGGGGCCTATCTGAGCGACGCGTACTCCGGCGGCATCGACCTGGTCTCCGTCGGTCTCAAAACCCCGGGCAAGTAGGCGCGCACCATGACCACCGCCGCACCCTCGCGCGATGCGAAGGCCGGCCCCGAGGCGGGCGCGACCGGCGCGCCCGCCTCCGCGGGACGCCGGATCGCGGGCGCGCTCCTGCACGACTGGGCCGCCGTCCTCAGCACCGGATTCCTCATCCTGGTCGTCCTGATGGCGATCTGCGCGCCACTGATCACCGCGATCACCGGATACGGGCCGAGCGACTTCGACGCGGCGGCCGTCGACTCCGACCTCGGCGGCCTGCCGCGGGGCGCGTTCGGTGGCGTCAGCGCCGAACACTGGCTCGGCGTCGAGCCGCAGAACGGCCGCGACATCCTGGCCCGCATCATGTACGGCGCGCGCGTGTCGTTCCTGATCGCGTTCTCGGCGACCGTGCTGACCACCCTGCTCGGCGTGGTCTTCGGCATGCTCGCCGGGTTCTACCAGGGCTGGGCCGACCAGGTGATCTCCCGGGTGATGGACTTCCTGATGGCCTTCCCGTCGCTGATCTTCATGATCGCCATCCTGTCGTCGCTGCCGGCCGGGAACCGGTCGGTGCTGCTGGTCGTGGTGATCAGCGTGTTCGGCTGGCCGTACCTCGCGCGGGTGGTGCGCGGGCAGACGATGACGCTGGTGAACCGGGAGTTCGTCGAGGCGGCCCGCGCGTCGGGCGCCGGAGCCGGAGCTTTGGTGTTCAAGGAGATCCTGCCCAACCTGCGCAGCTCGCTCATCGTCATGACGACCCTGGCGGTGCCCGGCTACATCGGCACCGAGGCGGGGCTGTCCTTTCTGGGCGTCGGCGTCACCCCACCGACCCCCTCGTGGGGTCAGATGATCGCCAGTTCGGTGAACTGGTACGCGGTGGACCCGATGTACTTCGCGGTCCCCGGGCTCTTCCTCTTCCTCACCGTGCTGTCCCTCACCGTGCTCGGGGACCGGATCCGGGCCGCCACCGACGCGGGGGAGGCCTCCTGATGGCCCGTTATCTCGCCGGCCGGATCGCCGGGCTCGCGCTGATCCTCTTCATGGTCTGCCTGTTCACGTATCTGATCTTCTTCCAGCTGTCGCCGGACCCGGCGGTGATGATCTGCGGGAAGACCTGCACGCCGGAGCGAATCGTGCAGATCCGCACGATTCTCGGGTTGGACGAGCCGTTCCTCAGCCAGTTCCGGGACTTCCTGGTCGGGCTGTTCGCCGGGCGCGACTACGGGTCGGGCGCGAACCTCATCCACTGCCCGGCGCCCTGTCTCGGGTACTCCTTCCAGACCAGCCAGTCGGTGTGGGAGATGATCGTGGACCGGCTCCCGGTCAGCGCCACCGTCGCGGTCGGCGCGGCCGTGCTCTGGCTGCTCGCCGGCATCGGCGCCGGCCTGCTCAGCGCGGTCAAGGAGGGCACCTGGTGGGACCGGACCCTGATGGGCCTGGCCCTGGGCGGTGCCAGCATCCCCAACTACGTGCTCGCGCTGTCCCTGCAGTACGTCCTGGTGGTCCATCTGCAGATTCTGCCGTTCCCCTCGGCCGTGGCGTTCTCCGACGGCCCGGTCCTGTGGTTCCAGTCGTATCTGATGCCGTGGGTCGTCCTGGCGACCGGGTACGCCTGCCTCTACGCCCGGTTGACCAGGGCGAACGTCATCGACACGCTGGCCGAGAACTTCATGCGGACGGCCCGGGCCAAGGGCCTGTCCCCGGTCCTCACGATGCGGCGGCACGCGCTGCGGCCCGCGCTCACGCCGATCACCACGATCTTCGGCATGGACTTCGCCGCGCTGCTGGGCGGCGCGCTGATCACCGAGACCGTCTTCGGCCTCAACGGCGTCGGCAAGATGGCCGCCGACTCGATCGCCAAGAACGACCAGCCGGTGATCATGGCCGTCACCCTGCTCGCGGCCACGTTCGTGGTGGTGGGCAACGTCGTGGTCGACCTCGTCTACACCGGCCTCGACCCGAGAGTGAGGATCCGTTGAGTGAGCTGCTCGTCGTGGAGGGCCTCACGGTGACCTTCCCGACCACGCGTGGCCTGGTGGACGTGGTCAAGGAGGTGTCGTTCACGGTCGGCAGGGACGAGACCGTCGGCATCGTCGGCGAGTCCGGCTCGGGCAAGTCGATGACCAGCCTGGCCATCCTGGGCCTGTTGCCGCGCGGGGCCGTGACCAGGGGCAGCATCCGGCTGGACGGCGTCGAACTGCTCGGCCGGACGGACCGGGAGATGCGGCGCGTCCGGGGCGAACAGGTTTCGATGATCTTCCAGGACCCGTTGTCGTCGCTGAACCCCTACTACACGGTCGGCCTGCAGATCGAGGAGATGTACCGGGCCCATCGGGGAGGGTCGCGGAAGGCGGCCAGGAAGATCGTCACCGAGGCGCTGACCCAGGTCGGCATCCCCGAGCCGGAGCGGCGGGCGAGCTACTACCCCCACCAGTTCTCCGGCGGGCAGCGCCAGCGCATCATGATCGCGATGGCGCTGGTCTGCTCGCCCGCGCTGCTCATCGCCGACGAGCCCACCACCGCCCTCGACGTCACCGTCCAGGCCCAGATCCTGCGCCTCCTCGCCGGACTCCAGCGGGAGACCGGGACCGGGATGGTCTTCGTCACCCACGACCTCGCGGTGATCAGCACGATCGCCGCCCGGGTGCTCGTGATGCGCCGGGGCGAACAGGTCGAGTACGGCACCGCCGAGCAGATCTTCGCCGAGCCGCGACACGAGTACACCCGGATGCTGCTGGAGAGCATCCCGCGGATCGACGACGAGGTGGCTTCATGAGCGAACCCCTGCTGCGCGCCCGGGACCTGACCAAGCGGTTCACCGTGCGCGGCCCGTTCGGGCGGAAGGCGGAGTTCACCGCCGTCGACACGGTGAGCTTCGACCTGCGGCTCGGCGAGACCCTGGCCGTGGTGGGCGAGTCCGGCAGCGGCAAGTCCACGACGGCCCGCATGGTGGCCAAACTGATGGAACCCACCGGGGGCACCCTGGAGTTCGAGGGCCGTGACGTGACCCGCGCGAAGGGCGCCGAGCTGGCCGGCTTCCGAAACGACGTCCAGGTGGTGTTCCAGGACCCCTTCTCCTCGCTCAATCCCCGGCACACGGTCGAGCGCATCCTGCTGGCGCCCCTCATCTACCAGGGGATCCAGCCCAAAGGCGGAAAGCGGGCGCTCGCCAGGGAGCTGATGGAGCGGGTCGGCCTCGATCCCGATCACTCGCAGCGCTATCCCGCGCAGTTCTCCGGCGGGCAGGCGCAGCGCATCGGGATCGCCCGCGCGCTCGCCGTCGACCCCAAGCTGGTGATCTGCGACGAGGCGGTCTCGGCGCTCGACGTGTCGGTGCGGGCGCAGGTGATCGAGTTGTTGCGGCGCCTTCAGCGGGAGAGTGGCTTCAGCTACATCTTCATCGCGCACGACCTCGCCGTCGTCCGCCAGATCGCGCACCGGGTGGCGGTCATGAGCGAGGGAAGGGTCGTCGAGCAGGGCCCGTGCGAGCAGATCTTCACCGATCCCGCGGACCCGTACACCAGGACGCTGCTGGCCGCGATCCCCCGGATCGACCCCGAGTGGGACCGCAGAAGGAGGGCCGCCGGATGAACTACACGATCCCGGGCATGCACGTGCGGGAACACACGGTGCGGGTGCCGCTCGACTGGGCGGACCCCCGACAGACGATCTCCGTCTTCGCCCGCGAGCTGGTCGACCCGGCCCGGCGCGGCGAGGACCTGCCCTGCCTGCTCTACCTGCAGGGCGGGCCCGGCGGGAAGGGGCCGCGCCCGCTCAAAGCGGACGGGTGGATCGGGCAGGCGCTGCTGACCCACCGGGTCGTCCTGCTCGACCAGCGCGGCACCGGCCGCAGCACCCGGGTCGACGGCCGCGGGATGGGCGGATTCGACGACGCCGAGCAGGCCGCCGACCATCTCGCCTGCTTCCGCGCCGACTCGATCGTGGCCGACGCCGAGCACCTGCGGAAAACCGTCTTCGGCGGTCGCCGCTGGGCGACGCTCGGGCAGAGTTACGGCGGGTTCCTCACGATGACCTACCTGTCGTACGCGCCGGAGGGCCTGAGCGCGTGCTACGTCACCGGTGGCCTGCCCAGTCTGGCCCCGGACGCGGCCGAGGTCTACCGGCGGACCTATCCGCGCGTCGCGGCGAAGAACGCCGAGTTCTACCGGCGCTACCCGCAGCACCTGGATTCGGTCGCACGGATCGCGGACCGGCTGGCCGAGGGCGACGTCCTGCTGCCCGACGGCGACGTGCTCACGGTGCGCCGGCTGCAGTCGCTCGGCGTCGACTTCGGGATGAAGCCCGGGTACGAGCGGATGCACTGGCTGCTCGACGAGGCGTTCAACGACGGCGAACCGTCGTCGGCCTTCCTGCACCAGGTGCTGGCGCGCTCGTCGTACAGCGACAATCCGCTGTTCGCCGCGCTCCAGGAGGCCATCTACGGGCGCGGCTCCTGGACGGCGGCCGAACGGGAACGCGATTCGCGCTTCGCGGAGACCGCGCGGCCGTTGCTGTTCACCGGGGAAATGATCTACCCCTGGATGTTCGAGGAGATCCGTGAGCTCCGGCCGTTCCGCCCCGCGGTGGAGGCGCTGGCGGGACGGGACGACTGGCCGCCGTTGTACGACGCGGACCGGCTGGCCGCCAACGAGGTGCCGATCGCCGCGGCCGTCTACTTCGACGACATGTACGTGGACGCCGGGCTGCAACTGGAGACGGCGGCCCACGTCGGCAACCTCCAAGCCTGGGTGACCAACGAGTACGAACACGACGGGCTCGGCGATGAGCGCGTCTTCACCCGCCTGACCGGGCTGGTCCGCGATAGAGGAGGAGAAATAGGTGAATAACCTGCCGAAGCTGGCGGAGATCCCGGCCTTCAACGCGTACATGGGGCAGGGCTGGGGGATGCCCGACCGGACACCGCCCGTCGTCCCGGGCGCGCCCGGGGCAGCCGCCGCGCACCGGGCGCGGCTCGCGGCGGCACTGCCCGGCAGGGAGATCACGGTCGCCGCGGGGCACGCCCCGGTACGGAGCAACGACACCTCCTACGACTTCCGCCCCGACAGCGACTTCTACTGGCTCACCGGCTGCGCGGTCGAGGCCGCGGTGGTCGTGCTGCGCGATGGCGACGCGACCCTGTACCTGCCGCCCCCGGCGTACCCCGGCGATCCGGGTTTCTTCGGCGACGCCGCGCGCGGCGAGTTGTGGGTCGGCGCCGCGCCGGCGCTCGCCGACTGGTCGGCCGCACTGGGCATCGAGGTGCGCCCGCTGGACGAGGCGCCCGCCGCGGAGAACCCCGAGGAACTCCGCCGTGTCCTGGCCGAACTGCGCATGATCAAGGACGACTGGGAGATCGGCCAGCTCCGCGCGGCCGTGGACCGTACGGTCGAGGGGTTCGCCGCGGTTCTCGCGGAGATCCCTGCGGCCGTCGAGGGCAGGGGCGAGCGCTGGCTCCAGGGCACGTTCGACCGGCACGCCCGGACGTACGGCAACGGCCCCGGCTACGCAGGCATCGTGGGCGGCGGCAAGCACGCGGCGACGCTCCACTGGGTGCGTTGCGACGGCCCCGTCGTGCCGGACGAGCTGGTGCTGCTCGATCTCGGCGTGGAGGTGCACAGTCACTACACCGCCGACGTCACCCGGACCTTCCCCGTGTCCGGCCGGTTCTCCCCGGCGCAGCGGCAGGTTCACGACCTGGTCGAGAGGGCGCACCGGGCGGCGCTCGCCCAGGTGGCTCCCGGCCACCGTTACACCGACTTCCACCACGCCGCGATGGAGGTCATCGCCCACGGGCTGCACGACTGGGGGCTGCTGCCCGTCTCCGTGGACGAGGCGTTGTCGGAGCACGGCCAGCACCACCGCCGCTACCTCATCTGCGGCATCGGGCACCACCTGGGCCTCGACGTGCACGACTGCGCCCAGTCCCGCCCGGAGGCCTACCAGGGCGCGGACATGGCTCCCGGCATGGTGCTCACCGTCGAGCCCGGCCTGTACTTCCACGCCCACGACCTGACGGTTCCGCCCGAGCTGCGCGGGATCGGCGTCCGCATCGAGGACGACCTCCTGGTCACCCGGGACGGCGCCGAGGTGCTGTCCGCGGAACTGCCGCTCGGCGCCGACGGCCTCGAACACTGGATGTCCCAGACCCGGCCCGTGAGCGTCCAATCCAGGTGAACGGGCCCCGGAGCCCTCGCCGTAGCGCGACCCGCCGGCGCCCGACAGGCGCCGGCCGTCTCCTGGGTCGTGGCTAGGCGGCCACGGTGAGGCAGGCCGTGCCCGTCTCCGCCAGCACGGTCCTGGCCAGCGTGTCCGCGGGTGCGGAGAGTCCGGCCGGTTCTCCCGCGAGCACCCACGGACCCAGGGCGAAGCGCCGGGGGTGTACGGCCTGCGCCCGGTCGATCAGGCGGCGGTCCGACGGCCGTACGGCGAGCAGGCCGGACTCCTCCTGGCACTCGCCGCGCGCCCAGAGCCGGGAGAGCAGCGGATCGGTGGTCCGGCTCACGCTCGGCGCGGACGGCCGGGCCTCTACCAGGGTCCTGGCGGTGAGGGCGCCGGGCAGGGTGCTGCCGCGGGCCCGCCAGGCGCGGCGTTCCTCGTCCGGTTCGGCGCGCAGACCCGCCCCGAGGAAGGTGACCACCCCGGCGCGTGCCAGCGCGCGCAGCTCCGCCGTGCGCAGCCAGGACGGGCCGTCGGCGACGAAGCGGGACAGGCTGTCGAACCACGGGTCCGGCGGCCGCCCGCTCAGCACCGCCCGGACCGCGTGCATCCCCTGGATCAGGGCGAGGTCGGCGCTGTACGCGGGGTCGGCGCGTCTGCCGAGGTCGGCGGTCAGATAGCCGTGCATCCACCGCTGTAACCCCGCCGTGTCGCCGAACCGGATCCCGTGCAGCGGGCGGTCCAGCCGGTCGAGACGCAGCCGGTCGGCGTGCCGGGGCACGGCGTTCCTGATCAGCGCGCGCATCGCTCCGTCGTCCCACTCCGCCGCGGCGAACGCGGCCTCGAACTCCGGCCAGTCCATCCTCGCCCGCTCCGGGTGCCCGGTGATCAGTCCGTGGTAGTAGGCGAATGCCAGCTCCTTCGCGATCAGCGTCCGGAGCCCCCGCCCGGCGTCCACCGCCCCGCGTGCCGGCGGGTCCGGGGTGAGGAACCGGGGAATCGGCGGCCGGGCGCCACGCGACGGGTAGCCGGGCGCGGCGTGGTACGGCACGCCTCTGCGTGATCCCACGTGCAGCAGCGGTTCGCGACCGCTCGGCAGATAACCGAGCTCACCGTCCCGGTCGTGGACGAACCGGCCGCCACGTCCGGAGGTCAGCGGCCCGACCAGCTCGGCGAAGACGTGTCCGATGCCCCGGACGATCACCGGCTCGCCGCCGGGCACCAGGTCCGGGCGAAGCTCTCCGGTGGGCAGGTAGGTCAGGCCGTGCCGTACGGCGAAGTCGTCCAGCGCCTGTTCCTCCGGGGTGGGCGGCACACCTCGGCGGCCCTGTGCCAGGATCACCGTCTCGACGTCGTGGAATCGGCCGGTGGACAGTGCCACCCGCTGCCTGCCGAAAACATCGGCCAGGTCCACGGCGGTCGCCCGGTGCAGGTGGACGCGTACGTTCCCGGTGTCCGGCCGGTCGAGCGGCCGGTCCGAGTCCGGCGGGTGCGGATCGACGAGGTGGATGTCGAGGGTGACGCCCGGGAGCGACTTCGGCGCGTTGGCGCGGAGCCGTTCCACCAGGCGGACGCCGGTGCGGCCCGCGCCGATGACGGCCACCGCCGCACTCCGGCCCGTCCGCCGTTCCCGGCGCGTGCCGGGCGGGCCGATCGGGGCGGCCCGGTGCTGGGTCGCGCCCGTGGTGCGGGATTCGACGGGCATCGATCGTGCCTTTCGTCTGGGAGGCGCGGAGGTCGATCCGGTATGGCAGGCGTGCATGCATGTATTACCTACTTAAAAAGTAGGTAATACATGATTCATTGTCAACGACGATCGTAGCCCGGGTTCGGCGGGTCCGGCGGCTTCGTCTCCGCGATCGTCTCCGGCCGCCCGTTCACGGCCGAGTCTCTCGTCGTGGCCTGACGCTCCCGGCTCACGGGGTGGGAGGTTCGGGGATCCTCCCACCCGTGAACGTCCCTGCCCTGACGACGGGCCCCGGCTCGCACGTGACCGTGGAAGCCGGGGTTGTCGGACGTTCACCGGTAGGAAGGGGCGTCTCAGCCCCCGTACACCTCGATGCGGTCGAGACTGATCACGGTGCTGCCGGAGGCGGGGTTCCGGTCGCCGGTGACGCGGACCCGCAGCGTGTGCGCGCCGGGCGGCAGCACGGGGCTCAGGTAGTTCAGCTGCTCGCCGACCCGGATGCCGCTGTAGTAGTCGACCCGCTGCTCCGGGCCGCCGTCGATGGAGATGCCGGCGATGCCGTTGCCGACGTCGCGCACGCTCAGCAACGCGACCCGCGTGCCGGTGAAACGGATCGTCGCGGTCGCGCCCTGCTGGCCGCTCCAGTGGTCGTTGCTCCAGAAGCACTGGTTGCCGCAGCCGGAGCCGGACAGCCACGACCCGCCGTACTCGACCTGGTTCTGGCCGGTGCCCTGGTCGAAGTCGTTGATGACGGAGGTGGGCGCGCCGGGATCGCCGGAGGGCAGTTGCTGGGTGGCGCCGGCGGCGAGAGGACGGCCGAAGTTCGGTGTGCCGTCGGGGTTCCAGCCGAACCTCTGGACCCGGGTGGTGCGGAAGGAGTAGGTGTTGGTGCTGGTGTTCTTGCCGTGGTAGGCGATCCAGTCCTCGGTGCCGTCCGGTGAGCGGAAGAACGAATGGTGCCCCGGACCCCACACGCCGGTCGCGTCGTTCCGGGAGAACACCGGCCCGGCGTGCTGCGTCCAGTTGGCCGCTGTCATCGGGTCCGCGCCGTTCGCGATGCTCTTCATCCACAGCTGGTAGTCCGGTTTGCCGGTGTCACAGGTGGAGTAGGTGAGAAAGGTCCTTCCGTTGCGGTACAGCGGTGTCGGTCCCTCCCGCACCTCGCCGCAGCCGCCGCTCGCGGTGATGGCGACCCGGCCGCCCGTCACCGTCCACGCGTTGCTCATCCGGGCGATGTAGAGCTGCGCCGGGCCGCCCTGGCCACGACCGGGGCCGGTCCAGACGAAGTACGACTGCCCGTTGTGGGTGATCGGCTCGCCGTCGATGGCGTACTCGCCGAAGTCGGCGATCTTGGCCTTGAAGCTGTAGGGGCCCATCGGATCGTCCCCGGCCGACTCCAGCACGTACATCCGGTGGTTGGCGTCGACCCCGTCGGAGGCGGTGTAGTAGACGTACCAGCGCGAGCCCACGTGGCGGAAGGCCGGCGCCCACATCTGCGTGTTGCGGCTGGTGTCACTGTCGCGCCAGACCACCTGCTCGGGTGCGGCGAGCAGGGTGGCCAGGCTGGGCGACTTCCAGATCCCGATCCGGTCGCCGCGGGTGGTGGCCACGTAGTAGTTGCCCGCGTGGTACATCAGGCTCGGGTCGGCACTCGGATTCACCGGGTTCCGGAACGACGACGCCAGTGCGGCGCGGGCTCCGTCCGCCGGCGGCTCGACCGCGGCGGCGGCCGTCGGACCGGCTCCCAGGGCGACGATCAGGCCGAGGGCCAAGGCGGCGCAGGCCGTACGTAAAGGTGACCGGAGCATCGGCGTTCCTCCGAACTAGGTGACCGCATCCCCGTCAACATCATTTGTCATGCGACTTCCAGATAGTGACCGACGCGGGTTCCCCCAGTCAACGGCGATCAACCGTTTGCACCGCCGCCGGACTGATCCGGGTCGTCCCGCGGCGAGCGGGGCAGCCGGTCGCCGGCGGCGTCCAGGTGGGCGCGCATGGCCGCCGCCGGTGAGTGTTCCTCGATCGCGGCCGGCACCGCCGCGTGCTCGGCGATGGTGCTCCGCGTCTCGCCGGCTGGGCGGCGCGTGTTCCATGACATGGGACGGTACGACGCAAAACCGGCATTGGTCAATCGGTTGACCGATCGCGCGAGATCGCTGTACGGTCGCCCCACCTCCTGTCGAGCGGCCTCTTAAATCGATTCACATCGACGATCGGCTGCGAAGGGAAGTGGTCAGGATCATGCCCAGCCTGTCTCCCTGCGACCTCACCTGCGCGTTCCTCGACCGGCCCCGCGGCGTCGACGAGACCGTCCCCCGCCGGGCGTGGAAACCGCGCTCCACCGCCCGAGCCGGCGGCCCGGCCGCCGCGGCCACGCCGAGCGCCCGCGGCTGATGCCGGACGCGTCCACATCATCCTCCTCGATCTCGTCCTCGATCTCGTCTTCCAGCGGCACTTCATCCAGGGCGTGACCGCCGGGGTACCCGACTGAAAGGTTCACCGCACATGCGATTGGCAGGCAGGAAAGCGGTCGTCACGGGCGCGGGCGGGGCCATGGGCAAGGTGTTCGCCCAGGTTCTCGCCAAGGAGGGCTGCGACGTCGCGGGCCTCGACGTGGCCGCCGACGGACTGGAACGGTTCGGCGCCGCCGTACGGGAGACCGGGCGTGCGGCGCTGGAGGTCAAGGCGGACATCACCGACCTGGACGCGACCGAGAACGCGATCGAGGAGGTGCGCGCGGCCTGGGGCGGGATCGACATCCTGGTCAACAACGCCGGCGGCGGCATGGTCAGGCGGTTCCACGAGATGACCGCGGCGGAGTGGCGGCAGATGGTCGACGTCAACCTGACCAGCGTCTTCAACGTCACCCGCGCGGTCGTCCCCGCGATGCTGGAGCGCGGCGGCGGGCGGATCGTGAACATCTCCTCCATCGCCGCGCTGCGCGGCGGACGCCTGGTCCGGCACGCCAGCGGTTACGTGGCGGCGAAGGCGGGCGTGGTCGGCCTGACCAAGGCGCTCGCGATCGAGTACGCCACCGACGGCATCACGGTCAACTGCATCGCCCCCGGCGCGCAGCGAACGCCGGGCCGAGACGGTGACACGCCCGAACAACGCGAGGCGCTGCTCGCCCAGATCCCCACCCGTACGCTGGGCAGTCCTGAGGACCTGGCGGAGAGCATCGTGTTCTTCTGCCTGCCGTCGGCCGCCTACCTGACCGGCGTCATCCTGCCCCAGGACGGAGGTCACTCGATCTGATGGACGGCATGGCGAAGGGCAGAGCGAAGTACGACGAGGTGTACGGCGAGGGCGCGGCCGACCGGCTGCTCGACGCGTTGTCCGGGCCGGGCTCCGACATCGGGCGCTACGGCGTGGAGTTCAACTTCGGGGAGATCTACTCGCGCCCCGGGCTGGATCTCCGGCAACGCCAGATCGCGTCCATCGCCTCGCTGGTCAACATCGGCGGCTGCGAGCCACAGCTGACCGGCCACGTCAACGCGGCGCTCAACGTGGGCCTCACCGCCGCGGAGATCATCGAAGTGATCATTCACTGCGTCCAGTACGCCGGGTTCCCCAGGACCATCAACGCGATCAACGTGGCGAAGAAGGTCTTCGAGCAGAGAGGTGTGGC
Organism: Dolomitihabitans soli; assembly: GCF_022213955.1. Lineage (GTDB taxonomy): Bacteria > Actinomycetota > Actinomycetes > Streptosporangiales > Streptosporangiaceae > Streptosporangium_A > Streptosporangium_A soli. The sequence continues at coordinate 156,339 of NZ_JAKNTW010000020.1, read as the reverse complement.
GTGAGATGCCGTCCGTCGTCCTGATCGGGACCCTCGACACCAAGGGCCAGGAGTACGGCTGGCTCCGCGACCGGCTGCGCGACCTCGGCTGCGAGGTCGTCCTGGTCGACGCCGGAGTGGGCGAGCCTCGGGCGGACGCCGACATCGGCAACGAGCGGGTGGCCCGCGCGGCGGGGACCGACCTCGCCGCGTTGCGCGCCGCGGGCGACCGGGGCGCCGCGGTGACCGCGATGGGGGAGGGCGCGGCCACGGTGCTGGCCGGGTTGCACGACGCGGGCCGCCTCGACGGCGTCCTCGCGGTGGGCGGCAGCGGCGGCACCTCGATCGCGGCGCGGGCCGTACGCGACCTGCCGATCGGCGTGCCCAAGGTCATCGTGTCGACCATGGCGTCCGGAGACGTGTCCCCCTACGTCGGGGTCAAGGACGTGACGCTGATGTACAGCGTCGTGGACATCGCGGGCGTCAACCGGCTGTCCGGGGCGATCCTCGGGAACGCGGCGGCGGCGGTCGCCGGCATGGCCGCCGCCGGGCCGGTCGCCACCCGGGAGGGGGACGACCGCCCGCTGGTGGCCGCGTCGATGTTCGGGGTCACCACCCCCGCCGTGGACGCCGCGCGGGAGAGGCTCGACGAGCTCGGCTACGAGGTGCTCGTCTTCCACGCCACCGGCTCCGGCGGCCGGGCGCTGGAAGGGCTCGCGGCGAGCGGCCTGCTGGCGGGGGTGCTCGACCTCACCACCACCGAACTGGCCGACGACCTGGTCGGCGGCGTCCTGTCGGCGGGCCCGGAGCGGCTCACGGCGGCGGGCGCGAACGGCGTGCCGCAGGTCGTCGCCCCCGGCGCCCTGGACATGGTCAACTTCGGCCCGCGCGACACGGTGCCGCCGCGTTTCGAGGGCCGCCTGCTGTACGTGCACAACCCGACGGTGACGCTGATGCGGACCACGGCCGAGGAGATGCGCGAACTCGGCCGCCGGGTGGCCGCCAGGCTCCGCGACGCGACCGGCCCGGCCGCGTTGTTCGTCCCCCGTCGCGGCGTCTCCGCCCTCGACGCCCCGACCGCCGCCTTCTACGACCAGCAGGCCGACGCCGCCTGCTTCGAGGCCCTGGCGGACGGGGTGCGCGACTCCCGGGTCACGGTCGACGAACTCGACCTCCACATCAACGATCCCGGCTTCGGCCGCACCATGGCGGATCGGCTGCACCGAATGATCTCCGGCTCGGAAGGAGCCCCGTGAACAGGCAGGACATCCTCGCCGGGCTCCGCCGTACCGTCGCGGGCGGGCGGCCGATCATCGGCGCTGGCGCGGGCACCGGCCTGTCCGCCAAGTGCGCCGAGGCCGGCGGCGCCGACTTGATCATCATCTACAACTCCGGCCGCTACCGGATGGCCGGTCGCGGCTCGCTGGCCGGGCTGCTGCCGTACGGCGACGCCAACCAGATCGTCGTCGAGATGGCCGGCGAGGTGCTGCCGGTCGTGGCGGACACCCCGGTGCTCGCCGGGGTCTGCGGCACCGACCCGTTCCGGCTCATGCCCGAGTTCCTCGACCGGCTCGCCGCCATGGGCTTCGCCGGCGTCCAGAACTTCCCCACCGTTGGCCTGTACGACGGGGTCTTCCGGCAGCATCTGGAGGAGACCGGCATGGGCTACGACCTGGAGGTGCTGATGGTACGGCTGGCGCACGAACGGGACATGGTGACCGCCCCCTACGTCTTCGACCAGGACCAGGCGCGAGCCATGGCCGAGGCGGGCGCCGACGTCCTGGTCCCGCACGTCGGGCTGACCACCAAGGGCAGCATCGGCGCGAGCACCGCCCTGACCCTGGCGGCCGCCGCGGAGCGGGTGCAGGCGATGCGCGACGCCGCGGTGGCGGTACGGCCCGACATCCTCGTCCTCTGCCACGGCGGGCCGATCGCCGAACCCGAGGACGCCGCCTACATCCTGTCGCACACCGAAGGCGTCGCCGGCTTCTTCGGCGCCTCGTCGGTCGAGCGGCTGCCGACCGAACGCGCCATCACCGAGCAGGTCCGAGCCTTCAAAACCATGCAGAACTGAGGAGACACCGTGCATGTCACGCCCGACACCGTGCCCACGATGGCCTTCGACTGGGGATCCATCAAGTGGTTCGTCACGCCGTCCACCGTCGAGGGGGCGGGCTGCACCCTGGGCGAGGTCATCGTCAACCCCGGCCAGGGCCATGCCCGGCACAACCATCCGGACGCCGAGGAGATCATCTACGTGATCTCGGGCGAGGCCGTGCAGATGGTCGACGACGGCGAGCCGTTTCCGATCAAGGAGGGCGACACCGTGCACATCCCGGCGGGCGCCTACCACTCGACGTTCAACGCGACCTGGCGTCCGCTGCGCCTGATCGTCACCTACACGCCCGGCGGCGCGGAGAAGGCGCTGGAGGGAGCACCCGACCTGCGCCTGCACGCGGCCGGCGGCGTCGCGGAGTGGCGCCAGGCCTGACGAGCGTCGCGGCGCGGCCGATGTGACACGCGGCCCGCGCCCCAACCAACTGCGCCAGCCGTGACACGGGGCGCGCGTCCTCAATCATCTGCGCCGGGCCGTGACAGGCGGCCCGCGCCATCAACCATTTGCGCCGGTCGTGACACGCGGCCCGCGCTCTCAACCGTCTGCGCCGGGCCGTGACACGCGGCCCGCGCCATCAACCGTCCGCGCCGGTCGTGACACGCGGCTCGCACTCCCCAGCGGGGGCCGGGGTCATGAGGCGGGGACGGGGGCCATCTCGGCGGCCTGCCGCAGTGCCTGGACCATGCTGGCGGCGTCGGCCCTGCCGCTGCCCGCGATGTCGAAGGCGGTCCCGTGGTCGACGGAGGTGCGGATGACGGGCAGGCCGACGGTGATGTTCACCCCGGCCTCGATGCCGAGCACCTTCACCGGGCCGTGCCCCTGGTCGTGGTACATGGCCACGACCAGGTCGTAGTCGTTCCTGCCGGCGAGGAAGAAGAGCGTGTCGGCGGGGAGCGGGCCGCGGGCGTCGATGCCGTCGGCCCTGACCGCCTCGATCCCCGGCGCGATCTTCGTGGCCTCCTCGCCGCGGCCGAACAGGCCGTTCTCCCCGGCGTGCGGATTGATCCCGCACACCCCGATCCGGGGCTTCGGCACCCCCGAGCGGACCATGGCCTCGTGACCCCTGCGGATCGTCCGCTCCACCAGCGGCGGGTCGATCCGGTCCACCGCGTCGAGCAGCCCGAGGTGGGTGGTCACGTGGATGACCTTGAGCCGGGGCGCGGCCAGCAGCATCGAGACCTCCTCGGTGCCGGTCAGCTCGGCCAGCAACTCGGTGTGGCCCGGGTAGACGTGGCCGCCCGCGTGCAGCGCCTCCTTGTTGAGCGGCGCGGTGCAGATCGCCTGCACCTCGCCCGCGACGGCGAGCTCGCACGCCGCCTCGACGTACTGGTACGCGGCGTCGCCGGCCACTGCGGACACCTTCCCCCAGGGCAGGTCGCGGGGGAGCAGCCCGAGGTCGATCACGTTGATCCGGCCCGGCGTGAACGACGCGTCGCCGGCCGTCGCGACGGGCGTGATCTCCGGCCGCAGCCCGAGGATCCCCGCGGCCTGTTCCAGCCGGGCGGCGTCCCCGATGACGATCGGGCGGCAGCAGGCCGTGACCTGCTCGTCGAGCAGCGCCGCGACGATGACCTCGGGGCCGATGCCGGCGCCGTCGCCCATGGTGACGGCGATCAGAGGGGTGTTCAAGGGATGCGCCTCTCGTTCGTGATGGTCCGGGCGTGGCCCGGAGGCCGTAGCGCCCGCATGATCCGGGTGAGACTGTCCTGGCCGCCGAAGCTTCCCGGCCGGGTGACGACCGACCGGCCGTCCCCGGTGACGCTGTGGACCGCGCCCGGGTGGATCTCCCGCACCGGCCTGAGCGAGTTGACGCCCAGTGCCTGGAGCACCCGCCGCGCCGTCTCGCCGCCGGTCAGCACGAGATCGCAGGCGGAGATCGACGGGATGTCGCGGACCACGTCGGCCAGCTCGCCCGCGAGGGTGCGGGCCCGCTCCGGGACGAGCCCGCCGTCCGGGTCGATGGTCAGGACCGCCGGGCCCCGGTCGAGCGCGGCCCTGATCCGGCCCGGCAGCCCCGCGTCGGTCGCCGGCCCGCCGAGGGACAGCGGCAGGTGCGTGACCCCCATCGCGACCAGCCGCCCGACCTGCGCCCGCGCCCCCGGATCCGCCGTCCCCACCACGACCAGCAACCCTCCGGCCGCGCCTCCCCTCCGAACTCCGCGAGGAGCCACCGCGCCCTCGTGTTCTGTACGGCGGGCCGTACGGGACGCCTGGTCCGCGCCCGGTTCGCCGGTGTCTGGTTCGTCCATGTCCGGTTCGCCTGTGGTCGGTTCGTCCGCGGGCGGGCGGGCGAGGTGGCGGCCGAGGGCCGCGGCGAGGCCGCCGGAGCCGACCAGGGTGAGCCGGGGCAGGCCGATCGCGGCGGCGACGACGCGGTCGAGGTCGTCGTCGGTCTCGGCGTCGCAGATCGGGGAGACCCCGTCGGCCGCGGCGCGGGCCAGCCGCCGTGCCAGTTCCTCCTGGCCGGCACGCACGACGTCCAGGCCGATGAGGCGGGTGGGCAGCGGGCGCACCGCGCCGGCCACGCTCTCCGGTGCCGCCGCCCGCTCCAGGCGCCACGCCGCCGTCTCACGCAGCGGCACCCCGCCCACCCGGGCGACGCCGCCGACGACGGTACGGCCCAGGGCCGGCAGAGCCGTCGCGATGACGGCCACCCGCACGCCCGGCCCGTTCCCGGCGGGACGGCGCAGGACGGCGGTGAGTTCGGCGGCGAGGTTGCCGCGCAGGAGGGAGTCGACCTTCTTCAGAATGATCGACGAGTCGCGGGCGAAGCGGCCGAGGGCCGACCCGACCCGGGTGGCGGCGGCGGAGGGCGGCAGCTGCCGGCTGTCGGTGTCGATGACGGGGAGATCGCAGGTCGCAGACGGCACGACCACGCCGTCGTCGAGCACGATCTCCGTGCGCAGGGCGCGCACGATGAGATGGCAGGCGACCTCGGCCGCACCGGAGAGATCGTCGGCGACCGCGAGTACAGCGCGCATCCATCCTCACAACGGCTCGTGGAACAGGTGGTCAGGGCATCGCCGAGCGCGGGAGACGGCGGCGCGACGCGTGCATGACGCTATCCGCTCCGCGCCGCCCCTCCAGACGGCCGCAGCCGGGCGGCGGCTCACGGGCTGATGCGCAGCACCTGGACGTACGGGGTCGGCGGGTGGGCGGGGAGCGTCACCACCAGCGCGTCGTCGAGGGCCGTCCACCGCGTCGGGCCGGGCGAGCCGAGCAGGGTGACCTGGCTCGGGCCGCGGCCGAACAGGCCCTTCGCGGTGCCGAGGGAGTGGATGCGGACCACCCCGTCCTCGGGCCAGGCCATCAGGAAGGCGAAGAGGACCCCGTTCGACTGGGTGAAACGGATGTCGCGGGAGGTGTAGGCGAGGGCGGACTCGCGGGCGCGGTCGCCGGTGACCCTGGTGGGGCCCTCGCCGTACACCGTCCAGGGGCGGGTGCCGAACACGGCCTCGCCGCAGGTCCCGGTCCAGGTTTCGAGGGAGTCGAGGACGGCGGCGGTGGCGTCGTCCAGGGTGCCGTCGGGGAGCTGGGGGACGTTCAGCAGCAGGCAGCCGTTCTTGCTGACGGTGTCGACGAGCAGGTGCACGATCTCGCCGGGCGTCTTGTACCGCTCGCCGTCGTTGTAGAACCAGTCGCCGATGCTGGTGTCGTACTGCCAGGGCTCGGGGTCGAGGTCGCCGAGCTGGTGGCGTTCGACGTCGAGGAGCACGGCCCCGCGATCCTCCCGGGGGATCGTCTTGATGCTCACGGCGCTGTCGGGGACGTCGTTGTAGTAGCCGGCGAGGAACTCCAGGCCGCGTGGGCTGGGCGGGGCCGCGGTGCACACGCTGCCGTCGTCGAAGGGGAGCCGGGCGTCGTCGAGGTAGACCAGTTCGGGCCGGTGGCGGGTGGTGACGTCGCGGAGCCGGGCGTAGAAGTCGTCGATGAACTCGGCGTCCGGTTTCTCGCCGGGGCGGCGCGGCCGGCCGTACAGGGCGCGCGGGTCGAGGCCCTCCCACCAGGTGCCCCGGCCGTCCTCGGCGGTGAGATGGCCGTCGTAGGGCACGCCCGCGTGCGGTCCCGACTCGTCGGCGGCGAAGGCGGCGTCCAGCCAGCGCCAGGTCCAGGAGCCGGCGTGCATGCTCACGCCGAAGCGCAGTCCCACGGCGCGCGCGGCGTCGGCCCAGCGGCCGACGATGTCGCTGCGCGGGCCGACGTTGACGGCGTTCCAGGGCTGGTGGGCGGAGTCCCACAGGTCGAAGTTGTCGCAGTGCGCCGCCATGGAGACGAAGTAGCGGGCGCCGGCCCGCCGGAAGCGGTCCATCAGGTCCTCCGGGTCGAACCTCTCGGCCCGCCACAGGTCGCACAGGTCCTTGTGGCCGAACGTGGACGGATGGCCGTACCGCTCCCGGTGGAAGGCGGTCTGACGGGCGACGCGCTCGGTCTCGAAGCCCTCGGTGCCGTCATAGGGGCCGTACAGGTGACGGGCGTACCAGTCGCCCCTGCGCGCCGCCGACTGCGGTCCCCAGTGCGACCAGATGCCGAGCTTCGCGTCCTGGAACCAGCCCGGGATCCGATGGCGGCGCAGTGACTCCCAGTCGGGCCGGTACTCGGGTGCTTCGCTGCTGTTCACGGAGTTCTCCTCGATTGACGTTCCATGGGTGGCATGCCACCTTCGAGGCATGTCGATGCCGCATCTGGACAGAGTTTCCACAGGGACCGCCTACTACCACGAGTACCAGCCCCATGATCGGCTGGAGACGGATCTCGACCTGCTGGCCGAGTCGGGTCTGAAGCTGATCCGGGTCGGGGAGTCGGTGTGGTCCACCTGGGAACCTGAGGATGGAGTCTTCGATCTGGACTGGATCCTGCCGGTGCTGGACGGGGCCCGCGAGCGGGGCGTCCAGGTGCTGCTCGGCACCCCCACCTACGCGGTCCCGCCGTGGTTGCAGCGGGCGCACCCGGAGATCGCGGCGGTGCTGGCGGACGGTCGCCCGGTGCCCTGGGGAGGCCGCCAGGAGGTGGATTTCACCAATCCGGTATTCCGTCGGTATGCCGAGCGGCTGGTGCGTCGCATCGTGTCCCGCCACGCCGCGCACCCGGCGGTGGCCGGCTATCAGGTCGACAACGAGCCGGGGCTGCACCTCCTGCACAATCCCCAGGTGTTCGCCGGCTTCGTGGCCCGGCTCAAGGAGCGGTACGGGCGGGTCGAGGCGCTCAACGAGGCGTGGGGGCTCACCTACTGGTCGCACCGGCTCTCCTCGTGGGACGAGCTGTGGCGGCCGCCGGGCGACACCACCCCGTCGTACGACCTGGCCTGGCGTCGCTACCAGGCCGATCTCACGGCCGGGTTCATCGCCTGGCAGGCGGGCATCGTGCGGGAACTGGCCCGCCCCGGCCAGTACGTGACCACCTGCCTGGCCGTGACCCGGCCCGCCGTCGACGAGGTGGCGGTGACCCGCGCGCTGGACGTGACGGCCGGCAACGTCTACTACCTCGCGCAGGACGAGCTGGCGCTGCCCGACGAGGAACGGCGGCACGAGGGCGGCTGGTTCGGGCAGGGCGTCTGGCAGCTGTACCAGTCCGCGGACCGGCTGTGGGGCGCCGGGCAGGCGCCGTTCATGGTCACCGAGACGAACGCGGCGTCCATCGGCGGCTCGCACACCAACCACCCCGGCTACGAGGGCCAGTTGCGGCAGGTCGCGTGGGCGCTGGTGGCCCGCGGGGCGCGCCTGGTCCAGTACTGGCACTGGCACACGCTCCACTACGGCGCCGAAACCCACTGGGGCGGGCTCCTCGGCCACTCCCTCCAGCCGGGCCGCTTCCTGCGCGAGGCACGGCGGATCGCCGGGGAGTTCGACGTCGCGGGTACGGCGCTGCGGGGCCTGGTGCCCGACGCCGACGTCACGTTCGTCCGGTCGGTGGAGAGCGACTGGGCGCTGCAGTGCCAGCCGCCGCTCGCCCGCCCCGGCTCCCTCGCCCCCGACCCGCGCGCGTACGACCGGATCTTCGGCGCCTTCTACAAGGGCTTCTTCGACGCGGGGGCGCAACTGCGCGTCGTCTCCCCCGAGCAGCTCACCGGGTCGCCGGAGGAGCTGGCCGCCGCCCATCCCGTCCTGGTCGTCCCCGCGCTGTACGCGGCCGGCGACGCCGTACTCGCCCTGCTGGACGGCTACGCCCGGGCCGGCGGCCACCTGGTGCTGACCTTCCGCACCGGCTACGCGGACGAGGAGGCCCGCGCCAGGGCCGAGGTGGCGCCCGGTGCGCTGCGCGACGCGGCCGGCCTGCACTACCTGGAGTACGCGAACCTCTCCCGGCCGGTCGAGGTGCGAGCCGCCGACGGGTCCGGCCTGGAGCTCGGCGCGGGCGCGCACGCGACGGAGTGGGCGGACGGCCTCACCCTGGACGACGCCCGGCCGCTCGCCCACTATGTCCACCCGCACTTCGGGCAGTGGCCGGCCGCGGCGGAGAAGGAGTACGGGCGCGGGCGGGTCACCTACGTCGGCACGCTGCCCTGCTCGCGGTTCGCCACCGCCCTCGCCCGGCACGTCGCGCGCCCGTCCGCCCGCCCCCGCTGGGCCGGGCTCCCGCCGTCCGTGACGGTGACGTCGGCCCGTGACGCCGGCGGCGGGCGGATCTGGTTCGCGCACAACTGGAGCTGGGACCAGGTGCGCCTGACGACGCCCGAGCCCGTCTCGGACCTGCTCGGCGGCGGCAGACTGGCGGCGGGGGAGGAACTGCGGCTGGACGGCTGGGACGTGCGGGTGCTCGCCGCCGGCGGGTGATCCCCGAAGGGTCATGAAAGGATCCGCAGCCGGAAGGCGAACGTGCCGGCCAGGGGGTGCAACCGGTGCTCGGGGAGCGGCCCGGGGCCGCAGGAGGCGCTGCCCAGCCCGTGCTGGCCGTGGTCGAGGTGGAGGTGGACCCGGCCGTCCGGCACCAGGTCCGTGGGGTGCGCGGCCGCTTCGAGGGCCTCGGCGCCCCACGGCCGCGCCGTCAGCCCGAAGTGCGGCGACGGGCCCGCGCCCGCCACCCGCAGCCCGGCCCCGGTCGCCGGATCGGTGAGCTCGGCCCACCGTACGGCGGCGCGGCGGCCGTTCTCCTGGGGGACGACGTACGGCGTCTGCAGGCCGGCGACCGTCGCCGTGAACAGGCCCACCCGGGCCGCCTGTTCGCTGTCCGGATACGCCTCACCGGGGCCCTTGCCGTACCAGCGGACCCGGTCGAGGCCGCCGGGCAGCGCGAAGCGCACACCGAGGCGCGGGAGGGTCAGCTCCTCCCACGGACCTTCGGGGGCGACGTGGACGGCCAGCCGCAGCCCGTCCCCTTCCGGCGTCCACTCGTACCGGACCCGCAGGCCGTGCGGCAGCCCGGCCGGGGCCGCCCGCATCTCGGCGATCAGCCCGTCCGGCCGCTCCTCGACGCGCACGGTACGCGTGACCATCCGGTCCAGACCCGCGGCCAGCCAGGTGCGCAGCACGGAGTTGTCCCCCATGCCGCGGTCGTTGTCGGTGGGCGCGCGCCAGATGTCGAGGTGCGGGCCGTCGAGCGGGAGGCCGCCGAGGGCACGGAGCGCGCCGGTGCGGGGATCGAACTCCGCGCCCGCACGCTTGAGCCCGCCGCCGGACGCGCCCGCCTGCTCGGGTTCGTCGCCGGATTCCGTGCGCCGGGCGGCGGAGGGGGCCACCCGCGCCTGCTCCGGGGCGGCCTCGTGCCCGGCGGCGATCCGTGCCTGCGCCCAGGCGACCTCGTGCCCGGCGTCGGCCCACGGCGTGCCCGCCGCGAGCACCGCCCGGACCGTCAGCCACAGTTCCCCGGCCGGCCGGTCGGGAACGGGCAGCCGGGGCAGGGGGAGGTCGGCGGACTGCCGGGCGGCCACGTGCGGGACCTTCAGCTCGCCGTACCCGATCGGGACGCCCTCGTCCTCAAGGGTCCAGGCGAACCGCAGGTGGGACAGGTCGCACACGTCATGGCGGTTGCGGACGCGGACGCGCCCGTCGGCGGCGGACACCTCGATGCCGACCGGCTCGACGGCCTTCCCATAGGCGGCCAGCCCAGGCGACGGCGTCCGGTCGGGGAAGACCAGGCCGTCGATGCAGAAGGTGCCGCCGTGCGGAGCGTCGCCGAAGTCCCCGCCGTACCCGAAGAACTCCCGCCCGTCCTCGGTACGGCGGCGCAGGCCGTGATCCATCCACTCCCACACGAACGCCCCCGCGCAGCGCGGATGCTCCTCGAGCACACGCTGGTAGTCGGTCAGCGATCCCGGGCCGTTCCCCATGGCGTGCGCGTACTCGCACAGCAGGAACGGCAGGGCACGCCGGCGTTCCTCCAGTTCGGGCCGGTCGGCGGTCTCGGGCGGCGCCTCCTCCTCGTGGCGTCCGATGCGGGCCACCTCGTCCACGGGGGCGTACATGAGGCTGTAGAAGTCGGAGTGGCGGTAGGTGCGGTCGCGCTCGTAGTGGAGGGGGCGTGACGGGTCGCGGTCACGGGTCCAGCCGGCGAGGGCGGCCAGGTTGCGGCCGTCGTCGCTCTCGTTGCCCAGCGACCAGATGACGACGCTCGGATGGTTCTTGTCCCGCTCGACCATGCGGCGCACCCGGTCGAGCAGCATCGGCTCCCAGCGCGGGTCGTCGAGCGGGTTCCCCTGGAAGCCGGAGTAAATGAAGCCGTGGGTCTCGATGTCGCACTCGTCGACGACCCACAGGCCCAGCTCGTCGCACAGGTCGAGGAAGGCGGGGTGCGGCGGATAGTGGGCGGTGCGGACCGCGTTGATGTTGTGCCGTTTCATCATCAGCAGGTCCTCGCGCAGGGTGGCGAGGGGCACGGCCCGTCCGTGGTCGGGGTGGTGCTCGTGGTGGTTGACGCCGCGCAGCAGGACGGGGACGCCGTTGACGGTGAACCTGCCGTCCCGGATCGCCACGGTGCGGAAGCCGATGCGCAGCCGGATCCGCTCGTGGTCGGTGAAGAGCTCCCCGTCGTACAGCGTCGGGCTCTCGGCGCTCCACGGCTCGACGCCGGGCAGGGTGAGGGGCTCCCCGGCCGGGTGCCGCGTGACGCCGAGCCCCGGAACGGTCAGCAGGGCCGGCACGTCGGTCTCGACGCGCAGCAGCCCGTGCCCGTCCCGGTAGCCGGCGTGGACGAAGAAGTCGTCGATGCCGCCCGCCGGACGTTCCAGCACCGTCACGTCGCGGAAGATCCCGGGCAGCCACCACATGTCCTGGTCCTCCAGGTAACTGCCGGAGGACCAGCGGTGCACCCGTACGGCCAGCACGTTGCGGCCGGCGCGCAGGGCCGGGGCCGCCTCGAACTCCGCCTGCAGCCGGCTGCCCTTGGAAGTGCCCAGTTCCCGGCCGTTGAGCCAGACCCGGAAGCACGAGTCGACGCCGTCGAAACGCAGCACGCTGCCCGCGACGCGCCAGCCGTCCGGCAGGTCGAAGACGTGCCGGTGGTCGCCGGTCGGGTTGTCGTCCGGCACGTACGGCGGGTCGATGGGAAACGGGTAGGCGGTGTTGGTGTACCTGGGCACGCCGTGGCCGTGCAGCACCCAGTGCGACGGCACCGGCAGCCGTGACCAGCCGCCGCCGGGCTCGTCGGGGCCCAGGAAGTCCAGCGGCGCCCCGTCCGCGGTCGGCGAGAGGCGGAAGGACCAGTCACCGTTCAGGCTCAGCGATCCGGCGTCCGACAGGGCGTGGGCACGCGGCGCGCGGCGGCCGGTGCCGGGTTCGAGGTCCTCGTAGTACGCGGCCATCTTCTCCCCTGGAGACGTCACGGTGTGCCTTCGGTTTCCGCCCACCGGCCGGGCACGCTGAACTCCCAGCTCCCCGGGGCGACCTCGCGCAGGTCCCGCCCGCCGTCCGGCAGTGGCAGCTCGACGCGTGACGGCCCGCCGGGCGGCAGCGTGACGGTGAGCCGGAACTCCTCCGCGCCGCGGTGCCAGGTGGCTCCGGCCCGGCCGCGCGGGGTGTCGTACCAGGCGCTCGCGTACGTGAGGTCGCCGACCGGGCCGGGCCGGATGACGATGCGCTCGTAGGCGACCGAGTCCGCCGCCTGCCGGATGCCGGCCAGCGAGGCGGTGAACCATTCGGCGGCGGCGCCGAGCATGAAGTGGTTCTGCGAGGAGCCCCGGGTCGGCCCGTCCCAGCGCTCGGTCAGCGCGGTCGCGCCGTGCGCGAGCTGGTAGCCGTAGCTGGGACTGTCGGTACGGCTGAGCAGGTCCCACACCACGTCGTCGCGGTCGTGCGCGGACAGCACCCGCAGCAGCGAGGGGAGCGCGATCTCGCCGACCGTGACGTGGTTCCCGGCCGCGCGGACGCCGGCGACGAGATGGGCGACGACGGCCGCCCGCTCCTCCTCCGGCACCACGCCCATCTCCAGCGCGAGCGCGTCGCAGGCCTGGCTGCCGGTGGCGTAGGTGTGCCGTTCGGCGTCGAAGAACGCGGCGTGGAAGGCGCGGGCGACGCGGGCGGCGAGCCGCCGGTGGTCCGCCGCGTCGTCGTCCTCGCCGATGACCTCGGCGATCCCGGCGAGGGCGGTGGCGATGGCGTGGTAGGCGAACGTCGCGGTGACCGCCTTGGGCGTCGAGTCGTCGAACGCGATCCAGTCGCCGAGCCCGTGGTGGAGCAGGTCGCCGTCGGCTCGCGAGCGCAGGTGGGCGAGGTAGCGCAGCATGTGCGGGTAGTGGGCGCGCAGGGTGGCGGTGTCGCCGTAGGTGCGGTAGAGGTGCCACGGCGCGAGGACGATGGCGCCGCCCCAGTTCGGGTCGTCGCGGAACTTGTCCTCGAAGACCGTGTACTCCGGGGCGATGCCGGGGACGAGGCCGGTCTCGGTCTGCGCGTCGGCCATGTCCCGCACCAGCTTGCGGTAGTACGCGGCCACGTCGTAGCCGTACGCCACGGCGGGGAAGACGAGGTGCGTCTCCTCCAGCCAGCCGAGTTTCTCCCGGTGCGGGCAGTCCGTGAGGACGCTGTACATGTTGCCCTGCACGGCCCGGTCGATCAGCCGGTGGACGCCGTTGAGCAGGTCGGACGAGCAGGTGAAGCCCCCCGCCCGCGCGTTGGCCGCCCGCAGCACGAGCCCCCGCACGGTGTCCAGCGTGGGCGGCTCGGGGAGCCCTTCCACCTGGAGGTAGCGGAAGCCGTGGTAGACGGTTCCCGGCTGCCACACCTCCGTGGTCCCGTCGCCGCGCAGGGTGTAGCGGTCGTAGCAGGGGGTGCCGGTGAAGCGCTGGTTGACGGTGCCGTCGGCGGACAGGAGTTCCGCCGGGTGGATGACCACCGAGGTGCCGGCCGGTCCCGCCACCCGTAGTCGCGGCCAGCCGGCGATGTTGACGCCCAGGTCGAAGACGTACACCCCGGGACGCGGTTCGATCATCGAGACGGGCACGACGGTGTCCACCACCTCGATGGGCGGATGGGCCCGGGCGGTGAGCAGCCGCGGCCCGTCGAGCGGCGCGACGACGGCGGGCAGCCAGCCGCCGAGGTCGGCGTCCGGGGTGTCCCAGCCCGGCAGTTCGAGCCGGGCGTCGTACTCCTCGCCGCCGAACCACGCGGAGAGCGTGACGGGACCGGGGGCGGTCCGCCAGTCGGGGCCGGTCACGACCGTGGTGGACGTCCCGTCGGCGTACTCCGCGCGCAGCAGCGCGAGCACTCTGGGCTGCCCGTGGCTGACGCGGAGCTTCTGGTAGCGGCCGGGTACGTCGGGGACGTGCGCGATGCCGTTGCCGAGGCGCACGCCGACCGTGTTGGCGCCGGCCCGCAACGCGTCCGTGACGTCGTAGGTGGCGTACAGGAGACGCTTGTCGTAGGCGCTGTAGCCCGGCTCCAGCACGGCGCGGCCCACCTCGGCGCCGTTGACGGACGCCTCGAACACGCCGAGGGCGGTGGCGTACAGGCGGGCCCGCACCGGCCGGTCCGCCAGGTGGAAGTCTCCTGCGAGCAGCGGCATCCGGGCGTCCAGATCGGGTGCGGTCACCCACTGCGCGCCCTCCCAGTCGGCGGCGGACGGCAGGCCCGTCTCCCAGACGGCGGCCTCGCTCCACGGCGAGGGCCGGCCGGCCGTCCAGACGCGCACCCGCCACCAGACCCGCTGCCCGGCGCCGGGCGTCTTGCCGCCGTAGCGCACATCGGTGTGGCGCTCCCCGTCCACCCGCCCGCTGTCCCACAGGTCGGCCTCGCCCGAGGCGAGCGGTTCCGGGCCGGTGGCGGCCTGGACGCGGTACGCCTGCTGCCGGCCGTACGTCGGCTGCCAGGACAGGCCGGGATGCTGGTCGTCGAGGCCGAGCGGGTCCGTGAGGTATCCGGTTTTCAGGGCATGTGGTGCGGTGGTCACGGTGTCACCCTCACTGGTATGCCACCTTGTCCGGTGGATGACCTCGACCGTAAAACGGCTGCTGTGGCCGGGTCAACACCTCTTGACTACGTTCGATGCCATGCCTAGCGTTCATGTCGGGCGCGCTCGCAAGCGTTCATCCCGGTTACGAGACGGCGTTGTTGACCATGACTGGCATACCACTAATCCCGCTCTTGCTCGCCGACCCGGCCGTGCCGCCGAGGGTTCCGGAGCGTGAGCACCTGCACATTCCAGCCGAGGGGTGGTCCCGATGAAGGCTCCCGACCGCAGAACGGTGTTGCTGGCGGCGGGCTCCACCGTCGCGTACCTGCTGACCGCGGGGACCGCGTCCGCCGCCGCGTCGGCGGGGTCGGCGGTGCCGGGCGCGGACCGCGCCGCCGCCGACCGGCAGGCCGCGCGCATCCTCGCGGGCGTGCGCGAGCCGCGCTTCCCCCGCCGCCGGGTGCGCATCACCGACCACGGTGCGGTCGGCGACGGCGTGACCGACTGCACCGCCGCCATCCGCGACGCCGTGGCGGCCTGTGCCGCGGCCGGCGGCGGCCGTGTGATCGTCCCGCCCGGCGACTGGCTGACCGGCGCGGTGCATCTGCGCGACCGCATCGACCTGCACCTGGAGGAGGGCGCCACGCTGCGCTTCAGCCGGGACCCGGCCGCGTACCTGCCGGCCGTGTACACGCGCTACGAGGGAACGGAGTGCGTCAGCTACTCGCCCTTCATCTACGCGCGCGGCTGCCGGAACATCGCGATCACCGGGCGCGGCGTGATCGACGGTCAGGCCGACGCCGAGCACTGGTGGAACTGGACCAAGGGCGTCGACGGCGGCCCCTCGGTCGAATCGGCGGCCAAGAAACAACTGCTGGCCTGGGGAGAGGCCGGCACACCCGTCGAGGAGCGGGTCTTCGGCGCCGATCTCCGCCTGCGGCCCAACCTGATCCAGTTCTACGAGTGCCGCGACATCCTCATCGAGGGGGTCACCGTCCGCGACTCCCCGATGTGGAACATCCACCCGGTGCTGTGCCGTAACGTCACCATCCGCTCGGTGACCGTGGACAGCCCGCACGGCCCCAACAACGACGGCTGCAACCCCGAGTCCTGCGCCTACGTCCTCATCCAGGACTGCCTGTTCGACACCGGTGACGACTGCGTCGCCTTCAAGGCCGGCAAGAACGCCGACGGGCGGCGGGTCAACGTGCCCTGCGAGCACGCCCTCGTCGAGCGGTGCGAGATGCGCAACGGGCACGGCGGCGTCACCATCGGCAGCGAGACCACCGGTGGCGTGCGCGACATCCTCGCCCGCGACTGCCGGATGGACAGCCCCGACCTGGACCGCGCGATCCGGATCAAGTCCAATCCGCTGCGCGGCGGTTACGTGCGCGACATCACCTGCCATGACATCACGGTCGGCCAGGTCGGCGAGACCGTCATCGAGGTGGCGCTCAACTACGAGCGGGTGGACGTCGGCGACTACTACCCGGACGTGCGGAACATCTCCGTGCACCGGCTCACCGCCCAGAACGGCCCGCGCGCCTGGACCCTGCTCGGCAACGACGCCAACCCCATCCGCGACGTGTCGTTCAGCGACTGCGACTTCGTGGCGATGACCGGGCCCAACGAGCTGCGGAACGTGACGGGTCTGGTGCTGCGGCGGGTGCGGATCAACGGGGAGTACGTCCCGGACTCGGCGGCGGCCCGCAAGGAGGTCACGTCCTGATGGGCGACTGGAAGGAGGCGGACGCCATCGTGGCGCGGGTGCGCCGGCCGAACTTCGCCGACCGCACCTTCACGATCACCGACTTCGGCGCCCGGGGCGACGCGGGCACCGACTGCACGGCGGCCATCCGCGACGCGATCACGGCCTGCCACGACGCGGGCGGCGGCCGGGTGCGGGTCCCCCCGGGGACGTACGCGACCGGGCCGGTACGGCTGCGCAGCCACGTCGAACTGCACCTTGAGCAGGGCGCGACGCTGCTCTTCAGCCGCGACCCGGCCGCCTACCTGCCGCCGGTCCTCACCCGGTTCCAGGGCGTGGAGTGCTACGGCTACTCGCCGTTCGTCTACGCCCAGGGGCAGCGTGACGTGGCGATCACCGGGCGCGGCGTCCTCGACGGGCAGGCCGACGAGGAGCACTGGTGGCCCTGGTCCGGGCAGGCCGAGTTCGGCTGGCGGCCCGGCATCCGGCAGCAGGAGGACGACTGGCCGAGCCTGTGGCGGCAGGCGGAGGACGGCGAACCGGTGGAGCGGCGGGTGTACGCCCAGGGCCACCGGTTCCGGCCCAACTTCGTGGAGTTCCAGAGCTGCCACGGCGTGCTCGTCGAAGGCGTGACGATCGTGCGCTCCCCGATGTGGGAGATCCACCCCGTGCTCTGCACCGGTGTCCTCATCCAGGACGTGACCATCGACAGCCCCGGCCCCAACAACGACGGCATCGACCCGGAGTCGTGCCGGGACGTGGTGATCCGCCGCTGCGACATCACCGCGGGCGACGACTGCATCGCCATCAAGTCGGGCCGCGAGGCCGACGGCCGGCGGGTGAACACCCCCAGCGAGAACATCGTGATCGAGGACTGCGTGCTGCGGCACCGGTACGGCGCGATCACCCTGGGCAGCGACATGACGGGCGGCATCAGGAACGTCTACGTGCGCCGCTGCCGGATCGGCGGCCCCGGGCTCTACTTCGGTCTCTACATCAAGACCAACTCGGTGCGCGGCGGCTTCGCCGAGAACATCCAGCTCGCCGACATCACCGTCACCCATCTCACCAAGGAGTTCCTCACCTGCGACTTCCATCGCGGGGAGGGCGACAGCGGCGACTTCCCGCCGCTCGTCCGCGACATCGGGATCAGCGACGTCACGGTGGGCCACGCCCGGCGCGCGGTGCTGGCCCGCGGCTACGAGCACGCGCCCATCCGCGACCTGCGGCTGTCCGGCTGCCACTTCACCGCCGTGGACGAGCCGGACCGGGTCGAACACGTGCACGGCCTCGTACGGGAGGGGGTCACCGGTGGACACCGGGAATGAGCCCGAGCACGACCGGGGGGCACGCCCGGGGAACGAGCACGACCGGGGGGCGCAGCCGGGGAACGAGCCCGGCCGTTACGACTACTGCCCCTGGGAGTTCTGGAGTACGGCCGGCGAGGAGCAGCGCGCGGAGCAGCTGGAGCACCAGCGGCGGCTGGCCGGCCGGATCGAGGCGGAGGGCGGCGAGGCCGAGCTGGGGGAGCGGGTCTTCGTCTCGCCGTGGGCGGGAGTGCACCCCCGGCGGCTGCGACTGGGCGACCGCTCCTACATCGGCGCGCACGCCGTGGTCACCGACGACGTGCGGATGGGCGCCCACTGCACGCTCAACCCCTTCAGTACGGCGCGCGGCACGCTGCGGCTCGGCGACGGGGTACGCGTGGGGGCGCACACCTCGCTGCTCGGCTTCAACCACACTTTCGCGCCCGACACCCCCGTGCACCGGCAGCCTCTCGTGTCCAAGGGGATCGTGATCGGCGACGACGTGTGGATCGGCTCGAACGTGGTCGTCGTCGACGGCGTGACCATCGGCGACCACTGCGTGATCGGCGCGGGCTCGGTGGTCACCCGGGACCTGCCGCCCTGGTCGGTCGCCGCGGGCAACCCGGCGCGCCGGCTGCGTGACCGGCGCGACACGGGACGCGATACGGGACGCGATACGGGAACGGCACGGCCGGCGGGCCTGGACGCCCGGTTGGAGCGGTTCGCCGCGCGCGCCCGCGAGCAGGCGCAGGACGTCCTGCTCCGGTGCCGCGACGGCGACACCTGGATCGACCGGCCGGGCGCCGGCCGTACGGTGCGGGCGGTGTGCGACGCCGTGGAGGTGTCCGCGCTGCTGCTGGACGGGCCTCCGCCGGGATCGGACGGGCCGGAGCTCGCCGAGCGGCTGCGTGCCCTGCAGGACCCGGCCACCGGGCTGGTCCCGGAGTACGCGGCCGGGCCGCCCTCACTGGACGACGACACGGCGATGTACCACATCCTGTCCGTCGGCTACGCCCTCGACCTGCTGGGTTCCCGGTTCGCGCACCCGCAGCGCGCGGTCACGGAGCTGACCGCCGAGCGGCTGACGGAACGGCTGGACGCCCTGCCGTGGCGGACCGAGGCGTGGCGGTCGGGCCATTGGGTGGACGGGATCGGCACCGCGCTCCGGCGTGAGCTGGACGTGTCCGGCCGCCGCGCGCCGGCCGCGGACGCGCTGTTCGGCTGGCTGCTCACCCGCGCCGACCCGGTGCACGGGTTGTGGGGGCAGCCGCGCGGGTCCGACCGGTGGCGGCAGCCGGTGAACGGCTTCTACCGTGTCACCCGCGGCACGTTCGCCCAGTTCGGGCTGCCCCTGCCCTACCCGGAGCGGACCGTGGACACCGTGCTCACGCACAGCCGTGACCCGGCCTGCTTCGGCCCCGACCGGGGCAACGCCTGCGACGTCCTCGACGTCGTCCACCCGCTGTGGCTGTGCGCCCGCCAGACCGGGCACCGGATCGGGGAGGGCCGCGACTGGGCGCGCGCGCAACTGGAGCGGCTGCTCGGCCGGTGGCAGGACGGCGCCGGATTCTCCTTCGCCCTGGAGCCCGGCGCGCGCCCGCCGCACGTCGCCGGCCTGCAGGGCACCGAGATGTGGCTGGCGATCGCCTGGCTGCTCGCCGATCACCTGGGGGTCGGCGAGGCGCTCGGTTACCGTCCGAGAGGGGTGCACCGGCCGGAGCCGGCTCCCATCCGCAGCGCCTGCGACAGCACCTGAGCGGTCACCCACGACGGGTTCCAGGTGTTGGCCGTGCCACGGGTCTGCCAGTTCGTGGGGAAGAAGCCCTCGGCCTGCTCGCCGGGGTCGTCGAAGCCCCACTCCCCGGGGCGGGTGCAGATGCCCTGCCCGAAGGCGTGCAGCACCAGCTCGCCGAGCCTGCGGTAGACCCGGTTCCCGGTCAGCTCGCCGAGCCCGGCGAGCTCGCAGGCCGGGAAGAACACGTCGACGTGGTGGTTCTGCACGCTGACCCCCGGCCAGCCGGTCGTCTCGAAGCCGTGCTGGAACGGCGGGTTCCACTGGTAGACCCAGGTGAGCAGCCAGTCGGCGGCCTCCTCGGCCCAGTCGCGGTAGCGGTCCCGCCCGGTGAGCAGCAGGAGTTCGTACACGCACTGGAAGTAGGCCATGCCGCCCTCCTTGTCCTCGCAGGCGGCGTCGAGGGTGGCGCGGGCGAACGGGCGGGCGTAGTCGTCGGCGTGCCGGTGGCGGTAGTGCTCGACGAGTTCCTCGGCGCGCCGCAGCATCCGGGGCTCGCCGGTGACGCGGTGGGCCTTCAGCAGGGCCAGGACGCACGGCAGGCCGGCCGCCCCGGGATCGCCGGGCAGCGGCGTGCCGTCCAGCCGCCAGCCGAACGGCGGCACGGTGGCGCAGGCGGTGTCCACTCCGGCGGTCAGCGCCTGGATCCAGCGCGGCGGCACGGCGTGCCCGCGGGAGCGCAGGAGTTCGATGATGTCGGCCAGGTCGCCGAGCGTGTCGCCGTACGCCCGGGCGGAGATGAACTCCTTCTCGTCCCGCCGGAACCCGGACCAGGTCCGGTCCTCGGTGGCGTAGAAGCTCATCCGCAGGCCGGGCGGCGCGCCGGTCGCGCTGCCGTCGAGGTAGAAGTCCACGGCCCGCCGGCAGCGGTCGATCCGCTGGGGCAGGTCGGCGTCGAGGCCGATGCGGGCGTCGCACCAGGCGAGTTTGAGGCTCTGGCCGGTCCAGCCGTACATGAAGCCGGGGGTGTGGCCGGGGCCGGTGAACTTCAGGTAGCCGGCGGCGCGCTCGGCGTCGTGCCAGCGGCGGTCCAGCGCGGACGTCTTGTGGTGCACGATCTGGTCCAGGGTCAGCGGCCGGGCGCCCAGCGGGTCATAGAGATCCAGTCCCCGGCGCACGATTTCCCGGAAGCCGTGTCCCGGCTGCGTCGGGCGTCCCCAGTCGAGGGCGTGGCGGGTGCGGTGGACGGCGCCCGGCGGGAGGTCCCGGTAGCCGCCGTCGTAGGGGGCCGTGCGGTTCTTGTGGACGTACGCCGTGTCCGGCACGCCGTTGAACATCAGCGCGCCGCTCATCGCCAGCAGCGCCACACGGTCGCGCTGGACGGCGCCGAGGGAGCCCTCTCCGGGAGTCTCGGCGTAGAGGGTGGCATACCAGTTGCCCTCGGGTGTGGGCCACTCGGCGTGAGCACAGGGGATCGGCAGCCGGTGGTCCTCGACCACCAGGCCGCGCCCGGGGCCGACCCCGAGGCGCGGCACCACGCGGTCGCGCTCGGCCGACGGGTTGCCCCGGTAGAACACCTGCGGCAGGGTCACCGCCTCGGGCGTGCGGCACGGCAGGGGCAGCACCAGGCCGACGACGGCGTCCTGGTGCGTCGCGGCGCCCGGGTTGCGCCAGGTGATGTCGAGCAGCAGCAGGCCGCCCGCGAAGGCCAGGTCGAGCTCGACCGCCAGGCCGCCGATGCCGCAGGTCACCGCCAGTCCCTTCGCGGTGCGCCGGATCCGGGGGTCGCTCACTCCGGGCAGGGTGAGGTCCCAGGGGCGGCCGGTGGAGAAGGCGAGCATCTCGCTCAGGCGGGCGGTGAGACCGGCGTCGCCGTCGGCCGTCCGCCGGCAGGCGAACCGCACGTCGCCCGGCTGCTCGGTCAGTTCCAGGATCTTGTCGCCGTTCGCGATGCGGAACATTGACAACTCCTATCCGTCATAGGTGTTGACCGTTGAAGTCCAGCGGGACGATTATGGCATGCAAGTGGTATGCCAGTGGAGTACCTACTGCTGACCCCCTTCAGGAGGCACGAAGCATGCACCAGACCCCCCAGGACGGCGACGGTTCCCGGTTCGGACTGAGCCGCCGGCGGTTCGTGACGGCCGGAGCGCTCGCGGGCGGCGCGGCGATGGCCGGCCTCTCCGTGCCGGCCACCGCGCGTGCGGCGACCCGTGCGGCGGCCTGCGTCCAGATCCCGAACAAGTACGGCACGCCGTTCGAGGTCTGCGACGACGAGCTCTTCATCTTCATGGCCAACTACAAGCCCTTCGAGAACGAGGGCTTCTTCGACAGGGTCATCGGCGACAAGCTCAGAGCGGCGTTCCCGGGCCTGAAGATCAAGGCGGCCGCCTGGGACTACCCGATCCGCTACGAGGACCTGGAGAAGGCCGGCGTGGTGCCGGACATCATCATCGAGGACCCGCGCCGGCGCATCGACCGCGACCTGGAGCCCCGAGGCTGGGTCCGCGACCTCACCGACGACCTCAGGACCTCCGGGATCGACGTCGGCTCGCTCAACAAGGGCGCGGTCGAGATGGTCAAGTCGCGCTCCGACGGGGGGATCTACGGCGTTCCGCTGTTCGTGGACGAGTTCGTGCTCTTCCACAACAAGAAGATCTTCGACATGCAGGGCCTGCGGACCCCGTCGAACGGCATCACCTACGACGAGGCGTTCCGCCTCGCCAAGAAGCTCACGTTCGAGAAGGACCTGACGGCGTACAAGGGCTACCTGCAACACCCCGACCTGTACCTGGAGTACAACCAGCTCGGCCTCTACCCCTTCCTGCCCACCGGCAGCGAGAGCCCGAAGCCCGAGGACGTCAAGATCGGCATCACCTCCAAGGGCTGGCAGCAGCTCGGCGCGAACATGGAACGCTTCCTGCTGCTGCCGCGCAACATCTTCACCACCGTCGACGACTACCTGCTGACCGGCCACGTGGCGATGGCCGTGGACAGCCTGTGGAAGCTCAACGCCTACGCGCTCAGCCCGCACTACCTCCAGGCGGACGACGCCGAGGAGTGGCGTGAGCTGAGGAAGAACGTCGAGCTGGGCGTCTCCTCCGTCCCCGTCCTGGGCAGCGGGCAGAACTCGATCTACCAGCCCAACACCATCGCCGCCTTCCTGCCGCCGCAGTCGACCAAGAAGGAACAGGCGCTCGCGGTCCTGAAGTGGCTGGTGTCCCAGGACGGGCAGATCGAGCTGTCCAAGCACGGCATGAAGCCCGCCCTCCAGTCCGACGCCGTCAAGTCGGCGTTCGGCGCCCAGATCCCCGAACTGGCCGGGGTGGACACCTCGGGCGTCTTCTGGGGCGACAACGCCGTGATCAAGGACTACCAGCAGACCGAGTACTGGGACATCCCCATGTACATGGTGTTCCGCCAGCACGTGCTCAAGGACGGCCTCTCGGTCCGCTCGGCGCTCACCGTGGCCGAGACCCGGGACATCCCGAACTACATCAAGGCCCAGGCGGCCTCCGGCAAGGACTGGTAACCACCACGTCCGGCGGAGCCGCGCCGCGAGGTACGGCTCCGCCGCGTCCACCGAGCCGGCCCGGGCGGAGCCGTACGGTCCGGGCCGACCCGGGCGGAGCCGTACTGCCCGGAATCGCGGGACACGGCTCCGGCGGAGCCCGGCGGAGCCGTAGGCGGGGGACGGCTCCGCCGGGGACACCGGATCAGACCCGGCTCCGGCGGCTCAGGCCCGGCGCAGCCGTATCGCGAGGTACGGCTCCGCCGGGAGCTCCACCTGGAAGGCGCCCGTCCAGGTGCCGTCGAGCGGGCGGGTGGTCATGTTCCAGGTGTCGATGACGTCCACCCGCCAGTCGCCGGACAGGTCGAAGGGGCGGCGCGGATAGCGGTGCGGGCCGAGGTACTGAAGCCCGTACTCTCCCGGCGCCTCCAGCGTCGAGGCGTCGTACGTCTCCGGGGTGTGCGCCAGGCCGGGCGGGGCCTCCTCCAGGATCGCGCGCAGGAAGGCGATGCGCGGCGCGCTCACGCCGCGCAGCCGGCCGCCCCGCCGCTTCCACGGGTCCGGGCCGTACGCCTCGCCGTGCGCGACGTAGCCGCCGCGGCACACGCCCTCCCAGACACGCGACACCATCTCCCGCCCGTACAGGGCGTCCGCCGGCTCCTGGACGTCGCCCTCCGCGCCGCAGTCGTCGATGAGCACCGGCTTGCACAAGTGCTCGACCAGGCCGGACACGGCCCGCGCCTGCGGGTGACGCACGGAGGCGTGGGTGATCCAGGGCGCGCCGAAGTCGGTGCCGACCGGGCCGTGCACGGTGAGCGGATGACGGCCGTGGTCGTACTCCTGGATGTCGGTCTGCGTCTCGTGGTCGGCCGGGGCGCACCACCACACGTTGGGGTGGCCCGCGAGCCGCGACACCGTCTCCCGGACGTCCCTGCCGTGCAGCATCACCTCGGCCTGCACACCGATCGCGCCCAGCGCGCCGACCTGCTGGTCGAGCCGGTCGAGCGGGAGCGCGGCCGACGCGGTCAGCCGGACCCGGTTGAACGGCGAGCCGGCCAGCTCGCGCAGCGTGCCCGGGTCGGCCTGCGGCACGGAGGTGGTCCAGGGGTGGAAGGGGGTGCCGTCGTGGTGCCGGAACCGCGTTCCGTCGATCCGGACGGGGCCGTGGTCGGGGGTCATGTCGCCTTCCGGAGCCGCAGGGCCAGGTCGGGGCGGTGGTCCAGGGGGACGCGGACCCGGTCGCGGTGCGGGCCGGGCAGCGGGGTGACGGTCATCTCCCAGGTGTCGACGAGGTGCGCGTCCCAGGAGCCGTCGGGCAGGTCGATGTCGCGGTGGGCGTGCTGGCGGTCGCCGAAGTAGACGAACGTGTCCTCCGGCCCCTCCTCCCAGAGCCCGCGCAGGAAGGCGATCCTGGGCGCGGTGTCGCCGTGCAGCCGGCCGCCGCGCGAGACCCAGGCCGCCCCGTCCGGGTCCTGCTCCGGGTAGCACTCGCCGTGGCCGACGTAGCCGCCGGCCACCATGCCGTGCCAGAACTGGCGCAGCAGCGCGCGCGGGGTGATGTTGCCCCACCGGCGGCCGATCTTCCCCTCGTAGCCGATCTCGTCGAGCACGACCGGCTTGGGGCAGGCGGCGAGCCAGCCGGAGGTGAAGGTGGCGTCCCAGTGCTGGATGGACTGGTGGGTGGTCCAGGGCTTGCCGAAGTCGTAGATCCGCTCGTACTCGTACATCCGGGTGCCGTTGTGGATGGACCGCAGGTGCTGGTAGGGATCGGCGCGTTGCACCAACCGGCCGATGCGGTCCCAGTCCTCGACGGTCTTGGCGTTGTTGAAGTCGTACTCGTTGGCGATGGACCACCACACGTTGCGGTACGCCGCGAGGCGGGCGAGGGCGTATCTGACGAAGAAGGCGTCCTCGTCGGGGGTCATGTCGTCGACGCCCCAGTGCCCCCGGTCGTAGGGGTGGAAGAGCACGATGTCCGCCTCGACCCCCAGTTCGCGCAGGTCGCGCACGCGTTGCTCGAAGTGGGTGAAGAACACCGGGTCGAAGCGGGTCTTGTCGAGCGCCCCCGGCGTACGCCCGGGAAAGGGCAGCCGGGGCGGATCCATCGCCTGGGTCGGCAGCAGGCACATGCGGACCTTGTTGAACGGCGAGGTCGCGAGGCTGCGCAGGGTCTGCTCCTCCAGCTTCTCGTCCTCGTCGTGGGTCCAGTGGTAGCAGGTGGTGCCGAACGGCAGGTACGGCGAGCCGTCGGCGTACCGGAAGTGCCGGGGACCCGAGACGCGGACCGGGCCGTGGTTGCCGGGCCCGGCGGGGGTGCAGGTGAACCCGGCTTCGACGCCGTCGAGCCCGGCCGCGCTGGAACGGGTCGTGCAGGTCCAGTCGCCGGTCCTGTCCGGCATGAAGCGGACCCGGTAGACGCCGTCTCCGTCGTAGAAGCCGTCGGCGGGCACGACGCGGTGGCCATGGCGGAACTCCGCGCCGAACCGGACGTCCTGGTACGGATTTCCGTCCTGCGGGCCGTTGAGCGTCAGCTCGTACACGTCCCACATCTCGACGTTCGGTCCCGTCACGGGCGGCCCTCCCGGACCCAGTCCTCCGACACCGTCACGTGTTTGATCGTCTTGCGGAGGTAGGAGTAGGCGATGTGCAGCAGCCCGTCCCGGGTCTGCGTGACGCTCGGGTACGAGTAGCCGTACTCGGTGCCCCAGTACTCGTCGTCGGCGGTCTGCACGTCGCGCCGGAAGGGCCAGGTGCGGCCGCCGTCGTCGGACAGGGCGAGGGTCAGCGGGGTGCGCAGCGCCTTCTTGCGCCGTCCGGCTCCCGAGCCGACCCAGCGGAACTCCCCGCGTTCAAGGCTCGCGTGGTTGTAGATCAGCGCGAGGGAGCCACCGCTCAACCGGGTCAGCTGCACCGCCGAGTTGTTGTTGGGCAGGTCGGTACGGACGGGCGGCGTCCACGTGCGGCCGCCGTCCACCGACTCGGCGGCGTGCACGCGGTCGGCCGCGCGGCTGCGGAACATCGCGAAGAGCGACCCGTCGTCGCGCCGGACCGCGGTCAGCTGCACCAGATGGTCGGTGCCGGGCAGGTCGATCTCCTTCCAGCCGTCACCCCCGTCCTCGCTGACCAGGACGGTGCTGTGCTCGGCGCCGCGGCGGCAGCGGTAGCCGGGCAACAGCCAGGTGCCGTCGTCGAGGTCGAGAGGGGGATTGCGGACGAAGACGCCGGGCCCGTCGGCCAGCACGCGGGGCGCGTCCCAGGTGCGGCCCTCGTCGGCGGAGGTGCGGGCGACGAGGCGGGCGGTGGTCTGGTCGTGCGGTTCGTTGGAGGGATGGAAGAGCCAGACGGTGCCGTCAGGCCGCTGGGCCAGCACCGGGTTCTGCTCCGCCCGGTCGGGATCGGCCGACAGCGCCATCGGGGTGCTCCAGCGGCCGGTGCCCCGGTCCAGCCGCGACAGCACGACGTTCGTGTCACGGTCGCCCTCGTCGGGGCCGTTGAACCAGGTGCACAACAAGTCGCCGCCCGCGAGTTCCAGGAGGTTGGCGGCGTGGCTGTCGCCGGGATGCAGGACGGGCAACAGCGCCTCACCGAGCACGCCGTCGCTCGCGGACGGGCGGACGACACCGTCGAACCGGGGGTCGCTCAAGATTCTTCGACTCCTTTCAGGTCCAGCTCTCCGGCGAAGTGGCAGGCCGCCGTACGGCCCGGCCGGATCTCGCGCAGAGCCGGGATCTCGGTGCGGCAGCGGTCCTCGGCGTAGAAGCACCGCGGGTGGAACGGGCAGCCGGCCGGGATCCGCGATGGGTCGGCGACCTCGCCCTTCAACACGATGCGTTCCCGCCGCCGTCTGCTGGGGTCCGGGTCGGGGACGGCCGACAGCAGCGCCTCGGTGTAGGGGTGCAGCGGCCGGCCGTACAGGTCGTCGGTGTCGCCGGTCTCGACGACCCGGCCCACGTACATCACCGACACCTCGTCGGCCATGTACTCCACCACGCCCAGGTCGTGCGAGATGAAGAGATAGGTGAGGTCGGACTCCTCCTGGATGTCCTTCAGCAGGTTGAGGATCTGGGCGCGGATCGAGACGTCCAGCGCGCTGACCGCCTCGTCGGCCACCACCAGCCGGGGCGCGAGCGCGAGCGCGCGGGCGATGCCGACGCGCTGACGCTGGCCGCCGCTGAACGCGTTCGGATAGCGGTGCAGGTATTCGGGGCGCAGCCCGACGCGGCGCAGCAGGTCGGCCACCCGCTCCTCGGTCTCCGCCGCGGAGAGACCCAGGTTGACCCGGAGGGGTTCGCCGACGATCTGCAGCAGCGTCATCCGCGGGTTGAGCGAGGCGAACGGATCCTGGAAGATCAGCCGGATCTCGCTGCGGTACGGCTTGAGCGCGCGCTCACCGAGGGCGGCCAGATCGACGACGCCGCCGTCGGGACGGTGGTAACGGATCTCCCCGGAAGTCGGCTCGTACACCCGCAGCAGGCAACGGCCCAGCGTGCTCTTGCCGCAGCCGGACTCCCCGACCAGCGCGACGGTACGGCCCGACCGGATCCGCAGATCGACGCCGTCCACGGCGCGGACCTGGCCGACCGTACGGCCGAGCAGCCCGCGGCGGATGGGGAAGTGCTTGGTCAGGCCGCGCGTCTCCAGCAACGCGGTGTCCTCGCGCGAGGCGAGCGGGGTCGTCATGCCGAAACCTCCTCGTACAGCAGGCAGCTGACCACGCGGGAGGGCTCGGGGCCGGGCACGGGCGACGGCACCGTCACGTCACAGCGTCCGGCGATGAACTCATCACAACGTGGGTGGAACGGGCAGCCGGGCGGCCGCCGGTAGGCGTGCGGCACCATGCCGCGCACCGGCTGGAGCCGTTCCCGGGAGCGGGACCCCAGCTTGGGCACCGACCGCAGCAGCGCCTTGGTGTACGGGTGCCGCGGCTCGCGGAACACCTCGGCCACCGGCCCGCGCTCGACGACCGAGCCCAGATACATCACCGCGACCTCGTCGGCCATCTGGGCGGCCACCCCCAGATCGTGCGTGATCAGCATGACCGCCATCCCCGTGTCCTGCTGGAGCGAGCGCAGCAGGTCGAGGATCTGGGCCTGGGTGGTGACGTCGAGCGCGGTGGTCGGTTCGTCGGCGATGAGCAGCTCGGGACCGCAGGCCAGGGCCATCGCGATCATCGCGCGCTGCAGCATGCCGCCGCTCATCTGGAACGGGTACTCGTCGGCCCGCCGCTCCGGCGCGGAGATGCCGACCCGGCCGAGGAGTTCGACCGTGCGTTCGCGCGCCTCCGCCTTGGTGACGGACTCGTGCAGCATGATCGCCTCGCCGATCTGGTTGCCCAGCGTGTGCATCGGGCTCATCGACGTCATCGGCTCCTGGAAGACCATCCCGACGCGTTTGCCGCGCACGGAACGCACCACGCGGGCGTCGGCGGTCACCATGTCGGCCATACCGTCTGTGCCTTCTGTGCCGTCGCCCGTGCGCACCCAGATGTGCCCGCCCGTGATGCGGCCCGGTCTGTCGATCAGCCGCAGCACGGAACGGGCCATGACGCTCTTGCCGCACCCGGACTCGCCGACCACGGCGAGCACCTCGCCGCGCCGGATGTCGAGGTCCACGCCGTCGACGGCGTGTACGACGCCGTCGTCGAGCTCGAAGTGCGTGTGCAGGTCCTCGATCCGGAGGACCGTCTCGTCGGATGCGGCCACGTGTGCTCCTACTGCTTGTACGGGTCGGCGGAGTCGCGCAGCCCGTCGCCGACGAAGTTCATGGCGAGCACGGTGACCAGGACCGCGACGCCCGGGATCAGCAGCCAGGGGGCCGTCTCCACCGCCCTGATGTTCTGCGCCTCCTGCAGCAGCACGCCCCAGCTGACGGCGGGGGACTGCAGGCCGAGACCCAGGAAGCTCAGCGCGGTCTCGGCGAGGATCATCCCCGGCACCGCCATCGTGAGCGAGGCGATGACGTGGCTGGACATGGACGGCACCATGTGCCGGAAGATGATGCGGCCGCGACCGCACCCGTCCAGGCGGGCCGCGACCACGAAGTCCTCCTCGCGCAGGGAGAGGAACCGGCCGCGCACCACCCGAGCCAGGCCCGTCCACCCGATCACCGACAGGATCGTGGTGATCGCGAAGTAGCGCATCAGCGGCCCCCAGTCGGAGGGGACGGCCGCCGAGAGCGCGAGCCACAGCGGCAGGGTCGGAATGGCCATCAGGAACTCGATGATCCGCTGGATGATGGTGTCCGGGACGCCCGAGTAGTAGCCGGAGATGCCGCCGAAGAACAGCCCGAGCACGAAACTGACGGCGACGCCGATGAGCCCGATGGACAGCGACACCCGCGCGCCGTGGATGATGCGCGAGAACACGTCGCGGCCCGCCCGGTCCGTGCCGAGGAAATAGACCTTCTGCGCCGGGTCGGCCGAGCCGATGAGGTGCCGGTCCCAGGGGATGAGCCCCCACATGTGGTAGGAGTCGCCGCGGGCGAAGAACGTGATCGGGACGCGCTGCCGGGGGTCGATGGTGTGGATCTGCTCGAAGGTCTCCGGATCCCGTTCGGTACGGAAACCGTTGACGTACAGCTGCACCCCGTTGTCCCAGCTGAGGTCCACCTGCACCAGCTGCGGCGGCGCGTACGTGTGCCTCTCGTCGACGGCGCTCGGCGAGCCCGGGGCGAGGATCTCGGCGAAGGCGACGACGAAGTAGGCGAACAGCATGACGATCGCGCCGGCCACGGCCAGTTTGTGCTTGCGGAATTTCCGCCACACCAGCCGCCAGGGGGAGGCCCGCCCGGCCTCGGGGTCGAAGTCGTCCGCCTGCGGCGACGTGTGTTCCGACTGCATGAGCATCTGTCACCCTCCCTGGTACCGGTGCCGGATCCTGGGGTCCCACCAGGCGAGGACCAGGTCGCTGATCAGGGTCCCGATGACGGTGAGGGTGGAGAGGATCAGGATGAAACTGCCGACCAGATACATGTCCTGGTTCTCGACCCCGCTGAGCAGCAGCGGCCCGGTGGTCGGCAGGCTCATCACGATGGAGATGATGGTCTCGCCGCTGATGAGGCCGGGCAGCAGCCAGCCGACCGTGCTGAAGAACGGGCTGAGCGACATCCGCACCGGATACTTGACGAGCAGCTTCCACTCCGGCAGCCCCTTGGCGCGGGCCGCCACCACGTACGGTTTGTAGAGCTCGTCGAGCAGGTTGGCGCGGGTGATCCGGATCAGCCCGGCCGTCCCGGATAAACCGATGATGAGGATCGGCAGCCACAGATGGCCGGCCAGGTCGAGGACCTTCCCGAGGTTCCAGGCCGCGTCCTGGTACTCGGGGGAGAAGAGACCTCCGGGGCTCTGCCCGAAGTAGCGCATGCCGACCCACATCAGGACCAGCGCGAGCAGGAACTCCGGGACGGCCATCCCCAGGAAGCCGAAGAAGGTGGCCAGATAGTCACCGGCCGAGTACTGACGCACCGCGGACAGGATGCCGATCGGGAAGGCGATGGCCCACACGAACAGCAGCGTGGAGAGGGACAGGAAGAAGGACAGGCCGACCCGGTCCCAGATGAGGTCCGCGACCGGGCGGCTGTTCCAGGCGAAGGCCTGGCCGAAGTCGCCGTACAGCAGGATGTTCGAGATCCACTTCAGGTACTGGGTGAAGAACGGCTGGTCGAGCCCGTACCGCGCGCGCAGCGCGACCAGTACGGAGTCGTCCAGCATCTCGCCGCGGCTCTCCGCCTGGGCCTGAAGGGTGGAGACGTAGTCGCCGGGCGGCAGGCTGATGATGAAGAACGACGCCAGGGATACGGCGCCCAGCGTCAGCACCATCAGCAGCAGCCGACGCATGAGGTAGGACAGCATGCGTGCCCCCCTCAGGCAGTGCCCGAGATGAAGTAGGTGGAGGGGTTGCTGGGTCCCGGCGCCTGGTGCACCACGGCCCCGCTGAACCTCTTGGGCACGTTGTGCATGGTCCTCTTGACGATGCCGTACTCGCCGGGCGGCGTGGAGATGCCGATGTAGTAGAACTGCTCCTTCGTGATGGTGAGGACCTGCCGGGCGAGGGCGAGGGCCTGGGTGGCGTCGAAGGTGGCGCGCATCTCGTCGAAGAGGTCGAGCTGCTTCTGGATCTCCGCGGGCGGCTTCTCACCGTCTCTGCCGCCGCGGGTGTACCACCTGGCCCACGCGCCCCCGAAGCGGGACGAGCCGCGTGGGTTGTTCGGCACGTAGTAGTGGTTGCCGCCGGTGCCGGTGCGCAGCGCGAAGGGGCCTCCCGACCAGGTGGCGGCCTCCGACTCGCCGGCCTCGACCCGTTCCCAGTACAGCGTCTCGGCGACCCGCTGGACGTTGGCGTCGACGCCGACCTTCCGCCAGTCCTCGCGGATCAGGTCGAGCGCGTCGACGTGATCCGGCGAGTCGGAGACGACGAGCACGGTGAAGTTGACCGGCATGCCGTCCTTGACGAGCCGGATGCCGTCGCCGTTGCGCTTGGTGAATCCCGCCTTGTCGAGGAACTCGTTGGCCAGGTCGACGTCGTACGCGGTGTACTGCGAGCCGAGTTCGGCGTCCGACAGTTCGTCGCCGGGCACCGGCCCGCACTGCCAGGGCTTGCCCTGGCCGCCGTAGATCGTGTCGATGATCTTCTGGCGGTTGATCGCGTGCGACAGGCCGATCCGGAAGTCCTTGTTGCTGAAGAGCTTGCGCTTGTCCGGGTCGGGGTGGGTCTGGTTGAACCCGATGATCATGGTGTTGGCCAGGTCGGGAACGAAGTCGACCAGGTCGTAGCCGCCCTTGTCGCGGTTGCGGACGACCACCGGCTTGTTGCGGATCGTGCCGAAGTTGTAGAGCTGCATGTCCAGGTCGCCGTTGGAGACCTTCAGCACCTCCACCTCGACGTCCTGCACCACCTCGGCGATGACCCGGTCGATGTAGGGCAGCTGGCTGCCCTCCGGGTCCACCTTCCAGTAGTACGGGTTGCGTTCGGCGACCACGTTGCTGCCCTTGCCGACCTCGTTCTTGGCCACCCACGCGTTCAGGGTCGGCAGTTCCGGGTTGCCCCAGGGCTCGGTCCGGAGCGGGAGGTAGTCGATCCACCTGTCCAGGCCCGCCTTCTTGGCCAGGGCGTCCGCATCGGGGTTGTACTTCTTGTGGAACTGCTTCATGTAGTGCGCGGGCAGCAGCATCAGCACCCCGGAGGTGCCGGCGAGCTCCTCCATGAATCCCGGCTTGGGCTCCTCGTACGTCAGGCGCACGGTGAGATCGTCGACCTTCTCGAAACGGGCGGGCTTGCCCGACTTGGACAGCCACAGGTCGTACATGGACTCCGGGTGCAGCTCGGCGTTGACGTTGTAGTCGTCGAAGGCGAAGGCGAAGTCGTCGGTGACGACCGGCTTGCCGTCGGACCATTTCAGGCCCTTGCGCAGGGTGAACTCGAACGCCTTGCCGCCGTCCAGGACCTGGTACTTCTCGCAGATGTTCGGCAGGATCTCGGTCTGGGCGACGCCCTTCCATTCGGGCGCCCAGCTGACCAGCGGCTCATAGCCCATGCTGTAGCGCAGCCACATCATGTCCTCTTGGGTGAGCATGGCCGAGTGCCAGGTGCCGCCGTAGACGCCGCTCCGCTCCAGCGGGGTGACGACGAGCGGCTTGTCGGGCAGCCTGGCCGCGACCGCGGGCAGTTTGCCGTCGTCGGCCAGCTTCTTCAGCGAGGGCGCCTCCTTGCCCTTCGCCCCGGCCGTTCTCTCGGTTTCCGGCGCGGTCTCGAAGAACCCGCAGCTCGTCAGCGAGACGGCGGCGAGCAGGCCCGCGCCGGCTCGCAGCAGGGTGCGCCGATCCAGTGGGTCAGGAGTCATGTGGTCTCTCCTTTGTGTGCTGCCGCCTCCAGCTCGCGGATCATCGGCACCACGGTCGAGGAGAGGCGATGCCGCTCGTCCTCGTCCAGGCGGGCCAACGGGGGAGCGGCGTGTGACTCGTTGATGAGGCCGAGTGAGACGAGGACGAACTTGTAGGTGGTGACGAACGAGGAGAGGGTCGGCGCACGCCGTGCCGCCCGCATCGCCTCGAGAAGGTCCTCCAGTTGTTCCTGCAGTGCGCGGGCGCGCGCCCAGTTCCCGGCGCGAGCCGCGTCGTAGAGCGCGACCAGGGTCCGTGGAGTGACGTTGGCCAGCGAGGACGTGGCTCCGGCCGCGCCGGCGTACAGCGAGAGGTCGGTGAGGCTGCTGGCGCCGGTGAAGCACCGCAGGCCGGCCTCCTCGGATCCGCGCAGCAGCTGACGCAGCCAGGTCATGTCGCCCCCGCTGTCCTTGATGCCGCTCAGGACGCCCTCCCGGGCGAGGCGCAGCACGCAGTCGACGCTCAGGCTCGACTTGGTGAGCTGGGGCATGTGGTAGGCGAGGATCGGGAAGCCCACGGCCTCGGCGATCAGGCGATAGTGATCGAGTAGTTCCTCGCGCCCGTAGGTGGCGAAGTACGGGGCGATGACCGCGATCTCGTCCGCTCCGGCGTCGACGGCGGCCCGGGCGTGGTCCACCGCCAGGCGCGTGGCCGCGTCCCCGACGTGGGCGATGACCGGGATGCGACCGGCCGCCGCCCGCGCGGAGGCGCTCACCGCGAGCGCTCGATCCTCGGCGTTGAGGGCGTGGAACTCACCGGTGGTGCCGTTGATCCAGAGCCCGTGGACGCCCGATGCCACCAGGTGTTCGACGTGGCATTCCAGAGCGGACCGGTCGAGTGCCGCGGAAGCATTCATGGGTAAGACCGTCGGAGTGATGATTCCGTGCAGCAGATGTCTCGCCATTGTAACCTCGCTGGCATGTCAGTGGTATGCCATGAGTGTGTTAGTAGCTCCTTGAACCGTCAACCCCTCTGGGCCATGATTCCGTTGACGTCCTACAGTCCTGCGGACGCACGGCTCTCCGGCGGCATACCATGGAGCGGTAACGGATCTCTTAGTTTGGGACGGGGGAAGCGGCATGATCCGACCGCGAACGACAGCGACTCGGGAGGAGGCCCCGGTGCCGGAGCCGAGTCTTGAAGAGAGCCTGGAGAGCCGTGCCAGCCGGGCGATCATGGAGTGGCTGACCAAGGAGAACCCGGCGCCCGGCCAGGCCGTGCCGGTGCGGGAGTTCGCCAGGCGCCTCGGCATGAGCCGCACCCCGGTGCGGAGCGCGGTGGGCCGGCTCTACGAGCGCGGCCTGCTGGCGTACGACGCCTCGGTCGGCTTCACCGTCGCCATCCCGTCGCTCTCCAGCCTCTACGAGCTGTTCGAGCTGCGGCTGATGCTGGAGTCGCACGCCCTGCGCCTGTTCGCCGAGCGCACCGACCGCGAACCGCCGGCCCGGTTGCGGGAGCTCGTCGACGAGGCCGAGGCACTGGCCGCGCAGGCGCTGGCGGATCCGGGCCGCTACACCGAGTTCCGGGAGAACGACACCCGCTTCCACCGGGAGATCGTCAAACTGGGCAGCCTTCCCATGCTGCTGGAGCTGCACGAGGATCTGCACCTGAGCATCCACGTCACCCGCGCCGGAATGGAGGCGCCGATCACCGCCTCCCGGCTGAACATCGCCGTCGAGGAGCACCGCGCGGTGGTCGACGCCCTGGAGAGCGGCGACCGGATGCGCGCCCGGGATCTGCTGGAGGCGCACATACTGCGAGTCCGCGACCAGACGATCGCCTTCCTCGCCCGTCCCCGTATGTAGGAGGTTCCATGCACGGCCCGGTAGTCCCCTCCCCGGACGCGCACGTCGCGCACCGGCCACCGGACGACCCGCACATCCGGCTCACCGGCGGGCTGTGGCAGACGTGGCAGCACGTCAACCGCGCCACCAGCGTGCCGCTGGCCCTGGGCTGGCTGGAGAAGTCCGGCGCGCTGGCCAATTTCCGGATCGCCGCGGGCGAGGAGGAGGGCGCTCACCGCGGCCCCGTGTACGCCGACTCCGACGTGCACAAGATGCTGGAGACGGCGGCCTGGGAGCTCCAGTACGGTCCGGACGACACCCTGACCGCGTTCCTCTCCGATACGGCGAGCCTGCTGGAACGGGCCCAGCAGGACGACGGCTACCTCGACTCGCACTACCAGGTGGCCGAGCCGGGCCGCCGCTACACCCGCCTCGTCGACAGCCACGAGCACTACTGCGCGGGCCACCTCTTCCAGGCCGCCGTGGCCGCCTGCCGTACGACGGGCGGCGAGCGGCTGCTCGGGGTGGCGCGGCGGCTGGCCGACCACCTGTGCGCGGAGTTCCTGGCGGACGCCGGGCCCGGCCTGGACGGCCATCCGGAGGTCGAGACGGCACTCGTGGAGCTGTTCAGGGCGACGGGTGAGGAGCGCTACCTGACGCTGGCGGCGCGGATGGTCGAGCGGCGCGGGCACGGCCTGGTGGGACGGCACAAGCACGGTGCGCGGCACCGCCTCGACCATCTCCCGGTCCGCGAGGCGCCCGCCGTGACCGGTCATGTCGTACGGGCGCTCTACCTGGAGGCCGGGGCCGTCGACCTGGCCGCGGAGACGGGTGACACCGCGCTGCTGGAGGCGTCGGCCGCTCGCTGGGAGGACATGGCGGCGACCCGGACCTCGCTCACCGGCGGACTCGGTTCGCGGCACGTCGGCGAGGTGTTCGGCGAACGCTACGAGTTGCCGCCCGACCTGTCGTACAACGAGACCTGCGCGTCGGCGGCGAGCATCCAGTGGAGCTGGCGGCTGCTGCTGGCCACCGGCGAGGGGCGGTATGCCGACCTGGTCGAGCGCACCCTCTACAACGCGTTCGCCGCGGCCCGCTCGGTCGACGGCCGCACCTACTACAAGGGCAATCCGCTGCAACGCCGTCCCGACCACGCCGAGGCCGTCGGCGATCCGCGCTGCCGGGACGAGTGGTTCTGGTCGGCCTGCTGCCCGCCCTCGGTCACCCGGCTCGTCGCCTCGCTGCCGCACTACGCCTCGACCACCGCCGGCGACACCGTCTTCCTGCACCAGTACGCGCCGATGGAGCTGTCCTGCGCCCACGCCGGCGGCACCGTGGGCCTGCGGATCGACACGGACTACCCGTGGGACGGCGTCGTCACCGTCACCGTGGACCGCACCCCGCCCGGCGAGTGGGCGCTGGGGCTGCGGGTGCCGCCGTGGAGCACCCGCACCTGGCTGACGGAGCCGGGCGGCGCCCGGCGCGAGGTGGTCCCCGACGCCCAGGGCCGGGTCCTGGTACGGCGGAGCTGGCGAGCAGGGGAGCAGGTGGTGCTGGAGCTGGACATGACGCCGCGGCTGACCGTGCCGCATCCGCGGATCGACGCGGTACGCGGCAGCGCGGCCGTCGAGCGGGGCCCGCTCGTCTACTGCTTCGAGCAGGCCGACCAGCCCGCCGGCACGGAGGTCGACGAGCTGGCGCTGCCCGCCGGCGCCGAACTGCGGGTGCGCGACCACGCGGATCTGCCCGGCCTCGGCCGTACGGTGACCATCGAGGCGGACGGCCTGGCCGTCACCGGTGCGCACGAGGCCGGCCTGCCGTACCGCGCGCTGGGGGCCGTCGACGAGCGGCGGCCCGCCGTCGTCACCGCGGTGCCCTACTTCCAGTGGGACAACCGCGGTGACGGGGCGATGCGGGTGTGGGTGCCGCTCGTCAGTTCCTGATCCTCAGTTGGCTGAACGTCGCCGTGGTGTAGTGCGCGACGGCGTTCGCCTCCTTGTTCCCCTCCACCACCAGGCCGGCGTAGACCTGGTTGCCCATCGGGATGCGCTCGTAGCCGACCCGCGTCCACTGCAGGGAGTCCGGGGAGACCTCGGAGGTGAACTCGTCGCCGCGCAGGGTGATGCGCAGCCAGTACGGCCGGTCGTTCAGCACCTCGTCCTCCTCCCACGGGTAGTTGCCGACGTTCATCTCGGTGCCGTAGGAGTGCATCCGCTTGGCGGTGGCCTTGATCCCGCCGCCCTCGGAGACGTAGATGCCCATCAGGCAGAACGGCGAGTCAGGCGTGAGGTTCTCGCGGATCATCAACCCGGCGAGCACGTCCTGGTACACCGCGCTGATCGAGTCGAGCCGCGCGATGATCTCCACCACCTCGTCGTCGGGGGCCTCGATCGCCCGGTAGACGAAGTGGCACGAGTCCTGGCGTCCCTTGACCTTCCCGGAGCCGCGGACGGTGTAGACGTTCTCGTCGTCCACCGCGGCGGCGCCCGCGATGGGCACCTTCCCGATGTCCATGGACGTCCAGGACCCCAGCGCGGTACTGCGGTTGACGTGCACC
The DNA here is from genome assembly GCF_022213955.1 of Dolomitihabitans soli. Lineage (GTDB taxonomy): Bacteria > Actinomycetota > Actinomycetes > Streptosporangiales > Streptosporangiaceae > Streptosporangium_A > Streptosporangium_A soli. Next base: position 119,453 of record NZ_JAKNTW010000020.1, on the reverse strand, counting down.
GGCACCATGCTCGACGTGGTGGTGGTGCCGGTGGTGTCGATGGCGCGCGCGGTGAGGTGGTGGGTGCCCTCGGGCGCGCCCGTCCACGCGACCGCGAAGGGAGCCGACGTGGACTCGCCGATCTTCTTGGCGTCGGCGTAGAACGCGACGGAGGCGATGCCCGCGCCGGCCGCCGCGGCGGCGTCGGCCCGCAGCGTGAGATCGGCGGTGCCGGTGGCGTTCACGAAGACCTGGTCGATGGCCGGGGAGGTGAGGGCGACGGTCGGGTTCGGGGCGCCGACGGGCACGATGGAGTTGAGGTAGCGCTCCAGGTTGCTGTAGCCGCTGGCGGGGTCGATGGCGCGGCCGTCCGCCGGGTCCTCGGGGTTCAGGCCCTGCGCGACCTCCCAGACGTCGGGGATGCCGTCGTGGTCGCTGTCGGCGGGGGCCTCGGTGGAGGCGAGCGGCACCACGCCGCCGACCTCCTTCTGGGAGTTGATCAGCCGTCCGGTGCCGTTGCGGACGTCGTTGATCAGCCGTGCGTCGACGGCGTCCCGGCGCGGCAGGATCGCCCCCGCGCCGCGCAGCACCGCCGCGTACGCGTCCCTGGGCGTCTGCGCCTGGATGGGGTCGGGGAACGTGAACGGCTCGGGCCTCAGCGAGATGCCCCCCGGCGGCAGGTCGATGCCGCGCCGGTTGTCGGCGGTGACCGCGTTGTTCCCCTCGACGACGTTGCCCGAGACGTGCCACAGGCCGCCGCGGTCGGGCGAGACGATCACGGGCGCGATCTCGGCCAGGGTGTTGGGGCCGGGTTTGTAGTAGTTGCCAATGATGTTGATGCCGTCGGCCCACTCGCCCCCGTAGCAGGAGGTGTAGCCATGGTTGTAGATCACGTTGTTGCGGTGGTCGACCTTGAGGGCCACGTCCTCGACGAAGCTGAAGCGCGGGTTGCGGCCGCCCTGGTGGACGAGCAGGTTGTGGTGGTACGTGACGTTGTCGCCGCCCCACAGCCCGCCGTAGCCGTGCCTGCCCTTCTCGTGGGCGGACATGGTGAGACCCTCGGAGATGATGCACCACTGCATCGTCATGTTCTCGTTCCCGTACGGCGAGCAGACCTCGTCGACCGCCCAGCTGAACGAACAGTGGTCGATGATGACGTTCTCGCAGCCCTCCATGCCGAAGGTGTCGATCGGGGTGCCCAGGGTGTCCGTGCCCCGGAACCGGATATACCGCAGGATGATGTTCTTGCGGTTCTCGATCTTCGTCTCGTTGCCGATGACACAGATCCCGTCACCGGGCGCGGTCTGGCCGGCGATGGTGATGTTCGACCCCAAGACGTCCAGGCCGCCCTTGAGTTCGATGTTGCCGGAGACCCGGAAGACGATCGTGCGGTTGCCGGCCGAGACCGCCTCGCGCAGCGAACCGGGCCCCGAGTCGGCCAGCGTGGTGACCTCGTACACGTCGTGGCCCCGGCCTCCGGTGGCATACCGCCCGCCGCCCTCCGCGCTCGGAAAGGCCAGGACGTCGCCCGCGGCCGCGGCGGCCACGGCCATCTTCCCGGCCGCGCGCGCCGCCGGGATCCCCATCGCGGCGGTACCGAGCATCGCGCCGGCCCCGACGACGAACGCCCGGCGGCCGAGCGCTCGATCCCCCGTGTCATCCGTCACGCTGTGCTGCTCGGTGGTCATCGGCGTCTCCCAGTGCTCAAAAGGGTGCTCAAAAGGGCGGTGAGGGTGTACGGCCGGCCGCTTCCGCGACCGGTCGGCGATAAGAAGATCGATGTGGTGCTCACGGGCTGGCCGCTCATGGGTTCTCACGGCTCCTTGGAGCAGGCGACGTCGAGATCCCAGAGGATGACGTCGAGGGCGTGCGGGCTGATGGCGTGACCGCCGTGGGTGGCGTCCTCCAGCAACTCCCAGTGCCCGTTGCCGATGACCTGGACGCGGTGCCGTACGACCGGTTCGTAGCTGCGGTGGCTCACGCCGTTGAAACAGCACCCGTCGAACCGGTTGAGGATCTGGATCTGGCGGCGGTCGTCGCCCACCGCGGCCAGGGCGTACAGGTCGAGGAAGTCGGAGATCCCGTAGAAGACGGGATGCCGGTCCAGCCGCTGCTCCCAGTCGCCGGTCGTGGGGCTCGGCTTGGGCGGCGCGGATCGCAGGTAGAACGGCAGCGACCCGGCCGCCGGATAGCTCCGGGTGATGCGCGGGTCGAGCGCCGGGTAGACGGTGGCCGCCCACCCGCCGCCCGACAACCCGATCATCTGCAGCGACGGCGGCCGGTACTCCCGCCGCACATGGTTCACGGCCACGGCGAGCGGCTCCAGGAAGAAGCGCAGGGTGGAGAAGCCGCTGCTCTCCCAGGGCCCCAGGTCGTTGTGCGACTCGACGGTCACGATGACCTCCGGGTCGGCGGGGCTCTGCAGCTGCTTCGGATTCCAGTGGTAGAACGGCATCGCGAACAGCAGCACGCCGTACCCCGCGTCCAGCAGCGCCTGGGCGGTGGGCTGCATGGTCTCCGGCGTCTCGCCGTGGCCGTTGTGGTAGAGCGCGAACCGCCCGTGCTGCGCGCCCCGGCGGGGAAGCAGCAGGTAGACGATGGAGGACAGCCCGTACGGGAGCCGTACGGTGAGCCTGTCGATCCGCCGCACGCCGGTGAAGGCGGGCAGTTCCGGAACGGTGACCCCGCGCTCGACCTCGGGCAGGGTGTCCGGCAGCCGGCCGTCGGCCGACTTCCACACCTCGGCGACCAGCGCGGCCCGCAGGCGCTCGATGTCCGCCGCGGATCGAACGGTCATCAGCGCCTCGGCGTCCACCCCGACGACCTGCTGGGGGAGCGTCTTGTACGTGATGGCGTGGGCATCGGCCACCGCCTGGTTGACGGGCCCCACCGGGCGCGGCCGGGCGGCCGTCGCCGCGGCGTGAGCGGGGCTCCCGCCCGCCGTGCCGACGGCGCCGAGCGCGGCGAGCGATCCGATGGACCCCAGCAGAGTTCTCCGACCAAGACCGGACATGACGGTCCTCACCTTCTCTGTGTTCCTAGTCCTGGTGCTGCGTCTGGCCGGTCGTGTCACGCGGGTCCCAGCCGTCGAGCAGGTGGGCGGGGTCCCGCCACGGCTCCGCCTCGGCGGCGGTGAGCACGCGCGAGCAGGCGAGCCGGGCACTGGTGTCCACGGGCTCCCCGGCCAGGTCCCTGCTGTTGTACTCCCAGAACCGCAGGCCCTGGCCGGTCGAACAGTCGAACCCGGTCAGGCCCCAGCCCACCGGCGCCACGTGGGAGTCCATCGTGGTGTCGATGAAGACCGCCTGACTGGTGGGGAAGCGGCTGTCGATCCGGCTCAGCAGCACGCTGCCGTCGGCGACGCCCTCGCCGCGGGTCAGCCGGGTGTTGACGAACACGTTGCCCGGACCGTCCCCGCTGTTGCGTACCTGGCTCATGTAGCCGAGGTCGAGCGCCTTGAGCTCGGAGTTCTGGAAGAAGACCCCGCCGGTTCCCCACACGAAGTCGACGTCACCCTCGACGTAGCTGTCGGTCACGAAGGCGCGCCCCTGTATCCGCAGACTGTCCTGGAAGCTCAGGATGCGGACATGGTCGAGCACGATGCGGTCACCGTTGCCCCGGAACGCCTCGGCCTGCGAACCGCCCTCGGGGGTCAGGTTGTGGATGGTGAGGTCGCGCATCCGGAAGTCGTCCGCGTCCACCCCGAAGGCCGCTCGCCAGCAGTTGAACCGGTCCGGCTGCGGCAGCACCCGGCGCGGGCAGTAGCTCTGCTCCGGCGGTACGTCGGCCATCGCCGCGTCCCCGTTGAGCAGGCTGTTGTTCGGATAGCCGATGACGGTACGGCCGGCGCCCGCGCCCCGGACGCTCAGGTGCGGCCGCGACTGCCCGACGTACACGATCTCCCGGTACATCCCGGGCGCCACGTCGATCCGCACCGGCCGGGTGTTGCCTTCCGGCACGAAGTCGACCGCGCCCTGCACCGTGCAGAAGTCGCCGCCGCCGCGCGCGTCCACGGTCAGCCGGGCGCGGCCGGGCGCCGGGTCCGCCTTGGTCCGGAAGCGCCAGGTGTGCGGTGCGGAGATGCCCTGGTGGCCGCGGAAGAAGCCCGGGTCCACCGTCACGTGGTATTCCTGGGCGGGGTCCAGCCGCCGGTGCAGGAGGACGGAGGCGGTCCGCCCGTCGATCACCACCGGCTCGTAGGTCCAGCGGTGCGGTTCGCCGTAGTCGGACCGGGCCCCGCCGATGAGCCGCTGGTTGGTCGCCGGGTCGGCGAGGTCCACGGTGTCGGCGACGCTCCCGTCCGCACGGTGCACGCGGAGGGCGCCCTCGGTGCCGAGCTGGACGGGCCGGTCGAAGGTGAGGCGCAGTGGGGTGTCCGCGCACGCGGCCCGGTCCAGGCCGCGCGGCGACACCTCCGCCATGGGACGGCCCTCCGCCGGCGCGCGGGCTCCGGCGGCAGGGGCCACGGCCATCGAGACGACCAGGGTGGCGAGGACCACCCCGGCGCGCACCACGGGCCGGGCCAGGAAACCGAGCAGACGATTGGATGTCATGCACACGCCCTATCTCTGGCATTCCTCTGGTATGCCACAGATGGAACCATATCGGCCACGCTCTGGACAGACCTGTTCTCCAATCCGCGGATGAAAGTCACGATCCGGCGGCTCGCGACGGATGCCGTCCGGCGCCCACTTCGCCGGAGTCCTGGCTGAACCAGGTGTAGCCGACGCCGGCCGCCGCAATGCGGTCCGGCGGACCGTTCATCACGTCATCGCGGTCGCTCCGCTCCCGGGCTCCCGCGTAGAACGAAACGGGTCGAGGTGATGCGCGATGAGCGGCTCGCGGACGTCATGCGGCTACTCCACGAAACATCCGCTCGAGCATCTCCCCTGGGATGGGCAAGGATCGCTGATTCCTGACTTCTCCGATGTGTCGCAGGGCGGGTTTACCGCGGTTTGAGGCGGCTTCGAGCCGTCACTCATGCGCCGGACTTCGCGACGGGCAAGCATGGTGTACAGAATGGCCACTTGTCGTCTCCGCGCCATAAACGCGACATTTCCACATCATTTGCTTCATGGGTTGACGGGGGCCTCCCGCCGGACGGACACTTCGTTCGGGTCGCTCCAAAACTAGGCCAAAGTTATTATCTTGGCGAAGTGCTGGCGAATGCCTTACGGCGAAATCAATCACCTAATCCATGAAGAAATCGGGAGTGCCATGTCGATGCAGCAGGATTTCTCCTCGCCGTCCGCCCCGATTCTGGAGGTGAACCAGCTCGTCACCGTCGCCCGGCAGCCCGGAACCCACACCATCCGCGCGGCCGAGGGCGGCGGCGAGGACACGCGACCGGCCTTCTACCTGGTGGACGTCTACGGCGAGCTCAGGAGGATTCCCGCCGCTGACGTGCGCCCGCACCCCGGATCGAGCGGCGTCACCAGCCCGCACAAGGTCTGTACGGCGGAGGGCTCCGGGGTGTCGACCGCGGCCGCCCTGAACTTCAACCGCGACGCGGCCAGGGAGGCGATGTTCGGCACCGACAAGGCGAAGCACCCCGTCATCTCGAACATGACCCTCGCCCGGGATCCGAAATTCGAGGAATTCGCCCTCGTGGAGCCCGTGGCCAAATTGAACGGTTTCACCGACGGAGGCAAGGGAAAGCCGCTCTCCGAAGCCGGCCTGGAAATCGAGATAACCCTGCGCAGCAATATCGGATTGACCGCGAAACCCTACGATCTCGTGCCCGTCGTGCTGGAACGCCCGCAGGGCGAACTCGACACGATCATCGTCCTCACTCCCGCATCGGGAGACGTCGAGGGCAACATCATCACATTCACCGTCCACTACACGCTGGAGCAGCTGGCGAAACTCATCCGGATCACCCTGCCCGAGGACACGAAGGAGCAGATCGAGAAGATCGAGCGTGAGCTTCCCGAGCTGGGGGTGAAAGCCCGATGGCTCACCTTCAACGGCGGCAACAACGCCGCCAACCACACCAGCGGCGGCGTGCTGGGCAAGGGGAACATCGGGAAGATCCGGCTCGTCGACGTAGGACTGGACCAGCTCAAGGCCACCGAACGCTTCCGCATCACCGAGTGGAACGTCTCGGAGGACCTGCGGCCCGGCCGTCCGGTCTACGACTCCTTCTCCGCCATCCTGCAGGCCGGCAAGGGCAAGGAGATGGCCACCACACTCGAGGCCGAGTCCGAGTACGTCCTGGAGACGGAGGAGGACCACGCCCACGTCACCGCGAGGCTCGACGCGGTGATGAACGACCGGGAGTCCTGGAAGGATCTCGGCATCCTCGACTTCACCGGTGCGGACAAGCTGACGAAGTACACCGACATCTACTACGACGTGTACACCGGAAAGGTATGCAAGTGGACCCTGCTGTCCAGGGAGATCGTGCTGCGCCACCGCTCGGTGACCACGGACGAGGACGACGTCTTCCTGCTCACCGTCAAGGGCCGGCGCCGGGAGAAGATCACCTCCGGCCCGCGGAAGCCCGGGGCGAAGCCCGAATTCATCCGGCTCGCCTCGCAGGTCCAGCTCCAGCCGGAGCCCGCCCCCCTGGAGCTGAGAAGATTCCTGACGGACACGACGGCGGACAACGCCTTCGGCCGGGTGCTCATGGACGCGCTCATCCCTCCGCAGCGGGGACACGACACGACCGCCCCATCCTCGCCGCTGCCGCAGGGGAACAACTGGTGGTTCGGGCCCGCGCTCACCGTGGTGTCGCTGCGAAAGAAGTACAAGGTGACTCTGGCGAACTCCGTGACGGTCGAGATCAGCGTCGACTCGGCATCGGCCACGCCGATTCAGGAGGGCATCGGCCACCTGCCTGACGTGCACGTGTACAGCGTCGAATTCGGCGTGGGACATCCCGCGCTGATCACCGCGGCCACGACCACGACGACGGCCACCGACGGCGTCACCCCGACCACGACCGAGGCCGCGAACAGCGCCGCCCGCCGTATCGCACGGCCGTACCACGTGCCTCAGGATCTCGCGCCGAGCCTGTTCGACAAGGTCGACTACGTGCAGTACCGGACCTTGACGGAACAACTGATGGGACGCCTCTTCCCCACTGCGGCCGGGACGACGATGGACCAGCTCGGGCTCGGCGGCAACAAGGCCGCTCTGCTCGCCAAGAAGCTCGGACTCCTGAAGTAGGCCCTGCGGCGCCCCACCACCGCCCGGCCGTCCCCCGGCCGGGCGGTCCGGGTGAAGATCGCCCGGCCGGGGGGAACGGTGATCCTCGGTCGTCAGAACTGAGGGGTGACCTCGACGGTCTGGCCGCCGATGCCGGTGTGGTCGCCGCCGATGGACCATCGCGAGTCGTCGACCAGCGGTTTGAACGCGAAGCCCTGCCCGGCGGGGATGCCCTTGATCGAGCATTCCCACAGGGCCGCGGCCTTGTTGACGCATTCCTGACCGGTGGTCCAGCTCAGCGGCGCACGGTCTCCCCGGATGGTGATCCGGTGGCCGAACCCGGCGTCATAGTGGACGCGGACCAGGGTCGTGGGGTCGCCGGCGGTCGGGGACGGCGTGCTCCCGGCACACGGGTCGGTCGCGCCACCGGTCACGACGCCGTCCTTGACCGTGGTCAGGCCGGTGCCGAGGGTGTAGTTCCGGTCGCCGTTGTTGTCCCAGGAACCGGAGCCGTCGTTGAAGGTGACGGCGAAGGTGCCGGCGGTGCCGAGGCTGACGTTCTTCTTGAACCAGCCGGTGCAGGCGGTCTCCATGGCGACGCCGGGGACGGTGGTCCAGGTGCCGCCGATGCCGTAGTGGATGTTGGGATTGGTCCAGTTCGTCTTGTAGTAGACGGTGGCGGACGTGGGGGTCGGGGTGGGGTTCACGCCGCCGGTCCGCGCGCCGACGTGCAGGGCCAGGGCGTCCATGCCGCTCACCGGCGCGGTGAACCTGCCGTCCGCGTTCACGGTGACCGTACGGCCGGAGCAGGTGGCCGCGCCGGTGTCGAAGTCGCCGTCGATCACGTCGCAGTAGGTGCCCGCGGGCAGGCTGGAGTCGAACTCGCGGGAGAGCGTGCCACTGGTCCGGTTGATGACGACATAACCCTTGTCGCCGCGTCCCCAGGCGGTCTGGTTGCCGTTGATCCACTTGTCGCCGACCGGAGCGGAGCCGACCGCGTTGCGGAAACCGGTCATGTTGGCGGTCTCCCGGTAGCGGTGCTCGCAGACCCACTCGCCGCCGCAGGAGGTCACCGGCTTGGTGTCGCCGTTCGACTCACGCGGCGGGCTGGTGTCGCGGTTGGTGAAGGCGAAGCTGGACATGACGACCGGCGTGCCGTACGGCCAGCCGAGCTGGAAGACGTTGGCCAGTTTGTAGAGCGCGCCGTCCTTGTAGGTCAGCACGTGGTCCTTGGTGAGCTCGTCGCGCTGGGTGTCGTGGTTGTCGATGAAGGGGACGGCCTTGTCGCCGGGGATGAGGCCCCAGCCGCTGCCGTAGTTGGAGTTGACCAGGTCGGAGATGGTGCCGGCGGTGTTCTTGAACTTCTTGGCGATCTCGGTTCCGGCCCGGAACTCGTTGGTGTCACCGGTGCCGAAGTAGTCGGCCGGCGTGATCGGCTCACCGGTGCCTTCGTACCAGACCTCCTGGTAGTAGTACGGCGCGGCCAGCCCGGCGGCGTTGACCTTGTTCGTCACCTTGTTCTTGATGGCCGCCATGTCGGCCGGGTAGATGTGCTTGGCCGCGTCGACGCGGAACCCGTCGACCCCGCTCCTGACGAGGCGGAACAGGTATTCGGCGACCTGCTCGCGGACATAGTCGTCACCGGTCCTCAGGTCGGCGAGGCCGAGGAGTTCGCAGGTGCGGATCTCGCCGGCGTCGTTCCAGTTGGAGATGTCCCGCCGGCAGGAGCCGAAGTCGTTGTCCCCGTAGCCGAACTTCCCGTCGCCGTGCAGGTCGGGGCTGCGGTACTTGGTGCTGATCGTGGTGCCCGCGCTGCCGGTGCCGCCGCCGTTCTGGCCGGTCATGTGGTTGACGATCACGTCGGCGTAGACCTTGACGCCGGCTCTCTCACAGGCCGCGGTCATGGCCTCGAACTCGGGCAGGGTGCCGCGCCGGGTCTTGTCCAGCCGATAGCTGATCGGCTGGTAGTCCTGCCACCACGGATATCCTCCGGACCCGGCGCTCGGCAGTACTGCGTGCTCGGCCGGGGGCGAGACCTGCACACCGCCGTACCCCTTGGGGCCGAGCACGGTGGTGCACTCGTTGGCGATGTCGGACCAGCGCCACTGGAACAGGTGGGCGATCACGGAGCGGTCCCCAGGAGGGGCGGCCAGCGCGGTGTTCGTGGTGGCCGCGGACGTGCCGACCAGAACCGTCGTCGCGATGCCGCCCAAAGTTAACAGCGCGGTGATACCTGCCTTGTATTTTTTCATGGCGTGCTTCCTGTGAGGGGTGCGTGTTTCCCTTGGTCGGGCTCGGGCGTGGCGACGCCCGGGCCCGATGTGTTATCCGGCCCGGATTGGAGGGCCGGGAGCGGACGAAAGCATGGTGGACCGGACAGCGGGGTGATGGCCTGTACGGGGATGGAGGGCGGCCCAAGGGGAGCGCGGCCAGACGACCGGGGCCTCCACGGTGCGACATTCCGGGGGTGTTGCCCGGAAGTTACCTATCCCGCAGAGCCTTTGCAATACCTCTAGCAAATTTCTGAAAGATGGCCCCGTTCTTGCAGTTGGGGCAACGGATCGTCGACGGCCGGTCTCATTCAAGGAGAGGTTTCAGCATCGATCTGCCGAAACTCCGGATCGTGCGATTTACGGAGAGATGATCTTTGTAGCAAGCTTGCAGAAAATTGCTGCCCCTACGGAAACGACGGTCAGCGGCGAGAGTGGCGACATCGTCATCGACGAGGTGATCCCGAGCGCCGACAAGGTCAAGGTGTTCGATGTCGAGGGCAACGCCACCCGGACTGGCACACGAGCTACATCCGGGTCCGCGCGTACGCGTGCAGTGCGTCGCGGACGAACGTCGCCCCTGCGGCGTCGTCGTACATGCCGGTGAAGCGGGGGTCGTCGACGTACATGTCCCCCAGGCCTTTCACCATCTCGATCGAGCACTCCCGGTCGCCGTCGGCCGTGGGGGTACCCGGGATCTGGCTCAGCCACTGGACGTGCCGGGCAGCCAGTGACTGAGCGTGTTCCGATGTCGGAGAAACTCCGGCCTTCGCCGCGGCGACCCATGCGGCGACGAGGTCTTCGGTGGCCTGCTTCCAGGCCCGCTGCTGGTCAAGGGTCTTGCCGTGCCACCAGTCGTTGCTCACTTGGAACGCGCGCTCGCCCCAACGGGAGATCACCTCGTCCTTGGAATGGTCGTTGAACCCCGCCAACATGACGTCCATCCGCGGTTCCGCCCCCGCCTGCAGGGCCTCGAGCGTGTGACGCACAGACCGGATCTGCCGTTCGATGCGGTCCCGTTCCTCTTCCAGGGTGGCGATGTGGGCGCGGAGCCCGTCGCACGTGTCCACCTCGTCGGCCAGGACCTCGGCGATGGCCGGCAGGCCCATGCCGAGCCGGCGCATGAGCAGGATCCGCTGGAGCCGGGCGACCGCGGTGGGGTTGTAGTAGCGGTACCCGTTCGCGCCGACCCGGGACGGGGCCAAGAGCCCGAAGCGGTCGTAGTGACGCAGGGTGCGGCTGGTGATGCCGGCCCTCGCCGCGAGTTCCTGGATCGTCCACTCCATCGTTCCAGTGTTACCCGCGGCGGAGCGTGGTTGCGATGATCTCCGAGCTGTCGGCGTGTAGAGCCTGCGCCGCCGTCTGCCCGGTCGCCGCCAGGTAGGTGTCCACCAGCCGGTTGCCCGCGGCGTACCCGGCTCCCATCGGCAGTCCCACCGGGGCGACGCCGAGGTGCTCGGCGCCGGGGTCGCCGTGCACCCAGGCCGTGAAGTTCTGCATGCCGGTCACGTCGAGCCCGGTGAGTACCTTGGCGAAGACCTCGTCGTCGTGCAGGTGCGGCACGCCGATGCGGGCGGGGCCGAGCTCGTCGCCGTAGAGCTGGCGGGCGAAGGCGTCGGCCAGACCCTCGCCGACGATGTGCTCGCCGACCGTGACGGTCATCGGGTCCCACACCACCCCGCCCGGGCACCACCGCAGGTTGTGGTGCAGTTCGTGCACGGCGGTGGCCTCCAGCCGCTCCACGTTCTCGGGGAAGGGCCAGAACGTGATGGCGATGTGGCCCGAGATGCCACCGAACCCGGTCAATCCTGCGCAGGGACCCATGAAGTGGTCGTCACCCGGATCGCCGAGGACGAACAGCACGGTGATGTCCGGGGCCTCCAGCCCCGGCGTCGCCTCCAGCAGTACGGCGAGAGCGTCGTCGAGGGCGCGTTGCATCCGCTCCCAGGCTCCGGCCGCCGCCAGGGTTTCGAGCGCGTCGAGGCAACGCTCCTCGTCGCGGTCGATGGGGAACCCGGACGTTTCGAGGTGCACGGCAACCAGGTCGACCTCGCCGGGGTTGTAGCGGTACATGCCCCTGTTGGCCTCCAGCATCGAACGCAGCAGGTCAACGCGGTCCGCGACCGGGGCCAGCAGGATCCGCCTCATGGCGGAGTAGGTGTCAAGAACAGTGATCGACATGGCCCCGATGCTAGAAGTTGACGCAGCGTCAAGGTCAAACCAGCGGCGCTCTTCGTCGAGGTACGGCCGGCATGCCGTCACCCAGTCCCGTCACGGCCGGCGGTTCGCCGCTGCGCGAGCCGGACAAGCCCGCCTCCGCCCCGGCTTCTGCAAACGATCGGCGAGGAATTTCGAATAACGACCGTCCGTCGAGGGCCGTCCCGGAACAGTGCGTCTGTGACCAGGTCATGATGGGCATTGATCAGCCGGCCACGGCGCCGCGGCCGCCAGGCGCCCTCAGACGATCGCGGTCGATGAGGCCGATCGGCCTGGCCGGGATGGCTGCATGAGCAGGCCGTCGATACGACGGGTCAGCGTGTCGTGGGCGGGCACGGTGGGGCGGTGTCCGAGCAGGGCGAGCGCGGTCAGCCCTTCGACCAGCGGCAGGAGGGTCTCGGCCTCGAGGGCGGCGTCGAGGTCGTCGCGGAACTCGCCGGTTTGCTGACCGTAGCGGATCAGCCAGGCCAGCAGGTCGCGCGTCTTGGCGTGGGCTTGGCGCAGGATTTCCGCCAGGGACGGGATGGCCGTGGCGTGGGCGGTGAAGGCCGCCATGATCCTGGCGTCGCGTCGCTGGTGCGGTTCGATCAGGGCGAGCGTACGCAGGGTGGCGGTGAGCAGGGTCACCGCCGACTCCTTGGCGGTGGAGGCGTTGATCTCCTCGTGCCCCTGAGCGGTGATGCGTTCGGTGATGCGGTGCAGGGCGAAGGCGAGCATCTCGTCCTTGGTGGCGAAGCATCGCTGCACGGCCCCCATGGACACGCCGGCCTGCTGTGCCACATCCCGGAGGGTCGCGCCTTCGGGGCCGTGCCGGTCGATCAGGTCGCAGACCGCTTCGGCGATGTGGCGGCGGCGCGTCTCGTAGTCGACCTGCTTGGGCATGGGGTTCCTTCCGCCAACTTTCCGATGCGGTTGCATCATATCAGCTTTTCCGGTTTATTTGATGCGTACGCATCGGAACAAGGGAGACCGCATGAGTCGTTCGCGAACACGCACTCGCACCGCCGACAAGGCGCTGTGGCTGGCCGGAGCTCTGTTCACCGTGCAGGGGTTCGGCTCGGCGATCACCGAGGCGCAGTGGGGCACCAGCTTCGGGGTGGTCGGCATCCTGCGTGCCGTCGGTATCCCCGGCTGGGCCGATCTTGTCGTCGGAACCGTCGGAGCCGTGTTCCTGCTCCTGGCGGCGTATCGGGCGGTACGCCGATGAGGCCCCGAGGGATGGCGCGGAGGGCGGCGCCCGTGCGGCTGGTCATGGCGGTGGCCGGCCTGTCCGTCATCGCGGCCTGCGCGAGCGCCACTGACACGACATCGAGCTCACGCCGGCCTGTGGCGCACACCTCGTCCGGCATCGTCTCCGGCGCCTACGTCGGCCGGGACCTGCAGCGGTTCAACGCCATCCCCTATGCCGCGCCACCGACCGCAACGCTGCGCTGGCAGCCGCCGCAGCCCGTCCAAGCGTGGAAAGGCGTCAAGGACGGCACCCGCACGGCCCCGCGCTGCCCGCAGAACGCCAATCCCGCCGACTCCAACCCGGCCAGCGCCGCCGAGGACTGCCTGTACCTGAACGTCACCGCCCCCCGGGACATACCCACCGGGCGGCGGCTGCCGGTGATGGTCTGGCTGCACGGCGGCGGCTTCACCCAGGGCGCCGGCGGCGACTACGACACCCAGCGGCTGGCCGACGCGGGCGTGATCGTCGTGACCGTCAACTACCGGCTGGGCATCTTCGGCTTCCTCGGCCACCCCGCTCTGCCCGGCTCGGGCGCATTCGGCCTGCTCGACCAGCAGGCCGCGCTGCGCTGGACACAGCACAACGCGGCGGCCTTCGGCGGCGACCCGCGCAACATCACCCTGTTCGGCGAGTCCGCGGGCGCCTTCAGCACCTGCGCGCAGCTGACGTCTCCCACAGCGGCGGGGCTGTTCGACAAGGCGATCATCCAGAGCGGCACCTGCTCGATGCGTCAGATGGGCATCGACCCCGCCGGCGGCGACACCGTGTGGCCATCCCGGCAGTCCGGCGAACGGATCGCCGCGGCCGCCGCCGAACAGATCGGATGCACGGACGCAGCCCAGACGATGGCCTGCCTGCGCCGGGCCCCGGCGTCAGCCCTGCTCGCCGCGCAGCAGAAGATCCCCGCCACCTGGGCGCCCTCGTACGGAAGCGACACGCTGCCGCTCGACCCGCGCCGGGCGGTGGCCGAGGGACGCGTCCACCCGGTGCCGCTCATGGTCGGCACCACCGCGCACGAGGCCCGCTATTTCGTGGCCATGTACTTCGACGGTCCGGGCCGGCCCCTGAGTCGGCAGACCTATCAGCAGTTCCTGCGCACCGCCTTCGGCGCCGACGCCCGGCGGGTCGCGGCCAGGTATCCCGTCAGCACACACGGCTCCCCCTCCCTGGCATGGGCTGCCATCGCCACCGACCACGGCTGGACCTGCCCCACCCGGGCGGGCAACCGCCTGCTCGCCCGCGAGACCCCCGTCTACCAATACGAGTTCGCCGACGACCCCGCCCCCAGACCGGCCGGGTTTCCCGTCCCCGCCGACTTCCCCCTGGGCGCCTACCACGGCGGGGAGCTGCCCTACCTCTTCGACGGTCCCGGCGCCGCCACCGACCAGCCCCTCTCGACCAGCCAACGCCGGCTGGCCGACCAGATGATCGGTCACTGGACCCGCTTCGCCGCCACCGGCGATCCCAACGACCCGAGCCTGCCCCGATGGAAGCCCCTGACCGGCAAGAGCGCGAACCATGTCCGCTTCCTCTCCGCGGCCCGAAGCAACGGCGACGGCTCCACCGAACACCACTGCGGCTTTTGGGACACGCGCAACTGAAAGCAGGGCAGAGCCGACTGCGGCCTGGCCACTCTCACCGAGAAGAGCGAGTGCGAGAGATGAGATCCTGAACAACTTCGTGGACGACCGTCGACTTTAGTCGCGCGCCGTAGCGCCTGAAGATCGATGCGCGCTCACCCGGCGGATCCTAGCGTCAAGGGCATGACGCAGACCGTGGCGCCGACGTCTAGGCGCATTCATGAGATCGACGCAGTCCGGGGCTTCGCCCTGGGCGGCATCCTGATCGCCAACATCGGGTTCTTCGCCGACCCCGGATACGCCGCGGGGTTCGGCTCCATGCCCATCACCGAAGGCCCGGTCGCCCTCGCCATCAGCACCCTGGTGCTGACGAAGTTCTACGTCATCTTCTCCTTCCTGTTCGGCTACTCCTTCACGTTGCAGATGCGCTCCTGGGGCGACCGGGCCAAGGGCCGCATGCTCCGCCGTTGCCTGGGCCTGTTCGTCCTGGGCGTGGCGCAGGGATTCCTGCTCTGGATCGGCGACATTCTCACCCTCTACGCCTTCCTCGGACTCCTCCTGCTGGCGATGCGGGGCATCAAACCTCGGACCGCCGTCAAGGCCGGCTGCTGGATCATCGGCGTGCTGTCGGTGATCTGGCTCCTGCTGGCCGGGCTCACCCTGCTCGACCCGGCCGCCGGAGCGACCCCCGTCCTCGATACGGCGGTAGTCGAGCGCGCCGAGGCGCTGGTCACCGGCGGGCCGCTGAGCTTCCTGCAGTTCCAGGCGGAGACGTACCCGATGCTCGCGATGTGGGTCTGGCTCGGCCAGGGACCGATGGCGATGGCGTTGTTCCTGTTCGGCCTGGCGGCCGGCAAGTCGAGGCTGTTCGAGGAGCCGGAGCGCTGGGCCCACCTGGTTCCCCGGATCCAGTGGCTGGGTTACGGCCTCGGCCTGCCCGCCGCGATCTTCTTCACCTGGTCCTCCCAGACGGAGGACGCGATGGAGCTGGTCGGCCTGGCCGTCAACAACGTCGCCTCACCGCTGCTCGCGGCGGCCTACGTGGTCACCCTGCTCCAGCTGGTCAAGCGCGTCCCGGCGATCGGCGGCGCGCTGGCTCCCGCGGGCCGGGCCGCCGCCTCCAACTACATCGGCCAGTCGGTGCTGGCCTGCCTGGTCTTCACCGGGTACGGCATGGCGCTGGCGGGCAAGCTGGCGCCGATCGCGGTGATGGGCGTGGCCGCCGCGATCTACGCGATCCTGCTGATCCTGAGCGCCTGGTGGCTGCGTCACCACCGGCAGGGCCCGATCGAATGGGGCCTGCGCCGCCTTACCCTGTTGTCCGCGCCGTCACCACGATCTAGGGTCTGAAAGTGGATCAAGGTCATAGATGATCGTGGTCCGGGGGACGTGGTGATCTGACGGACGGCCGGTGGGAGCGCCTGGAGCCGTCGCTGCCGGTGGGCAATACTCTGCGATCCGGGCAAACTGCCACCGAATCGTCACATGGGAGACGCCAACGCATGAATACGCCACCATCGCCACCCGGAGCGGAGCGGACTGACGGATCATCCGTCCAGATCGGCGCTCTCGTTCCGCTGACTCGGCCTGGCTGGGTTGAGGCGGGCCTGCACCTGCTCGCTGGACTCGAGCTGGCCGTTCGCGAAGTCAATGACGCCGGCGGGATCGTCGGAAGACCACTCGAGCTGGTGGTCCGAGACACCGCGGCTGATCCACAGAGGGCCGCGGCGGCCGTAGACGAATTGGCTCGCCTGGGCGTGGCCGCCTTGGCGGGGGAGTATCACAGCGTCGTCGCTCGCGCCGCCGCCACCAGGGCCGACGCCCTCGGCCTGCCGTTCCTCTGCTCGTCAGCGGTTCTCGACGCGCTCACCGAACAGCCGACGGAATGGGTCGCGCGCCTGGCCCCGGCGCAGTCCCACGGCTGGCAGATCTACGCAGACTTCCTCCTCAGTGCGGGCCACAGCCGAATCGCCGTAGCAGCCGCATCGAGTGTCTACTGGGCATCTGGGGCCCGCATTCTGCGGGACTACCTCGCTCCACGCGGCGGCACCGTCATCGAACTCGACATGCACGCGCTCGCCCCCACGGCCGTGTGCGACGAACTCGTCGACAATCGCGCGACAGCCCTCCTTCTTCTGGTCGGCCACCCGGAGCCGGCAGTGTCGATCGTCAAGTCTGTCCGCCGCGACCGGCGCCTCGCCGAGATCATGATTGGTGCTCCGGCCGGGCAACCGGAGTTCGCCGAATGGGCGGCGTTGCTAGGCGACGCCAGCGCCGCGATCCCGTTCCTGCGCTACCTGCCCGAGCGTCTCAGCCCACTGGGTGCACGAGTCGAGACGGCCCTCCGCGAGCGGCTAGGCGAAGCGCCCTCTTTCGTCGCTTTCGAGGGCTACGACACGGTCGCCGTCCTCGCCGATGTGCTGCGTTCTCACGGTGCGGACCGGGCGCGCACCGCCGAATCCTGGCCGCGCGTCGCAGTCGAAGGCACCCGCGGGCAGATCCGGTTCTCCCGCACGCCAGGCATCAGCGTCTGGCAATGGGCTTGGACGCCGATCCAAGTCGTTGATCGAGATCCGGCGGAACCCGATCGCTTTCGGATCCTCCACGCCGGCTGAGAGAGCACGGAGGTCCGACTGCCAAGATGTGGTTCCACCTTCGGCGTCTCACCGCGTGAGGTCCAGGCGGTCCACCCATGACAGGCGAGGCCATTCGCCCTCGTCTGCCAAGAGGAGGGTCAATCCTGCCGGGCCGAGGGAGTGACCTGTGCCGGAACGGAGTGGAGTTCCTCTTCCAGGGCGGTGACCAGCGCTTGCGCCGCCTTGCGGAGCCGTACACGGCGGGCGGTGAGATCTTCGGCGAACCGCCGGGCCGTCGGGCCGACCCAGACGGCCTGGCCGGTGAACTGCCCGTGGGGAGGATCGAGGGCGGCCTCCAGGATGGCGACCCGAGACTTGACCTCGATCAACGCCTGCTCCAACGCCTGGCGCCGGGGATTGGGCACCAATCCCTCGGGACGCGGACTCATACGTTCCCCTTCGGATATGGGTACGTCGGACCGATCTATTGGACATTATGGGATGTACGGCAGGTCGGCCAGTCTCCTGGAGGAGTTTCATGGCGCGTCTCGTACGGCACGGCGTCATGGTTGGTGTGGCCGCGCTGTTGATGGTGTCGGGATGCGGCGAGAGCGAGCCCACCGCCGCCGAAGCGGGCGAGACCCTCAAACGGCATATCACTGAGTTGATGAAGCAGCGCCACGTCCTAGAGGTCAATATCACCGATCCTGGGGGGCGAGATATCCCTTGTGGCGAAGGTAGAGCCAAACGGACCTTCGCGGCCACGGGAAGACACGCCTCACCGAAGATCGATGGGGACGGACTCAACACACTCCTGATAGGTGCCCTCGACTCGGTAGCTCAGTACCGGATCGTTGAAGACATCGGCGACGCCCCCATTCGTCTTGCGAATGAGGAGTACAAGACACTGCTCATACTGGAGTCACGGGGTAATGGACAGTATGGAGTCCGGGGCGAGACAGAGTGTCTACCGGCCTCGTGAGCTAGCTATCAAAAGCGAGCGCGCGTTGTTTACTCCGGGTACCACCGCCTTCGAACCAGCCCGTCATGTCGTCGGATAGGCTGCCGACGGACAATTCGTCATCGCCCCCCATGCCGTTCGCGATTGCCCATCGTTCGAAGGCCTGGAGACCCCGGTTGCCTTGTTTGATTAGTTCGGGGAAGGGTTTGAGGTTGCCGTTGGCGTCGGTGATGGCGACGCCGGGTGGGCAGGTGGCCTGGAACTCGGCGGGTGACACCTTCGGCGTGAAGCCGTTCTCCATGAGCGTCTGTGCGAGCGTGTGCTGACGGCCGAGCGTCGCGTTCTGCTCGGCTTTCTCCAGCCTGTCCTCCCGCGTCTCGCCATCCGCTGCGAAGGCGTCCTTGGCGGAGAATCCGGTGCTCAGCGCCAGCCAGGCGAGCTGGCCGGGTATCCCGGGCACGAACAGGCCGCCCACCCCGAGCGCGGTGTTGAAGACGAACCCGTTGAGCTTCTTCTGCTGCTCATCCAGCACGTCCAGACCGCCCTGAACCTTGTGGGCGGCGGCCAGTTCGAAGCCGCGAACGTTGCCCAGAGCGGTGAGCATCGGATCCAGGGGCCGGATGTCCCCGGTCTGCTTGGTCGTCGCCAGTGTGTCGGTGATCAGGCGCTCCGAGAGCTCTCCCATCGCGGTCTGGAACGGGACGAGGTGCTCGTCGGTGTCGGCGAAGGTCTTGAGGAACTTGTAGGTGTCGTTCGGGCTCAGGGTGAACGCCGATTTCAGGCCCAGTTTCGAGGTCGTCGGCTTCATCGAGCTGTCGTCGGTCATGTTCGCGTCGCTGATGTCGGCGCCCTCGACGATCTCCGTGGCGTATGAACCCGCGATCTCCGACATGTGCACCCGCGCCGCGTCGCCGATGTCGAAACCGCTCATCGTCGTGATCACCGTGAAGGCGAACGCGGCGGCCTCCTTGCTGTGCTTGCCGCCCTGCTCGTCATACGCGCCGGAGGCGGCGGCGAGCATCCGCCCGACGGCGTCCGCCCGGAGACCTTCTCCGATGATGGCGTTGTCCTTGGTGGAGTCGTTGAGCTTCTTCAGATAATCCTTCAGCTTCTTCTGGTCTCCGGTGGCGGGTCCGACCGCTTTTCCCATCGCCAGTCGGGCGGCGGCCGGATTGTTTCCCAGGGCGTACAGAACTCCGGTGCCGACCTTGCCGGGATTCGCCAGACCGTGCGCCGCCGCCACGCCCGCCAGCCAGCCGGCGGGGAACTTTCCCGAGCTCAGCAGCAGGTCGGCCCCGGAGCGCTCGGTCGGGCTCGGGCTAGCGATCTTGTCCTTGATCTTGGCGAAGCCGGGGACGTGCGAGCCCGCAGTGACGGCCGTGCCGAGAGCCTGGCTCAGCGTGCGAAGGACCGGGTCCTGCGGGTCGGGCGGAGAGAGGGCCGCCTGGAAGCGTGGACTGTGCACGTTGTCCCGCAGGTGCGCGGGCAGTTCTAGGGTCCGTTTGACGCCGAGGGCGGCGAAGAAGGCGGCGGTGAAGTCGGCGTCATCCTTGTTCGCCGCAAGCTCCTTGAGCAGCTTCAGGTACAGGTCGGACGTTTCGTGGCCGAACGCCTCTCGTGATCCCTCGACCGCCAGGAAACGCTCGCCCAGCGCCGTACCCGCCCGCCGCGCCTCCACCGGAAGCCGAGAGCCCTCCTTGTAGGGAACCAGGCCGGCGCCGGGCAGCCATTTCGCCAGGGCGTCGCTCGCCCGGATGGTTTGCTCGCGTTTCCGTAGTTGTGGCAGTTCGTCGTCGATCCAGCCCTCGATCTCCTTGATCGGTTGCAGGCCGAGGGCCGACACCTGGGCCGTCGTGAGCACCTGGCGGATCCGCTCGGACTGCTCGGCGATCACGTCCCGCCCCCGTTCCAGCGCGGAGACGAACCCCTGCATCAAGTCAGGGTCGATCCCGGTGAAGTCCGGCGACAACGGCCCCGTGCCAGGCGGAATCGGCTTCATAACCCCCCTTGCCCCAGTCCAGACTATTTCACCATCGTCACGCGATACCGAGAATTATTGGGGAATAGTCTCAATAAGAACTTCTAACGCAATGATCCTGGGGCAAAGGCGCTGGAGTCTGCCGTCCATCCCCGCGTCCACTATCTGGCCGGTCGCGCGGAACGCATCCCCGTCCCTAAGACGGCGAGGCTAACGCCGCTCGAGGCCGTCGAGCATGAGGGAGAGGAAGCGCTCAGGGATGATGCCGGGGTGGCAGGCGAACACGTTGAGCAGCTCCATGAGGTCGTCGGTGCCGACATCTGAACGCATCGCATCGTCCGCCTGCGCCTGCCGTACCAGCTCGTCGAGTCGTTGCACCAGCGCCTGCCTCGCCTGTGGCGCGGAGGTCCCGGCCAGCGCGGCCGCGATGGCGCCGCGGCCCTTCTCCACGCTGTAGACGACGAAGGCGCGAACGGCCGCCCACGCGTCAGGCTCGGCCGCCACGGCGCGGTCGATGGAGTCCAAGAGCTCGTGAACGTACTGCTCCGCCAGGGCGGCGAGCAGCACACTGCGGTCGGGAAAGCGGCGGTAGAGCGTGCCGACGCCGACTCCGGCCCGGCGGGCGATCAGTGCCATCGGTGCGTCCGCGCCGAGCTCGGCCACCGCGTCGCGTGCCGCCTCCAGGATCCTGTCCCGATTACGGCGGGCATCGGCGCGCATTGAACCCCCTTGAAGTGGACGACGGCATTCCGCTTATTATAGAACAGGAAACTGACATTCCGCTTAGGAGGTTACGCGATGATTGTGGTGACGGGTGCGACAGGCACGATCGGGCGTGCGCTGATCGAGGAACTCGGCGGTGCGGCGCGAGCCGTGGTACGGCGCGTGGAACAGGGTGAGGAACTGGGATGCGACTACGTGGTCGGCGACCTGGAGCGGCCGGAGAGCATCCCGCTTGAGCCGGGTGACAGGCTCTTTCTCAACAGCGCGCTGTGGCCGGGTTTCGCGCGAGCGCACCAGACGGTCATCGATCATGCGGTGGCCGCAGGCGTGGCGCAGGTGATGACCGTCTCCGTGCGCGGCGTGACGTCGAGCAGCCTGCTCGGATTCGGCATGCACGGGCACGTCGACGAGCATCTCAAGGCGTCGGGAGTGCCGTGGTCGATCCTGGCTCCGGTCGGCTTCATGCAGAATCTCGCGGGCGACGTCGACGAGGAGGGGCGGATCTTCGGCTCGTACGGTAGGAGCAGGGTCGGCTACATCGACGCGTGTGACATCGCGGCGGTCGCGGCCGTGCTGCTCACGCGTCCCGTCGGGGCCGACGCCACGTACGAGCTCACCGGGCCGGTGGCGCCTACGCATGACGAAGTCGCTGTCGAACTCACCCGAGCACTCGGCCGGGACGTGCGTTACGTGGACCTGTCGGTCGAGGAAGCCGCCGTTCACCTGGAGAAGCGCGGCATGCCCGCCCAAGCGGCCCGTGACCTGGCCGAACTCATGTCGCAGATCGGGGATGGGCGCTGGGCGAGCACGACCACGACCGTGGCCGACATCCTGGGTCGCGAACCGCGTTCGCTGCGGGAGTTCCTCGGATAGACGTGCGCAGCGGCGGCCGAGGACAAGAACCGGGCCGCCGCTCAGCCTTGCGGTACCGCAGCGCACGCAGGTGCTCGATGTAGCCCTCCGGGCCGCCACAGTCCTCGGGCGGGCAGGCACGGCCACCGGCACCGCACAGGGGATGGACCGTCTTGGCCGTGCCCTGGTCGCCCTTCTCCACCTTGATGTCGTGGTCTCAGGCTTTCCTGCTCTGGTCGGGGGATTTGTCTGCGTCGCCGACGCAGGGCTCGCTGGGCCCGGGCGCATGTCCTCCCGCTCGTCCGAATCGGCGGTGGGCGCATTCGCGCGAGCAGTACTTCACGCCGCTGGTGCGGTGCTGACCGTAGGTCGCGACCGCCTGGGCAGCCAGGACACCGAATGTGATGCGAACGCCTGCTGCCGGCTCACAGGCTGGTGGTCTCGGTGGGAGATCATGGCGTCATGATCGATGCACGATTCATGGTCCTGCGGGCGACGGCCGCCGCAGGGGACCTGGACGCCGCTCGCGAACACGCGCGGCTGGCCGCCCTGCTCCGTGAGGAGGAGGAGGTCGCCGAGGAGCGCCTCCGCGCCCTGGTGGAGTGCCTGCCGCATGACTCCGTGGCCACGCATTTGCTGATCGCTGATCTGCTCCGTACCGTCGTGGCGATTCGGGAGGATTTCTCCTACCGGCCCAATCAGCCGCAGCCGGCGCTCGACCGGGTGAGCGAGGAGATCGCGGGGCTGTGCCAGGCTCTGCGGCTCCGCAACCCCGCCGACGGCGTTGCCCGGGTATGCCTGGCGGCACTGCAGGAGTTGCTGGATGAGGATGGCCGCCTGTACGTCGCGCCGACATACGAGCACTCCTGGTACGTGGTGGAAAGGGAGACGGCGGGAGGGTCCGTCGAGTTCCTGCAACGGCTCGTGGTGACGGACGCCGACGAACTGCGCTGGGCCTGCGATCGGTGGGCGGCGGACGAGGAGGGGTATTGGGACCAGGGGGAGCTGACCCTCACGGTCTACCGGTCGGGCGTCGCGGCCGAGCGGATCGACCTGGGCGACCACTTGGGCGAGTACGACACAGACTGGGACGCGGTGGAGATTCCGCCCCTTTCCGGCACTCCGCTGCCTCCAGGGCAACCGGCACGGATCGAAGACGATGGGCTGGCCCACCACGGCTTCGTCGAACACGTCTCCTAGTACGGCAGCCGCTATTCGTTGGCTGAGATGGGTGTATGCGGTAGGCAGGCGGGAGCGTGCTCGGTGCCGGCGGCGCCAGGCCAGTAGGTGGCGGCGTGCTCCAAGGACGGCGTCGAGCAGGCGCTTGATCTCGGCGATCGGCCCCAGCATTCAGGTCGTGATGGCGTGGGATTCCATGTCGGTGACGGTCCACTCCTCGACCTCGTCAGGTGGACGGCCGCGGCCTGCTGCGCGGCGTTGCGGCGGGCCATGGCGTCGAGGATCTCCAGGTGGCGGCGGGTGGAGCCGGCGATGTGGTGCGGGCCTGTCGCGCCGATGACGCGTAGTCCTTTGAGAGCTGGACGATCTGACCCGGCACGATCTCTCCCTGTGGATGTGTACGTCTAGTCGATCAAACTAACCGCGCGGAGCGCCGTCGCGATTCGCTCGCGCTCGGCGTCGCTCGGTCCGTCTGAGCCGGCATACGTCCGCTTGGCGGCGCGGGGGCGAGCTTCGCCGTCGGCGCGTTCGGCTGACCGGGCGGATTCCCCGCGATCACAACACGCCGGGGCCGGGGCCAGCCCGGAGAACGTGGGCGTGGTGTCAGCCGGTGGGCACGCATCCGCAGCTGCGGCGGGGAATCAGGGGGGCGTGGGGGAGGAACGGCTCGGCGGTGGGGACGAACAGTAGATTCACCGCGTGGTGGGCCATGGCCTCCAGGGGTTGCCGGGTGGCGCTCAGGGCGGGAGCGGTGTAGGCGCTCTCCGGGGTGCCGTCGAGGCTGATGACGGCCAGCTGCTCCGGGATGCGCAGGCCGATGGCCGAGGCGCCGGCGAGGATGCCGATGGCCTGCTCGTCGGTGGCGATGATCAGGGCGCGTGGCAACCGGTCCTCGGCGGCCAGGCGGTGCACGAGAGCGGCCGCCGAGGCACGCGAGTAGTCGCAGCGCAGCAGCACGGGCGCCTGCTCGTCCGCGGAGCGCAGCAGTACGGGCGC
This sequence comes from Dolomitihabitans soli, assembly GCF_022213955.1. GTDB lineage: Bacteria > Actinomycetota > Actinomycetes > Streptosporangiales > Streptosporangiaceae > Streptosporangium_A > Streptosporangium_A soli. The sequence goes on along the minus strand of NZ_JAKNTW010000020.1, from coordinate 95,762 downwards.
CTGCTCGTCCGCGGCGTCAGGGGCGGGCCCGGGTCGGGAGGTCAGGGCTTCGTGCCAGGCGCGCCTGCGTTCGCCGACGGGGCCGGCGTCGTCCGGGCCGGCGAGAAAGGCGATGTGCTGGTGGCCGTGCCGCCGCAGGTGCTCGACGGCGCTGCGTACGGCGGTCGCGTTGTCGGCGGCGACCAGGGGAGTGCGGGCCTCGGCTGGACGGTGGTGGACATAGACGGCGGGAACCTTGGCCGCCGCCGCCCGTGCGGCCACGTCGTGGCCGCCGTCGGCGGAGACGATGACCAGGCCGTCGACCTGCGCGGCCAGGAAGCGTTCGATGAGTTGCTGTTGCCGGTCGGGGGCGAAGGCCGCGTTGCCGAAGAGGGTGAGTTTGCCGCGGGTCTCCAGTTCCTGCTCGATGTGGCGGCCCAGGGCGGCGTAGTAGGGGTTGGAGGCGCCGGCCAGCACCAGCCCGACGACACCGGAGGTGCGGGCCCGCAAGGCCCGCGCGATGCGGTTGGGGCGGTAGTCGAGCTCGGCGGCCGCGGCCAGGACCCGGTCGCGGGTGGCCGCCGCGACCGGGCGCGGACCGTTGTTCATGACGTAGCTGACGACGGCCGTCGAGGTGCCGGCTCGGCGGGCCACGTCGGCGAGCGTCACCGCCATCGCCGTACCTCCTCTTTCCCGTGAGTTGCATCTTGCCATCTAAACGATTAGACATGGGTTTCGCGGCCCTAGATCGTGCCACCCAAGGAGTTCCCCCATGTCCGCACTGCCGCTCATCATCGACACGGACACCGCGTCGGACGATGCGGTCGCCCTGCTGCTGGCCGCCGCCGGAGGCCATGCGCGGGTGCATGCCGTGACCACTGTGGCCGGCAACGTCCCGCTGGATCTCGCCACCCGCAACGCGCTGATCTCCCTGGAGATGGCCGGCGCGGCCGATGTTCCAGTTCATCCGGGCTGTGAGCGTCCCATGCTGCGGTCGCCGTCCCACGCGCAGCACGTGCACGGCGAGGACGGCATGGGCGATCTGGGCCTGCCGGCTCCGCGCAGCTCGCCCGGCACCCGGCACGCCGTGGAGGTGCTGCTGTCCGAGGCCGGCCGGTTCCCCGGCCGGTTCACCCTGGTGACCCTCGGGCCGCTCACCAACCTGGCCGCCGCCCTCCTGCAGGACCGCGACCTGCTCACCCGCTACCGGCACGTGTACTGCATGGCCGGTGCCGCCGACGCTCGCGGCAACGTCTCCGCCACCGCGGAGTTCAACGTCTGGGCCGACCCCGAGGCCGCCCGCGTCGTCCTGAGCGCCGCCACCCCCGGCAAGATGACCTGGATCGGCTGGGACGCCTCCCGCCAGGACGCCGTCATGACCACCGGTGACCAGCTCCACCTCGAACGACTGGGCACACCGATGGCCACCTTCGCCCACCGTGTCAACCGTACGGTCGCCGTGTGGGCGCGCGAGGTCACCGGCCTGGACGGCTACGACCTCCCCGACCCCCTGGCCATGGCCGTGGCGCTCCGGCCGGACCTGGTCGTCGAGCGGGAGGTGGCGCGGGTCGACATCGCGGTCGGGGAGGAGGCCCGCGGGCAGATGCTCGTCGACCGGCGCCGGGGTGCGACCGCCGAGCCCAACGTCACGCTGGTACGCCGCGTCGATACGGCCGGTTTCAAGAAGATGCTGTTCGACACCTGCGCGCGGACCGTGCAGCCCGTCCGCACGGAGGAACCCGCGTGACCGCCGTGACCGGCCCGTCCCCCGGGAACCGGGTGGAACTGCACTGCCATCTCGACGCCTCGGTCCGCCCCGGCACCGTCGCGGATCTGGCCGGCGTTCAGGGCGTTCCCCTGGACGCGCCGGTGGAGCACCTGGTGACAGCGCCCTCCGACTGTGGCGGCCTGCCCCGCTTCCTCACCTACCTGGACCTCCCCCTGCGCGTGCTGCAGACTCCGGACGCCCTGCGCCGGGCGGCCCGCGAACTGGTCGAGGACTGGCACGCCGACGGGGTGACGTACGGCGAGGCGCGGTTCGCCCCCCAGCTGCACGGGCGGTTCGGCATGACGCAGGACGAGGCGGTGCGCGCGGTCGCCGAGGGTCTGGCCGAGGGGCGGGACACGACGGGGGTGGGCACCGGGCTGCTGCTGTGCTGCCTGCGTCACCAGACGCCCGAGGAGAGCCTGTCCGTCGCCGAGACCGCACTGCGGAACCGTGACCAGGTCGCCGGGCTCGACCTGGCCGGGGACGAGCGATGCCCGGGTGTCCCGCACCGGGCCGCGTTCGACCTCGCCCACGCGGCCGGCCTGCCCTGCACCGTGCACGCCGGCGAGGCCGCCGGGCCGCGGAGCATCTGGGAGGCGCTGGACGTCCTCGGCGCCCGCCGGATCGGCCACGGCGTGCGCTGCACGACCGACCAGGCTCTGCTCGCCCGGCTCCGCTCGGAGGACGTCACCCTGGAGATGTGCCCGACGAGCAACGTGCGGACCGCGGCCGTTCCCCATCTTCGCGCGCATCCGGCCGATCGGCTGCTGGCGGCCGGCCTACGGGTCACCATCAGCACCGACGCCCGCACCACCTGCGACACCACCGTCGAACGGGAGTTCGCCGCCATGCGCGCCGAGTTCGGCTGGACCGCGGACGAGGAGACCCGCTGCCAGGCCAACGCCACCCGGGCCGCCTTCGACAGCCCTCCGCCACCACGCTGAACGGCCGTCTCCAGAGCCCTCGACGCGGTGATCCCGACAGGCGACCCGGACCGGTGACCACATCGCCCTGGCCGCGTCCGACGCGCCCGCCACGTGGGACGCGCGCGCCGGGATCGACGAGATGTTGTTCCCGGCCCGCGCGGGCCGGACCCTCGCGGGCCGGGAACAACAAGGTCAGACCACGTTCGGCGAGGCCCCGCTCGAACGCGCGGCCCGACCTGCTCCGGTGCCGCCCGCCGGGGAGCTACTTACTGGCTCGCCAGATGGAGACATTGGTCGCCCACAGGCCGCCGTTGTCCCAGGTCGTGGGATCGTTGACCGCGAAGAGCAGCCGTACGGGAACTCCTCCGTTCCAGGTGCGGCAGCCCTGGAAGCTGGTGGCCTGCTCAGGGGGACCGACCCATCCTCCCGGTTTGTTGTTGAATCGCAGAATCTCGGAGAACTGGTTGCGACCGGGGAAAGGCCAGTTGCCCTGCGCGACCGTCCCGTTACCGTCGGGGCCGTAATTGGCGCCCCACAGGTCGACCCGTACGCGATCAGAGAGCAGAGGGCGCACCACGAACGCGTCGTCGGGCAGCAGGATGTTGTCCGGGTCGGCGGTGTCGGGGATGCTGCCCCCGCCGTTGCCGAGCACGTCGGCCGCGTCCGAGAAGTCGGCCTGCCCACCGGTCTGGCAGCGACTCAGGGCGCTCGCCGCATCCGCGTCGGCGGGCGCGGCGGGCACCACGACCAGCGTCGTGAGCAGGGACAGCGCCACGAGTCGCCGCCGGCGCCGCGGATGGCGAGTCGGGAGCGTCGCCATGGTCACCTCTTTCTCGGGACGGATCCGGATGGCGGCCATCGACGATCACAGCCCGTTGATGAACACGTCGGAGTTGTTGCTGCAGTTGAACTCGACGCTGGTGTAGGGGCTGGGCGGGGTCCAGATGTCCCCGGTGCCGGTGAAGCTGTTCTCCCAGTACGGCGGGACCCCGCCGGAGAACCAGCGCCACCGGACGAGCCCGCCGCCGGGCACGTGGTAGCGGTAGGAGACCGGCCAGAACGGGTTGATGTACCAGTGCACCTGCGTCCACTGGTTCGCGAAGCAGAAGGAGCTGGCCGCGCTGCTCGTGCTCGCGCCCAGCGCCGACGCCGCCTGTGCGGGGGCGGCGCTCGCGCCCACGGCGAGCGTCGCGGCGGTGAGCAGCGCCATCGTTCCCTTGCGCAGTCGGCTTGTCCGGATACTCATGCAGATCCTCTCGGAGGGTCCCCGCCGTCTTGGGGCAGGGGCGTCGACTTCGAGATTCGGCACGATCGCCGCAGGTGGGAAGGGAATTCGAATTACCCGTACAAGCCCGTACACCGGCTGGTACGGGGTTGTACGGGGCCACGGTTCAGCAGGGCGGCCGGTAGGGCACGCCGGGGAGATGACGGGCCCATTCGGCCTGGGTGATCCGGGGGTGGGCGAGAGCGCAGATCCGGCGGGAGACGCGTCCGGTGTCCAGGTCCCAGATTCTCGCCACGCCGTCACCGTCGCCGCCGGCGGTGACGAGATGGTTCCCGGAGGTGAACGCCGCCGCCCAGACCGTGTCGGTGTGCCCGGTGAGGGTCGCGGCGGGTTGCCGGCCGGTGGTGTGCCACAGGCGGACGGTGTGGTCGGTGCTCGCGCTGGCGAGGGTTCGGCCGTCGGGGCTGTAGGCGAGGCCGTTGACGGTGTTGGTGTGGCCTGTCAGGGTGGCCTGGTGCCGGGGGCGGCGCTGGTCGGCGACGTTCCACAGGCGGATGGTCTGGTCGGCGCTCGCGCTGGCCAGGGAACGCCCGTCCGGGCTGAAGGCCGCCGCCATCACGCTGTTGGTGTGGCCGGTCAGGGTGGCGAGCGGTCGCGGGCCGGTGGTGTGCCACAGGCGGACGGTGTGGTCGGTGCTCGCGCTGGCGAGGGTTCGGCCGTCGGGGCTGTAGGCGAGGCCGTTGACGGTGTTGGTGTGGCCGGTCAGGGTGGCCCGGTGCCGGGGGCGGCGCGGATCCGTGACGTCCCAGAGGCGGACGGTCTGGTCGGCGCTCGCGGTCGCGAGGGTGCGCCCGTCCGGGCTGAAGACCGTGGCGAAGACGTTGTCGGTGTGGTCGGTCAGGGTGCTCAGCCGGCGCGGCCGGCGCGGGTCGGTGACGTCCCACAGCCGTACCGTCGAGTCGAGGCTGCCGGTGGCCAGCGTCCGCCCGGACGGTGCGAAGGCCACCGCGAAGATGCCGTCGGTGTGGCCGGTGAGGGTGGCCAGCCGGGTCGGCCGGTCGGGGTCCGTGATGTCCCACAACCGTGCGGTGCCCTGACTCGCGGTGGCGAGGGTCCGCCCGCCGGGGGCCGGAGCCACGGCGAGGACGGCTCCGCCGGGATCGGGCACCAGCGGGCCGCTCACCTGCCACACCCGTACGCTGTGATCGGCGGCGCCGGTGACCAGCGAGCGCCCGTCGGGACTGAAACCGATCCCGTGCACGGTGTCCGCGTGGCCGGTGAGCACGGCGGGAGCGCCGATGCGACCGAGGTCGCCGACGTCCCACACCCGTACCGACCGGTCGTAGCCGCCGGCGGCAAGGGACTTCCCGTCGGCGCTGAACGCGAGGGCGGAGACGCCGTTGCCGTGGCCGGTGAGGACGATCGGGGGCGGGCGGTCGTCCGGCCGTGCCAGATCCCACAGCCGCACCGTACGGTCGAAGCCGCCGGTGGCGAGCACCCGCCCGTCCGGGCTGAACGCAGCCGAGAGCACGCGGTCGGTGTGCCCGGTGAGCCGGGCCAGCACCCGGGGGCGCCGCCGATCGGCGATGTCCCACACGCGCACGGGATCGGTGGCGGAGACGGTGACCAGGGTGCGTCCGTCACGGCCGAAGACCGCCGCGGCGACACCCTCCCGATGACCGGTGAGCGTGGCCAGCGGCCGTGGCCGGCGGGGATCGGCGACGTCCCACAGGCGCGCCGTACGGTCGTAGCCGGCGGTGGCCAGCACGCGTCCGTCGGGGCTGAGCGCCACCCGGCGGACCGCCGCGGAGTGCCCGCGCACGGTGGCCAGAGCCGCCGGCCGCCGCGGATCGGACACCTCCCACAGCCGCGCCGTGCCGTCCTCGCCGCCGGTCGCGAGGACGCGGCCGTCGGGGGTGAAGTCGAGACCGAGGGCACCGCCGGGATGCGCGGCGACGACGGCCAGCGCCAGCGGGCGGTGCGGCCGGGACACGTCCCACAGCCGTACGGTGCCGTCCAGCGCGGCCGTGGCCATGACCCGCCCGTCCGGACGGAACCGGGTGGCGTACACGGTGCCGGTGTGCGCGGTCAGCACCGTGGCGTACGGCGTGCCGAACGCGCTCAGCAGGCTCCCTCGCGCCTCGAACGTCGGCGTCAGGTCATGGGCGGCCAGGGCGAGCTGTACGGCCAGCGCGGGATTGGTCGACCGCAGCGCGAGGGACTCGTTGGCGACCTTCCCCGACAGCGCGTTCTCGTGCTGCCGCCGGCTGATCCCCAGGTTGTCGACGGCGACGGTGGCCGCCACCCCGGTCGCGAGCAGCAGCACGACCAGGCCGGCGACCAGCTGGCGAAGGCGCCGGGTCCGCCGCCGGGCCAGCAGCCGTTCGGACTCGGCCAGCCGGAGGGACGCGTCCAGGAACTCCCGGGCCAGCCCGGTCGGGGCCGTGGGCCGCCCGGCGGACTCGGCCCACTCCTGGGCCACGGCGAGCCGGGCGCCCCGGTACAGCGCCGCCGCGTCGCGGTCCTCGCGGTACCAGGCGGACGCGGCCTCGGCGAGCCGCCGGCCGACGGCGAGCCCGGCCCGGTCCGCGTCCAGCCAGGCCCGCAGCCGGGGCCAGGCGGTCAGCAGCGCCTCGTGACTGATCCCGACGGTGCCGACGTGCGCGGTGACCAGCCGCTGGGCGACGAACCGGTCGAGCACGTCACGTGCCTCGGCCGTCCGCACGGGGTCGTGCCCGGCGAGCAGTTCGGCGACGGCGACCCGGCGCCGGGTCGCCGCGGTGTCGGGGGAGACGTGGACGAGGCTCAGGAACAGGCGGTGGGCCAGGTCCCGGTCTCGCTCGGACAACTCGTCGTAGACGGCGGAGGCGCTGGCGGCCACCGCGCCGCCGATCCCGCCCACCTCGCGGTAGCCGTCGATGGTGAGCCGGCCGCCGCGCCCCTGGCGCCAGGTCGCGTACAGGGCGTGCGAGAGCAGCGGCAGCACCCCGGCGTCGTGGGCCGCATGTGCCCCGGCCTGTGCCCCCGCCGCGGTCTCCGGCGGGGCGACCTCACGGAGCAGCAACTCGACCAGCCCGTCCTCCAGGTCGGCCTTCGCCTTGCGCGCCGGTTCAACGATCGCCTCGCGAAGCTCGGCCGTGTTCATCGGCCCCACCGTGAACTGGCCGTCGCGCAGGGCGGTGACGAGCTCGGGGAAACGCAGCGCCTGGGCGTAGAAGTCGGCGCGCAGGCCCAGGACCACCAGTGCTCGGTCGGCGCAGGAGGCGATCGCGTGCAGGGCGGCGATGAACAGCCGCCGCTCGCCCTCCTCGGCGCACGCGGTGAAGACCTCCTCGAACTGGTCGGCCACCAGCACGAGCCGCAGTTCGGCATCCGGGTCACGCCGCGCGAGGGCCAGCCGGGCGAACTCCGCGGCGCGAGCCGGATCGGCCCGGAGCTCGGGTGCCACCTCCGCCACCGGGATCCCGGCGAGCTCCGCCAGCCGGGCCGCCAGCTCGGTCACGGGAGCGGCGCCGGGGGTGAACAACGCGACGGGCCACCGCTCCGACCCGGGGACCCGGCCGGCGCTCAGTCCCGCGATCAAGCCCGCGCGCAGCAGCGACGACTTCCCCGACCCGGAGGCCCCCACCACCACCTGCACGCCGCCGCCCGCGCCCGGCAGGCCGGCCAGGCGGTCGATGAGCGCCGTGGTCAGCGCCCGCCGTCCGAAGAACCACTCGGCGTCCTCCGCCTGGAACCCCGCCAGCCCCCGGTACGGCTCAGGCCCGGCGGGCCGTGGTCCCGGCGCCCGCCTGACCCGTAACCAGGCCAGCAGCCACCGCTCGGTCAACTCCGGATCGGCGACTCCGCACGCCCGCAGGACCTGCACCAGCAGCTCACGTGAGGTCGTCGAGGGCAGCCCGCGGCCGGCGAACCAGTCTCCGATCGTGCTGTGCGCGCTCCGGGCGCCGACCTTCCCCGCCACCTGCCGGACCGTCAGCCCGGCCTGGTCGCGCAGCAGCGACAACTCCCGCGCGAAATCCTGGCGGGTGTGAACGCGGTCGGGAAGGGGAGTTTCCCCGGTCATCCCGGCCCGCTCGGCCGGGATGGGGTGACGCTATCCGACTCCGGGCCGTCATCGACTGCCTTTGATGGACGGCGTGCCGCACTGACTCTGTTCGCTGGGCGATTCATCCGAAAGCACCCTCCCGGACAATGGCGTGAACGTCATGGTCGCCGGTGAAGGCGACGTGAAGGGCTGGATGACGACACGATCGCTGATTCGGGCGGCTCGGTCAAGAGTTATGCGGAGCCTTCGGTGGAATGTGCGCATTTCGAGCGACGAATATAATGATTTAGTGTCTTTAGATGGGAAATATCCGCATATATCCGTTGGATTGAATTCGCGAGCCGTCTGGATCCTTCGCAGTGGTTCCGGGGCGCCCGCACCGCCCGCTGATCATCCGGGTAGGCGGTCGAGGAGGGCGAACCGCTCGGCGAACGCCGACATCTCCGCGTGTTGCCCGGCAGGTTCGGCCGCCGTGGCGCTCACGACGATCCGGGTCACGCCCTGGGCGGCGTACTCCTCGACCTGTTCGACGGGCATGTCGATCGACCCCCACCGGGTGTACTCCAGCTCGTCAGGGCTACGGCCGGCCTCGACGGCGGCCGCCCGGGCGAGGTCCAGCTGGACGGCGCGCTCGTCCGGACCGACCGCGCCGCCGGGAAAGTAGCCGTCGCCACGCCGCCCGGCGCGGCGGGCCGCCGCCCGGCTCGATCCGCCGACGTGGATCGGCAGGTGCGCGACCCCGTGGGGCTTCGGGAAACTGCTCAGGTTCTCGAAGGCGAAGAACTCGCCGTCGAAGCTGACGCCGTCCGCGTCCCCGCCCCACAGCAGCCGCAGCACGTCGATCGCCTCGTCGGCCCGACGACCGCGGCTGCCGAAGTCGACCCCCACGGCCTCCGCCTCGCCCGGCAGGGTGCCGAGTCCCACGGTCAGCAGCCGCATCCGTCCCTTGGACAGCACGTCGATGGTCGCCAGACGCTTGGCGAGGATCACCGGATGGTGGTACGGCAGCAGCAGTACGCCCGTTCCGAGCAGGATCCGCCGGGTGGCCGCGGCGACGAAGCTCAGGCAGTCGAGCGGATCGACGTACGGCAGCGACGGCGGGATCTCCCAGGGGCCGACCGTCGCGCCGGGATACAGCACGATGTGCTCCGGCAGGTACAGCGACTCGAAGCCGCACTCCTCGGCATGCCGGGCATAGGCCGTGATCGCGTCGGGGTCGACGAAACCGTAGTGGGCCGTGTTGTAGCTGATCCCGAACCTCATCGTCATTCCTCTGGTCGGCCGTTAGGCGATAGCTGTGCCGTACGAACCCGTGCGCCCGGGGGCCGCGGTGGTGTGCGGGCCCTCTTCGAGCACGGGGCGCTGCCACGCTAGAACGTTGCCGCCGGTGTCAAGGCAAGTCCCGCGCGGGCGCACGGGACCGCCGCGTGGGTCCGGGGTGGAAGTTTCACGAGTGCGCGCCGTCCGACCTGGGGTGTCGGAAAAGGTTTACCAGAGGTGTTGTGCGGCCCGGGAGGCGAACTTACGGTGACCCCACTCGCGGCGAACCGGTCCCGATCAAGTCGAAATATCGTCGAAGCGCTTCGATTTCCGGAAATCGATGACGATGGGGGGCCGGCCGCCGGCAGGACAACGGCGGGAGTGGGAGATCATGCTCAGGACGCTACGTCTCTTCGTTCCGGTATCCATGGTCGTGATGCTCGTCGGGCTGCTCGCCAGCCCGGCCCAGGCGGCCGTCTGGTCCTCGTCGGACCAGTGGGGCACCTGGAACAACGGCGGCTACACCCTCTACAACAACATCTGGGGGAGTGGTGCGGGCCCGCAGTCGATCTGGGCCAACTCCTTCAGCAATTGGGGCGTCTGGGCCAACCACCCCAACACCGGCGGCGTGAAGTCCTACCCCAACGCCACCCGGAACGTGAACCGTCGGATCAGCGCGCTGGGCAGCGTGACCAGTACCTTCAACGTCACGGTGCCGAACGGCGGCGCGTACGCGACGGCGTACGACATCTGGTGTGACAACCACGCCTACGAGATCATGCTCTGGATGAACAAGCGCGGCGCGGTGGGCCCGCTCGGGACCTGGCAGCGATCCCTGTCGGTCGGCGGCCACTCCTGGGACGTCTACCGCGGCTCCAACGGTTCCAACCAGGTCTTCTCCTTCGTACGGCAGGGCAACACGAACTCCGGAACCGTGGACATCAAGGCGGTCCTCACCTGGCTCAGGACCAACAACTGGTTCGGTGACGTGACCCTGGGCGACGTCCAGTTCGGCTACGAGATCACCTCGTCGAGCGGCGGCATGGACTTCCGCACCAACACCTTCTCCGTGTCGTCGAGCTGAACCGCCCCCGTCGCCCGTGATCGTGTTCCGGGCGACCCGGCGGACGCGACGCCTCCGCGGCCCCGCCATCGGCGCGGCGGGACCGCGGGAGGTGCGGGCCGGCGTGGGTGAGCGTCACTTCATCGGCTGGCTCGCACCGGACGAGCCGCGATACCGTTCCACCCGTGAGTCACGACGATGGGACCGAAGGAACCGGACACCCGGCGGCGATCGACACGGCTCCGGCCGCGCGGCGGGGAGACCCCTCCCGCGTCACCCTGCGCCCGATCATCCGCGATGACCAGGACGAGTTCGTCGAACTGGTCCGTGCCAGCGTCGACCTGCACAGTCCGTGGATGTCCCTGCCCAGCACGCCGCAGGAGTTCCAGGCCTACATCGGACGATTCGACGACCCGCAGACCGCCCGAGCACTGCTGGTCTGTGTGCGCGACACGGGTGCCATCGCGGGCAACGTCAACATCAACAGCATCATCCGCGGACGCCTCCAGAGCGGCGCTCTCGGTTACGCGGCCTTCGCCCCCACCGCCGGCCGGGGATACATGACCGAAGGTCTCGGCCTGGTGCTGCGCCACGCGTTCCTGGAGCTGCGGCTGCACCGGCTGGAGGCCCAGATCCAGTCCGAGAACCACGCCTCCCTGAAGCTGGTCCAGCGCCATGGTTTCCGCTACGAGGGCCGCTCGCCCGACCTGCTGTTCATCGACGGCGCCTGGCGGGATCACGAACGATGGGCCATCACCAACGCCATGGCCGGCCATGTTCCCGCCGACCCGCATCCGACCCTGCCCGTTCGCTGAGATCCGCAACGCCCCCGGGAGAGGCGAGAGCCGACGTCCTCCCGCCCTGCAGGCCAGGGTTCACGCTAAGGAATTCGTTGAAGCCAGGAAACGGCGCGGCCCTCACCGCGCGCCTCCGCACGCCCGTCAAAGCCGGAGAGCTCCTCATCGCGCCGAGCCACACGCCCGGCCGGTTCGACAGCCACTCCGTGGACTGCCCGTTCGTCTTCACCCGCGACGGCACGACCGGTATGACCTTCGTCGGGTGGGACGGCGTCGGTTACCAGACCGCGCTCACCTGGCTGAACGAGGACGGCACCTGGACGGAACCGGAGGTCGTGTTCGCACGGGCGGAATCGTCTCCCCATCGACGGTACAACGCGGCGCTGACGTCGATCCTGCGTGACAACGACCTGTTCGGCACGGGCGAACTCCTAACCGTCGACGGCTGGTACTACGGCACCTACCACGCCTATCCGTCCGCGGGATATGAGGAGGGCTCCGCCGTCATCGGCATCGTGCGCAGCCGTGACCTGCGCGAGTGGGAGGATTTCGGCGACGTGCTCCGGCCGGAGGACGGCGCGGACTGGGAGCGCGGCGGCCTGTACAAGTCGTGGCTGCTCGAGCATGAGGGCCGTTTCTGGCTGTTCTACAACGCGAAGGACGACTCGCCCCGGGGCTGGGCGGAACAGACCGGCGCAGCCGTCTCCACCGACCTCGTCAGCTGGCGGCGCGTGTCGGACCGGCCGTTGCTCGTGCGGGGGGAGGCGGGCGAGTTCGACGAGCGTTTCGCCTCCGACCCCTGCGTGCTCAGAGCGGACGACACCTGGGTGATGTTCTACTTCGGGCTCTCGGCGAACGGCAAGGCGCGCGACTCCTTCGCGACATCGCCGGACCTGCTCCAATGGACCAAGGGCGGGGAAATCCTGGTCGACGTGGGCCCGCCCGGCAGCGTCGACGAGTGTTACGCCCACAAGCCGGCAGTCCTCTGGCGGGACGGCGTGCTGGAGCACTACTACTGCGCGGTGCGCAGGATCGAGCCGATCATGTTGGACGGGTATCGCCAGAACGAGAGCCGCGGCATCTCCGTCGCGCGTTCGGCGTGACCCGCAGGCCGGCCGGACCCGCAGGCCGGCCGGACCCGCAGGCCGGCCGGACCCGCAGGCCGGCCGGACCCGCAGGCCGGCCGGGCCGGTAGGCCGGTGAGGCCCGCCGGCCGGCGGCGATCCGCGGGCGCGCCTCCCGCGGAACGGCGTTTCCATGGACGGCTCCGGCTCCTCAGACGACTCCGGCGATCCCCCGTACGGCCAGGCCCACGCCGAGCACGATGACGACGGCGGCGGTGCCGATCGGGGCGAGCGACGACAGGCGGGCCGCCATGCCGTTCCCCTTCGCCGCCAGCGCGTCGAGCCGTCCCGCCAGCTTGACTAGGAGCAGGCCGGTGGCGGTCAGCGTGCCCGCCATGCCGATGCCGTAGGCGAACACCAGCGCGACCCCGAACCACGTGCGGCCGAGCGCGATGGCGCCGAGCAGGACGACGAGCGCCGAAGGGCTGGGCACCAGACCTCCCGCCACCCCCATCCCCACCAGCCCGCTCGCAGAACGCGGGGCCTCGGCACGCGCGGGCCGTTCGTGCTCCCGCACCAGCGTCCGGACGCCTCCCTGATCCGGGTGGTCATACTCGGTCTCGCCCGCCCGGCCCCCGTCGCGGCCGGGCCACTGGTCCCGCTCTTGAGCGGAGTGCCCGTGCCCATGCCCATGCCCATGCCCATGGGCGTGTCCGTGTCCGTGCCCGAAAGGTCCGTGGCCGTGTCCATGTCCGTGGCCGGAGCGGGCGTGGCCGTGGCGGGCGCGCCAGGCCGACCACAGGAGACCCGCGCCGACGGCGGTGATCAACACCCCGCTGGCCAGGCCGAGCCAGCCGAGCACGGACTCCCCGGTGAGGGCGGAGAAGGCGGTCAGGCACAGGCCGACGACCAGAACGCCCAGCGTGTGGGTGGCCGTCACGGTGGCCCCGACGACCAGTGCGTCACGCGGCCGGCCGCTCCGCCCGGCGAGGTACGCGGCCATGATGGTCTTGCCATGGCCGGGGATGAGGGCGTGGCCCGCGCCGAGCACAACGGCCAGCAGTACGGCGAGCACGCCCAGCGGCACGGTCAGGGACTCGGCGCCGATCAGCTCCGTGAACAGGCGGTCCAGCGCGGCCAGCGCGTCCCCGAGAGGCCCGCCGGACACCGGCGGCAGCGGCGCCGTCGTCGTCGAACCGGCTCCCGGCCGCACGACGAGCTCGGCCGTACGCTGGTCGAGCGGTACGGCCAGCAGGTCGTCCGGGTAGGCCCGCAGTTCACGGCTCACGCTCGCGCCGGGCACCGACGATCGTGCCAGCCCCAGTCCTCCGGAGGACACCGCGGTGATCTCCCGCCAGCCCAGCCGGTCGGCCAGGAAGCCGTCGCTGAACCCGATCGTCCCGCCGTCCTCCGGCGAAAGGGCGGCGGCCCGGAGCGGTTCGGCGTCGGCCGTCAGCCGGCACGTCAGGCGGCTGGTCCGCAGGCCGCCCTGGCCGGGCTCATAGGCGAAGACGGCCTCGGCGACCTGCCACGCCGTCGCGACCCCGTTCACCGTCAATCGTTGCGCGGCGGCGAGTTCGGCGCATCTGGCGGTGCCGTACGCCGTGCTTTCGGCCGCCGAGACCGTTCCCGACCGATCGGCGTCCACCGCGGAGCGGGCCTGGAGGGTGGGCAGTTCGGCGCTGTCCACGACCGCCAGATTCGCCACCTGACCGGGCGTGACCCGCAGGCCGTTGTAGTGGTTGACGGTGAAGTTGCCCAGCGGATGCGTCACCCCGGCGTGGGCGGGCGCGGCGGGCGCCAGGAGGGTCGCGCACATCAGCAGGCCGGCGACGGCCGTGGCCGCCGCCGTCCGGAGGGCCGTTCCGGGCGTCATGAGAACCTCGCCAGTGCGGGGAGGGCGGGGGAGAAGGCCGGATCGGCGTCGCGGGCCCGGGCGGCTGAGCGCCGGGATGCTCCGTCGAGTCCGAGGGCGCGTTCGATCTCGGCGCGGTGATGGTGGAACAGGGCGTTGCGCCAGCCGGTGGCGGTGGCCTCGCGCGCGCGGGGGAGCGCCTCCTCGGCCCGGCCGTCGCGGTACAGGGCCCAGGCCAGCGCGTCGGCGGCGACCACGTTGGGGTTGCGGGCGTACTCGGCTTCGGCGTGCGCGACGGCCCGCGCGGGGGAGCCGTGGTCGGCTTCGAACTCGGCCCAGGTCAGGTCGTCCCGGACGCCGGTCTCCCGCATCAGGTCCCGCTGCGCGCGCAGCAGCGCCCACTGCTCCGCGGGGTCCCTGCCCGCCGCGACCAGCACCTCGGCGTACTCGATGACGTACTGCGGCAGAGGCAGGCGTTCGACCACGGTGGCGTAGACGTCGGCGGCCTCGGCCGGTCGGCCGGCGAGCGCGGCGGCCCTGGCGGTCCCGGCGAGGGCCGGCGTGTAGTCCGGGGCGGCCCGCAACGCGAGGCGGTACTGCTCGGTGGCGCCGCGCAGGTCACCGGAGTGCAGGGCCAGCTCACCCAGGTAGTGACGGCAGTAGGCGATGTCGGCGAGGGAGAAGGCGCCGTCGAGGGCGTACTCCAGCATGCGGCGCGCCGTCCGGCGATCCCCCCGCAGTTCGGCGTCGTAGGAGGCCCGGGTGTAGGCCGCGACCCCGGGGTGCAGTTCCAGCATCCTGTTGATCGCCCGGGTGGCCTCGCCGTACCGGCCGAGCTGGGTGTACGCGTCGGCCAGCACCGCCTGCGCACCCTGGCCGTAGGGGTTGGCCCGCTCCGACAGCCTGGCCAGCCGTACGGCTTCGGTGAAGTCGTGCCGACCGGCGGCGAGCGCGGCCTGACCGGTCAGCGCGGCGAAGTTGCCGGGCGCCAGTACGGCGGAGCGGGCCAGCGCCTGCTCGGCCTTCGGGTAGAAGGACGGGTCGGCCGTGAGGCGGGCCTGCTGGACGTAGGCGGAACCGAGCTGGGCCCACGCCTGGTGATCGGCGGGCAGCCGCCGGAGCCGGAGGTTCAGCGACCGGATCGCGTCCGCGTGGGAGGCGGCCGAGACCGGGATGTCGGCCGCCTGCGCGGGGACGGCGGCGGCCGGCGGGGGTGGCTCGCCGGGGATCAGGGCCGCCCCCGCCGTCAGCGCCGCCGCCAGGCTCAGCACGCCTGCGGCGATCAGGGCTTTCGCGGATGTCTTCACTGTGATGTCCCTCGTGACCGGGTGCGGGACCCGGGGACCGGGTCCCGCGTCGTCGGGTCAGGTCGCGTTGACCGACGTGTTGCCGGGCAGCGCGATGTAGGGGAACCGGGTGCCGAACGGCTTGTCGTTCTGGTCCACCTTGTCGCCGGCGGCCAGCGCGTCGACCAGCTTTCCGGTCTGGGCGGCGCCGACCATCGCCTGCAGCGCGATGTCGATCACGTCGTCCCCGAGGCGGCGGCCGTTCGGGAAGCCCTGCAGGTCACCCGCGAGCACACCGAGCCGGTTGGGAGTCGCGGCGGGCGGGACGGCCATGTTCAGCCGCAGCATCTCCGCCGGGCGCAGCTTGCCCGCGTCCTTGTTGAGGCTCTGCGAGTTGAGATCGGCCTTGATGGGACCGTTGGCCTTGGCGATGCCGGTCAGGAAGATCTCGACCAGGTCGTTCCGCGGGGTCTTCGGCGCCTTGACGCCGTAGATGGCCTCGATGAGCCGGGGGACCTCAGGGGAGGTGACGCGCTTGACGACGGCCGGGACGCCGGCGTCCTTGTGCGGCGGCAGCGCGTTGAAGGTGTCCTTCAGACCGGCCGGCACCACGACCTCGTTGACCAGCGGCTGGCCCAGTCGGGAAACCTGGACGAAGCCCTGCGGGCTCCACTTGTCCACGGTGGACCAGACGCCGATGACCGGGTTGCGACGGGCGTCGCCCTTCAGCGCGATCTCCTTCTTGGGCAGCTGCAACGCGAGACTGTGCACGTTGTAGCCCTTGAGCGTGTCCTGGCCGACCTCGGAGAGGTCACCGCCGTAGAGCAGGTCGAAGACCCGCAGGTCGGCGAAGAACGCCTCGTCGGCCTGCCCGGCGAACGCCCGGCCGCCGCCGTCCAGCTTCTTGATCGACTGGGCGCGGAGCGTGTCGTAGGCGGGCATCGAGGCGGGGCCGGTGTTGCTCGGGGCCGCCACGCCGTTCGCGACCAGGGTGCGGGTCCGCCCGTGGGCGATCCGCTTGAGCGTGTAGCGCTGCTTGAACAGCAGGTTCTTGTCGTTCAGCGAGGTGACCGGGCCGTTGTTGTACAGGAAGGTGCCGGTGCCGCGCTTGTCGTCGTCGCGGAACGTCCACTCGTAGACGATGTCGGGCATCGCGTCGCCGTTACTGTCGATCTTGATGTTGTAGCGCGACTTGGTGTCGAACTGGTAGAAGTTCGGTCCGCCGGTCGGCTCCTCGAATGGGATGAAGTTGGCCATCAGGGTGACGGTGTCGGGCTTGTCCGGGCTGACGAACGCGTACACGTCGGTGTTGTCGTTGCGGGGGTCACCCGCGATCATGGGCGCCTCGCGGTGCGAGGACGCCACTCCGGTCTCCGCTCTGAGCAGCGCGAGCGAGGAGACGGTCAGTGCTCCCGCGACGCCGATGCCGATCAGGGCGCGCCGATTGATTCGGAGCTCCATGGGTCGTTCAGTCCTTTCGGCTGCCGGTCACCGAGGTGACCGGCCTGAAATTCTGGGGAGGAAGCATCCGGCCGGATTTCCAGATCCCTATTCGCCGCTGGACCGTCTTCGGATTGGTCGTTCTCCGGGTCTGTGAGGTGACCTTGGTCCCGGCCATGTCGCACCATCGCCCGGCGGACCAAGGAGCCCTTCATCCCAGCGGGGGACTGAGGCGTGCGAAGCCCTCCTGCCGGTGGTAGGGGAAGTAGGGGTAGGGCGCGGTGACGCCGCTGGCCGCGTTGAGTTTCGCGATCTGTTCGGGTGCCAGCGTCCAGCCGACCGCGCCGAGGTTCTGTAGGAGCTGTTCCTCGGTGCGGGCGCCGATGATGACCGAGGCCACGGTGGGCCGCTGGAGGAGCCAGTTGATCGCGATCTGCGGTACCGCCTTGCCGGTCTCCGCGGCGACCTCGTCGAGGGCGTCGACGACGCGGTACAGCTGCTCCTGCTCCACCGGCGGGCCGTACTCCGCGGTCTGGTGCAGGCGGCTCCGGGCGGGGAGCGGCTGGCCGCGGCGGATCTTGCCGGTGAGCCGTCCCCAGCCGAGCGGGCTCCAGACGAGCGCCCCGACGCCCTGGTCGAGGCCGAGGGGCATCAGCTCCCACTCGTAGTCGCGGCCGACCAGGGAGTAGTAGACCTGGTGGGCGACGTACCGCGGATGGCCCCGCTCGGCCGCGATCGCCAGCGACTTCATCAGCTGCCAGCCCGAGAAGTTGGAGACGCCGAGGTAACGGATCTTCCCCGCCCGTACCAGGTCGTCCAGGGTGGACAGCACTTCCTCGATCGGGGTGCCGGCGTCGAAGGCGTGCAACTGGAAGAGGTCGATGTGGTCGGTGCGGAGCCGGCGTAGCGCGTTCTCGCACGCCTTGATGAGGCGCGAGCGGGAGGAGCCCGCGTCGTCGGGTCCTTCCCCCATCGGCAAGCTGGTCTTGGTGGACAGCAGCACCTTGTCGCGGCGGCCCTTGATCGCTTCACCGAGGACCTCCTCGGAGGCTCCGTCCGAGTAGACGTCGGCGGTGTCGAACATCGTCACGCCGGCGTCGAGGCAGATGTCCACGAGCCGGCGGGCCTCGCGCGCGTCGGTGGTGCCCCAGGCGCCGAACAGGTCGCCGCTCCCGCCGAAGGTGCCGGCGCCGAAGCTCAGCGCCGGCACCTTGAGGCCGGATGCGCCCACTCGTCGATATTCCATGATCTTGCCCCCGCTTAATGGTTCTTTGGTTCCGTTAAGATGAAACTAGCACGCCATGCGGTGCTAATGGAACTGGAGAACCGTTATGAGAAGTGCGGGGCCGGTCCGGCCTGGCCCAGTGCGCGGGCGGCCGGTGGCGCTCTCCATGCTGCGGGGGTCGCCGACCGCCTGGTGTGGCAGGCTCAGCCGGGTGGACGACATGTGGGATCTGGTGGTGGTCGGCGGTGGTCCCGCGGGTTCCGCGGCGGCCCTGCGCGCGAAGCAACTACGCCCGAAGGCGCGGGTGCTCCTCCTGGACCGCGCGGACTTCCCCCGGGACAAGGCGTGCGGCGACGGGATCGCCGCCCACGGCCGCGACGAACTCGACCTGCTGGGCGTCCCCGGCCTCATCGCCGACTACCGGCCGACGCACCGCCTGTCGGTGATCTCTCCCGGCGGCGCGCGGGTCTGTGCGACCGTCGCCCGGCCCAACCACGTGGTCCCCCGTAAGGTCTTCGACGCCCGCCTCGTCGAGGCCGCCCGCGCCCGCGGGGTCGAGGTCCGCCGGCACCGGGTCCGCGCGCTCACGCCCCACGGCGATCACGTCCTCGTCGACGGTGTCCTCGCCGCTCGCGTGGTCGTCGGCGCCGACGGGGCCAACTCGGCCGTGCGCCGCCTCATCGGCATCGCGGCGACCCGGGACAGACACGTCGCGATCGCCGTCCGGGGCTACGCGGACGTGCCCGCCGACGACGACGTCCAGCACATCGCCATGCAGCGGGACGGCTGGCCCGCCTACGCCTGGTCGTTCCCGATCGGCGACGGAACCGCCAACGTCGGCTTCGGGATGCTGCTGCCCCGGCTGCGCGCCACCGGCCTTCCCGGCCGCGAGGTCCTGCACGGCCGGCTCGCCGAACTGCTGCCGCACCTGCCCGCCCGTGATCTCCGCGCGCACCACCTGCCGCTGTCCCCCGGCAGGCCCCGGCCGGGAACCGGCCGGGTGCTGCTCGCCGGTGACGCCGCCGGCCTCATCAACCCGCTCACCGGAGAGGGCATCTACTACGCGCTCCTCTCCGGCCGGCTCGCGGGCGAATCCGCCGTCCAGGCGGCCGGAGACCCCCTGCCGGCCTACCGCCGCGGGCTGCGGAAGCATCTGGGACGGCACCTTCGCACCACCGACGTGCTGGCTCGGGCGGCCCAGTCGCCGAGCTTCATCGACGCCGCGATCGACGTCGCCGCCCGGCACCGGAAGGTGTTCGACCTGCTGGTCGAGGTGGGACTCGGCGCGGGCACGGTGCCGCCGCCGCTCGCCGCCGCCGTGCTGCGCCGCTGGCTCGCGCACGGCGTCCGAGGCGGCTGATCCCACGGGTCAGGCCGGGGGCGGGATCTCTCCCGATCCCCGGACGACCAGCTCGACCGGCACCTTCACCCGCCGGGGCGTGCCGGTGGGGGAGAGCAGCAGGTCGACGGCGCTGCGGCCGAGCCTCGCGGTGTCGTAGCGGACCACCGTCACGCCGGGATTGAAGACCTCCGCCAGGGCGAAGTCGTCGAAGCCCACGAAGGCGGGCCGCTCGGTACGGTCCCTGAGCGCCTGGAGGATGCCGATCGCCGCCCGGTTGTTGGTGGCGAAGAAGGCCGTGGGCGGCTCCGCCAGGTCGAGCAGCCGGCCCACCTCGTGGCTGACCCGCCACGGGTCGAACACCTCGTGCACGACCAGCGTCTCCTCGACCGCCACGCCGGCGGACCGCATCGCCGTACGGTATCCGGACGCGCGGTCGTGCACGGAGCTCAGCCCGGCGTGGTCGGAGACCAGGGCGATGCGGCGGTGGCCCCTGGCCAGCAGGTGCTCGGTGGCGACCCGGCCGCCGGTCAGGTCGTCGAGCAGCACCACGTCGGAGTCGAGCCCGGCGGGGACGCGGTCCACGAACACGGTCCTCGGGCCCTTCGCGAGCCAGGAGTGATCCCCCTCGGAGGGCACGATGATCAGCGAGTCCACCCCCCGGGCGTACATCGACTCCACCAGCATCCGCATCCGCTCCGGCCGCTCCTCGTACGTGCCGAACACCACCAGCGCCTCGTGCTCCGCCGCCGCGACCTCCACGGCCTTGGCCAGGCGGGAGGAGAACTCGTTGGAGATGTTCTCCATGATCAGGCCGATGGTCAGCATGGAGGCGCCGCGGGCCAGCCGGCTGGCGGCCTCGTTGCGCCGGAAGCCGAGCGCACTGATCGACGCCAGCACCTGCTGCCGCAACGTGGCCCTGACATGAGGTTCCCGGTTGACCACCCGCGAGACGGTCTTCAGGCTGACTCCCGCGTGCCGGGCCACGTCGGCCATCGTGGGAGGGCGGGCCGAGTTGCGCGCTGTCATAATGTGCCCCCATGGATGACGACTGGATCTGTAGCCGCCTCGGTGAGGACGCCCCCTGGATGCTCGGCGCGGTGAATCCGCCGGTGTTCGAGAACTCCCTGTTCACCTTCGACACGGCAGGCGAGCTGGCCGAGGCCGTCAAGGACGAGGACGAGCGCTACGTCTACTGGCGAGGCACCAACCCGACCGTCGATCTGGTCCAGCGGAAGCTGGCGGCGCTGGAGCGTGCCGAGCGGGCCAAGTGCTTCGGCTCCGGGATGGGCGCGATCTCGGCGACGATCTCCTCGCTGGTGTCGGCCGGCGACCACGTGCTGGTGCTCGGCGCGGTCTACGGGCCGACCACGCAGTTCCTGCGCTACTTGGAGAAGTACGGCGTCACGCACACTCATGTCAGCAGCCTCGCTGATCTTGACAGCGCTATCAGGTCCACCACCCGAGCACTCTACTTCGAGTCGCCGTCCTACATGCGCTACGAGATCTTCGACATCGCCGCCGTGTCCGCCTGGGCGCGCGCCCACGGGCTGATCTCGGTGATGGACAACACCTGGTCCACGCCGCTTTACCAGAAACCGCTCACGCTGGGCGTGGACCTGGTGGTGCACTCGCTGTCGAAGTACATCGGCGGCCACAGCGACCTGGTCGGCGGCGTGGTCGCGGGTGCCACGGAGCTGATCAGGCCGCTCGCGTTGACCGAATACCAGCTCTACGGCGCGGCTATGTCACCGCACGACGCGGCCAAGGTGATCAAGGGACTGCGCACCCTGTCCGTCCGGATGGCCGCCCACCAGGAACGCGGCCTGGCCGTGGCCCGTTTCCTGGCCGGGCACCCACGGGTGCGCGCGGTCAACCATCCCGGACTGCCCGGCCATCCCGGACACGAGCAGGCGTTGCGGCAGATGAGCGGTTTCTCCAGCCTGTTCAGCCTGGAGCTGGACACGGACTCCCGCGCGGAGGTGGCCGCGTTCGTCGACGGGTTGCGCCACTTCCGCGTCGCGGTGTCGTGGGGCGGCTTCGAGAGCCTGGCCGTCGCCCCGGCGGTGGGCGCGCAAGAGGAGCGGGAGTCGGTGCGGGCCACGATGGGCATCCCCGTCGGGCTGGTCCGGCTGTCCGTCGGCCTGGAGCCGGCCGACACTCTCATCGCCGATCTCGGGGTGGCGCTGGAGGGGGGACGTCCCCTAGCTTGATGACAGCGCTGTCACTCCCTAGGAGGCTCAGTTGAGAGCACCCCTCCTCGCGGCCCTCGCCGCGGCCACGTTGACGATCACCGCCTGCGGCGGCTCAGGCGCAGGCGAGGGCAAGGTACGGCTCCGCATGATCGAGAGCCTGACCAGCCCCGACCGGACGAAGCTGATCAAAAGCCTGATCGCCGACTTCGAGCAGGCGAACCCGAAGGTCGAGGTGGAGCTGATCTCGCCGCCGCTCGACAGCGCGGACCAGAAGATCACCCAAATCCTGCAGACCAAGAAGAACCTGGACGTTCTCGAAGTCCGCGACCTGACGGCCAAGTCCTTCGTCAACAACGGGTGGCTGTCCGAGCTGCCCACGAAGGACTGGGCCGGTTGGAACGGCCTGACCGAGCTGGCGCGGAAGAAGGCCGTCGAGGTCGGCGGCAAGCCGTACCTCGTCCCGTACGGCTTCTACCAGCGGACCCTGTTCTACCGCACCGACGTGGGCATGAGCGCGGCGCCGAAGACCTGGCAGGAGCTGTACGAGGCGGGTAAGAGGATGTCGACCGGCGGCAAGTTCGGCTACTCGTTCAGGGGCGGCAAGGGCGGAGCCGACTACGCCATCCTGATGATCAGCGCCTACAACGGCGACACCGTGAATCCCGAAAAATCATTCTTTCTCAAGGACAAGCGGACCATCTTCTCGACTCCCGAGGCCGCCCAGGCGCTCGACCTCTTCGTCAAGATCTTCAAGGAGGCGTCGCCGCCCGACTCGGTGTCCTGGGGCTATCCCGAGATGGTGCAGGGATTCACCTCCGGCATCACCGGCATGCTCATCCAGGACCCCGAGGTGATCAAGACGGTCGAGGAGAGCGGCCTGAAGAACTGGTCCACCGCGCCCCTCCCCAAGGGCCCCACCGGGTACGCCTACCAGCCGGTCGGCTACGCAGGCTGGGGCGTCACCTCCTTCACCGAGCACAAGGCGGAGGCGGTCAAGCTGGTGGAGTTCCTCTCGGACGCCCGGCAGAGCATCCGCTTCGCCAAGGACAACTCCCTGATGCCGATCTCCCAGCAGGCGCAGAGCGACCCGCAGTTCTCCGGCGGCGCGTGGAAGGCGTATCTGGAGGCGCAGCAGGACCCCAAGCAGGTCATCACGATCCGGCCGACCGACTATCCCGGTTTCAGCCAGTTCCAGGTCGACTCCGACCGTGACACCCAGGCCCTCATCACCGGCAAGAAGACGGCGGCCGAGGTGCTGAAGTCCTGGGACGCCTTCTGGACGGACCAGGCCAAGAAGGTGTCGTGACCAGACCCGCGTTCACCCCCCGCAGGGCTGGGTTCATCGCCCTCTGCCTGCTCCCCGGCGTGGTCTTCGTCATGCTCTTCACGTACTACCCGATGGTGCGCGGCGCCGTCATCGCGTTCCAGCGCTACAACCTGTTCGACCTGACCTCGACGCCGTTCGTGGGCCTGGAGAACTTCCGCGCG
Source organism: Dolomitihabitans soli (assembly GCF_022213955.1). Lineage (GTDB taxonomy): Bacteria > Actinomycetota > Actinomycetes > Streptosporangiales > Streptosporangiaceae > Streptosporangium_A > Streptosporangium_A soli. The sequence goes on along the minus strand of NZ_JAKNTW010000020.1, from coordinate 72,804 downwards.
GTGCTGGCCGAGGACAGGTTCTGGACGGCGCTGCGCAACACCGGCACCTGGGTCGGGGCCTCGCTGTTCTTCCAGTTCGTCCTTGGCTTCGGGCTGGCCCTGATCCTGCGGCGGAACTTCCGCGGCCGCGGCCTCTACCAGGCGTGGGTGTTCTTCCCGTGGGCGATGTCGGGTTTCCTGATCGGGCTGCTGTGGCGGTGGATGTTCAACGGCCAGTTCGGCGTGATCAACGACCTGCTGCTCAAGACCGGGATCATCGAGGAGCCCATCGGCTTCCTCGCCTCGCCCGGCTGGGCGATGACCTCGGTGATCGTGGCGAACGTCTGGTACGGCGTGACCTTCTTCGCCATCATGATCCTCGCCGCCCTGCAGGGGGTGCCGCGCGAACTGTACGAGGCGGCCGGGGTGGACGGGGCGTCGCGCCTGCGGCAGTTCTGGCACGTGACGCTGCCGCACATCAGGCCGATGCTGGCGCTGATCGTGCTGCTGCGCGTCATCTGGATCCTGAACTTCCCCGACCTCATCTACTCGATGACCGGCGGAGGGCCCGCGGGGAGCACCGACATCGTCACCACCTTCCTCATCCAGCAGGTCATCGGTGGCGACTACGGCAAGGCCGGAGCGGTCGGCCTGCTCGTGCTGGCGCTGCTGCTGGCGTTCAGCATCTTCTACCTCAACGTGACGAGGTCCGATGAGACGACTCGCTAAGACCGTGGTGCTCACGGTGTGGCTGTTGATCACACTGTTCCCGCTCTACTGGATCGTCGTCACCTCGCTGAAGCCGAAGGCCGAGATCTTCTCGGTGCCGCTGCGCTACTGGCCGGCCAACGTGACGTTCGAGCACTACGAGGAACTGTTCTCGTTCGCCGACTTCGACGTCTACCTGCTCAACTCGCTCATGGTGTCGCTGGTCTCGGCCGCGATCGTGACGGTGATCGGGGTGCTCGGCGGGTACGTGCTCGCCCGGTTCTCCTTCGCCGGGCGCGGCGCGGTCATGATGGCGTTCCTGGTCACCCAGATGATCCCGCTGTTCATCGCACTCGGGCCGCTGTACCTGATGATGTCCGACCTCGACCTGCTCAACCGGCTGGCCGGGCTGATGCTGGTCTACGTGGCCATGCTGGTGCCGTTCGCGACGATCATCATGCGCGGCTTCTACGAGCGGATCCCGGTCGCCCTTGAGGAGGCCGCGCAGGTCGACGGAGCCTCCAGGCTGGTGGCGATGGTCCGCGTGGTCATCCCGGTCATGCTGCCCGGTATCGCCGCGACGTTCATCTTCGGCTTCGTCCAGGTGTGGAATGAGCTGTTCCTGGCCATCACCTTCATCGACAGCGAGGACGCCAAGACCATCCCCGTCGCCATGAACTCCTTCATCACCCAGTACGACATCGACTGGGGCCAGATGGCCGCGGCCACGGTGGTGTCGGTCGTCCCGACCCTGGTCCTGTTCGCGGCGATCCGCCGCTACATCGTCGAGGGCCTGACCGCCGGCGCGGTCAAGGGCTGACCCAGGATGCCGAGGACCATGAGTGCGAATCAGCCCGTACCTATCGGGCGATCAGCAGCTCGCCCGATGGAAGGTGTTGTAGAGGGGGTTACCGGGGATGCACGCCGGCGCCCCCGGGGCGCTCTGATCGATCGGGTGGGTGAACCACCAGGTCATGCCGAGCGCGAGGAGCAGGGCGGCGAGGGTGACGGCCGCGGTCGCCGGACGGTTCTGGCGCCAGGCCGGTCCCGACAGCGCGACGGCGGCCACGATCAGGGCCACCCCGGCGACGGCTCCGGCGGAGATCTCCAGCAGGCTGCCGACGTCGGACGGTGGCTCGCCGACGGTGAGGGTGTTGGACAGGATCTCCCCGGTCAGGTAGACCCACTCGGTAGTGATCAGCAGGGCGACGACGACGGTGCGCCACCGGGTGGCGGGCACCTGCGGCCACAGGGCGATCAGGGCCGCCATCGCCCCGAGCGTGACCAGCAGGGTCGAGCCGGCGAGCATCGGATCCAGCCAGTCGGTGATCGGCATGCGCCCGTCTCGGGCCCTGACCGCGGTGAAGCCGAGCCAGGCCGCGGCGAAGACCAGGCCCAGGATCAGCGAGTATCCGAGCACACGCGGCGGCCGCGCGGGGGTGCCGACGATGGGGGAGACGCTCACAAGCCCTCCAGCAATAGTGAGGTGCGCGCGCACCTGATTTTCTCCTTGCTACTGTGGTGCGCGCTCACCTCACTTGTCAATCCGGGGAGATCACCAATGGCTCCACCCGCACGCCAGCGCATCCTCGACGCCGCCGCCCGGCTGCTGCGCGAACGCGGCCTGGCCAGGCTCACCACCCGCGAGATCGCCCAGGCCGCGGACGCCGCCGAGGGCAGCATCACCAAAAACTTCGGCGGCAAGATCGGCCTGCTGATCGCGCTGCTGTCGCAGGAACTGCCGGAGCTGCGGGCCTGGCAGAAGGCCGCCACCCCGCCCGGACAGCGGCCGATGCGCACCGTGCTCGTCGATCTGCTGGAGCGCGGCATCGCCTTCTACACGGCGTCACTGCCGCTGGTGGCCGGGGCCGCCGCCGACCAGGACCTGTTCGCCGCCTACCAGGCGACCAACCGCAAGCACGGCACCGGCCCCCACCTGGCGCTCGACCAGATGGCCCGCTATCTGGCCGAGTGCCAAAAGGCCGGTGAGCTGCCGCGCGGCGCCGAGCCGTACACGCTCGCCCTCACCCTGTGCGGCACCGCACAGTTCGAGGCGTACACCGAATACGTCTCAGGCCCCGGCGCCCTGCAGGGCGAGCGCGCTGACCGGCTGGCCGCCTCAGCCGACCTGATCCTCGGCCAGCCGAAAGCCTGACCAGGAGAGCCGCAGCGTGACCCACGGGATCTCGTCACCCTCCAGCAGGTACCGCTCGACCTCGACGAAGGCTTGATTTCTACTGGGGTGAACGAATCATCCGCTTCCATCATCTAATCCCCACATGGGAAAGGGACGGAGGCTCAGATGAACACGACGCGGGAGAGCAGAGGGCGGTCGGGCACCGCCCGGCGAATGGCCGCGGTGCTGGCGGTCGCCTGTATGACACTGGCCGGCTTCGGCGGGACCGCCACCGCGACCACCGCGACCACCGCGGACGCCGCGGGCGTGCGTATCCCTGACGGGTTCCTGCTGTACGAGGGCAAGGTGACCAGGAAGAAGGCCGAGAAGAAGTACGGCCGGCTGTCCTGGAAGGTCAGCGACCGGCGGAGCGTGCCGCTGCTGATCGATCCCTGCGACGTGCGGAAGCGGACGGACCGGGGCCGGGTCGCGGCGCGGACCGTGTACGGCGAGGTCGTGGGCTGGGACGGCGTCTACTCGGAGCAGCTGATCGTCTACCGGGACGAGCCCGCCGCCCGTGTGGCGATCGACGGCCTGCGGTCACAACTGCGCAAATGCGCCGTGCGGGACGTGGGCGACGGCGCGAAGTTCACCCACCGCACCAGACGCGCGCACATCGGTGAGGAGGCGTTCCTGGTCAAGGGCTTCTACGTCGCCTCGGGCATGACGGGCACCGTGACGCGGCAGGGCAGGGCGGTGGCGATCTACACCTTCCCCGGCTATCCGCAGGGTTGGCGGGAATCGGACTTCGGCGGCCCCCAGGCACGGAAGATGGCTGGGAAACTGGCCGCTGAGCTCTTCGCGCGTTAGATCGGCCGCCGGGGCGCGGAAGCGGATGACGGGGGTGCGAAGCGGGTCGCGGGGGCGCCTGGTGGGTCCGGATCCGGGCTCGGCGGGTTGATCGGCGAGCAGGGCCGGCCGGGGGAGTGTTCCCCGGCCGGCCCTGCGGGATTACCTGTAGGTGATGTCGGAGGAGGAGTAGAGGCAGTTGACGCCGTCGGCGCCGGAGCCGATCTTCTCCGGTTCGCTGCCCTTGGGCACGCCCTTGTACTTCTCGCAGATGGTGGCGCTGCCGTACACGGTGATCCGGGAGAAGCGGGCGGTGTCGCCCCAGTTGGTGTTGATGCCGGCCAGGACCTTGGTGGATCGGGCGGTGACGCCGTCCATCACCACATGGCGCTGGTAGGAGCTGGAGCAGTTGCCGCAGGCGCGGTAGAGCTTGCCGGAGCCGTGCACCTGGAAGTTGCGGATGGTCAGTTTGCCCGCGCCGTTGTGCTGGAACACCTTGTCCGAGCCGGACTTGGCGCCGCCGCCGTCGACCAGGTAGGTGGCCGAGGAGCTGGAGCTCTTGAACGTGGCGGCGTCCTCGCCCACGTCGTTCCACCAGACGTTGCGGATGGTGCAGGAGCCTTCGCAGTGGATGCCGTCGCCGGCCGGCGCGTCGAGGATGACGTTCTGGATCGTCCCGCCGTTGGCGACGACGAACATGGGGTCCTGGCTTTCGCCCTGGCCGCCGTCGCCGATGCCGTAGTAGCGCTTCATGCCGCCGTCGAAGAAGGTGCCGGCGTTCCGGGTGGTGGGGGTGTGCACATTGCCCGTCGACGAGGGCCACGGGCCGCTGCCGTCGCCGCCGGAGGAGCCGCCGCTGCCGACCTTCACCAGGCTCCATTGCTGGTTGTGGCCGTCAAGGTCGGTGTACTGGGAGACCCGGGAGCCGTTGGCGGTGGCCCACTCCCAGGTCTCCAAGGCCATGCCGCTGTTGCGGTTGATCAGGCGGACGTGTCCGCCCTCGGAGTCGGCGAGGCGGAACTGCTGGTTGTTGCCGTTGAGGTCGGCCCACTGCACGACGTTGGCTCCGCCCGCGGTCGACCACTCGTAGATGTCGAGCACCTTGCCGCTGTGGCGCGACTTGAGCCGGTAGTAGCCGCCGCCCGAGTCGACGAACTGCCACTGCTGCTGGTTGCCGTCGTTGCGGGCCCACTGCACGATGGCCGCCCCGTCGTTGGTCTGGAAGTCGTAGAGGTCCAGCGCGTTGCCGCTGTGCCGGTTGACCAGCACGTACCAGGCGGAGGTGTCCACCGACGCCGCGTGGGCCGGGCCGGTCATCACCGTGCCGGCCACCACGGTGCCGGTCATGGCCAGGACCATCGTGGCCACGGCGACGAACAGACGCCGCCAGCCACGCCGGGGCCCGCGCGGCGGACTGCCCGAGAGACGAGATTCGAATGCCACGATGTCACTGCTCCCATCAGAGAGGTACGGCGCCGGGGAGGGGCGCCCCGCGTTCTTGAACAGGACGGCATGGACGATGGACGTCTGCCGTCGGAAGCCGGTCGTTGTGTGGATTCGTTCTCGACCGGCTCCAGCAGAGGTTCACCCACCGCCGTATCAAGCGTCAATAGTTTGATTTATAAACCAACATAAAGACGTGAAAAGCGATGGCGGACACCCACGCTGCCGGCCGTCGGGGTAGGCGGGAATCGCGGCAGGTCATGCTTTCGTTCGCCTGGTGGGACCTTCATCGCACCCGCTCGGTTTCCCGCCTTTCCGGCAGGCCGGTCGCGGTATGAAATTTTCATGAGGCTCCGCCGGCCGTACCTCTGGCGTCAACTGGTCGATATGGGCGTCCGGCCAGGTGGGAGCGGGTCTCCTGCCTGGTGGGGATGGGGTCGGGGCCGCTCGCCGATGGAGTACTTGACGCCGGACGCTTCACGAAACGCGCCTGATGCGGTAAGTAACAGTGACTGCGGAAAGCGTTTTCCAAGCGGAGGTGAATCGGGCAGGACAAATCACATCGGACGCTGTGAACATATCCGCTGCGCCCATTGATTCAGCATGCCCCGCCTTGCTCGGGATTTCTCGGGGAATTCTCGGGAGAAGAGTTACCCGGCAGGCGACTTCTGACTGAACATTTGTGGCTGAACGTCGCCCGAATGGCAGCACGAGCGTCGGAAGAGATCGGCCGTGCCACCCGCTCCGCGTCCGTCCCCCACCGGAAAGGCAAGCACATGACTCGCCTGGAGCACTATCCGCCGCGCCTGGGAAGGGCGCTGGCGACCGCCTTCGCCGCCGTGCTGGTCGCCGTCACACCGCACGCCACCACCGTCCAGGCGGAAGCCGCCGTGCCGCAGGCCGTACCGCTCGCCGCGGCGCCGATCGGCTTCGCCTCCGTCAACGCCCTCGGCCAGAACGGGACCACCGGCGGCGCGGCCGGGCGGACCGTCACCGCGACGAACGCGGCGCAGTTCCTCGGCTACATCGACAGCCTGGAGCCGCTGGTCATCCAGGTGGCGGGCAGGATCGAGATCAGCAGCAAACAGGGCGTTCGCCCGAACAAGACCATCGTCGGCGTCGGCTCCTCCGGCCACATCACCGGCGGCGGCCTGGACTTCTACCGGTCCTACAACGTGATCGTGCGCAACCTTCGCTTCACGGCGGCGGAGGACGACGCCGTCAACGTCGGCCAGCAGTCGCACCACATCTGGATCGACCACAACACCTTCTCCGGCGCGGTGGACGGCTCGATCGACGTCGTGCGCGGCGCCGACTACGTCACCGTCTCGTGGAACCACTTCGACCACGCCGACAAGAGCATGCTGATCAGCCACTCCGACGGCGCGGCCTCGACCGACGTCGGCCACCTGAAGGTGACCCTGCACCACAACTTCTTCGACCACAGCCGTCAGCGCCATCCGCGCATCCGCTTCGGCGAGCCGGTGCACGTCTTCAACAACTACTTCCTGTCCAACGAGTTGTACGGCGTGGCCTCGACGGAGAACGCCGGAGCCGTGGTCGAGGGCAACTACTTCGAGAACGTCCCGCACCCGCTCATCTCGGCCAGCGGTTACGCCGACAGCGGTCCCGGCCGTGCGGTCCAGCGCAACAACATCCTGGTGAACTCGGGCACGCCGGAGACGGCCGGCACCGTCGTCGAACCGCGCACCTACTACGCCTACACGGTCGACGCCCCGGCGGGTGTCCCGGCCGCGGTGCGCGCGGGCGCGGGAGCGGGCAAGGTCACGGTGGCCGGGCTCCAGCCCGGTGCCGGCGGTTGACGGCGACGACACCGCACGGGGACGGCGGAACGCCCGCCGGACATGATCCGGCGGGCCGTCGGCCCGGCCCGCCTGGGACCGTCAGCACCGTGCGCGGTTCGTATGGCTTACCGGGCGTGCAGGGCGTCGGCGGTGACCGTGCCTTCCAGGTGGGCGACCGGTCCTTGGTAGAGGATCTCGCCGCCGTGTCTACCGGGCCCGGGGCCGAGGTCGATGACCCAGTCCGCGTGCCGGATGACGTCGAGGTTGTGTTCGATGACGACAACGGTATGGCCCTGGTCGACGAGTTGGTCGAGTACGCCGAGCAGGGCCGCGATGTCGCGCGGATGCAGGCCCGTGGTGGGTTCGTCGAGCACATAGAGGGCTGGTTCGGCGGTGTCGCGCAGTTCCTTGGCTATCTTGACGCGCTGGCACTCACCGCCGGAGAGCGTCGGTAGCGGCTGGCCGAGGTGCAGGTAACCGAGTCCGACATGTTCGAGGTGCTGCAGCGCCATGCGGATCTTCTTGTCGGACAGCCGGCCGATGGCGTCGCTGATGGTCAGGTCGTCGATGTCCGCGATGGACAGGCCGTTGACTCGATGGCGGAGCACCTCGCCGGTGAAGCGTCGCCCCTGGCAGGTCTCGCAAACGGTTTCCTGGCCGTCCATGAAGGCCAGGTCGGTGTAGATGACGCCCAAACCATTGCAGTGCGGGCAGCCGCCTTCGGAGTTGGCGCTGAACCAGCCGGCGGGCAGGCCGCTGTGTTTGGCGAAGAGGTTGCGGACAGGGGTAGCGATGCCGGTGTAGGTGATCGGGGTGGAGCGCCGGTTGGTGCTGACCGCCCTCTGGTCGATCACGACCGCACTGTGCTGTGAGACCAGCTCCGTGGCGAGGCTGGACTTGCCCGACCCCGCGACGCCGGTGAGCACGGTGAGGACTTCGGCGGGGATGTCGACGGTCAGATTCTTGAGGTTGTTGCGGGTGGCGTTCGTCACCGTGATCGCGCCGGTGGCCGCTCGCGGGTTCGCGGGGATCGACGTCCGCGTGGTGAGAGCGGTGGAGGTCGCCGTGCGCGCGGTCTTGAGCTGGTCGAAGGTGCCTTGGAAGACCAGTTCGCCGCCGTCTGCGCCGGCGGCGGGTCCGATCTCGATTATCTGGTCGGCGATGGCCATGACGGCGGGGTCGTGCTCGACGACGAGGACGGTGTTGCCCTGGTCGCGGAGCTGCCGCAGCAGGGTGGTCATCGATACGACATCGTGCGGGTGGAGGCCCACGGTGGGTTCGTCGAAGATGTAGAGCATTTCGATGAGGCTGCTGCCCAGGTGCTTGACCGTCTTGATCCGCTGCGACTCCCCGCCGGACAGGCTGGTGGTGGCGCGGCCGAGGTGGAGGTAGCCGAGCCCCATCGTGACCATGGCTCCGAGCCTGTCCCCGAGGGCGGCCGCGATGGGCGCGACAGCGGGGTCGGCCACGCGCTCGACCAGGCCGGCCAGCTCGGTGATCTCCATGCGGGCCAGCTCACCGATGGTGTGCCCGAGGACGGTGGCGGTACGGCCGGCCTCGTTGAGCCGGTCGCCGTGGCACTCAGGACAGAGCTCGGACCGGGTGAACCGGGCGATGGCCTCCTGCTTGCGATCGGACAGATTGTCGGACGTGTGCAGGTAGACGCGTTCGAACCGCTCCACGACGCCCTCGTAGTCCTTGGGCGGCTTGGCGCCCAGGCGCGTTGCGTGCTCACCGCCGTAGAGCAGGGCCTCGCGCTCCGCCTCGGTCCAGTCCCGGAGCGGGGTGTCCGCCGCGAAACTGCCGATATCGGCGTACTGGGCGTACCAGTAGCCGCCGTTGCCGAACCCGGGAAGCAGGATCGCCCCCTGGGCGAGCGACTTGTCCAGGTCCAGGAACCGGTCTACGGCACTCACCACGACCTCGCCGAGCCCGGAGCAGGCCGGGCACATGCCGGCGGGGTCGTTGAACGAGAAGTGGTTCGACTCGCCGACGTGCGGTGAGCCGACGCGAGAGAACAGCAGCCGCAGGTAGGTCCAGGCGTCGGTGATGGTGCCGACCGTGGACCGGGCGTTCCCGCCGAGCCTGCGCTGGTCGATCACCACTACCGGCGACAGTCCCTTGATCTCGTCCACCTCGGGGCGCGTCCATTTCGGCAGTCGATTGCGGGCGAACGGGGGGAATGTCTCGTTCAGCTGGTGCCCGGCCTCTGCCGCGATCGTGTCGAACACGAGCGATGACTTGCCCGACCCTGACACGCCCGCGAACACGACGAGCTCGCCGCGAGGGATGTCCACGTTCATGGCCTTCAAATTGTTGGTCCGGACACCCCGGATACGGATCGTTCGACTCTGCATGCCGGCAACGCTATGAACAGATGCGGTCAGAAGATGACCGCAATACTTGTGAGACTGGAGGCATGGCGGACGTCACCCAGCGCATCCTCGCCCTGCTCACCACCCTCCAGTCCGGACGGGCGTTCACCGGCGACGAACTCGCCGTACGGCTCGGCGTCAGCCCCCGGACCCTGCGCCGCGACATCGACCGTCTCCGCGGCTACGGCTACCCCGTCGAGACCCAGCCAGGTCCTGGCGGCTACTACCGGCTCACCGCGGGTACCGCCATGCCACCGCTCGTGCTCGACGACGACGAGGCGATCGCGACCCTCCTCGGGCTGGCCACCCTCGCCGCCACCGGCAGCGCCGCCGAGGGAAGCGTGGACGAGGCTGCGACCCGCGCTTACGGCAAGGTCGACCAGTACCTCCCGAAGCGCCTCCGGCACCGCGCCACCCAGCTCCGCGCGAGCCTGGAGACCAGTGCCTCGCTCGGCCCGAGTACCAGCGCCGACGACCTGGCGACCCTGGCCGACGCCATCCAGCGCCGCCTGGTCGTCACTTTCGACTACCGAGGCAAGGACGGCTCAGGCTCGTCCCGCCGGGTCGAACCCCACCGCCAGATTCACCACCATTTGCGGTGGTACGTGCTCGCCTGGGACACCCACAAGGGCGACTGGCGCGTCTTCCGTGTGGACCGCCTCTCCCGCCTCCAGGTGTCGACGACCACCTACACGCCAAGGCCGTTGCCCGCCGAGACCGCGCTGGACTACCTCCGGCAAGGACTGAACCGGCCCCGCGAGCGGGTCGTGCTCACCGTCGACGCGCCCCTCCCGGCGGTCGCCGACGCCTTCAAGTACCAAGATGCCGAACTCGCCGCCCGTGGCGACCGCCGTACCGAGGTGGTCCTGACGCTAGACACCTGGGAATGGCTGCTCCCGAGCCTCGCCTTCGTGGACGCCGACTTCACCATCCGGGAACCGTCCGGCTTTCGAACTGCTTCCCAGGCGTTCGGTGCACGCCTCCTCGATCGCGAGTGAGAACGCCGCCCCGCGCAACCGGTGACGCGAACGCATCGGCGCCCTGCCGTCGGGCCGTCAGCGCCGCACCACCGGCGGTACATCCGGGCCTCGTACGTGAGCCGGATGCCGGATGGGGTACGCCTGTCCGCGACGCCGCCCGCTGATGTACCACGATGGAGCCTTCGGGGTGCTCGCACCGCATCCCGCCGACGACCCGAGGAGCTTCTGATGGCGATCATCATGCCCGAGGACCCGTTCCACCGGCGGTTGCACCACATCGCGCCCGCCGGGCTCACCTCCGAGACCGCGCAGACCGGTGGGATGCACCGGCGTGCGGCGATCAGCGGCACGTCGGTGGGGTCGCGACGGCTGTGGATGGGGCAGACCCACGTCGCGCCGGCGACCTCGTCGGCCAACCACCACCATGGCGAGTCCGAGACGGCGATCTACGTCGTCAGCGGCACACCCTCGTTCGTGTTCCTCGACGTGGACGCCGGGGAGCCGCACGAGGTGCGCGTCGACACCAAGCCCGGCGACTACATCTTCGTGCCGCCCTACGTGCCGCATCGTGAGGAGAATCCCGACCCCGACGTGGAGGCGGTCGTGGTGATCGCCCGCAGCACCCAGGACGCGATCGTGGTCAACCTGAAGGATCTGAGCTGGGGGACGATCACCGGGTGATGGCGCCGACGAGCAGCGGCCCGTCGAGGACGCCGGGCGTGAACGGCACACCAGTGATCTTGGCGGCCAGAGCGAACATCCGCGCGATCCCGTTCTCGTAGCGGTCGTTCCACTCCGCCTCGTCATCCGAGGTCTCAGGAGACAAGCCGGTTTCACGCATGAGGGCGTTGAGCCGATCCGGGTCCCCGCCCCACCGGTGCTCCGGCAACTCCGGCGTGAAGCCGGTGACGATCTCGCCGTCGATCGCGTACACGAAGCCGTGCTCCGCGTAGTCGTGCCGCCCGGCGGCCACCACCTCACACCCCTGGGACAGCCCGGTCACCGTCGTGACCAGCGTCGCCTCCCAGCCCCACAGCTCGACGGCCACGCTCCACCCGCCGGTCTGGACGACCCCGACGTATCCGCCGCCCTTGCCGCCGCCGGTCTCCTGGACGAACTCGTTGGCCTCCGCACCGAGCCGGTCGAAGGTCATCTCGCGTCCCGGAGGCTCGCCGGGGCCGAAGCGGCCCAGCACCTCGCCGGGATCGAGCCCGCGGAAGAAGGACACGCAGAAGATGTCGCCGAGCAGATCGTCCTGGTCTCCCGATGCGGCTTCCAGCCAGCGGAACGGGGCGAGGGGATCGGTCACCGTGACCTCCTTGATCGTTTCGCGCCATGGTGGCAGACGGCGCCGACAAAAGCCGGGCGCCCGGCCGCGACCACGGGTGACGCCCTCTGACGAACCGGCGCCCGTCGCCGCCGTCGCGCTGGTCGGCGCGTCGGGTTGACGCGTTCGGCGGTGGTCAGTGAGTGGGAGCCTCGCCGGTCGGCAGGTTGACGTGTCTGACGGAGGGCGGTGGTCAGTGAGCGAGAGCCTCGCCGGTCGGCGCGGCGGGCTGACACGTCTGGTGAAGGGTGGTCGTCAGCGGGCGGGGAACGCCTCCGGCCAGAGACGCTCAGGAAGACGGCCGTGTTGCCAGACACGTTCCGCCGCGGCGGCGCCCGGGGCGGCGGCGGCGGACGCGGCGGCGGAAGCGGCATAAGTCGCGGCATGTACGGCGTGCGTGGCGACGTGGGCGGTGGCGGCGGCGTGACCGGTCGCACGCGCGGCGGCGCGGGCGGCTCCGTGATCGGCTTCGCGGGCGGCCGCGTGGGCGGCGAACGCCGCCGTGCGGGCCTCCCGGACCGCTATCTCGCCACGCGCCCAGGCACGTCCCGCCTCGACGGCGTTCCGCGGCCGGTCGTCGCCCGGGTACCGCTCCTCGAAGCGGGCGAGGACATGCTCGGCGCAGTCGGCGGCCCAGAGTGCCAATAACCGATGATCCGCCTTGTCGAGCCCCATCTCTCTCCCCTCTCGCGACACGGCCTGGAGACCCAAATGTATGACGCGGGGCGAGCCGGTGAGTTCGACGCGCCAGGCGTTGGTCTCCCTCCGGTCCGAATCGCCGGAGCCGCGCCGTACCGGCCCCGCCATGGCGGACGCATCACCGACGCACGCCTACGTGCATTCCTCCGCGCTCGACCCGGTTCCCGGGTGTCTGGCCGCTCGCCTCCGGAGTCGACCTGCGGGCCGAGCTGACGGCCCCCCGTGCGGTCCCCGCGACACGCCGCCGCCGCGCTCCGGCACCCCAAGAACGCCGGGTGCGCGGTCCTGCCGGTCCGCCACAGGGCGTACGGCTGGCCGCCGGCTCGGAAACGTCCTCCATGGCAGCTTGTTATAACCTATGACCTCGACTGATCCATTGCGAATTGTCGCGTTTCCCACCTTCGGGTGATGATCAGGTCGATTGGCCTCTGAAGTACGTTCCCGTGGGGGAGTCCTGCGGAAAGACGCACGGAAGGGAGCGGAGGCGTGTAGGTTATAACCGTGCCTACAGGATGGGGACGGCGATGAGCGACCTGGCGGCTGAGCCCTACTCCACCAAAGCGGATTACGCCTACCTCCGGGTCAAGCGACTCGTCCTGTCCGGAGAGCTGGCGCCGGGGTCCGTCATCGCGCAGGCGAGGCTGGCCGGGGAGATCGGCATCAGCACCACTCCGCTGCGGGAGGCGCTGCGCCGTCTCAAGAGCGAAGGTCTGGTCGAACTGGACGCGCATCGCGACGCCCGCGTGGCTCCGCTGGCCGCGGAGGAGGCGCGCGACCTGCTGGAGATGCGACGCTCTCTCGACCCGCTGGCCGTCGCGCTGGCGGCCGAGCGGCGGACCAAGGCCGACATCGCCGCCATGCGCGCCGCGGCCGAAGGGCTCGAACTGCTGCGGGGCGACCCGGCCTACGCCGAACTCGTCGCCCATCGCCGGTTCCACGCCGCGCTCTACAACGCCTCCCACAACGACCTGCTCATCACGACGCTCGACGGCCTCTGGGACAAGGCCGACCGGTATCGCCGGCTCGCCCTGGAGACTCCGCAGGGAAGGCCGGCGCGCGACCGGAAGACGGCCGAGCACGAAGCGCTGCTCGAATACGTGATCGCGGGCGACAGCGAGGCCGCCGCCGACGTCATGCGCCGGCACATCGACACCAGCCTGGGCGCCCAGGCCGCCAGGCGGCTCCGCAGACACCTCACCACCGATGAGCGCGCCGCCGATGAGTCCGTCACTGATGAGCGCGCCGCCGGGCGTGCCATCGACGAGCCCGCTGCCGATGAGTGTGCCGTCGACGAGCCCGTCACCGACGGGCGCGTCACCGAGGTGGGCGTGGGCGCCGTCGAGTCTCAAGAGGCTGGACCGTCAAGGGGCGACGCCAGATGAGAGTTCTCTCATTCGGCGCTCACGATGGCCCAACCGCACACGCAGAGAGTAGAGGTCATCCGGGCGCAAGCGCGGGCGACACCCAGGAGGCGCAGATGGGTCAGGTTGTACGGGTGCTCCTAGTCGCCATCGCGGTCTCGTTCGGTCTGACCGCCGGCGTGACGCTCGCGACGCAGAGCGCCCAGGCGGCGTCGCTGCCCGGCGTCGCGCACGTCGCCGACGCGGACGACGATGATGACGATGACGATGACGACCGCCGGCATGCCGGTGTGGGCAGGTCGTCGAGAGGCGTCGACAACGGCCGCCGCGCGGACCCCAGCACCGGTCGCGCTTCCCGAAAGGATGCCGGCCGGGCGGTGGCCACGCCCCGGGCCGGTCGCCGGGCGGATGCCGGTGACGCGGCCGTCTCGCCCCGCGGAAGCCGTATGGACGGCAGGAGGGCGGCGGTCGTCAAGCGTGGTGAGAGCCGTGCGGACGTCGGCGGCACAGGCGTTCCCCCGCGCGGTGACGGCCGTGCGAACGGCTGGACGACGGTCGTCTCCCCCCGTGGTGATAGCCGCGCCGACACCGGCAGGACGGGCGTTTCGCCCCGTGACGAGAGCCGCGCGGTCACCGGCGGGACGGGTGTCACACCCCGTGAGAGCCGCGCGGACGTCGGCGGGACGGGTGCCACACCCCGTGGCGAGAGCCGTGCGGACGGGGAACGGGCGGTTGGCGCCCCCCAGGCCGAGGGTCGTGCGGACACCGGGAAGACGGTCGTCACGCCCCATGGGGAAAGTCGTGCGGACACCGGGAACCTCGGTCTCCGGCCCGGAGACGACGACCGCGCCGCCGATCCCGTGAAGGCCGGTTCCCGGCTCGACGCCGCCGGGGAGCGCGGCGTCGGCAACCTGGGGTCGGTGGTGATGATCGCCCTGGTGGGTACGAGCGCCATCGTGGCGGGTGCGTTCTGGTACACCCGCAAGCTCGGTCCGATCACCTGATCGGGCTGGGCCGAGTCAGGATCCGCGCGGCCTCGGGCGAGGAGCGGCCTCGGGCGAGGAGCGGGCTCGGGGACGGCGGGCGGCGCCACGGTGGACGGCGTGAACGTTTCATCCGTGGCAGCTGCCGCATCCGGTGGCCGTCGCGACGGTTTCAGCAGGTACGGGGCCAGGTCGCGGCCGGTCAGCGGCAGGGTCCTCGGGGTGCCCGCCGTACGGGCACGCCTGGGTCGGACGGGTCGGTCTTTCGCACGCGACCGCGTTCTTCTAATGTTCGGGACCGCTCCCATCCCAAGGCGGTCCCATGAAGGTCGTGCTGTCCCCACGCCGCTGGTCGGCGGTGCTCTGCCTCCTGCTGCTGATCACCACCCTTCAGACGCCGGCCGTCGCCGGCGCCGAGGCCCTCGTCTACGAGGCGGAGACCGGCGCGCTCAACGGTGTGCAGGTGGAGTCGGCCACCCCCGGCTACTCCGGTACGGGCTACGTCGGCGGATTCGACGCCGCCGACGACAGCGTGACCATCACGATCTCGGACAGTCCCGGTGGCCTCTACGACCTCACCGTCCGGTACAGCGCGCCGTTCGGCACCAAGAACGCCAATCTGCGGCTCAACGACGCCGGGCTCGGCGAGGTCACGCTGCCGGAGACCGCCTCCTTCGCCTCGGCGGGCGCGGGCAAGGTGCTGCTCAAGGCCGGCGACAACACGATCACCGTGGTGAACGGCTGGGGCTGGTACCACATCGACGCCATCAGCCTCACCCCCGTGCCGCCCCCGCCCCCGCACCAGGTGACCGGCGAGCTGAACAACCCGGACGCCACGGCGGAGGCCAAGGGCCTGATGCGCTACCTGGCGGCGCACTACGGCAAGGACCTGATCTCCGGCCAGCAGGACATGGCCAGCATCCAGTGGGTGGAGGACAACGTCGGCAGTGTGCCGGCGATCGCCGGCCTGGACATGATGGACTACTCGCCCAGCCGGGTGGAACGCGGAACCACCTCCCGCGAGACGGACAACGCCCTCGCCTGGGACCGCAGGGGCGGAATGGTCACCTTCGTCTGGCACTGGAACGCCCCCAGCGGCCTCATCGACCAGCCGGGCAAGGAATGGTGGCGCGGTTTCTACACCGAGGCGACCACCTTCGACCTGGCCGCCGCGCTGGCGGACACCGGGTCAGCCGACTACGCGTTGCTCATCCGCGACATCGACGCCATCGCCGTCCAGTTGAAGCGGCTCCAGGACGCGGGCGTGCCGGTGCTGTGGCGGCCGCTGCACGAGGCCGAGGGCGGCTGGTTCTGGTGGGGAGCCAAGGGAGCCGGTCCGGCCAAGGAGCTCTACCGCCTGATGTACGAGCGGCTGACCGGCCACCACCACCTGAACAACCTCGTCTGGGTGTGGAACTCGGTCTCGCCCGACTGGTACCCCGGAGACGACGTGGTCGACGTGCTCAGCGTCGACTCCTATCCTCCGCAGGGTGACCACGGGCCGGTGAGCGGGCCGTACGAGCGGCTCGTCGCGCTGGGGCAGGACCGCAAGCCGGTCGCGCTGGGGGAGGTGGGCTCGATTCCCGACCCCGAGCTGACGCGGGCCTACCACGCCGACTGGAGCTTCTTCGTGACCTGGTCGGGCGGGTTCATCAGCGACGGCGTCAGCAACTCGCTGCCGTTCCTGAAGAAGGTCTACACCGACCCGCACGTGATCACGCTTGACGAACTGGGCGACTTCAAGGGGTACGGCTCCGGCTGCGTCGCGACCTTCCGCGCGACCACCACCTGGGGGCAGGGCTTCCTCGGCGAGGTCACCGTGAAGAACACCGATGCGGACGCGTCGACCGAATGGACCGTCGGGTGGACGTTGCCGGACGGCCAGTCCGTCGTCAGCCACTGGAACGCCGACCTCTCCGTCGCCGACGGCCGGGTGACCGCGGCGAACGCCGCCTGGAACGGCTCGCTCAGGGCCGGCGCCTCGACCACCTTCGGCTTCCTCGGGCGCGGCGCCGCGACCCCGCCCACCCGACTGACCTGCACAGCCGACTGAGTTGCACAGCCGACTGAGTTGCACAGCCGACTGAGTTGCACAGCCGACTGAGTTGCACAGCCGACTGACCTGCCCAACCCGGCTTACCTGCCCACCCGGCTGACCAACACGATCGGCTGACCAGCTGGTGGCCGGTGCGGCCCCGCCGCGGATCACTCGCGCGGCGGGGTCAAGACCGCCCGTCGGTCAGCTGAGCCTCTCTTGTACGGCGAGCCACTCCGACGCGACCAACGCGTTGCCCGCCGCGGTCGTGTGGATGCCGTCCGTGGTCCAGGTGGCCGCGCCCGATCGCGCGGCGGCGTCGCTCATCGCCTGGTCGAGGCCCACCAGAGCGGCGTCGAACTCCTTCGCCAATGCCCGGATGACCTCGATCTTCGGGTCCAGGTCCTCCCGCCAGGACGCGAGCACGCCGCCCATCGGCAGCAGGTACGGCTCGGCGAGGATCAGTCGGGCCCCGGTGCCGGCGCGTGCCCGGTCCAGGATCTCGCGTAGGTCGGCCGTGAATCGCCCCACGGTGACCGGGTCGTCGCTGTCATAGCGCCGCCAGGTGTCGTTGATCCCGATCTGCACGGTGAGCACGTCCGGCGCGAGGTCCAGGCAGTCGCGGTGCCACCGCTCCGCCAGGTCTCTCACGCGGTCGCCTCCGATGCCGCGATTGATCACCTTGACGGGCCCGTCGTTTTGCAGCGCGTGCGCGACCAGGCGTACCCAGCCGTTTCCGAGGTCGTCCGGGCGGGTGCGGTCGCGACCGCATGCGGTGAGGCTGTCGCCGATGAACAGCATGGTCGTTTCGCTCATGATCGCACCAGTATGGTGGCCGCCGAGAAGCCCTTCGACCGCGACGGGGACCATTCCGCTGAAGATGACGGGCGGCTCATGCCGTACTTGCCGCCGAGTGGTACCCGCGCCTGGCCCAGGAGTGCGGCCCGGCCGGCGGACGGCGTCGCCGTGCGGCCACCCGCGTTCCCCGTCGTCGGAGAGCGGGACGAGGGCACCCACCCGGCCGCCGAGCGATATTCGGCAATCATGAACAATGTATGGATTATCCCCCTGCCCAGGAGATTCGTATGACCATCGCCGTGTACCCCGTGACCGACCCTGTCGCAGAGCACGCCGAGGGGCCCGTGTGGTCCAGCCGCTGGGGCGGGCTCCGCTGGGTCGACATGCTGGCCGGCGACCTGCTGGCGCTCGACGCCGACGGGACGGTTCGCCGCCGGCACGTCGGGGCCGTCGCGGCCGTCACCCGCCCGCGCGTCAACGGCGGGTTCCTGGTCGCCGCCGAGCGCGAGATCCTGCTGGCCGACTCCGACGAACTGGACGCGCCGCTGCGCTCGCTGGGCGAGGCGTGGACCGATCCGTCGATCCGGATGAACGAGGGCGGCTGCGACCCCGCCGGCCGCTTCTACATCGGGACCATGGGCTACGACGCGGGCGCCGGCCGCGGCTCGCTCTACCGTGTCGAACCCGGTGGCGAGCTGCGCGAGGTGCTGCCCGAGGTCACGGTCTCCAACGGGTTCGACTTCAGTCCCGACGGCGGGCTCGCCTACTACGCGGACACCGCCACCGGCCGGGTCGACGTCTTCGACCACGACAGCGAGGGACGGCTGACCGGGCGCCGGCCGTTCGCGGTCGTGGATCCGGAGCGGGGCGCGCCCGACGGGCTGACGGTCGACGCCGAGGGCGGCGTGTGGGTGGCGCTGTGGGAAGGCTCCGCGGTGCACCGCTACACCCCGGACGGCCGGCTCGACGCGGTGGTCCCGCTGCCGGTGCGCAAGGTCACCGCCGTCGCCTTCGGCGGTGCGGGGCTCGACCGGTTGTACATCACGACGTCGGCCCTCGGCACCGACCGGGCCGAGCAGCCGGACGCGGGCGCCGTCTTCGCGGCGGACCCGGGAGTGACCGGCCGCCCGGTCCAGCCGAGTACCCTCTGAGGCCGCGCGACACACCGAGGGCGACCATGCCGTTCACATTTCCACCGCGCCGGATGTGACGCCGCGGTAGAACCAGCGCTGAGCCAGAAAGAACACAGAAGATCGCCGACGGCGGCGGTTCGAGGGCCACCGCCGTCCATGCTCGGAGCCACCGCTCAACGTCGGCGCGCGGCGCGTCTCGCCGCTCAACGTCGGCGCGGACGGCGCGCGGCGCGTCTCACTGCTGGCCCGGACGGCGGGCCGGGGTGGGGGCGGGGCCGGCCGTGCCGTCGGCGAACCGGCCGGGCCGGAAGGTGCTGAGGAGCGGCGACTTCTCGCCGTACACCTCCCTCGCCACCTCCTCCATCAGCAGCGGAGCCAGCGTGACGCCGCTGTGGGTGGCCACCACGTAGACCCGTGACCCGGGATCCGCGAAGCCGGCCACCGTGAGCCCGTCGCCGGGCATCGCGCGCTGGCCCACGACGGCGCGCTCGACCGCCGCGCCCTCGGTGGCGCGCAGCACGCCGGGCAGCCGGCCCATGATCTGACCGAGGATCCCGGCCGGCACGTCGGCCGCGGGGTCGGCGTGGTCGTCGAGGTCGAGCGACTGCAGCAGCACCCGCCCGCCGCCGTCCGGGCGCAGGTTGAGCCCGGCGGTGGTGAGCACCCGGGACAGCCGGGCGGGCAACGGCGTGGTGGTGACCAGGAACCCGTTGGTGACCTTGCCGGAGACCGCCGGGTCCAGCATCGGGACGTCCAGCCCGGCCATCGCCGCGACCCCCTGGGTCCAGCGTCCCGCGCAGGTGACGACCACGTCACCGGTGAACTCGCGCCCGTCGGCCAGGGTCACGGTCGCGCCCGACGCCGTGGCGTCGACGGCGGTCACCTCGGCGCCGCACTCGACCGTGGCGCCGCGGTCCCGCGCCTCGCCGAGCAGCCGCCCGAGCAGCCGGTGCGCCTGCACGTAGGCCTCGCCGGGGAAGAACACGTACTCCGTGCCGGTGGGCGGCGGCACCAGATCGGGCTCCAGGGCCATCGCCCGCCGGGCGGTCACCCGCTCCACGGCGTACCCCATGCCGATCAGCCGCCCCACCCGAGCCTCCAGCTGCTCCTTGTGCTCGTCGCTCACCGCGTACTCAAGGTTGCCGGTGGGGAAGAACCAGTCGCCGGGCAACTGGTGGTGTGCCCACACGGCGGCCTGGTTCAGGTCGAAGTACGCCTGGGGGGTCTTGTTGTTGGCGTTGATCCACGCGACCGACGTGGACGTCGTGCCGGCCCCTGGCGTACGCGCCTCCAAGACCGTGACCTGCGCGCCGCGCCGGGTGAGTCCGGCCGCGACCGCGGATCCGACCACCCCCGCACCGATGACGACGACTCGCACAACTGACTCCTTTCGCTCCGCTCGCGCGGCTGTGGATGAGGACGGCGACCGGCCCGCGTGCGCGGCGCCGTCAGCGGTTCTGCTCGGTGTCGGCGCCGAACAGCTTGGCCACGCCGACGAAACGTTCGATCACGACGACCGCGACCGCGGCGAACAGCACCATCAGGGTTCCGATGGCGGTGACCGTGGGGTCGTAGTCGTACTGCATGTAGTTGAAGATCCGGACGGGCAGCGTCTGCAGGTCGGTGGTGACCACGAACAGCGCCACGGTGAGGTCGTCGAAGGACGTGATGAAGGCGAAGAAGGCGCCACCGATCAGCGGCCCCCGTACGGCGGGCAGCGTCACGTGCCAGAACACCAGGAAGGGCGCGGCGCCGAGCCCGGCGGCGGCCTTCTCGGCCGAGCGGTCCAGGCCCGCGAGCCCGGCGAGCACCAGCCGCACGGTGTACGGGACCGTGAGCACGAGGTGGGCGAGCAGCAGCGTGAACGGGCTTGAGGCCAGCCCCATCTGCGCGAACCACTGCAGCAGCCCGATGCCGAGGACGATCGTGGGCACCGCGAACGCGCTGGCCAGCACCCCTTCCAGGGCGGCCCGGCCGGGGAACCGGTACCGGTGGATGGCCAGCCCGCAGGCCAGCCCCACCACCGCGGACACCGCCGCCGCGGCCAGCGCCACACCGACGCTCAGCACGAACGAGGACAGGAACTCCTCCTTGCGGAACACCTCCGCGTACCAGCGCAGCGTGAACCCCTGCGGCGGGAACGTCACGTACCGGGTGGTGGTGAGCGAGGAGGCCACGGTGACCAGCACCGGCGCGATCAGGAACAGCCCGACGAGGCACGCGAACCCGGTGCCGAGCAGACGGATCATCCGTGTCACTGGAACACCACATCCCCGTTGTTCCTGCGCAGCAGCCGCGCGTAGCCGAGCAGCAGCCCGGTCGTCACGACCACCAGGATGAACCCGATCGCCGCCGCGTACGGCCAGTCGAGCGTGGTCGTGGCCTGGGTGTAGACGAAGTACGGCATCAGCTTCACCTTCGGGCCGCCGAGGATCGCCGGGGTGACGAAGCTGGACGCGGTGAGGCTGAACACGATCATGGCTCCGGCCAGCATGCCGGGCGCGGAGAGGGGAAGCGTGATCCGCCAGAAGCAGGTCCAGCCGGGCGCGCCCAGCCCTCTCGCGGCCGGCACCAGGGTCGGGTCGATCCGGTCCAGGCTGCCCATCAGCGGCAGCACCATGTAGGCCAGCATCACGTGGATCATGCCGATGAGCACGGCGGTGTCGTTGTAGAGCAGTTGCGGCGGCGTGATGCCGACCCACTTCAGCACGGCGGCCACCGGCCCGTTGGGACCGAGCACCACCAGCCAGCCGTACGCGCGGATGACCATGCTGATCAGCAGCGGCGACAGCAGCAGCAGCGCGAGCCAGTTGCGCACCCGCGGCGAGCGTCCCCGCATGTAGAGCGCGAACGGGTAGCCGACGAGCAGGCAGCCGATGGTCGTCATCGCGGCGACCTTCAGCGTGTTCCACAGGACGCCCCGGTAGAAGGGGTCGCCGAGGAAACGCTCGTAGTTGCTCAGCGTGAACGCCCCGGTCTGCGTCCTGAAGCTGTTGGCGACCAGTGTGAACAGCGGCGCGGCGAACAGCAGGCCGAAGATGACGACGGCCGGCAGTGCGAGCAGCAGTCCGGTGCGCCAGCGGGGACGGCTCAGCGTGCCGTCAGAGACGCGTCCGATGGCCGCCATTCGCAGGTCACCTCCTCGCCCACAGCGGGCACGTCCGCGTCGAACGGCAGCGCCGCGGTCACGTCGCCCGCCGGGGTGGCGACCACGCACCGGATCCGGGAGCCCAGGAACCGGGTCTCCCGGACCGTTCCCACCAGGCCGGACGTGCGGTCCGTGCGGATCCTGACGACCTCGGGCCGTACGTAGACGCGCACCTCGGTGCCCTCGGCCGGGGCCTCGCCCGCCGGGGTGGCGGCGACGGTCGCGTCCGCCACCCGGCAGGCATACCCATCGCGGGTGAACCCCGCGGCCGTGCCGTCGAGCGCGTTGACCTCGCCGATGAACTGGGCCACGAAGTCGGTGCCCGGCCGCAGGTAGATCTCGCGTGGCCGGTCGAGCTGGTGGATGACGCCGTCGGCCATGACCGCGATCCGGTCGGAGACGGCCAGCGCCTCCTCCTGGTCGTGGGTGACCAGGATGGTGGTGGTGCCGATACGGCGTTGCAGCGCGCCGACCTCCTCGCGCAACCGCACGCGGAGCTGGGCGTCCAGGTTGGAGAAGGGCTCGTCGAGCAGCAGCAGGTCGGGCTGGATCACCAGCGCCCTGGCCAGCGCCGCCCGCTGCTGCTGCCCGCCGGAGAGCTGCCGCGGGTGCCGTCCCGCCATGCCGTCCAGCCCCACCATCTCCAGGACCTCGGCGACCTGGCGGTCCCGTTCGGCGGCGGCGACCTTGCGCATGCGCAACCCGAACGCGACGTTGTCCGCGATCGTCATGTGCGGGAACAGCGCGTACGACTGGAAGACCATGCCCATGGAACGGCGGTGCGGCGGGGTGCCGGTGACGTCCCGGCCGTCCACCTCGATCACGCCGCCGTCGGCGGTCAGGTGCCCGGCCACCATGTTCAGGGTGGTGGACTTGCCGCAGCCCGAGGGGCCGAGCAGGGTGAGGAACTCGCCGGGCTCGGTCTCCAGGTCGACCGCGGAGACCACCTCCTTGCCGCCCAGCACCTTACGCACGCCGTCCAGGCGCAGCCGGCCGCGCCGTACGGCGTCGTCGGCGGAGACCTCGGCGGTCGCGGTACTCGCTCTCATGATTTCTCGACCTCCTTGGTCCATCGGTCGCTCCAGGTGGCGCGTTCGTCGTTGACGGCGGTCCAGTCCAGCGGGGTCATCTCGGCCGCCTGCTCGGCGCCGACCACCCGTTCGGCCAGGCCGGGGGCGTGCGGGAGGGGTCGGTCACGAGGTCTCTATCTCCTTGTTCCAGCGGTCCGTCCACGCCGAGCGGTTCTTGTTGATCGTCGCCCAGTCGAGCTTGCGGAGGTCCTTGACGCGGTCCTGGCCGACGACCCGCTCGGCGAGCGCGGGGTCGAGCGTGACGCCCTCGACGACCGGTCCGTTGAAGTTGTATTCGGCCATCGACTTCTGCGCCGCCGGTTCGAGCAGGGTGTTGACGAACTTGTGGGCGAGGTCGGCGTGCGGCGCCTTGTTCACCACGTTGACCGTGGCGATCAGCGGCAGCGCGCCCTCCTCCGGGTAGACGAACTCGATCGGGAAGTCCTTGTCGGCGAGGGTCTGCACCCGCGAGTTGCCCCACACGGTGGCGACCGCCTGCCCCTGCAGGAAGTAGTTGGACACGTCGGCGGTGGTGTCGAAGGTGAAGGCGTTGGCCGCCATCTTCCGCACCCCGGCGAAGCCCGGATCGATCGCCTGCTCCGACCCGCCGCCGACCTCGGCCGCCATCAGCAGTGCCCCGAGCCCGTAGGTCTGGGTGATGGACGGCATGACGACCTTGCCCTTGAGCTTGGCGTTCTCCAGATCGGCCAGCCGCTTCGGGGCCGGCAGCCCGTTCTTCCGGTAGTAGTCGGTGTTGTAGGCGATGCCGGTGGCGTTCAGCGAGAAGCCCACGCCCACGTCGTCGGGGAGCCGTGCGATGTCGATGACGTTCGGCAGGTTCGGGACGGCCTTCGGGTCCAGGCGGCCGAGCAGCCCGGCGACCGCGGCCTGGTTCTGCACGCCGTCGTCGATCAGCGCCACGTCGATCTGCGGCGCGGCCTGCTGCGCCTTCAGCTTGGCCACCGTGTCGGTGGAGCTGCCGGCGATGTAGGAGACCTTGCAGCCGCACGACTTCTCGAAGCCGGGGATCACCGACTGCTTGAACGCCTCCTCGTACGAGCCGCCGTACCCGGCCACCACCAGCGTGTCCGCCGCGGCGGACGGGGTGGGCGCGCCGCAGCCGGCGAGGGTGAGGACCCCGGCGAGCCCGGCTGAGGACAGCCCGGTGACCAGCGATCTGCGTGACATGACAACCTCCGGTGTGCGCGGATCTCAGAAAGGCCGGTTCGGGGCGAGATGGTCGATCCCCCGCGTGGTCGAGCCGGTCTCGACCAGATCGGCGACGATGTCGCCGAAGACGGGCGCGAGTTTGAACCCGTGCCCGCTGAACGCGGTGGCGAGGATCGTACGGCCGGCGGGGCCGTACGATCCGAGTAACCCGTGCCCGTCAGGGGTGAACGCCTCGCAGAAGGTGGCGATGCGCACGGGGTCGGGGCGCAGCCCCGGCAGTGTCCCGGCGACGGCGGCGGCGACCTGCGCCAGGTAGTTTACGGGCACGCTGCGGTGCAACGACTCGGGCGAGGCGATGTCCTGCCAGGGCACGTGCAGGTTGACCTTGACGCCGACGCCGTCCATCGAGGGGAAACAGGAGTAGGCGGGCTCGCCGACCCGGATGGCGATCGGGCACCGATCCGGCTCGAAGAGGGTGTCGTCGCGGCGCGGGAACCAGGTCGAGGTGATCGCCTTGGTGGTGACCAGTCCGGCCATCGGATCAGGGAGCAGGGTGCCGGCCCACGGGCCGGGTGCGAGCACGGCGTGTGTGAAACGGTGTTCGCCGTCTCCGGTGACGACGGTCACGCCGGTGGCGTCCGGCCGTACCTCGCGAACGGGGGTGTAGCGGGCGATGCGCGCCCCGGCGCGCTCGGCGGCGGTCGCGGCCGCGATCACGGCGGGTTCGGGGCGGATGAATCCGGCCTCCCGGTCGACGACCATGACCTCGCCGTCGCGCAGCGGGTGTTCGGGGACCCGGCGTAGCGCGTCCTCGCCGGTCAGGACCTCGACGGGCAGGTCGTGAGTGTGCGCCGACGCCAGCACCGCCCGGATCTTGGGGTGCTCGCGCGGCCCGAGGGTGACGCCGCCGACGGGGGTGAGCAGGCGACGTCCCGAGCTCTCCTCAAGCTCGGCCCACAGGCCGCGCGCGGCGCGCAGCAGCGGGACATAGGCCGGACCTTCCTTGTAGGCGGTGCGGAAGATCCGCGACTCTCCGCCGGCGGCGCCGCGGTCGTGGCCCGGCGCGAAGGCGTCGAAGCCGACGGCTGGGATGCCGCGTTCGGCCAGTCGCCACAGGGCCATCGAACCGACGGTGCCGGTGCCGATGACGGCGACAGAGGACATGGGTTCGCTCATGGGCAGACAGGCCCTTCTCAGCGAAAGTGATCAGGTCGGTCAGGTGCGGTCGGAGGGTCCGCGCAGGTCGGTCTCCACGTAGAAGCGATCGGATCGGGGCGGAACGATCTCCTCCAGGAGCTCCGCGATCTCGCCCCGGCGGGTCCAGGTCTCGCGCAGCCACCGGAAGACGGGCGTGCCCGCCGGAAGGCCGAAGAGTTCCGCCTGCGCCTCGTCGAGCGCGTGCGGCTCCACGTACAGCCGGGCCCGTACCAGTTCGACACCACGGTCTCGCAGGTAGGCGTGGGTGGTGAGGGGTGCGAGTGGCTGATTCAGGAGGTCGGGTGCCAGCCGGAAGGGCAGCACATGGAGTTCGGTGTTGATGACAAGGTCGTCCGGGCCCAGCTTCTGGCGCTCCATCTGGATGACCGCCTCCTCGGCCGGGACGCCGGGCAGTCGCAGGCGTGCGGCCGACGCGGGAAGCACCTGGGCCGAGATGACCAGGTGATCCCCGTGCGTCTCCGGGCCCTGGGTGAGCAGTCCGGTGAAGCGCAGGAGATTGCCCTGGTCGACCGCCTGGGCGACGAAGCTGCCCCGTCTGCGGAACCTCACGATGAGGCCCGCGTCGGCGAGGTCGCGGAGGGCCCGTTGCGCCGTGATGCGGGAGACCCCGAACTCCTCGCAGAGTTCGACCTCGGTGGGAATCCGGGTTCCGGGCACCCACTGGCCACTTCGGATGCGTGCTTCCAGCGACCTGCGGATCTGCACATGAAGCGGAAGCTCGCGTCCTGACATGCACAGATCCTGCTCCGAGTGATTAGTTATGTCAATAGTCGATTAGACATAACCTTTCACTTCGGTGTCAGGGCCAAGCCTCGGCAACGCGCCGGAAACACGGTCGGAACCCCCGGCGGGCGAGTCGATCTTCCGGCCGATCGCCAGGACCGCGAAGTGCCCCAGCCCCAGGTCGATCCCGGTCTCGGTTGCGGCCGGGGGCAAGGGCTGTTCGGCGACGTCGATGACAAAGCCGGCGAAGTATCGGGCCGTCCCCTCGGTGCCGCGCGCTCCGGGCGGGGCAGCCTCTTCCGCCGCCCCGTCAGGCGGTGAGGGCCCTGGCCAGCAGCAGGCCGAGCAGAGCGGCGGCGAGCCCGGCGCCCACGCTCACGACGGCGTTGGCCACGGCGCGGCCGCGGAAGCCCTCCTGAACCAGGCGCAGCGTCTCATAACTGAAGGTGGAGTAGGTGGTCAGCGCCCCGCAGAAGCCGGTTCCCGCCAGCGCGGCCAGTGCCGAGCCGGCGGGCAGGCCGGCCAGCAGCCCCAGCAGCAGCGACCCGGCCACGTTCACCGACAGGGTGCCCCACGGGAACACCGAGTCGTGGCGCGACTGGACGAGCCGGTCGGTCAGGTAACGCAGCGGCGCGCCGATCGCGGCGCCGAGCACGACGAGCAGCACGGTCACCGGCCCTCTCCCGTCGTGCTCGGCCGCCCGGAGCGGCGGATCACCCCGGCGGGGGCGATGACCACCGATGCCGCCTGGCCGGTCTCACCGGCGAGAACGGCCGGCCTCATCGCCGCTTCCTTCGGACGTGGACGGCGCCGAGGGCCTTGACGGTGAGGGCCGCTCCCGCCCACACCGCCACCATCGCGCCGGCCAGCGTGGCGGCCAGGTACGTCAGCGCGTTCACGGTCGCGCCGATGGCCATCGTCTGGTGGATGTCGACGACGTAGGTGGAGAACGTGGTGTAGCCGCCCAGCACCCCCACCCCGAGGAACGGGCGGATCAGTCGCCGCCCGGTCCACACCTCGCCGGCCAGCACCATCAGCACGCCGATCAGCAGGCATCCCGACACGTTGACCAGCAGGGTCGACCAGGCGAACGCGCCGGGCGGGTGCGGCAACGCCACCGTGATCCCGTACCGGGCCAGCGTCCCGAGCACGCCTCCGGCGGAGACGGCGCCGAGCACCGGCCAGACCCCGGCCCGGCCGGTCGGCCCGCGCTTGACGCCGGCGTCAACAGGCTCTCGCACACGATCCTCCTACCAGCATGGACACCACACACCTGGCAGGGACCGTCGGCGGCGCGAAACGGCCGCGGTTCACCCCTTCGAACGGGGACGGCGGGCCCCACCGCCGGGCTCCCTCACCAGGAGGGCGCCTGGTCACTCTACTCCGCGGCAGTCGATGGCCCACGTGGACGGGGCCCGTCCTCACCTCGGCGGTCCGCCGAGGAGACGGCATGGACGGAGGGCCGGACGAGAGATCTCCCGTCCGGCCCTCCGTCCGACCGTCTACCCGGCCGCGGCGGTCACCGCCTGCCCGGCGGGCGTGTTCACGCAGCGGACGGCTTCGGCCCAGCGCGGATCGGCGGCGGCGGTCCGCGTCCGGATCCGGAAGGTGTGGACCTCGCCCGGCAGCAGGGTGACGACCTGGTCGTCCACCAGCGCGTCCGGATCAACCCGGTCCGCCTGCACGACGATGTCCCTGACCAGTGACCCGGCCGTCACGGTCAGCGCCACCTCGCCGGCCCCGGCCTGGGCGGTGACCGCCTCGAACCGCGCCGCCTCGAAGTCCGTGTCGCGGTCCTCGCGGAAGAACCGGAGGGTACGGCCGGCCGTACACCGGGCGAGCAGCAGCTCCCGGCGGGGGTCGCCGGCGGTGCCCGCGGACGCCGGCACGGGCGTCCGAACGGAGGTCCCCGGCTCGACGCGGAACTCGGTCCTGAAGGTGGCGAGCACGGCTCCGTCGAGGGAACGGCGTTCGACGACCAGCTCGTCCTGCCACGGCTCCGCGCCGTCGTTGACGAGGTGGACGGCGAAGCCCGCGTCGCCGTCCGGCTGGATGGTGACCAGCCGGTCGGCGTACACCCGGCGCAACTCGTACCACAGCGGCTTGAGTCTGCCGTCGCCGTCGATCGCGGCCCAGGAGATGACCGGCCAGCAGTCGTTGAGCTGCCACAGGATCGTGCCCATGCAGTGCGGGCGCAGGGAGCGGAAGTGCTCGACCCCGAATGCGATCGCCCTGGCCTGGTTGAGCTGCGTCGCGTAGTGCCAGTCGTCGAAGGTTCGCGGCTCGGGCAGGTGGGGCGCCATTCCCCGGCTCAGCTTCGCCATCCCCTCGCCCGCCTTCTGGTGGTGCAGCACGCCCGGCGACTCGGCGGTGAGCGGGGTGTCGGTGACCGCCCGGGTGAGCGTCGACCAGTTCGGCGGCCCCTGGTAGCCGAACTCCGACACGAAGCGGGGCCGGTCCTTGGCGTACGTGGTGTAGTCCTGGCTGTTCCACACCTTCCACAGGTGGCTGTTGCCGTGCAGCGGGTCGTTGGGGTGCAGATCGGGGGAGCCGGAGTAGGGGCTGCCCGGCCAGTAGGGCGTGGTCGGGTCGAGTTCGGCGACGATCCGGGGCAGCAGTTCCGTGTAGTAGCCGAGCCCCCAGTCGCGTCCGGCGAGCGGTTCTCGCCATCCCCAGTCGGAGAACCCCCAGATGTTCTCGTTGTTGCCGTTCCACAGCACCAGGCTGGGGTGCGGCATCAGGCGGGTGACGTTGTCGCGGGCCTCGGCCGCCACCTCGGCGTCGATGGGCGGCTGCTCGGGATAGGCGGCGCACGCGAACAGGAAGTCCTGCCAGACGAGGACGCCGAGTTCGTCGCAGACCTCGTAGAATTCGTCCTTCTCGTAGATCCCGCCGCCCCACACGCGGAGCAGGTTCACGTTCGCGCCGATCGCCTGCTCGATCCGCCGCCGGTACCGGTCACGGCCGACCCGGGAGACGAAGCAGTCGTCGGGGATCCAGTTGACCCCCCGCACGAACAGGGGCTCGCCGTTGACGGCCAGCGTGAAGGACGTGCCCTCCTCGTCCGGTTCGACGATGTGCTCGACGGTGCGGAACCCGGCCCTGCGCGACCAGGAGCCGAGCTGCTCGCCGTCCGCGCCGAGCAGGCGGACCGTCAGCTCGTAGAGCGGCTGCCCGCCCCGGCCCCGGGGATGCCAGACGTCGACGTCCGGCACGGTCACGTCCAGGTGGGCGCGGTGCGCCACGGGGACCCGGTGGGTCGCGCCCGCGAGGGTCAGCTCCAGGGTCAGGTCGGCGGCCTCCCCGGCGTGCACGACGGCGACCTCGACGTGGGCGCGGCCGTCGGCTCCCGACACGGTGAGGTGCGGTCGCACGCTCTCCAGCCGGGCGCCGGACCAGCTCTCCAGCCGCGCCGACTTCCAGATCCCGGCCGTGACGAGGTTCGGCCCCCAGTCCCAGCCGAAGTTGGCGGCCATCTTGCGCACGTACTGGAACGGCTCGGGGTAGACGTTCGGCCGTTCCCCGACGGCGGTGCGGACCCGCTCGGCGTACTCACGGACCGGTGAGAACACGATCTCGACCGTGTTCTCACCGGCCGTCACGACATCGGTGACGTCGAACCGGTGGACGCGGTGCATGTTCGCCGTCTCGCCGACCGCGCGGCCGTTGACGCGGATCTCCGCGATCGTGTCCAGCCCGTCGAAGACGAGTTCGTGCACCTGCGCCGTGTCGTCCGCCAGGTCGAAGGTACGGCGGTAGCGCCAGGTGGCACGGCCGATCCAGTGCTGGGTCTCCTCGTTGCGGTCGAGGTAGGGATCCTCGATGAGGCCGGTCGTGAGCAGGTCGGTGTGCACGCAGCCGGGCACGGTCGCGGGCAGCTCGCGTCCCGCCACGCCCGGTGGGACCGCTCCGGCGACCGCCCGCAGGGTCCAGTCGCCGTCGAGTGAGGTCGTGGTGGTCATACGTCCTTCTCCTGAAGTTCTGGCTGGGCCGGTGGTCAGTGCCGGTGGACGGCTTCGTACTTCTCCGGGTGCGCGGCCTCCCCGCGCAGACCCTCGATGACCAGGCCGTCGACGGAGATCGCCTCGACGGCGTGGCTGAAGTTGCCGGCTCGCGTGGCCCAGACGATCTCGCAGTCGCGGATGGTGACGTCCGAGGCGGTGTCGATGTGGATTCCCGAGGTGGGGTGGGCGTAGATTCCGGTGCCGCTCTCGAACGGACGCCGGTCGTACTCTCCGCCCGGCCAGCGCGACCACCGGTCGAGCTCGATCCGGACGCCGTCCAGGACGACTCCCGAGACGAGGCCCGGCCGCTGCCCGGCGATGTAGGCGCCGTTCTCCGACCGCGCGAGGATGTTGCGGAACCGGACGTTGCGCAGCTTGCCCACCTTGTCGTGCCAGGGGAAGGCGCTGACGTAGATCGGCTCGCCGCGGCCCCACCAGGACGAGTCGAAGATCCGGGTCTCGACCACGCAGTCGGAGAACAGGATGTTCTCGAAGTTCCCCTCCTGGCCGAGATTGACCGACAGGCCGCGGTGCGAGGAGCGGATAACGCAGTTGGAGACGACCACGTTGCGGATGTCGGCGACCGCGTCGACCCCGACGACGACCGCGCTGGACGTGGTCTGCAGGGTGCAGTTGGTGATGACGACGTCCTCGGTCGTGCCGTACTGCGGGAACTCCTCGCAGGTCTTGAGGGAGATCGCGTCGTCGGCGCAGGAGATCTCGCAGTCGCTGATCCGTACCCGCTTGGAACGATCCAGGTCGATGCCGTCGGCGTTGGGGTGCTTGAGGTCGGAGTCGATGGTGATCCCGGTGATCAGCACGTCCTCGCAGCCGGTCAGCCGCAGGCACCACAGCGCCGGGTCGGTGAATCGGGTGTCCCTGATCGTGACGCGCTTGCCGCCGATCAGGAAGACGGTGAACGGCCGGGAGTTCGGGCACTTGTAGATGTAGCCGAGGTCCTCCTCGATGAAGTGGCGCCCGGCGCCGTCGATCACCCCCGCTCCGGTGATGGCGATGTCGTGCGCTTCGTGCGAGGCGATCAGGATCAGGGCGTGCTCGGTCGTCTCCTTCACCTCGCCTGAGGACAGGGCGGAGACGATGAAGCGTTCGGTGTAGTCGGCGGGGTTCTCGCTGCCGGCCAGCGTGGCGCCGCGCTCGACGTGCAGCTCCACGTTGTCCTTGAGCACGATGGACCCGGTCTTGTAGATCCGCCCGGCGGGCACCAGGACGGTGCCGCCGCCGGCGGCGGTGCACGCGTCGATGGCCGCCTGGATGGCCTTGGCGTCGTTGGTGGTGCCGTCGCCGGCTGCGCCGAAGTCGGTGATGTCGTAGGTGGCCATGGGGCCCTTCCTGTGTGTGGTCAACTCTTGAGAGCGCCCTGGAGAAGCGCGTTCTCCATCTGGCGGGAAAGGACGACGTAGGCCACGTAGACGGGGACGAGCATCAGCAGCGTCCCCGCGGCCAGCACGCCGTACTGGGTGTTCGTCTGTGAGATCAGCGTGGGCAGAGCCACCTGCACGGTCCGGACGCTCGGGTCGGGACCGCCCAGGATGAGGGTGAACAGATACTCGTTCCAGAAGTTGAGCATGTTCAGGATCGTGATGGTGGCGATCCCCGGGCGGGCGATTGGCAGGTAGATGTAGCGCATCACCGACCAGCGTGACGCGCCGTCCAGGGAGGCCGACTCCTCCAGTTCCCGCGGCACGGTGCGCATGAACTGGGTCAGCAGGATGACCGACAAGGGCAGCGCGGTGGCCGGCATGAACAGGATGAGGAACGCGCGTGTCTGGAACATGCCCAGGGCGATGGCGAGCAGCACGGTGGGGATCAGCGCGGCGAAGCCGGGGATGAGGAAACCGAGCGCGAAGAACCGTTCGACGAGCGTGCCCAGTCCGCCGCGTGCCCGGGCCAGGCCGTAGGCGGCCGGGATCGCCAGGGCCAGCGTGAGCAGGGCGGAGACGCCGGTGACCAGGACCGAGTTCAGCAGTGCCGTACCGAGGTCCGCTCGTTCCCAGGCGGTGAGGAAGTTCTCCGGCGTGTAGGAGCCGGGCAGTGCGAACGGGCTGGAGAAGATCTCCAGGTTCTCCTTGAAGGCGGATACCGCCAGGTAGTAGAGGGGGACCGCCAGCAGCGCCGCGTAGACCCAGGCCAGGATGTGGGCCGGGAGCAGGGACAGGCCGCGGGCGCCGCGGTCGCGCTTGGGAAGGGCCCGGCGGCGGGCCTTCGCCGGGCGTGTCGGGGCGATGGTCATGCCGACTCCTAGAAGTTCTGCCGGAACACGCGACGGATGATCAGCAATCCGGCGACGCCGATCAGGAACAGCAGGACGCCCACCGCCTGGCTGTATCCCACCTGCGACTGGACGAACGCCTTCTCGTAGACGAGGAAGGACAGCGTCGTCGAGGAGTTGCCCGGCCCGCCCTTCGTCAGCAGCAGGATGAGCCCGGCCGAGGCGAAGACGTTCCAGAGGAACTGCAGCATCGTCAGGACGCCGAAGTAGTCCTTGGTGAGGGGATAGGCGATCCGCCACATCCGGGCCCAGTGCCCGCACCCGTCCAGCTCCGCCGCCTCGTAGATCTCCGGTGACACGGCGGCGAGCCGGGCGGAGAACAGGACGGCGGTGAACCCGATCCCGGACCAGAGGCTGACGAAGATCACCGCGGCCAGCGCCGTGTCGGGGCTGGCCAGCCACGGCTTGGTCAGCCCGTCCAGACCCAGGGAGGTGAGCGCGGAGTTCACCATGCCCTGCGGCTGGAAGATCGCGTAGAAGACCGTGCCCATCGCGGACAGCGAGATCAGCGCCGGGGTGAACAGCACCACGCGGAGCACCCGGTGGAACCGCGGTTTCAGCGTCAGGTAGTAGCCCAGCATGAACGAGGCGGGCAGCATCAGCGGCAACACCACGGCGACCTGGACGGCGGTGTTGCGCACGGCCGCGTGGAACACCCGGTCGCCCAGGACGCGGGTGAAGTTGTCCAGTCCCGCCCAGCGCGGCGTCGCCAGCAGTCCCGACCACGACAGCAGGCTGATGACGAAGATCGCGATCATGGGACCGATGGTGAAGACGAAATACCAGATCGTGGCCGGACCGGTGAAGACCGCCACGGCGGACCGGTCGGCCCGGGCCCGGTCCACGGCTCGCGGGGCGGCCGATGGCTCACTCATGCTGTTCTCCAAGGGGGTGGCCGGCCAGGTCAGCTCGCGGCTTCGTAGGCGGCGTCGATCTCACCACAGATGGCGGCGGCGTTCTTGCCGGGGCTGTAGGCGATCGAGGTCGCGCGGATCATGGGGTCGGAGACGGCGCCGGGTACCGCGGTGTCGGGCATGACCGCGTAGTCGACGCGTGCGTCCAGTTCTTCGACGGCCTGCCGCATCAGCGGGTCGGTGGCCTTGGTGGCGTCACCGGAGACGGCCGGTATGAGCGCCGCCGTCGAGACGAATTGGCGGATGATGTCGGGGCTGTAGAGGACCTTGGCGAACTGCTGCACCTTGTCCGCCTTGTCGGCGCCCTTCGAACTCATCAGCAGGCCGGTGCCGGTGAACCCCCGCATGGCGATCGGCTTGGCGTAGGGGCTGCCCTCCACCAGCGGGAAGCCGGACAGCACGGTGGTCTTCTTCACCTCGTCGGGCAGGTCGTTGAACGCCCACGAGCCTGCCGAGAGGATGGCCGCCTTGCCGGTGTAGTACTGGTTGTTCATGGCCTCCGCGCTGAATCCCTGGGCGTCGTCGATGAAGACGCCGGCGTCGCGGAGCCGTACGAACAGCTCGATGCCCTTCATCATGGCGGGGTTGGCGCAGTAGCCGCCCTTGGCGAACGCCGCGCGGGCCGACTTCGCGTCCATGTACGACTGGGCGATCTGCAGGAACACCTTCTGGCCGGACCAGTCGTTGCCGCCCACCGACATGGGGGCGATCCCGGCGGCCCGCAGCTTCTTCGCCGCGTCGATCAGCTCGTCGGTGGTCTTCGGCGGTTCGGCCACCCCCGCCTTCTTCAGCAGGGCGGTGTTGTACCAGACCGGCCAGGTGAAGCCGGTGAAGGGGAGTCCGATCAGGGCTCCGTCGGTGTCCCGCCACTCCTGCACCGCCTCGGGGCGGAGCTGCGACTCCATCCCCCAGCCCTTCAGGTGGTCGTCCATGGGCACCACGGCGCCGTTCTTCACCCAGTCGACGGACTTCTCGGCCAGGTTGGTCAGCACCACGTCGGCCTGGTTGCCGGCCGCGACCGTGGTCTCGTACACGTCGGCTAGCGACTCGCCGGTGTCGATCAGCCGGACCTTGGTTCCGGTGTCCTTGCTGAACCGGTCGATCGCCAGTTGCAGCGCCTTTCCTTCGGCGGTTCCCTTCGTCCACAGGGACTGGATCACCAGCTCGTTCGAAGTCTCCCCAGATCCGCCGCATCCAGCCGTGGTGACGGCCAGAAGCCCTGTCAGCGCGGCGGCAAGCAGCCTACGGTGTCTGCTCACTGTGTACCTCCTGATTAATTAACCGATTAAGTCTGTGGGCAAGCGGAAATGAGGCTCCCGGCCGGACAAATCAGGCGTCGTGCAGTTCCAGCACGGCAACCCCGTAGGCGGGCAGGACGACCTTCGTGACCTCGTCGCCGGCGGCCGTCCGCAGGGTACCCGCCATGACGGCCGGCACCGCGGCCAGTTCGGTGTCGCTCTGGCTGACGCACCACACGAAGACCCGCCCGTCGTCGTGCCGCATCAGCGAGGCGTTCATCTGGGGGGTGTCGAAGGAGACGGCGGGCGCCGCGCCGGCCACGTGCGCGAGCGCCTGGTACAGGCGCCAGGTCGGCTCCGGGTTCGCGCCGGGGGTGATCGCCGCCATGTACTCGATGGGGTAGGTCGCCAGCACCATCGTGCCCCGTCCCACCGTGTGCCGCAGCAGGGCCGGGCGGCCGTGCACGTCACGGGCCAGGACCTCCGCGCCCGCGGGCTCGACGGGCAGGAACGAGCGGGAGTTGACCGTGCCGGCGACCGGGAAGACGAGTTCGGTGCCGGCGGGCAGGTTCCCCAGGTCGGCCGTCATCGTCAGGCGCAGCTCCGCGTCGGTGATCGGTTCGACGAGCCCGTAGCGGGACTGCTTGCGCACGCCGAACATCTCGTCGAGATTGGGCCACCAGGGACCACGCTGCGCGGTGTGCTCCCCGACGAAGAACGACGCGTAGACGGTCGCCCCGTCGCGCGCCCGGTCCAGGAGGGTACGCCAGGTGGGCGCGGTGAGCTGCTTCGCCGAGGGCACCAGGTAGAGATCACAGTCGTCCGGGATGCCGTCCTTCTCCCGGGCGACCCCCAGGGTGAGATCGGCCTCCCGGGCCGCGACGTACGCCTGCCGCCCCACGTCGAAGACGACGGACGCGTCCTCGGGCTGGGTGAAGGGATAGCGGCTCTCCAGGAAGGACGAGACCACCAGCGCGATCGAGGCGTCCGGCCGGGTGCAGTGCGCCAGGTCCACCCGCTCGACGGTGGCCGCGAAGTCGCGCACCTCCAACGCCTGCGCCTTGGGCCGCCCCGCGGAGTCGATGAGCCCGAAGTGCATCTCGAACGGATGATGGCTGTACGGCTCGGCCTGGTAGAGGTCGTCGTAGTCGGTGTTGTTCCAGGCCAGCCAGCCCGTGGCTCCGGCGAGGAGGGTGTTGTGCATGATCTGGCGGTAGTAGTGCGCCGCGTTCGCCTCGCTGGTGTAGTCGCTGGTCAGCCCGAACTCCTCCATGATCACGGGCTTGCCGTCGATGTCCAGCAGTTCGCAGATGAAGGCCGCCCCCAGATGCTGCCGCACCGGGTCGGTCTCCATCCGGTAGACGTGCGGGCCGAGGAAGTCGACCAGCCCGGCCATCTCCCGCACCCGGAAACCGTTGTCGTTGCCGGTGATCTCCACTCCCCAGGCGCCGTCGCCGACCGAGACCGGCTGGGTGCCCCCGCCCGCGCGCACCGCGTCGATGAGGATCTGCGCCCACGCGGAGACCTGTTCGGGCTTCAGCGTGCCGATGCCACGCGAGCGCCAGTCGCCATAGATGGGGATCTCGTTGGTCAGCAGCCAGCCCGCGACGGCCGGGTGGTCCTTGAAACGGGCGGTCAGCTCCCGGACGTACCACGCCTGGCGGGACACGAACCACACGTCACCGAACAGGTCGCGGCCCTGCCGCCAGGCCGGATCCCAGTTCTGTCCCGACATGTGCCCCACGATGAAGGTCGGGATGCTGCTCATGCCGAGCGCGAGGTGCTGGTCGAGGAAGTCACCGAACCGGGCGACCAGCTCCTCGTCCAGCGTGTCGGGCGTCGGCATGAAGTCTGGCCAGTAGAAGAAACTGCGCGTCACGCTCATCCCGTGGTCGCGCATCGCGCGCAGTTCCGCGCCGACGACCTCCGGGTCGTAGGACCGCCACATCAGCGGTCCGCCCGTCCGGGACCAGTAGTTGACCCCGATCCAGATCTGGGGGTCGTCGGGCAGGCCGATCTTGGCCGATTGACGCTTCACGTGCTGGACTCTCCGCAACAGGTAGAACGATTTCCATCGATGGGCAACCGTTCTACCTGCCAAACCTTGCGAGAGTCAATAACTTGCACTCAATCGATCCACTCGCTGTTAGAGTGAGCGAATGCGGGAGAATGTGGGTCGGCCCACCATCGACGACGTCGCGGCCTTGGCCGGCGTCTCGCGGTCGGCGGTCTCCAAGGTGATGAACGAGCGCGGCGGCATCTCCGCGAAGACCGCGGCCGCGGTCCGCGAGGCCGCCGCCAAGCTGAAGTGGGTCCCCTCGGCGGCGGCCGTAGCGCTCAGAGGCGCCCGTACGCGTTCGGTCGGCATGGTCATCGCCCGTTCGACGGACCTGCTGGCCGCAGACCCCTACTTCGCCGTGATGATCTCCGGCGCCGAGCAGGTGCTCGCTCCGCTCGGCTACGGGCTCCAGCTCCACCTGCTCGGAGACGATCCCGAGGCCGAGATGGCGACCTACCGGAAGCTGGCGCGCGAACGCAGGGTCGACGGCTTCCTGCTGACCGAGAGCCGGATCGGCGACCCGAGGTTCGCCCTGCTGCGCGATCTCGGTCAGCAGGCCGTGCTCATCGGCATCCCCTGGCAGGACGACCCGCAGCCGCACGTACAGTCCGCGGCCCCGTTGCGCGGCGTGCTGGACACCGCGCGGCATCTCCTCGACCTGGGTCACCGCCGGATCGCCTACGTCTCGGGCCCCGACGACCGGGTGCACACCGTCCAGCGCCGGGAGGCGTTCGTCACCGCCCTGCGGGAATCGGGCGTCACGCCGACGATCGCCGGGGCACGCCGCTTCGACAGCCTCGAAGCCAGGACGATCACCGAAGACCTGCTCCGTATGCCCGACCGGCCCACGGCCATCGTCTTCGCCAACGACATGATGGCGCTGGCCGGCATGGGCGCGGCGCAGCGCGCGGGGATCGACGTGCCGGGCAGCCTCTCCGTGGTGGGCTACGACGACCTGCCGATAGGGGAGTGGCACTACCCGGCCCTCACCACCGTCGCCCAGGACCTGGCGGCCATCGGCGCGGCGGCGGCGGTCGCGCTGCTGCGGCTCCTCGGGGAGGAGCGACCCGGGCAGCAGCCCGACATCCCGCCGACCCGGCTCGTCATCCGGGAGTCGACCGGTACGGCGCCGCCGGCCTAGCGACCGGGCCCGTCGACGGATGGCCGCCGATCCCACACGGTGAGACCGTCCCGCCGAGCGCACGCCCGTGGACCACGCCGAGGCGGCCATGCTCGGAACGCGAACGGGCCGGGGAAGCGGTGCGGGCGGCGGCCCTTCCATCGGCCGTCGCCCGCCACGGGGTGCTGAAGGGTCAGGACACCGTCCATTTCTGGTTGGCGGCGCCGGTGCAGGTCCACAGCTGGAGCCGGGTGCCGTCGGCGCTGTTGTTGCCGGTCACGTCGAGGCATTTGTTCGCGGCCGGGTTCACCAGATCCCGGCCGGCGGTGTGGACCCACTGCTGGTTCGCGGTGCCGCCGCAGGTCCACAACTGCACCTGGCTTCCGTCCGCGGTGCCGTGGTCGACGACGTCCAGGCACTTGCCCAGGGCGCGGACCGTGCCGTCGCCTGGGCGGCTCCACTGCTGGGCGGCGTTTCCGGCGCAGCTCCACAGTTGCACGGCGGTCCCGTCTGCGCTGTTGCCGCCGGCCACGTCGACGCACTTGCCGGCCAGACCGGTGATCGCGCCGCCGGTCCCGCCGCCACTGCCCGGCGTGCCCGTCCAGGTGAAGGTGGCCGTGGTCCGCGCGGGCAGCGAGTAGACGAACGACTGGTTGCCCCAGTTGACCCGCATGGACTGGGCCGAGGTGCCACGGTTGTGCGCCAGTAACGCCTTGGAGCCGTCGGGATTGCGGTAGGCGACGTTCTGCACGGTGCCGTTGGCGGTCGAGTCGATCCGGGAGGCCCCGGGCTTGACGAACTTGGTCAGGTGCCCGGTGGTGTAGTACTCGATCGTGTAGTCGACCTGGCCGGCCCGGGCGCCGCCCTCCTGGACCGTGATGAGCCCGGTGCAGGTGCCGCAGCCGCCGTTGTGCGGACCCTGGTGCTGGTTGAGCGCCAGGCTCCACTTGACGATGCTGCCGCTCCAGTTGCGGGCGTAGTTGACGATGTCGGCGAGGTCCTCGTTGTGCTGGTTGCCGATCCAGTTCCCGCCGGAGTGCTCGGTGCTGAACTGGCGCACCGCCGGATACTGGTTGCGGACCTGCGTGCCGACCGCCGGATCACCGAAGTAGCCGTGCCAGGCGATCCCGCCGAACAACGGATCGTTGCGGACACCGGCGTCGTTGAGCACTCCCGCGCCGAAGTTGGCGTAGTCACCGTAGTTCCAGTCGTGGACGAGCACCTTGGTGGTGATGCCCGCCGCCCGGAAGGCCGGGTACACATGGTTCTTGGTGAACTCGGCCAGCCCGGACGGGTTCCAGCTCATGCCCGGGTAGTCCATGGCGGTCGGGTTGCCGGACTGGCAGCAGTTGGGCTCGTTCTGCACGGAGATGTAGTTCACCGGCACGCCGGCGGCCTGGTAGCTCTGGATGTACTTCACCAGATACTGGGCATAGGCGGGGTAGTACTCCCACTTGAGCCATCCCATCTGGTCCATCCGGTTGTTGTCCTTCATCCAGCCGGGCGCGCTCCACGGCACCCCCTTGACGCGCAGCGCCGGATTGAGCGATCTGGCCTGCGCGGTGAGCAGCCGGACATTGGTGTCGTAGCCGTTCGCGCCGAAGTCGTTCAGGTCGCAGCAGGTGTCGTCGAGGGAGACGTTGCCGGGCCGGGACAGGTCCGAGGCGCCGATCGGGTTGCGGACGAACGACAGCCCGATGCCGTCGGTGGGGGAGAAGAGCTTGCGCATCACCGCGTCGCGGGTGGCCGCGCTCACCGGCCCGCCGCGCAGCAGGTATGCGCTCGTGTCGGTGATCGAGGCGCCCGCTCCCTCGAACTGCTGGTAGGTGGTGCCCTCGTTGACGGTGATCGTGTGGCTGGCGCTGCCCCCGGCCGGGCCGAACGTGATCGGGGTCTGCTGCGCGAGGCCACGGCTGACGACCCGGCCTCCCGCGTCGGAGGTGGTGGTGAGCCAGACGTTGACCGTCTCGCCGGCGGCGAACGCGGGCGCGGCGCCCACGGGCCCGGCCACGCACAGCGCGGCGGCGGAGGCGATGGCGACGCCGAGGGAGATCGTTCGGCGATGGGGACGGGACACGGCAGGGGTCCTTTCGCGATGGTCCGATGAGAGGGACGGGAGGTGCATCGCTAGCCGGGGAGGTTCGCCGGCGCGGGCGGTCACCGCCGCTGCCGCCGTCGATGTAACTTATTGAAACAAATATGAAACATGCTCGTTTTGAGTAGGGAAACATGTGCTGACATTTCATGTCAAGACCTAGTTTGTCCAACTACCCGGTCTCGCCCGAAAGGACGCCCAGCTTCGGGCTGGCGGTGAAATGAAACAAAATGTAACGCCGATTCTCAGCGGACCGGCACCGGCCCGGTGGAGGCGCGGACGATGAGCTCGGTGCCCAGCGAGATGTGCAACGCCTCAAGCGTGTGCCGGTCGAGCAGTCGCATCAGCAGGGTGACCGCCATTCGCCCCATCTCCTCCAGCGGCTGGCGAACCGTGGTGAGCATCGGCCGTGTCGCGCGGCTGACGTCGATGTCGTCGAAACCCGCGATGGACAGGTCGCCCGGGACGGTGAGGCCGCGCTGATCCGCCGCGCACAGCGCGCCGACGGCCATCTTGTCGTTGAACCCGACGAGCGCGGTCGGCCGGTCGGGAAGGTCGAGCAGCTCACAGGCCGCGCGGTAGCCGTTCTCGGTGTTCGGCTCCGCGACGCTGCGCAGCAGCTCCGCCGCCGGCAGGACGCCGACGTCGGCCAGGGACGCCGCGTAGCCGGCCAGCCTCGCGTCGCTCGCGAGCCAGTCGCGAGGGCCGCCGATGATGCCCACCCGGCGGTGTCCGAGTTCCACCAGATGGGCCATGAGGTTGCGCGCCCCGGCGAAGTGGGCGGCGGACACGGCGACGATGTCCCGGGGCGGCGGGGTGCGCGGATCGATCACCACGAACGGGAAGTGGCGGTCGCGGAGCCGTACGAGCTCGCCGGCCGGTTCCGGTGGCAGGATCAGGATCGCGCCCGCGATGCCGGGCCTGTCCCCGAGGCCGGGCAGGACCGAGGTGCGCTGGGCGGTCTCTCCGGCGCCCAGGATCACCTGCCTGCCGTGCAACTCGATGGTCTCGGCGATCGACGAGACGATGAGCCCGAAGTAGTCGGTGAGAAGGTACGGGCAGCGCACGTAGATGTCGCCGGCCGGAGCGTCCGGTGCGCCGCGCCGGCGGGGGGCCTGGTCGCCGAGCCGGTCGACGGCTCGCAGCACCAGGTCCCGGGTGTGCGGGGCGACATTGGCCTGGCCGTTCAGCACACGGGACACGGTGGCGATCGAGAGGCCCGTCTCCGCCGCCACGTCTCGAACCGTCGCGCGTGTCCCCGCTGGCCTAGCCATCTGTGCCGCCCAGTCGTTCCATGCTCCTGACAGCATAAGCGACCGGCCGCTCGCCGGGGGCGGCCGCGAAGGCCGTCAGGGCCGGTCGGGCCAAGACCCGGAGACTCACGGGATCGCCAGTGGCCGGACGAGGTGTCCCGGGCCGCGACTTTGTCCGAAGGTCAAGAATCTTTGACGTGAAAAGCCGAAAGAGGGGTTGCCCCGACTTCCGAAGCGGTGGTTACGGTCATCCCATTGACGCCGAAAGGGGCATCCGATGCACGCCACCATCAGAGGTCGTCGCGCAACGGCGGTCAGCGCGGCGGCGATCGCCGGCGCGCTCGTGCTGGGATCCTGCGGATCCGGCGGGCCTGCCGACCCCGCCGGCGCGGCCGGGGAGCAGCCCCCCACGACCAAGATCGCCGCTGTGATCAAAGGGCTGGACAACCCGTTCTTCCAGTCGATGAAGCAGGGGATCGACGACCAGGCCCGCGCGGCCGGAGTACCGGTCACGGTCCAGGCGGCCAACTCCATCACCGACACCACCGGCCAGGCGGACAAGCTCAACGGCCTCGCCGGGCAGGACTTCTCCTGCTACGTGATCAACCCGATCTCCGGCACCAACCTCATCCAGGGGCTCGCCCAGCTCTCGGCGATGAACAAGACCATCGTCAACATCGACAGCCCGGTCGACCCCGGAGCGGCCAAGAGCGCCAACGTCAAGCTGGCCACCTACATCGGCACCGACAACACCGAGGCGGGCAGGATGGCCGGGCGGCGGATGACCGAACTGCTGCCTTCGGGCGGTGACGTGGCGGTCGTCGGCGGCATCGCCGGAGACGTCACCAGCGGCGCCAGAATCACGGGATTCCAGCAGGGCATCGGCCCCGGCCTCAAGGTCGTCCAGACCGTCGCCGCCAACTGGGAGCGGCAGACGGCGCTCACCGCCGCGACCGACGTCATGCGGGCCAACCCGAACCTGGCGGGGTTCTTCGTCGCCAACGACGACATGGGGCTGGGCGTGGCACGCGCCATCGCCAACTCCGGCAAGACGGGCAAGGTGAAGGTCATCAGCGTCGACGGCATCAAGGACGCGCTCCAGGCGGTCAAGGCCGGCACGCTGGACGGCACCGTCGCCCAGTACCCCTACACCATCGGCCAGATGGGCGTCGAGGCGTGCCAGGCCGCCGGGACCGGCAAGACGCTGCCCGCCAACGTCAAGGCCCCGGTCGAGCTGGTCACCAAGGACAACGCCGACAAGGCGCTGGCGGCCACGCCCAAGCCGTTCGGCAGCTACGCCGACCCGTTCAAGGCCCTCATCCAGTAGCGGCGAACCGCCACCGGGCACGCCGGCCGTACCGGGGGCGAGGAGTGATACATGGCTAACGCAACGCTCGCGGCGGACGATCGCGAGCCCTGGACCTCACGGCTGAGGGACGCCGGGTTCTGGGCGGAGTGGGCGGCCCTGGTCGGGCTGGTCGTCCTCGTGGTCGTCTTCCAGGTGCTGAACCCCACCTTCCTGAGCACCGGGAACATCGCCTCGATGCTCCTCGCCGCCGCGATCCTGATCGTCCTGGCGGTCGGCCAGACCTTCGTGATCGCCACCGCCGGCATCGACCTGTCGATCGCCTCGACGATGACCCTGGGCGCGGTCGTACTGGGCCAGGCGTACTCGGCTCCGTGGGGTCTGCCCCTGTCGTGCCTGCTGGCGGTCGTCGCCGCCGCGCTGGCGGGCATGGTCAACGGCGTGATCATCGCCTGGGGGAGGATCGCCGACTTCATCGTGACGCTCGGCATGCTGTCGGCGGCCTCCGGGCTCGCGCTGATCCTCGCCGACGGCAAGCCCGTCACCATCATCGACCCGGCCCTGCTGGCCCTGTCGACCGGCGGCCTCGGGATCTTCGGCTGGTCGTTCGTCATCGCGGTGGTGGTCGCCCTGGTCGCGCACGCGGTGCTCTTCCACACCCGGTTCGGCACCCACCTGCTGGCCACCGGCGGGGCGCCGGAGTCGGCGCGGGCCATGGGGATCAGCACCCAGCGCGTCAAGATCGCGGTGTACACGATCAGCGGCACCCTCGCCGGGCTCGCGGCGATCCTGCTCGTCGCCAGGATCGGAGCCGCCGAGCCCGCCTCCAACACCTCCTTCCTGCTCAACTCCGTGGCCGCCGTCGTGCTCGGCGGCGTCAGCCTCTTCGGCGGCAGGGGCACCATCATCGGCCCGGTCATCGGCGCCCTGCTGCTGGTCGCCCTGGTCAACGGGCTCACCCTGCTCGGCGTCTCGCAGTTCTACCAACCCCTGGCCGTCGGCGTCGTCGTGGTGCTGGCCGCGCTGCTCACGAGGTTCCAGCGATGACCGCCCGGCCGAATCCAGGCACACCCGCCGGTGAGCCGCTGCTCGACTGCCGGGGCGTCTCGCTGGCCTTCGGCAGCGTCCGCGCCCTCGTCGACGTCTCCCTCTCCGCGCGCGAGGGCGAGATCACCGCCATCGTCGGCGACAACGGCGCGGGCAAGTCCACGCTGGTCCGCTGCGTCTCCGGGATCCACCGGCCGGACAGCGGCCACATCGAGTTCGACGGAGCCGAGACCTCCTTCCACTCGCCCGAGGACGCCCGCGAGGCCGGAATCGAGACCGTCCACCAGAACCTCGCGCTCGTCGAGGACCTCACCGTGTGGCAGAACCTCTTCCTCAACCGCGAGGTCGTCCGCAGGCTCGGCCCGCTCGCCGTCCTCGACCGGCGCGCGATGCGGGCCCGCGCGAAGGAGATGGTCTCGAAGCTCGCGGTCAACGTGCCCGCGGTGCGATCGCGGGTCCGGCGGCTCTCCGGCGGCCAGCGCCAGGCCGTCGCCATCTGCCGTGCCGCCGGTTTCAGCTCCAGGCTCGTCATCATGGACGAGCCCACCGCCGCCCTCGGCGTCCAGGAGACCGCCCGCGTCGAGGAGCTCATCCGCGCCCTGCGCGACGAGGGGCATGCCGTGATGCTCATCAGTCACAACTTCGCGCAGGTCATACGGCTCAGCCAGCAGGTGTGGGTGATGCGCGCGGGTCGCTGCGTCGGCGGCCGGCGTACCGCCGGGACCACCGGAGAGGAGATCGTCGCCCTCGTGACCGGCGCACTGAACCGTTGAAAGCAGAGCCGTTGAAAGCAGAGCCGTTGGACGACGAGTCCCGGCGACAGGAGAAGGCAGCGAACTGATGACCACTGACAACCGGACCAACCCCATCGGCGTGCACGCCCTGGTGTGGGCCGGCGACACAAGCCCGGCCTCGATGGCCCTGGCCGTCGAGAAGACCAAGGCCACAGGGTACGACCTGCTGGAGATCTCCCTGCATGACCTGGCGAACCTCGACGTCGACGCCACGCGTGCGGCCCTGCGGTCGGCCGGGCTCGGCGTGGCCTGCTCGCGTGGCCTCGCCTTCGACGCCGACGTCT
Source organism: Dolomitihabitans soli (assembly GCF_022213955.1). Lineage (GTDB taxonomy): Bacteria > Actinomycetota > Actinomycetes > Streptosporangiales > Streptosporangiaceae > Streptosporangium_A > Streptosporangium_A soli. The sequence goes on along the minus strand of NZ_JAKNTW010000020.1, from coordinate 28,480 downwards.
CCAGCGACGACGCCTCCGTGGTCGAGCGCGGCGAGCAGCTGCTGCACGACTCCCTCGCCGCCACCGAAGCCCTGGGCGGCACCCACTTCACCGGGGCCCTCTACAGCGCCCTGGGCAAGTACGACCATCCGCTCACCGAGATCGGACGGCGTAATGTGGTGTCGGTGCTGCGACGACTGGCGCAGGAGGCGGGAGGACGTGGCATGACGCTCGGCCTGGAGATCTGCAACCGCTACGAGACCAACGTCATCAACACGGCGCGCGACGCGCTCCGGCTGGCCGACGACATCGGCGAGGACAATGTGCTCATCCACCTCGACACCTACCACATGAACATCGAGGAAGACGATCTCGTACGGCCGACGCAGGAGGTCGCGGACCGGCTCGGCTACGTCCACATCGGCGAGAACCACCGCGGTTACCTGGGCTCCGGCCACCTCGACTTCACCTCGTTCTTCCACGCGCTGGGCGACATCGAATACACCGGGCCGATCACCTTCGAGTCCTTCTCCTCCGCGGTCGTGATGCGGGGTCTCTCCAACGACCTGGCGATCTGGCGCAACCTCTGGTCCGACGGCGAGGATCTGGCCCGCCACGCCCACGGCTTCATCACCGACCAGCTCTACACGAGCCACTCGCGATGACCACTCTGGAGGAGCTGACGAACCGCGCCCGGATCCTGACGGCAGGCGGGCGGCGCGCGGTCCTGGGCATCACGGGGAGTCCGGGGGCGGGGAAGAGCACCCTGGCCGAATACCTCGTGACCAGGCTACGGCGCGAGCCGCCCCCCGGCCGGCAGCCGGACTGGGTGGCGCACGTGCCGATGGACGGCTTCCACCTCGCCGACATAGAGCTCGAGCGGCTCGGACGACGTGACCGCAAGGGCGCCCCCGACACCTTCGACGCCGCCGGCTACGCGGCCCTGCTCCGCCGCCTGCACGAGGACGAAGACGACGTGATCTACGCGCCCGCCTTCGAACGCAGCCTGGAGCAGCCGATCGCCGGCAGCATCCCGGTGCCCAGGGCCGCCAGGCTCGTGGTGACCGAGGGAAACTACCTGCTGCTCGGCCACGGCGACTGGGCGCGCGTACGGTCCTCCTTCCAGGAGGTCTGGTACTGCGAGCTCGAAGAGGACGAGCGGGTGCGCCGCCTCGTCGCCCGCCACGTGTGGTTCGGCAAGGACCACGAGGCGGCCGTGGCCTGGGCGTTGGGCCCCGACCAGCGCAACGCCAACCTGGTCGTCGCGACCCGCTCGCACGCCGACCTCGTGATCCCCGACCCGATCCTGCGGATTCTCGGCTGACGGTGTCGCCTGAGGCACGCCGGCCGAGCACGGTGACGTGGGGTACGGCGGTTGTGGTGTCGCGTGGGGCCCGGTTGAAATCGATGGATGTCCGGCCGGAGGGCTTGTTTGTCTGATCTGTAGGCGTCTGGGATGCAATCTTGGTTGATCGATGTGTGTCGGGAACGCGACGTCGTGCGGCTGTTCAGCAGAATTGACGGCATCGCAGTCTGACCCGAAACGCCGCAGGTAAACAGGCGTTTCCGCATCCAAGGATCTATATGAAACGCATGCGATCCCGGCCCGGCTGGGTCGTCGCCGTGCTGGTGGCCGGAGCACTCGCCGCGACCGGTACGGCCCCGGCCGCAGCCGAGAACCTCCCGAGGGAGGACCCGGACACCGCCCACTACGACAGTTACACTGCGCGGTTCTACAAGAAGGACATGATGGTCCGCCCGGGACCCCCCGGCGAACTGCTGGACTACTGGGGGCGGTGGAGCAGGGACGGCGCGAACAGGGAGGCCGTCGTCGGGTCCGGGAGGATCGCCCGGCTGCACCCCGGCGCGCAGCCGTACCTGATCAAGTATCGGACGATGGTCGCGCGCTCGTTCCACCTCGTGGACATGAGGGCGAGACTGGCCGCCACGACCGGCCGGGCCACCACGACCGGCCTGGTGCTCCTACCTACGGTCACCCACGCGTCCGGCAGACGTCCCCTGGTGGTGTACGGCCTCAGCGGGCAGGACACCGGCCGGTCCGGCGACTCGGCCCGGATCGAGTCGATGCTGGACGACGGCTACGCGGTGGTGATCCCGGGCTACGCGGACACCTACCGGCAGGACCGGTACACCCGTACGGCGCCGCAGGACCGGAGGGCCAGCTCGACCGACGCGGTGACGGCCGTGCGGCACCTCTACAGGGCCATCACGGCTCAGGGCCCCGGGCCGGACACGTCCGACGACGGGCAGTACGGCGAGGGCGGCGAAGAGCCGATCGCCTCCGACGGTTCCTGGATTGCCTGGAACCTGGCGAACACGGTTCGGGGGCCGCAGTTCCCGGCCGAGCAGTTCCCGGCCGAGGAGGCTCCGGAGGACTGGGCTCGGGATGAGATGGCCGTCGAGATGGCCGGTGAGACGGTCTCGAAGACGCTCGGCTCGATCTCGACCACGCTGGCCGAATTGTCATCATTTCTGGGCAAGTGAGCCCGCCCAGCCAGGCGCTCGGATAGCGCACATCAGCAGGCCCTCGTCGCACCGGTCACGGTGTTCGCCGAGGGCCTGCTGATGTGGCCGGATACCCGGGCGTCCGGCACGCGTCCGGTACGACCCCTCCTGTCGCCTGCGGACGGTTCCATACCCGGCCTGCGGTTGCCTCCGGGCCCGGCCGGTGGTGCGAAGGAACGGCTGGACGACTCGATCGCCCGGCCTGGCAGGCTTGGGCGAGGAGCGGTACGGAGCGGGGCGGCGATGGACGAGGGTGCGCCGGAGACCGGAGACCAGGAACCGGGGTTCGGCATCGGTGCGGTGTCGCGCAGGATCGGCGTTCCCGCGCCCACGCTGCGCACCTGGAACGTGCGCTACGGCATCGGCCCGAGCCGTCGCAGCCCCGGCGGCCACCGACGCTACGACAGCACAGATGTGCGCCGCCTGGAGGAGATGAGCCGGCTCATCCGCGCGGGCGTCGCGCCGGCGGACGCCGCGCGGGAGGCGCGCAGACTGCCCGGGACGCGTCCCGGCGCCGCCCGCCCGGACACGACGTCTACGGCCGAGCGGCCCGGGATCCCCGAAGAGGTCGTCGGTTCCCCTGCGGTGCTGGCCCGTTCCGCGCTCATGCTGGACGGCCCCGCCGTCGCCGAGACGCTCGCTCGCGCGCTGGTGCGGCGCGGTGTGGTGTGGACCTGGGAGAAACTGGTGCTTCCCGTCTTCGCCACCATGAGCGCCAAGCAGGCGGAGACCGGACTGGGCATCGAGGCGGAGCACCTGTTCTCCGACCGGATCCTTTCGGCCCTGATCGGGCTCGCCGACCGGCCGCGCCGTCCGGTCCATCCCCGGGTGGTGCTGCTGGCGTGTGCCGAGGAGGAGCAGCACAGCCTGCCGGTCTACGCGCTCGCCGCGGCTCTCGCCCGCGAACACAACGTGGAGACGCGGGTGCTGGGCGCCCGCACGCCGTACGGCGCGCTGGGCGACGCGATGCGGCGGGTGGGTCCCATCGTCGTCTTCGTGTGGTCGCAGCAGGAGTCGACGGGCGATCCCGCTCCGCTCGCGGCGCTGCCCCATCTGCGCCCGGCCAGCAGGGTCATCGTCGGCGGTCCCGGCTGGTGGGACGCTCTTCCCTCCGGCGTCACCAGAGTGACCAGGTTCCAGGAGGCGATTTCGCAGGTCAGAGCTGCTTCACGCTGATCTGTCGCGGTTGACGGTGTCTTGACGTGATTGGTCCCCTGGCTGGTTGTCCCCTGGTGAGCCGTCGAATATGAATACTGGGCGGTCCGCCTGAGGCGTCCGCTTGAGCCGTCCGTCTGGGCCGTCGGCTACGTCCGGGATGAGACGCGTGCGGTCTTTTGGCCGGTGCGCGGCCGGACGGCCGCCGCGGGCGTCGTCGAGGGGCGATCGAGGCCGGCGACGGTGGCTGCGAGCCCGGTTTCAGCGGGGCTCGTCTCGGCGCGCGCAGTCGTGGTGACGACCGCGTCGTCGGGGGTGCGCTCCCTGACGTCGTCGGCGCGGATGCTCATCACCGCCGGTGTGCTGCCGAGGTCGCCGTATCGGGCGATGACGGCCGCCGTGACCGCCTCCCGCGCGTCGACGATGACCTCCCGGGCGGACTCGCGCGGACCGGCGACGGACAGGAACCCGAGCATCGCCGCGAACCGCAGCTGCTCGGGCGCCTGTGCCGGTGACCCGGGCTCCGGCGGCGGCGCGGGACGGTCCAGCCAGAAGGTCGCCCCGCGCAGATGACCCGGGTAATGGACACCGGAGGTGTCGTGTTCGAGATCGCGCACCGCGTCTGCGAGCAGTTGCCCGAGCTCACGTAAATCGCTGTCCGGTGGCAGATCGGTGGTGACCAGTATGGGCACGATCAGCGAGTTGACCATCGAAGGGCTCCCTTTCCTGCGTGCCGAGAGCGTAGCGGCCGGCACCGACAATCTCCGGGAACCCTGCCGAGCCGTGCCGCACCTTTCCCCCGTGGTGCGGTCCGGAAGCGGCGGACGCCTTTCAAATGTTCAGAACATTCGCATGGTAAGAGGATCTGAATGAGTTGAACGCATGCCCGGTGTCGAGCAGTCTCCGCCTATTACGTAAGTTCTCCGATGCGCGGGGGCTGGTCGCGATTTACATTCCGGGCACCCGAGCTGAGGTGGTGCCCGTGCGCACGATGATCGCGATGCTCGTCGCCGTGTCCTTGACGGCGACCCCCGTGGCGGCGCGGGCCGCCGTCGTGAAGCCCCCACCGCAGATCTCGCAGGTGGTCTACCAACGTGCCGCCTTCGCGGCGGGATCGGCGGAGGGAACGGCCGCCGGAGCCACCCTGTCCTTCGCCGCCCCCGCGGGCACCGTCGAATACACCGACGCGCTCGGCACCGGCACCTGGGAGTACGCCCGCTGGACCGGCAAGGTCGAGGCGGTCGGCTTCGACGCCACCGAACTCGTCGCCTCCTGGACCGCCGACACGCCGCCGGGCACCTGGGTCCAGGTAGAGCTGCGCGGCACGAGCCCCACCACCAAGTGGTACGTCCTGGGCCGCTGGGCGTACGGCGACGCGGACATCCGCCGCACGTCGGTGGGCGGTCAGGGCGACGCCGACGGGAACGTGTCGGTGGACACCTTCGTCGCGGCCGCCGGCCGGCCGGTCGGCTCCTACCAGCTCCGCGCGACCCTCTACCGCAGGGCCGGCGCGACCGGGGGACCCGTCCTGCGCACCCTCGGGGCGATGGCCTCGGCCGTACCCGAGCGCAAGACCGTCCCGGTCAGCCCCGGCGGCGGGGCGTGGGGCACCGAGCTGGCCGTTCCGCGCCTCTCCCAGAACGTGCACGAGGGGCACTACCCGGAGTGGGACGGCGGCGGCGAGGCGTGGTGCAGCCCCACCTCCACCAGCATGGTCATGGGATTCTGGAACGCGCTCCCCAGTGCCCAGGACACCGCCTGGGTCGATCCGGCGGACCCCGACCCCGAGGTCGACCACGCGGCGAGGCACACCTACGACTACGCCTACGAGGGCGCCGGCAACTGGCCGTTCAACACCGCCTACGCGGGCCGTCACGGCCTCGACGGGTTCGTCACCCGACTGCGCACCCTCACCGAGCTGGAACGGCTCATCAAGGCGGGGATACCGGTGATCACCTCGCAGTCGTTCAAGGCGAGCGAGCTGCCGGGCGCCGGATACGGCACCAACGGCCACCTCATGGTGATCATCGGATTCACCCCGGCCGGAGACGTGATCGCCAATGACCCCGCGTCTCCGGACAACGGCGCGGTCCGCCACGTCTATCCGCGGGCGAACTTCGAGAACGTCTGGCTGCGCAGCTCCAGCAGCGGCGGCATCGCCTACGTGATCAGGCCGCCCGGCCACCCGCTCCCGCCCACCACCCCGGGGCTGCCCGCCAACTGGTGACCGCACCTGTCGCCCGGCCCGCCAGATTGTCCGCGGCCGTCGCGGGCCCAGCCCTCGGCTGTGCTTGGATCGGTGCCGCGGGTCGGGGGCCGGGCCGCCCCTACGACGAGTAGCGTCGTTGCTTGACCGCGGCGGCGAGGGCCGCCGCCCTGGCCGCCTCAGCGGGCGTGAACGGCAGGGCCGGGCGCTTGATCAGCAGCGCGCGTTCCGGATGGACGGACACCACCAGCGTGGTGGAGTGGTCACCGGTGTCGTGGACGGTGGCGCCGGGATGACGCCACTGGACCTCGGTCGCGCGCAGCAACTCCGACATCGCCTCAGGCAGCCGATCGGGATCGAGGCCGACCCGGTGGGCCAGGTCGAGAGCCTGGACGCCGGGGTCGATCAGGTCCTTGACGTACGCGCGTACGACCACGACGTCGAGCCCGCCCGCCCTGCCGACGAGCTTCCGCAGGTCCTGCCCGGTCAGCTCGGCCGGCGACTCGACGATGAACTCGTCGAGGGCGTCGCACCCGGGCGGGGATATCGCGCTGCCGCCCGTGGCGGCGATGTGCAGGGCGAGGACGTTGCAGCGATGGTGGGCGAAGGCGCCGGCGAGGGCGGCCAGGCGGCCCGGCCTGTCGACCACCCGTGTGCGGATCCGCCACAGGGTCATCGGCCGGTCCTCCACCAGGGCGACGGTCTCCGGAAGACGGCCCGTCCTGCGCCGGGAGTGGAGCCGTTTGTGGATGAAGGCGCCGGTGACGAGTGCCACACCGAGGGCGATCAGCAGAAAGGGGCCGGGGTCGGTGTGTCCGAGCAGAGTGGCGAGAAGATGGGCGAGCCCCACCGCGGTGAACAGCGCCGCCAGTTCCGCGGCCTCTCGTCTCCACGTCGAAGGAGCCTGCCCGGACGTGTGCGCCGAACCTTCGTCATGTGTGTCGCTCATGCGCCCATGATGACCATCCGTTGTTTCGCGGCCACGCAGTGTGTGATTGCGGCCGCATTAAACCGTCCGCACGGCCCAGCTGGTGCGATTGCGTATCTCATGACGCGCCCTCACCAGTGGCGAAACCGTGTCGGCGGCTTTACCGACCCGGGGCAAGCCAAGATCCACGGTGGTCACGTGGGAGCGTGCCGCCGGCAGTGACGTGCGGGTGGAGATGCCGGTTGTGCTGTTCGTTGCCGAGGGCCCGGACTCATCGGCGCAGGGCGGTCTCCCGCTCCATGCGCGACAGCTTCTCGGGATTGCGTACGGCGTAGAGCCCGGTGATGAGGCCGTCGTCGACGCGCACCGCCACGACGGTGTCGAGCTCGCCGTCGAGCCGGAGGATCAGCGCCGGGTAGCCGTTGACCTGCACCGGCTGCAGCGACGCCGCGGCGGCGATCCTGCCCAGCACGTGGGCCACACTGCCGGCCCCCACGACGGGCACCAGCGCGGCCCGCACGACTCCGCCACCGTCACTCAGGAGGACGACATCCGGCGCGAGGATGTCGAGCAGGCGTTGTAGATCGCCCGTCTCGACCGCCCGCTGGAACGCCTTGAGCGCGTCTCGGGTCTCGGCCGGGGAGACGACCTCGCGTGGCCGGCGCGCGGCGACGTGCGCCCGCGCCCGGTGCGCGATCTGGCGGACCGCGGCCGGGCTCTTGTCGACGGCTTCCGCGATCTCGTCGTAGGCCAGATCGAACACCTCGCGCAGCACGAACACCGCCCGCTCGGTCGGCCCGAGCGTCTCCAGCACCAACAGCATCGCCATCGAGACGCTGTCGGCCAACTCGACGTCCTCGGCCACGTCCCGCGTGGTCAGCAGCGGCTCGGGCAACCAGGGGCCGACGTAGGACTCCTTGCGGCGGCCGAGCGTACGCAGCCGGATCAGCGCCTGCCGGGTGGCGACCCGGACCAGGTAGGCACGCTGATCCCGCACCGTGTCGAGGTCGACGCCCACCCATCGCAGCCAGGTCTCCTGAAGGACGTCCTCCGCGTCGGCGGCCGAGCCGAGCATCTCGTAGGCGACCGTGAACAGCAGGTTGCGGTGGGCGACGAACGCCTCGGTGGCGGAGTCCACACGGTCGTCCCCGCTCATGCCCCGCCGCGATCTTCGGGTGCGGTCTGCGACGTGCCGGCCATGGGTGGCTCCTCTTCACTCTCGATTGTCACCCACCAGACACCGGGGCCCGCCGTTTTGTGACACCGAGACGGTAGCCGATCCTTGTTGTCCGCTGCCAACTACATGACGCCGAGGCGGCGTCGTGAGCAGCGGTGGACCAGTGTGGCGCACGTCACGTAACCGCGCTGTCACAAGGATCGGGTCGCCGGCATCTCCTGTTCGTTCAGTGCGGCAGCACGCAGCGACCCGAGTGAGGACGTAGTCATGGAACCCCGTTTCAACATGGTCGGCAATGAGATCGGCGCCAAGTTCTTCAAGCGGTTCGGCAACGCCAGCCTGGTGATCGTCCAGTCGACGCTGCCGAGGGCTACCCAGGAACTGGTGCAGCTGCGCGTCAGCCAGATCAACGGCTGCGGTTTCTGCGTCGACGTCCATTCCAAGGATGCCGCGGCCGCCGGCGAAACCGCGGTCCGGCTCCACCTGGTCGCCGCCTGGCGCGAGTCCACCGTGTTCACCGAGGCCGAACGGGCCGCGCTGGCGCTCGCCGAGGAGGGCACCCGGATCGCCGACGCCCACCACGGCGTGTCCGACGAGACCTGGGCCCAGGTGCGCAAGCACTACGACGACGACCAGGTCGCCGCGCTGGTCTCCCTGGTCGCCCAGATCAACGCGGCCAACCGGCTCGGTGTGATCTTGCGCAACCAGGGGGGCTCCTACCAGCCCGGCATGTTCAGCTGATCGGCAGCTGAATCCCGGCCCGGCCCCGATCATTCGATCTGGGCCGGGCCACGCATGTCCGGGCGTAAGAGAAGTCCCCGATGAGCCCGCCGCTCCCGACTATCTGGCGAGCAATCGCTTGTCCGGGCTATGGGTCTCCGTACCCAGCCATTCGCTCAGACGGCGGGGCCGGTGAGGGTCACGTCTCCGTGGCGTCCTCGGAGCACGGCGGTCAGGCCCGCGCGGGGCCCCACCGCAACGTCGAGGTCCACGCCGAGCGCGGCCAGGTCACCGCGTACGGAACCGGGGTCGGGGTGGGCGGCGCTCAGCGACACCAGCTCCGCCTGTGGCAGTCCCGAGTCCGCCGGGTGTCGCGTCGCGCCCCAGTCGATCAGGAACGGCACCAGGCCGCCGTCACGGCCGCCGGGCCGGGCGAAGGTCAGCCGCCAGCTCAGCAGGACCCCCTCGGGCGTGCGCCGGGACATGGCCTGCGGGTCGCCGGGGTCGTATCCCCGCGCCCGCGCCGCGGCCGTCGCCGCGTCGATGTCCGGGCAGGCGACGGCCCAGGTCACCAGCCCGGCGCCGGTCAGGGAGTCGATCCCGAACGGCCGGGGAGACTCGGGCGCCTCCTGCTCCGGATCGGGTCCGATGATCTCCAGGTAGCCCTGCCCGCCCAGCCCGAGGAGATGGTTGCGGGTCCCGAGCCCGACGTGCCGGCCACCGACCGCCGTGCGCACCCCGAGCCGCCCCTCCAGGTCTGCCACGGTGCCACCGAGATCCGGCGTCGCGTACACGAGATGATCGAGTGTCATTCGCGGATGTCTATCACACGGGCTCAGCCGGGCGTACTCCAGTCACCTCGATGCCGGACGAGCTCTTCACCTGAAGGCTCTCGCCGCGTGCATGGCGTTCGTCGACGCCTGGCCGCCGCTTCGAAGGGGCCGGGGCCTGGGCGGACAACGCACTCGGGTCGTCGTCCACCAGCCCCAGGATGCGTACCGTCGATCGCCGACCCGGTCTCTCAGGGCGCCGGGGTGCTCGACGCCCGGCACCGGCCTCGAACAGACGGGTGCGCTCAGCGGCATACCTTCGCGTACGGCACGCGGGTCACGTGCCGGCTCCATTCAACCTCGCTGAGCGAGTCTCCGATGATCGAGCAGAGCGGATCGAACGACTTGGCCGGCGGGACCGACTCCCACCAGCGCAGGCTGGAGCTCTGGTCCGTCGCCGCCTGATCTCCCGCGGTATCGCCCATGGTCAGCAGGCCCGTACCCGCCGGGGAGAAGGCGAGGGCGGTGACCTTCTCCGTGTGGCCGGTGAGCGGAGGGCCGATCGCCCTGCCGGTGGCGGTGTCCCACAGCCGGACGGTCTGGTCCACGCCGCCCGTGGCGACCGTCTCGCCGTCGGCGCTGAACGCGACGGCCGTCAGGCCGTTCGTGTGGCCCGTCAGCGGCCCCCTCATGGGGGCCTGGGTGGCGACATCCCACAGCCTGAGCGTCTGGTCGGCGCCGACGGTTGCCAAGGTCTTCCCGTCGGGGTGGAACGCCATGGCCCTGATGGGCGCGTCGTGGCCGGTCAACGGTCTGCCCACGGTTCGCCCGCCGGCGGCGTCCAGCAGGCGGACGACGCCGTCCGGGCCGCCGACCGCGACGGTCCTCGCGTCGGGGCTGAGTGCCACCGCCATCGTGCCGCCCGCGAGTTCGGTCCGCCAGGCCTGCCGTACGCCGCCGGTGATCCGCCACAAGGCCGTCGCGGAGGAACCCTTGTCGCCGACCACCAGCGTGCGCCCGTCGGAGCTGAACACGGCCTTCGGAGTGTCGAACCCTGAGGGCGCGAGCTCCTCCGTGATCGGCGCGCCCGCCCTGTCCCAGCGCCGTAGCCGCATGTCTCCCAGCAGCATGACGGGCCCCGTACCCCCGTGCCCGAAGGAGAACGCCTCGTAGCCCACGGAGTCCTCCGACGTGTAGCCGGTCGGCTGCAGCGACGGCATCCGCCACAGCTGGAAACGCGCGCTGCTGTCGCTGGGGTACGTCGCGAGCGTGGCGCCGTCAGCACGGTGAGCCCCGCGATCGCCGCGGTACCGGGATCCGCCAGCGCGATCGGGGTGAGCGCCGCCGCGGAGAGCGTGGCCAGGAGCCCGACCGGCGTGAGCTTCGCAGCGCCCCTGCCCACCTGCCGTGCCATGGCCGCGGCCAGCCCGGCCTTGGAGGTGTCGAGCCGGTCGTCGTGAGCGTCGGACACCGGCGAGGTCACCCGCATTCGGACGAGGGTCGGCACCAGTGATCCTTTACTACCGCATGCGAGCCGTACACCGCAATGGCCTCGCGCGCCCGGCGGCCACGGACCGGCGGGCTTCGTGGCCGCGGCACGGTGCGGCTGAGCTGGGCGTACGCCAAGGAGATCGGATCGTGATTCGGCGCGGCCTTGACCGGCGTCCATGGGAGCGTTGACACTCACTCCCAAGAACGTCAGCTTGTGATCGCTAACACCAGCAGTGCGTCGACTCGGAGGTCGCGTCGGACCGGCCGGACCGGGCGGCGGATCGCTGGTTCGCCTCGCCATAGGTCCATCCGGCTCGCGCCGTCGGGGGAACTGCGAGCCCCATCGCCTCCGGAGACAATCGTGGACGCCATTCCTCCGTCCCCGCCCCGGATCACTCACGGGAAGGCTCCACCCTGCGCGCGGAGTCGAGGAACCCGCGCGACCCACACCCGGTGCATTAGCGGCCGAAATATGTAGTTCCCGGTAGCCCGTAATGAAAATAGTGCTTGACGATACCGGTTGTTAGCGCTCACAGTCGTGTCCAAGCCGCTACCCCGCCGGAATCGACGACAAGAACATCGGTGCGTCCCCGAAAGGACAATCGCATGCGAAAGAGGATCTCGACGCTGCTGCTGGCCGGCGCCACGGCGATCGCGCTGGCGGGCTGCGGCAGCGGCGGCGGCAGTGACACGGCCGGCGTCGCCGGTGTCGCCGAAGACGGCAAGATCACGATGGGCTTCTCCCAGGTAGGCGCGGAGAGCGGCTGGCGCACCGCCAACACCAAGTCGGTCCAGGGGGCCGCGAAGGACGCCGGGATCGAGCTGAAGTTCTCCGACGCCCAGCAGAAGCAGGAGAACCAGATCAAGGCGATCCGCTCCTACATCCAGCAGAAGGTCGACGTCATCGCCTTCTCGCCGGTCGTCGAATCCGGCTGGGACACGGTGCTGAAGGAGGCCAAGAACGCGAAGATCCCCGTGGTCCTCACCGACCGTGCGGTGGACTCCGCGGACACCACCCTCTACAAGACCTTCCTCGGCTCGGACTTCGTCGAGGAGGGCCGCAAGGCCGGCAAGTGGCTGGTCGAGCAGCGTAAGGACGACGCGGGCCCGGTGAACATCGTCGAACTCCAGGGGACCACCGGTTCGGCGCCCGCCAACGACCGCAAGGCCGGCTTCGCCGAGGTCATCGCCGCCGACCCGAAGTTCAAGATCATCGCATCGCAGACCGGGGACTTCACCCGGGCCAAGGGCAAAGAGGTCATGGAGGCCTTCCTCAAGTCCAATCCGGACATCGACCTGCTGTTCGCGCACAACGACGACATGGGACTCGGCGCCATCGAGGCGATCGAGGGCGCGGGCAAGACGCCGGGCAAGGACATCGAGATCATCACGGTCGACGCCGTCAAGGACGGCATGCAGGCACTGGCCGACGGCAAGATCAACTACATCGTGGAGTGCAGCCCGCTGCTCGGCCCCCAGCTGATGGACCTGGCCAAGAAGGTCGTCAAGGGCGAGCAGGTGCCGGCCCGCGTGGTGACCGAGGAGACCACCTTCACCCCGGAGCAGGCCAAGGAAGTCCTGTCCACCCGTCAGTACTGAGCTCAGCCGCACCGGCCCGCCGGCGACCCCGGGGGCCGGTGCCCGAGAGTCAAGAGGAGAGGGGCGCCGCGTGTCCGCACCCGCGCCGATCCTGCGGATGAGCGGGATCGGCAAACAGTTTCCCGGCGTGCAGGCGCTGGACGGCGTCGACTTCCGGTTGCTGCCCGGCGAGATCCACGCGCTGATCGGAGAGAACGGCGCCGGCAAGTCGACCCTGATCAAGGTGCTGACCGGTGTCCACGACATCGACGCCGGTGAGATCGAGCTGGCGGGCCGTAAGGTCGTCTTCGCCAGCCCGCTGGCCGCCCAGCAGGCCGGGATCAGCACGGTCTACCAGGAGATCAACCTCTGCGCCAATCTGCCGGTGGCGGAGAACATCTTCATCGGCCGCGAGCCGCGCCGCCTGGGCCGCATCCACTGGAAGGAGATGCGGCGCAGGGCCGCCGAGCTGCTGACCCGCCTGGAGATCGACATCGACGTGTCGGCGCCCCTGTCGTCGTACTCCCTGGCGGTCCAGCAGATGGTCGCCATCGCCAGGGCGGTGGACATCGACGCCAGGGTGCTGATCCTGGACGAGCCCACCTCCAGCCTCGACGCAGGCGAGGTCGCCCAGCTCTTCCGGGTGATGCGCCGGCTGCGGGACGAGGGCATCGCGATCCTCTTCGTCTCGCACTTCCTCGACCAGCTGTACGAGATCTCCGACCGCATGACGATCCTGCGCAACGGCAGGCTCGTCGGCGAGTACCTCACCGCCGAGCTGCCCCAGGTCGAACTGGTGGCCAAGATGATCGGCCGCGAGCTGGCCGACCTGGAGCGGCTGGAGGGCAGGCCGTACGCGGGAGAGGGGAAGTCGGCGCCGTTGCTGGAGGCCAGGGGGCTGGGCCGGGCGGGGATGATCGAGCCGTTCACGCTCGGCATCGGGGAGGGCGAGGTGGTCGGCCTGGCCGGGCTGCTCGGCTCGGGCCGTACCGAGATCGCCAGGCTGCTCTTCGGCGCCGACCACGCCGGCCAGGGATCGGTGTGGATCGACGGCGAGCAGGTGGGCCTGCGCTCCCCGCGGGCGGCCGTGCGGCACCGGATCGCGTTCTGCCCGGAGAACCGGCGGGCCGAGGGTCTCATCCCCGGGCTCACCGTACGGGAGAACCTGATCCTCGCGCTGCAGGCGGCGCGCGGCTGGACCCGGCCCATCCCGCGGTCAAAGCAGGAGGAACTCGTCGAGAAGTACATCACGGCGTTGAACATCCGCCCGGCCGACCCCGATCAGGTGATCAAGAACCTCAGCGGCGGCAACCAGCAGAAGGTGATGCTGGCCCGCTGGCTGATCCTGCAGCCGCGGCTGCTCATCCTCGACGAGCCCACCAGGGGCATCGACGTGGGCGCCAAGGCCGAGATCCAGCGCCTGGTCACCGAGTTGTCGGACGGCGGCATGGCGGTGCTGTTCATCTCCGCCGAGCTGGAGGAGGTCCTGCGGCTCAGCCACCGGGTGGGCGTGTTGCGCGACCGCAGGCTCATCGCCGAGTTGGACAACGACGACGATCTGACGACCGGCGACCTGATGGAGACGATCGCGAGCGGTGCCGCCTCATGAGCGCGCTGCTGCGACACCGCCTGTTCTGGCCCGGCGTCGTACTGGCCGGGCTGCTGCTGCTCAACGTGCTGATGACCCGCAACTTCCTGGCCATCGAGATCAAGGACGGCCACCTGTACGGCAGCCTGGTCGACATCGCCCGGTTCGGTGCGCCGTTGATCCTGGTCGCGCTCGGCATGACGCTGGTCATCGCCACCGGCGGCATCGACCTGTCGGTCGGCTCGGTCGTGGCCATCGCCGGCGCGCTGGCCTGCCTGCGGATCGGCGACCTGAACGACCAGAACTCGGTCGGCGGGGTGTTGGCCGCCGTCGGGATCTCGTTGGGGCTCGCCGTCCTCCTCGGCGGCTGGAACGGGTTCCTCGTCGCCGGCGCGGGCATCCAGCCGATCATCGCGACGCTGATCCTGATGGTCGCCGGGCGCGGGCTGGCCCAGCTCATCAGCGACGGGCAGATCATCACGATCAACAGCGGGCCGTACAAGCTCATCGGCGGCGGCTACTGGCTCACGCTGCCGTTCGGCATCATCGTGGTGCTGGTGGTGCTGGCGCTGACCGCGTTCCTCACCCGGCGTCTGGCTCTGGGCCTGCTCATCGAGGCGGTGGGCGGGAACGCCGAGGCCAGCCGCCTGTCGGGGATCCGGGCCCGCGGCCTGCTGGTGACGGTCTACGCGTTCTGCGGGCTGTGCGCGGGCATCGCCGGGCTGATGATCAGCTCCAACGTGTCCAGCGCGGACGGCAACAACGCGGGTCTGTGGATCGAGCTGGACGCCATCCTCGCCGTCGTCATCGGCGGCACCTCGCTGGCCGGCGGCCGGTTCTCGCTCGGCGGCACGGTGCTGGGCGCGCTCATCATCCAGACGCTGACCACCACGATCTACTCCATCGGGGTGCCGCCGGAGACGACGCTGCTGTTCAAGGCGCTCGTGGTGACCGTCGTCTGCCTGCTGCAGTCGCCGGCCTTCCGGGCGAAGGTGTTCCACCGCCGCAGACGGCCGTCCGCGTCGTCCACGGCGTCCGAAGGGAAGGTGAAGGTGCCGGCATGACCACGCCTGTCGGAGCCGCGTCGCTCACCCGGCGTCTCCCGGTGCCGCGGAAGTACATCCCGGTCCTGGTGACCGCGTGCCTGTTCGCCGCGATGTTCGTCGCGGGCGGGATCCGCTACGAGGGTTTCGCCACCGGGCAGATCATCCTCAACGTCTTCATCGACAACGCCTTCCTGCTCGTCGTCGCGGTCGGGATGACCTTCGTCATCCTCACCGGCGGCATCGACCTGTCGGTCGGCTCGGTGGTCGCGCTCTCCACCATGATCTCCGCGAGCCTGCTCCCGGCCTGGCCGGCGCCCGCCGTCATGGTGCTGGTGCCGGCGATCGGAGCCCTGCTGGGGCTCGCGATGGGGGCGATCATCCATTACTTCGAGATCCAGCCGTTCATCGTGACGCTCGCCGGGATGTTCCTGGCGCGCGGTCTCTGCTACACGATCGGCACCGACTCCGTCTCCATCACCGACCCGGCCTTCACCGCGTTCGCGCAGACGAGGGTCGACCTGGTGGCGGACATGTGGGTGTCGCCCAGCGTGCTCATCGCGGTCCTCGTCGTGCTGGTCGCGGCCTACGTGCTGCACTACACCCCATTCGGCAGGAGGGTGTACGCGGTGGGCGGCAGCGAGCAGTCCGCGCTCCTCATGGGCCTGCCCGTGGCCAGGACGAAGATCGCGGTCTACACGATCAGCGGTTTCTGCTCGGCGCTCGGCGGCCTGCTGCTCTCCTTCTACATGCTCTCCGGGTACGGCCTGCACGCCGTCGGCATGGAACTGGACGCGATCGCGGCCGTCGTCATCGGCGGGACGCTGCTGACCGGCGGGTCCGGCTACCTGTTCGGCACCGTGCTCGGCGTCCTGGTGCTCGGCCTGATCCAGACGGTGATCAGCTTCGAGGGCACGCTCAGCTCGTGGTGGACCAAGATCTTCATCGGACTGCTCCTCTTCACCTTCATCGTGCTGCAGCGCCTCATCGCGGGGCGCGGGAAACAGTGACCCCTCATCTCGATTTCGGAGTGACCTGTGAGCGTTAACAGCGAGCTGTACGTCGTCGGGATCGACTTCGGCACCCTGTCGGGCCGGGCGGTGGTGGTGCGCGTCAGCGACGGCGCGGAGGTGGGCGCGGCCGTGCACGAGTACGCCCACCGGGTGATCGAGGACAGGTTGCCCGGCTCCGGTCCCCGGCTCGGGCCGGACTGGGCGTTGCAGTCGCCGCAGGACTGGCGCGAGGTCCTGCGCATCGCGGTGCCGAAGGCGCTGGCCGTCGCGGGTGTGCCGGCGGCGCAGGTGATCGGCCTGGGCACCGACTTCACCGCCTGCACCGTGTTGCCGGCCACCGCCGACGGCACCCCGCTGTGTGAGCTCTTTCCCGAGCGCCCGCACGCCTGGCCGAAACTGTGGAAGCACCACGCCGCCCAGCCGCAGGCCGACCGGATCAACGACCTGGCGGCCCGGCGCGGCGAGCGCTGGCTGCCGCGCTACGGCGGCAAGATCTCCGCCGAATGGCAGTTCGCCAAGGGACTCCAGGTGCTGGAGGAGGACCCCGAGGTCTACGCCTGGGCCGACCGGTGGATCGAGGCCGCCGACTGGATCATCTGGCAGCTCACCGGCGTCGAGACCCGCAACGTCTGTACCGCCGGTTACAAAGGCATATTTCAGGACAACGAGTACCCGTCCGAGCAGTTCCTGGCCGCGCTGAACCCCGCCTTCGCCCGTTTCGCCGGCAAACTCGGCCGTGAACACGCCCCGCTCGGCGGGCTGGCCGGCCGGCTGACCGCGCGGGCCGCCGAGTGGACGAGACTGCCCGAGGGTCTCGCCGTGGCCGTCGGCAACGTGGACGCGCACGTCACCGCCGCCGCCGCCGACGCCGTACGGCCAGGCCAGATGGTCGCCATCATGGGCACCTCCACCTGTCACGTGATGCCGTCCGACCGGCGCGCCGAGGTGCCGGGCATGTGCGGAGTGGTCCGCGACGGGATCGTGCCGGGCCTGTGGGGCTATGAGGCGGGCCAGTCAGGCGTCGGCGACATCTTCGCCTGGTTCCTGGACACCTCCGTGCCCGCCTCCTACCTGCGGCGGGCGGCCGAGCTGGGGCTGACCGTGCACGAGCACCTGACCGCGCTGGCGGAGAAGCAGCCGGTCGGCGGGCACGGACTGGTCGCGCTCGACTGGCACAACGGCAACCGCTCGGTGCTCGTCGACCACGACCTGTCCGCCGTGATCGCCGGTCAGACGCTCGCCACCAAGCCGGAGGACGTCTACCGGGCGCTGATCGAGGCCACCGCGTTCGGCGCCCGGCTCATCGTGGAGACGTTCGAGAACGCCGGCGTGCCGGTGGAGGAGTTCGTCGTCGCGGGCGGCCTGCTCAAGAACGCCTTCCTCATGCAGGTCTACGCCGACGTGCTACGCCGTCCGCTCTCGGTGATCGGCTCGGACCAGGGCCCCGCCCTGGGATCGGCGATCCACGCGGCCGTCGCCGCGGGCGCCTACCCCGACATCACGCGCGCCGCCGCCGCGATGGGCAAGCGAACCCGGGCCGCCTACGTGCCCGACTCCGGCCGGGCCGACTCCTACGACCGGCTGTACGCGGAGTACCGGCGGTTGCACGACCACTTCGCGGACGGTGACCTGCTGCACCGGCTTCGCGCGATCAGAAACGAGGCCACCGCATGATCGAGAAAATCCGGGACACGGTCTGCCATCTGCACGCCGAGCTGGTGCGGTACGGCCTGGTCGCCTGGACGGCCGGGAACGTCTCCGGACGCGTTCCCGGCGAGGACCTGTTCGTCATCAAGCCGAGCGGCGTCTCCTACGACGAACTCCGCCCCGAGTCGATGGTCGTGTGCGACCTCGACGGCGAACTCGTCGAGGGGGCGTTCGCACCGTCCAGCGACACGGCGGCGCACGCCTACGTCTACCGGCACATGCCGGAGGTGGACGGCGTGGTGCACACCCACTCCACCTACGCCTCGGCCTGGGCCGCGCGCGGCGAGCCGATCCCCTGCGTGCTGACCGCGATGGCCGACGAGTTCGGCGGCGACATCCCGGTGGGGCCGTTCGCGCTGATCGGAGGGGACGACATCGGCAGGGGAGTGGTCGAGACGTTGTCGGGCCACCGCTCGCGCGCCGTACTGATGCAGAACCACGGGGTGTTCGCCATCGGCGACTCACCCAAGGCGGCCGTCAAGGCGGCCGTCATGTGCGAGGACGTCGCCCGCACGGTGCACGTGGCGCGGCAGCTCGGCCGGCCCCTGCCGATCGAGCCGGCGCACATCGACAGCCTGTACGACCGCTACCAGAACGTCTACGGCCAGAGGAGTCATCTGTGAAGCTTTGGTTTCTCACCGGCAGCCAGGGCCTGTACGGCGAGGACACCCTGCGACAGGTGGCCGAGCAGTCCGGCCGGATCGCCGCCGCCCTCACCGAGGCGCTGCCCTTCGAGATCGTGTGGCAGCCCGTGCTCACCGACGCCACGGCCATCCGCAGAATGTGCCTGGACGCGAACTCCGACGACGCGTGCATCGGCCTGATCGCCTGGATGCACACCTTCTCGCCGGCCAAGATGTGGATCGCCGGGCTCGACACGCTCCGCAAGCCCCTGCTGCACCTGCACACCCAGGCCAACGTGGAGCTGCCGTGGAGCTCCATCGACATGGACTTCATGAACCTGAACCAGGCGGCGCACGGCGACCGGGAGTTCGGCCACATCCAGTCGCGGCTCGGCGTGCCGCGCAAGACCGTGGCCGGGCACGTGAGCGACCCGGCGGTGACGGCGCGGATCGGCGCCTGGGCGCGGGCCGCCGCCGGGCGGGCCGAGGTGGACTCGCTGACCCTGGCCAGGTTCGGCGACAACATGCGCGACGTGGCGGTCACCGAGGGGGACAAGGTCGAGGCCCAGTTCCGGTTCGGCGTCTCGGTGAACACCTACGGCGTCAACGACCTGGTGGAGGTGGTCGACGCGGTCGCCGACGCCGACGTGACGGAGCTGGTGAAGGAGTACGAGGAGTGCTACCTGGTGGCGCCGGAACTGCGGGCCGGCGGTGAGCGGCACGAGTCGCTGAAGTACGCGGGGCGGATCGAGCTGGGCATGCGGCAGTTCCTGGAGGCCGGCGGCTTCCGGGCGTTCACCACCAACTTCGAGGACCTCGGCGGGCTGCGGCAGCTTCCCGGCCTGGCCGTACAGCGGCTGATGGCGGACGGCTACGGGTTCGGCGGCGAGGGCGACTGGAAGACCTCGGTGCTGCTCCGCACCCTCAAGGTGATGTCGGCCGGACTGCCCGGCGGCACGTCGTTCATGGAGGACTACACCTACCACCTCACCCCCGGGGAGGAGGTCATCCTGGGCGCGCACATGCTGGAGGTCTGCCCGTCCGTCGCCGCCGGCATCCCTTCCTGTGAGATCCACCCGCTGAGCATCGGCGGCCGGGAGGACCCGGTGCGGCTGGTGTTCGACGCCGAACCCGGGCCGGCGATCGTGGTGGGGCTGGCCGACATGGGCGACCGGTTCCGGCTGGTGGCCAACGAGATCGACGTGGTCCCGCCGCTCGCGCCGCTGCCGAGTCTGCCGGTGGCCCGCGCGGTCTGGCGGCCCAGGCCCGATCTCCGCACCTCGGCCGAGTCGTGGCTGACGGCCGGCGCGCCGCACCACACCGTGCTGTCGGCGGCGGTCGGCCGCGAGGAGCTGACCGACTTCGCCGACATGCTCGGCGTCGAGTTGCTCGTCATCGACGCCGACACCACCACCCGCCAGTTCACCAGGGAACTGCGCTGGAACCAGGCCTACCATCGCCTCGCCCGGGGTCTGTAATGCCCGGATGCCATGCTGGGCGCTCCCTTGTTATCGCTAACCTTGGAGAGGGCGGGTAAAGACGGCCTGGGCGCCATCCCGATGACCGTCATCGCGTGCAAAGGGCCGAGTAGACCTCGCCGGGTTCGATTCGTTGTGAACGGGGTTCGCGTAGTGGAGAACAAGAGTGTGCGCGGGCCGGCGATGACGGATGTGGCGCGGTTGGCGGGCGTGTCCCACCAGACGGTGTCGCGGGTCCTGAATGATCATCCCAACGTGCGCGAGCAGACGCGGATCCGGGTGCGCGCGGCGATCGCGGAGCTGGGCTATCGGCCGAACCAGGCGGCACGCGCGCTGGCCACCGGGCGGTCGCGGGTGCTGGGCGTGGTGACGCAGAACTCCACGTTGTTCGGTCCGGCTTCGCTGCTCTCCGCGTTCGGCCAGGCGGCGGCCGAGGCGGGGTTCGGGGTGAGCGTCGGCAGCGTGCGGAGGTTGGACCGGCGGTCGATCTCGGAGGCGGTCGAGCGGTTCCTGGACCAGCGGGTGGCCGGAATCGTGGTGATCGCACCGGTGGTGTCGGCCGGAGAGGCGCTGGAGCATCTGCGGGTCGACGTCCCGCTCGTCGCGGTCGACGGGGATCCGTCGCGGTCGGGGGCGCTGGTGACGGTCGACCAGCAGGCGGGCGCCGCCATGGCGACCCGGTTCCTGCTGGACGCGGGGCATGAGACGGTGTGGCACGTGTCGGGGCCGGCCGAGTGGTTCGACAGCGCGGGCCGGATCGAGGGATGGGAGCGGGCGCTGGCGGCGGCGGGAGCCGAGGTCCCGCCGGTCGTGCCCGCCGACTGGACGGCGGCCTCGGGGGCGCGTGCGGGGCAGATGCTGGCCCGGATGCCGGAGGTGACCGCGATCTTCGCCGCCAACGACCACCTGGCGCTGGGCATCCTCTACGCGATGAACGAGCGGGGCAGGCGGGTGCCGCAGGAGGTGAGCGTCGTCGGGTTCGACGATGTGCCCGAGTCGATGTTCTTCACCCCGCCGTTGACGACGGTCCGGCCGGATTTCGGCGCGGTGGCGAAGTCGTGCCTGCACATGCTGCTGGACCAGATCGAATCCGGCCTGCCGAGCACCCGCCGGCACACCATCGCGCCCACGCTCGTAGTCCGCGAGAGCGTCGCCCCGCCGCCCGGCTGATCCCGGCGAACCGGGCCGGGCGCGGGTGGTCAGCCCGCCGCGATGGTGATCTCGTACGCCTCGAAGCCGGCCAGCGCCAGCAGCGCGATCACCACCACGGCGATGAGCACCATCCGGCTCAGCACATGGCCGCCGCCGGTCTCCTTCGGGCCCTCGGCGAGGGTCTCCGGGGTGGCGGCCACGAGGTCCGCCTCGGCGGCGGGGACCTCGGGCGCGTATAACTCCGGATGGTGCGAGAGTTGACGCGCTCTTCGGCATGAATGCCGAAGACTCAGCCTGTACCGCACATGCGGCACTTCTGCGGCTTCCTGCTTCACCGACCTGAGCCACCGAGATGGTCTTACCGGGTCTCCACAGGCTTTCGAGCCTTTCCGGCCCCGTTCCCGCCCGTCCGGCGGTACCTGACGCGATGAACGTACCAGGCGCCGTTTCGCCTTGGCGGCGAAACGGCTGTTCCTACCCCGCTACGCGAGAGAGTCCGCGTCACCCCCGGCGTGAACGCCGGAGCGCTGCGGACGAGTCAGGTAGCCGATCGGGAAGACCGCGATGCTGAAGGCGTCGCAGTCGGGGCAGTGCGACTCGGCCCACGGCGGCTGGACGGGCACCCCGTTCCGCAGCCACAGGTCCGTCTCGTTGCCGTGTCCGTCACCGCGATGACGGACCACGTACTCCGCCTCCCAGATGTGCCGGCAACTCAGGCACTGAAAGGGCCAGATCTCACGCGCATCGAACCCGTCCTGCACAGCGACCATCTCCGTACGCTGCGATGCGATGTCAATACCAGTTTGCGCGGGCCTGAGCGGATCCGCAAGGCCGATGAATGGCACTCAATGTGATGGCATCATCACCATATGGCGTGATGGCCGCCGTTGACGTCCGATCGTCGCCAGCGATGGCGTACGGCAAAGGCCAAAGTGGTCCACATGCTCGATGACGTGTACGCGGTGCTGGAGACGAGGGACGCCCGGTTCGACGGCTGGGTCTACGTCGGCGTCGTCACGACCGGCGTCTACTGCCGGCCGAGTTGTCCGGCGGTGATGCCGAAGCGGGAGAACATGTGCTTCCATCCCTCCTCGGCGGCGGCCCAGGAGGCGGGCTATCGCGCGTGCAAGCGGTGCCGGCCGGACGCGAGTCCCGGCTCGCCGGAGTGGAACGTGCGGGCGGATGTGGTGGGCAGGGCGATGCGGCTGATCGCCGACGGGCTGGTCGACAGGGAGGGCGTCACGGGCCTGGCCGCCCGGCTCGGCTACAGCGAGCGGCAGTTGCACCGCCAGCTCGTCGCAGGCGCCGGCGCCGGCGCGCAGGCTCTCGCCCGCGCCCAGCGGGCCAAGAACGCCAGGACCCTGCTGGAGACGACGGATCTGCCGGCCGGCGAGGTCGCCTTCGCCGCCGGGTTCGCGAGCATCCGCCAGTTCAACGACACCCTTCGGCGGGTCTACGCGATGACGCCGACCGGACTGCGCGCGGCCCGCCCCGCCCGCGGTGACGCCATCGTGCCCGGTCTGGTCAGTGTCAGGCTCGCCTACCGGGCGCCGCTGGACGCGGCGGGGCTGTTCCGTTTCCTCGCCCGGCGGGCCGTACCGGGGATCG
The DNA here is from genome assembly GCF_022213955.1 of Dolomitihabitans soli. Lineage (GTDB taxonomy): Bacteria > Actinomycetota > Actinomycetes > Streptosporangiales > Streptosporangiaceae > Streptosporangium_A > Streptosporangium_A soli. Next base: position 5,738 of record NZ_JAKNTW010000020.1, on the reverse strand, counting down.
AGGAGGGCGGCGACCATTTCTACCGCAGGTCGCTGAACCTTCCGCACGGCCGCGGTGTCGTCACGCTCCGGCACGGCCCCACGATGGCGTTCGTCGGCTGCGAACTGCACCTGGAGGACCTCAAGGACGTGCCCGCGGCCGTCCAGCGTTGCCGGCGTCTCCTCGACCTGGACGCCGACCCTCATGAGATCGCCGACCACCTGGGCCGCGATCCGTTGCTCACGCCGCTGGTCGCGGCGGGCCCGGGACGCCGCCTGCCCGGTCATGTGGACGCCGCCGAACACGCCGTCCTCGCCGTGCTCGGCCAGCGGACCGGCCTCGGCGTGGCACGAACCCTCGCCACACGCCTGGTCGAGCGGTACGGCGAGCCGCTGAGCGCGCCCGTCGGCGCCGTCACCCACGCCTTTCCCCGGATGGACACGCTGGCGGAGGCGACCCCGGAGGACCCGGTCGTTGTGCCCGCCGCCCGGCTTCGTGCGGTCCTGGGGCTGGCGCGCGCGCTCGCGGCCGACGAGATCCGCCTCGGCCCTGAGACCGACCGTGACGACGCGGAGCGGCGCCTTCTCGCCATGCCGGGGATCACCCCCGAGACCGTCGCGGGCATCCGGATGCGGGCTCTGGGAGACCCCGACGTCTTCCTGCCCGCCGATGCCGGGGTGAGGCGGGCCATGCGCCTCCTCGGCGAGGCGGAGGAGCAGGTCGTGGCGCCGGATCTGGTCCGCCGATGGCGGCCTTGGCGGTCCTACGTGGTCCAGCACCTGTGGGCGGTTCGGGCCGAGGCGCCGACCCGGCCGTCGGCTCCCGCAGCGCTCTGACCGGGCTTTCCGGCTCAGCAGTGCGCTGACCCGGGCTTTCTGGCTCCGCAGTGCTTTGACCCGGTCCTCGGGCTCTGGAGCACACCGAGCGGGCCACCTCGGATCCGCGCCCGTCTGGCCTGCCCGTCTGGCCTGCCCGTCTGGATCCGGTCCGTCGAGGGGTGCTGCGCCGCTGACGCACCACGGCCCTGGCTCGCCGGCCGGGTTCACCCTCGGCTTCCACCCACCCACCCGCCCTGGCTCGCCGGCCGGGTGCGGTGTCGACCCCTGCTTGCACCTCACCCTCCTCGAAGAGAGCCACGTGTCGAACTATCTGACCCTTCTGGCGGAGAAGCGCGACTTTCGCCGTCTATGGCTGGGCGCTTCGGTGTCCCTGATCGGCGACGGCATGACCTTCGTCGCCTTGTCCTGGTTGGTGCTCGCCCGGCCTGGCGGAACCGTGCAACTCGGACTGCTCGCCGCCTGTTTCACCGCCCCGGTACTGATCGGCGGCCTGGCCGTGGGCCCGCTGCTGGATCGTTTCGACAAACGGGCCGTGCTGGCCGCCGACAGCGTCCTACGCGGTGTCACCGTCGGATCGATTCCGTTGGTCATGCTGGTGGGGGATCCGCCGGAGTGGCTGCCGTTCGTGGTGGCGGTCGTTTACGGCCTGCTCAAGATGGTGCCCCTGGCCGGGGTTCCCGCAGCCATCCCCGATCTCGTCGAACCGCGCCGGCTCGACGCGGCCAACGCGCTGGAGTCCGTGAGCTACTCCCTGTCCGGGATCATCGGCTACCTCCTCGCCGGCCCGCTGATCGCGACGATGGGACCCGCCAACGTGCTGGCCCTCGACGCCGCCTCCTACCTGTGCTTCGCCGTACTCGTCCGCGGGATCCGGCACCCGTTGCGCCCACACGGCGGGACACCGCAGGCCGGCGAGGCGCCGCGCGGGGTCGTGTCCAGGGCTCCCCGCGTCAGCGCGCTGCTTCGCGACCGTGTGCTGCTCGGCACCACGCTGGCCTTCATGGCGTTCAACATCGCCGAAGGCGCCATGGTCCTCGTCGTCGGGCCGTGGCTCGCCAAGGACCAGTTGCCCGGTGGCGTCACCACCCTGTCACTGCTTCTCGTTGCCCTGTCGGCGGGGGAACTGCTCGGCGGGGCCCTGGCCGGGATCTGGCAGCCCAGGTTCGACCGGGTCACGGCGATCGCCCTGATGGAACTCGCCGCCGCGATCGGCTTCCTCGCCGTTCTGGCCGTCCCGCACGGCCTGCTGGTCGCCGCCGGGTTCCTGGTGATCGGTTTGTTCAGCGCGCCGATGACGATCTGGGCGCAGTCCCTGCGCATGGAGCGGATACCCGCGCCGCTGCGCGGGCGGGCCTTCGGTACCCTCCGCACCCTGATGCAGGCCACTCCGCCCGTCGGCGCAGCCGTGATCACACCCCTGCTCGCCGCCGGGAACCTCAGCGCCGCCGTCCTGCTGATGGCCGCCTTCGCCGGCCTGCCGGCTCTCGCTCTGCTGTCCCTGCGCTCCACCTGACGGTCCGGAAGCACACCGACGCCACCGACCGCCGGCTCGAAGGGCGGTCAGGCCGACAGATGATCACGGTGTCGGCCCTCGTCCTGGCCGAGGAGACGGGCAGCGGGCCGGATGACCCGCTGCCCGTCTCCGCCCGGATCGGATGGGCGCACGGACAGGTCGTCCGTGAGAGGCGGGCGTGGCTGGAGAAGGGGGCACGACGACATGGGCGAGGCCACGCTCGCCCTCATCGAGGAAATGCCCGGCGGACGTCTCCGGGCGGTTGCACCCCGAGTTTTCCGGCGAATGGGTAATCAGTGCCGGGTGTGGCGCATTTCGTTATTGGAAGGAGCAACCGGGATTGGCGGCGTCCTGGACCAGTGGGCTGTTCGGCGGATTCACGTAGAGCACTTCGAGCACCAGGGGTCCGCGGCCGAGATTGCGACCGAGGTGTACGTTGTCCGCCCCGCTCGCCTCGGCGAACATGTTGCCCGCCCGGTAGGTCTCGGTCGTGGTGCAGTCGGCGGCGGTGTGCGTGAGAGCGCCCCGCTTCACCCAGGTGTACAGCTTCCCGTCGTGATAGTGCCAGCCGGTGGTCCCGCCCGGCTCCACGGTTATCTCGCGCAGGATGTAGTCCTTCCCGCCCGAGGTGGTGTGAGAGAGGATCTTTCCGGTGAGGCCCGCCGCCCGGGTGGCGTCCGCGGTCTCCGGCATCAGGCCCAGGCCGACGACGGCGGCCGTGGCGAACATGATCCGTTGTGCACTGTGCATGGGTGATTATTCCTTTTGCGAGTGGAACGGGGGGATTCGCAAAATGCATGCATATAACCGGGGGAATTGCACTTATCCCGCAGCGATATGCGGTGGGATACTTGACGCACGGGGGCCATGCGCCGGTGATGGAGAATACTCTTCGGCGGCATGAAGAATGGCTTGTTCTCTCAATGACCGGTCGCCGTGGCTGTCGCGGCAGCCTCGACGCACGACAACGCCATCGGCAACACGCTGCTGGACCGGGTCGTCACCGCCATCTCGCCCGGCAGCAGATCCTCACTATCTTGGCGGACACCGGACAGCCCATGCGCGCTCGGGACCTCTGCATGGCCCTGGACCTGCCTCTCGTGCGAAAGAACGTCGAGGGACATCAACGCGCGAACCGCCCCTCTGAGGCGGTGCACTACTGACAAATTTCCCTGCACGAATGACAAAGTCCGAAGCCCACGATGACCCTAAGGTCCATGGGCGAGGCCAGAGAAAGAGGAGTCAGATGTTCCGCACTACCGGCGTGTTGGTCGCCGCGGCGCTTGGCGCGTCGATCGTCATCATCCCGTCGTCCGCGTCCGCAGCAAGCGATTGGAAGTGCTACGGCACCCAGGTCAAGCGCTGCGCCACCGTCTGGTGGGACCAGACCGCCGACACCTTCCGAGCGCGGGCGAAAATCACCGACGTCGCCGGTGGCGGCAGCTATCAGGTCAAGGTCACCAACGTGAAGCTTCTGCGCATCGACAAGAGTGACTATGTGACGGTGCGCTCCGCGAAGGACTACGACGGCTGGCATGACACCGAGGACTCGGCCGCCACCGTCACCGTCGACCCGTGCTCTCCAGAACAGAGTTACGCAGTGGTGGCGACCTTCAGTTGGAAGGGTGCGTCCTCCGGCGAGAAGACCTGGCGTCCCAACCACGCGTGGGGCCATCTCTGCGACTGACCCGCCGAACGTGTCCGTCCCACACTGACCGGTACGGGGCGGATGTGTTTCCCTCAAGAGTCTCCGCCGACGTAGGCGAGGGCGATCGGGCACAGCGCCCACAGCCCGATGATCGCGATCAGCACGTGCCGCTGCGGCAGGTCGCGCAACTGGTTGACGAAGAACACCACGACCAGCAGTCTTGCGGCGACCGGCTCGCCTGCGACAACGCCATCTCCACCGCAACCGCCTACCGCTATCTCCACGAAGGGCTCACCGTCTTGGCCGACCACGCGCCGGACCTGTCCACCGCACTGGAACGCGCGGTCGCCGCCGGATACACCCACCTCAACCTGGACGGCACGGTCATCCGCACCGACCGCGTCGCCACCCCTGGCCCCAACGGCGCGGACTTGTGGCAGTCCGGCAAACACAAGCACCACGGAGGAAACGTGCAGGTCATCGCCGCCCCGGACGGCTGGCCGCTGTGACGTCCGCGCCTGGAAGGAAACCCGTGCGTCTCGCTCGCCCTCTCGCCGCCACCATGCTCGTGGCTGCCGCCCTATCCGCCCCGCAGCCCGCGCAGGCGGCCGCGTTCAAGCATCCCGGCGTCCTGGTCAGCCGCGCTCAGCTTGACTTCGTCAAAGCAACCTGGACAAGGAGCCGTGGCGAGCCGCCTGGAGGAAACTGCAACGCCACTCCTACGCCTCGCTGTCCTACACGGCCAAGCCCCGCGCCGTCGTGGAGTGCGGCATGTATGGGAACCCCGACCACGGCTGCTCGGACGAGCGTGAGGACGCCAATGCGGCCTACACACACGCCCTGCAGTGGTACCTCACCAAGGACTCCCGCTACGCCAAGAAGGCGATCCAGATCATGGACGCCTGGTCGGCCGTGATCACCAAACACACCGGGAGCAACGCGCCGCTGCAGACCGGCTTTGCGGGCGCCAACTTCTCCCGCGCCGCCGAACTCATCAAGCACACCTACACCGGCTGGACCCGGGCCGGCCGGTTCGCCGGCAAGCTCCGCACCGTGTACCTCCCGACCGTGATCGCCGGAAAGCCCAACAACCAAGGCAACTGGGAACTGATCATGACCGATGCCGCCATCGGCATCGCCGTACACCTGGACGACCGCGCCTCCTTCAACCGGGCGGTCACGACCTGGCGCGGCAGGCTGCCCGCCTACATCTACCTCAAGACGGACGGCCCGCTGCCCAAAGCGCCACCGAACAGCAAGCACGACACCAAAGCCGAGCTCATCGACTACTGGCACGGGCAGACCAAGTTCGTGAACGGCCTGACCCAGGAAACCTGCCGTGACTTCGGGCACACCGGATGGGGGCTCGCGGCCATCTCCCACGTCGCGGAGACGGCCCGCCACCAAGGCGTGGACCTGTACGCCACGGCCAAGCACCGGCTGCGATTCGCGATGGACTTCCACGCTCGCCTGCAACTGGGCGCGACGGTGCCATCGTGGCTGTGCGGCGGAAAGGTCACCCCCGGCCTCGGGCCGAACCTCGAAGTCGGCTACAACGCGCTGCACCAGCGTCTCGGATACGACATTCCCTATGCCGAGACGTGGGTGAAGCAGAAGCGCCCGGTCGGTGTCTCGCGCTTCCTGGCCTGGGAGACCCTCACCCACGCGAAGAACCCGGGTTAAGCCGCGATGAGTGGATCGGCCACGCCGGACTTCAACTCCGACGGCGTGGCCGACATCTTCTCGGCCGCCACCGGAA
>NZ_JAKNTW010000019.1 GCF_022213955.1 Dolomitihabitans soli | reverse complement strand
TCCGCTCGACTTGCATGTGTTAAGCACGCCGCCAGCGTTCGTCCTGAGCCAGGATCAAACTCTCCAAAAAATGCTTGGAAACTTCACCTGGCTGACATAAATGTCAACCAAAGGAATCCGTCACAATTAACGTGACGGGGTTGTGCATCATGCACTGGCTTTTGAACACACTGTTGAGTTCTCAAGAAACGGACGCGTACACCCTCAAACCAGTTCCGGAGAACCAGCCCTCAGGGGCGCTCATTTCCTTGTTTCGATGTCCTTATTCTATTTCCACTCGCTGTTTTCAGTCAAATCAGCAGGTGTTCTAGAATTCGAACCGCCCCGTTTCCGGGACAACCCCTCTAACTTACCAGCTCTTAGTCGGTTCTGCGAACCGTGCTTCAGAACTGCTGATTTCAAGGGGGTGCCGACCAAGACAGCGCAAGCCAAGCCGATGCTCAGATGAGTGATCAGATTTGGTTGCGCCGGGCTTTGCCGACAACGAAAGATTAGCAGCCCTCCGGATGAGCTCGGGACACAATCGCCGACCCCGCAGGGAGATCCGGCGCACCGGCCGGCCGTTCCCGCAGGTGGCGCGCCGTACTTCGGAGTTCGGGTGAACACCCCCCGGCGAACTCGCGGGGCCCCGGCGAGGTGAGGGAGGCGACATAGACTCGGCCGGGTGAGTAGTGACACACCACCGGTGGCGAAGAAGATACCCAGCGAGCGGACCCATCACGGGGACTCGGTACGGGATGACTACGCGTGGCTGATCAGTAAGGACGATCCAGACACCGTTGCCTACCTGGAGGCGGAGAACGCCTTCACCAAGGAGTCCACCGCACACCTGGAGGAAATAGGGGAGAACGTCTTCCAGGAAATCAAGAAACGGACCCTTGAGACTGATCTGTCCGTGCCGACTCGCAAGGGCGGGTGGTGGTACTACTCCCGGACCGAGGAAGGCCGCCAGTACGGCATCCAGTGCCGGGTCGCGGCCGACGGCGAGACACCGCCCGAGATGGGCGAGGGCGGGCCGTTGCCCGGGGAGCAGGTGCTCCTCGACGGCAACGAACTCGCGGGCGACAGCGCCTTCTTCTCCATGGGCGCCTCCGCGGTCAGCCCGGACGGCACGCGGCTCGCCTACTCCACCGACTTCACGGGTGACGAGCGGTTCACCCTGAAGATCAAGGATCTCGTCACCGGCGAGACGCTGAAGGACGAGATCCCCGGCATCTTCTACGGCGGCACCTGGTCGGGCGACGGCTCGGTGTTCTTCTACACCAGGATCGACGACGCCTGGCGTCCCTTCCAGGTGTACCGCCACACGATCGGGGCTCCCGCCGAGGACGACGTACTGATCTTCGAGGAGTCCGACGAGCGGTTCTGGGTCGGCATCGGGCTCTCCCGGAGCGAGCGCTACCTGGTCCTCAGCGCGGGCAGCAAGATCACCAATGAGGTGCGCGTCCTCGACGCCGACGACCCGACGGGCGAGTTCACCGTGGTCAGGCCGCGGCGCACCGGCGTGGAGTACGGCCTCGACCACGCCGGCGACCACTTCCTCATCCTGCACAACGACGGCGCGGAGAACTTCGAGCTGGCCACCGCGCCGATCGACGACCCGGGCTCCTGGACGCCGCTGATCGAGCACCGCACGGACACCCGGCTGCTCGACATCGACGCCTTCGCGACCCACACCGTCGTGCACTTCCGGCGTGACGGGCTGACCGGCGTCAGGGTCCTGCCGAACGAGGCGGAGCCGTACGAGATCGGGTTTCCCGAGCCGATCTACACGGTGGAGCCCGGCGGGAACCCGGAGTTCGACACGAGGCGGATCCGGCTGGCCTACACCAGCATGGTCACCCCGCCCTCGGTCTACGACTACGACCTGGCCGGCCGCGAGCTGATCCTGCTGAAGCAGAAGCCGGTGCTGGGCGGCTACGACCCGGCCGACTACGAGCAGCATCGGGAGTGGGCCACCGCCGACGACGGCACGCGGGTGCCGATCTCCATCGTGCTGCGCAAGGGCACGGAACGGCCGGCGCCGACGGTCCTGTACGGCTACGGCAGCTACGAGATGTCGATCGACCCGGCCTTCTCCGTCGCCAGGCTCAGCCTGCTCGACCGAGGGCTGGTCTTCGCGATCGCGCACGTCAGGGGCGGCGGTGAGATGGGCCGCAGGTGGTACGAGGACGGCAAGTTCACCAGCAAGAAGAACACCTTCACCGACTTCGTCGCCTGCGCGCGGCATCTGAAGAACGCGGGCTGGTCGAGCGGAGTCGTCGCCAGGGGCGGCTCGGCGGGCGGGCTGCTCATGGGGGCGGTCACGAACCTGGCGCCCGAGGAGTTCGCGGGCGTGGTCGCCGAGGTGCCGTTCGTCGACGCGCTGAACACCATCCTCGATCCCTCGCTGCCGCTGACCGTCATCGAGTGGGACGAGTGGGGCGACCCCCTGCACAACCCGGACGTCTACGCCTACATGAAGTCGTACACGCCGTACGAGAACGTCGACGGCCGCGTCTACCCGCCGATCCTGGCGATCACCAGCTTCAACGACACCCGGGTGTTCTACCACGAGCCCGCGAAGTGGATCGCCCGGCTCAGGGCGACGGCCCAGGGCGGCCCGTTCCTGTTGAAGACGGAGATGGGAGCCGGGCACGGCGGCCGCAGCGGCCGTTACGACGCCTGGCACGAGGAGGCGTTCGTCCTCTCCTGGATTCTGGACAGGCTCGGATCCCCCGAAAAGGCACAAACCGAGATCACGGAGTTGGGTGCACGATGACTTACGTCGCTTCCGAGGACAGGTACGGCCGGCAGCCGTACAACCGGTGTGGCAGGAGCGGGCTGAAACTGCCCGCCGTCTCGCTCGGACTGTGGCACAACTTCGGCGACGACAAGCCGATCGACACCCAGCGGGCCATCCTCAGACGCGCCTTCGACCTCGGGGTGAGCCACTTCGACCTGGCCAACAACTACGGCCCGCCGTACGGCTCGGCCGAGACCAACTTCGGGCACATCTTCCGCGAGGATTTCGCGAAGTACCGGGATCAGCTGGTCATCTCGACCAAGGCGGGCTACGACATGTGGCCGGGGCCCTATGGCGAGTGGGGATCGCGGAAGTATCTGCTGGCCAGCCTCGACCAGTCGCTCGCCCGGATGGGACTCGACTACGTCGACATCTTCTACAGCCACCGGTTCGACCCGGAGACGCCGCTGGAGGAGACGATGGGCGCGCTGGACCACGCGGTGCGCTCGGGCAGGGCGCTCTACGCGGGCATCTCGTCCTACTCGCCGGAGAAGACCGCCGAGGCGGCCGCCATCCTGCGGGAAATGGGCACTCCGCTGCTCATCCACCAGCCGTCGTACTCCATGCTCAACCGGTGGATCGAGGGCGGGCTGCTCGACACGCTCGAAGCCGAGGGTGTGGGATGCATCGCGTTCTCACCGCTCGCGCAGGGGATGCTGACCGACCGGTATCTGAACGGCATCCCCGAGGGCTCGCGGGCCTCCCAGGGCAAGTCGCTCAGCCCTGACCTGCTGACGGACGAGGCCCTGCGACACGTGCGCACACTGAACGAGATCGCCGGCCGACGCGGCCAGTCCCTCGCGCAGATGGCACTGTCGTGGGCGCTCCGCGACCGGCGGGTGACCTCGGTGCTGATCGGCGCGAGCAGCGTCAAGCAGCTTGAGGACAACATCGCGGCCGTCGACACCCTCGGGTTCACCCCGCAGGAACTGGACGCCATCGACAAGGACGCGGTCGAGGCCGGCATCAACCTCTGGCCCGCCTGATACCCCTGGGCGACGTCGGCCGCTGGCCGTCTGATCTGCGGACCACCTGATGGCTGGACGGCCTGGCAGCTGGTCGGCCTCGTGGCTGGACCGCCCGGTGGGTGGTCGGCCTCGTGGCTGGACCACCTGATGGCCGGACGGCCACGAGGCCACGAGGCTAGATGGCCTCGTGGCGTTGTAGCCAGGTGAAGGAGGCCCAGCCCGGTAGCACGGGCAGCCAGAACGTGAGCAGCCGGTAGAGCAGCACCGCCGAGGTGGCCACCTCGGCGGGCAGCCCCGACAGCGTCAGGCCGAGGGAGAGCGCGCCTTCGACCGCGCCCAGGCCGCCCGGCGTGGGCGCGGCGGAGCCGATGGCGTTCGCGGCGAGGAAGACCACCGCGACGGTCGCGAAGCTCAGCGTGCCGCCGAAGGCCCGGATGCACGCGTCGAGGCAGGTCACGAAGGCCAGTGTGAGCAGCAGCGTGCCGGAGAAGCCCTCCAGGATCTTGCGGGGTGACTGGAGCACGTCGAGCAGTCGCGGCACCACGCCGGAGAACAGCGACCGCACCCGCGTGGTGATCATCCGGCGAAGCATCGGGATGCCCAGCACGATCAGGACCACCATGGCGAGGCCGAGCAGCACGATCAGCAGGCCGCGCGACGGCGTCAGCGAGGACGCCGCCGAGGAGCCGGTGAGGTAGGCGAAGAACGCCAGCAGCACCAGGTGGAAGGTCAGCCCGATGAGCTGGGAGGCTCCCACGCTGGCGACGGCCTGCCCTGGCGGGATGCCGCGTTTCTGCAGGTAGCGGGTGTTGATCGCGACTCCGCTCACGGCGGCGGGCGCGACGAGCTTGACGAAGGACCCGGCGAACTGCACCAGCACGGTACGGCCCATCGGCAGCGACTCGGGCACGAATCCCTTGAGCATCAGCGCCGCCGCCAGGTAGCTCAGCCCCGAGGCGACCAGGGCCAGCCCGGTCCAGGCCCAATCCGCCGTGGTGATCACCTGAACGAGGTTCACCTGGGTGAGCTGCGAGAGCAGGATGTAGGCGGCCAGCGCGCTGCCGATGATCGTCACGATGGTGCGCGGCCGGAACCGCTCCAGGCGGACCTCCGCGATCTCGCCCCTCGGCGTCAGTTCGACGATCTGCTCGCGGATCGCCGACAGCAGGTTCTTGTGCTGCCTGAGCGCCGACCGGGTCGTCCGGGTGAGTGCGATGCGCTGAAGCAGCGGCAGCGCCCCGGCCAGGGCCTCGGACCCGAGTACGGCCGCCGCCACGCGGACCGAGCGCTCGGCGCCCACGCGCAGCGACAGGTAGGTGAGGAGCTGGGCGATGTCCAGCCTGAGCAGCAGGTCGCCGGCGGCGATCTCACCGCTGCGCGCGTCGACCAGCACCACGTGTCCCGACCGGTCGAGGTGGATGCTCTCGCCCTCCAGCCGCCGGTGGGCGAGCCGCTGGGCCTGGAGCAGGCGGACCTGTTCCCAGATCTCCATCAGCACCCGGTCGGTGATCTCGTCGTCGGGGACGTCCTCCAGGGCGCGGGTCTCCAGGTGCTCGTAGGCCAGCAACGCGGCCTCGGTGCCGATCTCGCTGGTGCCCAGCAGGCGGGGGATGCCAGCCCCGGCGGCCTGCGCGGCGTACGCCATCAGCGCCTCGCGCTCCAGTTCGGCCCGCAGCGAGCGGATGGCCCGCCTGCGCGTCTCGGAGTTGAGCAGCAGCCGCCGCCACAGCCGGTAGAGCAGCCCGGCCACCTGCCGGTCGCGGTCGAGCACGGTGACGTCGATGCGGCGGCCGTCGTCGAGGCCGACGGCGTAGCGGCGGCTGCCCTGCGGGTCGTCGTCGATCCTGCGCGCCTTGACCGGGGCGAAGTCGAGCCTGCGCAGCGCGGCGATCATCGTGCTGCCGGGCGGCCTGGTGTTCGGGCTGCCGACCACGTAGAGCGTGCCGTACCCGAGGCCGAGGCCGACCAGGATGCTGACGATCACGCCGAGCACGGTGGCGTCGGTCGCGGTGAACAGCGCGAACATGTCCAGTGCGATGGCCACCCACATCAGGGCGCGCCACATCGGGCGGCGGGAGATGCGGACCGCGGTCATGTAGGCGACGACGGAGGTGAGCAGGGTGTTGAGCGGCTCGACTCCGGGGCGGTCGCCGGTGAGCAGTTGCCGCAGGTCCGTGGAGCCGGAGACCAGCAGCCACTCGCCCAGGGTGAAGGAGAGCAGCACGGCGACGATCGCGGCGATCAGACCTTCGGCGACGCGCAGGCTGTCGCGGCGGAAGACACGCTCGACCGCGAAGGCGACCGGGATGATGAGCACGGCGCCGCCGCCGACGAAGCCCGCCGCGAGGATCAGTGGACCGGGCGCCCGGCCGGTGCCGACCTCGACGTCCTGCTCGATGCCGTTGAGCGTCTGCTTGGCGACCAGGGCCAGCAGCACCACTCCGGCCAGCAGCAGGAGGGTGGCCAGGAAGCGCAGCGCGTCGGAGGGCCGCCTGATGCGTTGCGGCAGCAGTGGCTCGATCACCAGCACCTGCGGGGGAACAGCGGGACCGCCCGGAGGAGGCACATCGTCCTCCGCCGGGTTCCGCGCCCCGTCATGATCCCTGATTTGTGTCACCGCCCGTGATTCTGCCCTTTCCCGGTTGATTTCGCCTCATCGACGATCGTCCAGGACCCCCCCTGTACGCGTGCGATCTTCCCCCATACTCTCCACAATCTGTGTCATGCGTATATCACTCGCTTCGGACAGCCTGGACGGCGTGGCGTCACTCGTGGCACCCGAACTCGAGCGAAGAGGTCATACCGTGATACTGCATGGTGCTTTGGCGGATGAGCGCGCGGATTGGGCATGGGCTTGCGCGGAGGCCGCGGGGGCGGTCGCGTCGGGGGACGCCGACCAGGCGGTCGTCTGCTGCTGGACCGGCACGGGCGCGTCCATCGCGGCGAACAAGGTGCGCGGGGTGCGGGCCGCGCTCTGCGTCGACGCCGTCACCGCGGGCGGCGCCCGTACCTGGAACGACGCCAACGTGCTCGCGCTGAGCCTGCGGCTGACCTCGCCGCCGGTGCTGGTGGAGATCCTGGACGCCTGGTTCGCCGGCGTGCCCAGCGCCGACGACTCCGACCGGGCCAACATCGCGCACGTGGACGAGCTGGACTGGGGATCGCACCGCTGATCGGCTCCGCCCGGCCCCCTTGGCCACGACATCGCGAACATAAGACCGGGCGGCCAGAAGTCCGGCGTGCCGGATGGCCAGGCGAGAGCCCGTACGGCGGGCGTTGACGCGCCAACGCATCGCCATACTGGCCGAATCGTAATCGTCCTGTCACTCTTAGTACATGCGCTGCCATCTGCTTGCCGCCGCCGCGGCGATCGTGCCACTCGTCTCCGTACCCACGCCCGACCCGGTGGACCTGGTCGTGGATCAGGTGCGAGGTGCCGCCGTCAAGGCCCATCTCGCCGCGTTCCAGCGGATCGCCGACCAGTACGGCGACACCCGCGCCTCCGGCACGCCGGGCTACGACGCCTCCGCGTCCTACGTGGCGAGCCGCCTGCGAGCGGCGGGCTACCAGGTGCGGGAGCAGGCGTTCACGTTCCCGTTCTACCGCGAGATCGAAAAGCCGGTGCTGCGGAGGGGCCGGGCCTCACATCTGGTGAAGACCCTGGAGTACTCCCCTTCGAGCGAGGTCCGCGCGAAGGCCAGGCCGGTGGGGGCCAACGGGTGCGTGGCCGCCGACTACCGCGGCGCCCAGGGGTCCATCGCCCTGGTGCAGCGGGGCGAGTGCTCCTTCCGGGTGAAGGCGGATCTCGCCCAGGCCGCCGGAGCCGTCGGGGTGATCGTCGTCAACACCGCCGCCGATGCTCCCGACGGCACGCTGAGCAAGCCGGGACTGCGGATTCCCGTGGTCGCGGTGGGCCAGACGACCGGTCCCAAGATCAGCGGGAAGCAGGTGCGCCTGCGGGTGCGCACCGAGAGCGAGGATCGCGTCACCCGGAACGTCATCGCCGACTCGCCCGGCGGCCGGGCCGACCGCACGATCGTGCTCGGCGCCCACCTCGACTCGGTGATCGCGGGGCCGGGGATCAACGACAACGGATCGGGCAGCGCGGGGTTGCTGGAGGTGGCGCTGCGGATGCACGCGGTCAGGCCGGCCAACAAGCTGCGTTTCGCCTGGTGGGGGGCCGAGGAGCTGGGCCTGCTGGGGTCGACTCACTACGTGTCGCAGCTGCCGCCCGACCAGTACAGGACCATCGCCGCGTACCTCAACTTCGACATGATCGCGTCGACGAACTTCACCTACGGGATCTACGACGGTGACGACTCCGATGCCGTGGGCGCGGGTCCCGGCCCGGCGGGTTCGGCGCAGATCGAGAAAGACTTCGAGGGGTTCTTCCGGAGCCGCCGTCTGCCGTTCGTCGGGACCGACTTCAGCGGGCGTTCCGACTACGGGCCGTTCATCAAGGTGGGGATTCCGGCCGGTGGGCTGTTCACCGGGGCGGAAGGGCTGAAGACGGCGGCCGAGGCCGAGAAGTTCGGCGGTACGGCGGGCCAGCCGTTCGACTCGTGCTACCACAAGGCGTGTGACAACATCACCAACCTGAACGACACCGCGCTCGACGTGAACTCGGACGCGATCGCCACGCTGGCCGCGACGTACGCGTTCAAGGCGCCGTCCCGAAACTAAACAGTAGATCCCGACATTACGGACATCCTAGAATCCGGGTATGTCACGTGAACTGCGGGTGCTCGGGGCCTGCCCGCTCGACTGCCCCGATACGTGTTCCTGGGTGGTCGGCGTCGAGGACGGCAAAGCGGTTTCGATGCGGGGCAATCCCGAGCATCCGTTCACGCGTGGCGCGCTGTGCGTGAAGGTCAACCGGTATCTGGAGCACACCCGCGCCGACGACCGGATCCTGCACCCGCTGCGGCGGGTCGGACCCAAGGGATCGGGCCGGTTCGAGCGGATCACCTGGGACCAGGCCCTCGACGAGATCGCCACCAGGCTGACCGCGATCATCGAGGAGTACGGCGGCGAGGCGATCTGGCCGTACCAGGGCACCGGGACCCTCGGTTACATCCAGGGCGAGTCGGGATACGCGGGGCGGCGGCTCTGGAACGTCCTCGGCGCCTCGCGGCACGACCTCAACATCTGTGCCAGGGCCGGCGCCATGGGCCTCACCTACACGAACGGAACGTCCGGCGGCATGGACCCCGAGACGTTCGCCCGTTCCAGGCTGATCCTTTTGTGGGGCACCAACACGCTGACCAGCGGGCACCACCTGTGGAAGTTCGTCCAGGACGCCCGCAAGGCGGGGGCGCACGTCGTCTGCATCGATCCGATCAGGACCAGGACCGCGGACCAGGCCGACGAGCACCTGCCGATCCGGCCGGGCACCGACGCGGCGCTCGCCCTCGGCCTGCTGAACGTGGTGCTCGAAGAGGGCGCCGAGGACCGCGACTACCTGGCGAACCACACGCTCGGGTGGGACGAGTTCCAGCAGGAGATCCTCCGCTATCCCCCGGCACGGGTCGCCGAGATCACCGGTCTCTCCGAGGAGTCCATCCGCGCCCTCGGCGTACGGCTGGCACACACCCGTCCCACCGGGATCCGGGCGACGATGGGCATGCAGCGCCACGAGGGCGGCGGCACGGCCCTGCGCACGATCGCCTGCATCCCCGGCGTGACCGGCGACTGGCGGCACCCGGGCGGCGGGGTGTCCTACGACACCTCGCCGTACGCGCCGCTCAACGTGCAGCCCCGCTACGACCTGCTCGACCAGCCGGTGCGCAAGCTCACCATGACCCGCCTGGCCGAGGGCCTGGAGGACACCGGCAACCCGGTCAAGTGCCTGTGGGTCTACGCCGCCAACCCGCTCACCAGCACCCCCGACCAGAACCGCATCCGCCGCGCCCTGGCCCGCGAGGACCTCTTCACCGTCGTGATGGAGCAGTTCCCGACCGACACCGTCGACTACGCCGACCTCGTGCTGCCCGCCACGATGCAGATCGAGCACGCCGACCTGCACGCCGGCTACGGCCACCTGTATCTGCTGTGGAACGAGCCCGCCGTCGCGCCGCCCGGCGAGTGCCTGTCCACCACCGAGACCTTCCGCCGGGTGGCCGCCCGCCTGGGCCTCGACGAGCCGGCGCTGTACGACTCCGACCTGGAGCTCGCCGAACAACTCCTCACCTCCGACCATCCGTCGCTGGACGGCGTCACCTTGGACCGGCTGCGCAAGGAGGGCTGGGTCAGGCTCAACGTCGCCGACCCGTTCGTCCCATTCACCGATGGTTTCCCCACACCCAGCGGCAAACTGGAGTTCGTCTCCGCCAGGGCCGCCGCGATGGGCCACGGCCGGGTCGCGGGCTATGTCCCCTCGATGGTCTCCCGTACGGCGAGCCGCGGGCCGTACCCCCTGGCCTTGATCACACCGGCGTCGCACACGTTCCTGAACACCATCTTCGCCAACAATCCCGAGTTGCTGCGGCGGGCCAAGGGGCCGCGGGTGCTGGTCAACGAGGCGGACGCCGTCTCCCGCGGGCTGGTGGACGGCCAGCGGATCAAGGTCTTCAACGCCGGCGGCGAGTTCGTCGCCGATCTGGAGGTCTCCGACCGGGTCCAGCCAGGTGTGATCGCCAGCGCCAAGGGCCGCTGGTCGAAGCTCAGTGCCGGCGGGACCAGCGTGAACGCCGTGGTGGAGGAGCGTGACGCCGACATGGCGAAGGGCGCGGTCTTCCACGACAACCTGGTGGAGATCGCGCCGGCTTGACAAAGGACCCTGAGACGTGGGTGCGTCCGCCAGGGTAAGAACCAGGGTTCGTCCCCGATGCGGACAGGGGGGCCGATGACGCACTCTGGGATACATGAACGAACTGACTCGACGCGAAGAGATGTCACTGGCGGGCGCGGCGCTGCGTGGCGCGCCGTGGAAGGCCGCGGCGATCAGCGGCGGCGTCCTGGCCGCGACCAGCTTCGGCATGGGCGTGCTGCTGCCGGGCTCCGCCGACCTCACCTGGGCGCTGTGCCTGGGGATCACGATGTTCACGCTGGTGGCGGCCGTCGGTGCGATCGGCAAGCCGAACGTCGCCGACCGGGTGACCCGGCAGGCTCGCCTGTGGTCGCTGAAGCACCCGTTCAAGTTCGCGCTCTACCCCGGTGCGGGGGCGGCCGTCCTGATGTATCCGGTCCAGCTCATCCTCGACGGCGAGGGCATGTTCGGGGCGGCGTTCGACGCCCTGTGGGGCGGCGCGGTGGTCTACCTGATCGCGGGCGTGCTGGCGCTGGCGCTCCGGGGCAGGGCCGGTTCGAAACCGGCTTGACGGCTTTGCCGGTGTCACGGTTGGGTGGGCCCATGATTGGTATTCACTTTGTGACCATCGACGCACGCCGGCCGTACGAGCTCGCCCAGTGGTGGAGCCGTGTCACCGGCTGGACCATCGACGGCGACGAGCCCGGTGACGAAGAGGTGGCCCTGGTGTCCCCCGAGGGCCAGCCGAACCTGCTGTTCATCCAGGTGCCGGAGGACAAGACGGTCAAGAATCGCCTGCACCTGGACCTGTGGCCGCTCGACGACACGACCCGCGACGACGAGATCGCCCGGATGATCGCGCTCGGGGCCGAGCCGTACGAGGACCACCGGGAGCCTGACGGGCTCCGCCGCGGGTGGATGACGCTGCTCGACCCGGAGGGCAACGAGTTCTGCGTGGTCAGGGGGGAGGCCGAGCGGGTCGAGTGATCCGCTGGGTCAGTGGGCGCCGGCGAGGTTGAGGCCGACCACGCCGGCCAGGATCAGCCCGATCGACACGATCCTGACGAGTGACGTGTCGTCGCCCAGGGCGATCATGCCGAGTGCCGCCGTGCCGACCGCGCCGATCCCCGTCCACACCGCGTAGGCCGTGCCGACCTGGAGATCCTTGAGGGCCAGTGCGAGCAGGCCGAAGCTGAGCAGTGCGAAACCCAGGAAGCCGGCCGCCCACCACACGTGTGAGAACCCGTCGCTCATCTTGAGCGAGTAGGCCATGGCGACCTCGAACAGGCCGGCGACGATGAGCAGGATCCAAGCCACGACGTCTCCCCTCCGGGATGCGTCGTCTTGTCGATCCGGGTACGGCGCGTCTCGTCCGGGAGAACCTCGGTGGAGGCCTCTGCTTTCAGGCTAGCAAACCTCCCATGACATGGTCGTCCACCGTCGCGGCGGCAGCGGCCACACGCCCAGGACCAGGGCGGCGTCGGCGACCTCCGCGGCACGTGCGGGATCGAGGCAGAGCCGCCGGCAGGCGCTCCCGGCCAGCTCCTCCACCGATTCGAACAGGTCGTCGGGGGCGGGATAGGTCTCCTCGTCCACATCGTGTCCCATCGCGGCGGCCAGGTCGACGGCGTCCCGGGCGGTCGGCGTGACCGGCCGGGTGACGCCGTGGAAGTGCGCCCACAGCGGCGCGGCCCAGCTCGTCGGGTGCTCCTCCGGCAGCTCGACGACGACCCGGCGGCGGGCGTGCGCGGTCAGCGCGGCGAAGAACTCCGCCAGGTCGGGCACGTTGAACACCACATGGGCGCACATCGCTACATCCGCGACCGGGACCTTGTCCGCGATGTCCGGCCAGCGCCCCTCGATCGTGACGGCTTCGGGGGAGAGTTCGCCGAGCCGGGCGAGCATGCCGGCGTTCTCGTCGACGGCGATCAGCCGCGCGCGCCGATCCTTGGCGGCGGGCAGGCCGGCGGCGCCCGTCCCCGCGCCCACGTCGAGCAGTGTTCCGCCCTCGGGCAACGCCGCAAGGACCCGTTCGAACGTCGGACCACCGGGGCGGGCGAGTGACGCGTCCGTACGGCGGGCGAAGCGGTCCACCGCGTGTCCCCACGGGTTGACGGGCGCGTTCGCGGCGATCTCGGCGGGGATGGCCCAGCGTTCCAGGTCGGCCCGCCAGCGCGCCGCGAGTGCCGCGGGGGAGTCCGTGCTTCGTTCCGTCATCTCTCCGGAATACCCCGGTTCCAGGGTTCCTGGCGGGGTTACCGGCGGGTAGCATAGCCAGTAAGGTTACTCACCAGTAGGTTCCCCCGGGGTGCGAGGAGTTGACAGGCCATGGGCCACTTCCAGAGCAATGTGCGCGACTTGGAGTTCAACCTCTTCGAGGTGTTCGGCCGCCAGGAGATCCTCGGCACCGGGCCCTACGCGGATCTGGACGAGGACACCGCGCGGAGCATCCTCGACGAGGTGAACCGCCTGGCCACGGGCATCGTCGCCGACTCGTTCGAGGAGGGCGACCGCAACCCGCCCGTCTTCGACCCGGCCACCGGCTCCGTCACAATGTCCGCCTCGGTCAAGGCGTCGTACCAGGCGCTCGTCGACGGCGGCTGGATCAACCTCCACCTCCCCCAGGAACTCGGCGGCCCCGGCATCCCGAGCAGCCTCGCCTGGTCGGCCGCCGAGCTGGTGCTCGGCGCCAACCCCGGGCTCTACATGTACGGCGCGGGCCCCAGCTTCGCCCACACCCTGTGGCAGGTCGGCACTCCCGCGCAGAAGCGTTTCGCCGAGCTGGCCATCGAGCGCAACTGGGGCGCCACGATGGTGCTGACCGAGCCCGACGCCGGCTCCGACGTCGGAGCGGGCCGGGCCAGGGCGATCGAGCAGCCCGACGGCACCTGGCTCATCGAGGGCGTCAAGCGCTTCATCACCAGCGCCGAGCACGACATGAGCGAGAACATCTTCCACCTGGTGCTCGCCCGCCGTGACGGCGCCGGCCCCGGCACCAAGGGACTGTCGATGTTCCTGGTGCCGAAGTTCCACGTGGACCTGGAGACCGGCGAGCTCGGCGAGCGCAACGGCGTCTATGTGACCAACGTCGAGAAGAAGATGGGTCTGAAGGTCTCCACGACCTGCGAGCTCACCTTCGGCGACCGGCATCCCGCGATCGGCACCCTGGTCGGCGACGTCCACCAGGGGATCCGGCAGATGTTCATGATCATCGAGCACGCCCGGATGATGGTCGGCACCAAGGCCATCGCCACCCTCTCGACCGGCTACCTCAACGCGCTGGCCTACGCCAAGGAGCGCAGGCAGGGCGCGGACCTGGCCAGGATGGCCGACAAGGCGGCACCGCGGGTCACCATCATCGACCACCCCGACGTACGCCGCGAGCTCATGCTGCAGAAGACGTACGCGGAGGGCATGCGCGCGCTCGTGTGCTACACGGCGACCTTCCAGGACGCGGTCCAGATGAACCCGGACGACGCGGCCGCCGAGGCGATGAACGACCTGCTGCTTCCCCTCGTCAAGGGCGTCGGGTCCGAGCGGTCCTACGAGATGCTGTCCCGCTCGCTGCAGACCCTCGGCGGCTCCGGCTACCTGCAGGACTACCCGATCGAGCAGTACATCAGGGACGCCAAGATCGACTCCCTGTACGAGGGGACCACCGCGATCCAGGGCCTCGACCTGTTCTTCCGCAAGATCCTGCGGAACGAGGGCGCGGCCATCGGCTCGCTGATCGCCGAGATCACCGCCTTCGCCGGCTCCGAGGCGGGCAACGGCCGCCTGAAGGAGGAGCGCAAGCTGCTCACCGAGGCCGCCGCCGAGGTCAAGACCATGGGTGACACCATGGCGGGCTGGGCGATCGGCGCGCTGGAGGACTCCCGCGAGGTCTACAAGGTCGGCCTCAACACGACCAGGCTGCTGCTCGCCCTCGGCGACCTGGTGATCGGCTGGCTGCTGCTCCGCCAGGCGGAGGTGGCCCTGACCGCCCTCGCCGACGGTGGCGAGGACCAGGCGTTCTACACCGGCAAGGTCGCGGGCGCCGCCTTCTTCGCCCAGACCGTACTCCCCCGCCTCACCGCCGAGCGCCAGATCCTGACCGCCACCGGGCTCGGCATCATGGAAATCCCCGACGAGGCCTTCTAGGAGCTGATCGATTCCGCACGGCCAAGCCGGGTATGACGGTGTGCGGATGTTCTCTTTACCGTTCGGAGGCCGTGATGGGTGTCGGGGTCAGCATTTTCTTCCTCACCCTTGGTGCGATCCTGAAGTTCGCGATCGCCGACAACGTGCTCGGCGACGACATCAGCATCGACACGATCGGGCTGATCTTCATGATCGTCGGCGGCGCGGGCGTGGTGCTCAGCCTCGTGCTGGCACCACGCAGGGGAGCCACCTCCGACGATCGGCTGATGCATCGCGAGAACCACCCTCCCGAGGTGTGAGAACCCGCCCGCTCAGACCGCTCACACCGGGATGGCCTCCTCCGCCCGGGCACGCTCCCCGGCGTACAACCGGACCAGCCCCTGCAACCGGTACGACGCCCGCAGGGAGGGCCGGAGGAGCTGGGCGTCGACCAGTTCGTCGACCAGCTCCTCGGTACGGCTCGCCGAGGTGTCGAGCAGCCCGGCGAGCCACTGCGCCGAGATGCGCTCCGGCGACTCGGCCAGCTTCCTGAACGCGTGCGCCGCGTCGCTGGAGAGATCACGGTAGGACAGCTCGAACCCGGCACGCACCTCACCCAGCTGGTCCAGCCGGTCGTCGGCCAGCCGTACGGCCAGGTCGCCCAGGGTCCACTCCGGGCGGGTCACCAGCCGGGCGGCGGCGATCCGCAGGCCGAGCGGCAGCCCGTCGCACAGCGCGGCCAGCCGCAAGGTTCCCGCCGCGTCGTCGGTCACCCCGGCGATCCGCGCGACGAGCTGCGCCGCCTCCGAGACCGGCAGCACGTCCAGCGGCACGGCGCACGCGCCCATCCCCGCCACCAGACCCTGCAGCCGCCGCCTGGACGTCACGATCACGCAGCAGCCCTCGGACCCCGGCAGCAGCGCGCGCACCTGCGCCGAGGACGCCGCGT
Organism: Dolomitihabitans soli; assembly: GCF_022213955.1. Lineage (GTDB taxonomy): Bacteria > Actinomycetota > Actinomycetes > Streptosporangiales > Streptosporangiaceae > Streptosporangium_A > Streptosporangium_A soli. Next base: position 297,287 of record NZ_JAKNTW010000019.1, on the reverse strand, counting down.
TGTCCAGCACGATCAGCACCCGGCGTTCGCGCAGCGTGCTGCGGAAGAGCAGCGCGCGCTCCTCGCCGCCGTCGGGAATCAGCTCGTCCGCGATGCCCAGCGCGCGCAGGAACCGGGCCAGGATCAGCGCGGCGGGCACCGGATCGGCGTCCGGGTCATATCCCCGGAGATCGGCGAACAGCTGACCGTCGGGGAACCTGTCGGCCACCCGGTGCGCCCAGTGCAGGGCCAGCGCCGACTTCCCGACCCCCGCCATGCCGCTGATCACCCCCATCCGGAGATGGCGGCCGCGCTGACCGAGCAGCGTGTCCATCAGCTCCAGCTCGGCGGCTCGGCCGGTGAACGCCCAGGCGGCCGGCGGCAGCTGCGCGGGCGCGCGGGCGAGCAGGATCGTGTCGTACAGATCGCGCAGACCTCTGCCCGGGTCCAGCCCGTGCTCCTCGACGAGGACCCGGTGTCCCTCCCGGTAGACCTCCAGCGCCTCGCCGTACCTGCCGGACCGGGACAGGGCCAGCATCAGCCCCTCGCGCAGCCGTTCGTTCAGCGGGTGCTCGGTCACCAGGACGTCCAGCTCGCCGATCAGCTCGCGGTGCCGGCCCCGGGAGAGCTCCAGGTCCATCCACTCCTCGGCCGCCGTGAGCCGCAGCTCCTCGATCAGCCGGGCCCGCGCGGCGACGATCGGGCTGTCCAGCCCGGCGAGCACCGGGCCGCCCCACAACGCCAGCGCCTCGCGCAGCAACCCCGCCGCCCGCTCCCCCGTCGTCTCACGGGCCAGCCCGACCTTGCGCTTCACCTCCTCCAGATCCAGCCGTACGGCCTGCGACCGCACGCGGTAGCCGCCGCTGACCGTCTCGATCACCTCTGCCGTGCAGCCCGCCTCCTTGAACGCCTTGCGGAGCGCCCAGACGTGGATGGAGATCTGTGAACGTGCCGACCTGGGCGGTTCCTCGTTCCACATCGCCTCGGTCAGCCGCTCCACCGGAACGGCCCGGCCGGCGTCCAGCAGGAGCGCGGCCAGCAGCAGCTGTGGACATGGTCCGCCGAGGTTGACCGGCCGCCCCCCGGCGGCGGCCACCAGCGGCCCTAGAATTCGGATGTCGACGTGCCTCGTGTCCCCGTACGTCATGAAACGCACTGTAAAAGAGTCGCCGATATCCGGCACCCTCACAGCTGATGGGATATGACCTCCGGAGTGGTGGGTTCGCGGCTGTCCTCAATCACCCGGCACTCCTCCGCGGTGATCAGTCCGAGCTCCCGCAGGATCGCCGCCGAGTGCCGCCAGGACGCGCGCCCGTCCCGCCCCAGGTCGTGCAGCGCCCGGCCCAGCCCCCACAGGTGCTCGGCCTCCCAGTAGGTGCCGGCGTAGTGCCGTGCCCGGCCCTCGCGCAGAACCTCCTCGAACACCACGACCGCCTGCTCGGGGTCGCCCGCGACCCGGTGGGCATTGCCGAGGTTGCCCAGCGACATGATCTCGGTGAGCCACGAGGTCGTCGTCCGCCTCGCGAGCTCCACCGCGGCCCGGTGCGCGGCGACCGCCTCCGCGTACCTCCCCAGCCTGCCGTAGGTGAGCCCGGTGCTCGTCATGCAGGCGGCCTCCCGCCGCCGGTCCCCCTGCGCGGCGCACACGGCGCGGGCCTCGGCCAGGCTCTCCAGCGACTCCTCCAGTCGTCCCAGCGCCCGCAGCGCCGCTCCCCTGCCCTGCAGTGCCAGAGCCACCCCCGCTCCGGTGCCCGCCGAGCGCCACATCTCCAGCGCCTTGTCGAAGTGGACGAGCGCCTCCGGCAACCGGCTGATCGCGAAGTAGACCCACGCGATGTCGTTGTGACCCAGACCATGATGAACGGGATCACCGGTACGGTCGGCGGCCCGCAGCGTCAGCTCGCCGAGCGCGCGTTGCTCCTGCCACCTGGCACGTTGCTCCAGCGAGGTGTTCAGCGCACCCGTCAGTCCGACGGCGATGCCGGGATGGTCGCTGTCGACGGCCTGGCGGGCCGCGTGGATGAGGTTCTCCGTCTCGGTCTGGATCCACGTGTCGCCCTGGCCTGTGTGGGGCACCGGGCCGGCGGCGCCCGCCGGCACCTCGGGACCGAGCCGGACCCTCCAGTCTCCCGGGGTGGCGGCGAGCACCGCCGTACGCGCCAGGTGGAGATAGCGCCACAGGACGCGCTCCACCGCCTGCTTACGCGACCGCGCCGACTCCTCGGCGCCCGCACGCTCCCTGGCGAACAGGCAGAGCAGGTCGTGCAGGCGGTAACGACCTGGCACGTGCTCCTCCACGAGCTGGCTCTCCACGAGCCGGTCGAGGAGCCCCGCCGCCGTCCCCTCCGGCAGCCCGGCGAGCGCAGCCGCGGCGAAGAGCCCGGTGTCGGGGCCGTTGAGCAGGCCGAGCAGGCGGAACATCCTGGCGACCTCGGGACTGTCGAGACTCTGGTAGCTGACCATGAAGGTGGCGCGCACCGCCTGGTCGTCGACCTCCAGCTCGGCGAGCCGGCGCTGCTGGACGGCCAGCCGGTCGGCCATGGTCCTCATCGTCCAGTCGGGCCGGGCGTTCAACCGGGCTCCGGCGATGCCCAGGGCGAGCGGTAACCCGCCGCACAGCGCCGCGACCTCGGCCACGCCCTCCCTCCGCCCGCCCGCGATCCTGCTGAGCAACTCGATCGCGTCGTCTTCCGGGAGCACGTCGAGCCGCTGGTGGATGATGCCGTCGAGGTGGCCGAGCACCGGCCGGCTGGTGATCAGCACGGCGCAGGTCGCGCTGCCCGGCAGCAGGGGGCGCACCTGCGCCGCGTCCACCGCGTCGTCGAGGACCACCAGCAGCCGCTTGCCGTTGGTGAGCGAACGGAACCTGGCCGCCGCCTCGTCATCGTCGGCGGGCACGGCGGCGGACAATCCCAGCGACCTCAGGAACCTCGCCAGGACGTCACCCGGTTTGGCGGGGGTCGCGTCGGGGGTGGCGCCGGCGAGGTTCACGTACAGCTGGCCGTCGGGGAAGTCCGCGGCCATCCGGTGGGCGACGTGGATGGCCAGCGCCGACTTGCCGATGCCGCCCGGCCCGGCGATGGCCACCCGGCCGCCGTGGCTCCCCTTTCCGGCCAGCAGCTCGCACAGCCGCTCGATCTCCTCGTCCCGCCCGGTGAACGTGCCCACGTCGCCGGGCAGCTCCGCCGGGACCATCGCCGCCATATCGCCGTGCCGGGGCTCCGGGGAGGGCAGGCCGAGCGAGGGATCCTCACGCAGGATCGCCTGTTCCAGCTCGCGCAGCTCGGGGCCGGGCTCCTGGCCCAGCTCGTCGACCAGCAGGACCCGGCCTTCGCGGTAGACCTCCAGCGCGTCGGCCTGGCGGCCCGATCGGGACAGCGCGAGCATCAGGGCGGCGCGCAGCCGTTCCCTGAACGGCTGCTCGGCGAGCAGGCTCGTCAGATCGCCGACCAGCTCACGATGCTGCCCCAGGGCCAGTTTCAGCTCCGCCCACTCCTCGGCGGCGGCCAGCCGCAGTTCCTCAAGCCGCCGCGCCCCGTCGGCGATGACCGCGCTGTCCAGCCCCGCGAGCACCGGCCCGCGCCACAGGGCGAGCGCCTCCTCCAGCACCGCGACCGCCTCCTCGGTACGGCCGGCCGCGACCTCCTCCTCGGCCCGTGCCAGGCGCCGTTCGGCGGTCAGCACGTCGATCCGCGCGTTCTCCGCCCGGATCCGGTAGCCGCTGTCGACGGTCTCGATCACGTCCGCGTTGCCGAGGGCCCTGCGCAACGCGGAGACGTGGATGGAGAGCTGCGTCCGCGCCGAACCCGGCGGCTCCGCCCCCCACACCGACTCGATCAGGCCGTCCAGCGGCACCCGCCGCCCGGGCGACAGCAGCAGGGTCGCCAGCAGCAACCTGGGCCGCACCCCGCCCAGACCGACCGGGCGACCGTCGACGACCGCCTCCAGAGGACCCAGAATCCGGAATTCCATCGGCTCCTCCCGCATCCCCGCATCGTAGGGGGTGCGCGGAGCCCGAAGTTGATCGACGGGTCACTCGATGATGTGGCTTGATCGCCACACGTTCGGCTGATCGCCGTGTCGGCCTGACAGATCGATCCTGGTTGCCGCATCGGCGCCGACGACACCGTCGCCGGCCACCTCAGCCGCGATGGCGGCGTCGTCGCCGGTCGCGGCATGCGGCGTCGGCTCTTACCACGTGATCGACAAGAAAGATCTCGGCAAAGCCGTCGTCTATCTGATGTACAACGGCACGACCAACTGTGTGGTCACCTGGAAAGACACGACAGACGATGTAAACGTCGGGGCCTACATCCGGCCCGCAGGCGGAACATCGCGTACGGAATACGATGACTACAAGTACTACGCCGGCCCGGTGAAGGTTAACGCTCCGGGGCAATGCATCTCGTGGGGCGGCGTTTATGGTGGCGACACGAGTTCCACGAATCTGTGGTACATCTCACCCATGGAGCACTGCGACTAAAGCAAAGCCCGCAGGCGATCCCGACCGGCCGATTCCCGACCGTCAGAGGGTGTACTGGACGGCGGCGCGGCCCGCGACGATCGGCTTGATGGTCTCGGCGATCACGGCCTGGTGGAGCGGGTGGTCGCGGTAGACCAGGTAGTCGTCGACGGAGTCGAAGTCGGCCACGACGGCGAAGTGGTAGTTGCCGTCGTTGATGCCCGCGTCGGCGCCGATGCGGTAGTCCCTGATCTGGGCGATGGCCCCGGGCAGCTCCCGCAGGCGGGTCGCGACCTCGGCCCGCTGCTCCTCGGTCGAGTCATCGGTCCAGGTGAACAGCACCACGTGGCGGAGCATCCGCTCTCCTTCTCTCAGCGCGGACCGGCCCTTGGCGCGGTCATCGAGCGTAGTCCGGAGAGCCGAACCCGACCTCCCGGCGTACGCCCCGCACCTTACGCGACCGCCTCCGCCCCCGGACGGGCGGAGGCGGTCGCGGCCCTGGGTCAGCTCCAGGCGAGGGTGCGCAGCGGGTCCTCCAGCATGGCCCCGACGTCGCGGAGCAGCAGCGACCCCAGCTCGCCGTCGATGACGCGGTGGTCGAAGGACAGTGCGAGCGTGCACACGCTGCGCGGCACGACCTGGCCGTCCACCACCCAGGGCAGGTCCCTGATCTGGCCGAGGGCGAGGATCGCCACCTCGCCGGGGTTGATGATCGGGGTGCCCGTGTCGACGCCGAACACGCCCACGTTGGTGATCGTGATCGTGCCGCCCGCCATGTCAGCCGGCTGCGTCTTGCCCGCCCTGGCGGTCTCGGCGAGCGCGGCCAAGGCTTGGGCCAGGTCTCGGAGCGAGAGGGAGTCGGCGTTCTTGATGTTGGGCACGAGCAGCCCGCGCGGGGTGGCGGCCGCGATGCCAAGGTTCACGTAGTGCTTGACCACGATCTCCTGGGCCTCCTCGTCCCAGGTGGAGTTGGCCATCGGATATCTGCGGGCGGCGACCAGCAGCGCCTTGGCGAGCAGCAGCAGGGGGGAGACCTTGATCTCGGCGTAGTCGGGCATCGCCCGGAGCCGCCGTACCGCCTGTACGGTCTCGGTCACGTCCACCTGGAGGAACTCGGTGACATGCGGAGCGGTGAAGGCGGAGGCCACCATCGCCTGCGCGGTGGCGCGCCGTACTCCCTTGATCGGGACGCGTTCCTCCTGGCCTCGTACGGCGGGCCGTACGGCGGGCGGGGGCTGGTCGGCGGCGGCGTGGACGTCGTCCCTGGTGATCGTGCCGTGCGGACCGGTGCCGGTGAGGGCGGTGAGGTCGACGCCCAGGTCCTTGGCGAGCTTGCGGACCGGGGGCTTGGCCAGCACGTCCGCCCGTGTGCCCCGCTCGGCGACGTGGGTTTCTCCGGCTGTCAGAGGCGGGCTCGCCTGGGACGGGATCACCTGGGACGGGCGAGGCTCAGGGGCGTGGTTCCCCGCCGGCGGCTGCTGGGCGGGTTTGCGGGGGCGGCGTTTGGTGGCGTCCATCTTGACGCCGTAGCCGACCAGCACCGGCTGGCGTTGCTCCTTGGGGGCGGGGCTGCCGTGGACGCCGGGTTCGACGGCGCCTTCGGCCGGTGGGGTGGGCACCAGGTCCTCGGCCCGCGCCGCGCGCCCGTCGTCAGCCGGCCCCGGCGGAGCCTCCTCCTCGGTGTCCACGGCGATGATGGGGGTGCCGACGTCGACGGTCTGGCCCTCGTCCACCATCAGACCGGCCACCACGCCCTCGAACGGGCACGGCAGTTCGACAATGGCCTTGGCGGTCTCGATCTCGACGATCGTCTGGTTCACCTTGACCGAGTCGCCGACCTTGACGTGCCAGCGGACGATCTCGGCTTCGGTGAGCCCTTCCCCGACGTCGGGGAGCCTGAACTCGCTTCGCATGAACCCACCTCTCAGAAGGTGAACGAACGGTCGACGGCGTCGAGCACTCGGTCGAGATCGGGCAGGTAGTGGTCCTCCAGCCGGGAGGGCGGGTAGGGGGTGGAGAAGCCGCCGACTCGGAGCACCGGGGCCTCCAGCCGGTAGAAGCACGTTTCGGTGATCCGGGCGGCCAGCTCCGCGCCGTACCCGCTGAAGACGGGCGCCTCGTGCACGACCGCGCAGCGGCCGGTCCGCTTGACCGACTCCATCACCAGCGCGCTGTCGAGCGGGTTGAGCGAGCGCAGGTCGACGACCTCGACCGAGCGCCCGTCCTCCTCGGCCGCCGTGGCGGCCTCCAGGCAGGTCTTCACCATCGGCCCGTAGGCGATCAGCGTGAGGTCGGTGCCCGGCCGTACGATCTTGGCCGCGTCGAAGGGGTACCAGTCGGCGCCCGCCGTGTCGACCTCGGCCTTCTCCCAGTAACGGCGCTTGGGCTCGAAGAAGATGACCGGGTCGTCGCAGCGGATCGCCTGCTGGATCATGCTGTAGCCGTCGGCCGGGTTGGAGCAGGCGACCACGCGCAGGCCGCTGGTGTGGGTGAAGTACGCCTCGGGGGACTCGCTGTGGTGCTCGACCGCGCCGATGCCGCCACCGCAGGGGATGCGGATGACGACGGGCAGCTTGAGCTCGCCGAGCGAGCGCATCGGCATCTTGGCGAGCTGGGTGATGATCTGGTCGGCGGCGGGGAAGACGAAGCCGTCGAACTGGATCTCGCAGACCGGGCGGTAGCCGCGTAGCGCGAGACCGATGGCGGTGCCGATGATGCCCGATTCGGCGAGCGGGGTGTCGATGACCCGCAGCTCTCCGAAGTCCTTCTGCAGACCGTCGGTGACCCGGAAGACGCCGCCGAGCTTGCCGACGTCCTCGCCCATGACGAGGACTTTGGGGTCGTCCTCCATGGCCTTGCGGAGTCCCTCGTTGATGGCTTTGGCCAGGGCCAGCGTGGTCATGATCCGTCAGCTCCCTCGAAGGTCGCGAGGTAAGCCGCGAACTGCTCGCGCTCCTCGTCCATCAGCGCGTGCCGCTCCGCGTAGACGTGATCGAAGATGGCCAACGGGCCGGGGTCGGGCATCGCCAGGCAGCGCTTGCGCACGTCGCGCCCGAGCTGGTCGGCCTCCGTGTCGATCGCGTCGAAGAACTCCTGGTCGGCGAGCTGGTTCTTGAACATGTACGCCTTCACCCGCTCGATCGGGTCCTTGAGCTTCCATGCTTCGAGCTCGCCCGCGACGCGGTAGCGGGTGGGGTCGTCGGAGGTCGTGTGGGCGCCCATCCGGTAGGTGAACGCCTCGATCAGGGTCGGTCCCTGGCCGCTCCGCGCGTCGTCGAGCGCCTTGCGGGTCACCGCGAGGCAGGCGAAGACGTCGTTGCCGTCGACCCGGATGCCGGGGAAGCCGAAGCCGCTCGCGCGCCGGTAGAGCGGGATGCGGCTCTGCTTCTCCAGCGGTTCGGAGATCGCCCACTGGTTGTTCTGACAGAAGAAGACCACCGGGGCGTTGAAGACGCTCGCCCAGATGAAGGACTCGTTCACGTCGCCCTGCGAGGTGGCGCCGTCGCCGAAGTAGACGAGCGCGGCGGCCTCGGCGCTGTCACGCTGGATGCCCATGGCGTAACCGACCGCGTGCAGGGTCTGGCTGCCGATCACGATCGTGTACAGGTGGAAGTTGTGCTCGGCCGGGTTCCAGCCGCCGTGGTTCACGCCGCGGAAGAGGCCGAGCAGCTTGACCGGATCGACGTCGCGGCACCAGGCCACGCCGTGCTCCCGATAGGTGGGAAAAGCCATGTCGGCGTCGGTCATCGCCCGCCCCGAACCGATCTGGGCGGCCTCCTGGCCGAGCAGCGAGGCCCAGATGCCCAGCTCGCCCTGCCGTTGGAGGGCCACGGCCTCCAGATCGACCCTGCGCACCAGGACCAGATCACGGTAGAGCCCGCGGATCTCGTCCGGCGTCAACTCGATGTCGTAGTCGGGGTGCTCGACCCGCTCTCCCTCAGGGGTGAGGAGCTGGACGAGTTCCGGGGGATCCTCGGTTCCACCCAACTGGCTGAAACCACGAGAGGCGTCGATTGCCACGTTGCCACTCCTGTTTTGCTCGGGGCCGCAGGGGATGGGGTCACCACCTGTCGTACGGCCGGCTCGCCACGCCCACGGTCCGGTTGGTGGTGGTCCATGTGCGTATGGGGACATCGTGGCAGAGGTCACATGCCTTGTGCACCCGCTCCCATGTGCTTTCCTCACCTCGTTCCTCACCGTTCCCGATGAGCCCCGGAACACACCGCCCGGAACCAGGCAGTAGCCTGGTTCCGCTCCAACCCCACCGCCCCAAGCAGGAGGAACACGTGGCGCGCGTCATCGTCGACGTCATGCTCAAACCGGAGATCCTCGACCCGCAGGGGCAGGCCATCGCCCGTGCGCTCCCCCGCCTGGGCTTCTCGGGCGTCTCCGCGGTACGGCAGGGCAAGCGGTTCGAGGTCGAGATCGACGGTCCCGCCGACGAGGCCGCTCTTGCGGACGTCCGAAACATGGCCGAGACACTCCTGGCGAACACCGTCATCGAAGACTTCACCGTGCGGGTGGAGGGGTAGAACAGCACATTTGACACACAAGACTTCGACACCAGGGTGTAAAGCCACCTTCGGACGTGCCACAATCCCACGGGTTGACCAACAGTAAATAACAACAGCGTTATTTTGCGGTTAGCCCTGATTTCTCGGGGAAACCTTCCAAGCGTGTAGTTCCTCGCCGGGGAGGGGTCCGGTGGATATTGAGTTCTCGTTGGCCTTGCCTAGGGATGCGGTAGGTATCCCGATGGTCCGCAGAGTCCTGGGGGATGCCCTGCGTTCGCTGGGCGTGGCGGAGAACTGCGTCGCCGACGTCCTGCTGGCCGCGTCCGAAGCCTGCGCCAACGCCGTACGGCACGGCGGCCCGGCCAACCGCTACGAGGTGACGGCCGCCATCGGCGAAGGCCGTTGCGATCTGCGCATCATCGACAAGGGTCTCGGCCTGGCCGCGCTGCCTGATCGCTATCCGCCCGCCGACATGGAGAACGGCCGCGGCATCCTGATCATGCAGGCGGTCGTCGACGAGATCTCCTTCGACATCAATCCCGGCCGTGGCACCACCGTCCACCTGCGCAAGCTCCTCCTGTGGGACGACGAGTCCGCCGTCCGCCGCGATCGGGTGCTGGCCACCGTGTGAGCGCACCGGGCACTGTCCGGTCCGTTTGCCCTGACCGGATAGCCTGAGGCGTACCTACCGCCGCAGACCACTGTCCGATTGGGTGAGACGGTGGCGCGGCGCTCTCGCGTGGAGGGGAACGACAGCCATGAGTGCTGCCCGGGTGGGCGTGGTCACTTTTCCCGGAACTCTTGACGATCAGGACGCCGCGCGTGCCGTACGGCACGCGGGTGGTGAGGCGGTGCCGCTGTGGCACGCGGACACCGACCTGAAGGGCGTCGACGCGCTCTTCCTGCCCGGAGGGTTCTCCTACGGCGACTATCTGCGCTGCGGGGCCATCTCACGGTTCGCGCCGCTGATGGGCGAGGTCGTCCGGGCGGCCGGTGCCGGGCTGCCGGTGCTGGGCACCTGCAACGGGTTCCAGATCCTTTGTGAGGCCCACCTGCTGCCCGGTGCGCTGGTGCGGAACGGCGGGCTGCACTACGTGTGCCGTGACCAGCGGCTTCGGATCGAGAGCACGGACACCCCCTGGACCTCCGGCTACACCGCCGGCCAGGAGGTGGTCATCCCGATCAAGCACGGTGAGGGCCGCTATGTGGCCGCCCCCGACACGATCGACGCCCTTGAGGCCGGCGGTCAGGTGGTCGTCCGTTATCTCGGCAACCCGAACGGCTCGCTCAACGACATCGCCGGCATCCGCAACGAGGCGGGCAACGTCGTCGGCCTGATGCCGCACCCGGAGCACGCCGTCGAGGACCTCACCGGCGGACCGGGTACCGATGGCCTCGGGTTCTTCACCTCTATCCTCAAGAAGCTGGTCAACGCATGATCGACTCTGTCAGCCGGGCGGAGCAGACCCCCGGCGAGCGCCTGCCGTACGTCGAGCTGGGCATGAAGGACGAGGAGTACCAGCGGGTCAGGGACATCCTCGGCCGCCGCCCGACGAGCAGCGAGCTCGCCATCTACAGCGTCATGTGGAGCGAGCACTGCTCCTACAAGTCGTCCAAGGTGCATCTGCGGCAGTTCGGGACGAAGGCCCCGAAATCCGAGGCGTTGCTCGTGGGCATGGGTGAGAACGCCGGCGTGGTCGACATCGGCGACGGCTGGGCGGCCACGTTCAAGATCGAGTCGCACAACCACCCGTCGTACGTCGAGCCCCATCAGGGCGCGGCCACCGGCGTGGGCGGCATCGTCCGCGACATCATGTCGATGGGCGCGCGGCCGGTCGCGGTCATGGACGCGCTGCGCTTCGGCGCCGCCGACGCCCCCGACACGCGCAGGGTGCTCCCCGGCGTCGTCGAGGGCATCAGCTCGTACGGCAACTGCCTCGGCCTGCCCAACATCGGCGGCGAGCTGGCCTTCGACCCCTGCTACATCGGCAACCCGCTGGTGAACGCGCTGTGCGTGGGCCTGCTGCGCAAGGACCAGATCAAGCTGGCCACCGCGCCGGGCCCGGGCAACAAGGTCGTCCTCTTCGGCGCGCTGACCGGCCCCGACGGGATCGGCGGCGCCTCCGTGCTGGCCTCGGCGACCTTCGAGGACGGCTCGGAGACCAAGCGGCCCAGCGTCCAGGTCGGCGACCCGTTCATGGAGAAGCTGCTGATCGAGTGCTGCCTGGAGTTGTTCCAGGCCGACGTGGTCGTGGGCATCCAGGACCTCGGCGCGGCCGGAGTCTCCTGCGCGACCACGGAGCTGGCCGCGAACGGCACCGGCGGCATGGACGTCCAGCTCGACCTGGTGCCGCTGCGCGACCCGACGCTGCGGCCCGAAGAGATCCTGATGTCGGAGTCGCAGGAACGGATGATGGCGGTCGTCACACCCGCCGACATCCCCGCCTTCCTGGAGATCTGCGCCAAGTGGGACATCCCGGCGACCGTGATCGGCGAGGTGACCGACACCAAGCGTCTGGTGATGACCTGGCACGGCGAGACCATCGTCGATCTGCCGCCCGGCACCGCCGCCAACGAGGGTCCCGTCTACGAGCGCCCGTTCCACGAGCCCGAGGGGCAGTCGGCCCTCAACGCCGACGACCCCGCCCGGCTCGCCCGCCCCGACGACCTGCGCGCGACCCTGCTGCGGCTGCTCGGCTCGCCCAACCTGGCCTCCAAGGAATGGGTCACCGGCCAGTACGACAGATATGTGCGCGGCAACACCGTGCTCGCCCAGCCGGCCGACGCGGGGGTGCTCAGGGTCAGCGAGGTGATGCCCGGCGCCACCGAGACCAACCGCGGCATCGCCCTCGCCACCGACGGCAACGGCCGCTACGCCCGGCTCGATCCCTACGCCGGAGCGCAGCTCGCCCTCGCCGAGTCCTACCGCAACGTCGCGGTGACCGGCGCCCGCCCGCTCGCCGTCACCAACTGCCTCAACTTCGGCTCGCCGGAGGACCCCGAGGTCATGTGGCAGTTCGCCGAGGCCGTACGCGGCCTGGCCGACGCCTGCAAGGCTCTCGGCGTCCCCGTCACCGGTGGCAACGTCTCCTTCTACAACCAGACCGGCGCGGCCCCCATCCACCCGACCCCCGTCGTCGGCGTCCTCGGCGTCCTCGAAGACGTACGGCGACGCGTCCCGTCCGGGTTCACCGGGCTGGGCGAGCGGGTGGTGCTGCTCGGCGAGACCGCCGACGAGTTCGGCGGCTCGCAGTGGGCCCAGGTCGACCACGACCACCTCGGCGGCCTTCCCCCTGCCGTGAACCTGGAAGCCGAGCGCGCCCTGGCCACGGTCCTGGTCGAAGCCGCCACGCGCGGCCTGCTGACCGGCTCACACGACCTCTCCGACGGCGGCCTGGCCATCGCCATCGCGGAAGCCTGCCTGGCGAACGACGTCGGCTGCGTCGTCACCCTCCCCGGCGACGACGCCTTCACCGACCTGTTCAGCGAGTCGGCCTCCCGCGCCCTGGTGACCGTCGTCCCTGAGTCCTTCCACGCCTTCGCCGAGCTCTGCTCCGTCCACGAGGTGCCCTGCTCCACCCTGGGCGTCACGGGCGGCTCGTCCCTCGTCGTCGAGGGCGTCCTCGACATCCCCCTCCCGGAGCTGCGCCAGACCCACGAATCCCCCCTCCCCGCCCTCTTCGGCTGACCTCCACCCCACACGGCCCGCGCGAACCACGCCCGGGCCGTGTTCTCTTTTCCCTGTAGGAGCGTCGATCAGGATCGAATCCGAATCACAGGGCCATCTGTGCAGGTTTTCGTTCACATCGGCCATAGAATGAGGCTGACTTCCTACCTGTGGAGAGGCTCGGCATGCTGGTCGGTTTTCGGGCCGCAAACGTCCTTTCGTTCCGTGGAGAGATCGAACTGTCATTGCTCGCGCCTGAAGGTGGCGATCGAGCCGCACGGTCGATCAGCGACCTCCGCGTCTCACCCGTCGCCGCCGTCTTCGGAGCCAACGCCTCGGGTAAGACGAATTTGCTCGGCGCCATGCGATGGATGCGCCATGCCGTCCTGGATTCGGTGGCCGACTGGGCCAGGGCCAAGGGGGTTCCGCGACAACCGTTCGCGGTCGATCGCGAGGCGGCGGAGGAAGCCTCCCTCTTCGAAGTCGACGTGGTCATCGGGGCCGATCGGTACGTCTATGGATTCGAAGTGTCTGACAGGCGCGTGGAGACCGAATGGCTTCATGTCTATCCGCGCGGGAGCCGTCGCCGTCAGGTCTGGTTTGATCGTGACGCGGACAGGAACGAGCAGTTCCGCTTTCCCAGCGACCGGCTGAAAGGCCCGAAGAAGCCGCTGATCGAGTACACCAGACCCAACGCGCTCTTCCTCACCGCTGCGGGATCGCTGCACGTCAAGCAGTTGGCGCCACTGTTCTCATGGTTCAACGACAATCTGTGGCTGGTCAGCCCGGGTGACGATCTGCACCGGCTGGATGCACACAGCCGACGAAAGCTTCTTGATCCGATCTTCCGGAAACGCGTTGAAAGGCTGCTGTCCGTAGCAGATCTTGGCATTACCGGCATCGAGGTCGAGGACAAAGACGAAGAGGCGCCGGCGGTCTCCCTTGTCCATCAAGGCAGGAACGGCTCGGTGGCGTTCGACATCCGCCACCAGGAGTCGTTGGGGACGCTGACCTGGCTTGCCTTGCTCATCCCCCTGCTCAAAGCGCTCGACGACGGGGCCGTCCTGCTGATCGACGAGCTTGATTCCAGCTTGCATCCCGTCCTGGTCGCCGAGATCGTCCGCCTGTTCGAGGACACCGTCGCCAATCCACTTGGCGCTCAACTGGTGTTCACCGGGCACGATGTGACCCTGCTCAGCAAGGCTCACCTTGAGCGTCCTCTGGACCGCGAGCAGGTCTGGATCACGGAGAAGATGAGCACGGGCGAATCCAGGCTGTATCCGCTCACCGATATGGGTGTACGGACGGACGAGAGCATGGAACGCGGATACCTCCGCGGCCGTTATGGCGGGATTCCGCGGATCGGGCTCAGAGACATGGCGGTGGAGACGGAGCAGCGCCGTACCGAGGCCGGCGGGTGAGCCCGGTCAGAAAGAGAGGAGCCCCGAAGGGGGGTCCTCGTGTCCCACGCGCCGTCACCGAGGGCAGGGGACGTCAGGTGATCTACGCCGTCGTGGAAGGTGAGAGCACCGAACGGGATTACCTGAAGTATCTCGAGGAGGAATACGCGGGGGAGCCTCGCGCTTTCGAGATTCACGTGATCTGGGAGCGGAAAGGCCTCAAACCGCGTGAGGTCGTCGCTCGGGCACTGGAGAAGATCAGCGAGCTCGACGATCTGAAGCGCGAGCAGGTATGGGCCTTCTTCGACAGGGATCAGCACACCCGCGTTCAGGAGTCCTATGCCGACGCCCTGGCACAAGGGGTCAACGTCGCGTTCTCCCATCCATCCTTCGATCTGTGGCTCTTGCTGCACTTCGTGGCCGGGCCTCCTGGGGCACAGGGCGGCTCTAGCTCGAATGTCCATCAGCTGCTGCGGGGCAGCCACCTCGCCTACCGCGATTTCGACAAGCGGGGCAAGCACGTGACCGGGATACGGCGGCAGGCGTTGAAGGGGCGTGCGGAGCATGCCGCCCAGCTGGCCAGGGTGCTGGTAGGCAACTGCCCTAGTCTTGGCTGCTCCCCCACGAAGGGTCACGCCGCGGATTGCGGGGTGCTCGCCCGTGACCCATCGACCGAGGTCTGGAAGCTGCTGGCAGAGCTGGGCATCGTCTCTCGTTGAAGGTGGCGGCCGGAGATGGCGAGTCGGGCCTGCCGTCCAGCATCGCGCTTCGCTGTTCGGGGGACCGTGCTCGAAGACGACGTGGTGGTCAGCGTGTGACGCGTTATCGCCAGCCAGGCCTACGTCGTCCTTGCTTGGAGGCCGGGTCGGAGCGTTCCGCCGGTCGGTCGGCTGGGGCTCATAAGTCGGGCTTGGCTGGACATGGTCATCCGGCGTCGCGCTTCGGGATAATGAACTCCGTTCGGGGGAAACCGCGCCTTCTGGCCGCGGGCGAACATGACGGGGCGCACACCCATGCGGCGAGCGTCCGCTGATCTGGAGGGCGATCGTGCCGACCAGCGCTTCCATGCCGGAAACCACCCCATCGGGCCACGACCCCGAGCCCTACCTGCCACCGGCCACCCAGCCGGTCCGCGCGGTCGTGTGGGCGATCCACCTGATCGTGCCGATGCTCGGCCTGTGGCTGCTGCTGGCGAATCCGCACATCGACGTCAAATGGCAACACGAGGTGAGCCATTTCTGGCTGATCCTCGGGGTCGCGGGCATCAATGTGGTGCTCGGGGCGATGATCAGCCAGGCGTCGGCCCGCCGGTCGGACGCGCGGCTGCTGCTGGTCTCGCTCGTCTTCCTGAGCACCGCCGGCTTCTTCTTCCTGCACGGGCTGACCACCCCGACGATCATCCTTCCGAAGGGGACCATCGGCTTCGACCTCGCCCAGCCCGTCGGGCTGACGGTCGCCTCGGTCTTCGCGTTCGTCTCCGCACTGCCCCTTTCCGAACGCGCCGCGCGTGCCGTGCTGAAGAACGCCGACCTGCTGCGCGGCGGGCTCATCGTGCTGCTCGTCGGCTGGGGGGTCGCGTCGCTGGTGCCGGGGCTCAGGGCGCTGCAGGACCGCCCGCCGCCCGGCGGGGCGACGCTGGGGCTGGGGGCGATCCCCTCGGTGCTGCTGTACACGGCCGCGGCGGCGCTGATGTTCCGCACCCACCGGCGGCGGCCGGCGGCGCTACTGATCAGCCTGATCACCGCGTACGCGCTGCTCGCCGAGGCGATGGTGGCGGGGATGTCGCACCACAACTGGCAGCTCTCCTGGTGGGAGTGGCACCTGCTGCTGACGCTGGCGTTCGGGTTCGTCGCCTACAGCGCCTACATCCAGTTCCGCCGGGAGGGTTCCAGCGCGGGACTGTTCGACTCGATCACGCTCGCGGCGACGGTCAGGCGGATCCAGGCGCAGTACGAGGAGGCGCTGGAGGAGCTCGTCGGCCATCTGCGCCGCCGTACGGAGTCGGGGGTGCCGGTGGCGACCCGGCTGGCGGGAAAGTTCCGGCTGACCGAAAGTCAGGCGGCGGTGCTCGACCGGGCGGGCGAGGCGCTCGCGTCCGAGCGGGAGCTGTCGGACCGGCTCGGCGCGCTGGTCGACGTGGGGCGCAGCGCGCGGGTGGGGCTGCCCGAGCAGGAGCTGCTCTCCCGGGCCCTCGACCGTGTCCGGCGGGCGTACGGCGACGTGCGGATGGGCCTGGTCGCGGACGGCCTGGTCGCGATGGGATCCAGGGAGTACGGCGAGCACGACTTCCCCGGCGGGGAACCGGTCCGGCACGACGGGATGCTCGTGCACCCGCTCACGGTCAAGGGACGGCTCGCGGGCGCGCTCAGGGTGCCGGTGGGCAGGACCTCGCAGGACGAGACGCTGGCGGCCCTGCTGGCGGGACAGATATCCATCTCGCTGGAGAACGCCCGGTTGTACGGCGAGCTGTCCACCCTCTTCCGGCAGTACATGTCACCGGACGTGGCGGCCTCGTTGCTGGCCGACCCGGAGCAGGCGGCCCTCGGCGGCTCGCTGGTGGAACTCACCTCGCTGTTCGCCGACCTGAAGGGGTTCACCACGTTCTCCGAGCGGGTCTCGCCGGGGGAGATCGTCGACATGCTCAACCGGTACCACACGGCCGCCGTGCCCTGCATCCTGGCGAACGGCGGCACGGTCGTGCAGTTCGTCGGGGACGCCCTGCTCGCCCTGTTCAACGCGCCCGCCCGCCGGCCGGACCACGCGCGGGCCGCGGCCAGGGCGGGGCTGGCCATGCAGGAGGCGGCGATCAGGGTGGCCGAGGAGGTCGCCCGGGAGCAGGTCGCCGGAGCCCTGAACGGGGTGGAGTGGCCGCGGTTCCGGGTCGGGATCAACACCGGCACCGCCCTCGTCGGCAACATCGGCAGCCCCGAGCTGCGCGGTTTCAACGCCATGGGCGACGCCGTGAACGTCGCCGCCCGCCTCCAGACGCTCGCCGAGCCGGGCACGGTCGTGATCGGCTCGTCCACCCTCGACCAGCTCGGCCCGGGGGCCGAGGTGAGCTCCCTGGGCAAGCTGACCCTGAAGGGCAAGGAACAGCCGGTCGACGGCTACGTGCTGCACGCGCTGGGGGGATAATCCCCTCCCGTACGTGGATAATCCGGATGAAGACCCTTGAGAGGTCAAAGCCACCATGAACCAGCCGGTCCCCTTCGAACCCGATGAGTTCCTGTCGTTACTCACCCCGGAGGAACTGGCGACACTCCGGGCGAACGGGCGGCCACGGCGTTGGGACCGGGGCGACACGGTCATCAACGAGGGAGACGCCGCCGACTGGGTGCTGGTGCTCACCGCGGGCAGGGTCAAGGTCTCCTCGCACACCGCGAGCGGCACCGAGGTGGTGCTGGCGATCCGGGGCCCGGGGGCCCTGCTGGGCGACATGTCCGCCATCGACGGAGGGCCGCGGTCGGGCACGGTGACCACCCTGGAGCCGGTCGAGGGCATCGTGATCGGCGACTTCCCCGGATTCCTCCACCAGCACGGGCGGATCGCCGTACTGCTCATGAAGCTGATCATCGGCAGGCTGCGCGACGCCGACCGCAAGCGCATCGAGTACGGCGCGTTCGACACCACCGGCCGCGTCGCCACCCGGCTCGTCGAGCTGGCCGAGCGGTACGGCGAGCCGTCGGGCGGCGGGGTCCGGGTGGCGTTGCCGCTCTCCCAGGACGAGCTGGCCGGGTGGACCGGCGCGTCCAGGGAGGCGGTCAGCAAGTCGCTGCGGGCGCTGCGGGATCGCGGGCTGATCGCGACCGGCAGGCGACGGGTGGTCATCCACGATCTCGAAGGGCTGCGCAAGCGAGCCAGGTGAACCGCAGGCGTACGCGGTACGCCGGATTGGAAGGCATGGTCGCCGCCCCCCAGGAGCTTCCTGGCACGCCCGAATACGTCAGAAGGCTCAGGTACGCGTGGCGGGTCTGCTCGGTGACCAGCCTCGGACTGGTGCTGATCGGGATCTCCGGCAGCACGCTCAACGTCGCGCTTCCCGAGGTGGTGCGGCACTTCCGGGCCGACGCGTTCGCGGCTACCTGGATTCTGCTGTCGTTCCTGCTGGTCAACACGGCCACGCTGGTGTTCTTCGGGCGCGTCGCCGACCTGTTGGGCAGGCGGGAGGTGTATCTGGCGGGGTTCGCCCTGTTCACGGTCGCCTCGTTGCTGGCCGGGCTGTCGCCGAACGTCGGCCTGCTGATCGCCATGCGTGCCGTACAGGCGGTGGGGGCGGCCATGATCCTGGCGAACGGCACGGTACTGATCACCGACGCCTTCCCGCCTGACCGGCTCAGCCAGGGCATGGGCGTCTACATCGGCACGCTCTCCGTCGCCCAACTCGCCGGGCCCACACTGGGCGGCCTGATCGCCGAGACGGCCGGCTGGCAGTGGATCTTCTGGATCAACGTGCCCGCCGGGCTGATCGCGCTGGTCTGGGGCGGTCTCACGCTGCGGCGGACGCCGCGTGGCCGCCGCGAACCGGTCGACGCGGTGGGCAACCTGATCGTCTTCGCCCTGCTGTCGGCCGCGTTGATGGCGCTCAGCGAGGCGGGCTCCCGCGGGCCGTCCAGCCCGGTGGTGATCGTCGGCGGTCTGGTCGCCGTCGCGCTGGTCCCGGTGCTGGTGCTGGTGGAGAGGCGGGCGTCGCATCCGGTGCTCGATCTGCGGGTATTCGGCGAGCGGGTGCTCGCGATGGCCAACCTGGCGTCGTTCTGCAACGCCGTCGCCCGTGCCTCGCTGATCCTGCTCGCCGCGCTCTACTTCCAGGCGGCCAGGGGCGACGACGCGCTCGCCGCCGCGCTCGCCGTGCTGCCCGTCCCGATCGGGATGGCCCTCGCCTCGCCGCTGGCCGGCGCGCTCGGCCGCCGTGTCGCGCCCTACTGGCTCTCGGTGGGCGGCTCGCTGTTCAGCTCGGCGGGCCTGCTGGTGCTGCTGCTCTCGACCGATCCGGCCACGCCGTACTGGATCCTGGCGGCCGGGCTGTTCGTGTGCGGATGCGGCAGCGGGACGTTCCTGACGGGCAACACGACCCAGGTCATGAGCGCCCTGCCGGCGGGCAGCCTCGGGGTGGTGAACGGCTTCCGGCTCATGATCATGAATGTCGGGATCGTGCTCAGCGTGGCCCTGACCCTCAGCGTGCTGTCCGGCTCGGTCGCGCCGGCCGTACGTCCGCTGGTCTACCAGGGCACCCTCTCGCGGCTCTCGCCGGTCGCGCTCGACCAGCTCATGACCGGCTTCCAGCGCACCTACGCGGTGTTGTTCGGGGTCGCGTTGCTGGGCGCCTTCCTGGCGGCCATGGCCTCCACGCCGGACATCAGGAGGTCCAGGCCGAAGGAGTGATAGAAGCCGATGTCGACGGGCTCCTCCAGGGTGGCGGCGTACTCCACGATGCTGGGGAAGCGGTCGGCGGGCAGCGACTCCATCGACAGCCGGTGCAGGCGGCGCCGTTCGGCGGCCTCCTCGGGGGGCAGCTCCCGCGATTCCTCCGGCTGGCCGCGGACCAGCCCGATCGCGCCGGTCAGCAGGTACGACGAGGTGTAGGCGCCCTCGGCGAGGGTGAATCCCGCCTCCCGGAGGAGCGCCAGCGAGGAGTCCGTGAGCCGCAGGAAGGCGTTGACGGATTCCCTGTCACACCGGTCGAGCAGGTCGGGCAGGCAGGGGTGCGCCCGAAGCTCATCGATCACGCCCGCCACCATCACCCGCAGCCGGACGTTCCATGACCCGCCGGCCGCGTCCTCCTCGATCACATCCCGCAGCACGTGGTCGACGAGCGCGGTGAACAACTCCTCCTTGTTCTTGAAGTGCCAGTAGAGGGCCATCGGCGTGACCTCGAGCTCGGCCGCCAGGCGCCGGATCGTGAGCCCTTCCAGCCCTTCCCGGTCGGCGAGCCGGAGCGCTTGGACCAGGACGGCCTCACGGGACAGTTTGCTCATCACTTGACAACTGTACAACGTATAAGTTCCACTATACGGCGTACATGTACGTCGTATAGTTTGGAGCGGTCGTGGCAGACGGCAGGAGATGGTGGGCGCTCGGCGCGGTGGCGCTCGGGACGTTCATGACCTACCTCGACAACAACATCGTCAACGTGGCGTTGCCGACGATCCAGCGGGAGCTCGGCCTGACCCTCTCCGGCCTGGAATGGATCACCAGCAGCTACATCCTGGTCTTCGCCGGGCTCATGCTGCTCGGCGGCAGGCTGGCGGACGTCCTCGGCCGACGGCGGGTGTTCCTCGCCGGTCTGGTCGTGTTCACCCTGGCTTCGCTGGCCGCCGGGCTCGCCTGGGACGGCCCCACGCTGATCGCGGCCAGAGCCGTGCAGGGCATCGGTGCGGCGTTCCTCACCCCCACCGCGCTGGCCCTGATCACCTCGCTCTTCCCCGACACGCGAGAGCGGGGCACGGCGATCGGCCTGTGGAGCGCCGTGGGCGCGCTGTCCATGGCGTTCGGCCCGCTGGCCGGCGGATTCATCAGCGAACGCTGGGACTGGGGATGGGTCTTCCTGATCAACGTGCCACTCGGTGTGGCAACGATCGGGTTCGGCCTGTGGGCCATCCGGGTGCCCGCCGACCGAACCAGCCGCCACCTCGACATGCCCGGCATCACGACGTCGACGATCGCCCTCTTCGCACTGACCTACGCGCTGATCGAGGGCGAGAACACCGGCTGGACCTCGGCACCGATCCTCACCGCGCTCGGCGTGGCACTGCTGTCCGCGACGCTCTTCCTCGTGATCGAGACGCGTACGGCGGAGCCGATGATCGACCTCTCGCTGTTCCGGTCACGGGTGTTCAGCGGCGGCATCCTGGCCCAGGGCCTGTGGTCGTTCGGCATCTTCGGCGTCTACTTCTTCAGCGCCCTGTGGCTGCAGAACATCCTCGGCTTCTCCCCCACGGAGGCCGGCGCGGCGTTCGTCCCGATGGCGCTGCTCACGGCCGTCGCCGCCACCCAGGCCCAGCGGATCGCCGGTCTGATCGGCAACGGCCTCGCCATCGCCCTCGGCCTGACCCTGATGGCCGTGGCCATCTTCGCCCTCTCCCTCATCGGCAGCGACGGCGGCTACCTCGACCTGCTGCCCTGGTTCCTGCTCTACGGCCTGGGCGGAGGCATGCTCATCCATCTGACCGCCGTCATCATCAGCACGCTCCCGGTGTCCCGCGCCGGGATCGCCTCCGGCGTGATCAACGTCTCCCGCGAGGTCTCCGGCCTGTTCGGCGTGACGGTGCTCGGCGCGATCCTCACGGCCAGGCAGTCCGCGGCGCTGGAGGCGGGCGCCAACCCGCTGGCCGCCTTCCTCGACGGCTACCAGGTCGCCCTCGTCGTCACCGCCGCCGCCCTGTTGATCGGCGTCCCCCTCAGCCTCTACTCCCTCCGGACCAGCCGACCCGACCGCCCCCAGGCCCCCTTCCCCACGAAAACCCCGGACCCCGTCAACCACTGACCGCTGCTGTGCCTTCTCCGCTCCGCCTGGGCCGCGGCTCCGAAGGGTCGTCCGATCAGGTCGTTCTGATCAGGAGGGGCGCAGGGTCGTGAAGGCTCGATCGATCAGGGTGGCTCGGTCGGTGGCGCCACCGGTTCTGAGCCACTCGGACGAGGCCGCGTCCAGGGCCGCGCCCGCGGCGGCGGTGTAGAACTCCGCGGTGAATCCGTCCAGGCCGGAGCCGGGGCGTTCGCGAAGGGCGTCGGCGATGAGCCGGCGGGACTCGTCGCGCCTCTGGTGGAGGCGGGCGCGCAGGGTGGGGGTGGACTCGATCAGCCGCAGCCGGGCGAGCTGGTCGGTGGACTCGCGGATCCTGGCCTCCCACGCGTGCAGTACGGCGCGCAGGCAGTCCCAGGGCGTCTCCTCGGCCGGACGGGCTCGCACCTCCTCGGCGAACCCCTCTCCCATCACGTCCACCACCCCGAGCACCATGTCCTCCTTCGTGGCGAAATAGCGGAACAGGCTGCGTTTGGACAGCCCGGCGACCCGGGCCACATCGTCGACCGTCGTCGTGTCGAACCCGCGCTCCACGAACAGGCCGAGGGCCAGCTCGGCCAGCTCGGCACGGACGGCCCGCCGGGCCCGCCCTCTGACCCCATCGGCTTCCTCCATGCACCGCAGTCTACTAATCGTCGCTTGATGACACTATTGTCACTGAGTGACATAGGATGGCGGCGACCCCGAGGAGGCGACACCATGACGCAGATGGACGGCCGCACGGTTCTCGTGACCGGTGGCACCGGCGGCATCGGCAAGGAGACGGCACGAGGGCTGGCCAGGCTCGGCGCCCGCGTCGTCGTGGTCGGGCGCGACGCCCGCCGGGCCGCGGAGGCCGCCGAGGAACTACGGCACACCACCGGAAACGGGCAGGTCCACGCCCTCACCGCCGACCTTTCCCGCCAGCGCGACGTGCGCCGGCTCGCCGGGGAGGTGGCGGAGCGGCACGGCGAGTTGCACGTGCTGCTCAACAACGCGGGCGCGAACCCGCCGAGCAGGATCCTGACGGAGGACGGCGTGGAGACCGCGTTCGCGGTCAACGTCCTCGCCCCCTACCTGCTGACCACGCTCCTGCTGCCGATCCTGCGGCACTCCGCCCCCGCCCGCGTCGTCAACATCACCGGCGGCGTGCCGCGCGGCCGGATCGACCCGGCCAACCTGCAGGCGGAGCGGTCGTTCGCCGGCTGGCTCACCGACACCCAGTACAACCGGTCCAAGCTCGCCCTCATGGCGATGAGCCGCACGTTCGCCGAGCTTGAGCCGCCCGGCGGGGTGACCGTCAACGTCGGCTATCCGGGACACGCGTACACGCCGATGAACAAGGCCTCGGGCATCGGCAGCTATCCGGTGCTGGCCCGGCCGATCGTGCCGCTGCTCCGGGTGCTGATGCCGCGGGTGTGGGGAGACCTGGAGAAGCCCGCCCGCAACGGGATCCGGCTCGCCGCCGACCCCACCTTCGAAGGGCTGACCGGTACCTACCTCGACATCAAGGGACGAACCGCCGGATGGCCGGCGACCACGGCCGACCCCGATGTCCGGGCGGCGGTGTGGGAGGCGTGCGAGAAGCTGACCTCTGGCGACCGCCACCCGGGCACGCCGGGCTGAGTTCATCGGAATCGCGTCCATGAGGGGACCTGGACAAGGGTCCGGATCAGACAGCCGGCCGCGTACGGCGCGCCGTACGTATGACGGTTTCCGGCACTGACTCCAGCCGTGGCATCGGGGGCACGGGACGGCGTGAACCCGGATGGGGACTTGTGGCGAGACATCGCTGACCACTTCTCCCACGGAAGGCCGGCCGCCATGCCAGGGTGCCAGCAATGACAGCACCGCCCACCGCGCCGACCAGCGACGGCGCGCTGATAGCCGAGTCACGGGCCGATCCGGAGGCGTTCGCCACGCTCTTCGACCGTTATTCGGGGATGCTCTACCGGTATGTCTCCCGCCGGTTGGGACCGGAGGTCGCCGAAGATCTCGTCGGGGAGACGTTCCTGGTCGCCTTCGCCCGGCGGAAGCACTACGACGTGGCCTACGCCGACGCCCGGCCGTGGCTGTTCGGCATCGCCACCAAGCTGATCTCCCGGCACCGCCGTACCGAGGCCGCCCGTTACCGGGCGCTCCTGCGCAGCCCCGCCGAGGTCATCGTGGAGTCGCCCGCCAATCGGGTCGCCGCGGGCGTCACGGCTCAGGCGTCCCGTCCGGCGCTCGCCCGCGCGCTGACGGAGCTCTCCGCCCGCGATCGTGACGTCCTGCTGCTGATCGCCTGGAGCGACCTGTCGTACGAGGAGGTCGCGCGGGCCCTGGACATCCCGATCGGCACCGTGCGGTCCCGCCTGAACAGGGCCAGACGCAAGGTCCGCGCGAAGTTCGGCGATCTCAACCCGATGCACGAGGAGGAGTGACCATGGACGATCTGACGATGCTCCGCGACCTCGGCGGCCAGCTGGAGCACGAACCGCCCGCCACGCTCGCACGGCAGCGGCAGCGGCTGCTCGCCCCTCCTCCCCGGCGGGTCCGCGGCTGGACGATGCTCGCGCTGGCCGCGGCGGTCACCGCCCTCGTCGCCGTGATCCCCACCGTAATCCCTACCGTGATTCCTACCGTTGACCTGGACGGGTCCGCGGCCCGGCCCGCGCCGGACGGGCCCCTCAACGTGCTGCTGGTAGGCACCGACAGCGAGTCGGGCTCGCCCCGATTCCGGACCGGCCGTGGCACGCGCACCGACACGATGATCCTGCTGCACCTGGCCGCCGACCGGAAGAAGGCGACGGTCCTCAACATCCCCCGCGACTCGATCGTCGACATCCCCCCCTGCCTGTCCACCGCCGGGACGAACCTCCCCGCCAGGACCGACATGATCAACCAGGCCTACGCCACGGGCGGGCAGGCCTGTGTCCTGAACACGGTCGAGTCGACCACCCGGATCCGCGTCGACCACCTGGTGGAACTCGACTTCTCCGCCTTCGAAGGCATGGTGGACGCGCTCGGCGGGGTCGAGGTGAGCCTGCCCCGGCCGGTGGACGACCTCAAGACGAAGCTGAAACTCCCCGCCGGCAGGCATCTGCTCAACGGTGACCAGGCACTGGGCTACGTACGGCTCCGCAACTACGGCGACGGCTCCGACCTGAGCCGGATCAAACGCCAGCAGGGATTCATGAAGGCCCTGGTGAAGAAGGCAGCCGGGCAGCTGACCGATCCCGTACGGCTGGCGGCCTTCCTCGGCGCGGCCACGAAGTCGATCAAAACCGACCCCTCGCTCGACGTGGGCACGATGAGCGCCATCCTCAGCAGCCTGACCGAGCTCAAGCCCGGCGCCATCACCTACACGACCGTCCCCACCCGCCCGCACCCCGAGGACCGCAACCGCCTCCAGTGGCTCCCCGGCCCCGCCGAACGACTCTTCGCCCCCCTCCGCAAGTGACGGAGCGACCTCGCCATGATGACTCGGGGGTGGGGGGGGGGGGGGCGCGCCCCCCCCCCCCCCCCCCACCCCCGAAGAAACGCGTGCCGTACGTGGTTCGGGCGGGTCAGGAGCCGATCTTCTTGCCCTTCGTGTGCCAGACGACGGCCACCGAGGGGCGGGGCTGGGAGTCGCCGCCGTCAGGCCAGTGGCTGGCGGGGGCGTCGGGGGTGGCGTCGTCGCTCTCGCCGGGGTGCTGGACGGCGACGAAGACGCTGAGCTGGTCGGGGGCGATCAGCGGGCCGCAGGTCTCGGCGCCGACGGGGACGGTGAGGAACTGGCGGACGTAGCCGCGCTCCTTGCCGGAGACGGGGACGACGAACAGGCCGTCGTTCTTCTCCAGCGCGTTGCCGTCGGTGGAGATCCACAGGTTGCCGGCCGCGTCGAAGGCGACGTTGTCGGGGCAGGAGATCGGGGAGACCTTGGACTTGTCGAACCCGGCGAAGTAGGTCGAGGCGTCCTTGGGGTCGCCGCAGACGAGCGGCAGCGCCCAGGCGAAGGTCGTGGCCGCGGCGTCGTCGCGCCGTTCGACGATCTCCAGGATGTGACCGTGCTTGTTGGCGGGGCGCGGGTTGGCCTCGTCGACCTGGGCCGGGGTCCGGTTGGAGTTGTTGGTGAGGGCGACGTAGATCGCGCCGTTGACGGGGTTGCGCTCGACGTCCTCGGGGCGGTCCATCTTGGTGGCGCCCACCTTGTCGGCGGCCAGCCGGGTGTAGATGAGGACCTCGGCGGCGCTCATCCCTTCCACGTGCGACTTGTCGCCGCTGACCAGCGGGATCCACTCGCCCTTGCCGTCGAACTCGCCGTCCGCCGGCAGCTTGCCCGACCCGTCGATCTCGGACTTCGGGCTGTCGCCGGTGAACTTGGCGACGTAAAGGGTGCCCTCGTCGAGCAGGGTGCGGTTGTGCCGGTCGTGCCCCCGGATGAACCGGTCCTTGGACACGAACTTGTAGATGTACTCGAAGCGGGAGTCGTCGCCCATGTAGGCCACGACCCGGCCGTCCTTGGACAGCGAGGTGGTGGCGGCCTCGTGGGCGAACCGGCCGAGCGCGGTGCGCTTGATCGGCGTCGAGTCCGGGTCGAGGGGGTCGATCTCCACGATCCACCCGAAGCGGTTGACCTCGTTGTGGTGCTTGGCGAGGTCGAAGCGCTCCTCGATGCGGTCGAAGCGCCGGTTGCCGCTCGGGATCGCCTGGGTGGTGCTCACGCCGTACCTGGTCAGGGCCGGCTTCTGGGCGGCGGGGACACCGTTGCCGCCCACGAAGTACTGGTTGAAGTTCTCCTCGGCGGTCAGCACGGTGCCCCACGGGGTCGTGCCGCCCGCGCAGTTGTTGAGCATCCCGAAGACCTTTTCGCCCGACGCGTCATCGGGCGTCTTCAGCAGGTCGTGGCCGGCGGCGGGGCCGGAGAAGCGCATCTCGGTCGTCGCCGTGACCCGCCGGTTGTACCTCCGCCGGCCGCTCGTGACCAGCTTCCACTCCCCGGTACGGCCGGCCCGGTCGATCTCGACGACCGATCCGCCGTGGGCCGCCAGCGCGATCTTGATCTGCTCCTCGGTCGCCGCCGTGCCGTCCGTGTAGCCCCTGAACATCAGGACCTCGTCGGTGTACTCGTGGTTCACCCACAGCAGCCCGCGATCCCGGCCGAGCGGGAAGAACGTCACGAAGTCGCAGTTGTAGCCGAACTGCTTCTCCTGCGCCTCGGCCGTCTGGGCGTCGAAGTCGAACTCCGGCGCCCCCGGCAGCACCGGGTCGCCCCACCGCACCACCACCGACGACTCGTACCCCTCGGGCACCGTCAGCTTGTCCTCCGTGTTCGGCGCGACAGCCGTGAAACGCAGGTTGCCCCTGCTGCCGTGCCCTTCAACCCCGGCCTCCGCGGCGGCGGGGGCGGCTGCCGCCACCACGCCGGCCGCTCCCGTGCCCACCACGAGGGCGCCCAGCGCGCCTGCCCGGAGGACCCCGCGACGCGACACGGCCTCGGCGACCACGTCACCGAAGTAGCGGTTCTCGCTGGTGTTGGGAATGTCGTGCGCGCAGGCGTTGCCGCATCGGAATTGGCAGGTAAGCGAGCTACGACCGCCCTTGTGCGGGTCCGTCAGCAGCGGAAGCAGCCTACCCGGCGAGAGATTCGCCACTGATCCTCCAAGTTTCTCCATTGTCGTACCGCCGGGACGCTACGGCTACCGCCCGAACCGCAGGTGAACGATGTTTGCCCAGACGATGAACCATTGCCGCTCACCGGCGCGCGGGAGGGACACGGCATCATTGGCAACGTGCCACCGCTCAAGCCTGTGCCCGACAAGGTCCGCGCCGCGCTCGACGCGCAACTGTCCGCGCTCGGCGAACCGCCCTACGACGGCCCCGACCAGGGATTGCTCGCCGCGTGCGTACCCGTGGTGCTCCGCGCCTACGAGCGGGGGCTCCGGCCCGAACGGGAAGCGGCCCGCTACGCCGTACGGCACATGCTGGATCGGCTGGCCGCCGCGGCGCCCGGCCGTACGGTGGAGGTGCGGGTGCCTCCGTATGCGGCGGTGCAGTGCGTCGCGGGGCCCCGGCACACCCGCGGCACCCCGCCCAACGTCGTCGAGACCGACGGGCACACCTGGCTGGAACTGGCGACCGGCACGCTGACCTGGGCCGACGCGATGGCTCGCGGCAGTGTCAGCGCGAGCGGAGCCCGCGCCGACCTGTCCGCGCACCTGCCCGTGACCTGAGCCCGGTCACTGCCCGGTGCCCACCCCCAGTTTGTCCTCGACGCAGCGCTGCGCGAGTTCCTGGGTGGGGAGGTTCATGCAGTCGCTGAAGTTGGTGTAGAACCAGGCGATCGCGATCGTCGCCAGGATAAGCGCGAGGGCGCTGAGGATGATCCCGGCCCAGGCCCGGCCCTTGTTCGCGTTCTTGACCACCGCGATGATGCCGAGGATGATCCCGACGATCGCGGTGAGGATGCCCAGCCCGCAGAGGAAGAGCAGGAAGAGGCTGACGATCCCGAGCACCAGCGAGGCCGTGCCCAGCCCGCCGCCCTGCTTGGGCGCCCCGTAGCCGCCGGGCTGCCCGCCGTAGCCCTGCGGCGGGTAGGGCGGCTGCCCCCCACCGCCGTACGGCCCCGGCCCCGCGTAACCACCCGGCTCCTGCGACGGGTAACCGCCTTGCCCCGCACCGGGCTCCTGCGGCGGGTAACCACCCTGACCGGCGCCCGGCTCCTGCGGCGGGTAACCGCCCTGGCCCAGCTCCTGCGGCGGATAACCGCCCTGGTAGCCACCCGGCTCCTGCGACATGCGACCACCTTGATCCGCATCCGGCGGCGGGTGACCGCCTCGGTCTCCGTAGCCGCCCTCGGGTGGGCCCTGGCCCGCGAACGCCTCACCGCCGCCTGAGTACCCTGGCCACTCACCTGGGGCGCCCTCGGGCGGCGCGTGCGGACGCCCTCCCGCGGGACCGCCGCCCTCCTCGCCCGGCCTGCCTCGCCTCTCCACCGGCATGGGCGTCCCGCGGTACGGCTCGCCGGGCTGTGCGGTGGGCGGGTCGTAGCGGGAGGGGCGGGTGCTGCCGGCCGGCTCCTGATCACCCGGTTCCGCGGCGCTCTCCCAGCCCGGGTAGGGCGGCGTCGCCCCCGGCATCGGGAACGCCTGGGTGTCGCCCACTCCGGGCTCGTCGTCGCCGGCGGGCGGCTTGCCGCGGACCTGCTGGGGCTCCGGAACCTCGGGAGCGACCGGCTGGTCGGGATACGGAGGAATGCCGGGCTCGTCCCCCTGCGTGGCTCCCGGATCGGATCGACCCATCCACCCCTCGCCCGAACCCGGCTCGGCCCCCCGGGCAGGCCGTTCGGCGCCCTCGGACTCCCAGGCAGGCCGTTCGGCGCCCTCCGGCGACTCCCGGCCGGGCTCGGGCTCCCACCGGGACGCCCGCGGGGGCGGCTCGTCGGAGCCGGCCCAGGAGGGCTCCCCCGGCGGCTGGTCGACCTCGGGCCACGGCGGGCCCGCCGGCGTCCCCCAGGCGTCCTCCTGGGGGGCCTGGGGGGGCTCGGGAGCCTCGCTCGGCACCGCCCGTTCTGCGCCCGTCCGTTCCGTATCGGTCTGTTCTGTGCCCGTCTCGTCTGCGCCCGCCTGGTCTGAGCCCGTCTGGTCGACGTCGTCGCGGTCGGGGCGGCGCTCACGCGGATCGTGTGGCCGGTTCGGGTCCCCTGGTGTGGTCACGTCTGCTCTCCTCCCGACCTGATGAACGGCATGCCGGACACTCCACCATCGCGCGACCCCCACCAGATGGCGAGGGCTGACACGGCAAAACACCGGCGATCGTTCGGTAACGCTGCCCAAAGGAGCGTGACGCTCACCCGCCCCCCCGGCTTGCATCGCGTACGGCCAACTGATTAGCTGGCTAACGTTAGTCGGCTAATCATAGGAGCGGGCACCGTGGACACTGGATTGACGAACAAGGTCGTGCTGGTCACCGGCGGATCGTCGGGCATCGGGGCCGCCACGGCGGTGGCCTACGGGGCGGCGGGCGCCCGGGTCGCGCTCACCTACCGCTCCGGCCCCGACCGGGCACGGCAGGTGGCCGAGCGCGTCGAGCAGGCCGGCGGCGAGGCGCTCGCCGTACCTCTCGATCTGGAACGGCACGAGACCATCGAACCGGCGGTCGCCGCGGTGACCGAGCGGTGGGGAGACGTGGACGTGCTGATCGGCAACGCGGTGCGGTGGGGCACCATCATGCCGAACAGCATCCCGTTCGAGGAGGTGCCCGCCGAGGAGTGGACGGCCGGCCTGCACGCCAACGTCGTGGGCAACGCGCTGCTGGTCAAGGCGGTGCTCCCGGGCATGCGCGCGAACGGGTTCGGGCGGATCGTGCTGATCTCCTCGGGAGTGGCCGAGGAGGGAGTGCCGGGCCCCGGCGTGTACGGCACGGCGAAGATGGCCCTGCACGGCATGGCCCGCGCGCTCGCCTGGGACGCGGGCAGGGACGGGATCCTGGTCAACGTCGTGGCGGCCGGGCTCACCCTGACCGAGCGGGAACGGCCGGTCAGCCAGGAGATGCTCGACTCGGTCGCGGCGCGCACGCCCACCCGCAGGCTCTCCACCGCCGAGGACACCGCCGGCCTGATCCTCTACCTGGGATCGGGGGCCAACCGGAACCTGACGGGCGAGATCGTCAGGGACGGGTCGAACGCCGCCCGATCGGCTCACCTGTGACCCAGGGTGCAAGCAGGGAACCGCTCGACTTAGACTGAAGCACGTGCTTAAAGGCGACGGCCGGTTGGGCCATGACCTTGACCCCCATGACCGCGCACCGAAGGACGCATGTGGCGTCTTCGGTGTGTGGGCTTCAGGGGAGGAAGTTTCCAAACTCACCTATTACGGGCTGTACGCGTTGCAGCACCGTGGCCAGGAGTCCGCGGGCATCGCGGTCAGCGACGGTAACCGCATCCTGGTCTACAAGGACATGGGCCTGGTCTCTCAGGTCTTCGACGAGTCGGTGCTGGGCACCCTGCGCGGGCACCTCGCCGTCGGCCACTGCCGTTACTCCACCACGGGCTCCAGTGTCTGGGAGAACGCCCAGCCCACGCTGAGTTCCACCGAGATGGGCGGGCTGGCGCTCGCCCACAACGGCAACCTCATCAACACCCGTCAGCTGGCCCAGCGCCTCAAGCCCGGCACCACCCGGGCCACCACCGACACCGACGTGCTGACCACGCTGCTCGCCCAGGACCCCAGCCAGTCCATCGAGGACACGGCGGCCGAGCTGCTTCCCCAGGTCAGGGGCGCCTACTCGCTGGTATTCATGGACGAGAAGACGCTCTACGCCGCCCGTGACCCGCAGGGCGTCCGCCCGCTGGTCCTGGGGCGCCTGGAGCGCGGGTGGGTCGTCGCCTCGGAGACCGCGGCGCTCGACATCGTCGGCGCGTCGTACGTCCGCGAGATCGAGCCCGGCGAGATGCTGACGATCGACGAGCGCGGCGTGCGCTCGCGCAGGTTCGCCCTGGCCGAGCCGAAGGGCTGCCTCTTCGAGTACGTCTACCTGGCCAGGCCGGACACCACGATCGCCGGCCGTGGCGTGCAGGCCACCCGGGTCGAGGTGGGCCGCCGGCTGGCCCGCGAGCACCCGGTCGAGGCCGACCTGGTCATCCCGACGCCCGAGTCCGGCACTCCCGCCGCGATCGGTTACGCCGAGGCCAGCGGGATCCCCTACGGTCAAGGTCTGGTAAAGAATTCCTACGTCGGCCGCACCTTCATCCAGCCGTCGCAGACGATCCGGCAGCTCGGCATCCGGCTGAAGCTCAACCCGCTGCGCGAGGTGATCGAGGGCAAGCGGCTGGTGGTCGTCGACGACTCCATCGTGCGCGGCAACACCCAGCGGGCGATCGTGAAGATGCTCCGCGAGGCCGGCGCCCGCGAGGTGCACGTGCGGATCTCCTCCCCGCCCGTGGCCTGGCCCTGCTTCTACGGCATCGACTTCGCCACCAGGGCCGAGCTGATCGCCGGTTCGCTGGAGGTGGACGAGATCCGCGACTCCCTCGGCGCCGACTCGCTCGGCTACATCTCGCTGGAGGAGCTGACCGCGGCCACCACGATCCCGGCCGAGCGACTGTGCCGGGCCTGCTTCACCGGCTCGTACCCGATCCCGATCGATCAGGACAGCGTCGGCAAATACCTCCTGGAGGAAGTCGTATGACCAGCTACGCCGCCGCGGGCGTGGACATCCAGGCAGGCGACCGCGCCGTCGAGCTGATGAAATCGCGGGTCGCCCGGGCGCGGCGGCCCGAGGTGATCGACGACGCCAGCGGTTTCGCGGGGCTGTTCGACGCCTCCGCGCTGCACGGCTACCGCAGGCCGCTGCTCGCCAGCTCCACCGACGGCGTCGGCACCAAGGTGATGATCGCCCAGGCCATGGGCAGGTACGACACGATCGGCATCGACCTGGTCGGCATGGTCGTCGACGACCTGGTCGTCTGCGGCGCCGAGCCGCTGTTCATGACCGACTACATCGCCTGCGGCAAGGTCGTGCCCGAGCGGATCGCCGACATCGTGGGCGGTGTCGCCGAGGGCTGCCGCCTGGCGGGCTGCGCGCTGGTCGGCGGCGAGACGGCCGAGCACCCGGGCGCCATGGGCGCCGACGAGTTCGACCTGGCCGGCGCGGGCACCGGTGTGGTGGAGGCCGACGCGCTGCTCGGCCCCGGCCGGGTTCAGCAGGGCGACGTGGTGATCGCGCTGGCCTCCTCCGGGGTCCACTCCAACGGTTACTCCCTGGTCAGGCATGTGATGAAGGCCGCCGGGCTGTCGCTGTCGCAGGAGGTTCCCGAGCTGGGCCGTACGCTCGGCGAGGAGTTGCTGGAGCCGACGCGGATCTACTCCCTCGACTGCCTGGCGCTGGCACGTTCCGAGGTGGTGCACGCCTTCGCGCACGTCACCGGCGGCGGGCTCACCGCCAACCTGGCCCGGTCGTTGCCGCCCGGCCTCGACGCGGTGCTCGACCGGTCCTCGTGGACCACACCCGCGGTGTTCGAGTTGCTCGCCGCGCGCGGCGGGGTGTCGCAGCAGGACATGGACCAGACGTTCAACCTCGGCGTGGGCATGTGCGCGATCGTGCCCGCGAGCGGAGTCGATCCCGCCCTCGCGATCCTGCGCGAGCGCGCGGTGCCTTCGTGGGTGCTCGGCGAGGTCGTGCCCGGCACCGGCCAGGCGCGCTATCGCTGAATTCCGCGAAACCGGGCCCGCACGGAGAAGACACCCGGTGGCTGTCGCCGCCCGGGTGTCTTGCTCTGCTCAACAAAAGAAGTGACTAACCTCGTCGAGACGGGCCGTCTTCGCGGTCCTCGTCATCGACATAGTCGTCGGCGTAATCGGCATACCGATCGGCCAGCTCATCGTTCTCATCGTTTGAGTCATGAGCGTCGTCGTCGTTGTGGTTGGAGTCGTTGTGGTTGACTCCGAGCTCCTCGCGAAGACGATCAAGATCGGTGCCGCCACTGTTGTACTTCAGCTGGCGGGCAACCTTCACCTGCTTGGCCTTGGCTCGGCCGCGCCCCATCGGCTCGACCCCCTCATGCGGGGTCGCACCCGACCCCTCGTCGCTAACGCACCACGCACTGACGCCACCTGACTTACGGCGTCAGCTCCTCGTTCGCCTATTACCGTACCTGTTTTGCGCCCGGCTCGGTACGCCGTATGGGCGTGGGGCGTCAGCGGCCCAACCAAATGGCCCGAATCCGCCCGACTTCCGACATTCTGCGCTCCGCTAGCCTATCCGCTGCGACGGCGGGAGGTACCCCTTCCTCTGACGCGATCCCGAAAATCTTGAGGGTCGTGTCGAAGATCTGGGACGCCTTCGCGCGGGCCCGATCCATGTTGAAACCGCCGATCTCGTCGGCGACCTGGATCACACCGCCGGAGTTGACGACGTAGTCGGGCGCGTAGAGGATCCCGCGGTCGGCGAGCAGTTTCTCCACTCCCGGATGGGCGAGCTGGTTGTTGGCTCCGCCGCAGACGATGGTCGCGCGCAGCCTGGCCACGGTGTCGTCGTCGAGCGCGCCGCCGAGCGCGCAGGGGGCGTAGACGTCCAGCTCGGCCGCGGTGAGTTCGGCCTGGTCAGCCGCCACTTCCACGCGCGGGTGGCGCTGCCGTACGCGCTGCACGGCCTGGTCGTCGACGTCGCAGACGATCACCTCGGCGCCGTCCTCGACGAGGAGGTCGACCAGGCGGTGGCCGACCTTGCCCACCCCCTCCACGCCGATTCTGCGACCGCGCAGGGTGGGCGTGTCGTAGGAGTGCGCGGCGGCGGCCCGCATGCCCTGGAACACGCCGTAGGCAGTGAGGATGGAGGAGTCTCCCGCGCCGCCGTTGGCCGGGGTGCGGCCCGTCACGTACTCGCTCTCGCGGGCGATGACGTCCATGTCCTCGCTGTAGGTGCCGACGTCGCAGGCGGTGAGATAGCGCCCGCCGAGCGACTGCACGAAGCGGCCGTAGGCGCGCAGCAGCGCCTCGCTCTTGTCCTTGGCCGGGTCGCCGATGATGACGGCCTTGCCGCCTCCCAGGTCGAGTCCCGCCAGGGCGTTCTTGTAGGCCATCGCCCGTGAGAGATTGAGCACATCGGCCAGCGCGGCCTGTTCGCTTTCGTATGGGTAGAACCTGGTGCCCCCGAGGCTGGGGCCGAGCGCGGTGCTGTAGATCGCGATGATGGCGCGCAGGCCGCTGCGCTCGTCGGCGCAGAAGACGACTTGCTCGTGCGCGGCCTGGCTGGTCGTAGGGCTGGCGTCCTTGTGGGACAGCCCGAAGACGTCGGTCACTGTGGTGACTCCCGGTCCGGTCCGCCGCGACGATGCGGCAGAGATCACACTCAGCGTATCCACAAGCAGAGGAGTGAGACCGGACAACAAGGGGTGCTTCATGACACGATGCCATCGTGCTGCCCTATGCCGCGTACCTTCGCGTCTACGAGCCGCTGAGCGCGTTCGCCGAACCAGACCGCCGTGTCTGGGTCACCTATGCCGAATCGCGCGAGCGGCCGCGCCGGGCCGGTGCGCTGCGCGCGGAGCACGGCGAGTCGGTCCGACGCCTGCTGAGCGTGCCTCCGCTGCCCGCCCCCGCCCAGGAGAGTCCCAACGCCTACCTGCGGCGGGTCGAGGATGTGCTCTATGTGTGCCCGTGGCAGAGCCGGCTGCGTTCTTGGCTGGCCTTCTCCCGCTTCCGCGGCAGCACGCCGGCCAAGATGATGGACCGGTTCGTGCCCAAGGCGATCGTGGAGCAGACCGCGGACGACTTCGACCGGTTCAAGCAGAAGGGCGGCTCCGCCGCGCTGCGGACCTACATCCTCACCACCACCTGGCACGTTCCCACGGCCTGGCTGGTGCCGTTCGACGGCGCGGAGCGCTGGCTGGTGCTCGACCAGCAGGCCCCCCAGCCGGAGCCCGCCCAGCCGGGCCAGGAGGCCGGCTCGACCACCACCGCTCCGACCCGTAACCTGCTCTACGTCACCTCGATGGCGCAGGCGCGCAGGCGGGTGGCCCGTGCACTGTCGGTGATCCGCCGGCACGTGGGCGAGGTCGCCACGACCACAGAGGTCGAGGAGGTGGGCAGGTGGCTGGAGGAGTTCCACCCGCACTCGCTCGTCGAGCTCGACTACGGCGGCCTGGTTCATCTGATGGACGACGAGACCCTGCAGTCCGATCAGTCCGTGGCCGAGCTGGGAGCCGCTCTGACGGGTTTAGACACAGGCCAGGAAGAGCTTGCCTTCGCCATGTACCAACGGGTGATCCTGCGGTGGAAGTCGATCCAACTCCTGGAATCTGCCAACTGAGCCCCAAATCATCCGTCTGACCTGCATCTGTTGGTCAGGGGGAACCCACCCACGCTTCTGCGAACTGAGTAGTTTGCCGTTTTCACTGCGATACCACGAAACGTGTCGCTAGAATCACCGAGCGTGACATCACCACGTGGACATGGAGTTGGGCCCCAGAAAGGCTCGCCAATCGCTCTACGTGGCTGTATGGTCACATCGGGTGATGCCGCTTATGGCCCAGAAAAGCCGCACGCGAAGGGTCATACGGGGACCATCCGTGACAAGCGCAATAGCAGTCGCAGGATCGCTCGCCGGTCCACACGGAGGAGAGGCCGCACAAATGTCAGCTCGTACACCCGAGGCCGAGCCACTGCTCACGCCAGCAGAGGTCGCGACCATGTTCCGCGTCGACCCCAAGACCGTTACCCGGTGGGCCAAGGCGGGCAAGTTGACGTCCATCCGGACCCTCGGCGGTCACCGGCGCTACCGGGAGACCGAGGTTCGGGCGCTGCTCGCGGGGATTCCGCAGCAGCGCTCCGAGTAGGGCGGGGACCGTCACCAGTCGTAGGGGGGATCAGCGACGCGCTCGCGTCATCGATGTGAGCGCGCTCGCCACTCACTGTGACCTTCAGGGGTCACCAGTGGCCACGGCGCCGGCCGCCCGGCGCCGCCCCCTCCCCTTCACGGGCGTGTGAAGCCCGTCAGCACCACCACGACCTCCTCGTCGTGGTCGGCCGCGACCCTGAGCAGGGCGAGCATCTGCGCGACGAGCACCCGCTCCAGCACCGCCCTTTCGAGGTCCCGGTGCTCAAGCCAGTCCAGGCCGGCCGTCTCGACCGACGCGATCCACGAGCGCAGCGTGACCCGTAGCACGGGCCCCGGATCGGTCACCCGCATCTGCCTGGAGATCAGCCGGAACAACCGCTGCCTGACCCCGTCGACGATCTCGCCGACCTCGCCGCTGCGGTTGGCCGGCCCGCCCCTCAACAGGGCGGCGAACCCCGCCGCGTGCTCCTCGACGAAGTCGAAGTAGCGGCTCAGACCGGCGGCCAGTTCATCGACGGGACGCCCGCCGCCATGCGGGAGCAGGCGCTCCTCCAACTCGGTGGCAGCGCTCCGCAACGACGCCACGTAGAGCTCCTGCTTGCCGCCGAAATAGTGGTAGACGAGCGCCCGTGACGCTCCCGCCGCCGAAGCGACGTCGTCGATCGACACCTCCTCGGCGTCGTGCCGGCTGAACAGCTCCAGCGCGGCGGCCATGAGCTCCTCGCGGCGGCGATCCACGCTGAGTCTTCGCCTGACCGGCCGCGCCAGCGACTTTCCCCGCTCGGCGGCTCCGGATGTCGCACCCACACCCAGACACTAGCGGAGAGGGCACGGACGGCGGCCTGGGGAAGATCGCGAAACCTCCGCTCACCGCCTGCCAAAACGGCAGTTACCCGTACCCTGTGCCGAACTCGATCGTTTGGTGTGGCAGGTGCCCATCCACGCTCCGCGGGGAGACACATGTCAGGACCGCCCGTCAATACCACCGCCACCCGAACCCGGGTTCTCGCGGCCGCCGTCGTATCCGACGGCTTCGGCCCGCGCCCCCGGCCCACCATCCGCAACGTGGCCGAGCGAGCCGGCGTCTCCAAATCGCTGGTCTCCCTGGTGCTACGCGGATCTCCGCACGTCAGCGAGCATCGAAGGCAAGCCGTACTCGAAGCCGCGAGGGAACTCGGCTACCGGCCCAACGCGGTGGCCAGAAGTCTCGTCGAGGGCCGTACCCATCTGGTCGGCGCGCTCGTGGCCGACCTGCACAATCCGTTCTACTCCGAGTTCCTCGACGGCCTGCAGGAGAGTCTGCACGGCGACGGGCTGCGTCTGCTGATCGGCAACAGCCAGTGGGAGCGCGCCTTCGAGGACGAGGCCGTGGAGGCGTTCCTCGAACTTCGGGTGGACGGACTGGTCCTGCTGGGCATCCCGCCGGTCAGCGAGACGCTCAGCGAGGCGACGGCCTATACCCCGACGGTCGTGGTCGGCGAACGCGACTTCGAACTGGACGGCGTGGACATCGTGGTCGACGACGACCAACTCGGCGCCCGGCTCGCCGTGGACCACCTCGTGCAACTCGGCCACCGGAGCATCGCGCACATCGAGGGGGCGCGGTCGTCGGCCGCCAGGTTCCGCTGCGAGGGCTACCTGGTGGCGATGCGCAGGCACGCGCTGGCGCCGTACATCATGGTCGAGCACGGCGACTTCAGCGAGGAGGGCGGCCGACGCGCGGCTCGTAACCTGCTGACGCGCGACCCCCGGCCGACGGCCGTCTTCGCCGCCAGCGACATGGTCGCCCTCGGCGTGCTGACCGCCGCCAGCGAGCTGGGCCTGCGGGTCCCCGAGGACCTCTCCGTGGTCGGCTACGACAACACGCACCTGTCGGCCATCCACCACATCTCGCTGACCAGCGTGGACCAGCCGCGGCGCGCGATGGGCAGATCCGCGGCCGCGCTGCTCAGCGACCGGATCGCCGACCCCGGCAAGGTCACGCGTCTCCGCCAGGTCACCCCCACACTCGTCGTACGGCGAAGCACGGGTCCGGCCCCGGAGCGGCCCGACGGATGAAAGGAAGGCCCAAGTCTGGGTCAATCTCCGAAGTGGCACCGAACGACTGGTGTTGACTCGGGCCGTGACGCCGACCCCCGCCGGGTCGCCCGACCGGTTTCCCGAGACCGGACGACTCGCCTGTCACGGGGCAGCGAGTGGGGCTCTGGTGTGCCCGCCGGGTGAGTGGTCGGTGTCTTACCGGGAGTAAGACATGCGTGATCCGGAACTGGTCTCCTGTGCCCAGCGCGCCGCGGCGGAGCTCGAACGAGCGTGGGCACAATGGCGTGCCACCCGCGGCCGAGCGGGCGATGGCGGCGCCGAGTCCGTGGCCAGCTACGTGGCCCACTCCATCGACCATCCCTGGGGACGGCCGCGCGTGGTGCTCGGCCTGGACGCCGAGGACGCCAGAGAGCTCGCCGCCCTGCTGCAGAGGCTAGAGGTCGGCGAACGCGTCCCCAGATAACGGCTCGGCCACACACCGAGGGCACGTAAGTTGGGTGGCTGATAGCTTTTGGGTGTAGGGGGATGAAAGTGATCAGTCGAGCACGTGTCACCACAGTCGCCGCCCTGTGCGGGCTGACCACAGCCTGCGGCGGGGCCGTCGCCAATGGTTCCGGCTCCCTGCCCGCACCTTCGGCCACCGCCGCCGCCACCGCCGCCGCGGAACCGATGGCCACTCCCCCCTCCTCCGGAGGGGTGAGCGCCAAACCGCTGGCCGGCAAGACCGTGGTCATCGACCCAGGTCACAACGGGGGCAACTACAAGAACCCCAAGGTCATCAACCGCCAGGTGAACGTGCTCACCAAGTGGAAGCCGTGCGACACCACCGGCACCTCCACCAACAACGGTTACAGCGAGGCCGCCTTCAACTGGGACGTCTCCCAGCGCCTCGTCAAGATCCTCAAGGACCGCGGCGCCACGGTGAAGCTCACCCGGCCCAACAACACCGGTGTCGGCCCGTGCATCACCCAGCGGGCCGCGATCGGCAACAAGGCGAAGGCGGACGCGGCGATCTCGGTGCACGCCGACGGATCCGCCGCGGGCAACCACGGTTTCCACGTCATCATGCCGAAGAAGATCGACGGGCCGGTCGATCCGGTGGTGGGCGACTCGCGCAAGCTCGGCATCGCGGTCCGCGACGCGCTCAAGTCCGGCGGGCAGCCGTACTCCACCTATATCGGTGCCAAGGGCCTCGACTTCCGCAACGACCTCGGCGGGCTCAACCTCTCGACCGTGCCCAAGATCTTCGTCGAGTTCGGGAACATGCGGAACGCGAAGGAGGCGGCCGCCTTCCAGACCGCGAAGTTCCGCCAGAAGATGGCCACCTCCCTGGCCGACGGCCTGCAGAAATACCTAAACTGATGGTTTGCCCGCCGTACGGCCGATGATCTCCTGGACGGACGTGGCGCCGTGGCGGCGGAGCCGGCGGGCGAGTTGGCGGTGGATGCGGGCCGCCCACAGCGGCCCGCCGTAGATCATGCCGGTGTAGCCCTGGACCAGGGTGGCTCCGGCGAGCAGGCGTTCCCAGACGTCGTCGACGTCTTCCACGCCGCCGACGGAGACCAGGGTGAGACGGTCGCCGACGCGGGCTCGCAGTCTGCGCAGGACCTGGAGGGAGCGGGCCTTGAGCGGGCGGCCGGAGAGCCCGCCGGTCTCGGCGCTGCTGACACCCTCGCGACTGATCGTGGTGTTGGTGGCGATGATGCCGTCCAGGCCCAGCTCCAGGGCGAGGTCGGCGACCGCGTCGATGTCCTGGTCCGCGAGGTCCGGGGCGATCTTCACCAACAGCGGCGTACGGCGGGGCGTGCCGTCGGCCACCTGCTTGACCGACTCCAGCAACGGCCGCAGCAGATCGACGGCCTGGAGGGCACGCAGGCCGGGGGTGTTCGGCGAGCTGACGTTCACCACGAGGTAGTCGGCGAGCGGGGCCAGCTCCTTGGCGCTGGTCACGTAGTCGTCGACGGCCTCGGACTCGGGGACCACCTTGGTCTTGCCGATGTTGACGCCCACCACCACCGGGAGGCCGCGCGGTCTGCGGAGCCTGCGCGCGGCGGCCTGTGCCCCGGCGTTGTTGAAGCCCATCCGGTTGATCACGGCATGCTCCTTGACCAGCCGGAACAGCCGTGGTCGGGCGTTGCCGGGCTGGGGGTGCGCGGTGATCGTGCCGACCTCGACGTGGCCGAAGCCGAAGGCGGCCATCGCCTCGACGCATCCCGCGTCCTTGTCGAAGCCGGCGGCCAGGCCGAGGGGACCGGGGAAGTGCACACCGAACGCCTGGACGCGGAGCGCCGGGTCGCGGGGGGCCAGCCTGCCGTACAGCAGGCGTTTGACCAGCGGGAGGACCGAGAGCAGCCGTAGCGCCCTGACCGTCAGATGGTGCACGGCCTCGGCGTCGTACCGCGTCAGGATCTGCGTGAACACGAGTCGATACATCAACGGTGAAGCTTACCGTGACCAGGCTCAGCGGGTGAGGACGGCCCAGACGAGTTTGCCGTGGTCGTTGACCTGGATCCAGCCCCAGGAGGAGCAGAGCGCATCGACGAGGTGCAGGCCGCGGCCGGACTCGGCGAAGCAGTCCTCCTCCTCCGACATGACGGGGAGCGCGGCGCTGGAGTCGGTGACGGCGCAGGCCAGGTTGACGCCGTTGCGGATCAGGCGGACCCGCACCACACCGCCCAC
This sequence comes from Dolomitihabitans soli, assembly GCF_022213955.1. Taxonomy (GTDB): domain Bacteria; phylum Actinomycetota; class Actinomycetes; order Streptosporangiales; family Streptosporangiaceae; genus Streptosporangium_A; species Streptosporangium_A soli. The sequence goes on along the minus strand of NZ_JAKNTW010000019.1, from coordinate 256,747 downwards.
GTGCCGGATCGCGTTGGTGACCAGCTCGGAGATGACGACCTGAGCGTCGAACACCAGGTCACCCGCACCCCACTCGGACAGCAGGGAGGTGGCGAACTCCCGCGCAACGGCAGCGGACGCGGGATCGCGGGTGTCAAGGTCCGGGATCTCGGCGTTGGCATTGCTCACCAGAGCGGTGAGCAGCCACCCCGGAGGTGGCTCCCCCGTCGCGGCTTGCCGGCGTGCTACAGGTGTCGTCATGGATGGTCCCCAGGGCGATCGAGATGTTGCGCGCGGTCGGGCAAGGCATTTCAGTAGTCCATCTTTGCTCGCAGCTTAACTGTGATGCAAGTACATCGGAGGGATGCTGATGCAAGTTCTTCCGGCAGTTACAGATGCATGTGCAGATGCACATGCAGTTGATTGTGCAGTGAGAGGGATTCATGAGAGACTGCTTGATTGTTCAACTGGCTTGGCAGGGAGCAACACGTTGATCACACAACCGGCGATAACCGAGGCCACACCCCACCAGTCGGCCGCAGGGCCCACCATCCTGCGGATCTTATTGGGAGCCCAGTTGCGGCGGCTCCGCCAAGCCAGGGGCATTTCGCGCGAAGCCGCAGGTCACGCCATTCGTGGGTCGCACGCCAAGATCAGTCGCCTGGAGCTCGGCCGGGTCAGCTTCAAGGAGCGCGACGTCGCCGACCTGCTGACGCTCTACGGCGTCACCGACACCGTGGAGCAGTCCACGCTGCTCGTCCTCGCCCGGCAGGCCAACACTCCCGGCTGGTGGCATAAGTACAACGACCTACTACCTCAATGGTTCGAAGTGTATGTCGGATTGGAGGGCGCGGCCTCCGCCATCCGGTCCTATGAGATCCAGTTCATCCCCGGCCTCCTGCAGACCTGCGACTACGCCCGCGCCGTGATCATGCTGGCGCACGGCACCGCGTCCGACGACGAGCTCGCCCGCCGGATCGATCTGCGGTTGCGGCGGCAGCGGCGGCTCACCGATCCCGACGCCCCGGCGCTGTGGGCCGTGATGGACGAGGCGGCGCTGCGCCGCCCGCACGGCGGCAAAGAGGTGATGCGCCGCCAGATCGAGCACCTGCTGGAGATCACCTACCTGCCCAACGTGACTCTGCAGATCGTGCCGTTCGACCGTGGCGGACACGCGGCCGCCGGCGGCCCGTTCAGCATCCTGCGCTTCGACGAGCGCGAGCTGCCCGACGTGGTCTACATGGAACAGCTTGAAAGCGCCCTTTACTTGGACAAACAAGAAGAAACCGATCGATACATGCAGGTCATGGACCGCCTCTGCGTGCAGGCCGACTCCGCCGCGACCAGCAAGCGGTTCCTTGAGAAGCTCCTCGGCGAACTGTCCGACTGACGATTCCCCCGAGGAACCAGGGGCTGTCACTGTCGCCGCCATTGATCGATCATCTATCACCTCATTGATCACACTTTCCCGGCCCGGATGCCGTATCTTGCGGTCTGCAAGCGCAAATGCACGTGCATTCGTACGCACTCGTGATCTCGGGGAGAGACGGAATGGACGAGGTCTTCAACGGCGTGTCCGCCGACCGGCTGGCCGCCACCTGGCGGAAGAGCCGGCACAGCAACCCGAACGGCAACTGCGTCGAAGTAGCGACGCTGGTGGGCGGCGACGTCGCCTTCCGCAACTCCCGTCATCCCGACGGGCCCGCACTCATATACACCCCGGCTGAGATCACCGCCTTCATCATGGGCGCCAAGGACGGTGAGTTCGACGATCTGATCGTCTGAGCCGGGACGAGCGCGCCGGGCGCGGGCCCTCGGACCCGTGCCCGGTCAGCGCAGCCACCGGGTCACCGACCCGAAGCTCCCCCGTACGGCGCGGCACGAGGCGGATGCCGAACCAGGTCTTGCCGAACCAGTCTTGCTGAACCAGGTCTTGCCATCCCAGGTCTTGCCATCCCATTTGCGGTGTTTTGACAGTGTTCTGATCGGCTTCTGCCGCCCTGCTGGACCACCGGGTCGAAAGCGGTCATCACGCACCGGTCGCAGATCTCCGACACCCGGAAGTCGATCCCGCCGATGCGCACCTCGCTCCACCCGTCACGCGCCGAGAGACTGTCCCCGTGCTCGTCGACCACCGCCCCCCGAAGGCCCGAGGCTCGACCACGGCCGCGCCGACCGCCACCCTGGCAGCCGATTTGAGTGGATAAATCCTTATTTAACCAACTCGCATGGCTGAAGGACTAGGCACGTGAGAGCGCTCTCCCAGCCGGACTGTTCCGCCCCGGTCTCCTCATTCATCCGGTGGCGCTGATACGAGTCCACGGTCGGCGATAATTACGCAATTTCCGCGTTTCCCGATTTATCAACTCACGCGTGAGGGTGGGAGTGTAGGTTCCTGCGTGCTTCGCACGCTGATCACGCACGCGGGGCCCGGACACATCCTCGACCATCAATCGGAGCACGTCATGTCTGCATGGACCGATCGGCTCGCGACGGCCAGGCGGTCATGGGAGGACGGCGACCTGGAGGGGGCCGCGGCGGGCCTGCGCGAGGTCGCGGCCTGCGGTGATCTGGAGCTGGCCGCCGAGGCGGTCCACCTGCTGGCGGGCGTGCTCGAAGACCAGGGTGAGATGGGAGGCGCGCGAGCCGCGCACCGCTCGGTCCTGGAGTCGGGGCACCCGATCTTCGCCCAGCGGTCCGCGCTCTCACTGGGCATGCTGCTGATCGGCGACCACGAGTGGGCCGCCGCGCACCGGCCGCTGACCCTGGCCGCCGCCGGCGCCGACCCCGAACTCGCCGCGCTGGCCGACGCCGCGCTCGCGCACGTCCACATCGAACTCGGCGACGTCCAAGGGGCGCGGGCCGCCCTGGAGCGGGCCAAGCGAGCGGACGACCCCGAGATGGGCGACCTCCTCGCCGACCTCTCCCTGCCCGCGCCGCCCGCGGAGTCGGACGCCGCGCTCGCGACCCTGCTGCGAGCCGAGGAACTCCTGGAGGACGGCTCGGACGCCGCCGCGGAGGCGGTCTTCCGCCAAGTCCTGACCTGCGGCGACCCCGACCTCGTCTCGCGCGCCGCGTTCCGCCTCTACCTGCTCTACACCGAGCGCGCGGAGTTCGAGGCGGCTCGCGAAGTGATCGAACGGGCCATCGCCGTCGGCCATCCCGACCACCTGGCCATGGCCTACCAGGGACTCGGCGGCGTCCTCGTCGATCTGGGCGAGCACGCCCAGGCCCGCGAGGCGTACCGGCGCGCGGCCGAGGACCCGCGGGCCGAGGTCCGGTTGCCCGCCCTGCTTCGCGAGGCCGAGGTCGCCTACACGCTGGGCGACCTCGCCGGCTCCCGGGCGCTGTGCGAGCGGGTGGTGGCCAGCGGCCATCCCGACCACATCGTGGAGGCGCGCACCAAACTCGCCACGCTGGCCCACGAGAGCGGCGACACCCGGATCGCGATAGCCACCTGGCACGAGGTGATCGCCTCCGGCGACCCGGAGTGGGCGCCGCATGCCGTACTCCGGCTGGCCGAGTTGCACAAGGACGCGAGCGATCCGGCGGAACGCTCGCTCATCACCGAGGCCCTGCGCGCCGCGGCCGAAGGCGACGGCGACGCGGCCTTCAACGCGGGGCTGGTCCTGCACCACCTGGCGAGCCGGGAACCGCTCGCCGATCCGGTCGCCGAGCAGGCGCTCGTGGACGCCGACCTGGGCCTGGACCGGCTGCGCCAGGACGACCTGCCCGGCGCCCGTACGGCGCTGCGCCGCGCGATCGACGCGGACGTCGCCGGGCAGTCCGGCCGGGCGGCCATCGCGCTGGCCCTCCTCGAACTCCTTGAGGGCGACCGCGAGCAGGCCGAGGAACTGCTCGGGGACACGGCGGAGAACTCGGGCGTCGACGACAGGCAGTCCGGGCTGCTGGCCACGCTCTTCCTGACCCTGCTCGGCACCTCGGAGAGCGATCTCCATCCGGTGATCCTCGGCTTCGCCGAGCACCAGCGGCTCGGCCGTGAACAGGGCATGGCCCGCTACCGCGCGGCGATGGACGCGGGCGACGAGGTGGCCCGCGTGATCTGGGCGCAGATGCTGGCCTCGCTCGGGCACGGACTGTCCGAGGCGGTGACCCTGCTGAGGGACGCCGTCGGCTCGGGCGACGCGCTGGCCGTCTCCTTCGGCGGCATCGTGCTCGGCGAGGCGTTGCACGGGCAGGGCGAACAGGACGAGGCGGTCGAGGTGCTGCGGAACGCGCTGCGCCACGGCCACCCCGCGCTCGACCCCTGGGTCAAGTTCCAGCTCGCGCTGGTGCTGGCGGACCAGGAGGCCAGGCAGGTGCTGGAGGCGGTGATCGACTCCGGCCATCCGGGGCTGAGCCGCGGCGCGGAGACCCGGCTGCTGACCTTGCTGGAACGTCTCGGCGACCTCGTCGGCACGGCCCGGCTGCACGAGCGGGTCGTCGAGCGCGGCGACCCCTTACAGGCACCGCGCAACGCGTGGCTGCTCGGACTCACCCGGGTCAGGCTCGACGACCTCGACGGCGCGCGGGCCGCCTTCGACCTGGTGCCGGAGACCCACGAGGAACTGGCCGACAGCGGGATCTTCGCCCGCGCGCTGCTCGGCGGCGACCACGCGGAGGCGGCGGCGGCGTTCGCCCGGCTGCCACGGGGCGACTCCCGGCACACCATGGCCACCCTGCTGGTCCGCGAGGTCGCCGACGCCCAGCACCGCGGCGGCCGGTTCACCGCCACCGACGGCGCGCTGTCGATCGTCGCGTACGGCGGGCCCGAGCCGGACGCCACTCACGCCCTGCTGATGCTCGGCGCGCTGCGGCACGACCTGGGCGACCTGGACGGCGCCCTCACCGCCTTCGAACAAGCCGCGGGCCTCCACCCGGCCCCGAACCCCCACTCCCCTCCCGCCCCGGACCCGGACGGAAACTCGACCCCGCATCCCGGCTCGTCCCCCCACACGGACTCGCCCCCGCATCCCGCCCCGGACGCACACACCGATCCGACCCCGCACACCCATCCGACCTCAGACGCCGACCCAGGCTCGGACACTCGTCCAACCCCAGACGCCCGCCCGACCCTGGACGCCCGCCCGACCCTGGACGCCCGTCCGGGCTCGGACACCGGTCCGGGCTCGGACACCGGTCCGGGCTCGGACACCGGTCCGGGCTCGGACACCGACCCAGGCTCGGACGTCGGCGAGCGCTCCGCTCTGGTCGGGCCGGCCTTCAAGGGGATCGGCGACGTACGGCAGGCGCGCGGGGACCTCGCGGGGGCGGCCGAGGCGTACCGGGCGGCTGTCGAGGCCGGTGACGAGCGCTCCGCGTTCTCGCTGTGCCAGGTCCTGGTACGGCTGGGCGAGATCGACGCGGCCCGCGAGGCGACCGACGACGACCTGGATCTCGCCCAGGCCCTGACCGAGGCGGGCGACCACCTCGGGGCGGCGGCGGTGCTCCGCCGTACGGAGGGCGCGGTGGCGGCCTTCAACCTCGGGGTGGTGCTTGAGGAGGCGGGGGACACGCAGGGCGCGATCGAGGCGCAGCGGCGCGCGGCCACTCACCCGGAGGTCGCCGCGCGGGCCACGTACACGCTGGGCTGCCTGCTCGCGCGCACCGGGGACGTGGCGGGCGCTCGCCGCGAGCTCGAACGCGCCGCCGCGGACCCCGACGTCGCCCCGTGGGCCTGGTTCGCGCTCGGCGAGTGTCTTGAGTCGGCCGGTGCGGCCGACGGCGCGCGCCAGGCGTTCGAGCGGGCCGCCGAACACGAGGGGGCGGTCATCGCCACCCGCGCCCGGGACCGCCTCGGCCGTGCCACCCCGCTCGAACACGGCCTGCTGACCCGCGACGTCGGCCTGCTCGCCGAGTTGTACGGCTCGCCGCGGCTGGCCGAGTTCGCCTTCGCCCTGCACGACCTCGACCTGCCCACCGTGGCCACCCTGCTGGGCCGGTTCTCCGGGCACGAGGGTGCGAAGGCGTGCGAGATGGCCTTCGGATGCGCCCACGACTGCCTGGACTCCGGCGATCGGGACGAGGGTGCGAAACTGCTCGCCCTGGTCGGCGAACACGCGGCGGGCGCAACGGCCGCACGCGCCCTGATCGGCTCCGCCGGCCTGCTGGCCGAGGACGGCGAGTACGGCAGGGCGGAGATGCTGTGCCACCGAGCCGTCTCCTGCGGCGACGCGGACACGACCCGCAGGGCCTGGAGTCACATCGGCGACTGGCGTCTGCGATTCGGCGACGAGGAGGCCGCGCTGGCCGCCTACCGGGCGGCGTGCGACACGGGAGATCCGGGCATCCGCCTCGCCGATCTGCTGGAGAGACGCGGTGACGTGGCCGGCGCCAGGCAGGTCCTGGAGGCGGCGGCCGCCGATCCGGACGCGCTGGTGCAGCTCATGCTGCTGTTGTGGCGGCATGGCGAGCACGCGGACCTGGCGGGCTTCGCCGTACGGGCGGCGGAACTCGACGACGTGGAGGTGGCCGCCCTCGCCCAGCGGATGCTCGGCTGGGTGAGCGAGGCGGCCGGCGACGACGAGAGCGCCCTCGCGCACCTGCGGCGGGCCGTCGCGGGCGACGACCCGTACAGTTCCGGCATGGCACGGGTCGAGCTGGCCCGGGTGCTGCACGCGCGGGGCAACGACGCGGCGGCCATGGCGGAGTTGGAGACGGCCGCGCACCATGCGGAGCCGTCCGTGGCGGTCCGGGCGGGGAACGCCCTGGGCGCTCTGCTCGCGGAGATCGGCGCGCTCCGGCGGGCGGCGACGGCCTTCGCCCGCGCCGCGGCGGCGGACCTGGGGCCGGACGCGCCGCCCGAGCTGGAGACGGAGGCGCAGCGGGCGTTGAACAACATCGCCGGGGTGGCCGGGACGGCGTTCGAGGCGGGGGACGAGCAGACGGTCATCGTGGCGCTGGACCTCCTGCTCGACCTCGGGCTGACCGCCGACGTGCTGGACCTCGCGGAGGAGTGCGGCGACGCCGCCCAGCGGCACGTGCGCGAACGTCTCCGCGACCATCCTGACCTGCATGTACGGCTGCTCGCCGACGACTCCCTGCTCGACACCGGCGTCTCCGCCGCCGCCCTCGAAGAGGCGGCCACCTCGGGTGACCCGATCGCGCTGACCCTGCTCGCGCAGAACCTGACGGACGCCGGGCAGATCGGCGAGGCCAGGGACGCCTACAGCCAGGTGATCGCCGACGGTCACCGCAGCCTCGCCCCGCGAGCCATGATCGGCCTCGGCCAGACGTATCACGACCACGACGAGGAGCGCGCGCGCGAGTGTTACCTGGGTGCGATCGACGCCGAGGAGACGCATATCGCGGCCCTCGCCGCCATGTATCTCGGCGCCCTCGCCAAACGGAGCCGCGACTTCGCCGGGGCGCTCCCCTGGTACCAGCGGGTGATCGACTCAGGCGACCCCACGGAGGCCCCGCTCGCCGCCGCCCATCTGGGCGAGCTGTGCTACTGGCTCGGCGACCGTGACGGCGCCCTGAAGTACTACGAACTCACGCTGCGCGGCACCGACCAGCCCGAACTCGTCGCCGAGGCCGCCTGCCGCCTGGGCGAGATCCGCCACCAGGACGGCGACCTCACGGCCGCCCGCGACCTCCTCATCCGGGCGAGCGCCACCGGCGACCCCACCTTCGGCCCGCAGGCGGAACTCCTGCTCCGCAAACTCCCGTCCTGAACCAACACATCCTGCCAACGCGTCCTGAAACAGCTCGCCCGTACAGCTCAGCCCGGGTACGGCTCAGCCCGACAGCCAGGACATGACCACGGCGAGACCGCTCATCGCGACGAGGCCGAGGATCAGTGTCAGGGCCACTACTTTTTGCTTCATACCTCCGAGCCTAACCACCGCTAGACGAGACCCTGGTCATGAGCGAAGACGATGGCGGCCGAACGGTCGCGCAGGCCGAGCTTGGTGAGGATGCGGCCCAGGTGACTCTTCACCGTCGCCTCGCTGACGTGCAGGGCGGCGGCCACCTCGGCGTTGGTGGCGCCCCTGCCGACGTGCCGCAGCACATCGTGCTCCCGCTGGGTGAGCAGATCGGTCATCGCGCCGGCCCTCCCGTGGCGGCCGGCGACGCGCCGGTAGGCGTCGAGCACCCGGCCGACCACCTGGGGGTCCAGCCAGGAGCCGCCCTCGGCGACGGTCGTGGTGGCCCTGACGATGTCCTCGCCGGGGGCGTCCTTGAGCACGAATCCGGCGGCTCCCGCGCCGAGCGCCGCCGCCACGGTGTCGTCGTCGTCGAAGGTGGTGAGGATCAGGACGGGCGGCGCCCCTTCCCTCGCCCGGAGCCTGCGGGTGGCCTCGGCGCCGTCCATCCGGCGCATCCGGACGTCCATCACCACCACGTCGGGCCGGCACCGGTCGACGGCGGCGGCCACCTGGTCGCCGTCCTCGCACTCGCCCACGATGGCGATGCCGTCCTGGGGTTCGAGGATGCGGCGCAGTCCGGCCCGCACCAGCGGCTGGTCGTCGACGAGCAGCACCTGGATCACGCCGCCGCCTCGATGGGAAGGCTCGCCTGGACCAGCCACCGGCCGTCCCGCGCACCGGTCTCGATGACACCGCCGGCCGCGGCGACCCGTTCCCGCATGCCGATCAGCCCGCTGCCCTGGGACGGTCCGGCGGCGCGCTGGCCGACGGGGTTGCCGACCTGCAGCGACATCCCGCCGTCGGCGACGCGCAACGTGACCGTCGCCGGGCCGCTGCCGTGCCGGGCGGCGTTGGCCAGGGCCTCCTGCAGGACACGGTAGACGGCCAGTTCGGCGGCGGGCGAGGAGCACCGCTCGTCGATCGCGAGGGACAGCCGCACCGGATGCCCCGCCGCCCGGTAGCTGTCGACCAGCGCCTCGATGTCGTCGAGACCGGGCTGCGCGGCGTCCACCGCCGTGACCTCGTCGGAACGCAGGAACCTGACGATGCGCCGGATGTCGGCCAGGCTCGACCGGCCATGCCGTTCGGCCTCCTCGAGCGCCTCCTCCGCCTCGGCGGGCGAGGACCGCCGCACCGCCATCCGCGCGGCGGTGATGTGCAGCATCGTGACGGCCAGCGTGTGCGCCACCACGTCGTGGACGTCCTGCGCGACCCGGCGGCGTTGCTCGGCCGCGGCCTGCGCGGCGAGCGCCTGCCTGGCCTCCGCGATCTTCGCGGTGGCGATGTACGTCAGCTTGACCGCGTACCCGGCCGCCACACAGAACGCGAAGCCCATGTGCCACGTCACCCCGATGGTCGCGTCCCCCCAGAACAGCGGCACCCCGAAGGCGGCGTACCCGGCGATCGTCGTGCCCACCGCGATCCGGGTGGAGCCGGAGGCGATGGTGAGGAGCACCACCAGCAGGACCGGAAAGGTCGCCAGGCGGTAGGCGACCTCGCCGCCCAGGCTCAGCGCACCGGTGAACTCCTGCCCGATCCCCAGTACGGCGAGCGGCGTGAGAGTCGCGGCGGCGAAGGTCCATGTCGGCCCGTTGTCGGCGCGCAGCCAGACCAGCCAGGGCACGGCCGCCACGGCGAGCAGGGCGAGCCCGGCCACACCCGGATCCCCGGACAGGACCGCCGTCACCGCGGCGGCGGCGAGCATCGCCAGCGAGAGGAACGGCGTGCCGTACCTCAGACCGGCCGGCCGTTCCTCGGTGACCCCGGCGCGTTGCAGATCCTGCTCCCACGAGCAGTCGGGGGCGGGCGGACCGGGGGGCGGGCTCATGACGTCCATGGTGCCAGCCACCTGCTTCTCAGACCATCTCCACGCTGCGCCCGCCACCGAGCGGATCCCGGATCAGCGTGCGCAGCGGCACCCCGAACCCGAACGTCGAGACCCTCCGCGACGGGGTCACCTGGATGAAGCAGTTGCCCGGCAGGTCGAGCTCCCCGTGCGAGGTGATCGCCTTGAGCTTCCCGGCCTCGACCAGCTCGGCGATTCGCGGGTCGTCCCCGGGGATGAGTTCCGCCCGCCCCTGGAAGTGCAGGCTGAACGGCGGGACGAAGGGATAGCGCCGGGCCGTGACGCAGACGGCGACCCGGCCGTTCTCCCGGATGTTGCGCGCCTTGACGCTGCTCTCGAAGGTGCTCATGTAGAGGTGCCCTGCCGCCTCGGCGTACAGCACGCCCGCGATGTGCGGCCGGTTCGCCGACGACGACGTCGCGATGGTGCAGAAGCTCCCGCGCGCGATGACCCGCCGTACGATCGCCTGTTGTTTCTGATCTGACATGTCCAGCCTCCTTGGGTCTATACGACGACCTTAGAAAGCGGGTCCTGGGTGGCACATCGGTCCCCAGGCGAGAGGTCGTTCCTCCTGGGGGCGGATACACCTACGACCCCGGACGGTGGCCGACATGCGTCCAGTAACGTTCACCGGCTCCAGCAGCCGAGATCGCCTCAGATGTGCCCCTGACCGAAGGGCAAAGCATGTAGCACGTTGCGGCTACGCAGGGCGACATGAGGTACGGCCCGCGCCTCAGGGGAAGAAGGCGCGGGCCGTGCCCCTCGGGTCAGAGGCGGGAGATGCGGACGGCGTCGGCGATGACGTAGCCGGTGCCGGAGGTCCAGCGGCTGACGCCGACGATGTTCTGGTCGCCGGCGTTCAGGGAGAAGGTGCCGATGGTGTGCCAGCCGCCTCCGCCGGACCGCTGGTCGACGTAGACCGTCTGGTTACCGCCGGTGGCGGCCACGATGTAGGGGGCGGAGCTGTTGTAGCCGGGGTCCGCCGGGTACCAGACCTCGACGCGGTGGGTGCCCGCGACGGGGATGTTCGTCCGGAACCAGGCCGGGTCGCTGGCGGCGACCGGAGTGGCGAACCGGTAGTCCGCTCCGTGACGCTGGCCGGAGAAGGCGGACGTGCCCCAGTTCGCACTGGCGGTGAACTGCCCCGCCGTGGCGTTGTCCAGGGTGACGGTCCAGGACGGGGTGCCGCCGCCACCGGTCACGTACTCCATGTACTTGGCCCAGTTCCAGTTGGGGCCGGGGTCGGTGTGCGTCGCGCCGGGCACCTGGTTGTGTCCGACGATGTGTGTGCGGTCCTTGGGGATGCCGTGTTTGTCGGCGATGGCGCGGGTCAGCGCGGCGGAGGAGCGGTACATCGCGTCGGTGAACCACGAGGCGTTGTTGACGAAGCCCTCGTGCTCGATCCCGACGGACCTGGAGTTCCAGTTCCCGGCGTGCCAGGCGACGTCCTTGTGCCGGACCATCTGGGTGACGGCGCCGTCGGAGGAGCGTACGACGTAGTGCGACGAGACGTTGGAACTCGCGTTCTGGAACCAGGAGATGGTGCCGGCGTACGAGCCCTGGGCCACGTGGATCACGATCCGGTCGATCGCGGAGCTCGACGGCCGGTTGGCGACGGCGTAGTTTCCGGAGTAGGCGGGCACCCAGGCCGCGGGCGGGTAGTCCGGGCCGGCGGCCGCCGCGTTGAGGTCGCGCGTCCGGGCGAGGCGGCCCCGGTCCGCGGTGACCTCCTGCGGCTTGACGGTGACGCCGGCGCTCTGCAGGCCGGTGCCCAGGAGTTCGTAGACGGTGTCGGCGTAGAGGCGTGCCGTGTCGTCGGTCGAGGCGTTGCCGTACTTGGCGACCGCCTGGTACCAACGGCCGGCGTCCTTGCGCGCGGTCTCGTCGAGACCCAGTTCGTCGGCGTACGAGCGCAGGACGGCGGCGCCGCCGAGGATGTTGGCGTCGGTGTCGGCGCGCAGGTCGGCGACCGGCAGGCGGGTGAGTTCGGCCGCCTTTTCGAGGGAGTGCGTGGTCGGGTTGCTGACCAGGTGCATCACGCCGTACCCGCCGCTGGCACTGGGCTCGCCGCCGTGGCCGTCGAGGTGGGTCTCGGCGTAGGCCAGGGCGACCAGAAGGTCCCTGGGCACGTCGTGGGCGGAGGCGGCGCGGTCGAACGCGCCGGCCAGCGGCTCGTCGGCGACGGCGACCGCCGGACGGCCGGCGAGGACCAGGAGGGCGGCGGCGAGGCAGGCCAGGATGGCGACTAATCGGGTGCGGGTGAGCGTCATGATCGCTCCTCGATCGGGGGGTGCCAACTGGCATGCACAGTAAGTGCATCTCATGACAAATGTCGATAATTGACATTACCGAGTTTGTGGACGAAAATTTTCTCCCTTATCGCGAAGGGGCAAGAAACGGCGTAAAACGGACATAGTGAAGACTGTTGCGCTTTCGGGTTGCGAAGTTGAAACTTTCTTTCTGTGACGACGTATCGCGCGGCCCGGCGGTGGCGGCTCCCGACCATGGGCATCACGGCTCTCCTGCTCGCCCTCACCACCGGCGTCGCGCCCGCCGCGGCGTCCGAGGTCGTCTCCCCGCCGGCGGCGGGCACGTCGGCAACGCTCGCCTGCACCACGGACCCGGCCACCCCGAAGCGCCAGTTCCGGGGCATGTGGATCGCCAGCGTGGCCAACATCGACTGGCCGAGCAGGACCGGCCTGAGCGTCCAGGCGCAGCAGTCGGAGTTCCGGGCCTGGCTCGACCTCGCCGTCCAGAGGCGCATGAACGCCGTCGTCGTGCAGGTCAGGCCCACGGCCGACGCGTTCTGGCCGTCACCCCACGAGCCGTGGTCGCAGTGGCTGACCGGCACCCAGGGAGTGAACCCGGGCTACGACCCGATGGCGTTCATGGTCGCCGAGGCGCACGCCCGCAACCTGGAGTTCCACGCCTGGTTCAACCCTTACCGGATCGCCAACCACGCCGACGCCTCCCGGCTCGTGGCGAGCCACCCCGCCAGGCAGAACCCCGGCTGGCGGTTCGCGTACGGCGGCAAGCTCTACTACAACCCGGGAATCCCCGCCGTCAGGACCTTCATCGAGACCGCCGTCATGGACGCCGTCACCCGCTACGACCTCGACGGCGTGCACCTCGACGACTACTTCTATCCCTATCCGGTCAGCGGCCAGACGATCCCCGACGCCGCCACCTACGCCCAGTACGGCGGCGGCTTCACCTCCATCCACGACTGGCGGCGCGACAACGTCAACGTGCTGGTGAAGGAGCTCGACCAGCGGATCCACACGGCCAAGCCGGAAGTCAGGTTCGGCGTCAGCCCGTTCGGCATCTGGCGCAACTCCGCCACCGACCCGCTCGGCTCCCAGACCTCCGGCATGCAGTCCTACGACGCCATCTACGCCGACACCCGGCGCTGGGTGAAGGAGGGCTGGGTCGACTACATCGCACCGCAGATCTACTGGCACATCGGCTTCGCCACCGCCGACTACGAGACCCTCACCGCCTGGTGGGCGGCCACGGTGCGGGGAACCGGCGTCCAGTTGCTCGTCGGGCAGGCCGCCTACCGGGCCGGGGCGAGCGGCCAGGACGCCGCCTGGCAACGGACCGCCGAGCTCAGCGACCACCTCCGCTACAACCGGCAGCACCCGGAGGTGGCCGGCGACATCCTGTTCAGCGCCAAGGACGTCAAGGCCGACCGCATCGGCGCCATCACCCGACTGGCGGCCGACCACTACACCAAACCCGCACTCCTCCCCTCGTACGGCACCGCCGCCCCGCCGCCCGCCCCCGCCATCACCGCCGCCACCCGCACCTCCGGCGGGGTAGCGCTCACCTGGCAACGCGGCGGCACCAGCACCCCGGTCTCCTACGCGATCTACCGGGTGAACGGCGCCCCCGCCCCCGACGAGTGCACCTTCGCCGACGCCCGCAACCTCCTCACCACCACCCGGGGGACCACCTTCACCGACGCCACCGCCACGGCCACCGGCGCCTACACCTACTACGTGACGGCCCTTTCCCGGTCGCACCACGAGAGCACGCCGAGCGCCGGGAGATCCGTCACGGGCACCGGGGGCGACAGCATCGTCGTCGACAACGCGGCCCCCGGTTTCACCGCCGGCTCCGCCTGGGGCACCTCCACGTTCTCCGCCCAGATGCACGGCACCGACTACCGCTTCGCCTCCCCCGTCGCGGCCAGTGACCCGGCCTGGTTCGCGGCCCAGCTCCCCGCCGCCGGAAACTATCGGATCGAGATCTGGTACCCGGCGAATTCCGGCTACAACAGCGCGACCCCGTTCATCGTGGCCACCGCCGGCGGCAACCAGACCATCAACGTGGACCAACGCGTCAACGGCGGCCAGTGGCGCACCCTGGGCACGTTCTCCCTCGCCGCCGGCACCCGCAACGTCGTAGGCGTCAGCCGCTGGACCTCCACCACCGGCTACGTCATCGCCGACGCCGTCCGAATCACGAAGATCTGACCTCGACACCACGCTGACGTCCGGCTCACCCCCCGCGGTCAGCCGGTTTTCCGGCGCGGATTTCGGTCACCGCTCCTCCCCGGCCGGCGTGTTCGTGTCCTTCCAGACCCTGCGAGAGTGCAGGCCTTTCGTTTATCGGCTGTCCGGTCGGCGGATTAGCATCGGCGCTCTGGAATGCGAAACTCGGACACCATCACAAGATCAACGCTGTGAGCTGGGGTTTAGCAGTAAAACTGCACATACATTCGCTTGACAAAGCCATCGGGTCGTCAATAGCCTCCGCTTTGTTTGTATCGATTTAATCCGTCCTGGGGCAGGAAGTGAACCCCGCGGAACGCCTGCCCCCACGCATCGACGCACCGCATCGGCCGCCTCGCTCATTCGCCGACCTGACCCCGCACCCCGCCCCCCGCAGCCGTCAGCGAGCACAGCCCCGGCACCCGGTTCGAAGCACGAGGCAACCTGTGGTGCCGCATAAGGATCGTCCCCCAGCGAGCCTTACCTTAGGAGCCCGTGGCATGAGTCCCCCCAGCATTCGTCGCGCACTCACCGCCGTTTCCTCGGCACTGCTCTGCACCACCCTGGTAACCGTTCCGGCCGCCGCCGACGACAACGACCACGGGCGGCCGGGCAAGGGCGTCCAGCTCGAACACCTCGACCGAGGACTCGTCGCCGCGGCCACCGGTGAAGGCGTCTTTCTCAGCTGGCGGCTACTCGGCGACGAGGTGTCCGGGCACGGCGACACCGGAATGACCGGCGCCGACTTCCGGGTCTACCGGGACGGGCGGCCGATCGCGACGGTCACCGGCAGCACCAACTACCGCGATGCCGACGGCACCGGCGCCGCCGAGTACCGTGTGGCCGCGATCGTCGACGGCGACGAGGGGCGGCGCAGCGCGGCGGTCGCGCCGTGGTCCGGCTCGTTTCACGACCTGCCGCTGCGGAAACCCGCCGGCGGTGTCACGCCGGCCGGCGAGCCGTACACCTATTCGGCCAACGACATGAGCGTCGGCGACGTCAACGGCGACGGACGGTACGAGTTCATCGTCAAATGGGACCCGTCGAATGCCAAGGACGTCTCCCAGCGCGGATACACGGGCTCGACCTTTCTCGACACCTACGAACTCGACGGCACCCTGCTCTGGCGGCTCGACCTCGGGGTCAACATCCGCGCCGGAGCCCATTACACCCAGTTCCTGGTCTACGACTTCGACGGTGACGGCCGTTCGGAGATGATGCTGAAGACCGCCCCCGGCACGAAGATGATCCGCTATCACGCCAACGGCGACGTGGCCTCCGAACGCCACATCACCCTGCCCAAGCAGGATCTCCGGGCCGGATACTCGAACACCGACGACTATCGCAAGAGCGCCGCCGGCTACTTCGACCACGTCGTCGAGATGTTCCAGGGGTGGCACGAACATCCCGAGGTGGTCGCCGGACGCTGGCCGGCGACTCTTGAGCAGGCGTTCGGCATCGAACCGACCCGCGACTACCCGCTCTCCCGGGAAGACGCCACGGAACTCGCGAACCACTTCGTCGACGTCTACGCGCCCAGCCGCAGCGCCAACAACCGGCTGCGGGAGTTCGCCGGCTTCGTCATCACCGGGCCGGAGTATCTGTCGGTGTTGGACGGCGCCAACGGCAGGGAACTGCAGACGATTCGCTACAAGCCCGGTCGCGGCGATGACGGGCTGCTCTGGGGCGACTACGCGATGGCCCGCATCGAACCGGCCAACCGCGTCGATCGGTTCCTGGCCGGCGTCGCCTACCTGGACGGCAGGCGCCCGTCCGCCGTCTTCGCCCGCGGCTACTACACCCGCTCCACGCTCGTGGCCTACGACTGGAACGGCAGAAAGCTGAAGGAGGTCTGGTACGTCGACAGCGGCCACGTGCCGATGTCGAACCCGTTCAACGCGGCGCCGCACGGAGTGAACGGCACCGATCCGGAGTTCGCCACCCTCACCACCCAGGGATTCCACTCCCTGAGCGCGGCCGACGTGGACGGCGACGGCAAGCAGGAGATCATCTACGGCGCCGCGACGATCGACCACGACGGCAGCCTGCTGTACTCCTCGTTCGCCGAAGCCCCGCCGGAGAGCAGCGTGCCGGGGCAGCACGTCCGGCTGGGCCACGGTGACGCCATGCACGTCGGCGACCTCGACCCCGATCGTGCGGGCTTGGAGATCTGGACGGTGCACGAGGGCGGCCCGTGGGCTCCCTGCGGCTGGGCGATGCGTGACGCCGCCGACGGCGAGGTGCTCTTCGGCGGCTACAGCGGCGTGGACACCGGACGTGGCATGGTCGGCGACATCGACCCCGCCATCCGCGGTTTCGAGGCGTGGTCCTCGATGCCCCCCAACCAGGCGGTCCAGGCGGGCCTGTGGTCGGCTCGCGGCGACTACCTGGGCAGAAACGCTCCGGGCACCAACATGAGCATCCGCTGGGCGGCCGACATGACCACCCAGCTCGTCAACGGCACCGCCACCACCGTCCTGCAGACCCCGACCATCGACGACTGGAAGCGCGGCACCGTGCTCAGGGCGGAGGGCACGCTGACCAACAACGGGACGAAGGGCAACCCCGGACTGGTCGCCGACGTCTTCGGCGACTGGCGCGAGGAACTGCTGGTCCGAACCGCCGACAGCACCGCGATCCGCGTCCACCTCAGCACCGAGGCGACGGACCGCAAGCTGTACACCCTCATGCACGACCCGCAGTACCGGGTGGAGGTCGCCCGGCAGCAGACGACCTACAACCAGCCCGCGTATCCGAGCTTCTACTTCGGCTCGGACCTCGACTGGTCGCGGGTCCCCGTGCCGCGCTTCTGGACTCCTCAGAGGTAAAGCCGCCGGGCCCGGCGGAGGTAAAGCCACCGGGCCCGGCGCCCGCCCTTTCCTGACCAGAACCGCCCTCGCGATCGAGACACTCGGCGTCGCGGCCGTGTTCAATTGCCAACCGGCAAACAGTCGAATTGCGAACGCGAGACTTCAATACGATCTCCATTTGGTGGTTACAATCAGGCCATGAAGGCCGCCGTTCGCACCAGATATGGCCCGCCAGACGTGATTCGTGTCTCAGCGGCGGAGAAGCCCACGGTCAAGGACGACGAACTGCTCGTCAAGGTCCATGCGGCGACGGTCAATCGCACGGACTGCGGCCTGCGGGCCGCCAAGCCCTTCATCTGGAGATTCCTCATGGGGCTTGTCAGGCCAAGGGTGACGATCCTCGGAAACGAATTCGCGGGAGAAGTCGAGGCCGTGGGCGGCGGCGTCACGTCCTTCAAGGTCGGCGACCGGGTGTTCGGATACAACGACGGCACGTTCGGGGCCCATGCCGAATACATGTCGATTCCGCAGGACGGCACGCTCGCGCTCATGCCGGCGGGCCTGACCTACGAGGAGGCCGCTCCCAGCATCGAGGGTTCGCACTACGCCCTCTCGCTCATCAGGAGTGCGAAGGTCCAGGCCGGCCACAACGTGCTGGTCTACGGCGCGAGCGGCGCCATCGGGTCGGCGGCGGTCCAGCTGCTGAGGAGTCTCGGCGTCCGCGTGACAGCGGTCTGCGGGACGAAGAACGTGGAGCTGGTCAGGGGCCTGGGCGCCGACGAAGTCATCGACTACACGGCCGAGGACTTCACGAAGGACGAACAGCGATACGACGTCGTCATCGACGCGGTCGGCAAGAGCACGTTCGGCCGATGCAGGCGGCTGCTGAAACCGCGCGGAATCTATGTCGCGTCTGACCTGGGCCCATTTCTCCAGAATCCGATCCTGGCACTGACCACTCCGCTGCTCCGCGGCAAGAAGGTCGTGTTTCCCCTCCCGACGAACGACCCGGCGACGGCGACGTATTTCAAGGAACTGATCGAGTCCGGCGAGTTCAAGCCTGTCATCGACCGTCGGTATCCATTGGACGAGATCGTCGAAGCCTTCCGCTACGTCGAGACAGGCCAGAAAACAGGAAACGTCGTGATCATTATCGAGCATTCAAACTAGGGCGGCCGGTCAGCTCACATCACCGATTTCCTGGGCGCAGTAGACGACCGCCTGTCAGTGCCGTACGAACTGCGCGCCAAACCGGCCCTGACATCGCATCGATGGTGAGCACGACCTTTCCTGAAGCCGGTGCTCATCTACACCTGCGGAGTCCTGATCGAACTGCCTGACGGTCGGTACGGCCTCGATCGGCAGATCGCCCTACGGCGGCCTGTTGCCGTTCGCCTGCCTGGTACCGAGCCGTCCCGAACGCCCCTGTAGCTCCGCGAGCCTGATGGTCGATCGGTCACCGAACACCACCAGGTCAGGTGACAACCGCGCGTATAAATATCCCCTTACATCTGGAATATCGGATATGTATGATCACCGATAACGGTCTCGATCCCTGGGAGGCACCATGGAGAAGCTGGATCAGGTAACCGACGACAAGAAGGCCACCAAGAAGATCAAGCTCGAGATCAAGCGGCTCGAGAAGGTCGAGACCACCGGACTGCGTGAGGGTGGCTGATCTCTAACGATCCGCCGGCCGGTCGGGGCGAACCTGACCGGCCTCCTCATGTCTTGTGACCTGGAAGGTTCTCGTGCGCGTCCCCCGCATCAAGCGCGTTCACCAGCCCATGACGCTGCCCGGCGATCGCATCATGATCGGCCTCATGCAGCAGGGCATATCATCCGAGATCCAGGATGACGAGGACGGCTCGATCGCCCGGCTGATCGTCCTGATGGATGGCACCCGTACCGTCGACGAGGTCTGCGCCGCCTTCGCCGAGACCCATCCCGACGTCGATGAGCAGGACGTCCGTGGAGTCATCTCGGGGCTGATCGACGCCGGGTTCGTCGAGGAGGCCGGCGCGCCGCTGCCGGGCAATCTCACCGAGCGCGAGGCCAGGCGCTACGAGCCGGCCAGGAACTACTTCGCCTGGATCGACCCGGTTCCGCGCAGCTCGCCGTACGAGATCCAGTCCAAGATCAAGGATGCCAGGGTCTGCCTGCTCGGCATCGGCGGCACGGGCTCGGCGGTGGCGGCGGGACTGGTCTCCAGCGGCATCGGCGCCCTCCACCTGGCCGACTTCGACACCGTCGAGGAAGCCAACCTCACCCGCCAGCTTCTCTACACCGAGGCGGACATCGGCCGCCCCAAGATCGACACTGCCGTCGCACGCCTGCGCCAGATGAACAGCCTGGTCGAAGTCACCGGAAGCACCCTGAAGGCCGGCGGATCCGACGACATCGCCCGGCTGATGGACGAGTGCGACGTGTTCATCCTGTGCGCGGACGAACCTCACCCGGACATCATGTTCTGGACCAACGACGCGGCGCTGCGCACGCGCACACCGTGGTTCGTCAGCTTCTACACCGGGCCGATGGCCGTGGTCGGATCCCTGATTCCGTACCAGACCGGGTGCTGGATGTGCCTGCGGCGCCAGGAGGACCAGCGCGAGTTCAAGGCCCACGGCCGCTCGCTCACCGAGGAACGCCCCAACGCCGTGATCGCGGCCAGCGCCAACATCAGCGGGCACCTGTGCGCCCTGGAGGTGATGTACCACCTCGGCGGCCTGCCCGTGCAGGCCCGTGGCCGCGTCTTCCACTGGAACTACGGCATGTGGGACCACTCCTACCACATCGACATCCCGCACTACGACGACTGCCCGGCGTGCGGAGCCGTACCGTCGTGACCGCCGCGCCGCTCACCGCCGAGAGCCGGGTCGGCTTCCACCGGCTGATCGTCCGCCCGGACGACGACGATCCGGACGTCGTGGTGGCCGGCAGAGCGGAGATCGGGGAGTTCATCGAACTTCCCGCCGTGTACGGCGAGGCGATCCGGCTGCTGGGCGAGGGACTGCCGGTCAGCGCCGTGGAGCAGCGACTGGCGGCCGAGCAGGACGTGGAGATCGACGTCGCCGAACTCGTGGAGGCGCTGACCGAACTGGGCTTCGTCGACTCGGTGGACGAGCACCGGCTGCCGGACCCCGGCGCGGACGCGCCGCCCAGCCACTTCCGGTGGCTGACCGACCGGCACGTGAGCTGGATCTTCAGTCGGCCGATGAAGCTCGGCTGGCTCCTGGTCGTGGGGGCGGCGCTGGTCACGCTGGTGATCAGGCCCGACCTGCTGCCGCACTACGAGGACTTCTTCTGGGGCGAGTACGTCGGGCTCACGGTGCTGGTGAACACCGTGATGGTGTCGTTGACGCTCAGCACGCACGAGATGATGCACCTGATGGCCGCCCGGTCGCTCGGCGTGCCCGGGCGTATCGGCTTCGGCACCCGGCTGCACAACCTCGTCGTGCAGACCGACGTCACCGCGGTGTGGGGGGTGCCCAGACGGTCCCGGTACCGCGTCTACCTGGCGGGGATGGCCTGGGACCTGTTCATCATGGCGTCGCTCATCCTGCTGGTCGCCAACGTGGCCCTGCCGTCCCTGGTGCAGGCCCTGTTCCAGGCGCTGGTCGTGGCGGTGCTCATGACCATCCCCTTCCAACTCCAGGTCTACATGCGCACGGACCTGTACTACGTCCTTCGCGACCTGCTGCGGGCCCGCAACCTGTTCGACGACGGGCTGGCCTTCGCCCGCTACCTGCGCGCGAGAATCGTCGCACTCCTGCGCCGCCGCCCCTGCCCGATCGAGGACCCGACCATCGACCTCGCCCCCCACGAGCGGCGGGCCACCCGGGTCTACTCCGTCTTCCTGGTCGTCGGCGCCACGGTCTCGCTCACCGCCTTCGCGCTGTTCGCCGCCCCGATCGCGATCGTCGCGCTGTTCCGCGCGATCGGCTCCCTCATCGACGGACTCAACGGCGGCTCGGTGCTGCTGGCGCTGGACTCCGGGCTGCTGATCCTCATCGAAGGCGCCATCCAGGCCCTCTTCGTGGTGACCTTCCTCCGGAGCCATCCCCACTGGTTCAAACGCCGCCGCCCAGCCGATCGTGACGCGTCCGCCGGGTAGTCGTCGTCGGGTGGCGCGCCGGTGTCGATCACGCGTTCGGTGACCAGCGCCTCGCCGATCACGCGTTCGGTGACGAGCGCCTCGCCGATCACGCGTACGCGTTCTGGCAACGAGACAGCCCGACCATGCCCCTCCCAAGGCCCCCAAGGCCCGCCCGGATCGCACGACACGCCGCAGCGGGCCGACCGTCGCCTGCCACCGCACTAGACTTGGGTCATTCAATAACTTGTACTATTTGTGTTTATATAGGTAGGTTCGGCGTCATGACCGCATCCAGGACCCCGACAACCGCCGAGGAGCTGCGCGGTGTAGGCCTGCGGGTGACGGCCGCCCGCGTCGCGCTGCTCGAAACCGTCCGGAACGGTGACCACCTCGGTGTCGAGGCGATCGCCTCCGGGGTCCGCGATCGTGTCGGCCATGTCTCCCTTCAAGCCGTGTACGAGGCCCTCCACGCGCTCACCGCAGCGGGACTCCTACGCCGCATCGAACCGGCCGGCAGCCCGGCCCGGTTCGAGGGGCGAGTCGGGGACAACCACCACCACATCGTGTGCCGGTCGTGCGGTGCCGTCGCCGACGTCGACTGCGCGGTCGGCGAGGCGCCCTGCCTGTCCTCCTCCGACGACCACGGCTTCGCGATCGACGAGGCCGAGGTCATCTTCTGGGGCCTGTGCCCCGACTGCACCGCCCGCAGTTCCTGAGCACCGAAATCCGCCTAGTCCGGAAGGATTCCCATGTCTGAGAACCATGATGCAATCGTCGTAGACGCGAAGACGGAGGATGGAGGTGGCTGCCCGGTCGCGCGCGCCCCGCACCCGACTCAGGGCGGCGGAAACCGCCAGTGGTGGCCGGAGCGGCTCAACCTGAGGATCCTCGCCAAGAACCCCGCCGTGGCCAACCCCCTCGGCGAGGAGTTCGACTACGCCGAGGCGTTCAAGACCCTCGACCTCCCGGCCGTGAAACGGGACATCGCGGAGGTGTTGACGACCTCGCAGGACTGGTGGCCGGCCGACTTCGGCCACTACGGCCCGTTCATGATCCGGATGGCCTGGCACAGCGCGGGCACCTACCGGATCAGCGACGGCCGCGGCGGCGCCGGAGCCGGGCAGCAGCGCTTCGCCCCCCTCAACAGCTGGCCGGACAACGGAAACCTCGACAAGGCCCGCCGCCTCCTGTGGCCGGTCAAGAAGAAGTACGGCCAGCGGCTCTCGTGGGCCGACCTCATGATCCTCACCGGCAACGTCGCCCTGGAGTCGATGGGCTTCAAGACCTTCGGCTTCGCCGGCGGTCGTGCGGACGTCTGGGAGCCCGACGAGGACGTCTACTGGGGCCCCGAGTCCACCTGGCTCGGCGACGAGCGCTACACCGGTGACCGGGAGCTCGAGAACCCCCTCGGCGCGGTCCAGATGGGCCTGATCTACGTCAACCCGGAGGGCCCGAACGGCAACCCGGACCCGCTCGCCGCGGCCCGCGACATCCGTGAGACGTTCCGCCGGATGGCGATGAACGACGAGGAGACGGTCGCCCTGGTCGCGGGCGGCCACACCTTCGGCAAGACCCATGGCGCGGGCCCGGCGGACAGCGTGGGCGCCGACCCCGAGGGCGCCTCGATCGAGGAGCAGGGCCTCGGCTGGAAGAACGCCTACGGCACCGGCAAGGGCGGCGACACGATCACCAGCGGTCTCGAGGGTATCTGGACGGACACCCCGATCACCTGGGACAACAGCTTCTTCGAGATCCTCTTCGGCTATGAGTGGGAGCTGTTCAAGAGCCCCGCCGGCGCGAACCAGTGGAAGCCGAAGAACGGCGCCGGAACGGGTACCGTCCCCGACGCCCACGACTCGTCGAAGAGCCACGCCCCGACGATGCTGACGACCGACCTCGCGCTCCGCGTGGACCCGGTCTACGAGCAGATCTCGCGTCGCTTCCTGGAGAACCCCGACGCCTTCGCGGACGCCTTCGCCCGGGCGTGGTTCAAGCTGACCCACCGTGACATGGGCCCGATCGTGCGCTACCTCGGCTCGGAGGTCCCGGCCGAGACGCTGCTGTGGCAGGACCCCCTCCCCGCGGTGACGCACGCGATCATCGACGCCGAGGACATCGCCTCCCTCAAGGACCGGATCCTCGCCTCGGGCCTGTCGGTGTCCCAGCTCGTGTCCACCGCGTGGGCGTCGGCCTCGTCCTTCCGCGGCAGCGACAAGCGCGGCGGCGCCAACGGCGCGCGCATCCGCCTCCAGCCGCAGAGCGGGTGGGAGGTCAACGACCCCGACCAGCTGGCGACGGTGCTCCGCACCCTGGAGGGAATCCAGGAGGCCTTCAACACCGCCTCGGCCGGCGGGAAGCAGGTCTCGCTCGCTGACCTGATCGTGCTCGCCGGTGGTGCGGCCGTCGAGCAGGCCGCCAAGGCCGCCGGTTTCGAGGTGAAGGTCCCCTTCACGCCGGGCCGCGCGGACGCGTCGCAGGACCAGACCGACGTGGAGTCGTTCGCCGCCCTCGAGCCGACCGCCGACGGGTTCCGCAACTACCTCGGGAAGGGCAACCGCCTGCCGGCCGAGTTCCTGCTGATCGACCGGGCGAACCTGCTGACCCTCAGCGCCCCCGAGCTGACGGCCCTCGTCGGTGGCCTCCGCGTCCTGGGCGCGAACCACCAGCAGTCGCCGCTCGGCGCCCTCACCACAACCCCCGGCACTCTGACCAACGACTTCTTCGTCAACCTGCTCGACCTGGGCACGACGTGGAAGGCGACGTCCGAGGACGCGAACACGTTCGAGGGTCGCGACGCCGTCACGGGCGACGTCAAGTGGACCGGCAGCCGTACCGACCTCGTCTTCGGGTCGAACTCCGAGCTGCGCGCGCTCGCCGAGGTCTACGCGAGCGACGACGCGAAGGAGAAGTTCGTGAACGACTTCGTCGCGGCGTGGCACAAGGTGATGAACCTCGACCGGTTCGACCTCGTCTGACCATGACGTCCAGGTCGGCCCACACCGGCCGACCTGGACGTTCTCGGTCCCCAAAGATCTTTGACCAGCACCCTGGCCAGATGTACTGCCCAGGCAGGTCGATATCGGGTCGATGCCGATGATCTCGCAGTCGGGCACGTGCTCGATCAGCGTGTCCAGCTCCGGGAACGTGCCCTCGAGCAAGGGCTCGGCGGTGATCACCCACGGGGCGAAGCGCGGGACGTAGTAGGCCTCGTATCCTGTGACGGCCCCGTCCCAGCCTTGGGCGAGACGGGCGAGTCGTTCGGTGTGATGGAGTGCCGTGCGGGATGGCTACGAGCCGAGCTGCTCGATCATGTCCAGCCTGCGTCGCAGGAGCGCGCGTTCCGGTTCGGTGCCGGCCAGGTTGAGCGCCTCGCGGTAGACCGAGGCGGCCTCGGTGTGACGGCCGAGCCGGTGCAGCAGGTCGGCCCGGGCGGCCGGGTAGGGGTGGTACCCGCGCAGCAGTGGTTCGTCGGCCAGCTCGTCGAGCAGTGCCAGGCCCGCCTGCGGGCCGTCGCGCATCGCCACGGCCGCGGCCCGGTTCAGCGCGATGACCGGAGACGGCGCGATTGCGAGGAGCACTTCGTAGAGCGCCACGATCTGTGGCCAGTCGGTGGTGGCGAGGGTCGCGGCCTCGTCGTGCAGGGCGGCGATCGCGGCCTGCACTCCGTACGGGCCGGGTGGGCCGCCGGTCAGTGCGACGGACACCAGGCCGCAGCCTTCCTCGATCATCGGACCGTCCCAGCGACCACGGTCCTGCTCCTCGATCAGCACCAGCTCGCCGTCCGGGCCGGTGCGGGCGTCGCGCCGGGCGTGGACCAGCAGCATCAGCCCGAGCAGCCCGGCGACCTCCCGCTCGACGGGCAGCAACCGGCGCAGGATCCGGACCAGCCGAATGGCCTCCTCGGCGAGGTCGAGCCGCTGCAGATGCGGGCCTGAGCTGGCCGCGTAACCCTCGGTGAAGATCGAATAGATCACCTGGAGGACCCCCGGCAACCGCTCCGGCAACTCGTCCGCGCCGGGCACACGGAACGGGATCCGGGCTTCGCGGATCTTCTTCTTTGCCCGCGTGATCCGCTTGGCCATCGTCTCCGGCGGGACCAGGAAGGCTCGTGCCACCTCGGGCGTGGTCAGCCCGGCCAGGCAGCGCAGGGTCAGCGCCGCACGGTCCTCGGCCGCGAGCGCCGGGTGAGCGCAGGTGAAGAACAACTGCAGCCGCTCGTCCGGCAGGTCCCCGCCCAACTCGGCGGCAGAGACAGGGCCCGCCCGCTCCGCCTCCACCTGCAGGACGGCCAGCCGCGCGGCGTAGACCTGGTCGCGTCGCAGCCGATCGACGGCTTTGCGGCGCGCCGTGGTCATCAGCCATGCGCCGGGCTTGGGCGGAACACCCTCGGCCGGCCAGTGCGCCAGGGCTGCCTCGATCGCGTCGGAGGTGACCTCCTCGGCCAGGTCGAGATCGCCGAAGCGGCGGACGAGGGCCGCCAGCAACCGACCGCGTTCTTCGCGGAACACCGCCTCCACGGACGCCACCGGCACCTCGGCCGGTGTCCCGGCGGCAGCGGCCTGCTCGCCCATCGCGCTCAGCCCCCGAAGTCGGCGACCGGCCGGACCACGACAGACCCGTCCCGCGCGCCAGGACAGCGAGCGGCCCAGTCGAGGGCGACGTCAAGATCCGGCACATCGATCACGTAGAAGCCGCCGAGAACCTCCCGAGTCTCGGCGAACGGCCCGTCGGTCACGGTCCGCCTGCCGTCCTGGCCGACCCGCACCGTCGTGGCGGTGACCAGGTCGGCCAACGACTCCCCGGAGACCCAGATCCCCGCTTCCTTCACCTCCATGTCGTAGGCCATCCAGTCCTCGACACCGCACCCGGCTGCCCCGCCGTTCTCGTCAGCAGCACCGGCGATGATCAGCAACATGTACTTCACGGTTCGGCTCCCTCAGCGTCCTGTCCTCCGTGCGGCAGGGCTGCCGCACGACATCACTACGAACGGGACACAGCCAAATGGACACGCCCCGAGACATTCTTCCGCGACGAGACTCGCCGACCCTGGTCAGCTGCTGCACCAAGGTGGTCTGGGCAGTACACGGGCTGTCAGGGTTGCTCACTGGAAATCAAAACCCCGGGCCGGGTTCGGCTCGGGGCGTTTGGCTGGGATCCGGTCTCAGCGCTCAACCGTCGGCAGCCGGATATCGGGTCGCCGCCAGGTCTTCGGCGAGATCCTCCAAGGTCAGTTCGGCGTTCAGCACAGAGACCACCGCCTGCGTCAATGGGCGCAGCGCGTAGACGTGACGCACAGCCTCAAGATCTATGGAGACTTCGTAATAGTCCTCAGCGAACCTCTGAAACGCCTCGGGCGACGGTTCCATGAGGAGACTGAACAAGCCCACCGCCCCGTCGGGATCGTTCGTGCCGTCCGGGTAGTCGATCTCCCCCACCCGCCAGCGGTCGTCCCCTATCTCGCGCCACAAGCAGGCGGTCACCACCGGCATCCCGTCCTCGTCGCAGAAGGCCGGCTCTTCCACGCAGGGCCGGAAGACCCCCGGGACCGAGTCCAGCACACCGGGCCACGGCCCATCGTTGCCATACGGGCTCATCACCGCTTCGTGATCGAAGCCGCGGACGTACGCGCCCGCCGCCGAGAAGACGATGGAGTACTCGTCTCCGGAGCCGTTCCTCATGGAGGCCATCTCCTCCGTCGGAGACCAGTCGGCGGTGAAGGAGTGGTGCCGGCTCTCCCACTCCGGGCTCAAGACCGCCTCCAGCACCGCCATGGACCGGCAGAGATCACGAAGCACCGGAACATCGGGCAGCCGGCGGGCCACCTCATGAGCAGTCATGCCCCCATCCAACCGGGAGAGAGCTAGATCCAACGGCGAATGGCGTCGATCGTCGTTTCCGGTGAGGTGTTGAAGCAGAACCGGATCCCGGGTGTCGTCATCACCAACACGTTGATCAGCCGTTCGAACAGGAGGGTGTGTTCGGGCATCATGCGCACACCGCCTCCGATCATCACCACGCCGAAGGGCCCCTCCGGCAACCGTTCTCGGAGGGTTTTCTCCGCCTCATCCGGGTCGGTACCGACCAGGCACGACACCGCGTCGAAGCCCGCCGCCCGCAGCGCCGCGTCGCCCTGCTCGATCCGTGCGGTGAGCGTCGCCTCGTCAAGGCCGGGAAGTCCGGTGAAGTCGATCGCGCTCGGATGCAGTCCGATGGTCAAAATGGTCGTCATCATCGCTCCTACCAGGGAACAGGGCCGTTGCGGTCGAAGAAGCCTCCGGTCGGCCCGCCAGGGTCCAAGGTAGCCAACTTGATGATCGCATCGGCCCCCTCCGCGACGGTGTCGATACCCGTGTGATGGTTCATGTCGGTGGCGGGGTTGCCTGGATCCGCGGCGTTGACCTTGAACCCGGGCAGCGCTCTGGCGTACTGGGACACGATCATGTTGAGTGCCGCCTTCGATGAGGCGTAGTCCATGGCCAGGAAGCCGAACTCGGGGCGGGCGGGGTCGCCGGCGTGCGTCAGCGAGGCGAGAGCGCTGGACACCATGACGATGCGGGGCTGCTCCGACTTCCGAAGCAACGGCAGGAACGCGTGCGTAACCCGCACCTGGCCGAACACGTTGACCTCGTACAGTTCCCGAAGCGCATCGGCGTCCATGTCGGCCGGATCCAGCAACGGGCCACCGACTCCCGCGTTGTTGACCAGCACATCCACGTGATCCACGCGCTCGGCGACGGCCTTCACCGCTGCCGCCGCCGATTCGTCCGAGGTCACGTCGAGCTCGACGAACTCGACGTCGAGCCCTTCACCCGCCAGCGTGTCCGCGGCGTGCATGCCGCGTGCCCGGTCCCGGGCGGCCAGGAGGACCAGCCATTCTCGTTCGGCCAGGCGGCGTACGGTCTCCCGGCCCAGTCCTTTGTTCGCTCCGGTGACCAGCGCCACCGTCTTCACGGTTGTCATGGAGTCGATCGTGGGTGCGCGAGCCCGGGCACGCCAGGACCCGTGAGGCATGGGACCTGCGGTACCACCCGACAACGCGCCGCATAAGGCACCATCTAGGAGTGAACCGTGCCGAACTCGCCGAAGTACTCCGCACCGCCCGAGCCCGTGTGCGGCCACAGGACGTCGGCCTGCCCGCGGGGATACGCCGCCAGGTGCCCGGCCTGCGCCGGGAGGAAGTGGCCATGCTCGCGAGCCTGAGCGTCGACTACGTGGTACGGCTTGAGCAGGGGCGCGGGCCACGGCCTTCGCGCCAGGTCATCGCCGCGCTCGCCCAGGCCCTGCGGCTCGACGACGACGACCGTGACCAGCTATTCCGGCTTGCCGGCCACGAGCCGCCCCAGGCCGGACACATCGCGACGGTCGTACGACCGAGCGTCTTCCGACTGTTGGACCGCATGGCTGATCTGCCCGTGCTGGTGCTGTCGGCCAAGGGCGATGTGCTGGCCTGGAATCCCCTTGCGGCGGCGCTTCAAGGCGACATGTCCGCCTGGCCGCAGCGACAACGCAACCTCATCTGGCAACGTTTCCTCGGGAGCAGCCGCTGCCTGGCCGCCGCGGGCCCCGACGAGGACGACGCCGCCGCCCGCGCCTCGGTCGGCACGTTGCGTGCCGCCCACGCCCGTTACCCCAATGACCCAGATCTGGCACAGATGATCACGGAACTACGTCGTGGCAGCCCACGATTCGACGAGCTCTGGCGGGAGGGGCGATCCTCCCCATGGCGTACCGCGGCCAAGAGCATCAGGCATCCCACGCTGGGGACGATCACCCTCGACTGCGACGCCCTCCTGCTCCCGGACAGCAGCCAGACCGTGCTCGTGTACTCTGCCGAGCCGGGATCCCCCGAAGCCACGGCGCTCGACCTGCTACGGGTGACCGGCCTGCAGAATTTCTGAGGCGCAGCCGACACGTCCGCGAAAGACAGAGGCCGCAGGTTGCACGCAGGTCTGGAGACGGCGTCCACCGGCTGCGAGCTCGGAACAGCAGGATGTCGACGGTGCTCGGCGTGTGACCGTGGTGGCAGACGTCGCCGCCGGCCGCGGCCTGGCTGAGGGCTGCTCCAATCACTGCCGCAGCCACGCCACATGTGTCACCCTGGTCGTCAGCCGTACGCCCCACGCCAGACCGCTGCCGCACTCAGGGACCAATGCGTCTGGGGTCGGCTACGGCAGGATCTCAGCTGTCTAGCGTTGGTCGAGGCGGAGTGCTTCTTTGCGGGCCTCGGCATGGATGGACCGCTCGCGCTCCAGCCACGCCGGGTTCTCCGCTTTCAGCGCCTCGATCTCAGCGGTGGTGAGCGGTCCGGTGATCCCACCCCTGATCAGGCCGGAAGTGGAGACCTTGAGCTTCGCGGCGATGACCTGCTTGGGGTGTGGGCCGTTGCGTCGCAGGTCAGCGAGCCAGGCGGGTGGCGTCGACTGCAACTCGTTCAGCTCGTCCCTGGAGACGACACCCTCCTGGAACTCGGCGGGAGTAGCCGAGAGGAGGACACCCAGCTTCTTGGCCGCGGTCGCGGGCTTCATCGTCTGGATGGTCTTCGATTTGGGCGCGGTCATGGCGCCAAGAGTAGTCAGTCGGAACGGGTTCCCCTGACATCGCTACCCTGAGAAGGTGACTGATAGTGAGACCGGCAGGGTGTTTCGGCTGGCGTACGTGCCCGGGGTGACACCCGCGAAATGGGTGAACGTTTGGACCGAGAGGATGCCCGGCGTGCCGGTTACCCTGGTCGCGGTTCCCGCCGCCGAGGTGGTGAAACTTTTGCGGAATGGCGACGCCGACGCCGGATTCGTCAGGCTGCCGGTCGACCGGGACGGGCTCAGCGTGATTCCTCTCTACATGGAGACCACGGTGGTCGTGGTGCCCAAGGACCATGCGGTGGCCGCCGCCGACGAGGTGGCGATCGCCGACCTTATCGACGACGAGGTGTTCCATCCTCTGGACGACACCATCGAGTGGGCGGTCCGGCCCGGGCTGTCCGCGTTCACCCGCCCGGCCACAACGGCGGACGCGATCGAGCTGGTAGCGGCCGGCGCCGGGCTTCTCCTGGTTCCGCAGTCGCTGGCACGCCTCCACCACCGCAAGGATCTCACTTACCGGCCGGTGCCGGACGCGCCGCAGTCTCAGGTCGCACTGACCTGGCCCACGGACGCGACCACTGACCTGGTGGAAGATTTCATCGGCATCGTCCGCGGCCGAACAGTGAACAGCTCGCGGGGCCGTACCCCCGCCTCCCCTGCGAAGAAACCGGCACAGCGGCAGGCACAGAAGCCCGCACAGAATGGCTCCAGTCGCCGGGCCACGCCGGCCGGCCGTAAAAGGAAGGGCCACCGGCCTCGGTGACCTGCGCAGCCCCGAACCTCCGGTTCGGCCCCGCCACGGCCGAACTCATTGTCGTCAGACACCACCAAAACGCCCCGGCCATGATCGGCTCGGGGCGTTGATGCTGCTCAGCCGTTGTGGTCAGGGGCGGGGTCGAACCGCCGACCTTCCGCTTTTCAGGCCGGAGACCCACCCGCTTCCTGAGACGCGACTACGTCCCGCCCCATCGACGCCGATGCCCTGGCAATTCATGTCTTGCGTGGATGAGACGCGGGCCGGCTCCCCCGCGCGCCTGCACGGCGTGCGGGGGAGCCGGGAGGTTGGTCAGCGGCTGAACGATTTGGTCCTGCGATTTACCCAGGTGCCGCGCTCGCCCCAGTACGTCGCGGCGGTCACAGTGAGTCTGGTGTCCTCCCTGTAGTTCGTCAGGTATACGCACCTGCCGCCCGAGTGGCCGTAGTAGTTGTTCTTGTCAATGAACGCGATCGTCGGCTTACCGACGGCGGTAACCGTCACTTTAACCTGGCGGGCGCCCTCGGAGTCGTACGCCCGCGCGCAGAACTTGTTCTTGCTGTCGCTGTAGGAGATGGCGCCATCGCTAACGTTCCACGAGAGGTCACTCGCCATCGCCGGCTGCGTCATCGCAACACTTGATGCGACCAAGGCAGCACCGACCACAGCGACCTTGAGCAGATTCCTCATCATAATTTTCCTTCCGTCCGGACAGATCCTGATTCCGCCCGAGACGGAGCCTGCGTCAAGGCCGCGTCCGACGAAAGACGTCTTGAGCACAGTTCGTCGGCTGGTCGCGCAAACGTCGATCGCCGGCCGCCGGTTCGTCGAAGATCTAGCCGCCGACTAGCGGCGCCCTAGCGCCCCGCAAGCGCGGCGGCCATGCCGTTCGGCACACCTTGCGCACCTCTTCCGCGGCGGTCTCGAAGGCGTCGACGGTCGCGAGATCACCGGGTACGGCTCTGCCTAGCTCAAGAGACAGAGGTATTACGTCCGCTTCCACGTCGCGCGTGAGCACGAGCGCGTCCAACACCCACTACCAGTCTCTTAGCCTGACTACCGGCTCCCTGAGGAAGAGCCGCACCCATCTCGGAACTTCGCCTGAAGGTCGGGGAAGGCGTGTCAGCACCGCGCTAACCACGCGCTAATGGCCGGGTCGACAATCATCGCAACCGTCACATCGGCATACGAGGAGGCAAGACGTGAGCGTGCTCATCGACAAGCTGCTGGCGCTGGTGGTTCCGGAAGAGCAGGCGTCGGCGATCTGCGGGTATCAATACAAGTGCTTCGGCATCAGCTATTCCAGGAGGCTGTGCTGCTCATCCTCCGGCGACAACTGCGGGCCTTGGATTCGGGTCGGCACCTGCTAGAGATCAGGCGGTGGCGAACCCGCGGCCGCCGTGTCCGTGGCCTGGCAAAAGTAGCCGCAGGTGGGCCTGGGTGAGGTCACCGCTGGTGGCCAGATTCAAGTCCCCACGCCCGCGCGTGCTCATCGGCGTGTCGTGGGAAGAGGCATGCCCCTGAGCAGTGCTCGTGACGGTGTCGGCCAGTCACGTGATCACTGCTCAGGGAGTCTGCCGGGCCATGAAATCTTCGGGGGAAGTCATGGACATCATCGCCGCCTGCAAAAAGCGCCCCGTCCATATCGCTTCCGTTCCAGCGGTCGTGGGGATCGCTCTCGCACAGGTTGGTCGCTGAGGAATCTGACAGCGCCGCACGCTATACCGGCGAAATACCGACGTTCCCTACGCTGACGAATCCTCGCCTCGGATCATGCTGAAGGAACCTCGTGTCCCGTCCAGTGCTCGTAGTAATCGTCGCCCTGATGCTGTCAATGCTCCCCGGCGTCTCCCACGCCGCTGCCCCAGGTGTGGTGGGGACTGCGGGAAACCTCATGCGGGAGGTGGAGCCACGGGCCGACGGAATCAAGCACGTCGACACCAAGGGGCTGATCTCGGGGTTGCAGGCCCTCAACGCGAACACGTACGTCTACCCGATGGCCGGCGACAACGTGCACTGGGAGGACCTGCGTAACGAGTTCCTGCCGGCCGCCGCGGACGCTGGGATCAACGTCTGGGTTCTGGTGTATTCGCCGAGCCAGGCGGTCTGTTGCGTCTCCCGGCCGTACAAGCACGACTACGTCGCATGGGCCCGCGAGCTCGCCACTCTCTCCAAGAGCCACCCGAACCTGGTCGCCTGGACAGTGGACGACTACGGCTACGACCTCAAGACGTTCACTCCGGCGTACGTCAAGGAGATGCGCGCGGCCGCCAGGGCGATCAACCCCTCGTTGAAGTTCGTCCCCACGGTCTACTACAGCCAGTTCACCGATGCGTTCATCGCCGAGCAGATCCCGCTGCTGGATGGGGTGATCTTTCCCTTCCGGGACGAGCCGCACCGGGACACGTCGTGGACGTGGAGCCTGTCCTACCAGGTCAAGCAACTCACCACGCGCCTTCCCGACACCGACGTCTATCTGATGCCGTACGCTCACCCGCTGAGCCACGCCGCCCAGAAACCGACGGTCGCCTACGTCGAGGCGGTCACCAAGAAGGCACTGGAGCACGTCCGCACAGGGGAACTCGCCGGGGTCGTGCAGTACAAGCTCCCCTTCCTGTCCCGTGACTCCGGATGGACGCGCCCGGCGACCGACAACCTTGCCCGCACCGGCAATGGGCAGCTCAGCTTCGTCGTCCAGGCCGACACCGCCACCAAGGCCGGGATGTGGTGCAGCGCCTCGCGGCCGGTCCAGATCACGCCCGGCGCGACCAAGCGCACGGTGAGTTTCTGGCACCGCGACAACCGCGGATCCACAAGCCCTGCCGGCTACCACATGAAACAGCTCCTGCTCAACGGCAAGGTGGTGTGGGAGCGGGACGTCGCTGCCGACAATTACGCGTGGGGGCAGGCCACGATTGACCTGACGGCCAAGCTGGCCGGGTCGACGAGTGCGACGCTGCAGTGGCGGCTGTACGAGCGCAAGGGCGTGGGCAACAACTTCGTCGACGTGCGCGTGGACGACATCGTGGCCACCGGCCTGCAGCTGAGCGACCCCGGTGTGGAGAACGCCGCCACGTGGACATCCGGCCTGGCTCGGCAGGGCGGTCCGGTCTACTGCTCAGCCCAGGTCTACCACCAGAACTATGGCGCCGATCTCGGCGCGCGCATCACCAAGCTGTACGCCGGATAGTCACGACATCCTCGGCGGGAGCCCCTTCCTGGGTTCAGCCGCCCGGAGATCTTCCCTGGAGATCGAGAATGGCTTATCCGAGGTACGGCAACGCCGTACCTCGGATAGTGCGCGATTCGCATCCGCATCGAACCGGCTACTGTTTCAGCAAAAGCTGACCCAGTAAAATCTGAAGCCATCGGATGCGTCAGGGTTAAGGTTAGCGAGATACCACTTCTCTCCTTTCCGTACGGGAATTGTATAACAAGACGGACTCCCCTTTATATTTACGGCTATGATCGCCCCGGTATTCTGATCCTCTTCTAGCACGAAGATGTAGGGCGCATTGCTCCCGTAATACTCGCCTGTATAGGTATTCTCGATAACCAAGATGCCGTCGTGATCTACATGGACATAGTCTGTTGAACCTCTATTGAATACGGGTTCAAGCTTGATCGCTTCCTCGAACAACGCTGTGAGATTGGCTTTTCCGAAGACCGTCGCATTATGGTCAACCTGCAGGTTGCTCCGAGCGTAGAGGTCGCCTTGAGCGGTCATGCTCCCGGAGACGTTGAGCGAGGACTGCGCGGCCAGGTCTCCGTTGACGATCAAACCGTTGGAGCCGACAGTCGTGAGCTTGTTCGCGACCTTCAGGTCATCGAGGGTGGGGTTGGTGATGGTGACGGTGATGGTGGCGCACCGGTAGCTCGTGTCGAAGCCGGTGGTGACGGACGCCCTGAGGGTGAAGGTGGTGTCGTTGAGGATCTTGTCCCTCGGGATGGTGTAGGAGGTGGCGGGTCCTTCGTAGAGGGTCGTGCCGTCGCCGTCGTAGAGCTGGAATTCGCTGCCGTTGCTCTCCCAGGTCAGGTAGACCTCGTCGCCCGCGTTGAACTTCGTCCTGGGGACGGTCGGCCTGTCCGGGGCGCCGGCCAGGAAGTTGTGCAGGTAGAAGACGGGCTCCGCGGTGTCCCAGGTCAGTTCCTGGGGTGTCTTGCGGGTGTATTTGCCGCTGGTCGTGCCGGAGGTTTCGGTGGTCGGGCAGGCGAGCGAGCTGCCGGGGGTGGCGGCGACGTTGCCGGTGATGCTGATTTTCAGCGGTGTGTCGATGAGGTCGAATCCCGGTATGGGCGGGGCCTGGAAGATGACGTGGTAGTAGTTCGTGGCCGGTTCGAGTCCGAGTTCCTGCCCGGTCTTCATT
Organism: Dolomitihabitans soli; assembly: GCF_022213955.1. Lineage (GTDB taxonomy): Bacteria > Actinomycetota > Actinomycetes > Streptosporangiales > Streptosporangiaceae > Streptosporangium_A > Streptosporangium_A soli. The sequence goes on along the minus strand of NZ_JAKNTW010000019.1, from coordinate 221,949 downwards.
TGGGCGGAGGCGGGGCTCCATTTGCCGGTGATCGAGGATTGCGGGGGCTCGGTGAAGTACGCGCCTGCGTCGTCGGGTGCGCTGATCGGGACGGCGACGTCGATCTTGCTGCAGTAGATCTTCTGGCCGGCCGGGCTGGAGACGGTGATGTCGATGGTGTTGGCGGCAGGCTTGTCGGGGGTGCCTGCCTGGAGGGGCGCGGTGCTGGTGCTGTAGTGCAGCAGAGGGGCATCGGACATGGGACATGGCCTCCTTGGGGCGAGTCTCATCCAGACGTCCAAAGGGGATGTGAGCAACCGTGATGCGTGACGGTTCGGCCGAAATCCCCGTTGGTGACGCACCGCGCAGAAGATCACCCCCTAGATCCAATCGCCGGCATTGGAGCGTGACAACAGCTCACAAGGAGGCGATAAGGGGCGATTCAGTAATACTTTCTGCGTCTTGACACCCCTGTGATGTCGCCCGATCCAGCGCTACGGAGGTGCGCTCGACCAGCGTGACGATGGCCGAGTTCTGGTTCTTGCCGATGATGAGGTCACCTTCCCAGTGGCCGGGACGGCGCGGTCGTCGGCCTCGGCCGGCCGCTCGCTGATCATCACCATGGGCGTGCTGTAGCGGGGCTGGCGCTGCTGGGCCAGGCGGCGCGGCTTGCGCATGGCGCGGCCGGTGCGCAGCGCCTTGGTCAGCTCGCGGCGCAGCTCGCCGCGGCCTTGGACGTAGCGGGCTTGGTAGATGGTCTCGTGGCACACGTGCATCTCCGCCCGCTCGGGAAAGGTCCGGCGCAGGCTCTGGACGATCTGCTCCGGGTGCTCTTGATGTAGGCCCGTAACTCCGGGTTTTGTCCGATCTTGCTGGGCTTGGGGCGGGGCCGGCGCGCGTCGGCGCGAGCCTGAGCCGCGTGCGGCCGGTACCGGCCGTTGGTGGGATGCCCGTTGCGGCAGATCTCCCGGCTGATGGTCGAGGGCGCACGGCCCAGCTCGCGCGCGACCTCCCGGATCGACGCCTTCTCCCGCACCCGGTCAGCGATGTGAATGCGCTCGTCCTCCCGCAGGTAGCGGGACACTGATCAACGGCACTCCACCTCGATCGTCACCCGAAGTATTTTCCAAGCACGAATCCGAGTCCGAGAAACACTGCGCCGACGATGATCTCGACCGCCCAGTCATCCTTTGTTCGCCTCCAGAAAGATGGATGATCAACGTAATAGGAATTCACTAGCCGAACCACCGGCGGAGCGAACTTGATAGGCGCCAGGAGACCCTGAAATTTAAGAGTCGGCCAGCGTACACGCCGCCGACCAGGCCGTCGGCAGATCGCCTGAACTCCCCCCACCACGCCACGGCAAAGCGTGTCTGCCTTGAGCACTGTCACAGATGCTGTCGTCTTCGATAGATCCACCTTCACGGCACGGCCGTCATCAGCTACCCCGGCTATCGAGAGAGCACCCATGTCGCCCGGCAGGTCAGCGAAGTCATCACGGGTGCTTGCGATGAACGTGTCATCACACTCGATGATCAACGCTCCGAGTTCAGACACGGCTTCCGCAATGTCTTCCAGGTCATCGCGAAACAGACGCAAAGCACCTAAGTCGAAAGTTTCGGCCTTGTCGCGAATCCGATTCACTGCCACGTACGAAATCGTCTCCGATCCGCCACCTCGCCGCCGCAATGTGACCCAATTGAAGCGCACCCAGAGGATGCCCCACGCTCGCCATGCCCACCCCAAGATGACCGCCTGACACTCTGACCTCGCCCCGCCATCCGCCGGCGCCACAGTGCAAGGCACCAGACCACATCTCTCCGCCAGTGCGGAGAAGCTCAAGCCACCAGACCTAGAGACATCTATCCGCGACAACTCCAAGGGGGATGATCACAGGCGGGCGCTCTCCGTGAAGAGAACGCCTTGGTGAGAAGTGGAGCTGCTTAAGGGCACCGAACCCAGACCTACGCATTACGAGTCCTCGAACCGCCTACTCCGAGGCGTCCGTGAGCGTTCGCCCGTGTCCGTAGGGCCAGGTCAGGCACCGTCACGGACTGCCCCGGACACGAGTGATCGCAGGCGAAATGCAACGGGAACTGCAACGGGGCAGGAGCCGTCACCAGAGTCATTCGGGGGCAAGTGGACCCGTATCGCAGGGCCGCCAGGCCCGAGAAACGGAAGCCGCGCGGCAGAGGTTGAACTCCTCCGCCATACGGCGGACTGCCTTTCATCACCCAGCATGCAGGATCCTCATGGCCTCAAGCACATCAGAGACAACATGCTCCGCGGAGTGCTCCTCACCGGCCAGGTGCCACGGTCAACCCAGATCGTCCGCAGCCCTGCCGCATTCCCTCCGGCGATGTCGGCGACGAGGTTGTCACCAACCAACCAACCAACCCCCATCGGCGAGGTTCATCCCACACCGCTTGGCAGCGATCTCGAACAACCCGACATCCGGCTTACGGAGGCCCTCGACGCCTGACAGCGCGTACGCGTCAACGGCAACGGCATCGGCCTGTCCTGTCCTGTCCTGTCCTGTCCTGTCCTGTCCTGTCCTGTCCTGTCCTGTCCGCTGGAGCTTAACAAGGGCAGAGCACGGGCGGTCTGTGCCGGTGCTGCTCCTTGGTGAACCTGCTTGCAAACGGGAGCCGGCCAAGCCGTTGAGCTGTCCTCATCCTGGTCGAGCGGCAGACGGTGAGTGATGGCGTGTGCTCACGCACGTCGACGTTATCCGGTGGCAAGGGGCCCCGTGCCACCGGGCCGCAAGGCCCGAGGAGCGGAAGCCCTGCGCTGTCAGCGCTGCTGTCACCTCAGCCATGGTCACCTGGTGGCAAGGACCGACGGAGGAGGGCCTTGCCGGCGATCGCCCCAGCCCGAACGACGGGCGCCGAAGTCCGCGATCGTCACGGCGTCAGCCAACCGACACCCGGATTAGGAGAGCGGAGGCCGGAAGGGCTCGGCATCCCACCTGGCCTGCGAGGATGCGGCGAGGCGGATGGCGATGGTCCACCGCAAAATACACACCGCCCGACATGTTGAGCGTCTCGAAGGACGGTTCCTTATTGCGCAAAGAGTACAAGTGAGCCAGACCCTACTTTTCGACTCTCTTCAAACGTTCCTTTATCCTAGCTCGATCCTCGCTCGGCTGCGGATAGGCAAGTAATGCTTCGAGTATGATGGGCTCATACTCGGCCACGGCAGCCTTAAATTCTCTCCTGGTCTCGATGCTGGCAGTGTCGATCGCATTGAGTGATTGCCATAGGAAATATTCGTGACTGTATGATTTCCCATCGAATTCTAGCGGCTCAACGCCTTGCTCGGTCGCTGCACACACCAAAGCGCCGAGACTCAACAATGCGAGAACATGCCCCTCTAAATCACTAGCATTTCGCGATACGTTGAGCATGCGCCAATAGTATCCCTTGGATTTCTCCAGGTCGCCTAATTCTTGTGCGATCATCCCTAAGGTGTTAAGTGCGAGAACCTTCTCCCTCGCGTATCTCTCGTCAACCTCTCCGACCTCTTTGAGAAACTTCGTCAGAAGCTTCCTCGACCTATCGAAGTCTTCATGGTCTTCGTATGCAGCGTAGCCACGATTGAAGAGGTCCTGAAGCCTGTCCATGCGTGCGCCTTCTCCTTAGGTGGAGGTATCCCGAATAGGCGTATATCCGCGATTGCGAACGAAGGGCATTTCGGAGCCTTGCTGATAGGATTTAAAGCTCGGAAACGGCACGCCGGGATTCACCTCCCGCCGCCTTTTCACCCTTTTTGAAACTTCACGATAAATGTCGCCCGGCGTTAGCATTTGGGCTCTTCCTGGTACGCCATCCCGCAAAACTCTAATAATCTCTCCAGTAAATTCCGTATATTTCTCTCCAGGGAAAGCCATTGCTACCCTGGTTGCACTTGAAGCGGTCAGCATGCAGGATCCCTGGGACGCCGAACCATCTAAGGCGTCAGTGTCCGAGGTTGCGACGGAAGCGGCACCGCTATAGCAACAGTCTAAGATCACAATCGTTTGTTCGCGGAAGTCTCGGATCGGCGTGCCGTTACTATAGACTTCAAATCGCCTGCAAATCCTTTTCTGTAGGGAAGCATATCGGAGGCCCTCGTCGAAATCTTCTATATCCTTAAGTGCGAAATAGAGATCTCTTCCTGGGGGTACTATGGCACCGTGTCCAGCAAAATAGACAAGTAGCATGCCTGTCGCCTTCTTGGCGATTTTGGACACCTCGCGAAGTATTGATTTTGGGTCTTCGCGGTTGAAAAGATGTAAGCAATTCTGCTCAGGGAGCCCCAGTACCTCTTTGTCTGTCAGTATGCGGCCTAAATCCTCAAGATTTTGCTCAACCGCTTTAAGGGCCGGGAGTTCAAGTTTTGCTTCTTTCAGCGAAGTGCCGATTAAGATTGCATAGGAGGAATCTACGTTAGAGATCTTCATGATCTTTGGTAGCCGCCACTTCTGTTGCGTCGCTACTTTGCGCGGCCCGCAGGATCGATTGAATTATTTCTGTCTCTTTCGAATCATAGGGGAGATCGACGAATATCTCTTCCTCCTGATTTTTCTTTTTGACGTATATAAATATGCGAGGTTGAGAGTTGTTGCGAGACCTTGATTGCCTCCAAGCCAAAATAGAAGTAATGAGCGCACCCAGTCCGGTGACATTATCAAGAGTCGCCTGTATGGTATCGGCGATGCCCATGTCTTCTGGGCGGGCAAGGGGAGGGGAAAGGCTAACATCTGGCCCGAGATGATCTCCTTGCAGCCAGGCAGGTAGGCCGTCTTCCTGGTCGAAATCCTCATCCTCGACGGTGACGAGCACTTGCAGGAAGTGGCGACTGCGACTATCCGATTGGCGATCACGTGTCATGAACGACATATACACGATAAGTGGGACTAATGGCTAGTGCGGTGACCACGAACGTTCACCGGGTTGGTTGATCACGCGACTCGGGTTTTGGGGCGTCCCCATCGGCGTTGTTTCTCGCTTCGGACCCGGGCGCGTTCTCGCCGTTGTGCGGCCAGCACGTCGGGATGGCGGGCGTTGGCGTTGCGCCAGCGCAGATAAGCCTGGAGTCTGCGGGCCAGCACGATGTGATTGGGATGGTTGGAGCCACCCATCACGAAACTTCGCAACGGGCCGAACTGTGCCTCGATCGAGTTGGCCCAGGACGCGCTGGTCGGGGTCAGACACAACCCGACCTTGTTCTTCTTAGCCCAGGCGCGGATCGCGGGCGTCTTGTTGGCCGACAGGTTGTCCATGATCACGTAGATCGGGGCGCAGTCCGGGCGTGCGGCCCGAATCGACTTCAGCGCGGCCAGGCTGTGATCTGCGCCCTTGCGCCGCCGCGCGATGCCCCACAGTTGATCACCGCCCAGGCTGTAGCAGCCGTGAAAGTAGCGGATGCCGTGGGTGCGTGAGTAGGTGGCCGGCAGCCGATCCGGTCTGCCCTCCTTGGCCCAGCCGCTGCCATGACAGGGCCGGATCGACAGTGGCCCAAACTGGTCGAAGGCGAAACACCGGTTCGGGAAACGGCTGGTGACCTCCTCGATCCGGTCCAGTTTGGCTTCCCGCTGCGGATCGGTGGACTCCTTCCAGGTGCGGGTCCGCTGGAAGGAGATCTTGCCGTGGCGCAGGATCTGCCGCAGCCGATCCCGGCCGATCCCGACGATGCGGTCGGGGTTGTCGGCCAGGTAGGCCAGCAGCTTGCGGATACTCCAGTGTGTGAACGGACGGCCCAGTCTCTCTGGGCGCGTCAGGGCCGTCTGGGTGATGAACTCCACGTCATCGGTGCTGATCAGGCAGGGACGGCCACCCGCCCATCTAGGGTCCAGGGCGTCCAGCCCTCGGGCGTTGAAGGCGTGGATGACATCACGGACGGTGTCGTCGTCGGCCGCGACCAGATAGGCGATCGCCGCGGCCGTGGTTCCGCTGGCGGACGCCATGATGATCAATGCTCTGCGCACCCGGATCGAGCCGTGGTTACCTCGCCGTACCAGGCGTTGCAGCGCCTGGCCTTCGGCGTCGGTTAATCGCCGGGCTCTGACGGGTTCAGCCATGTGCTGCTCCATGTGTCGGTACCGATCGGGCCGGTACCGACAGTGAAGGAGCGCATCAAACAGCGCAAGCCGTACGGCCTGCAATGACCCGGTGAACCTAAGTGGTCACCGCACTAGGCTACTTCGCCGCACGTGGGCGGTGCTGGCCGCGACCGGCCGAAGAGCCTGGACATGGGCCGGCTCCCGACCTCCCAGCGCTACAAACGCCACGACCGGCGCTGGAAGCGATACGAGAAGCAGCTGCCCGGCCACCGCGTCCAAATCGACGTCAAGTTCATCGAGCCCATCGCCGGCGTCACCGGCCGCAAGGGCGGCCGCAACAAGTACTACCAGTTCACCGCCATCGACGACTGCACCCGGCTGCGAGTCCTGCGCATCTACCCCCAGCTCAACCAGAAGACCGCCATCCAGTTCCTCGACTACCTCCTGCAGCGCCTGCCCTTCAGGTGCAGGTCATCCAGACCGACAACGGCGCGGAGTTCCAATCGGCCTTCCACTGGCACGTCCTGGACCGGGGCATCGCCCACACCTACATCAAACCGCGGACCCCACGCCTCAATGGCAAGGTCGAACGCTCACACCGCATCGACGCCGAGGAGTTCTACCGAATGCTCGACGGCGTCGTCATCGACGACACCGAAGTGTTCAACGACAAACTCCGCGAATAGGAGGACTACTACAACTACCATCGACCCCACGGCGGCCTCGGCGGCCAGACCCCTTACGAACGCCTCAAGCAGAAGACCACGACCCAGGCGTAAACGATCATCGTCGGTTGCACATCCTCACGACTTCGTTACTCCTGGAACAGGCTTGCGACAGTCTCCGCACATTCGCCGCTAGATCGTCGGTCCGCCCGAACGATCCCGAACGATGACGCCATGCTTCGCTACGGCCGCCAGGTATGCACCAACGATGGCCACACGTTGGGGGTTGTCGTCAGCGTTGTCGTCAGGCACAACCAAAAACGCCCCGGCCATGATCGGCTCGGGGCGTTGGTGCTGCTCAGCTGCTGTGGTCAGGGGCGGGGTCGAACCGCCGACCTTCCGCTTTTCAGGCGGACGCTCATACCGACTGAGCTACCTGACCTCGGTGGTGACACCTACCAGCGGTCCTGACGGGACTTGAACCCGCGACCTCCACCTTGACAGGGTGGCGAGCACTCCAAACTGCTCTACAGGACCTCGTTGTTCGGCTTGCTTAGCCTACCAGGCTTTCGGACGATGTTGACCTGTCCGATCTTCTGGTGAGCGTGAGCTCGCCGGTGCCCCCAACGGGATTCGAACCCGTGCCGCCGCCTTGAAAGGGCGGTGTCCTAGGCCGCTAGACGATGGGGGCTCAGGACCGGAGTCCTGCGTCCGTGACGCCTCCGTCGGGGACCTGTTGAAGCATAGGGGACTTTGCCCCTGATGCCAAAGCGGTTAACCCTACTTCGGTGTCGCGGTGCTTTCGAGTGGTCCCGTTGGCGACGGGGCGCTCGATGGCTCCGGGAAGATTCTACGCTCTGGCGCGGTCTCCACGTGACGTTGGATCTGGACGGATTGCTCGCCGAGTCCTCCCATCGTGATGTCGTCCCAGGCCTCAAGGCGATGGGTCTCCTTGTCGAAGTAGAGAACGGAGGCGGTGACCGGGGTCGGCTCCTCGTGTTCGAGGGCGCGCAGGCCGGCCCCGCCGGTGGAACCCTGGACCAGGACGCGGGTCCCGGTGGGCAGCACCTCGGTGGAACGGGCATGAGCGTGACCGGCGAGGATGGTGGGCACGACGCCGGAGAAGCCCTTGCCGATCGTGGAATCGTGCACGGCGACGAGGTCCACGGGAGCGGGGAGCCCGGCGTGGCGGCGGCCGAAGTCGAGCAGGCCGGCGGGGTCGGAGTCGACGGCCACCGACTTGTCAGGGGTGAACCTGGGATCGCCCAGCCCGTAGATGCGCAGGCCGGCCACGTTGGTGGTCTTGTCGTCGAGGACCACGGCGTTCTTCTGCCTGGCCACCGCACGCTCGGTGGCCTTGGAGTCGTGGTTGCCCCGGACGAAGACGTACGGCACGTCGAACCGTCCGATCTCCTTGACGAAGTTGTCCTCGGCCCTGGTGCCGTGATCGGTGATGTCCCCGGTGTCGAGGATCATGTTGACCTTGAACTGGGTGGAGACGGAGCGGATGAGGTTCCAGGCGATCGGGTTGATGTGGATGTCGGAGACGTGGAGCACCCTGATCGAGGTCGGGTCGGCGTCGTAGACGGGCAGGGCCGAGACCGTGTCGTACAGCTGGGAGACGTTGGTGACCAGTTTGGTGAGCTGGAGGCGGTACGACTCGAAGCGGGTGACGATCGACTCGGCGCTGCCGACCAACGAGGGCGCGCCCGCGAGCAGACCCGTGTAGCGCGGCTCCACGAGGGCCTCGGGACGGAAGCTGGTGACCACCGCGGCCCCTGTGCCCGCCATGGTCGTCACGGCGGCCAGGAGGGTCAGCAAAGCCGTCTTGACCCGTCTGAAGACGACCAGGCCCGCGATGAGGGCTCCGCAACAGGCGAACAGCAGCGAACGGATCACGAGATCCCTGATCCCGTCGCGCAGGTTCTCCTCGATCAGGCCCGGCAGCCGGTCGGCCAACAGGGGATCCTCGATCATCTGCTTGGCCTGGTCCTGGTTGATGTTCTCCAGCGTCGCGCGCAGCCGCAGGGGCGCGTCGTGGGTGTCGAACAGGAGCGTGCCGAGGGGGTGCGCGTCGACCACGGTCTGTCCCGACCAGGCCGGCCGTACGGAGAGGCCGAGGTCGACGGGGCCGATCGACGACTGGACGCCGCCGCTGACCGCGATGCCCAGCCAGGCGCCCATCCCGGCCACCGCGACGATCGTCAGGAACTTGGAGGTTCGGCGGACCACGCGCCGCTGGGCGGTACGGCGCGCGGTCTCTTTCGTGCGATTCAACGTTCGTTTGAGGTCCATGCACCTTCCTGCCTACCCCGGCTCGGCACCCGAACCACTCGCGAAGAGGCAGAATGGCGGGTGTGATCGAGGTGTCGCGGGAGAAGTTCGAGGAGCTTGTGGCCGAGGCGTTGGACACGATCCCCGCCGAGTTGACGCGACTGATGGACAACGTCGTGGTGGTGGTCGTGGACGACCCTCCCGAGCCCGATCTGCTTGGCCTTTACACCGGGATCCCCCTCACCGAGCGCGGCGACTGGTACGCGGGAGTTCTGCCCGACCGCATTGAGATCTACCGCAATCCGACCTGTGAGATCTGTGACACGGATGAAGATGTGGTCAAAGAGGTGCGGATCACCGTAGTTCATGAGATCGCCCACCATTTCGGCATCGACGATGAGCGGCTCCACCAGCTCGGCTGGTGAAACGGTCACTGTTTGCATCTTTCTGGCTTCGTTCGGTTGCGAACCCGACTCGGCTCCGGCACCGTAGGTCACACGGCAGATACATTCAGTCAGGTTGGTCTGCAAGTAGCGGAGTCCTATGGCGGCCACGAAGCCCGACAGGCTGCCCGGGAGGCATCGCCGTGCACCCGAGCGCCAAGCTAGATACGGCGAGGTCATCGCCATCCGAGAGTTCCGCGCGCTCTGGTTCGGCCAGGGGCTCTCCCTGCTCGGCGACCAGTTCGCCCAGGTCGCGCTGGCCGTACTCGTCTATGACCGCACCCAGTCCCCACTCGCGACGGCGGCCGTCTACGCGCTGACGTACCTGCCGCCGATCCTCGGCGGGCCGTTGCTCGCCGGCCTCGCCGACCGGTATGCGCGGCGGCGCGTCATGATCACCTGTGACGTCCTCAGGGCGCTGCTCGTGGCTCTGATGGCGGTGCCCGGGATGCCGTTCGCGGTGCTCTGCGGACTCGTCTTCTGCGTGGTCCTGCTCAGCGCCCCGTTCTCGGCCGCGCGGGCGGCCCTGTTGCCGGAGATCCTGGAGGGCGACCGCTACGTCGCCGGCTCGGCGTTACAGAACATGACAAACCAGGCAGTGCAGATGCTCGGATTCGCCGCCGGGGGCGCGTTGATCGCGGGGATGGGCCCCTACCGGGCCCTGGCGCTCGACTGCGCGACGTTCCTCGCCTCGGCCCTGATCCTGGTCTCAGGGGTACGGCGGCGCGGCGGGCCGGAGCGGAGCGAGGGCGGCCAGCCGTCCATCTGGACGATGACCAGTGCCGGAGCCAAACTCGTCTTCGGTGACCGGCGACTGCGCACGCTCGTGCTGTTCGCCTGGCTGTGCGGCTTCTACATTCTTCCCGAAGGGATCGCCGTGCCGTACGCCGCCACCTTGAGTGACGGCTCGATACCGGTTCCGGTGATCACCGGCCTGCTGATGGCGGCCATGCCGACCGGAACCGTGCTGGGGGCCTTCCTGTTCAGCAGGTTCGTCTCCCCTTCTGGCCGGCTGCGCATGATGGGGTGGATGGCGGTGCTCAGCTGCGCGCCGCTGATCGCCTGCGCCATGCGCCCACCGCTGGCCGTGGTGCTGGCGCTCTGGATCCTGTCCGGAATCGGTGGCGCGTATCAGCTCGCCGCCAACGCGGCTTTCGTGCAGTGCGTTCCGGCTGCCCGGCGTGGTCTGGCCTTCGGGCTGGTCCAGTCGGGCCTGCTGGCCGCCCAGGGCATCGGCATCCTGATCGGCGGAGCCGCCGCCCAGGAACTCGGCCCCGAGCCCGTCGTCGCCCTGGCCGGGGTGGCCGGGGCGACGGCAGCCGTCCTGCTGGCCGTACTTTGGACCGAGTCACGTGGTGCGATCATCGCGAAGGTTCGCGCCGAGGCGACCACGTGATCAGAACTGCGGCCGCTGGTCGCTCGACGGCGGGGGTACGGGAGCGTCGACAGGCTCGCTCCAGTGGTTGTTGTTTGACGTTCCCTGGTGCTGCTGCCAGGGCGCCTGCCCGGACTTCTGCTTGTCGACCAGGTCCTGCACGATCGAGGAGTCCTTGTCCTCATCCGGCAGGAGCAGCCAGCCGATCGCGTAGATCCCCACGCCGAGCCCTCCGAAGAAGGTGGCGATCGCCAGGGCGATACGGATGATGTTGGCATCGACACCGATGTAGTCACCGACTCCGGAACACACACCGGCGATGACCCGGCCCCGACGAGTACGGCGCAGCTTCTTGACGTTCGTGTTCTCGTTCATGTCTCCAGACTGCCCCCAAAAACCGCTGCCGCACATAGGGATTCCCCCTGGCCCGACCCTGGCCCATCCCCTTACGCCCCGACCCGCCCTCCGGAGGTACGGCCGGCGTCACGGTTGAGGTGTGTCGCCCCTGGGCCCCAGTGCCAACCGGCCGACGCCATGATCACGGCTGGGTCTCGGTGTCCCGGTCTGTTCCCAGCAGTGCGGTAAGTTATCCTCACGACGAAAACACCGTCGCCTGAGACGGAGGGCACTCTGTACCCTTCACTCAAAGGGGCGTTAGCTCAATGGTAGAGCTGCAGACTTTTAATCTGTAGGTTCAGGGTTCGAGCCCCTGGCGCCCCACCCCCTTGACCTGCTGTCTTTCGCTGCGCGGGAAAGATTCTTTCCGATCGTGAGACATGGATGAGTCACGTTGGTCAGGCCGCTATCCTGCGGACGTTTCGAGTGGTCTTGCGTGCCCGAGCCATGACCAGCCGTGCGGTTGCTGTGGCGGCCTGGTGGTAGGTCTCGGGGAGCACCGAGGTGTAGATGTCCGCAGTCACCACGATGCTGGAGTGCCCGAGCGTGTGCTGCACCACCTTCAGATTCGCGCCCGAGGCGAGAGCCAGGGTGGCCGCCCCATGGCGGAGGTCGTGGAGCCGGATCGGCGGAAGCCCGCTGACCCGCATCAGGAAACGGAATCGGACGGTCAAGTAGTCCGGTCGTAGCCAGGACCCGTTCGGCCCGGTGAAGACCGGTCCCAACTCCCGCCAGCCCTCGCCCAACTTCTTGCGTTCGACCTGCTCGTGCCGACGCAGCAGGCGGGTGGTTTCAGCGTCCAGGGCGATGGTTCGCCGGCTGGCAGCGCTTTTCGGCGGATATGCGATCAGCTCAGTACCGGTGTGCATGAGTTGCCGGGTCACCGTGAGCTCGCGCCGGTCCAGGTCGAGGTCCACCCAGCGCAGCCCGGCGGCCTCTCCGCGGCGTAGCCCCCGCAGTGCGAGCAGCCACCACAACGCGTACAACTGGTCTTGTCGCACGAAGTCGAGGAAGACGGCCAACTGCTCAGTGGTCCACACGGCTACGGCGGGCCGTTCCCCGGTGCGCTGCCAGGCCGCGACCCGGCGGTCGGTCGCCGGGGTGAGGGCAGCCGGATCAACCGGGCCGGGTTGGATGCGATCAGACCTTCGCGGACGGCCGCGTTCAGTGCGGCGCGCAGCGTCGCGCGGATCCGGTGCAGCGTGGAGGCCGCGATCGACTCCCCGTACCGGTTACGGCGCTCCGCCAGCGCAGTGAACATCCGCGCCACGTCCCGGCTGGTCAGCTGTGACAGCTCGATCGGGCCCAAATGCGGAATCAGATGCAGCCGTACATGATCGGCGTAGCACCTGCGCGTATTCGGCCGCAAACCCTGCTGCATCCCCAGCCAGCAACACAGCCACCGCGCCATGATGAACCCTCCGCCCGCCGACCCGCCCTGATCCGCGACGATCACCTGCCGGCCCGCTTCCTGCGCCTCCCCGGCGCTGGCAAACCCGCCGCGCCGCATCCGCTCCCGCCGTCCGGCCAACCCGACGACCTGCGGGAGAAGTTCTCCACCGTCAGTCTGGTCTGGGCCGACGGTGGCTACGCCGGACGGCTGGTGACCTGGGCCAAGCACGTTCTCGGTCTGGCCGTCACGATCGTCAAGCGCAACGACGACAGCCGCGGCTTCGTCGTTTTGCCCCGCAGATGGGTGTAGAACCGGCGCGGCTGCGGCGCGCACGGGTGTCTTCCCGCCGACCGGTGCGCACCCCGCCGGTCAGGGACGGTCAGCAGCAGGTCGACGACTGGGTCTGCCCAGCGCCCGGCCTGGCGCTGCTCCGGGCACTGATCGCCTCCACCGAGGCCGCAGACATCTGAACGCTTCAGCCCGGGATCTTCCCCGAGAATGCCGCCAGCCTGGCCCTGCACGCCCGCGCCGAGTTCCGGACGATCGGCGTACGCAGACGAACCGAATCTGCCCTGTGGGCTTGACCTTGACGCTGCGTCAGCCCTCCATGCTGGCTGTCATGAGCATCCCGCCAACAAGCAATCAGGTCCAGGGGCCTGCGATCCACATGCAGGGCCTGAAGAAGTCGTACAACGAGCTGCGTGTCCTGCGCGGCGTGGACTTCGACGTGGCACGGGGCAGCCACTTGCGTGTCTTCTGCGAGTAGGCGGTCCGGTTGGACGGGCCCCGGGAGGGTGCTGGAACACCCCTCCGAGGCCGCGCCCGCTACAGCAGAGCACGGCGAACGGAACCCGATCCGCGAAGTCGTCCGGGGAAGACCCTGTGGAGCTCGCCGAGGAGTCTCTTCGGAACACCCGGAGGGTCAGTGAGTCGGTCCGAGCGGGAACGGCTGACCAACGCCATCGATGGCGGCACCCGGGCGACAAACCGTAACGAGAGAATGGATATCCGAATGACAGCCAATCAGGGCCGCGGCAACGCCTCCGTGAGCGGTGGTGGTGACGATCTCGAGCACGGTGTAGAGGAAGGCTGGGGAAAGCTCGCTGACGCGTTCCGCGCGAACTTCGAGGCCCCCGGCGAGGTCGGTGCGGCGTGCAGCGTCTACGTGGGCGGCCGCCCCGTCGCCAACCTGTGGGGCGGGCTCGCCGATCGCGAGGCGAACCGACCGTGGCGCAAAGACACCATCGTCCAGGTCGCATCCACGACGAAGGGCGCTACCGCGATCTGCGCCCATATGCTGGCACAGCGCGGTGAGCTGGATCTGGACGCCCCGGTGGCCCGGTACTGGCCGGAGTTCGCCGCCAACGGCAAGGAACAGATCAAAGTGCGCTGGCTGCTGTCACACCAGGCCGGTCTCCCGCTCGTCGACGGGCCGCTGACGTTCGAGCAGGCGTGCGCGTGGCACCCGGTCATCCGTGCACTCGAGGCGCAGAAGCCGCTGTGGCAGCCGGGCACCGAGCACGTCTACCACGCCATCACCTACGGATTTCTGGTCGGGGAGGTCGTGCGCCGAATCACCGGCAAGTCACTCGGCACGTTCTTCGCCGAGGAGGTGGCCGCCCCGCTCGGGCTGAGCGCCTGGATCGGGCTGCCCGAGGAACACGAGGAACGGGTGGCCCGGCTCCACTACGCCGCTCCGTTCAGCGTGGAGGAGCTGCTCGCCGGGATGATCGCGACGACCGGGCTCGATGCGGACACGGTCACCGCATGGGTCGAATCCATGTGGAGTCCGGGCTCGATCCAGATGCGCGCCGGCGAGCTCGGCGGCGCCTTGGACAACACGTCCGACTATCCCAGCACGCGCGCCTGGCGCGCGGCGGAGTTCCCGGCCGCGAACATGCTCGCGGACGCGCACTCGCTGGCGCGGATGTACGCCGCCACGGTCAGCGACGTCGACGGGGTGCGGCTGCTCGATCCATCAACGGTCGAGAGGATGACAGCCGTCCAGACCGACAAGACGCAGATGTACGGACTGCCGCCGGGCCTGGACATCCCAGCCGACCGCTCCTTCTACATGTCGATGGGGTTCTGGCGAGCATGCCCTCCGGCGCCGATGGTCGGGCCGGGGTCGTTCGGCCACCCGGGCTCCGGTGGATCGATCGGCTTCGCCTACCCCGATGCCGGTGTCAGCTTCGGCTACGTCACCAACCTCTGGAACTTCCGGCCCGACGACCCGCGGGCGTCGAACCTGGCCAAGGCCGTCCGGTCCTGCCTTGGTTGACGACAGCCCTCGCGTGACGGAACTCCAGGCGACGCTGCAGGAGTTGGCAGACCGGCATGACATCCCCTGCGCCGTGGTGGGCGTCGCCGAGAACCGACAGATCGAGGCCGCCGCCATCGCCGATCGCCATGATGCTGCTGTTCGTCTACGTGTTCGGCGGCGCGATCGACGCCGGGTCGGTCTCGTATGTGAACCACGTGCTTCCCGGCACCTTGCTCATCACTATCGCGTCGGGCATCGCCTACACCACACTCCGGCTCTTCCTGGACATGAAGAGCGGCATCTTCGAGCGGTTCCAGTCCATGCCGATCGCACGGTCGTCGGGTGCTGTGGGCGCACGTGCTGACCTCACTGATCGCCACCCTGATCTCGCTCGTCGTCGTGCTCGTCGCCCTCCTCATGAGCTTCCGCTCGTCGGCGGGAGTGCAGGCGTCGCTCGCGGTCGCCGGCATCCTGATTGTGTTCACCCTGGCGTTGACGTGGATCGCTGTCATTCCCGGCCTGACCGCCAAGACCCCCGACGGGGCGAGCGCGTTCTCCTTCCCGCTCATCTTCCTGCCGTTCCTCAGCTCGGCGTTCGTGCCACCGACACCATGCCCGGCCCGGTGCGCTTCTTCGCCGAGCACCAGCCGGTGACATCCATCGTCAACACGATCCGCGCCCTGTTCACCCAGCAGCCAGTCGGTACCGCCATCTGGATCGCCCTCGCCTGGTGCGTCGGCATCGTCATCGTTGCCTACATCTCCTACCGTCACAGGATCTCCTGAGCCGACGTCAATCGGGTAGAGCGAGTTGAGGGCAGAATCAATGCATGCTGACGATCGGTCAACTGGCGGCGTATGCCGGCGTCACGGTGCGGGCGGTGCGGCACTATCACCAGATTGGACTCCTGCCCGAGCCGGAGCGGGATGCCTCAGGTTACCGGCGGTATGGCGCAACGGCAGTCGTGTCCCTCATCAAGATCCGCACCCTCGCCAACGCTGGCGTGCCACTGTCTCAGATCGGTCAGATGCTCGAAGCCGACGCATCGGCCTTTGCCGAAGCGGTCCAAAGGATCGACAGCCATCTGCGCGAGGAGATCGAACGGCTTGAAACCAGCCGCAAGCAGATCGAGCAGCTCGCTGCCGGGGACAGCCTGGCGCTTCCGCCGGAGGTGGTCGCCTTTCTCGATCGGCTTCGGGAGATCGGGGTGTCAGAGCGGGTGATGGAGGGTGAGCGGGACGGGTGGATCCTGGTTGCGGCTCGCTGGCCCGATCGCATCCGCGAGGTTATGCCCGGAAAACACGCGCAGCTCGATGACCCGCAACTCGTTCGGCTCTATCGGGTCCTGTCGGAGATGTCTGAAAGCGACGCAGGCGACGACCCGCGTCTGGAGGAAGCCGCCGACATCTTGGCCGGCCTGGCCGAGCAGGCATACACCTCCGGCGAGATCAACCTCGGCGACGTGTCGCACGACGATCTACCGTTTGACCTTCTGGACGCACTTGCCGTCGAGTACGACCCGCGGGCGGAGCGGCTTCTGGACCTGATGCGCGAGCGTGGCTGGGCCAGTTGGACGCGGCCGGAGCGGCTGGCGGCGCCGCCCGACTAAACCGGGCGTCGGGGTTCTCGGCCGAGGCGACGATCGCCATGGTGCCCGTCAGCGACCATGCCGAATGATCGCCACCCGAGCAAGCAATCAGCTGCCGGTCGCAATCCCGCGGTCGGCCAGGATCCGGTAGACGCTGGTCACCGAAGGATGAGCGCCCTTGTGAGCTGCTACTGATCCGTCGCTCCGACAGCCGCAATGAGGCCCTACCCGGCGGCGCCACAGACCGCGGCGAGTCCATCCCCCGGGCGGCCATCCGCGAAGAGACCGGTATCACCGTGATTTCGGATGCGCGGGACAAGGATTCGGCTTCCTTGTGCGGTCCATTTGGTGAACAGGGCGTACTCCGGCTGGAATACGCCCTGTATGGCGATACATATCGCGGTGGCCGTGCGTCCTATCCGCTATCCGCGTCTCAGGCCCGTCGGCGATCGGATGGTGTATGGCACGCCTGACCAGTCCTCGACTTCACGCTGGAGCCGCGAGTCCTTAGCCGCAGTGAACGCCGTTGAGCGCGCGTCTGGCCACGCCCGCCTGCGCGACGACGTCGATGCACGAGTCCTCGGCAGAGATGTATACCGGTCCCGCGTAATACTTATAGAACCCCTCGTCGTAGTCGTAATGGGACGGTGCACCCGTCAGGCTCACACGTACCATCTTGAGGGTTTCTGCGCCGTAATAGCTGCCATAGCCGTAGGTGAGCGCGCAATTCTTTCCTGTGCCGGCATTGTAATGAACTTCGAGGGTGCCTCTCCTCGTGCCTCCATCCATGACGCTATACGTTCCGACCCGGCTGTAGCCGCTTCCGCAGGGGCCGGCCGCGCTGGCGGGCGAGGCGGTGACCACGGGCGAGGCGAGAACTACGGCCGCGCCGATTGCGGCGGCAACCTTGCTACGAATCTGCATGCGCTTCTTTCTGTTGACCAAGGGACGCCGCCTGCCATGAGGCATCGCGAGCTCGCGCGGGGCAGACGGTCCGCAGGAGCAAAGCAGATCAAACCTGCCCACGTCTAGTGTTTCGGGCACACTTCGTGATCATGACGACACATGGCGCGTTCAGTCGGACAGGCCGCGCATGCTCCACCGCGCTCGGCGACAGCTTGAGCAGCGCCGCGCACAGATGATGGCAGCGCGGGCGTCGAATCGCGGAAGTCGTACGGCATCGCAGCCGGTCTGCGCTCCCGGTGCCCGCCCGTCTCGAACGGTGGCCGCATGCCCAACGACCGCACCACTAACCTACGCTTGGTCAACGGTGACGCCGGTAGTTCGTCAGGAGGCATCGCTCGCGTTACGGCGCTGGACAGGCGGGGCCGTCTCACGCGTATTCCCCTCCGGGGGGCGACACCACTTGGTGTGGCGCAGGACGATCTGCTCGGGGCAGACGGCGCTGAGGAATCGGCCGACGCAGGTGGCATTCGAGGCCGCAACGGTCGCGTTGCGCGCTGCGACTGACGAACTCCCAGACCAGCCGGTCTTGGTCGTGACCCAGACCGCGAACGAGCGATCTCTGAAACTCGCCGCCCGTCTTGGCTTCCGCCCCGTCAGCACGTTCGAGGAGTTCGGCGCTGAGCACCGATCAGCGTGATCCTTTCAGGCTGTAAGGCCATCTGCTCCGGGTTGCGCAGGAACGCCACGGTCGACAGCGAGATCATGTTCGCCGTCGTCTCGTGGCCAGCCACGAGCAAGGAGCCGCAACGGACCACCGGGGACCGACAACATCGGTGGATTC
Organism: Dolomitihabitans soli; assembly: GCF_022213955.1. Classification (GTDB taxonomy): domain Bacteria; phylum Actinomycetota; class Actinomycetes; order Streptosporangiales; family Streptosporangiaceae; genus Streptosporangium_A; species Streptosporangium_A soli. The sequence goes on along the minus strand of NZ_JAKNTW010000019.1, from coordinate 203,783 downwards.
AGACTCGACCCGTCCCCTCACGGGCGAAGTGCGGTTCCGCCGCTTCCAGTCGCGGTACCGAGATGCCCAACCGTCGCGCTTCGGCGAGGGTGTCCCGGCAGACCTCACGCGGCTCCTCGGCGTCGGGGTCGGAGTGCGCCGTGAGGCTCACGCGCGCGGGCGCGACATGAGCGGTCAGCCAGGCGAGCACGGGTGCCGTCAGCCAGGTGGGCGCCCGGAACGGCAGCACACCGCCCCGGTGCCGTCGCAGGTCGAGGCCGCGCGCCTGGAGGAGCGGCAGCAGTTCGCGGCCGGCCAGCAGCGCCTCGCGCAGGTCGCCCGTTGCCCCGGCCAGTTGGGACAGGGATCCCAGCCGCAGGCCCTGCGAGAACATGCCGACATCCGACGCGAAATGGACCCACAGCCAGCCGCGGAAGTCAGGCCGCTCCTTGATCCGGAGCCCGGCCTCGCGAAACGCCTGGCGCACGGCCCGTTCCCGGCTGGTCGGGGGCCGGTCGAGTGTGCCGAAGACGACCGACGGCAGCAGTGCCCCGTGGAGTACGCCGTCCGCGCCGAAACCGCCACCGGCCTGGGGAAAGCCCCAGGCGATCTGGTCGGCGGGGAGTGCGCCGATGGCGGCGAGCGGCTCGGTCCAGAGGTTGCCGAAGATCAGCACCGTGGCCTGGCCGACACGCGGGGCCAGGAAGGCCGTCGCGCCCGCGAGGCGATGGTGGGGCACGCTGAGCACGATCAGGTCGAAGTCGTGGTCCGGCTCCAGCGCCTCGCGGTAGCGCACCGGCCACTTCTCGACGACGCGCTGCCCCCACACTCGGCGCCGCATATCGAACAGGTCGAGGTCCACCGCGTCCCCGTACGTCGCCGCGCGACCCGGTCGGACGTAGAACTCGACGTCATGTCCCGCCTGTTGCAGAACCCAGCCGTAGATGGTGGCGATCACGCCTCGGCCGAACATCAGGATCTTCACGCTGCACCTCGTGGGGTACGATCGATTTGGAGGTCATCTCCACTTTTCAAAAAATATGGAGGTCATCTCCACTTGTCAATGCGAGGGAGCGCATGATCGCCGACAAGCCGCTGCGGGCCGACGCCCAACGCAACCGCGATGTCCTGATCGCCAAGGCACGAGAGGTCTTCGACGCCGGCGACTTCTTCGACCTGCGCTTCGATGACTTCGCCCGCCTGGCAGGGGTGGGCACCGGCACGCTGTACCGCCACTTCCCCACCCGGGAGGCACTGGCCGAGGCGGTCTACCACGGGGAAGTCGCCGCGCTGTGCGACCGCGCCCGCCAACTACAGGCCACGCTGCCCGCGGCGGAGGCTTTGGCGACCTTCCTACGCGGCATGGTCGACCACATAGATGCCCACGAGGGCCTGGCCCGGACGCTGGCCACGCTCATGGCCGATCGCTCGGGTGCCCTCGCCGAGGGCGGCCGGGCGCTGGAGCAGGTTGTCACCGACCTGGTGGCCGCCGCCGTGCGGGACGGCACCGTTCGCGACGACGTGGATGCCGGTGCCGTGATGATGGCGCTGCATGGCATCAGCGCGGCCCATGACCGCCCCGGTTGGCGGGCCGAGGCCGACGATGTCATCACCCTCATGCTGGACGGGCTGCGCCCACCCGCTATGACAAGGTGCGACACGAGGTCGCACGCCGCGAGCGAAGGATCCGGTTAGTGATACGGCGGCGACGATACGGTCCGGGGGTGGTCACCCGGCTGATGCCGGCTACACCTGTGAAGTTTCAGGATGCGTGCGAGAGCCTGTGCACTACCACCAAGACCACCTTCAAGTGACCCAGCCGGCCGCTGTCGTCCGTTCGCCCTGGCTAGGGAGCGCCGGACAGCTCAGAGATGGACAAGCGCAGCCACGCCCAGAGTCTTGAGTTCGGATCCTCCAGATCCAGTTCGAACTCCTCTGCCAGTCGCGTCATCCGGTAGCGCACGGTGTTGTTGTGCACTTGCAGGCTCGCAGCCATCGCGGAGATGTTCGTGTTGTGGACGAAGTACGCGAGCAGCGTCGGCAGGTAGTCAGTGCCGTGCTCCTGGTCATGTCGTCTGAGACGGTCGATTCCATCGTCGAAGTGCAGGCCTGCGTCGGCGACGAAGTGACCGATCTTCAACAGGCTGAGCGGTGCCCTGTGATCTTCGTACATCCCGGAGATGTGTTGGGTGTCAGGCCATGCGCCCCTCCTATACAGCTTGCCCAAGTAGTGCAGCGTCTCCAATGCCTCGTCCTTGGACTGCGCCACCTGCTCGATCTTCGGCGCGATGCTGCCAACGGAGGCGATGAGGGGACACGTTGTGATTGTGTGCGCGTAGGTGCAGATCTCCTCGATCACCCGCCGTTGCGTTGCTCTGGGGTTCGCGCCGTCGGCGGGCAGTAAGGCGTAGACCACCGAGTCGATGACCGCGCTGTGGCTTGTTCCGAACTGGACATTGCAGATGGTCGTGATCAGATGCAGCAGACGTCGGACCTCCCGAACCGCGTCGAGGTTTCCGCGCTCGGGCCGAACGATGCTGAATGCGGCGACCGCGATCTCGTGGGCGCCATCCAGCCCCAGTTGGGCGGCTGCGAAGGGAGCGCTGGGCGGATCGTCCACGAGCGTGCGGATCAGATCGCTGCTACGCCGTTGACCAAAGTCAGATTCTGAACGCGCATGGAGCATATGCAAACCCGCCAGGTCCCCCATCCTGTCCAAGGCCTGCAGCGCGGCTGCCCGCTTCTCATCGCCGGGGTCGATGACCCAGATGGACCCGAGCAGTTCTCCGCCTGCCCGCACTGCCAACGCGAGTCGGTCCATCCCTGCGTAGGGGGAGGGCATGACCAATGCGTTGTCAGAGGCGTAGACCTTTTTGAAGCCCGGGTCGAATGCGGGGGGCTCGGCCTCCTGCAGGGTCAGGGTAGTAAGGCGCCGGATCTCGTCGATCGGCTGTCCGGGCAACGTCGAGTAGCCGACGACATTGCCGAACGTGTCCACGATGCTGGCTGCGCCGTCGGTGATCGATGCGATGGCGTTGGCGAATGCGTACAGGTCACCGAGCCGGACCCCTGACACGGTGTCGACTGCGGCTCCTACGACGGCAGATCTCGCGAGGGCGGCCAGACGGGCCCAGTCGGCGTCGTGGGGGGCGACCAGCATCGCCATGCTGTGCCTGTCGGCGGCTGAGCCCAGGAGTTGGAGGTTTGCGCTATACGCCTTCACCACGACGGCCGCGGCGTTTCCCGCAGCAGCTCGCTGCAGGAGTGTGTCGAACTCAGGCGAGCCGTAGGTGCAGCCGACCGCGAGGATGATGCGCCCGTCCAGGCTCGTCCAGTCGTCGACGGGGTCGTAGAGCATGACGTCAGTGACGGGCCGCTCGGTGGTGTCCGAGCGGGGGTTGGCGTGTACGAGGTCGGACTGCATGAGTCTCACGCAGTCGGCCAGGCGAACGATCGATCTCGCTTCGTCAGAGCCGTGCGTCACGCTGACCGCCGTCGACTGTCGCGGATGCAACCCACCATCAGCCATGGGCTTGGACGCTAGCACAATCATGATGCGTAGTTTCTGGACATTTTTACATTTACCTTGGATGTGACGAAAGTCATTGTTGGGGCGGGCCAACCCCACATTCACCAGAGAGGTACTACGTGAAGTTCAAGGACCTGCGGACCCTGGCCTCGGTACAGGCCCCCGCCAGATCCGTCTCCGAGCGCCTCGAGAGGAGCTGCTTCAGTGTCGAAGACGTCCGCCGCATCGCGGCCCGCCGGCTCCCCAAGAGCATCTTCGACTACATGGAAGGTGGGGGAGAGGACGAGGCCTCGCTGCGACGCAACCAGGAGGCCTACTCCGACTGGTCATTCGTCCCGAGGTGGGGCTCTGTTGCGAACCTCGACATCAGCAGCTCGTTGCTCGGCGGACCGGCTTCCATGCCCCTGTACCTCACACCCACCGGTGGTACTCGCCTGTTTCACCCCGAAGGCGAGATCGCAGTGGCCCTGGCAGCACAAAAGGCAGGCCTGCCCTTCGGACTCGCGGGCCTGAGCAATACGCCCATGGAGGCCGTCAGCGCTGCTGCGCCCTCGTTGCGCCGGTTCTTCAACTTCTCCCTCACGACCGACAAGGGCCTGCTCCAGGCGCTCGTCGACCGGACGGCAAGCGCCGGCTACGAAGGTCTGATCATCAACGTGGACTGCCGGGCGATCGGGCACCGCGAGCGCGACTACCGCAATGGATTCACGGCTCCGCCGTCGATCCGCGGCAAGACCGTCATCGAAGGGGCGCTGCACCCTCGATGGGCCCTGCGCTTCCTGGCCAGTGACGCGATCGCCTTCCCCAATCTGAGCGGCGAGGCCTCGACCGGCCCGCTCACGAGCACGCCGGACATGTGGCGCTCACTCCTCGCCGGCAGTTACGAGCCAACCGACTGGAGGGACATCGAGGACCTGCGCGAGCGATGGCGCGGTCCCATCATCGTCAAGGGCTGCGTCAGCGCCGATGACGCCCTGGTCGCCGCTGGAATCGGCATCGACGCCGTCCAGGTGAGCAACCATGGCGGCCGCCAGCTCGACCACATGGCCGCACCGCTGGACGTCTTGCCCGAGATCGTCGACAAGGCCGCAGGCCGCGTGGAAATCATCGTCGACGGTGGCATTCGTCGCGGCACCGATGTGGTGAAGGCCCTCGCGCTCGGGGCTGATGCCTGCGCCATCGGCCGGCCCTACCTCTACGGCGTGGCGGCCGCCGGGCAGCCCGGCGTGGAGCACGTCCTCAACCTGTTTCGCGCCGAAATCACCAGAACGATGATGCTCCTCGGCGTCACAAGTATCAAGGAACTGCGGACCCGAGGCAGGGACCTGCTGCGACACCGTAGCGACGCACCCGGCCCCCGGGCACGCCCCACAAGCACCCACATTTAGGTCCGCCATGCAGCACCAAGTGCAATGGAAGTTTCAGATGAACACCCTCTTCACCATCAAGCGCCCTAGTCGCCTCCGGGCCGTCGTGGCCACGGCCGTCGCGCTGCCCCTCCTCTCCTTGCTCGCAGCCTGTGGTTCAGGTACCGACAACAAATCGTCGGCGTCGGCGTCGGCGCCGTCCATGGCTGCCGACTCGAAGGCTGCGGGACTGCTGCCCGGCTCGATCAAGTCCAGCAAGGTCCTTCGGGTCGCCATCCCCACCAACGAGCCTCCCACGCAGTACTACAAGGAGGGTACGAAGGAGATGACGGGGATCAACCCCGACATCGCTCGCCTCATCGGTGACGCGCTCGGCGTTGAGGTACAGATCGAGGTGGCCAACTTCGACTCCATCATTCCGGGGCTCGCGGCGGGCCGATACGACATGACGGTCTCGTCGATGACCCCCACCGCGGAGCGGATGAAGGTCCTCAACTTCGTCGACTACCTCTCCATCGGCAACTCCATCGCTGTCGCGAAGGGCAATCCGGTCGGCATCAAGGACGAGCACGGCTTGTGCGCGAAGCAGGTCGGTTTCCTTACCGCTTCCTACCAGCTGACGACCCACGTTCCCAAGTACAACAAGGAGTGCGCCAGCAAGGGCGAGAAGGACATCACCACGTACCAGTACCAGGACACTCGTCAGGCCATCTCTGCCCTCACGAGCGGACGACTCGATGCGGTGCTGGCCGACTCGCCGATCATGGGCTACGCGGCGACGCAGAACCCGCAGATCCAGGTGGTCGCCAACTACGGCGTGGACCCCGTCGGTGTGGGCATGCCGAAGTCCTCGGGCCTGATCGATGCAGTCGGTCCTGCCGTGGCCGCCGTGATCAAGAGCGAGGGATATGCAAAGGTGCTCAGCACGTACGGCATCGAAAGCGCAGCAATCACCGACGCTCGCGTCAACTTTGCTCAGTAGTGGTGCCTGACATGCAGAAGCAGTCCAGGTCCCCAGGAACGGTCACTCCCGATGCGGCGGTTCGTGATGCCACGGACGAGGCGACCACGGTGGTGCCGCTCAAGCACAACGTCCGGCTGGCCGTAGCAATCGTGCTGCTTGTCGTGGCAGCAGCTGTCGCCTTCAGCGTGGCGACCAACGAGAACTACCGATGGGGGGTCGTTCGCTCCTACCTGTTCAACGATCAGATTCTGGCCGGAGCCGGCCTTACGCTCCTGCTGACCTTGATCTCCATGACAGCCGGCATCCTCCTGGGCACGGTCCTGGCGATCATGCGTCTCTCGGCCAACCCCATCGTCAGCACGCTGAGTCGCGGCTACATCTGGTTCTTCCGCGGTACACCGCTGTTGGTGCAACTGATCTTCTGGTACAACATCGCCGCGCTGTACCCCATCATCAGCATCGGAGTCCCCTTCGGAGGGCCTTCGATCGGGATCGCCTCGGCCAACCAGCTCATCACCCCGCTCGGGGCGGCCCTCCTAGGCCTCTCGCTCAACGAGGCTGCGTACATGGCGGAGATCATCCGAGGTGGAATCGGATCGGTCGACCGCGGTCAGACCGAAGCCGCACGAGCTCTGGGGATGAGCGGCGGCAAACTGATGCGGCGCATCGTGCTACCCCAGGCGATGCGGGTCGTGCTACCCCCGACGGGCAATCAAGTCATCTCGATGCTCAAGGGCACCTCGCTGGTCAGCGTGCTCGCGATCTCCGACCTGCTCTACTCCGCGCAGATCATCTACGCGGCGAACTATCAGACGATCGCGCTGCTCATCGTCGCCAGTCTCTGGTACCTGCTCATGACGACGATCTTGTCCTTCTTCCAGAACAAGATCGAGCGCCGCTACGGCCGCGGATTCGACACACCACCGCGGCGTGTACGCCACAAAACGAGGACGGCCTCATGAGCACCCCGATGGTGGCAGCCCAGAACGTTCGAAAGAACCTAGGCTCCACGGAGATCCTCAAGGGCATCAACCTCGAAGTGGCCAAAGGTTCAGTTACCTGTCTGATCGGGCCGTCGGGTTCAGGCAAGACGACCTTCCTGCGGTGCATCAATCACCTGGAGAAGGTCGATGCCGGGCGGCTCTACGTCGACGGGCAGCTCGTTGGCTACACCGAGCGCAACGGGAAGCTCTACGAGAAGAAGGAGCGCGAGACCGCGAAGTCGAGACTCAGCGTCGGCATGGTCTTCCAGCGCTTCAACCTGTTCCCGCACATGACTGTGCTCGCGAACGTCGTAGAGGCGCCGATTCAGGTGCAGCGTCGTCCCCGCAAGGAGATCACCGCCGAGGCTCAGACGCTTTTGGACAGGGTCGGGCTCGGGCACCGCGGCGACGCGTACCCCCAAGAACTTTCCGGTGGCCAGCAGCAACGGATTGCCATCGCCCGGGCACTGGCCATGAAGCCGAATCTCATGCTGTTCGACGAGCCCACCTCGGCTCTGGACCCCGAGCTGGTGGGGGAGGTCCTCGACGTGATGCGCGACCTCGCCGAGGCCGGTATGACCATGGTCGTGGTCACCCACGAGCTGGGCTTCGCCAAGCAGGTCTGTGACCAGGTGGTGTTCATGGACGACGGTGTCGTCGTCGAGAGCGGCCCCCCCAGCCAATTGCTCGACTGCCCTCAGCACGAACGGACTCAGGCTTTCTTGTCCAAGGTGCTCTAGCCACCCCACCCACGACGCCGAAGGCTCCACATGTCGATCCAGACGATCAGCACCGACCTCGCTCCGCGCCCGGCAGGTCCCTACTCCCAGGCCATCGCCGTCAACGGATTCGTGTACACGGCTGGTCAAACCCCTCACCATCCCGTGACCGGAGAAGCGATCGGCACGACGATCGAGGAACAGACCCGGCAGACCATCGAGAACCTGAAGGCCGTCCTGGCCGCCGGCGGACTCGCTTTGACCGACGTCGTGAAGGCGACAGTGCACCTCCACGAACCGGAGCGTGATCGCTCAGGTTTCAACGCCGTCTATGGGGAGTACTTCAGCTCCCCCTACCCGGTACGCACCACCGTCGGGTCCTTCCTCGGCAACTTCTTGGTGGAGATCGACGTCGTGGCCGCTATCCCTGCGACGCAAACGACGACGACCAAGGCAACGCCCCGGGGGTAGTCCGGCCAATCCGACATGTGGGAGTGGGGCGACGGGGGCATTTTGCGGTTTTGTCGCCCCGGCCAAGGCACTCCGGGCAGGCGACATGAGCCAGGTGCGAGCCAACCCCGACGACTGGTAGAACCGCGATCTCGTGACCCGTTGGTGAGCACAGCTGTCTCATTCGGTGAGCTCTGAGAACGACGGCATGATCGGCACGTGGGTCTTCTACCACTTGCTGACCACCTTCGACTACGCGTGCCGGTGTGGCGGGCCATCTCGATGGCCGAGATCAGCAAGACGATGGCCAGGATGGGGATGAGGACCAGGTTCGGCATGACGCCGAGCAGGAGGCGGCCGAGCAGAGCGCCGGTAATGGAGCCAGGCGATGACAGATGCTCTTTCCGAGCACGCACGTACGGGGTCCCCGTAGTTCTCAGGAAATTTCGGGCGGATATGTTGACCTGCGGTGATTCTGATCAGTGCGTGACCATGCGGGCGGCGAGTTCCTCCGCGCTGGGCGTTTAGGTTGCACGTCCCCTGGATCGACCCGACCCACCCGGCCTGACGAACGGCCTGGTGTCAGCGGCTTCACCGATCAGAAATCCTCCGCCACGTCGTCAGTTCTGGTAGCCCCTCGCACCGGTGGAAGGATTGATGACCATGACCGACGCCAGACTGCTGGGCGCCGACGAGGCCACGTTCATCGCGGCGGTCCGCTCAGACGACACGGCGAGTTTCGCACTCCTCACGGAGCGCCACCGCCGTGAGCTGCAGGTGCACTGCTACCGGATGCTCGCGAACTACGAGGACGCCCAGGACATGACGCAGGAGACGTTCCTGCGAGCGTGGAACAAGCGGGAGTCGTTCAAGGGCCATGCCGCGCTGCGGACCTGGCTGTACCGGATCGCGACGAACGCCTGCCTCGACTTCCTGGAGAAGCGCAACGACCGCACACCCATACCATCCGAGCTGCCGGACCCCGGCTCCGAGATGCTGTACCTGCAGCCGTACCCCGACCGGATGCTCCCGGAGGACCCGCAGGAATCGGTGGTGGCGCGGGAGACGATCGAGCTGGCGTTCATCGTCGCCGTCCAGCACCTGCCACCGCGGCAGCGGGCGGTGTTCATCCTGCGCGACGTCCTAGGCTGGCCGGCGTCGAAGGCCGCCGACGCCCTCGAGCTGACCGTCGCATCGGTGACCAGCGCACTGCAGCGGGCGCGCGTGACGATGCGTGAGCAGCTACCCGACCGCCGCCTCGACTGGCGGAGCCCCGCCACCCACGAGCTGTCGAATGACGAGCGCGGCGTGGTGAAGTCGTATATCGACGCCCATGAGCGCAACGACCTCGACGGGCTGATGTCCCTACTGCGCGACGACCTGCGCTTCGCGATGCTGCCCGAGCCGGGCACCTTGATCGTCACGGCCAAAGACGCGGTGGACGGCTGGGTCTCCGCTGGGCTCTTCCAGCGCGGCTACGACGACTGGCGCTGCATCGCCACGACGGTCAACCGCATGCCTGCCGCCGCGCTGTACCTCCGCACCCCCGGCGACCCGGAGTACCGTTTGTTCACCATCGCGGTCCTGCACATCGTCGACGGGAAGATCGCCGAGCTCACCGGATTCGACGCCACCGACAAACCATGGCTGGGCCTGCCCCCGACACTGTGATCAGACAAGTCCCCATCGTCGACGAATCCAGCGCACGGGCCGCCATCACCGAAGTCACCGCGGAATGAGCACCCCGACCAGCTGAACACCAACGCGACAACTCGAACACCACCGCCCCGCCGGCGTTGCCGGCGGGGCATCTTTATGCCCCGAAGAACATCGTCATGATCAACGACGCCGTCGTCCTCATCTCCAGCGAGTCGGTCAACAGCTCACTCGGAACGCAAGGAAGGGCCGGGAAAAGGTTCCCTCATCGCCGAGGGTCACGGTGAGCACGCCAGGAAGGATTTCGACCCGGCCTCACGAGCCGAGCATTTTGGCCCGTGCTCATCGCCTCGTCTCGTATCGAGTCAGCACCACGCCGCCGGGAAACGTCCGCGTCTCCACCAGGGTCAGGTTCACCCAGCTGTCCAGCGCCGTGAAGAACGGCGTGCCGCCGCCCACCAGGACCGGGTAGGTGGCCAGGGCGTACTCGTCGATCAGCCCGGCCCGCATGGCCGCCCCGGCGAGCGTTGCGCCGCCGATGCCCATCGGGGCGCCGTCCTCGGCCTTGAGCCGGGTGATCTCGGCGACCGCGTCGCCGGTGACCAGGCGGGTGTTCCAGTCGACCTTGTCGACCGTCGAGGAGAACACAACCTTCGGCGTGTCCCGCCAGTTCCGCGCGAACTCGATCTCCGCCGGGGTGGCGTTGGGCTGCTGGTCGCCGGTCGGCCAGTAGGAGCTCATCGTCTCCCACAGCTTGCGCCCGTACAGCGACAGGCCGCTCGCCCGCTCCCCGTCGAGCCACCACTGGAACAGCTCGTCGCTCGGCGGCCCGCCCCAGCCGATGTCGTCGCCGGGCGCGGCGATGTAGCCGTCCAGGGTCACGTTCATGCCGAAGATCAGTTTCCGCATCGTGCCAACCTCCCGTGAGTCGATCTCACACGTACAGACGGGCCCGGCGCGGAAACCTAATCGGTGCGCGATCTGCGTCCGCAGATGGTCCCCCGGGTTCCGGACTCAGCACGGCGTACCCGGCGGGCTCGAGCACCACCCACCGGATCTCGATTTCACCCTCGCACGGGCAGCGGCGCACCATGGCCGACTCTCCCCGACCGCTGTTGCAGGTGGCCGGGGAAGGCCTTCCCCGGCCACCTGCAACAGCGGCGATCGCTGCGCTGGCCGGGCCCGTGAGGGATGGGTCTGGGCGACCAGCTCGCGCAACGCGTCGTAGAGGCTGGAGGGCATGGTGTGGGCGCGGTTGACCACCACGGCGTGCAACCGGTAGCCGAGCGTCCAGGACACGGTGCACTCCCACGTCAGCCTGGGCAGGCGTCCGTCGACCCGCTCGGGCAGGACTTTTCCGAGCGCGTCGAGCACGCTGTAGGTCAGGTCGCGGACCGAGCCGATGTAGGGCATGGAGCCCAGGACCAGCACCCCGGCGTCGGGGTCGTTGAGCCGGCGCAGCGCTGAGGCTCAGGATCGGAACGTGTACTCGTGCCGGTCGAAGTCCAGCGTCCAGGCGTACTCGGCGAAGAACGCCTGCGAGAGCAGCCCGTCGATCGTGACGCCGCCGAACCGGGACCAGGGCGCGGTCCTGCCGGGAGCGACCGACATGAGGTGCCCCGGCTGCTCCAGCGCCCCCAGCCGCAGGGGATGGGCCGCCTTCAGGTGGGTGGCGGCGAGGTCGGCGCGTGGGATTCCCCACGAGCGGTACTGGGATCTGGTGGCCAGCACGGCCGCCTGCCGGGTCGTACCGTCCTCGTCCTCCAGCACGTGGACCAGGCCTGAGTCGACGAAGAAGGTCAGGTCGCGGTGGTGGCCATAACCGCCCCTAGCGAACATGAAGTGGTCGCCCCACAGGTAGAAGGGCACGCGGGTGCCGTCGGGCGGGGAGCGGTGCCCGCACGGGGCGAGGAGCAGGTGGCCGGCCGGGGTGTCGATGGTGGGCAGGAAACGCCGCAACAGGCAGGTGCCCATGATCACGAGATCTTGGGGGCCGGTCAGGGTGGGGACGACGTCCACGGGCACGTTCGTCAGCATCGCGCCGCCGAGGGCCAGCTCGCGGGCGATGCCGGTGCGGACCGGCGTACGGGTGACGCCGTGGAAGCGGCGCCCGTTCGGCACGGTCTCGATGCCCGTCGCCGCCGCCCGCTCGGTGCCCATCACCAGGAACGTGCCCCCGGTGTCCAGGTGGAGCAGGGTCCGGTGGCCGTTCAGCGTGCCTTCGACGGCGGGCAGGTACGCGGCCAGCGGGTGGTCGCCGAACGGGAGCCGGACGGGCTCGGCCGCCTTCACCATCATCGGGTGGTCGCGCCGCAGCGCCAGATCGGGCGGGATGCGGCGGCGCCGGCGGCGTAAGTGCTCGCAGGCCCGGTCCACCTGGTCCAGGTGCAGCCAGGCGTGCGCCACCGGCTCGTCGAGCGCGCGGAGCCGGAGCCCGCCCGCGAGGGACTCGTAGCGGGCCAGCGCCCGCTCGAACCGGCCGCGTACCAGGTCGGCCAGAACCAGCAGGTTCTGGTCCCCTGCCTCGGCCGCCAGCCGCGCGGCCTCCTCGACATGCCCCGAGGTCCATGCCCGCCGCGCCTCGGTGGGTCGTGATGGCGTCATTCCGGCTCCTGTCCCGGCTCGTCCGCGAGCGTGCCCGGGCCGGCGTCGAGCGCGGCGGCGAGGATGGCGAGCAGCGGGATGACAGCCCGCGCGACGACCTCGAACGCGCCCCGCCGCCGCTGCGTGATCAGTCCGGCCCGCTGCAGCTCGCGCAGGTGGTGGTACAGGTGGCCGGTCGAGCTCTCGCCGCCCAGCGTCTCCTGCAACTCGGCCCGGCTGCGGGGCCCGCCGACGAGCGCCGCGAGCAGCGCCAGCCGCCGTTCCAGCGCCGCCAGACGATCCTTCACGTAACCTCCTCCGCTTTTCCGTAATTACGGAAAAGCGTACGTAGGTGGTGACGTGCCGTCAAGCAGTGGGTGAGCGGCGTATGCAGCGTCTCGGCGGGCTCAGCGGTACGGCACCAGGCCAACGCGGCCAGCAGCGACGGCGACCGCGGAGCGGGCTACGGCTGCGGCGGTTTGCTGGCGCTGTTGGTGTGGTTGAAGGCGGACCGGTGGTTGGGGTGTGTCCCGAAGTTGGCCGATGTCCCGGGGGTGGCCTCCGAGGCTGCCTGCCCGTGATCTGAAGGTGGCTCAGGTGACGCTGTCGCGGTCTGCGGTGTCTCCACGATAGCGTTCACCCTCAATCCATTGCAACGAACAGATGAGCGTTGTTGCATTAGATTCTGAAACCATTGCAACGAATCACCTACCTACACCTGCGACGATGGCCAGTGCACGCAATGAATCGGTTGCCTCATCTGGAAATGCAACGTAGTGTTTCCCTCATCAGAAACAACAAGCCGAAGGAAAACACGATGCAGAAGTTCGACACCCCCACCCCGATGACCGCCATCCTCGACATCCCCGCCGGCCGCATCCAGCTCATCGCCGCCGACCGAGCCGACACCACAGTCGAAATCCTCCCCGCGAACGCCTCCAAGAGCCGCGACGTGAAGACGGCGGAACAGACCGAGGTCACCTACCGCGACGGCGTCCTGCAGATCAAGGCCCCGGAGGCGAAGAACCAGATCCTCGGCCCTTCCGGATCCATCGAAGTGACCGTCCAACTGCCCGCCGGCTCCCGCATCGAAGCGAAGACGGCCCTCGCCGAGTTCCGAGGCGTCGGACGACTCGGCGACATAACCTTCGAAGGCGCGCAGGGCTCGATCAAGCTCGACGAAGCCGCGAGCGCCCGCCTCACCCTCCAGTCCGGCGACATCTCCGTCGGCCGCCTGAACGGCCCCGCAGAGATCAGCACCCAAAAGGGCGACCTCCACATCACCGAGGCCGTGCGCGGCACCCTCACGCTACGCACCGAATCCGGCGAGATCTCCGTCGGCGCCGCCCGCGGAGCCTCCGCCACCCTGGACGCCGGTACCACCTACGGCCGGATCCACAACGCGCTCAAGAACACCGACGGCGCCGAGGCCGCCCTGACCATCCACGCGACCACCGCCTACGGCGACATCACCGCCCGCAGCCTGTAAGACAAGCACCCCTCAGACGCGGCGACCCCACCCGTTCAGGTGAATTTCGTACCAGTTCCAAAGGAGCACACCACCATGTCCACCACCCTCACCGACCAGGACCGCCCGGAACTGCAGAAAACCATCGAGGAAATGGTCGATTCCGGCTTCACCGGGGTGACGCTGCGCGTCCACGACGAGCAGGGTGAGTGGATCGGCAGCGCCGGGGCGGCCGAGCCGGGCGGGACCGCGAAGCCCCCGACGAACGGACACGTCCGGATCGGCAGCAACACCAAGACCTTCACCGCGACCCTCGTCCTGCAACTGGTCGCCGAGGGCAAGATCGAACTGGACACCCCGGCGGATCACTACCTGCCCGAATTCGGGCTGGACCGGCGGATCACAGTGCGGATGCTGCTGCAGCACACCAGCGGGGTGTTCAACCACACCGGCGAATACTACGACGACGGGACGTACGCACCGGGGATCCCCGCCACGACCGCGGGCCAGGAGTGGGTGGACAACCGATTCCACACCTACCAGCCCGAAGAACTGGTACGGCTGGCGCTGTCCAAACCGGCACGGTTCGAGCCGGGAACGGACTGGAGCTATGCCAACACCAACTACGTGCTGGCCAGGCTGCTGATCGAGAAGGTCACCGGCCGCACCTACGCCGAGGAGATGCAGCGGCTGATCCTGAGGCCGCTCGGCCTGTCGGGCACCATGGCGCCGACCACCCAGACAGAGATCCCCGAGCCGCACGCCCACGCCTACTACCGCTACGAAGAGGACGGCGAGCAGAAGACGATCGACGTCACCCGCCAGAACCCCTCCTGGATCTCCAGCGGCGGCGACATGATCTCGACCACCCAGGACCTGCACACGTTCATCTCCGCGCTGCTGGGCGGCAAGCTCCTGCCGCCCCCGCTGCTGGCCGAGATGTGCACGCCGGAGCCCAAGGTCGGCTACGGCCTGGGGGTGTTCGTGCAGAACACGGGCGAAAACGGCGGCACCGTCATCACCCACAACGGCGGCATGGCGGGCCACGGCGCGCTGATGTACAGCACACCCGACGGCAGCAAAACCCTGACCGCCTCACTGAACTACGTCGACGACGCCGCACTGTCCCTGGGCGAGGCGTTCCAGAAAGCGACGCAAAGGCTCGTCAACGAGGTGTTCGGCGGCGGGCAGACCGGATCGGCTGACGAGACGGCCGAGCCGGCTCAGTAGAAAGGGTCGAGCGGCGTGGACCCGCACGGACCCAGCTCGCTTACCCTGGCCGGCGCCCGCCGGCATGGACGACCAGGTCCACCCGGACCACACGCTGCGGCAGGTCGACGTCGAAGTGCACCCGCAGGGCCGGACGATCGAGTACCACCGGGCACAGGACGTCAAGGCGGTGGTCGTCGGGGTCGATGTACGGCTCGTAGCCGTCCATGGGGTCGGTCATCGGGGCCTCCTTGTGCGTCGCGTCGGACGGGCGTCAGCCACGGGGCCGACGGCAGCGCCGGAACGACAAGCCCCGCTCGACCTGGGAGTTCACAGATGAGCACGATTGAGAAACCGCCTTTGGGGAACATCGCTACAGCGGTTATCGGTGAGACTGATCTTGAACGGTGGAGCATCCCGGCGAGGACGTGACCGCCCGGGGTCCCCGCCGTTCTGGCGACCGGTCAGTGACGGGGGCACCAACGGGTGAACATGCGCTGGTCGTCGCCTGCGCCGAGGCTGAAGGGCAGGGCGACGCAGCCGAGGGGAAGCTCTGGCCGGGGTGTGGACAGCGCGGGCCGACATGGTGCGCATGGCGTCATGGCCGCCCCGGCGGCTTCCCAGGTCAGGTCGTGCGGAGGCGGTGATCGGCGTGGGTGCAGGAGCGAGGGGGAACCCGGCCATGGGCGAGGAGATCGTGGACCGGTCGGAGGGTTTCGGCGAGCGTCTGCTCGGCCTGCTGCTGGACAGGGCGCGGCTGATGCCGCCGCAGCTGATCGCCCCGCTGGTCGCGGAGGAAGTGGCCAGAGTCGGCGGCCGTGACGTCTCCATCCTGCTCCAGGACTACACGCAGGAGCTGCTGGTGCCGCTTCCGGGCAAGAAGCTGTACGTGGGCCAGCCCGAGCCGATGGCCGACTCCCCCGCCGGCCGGGCCTTCCTCCGCATGGAAGTCGTCGAGGTGCCACAGGCCCGCAGCATACGAATGTACCTGCCCCTGCTGGACGGAAGCGATCAGGTGGGGGTGATGGCGCTGACCCTGGACGCCGTCACCGACGACGACCGGCGCCTGCTGCGTCGGCTCGCCGCCCTGGTCGCCGACATGCTGGTCACCAAGAACTCCTACACCGACCAATTCTTCCTGGCCCGGCGTCGGGAGCCGATGACCGTGTCCGCGGAGATCCAATGGAGCCTGCTGCCGCCGCTGTCGATGTCCGTGCCGCAGGTCGAGGTGGCCGGCATCTTGGAGCCCGCCTACCACGCCGCCGGCGACAGCTTCGACTACGCCCTGAACGACAACATCCTGCACGTGGCCGTGATCGACGCGATGGGCCACGGCCTGGACGCCGCCTCGATGGCGACCATCACCATCGGCGCCTACCGGCATGCCCGGCGCGTGTTCGTCAGCCTGGCCGAGAAGTACGCCTTCATGGACGATGCCATCTCCCAGCAGTTCGGGCCCGACCACTTCGTCACGGCGCAGCTGATGCACCTGAACATCACCACCGGTGAGCTGGAACTAGTCAACGCGGGCCACCCCGCGCCGCTGCTGATCCGCGGTGGCCGGGTCGCGCACAGGCTGGAGAGCACGACGACGTTGCCCGTCGGCGTCGGCGGTGAGGTGCCCCGGATCGCAGGACACATGCTCCAGCAGGGCGACCGGGTGCTGTGCTACACCGACGGCATCATCGAGGAGCGCGTCGCCGGCGGGGAGCTGTTCGGTGAGGAACGTCTCATCCGCTGCATCAACCGTCTGGGGGAAGAGTCATCAGAGGCGCTGCGGGCGGATCTGCGTCGGCTCTCCCACACGCTGAAGCGGGAACGGGGTGGGCGCACCAGCGACGACGCCACCCTTTTCATGATCGAGTGGCACGGGGGCGCCGCCGACCACCTCGCGGTTGTTGACTGAGCGTCTCGACGTCAACCGAGTCCGCACCGGCCGGCGCCGCCCACGCGGACGACAGCCCGAGGTGCTGTATCGCGAATTGCTGGCGACGCTGCTGCCGGGAGCGGCCCCGTCGACCGGCTGCCGCGGCTGCTGCGCCGATGTCCGGATGAGGCCATGCGATGGAGCTGTTTGCGGCCCTGCTTCCGGGGGCGGGAGTGACGAAGCCGGCTGTGCCGTACTGCTCGCTGGGCCTGGACCTGCGGCTTCGCATCGGCTCAGGAGAGGTGCGTGCACTGCCTGGCCCTGGCGGGGTGGGTAACCGATGAGGTAATGGGTGATCCGCAAAGAAAATGAGGTGTTCTTCCCGTTTATTTTGGTCCGACCTGACATTTCGTGTTCATTGTGAGTTTTTGCAAGAGTTCTTAGCGTCAGCGGCATGGGCCCGCAGGGCCCGGCCGGGAGGCGCAAAAGATGGGGTTCGTACGGACGAAGACCACTGGGTTCACCGCGATCATCCCGACGCGGAAGGACCCATGGCAGGCGCTCTTCCTGCGCGACGACCAGGTCGCGAAGATCGACATACAGGGCCTGATGTTCGAGGGGCCTCTGGCAGAGGCGTACGGGACGGATCTGGCGGGGCTGCCCGAGCCGTTCGCCAGCTGCACCGATGCGGCCTTCCAGCTCGGCGACCGCGGTGTCCATCGCGAACGCACCCTTTTCATCGCCGGGGACCTGTGCCTGGACTGGCTCTGGGGTGTCGGCCCCCAGTACACCGGACCGGTCACCGGCCTCCCCGACTTCGGGCCCTTCATCCCGCCCGCCTACCGCAGCGAGGTCGATGTCGCACTGCAGTTGCCGGGCGAGTCGGTCGACTCCCGGCGGACCCTGCTGTTCAAGGGCGACCAATGCGTCCTGATCCGTTGGGGCCATGGAGTGGAGTACGAGGGACCCATCACCGGGTTGCCCGACCAGGGATGGAAGTCGCTGCCCAAGCAGCTGAGCGGAGACTTCGACCACGCCGTCCACCTGGCGTCGGAAGACCAGCAGGAGACCCTGTTCATCAAAGGCGACCAGGCGATGATCTTCCACTGGCATATGGGCTGGCGGACGAAGGGCTCATTCGCGCAGGTGCTCAGCGGGCTGGGTTTCCTGCCCGCGCCCTATCGGACCCCCCGGCTTCCGGCCGCCGGCCGTTTCATCGGTACCACCGGCGACATGCGGCTCGACCTGCGGGTCGACCTGGAGGGCGAGCTGCCGGTCGTCAGCGGGGATTTGTTCGTCGTCAGTAGCGGCGGGTACAGCAACTCCTTCGTGTTGAACGGTGGCCAGGCCGTCGCCCTGCCCGCCGCCATCAGCGGCACCGCGACGTTCGCGTTCCGCGCCGCGAGGCAGGTGTCGGTGGCGGTGGACAAGCTCGCCCCCGGCGGCACCGCCACCGCCACGATCAGCGAAACGGACGGCACCAGCACCGTCTACACCTGCTCCTATGTCTCCCGGTTCCTGCGGACCATCGACTGGGAGGTCGACGCCATCGCGGGCACCAAGCTGGCCGGCCAGTACGCCACCACCGCCGACCCCCGCCCGCCCGGCCTGGCCAAGCGGGTGATCACCGTTCAGGCGGTCTACGCCGAGGCCGGGATCGAACTGCGCACCTCCGGCACCCCCAATGAGGTCGCCGTAGGCGCGGCGGGCGAGGACCTGATGTGGTCCAACGCCGAACTGCACGCCGCGATGCTCAGCAACTTCAGCGGCCACGAAGACACCGAACAGTGGAAACTGTGGAGCTTCATGGCCACCCGCCACGCCGACAACGACGGCACCCGGGGCATCATGTTCGACGCCGGAGCCGGAGACAACTTCCAGCGGCAGGGGATCGCCCTGTTCTACACCGACCTGCACCAGCAGGGGTACGCCGGAACCCGCAAGGAACTCCGCACCCACGTCCACGAGATCGGCCACGCCCTCAACCTGTACCACTCCTTCCAGAAGAACCTGGCCCGTCCCCCACAGCCGCTCGGGCCGCGCCAAGGCGCCGGCGACCTGTCGTTCATGCAGTACGTCGACGGATACGAAGGTCCCAACGGAGAGAAAGGCGAGGAGGCCTTCTGGGCGGCGTTCGCCTGGCGGTTCACCGACAATGAGCTGCGGCATCTGCGCCACGGCTTCTACTGGGACGTCGTCATGGGCGGCTTCGCCTTCGGGCAGAACGCCGCCGACCGCCCCGCTGCGCAGCCGATCGATCTACCCCCGCCCGGCCGATCGGGACTGCGGCTGGAGTTGTCCGGACGCGACACCTTTTCCCACGGGGAACCCATCGTCACCGAACTCAAGCTCTCTCTGGACGGCAGTACCCCCCAGGCCGACGCCTTCCCCAACATCAATCCCCGCGGCGACAACCTGACCATCCTGATCACCGACCCGGCCGGAGCCGCCGGCCCCTTCCGTCCGATCGCCCGCGCCTGCGGCGACCACGACCGCCGCGTCACCCTCAACGCCGACACCCCTGCCCTGTACGACAGCGCCTACCTCGGCTACGGCGCCGACGGCCTCACCTTCGCCCAGCCCGGCACCTACCGGCTGCGCGCCGTCTACCGGGCCCCCGACGGCTCCACCGTCACCTCACCCGAACACGCCATCGAGGTCAGCCCGCCACGCGACGACGCCGACCAGGAGGCCGGCGACCTGCTGATGGGCTCCCAGCAGGGCACCCTGCTGGCCCTGCTCGGCTCGGACGCCCCGCAACTGCAAGAGGGCAATGACGCCTTGGACCAGCTTCTCGCCGACCACCCCGACCACCCACTGGCCGTGTACGCGCTGATGGTCAAGGGCACCAACGCCGGCCGCCACTTCCTGACCCTCGGCGAGAACGGCATCGACGTCCGGCCCGCCGAAACCACCACCAGCATCGAACAACTCGGCACGGTCGTGGCGACCACCCTCGATGAGAGCACCGACGCCGGAGTCGACAACATCACCCTCAACGCCACCATGCGCCGCCTGGCCCGCGCGCACGCCCGCGACGGCGACCTCCACCAGGCCGACGCCGTACTGGACCAGCTCGTGGACACCTTCCGCGACAAGGACGTCCCCCCGCCCGTCCTGGCCACCATCGCCGAACAAGCCGAAACGACCCGCATCCAGCTCCACGACCAGGCCTGACGGCCCCCGCACACCCACGCCTCGTCCGCATCGCCCGGCGCCACCGCAGACGGTGAGACCTCATCTGCGGTGGGCCGGCTCACGGTGCGAGCGAGATCGACCCCGATCTCGGCGGCCAGCCGCTCCAGGGTGCCGAGGTCGGCGATGTTCAGTCCGTCGGTGAAATGGTGTTACTGGATGGGGACCTGGAGATCGCGGAACGGGCCGATCTGGACCTTGAGGGTGTCGGCGGTGTCGGGCAGGGCGAAGAGGTTCCAGAACTCGCGGGTCTGGCCCGGTGCGAACTTCTCGGTGCTGATGCGGACGCCGGAGACGTCTGTGCATGCGCAGTAGAGGTCCACGCCGTCGTCGGTGGGGACCTCCAGGCGGCCGGGCAGGTACTGGCGGCGGGCGGCGACATCGGTCACGCGGACGTTGCTTGCGGCCTGGTACTTGTACGCCTCCCAGTCCTGGGCGCGGTGAAGGTCGTTGAACCAGGTCTCGGCCGATCCCTCATTGGTGATCTTGTAAGTGAGCAGGCCGAGACCGCCGGGCAGCCGGCGCAGGCCCGTGACCTCCATGGCGATGGGCTGGCCGTCCGCCTTGGTGGTGCCGGTCAGGCCGGTCGCGCCGGGAGAGGTCGTGGCCACCGGTTCCTGGGCGGCGGGCTGAGGTTTGGGGAAGGTCACCGTGACTCGGCGGTTGCGGCGCTTGCCCTCATCGCTGTCGTTGTCGTACAGCGGGCGGCGCGAGCCGTACCCCTCGGCCTCGAAGCGGACCCCGTCCCGGGACAGCAGCGCCGACAGGGCGCGATGCACCGCCTGGGCGCGGCGCAGCGACAGTGGGTCGTTGATGGCGTCGTTGCCGGAGGAGTCGGCGTGGCCCGCCACCGTCACCACTGTGGCGGGGGAGGCGTCGATGAGCTTGGCCGTGCGGGCCATGATCGACTTGGCTTTGGGAGTGAGGGTGGCCTTGTCCACCGCGAACAGCACGTCGGAGGAGAGGTTGACCTGCAGGTCCTTGCCGTCGTCGGCGGTCTCCTCCGATTTGTCCAGGGACTCGGAGGGGAGGATGAGACGGCGGGTGACCGGGGTGACGGGCTCGGCATCGGGGTCGGGAAAGTCACCGGTCGGAGCTTCGTCGCTGATGGGCACGTTGAGCATCGGCGGGCCCACGGGGGTGACGACGGTGGTCGTCGCAGGGTTGCCCGACGGTGCGGGCAACACCGCGTAGACGATGATCGACTGGCCGGGGTCGATGAAGTAGCCGAGGCCGTCGCGGTCCTGGTCGCTGCAGAGGCAGGGGGACTGGGCGGGTTTGTACGGCAGGAGCCAGGTGCGGGCCTGCGCGTCGAGGACGCCGATGCCGGAAGCCCACTTGATCTCGCCGAGGGGGCGGGTAGGATCGCCCATCTCGCCGGCCCAGGACAGGTTCTTCTCGGTGCCGGTGTTGGACAGCCGGATCTGGGCGATGAGGTGCTTGCCCTTGACACGGTTGAGGCCGACGACCTCGACCTTGAGGTTCTCGGTCATGGTGCTGCGGGTTTCGGCCAGGGCCGGCCGGGTGTCTTGACCCGATGCCGTGGCGGTGGCGGTGGCGGGCGGAGCGCTGGTGGCCGGGGCACTCGACGTCGGCGCGGTGGTGGTGGGCGGGGGTGCGGCTTCCTTCATCGGCAGCACCCCGCATCCCGCTGCGAGCGTGAGTACAGCGGCCAGGGCCAGCGTCCGGTTCGGCATGGCAGAGATTGTGTCATGTCCGAAATGGCAGAACATGGCCGTGGTCCTCAACTGCGGTTGATGAGGTCAGAGCTGCCCGCCCCCGGGCCGGAGGGGGTGGCGAGCCAAACTCGAACTGATCTCCCGCCGACAACGGGAGCTGGAGCGCCGACGTCTCTGGCTGCCCAGGGCCGTCTCCTTCACGCGCCCCTTTCGCCGCCATGCTGGAGAGAGAATCCCGAACATGACCTTTGGCATCGGACAAACGCTCGAGACCGCCGAGCTCAGCGCGTTGCCGAAGGGTCGCCATCGCTCCGTTGCATCGTCCTGCCATTGAGCAGCATGGTGCCGAGGGGTGTGAGGGTGTGGAGGACGGTGTTGCGGTGACGGCTGGTGGCGATCAGACCGGCCTCCCGTAGCACGGTGGCGTGCTGACTGGCGCTGGCCGAAGAGATGCTCAGGTGGCGGGCGATCTGGCCGGTGCCACGGCCTTCGGCGATGGCTTCCAGCACCGCGGCCCTCGTTGGGCCGAGCAGTGCGGCCAGTCGGCGATGGGCCGACCCTTGCGGCGACGTCCACAGGGCCAGCGCCGTACCGGGATCGGGAGACGTCGGCAGCACCAGGGTGAAGGAGCTGTGCTGATCGGCGGGGATCAGCATGCTCAGATCGTGGGAGAACACCGACACGTAGATGTCCAGGCCGCGTCCGCCCAGGTGAACGTCCTGTCCCTGCCTGGGTAACGGGACATCGAGGTAGGGCGGCCGCCACCGTCCGCGCGTCCGCTGTCGCTCCAACAGGCCGGAGAGGCCGTCCGTGGCCAGCCGCATGGCGGCATGAACCGTTTCGGCATGCAGGTGAGTGTGAATCCGGTCCCAGTACGGCGCCACGGTCGCCTGGTGGCAGGCGCGTACCGCCGCCATCAGCGCGAGGCGTGCCTGGCGGTCGTTGTCGGCGAGGCCCCGTACGGGCGCGGGAAGGATGTGCCGGTTCGGCAGCGCTTCGAGTTCCTCGCGCACCCAATGGTCCGGCGCCGTCCGCACCGTGTCCAGGGCCTCGTCGATGTCGGGCGTGTGCCCGGCCAGGGCTGCCAGATCGAAGGGGATCCGGCTGGCGGGCGTGAGGAACCGCATGACGCACGCGCCGGCCGGGCTCAGGCTCCGCAGCGAGCGGCGTCGCCATTCACCCTGGACCGCCCCGTGGTCGGGCCGGTGCAGCGCGCACATGGCGAACATGGTCTCCGCCAGGGGACCCAGTGGCCCGCGTACCCGGACATTCGCCAGATCGTCGCTGCTCAGGTGGAAGCGTACGTCTCCCGGTGCTCGGCGCATACTTCATCTTACGCGGAATTTCAGGCAGGCCTGAAAAACGTTGCTCCCTTGGTGAGATTCCTGCAAAGGTCAGTGCGTGAATGTCGATAAGGATCAAATGGTAGCCCTTGTCGTAGGCGCTTCGTCGGGGGTGGGTCGCGCGACTGCCGAGGCTTTGGCGAAAAGAGGCCACGCCGTATTCGGTTCGAGCCGTACGCGGCTTCGCGTGAACAGCCCGGGTATTACTCCGGTCGAGCTCGAAGTCGGCAGCGAGCACTCGGTCAATTCGGCTATTCAGCACGTCCTGAAGTCGACGAACCGCATTGATGTGGTCATCTACTGCGCGGGCGCTTATGTGGCGGGCGCTGCTGAGGAAACGTCGGACGAGCTCGCCATCGCTCAATTGGAGACCTATTTCATTGGAGTCCACCGCGTGGTGCGCGCGAGCCTGGCGACCATGCGCGAACAAGGCAGAGGGCGGCTGGTTCTGATGAGCTCCAGCGCCGCCGTCGCCGCCATTCCCTTCCACTCCCTCTATTCCGCGAGCAAGGCCGCCCTCAACCACTACGCTGACGCATTACGCTACGAGGTCGAGCCCTTCGGCATAGAAGTGACGTGTATAGAGGCCACCAGCGTGCGCACGGGGGCGGTGGACACCATGAGCACGGGCAAGCCGATCCGCGCCTACGAACCCGGGCGAACGCGGGTCATCGACCGCTTCCGGCAACTCCAGCTCGACGGCCACTCACCTGAACCTCTCGCCCAGGCCATCGTGCATGCCGTCGAATCTCGGAAGATGCGCCACGTCTATCGCGTCGGACCGCGGGCTCGGCTGCTGCCGGCATTGCGTTCCGTTCTTCCCAGATCTGTGTTCCGTCGTATCTACGGTGGATTCTTCGGTTTATCGCGAGCTCGGTGAACCCAGGAGGTGCTTGCGCCGGCCGCGTAGGGACCGGGTAGCCGTCGTCGCGGATGCCCGCTCACCGTGGAAGGCGCGACTCGCTGTTCCTAGTGCTGCGGGCTCACCGTCCACGGCCGGAGCTTGTCGGGGTTGCGTATCGCCCAGATGTGCTTGATCCGGTCGCCTGCGACCTCGAACGCGTACACCGATACGGTGACGCCGTCTTGCTGGGCGATCAGGCCGGGCCGGCCGTTGACCGTACGCTCCAGGAACGTCAGGTCGCGGAGCCTGTCTTCGAGATGGACCAGGGAGCGCACGATCTGCTCGGCACCTTCGACCGGGCGGAGCACGGCGCCGGCGACGCCGCCGCCGTCGGCGATCGCCGTGGCGGCGGGGTCGAGCAGGGCGATGAGGGCGGCGATGTCCTTGGCTTCCCAGGCCTGCTTGAAGTCGCTGACGATCCGGGCCTGCCGAGCCGCCGGGGTCGCAGGCGCCTGCACGGCACGGATGCGACGGCGGGCCGAGGAGGCCAGTTGACGACAGGCCGCCGGCGTACGGCCGACGATCTCGGCCACTTCGGCGAAGGAATACCGGAAGACGTCGTGCAGGACGAACGCGACGCGCTCGGCCGGGGTCATCGACTCGAGCACGACGAGGAAGGCCATGGTGACCGACTCGTCGAGGGTGATCCGGTCGGCCGGGTCGACGGTGATGCCGTCCGGTCGCCCGCTGATCCACTCCGTGGGTTCGGGTAGCGGCTCGGGGATCCACTCGCCCACATAGGTCTCTCGCCGGGCCCGTGCCGAGGAGAGCACGTTGAGGCAGAGGCGGCCGGCGACCGTGGTCAACCAGGCGCCGGGGGATGCGATGGCGTCCTGCTGCTGCCGGGACATGGTGCACCAGCGGGCGTAGGCCTCCTGGACGACATCTTCGGCGTCGGCCAGGGAGCCGAGGAGCCGGTACGCGAGATTGATCAGCTGACGCCGCTCCCCCATGATCGCGGCCAGGCCCGGACCGAGCCGGCCGTCTCCCGGCTCGGATGGGGTGGTCATGGTGTCCTGGCCATCGTGCACTGACTCCCTTGGTTCGGGTCTGCTCTCGCTGGTTCGACAAGACAGCGCAGTGAACTGTGAGGTCGGCCCGTCGCCTCACATTCCGCGGTGCTGTGTTGTCGGACTGGCGAGACACCATCCAGCACGCAGGAAACTACCCCCCGGCAGGTATGCGGATCGCCGTCGAAAACCCGCGGCGGGACACGTTATCGCCCCCGCGGCGGCCACTCCGTCAGGTCGCAAAGCCTCAAGAACCGCTGATGTCGAGAAGGAAAGGCCTCGCCATGTCCACGCCCGAACCCCAGCATGCGGGCGAAAGTCGTGTTCAGCGGCCCTCGGCCCCGGCTGGCCACTCCATTGTGGAATCAATTGCCGCCTGCGACTTCGAACCGAAGCCGCTCACAAACGCCAGGAGAATCTCATGACCATTCCAGATCGATTCGACGAGAAGGCTGAGATGCAAACTCGAACGACCACAACCTTCCAGCACGCGACGGCCGACAAGCCGGCCACCGTCGCACGAAGCGGCTGGAACCGGAGCCGGATCCGCCCCGTCGCCTTTTGGGTCACCACGTTTGTAATCGTCGCCGAGTTGGCTGCTGGATCGGTGTGGAACCTTGTGCCGATCGAATGGGTGGAAGCCCAGTTGCGACACCTGGGATACCCACCCTTCTTCGCCTATATTCTAGCCGTGTGGCAGGCCGGTGCGGCCATCGCGATCATCGCGCCCAGGCTCCCGCTGATCAAGGAATGGGCGTACGTGGGTACCTTTTTCCTGTGGTCGAGTGCCGTGGCGTCGCATCTGATAGTCGGCGACGGTCTTCAGACGTGGGGAGTGCCGCTGGTGTTCGGGACGTGCGCCATCGCGTCGTGGGCGCTGAGGCCTGCCGACCGTCGGCTCCCGGAGACGCGGCTCCGCCGGGACCGCCCTGCCGAGGCTGGACAGGATGGGGCCGGTCCGCCGGAAACCCGTGCTCGCGCTTGGGCCGTTCCGATCGGGCTCCTCGTTGCTCTGTATGCCGTTTCGTTCCTCACGCTGCCCGCGGCCGAAGCCATGACGCACGAGTGGGCAGTCGAGCTCGGCTGGATCAACGAGTAGCGGCCTTGCGACGTTGAGGGCCGAGCGCGGGTGGCGTTGATCGTTGGTGTGCGCCGGCCTACTGCCTGCCTGCCCCGGGCTGCGGGAGGTTGCGTTTGCTGATGAGGGTCAGCACGAGTGCGATGGTGATGATGGCCAGGACTGCGGAGCTGTAGAGGACGGCGGATGCGCCGGAGGCGATGGCGTTGCCGAGGAGGTCTTCGATGGTGGCGCGGGCGGTGGCGGGGGTGAGGTCGAGGACGCGTTGGACGTCGCCGGTGGCGGCGGCGGTGAGGACGGCCTCGCGCGATGCGGCGGGCAGGGGTGGTCCGGCGGCGACGATGTCGGCGATGCGGGTGGTGTAGACGGCGCCGAGGACGGCGGTGCCGATGCCGGCTCCGATGGACGCCAGGCTGGTGATCATTCCGGCGACCATGCCGGCGCGTTCTTTGTCGGTGACGTTCATGGCGACGGCCATCACCGGTGCGCCGGCGATGCCGCCGCCGATCCCCCAGATGATCAGGGGGATGGTCAGCAGCCACGGTGAGACGGCCGGGGTGAAGGCCAGTGCCAGCAAGGCGGCGCCGACCGCTTTGCAGGCGTAGCCGCCGGCGATGACATATCCGGGGGCGAATCGGCTCAGGAGTTTGCCGCCGAGCATGCCCGCTGCCATCTGGGCGACGAAGACTGGTGTCAGCAGCAGGCCGCTCTGCGTGGGGTTCAGGTGCAACGACCCCTGGAAGTACTGCACGAAGTAGACCGTGCCGCCGACGGTCAGGACGCGGGAGATGAAGACCGCCAGGGCGGCGCCGGTGAAGGCGGGTTTGCGGAACAGGGCGATGTCCAAGGTGGGCGCACCGACCCGGGATTGGAGCAGGAGGAAGGCGGCGAGCAGGACGACCGCGACCGTGAACTGCGTCAGCGTCGCAGCCGATCCCCAGCCTTGGTCCTCGCCGCGAAGCAGCGCCAGGTTGGCCAGGGCGAGTGAGGCGATCAGCAGCGCGGTGCCCGCCCAGTCGATCCGGCCGTGAGAGGCCCGGGGGGAGGTGTCGGCGGGCAGGACGCGCAGGCAGATCACGAAGGCCGCGACACCGATCGGCACGTTGATCAGGAAGATCGCGCGCCAGCCCAGCGTGTCGACGAGGGTGCCGCCCAGCAGCGGGGCGATCAGGCTGGCCGCGGTCGCCGCGCTGCCCCAGGTGGAGATGGCCATGTTGCGCCGCTCCCCCTCCAGGTGCTGAGAGAGCAGGGGCAGCGCGTTGACCATCAAGATGGCACCGCCGATGCCCTGTACGGCGCGGGCGAGATCGAGTACCACGATGGTCGGCGCCGCACCGCAGACGATCGACGCGGCGGTGAACAGGGCGATGCCGAGCAGGTACATGCGTCGCCGGCCGATCCGGTCGGAGAGGCTTCCCGCGACCTGGGTCACCGCACCCATGGTGATCACGTATCCGATGAGCACCCACTGGATGCTCGCGAGTGTTCCGCCGAGGCCGGCCTGGATCGCGGGCAGGCCGACGGTCACGATCGTCATGTCGATCACGACCAGCGCGGTGCCGGCGATGACCAGGCCGAGAATCGCGCGACCCCGAACGGCCGTCGGGATCATCGGAGAAATCCGGGGAGATGCGTGTTGGTAAGGCTCACCTAAGGAAGGGTGGCGCACACCGACCACTAAAGTCAACGGTGTGTGAAGTTTAACGGCGGCTATGCTCGGACGGTGCCCCACGATCCCGACAAGGCCGACGTCACCGGCACCGACAGCCCACGCCGCCGCCGGCGGCCGCTCACACGCAACGGCCGGCCGACGCTGACCAGGGACCTCATCGCCCAGACGATGCTCGACCTCGCCGGCGTCCACGGCTTCCCGGCGGTGACCATGCGGCTACTCGCCGAGCATCTCGGCGTGACGGTGCGAGCCCTCTACAACTACGTCGATGACCGCAGCGAGATCGTGGCCCGCGCGGTTCAGCTGTTCATCGAGCAATGGCCGGCCCCGCGGCCGGACCCCGCGGACTGGGAACACAGCATCCGCGAGTACGGCGCCGCGCTGCGCACCGTCTACCGGCGCTATCCACGCGCCCTGCTGGTGTCGATGGACGAGCAGATCGACGACCTCGCGATCCACCAGGACCGCCTTACCCACACCGACGCCTTCCTGGGCATGCTGCGCACCATCGGGCTGGGCATCGCCGAGGCCCAGATCGTGCACCGCGATCTCGCGCTACGCGTCTTCGCGTTCGTCCTGCTCGTGGACTACCGCCAGGACCAGGGCGAGCCGGTCATGCGGCACACTCCCGTCCCGCCGCTCTGGCTGCAGGCGCACCCCGGCCTCGCCGTTCCGCACCTGCGCGAAGCGGTCGCCGCCGCTCCCCTGATGACCGTGGACGAGGCGTTCGAGCACACCATGGACGGACTCGTCGTCACCGTGCGCGACCTGCTGGCCACCGCACAGCACCTCCACTAGCCCATGTTCACCGACCACAGGAAGCGGCCGCCCTCCAGCCATTCGAGCTGGACGCCGTCCTCCAGCGGGCCGATGGCCCGCCCGTCCTCGGCCAGCGCGGGTGCGGCGGCGCTCCAGCCGAGCCGTCCGGCGGCGCCGACCGCGGCCGCGCTCAGGAGAAGGTTGCGTCGGGACATCATCGCCATGGGGGCTCCCTGTTGGGTTGGCGTAACGCGATGAGACGACCACATGTTCAAACGTTTACTAAGCGCCGATAGCCGCATGACATGTATGGCCTGTCAAGGGCCCTGCCTTCTCGATGGATACGTTTGCGCAGGAAGCCTGGTGGAAAGCCGTTTTTGGGCGGGAGATCTCATCCGACGGAACGGGTCGGCAAGTTGACGCCGTCTCACCCAGGCAGAACTATCATGCGTAAGCGGTTTACCAGCAGATTGCATCAGTGGAGGTGGGATGGTCCGGCGTGCGTCGTCCGACGACGGGGAGCGGCCGGCGACGATCCGCGACGTGGCCGCGCACGCGGGGGTGTCCGTGGCCACGGTCTCCCGGATCCTGTCCGGCACCTACCCCAGCGCGCCCGCCACCCGCAGCAAGGTCATGCGGGCCGTGCGTGAGCTCGACTACGTGGCCAACGCCAATGCCCGCGGCCTGGCCGGCGCGAGCAGCCGCAGCGTGGCCATCATCGTCACCTCCGTGGTCTCCCCCCACTACGCCCACGTCGCGCAGGGCGTGCAGACCCAGGCCGCGCTCGAAGGCAAGCTCTGCATCATCGGCACCACCAACGGCGGCCCGGAACGCGAGCTCGCCACGGTCCAGCTCATGCGGCAGGAGCACGCCGAGTGCGTCATCCTCGTGGGCAACGTCGTCAACGACGAGGCCTACCGCGAACGCATGGGCGAGTACGCCCGCGCGCTGGCGGCGGCCGGCTCCCAGCTCGTCCTGTGCGGCCGCCCCGCTCTCGGCCCCGACGTGCCCGCCCTGGTCATCGAGTACGACAACACCGGCGGCGCCTACGCCATCACCAGCCACCTTCTGTCGGCCGGCCACCGCCGCATCCTGTTCCTCGGCCGCCGCGACGGCTACACCACGCCGGGCGCCCGCGTCGCCGGCTACCGCAACGCCCTCGCCGACTTCCATCAGCCCCACGACCCCGGCCTGGAGGTCGACGGCAAGATGGAGCGCAGCGAGGGCTATCGGATGATTCGCCAGCGGCTCGAATCCGGGCCGCCCGACTTCACCGCCGTCTTCGCCGGCAACGACCTCATCGCGGCCGGCGCCCGCCAGGCCCTGCGCGAGCACGGCCTGCGGGTCCCCGACGACATCTCGCTCGTCGGCTTCGACGACCTGCCCTCGGCCGCCGACATCGACCTCACCACCGTGCACGTGCCCCATGAGGAGCTCGGCCGCACCGCCGTACGGCTGGCGCTCGAACGGCGTCAGGACAAGTCGGGGATGAGCGAGCACGTCATGCTCGGCACGCACATCATCGTCCGCGACTCGGTCCGCCCCCTCAGAGGCGCCGGCCAGTAGGGCGTCTCGCCTCGTGGAAACGCTTACCTGTTAACCGCCTCTTCAGCCTGTCGCTACGCGCTTGATCTGCAGATCATGATGTGTGTCCATCAGGGAAGCGTTTGACTCAGAAGCACGTACAAGGTCATTGGTTGGCCGCGTGCTCCTTGGCCAGTTCAGCCGCGACCTGGTCACCGCCGGCCTGGCGCCACTGGGCGACGACGTCCGGCCACGCCGACAGCGGCTTGCGCCCGAACGTGATCGCCGCGATGCCGTCTCCGATGATCTGCCCCAGCTGGGCGCCCTTGCTCACCTGGGTGGCCGAGCGCAGGCCGTTGGCAGGGTCGCCGACGCTCTTGGGCAGGCTCGCCTTCTGCCAGTCGTAGACGGCCTTGGCCACGTCGGTATGGCCCGGCAGAGGTCGAACCGGCCGTCGATCTTGGTCAGGGTGGACAGGTTCACCGAGCCGAAGCCGTCGCTGATCGAGGCGACCGTGCCGTTGTGGAAGTAGCTCTGCATGTCGGTCGAGCCGACGGTGAGGCTGTCGGGATAGTGCCCGGCCTCGGCCGCTCCAGCGGGATCCCGTAGATCTTGCCGCCGATCCTGCCCATGCCCTGCCAGGCGGAGGTCGGGATGTTGGCGAGGTTCGGGTACTCCTTGACCGCGTCCCCGCCGACGTACTCCGAGAGGTCGGCGCAGCGTACCTGGACGAACTCGGCGGCGTGCGGCAGCGACAGGTTCGTGAACATGATGATGTCCCCGAGCCGCTGCCTCCCGGCCACCCGCTCCTGGCCCTGCCCAACGTCCTGGTCACCCCGCACCTGGCCGGCGCCCAGGGACGGGAACTGCGCCGCCTCGGCGAGTTCGCCGTCGCCGAAGTCAGCCGCTTCCTCAACGGCATGCCCCTGCTCGGCCGCGTGGAGCCGAAGCAACTGCCCTACATGGCCTGACAACAGCATCCGGGTCCCTGTACGGCGTGCCGCAGCGCCCGCGAGCAGGCGTGTGGCCCGGCACCCGCCCGGGAAAACCGGCCTGCCGGCATCCAGGAGATCCCATTTTCGCTGAGATCGCCTCCGTGTCGCTGTCACACAATCAAGGGGCGCGACGGATGCAGGCCGTACGCCTATCGTTGAAGATCAAGTGCACAGACCGCTCGCGGCTTTTCAGAACAGTGCCTGAAAAGGAATGAAATCGAGCGAGAAACAATTCCCACGTGTCCGGCATCGGCCGCCGTAAATGTCGTCACCAGCAGACCGGAGAAAGCCTCGCACGCCGGTCACCGCCGTACAGCTGTAAATTTCTACTGGATCGTCCGGCCTTCTTGAACTGACTGCAGGGGAGACAGCATGGACCAGCCCACCACCGTGGTGATCGTCGGCGCCAGCCGGGGTATCGGGAAAGCTCTCGGTGAGCACATCGCCGAGCCGGGCCCGGAGGACATCACTCCGCATCGCGGTCTGGACCCCGGCGGGTGCGGATGTTCGAGACAGTTGTCGGTGAATGTGGTGATGGCAGCATGGAGCCACGAGAATGAGATCTGCCCGGCAGGCGACAGCCCGGGCGATCGCCTCATCGGTCGCCGTGTCACACGCGTGCAGGGCGAGAGCGATGCTGATGGTGTCGGGAAGTCGCGCCTCAGGAATGCTCGCGTGCTCGAACCTGAGACCCGACAACCCTAACTCCCGGGCCCGGGCCCGATTTCTGGCGATGGCATCGGAGTCACGGTCGATACCGATCATCTCGCACCTGAGCCCGCGGTCGACGGCGAGGTAATGGAAGGTCGCGAAGGTCAGGTAGGCATTGCCGCAGCCGAAATCAACCAGGCGGATCGGCTCGGCCTTGATCCACTCGGAACCAGACGACTCGGCGACGGCTCTGACGAACTCGTTGATCTGCCGGTATTTACGCTGCTGCTCCGCGCGCACCTGCCCTTTGCGGGTCATCCCGAGAACCGCCAGGAAATCTGCGTTCTCCGGAATCAATCGCTTCTTCTTCCGGTCGTGGGACAGTTCGGCATCGGCGGTCTCCGGTGTGACCACCGAGAGAAGCTTGCCGCGTTTGGTGCGCCGTGTCTGGATTCGACGGTCGGCGAGCTGCACAGTCAGATGGCGGAAAGAGGAACTCAACACCGCCGCAACAGCCGGGTGCGCGATCGAGTCGGCGTTGACGGTGTCGCAATGCTTCGCGTCGTAGCGCTGGATCTGGAGGGATCTGCGGCCAGAAAGCAGCACGGGCCGCATGACGATGCGCGACCACGGCTCTTCGTCGTGGGGTTGCGGGCCACTCAGGACAATCCGCACCAGGTCATCCGAGAACAGGTGCTCACGCAGCAGGTCAGACATGCTCACTGGTGGAGAAGGGTTCAAGCGAAAGCTCCGAGTCCCGGTCGGCGGGCAGGTCGATCATTGTAAGCACCGCATTTCACATCATGCGCACTTTTGCTATGTCAGAGTCGGCGCTTTCTGTAGTGGCCGGCGTCGGCTCGGCTGCGGTGTTGTCGGCGGCGCTGCGACCAGGCAAGGCGGGGTTCGGCGGCCGGGCGATGGCCATGGTCGGATGTGCCGGGAGAGCCGCGGGTACGCCGTTTGGACAGATCATCGGCCTACCGGCATCATGTCTGCCATGGTGAGCCTGCCCGACGATCTCAACGACGCTCTGGAGAGTGCCCTTGCGCGCTTTTCGGTGAACGATATGACGCAGGCCACCCGGCGGCTGATCCAGCAATATCGCGAGGGCTTTGATTCGGCCGATATCGTCCTGGGCTCCGAAATCGACGTCGCGGCTTATGCTGCTTATCGAATGCCGGCCACTTATGCGGCCGTCCACACGGCGTTGCGCCATACGGCCGCGCTGGCCCCCACGTTCGCCCCTCAGACGCACATCGACGTGGGCGGTGGAACCGGTGCGGCCGTATGGGCGGCCGCCGAGATCTGGCCTTCGCTGAAAGAGGTGAAGGTCCTGGAGCAGGCGCCGATGGCGGCGGCGCTCGGGGGACGGCTGGCACGACAGGCCGTCTCCCCCGTGGTGCGGACCGCGACCTGGAGCAGGGCGACCATCGGCAACAAGGTTCTGAAGGGTCCCAGCGACCTTGTCACCATGTCGTACGTGCTGGGCGAGTTGCCGCCGGCCGTACGAGACGGCGTCGTCCGATCGCTGGCGGCGGACACGTCCATGGTGGTGCTGATCGAGCCCGGCACGCCCGCGGGCTATGAGCGCATCATCGCGGCACGTGATGTGCTGATCGGCGAAGGGCTGTCGGTCGTCGCGCCGTGCCCGCACGACGGGGCCTGCCCGATCCCGCGTGGCAAGGACTGGTGTCACTTCTCGGTACGGCTCAACCGGAGCTCCCTGCACCGGCAGATCAAGACCGGCATGCTGGGTTTCGAGGATGAAAAATACTCGTATGTCGCAGCTTCGACCCAAGCATGGCCGGACCGCCCCGACCGGGTGATCCGCCACCCCCAGAAGCGCAAAGGGCTCGTCTCCCTGCAGCTCTGCACTCGTGACGACGGCCTGACCGACGAGATCGTGTCGAAGCGCAACAGCGACGCCTACCGAAGGGCGCGGAACATCTCCTGGGGAGACGCGTGGGACTCCCCGCGTGAGGACGGGGACCGCGGGCAGGGGCCGGAGGCATAGCGGCCTCCCCCGCCAAAACTGCCGTTATCCTCGGACGGCCCGCTCCAGCGACGTTCGATGATTGATCATCCAGGCCGCCGCCCGTGCCCGCCAGGCCAAGCCCCACAGCGGCGCCGGGTCGCGTGACTGAGGGGTGACGCCTGCTTCGATCGCCTCGGCGGCGCAATCGCGGATCGCGAATTCGATCATTCGATCGACCAGCGCGTCCCGCAAGGCCGCGGTCAGCTCGTATCCGTCGACGAACAGTCCCAGCTTCGCGGCACGAACCGGAGCGGCCGGTAGCTCCTGACCTCCCTCGACGTCGTCGCGGAGCTGAGCGTGCCACCACGCGCAGGCGGCGATCTCGTCAAGACGGTCGACGGGCCCGGCGCCCGGCGACCGTCCAGTCGATGAAGGCGATGGGCATGCCGTCGCGGACGACGGTGTGCCACGGGCCCGCGTCGCAGTGCCCGATGACCGAATCAGGGCCGTCGCGATGCATCCACCAGTCCTGCCACGCGGCGTCCTGTCCCGGCCGGAAGGTGGCCGTGGCGGAATGCAGGTCGCGCAGCAACCGACCAGGCGAAAATCATCGCGGCCGGCGAGGGCGGGGCACTGCTGACTGCCGACCCGGATTTGTACGAACGAGCGTTCTCGCGGTGACCGCCGACGGCACCTCGACGCTGACCGACGCCAGCATCGAGCCGGAGGTGATGCACACCATCGAATTCCTCAACAAGGCCGGCGGCGACATCGTCGTCCACGAGGGCGGGACCATCGAAGTGGTCGGCACGGACTCGCTCCGGAGCACCGGCTACGAAGTCCCCGTCGACCGGCTGGAGGCCGGCACGCTGGCCATCGCCGCCGCGATCACCGGCGGACGGATTCTGCTGGAGAACGCCCGGCTCTCGGATTTCCCGCACGCGTTCCTCAAGACATTGGGCGCATCCGGCACAAAAATGTGGGATAGCGCTGATGGACTGGAGATATCCGCGACGGCTGATATCACCGCCGTTGTTTTCGCCACCGGACCGCATCCGGGATTTCCGACCGACCTGCAGCCGCAAATGACCGCGCTGCTTACCCGGGCGCGTGGCCGGAGCGAAGTGTTGGAAGCCGTCTATCCACAACGAGCCACCCACGTGCACGGGCTGCGCGCATTCGGGGCCGATGTCGGCGAGGACGGCCGCCGTCTTATTATCAACGGTCCGCGCAAGCTGACCGCGGCGGATGTGAGTGGAGTCGACATCCGCTGCGTTACCGCGCTATTGTTGGCGGCGCTGACCGCGGAAGGGACCTCGCGCATATCCGGGATTTACCACCTCAACCGCGGATACAGTTCTCTGCTGCGGAAGTTGACCGGCCTGGGGGCGCGTGTCTCTTATTCGGAAACCGAAGCGGAGATGTAGCGTGTATGACCGGTGACTGGCTTGACAAGGCTGCGGCAGCGATCGGGCCCCGGCTCGACGAGTTCGTCGCAAACGGGGGGACACCCGGCGCCGTCGTGACCATGGGCGCCGCCGGAGAATCGCGGACCATAACGCGCGGCGCCATTGCCCCCGGCTGGGTCGATCTGCCCCCCTCGGAAATCGTGCGGTTCGACATAGCGTCGCTGACGAAAATCGTCGCCACCTGGGCGGCCGTGGGACAAACGGACGAGATCGACCTCGACGAGCCGGTCGGCACGTATTTCGACGAGCCTTCCCTGCCGGGTTCCGGCGTCACCGTCCGGCAGATCCTGTCGCACACCAGCGGTCTCATGCCGGCGACCCGTTTCGACCGGTACATCGGCACAGAGCAGGAGCTGGCGACGCTTCTGCTGTCGGAACCGCTGGAGAGCCCCCCGGGGACCTCCTACCGTTACATCAATCGCGGTTTCATTCTGTTGGGGCTTCTTCTGGAGCGAACGTTCAAGCGCCCTCTCGACCTTCTGGTCACGGAGCGGGTTTGGCGGCCGTGGTCGATGGAGGACACCGGTTACGGTCCGCTGCCGGCCTCGCCGACGGTGGCGCCGACCGAGATGAAGCTTCGCGGCACGCGTCCCCTGTGGGGGGTCGTCCACGATGAGAACGCGGGTCACATGGGCGGTGTCGCCGGGCATGCCGGAGTGTTCTCCACCGCACGCGATCTGGCCACGTTCTGTCAGCGAATTCTCAACCGCCGATGGGACGAGGGCTTCGACCGCTATGTGCGGGAGAGCACGCGCGTGCACGCCGGCGGCGGCGGCGAGCATCGAGGGCTGGCCTGGCTGCTGTCCGAAGACGGAAGAACGATGTACCACCACGGATTCACGGGCGGAAGCCTGTTCGTCTTCCAGCACCGACCGGCCTACGCCGTGCTGCTGTCGAACGCCGTGCACAACTCCAGGGAACGCCGAGGACTTTCCGCGCTGCGCGCCGGCATCCGAGCGCTGGCCGAGTTATGAGCACCTCCACGGGCATTCCACTCGGTCCCCTGACCACATTCGGCGTCGGCGGGCCGGCTGGGCGAGTACTGGAGGTCCGTGAGGTTGCGGACTTCACCGAATACGCGCTCAGCGGGCCGACCGTACCCCCTCTCATCCTGGGCCATGGCAGTAACGTCGTCATCTCCGCGGACCCCGAGAGCCGATCAGCCGGCTCCTTCTTTCTCAATCCCGTCGTGCCCGCCCACACCTGGGAACCGTTCACGCAGCGGGCGATCTCAGCTACCGGTCACGAGCCTCCCGTGCTGTCCGGCCCGGAGTCCCGCACGCGCACGAGCGCGGGCTGGCTCATCGAACACGCCGGATTCGAGCGCGGTCAGAGATTCGGCACCGCGCGCATCTCGCGCAAGCACACGCTCGCTCTGGTCGCCGAGGACGGCACCACCGCGGCCGACATCGATCTGGCCGCCAAGACCATCGCGCACCGGGTCCGCCAGACGTTCGGGATCGCCCTGGTGCCGGAACCTCGCTTCGTCGGTCCTTTCGAGCGATAGGAGAACCCCCTCTCCATGGAAACCGGCTCAGTCCCCTTTCCACTCCCCCTGCCTTCCGACCAGATCACCGGCCTGATCTTCGACCTCGACGGGACACTGATCGACACCCGATCGGTCAATCGCCTCGCGCTGACATCGATCCTCGCGGAACACGGAGTGAACCTCGATGGAGTCCCCCGCCCTCCCGAGGGGACCGCGTTCACCGACTGGGTGCGCCTGCTGACCGAGCACGGACGGCTACCGAAGAACGTCTCCCCCGAACGGTTTCAGGAGTACGGCGAGCAGGCCGTGATCGAGCGGGCGGCGATGGCACCGGCGATCGGCCCCACCGTGGCCCTGGCCAGATGGGCACACGATCGCCGGCTGCCGTCAGCCGTCGCCACGGGAAGCACCCGCCCCGTCACGAACGCGTTCCTGCGGGCGAACGGGCTCGCGGAGTTGTTCGCCGCGATCGTCACCCGTGAGGACGTGGCTCGCGGAAAGCCGGCGCCTGATCTGTTCCTCGCCGCGGCGCGGCGCCTGCGGGTGCCGCCGGTTACCTGCGTGGTGCTGGAAGACACCGACATCGGCATGGAAGCGGCCCGGAATGCCGGGATGACGACCGTGGACATGCGGCCCTACCGGGAACTCGCACCGAGGGCCGCGCGCTGATGGCCGCCTTAGCCGAGCTGACGGTCGCTTCCGTCAAGCGGTGGCGAAGGGCATGACGCGCGGATGGGCCATGTGGAGCCTGGGCGCCGTCGTCTACGCGGCTGCGATGTTCCATCGAACCAGCCTGGCCGTGGCGGCCGACCTGGCCGAGGAGAGGTTCGGCATCGGCCCGGGCGCGCTGTCGCTGCTGGCGGTGTACCAGTTGCTGGCCTACGCGGTGTTGCTGTTGCCCGCTGGACTGGCGGCTGACCGGCTCGGGCCACGCCGTACGCTCCTGCTGGCCATCGCGCTCGTCGGCGGCGGACAGATCGCCTTCGCCCTGGTGACGAGCTTTCCCCTGGGCGTGCTCGCCAGGGGGGTTCTGGGTTGCGGGGACGCGCTGACGTTCATGGGTGTGCTGCGCCTGATCGTGGCGTGGTGCCCGCCGAAGCGGGTGGCCTTGCTCGTTCAACTGGTGTCCGTGATCGGCATGGCGGGAAGCCTGATCGGCACCGTGCCGCTGTCGCTCGCACTCACCGGCATCGGCTGGACCCCCACCTTTCTGGGCAGCGGCGCCGCGACGGCGGTTCTCGCCCTCGTGGTGTACGCGGCGGTGCCGAAGGATCCGGCGGAGGCGGGTCAGGCCGGACTGACGTTGCGCGAGCTACGTGGCGAGCTGCGTACCGTCTGGCAGGTGCCCGGCACCCGGTTGGGCATGTGGATGGTCATCACCTCCTCCTTCTCCTTCGTGTCGTTCTCGACCCTGTGGGGATTTCCGTACCTGACCAGAGCGCAGGGCCTGAGCACCGGCTCGGCGAGCAGCCTGCTCACCTTGCTGATCATGGCGAACATGGCGATGGGCCCGGTCTTCGGCCAGCTCGCGTCGCGCTATCCCAGGTTGCGGGTACACCTGAACGCCTCGGTGATCGCGGTGGTGGCCGTGGTGTGGACGACCTTGCTGGCCTGGCCGGACAGGGCCCCCGCCGCGCTGCTGGTGGTCCTGGTGCTCGCGCTGGGTCTGTGCGGGCCGGCGACCATGGTCGGCATGGACGTCGCGCGCACCTCCAATCCCTCGACCCGGGTGGCCACGGCCGCCGCCACGGTGAACCTCGGCGGGTACGTGGCCGCCCTGCTCGTGATCCTCACCGTTGGCGTGGTCCTGCAATCCGGCCGGCAGTGGGGCCTGCCGACGGCCACCGCGTTCACGCTGGCCTTCGCCATGCAACTGGCCCTCTTTCTCTTCGGCGGGTTCCGCATATTCGGATGGGCCCGCAAGGTGCACGCTCGCGAAGGGCTTCCCCGATGACGACCAGCTTCTATGTTGAGAACCCCTACCCCATGCACGGAAACCACGGCGGCCTCTACGAGAGGGAGCTACGGCAGTTCTTCGCGCCGCTGGCGCCGCGCACCATTCTCGACGCCGGGTGTGGCACGGGCGCCATGTCCCGGCAACTGGCGCGGCAGTTCCCCGACGCGTCGATCGTCGCCGTAGACAGATCGACGGCCTCCATCGAGGTGGCCCGCAAGAGACACAAGGACATTCCCAACATCAGTTTCCGGGTCCACGACCTCGAAGCCGCCGTGCCGGAGCACGACGAC
Source organism: Dolomitihabitans soli (assembly GCF_022213955.1). Classification (GTDB taxonomy): domain Bacteria; phylum Actinomycetota; class Actinomycetes; order Streptosporangiales; family Streptosporangiaceae; genus Streptosporangium_A; species Streptosporangium_A soli. Next base: position 165,019 of record NZ_JAKNTW010000019.1, on the reverse strand, counting down.
ACCTTCGACTTCGTCTTCTGCCAGGGCGTCCTCCACCACATGGCGGACCCGATGAGCGCTCTGCGGAACATCCATACGGCGAGCGCCAAGGAGATGACGGCCTACGTCTGGCTCTACTCCGAACACGGCAGGGTGGAGATCGCCCAGTTGCGCGAACTCCTCCGTCTGCTGACCCCGCCTGACGCCACGCGGGAAGAGAAGCTGGCCGTCCTCGAACTGACACGCCCGATCTACCGGCTCCTGCACGACGACGAGGAACGCGAACTGGAGGCGTGGAAGAGCGACGACCCCGGCTGGACACGAGCCGATGAGCGGAGAGCCCGCTTCATGGACCGCTATATCAATCCGCTCGCCGACCACTACTCCGTCACCGCGGCCGCCGATCTCTTTCGGAAGACGGGCTTCGACATAACCGCGGTGCCGACACTCGACTCGATTTCCTTGGAACCCGCCCTGCCCCAGGCGCTAACGTCGAACGTGCCCGACGCCGTCGAAAGGTACAGCGCCATGGAACTGGTGATCCGCCCGTGGGGAATCGGCTACCTTCTGCACAAGTCGAGGCACTAGCGTGAAGTACCGCCGGTGGCCGACCGGCTCGACCGTGCTGTACCGGTACGGCCGGCGCGGCAGGGCCCGCTTCGTCAACGTGGGCACCGTGGTCGACGACTCGGCCGAGGGCCTGGCGCTGTGGATCGCCCCTGGGTCCCCGATGATCCGGTCGGTGCCGGAAGACGGCGGCGATCTGCGCGATGTGCAGATCGACAAGCGTTTCGGCGTGCCGGTCGTCCAGGAACACGGCCACTGGCGAGGTCCCGGCATCCTCCGCTTCGTCCCGGCCCGCCGGGAGTGGTCCGTCTCATGGTTCTTCCACGACGACGGGTCCTTCCGGGGGTGGTACGGCAACCTGGAGGCGCCCCAGGTTCGCTGGGAGACCCCAGGCTCCCTGTACGGCGTCGACACGGCCGACCGCGTCCTCGACGTCATGATATTTCCTGACCGAACCGTCGAGTGGAAGGACGAGGACGAACTCGCGACCGTCGTCGACCAAGGCCTTTTCACGCCGGCCCACGCCGAACGGATCCGAGGCCACGGTCGGGCCCTGGCGGATATCGCCCGGCAGGGCCTGCCTCCTTTCGACGGCCGCTGGACGAACTTCGAACCAGACCCTTCGTGGCAGACTCCCTGCCTACCTCCCGAATGGAACGCCCCACACCGCTACACGGCCGATCTCTAGGCAGGGCGCGGGCGTGGTCGGAAGTCAGTACTGGTTCATCTTGGCGTCCAGGGCGAGCCCTGCGTCGATCACCTTCGCGGGAACCTTGATGCCCATCTGGTCCTTGGCGATCCGTCCGAGCGTGGGCAGGCTCTTGCGGTCCGGCCAGGTCTCGGGCTTCCACAGGGACGAGCGCAGGAACGCCTTCGCACAGTGCATGTACAGCTCTTCGACGTCGATGAGCACTGCCAGCCGCGGCCGCTTGCCCTGGACCACCAGGTCGTCGAAGAACGGCGCGTCCGACACGAGCGTCGCACGCCCGTTCACCCGCAGTGTCTCGTTCATCCCCGGCACGATGAACAGCAGCCCGGCGTGGGGGTTGCGCAGCACGTTGCGGAGACTGTCGAGCCGGTGGTTGCCGGGCCGGTCGGCGAGCACCAGCCGGTGGTCGTCAAGGACCAGCACCGACCCGGCCGGGTCCCCACGGGGCGAGACGTCGCAGATCCCGTCCGCGTTCGAGGTCGCCAGCAGCACGAACGGCGAGTGCGCGATGATCGTGCGCGCGTGCTCGTCGATCCGGGCGATGTCCTTGTCCCAGATGGTCTGCGGCGGCTCTTTCACGATCTCCCGGAGCTCGGCCTCGGTCGCCACCGTACGGATCTCAGAAGGATTCACCAACCGAATTATAAGGTAAGCCTAACCAACATGGCCTGTCGAGACCTCCGAGCCCGGCGGTCAGCGATCACGCCTGCGAGTCGTACGCCAGGGGTGCCGCCCCAGCGGTTCCTCTCAAGGGCGCCGTCGACCTGTCGATGCGGTGCTTAAGAATCCGATGGTGGGCAGGCAGTATCCCTCGTGGTCCCCGGCGTCTCTGACTGGGGCCCGCGCAGCGGATCAGAACATACCGCCGCCATACCCCATCTCACTAGGGTCCTTGTCCGATAGTGGCTGCTGAGCGCTTGGGGATGGCGGTCGGTGCCGAACGTGGTATGCACCGAATACGTCTGGTACGTCGATTCCGAGGCGGCTGCCGTCGCCTCCTCCTCATTACCCTCGTGCTCATTAATCCCTCTAGCCTGTGGAGATTTCATCGTGCCCCCAGCTTTGTCCCGACGCAGCCTGCTGAGATTTGGGGGCAGCGCAGCAGTCGCAGGAGTGGCCGCGTCCCTGGCCAACGATGTGCTGACGCCCGACGCCGCGCACGCGGCCACGTGGCATTCCCAGCTCGTCTACCCGGGTAGCGACGGCCGGCTCGTCTACAAGGCGGATTCGCGGGGCAAAGTGATCCCGGATTTCAGCTGGGCCGGCTACCGCAACGGCGAGGCGGCAATCCCCTCTGTTCCCGTCGTCAAGGAGATCGGCCCGGTCAGCGGTGACAACACCCCGCACATCCAGGCCGCGCTCGACGAGGTCGGCGCGATGCCGCTCAACTCCAAGGGCTTCCGTGGGGCACTGCTACTCAAGGCCGGTCATTACAACGTCGGCGGCGTGATCAAGATGAAGCGCGACGGGGTCGTGCTGCGGGGAGCCGGCAGGTGGGCCGACCCGTCGACCAACACGGTCATCACCGGCACCGCCGGTGCGAACGCGAGCACGGTTCTCTGGGTCGGCGGTACCTCTGGAGAATGGGACACGCGGGTGCCCGGCACCACAACCGGCGTCACCTCCAGCCTGGTTGAGACGGGTCAGCGCCGGCTCACCCTGGCCTCAACGACCAACCTCAAGGTGGGCAACAACATCATCATCTGCCATCCGCACACCCAGGAGTGGACCGACGCGGTCAACGACGGGGGCGTCAAGAACGATGCCCCGTGGAGTCCTGGCACGTTGCCCATCATGTACAACAGGTGCATCAAGGAGATCGTCGGCAACGACATCATCATCGATGCGCCCGTCTTCAACGATCTGCGGCGGTCCCTGTCCCAATCTTACGTCTACGTCTGGGACCAGGCAGGGCTGGTCCGCAACGTCGGCGTCGAGAACCTCCGCATCGACATGGGAAACCCGTCGACCTACAGCGAGGATCATCCGCAAAGCTGCATCATCGTCAGCCGGGCCGAGGACGCCTGGGTCAAGGAATGCAAGCTAGTGCAGTTCTCCATATCCGGCGTCTATGTGCAGCGCAGCACCCGGGTAACGGTCCAATCGGTAGAAGCCGGCTACCCATGCTCGCGGATCATTGGGGGAAAGCGCACCAATTTCTGCGCCGATTACCGGGCCCAGCAGGTCCTCTTCCGCGACCTCGTATCCACCTACGCACGGCACGCCTTCGGCGCCTCGGGAGCAAGCACCTGCTCGGGAAACGTATGGCTCAACGGGACCAACGAGAACGGCTACGCCGAGTCCGGCGGCCACCAAAAGTGGAGCCAGGGCCTGCTGTACGACAACATCAAGGAACTGTCGAGCCAGAGCGACAAGGCCTGGGTCCTGGGCCTATTCAACCGCGGCGACCAGGGTGAGTCGCACGGCTGGTCCTCGGTGAATAGTGTGGCGTGGAACTGCACGGTCGGCAACGGCAAGGAGGTGTGCGTGCAGACCCCGCCGACCGCCCAGAACTATGCCATCGGCACTACGGGTGCCGTCACCGGGAAGAACTGGTACACCAACCACCAGGCCGGCTACGTGGAGGGGACCAACAAGTCCGGCCTGGCGCCGAGGTCCCTTTACCTGGCACAGCTCGCCGATCGGCTCAGTGACTAAGCGCGTGTTTGAGAAGATCATTCAGTTCGGCGTGGCGGCGTGACGATGGGTGCCGACGGCGTCAGGGTGGCCGGATGCCCCTGATCGTTACCCCTCGGATCTGACCGACGCGCAGTGGGAGCTGATCGAGAAGCTCCGCAAGGACCCGCTGCTGTCGAAGATCCCCGCCGTCGAGCGCGACTCGGTGTACCTGCTGCCCGACACCAAGCCGCTGGGCACCGCCGCGAACCCGACCCCCCTGTCGATCTCGTGGGTGCTGGAGGACTACGTCAAGGCGCTCGCCGAGGCCGCGGACAAGGTCAAGTGACGTCGGTCGGCACCGACCGCCCGCCGGACGCCGCCCTCGTGCGGCGTCCGGCGAGCGTCCGGGTCCTGTGGCTGCTCATCGCGGTCATGGTGCCGGCCGCGCTCATGGTGGCGTCCGTCGCCCTGGGCTCGCGCGACGTCGCCTGGTCCGACGTCTGGGCCGCCCTCGGCGCCGCGGACGGCTCCCTCGAACAGGCGGCGGTCACCAAGCGGATACCGCGCACCCTGCTCGCGATGGTCATCGGCGCCGCGCTCGCGCTGGCCGGCGGCGTCATGCAGGGCGTGACCCGCAACCCGCTGGCCGACCCGGGGATCCTGGGCGTCAAGGTCGGGGAAGGCGTGTCAACACCGCGCCAACCACGCGCTAATGGCCGGATCGACAATCATCGCAACCGTCACATCGGCATACGAGGAGGCAAGACGTGAGAGTGCTCATCGACAAGGTGCTGGAGCTGGTGGTTCCGGAAGAGCAGGCGTCGGCGATCTGCGGGGATCAATACAAGTGCGTCGGCTCCCGCAATGCCTGGCTGGCTCGCCCCGTCAGCCCGCGGCCCGCCCGCCGCAGAACACCTGCTTGAGGAGCTTCTCCAGCGCCTTCGGGAACACCTGCGCTTGATCGATTGCGGCGTCCCCCATGGTGATCGAGGCGGTCATGGTCTTCTTGCCGTCGGGCGTGCTGTACATCAGCGCCCCGTAGCCATTGTTGCTGCCGTTGTGGTTGAGGACGGTGCCGACACAGCCCGGGCCCAGGTCCTGCACGTACAGCCCGAGGCCGTAGCTGCCGAAGAGGCCGGCGCTCTTGGGGTGCGGCTTGCGCATCTCGGCCAGCAGCCGGGCCGGGATGAGCTTGCCGCCCTGCAGTGCGGAGAAGAACGTGTGGAGATCCTCGGTGGTCGAGATCATCTCACCGGCGGCGGAGATCCAGGAGGGGTTCTGGCGGGTGACGTCGATCGTCTTCCACTGGCCGGCGTCCTCATACCGGTAGTAGGCGTGGGCGTGCGGCCTGGGCATCTCCGGCGAGGCGGTCGGCACCTTGGTGTGCCACATCTTGAGCGGCCCCAGGATCCGCCGCTTCATCTCCGTGGCATAGGAGTGGCCGGTGACCTTCTCGATCAGCAGCTTGGTCAGCACGTAGTTGGTGTTGGCGTATCTCCAGTTCGTCCCCGGCTCGAACGTCGCCGGCTTGGACAACGCCAGCCGTACCAGCTCCTCGTCCTGGTAGGTGTGGAACCGCTTGTCCACCCACTCCTTGCCCTGCCAGGGAATCCCCGGCACGTACGTCCCGTCGGGGTAGAAATCGCCGGTGTACTCGAACAACCCGCTGGTGTGCTGCAGCAGCATCCGCACCGTGATCCGCTGGTCAAGCTCGTAATCGGGCAGGTAGTCGGCCACCGGGCGGTCCAACCCGACCTTGCCGTCAGCCACCAGTTGCAGCATCAGGGTCGCGGTGAAGTTCTTGGTGGTGCTGCCGATCCGGAAGTGGCCGTTCGTCGGCGGCTTGGCGCTCTGGCCCAGCTTGCGCACCCCGGCGCTGCCGACCCACTCGCCCCGCTCATCGTTCACGCGCATCTGCATCCCGGCGTAACCGGAATCGACGAACTCCTGGATGGCCTTCTGCAACTCCGGGCGATCCTGCCCGGCGGCGGCCCTGCTGTCCGCGGTGGCCGCCGCGGGGGTGGCCGCCCCGGCCAGCAGGACGGCCGCCAGCGCCGTGACCGCCACTCTCCGGGACACCCGTGGCGTCCGGGCCCTGTTGTTCTCGACGGGGTGCAGGGATTCACTCATGGTCGTTCCTCTTTTCGCGACAGTACGTGTTTGGCGTGACTCGAAAGCTACGTTGCATTCGGAATTCAGTCAATCGATAGAAATATGTTTCCCCAGGTATCAGGGGGTAAATCGTTGCAATGACGCTGGACTCGAATGCAATCTTGAGTTGCAATGAATGGTGGCGAAGGCAATACTGGCGGCATGCCAGGAGGACGATTGACCCAGCAGGACCGCGAGCGCATCGCGGCCGGACTCGCCGACGGGCTCTCCTACGCCGAGATCGCCAGGCGGCTCGACCGGCCGACCTCGACGATCACCCGGGAGATCGGACGCAACGGCGGCCCCAGCGACTACCGGCCCCAGCAGGCGCACCAAGCGACGGCCCAGCGGGCGCGGCGCGGCACACCGGCTCCACCCCGTGCGACCGGATCGCCGGGCGACACGATGGAAGAGGAGCTCATCGAGGTAGCGGTCAGAACGGGGCTGCCGAGGATGCATGCGCGCGTGCACCTCGACCTGCTGCTGTCCGAGGACGGCAGGCGCACCGCGGCCGAGCTGAGCCACAGACTGAAGATCAGCCCGGCCTCCGTCTCCGTCGCCGTGAACTACCTGGTCCAACAGGGGTTCATCCGGCGCGAGCGCGATCCGCAGCGGCGTCGCGACATCTACGTGATCGACGACGACGCCTGGTACCACTCGATCGTGACCGGCAGGCGGCAGACAATCGAGACAGTGCAGGTCACGATGGCGGCGGCCGAGACGTACGGGCTCGACAGCCCCGTGGGGCAACGGCTGGCCAAGGCGGGGGCGTTCCTGGAGCGGGTCAGCCTGGACATGATCGAGTCCGCCGACCGCTGGCGCGCCCTCCTGACGTGATGGGACTAAAGCCACTGCCCCCTTTCTCCGGTACGCGGTCTGCCGCCGGCAACCACATCCTGACTCGGCCCGCTTTCCGGCAGATTCACCAGGCCCGAGCCTGACCGGCCACCCTCGCTGACAAGGCGATCTCCTATGTCGAGAGCTACGAATGCAGTCTCCGCGCGGATGCTTTATGTCGAGCCTGCAGTCGGGCGGCCCCATCAGGGGGGATCGCAATCTAGAAGATGCGTCGAAGAATGCGCTACTGCAATTCTCGTGTGCACAGCAGGCCCTCGCAAGAATTCTCCAGAGGCACTCCTGCCCGCTCCGCGTCAGATACGACGTCCGCCTCCCACCACGGTAGAGAGCTGGTCGTGAAAATGAGCAAGAGCGCTATGCAGAACGCCCGGACCCCGCTCGAATCCCAGGGCAGGGCGAATAGTCGGCGACCGCTGAGACGAGTGCCCAACACCAGCCTGAAAGACCAGGTCGGCGGGGTCTACTACATGCGGCGTGATCAAGTCGGATTCCTGCAGAGAATGATCGAGACGCATGGAGACATCGTCCGCATACGCCTGCTGGGCATTAAAATGATCATGATTAACAATCCCGACTACTTCGAACGCGTCCTCGTGCGGAACCATGAGAACTACGACAAGACGACGTTCCTGTTCCGCGCCGTGGAGCCGATTCTCCGTGGCGGGCTCATCGGAAATGTGGGCGGCGAGCCCTGGCGGCGGCAACGACGTATCATGCAGCCTTCCTTTCACCAGCCCAAGGTCGCGGGATTCGCCGAGAACATGACCGACGAGACAGGGCAGATGCTCCGGCGGTGGGACGACCGGTATCAGCCGGGCGACGTCGTCAACATCAGCACCGAACTCGGCCAGCTCGCGATGAGAATCGTCTTCCGGTCGCTGTTCGGCGCGCACGTCGGCTCGCGGGGAGACTCGATCGAGGAGATGTTCCTCGAGGCGAACCACATCGTGGGAAACTTCTTCCGCTTCCCGTTCCCCCCGCTGAGCTGGCCGATCCCGCCCTACCGCCGGCTGAATGCGATCATCCGCACGATGGACGGTTACGTCTCGGACGTCATCGACAAGCGGATCGGCAGCGACGAGGTCCACCACGACCTGCTCACCGCCCTGATGAACGCCGTGGACGAAGAGACCGGAACGGGCATGACCCCGCTCCAGCTCCACCGCGAGGTCCTGAACATCATCATCGGCGGGTACGAGACCACCAGCAACTCGGTCGCCTGGCTCGTCTACCTCATCGGCCAGCACCCCGAGGTGCAGGCGCGGCTGCATGCCGAGGTCGACGACGTCCTCGGCGGGCGCGTCCCCGCGTTCGACGACCTGCCGAAGCTCAAGTACACCAGGATGATCATCGACGAGACGCTGCGGCTGTACACGCCGGCGTGGCAGACCATGCGGCGCTCGATCGAAGAGGACGAGATGGGCGGGTACCACATCCCCGCGAAGGCCGACCTGTACCTCAACATGTACACGCTGCACCGCCATCCGGACTACTGGCCCGACGCGACCAGGTTCGACCCCGAGCGCTTCTCCCCCGAGCAGATCGCCCAACGGCCCAGACACGCCTACATCCCGTTCGCCAGCGGCCCGCGCAACTGCATCGGCAAGCACTTCGCGCTGACGGAGCTGACGCTCATCCTCGCGATGATCGCGCAGGCCTACCGGGTGGAGATCCCGGAGGAGAGCCAGGACGTCGAGATCGAGCCCTTGATCACGATGCACCCCAAGGGCGGCATCCACGCGCGGATGGAACGCCGGTGACCGCGCCGCCGATCCGGCTGGATCCGATCGCCCGTCTCACCTCGGCCAGGGGCGGCGCGCTGGTGGACCGCCATCTCGACGAGATCCTGCCGCGGGCCTTCGACGACCTCGCGCCGCTGGTCAACGAGCACGTGGCGGCGGCGCGCGAGCACCTGGACGCGTGGGTCCTGCAGCATGGGCTGGTCCGCAGGGAGAGCGCGCGGCAGCGGTTCGCGCACGCCGACTTCGGCTGGTTCGCCGCGGTCACCTACCCGACGGCGGACGAGACCGGCCTGTGCCTGATCGCCGACTGGTTCGCCTGGCTGTTCCTGCTCGACGACCAGTTCGACGACGGCGCCGTCGGGCGCGAGCCGGCCCGCGTCCAGGAGCTCATGGGCGAGATGGCGGCGGTCCTCCTCCACGACGGCGGCCCGCCCGCCGTCGTCCGTCCCGGCAGCCCGGCAATCGTGGAGTCGCTGGCCGACCTGTGGAGCAGGACGGTGCCGCACTCCACACCGGAGTGGCGTGACCGCTTCGTCGGCCACGTCGCCGAGGGCGGAATGGCGGCGTTCTGGGAGGCGGGCAACCGGGTCGCCGGCGAGGTCCCGGACGAGGCGACCTACATCGCCAAACGCCGGCACACCGGGGCGATCTACGTCTGCATGGACCTCATCGAGATCGTCGAGCGTTCCGTCGTCCCCGCGCCGGTATACGGCGACGAGACCTATCAGGACGCCCTGCGGTCGGCGTGCGACGTCGTCTGCTGGACCAACGACGTGTACTCGCTGGAGAAGGAACTGTCCCTGGGCGAGTACCACAACCTGGTCGCCGTGGTGGAGCACGCCCGCGGCCTTGACCGCGACGGATCGGTCTCCCACGTCGTCACCGCGATCTCCGAGGAGATCCGCGCCTACCAGGAGCGGGAGGGCCGGACCTTCGCCGAGTTCCCCGCCCACGCCGACGTCCTGGCGGCGAACTTCGCGGGGATGCGTTCGTGGATGCGCGGCAACCTCGACTGGTCGGCCCGCACCAAGCGATACCGCCGGGCGGACACGACGTCGGCCCATCGGCCCACGGACTACCTGGACGCCGGAGTCGTGCAGGCGCTGAGGTGACGACGGCACCCGCGCGCCTCACCAGGCGGGCGGGCCGGCCGGTACGCAGCAGGAGCAAGCCCGGTAAGCCATCGAGTCCAGGAAGAACTTGACGAGCGCCATGAGCACACGAACACCGCTCTTTCGGCCGGAGGCCCCGGCACCCGCCATCCCCCAGGGGATCGTCCACGCCCGGCGGCTCGCGCTGCCGACCCTCGCCCACTGGATCGACGGTCTCGAACCCACCCTGCGCGACATCTGCGCCTACCAGATAGGACTCCGCGACGAACACGGCGCGCCGACCGGCTCGGCGCACGGCAAACTCATCCGGCCCGCCTTCGGATTCCTGTGCGCCCGGGCCGTGGGTGGCAGCCTGACCGACGCCGTCGCGGGGACCGTCGCCGTCGAGCTGATCCACAACGCGTCGCTCATCCACGACGACGTCATGGACGGCGACACCGAGCGACGACACCAGGCCACCGTGTGGGCGCGGTACGGCGTCCCGATGGCGGTCCTGGCCGGCGACGCCCTGTTCGGCCTGGCCTTCGAGGTGCTCTCGACCCCCGAGCGCCCCGAGTCCATGGCGGCGAGTCACCACCTGGCCCGCACACTGCGCCACCTGACGGCCGGTCAGTGCGACGACCTGCGTTTCGAGCGCCTCGGCGTACGGCCGATCACCGCGTGCCTGCGGATGATCGAGGGCAAGACGGGGGCGCTCCTCGGCTGCGCGTGCCGGCTCGGGACACTGTCCGCGGCGGTCCCCACTGCCTGGAGCGACGGTTTCGAACGGTTCGGCGTTCACCTGGGGGTGGCGTTCCAGCTGGTCGACGACCTGCTCGGCCTCTGGGGCGATCCCCTGGTGACCGGTAAGCCGGTGGGCTCGGACCTGCAGGCGCGGAAGAAGAGCGCCCCCGTCGTGGCGGCGCTGACCGCGGGATGCGCCGCGTCCCGGCGGCTGGCCGACCTGTACGAGACCTCCGGCCCGCTCGAAATGGACGAACTGCACCTCGCCGCGTCGCTGGTCGAAGAGGCGGGCGGCCGCTCCTGGGCGCGGACGGAGGCACAGCGGCGCATCGACACCGCCTGGGAATGCGTCGCCGGCGTCGACATCGCCGATGAGGCGCGCCACGACCTGGAAGAGCTCACCACCCTCCTGCTCGACCGGGAGTGGTGAGCCGCTCAAGCTGTCCCCGGCCGCACCGAGCAACTCGCCGCCCGCTCCGTGACCGGCCGCAACGCCCTCCCCGCCGACTACGCCGGAGCCGCCGACCACCCGCCCCGGCACCCCGACAAGTGAAAGGCAGTCTCATGACCGACCAGCCTCCCGCCACTCCGGCCACCACCCTCCGCAAGTGGTTCGCGTACTTCAACGACCACGACAGCGAGCGCTGGGCGCGGTGTTACACCGAGGACGCGGTCTTCGAGGACATCGCGCTCGGGAAGACCTTCAAGGGACGCACGGAGCTGGCGGATTTCATGCGGGTCTGGGTGGACGCCTGCCCGGACACCCGCGTCGACATGGGCGAGGCGCTCATCTCGGGCAACCGGGCGGCCGTGCCATGGCGCGGCGGCGGGACCCTGACGGGCACCTTCTCGCACCTGCCGGAGACCGCGGTCCGGGGCAGTTTCATCGACAACCGAGCGCTGAGCCTGATGGAGTTCGACGAGAACGGGCTGATCGTCCGGCAGACCGACTACTACGACGTCCTCGCGGTGCTGCGGCAGATCGGCGTGGTCCCGGACTAGCGACGGGCACGGCGAACCGAAACCGTCGCACTGGGTGACTCCGCCGAGTTCGATCTCGTCGGCCCAGCCGGTCGCGGGTGGCGACGCTCGTCAGCGGCCACCAGACGGTCAAGACGTAGATGTCGCGGATTCCGACCAACTTTCTCCACCTTCCTGCGGAAGGCGCCGGGGATGAACCCAAACCGGCGGTGCTCGGCACCATGCAGGCGGGCGGCGACCTGGTCAAGCTCGGACTCCGCGACCGGTGCAGGCGGTCGTCTTCGCCTTTCGTACGGGCCTGGTGACCGTCCGGGACCGATCCCCGCGACGTCTGCCCCCCGAGCGAGGTACCCACCTCAGGGTGATGATCTCCGATGTCCTTCTCCGTGGCTTCATCGTCAGCCGGTTTGCCGAAGTGGCAACTCGGTTCGTGGTGGACTCGTCGTCTGTCGCATGATCGAGGGAAGAGGCGCAGGTCGCCGGCCGGGTCGATGGTGGCCGCACCTTGCGCGGAGGAGTCGAGGACTTTGGAGAATTGATGTCGTCATCTGTTCGGGAGCCTTCCCATCGCCTGGTCTCTTCTCCCGCCGGCCGAGTCCATCTGGTGGAGCAGGGTTCGGGGCCGTTGGTGCTGCTGGTGCACGGGTTTCCCGAGTCCTGGTACTCCTGGCGCCACCAGCTGCCGGTGCTGGCCGCGGCAGGCTTCCGGGCCGTGGCCATCGACGTGCGCGGGTACGGCCGCTCCTCCAAGCCCGAGGCTGCGTCCGCGTACCGGATGCTGGAGTTGATCGAGGACAACGTCGCCGTGGTGCACGCCCTGGGCGAGCGGACAGCGGTGATCGTGGGTCACGACTGGGGTGCGACCGTCGCCGCCAACTCCGCCCTCGTCCGACCCGAGGTCTTCAGCGCGGTCGGGCTGCTGAGCGTGCCGTACGCCCCGCGCGGCGGCCCGCGGCCCAGCGAGGTCTTCGCGCGGATGGGCGGAGCGCAGGAGTTGTACGTGTCCTACTTCCAGGAGCCTGGCCGGGCTGAATCCGAGATCGAGCCGGACGTCCGCGGCTGGCTGGCCGGCCTCTACGCCGCCCTGTCCGGCGACACCATGCCGCCCGCCGACGCCCCGGACCCGCACTTCGTCTCCCCCGGCGGGACGATGCGCGAGCGCTTCCCCGCCGGCCGGCTACCCGCCTGGCTCACCGAGCACGACCTGGATGTCTACGCCGCCGAATTCGAGCGGACCGGGATGACGGGGGCGCTCAACCGCTACCGCAACATGGACCGGGACTGGGCGGACCTCGCCGACTTCGACGGCTCCCCCATCACCCAGCCGTCGGTGTTCATCGGCGGCGCGCTGGACGCCTCCACCACCTGGCTGGCCGACGCCATCAAGGCGTTTCCCGCCACCCTGCCAGGCCTGGCCTCCGCCCACCTTCTCGACGACTGCGGCCATTGGGTGCAACAGGAGCGCCCCGAGCAGGTCAACGACATCCTGACCGGCTGGCTCGCCTCCTTGCCCGGCTGAATACCCCCGGAAGCGCTCGGCAGCCCATCGGCGGAAGCCTGCGTGCTGCTTTCGACCCGGAAACAAGAGAGGTGCGGGCCTCAGTGGACCTCGCACCTGCCTGCGTTCCGCATTGGGAAACCGATGGTGTCCGAGGTCCGAACGCAACGGCTGAGCGGCCGGCCGGCCCTGGGCTCGATCTCACCGGAAACGCCGGAAGAACGCGCGGACGTCGTCGATGAACAGGTCGGGTTCCTCCATCGCGGCGAAGTGCCCGCCTCGGTCGAACTCCGTCCAGTGGACGATGTTGTGGTCCCGTTCGGCGAGTCGCCGTACGGGACGGGCCAGGTCGGCGGCGAAGACCGCCACGCCGGTGGGCGTCGTCGGCGGCTCGGGGCGGGGCGGGCGGGTGGGGTGAGCGGCTTCCCAGTAGTGGCGAGCGGACGACCCCGCGGTCGCGGTGAGCCAGTACAGCATCACGTTGGTCAGCAGCCGATCGCGGGCGACCGCCTCTTCCGGCACGTCAGAGCAGTCCGTCCACTCTTTGAACTTCTCGGCGATCCAGGCGAGCTGCCCGACGGGGGAGTCGGTGAGCGCATAGGCCAGGGTCTGCGGCCGGGTGCCCTGGATCTTCGCGTAGCCCGACATCTCGGGTTCGGCGCTCATCAGCCGGTCGAGCCGTTCCCTGTCGCCGTCGTCGAGTTCGGCGGCTTCGGCCGGATCGGCGGGGGGTGGCGTCAGCAGCGTGTTGAGGTGGATCCCGACGACGCGGCCGATGTCGACGGCGGCCAGTTCCAGGGTGATCGCGTGTCCCCAGTCGCCGCCCTGCGCGCCGTAGCGGTGGTAGCCCAGGCGCCTCATCAGCTCGGCCCACGCGCGGGCCACGCGGTGCACATCCCAGCCGCCTTCGCGGGTGGGGCCGGACAGCCCGTATCCCGGAATGGAGGGAAGCACCAGGTGGAAGGCGTCGGCTGGATCCCCACCGTGGGATTCGGGATCGGTCAGCGGTCCGATCACGTCGAGGAACTCGACGATGGATCCGGGCCAGCCGTGGGTGATCAGCAGGGGCAGCGCGCCGGTCGCCGGGGAGCGGACGTGCAGGAAGTGCACTCCGGCGTTGTCGATGGTGGTGGTGAACTGCGGGAAGCGGTTGAGATGCGCCTCCTGTTCCCGCCAGTCGTAGCCGGTGCGCCAGTATTCGGCCAGCTCTTTGAGGTAGGCCACCGGCACCCCTTGGGCCCAGCCGGCCCCGGCCGGATCGTCGGGCCACCTGGTCGCGGCCAGGCGGGCGGTCAGGTCGTCCAGGTCCCGCTGCGGGATGCGCAGCACGAAGGGCCGGATCGCCTCCTCGCCGTGCCCGCTCATTCGGCGGCCTCGTCGTCGGGTGCGCCGGCGAGCGTGCGTGCGGCCGCCACCTCATCGCCGTCCCAGCCCCAATGACCGTCGCTGGGCTGCCTGCCCTGTTCGTCGATCCATCGGTGATGCGCCTCCCAGGCGGCCTGCTTGGTCGTCCCCAGTGCGGCGCCGATCTGTGACCACGAGGCACCGGCCCGGCGAGCCGATCGCACGCCGAGCTGACGCCCGTAGCCCGCCTTCCGTGCGATCACCTCCCCCAGCGCGAGCAATTCCAGCGTCTCCGCCCTGGTCAGGGGCTTCGCCTCGGGGTCGATCGGCAGGTCCTCGGAGTCGTCTTCGGGCGACGGCGCCAGGGCGTCACGGGTGCGCAGCACGTCATGACGCGCGGCTGCGGTCAGCAGCGTGAACTGACGCTCAAGATCTTCAGGCGTGGACATGCCCCCAGCATTTCGTCAAGCCAGCCTGACGTCAAGCCAGCTTGACGCCGATCGGGCACGGGATGACGACGCGAATCAGGGGTCGCTGGGGAGAACCGCCTGCGACGGGTGAGGGCAGCGGACGGCCGGCGCTACGTCCGCTCGGACCTCGGCAGCGCCGAACTACGGCGAGAGCTCGTCGAGTTGCCGCACGACCTCGTCCAGCGGAGCCGATGCGTCGATCTCGATCGTGGCGGAATTCCGCAGCAACGACTCGACTTCGTGGAGATCACGAAGGATCTTCTCGCGCTCTTCCGGAGACTTGCCGAAGGTGTTGTTGGTCCGGTTGGCGACCCGGTCGAGCAACACCTCGGCAGGCGCGCTCAGCAGTGCCACATGGTCGAACCACTGATAGAAGCCTGCCTGATTCCACGCGCAGCCGGCGACGAACAGTTTGCCTCGCCGGTGGCCGGTGAGCAGCGCGGTCATCGCGTCCTCGCGCCACACCCAGTCGCGAGTGCCGTCTGGAAGCCGGGCCCAATGGCTCCACTGGTCACCGTCGGCATCCACCGTCTTGTGCCCGCGCTCCCGCAGCGACTCCAAGGCGGTCGACTTCCCGGTTCCCGACATACCCGTGACCAGCACCCTCAGCACCCCCCAAAAATAACATCGCGGGTCCGGCGCAGGAATCGCCAATCTCGGGCGGGTCTCGGAGCAGATCGACGGGGACACGGCACCGGGCACCCTCGTTCGCACGAGGGTGCCCGGGTCATCGACGGATCAGCGCAGGTTGAAGGCGCGAGTGGTCGTCTGCTTGAGCGTGTTGCCCGCCTTGTCCCAGGCCTCCACCCTGAGGGTCACGGCGTCCTTGCCGACGGGGTAACGGGTCTTGGCGGTGTACGTGCCGTCCCTGTTCTCCTTGACGGACACAGGTTGGTACGTGGCGCCGTCGTCGGTGCTGGCCCACAGTTTCAGACCCGCGATCTCGGGCATCCGGGTGGGCGACGGCGAGTGGTAGGGAGAGACGGTGAAGGTGTGGGTACGGCCCGCCCGCACCGTGTTGGCGGCGTCGAGGGTGTCACCCAGGTCGTAGCTGACGAACACGACGGGTGCGGGCTTGCAGCGTTCCGCCGTGCCGTACAACCGCTCGAGGGAGCAGTCGGCGCCGGGAAGTCCTTCGGTCTTCACGGGGGTGGTGAAGGTCCACTCGGCGTCGTGCGTCGCGTTCTTGGCGGTCAGGCGGTACTTTCCGGCTCCTTCCGGGAGCGTGAAGTGCGGGAAGATGTCAGCGCCGAGCACGGTGTCGCGGGGGATCTCCTTGTCCTGCCGGTACAGGCGGACGTCGAAGCCCGGTTCGAAGGGACCGCTCCAGTAGTCGCCGTTGTACTGGCGGCCGCCCTCGGTCCCGTTGCTGAGCTCGAACTCCGCCCACAGGGCGTCGCCCCGGACGCAGATCATGCAGCGGAAGCTCCAGCCCAGGTTGGCGCCGGGCTTGGCCAGCTTGTACAACTGGTCCGAGCCGGTCGCGGCGCCCGGCGTGAACGGGGTGGTCGGCCACGACTGCCGGAGGCGGACCGGCTTGTCGAACACCTCCAGCGCCCACTGCGGACGCATCTCGTTCATCCCCAGCGGGTTGGCCATCTCCCACATGCCGTGCGAGCTGACGACCTCGCGGTCGAGGGGCCCGACCCAGTCACGCCGTTGCTGCGCGGTCAGCCGGGGGGTGCCCCACAGCGAGGGCTGCGACGACAGCGGCAGGACGTCGTCCACCTTCCAGGCGTACCGCCAGTCGCTGTACCGCTCGGGCGCGACGGTGTGCATGTCCATGTCGATCCGGGCCAGGTCCCGCTCGGTGAAGGTGTAGTGCAGGGAACGCGGGACGCGCTCCTCCTCGTACGGCGCGAAGGTGTAGGTGTAGGGCGATTCCTCGGTGCCCGTCACCTGGACGGTGACCGTCTTGCCCCCGGCGATCCGCTCGCGCAGCTGGTACGCCTCCCGTCCGGGCAACGAGACGTTGGGGATGCCGATGGGCTTGGGTTCTCCGGTGAACGGCTTCTGGGCGATGCCGAGCGGAATCGTGCAGCCGGTGCCGGCCATCGGGAAGTGCGCGACCGCGGCCGCGCCGGCGTCGCGGATCGGGCCGATCCGCTCGATCTGGGCGCCGCACGCGGGGCCGAAGATCCCGTCGGCCTTTCGCGCCTCCATCAGGACGAGCTTGCCGCGCAGGTCACGGCCGGCGATGTCCTCGGGCCTGCCCTCACCGACGTCGACGACCTCCAGGTCGCGGGTCCCGGTGAACGGCCGGAAGTCGGGGAAGGTGCCCTCCTGACGGTGCTCGCCGTACGCGTCGAAGGCGTGCATCGGGGCGGCCGGGTGCAGGGTGAGCTTGTCGCGGCCGCTTACGCTCATCGCGACCTCGGGCTGGCCGAGGGTGAAGCGGGAGTGGAAGCGGAAGGCGCCCTTGTCGACCGGCTTGGTGGGATTGGCCCACAGTCGTGCCCAGGATCCGATCGGCGTGTTCGTCCCCAGGGCACCCATGTAGGCGTCGCCGTTGGACACCGTCCGCTGGAAGGCGAAGGTGACGTCGTTGTTGAGCGGTTCCGCCGGTTTCGGGGTGGTGAAGCGGACCTCGGACAACTGCCGGGCGTCGAGGGTGATCTCGGTGTCCCCGGTGACCTCGATCTCGGGCTGGAACAGGAACGCCAGGTTGTACCTGTCGTCGTCGCCGGTCCAGTCGAGCACCTGGGTCACGCTGACGGTGCCCTGCGGCACGCGGGTGATCGTGGTTCCCACCTCGGTGAGGAGGGTGCCGCCGATGATGCCCTTGTCGCCGGACACGTCGATGGTGTCCTGCCCCCAGGGACTGTACGGCTTGCCGTCCCGGCCCAGCGTGTGGATGGTGAGCGTGGCCTTGGGCTGCTGCCGCACGGCGCCGGCGGGCGTGCGCAGCCGGACCCCGTCGGCGGCCGCGGTCACGGCGCCGGTGTAGTTGCCCAGGGCCAGGTCCTTGGGGTCGAGGGTGACCGTGGTGGTCGCGGTGCCGCCGCCCGGCACGGTGAGGGTCGCGTCGGCCAGGCTCAGCGCCGCCTCCACCGGGGTGCCGTCGGATTCGTGCAGGGCCGGGGTGAGCGCCAGGGTGATCGGCTGGGCGCCGAGGTTGGTGTAGGTCAGGCTCCGGCTGACGGGGTCGCTCCCGCCCTCGATCGCGGCGAAGTCGAGCCCGGCGGTCGTGGCGAAGACCTGCTGGGCGTGCGCCCTGGCCAGGTCGACCCGGCCCGCGCCCTGCTTGTACGCGCCGAGCTCGTCGTCCTTGGCGGTCGACATCACCGCCGCCTTGAGCTGTGCCCCGGTCCAGTCCGGATGCTGCTGGGCCATGATCGCCACGGCTCCCGCCACGTGCGGGGTCGCCATCGAGGTGCCCGCGGCGGCGGTGTAGTGGTCGTTGAGCGGGGTGCCCATCGTGGTGCCGGCGGCGCGCGCGGCGGTGATGGCGACTCCGGGCGCGGCGATGTCGGGCTTGAGCCCGCCGTCGACGCGCGGCCCCTGGCTGGAGAACGGGGCCCACTTGTCGTCCTTGTCCACCGCGGCGACGGTCAGCGCGGCGTCCGCCGTACCCGGGGAGGCGACCGTCTCGGTGCCCGAGGCGCCGAGGTTGCCGGCGGCGATGACGAACAGCGCGCCGCTGGAGCCGCTCAGCGCGTTGACCGCCTGGCTCATCGGGTCGGTCCCGTCGGTGGGGCCGCTGCCGAGGCTCATGCTGACCACCTTGGCGCCGCCGGCCACCGCCCACTCCATCCCCTCGATGGCCTGGGAGTCGAGTCCGGAACCCGTGTCGTCGAGCACCTTGCCGACGATCAGCTGGGCGCCGGGGGCGACGCCCTTGTGCGTGCCGTTCGCCGCGGCGCCGGATCCGGCGATGGTGGAGGCCACGTGGGTGCCGTGGCCGTGCCCGTCCCGCACCTCCTGGCCGGGGATGAAGGAGCGGCTGTCGGCGATCTTGCCGGCCAGGTCCGGGTGCGTGGCGTCGATGCCGGTGTCCAGGACGGCGACCTTCACGCCGGTTCCGTCGTGCCCGCCCGCCCACGCCTGCGGCGCGCCGATCATCGGCACGCTCTCGGCCAGGTCGGCCTTGACCTTGCGGTCCAGCCACACCTTGCTGATGTCGCCGCTCAACCGGGCGGCCCCGGTCTTCACGGGTACGGCTCGCACCGCGCTCCAGAACGCGCCCGCGTCCGCCTTGGTGACGTTGACCGCGGAGGCGTTGACGCTCTCCAGCGTCAGCGTGGGCTCACTGGCCGGGATCGCCTTGGCGGCCGAGGCGACGGCCGGGCCCGGCCGCTCCTTCGGGTACTGCACGATGACCGGCAGTTCCTTGGCCTTGTCGTCGGTGTAGCCGTGCTCGGCCAGGTATTTGACGTTGAACAGTTCCCGGTCCAGACGGCCGGCCTGGATGGCCGGCATCGCGTCGCTGGGCGTGACGTACACCGCGTCCGGGGTCGCCATGACCGACAACAGCGCTCGGGTCCCGTCGGCCCGGGGAGCCGGCTCGGGGCGCACGGCGTACTTGCCGGCCCCCGCGTCGGCCAGCCGCACCCGGTCACCGGTGATCAAGGTGACCGTGTGCGCGCCCCGGCCCAGCCCGGACAGCGCGACCGGCCCCGGGGTCCCCGTCTCTCTGACGGGCTCGGGCTCCTGAATGGCGGCGGTCGCACTGGCCGGGAGCAGCGGCCCCAGCATCAGCATTGAGGCCATGAGGAGTAATCCTCTGCGTGCAGACATGCGGAAGTGCCCTTTCGGTTGGGGGGTCAGACCGGCTCGAACCCGTCAGGCGTCTCGTCCGGAAACGCCTCTACCTCTGGCTCGTCGTCGTTGTCGGCCGGCTGGCCGTCCGTGGGGTCGATTTCGGACATGCCGCCAGCCTCACGCGTGCGGCCTCCCGGGACCATGGGGAGGTACCCCCGTTCAGCGGTACGGGTCCCGGCGGAGCACTACGGGGGTCACGTCCGGAGGTGGGTTCCCAGGGCGGCGCGCGAGCGCAGCCCGAGCTTGCGCAGGGCAGCCCCGAGATGCTTCTCCACCGTCCTCGGCGAGACGAAGAGCTGCTCGCCGATCTCCCGGTTGGTCAGCCCGGCCGCGGCCAGCTCGGCTATCTCCCGTTCCCGGGGGGACAACCCGGCGCCGTAGCCGTGCGGGCCACCGGGATAGCGCCCCTTCACCGGCACCCCGTGCCTGCGTGCCAGTTGCGCCGCGCGATCCACGTCCCAGCGGGCGCCGAGCCCGCCGAAGGCGGCGAGGGCCGCGCTCAGCACCTCACCGGCACGCGCGTCCCCCGCCTCGAACAGCCCTCCGGCCGCCCGCTCACGGGCCTGGGCCGCCTCGTACGGCGCGCCCAGCCGGTCATAGGCGGACGCCGCGGCCAGGAAGTGCTCGGCCGCGGACTCCGTCAGGTAACCGCGGGCGTGCGGCAGCGCGGCCTCGGCCATGGGCGCGTCCAGGCCGTCGAGCAGCTCGGCGAGTCGATCGACCAAATCCACGGCTTCGTCCCGCCGCCCCGCCGCCGTCATCGCCTCCGCCAGGGCCGGCGCCGCCCGCACCGCCAGCGGCCACAGGCCCTTGGTCCGCCAGATGGCGAGCGCTGGGACGATCACCTCCAGCGCGGCCGCGGCTTCGCCGTGTGCGGTGGCCAGCCGCAGGAACCCGGTCACCGACAGCGGGAGCAGTTCGTAGGCGCCCAGGGTCACAGCGCGCAGGACGACGTCGCGCAGATCGCGCCGGGCGGTGTCAAGGTCGCTGTGGGCCAGCGCCAGGCAGGCCGCGACCGTCTCAGGGGCGATGCGGTCGTACGGGCGCTCGCCGTACTCGTCGAGCAGCAACGCGGTCTCCTGCTCCAGCCCGTCCCACGCGCCCCGGCAGTAGGCCAGCAGCAGGGCGACCAGACGGCAGCGGGCCAGCGGCTCCCGCGAGCCCTCCGCACCCGCCGCCGCCCGCGACGCGGCGGTCAGGAGCCGGTCGGCCAGCTCGAAGTGCCCCGAGCAGCACGCGTTCTCCGCGATGGAGCGATAGGCGTTGATCTCCTGGCGATGCCGGGGGCGGCCGCCGGTCCGCCGCCTGACGTCCTCGGTCAGCGTGGCCCAGCGCGGATCGCCGATCCCGCTCAGCGAGGTCGCGATCTTGCCGAGCACGAAGACCTCCTCGACCGGGTCGCCGATGGCGGGCACCACCTCCAGTGCCCGGTCCAGCCATACGACATGCTCGGCCAGGGGCACCGCCGCGTCCATCGGCCGGCCTAGGGCGGCCATCACCCATGCCGCGAGCTCCGGCCGGTCGCCCAGATCGTCGACCGCCGCCGCGAACGAGCGCCGCTGCGTGCCGGGGTCGGCGCCGAGCCGCTCGTGCAGCAGGCCGATCAGGAAGTGCAGTTGCCCGCGCAGCGGTCCGGGCCGCTCGGGCTCCAGCGCCTCGGACAACAGGTCGATCACGTCCGGTGGCCGGAGCACCTGGCCGGCGGCCCAGCCGAGCCGTACCGCCAGCCGTACCCGTCGATCCGGCTCCAGCGGAGCGTTGCGCAGCACGTCCTCCAGGATCCGCACGGCCCCGGCGTCGTCACCCAGCTCCGACGCCTGCGCGGCGGCCTGGTCCGCGACCTCCACCCAGTCACGCAGCAGCCCCGCCTGGCGGAGATGGTGGGCTCGCTGCCCCAGCGAGCGCACCGCCCCGGCCGCGTGCGCGTGCAGATCCTCCCGCCGCCCCAGCGGGATCCCCCCGTACACCGCCTGCGCGGCCAGCATGTGGCGGAAGGCCACCGCCCCGTCCTGCTCGGTCAGCAGACCCGACACCAGCAGCTCGTCCACGCCGGCCACGGCCTCGGCCTTCGTCAACCCGCCCACCTGCGCCAGCACCGCGACCCGGACCGGCACCTGCAGCACCGCCGCGGCCGCCGCGACCCCACGCGCCGCCGCCGGCAGCCGCGACACCCGCTCGCGCACGGAGTCGCGAACTCCCGGCGGCACGTCCAGCTCCGCCAGCGCCTTGCGCGCCCACCGCCCGCTGCGCAACCGGATCAACGCGCCGCGCTCGCGCAGCAGCGCCATCAGCTCCTGTACGGCCAGCGGCAACCCCGACGACCGCTCGTACAGATGCGCGGAGAAGTCGGCGGTGACGTCCTCCTCGTCGAGGATCGACGCGGCGAGCAGGCCG
This sequence comes from Dolomitihabitans soli, assembly GCF_022213955.1. Taxonomy (GTDB): domain Bacteria; phylum Actinomycetota; class Actinomycetes; order Streptosporangiales; family Streptosporangiaceae; genus Streptosporangium_A; species Streptosporangium_A soli. The sequence goes on along the minus strand of NZ_JAKNTW010000019.1, from coordinate 143,111 downwards.
GTCTGCTCAGCGTCCAGAGTCGTAAGGACGACGTGATCGTGGAAGACCGCGTCCGCGAGGCGTGCCGTGGTCTCCCGGATCTCGGGCCCCGCCTCCTCCCCCCGGTAGGTGAGCACCACCGACATCTTCTCCGGCAGGGCGCCCAGCAGGTAGGCGAGGAACTCCCTCGTCTGCTCGTCCGCCCAGTGCAGGTCCTCCACCACCAGGACCACCGGACCGAGGGCGCCCAGCGCGTCCGCGAGACCGCGGAACAGCCGGTGCCGTTCGGCCGCCCGGTCGTCCAGTGGCTCCAGCGCGGGCGGCAGCACCCCGGCCAGCTCGGGCAGCAGGCCGCGCAACGCACCGGCGACCGGCGACAGCTCGGCCCGCGCCAGCGGTTCGCCCATCCCGCGCAACGCCTCCACCAGGGGCCCCAGCGGGAACGGCTCCCGGATCCTCCTGGCCCCGCCGCCGAGGAACACCCGGGCGGCCACGTCGGGGTGCGCCGCCATCTCCGCGACGAGTCTGGTCTTCCCGATGCCGGCCTCGCCTTCCAGCACCACCACGGCGGGCGGGCGGCTCACCGCGGCCACCAGACGGCGTAACTCGTCCTCGCGCCCCACCATGACCGGCGAGACCACGCGTCCGAACGATGCGCCGTCCATCATCATCCGCCGCGCCTCCGCTCACCTGACCTGCCACGATCAGGATCATTCAACAGCACGCCCGAGCTGCGCCCCCGGGGCGGTACGGGTGCGGACGGCCACGGCACCGGTGACCGTGGAGTCCCGGACGTGTCCGGGCGGGCGGGGAAAGACGCACCCGATGGCGGCGCCGCCCCTGCGAGAGTGACCAGGAGCGGCGGCGCGGGAGACGCCATCGGCCACCCGCACCGTCGGTGCCGGTCATCGAGCGGCCCGATCCGGTGACGCCCGTGCGGGAGACCCGTCGAGCACCCCTCTCCCGCATGCCGTACGTGCGGGAGCGGAGCAGGGTCGGCCGCGCGGGTTCAGGCGCCGTCGGGGCCTCCGGTTTCCAGCAGGCGGCCCTCGGACAGTGCCAGCCAGCGGTTCACCCCGATCTCCGTGAGGAACCGCTCGTCGTGGCTGACCACCACGAACGCGCCTTCGTACGCGCTGAGCGCGCTCTCCAGCCGGCCGATGCTGACCAGGTCGAGGTTGTTGGTGGGTTCGTCCAGCAGCAGCAGCTGGGGAGCCGGTTCGGCGCACAGGACGCAGGCCAGGGTGGCGCGGAGCCGTTCGCCGCCGGACAGCGCCCCGACCGGCAGGTGCGCGCGGGAGCCGCGGAACAGGAAGCGGGCGAGCAGGTTCATCCGCTGCGCCTCCGGCATCCCGGGCGCGAACGCGGCCAGGTTCTCCGCCACGGTGCGGTCGAGATCCAGCAGGTCCAGCCGTTGGGACAGGTAGGCGATGCGACCGTCGGCTCGCCTGATCCGGCCGCTCACCGGCGCCAGCCCGTTGTCGATCATGCGGAGCAGGGTGGACTTGCCGGAGCCGTTGGGGCCGGTCAGCGCGATCCGCTCGGGTCCCCGGATGGTCAGGTCGACGCCGTCGCCGGCGAACAGGGTCTGACCGGCGTAACCGGCCTGCATCCGTTCGCCGAGGAAGACCGTGCGGCCGGCCGGGACGTTGGTCCCGGGCAGTTCCAGCGCGATCTTCTGCTCGTCGCGCAGCGCCCGGCTCGCCTCGTCGAGCCGGGCCTTCGCGTCGCCGACCCGCGCCGCGTGGGTCTGCCCCGCTCTGCCCGCCGACTCCTGGGCGCCGCGCTTCATGGCGCCGGCGACGATCTTCGGCAGGCCGGCGTTCTTGATGTTGCGGGCCGCGTTGTTCGCCCGGCGTTCGGCCCGTTCGCGGGCCTGCTGCAGTTCCCGCTTCTCCCGCTTGACCTCCTGCTCGGCGTTGCGGACGTTCTTCTCGGCGACCTCCCGCTCGGCGCGTACGGCCTCCTCGTAGGCGGTGTAGTTCCCGCCGTAGGACCGGAACTCGCCGGTGTCGAGTTCGGCGATGCGGTCCATCCGGTCGAGCAACGCCCGATCATGGCTGACCAGCAGCAGGCAGCCGTTCCAGGCTTCCAGCACGCCGTACAGCTGGTGGCGCGCGGCCAGGTCGAGGTTGTTGGTCGGCTCGTCGAGCAGCAGGACGTCGGGGCGCTTCAGCAGTTGCGCCGCCAGTCCGAGAGAGACGACCTGGCCGCCGCTGAGGGTGTTCAGGCGCCTGGTGAGGGAGACGTCGCCGAGGTCGAGCCGGTCCAGCTGGGCACGGGTGCGCTCCTCGATGTCCCAGTCGTTGCCGATCGTGGTGAAGTGCTCCTCGCTCGCGTCCCCTGACTCGATGGCGTCCAGCGCGCCGATCACCGCGGAGATCCCCAGGACCTCGGCCACGGTCAGGTCGCCGGCGAGCGGCAGAGTCTGCGGGAGATAGCCGAGCACGCCCTTGGCGGACACGCTCCCGCCACCGGGCCGGTACTCGCCGGCGATCAGCTTGAGCAGGGTGCTCTTCCCGGCGCCGTTCGGCGCGACGAGGCCCGTACGGCCGGCGCCCACGACGAAGGACAGATCCCGGAAGACCGGCGTGCCGTCAGGCCAGGAGAAGGACAGGGTGGAACAGATGATGAAAGCGTCGGACATGCGAGAGACCTCGTACGTGAGGCGGGCGCGCCGCAGCCGCCCAGCGAGAGACAGGGGATTCGTGAAACGACGACACGGCCACCGCGGCTGCGCTCCCGCGCGCCGTCCGGGGCCGATCACTTCCGGTCTCACCCGGAAATGTCGTCGTCACCTGCCATGTCTGGTCTCCCTGAATCCGGATCACATGCGCCTTCCACCTTAGCAGCCGAACGTCAGTTCCCCTGGAGAACGTGACCGACGGCCACGGGCGTACGAGCCAGTCCGCCGGCCGGTGCGCCAGGGCGGTCACCAGGGTGGTCACCAGGTGGGAAGGCGGGCTGGCCGTCGCCGGCGCGTTCCCCTTCGATAGATTCACGTTCGGACGAGCCGTCGTGACGGCTCGGCACGCCTGCCCGGAGGAGCGTTCGTGACCATTCCTGAGCTGATCGACGTCCATGCGGCGTGGCTGCCGCCGGAGGCGTTTCGAGCGATCGGTTCACGTCGCGTCCTCGTGCACGCCGACGGGCCCCTCGCCGAGACCGTGCGTGACGAGGTCGTGCACGCGTGCGGTCTGTACGGCGGCAGCGTGCCGCATCCGGTGTCGGACCAGGTCGGTGACCAGCAGGTCGATCTTGTGCTCGCGCTTTCCTCGATGGCGGCCCTGCCGGCCGTCGCGGAGGAGGTCCGGGGCGAGGCCCTGCGGGAGTTCGGACCGGACGCCTGCGGTGCCGAGGGTTTCGTGCTCGCCTGTCGCGACGGCGTCACGGTGGTGCTCGCCGACGAACCGGCCGGGCTGCTCTACGGCCTGTTCCAGGTGGTCCGGCTCGGCGAGTCGGCGTTCGGGTCCGCCCGGCCGGTGGAACGGCACCGGCCCGCGACACGACGGCGCATGATCGACCACTGGGACAACATCGACGTGCATCCGGTGATGGGTCAGGTCGAGCGTGGCTACGCGGGCGGATCGATCTTCTGGCAGAACGGCGCCCTGCGCGGTGACCTGACCCGGGTGCGGGCCTACGGGCGGCTGCTGGCCGCGTGCGGGGTGAACGCGGTCGCGGTGAACAACGTGAACGTGCACGCCGCGGAGGCCCGGCTGCTGACGGATCGGCTCGGTGACGTCGTCGCGATCGCGGACGCGCTGCGCCCGTACGGGATTCGGGTGCATCTGTCGGTCAACTTCGCCTCGCCCATCGCCCTCGGCGGGTTGCCGACCGCCGATCCCCTCGACGAGAGCGTGCGGGAATGGTGGGCGCGAACCACCGAGCGGGTCTACGCGACGATCCCTGACTTCGGCGGCTATCTGGTGAAGGCCGACTCGGAAGGGCAGCCCGGTCCGTTCGCGTACGGCCGCAGCCACGCGGACGGCGCGAACATGCTCGCCGACGCGGCGGCGCCGTTCGGCGGGGTCGTGCACTGGCGCGCCTTCGTCTACAACCATCGGCAGGACTGGCGCGACCGGTCGACCGATCGGGCCCGCGCGGCCTTCGACCACTTCGCCCCGCTCGACGGGCGGTTCCGCGACAACGCGATCCTGCAGGTGAAGCACGGCCCGATGGACTTCCAGGTGCGGGAACCGCTGTCGCCGGTGATCGCGGCCCTGCCGGCGACCCGCCTGGCGGTGGAGTTCCAGGTGACGCAGGAGTACACCGGCCAGCAGCGACACGTGTGCTACCTGGCCCCGATGTGGAGTGAGACGCTCGGGTTCCGCCCCTGGGGGGACGGCGGGCGGACCGTGGCAGACGTGGTCGCCGACGGCCCTGCGGCGGGTGGCGCCGGTGACCTGGTCGCGGTCTCCAACGTGGGCGACGATCCCTTCTGGACCGGGCACCCGCTGGCACAGGCCAACCTGTACGCGTTCGGCCGGCTCGCCTGGGCGCCGCGGACCGACCCGGTCGCCATCCTCGACGAATGGATCGACCTCACCTTCGTGCCGTCGGCGACCGGCGACCCCGAGCGGCTGCGGCGCACGCTGCACGAAATGATGGACGAGTCCTGGACGACCTACGAGCGGTACACCGCGCCGCTGGGCGTCGGATTCATGGTCCGTCCCGGGCATCACTACGGCCCCGACGTGGACGGGTACGAGTACACCCCGTGGGGCACCTACCACTTCGCCGACCGGGACGGCGTCGGCGTCGACCGGACCCGCGCCTCCGGAACCGGCTTCACCGGCCAGTACCCGCCGCCGTGGTCGGACGTGTACGAGTCGCTCACCGAGTGTCCCGACGAGCTGCTGCTGTTCTTCCACCATGTTCCGTACGGGCACGTGCTGCATGACGGATCGACGGTCGTCCAGCACATCTACGACACCCACTTCGAGGGGGCCGAGCGGGTGGCCGAGACCCGGCTGCGGTGGGAGAAGCTGGCGGGCGACGGTTTGGTGGCCCCGGAGCTGCACGCCCGAGTGAAGGAGCGGCTCGACGAACAGCTCCGCAGCGCCGAGGAATGGCGTGACCAGGTCAACGCCTACTTCTTCCGCAAGTCAGGGGTTCCCGACGCCCACGGCCGACGCATCCACTGACGATCCGGCGCGCGCCGCTCCGATCCGGCGCGTGCCGCTCCGATCCGGCGCGTGGCGCTCCGGGGCGGCACGTGGCGCTCCGGGGCGGCGCGCGCGACGGGTGCTCCTACTCGGTGAACTTCTCCTGAATCTCGGCGATCATGGGGCGGCAGTTCCGCAGGAGCGCGGCGGCGAACGCGAAGGCCAGCACCGCCAGCACCGCCTCGGAGGCGACGACGGTGACGCCGGCCGCCACGACCAGCAGGCACGCGTTGCCCACGGCCACCCTGGGGGAGCGCACCAGGAAGTACGAGGCCAGGCGGGCCACGTCCGCCGCCCGGAACGCGAACAGCGAAGTGATCGTCAACGCGTTGGCGATCCACAGGGCCGACGCCACCGCGATGAGGACCAGGAGCACCGCCCACCACCCGGGAACGCCGCCGGCGGAGAAGTGCGCGAGGTTCACCCCGATGATCGTCAGCCCCGCCAGCCAGGGAACCCAGATCGTCAGGACGCCTCGGACGCCTGCCCGGTAGCCCCGCCAGAACGCCGTCGCGGGGTGCAGGTCCGTCAGATCACGACGACGGTGGTGCAGCGCGTACAGCGCGGCGGAGAGCGCCGGACCGATCGGGAGCAGGCAGACCGCGGCCAGCGGGATGTTGCTGACGTCACGGTCCAGCAGGACGAGCCCGACGATGGTGGGCGCGACGGCGGCCAGCAGCAGCAGTTCGACGACCAGCAGGCTGTAGATCAGCGCGGCGGCGCGCGAGAGCGGTCCTTCGCCGAACCGCCGTGCGGCTGCTGTCTCGCTCATCGAGAACTCCTTCGCTCGCGGTGCCGGATCGATCAGCCGTGTTCCTTCTTGAAGCGCTCGTACGCGCCGTTGACCAGGTTCATGTAGGACGTCATGTTCTTGGCCTCCAGCTCCTTGACGTAGGCGTCCCACTCGCCGAGGTCGCGATCGCCGAGGATGAACTTGAGCGTCATCTGGGTGACGTAGTCCTTCAGCGGCGTCTCCCACAGGCTCGCCTGCTCGCGCTCCTCGTCGGAGAACGGGCGCGGAGGCTCCACCGGACGGGCCTTCCTGGTCTTCATCACCGCCTGGAACGCCAGCTCCTCCTCGGAGAAGGTCGATTCGAGAAGCTTGGTGGTCCCGCCGTACGCGAACACTCCGTTGGAGAATCCGAAGTCCTTCTGCAGGTGCTTCTTTCCCTCGGGATTGAGCCCGATGAAGTCGACGTCCGGCGCCAGCTTGAACTCACCGGACGCGTCCTTGGTCGACGTGACCCCTTCGACGCCCCACTTGGCGAACTCCTCGCCCTGGTCCGAGTACCAGAGCCAGTCGATGAACTGCATCATGGCGACGAAGTTCTTGCTCTCCAGGGCCTTCTTCGAGATCATGATGCCGTTCTCGAGGCGGTTGCCGTACTTGACCTCGCCGAGCGGTCCCGTCGGCACCGGGATCTTGGCGATCTTGGCGTCCGGGTTCAGCTTCTCCATCGGCGGCCGGTAGTCGTTGACCAGCGTCTGCGCGTTGGTGCCGGTCACGAAGGTCTTGCCGGACACGAACTTCTGCTTCGCGGCGTCGTCGGTCTGGGTGAAGCTCTCCGGGTCGAGCAGCTTCTCCTTCACCAGCTTGTTGAGATACACCAGCATCTGCCGGTACTGGTCCATGGCGCCGGTGAAGGCGAACTTCCCGGCGGTCGCATCCCACCTCGCGGGAAGGTAACCCCAGCCGCCGGGGGCGCCGTACGCCTGGCCGACGATGTTCAGCAGGTTGCCGCCCGGGGTGGGGATGCCCCACCTGTCGGAGAAGGGATAGAGGTCGGGATACTCGGCCTTCATCGCCTTGAGTACGGTGTACAGCTCCTCCCAGGTCTTCGGGACCTCCAGGCCGAGCTTCTCCAGGATGTCGGTCCTGACGGCCAGGGAGTAGTCGAGCCAGATCTCCTCATGTAGCCCGGGGAGCAGGTAGAACCGGCCGTCGGACTGCCGGAGCGTGTCCACGTCGGCCTGCAGGTTCCACTTGGCGACCTTGTCCTTGAAGTGGGGCATCAGGTCGAGGTGGTCGCTGACCGGAAGGATGGTGCCGGAGGCGACGAAAGGTACCTCCTGGCCCGGGTAGGTCTTCGGGATGATGAGCGGGGCGTCACCGGCTCCGATCACCAGGCTGCGCTTCTGCTCGTAGTCGCTGAGCGGCACCAGTGTCGGCGTGAGCGTCACCCCGGTCCGCTTGTTGAGTTCCGACCAGAACAGCCAGTCCTTCTTGAGCGGATAGTTCGGGTGGTTGAGGTAGAGGATGGAGAAGGTGAGCGGTGCCGTCGCCTTGAACTGGTCGCCGACGCCGTACTTGGCCATCGCGCCGTCCTTGTTCGGCGAGAGGTCCTTGCCCTGCTCCGGCTCGTCACTGCCGCAGCCGGCGATCGTGAGGGTGAACGCACCGATGGCGAGCAACGCCTGACGCCGGGAGACTTGGTACATGGGGGGTTCCTTTCCCAGTGGAATGGGTGGGGTGAAAGCGCGTGAGGTCACCGGGCAGGGGCTAGCCCTTGACCGCGCCGAGCATGACTCCTGAGACGAAGAACCGCTGGACGAAGGGGTAGACCACCAGGATGGGGATGAGGGTGAGCACGATCGTCACCGACTGGATGTTGGCCGCCGCCTGCGTCAGGTCGCCGGCCACGGCGCCGGCGTTCTCGGAGGTCGTGGCACCGGCGATGAGATTGCGCAGATAGACGGTCACCGGGAACAGTTCCGATTCGTTCATGTAGAGGAAGGCAGCGAACCAGGAGTTCCAGTACGAGACGGCGTAGAAAAGCACCATCGTGGCGATCACCGCCTTCGACAACGGCAGCACGATTCGCAGCAGAATGCCGTAGGTGCTCAGGCCGTCGATGGCGGCGGCCTCCTCCAGTTCGACCGGCAGGCCCTCGAAGAACGCCTTCATGACCAGGAGGTTGAACACGTTGATGGCGTTGGGCAGCACGATGGCCCAGATGCTGTCCTTCAGCCCCAGGCTGGTGACCAGGACATAGTTGGGAATCAGGCCGCCGGAGAAGAACATGGTGAAGAGGGCGATCGCGACCAGGGTCTTGCGGCCTCTGAGGTGCTTCTTGGACAGGACATAGGCGTAGCAGGTGGTCAGGACGATCGAGATCAACGTGGCGACGACGGTGTACACCACGGTGTTCCGGTAGTTCGTCCAGAACATCGGATCGGAGGCCACGATCTGGTACGTCGTGAGGTTGAACCCGCGGGGAATGAGGTTGACCTGCCCGGAGGCGATGTAGCTCTCTTCGCTGAACGAGCGGGCGACGATGTTGACGAAGGGGTACAGCGTCACCACCACGACGCCGGTCAGGATGACGGCGTTGACCGCCTGGAATATCCGGTAACCCCGGCTCGTAGCGAGTGTCACCACAGGCTCGTCCCTACTGTGCGGCGGGAGATCACGTTGGCCGACAGGACCAGCGCCAGCCCGATCAGGGCCTCGAACAGTCCGATGGCCGCGGCGTAACTGAAGTTGCCGGAGACCACGCCCACGCGATACAGGTACGTGGAGATCACGTCGGCGGTCGGGTACGTCAACGGGTTGTAGAGCAGCAGGACCTTCTCGAACCCCACGGCCAGGAACGTGCCGATGTTGAGGATCAGCAGGGTGACCACCGTCGGCAGGATGCCCGGGAGCGTCACGTGCAAGGTCTGCCGCCAGCGGCCGGCGCCGTCGATCCGAGCCGCCTCGTACAACTGGTCGTCGATGGTCGTGAGCGCGGCGAGATAGAGGATCGTCCCCCAGCCGACGGTCTGCCACATCTCCGAGGAGACGTAGATCGTCCGGAACCAGTCCGGTTGTTGCAGGAAGATGATGGTCTCGTTGCCCATCGTCCGCAGGATCTGGTTCACCGGCCCGTCGAGGGCCAGCAGCTGCATGGTGACGCCGGCCACGATCACGATCGACAGGAAATGCGGCAGGTAGGACACCGACTGGACGAACCGTTTGAGTTTGCGGTTCCGGATCTCGTTGAGCAGCAGCGCGAGCACGATCGGCAACGGGAAGCAGAACAGCAGGGTCAGCGCCCCCAGCACCAGGGTGTTGGTGAACACGGTCCAGAACGTCGGATCGCTCAGGAACATCCGCACGTAACGCAGACCCACCCAGGCCTCGCCCAGCACGCTGCCGCCGGGCTCGAACCGCCGGAAGGCGATCACGTTGCCGATCATCGGCACGTACCGGAAGATCACGAAGAATAGCAGCGGCAGAACGGCCAGCGAGTACAGCTGCCAGTCGCGCCGCAGCGCCGCCCGCCAGCCACCGCGGGGACGCCTACGACGAGTGGAACCGCGCTCCGCCCGGTCCTCCGACGGCGGGGTCGACGTCTTGGCCGTGCTCATCAGCCGGCCTTCGGAGTGATGCGGTCAACGTGCGCCACCGGCTGCAGCCGGCGCTGATGGCCGACCTCGCGCTCGGCGCCGACCAGGCGCAGCGGAACGGCCGCCAGCACCTCCGCGCTCGACCGGGCGAACCGCAACTCGACGTCACCGGGCTCCACGATGCGCCTGCCGTGCACCCCGGTGAACGACGTGACGTCGGCCGGAACCGTGAACGTCGCGCGCGCCGCCTCCCCGGGTTCCAGCGGGACGCGGACATAGCCGACCAGGCGGACCACCGGTCTCGTCGTCTGCGCGACCGGATCGTGCAGGTACAGCTGTACGACCTCGGTGCCCGCCCGTGCTCCGGTGTTCCGGACCGTGACCTCGACGGTCACCTCTCCGTCGACCGACCAGGCGGCCCGTTCGGCCAGGTCCGCCAGGTCGGCCGGCACCGGCAGGTCGCCGACCCGGTGACCGTCGGGCCCGAGCACGCCCGCGTCGCTCCACTCGAAGGTCGTGTAGCCCAGTCCGTGCCCGAACGGGAACGCGGGGGTCGGATCGATGTTCGACACCTTCGACCGGTGTCCCAGCCACGGCGACAGATAGGTCACCGGCAGGCCACCGGCGTCACGGGGCACGCTGACCGGCAGCCGCCCGGACGGGTTCACCACGCCGGTGAGCACCTCCGCCAGCGCCTGACCTCCCCGCTGTCCCGGGAAGAAGCCGTAGATCACGCCCGCGGCCGCATCGGTCTCCGGCCCCAGCGCGTACGGCCGGCCGGCGAGCAACACCAGGACGACCGGGGTGCCGGTCGCGAGCACGGCCCGGACGAGCTCGGCCTGCACACCCGGCAGGCGTAGATCGGTGGCGTCGCACCCCTCTCCAGAGGTGCCCCGCCCGAACAGTCCCGCCCGGTCTCCGACGGCGAGCACGCACACGTCGCTCGCCGCGGCCGCCGCGGCGGCGGCCGCGATGCCCGAGGTGTCGTCGCCGGTGATGTCGCAACCGGGCAGGTAGGTGAGATCGGGGATCGACCGGCCGAGGGCTTCGCGCAGCGACGGGAGGTCCAGCCCGAGTCCGTGGTCGGGGTGCGCGCCCACGTGCGCGGGGAAGGAGTAGCAGCCGAGCATCGCCATCGGGTCGTCGGCGACCGGGCCCACCAGGGCCACCCGCCGGTGCGCGGAGAGCGGCAGGATCCCGCCGGTGTTCCGCAGCAGGACGACCGACTCGCGCGCCAGGCGCAGGGCGACGTCCTGGCTGGTCTCGTCGTCGAGGCGAAGATTCTCGACGTCGTCGGGCAGGCTCTGCCAGTCCTCGTCGAGCAGGCCGAGCTCGGCCTTCTGGGTCAGCACCCGGAGCAGGGCGCGGTCGACCAGCACCTCGTCGACCGTGCCGGCTCGCACCGCCTCGATCAGGGGCGCTCCGAACGTGTCGACCGTGGGCAGCTCGACGTCGATGCCGGCCCGCAGGGCGAGCGCGGCGGCGTCCGACGCCTCGGCGGCGACGCCGTGCAGGCTCTGCAGGAACCGGATCGCGAAGTAGTCGGCGACCAGGATGCCGGCGAATCCCCAGTCGTCCCGCAGCAGCCGGGTCAGCAGGTCCTCGTCGGCCGCCACGGGAACGCCGTCGATCTCGGCGTACGAGTGCATCACCGACCGGGCGCCGCCGAGACGAAGGGCCATCTCGAACGGCGGCAGCACGATATCGGCCAGTTCCCGGGGTCCCATCGGGACGGGGGCGAGGTTGCGGCCGCCCCGGGACGCGGAATAGCCGGCGAAGTGTTTCAGCGTGGCGACGACGCCGGCGCCCTCCACGCCCCGCACGTATGCCGCGCCGATCGTTCCCACCAGGTAGGGGTCCTCGCCGATCGTCTCCTCGGTGCGGCCCCAGCGGTAGTCGCGGGTCACGTCCAGCACCGGGGCCAGCCCCTGGTGAACGCCGGCGGCGCGCATGGACCGGCCGATCCGCCCGGCCATCTCTTCGATCAGCTCGGGGTCGAAGGACGCCCCCCAGCTCAGCGGCGCCGGGTAAACGGTCGCTCCCCAGGCGGCGAAACCGGTCAGGCACTCCTCGTGAACCTGGGCCGGAATCCCGAACCGGCTGGTCGCCACGATCTCCGCCTGCGAGGTGGCCAGCGAACGCGCGCCGACGACGGGATCGATCGGTGCGGTCCCGAACGGGCGGGTCAGCTGGCCCAGCCCGTGCCGGATGACGGTGCTCCACTCCATGCTGCCCGCCAGGTCGGCCTGGTGCGGGGCGACGCCTCCGCCCGAGGCGTCGGCGCCGACCCACACCCCGACGAGCTGGGCGACCTTCTCTTCCAGCGTCATGAGCGGGATGAGCGCCCCGGCGCGTTCGGCGGAGGACAGCCGCGCGTCCCGCCACTGCGCGGTCTCACCGGACGCAGGGCTTGTGTCAATTGGTACGTGGCCCCTCATGCCATCCCTTCGGCCGAAGACGGCGCCATCCACGCTGCCAGCGGAACGCCACGCTGGGGGTGATCCTCGAAACTTTCGAGAAGAGCCGCTAATATTGCGGTAACATAAGGGGCACACTGGGGCGTGTCAAGAGAACCGCCACCTATCACTTCGCTGATCAGACCGATAAAGGCGAGCGACATCCCGCCTCGTCCGACTGCCGTGCGACGTCCGAAAAGTTTCGAGAAACTTACCGACGCACCCCCTGCTCGGCGTCGAACCCGGTCGGCGACGACCGCGACCGCCGCCGACGAGGAGGCAAGCGTCTCCGTGACGATGGTCCCCCACCCGCGCCACCGCCTGCACACCGGCCCGCCGCAAGATCACCGAAGCCTCGGCCCCCGCCGGCCGTACGGCGTCGAGGCCAGGCGACGCCGTACGGACGACCACTAGCCGTACCGAAGAAACTCCAGCGGCCGCGGGGTCAGGGAGCCTCGAAGCCCGCCTTGGTCAGCACGTCCGTCCCCTGCTGTGACAGCACCAGGTCGGCGAACTGCTTGGCCAGGTCACCGGCCGGCGCCTTGGACAGCGTGGCGATCGGGTAGTCGTTGATCGCCTTGTCGGCTTCGGGGAAGCCGATGCCCCGCACCTTGCCGGCCGAGGCGAGCACGTCCGTCTTGTAGACCAGCGCCGCGTCGACCTCGCCGAGTGAGACCTTGGTGAGGGTGGCCTTGACGTCCTGTTCCAGGGTGACGGGGGTGACCTTCAGCCCGGCCGCGGCCAGCGCCTTGGCCGCCGCCGCCCCGCACGGCACCTGCTCCGCGCACAGGGCGACCTTGACCTTCGGGTCGGTCAGGTCCTTGAGATCGTCGACCTCGGCCGGGTTGTCGGCGGGGACGGCGATCTCCAGTTTGTTGCGCGCGAACGTCGTCGGCGCGCTCGCCAGGGAGGCGTCGGTGACGGTCTTCATGGTGGCGGGGCTGGCCGCGGCGAACACGTCGGCGGGCGCGCCCTGGGTGATCTGCTGGGCCAGCGTGGCACTGGAGCCGAAGTTGAACGTCACCTTCGTGCCCGGGTGGGCGGCCTCGAACTCCTTGCCCAGCGCGGTGAACGTTTCAGTCAGGGAGGCGGCGGCGAACACCGTCAGCGTCTTCGCCTCGGCGACGGGAGAAGCGGAGCCCGGCGCGGCGGACGGGGACCCGGTGGAACCACAGGCGACCACGCCCAGCATCAGGGCCAGGGCGGCGGGGGCCGCGATCGCCCATCGGGTAAGACGCTTGAGCATCAAAGCACTCCTCAATCACTCGGGACGCGAGCGAAGCCGGGGGACCCGGCGGCGGTGAGTGCCGGCACTCACCCCGGCGTCACTGCTGCGAAACATCGTCACTAGTCGAACTCTACATTCGCAGATACTGGCATCACACCCCACGATTCATGGCAATGGCCATATGATCCAGCGCTGGATCATCTCAGATGCGAGATCAGAGCCAGACTCGACGTGGCAGGGAGAAATCTGCTGTGATGCGGATGTAACCGCCATGAGCGAACAGCCGTGATCTCGGCGTAACCCGCGTTTCTTACGTTTTCGTCGTTGGATCCACCCGGTGTGGCTGTGGCACCTCCGCTGCTCGGTGGACGGCGTCATAGGCCCCTGCTCAGCGGATTGGGACGTATGACGACGGTGAAGACGGCCTGCTCCTACTGCGGTGTCGGCTGCGGGATCGTCCTGAACGTGGACGCGCGGGGCCGGGTCGTGAAGGCATCCGGCGACAAGGAGCACCCCGCCAACGCCGGACGCCTGTGCACCAAGGGAGCCACCAGCGCCGACCTGTTCACCGCCCCTGGCCGGCTGGAAGGTGCGCTGCTGCGGCCGGACCGGGGCGCCGAGCCCGCTCCGGCGAACGTGGACGCGGCGATCACCGAGACGGCCCGCCGGCTGCGCCGGATCCTGGACGAGCACGGGCCCGACGCGCTGTCCTTCTACGTGTCGGGCCAGATGACCCTCGAAGCGCAGTACCTGGCCAACAAGCTCGCCAAGGGTTTTGTCGGCACCAACCAGATCGAGTCCAACTCGCGGCTGTGCATGGCCAGTGCGGGCAGCGGCTACAAACTGTCCCTGGGCTCCGACGGGCCGCCCGGCTCCTACCAGGACTTCGACCACGCCGATCTCTTCTTCGTGAGTGGCGCGAACATGGCCGACTGCCACCCGATCCTGTTCCTTCGGCTGATGGACCGGGTCAAGGCCGGCGCCAGGCTCATCGTGGTCGACCCGCGCCGTACCGCCACCGCCGACAAGGCCGACCTGTTCCTGCAGATCCGTCCGGGCACCGACCTGGCCCTGCTCAACGGGCTGCTGCACCTGCTGGTCGTGAACGGCGACATCGACCGGGAGTTCATCGAACAGCACACCGACGGCTGGGCGGCGATGCCGGAGTTCCTGCGGGACTATCCGCCCGAGACGGTCGCCGCCATCACCGGCATCCCCGAAGACGACCTGCGCCTGGCCGCGACGTGGATCGGCGCGGCCAGGGAGTGGATGAGCTGCTGGACGATGGGGCTCAACCAGAGCACGCACGGCACCTGGAACACCAACGCGCTGTGCAACCTGCACCTGGCCACCGGCGCGATCTGCCGTACGGGCAGCGGCCCGTTCTCACTGACCGGCCAGCCCAACGCCATGGGCGGGCGCGAGATGGGCTACATGGGGCCCGGCCTGCCCGGCCAGCGCTCGGTCCTGGTGGCGGAGGACCGCCGTTTCACCGAGGACCTGTGGAACCTGCCCCCGGGCACCCTGCGCACCGACGTCGGGCAGGGGACGATCGAGATGTTCTCGCGGATGGCCGAGGGCCGGATCAAGGCATGCTGGATCATCTGCACCAACCCGGTCGCCAGCGTCGCCAACCGCAGGACCGTCATCGCCGGCCTGGAGGCCGCCGAGTTCGTCATCACCCAGGACGTCTTCGCCGCGACCGAGACCAACGCCTACGCCGACGTGGTCCTGCCCGCCGCCATGTGGGCCGAGACCGAGGGCGTGATGATCAACTCCGAGCGGAACCTCACCCTGCTCCAGCAGGTCGTGGAACCGCCCGGGCAGGCGCTGCCCGACTGGCAGATCATCGCCCGGGTCGCCTGCGAGATGGGCTTCGAACACGCCTTCTCCTACACCAGCGCGCAGGAGGTGTTCGAGGAGATCAAGCGTGCCTGGAACCCCGGGACCGGCTACGACCTGCGGGGCGTGACCTATGAACGGCTACGCGAGACCCCCGTCCAGTGGCCCGCCCCGCCGGACGGCGATGATCGCAACCCCGTCCGTTACCTCAACGACGGCCGCAGCCAGACCCTGCTCGTACGGCCCGACGGCAGCAGCCCGCGGCTCGCCTTCGCCACCGCGAACGGCCGGGCCGTCTTCTTCCCCCGGCCGCACCTGCCCCCCGCCGAGTCGCCCGACGACGCCTACCCGTTCGTCCTCAACACCGGCCGGCTCCAGCACCAGTGGCACACCCTGACCAAGACCGGCAAGATCGCCAAGCTCAACAAGCTCAACCCGGGCCCCTTCGTCGAGATCAACCCGCTGGACGCCGCCGGGCACGAGATCGGCGAGGGCGATCTGGTGGCGATCGCCTCCCGGCGCGGCAGGGCCGTACTGCCCGCGCGCGTGACGGATCGGGTCATGCCGGGCAACTGTTTCGCGCCGTTCCACTGGAACGACCTGTTCGGCGAGTATCTCAGCGTCAACGCCGTCACCAGCGACGCCGTGGACCCGCTCTCCTTCCAGCCCGAGTTCAAGGTGTGCGCGGTCTCCCTCACCAAGGTCGCCTCGGAACCGCCCGTCGCGGTCCCGGAGCCCATCCCGGAGCCCATCCCGGCCGCCCAGGCGACCGCCGCGCCCGATCGAATCGCCGCGCTGGCCGGTCTGCTCGGGGTGGCCGACCTGACGCCACCCGTGCTCGCCGACCATGAGCGCCGTTACCTGGCCGGATTCCTGGCCGGGCTCGGCGGCACGCTGTCCGCCGGCACGACCGTGCCGGTCCTGCCGGACCACGCCCCCATCGATCCGGCGCACGCCCTGTGGGTCAACGGGACGCTGGCCGGCATGTTCTCCCGCGTCCTCGCGCCGCCCGCACAGCCGGGAGGCGGCGAACCGGCGAGCCCGACGCGCGACATCGTCATCCTGTGGGCCTCCCAGACCGGTAACGCCGAGGAGTTCGCCGCGACCAGCGCGCACCGGCTGACCGGCATCGGCCATGCCCCACGGCTCGTCAGCATGGCCGACTGCGCTCCGGCCGCCATCCCCCGCGACGCGGACCTGCTCGTGATCTCCAGCACCTTCGGCGACGGCGAGGCCCCCGACAACGGCACCGGATTCTGGGAGGCGCTCACCGAACCCGGCGCGCCGCGGCTCAACGGCACCCGCTATGCCGTACTCGCCTTCGGCGATTCCAGCTACGACGACTTCTGCGGCCACGGCCGCCGGCTCGACCAGCGCCTGGCGGAGCTCGGCGCCGTGCGCCTCGCGCCCCGAGTGGACTGCGAGCCCGACGACCAGCCGAGGGCCCTCGGCTGGCTGGAGCAGATGCTCACCACGCTCACCGGGCCCGCCCGCCCCACGCCGATATTCTCCAGCCCGGCGAGATCCGGCAGGCGCACGCCCAGTACCGTGACGCTGACCGGCAACCGGCTGCTCAGCCTGCCCGGTTCGGCCAAGGAGGTCCGGCAGTTCACCTTCGACACCGGCGGCGAACTGGCCTACCAGGCCGGTGACGCGCTCGGCGTGCCACCGGTCAACAGCGTCGGCCTGGTCGCCGAATGGCTGGCCGTGACCGGACTGGACGCCGAGGACACCGTCGAGATCTCCGGGCTCGGCCCGGTCCCCTTCGGCACGGCCCTGCACCGCCACCTGGAGATCACCAAGATCACGTCCGACCTGCTCAGGTTCGTCGCCGACCGCACCCGCGACCGTGACCTCACCAGGTATCTGCGGCCGGGGAACAAGGGCGAGCTGGCCAAGTGGACCTGGGGCCGGCAGGCCGTCGACGTCATCGGCGAACTCCCGGTCCGCGCCACGGCCCAGGAGTGGGCCGGCGTCCTCAAACGCCTGCAGCCGCGCCTGTACTCCATCTCCTCCAGCCACCTGGTCGACCCCGACGAGATACGGCTGACGGTCTCGGTCGTCCGCTTCGACAACCCACGCGGCGCCGTACGGCACGGCGTGTGCTCGACCTTCCTGGCCGACAGTCCCGAGCAGTCCACCGTGCCCGTCTTCGTGCAGCGCACCACACACTTCCGCCCGCCGGCCGACCCGGCCGTCCCGATGGTGATGATCGGCCCCGGCACCGGCGTCGCGCCCTTCCTCGGTTTCCTGGACGAGCGCCGGGCCCTGGGCCACCACGGCCGCAACTGGCTCTTCTTCGGCGAGCAGCGGCACGCCACCGACCACTACTACCGGGAAGAACTCGGCGCGCTGCACCGTGACGGCCTGCTCACCCGCCTCGACCTCGCCTTCTCCCGCGACCAGCGCGCCAAGGTCTACGTCCAGGACCGCATCCGGGAGCACGGCGTCCAGCTCTGGTCCTGGCTCCAGGACGGCGCCCAGCTCTACGTCTGCGGCGACGCCAGCCGGATGGCGAAGGACGTCGACCAGGCCCTGCACGACGTCGCCGTCACCCACGGCGGCCTCGACGACGAACAGGCCGCCGCCTACGTCAAACACCTGGCGACGAGCAAGCGCTACGTACGCGACGTGTACTGAGGCGGCGGCTCAGACGGCGCGGGCCGGCGAGACCTCGGACGGCCCTCCGGCGGCGGGCGGCGCGGACCACGAACCGGGCCCGTACGGCGCGGGCCTCCGTCGTGGGCGGTGCGCCGTCACGGCGCCGTGGGGCACATGGTGAAGGTGAAGGACTTGGACCTGGAGCCCGGCGAGGTGATCCGGTAGGTGACCGTGTGCGTCCCGTCCGGCGGCTGGAACACGTCCTTCGAGGTCACGTAGTCGCTGCGGCTGCCGGCCGGCAACCGCGACGAGCCGCTCTCCAGGACCTTCCCGTTGTAGATCCACTGGTAGGAGAACGCCGCCCCCGGCTGTGACGCGTCCAGCCCGACGCCGAAGTTCATCGTTCCCCGGTAGCAGGTGATGCCCTCGTCGTTGATTTTGGAGCTGCCCTGAGCCCGCACGTAGGCAAGGGTGAACGAGGCGCTCGACTTGGGCCTGCTCGTGCTCTTGGTGGGGGTGGGAGTGGGGGTGGGGCTCGGCCGGGTTGCCGGGCGCTTTCTGGTGGCGGTGGGCGTGGGCGTGGCGGGGGGCCGGGTGGTCGCGCGCTCCCTGGTGGGGCGGGACGTGAAGGTCGGCCGGACGGTCGGGCGCTTCGCCAGGGGTGTCCGCGTCTTTCGCGGCTTGGGCGTTCTGTGCTTGAACATGGTCGCCGAGAGGGTCGTCGAGGGGGTCGCCATCGCACCGGTGACGGCGGCGAGCTTCTGGGCGCCGGTCCCGATGGGCGAGTCGGCGTTCCACACGACGACGGCGACGACCGCCACCAGGGACGCGGCGAGCGCTCCGGCAACGCCGGCGACCAGCGGGAAGCGGCCTGCCGTACGTCTCGGGGCCGGGACCGGCGGCGGGCCCGGCACCGGTCCGCCGAGGAGTCGCAGGAGGACGTCGCGCATGGCCGGGCGGTTGCGCGGGTCCTTGTCCAGGCAGGCGTGCACGATCGAGCGCAGCGGCTGCGGCAGGTCCCCCAGCCGGGGTTCCTGGTGCAGGATGCGGTTGATGATCGCGGGCAGGGTGTCCTCGCCGAACGGCGGTGTGCCGGTGGCGGCGAACACGATGACGGACGCCCAGGCGAAGACGTCCGCCGGGGGCCCGACGTCGGCGCCCGCGAGCTGTTCGGGGGCCATGTAGGCCGGGGTGCCCATGACGGTGCTGGTGACGGTGGCCGAGGCGTCGGTGGCGCGGGCGATGCCGAAGTCGATGACCCGCGGCCCGTCCCGGCCGAGCAGCACGTTGGCGGGCTTGAGGTCCCGGTGCACGATGCCCGCCTGGTGGATGGCGGCCAGCGCGGTGGCGGTGCTGACGGCCAGCCGCTGCAGGTCCGCCCCGGCGTGCCGGCCCGCCTGCTGCAGGGAGGGCCCCTCGACGTACTCACTGACGATGTACGGCCGGCCGCTCAGCGACGCGTCCAGCACCTGGGCGATGCAGAACGGCTCGACCCGGCGCGCCGCCGCGATCTCCTTGGCGAAGCGGTCGTCGCGGGCGATGGCGTCGCGCAGGACCTTGACGGCCACGAGCCTGCCGTCGGGCGCCTGGCCGAGGTAGACGACGCCCTGGCCGCCCGCTCCCAGACGGCCGACGATCCGGTAGGCCCCCACCACTGCGGGATCATCTTCACGCAGGGGTTCGACGTGCGGCATGAGGGATGTGACTCCTGACACGGCCGGGGATCAACTCATGCACTTTAGCGGGATATATCCCTATTTGTGGGCCGGTTGCGATGATCCCGCAGCACGCCACCCTGGTGATCAACCGCCCGGTCCGGGCAGGAAATCCGTCACGTCACCTCGGCGGCCGGTGACTCCCGGTGGCCCAGCACGGTCAACGCGTACGGCGCCATCTCGGTCAGCGGATGGGTGGACTGGTAGGCACGACAGAGGGCCAGGGCGCCCTCCAGGCTGGTCAGCAGGAACAACGCGAGGCTGCGCGCCCGCGCCTCGGGGAATCCGTGCCCCGCGAGCCCGCGAGCCAGCGAGGCGAGCCAGGTGTCGTAAGCCTCGCGGCACGCCCTGGTCAGCGCCGGAGAGCCGGGTGCCGAGTCGAGGGTGACCGTGGTGATCGGGCACCCTTCGGTATAGCCGGAGGTCTCAAGGGATCTCGCGAAGTGCCCCACCATGAGGTGGACCCACTCGGACAGGCTCCCGGCGGCCTCGAAGGCGGCCTCGATCATGGCGTTGAACTCGGTGGTCGACGCGGCGATGGCCTCGGTGGCGATCTGCTCCTTCCCCCCGGGGAACAGGAAGTACACCGATCCCTTGGGCGCGCCACTGGTCTGGATGATCTCGGCGAGGCCGGTCGCCTGGTATCCCTGGCGGCACATCAGCGTCCGGGCGCTGTCGATGATCTGCTGGCGCGACTGCGAGCGTGCTCTGGGCACTGCGGCCTCCCTCTTCTCAGCCTCGGAGTCCGGCGAGCCCGGCGTCGCGGCTCCGCACCGGCGTGTAGCCCAACTCCAGGCGTGCCTTGGTGGTGTCGATCGTGCACTCCTGGCTGGACAGCCAGAATGTCATGTAGTCGAGCGGCGGGGCTCCGCTGAGGCGCAGACCGCGCCAGAGAGCCTCGCCCGCGCCGGTGAGCGCGCCGGCCAGGCCGGTGGGCAGCGAACGCCCGGGCGCCGGCACCTTCTGGGTGGACAGCAGTTCGGTGATGAAGTCGCGGAAGACGACCGGAGGGCCGTCCGTGACGAAGTACGCCTCGCCGGAGCGGCCCTTCCCGGCGGCCAGCACCAGCCCTTCGACGGCGTTGTCGACATGGGTGGTGTCGGTCAGGTGACGCCCGCCGCCGATCCAGGCGAACCGGCCTCCCCGCACCGCGGCCACGAGTTCGGGGAGAACCGTGGCGTCCCCTCGGCCCCAGACGAAGCGGGGGCGGAGCACGACCGTCTCCAGGGTGTCGTCGGCAGCGGCGAGCACGAGTTCCTCGGCCGCGGCTTTGGAAGCCGCGTAATGGGCACGCGAGCCGGGCCGTAAGGGAGCCGTCTCGTCGATGCCGACCAGCGGCAGGCCGTTCATCAGCGCGGCCTCGGTGCCGACGTGGACCAGCCTGCGCACGCCGGCCTCGCGGACCGCGCGAAGCACGTTCGCGGTCCCCTCGACGTTGTCGGCCCAGAACTCCTCCCGGCTGCCGCCGCGGGACGTGCGTGCCGCGGCGTGGAAGGCGATCTCGCTGCCCGACGCGGCCGCGCGCAGGGCGGTCACATCCGTGATGTCCCCCCGCACCGCGATCGCGCCGAGCCCGCCGACCTTGTCCGCCGCGGCGGCGCTGCGGGCCAGCGCACGCACCGTATGCCCGTCGGCGACCAGTCGCTCGACCAACCGCCCGCCGACGAACCCGGACCCGCCTGTCACGAAGTACTCGCCCATCTCTCCGACGCTCCATTCAAAGTAAGTATGTCAACCGACATAGTAACCACGCGCGGCTCGATCATCAACTCCCGCAACCATCAGACCCGCGTGGTCACCCGAGGCCGATCACCGGTTCACCGCGGAAAGGCGCGGGTCAGATCTTCGCCGCGGGGAGGCGGGCCGTGACGATGAGGCCGCCGCCCTCGTTCGGGCGGGCCGTGACGTCGCCGCCGTGCGCCTGGGCCACCGACCGGACGATGGACAGCCCGAGCCCCGCGCTCCTCGCCGTGACCAGCCGGTCGGGGCCGAGACGTTGAAAGGGCTTGAACAACGCCGGAATGTCGTACGGCGCCACGACGGGCCCGGTGTTGCCGACCTCGACCTCGACGTGCCCGTCACGGGTGGTACGGCTGGCGACCCGCACCCAGCCGCCGCCGTCCCCGACGTTGTGCCGGATCCCGTTCTCGACCAGGTTGTGCACCAGCCGTTCGAGGAGCAACGCGTCCCCGCTGGTGAGCGCCGGGCCGGGCATCTCATGCAGGGTGATCTTCGCCTGTTCCGCCTCGGCTTCGGCCCGTGCCACCACGTGGGACACCACGTCGGCGAGATCCACCGGGGACGGGTCGGTGACCTGGTGCTCGGAGCGGGCCAGCAGCAGCAGCCCCGAGATGAGCCGCTCGTGCCGGGTGTTGACCTCCAGCAGGCTCTCGCCGAGCTCCTTGATCTCGGGCGGCGCCGACTTGCGGTGCATGGCCAGCTCGACCAGCGCCCGGTTGATGGTCAGCGGGGTGCGCAGTTCGTGCGAGGCGTTGGCGACGAACCGGCGTTGCCCGTCGAAGGAGTGGTCGAGCCGTTCCACCATGGTGTCGAAGGTGTCGGCGAGTTCCTTCACCTCGTCGTCCGGGCCTTTGAGGGCGATCCGCTCGTGCAGGCCGCGGTCGGCGTTCGGCGCGGCGGAGATCCGCCGCGCCGTCTCGGTGACCTGACGGAGCGGGGCGAGCACCCGGCCCGCGACCCACCAGCCGCACCCCGTCGCCACCCCGCCGACCATGGCCAGCGCGACCCCGCCCTGGGTCACCATCGAGGTGACCGCCGCGTCGCGCAGCTCCGCCTCCTGATTCTCCACCCACTGGGCCGCATCCGCGCCGGTGAGCACGTAACCCTTCTGGGCGACGATCAGTCGTTTCTCCTTGCCGTCCCCTCCTCCGTATCTGCTGGCGAAGGTGTTCGAGATCTGCTGGGTGAACAACAGATAGGTGACACCGAGCAGGGTCAGGCCGGCGACGAGGAACAGCGCGCCGTACACACAGGTGAGCCGCGCCCGCAGGGTGAACCGCGTCCTTCCGCGGCTCATGCGATTCGGTATCCCGTTCCGGGCACCGTCTCGACGACCGGCGGCTCGGCCAGTTTGCGGCGCAGTTTGAGGATGGCGAGACGTACCGCGCCGGTGAACGGGTCGGTGTGCTCGTCCCATGCCTTCTCCAGCAGCCGCTCGGCGGAGACGACGGCCCCGTCGGCGCGCAGCAGTTCGCTGAGGACGGCGAACTCCTTCTTCGACAACGGCACGAACCGGCCGTTCCTGAACACCTCCCGGCGCGCGGGATCGAGGGTGATCCCGGCCCGCCGCAACACCGGCGGCACGGCGGGCCGCGACCGCCGCCCCAGCGCGATGACGCGGGCGGCGAGTTCGGCGAAGGCGAACGGCTTGGCGAGGTAGTCGTCGGCGCCCAGGGACAGCCCGGTCACCCGGTCGCCGATCTCCGCGGCCGCGGTGAGCATCAGCACCCGCGCGGTCGACTCCGACTCGACCAGTTCCTTGCAGACGTCGTCGCCGTGCACGAGCGGCAGGTCGCGATCAAGGACGACCACGTCGTAGTCGTTGACCGAGATCCGCTCCAGCGCCGCCGCACCGTCGTGCACGGTGTCGACCGCGTGCGAATCGTCGCGCAACCACTCGGCTATCGCGCCGGCGAGCATTCGCTCGTCCTCAACTACCAGCACCCGCATCGTGTCCTCGTACCCCTTCATCATTTATGGGCTGATCGTGACGCATGCCGGATGTGTTCGGCGTAAATGCGAGATGGAAACGCTGCGGAAACGGACCGCCGTGTTGCATCACCTCTGGAATGGCCGGACGACCGGCCACAGGACGAGGAGATGTTTCATGCGAGGACGATTCCTCAGCGCGGTGGCGGCGCTTCCGCTGGCACTGACGCTGACCTTGACAGGCTGCGGCGCGGGCGAGGGGACTGCCGCCCAGGTGCCGTCCGCCGCCGACGGCAGCGGCGCGAAGACCGCCGCCAGCGCCGCGCCGAGCCAGAACCCGCAGGAAATGGGACTCAAGTTCGCCCAGTGCATGCGCGAGAACGGCGTCGACATGGCCGACCCGGAGCCCGGCAAGCCGGTCACCCTGAAGCTGGACAAGGGCATCAGCGAAGAGACCATGAACAAAGCCCAGCAGGCGTGCAAGCAGTTCTCACCGATGGGCCTGGGAACGACCGGGGACAAGAGCCAGCGGGGCGAGAAGATGCGCGCCCTCGCGCAGTGCATGCGTGACAACGGCGTCGAGGAGTTCCCCGACCCCAACGCCGACGGCGCCCTGCTCATGAAGGGGCCGATCAACGAGGACCCTGACTTCGCCGCGGCGCAGAAGAAGTGCCAGATGCCGGATCAGGGAGGTTCTTGATGGGCGCGGCCACCCTTGACGACAACGCGGAACCGGACGGAGGTTCCGCCCGCTCGCGCCGCCGCCGTGGTCGCGGTAAGAAGGTCGCCGGGCTGCTCGTAGCGGTCGCCGTCGTCGGTGTGGCCGCCGCAGTCGTGAACAGCATGGGCCTTCTGGGCGGCGGCACCTCGGCGGACACGGCGGTCAGCGCCCTGCCCCCCGCCACCGCCCAGGTGACCAGGCAGACGCTCAACGACACGCGGGACTCCGACGGCGAACTCGGGTACGGCACGGCCTCCACCGCGAACAGCAGGAAGCCGGGCACGATCACCTGGCTTCCGGACAGCGGCGCCACGGTCTCCCGCGGCAAGCCGCTCTACAAGGTCGACAACGATCCGGTGGTGCTGATGTACGGCACGACGCCCGCCTACCGCGACCTGAAGGACGGCGTCGAGGGCCGGGATGTCGAGATCCTGGAACGCAACCTGAGCAAGCTGGGTTACGACGGTTTCACGGTGGACGACGAGTACACCTACGCCACGGCCGCGGCGGTCATGGAGTGGCAGGAGGACCGGGGCCTGGCGGAGACCGGCGTCGTCGAGCTGGGCCGGGTGGTCTTCGCCGACGGCCGGGTCCGGGTGGACAGCCTGGAGGCCGAGGTCGGCCAGCCCACCGCCCCCGGTCAGAAGGTGCTCACCCACACCGGCACCAACAAGGTGGTCACCGTCCAGTTGGACCCCGGCGACCAGCGGATGGCGAAGAAGGGCGCCAAGGTCTCGGTCACCCTGCCCGACGGCGAGGACGTGGGCGGCAAGGTCACCGACGTCGCCACCGTCATCGTGCCCGGGGAGGGCAACGAGGGCGCGGAGACGATGCTGGAGGTGCAGGTCTCCCTGAACAGCCAGAAGGCGGCCAAGGGCCTGGACCAGGCGGCGGTGGAGGTGACCTTCACGGCTGACCGGCGCAAGGACGTGCTCACCGTGCCGATCGCCGCCCTGGTGGCGCTCAGCGAGGGCGGGTTCGGCGTCGAGGTCGTCGAGAATGCCAAGACCCGCTATGTCGGAGTGGAGACGGGTCTCTTCTCCGGCGGCCGGGTCGAGATCTCCGGCGACGGCGTCTCCGAGGGCATGACCGTGGGGATGCCGAAGTGACGCCCCCCGTGATCGAACTGTCGGACGTGACCAAGTCCTACCCGGGCGGGGTCAAGGCGCTGGCCTCGGTGTCACTGAGGATCGAACGCGGCGAGCTCACCGCCATCGTCGGCCCGTCGGGGTCGGGCAAGTCCACGATGCTCAACATCATCGGCACCCTCGACCGTCCCTCCTCCGGAAGCGTCCGGATCGACGGGTACGACGTGTCGGAGCTGTCGGACAGCCGGCTGTCGGCGCTGCGGGGGACCCGGATCGGCTTCATCTTCCAGAGTTTCCACCTCGCCGCCAAGGTGCCGGCGCTGGACAACGTGGCCGAGGGCCTCCTCTACTCCGGCCTCAGCCGGGGCGAACGGCGTCGCCGGGCGGCGGTCGCGCTGGAGCGGGTCGGGCTGGGGCACCGCCTCGACCACGATCCGCACGAACTGTCCGGCGGTGAGCGGCAGCGCGTCGCCATCGCCAGGGCCGTGGCCGGCGATCCCCCGCTGCTGCTCGCCGACGAGCCGACCGGCGCCCTGGACTCCGTCTCGGGGGCGGGAGTCATGGAGTTGCTGCGTGACCTGAACACCTCGGGCACCACCATCGTGATCATCACGCACGACCGCGAGATCGCCGCCGGCCTGCCCCGGCAGGTGCGGATGCGCGACGGCCGAATCGTGTCGGACTCCGTCACGGACGTCACGGAGGTCGCGACACGGCGGAACGCCGAGTTCGGGGTGGCGTGATGGCCGCGATCGACACGCTCGACCGGCCGAGACTGGTCCCGGCCAGAATGCGGCCGGACGATGTGCTGCGGGTCGGCGCGGTGGGTCTGCGCACCCGGCCGTTGCGGGCGTTCCTGTCCGCGCTCGGCATCGCCATCGGCATCGCGGCGATGATCAGCGTGGTGGGCATCTCGTCGTCGTCGGGGGCCGAGCTCGACCGCCAGCTCTCGTCGCTGGGCACCAACCTGCTCACCGTCACCTCCGGCCAGACGCTGCTGGGCGAACCGGCCAAGATGCCGGTGGAGGCCGAGGCGATGATCGAACGCATCGACCCGGTGGAGGCGGTCTCCGCGGTCGGGCAGATCGAGGCGGCCAAGGTCTACCGGTCCGAGAACATCCCCAAGGCGCAGACCAGCGGGATCTTCACCTATGCCGCCCGTCCCGATCTGCTTCCGACCGTGGGCGCGACGCTGCGCAGCGGCACCTGGCTCAACGAGGCCACCCAGAACTTCCCGGCCGTGGTGCTCGGGGCGGGCGCGGCCCAGCGGCTCGGGGTGAGCACGGCGGGACCGGACTCCCAGGTGGTCGTCGGCGGCATCCGGTTCACCGTCGTCGGCATCCTCGACCCGGTGCCGCTCGCGGTCGAGCTGGACAGCGCGGCGATGGTCGGCTGGCCCGCCGCCGAGGCGAGGCTGGACTTCGACGGGTACCCGACCACCCTCTACACCCGCTCCGACGAGGCACAGCTGGAGGCCGTCCGCTCGGTGCTGGCCGGCACGGCCAATCCGGAGGCGGCCAACGAGGTGGACGTCTCCCGGCCCTCGGACGCGCTCGCCGCCAAGCAGGCCACCAGCCAGGCGTTCGCCGGTCTGCTGCTGGGCGTCGGCGGGGTCGCGCTGCTCGTCGGCGGCGTCGGGGTGGCCAACACCATGGTCATCTCGGTGCTGGAACGACGCCCGGAGATCGGCCTGCGCCGATCGCTCGGCGCGACCCGCGGGCAGATCCGCACCCAGTTCCTCGCCGAGTCGCTGCTGCTCTCCGCCCTGGGCGGGATCGGGGGGATCCTGCTCGGCACCGGGGTGACCACGGCGTACGCGTTCTCCCTCGGCTATCCGGCCGTGATCCCCGCCTGGGCCACGATCGGCGGCCTCCTGGCGACCCTGGCCATCGGCGCCGTTGCCGGACTCTACCCGGCGATCCGGGCCTCCCGTCTCTCCCCCACGGAGGCCCTGTCCACGCGGTGACCCCGGCCCATCGCGGGGCCCCCGCGGGCCGGTCACGCATACCGCGTGCCCGGCCCTCCCCGTCTCTGGCGGCCGTGGCGCATGGCCGCCGGCTCGCACGACATCGCTGCGCCGTACGGCGGGCCGTGCGGGACGAGAGCGCTCTGTTCCCAGCGGGTAGGGACCCTCCAAGCGGACAAAGGGACGTGTGTTCCCGCTGAGCATCACGGGCAATGACTTCGGGTATCTCCTCGGTGACGAAGTGGCCGTCTGGTGTCACTGTCGAGAGAGCCGGCATAAACCCCCTCTCTCCGCGTGGAGGTCAGCCTCATGGCTCCCGTTCCCCCAATCGGTGCGCATCCGCTGCTATTGCTGATCCTGCAACTCGGACTGCTGCTGTTCCTGGCGCTGGTGCTCGGTCGCCTCGCCGTACGACTGAAGATGCCGGCGGTGGTCGGCGAGTTGTGCGCCGGCGTCATCATCGGTCCGTCGCTCTTCTTCCAGGCGGCGCCCGGACTGGCCGGGTGGCTGATCCCGCACGAGGTCGCACAGTTCCACATGCTGGACGCGGTGGGGCAGCTCGGGGTGTTGCTGCTGGTCGGCATCACCGGCGCGCATCTGGACCTGAAACTGATCCGCAGGCAGGGCTCGGCCGCCGCGAAGGTCAGCGCATTCGGCCTGATCATCCCCCTTGGACTCGGCGTCGGCACCGGCCTGCTGCTCCCGCACGCGTTCATCGGCGGCGGGGACCAGACGGTCTTCGCGATCTTCCTCGGGGTCGCCATGTGCGTCAGCGCGATCCCGGTGATCGCCAAGACCCTCATCGACATGAACCTCATGCACCGCAACATCGGCCAGCTCACCCTCACCGCGGGCATGGTCGACGACGCCTTCGGCTGGCTGATGCTCTCGATCGTGTCCGCGATGGCGACCACCGGCCTGCAAACGGGCACCATCGCCCTGTCCCTGGCCTACCTCGTCGGCGTGCTCGTCTTCGCCTTCGTCATCGGCCGTCCGCTCGTCCGCAAGGCGTACCAGCTCGCCGCCCGCTCGTCGGAGGCCGGCCCCACCATCACCACCACGGTCGTCCTGCTGCTGCTCGCCTCCGCGGGCACCCACGCCCTCGGGCTGGAAGCCATCTTCGGCGCCTTCGTCATGGGCATCCTCATCAGCGAGTACGGCAAGCCGGACCCGGCCCGGCTGGCCCCGCTGCGCACCGTGGTCCTGGCCGTCCTCGCGCCGATCTTCTTCGCCACCGCGGGCCTCCGGATGGACCTCACCGCCCTCGCCCGACCTGACGTCCTGGGCTTCGCCCTGCTCATCCTCGCCATCGCCATCGCCGGCAAGTTCGTCGGCGCCTACCTGGGCGCGCGCGCCAGCCGCCTCACCAAGTGGGAGGGCCTGGCACTGGGCGCCGGCATGAACGCCCGCGGCGTCGTCGAGGTCATCGTCGCCATGGTCGGCCTGCGCCTCGGCGTCATCAGCACCGAGGTCTTCACGATCATCATCCTGGTCGCCGTCGTGACCTCGGTGATCGCGCCGCCCATCCTGCGGATCGCGATGGCCCGCGTCGACCAGACCCCGGAGGAGGACGAGCGCCTGCTGGCCCACCTGCAGTTCGAAACCCCCGTCAGGCCCCTTGAACGCGTGGGCTGACCAGAGACTCGCAGGGGTACGGCGGCGCGTGTCCGTACCCCTGCGAAACAACGTCACCTGAGCGGCTGGTCCTTCGTCTCCTTCAGGGCGAAGACGTAGACGAGGGTCGAGATCAGCGCGAGTGCGGACACGTACCACGGGAACAGGGCGGAGTTGTCCGCGTCCTTGAGCGCGGTGCCGATCAGGGGCGCGGTGCCGCCGAAGACGGCGACGGTCAGCGAGTAGGGGAGGCCGGCGCCCGCCGCGCGCACCCGGGTGGGGAACAGTTCGGAGTTGACCGCGGCGGAGATCGACGTGAAGCCGCCCAGGAAGACCATCCCGAGGCACTGGATGAACAGCAGGCTGGCGAAGGTGTTGTCGAGGGTGTTGAGCAGCGGCACGGGCAGCAGGGTGAACCCCAGGCCGAAGGTGATCAGCATGGGCTTGCGGCCGATTCGGTCGGACAGCATGCCGAGCAGGGGTTGCAGCACCATGAAGAACACCAGCGAGATGGTGCTCACGGTGAGCGCGTCACCGACGTCGAACCCCACGCTCTGCTGCGCGTAGGTCGGCAGGTAGGTGGTCCAGGTGTAGTAGGCGACGGTGCCCGCCATCGTGATGCCGACGATCAGGGCGGCCTTCGACGGGTAACGGACCAGGAACTCGAACAGCTTCGGCTTCTCGGCCGTGCCCCGCTCGATCTCCGAGGCCAGCGTGGTGGTCTCGTCGGCCCCCCGGCGGATCCACAGGCCCACCAGGCTGAGCACGGCCCCGACCAGGAACGGCACGCGCCAGCCCCAGGAGTTCATGTCGGCCTCGGGCAGGCTGCCGGCCAACACCGCGGCCAGTCCGGAGGCGAGCAACTGCCCGATCGTGGTGCTCACGTACTGGAAACTGGAGAACAGGCCGCGACGGCCGGGCGGCGCCGACTCGACCAGGAACGTGGTCGCCGCCGCGAACTCGCCGCCCACCGACAGGCCCTGGATCAGCCTGGCGAGGACCAGAATGATCGGCGCGAGCACCCCCGCCGCCGCGTACGTCGGCGTGATCGCGAGCAGCAGCGAACCGGCGCCCATCAACGTGATCGTGAACGTCATCGCCGTCTTGCGCCCGAACCGGTCGGCGAAGGCGCCGACGAGCAGGCCGCCGAGCGGGCGCATGAAGAACCCGACGGCGAACACCGCGAACGCGCTCAGCACCGGGATCAGCGGATCGCCGGTCTTGGGAAAGATCTGCGCGGAGAAGTACGTCGTCAGGAAGACGTAGGCGTACCAGTCGAACCATTCAACGACGTTGCCGGCGCTGGCCGCCATCAACTGGCGTACACGACTCCGGGGGACGCCGATCGGGGAACGGTCGGTAGGAGGGGCGGCCACAGGGTCTCCTTCACTGCGGTGGGGGTTGTTCCGCATCGAGACGACAGGAGCGGTCAACTATTCCGACTCGTGTAGACAACCACACCCTAGGACGATCCCCCACGAATAGCCCAGACCATTACCTACTTTCCGGTCATCCGTTCACCTGGCCATCCGGTCATCCGGTCACCTGCCCCACCCGATTCAGCGGACGAGTTTGGGGTCGAGGAAGTCGCGGAGGGCGTCGCCGAAGAGGTTGAAGGCGAGTACGGCGAGGCTGATCGCGATGCCGGGAAAGACCACCAGCCAGGGGGCGGTCTGGAAGTAGGTGGTGCCCTGGCTGAGCATCAGGCCCCAGGAGGGCTCGGGGGGCGGGGTGCCGATGCCGAGGAAGCTGAGGGCGGCCTCGGCGACGATGACCTGGCCGTAACCGAGGCTGGAAATCACGATGAGCGAGGGCAGCATGTTGGGCAGACCGTGCCGTACCATCACGCGGATTCGGCCGGCCCCCAGCGCGACGGAGGCGTTCACGAAGTCCTCGCTCTTGATGCGTTGCATCTCGCCGCGGGCCATCCGGGCGAAGCGCGGGACGGTGAGGACGGAGAGCGCGAAGATGACGTTGGTGATGCTCGGGCCGAGCAGGGAGGCCACGAAGAGGGCGAGGATCAGCGGCGGGATCGACATGACGGCGTCGATGATCCCCTGCAGGGTGGCGTCCACGGCGCCGCCGATGTAACCGGCGCCGACGCCGATGATGGAACCGATGACCAGGGAGAGCACGACGGTCAGGGTGCCGACGTACAGGGAGATCTGGGCGCCGTGCATGATCCGGCTGAGCATGTCGCGGCCGAGGTCGTCGGTGCCGAGGAGGTGCGCGCCGCCGGGCCCGGTCAGGAAGGACGCGCGGTCCTGCGAGATGGGGTCGTACGGCGCGATCAGCGGGGCGGCGACGGCGACCAGGATGAAGAGCAGGATCACCGTCAGCGAGACCGCGCCGACGGTCTGGGTCTTGAAGAAGCGGCGCAGCTCGCTCCAGCCGGTGTCGGCGGGGATACGGTCGATCACCGCGGCTTGGTCGGTCATCGCATCTCCTCGGCGCGGCCCGCGTCAGTGGGAAGGGGACCGGCCAACGCAGGTGGGCGGGTGTCGGTGGGGAGGCGGGAGGCCACTACGGCTTGGTCGGTCATCGGGTCTCCTCAGTCGGCTTTGCGCATCCGCGGGTTGACCCAGCCGTAGCTGACGTCGACCGCCAGGTTGACCAGGATGAAGATCGCTCCGTAGAGCAGCACGCACACCTGTAGCAGCGGGTAGTCGCGGTTGTTGACCGCTTCGAAGACGGTTCGTCCCAGGCCGGGCAGGGCGAAGATCTGCTCCAGGATCACGGTGCCGCCGAGCAGGCCGCCGATCTGGATGCCGATGAGCGTCAGCACGGGGATCAGCGAGTTGCGCAGGCCGTGCCGGAACATGACGGCCCGCTCGGAGACGCCTTTGGCGCGGTGGGTGCGGATGAAGTCGGAGCCGAGCACCTCCAGCATCGAGGAGCGGGACAGCCTGGCGACGCTGGCCGCGAGGGCGACGCCCAGCGCGACGGCGGGCAGCAGCATCTGGGTGAGGTTCTGCACGGGGTCCTCCAGCAGTCCCCGGTAGGACAGCGGCGGCACCCACTGGAGCACGGTCGAGGTGAACGTGATCATGAGGAGGCCGAGCCAGAAGTTGGGCACCGACAGGCCGATGACCGCGCCGACCCGCAGGACGTTGTCGAGCAGGCTGTTGCGCCGCACGGCGGAGATCACGCCGACGAAGATGCCGAGCAGCACCGCGACGACCACCGCGAGGATGGTGAGCTCGATGGTGAGGGTGAGCCGTTCGGCGATCACCGACCCGACCGGGCGGCCGGTGGAGAACGACATCCCGAAGTCGCCCCGGACGGCGCCGGCGTACCACGAGCCGAGTTGTTCCCACAGCGGCTTGTCCAGCCCGAGCTGGGCGGTCAGCTCGTCGATCCGCTCCTGCGAGACGGCCGCGTCGGCGAGCTGCACCCGGACCGGATCGCCCGGGATCAGCCGGATCACGAGAAAGAGGAAGACCGTCATGATGTTGAGGATGAGGAAGCCGTAGACGAGCCTCCTGACGATCACTTGGAGCATCAGGTCGTACCTCGTTTCACGTGAAGCACGGGCAGGCCGCCACCGCGTGGCTGGGGGAGATCTGGGTGAGGCGGGGCCGCACCTTCGCGCTCTCCGGGACGGCCTGGGGACAGCGGGGGTGGAATCGGCACCCGCTGGGCGGTTTCGCGGCGCTGGGCACCTCGCCGGTCAGCTGGATCCGTTCGCGGACCGAGCGGTCGGCGCGGAGTTGGGGCGCGGAGGAGAGCAGCGCCTTGGTGTAGGGGTGGCGGGGCGCGGTGAAGAGCTCCTCGGCGGTGGCCACCTCCACGATCTCGCCGAGATACATCACGCAGATCCGGTCGGCGATGTAACGCACCAGGTTGAGGTCGTGCGAGACGAACAGGTAGCCGAGGCCGCGCTGCCGTTGCAGGTCGCGCAGCAGGTTGATGATCTGCGCCTGGATGGAGACGTCGAGGGCGGAGACCGGCTCGTCGCAGACCAGGAAGTCGGGGTTGGTGGCGAGCGCCCGCGCGATGCTGATCCGCTGGCGCTGCCCGCCGGAGAACTGGTGCGGGAACCGGCCCGCGTCACGCGGTGCCAGGCCGACCTGGCGCAGCAGGTCCACCACCCAGTCGCGGCGGCTCTCCTTGGTGCCGATCTTGTGGATGTCGAGGCCCTCGGCGATGATCCGGCCGACCTTCATCCGGGGATCGAGCGAGCTGAACGGGTCCTGGAAGACGATCTGCAGCCGTCTGCGGTGTTCCTTCAGGTCACCGCCGCGCAGGCCGAGCACATCCTTGCCCGCGTAGCGGACGGTGCCGCCGGTCGGGCGGATCAGGCCGAGCACCATGCGGCCGATCGTGGACTTGCCGCAGCCCGACTCCCCCACCAGGCCGAGCGTCTCACCGCGGCCGACGCTGAACGACACGCCGTCGACCGCCCGCACCTCGCCCACCCTGCGGCCGAGCAGGCCGCGCCGTACGGGGAAGTGCTTGACCAGGTCGGAGACCTCCAGGAGGGACGAGTCGGCGGCCGGTACGGCGGGCCGCTCGTGGGTGGTCGGGGCCGTCATACGGAGACCTCCAGCCGTTCGCCGCGTTGGGCCAGCCAGCAGCGGCTGCGGTGGCCGGAACCGCAGTCGTGCAGGCCGGGCGCCTCGGTGAGGCAGGTGTCGAAGGCGTGTTCGCAGCGGGGGTTGAACCGGCAGCCGCCTGGCATGTCGTGCGCGCCGGGCACCGTGCCCTCGATGATGTGCAGCGGTTCGTCCCTGGACATGTCGGGGCTGAGCACGCTGCGCAACAGGGCCGCCGTGTAGGGGTGGCGTGGCTGGTTGAGCACCTCGTCGACGAGACCCTCCTCGACGACCTGCCCGGCGTACATCACCACGACCCGTTTGGCCATCTCCGCGACCACGGCCAGGTCGTGCGTGATGAGCAGGAGGGCGGCGCCGGTCTCCTCCTGCGCCTTCTGCAGCAGGCCGAGGATCTGGGCCTGCACGGTGACGTCGAGCGCGGTCGTCGGCTCGTCGGCGATCAGCAGTTCGGGGCCGCAGGCCAGCGCGATGGCGATCATGACGCGCTGGCGCTGGCCGCCGGACAGTTCGTGCTGGTAGCTCTTCAGCCGGGACACCGGGTCGGGGATGCCGACCATGGTCAGCAGTTCGACCGTGCGGGCGCGGGCCTGGGCCTTGCTGAGGTCCTTGTGGATCCGGAGTGCCTGGCTGATCTGGTGGCCGATCGGGTAGACGGGATCGAGGCAGGTGGTCGGGTCCTGGAAGATCATCCCGATGTTCCTGCCCCGGATCAGCCGGTACTCCTTGTTCGACAGGCCGACGAGTTCCCTGCCGCGCAGCCGGATGGAGCCCTTGGAGACGGTCCCGTTGCCTTCGAGCAGGCCCATGATCGACAGCGCGGTGACGCTCTTGCCCGATCCCGACTCGCCGACGACGGCGACGCTCTCGCCCTGCGGGATGGCGAAGGAGACGTTGCTGACGACCTCGACCCTGCCCTGACGGGTCTCGAAGGACGTGGTCAGCCCGTCGATCTCCAGTACCGGCGGCGTCATCGGCTCACCATCCAGGTGGAGACCAGCTCGGGATAGCCGTAGGCGGGTTGCGGGTGGAAGTCGCGGACGCTCTCGTTG
Source organism: Dolomitihabitans soli (assembly GCF_022213955.1). GTDB lineage: Bacteria > Actinomycetota > Actinomycetes > Streptosporangiales > Streptosporangiaceae > Streptosporangium_A > Streptosporangium_A soli. The sequence continues at coordinate 109,130 of NZ_JAKNTW010000019.1, read as the reverse complement.
ATCAGCACCCGGGAGGGGACCGTCCACACGTAGATCGGGTTGACCAGGTTCTCAAGGACGTAGCGCTGGATCTCCTTGACCTTCTCCGTGCGCTCGGCCTCGTCGAGCAGGGTCGTCTGCTCGATCAGCAGGTCGTCGAGCTTGGGATCGCTGATGTTGTACCAGTTGCGCGATCCCTCGGAGTGGAGCTGGTCGCGGAGGAACTCGTCGGGCTCCAGGAACGGGGTCTGCAGGCCGAGTCCCATGTCGTACTGCTTGCCCGGCCAACGGCTGCTGAAGTAGGTGGCGTACTCGACCACTTCGAGCTTGACCTTGATGCCGATCTTGGCGAGGTCCTCGACCACCCATTCGGCGAGCCGGACGTACTGCGGGCCGTACCCGGGGGTGACGATCATGTTGGTGCTGAAGCCGTTCGGCAGGCCGGCCTCGGCGAGCAGTTGTTTCGCCTTGGCCTGGTCGTGGCCTTGGAGCTGTTTGAGCTCGTCCTGGGGAAGGGCGTACTCCTCCTGGGTGACCTGGACCGGGCCGGGATACTTGCCACCGTCGAAGAGCGCCTTCGCGAGGCCCTCCCGGTCGATGGCGAGGCTGATGGCCTTGCGGACCTTGAGGTCGTCGAACGGCTCGCGCTTCATGTTGAAGTAGACCTGCACGGGAGCGGAGCTGAGCAGGTCGAGCATCGTGGCGTTGGGCGCCGCCTGCTTCAGCGCGAGCGCCTCCTCCGGCGTCGAGGCGCTCACCAGCTGGCTCTCCCCCGACCGGAAGGCCGCGACGCGGGCGCCCTGGTTGGGCACGACCTTGAAGACCACCCCGTCGAGGTACGGCTTGCCGGTGTCGTAGTAGGTGGGGTTCTTCTTGTAGACGGCGGCGACGTCTCTGTCCCAGCGCTCCAGGACGAACGGCCCGGTGCCGATGGCCTGGCGGTCCAGATTGACGGTGCCGTCCACCGCCTCCTTGGGGAGGATCCACATGTGGTGGTTGGCCATGAAGTTGAGCAGCGGCGCGAAGGGCTTGGAGAGCTTCAGCACCACGGTGTGCTCGTCGGACGCCTTGACGCTGGTCACGTTGCGGAGCATCTGGGCCTGGAAGCCCTGTTTCTGGATCCGCTCGAAGGTCGCGACCACGTCGCCGGCGACGAACTCGCGCCCGTTCACTGGGGCGACGTCGTGCCAGCGCACTCCCTTCCTGAGGTGGAAGGTATAGGTCAGGCCGTTCTCGGCGACCTCCCACTTCTCGGCGAGGTCCCCCACGTTTTTGGCCTTGCCGTACGGGACGTCGGGGCCTATCTCCTGCTTGAGCAGGCGGCTGTAGACCAGCCCAAGGCGCTCATGGGTGTTGAAAGAAGAGGATTTATGGGGATCGAGGGTGGGAGCGTCGGACGGCATCGCCACGGTCAGCGTGCCACCCGGCCTAGGTGGACCGTTCTCCTGCGCCTGCGGTCCGCTGGTTCCGGCGCCTCCGCCCCCACAGGCGGACGCCGCGAGACAGATCGTGATCATGAGGGCCGTCAGTGATTTCCGCCGCTGGATGAAGGATTCCACCGGCTCTCCCTTCGGTCGGGATTGCGTCGCGCGTTCTCGTCCCCCGGGTGCCTCACGTGCCGGCTGTGACCGATGAGGTTAGAATCGATATCTAGAAGTGGATTCTAGGATTGCCCACTGTCACCGGTCAAGGGTTCACACAGTGGAAACATTCGGGCAACGGCGAAGAAATCGCCTATTGAGACTCTTGGCGTGGTGAACGAACACGTGAAGGGATCGACGTTGAGCTACAAGGCCGAGTACATCTGGATCGACGGCACCGAGCCCACCGCCAGGCTCCGCAGCAAGACGCGGATCCTGCAGGACGGCGAGAAGCTGCCGATCTGGGGCTTCGACGGTTCGAGCACCAACCAGGCTGAGGGCCGGTCCTCGGACTGTGTGCTCAAGCCGGTCTTCTCCTGCCCGGACCCGCTGCGCGGCGGCGACGACGTCCTCGTGCTGTGCGAGGTGCTCAACACGGACATGACGCCGCACCCCACCAACATGCGGTCGCAGCTCAGCCCGGTGGCCGAGCGCTTCGCGGGCCAGGCGCCGATCTTCGGCATCGAGCAGGAGTACACCTTCTTCAAGGACGGCCGCCCGTTCGGCTTCCCGGCCGGCGGCTTCCCCGCCCCGCAGGGCTTCTACTACTGCGGTGTCGGCGCCGACGAGGTCTTCGGGCGCGAGATCGTGGAAACCCACCTCGACGCCTGCCTGCAGGCCGGTCTGGCCATCTCGGGCATCAACGCCGAGGTCATGCCGGGCCAGTGGGAGTTCCAGGTCGGCCCGGTCGGCCCGCTGGAGGTCTCCGACCAGCTCTGGATCGCCCGTTGGCTGCTCTACCGCATCGCCGAGGACTACGACGTCTCCGCGACCCTCGACCCCAAGCCGGTCAAGGGCGACTGGAACGGCGCCGGCGCGCACACCAACTTCTCCACCCGCGCCATGCGTGAGGCTTACGACCCCATCATCACCGCGTGCGAGTCACTCGGCGAGCGCGCCGAGGAGCACATCAAGGGGTACGGCGCCGAGATCGAGCACCGCCTGACCGGGTCGCACGAGACCGCCGCGTGGAGCGAGTACAGCTACGGCGTGTCCGACCGTGGAGCCTCCGTCCGCATCCCGTGGCAGGTCGAGGTGGACAAGAAGGGCTACATCGAGGACCGTCGCCCCAACGCCAACTGCGACCCCTACGTGGTCACCCGGTTGATCGTCGAGACCTGCTGCGCCGCCCTGGAGAAGGCCGGCCAGGCCTGATCCACCCAGAACGACAGCCGTCCCCGCGAGCACACGCTCACGGGGGCGGCTTTTCGTCGTGGGTCACCAGTCGTGATCAGCAGGCGTCGGTCACCAGGCGTCGGTCACCAGGCGTCGGTCACCAGGCGTCGATCGGCGTCTCGTGGGCGGACACCAGATCGAAAAGCACATTTCCATCGCTGAGCCGTACGACCTGGAGCTGGTGCACGAGGCCGATCTCCCGAAGCCTGCGCGCGGCCTCCACGGCGAACTCCGCGAAGTGGTAGCGATCAATCGACGGGTATTCGGGGGGAGGAAAGGTGCAGCGCAGTTCGTAACGGTCAGGCGGCCATACCGGAACAGCGGGCTCAGAATGCATCCAGTTCGGCATCCGTGCCATCGGGACCTCTCCTGCCACTCGTAGCAACTCCAGGGTCGACTGTGCACGCCCGGCGTGCAAGTGAGGACGACTGGACGAGGTCGATGACTGATCGTAATCGAACGGTAAGCCACCGTGCCTGTTTTCGCCATTCACTCCGCCAGAAGGTTCTGCGCCCGAAAAGAAGAACCACGAATAAGTCAAGGGATCCGGGGCAGTCGAGGGGAACCCGAACCGGGGAAAGCTGAGGAGTGAGGTCAATGGTCGTGTTGGGCCTGCTACTTATGGTCGCCTCAGCGGCGGCGCTCGTCGTCATATTCGCCGATGAGCCCGCCACGGCGACCACGTCCGTCTCAATTATGGACAGGACGTACGAACTCACGCAGCTGGAGGTGTTCCTCGCCGGCGTCGCCACCGCAGTGATCTTCATGCTGGGTCTGATGCTGACGATGAGAGGAATGCGGCGGACTCTGATTCACCGCCGTGACCGCCGCCGCTCGCGAGCCGAGACGCACAATCGGACGGCACGGCTGGAGGCGGAGAAACGAGAGCTGGAGCGCAAGCTCGACGAGACCCCGTCGACCGTCTCCGGCAAGCACGCGGGGCCGGTCCCCCCGCCTAGAACGAGCCCGGCGAGCCCGACGGACCCGGCCGAGCCGACTGCGGACGATCAGCTCGTCGCGGGCAGGCGCCAGGACGGGCCTCGGTAGGACACGTCCCGGCCACAGAGTCCGCAGCCGCGGGCCCTGTGGCCGCCGTGTTTCCGGATATATCATCGCATGTCAGGGAAGTTTCGCCTGGCTGTCAGCCTGAAGCAGTCACATCCTGATTGAGTGACTTCTGTGCTAGTGGCACAACGTGCTTCCGTGAGTCGTGTGAGAGCTTCACATGCAAGCTCGGGCCTATCCGGTCCGGGCCGCCAGATCGATGGCGGTCCACGCCATCGCCGTACCACCGTCGAGCAGTGCGCGGTCCGCTGCGGGCCGTACCGCGAACTCGGCGAACTCCGCCTGGTGCTGGCCGACGGAGCCGGAGTCGATGGAGACGAGCGGCTGGATGGAAGGCACGACGAGCGAGACGTTGGCCATGTCGGTCGAGGCGGCCATCCGATCGTCGGCCGCGGTCGGCTCGGGGAAGCTCCTGCCGAGCTCGGCTGCGTTCCGCCGGTAATGGGCGAGCATCGACGCGTCGTGGCGGAACTCCGAGTAGGCGGGCGAGGCGGACCCCAGCGACAGCGTGGCGCCGGTGGCGATCGCGCCGGCCTCGAAGCAGGCGCGCACCCGGGCGTGCAGCACGTCGAGCTCCGCCAGCGTCCTGGCCCGCACGTAGTAGTCGGCCGAGGTGTGCGCGGGAACGATGTTCGGCACCTGCCCGCCCTCGGTCACGATGCCGTGGATCCGCTGGTCGCCGGGCACGTGCTGGCGGAGCAGGCCGATGGCCACCTGGGCCACGGTGAGCGCGTCGGCCGCGTTGACCCCGTCCTCGGGACAGGCGGAGGCGTGCGCGGGCCGGCCCTCGTACTCCACGTGGAGCTGCGCCCTGGCCAGCACCGGCGGGTCGAGCCGCTCGATCGGCGCCGGGTGCACCATCATCGCCGCGGTCAGTCCGTCGAACGCGCCGCGCTCGATCATCAGGACCTTGCCCCCGCCGTTCTCCTCGGCCGGGGTGCCGATCACCCGCACGGTGATCCCGAGGTCGGCGGCGACCGCCGCCAGCCCGATGCCGGCGGCGACCGCCGCGGCGGCGATCACGTTGTGCCCGCAGGCGTGCCCGATCCCCGGCAGCGCGTCGTACTCCGCGCAGATCCCGATCACCGTCGGACCACTGCCCGCGGTCGCCGTGAACGCCGTGGGCAGCCCGCAGACCCCGGCCTGTACGGCGAAGCCGTGGGCGGCGAGCGCCTCGCCGAGCCAACCGGCCGCGCGGACCTCTTCGAAGCCCAGTTCGGGGTGGGCGTGCAACCGGTGGCTGAGCGCGATCAGTCGGTCCGCCTCCCGGTTGATCACGGCCCGGACCTGGCTCTTTGCTTCCTCACGCATGGGCGTATTGTCACATGTCGATAAGGATGTCCCAAAATAAACTTGATGCCATGAAATATCGGCATATTGGTGCCTAAAGGCCACACCGTGGAGGCTGTATGGACCGCCTGAGCGCCGAGGGCGAGCGGGACGGGCGACCCGCCCGGCCCGGCCGTGCGCCCAGCCGCGCCTCCGGCCGTCGTGCCACCCCGGCCGCCGGTACCGAGGCGTTCGCGGCCGGGCTCAACGAGCTGGCCCTCGGCGGCGACGGGTGGCGCTCCATACTCTCCCGGCTGTCCGAGGAGACCGGCAAGGCCGCGCGGCTGATCGGCGTGCACGGCGGCGTGTTCTCCGCGACGGACGGCGGCGACGCGACGATGAGCCCTGCCGAGGTGGCCCGGGTGTTCGCCGAGCCGGAGCCGGTCACCGTGAAACTGCAGGACGGCTGGGCGGCCAGAGCGCTGGCGGTCTGGGCCGGGCAGCGCCGGGTGGGCCTGCTGCTGCTCGCCGAGCCGGTCGACGCCCGCGTCCTCGACTATCTGAAGGCGTCCTCGACCGCGGTCGCCATCGAGGCCGTACGGCGTGACGCCGCCGCCACCGCCACGGCGGAGACCGCGAGCCGGCTGATCGACGAGCTGCGCTTCGGCGCGCTGCGGGGCACCGAGGAGCTGACCCGTACGGCCGCCAGGTTCGGCCTGCGCCTCGACGAGCCGCACGCGGCGGCCGTCTTCGCCTACGACGGCCCCAACCGGCGTACCTGGTCCACAGCGCTGTCCTGGCTGGAGATGCCGGTGCGCCAGGAGGCCAGCATGGGCTGGACCGTGCTCTCCGGCGAGCTGGCGAGGGAGGTCGCCCGGATCAGGGTGCGGCTGCAGGGCATGGTCGGCGAGGGCACCGTGCTGGCCGCGACGGGGCCGGTGGTACAGGACCCGCGCGAGACGGCGAGATCGTTCAGGGACGCGGAGACCGTGCTCGGGTTGCTGCGCCGTAAGCAGGGCGAGACGGAATTGTTGCACTCCGACCTCGGGCTGGCCCAGTTGCTGCTCGCCGTACCCGCCGATCGGCTGCGGGCCTTCGTCGAACAGCAGCTCGGGCCGATCATGGACCGGCCCGAGCTGATCCTGACGCTGGACGCCTGGCTCGCCACCAGGGGAAGTCGTGCCACCGTGGCCGAATTACTGCACCTGCACCGCAACTCGGTGGGGTACCGGGTGGGTCAGCTGCGCCAGCTCCTCGGGTCCGACCCGTTGGATCCGGAGACGGCGCATCGGCTTCGCACCGCGCTCACGGCCAGGGAACTGCTCGACGTATTCGCCCAGAGGAGCCCTTGAACAGACCGCCCGACTTATGGTCTGATCGTCAGACCATCAGACCACTAAGGGAGCGGATGAATGGGTATCACGCGGATGAACCACGCGGTGTTGTATGTGCGGGACGCCCGCCGCACCGCCGATTTCTACCAGCGGGTGCTCGACTTCCAGGTGATCATCGACGGCCCCGGCGGGCAGTACATGTTCCTGCGCGCCCCCGACTCGGACAACCACCACGACCTGGCGTTGTTCACGATCGGCTCGGCCGCCGGCGACTCCCGCGCGGGACGCCAGACCGTGGGGCTCTACCACATCGCCTGGGAGGTGCCCACGCTTGAGGAGCTGGCCGCCGTCGAGCGCCGCCTCGCCGAGGAGGGCGCGCTGCACGGAGCCAGCGACCACGGCGCGAACAAGAGCCTGTACGCCAAGGACCCCGACGGTCTGGAGTTCGAGGTGATGTGGCTGGTGCCACCGGAGTTCTGGGGCGACGAGGAGCACGAGGCGATCATCAGGCCGCTGGACATCCCGGGCGAGCAGCGCCGGTTCGCGGACCTGATGGGGAGCACCGGCGAGTGACCACCCGTCCCCGGTTCGGCCCCGTCGCGCGGCGCATGGTCTCCGAGGAGATCCGTGACACGCTGCTGGAGAGCATCGAGAGCGGCGAGCTTCCCCCCGGCACGCAGCTTCCCTCGGAGCGGGCGCTGTGCCAGGACTTCGGGGTGGCCAGGACCTCCGTCAGGGAAGCCGTGCAGAGCCTCATCGCGCTGGGCCGCATCCACAAGATAGGGAACCGGTTCCATGTCACGGAGCAGCTGCCCGGGGTCACCGTCGACCCGCGCAAGAGCCGGGTCCGCGAGCTGTTCGAGTGCCGCAGGGTCATCGAGGTGTCCATCGCCCGGCTGGCCGCCTCCCGCGCCTCCGACACCGAGCGGGACGAGCTGGTCAAGACGGCCGACGCGTTCGTCGAGGGCATGCCGCTGGAGGACTTCCGCCGCTCCGACCGGCTCTTTCACTGGGCCATCGCCCGTTCCTGCGGCAATCCCACCCTTCAGGAGCTTTACGGGAAAGTACTCGATGGTGTGTTCGCTTCCGAGGAGTTTCGGACCCTGCTCGACTCCAGCACCAACGCGCAAGCCGTACGGGATGTGATCGCTCAAGCGTGCAACGCGCATCGGCGTATCGCGGAAGCGATCAAGAGAGGCGACGAGGATGGCGCGGCCAAATCAGCGGAAAGCCATCTAAACGAGGTAGAGCACTCCATGATCGCCCGCATGATATAACACCCTACGATGGAGAAACCATGACAGATCACGTGTGGCGTTTCGAGGACGTCTCCGCCTTCAAGGAAATTAAGCCGGGCTTCAAGCGTCGCATTTATACCGGCGACGGCCTGATGCTCACGTTTTGGCGGATCCGTGAAGGCGCCGGCCCCACGCCATACGATTGCCACCCCGACAACGAGCAGTTCGGCATGATCATTAAAGGTCAGCTCGACTTCCGCATCGGATCGGACGAACGCCGTCTGCTGAAGCCGGGCGACGTTTACTGGGCTCCCAAGGGGTTCATGCACGGTGACAGCCAGTTCATCGGTGATCCTGAACATGGAGAAACGTGGATTCTCGACATCTTCACTCCTCCCCGTGAGGACTACAGGGAGTAATCCATGTCTCTTGGCGGAGTGACGCAGGGCTGTCTCGAGGTCGAGGCCTGCCATGGCGGCAACATCCCGAATATCCAGTCCCGAGTCGCACAAGGACTGACCCCCCCTGTCCTTTGGAAGGCAACGCGATGAACACCTCAGCACGGGCCACCCTCGCGATCGTGATCGCGCCGGCGCTGCTGCTCACCGCCTGCGGCGGGAGCGAGACCGCGGACACCGGTACCGCGGCCAAGACGGCAGTCAAGGCCCAGCCCGACGTCAACGGAGACGGCAAGGTCGTCATCGGGGTACTCAGCCCCGGTGACACGCACGACAACGGCTATTACCAGACCTTTGTGGACAAGGCGCAAACCATCGCCAGGTCCAACGGCTGGGAGATGCGGACCATCGACCAGCTCAAGCCCAACGAGGTGCTCAACCAGGCGCGCAACCTCTGCCGCCAGCGAGTCGACCTGATCGCCGTCGGCGCCCAGGAACTGAAGGACGCCCTCACCGCCGCCGCGGAGCCCCAGTGCAAGGAGACGAACTGGTACGTCAACGGCGGCGGCGGCGTCGAGCAGACCAAGTACTTCAGCCAGTCGGTGGACAAGGTCAACCAGACCCTCTACTCGGCGGGTTACGCCGCCGGACTGGTGCTTGAGAAGTCGAATGGCACGAAGGCCGGTTACATCACCGGCCCCGAGGCGGACTTCTCCATCCAGGCCGCCAAGGCGTTCAAGGCCGGCATCCAGGACGTCGTGCCGAAGGCGGAGGTGCTCACCACCTTCACCGGCGACTTCAACGACTCGGCCAAGGCCAAGGAGGCGTTCGAGGCGCAGAAGGCCAAGGGCATCAAGGTCGTCTACCCCTACCTGGGCGGTGCCACCGACGCCGTCACCCAGGAGGCCAACAAGGCCAAGATCCCGTCGATGACCCCGGGCACCGACCGGTGCGAGGACACGGTGACGAAGTACGACATCTCCGTCATCTTCGACCCGGGAGAGTTCTTCGCCCAGTCCCTTCAGGACTTCCAGAAGGGCGAGATGAAGATGGGTGTGACGCGGGAGTTCATCATCGGCAAGGACCCGGTGCCCACGGTCAAGCTCTGCAAGTCGGAGGACGACCAGCAGTCCCGGCTGGACAAGGTTATGAAGGACATTGGTGACGGAAAGTTCGATGTCGATGCGGCTGTCGACGGAAAATAGCGACACAGGCGGGACCGCGACCAACCTGGTCGCGGTCCCCGCGGTCGAGCTGACCGACATCGCCAAGCGGTTCGGCTCGGTCGTCGCCTGTGACGACGTGTGCCTGAGCGTTCAGCGAGGCGAGATCCACGGTCTGCTCGGCCAGAACGGCGCGGGCAAGAGCACCCTGATGAAGATCCTGACCGGGCTGGTCGCGCCCGACTCGGGACGGATCGCCATCGACGGCGAGCACGTCGAGATCTCCGACCCGCTCGTCGCCGCCAAGCTCGGCATCTCCATGGTCCACCAGCACTTCAGCCTCGTCGGCCGGATGCGCGTGTGGGAGAACGTGACCCTGGGCGAACGCGGCCGGGTCGACCGCGACGGCGCCCGGCGGGTCGTCCGCGAGGTGGGCGACAGATACGGCCTCACCGTCGATCCCGACGCCGTCGTGGAGGACCTGACGACCGGCGAACGCCAGCGCGTCGAACTGGTCAAGTGCCTGCGGCGCGACCCCGACCTGCTCATCCTGGACGAACCCACCTCGGTGCTCACCCTCGCCGAGTCCCGTGAGTTGTTCTCCGTGCTCAGACACGTGACCCAGGACGAGAACAAGACCGTCATCCTGATCAGCCACAAACTCGACGAGATCCTGCACGCCACCGACCGGGTGACGATCATGCGCAGCGGCGCCGTCGTGGCACGCAAGGACACCGCCCACACCGACGTACGCGAACTCGCCCGCGAGATGGTCGGCCGCGAGCTGTCCAAGTGGACCGCCGCCACCGCCGTCGGCACCCTCGACTCCCTGACCACCCCCACCTCGGACCCCACCGACCAGGACCTCGCCGCCCAGGACCTCGCCGCCCAGGACGCTGCCGCCCAGGACGCTGCCGCCCAGGACCTCGCCGCCCAGGACCTCGCCGCCCAAGACCTCGCCGCCCAAGACTCTGCCGGCCAGGACTCTGCCGACCAGGACCTCGCGGAACCGGACGCCAAGGAACCGGCCCTCACCAAAACGAACACCGAGGAACCGGCCGCCACAGAACCGGACGCCGAACAGCAGGACGCCGCAGAACCCGACACCGCAGACCAGAACCCTGCGGAACCGGACCCTGCCGAACCCGCCGCCGAGGAACCCGACACCGCGACACCGGTCACCATCGAGAACACCACAGACCAGAACCCAGCCGAACCCGAACCTGCCGAACCCACCACCGAGGAACCCGACACCGAACACCAGGGCACCGCAGAAGACTCCGCAGACCCGGACCCTGCCGAACCCGAGGCTGCAGAGCCCGAGGCCGCAGAGCCCGAGGCCGCAGAGCCCGAGGCCGCCGAACCAGAGGCCGCCGAACCCGCCGCAGGAGAGCCCGACACCGCGACACCGGTCACCGCCGAGCGGGAACAGCCCCAAGAGGTACGGCTGAGCATCAAGGACGCCCACGCCACCGGGCGCGACGGCCGTCCCCTGCTGCGCGGGCTGTCCCTGGAGGTGCGGGCCGGCGAGATCCTCGGCCTGGCCGGCGTCGAGGGCAACGGCCAGGCGGCGCTCGGCGACCTGCTGTCCAGCCTGATCGAGCTCGACAGCGGCACCGTGCAGGTGTGCGGCACCACGGTGAAGGCGGGCCGCCCGGGAGCCATGCACGCGGCCGGCGTCGGGGTGGTGCCGGAGGACCGGCACGTGTCAGGCTGCGTCCTGGACATGACCGTGGCCGAGAACCTGGTCATGGCCGACATCGGCGAGGTCTCGCGCGGCTCCTTCGTCAATCCCCGCAGGCTGCGCGCCCGCGCCGGCACACTCATCGAGGAGTTCGACATCGCGGTGCCCGGCCCCGACACGCCCATGCGGCTGCTGTCCGGCGGCAACCAGCAGAAGGTGGTGCTGGCCCGCGAGCTCGCGGCCCGCCCGAAGGTCCTCGTCGTCGCCCAGCCCACCCGCGGCCTGGACGTCGGGGCCATCGAGTACATGACCGAACGGATCTATCAGGCCGCCCGGTCCGGGATCGCGATCCTGCTGATCTCCACCGAGCTGGAGGAGATCCTCACGTTGTCCCACCGGGTCGCGGTGATCCACCGTGGCGCGATCGTCGGCGAGATGGCACGCGCCGAGGTCGATCCGGAGCGACTCGGCATGATGATGGGCGGTCAGGCCGCATGACCTCACTGGCGACCCGGCTGCCCGCCATGTTCCGGCTGTCCAGCCTGGGCACCCTGCTCCTCTACGTCGCCTCCTTCGCGGTCGCGCTGACCCTGGCCACCACCTTGGTCACGTTGAGCGGGCACTCGATGTCCGACACCGTGCTCGCCCTCTACCAGGGCAGCCTCGAAGGCGGCGCCTCGATCGGCCTGACCATCGACCAGGCCGCGCCGCTGCTGATGGTCGCCATCGGCGCGATCATCTGCGCCAGGGCCGGGATCTTCAACATCGGCCAGGAGGGCCAGGTCCTCATCGGCGGCATGACGGGCGCGGCCGTCGGGCTGTTCCTGCCGGGGCCGGGCTGGCTGGTCCTGCTGCTGACCCTGGTGGGCGCGGCACTGGGCGGCGCGCTGTGGGCCGGGGTGCCCGCCGCGCTGTTCTACTGGCGCAAGGTCGACGTGGTGATCAGCACGCTGCTGATGGTCTTCGTCGCCACCCAGCTCGCCTTCTTCGCCGTCAACCGCGACTACCTGCTGCAGGAGTCCGGGACCGGGGGGACCGTCCTCTCCTCGCAGTCGGACCTCATTCCCGAAGCCGTGCAGCTTCCCCGGCTGGGCGAGTACCCCGACCTCAACGTGAGCCTCTACGTCTTCATCGTGCTCGGGTTCACGCTGGCGGTCACCCTGCTGCTGCGTTACAGCAGGTGGGGCTTCCGCCTGCGGATGCTCGGCCACAACCCGATCGCGGCGCGCAGGAACGGCGTGCGGGCCGGGGCGCTCGGCGGCGGCGCGCTGCTGTTGTCCGGCGGCTTCGCCGGGCTGGCCGGCGGCATGATGCTGACCGGCAGCGTCTTCCGCTTCCAGCCCGGCCTGGCGGACAACGTGGGCTGGGAAGGGCTGCTCGTGGCGCTCGTCGCCCGCAACCACCCGCTGCTCGCGATCCCGGTCGCCGTGTTCTTCGGCGCGCTGCGGGCCGGCGGCGGCTTCCTCGCCTCGACGGGCGTCCCGCGTTACCTGGTGTCGATCGTTACCGCCCTGCTGGTGCTCGCCGCCGTGTTCCCCGCGGCGTACGCCGAGATACGCAGGCGTCGCAGGCCCGCCACTGCCGTGGCGGGAGGGTAGGAACCGTGGAGAACATCGAACTGATGCTGGCCAGTGCCATCCGGCTGGCCATCCCGATGGCGTTCGCCGCGCTCGGCGAGTGGATCGCCGAGCGGGCGGGCACCCTGAACATCTCGGTCGAGGCCATGATGCTGGGCGGCGCGTTCAGTGCCGTCATGGGCGCGTCCGTCACCGGTTCGGCCGAGGTCGGCCTGTTGTGCGGCATCGCGGCCGGGCTGCTTATCGCCTTCATCCACGCCTGCTTCAGCCACCGGCTGACCGTCAACACCTACGTGGTCGGCCTCACCCTGAACGTGCTGGTGCTCGGCCTCACCAGCTTCCTGCTGGTCAGGACCGTACCGATCCAGACTGAGAAGCTGACGATTCCCGTGCTGGCGGACCTGCCGGTGATCGGGCCCGCCCTGTTCGACCAGCGCTGGCCCGCATACCTGCTGATCCTGCTGATCCCCCTGGGCTACTGGCTGGTTCACCGCAGCCGGTGGGGGCTGGAGGCGCGCGCGTCGGGCGAGAGCCCGCAGTCGGCGGACGTCACCGGCATCGACGTCAACAAGCGCAGGCGGCAGGCGCTGATGATCTGCGGCGTGCTCGCCGGTCTGGGCGGCGCCCACCTCGCGATCGCCGAGGTCGGCACGTTCAACCAGAACATGACCGCCGGACGCGGCTACCTGGTCATCGCGGCGGTCATCTTCGGCGGCTGGACGCTGCGTGGCACCCTGGCCGGGGTGCTGGTCTTCGGCGCCGCGGACGCCATGCGCCTGGCCCTTCCCGCGCTCGGCTACGAGCTCAACCCGCAACTCCTGATCGCCACGCCGTACCTGCTCGCGTTGCTCGCGATGACCTTCTTCGCCAAGACCCATCGCGGGCCCGGCGCGCTCGGCGCCCCCTTCGTCCGGGGGATCACGTGACGTCCGCCCCCGCTTCGCGACCCGACGCACCGACACATCAGGAGCCCGACATGCGGAACCGCTCCGCGTTCTCTTCCCCCCAGGCAGGACCGGGCCTCCACGTTGCGGGTGTTCGGTGAGAGCGACGCATCACATCGTGCACGGAGGTCCCGAGGTCCTGCGGCCGGTGTCGATGCCGGACCCGGTCTGCGGGCCGCGGGAGATCCTGGTCTCGGTGCGGGCCGCGGCGGTCAACCGGCTCGACGCGCTCCAGCGGCGCGGCCCCGGGCTGCTTCCCGGGTTCACCCTGCCGCACGTGCCGGGCACGGACGTGGCGGGCGTCGTGGTGACCGTCGGCTCGTCGGTCACCACCCGCGCCGCCGGCGACCGCGTGGTGCTCGACCCCTCCCTCCACTGCGGCACCTGTACGGCGTGCGCGAGCGGCGACTCGGCCTACTGCACCGGGATGCGCGTCATCGGCGCCTCCCGGCAGGGCGGTTACGCGGAACTGGTGACCGTGCCGGAGACGCACGCCCACCTGGTTCCCGACCACATCTCCCTGGAGGAGGCGGCGGCCGTGCCGACGGTCTACGGGATGGCGTGGCAGGCGCTCGTGGTCCGCGGCGCGCTGCGCGCGGGTGAGACCCTGCTGGTGCACGGCGCGGGCAGCGGGATCACGCTCGCCGCCGTGCAGCTCGCCCGGCGGCTCGGAGCCAGGACCATCGTCACCTCCGCGTCGGAGGAGAAGCTGGCCAGGGCGGCGAAACTCGGCGCCGACGTGACGGTCAACCACGCCACGGCCGACCTGCCCGCCCGGGTCCGCGAGGCCACCGACGGGCGCGGCGCCGACATCGTGTTCGACCACGTCGGCCCCGCCCTCTTCCAGTCGTCCCTGTCGTCGTTGCGGGTACGCGGCCGGATGGTGTTCTGCGGCAACACCACCGGCATGACGGCGTCCTTCAACCTGGTGGACGCCTATCACCGGGCCCTCACGCTGATCGGCTCCGAGTCCCACGGCCACACCGCGTTCGGCGAGATGCTCCAGTGGTACTGGTCAGCGGGCTGCGAGCCGGTGACCGACTCGGTCTTCCCGCTCGCCGAGGCCGCCCGGGCCCACGAGCGGCTGGAGAGCGGCGAGGCGTTCGGCAAGATCCTGCTGCTCCCCTGACCCTCCGCCCGGCACCGGCTTCACGACCGCCCTCGCCACCCTCGACCGCACCCGCATCACCATCGCCGCCCAGGCTCGCTCCCTCGGAGCACGGTTCACCAGGCCAGCCGTACGGCCTCCGGGTGGCGCAGGTCGAGGACGGGGCGGTAGGTGACCGGCTCGGCCAGCCGCAGACCGGGCAGCCGGGTGGTCAGCGTCTCCAGGGTGATCTCAAGCTGCCTGCGCGCCAGCCCCGCGCCCACGCAGTAGTGCACACCCCGGCCGAAGCTGAGGTGCCGGGTCGGTTCCCGCGCGACGTCGAACTCGGCCGCCCGGTCGAACCGGGCAGGGTCCCGGTTGGCCGCGGTGTAGCGCAGCGCCACCCTGGCCCCGCTGGGCAGATCGACACCGCCGAGCTTGGTCTCCCTGGTCGTCTCCCGGTAGAGGCCGCTGGCCGGCGTGCCGTACCGAAGGATCTCCTCCACCGCTCTGGGGATCAACGCGGGCGTCGCGCACAGCCGCTCCCACTGCTCCCTGTGGGTGAGCAGCAGCACCATCGCCATGCCCATCAGCGGCACGGTGGTGATGTGCCCGGCGATCACGAGCTGCACCAGGTTGGCGACGATCCGGCCCTCGTCCTCCGGGCTGAGGCGCGCCGACCCGTCGGTGCTGAGCGCGACCACCTCGCTGATCGCGTCGGATCGCGGGTGCGCGTGCCGTTCCCGCACCATCCCGCCGAGCAGCCGCTGCAGCCGGACCCCCGCCCGCGCCGCCTCGATCTCCTCGTCCGGCGTGAGGTACGCCGCCTGCAGCACGGTGAACGCGATCAGCGAGGAGTACGCCTCCCGGGACTGCTCGGCGTCGAACCCGCACAGCCGCCCGATCGTACGGCACGGCAACGGCACGGCGTACCGCTCCATGAACTCGACCTCGCCGTCCGCCGCGAACCCGTCGATCAGCTCCGCCGCCTGCTCCTCGATGTACGGGTCGAGCAACGCCACCCGATCCGCCTTCAGCACCTGCGCGATCGGCGCCCGCAACCGCGAGTGCACCTCGCCGTCCGACTGGATCAGATCCGGATACTGAGGGTAACCACGCTGAAGCTCCCGCACCGCCGCCTCACTCAGCGGCACCGCATCCGCGAACGGATGCGCCGACGAGAACGTCTCCGGGTCACGCAGGACCTGGACCAGATCGTCGTACCGCGTCGCCACCCACGCCCCGACGGCCGGCGAGTAGAAAAGCGGCTCCTCATCCCTGGCTCGGTCGTACATCGGATAGGGGTCGAGCAGGTGAATCCCGAGCGGATCGTATATCTCACCAATCGACATTGCTCTCCTCATATCACGCCGGCTACCCAGTGATCATCCACTCTCCTCCATTACAGATCAATCCCCCGTCTTGTCAGCCGATCTCCCAAAGCGCACCGACCGGCATCGCCCGGAAACGCGGACCGAATGGAACCGTCTGACTACCGGTGTAGAGGACCAGGCCGACGAGGAAATCATCACCAACCCGGTCAGCCAAATGCCGAAGCCCACGAAAATCGTCCTCCCGGACGGTAGAAGCCGCCTTGACCTCGATCCCGACCACCTGCCCCCGGCGATTCCGCGACGTAGGAGTCGAAGAACCGAGCCCGGCGGCGTTCGTCGGGACGGGCGACCGCTTCGGGGAAATCCCCTTGTAATGCCAGATCAGAGGGGGGAACGGTCGATCCGCCGCGTGATCACTGGTCGTTCTGCCGCGTGATCACTGGTCGTTCTGCCGCACGGTCCGTGGACGTTCTGCCGCACGGTCCGTGGACGTTCTGCCGCACGGTCCGTGGACGTTCTGCCGCACGGTCCGTGGACGTTCTGCCGCACGGTCCGTGGTCGATCTGCCGCACGGTCCGTGGACGTTCTGCCGCACGGTCCGTGGTCGATCTGCCGCACGGTCGGTGGCTTGTCCCGCCATGTTGGTGCGTGTTCGTCAGATTTCCGCCGGCAGGTCTCCAGTCGCACGGGCCAGGCCGGTATTCGGACGTCGACGGCCATCCCGGCCACCATCGGCGGGTGGCGGCGGGGCCTCGCGAAACGCCTGATCGGCGGCATCGGAAACGAAGGCCGATGCCGCCGATCAGGTGGTCTATCCGCTGCCCGAAGCTCTACTCACTACTTCGTGTCGCTCTTCGGGTCGGCGTCCGCGCCGCCCGGCTTCTCCTGCTTGTCGGGATTGGGCACTGGCGGCTGATGCGGCTGGTCCTTGGGGGTCCTCGGGGCGCTGTGCTTGCCCATACCGTCATCTCCCTCTCTGAGCCAAATGCTTAGCGTAACCGTACGACTACGCATCGACTCGGGGCAAGGGCTTATTCTGAACGTTATAAACGTTCAGGAGGGCAGGTTCTGCGCGGAACCATTCCCCCCATTTCCATAATGTTGGGAGGCTGCGCACCGCCCGCCGCCACGGCGGATTTCGCCACGATGCTACAGAAGCCCGGTGTCGCCGTAGGGCTGCAACAGATCCCAGCGGTTTCCGTACAGGTCACGGAATACGGCGACGATGCCGTACGACTCATGCCGTGGCTCCTCCTCGAAGGTGACCCCGGCCGCTTTCATTCGCCCGTAATCCCGATCGAAGTCGTCGGTGTACAGGAACATGCCGACACGTCCGCCGGTCTGATCGCCCACCCGGGCGTCCTGGCCCGCGTTCACCGCACGGGCGAGGAGCAGCGCCGTCTCCCGCGCTCCCCTCGGGCGAAGGACCACCCACCGCTTCCCGTCGTCAAGCTGCAGGTCTTCGACGAGTTCGAACCCGACGACGTCAACGTAGAAGGCGATGGCCTCGTCGTAGTCACGCACGACAAGGCTCACGAGTCCGAGATGAGCCACGACCAAATCATGCCTCACCGCACCCGACCGCCTCCAACCCAGCGGTACTCCCGCGATCAGCCGATGACGTGATCGGGCGTGTCCAGCCACACCTGCCGTCCACCGGCCATGATGGTCATGCCGAATCGTGAGCGATCGGGCTCACCCCAGGCCACCCACCGGAAGTACGCGTTCACCGCCTCCTCCCACACCGGCCGATCCCCCACCTGGTACACCTCGAATTCCACGGCGTCCCGGCGCCAGGTCGCCAGCGCCCACCGGGAAGGGGCGCCGGGATCGGACACCCACAGGCGGTATACCCCCTCGTCCTCATAACGACGGCCAAGCGAGTGCAGGCCGGTCAGTGCCGATATCGCCAGGTCGGCCCCCGCCGGGGCGAAGGCGATGGCGCGCGGGTCGACCGGAGTGGTGAAGCGGCGCTCATCGTCAGGGCTGCGAGCCGGCTCGTCCTCGGGCACCCGTTGAGAGCGCATCAACATGTAGGAGGCGAACCCCGGGAACCGGCCGTGGGCCGTGCCGTCCGGCCCGACGACGAGCCGCAGCGCGTGGTTCGTCCCGAACCCCGGACAGTACGGCAGGACGATCACTCCGCCGGGACGGGTCTGCTCCACCCATGCGTACGGCACGCACCGCACCCCGCAGGTGACGTGCACCCGATCGTACGACGGCACCTCGGAACAGCCGGCCGCGCCGTCGCCGATGATCAGGCGTGGCTGCATGCCGACGGCGGCCAGGTTCTTGGCGGCCTGTTCGGCGACGATGGGATCGACCTCGATCGAGGTGACGTTGCCCTCCCCCACCGGGGTGCCCTCCCCCACCAGGTGGGACAGCAGAGCCGCCGTCCAGCCGGTGCCGGTGCCGATCTCCAGCACACGGTGGCCGGGGGCGGGGTCGAGAAGCTCCAGCAGATCGGCCACGGTGCTGGGCGCGGACGCCGAGGACGTGTAGTCGGCCCCCCGCCCCAGGTCCACGCCGCCGTTCTGGTCCACCACGTCACGGAGGACGGTCGCACCGTCGTCGAGCTGGGTGACGATCGAGGTGTCGGTGTAGACCGCCCGCCACCAGGCGTCGGGGGCCGCGTCTCGGTCGATCAGGTGAGCCGGCTCGCCGACGGGAAAGGCCAGCCCCACGGGCGGGATGAACAGGTGACGCGGCACCGCGCGAAGCACGTGCTTGACTGGATCACCGATGTCGCCCAGGTCGCCGATCAGCCGCTCGATCCGCTCCGCAGCGCCGTAGTGCACTATTTCTTGCCGCCATTCGGGTCAGCGTGCGCGCCACCCGGCTTCCTGTTCGTGTCCGGCTCGGGCTTCGGCGGCCTGAGCGGCATGTCCTTCGGACTCTTCGGGTCCTTATGCTTGCCCATTATGCCGATCTCCTCACCTCACGCGAATACTCACCGCGACTGTACGGCTCCCGAATAAACCGAGCAAGACTTTCAGCGAACTCACCGCATTCGCACTGCAAGACGAAACATTCGACCCGCTTCCATTATGCGATGGCCACCATATGCGAGCAAAGATTCGCGCCCTGGCGGAAGCTGGTGCACATGGACAGGCGCATCACCGTCTCCGACCGTCCAATGGCGGCATAGAAGGCGGGTGACAGCAGTTGGTTCTCCACCTGGTGCTTGATGACCATGGGAGAATCTCGAAAGTGTTGAGCGAGTTTATCGAGATCGTCCTGGATCGCCGCGTCAGGCGATGTTTCGAGAAGATCCTTTATCCCATCGGCCGGCGCGAGGAGTCCAGCCGAAAACGCACGTTCCGTCTTCTGTCGATCCGTATATGCGGTCGTCACGAGAAAGAGTGGCTCGGTCTGCCAGATGTAATGCCAGAGCGTACGGCACAGCGTGAAAACGTCGCGATCCATCGGGTCTGTCATGGTCCATCATGACCACCGGGCCCTTTTCGGCCACGGCTCCGCCAACAGCCTGCAGGCCACGATTGACCATAGCCCGATCAACGCTGCCCACGTATGCTGCCACATCGAACTCATTCGTACGTCCGACCAGCAATTCACGCCGGACCGAACGAGCCTGGTTCCACCCGGTCTGCCCAGGACGGCACGGCGGCCGGGAGTAGGAGGGCCCCGCCACCCGCCGTCACCGACTGGAAATCAGCGGACGACGAAGCCCAAGCCCGGGGGCGACAGCCCCGGGCCGATCTTGAGGGCTACCCGTGAGGGCGGCGCGGATCGCGGATCAGGCTCAAGAACGCTTCCATGGCAATCGCCCGACGCACCTGGGCGGGCGACATGCCGACGCTGGCACCGAGCGCCAGAGCTTCGGGACTTGGCTGGTACTGGTGCTCGCTCGCGCGGATGTACGCGGCGATCTCCGCATCCATCAGTGTGTTTTCGTCCTGTTTGCCGTTCACGACGCCTCCATGGTCAACGGGCCAGGCGCAGCGGACCGCCATCGCGGTCAGGTGCGGCTCCTCGAAGTCGCCACTTGGCCTGCGCTGGGTGTTCACCGCAGGTCGCCGCCTTCGACGCGGATCCCGCCGGTGACGTCGTCGCGGCACAGTCGCATCAGCACCGGCGTGTACACGTAGACGGGCTGGCGGGCGAACGTGTTGAGCATCGCGGCGCGGAGTGTCCCCTTGGCGCCGGGGTCGGGCATGTCGCGCATGGCCTGGAACAGGTCGAGGGTCGCTCGGTGGCGGAAGCCGGTGACGCCCGACTGCTTCCGGCCCTGGCCATCGACGGCCTCCCACACGTACATCAGGGGCGAATCGTGGCGAGGCATCCCGAGCAGGGCGGGCGGGCCCGGCGCGGCCGGGAGGTGCTTGCCGTTGGTATTCACCGGGCAGCCACCCGGCTCGCGTCCTCAGCCGCGCGCATCTGGTCGACGAGGTCCTGAATGTCGCGTGACTCCACGATCGGCGGGCCGGGGCAGTCCCAGACGGGGACGGCGTAGAACCGTCGGGAGCCCGCGCCGTACCAGACCACCCAGTACGGCTCGATCAGGTCGAGGTGCGTGGCGGCGGCCCGGCGTTCGGCGTCGAAGCTCTGCCGCGGCACAGGCACTCGCGGTCTCCCGGTCGCGTGTCGTGCTGCCTTACTGTGTCCCATGGGTCGCACCTCCGCGTGCGATCAAGGAGCCCGCCGAGCGTTCACAGCGTCTCGGCGGGCTCCGCCAGTTCCGCACACGCGAACAGGCGGAGCGCTCAGCGCCGCATGCCGTCGCATGTCATGCGCGGAAGGCTATGGCGAGGTGTGACTCTCGCCCACGGACGTTCTGTCCGACCGGGCGACCTTTCTTCCACGCGAGTAGGACACCCCGTCCGACACAGAGAGACACGGCTCCGCCACGCTAGGACACGGCGTCCTAGGTCAGTCCGACAGATCGGGCCAAAGACCGCACCGCCGGAGACGGACGGCTCTCCAACTCCCGCACGTCCGCCACCAGAGACCGGGCAACCTCCATGTGCCGGAACCACACCGGCGACAGCGCCTGAGCCTCCTCCAGCCGCGCGGCTGCCGCACGCGGCTGTTGTGCGTCGACGTGCGCCTGAGCGAGGTCGATCAGGTGCCGCCCGTACTTGATACGCAGCAGATCCCCCGGCTCAACACGCCGGGACGCCTTGAACGCCTCGCTCGGTTCCTTCCGCATCGCGTGGACGTGGACGGCGTGCCACGCCACTTCGGACGGGCCGAAGAACGTCTGATAGGAGTCGACACGCCGCCCCACCCGCTCCGCGCCGGCCGCAGCCATCGCGAGATACTCCCGCACGTTCCGGTTGGTGGCGGTGGCGCTCCACACCGCGGTGATGAGCAAGCTTCCCCACACCGCGATGTGGTCTGCGGGGCCGCTGAACGACGGCTCGACCTGGTTAGCCACCTGCAGAGCGAGGGCTTCCGCCTCCGCGGGCCTGGCCTGATTCAGCAGTACCCAGGCGTAGGTGCGTTGCACCACGGCCCACTGCAACTGGTCGCTGCTCTCCACCGCGGCGACGATTCCTCTTTCAGCGGCGATGGCCGCCAGGTCGGTCTTGCCGAACTGCTCCATGAGCGCGGCCGTGAGCTGCCAGATCTGCGCGAGAGGCGTTGCGGCGCCGGGGCCTATGGAGCGGTGTGTCAGCCTGGCCTCTGCGATCAGGCCCGGCATGGCTGCGGTCAGCGGTCCGAACTCGCCCCGCCAGTACTGCCGCCACGCCTCGGTCACCGCCGAACCCAACTCGGGAAGCGGTGTCGGCTCGCCGTCGTCGTCGGCGTCCAGGCCGGGTAATCCGGGGAGGAGCGATGGGGAGAGGATCGCGTTACGGATGGCGAGGACGCTACCCCCGTCGCGGTCGGTGCCCAGTCGTTCGCGTTTGCCGGTGAGTTCGGTCAGGTCGACGTCGAGGGCGTTCGCGAGCTTCATCAGCGAGGTGATTCGGCACGATTGGCGGCGCCCCTGTTCCAGCTTGGAGATCAGGTCTTTCGATAGTCCAGCGCGATCCGCCAGGGCTTCCTGGCTGAGGTCGCGCTCGTTCCGGATCGCCTTTAGATGCATACCAATCGTGCTAACGTCGCCCATAGCCCTGAACCTTCCTGACGCTTAGACAACCTCAGGCTACGGCGCAGGGCTTTTCTCATGCCATGACTTGGAGACCTTGTTCCGTGGAGCACGGGACAATAGCGGCATCGTGGCTACCTCCCCGCCCACCTATATCAGCGGATAGGTGTCTGGATAGGGACATGAGGTGATTCGGGCTGGCCGATGGGGCGTCCTACACGCCACCATTCCACGCCCCACGGGAGCACCCATGGCCCACCACTACGGCCCGCCCCAGCAGCCCTACCCGTACAGGCCCGGAGGAGGCGACCCGTCCCAACCGGTTTGTGTGCGTTTCGCTGGATATGGCCGCAGGCACGGTCGACCGGATGGTCCATCAGCCTGCGCACCCTGACCGGTTTTGCCACCGCACTTCGACAAGCGCTTGCATGCCCTATCGACTATCGATATCCTCCAACCGCAGGGCTATCGATATTCGATATGGCGGAGGACTGCCATGGCAACGACGTACGACCGAACCCTGCGCGCAGCCCGCACACCTGCGGTCTTCGCGCTTCTCGTCCTGGTGACAGGCGTGATCACCAGCATGGCCCTCTACTCCCGGCAGGGGTTCTTCGGCCTGACCGGCGGTTTCGTGGTAGGGGACTCCCCCAACTTCCACAGCATCCCGATCGAGGACCTGGCCTATACCGAGGGGACCCGGCCAAGCGTCCTGGTGTCGGCAAACGATCTGAGCTACGTCGACTTCACCCCCGACACCGGCCAGTACATCTGGCAGGCACTCACCACCGCACCCAGCTTCATCGTCGCTGCCGGCGCGTTCTTCCTTGTCTGGCGGTTGTTGTGGCGGGCACGCAAGGAGGTCTTCATTCCGCAGGTGGCGCGACAGGTGCGTCTGCTCGGCTGGTGGCTCCTTGCCGGGGGCCTGCTGGCACCCCAGGCGGAAGCCTTCGCGATGATGCGCCTGATGGACAGCCTGACGGTGGATCCGGGTGTCTACCTGCTCAAGGAGATCCCGCCCGTCGTTCCGCTCGTCGGGCTCGGGCTGCTGGCACTGGCAGCCGTCCTGCGCAAGGCCGTGCGGATGCGCGATGACCTGAAAGGGCTCGTGTGATGCCACGCGCCGAAGCCGCAGTCGAAGACCAGGAGCACGCCATCACCGTCCACCTGGACCGACTGCTGGAAGATCGCGGCATGACCCTCACCGAACTGGCCGACCGCGCCCAGATCACCGTCGCCAACCTCTCCGTGCTGAAGAACGGCCGGGCGAGGGCCATCCGGTTCACCACCCTCACCAGGATCTGCGGAGTCCTGAACTGCCAACCGGGCGACGTGCTCGGCTATCACCCCAGGGAGGAACGATGAGGGCACACACCGCCTTGGCCGCCGCGGTGCTCGCGACGGTTACGGCCGTCTTCGGCACTGCGCCCCCGGCCGCCGCGATCATCGGCGGCCGGGAGGCGACCGAGAAGTACTCCTTCATGGCCACGCTGCACGATCCCGAGCACGGCCACTTCTGCGGCGCCTCGCTCATCGCGCCCCAGTGGGTGGTCACCGCCGGCCACTGCACGCCGGGGGTAACGGCCGGCCGGACCATGGTCCGGATCGGCAGCACGTCCAGGCTGGAAGGCGGATCACTGACCGGTGTCGCATCCGTGATCCTCCACCCCGGCTACACGAAAACCCGCGATCCCGAAACAGGCGATGTACGTATCACCCACGACATGGCCCTGATCAAGCTGAATCGGCCGGTCACGCAGCGCCCGATCCGGCTCCCCACCCGGACGGCGGAGCCGGGCGGCAAGGCGCGCGTCCTCGGCTGGGGGTACACCTGTCCGCCGCCTTTCACTGAAAACTGCCCCATCGGATCGCTTCCCACGATGCTCCGGGAATTGGACCACATCGTCATCCCCGACAGTCACTGCGCGCGCATCCAAGGCCGCGAAGAGGTGTGCGCCGAGGTGCCCCACCCCAAGGCCGGCGTCTGCACCCACGACTCCGGTGGCCCACTCGCCCGCAGGGCGGGCCGGCACTGGACCCTCGCGGGCGTCACCTCCCGCACCGAGAGCATGCTGCCAGGATGCGGCACGGGCAACGGCCGCGCCATATGGACCGACGTCGCGGCCTACCACACCTGGATCAGCCATTATGCTTCCGCCTTGGAATACGGGTCGAGGCCCAGCCTGGCGGCGGCCAGACAGTAGTCAGCCTCCTTATCAGGCTGTTCTTCGGTCTCTCGGACGTGGGTTGCGGAGTTTCTTCGTGATTTGAGGGTCAGCGGGGGATGAAGTACCACTTGCGTGCCGCGTGGGAGTCGCAGGTGTACTGGTTGGCGTAGATGTTGTTGGCAGTGCCGCCGCCGGCGATGCTAAGGCACTTGCTGCTGTTCCAGTTCCTGATGTGATACTTGGCGTAGCCCATGTCGACGAAGTACCAGAGGCGCGATGGGTGTCCATCGCAGGTGTACTGGTTGGCGTAGATGTTGTCGGCGGTGCCGCCGCCGGCGATGGCGAGGCACTTGCCGCTGTTGTAGTTCCTGATCCAGTAAGTGTTGTTGCCTCTGTCCACGAGGTACCAGATACGTGACGGGTGGAAGTCGCAGGTGTACTGGTTGGCGTAGATGTTGTCGGCGGTGCCGCCACCGGCGATGGCGAGGCACTTACCGCTGTTCTCGTTCACGAGCCAGATAAGGGCCCCTGCTGGCACGGGTGGTACCGAGGAGGCTGAGGCCGCCGGTGCAGACACTGCCATTCCCGCAGTCGCGGCCATCCCCGCTATGAGCACGGCGATCGTCTTGATGTGATGCTTCGCCATTTCCCATCACTTTCTCTTGTGCCTGTTTGCGCTCTCTTGGGTAGAGTTTGCCTGTCTCTGAAAATTCTCGTATGAGTAGGCCGCTACTCAATTCCGCCGGAAGAGTGGAGTCGCCTGGCTCCGAATGAGCTCTTATTGGTGCGTGTTTGAGAAGATCGTTTTTGGCGGGACTTCAGTCGCAGATGTAGCGCGGTTGGCGTCGGGCGGGTCCTCCTCGGGTGAGGCGGCGGGCCATACCGGCGATGGCCGCCCAGCGGATGATCGCCTCGGAGACGGCAGGGTCGCGTTCGTAGTCGCGGGCCAGGCGACGGCAGGCGGTCAGCCAGGCCAGCGTTCTCTCCACCCACCCAACGGCGGGATATGACGCTGAAGCCGCGCAGCGCACCGCCGCCCCAAGCGGCGCATGAACGCATTCGCTGGCTGAATCCACACGCCAGGGGCGACCGGATCCGGGTCCGCGAACACACCTGCAGCTGCCGCCCGAGGCACGGTCGACCGGACCCGGAGTGCGCCCAACGCCGACGGGCCTGCCGTACGGGCAACGACCGCAGGACGAGCGGACCGAACGGGAGCGGCGCTCTGGCCACAGCAACGGATCAGGTCGCGGGTGACCTGCTCGCCGACCCGCGGCCTGCCCACGCGTGCGGGGCAGGCCGCGGGCGTGGTCAGGAGCGGGTTTGGATGGTGATCGCCTTGAGGCGGGTGTAGGCGTCGATGCCGGTGCGGGAGTGGCCGCTGGCGCGGCGGGGTTCGCCTCGGCCGCCGTTCATGTCGGGGGTGAAGTGGCAGTTGACGTTGATCTCGCCGCAGTCGAGGGCGTCGGAGACGCGGAAGGCGCGTTCGAGGTCGCGGGTGAAGACCGTGCCGTTGAGGCCGTAGGCGGTGCCGTTGGCCAGGGAGAGGGCCTCGGCCTCGGAGGAGAAGGGGGTGACGGCGAGGACGGGGCCGAAGACCTCCTGCTGCTCGATCTCGCTGCCGGGCCGTACGCCGGCGAGCACCGTGGGCGGGACGAAGGTGGGGCGGGTGCCGCCCGCGACGGACGGCGAGCCGACCACCGTGCCGTCGCCGGCCGCGACGGCCCGGGAGACGAAGCCGCGGACCCGGTCGGCGTGCTGCTCGGTGATCAGCGGGCCGATGAAGGTGTCGGGGTCGAGGGCGTCGCCGATGGGCAGACCGGCGGCGGCCCCGGCGACCCCCTTCAGGACGTCCTCGTAGACGGACTGCTCGACGAGGAGGCGGCTGCCGGCCACGCAGACCTCGCCCATGTTGACGAAGGCCGCCATCATGGCCCAGCCGACGGCCTGGTCGAGGTCGGCGTCGGCGAAGACGATGACCGGAGACTTGCCGCCGAGCTCCAGATGGGTGGGGGTCAGGTTGCGGGCGGCCAGCTCCAGCACGCGGCGGCCGGTGTCGGTGCCGCCGGTGAGGCTGATCAGGTCGACGCGCGGGTCGGTGACGAGTTGCTCGCCGATGGTCTCGCCGGGGCCGAGCACGAGGTTGAGCACCCCGGCGGGGAGCCCGGCGCGGGTGAGGATCCGGCCCAACTCGACCAGGGAGACCACGGCCTCCTCCGGCGGCTTGGCCACGATGGAGCAGCCGGCGGCGAGGGCCATCGCGATGCGCTGGCTGCCGGTCATCAGCGGGCCGTTCCAGGGCAGCAGTTCGGCGACCACGCCGGCGGGTTCGCGCAGGCGCATGGTCAGCAGGTCCGGGCCGCCGCCGGGGAGCAGTTCGGGCGGGAAGGCGCTGCGCCGTACGTCTCCGTGCATGGTGCGGGCGACGGCCGCGGCGTAGGAGAAGGCGTTGGCGGCCTCGTAGACGTCGTTGGTGAGGGCGCCGCCGACGGCCTTGCCGGTGTCGAGGGCTTCGAGAGTGGCGAGGCGGCGGGCGTCCGCGCGGATCTCGGCGGCGACGGCGTCGAGGAGCTGGGCCTTGAGCGCGCCGGGCATCCGCCGCCACTCGCCGGCGTCGTGGCTGCGTCTGGCCGCGGCGAGCGCCCGGTCGACCTCGGCGGCGGTGGCTTCGGCGTACGACGCGGGTGACTCTCCCGTGGAGGGGTCGACCACCGGGCGGACCGGCCCTTCGCGGGTTTCGCGACCATCGATGAGCTGGGGCAGCGGGTCGGCGTCAAGCCAGGCCGGATCGTAACGCATGGGGTCAGCCTGGCCGCAGGGGCAGAGCCGGGCATTGTGTCCCTGGCATGGAGTCCGCCCGACTTGTTGTGCTCCGGGGGTGATGACCTGAGTGACCCGATGAACCTAGCGTTCGATGGCATGGCGCTGAGTCCGGATCTCCTGATCACCGGTGGCGACGTCGTGACCATGAATCCCCGCCGCGAGGTGCTCCTCGGCGGCACGGTCGCCGTCGCCGGCGACACGATCATCGCCGCCGGCGGGACCCGCGAACTACGCTCCCGCTTTCCCGGTACGGCGGAGCTGGACGCCACCGACTGCGTGGTCACGCCCGGCCTGATCAACGCCCATCAGCATCTGACGGGCGACCCCCTGGTGCGGGCGTGCATCCCGGACGACATCGATTCCGACGAGGCCATCTACCAGTGGGCGGTGCCGCTGCACGAAGCCCATCTGCCGGAGGACGAGGAGCTCTCCGCGCTGCTGGCCTGCGTCGAGAACCTGCGCAACGGGGTCACCACGATCGTCGAGGCCGGCACCGTCGCCCATCCCGACCGGGTCGCGCGGGCGATGACCCAGGCGGGCGTACGGGGCACCGTCGGCACCTGGGGCTGGGACGTCGAGGACGCGCCGCACGCCGCCCCGGCCGGGGAGGTGCTCGACCGTCAGCGTGCGGTGATCGAGTCGTATCCGGCGGGCGGCCTCGTCGAGGGCCGGGTCACCCTCGTCGGTCACGGGCTGGCCTCCGACGAGCTGCTCGCCGGTGCGGCCGACCTCGCCCGCACCACGGGCGCCGGGCTGACCATGCACATGTCGCCCGGCCGCGCCGACGTCGAGCACTACCGGGAGCGGTCCGGCCGCCGCCCGCTGCTGCACCTCGCCGACCTCGGCGTGCTCGGCCCGCACCTGCTGCTGGCGCACGCCGTCTGGCTCGACGACGCGGAGGTCGGCGCCGTGCTGGCCACCGGTACGGCGATCGCCTACTGCCCGTGGGCGTACCTGCGGCTCGGCCAGGGCGTCACCAGGGCGGGACGGCACGCGGAGCTCTTCACCCGGGGCGGCAGGATCGCGCTGGGCTGCGACACGGGCAACGCGGGAGACGCCGCCGACATCCTGCGGGCCGCCGCCCTGGCCGCCGGGCTGGCCAAGGACATGGGCCTGGACCCGGCGGGGATCGGCGCGCCCGAAGCCCTGGAGATGGCCACGATCCGCGGCGCGGAGGCGGTCGGGCTCGCCGCGCGGGTGGGCTCGATCGAACCGGGTAAGCTCGCCGACCTGGTCGTGCACGACGCGACGGGCCCGCAGTGGACGCCCCGCGGCGACGTGGCGCAGCAGCTCGTGTGGTCCACCGACGGCCGCTCGGTCCGTGACGTGTTCGTCAACGGTCGGCAGGTCGTACGGCGGGGCCGTTGCGTGACCGTCGACGAGGCCGGCCTGCGGGCCGAGTCGCTCAAAGCCTCCGCCGCCCTGCTGATGCGGGCCGGCGTCACCGTACGCCATTCCTGGCCGCATCTGAGGAGTAATTGATGAGAGTCGCCGTGGTGACCGCCCCCGAGGTCGTCGAGTTGCGTGCGGAACCCGCGCCGAGTGTCGGCCCCGACGAGGTGCTGGTGGAGGTGGGCGCGTGCGGGTTGTGCACGATGGAGCGCCGCCTCTACCTCGGGGAGAAGCGGTTCTACCCGGTGGCGCCGGGTCACGAGGTGGCCGGGCGGGTCGCCGGGGTGGGCGACGCGGTGGCCGGTCTGGCCGGGTCGCCGCGGGTGGGCGACACGGTGACGGTCGATCTGCTGACCCGGTGCGGCACCTGCGCGTCGTGCCGGCGGGGGCGCAGCGCGTTGTGCAAGCGTCCCCAGGGTGGCGCCCTGTCCGACGGCACGGTGTCCTTCGGGGCGGGGCTCGCGGACAGCGTCGTGGTGAAGGCGTCCCAGGCGTACGTGACGGGGCGGGCGCCGATCGAGCACGCGGCGATGGGTGAGCCGGTGGCCTGCGTGGTCCACTCGCTGCGGCTGGGCGGGCTGCGCGCCGGTGACCGGGTGGCGGTGATCGGCGCGGGGTACATGGGCCGGCTGCACCTCGCGCTGGCGCGGCAGGCGGGCGCGGAGTCGGTCGGCATGATCGACGTGAGCACCGGCAGGCTCGCCGAGGCCGAGGCGGCGGGGGCCGCGTGGACCGCGAGCCCCGGCGAGGCGGTGGAGCGGGGCGGCAAGCAGGATCTGGTGTTCGTCACCGCCGGCGCGCCGGGCGCCCTGGAGACCGCCGTGAGCCTGTGCGACGACGGCGGCACGGTGGTGCTCTACGGCGCGTTCGCCAAGGATCTCTCGGTGGAGGTCAGCCCGGACGCGATCCACCACCACGAGCTGTCGATCATCGGCGTCTACAGCCAGGAGCCCGAGGACTGGCGGCGGGCCGCCGCCCTGATCGCCTCCGGGGTCCTCGCCGCCGACCTGGACGCCCTGGTGACGGCCCGCTTCGCCCTAGACGACGTGGCCGAGGCGCTGAAGCTCGCCGCCACCACGCCGGTCTACCGCGTCCTGGTCGGCGGCCGATGAGGCCCGGAACGGCCACCCGCCGGACCGCAGCGCAGGCCGTCCGGCCCGGCGCGACCGCGACGCGGAGACCGGAGCAGGCGACGGGGTCACGTTCGGGAGCCGGGCGGAGGAGCCGGTGATGAGCACGGTGCCGGGGATGGACGCCGGGTCGAGCTCCGCGCGGGCGAGGAGCACGGTGCTGGGGATCGACGTCGGGTCGAACTCCGCGCGGGCGCTGGCGCTCGACCCCGACGGGAACGTGGTGGCCGGCGCCTCCGGGTCCTACGCGGGCGCGGAGGGCTGGGCGGAGGGCCGGGCGGAGCCGGCGGCGTGGCTGGCGGCCGTGGTCGAGGCGGTCACCGCGCTCGGCCTGCGCCCGCAGGCGATCTGCGTCGGCGGCCAGAGCCCGACCACGGTCACGCTGGACGGCAGCCAGGCGGTGACCGTACGCCACCCGGCGGGCGCCGCGGGCAGTCCGGCCGAACAGCACTACGCGCAGCGCGAGGTGCTCGGCGCCGGCAAGGTCATGCAGATCTACGACTGGGTGCCGGCCAGGCTCGGCGCGGCCGACCGGCAGGCACGCTGGCCCGGCGACCCCAGCCTCGACGGGTACGGCAGGCGGGCCGAGACCGGCACGATCGTCGGCTACACGGACGGCGCGCTCGGCCTGCCCAAGGACATCCCGCTGGTGGCCGGGGCACAGGACGCCTACCTGGCCTTCTGGGCCGGCGGCGTGGACACCCCCGGCAGGGGCCTGGACCCGGGCGGCCGCACGGGCGGGCTCGCGGTCGCCGTCGACGCCGCGGGCGTGGACGCCGACCCGTACTCGCTGCGCAGCGCCGCGACCGGTGTGGACATCGTCGGCGGCCCGGTGAGCAGCCACGGCCTGATGCTGGAGTGGCTGCGCGACCTGACCGGCAGGACGGTTCCCGAACTGCTGGCGCTGGCCGAGCCGGTGCCCGTCGGCGCGGACGGCGTCGTCGTCCTGCCGTACCTGGAGGGCGAGCGCGCGCCGCGCTGGCAGCGGGACCTGCGGGCCGAGATCGTCGGGCTGGGCTCCGGCCATGGTCCGGGGCACCTCGCCCGCGCGGTGCTGGAAGGCACGGCGTACGGCTTACGCCATATCGCCGACTCGCTGCCCGGTTCGCTCGACGTCCTGGTCTGTGCCGGTTCGCCGGCGCGTAGCCCCCTGTGGTGCCAGATCAAGGCCGATGTGCTCGAAGTCCCCGTCGAGGTGCCCGCCGAGCCCGACCTGGCCGCGTACGGCGCGGCCCTGGCGGCGGGCGCGGGGGCCGGTTGGTGGCCGGCGCCCGGCACGGCGGCGGGCGGGTCGTGGCCCCGGCCGCCGGTGACCGTCGTCGAGCCGGCTCCCCACTCGGTCCACCGCACGGCCTACCGGCGTTTCGTGGAGCTGGGCGACGCGGCCGAGCTGCGCCTGACCGGGCAGCCGGCGGAGTCGCCCGTGTCCGGGTAGCCGACCACACCGCCCGTGTCCGGTAGCCGACCACACACCGACCGTGTCCGGGTAGCCGACCACACCGCCCGTGTCCGGTAGCCGACCACACACCGACCGTGTCCGGGTAGCCGGCCGCACCGACCGTGTCCGGAAGACGGACCAGACCTGATTCGAAGTGAGGAGACACCTTGCCCAACCCAGTGATCTTCGTTGACTTTCCGACGACCGATCCCGAGGCCAGCTCGGATTTCTACGAGAAGCTCTTCGGCTGGCAGATCAAGCGCCGCCCGGCCGGCGAGTTCCACGAGGTGCTGCCCGGGGTGAAGCCCAACCTGGGGATCCACCGTGAGGAGACTCCGGTCTCCGGGCCCGTCCCCCGGGTCTACGTGATGGTCGACGAGCCGCCGAAGTTCCTCGCCCAGGCCGTCGAGATGGGCGCGACGGTTCTGTGGGAGGAGCGGTACTGGGAGGAGTTCGACGGGCGGCTCGCGGCGTTCCGCGACCCGTGGGGCAGCGAGATCGTGCTCTGGCGCGACAAGGGCACGTACTACAAGTAACAGGAGTTATGACCGTGGCAAACACGCTTGTCTTCGTCGATCTGCCGACCTCGGACATCGAGGCGACCTCGATCTTCTACAAGGATCTGTTCGGCTGGACGATCAACGGCCGCCCGCAGGGCGTCTTCCACCAGGTGGTGCCCGGCGAGGGGCTGCACCTCGGGCTGTGGAACGAGGTGCAGCAGGTCCCGGACCCCGCGCCGCGGTCGCCCGAGCAGCGTTCCGGGGTGCAGCCGCGCATTTACATCACGGTCGACGGCCCGCCCGGCGAATATCTCAACAAGGCCGTGATGCTCGGCGCCACGGCCCTGTGGGAGCAGACCTACTGGGAGGAGTTCAACGGCCACCACGCGTCGTTCCTCGACCCGTGGGGCAACCAGATCGTCATCTGGGGAAAGAACGACGCCTGAGGCCGGGGTCGGCCAGCGCCGGAGGCACATACCCGACATCGTCGGGGCTGAGGCTGGTCCCCGGCGCGACGAGTTCGTCGATCGCGTCGAGCACCTCCGGCGCGAGCCGTACGGCGTCGGCTCCGAGGTGGTCGGTCAGCTGCGCGAGGGTGCGCGGGCCGATCACGGCCGAGGTCACCGCCCGGTGGGACAGGACGAAGCCCAGGGCCAGGTGGATCAGCGAGATCCCGGCTTCGGCCGCCAGGTCGCCCAGCTTCGCCGACAGGTCGAGCTTGCGGGCGCGTACGTCTTCCGCCCGGTAGTCGAAGTGCTCGGCGTTGACGGCTGCCCGGGAGTCGGCGGGCGGGGGCGCGTCGCGGCGGTACTTGCCGGTCAGCCAGCCGCCGTTGAGCGGGCTCCACACCAGGACGCCCATGCCGTACCGCTCGGCGACGGGGAGGGAGGCGGCCTCGGCGTGCCGGGCCAGAATGGAGTAGGAGAGCTGCTCGGCGGTGAACCGCTCGCGGCCGCGCCGCTCGGCGGCCCACTGCGCCTCGACCAGTTCCTCGGCGGGGAAGGAGGACGTGCCGATGGCGCGCACCTTGCCCTGGCGGATGAGGTCGGTCAGGGCGCCGAGGGTCTCGTCCACGTCGGTCAGGGGGTCCGGCCTGTGCACCTGGTAGAGGTCGATCCAGTCGGTGTCGAGGCGGCGCAGGCTGTCCTCCACCGCCTTCATGATCCAGCGTCGCGAGTTGCCCCGGTGGTTGGGGTCCTCGGACATCGGGTTGTGGAACTTGGTGGCCAGGACGACGTCGTCCCTGCGGCCCTTCAACGCGCGCCCGACGATCTCCTCGCTCTCGCCGAAGGCGTAGACGTCGGCGGTGTCGATCACGTTGATGCCGGCGTCCAGCGCCGTGTGCACCATGCGGACGCATTCGTCGTGGTCGGGGTTGCCCCAGGCGCCGAACATCATCGTGCCGAGACAGAGCGGGCTGACCTGGATGCCGGTGCGGCCAAGAGTTCGGTGATTCACGGGAACGACCCTGTCACGCCGCAGGTACGGGCACCGATGTGGCTCCGGTGCAGTGCGGAGGCCCGATCTTTGGGCTGGGGGCACATGGAGGCTTTCCACACCCCGGACATAGCGTCCCAGACATCCCCTTGAGCAGCACGGGAGGCACCTCTTGCTCGAAGACAGTACAGCGGAGCAGGCCCTGCACGAGCGTGTCGTGCGCCGTCAGGGCGACTGGGAGCGCGAGTCACACGGGCTCGTCGACCCGCCGCTGCCCAGCGACATGCTGCAACCGTGGGAGATCTGGGACCAGGACCTGTTCAACCTGGAGATGATCCGGGTGTTCGCGCGGTCCTGGGTGTGGCTGGGCGACACCGAGGACCTCGCGAAGCCGGGCGACTTCATCACCGGCAAGGTGGGCACCCAGCCGGTGATCGTGATCCGCCAGGAGGACGGCTCGGTCAAGGGCTTCCTCAACAACTGCCGCCACCGCGCCGCCGGCCTGGCGTTCGAGCCGGCCGGCTCGTGCAAGGCGCTGGCCTGCCCCTACCACGCGTGGACGTACGCGATCGACGGCAAGCTGCTGAGCATCCCCGACATGGAGCGGATGTACGGCCCGGACTTCCCGATGGAGGAGTACGGCCTGGTCCCGATCCGGGTGAAGGTGGCCTTCGACAAGCTGGTCTTCGTCTGCCTGTCGCGCAAGACGCCGACCTTCGAGGAGTGGATCGCGCCGCTGCTCCCCCGCTACGAGCAGTACAAGATCCACACCTTCAAGAGGTACCACCGCGAGCTCGACGAGATCCACCCGATCAACTGGAAGACGTTCGTCGAGAACTCCAACGACGACTACCATGTCCGCTTCGTGCATCGGCGGTTGAACAAGGTGCGCAAGCAGATGGACACGATCGTCCGGTTCGAGGGTCGTACGACCAGCGGGTACAAGCCGCACTCCGCGAACTTCGACATGTCGGCCGGCCGTACGGACCTCGACGAGCAGGATCTGAAGGGCAGCTACGCGGAGTTCATCTACCCGAACCTGACGCCGCTGCCGTACGCGTCACAATTGATCATGGTGCGCGTCGACCCGATCGCCCCCGACTCCTCGCGGCTGTTCTCCCGGATCTACGGGCTCACCGACGATCTGGAGCTGCAGAACCGGGAGCTGGACGGGCTGGCGCAGACCAACAAGGAAGACACCGACATGGTGACGCAGCTCATGGGGAACCTGCGCTCGCCCTTCTACCGCGTGGGACCGCCCAGCGCGTGGGAAGGAAGAGCACAGCACATGATGAAGCTGATCCGTGCGGATGTGGCCACGCCGCTCGATCCCGACGAGTTCGACGGGCCCGTCGACAAAGACTGAGACACGAGGAGAATCATGGCTCTCGGCAAAACGCTCACCGAAGCACGCTGGACCCACGTCGCGCTGCCCAGCAGCGACCTGGACAAGGCGATCGAGTTCTACACGACGCTGACCCCGCTCGTGGTGGTCGCGAGGCACGAGGACAACGCCGGCCGGAACGCCTGGCTGTCGAACGACAAGCAGGTCGAGACCCCGTTCGTGCTGGTGCTGGTGGAGTTCGCCAAGGACAAGGGGAACCCGCAGCCGCAGCTCACCCCGTTCGCGCACCTCGGCATCGAGGTGCCGAACCGCGAGGACGTCGACGCGATCGCGGAGAAGGGCCGCGAGCTGGGCTGCCTGCACTGGGAGCCCCAGCAGATCCCGCCGCCGGTCGGCTACGTCTGCGCGCTCAAGGACCCCGACGGCAACGTCATCGAGATCTCGCACGACCAGAAGGTCTACGAAGAGGTACGCACGCTTTGGGGGGAGTGACCCGGCAGGCGGTCGAGCGCTACATCGCGGCGCTCAACCGCCACTCCCCGGAGGAGATCGCCGCCTGCGTGACCCCCGGTTTCCACAACGAGCACACCTCGGCGGCCGGCGTCAGCCTGCACGGCAGGGACGCCTACCGGGAGCGGCTGGGGAACTTCCTGACGGAGTTCACCGACCTCTCCTACGAGATCGAGGACCTGCTCGTCGACGGCGACCGCGCCGCCGTGCCGTACCGGATGACCTTCAGGTACGGCGGCGCCCCCGTCACGATCCGCGGCATGTTCCGCTTCCGCGTGGCGGACGGGCTGGTCGCGCACCGGGTCGACTACTGGGACGGCGCCGAGTTCGAGCGCCAGATCCGCACCGCCTAGAAAGGAACCACCGTGCAGTACACCTCCGCCGTCGGAGCGGGCAAGGTCCGGCGGATGCGCCGGATGTTCGGCGCCGACGGCCGCAGCCTGTTCGTGGCGATGGACCACGCCGCCTACATGGGCCAGGGGCCGCCGCTGGGCGAGCCCATGCACGAGATCGCGGCCGGCCGGCCCGACGGGGTGCTGGTCACCTGGCACCTGGCCCGCGCCTACGCCGACGCCTTCGCCGGCGCAGGGCTGGTGCTGCGGGTCGACGGCGGCTCCTCCGAGCTGGGCGAACGCGCGACCAGCGACCTCAACGCCATGCTGCACCGGGCCGAGGAGGCCGTGAAGATCGGCGCCGACTGCCTGGTGGTGCTGGCCTTCCCCGGCGCGCCCGACGAGGACAAGTCGCTCACCCGACTCGCCCGGCTGTGCTCGGAGGCCGAGATGCTCGGCCTGCCGGTCATGGCGGAGATGATCCCCGGCGGCTGGGGTCAGGCGGTGCCGTGGACCGTGGAGAACGTGGCCCGCGCCGCCCGGATCGGCGCCGAACTGGGCGCGGACATCATCAAGACGGTCTGCCCCGGCCCACCGGCCGAGTTCGCCCAGGTCGTCGAGACCTGTCCGGTCCCGGTGGTCGCCCTCGGCGGCCCCAAGATGAAGACCGAGGACGACGTGGTCGCCGTAGCGCGGGGCGTGGTCGAGGCGGGCGGGGCCGGGGTCGCCTTCGGCCGCAACGTGTGGGGCTCGGAGAAGCCCCGGCAATTGGTGGAGCGGCTGCGCGACGCAGTGCACGGGACGACCGGTGACTGACTGGCGGCTCGCCGTCGACATCGGCGGGACCTTCACCGACGTGGTCCTGCTCGACGCGGACTCCGGGCGCGTGGTAGTGGAGAAGACCCTGACCACCCCCGCGGCCCCGCTCGGCGGCGTCCGCGAAGGGGTGACCTCGGCGCTGGCGGCGGCCGGTATCGAGCCCCGCGACATCACCCGGCCGATCGTGCACGCCACGACGCTGATCACCAACGCCCTCATCGAGGGCAAGACCGGCCGCGCCGCGCTGGTCACCACCAGCGGG
The DNA here is from genome assembly GCF_022213955.1 of Dolomitihabitans soli. Classification (GTDB taxonomy): domain Bacteria; phylum Actinomycetota; class Actinomycetes; order Streptosporangiales; family Streptosporangiaceae; genus Streptosporangium_A; species Streptosporangium_A soli. The sequence goes on along the minus strand of NZ_JAKNTW010000019.1, from coordinate 73,031 downwards.
TTCGGTGACACGCTGGAGATCCGCACCGAACACCGCTACGACATGTACGACATGCAGATCGAGTTCCCCGCCCCGCCGATCCCGCGCGAGCTGGTGTTCGAGATCGACGAGCGGACGATGGCCACCGGAGAGGTACGGCAGGCGCCGACCGAGGCCGCGCTCGACCAGCTCGCCACCAAGTTGCAGGGTGTGCAGGCCGTCGCGGTCTGCCTGCTCAACTCCTACGCGAACGCCGACAACGAGCGGCTGGTCGCCGAGGGCCTGACCAAGCGCCTCGGCGTGCCCGTCTGCGCGTCCTTCGAGGTCACGCCGCAGATCCGGGAGTATCCCCGGATGGTCACGACGGCCTGCAACGCGGCGACCATGCCCGTGATCGGCCCCTACCTCTCGGAGCTGGAGCGCTGGCTGAGTGACAGCGGCTTCGGCGCCTCGGTGCTGATGATGCTCTCCAACGGCGGGGTCGTCTCGGCGGCCGACGCGCGCCGGGTGCCGATCAGGCTGGTGGAGTCGGGCCCGGCGGCCGGCGCGCTCGCGGGCGTCTGGTACGCCAAACGGCTCGGCGAGGACCGGTTGTTCTGCTTCGACCTCGGCGGCACCACCGCCAAGTCGTGCCTGATCGAAGACTACGTCCCCGAGCTGACCAACGAGTTCGAGGTCGCCCGGGTCTACCGGTTCAAGAAGGGCTCCGGCTACCCGTGCTCGGTGCCCTCCGTCGACCTGGTGGAGATCGGCGCGGGCGGCGGCAGCCTGGCACGGATCGACGACCTGGGGCTGCTCAAGGTGGGCCCCGACTCCTCGGGCGCGGACCCCGGCCCGGTCAGCTACGCCAGGGGCGGCACCGTCCCGGCCACCACCGACGCCGACCTGGTCATGGGCCTGCTCGACCCCGACTACTTCCTCGGCGGCGAGATGCCGCTCGACCTCGACCTGGCGCGCGAGTCCTTCGAGCCGCTGGCCGACGGCCTGGAGACGGACGTGGACGAGGCCGCCGTGGGCGTCTACGAGGTGATCAACCAGAACATGGCGGCGGCGGCCCGGATGCACGCCGTGGAGCGCGGCATCGACCTGCGCGGCGTCGCGCTGATCGCGTTCGGCGGCGCGGGCCCGGTGCACGCCTGCGGCGTCGCGACCCTCCTCGAAGCACCCCGGGTGATCTTCCCGGTGAACGCGAGCGTGCTGTCCGCGTTCGGCACCCTGGTCAGCCCGGTCCGGATCGACCTGGCCCGCAGCATGGTCCGGGTGCTCGGCGGCGACATGGAACACGACCGCGACACGCTGCTGGAGGAGATGCGCGAGGAGGGCCGCAAGGTCCTCGCCTCCGCCGGGGCCGACGTCTCGGCGGTGCGGTTCCGCTACGGGCTGGACGCGCGGTACGCCGGGCAGGGCAACGAGATCACCGTCTGGGTCGGCGAGGGCGCCTCCTGGCCGCTCTCCCCCGAGGAGACGGTCGAGCAGTTCCACCAGGCGTACGAGCGGGTGTACGGCCTGCGCATCCCCGACCTGGAGGTGGAGGTCGTCACCTGGCGGGTCGCCGCCTGGTCGGATCCGCCGCCGTTCGAGGTGCCCACGCTGGCCCCCGGCAGCGGTACGGCGGTGCCGTACGGGACCAGGAAGGCGCGGTTCCGGCGGGGTGAGCGGCCCGCCGACGTGCCCGTCTACCGGCGGGGCGAGCTGGGCGCGGGGATGAGGTTCAGCGGGCCCGCCCTGGTGGAGGAGCGGGAGACCACCTCGGTCGTGCCGGACGGCTGGACCTGCGAGGTCGCGCCCGACGGCTCCATCATCGCGACCGCAGTAGGAGGCACCCGATGAGCCGGACCTTCGACGCCATCGAGCTTGAGGTCCTCTGGGGCTCGCTCGTGTCGACCGTGAACGAGCAGGCCAGGGCGTTGCAGCGGGCGGCGTTCAGCCCGATCGTGCGGGAGGCCGGCGACCTCGCCAACGCCCTGTTCGACCGGCGCGGCCGGATGGTGGCACAGGCGGTGACCGGCACTCCCGGGCACATCAACTCCCTGGCGATCGCCGTCCGCAACATCCTCGACAAGCACCCGGTCGACTCCCTCGAACCGGGCGACGTACTGATCACCAACGACCCGTACAAGACGGCCGGGCAGCTCCTCGACGTGACCGTGCTGGTCCCGGTGTTCCGCGCGGGCCGGGTCATCGCGTTCTTCGGCTCCACGATCCACCACACCGACGTCGGCGGTTACGGCATCGGCGCGGGGGCACGTGACGTCTTCGAGGAGGGCCTGTGGATCCCGATCACGAAACTGCTCGTCAAGGGTGAACGGCACGCGCCGGTCTGGGACTTCATCCTGGCCAACGTCCGGCAGCCCACCCACATGGCCGGCGACCTGCACGCCCAGATCGCCTCGGGCGAGGTCGGGGCCCAGCGGCTGCGCACCCTGCTCGACGCGTACGACCTGGCCGACATCGAGGGCCTGGCCGACGAGGTCATCGAGCGGTCCGAGGACGCCACCCGGCGGGCGATCAGGCGCCTGCCCGGCGGCAGGTACGAGGCGGCCTCGGTGCTCGACCTGGCCGACGGCTCGGAGATCACCATCCAGGTCGCGGTGACCGTCGACCCGGAGCTCGGCGAGATCCTCGTCGACTACGCGGGCTCGTCCGGCGCCAGCCCGTACGGCATCAACGTGGTCAAGAACTACACCCACGCCTACACCACGTTCACCCTGCGCAGCCTGCTCAACCCGGAGATCCCGAACAACGCGGGCTCGCTCGCCCCGATCCGGGTGGAGGCCCCCGTGGGCAGCATCGTCAACGCGGTGCCCCCGTCGCCCTGCACGGCCAGGCACGTGGTCGGCATGTTCCTCCCCATGCCGCTGCTGCAGGCTATGTCACAGGTGCTACCTGACGCAGTGATGGCGGAGGGCTCCGCGGCCGTGTGGACCATGCAGGTCAGCGGGCAGCACGACGACGGCAGGCCGTTCATCACCGCGATGTTCACCTACGCCGGCGGTGTGGGCGCGCGTTCCGCCAAGCCGGGCCTGTCCGCCACCTCCTATCCGACGGGCGTGGCGGCGGTGCCGATCGAGGTGGTCGAGGGCTCGGCGCCGATCAGGTTCCTGCGCAAGGAACTGCGCCGCGACTCCGGCGGGAAGGGCCGTTTCACCGGCGGGCTCGGCCAGACGATCGAGTTCACCGTCGACACCAAGGCCCCGTGGACGCTCAACGCGGTGACCAGCCGCCTGGCGCGCGGCCCGCTCGGTGTCTTCGGCGGCGAGGCGGGCGCGACCGGCCGCTTCCTCGTCAACGGCGAGCCGGTGCGCACCCAGGCGCGGATCACGCTGCAACCCGGCGACGTGGTACGGCTGGAGCTGCCCGGCGGCGGAGGGTACGGCGAGGCATGACCGCGACGTTCGCCGACCGGTGGCGAGAGGCGGTGGCGGCCCGTCCGGATCAGCCCTTCCTGGTGTGGGAGGGCCCGGACGGGTCGGTGACCCGGTGGACGTACGCCGAGTTCGACGCGCTCGCCGACCGGGTGGCGGGCGGGCTGGTCTCCCATGGGGTGCGGCCCGGCCGCCGGGTCGGGCTCGCGCTGCGCAACTCCCCGGCGTTCGTCGCGATCTGGATCGCCTGCGCCAAGCTCGGCGCGGCGATGGTGGCGTGCGATCCCTCGACGCCGACCACCGAGCTGTCGTTCCTGCTCAGGCGGACCTCGGCGGTGCTCGCGATCCGGGCGAGCGCCTTCCCCGCGCACGTGCCCGTCCTGGTGGTCGCCGAGGACGACGTCACGCTCGACGGGCTGTGCGGCCGGCCGTACACGCCGCAGGAGCCGCCGGGGCCGGGTGAGCCGCTCGGGCTGATGTTCACCTCGGGCACCACCGCGGCGCCCAAGTGCGTCGTCGTCACCCAGGCGAACTACGCCTTCGCCGGCGACGTCATGGCCGCCGCCGCCACGCTGCGCCCCGGCGACCGGCAACTCGTCGTGCTGCCGATGTTCCACGCCAACGCGCAGTACTACTCCTTCGCGGCGGCGATCTCGGCCGGGGCGAGCGTGGCCCTGATGCACACCTTCTCCGCCAGCCGTTTCCTCACCCAGGCCAAACGGCACGAAGCCACCCACGCCAGCCTGTTCGCGGCGCCGATCCGGATGATCCTCAGCCGTGGCAACACCCCCGTCGAAGGGCTCCGGCTGGTCAACTGCTGGTACGCCCAGAACCTCACGGACGAGGCGTACGAGGAGATCGCGGACCTGCTGGGGTGCCGCCCGAGGCAGTTGTACGGCATGACGGAGACGATCCCGGCCGTGCTCACCAACCCGCTCGCCGGTCCGATCCCGGCGGCGATGGGCCGGACCACGCTGGGCTGCTCGGTCCGCGTCGCCGAGCCGGGCACCTGCGTGCCCTCGCGGGAGGGCGAGATCCTCGTCGGCGGCACTCCGGGGACGACGCTGTTCGCGGAGTATCTCGACGACCCGGAGACGACCTCGGCGTCCTACCGGGAGGGCTGGTTCGTCACCGGCGACAGCGGCACCGTCGACGCCGACGGGAACGTCCACTTCGCCGGGCGCGGCGGCGACGTGCTGAAGGTCGCCGGTGAGAACGTCTCGATCGTGGAGATCGAGACCGTGCTGGCCCGTCATCCGGACCTGTTCGAGGTCGCCGTCGTGGGCGAGTCCGACCCGGTACGGGACGAGGTACCGGTGGCGTACGTGGTGCCGCGTGACGGAGTGGACCCGTCCAGGCTCGGGGAACTCGGGGATTGGTGCGCGGAGCACCTGGCCAGGTCCAGCCGACCGGTGCGCTTCGAGGTGGTGGAAGCACTACCACGCACTTCCGTAGGAAAGATCCGCAAATTTCTCCTCAAGAGGTGATTTATCGTGGTTCCCCCGACTACCGCGATCGCAGATGTCCTCCAGCTCAAGGGGCTGAACGGCTGGCTCAGCCCGCCGTTGCGCCCCTTCTACCGCTCGCAGGCCGTACTGGGCACCGCCAGGACGATCAGGGTCGCGAGCGGTCGTGGCGACGACGGTTTGAAACCCCTGCACCGGCTGCTTGACGAGGACCTCGAAGGCCGGGTGATCGTGGTCGCCGGCGCGCAGGCCGCGATGGGCGCGATGTGGGGGGAGATCCTCACGCGTGCGGCCCTGGCCAGCGGCGCCTTCGGCGCGCTCGTGGAGGGCGGGGTGCGCGACGCCGACGCCTTCCGCGATCTGGGGCTGCCGGTCTGGGCCCTCAACGAGGCGACCGCGGGCCCCGGCCCCGATGTGCACATCGCTGAGGTGGGCGAACCCGTGGAGATCTCGGGAGTGCGCATCTGCGACGGCAACCCGGTGGTGATGGACTGGAACGGAGTCGTCGCGCTGGAGTCGACCGACATGATCGGCGACGCCTGCGCCTACGCGGACGCGGAGGAGGAAGTGGTGATCGCGCTCAGGGACGGCGCCACGCTCGCCGAGGCGTACCAGTACAAGGCCGAGGTGGTCGCCAAACTGCGTCATCCCTGACACGTGACGGCTCCGGGTCGGGCGCGGGACGGGCAGGTGCCGGGTCGGTGAGTGGCCGTCCGACCCGGCGGCAGGCCGAAATACGAGCGGCGGTCACTCGACCCGGGTGAAGGGGTCGGGGAAGTGCGCTGTGGCGATCATGCCGCGTTCGGCGCGCAGTTCGTCGAGCAGCGCGATCCTCGTCGCGGCGGCGGTCTCGGGGTCGTCGTCGTAGACGTAGGTCACCTTCGGATCCGCGAGCTGAACCGGATGGAGCACGACGTCACCGGTCATCACCAGCTCCCCCACCCGCACGACCTGGTGGCCGGGCGTGTGCCCGGGGGCGGGGATCACCCGGATGCCCGGCAGCACCTCCACCTCGCCGTCGACCACCTGCAGCCGATCCTCCAGCGGCCGGACGATCTGCTGCGCCACCGCCCCCGACGCCACCTCGATCTCGGCCCGCTGCAGCACGTGCCGCGCATTCGGGAAGGCCACGACCCCGTCCTCGACGGCCCCGCTCGCGTGATCGCTGTGCAGGTGGGTCAGGACCACGGTCTCGATCTGGCCCGGTTCGACCCCCACCCGCGCCAGTTCCCCGCGCAGCCCGCCGGGCACCGGCGCCCAGCTCGACGCGGGCGAGTCGGCCGCCCCGATCCCGGTGTCCACCAGGACCAGCCGCCCGCCCCGGTCACGCAGCAGGTAGCAGTGGAAGTGCAGCACCCACGGATCGGCGTCGAAGTCGGCCGCCGAGGTCCCGGGAAACGTCTCCGTCAACGCCCGCCGGATCGAAGGCCCCATCGGCCCCACCGCATCACACAGCGGGAAAACCTCGACACCGCTCACCGTTCGCGACTCATGCGACATCGCACCAGCGTATTGGACGAAATGATTTAGCCGTCCCCGACATGAACGGGTATCAGTCGCACCCGTCCAGAAGGAGACCCCCAATGGGAACCGCCCGTGGATGACGAGAGACAAACGCGGTTCGAGGTCGTCTACCGGGAGACCTACGAACGTATTCTCGGCTACGCCGTACGCCGCTGCCATTCCCCCGAGGACGCGGCCGACGTGGTGGCCGAAACCTACGCGATCGCGTGGCGCCGCGTGGCCGACCTGCCGGGCGGGGACGAGGCCAGGCTCTGGCTGTACGGCGTGGCGCGCAACGTGCTGGCCAACCACCGTAGAGGCGAGCAGCGCCGGCACGCCCGCCAGATCGCGCTGGAGGAGGACATCGCCGTCTTCTTCCCCTCACCGGAGGAGACGCAGGAACTCCGGGCGATCGGGCACGTCTTCCGCTCGCTGTCCGTCGACGACCGTGAACTGCTCTCCCTCGTGGCCTGGGAGGGCCTGGACGCCGGGGAGATCGCCCACGTTCTCGGCCGCTCACGCAACGCCGTACGCATCCGCATCTACCGGGCTCGCAAGCGCCTCTCACACGCCCTGGAGGACGCGGGACTCGGCTTCACCAGGAACCGGACCGCGGAGATCCAGGCAGGGAGACCATCGTGAACACCACAGAAGAGACCGTGAGCCTGCTGGCCAGGGTCCACGACGACGCGCTGAGCGGGCAGGCGACCGGCACGGGGGCCCGTACGCTGCTTGCCGCGATCACCGCGACGCCGCCGGCGCCCGCCCCGCCGCGCGCCTCACGCATGCGGCTCCGCCTGACCGTCGGGGCCCTCGTCACCGGCGTGGCCGCGACCACCGCCATCGTGATCCCCGGCCTGCTCGCCGAGGAGAACGCGACGGTCTACGCCAACTCCGCCATCGAACTGGAACGCGACGGCGACGAGTACGTGGCCCGCATCAAGGACCCCTTCGCCGACCACCGGCGGTACACCGAGGCATTCAGCGCGGTCGGCATCAAGATGGACATCCGCCTCGTCCCGGTCTCGCCGAGCGCGGTCGGCAAGATGACACAGATCGGATCTTCAGGCGGTTCACCCGGCCGTCCCCAACCCCTCTCCGGCGGTTCGGAATGCGAGGACGGCGAAACCACCGACTGCCCGATCGTCGTCCGCCTGTCCGTCGACTATTCGGCCCACGGCTGGATCAAGATCGGACGTGCGGCCAGACCAGGCGAGTCCTACCAGAACGCCGGGTCCGCCGCCCGAAAGGGCGAGGCGCTGGAGGGCGTCGCCGTACGCGAGGGCCGTAAGGTGTCCGAGATCCTGCCCGAGGCCGGCGAACGCGGGTTGGCCGTGATCTACAGCGTCGTCCGCGTGACCCCACCAGGCAAAGCGGGCGAAGCGGGCGGTGGGCCGGGGCCCTCGGGTGCGGCGTTGTCCTTCGAACCGATCTCCGCGGACAAGGTCGGCCCAGGGTGGCGGGTCTGGGACGCCGAAGCCGTGAAGGCGGGTGCGGTCCGCCTTCTGGTCACCCCCGGCCCCCTGCCGAAGAATCCCCTGTACGACTGATCGACCACCGTACGGCTCTCGCCCCCTCGACGAGAGCCGTACGGTCTTCCACGCCCCGGCCGGCGCCGTCGGCGGCCGGGCGCCGGTCAAGCGGCTCTGTGGGTGAACTCCCGGGTCAGTTCGGCGGCGTAGACGGCACGGCGGCAGCGGGAGCAGCGGTACACGACGGGGCCTTCGTCGAGTGAGGTGCGGCAGCGCGGGCAGCGGATCGTCTTCATGGTCATCCCCTCGATTCCCTCTGCCCTCATGAGATACCGGCCGCCTTGCGTAACCCCTGCAACCGGCTTTCACGCGTCCTTTGCCCGCCTTCAAACGCGACCGTCAAACCCCTCTCCGGGCCACGCCGTCCGACCGCGCCGCGCCTGCCGTACGGGAGCCACGCTGGTGTCCAGCGGGCGAAGGCGGTACCCTGAAGGTGGTCGTTGACTCGACGCCCGGCTTCCAGGCCGCAGGCGACGTCCGGCCGATCTTCTCTCACCGCCCCTGCTGAGGGCGCGCTTTTCTCCACCGTACGGCGAGCGGTTCGACCGCCTTCCCGACGGCTTTCCCTCACCAGGGCCTCTTTCCCTCACTAGGAGGGCCCATGACCACATCCGTTGAAACCGTGCCCAAGCCCAGGACCAGAACCCGGGCCAGGCGCGCTCCCAAGACCGACCCCGTGCAGACGGGGACACCCGAGACTCCGGTGACCGTCACCGGACTGCTCGACGTCCGCGGCCGGACGGCCCATCTCAGAACCCGCGGCCACCTCCCCGCCAGCGGCGACGTACGAGTGCCGATCGCCCAGGTCAACCAGCTCAACCTGCGCCACGGCGACCTCCTGGTCGCGACCGCGCGCCGGCCGTACGACGAGTTGGAGAGCGTCGAGACCGTCAACGGCAGGGCCGACTGGCAGCACAGACCCGACTTCGCCGACATGACACCGATCCATCCGCAGGAGCGGATCCGCCTGGAGACCGGGCCGGAGACGCTGACCACCCGGGTGATCGACCTGTTCACGCCGATCGGCAAGGGACAGCGCGGGCTGATCGTGGCGCCGCCCAAGGCGGGCAAGACCATGGTCCTGCAGGCCATCGCCGCGGGCATCACCGCCAACCACCCCGAATGTCACCTGATCGTCGTCCTCGTCGGCGAGCGCCCCGAGGAGGTCACCGAGATCCGGGAGACCATCAACGGCGAGGTGGCCTACTCCACCTTCGACCGCCCCGACAGCGACCACACCGCGGTCGCCGAGCTGGCCATCGCCCGAGCCAAGCGGCTCGTCGAACTGGGCGGGGACGTCGTGGTGCTGCTCGACTCGCTCACCCGTCTCGGCCGCGCCTACAACAACCTGGCCCCGGGCGGAGGCCGTGTCCTCGCCGGCGGCATCGACGCCACGGCCCTGCTGCCGCCCCGGCGCTTCTTCGGCGCCGCCAGGAACGTCCGCGACGGCGGCTCGCTCACCATCCTCGCCACCGCGCTCGTCGAGACCGGCTCCCGGATGGACGACAACTTCTTCGAGGAGTTCAAGGGCACCGGGAACATGGAGCTGAGGCTCAGCCGCGCCCTGGCCGACCGCCGCCTCTTCCCCGCCGTCGACCTCGACGCCTCCAGCACCCGCCGCGAGGAGATCCTCCTCCCGCCGCAGGAACAGCAGCTCATCTGGCGGCTACGCCGTACCCTCGCGGCCCTCGACAAGCCGCAGGCCCTCGAACTCCTCGCCGACCGCCTCCGCGACACCCCCACCAACGCCGACTTCCTCCACCAGGTCGTCCGCCAGACCGCCTGACCGCCTGGCTTCAACCCAAGTCGCAACAGCGAGCGTCTGCTTGACGGCGACTCGTGTCTGGCGTGCTGATCGACGCCCACGCGTCCAGGGGCGGTGGGGATCCGCGATGATGGGTCCGTGCTCGGGGATGTCGTCGACCTGCTGGTCTGTCCGGTGTGCGGGAATGGTCTCGTGCTCGGGAGTGGAGTCGTGCGGTGTGCGGGCGGGCACGGGTTCGACGTGGCCAGGCAGGGATATGTCAGCCTGCTGGTGGGGTCGCGGGCGCCGGGGACCGCCGATACGGCCGCGATGGTGGCGGCGCGGCAGGAGTTCCTGGGGCGGGGGCACTACGCGCCGCTCGCCGTACGGCTGGCGGAGGTGGTGCGCGGCGGGCCGTCCGGGGTGGTGCTCGACGCGGGGGCGGGGACGGGCTACTACCTGGCGGAGGCGGTCACCGGGCGGGGAATCGCGCTGGACGTCTCCAAGCACGCGATCAGGCGGGCCGCGCGGGCGCACGACCGGATCGGGGCGGTGGTGGCCGACGTGTGGCGGCCGTTGCCCGTCAGAGACGCGAGCGTGGACGTGGTGATCAACGTGTTCGCGCCGCGGAACGGTCCCGAGTTCGCCCGGGTGCTGCGGCCGGGAGGCAGGCTCGTCGTGGTCACTCCGACGCCCAGGCACCTGGAACCGCTGGTGGCCGAGCTGGGGCTGCTCACGGTCGACGAGGAGAAGGATCGCCGGGTGACGGAGAGCCTGCGTGGCCTGTTCGCCGAGACGGGAAGCCGCACGCTGGAGTTCCCGATGGAGCTGGGTCCCGCGGACGTCGAGGCGGTCGTGGGCATGGGGCCGAGCGCCTGGCATTCGGATCTTGCGGCTATACGGGGGCGAATCGGTGATCTAGTGACTGTCACCGCATCGTTCCGCATGTCTACCTTCGAACCCATCGTGTGATCAAGAGCATTTTCTTGACTTATTGGGGATATCGGTGCTACTGAAGGGACATTTGCCCCCAAATTCACCTACATTCCTTGAACATTCACGCTCTCCGCGCGACATACTGGACGACAACCCGCCGTACCCGGAAGCCGGGAAAGCGTAGGGATTCTTCGCGCGGATCGGCCATTCGCTCCGCGTTGGAGGATCTGAGGGAGGGACGCGCCATATGAAGGCGGAGGAACGCTGGCAGGCCAGGTTCCGCGCGCCGCGGATGACGCTGCCCGTGTGGGCGCCGCAGGCTCCGAGCCGGGCGGTCTACCGGTGCAACGCTTCCGGCGCCTGGGAGATCTACTCCTGGGATCGCTCTTCCGGCAGCTCACGGCAAGTGACCGACCGGCCCAAGGGCACCTCCCACGGCGTGCTCGATCCAACCGGGCAGTGGATCTGGTGGTTCGCCGACACCGACGGGGACGAGTGGGGCGAATGGTTGCGCCAGCCGTTCGCCGGCGGCCCCGACGAACCCATCGGGCTGCCGCAGGCCAACCCCGCGGGCGTGGCGCTCTCCGCGATCGGCACCGCCGTGGTGGGATTAGCCAGGCCGGGCACCGGCTTCCAGGTCATGCTCGTACGGCCGGGCGACTCCGCCAAGGTGATCTACGAGTCGCAGGAGGCCGCCTTCGTCGTCTCCATGTCGCTCGACGGCTCGCTCATCGCGATCAGCCACAGCGAGCACGGCGACGCGCGGCACCCCGCCCTGCGGGTCATCCGGCCGGACGGCAGCACGGTCGGCGATCTCTCCGACGGTCCCGGCAAGAGCGTGTACGGCCTCCGCTTCGCGCCCCGGTCGGGAGACCGCCGCCTGCTCGCCCTGCACGAACGGCGGGGCAGGCGCGAGCCGCTGCTCTGGGACCCGGCCACCGGAGACCAGCGCGAGATCTGGCTGCGCGACGCCGGTGAGATCACGGCCGACTGGTACGAGGACGGCAGGTCCGTGCTCATCGTCGGCGACGACCGGGGACGCACCCGGCTGCACCGCTACGACCTCGGCGGGGGTGGGATGACCCCGATCGACACCCCGCGCGGCGTCATCGAGACCGCCGCCCCGCGCCCCGACGGCACGGTGGAGTACTCCTGGTCCAGCGCCGCGCACCCGCCGGTCATCCGCTCCAGCAACGGGCACGTGGTGATGAACCCCGCCGGCCCCTCCGCGCCGCCCTCCGTCCCCGTCGAGGACCTCGACGTGGAGGGCCCGGGAGGCCGGATCCACGCCCTGGTCTCCCGCCCCGAACGCGGCGCCGGGCCGTACCCGACCGTGTTCCTGCTGCACGGCGGCCCGGCGGGACAGGACGACGACTCCTTCGCCCCGGCCGTCGCCGCCTGGATCGACCACGGCTTCGCCGTCGTCAGGGTCAACTACCGGGGCTCCACCGGGTACGGCTCCGCATGGCGGAACGCGTTGCACGGCGACGTCGGCCACATCGAGCTGGCCGACGTGACCGCCGTACGCGACCACGTGGTGGCCAAGGGCATCGCCGACCCCGACCGGACGATGATCTCCGGACGATCGTGGGGCGGTTATCTCACGCTGCTCGCGCTCGGCACCCAGCCGAAGACGTGGGCGGCGGGCATCGCCGTCGTGCCCATCGCCGACCACGTGGCGGCCTACGAGGACGAGACCGAGGTGCTGCGCGCCTACCACCGCGCCCTGCTCGGCGGCTCTCCCGAGGAACTGCCCGACCTCTACGCCTCGACCTCGCCGATCACCTACGTCGACCAGGTCCAGGCCCCGGTCCTGATCCTGGCCGGCAAGAACGACCCTCGCTGCCCGATCCGGCAGATCGAGAACTACATCACCCGCCTGATGGACCGCGGCCACGACCACGAGGTCTACCGCTTCGACGCCGGCCACGGCTCCCTCGTCGTCGCGGAGGGCATCGAGCAGATGTCCGCCCAGCTCGACTTCGCCAGAAAGCACCTCGGCGTGATCGCCTGACGAACGACCCACACGGACGTACGGCGCGCGGCACGCGGCCGGCCGGGCCGTCGGCCCTAACGTGCGGCGCGCAGCACCAGGATGGCCAGGTCGTCGGCGCTGGGTTCGGGGGCGAAGTCCTGGACGTAGCGGCGGATCCGCTCGGCGACCGCCTGCGCGGACAGTCCGACGCATTCGGCCAGCAGCTTGGCCAGACCGCCGTCGTCGTCGAGGAGCCTGCTCCCCGAGCGTCGTTCCGTCACCCCGTCGGTGACCGCGAGCAGCACGTCGCCGTGGGCGAGCCGTACGGTGTCGGCCTTGAAGGAGACCTCGGGGAAGACGCCCAGCAGCGACTGCGGCTGGGTCACGACCTCCACCACGCCGTTCGGGCGCAGGCGCAGCGCCTCGGGGTGCCCGGCGGACACCAGTTTCGCCTCCAGCCCGTCGGGGGTCGGCGTGAGCTCGCCGTGCAGCAGGGTCAGGAAGCGGGCCCGCTCACCCTCCTCCAGGATCGCCTCGTTGAGCCGGCCGAGCACGGTCGCGACGCCGTGGCCCTCCCGGGACAGCAGCCGCAGCGTGTGCCGGGCCAGCCCGGTCACGGCCGCGGCCTCGGGCCCGGTGCCGCACACGTCGCCGATCGCGAACCGCCAGGACCCGTCGCCCGCGGCGAACAGGTCGTAGAAGTCGCCGCCGACCTCGTTGGTCTCGCCGGCGGGCTCGTAGACGACGCCGTAGTCGAGGCCGGGCACCTCGGGCTCGTCGGGCGGCAGCAGGCTGCGCTGCAACGCCCGGTTGGCGGCGGCCTGCTGCGCGTAGAGCCGCGCGTTGTCCATGGCGAGCGCGGCACGACGGCCGATGTCCTCGGCGAACTGGATGATGTCATCGGGGAACCGGTCGGACCTGCCCAGGCACATCACGCCCAGGCCGCGTCCCCTGGCCAGCAACGGCACCGCGAGCACATGGGAGTCGGCCAGGTTCATCGTGATCGTCAGCGGCCCCTCGGCGACCGGGATCGTGATCGCGGCGAGCTCCTCGCGGAGCGAGTCGATGCGGGCCTCGTCGGCGTGCCACAGGTAGGCGGGACGCAGCGGCCCCAGCCCCGCGTCGGACGTGTAGACCGCGCACCAGCTCGCCAGCCTCGGCACCACCACCTGCGCGACGAGCGCCGGAACCATGTCAGGGTCGAGGGTCCCGGCCAGCAGGTCGCTGGCGTCGGCCAGGAACCCCAGCCAGAACGGCCCGCGCGCGGTCTCCTCCGACCACTCGGCGGCGATCCGCTCGGCGGACCCGGGCAACGACAACCGGGCCCACTGCACCCTGAGATGCCCGGAGAAGGTGACACCCCACTCCTCCACCGGCACCGTGGGGGCGTGCGTGGGCTCCCCCGGAACGTCCTTCTGGCGGACCTCCACCTGAACGGCGTCGCCGCGGTGGCCCCAGACCACCTCGAACGGCGCCTGGTCCACCTGGGCGGCCAGCTCCCCGCAGACCTGTTCGGCGACAGGCAGCATCGCACCGGCCGCCCAGGCTGTCATAACCTCGCGGGTGAACCGGCGTGCTGCTGGAACGGCCGTATCTCCGGGCGCAAAGGTAGCGGCCAAGACGGCACGGGGAGAAGAGGTCATCGTTTCGATGCCTACCACACTTCGCGCTTGCATGGGGTAAATCGAGGACAGGACTACAGGCTACCCATCGTGACAGACTGGCATCACTCACGGCTGCCCACCGGGAGTTGAGGAGGTCGTATGAACACCGCCGGCAACGTGTCGGATACCGAGGAACGGTGTTACAAGGAGTCGGAGCTGAAACCGATTCTGCAGGCACTCGTATCATGGCGCGACGGCGACTTCCGCCGCCGCGTCCCTGCCGTGTCCGAAGGAACGCTGGGAGAGGTCCAGAGTCTCCTCAACGACGTTGCCGACCGCCAGGAGCACCTGGCGACCGAGCTGCAGCGGATCAAGCGTGAGGTCGTCAAGGAGGGCCGCTTCGGCGAGAGGCTGACGCCCGGCCCCGGAGTCGGCTCGTGGTCGGAGAGCGTCGAGTCGGTCAACATGCTGATCGACACGCTCGTCAGCCCGGTCAGCGGCGCCGCCGACGTGATCGACGCCGTGGCCAAGGGCGACCTCTCCCGCCGCATCGACCTCGACCGGACCGCCAGGGGCGAGGTCCGCAGGCTCGGCAAGGCGATCAACGGGATGGTCGACCAGCTCTCCCTGTTCACCTCCGAGGTCACCAGGGTGGCTCGGGAGGCCGGCACCGAGGGTCGTCTGGGCGGGCGGGCCAATCTGCGCGGCATGTCGGGGAGCTGGCGCGACCTGACCGAGGCCGTGAACACCATGTCCAGCCGCGTCTCCGCGCAGGTCCGCGACATCGCCCTGGTCACCACCGCCGTCGCCAAGGGCGACCTGAGCCGCAAGGTGACCGTCGACGCGGTCGGCGAGATGTTCGAGCTGAAGAACACCGTGAACACGATGGTGGACCAGCTCTCCTCGTTCGCCGAGGAGGTCACCCGCGTCGCCCGGGAGGTCGGCACCGAGGGCCAGCTCGGCGGCCAGGCGCAGGTCCGGGGCGTCTCGGGCGTCTGGAAGGACCTCACCGACAACGTCAACTTCATGGCGGGCAACCTGACCACCCAGGTCCGCGCCATCGCCACGGTGGCGACCGCCGTGGCCCAGGGCGACCTCTCGCAGAAGATCACCGCCGATGCCCAGGGCGAGATCCTGCAACTCAAGGACACCCTCAACACGATGGTGGACCAGCTCTCCTCATTCGCCGACGAGGTCACCCGCGTCGCCCGCGAGGTCGGCACGGAAGGCCAGCTGGGCGGCCAGGCCCGGGTCCGGGGCGTCTCAGGCGTCTGGAAGGACTTGACCGACAACGTCAACTCGATGGCGAACAACCTGACCTCGCAGGTGCGCCAGATCGCCGAGGTCACGACGGCGGTCGCGAACGGCGACCTGACCCGCAAGATCGACGTTGACGCGCAGGGCGAGATCCTCGCCCTCAAGACCACCATGAACACCATGGTCGACCAGCTCTCCGCGTTCGCCTCGGAGGTGAGCCGGGTGGCCCGCGAAGTCGGCACGGAGGGCCAGCTGGGCGGCCAGGCGCAGGTCCGGGGCGTCTCGGGCGTCTGGGAAGACCTCACCGACAACGTCAACGTCATGGCCAACAACCTGACGTCGCAGGTCCGGCAGATCGCGGCCGTCTCCACGGCGGTGGCCCAGGGCAACCTGTCGAAGAAGATCACCGCCGACGCTCAGGGCGAGATCCTGCAACTCAAGGACACCCTCAACACGATGGTGGACCAGCTCTCCTCATTCGCCGACGAGGTCACCCGCGTCGCCCGCGAGGTCGGCACCGAGGGCCAGCTGGGCGGCCAGGCCCGGGTCCGGGGCGTCTCAGGCGTCTGGAAGGACTTGACCGACAACGTCAACTCGATGGCCAACAACCTGACCTACCAGGTGCGCAACATCGCCGAGGTCACCACGGCCGTCGCGAACGGCGACCTCACCCGCAAGATCGACGTGAACGCCCAGGGCGAGATCCTCGCCCTCAAGACCACCATGAACACCATGGTCGACCAGCTCTCGTCCTTCGCCTCGGAGGTGACGCGCGTCGCCCGCGAGGTCGGTTCCGAAGGGCAACTCGGCGGCCAGGCCCGGGTCGAGGGCGTGGAGGGCACCTGGAAGCGCCTGACCGAGAGCGTGAACGAGCTGGCGGGCAACCTGACCACCCAGGTGCGCGCCATCTCCGGGGTCACCGGGGCGGTGGCCAGGGGCGACCTCACCAAGACCATCACCGTGATCGCCCAGGGCGAGCTGGCCGACCTCAAGGACAACATCAACACGATGGTGTCCACCCTGCGCGACACCACGACCGCCAACATGGAGCAAGACTGGCTCAAGTCCAACCTGGCCCGGATAGGGCGTCTCATGCAGGGCAACCGCGACCTGATCGAGGTCGCCAAGCTCATCATGAGCGAGCTGACCCCGCTGGTGTCGGCCCGCTACGGCGCCTTCTACGGCGTGGACACCGCCGCCCACCACGATCTGGTCCTGATCGCCGGGTACGGCGTGCGGCCGGGCGCCAGCCCGCGCGGGCACTTCGGGATGGGCGAGGGCATCGTCGGCCAGGCGGCCCTGGAGGGCAAGCACATCATCCTCGACGACGTGCCCGCCCGGTACATCACCGTCGACACCGGTCTCAGCCAGTCGACGCCCGCGCAGATCGCGGTGCTGCCGATCCTGTTCGAGAGCAAGGTCCTCGGCGTCCTCGAACTCGCCTCCTTCACCAACTTCAGCGAGGTCCATCTCGACTTCCTGACGCAGCTCGTGGAGACCATCGGCGTCACGATGAACACCATCATCGCCAACTCCCGCACCGAAGACCTGCTGACCGAGTCGCAGCGGCTCACCAGAGAGCTTCAGGAACGCTCCGACGAGCTCCAACGCCAGCAGGAGGAGCTGCGCCGCTCCAACGCCGAACTGGAGGACAAGGCGGCGCTGCTGGCCAAGCAGAACCGCGCGATCGAGATCCAGAACTTCCAGATCGAGCAGGCCAGGCGCACCCTGGAGGAGCGTGCCGAGCAGCTCGCGGTCTCCTCGCGCTACAAGTCCGAGTTCCTCGCGAACATGTCGCACGAGCTGCGGACCCCGCTGAACAGCCTGCTGGTGCTCGCCAAGCTCCTCACCGAGAACGCCGAGGGCAACCTGACGCCCCAGCAGGTCGAGTTCGCCAGGACCATCCACGGGGCGGGCTCCGCGCTGCTCCAGCTGATCAACGACATCCTCGACCTGTCCAAGGTCGAGGCCGGCCGGATGGACATACACCCGCAGCAGATCTCGCTGACCAAGCTGGTCGAGTACGTCGACGCCACCTTCGCCCCGCTCGCCCAGGACAAGGGCCTGGCGTTCACCATCGACGTCGCCGACGCGCTGCCCCAGGAGTTGCGCACCGACGAGCAGCGCCTCCAGCAGGTGCTGCGCAACCTGCTCTCCAACGCGGTCAAGTTCACGCCCAAGGGCGAGGTCAAGCTCCGCGTGGTGCCCGCTCCCTCGAATGTCGTCTTCGACGACGAGACCCTGCGCAACGCCGACAACATCCTGGCCTTCCAGGTCGTCGACACCGGCATCGGCATCGCGCCCGACAAGCTGGAGGTCATCTTCGAGGCGTTCCGCCAGGCCGACGGCACGACCAGCAGGAAGTACGGCGGGACCGGCCTCGGCCTGTCCATCTGCCGCGAGATCGCCCGCCTGCTCGGCGGCGAGATCCACGTCGACAGCGAGCCGGGCAGAGGGAGCACGTTCACCCTGTTCCTCCCGCCCTCCTACACCGGCCCGCTGGCGGCCCGTGACGGCGGCGCGGCTGCCAGGGCGCGGGTGGCCGTCGAGACCGGCGCGCTCGCCTTCGACCGCGAGGACGACGACGTGCTGCCCAACCTGCCCCTCCCGGAGAGCCTGCCGATCCCGCAGCTCACCAGCGGCGGCGAGGGCAAGCAGTGGCAGGGCGAGGATCCGCTCGCCGGCGCCAAGATCCTGATCGTCGACGACGACATCCGTAACGTCTTCGCGCTCACCAGCGTGCTCGAACGCCACGGCTCCACCGTCGTCTACGCCGAGAACGGCCGCGAGGGCATCGAACAGCTCGAACGCAACGAGGACGTGGGTCTCGTGCTGATGGACATCATGATGCCGGAGATGGACGGATGGGCCACTACTTCCGCGATCCGCAGAATGCCTCAGTTCGCAGACCTTCCGATCATCGCCTTGACGGCTAAGGTCATGAGAGGAGACCGGGAGAAGAGCATCGCCTCCGGGGCCTCCGACTACGTGCCGAAGCCGGTGGATGTGGACCGCCTTCTCGAACGCCTGCGTGGCTGGCTCACGCGAGGCAAGGCGCCGTCCACCGAGTCACCCGAAGGGTCGTGATCCATGGCCGACCGTGCCAAGATCCTCCTCGTTGACGACCGAGAGGAGAACCTGATCGCCCTTGAGGCCATCCTGAGCTCCCTCGACCTCGTTCCCGTGCGTGCCCGCTCGGGTGAGGAAGCCCTCAAGGCGCTGCTCAGCACCGAATTCGCGCTCATCCTGCTCGACGTGCGCATGCCCGGGATGGATGGCTTCGAGACGGCTGCCCACATCAAGCGCCGGGAACGCACCAGGAACATCCCGATCATCTTCCTGACCGTCGTCGACAGCGCCCCCGACTACGCCTTCCGCGGTTACGCCGCCGGCGCCGTCGACTACCTCACCAAGCCGTTCGACCCGTGGGTCCTGCGCGCCAAGGTGTCGGTCTTCGCCGAGCTCTACAACATGAACCGCCGGATGACCGAGCAGGCCGCCCTGCTGCGCGAACGCCTCACCTCCGAACTCCCCGGCGAAGCCGCCGAGCAGGCCTCGGTCCTCCCCGAGCTCTCCCGCCGCCTCACCGCCGTCGAGGACGAGCTCGCCCGCGTCCGCGAACTCGCCCGCAAGTCCAACGACCCCACCCTCAGCGTCCCCCTCACCGACCTCTCCGACCGGATAACCCACCTCCGCTCAGGCTTCGACGCCCTGAGCTGACCCGCGCCCAGGGCGGCGATCCCCGCCCTGGGACAAGTGCTTCCCTCCCCCCTCGGACAAGCCCGCGGCCTCCCACCCGCCCCGGGCAGGTGCTGTCCTGCCCGCCCCGGGCAAGTGCTTCCTGCCCGCCCCGGGCAGGTGCTTCCTGCCCGCCCCGGGCAGGTGCTTCCTGTACGGCATGCCACCCCAGCGCCACGCGCCGTCTGTGCTCGCCGTCCGTGGACCCACGCTCCTCCAGCGCGCGTGGCCGCCCGCCGTCACGCCTCGCCTCCCGGCCATCCCCGTTGGTCAAAACCGTGGCGCCGGGCGAAGTGCCGGCATGACCAGGCGACCTCCGCGGTGCCGGCGTGCCGCACGACGGCGACCTTGGGCGACGCCAGGCAGCCGTCGACAGCGGGCCGATCCGCTTGCTGGAGGCTGCGGCCCCGGCAACGAGCGCGGCGGTCAGCGGGAACTCCGCATCGGCTGCCAGTCGGGGACAGTGCCCAACTGCCGGAAGCAGCCGAAACGTTCGACCCCTGGTGTCAGAACCGCCAGCAGGTCGGTGTCCGTGGCTGATGTGCCGCGCCGCGCCAAGCTGCTGCGTGCGTCTCCCGACCGCCAGCCCTGGCGGCCCCCGGTCAGCCCTGGCGGCCCCCGGTCAGCCCTGGCGGCCCCGGTCAGCCCTGGCGGCCCCGGTCGGCCCTGGCGGCCCTGGCGCCCTGGCGGCCCCTGGCGGCCCGGAAACAGCTGTCTCGCCCGCTTTAGCCTTGTCTTCGCCCTTCGGGGAGGCAGAGCGCGCCGTATGGCTGTAAACCGCTATCTGGGCGTGTTGTGCCGCTGGGAAGCCGCGACGCCCGGTGGATGGTCGGGGAGCGGGTGTTACTGGCGGGCGCGTTCGAGGGCGTCCCAGAAGCCGCGGCGGAGGGCGTGGCGGACCTCGTCGTGGAGGAGGAAGTCGATGGGGAGGGAGGAGCCCTGGAGGAGCCTGGCTTCGAGGTCGGAGGGCATCCGGGGTTTGCGGGCCAGGACGGCTTCCAGCCAGAGGGCGGGGGCGTCACGGGCCACCGACTCGCCGAAGTCGTGGCCTTCCTTGTGGGCGGCCTTGACGGCGTCGGCGAGGGTGGTGGTGCCGCCCGGCATGCTCTGCGGCGGGATGGGGGCCGCTTGGGGGCCGGTGTAAGGGCCCAGCTGGGGAGATTGGTAGGTCGGGGAGTAGCCGTTGTACTGCGGCGGCGGGGGCTTCGCGCTGGGAGTGGGGTTCTGCTGCGGCGATGAGGGCGGGGGGACGGGAAGCGAAGCGGGATTGGGCGGCGTGGCCTGCGGCTCCTGGGGGTATCCCGGGTAGCTGGGCTGAGCCGAATGGGCGGAGTGGGCGCGTCGGGAGCCGCCCTGCGAGGGTGACGCTCCCCCTTGGGAACCGCCGCCGTGGCCGCCCGTGCCGTATCCGCCGTGGCCACCCGACACGCCGCTCGCGGGCCCACCGGTGGAACCGCCGGCATGACCGCCCGTGGAACCGCCGCCGTGGCCGCCCGTGGAACCGCCGGCATGACCGCCCGTGGAACCGCTGGTGTATCCGCCCGCGTGGCCGTCCATGGATCCAGGGACGGAGCCGCCGCCGTGGCCGCCCACCGACCCGCTCTGGCCGTTGCTCGATGACTGCCCGGGTGGCAGGGCGTGGGGCGAGCCGGACGAACGCTGGCCGTCGAGCGAGTGACCCGTGTCGAGGGCTCGCGAATCGTCGAACGGCCGGGCGCTCTCCGACGACCGCGAGCTGTCCGCCTGCGGCCCGCCGCCGAGCGCTCTGGGGCCGTCGAGGGCCCGAGGCTCGTCGAACGACAGCCCGCCGCCCAGCGCCTGTCCGCCGCCGTGGCCGCCCATGGGCCGGGGGCCCTCCACGGTCCGCGCGTCGTCGAAGGACCGCGAACCGTCCGGCGACGGCGCCCCGCCCAGTGACCGCGAACCGTCGAGCGACGGCCCGCCGCCTGCTTCCCGGGGACCGTCGAGCATCCGCGAATCGTCGAACGACCGGGACCCCTCCGGCGACGGCCCGCCACCGGGCTGGCGGGGGGCGTCCAAGGCCCGGGAATCGTCGAACGACGGCCCGGTCCTGGACCGGGGACCTTCCAGGGCACGCGAATCGTCGAACTGCCGCCCGCCGGTGTCCGGCGACTTCCCGCGTGAATGGCTACCGCCGTCCGACGACCGGGAATTGTCCAGGGACCGCGCGTGGCCGCCGCCCAGCGACCGGGAGTCATCCGGCGAAGGCAGACCTTCCGGACCGCGCGCCTGGTCGAGCGAGGTCACCGTGCCCAGCGGCTGCCCGTTGCCGGCGCCCGGGTGCCCGTTGGCGAGGGCGGAGCCGGTGTCCGTCGAGCCGGTGTTGAGGCTGACGTGGGGGCGTAGGTGGCCGCCGCCGAGCTCGATGAGGTCGTCGCACTCCTGGCGGAGGGAGCGGGAGACCGCCCAGCTCCCGTCGGCGGTGATGTGCACGACGGTGACGCGGATGCCGAGGTCCTGCGCGTCGCAGACGACCTGGGCGAGGTCCTCGTCGCCGCTGACGACGACGGCGTCGCAGATGGCGGAGTTGCGGGCCAGGGTCATCAGGTCGCGGTGGACCTGGGCGTCGACCCCTTCGCGGCGGCCCGGCCGGATCCGGGAGAGGCGGAGCTTGAGGCCGGGGATGTCGGCGAGCGTGTCGTGTTCGGGGGTGCGGCGGCCTTCCACGGTCGCCTCGTACCAGTAACAGCGCAGCAGCGGCAGCCCGGTGCGTTCACGGGAGAGGCTGTTGAGCAGTTGTAGCAGGCCCGGGTAATCCCAGGAGACGGCCTCCCGATGGCGGGTCCCGTGTACGGCCATCGCGCCGTCGGCCAGCAGGTAGCCTGCGTCCACGAACAGCGCGCAGCGATCCACGCGACACCGCCCTTCCTACGTGGCCGGGTTACGGGCTCTGCGACCCCCGCGAGACAGCCCTGCCCCAGGGTAATGAAGCAGCTGATCGTGTGAGGGTGAATCCCGACGATTCGGCCCGCGCCCGACCATATACGGGAGCGTTCACGCCGACCGTACCAGTCTGTCCTGATATTGGAACCTGTCCATCAGGAGCGGGCATGCACACTTACGACGGCCGCCCCGAACAGGAGCACATCCTTCCTCGTCGAGATCCGCAACACCGGCTTTTCACCCAGTATTTGGTGAAAGGTATCGACATCCACGCCAAAGGTCATCCGCGCTCCGACGGCCCCGTTCGCCGAACTGTCGAAGGGGTTCTCCGGGTCGCGCTCGCCTCCCTCCGGGCGCAGCGGATCACCGCCGAGCGTCACCCTGTCGCCCCGGAGATCGACATCGCCCTCCCAGGTCACCAGGTCGATCCTGGCCGGCGACGCCGTGGGGGCCAGCCCGGCCAGCGGCACCTCCAGCGGCCCCTTCTCCCGGTCCACGACGGTAGCCGTGTCGAGCACGACCGCCTGGGAGTACGGCCGGCGCGGGTCGGCGACGACGACCACCAGGCTCCAGCCGCCGTGCTGGGCGACTCCCTCGCGCACCTGCGCGTCGGCGACCCACCACCGCCCCGCCGGCCCGGCCGCGCCCGCCAGCCCGGTCACGTCGGCGAACGCCTGGTAGCCGTGGCCCGAGGGCAGCACCCGCCCGGTGACCTGGCTCGCCCTGACCCGTACGTAACGCGTCCTGCCGGGCGGCCGGACCTTGATCGTCCCCGCTGACCGCGCGGGGCCGCCGCCCGACCAGTAGAGGCCCGCCCACACCACCTTGCCGGCCGGCGGCAGTTTGAGCCTGGCCGCGCTGGAGTTGCGGGTCGTGCGGTCGCCGTCGGTGTCGGCTGGCCACATCGTCCACAGGTCGTTGTCCCGTCCGCCGCCCTCACGTCTGGCCGCCCGATCACACCCGGGCTGGGCCGAAGAGCAGGTCAGCAGCGTGTTGCCGATCGCGAGACCGGCCACCCTGCCATCCGTCGCGAACCTCGCCGGCGCGCCCGCCGTACGCACTCCCGACGTGGCCCGCGCCGCCACCCTGAACCGCCCGGCCGCCACCCGTACGGCGGGCCCGTCACCCTGCGGCGCGCCGGGCGCGACCTGCACCCGCATGAACACCGCCGTCACCCGGCCCGCGGCGAGCGGCCCGCGCGTGCAGCGGGCGCCGGCGACGTCGGGCCGGCACGCCCAGCCGTCGACCGTGCCGACCGGGTCGGCGACTCCGACCCCTCTGCCCTGCCCGCCGGCGACGAGCAGCGTGACGCCCGGCGGTAACTCGACGGAGGCGACGAGTTCCTTGCTGGCCCCCCGGCCCTCGTTGCGCAGCCGGATGCCGACGATGCCCGGCCGTGCACGGACCAGCGCGCCGAGTGGGGCGATGGAGGCCACGAGGCGCGGCTTGCGCGGGACCGGCGGTCCGGGTGGCAGTGCCCGGTGCGCGGGTGGCGGTGCCCGGTGGGCGGGCGGCGGTGAGGGGCGCGGGCGGCGCGGTGAGGGGGTCGGCGCGACGGGAACGGGCGGCGGCTCGTGCGAGACGACGGGCGCCGGGACCGCCTGGGGCGGATCGGCGGGCGGCCGGCCGTACTCCTCCTCGCCCGACACCAGCAGGAACGCCCCCGCGACCACGACGGCGGCCGTGCCCGCCAGCGCGGCGTTCCGGCGCGCCGAGCCCCGCCCCATCCGGCCGAGCAGCGCGCCCACCCCTCCTCCGGCGCCCGCCTTGTCGAGCCCCGAGAGATAGGCGGCGAGCATGGGACCGGCGACCAGCGGGCCGACGATCACCCGCATGCCCTGGTTGACGTCGGTCAGCTCGGCGAAGACGGCCCGGCAGTCCGCGCAGTCGGCGACGTGCTCGTCGACCATCCGGGTCTCCCGCTTGGCCAGTCCGCCGCGCACGTAGGCGCCCATCTTGCCGACCACGGGACGGCACGACTGGCCGGGCGTAGCGGCCAGGTGCATCTGGAGGTACGCCTGGCGCAGCCCTTCGCGCGCGCGGTAGGCGAGGGCGGCCACGCCGTTCGCGGTCAGACCCAGGAACGAGGCGATGTCGGCGGGCCGCGCGCGCTCGACCTCGGTGTGCCACAGCACCATCCGCCACCTGTCGGGCAGCGACATGAAAGCCCTGGCGACCATCGAGCGCTCCAGCCCGGCGAGGGTGGGGTCGACGAACGGCTCGCCGGGGTCGTAGAGCTCGATGTCGCCGGTGGCCAGCTCCTTCCTGCCGCGGTCGTAGACGGTCCGGCGGACGGCCGTGAGCAGGTAGGGCCTGAAGGCGATCTCCGGTCCGCCACCCCGGTGCACCAGATCGAGGATCTTGGTGAACGTCTCGGCGACGACGTCCTCGACCTCCGCCTCGGCACGCACGAGTTGCCTGGCGAGGGCGCGGGCGGCGACCACGTGGCGCTCGTAGAGGGCACCGTAGGCCGCAGCCTTACCGTTTCTGACCGCTTCGAGGAGCTCGGCGTCACTTTGACGCGATTCGACACTCATTGTGACCTCACGATTGCACAGGGTTGCCCGTCAGATGATTCCGCATCCCGCCTGATGGCTAAACCGGTGACACGCCTTTACCTGGGACCGGCATCACAAAGGCCGCCCTAGGCTTGGCATATGACTGACCGTGAGAACCTGCTGGTGGAGATCAAGGCCAAGGCCGTCGTGCACGGGCGCGTGGTGCTCTCCTCGGGCCGGGAGGCCGACTACTACTTCGATCTGCGCCGCGTCACCCTCGACGGCCGGGCGGCGCCGCTGGTCGGCCGCGTGCTGCTCGACCTGACCGAGGATCTCGACTACGACGCCGTCGGCGGGCTCACCCTGGGAGCCGACCCGGTGGCGACCGCGATGCTGCACGCGGCGGCGGCGCGGGGGCGGGAGCTGGACGCGTTCGTGGTGCGCAAGGAGGGCAAGGCACACGGCCTGCAGCGCCGGATCGAGGGGCCCGACGTCACGGGTCGCCGGGTCCTCGCGCTGGAGGACACCTCCACCACCGGTGACTCCGTCCTCACCGCCGTGACGGCGCTGCGCGAGGCCGGCGCCGAGGTCGTCGGCGTGGTCACGATCGTCGACCGCGGCGCCGCCAAGGCCGTCGCCGACGCCGGCCTGCCGTACCGGACGGTCTTCACGGTCGAGGACCTTGAGGTGAGCTAGGGCTCGCGGGTCGCGACGAACGCCTCGCGCTCTCCGGTCGAGCCCGGCGGGCGGCTCTCACCGTTGACCTCGATGTGGACCGCCGAGCCATCGGTCAGCACCACGTCGAGTTTCTCGTCGTCGAAGGTCGCCCGTTCGCCCATGGCCATCTCGCGGTCGAGCAGCACGTCGCCGCCGGGGATCCGGACGAAGACCTTCGGGCACTGCTCCTGGCGGCACTCGACCAGGAGGGTGGACGGCCTGACCGACTGCTGGGGGGCGGAGGCGGGGGGCACCACGGCGCTCGGTGTGGCCGCCGGCGTGGCGGCGGAGTCGAGCGAGTTGAACAACGCGCGGACCCCGACCGCGATGAGGGCCACCAGGGCGAGGATCACCAGCCCGGCGAGGGCCAGCCGGGCGATGCCCATCGGGTCAGACCTGTGGCGTCCCACACTTCGGAGAGTAGCGGGTGCGAGCCCGTCTCACGACTGACCTGAGAGAACGGTCAGTCGGCGGCGCGATGGTGCTTGCCCGCGGGCGTGGCGATGGCGCGGGCTTCCTTCCTGCCCTTCACGATCTCCCGGATGATCGGGATGACCGAGAGCACGATGATCACCGCGGCGCCCGGCAGAATGTAGCGGTCGACTCCCGGGATCTTGTCACCGATCAGATAACCGAACATCAGCAGGCCGTCGGTCCACAGGATGCCGCCCACCACGTTCCAGAGCAGGAACCTGCGCCGCCGCATGCCCAGCATCCCGGCGACCGGATTGAGGAACGTGCGCACGATGGGAATGAACCGCGCCAGCACCACCGCCTTGGGCGGGCCGAACTTCTCGAAGTAGTGCCGGGCCTTCTCCACGTGCTGCTTCTTGAACAGCCGCGAGTCGGGCCGGGAGAACAGCCGTGGACCCGTTTTCGCCCCGATGTAGTGCCCGAGCTGGGCTCCCGCGATGGCGCAGACGGGCGCGGCGATCAGCAGCACGGGGAGCGGGAAGGGCTCGTCCAGCCCGACGGCGGTGGCCACGGTGGCGGAGGCGCCCATGCCCGCGACGACGAGCAGCGAGTCACCCGGCAGGAAGAAACCGACGAGCAGCCCGGTCTCCGCGAAGATGATCGCCAGAATGCCGATCAACCCGAAGGTGACGATCCACCACTGGGCGTCTAGCAGGTTGGAAACGTCCATCAAGCCAGGAGCCTACTCTGGGAGAGGGCCGATCGAGGGGGATCGGCGCGCGACGCGAGGGCGGGTGCCTACCCGAGCGCGCTGGAACCCGAGATACTGGCAGGACAATCCGTACAGCCGTCTCCAGGGAGATGCCCGATGCCTATCGCAACGCCAGAGGTCTACGCAGAGATGCTCAACCGGGCCAAGTCTGGTGGATTCGCCTACCCGGCGATCAACGTGACCTCGTCGCAGACGTTGAACGCCGCACTGCGCGGGTTCGCCGAGGCCGAGAGCGACGGCATCATCCAGGTGTCCACCGGTGGTGCCGAGTTCCTCTCAGGCTCCACGGTGAAGGACATGGTCACCGGCTCGGTGGCCCTTGCCGAGTACGCCAGGGTGGTCGCCGCCAAATACCCGGTGACCGTCGCCCTGCACACCGACCACTGTCCCGAGAACAAGCTTGACGGGTTCATGCGGCCGCTGATCGAGATCTCCAGGGAGCGGGTGGCCAGGGGCCAGGAGCCGCTGTTCCAGTCGCACATGTGGGACGGTTCCGCCGTGCCGCTGGAGGAGAACCTGCGGATCGCCGCCGAGCTGCTGGAGAAGTGCGCCGCCGCGAAGATCATCATGGAGATGGAGATCGGGGTCGTCGGCGGCGAGGAGGACGGCGTCGTCGGTGAGATCAACGAGAAGCTCTACACCACGGCCGAAGACGCGATCGCGACCGCCGAGGCCGTGGGCGTCGGCGACCTGGGCCGTTACATGCTGGCCGCGACCTTCGGCAACGTGCACGGCGTCTACAAGCCGGGTCACGTCAAGCTCCGCCCGAGCGTGCTGAAGGAGATCCAGGACGCGGTCGGCGGGAAGTACGGCAAGGACAAGCCGTTCGACCTCGTCTTCCACGGCGGGTCGGGATCGCTGCTGAGCGAGATCCACGAGGCGATCTCGTACGGCGTGGTGAAGATGAACATCGACACCGACACGCAGTACGCCTTCACCCGCCCGGTCGCCGACCACATGTTCAAGAACTACGACGGCGTGCTCAAGATCGACGGTGAGGTCGGCAACAAGAAGGCCTACGACCCGCGCGCGTACGGCAAGGCCGCCGAGGCCGGGATGGCCGCCCGGATCGTCACCGCCTGCGAGAACCTGAAGTCGGCGGGCACCAAGCTCGGCTAGCGGTTCACCGGGACGACCGCCGCCCACCCGGCGAACGCGGGCGCCCGGACGCCGCCGCCGTACGACATGGCCTGCCGTACGGCGGCGGCGGCGTTTCAGGCGCGTAGTACTCGCCGTTCCACAGCAGCCGGTCGTACTCCGCGCTGCCGCGCTCGAACACGGCGCGGAACCTCTCGGCGGCGCCCCGGCCACAACACGACACCGCCCCCGGGCCGCCGTACGCCGCCGTACACAACCACCCCCCGGGCCGCCGTACGAAACGCTCTCGGCCATCTCGGCAGCACCCCGCCGACGGCACCGAGCAACTGCCCGGCAGCCGCGTCCACGCCACCCGAAAGACAGCCGGAACCTCGTCCACGACGGCGGAACCCGAGGATTCGGCCACTCGCAACGACGGGTTTCAGACACGGTCCGACGGCCCCTGAGACAGCCCTGCAAGGAGCTGCGAGCACACCTCCCAGGGAACTCTTAGGCGCAAGGTGCTCTTTTTCCCCATTTACATCTCATATCCTCTCCCGGTGGAGAGGATCCGTTTACTCACCCCGTCCACCCGGCAGCTATTGATCATTTCCGCCTTGACCGGCGGCTTGACCGTCGCCGGTTTAGTCGTCCTGTCAGCGGTCGGAGCGATCGAGTGGCCCGTCGCGGTCCAGCTCGCGCTGTCCGCCGCGACTCTCGCCGCGCTCGCTGTGACCGTCATGTCGGTGCGCCGCGTCGACGGCAAGGCGCTGCGCACCGACAAGCGCGTGAAGCGGCAGGAGGCCGCGCTCACCGCGCAGCGCGATCGCCTGGCGGCGCTCACCACCCAGGTCGAGCGCCTGGCCCGGGCCGGCCAGAAGAACGTCGACACCGTCGTGACGGCCCTGGGCGAGGACCGGGTGGAGCTCGCCGGGCACACCGCCTCGCTCAACGGCCACACGGTCGCGCTCAACGGCCACACCAGACGGCTCGACGAGCAGTCGGCCGCCCTGACCGCGATCAGGTCGGCGCTGGCCGGCCTCGACGAGTCGCTGCGCAGACAGCGCAGCTCCCGGACCGAGTACAACCAGATCGAGGCCCTGGTCGACCTGCGTGCGCTGCTGCAGCCCCGCGCGCCGCTGCCCCGCCTGCGCGGCTGGGCGGCCTCGCCCGACGTGCTGCGGCTGCTGGTCGAACGCGTCGCGGCCGACCGGCCCAAGCTCATCGTGGAGTGCGGCAGCGGCGCGTCCAGCGTCTGGCTGGGCTACGCGGTCGAGCGGTTCGGCGGCGGGCGGGTGGTCGCCCTGGAGCACGACGAGCGCTTCGCCGGGACCTCCAGGGACCTCATCGCCGCACACGGGCTCGACTCGATCGTCGAGGTACGGCACGCGCCGCTCACCGAGTGGCAGACCTTCCCCTGGTACGACCCCGCCGTGTTCGAGGACCTGAGCGACGCGGGGCTGGTCTTCGTGGACGGCCCGCCCGAACAGACCGGGCCGCTCGCGCGCTACCCGGCGGTGCCGCTGCTGCTGCCGCACTGCGCGCCCGACGCCTGGATCGTGCTCGACGACACGGTCAGGCCCGACGAACGCGAGGTGGCCGAGCGCTGGCTGCGGGAGTATCCCGAGCTGTCCCGCACCACCTACGCCGCGGAGAAGGGCGCGATGATCTTCCGGCGGAGCACACTGTGATATCGGGTTTCGTCGCCAACGGAGCCAAGGTCGTCGCCGCCGTCTCAGGGGTGGAGGCGCCGGACGAGGTGTTCAGACGGCTGCTGCCGGACGCGGAGGTCGACTGGACCGACGTGGCGGACATCTCGGCCGGGCCGTGGCCGGTGCCCGACCCCGCCGCCGTGATCATTCTGGCCCGCACGCCCACGGACCTGCGGCGGCTGGTGCCCCTTCGGGGAGTGCTGCCGCTGGGCAAACGCATCATGGTGGTCGTCGTCGAGACACCGTCCTGGCACGACGCCCCGCACGTCGCCATGTCGCGCGGGCTCGGCCAGCGGGCGCTGCGCGAGGTGCGGGTGCTCCGGTACGGCACGTCGGGCTGGGTGGTCACCACGCGTTTCGCCAAGGAACTGCCGTCCGGTGACGTCGCCGCCGCGGTGGCCAGAGGGCTGACGGGCCACCACCTCAACGCCTACCCGCTGCCCGCGGCGGGTCTCGGCGAAGCGGATCTGGCCGACTGGCGGCCCGGCGATCCCGACGTGACCTGCGGCGGGGAGCCGGAGACGTCGGGGGTGACCTCCAGCGACCTCGCCGTGCGCGCCCCCGGCGCCGAGTGGCCGGACGACCGGATTCCCACGGTCGCCCGCTCGTCGTGGTCGGACCTGGCCTGGACCACGATCGGCGCGCCGGGCGGCTACGACGCGCTCACCGAGCTGTCGCCCGACCATCTGCCGCCGGTGGACGAGCGCTCGGTCAACCCGCGTGGCTTCCTGCGCACGCCGGTGAAGGGCGTCGGCGAGATCTCCCAGCACGACGGCCGGTGGACGGCCTCCCTCGACGGCGACGAACTCGTCAGGTTCCCCGAGTCCGGGCTGGTCACCGATACCGACGTCGACCGGTTGCGCAAGCTCCGCGGCCTGCGCCTGACCTGGCGGCCCGCGCACACCGGGCCGTTGTCGGCCACCCGGATCGTCGCCGGGCTCTCGGCCGCGGGGGTGCCCCTGGTGGCGCAGGACCCGCCCGCGTGGGCGACGGCGGCGCTGGGCGAGGATCTGATCGAGCACCTCACCGACGGTGAACTACCCGCCGACCTGGCCGACGACCTGCGCAGGGAGGAACGGAGCGTGCTGCTGCGCCGATGCGCGCTGCGCGCCCACGGCACCACCGCACGCTGGAACTCGCTCGCCACGGCCGCCGGGCTCACCCTGCCATCTCCGCCGACGATCTCCGTCGTGCTGGCGACGCGCAGGGCGGATTTCGTCAGGTTCGCCCTCGACCAGATCGGCCGCCAGCGCGATGTGGACCTGGAGGTCGTGCTCGCGCTGCACGGCGTGTCCGCGTCCTCGCCGGAGGTCGCCGAGGCGGTGCAGAGCTTCGACCGGCCGCTGACCGTCCACGAGATGCCCGCCGCCGCGCCCTTCGGCACGGTGCTCAACGAGGCGGTCGCCCGCACGTCGGGAACCTGCGTCACCAAGTGGGACGACGACGACTGGTACAGCCCCGACCATCTCGCCGATCTCCTGCTCGCCCGCGCCTACTCCGGGGCCGACCTCGTCGGGGTCGCCTCGGAGTTCTTCTATCTGGAGCAGATCGACCTGACCATCCGGCGCCGCTGGGCCAGCGAGATGATGGCCGACCACGTGGCGGGCGGCACGTTCCTGGTGTCCAAGGAGACGCTGGACGCGCTCGGCGGCTTCCGCCCGGTCCCCCGCTCGGTCGACATCGAGCTCTTCACCACCCTGCTGCGCGCGGGCGGCTGCATCTACCGCACCCACGGCCTGGGATTCGTGGCACGCCGGGCCGCTCGGGGACGGCACACCTGGCAGGAGCCCGTCGGGTACTTCCTGCACCGGGCCAAGGACCAGTGGCGGGGCTTCCGCCCCAGCCGACTCATGGAGCCAGCGTGAATTCCCCTCGTATCCGGCACAACGACTACAGCATCCTCTCCCCTCCGGACATCGGCGACTGGCAGCCCTACCTCCCGGTCAGCGTGGTCATCGCGGCCTACGGGCACCAGGACAAGCTCGATCTCACCCTCGCCGCCCTCGCCGCCCAGAGCTACCCCTCCTACCTGCTCGAAGTGATCGTGGTGGACGACGGCACCTCGCCACCGCTCCGGCTCCCGGAGATCATCCCGGAGCGGACCCGGCTCCTGCGGACCGAACCCGGCTCCCGTGGCAGGTCCAACGCGCGCAACGTCGGCCTGGAAGTGGTCGAGGGCGACGTCGTGCACTGGCTCGACGCCGACATGATCACCCACCACGACGAGGTGGAGGCGCACATGCGCTGGCACCACCTCGCCGACTACCTCGTGGTCATGGGCTACGTCCGCTACATCGAGGACGACTGGCCGACCCCCGCCGAGGTGCACGCCGCCGTCTCCGGCGGCAACGGCGGGAAGCTGTTCGACGTCACCGCCAGCGACCCGCACAAGTGGATCGTGGACCTCGCCGAACGCACCGACGGCATGCGCACCGCCAAGGACGTGGCCTACCGGGTGCACGTGACCAACGCCGCCTCGGTCAACACCCGCCTCCTTCGTACGGCGGGGCCGCTGGAGACCGAACTGGTGCTCGGCGAGGACACCGAACTCGGTTACCGGCTCGCCCAGCACGGCGCCGCCTTCGTCCTGGAGCCCGACGCCAAGAGCTGGCATCTGGGCAGGTCGATGATGATGCGCGAGGGCGACAGGGTCAGCCGGTACAACCGGGTCTTCGTCACCGACCGGGTCGCCCACATGCGGTGGGTGCGGACCCATCCGCGCCGCCAGTGGCTGGTCCCCTACCTGGAGGTCGTCGTCGACGCCGTCGGCGCGACCTACGAGGACACCAAGGCCACGGTCGACGGGATCCTCGCGAGCACGCTGTACGACCTGCGGGTCACGATCGTCGGGCCGTGGGACACCTTGACCGAGGACCGCCGCAAGCCCCAGGACAGCCCCAACATCGACCTCCTCCTCGTCCACGGCCTCTACCGCAACGACGGCCGGGTCCGCTACCTCGAACGGTCCCCGCGGTCCGCCGCGCCCGCGCCGTACCGGCTGGTGTGCCCGCCCGGCTGGGTGCCGCGCCCCGAGACGCTGCGCAAGCTGGTCGCGCTGGCCGCCGAGCACGGCTACGGGCTGATCAACGTCGCACTCGCGGAGACCGACGAGGTGCTGACCGCGCGGCTGGAGCACACCGGCGCCTACGCCCGCGCCCGCCTGGTCGCCACGCCCGGCGAGAGCGTGGAGGACGCCGTCGAGGACGTGGCCGGCACCTACTGGGTGGACGGCGCCACCTGGGGTTTCCTGCCCGCCGCCGACGCCCCCGAGCCCAAGCTCTCCGGCAGCGCGAACAACGAGGAGACGACAAAGCTCAAGGCGGAGACCGAACGCCTGGAGCTCCGGGTCGCGCAGCTCACCGAAGAGGTCGAACGGCTGCGGGCCGAAAAGGCGTCCCAGCCCCGCCGCCGTAGCCTGTTCCGCGCCTAGCCCGCCTCTTTCCCGCGCATGGCCTCCCCCAGCGGGCGAACCTCCACCCCGGGCTGTACGGCGAGCCAGCCGAGGAACGCCGCCAGCACGCCCGGATCCACGGAGTACTCCCCGCAGGAGGCGCACACCTCGTGGAAGACGAGCGTCACCAGACCGCTTCGCCGTACGTGGCCCTGGAGGGTGGCGAGGCTCGTGGTGCGCACCACCGCGGGCGCGGTCGGAAGGTTGAACGGGTCGCCGGACGCGCCCGCGCCCGAACCGCGCGCACCGGTGTAACCGCACTCGCTCGCGAGGCCGGCGGTGCTCCGGTCGAAGGCGCCGTAGGGATAGGCGAGGGTCGGCACGGCGAGACCGAGACCGGTCAGCGCCCGGCGGTCGTCGCAGATCTCCCTGCGCTGGGCCCGGAGGGAGAGCGTGGGCAGCCGGGCATGGGTCAGGGTGTGGCCGCCGATCTCGTGTCCCGCCTCGGCGAGGTCGCGCACCTGCCCGGCGGTCATCCGGCCGTCCCGGCCCAGCAGCCCACTGGAAACGTAGAAGGTCGCCCGCAGGCCGTGCTCGCGCAACAGATCCACGGCCGCGAGCTGAGACTCCAGCCCGTCGTCGAAGGTCAGCGCGACCACGGTCCGCGGCTCCTCCGCCACCACACCACACGAGCCGACCACCCCGAGCAGTACGGCGAGCAGCAGGGCGAGCCCAGGTGCGCGGAACACGCGCGAACCTCCCCCAGCGACCGTCGCGACCGCCGACTGTCTCGACGATCTTCCGAATCCGGAAAATGTCAGGTTATCTGGAAGGGGGCCGACGTCCACCGGATCGTTTCAACGGGTAAGACTGTCTGCATGGACACGCACGACAACCTTCTCGCCGGGCCGCCGCCCACCCAGTTGCCCGACCTCGACGAGGCCAGGGAGGCACTGGAGGCCGGCGCGAAGCCCGCCGACGTCGCCGCCCGCTTCCCCGCCTACTCCGCCGCCTGGGCCGATCTCGCGGACGAGGCGTTCAGCACGGGCCACGCCGTGACCTCCTACGCCTTCGCGCGCACCGGCTACCACCGCGGCCTCGACCAGCTACGCCGCGCCGGCTGGAAGGGCCACGGTCCCATCCCCTGGGACCACGAGCCCAACCGCGGCTTCCTCCGCTGCCTGCACGCCCTGGCCAGAGCCGCCCTCGCCATCGGCGAGAAGGAAGAAGCAGAACGCTGCTCCCAGTTCCTCAAAGACTCCAGCCCCGCCGCCACAACCGCCCTCAACGGCACCTGATCCTGCTCAAGGCGACGCTGCGCGTCGCGGTTCGGGCGCTCACATCCGGCGGCTTCCCTCGTCGTTCATCCGCTCCTTCGTCGCTCCTTCACTCCTCAGTCCAGCCACCGGCGCGCCCGAACAGAAGAACTTGGCTCGCTTCTCAGCCAGCCGCCGGTGTGCCCGAGGGAAGGGCTTGGCTCGTTTGGAGGGTGGGAGCCGAGGTCCAGGCTGCTTGATGCAACGCGTGGCATCAAGCAGCCCGGATCGCGACGCGCAGCGTCGCATTTAAACAGGTAGAGTCACTGTGCAAGAGCCCCTTTCGCGCTTGCGTCAGGGGTTTCGTTTTGTGCTGGGGAGTGTAAGCAATGCCGGCTGTCGTTCTCGTGGGTGCCCAGTGGGGCGATGAGGGCAAGGGCAAAGCCACCGACCTGCTGGGCGGCGACGTCGATTACGTGGTCCGCTACCAGGGTGGCAACAACGCCGGGCACACGGTCGTGATCGGTGATCAGAAGTATGCGCTGCATCTGTTGCCGACCGGTGTGCTCTCGCCTGAGGTGGTGCCGGTCATCGGCAACGGGGTGGTGATCGACCCCGGGGTGCTGCTGGAGGAGATCGACGGGCTGAAGGCCCGCGGGATCTCCTGTGAGCGCCTGCTGATCTCGGCCAACGCGCACCTGATCATGCCTCACCACAAGGCGCTCGACAAGGTCAGCGAGCGCTACCTGGGCAAGGCCAAGATCGGCACCACCGGCCGCGGCATCGGTCCCGCCTACGGCGACAAGATCGCCCGGATCGGCGTCCGGGTCCAGGACCTGCTCGACCCGGGCATCCTGAGCCAGAAGATCGAGGCCGCGCTCAACGAGAAGAACCAGGTGCTGACCAAGGTCTACAACCGCAGAAGCATCGACCCGGCCAAGGTCCTCGACGAGTACCTCGCGTACGCCGACCGGCTCAAGCCGCACATCTCCGACACCTCGCTGGTCCTCGCCAAGGCGCTCGACGACGGCAAGGTGGTGCTGCTGGAGGGCGGGCAGGGCAACCTGCTCGACATCGACCACGGCACCTACCCGTTCGTGACGTCCTCCTCGCCGACGTCCGGCGGGGCGTGCGGGGGCTCGGGCATCCCGCCGACCAGGCTCACCCGGGTGATCGGCATCCTGAAGGCGTACACCACCCGCGTCGGCTCGGGCCCGTTCCCGACCGAACTCACCGACGACATGGGCGAGTGGCTGCGTCAAACCGGCGGCGAGTACGGCACGACCACCGGGCGCAACCGCCGCTGCGGCTGGTTCGACGCGGTCATCGCCCGCTACGCGACCCGCATCAACGGCGTCACCGACTTCTTCCTCACCAAGCTCGACGTCCTCTCCGGCCTGGAGCGGATCCCCGTCTGCGTCGCCTACGAGATCGACGGCGTGCGTCACGACGAGATCCCGATGACGCAGACCGACTTCCACCACGCCAAGCCGATCTACGAGGAGTTCCCCGGCTGGCAGGAGGACATCACCGAGGCGAAGACGTTCGACGACCTTCCCGCCAACGCCCAGGCGTACGTCCGGGTGCTGGAGGAGATGAGCGGCGCCGCCATCTCCGCGATCGGCGTCGGCCCCGGCCGCACCCAGACACTGCAACTCCGGCCGCTCATCTGACGTTTCGTTACGGCTCGCGCCCGGTTGGCGCGAGCCGTAACGCATGATTCGGACACCCGGGCTGTATGGTCCCAGGTGTGCATGTCGAGATCCACGGACACCGGGGAGCCAGAGGGCTCAGGCCGGAAAACACGCTCCCGGGGTTACTCCACGCGTTGGAGGTCGGCGTAGACGCGCTTGAGTTCGACCTCGCGCTCACCGCCGACCGCCGCCTGGTGCTCACTCACGATCTTACGGTGTCGCCGGTGACCAGCGCCGACACCCGCCCCGCCCACCACGGCGATCCCGTCTTCCCCTACGTCGGCAGCCCGGTCAACTCGCTCACGCTGGCCCAGTTGCGCACGCTCGACTGCGGGGTCCGCTTCCCGCGCCATCCCGACGATCCGTTCACGCTGACCCAGGTGGCGTTGCCGGCCACCCGGATGCCGACCTTCGGGGCCGTGCTGGGCCTCGTCGCGGCCTACGACGCCGACGACGTCCGGCTGCACGTCGAGCTGAAGTCCGATCCGACCCGGCCGGAGCTGACCGCCGATCCGGCGGAGTTCACCGCGATGGTGGTCGACGAGCTCGATCGGCACGACAGGCTCGGCGGCGCGGCGATCCTCAGCTTCGACTGGCGGATTCTGTCGGCCGCGGTCACGATGGCGCCGGGCACACCGCGTTTCGCGCTCGTCGAGCGGGCCACGATGGACAGCGCCTGGCTCGACGGGATCGAACTGGCCGACTTCGGCGGCGATCTCGCCGCCGCCGCGGCCTCGGTGGGCGCCACCACCCTCTCGCCGGAGCACGCGCTGGTCGAGGAGCGGTTGATGGCGGGCGCCGAGCAGGCGGGGATCCCCGTCGTGCCGTGGACCGTCAACGACCCCGCACGCGCCGCACAACTGATCGACCTGGGCGTGGCCGGAGTGGTGACCGACTATCCCGACCGCATGCGCCGGCTCTGGACGGACCGCGGGCTGGCCGTACCCGAACCGGTCCGCCCGCTCCGGCCGGTCGCGGTCTGATCGGACCCCACAGCCCGGTGAACCTGATCCGAATGCGGCCGGCCCGTCTGGCCGAGGAGCCGGGCGGGAAGGCCGTGGTCACACCGAGCAGGACCGCCGCCATGGTCCCGACCGCGCGAACGGCAAGCCCAACCAGGCTGACCGAGCACGGCAAGTCGAAAGGGTCAGAGCCAGCCGTTACGGCGGAAGCCGCGATACAGCAGCGAGCACACGAGCAGCATGGCCCCGATGATCATCGGGTAGCCGAGGACCCAGGTCGTCTCCGGCATGAAGTCGAAGTTCATCCCGTAGACGCCCGCGATCATCGTGGGCGCGGCCATGATGGCGACCCAGGAGGAGATCTTGCGCATGTCCTCGTTGGCCAGCGCGTTCGAGCGGGCCAGCGCGGCCTGCAGGATGGAGTTGCACAGCTCGTTCGACGCCTCGACCTGCTCGCACACCCGCGAGAGGTGGTCGCCGACGTCGCGGAAGTAGTCGCGCATCTCCGTCGGGATCATGCGCCGCTGCGGCAGCGCGCCCAGCGGGGCCTGGAGCGGGGTGACCGCCCGCTTCATCTCGATCATCTCGCGCTTGAGGTGGTAGATCCGGCCGATGTCGCGGGAGCTCACGTCGGCGAAGACGGTGGCCTCCACCTCTTCCAGCTCCTCCTGCATCAGGTCGGACACCGCGAGGTACCGGTCCACGACGTGGTCGGCTATGGCGTGGAGCACGCCGACCGGGCCGCGGCCGATCAGCTTCGGCTTCTCCTCCAGCCGCTGCCGTACCTCGGTCAGCGGGCAGTGCCGCCCGTGCCGCACCGTCACCACGAAGTCGGCGCCGACGAACACCATGATCTCACCGGTGGCGATGATCTCGGTGGTGTCGCTCATGACCTCGTGTTCGAGGTAGGCCACGGTCTTCAGCACGGCGAAGAGGGACTCGCCGTACCTTTCGACCTTGGGCCGCTGGTGTGCCTTGACCGCGTCTTCGACGGCGAGGGGGTGCAGGCCGAACACCTCGGCCAGCCACTCGACCTCGGGCGC
The DNA here is from genome assembly GCF_022213955.1 of Dolomitihabitans soli. GTDB lineage: Bacteria > Actinomycetota > Actinomycetes > Streptosporangiales > Streptosporangiaceae > Streptosporangium_A > Streptosporangium_A soli. The sequence goes on along the minus strand of NZ_JAKNTW010000019.1, from coordinate 35,492 downwards.
CTTCGGTTCGTGCAGGCCGACCCAGACGTAGGCCCCGCTCCTGCCGGCCTCGTTGTGTGCCCGCACCAGGTCGAGGGCCTCGACGATGGTGCCGGCGGCGACCTTCCGGCCGGCGATGTAGGCGGCGAACTCCACGAGCGACTCGCTCGGCGGCACGCAGGCGCCGTTCACCCGCTCAGCCGCGGGTGGGGTGGCCGTCTTGAGCCGCCCGTGCGAGACGCGGGGGTGGCGGCTGATCCTCGGAAAGATCATAGGTGAGCGCATGGCGGTCCCTTCCCGCCCGACCTGGCAGGATCCACGCGCGACGCGAAGTCACCTCGACGTCAGTCGACAGAGCGCGAGAAGGTCCAGATCAAGCGACCGAATTGGAGTGGTCGGGGGTGCGCACGACGCACGTGCGCGAGCACGTACTGCACGGATCACCAGGATTCATCCCGGACCACCTCCAATCGTCAAGAGACCGCAAAGCCGCCCCAACTTACCACAGGACGACTCGCCAGGCCCGTAGTGTACCCCGCACGACTGCCTAGATCATGCGTTCCCCGCAATGCGCGCCCCCACTCCGCCCGTTGCCGTCACCCGCCGACCGATAGGCTCGGCCACGTGCGCGTACTAGTGATTGGAAGCGGCGGCCGCGAGCACGCTCTGTGCCGGGCGCTGGAGGCCGACTCCCAGGTGACGGAGGTGCACTGCGCCCCCGGCAACGCCGGGATCGGCCAGATCGCCACTCTGCACGCGGTGGACCCCGCCGACCCCGCGGGCGTCACCGCGCTGGCGGAGCGGCTGTCCGCCGACCTCGTGGTGGTCGGGCCCGAGGCGCCCCTGGTGGCCGGGGTCGCCGACGCGGTCAGGGCCGTGGGCATCCCGTGCTTCGGCCCGTCGGCGCAGGCGGCGCGGATCGAGGGCTCCAAGGCGTTCGCCAAGGAGATCATGGTCGCGGCCGGCGTGCCCACCGCCGCCTCCCGCGTCTGCTCGACCCCCGGCGAGGTGGCCGCCGCCCTCGACGAGTACGGCACGCCGTACGTGGTGAAGGACGACGGGCTGGCCGCCGGCAAGGGCGTGGTGGTCACCGGTGACCGCGCCGAGGCCCTGGCGCACGCGGCGGCCTGCGGGCGGGTCGTCGTGGAGGAGTTCCTCGCCGGGCCGGAGGTCTCGCTGTTCGCGTTGTGCGACGGCACGACCGCCGTGCCGCTCCGCCCGGCACAGGACTTCAAGCGGGCCTACGACGACGACGCGGGCCCCAACACCGGCGGCATGGGCGCCTACACGCCGCTGCCCTGGGCCGACGAGGACCTGGCCGACCAGGTGATGCGCCTCGTCGTGCAGCCCACCATCGACGAGCTGGCCCGTCGCGGCCTGCCGTACGTCGGGGTGCTCTACGCGGGGCTCGCGCTGACGGCGGACGGGCCGCAGGTGATCGAGTTCAACGCGCGCTTCGGCGACCCGGAGACCCAGGTGGTGCTCGACCTGCTGGCGACGCCGCTGGCGGGGCTGCTGATGGCGTGCGCGACCGGCAAGCTCGACGGGTTCCCGCCGCTGACCTACCGGGGCGGCGCCTCGGTGACCGTCGTCCTCGCGGCGGAGAACTACCCGGGCGACCCCGTCAAGGGCGACGTGATCGAGGGGCTCGACGCCGAGGTGGAAGACTCCTACGTGCTGCACGCCGGCACCGCGCTCGACGAGGCGGGCCGGGTGGTCTCGGCCGGCGGGCGGGTGCTCGACGTCGTCGGCACCGGCCCCGACCTGGAGTCGGCCCGCAAGGTGGCCTACGACGCCCTCGGCCGGATCCGGCTGCGCGGCGCCCACCACCGGTCCGACATCGCGGCCAGGGTCACCGGCGGCACGCTCTAGAACACACTCTAGAATTCACTGGTGAAACACCTGCACTCCGGCAAGATCCGCGATCTCTACGAGACCGACGAGGGTCTCCTGCTGATGGTCGCCTCCGACCGGATCTCCGCCTTCGACTACGTCCTGGAGCCAGACATCCCCGACAAGGGGAAGATTCTCACCCAGATGTCCCAGTGGTGGTTCGAGCAGCTCGCCGAGGTGGTTCCCAACCACATGGTCGCGCCGGGCCCCGACGGGCGCAGCGTGCTGTGCCGGCCGCTGCGCATGGTCCCGGTGGAGTGTGTGGCGCGGGGTTACCTCGCGGGTTCCGGGCTGACCGACTACCGCCGTTCCGGCACGGTCTCGGGCGTACGGCTGGAGCTGGGCCTCGAAGACGGCTCACGGCTCGCCGAACCGATCTTCACTCCCTCCACGAAGGCCCCCGTCGGGGAGCACGACGAGCCGATCACCTTCGAGCAGGTGGCGGCCGAGGTCGGCGACGACGTGGCCGCCGAGCTGCGGCGGATCACCCTCGCGGTCTACACGCGCGGTGCGGAGATCGCCCGCGAGCGCGGCATCATCCTGGCCGACACGAAGATCGAGCTGGGCTGGGACTCCGAGGGCGTGCTGACCCTCGGCGACGAGGTGCTGACGCCCGACTCCTCCAGGTTCTGGCCGCTCGACGGCTGGCGGCCGGGACGCGCGCAGCCGTCCTTCGACAAGCAGTTCGTGCGCGACTGGCTCCTCTCCCCCGCCTCGGGCTGGGACCGCGACTCCGGCGAGGCGCCGCCCCGACTGCCCGACGACGTCGTGACACGCTCCAGAGAGCGCTACATCGAAGCCTACGAGCGTCTCACGGGCCACACCTGCCCCACATAGCCAGACGGACGAATCGGCCGGTTCAGCGCCGTACAGCGGCTACTGTTGGCGCGGACGACCCGGGCCGGCGCTCACTCGTTGTACGAGTCACATCCGCAGCCGCTCGTTAGACGAGTCATATTCATTTACTGCCAAGGAGCTTGACCGAATGGTCCGTTATCGCGTGCGCGGTGGCAACGCACTGCGTGGAACAGCTTTCATCCAGGGTGCGAAGAACGCCGTGCTGCCGATGATCGGCGCGGCCCTGCTGGCCGCCGAAGGCCGCACGGTACTCCGCAACGTGCCCATCATCGAGGACGTACGGCGGGCGGTGGAGCTCGCCGAGTCGGTGGGCGCCCGCGTCGAACTGCACGAGTCCGAGCGGACCCTGGTGATCGACGCCTCGCAGCTGAAGAGCCCGGTGCTGCCCGCCGAGATCGCCCGCCGCTTCCGCGGTTCGGTGCTGTTCGTGCCCGCCCTGCTGCACCGGCTGGGCGAGGCGATCATCGAGGGCGTGGGCGGCTGCAACCTGGGGAGCCGCAACCTCGACTTCCACTACCTCGGCTACAAGCGCCTGGGGGCCGTCGTCGACGAGGGTGACACGGTCATCCACGTGAAGGCGGCCGGCCTGACCGGCGCGCCCCTCTACCTCGACACCCCCTCGCACACCGGCACCGAGAACCTGATCATGGCGGCCGCCCTGGCACGCGGCACCACCGTGATCGAGAACGCGGCGCTGGAGCCCGAGGTCCTCGACGTGATCGACATGCTGACCCGGATGGGCGCCAAGATCAGCGGCGGCGGCACCGGGTTCATCACCGTCGAAGGCGTCGACGAGCTGCGCGCGGTCGAGCACCGGGTGATGCCCGACCGGCTCGACGCCGGCGTGTTCGCGATGGCCGCGGCGATCACCGGCGGCGAGGTCAACCTGGTCGGCGCCGACCTCGACCACCTCGGCGTCGTGCGCTGGAAGCTGGAGCAGATGGGCGTCGACTTCGCCGACCACGGCGCGGTGCTCCAGGTCCGCCGCGACCGGCTGCTCCGCCCGATCAACGTGATCACCGACACCTACCCCGGCTTCGCCACCGACCTCCAGTCGCCGATCATGACCGTGGCCTGCCTCGCCGACGGCGCGAGCTACATCCACGAGCGCATCTTCGACGGCCGCTTCGCGCTGAGCGGCGAACTGAACCGGATGGGGGCCAAGGTCGAGATCGAGGGCAGCCGCGCGGTCGTCCACGGCCCGACTCCGCTCGTCGGCACGGACGTCACAGCGCACGATCTTCGATCGGGCATCGCCCTGGTTCTCGCCGGGCTGGCCGCCGAGGGTGAGACCGTGATCTCCAACGGTTATCTCATCGACCGCGGCCACGCGCATCTGGCCGAGCGGATGCAGGCTCTGGGAGCCGATGTCCAACGAGAGATTTCAACAACTTAAAAGGCCAGGTTTACACGTCTGACCAGGATCTTTACCGCAACTCCAGCTCGGTCGAACCGTATTTCGGAAAATCCGGGCGTGACATTATGGCCCTCGCGAGCGATCGTTCCAAAGAGAGCACTGCAACGGACGGCAGGAATGGGACGAACATTGGTCGAGCGGGGCGAAGAAACTCCCCGAGTGTCACGCCCGGGCACCATGACACCGGACCTCACCATCGGGGTGGTGGGGCCACATGATCTGGTCGAGCGCGTGATGCTCATGGGGCATGCAGCGGCACCGTTGCCGTGCCGCCTCGTGGCAGCCGCCTATCGTGATGAACAGGAGGCGGCAGACAAAGTGACACGGTTGGGACCAGGCGTCGACGCGTGCCTGTTCGCCAGCCCTGTCCCCTACGAGCTGGCAAGGCGAGCAGGCGTGCTGACGATGCCCGCCACCTACGTGCAACTCGGCGGGGCGGCACTCGTGGCGGCACTGGCGAGGGCCGCGATCGACGAGCGCATCGATCCGCAGCGGGTCAGCATCGACGTGCTCACCCGGCCCGAAGTAGAGGAGGCGTATTCCGACCTCGGGCTGGCGAGCGCCGAGGTGCACAGCCGGGACGAGCCGGGCGCGACGGGCACCATCGCCGCCTACCACGAACGGCTCGCCCGTCAGGGCGCCACCAGCGGGGCCCTCACCTGCCTGCCGGCGGTGGCGGAGCGCCTGCAGACGGCCTCGATCCCGGTGATCAGGATCAGGGCCACCTCGGCGGCGGTCCGCACGGCACTGCACACGGCCGCACTCCTCGGCGCCCATCACAGGCTGGAGGAGTCGCAGCTCACCGTGGTGCTGGTCGAGGTGCCCACCCTACGAGAACCGGTACGGCGAGCCGCTCCGCGCTACTGGCGGGACGAGTTACGGCTCTCGCTGCACCGGCTGCTGGTACAGGAGGCCAACCGGATCAACGCGACGGTGTGGCCCATCGACGACCACAGCTATCTCGTCACGGCCACCCGTGGTTCGGTGGCGGCGGCGACCGACGGTTTCCGAGTCCTGCCGTTCGCCGGCCGGATCAGGGACGAGCTCGGCCTGGCGGTGGAGGTGGGCGTCGGCATGGGCCGGACCACGCACGACGCGGAGAGCCATGCCAGGGCCGCGCTGGCCCGCACCCAGGCGGGCAAACAGGCCCAGGGTTTCGCGGTCGACCGTGAGGGCCGGGCGCTGGTGCCCGCCCCGCGTATGCCTCCGCAAGGGGCCGGGCCCATCAAGCCCAAGGGCGTCGAGGTGCTGGCTCGCCTCGCCGCCAAGCTGGAGGGTGGCGACACGGTGGTCGACGCGGAGAGTGCCGGGCGAATGCTCGGCGTCACTCCTCGTACGGCCCGCCGTCTGCTGCGCACGCTGGTTGACGAGGGACTCGCGTGGCCGCTGCCGCCCAACCGCACTCCGCAACCGGGCCGGCCCCGGCAGCTCTATCGGCTGATCGTGGAGAAACTGGGCACTCGCTGAAGCCGATCTGGTCACCCGTCGTCCCGACACGATGGGTGGCCAGACCGGAATCCGCATGCCAGGTCGGATACCCGCAGGCGTTTTGTCGGAATCACCCGATACTGTAATGAGCTATGGGGGATGACGCTGCTGTCCGACGTAAGGCACTCCTGGTCTGGGGGGCGCTGGCGACCGTCTGCGTGGTGTGGGGGTCGACCTACCTCGGGATCGCGATCGCCATCGAGTCCATCCCGCCGCTGCTCAGCGGCGCGATGCGGTTCGTGCTCGCCGCTCCCCTGCTCGCGCTGATCCTGCTGCTGATCAAAGGACGCGCCGCCCTCCGCATGTCGGCCAAGGAGTTCGGCGGGGCCGCGCTGGCCGGGTTCCTGCTGCTGACCGGCGGCAACGGCATGGTGGCGGTGGCGGAGCAGCACATCTCCTCGGGCATGGCGGCGCTGCTCGTCGCCTCGATACCGCTCTGGCTGGTCATCTTCCGGATCGCCACCAGGGACCGGCCGCGGGTGCTGTCACTGGCCGGGGTGCTCGTCGGGTTCTGCGGCGTGGCCGGGCTGTCCCTCACGGGCGGGACCGGCGGGTCCAGCGGCGAGGGCATCGCCATCATCCTCCTGGCCACGCTGTCGTGGTCGGCGGGCTCCTTCATCTCCTCGCGGGTCCCGATGCCCGCCAACCCGTTCGCGGCCAGCTCGGTCGAGATGCTCGTCGGCGGCACGGCGCTCGCCGTACTCGGCCTGGCACTGGGCGAGCGCGCCGACCTCGCCGAGATCTCCACCCGCTCCTGGGCGGCTCTCGCCTACCTGATCCTGGTCGGCTCCCTCATCGGGTTCACGTCCTACGTGTGGCTGCTCGGCAACGCCCCGATCTCGCTGGTCGCCACCTACGCCTACGTGAACCCGGTCGTGGCGGTCCTGCTGGGCGTGCTGATCCTCGGCGAGCACGTCACCGCGCCGATGATCGTCGCCGGCCTGGTCATCGTCGTCGGCGTCGCCCTCGTCGTCTCCACCGAACGCCGCCGCCGCTCCCTCCCGCCCACCCCGGTCACGGAACCGGAGCTCACCCGAAGCTGACCTCAAGTCGGCGACATGAGCGTCGCCGACATTTATGTCGGCGACGTCGATGTCGCCGACATTGATGTCGGTTAGTGTGAGCCACATGAGCTTCGTCGGCCGTCGTGCGCAACTGTCCACGTCTGCGCGAGAGAGTCGATCTTCAATGTTCCCCCCGGAACGCTGAGCGTCACCGCGGCCGACATCTTCACACCCGCCCCCTAAAGCGGTGGCTCGACAAATGCATGAACTCTACGCATCTTGGGTCAGGAACTGGACGAATTCACGGGTCAGCACCCGACAAAGTCACGGGTCAGCACCAGACAAAGTCACGGACCGGCACCTGACAAAACCATGGGTCGGCACTGGACGAATCCATGGGTCGCGGTCTGACCGAATCAGGGTTCGCTCTTGGACGAACCACGACGCCGCTCAGCGGGGGCTGAAACCGGCGGCGGCGGTGAGGAAGGCGTCGTTGGCGTCGGGGTCGCCGATGGAGACGCGGGCGCCCTCCGGGTGGAAGGGGCGTACGGCGACGCCCTCGGCGGCGCAGGCCTCGGCGAAGGCGGCGGTGTCGTCGCCGAGCCGGAGCCAGATGAAGTTGGCCTCGCTGGCGGGGACGGTCCAGCCCTGGGCGATGAGGGTCTCGCGGACCCGGGTGCGCTCCTTGACGACCGCGTCGACCCGTTCGAGGAGCTCGTCCTCGGCGGCGAGCGACGCGAGGGCGGCGGCCTGGGCGAGGTGGTTGATGGCGAAGGGCACCATGACCTTCCTGACGGCCGCCGCGACGGGCTCGTGGCCGATCAGGTAGCCGACGCGCAGGCCCGCCAGGCCGTACGCCTTGGAGAAGGTGCGCAGGACCGCGACGTTGGGGCGGTCGGGGTAGAGGGTCAGGCCGTCGGGGACGTCGACGTCCCTGACGTACTCGCGGTAGGCCTCGTCGAGGACGACCAGGACGTCGGCCGGCACCCGGTCGAGGAAGGACTCCAGTTCGGCGCGGCGGACCGCGGTGCCGGTCGGGTTGTTCGGGTTGCACACGAAGACGAGCCGGGTCCTGGGGGTGATCGCCTCGGCCATGGCGTCGAGGTCGTGCGTCTCGCCGGTGAGCGGCACCTTGACGGAGGTCGCCCCGGCCAGGTCGGCGAGCAGCGGGTACGCCTCGAAGGAGCGCCAGGCGTAGATCACCTCGGCGCCGGGCTCGCCCACCGTCGCGAGGAGCTGCTGGGCGACCGTCACCGAGCCCGCGCCGAGCGCGACGTGCTCGGCCGGCACGTCGAAGCGCCCGGCGATCGCCTCGGTGAGACGGACCGCCGCCGGGTCGGGGTAGCGGTGCATCTCCCTGGCCGCCGCCGCCACCGCGTCCACCACGGAGGGCAGCGGGTCGTACGGCGTCTCGTTGGAGGACAGCTTGAACGACCGGCCGTCAGCGGACACCACGGCCTTGCCCGGCTTGTAGGACGGCATGGTGTCCAGAATCGTGCGGAAACGAGGCATGGCCACACGATAGTGGGCCGACCGGCAGGGGAGCCACGTCAGCCCGCCGTGAGCGGAACACGGCCCGGCGAGACGGCCCCCGGCAGCGGACCGGTCAGGCAGTGCGGCGGCGACTCGACGCGCGGCAGTTCGACGTGGCGGACCAGCGGCGGGCCGGACACGGCGATGCAGGCCGGACACGGCGATGCGGGGCGGCAAGGCTGCGCGGGGGGCAAGGCTGCGCGGAGTGGCAAGGCCGTGCGGAGTGGCAAGGCCGTGCGGGTGGCAAGGCGGTGCGGGGTGGCAGGGCGGTGCGGGCGGCAGGGCGGTGCGGGTGGCAAGGCGGTGCGGTGGACGGCGGTGGGCTACTCGCGGAGGGAGCGGAACATCGGCGGGTGGAGCAGTTCGGCGGGGCCGCGCCGGTACAGCTTGGCCGGGCGGCCGCCGTCGCGGGTGGTGCTGCCGCCGGTGGGCATCAGGAAGCCCTCGGCCTTGGTGACCTTGCGATGGAAGTTACGCGGGTCGAGGGCCCTGCCCCAGACGATCTCGTAGACCCTGCGCAGGTCGGCCACGGTGAACTCGGGCGGGCAGAACGCGGCGCCGAGCGAGGTGTACTCCAGCTTGGCGCGGGCCCGTTCGATGCCGTCGAGCATGATCCGCCGGTGGTCGAACGCCATCAGGTGCAGCGAGGCGACCGGCTGCCAGCTCATGTGCGCCTCGGTGGAGGCGGGCAGGTCGGGGGCCAGGCCCAGATAGGCGACGCTGACCACCCGCTGGCGGGGGTCGCGGTCGGGGTAACCGTACGTCTGGAGCTGTTCCAGGTGGACCGGCGCGCCCGGCAGCCCGGCACGTTCGGCGAGGACACGGCCGGCGGCGGCGGGAAGATCCTCGTCCAGGTGGATGAAGCCGCCCGACAGCGCCCAGCGGCCGACGTAGGGCGGACGATCGCGGCGCCAGACGAGCGCGCTCAACTCCTGGCAGCGGACGGTGAGGACGACCAGATCCACGCTGACGGGAATACGCGGGACCATGGCAGGCACGTTACACCGAAGTGGGCCGCCGTCAGGTCACCCGGACGTGCAGCGGCTCGGCGACGGCCCGTCCGTCGGGTGCCACGACGTCCACGTCGACCCACTCACCGTCGGGGACCTCCTCCCAGTCGAGCGGCACCCAGAGGGTCTGGATCCCGGCTGGCATGTCGGGCACGGGAGACGGGTCGAACCAGCCGACGGCGGTGACGTCCTGCACCTTCGGCGTCTGCAGGCCGTCCCAGGAGACGCTGACCCGGGTGCCGCCGATGTTGTAGCCGCGCACCTCGATGCCGTCCTGGATGCCGCGGTTCTTGCGGATCGCGTCGACCACGAGCGGCCGGTCGTGGTCGGCGGCGATCTGCTCCGACAGCGAAGGGGAGCCGCAGGTGAAGAAGTCGCTCCACATGTAGGAGATGACCTTGGACACGTAGCGGCCGGTGAGGGTCACGGCGGCGTCGAGGCGGGACTTGGTGGTGGCGCCGCGCGAGCCCTGGTTGCCGCACTGCGCCTCGCCCGAGGGCTCGAAGGCCTCCACGTTGGCCCACAGCTCCACGTGGTGGCCCTGCTCGACCATCTTCGCCCGGGACGCCGCCATCAGGCGGTAGTAGTCGCGGGTGGAGCCGTGGTAGGCCGTGCCGTACGTGGTCTCGCCGACGACGGAGCGCAGCGAGGCGTCCACGGGCTTGTCACGCTCGTCGGCCCAGTACAGCCCGACCTTGCCGGTGCCGCGGCTGTCCTGCGGGGCGATGATGCCGACGCCGGTGCGCACCAGGGCCTCGAAGCCCTGGGCCACCTGCTGGGGGGTCGACCCGAAGGCGACCCGTTTCCGGGCGTCCAAGTAGGGGCTGACGAGGATCGGCTTGCCGGGCAGTTCCTGCTCCACGATCTGGTGCTGCTCGGCGTAGACCCGCAGGGTCGGGTGGGTGTCCTGCATCTGCCGTAATTGCAGTTCGAAGGGCTGGTAGACGCCGCCCAGGGATTCCCGGTCGCGGTGCCGCACGCCGTAGTCCTGCAGGATGCGCCGGGTCAGCGTGGTGAGCGTGCCGATGTGCTCGGGGTCGGCGAACGTGGGCGAGTCCCTGTCGCGCGGGGCGAGCGGCAGTGCCGGGAAGACCTTCATGTGGAAGCGGTCGGCCAGGTCGAGCAGCTTGGTCAGGCTGTCGTCCGCGGCGGCGGCGACGAGGATCAGGTGATAGTCCCGCGGCTGGGAGGAGTAGTCGCAGCTGGCGTCGTCAGAGCCGTCCGCCGGCATGATCAGGCGGTGGTAGACGGTCTTCCCGACCGGGATCGAACGTTCCATCGAGGAGCAGCGGAAGATGTCGTCGCCGAACTGCTCGTCGGTCCGGTAGACGTAGACCTCGGTGATCTGGTTGCCGGAGTTGGCCTCCTCCAGATCGCGCCGGGCGTTCGCCACGCAGGTGAGCCCGTCCTCCTCGCACCTCTCGTACCTCGTGTCGATCTCGCCGTCCTTGTCGAGGATCCGGTCGTCGCCGTCGAGGCCGCGCGACTGCAGGCCGGTGCCGAGCCTGATGACCGTGTCGCCGCCGACCAGGTGGATGGCTTCGAGTTGCTTGCGCCAGGTGCACTGGTTGGAGGTGGGGACCAGCCAGTAACCCGTCACGGCGTACGGCGTGCGGGTGCCGGTGTCGAACGTCCCGCACGGGTCGGTGAAGACACTGGCCTCCGGCGTGGGGGTCGCCGATGGAGAGGACGAACTCTCCGCGGCGCTCCGCCGATCGGGTGGGTCGTCCGGAAGGACCAGAATGACGGCCGCCACAGCGGCGATGATCGCCACTCCCAGCACAACGGTGAGCCAGCGCACTTTCAGGAGGTTACCGCCCTCTAGATCTGTTGGACGTAAGCTACTTTTTCACGCCCGCCCACGACTCCAGCTGCGCCACGAACCGGCGCGCGGAGTTGGGCCAGTGGTGGTTGGCCCGAGCCGCCGCGTAGCCGCGTGCGCCCTGGGCCCGGCGCTCCCGCTCGTCGTCCCTGAGCGAGAGCACGGCCTGGGCCACGGCCTTGGCGTCCTGCCAGGGCACGATCACCCCGCTGTCGTAGCGTTCGACCAGCTCGACGGCGCGCGGCGACGGCGTGGTGATGACCGGGATGCCGTGCGCCATGTACTCAATGATCTTGGTCGGCATCGAGTGCCGGTAGTTCGGCTCGTCGTGCAGCAGCGACAGCCCGGCCAGCGCGCCGTCGAGCCGCTTCAGCGCCTCGTCGTTCGGCATGAAGTCACGCCACTCCAGCACGCCCTCCGCGACCGCCTGGTTGAGCACCGGCCGCGTCTGCGGGTCGGCGTAGCCGATCAGCTCGACCACCACCCGGTACGGCATCAGCAGCTTGGCGACCTCGATCGCCTCACGCACCCCCCGCGCCTCCGACAGCCAGCCGAGGTAGACCACCCGGTCGTCGCCGGGCGGGGCGACGTTGTCGGGCACCCACGTCTCGTTGGGCACGACCAGGTGCGCCTGCTTGAATCGGCCGGCGTAGGCGGTCTCGGCGAGCAACAGGTGCAGGTGACGCTCCGCCGTACCCTCCAGGAGGCGTGCCAGGGCGCGGACCGGGGGACGCAGGAGCGCGGGCAGCCACGGCTTGAGCGACAGGGTGGCCGGGGTGTCCTCGTGGACGTCCCAGACCACCGGGGGGCGTCTGCGTAATCCGACGACCGCGAACAGCAGCTCAGGGTCGTGGATGATCACCACGTCGACCTGGTCGCGCAGCCGCTTGAACACCCGGCGGGCCGCCCGCACGGCCGCGATCCTGCGCCGCTCCGCCGCGCGCGGCAGGTCGATGCCCGTCACCCACGACCGCGGCATCACACCACGGGCGGTGTACGGCGCGGCATACGTGACCTCATGACCGGCATCAACCAGCGCACGGATCTGCCTGTGCAGGATCCGGGCATCCTCTGGGTGATGCACCACCGTCATGACGAGCACGTGCACGCGCCGAACCCCCTAGAGCCGCTCGACGCGGTCGCCCTCGGCGAGGACGCCGCGGGTGTCGAGGACGAGACCGGCTCGCTCCTCCACGATCGAGAGATCGAAGATAGCGTGCTGCTGGAGCAACACGGTCACGTCCGCCTCCGCGACGGCGGCGGAGAGGTCCTCACGGCGAGGCACCTCCACCCCGTCCACCTGCCACTTCTTCACGTACGGGTCGACGAATACCAGTTCGGCGCCGAGTTCGAGAAGGGCACGGGCGAGGGGCAGGGCGGGCGTCTCACGCTCGTCGGCGATGTCGGGCTTGTAGGTGACGCCGAGGAGGGCCACCTTCGAGCCGTTGACGGCCTTGCGCTCCTTGTTCAGCAGCCGCTGGATGCGGGCCACCACGTAGTTGGGCATCCGCTCGTTGATCTCCTGCGCCAGCTCCACGAACCGGAACGGGTAGCCGAGGCGGCGTACCCGGTAGGAGAGGTAGCTGGGGTCGACCGGGATGCAGTGCCCGCCCACACCGGGGCCCGGCAGGAACTTCTGGAAGCCGAACGGCTTGGTGGACGCCGCCTCGATCGACTCCCACAGGTCGATGCCCAGTTCGTCGCAGAAGATCGCCATCTCGTTGACGAGGGCGATGTTCACGTGGCGGTAGGTGTTCTCGAGCAGCTTGGCCATCTCGGCCTCGCGGGTGCCGCTGACCGGAACGATCTGCTCGATGAAGCCGGCGTAGAAGGCGGTGGCGCGGTCCCGGCACTCGGCGGTGAACCCACCGACGACCTTCGGGGTGTTCCGCAGGCCGTACTTGGCGTTACCCGGGTCGATGCGCTCGGGCGAGAAGGCCAGATGGAAGTCGCGGCCCGCGACGAGACCCGACGCCTCAAGGAGCGGGCGGGCGATCTCGTCGGTCGTGCCGGGATAGGTCGTGGACTCCAGCACCACGAGGGTGCCGGCGGTGAGGTGCCGGGCGACGGCGCTGGTCGCGCCCTCCACGGACGACAGGTCCGGGCGGTGGTCCTCGTCGAGCGGAGTCGGCACGCAGATCACGATCGTACGGCTTCTGGCCAGCACCGACTCGTCGAGCGTGGCCGTGAAGCCGTTCTGCAGCATCCGGTCGAGATCGGCGTCGGTCAGGTCGTCGATGTATGAGCGGCCTGCGTTGAGCGCGTCCACCTTACCGGCGTCGACGTCGAGGCCGGCGACCCGCAGACCAGCGGCCGCAGCCTCTTTGGCCAGCGGCATACCGACGTACCCAAGACCGATGACGGCGAGATCAAACTCGTTCACGTGAAACCCTGGGGAGCCGGAAAGAACACTTCATGGTCGCAAAGGCTATCTCAAGTCGGCACGACCCACGCCTAATGTGTTTGAACGCGTCACATCCGGCACGGATCCGGCGAGTCATCGATTGTCAAGTGAGCGGTAGAGGTCGCGGTACGTCTCCGCCACCCGGCTCCACGTCCGCTTGGCGGCCACCTCCGCCCGGCCCGCCTCACCCATCGCGGTCCGGCGGGCGGGGTCGTCGCCCAGCCCGGCCAGGGCTTTCGCCAGCGCCTCCGGGTCTCCCGGCGGCACCAGCAGCCCCGCGCCGTCGGCGCCGACCAACTCGGAGAGGGCGGGCAGATCGCTCAGCACGACCGGCTTGCCGAGGGCCATCGCCTCGACGGGTTTGAGCGGCGTGACCAGGCGGCAGACCCGGAGATCCTCGCGTGGGCAGACGAAGATGTCGATCGCCGCCTGAGCCTGCAGCGCCTCATCGGGCCCCACCCTGCCGGGCAGGATCGCCGAGGTGAGCCCGAGCGACTCGATCAGTTCCAGCAGCGCGGGACGCTCGGCCCCGTCGCCGACCAGCAGCACCCTGATCTTGGAACCCTGGTCGCGGAGCAGCGCCGCCGCGTTGATCAGGGTCGCGAAGCCCTCGTAGGCCACGATGCTGGAGACCGAGCCCACCACGATCTCGCCGGGGGCGATGCCGTACTGCTCGCGGAACGCCGCTCCGTCGTAATCGGCGGCGAGCAGGGAGTCGTCCACCGCGTTCGGGGCCAGATGGATCTTCTCGCGGGGCACGCCGCGCTCGACGATCTCCACGGCCATCGTCTCCGCCAGCGTCACGACCGCGTCCGCCGAGCGCATCAGGAACGCCTCGCGGTCACGCTGGAGCAGGTGCCGCTCGCTGCCGACCCTGACCGGGTCGCGCGAGGCCCAGGTCTCCTCCAGGAAACCGCGGACCTCGTAGACGAAGGGGGTGCCGGTGCGATCGCGCACGGCCATCGCCACCGAGCCGTTGCGGTGGTCGGTGGCGGCGTGCAGTACCTGCGGGCGCAGGGTCCTGACCAGCTCGGTCACCTCGCCGGCGCCGCGGATCATCCGGCCCTGCGACTCGAAGGGCACCTCGCCCGTGGGCAGCAGCCGGTGATAGGGGATGCCGTCGATCTCCTCGTACGTCCCCGCGTCGGCGTGGCCCTGGAGCATCGGCCAGCCCCAGCTCGTCACCACGTGCGGGTCGAGCCCGGCCACCCGCTGCGCGCTGACGATCCGGTGGGTGCGTACGGTGTAACCCGCCTGGGTGTACGGCAGAGCGTTGGTGACGCAGTGCAGCACCCGGCCCTCGATCCGCTCACCCATGATGACCTTGGGCTTCGGCGGGATCGGGTTCGGCTTGATCGAAGCCAGCTCGCCGACGTAGTACTCGGCCCTGCGCTTGACGAAGGGATACTTCACGTACGGCGCGAGCACGGCGGCGGCCTCGGTCATCCGGCCCTCGTCGAAGTGCGCCTTGGCGACCCGCCACTGCCCCCGCATCATGCGCTGGCCGACTTTGCGGCCGACCAGCCGGAGTTGGCGCCTGACCATCTTGGCCCCGCGGGCAGCGGGCCAGGCCAGGCTCCCCACGGCTGGACGCACCTTCGGGGGAAGGGCGTCCGCCGCCGCGTGCGCGACCCTGAGCGGGTCGGACTTGATGCGGCTGGCGAGGACCCGGGAGACCATCACCGGATGCTGGACGAAGCCCTTTAAGAATCCACGCATACCGGCGCGAGCCGACTGGGGAGAAACCTTCGGGGACTCTGGCCGACTGGCGTCAGATACCACGCGGCGACCGTACCATAGGCAACGTTTGCCCTAACCAAGTATGAGATTCCACCGGCTGCGTAGTCTTATTCGCGCATGAAAGGCGAGGTCAATGACGGACCGTGTCGCTCCCCCCTCCGATGAGGTCCTCGTCCTGCACGTGCTGGGCGCGAGGCCGAACTTCGTGAAGGCGGCCCCCGTCGTGCGCGGCCTCGCCGAGCTCGGCGTCCCCCAGGGCATCGTGCACACCGGCCAGCACTACGACGCGCTGATGTCGGACGTGTTCTTCGCCGACCTCGGCCTGCCCGAGCCGATCGCCAACCTCGGCGTCGGGTCCGGCAGCCACGCCGTGCAGACCGCCGCCCTGCTGACCGGACTCGAGGAGGTGGTGCTCGCCCACCGCCCCGACCTCGTCGTGGTCTACGGCGACGTCAACTCGACCCTCGCCGCCATCCTGGTCTGCGCCAAGCTGCACATCCCGACCGCGCACGTCGAGGCCGGGCTGCGCAGCTTCGACCGGCAGATGCCCGAGGAGGTGAACCGGGTGGTCACCGACGCGCTGGCCGACCTGCTCTTCGCCACCTCGCCCGACGCGCTGTCGCACCTCGCCGCCGAGGGCATCGATCCGGCGAAGGTCCACCTGGTGGGCAACCCGATGATCGACAGCCTGTTCTCCGCGCTGCCGCGGCTCGATCCCGAGCCGGTGCGCCTCCGTCTTGATCTGCCCGAGCGTTACGCCGTCGGCACGCTGCACCGGCCCGCCAACGTGGACGACCCCGCCTCGGCCCGCGAACTCGTCGACGCGGTGCTCGAAGTCAGCCGGCGGATCCACGTCGTGGTGCCGCTGCACCCGCGCGGACGTGACCGGCTCGCCGCCGCCGGGCTGGTCAGCGGCCCGAACCTGTCGATCATCGACCCGCTCGGCTACGTCGACTTCCTCTCCCTGGTGCGCGGCGCCAAGCTCGTGGTCACCGACTCGGGAGGCGTGCAGGAGGAGACGACCATGCTGGCCGTACCCTGCCTGACGCTGCGGCCCAACACCGAGCGGCCGATCACCATCACGCACGGCACCAACCGGCTGGTGACCCCCGCCCTGCTGCCGGCCGCCGCCGACAAGGCCCTGGCCGACGGGGCCACCACGCCCAGCGGCGAGCTTCCCCCGCTCTGGGACGGGGCCTCCGGACCGCGGGTGGCCAAGGTGATCGCCGCCTGGTTGAAGGGGGACAACCTCTCCCCGGCTTCGCAGGCCGTACCCAAGCGAATGGGCTAAATCACCTCTTAAGGTGACGGCTCCCGCCGTAACATGACAGAACCCGCGAGCGATAAGGGCGACGCACCATGGCCGAAACTCCCGAAGAGCCGACGTTCAAGCGGCTCGGTCCGGTGAACTGGCTGCCCGAGGAGCGCAAGCTCATCGAGCGGCACGAAACCGAGATCGAGGAGTTGCGGAGGCGGGCGGAGATCGCCGAAGCCAGGGCCGAGTACGCCGCGTGGGAGCTGGAGGCGCTCCAGACGAAACGGGCGTTCAAGGTCGGCGAGGCGCTCGCGGGGATGGGCCCCGGCAACCTGCTCAAGGCGGCCAAGGCGGCCAGGGCCGAGGAGGAGGAGCCGCCCCCCGCGCCCACCCCGGTCGAAGAAGTGATCGACGCGGTCACCCACCGCGGCCCCCGGGTCGACGTGCCCGCCGCCAAATGGCCCGCGGGACCCGTCGCCCGGCCCGCGCTCAAGGTCGCGGTGATCCTGGACGACTTCTCCCGGATGGCGTTCCGCTACGAGTGGGACCAGATCGAGTTCGGGCTGAAGGACTGGCCGGAGATCTTCGCGGAGCGGCGACCGGAGATCCTGTTCTGCGAGTCGGCCTGGCACGGCAACCAGGGCCGGTGGCGCTACCAGATGACGGGCACCAAGGCGCCCAAGCAGGAACTGCTCGACCTGATCGCCTGGTGCAACGAGGAGGGCATCCCGACGGTCTTCTGGAACAAGGAGGACCCGCCCAACTTCGAGTTCTTCATCGACACGGCCAAGCTGTTCGACCACGTGTACACCTGCGACGGCGACATGGTGCCCCGCTACCGCGAGGTGCTCGGGCACGACCGGGTGGACGTGCTCCAGTTCGCCGCGCAGCCACGGGTGCACAACCCGATCCAGACCCCGAAGGGGCGGCTGCACGACGTCGTCTTCGCCGGGATGTACTTCCGCAACAAGCACCCCGAGCGCCGCGAGCAGATGGAGACCGTGCTCGCCCCGATCCGCGACCTCGGGCTGCACATCTTCGCCCGCAACGGCGAGGTCGACGAGAAGTACGCCTGGCCGGACGAGTACAAGCCGCACATCGTCGGCGAACTGCCGTACGAGCAGATGCTGGCCGCCTACAAGATGTACAAGGTCTTCCTCAACGTGAACTCCGTGCTCGACTCGCCCACCATGTGCGCACGCCGGGTCTTCGAGCTCTCCGCCTGCTCGACCTCGATGGTGACCGGCTGGTCCCGCGCCATCGAGGAGACCTTCGGCAAGCTCATCCCCATCGCCCGCGACCAGCTCGAGTCGTACAACCAGGTGCTGCACCTGATCAACAGCCCCGAGCTGCGCGCCCGCCAGGGGCACCTCGCGATGCGGGAGGTGTTCGACAAACACCTCTTCTCCCACCGGGTCGACCAGATCCTCCGGGCCCTCGGCCGTCCCGTCGCCCAGCGGACCCGCTCCATCTCGGTGGTGCTGCCCACCAACCGGGCCGCCCAGCTCGAACACGCGATCTCCTCGGTCGCCCGCCAGACCCACAAGCCCGTCCAGCTCGTCATGGTCCTGCACGGCCTAGACATCGACCCGCTGGTCGTCGCCGACAAGGCCAGGATGGCGGGCGTCTCCGACGTCGTCGTCCTCCCCGCCGCCCCGGAACTCTCCCTCGGCGCCTGCCTCAACCTCGGCATCGCCGCGGCCGAGGGCGACCTGATCGCCAAGATGGACGACGACAACCTCTACGGCGAGCACTACCTCTCCGACCTGGCCCGCGCCTTCGACTACTCAGACGCCGAACTCGTCGGCAAGGGCGCGCACTACACCTACTTCGAGGGCACCAACACCACGATGCTCCGCCTCCCCGGCCTGGAGCACCGCTACGCCCACCTCGTCCAGGGCGGCACCTTCCTCGGCAACGCCGACATGTTCCGCAGCTACCCGTTCGAGGACGTCACCCGAGGCGAGGACACCCGCATGGTCCGCCGCCTCAAGGAGGAAGGCATCAAGATCTACTCGGCCGACCGCTTCAACTTCGTCTACTGGCGCAGCGGCGACACCGAGATGCACACCTGGCAGGCGGACGACATCAAACTCACCCGCAACGCCCAGTTCTCCTTCGTCGGCCACCCCGACGCCCACGTCCTCATCTGACCCACCACCCCGGGCGAGTGGGCGCCCACGCCCTCATCCGCCCCCGCACGCCCACAGCCCACACGCCCACGCCCACAACCGCAGCCCGCAGCCCGCAGCCCGCAGCCCGCAGCCCAGAACGTACGGCAAGCCACCCCGGCGCCCCGCGCCGCAGGTGGTGGCCGTCCGTGGACCCACGCCACTCCAGCGCTCCAGCCAACCGCCGTAACGCCGTCCCGCCGACCGTCCCCGTTGGTGAACCCCGGCACGTGCCCGCCCTCCGTCCTGGCCCCGGTGCCGTCAGTCGGCGACGGCGGCCCACCGGGCATCCTGCGCGACGACGGCGAGCAGCCTGGGTGCCGACCCCCCGGTCAGGCACGAGGATGCCGGGCGAGCCTCCGCACGCTTCCCCAGAAATCTTTCTCCCATTTCTTTGCGCATTATGATTCGCGAAATCATTCATAATGCACAATGCAAATTCACATACCGCCTTGAGTCTTCAGGAAATTTGCCGACCCTATCTACAACCGCTCCGGCGTGCGCTATGATGCGATGAGAAGCGGCACGTTTATCGATGATTTCACCAGGTCCACAACTCTCCAATATCGCGTTACCGGAGAAAAGGCTGCCATGACTGTGACGATCGTCGACAAACAAGAGAAAGCCGACCTACCTCTTTCAGGCTGGCGACTGGAATTCGAGATAACCGGCAGATGCCAGCTTGCATGTATCCACTGCTACGCAGACTCCGGACCCGCAGGTGACCATGGCACCATGACGGAGGCGAACTGGCGCGAGCTCATCTCCGACGCGCGACGGCTGGGGGTTTCCCAGCTCCAGTTGATCGGCGGCGAACCGACCATGCATCCACGTTTCACGCAACTCCTTCGGCACGCGATCGACAGCGGTCTACCGACAGAGGTATTCAGTAATCTCGTTCAGGTGCGCGATGAGTGGTGGGATCTGTACGCTCACCCGAGCGTCTCGCTGGCGACGAGCTACTACTCCGATCAAGCACCCCAGCACGAGGCCGTGACGGGCCGTCAGGGCAGTCATACCCGCACCCGAATGAATATCATCGAGGCGGTCAGACGAAAGATCCGGCTGCGGGTGGGAATCATCGGTGTAACCGATGGACAGCGAGTGGAACAGTCTCGCGCGGAGCTGGTCAACCTTGGCGTGACCGACATCGGCACAGACTTCGTTCGTGGTGTCGGCCGGGGCAGACGTGCACCGACGGATGCGTCGCAGTTATGTGGCCGTTGTGGGTGCGGCTTGGCGGCAATCTCACCGACTGGGGAGGTTTGGCCATGCGTCCTGTCGCGTTGGATGAGGGCGGGCAATGTTCAGGAACAGCCCCTGGCCGATATTCTGACCGGGCACGCATGGGAGAGGCTCGTCGCAAGAATCCCCGGCCCAGCGGCAGGTGATTGCAGCCCCGATTCACAGGATTGCACGCCCAACGAAAAGCCCTGCAAGCCTCAGCAGGGCGACAGCTCGGACTGTGCCCCAGCGGAGAGGCCGGCGTGCAATCCGAGGTTTTGTCAGCCGGACACGAAGAAGTGAGGACATGGATTGGGAACAGCATGCCGAAAGGCTCGCTGTCCGTGTGAGCCACCCGGGCTCGCGTTGGTACGGGCCGGTAGCGGCCACTCCGCGCCACCTGCTCGTCCCGCGATGGTGGGGAGCCGATCCCGAAAGGGGGGAATGGGGGGCGCTGTATGACGGTCCGTCCGACGTGGAAGCGTGGATGCAGGCGGCGTACGACGACCAGACGTTGATCACCAAAGTCGGGAGCGTTCATGCCGATCACGCCCAGATCGGTGACCATTCTTCCGGGCGTCCAACTTCTTCGTCCACGCTTCCCGGCCTGGTTGTGCGGATGCTACGGCATCTGGAGGTCAACGACGGTGCGACTGTTCTCGATGTCGCCACCGGATCGGGCTACAGCACGGCGCTGTTGTCCCACCGGCTTGGTGAGAGCCAGGTAACCAGCATCGACATTGACCCTTATCTGACAGAGATGGCGTCCGAACGCCTTACTGCTATCGGGCTGCATCCGGAGATCTCCACTTGCGATGCCGGCGGGCCGCTTCCGGGCACGTACGACCGGATCGTTTCGATGGTGTCAGTGCGGCCGATCCCCGCGAGCTGGCTCACCGCGCTGCGACCAGGGGGGCGACTGGTGACCGTGATCAGCAATACCTCCCTGATCATAACGGCGAACAAGACCGAAGACGGCGGTGCTGTCGGAAGAGTCGAATGGGATCGGGCGATGTTCATGCCGACCAGAACGGGCGCCGATTACCCGCCCAGCCGTGACGATTTGCTCGCGGGCCTTCGTGAACAAGACGGCGAACAGATCGCCCTCGGCCGTTACCCCATGGTGAACGTATCGGACGCCTGGGACCTGAGTTCGATGCTCGAAGTAGTCGCCCCCCATATCGAACACCATTATCGCGAGTCCAGCGAAGACGGCAGCCAAACCGCGTGGATGGTGCACTCGGATGGCTCATGGGCCAGGGCCAGCAGCAAATGGGATGAGCTGCCCGTGGTCCATCAAGGCGGGCCGCGACGTCTATGGGACATCCTTGACGACCTCCGGCATTACTGGCTGCGCAACGGCGAACTGCCGATCAGGGGAGCAAAAGTAACGGTCGCGCCCACTGGGGAGATCACCCTGTCCCGCGCCGGGTGGCACGAAACGATCGCTTGATGTTCCGTATTCACGGAATCCCGGAACAAAGGCGAGCCGGGTGCATTGCAGAACGTACGGCAAGCCACCCCGGCGCCCCGCGCCGCAGGTGGTGGCCGTCCGTGGACCCACGCCACTCCAGCGCTCCAACCAACCGCCGTAACGCCGTCCCGCCGACCATCTCCGTTGGTGAAACCCAGCCCGCCTTTGGTCCTGGAGAGTGCCGACCGGAGAGTCATGACGAAGGTCGCGTCCCCGGCCCTTGACGCCGGTTCACCCGAGCGCCGGAGGAATCACCCACCGCGCTCGCATTGCCCGATCTCTAACGCCCTCTGCGGGAATCCGTCTCCCTCGGGTGTCCGGTTCCGGCCCTGGTGAGCAGAGGGGTGGCGGCGTCGCTCACTGGGCAGGCGCTTCACGCGCGGGTCCCAGCACGGCAACGGCCGGCGGGCCAGGCGTCACGTCGCGTGACCACCCACGCTGGAGAGGCGTGTGTCCACGGACGCCGGCCGGCGGCGGCGCGAGGCGCCAAGGTGGCTTGCCGTACATCTTGAGCCCGGACAGTGAAGCCCGGACAGTGAAGCCGGGACAGTGAGCAGGTCGTGGATGGTGCCGTCCATCGAGCGCGCCGGATCCCGCAAAATGTTCCCCTTGTGGCAGCGTGGGCGAAGAGCGTGCCGCCGGGGGGTGAGCACGATCGGCGGCATGACAGATCGGCCGGGCGGACTCGGGGCGGGCCGTGCGATCACGCGCAGGCACTTCCTGGACGGCGTGGCGGTGGCGGCGGGCATCGCAGCACTGCCGCCGGGCGGGACGTCCGGGACGGCAGCGGCGAGGCCCCCGGCCATCTGGCACGGCGACACGCCCGCCGCGCTCAGCGTGCCGCACGCCCTGCGCGACGGCCGGTTCTGGCAGCACGCCGGGCCGTCGCGTCCGACTGGGGAGAGCTACGACCTGGTGGTGGTCGGCGCGGGCTTGGCGGGGATCACCGCCGCCCACCGCCGGCTCGCCCAGGACCCCGCCGCCCGCGTCCTCATCCTGGACAACCACGAGGTCCTGGACCATCACGAGGTCCTGGGCCACCACGAGGCCATGGACAATCACAAGGTCCTGGGCCACCACGAGGTCCTGGGCCACCACGAGGAACTGGGCCACCAGGGTGTCCCGCACGACGGCGGGGCGGGCGAGCGTGGGCTGGACAACCACCACGTCCTCGACGACCACGACGGGCTGGCGGCGCGGGCGCGCTGGCTGTCGATCCACACTCCCGAGGCCCGGGACCTGGTCGACCGGCTCGGCCTGCGGAGCGTCGCCCGCGCCGAACCCACGTACGACAGCGTCCACTGCGACAGGGAGACCTTCGGCACGGACAGGCTGGTACGGCTCATCGGCTCCTGGATTGACCACCTTCCCATCGCGAAGCAGGCCAGAAAGGATCTCGCCAGGCTGTACGACGATCCGCCCGACCGCTTTCCCGGCTTGCCGGACGAGGAGAAGAAGGTGCGGCTGGCCGGGCTGACCTACGCGGCCTACCTAAAGGACGTGTGCCGTGTTCATCCTGATGTGCTGCGGTTCGTCCAGACGATGCCGAGTGGCGAGTGGGCCTGCGGGGCCGACGTGCTCGGCGCGATCGACGCCTGGGGACTCGGGTATCCAGGCTTCGCGGGGCTCGACGACGCGAAGCCGTCCCGGTGGAACATGGCGAGCGTGGCCAGGAGGTGGGAGGCCACGCGGCAGGTCCGCGTCGCCGATCTGGTCCGCGCGATGGCGGGCCCGCTCTCCTTCCGGCTCTCCAGCCCCGTCGTCAGCGTCAGCGAGGACGAGGTCGGCTACTTCGACGGCCACGGCGTCAGCACCATCAGGACCCGCGGCGTCGTCCTCGCATGCGGCGAGATGATGATCCCCTACCTGGTGCCCGGCCTCCCCGAGGAGCAGCAGGAGACGCTCCGCCAGACGATCAGGTTCCCGGTGGTCCAGGCGACCGTGAGGCTGCGGACCCGTACGGCGGGCGTGCGGCGGACCCGGTTCACCGGCGCCTACTGGACGGTCGCCGAGATCAGCCGGAACACCGCGCGGCTGACCCGGGCCTGTGCCGTACCCGGTGTGCCCCCGCGGCTGGCCGCGTCGGCGGGCCGGCGCGAGCTGTTCGGCACGCCGTACGACTTCCTGGAGCACACCGTGCGCGACCAGCTCACCCGCCTGCTGGGGCCAGGCGGGTTCGACGCCGGGCGCGACGTCGAGGAGCTGGTGATCGACCGCTGGGGACACGGGTACGCCAGGGAGTACGGCAGGCCGTGGGACCGCTTCCATCCGGATGGGCCGTCACCCGCGGCGACCGCCTGCCGCAGGTTCGGCCGGATCGCGATCATCGCCCCCGGCTGCCCGGTCGCCGCCGCCTACCGAGCCGTGGACGAGCTCACCCAGGCCACCGCGACCGCGTGACACCGGCCCGCGCGACGGCCGGTCAGCGATTGACCAGGTTGTGTGAGACGTCCCAGAGGCGACGGACCAGAGCGGGGCCGGTCAGCGATTGACCAGGCTGTGTGAGACGTCCCAGAGGCGACGGACCAGAGCGGGGCCGGTCAGCGATTGACCAGGCTGTGTGAGACGTCCCAGAGGCGACGGACCAGAGCGGGGCCGGTCAGCGATTGACCAGGCTGTGTGAGACGTCCCAGAGGCGGCGGGCCAGGGCGGGGTCGGTCATCGACTTGGGGTGGGCGGCGGGGGCGCACTTGGCGAAGTAGCGGCCGGAATGGCGCACGCCGTCGGGGTGGGTGGCGAGGTGGACCATGGTGGCCGCGCCGTTCTCCGGGGTGTCGCCGAGGCCGGGGACGCGGTGGACGAGCTTCATGAAGAGGGTCCCGCCCGCGAATCCCGTCTTGATCACGCCGGGGTGGAAGCAGGTGGCGGCGATGCCGCGCCGGGCCAGTTCGACGGTGAACAGGGCGTTGGCCTGCTTGGAGTCGCCGTACTGCAGCCAGCCGCTCCATCGCCTGCGGTTCCGGTCGAGGTCGTCGGGGTCGAGGCGGCCCGTCTTGCCGGCCTGCGAGGAGGTGGTGACGACCCGGCCGGCGGCGAGGCGGTCGAGCAGCAGGGTGGTAAGGAGGAACGGGGCGAGATGGTTGACTTGCATGATCATTTCGTGCCCGTTGAGGGTGCTGGTCCTGCGTGTCGTCATCACACCGGCGTTGTTGACGAGAACGTCGATCCTGGAGTAGCGATCGCGGATCTCGGCGGCGAGTTTGCGCACGTCGTCAAGATTGGTGTAATCGCAGGTCAACACATGAGGCCTGGGTCCGGACACCGCCAACCGGTCGGCCACCGCGGCGACCCGCGCAGGCGTGCGTCCAACGAGTATCACCTGGTGACCGCGCCGGGAGAGCTCAACCGCCGCCGCCGCGCCGATTCCGGCACCCGCCCCGGTAATCACACTTATCATGACATCCTCCACTGCGCCGAAACCTTAATTGGTGCTAGTCTCCTGTGCGATCTTCCGGAGGTGCATTTACCCGTAAAGGTGATGCGGTGCGAGCCTCCACACACTCAGAGGTTGGGACGAGTGGGCATGGGTTCTAGAAACCGGTCGATTCGGTTCAAGATCTTCTTGTTGCTGCTCTTACCATTGCTGTCGTTGAGCGCACTGTGGGGTTTCGTCCTCAATCTGACGGTTGGAGATGGAGCAGCCCTGCTCAGGGCGGACACGCTATACCAAACCGTCGGTGTCACCTCCACTGACCTGGGCCTGCAACTCCAGGGCGAGCGCGCCCGCTCCGCCATCGCGATCAGCTCCCGCGTGGTCACCAGCGACCTCGGTGTCCAGCGTGACGCGACCGACACGGCGGTGAAGAAGTTCCGCGCGGCGGCGACCAGCGAGCGGGCCGCGAGCTCGGTCACCTCCGAGCTGCGGACACCGCTCGACAACATCTACGCGGCGCTGGACCGGCTGCCGGAGATCAGGTCGGCCATCGACTCGGGTCGCAGTACCCGGCTGGTCGCGCTGTCCGAGTACAACCGGATCCTGGACCTGGTCTTCCGCCTGTACGACCAGCTCGTCGCCCTACCCGACCTGTCGATCTTCCAGCAGGCGACCGCGATGCAGTCGATGGGCAACGCCCGGGAGTTCATCGCCCGGGAGAACGCGCTGATGAGCGGGGCGCTGATCGACCGGCGGATGAGTCCGGAGGAGCACGACGTCTTCTCCGAGTTCGTCTCCACCAGGCGCTTTCTGCACTCGCGCGGCCTGTCGTCACTGGACGCCGAGCTGCGCCGGCCGTACGAGCAGGCTCTGAACTCGCCGAGCTTCAAGCAGTTCGCCGACCTGGAGACCCGGATCATCTCGGCGACCGGGAACGGCGATCTGCCGCCGGACGCCGAGCGCTGGCGGGCCACCGCCGACTCGGTCTCCTCGACCCTCGACGACATCGGCCTCGCCTCCACCAACGTGCTCGCCGAGCGGTCGACCTCGGTCGCGATGGGGATCCTGCTGCGGATCGGCATCGCCGGCGGGCTCGGCCTCATCGCGGTCGTCGCCTCGATCATCCTGTCCATCCGCTTCGGCCGCCGGCTGTCCCGCGAACTGCTCGGCCTGCGCAGGACCGCCACGGAACTCGCCAACACACGGCTGCCGCGGGTCGTCGAGCGGCTGCGGCGCGGCGAGGAGGTCAACGTCGAGGAGGAGGCCCCGCCGATCGCCGCGGGCGGCTCCCGGGAGATCAGGGACGTGGCCAAGGCGTTCAGCTCGGTGCAACGCACGGCGGTCGAGGCGGCCGTCGGGCAGGCCGCCATGCGCAGAGGCGTCGGCCAGGTCTTCCTCAACCTCGCCCGCCGGAAGCAGAGCCTGCTGCACCGCCAGCTCACGCTCCTGGACGGCATGCAGCGCAAGACCAACGACCCGGCCGACCTTGAGGACCTGTTCAGGCTCGACCATCTCACCACCCGGATGCGGCGGCACGCGGAAGGTCTGATCATCCTGTCGGGGGCGGTGCCCGGCCGTGCCTGGCGCAAGCCCGTGCCCGTGGTGGACATCCTGCGCGCCGCGGTCGCCGAGGTCGAGGACTACACCCGGGTGGCCGTGCTCCCGGCGCCGAACGCGGCCCTGGACGGCGCGGCCGTCGCCGACGTCACCCACCTGATCGCCGAGCTGATCGAGAACGCCACCGTCTTCTCGCCGCCGCAGACCACGGTGAACATCCGCGGCGACCTGGTGGCGAACGGGTTCGCGATCGAGGTGGAGGACCGCGGCCTCGGGCTGATGCCCGAGGAGTACGCCGCGATCAACGACCGGCTGGCCAATCCGCCGGAGTTCGACCTGGCGGACAGCGACCGGCTCGGCCTCTTCGTGGTCGGCCAGCTCGCCATCCGGCACGGCATCCACGTGATGCTGCGGGCCTCGCCGTACGGGGGGACGACCGCGATCGTCCTCATTCCGCGCCCGCTGGTGGCCGAGTCGGACGTGCCGGGCCTGATCGTGCCCGCCGCGCCACGTCCGATCGCCGCCGCGCCCCGCAAGTCCGAGCGGCGGCGGGAGCGCAGGCAGCGCAGGGCGGAGCCGGTGCCGGCGACGCCCGTCCCGGAACCGCTGTCCGCCGGGCGGCCGGAGCCGGGCGACCTGTTCACGCCGGGGGCGCCGCCGGCGGAGACCCCGCCGTCGGCGGTGCGCCCGGCCGAAGATCAGTCCGAAGCTCCTTCGGAAGTGCAGCAAATCCCGGAGCCCCTGCCCCGTAGGGGAAGCGGACCGTTTACCGTGGTGGGCGACGCGTCTGAGCGGAGCAAGGTCAGCGGCACCCACGCCGGCCTTCCACGCCGCGTGCGGCAGGCGAACCTGGCGCCGCAGCTCAGGGAGGCGAAGGAGGAGGAGGCGGAACCCGAAGCCACCGATCGCTCCCCCGACGAGGCTCGCGCGATCTTCACTGCCTTCCAGCAGGGGAGTCGCCGTGGCCGTGAGGATGCAGATTTCGCACACCAGACGAACGGCGACAAGAGGGAAGAATGACCGCGCATCCGAGCAACACTGGCGAATTGAACTGGCTGCTTGACGACCTGACCACCAGGGTGGCCGCGGTTCGCCAGGCGGTCATCCTGTCCACCGACGGTCTCGCGGTCGGCTTCTCCAACGGGTTGAGCCGCGAGGACGCCGAGCATCTGGCCGCCGTCGCGGCCGGCTTCCAGAGCCTCGCGCGCGGCGCCGGCCGTCACTTCGGCGGCGGCGAGGTCCGGCAGACGATCGTCGAGATGGAGGCGGCGTTCCTGTTCGTCACCGCCGCCGGGCAGGGCACCTGCCTGGCCGTGCTGAGTGACGCGCAGGCCGATGTCGGCCATGTCGCCTACGAGATGGCCATGCTCGTCAAGCGGGTGGGCCAGCACATCTCCACCGCACCGCGTGCCGTCTCATGAGCGATCACCAGTGGCTGGATGACGAGGCCGGGCCGGTGGTCCGGCCATATGCGTTGATCCGTGGACGTACCAGGTCCTCCGGTGACACCATGGACCTGATCGCGATGATCACGGCGACGGGCGCGCGGCCCTCTGCCTCGGCCGCCCTCGGTCCGGAGCAGGAGCGCATCCTGCGCCTGACCAAGCGTGCCGCCTCGGTCGCCGACGTGGCCTCCGATCTGGACCTCCCACTCGGGGTGGTCCGGGTGCTCCTCGGTGATCTGCAGGACCAGGGTCTCATCAGCGTCCGTCAGCCCGCCGCCAACGCGACCCCCCGTGCCGACGAGCGTGTTCTCAAGGAAGTGATCAATGGACTTCGGGCCCTCTGACGAACCCGTCGCGCTGAAGATCCTGGTTGCAGGTGGTTTCGGCGTGGGCAAGACCACCCTCGTCGGCGCGGTCAGCGAGATCCGGCCGCTGCGCACCGAGGAGGTCCTGTCAGACCTGGGCATCGGCGTCGACGACACCGACGGCGTCGAGCGCAAGACCACCACCACGGTCGCGATGGACTTCGGCAGGATCACCATCAGGGAGGGCCTGGTCGTCTACCTGTTCGGCACGCCGGGCCAGGAGCGGTTCTGGTTCATGTGGGATGAGTTGTCACACGGGGCGCTCGGCGCGGTCGTGCTCGCCGACACCCGGCGGCTCACCGACTGCTTCCCCTCGATCGACTACTTCGAGGAGCGCGGCACGCCGTTCATCGTGGCCGTCAACTGCTTCGACAACTCCCCGGTCTACCAGCCGGAGGACGTCAGGGTGGCCCTCGACCTCGACCCCGACGTGCCGGTGCTCAACTGCGACGTACGGCGGCGCGGCTCGGCCAAGTCCGTGCTGATCACACTCGTGGAACACGCGCTGAAGAAGCTGATGGCCAGCCAATACTGATCCGGCGGAGCGCCCCGGCGCCCACCGGCCAGGCCAACTGCGCCAGCCGTACGGCCAGCACTCCGAGCAGCGCCACCTCGACGCCCAGCAGGGCCCACTCGACCAGGCCGATCAGCGTCCCATCGCCGGGCAGGGCCGCGTAGGTGATCGCCAGCAGGCCGAAACCGCCGGCCAGGGCCAGCCACTCGACCGGCCTGGCGACGGCTCGCCACCGCTCATCGGCGGCGAGCCGGGAGACCAGCAACCCGGCCGCCGCCGGCAGGGCCACGAGCGCCGCGACCGAGAGGAATCGGTGGATCTGTGCCATGGTCGCGTTCAGCTCGACCGGCACGATCGCCGCCAGCAGCAGCGCCCCGCTCCACGTCATCATCAGCCGCTCCGGCGCCCCCCGCACCGGCGCCCCCGCCGCCCGTAGCCCTGCCACCAGCGCCACCGCTGCCGACCCGAGAACGATCATCGCGAACTCCGTGGCGCCCCCGACCTCGGCCACGGCGTACTGACTGATCGTCAGGCTCAGCGCGTCGAGGTGCTGATCGGTTCCGACCAGCCCCACGATCACGGCGACGACCCCTGTCACGATCCCCGAACACGCGATCAGCGGGTAGAGCCATCTCAGGTGCGGCATGGTCAAAGCATCCCGTCGGCCCCCCTGCCCGGACATCCGGCGATATCCCTGACCTACCCCTGATCCGACCCTTAGACGCCGGGCACGCCGCCGGCCGGTGGTGTGTAACGTTCACCGCGGAGCCGCATCCGGCCGGTCGTCATCGCAGGTCGCCATCGCAGGTCGCCATCCGTCGCGAAGATTGTCCTGGACCCTCGGTCGGATGCCCGCCTACCATTCCCCTGGCCGACCCCTGCGGCCCGGCGACGGGATGGAGAGAGTCATGACCGATTCGTCCTATCCATCAGGGCTGACCCGCAGGCACGTCCTCGGTGCGGGAGCTCTGGCCACGGTGTCCGTCTCGGCGTCCGTCTCGATGGGCGCGACCGCCGGGGCCGCCCACGCGGCGGCCGGCCCGGTCGTCACCCAGATCGGCGACAGCACCCTGGACGCCGCCGCGCTCTACTTCGTGTCCTACGACGGGCTGGTCAACACCGAGTCGTTCCAGCTCAACGGCATCCTCACGGAGGCCGGACACCAGTACGCGGCGTGGTACACGGCGAACCGGAGCGCGGTGATCGCCCGCCGTGCCCTGCCCGCCGGACCGTGGCAGACGCTCACCCTCCCGCACCAGCTCAGCGTGAACGACTCCCACAACGTCATCTCACTGGGCGTCTCCCCCGCCGACGGGCGGCTGCACGTGGCGATGGACACCCACAACAACGCGATCTGGTACGCCAAGTCGGTAGCCGGGCTGACCGCGAACCCCGCCGCCTTCCCGTGGACGGCCGACCGGTTCGGCGCGATCCAGCGAACCCTCGACGGGATCTCCCTGGGTTCCATCACCTACCCCCAGTTCGTGGTCACCCCGACCGGCAGGCTGCAACTCAGCTATCGGACGGGAGGCTCGGGCAACGGCACCAACGAGCTGGCCGAGTACCACGCGGGGACCTGGAGCAAACTGGGCAGATGGTCGAGCGCCACGGGCTCCTACACCGCCGGCGGCACGACCAGCACCACCCGCAACATGTACGTCCACGGCCTGACCTACGCCCCCGGCGGCCGGCTGCACGTCGCCTTCACCTGGCGTGAGGGCAACTCCGGCGTGCTGTGCCACTCCGGCGGCCTGGCCAACCACGACACCGGTTACGTCTACAGCGACGACCAGGGACGCACCTGGCGCAACGGCGCCGGAACGCAGGTCGGCGCCGCCGGCGGCACCCCGGTGTCGATCACCTCCCCCGGCCTGGTCGTCGACCCGCTGTCCGTCGACCACGCCCTGATGAACCAGGAGAGCCAGGCCGTCGACTCGGCCGGCCGCCCGCACGTGATCATCAGCTACGTCCCCGGCCGCTTCACCCAGTGCGTCTCGTCGTACGCCGCCCAGCGCAGGCAGTACGGCCGGGCCTTCCACGTGCACCGCGACGCGGCCGGCGCCTGGCACAAGATGGAGATCCCGGTGGCGCTGAACTCCACCGGCCGTTCCCGGATCGTCTTCGACGCCGCCGACAACGCCTACGTGGTCCTGCCGTACGCCCGGATCGTCGCGGCGAGCGCGGCCAGCGCCTGGACCGACTGGACCACGCTCTACGACGGAACCACCGCCCTGAACGCGTTCGGCGAGGTCGTCGTCGACTATCCGCGAGTGTCCGCCCAGCGGGTGCTGTCGATCATGTACCAGCGGAAGTCCACCGGCACCACGCCCTCGGCCCTGCGCGTCGTCGACTTCCGCCTCGGCTCCTGAGGTCTCGGCTCCCGAGGCTTCGGCCCCTAGACCTCGGCCCTGAGAGTCACGCCAGGACGCGCGCCCTGGCGTACCGGTCGCGGAGTTCCGGGGTCGCGGGCGCCTCGTAGTGACTCGTGGCGCCGCTCTCCCAGCCCGGCGGTTCAGGGGTGCCCGCGAGCAGCCAGGCGGCCTGGCGGGCCGCGCCGTCCGCGACGTACTCCCCCGGCTCCGGCACCACGACCGGACGCCCGAAGACCGTGGGCGCGATCTGGCGTACGGCCTCGGAACGCGCGCCGCCGCCGATCAGCAGGACCCGCTCCGGCGTCAGGCCGAGCGCGTCGAGGGCGTCGGCGAGATGGCAGAGGAGCCCTTCGACGGCCGCCCTGGCCAGGTGTGCGGGCGTGGCGGTGCTCAGGGTGAGACCGTGCAGCGAGCCGGTGGCGTCGGGCAGGTTGGGCGTGCGCTCCCCCTCCAGATAGGGCACCAGGGTGAGGCCGCCGGCTCCCGGCGGAGCCTGCATGGCCAGCGCGCCCAGGTCGTCGAGGCTCACGTCGAGCATCCTGGCGGCCGCGTCGAGCACCCGGGCGGCATTGAGCGTGCAGGCCAGCGGCAGGAACCGGCCCGTCGCGTCGGCGAACCCGGCCACCAGCCCGCTCGGGTCGGCGCTGGGCGTGCCGGCGACCGCGAAGGCGGTGCCCGAAGTGCCGATCGAGACCACGACGTCGCCCGGCCGTGCCCCGACGCCGAGCGCCGCCGCCATGTTGTCGCCGGTGCCCGGCGCCAGCCTGATCGCCCCGCGCGCCCCCGCCTGGTCCGTCGGGGACAGTACCCGGGGCAGGATCGGCGTCGCCCCGAACGCCTTCTCCAGCAGGTCCGTACGGTAGGCGCCGGTGACCGGTGACCAGTAACCCGTTCCCGAGGCGTCGCCACGGTCGGTGGTGAGCGCGCCGAGCCCGGCGGCGCCGGCGAGCTTCCAGGTGAGCCAGTCGTGCGGCAGGCACACCGCCGCGGTACGGCGGGCGTTGCCGGGCTCGTGGGTGACCAGCCAGCGGAGCTTGGTGATCGTGAACGACGCGACCGGCACGCTGCCGACCGCCTCCGCCCACACCGCCGGCCCGCCCAGCTCCGTCACGAGGTCGTCGGCGGCGCCCGCCGAACGGGTGTCGTTCCACAGCAGCGCCGGCCTGACCACTTCGCCGTGCTCGTCGAGGCAGACCATGCCGTGCTGCTGGGCGGCGACGCTCAGCGCGGCCACGTCGCCGAGGCCGCCGGCCTGCTCGATCGCCTCGCAGAGCGCCGCCCACCACGCGTCCGGATGCACCTCGGTACCGTCCGGATGCGCGGCGCGCCCCTCCCGGACCAGGTCGCCGGTCTCGGCGTCCCTGATCACCACCTTGCAGCTCTGGGTGGAGGAGTCGACCCCCGCGACGAGGCTCACCTGACGCCGAGCAGGTGCTCGATGGCGAGCTGGTTGAGCCGGGTGAAGTGGAAGCCGCGCTCCGCCAGCTTGTCCACGTCGAAGTCCTCGCGTTCGAGGTCGGCCAGGGTCTCGCCGGGCGCCAGGGTGGGCTCGGCCAGCTCGCCGACGCGGGAGTTGACGAGCGCCTCCCGCACCTCGGGGTCGGCGCGGAACGCCTTCGACTTCTCCTTCAGGATCAGGTAGGTGCGCATGTTGGCGGCGGCGGAGTCCCACACGTCGGAGGCGTCCTCGGTGCGCAGCGGCTTGTAGTCGAAGTGCCGGGGGCCGTCGTAGCCGCCGTTCTCCAGGAGGTCCACGAGGAAGAAGGCGCTCTTCACGTCGCCGTGGCCGAAGATGAAGTCCTGGTCGTACTTCGGGCCGTGCTGGCCGTTGAGGTCGATGTGGAAGAGCTTGCCGTGCCAGAGCGCCTGGGCGATGCCGTGCACGAAGTTGAGCCCGGCCATCTGCTCGTGGCCGACCTCGGGGTTGAGGCCGACCCGGTCGGCGTGCTCCAGCTCGTTGATGAACGCCAGCGCGTGGCCCACGGTCGGCAGCAGGATGTCGCCGCGCGGCTCGTTCGGCTTCGGCTCGATGGCGAACCTGATGTCGTAGCCCTTGTCGATGACATACGACCCGAGCAGGTCCATCGCCTCCTTGTAACGGCTGAGCGCGGCCCTGATGTCCTTGGCCGCGTCGCTCTCCGCGCCCTCACGTCCGCCCCAGCACACGTAGGTGGTCGCGCCCAGCTCGGCGGCGAGGTCGAGGTTGCGCATCACCTTGCGGATGGCGTATCGCCGCACGTCACGGTCGTTGCTGGTGAACGCGCCGTCCTTGAAGACGGGGTGGGTGAACAGGTTGGTGGTCGCCATCGGGACCTTCAGCCCGGTGCCGGCCAGGGCCCGCTTGAAGGCGTCCACCGCGCGGTCGCGATCGGGCTCCACCGCGAGAAGATCGTCGTCATGGAAGGTGACGCCGTAGGCGCCGAGCTCGGCGAGCCGGTGCACGCTCTCGACCGGGTCCAGCGGTGCGCGGCTGGCGTCGCCGAACGGGTCACGCGCCTGCCAGCCGACCGTCCACAGGCCGAAGGTGAAACGATCTTCCGGCTTGGGGGTGAAGGCGTCCATGGGTACCGTCCTCTGATTTAGTCTACGTTATGGACTTAATATCTGACCTCGGCGAGGATCGGTCAAGAGGGGAAGCTGATTTGGATGGACCAGCCCGTGCGGCACGACTCCATGCGCGCCCGCAACCTCGCGCTCGTCCTCGGTGAGGTCAGCCGGGGCGGCCCGCTGACCCGCGCGGCACTCGCCGAGGCCACCGGGCTGACCAAGACCACCGTGTCCAAACTGGTCGGCGACCTGCTCGACGCGAGAATGGTGACCGAGGCCGCCGCCGTCCGTGACGGTGAACGCGGCCGTCCCGGCGTGGCGGTCAGCCTGAGCGGCGACCATCTGGGCGCGCTGGGGCTGGAGATCAACGTCGACTATCTCTCCGTCTGTGTGATGGATCTCACCCGGTCCGTACGGCTCCGCCGTACACAGGCTGTGGATAACCGCTACTCGATATCCACAGACGTGGCCCGTAAGCTGCGGAAACTTGCCCTAGAGGCTGTGGACGAAGCCGGGCTGACCATCGGCGGCGCCGTGCTCGCCGTACCCGGGCCGGTGGATCCCGCCCGTGGTCTCCTGCACGGCGCGCCCAACCTCGGCTGGCGCGACATTCGTCCCGCCGAGTTGCTCGACCTCCCGGTGCCGGTGGCCGTCGACAACGAGGCCAACCTCGCCGCGCTGGGCGAGCTGTGGTTCGGCTCCGGTGCGCCCGACTTCCTCTACGTCTCCGGCGAGATCGGCATCGGCGCGGGCCTCGTGTTCGGCGGCGCCCTCTTCCGGGGGACCCGGGGGTTCGCGGGCGAACTCGGCCACGTCGTCGTCGACCCCGGCGGCCCGCCCTGCCGCTGCGGCGGGCAAGGCTGCCTGGAACGCTACGCCGGCCAGGACGCCCTCCTCCAGGCCGCCGGCCTGCTTCCCTTCGGGACGGATGCCGAGCCTGTCGGCGGCCGGGGGCCCGCCGGGATCGCCACGCTGGTGGAGCGACTGCGGGCCGGGGACGGCCGGGCGCTCGACGCGTGCGAACAGGCCGGCCGGGCGCTGGGCGTCGCGCTGATCTCGGCCGTCAACCTGCTGGACCCGGGCACGATCGTGCTCGGCGGCGTCTTCGCGCCCCTCTTCCCCTGGCTGTCCGGCCCGGCCGCACGCTCCCTCAGCCGGATCGGACACGCCGCCCCCCGCCTGGAGGTCTCCGCCGTCGGCCCCGACGCCGCCTCCCTGGGCGCCGCCGCCCAGGTGATCGAACAGATGATCGCCAACCCCGCGACCCACCTGTCCCGCGCCTGACACCTGACCCGCCCCCGTTCGTACGGCAAGCCACCTTGGCGCCAACCGCCGCAGGTGGCGACGGCCCGCGGGTCCATGGCACTCGGGTGCGGATGGCTGGTCGCCGTTACCACCGGGTGCCCGAAAGCGGCCGTTCGCACCTCCGCGAAGGCCGGAGCCGGCCACCTCACGCGCGGCCGTACCGACCGCAGCCCCAGCCGGTCCGCACCAGGGCCGTCCACGAGTAGCCCAACGGACCCGTGAACCAAAGGGGTCGACGCATTAGTCTGATTCCTGGACGACTCGGACGGAGGCGCGGACGCAGATGAGCGAAACCGATCCGCACATCCATGTCGAGCGGAAGGCGCTGCAGGCCGGCGCCGACTACCGCAATGCGATCGTGTCGTCGTTGGGCCTCGTGCCCGACGCACCGAGTGTCGTCACCACCGGTTGCGGACTCCAGGCGCCCTATGCGATGACCTCGCCTCGTCCGGAGAGCGTCACCTGCCTCGCCTGCCGGGAACACGCTCATCGAGAGCACCTGCGCTTCGCCGACCAGGTGGAGCGCCTGAGCCGGATGCCTGGCACCCCCATCACCGGCGACCAGGCGGCCAAGGCCGTGGAATGGGCCCGGGACCGCGCGAAGAGGTTCTCCGGCTAGTGTCCTGCGTCTAAAATTCGTCGGCTAAGTCTAGAGTGGAATTTATGGCGCGGACGGGACGACCAAAGACTCCGGTGACGCTTTCTGCCGATGAGCGGGCCACCCTGGAACGCTGGGCGCGAA
>NZ_JAKNTW010000018.1 GCF_022213955.1 Dolomitihabitans soli | reverse complement strand
CGGCCAGACCGTGACCGCCCGCGGCCTCCCCTACAACTCCACCCTCGCCCCCGGCGCCACCACCGCCTTCGGCTACCAGGCCACCCGCCCCAGCGGCAACACCCAGACCCCCACCACCTACACCTGCGCAACCAGCTGACACACGCCCTGGGGGTACGGCGACCGCCGTACCCCTAGGGCTTGCGGCCCACGCCGGCGTAGATCCACATCTTCGTGGGATCCACGGTGCGGGCGATCTCGGGGCGCCAGTCGGGGGCGGTCACGAGGCCCGGCTCGACCAGGTCGTAGCCCGGGAAGAAGGCGAGGACGCCGGCCCGGTCACGAGCCACCCACGGGGCGCCGGCCGCGGCGGAGTACGCGGCCACCCTGGTGACCTCGGCGGGGTGGAACTCGTTGGTCAGGTGGGAGACGGCCAGGTGGCTGCCGGGGGCGAGCCGGCCGGCGAGGTATTTGACCGCGCCGGCCGGGTCGTCGTACTCGGGGACGTAGTGCAGCACCGCGACGAGGAGCAGCCCGACCGGCTGGGAGAAGTCGATCAGCCGGCGCAGGGCGGGGTCGCCGAGGATGCGGTCGGGCTCACGCAGGTCGGCCTGGAGAAACGCGACGTTCTCGCTGGTCGCGAGCAGTGCCTCGCCGTGCCTGGCGACGATGGGATCATGGTCGACGTAGACCACCCGGCTGTCCGGCGCGACCACCTGGTGCACGTTCTGCCGGGCGGGCAGGCCCGAGCCGACGTCGATGAACTGCCGGATCCCCGACTCGGAGAGGAAGCGGATCGCCCGCCCGAGGAACCTGCGGTTCTGCCTGGCCATGGCCCGCATCTCGGGAGCCAGCCTGAAGACCTTCTCGGCCGCCTCGCGATCGCAGGCGTAGTTGTCCTTGCCGCCGAGCGCGTAATCGTACATCCGAGCGGAACTCGGGATGGACGAGTCGGTGCTGGGAGGAACGGGACGTCCCTCTGCCAAAGGATGCCTCCGAGGTGGTTCGGGTACCACAGAGTTTACACGGGCATGATCAGCGCCACCCCGAACAGCGAAATGCCCGGAAGAACTTCCGGCACCTCACCGGAGAGCGGCCGGGCGCCTCCACGAACCCGTCCCCGCGCACCGCCTCACCTGGAGGCCGAAGGCCCCGCCGGTGCCGGAGGGCAGGTGCGCGGTGAAATTTTCACGGCCTCCGGGCGCGCTCGCCGTACCAGGGCCGAGGGAGGAGCGGCTGGTCAGGGGTGCGTAGCCGCCGCCAGAGCCGGGGCACGGCGAGGGGCGAAGTCCTGTACGGCATGCGGGAATGCGCCTACCTTGCAGGGGTCTTCCGGGGGGAGCGCCGGAGGCGGTGGCGAGGAGGCCCCAAGGTGTCGTCGAGCCGGACCGGCCGCATGCTCAGGCACGGCCTCGCCGTACTGTGTGCCGTTCTGTCCGGTTCCCTCGCTGCCGGGGCGTCCGGTTCCCCTGTCGCCGGGCCTGTCGTCGGGGCGTCCGGCCCCGCCGTCACCGCGACGTTCGCGGCCGTGCGGGAGACGCCCGGCTGCCAAGCCGTGTACATCTCCAGCCGGTGGGCGGGCGGGTTCACCGGCGGCGTGAAGGTGACGAACCTCGGGCCCCCGCTGACCGGCTGGCGGCTGGAGTGGGACTTCGCCGACCGCGGGCAGCGCGTGACCCGAGGCTGGAACGGCGTGTTCGCCCAGGAGGGCGGCCACGTCACCGTGACCGGAATGTGGTGGAACTCGGGGCTGGCGACCGGTGACGCGGTGAGCCCGGGGTTCAACGGCTCGCTCGCCGGGCGCAACCCGGACCCCGTCTCCTTCCGGCTCAACGGCGTCGCCTGCGCCGGGCTCGCGCCGCCGCCGGCCCCCGGCCGCTGGAACCCGCCGAAGAGACTCGCCGGCCCGCTCGGACAGGTGTGGCGGCACGTCGAGAGCACCTACCCCGACCTGTACGGCGCCCGGAACCGCGGCTGGGACCAGATCATGGCGAACCGGGGGAGCATCAGCTACTGCGTGCGGTGGGACTCCGCCGCCAAGGTGTCCGCGGAGTTGCGCGACCGGATCCACGCCGCCCTGGCACGCCAGTTCGGCAAGTGGACGGACGCGCTGACCGGCTGGGACTCCTGGCCGTACGAGAAAGTGCCGGTGCGGGTGGTCGGCTGGGCGGTGCGCGACCGGTCGGCGCTGGAGTGGCGTGACGACTCCGTCGAGGTCCACGTCAACGCCGCCGCCGAGTGCGCCCTCGCCTGCAGCAGGTTCTCCCACCAGGACGGCGACTACTCGGGCTGTCCCGGCGGGGCCGCGCGCCACTACGACCTGTCGCTCTGGCTCACTTCGGGCTTCCCCGGAGGCGCCGGCGGCGACTGGGGTCAACGGCTGGGCAGCGAGTATCTCGTCGGTGCGCTGGCCGAGGAGGACATCCCCGTCCTGCAACACGAGATCGGCCACACCTTCGGCCTCGACGACTTCTACGACTGGGACCCCGGCGTCGGCGGCTTCCTGATGAAGGCGGGCAGCGCCGGACGGGTCACCGAGTTCGACCGATGGATGCTCAGGGACTGGTGGCGGCACCTGAAGAGCCGCTACGGCTACTGAAAAAGGACGGCGCCCCCCGGTGACGGGCAGGGCGCCGTCCCTTCCTGGCAGTCAGGCGGGCTGTTCGCCCAGCCGGAACGACGGGCTGCCCTGCGGGTCGACCTCGGCGTCGAGCGACTTGGTCTCCAGCGCATCGGCGGCCACCGGGTCGAGGAAGACGCGCGCCCCCTCGACCTCGATCACCTGATCCGCGGCCGCGGGCCCCTCGGAGATGGAAAGCACCAGAGATCCCGCCTGGTCCGCTTGAGACGCGATGCGGATGCCCGTGTCCTCCGAGTCGGTCGACTGCGCGGTGAGGTCGCGAATCACCTGCACGGCGTTGTCGGTAAGCGTGAGCACTATGACTCCTCGTCATGGTTGGTTGGGATTCCGTTCCGCCTTGCCCGCTCTCAACCCGCTCACACATCCACAGCAGAAGTTTTTAACCCGCACCTATCAACCGTTCTAGCGTGACCAGGCCGGAAGGTAGGTGTCGACCGCCGTCTCGACCGGCTCGATCCACTCGGCCGCGACGCCCCGGCGCTCCAGCGCGAAACGCACCCAGCGGCGCAGCGCCCCGGGCAGCCGGTCCCGCTGCTCCGGCTCCAGCGTGGCGCCGGCGGGCAGCCGGTCGCCGAGGAAGATCGCGACCCGGCCGGGGCTCCAGGCGAGCGCGCCGGGGGCGAATCGGGCGTCGCCGTAGTCGAGGAACAGTCCGGCGAGGGCCCGATCGACCGGGTCGTCACCGGCGAAGTCGTCGATGAGCCGTTGCCGGTCGTCAGCGGGCAGCGGCGACCAGTCGGGCCAGCCGGGCAACCGGTCGCGGCTGCGGGACCAGGCGAGCGCGCGCAGCGCGATGAGGCTCTCCTCCGCGCGCGGGGGCGCCAGGTCCGTCTCGCGCAGCGCCCCGGCCAGCTCGGCGAGCACCTCGGACGGCTCCGCCGGCCGCAGCGGCATCGGCACGTCGCCGCTCGCGCGAAACTCCTCCCACCGGGAGGCCGCGCCGGGATCGAGGACGTCGAGCCTGGCCAGGGAGGTGCCGCCGTCGTCGTGGATCACCGCCATCAGCGTGTGCGAGCCGTACTCGACCAGCAGGACGCGCTCGCTCTCCCACACGTCGACCGCGCGCCACGCGCCGGTCGGGACCCAGGCGGGGGCCTGGGCCCAGGGCGGGGCGGGTTGCGAGATCGACAGGATCGCCGCGGCCTCGGTGAGCATCCGGCGCTCGCTCTCCGGCGCGACCCGCAGCAGCGCGGCGACGGCGGCCATGCCGAGCGGGGTCGGCCCGGCGGTGGCGCGGCCCGCGACCTCGGTGCACACCAGGTGCTCGGCCTCGGTCTCACCCGGCGGCGCGGCCTGCCGTACCTCTCCGAGCCACTCGCTCGCCCACAGCTCCGCGGGGAGCACGTCGTCGACCTGCGAGATCCGGCGCGCGTCGAGCAGGATCTGCTCGGACAGGCGCAGCCGGGCCACGGCGCGCTGTGGTCGCTTCGGACGTCCCCGCCCCGCTGGGCGGCCTCGGCTCTTGGGGCTCATGCCCCGAGTCCATCACATCCCGGTGCCGCCGCGTGACATCACGTCCCCATGCCGCGGTTGGCGACCGCCGTGACCGCGCAGTAGCCGATCGGGCCCGACTCGTCGTGGATCGTGCACTGCCCGATCGCGACGCCCTCGTCGCCGAGATGGCCGGTCGCCTCCAGCCCCACCGTCTCGCCGAGCGGCAGCCTGCTGAGGTAGAGGGTGTAGTCGGCGTTGATGTACTGCAGGCCGTGGGTGCCCGCGTTGCTGAGCGGGCTGGCGAAGTCGGCGGCCAGCGCGGTGCGCACCAGCGGTGAGACCGGCTCGCCCGCGACCAGCGGATGGGTCTCGCGGACCCACGCCCGCCGCCCCCGCTCGCCGTCGATCGGCCACAGGTCGAACGGCGGCCGCCAGCTCCCCTGGCGCTGCCCCCGCCACCCCCGGGGCTCGCCGAGCAGGTCCGGTGTGAGGACGTCCCACGCCTGGGTGGTCAGCACCTCGCCCGTCGGCTGCTCGCCACGGCGCAGCAACACCAGGCTCGCCCGGCCGACCGCGCCCCGCTCAGAGGTGATCTCCGCGTCGGCCACCCTGATCCGGCGGCCGTCCCTGACCCGTGTGGTCGTCACGCGGAGCGGCACCAGCGGGCTGTTGCGGAACATGTCCACCGTGAGACGCGCGGCGTGCAGCCCCTCCTCGGCGTGCCCGGCTTCGAGCGCGCGCGCCGCCAGGCCGCCGACCAGCCTGCCGTGCAGCATGTCGGGCGCCCACGGGCCGCGTGCGGTGGGGGAGGGGATCAGTTCCTCCCCTTCGATCGTGAAGAACGCCGGGTGATCGTCCGTCTCCGCCATTGAGTCCTCTTCCGTACAGCTCCGCGCCTTGCCGCAGCAAATCCTAGAACATCGCTCGGTTAGGGGAGTCAGGGTGGGCTATTCATCCCAATGAGTACTATCGTGTTCGGCATGGAAAACCCCCCTGAGCGCCGTGATCCCGCATCGGGCTTGCGTGCGTCCGACAGCAACCGGGAGCAGGTGGCCGGGCTGCTCGGCGAGGCGCTGAGCACAGGGCAGCTGAGTCATGACGAGTACTCCGAGCGTCTCGACTCCCTCTACGCGGCCAAGACCCTGGGCGAGCTCGAAGTGATCACCCGAGACCTGCAACTGGAGCCCCGGTCTGCGCCGTCCGCCGTGCCGTACGAGCCGACGCGGGACGGCGCCGACACCGATCACCTGCTGGCGGTCTTCAGCGGCTCCTCGCGGAAGGGCCGCTGGCGGGTGCGCCGCCGGATCAGGGGACTGGCCATGTTCGGTGGCCTCGAACTCGATCTGACCGACGCCGTCTTCGAGTCGCGCGAGGTCGAGATCACGGTGTTCGCGATGTTCGGCGGGGCCGACATCCGGGTGCCCGACGGGGTCGAGGTGCGCTGCCAGGGCATGGGCATCTTCGGCGGGTTCGACGTGCACGGCGGTCCCACGATCGACCCGGCGGCGCCGGTGGTCGTGGTCAAGGGCCTGGCGATCTTCGGCGGCGTGGGCGGCAAACCGCGCAAGAACAGGAAGCGCGACTCCGGAGCGTGACGAGGATCACCCGGACGGTGCTCGCGACGGCCGGTGTCATGCCGCGTTGAAAGGGCATGACACCGATCATGGACGAGTGGATTCTGGTCGCGACCGACGGCTCCGAACCTGCGGCGGCGGCCGTGACCTGGGCCGCCGACCAGGCCGTGCTCTGGCGGCGGGGGCTGCGCATCGTGCACGTGGCCGGGCCCGCCGGCCTCAGCGCCCCCTTCGGCGACATCGCGGGGCTGGCCGAGATCATGTCACGGGAGGGCCTGGACATCCTCCAGGCGGCGGCCGAGGCCGCACGGCAGCGCGCGCCGGGCGTGGAGGTCAGCACCCGGGCCCTCGCGGGCGCGGTCGTGCCCCTCTTGATTAAGGAGTCGGAAGGGGCGAGCGAGACGGTCGTCGGCAGCCGGGGCCGTGGCGGCTTCACCGGTCTGCTGCTGGGATCCGTCAGCCTGGGGATCGCCGGCCACGCCTCCGGGCCGGTCGTCGTCGTGCGCGAACCGCCGGCCCCGCCGCGCGGCGTGGTCGTCGTGGGCTTCGACCTGTCGCCGCACTCCGAGATCTCCCTGGGGTACGCCATGGAGCAGGCCCGGGTGCGGGGCGCCACGGTCAGGGCCGTGCACGCCTGGCAGCTCCCGGTGTCGCCCACCATGGCCGAGTATCCGGACCTCACCAACGAGGCCATGGCGGCCGAGTTGCGCGCGGCGGGGGAGGCCCTGGTGCCGTGGCGGGAGAGGTACCCGCGGGTGCCGATCGAGGAGGTGCTGGTCCCCGGGCATCCGGTGCCGGCCATCGCCCGGGCCGCGGCCGACGCCGACCTGGTCGTGGTCGGCTCGCGTGGCCTCGGCGGGCTGCGCTCGGCCGTCCTCGGCTCGGTCGGGAACGGCGTCCTGCACGGCGTCACCGCTCCGGTCGCGGTGGTCCGCTGATCTGTGGTTCTCCTGGCCCGTGCGTCGTACGCGGTGGCCCGCTGACGGCGTCGGCGTCCCCGGTGTCGGCGTCATGGGCGCGGTGGCCCGCTGACGGCGTCGAAGCCCGGTGTCAGCGTCCCGGGCGTGGCGGGCCGCTGACGGCGTTGAGGATCCTGGTGGTCGAGCGGCCGGGCACGGCGGTCAGCTCCCAGCACTCCGCGGCCAGCACGTCGGCCGCGGCGCAGCGCCCGCCCGCGTGCGGGTCGCCCGCCGTGTGCGCCAGCGCGCCCGGATGCATGGGGGCCAGCAACTTGACGTAGTCGCCCGGCTGGTTCAGCTCGGGAGGGCCGGTGACGACGAACACCCCGTCCACGAACCGCAGCGCGGCCAGCAGTTCGGCCCGCTCCTCCGCGGTGTTGAACGGGCGCTGCGGCCCCTTCCAGGCGCGCACCCGCTCGTCGTCCTCCACCCCGACCACCAAGGGCAGCCCGCGATCTCGTACGGCACGCAGGAACCTGGCGTGGCCCACATGGAGAATGTCGAAGACTCCCGTGACCACCGCCGTCCCCGGCCGGTCAAAGGGCATCACCCAGACCGCTTCCAGCCCGCTCACAGGGTTACCTTTCCACATCGATCCGACAGACCGCAGACTAGCGGGCGGGGACGCGCGGAGCCCATCCGGTTCCGATTCAGCAGGCGTACTAACCCCAGGGAGATCGCATTCCTACTTTTCCGTGACATCTTGCCCGTGGAGCACGGCGTCATAAGAAAGGCGGCACATCTGCTTCGGGGAGGGTTCGGGGGATGGACGGCAACAGGAATTCGGATCAGGTGTTCCGGCTCACGGGGACGGTCGACCAGGTCGGGAGGGCCCGCCGCCTGGTGTCCGGCGCGCTCGGCCGCGAGCATCCCCTGCACGACGACTGCGTGCTGCTGACCAGCGAGCTGGCCACCAACGCCGTCGTCCACTCACATTCGGGCGACGGCGGGGTCTTCACCCTCACCGTGAGCCACACGGCCGACCTGGTCCGGGTGTGCGTCCAGGACGAGGGCTCGGCCGAGCCGCCGTGCAGCTGCGGGGCGAACGCCTACGCCGCCGGCGGCCGGGGCCTGCCGCTGCTCGAGGCCCTGGCCCGCAGGTGGGGCCTGATCCGCGAGGCCGGCGCGAACAGCGTGTGGTTCGAGATCGCCTTCGACCTGGTCGGCGTGTCCGCCGCGGCGCCGAACGGCAGGCTGCTCACCTGGTGAGATCGAGCCGGCACAGTCCCTCGGCGAGCGCCTTGGTCGTCAGGCGGGTGCGGCTGTCGCAGCCCAGTTTGGCGAAGATGTGCTCCAGGTGCGTGGTCACCGTGCGGACGCTCAGCACCAGCGCCGCGGCGATCTGCGGATTGGAGTCGCCCCGCGCGACCTGCGTGAGCACGTCGACCTCCCGCACCGTCAGCTCGTACGGCAGCGCGCACGGCCGTTCGGCGATGATGGTGCCCTGGATCGCCCCGTGGAAGCCGACGCCCGCCCGCAGCAGGCGCACCTCACGCCAGGACCCTTCCCGGTCCAGCCACAGCCCTCGCCGGTTCAGCTCGCGCGAGTCGATGAAGTCCCTGGCCAGCTCCGCCATGGCCGGTTCGGCCGCGATCGCCTCCGAGGGCGGCACGCTCGCCACGTCGCGGTGGTGACCGGCCCTGTCGAAGGCCACGGCGTGGAAGCCCGGCGGCAGCCCGACCGGGTCGATCACACATCGCCGCAGGTCCGTGACGTGGGCGAGGGTGGGGGAGACCGCGCTGATGAGCGTGGTGGTCAGCGCGCCGAAGGCGGCGGGGTCGCGGGCGCTGAGGTGCAGCAGCCCGGTGTAGCGGCCCTCGGCCAGGAATAACGGCGTGGTGAGCCCCGCACGCCAGCCGTACGGCTCCAGGTGGCGCCGGAAGTAGCGCTCGGTGCCGGGTGAACCCATGAGCAGCGGCTCGCGGCTGGCCATCGCGGCGCGGTAGGGATCGAGCTGGACGTACTCCTCGGCGGCGTCGGCGTCGACCTTGGGGTAGCCGTCGGAGACCAGGCTCTGGTGCCGTCCGGTCGCGGGGTCGAAGGCGACGAACTCGTACGCGTCCATCGGGATCACGCTGCGGAGCGCCGTCATCGCGCCCTGCGCCCCCTGGTGGCCGGCGACGCGGAACCCCACCTCGGTGAACGCGTGAAGGTGGTGGGGGCTCAGGCTGATCTGATCCATGATCTCCTCGTCGCAAGAGTGCCCGAGCCTCGGCCCGCGCGGGAATACGTAAACCTTCCGATGTCGTGGCTTGCCCTGGTATTTACCCTCTCCGGCATCACGCCGGAGATACGGAGAGGCGGACATACAGTGACGGTCTTGACGAGGGCGCGAGGTGCCGCCGTCTTCCTTTCTGCGGTTCTCGCGCTGGGCGCGTGCGGGAGTTCCGGTGAGGAGCCCGCCGGAGAGCAGAGCGGGACGGCGGCGAAAGGGTTCTCTGTCGCGTTGACCGAGCCCGACCA
Organism: Dolomitihabitans soli; assembly: GCF_022213955.1. Classification (GTDB taxonomy): domain Bacteria; phylum Actinomycetota; class Actinomycetes; order Streptosporangiales; family Streptosporangiaceae; genus Streptosporangium_A; species Streptosporangium_A soli. Next base: position 309,674 of record NZ_JAKNTW010000018.1, on the reverse strand, counting down.
CCTCACGCCCGGCAACACCTCAAGCAGTTATTCGATCAACGTACTGCAGGCGCTGTTCGACACGCTGGTGGTCATCGACCCCAGCGGGCAGCCGCAGATGCGCGCGGCGGAGTCGGTCGCCAGCGAGGACCAGAAGGTCTGGACCATCAAGATCAAGTCCGGCCAGAAGTTCCACAACGGCGAGGCGGTGACCGCGGAAAGCTTCGCCGACGCCTGGAACGCCGCCGCCTACGGCCCCAACGCCTGGGCCAACAACTACTACTTCGCCAACGTCGAGGGCTACGACAAGCTCAACCCCGAGGCCCCCGAGGGCTCGGAGGAGGCGCCCAAGCCGGAGACGGACAAGCTGAGCGGCCTGAAGGTGGTCGATCCCGCCACCCTGGAGGTCACCCTCACCGCGCCGTTCAGCCAGTTCCCGATCACCCTGGCGTACACCGGCTTCGCGCCGATGCCCAAGGCCGCGCTCAGCGACCCCAAGGCGTACGACGTCAAGCCCATCGGCAACGGGCCCTTCATGATCGACGGTGACTGGAAGCGGAACCAGCTGATCAAGGTCAAGAGGTTCGACGGGTACGCCGGGCCGCGTCCCGCCAAGTCCGCGAGCATCGACTTCAAGATCTACGCCAGCCGGGACACCGCCTACACCGACCTGCGGGCCGGCAACGTCGACCTGCTGCAGACCATCCCGCCCGCCAGCGCGTCGGAGGCCAAGACGCTGCTCGGCGACCGGTTCCTGGCCACGCCCAGCGGGACCATGGACTACCTCGGCTTCCCCGTCTTCGACAAGCGCTTCGAGAACGCCGACCTGCGCAAGTCGATCTCCATGGCGATCGACCGGCAGGCCATCGTGAACGCCGTCTTCAGCGGCACCTTCAAGCCGATGTCCTCCCTGGTGGCGCCGCTGGTGCCGGGTTACCGCGAGGGCGCGTGCGGCGAGGCGTGCACCTACGACCCGGCCAAGGCCAAGGAGCTGTACACCAAGTCGGGCGGCGTCACCGGCACGCTCAACCTGTACTTCTCCAACGCCGACCCCAGCTACGAGCAGTGGATGACCGCGGTCGCCAACCAGCTCAAGCAGAACCTCGGCATCGCCGACATCAAGTTCCGCAAGATCCCCGCCGCGGACTACCTGTCGACGCTGCGCGAGCACAAGCAGGACGGGCCGTACCGCAACAACTGGGTGATGGACTACCCGAGCCCGCAGAACTACCTGGAGTCGATGTGGGGCGAGGGCAACCGGATGGGCTGGGAGAGCAAGGAGTTCAACGAGCTGATCGTCCAGGCCAACTCCGCCGACAGCATGGAGGCCAGCATCCCCCTCTACCAGAAGGCCGAGGACCTCGCACTGGCGGAGATGCCGATGATGCCGCTGTGGAACTGGCAGGACCAGGCCGGCTACTCCGACAAGATCACCGGCGTGAAGATCGACGCCTACAGCCCCAACCTCGACACGATCACGGTCAAGTAACCAGCAGATGAGATACGCCGCGCAGCGCCTGGCCCAGGCCGTACCGGTCTTCGTCGCGACCACCTTCCTGATCTACGCGATGGTGTTCGCGCTGCCCGGCGACCCGATGCTGGCGCTCGCGGGGGACAAGCCCGTTCCCCCGGAGATCCTCAACACGCTGCGCGAGAGGTACAACCTCAACGATCCGCTCATCGTGCAGTACGGCCTCTACATGCTGGGGCTCTTCCAGGGAGACCTCGGCGAGACGTTCACCGGGCAGCAGGTCAGCGAGCTGCTCGGTGGACGCTGGGAGGTGACCGCCCAGCTGGCGCTCACCGCGTGGATCTTCGAGCTGGTCGTCGGCATCCTGCTCGGCGTCATCGCGGCGCTGCGGCGCGGCGGGTTCGCCGACACCGCCGTGCTGGCGGGCACCACCTTCATCATCGCCGTCCCCGTCTTCGTCGTCGGCTACACGGCCCAGATCGTCCTCGGGCTCAACCTGGGCCTGTTCCCCACCGCCGGCACCGAGGACGGCTGGCCGCTGAGCTACCTGCTGCCCGGCATGGTGCTCGGCTCCTTCAGCCTCGCCTACGTCGCCAGGCTCACCAGGACCAGCCTCGTCGAGAACCTCCGCTCCGACTACGTGCGCACCGCCTCCGCGAAGGGCATGCGGCGAAGACGGGTCATCGGCAGGCACGCCCTGCGCAACTCGCTGATCCCCGTCGTGACCTTCCTCGGCGTCGACTTCGGCAACCTGATGGCCGGAGCGGTCGTCACCGAGGGCATCTTCAACCTGCCCGGCATCGGCCAGCAGGTCTTCCAGTCGATCCAGCTCCAGGAGGGACCCGTCGTCGTCGGCATCGTGACCGTCCTCGTTATGATCTTCATCGGGGTCAACCTGATCGTCGACCTGCTGTACGGCGTGCTCGACCCGAGGATCCGCCGTGGCTGACGTCAAGACCGCCGCGCCCGAGGTCGGGACGGTCAACCCGGTCCGCGGCTCGCTGTGGTGGGACGCCTGGTACGAACTGCGCAAACGGGCCATCTTCTGGCTGTCGATGGTGATCCTCTTCGTCGCCGTCGCGATGGCCGCGTTCCCCGGCCTGTTCGCGAGCCTGGGGCCCAACGAACGCTGCGACCTGCGGCTGTTCAACCAGGCGCCCAGCGGAGCCGCCGTCTTCGGCTACGACCAGCAGGGCTGCGACTACTGGTCACAGATCGTGCACGGCGCCCGCGCGTCCATCCTGATCGGCCTCGCGGTGACGGTCTTCGCCCTGCTCATCGCCATCGTGCTGGGCCTCATCGGCGGCTACTACGGCGGCTGGATCGACGCCCTCATCGCCCGCGTCACCGACGTCTTCTTCGGCATCCCCTTCGTGCTCGGCGCCACCGTCATCCTGGTGGCGTTCCCCGACCACGGTGTCTGGGCGATGACCCTGGTGCTCGTCGTCCTCGGCTGGACCACCATGACCCGCCTGATGCGCGCCCAGGTCATCGCCGTGCGCGACATGGACTTCGTCACCGCCGCCCGGATGCTCGGCGCCGGCGACCTCCGCATCATGTTCAAGCACATCCTGCCGAACGCCATCGCCCCCGTCTTCGTGCTGGCCATGCTGAACGTCGGCAACGTCATCGCGGGCGAGGCGACCCTCGACTACCTGGGCGTCGGCCTGCAGTACCCCGACGTGTCCTGGGGACTCCAGCTCAACACGGCCCGCACCTTCTTCTCCGAACACCCCCACCTCCTGATCTTCCCCTCCCTCTTCCTCACCGCCACGGTCCTCAGCTTCCTGATGCTCGGCGACGTCGTCCGCGACGCCCTCGACCCCAAGCTCCGCTGACCCCTCGGGTCCCTCCCCAAGTACGGCAGGCCACCTTGGCGCCCCGCGCCGACCGGGGCCGGGGTCCGTGGACCCACGCCACTCCAGCGGCCATGGCGGGCCGCCGCGACGCCGTGCGTCAGAGACGGCCACGCACGGTCGGCCGTTCGTGCCCGGCACGGCCGGCGAGCGATCGCCCCGGTCGTTGTCAGCGCCCGTGGCGGTTCCGTCCGAGTTCGTCACGGGGTCTCCGCCAGGCCCTGGAGCTCGAAGGAGCTCAGGCTGGCGTCGTAGTCGGACGCGCCGATGTCGTACATGGGCGTCATCCAGTGATAGAAGTTGTCGCCGCGCTCGCGGAGCAGGTCGTACAGCCGTCGCATGAGGCGTTGCCGTACGGGCTGGAGTTCGGGGTGCGGGTAGCGGTTGCTGAGCTCGTGCGGGTCGTCGACCAGGTCGTACAGCTCGTTGATCGACTCGGGGTTGACGACGAGCTTGTAGCGTTCGTCGCGGATCATCCGCTGCGGGTAGGGGAAGTGGTGGCCGTGGAACTCGGCGATCAGCTCGCCGGGCCACTCGGGGTGCTCGCCGCGGACGAGGGGCGCCAGGCTCCGGCTGTCCACGGCGGGGGCGGGGTCGCAGCCCGCGAGGTCCAGGATCGTCGCCGTGCAGTCGGTGAGCGTGACGAACTCGTTCCTGACCTGTGGCGTCGCCCCGGGGATCCGGATGATGCCGGGGATGCGGTAGATGTCCTCGTACATCGCCGGGCCCTTGTCGTGCAGCCGGTGGGCGCCGGTGAACTCGCCGTGGTCGGCGGTGAAGAAGACCGAGGTCTGATCGGTGAGGCCCAGCTCGTCGAGCCTGGTCAGGATCCGGCCGATCTGCTCGTCGATCATCGTGACGTAACCCCAGTAGACCGCGATCAGCTTGCGGGTGACTTCGATCGGGATCGTGTCGAACGTCCAGTGCGCACTGTAGTTCCGCTGCACCTGCGGCTTGCCCTCGAAGGTCTCGGCGATCGACGGGGGCAGCTCGACCAATTCGGGGTCATAGAGGTCGAAGTACTCGTCCGGCAGCAGATAGGGCAGGTGCGGCCCGAAGAAGTGGGTGGCCAGGAAGAACGGCCGGCCGTCCGCGGCGTACCGGTCCAGGTGCTCGATGGCCCGGGTGGCGAGGTAGTGCTCGAACGTCGCCTCGACCGGCTGGTGCAACCGCGCGGCCAGCAGATTGCCGGGGTTGCCGTTCGGCGTGGTGCCCCGGACCGGCTCGGAGATCCGGTACGGCGGCAGCCCGCGCTCGTCCAGATACGCCAGATAGTCGGGATGATCGACGGGATTGTGCCAGCCGGGCAGGTCGGGCCCGTCGAAGCCGTACGACGCGGCGTTGCGCTCGGTGCCCCCGTGCCACTTGCCGATCAGGCCGAGCTGGTAGTCGCGTTCCCGGAGCGAGCCGGGGAAGGTGAACGCGTCCTCCCGCAGATCCTCCAGATAACCCACGTTGCGCTCGTAGTTGGCCAGCAGCCGGTGCCGGAACGGGGCCTGCCCGGTGAGCAGGCTGGCCCGCGCCGGTGTGCAGATCGCCGTCGGCGTGTAGAACCGGTCGAACCGGGTGCCGGACGCGGCCAGCCTGTCGAGGTTGGGCGTCGCCACATGGGGATTGCCGTAACAGCCCAGCGTGTCGACACGATGCTGGTCGGTCATCAGGAACAGCAGGTTCACTTCGCGGAGGCCTTCGTATAGAGATCGCCGGTGTAGTAGGTGGCGGGATCGGGCGCCGACTTGAGCTGGCCCGTGCTCACGAAGAAGTCGCCCAGCCCGTTCAGCCACTTGGCGACGGTGCCGTCCTCGGTCTTGGCGACCAGGTCGGCGGTCGTCATCACCTCGACGTTGGCCGCGTCGGCCTTGACCTTGGCCGCGTCGATCTTGAGCAGGGCGGCCGTCTCGGCGATCGCCTCGTCCGGGTGCGCGGCACGCCAGTCGTTGGCCTCCTGCAATACCTTGATCGTCTTTTCGGTGAGCCCGGGGTCCACCTTCGCCCCGGCGACGAACGCGGTGGGGAAGGACGTGCCGGCGAACTGCCTGGTGCTCGCGACCTCCGTCAGGCCCGGCACCTTCGCCTTGATCGTGTCGATCAGCGGATACCAGATCCCGGCGCCGTCGATCTGCCCGGCCGCGAACGCGGACACGACCGTGGCCGGATCCATCGGCACCTTCTCGATGTCCTTCGCCGTCATCCCCGCCTTCCGCAGCGCCAGGTTGAGCACCATGTCGCCGGACGTGCCCTCCGGCACGCCGACCTTCTTGCCTCGCAGGCCCTCGATCGAGGTGATGCCGGGCTTGGCGATGACCCGGTCGGCGTACGCGAGCGTGTTGATCGCGATGACCTTGGCCTTGCCCGAGGCGGGCAGCCACATGGCGCCGGGGCCGATGTAGCCGAAGTCGAGGTCGCCCGAGCCGAGCGCCTGGATCTGCAGCGGGCCGTTGGTGAAGACCTTGACCTCAGGGGTGAGCCCCTGCTTCTCCCACAACCCCTGCTTCTCGGCGATCGCGAGCAGGCTCGCCCCGTTGAAGTCGCTGATGTAGCCGAAGCGGACCGTGCTGCCGTCGTCGGAGCACGCGGTAACCGACAGTGTGAGCATGGTCACCGCTGTGGCGGCGGTGAGAGCGCGGCGAATCACACGCATGGCGGATGAGTCCTTTCAGGGGGTTCGAATGTGTCAGGCCGCGGGTGCGGCCTGGTGGTAGACGGAGTGCCAGACTTCGTTGCGGATCTGGCCGAACTCGGCGGAGAGCCGCATCTCCTCCGTCCGCGGATACGGCAGATCCACCTCGATCACCGTCTGGACGCGGCCCGGCCTGGCGGCCATCACGACCACCCGCCTGGCGAGATAGACCGCCTCGTCCACGTCGTGGGTGATGAACATGACCGTCCGCTGCTCCTGGCTCCAGGTGTGCAGCAACTGGTCCTGCAACTGCACCCGGGTCAGCGCGTCCAGCGCGCCGAACGGCTCGTCCATGAGCAGGACCTGCGGGTTCACCGCGTACGCGCGGGCGATGGCGCAGCGCTGCTTCATACCGCCCGACAAGGTCTTGGGCAGCGCGTCGGCGAAGTCGCTCAGCCCGACCAGCTCGATCGCCCGTTCCGCGCGCAGCCTGCGCTCCCCGGCCGGCAGCGCGGCCAGCCTCAGCCCGAACTCGACGTTCTTGCGAACCGTCAGCCAGGGGAACAGCGCGTACTGCTGGAAGATCACCCCACGGTCCGGGCCGGGCCCGGTGACCGGCACGCCGTCCACCAGCACCTCGCCGGCCGTGGGCTGGACCAGCCCGGCGGCCATGCCCATCAGCGTGCTCTTGCCGCACCCGGACGGCCCGACGACCGTCACGAACTCCCGGTCGGCGATGTCCAGCGACACCCGGTCGAGCGCATTGAAGGTGGTGTCCTTCATCGGGTAGGTCTTGACGACCTCCCTGAAGGAGATCTTGTTGTTCATCTGCGCTCCTGCCAGCCGGTGAGGCGTCGCTCGGTGAGCAGCAGCAGCCGGTCCATCACCAGGCCGAGCACGCCGATGGCGATCAGCCCCACGAAGATCGTGGAGAGGTCGTAGTAGAGCTGGGCCTGCTGCATGCGGAAGCCCAGGCCCTCCTGGGCGGCGATCAGCTCGGCGGCGACCAGGGTGCCCCAGGCCGAGCCGAGCCCGATCCGCATGCCGACCAGGATGAACGGCGTGGACGCCGGGACCACGACCTTGAGGAAGATGACCCGGTCGGACGCGCCGAGCACCCGCGCCGCGTTGATCAGCGTGCTGTCGACGCCGACCACCCCCTGGAAGGTGGCCACCACGCTGGACAGGAACGCCGCCAGGAAGATCACGAAGACCTTCGGCACCTCGCCGATGCCCATCAGCACGATGGCCAGCGGAATGATCGCCAGCGGCGGGATCGTGCGGAAGAACTGGACGTACGGTTCGAGCAGCCCGCGTGCCGTGCCGTACCAGCCCATCAGGAAGCCGACCGGGATGGCCAGCAGGGTGCCGAGCGCGAAGCCGAGCAGGACCCGCCGCAGGCTGGCCAGCACGTCCTGGAGCAGCGTGCCGTCGAGGGTCAGCTCGCCGGCCCGCGCGGCCACCTCGACCGGTCCCGGCAGGCCCTGCACGCCGACCGAGGACAGCAACGTCCACCCGGCCAGGCCGATCGCGACCGCGACCAGGTTGAGCACGATGGCCCGGGGACGCCGCGCGCCGCGCCGCACGGCCGTCGCCGCGGACGTCTTCTCGGGTACGGTGACCACACTCATGGATGCCTCTCCACGGAACCCGCCTCGTCCGCCGGATACCTGGATAGAAGTGGTGATTCATGCAAGACCAGGGCGATTCCCCCCAGCGCGCCCCCGGCCTCGCCGAGGGTCGCCCGCCGCAGCGTCACCCGGTGCCGTGAGATCGGCAGGATGTGCGCGCTCAGCGCCCGCTCGATCGGCCCGATGAGCGCCGCGCCGGCCTCGGTCAGCTCGCCGCCGACGACGATGACGCCGGGTCCGATCGCGTTGCACAGCGCGGCGAGCACGGTGCCGATCCGGCTGCCGACGTCCTCCAGCAGACCGAGCGCCACAGGGTCGCCCGACTCCAGCGCCGCCACCAGCGCGGCCACGTCACCGGCCTGCCCGCCCGCGGCGCGGTAGGCGTCGAGCACGGCTCTTATCGACGCCACGGTCTCCAGGCAGCCGGTCCCGCCGCAGTCGCAGCGCCCCTTGGCCGACTCGACCGTGATGTGCCCGAACTCACCGGACAGCCCGTAAGCGCCACGATGCAGCGACCCTCCCACCACCAGCCCACCGCCGACGCCGTGCGACAGCCGGAGGTAGAGCACGTCCTGCTCGCCCGCCGCCGCGCCCCAGATCGACTCGGCGAGCGCGGCGAGCCTGGTGTTGTTGTCCACCAGCACCGGCACGCCGAAACGCTCGCGCAGCAGGCGGGGCAGCGTCTCGAGGTGAGACCCGCTCCCGGTCACCGGGCCCACCACGCCGACCCCGATCGCGCTGAGCGGGCCGAGGCGCAGCGCGCCCTCGGTGAGGGTGCCGACGAGGCGCTCGGCGAGCGCCACCCGGTCCTCCCACGGCAGGTCCGCCGCATGGGGCTCGCCGGCCGAGCCGACGACCTCGTGCGCGACGTTCACGGCGGCGACGTGCACCGCCCGGCGGGCGAAGTCGATGCCGATCGCCTGGCCCGCGTCCGGGTTCAGCGCCAGGGTCTCGGCCGGCCTGCCACGTCCGCGCGGCGCCGCGTCCGGCCGGCTCTCCTGACCAGTGGTGACGATCGCGCCGCTGGTCAGCAGTTCCGCGATAATGTCGTACAGGGTCGTTCGAGACAGACCGCTGCGCTTGCCGAGCTCGCCACGGCTGAGCGGGCCCTGCCGGCGGAGCAGGCCGAGCACGAGGTCCTCGTGCCCGCGCCGGAGCTGTGCGAGGGGACCACCGGGATGTCGCATACCGGCAGTGTGCCGAGGTCATCTCTTTTTCGTCAATAACCCGGAAAAAATTCCGCACAGCCGCCCGGCCATCCGGTGGCATGCGGACGCGGGCCGCGCGACCGGCCGGCGACGGCCCGGTGACCTGTGGCGGAGCTTCTCTGGAGTGCTGCACGGGGTAAAGCATGCACAACTGGTAGGTTTTTAGTCAATAAGACGGAAGATTGGCCACCTCTCGCGGGAGCCCGGTCGGGTGCGGGGTCCGGTCGAGGTGCGGTTGGTGCTCGACCCGGTTGCGTGCTCGACCGGATCGAAGGTGCCCTGGGGTGGCCTTCCCGGTGCTCCGCGACGCCGTACGGCTGAGCCGCTCCACGCTGGGCGCGTCGCCGTGGTCCTCGACCGCCTGTTCCACTCGTGAGGACCGTTATGATCACCCCGCTCTTTTCCTCATGGTCCCGGAAAGGGGTTTCCTGGATAGAACTCCGCCGCGAGTGGATCTCGATTCTCCTGATCGCGGAAATTTGCGCGATGTGACATTGCGATCTTCTTTTGCAGTGGGCGCGCGAGAACCGGGCGGTCCGGAAATCATAGATTATATGCATATTATGCATTACAAAATGGCAATGAAGGCTCTCTAGAGAACCTACCGATAAGCGCATTTCGATGATCGAATATCCGTCTTTATGGTAGTACGTATTTCCCGGTGAGCGCCTCCTTCTGGGTCGGGGGGAACGAAGAGCTGTTTCACTTGAGAAAGAAGTGAGATCCGCCGGCCGTCCACTGTCTGCCCCGCTTGCCCGCGCGGGTGCCTGCAAGTGATGGCGGACATCCGCGCCGGCGAGTTCATGCCGAGCGCCGGCCCGGCCCCCGTCCGCCGCGGGCGAGTTCGCCCCCTCGCTGGAAGACGCCGTGGTCAGGACGGAAGGGGTCATCCGCCTGAGGTCCTGGCCGATCTGGGCCGGGGCGCCCGCCGGCGGACCCGTCGCGTGACCGCTGATCAGGCTGGAGTGGGCGCAGAAACACTACGAAACCACTGCGAACCGGTGCTCCGCGTACGGGTACGTGACCGCCGTCGCATCGGTGTAGTCACTGAGCGGTCATGCGGGCCGGATGTGGGTGGCAGGAAGTGGATGGCGTCGGACAACTTGATGACTCGGCTTTCTCTGGCGAGTCAACTCCGAATGGCAGAGAGTTGTTCTTGCAAGGGCAAGTCAAACGCCCCGAAATAAGGAGTCAGGAATGCAGAAGACCAGTCGTTTCGCGAAGTTCGGTGTGGCCGCTGCGGTTGTGGTCGGTGGTCTCACGCTCGCTTCGCAGCCTGCGGCTTTCGCGGCGGCCGCTCCGTCCTTCTCGGTGACGCCGGCGTCGGGTCTGTCGGACGGGAGCAGTGTCACGGTGGGGATCTCGGGTGCCGGTGCGGGTGAGCACTTCGTGATCGTGCAGTGTGCGACGGTGGGCGGTCAGCTGGCGTGTAACGACAAGACCCCCAAGGACGTCGGTACGGACGCGAGTGGTTCGGCCAGCACGTCGTTCGTGGTCAACAAGACCTTCTCGGGTGCGACCCCTGAGGGCACCCCTGTGGGCACGGTGGACTGCGCCGCCACCGCCTGCTTCGTCAGTGCCGGGAACGAGACCACTTTCCTCGGTTCCAAGGCGATCTCCTTCAGCTGACCGGAATCCATCACAAGATTCGAACACCGCCGTGTGGCCGGTCCGACGTGAAGATCGAAAGGCGGTCACGTCGTTGGACGGCCGGCGGCAGGCACGGGAATGCGACGAGGCTCCTGACGGAAACGGATCACCATGATTCAGAACGTCCTGCGACAGGAGCTTCGTCGCCCCTGCGGTCGCACGATTCCAGAGAGCACAGAGCTGTTTCGCAAGAGCGAGTTTCATACCCCTAAATAAGGAGTCAGGAATGCAGAAGACCAGTCGTTTCGCGAAGTTCGGTGTGGCCGCTGCGGTTGTGGTCGGTGGTCTCACGCTTGCTTCGCAGCCTGCGGCTTTCGCGGCGGCCGCTCCGTCCTTCTCGGTGACGCCGGCGTCGGGTCTGTCGGACGGGAGCAGTGTCACGGTGGGGATCTCGGGTGCCGGTGCGGGTGAGCACTTCGTGATCGTGCAGTGTGCGACGGTGGGCGGTCAGCTGGCGTGTAACGACAAGACCCCCAAGGACGTCGGTACGGACGCGAGTGGTTCGGCCAGCACGTCGTTCGTGGTCAACAAGACCTTCTCGGGTGCGACCCCTGAGGGCACCCCTGTGGGCACGGTGGACTGCGCCGCCACCGCCTGCTTCGTCAGTGCCGGGAACGAGACCACTTTCCTCGGTTCCAAGGCGATCTCCTTCAGCTGACCGGAATCCATCACAAGATTCGAACACCCGCCTTGGCGAGAGCGAGGTCCGTACGGTCAGTCTGATCTGACGTGAAGATCAGACTGACGGTGGCAGGCAGGCACGGGAATGCGACGAGGCTCCTGACAGAACCCGGATCACCATGATCCAGAACGTCCTGGACAGGAGCTTCGTCGCCCTTGCGGTCACCCTGTAACGGATCAGGGCCTCACGTGCGGGTGGTCTCCCGCAGGACGGCGAGCCGCGCCCGGTACTCCTCCTCGGAGATCTCGCCCCGCGCGAAGCGTTCCTCGAGCACGGACTCGCTCGCCCGTGCGTGGGTGGAACGGCGGCGCGACAGCATGAAGACCGCGGCCACAGTCAGCGCCACCAGCAGCGGGACGACGACGAACCACAGGCTGCCGCCCCAGCCGGACCGGCCCCAACCACCCCGGTCCCAGCCGGCCAAGGACCCCGGCAGTGCGGCGTACGACTCGACGAGCTTATGTATGACAGTGGTCATGCCTAGAGCGTGCCGTGGACGGCACGGCGAGCACATCCGTCCTACGGTGACCGTTTCGCTACCTCAGCCGACGTACGGCGTGCCTGTGGCACCGGCTTGTGGAACATGCGGAACGACGAGCCCGCAGGTCAGAGGCCACCGGATCGGGCCGGCCATCGCTCGGGGTTCGATCGGCGTGCCGTCGCACTTGTGCCGCGTGGGCTTTGTAGGTTGAGCGTCATGGCCGAGACATTCGACGAGAGGGCACGCCGCCTCCTCGACGGCACGAACGTCGCCACCCTCGCCACGGTGAATCTCGACGGCAGCCCGCAGACCTCGGTGATCTGGGTGATGCGCGACGGCGACACGGTGCTGTTCTCCACCACCGTCGGCCGGCTCAAGGGCCGCAACCTGGCCAGGGACCCACGGGTCAGTCTCTCGATCTTCGACCCCGCGAACCCCTACGAGTCGGTGGACATCAGGGGTACGGCCGAGCTGACCGTCGACGAGGGCGGGAAGTTCCAGCGCGACCTCAGACGCAAATATCACGCCGGGGAGCTGCCGCCCGAGAGCGACGACCCCGAGAGCGACGACATGGTGTGGCTGATGGTCAGGGTGGTCCCGAGGAGGATCACCGGCTTCCCCTCGTGAGGCGCGCTCACACGAAGAAGAGATAGACGGCGGCGTCGCGTGCCAGCAGGAAGCCGATGATGCCCAGGGTCCAGCTCAGCGCGCTCGCCGAGTGCCGCGACATCCAGGCGGCGACGCGGTTGAGGACCTTCTCCATGCGTTCCCCGGCGGCGAACCGCGCCGCGAGCAGCAGCAGCGCGGGGAGCACCATGACCGCGTTGTAGGCCCCCAGAGTGGGCAGCCAGGCGGCGGCCGAGAGATCGGCGCCGATCATGAGGCCGATGGCGGCGAGGTAGGGGAGCATGGTCGCCACCTCGATGCCCGCCGCGGTCACCCCCAGCAGCACCATTCCCCACGACGAGCCCCGTACCAGGTTCGCCTTGTCCCTGGCCCAGCTGGAGCGGTCCTTGGCACCGCGGGCGGCGCGGCGCTTGGGGTCGAAGCGGAAGCTGAGGGCGAACAGCCCGACGCCCGCCACGAGCTCCACCCACCGGAAGATCTCCCCGTCGCCGACGCTCTCCAGCGCGGGCATCAGGCCGAACATGAGTCCGACGCCGATCGCGAAGTAGAAGACGGCCACGGTCAGCAGATAGACCAGGACCCGCCCGAGGACCGAACGGTCCGGCGACAGCATGAGGAAGATCGGGATGACCAGGGTGCCGATGCTCGTACTGTCGATCAGCGCGAGCGCACCGAGGCCGAGAAGGAGCTCGACGCTCATGCCGTACCGGCTCCGGGACCGTCATCGAATGAACGCATGCCGCTCATTCTGACGCATGGCCGTGCCGTGTCCCTCCCCACGTGGGATGAGCCGGATCTACATACTTCGTCGTACCCCGAAGCAGGTCCGCGGCGACGCCGGGCGCGGCCAGCATGGCGGCCCGCACCCGGGCGGGCGGATCGCCCTGGCGCAGGCTCGCGTCGGCCGCCGCGTGGACGGCGCCCAGCACCGCGCCGACGACGGTGGCGGCGGTGGACGGGGAGAGCTCGCCGGGGCAGGCCCGCAGGAGTGCGTCGGCCAGCTCCGACTGGGTGGCGTGCAGGCGGTGCACCAGGCGTGCCTGGAGCTCGGGCTCGGTCGCGGCGAGCTGGGCCCGCATCGCCGCCAGGCCGCTGTGCAGGTCTTTCTCCCAGACGTCGGACACCATCGCGTCGAGTGCGCGGGTCAGCAACTCGGCGATGCTCTCGCCCGGCCGCCGGTCGGCGATGACCGCCAGGCCGAGGTCCAGCCGTGGCCTGCCGCCGGCCAGGAGCACGTCTTCCTTGGCGGGGAAGTGCAGGAAGAAGGTGCGGGTGGACATCCCGGCGGCGGCGGCGATCTCGGCCACGGTCGTCTGCGCGTACCCCTTCTCCTGGAACAGCCGGACCGCGGCCTCGGCCAGCGCGTCGCGGGTGCGTTCCTTCTTGACCTCTCGCAGTCCCATGCCCCAGAGTTTAGTACATTCGATGCATTAATACATCGAGTGCACTGATTCGACGGGAGTCGTCATGGGAAGTCTGGACGGGCGGGTCGCCCTCATCACCGGCGCCGGGCGGGGGATCGGCAGGGCGGAGGCCCTGTTCTTCGCGGCCGAGGGGGCGAAGGTCGTGGTCAACGATCCGGGAGTGGCCGCCGACGGCACGGGCGGAGACCCGGGGGTCGCCGAGGAGGTGGCCGAGGAGATCAGGGCCGCGGGCGGCACGGCGGTGGCGAACTCCGACAGCGTCGCCGACTGGGAGGGGGCCAGGCGCATGGTGGAGCAGGCCGTCGCGACATTCGGCGACCTCCACGTGGTGGTCAACAACGCGGGTAACGAGCGGGCTCGGGCGCTGGTGAACATGACGGAGGAGGAGTTCGACAGCGTGGTCGCCGTCCACCTCAAGGGCACCTTCGCGGTCAGCCGATGGGCGGCGCGGTACTGGCGCGACCACACGACGGCCGGCGTCGACCGGGCGATCGTCAACACCGTCTCCGGTTCCGGCGTGCTCAACCCGCTGCCCACACAGAGCAACTACGCGGCGGCCAAGGCGGGCATCGCGGCGATGAGCACCGTGCACGCCCTCGAACTGGCCCGCCAGGGGGTACGCGTCAACTGCGTCTCGCCCTCCATGGCCCGCACCCGGCTCACACTCGGGGTGCCCGGCATGAGCGAGGAGAGCCACGGGCACGATCCGCGGGACCCCGCCGCCATCGCGCCCGTCGCGGCCTACCTGGCCTCAGCCGGCTGCCCGTTCAACGGCGAGGTCTTCGCCGTGCGCGGCGCCACGGTGACCGCCGTGCTCGCCCGGTCGCGCGGTGCCGAGGTGACCAAGGACGGCGCGGCCTGGAACGTCGCGGAACTCGCCGGCGCGATGGACCGGCTGCCCCGCCACGACCCGCTCGCCGAGCTGGCCGCCACGCTCGGCGGAGCGCTCGGCGGCCAGGACCGCGACCGGCTCCTCGCGATGATCGACGAGGTGCTCCGGTGACCTCTTGAGATCCCGCGCCGACGGGTGCCGGCCGGGCGAGCGCCGCGACCGTGAGCCAGTCCGGTTCCCGCCGCGTGGCTCCCGGCCTCCGCGGGGGCGTCCTAGGTGAACAGCCGCCCAAGCACGCGGACGCCGAACTCCAGGGCGCTCACGTTGACCCGCTCGTCCACGCCGTGGAACATCCCGTAGTAGTCGAGGCCGGGATCCAGCAGCAGCGGCGCGAAGCCGTAGCTCGGGATGCCGATCTCGGAGAACGACTTCGCGTCCGTGCCGCCCCCCATGACGAACGGCACGGGCCGGGCCAGCGGATCCTCGGCCACCAGCGCGGCGGACATCTCCGAGAAGAACGGAGACGGGTACGGCGCGGAGGGGGCGCCGCTCAGGTTGACGAACTCGCGGGTGATCTTGGGGCCGATGAGCTTGTCGACGGTCTCCAGCAGCTCCTCGCGGTAGCCCGGCAGGAAACGGCCGTCCACGTGCGCCTCCGCCATGCCGGGGATCACGTTGACCTTGTAGCCGGCGTTCAGCATCGTCGGGTTGGCGGAGTTGCGGATCTGCGACTTGAACAGCGCGCCGACGGCGCCCAGCCGTACCGACTCCTCTTCGAGCCGGTCCAGGTCGATCGGCTCGCCGAGGACCTCGGAGAGGCTCTCGATCAGCGAGGCCACGGCGGGCGTCAGCCGTACCGGCCAGTCGTGGTCGGCCAGGCGGGTCATCGCCCGGCACAGTTCGGCCACCGCACTGTCCACCGGGGGCCTGGAGCCGTGGCCCGCGACGCCGCGCGCGATCAACCGCATCCACGCCGTGCCGCGTTCGCCGACCGCGACCGGGTAGATCCGCGCGCCGGGTGTCTGCACGCTGAAACCGCCCGACTCGCTGATCGCCTCGGTGCAGCCCTCGAACAGGTCGGTGTGCTCCTTGACGGCGTACCCCGAGCCGAACTCGCCGGTCGCCTCCTCGTCGGCGAGGAAGGCGAGCACCAGGTCACGCTTGGGTCGTGCACCACGCCTGACCAGGTCACGGACGGCCGTCAGCGTCATCGCCAGCGTGCCCTTCATGTCGACCGCGCCCCGGCCGTGCACGCAGCCGCCCTCGATCTCGCCCGAGAACGGATGGTGCCGCCACTCCAGCGGGTCGGCCGGCACCACGTCGAGGTGCCCGTGGACGAGCAGCGCGTCCGATGACGCGCCGGGGATCCGCGCCACCACACTCGTACGGCGGGGCGCGGACTCGAACACCACCGGCTCGATCCCCACCTCGCTGAGCAACCCGGCGACGTGCTCGGCGGCCACCCGCTCGCCGTCGCCCGGGTTCGTGGTGTCGATCCTGATCAGATCAGAGCAGATCCCGGCTACCTCAGACAAAACAGTCTCCCCCCTTGTACTTCTTCACCTCTGCCCAATCACGTCCCATGTTCACTTATTGAGGTGGAGAGGGGGGACCTCGGGGGTGGGCAGGCCGAAGATCAGACCGTAGAACGCCAGCTCGGCCTCCAGGACGGCCACGATCGTCTCCTCCCTGCGCCAGCCGTGCTGTTCGCCGGGGAAGGTCAGATAGGCCCAGGGGGTGCCGTTGCGGTCGAGTTCGCGAACGAACCGCTCCGCCTGGATCGGGTGCACGATGGCGTCCTCCAGGCCGTGCAGCAGCAGCGCGGGGCCGGAGGCCTGAGCGGCGTGCAGCAGCGGTGAACGCTCCAGGTAACGCGGCCGGGTCTGCGGGAGCGGGCCGATCAGCCCGTCGAGATAGCGGGACTCGAAGTCGTGCGTCTCGGCCGCCCAGCTCTCCGGATCGGTGATCGCGTAGTGCGCGACGGCGCCGCGGAACACGTCGCTGTGCACCAGCGCGGCCAGCGCCGTCCAGCCTCCCGCGCTGCCGCCGCGGATCGCGATCCGGGCCGCGTCCGCCCGCCCGTCCGCCACCAGCCCGCGGGCCACCTTCGCGCAGTCCTGCACGTCGACGACCCCCCACTGGTGACGCAGCCGTTCCCGGTAGGCCCGCCCGTAACCGGTGGAGCCGCCGTAGTTGACATCGGCCACGCCGATGCCGCGGCTGGTGAAGTAGGCGACCTCCAGGTCCAGCATGATCGGGCTGACCCCGGTGGGCCCGCCGTGCACGAAGATCACGTACGGCGCGGGCGCCCCGGTTCCGCCGTGCGGCGGGTAGACGTGCGCGTGCACGCCCTCGATGACGACCGCCTCGGGCGTCGGGAGCAGGTCGCGCCCCGGCAGTTCCTTCCCGGCGGACAACACCGTGCGCCCCCCGTCGCCGAGATCGATCGCCGTCACCTCGAACGGCGTGTACGGCGAGGCGGCCACCGCCACCACGGTCGAGCCGCCGACCGAGATCGTGGGCGCCCAGTGGGTCGCCGTGCCGCCGATCTCGGTGATCTCCCCCGACCCCGGATCCAGCACGCCCAGGCGCCTGCCGTCCGCCGTGCCGTACATCGTCACCAGACGCTCGCCCGCGATCGCGAACCAGGTGAAACCGAGCTTCCACGGCGCGTCGCCGAACTCCAGGGGGAGCGGCGCCAGGTTGCGCGGCTCCGAGCCGTCGAGCGGGACCAGGTGGATGTTCCACCAGCCGGTGGGGTCGGTGATCGCGTACAGGGCGGCGTCGTCGCGCCACTCGGCCTGGACGACCGACTCCTCGGGCCCGCCCGCGACCTTCTCGTACGGCCCGGCGGTGCCGTCCGGGCGGAGGGGGGCGACGCAGAGGTCGGTGCCGTCCCAGGGCATGTTCGGATGGTCCCACCCGATCCAGGCGATCTTCCCCCCGTCGGGCGACAGCCGGGGGTTCATCAGGAAGTGCTGGGCCTGGACGATCACCCGGACGGGACCGCCGTCCAGCGGCACCGCCACCAGATCGCGCCGCACCTCACCGGCGTCGCTCTCGCGGACCGCCCATACCTCCTCCCGGCCGGGAGGCAGGTAGAGATCCGCGTAACGGAAGGGGCCCTCGGGAGTCAGCGGCTCCGGCTCGCCCTCCCCGGCGTAGCGGTAGACCCGCTGGTCGGCCCAGTTGGTGAAGACGATCGCGCCGCCGCCGGCCGGTCGCCACGACCGCCCGCCGTACTCGATCACGCGGTTGCGCGCGTTCCAGCCGGGGGGCAGCGCGTCGCGCAGCGTGCCGTCGGGGCCGCGCCGCACCACGCACCGGCGACCGCCCTCGTGCGGGCGGGGTTCGTCCCACCAGACTTCGTCGCCGGAGATCTCAACCCAGAGCGGACGGTCGTCCACGCGGGCCACGTCAACGGGGCGGATGGGGGAGACGTTCAACATCACTCACCAGTTGCCGTCGGAAGGGGGCAGGGAAATCTCCGGCGGGTGAACGACATAGACGATCCCCCCGCTGCTGGAGCCGCGGAGCCACACGTTCTCGAACGCGGCCCGAGGATAGACCCGCCGCACCGACTCGTCGTCCGGCGCGGCGGGATCGTTGGCGATGACGTCACCGTCGCCGGTGAAGCCGATCACGACCATGATGTGGCCACTGGTGGAGTAGCCGGAGCCGGGCAGCTCGTGGTCCCTGAAGGACTGGGAGGTGATCACCGGGATGCCCGCCTGGACCAGGCGCTCCAGCTCGGCCAGCGAGCGCAACCTGGTGACGACCCCGGTCAGGCCGTACACGCAGGCGTAGGCGACGCCGAACGGCCAGTTCCCGGTGCCCTGGTAGCTGTGGTCGTACATTCTCCTGGCCGCGTGGTCGACGGCCGGGCACGGATCGCCCGGGGCCACCCATGACAGCTCGGCCGGGTCCGGGCCGCGGTCCCAGAACTCCAGCACCATGGTCACCGCCGCCGGGCTGCACCATGACGCGCCGCCGCCGTCCCACTGCGGGTAGTGCCCGGCGTGCGTCTTCTGCGAGCGCCGGGGCACGGCCAGCTCCATCCCGGCCGCCGCACCGGGCGCGCTTCTGGTGACACCGGGCTGCGAGGCGACCGCCGAGGCCATGACGCTCGCCGACATCACCCGGGCGCCCTCCCCGTACAGGGTCAGCCGCAGCCGGTAGGCCACGATCGGCCGCGCCGCGACGAACGTGTCGACCGCGACGTCTCCGTCGTCGTCGCCCTGGCCGGGCAGCGACGTCCGATGGATCGTCTCCTCGCCCGACGCCCAGCGCCCCATGATGTACCACTTGGTGAGCGTCCCGCTCTCCGTCCGGCCGCACAGCGCGACCTCGATCCAGGTCCCCGGCGGCGTCACGGCCGCCCACGAGGGCACCAGCTCGGTCGCCGCGAACCCGATCTCCCGCTCCTCGGACTCCCAGCGCGCGCAGGAGAAGGTGCCGCTCCCGTTCCCGAACGGATCCAGGTAGCCGGTCACCCCACGTTCCCCCGGCCGCACCGCGGTGAAGCGGTGCAGCACGACGCGGCTCAGATCAGCAGGCAACACGGTGACCACGGAGCCGATTGTCGTTTTGCCCCTTCCGCGGCACATCGGAAGGTTTACGTATCGGTGGCAGGGGTGGGCCCGGAGTGTCACGCCGTGGCTGTCGAGCTCCCACGGCCGGACCGGACTGCCGCGAGACGGCAGGCCGGTCGTGTACGCCGTCACGTTCACGCGGCCCCGCTCAGCCGACGAGGTCCTGCCCCGCCGGTATCCGGCCCGGCCTGGTCAGGGGCTCAGGTGGGCGGCCTTCGACTCCAGGTAGCGCTGCTCGGGGAGGCTGGTCGTACGGCGGGCGGCCTGGCGGTAGTTCTCGCGGGCGGCCTCCTCGTCGCCCGCCATCTCAAGGAGGTGGGCGCGGACGGCGTCGAGGCGGTGGTGGCCGGCCAGGCGCTCGTCGGTGTCGAGATCCCGGAGCAGGTCGAGGCCGGCTCGCGGGCCGTGGACCATGGCGAGCGCGACGGCGTGGTTGAGCGTGACCATGGGATTGGGGGCGAGGCGGGTGAGCAGCTCGTACAGGGCGAGGATCTGCGGCCAGTCCGTCTCCTGCGCGCGCGGCGCCTCCGAGTGGACCGCGGCGATCGCCGCCTGGAGCTGGTAGGGCCCGAGAGGGGCGTGCGCGAGCGTGTGGGTGACGAGCGCGACCCCCTCCTTGATCGACTGCTGGTCCCAACGGCTGCGATCCTGGTCGGCCAGGGGGATCAGGGTGCCGTCGGGGTCGCTGCGGGTGGTGCGCCGGGCGTCGGTGAGCAGCATCAGGGCGAGGAGCCCGGCCACCTCGCCGTCGGCGGGCAGCAGGCGGTGGACCGACCGGGTGAGCCGGATGGCCTCGGCGGTCAGCTCGGTGCGCTGGAGGTCGGGGCCCGAGGTCGTGGTGTAGCCCTCGTTGAAGATCAGGTAGAGCACGTGCAGGATCGCGCTGATCCGATCGGCCCGCTCACCCTTGGGCGGCAGGGCGAAGGGGATGCCGCTGGACTTGACGCGCTGCTTGGCCCGGCTGATGCGCTGGCCCATGGTCGCCTCGGGAACCAGGAACGCGCGGGCGATCTGCGCGGTGTTCAGGCCGCCGACGGCGCGCAGGGTGAGCGCGACCTGGGACGACGGTGTGAGGGCCGGGTGGCAGCACAGGAACAGCAGGGTCAGCGTGTCGTCCTCGGCGGGGGCCTGCTCGTCGGCGGGCGGTGCGGTCAGGTCCTCCGGCGGCGCCATCGCGGCGGCGGTCGTCTCCCTGCGCTGCCGGGCCTCCTCGCTGCGGAACTGGTCGGTCAGCCGGCGGGACGCGACCGTGATCAGCCAGGCGCGGGGGTGGTCCGGCCGGCCCTCCTTCGGCCACTGCACGGCGGCGGCGAGCAACGCCTCCTGCACCGCGTCCTCGGCGGCGTCGAAGTGCCCGTACCGCCGCACGAGAGCGCCGAGGACCTGCGGCGCCAGCTCGCGCAGCAACTCCTCCACGGCCGTGTCGTCCCCGCTCATGGTCGCCCCTCCACCCCTCGGGCGACGACATCTTACGTGACCGGCTTCTCCCAGGTGGCGACCCAGGTGGCCTCGTCCACGACGCCGGTGTCCGGCAGATCCTTCTCCTGCTGGAAGGACTTGCACACTTCACGCGAGCGCGCGCCGTACGCGCCGTCGGCGTCGAGGCTCCAGCCGCGCTTGCGCATCCGGGCCTGCCAGGTGCGCACGTCGTCGCCGCGCATCACCGGGGGGTATTTCAACTCGCGGCCCGGCCACTCTGGAGCGTTCCCGGGCGGGGTCGGGTCGGGGTCGGTCGGCTCCTGGCCGCCGGGCCGGGGCGCGCCCTTCTTCACCCACGCGTACAGCTTCTCCCCGGGGCAGGTCGTGGCGTATCCGTCGCGGTGCCCCTTGATCTCCTTGCCCGCGCCGCCCTTGGCGCGAAGGTAGTCGATCGCGTCGAGGATGCCGTGCAGCATGTCGTCAGGGGGCGTGACCAGCCCGGACGTGCCCACCAGCCCCAGCACCGCGTAGTGCTCGGAGTTCAGCCCCGCGCCGTTGGCCGCAGGCAGACGCTTCGGCCCCCGCCCCTCGAACACCTTCTGATGCGGACACGCCACCATGGAGTAGCCGATGTCCATCCAGCCGTTGCCATCCATGTGGTGACCCTGGATGGAGCGCACCATGGCGACGCATTTGTCGTGATCGTCGGCGATCTGCGGATCGACTCGGCCTCCGGTGTAGTGAACTTTCACGCCCTTGGTGGAACTGAGCGAGGAGTACGAGCCGCGCGGCGCGTGAGCGCCCCACTCTTTACGGGTGACAAGGTCGATGGCCACGGAGTCTCCTGCGAACGCAACGGGGGGACAACTGAGAGTAACGTGTTCGGCGATGATTCATCGATGATTTCGCCAACTCGCCGCGCTCTACCCACTTCGGGCACGCCTACGCCACGGACATCCCACACATCGGTGACGTAGCGTGCACGGCTTCCCCCTCGCCTCCTGCCCGGCACGCTCGTACTCACGGTCACGGGTGACAAGCTCGGCTGCCACCGGGTGGACGGCCTCGGGCTGAACACCGACTGCAGAGGGGACCTGAGCCGGCGGTGAAACCGAAAACCCTTAGACGCGCCGGGGTGGAAAGCGGATCATTGCTCCCATGTCCGTGGTCAAGGAGGTAAGTTTCAGGCCTGAGATGGCGGAACTACCGATGAATATCTGGCTCGACGACGGTGACACGCCGGTCGACGTCATCGACGCGCTCGCGTTGTCCCCGTTCGCCACCGGCGCGCAGCCCTGGTCCCGTACGGCGAACCTGGAGCGGGTGCGTCCCGAGGCGACGCTGCTGCCCCAGGGCGGGCGGGTGGTCCGGGTGGCGCAGGAGGAGGACGGGCGCGACTCGCGCCTGGTGTGCGGCGAGGGCTGGACCATGCGCGTGGTCAGGTACAAGAACCGCGCCGCCACCCTGTGCGTCACCGCGGTCAGCGAGGAGCTGGCCAGGAGCGTGCTGGCCGAGTCGACCGGCGACGCGGTGGAGCCGCCGCCCGCGAACGATCACGTCGAGATGGGCTTCTGGTGGCGTACGGCGCACGGCAGCCGCCGCTCGGAGAAGCCGATCAGCGCGGTGCGCTGGCCCGAGATCGCGGGCAACTACGCCAAGTCGGCGGGTGGCGCGCTGGAGCGCCTGATGGGGGTGACCCCGGCATCCGTCAACGGCCGCCTGATCCTGCTGCACGGCGAACCGGGCACCGGCAAGACCACGTTGCTGCGCAGCCTCGCCAACGAGTGGCGTGACTGGTGCCAGGTCGACTGCGTGCTCGATCCCGAGTGCCTGTTCAACGATCCCGGTTACCTCATGGAGGTGGCGGTCGGCTTCGACGACGATGACGACGGGCAGAAGCGACGCTGGCGGCTGCTGGTCCTGGAAGACTGCGACGAGCTGATCAGGGCGGGGGCCAAGGAGATCACCGGCCAGGGCCTGTCGCGGCTGCTCAACCTGACCGACGGCCTGCTCGGCCAGGGCCGCGACGTGCTGGTGGCGATCACCACCAACGAGGACCTGGCCCGCCTGCACCCGGCCGTCGTACGGCCCGGCCGTTGCCTCACCCAGATCGAGGTCGGGCCGCTGCCCCACGAGGAGGCGGCCGCCTGGCTCGGCACCGGCGAGGGCATCGGCCCGGCGGGCGCCACGCTGGCCGAGCTGTACTCCCTGCGCTCGGGTGGCACGTCGGCCCTGTCGAGGCCGGAGGAGAAGACCGGCCTGTACCTGTAGGGCGGGAGCCGTCGAAGGCGTCAGCTCACGTTGTAGACGATCTCGACGCGGCGGTTGAGGGCCCGGTTCTTCTCGCTGGGCTTGTCGCCGACGAGGTTCGGCACCCGGGGGTCGCCCTCGCCGTGTCCGGTGGCCTGGAAGGTGACGCCCTGCCCGGCCAGCGACTTGGCCAGCGCATCGCGGACGGCGTCGGCGCGGCGCTGGGACAACCGGACGTTGTAGGCGTCCTCGCCCTGGTCGTCGGTGTGGCCGGCGATCTTGACGACCCCGCCCGCCGAGTCGGTCTCGATCTTCTTCGCGACGGTCGCCAGCCGGGCTCTCGCCTTGGCCGTGACGTCGGCCTTGTCCAGCGCGAACAGGACGTCGCTGGTCAGCGTGACGGTGACGGTCTGGTCGTCGCGCGTCTCGCTCTCCGAGGAGTCGAGCGACTCCACGGTGAGCGAGACGTCCTCGACGCGCCCGATGATGTCCTCCACGACCCCCACCGCGTCACCGGGCGGCGGCGGAGCGGGCGTCGGATCGGCCCACGCGGGCGGGGCGAGCCCCACGGACACGCCCACGGCGAGCGCCAGCGCCAGGCCGCGCGCGGCGCGGTGTCCCGGCGGCCGGGCGGTCGCCCGGGGCGGCAGGCGGTCAGGAGAGCGGGACATCGCTGAACACTCCGAACCGCGGGATCTCCACATTGATCTTCGTGACGTCCGGCGGGGGAGCCGCGAAGGAGGCGTAGAACGAGTGGCTCTCGCCCTCACTGAGGAAGATGCCCTGGACCGACGAGCAGACGCAGTCGCCCTCGCTGTCGGCGGTGGCGCCGCTGAAGGCCGTCCGGTAACGCTTGGCGTTGGCCGTGTCGATCAGGCTGACACCGCTGACGTTGAACACCGTCTTGCCCTCGGCTCTCAGGGCGTAGGCGATCTGCCACCTCTCACCCTTGGCGACACCCATGGTGAAGTGGACGGTGGCCAGTTTGCCCTCGCGCCTCAGCTCCGTGACGGCCACGTCGATCTTGCGGCCCTCGAAGTCGAACTGCTTGTTCGCGATGGCCTGAGCGGGCTGCGGCGGCGCGGGCGAGGCGGGCGCCGAACTGGGAGCCTGGTTCGTGTCCGACGCGGGCGCCTGGGACGGGGCCTGGGAAGGCGCCTGCGCCTGTGCGGACGTCTGGCGCTCCTCGCCGCCTCCGGGCATGCCCAGCGCGCCGCACGCGGTCAGCGCGAGTGCGAGCACCGGCACACCGGCCAGAGCCGTGATTTTCCTTCTCATCAGGGGGAGTCCTCTTGCTCGTCGATGTGTCGCCCCGAAGGTACCGGGGGCACATTCAGGATCTGCATAGTGGTCCCGACCAGGGCGAGCGCCGCCGCGGCCTCCTGCTGCCTGCCGTACTCCTCGAACAGTCCCGCCGCCTCGACGGCCGCCGACGAGGCGACGCCGGACCGCCCCAGCGCCTGCGCGATCTGGGCCGAGACGTACAGGCCGCGAGCCGTCGCCAGCGGGTCGCGGAGCCTCCGGCTGATCCCCGTCGCGTGCTCGGCGTGCGCCGCCGCCCGCTCCGCCTGCCGGGCCGCGAGGCACGCGGCGGCGAGTTCGCGCAGGGCGGCCGCCTCGCCGCGCGGGTCGGCGAGGTCGCGGCAGGTGGCGGCCGAGCGTTCCAGCACGGGTACGGCAGAGCCCGGGTCGCCCATCCGCAGCCGCACCACACCGAGGTCGCGCAGCGTGTCGGCGACGCCGCGCGGGTCGCCGCCCTCGAAGACGGCGAGCGCCGAGGCGAGCAGCCCGGCCGCCTCGGGGAGCCGCCCCTGCGCCAGCCGCACCAGGCCGAGCCGCCTGCGGAGCTGCGCCTCCTGGACGCCGTCCCCGCGCAGCAGCTCCAGGCTGGACGTGAGCGCCCGCTCGGCCTCGCGGGTCCGCCCGGCCAACCGCTGGACGTCGGCCAGGCCGCGCAGCAGCAACCCCTCGCCCCGGGGGCTGCCGGCGGCCCGTGCCGCCTCAAGGGCCACGGAGTGGGTCCGGATCCAGTCGTCGTGGTGCGCTCTGGCCTCGAAGAACTCCGCCAGGTAGAAGGCCAGCCGCCAACTCTGCTCCGGCCTGCCGTACCGGGCCAGGTCGGTGACCGAGCAGACCAGGAAGTCGCGTTCCGCGCCGAGCCAGTCGCCCGACTCCCTGATCTCACGGGTGCCGCCGGGCAGGTCCTCCTCGCCGGTCCGCATGATCGTCTCGCCGGAGCCCGGGTCGGCGGGGGTGAGCAGCGCGCGGGCCGAGCGGCTCAGCGTCAGCAGCCGGTCGCCGAAGGCGGCCGGCAGCGCGGTCATCCGCTCCGCGGCGCACAACTCGCGGGCGTAGAGCCTGGTCAGGTCGTGGAACCGGTGGCGTTCCCGGCCCGCGGCGTCCAGGCCGATCGGCTGCAGCAGCCCCGACTCCACGAGCTGCTCCACCAGCCGCTCGCCCGCGTCGTCGGGCACGCCCAGCAGCGGCCCGGCGACCCACGCGGCGAAGTGCGGCGCGGAGAGGAGCCCGAGCAGCCGGAACAGCCGCGCCTCGGCCGCGGACAGCCCCCGGTAGCCGAACTCCAGGCTGCCGCGCACCGCCAGATCGCCCGCGCTCAGCTCGTCGAGCCTGCGCCGCTCGTCGGCCAGGCGCCCCACCAGGTGCCCGAGCGTCCACCCGGTACGGCGAGCCAGCCGGGCCCCGGCGATCCGCACCGCGAGCGGCAGCCGGTCGCACAACGCCACCATCCGCCCGGCCGCCTCCGGCTCGGCCGTCACCCGCTCCCGGCCGGCGACGCGGGCCAGCAGCGTGAGGGCCTCATCCTCGCTGAGCACCCCCAGCTCGTAGGCGCGCGCGGCCTCCAGACCGGTCAGCGGGGACCTGCTGGTGACCAGGGCGAGGCAGCCGGACGCGGCAGGCAGCAGCGGCCGCACCTGGGCCTCCTCCGCGGCGTCGTCCAGCACCACCAGCAGCCGCCTGCCCGCCGCCAGGGTGCGGTAGAGCCGCACCCGCTCCTGCGGTCCGGCGGGGATCTCGGCGTCGGGGCAGCCGAGCGACCTGAGGAAGTGCTCAAGGACGGTCGCCGGGTCGATCGGGGTGCCGTCGGCGTCGCGCAGCGCCGCGTGCAGCCGCCCGCCGGGGTAGCGGTCCGCGAGCGTGGCGGCCGCGTGCACGGCGAGCGCGGTCTTGCCGACCCCGGCCGCGCCGTACACCACGACGCATCCGGGTCCCTGCCGCGCCAGCCAGCCGAGAGCCTCCTGTCTTCCGGTGAAGTCGGGCAGGTCGGAGGGGGTCTCCGCCGGGGGGACCGAGCGCCGGACGGAGACCGGCTCGGGGTCCCCCTTGGGAGCGGCGAGCACCGCCTCGTGGGCGGCGCGCAGCTCCGGCCCCGGCTCGATGCCCAGCTCCCCGACCAGTACGGCCCGGGCCTCCCGGTACGCCTCCAGCGCCTCCGATCGCCTGCCGGACCCGTCGAGCGCGAGCATGAGCCGGGCGCGCGGCCGCTCCCGCAGCGGATAGGACGCGACGAGCCGGCGCAGCTCGCCGACGACGTCGCGATGGCGGCCGAGGGCCAGGTCGAGGTCGATCCGCTCCTCGGTGGCGGTCAGGCGCAGCTCCTCCAGCGCCGGCACGTGCACCCGGCGCAGCTCGTCGGACTCGACGTCGGCCAGCGCCTCGCCCCGCCACAACGCCAGCGCCTCGCGCAGCACGTCCGACGCGCCCGCGAGATCCCCGGCGTCCCGCGTACGGCCTGCGGCGGCGACCAGCTCCTGGAACCGGAAGACGTCG
This sequence comes from Dolomitihabitans soli, assembly GCF_022213955.1. GTDB lineage: Bacteria > Actinomycetota > Actinomycetes > Streptosporangiales > Streptosporangiaceae > Streptosporangium_A > Streptosporangium_A soli. Next base: position 283,163 of record NZ_JAKNTW010000018.1, on the reverse strand, counting down.
ATCGCGTCCCGCCCCACGTCTGCCCGGTAGCCGCCGGCCATCGTCGAGATGAACCCGGCGCCCAGGCTCTTGCGCAGCGCGCTCACGTAGACCCGCAGCACCGGCTCGGCCGACGGCGGCGGCCCCGCCCCCCAGACGGCCGCCACCAGCCGGTCGACCGGCACGACCTGCCCGGCGTCGAGCAGCAGCGCGGCCAGCAGCACGCGGTGCTTGGCGGGCCCGGGAGTCAGCGTCCGCTCCCCGTCCACCACCTCCAGATGCCCGAGCACCCCGAATCTCATCCCGCGCGGACCTCGAAGTCCTCGAAGCGGGCCTGGGCGGTGCCCCGGGGGGCGGGGACGGCGATCACGCCGACGTCGCCCTCGCCGTCCCTGGAGCCCTCGGCGTCGGCGGCGAGCGCGCCGTTCACCCACAGCTGGAGGCGGGAGCCGCACCTGGCCACGATCCGGTTCCGCGCCCGCACGCCGGTGTTCTCCGCCTGCTCGGCCAGGACCCGGCCGTCGTGCGTGATGGCCGCGCCGCCGTCCGTCGTCACGGTGAAGTCGTAGCGGCCTGTCGTGCCCGCGCACCACACGCCGTAGGCGCCCGCGCCCTTCGGCATGCTCGCGTCGGCGATCAGCAGCACGTCGCCGACCGGGCCGACGGGGGCCGTCTTCCACAGCCGCCAGCCCTGGTTCACGGTGAGCACGTAGCCGTCCGCCTCGTAGGCGGCGACGCCGCCCTCGGTGGTGCCGGAGGCCCAGTCGCCGCTCCGCCCGAAGGTCTCCCGGTACGGCAGCGCGGCCGGTCCTTGGAGGGTCGTCCACACCACCGCCGCCGTGACCGCGGCGGCCAGCACGACGGCGCCCGCGGCCAGCAGGCGACGCCGTCTCGCCCGTTCCGGCCGGGGCGCTCCGGGCGCCGGGGCCGTCCACGTCATGCCGGGGGCCGGAACTCCCTGGGACGGCGGTTCCTGCGGGGGAGGTTCGTGAGCGGGCGGGGCCGCCAGGTCGCCGGTCCAGGTGTGCTCGACCACCTGGGTGGCGGTCTCGGGGGTGGCGCCGGGGGCGCCGACGAGTTCGGCCAGCAGTTCGCCGGCGGTCGGGCGCAGCTCGGCGCGCTTGGCGGTGGCGCGTTCGACGAGGGCGCGCATCCGCTGGTCGAGACCGTCGAGAACCGGCTCCTCGTGCACGATCCGGTAGATCACCTCGGCGGCGGCCCCGCTCCCGAACGGCAGCCGGCCGGTCCCGGCGAAGGCGATCAGGGCGCCCCAGGCGAACACGTCGGAGGCGCCCGAGGTGGCCTCCCCCCGTGCCTGCTCGGGCGCCATGAACGCGGGCGTCCCGATGACCCCCCTGGTCGGCAGCCCCTCGGGCTCGGCGAGCTGGGCGATGCCGAAGTCGATGACGCGCGGCCCGGTCGGGGACAGCAGCACGTTCGACGGCTTGAGGTCGCGGTGCACGACGCCCGCGCCGTGGATCGCGCTGAGGGCCACCGCGATGCCGACCGCGAGCGACTCCAGGTCGGCGCCGCCGAGCGGCCCGTGCCGCCGTACGGCCTGCCCCAGGTCGGGGCCTTGGACGTACTCGGTGACGAGGTAGGGCCGCTCGCCGCCGGCGTCGGCGTCGAGCACGGGGGCGGTGCAGAACCTGGCCACCCGGCGAGCCGCCGCCACCTCGCGGGCGAACCTGCGCCGGAAGGCGGCGTCGCGCGCCCACTCCTCGTGGATCACCTTCAGCGCCAGCCGCCGCCCCCGCGTGTCCGCCGCGAGGTAGACCACACCCATGCCACCCTGACCGAGCCGGCGCAGGATGCGGTACCCGCCGATCTCGGATGGCTCCCGGTTCGTCGACATCGCCCGACAAGGTACCGGAAAGCGCCGGTAGGGGCAGAGATCCGGACCCGGGCGAACCGTCCCCCCAAGCGCTCGCTTACTATCCCGTCATGAGAGTGCCGTCCCGGGAACTCCCGCCCGCAGCCGACTTCCCACCCGCCTCGCGGGCGGAATGGCGGGAGGCGGCGCTGGCCGTGCTCCGCAAGTCGGGTGCTCCGGAGGAGTCGCTGTCCACGCCGACCTACGACGGCGTCACCATCGCCCCGCTGTACGACGCCGCCGACCTGCCCGGTGATCCGGGCGTCCCCGGGCTGCCGCCGTACACGCGCGGGTCGGGCACGCTGCCCGGCTGGGACGTACGGCAGCGCCACGCCGTCGCCGACCCCGGCGCGGTCCTCGCCGACCTGGCGAACGGGGTCACCTCGATCTGGCTGGCGATCGGCCCGGACGCAGTCCCGGTCGAGGAACTGCCGGGAATGCTCGGGCGGGTCGATCTCGCCCGCGTGCCGGTGGTCCTCGACGCGGGGGCGGAGACGGGGCGGGCGGCCGAGGTGTTCCTCGGGCTGGGTTCGGGCCGGGAGCTCTCGGGGAACCTCGGCGCGGACCCGCTCGGCCTGGCCGCGCGCACCGGCGCTGCGGCCGGCCTGGAGATCGCCGCCGAGCTCGCCCTGCGCTGCGCCGAGAGCTTCCCCGGGGTGCGCGCCGTGACCGTGGACGGCACGCCGTACCACGACGCGGGCGGATCGGACGCCGAGGAACTGGGCTGCGCGCTCGCCACCGGCGTCGCCTACCTGCGGGTTCTGACGGAGGCGGGGCTCGGCGCGCGGGAGGCGTTCGGTCAGCTCGACTTCCGTTACGCCGCGACCGCGGACCAGTTCCTCACCATCGCCAAACTGCGCGCCGCCCGCCGCCTGTGGGCGCGGGTCGCCGAGGCGTGCGGGGAACGGGGGAGCGGGGGACAGCGGCAGCACGCCGTCACCTCCTCGGCGATGATGACCGCGCGCGACCCGTGGGTGAACATGCTGCGCACCACCCTCGCCTGCTTCGCCGCCGGCACCGGTGGCGCCGGCGCCGTCACGGTGCAGCCGTTCGACGCCTGCCTGGGGCTGCCCGACGACTTCGCCAGGCGGATCGCGCGCAACACCCAGTCGCTGCTGCTGGAGGAGGCGCACGTGGGCAGGGTCGCCGACCCGGCGGGCGGCTCGTGGTACGTCGAGCGGCTGACCGCCGACCTCGCGGAGGCGGCCTGGGCGTGGTTCCAGGAGATCGAGCGGGCCGGCGGGATGACGGCCGAGCCGGCCTCCCGCCTGGTCGCCGATCGGATCGCCGCCACCTGGGCGAGGCGTTCCGAGCGCATCGCCCGCCGCCGCGACCCGATCACCGGCGTCAGCGAGTTCCCCCACCTCGACGAGCGCCTCCCGGTCCGCGCGCCGGCTCCCGCCGAGCCGGGTGGCGGGGGCGGCCTGCCGCGGACGAGGTACGCGGCGGGGTTCGAGGCGCTGCGGGACCTCGCGGACGCGCAGCCGGAGCGGCCGGTGGTGTTCCTGGCCACGATCGGGCCGCCGGCGGCGCACACGGCGCGCGCCTCGTTCGCCGCGAACCTCTTCCAGGCGGGCGGTTTCGCCACGGTGCGGAGCGGGTCGTCGGCGGATCCGGCCGAGATCGCCGCCGCGTTCACCCGGAGCGGCGCCCGGGTGGCCTGCCTGTGCTCGACCGACAAGCTGTACGGCGAGCACGCCACGGCGGTCGCCGGGGCGCTCAGAGCGGCCGGGGCGACCAGGATCTGGCTGGCGGGGAAGGATGACCACGAGGGGGTGGACGCGACGGTGCACGCCGGGTGCGACGCCCTCGCCGTGCTCCGCACGACGTTCGAGGACCTGTTCGAGGACCCGTTCGAGGACCAGGAGGCGACCCGATGATCCCCGACTTCTCGGCGATCCCGCTGGACGGCCCGGCCACCCACGAGGCCACCCACGAGGCCACCGGCGAGGACGAGGCCGCCTGGGCGCGAGCCGTACGGGAGGAGACGGGGCGGGATCCGGCCGGCCTGTCGTGGGAGACGCCGGAGGGCATCGGGGTCAAGCCGCTCTACACCGCCGCCGACCTCGATGAGCCGGTGGCGTCGGGGCGCTACAGCCTGGAGACCTATCCCGGCGTCCCGCCGTACCTGCGCGGGCCGTACCCCACCATGTACGTCAACCAGCCGTGGACCATCAGGCAGTACGCGGGGTTCTCCACGGCGGAGGAGTCCAACGCCTTCTACCGGCGCAATCTGGCGGCGGGGCAGCGGGGCCTGTCGGTGGCCTTCGACCTGGCCACCCACCGGGGCTACGACTCCGACCACCCACGCGTCCGCGGCGACGTGGGCATGGCGGGCGTGGCGATCGACTCCATCTACGACATGCGGCAGCTCTTCGACGGCATCCCGCTCGACGAGATGAGCGTGTCGATGACCATGAACGGGGCGGTGCTGCCGATCCTGGCGCTCTACATCGTCGCGGCGGAGGAGCAGGGGGTGCCGCACGCCCGGCTCCAGGGGACCATCCAGAACGACATCCTCAAGGAGTTCATGGTCCGCAACACCTACATCTATCCGCCCGGCCCGTCGATGCGGATCATCTCCGACATCTTCTCCTTCACCAGCGCCGAGATGCCGAAGTTCAACTCGATCTCCATCTCGGGCTACCACATCCAGGAGGCGGGGGCGACCTGCGACCTGGAGCTCGCCTACACCCTCGCCGACGGCGTGGAGTATCTCCGGGCGGGCGTCGCGGCGGGGCTCGACATCGACGCGTTCGCGCCCCGGCTGTCGTTCTTCTGGTGCATGGGGATGAACTTCTTCATGGAGGTCGCCAAACTGCGGGCGGCGCGGCTGCTGTGGTCGCACCTGGTCGCCGGGTTCGGCGCGAAGAACCCGAAGTCGCTGTCGATGCGCGCCCACTCGCAGACCTCCGGCTGGTCCCTCACCGCGCAGGACGTGTTCAACAACGTGGTGCGCACCTGCGTGGAGGCGATGGCCGCCACCCAGGGCCACACCCAGTCGCTGCACACGAACGCGCTCGACGAGGCGCTCGCCCTGCCCACCGACTTCTCCGCCCGCATCGCCAGGAACACCCAGCTCCTGCTCCAGCAGGAGTCCGGGACGACCAGGGTGATCGACCCGTGGGGCGGCAGCGCGTACGTGGAGCGGCTCACCCACGACCTCGCCGCGCGGGCCTGGGGGCACATCCAGGAGGTCGAGCAGGCGGGCGGCATGGCCCGCGCGATCGACGACGGGCTGCCCAAGCTGCGCATCGAGGAGGCGGCGGCGCGCACCCAGGCGCGGATCGACTCGGGCAGGCAGCCGGTGATCGGCGTGAACAAGTACCGGGCGGACACCGACGAGGTCATCGACGTGCACCGGGTCGACAACACCTCGGTCAGGCGGCAGCAGCTCGACAAGCTGCGCAGGCTCCGCGCCGAACGCGACCCCGCCGCCGTGGCGCAGACCCTGGAGGCCCTCACCAAGGGCGCGGCCGGCACGGAGAACCTGCTCGCGCTCGCCGTCGAGGCGGCCCGCGCGAAGGCCACCGTCGGCGAGATCTCCGACGCGCTGGAGAAGGTCTTCGGCCGCCACACCGGCCAGGTCCGTACGATCTCCGGGGTGTACCGCGACGAGGCAGGCCAGGGCACCGAAGGCGTCCGTACGGCGTGCGCCGCGTTCGAACAGGCGGAGGGACGCCGCCCCAGGATCCTGGTGGCCAAGATGGGCCAGGACGGCCACGACAGAGGTCAGAAAGTGATCGCCACCGCCTTCGCCGACCTCGGGTTCGACGTCGACGTGGGCCCGCTGTTCCAGACGCCCGCCGAGGTGGCGCGCCAGGCGGTCGAGGCCGACGTGCACGTCGTCGGCGTCTCCTCGCTGGCGGCGGGGCACCTGACGCTGGTGCCCGCGCTGCGTGCGGAGCTGGTGGCGGCGGGCCGCGACGACATCATGATCGTGGTCGGCGGGGTGATCCCCCCGGACGACTTCGAGGAGCTGCGCGCGGCGGGCGCGTCGGCCATCTTCCCGCCCGGCACCGTGATCGCCGATGCGGCGGCCGGCCTGCTCGGTGAGCTCGGAGCCCGGCTGGGCCATGCGGGTTGACGACTACGTCCAAGGGATCAAGGCGGGCTCCAGGGCCTGGCTGGGACGGGCGATCACCCTGGTGGAGTCGTCCAGGCCCGACCACCGGGAGCTGGCCCAGCGGCTGCTGGTCGAGCTGACCCCGCTGGCGGGCCGGGCGCGCAGGGTCGGCGTCACCGGTGTCCCGGGCGTCGGCAAGTCGACGTTCGTGGACACGCTGGGCGTGCGCCTGACCGGTCAGGGCCGGCGGGTCGCGGTGCTCGCCGTCGATCCCTCCTCCACCAGGACCGGCGGCAGCATCCTCGGCGACAAGACCAGGATGACCCGCCTCGCCGCCGACCCCGGCGCGTTCATCCGGCCCTCGCCGACCTCCGGCACCCTCGGCGGCGTCGCCGGGGCCACCAGGGAGGCCATGATCGTCGTCGAGGCCGCCGGCTACGACGTGGTGTTCGTCGAGACCGTCGGCGTCGGCCAGTCGGAGACCGCCGTCGCGGACATGGTCGACACCTTCCTGCTGCTCACCCTCGCCAGGACCGGCGACCAGCTCCAGGGCATCAAGAAGGGCGTGCTCGAACTCGCCGACGTGATCGCGGTGAACAAGGCCGACGGCGAGTACGAGCCGGCCGCGCGCAAGGCCGCCCGCGAGCTGGCGGGGGCGTTGCGCCTGATCAGGTCGGCGGGGCCGGTCGCCCCCGTGCTCACCTGCAGCGGCCTCACCGGCGACGGGCTGGAGGAGCTGTGGGGCCGGGTCGTCGGGCACCAGGACGCGCTGGAGGCGTCGGGCGAGCTGGCCGCCAGGCGGCGCCGCCAGCAGGTCGGCTGGACCTGGACCCTGGTGCGCACCCGCCTGCTCGCCGAGCTGCGCGACCATCCGGAGGTCGCCGCCATCACCGCCGAGGTGGAACGCGAGGTCCTCGAGGGTGTGCTCACCCCCGCCCTCGCCGCCGACCGCATCCTCGCGGCCTTCACTCGCTGACATCAGGGGCCGGACCGGTACCGGAGCCGGACCGGCCCCCGCGCTCACCCGGCGCCGGCGGGCAGACGTTCCAGGACGGTCTGGAACATCTCCGCGTTCGACCGGGTGAGAGTCTCGATCCGCCGCTCGATGAGGGCCATCTGGTCACGGAGCTCGGTGCGGAGGCTCTCCAGCTCCAACCGGTTGGTCGCCAGCCCTTCGTGCAGCTCGCCCGCCAGCATGCTGGTCTGACTGCGCAGCAGGCCGATCTGGATGTTGGCCTCGTTCACCCTTCGCTCCACGTTGTGCAACCGCTCCTTGATCAGGTCGAGGTCGGACAGGACGGGGACGAGGGCCTGGTCGACGCGGAGCGAGGGGTCTCCTCTGAAGGCCGCGAACTCCTTCTCCAGCCGGGTCACCCGTTCTTCGAGCGTGGGCATCGACGAACCTCCAGATGCGGTCAGCGGCGTGCCCGAGGGGGACGGGCACGGCAGTGAGGGCGAGGGGTGTGCCCTCACTCGCAACAACTACCGGTGGTCGCCCGGTAACTCAAACGTCAAACGGCTCCGGTCTGGCTTTTCTGCATCCGGGTGGTACTCCACTCATCCCTGGGGAGTGATAACCGCTCCCAGCCTCAGCCGATCCGTCGGCCGCGAGCGTCTCCGCCTCGCGTTCTGGTAGTCGGAGAGCGCCAGGCGCTGACCATCGCGAGGGTTTCCGCCTCGCGTTCCGGGTGGTCGGAGAAACGCCTCCGGGCGGGGCCGATGACGATCGGGGAGCAGATCCGGCGCGCCCGCGGGCGCCGGGGACGTGGCGGGCGGTGCGAGCCGACGACGCGGGCAACGAGGGCCTGAGGGAGAATCGAGGAGTCGTTCATCGACAGTTGACGCGGGAAGGGTCTCTTCATGCGGATACGGTCCCTGCTGGGCGGTCTCGACCGGAGGGTGTTCACCGCCGTGGCGCGGGCGCACTGGCCGGGCGGCGAGGCGCTGCCGTGGTTGTCACGGGCGGCGGACAACTCACTGCTGTGGGCCGGGATGGCGGCGGGGTTCGCGCTCAGCGGGCGGCGCGGGCTGCGCCGGGCCGCGACCCGGGGGCTGCTGGCGGTCAGCCTGGCCAGCCCGCTGGTCAATCTCGCCGGTAAACAGGCGTTCGGGCGGGCCCGTCCCTCGCCGGTGGACCTGCCGCTCGCCCGGCTGCTGGCGATGCCGTCGTCGGCGTCCTTCCCCTCCGGGCACTCCGCCTCGGCGGCGGCGTTCGCCACGGCGGTGGCGCTGGAGGCGCCGCGACGGATCGCGGTGCCGGTCGCGATGGTCGCCGCCGCCGTCTGCTTCTCACGGGTCTACACCGGCGTGCACTACCCGGGCGACGTGCTCGCCGGGGCCGGGATCGGGGTCGCCACCGGGCTGCTGACCCGGCGGCTGTGGCCCGAGGCCGCCGAGGCGGGACGGGCCCGCGCGGTGACCACCGCGCCGCTGGCGGACGTCGACCACGACGGCCGGGGGCTGGTCGCGACGATGGGCGGGGCGGACGGGGAGACCGCGGACCTGCTGGCGGACGAACTGCCCGAGGCGAGGCTCGTCTCCGGCCCCCTGGGCGAACATGCGGCGCAGGCCGGGGTGATCGCGGTGACGGGCGGCGACGCGGCCGTCCGCGCCGGCGCCGCCCAGGCCGTGCGGTACGGCAGGCCGCTGCTCGTGATCCCCTCGGGAACCGGTGGTGACCACTTCGCGCGGACGCTCGGCATCGAGACCCCGCTGGAGGCGGTCGACGCCTACCGGTCGGGCGACGCGGTGTCGGTCGACGTCGCCGAGGTCGCCGGGGAGGTCTTCGTCAACCACGCCGTCCTCGGCCTCCATCCCGGCCTGGCGGCGAGGCGCGAGGCCAGACAGCACCGGATCGGCAGGCTCCCGGCGTTGCTGTGGGCGCTGGCCGAGGTGCTCGCCGGGGACGCCGCGCCGATGGACCTGACCGTCGACGGCACGCCGTACCGGGCCTGGCTGTTGTTCGTCGGCAACTGCCGTTACGACTCGCGGGACCCGTTCCCGGTGCGGCGGCAGCGCCTGGAGGACGGCGTGCTGGACGTCCGGCTGCTCCTCGCCGCCCGGCGGCTGCCCCGGCTCCGCGCCCTCACCAGCGTGATCGGCGGACGGCTCGGGCTGTCCCGGCACTACCGCAGGTGGACCGCCGACACGCTCGCACTCGGTCCGCTGCCGGGAGGACACCGCCTGGAGCTCGACGGCGAGACGTTCATCACCCACTCACCCGTCGTCTTCACCAAGCGCCCGCGCTCCCTGCAGGTCCTGCGGGAGGGCTGATTCCGGCACGGTCACGCCGGGTCTGGCTCTCCCCGGCGTGGCGGCCCGCACACCGGGGAGAGCCGGGGAGAACGGTATGACCGAAGCGTGATTGACGCGGGGTGATCAACCGGACGATAGTTTGCAGATATGGCTGCCCCCCGTGCGCTTCCCTGCCTCCTGGCCGTCGCCGCGCTCACCCTTACGGCCTGCACCTCGAACCAGAGCGCCGGGCCGCCGCCCGGCGCCGCGACGGTCGCGGGCACCGTCGGTCCCGGCGGCCCGCAGGCCGCGACCCCGGCGCCCGACCCAGCGCCCAGCACGCTGACCTCCGACGCGTACCGGGCGGAGATCGACGGTGTGCGCAAGCCCGTTCGCGACGCCCTGAATAAGCTGGCCGACGCGCGCCGTCTGAGCACCCTCGACGGGCGCGTCGGCGACGCGGAGGACGCGCTCGGCGAGGCTGCCGACAGCCTGGCCGCGCTGGCGGCGCCGCCCGAGGTGCAGGCGCAGCACGCGGCCTACGTCAGCGCGCTGCGCGGCCTGGCCGGTGAGCTCGGCGACGCCCGCGGCGCGGTCGACTCCCGATCCGTCTGCACCGCCTCGGGACTGCTGGCCAGGCTCGGCAAGTCGGGCGAGCTGAAGGCCCTGCAGGAGGCGGGCGAGGCCCTCGGCGACTATCCCGCCGACGTGGTCAGCGTCAAGGCGCCCAAGCAGAGCAGCCGAAGGTTGCCGAGCGGCCGTTACGTCCGCAGTGAACGGCGCAACGGCAGAGGCAGCTTCAAGATCACGAATGGCGGCTCGCGCGACGCGGTGGTGACGCTCGTGCGCGGCAAGAGCAAGGCGATCAGCGTCTACGTGCGCAAGAAGGGGAAGTTCACGGTGCCGGGGGTGCGCGACGGAAAGTATCGCGTCTACTTCACCACCGGTGTCGACTGGGACTCGAAGGAGAAGGCCTTCACCCGGTCGTGCTCCTTCCAGCGCTTCGAGGACTCCTTCAGGTTCAAGACGACCTACACCGCGACCCAGGTCCGCTGGCAGAACTGGCGGATCACCCTGCACCGCATCAAGGGCGGCAACGCCAGGACCAGCGACATCGACCCCGGTGACTTCCCGTCCTGATCCGCGGGGGCGGCCACGGACTCGGCAGGGCCGGGAGTTCGGCCCGGATGACCCCGATGTCGATCTGCGATGGTGTCCGGGCTGATGAAGGTCGGCCCGGGTGACTTGGCAGTGGAGACCGCGGCCTCGGCGGGCGAGGCCGCGGTTCTCAGGGGCGGTCAGCTGGAGAACAGCATCCCGACCCAGCTCCGCTGGTGGTGACCGCCGTGGCGGTGGCCACCGCGCGGCGCGCCCCAGGCCGGAGCCCCGGGCGCGGGCGGGGGAGCCATGTGCTGCTGAGAGTACTGCGACTCCATGCGAGTGATCGTCTCAAGCTCGCCGTAGTCCAGGAAGATCCCTCGGCAGTTCTCACACTGCTCGATGTGCACGCCGTTGCGCTCGTACGTGCGCATGTTCCCCCGACATTTAGGGCACTGCATCGACCGTCTCCTTGCCCTTGGCTCTGGTTGCCTGAGCACAACCTACTGCGTGATCGAGTCCTGCGAGCGGCTAGTTCGGCCCGCGATCCTGCCGCACGCGTCGATGAGGATCTCCTCCACCTCGTCGACGGGCCGTCCCTGCTCCCTCGCCTTCGCCAGCGCCGTCGCGGCGAGCTGGACCGTGAGGGCCCTGGCCGGTCCGTCCAGCCGTTCCCACGGGTCGGAGAGCCCGGCCAGCGCGGGGCCGCCGGCCTCCTGGTAGGCCCCCAGGAACCGCAGCCACACGTCCGGGTCGAGCAGGCCGGTCGCGAACCACGCCGCCGGCCTGGCCAGATCCCAGGCCTGGTCGCCGTAGCCGAGATCGTCCACGTCGATGAGCAGCCAGCCGCCGCCGTGCCGTACGAGCTGGCCCAGGTGCCAGTCGCCGTGCGCGGCGCCGTCGGCGGCGGCCCCGGGAGGCAGGGCACGGGCGGCGGCGCGCACGACCTGTTCCGCCGCGCCGTCCGCCAGCACCGCCACCCGCTGGGCGACCCGCGCGGGCCCGCCCGCGGGCGGCAGCACGGGCAGACGCGACAGAGGTACGGCGTGCAGCGCGGCGAGCAGCCGCGCGGCCTCCTCCCACGGCGCGGCGTCCGGGTCGGCCGGGTCGACGGGCACACCGGCGGGCCACACCGTCGCCAGCCGGCCGCCCGCGCACTGCACCGTGGTCACCAGCGGGGTCAGCATGATGCCGCCGAGCAGGGCGGAGGCGGCCACCCTCGGGGTGAGCGCGGCGGCGTCCATGCCGGGCGCGTGCGCCTTCACCACCACCTCGCCCACCCGGACGATCTCCACGTCGGGCCGGGTCGGGACGACGACGGCGGGCGTGCCGGCCGTCGCCGCGTGCTTGCGTCCGATGGCGGCGAGGTCGAGCTGCAGGGGCGTCATCCGGGCAGGGCGGAGACGTCCCACAGGCCCAGCGCCTTGTCGGCGTAGGCTCCGCCCTCCTCCGAGCACCCCTCGATGATGACCTCCAGCGGTTCCGGCAGGCCGAACGGCGGCAACTCCAGGTTGAGCGGGCGCCAGTCGCCGACGGCGATGTCGTGGTTCGCGGTGAGATCGACGAACGTGGTGGTGAGAAGGCGCCGCGAGCCGCTCAGCCGCAGGTTGGCGAAGGCGGCGAAGATCTGGTCGTAGGTCAGGTGGACCAGGCAGTCACGGCAGAGCACCACGTCGGCCCGGGGGAGCGGGTCGGCCGTCAGGTCGAGCCGGGTGAACGCGCGGCCCGGCCCGGAGTACTTCTCCGAGTTCCGCTCGACCAGGTCGGGCACGATGTCCGCGCCCACATAGGAGTCGAGCGGCAGCGGGGTCGTGCTGAGCCAGCCGAAGTCGCCGCACGGCAGGTCGAGCAGGCTGCGCGCGCCGACCCGGTCGAGCAGGGCGGGCACCTGCTCCCGCAGGGTCGCGGTGGCGTCGAGCTCGGAGCCAACCCCTGAGGTCGACTCCTCGCTGCCCCACAGGTTGGCGTGGTGGATGTACGCGAAGGTCTCGGCCACGCCGAGCCCGTTGAGGGCGTCGGCGTGTTCCCGGTAACGGAGGTTGGCCAGCACGGGCGGCCGGCCGTTGGGGGATTCACTCACCGTCCCAATCTAGATTGGTCCTCATGAAGATTGGTTTCGGAGTGCCCGTGTCCGGGGCGTGGGCGACCCCCGCCAACATGGCCAGGATCGCGACCAGGGCCGAGGAACTCGGTTACCACGAGGTGTGGACCTTCCAGCGGCTGCTCTACCCCGTGGGGCACGAGATGGGCCCGACCTACCGGAGCGTGCAGGATCCGCTGATCACCCTGGCCTACCTGGCGGGCGTCACGGAACGGATCAGGCTGGGCGTGGCCGTGCTCAACATGCCGTTCTCCTCCCCGGCCCTGCTGGCCAAACAGCTCGCCACCCTGCAGGACGTCTCCGGTGGCCGCCTCACCGCGGGGCTCGGGCTGGGGTGGCTGCCCGAGGAGTTCACCGCCTCGGGCCTGCCGTACGGCAGGCGCGGCGCGCGCGGCGAGGAGTTCGTGGAGGTGCTGCGGGCCCTGTGGTCGGAGCAGGAGGTGGAGCACGAGGGGGAGTTCTACCGGTTGCCGCCCGTGCACCAGGATCCCAAGCCGGACCCCGCGCCGCCCATCCTGCTCGGCGGAGCGGCCGAGGTCGCGCTGCGGCGGGCCGGGCGGATCGCCGACGGGTGGGTCAGCTCCAGCCGGGAGGATCTGGCCGGCATCGAGTCGCGAATCTACATAGTAAAGGAGGCGGCTCGGAAGGCCGGCCGCGACCCCGACGCGCTGCGCATCGTCTGCCGGGGGGTGACCTCCGTGCGCCCGGCCGGAGCCGCCGACCGGCAGCCGCTGACCGGTTCCTACGACGAGATCCGCCAGGACGTCGCCGATCTCGCGGTGAGGGGGGTCACCGAGGTCTTCCATGACCTCAACTTCGATCCGGAGATCCCCGGCCTGGAGCCGGCGGAGGCGATGCGCCGTGCCGAGGAGGCCCTGACGGCGCTCGCTCCCTGACCGGCCCTGACTTCCGCGTTCCCTCGACTACGAGGTGGTCACCGCTCTGGTTCGGCTCGCCGCTTCGGGCGGCACGCGGGGGACGGCCCTGACCGGCTCTAACCGGCCCTGGCCGGGCTCTAACCGGCGCTAACCGGCCAGGCGGCGTAGCGCCAGCGTGGCGTAGAGGGCGGCCCCGTCGGGCAGCACCCCGTCGTCGAAGAGGGCCTCGGCGGAGTGGTTGTAGGCGGCGGTCGCCGGGTCGAGTTCCGGCGGGCAGGCGCCCAGGGCGATGAACGCGCCCGGCACTTGCTCGAGCACGTAGGAGAAGTCCTCGGACCCGGCGATCGGCTGCGGCGCGACGAAGTAGCGGCCGGGGCCGAGCAGTTCGGTCACGGTCTCGCCGGCGAAGTCGGTCTCGCCGGTGTCGTTGACGGTCACCGGGTAGCCGACGCCGAACTCGACGTCGACGTCCAGCCCATGCGCGGCGCCGACACCGTGGACCAACCCGGCCACCCGTGTCTTGATCGCCTCCCGGTTGCGCGGGCTGAACGTGCGGATCGTCGCCTGGAAGACGGCCTCGTCGGGGATCACGTTCTCCACGGTGCCCGCGTGGAACGCCCCGACGGTCACCACGACCGGGTCGAAGACGTCGAACCCCCTGGTCACCATGGTCTGCAACGCGGTGACCATCTCGCAGGCGGCGGGGATCGGGTCCAGCGACAGGTGCGGGGTGGAACCGTGGCCGCCCTTGCCGCGTACGGTCACCCGTACCGTGTCGGCCGCCGCGAGCATCGGGCCGCCGCGCGAGACGAACAGGCCGTGCGGGATGATGGTGGAGATGACGTGCAGCGCGTAGGCGGCCACGGCCCGCTCGCCCGCCGCGTCGAGCACACCCTCGTCGATCATGTGCCTGGCTCCGTCGTGCCCCTCCTCACCCGGCTGGAACATGAAGATCACATCCCCGGCGAGTTCGTCCCTGCGCTCGGCGAGCAGGTGAGCCGCGCCCGCGAGCATCGTGGTGTGCAGGTCGTGACCGCAGGCGTGCATCACACCGTCGAAGCGTGAGGCGTACGGCAGGTCGTTGCGCTCCTGGACGGGCAGCGCGTCCATGTCGCCCCGCAGCAGCACGGCGGGTCCCGGCCTGCCCCCGCGCAGCACCGCGGTGACCCCGCTCGACGAGGTGCCCGTGCCGATCTCCAGCGGGAGGCCGTCGAGGGCGCGCAGGACCTTCTCCTGGGTCCGCGGGAGATGCAGCCCGATCTCCGGCTCCGCGTGTAGCTCGTGGCGGAGCCGGATGAGTTCATCTGACAGGTCGTGGGCGGCGGTAAGAAGCGACATAGTGTGCATTCTTCCCGCGAGTGGTCCGGTCGGCCAGGTGCGTAGTATTGCGTTTCGCCGGAACGTAGCGTCACGGGGGGAGCGGTGTGAGCGAGCGAAAGCCCATTCAGAGCTGGTTGACGGACATGGACGGCGTGCTCGTGCGCGAGGGGCATCCCGTGCCCGGGGCCGAGGAGTTCATCGGCCGGCTTCGTGACTCGGGCCGCGGCTTCCTCGTCCTCACCAACAACTCGATCTACACGCCCAGAGACCTCGTGGTCAGGCTGCGGGCCGCCGGGCTGGAGGTGCCGGAGAAGGCGATCTGGACCTCGGCCCTGGCGACCGCGAAGTTCCTGCAGGACCAGCGTCCCGGTGGCTCCGCCTACGTGATCGGCGAGGCGGGGCTCACCACCGCGCTGCATGACGCGGGCTACATCCTCACCGACCTCAGGCCCGACTACGTGGTGCTCGGCGAGACCCGCAACTACAGCTTCGAGCAGATCACCCGGGCGATCAGGCTGATCGAGGACGGCGCCCGGTTCATCGCCACCAACCCGGACCCGGTCGGCCCGTCCGCCGAGGGCTCCCTGCCCGCCTGCGGCTCCGTCGCGGCGATGATCACGAAGGCCACCCGCGTCGAGCCGTACTTCGTGGGGAAACCCAACCCGATGATGATGCGCAGCGCGCTCAACGCCATCGACGCGCACAGCGAGAGCACCGCCATGATCGGCGACCGGATGGACACCGACGTCGTCTCGGGCATGGAGGCCGGCCTCTACACCATCCTGGTCCTCAGCGGGGTGACCGCGAAGGAGCAGGTCGACCGCTTCCCCTTCCGCCCGTCGTTGATGGTCGACTCGGTGGCCGACCTCATGCCGATGCTCGACTGATACCTGCCAGGACCTGTCACTCCGGCGTGCCATCCTGCGGATATGTCACGTGTGTATCTGGAGCTGGGGCCGAAGAAGGTCTTCGCGTGCTCCCTGGACTGGGCGGGATGGTGCCGGATCGGCGGCTCGGAGGAGGCCGCCCTCGACGCGCTGGCCGAGTACGCGCCGCGCTACCGGGTGATCGCCGAGCGGGCGGGCCTGTCCTTCGAGCCGGGCGACCTTGAGGTGGCCGAGCGGGTGAAGGGCGGCACGACCACCGATTTCGGCGCGCCGGAGGCGATCCCCGAGGCGGACGGCGCGCCGGTCGGCGCCGAGGCGGCCCGGCGGATGACGGCGCTGGTCGAAGCGGCGTGGGAGGTCTTCGCCGAGGTGGCCGCGGGCTCGCCGGAGGAGCTGCGCAAAGGCCCGAGGGGCGGCGGGCGCGACCGCGACAAGATGGCGGCGCACGTGATCGAGGCCGAGCGCGCCTATGCCCGCAAGATCGGCGTACGGCACCGGCCGTTCCCGCTCGGCGACGACACGGCCCTCGCGGCGATGCGCGGCGACATCGCGGGACGGCTGGCCACGCCGTCCGGTGGCGGCCCGCTCGTGCCGGGCGGTTGGCCGCACGCCTACGCCGCCCGCCGCATCGCGTGGCACGTCATCGACCACCTCTGGGAGATGGAGGACCGCCGGGAGCCCGCCTAACCGGGGATGAGCTCGGGCAGGCGGGTGACGACGCCGGAGAGGTAGGCGCGCAGTTCGTGGGGGACGAGGTTGATCGCGGTGATCTCCTCAGGGTCCAGCGGCAGCCGTACGACCTCGTAGACGCCCCGGGTGGGGTCGTCGAACTCGGGGCCGCAGCGCAGGGCGGCGTCGATGGTGACCAGGCGGCAGCCGTACACGTGCTGGGTCTTCACGCCCTCCTCCCGGGGGCAGGTGAGCGTGGTCAGCGGGGTGACGGCGCCGACGGTGGCGCCGAGTTCCTCGAACATCTCGCGGTGCAGGGTGTCCTCCAGCGAGGCGTCCTCGGGTTCGACGTGGCCGCCGGGCGCCGACCAGTAGAGCGCGAGGCCGGGCACGGTACGGCGGAAGAGGAGCAGGCGGTCCTCTTCCAGAAGTACGGCACGCACGCTCGGGCGCAGCGACATCCGTCCCTCATCCCCTCAGGGCGGCACTCAGCCGCCAATCGAATGGCATTTTGGGTTGTGCTTTAAAGGTCACGGCGGAGTCGTTTTATGTCGGATCTGTGTTTCTTGGCGGTGATTCTGCGCTCCACGGCCCGTCTGCTGGGTTTGGTGGGGCGGCGTCGTTTGGGCGGGGGCGCGACGGCCTCGCGCATGATCTGGGCCAGCCGCTGTTCGGCGGCGTCGCGGTTGCGGAGCTGGGAGCGGAACTCCGAGGCGGCGATCGTGAGCACCCCGCCGGTGAGCCGGGGAGCGAGCCGCTCCAGCGCGCGGGCCTTCAACGCGGGGTCGAGGGCCTCGGTGGCGGCGAGGTCGAAGCTGAGCTCGACCCTGCTGTCCGTGGTGTTGACACCCTGCCCACCCGGGCCCGAGGAACGCGAGAACCGCCAGCTCAGCTCGCTCTCCGGGATGACGAGCGTGCCATTAATGGCGAGCGAACCGGGCATGACGGGTGATTCCTCCAGATTGTCGGCTTTATAAGCCTAACCTTTGCCCCTACCCAGCGACCAAATGGTTAAATCGGCATGCGGCTGCTCATGATCGTTGGTGGTCGTCATCGGGTTCCACTTCGACATGCTCGCCGCGTAGGTGCGGTGAATGGCTGCCGCCCTCGATCGAGTCAGCCGGATCGCCAGGGCCCGTCCTGCCGATCAGGTGAGCCGGATGACGGTCGAGCGGGCTGAGCGGAGGTCGGTGGTGGCCTCAGTGCTGGATCAGGCCGCCGGCCGGGACGGGAGCGACGTGGCCCGTTGCCGGAAGGGACTGGGCCAGGGCGAGGCCGATGTCGACCAGCGATGACCGGCGCAGGCAGGCGACGTCGGGGATCGAGGTCCAGACCGACTCGGCGGTTTCGCCGTTCGGCTCAGGCCGGAGTTGGCCGCCGGTGATGCGGGCCCGGTAGAAGATGCCGACATTCTGGTGCTCCGGTCCGCCGGGGATGGTGCGTTCGGCCGCGGGGATCACCCTTGAGTCCACGCCCAGCAGGCGTTCGACCACCGCGTCGCAGCCGGTCTCCTCAGCGACCTCCCGGATCACCGCGTCGAACGGGTCCTCCCCGTGCTCGACCCTGCCGCCCGGTAGAGTCCAGTGGGATTCGCCCTTGGGTGATACGTAACGGGCGAGCAGCACCCGCCCATCCTCGATGCACACGGCGTACGCCGCCAGCCGGAAACTCATGCCCGTACCTCCCCACCGGACGCCATCCCAACGTCCAAGATCCGCACATCGTACGCCCACGTGGACCGCGTGGGGTGCGGACGATGGTGACCGCCCACGGCTGCCATTCCAGGCAGGGAATTACGCTTCCCGGCGTATTATCTGGAGGATATTTAATGGATATTTCGACGGAAATGCCTTTCCGTACGGATGTTTATTGGCTTTGCGGTAATTGGCGGTCGTCCGGATCATGAGCCACGGGCTCGTCACCCTCTGGCCGGGGATGTTCGGGTGGGCGGCGGCGACGTCGATGGCGCGCTTCACGCCGTCGCCAGATCGCAGGACGTCTTCCCGTCTGCCGCCGGCCGGTCTCCGCTCGTGGTCTGGCCAGGTGGCGGGGTTTGCGACGGCGGGCGGACCCGGCGCGGGTGCCGGACTCCCGGGCCACGTGCGGCTGCCAGGCGGCGCACCCCAGCCCGTGTGTGAATATGTCTTATTTGGACTGAAATGCCTGACATGTTAGCATTTACTTTTGTCATCATATGGTCCATAATTGCCACCGTTGAGATTTGATCAAGGAAGTGACCGTCCAGAAGTGCGTCGGCGTTGCCTGCGCCTCGCGGTGCCGGTGAATGGACGCCGCTGGACAGAGATGACGTGCTGGAAGAGGGTTGCGAGATGGCAGTGGGACCACCGGCGTGGTTCGGTGGTCTCCCAGGCGGATCATCGTGACCTGGCGGCCGGCGGTTGAGACGACCGTGCGGCGGCGGATCCGAGCGGTCGTCCGGAGCGCCCCGTTCGCGTCGAGTCTCCCGGTCGCCCCGCGCCGCCGTACCCGCCGAGGCCGATCGCGATCCGGTACCTGTTCGCGTCGCCGACCGGCGTCGTCGCCGGTCCCTGCGAGGCCCGTTCACCTATCGACGTTGAGGATTCTATGTCTCGTCCCATACTGGAGGTGCTGGTGTGGTGCCTGGCGGTGGGCCTGCTGCTCGCCGTCGTCGCCGTGGCGCACCAGCGGCGTATCGCCAGTGCCTCGCGCCGGCACGCGACCGCACTGAGGGGTGATCTGCGCGCCCGGGATCTGGAGGCGCGGCACCTGGCCGAGGTCCGCCTCCCCGCGCTGGCGGAGTCGCTGCACGAGGAATCCGTGCAGGTGCCAGGCCCGCTGCACGAGAGCATCGCCGACTCGCCGTACGGCCACAGCCAGCAGCGGGTGGTGGAGCAGTTCACGCACAGCGTCAACGCCGCGCTGGCTCGCGCCGACCAGTCGGCCCGAGCCGCGCTGATGACCACCATGCGTGCCCTGCAGAGCCTTGCCAGCGACCAGCAGCTGGTCATCTCGGCCATGCAGAACCGCTACGACCATCCGGGCATTCTCGCCGACCTGCTGAAGATCGACCATGCGAACGCCCAGTTCGGGCGGCGGGCGCAGGCTGTCGCGGTCCTGTGCGGGGCCTGGCCTGGGCGGCAGCGGGCCGCCGCCACGCTGGAAGACGTGGTGCGCGGCGCCACCTCGCGCATCAGCGACTATCTGCGGGTCAAGACCATCGCGCAGGTCGACATCGCGCTCAGCGACCGGCTGGTCGAGCCCGTCGTGCTGGCCGTGGCCGAACTGCTCGACAACGCCGCCCGCCACTCGCCCCCCAGCACGGAAGTCCAGGTGAACATCCACCCGACGCACAACGGGGCGGTCATCGTGATCGACGACTGCGGCGTCGGCATGCACGAGCAGGAGAAACACCGGGCGGCCTGGCTGCTTTCCGGCTCCCGCTCCGTGGACGTCACCCGGCTCGGCGACCCCCCGCAGTTCGGATTCTCGGTCATCGGTGTGCTCGCCAAGCGGTACGGGTTCACCGTGTCGGTGGACTCCCAGTCGCCTTACGGAGGGGTGCGGGCGGTGCTCTACCTGCCGCACCCGCTGCTGACGCACCTGAATGTGCACGACGGACCCGTCCTGACGGCCCCGGCGGAGAACAACGCCGCCTCGAAGCCGCCGCTGCGGACGGGGGAGTTCCCCCAACGCCGCCGCCGTGACGCGCTCCCGGACCTGCAGGCGCCGCCGACCCCTGCGCCGGTCGCCCGGCAACGCCCGGAGCAGGCCGCCGCCGTCATGGGCGCCTTCCAACGCGGGACGCGAGCCGGCCGCACGTCCACCCCGCCCGAAGGGAATGCCCCCGGTGAATGACTCGAACAACTGGATGCTCGACGAGGTCGTCAACACCCCTCACGTGCGGCACGCGATCCTGCTGACCGCCGACGGGCTGCTGCAGGCGCACTCGGCGGGAATCAACCGCGACCAGGCCGACACCTACGCGGCCGCGTTGTCCGGACTGCAGAACCTCAGCCGGGCCACGGCGGAGTTCTGCGCCGACGAACCGAACACCCCGTGGCGGCAGACCCTGGTGGAGTTCGCCGACGGCTACGTGCTTACCATCGCCGCCGGCCTGGGCAGCTACCTGGCGGTGTCGTTCACCGGTGCCGCGGACCTGGAGGTGGTCACCTACCGGATGCACAAACTCGTCGACCGGCTGGGCAAGGAGATGACCAGCCCGCCGCGCCAGGGTGCCGGCAGACTTTCATGAGGCCGCCCCGGCGCGACAGTGGCCTGGTGCGGCCGTATGTGGTGACCGGTGGCCGCGCCCACTCGCGAATCTCCTTCGACCTGGTGTCGCTTGTGATCACCGTCGATGACAAGCCGTCAGGCGGTCCGGAGGCGGGGCTCTCCCCGGAGAAGCGCAGCCTCCTGGCGCTGTGCCGGGGTGGGGCCCTGTCGGTGGCGGAGATCGCCGCGCATCTGGCGCTTCCCGTCGCCGTCACCAAGGTCCTGATCGGCGATCTGACCGACTCCGGCCACATCGTCACCCGCGCGCCCGCGTCTCCCGCGACGCGTCCCGACATCCAACTGCTGCAGGAGGTACTCGATGGGCTCCGCGCCCTGGTCTGACGGTCGCCCGAGGGCCGTCTATCTCGGCGACGCGGTGGAGCGCGCGGTGAAGATCCTCATCGTGGGGCACTTCGCCGTCGGCAAGACCACTCTGGTGGGCGCCTTGTCGGAGATCCCTCCGCTCCGCACCGAAGAGATCATGACGCAGGCCGGCGCCCTGGTCGACGACCTGGCCGGGGTGACAGGCAAGGACACCACCACTGTCGCGATGGACTTCGGGCGCCTGACGCTCAACCCACGGTTGGTGCTGTACCTGTTCGGCGCCCCCGGGCAGCAACGCTTCCAGCGGCTGTGGCGCGACATGGCCTACGGCGCGCTGGGCGCACTGGTGCTGGCCGACGTCCGCCGCCTGGACGCGTCCTTCCCCGTCATGGACATGGTCGAGGAGTACGGCCTGCCGTACGCCGTCGCCGTCAACCAGTTCGACGGCGTGCCCGCCTTCGACACCGGTGCGGTGCGCGGTGCCCTGGACCTGCTGGAGGAGACGCCTCTGGTCGTCTGCGACGCCCGCGACCGCGCCTCCGCCGGCGCCGCGCTGATCACCCTCGTGCAGTACCTTCACGCCCGTGCCACCAAGGAGCACCCGTGACCACCCACCATCCCGCAGGTTCCGGCCCGCCCCCCGGCTGTCCCGCACACGATGACCATCATTGGGGCACCCCCTTGTACAGCCCCGAGTTCGCCGCCAACCCGGGCGGCGTGTACGCCGAACTGCGTTCCCGCGGGGCGGCCGCGCCGGTTGAACTCGCCCCCGGGGTGGGCGCCACCCTCGTCACCGACTATTACGCCGCCCTGGACGTGCTACGCAACCCGCACATCTACTCCAAGGACCCGCGCAACTGGCGAGCCCGGCAAAGCGGAGAGGTTCCCGACGACAGCCCCGTCATCCCGTTGATGGGGTACCGGCCCAACGCGTTGTTCTCCGACCCACCCGACCATGTCCGCTTCCGTCAGGCGATCACCGACAGCCTGCACCGCATCGACCCGCACGCGCTGCGCCGCTCCGTCTCCCGCCACGCCGACCGGTTGATCGACGCCTTCGCCTCCCGCGGCCACGCGGACCTCCTGACCGAGTACGCCGCGGTCCTGCCGCTGCTGACCCTCAACGAGCTCTTCGGCCGAGCCGACGCGGACAGCGTCCAGCTGGTCACCGCGCTGGCCAAGATGTTCGAGGGCGGCGACGGCGCGGCCGAAGGCGATGCGCAGTTCACCCAGTACATGGTCGACCTGATCACCGTCAAACGGGCCCGGCCGGGACCAGACGTGACCTCCTGGTTGATGGCCCACCCCGTGCGGCTGAACGACGAGGAGATGATCCACCAGTGCGCGCTGCTCATCGCGGCCGGGACCGAACCGGTGCAGAACCTGATCGGTAACGCGATGCGGCTCCTGATGTCCGACGACCGGTTCGCCGGCAGCCTGTCCGGCGGCAGCATGCCCGTCGACGCGGCACTGGAGGAGGTGTTGTGGAAGGACCCGCCCATGGCCAACTACGCCGTTCACTACCCCCGGCACGATGTCTCGTTGCGGGGGGTGCGCCTTCGTGCCGGGGAACCGGTCGTCATCAGCCTGGCCGCCGCGAGTACCGATCCGGCGTTGAATCTGTCGGCGAGCAGGGCGGGTAACCGCGCCCACCTGGCGTTCAGCGCGGGCCCGCACGCCTGCCCCGCCAAGGACCTGGCCCGCCTGATCGCCGCCGTCGCGATCGAGAGGCTCCTCGACCGTGTCCCGGACGTGGCACTCGCCGTCCCCGCGTCCCGGTTGCGGTGGCGGCCCGGACCCTTCCACCGGGCCCTGACGGCGTTGCCCGTGCACTTCGTTCCCGTTCCCTCACCGATCCCTGGAGCCAGCACATGGATGACGCAGTCACCTGCCCCTTCGCCATCGACCCGACCGGCGCCGACATCCACGGTGAAGCCGCCCGCCTTCGTGCCGCCGGTCCGGCGACGCCGGTGGAGCTCCCCGGCGGCGTGGTGGCGTGGGCGGTAACCGATCCGGAGCTGCTCAAGCGGTTGCTCGCCGACCCACGGGTTTCCAAGGACCCGCGCCGGCACTGGCCTCCCTTCATCGAGGGCAAGATCCCGCAGGACTGGCCGCTGTACACCTGGGTCGCCGTCACGAACATGTTCACCGCTTACGGCGCCGACCACAGGCGGCTGCGCAGGCTCATCTCCGCGGCGTTCACACCGCGCCGCATCGAGGCGCTGCGCCCCCGCGTCCAGCAGATCACCGACGACCTTCTCGACGACTTGGCCGCGATCACGCCCGGACAGAGTGCCGACCTCCGGGAGACCTTCGCCTACCAGTTGCCGATGAGGGTGATCGCCGAGCTGTTCGGCCTGCCGGACAGCTCCCGTGACGACATCCGCCGCGTCGTCGACGGCGTCTTCCACACCTCCGCCGACGCGGCGGAGACCCTGGCCACCCAGCAGCGGGCCTACGCCATCCTGACCGGCCTGGTCGCGGCCAAGCGCGAGTCTCCCGGCGACGACCTGACCAGCGACCTGATCGCCGCGCGCGACGAGGACGGCGGTTCGCGGCTCAGCGAGGCCGAACTCATCGACACCCTGTTCCTGATGATCGCGGCAGGCCACGAGACGACCGTCAACCTGATCGACAACGCGCTGTGCGCGATGCTCACCCATCCCGACCAGCGTGAACTCGTCCGCGCCGGGCACGCCTCCTGGGACGACGTGATCGAGGAGACGCTGCGCTGGCAGGCGCCGGTGGCCAGCCTGCCACTCCGGTACGCCGTCGAGGACATCTCCCTCGCGCCCCACGACCTGGTGATCGGTAAGGGAGAGGCGATCCTCGCCGGCTACGCGGCCGCCGGCCGGGATCCCGGCCAGCACGGGCCCGACGCCGAGGAGTTCGTACTCACGCGTGACACCCGCCGAGACCATCTGGCCTTCGGCCACGGCGTCCACTTCTGCCTGGGCGCGCCGCTGGCCCGGCTGGAGGCGTCCCTCTCGCTCTCGTCGCTGTTCGCCCGCTTCCCCGACCTCGCCTTCGCCGTTCCCGCACAGGAGTTGGAGCCGCTGGACTCCTTCATCGCCAATGGTCATCGCACCCTTCCGGTCGTGCTGCGCCCGGCCGTCGCGGGGAGCTGACCCCGGCCGCCTGCGTCGACCGCGCTGATCCGGCTCCGGGCCTGGAGCCGGATCAGCGCCGGCCTGGGCATGCCCGCGGGGAAGGTCGCCGACCAGGGCCGGCGGAAGGCCGGGTCCCCCCGCCGGTGATCCGCCTTGAGACCAGGTCGTGAACGCCGGCGATCGGGAGCGAGACGGATGCCGTTATGCCCAGGTCGAGTAGATTATTCGACCATAGTTCGGCTATTTGGGTCGATCGGTTGCTAAGACTTGAATTATGGTGTTAGTTGCCGTTTTGGGTCGGGCATACATCATTTGATGGATGCGCTTGACCGTGCGCCTGCCCAGGAATGCCACGGGTGAATCCGGCGCATGGCGGCCCTGTGGCGAGGAGAGCTAATGAGTCAGCAGGACACCGATCTCGGTTCGCTGATCGAGAAGGCGCAGAAAATGGAATCTCCTGCTGTGCCTTTCGAGGGTTATGCCACTGACGACATGAACCGTCGAGACCATATGCTTCTGGTGCAGTCGCCGCAGTTCATCTACTCCTTCGCCAAGGCGGATATCAAGAAGCGGGAGAACGTCGGGGAGCGGGTCCGGCTCTGGGTGGCGGAGGGTGCTCAGGCGTTCCGTATCAGTTCCTTCATCGTGGATTCCTCATCCCCCTTCACCGTGGGCATGGAGAATATCGCCGCTCCGGAATCCGTCGAGGTCGACGGAGCGCCGTCCCCCGCGACGGTCGGCGCGGACATGGTGGCGATGGAGAACATCGCCCCTCCCGTGCCCAGGCAGCGGCCCGGCGCGCCCTCCCCTGCCACCAAGTCCGTGATGGAGGCGCCGGCACGCGTGCCCGCGCTCTCTTCGGTGGCGGAATACTGGACGGACAGCTGTTCCGCGGGCGACGCTTTTGCGAACAACTGCGCCCACTTCCTGTCGGACGCCTTCATACGCGCGGGATACACCGAGTTGCGGCCTCCCAACCCGCATATCCATGCTCGTTGCTACACTCCGGCGAAACGACCGATCCGGGCTCGGAACATGTGGAGCTGGTTCAAGTCGAAGGCGGAGCGGACCAGCCGCGATCCACAGCCCGACACCGGCTGGTGGGCGGTGTTCCAGCTCAAGGAGAGCGTCTACTGGGGCGGGCACGTCGCCTTGCTTGATTCGGACACCTGGAATTACTACGGCACCGGTTGGTACCCGGACTGGGATCAGTACGCGTATCAATGGTGAAGTAAGTCGGACCGGCTCTGGGCGAATTTCTTCGAGCAGGATGTGCCCCACCGGTCGGGGCTATGTATTCCCGATCCACATACAGTGCCCGCACGGCCGGGGTCGCTGAATATCAGTCGCACAAATTCCGCTTCTTCTCCGGAATCCGCGCGAAATCGGTGACCAGGGCGGCGGCCATGGGGTACCCACGCGGGAATGTCGGTCCAGGACCACCGCCGGGGCGGTGGTGAAGTCGTCCAGGGATGCGGCCTGCGGATCTGTCCGCGCCGGTCACCCGACCTGGTCCCAGGGGATGGCCTCGATGCGCTCGATGTTCTCCTCGCCCCACTCTCCAAGCGACGCCATCGCGGTGTTGAGCGAGTGACCGAACTCGGTGAGTGAGTATTCCACCTTCGGCGGGACCTGGTGATAGACCTCGCGATGAAGCAGCCCGGTGGTCTCCATCTCCCGGAGCTGCAGGATCAGCACCCGCTCGCTGATGCCGGCGACCGCGCGCCGCAGCTCCCCGAAGCGCAGGGGGCCATCCTGGAGCGCGAACAGGATCAGCCCCTTCCACTTGCCTCCCATGACAGCGATGGCGGCGTCGAGCCCGCAGGTGAACGCCCGCTCCTTCGTCTTCTTCATCCACCCATACTTACATCTTTGTGAGTACCCGACAAAATTGTCGGTACTTGATGAAATGTCTGCTCAGCTCCAGCATGGATCAGGTGCCGCCCCGCGACCACCGACGGCATCGAAGGCGGCACGCTCACCTCTTCCTGTTCTCTCTTTGACTGGAGTACGCACATGACTGGAAATCACCCGACACCGGTGACCGTCATCGGACTGGGCTCGATGGGCACGGCACTGGCCGAGGCCTTCGTCAAGGCCGGGCACCCGACCACTGTCTGGAACAGGACCGCCGCCAAAGCCGCACCCCTGATCGCCATGGGAGCCGAGCATGCGGAGGCCATCGAGGATGCGGTGACGGCAAGTCCGCTGGTCATCACCTGCTTGACCACGTTCGATGACACTCGGCTGGCGTTGGAGCCGGCCGTCGCGTCCCTGCATGGGCGGGCCCTTGTCACCCTGAACAGCGGTTCCCCGGTCGGCGCCCGCGAGACGGCCGTCTGGGCCGTCGGCCACGGCGCCCGGTTCCTCGCCGGGGCCGTCAAGAACGTGCCCTCGGCCGTGGGAGCGCCGGACACCCTGCTGTACTACAGCGGTGATAAGACCGTCTTCGAGGAGTTCGAGACGACCCTGAAGGTGCTGGGCGGCGACACCGTGCACCTGGGCGATGAGACCGACCTCGCCGCCCTGTATGAGATGGCCGTGGGCGCCATCCTGCTGCCCGCACTGGTCGGTTTCTTCCAGGGCGCCGCCGCGGTCCAGGCGCGCGGGCTTGAGGCGCACTCGATGGTGCGGTTCGCCGGCAAGTGGCTGGACATGATCAAGTCCTTGCTGCCGACCTACGCCAAGGAGATCGACAGCGGAGACTACGCCGATGCCGCCTCCTCCGTGAACCTTTTCCTCGCCGGGGCGGCCCATGACGAGGACCTGGCCAAGGAGACGAACGTCGACACGGCCTGGCTCGCCCCCTTGCACGACCTGGTGAGGCGGGCGGCCGAGGCGGGCCACGGCGACCACAGCATCTCGGCTCTCACCGAAGTGCTCAGAAAGCCGGCACGACAGGCATAAGCTGCGGCGCAGACCGTGGGTTCTCTCGTCGCGCGGCGGGGCAAGTCCCGGCGGACGGCATCCTGACGCCGTGTTTTGCATTTTTTGTTTCATCGGGCCTCGCTCAAGAGTCGCCGAGACGCCAGGTGCAGGGTGTCCCTCGCTGTCTGCGGACGGAGGAAAGGCAGCGGGTTGAGGGTTCCGGCGCAGGTAAGAACCACAGTCGGCATGCTTGCGGGAGACAAAGGTTTCTGCGGTCCAGGCTTGAGATGGTTCGTTGCTTTCCGGTGGCTGTTCTGCCTCTTACGCAGTGATGAAATGGTTAAGTTTCATCTCTTGTGGCGGTGTCACCGGTCCGGCATCGTATGCGCGTGGGTTGCTAGCCGTACATTTCCGGAAACATGCGGGAGGACGAGACGGTGGCGACGATCGTAGGCGTACACGGAATCGGTAAATACCGGTACTACCAGGATGCGGGCCGGTCCGTTTCCGGCGCGGCCGAGGCGGTTCGCACCAAGTGGAACCGCTATCTGCACGCGGGCCTGCCCGGCGGCACGGCGCACCGGGGTGAAAGCTACATCACCGAGATCGCCTACTACGCGCACCACCTGTGCGCACCCGGCCGGAGCCTCGCGAGGCCGGCGCGGGCGATGGACGCCGAGTCCCAGCGGGTCTTCCTCGACTGGGCCACCCAGCTCGACGGGGTCAGGGACGCGGCGGGGGAGTCGCTGACCGGCGCCCTGCGCTGGGCGACGGAGTTCCTGCTCGGCAAGCTGGAGCGCCGGGCGGCGGAGTTCGCCACTCTGTTCTGCCCCGAGGTGGCCGTCTACCTGGAGAGCGCCAACGGCCCCGCGAGGTCGGCGGCCAGGCGGACGGTGGCCGAGGTGATCCGCCGCAACCGGCCCCAGGTGGTGATCGCGCACTCGCTGGGCAGCGTGGTCGCCTACGAGACGCTGCACGCCAACCCCGACCTGAAGGTGGAGCTGCTGATCACGCTCGGCAGCCCGCTCGGCATGCGGAACGTCGTCTTCGAACGCCTGCTGCCGGCCCCGCTGGCCGGCAAGGGAGGCCGTCCCGACGGGGTGACCCGCTGGGTGAACATCGCCGACAAGGACGACATCGCGGCCATCCCGCCCGCTCTGCGTAGTTGCTTCACGGGGGTCGACCACGACGGCATGGTCGATCTCGACTGGATCGACTTCCACACCGTGGAGAAGTATCTGGGCTCCGGCGCGCTCGCACCTTTCCTCAAGCCGTATCTCTGAGCACGCTAGGGTGATTCCCCGTTGTCGCTGATCAGGGGGAAACGGGTGGAAAGCGCCTTTCAGGTAGATCTGCGCGGAGTGGTCGACCTGCTGAGCAGGCACCTCTACTCCAGCCCCAGGGTCTACGTCCGCGAGCTGCTGCAGAACGCCGTCGACGCGATCACCGCTCGCACCGGCGACGACCCGGCCGCGCCCGCACGGATCACCCTGGAACTGGGCGACGGCGTGCTGCGCGTCCACGACAGCGGGATCGGGCTGACCGAGCAGGAGGTCCACACCCTGCTGGCCACGATCGGCCGCTCCTCCAAACGCGACGAGCTCGGGTTCTCCCGCCACGAGTTCCTCGGCCAGTTCGGCATCGGCCTGCTGTCGGGTTTCCTGGTCGCCGACGAGATCGAGGTCGAGACCCGGTCGGCGAAGGGCGGCCCGACCGTGCTGTGGACCGGCATGGCCGACGGCCGCTACCGCGTCGCCCCGGCCCCCGCCGAACGTGCGGAACCCGGCACCACCGTGACGCTCAAACCCCGCCAGGACGCGAGCGAATGGGTCACCGAGCAGGCCGTCCGGGAACTGGCCGCCCTCTACGGCTCGCTGCTCCCCTTCGAGGTGACCGTCGCGGGCACACCGGTCAGCGGCGAGGGCCCGCCGTGGCTCGCCGCCCACCCCACGCCGGACGCCCGCCGTACGGCGCTGATGGAGTACGGCAGGCAGTCCTTCGGCTTCACGCCGTTCGACGTGGTCGACCTGTCGGTGCCCGAGGCCGGGCTCACCGGGGTCGCGTTCATCCTGCCCAGCCCCGCCAACCCGACCGTCAGGTCGGCCCACCGGGTCTACCTCAAGCGCATGCTGCTCGCCGAGAACACCGAAGGGCTGCTGCCCGAGTGGGCGTTCTTCGCCCGCTGCGTCGTCGACGCGGGGGAGTTGCGCCCCACCGCGAGCCGTGAGGCCCTCTACGACGACGACCTGCTCGAACACACCCGCACCGTGCTCGGCGCCCGGCTCCGCGAATGGCTGGTCGCCCTCGCCGAGACCGACCCGGCCAGGCTGCGCGGCTTCCTGCGCCTGCACCACCTCGGCGTCAAGGCGCTCGCCCTGCACGACGACGACATGCTGCGCCTGGTCGACCGCTGGCTGGAGTTCGAGACCAGCGACGGGCCGATGACGCTCGCCCAGTTCCGCCTGCGCCACCCCCACGGCCGCTACACGGCCGGCGTGGACGAGTTCCGCCAGCTCTCCTCCGTCGCGGGCGCCCAGGGCGTGGGCCTGATCAACGCCGGATACGTCTACGACAGCGAGATCCTGCAACGCCTGCCGCGGATCGACCCCGAGATCCGGGTCGACCGGCTCGACCCCGCCGAACTCGCCACCCAGCTCGGACCGGTGGACCCCGGCACCGAGCTGTCGGTCCGGGCGTTCCTCGCGGCGGCGGCCAGGGCGCTC
The DNA here is from genome assembly GCF_022213955.1 of Dolomitihabitans soli. Lineage (GTDB taxonomy): Bacteria > Actinomycetota > Actinomycetes > Streptosporangiales > Streptosporangiaceae > Streptosporangium_A > Streptosporangium_A soli. Next base: position 253,779 of record NZ_JAKNTW010000018.1, on the reverse strand, counting down.
GAGCCGCTGGGCTGCGAGGTGGTGCTGCGCGACTTCGACCCCGCCTCGCTGCCCGCCCTCTACCTGACCAGCCGCGCCGCCCAGCACCAGGAGGAACTGCGCGAGGCCAGGGAGGGCAGCGACGAGCTGTGGGCCGACGTGCTCGGCGCGATGGAACAGGTCGTCCCCGCTGCGCGTCCCCGCCTCGTGCTCAACCACCGCAACCCGCTGGTGCGCCGCGTCGCCGCGCTCCCCGACGCCTCGCTCGCCGGCACCGCCGTGGAGGCCCTGTACGGCATGGCCCTGCTCCACGGCCACCACCCGCTGCGTGCCGCGGACACGGCCGCGCTGAACCGCTCGTTCCTCGGCCTGCTCGACTGGGCCGTACTCGGCAAGGAGTGACCATGTCAGGTACCGAAGAGGTGCAGGGCCTGGTCGACCAGGCGTCCGAGATGCCCTACGGCGAGGCCAAGTCGGTGTTGCTGGAGGAGGCGCTGCGGCGGGCCGAGGCGCTCCGCGACCGCGACCTGGCGTTCGTCGTGCGGATGGAGCTGACCGGCGCCTACCAGTACGGCGCGGAACCGGCCAAGTCCTTCGCCACGTTCAGCCGCTGCCTGGCCGAGTACGACGCGGAGCCGGGCAGGTTCGACGAGTGGCAGTCCTACAACCTGCACTGGCAGTTCAAGTGGATCATCAGCGACATGATGCGCTTCCCCGAGGTGCCGCTCCGGCGGGCGCACGACGCGCTGGCGGAGATGGAACGCCGCTACCAGGAAGCCGGTCACGGCCTGCACGCCGTCCACGCCAAGCGTTGCCATCTCGCCCACCACGTCGGGGACAGGGCGCAGGCCGAGGAGTGGTTCCGGCGCTGGCAGACGACGCCCCGCGGGCAGATGTCCGACTGCGAGGGCTGTGACCCGAGCGGCAAGGTGTGGCACCTGGTGCTGATGGGCCGCGACGAGGAGGCCGTCGAGCTGGCCGCGCCCGTCGTGGCGGGCGAGCTGACCTGTCATGTCCAGCCGCAGGGCATCCTGACGAAACTGCTGCTCCCCTACGTCCGCACCGGGCGGCTGGAGGAGGCCGCCGCCGCGCACCGGCGGGCCTACCGGATCGTGCAGGGCGACACCAACTACGTCGACGACTTCGGCGACCACATCGAGTTCTGCGCGCTCACCGGCAACGAGGCGCGCGGCCTGGAGATCCTCGAACGCGAGGCGTCCCTGCTCGAACGGGCCGCCAGCCCGCGCGCCGCCATGTGGTTCGCCGCCGCGGCGGGCCTGCTGCTGCGCCGGCTGGCGGAGACCGGTCACGGCGACACCACGGTCCGCTGGGTCGGCGGCGAGATCCCGGTGGGCGTGCTGCGCGAGCAGCTGGCGAGCAGGGCGCGCGGCCTCGCCGCCAGGTTCGACGCCCGCAACGGCACCCCCGAGCAGGGCACGAGGGTGGAACAGACGCTGTCGGCCGAGCCGCTGGTGGAGTACCTGCCACTCACCCCGCACGCCAGGCGCTTCGCCGTCCCGGTGCGCGCCGTACCGGACGTCGTGCGGTCCGAGGACCCGGAGACGTTGCTCGACCAGGCGTCCGAGAGCTGGGCGCGGGCCGACCACGAGGCCGCGCTCGCCCTCTGGGCCCGCTTCGACGAACTGCACGCCTCGCGCGAGCCGACCAGGTCGCAGGCGGCACGCAGGGCCGACGGCAGCGGGCTGGCGGCGGCGCTGCGCGAAGACGACGCGGCGGCCGCACGGGAGTGGGCGCTGGCCGCGGACCTGCATGCCGAGGCCGGCGACCAGCCGCGCCGTCAGGTGGCACTGGGCCGCCTGGGCCTGTCACGATGCCGGGCGGGAGCCGTCGAGGAGGGGATCGGGCTGCTGGAGGAGTCCGCCGCCTACCTGCTCGCGCACGCCGCCGCCGAGTACGGCGGCGCGGCCACCAGCCGGCTGGCGCAGGCGTACCTGATGGCCGGCCGCACGAGTGAGGCGCTCGGCCTGCTGGAACCGGCCGGTGACGACGACGGCCGGCTGCTCACGCTCCTGGCGGAGGCGCTCCAGGAGATCCCCGGCAGGCAGGCGGACGCCGCCACGGCGGCCGGGCGCGCCCGCGACGCGCTGCGCGAGCAGGGCGGGCTGCTGCTGGCCCGCGCCTGCATGCTGCACGCCCGGCTGCTCTGCGAGACGGGGGACGACCTCGACGGCGCCGTCAGCGCGTACTCCGAGGCGCTGGTGTCCGCGCCGCGTTCCGCGGCGGACCTGCGGGCCGTCGCGCACGCCAGCCGGGGCGAGCTGCTCGTCGCCTTCGGCAGGTCCGCCGAGGCCGCGGACGACCTGATCGAGGCCGTCGCGGCGTTCACCGCGCTCGGCGCCACCGGGTTCGCCGCCCTGGCCAGGGTCGACCTGTGCCGCGCCTACCTGTCGACGCGGCGTCCCATGGACGCGGCCGAGGCGGCGGAGGAGGCGCTCGCCATGCTGGCCGACGACGACCACGACAACCGGCTCACCGTCACCTGGGCGCGCGGCCAGGCCCTCGACGAACTGGGCGAGCTGGACGCGGCGCTGGCCGACTACACCACCGTGGCGGAGCGCCTGCGGGCCGCCGGCCGTGCCCTGGACTCCGCCCACGTCCTGGAGGCGGCCGCGCACGTCCTGGTGCGGCTGGGCAGGCACGCCGAGGCCGTGGAGGGCTTCGCCGCCGCCGCCGCACGGCACCCCGAAGTCCTGGCCCGCGCCCGAGCCCTGCGCCGCCGGGCGAACGCCATGTTCCACCTGGACGATGAGGAGCCCGCCGCGGTGCTCGCCCTCGACGAGGCCAGAACGGCTCTGGCCGGGGCGTCCGCCACGGACCCCGAGGTGATCTGGGAGAAGTCCCGGATCGCCTACGAGCAGGGCAAGATCCTCGACTGGCTCGACCGGCTGGAGGAGGCCGCGGCACGCTGCGCCGAGGCCGCGGCCGGGTTCCGCGAGATCGGTGACGAGGAGGCGGCGGCCCTGGCGGAGCGCCTGGGCGGCTCCGACGACGGCTGAGGCCCGCCGGGCGGCCGGGTGCCGGGTCCTGTCGGGCGGCCGGGTCCTGTGGGGCGGCCGGGTCCTGTGGGGCGGCCGGGTCCTGTGGGGCGGCCGGGTCCTGTGGGGCGGCCGGGTCCTGTGGGGCGGCCAGGTCCTGTCGGGCGGCCAGGTCCCGGGTCCTGTCGGGCGGGCCGGGTTCCGTTGGGCGGTCGGGTTCGCTGGGCGGTCGGGGTTCCGCTGAGGCCCGTTGGACAGTTGGGTTCTGTTGGGCGAATGACTCCGAATGGGGCGGCTGAGGCCCGTTGGACAGCTGGGTTCCGCCGGGCGGTCAGGGCCCCGGCGGGTGTCGCCGGAGGCCGGGTTCTGATGACAGACGTTGTTCATGCCCGATTGACGCGCAGGTCACAGCCGCGCCAGCCGGAGCGCCTGCACTGGGTGCGTGGAGCAGACCCCCTCACGCAGAGTGTTCCTGTCCGTAGTCGCCGCCGGAGCCGGCGGCCTGTTGCTCCCGGGGCCCGCGCGCGCCAGAACGCTCGCCCAGGACCCGTTCACCCTCGGCGTCGCCTCGGGCGACCCGTCCACCGACGGCTTCGTGCTGTGGACCCGGCTGGCCCGTGACCCGCTCGGCGGCGACGGGCACGGCGGTATGCCGGCCCGGGACGTCGAGGTCGAATGGCAGGTCGCGACCGACGAGCGTTTCACGAACGTGGTCCGCTCCGGCAAGGAGACCGCCCGCTGGAAGCAGGCGCACAGTGTGCACGTCGAACCCGTGGGACTCGACGCCGGCCGCGAGTACTTCTACCGGTTCCGCGCCGACGGTCACCTCTCGCCCGCCGGCCGTACCAGGACCGCGCCGACCGGCATGTCGCCGCTGACCTTCGCCGTGGCCGCCTGCGCCCACTACGAGCACGGCTACTACACCGCCTACCGTCGCCTCGCCCAGCAGGAGCCCGACCTGGTCGTGCACCTGGGCGACTACATGTACGAGTACGGTCCCGACGGGTACGTCGCGCTCGGCGGCGGCGTGCGGCGGCACACCGAGGGCAAGTGCGCCACCCTCGCCGACTACCGGATGCGGCACGCCCAGTACAAGAGCGACCACGACCTTCAGCAGGCCCACGCCGCGGCCCCCTGGCTCGTCGCCTTCGACGACCACGAGGTGGAGAACAACTGGGCGGGCACGATCTCCAGCACCGAGGCCGCCGGCTTCGCCCGCCGCAGGGCGGACGCCTTCCGCGCCTACTACGAGAACATGCCGCTGCGCCGCTCCAGCATCCCGGGCGGATCCGCCATCCGCGTCCACCGCCGCGTCGAATGGGGCACCCTGGCCCGCTTCCACCTGCTCGACACCCGCCAGTTCCGCGACGACCAGCCCTGCGCCGACGGCCTGCGTGCCGGCTGCGACGACCGCCTCGCGGAGGACCGCACCCTGCTGGGATCCGACCAGCGGAACTGGCTCCTCGGCGGCCTTCGCCGTTCACCCGCCCGCTGGAACCTCATCGGCCAGCAGATCCTGATGGCCCAGCGCGACTGGAAGGTCGGCCCCGGCCACGAGGTCAGCATGGACTCCTGGGACGGCTACGCCGCGGACCGCGCCCGCCTGCTCACCGGGTTCCGCGACTCCGGAGCCGCCAACCCCGTCGTCCTCACCGGCGACGCCCACATGCACCACGCCGCGGACCTCAAACTCGACTTCGACGACCCCGACTCCCCCCGGGTCGGCGTCGAACTCGTCACCTCGTCCATCGCCAGCGACGGCGACGGCTACCGGGACAGGGCCCGCGTCACCGAGATCCTCGCCGAGAACCCGCACATCTCCTACCTCGACCAGCGCCGCGGCTACATCGTCTGCCGCCTCACCGCCGACGAACTGCACGCCGACTTCCGCACCCTCGACTACATCACCCGCCGCGGCGCGCCCGCCCGCACGTCTGCCCGCTTCACGCTGCCCGCCGGCCAGCACACCCTCGACCTCCTGTAACCCGGCGCTTGCTCGACTTCCTGTACCGCACGTCGGCCCGCTTCACTTCCCGCCGACCGGTGCACGCGCGACTTCCGGTACCCGCGCTCCGCCTCAGGCTGCTCGCCGCAGCCGCCGGGTGGTGGCCGGACCGCGCGGCCTGACCCCCGGAACGTACGGCGGAGCCCCCCCGGAACGTACGGCGGAGCCCCCTGGGCGCCCCGCGCCGCAGCCGGTCGTGGTCCGTGGGCCCACGCCACTCCAGCGGCTGTGGCCGAGCGCCGTGACGACTCGCCCCTGACCCCGTTGCCGTGGTCTCCGGGCCCTTCCCTCGCCGCCTCCGTGGAACGGGTCCGGTCGGAGAACGTCCCGCACGGGGAGGTGGTGTGACCTCTTCAGAGGTAACCGCTCGGACCGTTCCCGCCTGGCTGTACGGTCCCCTCGACACGCGGTGGCCGAATAGTGGAGGCGCTGGTGGGAATTGTCGGGAAGTTTCTCGTCATTGTGGGGATGGGGGTCGGTCTCATGCAGAGCGGCGGAGAGCTCGACGGGTTCTCGATCGGACACGTTCCGGCCGGGGTGGGGAAACTGGTCACCGACTTCGAGTACGAATGGGAGGAGGTCGCCTTCAGGTCCCGGGTGTGGGAACGGCGGCTCGACGACGGGGCCCACCGCGTGGATCTGCAGGTGATCGTGATGCGGGGCGAGCGCCTGACCACGCCGACGGAGCTGCGCGCCTTCCTGACCGAGTACGAGGAGCGCGACCTCGGCGATCTGGACGAGTTCCAGGACACCGGCTTCATCGGCACCCGCGAGGCGTTCTGGCTGGCCGAACCGGGGGTCGCGGCGGTGGTCAAGATCGACCCTGACCGCTTCGGGGCCGATGACCTGCGCGCCGTCGCACTGGGAGTGCGACGACATCGCGTGGGCACACCCCAGAAATGATCACCCCGGTCACCCGGTCACCCGGTCACCCGGTCACCCGGTCCTCGGTCACCCGGTCACCCCGGTTAGCCCGGTCACCCCGGTTAGCCCGGTCATCCCGATTCCCCGGTTAGACCGGTTCCCCGGTCGGCCGGAGGGCCGGTAGCGTCTCCTGCTCGGCCCACCGGCCGGTGAACTCCGCGGGCGAGGATTCGAAGGCCAGCCCACGCCGGACGACCTCGGCGCGCTCGTCCGGATCGCGCGACGCCTTCACCTCGACCGTCAGGCCGAACCGGGTCCAGCAACTGCGGCCGCAGCTCGCCCTCTCAGGGGGCGAGGGCGTAGCCGTAGAGGGAGTCCTGGGAGCCGGCGGCGAGCGGCTGGACGCGGTCTCGCTGCAGGCCGGTGGACGCGCCGGTGGACGAGGAACGGAGGCCGCCGGTGATCAGCGTGAGCCGTCCCGTGCCCGGCGAGGCCACCACCAGGTCATGGCCGGGGTCCTCGTCGGGCCCGCGTGACACCCGGCGGGTCGAGCCGGGGTCCTCGTCGCGCCCGAGCGACGCCTGCCGAAGAGACCCGTCATAGGTGGGGACGGCGGCCAGCGCGGCGCCGAAGTTGCCCTTCGGGCCGTTGACGAGCAGGTTGTTGAGCTTGGTCAGGCCGCCCGAGCGGGTGCCCGCGAGGATCTGGACGGCGTTCTCGCCGGGGACGCCGATGGCCAGTTCGGCGTCTCCGTCGCCGTTGAGGTCGGCGGCGGCGAGGGAGGCGCCGAAGCGGTCGTAGTAGCGGGGGGTGCCCTTGAGGGTCCGCTGGGACCAGGACTCGGTGGTGGAGGTTCTGAGGCCGGCGCGGGAACCGTAGACGGTGTGGACGGTGCCGTCGCCGTAGTCCATCGCCCGCTGGTCGTCGGTGAGGCCCTCGCCGGGCACGCCGACGGCGAGGTCGTCGCGGCCGTCGGCGTTGAAGTCGGCGGCCGCGAGTGAGCCGCCGAAGCCGTCCCAGCTTTCGGTCACGCCGGTGATGCCGGGGGAGTCCTGGGTGAGCATGGTCGCCTTGCGGCGCTTCGCATCGATGATCGTCGCGGAGCCCTCGCCCTGTTTCTGAAGTGAGTCGCCCGGTGCGCCGGCCGCGATCTCCGCGCGGCCGTCGCCGTTGAAGTCGCCCGTGGCGAGCGTCGCGCCGAACTGGTCGGTGACGCTGGCGGTCTGGCGGATCCAGGACGTGGCCTGCGAGACGAGGTACGGCTTGCGTCCCTTGAAGCCGTGGATCCCGACGGCGCCGCCGCTGCCGTGGCCGGGCGCGCCGATGACGAGTTCGTCGTCGCCGTCGCCGTCCAGGTCGCCGGCGGCCAGCGCGGCGCCGAACCGGTCGCTGCCTCGCTTGCCGCCGAGGTCGGTGACGTCGATGGTGTCGCCCGGCCGCAGGCCCTTCGGCGAGCCGTGGAACAGGTGCACGATCCCGTTGCCGTCGGCGCCCGGCCTGGACGCGCCCGCGAACTCCTCGGACGCGCCGACCGCGAGGTCCGCGCAGCCGTCCCCGTCGAAGTCGCCCGCCGCGAGCGCGGAGCCGAACGCGTCCCCCTTCTCGGCCTCCTCCGGCGCGCCGTCGGCCCCCTGGCTCAACTCCCGCGCCTCCCGCATGCCGTACAGCACCCGGACCGAGCCCGCGCGCGCCTTCCCCCCGGCGGAGGCGTACGGCGAGGCGACGGCCAGATCGGCGCGCCCGTCACCGTCGAAGTCGGACGCACCACCCCGGCACTTCTGACGAACCGACCCGGAGCCCACGGCGGAAGCCGGGACGGAAACCGACGCGGAGACCGTCTCGAATACCGGTGCGAACCCTGACTCGGAACGCAACGCGGAACCCGGCGCCGAACGCACCAGGGAACCCGGCGCGGAGATCGGCGCGAAAACCGGCCCGGCCACTCGCGCGGTGTTCGGCGCGGAGACCGAGGTGGAGCCGGACGTCCGCGCCGGGGCGGCCGGGGCGAGGGAAGCCGTCACGGGGAGGGCCAGGCAGGCGGTGAGGAGGGCGACCCGGGGGAGGCTCATACCCGGATAGTCCCCGTTGATTCGGACATCCGCCCCACAGCAACATGAACTCCCTATGTCTGCCGGAGGTCCGTCTTTGACGTGCGCCCGCACTCGAAGTAAGGCCAGAAGACCGTAGTCCGCCCGGTTCGCCGACGGCGAGCGGTCTCAGGGGTTCGGGTGCTGCCCGCCGGCGGGTTGCAACGGCGGCGCGTCGAGGGTGCAGTAGGTCTTGCGCTCGGGCTCGGGGCACTCGGGCACGGCCAGCACGTTGCGGCGGATGGTGACGAAGGTGACGATCGCGGCCAGGACCATCATCACCGCGCTGATCAGCATCGCCGAGCGGAAGCCTGCCGTGAAGACGGCGGGCGACCCGTAGGCGTCACCGGTCAGTCCGACGAGCGGCGGCACCGCGGCGACGGCGAGCAGGCTCCCCGTCCGGGCCACGGCGTTGTTGACGCCGCTCGCCACGCCCGCGTACCGCTCCTCGGCGGTGGCCAGCACGGTAGCGGTCAGCGGCGCGACCGTCACGGACAGCCCCAGGCCGAAGAGCGTCACGGCGGGCAGCACGTCGAGCAGGTAGGACGATCCGGGGCCCACCCTGCTCATCAGCAGCATCGCGGCCGCGCAGGCCAGGATGCCGGCGGTCATCGGCAGCCGTGGCCCGATCCGTTTGGCCAGGCCACCGGCCCAGGCCGAGAGCAGCAGCATCAGCAGTGTGACCGGGAGCATCGAGGAGCCCGCCGCGATCGGTGAGAAACCCGCCGACACCTGGAGTTGCACGACCAGGAGGAAGAAGACGACTCCCATCGCCGCGTACATGACGAGAGTGACGGCGTTCACGGCGCTGAACACCCGGGAGGCGAAGATCCCCACCGGCACCAGCGCGTTCGGCGACCGGTGGATCTCCAGCCAGACGAACGCGGCGCCCAGCAGCAGGCCGACGGGCAGCGCGATCGATCCTATGCCGGTCTCGATCAGCCCGTAGGTGACGCCGGCCAGCGCGAGCGCCGCCAGCACCGCGCCGGCCACGTCGAAACGCCCGACGGCGGTGGTGTCCCGCGACTCGGGCACATGCCGTACGGCTATCGCCAGCACGACGACGGCCAGCGGCAGATTGATCAGGAACACCCACCGCCAGCCCACCGACTCCACCAGCCAGCCGCCGAGCAACGGCCCGATCGCGCTCGCCACGCCGCCGAGCCCCGACCACGCCCCGACGGCCCTGGGCCGGTCGTCCCTGACGAACGACGCCTGGATGATCGCCAGGGAGCCGGGGGTGAGCAGCGCGCCGCCGATCCCCTGCAGCCCGCGCGCGATCACCAGGGTCTCGACGGTGGGCGCCACCCCGCACAGAGCCGAGGCCACGGCGAACCAGGCGACGCCGATGAGAAAGATCTTGCGCCTGCCGTACCTGTCGCCGAGCGAGCCGCCGAGCAGGATCAGCCCGGCCAGGGTGAGGGTGTAGGCGTTCACCGTCCACTGCAGGCCGGCCATGTCGGCCCCGAGGTCCTCGCCCAGTGCGGGAAGCGCCACGTTGACGACGGTGCCGTCGAGCAGCGCCATCCCGGAGGCCAGCACGGTGGTCAGCAGCACCCAGCGCCCTGGGGGCGAGGCGAGACGGATGTGGCCGTTGTCCATCGGACCATCATCGCGTTTCGCGTACGGAAAGAGGGAAGGCGGGGCCGTTGAATCGCGGGAACCAAAACCACTCGATCATGCGATAGACGGGATGTGTACCGATTCCTCGTCAGACGCCGGGAGCCGCCCCCGGCAGGGCCGGACAGCGACGACGCCGAACTGCTGGCGGCCGTCGCCGCCGGGCGGCTGGAGGCGCTCCGCGTCCTGCACGCCAGGCACGCGCCCTGGATCCGGGTACGGCTGGCCCGCCGGTGTGCCGACCCCGACGTGGTCGAGGACGCGTTGCAGGACACCTTCGTCGCCGTCTGGCAGAGCGCGAAACGCTACCGGGCGTCGGAGGGCGACGCGGCGGCCTGGATCTGGACGATCGCGATCCGCCGGCTGGTGTCGGTGCTCCGCGGCCGGGCCGGACGCTGGATCGGCCAGGGGCACGAGATCGACGACGCGCACCCGGCCGAGAGGTCCGCGGAGGACGTCGTGCTGCTCGGCGTGGAGCACGGCGACCTCGGTGAGGCGATCGCCCGGCTGTCACCCGAACTGCGCGCGGCCATCCAGGCCACCGTGCTGGACGGCCTGACCACGCGGGAGGCGGCACACCTCCTCGGCATCCCGGAAGGCACCGTGAAGACCCGTGTGATGCGGGCCAAGGCCCGGCTCAGGAGGGACCTGACATGAGCGGCGACTGGCACGTGCCCGGCGAGCTGATGGAACGCTACGCCGCGAGCCGTCTCGAACCGGCCCTGGTCATGTCGGTGGAGGCCCATCTCACCCGCTGCGGCCGATGCCGTGCCGCGGTGCCGTACGAGGAGGAGTGGCTGGCGGGGAGCTGGGAGCGGCTGGCGGCGGAGCTGGACCGGCCCAGGCCGCGGTTCGCCGAGCGGCTCCTGCGCCGGGCGGGGGTCGCCGAGCACCAGGCGAGGCTGCTGGCCGCGACGCCGACGCTCAGCCGGGCCTGGCTGGCCGCCGTCGCGGTCGTCGGAGCGCTGGCCGTCGTCGCCGGGCGGCTCTCCGGCGCCGGGCCGGAGATCATGTACGCGTTCCTGGTGATGGCGCCGGTGCTGCCGCTGGCCGGGATCGCCGCCGCGTACGGCCCGCACGTCGATCCCGTCCACGAACTCCAGGCGGCCACGCCCATGGCCGGGCCCAGGCTGCTCCTGCTGCGGGCCGGCGTGGTGCTCGTCACGGCCGTCGTGATCCTCGGTGCGCTCTCTCCTTTCCTGCCGGGGCCCGGCGCGCTGAGCGTGGCCTGGCTGCTGCCCTCGCTCGCGCTGACCGCGGCACTGCTGGCGCTGTCCACCCGGATGCCGATGGCGGCGGCGGCGCCGGTGCTCTGCGCCGGCTGGTTCGCCGCGGTCCTGTCCGGCGGCGCGCTGTCCCAGGACGACCTCCTCTTCTTCTCCCCGGGGGCGCAGGCCATGTACGGCTGCGCGGCCCTCGCACTGACCGCTCTCACCTACACGCGGCGCCGCCGCCTCGACCCTGGAGAACCCCGTTGAACCCGACCATCAGCCTCTCGGCACTGAGCAAGCGGTACGGCCGCGCTCAGGTGCTCGACCGGATCGATCTGGAGATCGGGCCGGGCGTCACCGGACTCCTCGGCCCCAATGGCGCGGGCAAGTCCACGCTGTTGCGCTGCCTGGCGACCACCCTGGCCCCCGACGCGGGCCGGGCGTCGATCCTCGGCCGTGACCCGGCGGACGCGGCGAGCCGTACCGAGATCCGCCGCCGCCTGGGCTATCTGCCGCAGGACCCCGGTCACTATCCCCACTTCACCGCCTTCGAGCTGGTCGAGTACGTGGCGATCCTGAAGGAGCACACCGACAGGCGGGAACGCCACCGCGAGGTCAGACGGGTGCTCGCGGAGGTGGACCTCGCCGACCGGGCGAAGACCCGGGTCCGCAAGCTGTCCGGTGGCATGCGGCAGCGGCTGGCCCTCGCCCAGGCACTGCTCGGCGAGCCGGAACTGATCATTCTGGACGAGCCCACGGTGGGTCTGGACCCCGAGCAGCGGATGCGGTTCAGGGCGCTGATCTCCCGGCTCGGCGAGAGCCGTACCGTGCTGCTGTCCACGCACCAGACCGAGGACGTCGCCGCGCTGTGCGAACGGGTGGTCGTGATGAACCACGGAAGGACGGTCTTCGAGGGGACGCCCAGGGGGATCGCCGAAGTGGCGGCCGGCCAGGTGTGGCTGTCGGACGAGCCGCCGGCCGCCTCGCGGCTGTTCTGGCGTACGGCGGACGGGCGGTATCGGACGCTCGGGCACGAACAGCCGGGGGCCGTGCTCGCCGATCCCACCGTCGAGGACGGCTACCTGCTGCTGCTCGGCGAGCCCGCCGAGGCCGCCGCGTGACCGCCGTGGCCACACCCGTCACCCGGGCCGCCACCCGGGTGGGCGGGATGCGGACCGCACTGGTGATGTTCGAGACCCGGCGGCTGCTGCGCAGCCCCGCCCTGTGGGTGGCGGCGGTCGCGGTGTTCGCGCTGCGCACCTTCTACACCTGGGGCTGGCTGCCGGACCTGACGACGGAGACGATCAACACGGCGGGTACGGCGCTGCTCCTCACCGCGGTGGTGATGGTCCAGGCCAACCTCGCGGCCACCCGGGACCAGCGGCACGGGCTGCCGGAGACGCTGGGTGCGGTGCCGGTGGCCGCCGAGGTGCGGACCTTGGCGGCGGCCGTCGCCACCGCGGCCGTTGGAGCGGCGCTCTCCGGGCTGGTGATGGGGTTGCACCTGTTGATCCACTCCTTGGCCGGCCCGGTGGTCGGCCGGTTCGATCCCTACGAACCGCTCGGCGCCGTGACGGCCACGGCACTGGCCGCCGTGCTGGGGGTGGCGATCGGGCGGTGGCTGCCGTGGCTGGTCGCCGGGCCGCTGGCGGTGTTCGCCTTCGCCCTGGTCGTCCTGTTCACCGGCACGGGAGAAGCCGGCGGATGGTGGTTCCTCGTGATCGCCCAGCACATGCCCGAGTGGGGCGACCGGCCGTCGGGGTCACACCTGGTCTACCTGCTGGCCATGACGGTCCTCGTCGTCGCGGTCGCGCTGCTCCGGCACGGACCTCGTCCGCTCCGCGTGGGAGCGGCGGTGGCCGCGCTGGCCGTCGCGCTGCCCGCGGGGATCGTGACGGCGTCGCGGGCGCCGGTCCTGCCATGGACGCTGCCCCGGCATGAGCAGGCCGCGGTGCCGAACCACCTGGGGGAACACGTCTGCGAGAAGCGGGACGCGGTGACCTACTGCGCCTATCCCGGCTACACGGCGTGGGTGCCGATCTGGGAGGAGATCATGCGGCCCGTCGTCGCCGCGGTGCCACCCGCGGCGGCGGGCCGGATCCCCGTCGTCCGTCAGGAGACGCTACGCGATAACCGGACCCCCGCCGTCGGACGGACCGTCTCCACCTGGATGGTGTGGCCCAGCGGGTACGCCGGCCCGCATCGGGCCCTGCTCGCGGGCACGGCCGCGGCGACCGTCGTCGGTATGCGGAGCAGCGGGCTGCGGTGGGGGCAGAACCGCGTGTGCGACGCCAGGAATCAGGCCCGCACGGTGGTCGCGCTCTGGCTCGCCGGCCAGAAGGAACCTCTGCTGTCGCCGGGCAGCCACGTGCATTGGCTGGCCCAGGGCGCTACCAGGGATATCTCCTCACAGCTCGGCGAGGCCCAATACGGCTCGTCAGAGCTGGGCTACGCCCGGCGGCTGCTGGAACAGCCGGGCGCCCGGGAGCGGATCTGGGCCGGCTGGGACACACTCGTCCGCCCGGGGACGACCCTGGCCGAGGCGCTGCCGTTGCTGGGCCTGCGCGAGGAGTTCCCGATCGAAGCGCCCAGGGGGACGACATGCCGGTGACCGAGTCCCCCGCCGCGCACCTCCCGGCGTGGGGCAGATCCGCGATCCTGCTGCTCCGCCCGCTGCTCCGGGCGATCGACTGGCCGCCCGCCGCGACGGTCGCCGTCTGCACGGCGGCGGTCGCCCTGCTCGCGTTTCCCGGCCGCGACCTCGACCCGTTCACCGCGTTGACGCTCACCCGGATGGCGGGGCTGCTGTTCGGCGCCGCGTCGGCCTTCGCCCTGGTGGACGCGATGTCCGTCAGCTCGGGAGCGCTACCGGTGCCGCGCTGGCTGCGGCAGTGGCTGCGCACCCTGATGGTGCTGGTCCCGGTGACCGCCGGCTGGGGTCTCACCTACGCCATCGTGCTGGCACGGCTGGCGCCCGGCGCCTCGCTGCCGCTCGCCGGCACGGCACTGGAGGCCGCGGTCTGCGTGCTGGCCGCACTCGGGGGCGCGGCGGTCGCCGTACGGCGGAGCCAGGGACGCCAGGCGGCGCTGACCGGTGCCGCGGTGCTGGGCGCGCTGGTCGTGGCCTCGCTGTTCCTGAGCGGGGACCTGTGGCCGTGGCCGCTTCCCGGGGACGTGAGCTGGGAACCGGTCCACCGCGGCTGGCTGGCCGCGTTGCCGGTCGTGCTGACCGTGCTGGTGGTCGCCCACCGTGACCTTCGAGGCCGCCGGTCGCGGTGAAACGGGTGGCCCGGATCAGGAGGCCGCGAGGGCGCGCAGCACGAAGCCGGACACGATGGTCTCCGCCTTCTCCACGGTCGTCGTGCCCCGCAGCAGCGGAATCCGCTCGGCGCCGATGACCGCGAGGATGATCCGGGCGGTCTCCGCCACGTCGGTGGCCTGGAAGTCGCCGCAGGCGACCCCGCTGTCGATGATGCCGGTGAGAATCTCGTGCATCGGCGCGACGTGGTCGGCCAGCCGCTGGTAGGCGTCGGGGCCGAGGGTCGCGGACAGATCGGCCGCCCCCGGGTGCGGATGCGCGAGCAGCCCGGCGAGCTGGAGGCGGATGAAGACCCGCAGCCGTTCGCCGGGCGAGGCGTCGCCCGGCAGTTCGCGCTGGTAGCCCTCGATGAAATAGGTCGTGACGCGCTCGGTGAAGGCGAGCAGCAGCGCGGCCTTGTCGGGGAAGTAGTTGTAGAGCACCGTGCGGGTGATGCCCGCCTCAGCGGCCACCTCGGTCATCGAGATCGCGTCGATGCCCAGGTCGCGGGAGAGTTTCGCGACGGCCTGCAGGATGCGGTCGCGTGTCTGCGCGCGATGCTCTCCGATGGTCGCGGCGGAGATACGGGGCATGTTGCCATGGTCGCACACGATCACCGGGTGGGGCGGGCGGCGATCATGGCCTCGCGGAGCTGCCCGGCGGTGGGCGCGGGGGGCAGCGGCGGGCCGGAGGCGTCCGCGTGGCAGGCGGTGAGCAGGAACCCGACGAGCCGCCGCCACGCGCCGGGGGCGGCGTCCCTGGTCGAGCGGAGGACTCCCGCGTTGGCCATCAGGAACACCATCAGATCCTGCCCGGTGAAGTCGGCGCGCAGCGCCCCCGCGTCCTTCGCGCGCGCGATCAGCGTCTCCAGCGCGGCCAGAGCCCTGGCGCGGGGGACCTCCAGCCCGGCGGAGGACGGAAAGCACGTGGTGAGCGCCTCGGTGACGCCCTGGTCCGCGGCCTGCATCGCGCAGATCCGCTCGACGCAGTCGCGGAAGGCCGCCCACGGATCCTCGGTCAGCAGAGCCCTCTCCACGGCCTCGGCGAACTCGGCCATCTTCCCGGCCAAAATCGCCTCGATCAGCGCCTCGCGGTCGGGGAAGCGCCGGTAGAGGGTGGCGATGTTCACCTCGGCGCGACGGGCGATCTCCTCCAGCGGCGCCTCCAGGCCCCGCTCGGCGAAGACGCACCTCGCCGACTCCACGATGCGCCGCCTGTTGCGCTCGGCATCCCTGCGCAGTGCCGCCATGCGCTCATTCTATGAACCGAAGGGTGCCCTGCGGTCAGGACGGCGCTCCGGTGGTCGCCTGGGGTGGGGTTCGGTCCCTCGACGCTGTGAGACTAGTCTTCTGCGATTGTGGAGAAGGAATACCGCCAGCCCCGGTTCCAGCCGCCTCCGGGGGCGACCGAGCTGCTGCTGATCAGGCACGGCGAGTCGGAGCCCGCCCGCCCCGGCGCACCGTTTCCGCTGGTCGGCGGGCAGGGCGACCCGGGGCTCGCGCCCGGCGGCCTCGACCAGGCCGAGCGGGTCGCGGAGCGGCTGGGCGGGGAGCACATCGACGCCCTCTACGTGAGCACCCTGCGCCGCACCGCGCAGACCGCCGCGCCGCTGGCCAGGCGGCTCGGGCTCGACCCGCGCGTGGAGGCCGGGCTGCGCGAGGTCCACCTCGGCGAATGGGAGGGCGGGCTGTTCCGCAGGATGGTCGCCGAAGGCCACCCGGTCGCACGCCGAATGACAGACGAGGAACGCTGGGACGTCATCCCCGGCGCGGAGGAGGCGACCGTCTTCTCCGGCCGGGTGCGGGAGACGTTCACGAAGCTGGTCGCCGCGCACCCCGGCCACCGGCTGGCCGTCTTCTCGCACGGCGGCGTCATCGCCGAGGCGCTCGCCCTGGCCGCCCGCTCCCGCCCGTTCGCCTTCCTCGGCGCCGACAACGGGTCCATCTCGCACCTCGTCGTCACCGGCGAGCGCTGGATCATCCGCCGCTTCAACGACACGGCCCACCTCGACCCGGCGCTCACCGTGACCGCCGCGCCCCCGACCTGAATCCGGCCTGTCGGCGCTGCCCCCACGGCTGAGCGGGTGGTGATCGCCCTCGTCGACCGGCCCGGAATCGAGGCGGAAGCCGTACGGCTAGGCGGCGCGGGCGAGGTGGTCGAGGTCGGCCAGCACCTCGCTGTTGAGCTGGTAGGCGAGTTTGGTCTCGCGGATGACGCGTTGCAGGCCGGGCTCGTCGAGGGGGAGGGCGTCGAGCCGGCGGCGATACTCCTCCTTGAAGCGCGGCAGGCTGCCGATCTCGTCGAAGAAGTAGAAGTCGACGCCGCCGCCGCGCTCGAAGCCGTAGATCTTCTGCAGCTCCATCCGGATGAACTGCCCCCCGGACAGGTCACCCAGGTAACGGGTGTAGTGGTGGGCGATGTAGCCGCCCGGCCAGTCGGCGACCTGTTCGATCCGGGCGACGAGGGTGCGGGTCGCGGGAGAGGGCTCGATGCGGTCGCGCCAGGCCGCGCCGTACACGGTGGACAGGTCGCGGACCAGTGCCTCCTCGCGGTACAGCCCGGGGAAAACGAAGCGCCCGGCGATCGGGTGGTCGGCCAGGGATCTGGAGACGCCGTCGAGTGCGACGTAGGCGAAGTAGTGCTGGGCGATCAGCTCGCCGTACGCCTCGCGGCTGAGGCGGCCCGCCATGAGGGCCTTGAGGTAGCCCTCGCTCTCGGCCGACTCGTGATCGCCCCATGTGGCGTTTCTGAGGACTTCGGAGAACGGCATGCACACTCCCGATCGTGCGGTGCTTTCACGACAAAGTGTCACAAACATCGGGAGAGCACGTCAACTCGTTGACGACACTCTGTCATAATCGCCGTCCCAGGTCACCTGGTGGGCCGCCGGTGCGTCCGGTCGTGTGGGCGGCGGTCGCCGCAGTGCACCGGGCGCCCCGTGGTGGCTCAGCGGTCGCCGGGGCGCACCAGGCCGGTCTCGTAGGCGAAGACGATGGCCTGGGCGCGGTCGCGCAGGGTGAGCTTGGCCAGGATGCGGCCGACGTGGGTCTTCACGGTCTGCTCCGACAGCACCGGCCGCCTTGAGCGGCACGGACTCCGCCTGGATCGCGATCACCGACATGTGGTGCGCGACGACGTCGTGCAACTCGCGGGCGATCCGGGCGCGCTCCTCCTCCACGGCCAGCCGCGCGGTGGCGTTTCGCCGGATGCGCACGTTGTGGCCGAGCAGGCTCGGCGAGCGGGGCGGCGGCGGGTCCGCCCTGCCGGTGACGAACGCGCGCGCGAACGGCCGCGCGAGCCGGGCCGGCAACGAGGACATCCGGCCACCCTACGAGGGGCCGCCTACTGATCGCGTCACCCCGTGGCGTGATCCGGAGCGTCACTCCACGGTAGTGCTTACACAATTACGATCGCTGTCAGCGAACACGCTCAAGGGCGGGAACAATCCCGGGCTCTCATTAATTGAGTCGGTGTAACTCAACCCTTTGGAGTTGGCATGAGTGAGAGCTTGATCCTTCCGGTCCTCCCGCTGGACGACGCGGTCGTGCTGCCCGGCATGGTGGTTCCGCTCGACGTGTCGGACACAGAGGTGCGCGCCGCGATCGACGCGGCCCAGTCCGCCCCGGGTGAGCCGCATGTGCTGCTGGTGCCGCGCATCGACGGCAGATACGGCCCGGTGGGCGTGATCGCCCTCGTCGAACAGGTCGGCAGGCTGCCGGGCGGCGAGCCAGCGGCCGTGGTCCGCGGGCTCGACAGGGTCAGGGTCGGCGCGGGCACCACCGGGCCGGGCGCGGCCCTGTGGGTGGAGGCCACCCGGATGGAGCCGGTTCCCGCCGGTGAACGGGCCGGGGAACTGGCGACCGAGTACAAGGCGCTGGCCACCACGATCATGCAGAAGCGGGGCGGCTGGCAGGTCGTCGACGCCATCAACCAGATCGAGGACCCGGCGGTGCTCGCCGACAGCTCGGGCTACGCCCCGTGGCTGTCCGCCGCGCAGAAGGTCGAGCTGCTCCAGCAGCCCGATCCGGCCGAGCGCCTGGCCCGGCTGGTCGAGCTGGCCCGTGATCACCTGGCCGAGCTGGACGTCGCGGAGACCATCCGCAAGGACGTCCAGGAGGGCATGGAGAAGCAGCAGCGGGAGTTCCTGCTGCGCCAGCAGCTCGCTGCGGTCCGCAAGGAGCTCGCCGACCTGAACGGCGACCCCGCCGACGAGGAGGACGACTACCGGGCCAAGATCGAGGCCGCCGACCTGCCGGAGAAGGTGCGCGAAGCCGCCCTGAAGGAGGTCGACAAGCTGGAGCGGACCTCCGACCAGTCGCCCGAGACCGGCTGGATCCGCACCTGGCTCGACACCGTTCTCGACATCCCCTGGAACACCCGTACCGAGGACTCCTACGACATCACCACGGCCCGCGCCGTACTCGACGCCGACCACACCGGCCTGTCCGACGTGAAGGACCGCATCATCGAGTACCTCGCGGTCCGCAAGCGCCGCCACGAGCAGGGGCTCGGCGTGGTCGGCGGCCGGCGCAGCGGCGCGGTGCTGGCCCTCGCGGGTCCGCCCGGAGTCGGCAAGACCTCCCTCGGGGAGTCCGTCGCCCGCGCGATGGGTCGTGAGTTCGTCCGCGTGGCGCTCGGCGGCGTCCGTGACGAGGCCGAGATCCGCGGCCACCGCCGTACCTACGTCGGGGCCCTGCCCGGCCGGATCGTCCGCGCGATCCGTGAGGCCGGGAGCATGAACCCGGTCGTCCTGCTCGACGAGGTCGACAAGGTCGGCGCCGACTACCGGGGCGACCCGACGGCCGCGCTGCTGGAGGTCCTGGACCCCGCGCAGAACCACACCTTCCGCGACCACTACCTGGAGGTCGAGCTCGACCTGTCCGATGTGCTGTTCCTGGCGACGGCCAACGCCCTGGAGGCGATCCCCGGGCCGCTGCTCGACCGGATGGAGATCGTCACGCTCGACGGCTACACCGAGGACGAGAAGGTCGCCATCGCCCGTGACCACCTGCTGCCCCGTCAGCTCGACAAGGCCGGGCTGACCGCCGAGCAGGTGACGCTCGACGAGGAGGCGCTGCGCCGCCTGGCGGGCGAGTACACCCACGAGGCCGGCGTCCGCTCGCTGGAACGGTCGGTCGCGCGGATCCTGCGCAAGGTCACCGCCGGCCAGGCGCTCGGCGACACCGAGCTGCCCGTGCACGTCGGAGCCGGCGACCTGGTCGGCTACCTCGGCCGGCCCAGGCATGTGCCCGAGTCCTCACTCCCGGAGTCGAGCCAGCGTACGGCGGTGCCGGGCGTGGCCACCGGCCTGGCGGTCACCGGGGCGGGCGGCGACGTGCTCTACGTCGAGGCGTCCCTCGCCGACCCGGAGACGGGACCGACCGGGGTCACGCTCACCGGTCAGCTCGGCGATGTGATGAAGGAGTCGGCCCAGATCGCGCTGTCCTACCTGCGTTCGCGGGGCGCGGAGCTGGAGCTGCCGGTCGGGTCCCTCAAGGAGCGCTCGGTGCACGTCCACGTGCCCGCCGGGGCGATCCCCAAGGACGGCCCGTCCGCCGGCGTCACGATGACGACCGCTCTCGCCTCGCTCCTGTCGGGCCGCCCGGTCCGCGGTGACGTGGCGATGACCGGTGAGGTGTCGCTCACCGGCCGGGTGCTGCCCATCGGCGGCGTGAAGCAGAAGCTGCTCGCCGCCCACCGGGCGGGCATCACCACGGTCCTGATCCCGGCCCGCAACGAGCCCGACCTGGACGACGTGCCCGAGGAGGTCCGCGCCGAGCTCACCGTGCACGCCGTGAGCGACGTGCGCGAGGTGCTCGACATCGCGCTTACCCCCGCCAGGGTGGCCGAGCACGCCGCCGCCTGACCCACGGCACACGTACGGCTCCCGCCTGCACGGCGGGAGCCGTACACGTGTTCCCCCGCCTTCAGCTCGGGCCGTTCGGAGTTCTTGCCGGATTTCTTGTCGGCGAAGATACGCCGGCAGCCGGTGCGGAGGTCGGCGGTGGTGAAGGCGTCGGGGATGGATCCAGACTTGCGGAAGCACCCTCTAATCCGTCAGTCAGATGCGGGGAGGAGCATCCGTGCTCCGAGACGGCGAGACCGTGGTGTGCTGGGGGATTGCCGTGGCGGTCGCAGTAGTGGGTTTGCTGCGGTGGATCCACAGGAGGGCTCCTATTAGCAATACGGTGCCTCCCAGCAGCCAGGGAATCGGGCCGGGCGGCAGGACACCTATGAGTAAGCCAGTGAGGGCGCCGGCCAGTTGCAGAGCCAGAGACTGGACGGATAAGGCGGTAGCGCGGCCCGCACTGGTGACCCGGCGGTGCAGGAGGTCGTTTTCGCTCGGGCCCGCCGAGCCGAGCCCGAGGTACACCAGGCCGTAGCCGGTGGCCGCGAGAGCCGTCGCGGGTGCTCCGGTGGATGCTGCGGTGGCGCCGAGGAGTAGCAGGCCGCTGGCGCTGGTCCCAAGACTTGCCAGGACCGCGCGCTCGCCGCTGCCTGTGAGGCGTGCGATGAGCGGTGCGAGGTGGCTCCCGAGGCCCGAGCAGAGGAAACCGGCACAAGCGAGCGAGGCGAATACCACCGCGCCAGACTCGGATGCGCCGGTCAGGGTCGCAACGCGGCCCGGTGTGAGCAGTTCGATGGCGGCCAGGGCACTGCCGGCGGCCCCCGCGCTGAGGAGGATGCGGCGGACCAGCGCGTCGCGTGCGCCCAGGCGCAGTCCGCCTGCGATGGTGACAGGGATACCTCGCAGTACGCCGCGCAAAGTGGCCGCCGGCCGAGGTGGCTCGCGCAGGGCTGACAGGACGTACAGCACGAAGACGATCTCGACAGCAGCGGCCAACAGCAGCGGGATCGACAGAGGAAGAACCAGGCCGGAGGTTGCTTCACTCAGCCGCGCACCCACGTCCGGGCCGGTTGCCAGCAGCCAGGGCACGGCGCCGCCGAGCAGGGTGCCGACGGCGAGCGCGGCTGATGTTGCGGACTTCCCCCGGGCTAGACCGGTGCGCAGGTCGGCGCCAGGGCCGGAGTACGCATGAACGATGTCCACGTACCAGGCCTCGGCCGGCCCGCTGGACAGAGCTCGGCCCGCGCCCATGAGGGCCATGCCGCAGGTGAGCACCCAGGGTGCGACGCCCAGACCCAGAAGTATGAAAGCGGTCAGGTTCAGCAGGCCCGCGGCGGCCAGGACGGTTCGGCGTCCAAGGACGTCGGACAGCCCCCCTGTGGGCAGCTCCAGCGCGGCAGCGGTGAGGGAGTGCGCGGCGAAGAAGCCCGCGATGGCCGCCAGCGACATGCCACGTTCGGTGAAGAGCAGGATCAAGGGCGCGATGTTCAGACCGACCGGAAACCAGAAGAGCACGCAGGCTGTCACGTAGCGGCGACGTGCGGCGCGCATGTTCAGCGGCTCGGTCACGATGTGTCCTCGTCCGCAGACGCCGAAAGGGCGGTGTCCGGATCCAGGGCGGGATCGTGCGGTGCGAGGGGCAGCCCAGCGATGAGGAAGACAACCTGCGCGGCGCGTGGGTCGCCCGCGTCACGGGTGGTCAGTTCCTCCACTTTTCGATCGATCACCTGCCGCAGCTCGGCGAGAGACTCGGGGGTAAGCCGGAGTAGCAGGTCGGATATATCCGATGGTTCCAGCCACTCTTGGCCGAGCCGCCCGGCGGCGACGTCGGTCTCATGCCGGGCAAGGGACGCCTCCAGGTGCTCGATCTGGCGCCTGCGGGCGAAGCTGACGAAAGCCCGGCTTTCCGGCGCAGCGTCCATCTCCTTGTTGCTCCAGGACGTCACCAAGTGCACCGCCCGCCAGCGGCGCTCTCTTCTGTCGTAGTGCGCAGCCTCGGCGACGAACGCATATTTCGCCAGAACCCGCAGGTGATAGCTGGTGGAAGCGGATGTCTGTCCGGTCTTGACCGCGAGTTCGCTCGCGGTGGCAGGTCCGTCCTGTCGCAACAACCCGAGCAGCCGAATGCGCAAGGGGTGCGTGAGCGCCTTCAGCGCAGCGGCATCGTGCTCAGGATCAAGAACGCGCTTGTGCTCTTCGCCGACCATGGCAGAAGAGTAGATCTACCGACCGTCTTTCCCAAAGTATTTTTGCAAAAATTATTTGGGAAAGTACAGCGGTGGAGCTCAGCGCAAAGGCGGGGCGGCAACGTCCGGTCGAGTCGGAAGGTGGGTTTTGGACTGAGGTTTCTGGACGGTGTTGTCGATAGTGGCTACGGCCGCCCCTGCGTGATCGGCCCGGCCGAGCTTCCGCGCCCAGAGGGCCCGCTGGCGCAACGGATGACGGCACACGGCCGGGCGGACGAAGTGGAAAGCCTGGCTTGACAAGATCGCCTAGCGGACGGTAATAGCGTCTCTGGTGTTATCGAAAATCCCCGTTCCGGCCTTATGCGCGCTGGCGATCCTGCTGCCGCTGGTCCCCTTCGTCGTCGCGCCTAAGACCGCGAACGTCGCCCTTGGCGCGACCGTCGCCGCGCTCCTGATCGCGCCCGTCGTGGTGCTGCGCCGCGAGCGGTGGGTGCCACGGCTGGGCGCCGCGTTGCTGGCCCTGCTGGCCGTGGCCGCCGTGGCCGTCACGATGCCGCCGATCGCCTCGCTCATTGGGCCGCGCGAGGAAGATCTCAATCTGTACGCCCAGATTCAGTACTTCAGTAGCGGACCGGCCGAACCTGGAGCCCTGGCGCCATGGTTCCTGCCATGGAACAGCGACGACCTGCTGCTGTTCGCGGTCGCCTGTCTCGCGGAGGCGGCGCTGCTGCTGGCGCTCGGCCGGGGCCGTCCATCCGGTGGAGCGACGTGAGCCGCTTGCGCTGTGCTGGCCGATGCTGCTGTGGGCCGTCGCCCTGGTGCTGGTGAGCATTCCGCAAGCGATGCCTCTCGCGATTCTCACCGACGGGCTGAGCGAGCTCGCGTTCACGGTCATGTCGCTGTTGCGCATCGGGCAGACGGTCGTGCCGCGCGATTCGCTTTATCCATCCAGGCCGAACACACTCGTGAACACCCCGGGAAGGGGCTACGCCTGGGTTCCTCAGGCTCACGGGTGCCCTGACTGTCATCGATCTGGATCAAGAAGCGGTCAGGTGATCCAGATCGCGGCGTCGTCGACGCCCATGATCTGACCATCACATGGGCATTGATGTTGCAGACCTGTCTCGGCGAGGTAGGCGGCAGCCCGGGCCGCGCCTGGTGCGTCGCGGTGTTCTGATCTCCAATGCGGAATGATCCGATGGCCGCTGCGCCTTGCCGACGTCGACCAGCACGACGTCGGAACGGCCTGAAGGTGGTGGTGCACGAGATTCCTTTTGCTCGTGATCACTTGGTCACCGCGTCGGCCAGGCGGGTTGCGAGGTCGTGGGCGAAGCTGTCCCGCTCACTTCTGCGGAGTAGGTACAGCCAGACGAACACCGGCCCGGCCAGCAGGGCGTGGAGCACGTCGAGGTCGGGCTTGTCCTGGAGCTCTCCCCGGTGGACGGCGCGGTCCAGGACGGCGGTGATGCACTCCTGCTGGCGGGCCACGAACGTCTGCTGGAAGCGGGCGGCCAACGCGGGGTCGGCGCTGACGTCGGCCATCAGGCCGGGCACCGAGCCCAGCGCGGTAGGGCTGCCCATGGTGGCGAGGATGTCGTCGATCAGCGCCTTCAGGTCCGTGGTCAGCGAACCGGTATCGGGCGGAATCCGCAGGTCCAGGTCGTGCACGGTGGCGGCGTAGACCAGTTCCTGCTTGGTGGCGTAGCGGCGGTAGATGGCGGCCTTTCCGGCACCGGCGCGGGCGGCCACGGCGTCCATGGTGAGGCGGGCGTACCCGGTCTCGGTCAGGACGTCCCTGGTCGCGGCCAGGATGGCCGCATCGACGCGTTCGTCACGGGGACGTCCAGTGCGTGGTGTGTCCATGATCAGACGCTCCTCAGCCGAACCCCGCGGCGCCAGATCGCGGCGATGGAGCGAGTGTCGGTGATGTCGGTGACCGGGTCGCCGGCGACGAGGAGCAGGTCCGCCCGCAGCGCTTGTGCCAGGCTGCCGGGAAAGGTGTGCGTGTGGGCGTCGATCAGCCCGGGCAGCAGCGTGTGCCCGGTCCCGTCGATCACCTCCCCGCCGGTCAGAGGGTTGGTCGTGACGGTCTCGATGAGTCCGTCGCGCACCAGGACGCCGGCTCTGGGGAGGACCTGCTCGCCGTCGAAGACGCGGACGTCGGTGATCAGGGTCGTGCTCATGCGGACTTCCTGGCGGCGCGCAGGAGCATGACGGCGGGTACCAGGGTGAGGATGAACGGTGTCGGCTCGAGCAGCGCCGAGCCGAGCGTGCCCCAGCCGCCGAGCATCCAGGCGGCGAACGTGGGCGGAATCGTTCCCCGGCGGCCCAGCCAGTCGACCAGCAACCCCAGGGTGAGCAGCGGTAGTCCGAAGGAGCCGATGGTCAGCCAGAAGGCGCCCTGCCCCGGTGTGAGGTTGGTCAGGGCGTTCGTGGGGAACCACAACTGCCCGGTGAACCAGGCCGGGACGTGCTCCATGCTCAGGACGGTCGTGCTGACCAGATGCAACGCGCCGAGGAAGGCGGTGATTCGGCCGGCCCACACGACCGGGCGCAGTGCGGGAACAGTGGCGCTGGTCGCGTTTGCGGGATAGGCGACAGCCACATCGATCTCCTTTATGGAACGACCAGTTTCGGAACTACTGGTTCCGATAGTGGCACACGCTAACGGGGTGCGCCAATCTGGCCCTGACATATGTGGACGAATCATTGAGTCACTTGAGTAAATGATTCGAAGATGCTGTCATGAAGGCATGTTGTACGGAACGCCTGCCCTGGAGCCGACCGACCAGAGCGTGCTCGGCGAGATCGAGGAGATGCGCCGCGATCTGAAGTACCGGCTCGCCGAGCCGCATCGCTGGGACGGCCTGCTCAGGCGGCAGCTCACCGCCCGCGCCATCCAGGGGTCGAACTCGATCGAGGGCTACCGGGCCAGCGTCGAGGACATCGAGTCGATCATGTCGGGCGAGGAGCCGCTGGAGGTCTCCTCCGGAGTCGCGAAGGAGATCGCGGGCTACCAGCAGGCCCTCACCTACATCCGGCTGCTCTCCAAGGCGAAGATCTTCTCCTTCGACGCGGGCCTGCTGCACGCGCTGAACTTCATGGTCATCGGGCACCACGTCGACAAGTCCCCGGGAATCGTCCGGCCGGGCGGCATCTACGTGCGCAACGCGGTGACCGGAGAAGTGGTCTACGAGGGGCCCGACGCGGACGACGTGGCCGGGCTGATGGACGAGCTGGTCGCGTGGCTCGACGACGGCGACCTCGGTGCGCCGAGCTATGTGCGCGCGGCCATGGCCCACTTCAACCTTGTCGCGATCCATCCATGGCGCGACGGCAACGGGCGGATGTCCCGCGCGCTGCAAACGCTGGTGCTCGGCCGGGACCAGATCACCACGCCCGAGTTCTGCTCTATCGAGGAGTGGCTCGGTGTCGATGAGAACACCGTCGACTACTACCGTGCGCTGAGGCAGGTGCAGGACGGATCGTGGAGCCCTCACGACGACACCTTGTCATGGGTGCGGTTCTGCCTGCGGTGCCACCACATGCAGGCGCAGCGGGTGCGGCGGCGGCTGGCGGAGGCGGCCGAGGTGTGGATGCTGCTTGAGCAGCTCGTCGACGCCGAGGGGATGCACACCCGGTGCGTCTCCGCCCTCTACCAGATCTTCACCACCCGCCGGCTGCGACGCGGGATGTACCAGGCCGACGAGGGTCTGAGCGCCGGGCAGGCCGCACGCGACCTGCGCGAGCTGACGGCCGCCGGATGGCTCACGCCGTACGGCGAGACGAAGGGGCGCTTCTACGGGCGGGGGCCGAAGATCCAGGAGATCAAGGCGGACTTCAGTGCCAGAATCGTCCCGCTCCGCGACCCGTACGCCCGCTGATCCCGGAGGGCGACTCGGGATCGGTTCAGCGCCCCGAAGTTCGCCGGCCTTCAGGGTGATCGCCTGCGGCCCCTCCGGTGGGTTGTGGTTCGCCGACGAGGCACCAGACGACCTTGCCGCCGCTGATCGGCCACCGGAATCCCCACCTCTGGCACATCAGCTCGACGAGCAGCAGGCCGCGCCCGCCCTCGTCGTCGGGTGCCGGGTCGCGCCGCACGGGCGGGGTCCGGTCGGCGTCCCACACCTCCAGCACGACGCCGGAGCCCTGCCGGTAGAGGTTGATCGAGACGTGGACCGCCGAGAGACGGGCCTCCTCCTCGGTGCGGAGCAGGCCGCCCGACGCCTTGACCGCGTTGGCGACCAACTCGCCGGCCAGCAGCTCGGCCGTGTCGATCAGCTCGGCACGTCGCCAGCGTGTCAATGTGGCGCGCACATGCGCGCGGGCGTGGGACGCCGCCGACGGATGCGCGTTGAGATCGAGGTGACTCGTCCGCGCCACGACACCGGCCATCGAACACCAACTCCTGACTGGGAGCACGGCTGACGGGATTCCCAGCCGCGCCTTTTGGGGGTTCGATGATGAAATATCCCTATTGTCGCCATGCCGCGATCCGCCGGAAGGCCGCATGGACACTCGCCGATAGGTTCGAGCGAGTCAAGAGGGTGCCGTTCGGTGTCACCGTCCCCACCTGATAATGAATTCGCTGTTCCAGCGTGCCGGTGGCGGAGTAGTTTGGGGCGAGAAATAGTCTCACGCTGTCATCACACTTATATCGACACCGTGATTCTGTGAGGTGGGATTCCGTGAGACGACGGGAGTGCGCGACGTGCCCAACCCTATCGAGATAAATCCGGACGAATCTCCATATGCACGCTTCGCGTATGAGCTGCGCGAACACCGACTCCAGGCGGGCTGGACTCAGTCGCAGCTGGCCCGCAGGCTCACGGTGTCGGTGAGCTCGGTGGGCATGGTGGAGACCCTCAAACGAAAGCCAGACCAGCGGTTCGCCGCCGCCTGCGACAAAGCCTTCAAGCTAGAAGACGTGTTCAGCGTCCTGTGGAAAAGGACGAGATGGGAGACGGCTCCCGCGCATTTCCGCGACTTCATGGCACTGGAGGAACAGGCGTCGGCATTGCAGATCTGGGATCCCCTTCTCGTCCCCGGACTATTCCAGACGAAGTCCTATGCGACCCGAATATTCGAGGATGAGCCGGGAATCACCCCCGAACTGGTGGAACAGCGCGTCGCTCACCGTATGCATCGTCAGGGGATCCTGTCTCGTGACAAAGGGCCCATGATCTGGAGCCTCGTGGACGAGGGCGTTCTCCATCGCCCATTGGGTGACGCAGACGTGATGCGGGAGCAGCTACAGCACCTGCTGGAGATCGCCAAGCACCCACGGGTGACCATTCAGGTTCTTCCGTACGCGGCCTGGTCCGCAGTAGGTCTCCAGGCATCCTTCACAATCGCCGAACTCCGAGGCGCGCCTTGCAGTGTGTACGTCGAAAGCGTTCCTCGTGGACTCACCGTGGCAGATCGTGAGATCATGACGGCACTTGTCGGACGCTATGACGCTCTGCGAGCTGCGGCGTTTCCGCGGAGTCTTTCGCTGGGCATGATCAGGGAAGTGATGGCTAAATGGACCTGAGTGGCGCAGAATGGCGTAAGTCCTCCCTGTCCAGTGGTGATGGAGGAACGTGCGTGGAAGTGGCCTCCAATCTGCCGGGAATCATCGCCGTCCGGGACAGTAAAGACCCTGATGGGCCTGCTCTCATCTTCACCCCCGCCGAGTGGCGCGCATTCCTGGGCGGCGTGCGGGCGGGCGAGTTCAACGACGTGTAATGACGGGGTCGGTCTCCGAGCGCGGGGTTGAGTTTGTGACCGAGGTGGCCTGAGTTACAGGTGGGCTTCCTTGTGCAGGAAAGCACTCGTCTCACCGCAGGTCAGTGGAATTCAAGTGAACCGAAAGCGAATGTCAATCCGCCGGGCGTATTAAGGGGGCAGCACACACCCTCAGAATTCAGTCCCGAGGAGAAGCACGATGCGATTCGCCACTCGAATCCTGCTCGGCGTCGCGGCGGCCACCGCGCTCGCTGTGGCAGCCCCGGTCGCCGCGAGCGCCGACACGACGGTCTCGGCCTCAGCCCAGGCTCTCACCGACCCCACCACCACCTCGTGGGGCTCCTACTACTCCGCCGACCACCGGGCCAAGGCCAACGGCGAGGTCTCGGTCGAGGAGAAGCGGCACAAGAAGTGGTACACGAAGAAGTACGTGAAGTGGGAGAAGAAGTGCTGGTGGAAGAACGGTAAGAAGATCTGCAAGCCGGTCAGGAAGACCCACACGGTGCGGAAGTTCAAGTGGGTCGAGACCGACCACTTCACCGTCGACAGCACCCTCTACAACAAGAAGGCATGGGGCAGCTCGCGCTCCCGTTGCTCCTGGGAGACCTTCAAGGTCGTGAAGTTCGACGGCTCCGTCGACTTCGAGTCGTTCAAGAACTGCCAGCGCCGGCCCGTCGACCACTCGTTCAGCGGCACCGACGCCGAGCGCATCCAGGTCCAGGTCAGCCGTGGCAACAGCCACCGCCCGACCAGCAGGTTCGGTGGCTGGAACACCATCTACAGCGCCGCCTGACAGCGCACGGCACTCTCGCCCGGGCCGCCGATCCTCCAGGGGATCGGCGGCCTCGCCGTGTGATCACCTTCTTCGATCCGGCGGGACGCGGCTCCCGGACCGGCTTCCCGGTCGACCGGCCGGCTTCATCGATCGGCTTGGTCATCCACATGTCCCGGCCCGAAATCAGCCGGGTGGTGCGCCGTCGAACCTGCCGAAGATGCCGGCGAGTTCGGCCGCGCTGTTCACGCCGAGCTTCTGGTAGACCTGGTTGCGATGGTTCTGCGCGGTCCGCATGGAGATGTGCAGCCGCTCGGCGATCTCGCGGTGGCTGCGGCCGGCCGCGCCGAGCTGGGCCACCTCCAGTTCGCGTTCGGTGAGGTCGGGCGCGGCGAGCAGGCGGAGCGCGGGGGTGCGGGCGCGCGGGCACCGGCCGGCCAGCGACCACGCCTCGGCTGCGGCCCGCCGTGCCGTACGGCCGGAGTCGGCCTTGTGCAGCGTGGCCGCGGCCTGGGCGGCGGCCTCGGCCGCGTGCAGCAGCAGGCCGAGGCGCTCGAAGTCGCCTGCCACCGTGAGGAGTGCGGGGCCGTCGCCGTCGGCGAGCGCCCGCGCGTGGGCCGCGGCCAGCCGTACCCTCGGCCCCTCGTGCTCGGCGGCCAGTTCGGCGAGGCGGTCGGCGGCGGGCTGGGCGTGGCCGAGGCGGACGGCGTCGTGCAGCGCGACGAACTCGAATCCCGGCAGGCCCGCCGTGCGGCAGTCTCCGGCGACCTGAACCGCGAGGCCGGCGGCCGTGCTCGTCTCGCCGGCGGCGGCGATCCACACGCGGGTGAGCGCGACCCAGCGGGTGAAGGCGGTCCAGCTCGCCCGGTTGCGGGCCAGCGCGGCGTCGAGGGTCTCCAGCGCGGCCCGGCCGTCGCCGCACAACGCCTGGGCGTTCGCGTAGGCGCCCAGGCAGCCGCCGACGGTCAGCGCGGTCTCGTGGTGGGCGGGGGAGTGCAGCACGCCGAGCGCCGCGTCGAGGTCGCCGCGGAGGGTGGCCGCGTGCCCCCTGGCTAGGGCGAGGCTGCCCTCACCCCGTGACCAGCCGCGCTGCCCGGACACGGCCTCGGCCATGGAGGCGATCGCCTCGTCCATGACGGCCAGCTCGCCGGTGAAGAAGCCGCACAGCGCCCAGGTGGAGTGCAGCGGCGAGACGATCGCGGGGATCGTGTCGCGCCAGGAGCCGAGGTCGGCCAGCGCCTCGCCGACACAGGCCAGTGACTCCGTCGTACGGCCCGCGTAGCACAGGGCGAGCGCGTGCGCGTTGAGCGTCTGGGCGCGCAGCGCGGGGCTGAGCGGCCCGGCGAGCAGCGGCGCGCTGAGGGTGAGCGCGCCGCGCGGATCGGCCGCCGAGGCGGCGAGCCCGAGTCTGCGCACCGCGATCTCGCCGCGCTGCTCGTGGCCGAGCAGCGTGGCCTCGGTGCTGTCGAGCAGCCGCATCGCGTCGGCCAGCCGGTTCTTCCCCCATGCCAGGTTGCTGGCCCTGGCCAGGGCCAGCTGGGCGCGGGCCGCCTCGTCCGGCGGCTCGGGGGTCGCGTCGAGCACGGCACGGGCCCGGTCGGGGAGCTGCGCGTAGTCGAGCAGGTTGGCCAGCATGATCGCCGCGTCGGTGCCGCCGCCCGCGCTGACCCCGGCCTCCGCGAGCCGTACGGCCAGCGGGTAGTCGTGGGCCGACCAGGCGAGGCGGCTGGCGGCGAGCAGCGGCTCCGGGTCGGCGCCGAGCCCGCTCTCCAGCCGCCAGACGGTGGTGCGGAGCGGATCCTCCCGGCGGCGGAGCCCGGTCGCCTCGGCGACGCGGACCAGGTCGGAGTGCCGCCGGCGCCGGCGCAGCTCCGGGCAGCGCTCGCGGGCCACCTCGCCGTAGAGCGGATGGCCGAGCCTGGCGACCTCGCGCCGGTGCTCGACCACCACCTTGATCAGCCCGCGATCCTCGGCGCGCAGCACGGCGTCCTCGGAGGTCAGGACGCTGAGCGTGCGGGCGCCGACGGGTTCGGCGAAGGCGGTGTACTCCAGCACGTCCTTCATCGGGGTGGACAGGGTGCCGATCCGGTCGTGGATCAGGTCCACCAGGCGGGGCGCGAGCCGGGTGTCGCCGGTGAGCTGCCACAGGCCGCGCACGAGCTGGAGCGTTCCCGAGTCGAGCGCGGAGACGACGATCTCGTGCAGGAAGAGGGCGTTGCCCTCGGTCACGCGGCGCAGCCGCAA
This sequence comes from Dolomitihabitans soli, assembly GCF_022213955.1. Taxonomy (GTDB): domain Bacteria; phylum Actinomycetota; class Actinomycetes; order Streptosporangiales; family Streptosporangiaceae; genus Streptosporangium_A; species Streptosporangium_A soli. The sequence continues at coordinate 222,942 of NZ_JAKNTW010000018.1, read as the reverse complement.
CACGGTCGCCTCGTCGGGGCCGCCGCGCAGCGCCGCCGTCAGCAGAGCCCGGGTGTCCTCGTCGCTGAGCGGGCCGATGTCGGCCCGCCTGGCCAGGTCGTCGCGCCAGAGCGCGGTCACGCCGTCGGGGGCCGGTTCGCCGGTGCGCACGGTGGCCACGATCCGGGCCCGCCCGGAGCCGACCAGGGAGTGCACGACGCCGGCCGAGTGGCCGTCGAGCAGGTGCGCGTCGTCGACCCCGAGAACCAGCCGCAGGCCCCGGGCGCGGGCGACGATCTCCTCCGCGGCCCATCGCAGCGAGTTGCCGGGGGGCGTCTCTCTGGGGAGCAGGTCGGCCAGCGCCCCGTTGGGGATGCCGCTCGCGGCCTGGGTCGCCCTGATCCTGAGGACGGTGAACCGGTCGGGGGCGAACTGCCGCAGAACCTCCCCGGCGAGCCTGGTCTTGCCGACCCCGGCCGCCCCGACGATCACGACTCCGCGGGTCGTGTGGTCACGCGCCAGCCTGACCAGATGATCGAGCTCTTTCCTTCGCCCGGCGAACGGCCAGCTCCTCATTCACGCCCTCCCGCCCCGGCTTGGATGTTACGCCCTTGCAGGCCGTTTGGTGATTCATTTATCGTCCGGTTGTGGGACGCTGGGCGGCCAAATTCGATGTCGATTGCCCGGGGTGCGCAGGCCGCTCTCTCGCCCGCGAGCCCGACGGGCCGCATCGGGCTTTCCTGCCGCCGGACCTCGCGTCCTTCGCGGTGACCGTGTGCCAGCTGTGCGGCCAGGTGCTCTTTCTCGCTCCCGAGGGCCCGGAGCCGGATCCCGACGTCGATCCCGACACGCAGCCGCCCCGTCGGGCCCGCGTGCTGTGGCCGGTCACCGGCCGCCCGCCGGCCGAGACGATCCCGGCTCCGCTGACGCGGGAACTGGCGGAGGCGGCGGCCTGCCTGCGCGCGGGGGCGTACACCATGGCGCTGGTCAACGTGCGGCGGCTGCTCGAAGGCGTGTGCGCCGACCATGGGGTCGCCGGCGGCCCGCTCTTCCACGGGCTGCGGGAGCTGCGCAAGCGCGGGGTCATCGAGGGGAGGCTGGCCGACTGGGCGGAGGAGCTGCGGGAGGTCGGCAACGAGGCCGCGCACATGAGCGGGCGACGGGTGGTCCGCGAGGACGCCGAGGACGCGATCGCGCTCGCCGAGGCCCTGCTCGACCACCTCTACGTCTTCACGGGCAGGTACGAGGAGTTCCGCAGACGCCGCGGCGGCACGGGGCGGCCGGTCAGGTCCGGGGTCGTCGTCCGTGAGACGCCCGCCATGAAGACGCTGCGCAAATCCGGGATCCGGTTCACCCCGCACCGCTACGCGCACGATCCGGCGAGCGTGCGATCGCGCAGGGACATCGCGGACGAGCTCGGGGTGGCCCCGCTGCGGGTGCTCAAGGCGGTGATCGTCCGCGTGGACGACCGCGCCGTCGTCGCGGTGCTGCCCGTACGGCACGACGTGGACGTGACCGCCCTGGCCAAGGCCGTCGGCGGGCACGACGCCAGGCTGGCCGCGCTGAGCGAGGTGAGCCGTCTGGGCTGGGCGACGGCGAGCGAGGTGATGAGCCCGCTCGCCCTGCCGTACCTCCCGGTGGTCGTGGACGCCTCGATCGCCGCGCCGGTGAGCGTGTACGTCTCCAGCGGCAGGCACGGCCTGGAGTTGGAGCTGGCGTCCGCGGACCTGATCCTGGTCACCGGGGCGACGACGGCGGCGATCACCGCCCGGTGACTTCTCAGCGGACCCCTAACCGAGTAGCGTTCGGTTGTATGCATCCGGGAGCGATCGCTGCACAGACGCCGGACAAACCAGCCGTGATCATGGCGGAGACCGGGCGGATCGTCACCTACCGCGAGCTGGACGAGGAGTCCAACCGCCTCGCGCACCTGTTCCGGGCCGCGGGCCTGCAGCCGGGCGACCACATCGCCCTCATGCTGGAGAACCACCCGATGTTCCTGGTCGTGGCCTGGGCGGCGCACCGGTCCGGCCTCTACTACACCGCGATCAGCACCCGGCTGCAGACCGCCGAGCTGGCCTACATCGTCGACAACTGCGAGGCGCGGGTCTTCATCTCCTCCGTACGGCTGGCGGAGGTCGCCGCCTCGGTCACCGGCGACACCCCCAAGGTCGGGCTGCGGCTGATGCTGGACGGCACCGCCCCCGGTTTCGACTCCTACGAGAAGGCCGTGGCCGTCCATCCCACGACGCCCATCGACGACGAGTGCCAGGGCATGGACATGCTCTACTCCTCGGGCACGACGGGCAGGCCCAAAGGGGTCAAGCCCATGTTGTCCCTGGCGCCGATGGACCAGCCGGGCACGTTGCTGCGGCTCATCGAGTTCCTCTTCGCCCCGTCGGCCGATTCCGTCTACCTCTCGCCCGCCCCGCTCTACCACGCGGCCCCGCTGCGCTACTGCATGAGCTTCCAGCGGCTCGGCGGCACGATCGTGGTGATGGAGAGGTTCGATCCCGAGCAGGCGCTCGCACTGATCGAGCGGTACCGGGTGACCCACTCCCAGTGGGTGCCGACCATGTTCATCAAGATGCTCAAGCTGCCGGCCGCGACCCGGGCGGCCTACGACCTGTCGTCCCTCGAGTGCGCGGTGCACGCCGCCGCGCCGTGCCCGGTGCCGGCCAAGGAGCAGATGATCGAGTGGTGGGGCCCGATCATCCATGAGTACTACGCGGGCACCGAGGGCAACGGCTTCCTCTATGTCGGCCCGCAGGACTGGCTCACCCACAAGGGAACCGTCGGCAGGCCGTTGCTCGGCACCGTGCACATCTGCGACGAGGAGGGCGCCGACCTGCCGCCCGGTGAGCACGGCACGGTCTACTTCTCCGAGGCGCCCACCTTCGAATACCACGGCGACCCGGAGAAGACCAGGGCGTCCCGCGACCCGCTGGGCCGTGGCTGGAGCACGCTCGGCGACATCGGCCACCTGGACGAGGAGGGTTTCCTCTACCTCACCGACCGGCGCTCATACATGATCATCTCAGGCGGGGTGAACATCTATCCCCAGGAGGCGGAGAACCTGCTCGCCGTCCATCCGAAGGTCGCCGACGTGGCCGTCTTCGGCGTGCCGGACGAGGAGATGGGCGAGCAGGTCAAGGCCGTCGTGCAGGCGGCCGACCCGGAAGAGGCGGGGCCCGCCCTCGCCGCCGAGCTGATCGAGCACTGCCGTGCCCGGCTCGCGCACTACAAGTGCCCCAAGTCGGTCGACTTCCGCGACGAACTGCCCCGCCACCCGACCGGCAAGCTCTACAAACGACTGCTGCGCGACGAGTACTGGCCCGCCGGCGGCTGACCTCCGGTCGGCTCGGCGGCTACCGGAGCCTCCATCGGGCACTCGCCTCACCGATTCGCCCGATCCCCACCCACCTCCCGCCAGACGATTCATGACCGTCGTCACGGCTGCTCGACGGGGATGTCCTGGCCGGTCAGCGTCTCTTTCTTCGACCGTGTGGCAGCCGCTGACCACGGAGGATAAGGCCCGTGTCAGCCTGGCGAAGCGATCGTGATCAGGTGCTTAGACGGGTCTTATCGGTCGTTTGCCAGGCTGTAGACAGCGACGACGGATGGGGATGGGCATGAGCGAGAACGACCGAGGCAACGACAGGGCCGGTGACCAGGCAGGCGACCAGGCTGGGGAGCAGGCCGAGCAGGGCGGGTGGACGCAGTTCGGGGGGAGGCCGCCGGAGCAGGGCTCCTTCCCGCGCCCGCCGGAGACGGCCGCCTTCCCTCCTCCGCCGGAGGCGGCCGAGGTCACCGCCGTGCACGCCGTGCCCGGCGTCGCGGTCAAGCACGGCTTCACGGGCCGGCAGAAGGCGGTGGTGGGGCTGGCCCTGGCCGCGATGGCGTTCGGCGGCGGGGCCGCGGGGGCCTTCGTCGCGACGTCCTTCGGAGAGGACCGGCCCGTGGCGGCCACCAGTCCGGTGTTCAGCCCGGTCGCGAACACCGGCACGGTGTCCGACGTGGCGCGGGCCGTACAGCCTTCGGTGGTCTCGGTGAGCGCGACGCAGGGCGGGGGGTCGGGTGTCGTGCTCACCGCGGACGGTTACATCCTGACCAACAACCACGTCGCCGAGCTGGCCGGGCAGGGCGGCAAGCTCACCGTGAAGTTCAGCGACGGCAAGACCGCGCAGGCCACGGTCAAGGGCACCGACCCGGCCACCGACATCGCGGTCATCAAGGCGGAGGGCGTGTCCGACCTGACCAAGGCGACGCTGGGTGACAGCGACGCGCTCAAGGTCGGCGACTCCGTGCTGGCCATCGGCAGCCCGCTCGGCCTGGCGGGATCCGTCACGTCCGGCATCGTCAGCGCCCTGGACCGTACGGTGACCGTCGGCGGGGAGCAGCCGCAGCAACTCCCGCCGGGCCTGGGACAGGGCCAGCAGCAGCCGCAGCAGCAGCTCCCGCCGGGCCTGGGGCAGGAGCAGCAGCCGCAACAACAGCAGCAGCGACAGCAGGGACAGGACGAGGTGACCACCATCGGCGGCGCGATCCAGACGGACGCGGCGATCAACCACGGCAACTCGGGTGGCGCGCTGGTGAACGCGGCCGGGCAGGTCATCGGTATCAACACGGTGATCCTCACGGCCGGCGGCGACGGCAACATCGGCGTCGGCTTCGCGATCCCGATCAAAACCGCCCGGCAGATCGCCGAACAGCTCATCACCGTGGGCAAGGCGACCCACGCCCAGCTCGGGGTGAGCCTCCAGGACGCCACCGGCGAGACGACGGGCGCACTGGTCGGGCAGATCACCCAGGGCAGCCCGGCGGAGAAGGCGGGGTTGCGCGTCGGCGATCTCATCACCAAGATGAACGAGCGGACCGTCGAGGAGGCCGCCACGGTCGTCGGCGCGGTGCGAGGTTTCAAACCGGGCGACGAGGTCACGATCACCTATGTGCGCGACGGCCGTACGGCGACCGTGCAGGTCACGCTCACCGAGAAGACCGGTGAGTGACCACCGGACCGGATGTGTCGCCGGCATCGCTGCGGAGCCGGCGGCACATCCTTCGTCGGAGGACCCCTGTCGCGGTTTCGGGGTAAAGCTCCTGTCGTGAAACGCAGTTGTGGAGCCCCTGCCGTGAGGCTGTGTGAGGGCTCAGGCGAAGCGGGTGCCCTCGTCGCGGCGGTAGCCCCAGACCGCCGCGGCGCCCGCCGCGAGGGTCCACACCGCGAGCATGACCATGGTGATCGGCCTGGGCGAGAAGTCGCCCACCGCCGCCCAGACCAGCTCGACCGCGCCACGGCTCGGCAGGTAGGGCGCGATCGCCGCGATGAACGCGGGCGGGTCGACCGGCGAGGTCAGCAGGCCGCCGCCCACCGCCATCGGGAAGAAGATCACCTGTACCACCGCGACGGCGGCCTTCGTCGGCATCACGTAGCCGACGAACAGCCCGAGCAGGGTGAACGGGACCGAGCCGAGGGCCAGCGCGGCCAGGCCGAGCAGCAGCCCGCCGACGGTCACCGACGCCTTGGTCAGGAACGCGGCGATCAGCAGCACCGGCACCAGCGAGACGGCCATCACGGCGAGCCCGCTCAGGATGCGCCCGGCGAACCGGGGGAAGGCTCCGGCGGGAAGCGTGCGGAGGTAGGGGTCCCACGGCTGGGCCCGGTCCTCGGCGACGCCCACCCCGAAGGTGAACAGCGACGTGGACATCACCGCGAACATCATCATCGAGGCCGTGGCCATGGTCGCGCCGACGGGATGGTCTCCGGCGAAGGGGACCACGAAGAACAGCATCGCCGCGGCGGGGAAGAACGCGCTGCCGACGATCGCGATCGGGATCCGGGCGGTTTCCAGCAACTGGTACTTGGCATGGGTGAAGGCGAGTGCCATCGGGGGAGCTCCTAACGGTCAGGCGAGGACGGCGGGACGGGCGGTGATCGCCAGGAACGCCTCCTCCAGCGAGGTCTGGCGGACCTCCAGCCCGGAGAAGGGCACGTCGGCGCGGACCAGCTCGCGGACGAGCTCGTCGGCGTCCAGGGTGACGAGGTGCACGCGCTCACCCTGGCGTTCGACACCGACCACGCCCGGCAGCTCGGGAAGCTCGGCGGCGGTGAGGCTCACGCGGCGCACCCCGACGATGTCGCGGACCTTCTCCATGGTGTCGTCGGCGAGCACCCGCCCGTCCCCGACGACCACCACCCGGTGCGCCAGCGCCTCGATCTCCTCCAGATAGTGGCTGGTCAGCACCACCGTGCCGCCCTCCGCGTGGAAGTCGCGCACGCCGTCCCAGAGCGTACGGCGGGCATCGACGTCGAGGCCGGTGGTGGGCTCGTCGAGGAAGACCAGCCGGGGATCGCCCGCGAAGGCCAGCGCCACGGCCAGGCGGCGCTTCTGGCCGCCGGACAGGGAGCCGATCTGGCGGCGTTCGAGGTCGGAGAGCCCGAACCGCTCAAGCAGCGGGCCACGTGCCACGCCGGCGGGGAAGTGGGCGCTGACGAAGTCGACGCACTCGCCCACCTTGAGCGCCTGCGGCAGGCCGGTGTCCTGCGGGGTCACGCCGATGAGCCGCCGCTGGGCGGGGTCACGCGGCGAGCCGCCGAACAGCTCCACCGTGCCGGAGGTGGGGCTGCGCAACCCGGCGAACAGGTTGATCAGGGTGGACTTGCCAGCGCCGTTCGGGCCGAGCAGGCCCACCAGCTCGCCGGCGGTGATGTCGAGGGTGACACGGTCGAGCGCCACGACGTCGCCGTAGCGGCGGGTCACGTCGACCGTGCGGGCAAGAATTTCAGTTGTCATCGTTGGTCCCCGTTCCGGCCGACTCAAGCAACTGCCTGATGGCGGCCGTGTAATCGTGGAAGGCGGATCGTCCCCTGTGCGTCAGTGCGACGTAGGTGATGGGTGTGCGCCCCTTGTGCGTTTTGATGATCTCGACGTAGCCGGCGTCCTCCAGCTTGGTGAGGTGCACCGAGAGGTTCCCCGCCGTCATGCCGAGCAGGTCCCTGAGCCCGGGGAAGGCGATCCGGTCGCCCTCGCGGAGCGTGTTGAGCGTGGCCACCACCTTCAACCGGGCCTGGGCATGGATCACCGGGTCGAGTTGGGGGAGGCCGGTCACCGCTGGCGCCGCCGGAGCAGCAGCCCGGCCAGGATGAAGCCGCCGCCACCGAAGACCGACACGAGCAGCGCGTGCCAGCCGGCCCCGGCCAGGGTGCCGGCCGTGTTGAGGACCGCGAGCGCCGCACCGATCCAGAACATCGGACGGGCCTGCCAGATCGCCGCGCCCGCCATGTAGAGGGCCGAGACGATCATCAGGGACGTCGACGCCCACAACAGTCCCCTCTCCTGCGCGGGCAACTGCTGGCCGAAGCGCACCGAGATGACGCCCATGGTGACGAAGGCGAGGAACCAGGCGTAGCCGTACATCATGCCGCTCTCGGCGGACCCGCCCTTGATCTTGACCGACCGCCGGATGTTCAGCGCGGAGCTGATCACGAGCGCGGCGGTGATCAGTGTGAACAGCACCCCGAGCGCGAGATCTATGGAGATCGGCACGATCGGCTCGCCCGCCAGGCCGTAGTGCAGGAACAGCGCCCCGAAACCGCCCAGCCACGCCACCCCCCACGGCACGTACAGCACCAGCGGGTCGCCGCCGAGCCGCCTGACCGTCGCCACCCGCTGGTCCTCTATCAGCCGCAGGCTCTCGCTGGGGCTGAGCGGCTCCTCGTTCTCCACCATCGCGCTCCTTCAAAGTGGTTTGAATCATAAACCTGATGGTGGCGCAAACTCAACTGAGGGCGAAGCGGGGATGCCCGCCGGCGGGCGGGCTCAGGCCGTCGGCGGAACGCGGGGGGTCACCGGCGGGCGGTCAGCGACTCCGACCGCCACAGGTCCTGGTAGTAGCCCGTCGCAGCGAGGAGTTCCTCGTGGCTGCCGCGCTGGATCACGCGGCCCTCCTCCAGCACGACGATCTCGTCCACCTGGTCCAGGCCGCGCAGGCGATGGGTGACCAGCAGCGTGGTGCGGCCGTGGGTGGCGTCGAGCAGATCGGACATCAGCGCGTCCGCGGTGGTCTCGTCCAGCGCCTCCGCGGGCTCGTCCAGCAGCAGCACGCGGGGGTCGTAGAGCAGCGCCCTGGCCAGCGCCAGCCGCTGGAGCTGGCCGCCCGACACCGTACGCCCGTCCTCGCCGAGCGTGGTGTCCCACCCGGTGCGCTCCACCCACCGCGCGAGGCTCGCCTGCCGTACGGCACGCTCCAGGGTCTCGTCGTCCGCCTCCGGACCGGCGAGCCTGAGGTTGTCGCGCACGGACGCCTGGAAGACGTAGGGATCCTGGGTGAGGCCGGTGATCCGCATCCGTACGTCGTCCGGGTCCAGGTCGCTGAGGTCGGCGTGGCCGTCCGTGCCCGTGATCCGGATATTTCCTGATTCGGGGTCGATGAGGCGCATCAGGGCGGCGAGCAGCGTGCTCTTGCCGGCGCCGCTCGGGCCCACCAGGGCGATCCGCTTGCCGGGGACGAGAGTGAGACTGACGCCGTCGAGCGCGGGGACCGGGCGGTCGCCGTGCCGTACGACCAGGTCCGTCACCTCGACCGTGAGCGGGCCGTCCGGCGGGGACGCGGGCACGGCGGGCGTGACGACCGCCGGCGGCGTGGCGCGCACCTCGCGCAGGCGGCGCAGGGCCGCGGTGATCCCCGCCATCCGCTCGCCCGCCGCCGCCAGCGGCAGCACGGGCTCGAAGGAGACGAGCGAGGTCAGGGCCAGTACGGCGACGCCCACCCGATCGACGCCCGCCGAACGGGCGACGAGCACCACGCCCAGCACGGTGAGTCCCTGCACGAACACGCCCGCCGCGAGCGCCGCCGCGTGCACCCGCGACTGCCTGCGTTCCAGCACGGCCAGCCGCTCACCGGCGTCGTCGGCGGCGGCCAGCGCCCGGCCGTTCGCGCCGTAGGCGGCCAGGTCGGCGGCCCCGTGGACCAGGTCGGCCACCCGCGCGGCCAGCTCCGCCCTGGCCGGCGCGATCCTGGCCGACCAGCGTCGCGCCGCCGTGGCGGTGCCGGCGGGGAGCAGCACCCCGGCGACCACCAGCCCGGCCAGCATGACCAGCGCGGCCGCCGGCAGCACCAGCGCCCCGATCGTCACCGCCGCGATCCCGGTGACCAGCGCGGCCACCGCCGGTAGCAGGCACCTGACCAGCAGATCCTGGACGGCGTCCGTGTCGTCCACCATCCGGCTCAGCAGATCGGCGCCGCCGTGCGTGAGCGGGCGCGCCGGGATCAGCGCCTCGTACAGCCGCTTCCGCGTGCTCGCCTGTGCCCGCAACGCCACATCGTGACCCGACAGGCGCTCGCCGTACCTGAACACCCCGCGGGTCGTCGCGAACGCCCGTACCGCCACGATCGCCACGCTCAGCGCCGACAGAGACGGATGCTCGGCCGCGCGCGTGATCAGCCACGCCGCCGCCGCGATCAGTCCCACCCCGGCCAGCTCCGCCGCCGCCCCCGCCGCACCGGCGAGAACCAGTCGTTTCATCCCGCCCAGCCGCTGCGCGGACCCCTCAGGAGCTCTCGTCTGCGTTGTTTGCACTGGTTTCTGCACCCCGTGCTCCGGTTCGCCGGACCGCTCCTCCCCACCGTGGAGGACAGGCGGTTGCTCGGGGCCCGGAGGGGTGGGGGAGCCGGTCACGACGAGTCTCCGATGGTGGCGGCGGGGTGGTCGGATGTGACGCGGCCCTCGGTGATGCGGATGACGCGGTCGGCGAGGTCGATCATGGCGGGCCGATGGGCGACGACGATGGCGGTGCGGCCGTCGGCGAGCGCCCGGGTGGCCTCGATGACGGCCGCCTCGCTGCGCCCGTCGAGCCGGGCGGTGGGCTCGTCGAGCAGCAGGACCGCGGCCTGCGGACGGTGGAAGGCCCGGGCCAGGGCGATCCGCTGCCGCTGCCCGGCGGACAGGTCGGCGCCACGCTCGCCGAGCACGGTGTCGTACCCCTGGGGAAGCGCCTCGACGAACTCGGCGGCCTGCGCGGAGGCGGCCGCGGCCCGAACACTCGCCAAGCCCGCATCCGCCCCCGACCCGTTGCCCGAGGTTCGGGCTGAGCCGTTGCCCGAGGTGTCGCCCGAGCTGCGGGCCGAGCCATCACCCGAGCCGGGGCCGTCGCCCGCGCCGTCGTGGTCTCCGCCCAGGGCGATGTTCTCGGCGACCGTGGTGGCGAAGAGATGGGCTCGCTGGGGGACGAAGGCCAGCCGGGAGCGCCAGGCGTCGAGGTCGAGCGTGGTGAGGTCGGCGCCGCCGACGGTGACCCGGCCGGCGGACGGGGTGACGAAGCCCAGCAGCAGATGCAGCAGCGTGCTCTTGCCCGCGCCGCTCTCGCCGACCAGCGCGACCCGCTCGCCCGGCGCGATCACCAGCGAGACGTCGTCCAGCGCGGCGTCCTCGCGTCCGGGATAGCGCACGGTGACGTTCTCCAGCCGGATCTCGGGGATCCCCGTCCCGGTGACCGCCCGTCCTGCGGGCCTGCCGGTCTCCTCCTCCAGTACGGCGAACGCCTGGTCGGCCACCGCCACCCCCTCCATCGAGGCGTGGAACCGGGTGCCCATCATCCGGAGCGGGATGTAGGCCTCGGGCGCGAGCAGCAGCACCAGCAGCCCGGTGCTCAGGTCGAGCGAGCCCGACAGCAGCCGCAGCCCGATCGGCACCGCCACCAGGGCCAGCGACAGCGAGGCCGCCAGTTCGAGCACCAGCGACGACAGGAACGCCACCCGCAGCGTGCGCATCGTGGCCGCGCGGTGCGCGTCGGCGACCTGCTCGATGACGCCCGCCTGGTGCCGTGCCCTGCCGAAGGCGCGGAGCGTGGGCAGCCCGCGCACCACGTCGAGGAAGTGCCCGCCGAGCCGGGCCAGCGCGTGCCACTGCCGTTCGGTGACCGCCTTGGTGTGCATGCCGACCAGCGCGCCGAAGATCGGGATCAGCGGCAGCGTCACCAGCACGATGACGGCGCTCGCGAGGTCGGCCACGAAGAGCCGGACGAGCACCGCGACGGGGACGATCGCCGCGATGGCCACGGCGGGGAGATAGCCGGTCAGGTAGGGATCGAGCGCGTCGAGCCCTCTGCCGGTCAGGGTGACCAGCTCGCCGGATCGGTGGGCGGACAGGCGGCCGGGCCCGAGGTCCTGCAACCGGCCGAGCAGCCGGTGCCGCAGCGTCGACTTCACCGCCGTCGCCGTACGGCCGCCCGCGACGCCCTGCACCCAGCCGAGCAGCGCGCGGACGCCGACCACCAGCGCGAGGAACACCAGCGCGGAGAGCGCGAAGCGGCCGGACAGCACTCCGGCCAGCAGTTCGGCCTGGACCAGCACGAGCAGGCCCGCGAGCACCGCCGCCGCCAGGCATACCGCGAGGTGCCGTTTGACGGCGCGCTCGGCGCGGGCGAGGCGGAGGAGGTCCTTGTGCATTGCTCCCTCAGAAGAGACGGTGCCTAAGAGACGGTGCCTAGAAGAACGACGTGCCGAGCGGGCTTCTCCTGCCGAAGGTACGCCATACCCATACCTGCGCGGCGACCATGAGCGGGACGAACGGGACCACCATAAGGCTGAGGGCGTTCAGTGTCGCCGACGGGGCGGCGTGCGTCAGCACTTCGGGCGCCGTCACCGCGAGGAGCGCCGCGACGGGCAGCCCGGCCAGCAGCGCCGTACCCCACAGGGCCCGTCCGGTACGGCGGGCGTCCCCGGCGTTCCGGGGGAGCCGCCAGGCGGCGAACGTACGGCCGTGCAGCGCGAAGAGTCCCGCCACCACCAGCGCGAACACCGCCCCGCGTGGGCTGAGCGCCGGGTTGCCGAGCCCGCCCGCCAGGGCCGCCAGGGTGAATCCCCAGGTCAGCGCGAGCCCCCAGGACCCGAGGCAGAGTGCGGCGTCCCAGAGGCGACGCCAGGTCAGCCCGTCGGCGCGGCGCCGGAACCACAGTCCCGCGTCCCGCACGATCCAGCACACCAGCAACGCCACCACCAGCGGATACAGGCCGAACAGGACGTCGCCCTCCAGCGTCGGGAAGGCGCCGAACAGCACACCGGCGGCGGCGACCAGCCAGACCTCGTTGGCGAGCACGAAGGGGGCCATGGCGGCCACCAGGCGGTCATGTCCCGCCTGGTCGCGGCCGAGGAAGGGCAGCAGCATGCCGAGCCCGATGTCGAATCCCTCAAGGGCGAAGTAGCCCACGAGCAGGAAGGCGAGCGTCGCGAACCAGATGATCTCCATGGCCGTCTCCTACAGGCTCAGCGCCGGGGCGCGGTCGGGGGTGCCGGGCTCCTCGCGGGCGCCCAGGAAGGTCGCGGACGGGCCCCGCCGTACGGCGCGGGCGATCAGCGCGTAGTCGATGACGGCGAGCAGGCCCAGCACGCCGGTGAAGGCGATCAGCGAGCCGGTGACCATGCCGGAGGTGAGCCCGGGGGACATGGCGTCGGCCACGAGGAGCCGGTCCTGGATCAGCCACGGCTGCCGCCCGACCTCGCGGGCCAGCCAGCCGAGGATCGCGGCGAGGAAGGGCAGCGGGGTCATCATGATGAGGAGGGGATGGGTCCACCGCCAGCGGGCGAGGGCGTTTCGGATCAGCAGCGGCAGCAGCGCGAACAACACCACGAACTGCAGGAGCTCACCGATGAGCATCATGAATCCGAGGCCGGCGGCGGCCAGCGGGGCGCCGTCGAACTTGTCCGGCTGGACCTCGCCGACGGCGCCGAACTGGGCGTAGCCGAAGCCGACGGTGGACAGCGAGCCGATGAGCGCGGTGACCACGCCCAGGCGGAGTGAGCGGGTGAAGAACTCCTGCTCGGCGGTGCGCTTCAGCAGGTGGTAGGCGCTGGCCCCGATGATGACGAAGCCGCCGGTCCACAGCCCGGCGCTGATGACGTGCGGAAACGCGAACACCAGGCTGGGGTTGGTCAGCAGGGCGCCGAAGTCGGTCAGTGCCAGGTGGTCGCCGCGCAGTTCCGAGCCCACCGGGTTCTGCAGGAACGAGTTCGCCACCATGATCCAGAAAGCGGACGCGTAGGCGGTGAGCGTGACCAGCCAGATGCAGGCGAGGTGCAGCCACTTGGGCAGCCGGTGCCAGCCGAAGATCCACAACCCGAGGAAGGTGGACTCCAGGAAGAACGCGACCAGGGTCTCGATCGCGAGCGGTGCGCCGAACACGTCGCCGGCGAAGTGGGACAGGCCGCTCCAGCTCAGGCCGAACTGGAACTCCATCACCAGCCCGGTGAAGATCCCGAGGGCGTAGTTGATCACATAGATCTGGCCCCAGAACCGGGTCATCCGCCCGAAGATCGGCTTGCCGGTGATCGCGTGCCTGGTCTGCATGATCGCCACCAGGGGGGCGAGGCCCAGGGTGAGCACGACGAACAGGAAGTGCAGGCTTCCTGTCACCGCGAATTGCGTCCTGGCCAGATCGAGCGCGTCCATCGCTGTCAACTCCGTCGTTGTGCCTGTCTACATATAGAGAGTCTACATATAGACTGCCTACATGTTGGACAGAGATAGAGTTGGATCGTGAACACCGACGCGCTCCGGGGCCATATGGACGCCCTGCTGCTCTCCGTGCTTGAGCACCAGCCGCTGCACGGATACGCGATCATCGAGGCGTTGCAGGAACGCAGCGGGGGTGCGCTCGCCGTCCCGACCGGCACCGTCTACCCCGCGCTGCGCCGTCTGGAGCGGATCGGCCACCTCACCAGCGAGTGGGCGACCGTCGGCGGGCGCAAGCGCAGGACCTACCGGCTGACCGCGTCCGGGCACCGGGCGCTGGAAGGCGAGCGTTCCGACTGGCGGGAGTTCTCCAGCGTGATCGGCAGTGTGATCGCGCCGCGCGCGACTCCGTGAGCGAAGGGCGGGTCAGGCGAGGTGCAGCCGGCTCACCCGCATGCAGCGGATCGCGCCGTAGCCCTGGGCCATCCAGAAGAGCCAGCTCAGCAGCGACGCCACGAGGCCCGGTGGATAACCGTCGAAGCCGTCGAGGCCGTGCGCGCCGAACGTGAGCGCCGCGCACAGGACGAGTGAGAGCGCCAGCATCGCCCAGACGAACACCGCCAGCGCCCGGGTGACCCGCTCCGGCCTGCGCAGCCGGCGCGACCCCCGCCCCAGCATGACCAGCACGACCGCGCCGAGCACGCCGGTGATGAGCTGGAGGATGTCCAGCGACCGTGCGACGGGAACGAACCAGCCGGGCTGGATCACCGCGCCGGCCGGGGCGGTGGGGAAGATCTGCCAGATGACCGACCACATCAGCGCGGTCGCCGGCACGGTCGCGAACAGCAACGCCGCCAGCCGCCGCCCGACGCAGACGGTCAGCTCCCGCTGGTAGCCGGGCGCGATCGCGCGCACGTCGCCGAACTCCAGCACGGCCGTCCGCTCCGCCACCACCCGGTCGAGCCCGTCCTCCTCCAGCGCGTCCGCCGTGTCGAGCAGGCTGTCGCGCGCCTCGGCGACCAGATCGCGCTTCGGTCGGCCGGGGCCCTTGAGGGTGCGGCCGAGGGAGTCCACGTAGTCATCGATGAGGCTCGTTCCCGCAGACATCTCCCCAGCTCCTCGATCCCCCTGCCACGCGCGGCTCCCGCGGGTTTCATCCTTCCAGGGCCGACCCGGACACCGTAATCAGGGACTCCCCTGACCTTTCCCTGGCCACGGGTCGGGGACGGCTCCGCTCCCCCGAAAATCGATGACGGGACGCTGTCAAGGCATGGGGCGGACATACCTGGCCGGGGGGCATCGACAGATACTGTCAGAGTTCTCGATTTCACCGTCTATCCACCTATGACGCGCCCTTTCAGCGGTGCGGCGGTTCTACGCTCCGGGCATGCGTGCTTTGACCCGGGCGTTAGCCGCCCTCGTCGCCCTCGGCGTGTCCGCCGTCGGGATGGCGACCCTGTCCTCCGCCCCGGCCGCCGCGGCGCCGGGCTCCCTCGTCGTCAGCCAGGTGTACGGCGGCGGCGGGAACAGCGGCGCGCCGCTGGCGAACGACTACGTCGAGCTGTTCAACCGCGGCTCCGCGCCCGCGTCCCTGGACGGCTGGTCAGTCCAGTACGCCAGCGCCACCGGCACCGGCACCTTCGGCGCCAACCCCGTCGCCCCGCTCTCCGGCACCCTGGCCCCCGGCCAGTATCACCTGGTACGGCTCGCCGGCGGCGCCAACGGCTCCCCGCTCCCCACCCCCGACTCCACCGGCTCGGCCAACATGAGCGGCACGGCGGGCAAGGTCGTGCTGGTCCGCGCCGCCGCCGGGCTCGCGTGCAACGGCGGCTCGACCCCGTGCACCCCGGAGCAGACCGCGCTGATCGCCGACCTCGTCGGGTACGGCGGGGCCGACTACTTCGAGGGCGCCCCGGCCCCCGCGCTGAGCGCCACGACCTCCGGCCGGCGCGCGGACCACGGCTGCGCCGACACCGACGACAACAGCGCGGACCTGACGACCGGCGTTCCCGAGCCGCGCAACACCGCCACCCCGCCCGCCCCCTGCGGCGGCGTGGACCCCACTCCGACGCCCACGCCCACGCCCACGCCCACGCCCACGCCCACTCCCACTCCCACGCCCACGGGCGACCCGTGTGAGCGGCCGGCCACCCATCAGATCGCCGAGGTGCAGGGCTCCGGCGACGCCACGCCGCTGGCCGGGCAGACCGTCCGCGTCGAAGGCGTGGTGACCGCCGACTTCCAGCAGAGCACCCAGCTCGGCGGTTTCTTCCTGCAGGACCCCACCCCCGACGCCGACCCGGCCACCTCCGACGCCCTCTTCGCCTTCGCGGGACCGTCCGTCACGGACGTGAAGCCGGGTGACAAGGTGCTGGTCACCGGCAGGGTCGTGGAGTTCAACGGCTGGACCGAGCTGTCCCCGGTCACCGCCGCCGACGTCTGCGGCACCGGCACCGTCCAGCCCGTACGGCAGAGCCTGCCCCGCCCCCAGGGCGTCACCTTCGAACCCCTGGAGAACATGCTCGTCACCTTCCCCGAACTGCTGACCGTCAGCGAGCACTACCAGCTCGGCCGGTTCGGCGAGGTCACCGTCTCCTCGGAGGGGCGCCTCTACCAGCCCACCGACCGGCCGGGCGTCGACGCCGCCCTGAACGACCGCCGCCGGCTGCTCATCGACGACGGCTCGACCGTGCAGAACCCGCCCTCCGTGCCCTTCACCACGCCGCGTGCCGTACGGGCGGGTGACGGCGCGCTCGGCATCACCGGGGTCCTCGGCTACGGATTCGGCTCGTACCGGCTCCAGCCGACCAAGCCGATCGACTTCCTGCGCACCAACCCGCGCCTGCCGAAGCCGTTCCCGGTGCTCGGGAACGTCAAGGTGGCCAGCCTCAACACGCTCAACTGGTTCACCACCCTCGACGCGCGCGGCGCCGACACCCAGCAGGAGCAGCAACGGCAGCTCGCCAAGCTGGTGGCCACGCTCAAGGCGCTCAACGCGGACGCCGTGGGCCTGATGGAGGTCGAGAACAACGGCCAGACCGCGCTGAACGCCCTGGTGGACGCGCTCAACGCCGAGGTCGGGGCGGGCACCTACGCGGCGCTCGGCCACCCGGTCCCGGGCACCGACGAGATCAAGGTGGCGGCCATCTACAAGCCCGCGAAGCTCTCGCCGGTCGGCGCCGCCCAGTCGTCCGCCGACCCGGTGTTCCGCCGGCCACCGCTGATCCAGACCTTCAGGCGGACCGCCGGGGGCCAGCCGTTCACCATGATCGTCAACCACTTCAAGTCCAAGGGCTGCGACGGTGCGACCGGTGCGGACCAGGACCAGGGTGACGGCCAGAGCTGCTTCAACGCCGAGCGGGTCCGTCAGGCCCGCGCCGTACTCGACCTGATCGGCTCCCTGGACCTGCCGAACCCGCTCGTCCTCGGCGACCTCAACGCCTACGGCGAGGAGGACCCGATCGACACCCTCGAAGCGGGCGGCCTGACCAGCGTGACCAAGAGGTTCGTCCCCTCGCCGCTGCGCTACAGCTACGTCTTCGACGGCCTGTCGGGCGAACTGGACCACGTCCTGGTCGGCAGGCAACTGCTCAAGCGCGTGACCAGCGCCACCATCTGGCACAACAACGCCGACGAGCCGCTCATCCTCGACTACAACACCGAGTACAACCCGCCCGGCCTCTACAAGCCGGACGCCTACCGCTCCTCCGACCACGACCCGCTCATCATCGGCCTGACCCTCCCCGGCGGCCGCTGACCACCCGCGCCGCTCACGCCCGCGCCGCACCCGAGGTACGGCGCGGGCCTCCGGTCCACGACCCGGCGATCGTCCGACACCGGGGGCTCGTCATCGTCCTGGCTCTGCCCGGCGGGCGCGATCGACCGTCCGGGGCAGCAGCGCCATCAGCGCCACCAGGACGACGGCGGCGGGCATGCCCCAGAAGAGGACGTCGGGGATGGCCGCGGCCGTCGCCTCCGGGCCCGGAGCGCGGCCCTGGAGTTCCCGGGTGAGCAGGTTCCCGAAGATCGCCACCCCGAGCGAGAGGCCGAGGCCGCGGACGGACACCGCGGCGGAGGTGGTGGCCGCCAGATCCGCGGGGGAGGCCGCGTTCTGCGCGACGACCACCAGGTTCTGCATCAGCAGCCCGAAGCCGGCGCCCAGCACCCCGAGCTCCACGGCGAGCAGGGCGTAGGCCGTGCCGGAATCCACCCGGCCCAGTAGCGCGAACCCCACGACCACGATCACGGAGCCGGCGAGCAGGTAGGGCTTGAACCGGCCGTTCGCGCCGACGCGGGCGCCGGCCAGTGCGGACACCGCCATGAACGTGATGACGTACGGATTGAGCGCGAGGCCCGCCTGGGTGGCGCCCATGCCGTAGGCGGCCTGCAGATAGGTGGGCAGGTAGACGATCGACCCTCCGAGCAGCGCGCCGAGCAACGCGGTGGCGGGCAGGGCGACGCGCAGCGCGGGGTCGGCGAACAGCCGCAGCGGGATCAGCGGGTTGGCCGCACGTCTTTCCCACCACACGAACAGTGCCAGCAGCACCGCGAAGGTCCCGGCCGTCAAGAGGATCACGCCGGAGGTCCAGGCATGGGCACGGCCGCCCCATTCGGCCACCAGCAGCAGGCTCACCGTCGCCCCCGCGATCAGCACGGCCCCCGTGACATCGATTTTGCCGCCGGCGGCCGTCCTGGGCAGCCGTAGCGCGAACGCGACGAGGGCCATGCCGAGCAGGCCGAGGGGCAGGTTGATGTAGAAGATCCAGCGCCAGCCCACGGCGTCGGTGATCGCTCCGCCCGCGAGCGGCCCGCCTACGCTAGCCAGGGCGAAGACGCCTCCGGTGAGGCCCTGGACCCTGCTGCGCAGGCGCTGCGGGTACAGCTCCGACAGGGCGATCGTGGGCAGCACGAACAACGCGCCGGCGCCGACGCCCTGCAGAGTCCTGGCGGCGATCAGCTGGGGCGTCGTCTGGGCCAGCCCGCACAGCGCGGAGCCGGCGACGAAGACGGCGACCGCGGCGGTGAAGACCGCGCGCCGGCCGAACCGGTCGCTGACGCGGCCGTAGAGGGCGCCGGTCGCGGTCGAGGCCAGCACGTAGGAGGTGATGATCCAGCCGATCGCGTCCATGCCGCCCAGGTCGGCGGCGATGGCGGGCAGGGCGATGGCCACCACCGTCTGGTCCAGGACCGACAGCAGCATGCCGATCAGGAGGCCGGCCGTGGCGAGCGGCACGTTGCTCGCCCTGGGCGGGGCGCCGGACGTGGTCTGAGTGATGTCCGCGGACACTTCGCTCAGCCCTTCGCCTGCGCGAACGGGTCGGGCAGGTCGAAGTCGGCGGCGAGCAGGTCCTGGTCGATGACCGCGCCGGCGACGGTGCCACTCGCCGCCGCCGTGACGACCGCGGCCAGCGGCATCGGCACGGTGGCCCGCCGCGCCATGTCACCCGCCGCGTACACTCCCGGCACGCTGGTCCGGCCGAACTCGTTCACCTCCACGCACCCGTCGGCGAAGGACGCGCAGCCGAGATGGGCGGCCAGGTCGGAGCGCTGGCGCGGCACGTTGACGACGAACACGGCGTCCCTGTCGAGCGGCGGGCCGCTCTCGAACACGATCCGGTCGAGCCGGTCACCGGTCGCCTCCAGACGGGCCACGGCCTCGCACCGCACGGTGACACCGTTCGACTCCAGCTTCGCGCGCGACGCGGGGTCGAGCGGCTCGCCGCCGGTGCAGAGCGCGACGTCGGCGGCGAAGCGGCTCAGCTGCAGCGCCAGCCGTACCCTGGCCGGGGCCGCGCCGATCACCGCGACCGGTTTGCCGGTGCACTCGTAGCCGTGGCAGTAGGGACAGTGAAAGGCGGAACGGCCCCACAACTCTCCGGTTCCGCGCGGGCCGGGAAGCTCGTCGGCCAGCCCGGTGGCCAGCAGGAGCCGTCGCGCGCTCGCCGTACCGCCGTCGGAGGAGTCCAGGTGGAAGCCGCCCTCGTCGAGAACGCGGACGCCGGTGATCGTCTCGTCGCGGATCCGTACCGCCGGATAGGCCGTCAGCTCCTCGCGGCCGAGCTCGCGCAACCGGGCAGTCGGCGTGCCGTCCCGGGTCAGGAAGTTGTGCACCGCCCGCGCCGGGGCGTTACGGCCGTCCCCGGCATCGAGCAGGAGCACCGTACGGTGGGCCCGCCCCAGGGTCAGGGCGGCGGCCAGGCCGGCCGGGCCCGCGCCGACTATGACAGCGTCGAACATGTCTGCCTCCACAAAGGTGATCGCTTGACGTGGAGCCAAGTCTGCAAGTTAATGTCAACATGAAGTCAAGCGATTCCATGCGTATCGGAGAACTGGCCGAGCGGTTCGATCTCGCGCCGCACGTGCTGCGCCACTGGGAGGCGATGGGTCTGCTGACGCCGGCGGCCCGGGTGAACGGCCGTCGCCGCTACACCCGCGACCACGTCATCCGGGTCCTGACGATCGTCCGTGCCAAGGCGGGAGGGATGAGCCTGGAGCAGATCCGGGCGATGCTCAACGTCTCCGGCCGGGCCGAGCGCCGGGCACTCCTCCAGCGGCAGCACGCGGAGCTGGAGCGACGGCTTCGCGAGATAACGTCGTCCAAGACGCTGATCGAGCACCTCATGGAGTGCGGAGCCGACGACTTCACCCAGTGCCCGGACTACCGGCGAATAGTGGAAAGCGCGGCCGAACTCCAGGACCTCCACGAGGACGACTGCGTGATGTGAACACGCCCCGCACAGCCCGGCGTGACGCAGCACAGCGGAAGAACGGCGTCAGACCCGCCCATTGTTAGCATTACCGCGGCTGGCGAGTTTCTGGAGGACCGACGTGGCTCCTGATATCCCGCACGATCAGTGGCAGGTGACGCGCGCCTCCCTCAAAGAGACCGGTGATCGGTTCGCCGAGCTGGTGACCGCCGTGCGCGACCCCCAGACCAAGGTGACGGCGGAGTGGTCGGTCGCCGAGACCGTCGCCCACGTGGTCACCATCTCCTCGCTCTACACCTCGCTCATCGAGCCCGAGGCGATCGCGCACCCGTTCCCCGCGGACGAGGACCGGATCCTGGCCACCACGGTCGACACCGTCGCCGAGATGAACGAGTTGATCCTGCGGCAGTACACCGAACGCCGCCCGCGGCAGCTCGCCGAACGACTGAAGGCCGACATCGACCACCTCCTGCGCGCGAGCGAGAAGCTCCACCCGGGCAAACCGGTGACCTGGCTGGGCGGCGCCCAGGTGCCCGTGGCGGGCGTCCTCGCCCACCTGGTCAACGAACTGCTGATCCACGGCTGGGACATCGCCCGTGCCACCGGGGCGCGCTGGGCGATGCCGCCGAGGGACGCCGCGTTGTTCTTCGAGGTGTTCATCATCGGCATGACGCGGCTCGACATCGGCACCCTGCTGGACAACGGCGGGCCGCCGCGAGACCGCCGCATCGCGGTGGAGTTCCGGTCCAGGTACACCCGGCCGGTGATGCTCGTGCTGCGCAACGGCCGGGTGACGGTCGAGGAGCCGGGCCGCGCCGACGTACGCGTGACCTTCGAACCGGTGGGGCTCAACCTGATGCTGTTCGGCCGGATCAGCAAGGCGCGCGCGGCCCTCACGGGCAAGGTCGTGGTCGGCGGGCCCCGCCCGTGGCTGCTGCCCGCGTTCCTGCGCACCGTCCGCCTGCCGTCGAACGCGCACCCCCGCGATGAGGCCGCCCGCACCTGAACCGCCCGCGGGTCCCGGGTGCGGTTCAGGCACGGACGGCGCCCCCACCACGTCCTGGTGACGGTCGTGCCGCCGATCAGGGCTTCGGCCCGGGGACCGGAGTCCACTGGCGGCAGGCGGCGCCCACGCATGCGCGCAGGGCCGACAGTTGGCCGGCGATCGCCTGCCGGGTGGAGGCGTAGCGTGGATCGGCGTGGACGCTCGTCAGCTCGTGGGGATCCTGTTGCAGGTCGTACAGTTCCCGCTCGCCCGTCGAGTGTTCGACGTACTTCCATCTCGGGGCACGCAGGCCGATGTACCAGTTGCCGCTCTGCTTGGGTCCGGTCTCGATCACGATGCCGCGGGCGAACGAGGCGGTGTCGCCGGCGATCGGCAGCAGTGAGCGGCCGTCGAGGGGCACCCCGGCGGTGGCGTCCGCGGCGTCCAGGATCGTCGGCGCGAGGTCGATGTTGGCGGCGATCGTGCCGACGTGCCTGCCCGCCGGAAGGCCGGGGCCCCTGATGATCAGCGGCACCCGGATCGACTCCTCGTACGGGACCACCTTGCCGCTCTGGATCCGGTGTTCGCCCTGCATCCAGCCGTTGTCCGAGGTGAACACGATGAGCGTGCCGTCCAGCTCGCCGGACGTCCGCAGCGCGGCCACGATGTCGGCGACCGCGTCGTCCACGGAGAGGAGGGACTCCAGCCGGCCCTTGAGCCGTACGTCCTCGATGCGCTGCTCGTTCGCGGGGGTGATGCGGGGCCGGTTGCGGACTGCCGCCGGCTTGTCGGAGACGTCCGCCTCGTCGTAGCTGGGTGGCTTGGGCAACGTCACACCTTCGAGGTCGCCACGGTGCCGGGGAGCGGGACGGGGGTTGCGCTGGGACAGGTCGGCGCCGGCGGCGGCGCCTTCGCCGTGCGGGGCCAGCGGCGCGAAGGACAGGAAGAACGGTTTGTCGGCCGGCGCCTTGCGCTTGATGTAGTCGACGGCCTTACGGGCGTAGACGTCGGTCTGGTAGAGCGCGGGATCCTCGACGTCCGCCGTGCCGTAGGTGCGCAGGACGCCGTTCTCGTTGAGGGTGTAGCCCCACATGCGGTAGGTGCTCGGGTCCACCGAGCCTTGCCAGTCGGTCCAGCCGGGCGGGATCTCGGTGGGGCGTGCCCGCCCGTAGCCGTTGAGGAACTTGCCGATGTGCGCGGTGTCGTAGCCCGCTCGGCTCAGCCACACCGGCAGGGTCTCCTCGGCGGGTAACCCCTCGTACCCGCCGTCGGGCGGCTGGTTGCCCAGGACCCCGTGGTTGTGGGCGTACTGCCCGGTCAGGAAGGTCGCGCGGGACGGGCAACACAACGAGTAGGACACGACGCTGCCGAACGGCGTGGGCCGGCGGGACGTCAGCGCGCCGGGGCGGTGGGACTCTGGACCGCGCCGGCGCGCAGCCAAACGGCGGTCGAGTGGTTCGCCGGAAATGTCCTGATCGGCATACGAAAAGCTAAGCATCCCGCGGATTAGCGCGCAATACCCACTAGATAGATAGGTTTTGTTGGTTTGGTCGCCGGTCTCCGCCCACGTGATCTCGACGTCTAGGACGCCATGTCGAAGAAGAGGCGTTCCAGCTTCGTCGCCCGCTGGAAGAGGTCGAGGACCCGCCTGCGCTCCTCCTCGGAGAGGGCGGGGCCGAGGCGGTCCAGCTCGCCGCGCAGGAAGCCGACCCAGGCGCGGAACTCCGGGCCCTCGTGGAGTTCGATCCACTCGCGGTGCAGCGGGCTCTCCGGCAGCGGCGCCGGGGCCCGTTCGGCCCAGCCGAGGTAACTCCACTCCGCCACGCACAGGACGGCCAGGATCGACGGGTACTCCTGGCTGGTCCTCGCCTCGTCCATCAGGGCGCGGAAGTCCCTGGTCACCGGTTCGAGCGGCGGGGCGGCGGCGGGGTCCTCGCCGAGGGCGGCCAGGGCCCGGTGGAAGTAGCCGCGCTCCTCGTCGGTCGCGATCTGGCCGAGGAAGCGCCCGAAGGGGACCCGGGCCTCGAAACCGTCGGCGCACGCGACCGCCGCGCCGAGCAGGGCGGTGAAGGCGTCCACGAACTGGAAGTCCTGGACCAGATAGCGGCGCATGTCGGCTTCCCCGCGGGTGATGGCGGCGGCGAACGGATGGGTGACCACCGCCGTCCAGTCGGGTTCGCTCCGCTCGCGCAGCCATTCGCTGAAGACGGTCAAGACGCCTCTCCTCACTGTCGGGCCCACGGTCGTGATCTCAAAGTGGAATGCTGGGGGCGGGTACAAGGTTATGAGGGCTGGAAGCAGACGCGAGAGACGAGGAGCGACTGGTGGCGACCATCGCGGTAACCGAGAAGAACTTCAACGAGATCGCCGACCAGGGGATCGTACTGCTCGACTTCTGGGCGGCGTGGTGTGGCCCGTGCCGTACGTTCGGGCCCATCTTCGAGAAGGCCTCGGAGAAGCACGACGACATCACCTTCGGCAAGATCGACACCGAGGAGCAGCGCTCCCTCGCCGAGGGGTTCGAGATCAGCTCGATTCCCACGATCATGGCGATCCGCGACGGCATCGTGGTCTTCGCCCAGCCCGGCGCACTCCCCGCGCCCGCACTGGAAGACCTGATCGGCCAGGTCAGGGCCCTCGACATGGAGTCGATCCGCAGCGAGCTGGCCTCGGAGCTGGACGGCAAGCAGCAGCAGGCCTGAAACAGGTGAGAAGGGGAGCCGTCGTTACCCGGGGCTCCCCTTCCCGCGCGCGAATCAGGCCGAGCGGTACAGCTCAGCCACGCGGAACGCCAGGTCGAGCGCCTGGCCGCGGTTGAGCCGCGGGTCGCAGGCCGTCTCGTAGCGCCGCGCCAGGTCACCCTCGACGATCGCGTGCCCGCCGCCGACGCACTCGGTGACGTCGTCGCCGGTGAACTCGATGTGGATGCCGCCCGGGTGGGTGCCGAGCGCCCTGTGCACCTCGAAGAAGCCGGCGACCTCGTCGAGGATGTCGTCGAGCCGGCGCGTCTTGTGCCCGCTCGGCGCCTCGAAGGTGTTCCCGTGCATCGGGTCGCACACCCAGCCCACCACGGCGCCGCTGGCGGTGATCTTCTCCACCAGCGAGGGCAGCGCCTCACGGATCTTGGAGGCGCCCATCCGGGTGATGAACGTCAGCCTGCCGGGCTCGTTCCCCGGGTTGAGCTTCTCGATGAGCGCCAGCGCGTCCTCGGGTGCGGTCGTCGGCCCCAGCTTGACGCCGATCGGGTTGCGGATCCGGCTGAAGAACTCGACGTGCGCGCCGTCGAGCTGCCTGGTCCGCTCGCCGATCCACACCATGTGGGCCGACACGTCGTACGGCAGGCCGGTCCGCGAGTCGACGCGGGTGAGCGCCCGGTCGTAGTCGAGGATGAGCGCCTCGTGCGAGGAGTAGAACTCCACCGAGTGGAACTCCTCCGGGTCGGCCCCGCACGCGCGCATGAACGCCAGTGCCTGGTCGATCTCCCTGGCGAGCTGCTCGTAGCGCCGGCCGGCGGGCGAGCCGGCCACGAAGTCCTGGTTCCAGGCGTGGACCTGGCGCAGGTCGGCGTAGCCGCCCTTGGTGAAGGCCCGGCACAGGTTGAGGGTCACCGCGGCCGAATGGTAGGCCCGCAGCAGCCGCCACGGGTCCGGCTCGCGCGACTCCGGGGTGAAGTCGAAGCCGTTGACCATGTCGCCCCGGTAGGCGGGCAGCTCGACGCCGTCGCGGATCTCGGTGCCCTTGGACCGGGGCTTGGCGAACTGACCCGCCATCCGCCCGATCTTGACGATCGGCACCTTGCCCGCATAGGTGAGCACGATCGCCATCTGCAGCAGGGTCTTGAGCTTGTTGCGCACGGCGTCGGCGGTGGCTCCCGCGAACGTCTCAGCGCAGTCTCCGCCCTGCAGGACGAAAGCCTCACCCCGGGCTACGGCGGCCAGTTCGGTTTTGAGCTGGTCACACTCGCCGGCGAACACCAGAGGTGGCAGCCCGCCCAGCTCGGTGACGACCTCGTCGAGCCGACCGCGGTCGGGCCAGTCGGGCTGCTGGGCGGCGGTCAGTTCTCGCCAGGAATCCAGATTGATCGGTTCTGCGCTCACGGCATATCAGGTTATTGCACTGAGAGGGGTGCAGCGGGCCGCTGTCCACCTACTGAGAATGTCTTTGTGCCAAAAATTCACGATTTACGTGCTCGGGGAGCACCCCGAGGCCGACGAACCTGCCCACGATCCTTCGCACGATCGCCGGCGGGGCGGGAAATCTGGCCGAGTCGCGCCGGCCGGCGAGCGTGGGCCGGATGACCCGCTCCTGGATCTGGATCTGCGCGAACTGGGTCACGGCGGCGGGCGGCAGACGGCGGCGCTGGACGCGGGCCAGCAGCGACGCGGGCATCGGCTCGACCACCGGGGTGCGCACCCGCTGCGCGCGGACCATCGGCCCGGCGACCAGGTTGGCGGTGGCGACCGCGTCCTGGATCGCCAGGTTGATGCCGACGCCGCCGATCGGCGACATCGCGTGCGCCGCGTCGCCGATGCACACCAGGCCCGGCAGGTGCCAGCGCGGCAGCCGGTCCACCGCCACGGACAGCACGCTGGTGTCCGCGAAGGAGCCGACCTCGCCCATCCGGCCGGTGAGGAACGGCACCAGGGCCGTGACCGACGCGCGGAACCGCTCGATCCCGCGGGCCCGCAGCGCGTCGAACCCGCCCTTGGGGATGAGGTAGGCGAGCTGCCAGTAGGTCTCCCGGTTGATCGCCACCATCCCCGCACCCCCGGCGAAGCGCAGGAACGGATCGGGCGGGTCGTCCGCCGACCGGGAGACGCGGAACCAGACCACGTCCATCGGGGCGCCCAGCTTCCTGACCCGCAGCCCGGCGGCCCGCCGTACGTCGGAGGCGCGGCCGTCGGCGGCGACCGTCAGGGCCGCGCGGACCTCGTGCTCGCCGTCCGCGTCGCGGTAGCGGAGCCCGCGCACCGCGCCACCCTCGGTGATCACGTCGTACGCCTCGGCTCGCATGATCAGGCGGAAGTTGGGCAGCCGCCGGGCCGCCCCGGTGATCAGGTCGAGGAACTCCCACTGCGGGACGAAGGCGATGTAGCGGTACGCGCCGGGCAGGTGCCGGAAGTCGGCCAGCGGCGTCAGCGTGACGCCGTTGGAGATCGCCAGGTAAGGGGCCTTGTGGAGGGGCAGCCGGTGGAACTCCTCACTCAGGCCGAGTTCGTCGAGGACCTGCAGGGTGGAGGGATGGATCGTGTCCCCTCTGAAGTCGCGCAGGAAGTCGGCGTGCTTCTCCAGCAGCGTCACCTCGACGCCCGCGCGGGCGAGCAGCAGGCCCAGCATGGCTCCGGCCGGGCCGCCTCCGGCGATCACGCATGTCGTCAGCATTCCCGATACATCCCACAGATCGCGCCCGCCCAAAAGGGCCCCACCCGGCAGGCGCCCGGCCGCCGCGCCGTGTCCCGAGCCGCGCGGCTGACGCACCCGGCACGCACCCGGGTTCGGGGGCGCGCGGCAGCTGCGGAACACCCTCGCGTACGGCCCGGCCCCCGGTCAGCGCACCGCGTCGAGGGCACGCAGCAGGGTGGTCGAGGCCCGTTCGCGGATCGGCGCGTAGTCCTCCTCGGGATACTGCCGCGGGCCGTTCTCGACCAGCAGGATCAGGTAGAGGTAGACGCGGTAGAGGGCCAGCCGGGCCATGGCGGAGGGGGTCAGGTCGAGCTGCCCGCCGGCCTCCCGGTAGCCCGTCACCAGTTCGTCGGACTCGTCCAGTTCGCCGAAGATGGTCGGGGTGACGAAGTCGGCCAGCGGGTCGCCCCAGAAGGCGCGCTCATGGTCGATGATCGCCTCGATCCTCGGCGGGCCGTCGCCGACGGTCAGGAAGACGTTGCCCGGCCAGATGTCGAAGTGCACCAGGGAGGGCGTCCGCACCTCGTCGAGCACCCCGGAGGCGGCCCTGACGACCGCCGCGATCTCGCTCGCCGGCAGTGGGAGCGGCATCGCGTAACGGGCCGCGTCGCGCAGCACGGCGTCGATCATCGTCAGGAACGCCTCGCGCCACGTCGCGCCGGTCAGCCCGCCGTGCGGATAGCCGTACGTCTCGCCGGTGACGGCGTTGAACCGGGCCAGATGACGGCCCAGCTCGCGGCGCAGTGCCCGGCTGTCGGCCTCCTTCAGCGAGGACGCCGCCTGGTTCCAGGGCACCCCGTCCAGGGCGGCGAAGACCAGGTAGTCGCCGCCGAGCACCGGATCGTCGAACCCGGCGTGGATCAGCGCGGGGACCGGCACGCCCGCGGGCCCGCACAGCCGGTAGACGAGCGCCTCGGTGCGCAGCAGGTCACGTTCGTAGGTGAGCTGCTCGAGCTCGGGCGGCGGCGACAGCTTGAGCACCAGCTCGCGCCCGTCGTCGAGCGTGAGATGCCACACCGCGTTAGCGTAGCCGTCCGCCAGCTCCCGCGACCGCGTCACCCCGGCCCCCACCGCGCGGCGCGCGAGCGCGTCGAGTGCGCCGGGGGACAACACCCGTTTCGTCCTACTGTCCACTGGCAGACCACCTCATCCGGGGGACACGGTCCAGCTCGCCTCGTGCTTGTCGCCGGGCTCCAGCACGACCAGGTCGGTACCGGAGTTGAAGGCATCGGGCGGGCAGGTCATCGGCTCCACCGCGATGCCCGCGTGACCGAGCCCGGTGCCGGTGCAGACCTGGACCCACGGCATGGCGACGGGATCCCAGCGCATCTCGACGCCTCCCGCGGGCCCGCTCAGCCGTACCCGTGCGAGACCGTCGTCGTCCGCCTCGATCGCGGTGAACGCGTGGTCCACCGCGGTCTCGCCGGTCGCGCGCGGCAGCCGGAAGTCGTACGGCGTGCCGGCGACGTCCGCCAGCGACCGGGGGAGCAGCCGGTCGTCCACGAGCAGCACCTTGCTCGCCGGGACCCGCAGCTCCCACTCCTCGACGGGCCCGTCGCCGGCCAGCAGCCACGGGTGCGGGCCGCAGCCGTAGGGCGCGGCCTGGTCGCCGGTGTTCTGCGCGGTCAGGGTGGTGGTCAGGCCGTCGGCGGTGAGCGTGTAGAGCACCTCCAGCGACAGCGTGAACGGGTAGCCCGCCGAGGGGAGGAGGGTGTGCGCGAACCGCACGGAGGCGGGGGCCTGCTCCACCGCCTCCCAGTGCGTCTCCGCGACCAGGCCGTGCAGCGCGTTGCCCCGGTCCTGCTCGTTCACCGGCAGGCGCAGCGACCGCCCGCCGAAGGTGTAGCCCGCGCCGCCGACCCGGTTGGGCCAGGGCGCGAGCAGGGTGCCGCTGTAGTAAGGGATCGGGCCGCCGGCCGGCCAGCTCGCCACCAGCTCCCGCTCGCCGTGCCTGAGCGTGCGCAGCGCGGCGGCCCGCTCGGTGAACTCGGCGAGCATCGCGCCGTTGCGCAGGGTGAACTCGCGGGACACGGGCGGTCCTCTCTCAAAACGACAAGGTCAAGAAATGGTATCGTGCCGGTGATCTTCGCAGGTCAGTCGAGGCGTCCTGACCTGATCACGTCGCGGTACCACAGGGCGCTGTCCTTGGGAGTGCGCCGCTGCGTGGCGTAGTCGACGTGGACCAGCCCGAAGCGCTGGCTGTAGCCCTCGGCCCACTCGAAGTTGTCGAGCAGCGACCACGCGTGGTAGCCCTCGACGCGCACGCCCTCCGCGATGGCGCGGTGCAGCGCCGCCAGGTGGTCCCGGTAGAAGCCGAGCCGGCCGTCGTCGCGGACCCGCCCGTCCTCGTCCGGCTCGTCGAGGGTGGGCAGCCCGTTCTCGGTGATCACCAGCGGTACCTCGCGGTAGTCGCGCTTCAGCCGGACCAGTACGTCGTACAGCCCGTCCGGGTGGATCTCCAGCCACTGCGCCTGCGCCACCGGGTGCTTGAAGACGCGCTCGCCCTCGCCGTTGACGTACTTCGGGTTGTAGTACTGCACGCCGAGCAGGTCGATGGGCTCGCTGATGGTGACCAGGTCGCCCTCCTCGATCACCTCGGGCATCCGGCTCCGTCCGCCGATCCACTCCAGCATGTCGGCGGGGTAGCGGCCGTTGAAGATCGGGTCCAGGTAGATCCGGTTCTCCAGGCCGTCGTGCAGCCGGGCCTGCTCGCGTGCGCGGTCGGTGTCGTCGGCGGGGTAGACCGGCGCCAGGTTGAGCGCCGGGCCGATCCGCCGCCCCGGATGCGTCGCGTGCAACGCCGCCGCGGCGAGCCCGTGCGCGAGGTGCAGGTGGTGGAGCACCACGAAGGACCTGGCCGGGTCGGTGACCCCCGGCGCGTGGATGCCCATCTGGTAGCCCGCCTCGACCACCGTCTTGGGTTCGTTGATGGTCAGCCAGTCGCGGATGTTGAGCTCGTCGAAGACGACCTTCGCGTAGTCGGCGAACCAGTGGGCGCAGTCGCGGTTCTCCCAGCCGCCCTTGTCCTGGAGCGCCTGGGGGAGATCCCAGTGGAAGAGCGTGGCCATCGGCCGGATGCCGCGCTCCCGGAGCCCTTCGACGAGCCTGCGGTAGAAGTCCAGGCCCGCCTGGTTGATCTGGCCCGTCCCTTCCGGCAGCACGCGTGACCAGGACAGGGAGAACCGGTAGCTTCGCAGGGCCAGGGACGCCATCAGGTCGAGGTCCTCCTCCAGCCGGTGATAGTGGCCGGAGGCGACGTCGCCCGTGTCGCCGCCGTGCACCTTGCCCGGGGTGCGGCTGAAGGTGTCCCAGACGGACGGGCCTCTGCCGTCCTCATGGGCGGCGCCCTCGATCTGGTAGGCCGAGGTGGCCGCCCCCCACACGAAGTCCTGAGGAAATCGCACGTGTGTCTCCTTGTCGAGGAGGATCTGCGGTCAGTATAATGGGAGCGCTCCCATTTGTGCAGTGGTACAGCACGCGGCCCTCTCGCCGCGGCGTTCAGGCCGAGGCGCGGATCACCAGGTGCGTGTCGAGGATGACGACCGGCTGCTCGAGCAGCTCGCCGTTGATCCGCGCGACCAGGAGCTGGGCCATCTGCCGGCCCATCGACTCCGACGGCTGGTGCACCGTGGTGAGCGCCGGGGCGGAGTGCGCGCCCGCGGGGGAGTCGTCGAAGCCGATCACCGCCACGTCGTGGGGGATTTCGTGGCCCTCCTCCTTCAGCACCCGGATCGCGCCGAGCGCCATCGGGTCGGAGGCGGTGAAGACGGCGTCGATGCCCTCGTAGCCGGCCAGCAGCTTGCGCATCGCGGTGACCCCGCTCTCCTCGCTGAAGTCGCCGTAGACCACGATCTCCGGCAACCCGGTGGCGAGCAGCGCGTCGCGGTAGCCGGCCAGGCGGTCGACTCCCACGTACATGTCCTGCGCGCCGGCGATGGTGGCGATCCGCCGCCTGCCCTGGGTCAGCAGGTACTTGACCGCCTGGCGGGCGCCGGCCCGGTTGTCGGCGTCGACGTAGCTGTAGGGGTCGAGCCCCACGGGGCGGCCGCCGAGCACGGTGGGCACGCCCATCGCCTCCAGCCGCCCCGGCAGCGGGTCGGCGCCGTGCAGCGAGATCAGCAGCACGCCGTCGACGTGCTGGCTGGTGAGGTAGTGCTCCAGGCGGCCGTGCTCCTCGGGCGACTGGGCCATCGCCAGGATCAGCTGCAACCCGGTCTCGGACAGCGCGGACCCGATGCCCCGGATTATCCCGGCGAAGAACGGCTCGTCGAACAGCCGTTGCTGGGTCTCGGAGACGACCAGGGCGATGGTGTCGGTGCGCCGTGTCACCAGTGTGCGCGCCGCGCGGTTGGGCACGTAGCCCAGCTCGTCGATGGCGTGCAGGACGGCGTCACGGGCCTTCTCGCTGACCTTCGGCGAGCCGTTGATCACCCGTGACACCGTGCCGCGACCGACGCCGGCACGCGCCGCGACCGCCTCTAGCGTCGGACGCGTCACTGTCGTCGTGCGCCGGTCCCCGTTCATTGACGATGCTCCCCTAATCCGTGTCGGGCACCCGGCAGGGCGCCTGAGGTCTCATTCTGCCGGAGCCCGCAGGCCACCACGAGTAATGGTTTCGGCATACCAGAGGGCACTGTCCTTGGGAATTCTCCGCTGGGTCTCATAATCGACGTAGATCAGCCCGAAGCGCTTGCCGTATCCCCAGGCCCATTCGAAATTGTCCATCAGGGACCAGGCGAAGTAGCCGCGCAGCGGGATGCCCTGTGCCACGGCCTCGTGGCAGATCCGGAGATGGGCCTCGATGTACGCCTGCCGTTCCTGGTCGTGGATCGAGTCCTCGACGGTGAGCACGTCGTCGAAGGCCGCGCCGTTCTCCGAGATCACCATCGGGATGCTCGGGTAGTCACGGGCGACCCGGGAAAGGATCTCCAGCAGGCCGGCGTCGTCGATCTCCCAGCCCATCGCGGTGACCGGGCGGCCGCCGTTGACGAACGAGACGTGTTCGCTGCCCACCCAGGGGGAACCCGAGTCGGTCGGCGCCGCCGCCGCGGACGCCGCGCCGCCGGGACGGCCGGACACGGTGAAGCGGCTGTAGTAGTTGACCATCAGCATGTCCAGCGGCTGCGCGATCGTCGCCATGTCGCCGTCCTGGACGAACGACGTGTCCGTGACGGGCGCGAGGTCCTCGATGACGTCGGCCGGATACTCGCCCTTGAGCAGCGCGTCGAGGAAGAACCTGTTCTGCATGCCGTCGATGCGGCGGGCCGCGTCGAGGTCCGCCTCGCTGTCGGTCTCCGGCGAGATCGCGTAGAGGTTGACGCAGCCGCCGATGACCGTGTCCGGCGACTGGGCGCGCATCGCCTGCACCGACAGCCCGTGGGCCAGGTTCAGGTGGTGGGCCGCCCGGATCGACGCCGCGGGCTCGCGCCGCCCGGGGGCGTGCTCGCCGGAGGCGTAGCCGAGGAACGCCGAGCACCACGGCTCGTTCACCGTGCTGAAGTTCGTGACCCGGTCGCTCAGCTCCGCGTGCACCGCCGCCGCGTAGTCGGCGAAGCGCTTCGACGTGTCACGTGCGGGCCAGCCGCCCGCGTCCTCGATCGCCTGGGGGAGATCCCAGTGATACAGGGTCACCCACGGGTCGACGCCGTTCGCGAGCAGCTCGTCGGTCAGCCGCTTGTAGAAGTCGAGCCCCGCCGCGTTGATCTCGCCGACCCCGTCGGGCTGAACCCGCGGCCAGGAGACGGAGAAGCGGTAGGCGGTCAGGCCCAGTTCGGCCATGACCTTGACGTCGTCGCGGTAGCGGTTGTAGTGGTCGATGGCGACGTCGGCGTGCTCGCCGTTGAGCACCCGCCCGGGCTGGCGGACGAATCCGTCCCAGATGGATCGCCCGCGTCCGTCCTGGTCGACGGCGCCTTCGATCTGGTAGGCCGAGGTGGCCGCACCCCAGACGAACCCGGTGGGAAACGTCAGGACCGGCGTCTGCGCCTGTTGCGTATGGGCCTGTTGCGTGGTCACGCCTTGACAGCACCTTCCATGAGGCCGCCGACGATCTGCCGGCCGAACGCGATGAAGACGATGAGGAGCGGGAGCACCGACAGGGCGGTGCCCGTGAAGATCAGCGCGTAGTCCGCCGTGTGCTGACCGGTGAGGAACGCGATCGACACCTGGACCGTCGGGTTCTCCGGCGTCAGGACGATCAGCGGCCACATGAACTCGTTCCAGTTGAGCATGAACACCTGCAGGGCCAGCACCGCCATGCCCGGCCGTACGGCGGGCAGGATGACGTTCCAGTAGATGCGCATGGTCGTGGCCCCGTCCACGCGCGCCGCCTCCACCAGCTCGTGCGGCACGGCCTGCTCGGTGTACTGCGTCATCATGAAGACGCCGAAGCCGTTGAGCAGGAACGGCAGGATCACCGCCTGGAGGGTCCCGGTCCAGCCGAGGTTCACCATGAGCTGGTACAGCGGCACGATGCCCATCTGCTGGATCGGCACCATCATGGTGAGCAGGATCGAGCCGAGCAGCAGCTTGCGGCCGCGGAAGCGGAGCCGGGCGAAGGCGAAGCCGGCCAGCGTCGAGATGAGGACGACGGACAGCGTCACGGTGGAGGTGACGATCAGCGAGTTGGTCAGCCCGGTGATGAAGTGCGCGTCCTCGGTGGCGAACACCCGCGCGATGTTCTCGCCCAGGTTGCCGCCCGGGAGCAGCGGCGGCGGCGTGTCCACGGCCTGCGAGGTGGTCCGCGACGCGATGACGATCATCCAGTAGATCGGGAAGACCGACAGGAGGATGGCGAACAGCAGCGCCGCCTTGGTCAGCGGGGTCGCTCTGAAGGGGTCCCGGCGACGGTTGGCCCGATCGTTGGCCCGCTGCCGGGTCTGCGCGATCGTGGTCATCGGGATCCTCCCCCAATGCGGCGGACGAGGGCGTAGTTGATGAGGACACCGATCAGGATCAGGACGAACAGCATCCAGGCGACCGTGGCGGCGTAGCCGTACTCGAACCTCCTGAATCCCTGCTCGACGATGTACATGGCGACGGTCTGGAACTGGCCGTTGCTGCCGCCGGTCATGGTGCCGTTGTTGAACAGGACGGGTTCGGCGAACAGGGTGAGTCCGCCGATGGTGGAGACGAAGACCGTGAAGATGATGGTCGGCCGCAGCATGGGCAGGGTGATCTGCCAGAACTGGCGCCTGGGTGTGGCGCCGTCGATCGAGGCCGCCTCGTAGAGGTCGCGCCCGATCGTCTGCATCGCGGCGAGATAGATGATCGCGTTGTAGCCGGTCCACCGCCAGTCCACCATTGTGGCGATGGCGAGCCAGGAGGACCATTTCTCGTTCTGCCAGGCGATGTTGTCTATCCCGACGAGATTCAGCACCCAGTTGATCATTCCGTAGTCACGGCCGTAGAGCTGGGTGAAGACCACCGCGACGGCCACCACGGAGGTGATCAGCGGGATCAGCACCCCCAGCCGGAAGAACAACCGGCCGCGGATGCGCTTGTTGAGCGCGTTGGCCAGCAGCAGGGCCAGGATCAGCTGGGGGACGGTCGACAGGATGAAGATGCCGACCGTGTTGACGACGGCGTTCCAGAAGTCGCCGTCGCTCATCAACTTGATGTAGTTGTCGAGCCCGGCGAACTCGGCGTCGCCCGCGAGTTCGTATTTCTGCAGGGAGACCCAGAGGGTGAAGCCCAGGGGGAAGATCCCGAATACCGCGAAGAGCAGGAAGTAGGGCGAGATCAGGAGATAGGGCGTCACCCGGAGGTCGAACCGCCCGGTTCTCTCCCTGCGGCCTTTGGACCCTCTCCTGCCGTGTCTGGAGCCACGGGGCGGCGCGGGGGCCCGGCCCGTGCGGTCCGTGTCGACGTGGAGGCTCATGACGAGTACCTTTCGGCGATCGGAGCGGCCGGTATGAGCTCAGCGGCTCGCTCAGGAAGTTGGTCACCGGCCCGCAGGCGCGCACGCCCGGCGGACCGGTGACGATCGGCGGAGGGGATCAGCCCTCCGCCACCTTCTTGGCCTCGTCGATGAACTTCTGCCAGGCCTGGTCGGCCGGGATCGACCCGTCGTCCATACCGAGGACGACGTTCTCCACCTCCGTTTTGGTCTGGGAGTGCTTCTCGCCGAGGAAGATGGGGGGAAGCGTCTTGATGGACGGGCCGAAGATCTCGCCGAGCGGCGCGCCGCTGAACCAGTCGTTGACCGCGCCCTGCAGTTCGGGGCTGTCCTGCGCCGGGATGGTGCTGGGCAGGTTGCCGCCCTCCTTGAAGGCGAGCAGTTGGGCCTCGGGGCTGGTCAGGTAGCTGGCCAGCTCGGCGGCCTCCTTGGGGTGCTGCGACTGCTTGGGTACGGCGAGCCAGGAGCCGCCCCAGTTGCCGCTGCCGCCGGGCACCGCCGCGACGTCCCACTGGCCCTTGCCCTGGTCGGGCTTCTCACCGTTCTCGGTGATGTTGCCCTGGATGACGCCGAGCATCCAGCCGGGGGCGCCCATCGTCGCGAAGGCGCCCTTCTTCATGCCGGCGGTCCACGGGTCCTGGAAGTTGCGCAGCTTGGCCGAGATCCCCGCCTCGTTGACCTTGCTGGCGAAATCGAACGCCGACTTCACCGCGGGGTTGGTGTCGACGATGAGCTTGTTCTCCTTGTCGTAGTAGGAGACGTTGCCGTTCTTGGCGGCCTCCTGCGACAGGACGACGTTGAACCAGGTGTTCAGGCCGTCGACGAACTTGACGTCCTTCACCTTCTCCTGGAACTTCTTGCCGGTCGCGATGAAGTCGTCCCACGTCGACCAGAGCTTCGCGACCTCCTCGCGGTCGGTCGGCAGGCCCGCCTTCTTGAACAGGTCCTTGCGATAGGCGACCGCCATGCCGCCGACGTCGGTGCCGAGCGCGAACAGCTTGCCCTCGGTGTTGACGCCGTTCTCCCACTTCCACGCCGGGAAGTCCGCCTTGCGGCTGTCGAGGCCGTACTGGCTGAGGTCGGTGAAGAACTGCGGCCTCGCCTTGGCCAGGCCCATGCCGCCCTCGTCGATGCCGATGACGTCACCGGCGCCCTTGCCCGCCTGCAGCCAGTTGAGCATCTGCGGCCAGTACTGGTTCTCGAAGTCCGGCGTCAGGTTGTTGTACTTCACCTGGACGTTCGGGTGCTCCTGGTTCCACTTCTCAACGGCTGCCTTGTAACCGAAGTTCGTGCCGCCGCCGAAGGTCTGCAGTGTGAGTGTGATCTTCTCGTCGGCCGCCTTGGTGCCGTCGGTCGTCGCAGGCGCGTCACTGCCCCCGCACGCCGCCGTGGCGGCGAGCGTGGCGGCCATCGCCACGGCGACCGCGGCAAGCCTGCCGTGCCGCTTGTTGATCATCATTCCGGACCCCTCTCAGGTGGTCGCCTGAATCTGTGGGAGGTGGCGTCGCGGCCGGTCCCCGACAACGCGGTACGCGACGCGATCATCTTCGTGTCAATCCCCGAAGCTTGGGAGCGCTCCCACGAAGAGTGGCCGATGGGCAACCGCGCCGTCAATACGCCGAAACCTAACTGTTACTCCGTGGACTCCTACGAGGTGGTAAGGGGATTTAAAGCGCTTTACCCGCCATCTAGGGCCTTGGGAGCGCTCCCATCACATCGCGACATAAAGTGATATTTCGCCCAAATGGCAGGCTGTTAGCCGAAGGTGCCGGGATCCGGGCCGTAACGCGTCCCGTCGTCCAGCCTCCCGATCGCCGCCATGTCATCGGCGCTCAGCTCGAAGCCGAAGACGTCGATGTTCTCCGCGATGCGCGACGGCGTCACCGACTTGGGGATCACCACGTTGCCGAGCTGAAGGTGCCAGCGGAGCACCACCTGAGCCGGGGTCCTGCCGTGCGCGGCGCCGATCTCGGCCAGGACCGGCTCGTCGAGCAGACCGCGTCCCTGGCCCAGCGGACTCCACGCCTCGGTCTGGATGCCGAGCTTCCCGTGCAGGTCGCGCAGCTCTCCTTGGGGGAACCTGGGATGCAGTTCGATCTGGTTGAGCACCGGCATCACCTCCGCCTGCCGGGCCAGCCGGGTGAGCGTGCCGGTGGTGAAGTTGGAGACGCCGATGGCGCGCACCCGGCCCTCGGCGTACAGCTTCTCCAGCGCCCGCCAGGTCTCTGCGTACCGATCCTGCGCGGGACACGGCCAGTGGATGAGATAGAGGTCGAGCACGTCGAGCCCGAGCCGTTCCATGCTCGCGTCGAACGCCCGAAGGGCGGGGTCGAAGCCGTGGTCGTCGTTCCACAGCTTGCTGGTCAGGAACAGCTCCTCGCGAGGCACGCCCGACGCCCGTACGGCCCGGCCCACGCCGGCCTCGTTGCGGTACAGCTTCGCCGTGTCGATGCTCCGGTAACCCGCCTCGATCGCGGTGGAGACGGCCTTCTCGGCGGCCGCGTCGTCGACCTGCCACACCCCGAAACCGAGCCGCGGCATGTCGATCCCGTTGTTGAGCGTCACGTTCTCCATGCGATCGATGGTCTCAAAGGGCTTCGGCGAAGCGATGGCCGGGCCGGGACCTGTTCACAGCCTGATCCGGCGGGTCCAGGGGGTGTCCCCGGGCCCGCCGGAAGGGAGTTCGCGCGGCCGGGGTGGTCGCCCCGGGAGACGCGTGCCGGGTTCAGGCGGTGGCGTACTCGGGGTAGCCGTAGCCGACGACCTGGCTCTTGGGCCTGGTCCGCACCTGGACCTGGCCGCTGCCGGTGTTGCCCTCGACCGTCTTGATCGTGCCGTCGCCGTTGTCCTTCATGACGAATCCGACGTGGTTGATGGAATCGATCGACTTGCCGCCGCTCCAGGAGAAGAACACGACGGCGCCGCGCTTGGGCTTTCCTCCCCAGCGGTTGTTGTCACGGAACCATTCGGCGTGCGTGACGGTGTAGGCGTCCCAGCCGACGGTCGGCCGCGCGCCCAGCTTGTCGCCCACCCAGGAGACGAACATCGCGCACCACGGCGCGTTCCTGTAGCCGGCGACGCTTCCGCCGTCACGCCTGAGGGTCTCCTTTGCGCGCTCGGAGGACATGTACCACTCGTGGAACTTCGTGCCACCACCCCTGCTGTTCTCGCTGATCCCCACCTGCTTCAAGGCCAGGTCGATGACGTCCTGGGCCTTGACGGAGGTCTGCGCGTCGGGGGCGTCGACCTTCTGGGCACGGTGGTGGTGATCCGCGTAGGCGGGCGAGAGTCCGGTCAGGGCTGAGGCGATGAGGGTCGCCCCCAGCACTGCGCCGGCCAGGGGGGCTCTGGTGACGCTCAGAATCCGGGGAACGGACATAAAAGGGGGATCTCCTTACTTCCATGCCGCCTACCGGGTTAGCTGACGGGTTCGGGCCTGGAAGGCGGCCCTACGGCTCGCCGCCCGAAGGCGGCAGGGCCGATTCACCCCATGGGAGAGATGGGTCCCCGGCTCCGCTTGCGCGGACTCGGCGGCCGCGCTCCTGGCGGGAGGGGGTTCCCGCCATACCGGAACGCGGTGCTTGTACGGCGCGGCATCCGCAAACCTCGCAAACAGTGATATGGATGCCGTAAGTCCGTGAAAGGTAATACAGAGGGATGTAAGAGGGCAAGACGGACATAAAGAACTTTGCCTTGGCGTGGCCAAGTCGGGTGCGCGGGAGGTCGGACGGCGAATCCGTCTGTTCATTCGTGGTTCCCGATCACGTAAGGCGGCGAAGCTAGCGTGGTGCCGTCGTGAACGGGTCAACGCCCGGCGTGGAGGACGGTCGGCGGCGCCACGCGCGGGAGCAGGGGTCGGCCGTGGCCTGGGTGGAGTCCCCGCTGCAGATGCTCTGCGCCGTGGAGGCCCACCACTTCGGGCTGCTCGGAGCCGACACGCGAATCGTGCCCAGGGCCAAGCTGCCCGCGCTCGCCGCCACCCGCCGTGAGCTCAAGCGGCTCGGCCTCCCCGGGGGCGCCGCCTTCGCCGCCCCCGAAGCCGAGATGACCCGGCCCGGACGCGGCCTCACCTGGGCGGTCGGCGACGCGTTCTCCGGTAAGGTGCAGCTCAGCTGGCTGACGGCGTTCCCGCGCCGCGTGGTGATCGTCGATGACGGGCTGGCCACGATCCGGCTGCTCGAACTGCTCGCCGGGCGGCCGTGGACACCACTGCTGCGCGCCCGCGCACGAGCCGGGCCGCTGCGCGGCACGCTCGGCGTCGCCGCCGGGCTCCGTCTGCGTGCCGCCGCCAAGGCGGGCAGGCTCTCCCTCTTCACCGCCCTGCCCGTCCCCGGCGAGCTGGCTCTCGCCGTACGGCGGACCGGAGCCGAACTCGTCACCCACGACTTCGGCTGGCTCCGCGCGCAGCCCCTGGGCGGGGCGCCACCCGCCGAGCCGGTCATCGTGCTCGGCACCTCCCTGGTCCGCAACGGCCTGATCCACCGCGATCCCTACTTCGGCTGGCTCGCCGGACTGGGCGCGGCCGGGCCCGTCGCCTACTTCCCGCACCGCCGCGAGGACCCCGGCGACCTCGAACGCGTCAGGGAACTGCCCGGCATCACCGTCTACGACGGCGGCGCCCCGGCGGAGATCACCCTGCGCGGCCTGTCCACCGGGCAGCGCGTGCTCAGCCTGCCCTCCACCGCCGTCACGTCACTGAGGGTGCTGCTGTCGCCGCGTGGCGTCCCCGTCGAGGCCGTCGAGGTCCCCGACGACTGGTGGACCGCGCAGGCCGCCCCCGCGCTCCGTTCTCACCTGCAGATGTTCACCCACAACGATTCGGGAGTCGCACGTTGAAGGTCCTGGCCGTGGCCGATTCGGACTCGTATCTGAAATGGGCCGCAAGCCTGCTCGACGGACTGCCGGGAACGGCCGACCTGGTGGTGGTGCGAACCCCGATCACTCCTTCCCCCGACCAGATAGCCGCCGCCACCCACGGGACCCGCTTCACCCGGCCGGCGCCGGTGGTCTCGGCACGGCAGATACGGCGGGAGGCGGAACGTTCCCGGCCCGACGTGGTGCTCATGGCGTGCACCGGGCCGGTGGTCGACGTGCTGGTCTCCGGCGTTCTCGGCGGCCTCCGTCCCCGGCCGGTGTTCGTGTCGGGGCTGCCCGGGATCTCCGTTCCCGCGACGGAGAAGGCGTGGCTGTTCCGCAGCGGCTGCGACCTGTTCGTGGTGCACAGCGGCCGGGAGGTCGAGGAGTTCTCCGCCGTCGCCGGGCGGCTCGGCGGCGGCGGCGAGATCGGCCTGGCCCGCCTGCCCTTCCTCGGTGGCGGCGGCGAGCAGGCGGACGTCAGGGACAGAGTGATCTTCGCGACCCAGGCGAAGGTGCCCAGGCGGCGGGAGGATCGGGAGAGCGTTCTGCTCGCCCTCGCCGAGCTCGCCGGGCGTCGGCCCGATCTCGACGTGGTGGTCAAACTCCGGGCGCTGGACGGCGAGCGGCAGACCCACAACGAGCGTCACCACTACGAGCGTCTCTGGCGGGCGATGGCGGCCGACGGCCGGGTGCCCGCCGACGCCGTCCGATTCGCCGCCGGGTCGATGCGCGAGCACCTCACGCGCGCGGCCGGGTTCGTGACCGTCAGCTCGACGGCGGCCCTGGAGGCGATGGACGCGTCGGTGCCGCTGCTCGTCCTCTCGGACTTCGGCGTCAGCGAAGAGATGATCAACCTGGTCTTCGAGGACAGCGACTGCCTCGGCACCCTCGGCGAACTGGCCGAAGGCACGTTCCACACCCCGAACGCCCGCTGGCGCGCGGCCAACTACTTCCACGACCCCGCGGCCTCCACCTGGGGCGCCCGCCTCGCCGGCCTGGTCGAGGACACCCGCGCCGGACGGCTCGCCCCGGCCCGCTCCCTCCTCGACGGTCCCGAGCACACCGCCGCCCGCCGCCGCGCCCGCCTCCGCGTCGAGGTCCCCCCGAACATGCTCCGCGCCGGCTACCGCGCCAAGCGCCGCCTCCGCGGCTACCTGAAATCCCTCACCTGACCGCGCGCCCCTTTGTACGGCGTTTTTGTACGGCAAGCCAGGCCGGCGCTCCTGACCGTGGGTGGCCGGGGTTCGTGGGCACATGGTGCTGTGCCGCGATGGCCGGCCGCCGTATCAACCGCGTCCGGCCATGCCCTCCGGTTCAAGACCCGGGCGCCGGCCGTCTCCTGCGGTTCGAACCGGCTTCGGCGGTCACACGGGGACGGGTGTGAGACCAGCGGAGATGGCCGGCGGGCCTGCCGAAACGGTGGTCAGCGCGCACACCACAGAAGCGTTGACCCCGCAGGCCCCGGCCGCCGACGGCGGGTGGCCGAGTCGGGGCTTGCCGTACGTGCTGCCTCGGCGAGCGGGCGAGCGGAGTTTGGGGTGGTCAGGGGAGGGCGCGGGAGAGGCGGTGGCGGAGGCGGGTCAGGGCGCCGGGGGGTTCGGAGGGCGGGGCGGCCAGGAGGTCGAGGGCGGCGAGGCGCTGGCGTTTGAAGTGCCGGCCGGAGCCGGCCTCGGCGAGGTAGGCGGCGGCCGTGTCCCGGAGGCCGGGGTGGGCCGCGCTCTGCATGCAGTAGCCGACGGCGCCGACCAGGGACGGGAGCCGGTCGGCCGGAACCGGCGGATCCTGCAGCGAGCCGTCGGGCAGCAGCACGGGCGTCGTGGCGTCCACGATCGTGGCGGGCACCCGGTTGCTGTTCTCGTACGGCGTCAGGCGTTCCAGCACCAGTTCCCCGCCCACGGTCGCCACCGGCAGGTCGTAGTATCTTCTCGCGGTGGCCAGGGCGGTCGAGAAACAGCCGACGACCAGCGCCGGACGCAGCCGGGCGAAGCACACCTCCGCCGGTGTCGACTCGCCCGCGACCGTGAGCCGCACCCCCAGGTCCTCGGCCGTCTGGCGGAGCTGCTGGGCGTGCCGGCGGCCGGCGGCCGGGTGGGGCTTGAACACCACGCGGTCGTGGCCGCGCGCCACCAGTCCGCGCAGCATGGTCGCGTGCAGTTCGGCCTCCTCGTCG
Organism: Dolomitihabitans soli; assembly: GCF_022213955.1. Lineage (GTDB taxonomy): Bacteria > Actinomycetota > Actinomycetes > Streptosporangiales > Streptosporangiaceae > Streptosporangium_A > Streptosporangium_A soli. The sequence continues at coordinate 181,494 of NZ_JAKNTW010000018.1, read as the reverse complement.
GGGGTGAGGATGTCGAGCGCGGAGAGATACTGCCCGAGGATCAGGGCGTCGCCCTCCAGATCGTCGGCGCAGGCCCGCGCCACCTCGCCGATGACCGAGGTGAACGCCTCGCCGGGCAGCGCCTCCGCCGGCACGCCGTACTCTTCGAGCAGGAGCGGGGTGAGGCCGGGGACGAGGTCGAGGTGGAGGAGGCGGGTGAGGCGGCCGGAGATCTCCAGCGGCAGCGGGTCGCGGGTCGGGCCGTAGCTCATCAGGCCGTCGGAGTAGACGGTGATCGGGCATTCCCTGATCAGCCCGGCGAGCGCCCGGGCCGGCGGGACCGCGATCGACTCCACGATCAGCTCGTCGGGGCCGTCGTCCAGGGACAGCTGCGAGGCGACCAGGCGGCCGATCATCGGCACCTCGATGACCCGGGCCTTCCAGTCGGAGGGGTGCAGCGGCGCGACGATGTCGTTCCACGACCGCACCTCGTCGAACCGGTCGCGGAGCACGGCGAAGCCGGGCGTCCGGTCCAGCGGCGAGGTGATCTCCGGGATGGCCGCGTTGTTGGACACCAGCAGGATCCGCCGCCCCGCGCGCGGCCCGAAGCTGCCGGCGTCCATCGCGGCGGCCAGCGTCATGGCTCCGAACAGCGTAGAGGCGTAGAAGAGCTGCGTCATCGAATCCCCCTGAGCATGGCTGCGCCGGGGGCTGATCCCGGGCGCGGGAGGAGGCGGATCATCGGGTTTCCCGTGCGCGTGGCTGCGCCGGGGTGTGATCCCGGGAGCGGAATCATCGGGTTCCCGTGCGCGTGGCCGCGGCGGGGTGCGGCCGCGGGGGCGCGAGGAGGCGGGTCATCGGGTTCCCCTGAGCCTGGCGGCCGGGGACGGCTCCTCCAGGGTGGGGCGGTGGCGGGCGGTGCCGGGGAGTTCCGGCATCAGGGCGCGCAGTGCCGACACCCGCTCGGGTTCGAGGCGGGACACGGTCGCGGCGAGCAGATCGTCCGGGAGCCGGCGAAGCGTGTCCGCACCCCGCTCCTCGAACCTGACGCGCAGCTCCGGTGTGAAGCGTTCCGCGAGTTCGAGGTGGTGGGCCAGCAGCGCGCACAGGGTCCGCACCGCCTTGGGCAGGAACCGAGGGTCCTGGTCGAGATCCTTGAGCACCAGTTCGAAGGCGTCGAAGAAGTGAAGCTGGCGCTCGTCCCCGATCTGGGTGAGGGAGCCGGGCACCTGCCGCCGGTAGAAGACGCCGTGCAGCGAGACCACCGCGTAGGAGCGGGCCTGCCGGTGCAGCCGCCAGATCCACGGCCGGTCCTCGGCGGTGTGCAGATGGCCGGGAAAGGCCAGCAGTTCGCCGAGTTCGCGCCGGTAGACGCCGGCCCAGGCGTAGGGGTAGTCGACCATCGACTTGCCGTCGACCGGCAGGATGCCGTCACGCGGATCGAGCACCACACCACGCCTGGCCTGGGGCGCGCGATGGATGACCCGCTTGCGGCCCTCCGCCTGCACATGGTCCACCCGGACGAAGTCGCAGCCCAGCCCGTCGATCGCGGCGACCAGCGCGGCCAGGTGACCCGGCGCGTACCAGTCGTCGCCGTCCAGGAACGTGACGTAGCGGCCGGCAGCCAGCGACAGGCCGAGGTTGCGCGCGTCGGCCAGCCCGACGGGGCTCTGGTTGCGCAGCACCGAGAGCCCCGGCAGGTCGTGGCGGAAGTCATCGACGATCGCTCCGGTCGCGTCCACCGAGCCGTCGTCCACCACGATGAACTCGAAGTCCGGCCGTGCGTTGCGCACCATCGAGGTCAGGGCGTCTGCGATGTACGGCTCGCCGTCGCGAACCGGTACAACGACGGACAGGTTGATCAAAACACTTCCTTCGGGTGTGGCCGGACGGTGACGCGGTGGTGTGGTGGCCGGGGCGGTGACGCGGCCGGGTGGTGGTCAGACGGTGACGCGGCGCAGCCGGGCCTTGGGGGCCTCCTCGCCGGGGAAGACGCGCTTGACGCCGTCGCCGAGGGCGGTCTCGATGATCCGGATGTCGCGCACCAGGTGTTCGAGGCCGGCCGGTTCGAGGGAGGCGGCGTGGTCGGAACCCCACATCGTGCGGTCCAGGGTGATGTGCCGCTCCACGGTCACCGCGCCGAGGGTGACCGCCGCCAGCGAGATCTGCAGGCCGCGCTCGTGACCCGAGTAGCCGACCGGCACGCCGTACCGCTCCTGGAGGGTGACGATGGTGCGGAGGTTGGCCTCCTCGGGCGGGAGCGGGTAGGTGGAGGTGGCGTGCATGAGGACCAGCCGGGAGGTGCCGAGGATCTCCACGGCCCGGTCGATCTCCTCCAGCGTGGACATGCCGGTGGACAGGATGAGCGGCTTGCCGGTGGCGGCGAGCGCCCGCAGGAGCTCCAGGTCGGTCACGCCGGCCGAGGCGATCTTGTGGGTGACGACGTCCATGCTTTCGAGGAACTCCACCGAGGGCACGTCCCACGGCGAGGCGAACCAGTGCAGGCCCCGCTCCTTGCAGTACTCGGCGATCTGGGAGTACTCGTCGTGCCCGAACTCCGTCCGGATCTTGTACTCCATGTAGGTCATCTCGCCCCACGGCGTCTGCCTGATCTGGTCGCGCTGCTCCAGCGGAACGCAGATCTCCGGGGTGCGCTTCTGGAACTTGACCGCCTGGCAGCCGGCCTCGGCGGCGACGTCGATCAGCCGGCGCGCGATGTCGAGGTCGCCGTTGTGGTTGATGCCGATCTCGCCGATCACGTAGACCGGCCGGCCCGTGCCGACCAGCGTGTCGCCGATCTGCACCGGCTTGGCCACCGGGCTGATCCGCAGCTCGGTGCGCGGCGCGACGTCGGCCACCGCGTCCGGCGCCGGCCGCGCGGCCAGCACCCGGTCGCACAGCTCCCGTACGGCTCCCGCACCGCCGGGGCGGGTGAGCACGACGCGGGCGGCGGTGCGCACCCGGGGGTGGGCGTCGGGCACCGTGATCGGCCAGCCGACCTCGCTCATCGGGCCCAGGTCGTTGACGTCGTTGCCCACGTAGGCGACGCGGGCCGGGTCGAGGCCCTCGATGGTCAGCCAGTCGTGCAGCACGGTCCGCTTGTCGGTCAGGCCCTGGAGCACCGGCACGCCCAGCTTGCGCGCGCGGGTGGCGACCACCGGGTTGTGCTCGGTGGACATGATCAGCAGCTTGACCCCCGAGCGGCGCAGCAGGGCGATGCCCATCCCGTCGGAGCGGCTGACGGCGACCATCTCCCGCCCGTCCTGGTCGACGAAGGCGCGGTCGTCGGTGTGCACGCCGTCGAAGTCGGTGATCACCGCGTCGACGTCGATCGGCTCCGGCTCGTCGACGAACGACGCGAGCGCCCGGACGAGGTCGAGGTCCTCCGGGCCGTCCACCTCGATCGCGCGCTTGGCCGCGACCTGCTGCAGGGCGATGGTGCCGAAGAACCGGTGCCCGTGCTCGCGCAGCCCCTCGGCGCGCATCACGTAGAACGCGCCGGTCTCCCGGAAGTGCGGCTCGCGGTCCTGCCGCATGGGCCGGTAGGCGGGGTCGTGGTTGACGCCCGCGCCGTTCGTCCGCCACAGGAACTCGTGCGTCTCCAGCCCGGAGAGGACCACGTCGGCGGTCCCGCCGAGGACCTTGGCGATCGCGCCGTCGAGGTCGGCCGGGTCGATGAACGCGCTGGTGCACTGCACGAGGACGACGACCTCCGGCGCCTCCTCGATGCTCTCCAGCGCGTGCAGCACGGCCGACTCGCTGGAGGCGGATCCGCCGCTCAACTCGGCGGGGCGCTGGACCACGCGGGCGCCGGCGAGCCGGGCCGCCTCGGCGATCCCGTCGTGGTCGGTACTGACGATCACCTCGTCGACGAGTTCGGCCCGCACGCAGGCTCGCACCGCGCGGGCGACGAGGGGCGTGCCGCCGACCTCGGCCAGGTTCTTCAGCGGGACGCCCGCGGAACCGCCTCGGGCGGGGACTACGGCCAGGACTCGCAAGATGACTCCTCATGGACGGACGAAAACGGCCCTGAGCTGGGGGTGTTTTCGAAACCTAGCCACGGGGGTGACCATGCGGGGGTGACTGAGCTGAACGCTCCGCGTCGCTCCTGTTAACTTTGCGTGCGCCTAGATCATGCTGAATGACATGAGCTGCCCGCTTCGTCCCCGGCGACGAAACGGGCAGCTCTCCAGGGTCGGATCAGAGGCGTTGCCAGAGGGCCGGGACGCCCGGCGGCTCCCAGCCGGGCAGGGAGGTGTGGCCCTGCAGGCACCGGTAGGAGACGCCCTCGTAGGTCACCGTGGCGCCGGTCGCGTACGGCGTCCACGGCGCCCAGGTGGTGCCCTGGTCACCCCCGACGGTCAGGGTGAAGGTGGTCGAGCGGTCGGCCGACGGGCCGTCCCCCCGGATGGCGATCGTGTGGGTCCCGGCCGGGGTGGCCGCGGACGTGGCGATCGTCACGGTCGCGGACTGGCCGGCGGTGATCGTGGCCGGGCTGAAGGTCACGGTCGCTCCCGAGGGAACGCCGTCCGCCGACAGCGTCACGCTCTGCGCCTCGCCGGAGGTGACCTGGGTGCCGACGGTCGCGGTCGCCGACTGGCCGGCCTGGACCGACGCGGCGGACGGGTTCACCGAGATCGAGTAGTCGTCGCCGGGGGTGTCCGCCCCGACAGCGAGGCTCCACAGGACCTCGGCGATCGCGTCGCTGTTGCGGTCCAGCGCCGTGGTGTTGAGGTTGGCCGGGTAGGAGTCGCAGGCGGAGTGGTAGCAGCGGTCGAACGCCAGCCCCGCCGTACCGCCCCACTTGGTGGCCTGGGCCGTGGTCTTCGTGGTCTCCGCGCCGGTGAACACGCCGCCGACCCGCACGCCCGCGTTCTTGAACGGGGTGTGGTCGCTGCGCCCGTCGCCGGCGGTCTCCCGCTCGGTCTGCACGCCCAGGGTGGCGTAGTAGTCGTTGAACAGCTTCTGCAGGGCGGCGTCGTCGTCGTAGACGAAGTAGCCGGGGTTCGGCGAGGCGATCATGTCGAAGTTGAGGTAGGCCTCCACGCCGCCGACGCCGGTGTTGGCGACGTAGTAGGTCGAACCGCGCAGACCGAGCTCTTCGGCTCCCCACCAGGCGAAGCGCACGTGCTTGTCCAGCGTCGGATTACGGCCGGCGAGGGTCAGCGCGACCTCCAGCAGGGCCGAGGAGCCGCTGCCGTTGTCGTTGATCCCCGGTCCGCCGGCCACGCTGTCCAGGTGGCTGCCGAGCATCACGGTCGGGGCGGCCGGGCCCCCGGGCCAGTCCGCGATGAGGTTGGCGTGCGTGCCGCCGTTGTAGGTGAAGTTCTGGATCCGGGTGGTGTATCCCGCGGCGTCCAGCCTGCCCTTGAGGTAGTTGAGCGAGGCGGTGTAGCCCGCGCCGCCCGAGGCCCGGTTGCCGCCGTTGCCGGTGGCGATCGACTGCAACTGGCTCAGGTGGGCGTTCACGTTCGCCACCGGGATGTCCGGGGCTCCCGAGTCGGGCGTGCCGACGACCAGCGAGAACGCCGTCTCCCTGTCCACATCGGCGCCGTCCGCGAGAACACGCACGGTGTGCGTCCCGGACGGTGTGCCGGCCGAGGTGGTCAGGGTGAGGGTGGCCGACTGGCCGGAGGTGATGGTCGCCGGGGAGAAACCGGCGGTGACTCCGGCGGGCAGGGCGCCCGCCGTGCGCAGGGTGATCGCCTGCGGGCCGCCGGAGGTGACGGCGGTGGTCACGGACGTGGTGGCCTGCCGGCCCGCCTGCACGGTGCGGGACGCCGGGTTGAGGGAGACGGAGAAGTCGTTGACGCCCGCCGTACAGGTCGGGTCGCTGACGGCGGGGACGCTGACGGCGGCCCACGCGGCGCGCACCGCGTTGAACTCGGCGCAGCTTCCCGGGTAGAGGGACTTGGCGGCGTTCAGGCTGGCCACCCGGGCCTTGGCGTGCGTCCAGGGGGTGGTCTTGAGGTTCAGCGCGCCCATGAAGATCTCGCCGGCCTTGCGGATGCCGATGCCCGCGAGGTTGGACGACCCGTTGCAGGTGGAGCTGGCGGGCTTGCCCACCGGGTTGGTGCCCTCGGCGAGCAGGTAGAACCAGTGGTTCTGGGGACCGGCCGCGGCGTGCACCTCGGTCGAGGGGATCGAGCTGCTGTAGCAGTTGGGATGGCCCTCGGCCTGCGGGTTGTACATGTTGCGGATCTCGCCCGAACCGACCAGGTTGACCTCCTCGCCCACCAGGTAGTCCGGCGGGTCGAGGTTCGCGGGCTCGCCTGCGAAGTGCTCGGTCAGCGCGCCGAAGATGTCACCGGTCGACTCGTTCAGGCCGCCGGCCTCGTTGCCGCTGCCCGCGCCGCCGCTGCCGGAGAACTGGAAGACGGCGTGGCCGTACTCGTGGGCGACCACGTCCATCGGGGTGGCCTGCTTGTTGTTGGCCTGGTTGTGCCCGAAGTTGGTGTACTGGCCGTTCCAGAAGGCGTTGACCTGGTTGAGGCCGACCCTGGCGGGGAAGGCGCCGCCGGAGCCGTTGAAGCCGTTACGGCCCAGCCAGTCGCGCAGCATGTCCCATTCCTTCTGGGCCCCGAACAGCGCGTCGACGCAGGCGGTCTCCAGGGACGTGCCGGAGCCGTCGCCCCAGTTGTCGTCGGTTCCGGTGTAGGCGGCGCCGTTCTGCCCGCCGCAGCGCAGGTTGGGCCGGGTGGTGTCGGTCATGGAGTAGGACCCGGAGGTGGTGATGGTCACCGGGTTGCCGTTGTAGTGGCTGTTGCCGGTGCCCGCGCGCACCTCGTCCCAGCTGTCCACGACGGACCCGTCGAGCGCGTCCACGTAGACGTGCAGGGTGCTCGGGGTGTCGCCGGCGGTACCGGTGACGACGACCTCCCAGGCGAGTCTCGGCCGCGTCCCTGCGGCGTGCACCAGCAGGGCGGGCGTGCTCACGCTGTCGACCTTCGGCAGCCGTTCGCGGGCCTTCGCGGCGGCGGCGCCGGCCGTCACCTTGGTGGTGGTGGTCACGGCCAGCTCGGCGCGCTGCCCGGTGGACACCGAGTGGACGGTCTGTCCCGAGGCGTCGGTGGACACGATGACGTCGCCGCCGTACACGGGCAGGCCCTGGTGGGTGCGCCGGTAGGTGAGGTACTGCAGGCCGCGGGTGCCGGAGGTGGTGCCGGCCAGCTGGAACTCGTCGGCGGCGGCCGTGCGCAGGTCCTCGGCGTGCGCGTGCAGAGCGCCCTGCGCGCTGTTGATGGCGCGGCTGCGCTCCTGCGGTCCTGGCGGGGCGAAGGCCGGCGGATCGGCGCTCACGCGCTGTTCGGCGCTGGCTCCGCTCGCGAGAGAGGATGCGGTCAGGGCGACTGCCGCCAGCATGGCGACAGCGCCCAGCCTGAGCTGGGGGTTCACTCATGGCTCCTTGGGGGGTGAGAAGGAGCCCGGCCGGGGCTGGATCAAAGCTGACAGCCGGCGGCCGATCGGAGTAACCCCAGCTTTCTATAACGTCGCGCTATGCCGCTTGAGCCAGGAGGCGTAGACGGGCGCGTGCAGGGCGTCGGCCCAGTACGCGCGGGTGACGCTCTGCAGCAGGTGGGCCGCGTGCCGGGCGATCGGGCCGTGCTCGGTCCAGCCGATCACGTGGCGGGAGCGCAGCGGCGTGCCGGTGAGCGGGCGGATGGCGATGCCGGGCGACTCGCGGCTGGTCGCCTGGAACATGCCGACGCACCGGCCGGTGGCGATCAGCCCGAGCGCCACGTTGGAGTGCAGGGAGTAGGAGATCCGGGGAGCGAACCCGTGCCGCCCGCACGCCGCCCAGAAGTGCTCGCGGTGCCCCGTCTCGACGAGCGTGGGCATCGACCACTCCTCGGCCGCGAGGTCCCGCAGCTCGATCTCCTGCTGTACGGCCAGCGGATGAGCGGCCGAGAGCCCGACGAAGAGCGGCTCGGCGGCGACGATCGAATAGGAGACGCCCGGCCGGGGGCCCAGCTCGTGCCCCGGATAGTCGGTGAGCACGGCCAGCTCCAGCCGTTCCGACTCCAGCAGCTCGGGCAGGACGTCCACGGCCTCCTCGGTGCGCATCGCCACGCCGGTGCCGTCGAGCAGCTCGTGCAGGCACTCGGTGACGTGGATCGCGAGGCGGGTCGGCGCGCAGCCCACCCTGATCACGTCGTGCGCGCCGTACCTCCGGCCGTCCCGTTGCAGCTCGTCGAAGGCGGGCAGCAGCGAGCGGGAGCGCAGCAGCACCCACGCGCCGAGCGGCGTCGGACGGGCGCCCTCCCGGCCCCGGTCGAACAGCGGGCCGCCGAACATCCGCTCGATCCGGCGGAGCTGGGCGGTGAGGGCGGGCTGTGACGTCTGCAGCGACACCGCCGCCTTCGAGATGCTTCCGCAGTCGGCGATCGCGCATACTGCCCGTAGATGTCGAACCTCTAAGTCCACAGTTCGAGAATAATAGTTAAGAACCTTTTCAGTAAGACCCAATTGTGGCGGGGGACGGTTCCCGTCCCCCGCCTGGGGGTCCTCGCTACTTCAGATAAGGCCCGTCGGCGCCGACCTTGCCGGGCGCGGGACCGCCCGGCAGATCGAGCACGTAGACGCGCAGGTTGCCCTTGCCGGACACGGAGGCGGTCAGGGAGCCGCCGGTGACGGTCTTGCGGTCACCGGTGACGGCGTCCACGTAGGTGCCGTTCGGCACGCCGGTGAAGGTCGCCGTGCCGGAGACCGTGACCAGGGCGAAACTGTCCACCCCGCCGGCCGTGTAGCGGCGCTTGTACGCCATCCGGCCGCTGACGCCCTCGGTGGAGTACTGCCCCTTCTGCAGCGCCGGCACCGCCCTGCGGATCTGGTTCAGCCGTTGCAGGTGCCTGGCCAGCGGCTGGTTCAGCGTCTGCGCCACCGGGCCGGAGGTGCTGCCCACGACGCCGAAGCCCGAGGCGGTCACGCTCCCTTCGAGATGGTCGCCGTAGTAGGCGCGACCGGTGGTGGCCAGCGGGCAGACCGGGCCGCAGTCGATCGGCCGGCCCTTCTGGAACTCGATCTCCGAGCCGTAGAAGAGGGTCGGGATGCCGCGGAAGGTCCACATCAGGCTCATGTTCTCCGCCCACGCGTCGGTGCCGCCCGCGTAACGGACCGTCGACTTGTTGGGGCCGTAGTCGTGCGAGTCGACGTAGACGGTGTTGTAGGTAGCGTCGTTGTAGCTGTCGTCGGAGTCCCTGCCGTTGTCGAAGGCGTTGGCCGCCTCGCCGAAGTTCATGTGCATCCGCATGTCGATGACGTTCATGCCGGACGCCTTGCTGTGGTCGGGCGCGTGGTAGGAGTTGCCGTTCAGGAAGGCGTTGGTGCTGGTGGGCTGGTTGCCCGTGCCCATCAGGTTCTCGTGGTCGAACTGTTCCACGACGGCCTTCGCGTCGTCGGGGTCGAACTCCCTGCGCTCCTTCCAGGTGTAGAACTGCGCGGAGTGGTTGACCGAGCCCCGGTTCCACTTGTCGTGCACGAACGCCGCGACCTCGCCGAAGACGTAGAAGTCCTTGCCCTTCTCCCCGTGCCTGCTCACCGCGTGCTCCCGCAGGGCCGGCAGGAAACGCCGGTTCCACATCAGCCGTGAGACGTGCACGGCGGTGTCCACCCGGAAGCCGTCGACGCCCATGTCGATGAACTTGTTGTAGACGTCGATCAGGTAGTCCTGGACGACCTTGCTCTCGGTGTTGAGGTCGGCCAGGTCGTCGTGCAGCCAGCAACTCTTGGAGTCCGCGCCCTCCCAGTTGCCGATCCAGCACTGGTGGTAGTAGCTCGCGGGGAACATGCCCGAGGTCGGGTTCGGCCACTGGCAGTTGTGGATCCGGAAGCCCTCCGGGCTGGTGTACTGGGTCGGCGTGCCGTAGTCCCTGCACGTGTTGCCCGCCGGGGCCGCGGTGGACCACTGGTCTCCGTTGTACGGCCGGCCCTTGGCCAGCGCGTTCTGCTGCGGCGTCAGGCCGGGGTCGTTCCCCTGGTGCTCCACCATCGGGTCGTACTCCCGGCCCGGCTCCTTCTCGTTGTAGAGCCACTTCCACTCGTCCCGCGCCCCCCACACGGTGGGGGTGAACAGATCCTTGACGCCCCACCGGGAGCTGTGGTTGTAGACCACGTCCTGGAAGATCTTGATGCCCTTGGCGTGCGCCTTGTTGATCAGATCCTGGTAGGTGGCGCCCGGGGTCTCCAGCCGGGTGTCGATCCGGTGGAAGTCCCACCCGTGGTAGCCGTGGAAGTCGTAGTCGGACCGGTTCAGCACCACCGGGGTGATCCAGATGGCGGAGAAGCCGAGCGCCTTCACGTAGTCGAGCTTGTCGATCAGCCCTTTGAAGTCGCCGCGGAACATCGGGTCGCCGTTCGCCGCGTTCCCCGACCGGACGTGCTGGCTGCCGCCCCGGTTGTTCGCCGGGTCGCCGTCGTTGAAGCGGGCGGTCATCACGAAGTAGATCGAGTCCTCGCGCGGGTCGCCGCCCAGCGGTGAGCCCTCGGCCGGCGCCGGCGGGGCGTCGCCCGTCGTGGCCGGGACCGCGCCGCCGTCGGCGGAGGCGTTGCCCGCGGCGTCGAGTGCCCTGACCCGGTAGGTGTAGGCCGTCCGCGGGTCGAGGCCCGCGTCGGAGTAGGACGTGCCGCCGGCCTTCAGCACCACCGGCGTGCCCGCGCCCTTCGCCCGTCTGATCTCGTAACCGGTGACCCCCACGTTGTCGGTCGCGGCCGTCCAGGACAGCTTGACGGTCGTGCCGCTCACGGTGGCGGTCAGCCCGGCGGGCACGGAGGGAGCGGTCTCGTCGGGAGTCGCCGGCGCGCAGGGTTCGGCGGCCCCCGCCACCACCACCCCGCCCTTCACCGTCGTACGGCCGAGCCCGATGGTGTAGTCGGCGCCGTTGTTGTTGTCCCAGGTGCCGGAGCCGTTGTTGAAGGCGGCCTTGAGGCCGGTGGCGGTGCCGAGGTCGATGGTCCGCTTCGCCCAGTCGGCGCAGGCGGTCTCGTTCATCGCCACGCCCGGCACCGGGGTCCACGAGCCGCCGGTGGGCTGGTAGTGGACGTTGGCCGAGGTCCAGCCCTTGGTCTTCGTGTGGAAATAGACGATGGCCTGGTTGCCGCCGGTCCCGGCGCACGGGTCGCCTGCCGTGACCTGGCCGTTCCGCACCATCACGGTTCCGGTGCCGAGGGTGTGGTCGGCGCCGTTGTTGTTGTCCCAGGTGCCGGAGCCGTTGTTGAAGGCGGCCTTGAGGCCGGTGGCGGTGCCGAGGTCGAGGGTCTTCTTCTTCCAGCCCGCGCAGGCCGTCTCGTCCATGGCGACGCCGGGGACGGCGGTCCAGGAGCCGCCGGTGGGCTGGTAGTGGATGTTCGCGGTGGGCCAGGAGGTGGCGTAGTAGACGGTCGCGGTGTTGGCGGCGTGCGCCGTCGTGGTGGGGACGAGCGCGGAGGTCAGGCCGACACCCGCCACGCAGAGCAGGGTGAGCGTCCGCCGGGGAAGGGCGCGCATGCCGTCACCGCCGGCCGTCGGCGAGGCGGGGCGGGGAGATCAGCGGACGGGGCCGCGTGACGGGCTGATCGTCCTGCTGCCGCCGGCGACGCGGCCGCGCGTCCGACGCGGTGAGCAGGCGGCCGGGTAACGCCGGCGGTCGTTTGTAGGATCTCAACGGGGGCCTCCAGGTTGTGTGGAAGGGATCCCTGGCCGGGCCGGGTGCGCCAACACCCGGCCCGGCGCTCAGGTCAGGATTGGACGAACACCGCCACCGTGCGGGCGGGCACCGTGATCGTGCCGGTCGCCCGGTCGAAGGCGGACTGCTTGACCACGGGGTCGCCGCCGGCCCGCTGGACCGGATGCAACTCCGCGGCCGTTCCCCTCAGCGCGGCGACCGTCTGCGGCCGTGCCTGGGGGGTCGCGTTGAAGACGACCGTGATCGACTTCCAGCGCGGATCGAGGCCCGCGGCGTCCAGGTGCATCGCGATCACACCGGGAGCCGCGGAGGCGGGGAAGGACAGCCGGCTCTGCACCTCGGCGAGCGAACCGAGGGCGAAGGCCGGTGAGGAGGAGCGGATCCGCAGGAACTCGCCGAACCCCGCCCTGGTCGCGCCGATCTCGGCGCAGCCCGGCTTCAGCGCGGGGTCGGCGAGCAACGGCCGGGCATAGGGCCACTTGGCCTCGTTGTCGGCCCGCGGCGGCAGCCCCGAGCCGAAGCCGTTGCCGTCGGCGCAGTCCCACAGCAGCCGGTTGAACCAGTCGCCCGAGTCGTAGGAGTTGCGGTCGAGCGACTTCGACCGCAGCCGCTCGCTGCCCGCGTGCACGAACGCCGTGCCCTGGGCGAGCGTGGCCGCCGCCAGCGACAGGGTCTGCATCCGCACCCGGTCGGCCATCGGGGCCGAGGCGGGCAGCTTGTAGGCGAGCGCGTCGAAGAGGGTCTCGTTGTCGTGGGCGTCCACATAGGTCACGGCCTCGCCCGGGGCCGCCGTGTAGCCGGCGGGGGAGCCGTTGTAGTCGACCTGCCCGCCGGTCACCTCCTTGCCGCTGGAATCGGTGAACCGGTAGTCGCGGAGGTTGCCGGTCAGGCCCACCTTGATCAGGTCGTGGTAGGCGAGCAGGCGGGCCTCCTGCTGCTGGGCGGTGCCGTTGGCCGGGGAGCCGTTGGGCGCGCCGGCCAGGCCGGAGCCGAAGCCCTGCACCCGGGGGTCCTCGTCGAACGGGCCGCCGCCGCGTACGGCGTCGCGCAGGCGGTCGTTGAAGGTGCCGACGCCGGTGCCCGCCATGTTCGCCTGGGTCGCCTGGACGAACCTGGCGTCGTTCGCCACCTCGCCGAAGTTCCAGCCCTCGCCGTACAGGATGATCGACCTGCCGTCCACGCCGTCCTCGCGGACGGTCAGCGCGTCGAGGGCGCGCCGTACGGCCGTGATGTTGGCCTTGGGGTGGTGGCCCATCAGGTCGAACCGGAAGCCGTCGATCTTGTAGTCGCGGGCCCAGGTGACGATGGAGTCGACCACCAGCCTGCCCATCATCAGGTGCTCGGGGGCGGTGTTGGCGCAGCAGGTGGAGTTCGCGACCGAGCCGTCGGGCAGCAGCCGGTGGTAGTAGCCGGGCACGATCCGGTCCAGGACCGACAGGGGGTCCTGGCCGGCGGCGTGGGTGTGGTTGTAGACGACGTCCATCACCACGCGCAGGCCGGCGGCGTTCAGGCCCATGACCATGCCGCGGAACTCCTTGGTCCGGGCGTCGGGATCGGTCGCGTAGGAGCCCTCGGGCACCGTGTAGTGCAACGGGTCGTAGCCCCAGTTGAAGGAGTCGCCGGCCGCCGTGGCCGTCACGCACGCCTGCTGCTCCTCCGAGTCGGGGGGCATGGCGGCCAGGTCGCAGCGGGGCTCGGTCCGGTCGGCCCGCCGCTCGGGGATGGTGGCGAGGTCGAAGACCGGCAGCAGGTGGACGTGTGTCAGGCCGTCCGCCGCCAGTTTCCGCAGCTCCCTCATGCCCGCCCCGTCGCCGGAGAACGCCGCGTAGGTGCCACGCTCGCCGGCCGGGACGGTCTTGTCGGAGGCGGAGAAGTCGCGCACGTGCAGCTCGTAGACGGACGTCGCCTTGCGCGGCTCCGGTTTGCGCAGGGCGGACCATCCGTCGGGCCGTTGCGACCGGCTGGACAGGTCGGCGAACCGGCTGCGGGCCGAGCCGGTGGCCAGCGCCAGGCTGTAGGGGTCGGTCACCTCGTTGGTGACCACCCGGCCCGCCTCGCGGGAGAAGACCGTGACCAGGAACGTGTAGTAGCGGTTCCGCCAGGTGGGCAGCCCGCGCACGGACCACACGCCGGTCTCGTCGTCGCGCCGCATCTCGTGGGTCGTACGGCCGCCGCCCGTCGCGTCCCGGTAGAGGGCGAGCGAGACCTTGTGCGCGGTCGGCGCCCAGACCGACGCCCTGGGCAGCAGCCCCGGCTTCGGCCCCAGCTCGGCCGTGGCCGCGCTCGCGTAGACGTCGTCGAGCACGCCGGGGATCTGCACGCCCGTGGCGGTGAGCAGCGCGCCCGAGGCGTCGCGCTCGACGGCGACCATCTGGCCGCGCAGCGCCCGCTTCACCAGGTCGGCGTCGCGCGGATCCACCGTGAGCGCGGTGTACGCGGCCAGGTGCGGCCACTTCTCCCGCTGCGCCGTGGTCAGCGCGCCCGGCTTGAGCCGGATCAGGCGCAGGTCACCGGTCAGATCGCCGTCCTCGTAGGCGAGGTCGCCCTTGCCGGAGAAGGCGAGGGAGTAGTGCTGCGATCCCGGCACCTGCCAGGCGATGGTGCCCGCGTCGATCCAGTGCGCCTTCGCCTTCGTCAGGTCGGCGTCGGCGACCGCGGAACGCGGCTGCGGGAGCAGCAGACCCTCGGTGCCGGCGAGCCGCCACACCTCGTGCCCCGTCGTGGCCAGATCGAGCGACTGGTCGGTGGGCAGGTCCTTCTCGTCGCCCTTGTGGATGATGTAGCTCAGGCTCTCCGCGCCCGGGGCGAGCGGCACCCGGAACGTCGCGCCGAACCCGTCCGTGCTCTCGGGCATGATCGGAGCCGCCCACTCGGTCGGTTCGGCCGCGCCGGACCACACGTGCAGGCCCCAGCCGTCGTAGTCGCCCCGCGGGCGGTGGTAGTGCACGACCGCGACGTTCCGCGCCGCCGCGCCGGTCGGGTGCACGGCCGCCTGGCCCGAGTTCACGTGCCCCTCGGGCGTCACCGCGGGCACGAACGACTGGTCGGCACCCGGATCCTTGGTGTCGCCCTGGTGAATGATGAAGTTCAGCGGAGCCGAGGCGTCCTTCAGCGGTACCTCCCAGAACGCGCCGGCGGCGTCGGTGCCGTCCGGCATGCGCGGTGCGGCCCAGTCGGTGCCCACGCCGTCGGCGAGTCCGTCTCCCCACAGGTGCAGGCCCCAGCCGTCGTACTTCGCGTCGGGCCGGTGGTAGCGGACCGTCGCGAAGCCCTGGGCGGCCGCGCGGGAGGTGTATACCCCGTCGTGGCCCTCCACCAGCCATATCTCGCCGGTTCTCGCCGGGTTGACCGTACGGTCGCCGCCGTCCTTCTCCTCCCCCTTGTGGGCGATGAGGCCCACCTCGGTGGCGCCGGGCTTGAGCCTGATCCAGGCGAACCGCCCGAACTCGTCCACGCCGTTCAGGGGCAGCGGGCTCGCCCAGTCGGTCGGCTGCTCGACGTCGCCCCAGGTGTGCAGGCCCCAGCCGTCGTGGTCGGCGCGCTGGTAGTGGACGAGCAGCCAGTCGCGGGTGACCGTGCCGGGATCGGGCTGCCCGGGTTCGGCGCCGACCGTGGCCGCGGCCTTCGCGGCGGCGAACCGGCCGGCGGAGTCCTTCACGACCGCCTTGTAGGTGATCGTCGTCCCCGGCGGAATATCCCTCAGATCATGAAATATCCGGAAGGTGCGGCCATTGGGGGCGTCATCGGTCCCCAGCACCCGCCAGTCGCCGTCCCCCGCCTTCGCGGCGAAGGTGACCTGGTCGAACCCGTCCCCGGGCACGGTCGCGGTGATCGGCACCCGGTCGTCCTCCGCGGTGCCGCGGATCTCGGCCCCGGGCAGGGTGATCGACACGGCGGGCTCCCGCGCGGGTACGGCGAGCTTCGCGGCGGCCCGGTAGACGACGGCCCCGAGCGCGGGCACCGTGACGGTCAGCCTCCCGTCCGCCCCCGAGGTGCGGGGCGCGGTCTCGCCGTACACGCCGGTGAAGGACATGGCGGGGGAGTAGGTCGGGACCGCGGCGGTCGCGGGGACTTCGGCGTTGTTGACCGCGACCACGTACTCGATCCCGGCGCGGGCGTCGATCCGGGAGAAGGCGTAGAGGCCGTCGGCGGCCAGCCGTTCCACCTGGGCGCCGTCGGCCAGCGCCGGATGGGCGTCCCGCAGTTTCGCCAGGGCGGAGATGCCCTGGTAGAGCGGGTGCGCGGGGACGCGGTTGTCCTGGGCGTGGGTGGCCTCGGTGCCGATCAGGTCGTCGGTCAGGTAGCTCTGGGTCGCCGAGGCGAACATCGGCTGCCGGGCGTCCTGGTCGCCGCCCTTGCCGGTGAAGCCCTGCTCGTCGCCGTAGTAGACGACCGGCTGGCCGCGGGTGAGATACATCAGCTCGTGGGCGAGCAGGTCACGCCGCAGCAGTTCCGAATCGGACGCGCCAGGGTTGTCCTGCGCGACGAACCTGCCGATCCGGCCCATGTCGTGGTTGCCGAGGAAGGTCGGCGCGGACGCCGCGTTGCCGTCGGCGTCGATGTGGTGGTCGTCGTCGGCGTAGAGCCGGGCCAGCCGGTCGGCCCGCGCGGTGCCGCCGCTGAAGGACCTGGCGGCCTCCTGGAACGGGAAGTCCAGCGTGGCGTCCATGCCGCCGCGGGTCGAGTAGCGGCTGGTCAGAGCCGGTTCGCTGGAGTAGACCTCGCCGAACATGAAGAACCGCTCGTTGCCGAGCCGGGCCGCGTAGCCGTCGAGGGCAGGGGAGAAGCGCTCCCAGAACCTCATGTCGACGTGTTTGGCCGTGTCGATGCGGAAGCCGTCGATCCCGGTGTCCCGCACCCAGGTCCGGTAGATGTCCGTCATCCCCTCGACCACCTCGGGGCGCTCGGTCCACAGGTCGTCGAGCCCGGAGAAGTCGCCGTACTCCGCGCTCTCCCCGGCGAAGGTGGAGTCTCCCCGGTTGTGGTACATCGTGGGATCGTTCAGCCAGGCGGGCGTCTTGGCCTTCGCCGGAGCCACCGGGCTGTAAGGGAAGGAGTCGGTGGTGACCTTCGGAAAGGGGCCGGCGCGATCGTCGAACGGGGCGCCGTCGGCGTCGAGGTAGGGGTAGGCCGCCTTGGACCGGTAGCCGTACGTCTGTTCCCGGTAGTCGATGACGTCGGCCGTGTGGTTGGTGATGATGTCGAAGAAGACCTTCATGCCCCGCTTGTGTGCCTCCTTCACCAGGTCCTTCATCTGGCGATTGGTACCGAGATGCGGGTCGATCCTGGTGAAGTCCGTGATCCAGTAGCCGTGGTAGCCGGCGGAGGCGTCCGCGTCCATGCCCTGGACGGGGCGGTTCTCGAACGCCGGGGTGATCCAGATGGCGGTGCTGCCCAGGTTCTTGATGTAGTCGAGCCCGCCGATCAGCCCCTTGAGGTCACCGCCCTGGTAGAAGCCCTTGTGGGCCGGGTCGAAGCCGGTGTTCAGCCGGTCTCCCGCGAGGCCGCCCCGGTCGTTGCCGGGGTCGCCGTTCGCGAACCTGTCGGTCATGGCGAAGTAGAAGCGCTCGCGTGACAGGTCGTCCCGCAGGGCGTTCCGCGCCAGGTCCTTGTCGGAGGGTTCGGCCTGCCGGCTCATCGGCGAGGTCACGGGCCTTTGCGCGGGCCGTACGTTCGTCGCGGTCGCGGTCGCGGTCGTGGTGCTCGCCGGTTGCCGTGGCGCGAGGGTTCCGGCCGTTCGCGTGGTGGCGGACGCGGGGGGAGGGGAGAGGGATAACAGGAGGGTGGCCGCGAGGGTGGTGGCGGCGATCCTGGTGACAGGGCTCGCGTGGGGGGTCCTCGCGTGCCGTGGGGCTAGTGGCCAGACCACCGGAACCTCCACGGGTTCAGTGTTTCAAGGGCGTTGCCCGGAAGTTACTCAGAAGAGCCCGCCTGTGCAATCCTTTGCTGAAATTTCCAGAAAAGTGGAGACCGCCCGTTTCGGGCGATTTGGCTACTCAAAGTAACCAAATGATCACGATTAGCGGCTTCATTCTTCCATTAGGGCACATCGGGGGAGAGTGGGCCTGTAGCGGATGCCCGGGTAGGTCATGCTTTGTAACGACTTTGCAGACGCTTGCAGAAAGTTCTTCCAATCGCGTTCACGTCGGCGTAACGTCCGGCGTACTTGAACCCCGGGCCGGGTGGCGGAGGTCCGCCGGCGGGCCGGACCCCCTGGATCATGAGGAGAATGTGATGCGGCGAGCCTTCTCGGCTGCGACCATCGTCGCGGCTCTGGCGCTGGCGGTCTCCGCCTGCGGCGGCGGTGAGGGTGAGGGGACGGCGGCTCCGGCGCAGAGCGCCGCCGCGGACCCGTCGGCGATCGCCGGCGAGATCACCTGGTGGGACACCGTACGGCCGGACAGCGAGGGCCCGACGTTCCAGGCGCTGATCAAAGAGTTTGAAGCGAAATATCCGAAAATAAAGGTCAAGTACGTCAATGTGCCGTCGGATCAGGCGCAGAACCAGTTCCAGACGGCGGCGCAGGCGGGCACGGGGGCGCCCGACGTGATCCGTTCGGAGGTGGCGTGGACCTCGCAGTTCGCCTCGCTGGGCTATCTGCAGCCGCTGGACGGCACGCGGGCGATCGACGCGGCGTCCGACTTCCTGCCCGGTCCGCTGAGCAGCACGAAGTACGACGGGAAGTCGTACGCGGTGCCGCAGGTCACCGACACGCTGGCGCTGATCTACAACAAGCGGCTGCTGAAGGAGGCCGGTCACGAGAAGGCTCCCACGACGGTCGAGGAGCTGAAGCAGGCCGCGCTGGACGTGAAGAAGAAGACGGGTGCCAACGGCCTGTCGCTGAACGTGGACGCCTACTTCCTGCTGCCCTTCATGTACGGCGAGGGCGGCGACCTGCTGGACGTGGCGACCAAGAAGATCACGGTGAACTCGCCGGCGAACGTCAAGGCGATGGCGTCGGTCGCGGATCTGGTCACCTCGGGCGCGGCGGCCAAGCCGGCCATCCAGGACAGTTACGCGAACGCGATGACTGCGCTGAAGGACGGCAAGACCGCGATGATCTACAACGGCCCCTGGGCGTTGTCGGAGATCTATCAGGGGAAGGAGTTCAAGGACAAGGAGAACCTGGGAATCGCACCGGTTCCGGCGGGGTCGGTGAAGGCCGGTGCGCCGACCGGCGGCTGGAACCTCGCGATCTACGCCGGCTCCAAGCACCTGAACGCCACGTATGAGTTCGTCCGGTTCATGAGCACGGCCGAGGCACAGGCGAAGGTCGCCAAGGAGATCAGCCTGCTGCCGACCCGCGCGTCGGTGTACGACAACCCGGACGTGCAGGGCAACAAGGACGTCGCGGTGTTCAAGCCGATCATGGACACGGCGACCGCGCGGCCGTGGATTCCCGAGGGCGGCCAGTTGTTCCAGCCGCTGCTGGAGGGTTACCAGGCGCTGGTGAACGGTTCGGCGACGCCGCAGGCGATGCTGGGCAAGGTCGACGAGCAGTACCGGGGCATCTTCAAGGACTGGAGCTGACCTGGTGCCGACCTCCACTGGGCGTGTGACTCGCGCGACCGGTGGCCGGGCCGCGGATGGTGACGCCACCCGCGGCCAAGGCCGGAGTCACCGCCGCGGCGAGCCGGGACGGTTCCGGCGATCGACCGGCCGGCACTGGTACGCCTGGGCCATGGTCACCCCCGTGCTGATCGTGGTGGGCGTCCTGGTCGGATGGCCGCTGGCCCGCGGCCTGTACCTGTCGATGACCGACGCCACCGAGGCCACCATGGGCCGCACCATCGGCGTCAACGTCATCCCCTCGACGTACGAGTTCGTCGGGATCGACAACTACCTCGCGATCCTCACCGGCGGCCTGTTCTGGCAGAAGCTGGCCTGGACCGTCGTGTGGACCGTCGCCTGCGTCGCGCTGCACTACGGCATCGGCCTCGGCCTGGCCCTGATGCTGCACCGCAAGCTGAGATTCCGCTCGGCCTACCGGCTGCTGCTGATCCTGCCGTGGGCGATCCCCGCCTTCGTGTCCGCCTTCATCTGGCGCTACCTCTACAACAGCGACTACGGCGTGATCAACGGGATGCTGGAGGCGGTCGGGCTCGGCGCGGTCGGCTGGCTCAACGACCCCTCCACCGCGCGGATCGCGGTGATCGCGGTGAACGTCTGGCTCGGCGTGCCGTTCATGATGGTCGCCATGCTGGGCGGCCTGCAGGCGATCCCCGGCGAGCTGTACGAGGCGGCCGAGGTCGACGGCGCGTCGCCCTGGCAGCGGTTCCGGCACATCACGCTAGCCGGGCTGCGCACCGTGTCCAGCACCGTCGTGCTGCTCGGCACGATCTGGACGTTCAACATGTTCCCGGTGATCTTCCTGATCAGCGGGGGAGGGCCGGGCAGCTCCACGGAGATCCTGGTGACCTACGCCTTCCGTGAGGCCTTCACCGGCGTGCGGAACTACTCGGGCTCCGCGGCCTGGGGCGTGATCATCCTGCTGGTGCTGATCCTGCTGGCCCTGGTCTACCGCCGCGCGTTGCGCAAGCAGGGGGAGGTCTGGTGAGTTCGACCACCGCGGGTACGGCCCGCCGCGCGAGAGGCAGGGGCGAGCGGAGCGTCGGCGCCTCGATCCTGCTGCACGGCACCCTTCTCGTCGCCGTCGTCATCTCGCTGTTCCCGATCGTCTGGCTGGTGCTGACCTCGCTCAAGCCGCGGGACGGATGGCTCTCCACCGAGTTGCAGTTCTTCAACCAGCCCTCGCTCGACAACTACACCCGGGTGCTGTCGGAGACGGCGTTCCCGACGTGGCTGCTCAACTCGGTGCTCGCCGCGGCGCTGACCATGATCCTGGGCGTGTTCATCGCCTCGACCACCGGTTACGCGATCAGCCGCTTCCGCTTTCCCGGGCACCGGGGGGTGATGTGGCTGCTGCTGATCACCCAGATGTTCCCGATGGCGATCCTGATCGTGCCGCTGTACAACCTGATGGCCTCCCTCGGGCTGCTCAACCAGATTCCGGGGCTGGTCATCGCCTACATGACGGTGGCCGTGCCGTTCTGCGCGTGGATGATGAAGAGCTACTTCGACTCCATCCCCATCGAGATCGACCAGGCGGGACTGGTCGACGGGCTGACCCCGTTCGGCGCGTTCTGGCGGGTCATCCTGCCGCTGGCCCGGCCCAGCCTCGCGGTCACCGCGTTCTACTCCTTCATGACCGCCTGGGGCGAGGTCGCCTACGCCACGGTGTTCATGTCGACGGAGGAGAAGCGGACCCTGGGCGTCGGGCTGCAGCAGTTCGTCGGGCAGCACTGGTCCGACTGGGGTCTGCTGACCGCCTCGGCCGTGCTGATCGCGGTGCCCGCGTCCATCGTGTTCCTTCTGGTGCAGCGCCATCTGGTGACCGGTCTGACCGCCGGCGCCACGAAGGCCTGACCCGCTGACGTGACCACTCATCCTGATCGGGGGAGCCCAATGACCGAACTGATCCAGCAGCACTCGCCGGACCCGGCGGCTGGAGAAGCGACCCGCTGGTGGCGGGATGCGGTGATCTACCAGGTGTACGTCCGCAGTTTCGCCGACGGCAACGGAGACGGGATCGGTGACCTGCTCGGCGTGCGCAGCCGGTTGCGTTACCTGTCCGGCCTCGGCGTGGACGCCATCTGGCTGACCCCCTTCTACACCTCGCCGATGGCCGACTTCGGCTACGACGTGGCGGACTATCGCGACGTGGACCCGATCTTCGGCTCGCTCGGCGACGCCCGGGCGCTGATCGGCGACGCGCACGCGCACGGCCTCCGGGTGATCGTGGACGTGGTGCCGAACCACAGCTCCGACCGGCACGAATGGTTTCGCGCCGCGGTCGCCGCCGATCCGGGCGGCCCGGAGCGGGAGCGGTACATCTTCCGGCCGGGCAGGGGAGAGGCGGGCGAGCTCCCGCCGAACGACTGGGAGTCGGTGTTCGGCGGGCCCGCGTGGACCCGGCTGGCCGGCGGCGAGTGGTACCTCCACCTGTTCGCCCCGGAGCAACCGGACCTGAACTGGGAGAACCCCGAGGTCCGCGCCGAGTTCGAGGACATCCTGCGGTTCTGGCTCGACCTCGGCGTCGACGGCTTCCGGATCGACGTGGCCCACGGCATGGTCAAGGCCGAGGGCCTGCCCGACATCGGCCACCACGACCAGGTGCGGCTCCTCGGCTCCGACGTCCTGCCGTACTTCGACCAGGACGGCGTGCACGAGATCCACCGCTCCTGGCGGCGGCTGCTCGACTCCTACCCGGGCGAGCGAATCGGTGTGGCGGAGGCGTGGGCGCCCTCGGCGGAGCGGCTCGCCCGCTACGTCCGCCCCGACGAACTGCACCAGGCGTTCAACTTCGGTTATGTGAACGCCGAGTGGGACGCCGGCTCCTTCCGCACCGTCATCGAGGAGTCGCTGGCGACGACCGCGCCGGTGGGGGCGCCCACGACGTGGGTGCTGTCCAACCACGACGTCAAACGGCACGTCACCCGGTACGGCGGCGGGGATCTCGGGGTGCGCAGGGCGCGGGCCGCCGCGCTGCTGACCCTGGCCCTGCCCGGCTCGGCCTACCTCTACCAGGGGGAGGAGCTCGGCCTGCCGGAGGTGCTCGACCTGCCGGAGGAGTTCCTGCGCGACCCGCAGCGCCTGCGCGGCCCCGACTCCGGCCGGGACGGCTGCCGGGTGCCGATTCCGTGGGGCTACACCGAGCCGCCGTTCGGCTTCTCCCCGCCGGGGATCTACCAGAGCTGGCTGCCGATGCCGGAGTCGTGGGGCCCGCTGAGCGTGGAGTCCCAGCTCCGCGACCCCTCCTCCACGCTGAACCTCTACCACGCGGCGCTCCGCCTGCGCCGGGAGCACCCTGGGCTCGGCGACGGCTCCCTGACCTGGCTCGACTCCCCGCCGGACACGCTGGCCTTCACGCGCGGCTCGCTGGTGTGCACGGTCAACCTCGGCCCGGAGGCCGTCGAACTGCCGACGCCGGGCAGGCTGCTGCTGGCCAGCGCCGAGCCCGCGACCGCCGGCGACGCCGTACTGCTGGCCCCCGACTCGGCCGCCTGGTGGGAGAGCCATGGTGGCTAACGGTCCGTTCAGCGGCGGGTTCGCCCGGCTGTCCGACATCGCCGCGCAGGCCGGGGTCAGCGAGGCGACGGTCAGCCGGGTGCTGAACGGCAGGCCGGGCGTGTCGCCGGCGACCCGGCAGGCGGTGCTCGTGGCGCTGGACCTGATGGGCTACGAGCGGCCGCAGCGGCTGCGCCGGCGCAGCAACGGGCTGATCGGCCTGGTGACCCCGGAACTGGACAACCCGATCTTCCCCGCCTTCGCCCAGGCCTTCGAGAAGGCGCTGACCCAGCACGGCTACACACCGCTGCTGTGCACCCAGCTTCCGGGCGGCGCGGTGGAGGACGAGTTCACCGAGCTTCTCGTGGAGCGCGGGGTGAGCGGCATCATCTTCGTCTCCGGGCTGCACGCCGACACCACCGCGCGCGCGGCCCGCTACACCACGCTCATCGGTCAGGGCGTGCCCATCGTGCTGCTCAACGGGCACGCGGGCGAGATCCAGGCGCCGTTCATCTCACCGGACGACCGTACGGCGGCGCGGCTCGCCGTACAGCATCTGGTGGATCTCGGGCACGAGCGGATCGGGCTGGCGGTGGGGCCGGCCAGGTTCGTGCCGGTGATCCGTAAGATCGACGGTTACCGGCAGGCCATGGCGCAGCTGCTCGGCGCCGAGCAGGTGGACGATCTGATCCAGCACTCGCTGTTCTCCGTGGAAGGCGGTCAGGCGGCGGCGGCGATCCTGCTGGACCGGGGTTGCACCGGCATCGTGTGCGCCAGCGACCTGATGGCGCTCGGGGCCATCAGGGCGTGCCGGGAACGCGGGATGCCGGTCCCCGGTGACGTCTCCGTCGTCGGCTACGACGACTCGCCGCTGATCGCCTTCACCGATCCGCCGCTGACCACCGTGCGCCAGCCCGTCCAGTCGATGGTCACGGCGGCGGTGCATACCCTGCTCGAAGGCGTCGCGGGGGCTCCGCCGCGGCACTCCGAGTTGATCTTCCAGCCGGAGTTGATCGTCAGGGGTTCCACCGGCTCCGGGCCGAAGGTCATCCGCTAGCCGTACTGCCCGGGCGTTCCGCATTCTGATCTGGATTCGGTTCCGCCCGCCATGGGGCAGAGCGGAATTTGGCTGACATGTACCTGGAATCCGGTGGAAACCTGTGTGCGAGAGTGTTTGTGTCGTCGTTAGGGGGTGATGGGCGATGCTGATGCGGCTGCGAGTGTCGATTCCCGACCGCCCGGGATCACTCGGACAGGTGGCCAGGGTTCTCGGGACGCTGGGAGCGGACATTCACCAGGTGACCGTCCTGGAGCGCGAGGGTGGCAGGGTCGTGGACGATTTCACGGTGTCCTGGCCGGGTCCGCCCGTGGTGGCGGATGTGCGCGACCGGCTCTCGGCGGTGCCCGGGGTGCAGGTGGAGGGGGCCTGGCTGACCAGGGAGGTGCCCGGGTCCGCCCCCGACCACGATCTGCTCAGGCAGGTGGTGACCGATCCCGCGCGGGCCTTCGCGACGCTCACGGACGCGGTGCCCGACCTCGCGGGGGCCGACTGGGCGGCCGTGGTCACGGCGGAGACGCCGCCGCCCGCGGTGGTGCACCGGAGTTGGCGCACGCCCCGGACCTACGTGCCTGTGGAACCGGTCCGGCGTCCCGCCGTGTTCGTGGACGGGGAGACGCGGTTGATGAGCGTGCCGCTGACGGGGGCCGGGCTCTGCCTGGTGGTCGCCCGCGAACAGGGCCCCGCCTTCCACCGCGCGGAGCTGGACAGGATCGCCCGCGTGGCGGAGATCGTCACCCTGCTCGCCATCGCGGGCGCCAGCCGTACCCTGGCTTGAGCGAGCTTCCCGGCGTCAGCGACGGGGTGGGTCGATGCGGTTGCCCTCGCTGGTGAAGAGCATGAGGCGATTGAGGTCGATGCCGACTCTGGCGGTCTCGCCCGCCCGCCAGACGGGGCGGGAACCGAGCCTGACGATCAGGTCGGCGCGGCGGTGGGTGCCGCTGAGGGCCTGGCCGTTGGTCTCCGGCGGTGTCTCGGGCTCGGGCTCGGCGCCTCCCGAGAGCAGGCGGCGCATCATCGAACGGGCCTTGCCGCCGGTGGCCCCGGCGGCGGCGGGGCCACCGGCGGCCCGCGGGTCGGGGGGCTCGGGAACCGTGACGGCGGGCAGCCCGGCTTCGACGTAGGCGAGCCACTCGTGGCCGTGGTACTCAAGCGTGCGGACCCTGCCGTGGAAGGACGGTCCGTCGAAGGTGTCCGGGACGGGGGCCAGGGCGTCGGGCCTGATGCCCACGATGATGTGGCCGCCGGTGTGCTGGGAGACCGCGTAGGCGCGCGGATCGGTCCACGGGATGGTGATCTGGTGCGGGCCGAAGTCGAGCAGGATGTACTCGTTCTGCGGGGTGCGCACCTGCGGGGCCAGCAGGTTGATCTGCTGGGAGCTGAGGAAGGCGGCCACGAACGCGGTCGCCGGGTCGTTGTAGATCTGCCCGGGGGTGCCGACGTCCTGCAGCACGCCGCGGTTCATGATGGCGATGCGGTCGGCGAGGGTGAGCGCCTCGACCTGGTCGTGCGTGACGTAGATCGTGGTCACGCCCAGCGCGCGGACCAGCGAGGAGATCTCCATCCGCAGTTCGGTGCGCATGCCGGCGTCGAGGTTGGACAGCGGCTCGTCCATCAGGAACAACGACGGCTGGCGCACGATCGCCCTGCCCATCGCCACCCGCTGGCGCTGACCGCCTGAGAGCGTTCCAGGGCGGCGCTCCAGCGTCTCGTCGATGTGCAGCGCCTTCGACAGTTCGGTGACGCGTTCCTTGACGAGCGCGGGGTCGGCCTTGGCGATCTCCAGCGGGAAGGCGATGTTGCCCCGCACGGTCCGGTGCGGGTAGAGGGCGCCGTTCTGGAAGACCATGGCCACGTCGCGGTCGCGGGGCGCGAGGTGGTTGGCGATCCGCCCGTCGAGCCACAGGTCGCCGGAGGTGATGTCCTCCAGACCGGCGATCATCCTGAGCAGGGTCGATTTACCGCATCCGGACGGGCCGAGCAGGACGAGCAGTTCGCCGTTCTCGGCGCGCAGGCTCAGCCGATCGACCGCTAGGTGCCCACCCGGGTACACCTTGGTCACGTCATCGAGGACGACCGTACTCATTGGTCTGCTCCGCCCGCATCCTGAAGGTTCTGATCATCCCCCCCACAGTGGGGCCGCGGATCCGCAGGTCGGAGGGCGGGCGAGAGACGCCGGCTGTGGCGGTGCTGATTGATGAGGTAGTACATCGCGCGGGGACGGCCTGTGTCCATACATGGCAGACAATTTTCGTATCCGTGATGTTTCGTAGGCGTCTTTTCGGTCGGCCGCTAATGCATTAGCAGTCAGGCCGCAGCTGTGCGCGCCCACCACGATCGGCGTCTGCCGCTAGGCTGTTCGTCCAGCTCATTCCCATGTTGACCTGCGTCCGCCCAGCCGTGGAAGTGGTTGCCGAAATTTTCGGCAACCGATTTATGGGTTCACACTTTTGTCATCCACTTGGTTACCATACTTCGGGCTACATGTCCGTTATGTCGGATGTCTTGCCGGTGATCCGGTGCGAAATCGGAGCGGGGGGCCCGCGTAAAGTACTCCTCATGAACGGCACCCGGCTCTCCGACATCGCAGCCCAGGCAGGGGTCAGTGAGGCCACGGTCAGCCGGGTTCTGAACGGCAAGCCGGGGGTGTCCGCCGCCACCCGGCAGGCGGTGCTCGCCGCGCTCGACCTGATGGGCTACGAGCGCCCGCAGCGGCTGCGGCAGCGCAGCAACGGCCTGATCGGCCTGGTCACCCCGGAGCTGGACAACCCGATCTTCCCGGCCTTCGCGCAGGCCGTGGAGAAGGCCCTGACCCAGCACGGCTACACCCCGGTGCTGTGCACCCAGCTTCCCGGCGGCGCGCCGGAGGACGAGTTCACCGACCTGCTGCTCGACCGCGGGGTCAGCGGCATCGTGTTCGTCTCCGGCCTGCACGCCGACACCACCGCCCGGATGGACCGCTACACCAGGCTGATCGACAGAGGCCTGCCGATCGTCCTCGTCGACGGCTACAACGACCGGATCCAGGCCCCCTTCATCTCGCCCGACGATCGGCTCTCCTCCCGCCTGGCCGTGCAACACCTGGTGGACCTCGGGCACGAGCGGATCGGCCTCGCCGTAGGGCCCCGCAGGTTCGTGCCGGTGATCCGCAAGATCGAGGGCTACCGGCAGGCGATGACCAGGCTGCTCGGCGTGATGGAGGAGGATCTGGTCGCGCACTCGCTGTTCTCCGTCGAAGGCGGGCAGGCGGCGGCGGGCGTGCTGCTCGAACGCGGCTGCACGGGCATCGTCTGCGCGAGCGACCTGATGGCGCTGGGCGCCATCCGCGCCTGCCGGGCCCAGGGACTGGCCGTCCCCGGCGAGGTGTCGGTGGTCGGGTTCGACGACTCGCCGCTGATCGCCTTCACCGACCCGCCGCTCACCACCGTGCGAAAGCCGATCGGAGCGATGGCCGCGGCGGCCGTCGAAACCCTGCTGGAGGAGATCAACGGAGCCCCGG
This sequence comes from Dolomitihabitans soli, assembly GCF_022213955.1. Classification (GTDB taxonomy): domain Bacteria; phylum Actinomycetota; class Actinomycetes; order Streptosporangiales; family Streptosporangiaceae; genus Streptosporangium_A; species Streptosporangium_A soli. Next base: position 154,232 of record NZ_JAKNTW010000018.1, on the reverse strand, counting down.
CCAAGCACGTCGAGCTCGTCTTCCAGCCGGAACTCGTGGTACGCGGCTCCACCGGCTCCGGCCCGCTGGTCAACCGCTGAACAGAAGGAGACCGATTGAACCTCGATGTGCTGGTGATCGGGGGCACGGGCGTCGACACGACCGTCTACGTGCCCGAGCTGCCCCTGCCGTACGCCGACACCTACGCCGTGCCGCCCGTGATCGACCGGATCGGCAACACCGGCTCGGGCGTCGCGCTCGGCTGCCAGGCGCTCGGCCTGCGGGTGCGGCTGGCCGACATCATCGGCGACGACCCGCAGGGCCGTCTGATCCGTGACGTGCTCGCCGCCCGGGACGTCGATTTCAGCTGGGAGACCTCGCCCGCGGGCACCCGGCGCAGCGTACTGCTCGTCGGCCCGGACGGGCGCCGGCTGTCGTTGTTCGACCCGCGTGAGACGCAGGGCGAGCGACTCTCGCCGGACTACTACCGCGCCGCGCTCGGCCAGGCCCGGCACGTACACCTGTCGATCAACGACTTCTCCCGCCATCTCTACCCGGAGATCCGCGAGCTGGGCGTTCCCTGCTCGACCGACCTGCACGACTGGGACGGCCGCAACGACCATCACAAGGACTTCGCCTACGAATCCGACCTGGTCTTCCTCTCCTCGACCGCGCTCACCGACGTCGAGGCCACCATGCGCGACATCCTGGCGAAGGGGCGGGCCGAGGCCGTCCTGTGCACGGCCGGAGCCGAGGGAGCCTACCTGCTGACCCGTGCCGGCGACACCCTGCACCACCAGCCCGCCGCCCCGCTGCCCGGCCCGGTCGCCGACAGCAACGGCGCCGGCGACGCGTTCGTCTCGGGGTTCCTCTACGGCCGGCTGCGGGGCCACGGCGAGAGCGAGTGCATGCGGCTGGGCGCCGTCGCCGGGGCCCACGCCTGCGTCTCGGCCGGCACCCACGAGAATCCGATCACCGAGAAGGAACTGCTCACCCAGGCCGGGTGAGCAGTCCTCCGATGAGAAAAGGCCCGTGGCCGCATGGTGCGGCGGCCACGGGCCGTGCAACCTTGAGGACGGCACCGGGTCGCGGCGCCGTCCTCTGCCTGGTGGTCGCCCGCGAACAGGGCCCCGCCTTCCGCGCCTGGCACGTCGGCGGGGCCGAGAGCGGAAGGAGCCCGGCCGGCGTCGCCTATCTCAGCGCCGCCGCCTGCGCCGCGAGCTTCTCCACGCGGGCGAAGTCGCGGCTCGCGAGAGCGTCGGCGGGGGTGAGCCAGGTGCCGCCCACACAGCCCACGTTGGGCAGGGCCAGGTAGGCGGGCGCGGTCTCCAGCCGGATGCCCCCCGTGGGGCAGAACCGCACCTCGGGCACCGGCCCCGACAGCGCCTTGAGGTACGGCAGGCCGCCGGCGGCCTCGGCGGGGAAGAACTTCATCTCGGTGATCCCCTGCTCGGCGAGGGCCAGCACCTCCGACGCGGTGGCCGCCCCCGGGAGGAAGGGCACGCCGCTCGCCAGCAGCGCGGTGGTCAGCGCGGGCGTCGTCCCCGGGCTGACCAGGAACTTCGCGCCGGCCTTGATCGAGGCCGTCACGTCGTCGGCGGTGCGCACGGTGCCCGTGCCGATCACCGCGTCGGGAACCTCGGCGGCGATCCTGGCGACGGCCTCCAGGGCGGGGGCCGTGCGCAGGGTGACCTCGATCACCGGCAGCCCGCCCGCGACCAGCGCGCGGGCCATGGGTACCGCGGTCTCCAGATCGTCGATGACGACGACGGGCACCACGGGGGCGAGGTCGAGCAGGCTCATCCGGTCCTCCAGAGTCATGTCAATTCCATTCTGGCCGATCGCTGGACCAGGCACGCCGCCGCTCCCAGGAGCGCCGGATGACCGCCGACGATCAGGCGGGTCGGGATGGCGGTCAGATAGTCGCCCAGGTCGGGGGTGAGTTCGAACCTGCGGCGGAAGTCGCTGGCGCGCAGCCGGTCGGCGATCCGGGGCAGCACGCCGCCGCCGAGATAGACGCCGCCTCGGGCGCCGAGGGTCAGCGCGGTGTTCCCCGCGAAGCTGCCGAGCAGCCCGCAGAACACCTCGATCGTCTCGGCGCACCGCGTGTCGTCCCGGCGCAGCACGATCTCCGAGGCGGGCAGGGGGGTGGCCGCGACGCCGTCGACCAGCGCCAGCCCGTGGTGCAGCCGGCTCAGCCCCGGGCCGGACAGCAGGTGCTCGGCCACGATGACCTCCCTGCCCTGCGCGCGCAGGGCGCGCACGACCTCGATCTCGCGTTCGGTCACGACCGGCGCGGTCACGTGGCCGCCCTCGCACGCGATCGGCACCCACTCGCCGCCCGCCGGTACCAGCCCCGAGACGCCCAGCCCGGTGCCGGGCCCGAGCACGGCCTTCACCCCCCGCACCGGCTCCGGGCCGCCCAGCGACATCAGCATGTCGTCTTCGAGGTACGGCAGGGCGAACGCCAGCGCCTCGAAGTCGTTGAGCAGCACCGCGCCGGGCACACCGAGGTCGCGGGCCGACCCCGACCAGGCGGCGTTGGTGAGGTGGTAGCGGTCGCCGTCCACCGGTCCCGCGATCGCGAGGCATGCCGCGCCCGGCCGAACTCCGCCCGCATGATCTGCGAGATAGGCGGCTACGGCTTCGGGCAGGCCCTCGTGATCGGCCACGCGCAGGACGGCGATCGCCTCCGGATGCCCGTCCGGCCGGGTGACCAGGCCGAAGCGGGCATTGGTGCCGCCGATGTCGGCGACGAGCCAGGGAAGTGCGGGATGGGTCAACGGGCCGCGCCGTTCAGGGCGAAGATCCCCGCGCCGCGTTCGGCGGGTGCCGACGCCGCGCGGAACGCCGCGAACAGCTCGCGGCCGGTGCCCACCCACTGCGCGTCGGTGAGCGGCGCGCCCTCGGGGGTGCGGCGGGCGAGCTCCTCCTCCGCCACGAGGAGGTCCAGGGTCCCCTGCGCCGAGTCGAGCCTGATCGGGTCGCCCTCGCGGACCAGCCCGATCGGGCCGCCGCGCGCGGCCTCCGGAGAGAGGTGGATCGCGGCGGGCACCTTGCCGGACGCGCCCGACATCCGGCCGTCGGTGACGATCGCGACCCGCTGTCCCCGATCCAGCAGCACGGCGAGCGGCGAGGTGAGCTTGTGCAGCTCGGGCATGCCGTTCGCACTGGGTCCCTGGTGCCGGATGACGGCGACGAAGTCCTGCCCGTCGAGCTCGCCGGCCTCGAAGGCGCTCAGCAGTTCGAGCTGGTCCTCGAAGACCTTGGCGGGCGCCTCGATCAGCAGGTGCTCGGGCTTGACCGCGGACACCTTGCTGACGGCGCGGCCGAGGTTCCCGCTGATCATGTGGATGCCGCTGTCGGCGGAGAACGGGTCGGCCACCGGGCGCAGCACGCCGAGGTCGCCGCTGCCGGTGGTCCGCTCCTCCCAGACCAGGCCGCCGTCCTCCTTCAGCTCGGGGGCCGAGCGGTAGTGGTCCAGCCCCCGGCCGGCCACCGTGAGCACGTCGCCGTGCAGCAGCCCGGCGTCCAGCAGATCGCCGATCAGCACCTGCATGCCGCCTGCGGCCTGGAAGTGGTTCACGTCGGCCTCGCCGTTGGGATACATCCGGGTCAGCAGCGGCACCACCTTCGACAGCGCGGCCAGGTCGTCCCAGAGCAGCTCGATGCCGGCCGCCGCGGCGATGGCGACCAGGTGCAGGGTGTGGTTGGTGGAGCCGCCCGTCGCCAGCAGCGCCACGACGGCGTTGACGATCGCCCGCTCGTCCACGACATGCCCGGCCGGGGTGTACTCCCGCCCGTGCACGGTCAGCTCGACCGCGCGGGAGCCCGCCGCCCGGGTGAGCGCCTGGCGCAGTTCGGTGTGCGGGTTGATGAAGGTCGAGCCGGGCAGGTGCAGCCCCATGACCTCGACGAGGACCTGGTTGGAGTTGGCGGTGCCGTAGAAGGTGCAGGTGCCGGGGGAGTGGTACGACTTCGCCTCGGCGTCGAGCATCTCGCCTCTGTCGATCCGGCCCTCGGCGAAGAGCTGGCGGCTGCGCGCCTTCACCTTGTTGGGCAGGCCGGAGGTCATCGGCCCGGCCGGGACGAACACGGCGGGCAGGTGGCCGAAGTGCAACGCGCCGATCAGCAGGCCGGGCACGATCTTGTCGCACACGCCCAGCATCAGCGAGGAGTCGAACATGTCGTGCGACAGCGCGATGGCGGTGGCCATCGCGATCACCTCACGGCTGTAGAGCGACAGCTCCATGCCGGCCCGCCCCTGCGTGATGCCGTCGCACATCGCGGGCACGCCACCGGCGACCTGTGCCACCCCGCCCGCCGCCCGGACCGCGTCCTTCAGCGCCCGCGGGTAGGTCTCGTACGGCTGGTGCGCGGACAGCATGTCGTTGTAGCTGGTCACAATGGCGACGCCGGGCTTGGCCGAGCCGCGCAGGTCGCGCTTGTCCTCGGCCGGGCTGCCCGCGAAGCCGTGCGCCAGGTTGGCGCACCCCAGCGAGGCCCGCGCCGGACCGCGCTCCCGTGCCTCCCGCGCGGCCACTTCGATCCGCTTCAGATAGGCGGTACGGCTGGCGAGGCTGCGCGTCCGCATCCTGTCCGTGACCTCTTCGACGATCCTGTTCACGCCAAGTCCTCCTCATGCCAGGTGCGGTCGCTGCGGGCGAGTAGTTCGTGTGCCGAGGCGGGGCCGGAGCTGCCCGCCGGGTAGGGCTCGGGCGGCGTGCCGTTCGCCTCCCAGGTGGCGAGGATCGGGTCGATCCACCGCCAGGCCGCCTCCACCTCGTCGCGGCGCATGAACAGCGTCGGGTTGCCGCTCAGCACGTCCATGAGCAGCCGCTCGTAGGCTTCGGGGACCCGGGTGGCGAAGGTCTGCGCGAAGCTGAGGCTCAACGGCACCGGGCGCAGCGCGATCTCGCCCGCCCCCGGCTCCTTGGCCATGATGTGCAGGTGGATGCCCTCGCTCGGCTGTAGCCGCAGCACCAGCCGGTTCGGGGCGCCGCCGGGGAAGATCGAGTGGGGCACGTCCTTGAACTGCACCACGATCTCCGACCGGCGGCTCGGCAGCCGCTTGCCCGTGCGCAAGTAGAAGGGGACTCCGGCCCAGCGCCAGTTCTTGACCTCGGCGCGGATCGCGGCGTAGGTCTCCACCTGCCGGGAGGCGTCGGTCGGCGGGGTGCTCGCCGGCTCCTCCAGGTAGCCGGGCATCCCCGGCCCTTCGGTGTACTGGCCGCGCACGGTGAACCGGTCGGCCTCGGTGCCGGTGATCGGTCTCAGCGACTGCAGCACCTTGACCTTCTCGTCGCGGATCGACTCGCGGTCGTTGCGCGACGGCGGCTCCATGGCGACCAGGCACAGCAGTTGCAGCAGGTGGTTCTGCACCATGTCGCGCAGCGCCCCCGCGTGGTCGTAGTACCCGCGCCGGCCGGGCGTGCCGACGGTCTCGGCGACGGTGATCTGCACGTGGTCGATCCAGAGGGAGTTCCAGATCGGTTCGAGGAAGGCGTTGGCGAAGCGGAGGACCAGCAGGTTCTGCACGGTCTCCTTGCCGAGGTAGTGGTCGATCCGGAAGATCTGCGCCTCTTCGAAGATCTCGCCGACCTCGTCGTTGATGGCCTGGGCGCTGGCCAGGTCGCGCCCGAGCGGCTTCTCCAGCACGACCCGCGAACGCGGCGTCACCAGCCCGGCCGCGTCCGCCTCCCGGCAGAACGGGCCGAAGGTCATCGGCGGGCTGGCCAGGTAGAAGACCCGGTCACGCTGCTCGTGTCCGTGGAGCAGGGCGGCCAGTTCGGTCCAGCCGCCGGCGGCGTCTCCGCCCACGTCGACGGTCACGTGGTGGAGCCGGTGGAGGAAGCGCTGCCAGCCCTCGGGGTCCTCGGCCGGCACGGCCCCGGCGGTGTGCACCTCGGCGTCCACCTTGCCGCGGAAGTCTGCGTCGGTCAGGCCGCCGCGTGACAGCGCGATGATGCGCGTCTCGGGGGCCAGCCGGCCGTCACGGTCGCTGTGGTACAGGGCGGGGATCAGCTTCCGCATCGACAGGTCGCCGGTGCCACCGAAGACGACGAGGTCGGCGGCGTGCGGGACGAACGGGGGCGGCAAGGGGGACACGGCAGAAGCTCCGATGATCTACCAAGAAGAGGACAGATCGGACACTAGCCACATCTTCGGCTTCATACAACCTGAGTTTTGCTATTTGAGATGAATAAGTGGTGACTTCTCATTACCTAACAGGGTGTGATTCACTAAGCCGATGCCACGACGTTCCGCCGCCGCGCTCGCCACCAGCGGTGAGGTCCTCCGCCTCATCCGCACGGGCGAGGCTGTCACGCGTGCCGAGATCGGCAGGGTGACCGGACTATCGCGGCCGGCCGTGGCGCTCCGGGTCACCGAACTGCTCGAACGTGACCTGGTGGTGGAGGACACGGAGGGCCCTTCGACCGGCGGCCGTCCCCCGGCCCGGCTGGCGTTCAACGCCGCGGGCGGGGTCGTGCTGGCCGCCTCGCTGGGGGCGAGCCGTACCCAGATCGCGGCCTGTGACCTCGCGGGCGCCGTGCTGGCCCAGGCGGAGGTGGCGATCGACGTCGAAGAAGGCCCGGGAGTCGTCCTGCCGCTGCTGCTGGACACCTGGGAGGGGCTGCTCGGCGAGCTGCCCTCGGCGCGGGTGCGCGGCATCGGCATGGGGGTGCCCGCGACCGTGGAGTTCGCGGCGGGCCGTACGGAAAGCGCGCGGGTGATGGCGAGCTGGACCGGCGTGGTGATCCCGCCGATCCTCGCCGGGCGCTTCCCGGTGCCCGTCTTCGTCGACAACGACGTGAACGTGATCGCGATCGGCGAGCATCACGCGGCCTATGCCGGCGAGATCGACGACCTGCTGTTCGTCAAGGTCTCCACCCGGATCGGCTCCGGCGTCATCTCGGGCGGCCACATCCTGCGCGGGGCGCTCGGCGCGGCGGGCGAGATCGGGCACATCCCGGTCCGCGACGGCGGCGGCGTGCTGTGCCGATGCGGCACCATCGACTGTCTCGACTCGGTCGCCAGCGGCACCGCGATCCTGCGCGACCTGCGTGCCAAGGGCCGCGAGGTGGCCACCCTGTCCGACGTGGTTGCCCTGGTGCGAGCCGGCGACGCCGAGACGATGTCGGTGGTCCGCGAGGCGGCCCGCCAGCTCGGCGAGGTCGTCGCCAGTGCGGTCAACCTGCTCAACCCGGCCGTGGTGGTGCTCGGCGGCGACGTGGCGGAGACCTTCCAGCCGATGGTCTCCGGCGTCCGCGAGGTCGTCTACCGCAGGTCCACCGCCCTGGCCACCCGCAACCTGCGGATCGAGCGCAGCCGCCTCGGCCCCGGCGCGGGCATCACCGGCTGCGCCCTGATGGTCCTCGGCCAGATCCTGGCGCCCGACGCCGTCGACGCCTCCCTCGCGCGCTCCGTGCCCCGGGTGGCGCAGCTGCGGTGAGCTTGACGCCGCATCACATCAGGGCTGGATCAGGGCGCGTAGTGCGCTCTCCAGGGCGCCTTCGCAGGCGGCGGGTTGTGACCACGGCAGCCGGATGAGGTGCGGGTCGTCGAGGCCGGCCCGGAGCGTCGCGCCGTAGCGGTCGAGCTCCCACAACCAGACGTCGGACGCGATCGGCCCCGCGAGCCGGCCGGCCGTCCGCTGGAGTTGGGCCCGGTGGCAGGAGTTGACGTGCCTGATCATGCTCTCGGCCGCGTCGAGCAGCGGGTCGGGGGAGGCGCCGAGATAGTCCTCCGCGTCGAGCATTCCCGAGTCCTGCCCGACGAGGTAGATCACCTGCCCCACGTCCACTCGCAGCAGCCGGGGGGCGCCGGGCTCGCCCGCCCGCTCCACCGCCTCGAAGAGCGCCTCGTCCGGACAGCGTTCGGCGACGGCGACCGCGGCCTGCCGTGCCTCGCCGGGGGGTACGGACTCCAGCCAGCCCTGGGTCTTGAGCATGCCGCGCGGGCGCTCGGCGCCGCCGAGTTCACGGGAGGCGACCAGGTCCACGGTCACCACGATCTGCTCGGCCGTACCGTGCAACGGGTCTCCCGGCAGGGCCAGGAGGACGGGGCGGCCCGCGTGGTCCACGCCACCCCGCGCCGGTACGGCGGGCCGGTCGGGGGCGGCGAGCGCGACGTGGGTGGGCACGGCGGTCGCGGCGAGCGTGCGGACCCGCTCGGGGATGGGCGGAGCTGCGAGGGGCTGCATGGCCGGCCTCCTTGAGAAGCGCATTGTTATGAGGTTAGGCTAACCTTAGTAAGCATTACCTAATCACAAAGGGGTGAACGTGCGCTACACCGGTCCGAAGGTAAGGCTGTCCCGCCGGGCAGGCGTCCCGCTGACCAAGAAGGCGGTGCGCTACTTCGAGCAGCGGCCCTACCCGCCGGGCGAGCACGGGCGCAAGACCAACCGCCGCAGCACCGGCGACTACGGCCTGCGCCTGATGGAGAAGCAGAAACTGCGCTGGTACTACGACGTGTCGGAGAAGCAGCTGCGCAGATACTGGGACCTGGCGGCGCGCAGGCCGGGCAAGTCGGGGGCCGAGCTGGTGGTGCTGCTGGAGTCGAGACTGGCCTCCCTGGTGCTCCGCGCCGGCATCGCCCCCTCCATCTACGCGGCCAGGCAGTACGTCAACCACGGTCACATCACCGTGGACGGCCGCAAGGTCGACATCCCCAGCTACATCGTCAAGCCGGGCCAGACGGTCGCCGTGCGGCAGCGGTCACGGCTCATGCAGCCGTTCGTGGCGGCGGCCGAGGGCGTCCACGCCGACGACGTGACCGCGCCCTACCTGAACGTGAACCACGGTGAGCTGCGCTTCACCCTGGTCACCCGCCCCGAGCGGGAGCAGGTGCGGGTGCCGGTCGACGAGCAACTCGTGGTGGAGCACTACTCCCGCTGAGCGGGGACGACGGCCTCGCGGAGCAGGCTCAACTCCGTCCGGACCGCGGCCAGTTCCGCGAGGACCGTCTTGTTGAAGTCGTCGTTGGCGTGCAACGCGGCGTCCACGTGCTCCTCCTCCATCGCGCTGACCACCACGGCGATGAACAGGTTCAGCACCACGAAGGTGCACACCAGCATGAAGACGACGAAGAAGATCCACGCCGTGGAGTGCTCGTCCATCACCTCACGGGTGATGTCGGACCAGGCGTCGCCCGTCATCATCTGGAACAGCGTGAACAGCGAGGTCGGCAGGCTGCCGAAGTACTCGGGCGCGGTCTCGCCGTACAGTTTGGTGCTCATCACCGCCGCGACGTAGAGCACCAGGGAGAGCAGCACCACGATCGACGTCATCCCCGGAACCGCGGTGAGCAGCGCCGAGACCACCTTGCGCAGGCTCGGCACCACCGAGATCAGCCTCAGCGCGCGGAGCACCCGGAGGGCGCGCAGCACCGACATCCCGCCCGCGGTCGGCAGCAGCGAGATCCCGACGATCGCGGTGTCGAAGAGGTTCCACGGGTCGCGGAAGAAGCGCCACCCGTAGACGTACATCTTGGCGGCGAGCTCGGCGACGAAGATGTAGAGGGCGACATGGTCGACCAGGGCGAGGAACGTTCCGTAATTCGCGATCATCTCCTTCGAGGTCTCGAAGCCAAGGGTCGCGGCGTTGGCCACGATCACCGCGGTGATGAACCGCTGGAAGCCGGTGGACTCCACTGCGGCGCGGACGCGCTCGCGCATCGGCTGGAACTCTCCTGAAGATCGGGTGTGCGGCAAGATCCTAGTGGATCTTCTGTGAGTCACCGGTGAAAACGGCGCGTCTGCCCTGCTCTGTCCTGGATGGGGTCGCCTTCTCACAGAGACCTCCCAGGTTCTCTCCGGAACGCCTCAATCTGGTCGGCGAGTCTTCCGCCCATGAAGAGGCACACGTCATGATCGAGCTACGCGGGCTCACCAAGCGCTACGGCGACGTCCTCGCCGTCAGCGACCTCACCTTCGACGTACGGCCCGGCATCGTGACCGGGTTCCTCGGCCCGAACGGCTCGGGCAAGAGCACCACGATGCGGATGATCCTCGGCCTCGACGCGCCCAGTGCGGGCACCGCCGCCGTCCGCGGCCGCCGATACGCCGACCTGCCCTGCCCGATGCGCGAGGTCGGCGCCCTGCTCGACGCCCGCGCCGTGTACGGCATGCGCAGCGCCCGCACCCATCTGCGCTGCCTGGCCCAGAGCAACGGCATCCCGCCCGCCCGGGTGGAGGAGGTGCTCGACCTCGTCGGGCTGACAGGGGTGGCCCGGCGGCGCGTCGCCACCTTCAGCCTGGGCATGAGCCAGCGGCTGGGCGTCGCCGCCGCCCTCCTCGGCGACCCCGGGATCCTGATCTTCGACGAGCCGGTGAACGGGCTCGACCCCGAGGGCATCCGGTGGATCCGCACCCTCATGCGCGACCTCGCCGCCGAGGGCCGCACCGTGCTGGTCTCCAGCCACCTGATGAGCGAGATGGCGCTCACCGCCCACCACCTCGTCGTCATCGGCCGCGGCCGCCTCGTGGCCGACACGCCCCTCGACGACTTCGCCGCCACGGCCACCGTCCTGGTCCGCACGCCCGACGCAGCCGCCCTCGCCGCGCTCCTGACCGCGCACGGCGCCGACGTGGACCCCGGGCCGGGCGGGGTACTCCTGGTGACCGGCATGGACGCGCCCGGCATCGGTGAGCTCGCCGCCGCGGACGGCCTGGTCCTTTACGAGCTCACTCCTGGACGTGCCTCTCTGGAGGAGGCGTTCATGGAACTCACCCGGGACACGGTTGAGTACGCCCCTCGGGAAGGCGTGACACGATGACCAGGACGACACCCGCCCCCGCGACCTTCCTGGACGCGCTGCGCTCGGAGTGGTCGAAGTTCCGCACCGGCCGCGCCACGGTGGTCAACGCGCTGGTGACCGTGGTCCTCGGCACGGGAATCGCCGCGCTGTTCGGCTCCGCGGGAGCACGCGAGTACGCCGCCATGCCCGTCGCGGAGCAGACGGCCTTCGATCCGGGCGGCACCGTCTTCCGCAGCCTGCTCCTCTCACAACTCGCCCTCGCGGCGATGGGCGCGCTCACGGCCACCGCGGAGTACCGCGCGGGAACGATGGGCGTCAGCGTGACCGCGGTTCCCCGGCGTGGGCGCCTGCTCGCCGCCAAGGCCGCCGTGGTGGCGCTGGCCGGCCTGGTGGTGGGCGAGATCACCGCGTTCTCCGTGTTCCTGGCCGGCAACGCCATGCTGGCGGGACAGGGAGCCCCCCATCTCACGCTCGGTGATGACGGCGCGCTGGGCGCGGTGGCCGGCGCGGGCCTCTACCTCGCCTTGATCGGACTGCTCGGGCTCGCCACCGGGGTCCTGCTGCGCGCCTCCGCGGGGGCGATCACCGCCCTGGCGGCCGGCATCGTGCTGCTCCCCGCCCTGGCCACCAGCTATCCGGAATGGCTCGCCTCCCTGGTGCTGAGGTACTGGCCCTCCGTCGCGGGCTCCCAGATCTTCGCGTTCAGCCCGGATCCCCGCTTCCTGCCTCCGGGCCCGGGTTTCGCGCTCTGCTGCGCGTTCGTCGCCGTACTCGCGGCCGTCGCGCTGGCCGTCTTCCGGACCCGTGACGTCTGACCGGCGCACTCCGCGGGGCCATCGCAGGCGGTGCGCGGGCTTGGCACCACGATCCTGACCTATGGTGGCGGCCGGGCGGTTTCGACCGGATGTCCCGGCCGTGGCGGGAGATCTGGCGGGACCGGCCCGCTCTCGGCGCGGTGGGGGAGGAGGATCGTGAACATGCGGATCTCGGGGGCTGGGGAACGGTTGCTGGTAGTGGACGACGAGCCGACCGTACGGGAGTTGCTGTCGGCGACGCTGCGCTTCGCCGGGTTCGCGGTGGAGTCGGCGGCGACCGGTGCCGAGGCGGTGGAGACGGCCCTGAGAGAGGCGCCCGACCTGGTGCTGCTCGACGTGATGTTGCCCGACATGGAGGGATTCGAGGTCGTACGACGACTGCGTGCCCCCGTCCGGGGCCGGGCGCGGGAGGTGCCCGTGCTGTTCCTGACCGCGCGGGACTCCCCGGCCGACAAGATCAACGGATTGTCGCTCGGCGGCGACGACTACGTCACCAAGCCCTTCGACCTGGAGGAGCTCATCGCGCGGATCCGGGCGATCCTGCGGCGCACCGGTGGCGGACGTCTCGCGGGCACGCTGGTCGTCGGCGACCTGGAGGTCGATCCGGAAGGTCACCAGGTGCTGCGGGCGGGCGGGCAGGTCCGGCTGTCGCCGACCGAGTTCAGACTGCTGCACTACCTGGCGTCGAACGCGGGCCGGGTGGTCTCCAAGGCGCAGATCCTCGACCACGTCTGGCACTACGACTTCAACGGCGACGCCAGCATCGTCGACACCTACGTCAGTTACCTGCGCCGCAAGCTCGACACCACCGAGCCCAGGCTGATCCACACCGTCCACGGCGTCGGCTACGTCCTGCGCAGGCCGCGGGCATGATCGGCGGCCGGCCGTGGCGGCGGACGTCCCTCCGGGTACGGCTGCTGGTGATCACACTGGCGTTGCTGGCGGTGGGGCTGCTGGTCAGCTCGGCGGTGGTGATCGGGATGCTCAGGACGCATCTCGTCGGTCGGGTGGACGAGCAGCTCCGGCCGATCACCCGGTTGCTGGCCCGGCTGCACCCCGAAGCGCTGGGGCCGATGTCCTCAGCGGAGGGCAGGCAGGTGGTGCGGGCGCTGACCGGCGGGCTGGACCTGATCGACGGCGTCCACACCGTCTACCTGAACGCGGACGGCACCACCGGGATCGGCCCGGCCGATCCGGCACGCATGCCCGAGCTGCCGCGGCTCGACGCCGTGACCGTGGCCGGGCTGCGCGGCGAGCCGTTCGAGACGGATGACGGGGACTGGCGGGTGATGGCCCTGCCGAGGACGACCGCGCAACTGCCGGCGGACTCGTCTCCCGCCCCGCCCGGTAGCAGCGTGGTGGTCGCCGCCACCCTCTCCGGGGTCGACTCGACGGTCGCCAGACTGAGCGTGGTGTGCCTGTTCACGGCGGCGACCTTGCTGTCCCTGCTGACCGCGGCCGGATGGTACGCCGTGCGGGCCGGGCTACGGCCGCTGCGCCGCATCGAGGAGACCGCGGCGGCCATCGCCGGCGGGGACCTGTCGCGAAGAGTGCCCGAGACGGCCTCGCCGAGCAGTGAGGTGGGCCGGTTGTCGGCGTCGCTCAACGGCATGCTCGGCCAGATCGAGGAGGCGTTCGCGGCCAGGGCGGAGTCGGAGGCCCGGATGCGGCGCTTCGTCGCCGACGTCAGCCACGAGCTGCGCACCCCGCTCTTCGGGATCAAGGGCTTCTCCGAGCTGTACCGGATGGGCGGGCTGCCGGAACCGGACGACGTGGACCGGACCATGGAACGCATCCGGCGCGAGTCCGGCCGCCTGACCGGGCTGGTGGAGGACCTGCTGCTGCTCGCCCGCCTGGACGAGGGCCAGGCCGTGCTCCCGATGGACCTGGCCCCGATGGACCTGCGCGCCCTGGCCGCCGACGCCCGCCACGACCTGAGAGGACTCGACTCCTCCCGGCCGATCACCCTGACCGGCGTCGAAGGGGGAGCCCCCGCGAGCGCGCCCGTGCTGGCCGACGAGGCGCGGTTGCGGCAGGTCGTGACGAACCTGGTCGGCAACGCCGTCCAGCACACGGCTCCGGGCACGCCGATCCGTCTGGGCGTCGGCACCGAGGGCGGCGAGGCCGTGCTGGTGATCGCGGACGAGGGGCCGGGGCTGACCGCCGAGCAGGCCGCCCGGGTGTTCGACCGGTTCTACCGGGTGGACGGCTCGCGCGGCCGGGGGGCCGGCGGCGGAGCCGGTCTCGGGCTGGCCATCGCGTCGTCGATCGTGGGCGCCCACGGCGGCCGTGTCGAGCTGCGAACCGCTCCGGGAGCGGGCGCCGCGTTCCGGGTCGTGCTACCGGCCGTGACGGCCTGAGGGCCTGAGGGCCTGAGGGCCGCGACGGTCCGTGGGTCGCGACGGTCTGCGGGCCCGAGACGGTCTGTGGGTCGCCATTCCGCCGTGTCGCCCGCTCGCGCGGGATCTCGCGCCAAGCCGTACGCAATCAACCCTGGCACACACTGTTACTGAACCAATACTCTATGTGATGATGGAAGAGGTTCCCGTTACCTGTTCATGGAGGTCTTCATGCGTCACATCGCTCGTCTCGTTCTTACCGCCGCCCTCGCCACCGTCGGGTTGATCGCCGTCGGCTCCGCGGCGGGCGCCCAGGTTCCCGACCCCGCGGCGTTGGTCACCTGCCTGACCGAGAGCGCGCCCACCGCCCCCGAAGTGGCCGTCCCCAGTGAGGTCCCCGGGCTCGCCTGCGTCACCGCCCCCTGACCGGCTCCGATGGCGCGCGGCCCCGGCGCGGCGGAGCGCCGGGGCCCTTGCCGGCCTGCCCGGCGATCGCATGACCGCAGCCTGGCCGGCACCCCGACCCGTACCGGCGTGGCCGAGGGCCGGAGGTTCCGGCCTTGAGGCCGATTCGGATGCTGACCCTGACGTGCAAATCACAAAGTGATCGGAGACATCATGTCGAAGTCGAAAGTAGCGACCTTCGCAGCCGCCGTGGCCGCGGGCCTCACGCTGGCCGCCCTCACCGGCCCACCGGCCCTGGCCGCCTCGGCTCACCTCGTGGGCGGCAACCCTTCCCCGGTAGCCGTTGAAGCGGTCATCCACAGCGTCAACGCGAATCTTCTCACGTCATAGGGAATACCGAGTGCCTAAGCTACTTTCGGTCACTCAACCGGCGCTCGGGCCGGGCTCTATCAAGCGTCTTGGCTACTACATGTTCCTCAGTCGGTGGATACAAGCACCGCTCTATCTCGGGCTGATCGTCGCGCAGATCGTGTACGTATGGCGGTTCATGGTCGAGCTGAAACACCTGATCATGGTCGGGTTCGGCGGCATGGTGGCGGAGACCACCATCATGCTGATCGTGCTGGGCCTGGTGGACGTCGTGATGATCTCCAACCTGCTCATCATGGTGATCGTCGGCGGTTACGAGACCTTCGTCTCGCGGCTGCGTATAGAGGGACATCCGGATCAGCCCCAATGGCTCTCCCATGTCAACGCCAATGTCCTCAAGGTCAAACTGGCCATGGCGATCATCGGCATCTCCTCGATCCATCTGTTGCAGATATTCATCAACGCGGCCCAGCCGGGCATCACAGACAGGGAGCTGCTGTGGAAGACCCTGATCCACCTGGCCTTCATCATCTCGGCGGTCGCGTTGGCCGTGATCGACCGCATCATGATGGTCGGCCGGCCCGAGAACGCCATGTCCGTTCCGGGACAAGCCATGCCCGGTATGGACCAGGCGTCGCTGAAGGACCGGGTCGCCGCCGCCTGACGACGGCACGAGAAGGGCTCACGCCCGTCGGGACGGGCCGAGTGAGCGACCAATCGGGGCCGTGCGCCCGCGACACGCCACCAGGAGGTGTTCGATGCTCGGAAAGCCTCTGCTGAGGGTGACTTTCGGTGCCGTCACGGCAGCCCTGCTCGTGGCCGCTCCCGTCCATGCCGACGCTCCCGAACCACGGAAAAACTCCCCCCTCATCGGGAACACGGTGATCTTCAACGACGAGATCGTCGAACCCGTGTCGGTGCCGGTGGTCACCTGTGGGACCGCGACGCCGGTGCTCGGCCGTGCGAAAACGGTGTGCAAGGAAGGCGCGTCCGTGTCCGACGACGACGCCTGATCCGGCGGGTCGCCGGTCAGCAGGAGGTGCCGTTCGGTCTGCCGGGGCGACCAGATGGCGGTCCCGTTTCGACCGGTCAAGCAGGAAGCAGGTAGGTCGGGGCGGCCGGAAGGTCGCCGCCTGGCCCATCAGGAGGTGCCGCCCTTGCCGGGCACGAGAATCGGATGCGGGGCCGGACAGCCGGGGGCTGTCCGGCCCTGAACCGTTCGCGCCTCGTTCCGCCGTGACCTCGTTGCGCCGTTCCGCCGTGACTTGAGGTCATAAGTTCTGCGGGCATAGTCGCGGGCGCCGGATTCCAGGAGGGCGAAGGCGCGTTCGCCCTGGGCGAGGAGGACAGGGAGATCTCGGACCAGGTCTCGCCGGGGGCCTGCGCTGGGACCACCGCTTGGTGAGGACGCGGCAGCAGGCGGGCATTCTGTCCGGCGCCGGCCAGCCGCTGCGCTAATTGGTGATGTTCGGGCCGCTGTCCGCCGCCGCCCTCGTCACCGGGAGGTGCCGGTGCACGGCCTGATCATGCAGCACGCGAGGGTCAGCGCCGGACCGGCCGAGTCCGGCATCGACCGCGACGCGGGATCCGGCGCGCTGGATCGGCTGCGGGCGACCCGGCCGAGCAGGCGCTCGCGCTGCTGCCCGGCCGGGTGCTCTTCAAACGGGAGAACTCAATCCGGAGAACGCTTGACCGGCCCGTAAGGCTCGATCACCGGGTCGGCGTACGGCCCGGCCTCGCCCTCCATCCGGCCGCCGGCCTCGTCGGCGACGCGCAGGGCGTAGAGCCCCTCGGCGGGGTCGATGAGCACCAGCCCGTAATCGAGGTCCACCTCGCGCTCGGCCAGCCCCAGGCGCTCCCTCGCGTCGTCGATCGTGGCGCCTGGCGGCAGCCGTACGGTGACCAACACCATGTCCTCCACGCTACGCGCCGGACTCACGCGCGGTGCGTCCGGGCCGCCTAGGCCGCGCGCTTGGCCTTTCTGCGCAGGGCGGCGATCACTCCGGCGGCGTCGATGACGCCGTAGCCGTAGTCGTTGTCGAAGCCGACGTCGCTGCGGTCGTCGGCGGTGCGGCAGAGCAGGGAGCGGAGCTGTGCGGGGGACAGGCGCGAGGCGGGCCAGGCGGTGCGGACGGCGGTGACGAGGCCGGCCGCGACGGGGCAGGCGGCCGAGGTGCCCGAGTCCGGGGAACCGGCGCCGAACGCCTGGGAGCCGGCGAAGTGGGTGTAGGCGCACAGATCGGGCTTGCGGACGGCCAGCCGTCCGGGCCCCTGCGAGGAGTAGCCGACCCGCTCGCCACGGGTGTCGACGCCGCCGACCGACAGGACCCGCGGGTGGGAGTTGGCGCCCACGATGGGCCGCTCGGGGAAGGCGCAGCGGCCGTCGGGGCAGTCCCTGCCGCAGTTTCCGGCGGCGAACAGCACGTCGGCGCCCGCGCCGTCGAGGGCCGCCACGATGAGGTTGAACGGGTGGGCCGGGTTGTCGGAGTAGTTACCCGGATGTCCGGGCGGGAAGTCCCAGTGCGGGGAGAAGGATCCCCAGCTGTTGTTGACGACCAGTGCCTTCGTGTCGGCCGGCTGGGCGTCGATCACGGTCCGCAGGTGGGCGTAGGCGGCCACCGCGTCGGACAGCAGACCGTCGAGCGCGGAGCCGCCCGGGCGCCGCGACAGCAGCAGCGGGAGGTCGAGCAGGGTGGCCTGCGGCGCGCCGATCAGCGTGTCGAACGCGCACATCGAGCCGTGGTCGACCTCGAACTCGCCGGGACGGCCCTTCACGCTCGACGGCGACCAGCTCCGCTTCGCGTCGAGCGTGGCCTTGCGCCCCAGCACGCGCTCGACGTGCGCGAGGTTGATGCCCGAGTCGAGGACGGCGAGCGCCACGCCCTCGCCGTCGAGCCCTTCCTCCTTCAGCTTCGCCACGTCGAGCAGCCGCTCCACGTCGTGCCAGTCGCCGACCGGCGCGTCACCGCCGCACGTCGGGCTCGCCTCGATCACCGGGTCGGCGAACACCCCGACCACGTTGCGGTGTTGCGAGGAGAGCATGGAGAGACGGGTGGACAGCTCGTCGTCCGCGACCTCGCCGCGGACCAGGACCGTGGCGTCCGCCGCGGCCAGCGAGTAGCTCACATCATGGGCGAGCGAGAGCGGGTCGCCTCCCGGGCGCGGCATCGGCCTGGGCACGGCGACCGGGGTGAACGCCGAGTCGAGAACCACCCCCTGCAGCCCGTCCGCGACGTCGGCCACCGTCGCCGTGGCGGCGGGATCGGCGACGGCCGCGACGACGTCGGCCGAGGGGCGGAGCTGGATCATGACCCGCATTGCGCATCACCTGGTTTCCGTGGAGGGTGCTGACACGACTACGTTGCGTCATCGATCTGCTTTCCGTCCACCCGTCGAAACACCTCCCGACCGGTACGTCTGTCTGCAAACCGGCATGAATTTTTCGGCGTTCCGCTGTTCGAATCGATCTGCTTCCGTCCACCCATCGAAACACCTCCGACCGGTACGTCTGTCTGCAAACCGGTCTGAATATCCGGCACTCCGCCGTTCGAACGTTCGACGCGCAGGTTCGAAACCAGTGACCCCGAAGCCTCGGGCCACTACGGTTTGGGCATGACCGCACCGGCCGAGGCGCCGTCCACCCCCCGCCCTCCCGACCGCCCCGCGCACTGGCTGCCCGTCCGGTGGCGGCTCGTGGTGGCGAGCGCGTTCATGCTCTTCCTGGAGCTGGCGCTGATCAGGTGGACCGGGTCCAACATCGTCCATCTGAGCTACTTCACCAACTTCGTCCTCTTGGGGTCCTTCCTCGGCATCGGGCTGGGATTCCTGCGGGTGGGCAGGACCAGGCGCGAGCCGTACTACTCGCCGATCACGCTGGCCGTGCTCGTGGTGATCATCCTGCTGTTCCCCGTCACCGTGGACAGGAACACCGAGGGGGTCCTCTACTGGACGAGCCTGTCCACCGTCGGCCCGCCGCCGTGGCTGATCCTGCCGGTGATCTTCTGCGCGGCCGCGATCGTGCTGATGGGCCCGGCCGAACTCGTCGCGCGTTGCTTCCCCGAACTGCCCAGGCTCGAGGCCTACCGCTACGACCTGATCGGCAGTCTGACCGGGATCGCGCTGTTCACCGGGCTCTCGTTCATGAGCGCGCCGCCGGTCGTGTGGGGCTTCGTGGCCGCGGTCGCCTACGCCGCGCTGTTGTGGCCGCGCCGCCCGCTGGGCAGGCTGCTGATCGTGCTGCCGTCGCTGGTGGTGGTCGGCGCGCTCGCGATGGAGACGCTGACGGCGGGCGCGCTGTGGTCGCCGTACTACAAGGTGACCAACCACCGCTTCGACCGCGACGGCGTGCCGGTGATGGACATCCAGGTCAACGGGATCCCGCACCAGCAGGCCATCCCCGCCGCGAAACGGCTGGAATGGGAACAGCAGTACGCGCTGCCGTACGAGCGGGCGGCCTCGGGAAAGCTCGACGACGTGCTGATCGTGGGCGCGGGCAGCGGCACCGACGTGGCCATCGCCCTGCTCAAGGGCGCGAAGCGGATCGACGCGGTGGAGATCGACCCGCAGCTTCGCGGGCTGGGCGGTGACTTCCACCCCGACAAGCCGTACGAGGACCCGCGGGTCACCACGCACGTCACCGACGGGCGCGCCTTCCTGGAACGCACCTCGAAGAAGTACGACCTGATCCTCTTCGCGCTGCCCGACTCGCTCACGCTCGTGTCGGGGGCCAGTTCGCTGCGGCTGGAGAGCTACCTGTTCACCCAGGAGGCCATGGAGGCGGCCCGCGAGCACCTCAAGCCCGACGGCGCCTTCTCGATGTACAACTACTACCGCGAGCGCTGGCTGGTGGACCGGCTCGCGCTCACCGTGCAGACCGCGTTCCGGCACGCGCCGTGCGTCGACGTGGTCACCGAGGCCGGGCAGCAGGCGGTGATCACCGCGGGGTTCACGGCCGAGGCGCAGCGTTGCGGCATGCCGTGGGCGGGCGCCACCGCCGACACCCCGCCGCCGAGCGGTGACGACCGGCCCTTCCTCTATCTCAAGGACCGGACGATCCCGCAGATCTACATCATCACCCTGCTGCTCATCCTGATCGTCAGCCTGCTGGCCGTGCGCGTCGTCGCCGGACCTTATGGGCGCATGCGTCCCTACGGCGACCTGTTCCTGCTCGGGGTCGGCTTCATGCTGCTCGAAACCAAGAGCGTGACCGGGTTCGCGTTGCTGTTCGGCACCACCTGGGTGGTCAACGCCATCGTCTTCGCGGGGGTGCTGGTCGCGGTCCTGGCCGCCGTCGAGGTCACCCGCCGCTTCCGCACCCCGCCGCTACCCGTCATGTACGGCGTGCTGGCCGCCGGGCTGGTGCTCGCCTGGCTGGTGCCCAACTCGTGGCTGCTGTCGCTGCCCCTGCCGTTGCGGGCGGTCGCGGCGGTGGTGGTGGCCTTCCTGCCGATCTTCGCGGCGAACGTGGTCTTCGCCAAGCGCTTCGCCGACAGCTCCGACGGCACCCTCGCGTTCGGCGCCAACCTGCTGGGCGCGATGGTCGGTGGCTGCCTGGAGTATCTCGCTCTGCTGATGGGTTACCAGGGCCTGCTGATCATCGCCGCACTCGTCTATGTGGGCGCGTTCGCCCTGTTGCCGAAGAAGGCCGTGGCGACGCTCTGACGTGAAGCGGGGTCGGTGCCGGGCGGTGGACCATGCCCCCGTGTTGTCCGGGAAGGCCGTGAAGTGTTGGTGCGGGCCGGACTACACGGGGGCGGGCCTTCGTCTGCGCGGGTGCGTTCGTCCTGATGCCCGCGCAGGCCATGACGAGGCTCTGATCGGGGCGGGGTGCGGGCCCGTTGACGCGGGCCGATGCGTGGTGACGGGCTCACCGACCCACGGGCTCACGACCCACGGGCTCACGAACCACTGCCTCATCGAACCACGGGCGGGTCGCATCGTGCCGGGCGCCTGAACCCGGGCGGGCCGGGTTCAGGCGCCGTGCGTCAGAAGCCGCAGAGCTCGTCGAGCCCCTTGGCGCCCTTGTTGTTCTTGGTGGGCGTGGCGGTCGGCGACTTGGGCGTCTTGCGCGTGGGGGTCGCGCTCGGAGACTCGGCACCGGGAGAGGCGGTGACGTTGGCGGCCAGCGGCCGTCGGTCGGGCTGGAGCGACTGTTCCAGCGACTTGGCCGACTCGCGGCGGATCTTGGCCCAGTCGGGCGCGCCGGGCCAGAACTGCGGCGGGACGAACTGCAGGCTGGTGATCTTGGCGCCCCGGACCTTGAGCGCCAGATCGGCGAGGTGCTCAAGGAGGGCTCGCGGAATGTCGGTCGACGCGAGGCGCTTGGTGGCGTTGGCGATCTTGTTGAAGTTGGCCAGCACGACGGCCGGGGTGGCCTGCTGGGCGAAGGCCCCGATGACGCACCGCTGACGGGCCATCCGGGAGAAGTCGTCGCTGCCGACCCGGGAACGGCCGTACCACAGGGCCTCTTCACCGGAGAGCTTCCGGTATCCCGCCCTGATCGTGCCGGCCGTGCCGTAGTGGCCGCCCCACGGGATGTCACGCTCGACGCGGATCTTCAGCCCGCCGATGGCGTCCACCAGGTCGGCGAAGCCGTACATGTTGACCAGGGCGTAATAGTCGATCTTCATGCCCAGGGTGTGGCCGATCGCGTCCTTGAGGGCCTTCGGTCCCTGGTTCTTGCCGCCCATGATTTCCGGATGGTCGTTGGCGTACTGCCAGACCTCGTTGAGCAGGCCGCCGGCGCCCAGTTCGGCCATGAATCCGTTGGGGAACTGCTTGGCCAGCGGGCTGCTCGCGGGGAAACGGACGTGCTGGAGATTGCGCGGGAGGCTGTACATGACGGTGTTGCCGGTTTTGACGTGCACGCTGGCCACGTTCATGCTGTCGGTCCTGACGCCCGTCCTGTTGCCGGCCGCGTCACCGCCGACGAGCAGGAAGTTCACCCGGTCCTTGCCGTTCCACGGGTCCTCGTGCTTGATCGGGGCCGCGTTGCCCAGCGGTTCGTCCCGGAAGATCGAGTTGGCCAGTTCGCGGGCGGTGAGCACGCTGTTGGCCGTCAACGCGAACGGTGTCATCACCAGCACGCAGAGCACCCCGACCACGATGCCGGAGACGATCTGCCCGGCGCCGGTGAGCCGGTTGGGCTTGAGCGCGACGTAGGAGGTGAGCAGCAGCAGGAACCAGGCCAGCGCGCCCACCCCGGCCAGGACCGCCACGGTGATCAGCGTGCTGTCCCGTACGGCGAAGCCGACGCTGTCCATGTTGGCCAGTGCGACGGCCGCCCCCGCCAGCAGCAGGACGGCGAACGCGCCCAGCAGGGCGAAACCGGTACGGCGGCGCCCGGCGCGCAGGTGCGCCGCCCCCGGCACGAGAGCCGACAGGCTGGTCCAGCCGATGATCGAGGCGGTGGTCGGCTTGGTGGCGAATCGCGGCCCGGCCGGGGGTTTGGCCGACTGCCCGGGACTCCGGCGCTTCCTGCCCTGGCCCGGTGCGGAGGGGCGTCCGCGCTGTCTGCCCGCCGGACCGCTCCTGGCGGGTTTCGTGTACTGCTTGTCCGGAGGGCCGTCGTGCTCGTTCCCGTGGGCGGGCGGGTCGAGCGATGGGTAGGTGTGGGTCTCGCCCTGCGCGCCGCCGTGCTCGCCGCTGGGCGCGTCGGTGGAGCCCTCACCTGGCGCGTCCGGGCCGTCGGGGGCGGGCCGATCCTGTGGCCTTCCGCCCTCGCCCGGGCCTTTCCGGCGCGGCGGCGGACCCGGGCCGTCCTGGGGTGGGCGCGGTGCGCCCGCCTTGCCGGTGCGCCGGCGCGGTGCGCCCGCGTTCCCCCGGTGTGGCGAGTCCGGGCCGTCCTGGCCTGGCGAGCCGGATCCGTCCTGCGGCGGGGCGCCCCGGTCCGGGCGCGGGGCATCGGAGTCGTTCCGGCGGGCGCGGGGGGACCGGTCGTCCTGGGGCGGGCCGCCGTCCTCGGGTGGTGGACGCCGGTCTTCGCCGTCGGGGGACGGAGACGGGCGGGAGTCCGCGGGCGGGCGCGGCCGCCGGGTTCTGCCTCCGGCAGGACGCCGCCGGGGACGCCGGTTCCCGCCGTCCTCTGCGGGATCTCCCGATGTGTCCCCAAGGCGCATCGTCCCACTGCTCCCTCGTCTGTCGTGTGATATCCCTGCCAACCAGGCGAAACGTCGCCCTGGGCCCCGTTGTCCACGGAATTGCCCAGGATTCTACGCCCCATACTTGGACATCACTGACAGATAGCCAATCTGTGGTGAATAGCCCGTTAATCTACGACGTCGTGTTCGATGGCGCCAGCCACGTGTTGCACTGGAACGTCTTGTTCTTCTCGTAGCCCTGCCGGAACCACCGGTTGTTGTTGGCCGGTGAGCCGTGATCTCGCGGATATCCGGGCCAGTCGCCCACCCGTGAGTAGAAGTAGTAAAGGATCTGCCGTTTGGCGGGCGGGACCGGGTAGCTGGCCGAGGCCGCGCGCATGAACATGGCGCCGAAGCAGGTGGCCTGCAACTCGAACCGGCGGCTCAACGCCAGCTTTCCGCTGGTGCTGGTGGAGCGGAGCGTCTTCTGCCACCACGACTCGTTCAGCCCCGTCAGCTGCTGCACGTGGTGCCCGTACTCGTGCGCCATCATACTGATGATCGCCCCGTGCCAGGAGGTCAGTCCGCCGTATCCCTGGGCGTTGCCCGAGCCGCGCGACATGGCGGAGGTGGAGGCGTAGATCGTGTAGTTGCGCGGGCAGTAGTACGGCACGATGCTGCCCCGTGAGGGGTAGTCGCCGCACGCGCCCCTGCCGCTCTTGGCCGCGATCGCGTAGCCCGGCCTGCGCCATTCGATCCCCTGCTTCGACAGGGTCGGCGACCACGCCTTGTCCAGGCACCGGGACGTCTTCAGGATCAGCGCCTTGAGCTGCGCGTGGCTGTAGATGTTGGCCGAGCCCGCCGGGCAGTGCACCGTGGGCAGGCCGCCCGCCCGGTAGAGGGTGTTGTTCTGCAACGTGGTGTTCAGCACCGGCCGGGCCGGGCGGGGCACCTGCGTCTCGCGTTCCTGCTCGCTCTCGGTCTCGCTCGGTGTGCTGCTCGCGCGCGTCGGCTCGTCGGACGGGCGCTCGGTCTCCCTGAGGGTGGGCGGGGTGTACGTCGGCACCGACACCGGTGAGAGCGCCTCGGTGTCGCCGTCCGACTTGAACAGCGTCGTTCCGATCACCACGACGACGAACACCGCCGCGATCACGCCCACGAGCCCGCCGACGAGCGCTCCGCCGCTTCCCGACCGCTTCCGCCGCGGGTAGGGCGGATGATGCGGGCCGCGCCCGGGCGCCCCACCGTGGTGCCCCGGTGGGGGATGGGGCGCGGAGGTCCGGCCGGGCGGCGGGTACGGCGAGGGGTGCTGCTGGGGCGGAGCGTAGGCGGCGCCCTGTCCTGGGGGTGTGTACGGACCGCCTTGTCCGGGGGGCGGTGGCGGATAGGTCTGGGCATGCCCGGAAAGCGGAGAATAGGCGCCCTGTCCTGGGGGCGGATACGCCCCGCCCGGGCCGTGAGGGTTGGCCACGCCCTGCCCGTGCGCGCCCTGCCCGTGCACGTCCTGCCCGTGCGCGCCGTACGGGCCGTTCTGCGCGTAGGGCTGGGGGTCCTGTGGCGGGAGGCCGTAGGGGGACGGCTCTTGGCCGCGCTGTCCGTAGGCGCGCGGGTCCGGGCCCGGCTGGGCGTACGGCGTGCCGTGCCCTCCCGGAGGCGGCGGCGGATAGACCGGCCGGCCTGCCGGCGGCGGGTTCGGGCCTGCTTCCCCTCCCTGCCCGGGGTACGGCGCCTGCCGCCCTTGGCCCGGATGGCCCGGTCCTTGGCCCGGATATGCCGGGTAGGCCGGTCCTTGGCCGGGGTGGGCCGGGTGGGAGCCGCTTTGGCCTGGATACGGCGGGTGCGGACCTGGCTGGGAGCCGCCTTGGCCCGGATACGGCGTGCCCGGCTGCTCCGGCGAGTACGGCGTGCCGGGAGGGCCGCCGTAGGGCGTGCCGGGGTGGCCGGGCGGCGGCGGTGGAAAGGGGGACCGGCCGGGCTCGGGTCGTGGATGGTCGTGCTCGCCGTACGGAGGCCGGCCGTCCCGCGGGTCGTATGGGTTCTGCGGGTCGTAGGGCAGGGGCGGGGAGCCGGTGGGGCGGGGGTCCTCGTCGTTCGGCGGGTAGGGCGGGCGGGACCCCGGAGGGTGGTGCCCGTTGATCGCCATACTGTCGCCCCCTGTCCGCAAATGTCCGGTTTGGCGTCACCAAGGCGGACGTTTGCCGAATTTGGGGCAGAAGCATACTGATTTATCACCCGTCACGGATGTAGCCCTAATTGGTTACACTCTGAAATCGGCCAAGGTGATCTCCGCAATGTCCCGGACCGGGCAGGGTGCGGTGTCCTAGCTTCGTGGCATGAATCTGCAGCAGCTCCGCTACGTGGTAGCGACGGCGGAGCACCGCACCATGACCGATGCTGCCAGGTCGCTCTACATCGCGCAGCCTGCGCTTTCACGTGCGATCAGGGACCTGGAGCGCGAACTCGGGATGACGTTGTTCGCGCGTTCGGGACGTGGCGTGGTCGTCACGGCCCAAGGGCGGCGCGTCGTCAAGCTCGCAAGGGAGGCACTAGACGCAGTCCATGAGATCGAGTCACTTGCCAGCCATGGCCGTTCGGCGGACACGGAGCTCCGTATCGCCTCGACTCCCAGCTTGGAGCCGGGGCTGGCCGGGCGCCTGTTACCGGCCTACACCGAGAAGAACCCAGCGGTTCGCGTGCACATCGTGCGCTGTGACGGACGCGACGGCGTGGTGAGCGCCATCAGGGACCAGCGGGCCGATCTCGGCCTGACCGACCTGCCGGTCCCGACCGACCTGATCAGCCATCCGCTGGAACGACAGGAGATCGTGCTGATCTCGCCCCCCGGACTCGACCTGCCGGACACCGTGCCGATGACCCGGCTCACCGGCATGCGGCTGGTGCTCCCCGTGCGGGGCAGCGCCCGGCGCAGGGAGTTCGAGGCGATGTTCGCCAAGTACGGCGTGCGCCCGGTGGCGGCCGCCGAGACCGACGAGCGAGGTGGCTGGCTGTCGCCGGTGCGCGCAGGGGTGGGTTCCCTGCTGTGGTACCGCGGGATGGCCGAGCACGCCCTGCGCGCCGGGCTCGTGGTCCGCTCGCTGGATCCGCCCATCCGACGGGTGATCGCCATTGTGCACGCCCGGCGGCGTCTCCCCGTGATCGTGCAGGATTTCCTGACGCTCGCCGAAGGAGGTACAGCGGCATAGCCGTGAGTTCTGACGCCCCCGAGGGAGCGTTCCAACACCGGTGCCGGGTGGGGCGGCACCGCCGGCGATCAGCGGACCCCGCGAGGCGGTAGGCTCGATTCGATGTCTACTCTGCGCCTCGCCGACAGGGAGTTCCGCGCGGGCGAGTTCGCGGTGATGGCGGTGGTCAACCGCACCCCCGACTCGTTCTTCGACAAGGGCAGCACCTTCGGGTTCCAGGCCGCGCTCGACGCGGTCGACCGGGCCGTCGCGGGCGGGGCCGACATCGTCGACATCGGCGGTGTGAAAGCGGGCCCGGGCGACGAGGTCGACGTGGCGGAGGAGATCCGCCGGGTCGCCGATCTGGTCAAAGCCGTCAGGGACCGGCATCCGTCCCTCATCATCAGCGTCGACACCTGGCGGGCCGAGGTCGGCGAGATCGTCGCCGAGGCGGGCGCCGACCTGCTCAACGACACCTGGGGCGGGGTGGATCCCGGCCTCGCCGACGTCGCCGCGCGGTACGGCATCGGCCTGGTCTGCGCGCATGCCGGCCGGGTCGCCCCGCGCACCCGGCCGCACCGTGTCTCCTACGACGACGTGGTGCGCGACGTGATCGATCACACGGTCGAGCTGGCCGAGCGCGCGATCCGGGCGGGAGTCCGCCGTGAGTCGATCCTGATCGACCCGGCCCACGACTTCGGCAAGAACACCCGGCACTCACTGGAGATCAGCCGCCGGTTGGACGAACTGGTCGCCACCGGCTGGCCGGTCCTGGTGGCCGTCTCCAACAAGGACTTCGTGGGCGAGACGCTCGGCGGGCTGCCCGTGGCGGAGCGGCACGCGGGCACCCTGGCCACGCTGGCGGTCTCCGCCTGGCAGGGGGCCAGGGTCTTCCGTGTCCACGACGCCGCCTCGGCGCGCACCGCCCTCGCCACGGTGAGCGCCCTGAGACCAGCCTGAGCCCAGCACCCGGCACACCAGGCACACCCGCCGTGCCCGCCGCCAGACGTCGATGACGCACGCCGCGCTCCCGACGCGAAGGCGGTGACCCGCGCCCCCCGCGTCTCGATGTCCAGGAGCGCCGGGATCGGGCCGCGACCTCGTGGAGTGGAGTCACACGACTGCTTCGCGACGGCCGAGCCGGTGCACCACGACGATCTCGGCCCGTGCGAGCCGTACGGGCACGCCTGGCGTGCCGAACCTCGCCTCCGACGCCAGGGCCTCTGCCGTCAGGGCCTCCGCCGTCAGGGAAGCAGGAGCATGCGGTGGACCAGCAGGTGCAGGTGGGCGCGGAAGCGGCGCAGGGTCTCCGGGTCGTCGAAGCCGAGGCGTTGCCCCTCCTCGTTGACCACGCCGCCCCGTCCGAACGCGTTGACCAGCCAGATCACCGTCTGCACGGCGTAGCGCATGTCGACGCCGCTGTCGATCTGGTCCATGTACGGCTTGAGCGAGTCGAGCAGCAGCTTGACCAGCGGCCGCGCGTAGCGCTGCTCCAGCTCCGTCATGTCGGCGGCGTCGGAGAGCCAGCGGTGCATCCACAGCGACACCACGTCGGGATTGGCCGCGCAGAAGTCGACGTAGGAGTCGATGACGCCGTGAATGGTGGCGGCGGCGTCGGGCCCGGCGGCCTTCGCGACCGCCTGCTCGATGGCGGCGTGCTCCCGGTCGTGGGCTCGCCCCATCACGGCGAGGTACAGCTCCCGCTTTCCCCCCGTGACGCGGTTGACGGTCGCGACATCGAGCCCCGCCGCGTCGGCTATCTCCTGTGCGGACGTGCCGTCGTAGCCCAGCGCGGCGAACAGCTGGGTCGCCACCCGCAGGATCGTCTCATCCTGCCCATCGGCGAAAGTCATGGAACGGACGCTACGTGCGAAAGACATCGCAGGTCAATCACTTGATCGACGAGTCCTGACGCAATGGCAGAGCGACCACGGCACGCAGCCCGGGGCCGGCGTCGGCGAGGTGAACGCCACCGCCGTGGGCGCGGACGGTCTCGCGGACGATGGCCAGGCCGAGACCCGCGCCGCCCTCGTCGCGGCTGCGGGCGCTGTCCAGGCGGGTGAAACGGTCGAAGACCCGTTCCCGGTCCGCCTCGGGGATGCCGGGCCCGTCGTCGGTGACGGTCAGCAGGGCCTCGGAGCCCGAGACGCGGAGTTCCACCACGACGGCGGAGGCGGCGTGCCGTACCGCGTTGTCGATCAGGTTGGTGAGGACCCGGCCCAGGTCGAGGGCGTCGCCGGTCACCGTGATCTGCTCGTCGGGCACGGCGCGGCGGACCAGGACGGGGTTGTCGGCGTAGCGCTCGGTGCCCTGCCGTACGAGGGCGTCGAGGTCGACGGGTTCGCGGCGGGCGAGGGCGCCGCCGCGCTCGTCCAGGCGGGCCAGCGCCAGCAGGTCCTCCGCCAGCCGCGACAGGCGCATGGCGTCCTCCAGCACGCCCTCGGCGGTGTCGCGCCACTCCTGCCCCTCCGGATGGTCCAGCGCCACCTCCAGCTGGAGCCGGATGCTGGCGAGCGGGCTGCGCAACTCGTGCGCGGCGTCGGACACCAGCGCCCGCTGCCGGCCGTCGGCCGCCTCCAGCCGGGCGAGCATGTCGTTGAGCGTGGTGGCCAGGCTGTGCACCTCGTCCCGCGCCTCGGGCACCGGCAGCCGCCGGGAACGGGCGGTGCCGGTGATCTCGGCGGCGCCCCTGCGCAGCGACGCGATCGGCCGCAACGTCCGGCCGACGATCATCCAGCTCGCGCCGGCGAGCAGCACGATCAGGATCGGCGTGCCGAGGAACAGCACCCGCCCGGCCGCGGCGACGCTCTTCCCGACCTCGTCGAACGACCGCGCCGCGATCACCACCTGGCCCCGGTCCGCGGCCACCGCGGCGACCCGCAGCGGCCCGGGAATCCCGTACGGCCGGCCGTCGAGGAACCGGGCCTCGCGCGCCCTGATCGCGGACTGCCTGGCCTGGGGCCCGAGCAGCGGCACCAGCCGGTCGGTGCCCACGGTTGCGTGCGTGATCCGGCCGGTGGCGTCGATGACCTGGATGAGCGTGCCGTCGGGATTGCTGAGCTCGGGCGGCAGACGGTCGGCGTCGGCGTCGGCCCTGACCCGGTGCGCCCGCTGGTAGGCCGACTCGTCGATGGTGGCGATCAGCGACTGGCTCAGCACCCCGACGAGCACCCAGGCGGACGCGGCCAGCGCCAGCGCGAGCACGGCGGAGGCGGCGGCGGTCACCCGGAACCGCAGGCTCTGGCGCCGCCACCAGCCCATCGGGGAGGCCCGGCGCGCGGAACCGGTCCCGGCGGCGGGTTCAGCCACCATCGCCGGCCAGCCGGTAGCCCGCGCCCCGGACGGTCTGCAACGCGTTCTTGCCGAACGGGACGTCGATCTTGCGGCGCAGATAGCCGACGTAGACCTCGACCACGTTGGGATCGGTGTCGAAGGTGTCCCAGACGTGCTCCAGGATCTCCCGCTTGGACACCACCTCGTCGTGGTGGCGCATCAGGAACTCCAGCAGGGCGAACTCACGCGGGGTCAGCTCGACGTCGGCGTCCCCGCGGCTCACCCGCCGCCGCGCCGGGTCGAGCGAGAGGTCGCCCGCGAGCAGCACGGCGGGCCGCCGCCCCGCGTCGCGGCGCAGCAGGGCCCGCAGCCGGGCCACCAGCACCACGTAGGAGAACGGCTTGGTGAGATAGTCGTCGGCGCCGAGATCCAGGCCGTCGGCCATGTCGTACTCGCCGTCCTTGGCCGACAGCATCAGGATCGGCACCCAGTTCTCCTCCGCGCGCAACAGTTTGCACACGTTGTAGCCGGAGATCCGGGGCAACATGATGTCCAGCACGATCACGTCGTACTCCCCGTGTCTCGCCTGGTGCAGGCCGTCCTCGCCGTCGTGCGCGAGATCGACCGCGAACCCCTCCGCCTGCAGCCCCCGCTGGAGCGCGGCGGCCATCCGCCGTTCGTCCTCGACGACGAGAACCCGCATCAGCCGACCTCACCTCTGTTGTCCGTGTGTCCACCCATCCTGGTCAGGCGAGCTGAGAAGGCGCTGAGAAGGCTGAGGGCCCTCTCAGTCTGTCTCAGCTTCGGCACAGGCCGCACCGCGCATTCTTCGAAGGACGAAGCATGACGACGTACCTTGAAGGAGTGAAATGCAGCCTCAGACAAGACGTGGCCGCGCAGTGAGGTGGGGAGTGCCCGTAGCGGTGGTGGCCGTGATCGGCGCCGCCGCCGGGACGGGCCCCGTGATCGCCGCGGTCCAGGGCGAGCCGACCCTGCCCGAGCGTACGGCCGAGCAGCTCCTGGTCGAGGCGGCGGGCACCGCCAAGTCTGGTGAGATGCCCCCGATGTCGGGCACCGTGGTGGAGACCGCGTCCTTCGGCATACCCGGGCTCCCGCAGGTGACGGGCGAGTCGAGCTCGCCGTTGTCGCTGCTGTCCGGCTCGCACGAGGCGAAGGTCTGGTACGGCGGTGACAACCGGATGCGGCTGGCGCTGCCCGGACGGATGAGCGAGACCAACCTCATCGTGAACGGCGACCAGGCGTGGATGTATGAGAGCGAGGGCAACAAGGCCACCCGGATCAAGTTGCCGGCGGACGCCGCCGCGCAGCCGCAGCCGCCGCTGCCCACCGCCGCCGTGACCCCGCAGGAGGCCGCCAAGCAGCTCCTCGCGATGGCGGCGGAGCACTCGACCGTGAGCGTGACCAACAACGAGCAGGTCGCCGGGCGGACCGTCTACCAGCTGGTCCTCGCGCCCAAGGCCGCGGGCTCGCTGGTCAAGGAGGTCAGGCTCGCGCTCGACGGCGAGACCTACGTCCCGCTCCGGGTCCAGGTCTACGCCAAGAACGCGATCGAGCCCGCCTTCGAGGTGGGCTACAGCACGGTCACCTTCTCCCCGCCCGCCGCGGAGAACTTCACGTTCACCCCGCCCGCCGGAGCGAAGGTCGAAGAGATCACGCTGGGCGAGGCCGGCCCCGGCAAGCAGGAGAAGGAGGTCAAGAAGGAGGTCGCCGGAATGTTCGACCTCGTCGGCAAGGGCTGGACCACCGTCGCGGTCGTGCCCTTCGACCTGGCGAAGATGACCGCCGGGGCCGAGCGGGGCGAGCCTGCCGGGGCCGAGCAGGGCGAGCGGGGCGGCTTTGACGAGCCCGCCCTGGCCGAGACGGTGCTCAAGGCCGCCAAGCAGGTCAACGGCTCCTGGGGCAGCGGCAGGCTGATCGAGACCAAGCTGGCCACCGCCCTGCTGACCGACGACGGCAGGCTGCTGGCCGGCGCCGTCACCCCGGACGTGCTGTTCGAGGCGGCGGGCCGGAAGTGAACTCGACGACGCCGGGAGGCACACCGCTCCTGGCAGGGGACCGCGACGAGCGGGACGCGGCGGACGCCGCGTCCGGCGCGACCCGCGGTGCGGACCTCGCCGAGGTCCAGGGGACGCCCGAAGGGGCGTCCCCGCCCCGGGGCCGGGAGAACCACGCGATCGTCACCCGCGGCCTGACCAAGCGCTTCAAGGGCGGCCAGGTCGCCGTCGACGACCTCGACCTCGCCGTGCCCGGCGGATCCGTCTTCGGGTTCCTGGGTCCCAACGGGTCGGGCAAGACGACCACCATCCGGATGCTGCTCGGGCTCGTCACGCCCACCGCCGGCGAGTGCGAGGTGCTCGGCACGCCGATGCCCACGGGACTGCCCACCGCGCTGCCCAGGGTCGGCGCGCTGGTCGAGGGGCCGGCGTTCTATCCCTACCTCACCGGCGAGGCCAACCTGCGGCGCTTCGACACGGCCGACCCGACCGCCGACGGGCGCACCGCGCGGGAACGCATCGGTGTCGCACTGGACCGCGTCGGCCTGGCCGCCGCGGCCGGCAAACGCTACCGCGCCTACTCGCTGGGCATGCGGCAGCGCCTGGCGATCGCCGCCGCCCTGCTCGGCCCGCGCGAGCTGCTGATCCTCGACGAGCCCACCAACGGACTCGACCCGCAGGGCACCAGAGAGGTCCGCGCGCTGGTGAAGCAGATCGCCGCCGACGGCACCACGGTGTTCGTCTCCTCCCACCTGCTGACCGAGGTGGAGCAGATGTGCACCCACGTCGCCGTCATGCGCACCGGCCGGCTGGTCGCCCAGGGCCCGATCGCCGAGCTCAGCGGGGGAGGCGCCGAGCGCATCCAGATCCGGACGCCCGACGGCGGCCGGGCCGCCTCGGTCCTCGGCGCGCTGGGCCTGACGGAGGTGCGGATCGCGGGCGAGGAGGTGAGCGCCGAACTCGGCGCCGCGCTCGCCGAGCGGGTCTGCGTGGAGCTGGTCACGGCCGGCGTCGCGGTCCGCGGGCTGGCGGTCGTGCGGCCGAGCCTGGAAGACGTGTTCGTCGGGCTGACGGGGGAGGGTTTCGATGTCGACGGTTGAGACGCGGGCGCGTCCCGTCGTCCGCACGCGCAGGCCGGTGCTGGTGAGCTTCGGCCGGTTGCTCGGCTCGGAGCTGGGGCTGACCTTCCGCCGGCCGCGCAACCTGGCCATGCTCGCCGTACTGGGCGCCGTTCCGGTGCTGATCGGCGTGGTGTTGCGGATCGTGACCGGCGACGGCGCCGCAGGCGGCCCGGAGGCGATGCTCAGCATGGTGGCGGGCAACGGGCTCGCCCTGACCTTCGCCTCGATGTTCGTCCTGGTGCCGCTGCTGCTGCCGGTCACGCTGGCCGTCGTGGCGGGCGACTCGGTGGCGGGCGAGGCGAGCCTGGGCACGCTCCGCTACCTGCTCACCGCGCCGGCCGGGCGGACCAGGTTGCTCGCGGTGAAGTACGCCAACGCGGTGATCTTCGGGTTCGCGGTGACCTCGGTGGTGGCCC
This sequence comes from Dolomitihabitans soli, assembly GCF_022213955.1. Taxonomy (GTDB): domain Bacteria; phylum Actinomycetota; class Actinomycetes; order Streptosporangiales; family Streptosporangiaceae; genus Streptosporangium_A; species Streptosporangium_A soli. The sequence continues at coordinate 121,482 of NZ_JAKNTW010000018.1, read as the reverse complement.
TCACCGCGCTGGTCACCGGATTCCTGCTGTTCCCCGCCGGGCCGATCACTCTGCTGTCGGGCAGCACCGTGCCGCTGGCCGAGGGCCTCCTCCGGGTGCTGATCATGATCGGGTACGTGGGGGTGGGGATGGCGGCGCTGGCCGCGGTCGCGCTCGCCTTCTCGACGCTGACCGAGGTGCCGATCGGCGCCATCGCGGCGACGGTGGTGCTGGTCGTCATCGCCCAGGTGCTCGGCACCATCCCGCAGCTGTCCGTGCTCCAGCCCTACCTGCTGACCTCGTGGTGGGGGAGCTTCGACGGGGTGCTGCGCGACCCGGTGGCCACCGGGGAGATGGGCGAGGGCCTGCTGGCCTTCGGCGCCTACATCGTGTTGTTCGGCTCGATCGCCTGGGCCCGCTTCGGCAGCCGCGACGTCACGTCGTAGGCGCCGCGGCGCCGTACCGGTCACCGGTCTCCCGGGACCGGTACGGCGGGACGCGGGTCAGGCGCGAGAGCGGCGGACGGCCACGACGCCGACGGCGGTGCCGATGAGGCCGGCCGCCAGGCCGAGACCGCCGATCAGGCGTGCGGTGCCGTCAGAGGCGGGCGCGGAGCCGGCCGAGGTGGCGGCGACCGGAGCGACGGACGCCTGCGTGGCGGCGGGCGAGGGGGCCGCCGCGTCGGCCGCGGCCGGCACCAGCTTGAGGAGCGGGGCCGGGCGTTCGGCCTCGGAGCCGTCGGCCTTGGGCTCGTCGACCCACTTGACGACCTCGCCGTTCGAGTAGGTCTGGGTCGCGGGGAAGATGAGCTGGTCGACGTCCTTGGGCATGAAGCCCATCGACACCTCGAACTCCTGGAACTGCCCGGGGTCGACCTTACCGCCCGACCAGGTGATCTTCGTGACCGCCTCGGTGAGCTCGCCCTCCTCGGTGGTGACCGGCTTGTCGAGCTTGCTCTCCTGCACCTCGACCTTCCAGCCGGGCACCGGGCGCACGGACACGAACGCCAGCGGGTGGTCGGTGGGCAGCGCGACCTCCAGCTTGGTGGTCGAGGCGTCGTCCCGCTCGTTCGGAACCCGGAAGGCGACCTTGGCGAAGCCGCCCTTCTCGGCGGTCTTCGGGTTGACGGTGACGTGGGCGAGCGCGGGAACGGCGAGCGCGAGGGTAAGGGCGGCGGTGCCGGCGGCGACGGCCGCCACCCGGCGGAACGCGATGGAGAATGACATTCTGCGGTTACTCCACTTCGGAACGTGCATGGGCCTGCGAAGACGCGCGGAAGGCCGCGCGAGAGGGCGTTGCGGAGGGTCAGGCGGCGCGGAGTGGAGGGCCGCGCCGGGTGACGGAATGCCGGATGAGCAGGGCGGCGGGGAGGCCGCGGGGGGAGCGTGTCCGGCGGATCCCGGGGCGGGGAGTGGCCGGAGCCGTGGCGCGGAGCAGGGCGTCGAGCCGCCGGGTGGCCGCGGCGCCGAGGCGGCGCAACAGCGACCACAGGGCGGCCTCGCCGCGCGCCAGCCACCACGCGGTGATCAGCGTGGCGGTGAGGTGCGCGACGAGCATGCCGGCGCTCTCGCCCAGGCCGGCGCCGGCGTGCCCGTGCAGGGCCAGGGAGATCCCCGAGGGGTCGTCGAAGGCGAACAGCTCGTGCAGGACGAGCTGGGTGGCGACCAGGCCGGTGGCGATCGCGGCGGCCGAGCGCTCCCGCCCGGCGAGCGCCGTCGCCAGCAGCATGACGGCCGTGCCGCCGGCCGTGACCGCCCAGGGCTCGGGGCCCGTGCCGCCGGCCAGGTTGTGGCCGAGGGCGGCGAGGGACACGCAGACAGCCGAGAAGGCGGCCGACCGCGTGAGCCGGAGAGGAAGCTGGGCGCGCATGGGTGAGCACATGTTCTCACGCCCGGCCCTGGCCGGGGGCGTTACCTGTGCGACAGTTGTGTGAGGCGATAAATCCGGACAACTCGCCCCTTGTCGCCCTGATGTGTCATTGGGCTAATGGATGACCATAAGCGTGATCTATCGCTAGGGTGGCCCGCGACCGAGGATCGTCCGCCCCCTGAACGCTAGGTGGTTGGAAACATGCGGCACATCGGAGGATTTCTCATCGGCCTGATCGTCACCGCCGGATTGCTGTTCGGTGGCGGATGGGCGACGAACAAGGCGATGGTCGAGGCGACCACGCCGACCACGTCGGGAGGCGTTCAGCTATGGATCGCCCTGGGCACGATGGCCGCGGTGGGCCTGGTGCTCGGGCTGGTGATCGCGGGCAGGGTCTCGCCGCTGGCCACGTTCGTGCCGTCGATGGCACTGCTGGCCTGGACCGTCGTCTACGCCCTCGACATGAACCGCGCGGTGTCGCTGATTCCCGACGAGCCGACGATGCACGCGTTGGTGGTCGAGGCCGGACACGGCATGCGGGCCCTGCTCACCACCGGCGTCTTCGCGATGCTCGGGGTGGCCCTCTTCCTCCCCGTCCTGATGCCCTCCCGCTGGGCGGGCCGCAGGCGGGAGGACGAGGAGTACGAGGAGGAGGAGGAGGCGACCGTGCCCGGCTACTTCTGAGCGCCCGGCTGCCCGGCTGCTTCCGGGCGCCCGGCTACTTCTCGGCGGCGGTGTAGAGGCGGGTGACCACGTCCTCGATCGAGGACTCCTCCGGCGCGGTCGCCCGCAGGGCGTCGACGGTGCCGTCGAAGGTCAGCCGGCCGTGGTCGATGACCATTACCCGGCGGCACAGCCGTTCGATGTCGCCCAGGTCGTGCGTGGTCAGCAGCACCGTGGTGCCCTGCTCGGCGTTGAGGTCGCGCAGGAAGCCGCGCATGGCCGCCTTGCTCACCACGTCGAGCCCGATCGTCGGCTCGTCGAGCACCAGCACGGCGGGATCGTGCAGCAGGGCGGCCGTGATGTCGCCGCGCATCCGCTGCCCCAGGCTGAGCTGCCGCACCGGAGTGCGCATGAACTCGCCCAGCCCGAGCACTTCGGTGAGCTGGTCGAGCCGTTCCCGGTGCTTGACGCGATCTACTTTGTAAAGGTGCCGGATCAGTTCAAAGCTGTCCCGCAGCGGCAGATCCCACCACAACGTCGTCCGCTGCCCGAACACCACCCCGATCCGCCGCGCGAGAGCCGTACGGTGCTTGGTGGGATCGAGACCGGCCACCTGGATGTGGCCGCTGGTCGGCGCCAGGATGCCGGTGAGCATCTTGATCGTGGTCGACTTGCCCGCGCCGTTCGGCCCGAGATACCCGACGAACTCGCCGGCCTCGACCGTGAACGACAGATCCCGTACGGCGTGCACGACCCGCCGTTCGCGCCGGAGCAGCCCCGTACGCCTGCTGATCGTGAACGACCGGCCGGCCTGATGAACCTCGATCATCTTCAACTCCCGGTGGATCGGTAACGGCGCAGGCCCGCCCGCCAGGCCAGCGCGGAGATCGCCCCGAGCAGCAGCGCGGCGAGAGGGGCGGCGAACCGCAGCCAGTACGGCAGGCCGAACGGGTCCTCGTGGCCGAGCACGAAGAGCCCGGGCTGCCAGTTGACGAAGGCGAGTGGCAGCACGAAGGTGACTCCGCGCACCAGATCAGTCCCGTAGACGCTGAGCGGATACTGGGTGAGCGCGCTTCCTCCGTAGGTGAAGGCGTTGGCCACTTCGGGCGCGTCGGTGAGCAGGAACTGCAGCGCCCCGCCCAGGGTGAACACGGCGGTGAAGATGACCGTCCCGCAGAACACCATCACCGGCACCATCCACACCCGCGACGACGGCACGTCCAGCTGGGGGAGCGCGATGACCAGGACCACCACCGCCTGCACCAGCTTGCCGAGCCGCTGCACGGCGAACCTGTCCACCGCCATCTGCACGAACGGGCTCACCGGGCGGATCAGCATGGAGTCGAAGGTGCCCGCCCTGACGTGCGCGCTGAGCTTGTCGACGTTCCCGAACAGCAGGTCGGCCAGGGAGAAGGAGACCATGGCCGTGCCGTACAGGAACATGACCTCGGGGAGGGTGAAGCCGCCCAGGGTGCCGGTGTGCTCGAAGATGATCCAGATGGCGATGAGGTCGAGGGCGCTCACCACGAAGGTGCCGATGGTGAGCAGCGCCATCGACAGCGGGTACTGGGCGCCGGCGCGCAGCCAGGTCCAGGCGAGCAGCGTGTAGGTCCTAACCACCCTGGATCACCACCTTGCGGCGGGCGGCCCGGGTGGCGAGCGCGCCCAGGGCGATCAGCACCGCCGCCCAGCCGAGTTGGAAGCCCAGTGCGTGCGCCACGTCGGTCTTGCCGAGATAGACGTCGGCGGGCACCTGGACCATCGCCGCCCACGGCAGCGCGTTGGCCACGGTGCCCAGCCAGCCGGGCATGATGTTCAGCGGCACGACCATCCCGCTGAAGAACAGGCAGAGCACCAGCGACAGCGACTGGATCCCCCGGTCGTCGAGGATCCAGCAGGCCGACAGCGCCACGAGGTAGCGCACGCCGAAGCTGACCAGGACCCCCGCGACGACGCTGGCCGCGAAGAGGAGCCAGGTGAGCGGTCCGGCGGGCACCACGATGCCGAACAGCGCCGCACCGATCAGCGTCGGCGGGATGCTGCGCATCAGGAACAGGTAGAGCGCCCGTCCCAGGTCGTCGGCCATCGACCAGAACTGCAGCGAGGCGGGCCGTACCAGGTCGACGGCGGCGTCGCCGGTGCGGACGCGCTCGGCGAGGCCGAGGCCGCCGCCGAAGACCTGCATCGGGCCGATGAACGCCTGGCTGAGGAAGCAGAAGGTGATCGCGTCGGCCACGTCGTAGCCGGCGAGGCCCGGCCTTGCCTCCCAGAGCGCGATGAGGATGTAGGCCCGCAGGATGCCGAAGACGGTGTTGGTGAACGCTCCCGCGATGGCGGCGGCACGGTAGGTCGAGTGGCGGCGGAAACCGTACACGGCGAGGTGGAGATAGAGAAGGAAGGCTGCCTCCTCGGCGGTGTGGGCGTGGGCAACCGTCCTATCTTGCCGGTGGCCGAAAGGGCGGGCAACTTGTTTTCGGCGGGCGGAACCCGGTGTGTGTCGCGGCGATTAAGCTGCCAGGCGTGCTGGCCGATTCCGGGAAGACGGACGTGAGAACTCGATGATCAGAGTGTTGCTGGCCGACGACCAGACCCTGGTGCGGGCCGGGTTCAGGTCGATCCTGGAGGGTGAGGACGACCTCGAGGTGGTGGCGGAGGCGGGTGACGGTTCGCAGGCCGTACGGCTGACGCGCGAGCTGAGGCCGGACGTCGTGCTGATGGACATCCGGATGCCCGAGCTCGACGGGCTGGAGGCCACCCGGACCATCGTGGCCGACCCGAGGCTGGACGCGGTGCGGGTGGTCATCCTGACCACGTTCGAGCACGACGACTACGTCTATGGCGCGCTCAAGGCGGGGGCGGGCGGTTTCCTGGTCAAGGACACGGAGCCGATGGAGCTGATCCACGCGGTCCGGGTGGTGGCCCGGGGCGACGCGCTGATCGCGCCTTCGGTGACCCGCCGGCTCATCGCGGAGTTCGCCGCCCGGGTGCGCAGGCCGGCGCCCGGCCCGGAGCTGAACGGGCTGACCGAGCGTGAGCGGGAGGTGATGACGCTGATCGCCTCGGGGCTGAGCAACGACGAGATCGCGGAGCGCCTCGTCCTCAGTCCCGCCACGGTGAAGACCCACGTCAGCCGTATCATGACCAAGCTCCGCGCCCGTGATCGCGCCCAGGTGGTGGTGCTCGCCTACGAGGCCGGTCTGATCACGCCGGGCTGGCTCTCCTGACCCCGCGGCGTACGGCAGAGCAGCACGTCCAGCCCCTGCGGTCCACCTGGTCCCATCGGTGACTTACCCGAGGGGACCAGTCGTCTTACCTGCCATATCTCTTGTCTCCGCTTAGCAGCAAATGTCGCTCATATCCGGTCACAGTGTGCTTGCCGTATCCCACAACGGAGAGGCGCTACCCGGATGGCTCGCGGTGGACCCGGCTCCGAGGGCGGCATGCCGCCAGGCGTGCGCCCGCTCACCGTGGGTGATCCGATCATCGTCGGACGCTACCTGATGCTCGGCCGTCTCGGCGCCGGCGGGATGGGCATCGTCTACCTCGCCGAGGGGGCCGGGGGCGGGCTGGCCGCCCTGAAGACTCCGCACGCCGTCCACCTGAACGACCCGACGCTGCGCGCCCGCTTCGCCGAGGAGATCGAACACTCCCGCCGCGTGATCCCGTTCTGCACGGCAGCCGTGGTCGAGGACGGCATCGACGGGGATCGGCCCTACCTCGTCACCGAGTACATCCCCGGCCCCGGGCTCTCCCAGGTCGTCGCGGCCCGCGGCCCGCTCACCCCCGACCTGGCGTACGGCGTGGCGCTCGGCGTGGCCGCCGCCCTGGTGGCCGTGCACGGGGCCGGACTCGTCCACCGCGACCTCAAGCCGGGCAACGTGCTGCTGTCGCCGCACGGTCCCCGGGTGATCGATTTCGGCATCGCCAGGGACGTGGACACGCTCTCCGCGCACACCCGGACCGGGCAGGTCATGGGCTCGCCCGGCTGGGTGGCGCCCGAGCGGCTCACCGGCGGGCTCGCCGTACCGGCCTCCGACGTGTTCTCCTGGGGCTGCCTGGTCGCGTACGCGGCCACCGGTCACCACCCCTTCGGCACGGGCGAGCTCGACGTGGTGACTCGGCGGATCATGATCGAGCCACCACGGCTGACGGGGGTGCCCGCGCTGCTGGCCCGTGCGGTCGAGGCCGCCTTGGCCAAGGCTCCCGCGGAGCGCCCGTCCGCCGCCGAGCTGCTCGGCGCGCTGCTCGCCGCCGGTGGCGTCGGCGCCCCGCGGGATCTGCGGGAGGCGGTCGGCGAGGTGCTGGAGGAGATCTGGACGCCCGTGCCGTACCCGGCGAGCGGCAGGCGGGTGCGGCTGGGTCCGGTGCCCGCCGCCCCGCCGGACCCGGCCGGGCGGCTCGAACCCGCGCGGCGGAGAGGCGCGCGCCGGCGCGGCGGCCGGCTGTCGCACGCCGGCTTCGCCGCGCTGGCGACGGTGTCCATCGCGGCCGTGGCCGTGGTGGCGGCCACGGGCGGCGGCGGTGGGGCCGGTCTCGACGACGTGGCCCAGGCACCGCTCGTCGCGCCCGACGCCGGGACGCTGCCGGCCACCGCCCGTCCCGGCCGGGTGACGAGGGTGGCGGGGACCTCCAGCGGACCGGGCGCGATCGTCACCCCCGGACTGCCGAGCGTGGTCGTGGCGACCACCGACCATCCGCCGACCGGCGGGCAACCGCGTCCCACCCCGGCCCGTACCTGGACGGCGCCGGAACCGGAGGGCACCGGCCTCGCCGACCCCTTGCCGCCCGACGACGACCCGAGCTGCACGAACAGCCGTGGCGGACCTCCGCCCTGCCACCCCACCGGAGGGCCCGTCCCCTCCGGCGACATCAGCACCGAACCCCAGTGGGGCGACGGCGAGTCACCCACCCCGAGCGTCACTCCCACCCTCTCTCCGACTCCGACGCCGACCCCGACGCTCTCCTCCTGACCTGCGCTCCCTGCCGCCGGGGGGACGGTTCTGCGGGAGACGCGGTTCGCGCTCGGCGTGCCTGAGGACCGGGTCTCCAGCGACCGCGGAATCCCGTATCCGATGCGGCCCTCTGCGGCGGCAGAGCGGACACCTCTGCGCCGACCACAGCGTCCTGACCTGCGAGCACGCCGGAGGCCGCCCCAGACGGCGAGAGTTTCCTCAGGTCAGAGGCGGGTCGTGGATTTCGCGATTGCTACTGGTCCCCCGGATCCGGGGCTTGCAGATCGGCGGCTCTGAGCTACTGTTCTAGAACAGTCGAGAGAGAGAAGACGATCATGGGCGAGATGTCCTGGTCCGGTCGGCAGGGCGTCACGGTGCCCGCCGCCGCCCGCGCGATGAGCGACCCCGGCGCCGTCGGCCGGTTCGGAACCTACGGCGGGCGGTACGTGCCGGAGTCGCTGATCCCGGCCTGCCACGAGATCGAGGCGGCGTTCCGCGAGGCCTGGAGCGACCCCGAGTTCCGCAGCAGGCTCGACACCCTGCTCACGGTCTACGCCGGGCGTCCCACTCCGTTGACCCCCGCCTGGCGGCTCTCCCATGAGCTCGGCATCACCCTGTTCCTCAAACGCGAGGATCTCGCGCACACCGGCTCACACAAGATCAACAATGTGATCGGCCAGGCGCTGCTCGCTCACCGGATGGGCAAGGAACGGCTGCTGGCCGAGACCGGCGCGGGCCAGCACGGTGTCGCCACGGCCACCGCCGCGGCGCTCCTGGGCCTCAAGGCGACCGTGTTCATGGGCGAGCGCGACATCGAACGGCAGGAGCTCAACGTTGTGCGGATGAACGTGCTGGGCGCGGAGGTCGTGCCGGTCACGACCGGGAGCCGCACCCTCAAGGACGCCTGCAACGAGGCGATGCGGCACTGGGTGTCATCGGTGGACGACTCCTACTACTGCATCGGGTCGGTGCTGGGCCCGCATCCCTATCCGTGGATGGTGCGCGAGTTCCAGCGGGTGATCGGTGAGGAGGCCCGCGCCCAGTGCGCCGCCGAACTCCCCGTCGGTGTGCCCGACTACGTGGTCGCCTGCGTCGGCGGCGGCTCCAACGCCGCGGGCACGTTCGCCGGCTTCGTCGACACCACTGCCCGGCTCATCGGGGTCGAGGCCGAGGGCGGCGCGGCGGCGACCTTCGGCAGGGTCGGGGTGCTGCACGGTGTCCGCTCGCTGGTCCTCCAGGACGAGGACGGCCAGGTGACGGAGGCCCATTCGGTCGCGGCCGGCCTCGACTATCCGGGGATCGGCCCCGAGCACGCCCATCTACGCGACGGGGGCCGCGCCCGCTACGAGACCGTGAACGACGAAGAGGTCGTCCAGGCGCTGCTCTGCCTGGCCCGTACCGAGGGGATCCTGGCCGCGCTGGAGTCCTCGCACGCCGTGGCCTGGGTGATCCGGGCCGCCAAGTCCGGCGAGATCGCGCCGGGGTCGACCGTGATGCTGACTCTCTCCGGCAGGGGAGACAAGGACATCGCCTCCATCAAGGAGCTGCTGTGACCGATTCCCTGGAAGAATTCCTGATCGCACGCCGTGGCACGGGGCGTCCCCTGCTGGTGCCCTATGTCACCGCCGGGGTCACCCCCGGGTGGACGGACGTCGTCCACGCCTACGCCGACGCCGGAGCCGACGCCGTCGAGCTGGGCTTCCCCTTCTCCGATCCCATGCTGGACGGCGTCACGATCCAGGAGGCCTCCGACCGGGCGATCGCGGCCGGGACCACGGTCAGGGGGATCCTCGAGGAGGTCGCGACGCTCGACGTCGACGTGCCGCTCATCGCGATGACCTACAGCAATCTGGTGGTGCAGCAGAGCGCCGCGGAGTTCTGCGCGGCGCTCACCGCGAGCGGGCTGCGCGGGCTGATCGTGCCCGACTCGCCCCTGGAGGAGGTCGGGGAGCTGGCGGACGCCGCGGCGGCCGAGGGCCTGGATCTCGTGCTGCTCGCCGCTCCATCCTCCTCCCGGGCCAGACTGCGCGAGATCACCGAGCGCAGCCGGGGCTTCGTCTACGCCGTGACCCGCATGGGCACCACCGGAGAGCGCGGCGAGATTCCCGAGCAGGCCGCCCGGCTCGGCCGCGAGCTCAAGGAACTCACCGACCGGCCGGTCCTGTTCGGTTTCGGGGTCTCCAACCAGGCGCAGGCCGCCGAGCTGGCGGGTCATGCCGACGGCGTCGTGGTGGCTTCGGCGCTGATGCGCAAGCTCCTCGACGGCGCCCGGCCACGCGAGCTGGGAGAATATGTGGCGAGCATTCGACGCGCACTCGGCCAGGGAGTCAGATGAGTAGTACGCCCCGCTACCGCGCCATCGCCGACGACCTGACCCACAAGATCAAGTCGGGCCACTACCGCGCGGGCGAGGCATTGCCCGCGCAGCGTGAGCTCAGCGCCTTCTACGGCGTGACGATGATGACGCTGCGGCAGGCGTTGCAGGTCCTCAGCGGCGAGGATCTGATCGTCCAGCGGGCCGGCCGCGGCACTTATGTGACGTCGGCCAGTGCGGAGTACCCCCTCGACACGCTGCGCAGTCTCGGCGACGACCTGCGCAGGCAGGGTTACCCCCTGCGGACCGAGGTGCTGTCGGCCGCGATCCGGCAGGCCCCGCGCTCGCTCACCCGGCTGCTGGGCGACGCGCCGGCCGACCGCCGGGCCCTCCGGCTGGCACGCGTACGGCATCTGCTGGGCCGGCCCGCCGTCCACCAGATCTCCTGGATCGTCGAGCCGCACGCCTCGGCGATCAAGGGGACCGATTTCACCGAGACCCCGCTGTACACCGCGCTCGTCGACGTCGGCGCCCGAGTGCACCGGGCGACTGAACGGATCAGGCCGGCCCTGCTCACCGCCCTGGTCGCGGCGCGGCTGCAGCACCCGGCGGGCAGCCCGGTCTTCGTCAGCGAACGGGCGACCTATGACGACCAGGGCGCCCTGGTCGTCATGGACCACGCCACGATCCTCGGCGAGTGGATGGAGATCAGGGCCGAGCGCAAGGCCACGGACCTGTCGCTGCACTGGGTCTCCCAGCGCTGACCGTTCACGGTTTGACGAGAAGATCCAGACGGCGACCCATGGGCGGAGTATCTACTCAAGACCGCTACCGCCGCCCTCGACCCGCACGGGACCGGCCGGACGCTCCACTCCTCAGCACCTGGCCGCCACCCCGCTCACAGCACGAACAACGACTTCAGGTAACCGACACGCCTCATGGTGCGAACAGGACGCGGGATTCGAGGTCGAGGTGGGTGGTGGGTGAGGATCCAGGCGGGCTCATCAGCGACATCACTGTCGGGGACTGCGTGCTGCTGTTCGACACCCAACGTCGGGTCCACGTCCGCGGCGGGCAGCACAAGGTCGACTTCTACCTGCGACTGCGGACGCTGGGAGTCTTCCCCGAAGACGCTCCGGCGACGATCCGCGGCCGTCGTCATGCACGTCGGCTCGATCCTGCTGAAGCTGGATCTGCCACCCGCCCCGGGCGACCACCGTCGCGTCCTCGCCGTCCTCGCGCACCGACGCGGCTGATCCGGTCACCCGGCCGCGATCGTCCAGAGATAGACGGGCGGGCCGGCGTCGACATCCCGGCCTGCGGCGGCGAGGCGACGGCCGTCGACGAAGACGACAGCGGTCATGGATTCCTGCACTCCGCGCAGTCGTTGCAGGTGCCGACCGGTGCCAACCTCCCAGGTGTGGACGTCGCCATTGTCGTGCGCCGAGGCCAGCAGCGTCCCGTCGGGCGAGAAGGCCAGGTCCGTGGGTTTGCCGGGACCTGACGCATCGGCTGACGGCGGCTCGAACGTCCGCCCGGCGGCGAAACCGTCGTCTCGCCGATGCCACAGCCGGATGTGACCCGACTTCTGGTCCGCGGTCGCCAGGATTCGGTCATCGGAGGACCACGCCAGGCAGGAACATATCCGCGGGGCGGCGCGGATCAACTCCGGATCCCGCCGCAATGACCCGTCGGACGCGTCCACCAGCGCGACGCCTTTGACGCCTACGTCGCCGGTCAACGCCAGCAGCGTCCCGTCACCGCTGAACTGCAGGCCGGACGCCGGGCGGGCCAGCCGCCACAGCTCCTGTCCGGTGGCGACGGCGAGCGCTTGGACGAACCCGTCGCAGGCGGCGACCATGATGGCGCCGTCAGGGGAGACCGCGATGGCGCGAGCGTCCGGAATGCCCAGGTCGTGGCGCGTACCGCCGGGCAGTTCGACGCGCAGCAGCCGCTTGTGGTCGGTGACCAGCAGCGTCCGGCCGTCCGCCGAGATCGCGGCGCCTCGGTAGCTCGCCTCACGTGCGGTGGCCGGGAGTTCACGGTCGTCGTTCAGGTCCCAGGCGAACAGCTCACCGTGGGAGCCGCACGCCACCAGCAGTCTTGCATCGGACGCGTATGCCAGGGCGTTGATCTGGTAGGCGCCTTTCGATCCGAGCGTGACGAAGTCACCGATGGGCTTGGGGACGTTCAGGTAGCGCTCCAGGCGCGCGACAGCGGCGGGCGGGTTGAGTCGTCGCGCGTTCTCCAGCCGGCTTCGGTCGCTTTGGTCGCCCTGGAGCAGGGTGACGATCACCCGGTCGCGTTCGGCGTCCTGGCCGAAGAATCCCTCCGCATCCAGGAGGGCCAGCGCGCGAAAGCACGCCTCGAAGCGGGCGTTCACCTCGGCGTCGAGGCCGTCGTCATCGCGCTGCCATGGGTCACCACGGCTTTCGAGCAGCTCAAGAACACCGGTGAAGTGCTCTTCCCCGAGCATGTGGTGCGGCCAGTCCGGCGGATTCCAGCGGAGACCATCCGCCTGCTCCGCTACGGTGTCCCCGAATTCGTCGGCGTACCGGCGCGCCACCTGCCGCAACCCCTCCTCAGAGCTGCAGGTCGGCAAGATGTAGGCGGCGAACGCGTCGGTGTACAGCGCGTAGCAGTAGAACGACTCATCTGGGTGCAGCTGACGCGCCTGCGTGAAGGCGGCACGAGTGGCGGCGAGCAGACGAGTCACCAGATCCTCGATCGTCATGCCGCGATCCTTTCAAACGATCACGGAACGCTGGACCGGATGCTTCTGGTTCCTCCCACTCCTTGCGGTCGGGAGGCCCTGGCGCCGAAGGCATGTCGACGTGCCACGAACCATCTCCGGTCAAGTTGATCAACGTTATCTGAGAGGCTTCGTGACCACCATCCTGGTACAGCGGCCTGCGCCCTGATCACCTCTGCACGTTTGCCGGCTCTGTCGCTGATCTTGTGACGTGGTCATCGGGCGATAGCCGGCTCAGGAGGCTTCCGCATTCTGCCGTGCGGCCAGGAAGTCACTGAGTTCGGCCTGTTGCTCGCTGTCGAAGGCGCATTTGGGGAGGAACGCCGCAGGCTGCCTGCTCACGAAGAACAGCCAGAACTCTTGAGTTGTCGCGACTTGCCCGAACATGGACCACTGCATTGTGGTGCTGTACTGGTCGGTTCGGCATTCGTACCCGTCGTTGGTCACCCGAATCGTAGTAGGTACGCACATGTAGGCGAGCTGTCGCGTGGCGATCCGGCGGATCGCCCAGGTCGCCACAAAGGGAGCCACGATCGCTGCGACGAGCATGCCCACACCCATGAAGACGGCATCGGCCCAGATGCAAGCGAGTCCTGCCACGACCAGGACCGAGGGCAAAATCCGATAGACCGTGATGAGTTGCCGTTTGAGACCTTGGCGTAGTGCCCGCGCCACTTCGTCGGGAGCGGGTTCATATCTGATCGTGAAGTCCACAGTGCTCCTTCGCCTGAGCTGCCGATCATCATTCACGGACCAGCACCACGTCGCAACCCTCACGCCTGGTCAGCGAGGGGCCGAGCCTTCTCAACTCCTTGTGTTCATAAGCATGCATGTGTCAGATGTTCGCTCCTGCGGCCGGACTCGGCCCAGCGCGGCCGACTGGAGGAGATCCGCGATAACCTCATCGCCCGCATTGCCGAGGCCTAACGTGAAGGCTGGCTCGGCGAAGTCGAAGGGCTCCGCGTCAGCTTGGCCGACGCCCAAGACAAGCTCACTCAGCTCGGTCGAGGCCACGGGCAGCATATGGCCGTGGACCTTGGCATCCCCACCGCGCGTGGTGATCGATGAATCCACGCAGGTGACTGCCGCATGGCCCTCAACCAAGATCGAGACAAGTCAAAGCAGCGTGCGTCAAACGCCCTTCAGAACACGATCAAGTGCCGCCCGGCCTGCAGGTCCCCAGTTCGGCTTGCCGCCGGGAAGGCCCCGATCTCCGTTCTGCCCCATGAGCATCAGGAAGAGGCTCTTCATAGCGGCCAGCCCGCGGGCGCGCCGGATCGCCGCCTCGTCTGCATGCGCGTACATGTCGAAGAACCGTGAGGCCGTGCCCGCGGGTAGCAGCACCCAGGCGGCGGCGAGGTCCCACGCCGGATCGCCGGCGAACATGTCACCGAAGTCGACGATGCCCGAGAGCGTTCCGTCCGAGACGACGACGTTCGCGGGATGGAGGTCGCCGTGCACCCACACCGGCGGGCCCTCCCACGCGTGAGCCGCAACGGCGTCGTCCCAGACGGCCCGGACATCGGCAGCGATGTCATCGGGGGCAACGGCCTGGAAGAAGCTCTCGAAGCCGTCCGTGCAGTTCCTGGGATGGGCGCCGCGGTCCGTAGCGATCGGCGCCTCGGCGGGCGCCTCCACATGGAGCGCCTGGAGGAAGCCCGCCAGCGTGTCGGCCGCGTGGGCGCCGCGGCTGATCGAGCCGTGGTCCAGCGGCTCGCCGGGAACCCACGTCATCACGGTCCAATGCTTGGGGAAGCGCTCGGACGGTTCGCCGAACCGCACCGGGGTCGGCACCGGGAGCGGCAGGCGCGGGGCCAGCACGGGTAGCCACCGCCGCTCCTTGAGCTGGAGCTCCGGGGTGGGGTCCATGCGCTGCATGCGCACGGCCAACTCGTCCCCGAGGCGCCACATTTGGTTGCCCCAGCCGCCCGCCACCTCGCGGATGGCCAGCCCTGCAAGGTCTGGATGTTGCTCCTGCAGCAGGTCGCGGACCAGGTCTGCGGTGATCTCGATCTCGGTGTCGGTCATGCGAAGTGACAGTACTGAGGCGGCAGTCGGAGCGGCTCTCGCTCTCCGCAACATCTCGCCGTGATCCCTCTGGCATCACCGATTCGGTTTCAGAGAGCTGCAGATCAGAGGCTTTGGGACGGACCGGGCCCCAAGTGCAACCGTTGTCTGATCGGCTGGCGGCAGCGGTCCTGGGTGTGCGCAGGCCGGGCATGCCGAGGTGGATCGGGGCAAGGCACGCGCCCCGCGTCGGTCTGCTGCCTGATCCGCTCTCCCACCTGGGCATTGCGGCTCTGATGGTCCGCACCCGAGATACCGGTGCCTGGTTCCCGGCGCCGACCTCCTATCCTTCTCCGGGGAAAGGAGCCGCAGATGATCGACGAGATCGTGCCGGACCGGACGGGTGCCGCGGTGGACCTGGCCGGGGTGGGTGTCCGGGTGAGCGGCCGCTGGCTGCTCGCCGAGGTCGACTGGCGGGTGGAGTACGGCCAGCACTGGGTGATCCTCGGGCCCAACGGCGCGGGCAAGACCACCATGCTGTCGATCGCCGCCTCCGTGCGTCACCCGACGGCGGGGAACGCGACCGTACTCGGCCGCCGGCTCGGCCGGGTCGACCTGCGCGAGCTGCGCCGCCACATCGGCCTGGTCGCCGCCAGCCAGGGTCTCGTCGACGAGGCGCTGATGGAGGAGGAGGGCGCGACCGCCCACACCGTCGTGCTGACCGGTCACACCGGCACGGCCGCGCCCCTGTGGGACAGGTACGGCCCGGCGGAACACGACCGGGCGCACCGGCTGCTGGCCGAGCTGGGCTGCAAGGATCTGACCGAACGGCCGTTCGCCGTCTGCTCCCAGGGCGAACGCGCCCGGATCCGGGTCGCCCGCGCGCTGATGGCCGATCCCGCGATCGTCTTCCTCGACGAGCCGTCCGCCGGCCTCGACCTGCCCGCCCGTGAGGACCTCATCCTCGCGGTCGAGGACCTCGCCACCACCCGTCCCGGCCTGACCACGGTGACCGTGACCCACCATCTCGAAGAGGTCCCGGCCACCACCACCCACGCCCTGCTGATGCGTGACTCCCGCATTATGGCGGCGGGCCCCGTCGACCGGATCCTGACCGGCGACAACCTGTCCGCCTGCTTCGGCCGCCCACTCCGCCTGGACCGTCTCGACGGCCGCTGGTCCGTCCGCGCGCTGCGCGTCTGACGGCCGCCCGCAGCGACCGTCACCGCCGACCGCGGTCGCGACGCCCGCCACTCGCACCCTCCGGCCCCGCACTGACGCGACGACGAAGCCCCGCCGTACGGGGTCCGGGGGGGAGACTCCGTACGGCGGGGCGTTTCGACCTGGTCGTGAGGCCGTCCGGGGGAACCGTCCCATGCCCTGGAGGTGGTCCGGACGAGCCCAGTTCGAGAGTGGTCAGTGAGCCGCTTCGAACTGCTCCGCTTCGGTGGAGCCCGCGAGGGCCGTCGTCGAGGAGTCGGGCGCGATGGCCGTGCTGACCAGGTCGAAGTATCCGGTGCCGACCTCGCGCTGGTGGCGGGTGGCGGTGTAGCCGGCCGCCTCGGCGGCGAACTCCGCCTCCTGCAGGCTGACGTAGGCGGTCATGCCGTCCTCCGCGTAGCCCTTGGCGAGGTCGAACATGGAGTGGTTGAGCGAGTGGAAGCCGGCCAGGGTGATGAACTGGAACTTGTACCCCATGTGGCCCAGCTCGCGCTGGAACTTGGCGATGGTCGAGTCGTCGAGGTGCTGCTTCCAGTTGAAGGACGGCGAGCAGTTGTAGGCCAGCATCTGGTCGGGGAACTCCGCCTTGATCGCCTCGGCGAACTGGCGGGCCACGTCGAGGTCCGGCGTGGAGGTCTCCATCCAGAGCAGGTCGGAGTGCGGCGCGTAGGCCAGGCCGCGCGCGACGCACGCCGCAAGGCCGTTGCGGACCCGGTAGAACCCCTCCGCGGTCCGGTCACCGGTGGTGAAACGCTGGTCGCGCGGGTCCACGTCGCTGGTCAGTAGCGTCGCGGCCTGTGCGTCGGTCCGCGCGATGATCAGGCTGGGCACTCCGCACACGTCCGCGGCGAGCCGGGCGGCGTTGAGCGTCTTGATGTGCTGGCCGGTCGGGATCAGCACCTTGCCGCCCAGGTGGCCGCACTTCTTCTCCGAGGCGAGCTGATCCTCCCAGTGCACGCCCGCCGCACCGGCGGCGATCATGCCCTTCATCAGCTCGAAGGCGTTGAGCACCCCGCCGAAGCCCGCCTCGGCGTCGGCGACGATCGGGGCCAGCCAGTGCGGGGCGTCCGCCGATCCCTCGGACCAGGTGATCTGGTCGGCGCGCAGCAGCGCGTTGTTGATCCGCCGGACCACGGCCGGGACCGAGTTGGCGGGGTAGAGGCTCTGGTCGGGATAGGTCTGCCCGCCGAGGTTGGCGTCGGCCGCCACCTGCCAGCCGGACATGTAGATCGCCTTCAGGCCGGCCCTGATCTGCTGCACCGCCTGGTTGCCGGTCAGCGCGCCGAGCGTGTGCACGTACTCCTCTGTCTGCAGCAGTCCCCACAACCGCTCCGCGCCGAGCCGGGCCAGGGTGTGCTCCTCCTGGACGGAGCCCCGCAGCCTGATCACGTCGTCCGCGGTGTAGGTCCGTTCGATGGAGTTCCACCGCGGGTCGGTCTCCCACTCGTGGCGAAGCTCCTCAGCTGCTCCCTTGAGGCGATCGTTCATCGTTCACTCCTTTGTCGTCCCCTGGGTGCCTGATTCGAGTGTGTGCAGATCGCAGAGGGACGAACAGTCGAACAATCTCGGAAATTATTGCGAAATTTCTCTAGAGTGAAGACTTGTCAGTATTCAGCGGAGAAGAATCCTTGAGTTTTCGCTATGGACTAGACCAATCGCACTGACTCGCCCCAGCTCGGCCGGGCGTGTCTGGAAGATGCCCAGAAATTTCACCTAAGATCCTGGTATGGCATCTCTGGTGAGCGAAGAACCGCTGTCTTTGACGCAGGAGCTCGATCTCATCGCGTTCGGACAGCGGCTACGCCACCTGCGCAAACAGCGCGGCCTCACGCTGTCCGACCTCGGTGGGCGGGTCAGCCGCGCGCCCAGCCAGCTCTCCCTGCTGGAGAACGGCAAGCGCGAGCCCAAGCTGTCGCTGCTGAAATCGCTGGCCGCCGCGCTGAACGTGCCCGTCGAGGAACTGCTGCGCCGCCAGGCCCCCAACCGCAGGGCGCAACTGGAGATCGCGCTGGAGGAGGCGCAACGCGACCCCATCTACACCGGGCTCGGCCTGCCCCGGCTGAAGGTCTCCGCCCGGGTGCCGAACGACGTCCTGGAGCACATCCTGGGGCTGTACGAAGAACTGCGCTCCCGGCAGGCGAAGGGCACGGCCACCCCCGAGGAGGCCAGGGCCGCCAACGCCGAGCTGCGCCGGATGCAGCGCGAGCGGGGCAACTACTTCGTGGAGATCGAACAGGCCGCCGCCGAGGCCCTGTCCGCGGTGGGCTATCGCTCCGGCGCGCTGTCACAGAGCACGATCTCGGCCCTGGTGACCCACTTCGGGTTCACCGTGCACACCGCCCAGGACCTGCCGCGAACCGTGCGATCCATCACCGACCTACGCAACCGCCGCATCTACGTCAAGCACGAGCAGCTCGGCATGCACTCCCCGCGCACGATCCTGCTGCAGACCCTCGGTCATCTCGCGCTCGGCCACCACAAGCCGCGTGACTTCGCCGACTTCCTCCGTCAGCGCACCGAGGCCAACTATTTCGCCGCCGCCGTGCTCGTCCCCGAGGCGGCCGCCGCGCCGTACCTCCGCGAGGCCAAGCAGGACAGGGCCCTGTCGGTGGAGGACCTGCGCGACGTCTTCGCCGTCTCCTACGAGATGGCCGCCCACCGCTTCACCAACCTGGCCACCACCCACCTCGATCTGACCTGCCATTTCGTGCGCAACGACGCGGGCGGCATCATCTACAAGGCGTACGAGAACGACGGGATCGTCTTCCCCGCCGACGAGCAGGGGGCGATCGAGGGGCAGCGGATGTGCCTCCAGTGGTCGGGCCGTCAGGTCTTCCTGTCCGCCGACAGGTTCTCCGCCTACTGTCAGTACTCCGACTCGCCCACCGGCACCTACTTCTGCGTCGCCCACGTCGATCCGTCCCGGGAGCGCGACTTCGCCATCACCCTCGGCGTGCCGTACCGCGAATCCCGATGGTTCCGGGGTCGCGAGACCACGATCCGCACCAAGTCCGCCTGCCCGACGGGGGAGTGCTGCCGTCGCCCGCCCGTCGAGCTGACCCAGCGCTGGGAGGGTTACGCCTGGCCCTCCGCCCGCGCCAACTCCCACATTCTCGCGGCCCTGCCGCCCGGCTCCTTCCCCGGCGTGGACGAGGCCGACGTCTACACCTTCCTGGAACGCCACGCCGCGAGCTGACGCCGGAGTCCGGCCCCGGCGCTTCTCGCGCTGGGCCCGCCGGCGGTCGCCGAGGTCCATGGCAGGCGACGACGCGGTGACCTGGCCCGTCCTGCCTGTTCGGGCCCGCCGGTAAGGGGGCCGGGGCCCGCCCTTCGCGGGCAGGCCCCGAATCGGTGACGTGTCAGCCGAGGTGGGAGGCGGTCCAGCAGTCGGCGTTGCCGGGCCGGCCGCAGTTCTTCAGGCCCTGAAGTGCCTTGCCGAGGTCGGCCGTACGGGCGTTGTCGGGGTCGTTGGTCTCCTGGTGCGGATCGGTGACGGTGTCGTAGTACTCCGGCTTCGGGTCGCCCTCGTACTCGACGTAGAGGTCGCCGGTGGTGCGCACCGCGGTGTACGTGGGCGGTTGCGCGTTGCCCGCCTTGAGGCCGTCGGCGTCGGGGTCGGCTGTGCCGGGGGCCGCCGGGTTCGGCTTGACGTGCTCGATCAGGGCCGCGTCACGCCAGTCCGGCGTCTTGCGGCCCTGGACGAGCGGGAGCAGACTGCGGCCGTCGCGGCTGTCGCGCGTGGCCCGGTCGGCCCCCGCGATGTCCAGGAAGGTGGCGAACAGGTCCACGTTCTGCGCGATCCGGCCGGTCACGAAGTCGCCCTGTCGCCCCGCCGCCGGGCGTTTGACCAGCAGCGGCACCCGGATGTCGTGGTCGTAGGCGGTGGACTTGCCGCGAACCAGGCGATGCTGGCCGAGATGGAAGCCGTTGTCGGAGGTGAACACCACGTAGGTGTTCCGCTTCTCGGCGGCGGTCAGCGTGGACAGGACGCGCTCCACCATGTCGTCCACGGACTGCACCATCCGGATCCGGTTGCGGAAGTCCTGGCGCAACTGCCTGACCAGTTTGTCGTCGGTGCCGATCGCCTGCCTGCGGACCCACGAGGGCTTGTCGGCGGTGTCCTCGTCGAAGGCGGGCAGCGTGCTGACGTCGATGCCGTTGCAGTCGGGCCCGCCGCAGTCGCCGTGCGGGAATTGCCCGGCCGGCCACTCGGTCTTCGGCCGGTCGCGGCGCGCGGGCGGGAACAGCGGCTCCTTCTCGCCCGGTTTCATGCCGACCCTGGAGTGCGGCGAGAACGGCGCGACCTGCAGGAAGAACGGCTTGCCCGGGGCGTGTTCGCGGGAGCGCTCGATGAAGTCGGACGCCCGCTGCCCGAGCACGTCCACGAGGTACTTGCCGCCGGAGGGATCGATCGGCTTCTCGCCCGGAGTCTCCTCCTGGACGTACCCGGTGAGCTGGTAGTTGAACTCGTTGTAGCCGCCGCCCGCGGCCACGTGCCACTCGTCCCAGCCCGGCGGCACCCGGTAGTCCGCGCCCACCGGGTACTCGTTGATGTACTTGCCCAGGTAGCCGGTGCGGTAGCCGGCCTGTTCGAGGGAGACCGCGTACGTGCTGCTCTCGTGTTTCTCGAACGCCGCGTAACCGCCGTGGTCGGACCCCTTGTTCGTGAGCACACCGGTGTTGTGCGGGAACCGGCCGGTGAACGTGGAGGCCCGCGACGGGCAGCAGAGCGAGTTCGACACGTAGTAGCCGGTGAAGGCCGTGCCGTTCTCGCCCAGGCTCTTGACGGTGTCCATGTACTCGATCAGCTCGGCCGACAGGTCGTCGACGAGGAAGAAGACGATGTTCGGCCGTTTGGGCGCGGTGGTCGTTCCGGCGCCCGCCTGCGACGCCGCGACCACGCTCAGCACGACGGCTGACGTCACCGCCAGCACGCGCCGGAGAGTTGCGGTCATTGACATGACAGCCTCGTTTACAACAGGGGGAGTTGAGGGTTGCACAGCAAGCTAACCGGTGCCGGACCGTCTCATCAATCACTCGATCCTATGGATTTCCTGGCAAATCGGCCGTCAGTCGCGCGCATGGTGCCCTGGTGGCCCCGCTCGGCGAGCAGCATCCCCGAGTCGAGTCGGCGACCCGGACGCGGTCGGGGCAGGCCACCTGATTCCCTGCGATCCGGGTACCTAGATCGAGGAATCTCCGTAATCGGGCACGTCACCAGGGTGATTGCGGACCGGGGCGCGCGAACCCGGTGGGTACCGTACATGGCATGCGGGTTCACCGAACGGGAGCGATGATCTGTGCCGCGCTGGTGGTGTCGTCCACCGCGTGCGGAGGGGCTCCGGCCGCACGGAGCCCGGTCGTGCCGGCCGCCGTGACCGTCTCCGCGACCGCTTCCGCGACCGCTTCCGCGACCGCTTCCGCGACCGCCTCCGTGCCGGCGAAGGCGCCGACGGCCGGACCGGTGCTCGCCGGGAAGGTGATCGCGATCGATCCCGGCCACAACGGAGGCAACGCCGCGCATCCGGACGAGATCAACCGGCAGGTGGACATCATCACCGGGCGGAAGCCGTGCAACACGACGGGGACCGAGACCGACGCCGGCTACCCCGAGCACGCGTTCACCTGGGATGTGGCACGCAGGCTCAGGACGCTGCTGGAGAAGAGGGGGGCGAAGGTCGTGCTGACCCGGCCGGACGACACCGGGGTCGGGCCATGCGTCACCGAACGGGCCGCCATCGGCAACAAGGCCGAGGCGGACGCGGTCGTGTCCATCCACGCCGACGGGGCCGCGGCGAGCGGGCACGGCTTCCACGTGATCCTTCCCGGTCTGGTGGCGGGGCACAACGAAGCGATCGTCAAGCCGTCCCGGCGGCTGGGCCTCGCGATCCGGGACGCCTACCGGAACGGCACCGGCATGCCGTACTCGACGTATCTGGGGAAGAAGGGGCTGGACACCCGCACCGACCTGGGCGGGCTCAACCTGTCCACCCGGCCCGCGGTGTTCGTCGAATGCGGCAACATGCGTAACCGCGGTGACGCCGCCAAGATGTCGAGCCCGGCCTTCCGCGAACGCATCGCCGCCTCACTCGCCGCCGGGCTCAGGAACTATCTCAACGGATGACAGGCGACCGCCGTCGCGGGCGGATCTGGTGCCGAAGGCGACCTCCAGCGACGACCTTTCCACCACGGTTGTCTAGGGTTGTCCCTGGACTGACGTGGACGATCGGGGGATACGGGTGCTTCCTGAGGTGGAGGCCTGGTCGCGCCGCCGTACCTCCTCGTCGGACGGCTGGCCGGTGGGGGCGCTGCTCGACGCCAAGGGAGCCGCGACCGTCAGCGTCGTCCTGCCCGCGAGGAACGAGCAGGAGACGGTGGGAGAGATCGTCACGGCGATCCGCACGGGACTCATGGAGGCGGTGCCGCTCGTCGACGAGCTGGTGGTGATCGACTCACGGTCCACCGACGACACCGCCGCCCGCGCCTCGGCGGCCGGGGCCAAGGTCTTCGCGCAGGACGAGATCCTGCCCGGTCTCGAACCGCTGGAGGGCAAGGGGGAGGCGTTGTGGAAGTCGCTCGCGGTGACCTCGGGAGACGTGCTGGTCTTCGTCGACGCCGACCTGCGTGAGTTCCGCTCCTCGTTCGTCACCGGGTTGCTCGGGCCGCTGCTCGCCGACCCAGCCGTGGTCTACGTCAAGGGCTGTTACGACCGGCCGCTGCAGGATGTCCCGATGGCCGGCGGGCGGGTCACGGAACTCGTCGCCCGGCCGCTGCTCAACCTGCACTGGCCGCGGCTCGCCGGGTTCGTCCAGCCACTCGCGGGCGAGTACGCGGGGCGGCGCTCGGCGCTGGAACGGGTGCCCTTCGTCACCGGGTACGGAGTGGAGTTCGGGCTGCTCGTCGACCTGCTCGAACTGGCCGGTCTGGACGCCCTCGCCCAGGTCGATCTCGGCAGCCGGGTCCATTCCCACCAGTCGACCGAGGCCCTCGGCGGGATGGCCGCGCAGATCATGCACACCGCCTGGGCGCGGCTGGCCCGCCAGGGCATCGTGCTGCCCGGCTACGAGCCGGCGGCCACGCTGGCCCAGTTCCGGCGCGAAGCCGCCCGCCACGAGCCCGTCGTCCGGGACGTCACCGTTCCGGAACGACCTCCTATGATCAGCTTGCGCTGACTATGCTACTGGCCGGTAGATTACGGGTGGTGACCTCACAGGGAGTGAACGAATGGCCTTCTGCCCGGAGTTGAGCGAGGACGTGCGCGAGGTGCGCGCCTGGGTCCACACCTTCGCCAGCGACGTGATCCGCCCGGCCGCCGCCGAGTGGGACGAGCGCGAGGAGACCCCCTGGCCGATCATCCAGGAAGCCGCCAAGGTCGGGCTCTACTCCCTCGACTTCTTCGCCACCCAGTGGTTCGAGGAGAGCGGTCTCGGCATCCCGGTCGCCTTCGAGGAGATCTTCTGGGGCGACGCGGGCATCGGCCTCTCCATCGTCGGCACCGGCCTCGCCGCCGCCGCGGTCGCCGCCGGGGGCACCCCCGAGCAGATGGGGGAGTGGCTGCCGCAGATGTTCGGCACTCCCGGCGACGTTAAACTGGGCGCCTTCTGCGCCTCAGAACCCGACGCCGGCTCCGACATCGGCTCCATCCGCACCCGTGCCGTCCCCGACGGGGACGACTGGGTGCTCAACGGCGTGAAGACCTGGGCCACCAACGGCGGCATCGCCGACGTCCACGTCGTCGTCGCCTCCGTCGACCCCTCCCTCGGCACCCGCGGCCAGGCCACCTTCGTCATCCCGCCCGGCACACCCGGCCTCTCCATGGGCCAGAAGTTCCGCAAGCACGGCATCCGCGCCTCCCACACCGCCGAAGTCGTCCTCGACGACGTCCGGATTCCCGCCGCCTGCCTCCTCGGCGGCCGGGACAAACTCGACCATCGCCTCGCCAAGGCCCGCAGCGGCGAGAGGTCCGGCGAGCAGCACGCCATGCGCACCTTCGAGACCACCCGCCCCACCGTCGCCGCCATGGCCGTCGGCACCGCCCGTGCCGCCTTCGAGTACGCCAGGGACTACGCGGGCCAGCGAGAGCAGTTCGGCCGCAAGATCGGTGAGAACCAGGCCGTCGCCTTCCTCCTCGCCGACATGGCCACCCGCGTCGACACCGCCCGCCTCCTCACCTGGCGCGCCGCCTGGATGGCCCGCCACGCCCGCCCCTTCGACCAGGCCGAGGGCTCCATGTCCAAACTGGTCGCCGCGGAGACCGCCGTGTGGGTGACCGAACAGGCCATCCAGATCCTCGGCGGCGCGGGCTACACCCGCGACCACCCGGTCGAACGCTTCCACCGCGACGCCAAGATCTATACGATCTTCGAGGGCACCTCGGAGATCCAGCGGTTGATCATCGGCCGGGCCGTGACCGGGTTGCCGGTGCGCTAACGTTTCCGCACGTCAGCGGCCTACCGCCGGGATCTTTGGGTCGGCGGTGGTAGAACAGGTGTGCTGGAATCACGTTCGAAGTCGGATGGCAGAATGCCCGTTATTCCTTGTTTGTCCCCGTTGTTTCCCAATGGCGTGCTGACTTGGTGCTGGCTTCGTATACACTACGGGGGTACCGTATATGATCCGACACCTGCATGCGGCGATCTTGCACGTGCATGGAGCCGTACAGCTCAGGCCAGCCCGGTCCGGGGATCGAGCACGGTATCGCCGCACAGCACGTTCAGCGGATTGGGGCTCGCCGAGCTTCTTGACATCGACGTGCAGCATCGCGCCGGGCACGTTCATCTGGATGTTGGTGGACGAGCCAGGCAGGACTTTGATGACCGGGTCGGGGGCGGTCGCTCCACCGGGTCGGCCGGGTTGGGTTGGCGGTCGCGTTGTGCACGTTGCCGTGGCTGGGGTTCGTCCCGGACAAGGTGTCGTTGGCGCCGCCGGTTGCGGTGGCCAGGCTGGCCACCCGACTGGGCGTCGATCCGGGCGAGTTACGGTCCTACGGCCGGCGGGCGAAGACCCGGACCGAGCATCTGCGAGTGGTGGCGAGATATCTGGGGTGGCGGCTGCCGACGACGGTGGAGCTGAAGGAACTGGATGAGTTCCTGCTCGCGCGGGCGCTGGAGCATGAAAGGCCCGTCACTATCTCTGCTCCGGAGTCAGGACGTGTCGGGTCCGGTCCCCGATCCAGGCCGCTTCGAGGATCGCGGTCAGGCTGGCGGTGTCGGTCGGGCCTGGATGGTTCTGGATCAAGCGGGTGACGCCACTGGCCATCTCCGCGAAGCGCGGGAGGTCGGCGCGTGCCACGCCAATGTCCGCCAAGGTGGTAGGGATGCCGATGTCGGCAAGGAGCCCGTCGAGCCAGGTGAGGAACGTATCTGCGGCCTCGGCATCCGAGGCGTCGGTCACGTCGAGCCCGCACACCCCGGCGAGGATGGTCAACCGGTCGCCGATGGCATCCCTGGCCGCGTCCAGCGCGTAGGGCAGCAGCAGCCCGACGCCCAGGCCGTGCGGTGTGTGGGTGGCTGCGCCGATGGGGTACTGGAGGGCGTGCGGAGCCGCGTTGCCTGCGTGGGAAAATGCGAGCCCGGCTAGCATGGACCCATAGGACATGTCCGCGCGCGCGTCCTTGTCGCCTCCGTCCCTGACGACATGGGGCAAGCTGCGGGCGATCCGCTCCGCGGCCAGGAGCGCGTAGTGATCGGTGATCGGGTTGCGGCCGAGGAAGACCTGCTCCACCGGGTCGCGCGGTCCGTGGGCCCGGGGTCGCGCGGTGTAGCTCTCCACCGCGTGACAAAACGCGTCGATGCCGGAGTGGGCAGTGACGGTCGCAGGGCAGGTGTAGGTGAGCTCGGGGTCGATGATGGCGAAGTCGGGCACGATGTGGACGCTGGAGACCCCCACCTTCAGCTCGCGGTCCGGGTCGGTCAACACCGAGACGGGCGTGAGCTCGGAGCCGGTTCCTGACGTCGTCGGGACCGCGACGAGAGGAATCGTCGGCCCCGGCACCTTTGACTCGCCGTAGAAGTCGCGCGGCGTCCCACCGTGGCGCCGGATGACGCCGACGATTTTGGCGAGGTCGATCACCGTGCCACCCCCGATGGCGAGGATTACGTCGGCGTCCACCTCTGCGGCGACCGAGACGGCCAGGGCGACATCGGCGAGTGGCACGTCCGGAGTCGCGTCGGCAAACACCCCGACGACTTCGACCTTCTCCCGCACGGCGGCCACGATCTCGGCCACGCCCGGCTGCCCCAGAAGAACCCGGTCGGTCACGATGAGGACTCGCGAGCCACACTCGGCCACCACTCGTGGGATGTTCTGCGCGACCCCTTCGCCCACTATCAGCTGGCGTGGTCCGCGGACGGTCTCAAGCATGTCAGTGCCTCTCTGGAACGTCGGCGGTGATTTGCTGGGCGGACGTCCAGGTCACCTGCGAGACCGGGACGGCGTCGGCAAGGTTGGCTGCCGGGTGACGCAGGCACGCGCCGGGCTCCCAGACTCGGTCGTGCCCGGGCGCCCTCGGGTCCATCGCGATGAAGACGTCGCCCTTGGTGGGCGGGTCAGTCGGGTCGAGGGTCCCGCGGACATCGTCGCCAAGGGCGGTACGAGTCAAGGTCGCGACCAGCACCTCGATCATGAGCCCGAGGGCGTAGCCTCCTGGACCGCCGAAAGGGCTGATCGCCCCATCCACCGCCGCGGCCGCGTCTGTGGCGCGCACACCGGCGGAGTCGACGGCGTCCCCGGGTGCCAGCGGATTCGTGCCGGCCATGGCCCGGGTCCCGCCCCACGGGTGGAGGCCGGTCAGGTCATGTGTGCACAGGGCGCGGTGATCCTCGGCGGGCACCCGGAGCAGCAGGCCGGTCACGGTAGGTCGATCGCCGCGTAGGTGACGTCGAGGTACTCAAGGATGCCCTCGTGCGACCCCTCCTTGCCGATCCCGGACTGCTTCACGCCTCCGAACGGAGCTGACGGGTCCGAGATCAGACCACGGTTGATGCCGAGCATCCCCGTCTCTAGCCCCTCGGTGAACCGGAGCGCCCGCTGGAGGTCACGGGTGAAGACGTATCCGACCAGGCCGTGCTCGGTGTCGTTGGCCTTCGCCATTACCTCGTCGTCGGACGTGAACGAGATGATCGGCGCCACCGGGCCGAAGATTTCCGCCTCCAGCATCCGCGCGTCTTCGGGCACGTCGACGAGGACCGTAGGCGGGTAGAAGTGGCCCGGCCCGTCCGGACGCTCGCCGCCCACCAAGACACGGGCGCCGCGATTGACCGCGTCGGCGACGAGCTCGTCGATCTTGGTGACCGAGGCCTCGTCGATCAACGCCCCGACGTCCACGCCGTCGTCGAGACCATGGCCCACCGAGAGCGCGCCCATCCGCTTGGCGAAGCGCGCCGTGAACTCCTCGCGCACCGGCTCCTCGACGTAGATTCGGTTGGCCGCGATGCAGGACTCCCCGATGTTGCGCATCTTGGCCACCATGGCACCGTCGAGCGCGACGTCCAGGTCCGCGTCGGCACACACGATCAAGGCCGCGTTGCCGCCCAGTTCCATGGAGGTGCGCAGCACGTTGTCCGCCGCCTGTCGTAGCAGCACGCGCCCGACCTCGGTCGACCCGGTGAACGAAAGCTTGCGGGTCCGACGGTCGGCTAGCAATGCTGAGACCACCTCGCCGGCACGCTCGGTTGTCACGACGTTGACGACGCCCGGGGGAACGCCGACCTCCTCCATGATGCGGGCCAGGAACAGCATGGTGAGTGGCGTCTGGGCTGCTGGCTTGGTGATCGTCGTG
Organism: Dolomitihabitans soli; assembly: GCF_022213955.1. Classification (GTDB taxonomy): domain Bacteria; phylum Actinomycetota; class Actinomycetes; order Streptosporangiales; family Streptosporangiaceae; genus Streptosporangium_A; species Streptosporangium_A soli. Next base: position 93,946 of record NZ_JAKNTW010000018.1, on the reverse strand, counting down.
CAGCCCGCCGCCAGCGCAGGAGCGATCTTGCGGGCACCCATGGCCAACGGAAAGTTCCAGGGCGTCACGAAGACGCACGGTCCGACCGGCTTCGGCACGGTGAGGATGCGATATCCACCAGCGGGAGCGGTGTTGTAGCGCCCCTCGACGCGCACCGCCTCCTCGGCGAACCAACGGAAGAACTCGGCGCCGTAGGCCACCTCTCCCCGAGCCTCGGCGAGCGGCTTGCCCATCTCGAGCGTTATCAGCCGGGCGACCTCCTCGGATCGCTCGGTCAGTGCCCGGTACGTCGCGGTCAACAACTCTGACCGTTTTCGCGGCGGGGTCGCCGCCCACTCCGCCATTGCCTTGCTCGCCACGTCCAGAGCGGCGAGCCCGTCAACGACGTCGGCGTCCGCCACCTCGGCGATGGTCTTGCCGGTGGCCGGGTCCTCGACGACAAAGGTGGCACCGCTGGCGGCGTCGCGCCAGGCGTCGCCAATCCGGAGCCGCCGGTGCTCGGGGGCCAGGACGTTCATCGGGTCACTCATTGCGTCGCCTCCTGTGATGTTCTTGGTGATGTCCAGCGTGACCTCAGCGATCGCGCCACGCGCGTTGACGAACGGGTCACACGACCTCGTCGGGGTCGAGGTTGCCGAGCGGGTCGAACGTGGCTTTGGCCCTGGCTGCAGGGCGACGCCCCGCGCCACCGATCGCCTTCTCGGGCCATGGCTGCTTCAGCGTCGTCAGGCCGTGCTCACCGGTGACGGTCCGCCGAGGCTCGATTGCCACGTGCCGGCGCATGTTGCCGTTGCCGCCCGGCGCGGTTACTGCCCGGCCTCGGACAGCGACAGCCCGGTGCCCGCATCGAACAGGTGCGCACGGTCCAGGTCGACCGTGACATGCAGCCGCTCGCCCGGCGTACCGGTGACGGTGGGTCGTGCCTTGACCTTGACAATCTCCGTCCCCACTCGGACGTCGACCACCGTTCGGTCACCGAGCGGCTCAAGCCCGTAGAGTTTCCCCGACAACGACGCGTCCCCACGCTGCTCGACGGACAGGTCCTCCGCGCGCAGGCCCAGCAGCAGCGTACGACCGTCCTCAGCCGTGGTCCAGCTGGGCCGCGGCAGCGTCCAGCCTTCCGCACCGACCAGACGATCTCCCTCGGCGTGGCAGGCGAGCAGGCTGATCGGCGGGCTCCCGACGAAGCCTGCGACCCACTGGTTGGCTGGACGCTCGTACACCTCGGTCGGCGTTCCGACCTGTTGCACCTTCCCCTCCTTGAGGACCGCGACCTGGTCGGCCATGGACAGGGCCTCGACCTGGTCGTTGGTCACGTAGACGAAGGTTGCTCCGAGGCTCCGGTGGATGCGGGTGAGCTCGGTGCGCATCTCGACGCGGAGCTTGAGGTCGAGGTTCGTCAGCGGCTCGTCCATGAGAAACGCGCGCGGGCGACGGACCAGCGCCCGGGCCAGGGCGACACGCTGCATCTCACCGCCCGACAACTGCGCCGGACGACGCTGCAGCAGACGTTCGATGTGCAGCAGGCTCGACATCTGCTCGACGGCAGCGGCGATCTCGCTCGAAGAACAGCGGCGTGCCCGCAGCGGCGAAGCGATGTTCTCGTACGCCGTGTGTCGCGGGTAGAGGGCGTAGTTCTGGAAGACCATGGCCAGGTCGCGTGCGGCCGGGGCGTCACCGGTCGCGTCCCTCCCGTCCAGATGCACCGACCCGGCGTCAAGCTTCTCAAGGCCGGCGATCGCTCGCAGGGTCGTCGTCTTGCCTGCCCCGGAGGGTCCGAGCACGACGAAGAACGAGCCGTCCGGCACGTCCAGCGTCACCCCGTCCAGGGCCTGGACTTTACCGAAGGACTTGCACAGCCCGTGCACTGCCACGGTTCCCATCAGGCCACCAGCTCTTCCGTGCTCACGTCGTAGACCGGCGGGGGCCCGCCGGAGTGCCGCAGCCCGACCGGTGCGTCAGCAGCGAAACGGACAGTCGATGGCATCCGAACCCGTACGTCGCGCTGGCCGCCGTGGTCAACCACGTAGATGATTTCGTCGCCCAGCCACTCCGCCGAGACCACGCGGGCCGGGACCGAACGTTCCGCCCCTGGTTCTGTGACTTCCAGCGCCTCCGGCCGGACGCCTGCGACCAGGCAACGGTCGCGCGGCAGGCCTGGCGGTGGCGTGAGGACCAGTCCGCTCTGACTGCGCAGCTTCCCGTCGGCCACCTCCACCTCAATCAGGTTCATCGGCGGGGAGCCGATGAATGCGGCGCAGAAAAGACTCGCCGGACGGTCGTACACTTCCAGCGGCGTGCCGATCTGCTCGACGCGGCCCTTGTTGAGGATGGCGATTCTGTGACCGAGCGACATCGCCTCGACTTGGTCGTGGGTGACGTAGACCATCGTCGTCCCCAGCTCCCCCTGCAGGTGCTTGATCTCCGTGCGCATGTCCGCCCTCAGCTCCGCGTCCAGATTGGTGAGAGGTTCGTCCATGAGGAATGCGCGCGGTCGTCGCACCAGGGCGCGAGCAAGCGCGACGCGCTGCTGCTCCCCGCCGGACAGCCGGCGCGGTCGCCGGTCCAGGAGCGGACCGAGCCGCATCAGCCGGGCGGCCTCGTCGACCCGCTCGCGCACCTCCGCCTTGGGCAGTCCCTCGGCCCGCAGTGGGAACGCCAGGTTGTCGCGGGTTCTCAGATGCGGGTAGAGAGCGTAGAACTGGAACACCATGGCGATGTCGCGCTCGGCGGGCGGCAGGTCGTTGACCAGCGTGTTGCCGATGCGGATGTCGCCCGTCGTCTGCCTCTCCAGGCCGGCTATGGCCCGCAGCGTGGTCGTCTTGCCGCAACCCGAAGGGCCGAGCATCACGAACAGCTCGCCGTCGCCGATGGACAGGTCCACGTGATCAACTGCGACCGTCCCGTCCGGGTAGCGCTTGTGCAGGGCGGTCACCTCGATGCCCGCCATCAGCGTCGCACCGCCCCGAGCGTCACACCGGCGACGAGGTGCTTGCGCACCAGGTAGGCGAAGACGAGCACCGGTAGGGCGAACACTACGGAGGCGGCGGCCACGAGACCCCAGTCCACAGTGGTTCCACCGATGAGGCCGGCGATGGCGGGTGGGGCCGTCCGCACGTTGTCGCTGGAGGTAAGGAAGGTGGCGAACACGAACTCGTTCCACGAGAAGATGAGTGCGAAGACCGCCGTCGCGGCGATGCCGGGCAGGAGCAGGGGAAGGGTAAATCGCCAGAACGCCTGCAAGCGGGTGTAGCCGTCGAGCATGGCGGCATCCTCGTACTCTGCGGGCACCTCGTCGACGAACCCCTTCATCATCCAGATCGTGAACGGGACGTTGAACGCGGTGTAGATGAGGATCAGGCCGAGCTGGGTGTCGATGAGTCCGACTTGGCGGTACATGAGGAAGATCGGGATCACGACCACCACGGGCGGCATGAAGCGGGTGGACAGGATGAAGAACAGTTGGTCCTTCTTGGCCTTCACGGCGAAGCGTGAGTAGGCCCAGGCCGCCGGGACCCCCAGCACGGTGGCCAGCGCCGTGGAGACCCCGGCGACCACGACGGAGTTGAGGAACGAGACGGACAAGGTCGAACGACCGCCGCCGGAGGCGACGAACACGTCCTTGAAATGGTCCATAGTGACCTTGAAGTCGAAGAACTTGGCCGGGATGGCGTAGACGTCCCGGTTCTCCTTGATGGACGTCTCGATCATCCACAGCACCGGAAAGAGCATCACGACGGCCAGCACGGTCAGCAGCGCGACCTCCAGCACGAAGCGGCCCCGGCCGCCGAAGCGGCGCGCCGAGGGCGTGTGATCCCGGACAGGACCTGTGGACACGGCCTCGTCGACGGAGACGGCCATCAGTCCTCCTTGAGCTTGTTCAAGTAGCGCAGGTAGAGCTGCGTGAGGACGATGACGATGAGGACCATGAGGATCCCGTACGCCGAGGCGGTTCCGGTGTTGAAGCCCAGGAACGCGACCTTGTAGACGTGGAACGACAACGTCTCGGTGGAGACCCCCGGACCTCCGCTGGTGAGGATGTAGACGAGGTCGAACAGCCGGAAGGCCTCGATGGCCCTGAACAACACGGCAATGAGGAGCAGCGGCCACACCAGCGGAAGAGTGATGGTGCGGAACCGGAACCACTCGGACGCCCGGTCGATCGAGGCGGCCTCGTACAAGTACTTGGGGACCGCGGTAAGGCCCGCAAGTGCGATGAGCATGATGAACGGCGTCCATTGCCAGGTGTCGACCACGATCAGGGAAATCAGTGCCGTTCGCTGCCGGGTGAGCCACTCCACCTGCCCCAGGCCGAGCGAGCCGAGCATGCTGTTGATCACGCCGAATTGCGCGTCGAGCATAAATCGCCAGAACAGCCCGACCACGACCGGCGACAGCATCATCGGAACCAGGAACAGAGTGGTCAGCAGTCCTCGCCCGTGCGTGCGCCGTGAGATCAGGTAGGCGATGGCGAAACCGAGCACGGTCTGCAGGGTGACCGCGCCGAACACGTAGATCAACGTCGTCAAGGCCCTCAGGTGGACCTGCGCCGAAGTCAGGATGGCGGTGTAGTTCTCGAACCAGATGAAATGGGCGGGCCCCCCGCGGGTGGCCGAGTAGTCGGTGAAAGACAGGTACAACGCCCACAGCAACGGGAACACCGACATTGCGAGCAACAGCAGCAGCGCGGGGGAGATGAAGGCCACGGCGAGCCCGCGGTCGCTCAACCGGCGGGACCGACCCGGTGCAGGCGGCGTCGCGGACGCCGCCTGCCCGGGGTGGTCGGTCGTCAGAGGGGCGGGGTCACTCACAGTCCGCCGCCGCCCTTGCGGCTGCCGGAGTCGAGTACGCCCTGCTGCTCCTTGGCGATGTCGTCGAGCGCATCCTTCGGCTTTTTCGCGCCGTTGAGAGCCGCGTTCACGTTGGTGTTCTCGATGTCGACGAGGCGCGCGTACTCGGGCACGTTCCACATGTCCCGCATCCGCGGAACCGAGTCGGTGTACACCTGGTTGAACGGCCCGGCATTGAGGAACTCGGGCGACTCCAGGGCGTCCTTACGCGATGGCACGCCACCAGCGGCGGCCCACTTCTTCTGGATGTCAGCCCGCTCGAACCACTTCATGAAGTTCAGGGCCTCCGCCTGGTTCGTCTTGGAGGAGTAGGCCGACACGTGCATCCCCATGCCGCCGAGAGGCACCAGGTTCGTCTTCTGGCTCGGCAGGGTGGCAAAACCCAGCTTGTCGAGAATCTGCTCCCGCGTGGTGCCGAGCGTCGACTGCTTCGGGTCAAGCAGGCCGCCGCTCGCGGCGATCCAGTTGAACGCGATGCATGCCTTGCCCTGGGCGACCGCCGCGTTCACCTCGTCGATGAACCAGTTGCCGGAGCCCTTGGCGGTCAGCGGCTTCATCTTGTTGACCAGGACGTCCATCGCCTCCTGGCCCGCAGTGTCGTTGAGGACGCCGTCGATCTTGCGCGTCTTGGAGTCCCAGAGGTTGCCGCCGTAGACGCCGTTGACCGTGTTGTAGGTTACGGCCGCGGCGTCGGAGCCGTTGGCCTGGTGGAAAGCCAGCCCGCTGACGCCAGGGTGGTCCGTCTGGCACTTCTCGGCGACTGAGATCATCTGGTCCCAGGTCTGCGGTGGCTTGTCGCCGATCAGGTCCTTGCGGTAGATCATCGTCCAGGTGTCGCCGAGCAGCGGCAGTCCGTACAGGCTGGCGTTTTCGTCGCGCTTGCCGGTTTCCGCCTGGGGGAATTGGCCGTAGGCCGCCAGGAGGTACGGGTTGTAGGCCTTGACGTCGATGTTCGTCTTGACGAAGTCGGTGATGTCGAGGATGTTGCCGTTCGTCACGGCCTCGCCGATGTGTTGCGAGTCCAGGATCGGGATGTCGAAGTCGGTCTTGTGCGCTGCGAACTGGGTGAATATCGCGTCGTGCCAGTTCGCGTTCGGCACGGTGTTGACCTTGATGGTCGCGTTCGGCCGCTCTTTTTTGTACTCCGCGTTCGCGAAGGCTTCCAGCGCGTGGGCGGGGGGCCAGTCGAACCAGATGAAGCTGAGGGTCAGCGGGTCCTTGGTGAGCTCCGGGATGGTCGCCGGTGCCTTGGGGGCGCTCGCCTTCGCGCCGTCGTCCTGGCCGCCGCAAGCCGCCACGGTCGTGGCCACTAACATGGCCGCCGTCGCCAGCTGCACCTTTCGACCGGGAACGGACAGCCGTCCTATTCGCTTTGGATACCGCATCTTCTTGCCTGCTTTCTGGGTGGGGACTTCTGGAGCCTTGCTGCGTGCTTCGCCGAGCAGTTGCTGGGTTCAGGCGTGTTGCCGGCTGTCGCAGGGGCTGACCCGCGGACCGGCGTCACGAGTACGTCGCGACGTCATGGGGCTTCAGGCAGTCGAGAAGTCCTTCGGTCCTTGTGCGGCCCGGTGGCGAACCGAGTAGGACGTCGAGCATGCTCATGGGAGCTCCAACTGATCGAAGCGGAGCGATGGCGGGCGGTTCCCCGATGGGTGAAGGATGGCTGGCATCCGTCACCTTTCCTATTCGATCCGAGTGGGAGCGTCAACATCCCGCAGCGTTGCGACCGATGTCAACAGGTTCCCGAAGACGCAAGAAAGGACCTCACGTCACGATGGACGACGAAGCGATGATCGCGCGGCGCCGTGGAGCCATGGCGAGCGGAATGCCGCCGGGAAGATCTCGCGGCCGCCGGCTTGCCGACGAGGTGTACGACACGCTGCTCGGACAGCTGATGTCGCTACGGATCGAGCCTGGCTCCCGCGTCACGATCGACGTCCTGGCGCGAGAGCTGGGGGTCTCGCAGACGCCGATCCGAGACGCTCTGAACCGCATGGAGGCCGAGGGCCTGGTCGTGCGTGTGCCCCATGCCGGCTATCGCATTCCCCCCCAAATCACCCGTGACCGATTCGAGGACATGCTTGAGGTCCGCCTGCTCCTCGAGCCGGCAGCGGCGCGCAGATCCGCCGAACGCGCATCCTCGAAGCAGGTGGCCGGTCTGCGACGAATGCTGGAGGAGATGGCGGAGCTGGAGGGGGGCAACGGGCCCATGGCCTATGGCGCCTTCGGGCTACGCGACGCCGCTTTTCACGATCTCGTCGCCCTGAGCGCGGAGAACCAGGTCATCCGCGAAGCGCTCGCTCGCCTGCACACGCACGTGCACCTGTTCCGGCTTCTCCACGACACCCAGGTCACTCACTTGGCCATGGCCGAGCACGAAGAAGTTCTGGCCGCGATCGCCGCGCGCGACCCCGACGCCGCCGCCTACGCAATGCGTCGGCACATCCTGCTGTCCGGCGAGCGGTTCCGACGATTGTTCGACGAGGCCAAGGGCGCGGACGGAATGGCGGTAGAGGCTTGACGGGCGGGCTGGGCCGAGGAATGCTAACTCAATCGGATCGGATTGGATCGGATTGGATCCACCTCACCCGCCCCAGATGCGAGGAGAAGCAGGTGCCCAGAGCGCTGCTCCTGACCGGCGACGCCGCCGAGGAGCTCGACACCATGTATCCCTACTATCGCGTGCAGGAGGGCGGCTGGGACGTTGACGTCTCGTCACGGACGATGCGTGACGTTCAGCTGGTCATCCACGAGTTCGACCCCAACTCCGACGCCTACGTGGAGAAGAACGGCCGAAAGTTGCCGGTCGACGTGCCCTGGGCCGAGGTCGACGTCGAGCGCTATGACGCCCTCATCATCCCTGGGGGACGTGCCCCCGAGTGGATCCGGGTCGACGCCGACGTCAGGCGCATCACCGAGCACTTCTTCGCGCGCGACCTCCCGATCGCGCTGGTGTGCCACGGCGCGCAGGTGCCAGCTGTGTACGGGCTGCTGAAGGGTCGAAAGACGGCGTGCTTCCCCCCCATCACCGGTGACATGGAGAACGCGGGCGCGACGGTCGTCGACGCTCCCGACGTCGTGGACGGCAACCTCGTCTCCTGCCGGGGGTGGCCCGACATGCCGCAGTTCGGCAGGGCGATGATGGAGCTCTTTTCGAAGTCCATCAACTCCGCATCGGCATGAGCACACCTGGCCTGTCTCGGTGACGGCACTTCGGACCGTCACAGTCGACGGCTCCCCCGTCCACGTCCTGGAGAGCGGCACCGGGCCCGCGGTGCTGATGCTGCACGGCTCCGGACCCGGTACGACCGGATCCAGCGCCTGGGCAACGACGGCACAGGCGCTGGGCACGTCCTGGCACCTGGTGGCTCCTGACCAGGCGGGGTTCGGCCGTACACCAATCCCGGCGGGCTCCAGGGGTGGGCTCCGGCTGTGGACGGAGCAGGCCGCGGGCCTGATGGATGCTCTCGGTGTCGAGTACTACGCCGTGGTGGGCCACTCCATGGGCGGTGCCGTTGCGCTGGCGTTGGCGGCCGCGCGTCCCCAGCAGGTCACCCGTGTCGTGGCGGTCTCGACGATGGGCGCCCCCGGGGCGCCGCTGTCCGCCGAGCTCGACGCGGTCTGGGCCGCCCCCGCCGGCCCGCTCGGGGCACGAGACATGTTGAGTCGCCTCGTTCTCGACCAAGCGCTCGTGACCGAGTCGGCCGTCGCTGGCCGTGCAGCTGCGATGCGAGCGGGGGCGGCCGCATTCGCGTCGTTGTTCCCTCCACCTAGGGCACGTTGGGCCGACGAGCTCACCCTCTCGGCGCAAACGCTGGCAGGGGTCCGCGCGCCCGTGCTGCTCGTCCACGGCGCCGAGGACCGAGTCACCCCGCTCGGGACAGCAGCCCTGCCCCTGCTCGAACACCTGGCCGATGTCCGTCTGCACGTGCTCGGCCGATGCGGGCACGTGCCGGCGCTCGAGCACCCGCACGACTTCAGGCGACTCCTGTCGTGCTTCCTCGGCCGGGAACGAGGTCACTAATTGCTGCGACAGGTCCGCAGCCCGTGCTCAAGCAGATCAGCATGAAGCAGGCGTGATCCGCGCAGAAGCTAGCGCCCTCCCCGAGACCCGAGCCATGACGAGGCAGTGGCCGTGGTCATCGCTCGACATGGTCGCATCGACATCCTCGTGAACAACGCCGGACGTAGCCACGTCGGTGCCGAGGACGAAACCGGCGAGGCCGAGCAGCGGGCCCTGTTCGAGGTCCACTTCTTCGGCCCCGCCGCGCTCCTTCGGCCCCCCAGTACCGAGGTCGCCGCAGGCCGGAGACACTGCGCCAGATCCCGCCTCCGGGCCTGAGGGTCCGGCTGGGTCGTGAGCAGCACGCCGGGTACGCACAATCAGATCACCGGCGGGTTGTAACCCGCCCGAGACCCAGACGTATCCAGATACTTCACAGTGCACGGGGCGAGCCCAATGCAGTGCGCGCCGGTTGTTGCGTCGTGGGCGGCGTTCTACATCCACACGCCGGTTACGCAGGAGCGGGACTTCTACCTGCCTACTGTCGATCAGTTGGAGGCGCTGGCCGGGGGACTGCCGGTGGATTGGGCGGCGACGATCTGGCTCATGCAGGGGTGCGGACTGCGTGTGGGGGAGGCGCTCGCGGTCACAAGAATATCGAGATTACTCACCAGATCTATGGGCACTTGGTGCCGGCTCCCGTGACCGCGCTCGGGACGTCCTGGATAAGGCCTTCAGGTCTGGCGTATAGGCAGGTTCACCGCGTTTTGGCTGTTGGGTCGTGTGTTCGGTCAGAGCGGGGACCGGATTTGCAGTACGTTCCCTGGTTGACCAGTGGCGGTTTGCGCATGATTTTGGCCGGTGCTTGCTTGGTGCTGGCTCGTGGGTATTTATCGCGGGGTTGACCTGCGTAAATTGCATATCGATCGACGGGCTATACGATCTTCGAGGGGACCTCGGAGATCCAGCGATTGATCATCGGCCGGGGCCGTGACGGGGTTGCCGGTGCGCTAGCGTCTCCATACGTCAGAGGCCTGCCGCAGGGATCGTTGGGTCGGCGGTGGGGGGCAGGTGTGGCTGGGATCACGTGGATGTCTGCGTGCCGGACCAGCTGAGGAACGCCGGTGGTTCAGAATCCGATGGTTTCACGGAGCAGCAGGACGGTGCCGCGCCCCGGATAGGGCTCCGCGTTGAGGATGAGAAGGCGGTTGAGAGCACTGGGCTTGCCGTACGCCCTCATGGCACGGTCGTTTTCCAGCGGAAGGCAGTGCTCTTCGACGCGGCGCAGCGCGGCGGGAAGGTCGGCCACCACCTTCTGCGCCCCCACGATCCAGATCGCATGGGCGGCGGCGCCGGCGTAGCCGGGCAGCTGGCTTCCGGTGGCCGAGGCGACCACGAGCGAGCCGGTTTCGGTGACTGCGGCGACACTGCCCACGATGACGTCGGGGGTGGACATCAGCCGCCAGATCTCGCGCAGCTGGGTGGCGCGGTCCATGGCCAGGCCGCGTGGCTTGACGGCGTCGTAGCGCCCGCCGGCGTTGATGTCCTCCTCGATGCCGGACAGGCGGAGGGTCTCGCTGGCCCCGGTGAACACGCTGGCGCCCTCGGGTATCAGCTCTTGGACGCGGGTACGCGCGGCGGCGGCGTCATCGAGGATTTCCACGGTGAAACCGTGTCCTGTCAGCGCAGCGGCCGCCCGCTCCAGGCCCTGTGCCGGTGCCGGACCGGCGAACGGTGATGTCGGCATTGAGGTAGTCATGATGTCTCTGAGTTTCCTGTTCGCTGGATGATGATGTGTTCGTCTCGGCAGTACGACGACACAAACCCGCGGAATGTCAGGCGACGCGCCGACCTCACAGGTCGGCGCGCTATCTCGTCGAACAGGTGAGGGCAGAAGCGACCTAGGGAGCCATCGACACCATGACCACCCGATCCGAGTCAGGACACGGCCTGAGTGCGATCATGAGCGAGCGGCGCCAGCTGATCAATTTCGCCTACCGGCTCCTCGGCTCCCTGGCCGAGGCCGAGGATGTCGTGCAGGAGACCTACGCCCGCTGGTACGCCATGTCCCGGCAGCAGCAGGACGTCATCGAGTCCCCCGGCGCCTGGCTGACGAGGGTCGCCGGGCGCATCTGCCTGGATGTGCTCGGCTCGGCGCGCGCGAGGCGGGAGCGGTATGTGGGGGAGTGGATCCCCGAGCCGCTGCCCGAGCGTACGGAGTGGATCAGCGCGCGACCGGGCGGTGCGACGGTCGACCCGGCCGACTGGGTCACCCTGGACGAGTCGGTCAACATGGCCTTCCTGGTCGTGCTCGAATCGATGACCCCGGCCGAACGCGTCGCATTCATCCTGCACGATGTCTTCTGCCACTCCTTCGCCGAAGTGGCCGAGATCGTCGGCCGGACTCCGGCGGCATGCCGCCAGCTGGCCTCCTCGGCCCGCCGCCGCATTCGCGAATCGCAGAGCCCTGCGAGTCCGACAGCCCAGCAGGCCCGCATCGTCCGGGGCTTCAAGCAGGCATGGGAGGCCAAGGACATCGACGCCCTGATCGGCCTGCTCGACCCCGACGCCATGGCGATCGCCGACGGCGGCGGCCTCGCCATCACCTTCCTGCGCCCCATCGAGGGCGGCGAGCAGATCGCGCGCGCCTGGGTCGAGATCGCCGAGCGGAGGCCCGGCAACATGACGTTCCTGGAGCGTACGGTCAACGGTCAGCCCGGTCTGGTGGCTCAGCAGGACGGCGTCACCGTGACGGTGTTCGCGTTCGAGGTCGCGGGCGATCGAATCAAGCACATCTGGGCGGTACGCAACCCCGAGAAACTCCGTCGCTGGACGACGGGCTGAGGCGCGTCTCCATGCCGGCGACCTCCCAGCGGATCACCGCGCGGGCAGGCCGCCCAGCCTCCACCGTCAGCGATCAGATCGGAGCGGAGATGAGCCTGGCCAGGCTCGGGGGTCCAGGGAAGACGCCCTGGCCCGGAGTGAGGATTCCGTCGGGGTCGTAGCGTTCATGGGCCGCCTCGAAGGCGGCCCATGCGGGGCCGTAGTGGGTGCGCCACTCCTCAGGCGTGGTGGGTATGGAGCCGACCGGGTACTGGTAACCCCCGACGGCTTGGGCGCGCAGGTAGAGGGAGCGGTTGGCCTCCACCATGTCCTGCGGGCTCTCGGCTCCGTGCGAGGCGGTTCTGAGCAGTGTGAAGAGGAAGACCGTCTCCTCGTCGGGCATGCGCAGCAAGGGCAGGTGCAGGCGGGCGCGGGGGAAGGGATAGAGCAGGACCACGCCGCTGGCGCCGACCTCGGTCTCGGCCAGGTCCTTGATGGCGGCCTCCACGAAGGCGTCGGTGCGGCTCGCGGGCAGGAATATGTTCCACCAGGGGTGCGGGCGGTACCGACACGGCGCCGGGCTCCAGCACGGCCCCGGGGGTCCGATGGACCAGGTGCCCGAAGTCGTCGGCTGCCTGGCCGCGCGAGGCGGGATCGGTCACCACCTTGCCCTTCAGCGGCGGCAGGTCGACCATCCCCTGAGACTGGGCGGCGTCGGTGACCCACGTGCGCGTGGACGGGTCGAAGCCGACCACGGTCGCCCCCTCCGTGAGGAACGCCCGTCTCCACGGATGCCACGTCATATCCGATCCTTTCGCAGCGCGGTCACGTCGCGTCGATAATCGCCGACGGCACCCGGCGACGCTACCCGCACGAAACCGGATGACAGCTACAAAAGGGTTACTACGGCGCTTCGGGCCTCGACGGGCGAGCCGTGGGCAGGCGAGCATCATCGGGGCAGGATGGCAACCTCATCCGCCCCTCCACGGTTCCGCCCGGTTCGGTGCACCTCGCAGGTCTGAATGCCAGCGGCGTGGGCCTCTGCAACAGCAGACGGCTGCTATTGGCCAAAACGCGGAGGATTCACGGGTATGCCATGACCGCAATCAGGACAGATACGTCCATAACGGTCGCTACCTGGCGCGCCGTCCATGTTGTCCCATCTGACCGCGCCGACGATTGTTGTCACGCCATGGCACAGGGAACGCGGCTACGCGACCCCTTACAGGATCATCTGCTCACTCCCGACACCTCGATGATCATCCTCATCGACAGCACCGATCACGCCCTGGATGTCGACGACCTGCAGGACACCTACGAGGCCGCCGCCGAGCTCGCCCACTGGGACCGGGCCGCCCTGGAGGCCGACCCCGCCCGCTGGGCGCACAAAGCGCACCACAACCTGTGATGAGGGGATGAGCATGGTCGACCGCAAACAGCTGCCCGCGCCCGTCGAGGGGCTCGTGGTCACGCACTTCCTGACCGTCCGGGACGTGGCCCGCTCGCGCGCGTTCTACGCGGACGTCCTGGGCGGCGAGGTCGTCCTTGAAGAGAACCCGGCGATCGTGAAGGTCGCCAACACGTGGATCATCATGAACCCCGGCGGCGGCCCCACCCCGGACAAACCGGACGTCACGCTGCGGGCGCCCGAGCCCGGCGACCCGGCGACCGCGTTCATGAACGTCCGTGTCGCCGACATCGCCGCCTTCCACGCGCACGCAACGTCGCTCGGCGCCCGGTTCCTCACCGAGCCGATCGACCGCAAGGTCGAGATCCGCTGCTACATGCGCGACCCGGACGGGCACCTCATCGAGGTCGGCCAGGCCACCGGCATGCTGCACGGCGTCTACGCCGACCCGCCCGCCTGACCCCGTCAGGCCGGGGACGGGCGCGAGCGGCGTATGCCGAGATCAGCAGATCATCCTTGCAGGTGCGCCTGTCGAGAATCACATCCATGCAGTTCAAGCGGCATGTGAGTACTCGTGGAGGACTCCACCGAGCCGGTCTCGTTGGCGTATTTTCAGGTCGACGATTCGCTCGAGATCGATGATCGGATCAGGGACGGCACGCAGCGGGGCCGCTTGAGCCAAGGCTTGATGGGCTCGGTGCTGGTTGTAGAACTCCTCGTACTCGCGCAGGGGCGTGACACAGGTGGCGTTCGTTCCACAGTAAGCAGCGGTCCAGAAGCTCCTGGCGGCACGACTGCACCCATCGTTCCATGATCGAGTTCACTTCGCCCCCTCAGCCACCCTGTGATCTCTCAGCGAGGGGAGAACTGTGGCCCGTGGTTGGCCACCGCGTCGCAGAAGGCCAGTTCTGCGTGGGTGAGTGGCGGGTCGAAGCGCTCGCCGCGCCGGGCGTCCGCGGAGATCCGGCAGGGGCTCGCCGCATGCCGCCAACGCTACCCCCCTTGCTCATTTCTGCTCATTCATGATACGAATTGCGCAAATATCGGCCCGGTCCGTAATTCAGAGGAACCCGTTATGCCGTTTAACGCACTAGTCGCGGTCGCCGTGGCGGTCGGTATGATCACCGCTCCCGCGATCGACGACTTAGGTCCCGCCTCCTCCGTGACGTCGATCAGCGCGGCCGAGTTCGTGGGTGACACGCTGTATCTGGGGACAGGCGGCATCACGCCGACCCAGATGGGCGCCTATGACCCCGCGCAGCGCAGGGTCACCTCGATCACCGCGTTGCCATCCGGTGGAGGCACCTGGGCGACCGCCGCCGTCGGCACCGACCTGTATGTCGGCACCTACACGCCAGGTCACATCCACAAGGTCGACACCACGACAGGCACTGCGGTGAAGGTGGCCGATCTCAAGCCGGATAACTTCATCTGGTCACTCGACGCCTCCTCCGACGGGAAGATCTACGCCGGGACGTATCCGGGCGGGCGAGTCGTGGAGTACGACCCGGCCACGGGCGGTACCAAGGACTTCGGTCAGGCCGCCGCCGGTGAGCAGTACGTGCGCAGCATCGCGGTGGACGACTCCACGATCTACGCGGGCGTCGGCGCCAAGGCCCATCTGGTCGCGATCGACCGCGCCACGGGGGCCAAGAAGGAGATCCTGCCGCCCGCGCTGGCCGACCGCACGTTCGTCGGCACTCTGGCGCTGGAGAACGGTCTCCTCGCCGCCGGTCTGTCGGCGACGGGTGACCTGCTGCTCATGGAGACGGCAGATCCGTCGAAGCACACGCTGGTGGACGCGCCCGGCGACTCCTACATCACGGCGATCAGCATCGACGCGGCCAACAACGACGTCTACTTCGGCGCCAGGCCGTCGGGGACGCTCTACCGCTATGGCCGTGACACGGCCGCGCTGGAGAAGCTGGCCGTGCCGTACGACGGAGCATATTTCAACCGCATCTTCATCCGCGACGGAAAGGTCATCGGGGCGCTGACCAGCCAGGTCGTCGAGTATGACCTCGCCACGCGCGAGCTCACCGGCGTGGATCTCACCGAGGCGGGCATGCCGCCGGCGCCGGAACTGCCGATGGCGATCACAGCGACCAAGGACAAGGTACTGGTCAGCGGCAAGGCCGGGATCCAGGTGCATGATCTGGCGACCGGGACGAGCAAGCGTACGTTCCTGCCGGGCGAGGCCAAGGTCATGACCCCGATCCGCGACCAGGTGTATCTGTCGGTCTACACGCTCGCCTACCTGTTCAAGATGCGGCCGGACGGCTCCGACCTGACCCGCTTGACCCGCGTCGGCGAGGCGCAGAACCGTCCGCTCGACGCGCACTACGACCGGCTCTCCGGGAAGCTTCTGGTGGGCACTCAGCCGGAGTACGGCCTGCACGGCGGCGCGCTCGCCCTCTACGACCCGCGCAGGGAAAAGATCGAGACGTTCCGCGACGTCATCCCCAACCAGTCCATCCGCTCGATCACCAGCCTGGCGGGCACCGCCTACCTCGGCAGCGAGATCCAGGGCGGCCTCGGCACCACGCCGATCGAGAAGGAGGCCAAGCTCGCGGCCTTCAGCCTGCTCACCAAGAAGGTCAGCTGGACGGTCACCCCGGTTCCCGGCGCCACGCGGATCTCCGATCTGGTGCCGTTCCACGGCAAGGTGTACGGCATCGCCTCCACAGGTGTGGCCTTCGAGTTCGACCCGTTGCGCAAGAAGGTCACCCGCACGGTCCAGGTACCGATCCACAGCTCAGGAACGGGCACGCTGATCTCGGCGGGCGACCGCCTGTATGGCGCGGACGGCAAGCAGATCTATCGCCTGGACGCGCGCACGATGACGGTCTCGACGGTCGTCGACGGGCTGGCCGGCGAGGACTTCGGTAACCAGCCGCTGCTGGCAGCCTCGCCGGACGGGAGCACGCTGTACACGCTGCGCCAGCGCAACCTCGTCCGCATCAAACTCTAAGCGGATCACCAAGCGCTTGCTACGCTCCGGCGTATGATCTCCACGATGGTCTGGGGTACCGGCAACATGGGCCGAGCGGCCATCCGCGCGGTCCCAGCCCACCCGGCGCTGGAGCTGGCAAGCGTGCTCGTGCACGATCCAGCCAAGGTCGCCCGCGATGCGGGCGATCTTGGCGACCTCGGCCGTGACCTGGGGGTCGCGGCCACGGACGACGTCGGTGCTGAGCAGTGATCTCCACAGTGCGGTGCCGATGAAGGTGCCGCGCACCGCGACGCGTGCCGAGGTGGAGCGCGTCTTCGAGTAGAGCGTTGGCGAGGAACAGCGGCGATGTCGCCCTACCTCCCCAGTTCCCTTGATGCACATCAGCGGATTATTTTGGGTTGTATGAAGTGGATTGCACTCTTGTCAGGCTTCTTGTCCGATAACCGGGTGTGCAGTGGCGGGACAACGAGGTAGTGCCTCGATTCCGGGCGCGGCGATCAAGTCGTCTCGCCTGGATGATCTGCTGATTGAAGCCGTGTTCAGTGTGGGAGCTCATTTCGGCATCGTGTATGTCCTGGACGAAAGCCGCGAGCTGCTGCAGATGGAGACGACGATAGGTCTGCCCGCCGCCCTCGCCCGAACCTGGTCCCGGGTCAGAACGAACGATTGCGTGCCGGTTGCGGTATCGGTGCGCGAGCGGCGGCTGATCTGGCTCAGCGACCGGGTGGCCCTGGCCCGCGAATTCCCGGCGGCGGCGCTGGCGTTGCCGTACCACTTCGCGGTGGCCGCCTCGCCGGTCTGCTCCGGCGGCGACGTGTGGGGCGGGTTCGTCCTGGGGTGGCCCACGGGAGGCGAATCCGGGCTCACCCGGCGCCAGCTTGACGTCATCGACGACAGCTGTGCGAGGATGGGCCGCCTGCTCCGCCGGGCGAGCGAGCAGGGCCGGCCGATCACCCCAGGGCCGCGGCCTCGGATCCTGGATCCGGTTCACGCTCACCGGCCAGGTCCGTACGCCGGCCTGACAGCACTGACGTGCCTCAACTGCCTGCCCGAGGGCTACTGCCACCTGGACGCGCAGGCGCGGGTGACTCTCGTTACCGCGCCCGCCGCGGAGCTGCTGGATGCGAAACCGTCCGAGATCGTCGGCCGGCGGCTGTGCAAGGCTTTGCCCTGGCTGGACGACCCGATCTACGAAGACCGCTACCGGGCCGCGATCGTCAGCCACCAGGCCACGCAGTTCACCGCCCGCCATCCCGACGGGCGGCAGCTGTCGTTTGAGTGCTACCCGAGCCTGCCCGGCATCACCATCCGGATCACCCCCACCACCACGTCCGAGACTCCCGCCGACGATCCCGGCCTGCGTCCGCGGGTGATCGGGCTGCACGACATGCTGCACCTGACGACCTACCTGGCACGGGCGATGACCGCGCAGGACGTGGTCGACCTGGTGGCCGATCACGTCATGCCGGTGTGCGACGCTCAGGCCATGGCCATCCTCACCTGGGAGAGCGGCCGGATGCGCGTACTCGCCTCGCGCGGCTACAGCCGCTGGGGCCTGGAAGGGTTCAATGGCCGCCCGGTGGTCCACGCGGTCCGCGGGGCGCGCGGCTACGACCAGGGTAAAGCGGCGTTCTACGCCACCTGGGAGGAGTTTCGCCGGACCTACCCCGACGCCGTCAACATCGACAATATGGGCGCCTGGGTGCTCCTGCCGCTGGTCGCGTCAGGCCGGTCCGTCGGCACGTGCGTCCTGGCCTACGACCGTCCCCATCAGTTCAGCGACAGCGAGCAGGCCATGCTCACCGCACTCGGCGGTCTGATCACTCAGGCGTTCGAACGCGCCTGGCTCTACGACAACAAGCACCAGCTCGCCCAATCCCTGCAGACGAGCCTGCTGCCGCGGGACCTCCCCGAGATTCCCGGCCTGGACGTGGCCGCCCGGTATCTGCCCGCCACCCCCGGCATAGAGCTCGGCGGCGACTTCTACGACCTGATCCGCCTCAGCGACACCGAAGCCGCGGCCGTCATCGGAGATGTGGAAGGTCACGACATGGCCACCGCCGCGCTCATGGGCCAGGTACGTACCGCCATCCGCGCCCACGCCACCGCCGGCGCCGACCCGGGCGAGGTGCTGACGCACACCAACCGGCTGCTCACCGAGCTCGCCCCGGACCGCTTCACGAGTTGCCTGTACGTCAGCTTCGACCTGCGCCGGCGCACCGCCAACCTGGCCAGCGCGGGGCACCTGCCGCCGGTCCTCGGCCTCCCCAGCGGTCCGGCCGAGATCATCGACACCCCTTCCGGTCTGCTGCTCGGCATAGACTCCGACGCCGAGTACGTCGCCACGGACCTGAACGTGCCGCCCGGCGCGGTCATGGCCCTCTACACCGACGGCCTCATCGAGAAACCCGGGCTCGATCTGGGCGACGCCATCGCCGCCCTGGCCGCCCGATTCACTCCCGCGCCCAGCCAGCCCCTGCACCGCCTGGCAGCCTCGCTCATCGGACCGGCCACGAACCAGCAGCGCACGGACGACACCGCCCTTCTCTTGCTGCGAAGCACCCCGGCGCCCGCCAGCGACTCGCGACGACCGCCAGTTCGACGAACCTCCAAGCGCCGGCACGCCAATTCTCCCGAGGGGACAGAACTTCCGTGAAGTAAGCGGGTGCAGATCGCGCGGGCCGTGCAGGACCGCCACCTTCCGGAGCATTCTCGACCGCCATACCTTGCCGCCGGGCGGCGGCTTCAGGTCCTCGGCGGTGACCACACCGGGGATCTGTGCGGGCAGGCGGGCGGCCTCGGACACCGACAGGCTGAACGCCATGGGCGGCGCGGTGTCGGCTGCGGCACCCGACCAGGTGTGGCCGGCCGCTCGCGCAGGGGAGCTCTAGCTCGCAGGCGGCGACCAAGCGCTGGGATGGCGGGTCATGGCGGTTGGTCCCTACGCCGAAGATCGCCAGGGCCCGTAAACCAGCTCATCCCAGTCACCTCTGCGCCGGCCGAGCGCACCGTCAGGCGTAGTGATCCTGCTCCTGCTCGCGAAGACGGTGTGGCCGATCACCGTCCCTGGCGCGATTTCTAACGGAGATGCTCGGTGACGGCCTGGGCCATACCCGGCGCGAGAGGACCGTACAGCATCTCCACCCGGTGCACCACGCGCGGCGCGGTCAGCGGCACTCCGGCCGCCACCGACGAGGGCAGCAAGGTCAGGCCGTGTCCGGCGGCGGCGAGGTTCAGGAGGGTGTGCATGTCTTCGCCGCCGTAGCGGAATCCGACACGGAACCCGTCCATACCCGCCACCTCGCGCAACCGCTCCACCGACACGGCGGTAGGGGCCTGCAGCCACAGCGCGTCGGCCAGGTCGGCCAGCGCGAGCCCGCGCCTGCGAGACAACGGGTGATCGCCGGGCAGGACCACCACCAACTCCTCCTCCGCCACGCCGACGGCGGTCAGCGGTCCCACGTCCGGCAGGCGCAGCGGGTCGCTGGGCGCGGCGATCCCGTCGACGAACCCGAGGTCGGCGGCGCCGGAGGCGACCTGCTGGGCGACGTTCTCACGTCCGGCTGTGCGAAGCGTCACCGCCAGCCGCTCCTGCGCCAGGCTCCGGGCGATCGCCGGAGTGCACGCCAGCGGGGAGGCCACCACGGTCAGCCGCTCGATCGGGCCGGCGGCGGCGCGCAGGACGTCGGCGCGGGCGGCTCGATGGCGTAGCAACAGCGGACCGGCGTGTTCCAGCAGGCGTTCCCCCGCCGGGGTGGGCGTCACCGGGCGGCGGTGCAACAGAGCCAGCCCCAGGTCCGCCTCCAGCACGGCGATCTGCTGGGACACCGCCGACTGGGTGTAGCCGAGATCCTCAGCCGCGGCGGAGAAGGACCCCCGGTGAACGACGGTCACGAACGTGCGCAGCAGATGTGGATCCACGATGCATCAGTATCGCTTATCAAGCCAGTAAGAATCATCGTTGGTGCTTACCTGGGAGTTCCGGTGAGGATGAGGCATGACGATCGCAAGAGTCGCCCTGATCGGCGACAGATCCCCGAGTGTCCAGGCCCATGTGCGCATCCCGTCGATCCTCGGGGCGCTGCGCGAGCGCGACGGGTTGACGCTGGACGCCTACTGGATCCCCACAACCGAGGCTCAGGACTTGGAAGGGTTCGACGGCATCTGGATGCTGCCCGGCAGCCCCTATCGCAGCGAGGCAGGCGCAGTGAACGCCGCCCGATTTGCCCGCGAGCGTGGTATCCCGTTCCTGGGCACCTGCGGCGGCTTCCAGCACACCTTGCTGGAATACGCGCGCAACGTCCTCGGCCTGCCGGTCGCGCACGCCGAGAACGACCCGGGTGCCGATGACTTCCTGCTGCTGCCGCTGGCGTGCTCGCTCGCTGGCCATGAGGATGAAGTCCTGCTGGCGCCCGGCTCGCTGATCGAGAGGATCATCGGCGCAGGCAGGAGCGTGGAGAAGTACTCCTGCAGCTTCGGACTCAACCTCGCCTACCTGTCCGTGCTGGAAGAGGGTGGCCTGATCTTCACCGGCCGTGACAGTGCCGGAGCCGTACGAGTGCTCGAGCTGCCCGGTCACCCATTCTTCCTGGCCACGCTATTCCAGCCCGAGCTGGCAGGGGACGGCAGTCGGCCGCACCCGATCATCACCGCGTTCGCCTCTGCCTCTGTGGCGCTGGCCGCCTCGGGAGTCCCGACCTCGCTCTAGCGGCCCGTCACGCAGCCTCGGCCGGGTAACGGGTAACAGGTCCATGATCGCGGCGACGACGACGATGCCGAACCCTGCCGCGACGCCGACGACGACCTGCGCCGGGGCGGGCAGGGCCAGCGCGCCCAGGGCGGTGGTGTGGGTGAGCACCAGGGCGCCGGCCATGACTACCATCAGGACCGCCAGCACCTTGTACAGAGTGGCGGTGCGCATCCGTACCGCCCAGGCACCGCGCCGACTGGCCCAGACTCGGGGCCCCGGGCAGAAGCACCATGGTGGGCGGGCCGGAAACTGGCTCAACGACAACGTTTCGATGCTGGCCGCGTGGCCTGGTCGAACAGTCAGGGGATGAGGATCGGCCGGACGGCGGTGCCTGAGGCGGGCCGTTCGAGCGCGACTTTCACGTCGTTGAGCGGGAAAGTCTCGCCGAGCAGTTGATCGACGGGTAGCGAGCCTGCTCGCCACAATGTGAGATAGCGGGGAATATCCCGTTGTGGCACGGAGTCGCCCAGGTAGCCGCCCAGCAGCGTGGTCAGGATGCGGCCGGCGAAGCGGGGCAGCGGGCCGGCAGGCAGCGTGCGCAGGTAGGGGTCCTGTGGTCGTGCCGGTCGAGGCTGCTGCCGACTGACGCAGCGGAGGCGAGGTGGCTGTGATCACGCATGAGCGCCTCCTTGGGCGATGGCGAACGCTGACGTCCGATGCGGTGGGATGGCGTCGGCGGCGCCGCACCCGCTTATCCGCCGACCGCCGGATTTTCCTGGCCTTCCGCGGGCCGCGATCCCGGGAAGCTTGTCCCCCTGGACATGCGAAAAGCCCCGGACCGGATGGTCGCGAGGCCTGGATTTCGCTGGGCATGGATCGCCCAAGGAGGCCAGGTTATCCACAGGGTTTCGACCTGGTCAAAATGACAGCCCTACGATTCCGGGCGAGGCCTATGTGACGTTTGGGTCTGGCGAGGGCTACGAGCAGTCCTTCTGTGTGGGAAGGACCGCCTTACGCACTGGAGATTCGCGCCGTTAGCCAAAGCTCAGCAGAGCTTTCTGGTCAGGTCCCATTCGGGCGGACCTATCGAGCAACACTCCAGGTCGAGCAGCAGCACCACCGCGCCATCATCGATGGACACCACGTTTCCGACCCACGCGTCTCGGCGTACCCCACGAACCATCCCCGCGAGCGGGGGCCGACCTGCGCGTACGGAGTGACCGAATAGTCGGCGAGGGACCATCCGGCGGAGCGTGAGCCAACCGGCGTTCCCACCTCCGGCACGCTGCCCGACGCTGTAGCACAACCATGACACGGTGATCACGGCGCGCGGAAACAGTCCGGCCACGGTGAACGCGTGCGTATTCGTTCCTTACTTCTCGTCACCGCCGTCATTGCCACCGTCTGCACGACGGTCACCGGCATCGCCACCGCCACGCCGGCCAAGGAGAACCAGCTGCTCGACGCTTCGGGCCGGGGACTGGCGGCCGACATCCGCTACACGGAGCACGGCATACCGCATATCAAGGCGGACAACTTCGCGGGACTCGGCTACGGCTTCGGGTTCGCCACGGCCAAGGACAACATCTGCGCGCTGGCCGGCACCTACCTTACGGTCGGTGCGCAGCGATCTCGCTATCTCGGCCCTGACGCGCCACCCGGCGATGTCTTAGCACCGGCGTCCTCCAACCTCGCCGGCGACCTGTTCTACCAACAGATCAACGACTCCCGAGTGATCGACCGGGCCTTGGCCGCCGGCCCGCCGTACGGGCCGGGAACCGAGGCGCGCGAGCTCATTCGAGGCTACGTCGCCGGGTACAACCGGTTCCTGCGCGAGACCGGGGTGCGCAACATCTCCGATCCCGCCTGCCGTGGCGCCGACTGGGTGCGGCCGATCTCGGAGATGGACGTGTACCGGCACTTCCACGCCCTGATGGCGCTGGACGCCCGGATCCCCGGGAAGATCGGCGCGATCGTGTCGGCGCAGCCTCCGGGCGCCTCGGCGGCAACGGTCGCGCCGCGGATGCCCGCCGATGCCACCGACCGGGTGCGCCCGGCCTTGGACACCGGGGCCACCGGGGCCACTGCGGACATGGGCAGCAACGCGATCGCCATCGGCTCGGCCGGTACGGCGAACCGGCGCGGGCTCATGCTCGGAAACCCGCACTTCCCCTGGCAGGGCGCCCTGCGCCTCTGGCAGTCCCAGCTGACCGTGCCCGGACGGCTCGACGTCAGCGGGGCCGGCCTGCTGGGCATGCCGATGGTCCAGATCGGATTCAACCGCGACGTGGCGTGGAGTCACACCGTGTCGACGGTGACTACGTTCGGCCTCTACGAGGTGCGGTTGGTTCCCGGGGACCCGACGACCTATCTGGTGGACGGCAAGCCGGAGCGGATGACCAGCCGGCGGGTAGCGGTGCAGGTGCGCAACGCCGACGGGTCGATCTCCACCGTCGAGCGGACGCTGTACTCGACTCGGTACGGGCCGGTGATGTCGCCGGTCCGCGGGCTTCCGTTGGCGTGGACGGCAACCAGCGCGTACACGATACGCGATGCCAACGAGGGCAACCTGCGCGGCCTGAACACCTGGCTCGGGCTGGGACAGGCGCGCGACACCCGGGAGATCGTCGACGTGCTGTCCCGGACCCAGGGCGTGCCGTGGGTCAACACGATCGCCACCGATCAGGCCGGCCGGGCCCTGTACACCGACATCCAGGTCGTTCCACACATCACCGACGAGCTGGCAGGGCGCTGCAACACGCCGCTCGGGCAGACGGTCTTCCCGCGCACCGGGGTGGCCGTGTTGGACGGATCCCGGGCCGACTGCGCCTGGGGCAACGATCCGGACGCCCTGGTGCCGGGGATCTTCGGTCCGCGCCGGATGCCAGCGCTGACCCGGTCGGACTACGTGGAGAACTCCAACGACAGCGCCTGGCTGACCAACCCGCGCCAGCCGATCACCGACTACCCGCGGATCATGGGCGACATCGGCACCGAGCGGAGTCCGCGTACCCGCATGGGGATCACGCAGATCGAGGAGCAGCTGGCGCGCGGCCGGTTCACCCGCGAGACGATGCAGGACCTGCTGTTCTCCAACCGCAGTTGGGTCGGCGAGCGGGCGGCCGCGGATGTTGCCGCCATGTGCGCGGCCTTCCCCGGCGGCCAGGCGCCGACCTCCACCGGTGACACCGTGCCCGTCGGGCCGGCCTGCTCCGCACTCTCCGACTGGGACCGCCGGATGACCGTGGGCAGCGGCGGTGGGCTGCTGTTCGACCGGTTCGTGCAGCATCTCGGCCGCCGGCCGGACGTCTGGCGGGTGCCGTTCGACCCGGCCGATCCGGTCAATACACCGAACACTGTGGACACGTCCAAGCCGTTGGTGCGGACCGCCCTGGGCGACGCCATCGCCGAGCTGCGGGCGGCCGGGATCGCCCCGGACGCGCCGCTCGGCGAGCACCACTATGTGGTGCGCAACGGCCGCAAACTCGCCATGCCCGGCGGGGACTCGCTCCAGGGCGTGCTAAACATGATCACCCCGGTCTGGGATCCCGCCCGCGGCAACCCCGAGGTGGCGAGCGGATCCAGCCACATGCAGGTGGTGTCGTTCACCGGCGGTCCCTGCCCGGACGCGACAACGCTGCTCAGTTACTCGCAGTCCAGCGACCCGAACTCGGTCCACTTCGCCGACCAGACTGCGCTGTTCTCGGCAAGCCGATGGGTACGATCTCGCTTTTGCGAGCACGACATCCTGTCCTCGCCCGAGCTGAGGGTGGTGCGGCTCCGGGAGCGCTGATCAGGTGCCGGCAAGGTCGTCGTCCGCAACGGCAAGGGCGAGACCTCCCGCGAAGCCCCCTGCTGGACGCCCCCGTGCGCGAGGCCGTCAAGGACTGCAAGACCGAACGCGCCCACCGGACCGGCGGCGACAGCCCGGCGCTGTTCCTCAACCGCCACTGCGGCGGCCGGCTGTCGGCTGGCGCGCTGCAGGCGGGTGCGCAGCAGGAGCCGGTGAAGACCTTGGCCGAGATCCACCGGCTGCCGCCGATCGCCGTCAACCAGGGCAACGGGCTCGGGCACCTGCCACCGGTCCGCCATGCGTGGAGACCCTTCTCCCATTCGGCCCTCGAAGCGCCGCGTCGGGGTAGGCCGGCGGCTGGGAGAAGCCACCGTGCTGCGGCAAGAATGGTCCGCCGGTAGCGGGCTCGGGGAAGGTAGGGCAGGTTGGCGCCCACCGCTGCACACGCCGATTTGACCTGGTGTGCACTCCAGGATGCAGGCTGCCTTCATGCACCACCTGATTCCTGCCGACCCCAACGCAACAACACGCGGTGCGATGCCGGGAGCATGTCACACCGGCGTGGACCGCGGTCCACGCCCACAGGAAAGAGAGCAAGTGTGGTAAGTGCAGCCGTCACGCGGGCCAGGGTGTTGTACGGGTGCATGGGGTTGGGGGGCTCCTGGGATGCCGCACCCTATGGGGCATCCGACATCGCCGCGGCCGAGACGGCGATCAGCGCGGCGCTCGACAGTGGCATCACCGAGTTCGACCACGCCGACATCTACCGGCTCGGCAAGTCCGAAGCGGTCTTCGGAGAGGTGCTGGCCCGTGCGCCGGACCTGCGCAAGAAGATCATTGTGCAGACCAAGTGCGGCATCCGCCTGGCGCAGGATGATCGGCCCGGCCTGTACGATCTGCGCAGCTCGAGCATCGAACAGCGCGTCCACGAGAGCCTCGCCCGGCTGCGCACCGACGTGATCGATGTGCTGCTCCTGCACCGGCCCGATCCACTGGCCGACCCCGAAGACGTGGCCGAGGCCCTGTCGTCGCTGCACCGCCAAGGCCTCGTGCGGCGCTTCGGAGTGTCCAACATGGGCGCCGCCCAGATCGCCGCCCTCCAGGCTCACCTGGATCTGCCCCTGGAGTTCAACCAGATCGAGATGAGCCTGCATCGGCGCGACTGGGTCGAGGCGGGTGTCCTGGTGAACACCTCGCAGGCGGCGGCCTGTGGCTTCCCGCTCGGGACACTCGAATACTGCCGGGCCCACGGCATCACCCTGCAGGCCTGGGGCGCCCTGGCTCAGGGCCGTTTCACCGGCCGCCAGCAAACCCCCGCCGAGCACTCCACTGCCGAACTCATCGCGCGGCTGGCCGAAGCCAAGAACACGACACCCGCCACGGTCGCGCTGTGGTGGCTGCAACGCCATCCGGTCGGAATCGTGCCGATCATCGGCAGTACCCGCCCCGAACTGATCCGCGCCTGCGCCGACGCCGTCCAGCGCGAACCCGACCTCACCCACACCGAGTGGTACGAGTTGTGGATCAGCGCCCGCGGCGCTCCGCTCCCCTGACCCGACCCGTACGGCAAGCGTTACGTCGAGACCCGTGGCCATGCGTGATCAACAGTGGGATCGCGTCGTCGCGTTCGGACCTGACGTGCGGGAAGTGAATGCGCTGGCCGTCGATCTCTGTGATGAACTGGGGGAACCGATTCAACCGCGCCTCAGCCGCTCGCCAGTCATACCCTGTGCACCAGTACTCGGCCAGCGCTCTAACCATCTTCAGCGGGATGCCCTGGCTCCACTCGTGTCCAGGATGGTCACCGCCTGCCAACGCGACGGCTGAGTGTCGCGCCATGAGAGCCGCATCGTTCTGGGGCCGCGCGCCGGCCTGCTCGGCCATGGCGGGCCCATGGATCAGAGCGTGCGCCAGGCCGAACCGCTGGTGCACGCCATCGCCGGCGTCACCGGCCTCATGACACAGGCCTACGGCCTGGTCGGCACACAAGCGCTCGTGTCATCGAAGGTTGAGCGGCTCAGGGCGCGCTCTGGGATCAGGGCTCGCCCTGATCGCCGGTCGGCGTCGCTATCTGGATACGCGCTTCCTCGACCTGGCGCATGATGCGTTCCGCACCGCAGGCCTCGGCGGTGACGTACGCCTCCCTCGCCAGTGCCAGCGCGTCGTCACGACGGCTCTGTGCAGCGGCGATGTAGATCAGCCCGACCTGATTGGCCGCGACACCGGCCAAGTGCCCGCTCTCCCGGCGCAGCCGCACCGCATTCTCCAAAAGCTCTCGCGCAGCATCCAACCGGCCCGCGGAATGCTCCGCTATCCCCAGATGCCGAAGCGCCTCAGACTGGGTAGCCCGGTCTCCGGCCTGCGTGGCCAAGTCGTATGACTGCTCAAGAAGGGGAACGGCTGTCCCGACATCACCACGTACGACCTGGTGAAAGCACCCCACCCAGAACAGCGACTCGGCTTCGCCCGTTGCATCACCGAGCAATCGATACAGCTGCGTCGCGCGCTCGAACAAGGCCAGCTCGAGCGGATCTTCGCGCCGTCCTTCCAGAAACCGCGCGTGCAGGATCCGGCCCCGAGCCAACGCAAGATCAGCCTCGACCTTGTCCAGTTCCCGGTCCGCTTCCGCCGGCACACCGACATCGCCGGTGTATACAGCGCGCTCGTATAAGAGCCTGGCCTGCTCGATACGTCCTTCAACACCCATCCCGCTCACCTCGTCTCAGTCCTCGATGGTCAGCACTGCTCCCCTGTCACGCCATTGACGACACCGTACGCCGGCAATCTTGACAGGATCGAGCTCCGCGACGAAGTCAGAACATGATCAAGGACGGTCGCGGCCCGCGGTCGTGGATTGGGTGCAGCACCACCGGGAGCCGCTCAAACATCGATGCCACGCGCTGGCGCTGGATGGGCCGGTCCTGGCCGACCGGACATGTTCTGCCCATCCAACCGGCTCTGGCGGCTACACGCGACCCGGTGATCGGTCACAGCACAAGATAGTCCCGACTGACGCTTCCGGGGACGATTTTCCCCGTTTCCGCAGCCTAAGAAGGCGGCGATCCCATTGCCGCTGTGGCCGTTCTCTCTTCAATCCGTGGCGGCGCGTGGCGTGCCGATGTAACGTATCCGATCTCTAAGAAGGGATCCGATGAGCAGCCCGACCCCGAACTCGGCCCGGCACGAGGACGGCGCGGTCGACCGGCGCCGCTTTCTGATGGTCCTGGTCGCCGCCCCTACCCTGACGCTCGCGCTCAGCGCGGAGACGATAGCCCCGGCGGACGCCAGCTCTAGCGCACCGCAACCCGCAGACATCGTGGACGCCGGCGACGCACTCATCCTTGCCGGAACCCCGACCGCGCACCTGATGATGGTCTTGGAGGTGACCGAGAACGGCGAGGTCCGCGCTGAGTTGCCCCGTGCCGAAGTCGGTCAGGGCATCACCACGGCGGTGGCGATGCTGGTCGCCGAGGAGCTGGACCTCCCGCTGCGTAAGGTGCGCGTCGAGCTCGCCGCCGCGCGGCCCGAGCTGGTGCTGAACCAGCTCACCGGTGGTTCCAACTCGGTCCGATCGCTCTACGATCCGGTGCGCAAGGCGGCCGCCGCCGCGCGGGCGCGCCTGGTCGCCGCGGCGGGCGAGTTGTGGGACGTGCCGTCCGTCCGGCTGGTCACCCGTGGCGGCATGGTGGTCGCGCCGGACGGGCGCAAGGCGACCTACGGCTCCCTCACGACCCGCGCGGCGAAACTTCCCCTGTCCCGTATCACCGCCAAGCCCAAGCCGGAGGCCGAGCACAAGCTGGTGGGCACCGCGACCTCGCGCGTGGACGCTCGCGCCATGGTCACGGGCCAGATGCGGTACGCGCTCGACCTTGATGTGCCGGGTGCCAAGCCGACGATGGTGCGGCGCCCGCCGACGATCAACGGCACGGTGCGGTCGATGAAGAACGAGGCTGCCGTCCGGGACATGCCCGGCGTGATCGACCTCGCCGTCATCCCGACCGGTGTCGCGGTCATGGGCGAGACGTTCGGTCAGGTGAGGGACGCCGTCGAGGCGCTCGACGTCACCTGGGGCGCCGGGACCGTCGACTCCCTGTCTGACGCGGGGATCCGCAAGCGCTTGCGCGCCGCCGTACTGCCGCCTGTGGTGCCGCGGTTGACCGGCTACGTTGAGGCGGAGTTCGACTTCGCGTTCGTCAGCCACGCACCGCTGGAGACCAACTGCGCGATCGCCGACGTACGGAAGGACCGGGCCGAGATCTGGGCCGGGCTGAAGTCGCCGATCCTCGCGCAGCAGGAGATCGCCGCAGCGCTCGGCCTGCCGCAGCGACAGGTCACCGTGCATGTGGCGCAGAGCGGTGGCTCGTTCGGCCGCAAGCTGTTCCCCGACGCCGCGATCGAGGCGGCGCGGATTTCCAAGGCGATGGGCAGACCGGTGAAGCTGATGTGGTCGCGGATCGACGACATGCGGCACGGCCGTACGCGTCCGGCGAGCCACCACAAGATCCGCGCTACCTACGCGGGCGGCAAGGTCCTGACCTACGAGCACAGGGTGGCCGCCGTGGAGACGGATTTCCGCCACGGTGTCGGCGAGATGCTCACCGCCGTCGCGACCAGGCTCCCGGTAGTCGGCAACATGAGTTTCGCGCAGGTGGTCTTTCATTTGAGCGTCAAGGTCCCCTACCGCTTCGGCGTCGTCACGGGGCTACTCAAAGAGGTGCCGCTGAAAATGCACACCGCGAGTTGGCGGTCGGTGTGGTCGGCCAACACCCGCGGCGCCGATGAGATCGTCGTCGACGAGCTGGCGAAGAAGATGCGCAAGGATCCCGTCGCGTTCCGCCGTGAGTCCCTCAAGACCGCCCGGCAGCGCGCGGTGCTCGACAAGGTGGCGGAGGAGGGGAACTGGGGCCGCGACATGCCGGAGGGCTTCGCCCAGGGCGTGGGGTTCCACGACGAGTACAAGTCCTGCACCGCCTGCTTGGTCGAGATCGACGCGCGGAATCCGAGGAAGCCGAGGGTGGTCAAAGCCGTCATCGCCGCCGACGTCGGCCGCCCGATCAACCCGCGCGGGGTGGAGGCGCAGCTGCTCGGCGGTCTGACCGACGCGATCTCCACCACCCTGCGCGCGGGCCTGCACATCGACAGGGGCCTGCCGCTGGAAGGCAGCTACTCGCAGTTCCACTACGCGCGGCAGAAGGATTCGCCGACCGACGTGCAGATCTTCATCATGCCCGCCAACGGCGAGCCGGGCGGCGCGGGCGAGCTCGGCTTGCCCGCAGCGGTCGGCGCCATCGCCAACGCCTACGCGCGGGCCACCGGCATCAGGCCGCGCAGCTTCCCGATCAACTTCGACGTCGACTTCACCCCCTTCCCTCGTTGAGGAGCCACGAGATGCCCCGCTACACCTTTTCGGTGAATGGGAGGACCGTCACTGTCAACGCGCCCGCCGATCTGCCACTGCTGTGGGTGCTGCGTGATCGGCTCGGCGTGACCGGCCCTAAGTACGGCTGCGGCATCGATGTCTGCAAGGCGTGCACCAGCCACCTCGACGGAAAGGCGATCAACCCGTGCGTTGTCCCGGTGTCCGAGGCCCAGGGCAGGGAGGTCACCACGATCGAGGGCCTGGCCGAGGGCGACAGGCTGCACCCGGTGCAAGAGGCGTGGCTTGAGCAGGACGTCGCGCAGTGCGGCTACTGCCAGCCAGGCCAGATCATGGCCGCCGTGGCGCTGCTGCGGGAGACCAGGAACCCCACTGACGCCCAGATCGACGCGATCGAGAACGTCTGCCGCTGCGGCACCTACTTCCGGATCCGGGAGGCGATCAAGAACGCGGCGGCGAAGATGCGGGCCGTCGACGGACCCGGCCTTCGGAAGAGATCATGACGAGATGATCGGTAAGGTGGGTGAGATCGTCTGTGCAAGGCTAGGAGTAGGCGTGACTGAGCAGGAACGAGCCCCAGCAGGGATTGATCCCACGGTGCCGAGCGTCGCCCGGATGTATGACTACTTGCTCGGCGGCAAGGACAACTTCGCCTCTGACCGCGAGGCCGCCGCGCGAATCCTGGAGATCTCGCCCAACGGGAAGGAGATCGCGCGAGACAACCGGGCGTTTCTTGGGCGCGCCGTACGCGCGGTCGCCGAGCTTGGGATCCGCCAGTTCCTTGACATCGGCACCGGCCTGCCGACCCAGGAAAACGTCCACCAGGTGGCGCGGCGCGCCGCTCCGGATTCCCGGGTGGTCTACGTCGACAACGATCCGATCGTGCTCACGCACGCCCGTGCCCTGCTGGCGACGACCCCGGACACCATCGTGGTGAATGGCGACATGCGTGATTCCAAGGCCATCCTCGATGACCCGGAGGTCACGCGACACCTCGACCTGCGGCGTCCTTTGGCTGTGCTCCTGGTCTCCGTGCTGCACTTCATCGCCGACGACGACGAGGCCTTCGGCATCGCCCGTGACATCCGCGAAGCCCTGCCCTCCGGAAGCCATCTGATCCTCTCCCACGTGACGGCGGGCGTGCTCGGCAGTGAGGACGTCGGCAAGGGCCGCGCGATCTACAAGGGGACCACGTCGGGGGGCCTGGCGCCACGCTCGCGCGAGCAGATCGCCGCCTTCTTCGAGGGCCTGGAGTTGTTGAAGCCGGGCTTGGTGGAGACGACCGCCTGGCGCGCCGATGGCCCTGCGGAGCTGTCGATCGACGGGCCGGCGGGAGCCGGGTTCCTCTGCGCCGTCGGGCGCGTCCCCTGACCGGGCGGCCCTCGGCGCAGGCTTCCCGATAAGCAATGCACCGCGGCTACCCGGCGGGTGGAGGGTTGGATCAGGCCGCCTCGTCCTTGGGCTTGGGCTTGGGAACTGGAGCTAGCCGTACGCGGCCGGGGTGGGCCTCCTCGTCGGGGAAGACCCACTTCCGGAACGCCCAGAAACGGAAGACCATGGCGATCAGCGTGCCGATGACCTGCGCGCTCATGAAGTCGGCGATCTCCTGGGTGACCAGGCTCACGTCCGGGGTCTCCAGCAGGAACACGTACCGGGAGATCCATAGCGGCACGGAGCTGAGCACCAGACCGACGCCACTGACCAGGAAGAACAGCGCCGCCTCGTGATGGCGCTCGCGACCGCCCCTGGTCCGGAACGACCATTCACGGTTCAGCACATAGGACACGATCGTCGCCACGAGCACCGCGATGACCTTCGCGGTCACCGGCTTCGGTTCCAGAATGGTCAGCTTCAACCCATAGAACACCGTGTTGTCCACCAGGAACGCTGTTCCACCCACCACCGCGAACTTCAGCAGCTCACGGTGCTTCAGCGCAAGGGCGTGCAGCGGTCCCGGCAATCTTGCGAGTACTGCGTTTGCTGTTTCGAAGCATCCCGATCTTCTCACCAGCCGGACACCCTGGTCTCAAGACTCACTGACACGGCCTTTCCGGCTCGGGCGGCTGGAGCCGCACTTGACGGCATCTGGTATCAATCCTCACTCACACCACAGTCGAGTACTTCGCGGTGGAGCGCCCGTCAGGGTCCGGACCGTCTCGGTGACCGGATGAGCCACCCGGCAGTCCAGCCCGGACACGACGTTGGGGATGACTCCCCGCCGAAAGCGGATGCTCAACACCGATCAAGCGGCCACCATACATTCGTTCCATTGCGCCCCACCACTGATGCCGTAGGAGACGTCGAGGTCGACGGCGACCAGGATCGAGCGGCCACGGAGCTCGGTGGCCGCAAGCGACCGGCTGCTACTCGCCAGAATGCCCTCGGGCAGCAGTTCGCGGACGAGAGCGGCGGTACCCGGTGATCCGGCTCACGACACGCTGACCGTTGCGAGCGCCGCCGAACCCGGTGGCTTGTGATCGACAATGGGGGTATGTCCAAGCCACCACTGCCGCCCGAGGCGCAGGAGATGCTGGTCCGGCCCAACCTGTGTGTGATAGCCACGTTGCGCTCCGATGGTGCGCCGGTGACCACGCCGACCTGGTACCTCTGGGAGGACGGCCGCGCGCTGGTCAACATGGACGAGGCCCGCGTACGGCTGCGGCACCTGCGCCGGGACGAGCGGGTCTCGCTCACCGTGCTCGACACCCCGGACTGGTACACCCACGTCACGCTCATCGGGCACGTCTCGGAGCTGTACGAGGACCAGGGCCTGGCCGACATCGACCGGATCGCCCGGCACTACACCGGCAGCCCGTACCCGACCCGCGAACGCACCCGCTTCAGCGCCTGGATCACCGTCGACCGCTGGCACGGCTGGGGCGAACACCGCGACAGCGACCAGCCCACCACCAACCAGTCCACGGGACGCTAGCCGTACGGGCTCGCCCGCCGCCCGCGCTCACGCCTGAAGGTTGGTGCACTGATCCGCCCTCAAACGCGGGAGCGTTTCCATAGAAGATCAAGATCCGATTGATGCCGGGCGTGGTCCGTACGGGCCGCGCCCGGCGTTGCGAGCTGGAGGCCGAACTCCCGGCGGCGCGTGAGCAGCTGACAGCCCGTTCATGCCTCGGCCGTGGTTCCGCGACCGGTTGCTGTCGCAACTTCCGGCGATGTACGTGCCGGCGCTGTCGGCGACCCTGCGCGTGACCGCGATTGCCTTCGCCGTGGCGCTCGCGGCCGGGATCTAGCGCGTCAAGCGCAGGTCTTCGTCTGCGGCCGGCAGAACGTGATCTCGGTGTAGCTCGCCGAAGGCTTGCTCAGCAGAGACTGAGGCTTGTCGCGCAGGTGCTGGTCGAAGAAGGCCGTGACGTACCTGCGGGTGATGGCCATGGCGCGGGCGCCGCCGATGTCGGAGCCGTCCTCGATGCCGAGCTGGTCGACCAGCACCCCCAGGTCGGTGAAGGACACGTGCACGGCTCCGGTCATCAGCAGCCAGCGCTTCCAGCCGGTCAGCCCCGTCCAGACGCGCTCCCACGAGGCAGCAGGCTCGCCCTTGCCCGGCGTGTAGGTCGCGGGCTTGCCCAGGAAGAGGAACGGCCGGGACAACCCCGATGCGGGGATCGTGCTCTCCACGGTTCCGTCCATATCGATACCGGCGCGCAGCCGAGAGTCCTCCAGCATGGCCGTGACGGTGCTCGCGCCGCCGGCCGATTGACCGGCCATGGCGATCTTCGACGTATCGATCAGGCCGGCGCTTCTCCACTTCGGGTGTGCGCCGGTCAGCTGGTCGAGCACGAAGGACACGTCGGCGGCCCGGCTCTTCTCCAGCTTCCCCCACCAGCCCTTCTCCTTGGAGATCTCGCATGTGACACAGGTGGTGACCCGTCCGTCGGGGAAGGTCGTGGCGACGTTCTCGTAGGTGTGGTCGATGGCGGCCACCACATATCCGCGGCTCGCCAGTTCCTCGGCGAGGCCCGTGAGCTCGCTGCGGGGCTTGCTGTGCCCGGGGGAGAGCACCACGAGGGGCAGGCTGTGCTTACGCCCGGTGGGACGGGCGTCGGTGAAGGCGTTGGTGCGGGTCTTGCTCAGCGTGTCGTAGGGGATGCTGGTGATCTCTCCGTCCTTCAGGAGCAGCTCGGACTCCTTCGCCGTCATGTACTGCGCCCGCTTGCGGCCTGGCGATTTGGCCGGGTACCACAGCGAGACCATGAGTTCGCGGTACTTGACGGCGGGGACCCAGGGGTCGGGGCGCGAGGTGTCCTTCATGTACAGGGATGTGATGCCGACCGACTGGGAGCCGGTCGGTTTGGGCAGGTACGGCGTAGCCGTCTGGGACGCGGCGGCCGGCGGGGCCTGGACGAGTCCGGTGGTGGCCAAGATGGCGACGAGTCCGGTGATGGTGGCCAGCCGTCCACGCCTCCGAGGTTTGCGCAGCTCGCCGCGGCCATCGCCCGGCGGGATCCGGTTCGGGGATTCGATCATGCTAGGTGAATATACACTCAAGATATATACGCAGTGTACAACTAGCGAATCTGGCAAGCAATCGATTGACGACGCTCCGTAGTAATGGCGTCCTGCAACCAGGTTCTGGCCGTGTCGGATCCCACCAGCACCCAGACCGTGTGGAGCGCCGGCTACGCGGGGGTCAGCGCGGAACGGCTGATGCCGCGCGCCCTGCCGTACACGTGGCTCATCGCGATCGGCGGCCAGATCCTCACCGCCGGCCGTTTCCTGCCCTGAAGCACCGGGCCGGTCGGGCCGAGGCCTCACTCGGGGGCGCCGGCGGCCATCGTTGATGGCGGCAGCACCGCCGGCCACCATGGGGGCCGGGGACGAGGGGCGTCGCCAGGAACGTCCCCGACATGATCAGCGAGGTGGTCCCGGCCGCCATGAACGTTTCACCTTCGTCACCCGCTTTCCCGCCCATCGCTCGTGGTCGCGCCTGCTTCCCGCGCCGCGGGAGGGCCGCGGCCTGTTCGTCGCGGGTCACGGATGCGATAGTGCGGGCACCGCTCACACAGCAGCGATCCGCGGGTCTCTTCGCGACAGCGTCCCCGTACGTTCCCCATACGTCACTCGTGCGGGTGTCCCACCGGGAGGAATTGGATGCGCAAGTTACGGGCTCTACTCGTCTCCGCCGCTCTGACCACTGGCGTGGTTCTGACGATGACCGCCGCACCCGCACAGGCCGAGAGCATCCGGTACGTCTACTACATGGAGGCCGACTGCCACAACGGCGGGAACCTGGGCATCCAGTGGGGCTGGTGGACCTCCTACCGGTGCGTCTACGAGAGCTACGGCGGCTCCCAGGGGCGCTGGTTCCTCTGGGCCTGAGCCGGGCGGAAACCGCACGGGGAAGGCCGGTCCCACCCGGCCGTCCTTCCCGGGCCGGGCTCCCCGGCCGTCAGTTCGCCGTCCCGCCGGCGCCGCGCACCGCCCCGGCGGCGAGCCATTCCACCCGCGTGATCGCGTACCCGGGCGATGCGGTGCCGAACCGTCGCCAGTAGACGGACCCGAGCCTGAGGCGTCGCTCTCGTCTGAGAGAGCGGCGCCTCCGCCGTTCCAGCGGCCGGTGACGCATGACCTGAATGCTTGTCAAGACACTGAGAACATTGCCATATCGCCCCGTTATGGCTTCTTGATTGCTCTTGTCACGCTCCAATACTGCCGTTTGGATCTAGGGGAGTGGTCTTCTGCGCTGCGTCACAAACGGCGGGTTCGGATGCGTCACCCGCGTCGCCGCCTGCCCTGACGGCTTTTAGTAGTGAGCAGATCACCTGGATGAGACTTACCCACAAGGAGGCTATTCCGCATGCCCGACGCCCCTCTGCTGCACTACAGCACCAGCACCGCGCCCCTCCAGGCAGGCACCCCCGACAAGCCTGCCGCCAACACCATCGACATCACCGTCTCCAGCCCGGCCGGCCAGAAGATCTACTGCAGCAAGATCGACGTCGCCGTCCCGATCAGCGCACCCGACGACGCAGGCGCGTACTTCACCGAGCCCCCGCAATCCTCGATCACCGGCAAATGGAGCCCCGCCTCCGCCCAAATGAAGACCGGGCAGGAACTCGGACTCGAACCGGCCACGAACTACTACCACGTCGTCTTCCAGGCCCCACCCATACCGGGATTCGACCTCATCGACACACCGCTGAAAATCAGCATCACCGGCAACGTCGCCGCCACCCCCGGCAGCGAACTCACCTGCCCGGTCACCGAAACCTCCGGCACGACCAGCGGCAAATACACCCGCAAGACACCCCAGGAACTGACCTGGGACACCGCGCAGCCCGTCTTCTACCTGCACAACTTCCTGGCCGGCGCCCCGGACAGGCCGACCGTCCCGAGGACGAAGTTCAACGCGGGCGACGAGGTCTACCTGACCTGGGAGAGCAACGGCAGCGAATTCCAGCTCTACGACGGCGACGGCACGACCCTCTACGAAGGGCCCGCCACCTCCTACACCATCCCGAGGGACAAGATTCTCAACGACACCACCTTCACCCTTCAGGCGTCCATGACCTCCGAAGCCCAGCAATCCACCGGCTTCCACCCGGTCTACCAGTACGCCACCATCACCATCACGATCAACAACCCGACCTTGAGCCAGATGACCGTCACCAACGGCACACGCACGCCCTGGATCCAAGGAGCTGTGGACGGAAAGAAGAGCCGCGTCACCTTCTCCGAAGCGGGTGTGGAGATCCTCGACAACACGGGTGCTTGGGGGGCCCTGCAGGCCGACAAGGCCGACCTCAACGGCGTGAACACCGAATGGGTACAGGGAAAGAACGCCTACGACGGCCGGATCACCTTCCCGACAGAGGGACTGAATGTGAGGCGAGCAGGCGGCGGGGACTGGGGGACGGTGTTCGCCGACAAGGCCGACCTCAACGGCGTGAACACCGAATGGGTACAGGGAAAGAACACTGACGACGGCCGGATCACCTTCCCGACAGAAGGACTGAACGTGAGGCGAGCAGGCGGCCAGGACTGGGGAACGGTGTTCGCCGACAAAGCCGACCTCAACGGCGTGAAGACCACATGGGTACAGGGGAGAAGCACCGACGACGGATGGATCGGCTTCTACTCGGAAGGGCTGCACGTGTACCAGGGGCAGGGGAATCACAACTGGGGGACCGTGCAGGCCGACAAGGCCGACCTCAACACTTTGAAGGTCAAATACCTATAGTTAAAACGCTGAAATTGCTCCGGAGGCATGGAAACCAGGTCGAACTGGGGAAAGTATTCTTTTGAGCCGTGCCACCAGGTTGCAGACATTAGCAGCGCGGTCGCCGAGGGCAGTATCACCATACGAGGGCATGCGGCCTCTGAACGGCTCAAGCAGGCGGTGCGAGCGCAGCAGCGCGATGCCTTCCGCAGGTATTGCACGCCGTTCCCTTGGGATATGCGGGGTCGACAGCGTATCTCCATTCCGGAATCTGTGCCCCGCACGCGATGGCGCCGATAGTGCGACTTACCCGTATTGCATGGTTGCGCGATAAAGCACTGTCAACGATCGACGAGAGGGGCTACGCGATGGTCCTCGCCAATAACGACATCCTCCAGGGTGAGAACTCGCTCGACTTCGCCGATGGAGGTGAGGCCGACCCGGATCGCTTTCGCAACCTGATGAAGAAGGTGCGAGGTAAGTACACCGAATACGCGCCGGATACGTGCCGGAACTGCAAGGACAGTAAGCCTTGCACGAACACCGCATGCTTTTTTCGCGTTGACATGGCGTTATCGGACGAGAGGTCAATCCAATTTTACTTCACGAAACGTGATCTGTATCTGATCGGATGGACGATCGGCGATCCCGACTACGTGCCCGCACCGGGAGACGATCGACCAAAGTATGTTGCAGCCGGCGGCGACAACGATTTCCAAACCATGCCTGCAGGGTTGGATCGGATCAACGACGCCAACCAAATCCCTATCATGCACGGCCAGTTCAAGCAATTCAGTGAGATGAACGTATGGCTCATGGGCGGCAAGCTGGATGATCTCTACAATTTCCTGAAAGACCTCCGCGCCTACAAGGCCAATCGCAAAGCGGGGAAGAAACCCGATCAGAGCAATGCCGGCGTGGCGTTCAATGCAATGATCTACATGACGTCGGAGATGGTCCGGTTCGGGGCGTACTGTGATGGCTTCTTGAAGTGTTGGGTAGCCGGCGAATGGGATCAGTATCCCTTTGTAAGCGAATCAAAACGCACAGATCTTCCTCCCTTCTGTGGCGCAGTAACGGAGTGGGGCAAGCTCTCCCAGCTGATTGACAACGCCGACCGCAAGGGCGAAACCGGGAGCACGGTGGATATTGGCGGCAATATCAAATTAACCCTGCAGAATGCCAGAGACATGATAGGCGACGGAGTGTTGTGCCGCCCCGGCACCCCACAGGGCAGCTCATCGGGCCCTTCCTCATCGGGCGGTAAGTCGGGCAAGAAGTCGGGCAAGAAGTAGGGCGGGCAGTGAGACATGGATGATCTGCGGTCCGGCGGAGAGGATTCCGTCGATCTTGATGCGTTGAAGGCGTCTTTCCTGGGTGGTCTGCCGACGCTGAGCGCCACGGACTCCGCGCTTCCGGTGCGGTTGCGAGACATGCTCGGCACGTTCCCGAGCGGTTCCTGCCAGGGGGCGGCCGGTTCGGGGCGGGCGGAGGCGGATGCGGGACATACGACGCTGACGCTCTCCCTGACGTGCGCGTCGTTCGCCTGGCCCACCGGCGCGATCGCGACCGTCGCGGTGACGGGCGTGACGGCGGCGGTGACGAACAAGGGCGTGGTGACCCTCACCCTCAGCGGAACGTTCGATGGGGTCGAGGTGACCTCGACGATGACCGCGGCCGGTGCCGGGCGGCTGATGGTCGCGGTGCGGCCGACCCGGCAGGGTGCCTTCGCCGGAGAGATAGAGAGCTTGGGCAGGCGCTTCGCCGGTGACGTGTGGCAGAGCGCGCAGGCCGGGTTGAGCGAGTTCGGGTTCGACCCCGGGAACGTCGCCGGTTTCGACTACCGCCTGGTGAAGGATGCGGCCGACCTCTACAAGGTGTCGTCCGTGGCGGTGGTGGCCGACCTCGACATCAAGGGACTTCCGCTCCAGATCGCGTTGTGGCTTCCCGACCTGCGGATCATCGGTTCGCTTCGCGACGACAAGCCGATCGATGTCCGGTCACTGCTGGAGTCGTTCGGCATCCCCGCAGATGAGGTGCCCGCGGAGCTGGCCATCAGCGACCTGTCGTTCGCCGCCGCCCTCGGACACGCCTACATGGTCCGGATGAAGGTCACCGGCTTGTGGTCGTTCGACTCCTTCAAGATCGCTTCCCTGTCGCTGAACCTGGCCTACAACAAGTACGAGAAGTTCGTCGCCAATATCGCGGGCACCGTGGCGATCGGCTCGGTCCTCAGCATCGATGTCTCCGCCACCAAAGGCTTCGGCAAACAGGGCGGCTGGTCCTTCCGGGGCGGTCTCGCGGCCGGTGAGGACCTCGGCATGGCGGAGGTGACCGCGGCCCTGGGCCTGTCGGACGTGCCGGAACCGATCAAGAGCCTGGAGCTGACCGGCCTGTGGTTCTCCTACAGCACCGGTGCCGGCGCAAGCGTCTTCGACCTCGTGTTCCAGGGCGACATGATGATCACCGATGAGGTCCGCGCCTCGCTTGAGGTGACGGTCACCCGGGACGGTTCGGGAACGCGGTACGCCGGGACGCTGGACGTCGCCGGCTTCGACTTCGAGGTCGTCTTCGACAAAGACAAGTCCGGCACCGATGTGTTCGCCGCCACGTTCCGCGGCGGCGACGGGGGCATCGAGATCGTGCTGCGTGACTGGGTCGCGCACTTCTCCGCCGACCTGGCGGCGGATGTCCCCGACAGCCTGCGGATCGACTTGAAGGACGCCAAGTTCGTCCGGGTGAAGCCCGCGGACGGCCCGGCGCGGTTCTGCGTCGGCGTCGACCTGGCGGCGGGCATCGACCTTTCCCAGCTTCCCCTGGTCGGCGGGTTCCTGTCGCAGGTGGGGACGTTGAGCGTGGAGAACCTCCAGGTCCTCTACAGCTCCGGCGAATTCGCACCCCAGGCCGTCACGCTGGTCAACGGGCTGCTCGGGCAGGCGGAGGTGGTGCCGCTCCCGACGGCCGGGCTGAAGGCGGGTGTGGCGGCCCTGGCGGAGCTGAAGGTCGGGAGCGAGACCACGCCGGTCGCCCTCGGCGTGCCCTCCACCAACGCCCCCGCCACCAAGGGGAACGGTCAGTCCAACGCCCCCGCGGTACCGAACCCCTCCACCCCCGCCCCGCAGAGCACGCCGGCCTCCAACGTCCACTGGATCTCGGTGCAGAAGAAGCTCGGCGTCGTCCAGATCAACCGGGTCGGCGTGATGTACCAGCACAACGTGCTGCTCTTCGAGCTGGACGCCGCGGTCACTCTGGGGCCGCTGTCCCTGTCGTTCGACGGGCTGGCGGTCGGCTCGCCGCTGGACAGGTTCGCCCCCACATTCGACCTCTCCGGGCTCGGCGTGTCCTACAACGCCCCGCCGGTGGAGATCTCCGGTGCCCTGCTGCACCTGCCCGACGACCAGCTCGACCCCAGCGTGGCGTTCCAGTACGACGGTACGGCGACGCTCGCCCTGCCGAGCTTCTCGCTGGCCGCCATCGGCTCCTACGCGCAGCTGAAGGACGGCGAGCCCTCGCTGTTCATCTTCGCCCAACTGGAGGCGCCCCTGCTGGAGGTGCCGCCGGTCCTGGTCTCCGGGCTGATGGCCGGCTTCGGGTACAACCGGGAGCTGACCATGCCCTCGGCCATGGAGGTGTCCGGCTTCCCGCTGCTGACCCTGCACAAGCAAGGGCCTGACTCCGACGCGAACAATCCCCTGCACGTGCTGAACGTCCTGGAGGGGCGTGAGCCGGCCGTCGCAGGTAGCCAGCCGCGGCAGTGGATCGCCCCGCGCCAGGGCTCGTACTGGCTGGCGTTGGGGGTGGAGTTCAGCGTCGCCGAGGTGGTGAATGCCAAGGTGTTGCTGGCGGCGGAGTTCGGCCACGACCTGGTGCTGGCCGTACTGGGGATCGCGACCCTGCAGCTGCCGCTGCCCTCGGAGTCCGCCACCCGCACCTATGTTTACGCGGAGCTGGGCCTGGAAGCCACACTCCGGCCCATCCAGGGGACCTTCGAACTGGCCGCGCAGCTGTCCCCGGCCTCCTATGTGCTGACGCCCGACTGCCACCTCACCGGGGGGTTCGCCGCCGCGGTGTGGTTCGGGTCGAACCCGAACGCCGGGCAGTTCGTGGTCACCCTCGGCGGATACCATCCGGCGTTCCAACCGCCCGCCTGCTACCCGAGGGTGCCGCGGCTGGGCATCGACTGGGCGGTCGGCCACGGAGTGTCGATCACCGCGCAGGCGTATCTGGCGGTGACGCCGTCGTGCGCGATGGCGGGCGCGAAGCTCAGCGCCGTCTACCAGGGGGGTTCCGTCCGGGCGTGGTTCACCGCCCAGGCCGATCTGCTGCTGTCGTGGCGGCCGTTCTGGTTCACCGCGGGCATCTCGGTGAGTATCGGCGCCTCGTGCCAGGTCGACGTCTGGTTCGTGCACAAGACCGTCACTGTGTCGGTCGGCGCCGACGTGCAGCTGTGGGGGCCACCGGTGGGCGGTACGGTCACCGTCCACGTCGTGTGCTTCACCGTCACGGTCAGTTTCGGCCACGGGCGCCCCGGAACCGGCGACAAGACACTGGGATGGTCTGAGTTCGCCAGCATGCTGCCGAAACCAGCGGACATGGTCACCATCGCGGCGGTCAGCGGTCTGGACAAGACCATTGACGACGACGGCGGCGGCAACGGCGGCAAGGTGTGGCTGGTCCGCGCCCGCGACCTGCGTTTCTTCACCCAGGCCGGGATCCCGGCCAGCCATCTGCGGACGGGGGAGGAGCCGCTGTCCTCATCCGGGCCCGATGACGGACCTCTGGTCGACGTACGCCCCATGAAACGCAGCGGCCTGGTCAGCGAGCACCGCCTGAAGCTCTACTTCGAGAACGAGCTCACGCGGACCGACGGCTGGACGCTGACGCCCCGCCTCCGGAACCTGCCCGCGTCGCTGTGGGGCACCCCGCCCAAGACCGTCAAAATGGGGTTCCTGACCGGCGAAGAACGCGAGGCGCCCAGCGCCGACGTGCTCCCCGACCGTCCGGTCGGCTTCGACGTCCAGGCGCCGCGGCCCGAGCTGGCCCCCTCACGCGGCGTCTTCCCGCTCAGCGAGTACAGCGAGGACGAGCTCCCGCCCGGCCTCTCACCGCTGCCCCGGCGGCCCGCCGCCAACGGCGACTTCGTCTCCGCCCCCGACCCGTCGTGCGTGGACCTCATCGGTCGCACCGACCGCGGGGACGCCAAGAACGGCCGCGACCAGGTGTATGCGGCCCTGGCCGACGCCAAGCTGTTCACCGGCCCCAACGACTCCCTGGCCGGCCTGGCGGGCAACGCCGGCCACCTGTTCAGCCAGGCCCCCATGACCCAGGACGCAGGGAGCCGGACGTGAGCCCGAGCCCGCAACACTCCGCCCGCGACACGATCCCCGTCGGGGACATCGAGCTGCACGACGACTACCTGCCCGCTCTGCCCGCGGGTGACTACCGCGTCGAGGTCACCCACACGCTGTGGACCGAACCGGAGGCCGGGGAGGCGTTCACGGCCGTCCAGAGGTTCACCGTCCGCGGCCCGCAGATCGCGATCGACACCGGCGCGGTGGTCGCCAAGCAGCCGCCGGACGCCTCAAGCGGCCGGTACGCCGAGGTCCTGCCGCACGTTGTGCTCGGCGATCCCATGCTGCCGTGGGAACGCGCCATGCGCGGCGCCCCGGCTGGAACTCCCTGGCTGGCGCTGCTGGTGCTCACCGACGACCAGCTCGTCGACGGAACGACCGCCCCTACCCGCACGATCTCCGGCACGGTCGGAGACTTCCTCGCCGACGACCCGGACGTGCTCAAACCCGAACTTGCCCTGGAAGCCGACCTCGGTGACGCCGATCCCTGCGCGTACATCCAGGTCGTGGCCGAGGAGTTCCACGCGGTGGCGCCACGGCTGGCGG
This sequence comes from Dolomitihabitans soli, assembly GCF_022213955.1. GTDB lineage: Bacteria > Actinomycetota > Actinomycetes > Streptosporangiales > Streptosporangiaceae > Streptosporangium_A > Streptosporangium_A soli. The sequence goes on along the minus strand of NZ_JAKNTW010000018.1, from coordinate 50,978 downwards.
AGCTGCGGTTCCTGGCGCACTGCCGGGGGGCCAACACCGGTGACCGAGCCATCATGGGCATCAAGGAGGACGGACTGTTCGCCGTCGTCGTGGCGGGCCGCTTCCCGGCCACCGCTCCGCCCGGCTCCACCACCGCGACCAAGAACATCGTGCACCTGGTCTCCCTGGAGGGCCACGAGAAGATCCTGGTGGACGACCCGGACTTCCAGGGCTGCGACTCGGTGGCGCTGCTGTCCCTCGCCAGCTGGTCGTTCTGGGCCTATCCCGATCGGCAGGCCGACTTCGCCGATCTCGCCGAAGGACTCACCCGCACCCCGGACGGAAACCAGGCCGGCCGCGAGGAGATGTGGCTGCGGCCGGCCTCGCCGTACCAGGACACCGACGGCACCCCGGCGCCGCAGCGGCAGGTGGCGCGGCGGCTCAACGACGGCTACCTGCCGCTGCCGTACCTGACCCGCTCAGGCGAGGCCACCTACGGCTGGTACCGGGGGCCGCTCACCCCCGTCATGCCCGTGGCCACCGCGCGGGCGGCGCAGGCCACCACCGCCGACGCGCTCATCGGCTACGACCCCGCCTGGGGCAGCTTCGACATGTCGCTGGCCACCGCGTTCGAGACCGGCCGGGCGCTCGCCGTGGCCGACGCCGCCTTCGCCCAGCACCTGCTCGCGTTCAAACACGCCGCCCGGCACCTGATCGACACCCTCTACCACCAGGCCACCAGCAACCACCTGCCGCCAGACGACGACGGGCCGAAGACGGCGCGGGCCGCGTTCGGCAGCCTCCTCGACAGCGACCTGCTCACCGCCCTCGGCACGCCACCGGGCAGGCCCGCCGCCCCGTGGACACCGCCCGCGCCGGCCGCGCCACCGGCCGACCCGGCCCAGGCACTGGAGGACTTCCTGCGATCCGACGCCACCCGCGCCACCCTCACCGGGGCACTCGCCGACGGCGACGGGCTCAAGGACCATTTCGCCCCCATAGCACAGTGGCTCGGGCGGCTCATGCTGCTCCACCCCGTGCCGTTCACCCACCTTGTGCCTGAGGAGCGGATGCTGCCGCAGGAGTCGCTGCGCTTCTTCCACGTCGACCCCACCTGGCTGGACGCGCTGGTCTCCGGCGCCCTCAGCATCGGCGCGCAGTCGAGCCGGGACACCCTCCAGGACCAGATCGTGGCCGACACCGTCCGGACGGCGGCAGCCCGGACGGCGGCGGCGCATCGTGACACGCTCCGCGGCACCACACCCGACGACCCCGTCCCCGACGACACCACCGCCGGGGACGCCGGGAACGGCTTGGGCAGCGCCGCCCGGCCCGTCTCCGGGCTGCTGCTGCGCTCGGCGCTGGTCTCCGGCTGGCCGAACCTGGCCGTCCGCGCCGGAGGCCCGGACGGCGCGCTGCTGCCGGTGCTGCGCATGGACCACCTGGCGCCCACCGTGCTGCTGTGCCTGTTCGACGGCTTACCCGCGACGGTCGAACTCAGCGAACCCCAAGAAGGCTTCCGGTTCGGCGTCGAGGACCACGGCCTGATCCCGCTGCGGAACATGCTGCCGCCGAACTCGCCCACCGGCCCGCAGCTCGGCGAGCAGCTCGGCACCGACGTCACCTTCCCCGTCCTGGACCACCTGAGGACCGGCACCGGCGGCCGGGTCCTGGACATCGGCTCGCTCATCCCCGCGCTGACGGCCGCGCTGGAGACCGCACACAGCACCACTGTCGGCCCGGTCGGCCCCGCCGACCTGGCCATGCAGATGGTCAAGGTCCCCGAGGCCATCCGCTTCACCGGCCCGAACGGAGACCGACGATGACCACCAGCCCCGCACTCGTCGTCCCCGTCGGCCTGGACGCCCTCGTGGTGAACACCGCCCTGCGGGGCCGGGACGGCTTCCGCACCTGGCAGCACAACTACCAGGCGCTGAACGACTACATGAGCCCGGAGCCGGACGAGGGCGACCGGCAGAGCAACGAAGCGGTCCACAACCACACCGGCGTGCACCTGCACTGGACGCTGCCCCGAGGGCTCCGCCACGGCGTCCAGGATCCGCAGACCGGAGAGGTCCGCTATCCCTTGGTGCCCAACCGGTGGCTGGTGGTCCGTTTCAGCGGCACTTCCACCCGCCGGGCCAAGGCATGGGTGATCGAAAGCGACTGCCCGTACAGCGGCACCGCCTACCAGAACGGTCATCCCTACGACAGGTCGAGCTCCTATCTGGTTTCCGACGCCACCCTGCGTGCCTGGCAGTCCAGCCCCGACCCCTACCGCAACACCATGACGCCCGACGCGCCCCAGGTCCTCATCGGGCTCGCCTTCCCGCTCACCGACACCGCTCCCTGGACGGAACGAGCCACGGACGTCCCCCTGTTCGTCACCGCCATGGCCACCGGCGACCCGTACTTCACCACCTACACGCCGCACAACAGCAACGTCTTCTCCTTCCTCGACGACCTGTCCGACGTCACCGCCGCCGACACGCTCGGCTACCAGGTCATCGGCTGGTACTCCGACCCCGGCGCCGACATCCTCGCCTCCCTCCCGCCCGGCGCCTCCTACGCCGACCACCTCGCCCATCTCGGCTGGCAGGACCCCCGCCTCACCGGCGACCCCGACCAGGACACCGCGGTCACCCCCGCCACCCGCAGCCTGTACTCCGGCATGGCCCTGACCATCCCCTGGGACCCGAACGCCACCTCGGCACCCGCCCCGGACCCCCTGGACACGATCCGGGACAGCGGCGGGCTCAACGTCGCCGTCGGCAACACCACCGAAGACGCCTTCACCGCGCTCGCCGGCCGTACCCTGCACGCCACCGGCGCCTCCCCCTCCGGCTCGGACCTGCAGCTGCTCCGCACGTTCCTGCACAACGTCCTGGACATCGCCGACGAGAAGGGCGGCGACGCGCGGGTACGCCGCCACGTCCACGACGCCTCGTTCGGAGCCTCGGCCGGAGGCCACCACTGGACCGTGACACCACCCCCCGCCGACACGGCGGATCCGACGGCGACGCCCGCCCCCTTCACCCCGCCGACCTGGCTGGCCACCCTCAACGACGACCAGCACCGGCTCGACAAGCAGCTCGGCGAGCTGTACACCCACCAGTGGCGGCTGAACGCCCTGTGGCTGAAGTACGGCCTGGCCGACGCGCTGTCACCGCGTCCCGGCGCCGCGCCGGACCCGGACCGGATGCGACAGGAACTGGACCCCAACCAGGAAGGCTCGCTCGCCCACACGGTGCACGCCATGACCGCCCAGGTGCGGGACCTGGCCGCGAAGGTCCCCCAGCCCGACGACACCCGTCCCCATGCGGGCGACCACGACGCGCTCCTCGCCGGGATCAGCGCCTTCGCCGAAGCCCGGGGGCTCACCGGAGGCGCCACGCTCAAGGCCGTCCCCCGTCACCCGTACTGGCAGAGCAACAACCCCGTGGTCAGCGTGTCCGGTCTCCTGCCGCCGGCCGACACCACCGTCTCCGACGAGCCGGTGCCCGTACGGCCGCTCACCGACGACGGCACCTCGCCCCTGGTCGGCGCCGTCACGGTCGCGGGTACGACGATCAGCGCGACGCCCGGCGGTGCAGGTCACGGGGCGATGCCCGCCGTCCCGGGCCTTTCCGCACTCCCGCAGGAGATCTCCGCGCTGCTCGCCGAGTGCTTCCTGCTGGACGCGGGCAGCGCGCCCGCGCTGGCCGCCGCCACCGGCCTGCCGGTCAACGACATCAGCGCCGTCATCGCCGCCCACCGACCCGCCGACTACACCGGCACCCTGCCCGCGCTCGGCCTGGACCCCTGGGCCCAGTCCTGGGAACCCCTGATCATGGAGTGGAAGGTCGCCTACCGCCACATCCCCTACGCCGCAGGCACACAGCGCTGCTGGACCTTCGACGGCACCGACTACCGCTACACCGGCGCGGTCGGCGCCGCCCCGGACCCGGTCACCGTCACGGGCATCTCCGGTCTCGGCCCGCACCCCCGCTCCCTGTTCGCCGCCCGGCTGAAGGAGTACATCGCCCACCACGGCACCGACGACCAGCGCGGACAACTCGACGCCTGGCTGACGTCGATCGGCGGCTGGGCGTTCCTCGCCCAGGAACTCACCGGCTTCAACGAACGGCTGGCCGCCCGCGACCTGCGCGCCTTCCGCCGTCCCAGCACCGACGACACCGACCACCCGCACATCGCCGGCCTGGCCGGCTACCTCGACGCCGCCACCGACGACGGACTGCCCGCCCGTTACCGGGGCCGGGTCACCAGCTCGCCGTACCTCCCCGGAGGCGCCGGCGCCCCCTTCCACGAGACTCGGCAAGGGCAGATCCACGTCGAAGAGCTCTTCCTCTACGACAAGTTCGGCCGCGTCCTCGACGTCGTCAGCCCCGACACCGAAGGCGGCGGGCTGCACGACTACCGCAACTTCCCCCTTGTCGTCGACACCCTCCTCACCGCCGAGACGTCGCTCACCCCCACGATCGCGGCCGTCGCCCAGCTGCCACCACGCCCCCTCCAGCCCGCCCGGCTCGACTTCGACCTCCTCGACGCCCAGACCGGCACCCGCATCGTGCGCACCGCGGCCGACCCCAACCCCATCGGCGGCTGGATCCTGCCCAACCACCTCGACCACAGCCTGCTGCTCTACGACCCGGCAGGCCGCCTGCTCGGCACCTACCGCCTGCTCACCGGTGCCCAAGGGCAGCGCAGCGGCCGGTGGGAACCGCCGCCCGACGGCACCGTCACCACCCTGGACCAGGTCGCGGCGCTCGCTCCCCTGGTCGCGGGGCTGATCGGTTCATCCAACCTCGCCACGGAAGCCAACTTCACCGCCTTCCTCGACGTCATCGACGCAACCCTGTGGACCACCGAGCCACTCGGCCAGCGCGCCGACCAGAACCTGACCCTTTTGATCGGACGCCCTCTGGCCCTCGTCCCCGCACAGCTCCGGCTGACCCTCGAAGGGCCACCCCTGGGAGACACCGGCTGGGCCGCCACCCTCGACCCATCGCCCCCCGCCTTCACCGCCGACCGGTTCGCGGTCCGCCTCGGCGACCAAGCCGCCCGCGATGACGGCCTCATCGGCTACTTCACCGCCGACGACCCGGCCGCCTACCGGTACGACAGGTTCCACAGCGTCACCGCGCCCGATGACGGGCAGGACTACGCCACACAGATCGGGCCCCTCGGCACCCAGCAGGGCGGCAACTACCCTGAGCTGACCTTCGGCGATCCCGCCCCGACCCGGCTGCTGCTGCTCCTGGACCCGCGCGCCGCCGTACACGCCACCAGCGGCATCGCCCCCACCGCCGCCGTCACCGTGCCACCCCGGCACGTCGACGACGCGCTACGCCACGTGCAGGCTCTCTTCCGGTTCGGCCCCGTCCTCACCACCGAACACGCCCAGACCCTCGTCTTCCCCCGGCCGGCCGAGAAACGCGGCACCTGGTCCTGGCTGCGCCCCGCACCGGGACAGGCCCCCTGGACACCGTACGAGCTGACCCCCGCACTGCCGGACGCGCAATTTCCCGACAGCCCCGCCACGCTCGAAGACGGCATGCTCCGCCTCCTCACCGAACCAGAACAAGAGCACTAGCCCACACCCCACCCCCTCACCCGACTGGGAGGCTTCCCCATGTCCGACGCCCTGCTGCACTACAGCACCACCACCAGCCCAGCGCCGCTTGAAGCAGGCAGACCCGACAAACCCGCCTCCGCCCGTATCGACCTGACCGTCTCCGCCCCGGCCGGCCCGAACATCTACTGCGAAAGGATCCTCGTCGCCGTCCCGATCAGCGACCCGGACGGCGGAGGGGCGTACTTCACCGAGCAACCGCACGCAGAGATCATCGGCGGCCCTTGGAGCGCCCCGTCGGCCCAGATGAAGTCCGGGCAGGAACTCGGCCTCGCCGCTGCCACGAACTACTACTACATCCCCTTCGAGGCTCCGCCCGTACCTGGGTTGGACCTCGTCGACAAACCATTGCAATTCCGCATCACCGGCACGCTCGCCGCCACCACCGGCAGCGGACTCACCTGCCTGGTCACCGAAACCTCCGGCATGAGCAGCGGCACATACACCCGCAAGGACACGTTCGAGCTTGCCCTGCCCACCGCCGAGCCCGTCTTCTACCTGAACAACTTCCTGGCAAACGACCCGGACAAGCTGACCATCCCCAGGACGAAGTTCAACGCCGGCGATGCCGTCAACTTCACCTGGGAGAGCAACGGCAGCTATTTCCAGCTGTACGACGGCGACGGCACGCCCCTTTACGAGGGACCCGGCACCGTCTACACCCTCCCGAAGGACAAGATCGTCAACGACACCACCTTCACCCTGCAGGCGTCCGTGACCTCCGGAACCCAGCAATCCACCGACGTCCAGCCGGTCTACCAGTACGCCACTCTCACCATCACCGTCTCCAACCCAACCCTCACCGGGCTCACCGTAAACGGACTGCTTTCCGCCAAAAACGACCTCACCGTCTCCGGCTCTGGCTACGGGGAGAAGATCACCACGGTCGGCGCCAACGGCCTGATAGTCCAGAACGACTGTAGCGTCGTGAAAGACCTCTCCTCCGCCAGTCTCAACACGCGCGGCGACATCGACTGCGCCGGAGGACTTCTCGTCAAGGGGGACCTCGCCTGCGACGATCTCGACACGCGCGGCGACATCAACTGCCAAAAGGGGCTTTCGGTAGACGGGGAATCCAAGTTGAACGGCGACGTCACCCTCGGGGACCAAGTCAGCCATCACAGCATTACGGTAAACGGCGACGTGACAATCCAGGAAGACCTGGCAGTCGAGGGTTACTGCACCGTCAACAAGCTGCTGCATGCCAAAAACGACCTCGCCGTAGCTGGAGACGGCGCAGAGAAGATCAGCACGCGCGGGACCGACGGCCTTTACGTGGATGGCACCCTCACTCACTATGGGGATATAATCCGGGGTTAGTGGGCGTTTGACCCACTTGTCTAATCGACAAGATTTATTTAAGCTCGGTAAGCGATAACTCTCTGCGTTCTCATAAATGGACCAGATGCGAGAGTTCTGCGAGAGGCCCGAAACCGATCACGTTTCCGCAGATCGCTGTTCGCAGAAAACCTCTCAAAACCCAGGCGTTCTGCGAGACAGTTCTGACACGATGCCGCTGTGGATCTGACGCCGGCGCTGGTGCCCGAGGACCGCGCTCCCCGGCGGCCCTGGAAGCCGGGGCCGCCCGTCGAGGCCGCGCCGGCCGCCGCAGCGGCCAACCCGATCCGGATCGGGTACGCCCGCTGCTCGACGGCCCAGCAGGAACTCCAGAGCCAGCTCGACGCGCTCGCCCTGGCGAACTGCAAGCGGGTCTTCTCCGAGAAGATCAGTATCCGGGTCAAGACGCGGCCGGAGCTGGAGAAGGCGCTCAAGCTTGCGTACGACATCAAGGAGGCCGCCCCCGGTCAGGAGGCCATCCTCGGCCCCTTTCTGGCGTATTCGGGGACTGCCAGCTCTGGACCCGTTTAGGTATTTCCGATATAAAGAGATCTCCACAAGGTTCTGGAGGTGGTTAGAATGGCGTTCAATCCGGCCGGTACGCGGTGGTCTGTGGCGGCCTTCGACGACAACGGGAAGCTCAACAGTTTCCACCCCACGCCTTGGGAATTTCACGAGCAGGTGATGAATGCGGGAGACCTCTGGGTTGGCGGCTACACCATCACAACGGGCGACGCTGACCGGTTGAAATGCCAAAACATCGCCTCGGGGGAGACGTCGGTGACCGACACGTTCGAGGTCCACTTCGTGACCCCCAACCGGTTCATCGCCACCAAGGATGGATCGCTTTACCGGTTCGGTAAGAGAATCTGACGGCATCCTTAGGGACCGCCAGTTTCAGTCTTGAATCATTTCGTATCCCGCCGGCGCTGGGCGGGGCGAGCCGGACGCGCAATTCCCCTGGCTCAAGCGCCGGTTGCCTCTTGCCAGGGCCTACGCCCGAATCCGTCCTGATTGACGCTCCGCCTCCGGGGAGCCTGGAGAAGGGGCTCTTGGGGTGGGAAGGGCGCGGTTCGTTGAGCGCGCCCGCGCGGTCCTTCAAGGGGCGCCGTCAGGGGGCGCTTGGGGGTGGGTGGGAGCGGGTGGCGTGGACGCCGGCCTGGAAGCGGGTGCGGGCGCCGAGACGGGCCATCAGGTTGGCGATCCGGCGCTCGGCCGTACGGTGGCCGATGCCGAGCTGGCGGGCGATGGCCTCGTCGGTGAGCCCCGACAGCAGCAGCGCGACCAGCCGCGCGTCGTCCCGGGAGTCCCTCGGCGGGTTGCGGGCCGACGGGGCCAGGCCGAATGGCAGCGCCCGCTGCCACAGCCCCTCGAACAGCCGGATCAACGCCTCCAGCAGCCCCGACGGGTGGATGACCAGTGCCGACACCGCGTCCGCCGGCTCGTGTCTGAGCAGGAGGAGCGCCAGCCGGTCGTCCACCACGTACAGCTTCATCGGCAGGTCCGGAAGCACCCGCGCCTGCTGACCGGCCTCGACCATCTCTTCGATCTGCCGTAGCGCGCCCTCGGCCGCCACGAACTCCCGCTCGTAGATCATGCGGCTGGTGACGCCCCGTTCGAGCAGCTCGCGCTGGGCGGCCACACTGCCCAGCGGGTCGAAGTAGGGCCGCTTGGACAGGCACCGGAGCTGCTGCCGGGCCGCGCGCTGGATCTGGGCGTGCCGCTGCTCGACCGCGCGCCGACCGGTGACCACCTCGACGACCACCGGGGGAGTGCGTTCCCTGGCGCGTTCCTGGAACACCTCCTCCAGCTCCCGGGCCCGCTCCCGGACCCGGAGCAGGTCGCGCTCGGCGGCGAGCAGCAGGACGTCGAGCGCGATCTCCGGGGCGACGGCGGCGTAGACGGGCGGCGGCCCGGGTGATGTGCTGAGCAACCCCTTGCGCTCCAGCGCCGCAAGCAAGGGCTGGAGGTCGGCGCGCGGCCAGACGGCGGTGAGCTGGTCGAGGGTGGCGGGCGAGCGGTCCAGCAGCACCTCGTACAGCGCCTCCTCGTCGGGTCCGAGCCCGATGGCCCCCAGCGACGTCACGAGTCCAGCCAGCCGCGGAGGGCCGCCTGATAGCCCGCCTGGAAGCGGGTCCGGGCGTCGAGCTGGACCAGCAGCGCGCGGACGTGGCGGCGTACCGTGCGGTCGCTCCAGCCGAGGTGGGCGGCGATGGCCGCGTCGGTCAGCCCCGCGGTGAGCAGCGGCAGCAGGTCGCGCTGCGCGTCGGCGGCCCTCGTCGCCTCGGCCAGGCGGCCATGTCGGACCTGCAGCGGCACCGCCCGCTCCCAGTACATCTCGAACAGCGCCGACAACGCGTCCAGCAGCGTCGAGTCGTGCACCACCAGCGCCGATTCCACGACGTGCTGGTCGTGGCGTAACGGCATGATCGCCATGGGTTGATCGTTCAGCGCCAGCTTGACGGGCACGTCGCCGACCCTGGCCTGCTCGCCGGCCGCGACGTAGCGGGTGATGAGCGAGAGGGTCCCCGGCACCTCCATGGCGCGCCGGTCGTACAGCGCCCGATACTCGACACCCCGCTCCAGCAGCTCGAACTCCACGGCGTTCCCGCCCATGGGTGTCGCGTACGGCGGCGCGTCGAAGACCCGGATCTGCCGCCGCGCGCTCTCCTGGAGCCGATGGAACCACCGGCCCACCCCGTCCTTGCCGATCACCACCTCCACCAGCTCGGCCGAGTCCTGGTCCGGCACCGAGCGGTGGAAGCGGGCCGCGAGCTGGGCGGCGCGGTGGCGGGCCGCGGCCAGCTCCCGGGTGCGCGCCCGGATCAGCGCGTCCAGCCCCATCTCGGGGGAGACCGCCACGTACCGCGGTGGGTCTTCGGGGAGCCGGGTGATCAGCCCGAGCTCCTCCAGGCCGGCGGCCGTGGACGCGGCGTGCCCCAGTTCGGCGAGCGTGGCGGGGGATCGCTCGACCAGTGCCTCGTACAGCGCCTGCTCGGCGTACGAGAGCCCGATGATCTCCAGCACGTCCCCAGCATGTCCTATTTCCGTACATGGCGGAAAGAGGACTCACTGCCGTCTTTCGCGTCTTTACTGTGATCTGTCATGGTTCCCGGGGACACCGATGATCTCTGAGGAGAAGCATGATCGGCCGGTCGCTTGTCGCGTTAGGCGTGCTGCTTTCCACTGGGATGGCCGCGCCGACCCCACCTCCCGCTCCCTCCGTCCCGGCGCCCGTCGTCGGGACGGCCGAAGAGCCCCAGAAGAAGATCACGCTGATCACCGGGGACGTGGTGACCTACACCACCGACCAGGACGGCAGCCCGCAGGTGCGGATCGAGCCGGCGAAACGGCCCGACGGCGCGCCGGTGTTCTTCCTGTCGGTACGCGAGGGTGACGCGTACTACGTCTACCCCACGGACGTCATGAGCCGGCTGTCGGCCGGACAGCTCGACAAGGGCCTGTTCGACGTGGCGTACCTGGCGGGCAACGGCTACTCCGACGCGGAGAGCCCCACCCTGCCCGTCATCGTCCAGCACGGGCCGCAGCAGCGCATCGCCGGGGCGCGCACCCTGGCCAGCATCGACGGCGCGGCCGTCAAGGTCGACAAGAAGGCCGCCGGCCAGTTCTGGGCCGGGCTCAGCACGGCCAGGTCGGCGTCCCAGAAGATCTGGCTCGACCGCAAGGTCCAGGTCTCCCTCGACCGGAGCGTCAAGCAGATCGGCGCCCCCGAGGCGTGGGCCGCCGGGCTCGAGGGCGCCGGCGTCAAGGTGGCCGTGCTGGACACCGGCATCGACGCCACCCACCCCGATCTGGCCGGACGGATCGCCGCCACCCAGAACTTCAGCTCCGAGTCGAGCGCCCAGGACGGGCACGGCCACGGCACCCACGTGGCCTCGATCATCGCGGGCAACGGCGCGAAGTACCGGGGAGTCGCTCCCGAGGCGTCGCTGCTGGTCGGCAAAGTGCTCAACAACTACGGCAGCGGCCTCGAGTCCGACGTCATCGAAGGCATGCAGTGGGCGGCCGCCCAGCAGGCCCGCGTGGTCAGCATGAGCCTCGGCGGCTGCTGCCCTGGGCCGGACAACCCGCTCGACCAGGCACTGAACAAGCTCACCGCCGAGTCGGGAACGCTGTTCGTGGTCGCCGCGGGCAACGACGGCAAGAGCCGCGCGATCGGCTCGCCGGGCACCGCCGCCTCGGCGCTCACCGTCGCCGCGGTGGACCGTTCGGACGCCCTCGCCTCCTTCTCCAGCCAGGGCCCGACCGCTGTCGACTACAGCCTCAAGCCCGACATCAGCGCCCCCGGCGTGGACATCGTCGCCGCCCGCGCGCGCGACACGTCCATGGGGGAGCCCGCCGAGGACGGCTACACCACGGCGTCCGGCACGTCGATGGCCACCCCGCACGTCGCGGGCGCTGCCGCGCTGCTCGCCCAGCAGCACCCCGACTGGACGAACACCCAGCTCAAGGCCGCGCTCACCAGCACCGCCCACGGCGACGGCCAGGACGCCTACGAGGAGGGCGCCGGGCGCGTCGACGTCGCCCGCGCCGTCAAGCAGCGGGTACGCGGCTCCGGCAGCATCGACTTCGGCTTCCTGCCCTCGCCCCAGAACGGCGCGGTCACCAAGACCCTCACCTACACCAACGACGGCGACCAGCCCGTCACCCTCACCTTGAGCACCGGCGTCAAGGCCCACCGGGGCGGCGCGCCGCCGTCGAACACGCTCACCCTCGACCGCGACACGGTCACCGTCCCCGCGCACGGCACCGCGCCGGTCACGGTCACGTTCGACCCCTCAGGACCTGACACCTGGTACGAGGGCTTCGTCCGGGCCTCGAACGGCGACGTCCAGGTGAACACGGCCGTCGGCGCGTTCGTCGAGCCGAAGAAGGTCACCGTCCGGGCCAAACTGGTGCTCCCCGCCGGCGCGAGCGACAACACGCAGATCCCGTGGCTGTTCATGCGCACCGACGACCGCGACGACCTCCAGTACTCCTACCTCCCCGCCACCGGCATGGAGACCGAGGCCCAGGTCTACCCCGGCACCTACACCGTGATCAGCGCGCTGGCCTGGCGCGGCGCGGACGGCGAGTGGGTCCAGTCGCTGCCGGCCGACCCGCAGATCGAGATCACCAAGGACACCACGGTCACGCTCGACCTGCGCAAGGCGCGCAAGGTGTCGGTGAAGACACCGCGCGACTCAGAGGTCCACCTCTCCCAGTACGCCTTCCGCCGCATCGCCGCCAACGGCGTCGCCTACGTAGACGTGGAGTCCCTGTATCCGGGGTACGGGCTCGACGACTACGTGCTGCTGCCCACCCGCAAGGTCACCCAGGGTTCCTTCACCCTCACCGGCCGCTACCAGCTCGGCGCGCCCGCCATCACCATGAAGGTGCCCGGGGGCTCCAGCCTCACCCCGCGCTACCAGAACGTCCAGTCGAGCACGCCCAAGCTCGACGGCCGCAGCCGGCTCCCGCTCGTCCACGCCGGCAAGGGCGTCGACTTCAGCGGCCTGGACGTGCGCGGCAAGCTGGTCCTGCTCAACCTTGAGGACCTCTGCCCGGCCACGACCTGCTCGGGCAACGCCCTGGACCGGGTCAAGGCAGCCCAGCAGGCGGGCGCCGTCGCCGTCCTCGGCTACGGGGCTGCCGGGCGGGCCTTCCTCGACCCGGCGGGCAGCTGGCCCGTGTACCCGATCCCGACCATGAGCCTGCCGGCCAAGGAGGGGCGGGCGCTGGCCGCCCTGGCCGGGCGCCGGCCGGTGACCGTCACGGCCGAGGGCGTCGCGACCACGCCGTACCTCTACTCGCTGATGCTCCCCGAGCAGGGCAAGGTGCCCTCCGACCTCGATTATTCGGTCAGGACCCGCGACCTGCAGCGGATCGAGGACCGCTTCCACGCCGACCGGCCCGGCGGGGTGAGGCTGACCATCTCGGCTTCGATGATCAAGCCGGTCAGGTATTCGGGGGTGTGGTCCATGGACCACGACGTGCGCTCGCAGACCACCCTCACCGAGTACGTGGGGCCGGTCTCGCCGGACGTCGTCTGGACCCGTTCCAACACCACGACCTACGAAGGCGGCACCGACTACCACACCAAGCGCGGGCTGTCGGCGACGGCCGTGGACATCTTCGCCTCCGCCGGCTCGCGAACCGAGCCGTGGGGCATCCAGCCCCGCGTGCCGGGCAACGTCGTCGTCTCCGACGCGGTGCGCCGCTCCGGCACCCTGCAGTGCTTCCCGTGCCGCACCAATGACACCTTCCTGGCGGCTCTGCCGATCATGGGACCGGTGCCGAACCACCAGGAGGCGTTCGCGTACAACGCCAACTTCCAGAGCGACAAGCACGGTGGCAAGGACGAGATGCACCTGTACCGCGACGGGCAGGAGGTGCCGCTCGTCGAGGCCACGGTCGTACTCGCCATCTTCGCGATCATCGTGCCGACGTTCACGCTCCCGGAGGAGGACGCGGCCTATCGACTCACCGACAAGTTCCACACTCCCAACCCGTCGCAGCTGTACGCCAAGGACGTCGAGACCGCGTGGACGTTCCGCGCCAAGCGGCCGACCGGCGGGATGACCAGCACGGCCGACGGGCTCTGCCTGGCCTGGCTCGCCACGGGCAAGCTGGCGCCGTGCGAACCGGTCAGGCGGCTCAACCTCCGCTATGACGTGCCGCTCGACCTGGACAACCGGATCAAGGCGGGCACGTCGCACCGGATCACCGTCAGCGGCTACCACGGTTCCTACACCGCGCAGGACGCGAAGGTCACCGACGTGAAGCTGTCGGTCACGTTCGACGACGGCGCCCACTGGACGCCGGTCCCCGTCTCGGCCTCGGGCCGTGCCACCATCACACCTCCCCAGCTGTCGCGCACGACGGGGGCCCTCGGCCTCAGGGTCCAGGCCACCGACGCCGAGGGCAACGCCGTCGAGCAGACCGTCCACCGGGCGTACGGGCTGAAGTGACTCCCGGCCTCCCCGCTTCCAGGATTCGGAAGCGGGGAGGTCGGGTGGCCAGGAAGCGTCCTCGTCGATTAGCCCTTGTCGCCGCTTTCGTTGGCGCGGACGAACCTGCGCTGGAATATCACCACTGCGGCCCTTGGATGCCGAAGAAGCCGAGCACCTGCGTGAGCGCCCCGATCCGGTCGCGGGTGTCCCCGTACGGCTCCAGCGCGCCGATGCTGGCGTGGTCGGCGAATCGCGCGGTGTCCATCCCTGACAGGTGATCGACCATGAACGGCAGAACGCCACGATGCCCGCGCCCGGGGCCGGGTGCGGGCTGGGCGGTCGTCTACCGAGGGTGGTCTGGCCACCGAGCCGCATTAATTTCAATTGATACCGTATTGAATGAAATGATGGCTGATAATATTGGTTCATGAGCGCCGACGTTCCGCACAGAACCACTGTCTCGCGTGCGACTGACCGCCCCGGGGATGCCTCGCCTTTCGCTCTCGGCTTGCTGCTGCGCCAGGCGCACTGGCGCGCCGCCACGGTGATGGCAGAGGCGCTTCGGCCGTTCGGCATTGAGTTGCGGCATTTTGCCGTGCTGATCGTGCTGGTCGACCGCGGGCCCACGGTGCAGCGGGACTTGGCGGCGGCGACGGGGTCGGACAAGGCGGGAATCATGCGGGTCGTGGACGACCTGGAGCGAAAGGGGCTGGCCGTACGAAAGACCGTTCCGGGGGACCGGCGGGTGCGGGCAGTGGAGATCACGCCTCAGGGCGTCGAGCTTTTCGATGCAGCCCATGTGGCGGCGGAGCCGCTGGCTGAGCGTCTGGTCGCCGAACTGGGGCCCGGCGGGTCCGAGCAGCTGAGGGATTTGTTGACCCGGTTTGCCTATCCCGCAGGCGGTGAGGCGTAAGCGCGTCCGCGCGCCGGTTGCCTGCCGCGTGGGCGCCCCGCGCGGTAGTAGACGACGGCGGCGTTCGTGGTCGGTTCCTGTACTGGTCACCTTCCTCACGATGTGCGAGGGCCCAGATTTCTCGCCAAATGGTATTGAATGATACTATCGTGAATGATACCGTTGTGAACGTAACGAAGGTGGGCACGTCGAGCAGACAGGGAGGTAGCGATCTTGGACGTCTATGAGGCGGTCACGAGCCGACGGGCGGTGCGCGGGTTCACCGACCGGCCTGTCCCGAAGGAGGTGCTGGAGCGCGTCCTGTCCGCCGCGGCTTGGTCGCCGTCCGGATCGAACCTCCAGCCCTGGCACGCCTACGTGCTGACCGGCGGACCGCTGGCCGAGCTCAAGAAGCGCGCCGGCGAGCGCGTGGCCGCACGCGACCCCTGGGACGAGCGGGAGTACGAGATGTACCCGTCCGCGCTGAAGTCCCCGTACCGCGAGCGCCGATCCGCCTTCGGCCAGGAGCGCTACAGCGCCCTCGGTATCTCGGGCGAGGACTGGGAGGCGCGCCAGCGGGCCGCTTCCGCGAACTGGGACGCTTTCGGCGCGCCCGCCGCCCTGTTCTGTTACATCGACCGCGACCTGGGCCTGCCTCAATGGTCCGATGTCGGCATGTATCTGCAGACCGTCATGCTGCTGCTCCGCGCCGAAGGGCTGCACAGTTGCCCGCAGATGGCGTGGTCGGTGTATCGCAGGACCGTCGCGGAGGTCCTGTCACCCCCGGACGAACTCATGCTCTTCTGCGGCATGTCGATCGGGTTCGAGGACGTCACGGTGGATTACATCCGTACGGGCCGGGCGCCGCTCGACGAGACGGTCACGTTCGTCGAGGGTCGGCCCACAGGAGAAGGATTATCACGGCACCCGCGGCCAGACGCAGGACGTCGCGGCCAAGCCTGACGTCGGCGGGTTCACCTGTTCGCTCGCCCGTGAGCTGGGCGGCTACAACATCACCGCCAACGTGATCACCCCCGGCCTCGCCGTCACCGAACAGGCACGCAAAGCGTTCCCCGCGGCGCTGCCGGAAGCGCGGCGCAACACCCGCGCCCCGCGACGCGACCAGAAGCCCGAAGACCTCGTCGGCACGGTCCTCCGACGCCGACTTCATCACCGGCCAGACCGTCGATGTTGACGGCGGCAAGTTCATACCTTGAGAGGAAATGCAATGACTTACACCGTTGGTTACATCGTCGGGAGCCTGTCCCTGAAGTCGATCAACAGGAAACTCGCTCTGGCTTTGAGCCGTCTCGCGCCGCCGGAACTCCGCCTCACGGAGATCCCCATCGGCGAGCTGCCCCTATACAGCCACGACCACGATCCGAACTACCCCACCGTGGCCCAGGAGTTCAAGGACGCGATCAAAGCCTCCGACGCCCTCCTGTTCATCACCCCGGAGTACAACCGGTCAATCCCGGGCGCGTTGAAGAACGCCATCGACTGGGCGACCCGGCCCTATGGATCCAACGTGCTGAACGGCAAGCCGGCCGCGATCATCGGAACCTCACCCGGCCCGATCTCCACCGCGGTCGCACAGCAGCACCTCAAGACCATCCTGTCCTTCACCAACTCCCCGGTGCTGGGTCAGCCCGAGGCCTACATCCAGTTCACCAAGGGACTGATTGACGACGAGGGCGCCATCCAGGTGCCGTCCACCGCCGAATTCCTGACCGGATACATGCGGGCCTTCGTGGCGCACATCCGGCGCCACCACGATATCCCGGACCTGTAGGGCACCCTGAGAACGAGCCTCATCGTCGCCGCCGGCGCCGATCGGGCCGGCCTACGTGCACACCCTGGCCAGCACACCGGAGCAGGTGCTGCTGAGCATGCGCAGGCTGTGGCCGGCGGCGTTCAACGCGCTCGGGCACGACGAGCGCTCGGGGCTGTCGTGCGGGATGCCGACGGCCTGGGCGATGCTCCTACGACTCTCACGAGCGCTGCGCCGTACTCACCCGGTCGGTCGCCTGGCTGACGGACAGGGCGAGCCGGCCACGCCGCCGACCTCACGGGGCGGCGGGAAACCTGGCACCTCCCGTCGTCAAGACCGGCCGCCTTCTGGCGTCAGGTGCGGCGGCCCCGGGCCAGCAGCCATAGCAGGAGGGGAGCCCCGAGCACGCCGGTCACCACGCCGACCGGCAGCTCCACGTCCGGGATCAGCAGCCGCGCGACCAGATCGGCCGCCAGCACCACGCCGGCCCCGGCCAGCGCGGAGGCCACCGGCGGCGGCCACGCGGTGCGCGCGAGACGCTGGGCGATCTGCGGGGCGCCCAGCGCCACGAACGCGATCGGGCCGGCCGCCGCGGTGGCGAACGCGACCAGGGCGACGCCGGTCAGGAGCAGTGCCAGCCGCGCTGCCTGGACCGGCGTGCCGAGCACGGTCGCGACCTCGTCGCCGAGTTGGAGCGCCCGTGTCCAGCGGCCGAGCAGGAGCGCCGCCGGCAGGAGTACGGCCAGGGCCAGCGCCAGCGGCACCGCGTGGCTCCAGGAGCGCCCGTTGAGGTTGCCGAACAGCCAGCCCAGGGCCTGCTGTGCCTGGAAGTCGCCGCTGGTGACCATGAGATACTCGGTGGCGCTGGTGCAGATCCAGGACACGCCGATGCCGACCAGGACGATGCGGTAGCCGGTGGAGCCCCGCCCCCAGGCGAGCAGGTATGTCAGCAGTGCGGCGGCCACGGCGCCCGCGAAGCCCAGCACGGGCAGCCCGGACCCGACGCCGAGCACCAGCCCGGCCACCACCGCCACCCCCGCGCCCTGGGTGACGCCGATCATGTCGGGGCTGGCCAGCGGGTTGCGCGTCATGGCCTGGAAGAGCGCACCCGACAGGCCGAACGCCGCGCCCGCGAGCAGCCCGGTCAGCGCTCTGGGCAGGCGCAGCTCGCGCACCACGAACGCGATGCCCTGGTCGCCGGTCCCGAGGAGCGACTGGATGACCTCGCCCAGGCTGAGCGGGAACTCGCCGAGCCCGATGCCCAGGCAGAAGGCCAGGAAGGTCACAGCGGTCACGGCCACGCAGACCACGATGAGGCGCGGCCGCAGCACCCCGGAAACGGGCGGTACGGCAAGCCGGAACGTCACCCGGTTCATAGCTGGGCCAGACGCTGGCGGCGGGCCAGCACCAGGAAGAAGGGGCCGCCGATGAGCGCGACGAGGAGTCCCGCCTGCACCTCGATCGGCGGTGCGATGATCCGGCCGGCGATGTCGGCCACCAGCAGCAGGCACGGCGCCAGCAGCGCGGACACCGGCAGCAGCAGCCGATGGTCGGCCTCGCGGCCGCCGTGCCTGGCCATGAGGCGCGCAAGGTGCGGCACCACCAGCCCGACGAAGACCACGGGCCCGATGGCCGCCACCGCCGCGCCGGTGAGCAGCATCACCGCCGCCGCCCCCTGCACCCTGACCCAGCCGACCCGGCGCCCCAGCCCTCTGGCCACATCGTCGCCCAGGGCGATGCTGTTGAGCGCCGGCGCCGAGGCCAGCGCGAGCACCGCCCCCACGGCCACGAACGGCAGCAGCTGCGGCACGACCTGCGTCCCGGCGCCGGACAGCGACCCCGCGGACCAGAACCGGTACCTGCTCAGCGACTCCGGATCCACGAGCACGAACGCGCTGGTCACGGAGCTCAGCAGGAACGTGACCGCGACCCCGGCCAAAGCCAGCTTCACCGGCGACATCCCGTCCCGCCCGAGCCCGGCCAGGCCGTACACGACGATGCTGGCGATCAGCGCGCCGGCGAAGGCGAACCACACGAAACCGGACATTGTCATGATGCCCAGCAGGCCCATGGACAGGACCACGGCGAACGCCGCCCCCGCGCTGACGCCCAGGATGCCGGGGTCGGCCAGCGGGTTGCGGGTGAGCGCCTGCATGAGCGCGCCCGACAGCCCGAGCGCGACCCCGGCGAGCACGCCGAGCATCGTCCGCGGCGCCCGCACCGACCAGATCACGTCCCGTACCTCCTGGCTCACCTCCGCGTCGGTCAGTGCCCGCACTACTTGGTCCAGGGGGATCTGCCGGGCTCCGAGCGACAGCGACAGCAGGCAGACCAGGACTAGCGCGCCCGCCGCCGCTGCCACGAGCTTCACGAGGGCAGTTCGACTTCGGTCGTGGGCGAACCGTCCACGGCGTCCGCGAGCCTCGGCACCAGCGTGTCGAGTACGTACGGCAGGCTAAGCACGGTGAGGAAGGCGACGGCGTTGCCGTGATCGGTGCCCTCGGGCAGGTAGACCTCCCTGCCCTCCTTGACCACGTCGAGCTTGCTGTAGACGTCGTCTCCGTGCAGGATCTCCCGGCCCTTCGCCAGGTCGGTCACGCTCCAGACGATCACGCCGGTGTCGAGCAGGTCGAGCCGTTCCCTGCTGATGTTCGCGCCGAACTTGTCGCCGATGACCTTGTCCAGGTCGGGGGGCAGCGTGAAGCCGAGCGAGCCGAGCAGCCGTGAGCGATGGTCCTGGCTGCCGAAGACGAAGTAGCCCTCGTACGTCGTCGCCATGAGCCCGCTCGCGCCCTTGAACTCGGGGTGCTCCTTCTTCACCTGTACGAACCGGTCCTCGATCTGCTTGACCAGCGTTTCGGCGTCGGCGGCCCGGCCCACGGCGGTGCCGACCTTCTTCGTGATCTCCTGCCAGGGGATCCCGTAGTCGATGTACTCCTTGGGCTGGGCCACAGTGGGCGCGATCTTCGACAGTGTCGTGTACTGCTCCTTGGTGAGCCCCGAGTACAGGCCCAGGATCAGGTCGGGCCGCAGGGCCGCGATCTTCTCGAACTGCGGGCCGCTGCCGGTGTCCTTCAGGACCTGCGGCAGGGCCGCGCCGCCGAGCTTGGGCTGGGCCCATGGGCCGATCGCGCCGGGGTAGTCGCCGAACCACTCGGTGGTCGCGACCGGCACGATGCCGAGGGCGAGGAGGGTGTCCTGCTCCATCAGCCCGACGGTGACGATCCGCTTCGGTTGCGCCGGGATCGTGGTGCTGCCGTACTTGTGCGTCATCGTGACGGGGAACCCGCCAGGCGCCGCGCCGGACGAGGCGGCGGGGGCGGCGGGCTGGGCGGTCGAGCCGCAGCCGGCGATGGTGACCAGGAGCGCCACGAGGGCGATCGCGCGGGTCAGGTGCTTCATTCGTTGTGCTCCGATCGGCCCTGCCGCCAGTAGCCCATGAAGGCCACGGATCGTCTGTCCATACCGCGTTCGGCGACGAGGTGCCGTCGCAGCGCCTTGAGCATCGCGGCCTCGCCGGCCAGCCAGGCGTACAGCGGCTCGTGCTCCTCCACGTCCTCCTGCGGCACCTCCCAGAGTTCTTCGGCGTCGACGTCCACGTCGTCGAAGGAGTCGGGCAGGGGGAGCGGCGGGAGCAGCCGGTCGGCGGCGGCCCGGACGGCGGGGACCAGCAGGGCGCCGCGCTCGCCGCCCTCCCTGGCGAGCCAGCTCACCTTGACGGAGGCGGCCGTCTCGACCTCGAGGATGTCCTCCTCGCGCGGTACCTCCATCAGGGCCTCACCCTCGAAGCCCGCGGGCAGTCGCTCAAGGATGGAGCAGATCGCCGGCACCGCGGTCTCGTCACCGGCGATCAGCACCGCTCCCGTCCCGGCCGGCGGGCGGAACTCCAGGCCGCCCGGTCGCTCGCTCTCGTGGCGCGCGTCGGGGCCGTAGAGCGCGACCGGATCCCCTGGTCGCACCGTCTCCGCCCACCGCGCCACCGGGCCGCCGTCCGGGTGCACGACCACGTCGACGTCGACCTCCCGCGCGGCCGGGCGTACCAGCCGGGCGGTGTAGGTCCGCATGGGGTTGCGCCTGTCCTCATCCAGCTTCCGCCACTGCTGGAACCAGTCGGAGCCGGTGGGCAGGTGGGTCAGGCCGTGTTCGGGCAACGGAAGGATGAGCTTGATCCGCTGGTCGAACCCGTGGTCGGCGAAGACGTCCAGGTCGTCTCCGGTGAAGGTCACCCGGAGGAACGAAGGGCTCAGTTGGTGCAGGCTGTCAACGCGCACGTGAAACATACGAAAGGGCTCGAACACGCCCGGCTCACCCCGATTTCATAAGGTTTGCCTTACCTTACTCATGGGGCCGGATTTGTGCCACGCGGGCCGCGCCTTCGCCACTACCGTCTCGGCTCGAAGTGATCCATCATCAGTTTCCGCGGACCACCACGGAGTGGATCTTCATGGTGGTCGCCATGTCGGCCGGCGGATCGGCGTCAGGACGACCAGGTCGGCGAGTTCGCCCGGTTCGACCGTGCCCAGCGTCCGCTCCAGGCCGAGGAAACGCGCCGGTTCGCGGGTCGCCGTCTGCAGAGCGCGCATGGGGCTGAGCCCCGCGTGCACGAGGTTGGCGAGCTCGTCGTGCAGGTCGAACCCGGGGACGATGTACGGCACGTCGCCTCCGTCGGTTCCGGCGAGCACCGGCACCCCAGCCTGCGGGTCGGATGAGACCGGACCGTCGGGCACGGGCTGGTCAGGCAGGACGTAGCCGATAGCGCTGTGGTGCTGCCCGAACTGTTGGCGGAGCCGCCGGTCCGGTCGGTTCGGCGGTCTCGTGTGCTCAGGTGGCGCGGGGGAAGATGCGCTGCACGGCGGTCACGACGGCGGCGCGGCGGGCGGCGGCGGAGGGGTCGGCGGCATGCTGGGCGGCGGCTGCGGACAGTTCGGGCTGGGCCGCCCAGGTGGTGGCGATCTGGTTGATGAGGGCGAGGATGTCGGCGGGGTCCCAGGAGGAGTCGAGCCTCCCGGCCTGCTGAGCCTGGCGGAGCTGGCCGAGTTTGCGGTTGATGGAGGTCTGGGTGGCGTCCCCGCCGGTGGCGGGGCGGGCCAGTTCCAGGCGGCCCCAGGTGATCAGCCGGTGGTGGTCGGGGCGGGCGCTGAAGTAATCGAACAGACGGCCCGCGTAGCCGGGAAGGTCGGCGGGGTCCAGCTGGGTGGCCTCGGCGATCACCACGAGCTCGCGCTCGGCGACGTGCGCGTACAGCGCCTCCTTGCTGCGAAAGTAGGCGTAGATGCGCTCCTTGCTCGTGCGGGCCTGGCGGGCGATGCGGTCCACCCGGGCGCCCGCGATGCCGTGCAGGGCGAACTCCTCCTTGGCCGCCGCGACGATCCGCTCTCGCGTGGTGTCGCCGTCGGCAGCGGCTGAAGGGCCGGCGGTGCCGACGTCGGAGAGCTCAGGCATGTAACCACCATAAATGACCAAACCATCCGGTTTGGACAAGGTCGCCGCACATACATAGACTCCCAAACCAAACAGTTCGGTTCGGCCCATGGGCCGGCCGCGAGGAGAGGGCTTCTTCATGCAGCACCGCAAACTGGGCTCCCAAGGCCTGCGCGTCTCGGCACTCGGCCTGGGCGTGATGGGAATGACCATGGCGTACGGGCCCTCCGACGAGCAGGAGAGCATCGCCACCATCCGCCGCGCCCACGACCTCGGGGTCGATTTCCTCGACACGGCCGAGCTGTACGGGGCGGGCACCGGCAGCAACGAGCTCCTGCTCGGCACGGCGGTCAAGGACTTCCGCGAGGAGGTCGTGCTGGCCACCAAGTTCGGGTTCGACATGACGGCCGAGCCGTTCGGAGCGGGTTTCAACAGCCGCCCCGCCAACATCCGCAAGGTCGCCGAGAACAGTCTGCGCTACCTGCAGACCGACTACATCGACCTGTTCTACCAGCACATCTCCGACCCGGATGTGCCGATCGAGGACGTCGCGGGGACGGTCGGCGAGCTCATCGCCGAGGGCAAGGTCAAATATTTCGGGTTGAGCAACGTCGGCCCCCAGTACATCCGCCGCGCCCACGCCGTCACCCCGGTGTCGGCCCTGCAATCCGAATACTCTCTGTTCGAACGGGAGATCGAGGACACGATCCTGCCGGTCCTGCGTGAACTCGGCATCGGCCTGGTCCCCTACTCCCCGCTCGGCCGCGGCTTCCTCACCGGCGCCGTCAAACCCGCCGACGCCTACTCCGCCGACGACATGCGCAGCTGGGACGAACGCTGGCAGGGCGACAACTACGCCTACAACCTCAACGCCACCCGCCGGCTCACCGAGCTCGCCGAAGGCAAGGGCATCACCACCGCCCAGCTCGCCCTCGCCTGGCTCCTCGCCCAGGGCGAGGACGTCGTCCCCATCCCCGGCACCCGCAACGCCCAGCGCCTTCAGGAGAACACCGCCGCCGCCGACATCCACCTCACCGGCGACGACATCGCACGCATCAACCAGATCCTCCCCGAAGGGTCAGCCGGCAGCCGCTATCCCGCCGCCCTTCTGGTCAACTTCCAGACCGACTGAGGAGACACGTAAGGCGCTTAACACTTGGGGCAGCACCTCGGTTCCTAAACCTCCACGCACCTTCCAGGCCGCTTCCTCAGAGAGTGGCCTTTGGTGGGCCAACCAGTCCAGCGATGAAACCCGGTCGACAGGCAAGCCCACGGTGCACTGTGATAGTCCGGCCGCCCGCCGTACGGAGCGGGCCGATCGCAGGAGTTGCTCTTGGCAGCCGTGAGAACCGCGGACACCCGCCCCACGATCAATGCCGCACTGGTCAGGAGGCTGGTCGATACGCAGTTCCCGCAGTGGGCCGCGTTGCCTCTGGAACTGCTCGATCCGGCCGGCTCGGACCATGTGATCTACCGGCTGGGGGAGCAGTTGTCCGTCCGGCTGCCCCGCCACGCCGGCGCCATCGGACAGGCCGCGAAGGAACTCGAGTGGCTGCCCCGGCTCGCCTTGCGACTGCCCCTGGCCATCCCGGTACCGGTGGGAGTGGGTGAGCCCGACTTTGGCTATCCGTGGCGGTGGGCGGTGTCCCGCTGGCTGGAGGGCGAGGTGGCGACCATCGAGGCACTGGCCGACTCGTCCGCGGCCGCCGTCGAACTGGCGGAGTTCCTGGTCGCCCTTCAGCAGTTCATGTGCGATGACGTTCAGGCCATGGAGGCCCGCGAGGACCTCGCCGACCAGCCGTTGGCGGGCCGGGATCGCGCGACGCGGGCCGCCATCGCAGAGGTCGGCGGCGTGTTCGACACCACCGCCATGACCGAACTGTGGAACGCGGCCGTGAGCGCCCCCGGATGGCAACGCCCTCCGGTCTGGTTCCACGGCGACTTCCACACCGGCAACTTGCTGACCGTGGGCGGTCGTCTCAGCGCGGTCATCGACTTCGGTGGGCTCGGCATCGGCGATCCGGCCTGTGATCTGACCATCGCCTTCACCCTGATGTCGGCCGACAGCCGGGCCGCCTTCCGCACCGCGCTCGGTGTGGACGACGACACCTGGACCCGGGGTCGCGGCTGGGCCCTTGCCACCGGCCTGAACGCCTACACCGCCTATGCCGCCGTCAACCCGAGGGTCGCCGCGCAGACCACCCGTCAGATCACCGAGGCCCTCATCGGCTAGATCAGACTTCGTTGGAAGGCGGAGCAGCAGCTGTACTCTGCAGGAGGCCAGCTCGTTAAGCGACTGGGGGCATGCTGAAAGCATGACTGGTGATCAGGTAAGCGCTGCTGTCCGTGTATTAATCACTCGATATGACCCTGAAGGTCTGTTGGGTATGGGGGCTCCTGAAGATGAGTACGATCCCGAAGTGCGCGATCTCGCCGCTCTAGTTGACGGTAGTGAAGAGATCACCGCCGACGCTGTCGGCTCTATCTGGAACCGATGGTTCAACATGGCCTCCAATTGGTGCACCCGACAGCCCGAGCAGGTCGTTGAGGTCGCAGCCGCGCTGGAGAGGCTTCGTGGCCAACGGCAGCGCTCGGGTCCTTCCTGATAACAGTCGGATAGGCGACCTCACTCCGTTGCGTTGACGGCGGTGCGGGTGGCGGATTTGCCGACGATGTTTTGTCCGCGGGGAAGGTGGCCGGCAGGGCTTGGAGCGCGAGATTGTTGATCGCGCGGGGCTGGCCGCGGCTGGTGGTGTGGATCAGCGAGGCGGCGTCGTCGGTGAACAGCGGGTCGGATCGGTCGGCCAAGCCCACGGGGGGGTGAGTCTGGGGATAGGTCATACTCCGCGAGTGCGTGCAGCCTATGACCGCCAAAATTTCTGTCCAGCTTTATTGGTGCATGGAGGGATACCTTCCCCGCATGATGTACACCTTGGAGCAACTCCGAGGCTCTGTCGCCGTGGCCGAGGAACTGCACTTTGGCCGGGCGGCCATGCGGCTTCGCATGACCCAGCCGCCGCTGAGCCGTCAGATCCGGAAACTCGAATCAGCAGTGGGCGTGCAACTGCTCGAACGCGACCACGTTCCGCCGAGTGACGGCGACCCATCGCGCTCGCAGGCCTACGCGCAAGGATACGGCTACATCCTCGGCATGATCGCGGCCGCCGAACATCGAGCAGCGCGAGGGTAACCCGGGGGGGCACCGCCGGTCAGACGACCGACGGTGCCCCTTCTGGCGCGTCCCGCTACCTGCGCGCGGACGAGCGGATTCATCTCGCTGACCGGGTGCGGGAGAGGTTTCGATCCGCGAGATCGCGCGCGAGCTGGGCCGTGCGCCTTCGACTATCAGCCGGGAGATCCGGCGCAACCGGCATCCCACCAACGGCCAGGCCTGTGCCGACGCGCGCCGACCCCGCCCGAAACCGAGCAAGATCGGCAGCCCGCTGCCTCGGCGAAGGGAACGCCTTGACCGTAGAGCTCTCTCGCCGACGTATCGCCCCGTGATCACTCACTGGTTCAGCGACGCCCCCTCAGGGACAACGAGTGATGACGGAGAGGCCGTTGTGAATCTTGGTCCAGACGTTGGGAGTTCCGGAGTACTTGTAGATCTCGTCCGTAACGTGGTTCTGGCGGTAGATCGTACGGTCGGTGACGACGAAATGGAAGCCTGGTGAGCTGATCTTCTTCCAGACGCCGGGTGGTCCGGTGTAGAGGTACACATCGCCGAGGTTGTCGTCGGTGCCGGCGATTATTCCGAAGCCCCCGGACCACACGACTGCGACGTTGAGGCCGGGTGCGTTGATGCGGACCCAGGAGCCGTCAACCTTGTTGCGGACGAAGATGCCACCGATTTCGCCGACGTTCTCTTCCACGGCGTAGATGTCGGTGGTGGTGGACATGTAGACGATTCGTCGGTCGCCCGGCGGCCTCCCGAGTGGCGTCCAGACGTGAGGGGTGCCGGTGTAGAGGAAGGCTGCGTATGTGCCAGGCTGCGTGGAGATGAGCCCTTGTGGTCCCCCGGAAAGGCCGGCATGCGGCCCGCCGACCGCGGTCCAGCTACCGGGAACCCCGGAGAACTGCATGATCACTGACCGGTTGTAGGGCGTTCCATACACCGTCGTGCCGACGAAGGTGAAAACGCCCGGATTTCCGATCCAGCGCCAGTCGGTTCCGCTGAGGTGCTGGAAGACATGATCCGTTACTGGATTGGTGGCCAGGAGGGTGTGGTTGTTGCCGTAGATCATCCGGGGCGGATCACCGATCTGCGTCCACTGCCCAGGTGTTCCTGTGTAGCGCATGATCGCTTTGCCGGCTGCGCTTGAGTACCCACACAGGGTTCCGTCGTCGGCTGCGGCGGCCGGAGAGGCCGCGGTGGTCTCCAGCGCCGTCGGGCCGCCTGTGATCAGCAGCGCCGCCGCTGCGATGCGCGCGGTCCGCGATCGCATCCGCAGACGTCTGCGTCCCCGCGCCACACCTTCTGCTACGCCAGATCGCTCCCCAGATCGCTCCATGGTCCCACTCCCGCGCTCGGATGTCCCCGACACATGCCGCCGTTTCCCGGCTGACACGTCGACGGTGGGGGCATCACGCCGCGCCCGGCAACGGCCCGCCGAATCATCCGTACAAGCCCGTACAGGGCGTAGCCACAGCGCCTGACTCTCACACGGCGAACAGTTCGCCGATCTCTTCCAGCGGAGCCGCCGGCGTCCGCGCGCGGTGACTCGCGGGCCGTCGACAAGATCGATCGATCAACGATTGCAAACAGTTATTCGCGAATGAGTGTTTGCGAATGAGTGTTTGCGGTCTAGCCTTCGAGGCATGACCGAACCCGGCGAGAGCGTGGTCGTCCTCGATGCCAAAGGCCTGCGGGCCCTGGCCCACCCGGTACGGGTGCAGCTCGTGGACCTGCTGCGCAGACATGGCCCGTCCACTGCCACCCGCCTGGCCGAGCGCCTGGGGGTGAATTCGGGCACGGCCAGCTACCATCTGCGCAGGCTCGGCGCTGCCGGATTCGTGGAGGAGGACACCGAGCGCGGCAACGCCCGCGAGCGCTGGTGGCGCTCGGTCCACCTCATCACCCGCCTCACCGACGAGGAGCTGGCGGAGCGGGAGCCCGAGGCGGCGCTGGCCTACATGCAGTCCGTGGCCGCCGTGTACAACCTGCGCACCCAGCGGACGCTGAACGAGCTGCAGACCATGCCAGGGGAGTGGCGGCGCGTGCTCGACCTCAGCTCCTTCGCGCTGCGCCTCACCCCGGAGGAGGGGCAGCGGCTGCGCGAGGAACTGGAAGAGGTCATCTCCCGCTACCGCCGCGACATGCCCGGCGAGACGGCGCCCGAGGGCGCCGTGCGGGTCTCGCTGATCACGCAGCTCCTGCCCGAACTGCCGGAGGGCGCGTGACGGGTTCGCGCGGGTCCTTACGCCCGATGGCCGGCCTGCTCGCGGCCATGACGGTGTCGCTGACCGGCACGCGGGTGTCGGCCATCGCACTGCCCTGGTTCGTACTGACGACGACCGGGAGCCCGGCGCAGACGGGAGTGGTGGCGTTCGCGGAGATGGCCCCATACGTGCTGGTCAAGGCGCTGACCGGGCCGCTGGTCGATCGGGTCGGGCCGCGCCGGATCTCGTGGGTCGGCGACGTGGTGAGCGCCGCGGCGGCCGGGGCCGTGGTCCTTCTGCACGCGCTGGACCTGCTGCCGCTGGGTGCGCTGATCGCCCTGGTCGCGGTGGTCGGCGCGGCCCGCGGTCCAGGGGACCTGGCCAAGGAGATCATGGTTCCCGAGGCGGCCGAGCAAGGGCGGGTGCCGCTGGAGCGAGCCACCGGGCTGATGGGCGTGACCGAGCGGCTGGCCCAGACGGTGGGGCCCGCGGCGGGAGGCGCAGTGGTGGCGCTACTCGGGCCGCTGGCCAGCCTGGGCATCAGCGTCGCCTGCTTCGCGCTCGGCTCCGTGGTCGTGGCGTGGGCGTTGCCCCGCGGCATGGGGCACCGCGCGCCGGCGCAGCAGGACAAGGAGGGGTACTGGCAGCGGTTCGGCCAGGGCTTCGCGTTCCTGCGCGGCGAACCGCTGCTGCTCTCCGTGATCGTCATGGTCGGCGTCACGAACCTGCTCGACGCGGCCTTCAGCCAGGTCCTCGCGCCCGTGTGGGCCAAGGAGTCCGGCCACGGCCCCGCCATGGTCGGTCTGAACAGCAGCGTGATGGGGTTGACGGCCGTCGGCGGCAGCCTGGTCGCGGCCGCCGTGGCGCACCGGATGCGGCGCAGACCGGTGTTCTTCGTGGCGTTCCTGCTCGCCGGGCCGTCGCGCTTCCTCATCCTGGCGGTGGACGCGCCGGTATGGGCCATGGTGGCGGTGTTCGCGGTGGGCGGGTTCGCCGGCGGGTTCCTGAACCCGATCCTTGGGGCGATCTCGTACGAGCGGGTGCCGCGGCGCCTGCTGGGCCGGGTCAACGCGCTGAAGGACTCCCTCGCATGGGCCGGGATCCCGCTCGGCGGGCTGGTGGGCGGGGTGGCGGTGGCGGCCGCGGGGTTGGCGCCGGTGCTGCTCGCAGGCGGGGCGGCCTATGCGCTCACCACCAGCCTGACAGGGCTGCGGCCCGAATGGCGCGAGATGGACCGGCTGCGCGGCCAGGGCCCACCCGCCGTACCAGCGCCACGGGAATGTACCGACACGACGGACGTAGGCAACGCTGATCAACGGTCGCCCTGATCAGGCATAGCATCCGGGTGTACCTGGGTCGGGCCAGGGCGCGGTGCTGGTCTCGCGATCAGTCCGTTTCCCTGACCCGCCCGCCGAACCCGGCGTGCATGTCTCCACGCACCGGGCTCTCCGCGTGTCTTGCCCGGGGGTCGACCGCCTGCAACGGCGGTTGCCGGTGGTGGTGTCCACGGCGTCGGACTTTTGGTTCCGCACTAACGGCAGCGGGTCACTTTGACGCGGGATGCGCCGGTGAACTCGACGCCGTTGCAGGCCAGTTTCCAGGTGCCGGGCAGGCAGAACCGGCGGTGCAGCTGTCGCCGGCTGATCCGGGAGTGTTTGCGGAAGATCCAGCCGACGATGCGATGCCACGCGTGGTTATCGATCGCGCCCCTTGGACACTCCATGCCGGAAGTAGTCGATCGCCCTTGTCTGTAGCTGCCTCGTCCATCGCCTCTCCTGTGACCTCGGCGCCTCGGCGGCAGCCGAACCGAGCCCGGGCGGCCCTGTGGCTCACGACATACTGACCAACAGAACCATATTGGTCAGTTAATTGGTAGTTTGGTCGCGACGGCACCGGAAGGGGAACGACATGGGAAACACGATCGGGCGCGGCCGGGCGCTGGTGGTCGGACTCGGGATCGCGGGCATCGCGACCGCCTTGCGGCTGCGGCAGGTGGGCTGGGAGCCGGTCCTGGTGGAACGGGCCGCCGGCCGCCGTTCGGACGGGTACTTCATCATGCTGTTCGGTGCCGGCGTCGCCTCCGCGCGCCGGCTGGGTGTGCTGGAGGCGATCGGCGACCGCAGCGGCTCGCAAGTCGCCTACGAGGTGAACCGGGCCGGGCGCCGCGCCCCCGGCATGAGCCCGGCCAACCTGCCCGGCAGTCCCCGGCAGCTGTTGCGCGGCGACATCGAGAAGGCGCTGTTCGCAGCGCTGCCTGACGATGTGGAGATCCGCTACTCCACCGTGCCCACCCACATCACCCAGGACGACTCCGCGGCCGAGGTCGCCCTGCACGACACCGTTTCCGACACCACCGTCACCGAACGCTACGACCTGGTCGTGGGCGCCGACGGCATGCGCTCGACGGTACGTAGGCTCGCCTTCGGCGCCGAGGACTACCTGCACCCGCTGCACTACATGATCGGCGCCACCGTCCTGGACAAGCCGATCCACGGCTTCCGCCAGGAGGAAGGCCTCATCCTGGCTGAGCCCGGCCGCTCGGCATGGACCTTTCCTACACCAACCACACCCCGGGCCTGCTGTTCTCCTACCGCACCAGCAACATCGACGCCGAGTTCACCCGCTCGCCGATCGAGTCCATCCGCGCCGCCTTTGGCCCCCAGCCCCCCGGCGAGCTGCTGGAAAGCCTGTTCACCGCGTTCGAACAAGCCCCTGACCACCTGTTCGACTCCGTCAACCAGGTGAAAATGCCGCGCTGGCACCGCGGCCGGGTCGTCCTGGTCGGCGACGCCGCCTGGTGCGTTACTCTCTTCGCGGGCATGGGCGCCTCCAG
Organism: Dolomitihabitans soli; assembly: GCF_022213955.1. GTDB lineage: Bacteria > Actinomycetota > Actinomycetes > Streptosporangiales > Streptosporangiaceae > Streptosporangium_A > Streptosporangium_A soli. The sequence continues at coordinate 20,780 of NZ_JAKNTW010000018.1, read as the reverse complement.
CGGGCTCGCCGGCGGCGAACTCCTCGGCACCATGCTGCAACGCCACGACGGTGACCTGCCGGCCGCGCTGCGCGCCTGGGAGGCCCGGATGCGGCCGTTCATCCACACCGAACAGGACAGCGCCCTGGCCATGCGCAGGATCTTCACCCCGCACGACCGCAAGGAACAGCTCATCCGCGCCGCGATGCTGCGCCTGATGCGCGCACCGGCTATCGGCCCGGTCATGGGTAAGATAATGAACGGGCCCAACATGACCAACAAGAACCTCGACGTCGCCGCCGTGTGACCCCTCACCCGGCCCGGCAGGAACAGGACAACCCAGGGTGAGCCCGCTGATCGAACACCATTCGCGCAAAGCCGCCCGCATCCTGGACTGCACCCGCAAACTGGTGGCCGACCATGGCGTGCGCAAGGTCACCGTCAGCGAGATCGCCGGCGCCGCCGGCGTCGGCAAGGGCACCGTCTACCTGTACTGGCCCACCAAGGAAGACCTCATCCTCGGCCTGTTCGCCCGGGAACTGCTCACCTTCCTGGACGCGATCATCGCCCGCATCACCGCCGACCCCACCGCCGTGCTACCGCGCCGCCTGGCCCCGCTACTGCTGCGCACCGGGCAGGAATCCGCGCTGGCGCGCCGCCTCAGCAGCGGCGACGCCGACCTGCTGCGGCTGCTCACCGAACAGGCCGGCGACCGCGACCTGTTCGACCGCACCCAGCCCAGCGCGCTGTGCGAGGCGGTCATGCCGATCCTGCGTCGGCACGGCCTGACCCGCGCCGACCAGCCCCTGGCCGACCAGGCCTACGCCATGCACGCGGTCCTGGTCGGATTCGGCAGCGCCATGGCCGACCCGGCCTCCGCCCCGCACAGCACCGGCGACCCCGGCGACGTCCTCGCCGACACCGTCGCCCTGCTGCTCGAACCCCCGGCCGCGCCCGGCGAGCAGGCCATCACCGCGGCCGCCGACGCGACCGTCGCCGTCTTCCGCCAGGCCCAGGACGCCGTCCTGGCCGTCATCGACCGCAGCCAGACCCCCCAGCGGTGAAGACCCCTTCCTCGGCTCCGAGCAGCCCATCCGATTCCGGACCTCCACCATCGTCACCGTGGCCGCCTGCCTGCTGCTGTATCGCGCCCTTCCGCCAACGCGATCCGGTGGAACCAGTCCTGCTCCGCGTTGTGTAACGCCTTGCGCACGAGTCTGGTCATGCGGCCGGGCGACGGCGGCTGAGCGTCCCATTCTTTGTCTCCCTCGACAGGCTCTGCTCTCTGCCGGGCGGAGGCCCTGGTCAAGGTGGAGCGCCCGCGGCGAAGCGAGGACGAATGACCTTGACCAGCAGCTTCGCTCGGCGATCATCAGAGTGATGAGGAAAGAGAGCCGATGGCGCGATCGACTTGTTCGGCCGGATACGGGGTTGCCCGGCTCTCCCCGAACAGGTCCCAATAGAAGTCGTTCATCACGACCGTGGCCGGCGCGTACCGGCGGATCATCGCCGCCAGGGGCTCAGGAACGCCTACAGGCTGCTCACCTTCGGCGTACCTCCGGATGTGTTCGTTTCGCGCGGTAGGCCCGCCGGCCCTCGGAACGGCCACGCCGCACACGTTGGTCACCAGCCAGTTGACCAGGTTCATGACCACATAGCCCAAATCATGGCTCGTGTTGCGCGCGATGAAGTCCGACTCGTCGGCCGACAGGTCGAACCGCGGTGACGTAGCCAGCCCGAGATCTGCGAAGTAGAGGCGCTGACCGTCGGTGAGAATGTTGCGGAAGTGAGCGTCGAAGTGCAGTAGCCCGTTGGTGTTCATGAACGCCACATCGGTCAGCAGGCACCGTTCGACCATCGCGCAGGCCGAGATCAAGGCGTCGGCGCCGGCAGCAAGCTGTGTTGCCAGCCAGGCATTCAAGGTCATCGGGATGTACTCAAGGAACAACACGACGCTCGCCGACGCCGAAGCGACGGCTTCCAGCCGTTCACGCACGGCCGGCGAGCCACCCCAGTACGCAACGGTCCGGTCGATGTCGGCATGTTCATCGTCCACCGGTGCCGCCCCGGGGAGCACTCGCCAGTGATACATCATCGAGAACGCCTGACTCCGCTCGGCCAGTGCCCAGTTCGTGGTCAAGGCGTTGGCCGCCAGCTCGCGCCAGGCACCGAACCCGGGTCCACCGACTCCGTACTGGCAGAACGTGGGAAGCCCGAACACATTCGCCGTGGACATGACGTTCTCTGGACGGCGCTCGAGGTCTGTGAGCGAGATCCGCTTGGCGAACACGGGCACACCATCGATCTCTAGCCGCGTGGACATGCCGCCTATCCCGGACCCGATGACGCTCGCCTTGCCGACGAGCTCACTGAGCTGTCGATCACTGAGGAGCGCCAAGGCAGTCGACACGGCGCCGTACTTGACTACCCGCGCCTCATACGAGATTCCCACAACCGGTGTCCTGTCCTGATCCCAGATGATCCTTTGCAGCGGAGAGACTGTCAACGCCTCCTCGCCCGCGTCGACGGACGAGGACCACACAGGATCGTCAACGGGCATTGACGTCTGTCTGCCGGGAGCACCTGACCGAGGCAATCAGGTTGCCGGTCACTCGCCGGTAGCGCCATCGGTTCTCTCCCGGAGTAGGTCGGCGTGGCCGTTGTGCCGTGCGTACTCCTCGATCACGTGCAACAGCACCCAGCGGACCGTCACCAGCGATCCGTCCCCGCGAGTGCCGGTGTCGTCCGGGGAACGTCCCGCAATGATCGCCCGTGAGCGTTCGATGGTCTGCCTCCAGACATCGAATGCCTGCCCCACGTTGGCGGAATCGACATCGTCGAAGTCTCCGTCGGGGTTGGCGTCGTCGGAGTAGAGCGGGAGAAGATCTAATCCACCGACACAGCTGCCGATCCAACCGCGCTCGACATCGGTGAGATGGCGAACAAGGCCGAGCAGCGATAGCGACGACGGGGGCACGGCGCGTTCACGGACAGCGTCGTCGCTCATGCCGGTGCACTTGAGTGCAAGGGTGGCGCGATGAAAGTCGAGGTAGGCGGCCAGAGTGGCGGTCTCTCCCGCTATTTGAGGTGGAGTCTCGCGATTCATGCGACCGATCCTGCCTTAACTCGATCTTCGTGGATGCGCATCTGGCTCGTCCCTGCTGTCCAGTCGCTCGCAGGCCGGCCCGAGTTTCCTAGGATCACTCTCCGGCGGGGGCTGAGGATTCAGCGCCCCAGGCGCGTGGCCTGGGGCGCTCCGTCTGACCGAGCCCGAACGTGCGCACGGCACCGGGATACGCCTCTACTTCGCGGTCCATGACACTGACCCGAGCGGAGGGCCTGGTTGGATGATCATTGTCGGGCGCCGGGCCGATGGTGATGTGGAGCAACGAGTACGAAGGACTGTCAGGTGGAGGACGAAGCACGGCTGTGGGCGTTGGTAGAGGCTGCGTGGGCGTCCCTGGGCGTGGAGGTCAACCAGGCGCGGCAAGCGCTGGAACACCGAACGCCGGTGCCGGACGAGGAGTTGGATGGTGCGCCGGCCTTCTCCCTCGTGGACGATGCGCTGGAGGACTTTCTTGAGCAACCCCGCCGTCAGCAGCGAGAATCTGTCGGCCGAGGAGTTGACCAGTCTTGATCGAGCGGTCGCTGATCGGCGGTAAAGGGCCGGGGTCAGCGGCACTGGTGTTGCGCCGTTTCGCCGAGACGGTTGAGTAGGTGCACCCAGCCGTGGCTGGTCTCGTGTTCGAGATGGGGTGGCAGGCCGGTGTGCCGGAGGGTGAGCATGGTGCCGTCGCCGTCTCGGACGAGGGTGACTTCGACGCGGGAGCTGCCGGGCAGTAGGTCGGGCACCCCGGGAGCGGTCTTCCAGCCGAAGGTGAAGACGATCCGTTCATAGGGCACAAGCTCCACGAACTGACCGCACATCACCGGGCGTGGGCCTTCTTGCATGTGCACACGCAAGGCGCCACCAGGGCGGGCGTCCAGCTCTGCCTCACCCCACCATTGGGCCAGGCGAGCCGGATCGGTGAAGAACGACCAGACCGTCTCGGGTCGGGCCTGGATACGCAACGTCTGCTCGATTGTTCCGCTCTCCCCAACGCTCATCATGATCCCCTCATGTCGTCCTCACCGGTATGTGCGCGCTCCTGCCGCTCGGCGGCGTCCTTGAGTCGGCCGAGCGAGGCCGACCACATCGTCTCCAGGAACGTCACCGCCTCTGCGAGGCCCTCGGGGCGTAGCCGGTAGAAACGCCGGTTGCCGGCACGACGGAGGTCGAGAAGCCCTGCTGCGACCAGGATCCGCAGGTGCTGGGAGACCGCCGGACGGCTGATGTCGGAAAAATGCCGGGCGATGTCACCCGCCGATACTTCGCGGTCGCGTACCAGCACGAGGATCGCGCGACGGGTCGGGTCGGCGACCGCTCGCAGCGCCTCGTCCACCGTCCACCGCCTTCACCCGGTCCGCTTGCGCATCCACCGGATCGCTTGTAAGTATTTAAGCAACATCTTACACACTTTCTGGATCAGGGGAAACGCGCCATGCCCGACAACACCCAAGCGTCGACACCGGAGAACGAGCACCTGAACGCGCTGGTCGGCCGGTGGCGTTCACAAGGGCAGACGGTCGCCACCTCGACCGAACCCGCCCTCCAGATCACCGGATCCGACACATACGAGTGGCTGGAGGGCAGGTTCTTCCTCATTCACCGCGTGGACGTGCGCATCAACAATGACAAGGTCGAAGTCATCGAAATGATCGGCCCCTACGATCCCGAGACCCGGACCTACCCCATGCGCTCCTTCGACAACCGGGGCGACTTCGGCACGATGCGGGCGAGCGTGAACGACAACGGCATCTGGACATTCGCCGGCGAAACAGAACGGGCCACACTGGTGATCGCCGAAGACCACACCACTATGACGGCCAAGTGGGAACGCATCGACAACGGCTCGGATTGGCTGCACTGGATGGACATGACCTTCACAAAGGTCTCCTAACCCCAGCCGTCTCCTCACCTCGTCGCCAAGCCTCCGGCAGCGCCGCAAGGGGTCACCGCGGTAGCGAACAGCGACCGCAGCGCGGTGAACGTGCCCGCGCGCTGGTGACCGCTCAAGACGTTCAACACCTGAGGGACGTCGCTTCGGGTGATCTTCCGCAACTGATGCCGGAGACGTCCGCGCCGGGAGCGGGCGGCGCACCCGGCTGCGGCTGAACCTCGTGGTCGGGGATGCCCACAGAGCGCTCACGGAGATCGTCATCAGACTTGATCACAGCGGAGACGACGCCATCGCCGAGGCTTCGATGCAGGTGCCGGAGCCGGTGATCGCCCTTCTGCAGGACCTGTCCGAACAGGACCGGCAAGCCCTCGCCGAGCTGATCAACCACCAGTGATTCAAGGTCCAGTGAAGTAGCCAAGTATCTCCATGAGATACACCCCTTGGACCTCGCCACCTCAACGCCATTGGAGTGACCGAGCGGTGACCACGGCGTGAGCGACGGCGGCAATCATTACCGCGCAACGACAAGGTCGCTGCGCCTATCTCATCACTCGTCCGAGGAGACGGCATGTCACACAAGCTCCGGGCCCTACCGATGGCACTCCTCCTCGCGGGAGGCATGACCCTCTTCCCGACACCGGCACATGCGGTCCCGGGCCTCCTCATCATCAACGGAGAACGCATCATCGACCCGCCCGACGGCTCTTGCCATGTGAGGACACCGCCCTTGACCGTCTACCACGAACTGGGGGGCTCCTATAAGCGGGTCACCGTGCATTCGGTTCCCAACTGCAGGGAAACCGTCGGCGGCCTTTCAAGAGGGCAGAGGTACACATTTCCTGACTACGTGGTCGCCGTGAAGGTCCACTTCTGAACGACCAGGCCGACGACGCCTCTGGTGAGCCGGGCACGCCGATCCCGGCCGCGGTCGGCTACCGGGGAACGTGCTCGCCGGGCACCGTCGTCTCTTCGAAGCGCCAGAGCTGGAGCTGGCCGGGGCCGCGGTGGTCGGCCAGGACGGCCCGGTAGCCGTCCGAACGCGGATACCGGTGTGTCGTTGCCCGGCTGTCGTCAGACGCGCGTGAAGGACATGATCCAGTTCTGCTCCCAGGTCTGGCCGTCGTCAAAGGAGAAAGCCTGCTCCCACCGCGCCGACTCCACGCCGGGTGTCCAGTCGAACCGGACTTTGATGGGTCGTCCGTCCAGCACGTCGTCGCAGAAGAAGACGCCCTGTCCGTCGACGAAGCGGCCCTCCATCGGAGGGTCGAGGCGTCCGGGCATGCCGGTGGAGGCCCACCAGATGCGCCACACATCGGCCTGCGGGTCGAACAGTCGCAAGGTCATGCCCTCGTACGCTCCGCGGCCGGGCAGGTCCGTGGTGATGAAGCTGTCGATATTGCCGAGCCCGCCCAGGATCGGACGGGCCTCTCCCTCAGCGGTGAACTCGGTCCACTCCGCGGACCCGGGTTCGAGCATGTTGGTCAGTTTCCGGTTGTGGATGGTCCATCGCCCGAAGATGAAATCGAAGTCGTGGCGGCCGTCGACGCGGGTTTGGGTTGCTGTCATGCGGCCATGATCGCCGAGCTTCCCTGACACGTTATGTCAGTGAAGTTGGGCACACTTGCGATATGCGCGCAAGCCGACTGCTCTCCATCCTCCTGCTGGTCCAGGCTCGAGGTCGGTTGACCGCTCAGCAGCTCGCCGACGAACTCGGCGTCTCGGTGCGCACAGTGTACCGGGACGTGGAGTCGCTGAGCTCGGCGGGTGTCCCGCTCTACGGCGAGGCAGGTCACGCCGGCGGTTACCGCCTTGTCGACGGGTACCGCACCCGCCTGACCGGCCTGACCCCCGGCGAGGCCGAGGTGCTCTTCCTCGCCGGACTTCCCGGCCCCGCCGCCGATCTGGGATTGGGCACCGCGCTGGCCACCGCCCAGCTCAAGCTGATGGCTGCCCTGCCCCAAGAGCTGCGGGAACGGGCCGGGGCGCTGCGGCAGCGGTTCCATCTGGACACCTCCGGCTGGTACGCCGAGGCGGAGACCATCCCGCACCTGGCCGCCGTGGTCGACGCCGTGTGGCACCAGCGACGGATCCGGATCCGTTACCGGCGCTGGGCGGCACCCCAGGAGGTGACCCACACGCTGGAGCCCTACGGCATGGTGTTCAAGGCCGGCCACTGGTATGTGGTGGCCTCCGGATCGGAGTCCATCCGCACCTACCGTGTCTCCCAGATCCTGCGGCTGCGGATCCTGGAGACCGTCTTCGAGCGGCCCGACGGGTTCGACCTGGCCGAACACTGGACGTCCTATCTCGACCAGTTCGATGCCCGGCGCCATCGCCGCGAGGCGATCATGCGCGTGTCGCCGGATCTCTTGCGACGGCTACCCGACCTGCTGGAGCCGGCCGTCGCGCGAGCCGCCCAGTCCACTGCCGGGCCACCGGACACCGACGGCCGGATCGAGGTCACCATCCCGATCGAGTCGGTCGACCACGCCGCCGAAGTCCTGCTCCGGCTCGGCGCTGAGGCTGAGATCCTGACGCCGGCCGACCTACGCCAGCGAATCACCGAAATCGTCACCGCGCTGGCCGCCACCTACTCGATGCCGCCCCGTCCCGCCGGCAACACCGCGATCCGTGCGGCCCCGGCACACGCCTGACCGAATGTGATGGTCGGAATCGCCTGCCATGCGCCGGAGAGTGGCCATCGGTACGACAAACGACTTTGCGTAATTACGATCTTGCTAACGCAGGTACAAACAACACTTCCGTGAAACGGAACGTCTGGTGATGCAGGCCTGGCATGGCAAGTCTTCGTCATCTTCGCTGGTTAGGCTCTCAGGCCCCTGTGGTGACTATGGCCGCGTCATTAATAGGGCCCGAGCTGCACAGCGTTTGCCGCCATGGCTCAGGTGGCCGGTTCCCGGCGCGCCGGTCTGAAACTTTCGGATTCTTTAGAGCGTTTTCCCACGTCGGCAGTGGCTTCCATCCGCGTTTATTGACATAGGTGCGACGGTTCGGGTTCCTCTGTTGTCGAGGGTAGTCATGGTGATCCCCCGTGCTCTTCCCGTGCCATTTCTCGCCGCACCTTGCGATGGCGCGGGACCCGACTGCGGCGCCGGCGGCCGCGATGCCGCCCATGGTGGGCGTCGTGAGCCCGAAGTAGTTCGTGAACTACAGCGGGTTCGAGGCGAATGGAGGAACGGATGCACCAACGAGGATTACGCAGGGGCCTTGTCGCTTGGGCCTTAGCCGTCTGCCTGGTCAGCGCCGCGGTGGCGACCACGGTTACGGCGCATGCTGCCGCGGTCGGCTGTCAGGTCACCTACACCGTAGGCAGCCAGTGGGGCGGCGGCTTCGGCGCCAACGTCGCGATCAAGAACCTGGGTGATCCACTCGCGAGCTGGACCCTGCGCTGGAGCTTCGGCGCCGGGCAGACGATAAGTCAGGCGTGGAACGCCGGCGTGACGCAGAGCGGCAGTGCGGTGACCGCCTCCAACGTGAGCTGGAACGGCTCCATGGCAACGGGCGGCAGCGCCTCGTTCGGATTCAACGGCACCTGGAACAACTCCAGCAATCCCGTGCCGACCAGTTTCACGCTCAACGGCGTCGCCTGCACGGGCAGCACGACGCCTTCCCCCACCGTGACCCCTTCCCCAACCGTGACCCCGTCGCCGGGTATCCCGCCGGTGCGGACGGTGCGGGTCTTCTGGCTCAAGCCGTCGGACGTGGCGTACGACCAGCGGTACCCGGACGGCATCGCCAAGGTCATGCAGGAGGCGCAGCGCTTCTTCAAGCAGGAGTTGGGCAAGACGTTCACGTTGAACAGCCCGGTCGTCGAGGTCGTCAACGGCGACCAGTTGCGAAGCTGGTACGAGAACACGCCGAACTGCGGTGAGAAGTACTGGTGGTCAGTGTGCAACATGCAGGCCGAACTGCGTCGCAAGTTCGGCCTTGGCGCACCGGACAGCCGTTGGCTCAACGTCGGCGAGATCAGCGCTGAGGGCGAGGGCGCCGGTGGTGGCGGCGGCAACGGGTGGGTGATCCTCAGCGGCCACGACGCTGACGGCGCCGCAGGCATCAACGGCGCGATGAATCGCTGGTACGGCGGTATGGTGCACGAACTGGGGCACGCGTTCGGGCTGCCCGACGCCACGTCCACCGATGGCACGTGCATGTCGGCATCCTTCTACGCGTACCCGAACTGCCACTTCAGCCAGGCACAGAAAGACGGCATCCTCCGCGGCCCCTACGGCAGCTTCCTCTCCTGAGCAGTCACGGGCGGCGTGACAGGCCGTCACGCCGCCCCGATCCACGGCGGGCAGACGCCATGTTCCTGGCCGTGCCACCTCCGCCCAGTGGATGGAGAGCAACCTCAATTCCTCCGAGAACGCCGCCAGTTCCTCGTGGCTCACCACCGCCTCGCCGCGGCGCAGGCGAGCGAGGATCGGAAGTCGGATGAGCCAAGCCTGTTTCAGCTGATTCTGCCGCGGCCGTGCCTAGTTGATGCTCGGCGTGTCCCGGCTCCAAATCTGGGTGCATCGAGGGAGGTCCTCGATGCCGCCACCTTCCGGGATCATGCCCCAGAGGAAGGGGATCAGGTATTGAGGCGGTTCGCCCAGGAGCGCGGTCAGTTCGTCCTCAGTAACGCTGAGGGTGAATGCCGAGCCCGGTTGCGCCGAGTTCCATCCTTGTCCTAGGGCCCGGCGAATGCATCCGACGACGAGGACGGGACGGATCGCGATCGTTCGCGCTCCTAGCCAGTTGTCCGGCCGGGCACAGGGGAGCGACACCACGAGAACGCCTCCCGGCTCCTCGGCTCGCTCGACGGCGAAGCTGAGCGGACTCCAGTCGTTGCCTTGGCTGTAGGTCGGCTTGTGGCTGACCCGCCAGCGGAATACGGCGCCGTCGACGGTGATGAGCCGCGAGCCCTTCTTCGGCATTGCCACAGCCGCCTCCATGCTCTGCTCTTGTTCCGTCGCTGTTCCGTGGGAGCACTGGAGTCCAGCGAGAAGTGACGCGGGACGCCGGCAAGCGTAACCGCTATGCCCGGACCGCCAGGCCTTTCCATGCCACCGACACCGATGGAAGCGAGGCCACCAGGTCGGCAACCTCCTGTATCGCGGGCATCTGCGTGCCCAGGATCCGGCTCATCAGAGCTGGGGCCTGCGCCGCGAACTCAGATGCGGTCATCCTTGATCCTCCGGTTCATGACTTCCGCCGCCGCGTCGATCGCGGCTGCCACGACGAGTTCGCCGCTTCCCTTGGCGACCGGGCTGACCAGGGTCTCGTAGCTCGTCGGGGTGTCACGGCTCGGCAGATATCCGAGATAGCCGTTGGCGTAGCCCAGGACGACGACGTCGATGCCCGGCGCCGCCGCCCCGTCACGGATCTTCTCTCCCAGCTCCAGGAACAGCTCGCCCGGTACGGCCACCAGCGTGACAGCGCCCAGACCGACCGCATGCACCTCGATCTCGTACGGATCGGAGTGATCGCGGTCCATCAGGTCGCGCGCGATTCGCCGTCCCTGTTCAAGGACGCTCAGGCTGCGCCCGTGGGTGACGCCGCCGTCGCCCGGGACCACTGCCTCTTGCGGCTGCTTCGCCGTGAGCCGGACACTTGCCGGCACCGGAGGGACGAGCGCCATGTTCTCCGGGGCGTCCGCCGGATGCATCGTGTCGTGGAGCCGATCGGCCACGAGTGCGCCGAGCCGGTCGACCTCCCGCTGATCGCGTCCCTGCCGGGTGTGTCTGGTGCTGATGTCTCCCGCGGGCCCGGTGGCCGCCACCACCCAGTGCGCGGGGGTGGTGAGCGCGCGCCTGATACCTCCGCTGAGGTCGGCGCTGGCGCTGTGGTTGTCGGATGGGAGAACCGTGGGGTGCACGGGCGAGACCACGATCGCCCCCACGGCCTGGCCCTCCGAGCTCACCACGAGCACGTCCACCGGTATGTCGATCGCTTGCCACTCCGGAAGGTGACGACGGCTGGCAAGATCCGAAATCTTTGTGCGGCTGGTGTGCAGCGTGGCATTCCGTTCGTCCGCGAGCGCCGCGGTGGTGGCGCGCATCGCGGCTGAAACGAGGCGCTCGGCGAGCTCTGGAGGTGTCGGGGCACCGCCCGGGCTGCAGCCCGATTCCGGCCCGGCATGGGTATGGGTCGCCGCGACCCAGCACGAGTCGACGCCCACCGCGCTCGTGGTGGCCCGGATGCGCTCCACGACGTCGCTGTTCACACAGACCAGGTCGGCCACGATGAGGGCGAATCTGTGCTTCCCGTCCGCGAACGTGACGGCGTGGATCTCGAGGGGGTCGAGCACGTCGGACACCCCCTGCAGCCGGTCGACATATCCCCCCATCACCTCGCCGGCGACAATCTCCAGGTGATCGACGCCGTGTCCAACTCTCATCTTTTTCCTCAGGTTTCGATACACAACAAGGATTGGTAAGGCTCTTCCTGCCGCAGGAGCACCGGCCCACCCTCCAGCGGACCCGCCACTGGCGGGAGCAGGTCCAGCCCACGACCGGCGAGCGCGGCCGCCAGCTTCGTGTGCAGCGGCCCGCCGGGATCGATGAACCGGCCGCTCCATGAGACGCGGCGGCCCACCTCCGGAAGGAGGGAGGCCGCCGTCGCCGCGGACGCGGCGAGCTGGGCTGCGGCCTCATCGCAGATCGCACCGGCCACCGCGTCGTGGTCCGCTGCCTCCACGACCTCCCGGGCGAACCCGGCGATGCGCGCCACCAGCTCGGCGTCCCGGTAGAACGCCTGCAAGCTCGCCAGGTCGGTGCCGCCGAGCTCGCGCGTCAACCGGTCGGCGAGCTGGGTGGCCGGTCCGGTGCCATCATGTGCCGCCGTGGCCGCGCGCATGCCCGCCAGGCCGACGGCGTACGCGCTGCCGCGGTCACCGAGGGCTGGGCCCCAGCCGTCGACCTTGACCCTTCGACCGGATGCGCCGATGCCCAGCACCGTGGTGCCGGTGCCCGCGCAGATCACCGTGCCCACCCCGGCGAGCGCACCGGCGTGCGCCAGCAGACCGTCCTCTACCACCAGCGCCGGGCAACCGAAGAACTCCTCCAGCCGCCGGGCGAGCAGGCGCCGGTGAGCCGGATCTCCCGGCACCGCGGTGAGGCCGGCGACCACGGCCGCCGGGGCCGGGGGCTGCGCCAGCTTGGCCGCGGCGTCTCTGACACTGTCGAGGATGCGGTCGACACCGTCCTCGTGCGGGTGATAGATCAGGCCTGGTCCAACGCCGTATTCGCGGCGTTCCCCATCGGTCACCAGCAGGCGTAGTCCGGATTTGCCGCCGTCGATGCAGACCACGGTCTGGTGGGTGCTCATCGGGACATCCCTGCCGTCAACCCGGCGATGATCTGCCGAGTGGCGAACGCGAAGACCAGCGCGAGCGGCACGAGCGCGATCACCAGACCGGCGAAGAGCGTCGCGCGATCGGTGGCGAACTCGCCGAAGAAGCGGGTCAGTCCCACCGGGATGGTGTACTTGTCATCGCTCCTCAACAGGACGAGTGGATAGAAGAAGTCATTCCACGTGGGCGCGAACTGGAACACCGTGACCACGGCCAGCGCGGGCCGCATGAGAGGCAGCGCCACCGACACGAACAACCGGCCTTCCCCTGCGCCGTCCAGGCGGGCGGCCTCCTCCAGTTCGGTCGGCAGTCCGCGCATGAACCCCATGATCACGAAGAACGAGAACGGCACGCCGCTCGCCGCGTAGAGGAGGATCAGGCCGAGCCGGGTGTCGATCAGTCCCATGGACTGGAACATGTAGAACACCGGCAGCAGCCCAAGCTTGGCCGGGATCATCAAACCGGACAGGAAGAACGCCGCCAGAAGCGCACGACCGCGAAATCTCCAGCGGGACAGGGCGTAGGCGGCCATCGTCGACACCGCCACGCACAGCGCGACCGCGCCCACCGTGACCAGGATGGAATTGGCGAAGTAGGTCGAGACCGAGGCGGTCTCCCAGGCACGGAGATAGTTGGCCAGGTTCACCGAATCCGGCAGGCCCACGGGCTGCTGCAGGATGTCGGCGTTGGAGCGGAACGATCCGATCACCACCAGGACGAGCGGTCCGAAGGCGATCGCGGCGTAGGTCCACAACATGACCTGGGCGCTGAGCGGCACCACCAGTCTTTTCACGGGGTCACCTCTCGCCGGCGCAGAACCCGTTCCAGCACGACGGAGATTCCGAAGACGAGAGCGAAGATCATTATGGCGAGGGCGGAGGATTCACCGATCGCGTTCGTGCCGCCTTCGAAGGCTGTGCGGTAGTAGAGCAGGCCCAGGACGTCCATCGCGCCTCCGGGGCCTCCGTCCGATCCGCCCAGGGCGTAGACCAGGTCGAAGATGTTGAAGCATCCGATGAACGTCAGCACGGTGATGACCCCTACCGCCGGCATGAGCAGCGGGAAGCGCACGCTCCAGAAGGTCCGGAAGGCCGATGCGCCGTCCATGGCCGCCGCCTCCTCCAACTCGCGTGGAATGCCGCCCAGCGCGGCGAGGAAGATCAGCATGGGACCGCCGACCCACTGCCACGCGTTGACCAGGATGAGGACAGGCAGCGCGGTGTCCGGCTCGCCCAGCCACGGTCGCGCCCACGAGTCCAGCCCGACCGTGCGCAGCATGAAGTTGACCGGACCGAAGGACGGGCTCAGCAGCAGCGACCAGATGTAGCCGACGATCAGCGGGCTGATCAGGTACGGGAGAGAGAAGACCGTCTGGAAGAACCGCTTGCCGCGGGGGTTGCGGTACAGCAGGACGGCGAGCCCGAGGCCGACGGTGTTCTGGATGGCCATGGTGCCGACGAAGAAGAGCCCGTTGTGCCACAGAGCGGCGGGGATCTCCTCGCTCAGCGGATAGCGGGTCAGCACCTCGCCGTAGTTGCCGAGGCCGACGAACTCCCCCTGGCGGATGCCTTCCCATCGGAAGAGGCCGTAGTAGAAGGCGGTCACGAGGGGGACGACGACGAACAGCCCGTAGAGCAGCAGCGCGGGCAGGCAGAACGCCGCTATCCAGCGCCATGCGACGCGGTTGGCGCGATAGCCCCCTCGCCTGCGCGCCAACCGCCGCATGCCCGGCCTCACGGCGTCGGCTTGAACCATTGGTCAATACCCTGCTGGACGTGCTTGGCCGCCTGATCGGCGGTGGAACGGCCGAGGGCGAACTTCGACAGCGATTCCGATGCCAGGTCCCAAGCGGTCGGCGTGCCTCCGGAGAAGTACGCGTACGTGACGTACGGGCTGGGGTTGGCCTGGTACGCGGTGAGCGCCTGCGCGAGGAGGGGGTCCTCCGGCGCGACAGCGGGGACCGCGGAGATCTGGCGCAGTTCCTTGGAGAAGGCCTTCCCGAACTCCGGTGAGGCCATCCAGCGGACCAGATCCAGAGCCGCTGCCTTCTCTGGCGTTTTGGCCGAGACACCGAACGAACCGTCGACGAAGCCGGGGACCAAGGGCTCGGTGACCGCGGCGCCGGGTGCCGGGGGCACGTTGAAGATGCCCATCTCCAACTCGGGGCCGGCCTTGGCGAAGGCCGCGAGCTCCCAGATCCCGCCCGGGAACATCGCCGCCTTTCCTGAGGTGAACAGGGCCTGGGCGTCTGTGTAACTCGTGCCTTCGAACTGGGGGCCCCAGTACTTGCTCGTGCCCTTCCACGTCGTCAGCGAGTCCACCCACGGGCGGTCGGTGAATTTCGCCTGGCCGGCCAGCATGCGCTTCAGGTAGTCGTGCCCGCCGTAAGTGGTGGCGCCGAAGATCTCCTGCTGGACCGGCAGCATCCAGGTGTCGGTCATGGTGGCCGCGAGCGGGGTGACCTCCGCGGCCTTCAGCTTGTCGAAGGCCGCGATCATCGAGTCCCACGTCGTAGGCGGGGCGATGCCGTGCTTGTTGAGAATGGCCTTGTTGTAGATGACGTGCATGGTCTGGATGGCGAACGGCACGCCGTACACCTTCTTGTCGGTCACGCCGCGTGCGCCGTCCAGGATCGTCTCGGGGAAGGCGCCCAGTTCCTTGACCTCGTCACCGAGGGGAACCAGGCTGCCCGCCGCGACGAGTGGCTGGAGCAGGCCGTACGAGCGCAGTTGCGCGACGTCGGGTCCGTTGGCGTCGGCGAGTCCGGTGCGAAGGATGGTGTCGTACTCCGTGGACTTGTACGGCACGTACTTCACTTTCACGCCCGGGTGGGCGTCCTCGTAGATTTTGAAGATCTTCTTGTAGGCGGCCACGTCCTCCTGACGCCAACCCCACACATCAAGAGTGATCTGCTGTGCGGCTCCGCTGGAGCTCGCACTGTCGGGGGCGCTCGGCGCGCACGCCGTGAGGCCGATTATCAGCGGGGCGACGACCGCCACCACGCCGCGACGAGTCCGAAGCATTCGGGCCTCCCTGGGTCGGGTTGATGGCACCATGGCGGGGACGCTAATACTGGTATAGACCGAATGTCAACGCCTCGTCTTGGACGCCCCACCGCGAAGTGCTCGTAAGATGGGGCGTCTGGCGCGACAGATAGGAGCCTGCTGTGTCAAGGCAGCGACACGAAGTCAGGAATCTCGCGCCAGAGATCTTCACAGCCGACGATGGGCGCCCCAAGGGCCGGCACATCAAAGACGTCCTGACGACTCTGGTGCACGCGTCACGCGACGGCGAACTGCTGCCATCCGAGCGCGTACTGGCCGAGCGCTTCGGAGCGGCCAGGATGACCGTGCGCAACGCGATGGACGAACTGGAGTCCCAGGGCCTGGTGCGCCGCGTGGCGGGCCGGGGCACATTCGTGCAGCACCCGACGCTGGTCCACTCGGAGATCTTCCGCTCGTTCAGCGAGGACATGCGCATGCGCGGCATGGTGCCCGGCGCGAAGAGCTACCGGAGCCGCACGCGACCGGCGCCGCGCGACGTGGCCGCCCACCTCGGCGTCGCGCCCGGCGTCCCCGTCCACTTCATCGAGCGGGTGCGCACCGCGGACGGCGTCCCCATGGCCCTCGAGCGTACGAACCTGTCGGCCGAGCGCTTCCCCGCCCTGCTGGCCGAGATGGGGCGGGACGACTCCCTGTACGAGGTGCTCGGCAAGATGTACGGCGCCCGCCTGGAGACTGCCGAGCAGACCGTCTCGATCGCCCGGCTCAGCCCTGCCGAGGCCCGGCGGCTGGAGGTGCCGGACTACGAGCCCGCCTTCCTCGTGGAGCGCACCGCCGTGGACACCATGGGCAACGTCGTGGAGTACGGCCGATCGCTCTATCGAGGCGACCGCTACGCCATACAGATGCATGTCAGCAGGTCAGCGAGCCGCTGACCGCGGCACCCGCCCTAACGCAGCCGGGTTTTCCTCCCGCACACCTCTTGCCACCCCTTGCTCGGCAGTGTTACGTTCCGGCGCAAAATACTGGTCTAGACAGGAATTCTCTGGTGGCGATCATGAAACGTCCCATCACAGCAGCCGCAGCGGCAATCGCCCTGCTCCTGACAACACCCCTCGCCGCCGACGCGAACGCCGCGCCGTCAGCCGCGCACGGTGACCGGAAGATCCGAATGCTCGACTTCAACTTCGCCGGAAACGGCTTCAACAAGGGCAGCACCGGCGCACCGGTCGACGACACGGTCGCGAAGATCTCCGGGCAGAACGCCGAGATCATCGGCCTCAACGAGATGTGCTACACGCAATGGGTGGCCCTGCGTGACCGGCTGAAGGCCAAGCCGGGCTACGGGGGACTCTCCGAGCACGTCGTCGTGACCAACCACAACATTCCCAACTGCTACGACCCGGTCGTGAACCCCGGCGGCTGGTACGTCATGGGACTGCTGAGCAAGCACCCGTCCCAGCCGGTGATGTTCGGCGACACCCCCTACCTCGACATCGGGTACCACTACCGCGAGAGATTCCGCAAACTCGTCTGCGGTGACGTCGCCGTGCCGGACGCGGCCGTCGTCCGCGCCTGCGTGACACACACCGAGGTGCCGCTGGTCATCATCAACGAGACCAGCTTCCCCAACGATCCCGCCATCGCCGACGACCCCTACTACGGTCGCTCGATCAACTACGCCCAAGCGAAGCTGATCGCGGACACCATCACCCCGATGACCAGGCAGATGCCGGTCGCCCTGCTCGGAGACCTGAACGAGCTGCCCTTCCTCCCCTCACTCGATCACTTCTACTCCAGGTGCGGCGGCCGGGGCGTCTTCGACGAGGTCGACGGCGAGGACCCGCGCTGGCGCGGCAACATCCGGCGGTGGGTACTCGGGACCGAGGACTGCCGTCACCGCCAGGGCGAGTGGACCATGGGCGCCGACGGTCTCCCCGACGACTACCACCGCCCCTACCAGAGCAACCGGAAGATCGACTTCATCTTCGTCGACCGCCGTCACTTCAAGGTCGGCGCCGACTCCGGCTGGGTCATCTCGACCCCGTACTCCGACCATCGCATCGTCGTCGGCGACGTGACGCTTCGGCACTGAGGAGGCGTGATGCGCAAGAGGAAGACGGCCTGCGCGCTGATGGCGGGCCTGCTGTCCATCGGCCTCCTCACCTCTCCCGCCGCGGCGGCGCGACCGCTGCAGGAGTTCCGAGTCCTGCCCTACCTGCAGAGCCCGAGCTCGTCCGGGATCACGCTGACGTGGTTCACCGAGGACGGCGGGCCGGGGCGGCTGACCGTTCTCGGGCCGGGCATCGGCGTCCCGAGGACCTACGAGGTCGCCGGGGACGCGCAGCCCGCGCTGGCCTACACCCCCCTCGAACTCGCCGAGGAGATCCCCGGCCTGGACAAGGGATCGTGGCTGCGAGGGCAGGGCAACCACAAGCACACCGCCAGAATCGACGGCCTGCGGCCGGGCAGCCGCTACCGCTACACCGTGAAGCAGGGTGCGGCAACGCACCGCGGAAGCTTCCAGACCGCACCGGCGAAGGACCGCTGGAAGCACATCAGGCTGATCGCGATGTCCGACTCCGAGACCGAGCCGCGTGGCCGCGTGCAAAAACGGGAGTGGTCGCCGGGCGCGCTCGCGACCGGTAGCACGGCACGCCCGTCCGCCGACCCCGGATCGCTTTGGGATCGCACCCACGGCACCACAACCCTGCTGGGCTCTCGTGTCCTGCGCTACCCCCTCACCGAGGACGAGGGACTGCGCGTCAACCTGGCGACCGTGAAGAGCCGCGCACCGGACGCGGTACTCCTCACCGGCGATCTCGTCCAGGGCGGCGGATACCAGCCAGGCTGGGACGAGTTCTTCCGCCACACCGCGGGCGAGAGCGGCGACCTGCTGACCGGCGTCCCGATCCTGCCCGCCTTCGGAAACTGGGAGAGCTTCGGTGCGCTCAACGGCGGGTACGGCACGCCCCAGGACCGCACGGCAGTCGTGCGATCCCGCGCGAAGTACCACGCCTATTTCGACGCCCCCGACAACGGCACGCCCGCACACCGCGACAGCTACTACCGCGTCGACTACGGACCGGTCACGGTGCTCACTCTGGACAGCAACAACGGCGAGCCGGACGACCGCGCCGCCGCCCATCCACCCGAGAAGAAGCTGACCGGCCGGCAGTACACCGGCCCGGGAACCGACACGCAGGAGAACTTCACCCGCGCCGAGTACGAGGCGGCCGGTGGACGCGACCTGTCCGCCTTCAACCCCGGTGGCCCGCAGTGGGCCTGGGCGGAGGAGCAACTGCGCGCCGCCCGCGCCGAGGGCCAGATCGTCCTCGTGCAGTTCCACCACGCGCCTTACAGCAGCGGTGAACACGGCCTGCCGATGAACCATGCCCTTACCTCCGGCCAGGGAGGCACGCCGATGCGGGTCTACCACGACCTGTTCGAGAGGTACGGCGTGGCAGCCGTGATCTCCGGTCACAGCGAGATGTTCGAGCGGAGTTTCGTCGACGGCGATGGCGACGGTAGGGGAGTTCACTACTACGACGTCGGCGTGTCCGGCGACGGTCTGCGCGGCGTTCGCCGCGACGGGCCGACACTGGACAGCCCGCTCCTGGGCTACAACGCCTTCAGCCGCTGGACGGCCGACCAGAGCGAGCCCGAGACCTGGGAGAACGCAGGGGAGACGCTGCGGCTGACCTCAGGAGGCAAGCACTACGGCCACCTGGAAATCGACATCGACCGCGGTCACGGGAAGGATCGCACGACACGTCTGACGCTGACCCCGGTGCACCTCTTCCCCGTGCTCGGCGCCGACCTGAGCGTCGTCAGGACCGAACGGCGAACCTACGACGACCGCACCGTGATCGACATCTCCGCCGCCGGCACCCCGACCGGCTGAGGAGTTGGCGTGAATCCACGCGAGCACGCGCAGAGCGCACTTCTCATCGCGCTCTGCGCGGCGCTGATCGCGCTGCCGTCGAGCGCCACGGCTCAACAACTGGTACTGCTCTGACCACAGCGTCATGACGGGCACGGTGCCGGTCATGATCGGCTGACCCTCCAAGCCGTAGCCGGCCCGGCTTCCGCTGCGGAAGCCGGGCCGGCTCGACACGCGAAGCGCCCTGTCAGAAGTGCTGTGCCCAGCCGGTGCCGACCGCGGTGCCCGAGCCGAACCTGTTGCCGCCCTTGCCGTTCCAGACGGTCAGTTCCTTGGTCTCGCTGTGCACGGCGCCTATGTCGGTCTTGCCGTCCTGGTTGACGTCGCCCAGCGCCATCAACGTGCTCTCGTACGGTTTCCAGCCGGCCCCCAGCTCGATGGCCTGGGCGAACTCGTTGCCGCCCTCGCCGTTCCAGATGTGCAGTTTGCTGGTTTCCTTCTTGACGGCCATCAGGTCGCTGATTCCGTCGCCGTTGAAGTCGCCGGCGATCGGCCGGGTGAAGGGGGTCCAGCCGGAACCGATTTCGGTGGAGGAGCCGAACTGGTTGCCGCCCTTGCCGTTCCAGACGTAGAGCGTGCCGGTGTCGTTGTGTACGGCGCCTATGTCGGTCTTGCCGTCTCCGTTGACGTCGCCGAGTGACATCAAGGTATTGGCGTACGGTGCCCAGCCGGGCCCTAGTTCGATGGCAGTGGCGAAGTTGTTGGCGCCTTTGCCGTTCCAGATGTGCAGTTTGTTGGTGTCTTTCTTGACTGCCATCAGGTCGCTGAGCCCGTCGCCGTTGAAGTCGCCGGCGACCGGCCGGGAGAAGGCGGTCCCGATGGGGCTGACTGCGACGGCCGGGCCGAACTTGTTGCCGCCCTCGCCGTTCCAGATGTTCAGCGTTCCGGTGGCGGACGAGAAGAGGTCGCCCACACCGTCGGAGTCGAAGTCCGGCGTGTCCGACGCACCCGTCCCGGCGCCCTCCGGGTTCTGCGCGTGGGTGAGGGTCTCCCAGCCCAGGAAGTGGGACACCCCGTCGGGGCGGCTCTGCTCGACCCACTTCTTGGCATAGGGAACGTCGTCGTACCCGAGACGGTGGTGCAGCGCGTTGAAGCCGACCTCGAAGTGTTTCCCGAGGTCGCGCTTGAGCTTCCCGCCGCAGAGCCACGACGGGACCGTCGCGCCCAGTTGCAATTTGGCGTGGAAGTCCATCGCGAACCGCAGCCGGTGCTTGGCCTTGGCGTACAGGTCCACGCCCTGGATGCGGGCGGTCTCGGCGACGTGGGAGATGGCCGCGATGCCCCATCCTGTGTGCCAGAAGTCGCGGCAGGTCTCCTGTGCCAGGCCGTCCACGAACGTGGTCTGGCCTTTCCAGTAGTCGATGATCTCGGCTTTGGTGTTGTACTTGCTGCCTGGTGGTGCCTTGGGCAGCGAGCCGTCCGTCTTCAGGTAGATGTAGGCGGGCAGTCTGCCGCGCCAGGTCGCGACAGCTCGGTCGAACGAGGTGCGGTCGTCCAGGTGC
>NZ_JAKNTW010000017.1 GCF_022213955.1 Dolomitihabitans soli | reverse complement strand
GCTTGACGTAGTTGAGACCCTTCTCCTTCGCCCGCGCCTCCAGCGGATCCTCCGCACCCTTGTCCTCGAACGCCACATGCTCCTTCTGCCGGAACAACGCGTTGTCATCGAGCGTGACCTTGCCGTCCAAGGCCTTCACCTGGCCGTCGGCGGCCAGGATCATCGGGTTGACCTCCACGAGCGAGGCGTCCTCGTCGAGGAAGGCGCACCAGAGCTTCTCGATGAGCTCGGCCGCCCCCTCGATGGCCCGCTCCGGCAGACCGCCGGCCTGGGCGATCTCCCTGGCCGTGGCGCGGTCGACGCCGGTCAGCGCGGAGACGGGGACCTTGGCCACCTTCTCCGGGGCGCTGTGCGCGACCTCTTCGATGTCCATGCCGCCCGCGGCGGAGCAGATGGCGAGGAAGGTGCGGTTGGCGCGGTCGAGCAGGAAGGAGAAGTAATACTCCTCCGCGATGGCGCTGGCTTCCTCGATGAGCACC
Organism: Dolomitihabitans soli; assembly: GCF_022213955.1. Taxonomy (GTDB): domain Bacteria; phylum Actinomycetota; class Actinomycetes; order Streptosporangiales; family Streptosporangiaceae; genus Streptosporangium_A; species Streptosporangium_A soli. The sequence goes on along the minus strand of NZ_JAKNTW010000017.1, from coordinate 152,419 downwards.
TTGTGGACCGTGTGGCCCTTGATGTCCATCCCGAGGATCGCGGTGGCCTTCTGCTCGGCGTCTGCCGCGTCGTCGGCGACCTTCACGCCGCCGGCTTTGCCGCGGCCTCCGGTCTTGACCTGGGCCTTGACGACGACGCGGCCGGTCAGCTCCTCGGCTGCCGCACGCGCCTCAGCCACGGTGTGCGCGACAATGCCGCGCGGCACCGGGATGCCGTACTCCGCGAAGAGCTCCTTCGCCTGATGTTCGAACAGGTCCACGAGGGTCCGTCCTTGCTTGTCCGGCTGATCTTTACGTTTCCATGGTCGGCGGGCCAGGCCCGGGCCACCCCATGATCTGCCGAAAGCCTGGCGTTTTTCGCCAGTGAAGCCTAGCTCCCCGCAGCCCCCTCCCAGGTCATCGGGTCCGGTTTTGCCTATGGTTACCTGACCGACAGATCAGGCAAAACTCCACAAAAGCCACTAAACCCGCGCAGGGATCGCTGATCGCACCCACGCGACGATCTCCTCGGTGGTGGCTCCGGGGGTGAAAACCCGGGCCACCCCGAGCCGGTCGAGCTCGGGCATGTCGGCCTCGGGGATGATCCCGCCGCCGAACACCACGATGTCGGCGGCGTCCTGCTCACGCAACAGCTCGAACACCCGCGCGAAGAGCGTCATGTGCGCCCCCGACAGGATCGACAACCCGATGGCCTGAGCGTCCTCTTGGATGGCGGTGTGCACGATCTGCTCAGGCGTCTGGTGCAAACCCGTATAGACGACCTCCATACCGGCGTCCCGCAGCGCTCGCGCCACGATCTTCACGCCTCGGTCGTGCCCGTCCAGACCCGGCTTGGCGATCACGACTCGGATCCTTGCCGCGGTTTCCATCCAGACCTCCAGGGGAGCGTTCCGTCCCTCGCAGGGTAACCGCGCCCCGGCTCCGCGTATGCGCCGCACCCGCTTCCCCATCGGCGGGAACCGCACCGACCCCAACAAGCCAGCGTGACATTCACCACATCGGCTCAACAATCACACCTTTTACACATAAAACACCAAATAACGAGATGCGCCCGTGATCAATTACCGCAAGTATGTCCCAGCACTGTCTCGCAATTGCCTGCGAGGCACCAACGGGAGGACCCAACACCTATGAGGCGACTTATCGCCGTCGTGGCCGCCGCGCTCGTCGCGCCCGCACTCGCCACGGCCACCCCCGCAAGCGCCCAGACCGCCGCCGGGCCCAACCCCGCCGACGCGCTGAAGAAGCAGTTCAAGAACGACCACGGTCTCCGTTTCACCGAATCGGTCAAGACGTCCCTTGACGGAGACGTGTACATTACCAATTTACTCAAGGGCACCTATGAGTTCGGCAAGTCGGGTATCGCGGCCGCGGACGTGACCAGCCGGGCCAAGCTCTCCGACGAGTTCCTCGATGCCCTTGAGGAGAGGGAGGACGACGAGGAGACCGAGAGCCTCAGGCAGACCGTCAAGATGTTGACCACGCCCATGCGCATCATCGCGCTCAAGGGGGTGACCTACCTCTCCAGCCCGGTCTTCACCGAGCAGCTTCCCGCGGGCAAGACGTGGGTGAGCAGCAAGGGCGCGGCGGCGATGAACCCGGCGCGGATCTCCAACCAGTCCGTGAACGTCTTCGAGCCTCGCACCCTCAAGGGCCTCCTCGCCGACGCCGCTCGCAAGACGAACGGCGGCACGGTGGACGGGGCGAAGACGACCCTCTACCAGGGCACGATCACCTACGCCGAGCTGTACAAGCTCTCCCCGGCGTTCCGCGGTCAGCACATCAATAAGCTCTCGGCCAAGGCGGGCAAGACCAAGCTGGCCTGGCAGCTCTGGCTCGACAGCAAGGACCTGCCGCGTCGCGTCGTCACCACGATCTCCGAGAAGAGCGACGGCATGCTCAGCGCGGTGCGGACGGACACCCGCCTCAGCGGCTGGGGCGTCAAGGTGGACCTGAAGGCGCCGGCGGCCGACCTGGTCGCGGACCAGGACGACCTGGACGAGGAGCTCCCCGAGATCCCCGAGCTCCCCTTCATCTCCACCCCGGCCAAGATTCTCACCTCGGCCAAGTAAGTTCCACGCCGGAGGCCCGTCACCACGGGCCCTGCCCTGCTCAGGGAACGCCTCGCGCATCCCTGGGCAGGGCATGCGGCTTTTGTGAGCGCTTCCGCCGGTGCAGCCCTGGCGTAACGGCCGGACAGCGCCGGGCGATCGTCGCCGCCGCCGCCTCCACTCCGTTTCACATCCGAATAGTGCACACGCGGCTCTTAATTGAGGTTTTATCCCCCGGCCGGGCAAATTTCGTGATTTGATCGAGAGCTTTGTAGCCAAGATCACCCGCCCTGCGGCTCGGCCGTCCGGTGCGGGCATCGAGCAGGAGGAAACCCGGATGAACAGGCGATGGATCGCCGCACTGGCCGTCGCGGCGACCGTGCCGGCGCTGGCCACCGCGACGGCCGCGAGCGCGCAGACCGCCCCGGCCGGCCCGGTTGACGCCCTCAAGCACCAGTTCGTGAACAAGCACGGCGTCACCATCTCGGAGACGAACACCAGCTCCACGAACGGCGCGAACGGCACGAAGGTCATCACCAAGGGCAAGATCCAGTTCGGCAGGTCGGGACCGGCGGCCTCCGACACCACCACTCTCATCGACCTGCGCGGCCTGGACCTCGGCGACGAATTCAAGGATCTCGGAGCGCCGGTCCGCACGGTCGTCACGAAGGGCGCCGCCTACAGCAAGGGTGGCATCTACTCCAGCCTGCTTCCCGAGGGCAAGTCGTGGCTCCGCCTGCCCCCCGGGAGCATCACGCCGATCCCGACCTCCGGCCTGGTGAACGTCCTCGACCCGACCACGCTGAAGGCCGTCATCGGCACCACCGACACCAAGCGCGCGAGCGGCACCCTCGACGGCACCCGGACGACGCTCCACAAGGGCACGATCACCTTGAGCGAGCTCTACAAGTCGTCCAAGTCGTTCCGCGACACCCTCGGCAGGAAGCCCGCCGGCAAGTCGGCCAAGCTTGAGGTCTCCTGGTGTCTCTGGCTCGGCAAGGACCAGCTCCCGCGCCGCCTGGAGACCTCCTGGGTCCAGGAGACGGTCGGCCTGCGGACCGTGAAGTCGTCCTCGAAGAGCGACATCCGGTTCAGCGGCTGGGGCGCCAAGCTCGACATCAAGGCGCCGCCCGCCGACCAGATCGCCGACTACAAGGACCTTGAGGCGGCACCCCCGCAGCCCTCGATCCCCCTCCTCCCCCTGCCGCAGTAGCTCCCTCCGCACGCCCTTCGCACGCCCTTCGCACCCGCCCGTCCCGGAGGGCGTGCGTCTCCCTTTCTCGCGGCCGCGTGTCCTCCCGGCCGATGCCAAGCCCCAGGATGTACGGCAAGCCCCACCCAAGCCCCCCGCCGCCGCCGGCGCGGTCCCGTGGGGTCAACGCTCCTCGGGCGCGCGTGGCCGATCGCCGCTTCGACTCGCCCCTCGACGTGAGTTCTCCGGTTCGAACCCCGCGCCCGGCCATCGATCCAAAGCGGCTCAGCGCCCGAGCCGCGCACAGACCCGCTGTGAGGGCTCCCGTTACGTGAGGGTCAACCGGCCGCCCCATCCCGGGCGGACCGGTGCGGAGCGGCTCGCCGTACGGGCTATGCCGGGCCGCGAGCCGTACGGGCGATACCGGGCCCCGGAGGCGGCGAGCCGTACGGACTCGCACGGGTGCGTGAGGGTGCGAAACGTCGGCGTCCCGGCCGGGAGGCGGAGGGTGATGTTTCCCTGTCGTTGACCTTGTGGCCAGATTGTCGTTTTCGGACGCCCTATTTCGCCGTTCATGATGTCCCAAAACAGGGACTCCCCCGCTGCTCGACCTTGGCACCGGTCACCCATGCCCTGTCTCGTCTTCTCACGATGGAGTGATCCATGCCCAAGAGGTTCATGTCCGTACTGGCGGCGGCCGTAGTCGCCGCCACCGCCGCGCTCACCGGGACCGGCGCGGCCGCGGCGAGCGACACCGCGAGCGACGCCACGAGCGGCACCGCGTGCGCGGACGCGCCGAAGGTGCGCGTCACCACCGGTGCGGTCTTCAACGATCCGGTGGCGGGCGACGGCGCGGCCATCGTCCGGCAGGTGTGCGGACTCATCCACCAGGCCCCTCCCGGATCCCTGATCCGCGTCGCGCACTTCGTCATGTCGGGCGCGGTCGGCGCGGACTTCGCCGGTGTGCTGATCAAGGCGCACGAGCGCGGCGTCAAGGTGCAGGTCATCGTGGACGGCGACACGCGCGGCGCCACCGTCGCGGCACAACTGGCCACCGCGCTGGGCACCGACACGTCAACGGACTCGTGGCTCCACACCTGCTCCGGCCCGATGTCCGGCGGCACGGCCGCCTGCATCGGCACCAAGGGGCAGCACAACAAGTTCTACCTGTTCTCCCGGTCCGGCAGGGCCGATGACGTGGTGGTCCAGTCGTCGGCCAACCTCACCGACCTGAACTCCTCGACGTACTGGAACAACGCGGTCACCATCACCGGGAACAAGCGGCTCTACCGGGCGTACTCCGCCTACTTCGACGACCTGGCGGCGGAGCGGAAGAACCCCGACTACTACCGGGTCGTCGCGGCCGGGCGGGTCCGGGCCCAGTTCTTCCCGCGGGCGGGCACCGACGCCACCACCGACCCGATCGTCGAGAGCCTCGCGGGAGTCCGCTGCCGGACCCGTACGAGCATCAGCGTCGGCATGTCGGAGTGGGACACCTACCGGATCGCGATCCCCGAGCGACTCCGGGAGCTCGCCACGCAGGGCTGCACGGTCCGGATCGTCGCCGGGATCATGGACGAGGGGGTCGAGCGGGTACTGCGGTCGGAGCCGCGGATCGACCTGCGTGTGCTGGGCTCCGGGAGCGCGCTGCCCGGGCGCATCCACTCCAAGTATCTGCTCGTGCAGAGCTCCCATGACCGCTGGACGCTCACCGGCAGCCACAACTACAACGAGACGTCGCTCCGCCGCAACGACGAGGCCCTGCTGCGGCTGGACGACAGGTCGATCTTCGACCAGTACGCGGCCAACTTCGAGACGATGTGGGCGGCGGCCCCGCCGGCCCCCTGAGGCCGACGGACCCGTCAGAGCTTCTCCAGGGGGCGTAGGCGAGCAGCAGGGTCTTCACGATGCGAGCCGGCGGGTCCGCCCGGCCCCCTGAAGGCCGGCGAACCCGTCAGAGCTTCTCCAGAGGGGCGTAGGCGAGCAGCAGCGTCTTCTCCCCGTCGCCGAAGTCGACCTTGACCTTGGTCTTCTCGGCCACCCCGTCGACCGAGAGCACGGTGCCCAAGCCGAAGGCGTCGTGGGTGACGCGGTCGCCGGGGGTCAGGTTGGGGAGGGGCTTGCCGCCGGTCTTCTTCGGCTTCGGGGGCTCCCTGCGGGAGGTGGCGGCGGCCCAGGCGGACTTCTCCGGGTCGGTGCGCCAGTCGATCAGCTCGCGCGGCACCTCGCCGACGAAACGTGAGGCCGGGTTGAACGACGGGGACCCCCAGGCGCTGCGCACGGCGGCCCGGGTGAGGTAGAGGCGCTGCTGGGCCCTCGTGATGCCGACGTAGGCGAGGCGGCGCTCCTCCTCCAGCTCCTTGGGCTCGCCGAGCGAGCGCAGGTGCGGGAAGACGCCGTCTTCGAGGGCGGTCAGGAACACCACGGGGAACTCCAGGCCCTTGGCGGTGTGCAGCGTCATCAGCGTGACGACGCCCTTCCCGCCGTCGCCCTCCGGGATCTGGTCGGCGTCGGCCACCAGCGAGACCTGTTCGAGGAAGTCGACGAGGGCGCCATCCGGGTTGGCGTCCTCGAACTCCGACGCGACGGAGATCAGCTCGTCGAGGTTCTCCAGGCGGCTCTCGTCCTGCGGGTCCCCCGAGTTCGCCAGCTCGGCCCGGTAGCCGGTGCTGACCAGCACGTCCTCGGCGAGCGCGGCCGGCGGCATGCCCTCCGCCTTCTGCCGCAGCTCCTCGATCAGCGCCGTGAACTCCTTGATCGAGTTGAGCGACCTGGTCGCGAGCCCCGGCACCTCCTCCGCCCGGCACAACGCGTCCCAGAACGGCACCCGCTCCCTCGACGAGAACGCCTCCACCATCGCCTCGGCCCGGTCGCCGATGCCCCGCTTCGGCACGTTGAGGATGCGCCGCAACGACACCACGTCGTTCGGGTTGGCCAGGATCCGCAGGTAGGCGAGCAGATCACGGACCTCCTTGCGCTCATAGAAGCGCACCCCGCCCACGACCTTGTACGGCAGGCCGGTGCGGATGAAGATCTCCTCGAAGACCCGGGAGGCGGCGTTGGTCCGGTAGAAGACCGCCACCTGGCCGGGGACGACCCCCTCGTCGTCGGTGAGCCGGTCGACCTCCTGCGCGACGAACATCGCCTCGTCGTGCTCGTTGTCCGCGACGTAGCCGATGATCTTCGGCCCGGCTCCCTGGTCGGACCAGAGGTTCTTGGGCTTGCGGCCCTCGTTGCGGGAGATCACCGAGTTGGCGGCGGTCAGGATGGTCTGGGTGGACCGGTAGTTCTGCTCCAGCAGGATGGTGCGCGCGTCGGGATAGTCGCGCTCGAACTCCAGGATGTTGCGGATCGTCGCGCCCCGGAAGGCGTAGATCGACTGATCGGCGTCGCCGACCACGCACAGCTCGGACCGGTCGTCGCCCGCCCTGACCACGTCGCCGTCGGCGGTCTTCGCCTCGGGACGGCCGACCAGCTCGCGGATCAGGGTGTACTGCGCGTGGTTGGTGTCCTGGTACTCGTCGACGAGGACGTGTCTGAACCGGCGCCGGTAGTGCTCGGCCACGTCGGGGAAGAGCTGGAAGAGGGTGACCGCCAGCATGATGATGTCGTCGAAGTCCATCGCGCCGGCCTCGGTCAGCCGCTGCTGGTAGCTCCGGTACGCCTGGGCGAGGGTCTTCTCCAGATGGGAGCTCGCCCGCTCGGCGGCCGTCTCGTAGTCGATCAGCTCGTTCTTGAAGTTGCTGACCTGGGCGGAGAAGGACCGGGGCGGGTAACGCTTGGGATCGAGGTCCATCTCCCTGCAGACCATCGCCATCAGGCGCTGGGAGTCGGCCTGATCGTAGATCGAGAAACTGCTCGGGAAGCCCAGCCGCTTACCCTCGCGCCGCAGGATGCGCACACAGGCGCTGTGGAAGGTCATCACCCACATCGCGGCGGAACGCGGGCCGACCAGCTTGTCGATCCGCTCCTTCATCTCCCGCGCGGCCTTGTTGGTGAAGGTGATCGCGAGGATCTCCTGCGGTCGCACGTCGCGCTCGGCCAGCAGGTAGGCGATGCGGTGGGTGAGCACCCGCGTCTTGCCCGAGCCCGCTCCGGCGACGATGAGCAGGGGGCTGCCATGGTGCACGACGGCCTCCCGCTGCTGCGGGTTGAGGCCATCGAGCAAGGGATGATCAACAGAGACTCGGGTGGGCACGTTCCTAGGTTATGGCCGGGCGCCGACAACCATGGCCGCTCACCGGAATAGCGCCGGGAACGACGGCGTTGCGCCGCAGAGGACAAAGGAGAGCACGTGCTGAGCGAAGACCAGATCACCAGGGTTCTCGTGGTGACCGCGCACCCGGACGACGTCGACTTCGGGGCCGCGGGCTCGGTGGCGCTGTTCACCGACCGGGGCGTCGAGGTGACCTACTGCGTCGCCACCGACGGCGACGCGGGCGGCTTCGACCGCGAGCTCGACAACGGGGGCATGGCCGAGCTGCGCCGGGCCGAGCAGACCGCCGCCGCGAAGGCCGTGGGCGTCGGCGACCTGCGGTTCCTGGGCTACGGCGACGGGACCGTGGAGCCCGGCCTCGCGCTGCGGCGGGACATCGCGAGGGTGATCCGCCAGGTCCGTCCCGACCTGGTCATCACGCACAGCCCCGAGCGCAACTACGTCAACATCTCGCCGAGCCACCCCGACCACCGCGCGGTCGGCGGATCCGCCCTCGACGCGGTCTACCCGGACGCGCGCAACCCCTACGCCTTCCCCGAACTCCTGGCCGACGAAGGGCTCGACGCCTGGGTCGTCAAGGAGGTGTGGCTCACCGGCGGCCCCACCCCCGACCACTTCGTCGACGTCACCGCCACCTTCGACCGCAAACTGGCCGCCCTGCACTCCCACGTCAGCCAGGTGTCCCACATGGACGCCTTCGACGACTTCCTGCGCACCCGCTTCGCCGAGATGGGACAGCGCGCCGGCCTCCCCGAGGGCCACTACGCCGAGGCCTTCCAGCGCGTCGCCACCGCCTGAGTACGGCTCCCGCCCGACGGGAGCCGTACCTCCGCTACGGGACCGACCCCGCCGGCACCACCCACGACGCCGGCTGCCCCGTGACCTCCGAGATCAGGTCGTAGTCCCGGTCGTAGTGCAGGACCGTCGCCCCGTGGACCTCGGCGCAGGCGGCGACGATGAGTTTCGGCGCCCCGACGTCGGCGTGCCGTGACCGTTCGGCGAGCAGTCCCTGCACCCGCAGGGCGCGAGCGCAGACCTCCGCGCCCACCGGAAGGGTCAGGAAGGCGTCACGCAGGTCGCCTTCCAGGCTCACGTAGTCGTTCGGACCGCGAGCGGTGTGCAGGACCTCCAGCCGGACGATGGCGCAGACGGCCACGGTCCTGCCGATGATCAGCGGTTCCAGTGCCCGGGCCACGGACTCGCTGCCGATCCGCGCCAGGGCGCTCTTGTCGAGAAGGCAGGTCAGCCCGGTCCCCGTCACATGTTCCTGCCCGCCGGTCGCAGGAGGGCCGACCAGTCCCGGCTGCGCAAGGATTCGAAAGCGTCCCGAGTCGTCTCCCGCTCGACGACCATTCTGAGCGCCGCGTTCACCGTCTCCTTGACCGCCGACGTCCCAAGCGTTCTCCGAGCTTTCTCCAGCAGTTCCCTCTCCACATCGATGACGATGCGCATGGAGCACCACCTCCGTACCTCCGAGCGTGAATCACGAATGGCGATTTCGACTACGCGCCTCCCGGGCGGCGCCGGCCGCGGGAGGAGCGTCGCGGAGTAGTAAGCCATACGCGAGGGCCGCGTCAAGGACGGATTTCCGGCGCTGTTGAGAATCGCCCAACACAGGAGTACGAAGGTCATCCGTGAGGTAGAGAATCTTTCACATCTCGCGGGGCAGAAAGCCGGGCAAATAGGTATCCAAGCGAATTAGTGGAAGTGTGCAGCAGCGACGGCGCCAGCAGTCCCGCACGCCTGCGCAGTTCGCAGAACAGAACCCCGGCGGCCCCCGTCGCCAGCACGCTCCCGGCCACCACCCGGGCGGTGTCGAGGTGCTTTCGCCAGGGGCGCGGAGCCTGGTGGGATTCGGGGTCGCGCAACTCCGTCACGATCTCCTCGATCGTCTCCTCGACGCCCTCTCCCGAGGCGAGACGGCCGAGCGCCGGGTTGGCCCTGGCCATGTCCATCGCGGGCAGCACGTGCCACAGGCCGAACAGGGCGGAGGAGACGGCGGTGGCCACGGCCGTGCCGTGGGAGCGCCTCAGCATGCCGTACAGGGCGCCGCGGAAGCCGACCTCCTCCAGCAGGACCGTGCCGAGCGGCACCTGGACCAGGGCCTCCTCCAGCGCCCGTGCGCGGGAGAGCGACAGCGCGCGGTCGTCGTGGAAGAACCGGCGGGTGGCGGGCAGCGCGACGCCCGCCGTGTAGACGGCGACGACACCGGCCGCGAGCGCCCCGCCGACCCGAGCGCCGCGGGCGGGCCGCTCGAAGCCGATCTCGGCCCAGCTCAGCCCCGACCTCCTGGCCATCGCGACCAGCAGTCCGGTGGCGGCGACCGCGGTGAGCGGGGCCAGCCGCGGCACGATCCGGTTGTTGAGCACGTTGGCCGCGGTCAGCACGGCGACTGATCTTCCCAGTGTCACCCCTCGCAGGCTACGTCAGCGCGTCATCTCGCCGGGGCTCACGGGGCACACACGATCGGCCGTAGCCTCCGGCCTCCCGGCGGGCGGTGTCAGCTCGCCGCGGTGCCGCGCCAGCCCTGGGGGAAGCGGGATCGGCGGCGTTCCTCGGGGGTGAGGCCGCCCCAGATGCCCTCGCGCTCCCCCGCGCGCAGCGCGTACGCCCGGCACTCGGAGATCACCTGGCAGGCCCCGCAGATGGCCTTGGCCCGCCGCACCTGCTCCGCCGAGGACGCGAGCGGGAAGAACAGCTCCGGGTCGCTCGTACGGCAGGCGCCGCGCGACGCCCAGCCGATCTCCGCGGCGACTCCCTTCATGACTCCCCCTGACGGTTGGATCACCACGGCTCCGACCCTAGGCCCGTCCGGCCACGCGCACATCCGCCCCACGGCGGACACGCCCATCGGCGCACGGGTGTACGTGGACCTCACTCCGCGGAACGCGGCTTGCGAACAGGTTCCAGGTCAGCACACGCCGACCCCGTTGTTGTATCCGCTGGCGAACGCCTCCTGGCGCTGCGCCGCCGTACCGTGCGCGTCGGGCTCCCACCACGCGTCGGTCGGGTCGCCCGCGGCGCTGAGGTTGAGCATCAGCTCCGCCTCGTCGCCGGGCTCAGCGCCCAGCCGCCCCTCCCTGATCAGCGACCCGAGCGTGCCGCCCGCGTAGCAGTCGGCCTGCAACTCGCGCTGCTGGTTGACCTGGAAGTCGCTCATGAGCTGAGCCTGTACGGCATGCCCGAGCTCGTGCGGGATGATCAGGTAGACGGAACCGTCGCCCATCCGGTCGTACAGGGACTTCATCCACGTCTCGTCGTAGGCGACGAAGTGCCCGACCGGGCAGTAGAACGCGTTGTCGGGCACGGACGGCTGGCCGCCGCACTCGGGCCCGCCCTCGCCGCGGTAGGGGACGAACGCCTCGATCGGCCGGTAGGTCGAGCCGCTGACCTCGAACTGCCTGACCCAGAAATCCTCGGAGAGCCGCAGGGCCAGTTTGACGTCGTCCTCGAAGGTCTGGCCGGTGAGCTCGCCCGACGAGGCGGGCGGCTCCGGCTCGGCTTCCGGCGCGCCCGCACCGGGGGAGCCCCCGCAGCCCGCGACGAACGCCAGGACGACCGCCGAAACGACGACGAGGAGCCTCCCATACCGGGTCACTCCTCCATCGTGGCCAATTCCCGGCCCGCGCGCGAGCTGAAAGCACGATCAGGGCGCACGACACTCCCGAAGACGGCACGGGAGGAGATCGTCGTCCTGGGCGGGCTCCGAGCAGACCTTTCGCCGAGCTCCTCGATCTCGACGGCCAGGTCCCGGATCCCGCCCGCGCGGGTCCCGCCGCCGGTCAGACGAGGCGGCGGGCGGTCGCCCAGCGGGACAGCTCGTGGCGGTTGGAGAGCTGGAGCTTGCGAAGCACCGAGGAGACGTGGGTCTCGACGGTCTTCACCGAGATGAACAGCTCCTTGGCGATCTCCTTGTAGGCGTAGCCGCGGGCGATCAGGCGCAGGACCTCCCGTTCGCGCTGGGTCAGCGAGTCGAGCTCGGGGTCGATCGAGGGGGCCTCGGAGGAGGCGAACGCGTCGAGCACGAACCCGGCGAGCCGGGGGGAGAAGACCGCGTCGCCGTCGGCGACCCTGCGGATGGCGTCGGTGAGCTCGTTGCCGCTGATCGTCTTGGTGACGTAGCCGCGCGCGCCGCCGCGGATCACGCCGATGACGTCCTCCGCCGCGTCGGACACCGACAGGGCGAGGAAGCGGACCTGGGAACCGGAGCCGAGCACCCGGCGCAGGACCTCCTGCCCGCCGCCGCCGGGCATGTGCACGTCGAGCAGCACCACGTCGGGCTGCAGCTCGGCGATCTTCTTGATCGCGGACTCGACGTCCTCCGCCTCCCCGACGACCTCGATCGAGTCACCCAGTTCGGCCCGGACTCCCGACCTGAACAGGCGGTGGTCGTCGACGATCAGAACCCTCGTGCTCACGATGTCTCCATCTTCATGGTCAACATGACTTCCGTGCCCTCACCGGGCCCGGTGCGCACCCTGGCGGTGCCGCCGTGGCGCTCCATCCTGCCGAGGATCGACCCGCGGATGCCCATCCTGTCCTCCGGCACCCCGTCAAGGTCGAATCCCTTGCCCCGGTCGCGCACGAAAATGGTCACCTCCTCGGGTTCGACCTCCGCGTAGACGGACACCACCGACGCCTCAGAGTATTTCGCCGCGTTGACCATCGCCTGCCTGGCCGCCTGCAACATCGCCGACAGCCGCGCGTCCAGCTCGCAGTCGCCGACGCAGACGATCTCGATCGGCACGCCGTGCGCGTCCTCCTCCTCGGCCGCGACCCTTCGTACGGCGGCGGCCAGCGTGGCGTCAGCGTCCTGTTTGGGCTGGTAGAGCCAGTTGCGCAGCTCGCGTTCCTGCGCGCGGGCCAGCCGCTGGACCTCGCGTTGGTCGTGCGCGTTGCGCTGGATCAGGGTCAGCGTGTGCAGCACCGAGTCGTGAACGTGCGCGGCCACCTCGGCGCGCTCCTCCTGCCTGATCCGCTCACGGCGTTCGAGCTGGAGTTCCTTCCACAGGCCCGCGAGCCAGGGAGCCGCGATCACCACCAGGCCGCCGACCACGACGGCGGTGAACAGCAGGCCCGGCCCCGCCTGGGCCAGCTCCCCCTCCTGGGCGAGGAAGCCCAGGGCTCCGACCACCACCAGGCCCGCGCCGAACAACCCGCGGATCCGGTTCTGGCGCACTCCCTTGACCGCGCCGCTCGTCCACCGCTTGCGGCTCGCGGGGTCGGCCTGCTGCCAGAGGATCAGCGCGCCGATCCCGATCACCGCGATCGGCCACGTCCCGATCCCGCCGCTGGCGGTGCCCGTCAACCACCCGAACGCCATCAACGCCAGCCCGATCGCGCCGAACGCGACGGCCTGGCTCCAGTCCCGTACGGGCGGGGGCCCCTCATGAGGCCGGCGCGGCGTGAACAACCACAGCGCCGCGTAGACGACCACACCGAGCCCCTGCACCGCGGTGAGCAGCACGAAGGCGAGCCGGATCACCACCGGGTCGAGTTTGAGCTGCTGGGCGGTGCCCTGGGCCACACCCGCGACGAGCTGGCCTTCCCTCGGTCGCGTCAACCGCGGGAAGGCGGCCTCCGCCGCGGGAGGCGGCGCCACCGGGGGCGCCTCGCGAAGAGTCTGTCGGTCAGCCATATGTCAGCATCGTCACACGTCGTCCCGCCGTTCGCATCAGGGCGTTTCCCTGAGCCGCCCCTTACCCACCCCCGGGCCCTCTTCTGGCACCCTCGTACGGCGAAGGCTTCACCTCGGGGACGAGTCAGGGGTGTCCCGGATGTGACAGGAGACGAGAAACAGCGACGATGGGGACATGAGCGACACCGGGAACGACGCACGTGGGCCCACACCTGACGAGGCCCGCGACGATCAGCGTGCCCCGGCGAGCCATGAGACGACCTCCGCCGCCGCCGCGCGGCAGCCCCACCCGGAGGACCCCGCCGAGGGCGGCCCGCGGAGCGACACGGGAGCCGCCCACGGCTCGGCCGACGGCCTGACCGGCGAGCAGGACGCCAAGCCGGGCGGAGAGCCAAGCGGCAAGCAGGACGCCAAGCCGGGCGACGAGCAGGACGGCGGGCGGGCCGACGGGCCGTCCGGCGGGCCGGGCGAGGAGCCGGCGGGTGGCGCACCGGAGGCGGGCGAGGAGCCGGATCCCTGGCGCGGGCTCGCGCGTAGTTCCGAGGGGCGGATACTGACCGGCGTCTGTGCCGGGCTCGGCAGGCACACGGGAATGGACCCGGTTCTGTTCAGGGTCGGGTTCTCGGTGCTCCTCCTCGGTTCCGGGATCGGGGGGATCCTCTACATCGCGGCGTTCCTGTTGATGCGCGAGACCGACGGCGGGCCCGGTTACCTGGAGCAGTGGACCCGCAGGTCGTTCGACTCCGAGACCGTGATGGCCCTGCTCACCGGCGTGTTCGCGGCCGGGCTGATCATGAACGTGGCGTCGGGGGGAATCGGCCCGGGGACGCTGGTGGTGGGCACGATGCTCGCGGTCGCGCTGCTCGCCGCGCACGCGGGCGGGGTCGACGTGCTGGCCGTCATCCGCTCCCTGCCCGAGCGGGTCACCGGAAAGCGCGGTGTGCGCCGGGCTCCGGCCTTCGACCCGATGCACCTGCACAGCAGGTCCAACGTCTCCACCAATCCGTCCCCGCAGCGGGGCTTCACCCCGGCCGCCGCCCAGGCCTCCGCCCCGCCTCCGCACCCCGCGCCGCCGTACTCCCCGCCCGCCGAGGGACCGGGGCACGGCGCGCCCCGGCCTGACGCTTCCGGCTACGGCGAGCCCCGGCCCGCCGCGCCCACGTACGCCTACCCGGCCGCCTCGTCGGCGTCGTCGGGCGGGGTGACCGAGAGCCGCGCGCGCTCCGAGGCCCCGCCGACCGAGACGCGCTCCTGGGAGTCGTCCCAGGACACGGCTGGACACACCCGGACCTATCCGGGCGACAACGTGACGGGAGACCGTGACCAGCCGTACCGGTGGTCACGGGATCAGGGGCTGGACGACCACCCGTCGTACGCGGGAGCCGGTCGTGTGCAGCCCGGTCAGCGCTACGAGGACCGCTTCTACGACCAGCCGTACGGGGAGCCGCTGCACGCGGACGGGCTGTACGGCGAGCGGCGGCCCTACGCGGCCGGAATGCCGTCGTATGACTCCTCGGGTGCGCCGTTCGCGCCGCACGGCCCGTTCCGGCCGCTGGACCCGAGGCTCAGGTACGGCGCCGGCACGATCCCCGTCCCGGTGCGGCAGCGACGGCCCCGGACGTTTCTCGGCACCATCACCGTTTTCCTGGCATTCATCGTAGGAGGGATCGTCGTGGCGATCCAGGGAACGTCCGGGGCGACGATCAGCATGCCGGTGGTGGGCGGCGCGATGCTGCTCACCGTCGGCGCGGGTCTGCTGGTCGCCACCTGGTTCGGGCGCGGCGCCGCGCTGGTGGCCGCGGGGACGGTGCTGGCGCTCGTGGTGGCGCTCGCGAGTTCCACGATGATGGAGGCGCCCAGGTCGGTCGGGTCGTTCACCTGGCAGCCGACCAACCTCGCCACGGCGTCCAGGAGCTATGACGTGGGCGTCGGAGACGGGACGCTGGACCTGACGAGGCTCAAGTTGCCCGCCGGGTCCCGCACCGAGTTCGACGCCTCGGTTTCACTCGGCGAACTGGTCGTGATCCTGCCCCCGGATGTGCGGGTAGAGGTGACGGGGATGGCCAGGCTCGGCGACATCCAGATCGATCACTCGGTGAAGGGCGGCTCGAACGTGCGGCACGAGAGGAAACTGGAACCGGAGGCACCGCCCAAGGGACGGGTGGCGACGGTCGTGCTCACGTTGAAGGTCGGCGTCGGCGACGTGGAGGTGCGGCGTGCCGCATGAGATCGAGCGGCCGCGCCGTACGCACCGCACCGACTGGATGGCCCTGCTCAGCGGGCTGTTGTTCGTCGCGATGGGGGTGGCGTTCGTCTCCGGTGACCTGACGGATCCGGTCGACGCGCTGCTGGTCCTGCTCGCCGGGCTGGGGGTCGCGGGGTTCGTGGCCGTCATCGCGCGGGTGGTCCGCAGGAGGTAGTTCGGGCGGCTCCTCCGTGGGAAGTAGTTCCTCGCGGCCATCCCGAGATTCGTCCCGCAGGCGGCGGACGATGTCGTCGGGCCGGCCGAGCGTTCTTTGCCGGGAGCTTGCCCAAGGGGCTTGACCGGCGGTAACAGGGGCGTACGTTCGCAGGTATCGGCCTCACTACTCCTGTTTCCGCTGGTGCAGCCCGCGTCTGGAGGACGTATGCCCCGAATCACCGTCACCGTCGACGGAATCCGCTACGACGAGGAGGTCGAGCCGCGTCTCCTCCTGGTCCATCTCCTGCGAGATCGCCTGGGTAGGACCGGAACACCGATCGGCTGCGACACCGGCAACTGCGGCGCCTGCACCGTCATGCTCGACGGCAAGAGCGCCAAGAGCTGCTCCGTGCTCGCCGTACAGGCCGACGGGTGCGACGTCGTCACCATCGAGGGGCTCGCCACCGGCGACCGGTGGCATCCCATGCAGACCGCCTTCCACCAGGAGCACGCGCTCCAGTGCGGCTACTGCACACCGGGCATGATCATGGCGGCCATCGACCTGCTCGCCGAGGACCCCGACCCCTCGGAGGAGGCCATCCGGGAGGGCCTGGAGGGCAACCTGTGCCGGTGCACGGGGTACTGCAACATCGTCAGGGCGGTACGGCGGGGCGCGCAGGCCATGAACGAGGCGAGCGAGGTGACCACCTCATGACCGAGGTCGGCAGAGCGCGACGCCGCAAGGAGGACGCGCGCCTGGTCACCGGGCGCACCCGGTGGACCGACAACATCCAACTGCCCGGCATGCTCTACGTGGCGTTCCTGCGCAGCCCGATGGCCCACGCCAGGATCATCCGGGTGGACACCGGCGCGGCCGCGGCCCAGCCGGGCGTGGTCGCCGTCTTCAGCGGCCGCGACTTCGCCGACGAGCAGGGCAGCCTGCCGTGCGCGTGGCCGGTCACGGAGGACCTCGTCGTCCCCGACCATCCGCCGATGGCGGTGAGCGAGGTCAGGTACGTCGGGGAGGCGGTGGCCTGCGTGGTGGCCACCGATCGGTACAAGGCGGCGGACGCGCTGTCGGCGATCGAGATCGACTACGAGCCGCTGCCCGCCGTACTCGACATGACCGAGGCGCTGACCGAGGCGAGCCCCCGGGTGCACGAGGCCGGGAACAAGGCGTTCACCTGGCGGTTCGCCGGGGGCGACATCGAGGCGGCGTTCGACGGGGCGCCGGTGGTCGTCGAGCGGACCTATGTCCAGCAGCGGCTGATCCCGAGCGCGATGGAGCCCCGAGCGGTGGTCGCCACCCCCGACGGCGAGGGCTTCACGGTCTACTCCGCCACCCAGATCCCGCACATCCTGCGGGTCATGCTGGCGATGACCACCGGCATCCCCGAGCACCGGCTCCGCGTGGTCGCGCCCGACGTGGGCGGCGGGTTCGGCTCGAAGTTGCAGGTCACGGCCGAAGAGGTGCTCACGCTGCTGATCACCCGCAGGCTGGGCAGGCCGGTGAAGTGGACCGAGTCGCGGTCCGAGGGCAACCTGACCGTCCACCATGGCCGCGACCAGCTCCAGCGGGTCGCCGTGGCCGCCGAGCTCGACGGGCGGATCCGCGGCGTCAAGGTCGACCTGCTCGCCGACATGGGCGCGTACCTCATGCTGGTCACGCCGGGCGTGCCGCTGCTCGGCGCGTTCATGTACAACGGCATCTACAAGATGGACGCCTACGACTTCGCCTGCACCGGCGTCTTCACCACCAAGATGCCGACCGACGCCTACCGGGGCGCGGGCCGGCCGGAGGCCACCTACGCGCTCGAACGCCTCATCGACGAACTGGCCGCGGAGGTCGGACTCGACCCGCTCGAACTGCGCAGGCGCAACTGGATCAAGCACGAGGAGTTCCCCTACACCACCATCGCCGGCCTGACGTACGACTCGGGCAACTACGAGGCGGCGACCGACCGGGCGATGACGCTGTTCGGGTACGACAAGCTGCGCGCCGAGCAGGCCGACCGCCGGGACCGGCGCGACCCGGTCCAACTCGGGATCGGCACGTCCACCTACACCGAGATGTGCGGCCTGGCGCCGAGCCGGGTGCTGGGCAGCCTGGCGTACGGCGCGGGCGGCTGGGAGCACGCCGGGGTGCGGATGCTCCCGACCGGCAAGGTCGAGGTGGTCACCGGCTCGACCGCGCACGGGCAGGGGCACGCGACCGCGTGGAGCCAGATCGTCGCGGACGCGCTGGGCGTGCCGTTCGACGACGTGGCGGTGTTGCACGGCGACACGGCCGTCGCGTCCCGGGGCATGGACACCTACGGCTCGCGTTCGCTGACCGTGGGCGGCATCGCGGTGCTCCAGGCGTGCGAGAAGGTCAAGGAGAAGGCCAGGCAGGTCGCGGCGCACATGATGGAGGCGTCCGCCGACGACGTGGAGTACACCGCGGGCGCGTTCCGGGTACGCGGCACGGGCACGGCGAGGACGATCCAGGAGATCGCGCTGGCGGTGTTCGCGGCCCACGACCTGCCCGACGGCTTCGAACCCGCGCTCGACGCCGACGCCACCTACGACCCGGCGAACTTCTCCTTCCCGCACGGCACCCACCTGTGCGCGATCGAGGTCGACACGGAGACCGGCGCCAGCAGGATCCGCTCCTATGTGGCGGTCGACGACGTCGGCAAGGTGGTCAACCCGCTGATCGTCGAGGGCCAGGTGCACGGCGGGCTCGCCCAGGGCATCGCGCAGGCGCTGTTCGAGGAGGCCGTCTACGACTCCGAGGGCAACCTGCTGACCACCACGATGACCGACTACCTGCTGCCCTCGGCGGCGGACCTGCCCGAGTTCGTGACCGACAGGACCGAGACGCCCGCGACGAGCAACCCGCTCGGCGTGAAGGGCGTCGGCGAGGCCGGCACGATCGCCTCCACCCCCGCGGTGGTCAACGCGATAGTCGACGCCCTCCGCCCGTACGGCGTGCACGACGTACGCATGCCGTGCACCCCTGAACGGGTCTGGCGCGCCCTGAACGGAGGAGCGGCATGATCCCCGCCACGTTCGACAACGTCCGCATGCCGTACATCCCTGAACCGGCCTGGCGCGCCTTGAACGGAGGATCGGCCGCGGTCGACAACGTCCGCATGCCATCCGCCTCCGAACAGGTCCGGCACACACTGAGCAGCGGAGGAACGGCCACGTTCGACCACGTCCGCATGCCATCCGCCTCCGGACGGGTCCGGCACGCACTGAACGGAGGAGCGGCATGATCCCCGCCGCGTTCGACTACGTCCGCCCGCAGTCGGTCGAGGAGGCCTGCTCCGCGCTGGCCGACGCGGGCGACGAGGCGAAGGTGCTGGCCGGCGGCCAGTCCCTGCTTCCCCTGCTGCGGCTTCGCCTGGCCTACCCGACCGCGCTGGTCGACGTGGGCCGCCTGGCGGAGCTGCAGGGGATCCGCGACGAGTCAGACCACGTGTTCATCGGCTCGATGGCCACGCACTACGACGTCGTGCGCTCACCTCTGATCAACGCCGAGTGCCCACTGGTGGCGATGGCGACGGCCACGGTCGCCGACCCCGCCGTACGGCATCGCGGCACGTTCGGCGGCTCCCTCGCCCACGCGGACCCGGCGGGCGACCTGCCGGCCGTGGCCCTGGCTCTGGACTGCACGTTCGTGGTGCGTTCCGGCTCGGGTGAGCGGGAGATCCCGGCGGCCGACTTCTTCGTCGACTACCTGGAGCCCGCGCTGTCCCCCGAGGAGATCCTGCTGGGCGTCCGGGTGCCCAAGCTCGGTCCCGGCTGGGGCTACCACTACGAGAAGTTCCACCGGACCGCGCAGTCGTGGGCCATCGTGGGCGTGGCGGCAGCCGTACGCAGGTCCAACGGGTCGATCGAGGAGGCGCGGATCGGGCTGACCAACATGGCGTCCATCCCGGTACGCGCCCGGGCGGCGGAGACGGCGTTGCGCGGGGTGGCGATCACCCCGGCGGTGCCCGGCGAGACCAACGGCGGCGCCGACCCGGTCAGGGACGCGTGCGGCGACGCCGCGGCGGACACCTCGCCGCCGGCCGACCTGCACGCGCAACCCGACTACCGCAGGCACCTGGCCAGGGTCCTGACCCACCGCGCGGTGCTCACCGCCGCCCGCGCCTGACCGGCCCATCCCTCCAAGAGAGAACACCATGTCTCTCACTTCGCGGCTCTCCGTCCCGCCGGCCGACACGGCGGGACGGAAACCGGTCGTCGAGGTGGTCCGCACGACTCGCAGCTGACGGCAGGGCAGTCGACTTCGCCCAGGACGTGCTCACGACGCGGCGCTTCACGTGCGCCCACACCTTCGCCGCCTGGCTGCGGTCTGGGCTCTGTCTCGGGGACGTCGCCCGTGATGGCCCTTGGACTCCTTCAAGCGTCACGTGATCACACACCGGGTAGGGGAGTCGTATAGGAACCGCCACCTGGCCGGAGAGGGCAGGGCTATCCGTTGCCGGGATCGGATCGTAGTGTCGTGGGTACGGGAGACGAAGGAGCGGATCGATGGCGATGCGGTTCGAGCATGAGTTCACTGTTCCCGTGCCGGTCGAGCAGGCCTGGGCGACGCTGCTCGACGTCGAGCGGGTCGCGCCGTGCCTGCCGGGGGCGGCTCTCGACTCCGTGACCGACGAGGAGATCGCCGGCCGGATGAAGGTCAAGGTCGGCCCGATCACCGTCACCTACCGGGGCACCGCGGTGTTCCAGGACGTCGACAAGGACAGCCGTTCCGTCACTGTCAAGGCCACGGGCAAGGAGGCACGCGGAAGCGGTACGGCCAGCGCCACCGTCACGGCCCGGCTGCGTCCCGAGGGCGACACGACGAAGGTCACCGTCGAGACGACCTTCAACGTGACCGGCCGTCCGGCGCAGTTCGGCAGGGGGGTGATGGCGGAGGTGGGCACCAAGCTGATCGACAGGTTCGCGGTGAACCTCTCAGCCCTGCTGTCGAGCGAACCCGAAGAAACCGGTGAACCCAAGGAAACCGCGGAAACCGGGGAAGCCGGCGGAATCGGGGAAACCGGCTCGCCGCCCGCTCAGGAGCCGGCCCGCCCGGCGGCGACCACGCCGAAGCCCGGGAGCAGGTCCGCGGAGACCCGCCCCGCGGGCACGGCTCGCACCTCGCGCACGCCGGACGAGGAGGCTCTCGATCTGCTGGAGATCGCCGGCGCTCCGCTTTTCAGGCGGCTCGCCCCGGTGGCGGCGGCGCTGCTGGGGTTGCTCCTCGCGGGGTGGCTGATCCGCAAGCTGGTCAGACGCCGCTGACCCTTAAAAACACCGTCATCTCTCCCCTAGAGCGGACAACTACCCCCTAAAGCCGGGAATAGGGCTCAATGCCGACTTGGGGGGGTCGCATGCCCGACTGCACTGTCGTCGTCATCACCTACAACGACGCCGCCCGGCTGCCGCGAGCCGTACGCTCCGTGCTGGGTCAGACGCTCCGCGACCTCGAAGTGATCATCGTGGACGACGCGAGCACGGACCGCACCCCCGAGGTCGCCGCCAGACTCTGCCAGGCGGATCCGCGGGTCCGGTCCATCCGCAGGAGCGTCAACAGCGGCGGCTGCGGCGCGCCGCGCAACGACGGCCTCGACGCCGCGGCCGCGCCGTACATCATGTTCCTCGACAGCGACGACAGACTGCCCAGGCACGCCTGCAAGAGCCTGCTCGCCGAGATCGAGTCCACCGGGACCGACTTCGTCAGCGGGCAGTTGCAGCGGGTCTACGAGTCGAGCTGGAAGACCCACCGCTACTACCCCGCGATCTACCGGCGGCGGATCGTCGAGGGCATCCGCGAGGACCCGGAGATGTTCCTCGACTCCTTCGCGACCAACAAGCTCTACCGGGTGCGCTTCCTGAAGGAACACGGCCTCAGGTTCGAGGAGGGCGTCCACTTCGAGGACCACGTCTTCACGGCCAGGCTCTACTGCGCCGCGCGACGCTTCGCCGTCGTCCCGTGGGTGGTCTACGACTGGCACCGCGCCGTCGAACGCCCGGACGCCAAGACGTCGATCTCGCTCAACCTCAAGGAGATGAACAACGTACGGCAGCGCGTGCGGGCGGCCAGGGCCAGCGACGCGATCCTGCGCGAGAACGGCCTGGCCGACCTGGTCGGCGAACGGCAGCGCCGCTTCCTGAGGCAGGACATGCGCGTCTACCTGAACCCGCTGCCGGCGCGCGACCGGGTCTGGGTCAAGGAGTTCGCCTCGGTCGTCCGGCCCTACCTCGCGGAGATCGCGGAGCTCGACCGGGAGACGTTCTGGCACGTCGACCCGATCGTGCGGGTGTGCTGCACCCTGATCCTGGCCGACCGGATCGAGGAGCTGGAGGTCGCCGCCCGCTCGCTGAACGGGCCCAGGGCCGCGCCGCGGCAGGCCGTACAGGCGGACGGGCGCACCTACTGGGGGACCAGGCCGGAACCCGGGCTCGACATCACCTCGATGCGCCTGGCCGAACTGCCGTTCAGCAAGGCGCGGCTGCGGCACGAGGTCACCGAGGTCACCGCCACGGGGACCAGGCTGGCGATGGTCGTCCGCACCTTCGACCCGTTCGGCGTGCTGGCGGGCAACCCCGGCTGGACGGCGGAGCTGCGGATCCACGGCCGCAGGACACCGCTGGCGACCGTCGAGCAGGACGACGGCAGTTACGTCACCGAGACCAGCGTCGACCTGGCGGGAATCGTGCGGGGACGCCTCGGCGCGGACGGGCGGCAGGACGCCAGGATCGCCGTCACCAGGCCGGACGGGCACACCACGACCGACCTGCTGCTGATCACCCCCGGCACGCCTCCCGTCACCGTGCGCGTGCCCGGTCACACGATCACCGCCCGTCCCGACGGGCCCGCCGCCGTCCTGCGGCTGACCTGGCGGCGCGAAGGGCCGGCCCGCCAGGTGAGCCGGGTGCTGCGGCTGCGGAAGCGGGCGCTCGGCAAGGTGGGCACGGCCGGGATGAAGCTGAAGGTCTACAAGGGCCTGATCCGGCTGCTGCCCCGCCGCCGCGACCTGGCCGTCTTCGAGTCCGACGTGGGCAAGGGCTACACCGGCAACCCGCGCTACATCTACGAGGAGATCCGCAGGCGCGGGCTGCCGCTCAAGGTCGTCTGGTCGGTCGGGCACAGGCGGGACCACTTTCCCGCCGACACCGCCTTGGTCCGCCGGATGAGCTGGAAGTACGTCTGGCACCTCGCCCGCGCCGCCTACTGGGTGGACAGCCACGGCTTCCCGCTCGACTTCCCCAAGCCGCGCGGCACCCGCTACCTGCAGACCTGGCACGGCCAGGGCATCAAGACCATCGGCTACAACGCCCCCGACCTGCGCGGCGACTTCGCCGGACCGCGCCGGCAGTGGCGTTCGGCGGTCGCCAGATGGGACGCGCTGGTCTCACCGGGCGCGGAGTTCGAGCGGAACTTCGTGCCCTCCAACGACTACACGGGCCCGGTGCTGAGATTCGGCTCGCCGCGCTGCGACGTCCTGGTGAACGGCGACCCCGAAGCCGGCCGCCGGGTGCGCGAACGGCTGGAGATCCCCGACGACCGGCGGATCCTGCTCTACGCCCCGACCTACCGCGACAACGCCAAGTCCTCCGGCCGCTCGGTGCGAGCCGACCTGGCGGAACTGGCCGACGGCCTGTCCGCCGAGTGGGTGCTGGTCCTGCGCACCCACCCGATCGAGCGCTTCCAGGTCCCGCAGCACGTCCGCCACTTCGTACGGCAGGCCGGCTCCTATCCCGAGGTCAACGATCTGCTGCTGGCCTCCGACGCGCTCGTCACCGACTACTCCTCCCTGATGTGCGACTACGCGGTGACGGGCAAGCCGATGCTGTTCCTGATCGACGACTGGGACGAGTACCGGCGCAGTGAGCGGGGCGCCTACTACGACCTGCCGGCCATCGCGCCCGGCCCGTGCCTGAACACGACCGCCGGGCTGGTGGAGGCCGTGCGGAAACTGGACACGCTGTCGGCGTCCTTCGCCGGGAAGTACGCCGAGTTCCGCCGCGTGTGGTGCGAGGACGAGCGCGGCCACGCCTCGGCCAGAGTGGTGGACGCCTTCTTCGGACGCGGTCCCGCCGTGGCGGAGCGGGAGCCCGCCGCCCCGCTGGAGCTCCGGTGACCTCCCTCGCGCCCGCGCGGCCGGCCGTACGGCACGATGTCGGCACGTTCGTGTTCGCGTGCATGGACGCCGACACCCTGGGCGGCATCCAGCGCGTCACGCACACCGTCGCGCAGGGGCTCACCGGTCGCGGCTACGACGTGCACGTGATCGGGCTGCACCGGGCGACCGACCCGTTCGGCTACGTCGAGGACCCGGCCTACCGCAGGCACGTGATCCACCGGACCCCGCAGGGACCGGTGCGCCGGATCGCCAGGCGGCTCGGCGACCGGCGGCTGCGCGCGCTGCTGGAACGGATCGGGCCCGCGCACCTCGTGATGACCTCGCCCGGCGTGGTGAGCAGGGCGCTCCACCTGCTGCCGCCCGGCCTGACGACGATCGGGCACTACCACGGGTCGTACGAGCACGCGCGCGGCACCTGGCACCTCGGCGCGATCCGGCGGAACTGGTCGCGGCTCGACCAGGCGGTCTTCCTGAGTCCGGGCGACGCCGGCCTGTTCGCCACCCACGCGCTGCTGCCCAACACCTGGTCCATTCCCAACCCGCTGCCCGGCTGGCCGCCGACGACCGCCGCGCTGGAGGCGCCCCGGGTGCTCGGCGTCGGGCGGTTGGAGGGGGTGAAGAGGTTCGACCGGCTGATCACGGCGTTCGCCCTGGCGAGCCGTACCGTGGCGGAGCCCTGGGAGCTGCACCTGGTCGGCGACGGCGACGAGCTGCCCCGGCTGCGCGAGCACGCCCGCGCGGAGCGCGTCGCGGACCGGGTGGTGTTCAGGGGCCGGGTGCCCGCCTCGGCGATGGCCGCGGAGTATCTCGGCGGCTCGGTGCTCGGCCTGTCCAGCCAGCACGAGGGGTTCCCGCTGGTGGTGGGAGAGGCCGCGTCGTACGGCGTGCCCTCGGTGGCCTTCGACCTCTCGGGCGGCGTGCGGTCCATGGTGCTGCCCGGCCGGACCGGAACCCTGGTCCCGCCGGGCGACGTGGCGGAGTTCGCGGCGGCGCTCGCCGCCCTGATGGCCTCCGCCGGCGAGCGGCGACGGCTCGGCGCCGCCGCCCGCGCCCACGCCGCGTCGTTCCGGCTGGAGTCGGTCCTGGACGGGTGGGAGGCGTTGCTCGCCCACCTCGCCAGGTAGCCGTACGGCGAGGCGCACCTACCTGAAGGCGGACTCCAAGCGACGCGCGGCCGCTCCTATCTGCCGGCAGGCTCCAGGCCGAACGCACCCGCTCCCACCTGCCGACTCCAGTCCAAGCGCAGCCGCTGCTTCATGCCGGCGCACTCCAGGCCGAACGCAGCCGCTCCCACAAGCCGACTCCAGGCCGAACGCGGCCGCTCCTACATGCCGGCGAACTCCGGCGAGGCGCTGCGCTGCCTGGGCACCCCGGCGATGGCGAGTTGGCCGGTGGTGAGCCTGGCGCCGAGCGGGTTGGGCTCGCGCATCCGGACGATGCGGTCGAAGGTCTTCCGCTTCATCCTGGCCAGCTTGCGCCGCGCCGCGACCCGCTCGTAGGCGGCCAGCCGGGTCATCGGCGACTTCGGCGCGCCGGACGGCTCGTAGCCGTAGCCCGCGAGCCGGTCGGCGAGCACGGTCTCGCACAGCGAGATCTCCCACGGCTCCAGCCGGTGCCGGAAGCTCCCCGAGCGGGAGGTGGTCACCGCGCCGTGGGTGCGGGAGTGCCAGGTCTTGCGCTCGGGCACCGCGACCCCGGCCACCCGGTGCGGCTCGCACATGGCGGGGTCGAAGTCCTCGCCGATGAAGTCGCACAGGCCGCGCAGCGTCGTCTCCGGGTCGCTGATCAGGTGCTCGTACTGGAGCTCGTGGTAGCTGCCGTGCGGCATCCGCTGGGCCCCGTGCCGGGCGAAGTCGATGGCCTCGGCCCAGCCGGAGACCGCGCTGTAGACGTTGCCCTTGTACCAGGGCATCTCCTTCAGCGAGGCCACGCAGTCGCGCCCGTCCCTGATCAGGTGCACGAACTGGGCGTCCGGGAAGAGCCTCAGCAGCACCTCGATGTTCTGGAAGTACGACGGCCGCTTGTCCCCCCAGCGCGGCTTGCCGAACCGCCCGGCGTAGGACCGCAGGACGATCCCCAGCGCCGACCCGAGCGTGCCCGGCCCGTCGACGATCTCGTCGGTGACGGTCTCCGCGTCCAGCCCCAGCTCGTAGAACCTGGTCTGGCGTCGTCCCACCACCCACTCGGCCAGCTCGCGGCGTCGCCCTGCCTCCCCCAGGTCCCCGAACGAGAGCCGCCGCTGGTAGGCCGCCATCACGAACCTGGTCTCCGGCGGAATCGCGATCCGCGGATGGGCGTGCATCATGAGCTGGAGCAGCGTCGTCCCCGATCGTGGGCAGCCCACGATGAAGAGCGGTCGATCCGATTGCATGTGAAACCCCCGAAAGTGTTAGCGATGCTCGCGGATGAGCCGGGCGTCGATGCGACCCTGCTTCTTCGCCATCCGCCGCATGACCCGCTTGAAGTCACGCGTCGACATCCAAAGCTTGTAGACCAGCGCGCATTCGAACATGATCAGCAGCACCCCCGCCGCCACCACGATGTACGGCACGGCCGACGGCCCCAGCAGAGGGCCGACGACGAAGACCGCCATCTGGTATTCGATGCCGCTGACCATGTGGGTGCGGATCCGGTGCGTGAGCAGCAACTGCCGCACACGGTCGTACCAAGGGAAGCGCGACCGGAAGCCCGTCTGCAGGCCCTGCTTGGCCTGCTCCTTCAGCAGGCCATGCTTGGCCTGGTCCGTCAGCGTCGTGTCCTCGTCCTCCGACGACTTCCGGATCAGGCGCTCCAGCGCGGCGCTCTGCTGCGATTCCTGGTTGTCGCGCAGCGCGCTCACCATCTGCTCGCGCATCGTCCGGCGTACCTTGGCCATCTGTGGCCCGTTGAGGTAGCGCGCCAGGTCGAAGGCGATGATCACCCCGGCCAGGAAGCCGGCCTCCGGCCTCCCCGTCTGCTGGTAGAGGCCGTAGGCCAGCGCGAACGCGCAGGCCACCATCCGGAGCTGGTCGAGGCTGAAGTCCAGCCACAACCCGAAGGTGCTCCCGTTCCCCTTGAGTCTCGCCAGCTTCCCGTCGACGCAGTCGGCGACGAAGCCGAGGTGGAAGAAGAGCGCTCCCAACGCGAGCGCGCGCCACTCCCCGAGGCTGAACGAGACCGCCGCGCACATTCCCATCAGGAACGCGACCGCGGTGACCTGGTTAGGAGTGACCGACGTACGGCTGGCCAGGAAGCGGACGAGCCTGCAGGCGATTGGATCGACGAGCAGGACCGTCCACCAGGCGTCGCGTTGTTTGCACACGGCACGTACGTCCGCTAGCGAGTACGTCGTCATGAGAGCCAGCATGATGATGTACGGCGTGGCCGCACCGGAGCCTAGCCACCTTGGGAAGCTGTCCTGACCGAGTCTTTACCGCTGCGTTTGATCACGAACCTGATCGCGGTTTCCGCCGGGCGATCCGGCATGCGCCGGTCGATTTCATGCTCTTGACCTGGAGAACTCCGTCCTTGGAGTCCTCCCGTGCCGCCGCGCGCGACGCCCGGACGCCCCCCTCCATGGTCAGCCCGCGCGGGCCCGTCACCTCGACGTGCAGGGCCCACGGGCCGGCGCCGGCCAGCGTCGCGGGGTCGATCTCGGCGACGAACCGGGCAGGCCCCTCGCGGGTCGCCTCGACCGGGGTGACCGTCTTCGTCCTGGCCTCGACGAGCCAGAACCGCAGGCCGGTGCGGGCCGCGCCGAAGGGCTTGATGAAGGCGTCCCCCGCGAGCAGCAGCCGCTCGCCGGCCCGGGAGACCTCGTCCACCCGGGCCCTCAGCTCCAGTTCGCCGGTCACGTCGTACAGCTCGGCGGGGATCTTCCTGCTCCGGTCGCCGAAGAACGGGTAGCCGGCGTACCAGCGGACGGTGCGCATCCCCCGGCGTACGACCTTGGCCTCGCCGGGGTCGCCCTCCTGCCGGACCCGCCGTACCTGCGCCAGTTCGGGAACCAGGCGGTGGCGCAACAGGTGGAGCTCCAGGCGGCGGATCGCGGGGAGCGCCGCGACCGCGGTCTCGTCGAGGTCGTCGGCGAACGGGCCGACCAGGTCGAGCAGCCGTTCCCGATCGCCGGGCTCGGCCTGCTCGACGGCGGCGGCGACGATCCCGAGGTCCCAGGAGGCGGCCATCTGGTCGAAGGCCGGCCGCAGTTCGGGCGCCCGGTCCGCGAGGAAGGCCTGGACGCCGCGGAGGGAGGCGAGCCGCTCCCTGAGGTTGTCGAGATCGGTCCTGCGCTGGGTGATGGAGGTCTCGCCCGACTCGCGCAGGCGCCAGTGGTAGACGACGTCGGGGAGGACGTCGACGGCGGTGGCGCAGACGTGGGCGGCCATCGCGACCGGTACGTCCTCGTACAGCCCGGAGGGGAACTCCAGGTGGTGCGCGTCCCAGAAGGATCGGCGGTAGACCTTGTTCCAGACCGTCCGATCCTTCACCAGGTCCGGATATTTCGTGATGTGGGTGCCTTCGCGGCGGCGCCTGAACAGCTTGTGGTGCAGCGGCGACGGCATCGGCCCCTCCGGGCTCAGCCGTTCCACCGCCCCGCAGGCCAGGTCGGACCCGCTTCGCGCGAGGCTCCCCACCAGCCGCGCGTAGGCGTCGGGCGGCAGCACGTCGTCGGCGTCGGCGAACGCGAGATAACGTCCCGCGGCCAGGCGGATGCCGAGATTCCTGGCCGGGCCGGGCCCCTGGTTCTCGCATCCGACGAGCGTGAACCGGGGATCCCGCGCGGCATGCTCCTTCGCGATGAGCCGGCTCCCGTCCAGCGAGCCGTCGTCGATCATGATGATCTCCAGGTCGGTGAGCCTCTGGGCGGAGAGCGACCGCAGGCACTCGTCCAGATAACCCTCTACGTCATGAAACGGGACGACCACACTGAGCAACGGATCCATGCAGTAAAGGATGCCGTCGCTCGCTACCCTCTGTTGTGGAAACAGCGCGAAGGGTAAACTCATGCTGCGACAGATGGCCGACCACGAGTTGGAGACGGTGCGCCGCTGGCGTAACCACCCGAAGGTCAGGGCGGCCAGTTTCACCTGCCACGAGATCCGCCCCGCCGAGCACGCGCGCTGGTGGGCTGACCTGCGCGTCGATCCCGCCAGGAGGCTCCTCGTCTACGAGCACCAGGGCACCCCCGCGGGAGTGGTCACCTTCACCGGCCTCGGCACCCTCGACCACAGCGGCTCCTGGGGCTTCTACCTCGACCTCGACGGCCTGGAGCGGGCGGGCGCCCTGTTGCCCGCCTGGATCGGCGTCGAGCGGGCGGCGATCGAGCACGCGTTCGGCCCGCTCGGCCTGCGCACGCTGTACGCCGAGGTGCTTGCCGCCAACGAGGCCGTACGGCGGCTGCACGGGCGGTTCGGCTTCACCGAGGCCGGCACCTACACCAGAGACGTCGACGGGGTCGCCCGCGAGGTGGTCAGGATCAGGCTCGACCGGGAGGAAGTCCAGTGATCTCCATAGCCGGCCGGGCGATCGGCCCCGGTCGCCCGCCGTTCGTCATCGCCGAGCTGTCGGGCAACCACAACGGCGACCTGGGCCGGGCGCTGGCCATCGTCGACGCGGTGGCGGCGGCGGGCGCGCACGCCCTGAAGCTGCAGACCTACCGGCCCGACACGATCACCGTCGACGCCGACGGCCCGGCCTTCCGGATCGGCGACGGGCACGGCCTCTGGGCGGGCCAGAACCTCTACCGGCTCTACGAGCAGGCGCACACGCCCTGGGAGTGGCACGAGCCGATCTTCACCCGGGCGGCGGAGCGCGGCCTCATCGCCTTCTCCGCCCCCTTCGACCCGACGGCGATCGACCTGCTGGAGTCGCTCGGCGCCCCCGCCTACAAGATCGCGTCCTCCGAGATCGTCGACCTGCCGCTGATCAGGCTCGCGGCGCGCACCGGCAAACCGCTGATCCTGTCCACCGGAATGGCCACCGTCGGCGAGATCCACGCGGCGGTCGAGGCGGCCACGGAGGCGGGCTGCACGCAGCTCGCCGTGCTCGCCTGCACCGCCGCCTACCCCGCGTCCCCCGCCGACAGCAACCTCCGCGCCCTCCCCCTGCTCCAGGGCGTCACCGGCGGCGTGGTCGGGCTGTCGGACCACACGCCCGGGATCGGCGCGGCGCTCGCCGCCGTCGCCCTCGGCGCCTGCCTGATCGAGAAGCACGTCACCTTGGCCCGCGACGACGGCGGAGTCGACGCGGCCTTCTCCCTGGAACCGGCCGAGCTGGCCATGCTCGTCACGGAGAGTGAGCGGGCCTGGCAGTCGCTCGGGCAGGCCAGGCTCGGGCCGACCGAGGGCGAACGCGAGGGCCTGCGCTTCCGCCGCTCCCTCTACGTCGTGGCCGACGTGCGCGCCGGAGATCCGGTGACCGAGCGGAACGTCAGGTCCATCCGCCCGGCCGGCGGCCTGCACCCCGACGCGATGCCCGCGGTGACCGGCCGCCGCTTCACCCGCGACGCCACCGTCGGCACGCCCCTGACCTGGGATCTCGTCTGACCGGCAGCGACCGGCCCAGCCACCGCGATACCCGCGTCGGCCCGGATCCGGTCAGCGAGCCCCGGCCGGCCCGCTCACTTGATCATCGCGAGGGCGTCCGCCACCCGCTCCCGGCCGTGGCCGTCGACGACCTGCCTGCCGCGCTTGCCGTACGACAGGCGGGTCTCCGGGGAGGCGAGCAGTTCGCGCAGGACGGGCACGGCGGCCTCCGGGTCGGTGCCGAGACCGGCGGCGAGCCCACGGCCGACCACCGTCTCGTAGCCGGCCCGCTGGTTGCCCGCCACCCAGGTGAGCGCCGTGGGGACGCCGAGGTAGAGCAGCTCCCAGATCGACGTGCCCGCCGCGGTGACCACCAGGTCGGCGGTGGCCATCAGGCGTGGCAGGTCGTCGGTCGGCGGCAGCACCGAGATCGGCAGGCCGGGCGGCGGCACCAGCCCGGACGGGCTGATCACCGTCGCCGAGAACGGCACGGCCGTGGCGACGAGCGCGCCGACCCAGCGGGGGATGACGCCGGTCGCGTCGGTGCCGCCGAAGAAGCACAGCACGTTCGGACGGCCGCTGGACGGCGTGGCCGACAACCGGCGCACTTCATCGCGGAGCAGGACATATCGCGCCCCGGCCAGCACGGGAAGCCCGGTGTGCCGTTCCTCCGCACCGAGGTTCTGGTCGAGGTAGAGGTCGGCGGACTGGCCGCGGATGTCGCCGTCGACGATCGCGAGCACCGGTATCCCCGCCCGCCGCAGCGCCGTACCCGTCTCCGCCGGCAGCGCGTACGAGTCGAGCACGATGGCGCCGAGATCGAGGCCCGAGGCCTGCGCGCTCAGCGTCTCGGGGGCCTGCCGCGCCGGGATCAGCGGGAACCCCCTGCGCTCGAGCTGCGCCGCCGCCCACGGGAGACCGCCCAGATCGCCCAGGAAGACCACTTCGTCGTCACGCGCCAGGAGCTCCTCGGCCAGCGCGACGCAGCGCACCAGATGGCCGACCCCGGTGGCGGGGCCGGCGTCGCAGCGGATCCCGACACGCCGTTTCACGCCTCCTGCAACGCCTTCTGACGCACGTGCGCGTTGATCTCCGCCATCTCCGGTCTCGCCCGCAGCCACTCGACGAGGGTCCGCACGGACGGCGGACCGTCACCGAAACTTTCGACGACCGCGTGGATGAGCCGCCAGTCGTCCTCAGTGTCGAGGGTGACCCGCAGATCGGCGGCCGAGGGCCGATAAGTCAGCCCGAGGATCCGGAAACTTTCCGGACGGGTGTAAACGTACGAGGTGACGTGGGTCCGATGGTAGGTCTCCGCGTGCCTGTCCGCCTCCTCCAGCGCCGCGCGGCCCACGATCTCGACGTCGGTGCCGCGCGGGAGCGTCGACGGCAGCGCCGTACTGAGGTAGTCGAGATCGGGTAGCGCGCGGTAGACCAGCGCGGCCTCACGGATCACTTCGGGGTCGAGCAGCGGGCAGTCGGCGGTGAATCGCATCACCGCGTCGGCGGGCGTGTCGTGCAACACCTGGCTGAACCTGGTCAGCACGTCGTCCACGGGCCCCCGGTGGCAGGCGACGCCGAGCCTGGCGCACTCGCGGGCCACCGCCTCGTCCACGTCGTCGGTGCTCGTCGCGACCACCAGATCGTCGAGCGCGTAGGAGGCCCTGGCGGCCCTGACCACCCATCCGAGGACCGTACGGCCCGACAGGTCGCGAAGGACCTTGCCCGGCAGCCGCGTCGAGCCCATACGTGCTTGAACAATCCCGATGATGCGCACCCGATTGCCCCGTTCCCCATACCGACCGTGCGTGCATGCGCGGTCGCGCTATGCTACCCGCTCAGTTATGTCGACTACAGCCAGTAATCACAAAGCAGGGGGCCCCGTGAGTGTACTGACCGGATCGTCGATTTTGATCACTGGGGGAACAGGCTCTTTCGGCAAGGCGTTCATCCGCCACGCGCTCGACGTCCTCTCTCCTCGCCGCCTGGTCGTTTTCTCCAGGGACGAGCTGAAACAGTACGAAGCGCGCCACATCTTCGGGGAGGATGACCGGCTGCGCTGGTTCATCGGCGACGTCCGCGACCGCGACCGGCTGACCCGGGCGATGCACGGCATCGACTACGTGGTGCACGCCGCCGCGCTGAAGCAGGTCGACACCGCCGAGTACAACCCGTTCGAGTACGTCAGGACGAACGTCTCGGGCTCGCAGAACGTCGTGGAGGCGGCGATCGACGCGGAGGTGCGCAAAGTCGTGGCGCTGTCCACCGACAAGGCGTCCAGCCCGATCAACCTGTACGGCGCGACCAAGCTCGTCGCGGACAAGCTGTTCGTCTCCGCCAACCACTACGCGGCCAACCATCCCACCCGGTTCGCCGTCGTCCGCTACGGCAACGTGGTGGGCAGCCGGGGGTCGGTCGTGCCGTTCTTCCTCCGCCTCGCCCGCGAGGGCAACAGCATCCCGATCACCGACAAGCGGATGACCCGCTTCTGGATCACCCTGGACCAGGCGGTCCGCTTCGTCGTCGACTCCTTCGACATGATGCAGGGCGGCGAGCTCTACGTGCCGCGCATCCCCAGCATGCGGGTCACCGACCTCGCCGAGGCGCTCGCTCCGGAGAGCCCCACCTACGAGATCGGCATCCGGCCGGGAGAGAAGCTGCACGAGGAGATGATCGCGCCCGACGACGGCCGCCGCACGCTGCGCCTCGCCGACCGCTACGTCGTCCAGCCCACCATCGCCACCTGGGGATACCTGCCGCCGCAGACCGGCGAGGTGCTGCCCGAGGGGTTCGCCTACCGCTCCGACACCAACGAGCGCTGGCTGTCGGTCGACCAGCTCCGCTCGATGTCGCTGGTGGAGGTCTGATGCTCCCGTACGGCAGGCATTCCGTCGTCGAGGACGACATCGAGGCCGTCACGGCCGTGCTGCGCGGCGACTGGCTCACCACCGGGCCGGCCGTGCAGTCCTTCGAGAGTGAGCTGGCGCGGTGGGCCGGGGGCTCGCCCTGCGTCAGCGTCAGCTCGGGGACGGCGGCGCTGCACGTCGCCTACGCGGCCGCCGGGATCGGCCGGGGCGACGAGGTGGTCACCTCGCCGATCACGTTCGTGTCGACCGCGGCGACCGCCCACCTGCTCGGCGCGCGCGCCGTCTTCGCCGACGTCGAGCCCGACACCGCGAACCTCGACCCGGCGGCGGCGGCGGACGCGGTGACCGCGCGGACCAGGGCCGTCACCGCCGTCGACTACGCGGGCCATCCGGCGGAGTACGACGACCTGCGGAAGGTCACCGACGCCGCGGACGCCGTGCTGATCGACGACGCGGCCCACGCGATCGGCTCTCTCTACCGCGGCAGGCCCGTCGGCTCCATCGCCGACCTCACCACGTTCTCCTTCTTCCCCACCAAGTCCGTGACGACGGCCGAGGGCGGCGCCGTCGCCGTCGCCGACCGCGCCCGGCTGCGCGCGGCCTCGGCGTTCAGGAACCACGGCCTGGTGCGCGACCCCGATGAGCAACGCACCCCCGACGAGGGCGGCTGGCACCAGGAGGTGCACACGTTCGGCCTGAACTACCGGCTTCCCGACGTGCTGTGCGCGCTCGGGGTCAGCCAGCTCAGCCGGCTGGGCGCGTTCAAGGCGCGCCGGGCCGCGCTCGCCGCCCGCTACGACGCACTGCTCGCCGGGGTGCCCGGCCTGGTCCTGCCCGTCCGCCGTCCCCACGTGGACCCCGTCTGGCATCTGTACCCGGTGCGTATCCAGGACGGACGCAGGCGCGAGGTCTACGACCGGATGCGCGCGGCGGGCATCGGGGTCCAGGTCAACTACATCCCCGCCTACTGGCATCCCGTCTTCACCGACCTCGGCTACCGCCGGGGCATGTGCCCCAACGCCGAGACCTACTACTCCGAGCAGCTCTCCCTTCCCCTGTTCCCGGCCCTGACCGAACCCGACCAGGACCGCGTGATCGACCTCCTCCGCGGCATCCTCGGCTGACCGTGACGCCGTAGGTGAGCCGTTTCAACAGGGTCCGTCCGGCGGGGGCTCGGCCGGCCACGACATCGTGCGCGGCGGGTGGCGATCAGGCCACCCGCCGCGCACACCCGTGACGCTTACCTGAACCTGACCCATTCCAGGACCGGAGCGGGGCCCGGTCCGGGCTCCGTCGCGACGAGCAGCGGCGCGGTGGACGTGACGGCGATCTCCAGGTAGAGGGCGCTCCCCTGCCGGGTGACCGTCGCGGGCACCGCCGTGCCATCGGCCAGGCTCAGCACCCACGGCTCCGGCGGTACGGCGCGGCGGAGCAGGAGGAGCGTCGCCCGCCACCACTTTCCGGCCACGCGGAGCCGCTTGGCCGTCTTGCGGCGCATCGTCCGGAAGACGCGCAGCACCCTGCCCAGCAGGCGTCGCCACAGCGCCCTGCCCCGCCTGCCGCGCCGCCGGCCCTTCCGTCCCCCGGACCGCCTGCGGCCCTTCTCGCCGCCCGCCCGGGGCCGGTCCTTGCTCTTCTCCACGGCTGAGCCCTCGTCGTCCTTCTCCGTGCCCGAACGTTCCCCGTCCTTCGATCGGCGGGGACGGTCCTTGTCGGCGGCGGGCCGCAGGCGGCCCTTCTCGCCGCGCGTCGGCTGCTGCTCCCCGTCCTCGGGCGTGGCCTCCTCGGACTCGGGTGGCGGGAAGACGACCCGGCGGGCCGGTCGTCCCTTGTGCACGCCGAAGCGGAGGGTGAGCGGGCCGCCGCCCGGGTTCACCACCATCAGCCCCGCGTCCAGCACCCGTGGACCGGGCTTGGTCCTGCGCGGCACCCCGCCCGCGCTGACCAGGTTGGCGGCCTCACAGGTCCGCCCGTCGACGGGACCGGCGACGACCGCCTGACCGTCGGCGTCGTCCGCCTGGGGCCGGACGTCGGTGGGCGTGTCGAGCGGGAGGAGCTCGATCTGGTCGATCCGGACGCCGGTCGCCGCCGAGGGGGCGATCCGGCCCTTGAGCGTGGCGAGGAGATCAGGCGACGCCCAGGGCGTGTCGGCGGCGTCGAGCAGCTCGATCAGGAGCAGGCCGTCGTCGGGGACCTCGGTCGGGGCGAGGTCGAACACGGCCCAGGCGTGCGGCCGGCCGCCGAAGCGGGGATCCAGGAGGACCGACTGCCGCAGCCGTCCCTGCGACCTGACCAGCAGCAGACGGGGAAGCTGCCCGGCGTCCACCGGGGTGCCGACCCGCCGGTCCCACTGGCGTACCGACTTGGCGTCGACGGAGACGCGGACCCGGACCCGGACCCCCTCCCCCTCGACCCGCGCCTTCAGCCCGACGAGCCCCGAGGAGGCCAGCCGCCCGGCCACGCGGGTACCCCGGTAGACCTGGTCGGTCACCTGGAGGCCGGGCGTGTGGCCGGTGTCGACCACCGCGGGCGGGACCAGCACGTCGGCCGGCCCGTCATACATGGTGCCGAACCCGGCGCCGATGGGTGGAGTCATCGCAAAGCCTCCGGAGACAGCAGATCGAACCGGGTGAGGAACGGATCACGGCGGGTCCACAGCCGCTCGACGGCGGCGAACAGCGGGTCGCCGTCACTCTCGATGTGGCTCATGTTGACGAACAGCGCGCGGAGCAGGTCGTCGCCCGCGCCGACCTCCCACTGGGGTACCAGCGGGGTCGTGACGTCGGCGGCGGAGCGGTACAGCCAGAGCCACAGCCTGGCCCGCTCACGCTGCTCCTCCTCCAGGATCGTGCCGCCCTTCGCGGCCTTCGCGATCGCCTCGTCCAGCAGGTTCCAGTAGGACTCGCGGTTCTCCGCGACGAACGAGAGACCGCACGAACTCCACTCCGACCAGCCCGCCTGGATGACGGGGATGCCGTAGGCGGGCAGCTCGTTGCTCACGCTCCCTCGTACGGTCACCCCTACGTCGGTGATGCTCCAGAGCATGTTCTTCGAGATCGACACGCTCTGCCCGAAGACCAGGTGCGGGAGGTGGGAGTAGCGTTCCGCGATGGCCGGGAAGAACCCGGTGGAGTCGTATCTGAACTGGCTGGGATGGTCGAGGAAGACCCAGCTCGCGGAGGTGTCGTCCGCCGCGTGCCGGGCGGTCGACTCGAACCAGTGCGCCAGGTCGTCGAAGATCTCGTGGTTGGAGCCGAGCGCGTCGGAGATGGCGTGGTTGAACACGGTGACGACCGGGCGGGCCGGGTCGAGCCCCAGCCGGGCCAGGCCGTGCGCGCGCACCTGGCCGCGCTCCACCTCGTTGCGCACCTCGGACGCCACGAACGCGCCCGCGCGCCACCAGCTGGGCCGCCCCAGATTCTCCTTGGCGCGCAGCGCGACCAGCTCGGCGGCCGGCCGGATGAGGTCCCTGTTCGGCCAGATGACCCGGTCGAAGTACTCACCGATCTGCTTGGTCAGCTCGGCCCGGTAGCTCAGGCCGCCGACCCTCTTGTGGGGGAACAGGGCGTACGCCTTCAGCGAGCCGGTGCTCTGCACGTGCACGACCGGGACGTCCCTGCGCATGGCCGACTCCACGGCCAGCCCCCACTGGTCGTAGTCGACGTGGCTGGTCACCAACGCGACCGGGTCCACCCCGTCGAACACCTCGTCGTAGACGGCGGAGAAGGCCGAACCGCGACGGTGCCGCGACCGGTAGCCGGGATCGTTCTCATAACCGGGCGCCAGGCGGGGCACGAGATCCAGCCGGCACACGGTGGCGTTCACGAACGCGTCGAGGGTGCCCGGGTCGATCGGGGGAACGCCGCTCGGCGGGAAGGGGCGAGTGAGCCCGCCGGTCCACCGGGTGGCCGCCTCGTGCACGTTGACGACCTCGGACGCGCCGAAGGCCCTCGCGAGCGACCGGACGCAGTCGACGTCGAACTCCTGCCAGAGCGCCTCACTCCACTGCCGGTCCGTGCCGGTGACGACCACCAGCCTGGCGGGGACGACCCGGCGGATCGCGTTGGCGACCGTGAGGTTCCGCAGCGCCACCCTGATGTCCTGGTGGAGCACCTCCACGATGACGCACGCGTTCCCCGCCGGAGCGGGGAGACGGTGTTCCCAGTACGTTTCGACGGTCTCCAACAAACGATCGAATTGGGACCTGTTGCCGACCAGATGCACTTGTTCATCCCCGATTCAACGGCTGCGTCCGATCGCCTTGGCCAGACCCATGCGTAGCTTCCGTGCCAGGCGACGACTGAGCGTCTTCTTCTTTTTCTTGCGTCTCCTGCGCGGCGGCGTCTTCTCCGTCCACGAGGGGGCGAAGGTCTGGCATTCGGGAAGCGGCAGAGTCTGGCTGGGCAACGTCGAGAGGTGACACAGGCCGATGACCCGCCGGCCGGCGATCGACTGCTCGAGGACCGTCCAGTCCTCGGAGTCGGTGGCCAGCCAGGCGGCCAGCTCGGTCTGCATCGGTCCCGGATCGCCCCAGGTGCCGTAGAACTTCTGCGGGCTCAGGTAGATCGGGCGCAGTCCGTGCATGGCGACCGCCTCCCAGACGGCGGCCGCGACACCCGGCGAGGTCTCCGCCCGGTAGCCGTCGATGACGACGATCCCCTCCCCGTCGAGCAGCTCCTTGGCGGCTTCGAGGTCGTCGTTGACGTCGTCGTACAGGGTTGAGGCGTCCACGTGCACGAACCGGCACGACTTCCGCTCCACGTGGTCGCGGATCAGCGCCGTGTGGCCCTGCACGATCTCCGGGAGCTGCTCGTGGAAGGCCAGGTAGTTGGCCTCGAACGCGGTCCTGGACAACGTGTCGTCGTCGTCGGACTCGAACAGGTCGCACACGGTGAAGCGCTCGTCCGCGCGGCGGTGCCGTCCGATGAGGATGGCGCTCTTCCCGACATAGGCGCCGAGTTCGAGCAGGTCACCCCTGATTCCGAAGCGGGACTGGTAGCCGAGCGACCAGTCGAGGACACGGGTGTCCGTCTCGTCGAGCAGACCGGGGACGCCGTCAAGCGTCCACGGAGCCGAGGGCATGGTGGTCAAGGAATCTCCATCCTTTCTCTGAGTTCGCGGCGGCCCCGCAGCAGCCGCAGCAGCCGCGCGGCGATCCGTGGCGGCCGCGTCGTCCGGCTTGCGGACTTCTTGACGTTCCTGAGCTTGTTGCGGGCCTTGCGCAGCTCCCGCTCCCGGCGGGTGAGCCTCGCCTCCAGACGGTCGATCCGCGCCTGGTAGGCGAGCACCGCGTCACGCAGCCTGTCCCGTACGGCGAGCACCTCCCGGTAGCTCTCCGGCGCCTCCACACCGCCGCCGGGCGTCCCCGCCCCGAGCGTCACGGCCAACTCCTCCTCCAGCTCCTTCGCCCGGTCGAGGCACTCCCGGTCGAAGGGCCTGCCGCAGACGGCGAGGAGGGTCACAGCCAGCCGGTCGGGCTCCATGGTCCACGGCCAGGGATGGTGCTGCCCCGAGCTCAGCAGGCGTACGGCGAAGCGCCACAGGATCCTGGTGAGCGCCACGTCGAACGGCACGGGCTCGGCCAGTGACCAGCTCGGATCGATCAGCGCTAGATCGTCGCCTTCGCTGACCAGGTTGTCGGTGGTGGCGAAGACCAGCTCGCCCGGCAGCGACTCGCCCTCCGCCCGGCTCTCCAGCCACCGCACGAGGTGCCGCAACGTCTCCCTGATCTGGCGGACGTCGTCGAATGCACACGCGGTGAGCAGCAGATCGTCCAGCAGGGCGCCCCGGGGCACGGGTCCGGCCAGCGCGCGGGGCTCCCGCCGTACACGATCGCGGACCAGCGTCGCCGTCGCGGCGGGGACGTCGCGCACCCACTCGCCCGCCGGGCCGCGGGACACCTCGTGCACCACCGCCCAGGCCCCCGCGCACATGCCGCCCGCGACCAGCGCGTCCGGCAACGCCCCGCCCACACCGTCACCTTCCGCGACCGGCCACCCGCCCACGTCAGCTTCCGCAACCGGCCACCCGCCCGCGCCGCCTTCCGCGACCGGCCACCCGCGCACTCCGCCTTCGGCGACCGGCGACCCGCCCACGTCAGCTTCCGCAGCCGGCGACCCGCCCGCGCCGCCCACGTCACCGCCCATGACCTGCGGTCCGTCCGCCGTGCGGGCCGCGACCGGCGGGTCGCCGTGGCGGCCGGCCACCGTCACCCACACGGGTGCGAGCCGACCGGCCAGGCCGTGCCTGAACATCTTCCTGGCGAGCTGCCCCGGGTCGGCCAGCAACGGCCTGCCCCCGTGCGTCCTCGCGCACGCCACCGCCGTGATCGCGTCGGGCAGGGCGGCCGCCGAGTCCAGCGCCTCGACGGCGAGCAGGGCCTGCGGAGCGCGTGCCGTGGGGAACCCCGCGTAACAGCGCTCGACGCCGAACCCGTGCGACGCCAGCTCGCCGCCGATCGCCTCGTGACCGCTGGGATGCGTCTGGTCGAGCCCGCCGGGGAACCAGTCGCCGTCGGCCCGCTCGTACGGCTTGGCCTCGGCGAACGCCTGGACGCCCAGCTCGTTGCGGGCCGAAAGGATCAGGGTGCCGCCTGCCGCGACGAGCCTCACGACCTCGGCCAGGGTGTCCCGCCACGGATGGTCGGGCGACTCCGCCGAGTGGACCCGCTCGAATCCGTCGAGAGCCAGCACCACGTCGTACGGCTGCGTTGCGGAAAGCTTCTCCAGGCGACCGCAGTAGACGGTGACCCCATCGTGGCCGGCGTGCCGCGCGGCGAGCCTGCGGGCGTCCGGGAACGACCTGAGCGCGACGGCGACGGACCTCGCCCGGCCGGCCAGCCACTCGACGAACCCCTCGGGATGCGGCCCGACCAGCAGCACCCTGCCGGGGGCGGGCACCGCGCGCCCGACCAGCTCCCGCAGGACCGCGCCACCCGAATCGTCACGACCATCGGCGCGGACGGGCTCGTCGGACCAGAGCAGCATCTCGCCGCCGACCAGCCGCAGATTCTCCGGCATCGCCTGCGACTCCGCGCCCACCGCCGGCCCGGCCCGGTCCTCCGCACCCGCCGCCACGACCCGGCCGCTGACACCACCGCTCCGCGCACCCTCCGTCCGGGCGCCACCCGACGGCGCGCCTGGGCTGTGCGAGCCGCGCGTCGGCGGGATGTGGCTTTCCGCCTCGTTCACGCGCACCTGCCCCGGCGCGTGTCGGCCCAGCCGAACAGGACCCGTAGCTCCTCCGGCCCGGCGAGATGCGCGAACCCGAGTTCGTAGGCGGCGACCTCGCGTGCGGCGGTCGAGTCGATCTCGGTCCCGTGCAGTTCGGGCCACATGCGGAGCCTGCGCTCGGTCCCGCCGTACTCGGGCCGTTCCTCCTCCAGGGTCATCGGGTCGCCGTACACGGCCACGTCGCAGCCGACGGAGGCGCCGTAGAGGATGGCGCTGCTGAGGCGGTTGGAGGCCACGCGCCGGTGCCGGCGGAGCTCGCCCAGCTGCTTGGACAGGAAGCCGCTCCCCCGCCCGTCCCAGCGAGACCCCCGATCCCCATGACAAATCACCCGAAACCCCGCCCTTTCATACCATTTCCGAATTTCGGGATCGCGATATTCCAGCCAATAAAGGCACACGGTAACCGGGCCTTTCTCGACGCCCCTGATCTCGTCCACCAAGCGCGCGTGATCACCGCGAACGGCGTGCTTCTCCCAGCCGTGGAAGGGGTACCAGATCGTGCCGGCCCGCTCGGGGACCTCGGCCTGCGCGGGCTCCATCGCCAGGAGGTAGGCCCACGGGGAACCGATCACGTAGTGCCCCCTGCGACCCATCGACCAGCCACGACGGGCCAGCACCTCCGACCACACGAAGCGCGGGTATCCAGGCGTGCACCAGGCGTCGTTGGGCGCGTAGCCGTGCAGATAGTTCCACCCGTGCTGCACGAAACCCTGGATTCTCAGCGCGTTTTCCGCTCCAAATCCGCAATATCTGGCGAAAATCCGCGAATGCCCATACCAATGGTTGGACTCGTCCATCGCACCCCCTCAGCACGCACGCATCGCCGCACCATGAACGCGGCCCCCGCCGACGACATTGGCACCCATCCCCGTCACACGCGCCGCCCTATACCCTTCCATTACCTTGAGTAATCATCTGAACACATGAAGTCACACTAGCCGAGCGGGCCCGGATTTCGGCGTGGCCACGCGCCGCGGCGGAACCTCGCGCGGCCGCGAACCATCCCAGCTACACTCCGTGGATACTTCAATACGAACTGTGAGGCAGCATGGAGCACCTCGACCGCCTGAGCACCGTCTTCCGCGGCGCGCTGGGCCTTGCGCCGGACGCGCGCGTGGACGCGCTCGAATACCGTTCGGTCCCCCAGTGGGACTCCCTCGCGCACATGTCGCTGATCGCGGCGATCGAGGAGGAGTTCGACGTCATGATCGACACCGACGACGTGCTCGACATGAGCTCGTTCGCGAAGGCCGTGGCGTTGCTGGAGAAGCACGGTGCCGTCGTCAGCGGCTGAGCCCGTCGAGGCTCGCGTCAGCCTGGTCACCGGCTCGTCCAGGGGCATCGGCAACGCCGTCGCCCGCAGGCTCGCGCTCGGCGGTCACACCGTCGTCCTGCACGGCCGCACCTACGAGTCCGCCGCCGCGGCGGCGTCCGCCCTCACCCGCGACACCGGAGCCAAGACCGACGCCGTGCACGGCGACGTCGCCGACCCGGCCGCCGTCGCGGACATGATGCGCGAGATCCACCGGCGGCACCGGCGGCTCGACTCGCTCGTCGTCAACGCCGGCATCCATGCGGCGGCGATGATCGGCATGATGGGCAGCGAGACCGTCGAGCGGCTGTTCCAGGTCAACGCGATCGGCGCGACCCACACCCTGCAGTCGGCGGCGAGCCTGCTGCGCCGGGGCGTGGCGCCCGCGGTCGTCTTCCTCTCCTCCGTCATGGCCACCAGGGGCTCGACCGGTCAGGCCGTCTACGGCGCCACGAAGGCGGCGGTCCTCGGCCTGACCAGGTCGGCGGCCAAGGAGCTCGGCCCTGCGGGCATCAGGGTCAACGCGGTGGCCCCCGGTTTCGTCGAGACCGACATGCTCGCCTCGCTCGACGAGGACGGCCGCGCCGAACGGGTGCGAGCGACCCCGCTGGGCCGGCTCGCCGAGCCCGGTGACATCGCCGCCGCGGTGGCCTTCCTGCTGTCCGGCGACGCCGGCTTCATCACCGGGCAGGTCCTGGGAGTCGACGGCGGGGTGATCCTCTGATCCCCCATCCCGACGCGCGGCTGATCGACGGCCCCTCCGGCGAGGAGCTGTCAGGCGCCGCCCTGACCTCCCGGATCGACGCGGCCGCCGAACACCTCGCCGCGTTGCCGCCCGGGCTGCTCTTCAGCCCGATGCCCGCCGAGACCTCCGCGGTCATCCGCTACCTCGCCGCGCTGGCCACCGGCCGCCCGATCGCCCTGCTCGACCCGTCCATCCCGGTCGCGACACTGCTCGACCTCATCACGCGCTTCGCCCCCGCCATCGTGGCCGCGCCTCCCGCCGGAGCCGACGCGCCGAGCGAATACCTGCCGAGCCGCTACCTGCCGGCCGGATACCCGCCGGGCGAATGCTGGACCCGCTGGGGCGCGCCGATCCCCCACTCCGAGTTGTCGGTCCTGCTCACCACCTCGGGCTCCACCGGCAACCCCAAGCTCGTACGGCTCGCCGCCCGCGCCGTGCTGGCCAACGCCAGAGCCGTCGCCCAGGCACTGCGGATCACGCCGGGCGACCTGTGGCCCACCACCCTCCCGCTGCACTACACCTACGGCCTGACCACGCTCAACTGCCATCTCACCGCGGGCGCGGGCGTCCTGGTCACCGGCGACGGACTGCTCGCCCGGTCGTTCTGGGCACTGGTCGACTCCTGCGGCGCGACCTCCCTCGCCGCCGTGCCGTACCAGTTCGAGATGTTGCGCCGGCTGCGCTTCGACCCGGCCGCGCACCCCAAGCTGCGCATGATCACCCAGTCCGGCGCCAGGCTGCGCACCGAGCTGATCACCGACTTCGCGGCCCGGATGGCCGGCACCGGCGGACACCTGGTCAAGATGTACGGCATGACCGAGGCGCCGCGGATCGCGGTGTTGCCGCCGGAACGGCTGGCGGAGAAGCTCACCTCGGTCGGGCGCGCGATCCCCGGCGGGGAGTTGTCCGTCGACGGCGGCGAGGTCGTCTACCGGGGCCCCAACGTGATGATGGGCTACGCGGAGAACGCCCTCGATCTGGAGCGGGGCGACGACCTCGGCGGCGTGCTGCGCACCGGCGACCTCGGCCACCTCGACGACGAGGGCTACCTCTATCTCGACGGCAGGCTCAAGCGCATCGCGAAGGTCTTCGGCATCCGGGTGAACCTCGACGACATCGAGCGGCTGCTGCGCGGGCACGGCCCCGTCGCCGCCGTCAGCGGCGACGACGACCGGATCGTCGTCTGGGCCGAGGGCACCGGCGAGATCGCCTGCCGGGAGCTGGCCCACGACCTGGCCACCCGCCTCAACGTGCACTGGAGCGGCTTCGACGTCAGAGGCATCGACCGGCTGCCGCTGCTCGGCACCGGCAAGGTCGACTACCGCTCGCTGGAGGCACGCGAATGAGCCTGTTCACCTTTCCCCAGCCGGTCAAGGAGGCCAGGCTGCTGCCCGAGCTGGCCGCGCTCACCGAGCACCACCGCCTCTGCTGCCTGCCCTACCGCCGCATCCTCGACGCGATCGGCTCCGCGCCGCCGTACGACTCGGTGGCGGAGCTGCCGTGGCTGCCGGTCCGGCTGTTCAAGACGCATGAGCTGAAGAGCATCCCCGACGACGAGGTGTTCCGGGTGCTGACGTCCAGCGGGACCACGGGGAACCGGTCCAGCCGGATCCATCTCGACCGGGCCGCCGCCGCCGCGCAGCCCAAGATGCTCGCGGCGACGCTACGGGTCGTGCTCGGTGAGCGGCGGCTGCCGATGCTGGTGGTCGACAGCCGGTCGGTGGTCCGCGATCCGACGCTCAGCGCGCGCGGCGCCGGGGTGCTCGGCATGATGAACTTCGGGCGCGAGCACGTCTTCGTCCTCGACGAGGAGGGTGTTCCCGACGTGGCGGCGATCAGTGCCTTCCTGTCCCGGCACGGCGGCGAGCCGTACCTCGTCTTCGGGTTCACGTTCATGACCTGGCGCTACCTCTACGAGCCCGCTCGTGAGCACGGCCTCGACCTCTCGAACGGCATCCTGATCCACTCCGGCGGCTGGAAGCGGATGGCCGGGGAGGCGGTGGTCAACGAGGAGTACCGCCGGAGGTTCGCCGCCGACACCGGGCTGACCCGGATCCACGACTTCTACGGGATGGTCGAGCAGATCGGCACGACCTTCCTCGAAGGCCCCGCCGGCGACGGGCTCTACTGCCCCGACTTCGCCGACGTGGTGATCAGGGATCCGGAGACCTGGCTGGAGACGCCGACCGGCACACCCGGCCTGATCGAAGTGGTCAGCACGCTCCCCACCTCGTATCCCGGGCACC
The DNA here is from genome assembly GCF_022213955.1 of Dolomitihabitans soli. Classification (GTDB taxonomy): domain Bacteria; phylum Actinomycetota; class Actinomycetes; order Streptosporangiales; family Streptosporangiaceae; genus Streptosporangium_A; species Streptosporangium_A soli. Next base: position 107,887 of record NZ_JAKNTW010000017.1, on the reverse strand, counting down.
TGCTGCTCACCGAGGACCTCGGCGTCGTGCACGGCGTCGACGACGGCACGTGGCCGGGCAAGCGCTTCTCGGTGCTCGGCCGGCTGCCCCAGGCGGAGTCCCGCGGCTGCAGCGACACCTTCCGGGAGGCGGCGTGACCACGGAGCCGACAGCGGTGGAGCCCGAGCACCACTCCACACGGCCCTTCCACCCAGGCCTCGTGCACGCGAAGCCGACGGCGACAGAACCCGGGCACGACCGCGGTGGAGCCCGAGCATCACTCCACACGGCCCTTCCTCCCGGACACCGTGCACGCGAAGGCGACGGCGACAGAACCCGGGCGCGACCGCCGCTCCGGGCGAGGCTTCGGGGCAGCGGCGTGAGCCGGGAGACGGCGGCGGCAGGGCACGGCGGCCGGTCCGCACGACACTTCAGGGGGACGGCGTGATCGTGGAGTCGAGGTTTCCCGCCGGGCCGCCGGTCGGGGTCGAGACGATGGTGACCGAGTCCCGCGCCGAACCGCCCGACGGGCCGCTCGCGGTGGGCGACGAGCGGGTCCGCGGCTTCCTCGAGGCCGTGGCCCGTCGCCTGATCGCGCCGAACGTCGCGCGCCGCCACCCCGAACTGGCCGCGCTCGGCTTCTTCCTGCGCAGGGGCGAGGTCTCCCGCGCGCTCGACCGGCTGCGCCCCGACGCGGAGAACCACCTGAGGGTGCCGCGCGGCCTGGTCTTCCACATCCCGCCCGCCAACGTCGACACCGTCTTCGTCTACTCCTGGGCGCTGTCCGCCCTCGTCGGCAACCACAACGTCGTACGGCTGTCGCCCCGCTCGGGGGCCGCCGCGCTCACGGTCCTCGACGTCCTGCTCGACGTCCTGCCCGACACCCATCCGGCCGTCGCGCACTCCCAGCGGATCGTCTCCTACGACCGCTCCGGCGAGGTGACCGCCCGGCTGTCCGCGGCGTGCGACCTGCGGGTGGTGTGGGGCGGCGATTCGACGGTCCGTGAGGTCAGGCGCCATCCGCTGCCGCCGCACGCGCGGGATCTGACCTTCCCCGACCGCTCGTCCTTCGCCGTGATCAGCATCTCCGCCTGGCTGACGGCGGCCGAGGAGACCCGGCAGCGGGCGATCGAGGGCTTCGCCAACGACGCCTACTGGTTCGGCCAGGCGGCCTGCGCCTCACCGCGGGCCATCTTCTGGGTGGGCGCGTCCCACGCCGAGGAGGCCATGGCCGACTTCACCGGACGGCTGGCCGCCGTGGCCGCGAGCCGCTGGCCGGTCGACGCGGCGATGGCGGTGGAGAAGCGGGTCGCGGCGTACGGCCTGGCCGCCGACGGCGCGGTGGGCCGGGTCGCCTTCCACGGCAACGCGCTGACGATGCTCGACCTCGCCGACCCCGCCGGGTTGCCGCGCCGCTGGCTGGGCGCGGGCACCTTCGCCCATGCCCGGCTCGGCAGCCTCCACGACCTGCTGGCGGTGGTGCGGCGCAAGGACCAGACGATGACCCACTTCGGCTTCGCCGTACCCGAGCTGCAGGCGCTCGCCCGCGCGCTGGCGGGCCGGGGAGTGGACCGGATGGTCCCGTTCGGGTCGGCGCTGAGCTTCAACGGCGTGTGGGACGGCACCGACCTGCTGGCGGAGTTCACCCGCCTGGTGACCATCTCCACCTGACCGGCCCGCTCCCGCTCGCGAACCGGTCCGCGTGCGCCTGACCGGTCGCGTCCGAACCGCCGGCTCACACGCTCCGACCGACGGCTTCCGCTCGCGAACCGGACACGACCCCCTGCTCTCCAACCGGACCACGTACCCGAAACCGGCGGCTCACACCCCCCGACCGACGGCTTCCGCTCGCGAACCGGTCCAGGCGTCACGACCGGACGGCGCGCGCCGGCGGACGGGTGTCGAGGTGCGGAGCGTACCGGTCACGAGGTGCGGGGGACGCGGAAGACCCAGCGGTCCAGGGCGACGAAGCGCAGGATCGCCATCATGATGTAGGCGGAGACCAGCGCCGCCAGTTCCAGTCCTCGGCCGTATTCCGGCAGTGCCTGCACGGCCGACACCACGAAGAGCGTCGTGACCAGGTAGTTGAGCGCGAAGATCAGCCCTGCGCGGGAGTGCGCGCGCATCCGGGTGCCGCCGCGTCGGCCGAAGGTCCAGCGGCGGTTCGCCTCGGTGTTGCCGACCGCGCTGATCGCGAGTGCCACCAGGTTGGCCCATTCGGGCGACCACATCGTGCGCAGCGCCGCGTAGAGGGCCGTGTGGAAGACGGTGGAGACCAGGCCGATCAGCGCGAAGGAGACAAGTTTGGCGAGCAGCGGGTTGGGCGGCGGGGCGATCACGGCCTGGGGGTGGACGGGCGCCAGTTCGCGGCGGCGCGGCACGTCGATCGTGGCGGCCCCGCGCGAGATGCCGCGCGCGACCCGGACCATCCCGCGGACGTCCTCCCAGGCGGTGCTCATCACCTTCACCCGCGAGTCGACGTCCTCGAACCAGTCCACCGGCGTCTCGTGCACGCGCAGCCCGTTGTGCTCGGCGAGCAGCAGCAGTTCGGTGTCGAAGAACCAGGCGTCGTCCTGCACCTTCGCGAGCAGCGGCCGGACCACGTCGGCCCGCACGGCCTTGAAGCCGCACTGGGCGTCGCTGAACCCGATGCCGAAGCTGACCCGGAGGGCGAGGTTGTAGCAGCGCGAGATCAGCTCGCGTTTCGCCGTGCGCCGTACCCGCGAGGAGCGCACCAGGCGTGACCCGATGGCGATCTCGGAGTGCCCGCTGACCAGCGGCGCCACCAGCGGAAGCAACGCGTCGAGGTCGGTGGAGAGATCGACGTCCATGTAGGCGACGATCTCCGCCGGGCTCTCGCTCCACGCCGCCCTGAGCGCCGCCCCCCGGCCGCGCACCTCGATCCTGCTCGCGTGAACGTACGGCAGATCGGCCGCGAGTTCGCCGGCGATGGTCCATGTGTCGTCCGTGCTGCCGTTGTCGGCGATGGTGATCCGCCAGGTCAGCGGGAACGACGTGCTGAGGAAGGCATGCAACGTCTCGACGCACCCGCGCAGGGCGCGTTCCTCGTTCAGGACGGGGATCACGATGTCGACGGTGGGCGGGCGCATGTCCACGGCGGTTCCGCCGGGGGTCGCCCTGTCATCCAGGGCTACATCGTTGTCCAACACCCGTACCCTCCGGCTGACTCGGAACCGCGTTTCCCAGCCAGTTTGTGAGGTCACCGGATTACGGTGGCAGAGTGACGCGCCGGTTATTCCATTGATGGGGAACCGTTTACACGACCGGGGAGAAAACCGTGGGGTTCACCGCCCAGGGGATTATCTGGTAAACCGCGCACCAACCGCTCCTGTACCTCAGTGCGGCGAATTCTCCCACTCTCGGGTTCAGCCGCCGGTCACGTTCGTCCACGAAGAGCCAGCGCACGCCGTACTCCTCCACCAGCCGCCGGATCGCCGCGCGCGACGGGTCGCGGAAGACCGCGTCGTTCACCGCCTGCCTTTTCACATCCCAGAAGGGAAATTGGGTGTATTTGTCATCGGCGGAGCCGACCACCTGTCCGATATTGGTCGCCGTATAGGCCCAGCCTTCGACGAGCATCCGGCGCTCGGTATACGCGGAGATCCAGAAATGGCGGTTCTCGCATCGTTTGAGGCCCGCGCCGCGGCAGTGCGCGTTCGTCGCGACGACCTCGTCGGGGCCGGTGTTGGCGCGCAGCCAGTGGGCCGCCGGCGCGGCTCCCTCCGGGATCTCGGGGATCTGCTCGGCGACCGGCCGGCGGGCCTCGGCCTGCACGAGCGAGTCCACGGTGCCGGTGACGCACAGGGCCGTCACCGCGAGCAGGATCACGGCCGGCCCGCCCGTTACGCGGTGCAGGATCAGCACGGCCGCCATGACCAGCCCGGCCAGGATCAGCGGCGGGCCGAGCAGCGGCCACACCATCCCGGAGACGCCCAGCGTGAGATCGGGTTCCGCCGCGCCGTCGCCGCCGATCATCAGGGCCGCCGCCGTACCCGCCGCCGCCCCGGCGACGACCAGCACGGGCCGTACCCGCGGCGGCGCCTCCCGGAGCGCGGCCCACAGCCCCACCGCCGCGATCACCGCGAGCCACGGCCACGCCCCGCGCAGGAAGTAGAACTGGCTCAGCGACGGGTGGCCGAGCAGCAGCACCCCGCCCACCCCGCCCAGTCCGATCCCCGCACACAGGATCACCACCGCCCCTTCGCACGCCCCGCGGGCCCGCCACAACCCCGTCACTCCCGCGAAGGCCGCGATCCACCCGATGACCAGCGCCAGGCAGAACACCGCCGGCAGCATCCCGAGATCCACCTGCTGGTCCGGCGGGACGAAGGAGGCGAGCAGTTTGACCCCGGTGGCCCCCGGCTGCACCGCCGTCCCCTGCGTCTTCCCGCCGAACAGCACGACCTGCGCGAACGCCAGGACCGCGAGGGCCGGCACGAGCAACAGCGACGCGGTACGGCGCAGCCCGCGCCCGAACACGAGCAGCAGCGCGAGACCGGCCACCAGCAGCGGAATGTAGGTGGACTTGGCCCCGGCCACCACCATGAGGAGGCCGACCACCAGGATCATCGTGGCCGGCCGTACCGAACGGGTGGTCAGGATGCCCGCGACGACGAGCACCAGCGCCCCGAACAGCAGCGCGCCGAACGTGTGGGTGGGGCTGAGCCAGGACACCGCGGCGGGCGACCCGCTCGGCAGCGGGGTCGTGCGCCACGAGTAGAGCGGCGGGGAGCCCACGAACGCGGTCAGGAGCACCGCGCCGACGCCCGCCCACCACGACCCGCTGATCAGGCGGGCCAGCCCGGCGATCAGGACCATGACCGCCAGCCCCATCGGCAGGATCGCCAGGCGGTAGAGCAGCGTCTCCGGTTCGATCCCCGTCGCCCAGGTCGTCGCGGCCAGATCGGCGTAGACGAACCAGTGGTAGGACAGGGGCTCGCCGATGACCTGCGGGACTTCCGGCGGCATGTGGTGTCTGAGCTCGCCGATGAGCGACAGGTGGTACGGCATGTCGATGTAGGGGCTGCCGTTGGCGGGCCAGCTCAGGCCGTGGGTCCGGTAGAAGAGGGTGGCGGCCCACACCACGGCGATCGTGACGAGGCCGGACAGCGACCAGGCCGCCGTCGCCGGCATGCGTTCCGGCCCGCCCCGCCAGTGCCGTCGCAACCGGGGAACAGTGAGGAATATCACCATGGTGACCACCGGCCACAGCAGGAACCATCGGGGGGCGTCCAGGGCGCGGGCCACGATGTAGGCGAGCACCTCCGCCGCATAGCCGACGGCGGTTCCGGCGGCCAGGTCGACGGCCAGGACGCACCGGATCGGCGAGCACGCGCGCCAGATCAGCGTGCCGGGAATCATCAGGCCGAGGACGACGTAGACGCCGAAAACACCCGCCTGAGCTGCGGGAGTGTCGTAGGCCAGCAGCGCGTGCGCGGTGCCGGCGAGGACCGCCGCGGCCGACAGGCCGCCGAGCCAGGGGCCGTACCGCGACGGCCGCCGCCCGCTTGCTTCCGCCACCCGTTCAGGGGCCGTGATCGTCATCGTGCGCTCCCAGTTCACCGGCGGACAAGAACTGTAGCGAACTAATCACGCTGGGTAGCGAAACGACTGGCAGACCTGTCCGTTCTGGGTGGTCCTGACGCGGTCCGGCGTGGGATACGGTCAGCTGGGCTTGATCGAATGGGGCGAGGGTGTATGTGGCGGCGTATCTGTGTTGCGGTGACGGCGATCTGCGTCTTAGTGGCGGTGGCGACTCCAGCCGAAGCCAAGACGGTCGACTGCGCGAGGGTCAAGTGCATCGCGCTGACCTTCGACGACGGTCCCTCTCCGCACACCGTCAAGCTCCTTGACACCCTCAAGAAGAACCGGCTGAAGGTGACCTTCTTCCTGGTCGGCCGGGAAGTGCAGAAGCGACCCGCAGTGGCGCGCCGGATGCGCCGCGAGGGGCACGAGATCGCCAATCACACCTTCGACCACGCACGGCTCACCGAACTGCCGGACCAGAAGATCTTCGACCAGCTCGACAAGACGTCGAAGGCCATCAGGAAGGCGACGGGGGTGCGCCCGAAGATGATGCGCCCGCCGTTCGGCGCGACCGACGAGCGGGTGGAGTCGGTGGCCGGGTTCGCCGGAGTGCCGGTGATCCTGTGGACCGACAGCAGCAGAGACTGGGAACTGCGCGACAAGAAGGCGATCGCCAAGAAGGTGTTGCGCCTGGCCAGGCGTGACGGGGTCGTCCTGCTGCACGACATCGTCCCGGGCACGGTCGCGGCGATGCCGTTGATCCTCAGCACGCTGAAGAAGCGCGGCTATCACGTGGTGACGGTCTCCGAGGTGCTCAGGAACCGGCTGCCCGACGCGGGCGAAAGGTTCCCCTCGCGCTGACACGGCGTCTACTCGGCTGTCAGATTCGGAGCATTTCTTCAGGTAACTCCGATGCTCGTGGGACAGAAGGGGCGATACGGTGTATCGCTACCCGAGTTATTCCCTTTTTCCGAGGAGCACCCCGATGGCTCGCCATCAGCGCGCCCGGCTTCCCCTCGCCGTGGCGCTCACCACCGCACTGCTCGGCCTGGCGGCAGCACCCGCCCAGGCCGACATCGTTCAGACCCCCAAGAAGGAGGCGAAAGTCGACTGCGCGAAGGTCAAGTGCATCGCACTGACCTTCGACGACGGTCCCGGCAAGTACGCTGGCGTACTGCTCGACACCCTCAAGAAGCACAAGGCGAAGGCGACGTTCCTGCTCGAAGGGCAGTACGTCAAGTCGCGTCCCGCCTTCGCCAAGCGCATGGCCACCGAGGGCCACGAGCTGGGCAACCACAGCTACACCCATCCGCACCTGCGCGACATCAGCGAGTACCAGATCCGCGACGAACTGAAGCGGACCGAGGACATCATCTTCAAGGCCACCGGCAAGAAGCCGACGATGATCCGCCCGCCGTACGGAGAGTTCGACGAGCGGGTGCGGCAGATCGCGATGGAGATGGGCCAGCCGCTGGTGTTGTGGAACGGCGGCTCCCGCGACTGGGCCACCAAGAACACCGACGCGATCTTCCAGGAGGTCATGCGGAGCGCCAAGCGCGACGGCGTGATCCTCATGCACGACTGGGTCGCGCAGACCGTCCAGGTCATGCCGAAGATCCTCACCACGCTGAAGCAGCAGGGCTACCACATGGTGGGCGTCTCCTCGCTGCTCCGCGGCGACAGGAAGCTGGAGGCCGGCGAGATCTATCCCGACCCCGAGGTCAAGCAGGACGAGCTGGAGTCTCCCGAGGTCTAGCTCCGGCCGCTCAGATCAGGTGATCGCCCGCGCCACGGGCCGGGCCGATCCCGCACGACAAGACCCCCGCCATCGGCGGGGGTCTTCGTCCGGGTCCTACTTCGGGGAACGGACCAGGTCGCTGGGCGGTATGCCGCGAACCCGTTTGAAGGCGTGGCTGAAGGCGAAGCCGTCGGCGTACCCAACCCTCCGGGCCACCGCGGCGACGGTGGCGCCGGACGTGCGGAGCAGGTCGGCGGCGAGCGTCATCCGCCACTCCGTGAGGTAGTCCAGCGGCGGCTGCCCGACCAACTCGGTGAAGCGCCGGGCGAACACCGCCCGCGACATCCCCACCTCCGCGCCCAGCCCCGCGACGGTCCACGGATGGGCAGGGCGTTCGTGCGCCAGGCGCAGCGCCCGCCCGATCCGCGGGTCGGCCAGGGCCCGGTAGCCGGACGGCGGCTCAGCGTCGGGCCGCGCGAACCACGACCGCAGGGCCCGTACGAGGAGCAGATCCAGGAGCCGGTCCAGGATGACCTGCTGGCCGGGCTCCTCGCGGCCGATCTCGACCGCCAGCAGGTCCAGCAGCGGCGTGAACTCGGGCTCCGACGGGATGACGGCCACCTCCGGCAGGGCCTTGAGCAAGCGCTCGGACACGTCGCCACGCAGCGGATACTCCGCGGTGACGAACAGGTCGGCGCCATCGGCGCTGAACCCGTACGTGCGCGGTCCGAGCACGAGGTTGAGCCCCGCCGTAGCGGGGCCGTCGGCCGTCGTCCAGCAGCTCTCCGCGCCGTCGATCACCACCTGGGGCTCCGTTCCCGGGCGATCGGCCACGGTGAACGGCCGCAGTCCGCGAACCAGGACGACGCCGCCCTCCCGGACCTGGACGGGAGCCATACCGTCGCGGACGATCCAGGACTCGCCGCGGAGCATCGCGCCCAGCGCCAACGGGGCGGGATCACTGAAACGCATCGCCCACGGCGGCTCGGCGACCGACTGGGCGAAGACCGCGCCGTGCGCTCGTACGCCCGCGAGATAGTCCTCCAGGAGATCCATGGTGAGACGATTTCACATGCATACGAGATGAATGGCCATGGGTCGTCTCCTGCGGCATCTGATGTGCTGGTCCCATGTCCGATTCACCCATTCTTGTACTTGGCGCCCGGGGTAAGACCGGTCGCCGCGTCGTCGCCCGGCTCGACCGGCTCGGCCGTCCCTTCCGCGCGGCCTCCCGTTCCAGCGGGACCAGATTCGACTTCGCCGACCGTGACACCTGGGGGCCGGCCCTGGCCGGCGCGGGGGCGGTCTACCTCATACCGATGAACGAGGCCGTGTCGGCCGCCACTGTGGGGGAGTTCCTCACGACCGCGGCGCAGGCCGGTGTCCGCCGGGTGGTGCTGCTGTCGGCACGCGGCGTAGGCGGCGCGGTGGACCCGTACCAGGAGCCGGTCGAGCTGGCCCTGCGCGCGACGGACCTGGAGTGGACGATCCTGCGGCCGGCCTGGTTCGCGCAGAACTTCGGCGAGGACCTGTTCCTGGAGCCGATCCGGTCCGGGGAACTGGCGCTGCCGACCGGGGAGGGCCGGGAGCCGTTCGTCGACGCCGAGGACATCGCCGACGTCGCGACCGCCGCGCTCACCCGGGACGGTCACGCGGGCGAGATCTACGAGCTGTCCGGCCCCGAACCGGTGTCGTTCCGCACCGCGGTCGAGATGATCTCGGAGGCCACCGGGCGGCGCATCCGCTACACGCCGCTGGAGGCCTCCCAGTTCACCGCCGCGCTGGGGGCTCAGGGAGTGCCTCCGGAGGTGGCCGATCTGTTGGCGGACCTGTTGGGCCGGATCCGCGACGGCGCCGGCGAGCACGTCAGCGATGGCGTACGGCGCGCGCTCGGACGCGACCCACGGCCCTTCGCCGACTACGTCAAGACGGCCGCCGCTGCGGGAACCTGGAGCGACTGAGCCGGAGCACGGCCCCGTCGGCGGCCCGCAGCCGCCGTACGGCCGGCGAGTGGTACTCCGTGCTCCAGGTGATGACGGCGTTGGTCAAAGCGGTCGAACACCATGCCGGGTCGGTCGTCCGGCGGCGGGGATCACTCCCACTCGATGGTGCCCGGCGGCTTGCTCGTGACGTCGACGACCACGCGGTTGACCTCGCGGACCTCGTTCGTGATCCGGGTGGAGACGCGGGAGAGCACGTCGTAGGGCACCCTCGCCCAGTCGGCGGTCATGGCGTCCTCCGAGGTGACGGGCCTGAGCACGACCGGGTGGCCGTAGGTCCTGCCGTCGCCCTGGACCCCGACCGAACGCACGTCCGCGAGGAGCACCACCGGGCACTGCCAGATGTCACGGTCGAGCCCGGCGCGGGACAGCTCCTCGCGGGCGATCGCGTCGGCCTCGCGCAGGATGTCGAGCCGGTCGCGGGTCACCGCGCCGATGATCCGGATGCCCAGCCCGGGGCCGGGGAACGGCTGACGCCAGACCATCGCCGCGGGCAGGCCCAGCTCCTCGCCCGCGCGGCGCACCTCGTCCTTGAACAGCGTGCGCAACGGCTCGACCAGGTCGAACTTCAGGTCGTCCGGCAGACCGCCGACGTTGTGGTGCGACTTGATGTTGGCCGTACCGGTGCCGCCGCCCGACTCCACCACGTCGGGGTAGAGGGTGCCCTGCACCAGGAAGTCGGCGGGCCCGTCGGCGAGGATCGCGCGCTGCTCGTCCTCGAAGACCCGGATGAACTCGCGGCCGATGATCTTGCGCTTGTCCTCGGGGTCGGTGACGCCGTCGAGAGCCTTGATGAAGCGGTCGGCGGCGTCGACCACCCTCAGGTTGACCCCGGTGACGGCCACGAAGTCACGCTCGACCTGCTCGGCCTCGCCCTTACGCAGCAGCCCGTGGTCGACGAACACGCAGGTCAGCCGGTCACCGATGGCCCGCTGCACGATGGCTGCCGCCACCGCGGAGTCGACGCCGCCCGACAGCGCGCAGATCGCCCTGCCCTGCGGGCCGAGCTGGGCGCGGACCGCCTCGACGGCGTCTTCGACGATGTTGAGCATGGTCCAGGAGGGACGGCAGCCGGCCGCGTCGAGGAAGTGCTTGAGCACGGTCTGGCCGTGCTCGGAGTGCAGCACCTCGGGGTGGAACTGCACGCCGTACAGCCCCTTGCCCGGGTGCTCGAAGGCGGCGACCGGCGTCTCGCCGGTGGAGGCGGTCACCGTGAAACCCTCGGGGGCGGCGGCGACGCTGTCACCGTGCGACATCCAGACCGTCTGCTTCATGGGCAGCCCGGCGAACAGCACGCCCTCGCGCTGGACGGCCAGCGCGGTGCCGCCGTACTCGGCGACGCCGGTCTTGGCCACCCGGCCGCCGAGGTCTCTGGCCATCGCCTGGAAGCCGTAACAGATGCCGAACGTGGGCACACCGGTCTCGAACAGCCCGGCGGGCACGAGCGGAGCGCCGTCGGCGTAGACCGACGAGGGACCGCCGGACAGGATGATCGCCTTCGGTTTCTTCGCCAGCATCTCCGCCACCGGCATCGTCGAAGGGACGATCTCGGAGTAGACATGGCACTCGCGCACGCGCCTGGCGATGAGCTGCGCGTACTGCGCGCCGAAGTCGACGACGAGAACTGTGTCGAACTCAGACACCGAGAGAACCCCCCAAAGGCGAATGCGGTACGGCAAGTCTATCGGCCACGCCGAGCCGGCCAGGCGGCCGCTCACATTGCCCCCTCTTTGCTGGTGAGAAACCGCGAGAAGGGGGTACGGCTGAAGGTCGGCCAGTATCGAACGAGGAGAGTGCGTTGACCGGAGTAATCATCACGGGTGGAGCGTCGGGGATCGGCAGGGCGTGCGCGCTGGCGCTGGCCGAGTCCGGGCGCCCGGTCGCCGTGTGGGACCGAGACGAGTCCGGCGCGCTCGGTGTCGCCAAGGAGGCGGCGATGCTGACGCCACTGCCCACCCTGGGGCTGGGCGTGGACGTCACCGACAGCTCCAGCTTCGCCAGGGCGATCGACGCGACCCGCGAGACGCTCGGCGAGATCGGCGGCCTGGTCCACGCCGCCGGCATCGCGGACGCGGCGACCGTCGCCGACATCACCGAGGAGCACTGGGACGCGGTGCTCAACGTCAACCTGCGCGCCCAGGCCATGCTCACCAAGGCCCTGCTCCCCGACCTCCGGGCGGCTCCGGGGGCGGCCATCGTGGGCATCTCCTCCATCGAGGGCATCGTCGGCGCCGCCTGGATCGCGGCCTACTGCTCCTCCAAGGCCGGGCTGCTCGGCCTGACCCGCTCGATGGCCCACGAGCTGGCCTCCGACGGCATCCGGGTGAACGCCGTCTGCCCCGGCTTCATCGACACCCCGCTGCTGGCCAGGGCGGGCGAGGAGATGGTCGCCGCGTTCGCCGCGAAGTCGGTCTTCGGACGGCTGGGACGTCCCGAGGAAGTCGCCGGCGCCGTGCGCTTCCTGCTGAGCGACGAGGCGTCCTTCATCACCGGCACCCAGCTGGTCGTCGACGGGGGCACCACCTCCACCGACCGTTAGCCTTCGCGGATGGACCTTCTGCTCAAGCGAGCGCTCGACCAGGCCGCCGTCTGGCACCGCACCCAGCTGCGCAAGTATCCCGGTGTGGCGGTGCCGTACCTCAGTCATCCCGCGGGGGTGGGCACGATCCTGTCGCGGCACGGCTTCGACTCCGAAGTCGTCGCCGCGGGGGTGCTTCATGACGTCGTGGAGGACACCGAGGCGACCATCGAGCAGGTGCGCGATCTCTTCGGGGCGCGGGTGGCGGAGCTCGTCGCGCACGTCACCGAGCAGGACAGGTCGCTGCCGTGGGAGGAGCGCAAACGGCGATATCTCGCCCACTTCACGGCGAAACCGTGGGAGGCGCAGGCGATCAGCCTGGCCGACAAGATCGATAACTTCTGGTCGATCGTGGTCTGCGCCCGCGACCACGGCGATCCGTGGGCGATGTTCAAGCGCGGCCGTACGGCGCAGCTCGCCAGGTTCACGGCGTTCGAGAATGCGCTGGAGGCGCTGCCTGCGCATCCGCTTCTGGACGAATATCGCGCGGCACTCACATGTGTGCGCGACCTTTGAACACCACCGGCCTTCTATAACGAAAGACATTCACCGACGACACATCTTTGACATTGTCGGAAATCTGGTGCGCGGGATGCTTCATATGACAGCATTTTGAGTTCAAGCGCTCACCGTGGCGTGCCCCCCACGCGCTGCCAGGAGGACTCCGGTGGTTCCCGGCACTCCCGAAGAAAACCAGCCCCCTCCCCCGCCGCCTCCTCCCTCCTTCACGCCCCCGCCGACGGCCGCGCCCCCGATGAGCAATGTGACGCGCTATCTGTGCGCCGCCGCATATCTGGACAGTGAATTCCGCGATAAAGTGCTCGCCGAATCACTGCAAGACGATTACCGGGCCGTCGCGCCGTCCTATGGCGGGTTCGACATCGGGCCGGTGATCCACCATTGCCGGCGCTCCCGGACCGTTCTCGTCGTCCGCGACATCGCGATCAGCCTGCTGCTCTTCATCGGAATCTTCGTCCAGCCGCTGCCGACGTTCACCGTGCTCGTGTTCCTGCTCCCGTTCGTCCTTCTCACGGCGCGGCGGGTGCGCAAGGGGCCGTGGATCCTGCGGGCCCTGCTGTGGGGGTTCGCCGTCTACACGGCGTTCTACCTGATCGTCCTGGTGATCGGCTCGTTCGCACTGCAGGTCCTCCTTCCCGGCCTCTTCCCCATCGGCTCCTCCGGGCGGGGAATCGGGCTCGGGTTCCCGTTCATCGCCCTCGCCACGCTTCTCGTCGCGATCGGTTACCGCATCGCCACCTACCTGACGCTGGCGGGGTCGCTCCGCCCCGGCTCCCCCGAGCCCGTGGTGCCGCCCACCCAGCTCAGGACGGCACGCCGGATGGACTACGTCCGCAGGGCGCAATGGGGCAACATCACCATGTACGCCAACGAGGACGCGTTCATGGGCGCCGGTGGCATCGAACGCGTCTGGTCCATCGCGGTGGAGCTCGACCGCGTGCGCTCGGAGGACCCCACCAGCCGCCGGCGGGAGCGGGCGCCCGTCGGCATCGACCCGGTCGACCTGCACGCCTACATCCGCGACCGGCTCATCGAGATGCGCGACCAGGTACTGCGCCCCAACGAGAGCATCCAGCGGCTCGACATCGGCGACCACGTGGTGACCCGCGGGATCTTCACCGTGGCCGACTGGCGGGGCCACGGGCAGCAGGGCAGCGTCGCGCACCCGATGATCGACCGGTCCACCGGCCGGCCTCGCCACCTGGCCACCCCGGAGGAGATCGCGGCGATCATCCGCCACCCCCAGGGCGGTGTCCGTTACTACCAGCGCGTCACCATCTCGGGCTCCGGCCAGGAGATCCGCGACACGAACGGCGCGCTGGTCGCCCCCGCCGAAGACCAGGAAGCCCTCACCTCGGCCTTCATCTACCTGGCCGTCGAGGGCCGGATGCTCTACACGCAGTTCGTGGTCACCGTGCTGCCGCCCGCGCACCCGCTCTACCACGTGATCGACCTGCTGCCGGCGATGACGGTCCCGCGCATCGCCTGGGAGGCCGTCAAGGTGCTCAAGCTCCAGTTGCTGCGCGACGTGCTGGCGGCCCCCTTCCGGCTCGGCCGGCTGGCGTGGCAGGAGGTACGCGAAGCGCTCGTCGCCCGGGATCCCGCCAGGTATCTCGTCTATCCCTACGGCGCCCGCCTCAGCGTCAGAGAGCTGGGCGCCAGCCCGGACCTCCAGACCTACATCCAGATCCTCGACACCGCGAAGTACACCAAGCTGATCGAGCAGCGGCTCACCGAGGCCGTCCTCGACTACCTGGAGGAACGCGACGTGGACACCGGCGCGTACCGTCTCCAGGCCGCCAGCGTGATCTCGGTCGGCGCCGGAGGCACCTTCAGCGGCTCCGTCAGCTTCGGCAGCCACTCCTCCGCCACCGTCACCAACACGCACCGGAAGGACCCCAGATGAGCACCGAGTACGGCGGTGTCCACATCACCGGCGGCGAAATGAGCGGTGCGGTCGCCTTCGGCCCTCATGCCAGGGCCACCGTCAACAACTTCGGCGACCCCGCCCTCCCGCCGGAACTGGCCGCCCTCCTCGACCGCCTGGACGAGCTGATCGCCGACCACGCCGGCTCCCTCGACCAGCCCCGGAACGCCGCGCGGGACGCCGCCGACATCAGAGGCGAACTGGAGACACCGGACCCCGACCGGAGCCGCGTCGCCGACGCCCTCAAACGCCTCGCCGCCAGGGCCGCCGAGGTGACCGTCATCGTGGAGGTCATCACCAGGATCCGCGACCTCCTCGCCTGACCGCCGGCCGTACCGTGCGATCTCCTGGAATTCGGGTGTGATCGCTCAGCCCGCGCGACCGAACAGGACGATCGCCCCGCTCCGCGAGCCCGGTTGCACGCCCTGCCCGCTGCCGGAGCCGCCGGTCGCCTCGGCCGCACGAGCGGCCGCGGCTTCCGCGACCGCTGCTGAGCCGCGTCAGTCCAGGCAGAACTCGTTGCCCTCGGGGTCGGTCATCACGATGAAACCGGCGCTCATCGGGGGAGCGGGCTCGTCGCGACGTACCCGCGTCGCTCCCAGCGCGACGAGCCGGTCGCACTCGACCTCCAGCGCCGCCATCCGCTCCTCTCCCCGCAGTCCGGGAGCCGCACGAACGTCGAGGTGGACGCGGTTCTTGGCGACCTTGTCCTCCGGCACCCGCTGGAAGAACAGCCGTGGGCCGTGCCCGTCCGGGTCCTCGATGGCCGATCTCGTGTTGCGCTCCTCCTCCGGTACGCCGACCCGCGCGAGGAAGTCGTCCCACGCGGCCAGCGGGTCGGCGCCCTCGGGCAGGTCGACTCCGGGCGGGCCGGGGTGGACGTAGCCCAGGACGTCACGCCAGAAGGACGACAGCGTCTGCGGGTCGTGGGCGTCGAAGGTGATCTGGATGTGGCGGCTCATCGGGTTGCTCCGGTCGTAGCGGGTTTCGTGTGCCGGTAGAGATCGCGCAGCAGGCAGACCTCGGACAGGTGGTGGATCAGCTCGCGGTGGATGTGCAGCACCAGATCGGCCATGGGCGCCTCGGGGAAGGGCTCCTTCGCGCCGAGCGGGACCTGGAGCCCGGCCTCGCCGAGGTCGCGCACCCCGGCCAGCCAGACGTCGAGCTGGGCGTCGAGCTGGTCGAGCGCGGTGGCCGCGCTGCCAGCGTACGCCCAGGTCTCGTACGACGCCGCCGGCGCGCCGAAGTGCGCCGCGTTGCGCGCGGCGAGCACGCCGACGACGACGTGACCGAGTCGCCAGGCGATCGTGGTGAAGGCCGCGGGGACCGGCTCGGGGAAGGTGTAGTCGATCGCGAAGTCTCCGGCACCGACCTGCATGGGCGTCGTCGAGCTGCCGCGCGGCCGCACGCTCCAGGCGTCCGGCACCGGCGACCAGAAGTACTCGTCGTCGGTGAGGCCGTTGAGCCGGGCTCGGAGCTGATGGTTCCAGTGGAACTCCCACTGCTCGCGCAGTGTCCGGTTCCAGTCGAGTTTGTCCGTATCCACAGAGCCACCCTGACACCCCTAGCGGACAGAATCGGTCCGCTATCTGGCAGGGTGAGCGACATGGACGGGGCAAGCGGTGGCGATCGGGGGACGACGGAGCGGGTGCTCACCCTGCTCGGGCTGCTGCAGCAGCGCCAGGTCTGGACCGGCCCCGAACTCGCCGACCGGCTCGGGGTCACGCCGCGCACGGTACGGCGTGATGTGGAGCGGCTGCGCACGCTCGGCTATCCGGTGCATGCCGGCCAGGGCGTCGGCGGCGGCTATCGGCTCGGCCCGGGGCAGAATCTGCCGCCGCTGCTCCTCGACGACGAGGAGGCGATCGCCACCGCGGTCTCCCTGCTCGCCGGCGCGGGTGGCGCGGTCGCCGGCGCCGACGACGCCGCGCTCCGGGCGCTGACCAAACTCGACCAGGTGCTGCCCACACGGCTGCGCCACGAGGTGCGCGCTCTCTCCGGTTCGGTGGAGTCCTTCGGCGGAGGCCGTACGCGGGTCGACCCCGAGCGGCTCATGACGCTGGCCAGAGCCTGCCGCGACGAGGTCGAGGCCGACTTCGACTACCCGTCCGGGAGCGAGGTGCGACGGCGGCGGGTCGAGCCCTACCGCCTGGTCGCCTCCGACCGGCGCTGGTACCTCCTCGCCTACGACCTCGATCGCGACGGCTGGCGAAGCTTCCGCGTCGACCGGATGACCGAGGTGTCGGCACGGACCTGGCGCTTCCGCCCGCGCGCGGCGCCCGACGCGGCGACGTACGTGCAGGAGGGCGTGGCGAGTCGGGTCTACCCGCACCAGGCGCGCTTCCTCGTGCACGCGCCGGCCGACACGGTGCGCGCGCAGATTCCGGCGACGGCGGCCGTCGTACGAGAGCGAGGGAGCGAGCGTTGCGAGGTGCGCAGCGGCGCCGCCAGCCTCGACTTCGTGCTCATGCACGTGCTCCTGCTGGGGCACGACTTCGAGGTACTCGACCCTCCGGAGCTCGGGAGGCGCTGCCGCGCGCTGGCGGAGAGACTGCTGGCGGCCGGTGCGACGATCTCACCGGTGCCGGACATGGAGGAGTCTTGACATCCTCCCCACGCCTGAAGCCCGGGGTCTCCACGCTCAAGGAGCTTCGATGAGCCGCCACCGAGGAGCGCTTCCGCTGCCTCGATGGCGAGCAGGCCGGCCCGATCCCCGGCTTCGCGCCGGGCCGACAGGTCAGAGGACGTGGTGGAGGAGGCCGAGGGGTGGGGAGCCGAGGTCGAGCATCGACTTGTGGAACCGCTGGAGGGTGAAGCCGGTGCCCCACGCGGCCTTGGCCTGGTCACGGAGGTCGAGGATGGCGAGCTTGCCCCAGGTGTAGCGGCCATAGGTGGGGTCGTAGGAGGCACGGGAGGCTTCGGAGAGGGCGGCGGGGCCGACCAGATGGGTGTCGTCGGTGAACCGGCGAGCCCCGTCCTCGACCGTCATCGCACCGGTGTGGACGCCGATCGCGCAGGCCAGCCGGGTGACCCTGACCAGCGCCTCCAGCCAGACGCCGATCTCGAAGCGCGGATCGTGCGCCTCGAAGCCCTCCTCCACGCAGAGCTCCTCCGCGTAGTGCGCCCAGCCCTCGATGAAGGCCGAGCTCTGCAGCGTCCGCCGTACGCCCGCCGGGGCGTGCCTGAGCGCGCGGCTGTGTGAGAAGTGGCCGGGGGCCACCTCGTGCACGGTGATGCCGGGCAGCGTGGTGTCGCTGAAGACCTCCAGCCACTCCTCGATGTCGCGCTCGGGCCAGGAGGGGTCGGGCGGGGTGATGTGATACCACGACGGGCCCTCGGGCTCGCCGGGAGCGGCCCAGCTCATCATCGCCATCGCCCAGCGGCGTGACTCGGGCGCGAGACCGACCAGGCACTCCCCGTCGTGATAGGGCACCAGGTCGTGCTCCCTGGTGAAGGCGATGGCCTTGGTCGTCCAGTGGCGGGCGGCGTCGATCACGCCGTCGATGCCGGGATGCTGCCTGACCAGCTCCCTCGCGACGTCGAGCGGGGGCCGGTCCGGCTCGCCGTACCGCCTGCAGGCCTCGGTGAGCCGGACCATCAGGCGGTCGCGTTCGGCGTCGGCGCGGCGGGCCAGCTCGCCCAGGTCGACCGGCAGGCCGTCACCGGCGCTGATCAGCGCGGTCAGCCCGTCGGCGCCGAGGGAGGCGTCGGGGTCGCCGTCGGCCGCCGCCTGCTCGACGTGGGCGACGAGCCGGGCGTGGGCCTTGAGCGCGTCGGCGTCGTCGATTCCGGCGGCCAGGCCGCGCACCGCGCCGAGGAGGGCCTTCGCGACGGGGGCGCTCAGCCGGTCGAGCGAGGCGATGGAGCCGTCCACGGCTTCGGGCCAGCGGGCGAGATGGGCACGCCTGGCGGCGGCGCGCTCGGGCTCCGGCGCGTAGTCGCGGTCGTAGCAGGCCAGGTCGAGGTTGCCCAGGTGGCTGATGACGTTACGGCGGTGGAGTTCCAGCTCGCCGAAGCCGACCGCCATGGACTTCTCGAAGACCTGGAGATGGGCCGCGTCGTAGGGGTCGTCCGGCAGGGGTCCGGCGCCGAGGGCGCGTAGTCCCGCGCGCACCCCCTCCGGCGACAGGTCCTGCACCTGCCCGTCGTACTCGTGCCTGCCCGCCGACTCCCTGACGTCCGCCATGACCAGGTCGCAGACCGCGCGAAGCCTGGCGTCGATGTCGCTCATGCGGAAACGGTATCCGTCGGTTCCCGATCTCCGCCATGGGTGCCGAGCACCGGACCACGCCACCGAGCGGTCCAGGGACACGACCGCCACGCCCGCCCGACCGGCTCGGCCCAGAACTCCGCTGGCTACGGCGAGCGCCACCGGCACCCGAGATGTTCGGAAATCCCTGAACATCTGCGACACGACATTGCGTTCATAGATGAGTCAACATGCAAAGAGAGTCAATTTCTCGTTTTACAGGAGACATGATGGCGGATATTGCAATTATTGTTATGATGAATGCAATAGGAGATCAGGATGAGAATTGCAATGGGCTGCGGGTGAATGCATACTGTGCAGCGGAGTGTGCGGGCGCCGAGCTTCGCGCATGTCGACAGACAGGAGCCGAGCACCGATGCCCGGAGGCAGACTGACCGGCCAGGATCGACAGCACATCGCCGCGTGGCTGGCCGAGGGGCTCGGATACGCAGAGATCGGCCGGCGTCTGGGGCGGCCCGCCTCGACCATCATGCGCGAGGTCACCCGGAACGGCGGACCCGACGGCTACGGGGCGGACCAGGCACACGAGGCCACACGGCATCGTGCGCGCCGGCACAAGCAGGCACAGCCTCCCGCGCCACCGACCCCCGACAGCGGCCATGGGCGCGATCCCCAAGCGGTCCAGGACTTCACGCAGTCCTTCACCGATCTCCTCGTTCAGCAGGGGCTGCCCCGGATGGCGGCCAGGGTGCTGGCCTGCCTGTACATCACCGACTCCGGCACTCTCACCGCCGCCGACCTGGTCCAGCGGCTTCGCGTCAGCCCGGCGTCGGTCTCGCACGCCGTCACCTTCCTCGAACAACAGGGAATGCTCAAGCGGGAACGAGCTCCCGGCGGGCGCCGCGAACGCTATGTCATGGACGATGAGATCTGGCTCCGGTCCATCCTTGCGTCGGTGCAGATGAACGACGCCCTGGTGGCCGCATCGCAGCGCGGAAGCGAGATCCTCGGGGTCGCGACCCCGGCGGGCGCCCGCTTCGCATCCTCCGCCGAACTCCTGCTCCTCGTGAGCGAGGCCCACAGGCAGGCCATGGAGCAGTGGCAGCAGCACCTGGCCGCCCGGAACGCCGGGCGACAGCAATGATCTCTCGGCTGATTTCGGGGTGGACCGAGGAGCCGTGCGTAACGTCGATGCCTCTTGGTGTTCTCGTCAATGGTCATCTCTGCGAGACTCCCCCGATTCGTCCCATTTCTCTGGCAGGCCGCGAACCCGCTGCCCACCTGGAGTCCGCCGCCACCCGCCGGAGATCGTGATCATGAATGCCGCCTCGCCGTCCGCACCGCGCCGCGCGGACGCCGAACGTAACGTCGGCGCCATCCTCGACGCCGGGATGCGCCTGCTGAGCACCGATCCCACCGCGAGCGTCGCCGAGATCGCCAAGGCGGCCGGGGTCGGCAGGGTGACCCTCTACGGGCACTTCCCCTCCAGGGAGGCGTTGGTGGAGGCGGTGCTCGACCACACGATCGCGCTGGCCGAGACCGCCTTGGCGGACGAGGCCCTCGACCGGCTCCCGGCCTCCACGGCCTTGGCCGAGTTGGTCCGGACGTCGTGGCGGATCCTCGACCGGCATCGCCGCCTGTTCGTCGCCGCCGACCGCGTCCTGCCCACCGAGCGGATCCGCCGCCACCACGACCTGCCCATGGTGCGGGTCGAGCGCCTCATCACCCAGGGCCGGCGCGACGGCGAGTTCCGCACGGACCTGCCCCTGTCGTGGCTGACCGCGACCTTCTTCAGCATCCTGCACAGCGCCGCCCTGGAGGTCGAGGCCGGACGCCTCGCGCACGATGACGCCGAGCGAGTGCTGGTCCGGACCTTGACCTCCCTGCTCTCCGCCACTTCATAACACAGCGACGGGCCACAGCGTCCGCGCCGGCGTCACCCACTCCAGCCTCGATATATGCCGTACCGGGGTATGGTTAACTTATCTCGAACAGCGATGTACGAGTTAAGGAATCGCCATGAGCCACGGGCACCACCCCCACCCAGTGACCTCGCAGACGCACGAGGCCGCGCCACCCGATCGTGGCCGCTGGACCACGTTGACCCTGCTCTGCCTGGCGCAGTTCATGCTGATCGTCGACATCACCGTCGTCCAGGTCGCGCTGCCCACCATCGGCACCTCCCTCTCCCTCGACCGGCAGGCCCTCACCTGGCTGGTGACGACCTACACCCTGTGCTTCGGCGGCCTGATGGTCCTCGGCGGCAGACTCGCCGACCTGCTCGGCGCCCGCCGTACCCTGCTGGCCGGGCTCGCCCTGTTCACCCTCGCCTCGCTGCTGTGCGGCCTGGCGGGCGACAGCGCCATGCTCATCGCGGGCCGGGCCGCGCAGGGCGTCGGCGCGGCGTTGCTCTCCCCCGCCGCGCTGGCGATCATCACCGGCTCCTTCCACGGCGAGCGGCGCAACCGGGCACTCGGCGTCTGGGCGGCGATCGGCGGCACCGGAGCCGCGCTCGGCGTGCTCCTCGGCGGCGTCCTCACCGCAGGTCCCGGCTGGAGATGGGTGTTCTTCGTCAACGTGCCCATCGGCCTGCTGGTCCTGCTCGCCATCCCGGCCGTCGTACGCGCCGACGGCCCGCGCGCCGTACGGCAGCCGGTGGACCTCCCCGGCGCGTTCGTCCTCACCGGCGCGACCGCCCTTCTCATCTACGGCCTGGTCAACGCGGGCGACGCGGGCTGGGGCGCGGCGACGACCGTCCTCCCCCTCGTGGTCGCCGCCGCCCTCTACGCCGCGTTCGTGCTGGTCGAGCGCCGTGTCCGGGCACCGCTGATCCGTGCCGACACGCTCGTGCGCCGCCCGGTGATCTCCGGGACCTTCGTCATGCTCGTCGCCACCGGGCTGATGCTCGGCCTGTTCTTCCTCAGCTCCCTGTACCTCCAGGACGTCCTCGGCTTCAGCGCGCTGCGGACCGGCCTGACGTTCCTGCCCGTCGCGATCGCGATCACCCTCGGCGCCCAGCTCGGCGGCCACCTCATCGGGAAGATCGGCGGCCGGCCGGTGGCCGTCGCGGCGTTCGCGCTGACCGCCGTGGGCGCGGCCCTGATGACCCGCGTCACTCCGGACGCGAACGCCTACACCACCCTGCTGCCGGGCTTCGTGCTGGCCGCCTTCGGCATCGGCCCCGCCTTCGTCGCCGCCACCACCACGACCATGGCCAACATCCCGCCCGGTGAGACCGGCGTGGCCTCCGGCGTCATCAACACCTTCCACGAGCTGGGCGGATCCATCGGCGTCGCCGTCGTCTCCACCATGGCGGCGGCCAGCCTCGCACCCGCCGCGACCGGCATCGGCGGTTTCACCACCGCCCTGACCGCGTGCGCCGTGGTCGCGGGAGTCGCGGCCGTGATCGCGCTCGCCCTGGTCCCACCGGGCAAACCAGCCGGAGCCTTCGTCGGCCACGGCCACGGCCACTGACTGTCCCGCCCCATTAAGAACCGACTCGACCGCGTATGCCACTTAGTCCGAACCAGTCCGCATGGCCGGGCGCAGAGCGGTTCGACACCGTCCGCCGTGTGCGGGTCCGGCGCAGGCGTCGATCGCCGGGGACGTCTCAGCCGGCGACCTCCGCCACGGTGTCGAGCAGGTTCTCCAGGGTCTTGTCGTCGGTGGCCGGGGCCATCACGGTGACGCGTAGGTGACGGGTGCCGTCGACCTCGGTGGAGGTCAGATGGAAGGTGCCGTCGGCGAGGAGGCGTTGCCGGATCTCCGCCTGGTCGCCGGTGCCGTACGTGAAGCAGACGATGTTGCTCTCCGGCTCGTACGGGCAGGTGAAGCCGGGGCGCTGGGCGGCCAGTTCCCAGAAGCGGTGGGCCGTGGCGTACCGCGCGGCGACGTGGTCGCCGAGGCCGCGTTCGCCGCGCCAGGCGAGGTTCATGAAGATCTTGAGGCCGAGTTCGGCCTTGCTGCACTCGACCGTCCGGCCGATCAGGTCGAATCCCTGGTCGCCGTAGAAGATGTAGCTGGCGTCCTGCTGGAAGGCGTGGTCGAGATCGGCCTCCCGCCTGACCAGTACGGCGGCGGCCAGGCTGGAGGTGCGGAGCATCTTGTGGGCGTCCCAGATCATCGAGTCCGCCAGGTCCAGACCGTCGAGCAGGTGCCGGTGGTCCTCGCTGAGCAGCGCCGACGCCCCGTGCGCACCGTCGACGTGGTACCAGATGCCGTGCTCGGCGCAGAACTCCCCGACCGCCCGCAGGTCGTCGTACAGGCCGGTGCCCGTCGAGCAGGCCGAGGCGACCAGGGCCATCGGGCGGCGTCCCGCCTGCCGTACGGCGGCGAGGGCGTCCGGGAGCCGGGTGACGTCGATCCGGCCGAGGGAGTCGGCGGGCAGCGGGAAGATCGCGCGTTCGCCGAGGCCGAGGATGGCGGCGGCCCTGGTCACCGAGTAGTGCGCCGACGGCGGGGCGAGCAGCGCGAGGTCGGCGGGCACGCCCTCGGTCCACGCGTCGGGCGCGATCGCCGCCCGCGCGGCGAGCATGGCGGTCAAGTTGGCCAGCGAGCCACCGTGGGTGAGCACCCCGCCTCCCCCCAGCCCGAACCCGGCCTTCTCCAGCATCCACCGCAGCACCTCGAACTCCACGGTGGCCGCCGAGGCGCCCATCTCGTAGATCGCCATCGGGTTGTTGGTGGCGCCGTGCACGAAGTCGGCGAGCGCGGCGGGAAAGTCCGGCGCGGCCGTCTGGTGGGCCAGGTAGGCGGGGTGGTGCAGCCGGGTGCCCTCGTCCAGGTAGGTCGCGAGGAACTCCCGGTAGGTGTCCTGCGTCATCCCGCCGTCGCGGATCCATCGCGCCAGGTCCAGCCGTACGGCCAGTTCCTTCGGCGGCCTGTTGCGCAGCACGGGGGGCACACCGCGCTGGCTCTCGTCAACGTAGGCGGCGAGGTGCTCGACCGTGGCGGCTGCGGCCTGGTTGAACTGCTCAATGTTCCACATATGTCGAGATGATGGTGGTTAGAACCGCTTGCGGGCTACCAGCCCGTCCCGTTCGCGCGGGTGAGAGATCCAGCCCGTTGGGCATGCCGTGAACCCGCCCGCGTCACTCCTCCGAGATGAGCAGCAGCGACTTGCCGACCGTCGTGCGCTCGGCGAGCGAGACGTGGGCGTCCCTGGCCAGCTCCAAGGGGTAGGTCGCGCCGATGGCGGGCCGGATCCGTCCCTGAGCCGTCAGCGTGAGCGCCTCGGTGAGCAGTTCGCGGACGTCCGCCTGTTCGGGCGGCCCGGCCGCCAGCGCGTTGCGCACCTCTACCCGCCGCCGCTCGGCCGCCTGCGGATCGATCTCGGCGAACCCTCCGTCGGCGGTGCCGTACGTGACGAACCGGCCCCCCTCGGCCGTCGCTTCGAAGGCGGCCTGGCTGAGCGCGCCGCCCGCGCCGTCGAAGACCAGGTCGGCTCCCCTGCCCCCGGTCGCCTCGCGCACCCGGTGCTGCCACCCCTCCTGCGAGTAGTCGACGGTGACCTCGGCGCCCAGCTCGCGGGCCAGGCTCAGCTTGCGTTCCCCACGAGCCGCCGCGACCACCCGGGCCCCGGCGTCGCGTGCCAGTTGAACGAGCAACGAACCCGCCCCGCCGGCGGCGGCCGTCACCAGCACCCACTCGCCCTTCCCGATTCGCGCGCTGCGCGCCAGGCTCAACGCGGTGGCACCGTCATGCAGCATGGACGCCGCCTCGGCGAAACCCAGACCGTCCGGAATCTCGACCACGTCCCCCACGGCGGCGACGATCTGCTCGGCGTAACCGGTGGACGCCCTCGCCACGACCCGCCGCCCCACCAACCCCGGATCCACACCCTCGCCCGTGGCGCTCACCCGTCCGGCACCGCCGCCTCCTGGCACGTACGGAGGCTTCAGGGGGAAGAAGTCGCCTCCCCAGCCGCCGCGCAACAGCGTATGGAGGTAGATGACGTCCGCGACGGCCAACCGCACCACGACCTCACCCGGACCCGCCACCGGCGCGGGCACCTCCGCCGGCACCAGCACCTCGGGACCGCCGAACTCCCGCACCTGGATCGCGCGCATGTGAACCCTTCCTCTGGTCGATCGCCTGTACCCCGCCAGCCTCCAACCTCAACCAAGGTTGATGTCAAGGGCGCCGACCCCCACCGCCGCCGCTACGCAGCGCGGCCGAACTGCGCCCAGACGTACGGCAGGCCACCCCGGCGCCACTCGCCGCCGATGGTGACGGTGTGCGGGCCCATGGTGCTGTGGCGTGGATGGCCGGCCGCCGCGACAACGAACCGTTGACCGTCTTCCCTGGTCAACCCCGCGCCCGTGGAGCCCGTAGCCCGGGCACGACGATTCACCGGGGTATCACACCGTCCAGACGGCATCGGAGACGAAGCGCGCCAGGGCGTCGCTGTGCGGCGTGAGGTCCAGCGACCTCCCGGTCGTCCACTCGTCGTCGTGGTAGGTCCGGAGGTGCCGGGGGGCCGCGTCGCCCAGGACGGCGATCACCGTGCCGGTCTCGCCCCGGGTGTGCATGCGGGCGATCAGCTCGATCGCCGCCCACAGGGTGGTGCCGGACGAGCCGCCGACCGGGAGGCCGGTCACCGCCCGCAGGTGCCGCGCCGCCGCCACACTCGCCGCGTCCTTGACGGGCACGACCATGTCGACCAGGGGATACGCGAAGCCGGGCTCGACCCGGGGGCGGCCGATGCCCTCGATGCGTGACGGCATCCCCGTCGCGTAGTCGGCGGCGCCGAGCGTCCAGCCGGGGAAGTAGGCGGAGTTCTCCGGGTCGGCGACCGCCACCTTGGTCGACAGTCCGAGCAGCCGGGCGCGGCGGCCGAGCGCGGCCGACGTCGCGCCCGTGCTCGCACCGACCACCACCCACGCGGGCGCCCCACCCGGCCCGGAACCCCGCCCGCCGGACAGCCCGCCGGCCGACCGGCCGACAGCGATCCCGTCGTCCGCCGGACCCCAGTCGTGAGGGGGCCCGTCATGCGGCGGCTCGCGCCGACCGGCTGGGTGCCCGTCGTCCAGCAGTTCGCCCGCCAGGCCGGGGTCCTGCCAGTCGACGGCGCGGTCGGCCCAGGCGAACTGGTCGAGGTAGTGCCCGCCGAGCTCGCCGGCCAGCCGGCGGGCCTCCTCGTAGATCGCCGCGGGCGGGGTGTGGAAGCGGCACTCGCCGCCAAGTTCCTGCACCGCCGCCGCGCGCGCCGCCGTACGGGTGCCGGGCATGACCACGACGTACCTCAGGCCGAGCAGACGCGCGAAGTGCGCCTGGGCGACCGCCGCGTTGCCGCCCGCGGCCTCCACCACGGTCGTGCCCTCGACGATCCGGCCACTCGCGACGGCATGCCGGAACAACGCCCTGGCGTGCCGGTGCCGCATGCTCCCGGTGGGGTGCGCGGACTCGTCCTTGATCAGGAGCCGGACCCTCGTCGGCAACGGGAACTCCCGCAACGGCGTGACCTCGCAGCCCGCCTCTTCCGCAGCCAGACGGGCCATCGCCTCGGCCACCCACGCACGCGTCATCCGATCATCCTCCCCGTACGGCGGCGTGAACCCGCCACCGGGGTGTGGAAGGTTCTCGGCGGCCGGGCACGCCCGTCGACCGGCGAATCCCCGGCGGGGCGGGTCAGCGGCCGGCGTTCGCGCGGCGCGACGGTCAGCGGCCGCCGTTCGCGTGGCGCGGCGCTCAGCGGCCGCCGTTCGCGCGGCGGGGCGGTCAGCGGCCGGCGTTCGCGCGGTGCCAGGCGAAGACGTCGGGAAGGACGAGCGCGGTCCAGGAGGCGAGCCCGTAGCCCGCGAGGTCGTCCTCGGCGACGTACCGGGCCTCGAAGATCTCGTCGCCGTCGGGGGTGGGGTCGCCGGACAAGGGGTGGCAGGCGTAGACGCTCATCACGTAGGAGACCTGGTCGCCGTTGGGATACAGCACCCGGAACTCGGGCCCGCCCCACGTGCCGACCAGGCCGTCGACTCCGATCTTCAGGCCGACCTCCTCGGCGACCTCACGCACGGCGGCGTCGGCGGGCCGCTCGTCGGGCTCGATCGCGCCGCCCGGCGGGGCCCACACGCCGCGCTCGTGGCGGGCGAGGAGCAGCCGGCCCTGGTCGTCGAACACGCAGGCGCACGCCGAGGGAAGCACGAGGAGCGCGTTTCCGACATGGACCCGCAGAGCTGCGAGGAACGGGGAGATCGGCATCGTGGTCAGAACCTCTGAGCAGGCGTCATGGTGCCCCACCCTATGCGCCGGCTCGACATCCATCGCGGTTCGCCAGGCCCCCGTCGCGGGCGGCCTTCACCGCGTTCCTCGACGTGATGGCCCGATGGACGTCACACCCGGTTCCAGCGCACGCGGCGACGCGGTGGAACGGGCGCTCCACAGTCTTCTGAGCCACCCACAGGGGCACGCGGCGGTGGTGATCCAGGCCGGGGTTCTGCGGCTGATCTTCGGCGGGATCGGTCGATTTCCACCAGGCCACCGCGCCCGGGCGGCAGCCGGGTCAGGTGGCGTTGGCCTTGATCTCGTGGAGGAAGTGGATGCACTGCTCGCGCTCGGCGGGGGTCAGGGTGCGCAGGGCGCGTTCGCTGAGGGCGCTCATCTCCTGGTCGATCACGGTCTCCAACTCGTGACCGCGCTCGGTCAGGCGGAGCCGTACGAGTCTGGCGTCGGTCGGGTGCGGCTCGCGGCGTAGCAGGCCGGCGGCGGCCATCCGGGTCGCGGCCCTGGTCACGGTGGGAGTGGCCAGGCCCAGGCGGCGGGCGATCTCGCCGGGGGTGAGGCCGTCGGTCTCCCACAGGCACTGCAGGATGAACTGCTGGCCGGACCGGACACCGTGGCGGTTGTAGGCGGTCTCCGCCGCCGTCATCATCGCCCGCTTGGCCGTCCAGAAGGCGGTCTGGAACTCGTCGGCCACGGCCCGCACCCCTCTCGCATCCCAGCACATCGTATCCGTGGCCACGCATGCGCCGCCCTGAATCCCGCCCCATGGCCCAAAGCTCTCATTTCGGACGTAGCCAGGTGGCCGTCGCCAGCATGAAGCGCAACAATCCCCTTATGCCTTCTTTCACGCCGCTGAGATCCGGAGACCCCACACGACTGGGAGGTCACGATCTCCGCGGGCGCCTGGGCGAAGGCGGGCAGGGGGTCGTGTACCTCGCCGCCGACAATTCGGGCACGCTGGTCGCCATCAAGTGGCTGCGTCCTGAGATGTCCGGCGATCCGGTGATGGTCGAACGCTTCGTCCGCGAGGTCGCGGTCGCGGAGCGGGTCTCCCCCTTCTGCACGGCGACGGTCCTGGGCACCGGGATCGAGAACGACCGGCCCTACATCATCAGCGAGTTCATCGACGGCCCCTCCCTGCAGGCCGTCGTCACCGAGGCGGGCCCGCGCACCGGCCCCTCGCTGCACCGGCTGGCCATCGGCACCTCCACCGCCCTCGCGGCCATCCACCAGGCCGGCATCGTGCACCGTGACTTCAAGCCCGCCAACGTCCTGCTCGCCTCCGACGGGCCCCGCGTCATCGACTTCGGCATCGCCAGGGCGCTCGACGCCACCTCGACGATCAGCTCGATGCCGGTCGGCACGCCCGCGTACATGGCGCCCGAGCAGATCCTCGGTCACACGGTCGGCCCGGCCGCGGACCTGTTCTCCTGGGCGAGCACGATGCTCTACGCGGCCAGCGGCAACGCGCCGTTCGGCAGCGACACGCTGCCCGCCGTGATCAACAGGGTGCTGAACGTCCAGCCCGACCTCTCCTGTCTCGACGGCTCGCTGCTCGACCTGGTGGCGGCCTGCCTCAACAAGGACCCGGCCCAGCGGCCGACGGCGGAACAGGTGATCCTCGGCCTGCTCCAGCACCCCGTCTCGGCCCCCGGCATCCTGAAGGAGGCCGCCGCCGCGGCGTCCGAGCAGCCCGGCCACACCAAGATCCTCCCGAACGGCCCGGACCAGCCCTCCTACCCCGCCGCCCAGGGACCGCCGTCCTTCCCGGCGGCTCCCGGCCAGCAGCCGTACCCCGGCTCCCAGGGCCAGCCCTCCTACCCGGGCAACCAGGGTCAGCCCTCCTACCCCGCCCAGGGCCAGCCTTCGTACCCGGGCAACCAGGGCCAGCCCTCCTACCCCGGTCCCGGCGCCACGCCGTACGGACCGGCGGGCAGCGCCTCGCCACAGCCCGGCCCGTACGGCCGGCAGGACCAGCAGTACGGCCGGCAGCAGCATCAGGCTCCCGCGCCCTACGGCCTGCAGCAGGCGCCGCCGAACGCCCCGGGCTACGGCGGTTATCCCCCGCAGCAGGGCCCGCCGACGCAGGCGGGCGGCGGGTCGAAGCGGGGCGCCCTGATCGCGGCGATCGTGGGCGGCGTCCTGGCGGTGGCGCTCGCGGTCACGCTGGTGGTGGTGCTCAACAACCGGCCGGCGGAGCCCGATCCCAACCCGACGGGCACGCTCGCCCAGTCGACCGCCCCGGCGTCCCCGACGCCCACGCCGACGCCGACCCCGGCGCCGGTGTCCACCTCGGATCTGACGGAGACGGCGCTGCCCGGCGGCGGGGATGTCACGCTCTTCGAGCACCCGGCCGACCCGATCACGCTCACGTCGTACCAGGTCCAGGACGCCAAGACCAAGGAGTGGGTGGACTACGCGCGCGGCTCGCTAACCGGACAGTTCTCGAAATATCCGAATAACTGGGAGTCCAAGGTCTCCCCCAACGGCCGCTACCTGGCCAGCCGCGGCAAGAACTACACCAGCGACAACTACGACTCCGTCGTGATCACGGATCGCGAGACCGGCGACAAGACGACGATCAAGACCGTCAAGCAGCCCCTGATCGCCAGCGTCTGGCTGTGGTCGAAGGACAGCACCCAGGTACTGCTCGCCATCGAGCGCGAGGTCGGCAACGACGAGTGGGACACCCGTGGCTTCGTGATCGCCACGGTCGGCCAGTCCACCACCGACCCGGTCACGATCAGCGACCGGACGGTGAAGGACTCCTACTACGGCTGGGCTCCCGGCGGCGACGGCGCGGTGGCGATCGCCACCTCCGGGGAGACCAGCACGCTGCGCTTCTACGGCACCGACGGCACCGAGCAGCGCAGCATCCGCGGCATCGGCAAGGTCCCCGACACGATGGACTTCTTCTCGCCCTCCGGCAAGCAGTTCGTGACCGACTGCCGGGGCGGCAACGCCAGCAACCACTGCATCTGGGACACCGCCTCGGGCAAGGAGGTCACGCGCTACACCTCCGAATGCGACAAGGTGCTCGGCTGGTACGACGAGCGGCACCTGTTCTGCTGGGAGGTCAGCGGCCAGACCGACAAGATCTTGGTGATCGACCACCAGGGCCAGTCCGTCCGCACCCTGCTGGAGACCTCCGACGACTACCAGTTGAGCGCGGCCTTCACCCGGAAACCCGGCGGCATCTCCTGAACCGCGCACAGACCGCATCCGTCGTAGGAACATGAGCCCTTCGATTCGTACGGCCCGCGCCGCCGCCATCGCGGTCACCCTGGCGACGGCCTGCGCAGCCTGCTCGGGCACGGGCGGTCCGGAACCCGCGAGCCGTACGGCCGGCCAGGGAACGGTGAACCTCGGCAACGCCCGGCTGGTGTCGTATTCGAGCTGCGACGACATGCTGACCGGCCTGCGCGAGAAGGCCGCCGCGAACGTCGGCCCCTGGGGGTTCGGCCAGCCCGTCATGTTCCGCGAGGCCATCCAAGACCAGGCGATGGCCAAGAGCACGCCCGACCACTCGACCACCAACGTCCAGGAGGCCGGGGTCGACGAGCCCGACCTGGTCAAGACGGACGGCAAGCGGGTCATCACGGTCAACGGCGGGGTACTGCGGGTCGTCGACGCGGCGACCAGGAAGGTCACCGGTTCGCTGAGGCTGGTCGACAAGAACCAGGGCTTCGCGCCCGCCGACCTGCTGGTGCACGGCGACCGGGCGCTGGTGCTGGTCTCCGGCGGCGGGATCATGTCGTTCCGCGCGGACAAGCGGCCCGGGATGGAGGGGCCCCGCTACGTCCTCGTGGACCTGGCGGGCAAGCCCAGAATCGCCGGGACGATCACCCCGCGGGGCGAGCACGTGGACGCCCGGATGGTCGGCTCGACGGTCAGGATCGTGGTCAGGAGCCAGCCGGATCTCACCTTCCCCGTGCCCGAGCCGTCGGACGACGTCACCGAGGCCGAGCGGACCCGTCTCAACCAGGAGTTCGTCAAGAAGGCTCCGATCGACGCCTGGTTGCCGAAGTACGAGGTGACCGACGCGGCGGGGGCCGGCCGTACGGAGAGTGTGAAGTGCGAGCAGGTCAGCCACCCGAATGACTACACGGGCACCTCGATGCTCAGCCTGCACAGCCTCGACCTGGCGGCCGGCGACGACACCCTCGCGGGCGACGACCCGATCAGCGTGGCGGCCGACGGCGACACGGTCTACGGGACCGGTGACAGCCTCTACGTGACCAGCAACCCGCGCTGGTGGTCACCGCCGGTGATCCAGGAGCCCCCGCCGGACCCGCGCCCGTCCGGCGACCCGTCGATGCCGTCGCTCCTGCCTGAGCCCTCCGGCACGCCCGCCGCTCCCAGGGAAGATCCCACACCCACGGAACCACCTCTGGGCACGACCCCGGCCGACCCGACTCCGGCCGGCCAGACCTCACCCGACCCGGCTCCGAGCGACCCGACTTCGACCTTGCCGGCGGACAAGCCGACGACCGAGCCGACGACCGGGTTGACGATCACGTCCACGCCGACGGACAAGCCGACGATCACGCTGGAGGCCACGGCCGCGCCGACGCCCACCGCGCCGCCGGAGGAGACGGAGATCCACCGGTTCGACGTCGGCGCGGCGGGCCCGCCCCGCTATGTCGCCTCGGGCAAGGTGCCCGGACGGGTGCTCAACCAGTACTCCCTGTCGGAACATGAGGGCCACCTGCGGGTCGCCACGACCGCCACCTCCCCCGACGGCCGGGAGAGCGAGAGCGGCGTCCACGTGCTCGCCGCCGACGACCTGACCACGACCGGGAAGGTGACGGGGCTGGGCAAGGACGAGCGGATCTACTCGGTGCGCTTCATCGGCCCGGTCGGCTACGTGGTGACCTTCCGCCAGGTCGACCCGCTCTACACGCTCGACCTGCGTGATCCCGCCGCCCCCCGGGTGACCGGCGAGCTGAAGATCACCGGCTACTCCGCCTACCTGCACGCGGCGGGCGAGGGACGGCTGATCGGCGTGGGCCAGGAGGCGAGCGAGAAGGGCCGGACCCTCGGCAACCAGGTCTCGCTGTTCGACGTGAGCGACCCGGCCGCGCCGCGCCGCCTGTCGCAACTCTTCCAGAAGGAGTCGGGCAGCGAGGTCGAATGGGACCCGCACGCCTTCCTCTACTGGCCGGCGACCGGCCAGGCCGTACTCCCGCTGAACACCCACGACGGCGAGAGCAGCGCCATGGTGCTGGCCATCAGCGCGGACGGGATCACCAAGCAGGGTGAGGTGAAGCACCCCAAGGCCAAGGCCGGCAACGGCTTCGCCCCAGTGGACCCGGGGATCCGGCGCTCGCTGGTGATCGGTGACACATTGTGGACAGTTTCCGACGGCGGTCTCAAGGTCTCCGATCTGAAAACCCTTGCCGACCAGGCATGGATCCCGTTCGACTGACCGTATTACACTGACTTATCACGCTTTACAAGGTCTTGTCATGACGCCTTGACAGTGTTACCTCTTGCGCATCACGCGGCAACGTCTGCGCAGGAGGTTCGGTGTCTTCCCAGCCCTGGTTACGTGCCACATTCGTCACCGCGATCGTCGCGGTGCTAGCCCTGCCCGTCGCCGGAGTCGCCCTGGGCGAACCCGGCGAGCCGACCCCCAGAACCCACGACTTCCAGTCCGAGGAACACGGCAAACCCGACCTGGACCATCGGCGCGGTTCCGTACCACCACCCAAGTTGATCAGGGCGGACGGCGCGGCCACCATCCGGTGGAACACGCTCGGCACCCCCGCGGTGATCACCGGTTCCGCCCCCCTCGCCGAAGCCCTCGGCGCCGATCCCGAACAGGCCGCCCGCGCCTACCTCAAGGCCAACGAGGCCATGTTCGGGCTGTCCGCCGGCGCGGTCGACGCGCTGGAGAAGGTGGCGGTCAACCCGCTGGGCCAGGGACACGCCGTGCTCCTGCGCCAGCGCTTCGGCGACCTGCCCGCCGGGGTCGACGGGCAGGTGGCGATCGGCGTCTTCGACGGCCAGATCCGCCACGTGACCTCGACGCTCTCCCGGGACACCGGGGCGCCGCCCGCCGCCGCGATCTCCGAGGCGCAGGCCCTGGAGATCGCCGCCCGAGACGGCGGCATCAACCTGACGACCGCGACCACCAAGCAGGTCTCGGCCGCCGCCGTGCCCGCGCCGGACGGCGTGCACAACGCGTTCCAGGTGACGCTGATCGGGGGCGGCGCGGGCGAACCCGCCGCCTACACCACGCACGTGGACGCGGTCAGCGGCGCGATCCTGGTCAGGGAAAACCTGGTCGATCACGGCTGGGAACCGGAGAACCCGACGTGGGAGGGCTTCCCGGCCAACCCGCCGGCGAACTACTCCTCCACCGACACCCGCAAGACGTGGTGCTTCACGCCCGCCCGCGGCTGCGACCTCATCGTCGGGGACACCTCGACCGGCAAGCCGTGGGACGTCGACCACACGACGGACCAGCCGACCGGCACCAGCCTCGGCAACGCCGCGCGGACCTTCGAGAACCGGGCCAGCGGCGACGCCTTCACGGTCGGCACCCGGAGCAACGTGGCCACACCCAGCCGTGACTACTCCTATCCGTGGACCAACCGGTGGTACCGCGACAAGTGCGACCCGGCGACCTTCGACCAGCCGGGCGAGGCCGACCTGGAGGCGGCGATCACGAACCTGCACGTCATGCACAACCGGATGCACGACTGGTCCTACCGGCTCGGCTTCACCGAGACCGCGTGGAACATGCAGACGAGCAACGGCGAACACGGCGGCCTGGGCGGCGACCCGGAGCAGGGCAACGCCCAGGCGGGCGCGCGGGTGCTGAGCGTCCGTGACAACGCCAACCAGATCACCGGCCCCGACGGGGTCGCCCCGATCACCAACATGTACCTGTGGCAGCCCATCGCGGGCTCGTTCTACTCCCCGTGCGTCGACGGCGACTACGACATGTCGGTGATCGGCCACGAGTACACCCACGCGATCTCCGGCCGCATGATCGGCGGACCGGTCTCCGGCTGGAGCGGGGCCCAGGCGGGTGCGATGAACGAGAGCACCTCCGACCTGTTCGCGATGGAGTACCTTTTCGAGAACGGCTTCCGCCCCGCGGGCGACACGCCGTACGTCACCGGCGGTTACGTCACCGGCGACCACAAGGCGGGGATCCGCAACTACGACATGTCCCGCTCTCCCCTGAACTACAGCGACATCGCGTACGACCTGGTGGGCCAGCAGGTCCACGCGGACGGCGAGATCTGGTCGGCGACCCAGTTCGACGTACGGCAGGCGTTCCTCCGCAGGTACGGCGACGGCAACGCGGCCTCCCAGCGGGCCTGTGCCGAGGGCAGGCTGGCGCTGGAGAAGTGCCCGGGGAACCGGCGCTGGGCCCAGATCTCCTTCGACGCGCTGCTGCTGATGGCGTCGGGCGCGGTGAGCTACGTCGATCACCGGGACGCGCTGCTCGCCGCCGACACCATCCGCTTCGGCGGGAAGAACCACGACATCATGTGGAACGCGTTCGCCGAGCACGGGCTGGGCAGGGACGCGGCCAGCAACGGCCCGGCCGACCCCGACCCGACGCCGAGCTTCGCCTCCCCGCGCGGCGGCAACGTCACGGTCACCCTGCGGCCCACCGGCGACGCGCAGGGCACGCCGGTGCGGCTGTACGTCGGCGACTACGAGGCGCGGGCCACCCCCGTCGCCGACACCGACCCGGCGACCCCGCTGGGTGACGCCTTCGAGATCGTTCCGGGCAGATA
This sequence comes from Dolomitihabitans soli, assembly GCF_022213955.1. Lineage (GTDB taxonomy): Bacteria > Actinomycetota > Actinomycetes > Streptosporangiales > Streptosporangiaceae > Streptosporangium_A > Streptosporangium_A soli. The sequence goes on along the minus strand of NZ_JAKNTW010000017.1, from coordinate 73,412 downwards.
CTCGCTGGTCGCAGTGGCCAAGGGCTTCGGCCACAAGCGTCTGGCGGAGAGCTTCGGAAGGGGTTCGGAGACGCTTCGGGTCAAGCTCGACCGCAACGTGGCCGCCGCCGCCTCGGGCGCCACCGCCGCCGGCGACGGCGTCAACCACGGCCTGCTGATCGACGAGACCGAGGCCACCGGCTGGGCCTCCCTCACCGCCCCCGTCCAGGGCCGGTCGGTCACGGTCGACCTCGCGGGCACCGAGCCCGTCAAGGTCCGCAGGGTCCAGGTCAGCGCCATGCTCCGGCCCAACGTCGGCGACCCGAACGACCCCGGCGCGCAGAACCGCTTCAGCGCACTGCGCGCCTTCGAAGTCCTCGCCTGCGACAGTACGGCAGGCAAGGACTGCGCCGATCCCGCCTCCTACTCCGTCATCCACAAGAGCCGGTCCGACGCGTTCGCCACCCGGCTCCCCCGCCCGCGCGGCGCCGACCTGATCGTCAAGTCGTTCGACGTGCGCACGGCCAAGGCGACCCACCTGATGCTGCGGGTCGTCTCCAGCCAGTGCACCGGCAACCCGCTCTACCTGGGCGAGCAGGACAACGACCCCAACTCCGCCACCGACTGCGCCACGGCGAGCCCGGCCAGAAACCAGGTCAGGGCCGCCGAGTTCCAGGCGTTCAGCTGACGAAGCGCCGCCTTCGGGACCCGCGCCGCATCCGGCGGCGCGGGTCTTCGCACCTTCACGGCAAGAGAATCCAAAAGACCGCGAGCCGGTACATCACGCGTGGCGCACCCCCGGAAAACATGCTCACTATGCGTGATATTGCGGGTGGCGTCCGCCACCGTCACTTCTGGAACCGGTTCGCCCCATTGGCTGCCGCCCTGGCCGTACTGCTCTTCTGCGCCCCGGCGCTCTCGGACACCGTGCCGGAAGGCGAGGAGACCCACTGTTACATCGTCATGCTGGAGCCCACCGTCCGGAGCACCGAGGCCGTCGCGTACGACCAGGTCAAAGCGCACGACGGCAAGCTGGTCGGCGTCTACCGGCACGCGTTCAACGGCTACTCCGCCACCTTCACCGCGGCCGAGGCCGCGAAGCTCAAGCGGGCGCCCGGTGTGCTCAGCGTGGAACGCGACGCCGTGGTGACCGCCTTCGCCCAGACCGTGCCGTCCGGCGTGCGACGGGTGTTCGCCCCGGAGAACCGGAACCTGGCCATCGACGGCGTCGACGACATCCGGGTGGACGTGGACGTCGCCGTCATCGACTCGGGCGTCGACCACGACCATCCCGACCTGAACGTGGTCTCCCGCGCCGACTGCACGACCGGCGCCTGCGTACTCAACTCGGGTGACGACCCCAACGGCCACGGCAGCCACGTCGCGGGCATCGTGGGCGCGATCGACAACGGCGTGGGCGCGGTCGGCGTCGCGCCCGGCGCCAGGATCCACTCGGTGCGGGTGCTCGACGAGCAGGGGTCGGGCACCCTGTCCGCGTTGGCCGCCGCCATCGACTATGTCATCGCCCGCGCGCAGAGCATCGAGGTGGCCAACCTGAGCCTCGGCTGCGAGGGCTGTTCGAGCACCGCGATCAGCGCGGCGCTCACCGGCGCGATCGACAACGGCGTGGTCGTCGTCGCGGCGGCGGGCAACAGCGCGACGGACGCCTCGACGTTCTTCCCCGCCAACCACCCCGACGTGATCACCGTCTCGGCGCTCACCGACCTCGACGGGCGGGCGGGCGGCCTGGGCGGCGACCGGCCGCCGTGCCGGCCCGGCCAGGACAGGGACGACTCGCTGGCCGCCACCTCCAACTACGGCATGACCATCGAGATCGCCGCCCCGGGCACCTGCATCTACTCGACCTGGGCGAACGGCGGCTACAACACCATCAGCGGCACCTCGATGGCCAGCCCGCACGTCGCGGGGGCCGTGGGCATCCTGGCCGCCGCCGGCGACAAGCCGCGCAACCGGGCGGACGTGCAGGCCATCCGGCAGCGGCTGGTCAACAGCGGCAACCAGAACTGGACCGACGACGCCCCGGACGGCGTCAAGGAGCCGCTGCTCGACGTGCACGACGCCCAGCAGTACGCGCAGAACCTGCTCTGATCAAGGCGCCCACCGGAACGACCCCGGACGCACGAACCAGCTCTGATCAGGGCACGCCCACCGGAACGACCTCGGACGCACGAACCAGCTCTGATCAGGGCACGTCCACCAGAACAACCCCGGACGCACGAACCAGCTCTGATCAGGGCACGTCCACCGGAACGATCTCGGGCGCGCCGAGCCGGATGGCGTCGGCCTCCTGGTCGGTGTCCTGCTCCTGGGAGGCCCGCTCGGCCTCCACCCGCTTGGTGTAGTACTCGACCTCGCGCTTGATCTGCTCGTCGTCCCACTCCAGCGGGCCCGCCATCAGCTCGGCCGCCTCACGCGCCACCGCGACACCACGGTGGAACGTCTCGATCGAGATCCGGGTACGGCGGGTCAGCGCGTCGTTCAGATGGCGGGCCGCCTCGTGGGTGGCGGCATAGACGATCTCGGCGCGGAGGTAGTCGTCGGCCCCGGTCAGCGGCCTGCCGAGCGACGGGTCCTCCTCGATCAGCACCAGCACCTCGTCGATCAGCGAGCCGTACCGCTGGAGGAGGTGCTCGATCCGCGCGACGTGCAGCCCGGAGGAACGTGCCAGGCGGTACCGGGAGTTCCACAGCGCCTGGTAGCCCTCCGCCCCGGCCAGCGGGACGCGGTCCGTGCAGGACGAGGGGACCCGCTGGTCGAGGCCGTGCGCCACGGCGTCGACCGCGTCCTTGGCCATCACCCGGTAGGTGGTGTACTTCCCACCGGCGATCATCACCAGGCCCGGCACCGGATGGGCGACCACGTGCTCCCGGGAGAGTTTGGACGTCTCGTCCGACTCCCCGGCGAGCAGCGGCCGCAGCCCCGCGTAGACGCCCTCGACGTCGTCCCTGGTCAGCGGGACGGAGAGGACGGCGTTCAGATGGTCGAGCACGTAGTCGATGTCGGAGCGGGAGGCCGCCGGGTGGGCCTTGTCGAGCGACCACTCGGTGTCGGTGGTGCCGACGATCCAGTGCCGCCCCCACGGGATCACGAACAGCACCGACTTCTCGGTGCGCAGGATGATGCCGGTCACGGACTGGATGCGGTCGCGCGGCACCACCAGATGAACGCCCTTGGAGGCGCGCACGTGGATCTGCCCGCGACCGCCGACCAGACCCTGGATGTCGTCGGTCCACACGCCGGTGGCGTTGACGACCTGCCGGGCCCGGACGTCGAACTCGTTGCCGCCCTCCAGGTCGCGCACCTTGACGCCGGTGACCCGCTCCCCCTCGCGGAGGAAGCCGACGGCCTGCGACCGCGAGGCGATCTGCGCGCCGTACGTGGAGGCGGTGCGGAGCATGGTCATCACGTAGCGGGCGTCGTCCATCTGCGCGTCCCAGTACTGCACCGCGCCGGTGAAGGCGCTCCTGCGCAGCGCGGGGGCGAGCCGCAGGGCCCGCTTCCTGGACAGGTGGCGGTGACCGGGCACGCCACGGGTGAATCCGAAGGAGAAGCCCAGCATGTCGTACAACGCCAGACCGGCTCCGACATAGGGCCGTTCCCACCCCATATGGGTCAGCGGAAAGAGGAAGGGGACCGGGCGCACCAGATGCGGCGCGATCCGCTGCAACAGCAACGCGCGCTCCTGCAACGCCTCTCTGACCAGGTCGAAGTTGAGCTGCTCCAGATAGCGCAAACCACCGTGGATCAGCTTGGAGGATCGCGAGGAGGTGCCGGAGGCGAAGTCGCGCGCCTCGACCAGCGCCACGCTCAGGCCCCGGGTCACCGCGTCCAGCGCGACTCCCGCGCCGACCACGCCACCCCCGACCACGATCAGGTCCAGTTCCTGCGCGGCCATCTGGGCCAGCGCCGCAGATCTTTCGGCGGGGCCGAGCCTCGCAGTGCCCATTCGCGCTGTCATCCTGCTCCCCTCAGCGGTGTGGCAGCCTGTGTTGCCTTTCTACCCCCTATGCCCACCGCTATCTACCTGGCGGTCTCAGGCTCTGATCACCTCGACGCCGGCCTCGGCGAACCGGGCGGCGTCTTCGTCGGCCAGACCGGAGTCGGTGACCAGGGTGTGGATCGCGGAGATCGGGCAGATCCTGGCGAACGCCCTGGCCCCCACCTTCGAGGCGTCCGCCACCACGACGACCTTCGCGGCCCGGCTGACGAGCAGGTGGTTGACGCTCGCCTCCCCCTCGTGGTGGGTGCTCGCGCCGTTGTCGAGGTCGATCGCGTTCACCCCGATGAAGGCGACGTCCAGGGCGACCTGTTCGAGCACTCCCACGGCGAGCGGACCGATCAGCTCGTACGACTGCGGCCGGGCGACGCCGCCGGTGACCACGATCTTGATGTGCCGGCGGACGGTCAGCTCGCTCGCGATGTTCAGCGCGTTGGTCACGATGGTGACGGGCGGGGCCTCCTCGACGTTGAGGTCCGCGCGGGTGGCCAGCGCCCTGGCCAGCTCGGAGGTGGTGGTGCCGCCGTTCATGCCGACGATGGAGCCGGGCGAGACGAGCTCGGCGGCCCGCGCGGCGATGCGCTGCTTCTCCCCGGCGTGCCTGGCGGTCTTGTAGCGCAGCGGGAGGTCGTAGCTGACGCTCTGGGAGACCGCACCGCCCCGGGTGCGCATCAGCATCTGCTGCTGGGCGAGCTGGTCGAAGTCACGCCTGATGGTGGCGGTCGACACAGCGAGCGAGGCCGCCGCCTCCTCGACGGTCAGCCGTCCCTCGTGCGTGAGGAGTTCGAGTATCGCGTTCCAGCGCTCATAGCGGGCCACCGGTGAACCTCCCTCGACCGCCTGATCGTCAAAGCGTGACACATGCCGATGGGCAGGCGACACTCATGCAGAAACCTGCTCGTTTCTGCTATAAAATATGCAGAAATAATCCTTTTGGAGGCAGGCAATGACCACCCACACCGAAGCGGAGATCGCTTCGCAGCCCGAGTGCTGGCGCCGCGCGGTCACCGCCGCCCCGCAGGCCGCCCTGCCTCGGCGAGGCGAGCGCGTCGCCGTCGTCGGCTGTGGCACCTCGTGGTTCATCGCCCAGGCGTACGCCGTGCTCCGTGAGCAGGCCGGGCACGGCGAGACCGACGCCTTCGCCGCCTCCGAGGCCCCCACCGGCCGCTCCTACGACCGCATCCTCGCCCTGACCCGCTCGGGCACCACCAGCGAGGTACTGGCCCTGCTCGCCGACGCCACCACCAAGACCACCGCGATCACCGCCGACCCCGCGACCCCGGTGATGACCCTCGCGGACGAGACCGTCGTGCTCGACTACGCCGACGAGTCGTCCGTCGTGCAGACCCGCTTCGCCACCACCCAGCTCGCGCTGCTCCGCGCCCACCTCGGCGAGGACCTCGCACCGGCCATCCGCGACGCCGAGGCCGCGCTCGCCGCCCCGCTGCCGGAGGAGCTGGTGACGGCCGAGCAGATCACCTTCCTCGGCCGCGGCTGGAGCTGCGGCCTGGCCCACGAGGCCGCGCTCAAGATGCGCGAGGCGTCCCGCTCCTGGACCGAGTCCTACCCCGCCATGGAGTACCGCCACGGCCCGATCAGCATCGCCGGGCCCGGCAGGGTCACCTGGATGCTCGGCACCGCCCCCGACGGGCTCGCGGACGAGGTCAGGAGCACCGGCGGCGTCTTCCGCGCCTCGGACGCCGACGCCATGGCCGAGCTGGTGACCGCCCAGCGGGTCGCCGTCGCCCGGGCGCACGCCCGTGGACTCGACCCCGACCAGCCCCTGCACCTCACGCGATCTGTGATCCTTTCTCCATGAGCATCACACTCGCGGACGCCCGCATCGTCACCCCTGGCGGAGTGCACGAGGGCTGGCTGACCATCGAAGACGGCCGTATCACCCACATCGGCCAGGGCACCGCCCCCGGAAACGGCCACGGCCTCTCCGGCAGGCACGTCGTGCCGGGCTTCGTCGACATCCACAACCACGGTGGAGCGGGGGGTTCCTTCCCCGCGGGCGACCTGGAGGGAGCCCTGCGCGCGGCGGCGTTCCACGCCGAGCACGGCACCACGACGATCATGGCAAGCCTGGTCACGGGTGCGCTCGACGAGCTGGCGAGCACCACCTCCGCACTGGCCGACCTGTGCGCCGACGGAGTGTTCGCCGGCATCCACTTCGAAGGGCCCTACATCGCCGCCGCCCGCTGCGGCGCGCACGACCCGGCCCGGCTCCGGCTGCCCGACAGGGGCGAGGTCGCCAGGCTGATCAAGGCGGGGCGCGGCCACGCGCGGATGCTCACCATCGCCCCCGAACTGCCCGGCGCGCTCGACGTGATCCGTGACGTCGTCGCCGACGGCGTGATCGCCGCGCTCGGCCACAGCGACGCCGACTTCGACCAGACGATCGCCGGCATCGAGGCGGGCGGCACGGTCGCCACCCATCTCTACAACGCGATGCCTCCCCTCCACCACCGCAGCCCCGGCCCGATCGCCGCGCTGCTCGAAGACGAGCGGGTCACCGTCGAGCTCATCAACGACGGCGTCCACCTGCACCCCGCCATGGCCCGCCTCGCGTACGAGGTCGCGGGCGCCGGCCGTACCGCGCTGGTCACCGACGCGATGGCCGCCACCGGCGTCGGCGACGGCACCTACGTGCTCGGCGCGATGGAGGTCTCCGTGCAGAACGGCGTGGCCAGGCTCGTCGAGGGCGGCTCCATCGCGGGCAGCACGCTCACCATGGACGTGGCCTTCCGGCGCGCCGTCGAGTTCGTCGGCCTGTCCCTCGTCGAGGCCGCCGAGATCGCCTCCCTCACTCCCGCCCGCGTGCTGGGCCTCGACGAGCGCGTCGGCTCCATCGCCGTCGGCAAGGACGCCGACCTGGTGGTCCTCGACGACGACCTCGGCGTCGCCGGTGTCATGCGGCACGGCACCTGGCTGGTGGAACCGCTGTGACGCGATGATCGTCACCGTCACGCTGAACGCCGCCCTGGACGTCACCTACCAGGTGGACCGGGTCGACTGGAACGGCGTCAACCGGGTGCGGGCCGTCCACCGCCGGGCGGGCGGCAAGGGCGTCAACGTCGCCCGCGTCCTCGCCGCGCTCGGCCATGACGTGCTCGTCACCGGGCTCGCCGGCGGACCCACCGGTCAGGCCGTCACCGCCGACCTCACCGCCGCCGGGCTGCCCCACGCCCTGACCTCCATCGCCGGCGACTCCCGCACCACCCTGGCCGTCACCGGCGAGGACACCACGCTCTTCAACGAACCGGGACCCGAGGTGACCGGGGAGGAGCTGGCGCGGTTCGCCGACGCCTACGACGGGCTGCTGGCCGACGCCGACGCCGTGGTCATCTCGGGCAGCCTGCCGCGCGGCGTGCCGGACGACTTCTACGCGACGCTCGCCGCCCGAGCCGGCGAACACGGCGTCCCGGCCATCGTGGACGCCGACGGCGAACCGCTCAGGCACGCCCCCGCCGGACGGCCCGCCATCATCAAGCCGAACCTGGACGAACTGACCAGGGCCTTCCCCGCGCGGACGCCCCTGGAGTCGGCCGCCGAGCTCATGCGGGAGGCGGGCGCGGGCGCGGTGGTCGTCTCCATGGGCGCGGACGGCCTGCTGGCGGTCACCGGCGAGGGCCGCTGGCGGGCGCGCATGCCGTACCGGGTGGAGGGCAACCCGACGGGGGCGGGGGACGCGCTGGTCGCCGGGCTGGCGCTGGGCGTCGTCGCGGGAACGCCGTGGCCGGAGCGGCTGGCGCTGGCCGCCGCGCTGGGCGCCGCCGCCGTGGCACGGCCGGTCGCGGGCGAGATCGACCACCAGACGTTCTTGACCGTGCAGCGCGACATCGACGTGTCCTAGATCGGAGCTCACCATGCCCCTCGCCGCCATCGGCGACATCATCAGCGACGCCACCGCCGGGGTCGGCGCGTTCAATGTCATCCAGCTCGAACACGCCGAGGCGATCGTCAGCGGCGCCGAGGCGGCGGCGGCCCCCGTGGTGCTCCAGATCAGCGAGAACTGCGTGCGCTACCACGGCGCGCTGGCCCCGATCGCGCTCGCCTCGCTCGCCGTGGCCCGCGCGGCGGCCGTGCCGGTGGCCGTGCACCTCGACCACGCCACCGACCGCGACCTGGTGGAGGAGGCGGTACGGCTGGGCGTCGGCTCGGTGATGTTCGACGCCTCCGCGTCACCCGACGAGGAGAACGTGGCACGCACGGCCGAGATCGCCGCCTGGTGTCACGAGCGCGGCGTCTGGGTCGAGGCCGAGCTGGGCGAAGTCGGCGGCAAGGACGGCGTGCACGCCCCCGGCGTACGCACCAAGCCGCACGAGGCGGTCGCCTACGTGGCGCGCACCGGCGTCGACGCCCTCGCGGTGGCGGTCGGCAGCTCGCACGCCATGACCACCAGGGACGCGGTGCTCGACCTCTCCCTGATCGCCTCACTGCGCGCCGCCGTACCGGTCCCGCTCGTCCTGCACGGCTCCTCCGGCGTGCCCGACGACACCCTCCGCGAAGCCGTACGGCACGGCATGAAGAAGATCAACATCGCGACGCACCTGAACAAGGCGTTCACCGGGGCGGTCCGCGACCATCTGGCGGCCGACCCCAAGGTGGTCGACTCCCGCAAGTATCTCGCCGCGGGCCGCGACGCCGTCGCCCGCGAGGTCACCCACCTGCTCGGCATCCTCGGCTGAGCGAACCACTCCCAGGCCCGCACCCCCGGCGTCACCGGCCCGCTGGACGCCCTCAGCCAGGGTGTGAGCCCGGCTCCCGGGCCCTGGCGGTCCTGAAGCCGCTTTCAGGCCTGCTCAGCATGCTCCAGGCGGGGCGGACCTTTCTCAGCACCGGCACCGCGGCCTGCCCGGCATGCTTCAGACGGGCGAACCGTTCGGCCCTGGCGTGCTGAAGCGTGGTAGCCGCCGCCGGGGCCGGTCGTCCGGCCGGCCCCGGCGCGATTCCCCGGGGTTCTACGTCCCGGACGGGCGCGCGTGGGGGGCGATGACGACCTCGACGCGCTGGAACTCCTTGATGTCGGAGTAGCCGGCCGTGGCCATGGTGCGCTTGAGGGCGCCCATGAGGTTCATCGAGCCGTCGCTCAGCGACGACGGGCCGTGCAGGATCTCCGCGAGCGAGCCGATCGTGCCGAAGCCGATGCGCTTGCCGCGCGGCAGCTCGGGGTGGTGCGCCTCGGAGCCCCAGTGGAACCCCCGGCCGGGGGCCTCGCTGGCGCGGGCGAGCGGTGAGCCGACCATGACCGCGTCGGCACCGCAGGCGATGGCCTTGGCGATGTCGCCCGAGGTGCCCATGCCGCCGTCGGCGATGACGTGGACATAGCGGCCGCCGGACTCGTCCATGTAGTCGCGACGGGCGGCGGCGACGTCGGAGATCGCGGTGGCCATCGGCACGGCGACGCCGAGCACCGTCCTGGTGGTGTGGCCGGCGCCGCCGCCGAACCCGACCAGGACCCCGGCCGCGCCGGTCCGCATCAGGTGCAGCGCGGCGGTGTAGGTCGCGCAGCCGCCCACGATCACCGGCACGTCGAGCTCGTAGATGAACTGCTTCAGGTTGAGCGGCTCGGCCCGGCCGGAGACGTGTTCGGCGGAGACCGTGGTGCCGCGGATGACGAAGATGTCGACACCGGCGTCGATGACGGCCTTGTGGTGCTGGACCGTGCGCTGCGGCGACAGCCGTACCGCCGTGGTGACCCCGGCCCCGCGGATCTCCTCGATCCGGCGGCCGATCAGCTCCTCGTCGATCGGCGCCGCGTAGATCTCCTGCAACCGCCGGGTCGCGGCCTCGCCCTGCATCGCGGCGACCTCGGCGAGCAGGCCCTCCGGGTCCTCGTAGCGCGTCCACAGCCCTTCGAGGTCGAGCACCGCCAGACCGCCGAGCCGGCCGACCTCGATCGCGGTCTTCGGCGAGACCACGCTGTCCATCGGGCTCACCACCACGGGCAGCTCGAACCGGTAGGCGTCGATCTGCCAGGCGATCGAGACCTCCTCCGGGTCACGGGTACGCCGGGACGGCACGATGCCGATCTCGTCGAGCGCGTAGGCCCGGCGGCCGCTCTTGCCACGGCCGATCTCCACCTGAGTCATGGTGCCTGTCTTCCTGAACTGAACGCGATCTAACGACGGTGGTAGTTAGGTGCCTCGACCGTCATCTGGATGTCGTGGGGGTGGCTTTCCTTGAGCCCCGCCGAGGTGATCGGCATCAGCTCGCAGCTCTCGTGCATGTGGGGGATCGTGCGACATCCGGTGTACCACATGCCCTGGCGGAGGCCGCCGACGAGCTGGTGGGCGACCGCCGCGGCCGGGCCTCGGTAGGGGACCTGGCCCTCGATTCCCTCGGGGATGTAGTTGTCGTCGCTTCCGGGGCCCGCCTGCGCGTAGCGGTCCTTGCTGAAGGAGACGCCGCCGCGCTCGCGGTTGCGGACCGCGCCGAGCGAGCCCATCCCCCGGTAGGACTTGAACTGCTTGCCGTTGATGAAGATCAGCTCACCGGGCGACTCCTCGCACCCGGCCAGCAGGCTGCCGAGCATGACCGAGTCGGCGCCGGCCGCGATGGCCTTGGCGATGTCGCCGGAGTACTGCAGGCCGCCGTCGCCCACCACCGGGACCCCGGCCGGACGGCAGGCGAGCGATGCCTCGTGGATGGCGGTCACCTGCGGGGCGCCGACGCCCGCGACGACCCGGGTGGTGCAGATGGAGCCCGGGCCGACCCCGACCTTGACCGCGTCGGCACCGGCGTCGATCAGCATCTGGGCGCCGGCCCTGGTCGCGATGTTGCCGGCGATCACGTCGACGCGGCTGTTGGCCTTGAGCTTGGCGACCATGTCGGCGAGGCCCTTGGAGTGCCCGTGCGCGACGTCCACCACGATCACGTCGACGCCGGTCTCGATCAGGGCCATGGCGCGCTGGTCGGCGTCGCCGCCGACGCCGACCGCCGCGCCGACCACGAGCCGGCCGTCCGCGTCCTTGGTGGCCAGCGGGTACTGCTCGCTCTTGGTGAAGTCCTTGACGGTGATCAAACCGCGCAGCCGCCCGTCCGCGTCGACCAGCGGGAGCTTCTCGACCTTGTGCGAGCGCAGCAGCCGGAACGCCTCGTCGCCGCTGACCCCGACGGGCGCGGTGACCAGCGGCATCGGCGTCATGACCGCGCGGACCTCGCGGCTCTGGTCGGCCTCGAAGCGCATGTCGCGATTGGTGACGATGCCGACGAGCACGCCGCTCTCATCGGTCACCGGAACACCCGAGATGCGATATTTGGCGCAGAGCCGCTCGACGTCGGCGAGCGTGTCGCCGGGCGAGCAGGTCACCGGGTTGGTGACCATCCCGGCCTCCGACCGCTTGACCAGGTCGGCCTGCTGGGCCTGCTCCTCGATGGACAGGTTCCGGTGCAGTATGCCGATGCCGCCCTGGCGGGCCATCGCGACGGCCATCCGGGCCTCGGTCACGGTGTCCATGGCCGCGGAGATCAGCGGGATGCTCAGCGTGATGGACCGCGACAGCCTGGTGGAGGTGTCGGCATCACCGGGTTGCAGGTCCGAATACGCGGGAACGAGCAGCACGTCGTCGAACGTGAGACCTGTCTCGGTGAACTTCGCCATCCTGCTGCCCCTCTGCCGCGGCGCTCTATGGGTGGGGAAAGGCGCCGACCCCCGAGACCAAGTTTAGTGGGCGGTCGCCACCGCTCCATCGGGGATTCCCAGATGCGACCCGCGGCGGGGTGGGCGGGCGGTCCCACGCCTCGGCGAGAACGGCCGCCGGACGCGCCCCAGGCGCGGCGGGCAGGCGGTCCCAAGCCTTCACCGGATGCGCCTCGGGCACGCCGGGCACGGACCTGCCCGGGACAGATGCGAGACCGGCACGTACACGCCTTGTACGCCCAGCCGGGGCGGCGCCGTTCGACCTCTGCGCGGGGGTGGGCAGGCGCGTGGCCGGGCGACGATCCCCACGAACCGCCGCCCGGTCACGCACCCACGAAAAAGCCGGGGGATCAGACGGTCGGTGATCCGTCTGATCCTCCGGCCGCCGACATCATGACTACGGCGCCCGCCACCGGATCCCCCTCCGTCTCCGGGTAACGGGCAACCGATCATGATCGATGCCGACGCTGCGTCAAGAGTGCGTCACGACGCGTCCATATGCAATGTGAGAATGTGCAATTGCACAAAGTTGCACCACCCTGCGAGGAGTCGGCGCAAGCCCGGGACATCGGGGCGTGCTCGGGTTATTCTCGCGACCACGTCGTGTCCACCCAGGAGTGCCAGCAGATGCGCAATGACTCCCGTACACTGCCGGATCCCCTCGAAAGCTTAGGCCTCAGTCCCGCGCAGAGCACCCTGTACACCGCCGTACTCCGCCTGCACCGCGCCTCGCTCGCCGAACTCGCCGAGGCCATCAACCGGCCCGAGGAACCGCTGGGCGAGCAGCTCGCCGCGCTGGTCCGCCTGGGCGTGGTCGACCAGCAGTCGGGCGAGTACTTCGCCCGCCATCCCGCCGCCGCGCTCGGCCGCCTGATCGCCGAGCGGCTCGACCGGCTCGCGGAGGAGAGCAGGCAGATCGACTCGGTGCTCGGGTCCATCCGGCCGCTCATCCGCGACTACGACGCCGGCCACGACTACCGGCGGGGGCCCTTCCCCGTGGAGCTGGTCAGCGGGGCGGACGAGTTGTTCGAAAGCATCATGGGCATGGCGGTGAACGCGCCGCCGCTGGAGTTGTTCATCGCGATCCCCGATCACCGCACCCTGGCCGACTTCACCAGGAAATACGCTGACACGTGGGTCGACGCGCACGAGCACGGGCTGCTCTCGCTGAGCACGGTCATCCCCGTCAGCGCGCTGACCGTCCCGGGGCTGCGCGACAAGCTGATCGCGCTCGCCGGGAGCGGCGCCCGGATCCGCACGCTCGACGCGGTGCCGAGCTGGTTCTTCACCGCCGGCCAGGACGCGGCCGGGCTGCCCGCCCGCTGGGGCGGCAACCTTCCCGACCACGCGTACAACTTCTACTTCGTCCGCGCCCCGATCGTGGTGGGCGTGCTCCGGTCGTTGTTCGGGGAGCTGTGGGCGCGGGCCCAGCCGCTGCCCTGGAGCGGCGGGAGCGACGGGGTGGTCCAGGTGCTGCGGCTGGCCGCGCAGGGCCTCTGCGACGAGACCATCGCCCGTCAGCTGGGTGTGTCGGTGCGGACCGTGCGGGCCAGGTTCGCCGAGGCGATGATCGACCTCGGCGCCCAGTCCAGATTCCACGCCGGGGTGGCGGCCGCCAGGCGGGGCTGGCTCACCGAGGGCGAATGATCCCTCGAACTAGCACGTCACTCCCCCAGCGAGAGCGGGGAGCAGACTATAGGCTCTTTCCCCATAGTCGTTGACAAGGTGGGATGCGTGGAAGATCTCCCCCGCGACCCGTTCGCGGACGATCCTGATGACCCGGCTGAGGCCCTCGGCGGGCTCGAAGACGGTGAGCCGCTGAGCCCCGCCGAGCGTGACGAGGCCATCACCGACCTCGCCGATGTCGAGGTGTTCCGGTCCCTGCTCGAACCTCAGGGGGTGCTCGGGCTGGTGCTCGACTGCCCGGAGTGCGGTGAACAGCACTACTTCGACTGGGAGCTGCTGCGCGGCAACCTGCGGCAGATGATCGACAACGGGCAGCCCCAGGTGCACGAGCCGGCCTTCCGGCCCGACCCGACCGACTACGTGAGCTGGGAGTACGCCAGGGGCTACGTCGACGGGGTCATCGACACCGAGGAGCGCCGCTGATCGACGTCGTCGATCAGCGCCGCCAGCAGCCGCACCGCCGGATCTCCCGGAACGGGAAGCGGCTCCCTGCGCGACAGCGCGCCGAGGATCAGATCCTCGGCTAGCGTGTCGATCTGTTCGCCCCGCCCGTATCTCCGGACCGGGCGTCCCGGGTGGACCGCATTCAAGCGATCGACTCCAGCTCGGCCATCGCTCGCAGCCGTGCCAGCGCCCGGTGCTGGGCGACCCGAACCGCACCTGGTGACATGCCGAGTACATTACCGGTCTCCTCGGCCGACAGTCCCGACACGACCCGCAGGATGATGAGCTCCCGCTGGTTGTCCGGCAACCGGGACAGCAACCGCCGGGCGTGCTCGGCCTCTATGTAACGAACCACGGTCTCCTCCGGCCCCGGACCGTCGTCAGGACCGTCGGGCAGGTCCTGAGTGGGTACGGCACAGCGGACAGAACTTCTCAGCGCGTCGGCCACCTTGTGCGAGGCGATGCCGAACACGAACGATGCGAACGGGCGTCCCATGTCGCGATAACGGGGCAGAGCCGACAAGACGGCTATGCATACTTCCTGAGCCACGTCATCGGCAATGTGATACTGACCTGAAACTCGCCCAAGGCGGGCACGGCAATAACGCACCACCATCGGGCGCAACTGCCCGAGCAGTGATTCGATCGCACCGCGATCCCCTTGAACGGCGAGGCTCGTCAGTTCCCTGAGGTCGGACTCGTCCGATCTCGTCGCAAGCCTTACCCCATTTTTGGCGTCGGCGACGCTTCCCTCGGTCACGTTAGGCATGATGCCCGCCCTGATCGGGCCTGTCGTCATAGCGAACGGCTACGGATTGGTCACATTGAAGGGACGATAACCCGGCGTAATCGATCGACAACTCAGAGGATTAAATCTGGCGAAATATTTCACGCCATTACCTATTTTGACGCCAATTGAGCAGTAGCGTCCGGGGGACGCTTTGGGCCTACTTTCGGTTTACCGGGAAACGAATCCAAGTCGGCCACACATGCGTACGGCCCGCGTCCCCGAGGGGAACGCGGGCCGTACGGGCGGAACGATCAGTGGCCGTGACCGTGGCCGTGACCCTGACCGCCACCGGCGGCCGGGGACTCGTCCTCGGGCTTGTCCACGACGAGCGCCTCGGTCGTGAGAAGCATGCCCGCGATGGACGCGGCGTTCTGCACGGCCGAACGGGTGACCTTGACCGGGTCGATGACGCCCTGAGCGATCAGGTCGCCGTACTCGCCGGTGGCCGCGTTGAACCCGGAGCCCGGCTTGAGGTCGGTGATCTTGGCGGTGACGACGTAGCCCTCCTGGCCGGCGTTCTCGGCGATCCAGCGGGCCGGCTCGACGAGCGCGCGGCGGACGATGGCGACGCCGGTGGCCTCGTCACCGGTCAGGCCCAGGTCGTCGAGCTCCTTGCCGACGTGCACCAGGGCCGAGCCACCGCCGGAGACGATGCCCTCCTCGATCGCGGCGCGGGTCGCGGAGATCGCGTCCTCCAGGCGGTGCTTCTTCTCCTTCAGCTCGACCTCGGTGGCCGCGCCGACACGGAGCACGCACACGCCGCCCGACAGCTTCGCGAGGCGCTCCTGGAGCTTCTCACGGTCCCAGTCGGAGTCGCTCTGCTCGATCGCGATCTTGATCTCGCGGACCCGGTCCTCGATCGCCTTGGGGTCGCCGGCGCCGTCGACGATCGTGGTGGTGTCCTTCGTGATCACGATGCGCCGGGCGGAGCCGAGCACGTCGAGACCCGCGCTGTCCAGCTTCAGGCCGACCTCCTCGGCGATGACCTGACCGCCGGTGAGGGTCGCGATGTCCTGCAGCATGGCCTTGCGCCGGTCGCCGAAGCCGGGCGCCTTGACCGCGACGGAGGTGAAGGTGCCGCGGATCTTGTTGGTGACCAGGACGGCCAGGGCCTCGCCCTCGACGTCCTCCGCCACCACGAAGAGCGACTTCTTGGTCTGCGCGACCTGCTCCAGCAGCGGCAGGAAGTCGGCCACCGAAGCGATCTTGCTCTGGGTGAGCAGGACGTAGGCGTCCTCCAGGACGGCCTCCATCCGCTCGGGGTCGGTCACCATGTAGTGCGACAGGTAGCCCTTGTCGAACTGGAGGCCCTCGGTGAACTCCAGCTCCAGGCCCATGGCGTTGGACTCTTCGACGGTGATGACACCGTCCTTGCCCACCTTGTCGAACGCCTCGGCGATCAGGTCGCCGATCTTGGCGTCCTGCGCGGAGATCGTCGCGACGTTCGCGATCTCCTTCTTGTCCTCGACCGGGCGGGCGGTCTCGAGCAGCTTCTCGCTGACGGCCTTGGCCGCCAGGTCGATGCCGCGCTTCAGCGACATCGGCTGGGCGCCCGCGGCTACGTTGCGCAGTCCCTCTTTGACCATGGCCTGGGCCAGGACGGTCGCCGTGGTCGTGCCGTCACCGGCGACGTCGTTGGTCTTGGTCGCCACTTCCTTGGCGAGCTGAGCGCCGAGGTTCTCGTACGGCGCGTCCAGCTCGACCTCGCGGGCGATGGTCACACCGTCGTTGGTGATGGTCGGCGCACCGAACTTCTTGTCGATGACCACGTTACGGCCGCGCGGCCCGAGGGTCACCTTCACCGCGTCGGCAAGGGCGTTCACCCCGCGCTCCAGAGCGCGGCGCGCGTCTTCCTCGAACGCAAGGATCTTCGGCATCAAGCACTCCTCACTTGAGCGCATCGAGCCCCGGGGCTTCTGGTTGAAGCGCCCGGGGCTCGATACGTCACTTGTCTGGTAAGTCCCGCTGGATTGGGGCGCTTACTTCTCGATGATCGCGAGCACGTCACGGGCGGAGAGCACCAGGTACTCCTCGCCGCCGTACTTCACCTCGGTGCCGCCGTACTTGCTGTAGAGGACGATGTCCCCCTCGGCGACGTCCAGCGGAATGCGCTTGTCGCCGTCCTCGTCCCAGTTGCCCGGACCCACCGCGAGGACTTTGCCCTCTTGCGGCTTCTCCTTGGCGGTGTCCGGAATAACCAGGCCGGACGCGGTCGTCTGCTCTGCCTCAAGCGGCTGAACCACGATGCGGTCGCCAAGCGGCTTAACAGGAACCTTAGTGGCGGTCGTCACGATCGGACCTCCCCTTCAGATTGTGATGTCGAGCTGAAGAGGCGACCAGCGGTCTGCCGTCGCGGGTGTCAGACCTGCCTCGTCGCTATTGGCACTCTCGATGGTTGAGTGCCAACACGAAACAGTATGCAAGCCTGCGCTGGTCGTCAACACGAACCGCCCGCAGGCGAGCTCCCATCCTGACCGTTGAGGGCGCGGCCTCTCACCTGCACGGCCTCTCCCTGCACCCTCTCCCCCCGCGCCCGCGCAAGGGAGCGGGCCCGGACGGTCGACAAGGTGATCACGGACCGGGCCTGCGGCGGCACTGCACCCATCACGACCCGCATCCCTCGGGGCGGCCGCTCCCACGCGCGCAGGATGCCCGAGACGGGCGACCCCCACGGGACGGACCATCGCGGACCCAAATCAGCGGCGTCGATAATTCAGGGAACACGCCGCAGGGGCCGGAGCCCTTTCGGTCCCGGCCCCTGCGGCCGATCAGTGCTGCTGATCGTGGAAATTCTCTAGTTCTGCTGGTTGTTGCGGACGCTGCAGTCCACCGGCTCACGGTCGGCGGAGGTGACAGGGCTGAGGTTGAGAATCGGAATGGTGATATCGCCGATGGCCTTGTTGCCACAGACGAACACGTTTCCGTTCTGGCTTGAAACGTTGACGTGGTTGTCCTTCGGATACGGCGTCGCCGCCTGCGCCGGAGTGGCGAGCCCCATGCCGGCGAACGCTGCGACAACGGCCCCACCAAGTGCGAGCTTCTTGAGCATCTAAATCTCCCGATCGATCTCGGTCTGAGGATTCAGCTCGTACCATCCAATGGCCGAGCCGCTTGCAATTAGACCCATACGTGAAGCGATTGGCAAGCCAACAGCACGCGCAGCGCCGCAAAGAAACTGCAAATCCAACAGAACCTTCCTTAACAAAAATTAAGGCATCCAGAGAACGTCGACCGACTGCCCGACACCTCCGAAAACCGGCTCACCACCAGAATCTCCGCACGCCCAGATGCCATATGAGGCGGGTGCCGTGGCCCTCGCCACGACACCCGCACCTCATCATTACGCGGTGCGCCCTAGTTGTTCTGGTA
The DNA here is from genome assembly GCF_022213955.1 of Dolomitihabitans soli. Classification (GTDB taxonomy): domain Bacteria; phylum Actinomycetota; class Actinomycetes; order Streptosporangiales; family Streptosporangiaceae; genus Streptosporangium_A; species Streptosporangium_A soli. The sequence continues at coordinate 55,478 of NZ_JAKNTW010000017.1, read as the reverse complement.
GGAGCGCACGCTGCAGTCCACCGGCTGGCGATCGGCGACGGTCACCGGAGCCAGGCTGATAAGGGTGACGACGATGTCGCCGATGGCGCTGTTGCCGCAGACGATCACGTTTCCGTTCTGGCTTGCGACGTTGACGTTGTTGTCCCTCGGATACGGCGTCTCCGCCTGAGCCGGGGTGGCGAGACCCAGGCCGGCGGCCGCTACGATCACGGCCCCACCAAGTGCGAGCTTCTTGAGCATCTAAATCTCCCGATCGATCTCGGTCTGAGGATTCGGCTCATACCACCCATGGCCGAGCCGCTAGCAATTAGACCCATACGTGAAGCCGATATCAAGCCAACAGCACACGCATCATCGCAAAGAAACTGCAAATCCAACAGAACCTTCCTTAATGCTGACATAAGATACTAAGTGAATTTAGTCCATTTTGCCCACTGCCTCGCAGAAACGGAATCCCTGCGACTCCACGCAAACCAAAGCGGGTGCCGTAGCCCTCGCCACGGCACCCGCAGTCTGGAATTACCCCGCGAAGCGGAATCACCTCCCGACAAGGAGAATGATCCGGACATCATTGGGATAATCACTCAAAGCCCTGCAATATCGACAGCGCAGACCCTCAAGCTCTCCAAAGATCGATCATGAACCAGCCGAACAGGTCCGGCGGAAGAACTCCCGCCCTTGCGCCGGACCCGAGCCATCCGCAAGCAGTCGGCCGCTTTCGTCGGCGACTGCGAGCGATCGGACTCTCGCTGATCGCGGGAATTTCCTAGCTCTGGTTGTTACTGATGTTGCAGTTCACCGGCTCACGGTCGACGAGGGTCACCGGAGTGAGGGGGATGATGGGGATGGTGATGTCGCCGATGGTCTTGTTGCCGCAGACGAGCGTGTTGTCGTTCTGCTGCGAGACGTTGATCTTGTCCCCGCCGGGCCACGGCGTCGCCGCCTGCGCCGGAGTGGCGAACCCCATGCCGGCGAACGCTGCGACAACGGCTCCGCCAAGTGCGAGCTTCTTGAGCATCTAAATCTCCCGATCTCGGTCTGAGGATTCGACTCGTACCACCCAACGGCCGAGCCGCTAGCAATTAGACCCACGCCCGAATCGAATAGCAAGCAAATGGCACGCCGATCATCGTAAAGGAAAACACAAGCCCTTTCCACTTCTCCACAAAGCGCATGCGGCGTTGTGGCCGGGAATGCCAATAGGGAACGAGTGCCCTCTTGACCGATCTTCGCCCGGAACAAACCCCGTCACCGAAATCGGCCACGGCGAGGTCTCTTCCCGCACAGAAAAGCGCGGGCGCCGCGGCGCCCGCCGCGGCGCCCGCAATCCCGACATCAACCTCACGATGTACATGCATCTCATATGAGAGATATTCCGTAACATCAACGAAGTATCAGCATGGAAACGTCGCCTTGATGCTGATTGCACAGACCTTCGAACTATCCATGAATCGACCGCGGACAAGCCGGCCAGGTGCGACCTCCACTTGTTCGCGTCCACATGAGGCCCAACGCCTCGACATCACCCATGAGGTCCGGCGGGATCCTGCTAGTTGTTCTGGTTGTTCCGGACGCCGCAGTCCGTCGAGTCGTTGTCGGCAGTGGTCACCGGCGCGAGGGTGATGACCGCGGCGGTGATGTCGCCGATGGTCTTGTTGCCGCAGACGAACACGTTGTCGTTCTGCGAAGAGACGTTGCTGTGGTTCTCGGGCTGAGGCCACGGTGTCGTCGCGTGAGCCGGAGCGGCGAAACCAAGGCCGGCGAACCCTGCGATAACGGCACCACTGGCCAGGAACTTCTTGAGCATCTCAAACTCCCCGTTCGATCTTGGATGGATCACTCGACCCGCACCACGTGAAAGGCCGAGCCACTAGCCAGTAGACCGACACTTAGCGTAAATGACAAGCGGATAGCAGTAAAGAAACACTAAGCCCTCTTCGCTATGATTTAGAGGTATAAACGGGACATCTTGACGGGCGATATCCGGTCGAACCAGACCCCATTACGAACAAATCCCTTTGGAACATAAACTAGCCGCCCGATTTGCTCCACTGCCACGAGTTAGAGACCATTTTTCGCAGATATGATGGCCGTGGCGCGGCGTCCACATAATCGGTCCCAGCGAGCGCCCACAGAACACTGACCGGGTCACAGGCCGCTGATCGGAACAGAAGCACCGCGTGACGTCGCACCATCGTGGCGCGGGAGTGGCCGGCGGCGGCCACCGGGCGCGGTGTGCCGCGCGGGAGTAGGGCGCATTCGGCGAAAGAGGGCTCGGCACGATCAGACGCCGGTGCACGAAACGGTGTCCACAGTGCCACCCGGTTCCCGCCCCACACTGAGCGCCGGGTCGGCGACAACCGGCGCGGCGTGGCCCGGGGTCAGATAGTGGACGCGCAGCCTGGTCGGACGTGGCGTCCCCGCTCATGAGGGTGAGTTGGACGCGCTTGATCGACCCGGTTGGCGTTGACAGGCGTCGAGAGGCCGGTCACGACACCGACGGCGCGAGAAAGTCGCCCGCGGGGGGCGACTCCACGGGCACCACGCCGGACATCGACGGCGGTCAGCGTCGACCGGCGCCGGAACCAGGGCATGGGCACACACCGCCCGCGTGAGCGGGGCAGCACGAAGCCGCGCGGAGACGGCGCGAAGGGCGTCGACGAGCACCAGGAACGGCCTCGGCTCGCCGTCCATCGAGGCTGCGTTCCAACCGGTGGCGCGCCGGCCCGGGCACGGCCTGTCGCGCCCGTCGAGTCGGTCCGCGCGGGTCGGCCGCGCGAACGGGAGGGGCGGCGCAGGGATCCGCCAGGAGCGGAGCCCCATGAGGTCCGCCACGCGGGGACCCGGAGGCCGGAGGGCGGATGCCGCTGATGAGTCCAGGAACCTCCCCGGCCGGCCACTACGCCGGGCAGGCCGTCGCGAGCGGGCAATTGAGCGTTACTGCTTGAGCGTTACCGACTGTGCGCGACACGCGGCGCGTACGGAGTCCTGCGGGGCGCTGTCGGTAACCCTTGCCGGACTTGCTGGGCGGTCTGCCTGCTGGGCGATCTGCCTTGGTGGGCGGTCTGCCGAAGGCCCGTCAGGTCAGGCGGCGCTGATCGGGTGCCGGCCGTACCACGTCACGTCTCGCCGTTGTGGCGTCGGGCAGATCGGGACTCGCCCGGCCACAGGGGGCGGCGAGCCCGTATCCGGTCGCCCACCGGGGACCGCCAGGTGACACCACGAGGGGCCGGCGTATGCCTGCGCCGGCCCCTCGCGACCGTCAAACCAACTCAGCCGTCGGTCGACGTCCTACGGTCGTTCAGCTCTTGTTGAACGAGTCCTTGTTGAACGAGTCCTCGTTGAAGGAACCCTTGGTGTTCTTGTTGAAGGACTCATCGATGTCCTTGTTGAAGGAGTTCTTGTTGTCCACGTCCACGTCGACGTCCACCTTGACGTCCTTGGACTTCTTCTTCGGAGCTGCCTCGGCGAAGGTCGACGGCTCCTCGCTGGTCTCCTCGCTGGCCGCCTCCTCGCTGGCCGCCTCCTCAGGGGCGACAAAGGACGACTCCTCACTCGCCTCCTCAGCGTAGCCGTGGGACTTCTTCTTCTTCTCTTCCTTGTTGAAGGAGTCCTTGTTGAACGACTCCTCGTTGAAGGAATCCTTGGTGTCCTTGTTGAAGGACTTCTTGACGTCCTTGTTGAAGGAGTTCTCGTTGTCCACGTCCACGTCCACGTCGACATCCACGTCCTTCTTCGACGGGTGCGGGTGGGTGGCCAACCTGGTGGAGGACTCCTGGTCGAGCGTGCTGGAGAACTCCGCCTCGTCCATGCCGTAGGACTTCTTGTCGTGCTTCGGCGGTGCCTTCTTCTCGTGCTTCGGCGGCGCCTTCTTGTCGTGCTTCGGCGGTGCCTTCTTGTCGTGCTTCGGTGGCGCCTTCTTGTCGTTCTCGACGAAGGAGTCCTCGTTGTCGTCGTTGAAGGACTGCTTGGTGTCCTTGTTGAAGGACTCGTCGTTGTAGGAGTCCTTGGTCAAGGACTCGTCGTTGTACGAGTCCTTGTTGAAGGACTCCTTGTTGCAGGAGTCCTCGTACTTGTTCGTGGGCCTGTTCTCGTTGCTGATGATGCCTTCGAAGTTGTTGCCCACCCACGGGCCGAACTCGGGCCCGCTGTCACACAGGTTGACGACAGAGATGTCCTTGCCGTCGTCCTTCGGCTCCGTGCTGGCGTTGGCCTGGGTGGCGGCGCAGGCCATGCCCAGGACGGCAACGGCAGCGGCGGTTGCCAGATTTTTAACCATTTTTCTACGACCCCCGGATCGCGTGCTGATCAGGCAAAGGCTGATTCAAATACATGATCAACCCGACATATCGACTTCCACGGCTATCAATACCTCTCGACTCCAGGCCATAAACAAGGGTGGACATATCGGTCACAGCGTTCCTTGCCACCTGTTTAAGGTGCGCCGGTATTGGCGTTAGCACTAGGCAAATAACCACTTCGCAAGACACGTCGACAATGTCCGGATAAATGACTCTTTTGTTCCTCAGCAGGGCCGCCCGTAGCCTGGCCGGACGACCGGTCACGATAACGTCTGAGACATGAACCTTGACGCTTTCCTTGAGCTGCTGACGCCCCGGGGCCAGCGGGCGCTGGCCGAGGCGACCGAGCTCGCGTCGAGGAGCCGGCCGGTGACCGCGGCGACCGTGTTGCGCCGGTCCCATCCCGCCGAGCTGGCGTCGGCCGCACTGACCCAGGCGAGCCTGCGCGGGCGGGCGGCAGCCAAGTTCGGCGCCGACGCGGCTCGTATGTACTTCACGCCCGAAGGGCTGGAACAGGCCACCCGCCCCCAGGTCGCGGCCCACCGCGCACACCGCTTCCGCACTCGTCCGGACGCGCGGGTGGCCGACCTGTGCTGCGGCATCGGCGGCGACGCCATCGAGCTGGCCAGGGCGGGCTGCACGGTCGATGCGTCCGACCGCGACGCGCTGACCTCGGCGGTCGCCCAGGCGAACCTCGACGCACTGGGCCTCTCCAGCCAAGCGAGCGTCCGTACGGCGAGCGCCGGCGACGCCGACCCCCGGAGCTACGACGCCCTCTTCCTCGACCCGGCCAGGCGGACCTCGGCCAGGCGGGTGTTCGACCCGATGGCCTACTCGCCGCCGTGGCCGGAGGTGATGGAACTGGCGAGCGCGGCGAAGATGGCCTGTCTGAAGGTCGCGCCCGGCCTGCCGTACGAGTTCGTGCCCGAAGGGGCGGAGGTCGAGTGGGTCTCCTACCGCGGTGAGGTCAAGGAGGCGGCGATCTGGACGGGTACGGCGGCGGAGGCGGGCAAGGAGAGGTTTCTCCGGCGCGCGACGCTGCTGCCCTCGGGGGTGACGCTGGTGGCCGACCCGGAGCTCGGACCGGCCGAGCACGGCACAGTGGGCCGTTACCTGTACGAACCCGACGGAGCGGCCATCCGGGCACACCTGGTCGCCGAGGTCGCCGCCTCGGTCCGGGGACGTCTGCTCGATCCCAGAATCGCCTACATCACCAGCGACGATCTGATCCCGACTCCGTGGGCGTCCTATTACGAGATACTAGAGATGATGCCTTTCTCCGGGAAACGCCTGAGAGCGGCCCTGAGGACACGCGGGGTCGGCGAAGTGACCATCAAGAAACGCGGATCGGCGGTTGACATAGATCAACTGAGAAAAGACCTCAAACCGTCCGGCGACAAATCCATGGTGGTGGTTCTGACTCGCATCGCGAACAGGCCTTTCGCATTGCTATGCCAGCCATTAATCACGGCGAACCAGGGCAATTCATAATCTTTTCGATTACCAGCGTCGGGCTTCCAAGGACTACAGTTCTGGCCGGTCGTTCAATGCTCTCTTGGAATCCCACCGCTGTTCGGCTGACCCGTCGGCGAGTGAAGGAGCTTTCGGTGGATCACGCCAACCACACCCTGCTCCAGGCAGGCAGCCAGACCGCCATCTCCGACCGCATGCGCGAGCTTCTCGCGCGCGCGGCGCAGGACCATGTCTACGAACAGCGGACTCAGGGCGCGGTCCTCGACGAGATCCGACAGCGGCTTGAGGGCATGGAGTGGTTGCTTCGCGAGGTCCGGGAGCGCGAGCTCGGCGGGCTCAGCGGCACCCTGGACGCCGTCACCGAGCAGCTTGAGGGCATCGCCACCCGCCCGCCCACGTGGGCGGAGGGGCTGGCCCAGCACGTCGAGGCGGTCCGCGACCACGTGGACACGGTGGGCCAGCAGGTCAAGCCCGTCGCCGAGCTGCCCAGCCTGTGGGCCGACGTCGGCAGCGTCGGGGAGAACGTGGAGACGGTCCTCGCCCGCCTGCAGACGGTCGTCGAGAGCACCCAGGGCATCGCCGAGCGGATGGGCGAGCTGACCCAGTGCCTCGGCCGGCTCCAGGGCAGCATGGAGGTGGCGGCCGGCCGCTTCACCCGCCTCGACAAGTCCATGGCCGAGCTGACGCAGCGCACCGAGCGGATCGAGGGCTCCGTGGCCGACCTGTCGGCCCGGCTGGCGGAGAACACCACGCGTCTGGAGGACACCGGCGAGAAGATCGACGCGGCCGAGGCCAGGACGGGCGGCAGGCTCGACCGGATCGAGGGCCGCGTCGGCACCGTGCACGCCGGGATCGAGGGCGCCACCCAGCACCTCACCGACATCGACGGCATGGTCACCACCCTCGGCAACCGGATCGGGACCGTGGAGGGACGGCTCGGGACCGTGGAAGGACGGCTCGCGGAGACCGCGGCCGACCACGCCGGGCGGTTCGACCTCCTCGACGATCGCATGGGCACCGTCGACGGGCGGATCGTGGAGGCCGCCGTCCGCCAGGACGGCAGGTTCGACCTCCTCGACGACCACCTCGGTGAGGTCGGCACCCGGCTGGCGGGCCTCACCGCCAGGGCCGAGCTCACCGGCGAGCAGCTGGAGTCGATGGACGACCGGGTCGAGGCCGTCAACCAGCGCGTCGGCCAGCTCCCCGCCACGCTCAAGATCGGCGACCTGCTCGGCGCCCAGACCGACGGCCTCACCCGTCGCCTCGGCGCCCTGGAGGAGACCATGCTCGCCCTCGCCGAAACCCTGCTGCGCCCCACCCGCAACCCCAAGGACTGACCCGCCGGGACGCCGGCGACGACCCGCCGGGGAGGCTAGACGTGGACCGTGGTGATCGGGAGCGAGGAGTCGGCGGGGAGGTCGAGGTGGGAGGGGGCGATCCCGGCCGCCACGAGGTCTGAGCCGAGGGCGGCCACCATCGCGCCGTTGTCGGTGCACAGGCCGGGACGCGGCACGCGCAGGCGGATCCCCGCCGCGTCGCAACGCTCCTGGGCCAGGGCGCGCAGGCGCGAGTTGGCCGCCACCCCGCCGCCGACGAGCAGGTCGTCCACGCCATGCCGGCGGCAGGCGGCCACGGCCTTGCGGGTCAGCACGTCGACGACCGCCTCCTGGAACGACGCCGCCACGTCGGGCACGTGCACCCGTTGCCCGGACGCCTCACGGGCCTCCACCCAGCGGGCGACGGCCGTCTTCAGACCGGAGAAGGAGAAGTCGAGCGTCCCGTCGTCGTACTTGCCCCGGGGGAAGGCGACCGCCGTACCCGAGCCCTGCCGGGCCTCGCGATCGATGTACGGCCCGCCGGGGAAAGGCAGGCCGAGCACCCTGGCCACCTTGTCGAACGCCTCGCCCGCCGCGTCGTCCACGGTCGAGCCCAGCGGGATCACCTCCTTGGCCACGTCGGGCACCAGGAGCAGCGAGGAGTGGCCGCCCGAGACCAGCATCGCGATGCACGGCTTGGGCAGCGGGCCGTGTTCGAGTTGGTCTACCGCGACGTGCGCGGCCAGGTGGTTGACGCCGTAGAGCGGCACTCCGAGGCCGAGCGAGTACGCCTTCGCGGCGGCGACCCCGACCAGCAGCGCTCCGGCGAGCCCCGGGCCGGCCGTGACGGCGATCGCGTCGAGGTCGGAGAAGGCCAGGCCCGCGCGTTCGAGGGCCCGCTCCACGGTCGGCGTCATCGCCTCCAGGTGGGCGCGGGACGCCACCTCCGGCACGACCCCGCCGAACCTGGCGTGCTCCTCGACGCTGGAGGCGACGGTGTCGGCCAGCAGGGTGTGGCCGCGCACGATGCCCACGCCGGTCTCGTCGCAGGAGGTCTCGATCCCGAGCACCAGCGGTTCGTCAGCCATTGGAATCACCGAGCTTCCTCATCATCATGATCGCGTCGGTGCCGTCCTCGTAGTAACGCGCCCGGATGCCGACCTTCTCGAAGCCGAAGTGGTCGTAGACGCCACGCGCCTGCGGGTTGTCGGCGCGGACCTCGAGGAACACCGAGCCGGCCCCGCGCCGGGACGCCTCGGCCAGCAGTTCGTTCAGCAGCAGCCCGCCGATGCCCGCGCCCTGGTGCTCGGCGACCACCGCGATGGTCTGGACGTCGGCCTGGTCGGCCGCGGCGGCGAGCCCGGCGTATCCCACGATCTCGCCCGCGACCAGCGCCACGACGTAGTGCCGGGTGCGGGGCTGGTCCGCCAGCTCACCGCGGAGCATCCCCTCGCTCCACGCGTCGGCGGGAAAGGTCGCCCGCTCCACCACGAGCACCGCGGGCACGTCCTCGACCGTCATGCCGCGCAACACGGCCGCCCGCGCGGAGTCGCCCTCGCCGCTTCTCCGGGAAGCCTCGGCCTCGGTCACGCCGTCACCTTCTTCGGGGCTCCGGGGACCTTGGCGTCGGGACGGCGAAGGTAGATGGGCCGGGCCGGGCCGAGCTCGTCACCGGCCGCGAGACGCTCGGCCGCGAGCGCTGCCAGTGCCCCCGCGAACGGGTAGTCGGGGGCGTTCTCCGCGAGCCGGTCCGGCGCGTACAGCCGCGCGCCTGCGCCGACGAGCGGCGGTTCCGTGGGCAGATCCTGCGGCCGGTCGACGGAAGGATCGCCGAGACGGGTCCGCGCGTCGGCGTAACTCGCCCAGAACACCTCTTTCCGCCTGGCGTCCGTGACCGCCAGAAAGGGCTCAGACAGCCCTGAGGCGTACGCCACGGCGTCGAGCGTGCAGATGCCATACGCGGGCACCCCCAGCGTCGAGGCGAGCGCCTGCGCGGTCATCAGCCCCACGCGCAGCCCGGTGTACGGCCCGGGGCCGGAACCCGCGACGACCGCCGTCACCTCCCGCAACACGACGCCGGCTTCGCGCAGCACGATCTCGACGGCCGGGATGAGCAGCTCTCCGTGCCGCCGAGCGTCGACCGTGGTGGACTCGGCGAGCACCCGTTCACCGTCGTGCAGAGCGGCGGTGACGGCGGGTGTCGCGGTATCAAAGGCCAGGACCAGCACAAACCTCAAGCCTAGTCCGTATCCCCGCCCCCATGACCACCTCCGGCCCTTCCCCGCCGTCAGCGACATGCCGACCAGCCGACCAAACCGAAGGGCGGCGATCTGGTCATCCCCGACGAGGACGCATCCGTCCCACGTGGTCCGCTTCGCCGGCTGGGCCTGAACCGGAGACCATGGCCGGGGTCCGAGTGGTCACGGCGACCGGCCACCCACTCCACAGCACCATGAACCCACACCCGAAACCCCCTACGGCGAGCAGCGCCAGCCTGGCCTGCCGTACAAATGCCTCAAGGGGCCTGGGCTGCCGTACGAAGGGATGTGGGGTGGTTGTTCAGGTGCGGGAGGCGTAGACGATGATGTTGTCGCGGTATTCGTGCGTCGCCCAGTCGAAGGTTCCGCCGCAGGTCACCAGCCGGAGCCCGTCCTCCACGTAGACGCGGCGGGTGGGGAAGCGGTCCTTGTGCACCTGTTCCACCGAGTCGACGCTGTACTCCGCGGTCTTGCCGTCGCTGCGCTCCACCCGGATCTTCTGTCCCTTGCGCAGTTGCTTCAGCTTGTAGAAGACGGCGGGCGCGGTCTTGGTGTCCACATGCCCGATGATCACCGAGGCGCCGTCGTCGCCGGGGACCGCGCTGTGCTTGAACCACCCGGCCGTCGAGGGCTTCTCGTACGGCGGCAGCTCGACCTCTCCCCCGCTGGTCATGCCGAGCTTCATCAACGGCGCCTCAAGGTCGAGGGCGGGGATGTCGAGGTTGCGCGGCACCACGGCGGCGCGCGGCTCGGCCTGGTCGTCATCGCGGTCACCGTCGCCGGCGGCGCGCATCGCGAACAGGACCATGCCGGTGATCGCGCCGGCCGCGACGATCTTGAGCCAACGGGGGGACTCTGCCATCGAGGGTCAGGAACGGCGGCGGCGAACCACGGCCACACCGATGCCGCCCGCCAGGGCGAGGACGAGCGCCAGCCCGGTCACACCCATCGGCACCCCGGTGTCCTCGGCGGCGGCCGCGGTGCCACCGCCGCCGGCCCGTGGCGCCTTGGTGGGCACGACGCTCGGCTCGGCGGCCACCCGGAGCTTGGCCCTGCCGGTGTCGTTGGTGCCCTCGCACTTGACGTCGACGTTGTAGGTGCCCTTGTCGGTGCCCCTCGGCACCCGGGCGTCGCCGCGCACCCACGGCACGGCCTCGGGCGCGGCGGTGGACGTCGGGCTCGCCTTGGAGGTCGGCGGGGGCACGGGCTCCAGGGTGACCGCGCGGACGAACGCGTCGGAGTTACCGGTGCCGCTGTGCTCGGGTCCGCCGGTGGGCACCGGGCAGTTGGCCAGGATCCAGACGGTGGACGTCTCGCCCTCGATGACCCGGTCCGGGTTGAGCCGTACCGTGATGTCCTCACGGCCCGCCATGGGTGAGGCCGTGGGAGTCGCCGCCGGAGTGGGGGCCGAACCGCCCGTGCCCGCTTCCGCCGTGCATCCCACCGCGCCGAACACCGCGATGGCCCCGACTATCGCGACATGCCTGACCCTTGACACCGCGCGCTCCGCTCCGCCGTCCGACCCGGACCGCTTGCCATCCTGAATACCCAGAAAAATCAGGCCAACCCGCCCCAAGCGATCTTCATTCTCGATGATCTATACCAAGTGGGACTGACGTCAAGCGTGCCAGCATTCCGTGCCCGATGGTGGCCGAAGAAGTAAGCCGTGGCCAAGCGGATATGTCAGACGAAGACGCCGGCCCAGCGATCTCCCACGCCGCGCAGCCGTACGACGCGTTCCTCGTCGGCCGCGCCGCGGTCGATCGCGACCTCCAGGCGGTCGTCGGCGAGCCCTTCGACCAGGCCCTCCCCCCATTCCACGACCGTCACCGACTCCTCCAGGGAGGCGTCGAGATCGAGGTCGTCGACCTCCAGGTCGCCGCCGAGGCGGTAGGCGTCGGCGTGGACGAGCGCGGGGCCGCCGCACAGGGACGGGTGTACGCGGGCGATCACGAACGTCGGCGAGGTGATCGGCCCGCGTACCTTGAGCCCGCCCGCGATGCCCTGGACGAGTGTGGTCTTGCCCGCGCCGAGCGGCCCGGAGAGGACCAGCAGGTCTCCCGGGCGCAGCCGACCGGCCAGCTCGGCGCCGAACTCGCGCATCTCCCCGGCGGTGGCGACCCGCCTGCCGTCGATGGTCATTCCTCCCGGGCCGCCCGCTTCAACAGGTCGCGCAGCGCGTCGTTGACCACGCCGGGACGTTCGAGCTGGACGAGGTGGGAGGTGCCCGGGACCTCGGTGAAGTGGGCACGCGGCAGCGCCGCCGCGATGGCCCTGCTGTGCTCGGGCGGAGTCAGCCAGTCCTTCTCGCCCACCAGGATGGCCGTCGGCACGTCGTCGAGAACGTTGAGCGCGGTCAGCTTGTCGTGCGACATGAGCGCGGGGTAGAAGTCCGCGATCACCTCGGTGGGCGTGGAGCGGATCATCGACTCCACGAAGTCGACGACGGTCGGGCTGACGTTCCTGGAGTCGCCGAAGCCGAACAGCCGGACCGCGAGGAAGGACACGTCGTTGCCGACCTGGCGGCCCCTGTCGACCAGCTTGCCGCTGCGGCCGATCGCGGAGACCGTGGCCGGCGCCAGCTTGTGCACGGCCTTCGACACCAGCGCGGGCAGGCCCAGGGAAAGCTCGGCCAGTTTGCCCGCCGAGGTGGAGATCAGCGCCACCCCGCGGACCCGGTCGCCGAACAGCTCGGGGTGACGGTCGGCGAGCGCCATGATGGTCATGCCGCCCATGGAGTGCCCGACCAGCACGCAGGGCCCGGGGGCCAGCGCGTCGAGCAGCTCCGCCAGGTCGTCGCCCAGCCGGTCGATGGTGCAGTCTTCCGCGGCCGTCTTCGGCGACCGGCCGTGGCAGCGCTGGTCCCAGAACACGAGCCGGTAGGAGTCGCGCAGGTCGCGCCGCTGGTAGTGCCACGAGTCGAGGCTCAGGGTGTAGCCGTGGCAGAAGACCACGGTCAGCGGTGCGTCCGCCGGGCCGTCGATCTCCGCGTGCAGCACCACTCCGTCGGAGGTGGTGACCTCGGCCACCTCTCCGAGCAGTTCCCCGAAGGGCTCGCTCGCCTCGGGGTCCGGCCTCAGCCGGATGCGCCCCACGGCGTACCGCTTGGCGAACGCGGCGGCGGCCACGCTCGCTGAGGCGATGCCGACGACCGCGCTGGCGATCCCGACCCTGCGCCGTGTGCTCATCCCCGGCCTCCTTGCGACCACCGAGTGCCCGGCACCGGGTTTCGCCGGGGCTGCGAAGTCTCGGGCATTCTGCCCTGAGCGTCCGGACACGCGAACGCCGCCCCCGCCACATCCACCCGAACCGTCATCCTCTTCCCCGTCTCATCGGTAAACGCGCGGGACACGCGCCCCGATCCTTGTCACGATCTCATGGGTGATCGTCCCGAGGGAATCCGCCCATTCCTGCGTGGTCGGCTCGCCGTACGCGCCGGAACCGAACAGGAGCACCTCGTCGCCCTCCGCCAGTGTGTCGTCGCCGACATCGATCATGAACTGGTCCATGCAGATCCGCCCGGCGATCCCGCGCCTGCGCCCGGCGGCCAGCACCTCGACGCGGCCGGACGCCTGCCGCGGAATGCCGTCGGCATACCCGAGCGGCACCAGGCCAAGCGTCGTCTCGCGATCGGTGACGTAATGGTGTCCGTAGGAGACACCGGTGCCCACGGGCACCCGCTTGGCGACCGCGATCCTCGCCACCAGCGTCATCGCCGGGCGCAGCCCGAAGTCGCCCAGCTCGGGGATCGGGCTCAGCCCGTAGACGGCGATGCCCGGCCGCACCATGTCGTAGCGGGTCTGCGGCAGCGTCATGGTGGCCGCCGAGTTGGCCAGGTGCCTGATGACGTGGGAACCGCCCGCGCCGGCCTTCTCCGCCACCGCGAGCGCCTCGTCGAACCTGGCGATCTGCACCTCGATCGACGGATGGCCGGGCATGTCGGCGCAGGCCAGGTGCGACCAGAGCCCGACGATCCGCACCGCTCCCTCGGCCGCCGCGGCCATCGCCCGGTCGACGAGGCCGCCCCACTCGGCGGCCGTGGCCCCACCGCGCGTGATGCCGGTGTCGGCCTTCAGGTGGATCATCGCCGTACGGCCGGTGCGCCGCGCGGCCGCGACGATGTCGTCGAGCAGCCAGGCCGTGCCGGTGGAGAGCTCCACGTCGGCGATCAGCGCGTCGTCGAGGCGCTCGCCCGGCGTGATGATCCACGACAGGATCGGCGCGGTGACGCCGGCCTGCCGCAGCTCCAGGGCCTCGGCGACGAAGGCGGTGCCGAGCCTGTCCACACCGGCGGCGATGACCTCGCGCGCGCACGGGACCAGGCCGTGACCGTAGGCGTCGGCCTTGACGGCCGCCATCATCTCGGCGCCACCGGCGTGCTCGCGCAACAGCCCGACGTTGTGCCGGATGGCCGCGAGATCGACTCGCGCCTCAGTCGGGGAACTCATCCACCCAGTCTGGCAGGCGCGCCTTCCCGATGAGACACCTTCCTGAGCGCGGCGGGCAGGGCGGTGACCACGTCCGCCGCCGCGATCGCCGTGCCCCCGGCGGCGATCCCGCCGGCGACGCCGTGCAGATAGGCCGCGCACGACGCCGCGTCGTAACAGCTCAGACCGGCGGCCAGCAGCGTGCCCGCGATCCCGGACAGCACGTCGCCGGTGCCCGCGGTCGCCAGCCAGGGCGAGCCGGTGGTGTTGACCCGCACCGGTGGGCCCGACCCGGTCAGGGGCTCGGCGACCAGGGTCGTCGAGCCCTTGAGCAGGACGGTCACCCCCAGCTCCGCCGCCGCCGCGCGCACATGCTCCAGCCGCGCCGCCTCGATGTGCTCCCTGGGCACCCCGAGCAGCCGGGACAGCTCGCCCGCGTGCGGCGTGACGAGCACCGGCGCCCTGCGGCGGAGCAGCGACCTGTCGGCGGCGACCACGGTCAGCCCGTCGGCGTCGATCAGCACGGGGACGTCGCTCGCCAGCACGGACGCGGCCACCTGGTGCGCGTCGGCATCGGTGCCCAGGCCGGGGCCGAGCACCCACGCCTGGACCCGGCCCACGCCGCCGACGCCCTCGCCCGGCCGCAGCGTCGTGATCACCGCCTCGGGCCAGTGGTTCCTGACGACCGACACCGGTTGCTCCTGCCCGGCGTAGCGGACCATGCCCGCTCCCGAACGGATCGCGCCGCCCACCGAGAGCACGGCCGCGCCGGTGAACCGGGCTCCACCGGCCGCGATGCCGACGACCCCCCTGCGGTACTTGTCGGACTCGGCCCCCGGCCGTGGCAGCAGGCCGGAGACGTCGGCGTCGGTCAGCGCGGTCACGTCCGGGTCCGGCAGATACGGGCCGAGGCCGATGTCGACCAACTCGACCCGCCCGGCGTACTCCGCGCCGGGATCCACCAGCAGGCCCGTCTTGAGCGCGCCGAAGGTCACCGTGAGGCTCGCCCTGACGGCGTTCCCCTCGACCTGGCCGCTGCCCGCCGCCACGCCGCTCGGCACGTCCACCGCGACCACCACGCCCGGCGCTTCGCAGGCGACCGCGGCCAGCCCGGCGTACGGCTCGCGCAGCGCGCCCGAGCCGCCGATGCCGACCAGTCCGTCCACGATCAGGTCGGCGCGCCCGGCCACCTCGCGCGCCCTTGCGAGATCCGCCACCCGGCCGCCCGCCTGCCGCAGGGCCGCCAGCGCCTCCTGGTGGGTGCGGGACCCGGCGAGGACCGCCTCGACCCTGGCTCCCCTGCGGGCCAGCCTGGCTCCGGCGTAGAGGGCGTCGCCGCCGTTGTCGCCGCCGCCGGCCAGGATGACCACCCGCGCGCCGTACAGGCCCCTGCCGAGGGCTCCGGCGCAGGCGGCGGCGAGGCCGGCGGCGGCGCGTTGCATGAGGGCGCCCTCGGGCAACAGCGCCATGAGCGTCCGCTCGGCGGCCCGGATCTGGTCGGAGGTGTAGGCGGCACGCATGGTGCCGACGCTATCTCTCGGCGATCACGTAGGCGATGGCGACGCTCCCGTCGTGGGTGAGGGAGATGTGCCAGGTGCGCACCCCGAGCTCGGCGGCCCGCTCGGCGACGGAGCCCGACACCTTCAGCTCGGGACGGCCGTGCTCGACCGTCACCACCTCCGCGTCGAGGTGCCGCAACCCCGGCGGCGCGCCGAGCGCCTTGGCCACCGCCTCCTTGGCCGCGAACCGCGCCGCCAGCGACTCGACGGACAGCCCGCGCTCGCCCTCGGTGAACAGCCGCGTCCGCAGTTGGGGGGTGCGTTCCAGCGTGGCCGCGAACCGCGGCAGGTCCACGACGTCGATCCCGATACCCACGATCACCCGCACAGGCTAACCCTGAGATGCGACCGCACGCCCCGGTTCGGGCGCCCCATCCGGATCTGTTTGGCTACGACGCCACGCGCCGGGACTCGGACGCTCACACCGGGACCCCGCGCACCGCCACCCACACGTTCACACCCGGCGGCTTCTCTCGTCACTCAGACGCTCCTCGGCCCAGCCACCGACATGCCCGAACCCACCCCGCGACCCAGATGCTCACACCCGGCGGCTTCCCCCGTCACTCAGACGCTCCTCAGTCCAGCCACCGACACGCCCGAACCCACCCCGCGACCCAGATGCTCACACCCGGCGGCTTCCCCCGCCCAGCCACCCGACGCGCCCGGATCGTCAGAGGCCGCCGCGACTCCAGGGGCCCCAGATGGCGTAGGACAGGCCTCGGATGGATTGGACGTTCACGTAGAGGGTGTGGCCGCCGGGGCCGAAGGTCGTGCCCGCGAACTCGGCCCCCGTGTCACCGGCGACCGGTGCGAGCCGTGCGAAGTCGAAGATCTCGCCCTTGCGGGTGAGGCCGCGCAGGTAGTTGTCGCCGGCGCCGTCCTCGCACAGGATCAGGGTGCCGCGCGGGCTGGTGGTGATGTTGTCGGGCAGGTCCAGGGCCATCGAGCCCGGCGACTCGTAGACCAGCCGCAGCCTGCCTCGCGCGGTGTCGTAGGCCCACACCTGGCCGCGTCCCTTGCCGAACCCCGGCTGCGGCTCGTCGCCCCTGGCGGTCGCCCCGCCCTGGGTCGAGGTGAAGTAGACGCTCCCGCGATGGGTGATCGCCCCTTCGAGCCGGGAGAAGATCGCCGCGCCCCGCTTCCTGCCCTGCGCGCCGACCGCCTGGATCGCCGTGTCGTTGTCGGGCCTGCCGGTGAAGGCCGGATCGGGGTCCTCGATGTCCACCCAGGTGACGTCGAAGGCCGCGCCGCGCCGCTGACCGGTGGACAGGTCCTTGCCGGGTTCGCCTCGTACGGCGAGCATCTGCAGCCGGCCCCCGTCGAGGATGCGCCCGGCCCGCATCGGGTTCTTCGGCGGGATATAGCGGTAGAAGCCCGATGGAAAATTGAAGTTGTCCTCGGTGAGATAGATCGCCTCGGTGGCCGGATCGAAGGCGGCGGATTCGTGGGCGAAGCGCCCGGCCGAGCGGATCGGCCCCGACGCGGCCCCGCGCAGCGGCACCTCGAAGATGTATCCGTGCTTCTTCTTCAGCTTGGAGTTGTCGCCGCCGGAGAAGTCGTTCCCCACGTCAGGCCCGTTGACCGTCTCCTCGCAGCTCACCCATGATCCCCAGGGCATGGGCCCGCCGGAACAGTTGAGCAGGGTGCCGTTCAGGCTCGGCCTCGATTCGATCACCTTGCCGCGCCGGGTGACCCGGAGTGTCGCCGTCCCGCCCCCGGCGGCCGGGTCGTAGGCCCTGCCGAGGTCGCCGAACGCGCCCACCGGCCCGTTGACCTCGTGGTTGCGGATCAGGATCGCGTCGCCCCCCGGCCCGCGGAAGGCGGCCATCCCGTCGTGTCGCCCCGGCGTCACGCTCCCGTCGGTGAACCGCTCGCCCGCCCCGTTGAACGAGCGGTAGGCGAAGCCCTCGGGGAGGTGCAGCCGGACCTCGCCGTCGCGCGCGTCGGGGACCTTCGTCAGCGGCCCGTAGCCGTGCACCGGACGCGGACTGCCCTGCCGCCCCGCCTGGGCGACCCCGGCGTAGGGTCCGTCGGCGCAGCCCGCCGCGGCCAGCACGGCACTCCCCGCCAGGAAAAGGCGGCGCTCCATGTGCGGCTCCCTGCTCACGTGGCGGCTCACGACACGCGTATGACACCACGAATGACCATGAAATGACCGTGAATGACCGTATGTCGGGATTTCGCTTATCCACCCTCGCCCGAGCACGTCTCTTTCCCCATTCGGCCCCGAAGTAATCCCATGTATTTATCCACAGCCTGTGGAGGACCCAGGTCCAACCGGCGGACGGGCACTCAGTAGGCTGCCCGTCATGGTCAACGGGTCACCTGCGGTCACGGCATCGCCGTACGTCGAGCTGAGCCGGGAGCAGTGGCGCGATCTGCGCAAAAGCACCCCGCTCACACTCACCGCCGAAGAGCTCGAAGAGTTGCGCGGCGTACAGGACCCCATCGACCTGGCCGAGGTCACCGACATCTACCTGCCGCTCACCCGGCTGCTCAACCTCCATTTCACCGGAGCGCGGCAGCGTGGCGCCGCGGTGAGCGCCTTCCTCGGCGAGAAGGAACCGCCCCCGCCGTACATCCTGGGCATCGCCGGCAGCGTCGCGGTGGGCAAGTCGACCACGGCCCGGCTGTTGCACACGCTGCTGGCCCGCTGGCCCGAGCACCCCAAGGTCGAGCTGATCACCACCGACAGCTTCCTGTATCCCAACCAGGTCCTGGCCGACAAGGGGATCACTGAACGCAAGGGGTTCCCCGAGAGCTACGACCGCCGGGCGCTGGTGAGGTTCATCGCGGCGGTCAAGGCGGGCCAGGCCGAGGTCGCCGCGCCGGTCTACAGCCACCTGGAGTACGACATCGTGCCCGGCGCCCGGCAGACCGTCACCAGGCCCGACATCCTCATCGTCGAGGGCCTCAACGTCCTGCAGCCCGCGCCGCCCACCTCCCTCGCCGTGTGCGACTACTTCGACTTCTCCATCTACGTCGACGCCAAGGTCGAGGACGTCCGCACCTGGTACATCGAGCGTTTCCAGAAGCTGCGCCGCACGGCCTTCGCCGATCCCAAGTCCTACTTCAAATACGTCGCCGCGCTGTCCGAGACCGAGGCCGTCGAGTTCGCGCGAAACGTGTGGCGCGAGGTCAACGAGCGCAACCTGGTGGAGAACATCGCGCCCACCCGGGGCAGGGCCGGGCTCGTCCTCCAGAAAGGCGCCGACCACGCGGTGCGCAGGGTACGGCTGCGCCGCACCTGAATAGTGTTGACCTCGTGCTACACATCAGGGTGATCAGCCCCGCCTCGCTCACCGGCGAGGCCGTCTCCTTCCTGGAGAAGGCGACGGGCGTCACCAACCTCGTGACGCTGCCGGGCGCGGCCCGGAAGCCCGAGGGCGACCTGCTGCTCTTCGACGTGGCGCGGGAGGCCGCCAACGACGTGATCCGGCATCTCAAGCAGCTCCGTCTCAACGTGGTCGGCTCCATCTCCGTCGGGCATATCGACCTGTCGCTGTCGGAGGCCGCCGCGCGGGCGGAGGAGGAGGCGCCGGGCGAGAGCGACGACGCCGTCGTCTGGGAGGCGCTGGCCCGGCGGGTCTCGCAGGAAAGCCGGGTCACCTGGGCGTACCTCGCGTTCCTGGCGATAGCTGTGCAGATCACCGCGATCGGGGTGCTGGTCGACTCCACCATCCTGATCGTCGGCGGCATGGTGCTCGGGCCCGAGTTCGGCCCGGTGTCCGCCGTCTGCTTCGGACTGCTCAACGGCAGATGGCGGCTGGTCGCGCAGGCGAGCCGTACCCTCGTCATCGGTTTCACCTTGGCGATCGCCATCACCCTCGCGTGCACCGCCGTCTCGCGCGGCCTGGGCTGGCTCGACTACCAGATGCTCCTGGAGGGGCACGAGGAAGTGCAGTTCATCGTCAAGCCGGACAGATGGTCGTTCATCGTCGCGCTGCTCGCCGGGGCGGCCGGAGTCCTGTCGACCACGGCGGGCAAGTCGTCGGCGCTGATCGGCGTGTTCATCTCGGTCACGACCGTTCCGGCGGCCGGATACGCGGCCCTGGCCCTCGCCCTCGGCCAGTGGGAAGAGGTCGGCGGATCGGTGACGCAGCTCGCCGTCAACATCACCGGCATGATCATCTCAGGCACCGCGACGCTCTACCTCCAGCGCTTCCTGTGGTCCAGGTACGGCAGGCAGGCCCCGACCCAGCTCATGCGGCACCTCAGAGGGGGCCCAGGCCCTGAAGGATGAGCGAGACTTCCTACGTTTGGACGAGGTGGCGGCCATCCGGCGGGGGGTAGTGTCCGGATCATGACGATCCTCGCCACCGAGGGGCTCACCAGACGCTTCCCCCGGGTCACGGCACTCGACCAGCTCTCGGTCACCGTCGGGCCCGGCGTGACGGGCCTGGTCGGCGCGAACGGCGCGGGCAAGTCCACGCTCATCAAGATCCTGCTGGGTCTTCTCGAACCCACCGCCGGCAACGCCCAGGTGCTCGACATGGATGTCACCACCAGAGGCGCGGAGATCCGGCGAGCCGTGGGCTACATGCCCGAGCACGACTGCCTGCCACCCGACGTGTCCGCGACCGAGTTCGTGGTGCACATGGCCCAGATGTCGGGCCTGCCACGGACCAACGCCCGGGAACGCGCCGCCGACACACTGCGCCACGTGGGCCTCTACGAAGAGCGCTACCGCCCCATCGGGGGCTACTCCACCGGCATGAAACAGCGGGTCAAGCTCGCCCAGGCGCTGGTGCACGACCCCCGTCTCGTCTTCCTCGACGAGCCCACCAACGGCCTCGACCCACAGGGCCGCGACGAGATGCTCGGGCTGATCCGGCGGATCGGCACCGAGTTCGGCATCAGCGTGCTGGTGACCTCACACCTGCTCGGCGAGCTGGAACGGGTCTGCGACCACGTGATCGTGATCGACGGGGGCAAGCTGCTGCGCTCCTCCGCGATCTCGGACTTCACCCAGGCCACGCAGACCGTCGCGGTGGAGGTCGAGGAGGGCCAGGAGCAGCTCGCCGCCCGGCTCGCCGACCTCGGGCAGACCGTGACCCCGCACGGCCGCCTGCTGATGGTGCAGGTCGCCGGACCCGAGACGTACGACGCCGTGCGTGACGCCGTGTGCGACCTCGACCTGCGCCTGATCCGCCTGGAGCAGGGCCGGCAGCGCATCGAGGACGTCTTCCGCGGCTCGGCCGCCGCGCTCGACCTGGCAGGACAGGTGCCCGCATGACCGCGACCCCGATCCACGAGCCGACCGGCGTCATCCACGACATCGGCTACCGCCACTACGACGGGCGGCGGCTCGGCCGCGGCAGCGCGGTCGCCGCGCTGACCCTGCACAGCCTGCGCGGCGTCTTCGGGCTCGGCCGGCCAGCCCGTTCGAAGATCATGCCGTTCGGGCTGCTGGTCGTCATGCTGCTGCCGGCCGTGGTGACCGTCGCCATCATGATGCTGGTGAAACAGCAGGGGATGGGCTACCCCGGCTTCACCGCGACCATGCAGACCGTGCTCGCCATCTTCCTGGCCACCCAGGCCCCCTACCTGGTCGCACCCGACCTGCGCTTCCGCGTGCTGCCGCTCTACCTGTCCAGGCCCGTGACGGTGCTCGACTACGTCGGCGCGAAGCTGGCGGCGATGACGCTGGCGATGCTGGTGCTGATGGTCCTCCCGCTGACCGTGATGTTCCTCGGCGAACTCCTCGCCGACCTGCCGGGACCGGGGCACACCGGGGAATTCTTCGCCGCCCTCGCCACCTCCGTGCTCTACGCGGTGATGCTGGCCTGCGTGGGCACCGCGATCGCCTCGTTCACCCCCAGGCGCGGACTCGGCGTCGCCGCCGTCATCGCCTTCTACCTGCTCACCTCCGCCATCTCCGGGGTGATCTACGGGGTGCTCGCCTCGCTGAGCCGCGACGGCGCCGCGGAGTGGGCGATGCTGATCAACCCGTTCTTCGCCGTCGACGCCGTGCAGGTGTGGCTGTTCGACACCCCGCCGGGGAACGGCGTCGGCTATCCCGACGGGCTCGGCGGCCCCATCGCCCTGCTGGGCGTGCTGGCCCTGATCGCGCTCGCCGTACTGGCTCTGATCATGCGCTACCGGAAGGCGGCCTCCTCATGACCGCGCAGACCGTGGACACCCCGACGGCCACCGCCGGCGCCGCCATCGAGTTGCGCCAGGTCTCGCGCTGGTACGGCAACGTGGTGGCGGTCAACGACGTCACCATGCGCATCGGCCCCGGCGTGACCGGGCTGCTCGGGCCCAACGGGGCGGGCAAGTCGACGCTGTTGCACATGATGGCCGGGTTCCTCGCGCCGTCGGGCGGGGTCGTCACGTTGAACGACCGGCCCATCTGGCGCAACCACGACATCTACCGCCTGATCGGGCTCGTCCCCGAGCGGGAGGCCGTCTACGGCTTCCTCACCGGCCGGCAGTTCGTGCTGTCCAGCGCCCGGCTGCACCGCCTGCCCGACCCGCAGGAGGCCGCACGGCGCGCGCTGGCCACCGTGGAGATGGAGGACGCCGCCGACCGGCGGATCGAAACCTACTCCAAGGGCATGCGCCAGCGGGTGAAGGTCGCCGCCGCCATGGTCCACGACCCGCAGGTGCTGCTCCTCGACGAGCCGTTCAACGGCATGGACCCGCGCCAGCGCATGCACCTGATGGACCTGGTCCGCGCGATGGGCGCCGCCGGGAAGACCATCCTGTTCAGCTCCCACATCCTGGAGGAGGTCGAGCGGGTCGCCGAGCAGATCGAGGTGCTCGTCGCGGGCAGGCACGCCGCCTCCGGCGACTTCCGCGAGATCCGCAGGCGGATGACCGACCGGCCGCACCTGTTCCGCGTCAAGTCGAGCGACGACCGCCGCCTGGCCGCCGCCCTGATCGCCGACGCCTCCTCCGGCTCGGTCTCCGTCTCGGCGGGCGGCCTGGAGATCCAGGCCGTCGACTTCCGGCGCTTCACCTGGCTGCTCCCGCGCGTCGCCCGCGACGCCGGTGTCCACGTCTACCAGGTGGCCCCATCCGACGAGGACCTGGAAAGCGTGTTCTCCTATCTGATCAACCGGAGTAGCTGATGAACCCTGTTGTCGCCGGAATCAGCTACCGGGCCGTGCTCGGGCGGCGGCGCGTCTGGTTGCTGATCCTGCTGCCGCTGGTGCTGATCGGCCTCTCCGCACTGCTGCTCGCCTTCGGCAGCGCCGACGAGCGGTCGGCGGTGCTGCTCATGGAGAAGTTCGCCATCGGCACCATGCTGCCCCTGCTCGGCCTGATCGTCGGCACCGGGGTGATCGCGCCGGAGATCGACGACGGCACCATCATCCACCTGCTCTCCAAGCCGATCTCCCGGCCCGTCATCGCCCAGACGAAGTTCCTGGTCGCGGCCTCCCTGCTGATCCTCTTCGCCGCCGTGCCCACCTTCGTCGCGGCCTACCTCCTGGTCAGCGGTGAGTCCGGCATCGCGTTCGGCTTCGCGGTCGGCTCCCTCGCCGGCGGCGTGGCCTACGCGGCCCTGTTCCTGCTGCTGGGCGTGTTCACCAAACACGCGGTGGCAATCGGCCTCGTCTACGCCCTGATCTGGGAGTCCGTCGTCGGCGGCTTCGTCCCCGGCGCCCGCGACTTCTCCATCCAGCAGTGGGCCCAGTCGATCGCCGACCAGATCTCCGTCTCCAGCTACCAGACCTCCACCGTCGCCCTGGGCTTCGCCATTCCCGCCCTGATCATCGTCACCCTCGGCGCGGTCGTCTGGTCCGGCCAGCGCCTGCGCTCCTTCTCCCTGACCGGCGACGAGTGACCAACGCGAAAAACCCCCGGCCTCTCTCGCGAGAGCGCCGGGGGTTCGACGTGTTCAGACGCAGGTGGTACGGACGATGTCGGCCAGCGCGGTGGCCACGAGATTCGCCTGGTCGTGGGAGGAGGCCTCGACCATGACGCGAATCATGGGCTCGGTGCCGCTGGGACGGATCAGGACCCGGCCGGTCTCGCCCAGGTCGGCCTCGGCCCGCGCGATGGCGGCGGCCAAATCGGCGGAGGCCACGGCCTTGGCCTTGTCGATGTCCCTGACGTTGATCAGCACCTGGGGCAGCCGGGTCATCACCGACGCGAGGTCGGCCAGCGAGCGTCCCTCACGGGCCACCTCGGCCAGCAGGTGCAGCGAGGTCAGCAGGCCGTCCCCGGTGGTGGCGTGGTCGAGCAGCAGGACGTGTCCCGACTGCTCGCCGCCGAGGTTGTAGCCCCCGGCCTTCATCGCCTCCAGGACGTAACGGTCGCCCACGGCGGTCTCGATCACCTGCATCCCGGCGTTCCGCAGTGCGATCTTGAAGCCCAGGTTGGACATGACGGTCGCCACCACCGTGTCCTCGGCGAGCTGTCCCTGCGCGCGCATCGCCATCGCCAGGATGGCCATGATCTGGTCACCGTCGACGATCTCACCGGTGTGGGTCACCGCGAGACAACGGTCGGCGTCACCGTCGTAGGCGATCCCGAGGTCGGCCCCGCGCGACACGACGACCTGCTGGAGCTTGTCCAGATGGGTCGAACCGCAGCCCTCGTTGATGTTCAGCCCGTCGGGACGCGCCCCGATGGCCTCCACCTGGGCTCCCGCACGCAGCAACGCCTCCGGGGCGACCACGTGGGCCGCGCCGTTCGCGCAGTCGACGACGACGTTGAGGCCCTCAAGACGGCGGGGCAACGTGGTCAGCAGGTGCGCGATGTAGCGGTCGGCCTCGCCGTACGCCTCCCGCACCCGGCCGACGGCGGACCCGACAGGGCGCTCCCACTTCTCGCCGAGCCGCTGCTCGATCTCGTTCTCGACCGAGTCGGGAAGCTTGAAGCCGCCCCTGGCCAGGAACTTGATGCCGTTGTCCGGCGCGGGATTGTGCGAGGCCGAGAGCATGACGCCGAGGTCTGCTCCGAGCGCGGAGGTGAGGTACGCGACCGCGGGCGTGGGCAGCACGCCCAGCCGGAGCACGTCGACCCCTGACGACGCGAGGCCGGCGACCACTGAGGCCTCGAGGAACTCCCCCGAGGCACGCGGGTCCCGGCCCACGACGGCGACCGGGCGGCCACGCCGCCCGGTGCTGCCCACGAACGCGCCGGCATCCCCGAGGACGTGAGCCGCCGCGACCGAGAGGTCCATGGCGAGCTCGGCCGTGAGGTCGCGACCCGCGACCCCACGTACCCCGTCGGTGCCGAAAAGGCGGCTCGTCAACGCTTGCTGTACTGGGGAGCCTTACGGGCCTTCTTGAGACCGGCCTTGTAGCGCTCCTTCTTCCTGGAGTCGCGAGTCAGGAAGCCGGCCTTCTTCAGCGGCGCGCGGTTGGTCTCCGCGTCGAGCAGGGTGAGCGCGCGGGAGATGCCCATGCGCAGGGCACCGGCCTGGCCGGTCACTCCGCCGCCGTCGATGCGGGCCATGATGTCGAACTGGTCCTCGGCGCCGAGCGTGACGAACGGCTCCTTCACCAGCTGCTGGTGGACCTTGTTCGGGAAGTAGGTGTCCAGCGAGCGGCCGTTGATGGTCCACTTGCCGGTGCCCGGCACGATGCGCACCCGGGCGACAGCCTCCTTGCGGCGGCCGGTGCCGTACGAGTTGCCCGTCGTGATGGGCTTGCGTACGGCCGTCTCGCTACTGCCAGCGGACTCGCTGGTGTACTCGGACGGGAAATTCTCGCCGGAGAGTTCCTCCAGCGCGCCCTCGACGGGCGTCTCGACACCGGTGGGCTCAGCCACGGTTCTCCTCTAACTTTCGTTTCGATGCTCGGCGTCAGCCTCGGCCAACGGTGCTGCTACTGGGCGATCTGGGTGATCTCGAACGGCACCGGCTGCTGCGCCTGGTGCGGGTGCTCGGAGCCGGCGTAGACCTTCAGCTTCTTGGCCATCCTCCGGCCGAGGGCGTTCTTGGGCAGCATGCCCTTGACGGCCTTCTCCACGGCGCGGTCGGGACGCTTCTCCATGAGCTCGCTGTAGGGCACTGCACGCAGGCCGCCGGGGTAACCCGAGTGGCGGTACGCCTTCTTCTGCTCAAGCTTGTTGCCGGTCAGCACGATCTTGTCGGCGTTGATGACGATGACGAAGTCACCGGTGTCGACGTGGGGCGCGAAGATCGCCTTGTGCTTACCGCGGAGCAGCGTCGCGACGTGGCTGGCCAGCCGGCCCAGGACGACATCGGCGGCGTCGATGACGTACCACTGACGCTGGACGTCGGCGGGCTTCGGTGAGTACGTGCGCACGGTCGTAGGCCTTCTTTGCTCGCGTCTTCTGGGCTGTCGGAAGAGACAGCTGGTGGTCGGAGGTGCGGGCACACGACAGCCCGGACCTTCCGTCTCCACGCAACGGGAGATGACGCCGGACGCGCCGCACACCAGTCACGAGAGGACTGGTCCGCACACAACGAAATAGCAGACTACCGACCCTGGCACTCACAGGTCAAAACGACAGGGCCGACCAACAGCTTACCGGGATCCGTCGAGGGTTCCGACTACGAATGACAGAACGGTTGAATCTCGTTACGTCTATCCTCTTCTACCCCAAGACCTAACATCTCTATCGTTGATTGCGGTATGCGCCAGCCCTCTCGCCCCCGGCATCCCCAGCGGAACTTCCGGCGCCGGAATCATCTGGGGGCGTTGGCGTGCCTCGTGGCGGTGCTGATCACCGGAATCGTGATCGGCCGGGAGTCTCGCGGCCCCGACGTACCGGATCAGGTCTACCTCAACAACGCCGCCCCTCGCGTCCTCTCGCCCGAACCCACGCGCGAGCCGAAGGAGGACCACGCGAAGAAGGGGACGCAGAGCCGCGCCCCCCTAGGGGTGGTGATCCGCCCCACCCCGGTCAGGACACTGACCGCCAAACGGACCAAGCCGCCCACCAGCGTCACCAAGCAGCCGCCGCGCAACTCCATCCCCGGCTCCCTGGAGACCACGCAGAGCCAGACGGTCGTGGGCCCCGACCTGGGCGAGAAGGCGGACGAGGGCCAGTTCTCCACGATGGAGGACGAGGTCGTCCGGTTGACCAACAACGCACGGCGCAAGCAGCGGTGCCGGCCGCTCAGGATCGACTCCAGGCTCGCCCAGTCCGCGCGGCTGCACTCGGCGGAGATGGCCGAGAGCAATCATTTCGCGCACAATTCCCCCGACGGAACCTCACCGTGGACGCGCATGGAACGGGCCGGTTATCCCAACGGCGGCGCGGAGAACATCGGCCGCGGCTATCAGAGCGCCGAAGAGGCGGTACGCGGCTGGATGGGCAGCCCCAGCCACCGTGCGAACATCCTCAACTGCTCCCTGACGGCCATCGGCGTGGGCGTCGCCGACGGGGCCGGCGGACCATGGTGGACGCAGGACTTCGGATATTCGTGACCTGTTCTGTGCGGGTTCACAGCTAATCTCGGCGCATGGGTTTTCCCGGGGAACCGCCACGACGCCAGCCGTACCACGACCCTGACTCCGCCCCACCTGGGGAGAGCTGGTTCGACGCCGCACCGCGCGACGAACCGGGCCGCCGCGAGCGGGGAGCCGGTCCTGAGCCTGTCCTGCCGTACGGCAAGGAGCCGGAGCCCGGCCAGCCGCAGGGCAGAGGCCCGGCTCCCGGGCCGGGCCCCGGCCCCGACGACGGGCCGCCGCGCGCTGCCGGCCGCCGCGCGCGCGAGGCAGGCCCCTTCTTCAGCCCCGGGCCCGACTCCCGGCCTCCGGGCGGCGAGGCCGGCCACCCGTACGGCGGGAGCGGCCCGGAGGAGGCCGGCGGCCCGGAGGGTCCGGGCGACAAGGGCAAGGGGACGCCGGGGAGGCGCCGGCGGGGGAAGGATCCTGAGGCCGCGAAGCCGGCGGAGTCCCCGGCGGGCAAGGATCCCGCGGGCAGGAAGTCGTCGGGGAAGGAGTCTTCGGGCCTGACCCCGCCGCCGCGCCGCGACATGTGGAGCCCCTATGACGAGGGGCCACGGTCGCGGCGGCCGATCTACATCGCGATCGGCGGGCTTCTCCTGCTGGTGGCGGGGGGCGTCGGACTCTGGATGCTGGGCAACATGGATCCCGACACCAGCGTGACCGCCGACCGGCCGTCCAGTCAGGCGTCGCCCGCGCCGACGCCCCAGGGCCCCGAGGGCAAGGACGGATACGCCGCCTCGCGGTCCACGGACAAGCATCCGCTGACCCTCAAGGAGCTGTTCTCCAAGGAGAAGATCAAGAGCTCCGGCAGGAGTTACACGATGACGACCCGGCGCTCGGACAAGACCTGCAAGGAGGCGGCCACCGGGAGCAAGCTCACCAAGGCGCTGAAGGACGCGAAATGCAACCAGGTGCTGAGGGCCAGCTATCGCGACAAGGCCGGAAAACTCATCGGAACCGTGGGAGTGGCCAACCTGAAGACGGCGAAGCTCGCCGCCAAGGTCGTCAGCGCGGCGGGCGGCGGCAAGCTGGAGGACTATGTCAAGCCGCTGCCCGGCAAGGACGACGTCACCAAGGCCCTCGGCAGCGGGCAGGCCAACGCGGGCGCCTGGCGGCACGGCCACTACGCGGTGCTGCTCTGGTTCCAGTTCAAGGACGGGCACACGCCGACCGACGCCGAGCGCAAGAAACTGAACCAGGCCGCCCGCGACATCACCGACGCCACCGTATTCCCGGCACTGGACTCCAGAGCCCTGACGGGACGGCGCCCCACCTGACCACCAAAACGCCCTAATTCACCTCCAAGCACCACGAAATGGGCGTCGGATCCGGCCATACCGGCATGACGATCTTCGAGCCTCTGTACGCTTCGGCGTATGCGTGGCCAGGATCCCGTGTCCGATCACGAATCTGACACCGACGGCGCGACCGCCCCGGCGACTCCGCCGCCAAGCTTCGGGCAACCCACCGATTCCGCGTCCGCCGACTCCACGCCGTCTCCTGACCACCCCGCAGCGTCACCAACGCCCCCGACCGGCCCATCCGGCGACGTAAGTCCCGGCCCGGGCCACCCCACGGTCGCGGGCCTCCCACCCGAACCGACCACACCCCCCGAACCCCCCGAACCCCGCGAACCCCGCGAACCCCCCGACACCCCGACCGAGCCGCCCACGGCTACCGGCATCCCACCCGCACCACCCACGACCCCGGACATCCCGGACGAATCACTCACGAGCCCGGGGGCTCGGCCCGCCGTCGCCCCCGACGCGCCGGTCTGGCCGTCCACCGGCGCCGCGCCCGTGACGCCTCCTGACCCAGGTCACGTCGCCGCCCACGCGCCGCCGTCCGTGTCCCCGTCCGTGTCCCCGTCCGTGTCCGCGTCCCCGTTCGCGGGCGACGCGGCGTCCTGGCCTGAAGGCCGGCCGGAGACCGCTCCCGGGGCGCCCGGCGGGAGCACGGCGGACCCGCCGTACCCACCGTCGGCCCCGCCGTACCCACCGTCGGCCCCCACCTCGCCCGGCCGGTCATCGGAACCGGCGGCCCCCTGGCACCAGCCTGCCGGGACACCGGCCGCGCGCACGCCCGACCAGGTGTCCCGGTCGTCGGCCGACGACCGGTCCGCGCCGGGGTTCTCGACCGGTGGAGCGGACCCGTGGGAAGTGCCAGGCGACGGCGGCTCCCCCTACGACTGGCACGCCGAACCGGAACCCGGCTACTGGTACGCGGAGCCCGGCTTCGCCGTGCCCGACCAGCCCTGGGGCGCGCAGCGATCCCCTTCGACGCCCGATCCGAACGCCCCCTGGTCCGCCCAGCCCGGCTCCCTCCCGTGGCAGCCCTCCCCCGCCTTCACGGCCGCCGCCGCCGGCATGTCGATCGGCCCCGCCGCCCCCGACGTCCTGTCCTGGCCCGCCGCCACCGGGGAACCCGTCGAAGACCTTCCAGCCGCCGACGATCATCTCCCGTCCGGGACCACCCCCGTCGGCGACGACCACGACCACGACAACCCGCCCGGCACTCCCACCGGCGACGCACGCGACACGTCGAGGACGACGCACACCCCTGACGTGCTCCCGCTCGCCGCGCCGCCCGCCGGCACCGGTTCCCCCACGCTCGCCCGCACGGACCCGGGCGCCGACCCACCTCCTGCCGATGCGGAACGGCACGCCGCGACCGAGTGGTCAGCCACCGCCGTGAGCCCCTCGGAAACGGACCGGGCCGGCGGCGGCGCCCCCCGTCCCGACCCGAGCGGACCGACCCACCCCACGGACTTCGGCCCCGATCCAGGCGAAGCCGCCCAGCACGCGGGACACGACCTGGAGCAGCGTGAGACCCACCACGAAGCCCACGACCTGGCCCCGGGCGAAGCCACCCACCGCGTGGAGCGCGGCCTGGAGCCCGGCGACGTACATGTCTGGCCGCCCCTGTCAGCCGAAGACGACACCAACCCCCGGCTGCCGGCGATCACCGACGACGCAGGAGAGCACGCCGTTCCCGCACCACGCGGGACCACCCCCCCGACCATCGCGAGTAATGACGGCACGGCACCGCCGCTCGCTCCCCCGACCCCGCCGGAATCTCCTGTGACCCAGCAATCGCCTTCAGAGACCAACGGCTCCCGGCCCGCCAGAGGCGGCCCCGAGCATCCTCCCGGCCCTCCCGCCGCCGGCCCGGTTCCCTATCGCGCCCCCGAGCACGACGCGGCACCGGCACACGGCGACCACGACGGGCCACCGATTCTGCAGGGCCGGGTGGAACCAGCGCCCGGAGACCCGCGCCCCTTCCCCCCGCCGCCTCCAGGCGCACCGGCTCCCCGGCACGACCCGCACGGACCGCCCCACGGCGTCCAGAACACGGGATTCCCCCAGTCCGGTCACCCTGCCGGCCCGTCCCATCCGATCACCGGCAACCAGGCGGACCCCATCCCAGCCGACCCGAACCACCCAGGCACCGGCCGGCCGGCCCCTCCCCAGCCAGGGCGCGGCCCGGCGGGCCAGAACCAGCCGGGCCAGGCGTCCGGCCCGAGGGCTCCTGGTACGGCGTCGCACAACGCCCCGCCGACCGGTCCTCCGACGCGCGATCCGGCGCAGCCCAACCACGGCGGTCCCGGCATGCCACCGCCGAGCCTGGGCAACCGGCCTCCCCATGCAGCGTCGCCGGGGAAGCCGTCCGAGACCAGAGCGCCACAGAACGATCCGGCCCCGTGGAACCAGCCTGCCCGGAACCAGACGCTCCCGCCGTTCCCGCCGGACACCCGCGGGGCCAGGGCAGGCCACCCGTCCAAGGTCGGTCGGCCGGACAGCCGGACACCGCAGGCCGACACCCAGGGCCAGGCGCGTCCCCCCGGCCCCCAGGGACCCCAGACGGACACCGGCTGGCAACCCTGGGCCCCGAACACGGGCGGACGCGGCACGCCGCCCGCCGGATCCACCGGGTTCGCGGACCTGCCGACGCCGCCGGATGGCGGCACGCTGACGCCCGAGGTGCCGCGCGGGCCGTTCGTGCCGCCGCAACCCGGGGCCCCGGCCGGGCCCCCGCCGCCGAAGCGGAAGACCGCGGTGATCGCCGCGGGCGCGGCGGTGCTGGTCGCCATGGTGGGCGCGGGCGGTTACCTGGGTTACCAGGCGTGGACGGGACAGGCCCCCACCGGGAACCCGGACGGCACGACGGCGGCGACGCAACCGGCCCCCGAGCCACCGGTCACGGCGCCGCCCGACGCCGGCAAGTCGGTGCTCAACTCGGAGGAGACCGATCCGCAGGCGCTCGCGCTCGACGAGGCCTTCCCCGACAAGAAGGTGAAGGTCTCCGGGATGACGTTCACCTTGGTCAAGACGTCCCTTGTGGGCGACTGCACGAAGGCCGCCACCGGTGACTTCGCGGTCGCCCTGAAGAAGAACGCCTGCAGCCGTGTGCTGCGCGCCACCTACGTCGACAGCAAGAAGCGCTACGCCGTGACGACCGGGATCGCCGTGCTCCCCACCCGGGAGACCGCGATGCAGGCCGACAAGGCGAAGAAGCTGGGCGACAACATCTGGTTCAAGCCGCTGCCCGCCAAGGCCGGGACCGGCGCGGAACGGATCCACATCGCGGGCGGCTACGCGTCCGGACTCGTCTGGGGCCGCTACGTCGTGTTCAGCTACGCCACGAACGCCGACGGCCACACCCCGACCACCAAGGAGAAGGCCATCGGCAAGATCAGCGGCGACTTCCGCGACACCACCGCCCTGGTCCTGGAACGCCGCATCACCGGCTGACCCCTCGACCACCCGCGCCCGAAATCCGCAGCAATCCCGCCGCCATCGACAACGAGGTGGTTTTGCCCGCTCCGTTGAGACCGACCAGGCCGAAGAACGATCCGCACCCGCTCCAGCCGCTCCCGGGACCCGGCGACCCGCCCCGCCACCGACACCACGCGGCACCCGACCCGGAAAGCCGACACCCGAAACCGTCTCCCACCCGAAACGCGGCTCACCCGAAACACTGCGCATCCGAAACCCAACGCTCACGCGAACCCCGACGCGGACATGAAGGCCCGCACCGCACGCGCGCCGCAGATCACGAGCCGCAGGTCACGAGCCGCAGGTCACGAGCCGCAGGTCACGAGCCGCAGGTCACGAGCCGCAGGTCACGAGCCGAGGGTGCGTACCCGGCGGGTCTCTGCGGCGCGGGCGGCGAGCTCGCCAGGCGGCGGGTAACGGACCTCTTCGAGGCACAGCCCGTGGGCGGGTGCGACGTTCACCCCGGCATCCCGTACGGCATTGGCCAGCACCTCGCCGGGCCACTCCACCCCCCGGCGGCCGTCCCCGACGAAGAGCAGGGAGCCGACCAGCGCCCGCACCATCGAGTGACAGAACGCGTCGGCGACCACGGTGGCGACCAGGATCCCGTCGTCCCCTCGTGCCCAGGTGAGTCTCTGAAGCTCGCGGATGGTCGTGGCGCCCTCCCGCTTCTTGCAGAAGGCGGCGAAGTCGTGCTCGCCGAGAAGCCGGGCGGCGGCGGCGTTGAGCGCGTCGGCGTCCAGCGGACGGGAGTGCCACAGGACCTCGCGGCGGCGGAGCGGGTCGACGCCGCCGGGCGCGTCGCTCACCCGGTAGGCGTAGCGGCGGTGCAGGGCGGAGAACCGGGCGTCGAAGCCCCCAGGGGCCACGCTGAGCCGACGAACCCGCACATCCAGTGGCATAACACCACCAAGGCGTCTCAACAGCCCAGGGAGCTGCTCAGCGACTCCCGCCGTCGCGTCGCGTCCGATGGCCTGCACGGCCGCCACCGGAAGGTCCACATGGGCGACCTGACCACGCGCGTGCACCCCGGCGTCCGTACGGCCCGCCACGGTCAGCGCCGGCGCCGGATCGAGCCGAAGGATCTTCCCGAGCGCCGTCTCGATCTCACCCTGCACGGTTCGCCGGCCGGGCTGCACGGCCCAGCCGGAGAAGTCCGTGCCGTCATATCCAAGATCAAGCCGAAGCCGTACGGACTCCATCACATGCTCCAACACTCACGATCACACGCCGTGCGGTGCCGGCGCGGGAAAAGGAACGGGCCCGGCCGCGGATGGCGGCGGGCCCGTTGCGACCTGATGGATCAGGCGTCGTTCTTCTTGTCCTCGGCCGCGGGGGCGTCGGTCTCGGCGGCGTCCGCGGTCTCCTCGGCGGGTGCCTCGGTGACCTCGTCCTTGGCCTCGTCCTTCTCCTCCACCGGGGCCGGAGCCTCAGCGGCGGGGGCCGGGGTCGGGCGGGAGACGCTGACCGGGTTCATCGGCTCGGTGACGAGTTCGATGACCGCCATGGGCGCGTTGTCGCCCTTACGCGGGCCGATCTTGGTGATCCGGGTGTAGCCACCGGGACGCTCCGCGAAGGTCGGGGCGATCTCGGTGAAGAGGTGGTGAACCACACCCTTGTCCTTGACGACGGTCAGCACCTGGCGACGGTTGTGGATGTCGCCCTTCTTGGCCTTGGTGATCAGGCGCTCCGCCACCGGGCGGAGGCGCTTGGCCTTGGACACGGTGGTGCGGATACGGCCGTGCTGGAACAGCTCGGTCGCGAGGTTCGACAGGATCAGCCGCTCGTGAGCCGGGCTGCCGCCGAGACGGGCACCCTTGGCGGGCTTGGGCATCGCGTTCTCCTTTGGATGAACCCGCCCCGGCCGTACTAGGTACCGGGGTCGGGCCGGCGGGCGCCCCGGTGGAGCGCCCCCGATGATCTAGCTCAGTACTGCTCGGTCTCGACGTAGCGGCTGTCGTCGTCGTCGCTGTAGTCGCCGGCCACCGCGCTCGGGTCGAACCCGGGCGGGGAGTCCTTGAGCGCGAGCGTCATCTCGTGCAGCTTCTGCTTGACCTCTTCGATCGACTTGGCGCCGAAATTCCTTATATCGAGAAGGTCCTGCTCACTGCGGGCCACGAGCTCACCCACGGTGTGGATGCCCTCGCGCTTGAGGCAGTTGTAGGAACGAACCGTGAGGTTCAGCTCCTCGATCGGCAGCGCCAGATCGGCGGCGAGCGCGGCGTCCGTCGGGGACGGGCCGATGTCGATGCCCTCGGCCTCGACGTTCAGCTCGCGGGCCAGGCCGAACAGCTCGACCAGGGTCTTGCCCGCCGAGGCCACGGCGTCGCGCGGCTTCATGCTGGGCTTGGTCTCGACGTCGAGGATCAGACGGTCGAAGTCGGTGCGCTGCTCGACACGGGTCGCCTCGACCTTGTAGGTGACCTTGAGCACCGGGGAGTAGATGGAGTCGATCGGAATCCGGCCGATCTCCTGACCCGGCTGCTTGTTCTGCGCGGCGGAGACGTAGCCGCGACCGCGCTCGACGGTCAGCTCCATCTCCAGCTTCGCCTTGCCGTTCAGCGTGGCGATCCGCAGTTCGGGGTTGTGCACCTCGACACCGGCCGGCGGCGCGATGTCGGCCGCGGTGACCTCACCCGGACCCTGCTTGCGCAGGTACATCACGACGGGCTCGTCGTGCTCGGACGAGACGACCAGCTCCTTGAGGTTCAGGATGATGTCGGTGACATCCTCCTTGACCCCCGGCACGGTCGAGAACTCGTGCAGCACGCCCTCGATGCGGATGCTGGTGACGGCCGCCCCCGGAATGGAGGACAGCAGCGTGCGCCGCAGCGAGTTGCCGATGGTGTAGCCGAATCCGGGCTCCAGCGGCTCGATGACGAACCGGGAGCGGGTCTCTTCGAGGGACTCCTCGAGAAGAGTCGGGCGCTGAGCAATCAGCATGTGGTGATTCCCTTGTTCAAGTGGCGCCCGCTATTTGACGCCACTCCGATACATACAGCATAGATGCGGTACGGCTGTGCCAGCCGTACCGCATCCAACGAGCGACTACTTGGAGTAGAGCTCGACGATCAGCTGCTCCTGGACCTGCGTGTCGATCTGCTGGCGAACCGGGAGCTGGTGGATGAGGACTCGCATGGAGTCCGGCACCACGCCCAGCCAGGCTGGGATGATCTTGTCGCCCGCGGTCGCCCTGGCGACCTCGTACGGCAACAGGTTCCGCGACTTCTCGCGGACCTCGATGATGTCGTGCTCGCGCACCCGGTACGACGGGATGTCGACCTTCTTGCCGTTCACCAGGATGTGGCCGTGGCGCACCTGCTGGCGAGCGGCATCACGCGACTCGGAGAAGCCCGCGCGGTAGACCACGTTGTCGAGACGGCTCTCCAGGATCTGGAGGAGGTTCTCGCCGGTCTTGCCCGACTTGCGGTTGGCTTCCACGTAGTAGTTGTGGAACTGCTTCTCGAGAATGCCGTAGATGCGGCGCGTCTTCTGCTTCTCACGAAGCTGGAGCTGGTACTCAGACTCCTTGGGACGCCCGCGGCCGTGCTCACCCGGAGGGTAAGGACGGATTTCGATGGGGCACTTCGCGGACTCACACTTCTTGCCCTTGAGGAAGAGCTTGGTCTTCTCACGACGGCAGAGCTTGCAGTCCGCTCCGGTGTAACGAGCCATTTCTCTGTTTTCTCCTGGGGCTCAGACGCGCCGGCGCTTGGGCGGACGGCAGCCGTTGTGCGGGACCGGGGTGACGTCCTGGATCGAACCCACCTCGAGGCCGGTGGCCTGGAGGGAGCGGATCGCGGTCTCACGGCCGGAACCCGGACCCTTGACGAACACGTCGACCTTGCGCATGCCGTGCTCCATGGCACGGCGCGCGGCGTTCTCCGCAGCCATCTGAGCGGCGAACGGGGTGGACTTACGGGAGCCCTTGAACCCGACGTGGCCGGCACTGGCCCAGGAGATCACGTTCCCCGTCGGGTCAGTGATCGAGACGATCGTGTTGTTGAACGTGCTCTTGATGTGGGCGTGCCCGTGAGCGACGTTCTTCTTTTCCTTGCGGCGCACCTTCTTGGGTGCACCCTGGCGGCTCTTAGGAGGCATGTAGCGCTATCTCCGAAAGGTGGTCGGTCCTGCTGCGCGGGACTACTTCTTACCGGGCTTCTTCTTGCCGGCCACGGTCTTCTTCTTGCCCTTGCGGGTGCGTGCGTTGGTCTGCGTGCGCTGACCGTGCACGGGGAGGCCGCGGCGGTGTCGGATGCCCTGGTAGCAGCCGATTTCAATCTTGCGTCGGATGTCAGCCTGAACTTCGCGGCGGAGGTCGCCCTCGATCTTGAAGTTGGCCTCGATGTAGTCACGCAGCGGGACGAGTTCCTCGTCCGACAGCTGGTGAACCCGCAGGTCCCCGCTTACGCCGGTGGCCGCGAGGGTCTCCAGCGCACGGGTGCGGCCGATTCCGAAAATGTAGGTGAGAGCGACCTCGAGCCGCTTGTCGCGGGGGAGGTCGACGCCAACCAGGCGAGCCATGGTCGGGCATTCTCCTTCTTTGTGGCGGAGGTCTTGCGCCTCACTTCCCCTCCCCAATGCCCGGAGCGAGGGCCCCGGCCTCCGACCGGGGGTCTCCCGCGTGGTACGGCTTACGCCGCCTGCACGGGTGTGACGCGCTATTACGTTTGCACGGCCCCATGGGACGAGCCCGCTACGAGAGCGGACTCAACGGGGCCATGCGGCGACTAGCCCTGGCGCTGCTTGTGGCGCAGGTTGTCGCAGATCACCATGACGCGACCGTGCCGGCGGATCACCTTGCACTTGTCGCAGATCTTCTTGACGCTCGGCTTGACCTTCATAGTCCTCGTTGTTCCTCAGACGGCTTTACTTGTATCTGTAGACGATCCGCCCACGACTCAGGTCGTAGGGGCTCAGTTCGACGACAACCCTGTCGTCAGGCAGGATCCGGATGTAGTGCATCCGCATCCTCCCGCTGATGTGGGCCAGGACCTTATGGCCGTTGTCGAGTTGCACCCGGAACATCGCGTTCGGGAGCGACTCAACCACAGTGCCCTCGATCTCGATGGCGCCGTCTTTCTTGGCCATGTCCCTCGCGTTTCACTGATCGGTCGTCTGAGGCATCGGATCACTACGCAGCCGCGACCACGCGAACTTCGAGAGAGCGGCGGCCGAATTCGGCCGCCGATGCGCAATGGTCATAGTGAGCCGACAAAGAAGTGTACGGCACCGGTGCAGAAATGCGAAACGCACGGACCGATGTCAGGACACCACCGCTAAGGCTACCGCACACGGGGACCGTGCCCGCACACCTCTGGTACCGCCGATACCGGAGGTGAGCGGGCACGGTGGGCCTATCGCCCAAAGATCAGTTACCCACCCGCTTCCCCGCCAACTGCGACCAGCGGTAAAGAGTGTGTCTCTTGCCCCACAAAAGGGTTCATACGACGGAGGACCCGCCGATGACCGAAGTCATCGACGGGTCCTTCCAGGTCAGAGACACCCCGCCGGGGCGACGAAGACGCCTGGAAGACGTCGGGCCGGCCGTCGGACGAGGAGCCGGGTGAGGACTCACCCTCGCGCACCCGGATGTCGAAGTCGCGGGTCGAAGTGCCGGCAGGACCGCGCTCTCACCGGCGCGCGTGGATCATTACCGGTTCCGCCCCTTACCGGCGCCCGC
This sequence comes from Dolomitihabitans soli, assembly GCF_022213955.1. Classification (GTDB taxonomy): domain Bacteria; phylum Actinomycetota; class Actinomycetes; order Streptosporangiales; family Streptosporangiaceae; genus Streptosporangium_A; species Streptosporangium_A soli. Next base: position 18,308 of record NZ_JAKNTW010000017.1, on the reverse strand, counting down.
GGAGATGGTCGCCACCAGCAGAACCACTCCCCAGGGACCCATCACCCACAGCGGCCACGGATAGACCATGTTTCCCCCGGTCACGCCCACGATCAGCCAGATCACCCAGTTGATGCCGCTGGCCGTGCCCCAGGCCGCCCAGGCCGCCCGCATGCCCTTGTCCGCGTTGCCGGTCTTGGCCGGCTTCGAGGCGGAACGGCGGGCGAGGGCTCGCATGTCGGTGTCCGGCAGGTCCGCGGTGAGCACCTGGAGCTCGCCGTACGTCTTGCTCTGGTAGAGCTGTTCCAGGCGTTCGTCGAACTCCTCGACGGTCAGCCGGCCCTGCGCGTAGTGCTCGCGCAGCAGACCGGCCACCCGGTCGCGGTCAGAGTCGGACGCCCTCATCTCCGGGCTTGACGCCATCATCATTCACTCCCGCGCCGAGAAGGTCGCTGAGGCGTTGTTCGCCCCCATCGAGGGCAGTGAGCACCCATGGCCCATTATGTGTCACGGCGACGCTGTGTTCGAAGTGGGCGGACGGCTTTCCGTCGATGGTCACCACGGTCCAGTCGTCGCCCAGCACCTTGGTCCGGTCGGTGCCCAGATTGACCATGGGCTCGATCGCCAGGCACATCCCCGCCTCGAACTTGGGCCCGCGTCCCGGCTTGCCGTGGTTCGCCACCCAGGGGTCCATGTGCATCTCGGTGCCGATGCCGTGCCCGCCGTACTCCTGAGGTATGCCGTAACGGCCCTGAGTACGCACGTAACGCTCGACCTCGTGGCCGATGTCGGAAAGGTGCCGCCCTACCGTGAGCGCCGCTATGCCGCGCCACATGGCCTCCTCGGTGACCCGCATCAGCTCGGTCAGCCGGGGATCGACCTCGCCCACCGCGACCGTGATGGCCGAGTCCCCGTGCCAGCCCTCAAGGATCGCGCCGCAGTCGATGGAGATGATGTCGCCTTCGGCCAGCCTCCGCGCGTTCCTCGGGATGCCGTGGACGACCTCGTCGTTGACCGAGGCGCAGATGGTGGCGGGGAAACCCTGGTAGCCCTTGAAGGACGGGATCGCGCCCTCGGCCCGGATCGCCTTCTCCGCGATCGCGTCCAGGTCGAGCGGGGTCATCCCGGGCTCCACCGATCCGCGGAGGAGCTCCAGAGTGCGCCCGACAACGAGACCCGCCGCCCGCATCTTGTCCAGTTGCTCCTGCGACTTGATCTGAATTCCATGCCTGTTCTTCTTGAACACCTACGGCACCCCCTGGGGTGGTTGAACGGGCGATACGGGTTCCCAATTCCCCCGATTCTGCCCTAAACGACAACACGCCACTCATGGGACGAACCCCATTGAGTGGCGTGTGCGACACCTATGTCAGTCGGTGAAGGGTCTCAGAGCCTCCATCGCCCGCTGGGTGATCTCCTCCACCGGGCCGGTCGCGTCGACGCCGACCAGAATGCGCTCACCGGCGTAGAAGGCGACCAGCGGCGACGTCTGCTCCTGGTAGACCTCCAGCCGGTGGCGGATCGTGTCTTCCTTGTCGTCGTCGCGCTGGAAGAGACGGCCGCCACAGGCGTCGCAGACGTCGTCCACCTTGTCGTCGAACTCCACGTGCCAGATACGCCCGCACTGGGAGCAGGTGCGCCGCCCGGCCAGACGCCGGACGACCTCCTCATCGTCCACGACGAGCTCCAGCACGATGTCCAGCCCGGCGTTCCACTCAGCGAGCATCTTCTTCAAGATCTCGGCCTGGGGCACGTTACGGGGGAAGCCGTCGAGCAGGAACCCGTCCTGCGCGTCGTCCTCCGCCAGCCGGTCGCGGACCATCGCGATGGTCACCTCGTCGGGTACGAGGTCGCCGCGGTCCATGTACTCCTTGGCAAGCCTGCCGAGATCCGTGCCGCCCGATACGTTGGCGCGGAAGATGTCCCCTGTCGAGATCTTCGGGATGGACAGGTTCGATGCGATGAACTGGGCCTGTGTCCCCTTGCCCGCTCCGGGGGGCCCGACCAGGACGAGGCGCACTACTTCAGGAAACCCTCGTAGTTACGCTGCTGCAGCTGGCTCTCGATCTGCTTCACGGTGTCTAGCCCAACACCAACCATGATCAGAATGCTCGTCCCTCCGAACGGGAAGTTCTGACTCGCACCGGCCACCGCGAGCGCGACGATCGGCACCATGGAGATCAGGCCCAGATACAACGCACCCGGCGCGGTTAGGCGAGTGAGCACGTAGTTGAGGTACTCAGCCGTCGGCCGGCCCGGACGAATGCCCGGGATGAATCCACCGTACTTCTTCATGTTGTCGGCGACTTCAACGGGGTTGAAGGTAATCGACACGTAGAAGTAGGTGAAGAACACGATCAGCAGGAAGAAGGTCGCCATGTAGACGGGAGTGTCACCCGTGGCCAGGTTCGTGGAGATCCACTGAACGACCACGTTGGGTTGCTCCTGGCCGGCGAACAGCGTGGTGACGAGCTGCGGCAGGTAGAGCAGCGACGAGGCGAAGATGACGGGGATGATGCCCGCCTGGTTGACCTTGAGCGGGATGTACGTCGAGGTCCCGCCGTACATCCGGCGTCCCACCATGCGTTTCGCGTACTGCACGGGGAGGCGGCGTTGGGCCTGCTCGACGAAGACGACGGCGGCGATCATGAAGACGCCGACCACCATCACCGCGGCGAAGGCGAAGCTGTTCTGCCGGAAGATGTTGACCAGCTCGGCCGGGAAGACCGCGATCACCTGGGTGAAGATCAGAATGGACATGCCGTTGCCGACGCCGCGGTCGGTGATGAGCTCACCGAGCCACATGATCACGGCGGTGCCCGCGGTCATCGTGATGACCATCGTCACGACGGTGAAGACGTCGTCGTTGAGGAGCACGTCCTCCTGGCACTGCTGGAAGAGCTGACCGGTCCTGGCGAGCGCGACGAACGCGGTCGACTGAAGGATCGAGAGGCCGATGGTCAGATAACGCGTGTACTGCGTGATCTTGGCCGTGCCGGCCTGGCCCTCCTTCTTCAGGGCCTCAAGTCGTGGAATGACCACGACCAGCAGCTGCAAGATAATGCTCGCGGTGATGTACGGCATGATGCCGAGCGCGAACACTGAAAGTTTCAGCAGCGCGCCGCCGCTGAACAGCTGCACCATGCCGTAGATGTTGCCGGCGTCGCCCGCCTGTGCCTGTTCCAGGCATCGACGGACGTTCTCGGCGTTGACGCCGGGAGTCGGGAGAACCGAGCCGAGCCGGAAGAGCGCGATGATGCCCAGCGTGAAGAGCAACTTGTTGCGCAGGTCCGGCGTACGGAACGCTCGGGTAATCGCGGTCAGCACGGTCCCTCCTGCGCGCCTGAAAGGCGATATCGGTCAGCGATGGTGCGAGGGTGCATGGAATGTCTCTGTCATCGAGTCATTTCTACACGGGACACTTCGGCGAAACGCCCCGCTGCCCAGCGAACTCTAACGCACTATGGGCGCGGGAGCCCATAACGAGCACCCGCGCCTCATAATGACGGCTACAGCTCGGTGGTCGAGCCCCCGGCGGTGGCGATCTTCTCCTTGGCTGACGCGGAGAAGGCGTGCGCCTGCACGTTCACCGCGACGGAGATATCCCCAGTACCCAGGACCTTGACGAGCTGATTCTTCCGGACAGCGCCCTTGGCGACCAGGGCCTCGACGGTGACGTCGCCACCCTCGGGGAACAACTCGCCGAGTTTGTCCAGATTGACGACCTGATAGGTCGTCTTGAAGAGCGCGTTGGAGAAGCCCTTCAGCTTCGGCAGCCGCCGCTGGAGCGGAACCTGACCACCTTCGAAGCCGAGCGGCACCGACCTGCGCGCCTTGGTGCCCTTGGTGCCACGACCGGAGGTCTTGCCCTTGGACGCCTCGCCCCGGCCCTTGCGGACCTTGGACTTGTTGGCGCCACGAGCAGGACGCAGGTCGTGAATGCGGAGCGGACTGTTCTCAGACATGACTAGTCGACCTCTTCCACCTCGACGAGGTGCGTCACCACGGAGACCATGCCACGGATCTCCGGGCGGTCCTCCTTGACGACGACATCGCCGATTCGCTTCAGGCCAAGCGAGCGCAGCGAGTCACGCTGGTTCTGCTTGCCGCCGATCTTGGAGCGTACCTGCTTGATCTTGAGACGCGCCATCGACTAGCTCACCGCCTTCGCAGCGGCCGCGGCCTCGGCGATGCCCTCGGCGCGAGCCTTGAGCATGGACTTCGGCGCCACGTCCTCGATCGGCAGGCCACGACGGGCGGCGATCTCCTCAGGGCGCGAGAGGCCCTTCAGCGCCGCCACCGTGGCGTGCACGATGTTGATCGGGTTGTCCGAGCCGAGCGACTTGGACAGCACGTCGTGGATGCCGGCGCACTCCAGGACAGCGCGCACCGGGCCACCCGCGATGACACCGGTACCGGCCGAGGCGGGACGCAGGAGCACGACTCCGGCGGCCTCCTCACCCTGCACGGTGTGCGGGATGGTGCCCTGGATGCGCGGCACCTTGAAGAAGTGCTTCTTGGCCTCTTCGACACCCTTGGCGATCGCCGCGGGCACCTCCTTGGCCTTGCCGTATCCGACGCCGACCAGGCCGTTGCCGTCACCCACGATGACCAGGGCGGTGAAGCTGAAGCGCCGTCCGCCCTTGACGACCTTGGCCACTCGGTTGATCTTCACGACGCGCTCGATGTAGGAGACGCCCTTGTCGGCGGCGCCACCGCGGCGATCGTCACGACGGTCTCGCCGCTCGCCACCGCCACCGGCGCCGCGGCGCGGAGCTGCAGCCATCAGTGGTTCCTCTTCTCGTTGCTCATACGACGGACCATCAGTTGCGATCCTCGGGAAAGAGTCATCAGAACTCCAGCCCGCCTTCACGCGCGCTGTCCGCGAGGGCCGCGAGGCGCCCCGCGTAGCGGTTGCCACCACGGTCGAAGACGACTGAGGTGATCCCGGCAGCCTTGGCCCGCTGAGCGAGAAGCTCGCCGACCTTCTTCGCCTTGTCGGTCTTGTCCCCTTCGGCCACCCGCAGCGAGGAGTCCATGGTGGACGCGCTCACCAGAGTGTGACCCTGGGTGTCATCGACGATCTGCACGAACAGATGCCGGGTCGAACGGTTGACGACCATGCGCGGACGCTGGTCGGTACCGACGACCTTCTTGCGGACTCGGCCGTGTCGGCGGGCCCGCGAGACGGCGCGGGCGGCCGTGTGCTTGCCGAACGCAGTCTTGGGAGCCATGCCTACTTACCAGCCTTTCCGACCTTGCGGCGGATTACTTCGCCCTGGTAACGCACGCCCTTGCCCTTGTACGGGTCAGGCTTGCGCAACTTACGGATGTTGGCGGCGACCTCGCCGACCTTCTGCTTGTCGATGCCGTCCACGTGGAACAGAGTCGGCCGCTCGACGCGGAAGGTGACGCCCTCGGGGGCGTCCACGATCACCGGGTGACTGAAGCCCAGCGAGAACTCGAGCTGAGTCGAGCCCTTCGCCTGGACGCGGTAACCGACACCCACGATCTCCAGCGACTTGGAGTAGCCCTCCGTGACACCGGCCACCATGTTGGCGATCAGCGTCCGAGAGAGCCCGTGCAGCGCACGGATCTTGTTCTCGTCGTTGGGGCGGGTGACGGCGATGGTGCCGTCATCGGCGCGAGCCACATTGATGGGCTCGGCTACCGTGTGAGAAAGCGTGCCCTTTGGCCCCTGAACCCTGACATCCCGGCCGTCGATGGTGATCTCGACACCGTTCGGTACGGGGATGGGCAGCCGTCCGATTCGCGACATGCTGAAATTCCTCCCCTCGTTACCAAACGTAGGCGAGGACTTCCCCGCCCACACCACGCTTGCCGGCCTGCTTGTCAGTCATGAGCCCGCCGGACGTCGAGATGATCGCGACGCCCAGCCCGCCCAGGACGCGAGGCAGGTTGTCCTTCTTTGCATAGACCCGCAGACCGGGCTTCGACACCCGGCGCAGGCCAGCGATAGACCGCTCACGCGTGGGCCCGAACTTGAGCTCCACCACGAGGCTCTTCCCGACCTTGGCGTCTTCGACGTTCCAGGTCTGGATGTAACCCTCCTGCTGGAGGATCTCGGCGATGTGCGCCTTGATCTTCGAGTACGGCATGACCACACTCTCGTGGTATGCCGAGTTCGCGTTTCGCAGACGAGTCAACATGTCTGCGATCGGGTCGGTCATCGTCATGGCCGGTGGCCTTCCTCGCCGCGGTTTCCTTTAGGACCTACGGCGTGGTCATGGGCGCCATTGCGGCACCCGGTGAATACGACTTCTTACCTACGGCTGGGCTCTACCAGCTGGACTTGGTGATGCCCGGCAGCTCGCCCCGGTGCGCCATCTCACGGAAGCACACGCGGCACAGCCCGAACTTGCGGTAGACCGCACGGGGCCGTCCGCAACGCGAGCACCGAGTGTACGCCCTCACATCGAACTTGGCCTTGCGCCCCGCCTTGGCGATCAGCGACTTCTTCGCCATGATCCGGCCTCTCCTATGCTTCCTTGAACGGGAATCCGAGGAGCTTCAGCAGCGCCCGGCCCTGGTCATCGTTCGTCGCGGTGGTCACCACAGTGATGTCCATGCCCCGCTGCCGGTCGACCTTGTCCTGGTCCACCTCGTGGAACATGACCTGCTCGGTGAGACCGAAGGTGTAGTTGCCGTTGCCGTCGAACTGCTTCGGCGACAGGCCGCGGAAGTCACGGATACGCGGCAGGGCCGTGGACAGCAGACGGTCCAGGAACTCCCACATGCGGTCGCCACGAAGCGTGACGTGGGCGCCGATCGGCATGCCCTCACGCAGCTTGAACTGCGCGATGGACTTGCGGGCCCTGGCCACGGCCGGCTTCTGACCGGTGATCGCGGTGAGGTCGCGGACCGCGCCCTCGATCAGCTTGGAGTCGCGGGCGGCTTCGCCCACCCCCATGTTGACCTTGATCTTGGTCAGGCCGGGCACCTGCATGATGTTCTCGATACCGAACTGCTCACGCAGCTGCGCGATGATCTCTTCGCGGTAGCGCTGCTTGAGGCGCGGGAGCGTGCGCTCTGGTGTCGTGGCGGTCATCAGTTGTCCTCACCCGACTTGTCGGCCTCGTCGGCCTTCTTCGCGGGCTTCTCGTCCTTGGCCGGCTTGTCATCCTTGAGCTTCTTGACGTTGCTCACGTGGATGGGGGCCTCCATGGTCTGCACGCCGCCGGTCTTGGCGCCGCGCGGGCCCTGGTGGGTCTCCTTGGCGTGCTTCTTGATCATGTTCACGCCCTCGACGACCACACGCTGGTCGCTCGGACGTGCCAGGATCACACGACCCTTGGCGCCCTTGTCCTTACCTGCGATGACCTGAACCAGGTCACCCTTCTTCACGTGCAGCTTCGCCATTACAGCACCTCCGGAGCGAGCGAGATGATGCGCATGAACTTCTTCTCGCGCAGCTCGCGGCCGACCGGACCGAAGATACGCGTGCCCCGAGGGTCACCGCTGTCCTTGATGATGACCGCGGCGTTCTCGTCGAAGCGGATGTAGGAGCCGTCTGGGCGGCGGCGCTCCTTACGGGTACGCACCACGACAGCCTTGACGACCTCACCCTTTTTCACACCACCGCCGGGAAGGGCATCCTTCACCGTGGCGACGATGATGTCGCCGATACCCGCGTAGCGCCGACCCGAGCCGCCGAGCACGCGGATGCAGAGAATCTCCTTGGCACCCGTGTTGTCGGCGACCTTGAGTCGCGACTCCTGCTGGATCACGTCAACTCCTGTGTGTCGCGCCGGTTCTCACCATCTGACGGTGAGCCTTGCGGAACTTCCTGTGGTCTTGATCCCCCGGCGACAGCCGTACGGCCCGCTGGACCGTACGCCCGCCGCCGCAGGCGGCGCGGGAGCTCTCGCTCCCGCGCCCTTGGACGTCTTCGTGGGGAGGACCCCCACGGGACGCGTTACTTCGCCTTCTCAAGGACCTCCACGACGCGCCACCGCTTGGTAGCGGACAGCGGCCGGGTCTCCATGAGCAGCACGCGGTCGCCGACACCACACTCGTTGGCCTCGTCGTGCGCCTTGTACTTGGTCGTACGGCGGATGACCTTGCCGTACAGCGGGTGCTTCACGCGGTCCTCGACGGCGACGACGACGGTCTTCTCCATCTTGTCGCCGACGACGAGACCCTCACGGGTCTTGCGGTAGTTGCGCGCGCGCGCCGCGTCGTCCTTCTCCGTGGTCTCAGCCATCGCTCGGCTCCTTCACTTCCGTGATGATGCCAAGCTCCCGCTCCCGCATCACGGTGTAGATACGGGCGATCTCTCGACGGACGGCGCGGAGCCGCCCGTAACTCTCGAGCTGGCCGGTCGCCGACTGGAAGCGGAGGTTGAACAGCTCCTCCTTGGCTTCCTTCAGCTTGATGACCAGCTCGTCCTTGTCCTGCTGACGCAGATCAGCGGCGGTCAGGCCCTGTGCCATCACGCCTCACCCACTTCTCGCTTGACGAAACGGCACTTCATGGGCAGTTTGTGCATCGCGCGCCTGAGGGCCTCACGGGCCACAGGCTCGGCCACACCGGACAGCTCGAACATGACGCGGCCCGGCTTGACGTTGGCGATCCACCACTCCGGCGAACCCTTACCGGAACCCATCCGGGTCTCGGCAGGCTTCTTGGTGAGCGGACGGTCCGGGTAGATGTTGATCCAGACCTTTCCGCCACGCTTGATGTGGCGGGTCATCGCGATACGAGCGGCCTCGATCTGGCGGTTGGTCACATAGCTGTGCTCAACGGCCTGAATGCCGAACTCGCCGAAGACGACCCTGGTGCCGCCCGTGGCCATGCCGTGACGGTCGGGCCGGTGCTGCTTGCGGTGCTTGACCCTGCGTGGGATCAGCATGGTCAGCTCCCCTCAGCACCGGGCTGCTCCGCCGGGCCGGACTCGGGCGCCCCTGCGGGCGCGGTTGACTCGGTCTTCGGTCCACGACCGCCGCCACCGCTGCGCGGGGCGCCGCCGTCGCGACCGCCGCGGCCGCCGCGGCCACCGCCACCGCCGCGAGCCGGCCGATCGGTGCGGTCCCTGCGCTGCCCGGCGCGGGCGCCGGCCGCGGCTGCTGCCGCCGCCTCACGCTCGGCGCGGGAGGTCGGGGCCTCACCCTTGTAGATCCACACCTTCACGCCGATCCGACCGAAGGTGGTGCGGGCCTCGTAGAAGCCGTAGTCGATGTCCGCCCGGAGCGTGTGCAGGGGCACGCGGCCCTCGCGGTAGAACTCCGAACGGGACATCTCAGCGCCACCGAGGCGACCCGAGCACTGCACCCGGATGCCCTTGGCGCCGCTCTTCATCGCCGACTGCATGGCCTTACGCATGGCCCGGCGGAAGGAGACACGGCTGGACAGCTGCTCCGCCACGCCCTGGGCGACGAGCTGCGCGTCGATCTCGGGGTTCTTGACCTCGAGAATGTTGAGCTGAACCTGCTTCTTGGTCAGCTTTTCGAGATCGCCACGGATACGGTCCGCCTCGGCGCCGCGGCGGCCGATGACGATGCCCGGCCGTGCGGTGTGGATGTCGACCTGAACCCGGTCGGTGGTCCGCTCGATCTCTACCTTGGAGATGCCGGCCCGCTCCATGCCCTTCTGCAGCATGCGGCGGATCGACACATCCTCGGCGACATAGGCCTTGTAGAGTTTGTCGGCGTACCACCGACTCTTGAAGTCGGTCGTGATGCCGAGGCGGAACCCGTGCGGGTTAACCTTCTGGCCCACTAGCGGGTCCTTCCCTTCGGCTTGCCCTGGCCCTCAGGCCGGGACTCGACGATCACTGTGATGTGGCTCGTCCGCTTGTTGATCCGATAGGCACGGCCCTGGGCGCGGGGACGGAACCGCTTGAGCGTCGGGCCCTCATCGACCCACGCACGGCTCACGACCAGCGTCTCGCGGTCGAGCTTGTTGTTGTGCTCTGCGTTCGCCATCGCGCTCGAGAGCACCTTGAAGATGGGCTCGCTCGCCGCCTGGGGAGCGAACTGCAGCACGGCCTGCGCCTCCGAAGCGGGCAGCCCGCGAATAAGGTCCACCACGCGGCGGGCCTTCTGGGGCGTGACGCGGACGAACCGCGCCTGAGCCCTGGCTTCCATCGCTTACTCCTCTGACCTTCTGAAGGCGTTTATCGCCGGCTGCGGCGGTCTTCCTTGACATGGCTGCGGAAGGTTCGCGTAGGAGCGAACTCGCCCAGCTTGTGGCCGATCATCGACTCGGTGATGAACACCGGGACGTGCTTGCGGCCGTCGTGTACGGCGATCGTGTGGCCGAGCATGTCGGGCACGATCATGGAGCGCCGCGACCACGTCTTGATGACGTTCTTGGTGCCCTTTTCGTTCTGGACGTCCACCTTTTTGATCAGGTGGTGGTCCACGAAGGGGCCCTTCTTAAGGCTACGTGGCATTTCGGCTGCTCCTACCGCTTCTTCCTCTTGCTCCGACGACGGATGATCAGCCGGTCGCTTGACTTGTTCGCCTGGCGGGTACGACCCTCCGGCTTACCGTTCGGGTTAACCGGGTGGCGACCGCCGGAGGTCTTGCCCTCACCACCACCGTGCGGGTGGTCGATCGGGTTCATGGCGACACCGCGGACGGTCGGGCGCTTGCCCTTCCAGCGGTTACGGCCGGCCTTACCGATGTTGATGTTCGCCTGCTCGGCGTTGCCCACCTGGCCGACGGAGGCCCGGCAGCGCACGTCGACCATGCGCATTTCGCCGGAGGGCATACGCAGCGTGGCGTATTGCCCCTCCTTGGCCAGGAGCTGGATCTGCGCTCCCGCGGAGCGGCCCAGCTTGGCGCCGCCGCCCGGCCGGAGCTCCACCGCGTGGATGAAGGTACCGGTCGGAATGTTGCGCAGCGGCAGGCAGTTGCCGGGCTTGATGTCGGCCCCGGGGCCGTTCTCGACGCGATCCCCCTGCTTGAGGCCGGTCGGCGCGATGATGTAGCGCTTCTCGCCGTCGGCGAAGTGCAGCAGCGCGATACGGGACGTGCGGTTGGGGTCGTACTCGATGTGAGCGACCTTCGCCGGGATGCCGTCCTTGTCGTTCCGCCGGAAATCGATGATCCGGTAGGCGCGCTTGTGACCGCCGCCCTGGTGCCGGGCGGTAACCCGGCCGTGGACGTTGCGGCCACCCTTGCTGTGCAGGGGAGCAAGCAGCGACTTCTCAGGCGTGCTACGCGTGATCTCGGCAAAGTCCGAGACGCTCGCGCCGCGTCGACCAGGAGTCGTCGGCTTGTATTTACGGATGCCCATCTTTTTCGTTCATCCCTCGTCGGTTCTGGCTTCTGGCTAGTCGGCGGCTCAGCCGACCTGACCGAAGATGTCGATCCGGTCGCCGTCCACCAGGCTCACGATCGCGCGCTTGGTGTCGGGCCGCTTGCCGAAGCCCTGCCGGGTGCGCTTGCGCTTGCCCTGCCGGTTGATGGTGTTCACGCTGGTGACCTTGACGCCGAAGATCTGCTCGACCGCGATCTTGACCTGGGTCTTGTTCGCGGTCTTCTTCACCAGGAACGTGTACTTGTTGTGCTCATCGATCAGGCCGTAGCTCTTCTCAGAGACAACCGGCTTGATGATGATGTCGCGCGGGTCGGCGATCTTCTCCATCAGGCGTCATCCTTCCCGCTGTTGCTCAGCCGCGCCACGACCTGGTCGTACGCCTCCTGGGTGAAGACCAGGTCGTCGTTGCAGAGCACGTCATAAGTGTTCAGCTGACCGGCGTCCAGAAGGTGGACGTCGGGCACGTTACGCAGGCTGAGCCAGGTGAGCTCGTCACCCTCGTCCACCACGACCAGCACGGTCCTGGCCTGCGTGATCTTCCGCAGCGACTCGATGGCCGCCTTGGTCTTGGGGGTCTCGCCGGTCACCAGTCCGCTGACCACGTGGATCCGGCCGCCGCTCGCGCGGTCGGACAGAGCGCCACGCAGGGCCGCCGACTTCATCTTCTTCGGCGTCTTCTGCGCGTAGTCACGCGGAAGGGGACCGTGGACGACGCCGCCGCCGGCGAACTGCGGGGCGCGGGTCGAACCCTGACGGGCCCGGCCGGTGCCCTTCTGCCGGTACGGCTTCTTGCCGCCGCCGCGGACCTCGCCACGCGTCTTGGCCTTGTGGGTGCCCTGCCGGCGAGCGGCGAGCTGGGCTACGACGACCTGGTGGATCAGCGGGATGTTGACCTTCGTGCCGAAGATCTCCGCCGGCAGTTCGACGGAGCCGGTCTTCGCACCGCTCAGGTCGAGGACGTCTACCGTGCTCACTTGGCAGCCCCCTTCTTGGTGGCGGTACGGATCATGACCAGGCTGCCGTTGGCGCCGGGAATCGCACCCTTGATCAGGATGAGACCCTTCTCGGCGTCCACGGCGTGCACCTTCAGGCTCTGGATGGTGGTGCGGATGTTGCCCATCCGACCCGCCATGCGCAGACCCTTGAAGACACGGCCCGGAGTGGCACAGCCGCCGATGGAACCCGGCGAGCGGTGCTTGCGCTGGGTACCGTGCGAGGCGCTCAGGCCCTTGAAACCGTGGCGCTTCATGACACCCGCGAAGCCCTTGCCCTTGCTCTTGCCCGTCACATCGACGAACTGGCCGGCTTCGAAGGTGTCGGCCAGCAGTTCCTGACCGATGGTGTACTCGTTGGCGTCGTCCGTACGGACTTCGGCGAAGTAACGGCGCGGGGTGATGTCGTGCTTGCGCAGGTAGTCACCCAGCGGCTTGTTGACCTTGCGCGGGTCGACCTGTCCGAAGCCAAGCTGGATGGCCGAGTAACCGTCGTTGTCGGCGGTGCGGACCCGGGTCACCACGCACGGACCGGCCTCGACGACGGTGACCGGGACCATCCGGTTGTCCGCGTCGAAGACCTGGGTCATGCCGAGCTTCTTGCCCAGGACGCCCTTGATCTGGTTAGCCATGTCAGTGCGTTCCCTCAGAGCTTGATCGAGATGTCGACGCCAGCCGGAAGGTCGAGCCGCATGAGCGAGTCGACCGTCTTCGGCGTCGGATCGATGATGTCAATCAGCCGCTTGTGCGTGCGCATCTCAAAGTGCTCGCGGCTGTCCTTGTACTTGTGCGGCGAACGGATGACGCAGTACACGTTCTTCTCGGTCGGCAGCGGCACCGGGCCCGCGACCTTCGCGCCGGTCCGCGTCACCGTCTCGACGATCTTCTTGGCCGAACTGTCAATGACCTCGTGGTCATAGGCCTTAAGCCGGATGCGGATCTTCTGTCCCGCCATAGTGGCCTCGGTGTCCTTCGCTGTCGTCCTGTGAAAGCATCATGCGGCGTGTCGCCGTCATTGCCGGCCCTGCCAACCCTCTCCGTGATCTTGCAGGTGTTTCGATCGAGTCGAAACCGCTGCGAGATCACGGCCCGGTTCGCGTGGGCCAGGAGCGCCGGTCATATGGGCCGGCGGCCCCTCGTGGTTCGGCGGTCGGTCCCCGGTTTCCCTGGGGCCGACCGCCGGCCCGCGATCGAACTACTTGATGATCTTGATTACGTTACCGGCGCCGACGGTGCGGCCACCCTCACGAATCGCGAACTTGAGGCCTTCCTCCATCGCGATCGGCTGGATGAGGTTCACGACCATCTCGGTGTTGTCACCGGGCATGACCATCTCGGTGCCCTCGGGCAGGTTCACGACTCCGGTCACGTCAGTGGTCCGGAAGTAGAACTGCGGGCGGTAGTTGTTGAAGAACGGTGTGTGGCGGCCGCCCTCGTCCTTGGCCAGGATGTAGACCTGGGCCTCGAACTCGGTGTGCGGGGTGGTCGTGCCCGGCTTGATGATGCACTGGCCGCGCTCGACGTCCTCACGCTTGATGCCGCGCAGGAGCAGGCCGACGTTGTCTCCGGCCCGGCCCTCGTCAAGGAGCTTGCGGAACATCTCGACGCCGGTGACGGTCGTCGTGGTGCCCTTCTCCTTGATGCCGATGATGTCGACGGTCTCGTTGACCTTGACGATGCCGCGCTCGATACGGCCGGTCACGACGGTGCCGCGGCCGGTGATCGAGAACACGTCCTCGATCGGCATCAGGAACGGCTTGTCGATGTCACGAACCGGCTCGGGGACGCTCTCGTCCACGGCGTTCATGAGCTCGATGATGCTGTCGCCCCACTTGGTGTCGCCCTCCAGCGCCTTCAGCGCGGAGACGCGGACCACCGGCAGGTCGTCGCCGGGGAACTCCTGAGCCGAGAGCAGCTCACGAACCTCGAGCTCGACGAGCTCCAGGATCTCCTCGTCGTCCACCATGTCGGACTTGTTGAGAGCGACGACGATGTAGGGAACGCCGACCTGGCGCGCCAGGAGCACGTGCTCCTTGGTCTGCGGCATCGGGCCGTCGGTCGCGGCGACCACGAGAATCGCGCCGTCCATCTGCGCGGCACCCGTGATCATGTTCTTCACATAGTCGGCGTGACCGGGGCAGTCGACGTGAGCGTAGTGACGCTTCTCCGTCTGGTACTCGACGTGCGCGATGGAGATGGTGATTCCACGCGCCTTCTCCTCGGGAGCCTTGTCAATTTTGTCGAACGGAGTCGACTCATTGATGTCGGGGAAACGGTCGTGAAGCACCTTGGTGATCGCCGCGGTCAGAGTGGTCTTGCCGTGGTCGATGTGCCCAATGGTGCCGATGTTCACGTGCGGCTTGGTCCGCTCGAACTTGGCCTTGGCCACTGGTCTTTCTCCTTAGAGATTCTGACTGGACTTCTTCTCACTCGGGCTCGAGGCCGGTGTTATTCGCCTCGCGCCTTCGCGACGATCTCCTTGGCGATGCCCGGGGGCACCTCCGAGTAGGAGTCGAACTGCATGCTGTACACGGCCCGGCCCTGGGTCTTGCTTCGCAGGTCACCCACGTAACCGAACATCTCCGACAGCGGGACGAGGGCCGTGATCACCTTGGCCCCGGTCCGGTCTTCCATCGCCTGGATCTGCCCGCGGCGACCGTTGAGGTCACCGATGACGTCACCCATGTAATCCTCGGGCGTGAGGACCTCGACGGCCATCATCGGTTCCAGGATTACGGCGTCCGCCTTGCGCGCGGCCTCCTTGAAGGCCATCGAGCCGGCGATCTTGAAGGCCATTTCCGAGGAGTCGACGTCGTGCGCCGCACCGTCGGTGAGCGTCACCTTCACGCCCACCATCGGGTAGCCGGCCAGCACGCCGAACTCGGCTGCCTCCTGAGCGCCCGCGTCGACCGAGGGGATGTACTCCCTCGGGATGCGGCCGCCCGTGACCTTGTTGGCGAACTCGTAGCCGTCGTTGCCTTCGCCCAGCGGCTCGAGGTTGATGATGACCCGCGCGAACTGACCCGACCCACCGGTCTGCTTCTTGTGGGTGTAGTCGACCTTCTCCACCTTGCGGCGGATGGTCTCGCGGTAGGCCACCTGCGGGCGGCCGACGTTGGCCTCGACCCGGAACTCGCGCCGCATGCGGTCGACGAGGATCTCCAGGTGCAGCTCGCCCATGCCCCAGATGACCGTCTGACCGGTCTCTTCGTCACGACGGACCTGGAAGGACGGGTCCTCCTCGGCCAGCCGCTGGATGGCGGTGCTGAGCTTCTCCTGGTCGCCCTTCGTCTTGGGCTCGATGGCGACGTTGATGACAGGCGCGGGGAACGTCATCGACTCCAGCACGACCTGCTTCGTCGGGTCGCACAGGGTGTCGCCGGTGGTGGTGTCCTTCAGACCCATCACGGCGACGATCGACCCGGCCTTCGCGAACGGGCGCTCCTCGCGCTTGTTCGCGTGCATCTGGTAGATCTTCCCGATCCGCTCCTTCTTGCCCTTCACGGAGTTGACGACCCCCGTGCCGGTCTCGAGCGTGCCCGAGTAGATGCGGATGTAGGTGAGCCTGCCCAGGTGCTGGTCGCTCATGATCTTGAACGCCAACGCGGAGAAGGGCTCATCCGGGTCGGGGTGCCGCTCGACGAGTTCGTCCTCCTTGCCGACCGCATGTCCCTTGATGGCCGGGATGTCAAGCGGGGCGGGGAGGTAGGCGACGATCGCGTCGAGCAGGGGCTGCACGCCCTTGTTCTTGAAGGCGGTGCCACACAGGACCGGGTTGAGCGCGCTCGACACGGTGGCCCGGCGGATCGCGGCGGCAAGCTGCTCCTCGGTGGGCTCGATGCCCTCCAGGTAGAGCTCCATCAGCTCGTCGTCGTTCTCCGACACGGTCTCGATGAGCTTGTCGCGCCATTCGCGGGCGGCGTCGAGGTGGTCGGCCGGGATGTCGAGGGTGTCGTACATCTCACCCTTGGCAGCCTCGGTGCTCCACACCAGCGCCTTCATCTTCACCAGGTCGATGACGCCCTTGAAGTCAGCCTCGACACCGAGCGGGAGCTGGATGACCAGCGGAGTCGCGCCCAGACGGGTCACGATCATGTCCACGCAACGGTGGAACTCCGCGCCGACCCGGTCCATCTTGTTGACGAAGCAGATGCGCGGCACGCCATACCTGTCGGCCTGACGCCAAACGGTCTCCGACTGAGGCTCAACACCCGCGACCGCGTCGAACACCGCGACGGCACCGTCGAGAACGCGCAGCG
Source organism: Dolomitihabitans soli (assembly GCF_022213955.1). Taxonomy (GTDB): domain Bacteria; phylum Actinomycetota; class Actinomycetes; order Streptosporangiales; family Streptosporangiaceae; genus Streptosporangium_A; species Streptosporangium_A soli. Next base: position 1,792 of record NZ_JAKNTW010000017.1, on the reverse strand, counting down.
AGCGCTCCACCTCGACGGTGAAGTCCACGTGGCCGGGCGTGTCGATGATGTTGATCGTGTGATCCAGCCAGCTACAGGTCGTCGCGGCGGAAGTGATGGTGATGCCGCGCTCCTGCTCCTGCTCCATCCAGTCCATCGTGGCAGCGCCCTCGTGGACCTCACCGATCTTGTAGTTGATACCGGTGTAGAACAGGATGCGCTCAGTCGTCGTGGTCTTGCCCGCGTCGATGTGGGCCATGATCCCGATGTTGCGGACCATCGCCAGGTCAAGAGCGGTCGTGGTGGCCACTTCTCTCGCGTCCTCGTCGTCTCGTCTAGATGCTGGGAACTACCAGCGGTAATGGGCGAAGGCCTTGTTGGACTCGGCCATCTTGTGCGTGTCCTCGCGCCGCTTGACACTGGCGCCGAGGCCGTTGCTCGCGTCGAGCAGCTCGTTCATCAGCCGCTCGGTCATGGTCTTCTCGCGGCGGGCGCGGGAGTACTGCACCAGCCAGCGGAGCGCCAGCGTGGTGCTGCGCGCCGCGCGCACCTCCACCGGCACCTGGTAGGTGGCGCCACCGACCCGGCGGCTGCGCACCTCCAGGGTGGGCTTGACGTTGTCGAGCGCACGCTTGAGGGTGACCACGGGGTCGTTGCCGGTCTTGTCGCGGCAACCCTCAAGGGCGTTGTAAACGATCGTCTGCGCCAGCGAACGCTTGCCGCTCATCAACACCTTGTTGATGAGAGCGGTGACCAGCGGGGAGCTGTACACCGGGTCGGCGACAAGCGGCCGGCGACCTGCGGGGCCCTTACGCGGCATGTCAGCTCTTCTCCTTCTTCGCGCCATACTTGCTACGGGCCTGCTTGCGGTTGCGGACACCCTGGGTGTCCAGCGAACCACGGATGATCTTGTAGCGAACACCCGGCAGGTCCTTAACACGACCGCCGCGCACGAGCACGATGGAGTGCTCCTGAAGGTTGTGACCGACACCCGGGATGTAGGCCGTGACCTCGATGCCGTTGGTGAGCCGCACACGGGCCACCTTGCGGAGCGCCGAGTTCGGCTTCTTGGGGGTCGTGGTGTACACACGCGTGCAGACACCGCGCCGCTGAGGGTTCTGCTTGAGCGCCGGAGTCTTGGTCTTGGTGACCTTGTCCTGGCGGCCCTTGCGGACCAGCTGCTGAATCGTGGGCACCGCGTCTCCGTTCGTACTCTGGCCGGTGTTTCGTCATTTGGTCGGGCAGATCCGCCGTGCCGATGACACGGTTTCTCGCCCAAGTCGTTCATTTGCAGGTTCTGCCGGTGTCATGACCTGCTGTTTTTCCTCCCGCTCCGACCCACGCGGTCGGGTGTGTCGCGCTCTTGCCACACCACACCCTGCGAAGCCGGACTCCGGGAAGAGACCACGCCACGCTCTCAGCCTCCAGAGGAGACTCTTACGAGCGCACGCATGAAAGCCCATGAAGCCACGGGCACGAAGGGAAAGACTACCAGCCCAGCGCAGGACGTCAAAACGACCGCACTCCCGGCCGTTCACTTGCGAGCGACCGTGGCTTTCGTGCCGTGACCTCGCGCCCGGATTCCCCGGCCGCAATAGGCCCGGAGGAAAGCATACCTGCTACTTCCCACTCCCGAGGCCATTCACCACACGGGTCGTCGTACGGCGTGCCGTACCGGAAGCGCCGGGCACACGCCTCGGCTCGCCGTACGGGAGACGCCGGGCACATGCCGCGGCTCGCCGTACGGGAAAAGCGCGGGGCGGCCCCGCCCCCCAAGGTGGGGGGGGGCCCCCGGGGGGCGGCCCCGGTGTGG
>NZ_JAKNTW010000016.1 GCF_022213955.1 Dolomitihabitans soli | reverse complement strand
CGCGCCGCGCCGCCCGGGAACCGCGCGGGGCCCCCGCCACCTAATCGGGCGCGCGCGCCCCGGTTGTCGCCTAGCGGTTGTACTGTCCGAAGTCGTACTCCTCCAGCGGGACGGCCTCGCCGCTCCCGGTGCCGAAGGTGTAGTCGGCCGCGGAGCCGTCGTAGCCGCCCACGGTGTACATGGCGGCCTTGGCCTCCTCGGTCGGCTCGACCCGGATGTTGCGGTACTGCGGCATGCCGGTACCGGCCGGGATGAGCTTGCCGATGATGACGTTCTCCTTGAGGCCGAGCAGGGAGTCGGACTTGGCGTGGATCGCCGCGTCCGTGAGAACCCTGGTCGTCTCCTGGAAGGACGCCGCCGACAGCCACGACTCGGTCGCGAGCGAGGCCTTCGTGATGCCCATCAGCACGGGACGGCCGGAGGCCGGCTGGCCACCCTCCGCCACCTGCTCACGGTTGAGCACCTCGAAGCGCGGACGCTCCACGAGCTCGCCGGGCAGCAGTGTCGTGTCACCGGACTCCAGCACGTTCACGCGCTTGAGCATCTGCCGCACGATGATCTCGATGTGCTTGTCGTGGATCGACACACCCTGGGAACGGTAGACCTGCTGGACCTCCGCCACGAGGTGGAGCTGCACGGCCCGGGGGCCGAGGATGCGCAGCACCTCGTTGGGGTTGACGGCGCCGGCGATCAGCTGCTGGCCGACCTCGACGCGCTGCCCCTCGGTGACCAGCAGACGCGACCGCATCGACACCGGGTAGGCGATCTCCTCGGAACCGTCGTCCGGGGTGATCACGATCTTCCGGGTCTTGTCGGTCTCGTCGATCCTGGCCCGTCCGGTGACCTCGGTGATCGGGGCGACGCCCTTGGGGACGCGCGCCTCGAACAGCTCCTGGACACGGGGCAGACCGTGGGTGATGTCGGCGCCCGCCACACCACCGGTGTGGAAGGTACGCATCGTCAGCTGGGTGCCGGGCTCGCCGATCGACTGGGCGGCGATGATGCCGACCGCCTCGCCGACGTCCACGAGCTTGCCGGTGGCCAGCGAACGGCCGTAGCAGGTCGCGCAGACACCGATCTTCGCCTCGCACACCAGTGCGCTGCGGGTGCGCACGGTCTCCACGCCCGCCTCGACGAGCGCGGTGACGGTGAGGTCGGTGATGTCGATACCGGCCGTCGCGACGATCTTGCCGTCCACCTCGACGTCCTCGGCCAGGATGCGGCCGTGCACGTTGCTCTCCGCGTTCTCCGGCTTGACCAGGTTACCGGTCGAGTCACGCTCGCCGACGTGCAGCGGGACCCCGCGGTCCGTGCCACAGTCGATGTCGCGAACGATGACGTCCTGGGCCACGTCGACGAGTCGACGGGTCAGGTAGCCGGAGTCGGCGGTCCGCAGGGCGGTGTCCGCCAGACCCTTCCGCTGGCCGTGGGTGGAGATGAAGTACTCCAGCACCGACAGGCCCTCGCGGAACGAGGACTTGATCGGCCGCGGGATCGTCTCACCCTTGGTGTTGGACACCAGGCCACGGATACCGGCGATCTGCCGGACCTGCATCTTGTTGCCTCGGGCACCGGAGTTGACCATCATCCAGACGGAGTTGGTCGCCGGGAAGGCGTTCACCATGTCGGTCTCGACGTCCGCCGTGGCGTGCGTCCAGATCTCGATGAGCTCCTGACGGCGCTCCTCGTCGGTGATCAGGCCGCGCTCGTACTCACGCTGGACCTTGTCGGCCCTGCGCTCGTACGACTCCATGATGGTGGCCTTGTTCGGCGGTGCGACGACGTCCTCGATCGAGATGGTGACGCCCGCGCGGGTCGCCCAGTGGAAGCCCGCGTCCTTCAACGCGTCCAGCGCCGTGGCGACCTCGACCTTGGGATAGGTCTCCGCCAGCTCGTTCACGATGAGCGACAGCTGCTTCTTGCCAACCTGGTAGTTCACGAACGGGAAGTTGGCCGGAAGCGTCTGGTTGAACAGGCACCGTCCGAGCGTGGTGGTCAGGCGAAGCGGGTCGCCCGCCTCCCAGCCCTCCGGAGCGGCCCAGCCGCGCGGCGGCGGGACGTCCTTGAGCCGGATCTGGATTTCGGCCTGCATGTCCAGCTCACGCCGGTCATACGCCATCAACGCCTCGCTGATGGAACCGAAGGTACGGCCGTGGCCAGCAGCCTCGTCCTTGCCCGTGGTCAGCCAGTACAGACCGATGACCATGTCCTGGGTGGGCATCGTCACCGGCTTGCCGTCGGCCGGCTTGAGGATGTTGTTGGTCGAGAGCATCAGGATGCGTGCCTCGGCCTGGGCCTCAGCCGACAGCGGCAGGTGCACGGCCATCTGGTCACCGTCGAAGTCCGCGTTGAACGCGGTGCAGACGAGCGGGTGGATCTGGATGGCCTTGCCCTCGACGAGCTGCGGCTCGAAGGCCTGGATGCCCAGGCGGTGCAGGGTCGGCGCCCGGTTCAACAACACCGGGTGCTCGGTGATGACCTCTTCGAGCACGTCCCAGACGACAGGACGGGCCCGCTCGACCATCCGCTTGGCCGACTTGATGTTCTGCGCGTGGTTGAGATCCACGAGCCTCTTCATCACGAACGGCTTGAACAGCTCCAGCGCCATCTGCTTGGGCAGGCCGCACTGGTGCAGCTTGAGCTGCGGGCCGACGACGATGACCGAACGGCCGGAGTAGTCGACTCGCTTGCCCAGGAGGTTCTGCCGGAAGCGGCCCTGCTTGCCCTTGAGCATGTCGGAGAGCGACTTGAGCGGCCGGTTGCCGGGACCGGTGACCGGGCGACCGCGACGGCCGTTGTCGAACAGCGCGTCGACGGCCTCCTGCAGCATCCGCTTCTCGTTGTTCACGATGATCTCGGGCGCGCCGAGATCGAGCAGACGCTTGAGGCGGTTGTTCCGGTTGATGACCCGGCGGTACAGGTCGTTCAGGTCCGAGGTCGCGAACCGGCCACCGTCGAGCTGCACCATCGGGCGCAGGTCCGGCGGGATGACCGGGATGCAGTCCAGGACCATGCCGTTGGGCGAGTTGCGGGTGTTCAGGAACGCGGAGACGACCTTGAGCCGCTTGAGCGCGCGGGCCTTCTTCTGGCCCTTGCCGCTGCGGATGGTCTCCCTGAGGCTCTCGGCCTCGGCGTCGAGGTCGAAGTTGCCCAGGCGCTCCTGGATGGCCTGCGCGCCCATGCCACCGCGGAAGTAGCGGCCGAAACGGTCGCGCATCTCGCGGTAGAGCAGCTCGTCCCCCTCAAGGTCCTGGACCTTGAGGTTCTTGAAGCGGCTCCAGACCTCCTCCAGCCGGTCCAGCTCACGCTGGGCCCGGTCGCGGAGCTGGCGCATCTCTCTGTCGGCACCCTCGCGGACCTTGCGACGCTGGTCGCCCTTGGCTCCCGCGGCCTCCAACTCGGCCAGGTCGGTCTCGAGCTTCTTCTGCCTGGCCTCCACGTCGGCGTCACGACGCTGCTCGACGTGCTGCCGCTCCACGGAGATCTTGGCCTCCAGGGACGGCAGATCACGGTCGCGCATCTCGTTGTCGACGAACGTGATCATGTAGGCCGCGAAGTAGATGACCTTTTCGAGGTCCTTCGGGGCCAGGTCCAGCAGGTAGCCCAAACGGGAGGGCACGCCCTTGAAGTACCAGATGTGCGTGACCGGAGCGGCCAGTTCGATGTGGCCCATCCGCTCACGCCGCACCTTGGCTCGGGTCACCTCTACGCCGCAGCGCTCACAGATAATGCCCTTGAAGCGGACCCGCTTGTACTTACCGCAGTAGCACTCCCAGTCCCGGGTCGGGCCGAAGATCTTCTCGCAGAAGAGTCCGTCCTTCTCGGGCTTGAGGGTCCGGTAGTTGATGGTCTCCGGCTTCTTGACCTCACCGTGCGACCACTGGCGGATATCGTCGGCCGTCGCCAGGCCGATACGAAGCTCGTCGAAGAAGTTGACGTCGAGCACTTCTTATCCCCTCGCTTAAAAATCAGACCTCTTCGACACTGCTCGGCTCGCGCCGGGACAGGTCGATGCCGAGCTCCTCCGCAGCGCGGAAGACGTCCTCGTCGGTGTCACGCATCTCGATGGACATGCCGTCGCTGGAGAGAACCTCGACGTTCAGGCACAGCGACTGCATCTCCTTGATGAGGACCTTGAAGGACTCAGGGATGCCCGGCTCGGGGATGTTCTCGCCCTTGACGATGGCCTCGTATACCTTCACGCGGCCGGTGACGTCGTCGGACTTGATGGTGAGCAGCTCCTGCAGGGCATAGGCGGCGCCGTACGCCTCCAGTGCCCAGACCTCCATCTCACCGAAGCGCTGCCCGCCGAACTGGGCCTTACCGCCGAGGGGCTGCTGGGTGATCATGGAGTACGGACCGGTCGAACGCGCGTGGATCTTGTCGTCGACCAGGTGGAGCAACTTGAGAATGTAGATGTAACCGACCGAGATCGGGTCCTTGAACGGCTCGCCGGACCGGCCGTCGAACAGCCGGGCCTTGCCGCCCACGCCGACCATGCGCTCGCCGTCCCTGTTGACCAGGGTGTTGTCGAGCAGACCGGTGAGCTCCTCCTCGTAGGCGCCGTCGAAGACCGGAGTCGCCACGTTGGTGCGCGGTTCGACCTCGCCGAAGCCCTTCTCGCGAAGGCGCTCCGCCCAGGCCTCCTGCACGCCGGTGATGTTCCAGCCGCGGGCGGCGATCCAGCCGAGGTGAGTCTCCAGAACCTGGCCGACGTTCATCCGGCCGGGCACGCCCAGCGGGTTGAGGATGATGTCGACCGGGGTGCCGTCTTCGAGGAACGGCATGTCTTCGACCGGCAGGATCTTGGAGATGACGCCCTTGTTGCCGTGTCGGCCGGCCAGCTTGTCACCGTCGGTGATCTTGCGCTTCTGGGCCACGTAGACGCGGACCAGCTCGTTCACGCCCGGCGGGAGCTCGTCGCCCTCTTCCCGGCTGAACACGCGAACGCCGATGATCTTGCCCTGCTCGCCGTGCGGCACCTTCAGCGAGGTGTCACGGACTTCACGGGCCTTCTCACCGAAGATCGCTCGCAGCAGCCGCTCCTCGGGCGTCAGCTCGGTCTCGCCCTTCGGGGTGACCTTGCCGACGAGGATGTCGCCGGGGACGACCTCTGCGCCGATCCGGATGATGCCGCGCTCGTCGAGATCGGCCAGGACCTCCTCGGAGACGTTCGGGATGTCCCGGGTGATCTCCTCAGGGCCCAGCTTGGTGTCGCGGGCGTCGACCTCGTGCTCCTCGATGTGGATCGAGGAGAGCACGTCGTCCTGCACCAGTCGCTGGGACAGGATGATCGCGTCTTCGTAGTTGTGGCCCTCCCACGGCATGAACGCCACGAGCAGGTTCTTGCCCAGCGCCATCTCGCCGTTGTCGGTGCAGGGACCGTCGGCGACCACCTGGTTGACCTCGACCCGGTCGCCCTCGAGGACGATCGGCTTCTGGTTGAAGCAGGTGCCCTGGTTGGAGCGCTTGAACTTGGCGACACGGTAGGTGGTGCGCGTGCCGTCGTCGTTCATGACGGTGACGTAGTCGGCGGAGACCTCCTCCACCACACCGGCCTTCTCGGCGGTGATGACGTCACCCGCGTCGGTGGCGGCGCGGTATTCCATACCCGTGCCGACCAGCGGCGACTCGCTCTTGAGCAGAGGCACCGACTGACGCTGCATGTTGGAGCCCATGAGCGCGCGGTTGGCGTCGTCGTGCTCCAGGAAGGGAATCATCGCGGTCGCGACCGACACCATCTGGCGCGGCGAGACATCGATGTAGTCGACCTCCTCCGCACGGGCGAGGTCGGTCTCACCGCCCTTGGTACGGACCAGGACGCGGGGGTCCGCGAACGAGCCGTCGGCGTTGAGCACCGTGTTGGCCTGCGCCTTGACGTAGCGGTCTTCCTCGTCGGCCGTCAGGTAGTCGATCTGGTCGGTGACCTTGCCGTCGACGACCTTGCGGTAAGGCGTCTCGACGAACCCGAAGGCGTTGAGGCGACCGTAGGAGGCCAGCGAGCCGATCAGGCCGATGTTCGGGCCCTCAGGGGTCTCGATCGGGCACATCCGGCCGTAGTGGGACGGGTGGACGTCACGGACCTCGAACCCTGCGCGCTCACGGGACAGACCACCGGGGCCGAGCGAGTTCAGACGCCGCTTGTGCGTCAGGCCGGCCAGCGGGTTGGTCTGGTCCATGAACTGCGAGAGCTGCGAGGTGCCGAAGAACTCCTTGATCGACGCCACCACGGGGCGGATGTTGATCAGGGTCTGCGGCGTGATGGCCTCGACGTCCTGGGTGGTCATCCGCTCGCGGACGACCCGCTCCATACGGGCCAGGCCCAGGCGGACCTGGTTCTGGATGAGCTCGCCGACGCTGCGCAGACGACGGTTGCCGAAGTGGTCGATGTCGTCGGTCTCGACGACGATCTCACCGGAGGCACCCGGCATGGAGTCCTCGGTGGCGTGCAGCCGTACGAGGTACTCGATCGTGGCGACCACGTCATCTTCGGTCAGTGTGCCCTGGTTGATCTCTGAATCGACCCCGAGCTTCTTGTTGATCTTGTAGCGACCGACCTTGGCGAGGTCATAGCGCTTGGGGTTGAAGTAGAGGTTCTCCAGCAGGGTCTGGGCGGACTCCTTCGTCGGGGGCTCTCCCGGCCGCAGCTTGCGGTAGATGTCGAGCAGGGCGTCGTCCTGGCCCGAGGTGTGGTCCTTCTCCAGCGTGGCGCGCATGGACTCAAACTGTCCGAAACGCTCCAGAATCTGGTCAGTGGTCCACCCAAGCGCCTTGAGCAGCACCGTGACCGCCTGCTTGCGCTTGCGGTCGATGCGTACGCCGACGGCGTCGCGCTTGTCGATCTCGAACTCCAGCCAGGCTCCCCGGGAGGGGATGACCTTGCAGGCGTAGATGTCCTTGTCGGAGGTCTTGTCGACGCTTCGGTCGAAGTAGACGCCCGGGGACCGAACCAGCTGGGAGACCACGACACGCTCGGTGCCGTTGATGATGAAGGTGCCCTTGGCGGTCATGAGCGGGAAGTCGCCCATGAACACGGTCTGGCTCTTGATCTCACCAGTGGTGTTATTGATGAACTCCGCCGTGACGAACATCGGGGCGGAGTAGGTCATGTCCTTGTCTTTGCACTCGTCGACCGAGTACTTGGGCGGCTCGAACCTGTGGTCGCGGAACGACAGGGACATGGTTCCGGAGAAGTCCTCGATGGGACTGATCTCCTCGAAGATCTCCTCGAGACCAGACTGGGCCGGGACGTCCTTGCGCCCGGCCTGGCGAGCCGCTTCGACCCGCGACTTCCACTTCTCGTTACCTAGCAGCCAGTCGAACGACTCGGTCTGCAGGGCGAGAAGGTCAGGAACTTCGAGCGGCTCCTGAATGCGCGAAAATGACACACGACGGGGACCGGCGGGAATGGCGGAGGCGTTGCGCGAGGCTGCCAACAGATGTCCTTCCGAGGGCTCGCGGCGGACTGACTACACGCACGCCAGACGACAACGCAAAACTACACAGAGAAGCGGGGTCGTCAAAGGGCAGCGCAAAGGGGCAGTGTAGCCGAACGGCATACACCTGTCCACTCCACTCTCGCTGCATGCTCCACGTTGGTCGCAGCATCGCCCGTGAAAGCCGATCCGTCAAGCCCGAGAGCAGACATTTCGGCCAACTTATAGCCAGCACGCTGTGGTTTTCTTCCCCTCGCGACCGGGCTGCGCTGCCGGATCTCAGACGATACCCGCGAGCCCTTGGGGGTAACACTGAGTCACGAGGAGGATCGAACCCTTGCCGCCGGTCGACACTCCTGCGACAGAGGTACCCTCCACCTCAGGATTCCCAAACGTGTTCTTTACTAACAATTAAGTAACGTGGACACGCCGTCCTTGTCCTTCAGAGACTACTCAGAAGGGACGCTTCCCAACAGGGTCGAAAGTTCGGCGACCAGCCAGCGGGAGCCCGACTTGACCATGGTGAACCTCGCCCGGTCCCTGGTCACCTGTTGCCTCGGCTCCACGTCCCCCGGCACGATCCTCGCGGTCATGGTGTTCACGAAGAGCACGATCTCCACCCGGTCCGGCTCGGCCGACTCGACCGCCGCGGCCACCACCGACGCCTGCCGTACGGTCCGCTCCTTCTTGACGTCCGGCACCAGGGTTCTGGCCAGATCGGTGTAGTTCCTGGTCAGCTCGCCCGTGGTGTAGCCCCGGCCGCGCGCCAGGTCCTCTTCGATGGTCTCGTGGTCGTAGGAGAGCATGTCCGGCGCCACCGTGCGGGCGGTCGCCAGCGCCTCCCGGCCGGCCGCCTCGCCCTCCCTGATCCAGCGCAGATTGGCGTACATCACGACCACGCAGGCCGCCAGAGCCAGCACGAGCACCGCCAGCGCGCCGATCACGACCTTGATCGTCCGGGTCACAGGACCTGCTCCGCCTTGGACACCAGCCAGGTCCCGCCGACCTTGGTGACCTCCATGCTCCACCGGCGGAAGAGCTCCTGCGGGGCCTCGTCGCTCCCCTCCCACCGGATCACCGCGTCGGCGACCACCAGCACCGAGGCGGTGCCGCCCCGCATGGAGACCAGCCCCACCGAGCGCAGCACGCCGGTCTGCATGACCTTGTCGTCGAGTGTGACCTTCTTCAACCGCGCGGCCTCCGAGGCGTACGCCTTCTTCGCCACGCCGGTCGAGGTGGCCAGGACCCGCTCGATGTCGCCCTCGACGCTCTTGTGGTTGACCGACAGCAGATTGACGGCATAGGTCCCCGCTGCCCTGATCGCCGCCTGGCGCTCCTGAGTGGCCGCCTGAGCCTCTCGGAGGTCTCCGCTCACCCAGAAGAGCCCCCCGGCGGCCAAAAGCGCCAGCGCGCCCAGCACAGCCACGATCAGAGCCCTCATCCGCGAGGGCCAGCCCGGCGCGTCCACTCGACCACGGGCCCGTACGGCACGCCGAGCGCGGTCGGCCGGCGAGCGGGCCGAGCGATATCCACGGCCATGCGTCCTCCCCGTTCAGAGAACCTCAGCGATTCCCTACTCCCCTTCCGGAAAGCGGGCCGGCGAGCCAGCCCTCCGGTCGCCGGATCATAACCCGCGAGATGGACGCATACGCGGTGATTTGCGCTATTTGGCGAGGTGCAAATGGGCCGCGACCAGCCGGGGTCGGTCGCGCCCTCGATCATCGGCCGGCAAGCCCTGGGCGGCGGCTCCTCCAGAACCACGGTAGCGATCATCTGACGCTTTGTGATGACGTGGAGGCAAGGCGTTACCGGCCCGTTATAAGATAATTCATCCAATTAACCCGCGAAAGCAGCGAAAAGGGCGGTCCACCCGGCACCCGGGTGGACCGCCCCCTCAGAACCGCGTTGGCTTCATGCGCTCAGGACGCCTGAAGGCGCCCGGCACGATCGCCGGGCGCCTTCGCGGGCCGTACTCAGTTGGTGGGCAGGGCCTCCGGCTCGCCAGCCGTGGTCTCCGGCAGTTCGCCGACCTCGGCCGCCGGCGGGGCGGCGATCTCGACCGGCTCGTTGAAGCCCTTGAACATCATCGTCGCGTTGAACGAGCCGCGCTCCGCCTCGCCGCTCATCGTGATCTTCCTGGGCAGGTTCTGGGCGTCGGCCCAGAGGTCGAACTTCATGTCCTTCACCTCGCTCAGGTCACTGCCGGCCCGCTCCCGCTCCTCCGGGTCGAGCTGGCTCAGCGCCTCCTTGACGGGGAAGGTGCCGGAGTAGTGGGTGGTGTCCACCCCTCCGACGGACTCGGTGCCGACCGACTTGACGTCCGTGGACGTGGTCACCATCTTGACCGCGCCGGCGAGGTCGAACTGCTGGACGCGGCCCAGCATCTCCTTCGCCTCGGACTGACCGCTGCCGTCGAGGTCGGAGACCGACGCCTTGATCCACGGCTTGGTCGCCCCGACCAGGGTCTTCAGCGCCTCCAGCTTGACGTAGACCGTGTCACCCGTGAGGATCGCGCGTGCCCCGCCGGGCAGCGACTGTCCACCGAAACTGAGGGTGTCGAGGGTCAGATCAACAGCGAGTTGCGGCTGGTTCTGGTAGACCATGCGGCCCTGGATCTTGCCTTCGCCCCTGTCCGGGTGCTTGAAGTCGGCCACGGCGTCGACCGTGTAACTGGTGACCGCCTCGGCCTGCTGCGCGCTCTCCTGCAGCGCTTCGGCGGCGGCCAGTTTGACGTTGCCGAGTGGCTCGGCCGACGTACCGCATCCGGTGAGGACCAGTGCGCTGGCCGTGCCCATGGTCGCGATCGCGAGAGTGATCCGGCTCTTCACTACGTGTCCCTTCATATCCCCCTGCTGTGCCTACGACCCTACGCGCGGGGGGACACGCATGGTCGCGATCTCCGGCAGATCCGGGATATACCGGGGTTTACCCTGAGCCCGCGCCGCAACCGTCCCAAAACGCAGAGGGGCCCCCGCCGTACGGCGGGGGCCCCTCGGGCGGAACGGTGGGGCAGGCGGGGTGGCCGGGGGGCGCGCGCG
>NZ_JAKNTW010000015.1 GCF_022213955.1 Dolomitihabitans soli | reverse complement strand
ACCGGGGGTTCCCCGGCCCCCCCCCCCCCACCCGCCCCACCCCGCCGGGGCCCCCCGCCCGCCCGGCGGCGGCCCCTCTGTCGAACGTGATCGTCAGGCGTCTTCGCCGGTCAGCGAGCGCGTCACATTGGGGTCGACCGGAATGCCGGGGCCCATGGACGAGGCGAAAACGACCTTCTTGAGGTAACGGCCCTTGGCCGCGGACGGCTTGAGACGAAGCACCTCATCGAGCGCGGCGGCGTAGTTCTCGATGAGCTGGCGCTCACTGAACGACGAACGGCCGATGATGAAGTGCAGGTTGGCGTGCCTGTCGACACGGAACTCGATCTTGCCACCCTTGATCTCGGACACGGCCTTGGCCACGGCCGGGGTGACGGTGCCGGACTTGGGGTTCGGCATGAGACCGCGGGGGCCGAGCACCCGGCCCAGGCGGCCGACCTTGCCCATGAGGTCGGGCGTGGCGACCACCGCGTCGAACTCGCCCAGGCGGTTGCCCTTGGCGATCTCTTCGATCAGCTCGTCGGCGCCCACGATGTCGGCGCCGGCCTCGCGGGCCTCCTCGGCACGGTCACCGGTCGCGAAGACCAGGACCCGGGCGGTCTTGCCGGTGCCGTGCGGGAGGTTGACGGTGCCGCGGACGATCTGGTCGGCCTTGCGGGGGTCGACGCCCAGTCGCAACGCCACCTCGAGGGTGGAGTCGAACTTGGCGATCGAGGTCTCCTTGACCAGCTTCACCGCGTCGATCGGGTTGTAGAGCCGGTCGCGATCGATCTGGCTCTCCGCGTTGCGGTAGCTCTTGCTGCGCTTCACTGCTCACTCCTGTTGCTTCGAGTGGTCGTGGTGCGGGCCAGCGCGTGGCCCTCCCACTGGGTTACGTGGTGCGGGGCGTCAGTCGCCGATGGTGATGCCCATCGACCGGGCGGTGCCGGCGATGGTCTTCTCAGCGGCCTCGATGTCGTTGGCGTTGAGGTCCTGCATCTTGGTCTCGGCGATCTGGCGCAGCTGGTCCTTGGTGAGCTTGCCCACCTTGTCGCGGTGCGGCACGGCGCTGCCCTTGTCGAGACCGGCGGCCTTCTTGATCAGCTCGGGCGCCGGGGGCGTCTTCGTGATGAAGGTGAAGCTGCGGTCTTCGAAAATGGTGATCTCGACGGGGATGATGTTTCCCCGCTGGGCGTCGGTCGCAGCGTTGTACTGCTTCACGAAGTCCATGATGTTGACGCCGTGCGGGCCGAGGGCGGTACCGACCGGCGGGGCCGGGGTGGCCTGGCCGGCAGGCAACTGGACCTTGACCAGCGCCGAAATCTTCTTCTGCTTAGGAGGCATGTGTCCTTCTCCGGGTCCTTTTCCTACAGATCCCCCAGGGCATGAGGGGACACCTCACAACCGTGGGGACGACTTACCAGTGTAAGCGTGTTGTCAGATCTTCGAGACCTGGTTGAACGAGAGTTCCACCGGAGTCTCACGACCGAAGATCGACACCAGCACCTTGAGCTTCTGCGACTCGGCACTGATCTCGCTGACCGTGGCGGGCAGCGTGGCGAAGGGTCCGTCCATGACCGTGACCGACTCGCCGACCTCGAAGTCGACGGTGGCCGTGGCGGCCTTGGACGCGGCCTTCTTGGTCTCCTCGGCCGGTTCGGGCGCGAGCAGCTTGGCGACCTCGTCGAGGTTGAGCGGGCTGGGCTTGTTGGAGAGACCCACGAAGCCGGTGACGCCCGGCGTGTTGCGGACCGCGGCCCAGGACTCGTCGGAGAGGTCCATCCTGACCAGCACGTAGCCGGGGAGCACACGCTCCTTGACGGGAACCTTCTTGCCGCTCTTGAACTCGGTCACGGTGTGCGTGGGCACCTCGACCTGGAAGATGTAGTCCTCCATGTTGAGGGACCCGGTGCGGCTCTCGATGTTGGACTTCACCCGGTTCTCGTATCCCGCGTAGGAGTGGATGACGTACCACTCCCCCGGGAGGCCGCGCATCTGGCGCTTGAACTCCTCGACCGGGTCGACCTCGGGAACGATGTCACCGTCTTCGTCAACGGCCGCGGGCTCGTCTACCGCCGCGGACTCGTCACCCTCGCCAGGCTCGGCGGGCTCGTCCGCTGCGGACTCCTCGACGGATCGCTCGGTCTCGTCGAGCTCCGAATCGGTCTCGTCGAGCTCTGCAGGCTGCTGCTCGTCGACGATCTCGTCGGCGGGCTTGGTCGCCTCTTCCGGCTCGCCCTCCCACTCTTCGCGGGACTCGCCGGCCGACAGTGGGGACTCGGACACGGTGACTCTTTCTCTTTCGTCGGATGTTCTGGTCTTCCGGCGGGTGCAGCCGCCGGTATCCGGCTCAGGAACCGCCGAATATGGCCAGCACACCCTCCGTAAGCAGGAAGTCTAGCGCGGACACGATCCCAACCATGATCAGAACGAAGACCATGACGATGATGGTGTAGTTGATGAGATCCTTGCGCGTGGGCCAGATGACCTTGCGAAGCTCCGCAACGATCTGCCGATAGAAGAGGGCGGGAGAAGTTCGCTTCTTCTCACCGCTCGGCCTTGGCTTGTCTGCGGTTTCGCCGCGCGTGTCGATCGCCACAGTCCTCACCTGATCTGTCGTGGTCCATCGCGGCCAGCGGCGCGCCTACACGCCATTGCCGCGCGGGCCGCTTTTCGCAGGGCACGAGGGACTCGAACCCCCAACCGCCGGTTTTGGAGACCGGTGCGCTACCAATTGCGCTAGTGCCCTAGGTAGTGACCCACCCTACCCCGGCTCGGCCGGAGATCGGTCCGTGACTCACCGGCCCGCCACGCAACAATTAGCAGCAAGGCCTTGCGGCAGTCTACGGGTGAATGCGGCGGACGTCGAACCGGAACCCGATGACCCTGCTCACGGGATATGAGGAGGTACCAGCCCTGCCCGTCTGGAAACATGGAGGGCATGACCCGACCTCGCATCTCAGCGCGTATCTCCGCCATCTCCGAGTCAGCGACTCTGGCCGTGGACGCCAAGGCCAAGGCCATGAAGGCCGCCGGGCGTCCGGTCATCGGCTTCGGTGCGGGCGAGCCCGACTTCCCGACTCCCGACTACATCGTCGAGGCGGCCGTCGAGGCCTGCCGCATCCCGCGCTTCCACAAGTACACTCCCGCCGGCGGCCTGCCCGAGCTGAGGAAGGCCATCGCCGAGAAGACGCTCCGCGACTCCGGCTACCAGGTCGACGCCTCGCAGGTGCTGGTCACCAACGGCGGCAAGCAGGCGGTCTACCAGACGTTCGCCACGCTGCTCGACCCGGGTGACGAGGTCCTGGTCATCGCCCCCTACTGGACCACCTACCCCGAGGCGATCAAGCTGGCCGGCGGCGTCCAGGTCGATGTCGTCACCGACGAGACCACCGGCTACCTGGCCGACGTGGAGCAGCTCGAAGCCGCCCGCACCGAGCGCACCAAGGTCCTGCTGTTCGTCTCGCCGTCCAACCCGACCGGCGCCGTCTACAGCGCCGACCAGGTCGTGGCCATCGGCCGCTGGGCCGCCGAGCACGGCCTGTGGGTGGTCACCGACGAGATCTACGAGCACCTCGTGTACGGCGAGACCGAGTTCACCAGCATCGCCACCGCCGTCCCGGAGCTGGGCGACCGGGTGGTCATCGTCAACGGCGTCGCGAAGACCTACGCGATGACCGGCTGGCGGGTCGGCTGGATGATCGGCGCCAAGGACGTGATCAAGGCCGCCGCCAACCTCCAGTCGCACGCCACCTCCAACGTCTCCAACGTGGCCCAGGCCGCCGCCCTCGCCGCCGTCTCCGGCGACCTGTCGGCCGTCGCGCGGATGCGGGAGGCGTTCGACCGCCGCCGCCAGACGATGGTCCGCATGCTGAACGAGATCCCGGGCGTGTTGTGCCCCGAGCCGTTCGGCGCGTTCTACGTCTACCCCTCGGTGAAGGCGCTGCTCGGCAAGGAGCTGCGCGGCAGCCGCCCGCAGACCTCCGCCGAACTGGCCGAGCTGGTCCTGGAGGAGGCCGAGGTCGCGGTCGTCCCCGGCGAGGCGTTCGGCACCCCCGGCTACTTCCGCCTCTCCTACGCCCTGGGCGACGACGACCTGGTCGAGGGCGTCAGCCGCCTCCACAAGCTCCTCTCCGAGGCCCGCTGACCCTGATGACCGCCCGGCGACGAGCGAACCGGGCCCGGACCTTCCGAAGAGGTCCGGGCCCGTCCTGTCAGGTGATGCTCTCGGCCACCCGCCTGAGCGTGCCGGGCCGGCCGGCGTCGTCGGGGCCGCCGCCCACGAAGATCGCCGCTCCCCCGCCTGCCAGCCACATCACGTACGGCCCGCCGCCCGAAAGCTCGCTCAGCCAGGTGATCGCGGGCCTCCCGCCGAGGACCGCCGGCTCGGCGCCGTCCACCAGCGCCCGCAGCTTCTCGGCTGATTCGACGCCGCACACGACTCCCACGGAGACGCGCCGGAAACCGGGTTCGGTGGCGTCCAGCCCGTTGTGCCAGGCGTAGCCGTACACCTTCAGGTCCGTGCGGGTGAGCGACTCCAGGTCGGTGAACGTCTCCCCCATCGTGAGGCCCTCCGGCGTGTAGCCGATCGGCACCCCGGGAACGGCCCGCAGCCCGGACAGCGCCCGGCCCGACCGCGGTGCGGGCGGTGTACCGCACAGTGCCTCATCCGGTACGACGGGCTTCCCTGACGGCCGGATCGTCGGCAACCGCAGCCCTGCGATGATTCCGTCAAGTTCGTCCCCCAGCTTCGACGGGACGGTCACCCTGACGGTCAGCCCGATCTCCGCGATCAGCAACTCGCGTCTCTCCCGGCCGACGACGGCCCGCATCCGGTCGCCGACCTGCCACGGCGGCCGGGCCACGAGCCCCAGGAACGACTCCGACGCCTCGGCTCCGCCCGGCCCGCGCAGCACGGTGACCAGGATCTCGCCCGCTCCGGTCCGCCACCGGGCGGAGGTGGAGACCCATCCCCTGCCCATACCCACGTCGGTGCCGTCGTCGAGCCTTTCGGCCCCCGGCGGCAGGTGCGTCACGCCGATGCCGTCGACGGAGTCCCCCCGGGCTGAGGGCGGAGCCTGCGGAAGGACCCCCTCGGCGATCCGCTCCAGTTCCCCCGCGAGACCCTCACCGACGTGGACCCGCACCCCGAAACCGGGACGGATCAGCCACATCGCCACCCGTCCGCGACTGACGGAGTCCTTCGCGGACTCGACCCTGCCGGCCCGCCCTTCGAGGTCACCGATCCGGGTGGTCCGGACCTCCGTCAGGCGCGTGCCGACCGGCCAGGAGACCTTCTCCAGATCGTCCAGCGACTTCGCCTCGCTGCCCCGTACCGCCTCCACCTGCATCCACCGGTCGCCGCCGCCGGTCCACCTGCGCTGGATCCCGTCGTATCCGAGTGCGGCCGTGCCGTCGGCGGTCACCCCCTCCGGGACGTAGGTGACGGTCAGCCCTTCGAACGTCGTCTGCCTCCCCGCGATCTCCTGGCCCCGCCCGTTCAGGAACACCGCGGGAACCACCACCGCCACGACGGCCATGACGGCGGCCACGGCGACCGTCCAGGTCCGCCGGGTGTGGCGGCGGCGCGCTCGCCGTACGATCCGGTCGGTCAGGTCTGGGGCGCTGAACAGCGCCGCGGTCTCCTCGCGCATCGCCAGGCGCAGCTCGTCCTCAAGCCTCGGCACCGTTCACCACTTCCCTCAGGCTCTCGCTACCGATCAACCCGCGCAGCCGTGCCAGCCCTTTCGACGCCTGGCTCTTCACCGTGCCGGTCGAGCACCCCAGCGCCTCGGCGGTCTGCGCCTCGCTCATGTCCTCCAGGAATCTCAGCACCAGTACGGCCCGCTGGCGTGGCGGCAGCGCCCGCAGACCGTCCATCAGGACCTGCCGCAGCTCGATACCGTGCACCTGACTGGGCGCCCCTCTCTCGGGCGGGGCGCTCGTCGGGATGATCCGCAGGATCGCGCGCCGCCTGGCGCGGCTGATCGCGGTGTTGACGATGATCCGCCGCACGTACGGCTCGGGATCGGCCCCCTCCCGAAGCCGTGCCCAGCTGCGATACGCCCGTTCCAGGGCGATCTGCAGCACATCCTCGGCGTCGTCCCTCGACCCGCAGGTCAGGTAGGCGACCCGCAACAAACTCGTCCCGCGCGCGGCCACGAACTCCGCGAACCCCACACTCATCCGACCAGCTCCGGTTCCATGCCCTCCCATACGCCCCGCCGCCCTCCGGGGTTGCCCTGCCGTTCGAGGCGCGTCGGGCGAACGAGAACGCCCCTGGTGGCGAACCACCAGGGGCGTTCAGATTCGGTGAGCGGAGAGCTCAGACGAGGGCCCGTGGGCCAGGACGGATTATTCGGCCGGGCGGAGGGCCTCCGCGACCTTCTTGAGTTCCGCGTCGCCGTCGATCCGCTTGGCGTAGTCGGGGCTCATCATGAGCTCGATGGCCAGGTCGGGGTTCACGACCCAGATGAGGGTGCGGGTGCTGCCCTCGCCGGGCGGGGTGTTCTCGTCGTTGGCGAGCTCTCCGACCGCCTCACCGACGCTCACCAGGTACGCCTCCTTGCCGCGGATGTCGATCGGCTCGGCGCCCTGCTTGCCGTACCCGGTCATCCGCTCGGAGATCTTGTCGACGGCGTCGCCGCTGTAGACGATCACCTGGATCCCGTAGGCGTCGGTGTTCTTGCCCGAATCGTTCCACATGGTGGAGTCGCTCGTCTTGCCGAAGGTGTTCCTGACGAACCAGTGGGTCCACTTGAGCCCTTCGGGGAGGTAGACGAAGTCGACGCCGGCGAAGCGGTGGCCGCCTTCCTCACCGAGATCACCCAGATCAGGCGGAAGCTCCTGGTTGATCGCCTCCTGTGGCTCCCGCTCGGGCCGGGCCGCGGGCAGGGTGATGGCCACCTCGGTGCCGGGCTCGGCCTCGGCGCCCGCCGCCGGGTCCTGGCTGACCACGATGTTGGCCGGCGTGGTGTCAGACCGAGGGCCCATCTTGTACTGCGAGACCAGCCCGGCGGCCTCCAGGGTCCGGCGGGCCGCCTTGGCGTCCATTCCGACGACGTCGGGGACCGCGATGCCCGACCGCACGGTCGCCGCGGCCTCCCTCGTCGCGGGGGCAGCCGTGGGGTCGCTCCCGGAGGTCACCGCCAGGTATGCCGGCACCGCCCCCGCGATTGCCACCATGACGAGCGCCGCCCCTGCGGTACGAAACCTGAGTATCCGTCCGCGATGTCTCCGGCGGACGGCTCCGCCCAGCGCCGGGGTCGCCTGCACATCGGCCACCTGCGCGGACATCGCCTCCTTCAATGCTTCCTCTGCGTTCATGCTGATGCTCCCTCAAAGCTCGACATGCGTTCACGGATTCGGGCGAGACCACGTGCGGCCTGGCTCTTGACGGTGCCGACCGAACAGCCCATGAGCGTGGCCGTCTCGTTCTCCGACAAGTCCTCCCAGTAGCGCAGGACCAGTACGGCCCGCATCCGGGTGGGCAGCCGCCGCAACTCCGCGAACAGCGCGTCCCGCAGTCCGACGTCGAACGCGGGCACCGCGGTGTCCGGCGGCCTGGCGAACGTGATCTCCTGGATCACCTTGCGCCGCCGGGAAACGGTGATCGCGGCGTTGATGACGACCCGCCGGGCGTACGCCTGGGGGTTGTCGTTCCTGATCCGCGGCCAGTGCCGGTAGACCTTCTCCAGGGCGCCCTGGACCAGGTCCTCGGCGTCGTGCTGGGAAGCACCGCAGACCAGAATGGCGGTGCGCAGGAGCGCCGTGCTCCGTGCGGCCAGGAACTCGTCGAAGGCCGATTCGTCTTCTTCCGTCATGAGCGAGACCTCCTTTCGCCCCTCCTCAACGCACCAGTCCCCCGCGAGGTTGAGCGTCGATTCTCAGCTCCGCGGACGATACGGCAAGATAAGGAAATGCCACGTCCTCTTGACAAACTGCCGAAGGCCCATCTACATCTGCACTTCACCGGCTCGATGCGGCATTCGACCTTGATCGAGCTCGCCCGGGAACAGGGACTCCACCTGCCGGAGGCGTTGAAAGAGGACTGGCCGCCCAAGCTGAGGGCCACCGACGAGCGCGGCTGGTTCCGTTTTCAGCGGCTCTACGACATCGCGCGGTCGGTGCTGCGGCGGCCGGAGGACGTCTACCGGCTGCTGCGCGAGGCGGCGCAGGACGAGGCGGCCGAGGGGTCCCGCTGGCTGGAGATCCAGGTGGACCCCTCCGGCTACGCCCACCGGTTCGGCGGGCTGAGCGCGACCCTCGATCTGGTGCTCGACGCGGCGGCCCAGGCCGCCAGGGCCGAGGACATCGGCGTCGCCGTGATCGTGGCCGCCAACCGGACCAGGCATCCCCTCGACGCCAAGACGCTGGCCAGGCTGGCCACGCAGTACGTCGACCGGGGCGTGGTCGGTTTCGGCCTCTCCAACGACGAACGGCGCGGCCGGGCCCGCGACTTCGACGGGGCCTTCCGGATCGCCAAGCGCGCGGGCCTGCTGGCCGTACCTCATGGGGGTGAGTTGTCCGGGCCGGTCAGCGTGGCCGAGTGCGTGGACGATCTCGACGCGGACCGGGTCGGGCACGGTGTGCGTTCGGCGGAGTCGGAGCGGTTGATGGCGCGGCTGGCGGACCGGCAGGTGACGTGTGAGATCTGCCCGGCCTCCAACGTCGGGCTCGGGGTGGTCGAGCGGGCGGAGGACGTGCCGCTGCGCCGCCTGTTCGACGCGGGCGTGCCGATCGCGCTGGGCGCGGACGACCCGCTGCTGTTCGGCACCCGGCTGCTGCGGCAGTACGAGCTGGCCCGCGATGTGTACGGCTTCCGCGACGCGGAGGTCGCCGAGCTGGCCCGCCAGTCGATCCGGTCCTCGGCGGCGCCCGAGTCGACCAGGCAGGAGCTGCTCAAGGGCGTCGACGAGTGGCTGAACTCACCGGAGTGACCTGATGATCCGCTGCGCCTCGCCGAGATCGTCCACGCCTTCCAGCCGCAGTCCCACGCGCCCGCGCTGATGGATCAAGGTGGGCCCGGCGAGCCTGTCGTACCTCACCGTCTCCCCGCCTGTCCGCGGGATGTAGGTCACCCCGTGGTGCCGCGGGATCCACCACCCGCCCTGGACCTGTTCGGGGTACGGCGGGCCGAGATCCTTGCGGAAGACGACGCCGAGGGTGCCGTCGAACTCGTCGAGCCGGATGCCCCGCCAGTGCAGGGAGACGACCCGGCCATCGCTCACCCACACCGTCTCCGGCTCTCCCAGACCGGCCGGGACGGCGATCGGAAAGGTGACCAGGCGTCTGGCCTCGTCGAGGGAGACGGTCCGCTGCCCGGGGAGCGGAGGCGTCCCGACGGGCGCGGGAGACGCACCGCCCACCCGGATCTCTATGCCGGCGAATCTGAGGATCTCCGCCACGGCTGCCCTGCCTTGCGGCGTCCCGCCCACGAGCAAGGCCACGACCAGCGCCGCCAGCGTCGTCACCACCTGCCACCGCGGCCGGCGACGACGCGGACTCCACCTCCGCGCCCGGGGCTCAGGCTGGGCTTCGAGACGGGTTCGCACGGACCTGGCCACCTCGGCGGGCGGCGGGGCGGGCAGGTCGAGGGCGGCGGCGAGGTCGGTGAGCTGGGATTCGAGGTCGTCAGGGGAGGTCATGGCGGGCCACCTCCTCCCGTAGCCGGGCCAGACCGCGTGAGGTGCGGGACTTGACCGTGCCCAGGGGCAGGCCGAGCACCTCCGCCGTCTCCGCTTCGGACAACTGCAGGAAGTACCTGCAGACGACGGCTTCGCGTTCCCGTTCGGAGAGGATCGCCACGGCCCGCAGGAGCCGGGTGCGGCGGTCGGTGGCGAGGGCGACGCTCTCGGGGTCGTCGCCGGCGGGCGGGCCGGATTCGCCGCCGAGGCGCAGCGACAGTTCGGCGCGGCGGCCACGGGACCGGGTGAGGTTGTGGGTCTCGTTGGCCACGATCCGGAGCAGCCACGGGCGGAACGGCGACTCCCGCCGGAAGGAGGCGAGGTGACGGTAGGCCTTGATGAACGCCTCCTGCACCACGTCCTCCGCCTCGTCACCCGCGCCGAGCATCGTCGCGGTGCGGTGTGCGAGCGTGCTGTATCTGGCGACCAGCACCTCGTAGGCGCTGAGGTCACCGGAGAGGGACCGGCCGATCGCCTCGTCGTCGTCCGTGGGGGGCTCCTTCTGGAAAGCATGATTCCATCGCAGGAACACCCCTCTTGAGAAGAGGCCGGGGTCAGCCGCCGTCGCGGATGCGTGCGACGGCCAGCTCGGGTTCGATGGTCAGGCCGAAGGAGAAGGCGGCCTCGTAGGCGGCGTCGCCGAGGAGCTCGCGGGCCCTGGCCTCGGTGGCGGTGCGGGGGGCGGCGAGCTCGGGGGAACCGAACCAGGGGATGCCGATGGTGGCCCACAGGCGCTGGGCCGCGCCGAGGAGGTAGGCGGCGCGTTCGGCCTTTCGCCTGGCCACGGCGGTGGCGGCGAGCTGGTCGAGGGCCATCGCGCTGCCCATCGCGTCGCCCAGTCGCCACTTGACGTCGAGCGCCGCCCTGGCGTACGCCTCGGCGGCGCCGATCTCGCCGCGGCCCAGCTCGGCGAGGGAGCGCATGTGGTCTCCGTAGGACCGGGCCCACACGTCGCCGCGCTGCACGCATCTGGCCCGTTGCACGCTGAGCACCGCGGACGCCTGGTCGAACTCGCCGCGCATGTTGTGCAGCAGCGCGCGGGCGGCCTCGGCGATCGGCAGCCCGACCTCGGGTTGCCGTGCCTCCTGGAAGTGCGCGATGGCCTGGGTGAGCAGCTTGTCGGCCCGGTCCACGTCACCGTGCAGGAGGTGCAGGGCGCAGGAGGTGTAGGTGGCGTAGCCGGCCGCGGCCGGGTCGTCGCGGCCCACGGTCTCGGCCAGCGCCTCGTCGGCGCGCCGTTCGGCCGCCGCCAGGTCGCCCTGGGCGTGGGAGACCCAGCCGGCCGCCCACAGGGCCTTGGTCCTGGCCGGGCCGGGCTTGGGCTGCGCGGACAGGACCCGGTCGAGGTAGTAGCGCCCCTCACGGATCTGGCCGAGGCAGAACCAGGCGAACCAGAGGGCGCCGGCCAGCTCCAGCCCGCCGGGGTCGTTGAGGCTGCCGTCGAGGGCGACGCGGAGGTTCGGCAGCTCACGGCGAACCCAGTCGGCCCACTCCTCCTGGGCCGGGCCGTACCACTCCTCGTCGGCGCGCTGGGCGAGGAAGAGGTAGTGCTCGCGGTGCCGCCGGGCCAGGCGGTTGTGATCGTCGAGCCGGTTCAGCCACTCCGCGCCGTACTCCCTGACCATGTCGAGCATCTGGTAGCGGTCGCCCTTGACGATCACGATGGACTTGTCCACCAGCCGGTCGAGCGCGCCGCGGACGTCGAGCAGCCGGTCGTCGCCGCAGACGGCCTGCGCGGTCGTGACGTCGAAGGAGCCGGCGAAGACGGTGAGCCGCGCCCACAGCAGGCGCTCCTCCGCGGTGCACAGCTCGTGACTCCAGCCGATCGCCGTGCGCAGTGTCTGGTGGCGCCGGAGCGGGCTCCGGTTGCCCCCGGCGAGCAGGGCGAAGCGGTCGTCGAGCCGGTCGCCGATCTGTTCGACCGACAGGCTGCGCACTCGCCGCGCGGCCAGCTCGATGGCCAGCGGGATGCCGTCGAGCAGGCGGCAGAGCCTGGCCACCGCCTCGCGGTCGGGGTCGAGGCCGGGCACCAGGGCCCTCGCCCTGGCCAGGAACAGCCGGACGGCGCAGTAGTCGCCGGGGGCCGCGACGCCGGGCTCGGGCACGGGCAGCGGATCGACGCGGAAGAGCTGCTCGGCGGGGTCGCGGAGCGGCTGCCTGCTGGTGGCGAGCACGTGCACCCCGGGGGCCCGTTCCAGCACCCGCCGTACGAGGGCGGTGCAGGAGGCCAGCAGGTGCTCGCAGGTGTCGAGGATCAGCAGCATCCGTTTTCCGGCGAGGAACTCGGTCAGCACCTCCTCCTGGGGGCGCACCGACTGCTCCAGCATGCCGAGCGAGGCCGCCACGTTGTGCGCGACCAGGTCGGGGTTCTGCTCGGCCGATAACTCGGCGACCCACACGCCTTCGGGGAAGGACGGCGCGGCCTGCTCGGCGACCTTGATCGCCAGTCTGGTCTTGCCGACTCCCGCCACCCCGGTGAGGGTGACCAGTGCTGATCCGGCGACGAGTGTCGCGACTTCGTCGATCTCCCGTGTCCGCCCGACGAAGCTGCTCGTCTCCGCGGGCAGATTGCCGCGCCTCAACCGCACGCTCCGTCACCTTCCATCAGGGTCGCCACTCAGGTGGAACGTTCGGCGACGAGTTCGGTCAGCTGCGTCGCCCGGGTGAGGGCCGGGCGGGCCGGGTGGCCCTCGTCGAGCGCCCGCGCCACGGCCCGCCCCTGGCTCAGGCCGCGGCCGTGGGAGAGCGCCAGCGCGTAGCGGTGCTCGCCGAGGACGGTTCTGGCCCGGCGGGCGCACTCGCGGCGGGGCTCGTTGGCGTGGCGGGAGCCGAACTGCGGCAGGCCGGCCGTTTCCCAGATGCTGGTCGCGGCCCCTTGCAGGACGGCGGCCTCCAGGCACGGCTCCTCGCCCGGCCACTCGGTCAGCAGCACGGCCACCATCTCGACCGCGAGCACCACCCCGACCAGGTCGCCGAACGCGTGGTGGATCCGCAGGGAGGCGCGGGCCAGCTCGATCGCCCGGGCGGGCTCGCCGGCCGCCCAGGCGCGGTAGGAGTCGACGCACTGGAGCGGCCGTTTGCCGCGGCTCTCGGCCGGCTCCGCGTCGCCCTGCGCGAACGCCACCTGGGCGAGCGCCCACAGCGCCTTCCCGCGCTGTGGACTGGGCGTCGGATCAACGGCGAGGAGGTGTTCGAGCCAGCGGCGGCCCTCGGCGAGGAAGCCGCAGCCGATCCAGTAGCACCACAGGGTCGCCGCGAGCTCCATGCCCTCGTCGGCGCGTTCGGGCGCGGTCAGGCAGAACGCGAGGGCCCGGCGCAGGTTGCCGTGCTCCACGAAGGTGCGGACGAAGACCTTCTCCTGCCCGTGTCTGGACCACACGGCCTCGGACTCGCGGGCCGCCCGCGCGTAGTAGGCCAGGTGTCTGGCCCGCAGCTCGCCGGTCTGCCCGCCGTCGAGCCGGTCCAGCCAGGCCGCGCCGTACGCGCGGACGGTTTCGAGCAGCCGGTAGCGGACGCCTCCGGCGGCGTCGTCGCGCATCACGATCGACTTGTCGACCAGGGCGCTGACCACCTCCAGGATGACCCACTCGGGGAGGCGTTCGTCGGCGCAGACCTGCTCGGCGGCGTCGAGGTCGAAGGATCCGCCGAAGACGGACAGGCGGGCCCAGAGCAGGCGTTCGTGGGTGCCGCACAGCTCATGGCTCCAGCCCAGCGCGGTGCGCAGGGTCATGTGTCTGGCGGGCAGGCTGCGGCGGCCCCCGGTCAGCAGGTCGAACCGGTCGTGCAGCCGCTCGGTGATCTGCTCGACGGACATGGCTCGCAGCCGGACCGCGGCCAGCTCCAGGGCCAGCGGGATCCCGTCGAGCCCGGCGCACAGGTCGGCGACGGTGGCCCGGTTGTCGTCGGTGAGCTCGAAGCGGGTCACAGCGGCGGCGCGCTCGACGAACAGGGCGACGCTCTCGTGCCTGGCGGCGGAGGCCGGCTCGCCGGGGTCGGGGACCGGCATCGCGGGGACGACCAGCAGATGTTCGCCGGGGACGTCGAGCGCCTGGCGGCTGGTGACCATGACGGTCAGCCGGGGGCAGGCCCGCAGCAGCGTGTCGACGAGCAGCGCGCAGGGGTGGACCACGTGGTCGACGCCGTCGAGCAGCAGCAGGGCGTGCCGGCCGTACAGGTGGTCGATGAGCAGGTCGGCCGGTGTGCCGGCGTCTTCGCCGGGCAGGCCGAGGGCTCCGCAGACCTCGTTCGCGACCAGGTCGGGGTCGTCCAGGTCGTGGAGCTGGACGAACCACACCCCGTCGGGGAAGGACGCCGCCGCCTCCCGGGCCGCCTGGACCGCGAGCCGGCTCTTGCCGATCCCGCCCAGGCCCGTCAGCGTGACCAGCCTGGCCACGCCGAGGAGACGCCTGGCCGCGACGAGCTCGACCCGCCGGCCCACGAATCCCGTGACGTCGGCGGGCAGATTGCTTCGCTCCATGTAAGCCTCGATAGGGGGAGTTGGTTCTCGGATCTTAACGGCAACATCACGCGGTGAGAAGGTGCGGCGACTGAGAGTGAATCGGTTTCGGTACTTCGCTCCGGGGAAGAGAACCCTCCTTGCGGCGGCCGGGCTAGACTCGGCGCGTCCGTAACCGTGACCGCCGGTCGCGGTTCTTTGTAAGCGAGCTGGACGGAAACGCATGTCTGGGTATGACCGCGTAGTGCAACCGGCGGCCGGTGACGAGGCCCTGGAGAACCACCTCGGTGGGGACGAGGCCAAGAATTACCGGCAGTACGAGTTCGACATGGTCGCCCCGCACGTCGGACGATCGATGCTGGAGATCGGTTCGGGGCTGGGCCACTTCGCGGAGCAGTTCCTGCCGCGGCTGGACCGGCTCGTGGTGAGCGACTTCGACCCCTACTGCGTGGAGCAGTTGCAGAAGCGCTTCGAGGACCGCGACGAGATCGACGTGCTGCAGTTCGGGCTGCCGACCGACATCCCGCTGAAGGACAAGGTCGACACCGTCGTGTTGATGAACGTCCTGGAGCACATCGAGGACGACGTCGAGGCGCTGCGCTCGCTCGCCAGGGTCACGCTGCCCGATGGGCGGATCATCATCTGGGTGCCCGGCTACATGCAGCTTTATGGCGACTTCGACCGCAAGGTGGGCCACGTCACCCGCTACACCCCCGCCACGCTCCGCAAGACGGTCACCGAGGCGGGCCTGCGGATCGAGACCCTCAAGCCGATCAACTTCCTGGGCGGCATCGCCTGGTGGGCCGCCGTCCGCCGGGGCGGCGTCGGTTATCCCGACCCCCGCCTGGTCAAGATCTACGACCGCACGGTCGTCCCCACCACGCGTTTCATCGAGCGTTTCATCCGGCCGCCGTTCGGCCAGACGGTCTTCTGCGTGGCCAGGGTCTGACTCGCCGGTCCACGGGTAGCTCTTCGGCGTAGCGTCGGGAGCAGCCCGTGGCGGGAGGCCGGCATGACGGATTACGCGAAGGCACGCGAGGTCGCGGAGCAGGCCAGGGAGACCGAGTGGGCGCGGCCCAGTTTCGGGCGGCAACTCTTCCTCGGCGACTTCAGGCTCGATCTCGTCCACCCGGCGCCCGCCCTGCCGTCGTCCGCGGCCAAGCAGGGCGAGGAGTTCCTGCGCGCCCTGCGGCGCTTCCTGGTCGCCGAGGTGGATCCGGCCGAGATCGAGCGTACGGCGTGCGTGCCCGACGAGGTGGTCAAGGGGCTGGGCCGGCTCGGCGCCTTCGGCATGACGATCGACCAGCGGTACGGCGGGCTCGGCCTGAGCCATCTGCACTACGGCCGGGCCCTGATGCTCGTGGGCTCCTACTCCCCCGCGTTGTCGGCGCTGCTGTCGGCGCACCAGTCGATCGGCGTGCCGCAGCCGTTGAAGCTGTTCGGAACCGAGGAGCAGAAGCAGGCGTTCCTCCCCAGATGTGCATCAGGCGAGATATCCGCCTTTCTGCTGACAGAGCCTGACGTCGGATCCGACCCCGCCCGGCTGGCCACCACCGCCACCCGCGACGGCGACGACTACGTGCTCGACGGCGTCAAACTGTGGACCACCAACGGCGTCGTCGCCGGCCTGCTGGTCGTGATGGCCAGGACCGGGCGCGGCATCTCCGCCTTCGTGGTCGAGGCCGACGCCCCCGGCATCACGGTCGAGCGCCGCAACGCGTTCATGGGCCTGCGCGGCATCGAGAACGGCGTCACCCGCTTCACCGGCGTGCGCGTCCCGGCCGCCAACCTGATCGGCCGCGAGGGCCAGGGCCTGAAGATCGCGCTCACCACGCTGAACACCGGCCGCCTCTCCATTCCCGCGATGTGCGCGGGCGGCGTCAAGTGGGCCGTGAAGATCGCCAGGGAGTGGAGCGGCGCCCGGGTGCAGTGGGGCCGCCGGGTCGGCGAGCACGAGGCGGTGGCAGGCAAGATCGCCTTCATCGCCGCCACGGCCTACGCCCTGGAGGCGGTGGTCGACCTGTCCAGCCGCCTGGCCGACGACGAGGGATGCGACATCAGGATCGAGGCGGCGCTCGCCAAGCTGTACGCCTCGGAGCTGGCCTGGCAGGCGATCGACGAACTGGTCCAGATCAGGGGCGGGCGCGGCTACGAGACCGCCGAGTCGCTGGCCGCGCGCGGCGAGCGCGGGATTCCCGCCGAGCAGATCCTCCGCGACGTCCGGATAAATCGGATCTTCGAGGGCAGCTCCGAGATCATGCGGCTGTTCATCGCGCGCGAGGCCGTGGACGCCCATCTGTCGGCGGCCGGGCAGCTCGTCGATCCGAAGGCGTCCGCGGGCGACCGGGCGCGCGCGGCGGCCCGGGCGGGCGGCTTCTATGCCCGCTGGCTGCCCACTCTGCTGGTCGGCCCGAGTCAGCGTCCCGGCTCGTACGCCGCCTTCGGCCCGCTCGCTCCCCATCTGCGGTACATCGAGCGCACCAGCCGCAAACTGGCCCGCGCCACCTTCTACGGCATGTCCCGCTGGCAGGGACGGCTGGAGCACAAACAGGGCTTCCTCGGGCGGATCGTCGACATCGGGGCGGAACTGTTCGCGATGACCGCGGCCTGCGTCCGCGCCGCCGAGGACGCGTCCGACCTGGGGCGCAAGCCGTACGAGCTGGCTGACGCGTTCTGTCACCAGGCGCGGCTGCGGATCGACGCGCTCTTCGCGCGCCTGTGGGACAACTCCGACACCCGTGACGTACGGCTGGCGCGGTACGTCATGGACGGGCGGTACCCGTTCCTGGAGGAGGGCATCCTCGATCCCTCGCTCGACGGGCCCTGGA
This sequence comes from Dolomitihabitans soli, assembly GCF_022213955.1. Classification (GTDB taxonomy): domain Bacteria; phylum Actinomycetota; class Actinomycetes; order Streptosporangiales; family Streptosporangiaceae; genus Streptosporangium_A; species Streptosporangium_A soli. The sequence continues at coordinate 143,047 of NZ_JAKNTW010000015.1, read as the reverse complement.
TCGCCTCGACGGAGGTCGGGAACGCGGCGGCGGAGAACGTTCATCGACCCATCCGCTGACTAGTGACAGGGGATGGGTCCTGCGCTATACCGGTTTGGAGGGTGCAAGAACGAACACTCCCGCGCACGGTTTGAGCGGTCACCGGTATAGACCATGCCCGTGCGCGCGGCCTTGTCGTTGTGGAACCGATACCAACCGGTATAGACCGGCTGATTTCCGCAGACTTAGGGTGAGCCCACCGCGAGGAGAACGGCGGGGCTCCAGCCGGACTCCGGGTCGCGGCCGGTACGGACCAGTCCGACGATCAAGGTGGTAGTTACGTTGAACAAGAGGCTCACGGGCGCTGCGCTCGGCCTGGCCGCCGCGCTGGTCCTGACCAGCTGCGGAGCGGACGCCGGCGGCGCCCCCGCGGACGACAAGGCCGAGGGCGGCCCGGTCACGCTCAAGATGGTCGCGGCCGACTACGGCGACGGGCCCGGCAAGCCCAACTCCGGAGAGACGTTCTGGAAGGCCATCGTGGACGAGTTCCAGGCGGCCAACCCGAACATCAAGGTCGAGGTCCAGGTCATCAACTGGAACGACATCGACAAGCAGGTCGCCACCATGGTGCAGAACGGGCAGGTGCCCGACATCCTGCAGACCGGCGACTACTCCGGCTTCGTCAAGGACGGCCTGCTGCACAAGGTCGACGAGATCGTCTCCCCCAACGTTCAGCAGGACCTGCTGACCAAGTTCGCCGAGTACGGCAAGGTCGACGGCGCCGCGTACGGCCTGCCGTTCGTCTCCTCGGCCCGTGGCCTGTTCTACAACAAGGACCTGTTCGAGAAGGCCGGCATCGCCGAGCCGCCCAAGACGTGGGACGAGCTGAAGGCCGCCGCCGAGAAGCTGAAGAAGGCGGGCGTGAGCCAGCCGTTCGGCCTGCCCCTCGGACAGGAGGAGGCCCAGGGCGAGTCGTACCTCTGGTTCCTCGGCGCGGGCGGCGGCTACAAGGACGCCGCGGGCAAGTGGGCGATCAACTCCCCGCAGAACGTCGAGGCGTTCACCTATCTCAAGGGCATGGTCGACGCGGGCCTGACCACGCCGAACCCCGGCACCAAGGATCGCAAGAAGGTCTGGGAGGACTTCGCCGCCGGCAAGGTCGGCATGGTCAACGGCGGCCCGATGTCCATCCCGATCTTCGACGCGGGCTCGGTGAAGGACAAGTACGGCGTCGTGCCGGTCGCCGGCAAGACGGGCGCGCTCGACACCACGCTCGGCGTGATGGACTGGATCATGGCGTTCAACAAGAACGGCCACCCCGCCGAGATCAAGAAGTTCTTCGACTTCTTCTACACCGGCGACGCCGTCCAGAAGATCGTGGACACCTACAAACTGCTGCCCGTGACGAACGGCGGCATCGAGAAGCTCTCCGGCGACGAGAAGCTCAAGCCGTTCCTGGACGCGCTGCCCAACGCCAGCTTCTACCCCTTCACCGACCCCAAGTGGTCGGAGGTGAGCACCGCCGTCAAGCAGACCATCGGCGGTGCGGCGAAGGACCCGGCCAAGGTGCTCGGTGACCTCCAGAAGGTCGCCGAGACCGGCTGATCCACCCGGTGGCCCGTACGGCCGGCGCCTCGGCGCCGGCCGTACCTCCGCTGACAGGAAGCAGGAGAGATGCAGCGAAAGTCGAGGGGCTTGCGCGCCCTCGAACCACTGGTCTGGGTCGGGCCGGCCGTCGTGCTGATCGCACTGGTCGTGATCTGGCCGGTCGTCGAGATGATCAGATCGTCGTTCCTGAAGATCAGCCGGTTCGGCGTCGTGCAGGGATCGAACGGCACCGCGAACTACGAGAAGCTGTTCGCCGAACCCGACTTCGGCAGCGTGATGTGGCGCAGCCTCATCTGGGTGGTGGCCGTCGTCGGGCTGACCGTGCTGATCTCGCTCGGCCTCGCGCAGCTGTTCAACCAGCGCTTCCCCGGCCGCAAGATCGCGCGCTGGGCGCTGATCGCCCCCTGGGCGGCGTCGGTGCTGATGACGGCGATCGTCTTCAAGTGGATGCTCGACCCCGAGGTCGGCATGATCAACATGGTCCTGCGCGATCTGGGCCTGATCGACGCCCTCGGCGGCGCGTCCGCCGACCCGCTGGGCGACGCCTCGACCGCGATGCCGTGGCTGATCTTCGTCGCGGTGTTCGTCTCGGTGCCCTTCACCACGTACGCGTTGATGGCCGGGCTGGCGACGATCCCCGGCGACGTCTACGAGGCGGCCCGGATGGACGGCGCGGCCAAGTGGCGGACGTACTGGTCGATCACGTTGCCGCTGCTGCGCCCGGCGCTGACCGTGGCCGCGCTGATCAACATCATGAACGTCTTCAACAGCTTCCCGATCATCTGGGCGATGACCCACGGCCAGCCGGGCTACTCCACGGCGACCTCGACCATCTTCATGTACATCCTGAAGAACGCCAACATCGGTGAGTCCGCCGCCATGTCCGTTGTCAACTTCGGCATGGTGATCATCCTTACCGCGATCTTCCTCAAGGTCTCCCGGTGGAAGACGGAGGTCGCGTGATGGCCCAGCACGTGAAGCAGGTCGGCTCCCGGTCGCTCCCGAAGATCAAAACTGTGATCATCGCGGCCGCCGCCTACGTGATCGCGTTCGTCTTCCTCTTCCCCTACCTGGTCATGGTGCTCACCGCGCTCCGCCCCCAGGAGTCGCTGCGCAACGCCACCTACCTCCCCGAGACCTTCGAGTGGTCGAACCTCACCGGCTTCTGGACCAGCGGCCTGGCCGACAACCTGCTGGTCACGCTCAAGGTCGCGGGCGGCTCCACGATCCTGGTGCTGCTGGTCGCGCTCCCCGCCGCCTACTACACCGCCCGGCACAACTTCAGGTTCAGGACCGCGTTCCTGATCCTGGTGCTGATCACCCAGATGTTCCAGCCGACCGCCATGATCGTCGGCATCTACCGCGAGTTCTACCAGCTCGGCCTCGTCGACACGATCTGGTCGCTGATCCTGGTCAACGGCGGATTCAACCTGGCCTTCGCCGTCTGGATCCTGAACGCCTACTTCTCCTCCATCCCGCGCGAACTGGAGGAGGCGGCGTTCATGGACGGCACCGGCCGCCTCGGCGCGCTGTTCCGCGTCACCCTGCCGCTGGCCATGCCCGGCGTGATCACGGCGTTGATCTTCACCTTCATCGCCGCCTGGAACGAGTTCGTGGTGGCCCTGACCCTCACCACCTCCCCCGAGAACCAGCCGCTGACCGTGGCGCTCAACTCGTTCATCGGGCAGTACCAGGTCGACTGGCAGAACCTGTTCGCCGGCTCGGTGATCGCCACCATCCCGGTCATCATCCTGTTCGCACTCATCGAACGGAAGGTCGTCAGCGGCCTGACGGCCGGCTCGATCAAGTAGCCCACCCCGGGGCGGTACGGCCTGCCGTACCGCCCCGGATTTAATCGGTTGCCTTCCGGGTGGAGCGCTCTTAAGGTCGAAGTATGTGGATTTTCTCCTAAGCGTGAGCGTTGATCGGTCTCAGGGATCGATCCGCTTCGCCTCAGCTATCAGGCCCGTAGATCCGACGCGGCAGCTGAGAACTCGGCCCGGCTCGACTTCATGTCGCCGCGTCGCCGTACACGTAGAGGAGTCCCTTATGCGAATCCGTTCCGGTAACAAGAAGCGTGGCAACGTCATCCCCGGTCAGGACCCACGACGGGATCTGCCCAGGCACATGCCGATGCCGAAGATGCCGCAGCGGCCGATCCAGCAGCCGCGCCGGCTTCCCCGGCCCAAGTAGGTCATCCGCTCCGGCCGTGGCCTGCGTTCTGACCTACACGGGGTCGGCACAGGGTGCTGATCGACGCAGAGCGCTGGCACAGCGACGGCACAGAGTGCTGACCGGCACAGGGTTCTGGCACAGCGACGGCACAGAGTGCTGACCGACGCAGAGCGCTGGCACAGGGACGGCGCAGGTCACGTGTCCCGGCGATGACCGGCCATGCGACGACGGCGTCCCGCCCCCTGAGTTCAGGGGACGGGACGTCGTCGCGTGCGGCGGGGCGAGAGCCCGCCGAGACTCGTGCCGCCGCGACGTCTCCGGGAGGTCGCCGGTCCGGCGGAGCAGGGTGAACCGGCGGGCCCGAGCTCAGGCGGTCAGAGCCGCTCGATGATCGTGACGTTGGCCTGGCCGCCGCCCTCGCACATCGTCTGCAGGCCGTACCTGCCGCCGGTGCGCTCCAGCTCGTGCAGCAGCTTGGTCATCAGGATCGCGCCGGTGCCGCCGAGCGGGTGGCCCAGCGCGATCGCGCCGCCGTTCGGGTTGGTCTTCGCGGGGTCGGCGTCCAGCTCCTTCAGCCAGGCCAGCGGGACCGGCGCGAACGCCTCGTTGATCTCGGTGACGTCGATGTCGCCGATCGACAGGCCCGACTTCTTCAGCGCCTTGCGGGTCGCGGGGATCGGCGCGGTCAGCATGTAGACGGGGTCGTCGCCGGTCAGCGCGAGGGTGACGATGCGGGCCCGCGGCGTCAGGCCGTGCGCCTTCACCGCCGCCTCCGAGGCGATCAGCACCGCGCCCGACCCGTCGGAGATCTGGCTCGACGTCGCGGCGGTGATCTGGCCGCCTTCGCGCAGCGTCTTGAGCTGGGCCAGCTTCTCCAGCGTGCTGTCGGGCCGCGGCCCCTCGTCGTCCTCGACGCCGGCGATCGGCGCGATCTGGTCCTTGAAGTAGCCGTTCGCGATGGCCTTGGCAGCCCGCTGGTGGCTCTCGTAGGCGAAGCGCTCCAGGTCCTCGCGACCCAGGCCCCACTTCTCGCACATCAGCTCCGCGCCGCGGAACTGCGAGATCTCCTGCTTGCCGTACCGGCTGACCCAGCCCTCCCCGAACGGGAACGGCATCCCCTTCTCCAGCGCCGCCGTGATGCTCGACCCCATCGGGACGATGCTCATCGACTCGACGCCCGCCGCCACCACGAGATCCTGGGTGCCCGACAGCACGCCCTGGGCCGCGAAGTGGATCGACTGCTGCGAGGAACCGCACTGGCGGTCGATGGTGACGCCCGCGACGCTTTCGGGGAGCCCGGCGGACAACCACGCGTTGCGCGCGATGTCCATGCTCTGCGGTCCGAACTGCATGACGCAGCCCATGATCACGTCTTCCACCGCCGCCGGGTCGACACCGGTGCGTTCGACGAGCGCCTTGAGGGTGTGTGCGGCCAGGTCAGTGGGGTGTACGGCGGACAGGCCGCCCTTCTTCTTGCCGACGGGGGTACGGACCGCCCCGACGATGTACGCCTCTGCCACAGTGCCTCCTGGGTTCCGTCCCGGCCAAACCGAGCAATGTTCGGTCAGTAGGAGGTTACAACAGAACCCGACCCCGGTGCCTCCCGCGCCGGTCGCCACCTGCCGGGCGGACAAGTCAAAGGACTCTCCGGCGACGGCCGGCTACCTCGTGCCGTGACGGCATACTCCCGGCATACCGCCGCTCCCTAGGGTTGACCGGCAAGGTCAGGTCAACCAACCCCGGCTGATCAGGCCGGGAGAGGAGAAGATCGCAGACATGCGAAAGATCGTGGGCCGTTTGGCGTCCATCGCCACCGTGGCTCTGGCGGCATCGGCCGCGCTCGTCATGACCACCCCCGCCGCCCAGGCGGCGAACTACTGGTCATCGAACGCGGCGCAGTACGCCACGAAGGTGGGCACCCTCAAGACGAAGACCGTCTACGTCGCCGGCAGAAATATCGAGCTGCAGCTTCGTGCGGGCAAGTATGGCTCGTACACCTCTATCTGGGCGCGTACCCCCAAGAAGACCTCGGCGAACGGTAACCACCTCATCATCCAGGTCTACAACCCCAAGTCGGGTAAGTGGGACAGCAGGTGGAAGTCAATCAAGAACACGACCTACACCGATGGGCACCGAGCCATCGCCGGCTACCACTACAGGGCCTGCGCGAAGCAGCCCGGCCTCGGCGGAAGCCCGGCCAAGTGCACCAGCTCCTGGGTGGTCTGACCCACTGATCGCGAGCAACGCCCGCTCAGCGGGTGAGCGGGGCCCGTAGCCAGGTGTGGGCGGTGTCAACGAAGTCGCGGGCCATGGTGGGTACTGGATTCGAAGCCGTGGGCTTCCTGGACGAGCCCTTCGGCTGGCATCGCGCCTATCCCCACCCGCTTCCCTGACCAGGAAGCGGACAGGGAACGGTCCAGGTGGTTCCCACGTTCGCTGACGTCCGATCGACGGGTTCGGCACCCGGCTATACGCCTGGGCCGAGACAGGTGATCACCCGGCCGGGGGGCAGTCGATCGTGCGGCCGAGGTAGGCGGCGAGGCGGTCGGCGGCGGTCGCGTCGTCGGGCACCGGGCACGCCGGCGCGAACGAGCCACCAGGGGTCCGCGGCAGACCGCCGTAGATCTCCCGTACGGCGGTCATGATCGCTTCGGCGACGTCGGGGGCCAGGTCGGTGGACTGGCCGGTGGCCTTGGCCAGGTCCCAGCCGTGGACCAGCATCTCGATGACGACCTGCTCGACCAGCCGCCAGCCGTACGCCGGGCCGTACCGCTGCTCGATCATGCCGGGGCGGTTGAAGGCCGTGCGGGTCGCCTCGGCCGCGACCCGGAACGCGGCCACGTGGTCATCGCCCAGATGGTCGGCGGCGAAGTCTGAACGGGGCGCGCCCTCGGCCAGGCTGGTCCAGAGCAGGTTCTCCCAGACCAGGTGATCGAGGAGGGCGCGCACGTCCCATCCGGCACAGGGCGTGGGATCGCCCAGCCGGTCGCGAGGCACGGCGGCGACCAGCGTGTCCACCTCCGCCAGGACCCTGGCACAGAACTCCAGCCTGCTCGCCGGGTCCACGGCGTCATCGTCGTCGAGCATCGCGGTGACCTGTGCGGCCCGCGCGCCGGGTTCCGGGTTCGCCCGCAGCGCCGTGATGAGCCACTGGCCGGCTTGCGCCAGGCTCTCGCGGACCGGCCAGCCGTTGATCACGCACATCAACTGCCAGTAGCGCTCGGCCCGGGTGTCGGCGGCGACCTCCAGTTGCTCCAGCAGCAGCCGCCGGGCCGCCGCGCCGTCACCGTCCGGCCGCCGGGCGGCTCTGGCCTGGCTGGGGAGCCAGGCGGCGACGATGCCGGCCACGACGGGCTCGGCGGTGGACGAGTCGGCGGCGATCCCCTCGCCGATCGCCGTGTTGACGCGCTCCACCCACAGGTCGGTGACGTGCCGTACCGTCTGCGTGTCCCGTTCGTCGGGGTCGCTCGGCGCGTGCTCGGCGGCGTACTCGGCCATCCGGCGCATCGCGGCGCCCAGGGCCGGATCGCGGACCAGCTCGCCCAGCTCGATCCAGGCGTCGACCTGCTCGGTGGTGGGCTCCTCCGGCAGGTCGGGCATGATCGCCATCAGCCCGTCCCGGTAGGCGGAGGCGTCCAGATCGCCCATCGTCTCCGCCACGAACTCGTGGATGATCGCGTTGCGTTCGGTGGCCGACAGCCGTGCCAGCTTGGTCATGAAAGGAAGCTCCTCGGGAGTGGATCCGCGGTTGGTGGCCGACCGCAACACCGCGAGTTGCAACCGCAGTGTGCGAATCTGTGCCTGCAGCGCGTCGGCGTGGACCGCCACCACCTCGGCCATGCCGCGCTCGCGCCCGACGACGGCGCGGATCGCGGCCATGCCCAGCCCGAGATCGCGCAGCGTCCGCGCCAGCTCCAGCCGGGCCACGGCGTCCGGCTCGTAGAGGCGGTAGCCGGCCGGGGTACGGCCCACCGGCGGCACCACCCCGATGTCGGACCAGTGACGGATCAGCTTCACGGACAGACCGGTCCGTTCGGCCAGCTCCCCGATCGTGAGCAACGCGGTGCCGTCGTCGTGCACGCGACTCAGCATCAGGTCTCCCATGCTGGGAGAGTCAACCTCATCCGTCCGAACACCGCTCGCCGGGGGCCAACGCCCCGTCAGGCGCGCGGCAGGGTTGGGTGTCGTCGCCCGACCGGGCGGGTGCGGTAGGGCTCAGGAGGTCTTCGTCGCGCGGTGGCTGCTGGTCAGCGTGGCGTAGACGATGACGTTGTCGGTGTAGTGGCCGGTGGCGCGGTTGTAGGTGCCGCCGCAGGTGATCAGGTGCAACTGGGCGTTGTCCTGCGGGCCGTACACGCGGGAGGTGGGGAAGGTCTTCTTGTCGGCCTGTTCCACGCCGCCGACGGTGAAGACGGCCACGGTGCCGTCCTGCCGCTTGACCTCGATCTGGTCGCCGTTGCGGAGTTCGTGCAGCCTGCTGAAGACCGCGCTCTGGGTGCGGGTGTCCTTGTGGCCCAGCATGATCGCCGGTCCGGCCTGGCCGGCTGTGGAGCCGTGGCGGTACCAGCCGGTCAGGTTGGGGTTGCTCACCGGGGGGACCTCGATCGTGCCGTCCTTGGCGAGGCCGACCGACTTGATCGGCGAGTTGACGTTCAGCTTCTTGATCACCAGGCGGGTCGGCGTCGAGGGCTGCATCGGCGGCGCGGGCTTGATCTCCGGCAGCGGCGGCGGAACCGTGGGAGCCGCCTGGAACATCGGCTGGCCCGCTTCGGGCTGGGCCCGGACGGGCAACTCGGTCCGCCCGTCGGCCAGGCCGTACTGCGCCGGGGCCGACAGCATCATCAGCAGCCCGGCCACCACCGTGACCACCCCCGCCACCGCCGCGAGGATCAGCACCGAACGCAGCACGGTGCTCCCCCGCGGCTCCGGCTCGGGCTCCTCCCACTGCGGCTGGCCGCCGTACATCATCGGCGGCGGGCCCTGGTAGGGCGGCTGGTGGCCGTGGTGGGGATAGTGGTCGCCCGGCGGTGGCATGCTCACCCCGACGCCTCCGCTCAGCCCCGGGGAGTGACGGTACGGCGCCGCATGTAGAGGCCGCCGATGCCGGCTCCCAGTACGAGCACGGACCCTACCGCCAGGAAGAGCCGCCCGTCCGGGCCGATCTCACCGCCGCCTCCGGTGGCGGCGCCCTCCCTCGGCGTCTTGGTGACCTGGCCGTCGCCTCCGGGCGGCGTCTGGGTCACCGTCCTGGTGTGGGTGGTGGTCGGCTTCGGAGTGGTCGGAGTCGGTGTGGGGGTGGGAGTGGGCGTGGGGGTCGGCGTGGGGGTGCCGGTCGTATTGCTGGCGGAGGGCGACACGCTTCCCGTGGCCACAGCCAGGTTCAGTGTGGGTCCTTGGCCGGCCGAGGCAGGCGAGCAGGTATAGGTGCCGGCGTTGCCGGCGTTGACCGTGAAGTCGCTCGCCTTGATCGCGATCGTGCCTGTTGCAGTCGGCTGGAGGACGATCGCCATGGTGGGCAACGGCAACGCACCGTTCGCTGTCACCGCAGCAGCGGCGCTGGCGGTTCCAGCAGCGGTCGGAGTCACACTTCCGACAGGGAGACCACTCGCGCTCACCTGGGCCTGCGCGGTCACCGGCGCGCCCTGCGTCATGGGCGCCTTGGCGGGAAGCGGACTGCTAGCCGGTTGCGCCACCCGCCATGACACCGTCACCGCCGCGCTCGGCGAGGGGGTCGTCACCGGTCCGGCGAGTTCCATCGAGAACGTGTATGTGGGAGTGGCATTCACATTCGCCGGGTCCGGCCCGCACGTATACGGAATCGGAGTGGGAGCAGCCATCGCGGGGACGGCTCCGAAGACGAGGCCTCCCCCTACCATCCCCAGGGCGGCTGTCTTCAGGGCGACGCGGCGTCGCGCCTTGGACTTCAGCACTGTCTAACTCCGTTTCAGCGCGCATCGACCGGTTCGACAGGCGTACCAGCATCCCAGTCATGGGTCACGGTTCGGTAGAGATCCTATGAATAGCGGCTGGGAAATGGGGCCCATATGCAGAAATCGGGCATAGATAAATTGCCGCCACACGGGATTGTCGCCGTACGTGATCGCTCTGCTTCAGCGAGTGCGCTTGGAGAGGGTCGCGTAGACGATGATGTTGTCGGTGTAGCTGTGCCTCTTGGGGTTGTAGACCCCGCCGCAGGTGATCAGCCGGAGGCTGGCGTCGTTCAGGTTGCTGTAGACCCGCTTGGTGGGGAAGGTGTTCTTGCTCACCTGTTCCACACCGTCGACGGTGAACTCGACGATCTTCCCGTCGGTGCGGGCGACCCGGATCTTGTGACCGCGCTTGACCTCACGGAGGCGGCTGAAGACGGCTGGCCCCTGCTTGTTGTTCACGTGACCGACGATCACCGCAGGACCGATCTCACCGGGGATGGGCCCGAGCCGGTACCAGCCCGCGAGCTTCGGCTTGTTCAGCGGAGGCACCGCGATCTCGCCGCTCTTCTGCACCCCGAGGGAGCTCAGCGGAGCGGACACCCCGATGGCCGGAATCGAGACCTTGGTGGGCCGGGTCGACTTCGCCGTCGAGACCGGCGACACCACCTCGGCGACCGGGAGCGGTGGTGGCGCGGCCGGTTCCGCCGGAATCAACGGCACCCCCGGCCCGCCCGGCCCCACGCTGGGCAGCGTGACCGGCTGGGCAGCCGGCTGAACGTCGACCGGCTCTCCAGAATCCTGGACCGGCTCCTGGGCCGAATCCTGGGCCTGGGCCGCGGCGAGCATCTCCGTGTTCTCCGCGGGTGACAGAACGGTCAACAGGCCCGCCATGATCGCGGCGATTCCGCCCAGCGACGCGACCACCAGCAATGCGGGCAGGACGGCGGCCCGCTTGTCCTTCTTGCCGCCGGCCTTCTCGCCGACCTTCTTGTCACCAACCGAGCCGGTGGGCGCAGGTCCTGGATGCGTCATCGCTCTCCCCCTGTCGTCAGCCCAGATCCGAATCGAACCGGTTGCCCGCATGGGCCGCCCGGCGTCGGCGCAGCGCCACGCCGCCCAGGGCCCCTCCGGCGAGCATGAGACTTCCCGTGCCGATCAGCGCCATTCCTGACGAAGAACTGGGGGCCTCACCCGTCTGCGCCGCCCCCTTGGGGGTGACCTTCACCTGGGGGGTCGCCGTCGCGGTCACGGTCGTCGTGGTCGTCGGCTTCGGCGTCGCGGTCACGGTCGTCGTGGCCGTCGCCGTCGCCGTACTGGTGGAGTTGCTGTTGCCGTTCTGGTTGCCGTTGGTGTTCGTGGGAGTCGGGGTCGCTGTCGGATCCGGGGTCGGCGTCGGGGCGGCCCCTACCGTGATCTTGAAGGCGACGTTGTTGTTCTCCGGCTTGCAGGTCGTCTCATAACCCTCCGGAGGTTTATTGAGTTCCCTGGTCAGCACGTTGAACGCATCGACGATGGCCCACTTGTTCTCACGGTTCGTGATGGTGAGAACGTGCTGCCCGTAGTCCAGGTCGTCTACCCGCCAGAGAGTGTGTCCGCCCTGGTTGACCACGTCCACGCCCAGAGGGGTGCCGTCGTCGTCCAACGACGGATTCGCGGTGGACGACTTTTCGTCGATCATGAAGTCCAACGGTCCTGCTCGATGGTCACGCTCGGTGCGGAACTCCACCCCGGTGCCGGTAAAAGTGAGCACGGACGTCGCGCCCGCTTTCTCCGTCCCATGGACGTCGGATTGGTAATCATTGAGCTTGGCGTCCCGATCGTTGTAATCAGTCCACAGGCTGGGTGGGTTGCCGTACACCACCTTCGTCAGGTCATCATCGTTGACCATGACCTCGGAAGCAGGAGGGGTGAAGCCGAACTTCAACTGCCCCGGCCTGATGGTGATCTCACCTGGGGAGGTGGCGCCGATGTCACCCGTCACGAGGCTCGGGAGCGTGAGCTTCGTCCCGACGGGCAGCGCGTCCTGATCCGCCGTCCCCTGGGCCAGGTCCCGGCCTTTCCACGGGCCCGAGATCCTGAGGGCACCGTCAGCCGAGAGCTTTCCACCGGCGGGAAGCTCGCCGGGAGCGATGAAACCGGTCTGGTCGCGGTATTTGATGTCCCACTTGATATCGATCGGCTGCCCGACCGTCATCGTGGTGGGCGCCGTCACCGTGACGCGCAACTTCACCTTGTCACCGATTGACGCCAACCCACACGTGTAGTCCAGCGTCACCCCGACCGTGTCCGCAGTCGCCGGAACGGCGGGCAGGGCGATCACCACACCGCCCGCCAGTCCTAACGCCGAGGCGACGATCGTCCTGCGGAGCCCTGTTCCCCACCCAACCACCGCGTACTCCGATCGCCCTGATCTGGCCAGAAAACCGGCCATCTGATCACAATCCCCGGCGAAGCGTACTGATTCATGAATCAGCCCAGGAACGCTCCCCAGGGACTGTGGCGGACTTGTGATAAGGACGGTGGTGGGGCGAATCTTTAAGGGACAGCCAGAAACGCGGGAGCAGGAGCCGAACTTAGGGCGGCGGCGCTCAGAGCTTCGAGATGTAGCGCATCCCGCCGGCTGACTGGAGCACGCCGGCCAGCGTCTTGGCGGAGATGGTGTGCGTGCCGCCGGTCGGCTTCCAGGGGTCGTAGACGGTGATCGTGCCCTTGAGGGAGTTGTAGCCGTAGGCGATGATGGCGTGACCGACCTTGGTGCCCTTGACCTTGCCCTTGTTCCACGGCAGCTGTTCCATCCACACCGCGATGGTCGGGGCCCGGTGAAGCACGCCGACGTTGTTCGACACGCGGCTCATCAAGCGCACTGGATTGCCGACGACGTCGGTGACCGACGTGTACATGTAGCCGCGCGACTTGACATACGCGTTGAGCACCGGGGTCGCGTTCTTGCCGCTGGTGCCACTGGTCGTGGTCTTCATCTTCTTGGCCAGGATGGCCTGGCTGACCTTGAAGCCGAAGGTCGACAGGCTCATCGAACCCGACGCGGGAACACAGTAGTAATTCGTCTGCTGGCGCTGGCCCGTGAGATTCAGTTTGTACGACAAGGGCGCGATGGCAGTGGTCTCGGCCTTGGTGACCACCCCGTGTGCGGGCGCCGCCTGCGCCGGGCTCAGCGCCGCGACCTGAACGCCACCCACGGTCGTGACCGTCACGGCGAGGGCGGCGACGCTCTCGGCGATCCACTTCTTCATCAATGCTCCTCAAAGATCAAAAGGTCGTCGATGTCCACATTTGGTGGGAGCGATCCAGCATCCGGCGGGGCTTGCGGACGCGCTACGCGGCTTCCCGCCTGCTGTGACTCGGCGCGGTCTGTCCGATGGACGCACGGTCGGACATGCGTCTTGACTTGCAGCAGACGATCGCTTGACCAATCTTGGAGGAATCACCCCAGGGACCACAAGTCGACCTGGGTGCAGATCCGGCCATATCGCCACACCGGTGACGCGCTGCCGTACCCCCGGCATACCTGCACCGGGCGGTAACGAGAACAGTATTCTGCCGTCAAGCCACCCCATGGAGGAGAAAACAGATGCGGCGAGACCTCTTCGACGAGGAGCACCTGCTCTTCCGCGACGCCGTGCGCGGGTTCCTGACCCGCGAGGTCGTCCCGAACCACGGGCAGTGGGAGAAGGACGGCATCGTGCCGCGCGAGGTGTGGAAGAAGGCCGGCGAACTGGGCATGTTCGGTTTCTCCGTGCCCGAGGAGTACGGCGGGGCGGGGGTCACCGACTTCCGGTACAACGCCGTCATCGTCGAGGAGATCATCGGCGTCGGGGCCTCAGGGCTCGGATTCTCCCTGCACAACGACGTCATGGCGCCCTACCTGGTGGCGCTGACCAGCGAGGAGCAGCGGCAGCGATGGCTACCCGGGTTCGTGACCGGCGAGCTGATCACGGCCATCGCCATGACGGAGCCCGGCGCGGGAAGCGATCTCCAGGGCATCCGGACCACCGCCGTCAGGCAGGGCGACCACTACCTCCTCAACGGGCAGAAGACCTTCATCACCAACGGCATCAACGCCGACCTGGTCGTGGTCGTCGCCAAGACCGACCCGGAGGCGGGCGCGCGGGGCACCACCCTGCTCGTCGTGGAGCGCGACATGGACGGCTTCAGCCACGGCCGCAACCTGGAGAAGATCGGCATGCACGCCCAGGACACGGCCGAGCTCTTCTTCGAGAACGTCCGGGTTCCCGTCGCCAACCGGCTCGGCGACGAAGACGGGCAGGGCTTCTTCCAGCTCATGAGCAACCTGCCGCAGGAGCGTCTCTCCATCGCCGTGGCCGCCGTCGGCGCGGCGGAAGCCGTACTGGGGACGACCATCGACTACTGCAAATCGCGGACGGCGTTCGGCCGGAGCATCGGCACCTTCCAGAACACCCGCTTCGTCCTCGCCGAACTCGCCACCGAGACCGAGATCGCCCGCCACTACGTCGACAAGTGCATTCTCGCCCTGAACGCCGGGGAACTCACCGCCGTCGACGCGGCCAAGGCCAAATGGTGGACCACCGAACTGCAGAACAAGGTCATCGACCGCTGTCTCCAACTCCACGGCGGCTACGGCTACATGCTGGAATATCCCGTCGCCAAGGCGTGGATCGACAGCCGCGTGCAGACCATCTACGGCGGCACCACCGAAATCATGAAGGAGATCATCGGCCGCTCCTTCGGCTTCTGACGGTATTACAAATGAGGTTTCGGTCCGCCATAAGTACTGCTTTTCAAAAAGCCCGCTTCGTCGCCGAGCAGCGAACCCACGGCGTCCTCGCCCACCGCCTCCACACCGAACACTGACTCCCGGCCCACTCCCGCGACGCGCGCCGCGCCCATCCCCGCCGGCGTTCCTCGCGGGATCGGCCCCCGGGACGGTCCCGTCCCGGGGGCCTGCCATGATCGCGGCGGTAGGGGCAGGACCCAGCCGCTGACCATGCTCTCGTGCGCCTAGATGCGCGCCCCGACGTCCGCCCCGTTGCTCGGACGCAGGAAGGTGGAGGACGGGATCGAGCCGTCCGCCGCCCGGGGGCCGGTGATCGTGCCGGAGTTGGTACTCACGAACGACCACGAGCCGCCGAGGTCCCACGAGTTGCCCGAGCCCGACGACGAGCCGAGCGAGACCTGCGAATTGTTCGCCACCGACAGGTTCTTGGTGAGGATGGAGACGGAATCGGCGTAATCGAAGCCGGTGCCGCCGTTGCGCCACGCGGTGGAACGTTCGGTCACCAGCCGGCCGGGGTTGCCGTTGTCGGTGAAGCCGTCGACCGCGTTGTCGAAGGCGATGGAGTTGCGGACGACGTGGTCGGCCGCCGGGTCCGGGTCGCCGCCGCCCAGCTTGAAGCCGTTGCCGTCACCGGTGTAGTCGGGCAGGTTCCACCGGTTGAACCCGTTGCCCCAGGCCACCGACGACTCGACGATGACCGGGGTGAGGAACATCCAGAAGTCCAGACCGTCGTCGGAGTTGTTCCACAGCCGGGCGCCGCGGATCACGTTGCCGCTGCCCGAGCCCTCCTTGATCGCGACGCCGTCGGCGCTCTCGCCGTTCTTGCGCGGGTCGCGGTTGCCGTACGCGTCCAGGTTGAGGATCTGGTTGTTGCTGGAGGCGCCCTGGAGGTGCAGACCGGACTCGTAGTTGTCCCTGGTGACCAGGCGGTCGAAGACGTTGTCGCTGGTGTCCAGACCGAAGATCCCGTACGGCCCGTGGATGATCTCCAGCCCGATCAGCCGCCAGTGCTCGCCCTCGATGTGGACGGCGCCTCGCTCGGGGCGGGGGATGGAGGAGCCGACCGCGCCGGGCGTGTACGGCATGTTCTCGCCGTCGATGATCACCCGCTCGCCGTCGTGGTTGCGCATCGTGATCGGCTGGCTCGCCGTACCGCTCTTGACCAGCTGGATGTTCGTGCTCGGCGCATACGTGCCACCACGGATGAAGATCGTGTGCCCCGGCTGCGCCAGGTCCACCGCCCGCTGGATCGTCTGCAGCGGCGACGCCTGCGTCCCAGGGTTGCCGTCGTTGCCGTTGGTCGCCACGTACAACGCGTTGACCGGCGGCTGGCTCCCGGCCTCGAAGTCGAGGGAGTCGATGTTGGGCAGGCCGCCGGCGGCGGTCGGGTTCAGCCGGATGGTGTTGCTGCCGGCGTTGACCGAGACGGTCAGGGTCTTGGTGGTCCAGGTGCTCCAGGCGCCGGTGCCTTCGAAGGACGGGGTCTGCACGGTGGAGCCGTTGACGATCAGGCCGGTGGGCCGGGCGGTGGTTCCGTTGGCGAAGCGGATGCCCAGCGTCGCGGTGCCGGAGGCCGAGGCGTTCACGGTGAACTGGGCGTAGGCGCCGGCCGCGTTGGTGCCGTTGCAGAAGCCGCTGCCGGAGTAGCCGGCCCAGTTGGAGTCGATGGTGCCGGTGCAGACGGCGGGCGAGGTCTCGGCTTCGTACCGTGTGGGGGCGGCGTGCGCGGCCGATGGGGACAGTGCGACGAGTACGCCGGCCAGCAGACCGGCGCACGCGATGACGGCTTTCATACGCATCGTTCGTCTCCGTAGGGGAGCGGGCTCGTCGTGGGACGAGTGGATACGGGCCGCTACCGGTTGATCTCCTTCCGGGCCCTTCGCCGGAGATCGAGCAAGCGCTTACCAGCCTTTGGTAAGCGCTTTCCGGATGCGAGGAGCCGAGTTAACCACGTGATCGCCGAGTGGGAAAGGTCTGAGGCGAGGAGCCCCTTCGCGGCGGCGGCGCGACAGCCACCAGAAGACCGCCGGTCAGCCAAGGTCACAGGCGGTGAAAGGGGGGCGGAAGGGAGCCTCGCCCGCATGCCGTCGCAGGCGTGAAATTTTCACGTCCCAGCGATCTCCATCCGGGCGACGGTGCCCGGCCCGCGGACCCCGCTGGGTGAGGCGGTCACAGCCCCGGCGTGACGCCCGGGCTCCGGGCCTGGCCGGAGCCCGAGTGAAGACGACGTTGCCCGGGACGCTTCGGCGTCCTGGGCAACGTGCGTGAGCGGCAGCGGCGGGCTCGAGTGCAGGGCGTGCCGCCGGCCTCACCGATGCAGACGGGTCGCGGGTGCGGCTGCCGCCGAACTTCTGGTCCGCCCACCGGCGGGAGAGCGAACGGCGGGCGGCCCGGTCGGGTGCGGTCAGGGTGTGATCAGGGTGTGATCAGGGAGCGAGCACGACCGTCTTGCCGCGCAGCCGCCCGGCGCCGGCGTCGTCATGCACGGCGGCCAGCTCGGCCACCGGGCGGTGGGCAGCGACATGGAGCCGGAGCTTGCCCGCATCCACCTTGGCGACCAGCTCGGTCAGCTGGGCTCCGTCGCTGCGGACCCACAGGCTCGCGCTGCGCACTCCCCGGGCGGGGTCCTGGGGAATCGGGCCGGCTGTGCTGGCGGCGACCCCGCGGTCGGCGACGTAGTCCGTCAGCTGCGCGAGCTCCTCCGGGGAGAGGCGCACATGGTTCACCACGACCTGGAACGGACCGCCCACAGCGACCGGGCCCGCGGCGAGGTCGAGGGGGGCGACGACCCGGTCCGCGCCGTAGTCCCGAAGGCGGTCGGCGTGCTGCGGTGCGTCCACCGCGGTCACGTGCGCTCCCGCGTCGGCGGCGAGCTGCACCACGAGGCTGCCCACCGCGCCCCCCGCCCCATTGATCAGGACGGTCTGACCGGGCTTGAGCTCGGCGAGTTCGAACGCCGTCTGCCAGGCCGCCAGGCCGGTCAGCGGCAGCGCCGCGGCATCGGCCAACTCGATTGTCCGGGGCGCCGGGGCCAGAGACTCGGCCGGGGCGAGCACGTACTCGGCGGCGCCTCCGGCGGAGTCGAGGGGCAGCATCGCCACGACCCGGTCGCCGACCTCCAGGCCGGTCACGTCGGCGCCGAGTTCGGCGACGGTGCCCGCCAGGTCGATCCCCGGCACGTACGGGAGAGTGATCGGGATCATCTCGGCCAGGACACCGGCGCGGATGTGGTCGTCGACCGGGTTGAACGATGTGGCCGCCACCCGCACCAGCACCTGCCCGGTACCGGGGGCCGGACGGTCGACGTCCTCGTAGCGCAGAACCTCGCTGCTGCCGAACTCGTGGAAACGAATTGCCTTCATGGCACTTTCCTCCGGGGTGTATTGATGTCGTCGCCAAGGGATAAGGCGATCAGGCGGGAAGGTGAAGCGCATCGAGGCGCTCAGGTCAGCTGCACCGACCGGGTCGAGTTGCCCATCACCATGCGGTCGATGGCGCTCAAGGCGCTGGCGGGGTCATCGGCGGCGCCGACGGCGAGCAGCAGCGGGACGAAGTGCTCGGCCGTCGGATGAGCGACCGCGGCGCCGGGTGCCTTGTTGCGGTAGTCGGTGAGGGCGTCGGCGTCGCCCTGGGAGAGGGCGTCAACGGCCCATTCGTCGAAGGCCGTGGTCTCGGCGGCGAGCTCAGGCCGGCGGAAGACGGCGAAGCTGTGGGTCATGAATCCCGAGCCGACAACGAGGATGCCCTCTTCGCGCAGGGGCCGCAGGCGTGCCCCGAGCTCAAGCAGAGCGCTGGGATCGAGGCTGGGCATCGACAGCTGCACGACCGGGACGTCCGCTGCGGGGTACATGGCCATGAGCGGGATAAAAGCGCCGTGGTCGAGGCCGCGGTCGGCGAACTCGTGCACCGGCGTCCGGCCCAGCAGGCCCGTGAGTCGCCGAGCCAGGCCAGTGGCGTCCGGGGTCGCGTAGGGAAGAGTCTTGTAGCGGGGATGGAAGCCGCTGAAATCGTAGTGCAGCGGGGTGCCGGCCGCGGCTCCGGATATCGCGACCGGTGCCCGTTCCCAGTGGGCCGAGACGACGACGATGGCCCGGGGTTTGGGCATCGACTGGGCCCAGGCGAAGAAGTCGCTGAGCCACTGTGGATCGTCGAGGGTGAACGGGGCGCCGTGGCTGACGAAGAGGCTGGGCAGGGAACCGTCGGAGGGGTTCCACACCCGCTGCTCGCGCGCCTGTGGCAGAACCTCGGCAAGGAGGTCGTCGTACGCCGCGGCCGCTGTCCGCGACGGAAAGGGGGAGGACGGGCCGTTCGGGGTGGCCAGGCTGCTCGTGGTAGTGATCGAAATCAGCTCCTTCACTTGCCCTGGCAACATCTTCACTTGCCTAGGCAAGTCAAAAGGTAGTGCATAAAGAGTTGCTTAGGCAAGTGACGCAAGTTGCCTAGGCAAGTATGATGGGGCCCATGGACACCCAGTCACCCTGGCTCGACGACGAACAGCAGGATCTTTGGCAGGCGCTGCTCACGGTCGTCATTGCTCTTCCGGCGGCCCTCGACCGCCAGCTGCAGCGAGATGCAGGCATCTCCAACTTCGAGTACGGGGTTCTGGCCCAGCTGTCCATGGCCGACGAGGCCACGATGCGGCTCAGTGACCTGGCCCGGGTCTGTGACAGCACCCAGCCCCGCCTGTCGAAGGTGATGGACCGCTTCGAAGCCCGCGACTGGGTCGCCCGCCGACCCGACCCCAGCGACGGTCGGTACACGTTCGCCACCCTGGCCGACGCCGGCCGGCAGAAACTCGTCGAGAGCGCACCGGAACATGTCGCGCAGGTGAAGCGGCTCGTGTTCGATCCGCTCAGCGCCGCGCAGCGCCGCCACCTCGGGGCCGCACTCACCCGCATCGCGGCTACCGTGCGCCGGGAAACCGAAGGAGGCTGAGCGCCGTCCTCAGTCGGGGCCTTCACTGGATCCCTGCCCCTCACTCCACCGAAGATCTGAATTCAGAACAGGCCCAAGGTCGGCTCAACTCTCTAGCGGCCCGCTAGGTCTTCGCGCCCGTACGGCAGGCCGCGCATACTGGACAGCAACGGCCGTGGGCGGAGGAGTGGGCGATGGACAGCGGACTCATCCTGCTGGTGTTCCTGGCGTTCCTGTTCGCGTGGGGGCTGAACCGGGTGCGGCGGATGTTCCGGCTCGGCCCGATCGGCTACGCCGGGGTGATGATCGTGTTCATCATCGCCGCGCTCCTCGTGTGGGGCCAGACGATGCGCTAGCGGGCGTCCTGGAGGCCCGCGGCCGCTGTCGCTCCGGCTTTCCCGGACCTGCCCGGCACCGCGAGGACCAGCAGCGCGACCGCGGCCATGGCCGCCGCCTGCACCACGAGCTGGGCCCCGTAGTTCACGTCCTGGGTGGCGAAGAGGCGGATCCCGATGTGGAAGCCGGTGTGGAAGCCGATCGCCATCCACACGGCCCCCGTCCTGGCCCTGCCCGCCCCGCACGCGAACCCGAGGCAGGTCGCGGTCACGACGAACAGCAGCTTCTCCACGGTCCCCGTGGCCGGGCTCTGCGACAGGATGTGCAGCGAGCCGAACACCAGGGTGGTGATGGCCAGGACGGCGCGCGGCGACAGCGACTTCGACAGGGTGTCGAAGAGATGCCCGCGGAACAGCACCTCCTCCGGGAACGCCTGCCCGAGGATGATGACCAGGACGACCAGCGCGAACTGGCCGGCCTGCTCCCGGAGCAGTTCCCAGTCGACCAGCCAGGTGGCGAACCCCGCCGTGACGGACACGGCGTTCGCGACGGCGATGGCGGCCACGGCGAACACCACGCCGAGTAACGTCTGCGGGACGGCGGACCACTTCCAGTCCAGCCGTACGCCCGACCAGGGCTCACGGGTCACGAACCGCCGGTGGAGGACCACCAGGAGGACCGCGATGACCGTGGTGGCGAGCGGGACGGCCGGCAGGTGCAGCGGGTTCGCCCGGTCGATCAACGGTCCGA
The DNA here is from genome assembly GCF_022213955.1 of Dolomitihabitans soli. Lineage (GTDB taxonomy): Bacteria > Actinomycetota > Actinomycetes > Streptosporangiales > Streptosporangiaceae > Streptosporangium_A > Streptosporangium_A soli. Next base: position 122,581 of record NZ_JAKNTW010000015.1, on the reverse strand, counting down.
CCGCCAGGGCGGCGCCGTACACCGAGGCGAACAGCGCGACCACCGTGATCAAGGACGCCCACAGGGGTTTGGTCAGTCTCATGCCGGCGACGGTAGGCCGGAGGGCGGCGTGAGCGCATCGGGCCGCAGACGGAGATCACCATGACCGAGGTCATGGTCCCGCGGATGGATGACCCGGCGGGCGCCCGCGATTAGTGTGCGCAGGTGTGAGCTTGTTCCGCGACCCCGACCGCCCGGCACTGCTCAGCGTCGTCTTCTGGGTGGTGTTCACGGCGACGGGGCTTCTTCGCTTCGCCATCCCCCAGGCCGCCGAGTTCACTGTGATCTTCGTCGTGGTGATGGCGGTGGTCGCCGTCCTGTGGCTGCTGCTGCCGTGGAGCCCGGACGCGAGCCCCGGCCGTAAGCGCGTCGCACCGTTCTTCCTGCTGGCGACGACGTGCATCGGCCTGGTCTCGGGCGGCACCCACGCGCCGCTGGTGCTGATCGCGATCGCCAACCTCGCCATCCTGAACGGCATGCTGGTGGCCACCAGCGTGGTCGCGGCCTACATCACGGTCCTCTTCGTCACGATGATCACGGTGCTCGACCGGACGTGGACGAACGCGGTGGGGCAGGCGTCGTCGATGGTGCTCTTCGGGGCGTTCGCGCTGGGCATGGCGTCCGCCCTGCTGGAGGTGCGGCGGAAGAAGGAGGACGCCCAGCGGCTGCTCGAACGGGTCAGGGAGCTGGCGGTCGCCGAGGAGCGGGCCCGGATGGCCGGTGACATGCACGACTCGATCGGGCACCATCTCACGGTGATCAAGGTGGGCCTGGAGAACGCCGAGCGGTTCAGGGAGGCCCGACCCGCCGACGCCTGGGCGGAGGTACGGCAGGCGAAGGACATGACCGCGGCGGCGCTGGCCGAGGCGCGCCGCTGGGTCCGGGCGCTGCGCCCGCTCGCCCTCGACGGTCACGTCGGCAGCGCGGCGCTGGACCGGCTGGCCCGCTCCTTCGACGGGACCGGCATCCGGGTCAGCTTCGAGGTCGACGGCCCGGAGCGGAGGCTGGACCCCGACTCGGAGCTGGTGCTCTACCGGGTGTTGCAGGAAGGGCTGACCAACGCGCTGCGCCACGCGGACGCGGAACAGGTGCGGGCGCGGCTGGCCTTCGGGGCGGAGAGGGTGGTGCTGGTGATCGGCGACGACGGCAAGGGGGCCGAGGAGACGAACGGCTTCGGCCTGTCCTCCCTGGCGGAACGGGCACGGGCGATCGGCGGCAGCCTCCGGGCCGGCAACGTGTCGGGCGGCGGGTTCGAGGTGCGGGCCGAGGTGCCGGTGACCCGATCATGACCCCGATCCGGGTGCTGGTGGTGGACGACCAGGAGCTGATGCGGCAGGGGCTGCGCAAGATGCTGGAGATCGAGGACGACATCGAGGTGGTCGGCACGGCCGCCGACGGGGTGGCGGCGCTGGCGGCCGTGCCCCGCTGCCGGCCGCAGGTGGCGCTGGTCGACGCGCGGATGCCCCGGATGGACGGCGTCGAACTGATCACCCGGCTCAGCGCGGACCACCCGGAGGTCGCCTCCCTCGTGCTCAGCACCTTCGACGAGGACGAATACATCTTCGGGGCGCTGCGGGCCGGTGCCCGCGGTTACCTGTTGAAGGACAGCTCGCCCGAAGACCTGATCAGGGCGATCCACAAGGCGTACGAGGGCGAGACCGTGCTGGACGGGCCGGTGGCCGGACGGCTCGTCGAGGAGATCCGCCTGGGTCCCCGGCGCCGGACGGGCCTGCCGGACGAGGAACTGCTGTCCGGACGCGAGATCGAGGTGGCCCGGATGATCGCCGTCGGGGCGGCCAACCGGGAGATCGCGGCCCGGCTCGACATCGCCGAGGGCACGGTCAAGAACCACGTCTCCAGCATGCTCCGCAAACTCGGCCTGCGCGACAGGACCCAACTGGCCCTGCACCTGGCCGACGACCGCAGACACCCTCGAAGAACCCCGTGACCCATCGAACCGGCGAAGCCCTCCGAAACACGAACCAGCCCCGCTCACCCGTACGGCAAGCCCCAGGTCAGGGCCGGAATCCCTTGGTGGTGTCGAGCAGCACCTGGGCCACCAGGGCGGGGTCGTCACTCATCGGGATGTGGCCGCAGCCCTTGAGCAGTTTGACGCGGTGGCCCGACCAGCGGGCGGCCCGGACGGCCTGGCGGCGGAGCAGGAGCCGGTCGTGCTCGCCCCAGGCGATCGTGATCGGGCACTTCGGCGGCGAGGGCGGCATCACCCAGGCGAGCGCGTCGAGCATCTCGTCGAAGCCGACCGACCCGCGCAGGGCCGCTCCGGCGGACGCGAGCGCCTCGGGGGACAGCCGCGAGGGATGGGCGACGACCGCCCCGGCCGTCAGCGCCCGCCCCGCGGGACTCCGCGCGATCCGCTCGCTCCTGCTCTCCGGCAGGGCGCGCGCGCCCGACCGCATCAGCTTCAGCACCGCCCGCGCGTAGCCGACCTCCGGCCGCGACCAGAACCCGGCGGGCGACAGGGCGGTGGCCGTGCGGACCACGCCGCGGGCGGCCAGGTCGAGCGCCACGTAGCCGCCGAGCGAGTTGCCCGCCACGTGCGGGTCGCGAATCTCCAGCCGCAGGCAGAACGCGTCGACCGCGTCGGCCATCGCCTCAGGCGTGTACGGCGTGCCGGCGGGAAGCGGCGGGGAGGCGCCGAAACCGGGCAGGTCGAGGGCGATCACATCGTGGCAGGCGGCGAGCCGGTCGAGCACCGGCGACCAGGCCTGCCAGTGGTGACCGATTCCGTGCAACAAGAGCAGCGGCGAGCCTTTGCCACGCCGCTCGAAAGCCAACTCCATGCCCCCGAGTCAAGCACTCTTCGGCGGCTCCGCCTATCACCTGGAGCGGGTCGGAATCTCGAACCAGACGGCCTTGCCCTCCTTGGTGGGACGCGACCCCCAACGGCTGGCGAGCTGGTCGACGAGGTAGAGGCCACGGCCGCCCTCGTCGTTCTCGCCCGCGCTGCGGATGCGGGGGAGGCGAAGGTCCTGGTCGAACACCTCGACCCAGACGGCCTCGCCGCCACGCCGGATCCGGAGCGTGAACTCCTTCTCGCCCGCGATCTCCTCCTCCATGCCCGGCAGATCCCAGGACTCCTCGAAGGGCAGCGGCGGGCCGTCCATCGACAGCTCCCTGCGCGGGATGCTCGCGGTCGCGGCGTGCAGCACGACGTTGGTCACCACCTCGGAGACGAGCAGACAGGCCAGCTCGGCGCGCTCCTCGGGCACGTTCCACCCGGTGAACGCCTCGGCCGCCATCCGCCTGGCCTCGCCGACCATGATGGGCTGGGCCGGAAAGGTGCGTTCTTCGACGTCGAGCTCGCTGGCACTGGCCCGGATTACCAGGATCGCCATGTCGTCGTCGATCTCGCCGGGCACCGCGGTGGTCGCGGCGTCGGCGAGCTGCTCCACGGTCAGGTCGTCGGACTTGGCGAGCTTCTCGCAGAGCACCTGGAGGGTCTCCTCGTCGGCCGCCGCGTTGCCGTCGGCGTCACGGGAGGGGCGGCGGTCGACCAGGCCGTCGGTGTAGAGGAGCAGGGACGCGCCGGGGGGCAGGGTGCGCGTCTCCTCCTTGTAGACGAGATCGGCGTGGATGCCCTTGGCGTGCACGCCGAGCGGCTGGCCGACCTCGGAGATGTCGAGCTCGTGACAGGTGCCGTCGATGAGCAGGAGCGGCGGGGCGTGGCCGGCGTTGGCGAAGGCGAGCTGCCGGGACCAGGCGTCGTAGACCATGTACTGGCAGGTGACGATGGGCGGCACGCTGATGTCGAGACCGTCGCTCTCGGGGGTGGCGACGATGCGGGTCCACTCGTCGAGCCTGGCCAGGATCTCGGCGGGCGGCTTGTCGTCCTGGGCGAAGGCGCGCAGCGCGGCGCGGAGCTGGCCCATGATGGCGGCGGCCTTGGCGCCCCGGCCCTCGACGTCGCCGATCACGATGCCGACGCGGCCGGCCGACAGCGGGATCACGTCGTACCAGTCGCCGCCGACCTGTGTCTGGATGCCCTGCCCGTGCGAGACGAGCGGCGCCGCCGGGTAGTAGCGAACGGCGATCTCCAGCCCGTCGAGCTGTGGAAGCGCCCTGGGCAGCAGATACTTCTGAAAGGACTCGGCGGTGTGCCGCTCCTCCTCGAACAGCAGCGCGTTGTCGACGGCGAGCGCCACCCTCGTCGCGATCGCGCCGACGAAGTCACGGTCGAAGGTGTCGTAGTGCGGGCTGCGCCGGTCGGTCAGGTTGGAGAGCCCGAGATACATCAGCCCGAGGGTCTCGCCGCGCACGCACAACGGCGCGACGATCGCCGAGGTGAGGCCGACCTCGCCGCAGAGCCGGGCGCTGGCCGCGCTGGGGCTGGGATAACTGACCTGGGAGAAGTCCTCGACCAGGATGGTCTCCTGACGCCGCAGCGCGGAGTCGGCGTAGTGCCCGGCGGGATACGTGATCTCGGCGCCGACCGGTTTCCAGCTGTCGGCCGGCGGAGTCCAGCCCTGCACGTGGGTGGAGACCCGGCGGATCAGCCGGTCGGTCTCCTTCAGCTCGATGAAGCAGTGGTCGGCGAACTGCGGGACGAGCATCTCGGCGACTCGCTTGAGCGTCTCCTCGACGTAGAGGGAGCCGGCCAGCCGCTCACCGATGCGCTCCAGCAGGCCGAAGCGGTCTTTCTCCCGCTCGTTGCTGCGCATCGCCTCGCGCGCGGTGATCACTATGCCGGTCACCGAGCCGGAGGAGTGCCGCAGTGGGACGGCCTGCGCCCGCACATAGACCATCGTGCCGTCGCCCCGCCGGACGTCGAAGGTGCCCTCCCAGACGCCGCCCTTGAGCACGTGCTTGGCCAGCTCGACGGCGAGCGGGTGGTCCTTCTCCATGATGCCCAGGGACATCACCGACTGGTCGCGCTGCCCCTGCCCGCCCGGCTGGCCGAAGAGCTTCTCGGCGAACGGGTTCCAGTAGAGCAGGTTGCTGAACCTGTCGGTGACGACCACCGCCATCTCTGCTTGATCCAGGACGGTGCTGGCCGTGAGGTGATCGGCGGCATCCTGCGAAAGATCCCCCCAGCGCTTCATTCGGTGACCACCCCTTGGGGGTGGTTGTACGCAAAGCGAGCCACGGGCGCTCCTGCTGCTGTCTGGTCCGGGGAGAGTGGGGCCTCCCGGGTGGGATTCAACCAGGCAGTGACGAGAAGATCAGCGTTTCGAGACGAAAACGTGCGCGGCGACATCACGCGGTAGCTCCGCGAGAATGTTGTCCGCCTCGTTGTCACCTGTCACCCGCACACCGTCGTCGCTCGCCGCGAGCGTCACCTCGCGTCCGGGTTGTATCCCAACTTGCTTGAGTTTAAGCATCACAGCAGGATCGCTTTGCACTTGTTCGCTAATCCGTCGTACGACGACGGGCATATCCCTGGCGCCCGCGACGTCGGACATGGCGATCATGCCCTCCTCCTCGCCGCCCTCGGAGTCGGTGACGCCGAGCTCGTCGAGGCCGGGAATCGGGTTTCCGTGCGGGCAGACCGTGGGGTTGTCGAGCAGTGTGACCAGGCGCGCCTCCACCGACTCCGACATCACGTGCTCCCAGCGGCACGCCTCCACGTGGACGTCCTCCCAGGGCAGGCCGATCACCTGGGTCAGCAGGCACTCGGCGAGCCGGTGCTTTCGCATGACGCGGGTGGCCAGCGTGCGTCCGAGATCGGTCATCGTCAGATGGCGGTCACCCTCGACGCGGACGAGGCCGTCACGCTCCATCCGCGCGACCGTCTGGCTGACGGTTGGCCCGCTCTGCTGCAGCCGTTCCGCGATCCTCGCGCGAAGGGGGACGATGCCCTCTTCTTCCAGCTCGAAGATCGTTCGGAGATACATCTCCGTCGTGTCGATCAGGCCGTGTGCGGTCAAGGCTCCTCCCGTCCTGTCTCGATGTTACGCCCATCGGCCTGGGAACTGAGCCACTCGCCGGGGGCAGGGAAACCATCGTTGGATCGACCCTATTGGGAGAACGACCAGCCATGGTCACGGTTGGCAACACCGGACCGGACCGATTCCTTCCCCATAAGAGGACAATGCCCGCTTTACATCGCACGACCGCCGGGGCGCACGCCGTAAACGGGCCTTGGCGGGGGCCTGCGAGCGGCCGGGCCGGTCAGGAACGGCTCGGCCGATAGTTCCTGAAGGCCGGTACGGCGAAGCCGACCACGAGCACCAGGACCGCGCACACCAGCCCGCCCCCGACCCAGGCGGGCACCACGCCGACCATCGTGGCCGTCACCCCGGCCCGCAGGTCACCGAGCCGCGGGCCGCCGGCGACCACCACGTAGAACACCCCCTGGAGCCGCCCGCGCATCTCGTCGGGCGCGTACGTCTGCAGGATCGTCTGCCGCCACACGGCCGAGACCAGGTCCGCCGCGCCCCCAAGCGCGAGCAGACCGACCATCAGCCACAACTCGTGGGCCAGACCCGCGGCGGCGACGGAGAGCCCCCACAGCGAGATCACAAGCGTCAGCGCGACCCCCTGACGGCTGACCCGCCCCACCCAGCCGGACAACAGCCCGCCGAGCGCGGACCCGATGGCGATGCTCGCGGTCAGCCACCCGAAGGCGAGCAGCGACCCGTCGAACCGCGCGGCGACCATCTCCGGGAACAACGCGCGCGGCAGCGCGAAGGCCATCGCGATGATGTCCACCACGAACGACATCAGCACCACCGGATGCCCGGCGATGAACCGCAGCCCCTCCCCCACGGCCCGCAGGCCGGGCCGTACGACGTCGCCGAGGGGAGGGAGCGGCGGCAGCCGTACGGCGGCGTAGAAGGCGGCGCCGAAGAGCAGCGCGTCGACGAGGTAGGCGGTCGCGTAGCCGCCCTGGGCGAGCAGCACGCCGCCGATGAGCGGCCCGATGACGGCCCCGACGCTGCTCACCAGGAAGTTGAGCGTGTTGGCCGCGGGCACCTGGTCGACCGGGACCAGCCTGGGGATGATCGCCCCGCGCACCGGGCCGGTGATCGCGAAGCCCGTCGAGTGCACGGCGACCGTGGCGAGCATCAGGCCGACGTTGTCGATCCCGAGTACGGCCTGCAGCAGCAGCGCCGCCGTACCCGCCCAGGCGATCACCGAGCCGGCCAGCAGGAGGCGCCGCCGGTCGACGGCGTCGGCCACGGCGCCGCCCCACAGCCCGAAGATCACCAGCGGGATGAGGCTGGCCGGGCCGAGCATGCCGACCCAGAAGGAGGAGCCGGTGATGTCGTAGATCTGGGCGCTGACCGCCACCGCGGTGAGCTGGAAGCCGATGAACGACACGCCCTGGCCGGTCCACAGCCGCCGGTAGGCGACGATCCGCAACGGTGTCGTGTCGATGGCGATCCGACCCCAGAGCCCGCCGAACCCACCGAACATCGACGCGCCTCCAGCAACCCGATACCCCGACAAATCCCTCTAAAGGGAATCATGGGGCCAAACGTTCCAGCACCCACCCCTCCCCGGACCGCCGGTACCTCAGCCGGTCGTGCATCCGATCCACCTGCCCCTGCCAGAACTCCACCTCGGCCGGAATCACCCGATACCCGCCCCAGAAGTCCGGCACGGGCGGATCCTCCGGCCACCGCGCCGCCAGCTCGGCGTAGCGCTCGTCCAGCTCCTGCCGCGACCGGACGACGGCCGACTGACGCGAGGCCCAGGCCCCGATCCGCGAGCCGTACGGCCTGCTGTTGAAGTAGGCCGCGGACTCCTCCCGCGTCACCCGGAGGACCTGGCCCTCGACCCTGACCTGGCGGCGGATCGGATGCCAGGGGAACAGCAGACACGCCCGGGGGTTCTCCCGTAGATCACGGCCCTTGCGCGACTCGTAGTTGGTGTAGAAGACGAAACCGGCTTCGGTGCAGCCCTTCAGCAGGACCGTTCGTGCGGTCGGCAGGCCACCGGCGGAACTGGTGGCCAGGATCATGGCGTTGGGCTCGGGCAGTCCGGCCGATTCGGCGTCGGCGTACCAGGAGGCGAACTGGGCCACCGGGTCGGATGCGACGTCGGATTCGAGCAACGGCCGGCCCTCGTAGGTTCGGCGTAGCCCCCCGAGGGACGGGGGGCGCGATGTGGCGTCCACGGGAGAGTATTCTTGCGCGCTTGACACGACCTCCCTACCAGGGACGATCGCGTTTCGGCGGGTCCGGCGGCGACCCACCCCCGTACAGGGGGTTGAATAAGACCCGCCGGTATCTCGACATCAAGGCTTTGACTTCAAGAAAGGGAGGCGGCCGAGAATGTCCGACTTCAAACCCGGGCTCGAAGGCATCGTAGCTTTCGAGACGGAGATCGCGGAACCGGACAAAGAAGGGGGCGCCCTGCGGTATCGGGGCGTCGACATCGAAGAGCTGGTCGGCCGCGTCACCTATGGGAACGTCTGGGGACTGCTGGTCGACAACAAGTTCCAGCCGGGGCTGCCCCCTGCTGAGCAGTACCCCCTCCCTGTCCACTCCGGTGACATCCGCGTCGACGTGCAGAGCGCGCTGGCCATGCTGGCGCCCGCGTTCGGCTTCCACCAGCTCCTCGACATCGACGAGGAACAGGCCCGCGACGACCTCGCCAGGGCCAGCGTCACCGCCCTCAGCTTCGTCGCCCAGTCGGCGCGCGGCCTCGGCCTGCCGATGGTCCCGCAGAGACGCGTCGACGAAGCCGACAGCATCGTCGAACGGTTCATGATCCGCTGGCGTGGCGAACCCGATCCGAACCACGTCAAGGCCATCGACGCCTACTGGACCTCCGCGGCCGAGCACGGCATGAACGCCTCGACGTTCACCGCCAGGGTCATCGCGTCCACCGGCGCCGACGTGGCCGCCGCCCTGTCGGGCGCGGTGGGCGCGATGTCCGGCCCGCTGCACGGCGGCGCCCCCGCCCGGGTGCTCCACATGATCGAGGAGGTGGAACGGATCGGCAGCGCCGAGACCTACGTCAAGCAGGCGCTGGACAGCGGCGAGCGGCTGATGGGCTTCGGCCACCGCGTCTACCGCGCCGAGGACCCCCGCGCCCGCGTGCTCCGCCGTACCGCACAGGAGCTGAACGCGCCGCGCTACGAGGTCGCCGTGGCGCTGGAGAACGCCGCGCTGGCCGAGCTGCACGCCCGCAAGCCGGACCGGGTGCTGGCCACCAACGTGGAGTTCTGGGCGGCGATCATGCTCGACTTCGCCGCGGTCCCCCCGCACATGTTCACCTCGATGTTCACCTGCGCCCGTACGGCAGGCTGGGCCGCGCACATCCTGGAGCAGAAGCGCACGGGCAGGCTCGTCCGCCCCAGCGCCAAGTACGTCGGCCCGCCCCAGCGGTCGGTCACCGACGTCCCCGGAGCCGCCGCGGTCCTGGGCTAGCAGGGCGACCGCCGGGTTCACCGGTTCGGGCGCCGCTTCGGTGGCGCCCGGCCGGTTACTTCCCGTCCATCTCGCAGCGGGCCTGAGTGGCCGTCGGCCGGCAGATGCCGTGCACCTTGACGGAATGGCCCTGGCGCACCGACATCAACCACAGCGGCCGGTTCAGCGCGTCGTGACCGGTGACGCCGTCGGAGAAGGCGATCTGCCCGCTGGCCCCCTTCATCCCCAGGCCCCGCAGGTTGTAGTGGATGCCGTTGCGCACATGCCTGCCACCGCCCTGGACCGTGAACTTGCTGAACGCCTCCGTGACGACGAGGACGGCGTCGTGGCCGAGCCAGGCGTGGCTGGAGGAGTAGCGGGGCAGGGCGACCTTGTCCTCCCGCGCCCGCGCGATCCATCGCTCCACGACGGACAGGTAGTCGGACTTCCCGGTGGGAGCCGCCACACCGTCCTTGACGCGGGCGTCCGTCAGCGCGACGAAGAACAGCTCCAGATCCTGGTCGGACGTCTTCCCGTGGACCGAGTCCGCGACCGCGCTGATCACGTCGTCGCCGGCCATCGTCACGACTCCGTCCGCGCAGTGACTGCGCCAGGCGTCCCTGAGCGTGTGCAGGTAGCGCGCCCGGCCGGTGAAGTAGAGCAGCTTGGCCCCGCCGTCGCAGGCCTCCCGCACGGCCTGGCGGAGCTGGGCGGCGTCGGCGAACCTCTTCCTGCTCGTCCCCTCCAGCACACGGTCGAACTCGTCGGCCAGGTCCTCGCTGTACAACTCCTTCGCCTCGACCTGGGAGAGCACGGTGACGTCCGAGCCGGTGACCACCGGTTTGCCGCCGCCCTCCAGCCCGATCCCGGTCATCCACTCGACCGCCACCAGCGCCTGCCGGGAGTTGGGCGCCGCCAGGCGGAAGAAGTACGCCGACTGGCTCTCCCCGACCCTGGCCACGCTGTCGGCCGTGCTCGTCGTGCTCACCATCGGGAGTTGGGCGTTGCCGAGGACGCCGACCGCCCGCCGTACCTCCTCGCGGCTCCAGCCCAGGCCGACGACGGCGGCCACGGACTCGTCGTCCTCGCTCTGCTCGGCGAGCCGCCTGGCGGTGAACTCGGCGTTCGCGAAGCCGTATCCGGCGTTGGCGAAGGTCACCCGCATCCGCATGGCGTCGGCGGACTCGTTGTAGTCGCGCTGCCGGGCGGCGACCCCGATGAGCTCGCCCGCCGTACCGACCAGCGCCGTGTGGTCCTGGCCCACCGGCGCGCGCGTCAGGGTGCCGAAGTAGACGACGGTGAAGGTCTCCACGCCCGCCGGGATCTCCGCGTTCTGCCGCTGGATCAGCGCCAGGAGCGGTTTGAGGTCGTCGTCGAAGCTCTCGATGGAGGTGGTGTAGCCGACGCACTGCCCGTCGCGCATGGTGAGCCCGTACGCGCAGACCGGGGGCAGCACGGTCCTGACGCCGAAGAACAGCGGCGCGGCCACCACCAGCGCCACCACCGCCCAGTAGACCAGCGCCCGTTCCCGCCGATCGGCGCGCGGCGCGGGCAACCCGCCGTACAGGTCCTCCAGACCGTCAGGCGGCAGGTCGATGAGGAGGTAGGGGCAGGGGGTCGGCCGCTGCGCCGCCTCCCGCCAGCGCTCATACACCTCCGGCAGCCGCCCGACGTCACCGGTGTGCTCGACGTCGACGTGCCGGTGCTCGTCGACGTCGAACGGCGGCTCGGCGGCCCCCGCGACCACGAGCAGCGGAACCGGGCGCCCGACGGCGGCCCGCACGTCGTGCGTCAACGTCAGCAGCCGATGCGCCGCGTCACCCCGCCCCACCTGCGGCAGCAGCAGTACGGCGTGCGCGCTGCGTCCCCAGCCCGGCCACAGCAGCCAGGGACGCAGCCGCCGATAGGCCACCCGGAGATCCTCGTGGAAGGCGTTGACCAGCAGCCGGTCGACGAGATCGCCCGGTTCGCCGGCGGCCTCCGCGATGCGCAGGGCGTAGGCGGCCAGCGCCTCGGAACGTTCCCTCGGCAGGTAGCGCTGCGATTTGAACCAGCGGTACCGGAAGTGCCCGCTCGACCAGTTGGCGGCGCTCAGGGTGGCGAACCCGAACGCGACCAGCAGGGCGCCGGCCCAGATGGCGACGTTGGCCCATTCCGCGACGTCGAGCAGGCGGGTCAGCGCGAACGAGACGGAGCCGGTGGCGAGCACGGGCAGCGGCAGGAACCGGGTGATGTACTCGGCCCGCGCCAGCGGCGCCTGCCACGACGGCCCGCGGCCGGTGAGCCAGAGCCGCAACGGCTGGTTGAACTCCATCTGCTTCGCGCGCCGGCCGAGGATCCGCCCGGCCTCCTCCTGAAGCTGCTCCCGCTGCCCGAGCGCCCACAGCACGAACTGCGCGAGCGGGAACCGCGGCGCCGGCAGGAAGGACCACCGCACCCGGGCGCCCATGTCGCCCCGCTCGCCGGCCACGTGGCCGAGCAGGTCGGCCACGCTCTGCGCCTCGGTCGGGCCCTCGATCGCGGCGAACGGGACCCGCCGGCGTACCGGCTCCACGAACCGGCGGGCCGCGGTGGCCGCCCCCGCGACCTCGCCGACGAAGACGACGATCGGCAGGAAACGATCGCGTAAGCGGGCACGGCGCACCATCGAGACGGAGATGTCGACCAAGGATCGCGGACGGTTCTGTGCACCCATGACGCACACCTCGCTAGCAGCTTCCGGGACCGGTCCTCACCCGCTCCCCCCGCACAGTGGCATATCTCCATGCAATGTGAACCCCATGTGCGTGAAATCACTGGTCTCAGCATCCGGACCTGGGGCGGGACCACCCATGTGGTCTCACTAGGCTTATCTGTGTGGCTGACATCGTGATTCCCGCTGACATCAAGCCCGCCGACGGCCGCTTCGGCTGCGGGCCCTCGAAGGTGCGCCCCGAACAGCTCGCCGCCCTGGCTTCCTCGGGCGGCTCGCTCATGGGCACCTCACACCGCCAGAAGCCCGTCAAGGACCTCGTCCACCGGGTGCGCGCGGGGCTCGCCGGGCTGTTCGACCTGCCCGGCGACTACACCGTGGTCCTCGGCAACGGCGGCACCACGGCCTTCTGGGACATCGCCGCCCACGGGCTGATCCACGAGCGTTCCCAGCATCTGAACTTCGGCGAGTTCTCCGCCAAGTTCGCCACCGCGGTGAAGAGGGCCCCGTGGCTGGCCGAGCCGACCGTGATCGCCTCCGAGGTCGGCACCCACCCGCAGGCCCGCCCCGAGGCGGGCGTCGACGTCTACGCGCTCACCCACAACGAGACCTCGACCGGCGTCGCCATGCCGATCAAGCGGGTCGTCGAGGACGACTCCCTGGTGCTGGTCGACGCGACCTCCGGGGCCGGCGGCCTGCCCGTCCAGGCGAGCGAGTTCGACGTCTACTACTTCGCGCCGCAGAAGAGCTTCGCCTCCGACGGCGGGCTGTGGGTCGCGCTGTTCTCGCCCAAGGCGCTCGCCAGGGTCGACGAGATCGCCGGCACCGGCCGATACGTGCCCGAGTTCTTCAGCCTGCCCACCGCGATCGACAACTCGGTCAAGGACCAGACCTACAACACGCCGTCGATCGCCACCCTGTTCCTGCTCGCCGACCAGGTCGAGTGGATGAACGCGAACGGCGGGCTCGCCTGGACCACGGCTCGCACCGCCGACTCGGCGCAGCGGCTCTACACCTGGGCCGAGAAGTCCGCCTACGCCACCCCGTTCGTCGCCGACCCGGCGCAGCGGTCCAGCGTGGTGGGCACCATCGACTTCGCCGACAGCGTCGACGCGGCGGCCGTGGCCAAGGTGCTGCGCGCCAACGGCATCGTCGACACCGAGCCCTACCGCAAGCTCGGCCGCAACCAGCTCCGCGTCGCGATGTTCCCGGCCGTCGACCCGGCCGACGTCGAGGCCCTCACGGTGTGCATCGATCACGTGGTCGAGCGTCTCAACGGGTGATCCCCGCCCCGGGGAGCGCCGGCCTGCCCAGGGGCACGGTGCGGCGCTCTCCCTTCCAGGGCCCCCACGCCTGACCGGCGCGCCATGACGGAAACCGCGATCGCGCGTGGCCTGCTCGTCGCCGTCCTCGCCGGGTTCGCGGGCGTCCACGTGCTGCTGGCCCTGCCCGAACCCGTGCCCGCGCTGCTGGTGGGCGCGGTGCTGGGGCTCCAACTCGTCCAGGTCCTCCCCGGGCTGAGCCGCGTCCCCCTGCCGGGTCTGCTCGCCGTACAGGCCGCGGCCGGTTACCTGGCGGTGCTCGGGTACGGCTCGTCGGTGGGCGTGCTCGGGTTTCTGACGGGCTCGCTGCTGATCGCGGGGGCCTGGCCGCTCTCCGTCCTGGTGGTCGCCGGTGCCGCCGTCATCGAGGCCGTCAGGTCCACGCACCCCGGCACCACGGCGGACGCCACGATCAGCACGCTGCTCACCGGGCTGGTCATCCACGGCCTCGCCCGCCTGGTCGACCGGGTGGACGAGGTGGGCTCGGCCCGCCTCGCGCTGGCCGGCACCGCCGTGACCGAGGAGCGTCTGCGCATCGCCACCGAGCTGAGCGAGGGCATCGGGCGCGGGATCGCCGCGATCAAGCGGATCGACCCGGACCGGCCGGAGCTGATCGGCGGCGTGCTCGAAGTGGCCAGGCGGGCGCTGGCCGACACGCGCTCGGCCGCCACCGGCTACCGCGCGTCACCCCTGCCCGCCACAGGGGAGGAGCCGTCCCCGCGGCTGCCCGGCGAGTACGCGCTGTCGGTCACGTTGCTGACGGCCGTGCTGGTGGGATTCAGCGTCAAGGCGCTCCTGCACGTCCCGTGGGACCTCGTTCTTCCGGCGGCCGGCTGCCTCGCCGTGATCGTCCTCATGCAGCTCCACGCGGTGCGCGGCAGGCATCCGTGGGCGCTGGGCGCCATGGCGCTGCTCGCCTACCTGCCCCTCGTGCCGTTCGGCCCGGCGTGGCTGGGCGCGCCCGGCTTCCTCGCGGGGCCGGTGCTGCTGGCGTTCCCCGCCTGGGCGTCCTGGCCGCTCATGGGGGTGATCATGACGAGCGTGGCGGCCATCGGCGCGGCCTCCGGGCTCAGTGCCGCCGCGACCGTCAACTTCACGGTCAGCGCCCTCGTCACCGGCCTGGTGATCTACGGCCTGGTACGGCTCGCGCAGCTCGTGCGCGAACTGCGCGAGGCCCGGGAACGGCTCGCCCGCGCCGCGGTGGTCCGCGAGCGGCTGCGTGCCGCCCGCGACCTGCACGACCTGCTGGGACACAGCATGGCCGCGATCCTGCTCACCTGTGAGCTGGCCAGGAGGCTCGCCGGGACCGATCCCACGCGGGCGCGCGCGGAGTTGGTCCGGGTGGCGGAGATGGCCGAGCGTGCCGAGGCCGACCTTCGCAGCGTGGCGAGCGACAGGCGGGAGCTGTCCCTTTCCGAGGAGGCGGAGTCCGCCCGTTCCGTGCTCGCCGCCGCCGGCATCGCGGTGGACCTCACGCTGGCGCACGGCCCGCTGCCCCCTCGGGTGTCCACCCTGCTGAGCACCGTCCTCCGCGAAGCGGTCACCAACGTGCTGCGGCACAGCGCGGCCACGCACTGCGCGATCGAGACCCGCTCCGAAGAAGCTCTCGTACGGCTCGGCGTCACCAACGACGGGGCTCACCCGGCACGCGGCGCACCCGGTTCGGGGCATGTCAACCTCGTCGCCCGGCTGGCCGATCTGGGCGGGCGGCTCACCGCCGGGGCCGAGGCCGGCGGACGGTACCGGCTGCTGGCCGAGTGCCCGGTGTCAGATCCAGCCGGCCTGGGCGGCGATCCGGACGGCGTCGGTCCGGTTGCGGGCGTCGAGCTTGGTCACGATGGCCGTGATGTAGTTCCGCACCGTGCCGGCCGTTAGGAACAGCCGGCCCGCGATCTCCGCGGCGTCCGCGCCACCGGCGACGAGCCGCAACACGTCCTCCTCCCGGGGGGTCAGCGGGTTGTCCGCGAGGTCCCAGGCGGTGGCGGCGAGGCTCGGGTCCAGCACCCGCCGACCGGCCGCGACGGCGCGGATCCCGGCCGCCAGTTCCTCCGGCGGAGCCGTCTTCAGCAGGAAACCGCCGACCTGGGCGGCGAGCGCCCTGCGCAGGTGACCCGGCTTGCCGTGCCCGGTCAGCATCAGCGTCCGGCATTCGGGGAGCCGCTCGTGCAGCTCGGCGGCGGCGCTGAGGCCGTCCATGACGGGCATGTCGATGTCGAGCACGGCCACGTCGGGCCGGTGGGTCAGGGCCGCTCGCACGGCCGCGTCGCCGGTGCCGACCGAGGCCACGACGGTGAAGTCGGGTTCCAGGTCCAGCAGCGCCGCCAGCGCGCCGCGCACCACGTGATGGTCCTCGGCCAGGAGAAGCTGAATCACGGACATATGTCTATCAGTGTCCGACTCATGATGAGGTCATGGTGCATGGGTGACGGCGTCTCTGGTCTGGGTTCCCGGTGGGCGGAAGACTCGGCCTCATGGAGAAAACGTTCGATCGCATGTGGCGCCGCCGTACCGGGGCTGCGCTGGTTCTGGCCCTGACCGCGGCCACCTGGTCGGCGGGCACTCCGCAGGCCGTCGCCGAGAAGGGGGCGGCCAAGCCGAAGGTGGTGGTCATCGGCACCGGTGGCACGATCGCCGGGGAGGCCGAGAGCCGGGTGGGCTTCGAAAGCTACAAGCCCGGCAGGCTGCCGGTCGCGGACCTGGTGAAGTCGTTGCAACCCGAAGTGGGCGGACTGGCCGAGGTGTCGACCGCGGAGTTCGGCGGCAAGGGGTCGAGCGAGTACACGATCGCCGAGTTCCACGACCTGTCCCGGCTCGTGGACGAGAAGCTGAAGACGGCGGACGCGGTGGTCGTGGCGACGGGCACGCAGACCATGGAGGAGCTGGCCTACTGGCTGGACCTCACGGTCCGCAGTCCCAAGCCCGTCGTGCTGACCGGCTCGATGCGCCCGTGGAACGTCATCGGCGGCGACGGGCCGGCCAACCTCTACAAGGCCGTCTCGCTGGCGGCCAGCAAGAGGACGCACTGCTTCGGCAGCGTGGTGCTGTTCAACGACGAGATCTTCGCCGCCCGGGAGGTCACCAAGTCCAGCACGCTGCGGCTTGACACGTTCCAGGCCCCCGAGGTCGGCCAGCTGGGCAGCGTGGACGAGAAGCGGATCCAGTTGCTGCGCGCCCCCGCGCGCGTCCAGCGCTGCGGCAAGCCGGAAAGCTGGCGCACGCCGTTCGACCTCGCCGGCATCAAGCGGGACGCGCTCCCGCGCGCCGAGATCGTCTACACCTACGGCAACGCGGGCGGCGAGGCGGTGACGGCCTTCGCCGAGGCGGGCGCCAAGGGTCTGGTCTTCGCCGGGACCCCCTCACCCGGGCAGTTCGAGGCGGCCCAGGGCGCGGTGAAGAAGGGCGTGAAGCTCGTCGCGGCCAACCGCAACAACGCGGGCGCGGTGCACGCGGCCGTGCCGGGCGTCATCTCCGCCGGCGACCTCTCCCCGCAGAAGGCCAGACTGCTGCTCCTGCTCTCACTGGCCTCGACCGACGACCCGAAGAAGATCCAGTCGTGGTTCACCGGCTACGGAACGCCGCAGTTCTAGTCGCGCCGCGCCGAGCCGGAAGGATCGGGCGGGGGCCCCTGAGGGAACCTCCGCCCATGTGTCCGGCGGCATCCTGAGGACCGGGCACCTGCCGTCGCGACCAGAGCTGCCGGCTAGACCGTGCCCTGGGTCAGGCGCTTACGGCGCAGCACCCAGGCCGCGACCACGCCGCCGATGAGCCCGAACAGGTGGCCCTGCCAGGAGATGCCCTCCTGGTTGGGCAGCAGGCCCCAGATGAGCGAGTAGTAGGCGACGGCCACGCCGATGCCGACCACGATGTCGAGCGCCCTGCGGTCGAACAGGCCGCGGGCGACGACGAAGCCGAAGTAGCCGAAGACGAGGCCGCTCGCCCCGATCGTCACGTAGATCGGCGAGCTGGTGAACCAGACGCCGACGCCGCTGACCAGAACGATGATGAAACTGGCCGCGATGAACCGGCCGAGGCCCCGGAACGCCGCCAGGAAGCCGAGGATGAGCAGCGGCAGCGAGTTGGCCATCAGGTGGCCGAACCCGGCGTGCAGGAACGGCGCGAACAGGATGCCGGACAGATGGTCGGGGCTCCAGGCGACGATGCCGTAGACGTCGAGGGCGCCCCCGAGCGTGTAGTCGATGATCTCCAGAGCCCACATGACGCCCAGCAGGAGTGCCACCAGCAGGGCGCTGCCCAGGGCGCCCGTGAGCACGCCCGTCGCGCGGCGCTTGAACTGGTCGGACCCCGAGGGGCCCCGGTAGCCGGTCGGGAAGTCAGTCATCTACTCTCCTGGCGCAGCTCGCGGAATGAGCGGATCCTGCCCTCGGGGAAACCGCCCACACTCTTTACCGTACGCAGGAAATCAGGAGAGTGCGTTCCTCCCCGGCAGACAAACCGGGGAGGAATGCATTATTCGGCCTTCCACTGGGGGGCGCGCTTCTCGGCGAAGGCAGCCGCTCCCTCCATCGCGTCCTTGGAGCCGAAGACGGGATTGATGATCGGTCCCTGCTTCTCGAACATCTCCTCGGTGCTCCAGTCGGCCGACTCGATGACGACCCGCTTGGTGGCGGCGAGCGCCAGCGGGGCGTTGGCGCCGATCTTCGCGGCCAGTTCGAGCGCCACGGCGAGGGCCTGGCCGGGAGGGGTGATCCGGTTGACCAGACCGACCTCGTACAGGCGGGACGCCGGATAGTGGTCGCCGGTCAGCGCGATCTCCATGGCGACGTGGTACGGGATGCGGCGGGGCAGCCGCATGATCCCGCCGGCCCCGGCGACCAGGCCGCGCTTGGGCTCGGGCAGCCCGAACTTGGCCTCCTCCGAGGCGACGATCACGTCGCAGGCGAGCGCCAGCTCGAACCCGCCGGCCAGCGCGTAGCCCTCCACCGCGGCGATCATCGGCTTCTTGGGCAGCGCCTCGGTGACCCCGCCGAAGCCCCTGCCCTCGACGACCGGGAAGTCGCCGGTCAGGAAGCCCTTCAGATCCATCCCGGCGGAGAAGGTGCCGCCCGCGCCGGTGAGCACGTACACGGAGACGTCCTTGCGCTCCTCCAGTTCGTCGAGCGCCGCGACGATCCCGCGCGCCACCGCGCCGTTGATCGCGTTCCTGGCCTTCGGCCGATTGATCGTGATGACGGCGACCGCGCCGTCGACCTCGACCTGAACCTCATCCGACACGTTCGCTCCGATCACTTGGGTCGGTCACTTGGGCTGGAAGCGGATTCCGCCGTCGAAGCGGATGACCTCGGCGTTCATGTAGTCGTTCTCGATCAGCGAGCGCACCAGGTGGGCGAACTCCGACGGCTGCCCCATGCGCTTGGGGAAGACCACCGGGGCGACCAGCTTGGCCTTGAACTCGTCGGCGTTGGCCGAGAACCCGTAGATCGGGGTGTCGATGATCCCCGGGCAGATCGTGTTGACCCGGACGCCGATGGCCGCCAGGTCGCGGGCCGCGGGCACGGTCATGCCGACGATGCCGCCCTTGGACGCCGAGTAGGCGATCTGGCCGGTCTGTCCCTCAAGCGCCGCGACCGAGGCGGTGTTGATCACGACCCCGCGCTGGCCGTCGCCGTCGATCGGCTCGGTCTTGGCGATCGCCGCGGCGCCGATCCGCAGCAGGTTGAAGGTGCCGACCAGGTTGACCTCGATCACCTTGCGGTAGGTCGCCAGGTCGTGCGGCTTGCCGTCCCGGCCCACCGTGCGCGAGGCCCAGCCGATGCCCGCGCTGTTCACCACGACGCGGAGCGGCTTGCCCGTCGCCACCGCGGCGTCAACGGCGGCCTGCACCTGCTCCTCGTCCGATACGTCGCACTTTGCGAACACCCCGCCGAGCTCGTCGGCGATGGCCTTGCCACGCTCCTCGTTGAGGTCGGCGATGACCACGGTCGCGCCGTGGGACGCGAGGTCGCGGGCCGTGGCCTCACCGAGGCCGCTGGCACCGCCCGAGATGATTGCTGCTGCTCCGTTCAGGTCCATGAGCGGACCCTAACGCGGACACCGAATGAAGTTCTACTCGGGGTGGGTTAAATCTCGGTCGCAACGGCGGTACTGACGTCTGGATATACCTTTATGCGGCGATCCAGGCCGGTCGTGCGGAGGATCCGGGCCACCGGCGCCTGCGGCGCGGCCAGGCAGACGCCGCCGCCCTCGCCCGTCGCCAGCCGCCACGCCTCGATCAGGACCGACAACCCGCTCGAATCCATGAACGACAGCGCTGTCAGGTCGAGCACCAGCCGGGGCCCGTCCTGCTTGATCGCGTCACGCACCTCATCACGAAGAAAGGGAGCCGTGAAAAGATCGAGTTCACCCTCGACGGCCACCACGACGGCATCGCCGACGGCGTGCCGTGCCAGCCGTAACTTCATCTGCCATTCCTCCGCGCGCGACGAGGCCAGACCCACTTTACTTCCGAATCATCCAGTCCGGCTCAGAGCGAGCCTATGATCGCCGATATGAACGGGCACGACCAGGAAGCCGGGGTACGGCTGCCGCACATCGCCGTCAGCCCGCTCAGAGCGGTCCTGAAGCGTGTCCTTTACGCTGGCGTGGCCCTTGGTGTCGTCTTTCTGCTCGTCGCCTTGGATCTCGACGGGTATCGGGACAGTTATGACGGCAAGGTGTCCCTGCTCGACGCGCTCTACTATGCCACCGTGTCGGTCTCTACGACCGGTTACGGCGACATCACCCCGGTGACCCCGGCCGCCCGGCTGATCAACATCGTCGCCGTCACGCCGTTGCGCATCGTCTTCCTGGTGATCCTCGTCGGCACCACCCTGGAGGTGCTCACCCAGCGCACCAGGGACCAGATACTCAACAAACGCTGGAGGGCCGGCTTGCGGGACCACACCGTGATCATCGGTTACGGCACCAAGGGCCGTTCCGCCATCCGGACACTGATCGAGAACGGCCGCACCAAGGACACCATCGTGGTCGTCGACCCGAGCCCCGCCGCGGTGGAGGAGGCCAACTCCGACGGCTTGGCCGGCATCGTCGGCGACGGCACCCGCAGCAACGTGCTCACCCGCGCCGGCGCACGCGTCGCAAGTGAGATCATCATCGCCACCCGGCGCGACGACACCACCGCGCTGGTCACCCTCACCACCCGCCAGCTCAACGCGAAGGCGACCATCGTGGCGGCGGTACGCGAAGCCGAGAACGAGCCCCTGGTACGGCAGAGCGGCGCCAACGTGGTGATCACCTCCTCCGACGCGGCGGGCCGGATGCTCGGCGTGGCCACCCAGAGCCCCGCCGTCAGCGCCCTGATCGAGGACTTCCTGGTCTACGGCAGGGGCCTCGACCTCTACGAGCGCGGCGTCAAGCCCGAAGAGGTCGGCAGGAACCCCCGCGAGAGCGCCGAAGTCGTCGTCGCGGTGGTCCGCGACGGCAAGGTGATCCCCTATGCCGACGCCGCCGTGGCCAAGCTGGAGCAGGCCGACCGGCTCGTCGTCATCCACGTTCCGTGATCGCGAAGCCGTACGGGAGTTCCAGCCGGTGGGCGGCGAGCAGTTCGGCGTCGGCGAGCAGTTCCCCGGTCGGCCCGTCCGCGGCGATCACCCCGTCGGACAGGATGAGCGAGCGCGGGCACAGCTCCAGCGCGTACGGCAGGTCGTGGGTGACCATCAGGACCGTCACGTCGAGGGAACGCAGGACCTCGGCGAGCTCACGGCGGGCGGCCGGGTCGAGGTTGGAGGAGGGCTCGTCGAGCACCAGGATCTCCGGCTCCATGGCCAGCACGGTCGCCACCGCGACCCGGCGGCGCTGGCCGTACGAGAGGTGGTGCGGCGGGCGGTCGAGCGCCTCCAGCATGCCGACCCGGTCGAGCGCGTCCTTGATCCGGCGCTCCAGTTCCTCGCCGCGGACGCCCATGTTCACCGGCCCGAAGGCGACGTCCTCCCGGACGGTCGGCATGAAGAGCTGGTCGTCGGGGTCCTGGAAGACCAGCCCGACGCGCCTTCTGATCTCCTTCATGGTGTCGCCGCGCACGGGCAGCCCGGCCACGGTCACCGTGCCGTGCCCGGCGGTCAGGATGCCGTTGAGGTGCATCACCAGCGTGGTCTTCCCGGCGCCGTTGGGGCCCAGCAACGCCACCCGCTCGCCGCGGGCGATGCTCAGGTCCACGCCGTACAGGGCCTGCGTGCCGTCCGGGTAGGCGTAGGCGAGCCGGCTGACCTCCAGCGACGGAGTCTCCCCGCTCACCACACCCGCACCCCCGCCGCTCCGCGCCTCACAACGCTCCCGTCCCCAGGACCGCCGCACCCAGTACGGCGAGCGCCACGGCGGGCAGCAGCGCCACCGTCGCCCACTGCCGGGCGGACGCGCGGACATCCTGGATCACCGGCATCGACCCGGTGTACCCCCGGCTCAGCATCGCGAGATGCACCCGCTCCCCACGCTCGTAGGACCGGATGAACAACGCCCCGGCCGACCTCGCGATCACCGGGATGTGCCGGACGTCCCTGGCCGCGAACCCACGTGACTCCCGCGCGACCCGCATCCGGCGCATCTCACCCAGAATCACATCAAGGTATCTCAGCATGAACATGGCGATCTGCACCAGCAGCGACGGCAGCCTGAGCCGCTGCGCGCCGAGCAGGATCATGCGCGGTTCGGTCGTCGCCGCGAGCAACATGCTGGCGACCACGCCGAGGGTCGCCTTCGCCAGGATGTTCCACGCCGCCCACAGCCCTGCGACGCTCAGCGACATCCCGGCCACCGAGACCCGCTCGCCGAGCCCGATGAACGGCAACGCCACCGCGAACACCACGAACGGCACCTCGATCACCATCCGCCGCAGCACGAACCCCGGCGGCACCCGCGCGGCGGCGGCCACCACCGCGAGCAGCAGCGCGTACACCCCGAAGACCGCGAACAGCTCGCGCGGCGTGGCCACCACGACCACGGCGAAGGCCACCACCGCGAGCAGCTTGCAGTGCGGCGGCAGGCGATGGACGAACGTGTCGTCCCGCCGGTAGATCTGGTGGTGGTGGCCCGCGCCCATCAGGCGTCCGCCCGCGCCCGTCCGCCACGCCGCACGGCGAGGAACAGGCCGCCGCCCACACCGAGGGTGACTCCGACGCCGACCAGGCCCGCGATCCCGACCGGGATGCCACCGGCCTCGCCGTAGTCGGCCAGCGGCAGCTCGCCCAGCGCGTGGTCGGTGGCGGCCGAGAGGAAGCCCTTGTCCTCCGCGACCCGTTCGAGCCCGTCGGGGGAGGCCGAGGCGAAGAAGCTGACGATCCCCGCGAGCAGGGCCGCCACCGCGATGCCGCCGAGCACGAACCCGCCGGGCCGCTTCACCGGGGCGGGCTCCGCCGTCCCGACCGGCGTCATCTCGCCGTCCGCGCCTCGAAGCACCAGGGGAGCCGCCAGGCCGCGCGCGCCGTACACCAGGTCAGGCCGTACGGCCAGCACCGTGCTCACCGTGACGCCCGTGATCAGGGCCTCGCCGATGCCGATGAGGACGTGCACGCCGCCCATCGCCGCGGCGACCGTGCCCACCTCGATGGGGGCGGTGCCACCGATCCAGAACAGCAGGGTGAACGCCAGCGCGGAGGCCGGCACCGAGACCAGCGCCGCGATGAACGCGCCCGCGACGATCCCGGCCCTGCTGCGCCCGAGGGCCCTGCTGATCAGCAGGAACACGCCCCAGCCGACCACGACGGTGACGATGCCCATCAGGGTGATGTTGACGCCCAGTGCGGTGAGCCCGCCGTCCGCGAAGAAGAAGCCCTGGACGAGGAGGACCACCGCCATGCATAGAACGGCCGTGTAGGGGCCGACGAGGACCGCGGCGAGCGCACCACCGAGCAGGTGACCGCTCGTGCCCGCCGCCACCGGGAAGTTGAGCATCTGGACGGCGAAGATGAACGCGGCGACCAGGCCGCCCATCGGCGCCGTCCGGTCGTCGAGTTCGCGCCGCGCCCCGCGCAGGCAGACCGCGACGCCGGCCGCCGCCACGGCACCGGCCGAGACGGACACGGCGACGTTGAAGAACCCGTCGGGTACGTGCACCACAAGCCTCCCGAAGTGGGGATATATCATCTCCACATTAGAGGATGGGCTTGTAGTTGCAATAGAGTGGCAATTAGTGGAGCATCCGGCGCAGCACCGCGCGGGGCGTCATGATCCTCACCACCGCGCTCAGCCGCCCCTTGCCCGCCGTGGCGTACGGCCGGACGGTCCGTCTCGCGGGGCCGCGCCACCAGGTGCGCGGCGGCGCCGGGCTCTGCGCCCCCGTCTCGATCCTGAACCGCACGGGCGGCCCGCCGAGCTCCAGCTCCAGATAGGCGTCCCAGGTGCCCGGCCCGAACCTCCCCCACCGCTGCCGTGCCGCGAACAGCCCGCCGGGCAGCACCGTGACCGGCTGCCCCCGCTCCCGCCCCGACCCCCGCTCCCGCCACACCAGCCGCCGCACCGCCCCCGCGCCCAGCGCGTCGCCCTCCATCGTGACCCGCCCGTCGATCAGCAGCCGGTGACCACGCCCCCAGCTCGCCCGCGTCAGCCGCACCCCGCACGGCACCGTCACCACGTGCCCGCCGACGTCAAGACTGAGATTCCCCAGCGACCGGGTGAAGTACGGCAGGACGACGCGGTCGCCCAGCACCCGCAGCGCCGGGCGGGCGATCCGCTGGTCGCGCTCCGTGCCCAGCCTGGCCAGCCGGGTCACCCCCTCGTACTCCACCGCGACGAGGAGATCCCAGGCGCCCGAGGGCAGCGCGGCCACATCGAGGGCGGCCACGAACGCCTCGCCATCCCTGACCACGGGGAACACCTGCTCCCGCAGCCCCTCCTCCATCCGCCGGGGACGCAGGACCAGCGAGACGTCGTAGTCGTGACCCGCGGCCGGCAGGCTGTCCAGGGCCACCCTGCCGCTCACCACCAGCCGATCCCCCTCCCAGCACACCTCCGTGAGGCTCCGCCGTACCGAGGCCGCCTCGATCCGGGCCAGCCGTACCAGCCGGTCGATGTCGGCGAGCGAGGCGAGCCGGCGGCGGTCCACCTCGTCGAGCCGGTCGCGGACCCCGTCCGTCAGCCAGCGCTCGCAGAGCTCCGCCACCTCGTCGGCGATCTCTCTGCGCCGCGTCTCGTCGGCGGCCAGGAACGGCGCGCCCAGCTGGGCCAGCGCGTCCAGCCTGAAGTGGCGGCGGAGCAGGTGGTCACGCAGCGGCCCGGGGCGCACGTGGCCCGCCATCAACTCGATCGGACGCCTGATCATGCGCAGCCAGCGGATCGGGTCACGGGCCTCCGGCGTGCCGCCGCCATCGCGGTGGTAGCAGTCGTAGTCGGCCAGGACGGAGATCACGTCCGCGTGGCAGTAGGCATGGGTGGTGAACACGACGTCCTCGCCCACCTGCAGCGACTCGTCGAAGCGGACGTGGTGCCGCTCCAGCGTCTCCCTGCGGAACAGCTTGAAGCAGCTCAGGCTGTTGTAGACGGCGCTGTCGCAGAGGGGGACGCGGTCGGCGTTCTCCTGGAACACCGGCGCGCCGGGGCCCACGATCTTGCCGAGCACGATGTCCGACCGGTTGCGGTCGGCCATCGCGACCATCCGCTCCAGCGCCTCCTTGCCGAGGTGGTCAGCCGCCTCGCAGAAGAACACGTATCGTCCGCCGGCCTCGGCGAGCGCGAAGTTGCGCGCACGCCCCGCGCCTAGTTTGCGCGGGTGCCGCAGCACTCTCACCTCGTTGCGATGATGGGCCGCGTAGAGGTCGAGAAGGTCGCCGCTCCCGTCGGTCGACGCGTCGTCCACCACGATGATCTCCTTGACCACGCGCTGGACGAGCAGGGAAGTCAGACAACGATCAAGGTACGGCCGGGCGTTGTGCACCGGGACGAGCACGCTGACGTCAATCTCAATCTCACTCTCCGTATCCATCATGTTTCAGTATGTGACTATGCGGGGCCCACGTGTGGTCGATCCGGCGAATCACATTGCGGAGAGTGGCGAAGGCGGGCGGGGCGGACCCCGCCCGCCGAGCGTCAGCGCACCTCGTGGCGTTGCTGGCACTTCATGCAGAAGCCGGCCAGCGGGCGGATCTTCAACCGTTCGAACGGGATCTCCGCGGCGCAGTCGCCGCACCTGCCGTAGCCGCCCTCGTCGATGCGCCGCAGCGCGGCCTGGACCGACGTCCGGTGCCGTTCCGCGGAGGCGATGTCGGCGATCAGGGTCAGCCTGACGTCGCCGTCCTCCGCCGCGTGCTCGTCGAGGGCTTCGTTCAGCTCGTCCAGTTGCCTGGTCCGCCAGCCGAGCTGCTCCTCAAGCTGCTCCCGGATGGCCTCAATCTGAACGTTGCTCATCAAGCGGTCCACTTCCTTCCGACCATGACCGAATGGCCCCAGGGCGGTACAGCGCTGGGGCGGGGATCTCAGAGCTGGTTACGAAGGAGGACCACGGGAGGCGAGGGCGCGTCTGGGCCTGATCCTCGGCGGCACCGCCCCGTCTCCGCCGGCCCGGAGGGTCAGCACGAGCACCGAGACGACGGCCACCCACCCGGCGAGCAGCGAAAGCCGCACCTGTCCGTGCGCGCTCAGCTGCTCCGGCACTCCCGAGAGCAGCTGCTGCACCCCGGCCGGCTGGGAGACCCGCAGATCCGCCTCCGAGGCGGACCCCGTCGCCCACACCCCCGCAACCGAGATCAGGGCAGCCAGCACCAGCCCCACCACGCCGAGCCGCGCGGTGACGCCACCCCCAGGCCGTCCCGTCCCCCTCATTGCCCGCCACCATAGACGAGCCCTCCGGAAAGGTCACACACATATCTCGGCCACCTCGCCGCCACCCCCCGGACAAAACCGCGCAGGTTACGACGCTCTAGACACGGCACGAACCACCACGTTCCCCGCCCCCGCCCCGGTCACACCGCCCGCGCCCCGGCCGAGCACCCCCGAACCGAAGAACCGGCACCACTGCGTGCCCCGCAGACCCGAGCCCCCACAACGGATGATCACCGTACGCCCGCGAACCACCCAACGGACGAACCACACAGAAGCGGCATGAACCCACACCGAACCGGCACCCACCGGAGAACACGGCCAACAAGTGGTCGTCACGGCGAGCGACTGAAGCCGCTGGAGTAGCGTGAACCCGCGGACCCGAGCCACCTACGGCGGGTGGCGCCGACTGGGCACTGCCGTACTTCTAGCTCTCAATGCCCGGTTGCTCGTTCGAAGAGGGCGGTGGCGTCGTTGAGGCCCTTCTCCAGGGTCGCGGAGGTGTTGTCGAGCGTGCCGAGGATGTCGTCGACCGCGCGCAGCCCCGCCCGTTCCAGCAGCGTCTTCTCGTTGGTGACCCATTCCCCCCGTTTGGCCAGTACGGCGTGCGCGGCCTGGGAGGCGGCCACCGCGAGGGCTCCGGCGACCTCGGTGTGCCGGCCGCGGCGGGCGTTGTTGGCGGCGGCGTAGCCCAGGGTGAGACGGGCGCTGTCCCACCAGCGCCCCGGCGCGCTCCGGCGCAGCGCCGGCGGGTAGGCGGGACGCGGCAGGAAGCCGTGGATGACCTGGTTGACGGCGAGTTCGGCGACCACGAGGTAGGTCGGGATCCCGGCGAGGTGGAACATCAGCGGCTCGACCTGGAAGCGTCCCTGCTCGGCCTCGTCGATCTGGTGCTCGACGACGCCGAGGTCCCGGTAGTGCACGTCCACGTTGCGGCCGTCGATCCGCAGCCAGGCGCCGCCGTTGAAGACGCCGGGGCTCCAGCCGCCGAGCTCGGACACCTCGCCCTCCCAGCCCACCGCGCGCAACGACTCGGGGTCGAACGTGTCGCGGTAGTAGACGGCCAGGTCCCAGTCGCTGTCGAGCCGGTGGGTGCCCTGGGCCCGGGAGCCGCCGAGGCTTACCGCGAGCACCCCGGGGAGTCCGGCGAGACGGCCGGCCACATGCTGAAGGAACTCTTGATCACGCACGGTTGGTCTCCTTGCCTGCGTTCAGCCAGGAGGGCGACGATATCTATTTGAGCCGAAACATGGCCTCGAATCCGGCTCTGCCCTCCCTCTCCATCCACGTGTCAAAGTTCATCAGACCGGGGTAAAGCTTCCGCAAGGCGGGTATGTCTGCCCGCCAGCCGCCGAACGACCCGCCCGCGGCGCCCTCCTCCGGCGTCCCGCCCTCCAGCGCGCCCAGGTCGAAGCCCCCTGCCGTACGGCGGGCCGCCTCGATGAGCCGTTCCCTGGTGATCTCGTCCCCGGCGATCTCGATGGCCTTGCCGAGGTAGTAGGACGGGTCGCCGAAGGCCAGCGCGGCGAACGCGCCGATGTCGTCCACGGCGATGACCTGGAACCTGCTGCCCGGCGGGATCACCTTGACCAGTGCGGAATCGCCCAGCAGGCCGTACTCGGGCATGAGGTGGTTCTCCATGAACATGACAGGGCGCAGGATCGTGGCCGGCAGGCCGATGGCCCGGATGTGCCGCTCGATCGTCCACTTGGTCTCCCAGTGGGCGATGCCGGTGGCCCGGTCGGCGCCGCCGACCGAGGTGTAGACGAGGTGCCGGACGCCGGCCGCCAGCGCCGCTTCGGCGACGGCGACGCCGTGCGCCACCTCGTTGTCGTCGAAATCCGGCGCGGTGTTGGCGGGCTGGACGGTGAAGACGCCGTGGGCGCCCGCCATGGCGGCGTCCAGGGACATCCTGTCCCCCATGTCTCCGACGACGAGCTCGGCTCCGGCCTGGACGAGTGCCTGTGCGGCCGCGCTGCGGGGGTCGCGGACCAGCGCCCGAACGTGCCATCCGTCGGCGAGCAGGTGCCGCGCCGTCGCGCCCCCCTGCTGACCGGTCGCCCCCGTGACAAGAATGATCATTGCTGCCTCCCGGCTAAGCTTCTATACGGAGCATCGCTCCGATATTAATCGGAGCACTGCTCCACTTGTCAAGCCGCGACCAATCCGCGAGAGGACGCCTCGTGCCACCACGCGCCGACGCCCGCCGTAACCGCGACCTGCTGCTGGCCACCGCGCGGGAAGCCTTCGCCGAGCAGGGGATCGAGGCGTCCCTGCGTGACGTCGCCCGGCGCGCGGGCGTCGGGATCGGCACGCTCTACCGGCACTTCCCGACCCGGGAGGCGCTGCTCGAGGCACTGCTCCGCGACGGGTTCGACCGGCTGCGCGGCACGGCGGAGGAGCTGCTCACCTCCGCCTCACCCGGCGAGGCGCTGCAGGTCTGGATGCGCGAACTGGCGAGACGCTCCACGACCTACCGGGGCCTGCCGGAGTCCGTCATGGCGGCGCTGCACGACGAGGAGTCGGAGTTGCACGTCTCCTGCGAGGCCATGCGTGCGGCCGGTGGACGCCTGCTGGCCCGTGCGCAGGAGGCGGGGGCCGTCCGCGCCGACCTCACCACGGTCGAACTGCTCTCGCTGACCGCCGGGATCGCCTGGGTGAGCGAGCAGTCGCCCGACGGGCCCGGCGTGGCCGATCGCCTGCTCTCCCTGGTGACGACCGGCCTGACCTAGGAAATGTTCGCTTCGGTGGCTTGAGAAGGTGAGTTTTCGGTCAGACTGCATGTCATGCCTGCATCGATACGACGAGGTCTCGCCGTCAGGATGATGAGAGCGGCCAGGGCCGCGAACCGGAGCCCGGCCTTCAGAAGGCTGCTCCGCGGCCGGAGCATCCGGCGGTTTCCCCTGGTCAACCGGATCTACCACACGGTGTTCCGGGTCGGCGTCGCCAGCGGGGGCCAGGACGTCGAGGCGCGTTATCGTGGCGTGCTGCTGGCCGGCCCGGCGTGGGACGCGACGATCATGCCTTCCGTCTCGGCGGGTTACTACGAGGAGTTCGAGGTCGGGGTCTACGAACGGCTGGCCTCCGTCAGCACGTCGATCGTCGACGTCGGCGCGAACATCGGCGTCTACGCCTGCACCGGAGCCGCGCACCTGCCCGCGGACGGCACGCTGATCGCCTTCGAGCCGGTGCCGGAGAACCTCGGCTACCTGCGGCGCAACGTGGAGCGCAACGGCCAGGCCGGCCGGGTCACCGTGGAGCCGCAGGCCGTGGGCGAGTCACCGGGCGAGCTGACGTTGCACCTGTCGGGCGAGCAGTCGGGAAAGCACTCCGCCGCCGCGGCCAACGTCGGGACACCCGCGAGTACGGTCACCGTGCCGATGACCTCGATCGACGACTACCTCGACGGCCGGACGCCCGATATCATCAAAATCGACGTCGAGGGTTACGAGGGGTTCGTGCTGCGCGGTGCGGCCGAGACCCTGAAGTCGGGTCCCACGCTGCTGTTCGAGCTCCACC
Source organism: Dolomitihabitans soli (assembly GCF_022213955.1). Classification (GTDB taxonomy): domain Bacteria; phylum Actinomycetota; class Actinomycetes; order Streptosporangiales; family Streptosporangiaceae; genus Streptosporangium_A; species Streptosporangium_A soli. The sequence goes on along the minus strand of NZ_JAKNTW010000015.1, from coordinate 92,930 downwards.
CCGAGCTCCAGGCGAACTGCGGCTCCCCCGCCTCCGAGCTGCTCGACCTCGTCTTCGCCCACTACCGGTGGGTCTTCCTGGTCGACGAGCTGAACAACGTCCTGCGTCCGTGCACCCGAGCCGACCTCGACGCTCCCGACGCCGTCGGCCTCTACCTCTCCAACCTCGTGGCGATCAACCGGCAGGACCATCTGGACGCCGTCGGCAGGTGGCGCCCTTCCTCCTGAACTGGAAAGTGAAATGCAGCGATATATCCTGACTGGCGCTCCCGGCTCCGGGAAAACGGCGATAATTCGCCATTTGGAGCGTGACGGCGAGATCGTCGTCGAGGAGGCGGCGACGGATGTCATCGCACGGGAGCAGGCCACCGGCACTCCCGAACCGTGGACCGACCCCGCCTTCATCGAAACGATCACCGATCTGCAGCGGGCCAGGCAGCTCCGCACCCCCGGCGACCGGCAGTTCTACGACCGTTCCCCGATCTGCACCCACGCCCTGGCTACCTTTCTCAAACATCCCATCCCAAAAGCACTTGACCACGAAATAATGCGAATCGTGACGGAGGGCACGTACCAGAAACAGGTATTGTTCATCAAAAATCTTGGATTCGTGACCCCCACCGAAGCCCGGCGAATCTCCTTCGAAGAATCACTGGAATTCGAGCGAATCCATGAGGAAACCTACCGCTCCTACGGCTTCGAGTGCGTTCCCATCGCCCCCGGCACGCTTCCCGACCGGGCGGCGGCCGTGAAACGCCTGACACGCGACACCCTTCCATAGACGCGACCAACCGTTCGCATTCGACTACATTCGGTCACATGACCGGCTGGGAGGCTGCGCTGTGGGGGCTACTCGGAGGTGCGGTCGCCGAAGCCCTCAATCTTTCGGCGTGCATGCGCCCGGTCGCCCCCCGGCGGCGCTGGCGGTGGCCCTGGAGCAATCAGGCGGATCTTCCGATGATGCTGGTGGCGGTCGCGCTGCGGCTGTTCGTCGGCTGCGGGCTGGCCTCCGCTCTCGGAGCCTCCGGGCAGCTTCCCACCCCGTTCTCCGCTTTTCTGGCGGGCGTGGCCGCCCCGTTGATCGTCGCCAAGATCTTCCAGACGATCCCGGTCACCGAGCCGGCCGACGTGCTGCCCCCATCCGTGCACGCTCCCCTCTCCATGGTCGACTCAAGGGCAAGTGATGCTTCGAAGTGACAGCCGCCTGGGACGCATCATCCAGGCCCTGGCGGCCGAGCCACGCCCACGGCCGGAGGCATGGGACACCGCCCCCCGGCTGATCGAGGCCCTGGCGGGCGAGCCGACCCAACGGAGAGCGAGCCAACCGCGCGCGCATCGCCGCTGGCTCCCGCCGCTGACCGCGACGCTGGCCGTGACCACCGCGGCAGTGATCAGCGTGCTCACCTGGAACAGTCAGACGATCTCCCTCGCCCGCAGCATCAATGTGGGCTCCGCGCTCGTCCTCGCGTTCGACCCCGCCGAGACCTCCGCCGCCGGCTCCACCTTCGCCGCCGGCGCCTCCGACGGCACCGTCTGGCTCTGGGACGCCGCCACCGGCCGCCCGACCGGCCGACCGCTCACCGGCCTCACCGGCTCGGTGACCAGCATCGCGTTCAGCCCCGACGGGCGCATCCTGGTGGCGACCGGCGGCAGCGACCACACCGCGCGGCTCTGGGACGTGACCACCGGCCGGCCGATCGGCCGGCCCCTCCCCGGCTCCATCACCCGTCTCGCGTTCAGCCCGCAGGACCGCACCCTGGCGACCGGGAACATGGACGGAACCGTGCGAATCTGGGACCTCGACGAGCGCTCCAGCCCGAAACGCCGCGCCACCCTGAAACCGGCCCCGCTCACCGAGCCGACCCCGGTCCGCAGCCCGGTCACGGGGGTCACCTTCAGCCCGGACGGCCGGATCCTGGCGACCAGCACCACCGACGGCACCGTACGCCTCTGGGACGTCGCCACCCGCCGCCCCCTCGGCCCGCCCCTCGGCGGCGCGATCACCGGCGTCACCTTCAGCCCCGACGGCCGCACCCTGGCGACCAGCACCACCGACGGCACCGTACGCCTCTGGGACGTCGCCACCCGCCGCCCCCTCGGCCCACCCCTCGGCGGCGCGATCACCGGCGTCACCTTCAGCCCCGACGGCCGCACCCTCGCGGCGGGCATCAGGAACGGCAGCGTCCGCCTGTGGCACCTCAACCACCGGGCCACCCCCAGACGGCACGCCGTGCTGGGCCCCGGCAGCAGCCCCGTCACCAGTGTCGCCTTCAGCCCCGACGGCCGGACCCTGGCGGCCGGCGACACGGCGGGCACCGTCCGCCTGTGGAGCTTTCCGTAGTCCGTCAGCGGCGCGTGCGCGCACTGTCAGCACGCCGGGTGAAAGTGGCGCCCACACCCCACCCGGAAAGGTCGCGCACGCCGGCCGTACCCTCGCCCTGATCGAGTCGGGGCCGCCGCCGTACGAGCTGGACTATGAGCTGGGGACCGTCGGGCCCTGTGACTTCGGCGGGACCCTGGACGGCGCTTTCACCCCGTCGGCATCGATTCATGTCGGCCGGCTGAGAGGCGATGGGCGCGTACTTCGACTCCTTGACCCATCTGGAGACTTCGATAGGTTTGGGGCCTCGCGCCTTCCGCTGGTGCGTGGCCGGCGGGCCCGGATCGGACACGTTTCCCTTCGGGCCCGCCCTGCCGGCGCGCCGACCGTGTCACAATCCGCCGTCCGCCGTCACAGCGCGGGCACCACGGCGGGTCCGGAGTCGAGGCGATCTCGATCGGGCCCGCCGTCTCGCTCACAGCGAGATGGCTTCCGGCCCGGCCAACGCCTTGATGTCTCCGGCGAACGACGGTTCCGCGGCCACGGAGTAGTCGGGCAACGCGATGACCATCGTCTTTCCGCTGGGCCGTCGCACGTTGACGTGGACCGGCACCTTACCCGGGTGCATCTTGAGGATGTTGCGCAGTTCCTCGACCAAGGGGGCGGTCACGCGCTCCTCGCGCAGGGTGATGGTGATGGGATGGCCGGAGCCGCTGGTGACGTTGGACACGTCGATCGGCGTCAGGTCCTGGGCGAAGATTCCGATCGCCCCGTCGCGGTTGTTGATCTGACCGGACACCGACACCACGGCGTCCTCCCGCAGTTCCGGCGCGTACAGCTCGTAGCTGCGGGGGAAGAACAGGCACTCCACGGCGGCGTCCATGTCCTCGACCGTGACGATCGCCCAGACGTTCCCGGCCTTGTTCACCCGCTTCTCCACCTTGGTGATGAGGCCGCAGACCCGTACGTCGCCGCGGTCCTCACGGCCGCTGTCGAGCAGGTCGGCGATCGTGGTGTCGCGGTTGCGCGCCAGGAGACGTTCCGTGCCCGCCAGGGGATGGTCGGAGACGTAGAGGCCGAGCATCTCCCGCTCGAAGTCGAGCAGCGTCTTCCTGTCCCATTCGCCTTCCGGGATGGCGATGGAGAACGCCTCGTCGTCCGCCTGGCCGTCGCCGGGGCCGCCGAACAGCGAGTCCTGGCCGTGGGCCTCGTTCTTCTTGATGTCGATGACCGAGTCGACGGCCTGCTCGTGGACCAGGAGCAGGCTCTTGCGCTGGTGGCCGAGCGAGTCGTAGGCGCCCGCCTTGATCAGTGATTCGATGACGCGCTTGTTGCAGGCCGACAGCGGCACCTTGCCCAGGAAGTCGTTGAAGTCGGCATAACGGCCCTTGTCCTGGCGGCCCTTCACGATGCCGTCGACGACGTTCTCACCCACGTTGCGGACCGCGCCGAGGCCGAACCGGACCTTGTCCTCGCCGACCGCGACGAAGTCGAGCGCGGAGTCGTTGACGTCCGGCGGCAGGACCTGGATGCCCATCTTGCGACACTCGGCGAGGTAGACGGCCGCCTTGTCCTTGTCGTCGCCGACGGAGGTGAGCAGCGCCGCCACATACTCGGCCGGGTAGTTGGCCTTCAGGTAGGCGGTCCAGTAGGCGACCAGTCCGTAGCCGGCGGTGTGCGACTTGTTGAAGGCGTAGCCGGAGAACGGCAGCATGACGTCCCAGAGAGCCTGGAGCGCCTCGTCGGAGTAGCCGTTGCCGCGCATGCCGGCCTGGAAGTTCTCGAACTCCTGGTCCAGGACCTCCTTCTTCTTCTTGCCCATGGCGCGCCGCAGGATGTCGGCGCCGCCCAGGGTGTAGCCGGCCAGCTCCCGGGCCACGGCCATGATCTGCTCTTGGTAGACCAGCAGGTGGAACGTGGGACCCAGGATCGGGTCGAGCGCCTCCTTCAGCTCCGGGTGGATCGGCTCGATGTCCTGGCGGCCGTTCTTACGGTGGGCGTAGTTGATGTGCGCGTTGGCGGCCATCGGGCCGGGCCGGTAGAGCGCGAGGACGGCGGCGATGTCCTCGAACCGGGTCGGGACCATCAGCTTCAGCAGGTTGCGCATCGGCCCGCCGTCGAGCTGGAACACGCCCAGGGTGTCACCGCGGGCCAGCAGCTGGTAGGTGGCCGTGTCGTCGAGGGGGATGGTGAGCGTGTCGAGCTTGACGCCCCGGTTCTGCTCGATGATTTTGATGGCTTGGGCGATGATGCCCAGGTTGCGCAGGCCCAGGAAGTCCATCTTGATCAAACCCATGGCTTCGCAACTGGGGTAGTCGAAGCCGGTGATGATCACGCCGTCCTTGTCCCGCTTGTGCATGGGGATCAGGTCCAGCAGGGGCGCCGACGACAGGACGACCGCGGCGGCGTGCACGCCGGTCCCCCGGATCAGGCCCTCGATGCCGCGTCCGGTGTCGATCACCTTGCGCACGTCGGCGTCGTTCTCGTACAGGGCGCGGAGTTCGGCGCCTTCTGCGTAGCGCGGGTGGCCCTCGTCGAACATCTTCGCCAGCGGCACGCCCTTGCCCATGACGTCGGGCGGCATCGCCTTGGTGATCTTGTCGCCCATCGCGAACGGGTAGCCCAGGATACGGCTCGCGTCCTTGACGGCGGCCTTCGCCTTGATCGTGCCGAAGGTGTTGACCTGGGCGGTCGCCTCGCTGCCGTACGTTTCGGTGACGTAGCGGACCATCTGGTCGCGATGACGGTCGTCGAAGTCGAGGTCGACGTCAGGCGGGCTGATGCGCTCGGGGTTGAGGAACCGCTCGAACAGCAGGCCGTGCTCCAGCGGGTCGAGCTCGGTGATCCGGGTCGCGTAGGCGACGATCGACCCGGTGGCGCTGCCACGGCCCGGCCCCACGGCGATGTCGTTGTCGCGGGCGTGCCGGCAGATGTCGGCGACGACCAGGAAGTAGCTGGAGAAACCCATCGGGCCGATGACCTTCATCTCGGTCTCGAACCGCTCCAGCACCTCTTCGGGAAGCGGGGACCCGTAGCGCTTCTCCAGACCGCGCATGGCCTCCTGCCGCAGCCAGGACTCCTGGGTCTCCCCCTCCGGCACACCGGGGAACTGCGGCATCCGGTCGACGTAGGCGAACACGTCGCTGTAGTCGCCCACCATCTCGGCGATCAGCAGCGTGTTGTCGCAGGCCTCAGGAAGATCCGCGAACAACTTCCGCATCTCGCCGGCGGTCTTCAGGTAGTAGCCCGACCCGTTGAACCGGAACCGGTTCGGATCGTCCTTGTTCTTGCCGACGCCGACGCACAGCAGGCTGTCGTGGGCGTCGGCCTGGTCCTCGGTGACGTAGTGCGAGTCGTTCGTGGCCAGCAGCGGGATGTCCAACTGCTTGGCCAGCCGCAACAGATCGGCCCGAACCTCCCGCTCGATGTCGATCCCGTGATCCATCAACTCAAGGAAGTAGTTCTCCTTGCCGAACATGTCCTGATAATCACCGGCGACCTTGATCGCCTCGTCGTACTGACCGAGCCGGAGCCTGGTCTGCACCGCGCCGGAGGGGCAGCCGGTGGTGGCGATGATCCCCGCCGAGTGCTCGGAGATCAGCTCCTGGTCCATCCGCGGCTTGGAGTAGTAACCCTCGAACGACGCCAGCGACGACAGCCGGAACAGGTTGCGCAGCCCCGTCGCGTCCTTGGCCCACATGGTCATGTGGGTGAACCGGCCACCGCCGGAGACGTCCTTGCCGCCCTCTCCGTCGGCCACGCCGGTCTCGGCGCGCTTGCCCCAGAACACCGGCTTCTTGAAGTGACGAGACTCCGGCGCGACGTAGGCTTCGATGCCGGCGATGGGCTTGACGTCGCTGTCCTTGGACGTCTGGAAGAACTCATAGGCGCCGAACATGTTGCCGTGGTCCGACATCGCGATCGCGGGCATGCCCAGCCGGGCGGCCTCGTTGAACAGGGGTTTGACCTTCGCTGCACCATCGAGCATCGAATACTCGGTATGAACATGCAGATGCACGAATGATTCGGTCACCTGTTCCCCTTTTCTTGCACCCCGGCAGTCGGTTCCCGGCCCAGAGCCTACGCCTTCCGGAGCCTCATCTCACCCCCCTGTCCCGCCCGTCTCATCACCTGGCACCGGCCACAGGAGGGCGCGCCGCCACCACCCCACACCGACCGGCCGTACCCTGCCCAACGCCTGCATGGAGAGGCATTCTCGCAGGTCAATCGCCTGGTGCAAAACCCCATGCGACACCCTGAAGCGGACACCGCCGCATCGTCCCGAAAGTACTGGACGGACCAGGGGCGACCACCGGAATCAGCGATGACACACCGCCGACGTCGCAGTCCTTACGCGGCCCGGTTCACCGCACCGGGCCCGCGTGGACATCTGCCGGAAACATCCGCGCAATGTCTTGACACTCTCGTTCTCTTATCGGCAGGCTTGCCACTAAATGGAAATGCTTTTCATTGTGTGAAAAGTTGAACTGCGAAGACGGGCACACCCCCATGAGCCGTGATCAGGCGTACGCCAATCAGACCCACGTCCCCGACCAGCAGGAACCCCAGACGCACGCAACCCCGGCGCGGCTGAGAACGGCGACCCAGGCGGCTCTTGTCGCACTCGCGGTCTACATCACCGTGGAGGCGCTGAGTCTGGGCCTGTGGACCTCGTTCGGGCCCGGCCCCGGCTTCTTCCCGTTCGCACTGGCGGTGGCACTGGGCGTGCTCAGCGTGGCCTGGTTCGCGCAGAGCCGCGCCGGCCGGGAGACGGCGGCCGCCGAGCGGCCGGACCTGAGACATGCCGCCGTCGTACTGGTCAGCCTCCTGGTCCTGGCCGGCCTGCTCGACCTTCTCGGCTACCAGGTGAGCATGTTCCTGTTCCTGATGTTCCACCTCAAGTGGCGGGCGGAGCGGGGCTGGGCGCTCTCGCTGGTCCTGTCCGTGGCCGGGAGCGCAGGCGTCTTCCACGGATTCGAACAGGGCCTGCTCGTCCAGTTGCCGGCCTCGGCGATCCCGTTCCTGGCCGGGCTGGGCCTGTAATGGACGTCCTGTCCGAACTGCTGTCCGGCCTCGCGACCGCGCTCACACCGCAGAACCTGCTCTACGCCTTCATCGGCTGCCTGCTCGGCACGCTGATCGGGGTGCTGCCGGGAATCGGGCCCGTCGCCGGCGTCGCCCTCCTGATCCCCCTGACGCTCAACCTGGAGCCGACCAGCGCCATCATCATGCTGGCCGCCATCTTCTACGGCACGCAGTACGGCGGGACCATCACCAGCGTCCTGCTCAACACCCCGGGCGAGGCCGCCTCCGCGATCACCACCATCGACGGCTACGCGATGACCAAGCAGGGCCGGGCGGGAGCCGCGCTCACCATCGCGGCCCTCGGCTCGTTCGTCGGCGGCACGGTGGCCACCATCGGCCTCGTCGTCGCCGCCCGTCCCCTCGGCGACCTCGGCCTGCGGATCGGCCCGCCCGAGTTCTTCGCCCTCATGGTCGTCGGCATCTGCCTGCTGGTGGCTCTCGCCGGCCGGTCCATGACCAGGGCCCTGATCTCCGGAGTGCTGGGACTGCTGATCGCCATGGTCGGCATCGACCCGGTGGCGGGCGCCCCCAGGTTCACCTTCGGCAGTGAACGGCTGCTGGACGGAATCAGCTTCGTAGCGGTCATCATCGGCCTGTTCGGCCTGTCGGAGGTCCTCGCCAAGGCGACGACGGGAACGAGCCGCGCCATGACGCCGGGTCTGCGGGCGCTCCTGCCCACCCGCACCGACCTGCGCCGGAGCGCTCCCGCGATCGCACGCGGCACCGGCATCGGCTTCGTCCTCGGGCTCATCCCCGGCATGACCGGCTCGGTCTCCTCGCTGCTCGCCTACGGCGCGGAGCGAAAGTTCAGCAGGCACCGCGCCGAACTCGGCTCGGGCGCCGTCGAGGGCGTGGCCGGTCCGGAGACCGCCAACAACGCGCACGCCAACGGCGCCCTGGTGCCGTTGTTCACCCTCGGCATTCCCGCCTCTCCGACGATCGCCGTACTGATGGGCGCCTTCCTCCAGCAGGGCCTCACCCCCGGCCCGACCCTGTTCACCGAGCACGCGGACGTCGCCTGGGCCATCATCGCCAGCCTCTTCGTCGGCAACGTCATCCTGCTGATCCTGAACGTGCCGCTGGTCCGCGTGTGGACCGCCATTCTGCGCATCCCGTACCCCGTCCTCACCGCGCTCATCCTGATGTTCATGGTCGTGGGGACCTACACGATCAACTTCACCGTCTTCGATGTCTTCGTGATGATCGGGTTCGGGCTCCTCGGCCTGCTGCTGCGCCGGCTCGACATCCCGCTCGCGCCGCTGGTGCTGACCCTCGTGCTCGGCCCCCTCATGGAACGTTCCCTGCGCGAGTCGCTGGAGTTGTCCCAGGGCGACTTCACCGTCTTCCTCACCCGCCCGATCAGCGTCGTCCTGCTGGTCATCGCGCTGGTGATCGCCGCCAGCCCACTGCTGCGACTCCGCAAGCCCGCGGCCCTCACCGACGACCCCGAAGCCTGACCCCCGAGGAGGGAGTCACCATGAAAACCAAGATCACCGCAGTCACCCTGGCGTTCGCGACCGCCCTGACCGCCTGCGCACCCCAGCAGACCGGCGGTACGGCCGGCGCCTGGCCGCGCAAGGGCAAGCCCATCACCCTGATCGTCGGTTTCGCGCCCGGCGCGGCGGTCGACGCCGCCGCCCGAGTGATCGCACCGGTCCTGGAGAAGGAACTCGGCACCAACGTCGAAGTCCTCAACAAGCCCGGCGCCGGCGGCCAGATCGGCTACACCGCGCTCACCAACGCCAAGCCCGACGGCTACACCATCGGAGCCACCGGCTCCCCCTCCGTGGTCGTCTCCCCGCTCGATCCCAGCCGCGGGGCCACCTACACCAGGGCGAGTTTCCTGCCGCTCGGCATGCAGGTTCTCGACCCGATGCTCATCGGGGTCGCCCCCGGCAGCCCGTACACGACCCTGAAGGACCTGATCGAGGCGGTCAAGAAGAAGCCCAAGAGCGTCACGGTCCCCACCACCGGTGTGCAGACCGGCGAGCACTTCGCGCTCGCCGACATCCAGCAGAGAACGGGCGCCCAGTTCGCGCCCGTGCACTTCTCCGAAGGCGCCTCCCAGGCGATCGCGGCCTTTCTCGGCAAGCACGTCAACGCCTACGTGGGCAACGTCAGCGACGTGCGGGACCTGGTCACCCAGGGGAAGATCAAGGTGCTCGGCGTGATGTCCGGCGAGCGCAGCCCGTTCCTGCCCGACGCGCCCACCTTCGCCGAGCAGGGCTACCAGATCGAGGCGGCGACCGCGCGTGGCTACTCGGCGCCGGCCGGCCTGCCCGCCGACGTGCAGAAGAAGATCGAGAGCGCGCTGGGCAAGGCGATCGAGGACCCGGCCGTCGTCGCCAAGCTCAAGAATCTGGGCCTCGCCACCGTCTACAAGTCCGGCCCGCAGTACACGACGTACTGGCAGGAGCAGGAGAGCACGTTCAAGAACGCCCTCCCGCTCGTCCGCAACGAGGGCTGACCCGTACCCATCCAGTGAAAGGCATGACGAATGACTGACTTCCCGCGGGCCGAGGCGAACCTGCTGGCTCGTTTCGCCCGGCTTCCCGCCGCCAACATCGGCGACGCGATGGACCGGCTCGGTGTGCTGGATTCCCGGATCGGCCCCGTCTGGCCCGGCGCACGCCTGGTCGGCCGCGCCTTCACCGTGTGGACCAGGTCGGGCGACAACCAGTTCGTGCACAAGGCGCTGGATGCGGCCGAGCCGGGTGACGTGATCGTGGTGAACGGCGGCGGTGACGAATCCCGGGCGTTGATCGGCGATCTCATCGGCCAGCGCGCCAAGAACCGCGGACTGGCCGGGTTCGTCATCGACGGCGCCGTCAGGGACGCCGAGGGCCTCGGCGAGATCGGCATCCCCGTCTTCGCCAGGGCGGTGACCCCCGCCGGGCCGTACAAGAACGGCCCCGGGCATCTGGGGCGCACGATCGCGGTGGGAGGTGTGGCGGTGGCGCCCGGTGACATCCTGGTGGGCGACGCCGACGGCGTGGTCGTCATCCCGCTGGCGGAGGCCGCGAGCATCGCCGAGGCGGCGGAGGCCGTTCTGGCCCGCGAGACCGGCAAACGGGCTGCGATCCTTGAATCCGCATGACACACGCCCGTTCCGAGAAGGGTTTCCCCGATGACCGCAGGGCAACCGCAGTCGTCCATGCGCTCGGTCGAGCGCGCGTTCGACGTCCTCGAAGTGCTCGAACGCAGTGACAAGCCGTTGCGGCTGTCGGAGATCGCCCGTCAGGCGGCGCTGTCCCCGGCCACGACCCTGCGCCTGCTCGGCGTGCTGCAACGGCGCGGATTCGTCACCGCGCAACAGCAGAGTTACCACCTCGGACCGGCCACTCTCGCCGCCGCGCACGGCTACCTGGTCAGCGACCGCGTCAGCCGTGCCGCGGCCCCCGTACTGCAGGAACTCGCCGCCACCACCGGCCTGACCACGACGCTGCACATCAGGTCGGGTCTGGAGCGCATCGTCATCGCCCGCGTCGACGGCAGCGACCCGCTGCGCTACCAGCTCCCCATCGGCCGGCGGCTGCCCCTGCACCTCGGGGCGGGCAAGGTGCTGGCCGCCACCATGCCGGAGGAGGAGCTGCACACCCTCCTGTCCACCATCGGCGACCTCGGCACCGTGGCCGGCACACCCGTGACCGAACAGGACCTGCGGGCCGAGCTGGCCCTGATCCGAGATCGTGGTTACCACTTCTCGGTCAACGAGCGGGTCATCGGCTCATCCGGCATCAGCGCCCCGGTACCCAGGCCCGGCGGTGAGTCCACGGCGTCGGTGAGCGTCTCCGGACCGGCCGAACGGCACTCCGAGAGCGAGATGCTCGCCTGGGTGCCCGAACTGCTCCGCGCCGCCGCCGCCCTCGGGCATGTCTGAAAATGATCAAAGGAATTGATGAATCATGCGTTGTGCCGTCATCGGCTTGGGCGAAGCGGGCAGTGTCTACGCGGCCGCGCTCGCCGCGGCCGGGCACGAGGTGCTCGGCTACGACCCCCGTCCGGGCGACACCCCCGCCGGGGTCACCCGGACGGCGACTCTCCGGGACACCGTCGGCGACGCCGAGCTCGTTCTGGTCCTGACCGGCGCGTCGGCGGCGGCGGACGTGGCCGAGGCGTGCCGCGACCGGCTGCGGCCGGGATCGGCCTACGCCGACTTCACCTCCTCCGCCCCGGAGGTCATGGAACGGCTGGGCCGGCGGATCGAGAACTTCGCCGACGTGGCGATCCTCGGCCCGGTCCCGCTGCACGGCGCCACCGTGCCGCTCATGGTCAGCGGGCCTGGAGCGGACGCGCTGGCCGGGCTCATGCGGCCGCTGGGGACACCGGTCGAGGTCCTCGCCGCCGCGCCGGGCGCCGCCATGGCACGCAAGCTGCTGCGCAGCGTGTTCATGAAGGGCCTGGCCTCGGTGGTCTGCGAGGCCGTCGCCGCGGGGCAGGCGGCCGGCGATGAGGAGTGGATCCGCGGGGAGATCGCCCGCCAGTTGTCCGGCGACGGCCAAGCGGTCATCGACCGTTTCCTGACCGGCACCCGGACGCATGCCGTACGGCGAGCACAGGAGATGCGGGACACCGGCGCCTACCTGTCCGGTCTCGGCGTGCCGGCGGAGATGACCCGGGCCGCCGAGCAGACCCTGCGCCGCCTCGCCACCGTGACCTGAGATCGCGGACCTGAGATCACGGACCTGAGATCACGGAGACCGCGGCGGCCGGCACGCCGAACAACGTGTCGGCATGCTGCTCGCTCAGCCGCGGCAGGAGGTGGTCGGCCACGGTGAAGACCACGATGGGCGCTCCCGTGTGCCCCGCCGTACGGCGGGGCACGGTCGGGACGCGTCAGACGACTTCCGGCAGCACCGGGTTGACCTTCGCGGCGTGGCGCGGGTGGTGGATGTGGAAGTCCGGCATGGCCCTCCGTGGCGCCTTGCCGAACAGCGAGGCCATGTAGTCGACCAGTTCCTGGCACTTGGCCTTGTCGGCGATCTCGTCGTCGACGTCCTCCTCGAAGGTGCCGCCGATGACGACATGATCGGAGCGCGGGAACATGTAGCCGTTCTGGCCGTAGAGATACTGCAGTTTCGGCTGCGGCGGCAGCATCGCGAGCTGTCCCTTGATCGGGAGCAGCTGCGAGTCGTTCCACAGCTTCTTCGCGCCGAGTCCGGTGCAGTTGACGATGATCGCCTGCGTCACCGACGTGAACACGTCCGACTTGTTCATGAATCTCTTGTGCACGCATGTGACGTTGCGCATCTTGAGATCCTTCTCCAGCCGGGCCAGGAAGGTCGGCGGCTCGATCAGCAACGTCTGATACATGTATCCGGACTGGGTGTGTCCTTCGAACGGCAGGCACGGCAGCGGGACGCGTTCCGGTATCAGGCCGGGTACGAGTTGCATCACCACTTCGAGATTGTGCGAGAGCGTCGCGGTGTAGTTGGGCCGCTCGTAAACGCCGAAGTTCTTGCCGATGCTGTTCTTGAACGTCGTGTAGGCGGTCTTGAGGATGCCCTTGAGCTCCTCTTCCTTGCCTTCGTACTTGACGACGGAGACGGCCCACTGGCCACCGGCCTTGTACGATGTCGTCTCCTCCGGCTTGCGGTCCGAATAGATCGTGACCTTGAGGCCGAGGTCGAGCAGCAGCGTCGCGGCGGTCAGCCCCATGACGCCGGCGCCGAGCACCGCGACTTCCGTGTCCTTCGACACGGCGATGTAGTTCTTGACGATTTCCCGCACCTTTTCGGCACAACCCCAGCTCAGCGTGATGCCGGCGCCGCCGTGGCCGTAGTTGTGGACGACGAACTTGCCTGACTCCATCTCGGCGTCGAGCCGATAGGAGCCGATGCGGTAGGGCCTTACGCCCGCGATACACGCACCCGGAACGTCGGGATCGAAGGTGAAGTCCGGCGTCGGGAGTAGGTCTTTCGACATGCGGTCGGATGACATTTTCGGCCTCCAGTCAAGTCTTTCTTGAATCGGGCACTCGGTCCGCTCGACCAGAAACGGAGATACCGATGCCGTCGCACATCTCTGTGGAAGCCATGGCATTTCCGACTCGGGAGCGGACGACCGCCCGGCGTAGGCCGCTATTCCTCGATCAGTCATCCGGTGATTCGAAAATTCAGACGTCTGATGCGCTCGCCACCGGCACGGGACTCGTACCGGCGCGGTTCCGCCCGTTCGCTCGCATCGCCAGGCCGCCCCGGTTGGCCGTCCCCAGTGACTATTTCGCGAAATGTCGTCTATCGAGACGACTGTCCACCCGTACGCCTACCCTACGCCGTGGTGGCGATTTCACCCGATTCAAGGTCTTGACATTCGCCTTAGCAGCTATCTCCACATGAGGCAGCTGGAAGGGTTGAGTGTAGAAACAAATTTGTCATCAAATGCCAGAGAAACAGGTATGGCGGAGCCCAGAAGTCGATCACATCGCCGACCGACTAGCGCTCCGCCGTACACCGTGTTCTCCCGTGTGTCCTTGCCCGCCGCCGAGGCGGTCAGTGGGCGCAGCCCGCGTACTCGTCGAGGCGGCGCAGCATCGCCACCAGCATGAGCGGGAACATCGCCACGTGCGCGAGCAGCATCAGCATGCCGCCGTCGATGAGGCCGAGCCACAGCATGGGGAAGAGCGGCACGATCGGGACGAACATCGCCGCGCACATCTCCAGGGTCGGAACCCAGCCGTGGCCGCGGATCCGCATCCACACGGCCATGCCGACGGACATGGTGAACGCCATGACCAGATACCCCAGCTCGGGGTTCTCACTGTGGGAGACACCGAGGCCGAGGACGTCGAGGAGGGCGCCGAGCCCGTACATGCCGACGAACATCGCGATGATCATCTCGGCGTAGTGGAGGGCGAACCTGCCCCAGCGGCGGCCGGTCTTCGAAACTGTCGTCGTCGTCATGCCCTCGACTCTGGCCGGGAACACGGGCACACGCCAAGGCGGGCGGCCGGGTAGGTCCGGAAACTTGGGTTCCTCGTCCTTCGGATCTACAGTCGGGGGCATGGAGGTCCGGCGGGTGGTCGTGGTGGCGTACGAGGCGGCGGGGCTGCTCGACATCGCCTGCGTCACCTCGACGCTGGAGGAGGCCAACTGGCACGGCGCCGCACCGCCCTACGAGGTGCGCGTGGCGACAGCCGGGGGGCACCCCGTCACCTGCGGCACCGGGCTGACCGTCCAGGCCCAGCAGTCGCTGGAGCGGATCACCGGACCGCTCGACACGCTCGTGGTGTCCGGCGGGATCGGCCACGAGGACGCCGCGGCCAACCCGCTGATCGTCGCCCACGTCCGCCGGCTGGCCCGGGAGAGCCGGCGGGTCGCGTCCGTCTGCACCGGGGCGTACGTCCTCGCCGCCGCCGGCCTGCTCGACGGGCTGCGCGCCACCACGCACTGGCAACTGGCGCCGACCCTGGCCGCCCGCTTCCCCAAGGTCGACGTCGACCCGGGCCCGATCTTCATCCGCAACGGGAACGTCGCCACGTCCGCCGGCGTCACCGCCGCCCTCGACCTCACGATGGCCTTCGTCGAGGAGGACAACGGCGCCCAACTCGCCAGGACGGTGGCCCGCAACCTGGTCACCTACCTCCAGCGGCCGGGTAACCAGGCGCAGATGAGCATGTTCGTCAGCGCTCCCTCGCCGGCCAACGACCTGGTCAAGCGGACCGTCGAGTACATCACGGGGCATCTCGCCGCCGACCTGACCACGCTCGTGCTGGCAGACACGGCAGGCGTCAGCGAGCGGCACCTCACCCGCCTGTTCCTCAAGCACCTGGGCCAGACGCCCGGGCGCTTCGTCCGGCTGGCCCGTACCGAGGCCGCCGCCCACCTGCTGGCCGCCACGTCGCTGCCGATGGCGTCCATCGCGGTCCGGTGCGGATTCGGGACGGCGGAGACGTTACGGCAGGCGTTCGTGGATCGGTACGGGATCCCGCCCTCGCGCTACCGGCTGACGCAGACCTCGGCCAGTGGGTGACGCGGAAGCTCACCCGCCCGGTGCGTCAACGGGAACCGAACGACGGTCAGACCGACAGCAGCCCCAGGTCAGGGACCACGGAACGAAGGCGACTCCCGCGAGAGGCGCCCCTGCCACCATCCGGGCAGGAGCCCTGATCTATCGCTTCGTCTCGTAGACGAGCACCACGATGCCGGAGGCGAACGACGTCGACCTCACCAGCCTCAGATGGGTCGTGTCGAACCCGTCGAAAAGGCGCTGGCCGCCTCCCGCGACGACGGGGAACGTCCAGAAGTGGTACTCATCCACCAGCTTGTGCTCCAGGAGCGTGCGGTCGAGTTCGCCGGTGCCGTACTTCAGGATGTTCCGGCCGGGGAGTTCCTTCAGTCGCGCGATCTCCTTGGCCACGTCGCCCTCGATGATCGTGGCGTTCCATGTGGCCTGCTTCAGGGTCCTGGAGGCGACGTACTTGGGGAGGGCGTTCATCCTGGCCGCGTCCTGGTCACCGGCCTGCTCCATCTTGGGCCAGACCTCGGCGAACGCCGCATAGGTCACGCGCCCCAGCAAGAGGGCGTCGGAAGAGGAGAAGAGAGCGTCACTGTACTTCGAATGCTCCTCGTCCCAGTAGGGCGCGCCCCACTTCTCCGGTGAGTCGATGACCCCGTCCAGCGTCATGAACGTGGACTCGATGAGTTTCCGCGATTTCGGCATCTCCGGACCGTACCTTCAGCCTCTGACAATTCGCGGAAGGGCGACGCCGGTGGACCAAAGGCCATCCTGGCTCACGTACCGCTTCCCCTGCCGCAGATAGTGGAGTGCCGGCTCGACGCCAGATGGCCGACGATCACTCCTCTGCTGATGACGCCGGCGACTCATGCGCCTCAGCGTAAGGACGCCTCCCAGAGCGGGCGACCGCTTTCCACCGCACCAAGCCACCACCACGACGCGCTTCGGGGGAAGCCGACTAGCGCGTCGCGTCGTTGGCGCGCACGCTCTTGTAGACCCCATACAAGGTCTCCAACCCGCCGACGACCATCAGGACCACGCCGATCTTGGACGGCGTGAAGATGAAGATCTCCTCATCGAGTCCGAACAGCCATAGCGCCAGCCCCGCCACGAAGGTGATCGAACCAGTGAGGAGCGTCTTGCGGGCAGAGGCCATGAGCAATCCTTTCGCGGGGGGCCGGGCGCACCGAACCTTCAAAAAACCCTAGTCAGGCCCGGTCCGCGCGGCCTCCTGCCGGTTGAGGAGATCGGCTACATCCTTCGGCTGACACCGCCCCGCTCCCCACCTCATGATCCGAACCCAAACGGCGCACCGGGTTCTCAAGCAGTCACCGCGGAAGAGCCACCCGAGTCGGATGGTCGCCGGCGGCGGTCGCCATCACCCGCACCTGACAGTTCTTCGAAACTTTTTCGTGCCTGGAATATCGCCGCCACCGATGGGGAGTCGGTGGTAGAGGTGGAACCATGATCTTCTTGAGGACGGTCCGAGTCTCCGTACTCACTCTTCTCGCTATCCCGATCACCGCTGTCCCCGCCACCCCGCAGGCGGCAGCCGAGCCGCGCAAACGGCCACAGGCCGGTGCCGGGGCGCTGGCCGTCCGCGCGCTGGGCCAGCTGAAGGTCGCCAAACCGTTATCCATCCGTGGTTACAGCCATCGGCGATTCCAACCTCGATGGGCGCACCACAAAGGCCGGTGCGACGCACGAGAGGTGGTCCTGGCCCGCGACGGACGAGGCGTGCGCAGAAACGCGGCCTGTCACCCGGTCAAGGGCCGCTGGTACAGCCCGTACGACGGTAAGTGGCTGAAAAGCGAAAGGCACGTCGATGTCGACCATCTCGTGCCATTGGCGTACGCCTGGCGCTCCGGGGCCAGCAAGTGGAGCCAGGCGCGGCGGCGGGCCTTCGCCAACGACCTCACCCGCCCCGAGCTGATCACGGTCAGCCACTCAGCCAACATCGCCAAGGGCGGCCAAGGGCCGCAGAGTTGGCGTCCGCCGCGCCGCAGCCACTGGTGCCGCTACGCGACCTCATGGATCACCGTGAAGCGGCACTACCGGCTCCTCGTGACCCGAAGGGAGAAGGCGGCCCTCCACAACATGCTCCGCACCTGCCGAGGCTGACGACTCACCCACCGGACAGGACCACCGCCTGCCCAGATGCGGATCGGCGAGCCTGGGTTGAGCGGCACGGGGCCGGAAACAGCATGGCCACAATCGCATGCGAGGCACAGACCAGGCTCGCCGTACGGTGAGGTGTAGCTCTTCCGCAGGGACGGATGGCTGCAGCTCATGACAGGATCTGGCCTCGTGAGTGAGCGTTAGCCCTTGACCGCCCCGATCATGATTCCCTTGGCGAAGTGCTTCTGGAGGAACGGGTAGACGCACACGATGGGCACGATGCTCACCACCAGCATGGCCATCTGAAGCGACTGCTGCGGAAGCGCGGTGGCCCCGTCGCCCCCGCCGATCGTGGCGTTGTTCACCACGTACGTGCGCAGCACCAGCGAGAGCGGGTACTTCGCGTTGTCCGTGATGTACAGCAGGGCCGAGAAGAAGCTGTTCCAGTACGCCACCGCGTAGAACAGCCCGATGACCGCGATGATCGCCTTGGACAGCGGCAGCACGATCCGGGCCAGGATCGTCAACTCCCCCGCCCCGTCGATCTTGGCCGAGTCGAGCAGTTCCTTGGGCAGTTCGAGGAAGAAGGCCCGCATCACGATCACGTTGAACGCGTTGATCAGCGTCGGCAGGATGAGCGACCAGTAGCTGTCGAGCAGGCCCAGCTGCTTGACCGTCAGATACAGGGGGATGATGCCCGGCGAGAACAGCAGGCTGAACAGGACCAGCATGAGGATCGGTTTGCCCGCGAAGCTGCCGGGCCGGGAGAGTCCGTACGCAAGCAGCGTGGTGCAGCCCAGCGACAGCGTCGTACCGACGAGCGTGATACCGATGGAGACCAGCACGGCCCGCGTGACCACATCACCGGAGAACAGCACCCGGTATGCGTCGAGGTTCGGGTTGTCCGGCCACAGGACGTAGCCGCCGGCCGCGGTGACCTGCTGCTGGTCGGCGAGGCTCGTGGAGATCACCGCCACGAACGGTAAGATCACCAGCAGGCAGCAGAGCGTCAGGACGACTCCCTTGGCCGCCCGGACCGGCACCCCGGCCGGCGTTGTCGCAGTGCTCATTTCTGGTAGACCCCCCGCTCGTCGAAGAGATGCGCGACCTTGTTGGCGGCGAGCACGAGAGCGACGCCGATGATGCCCTTGACCAGGCCGGCGGCGGCCGAGGCGCCCCAGACTCCGGAGCCGACCGCGTTGTTGAAGACGTACGTGTCGAGAACGTCGGATGCCTCGAGGCCGACCGCCTGCTGCTGGAGGATGATCTGCTCGAAGCCGACGCTGAGCACGTCGCCCAGGCGCAGGATCACCAGCAGGATGATCACGGACCGGATACCTGGCAGTGTCACGTGCCACAGCTGCCGCAGCCGCGAGGCGCCGTCGACCGCGGCCGCCTCGTACCGCGCCGGGTCGATGCGGGACATCGCGGCCAGGAAGAGGATGGTGCCCCAGCCGGTGTCCTTCCAGACCACCTGGGCGACGATGAGCTCCTTGAACATCCCCGGGTTGCCGATCAGGTTGAAGCTGCCCAGGTCGTGCGTCTGGAGAAAGCCGTTCAGCAGCCCAGCGTTGCCGAGCATGTACTGGAAGATCGCCACGACGATCACCCAGGACATGAAGTGCGGCAGGTACAGCACCGACTGCACGACGCGTTTGAACCGCTCCGAGACGAGCGAGTTGAGCAGCAGCGCCACCGCGATCGGCAGCGGGAAGACGAAGACCAGCTGGAGCAGCGAGATGACGAGCGTGTTGCTCAGCGCGTTCAGGAAAACCGGATCACCGTTGAAGATGATCCGGAAGTTGTCCAGCCCGACCCACGGCGAGTCCCCGATGCCGATGTACGGCTGGTAGTCCTTGAACGCGATCACGTGGCCGAGCAGCGGCGCGTAGTGGAACGCCAGCAGTGCGGCGAGGCCCGGCAGAGCGCACAGCAACAGCAGCCAGTCCCGGCGCAGCCGGACGCGGCGCCCCGGCCGGCTACGCGCGGCCGGGGCCTCGGCGGCGACGATGGGTTCTTCGAGCACGACCATCTCGTCCTGCCTCATATCCGGTCAGTTGTACTTCTTCTGAGTGCGGACCTCGCGCGGCCAGCTGAGCTCGATGCCCAGGTCGGTGAGCAGCTTCTGGTACACCTCGAGCCGGACCGGGTCGGTGTGCACCTGGCGCGGTGCCGCTCCGGTGTCGAGGCAGTGCGCGGCGAGTGCGCCGGCGGCCTCGCCGATGTTCCACTCCACGGGGTGCAGCCGGTAGCAGCCGTTGGTGATGTGGGTGGTGCCGAGGTTCTTGGCGGCGGGCAGCAGGTTCTCGACGCGTACGGGCAGCAGTGCGCCGAGCGGGATCTGGAACGGCCAGCTCTCCACGTCGATGTACTGGCGCGGACCGGTGCCGACTCCGGTGGACGGGTGCAGGTCGATGCGGTAGCTGCCGATGCCCACGGAGTCGCGGAACTCCTCGGCCCCCTGCAGCGCACCCCGCGCGGCCACGCCGACGTGCCGCTCGGTGACGGTGAAGTCGGCCCGGATCCGGCGCGATTCACGGATGTAGGGGTACTTGGCAAGACCGTCGGCTGTGTCTGTGACGTCGTGGCGCAGCCGCAGCCCCGGATAGCCGGTGCCGCCGTCGTAGGTCGGCGCCTCGGTCTGCATCCAGTACAGAAACGACAGGCTGAGCTGCTTCGCCGCCTCGAGGTGGCGATCCCGCTCGGTGTCGTCGACGCCGATCAGGGGGCCGAGCCAGTAGTCCACCTGCTGCCAGTTGACCAGGCTGATGTCGCTCGTGGCGAAGCCTTCGGTGAGGAGCGGCTTGTGCAGGATGCGGCGGAACCGCCAGAGGTCGAAGTCCTTGTCCGGCTCGAAGATGTTCTTCTCGTACGGGGCGAGCGTCTCGGGGGCGACATGCGTCCAGCTGAGCAGTGGGGCGGGCCAGAAGTCGGGCGCGTAGCCGCGCCAGAAGCCGTACGTCTCCGGCCGGGCGATCGTGTGGTCCTCGCCGGGGCGGTGGTCGAGCGCGAAGCAGTACGTGAACGACTGCTGGTCCAGTGGCTGCGCAGGGCCGTCGAGGGCGTGCGGTTCGCCGGTGTCGGCGCGGCTCTCCGAGCCTGTGACGTGCTCGACGCCGGCCAGGTCCAGCAGTTCGCCCTGTTCGGTCGCGTCGAGGATGTACGGGGCGGAGGCCGTGACTTCGTGGCCGGTGCCGGTGTCGAGGAGCCGTACCGCCGAGACCCGGTCGCCGTCGGTCTCGGCGGTCACCGGCCGGTGCCGCAGCAGCACCTGGAGCTGACGGTTGGCGCGGTAGGGCGCGAGCAGTTCCTCGATCGCGGCGACGGCGACCCGCGGCTCGTGGCAGAGCCGGCTGACGTGCCCCTGCCCGGGGTTGAGGTTGACGGTGGCGCGGGCCTGCTCGGTCAGCGGGTAGCCGCGCCGGTAGAAGTCCCGGATCGTCTCGCGCAGCCGACGGTAGGTCGCCGTGCAGCCGAACTGCTCGATCCACGGATGCTCGTCCGGCGGTACGGCCTGCGAGGTCAGCTGGCCGCCGAGCCAATCGGTCTCCTCGGTGAGGATGACCTGCCGGCCCATCCGCACAGCGGCCAGCGCCGCGGCGACGCCGCCGAGGCCGCCGCCGACGACGAGGACGTCGCAGTGCTGCTCACGCATACAGGCTCCTTGTCAGGGTTCAGCCGCGGGGCGCGGCCAGCGTGTCGCCGTCGCGTATGCCGCACTCGATGACGGTGCGGCGGGGCGATCGGTCGGAGGGGTTGTCGAGGATGTCGGCCAGCAGCCGGATGGCCGCGGTGCCCATGTCCCGGCCGGGCGTCACGACGGTGGTGAAGTCCCGGTCGGTGGGGGTGAAGGAGAACTCACTGAGCGCCGCGACGGACAGGTCGCCGGGCACAGAGCGGCCGAGTGCCTCGGCGGCGGCGCAGGCGTCGACGGCCCGCTCGCAGTCGTCCGTGATCAGGCAGGTGTAACCCTGTTCGACCAGCCGTGGGACGAGTTCGGTGACGGCGGCTGCGTTCGGCGTGACGAAGACGTCCGCGGCATCGAGCCGGTCCGCCAGCAGGGTCCGGGCGGCGGTGAAGCCGGTGTCGCGGTCGACGATGGACTCGTGGCCGGAACCGCCGTGCAGCCGCGCGATGCGCCGGTGGCCGAGCGCGCTGATCCGCTCGACCAGTCGGCGGGTGGCGGTGCTGTAGTCGGCGGCGGCGTACGAGGCCTCGATACCGGTCAGCTCCCGGCGTCCGATGAACACCGCGGGGAAGCCCTCGCGCAGCAGGGTGGTGAGCTCGGCCCGGTCCTCCGCCTGCCCGACGATCACGGCCCCGTCGGCGAGCTGGAGCGTGTTCACCCCGTTCTTGTAGATCGCGCGGCGGCGGCCGTCGACGTGCGATCCGGTGAACAGCAGCAGATGGCAGTCGAGGTCCTCGACCGCTTCCTCCACGCCCAGCAGGAACGGGTGGTAGAAGCTCATCGCTTCCATCGGGAACAGGGCCTCGTACGTGAACAAGCCGATGATGTTGCTGCGGCCGCCGGCCAGGTTCCGGGCGGCGATGTTCGGGACGTAGCCCAGCTGCTGGATCGCCTCTTCGACCCGGGCCGCGGTTGTGTCGCCCACCCGCACGCCGCCCGCGGTACGCCCGTTGACCACCGCGGAGACCACGGCGGGCGAGACCTTCGCCAGCCGTGCGACGTCCGCCTGAGTCGGGCGCTTCCGGGGGTGTACAGGGCCAGCCATGGTGTCGGTCCAATCTGATATCGCGCATTATCAGTTGCGGCGGTCACTCTAGCCACGGGTCGCCGGAAGGGTCAAGTAATACGTCGATATCCAGTTGTTTTACCGGGTATTGACAGTTTGGACACATCCCTTTTAAGGTCCGAAGCCATCAGATGATGCGCTTTATCAAAGGGTGTCTGCCCGCGGTTCCTCACAGATGGACTCGCCCCGTGCACACACCGCTCTCGAGAGGAGACGCGCACGTGAACCAGCACCGAGTCCTGAGCCGTCGCGGCCTACTGCGCGGCGCGGGCGCGCTGTCGCTCGCGGCCGCTGCTGGACCGCTCACCGCAGCGTGCGGCGGCGGTAACACAGCCGACGGCGACACCGCTGCGGCCAACGCCCGGCTGAAGCTGCCGGCCTACATCCCGTTCGCCGGGGTGGAGCCGGACCTGCCGGCCGGCGACAACCTGCTACCGGGCTTCTACGGCTATCCGGCAAGCCTCGTCGCCGCCCTCTCGGGCAGGCCCGGGGAGGGCGCTGGAAAGGTCGACATCCTGGTCAACACGTTCAACCCGGTGCCTCCCGCCGTCGGCGGCAACAAGTACTGGCAAGCCCTCAACGACCGGGTCGGCGCCGAGCTGGCGTTCAACATCGTCCCCGATGCCGACTACGGCACCAAGCTGACCACGACGATCGCCGGCGGAGACCTGCCGGACATGGTCATGCTCCAGGCCTCGACCCCGAACCTGCCCGCGGTGCTGAAGGCGAAGTTCGCCGATCTGACTCCGTACCTGTCGGGCGACGCGGTCAAGGAGTACCCGTTCCTGGCCAACACCCCCGAGTTCTCCTGGCGTCCGATGATCGCGAACGGCGGCATCTACGGGCTGCCGACGCCGCGGGCGAGCATCGGCAACATGATGTTCACCCGCGACGACCTGATCGCGGAGCGCTCACTCAACCCGGCGCCGCAGAGCTACCGGGAGTTCGTCGAGCTGTGCAAGGGCCTGACCGACGCGAAGGCCGGACGCTGGGCGCTGGGCGACACGGGCGTCGGGGGCGGTGGGGCGCTGATGTTCGTCCTGACCATGGCCGGTGCGCCGAACGGCTGGTCGGTCGAGGGCGGCAAGTTCACCAACGCCGTCGAGACCGACGCCTACCCGAAAGCCCTCGACGCCGTCGCCGCGATGGTCAAGCAGGGGCTCTTCCACCCCGACGCGTTCAGCGCGACGTTCCAGCAGGGCCGCGACTGGTTCGGCACTGGCAAGATCGCCCTGAAGGTCGACGGCTACGCGGCCTGGGACATCCTGCTCGCCGCCTATCGGAGCATCGACGTCGGTGCCATGGCCGCTCCGGCGTTCGACGGCGGCGAGGGCCGGCACCTCACCGGTGGGGGCAGCTTCGCGGTCACCGGCATCAAGAAGGGCGACGAGGTCCGGATCAAGCAGCTGCTCGCTATCGCGAACTGGATGGCGGCCCCGTTCGGCACCGCCGAGCACCTGTTCCGGAAGTTCGGCGTCGAAGGCGTCGACTACACGATGCAGGACGGCGTACCGACGCCCACCAAGCAGGGCGAGACGAACGTCAAGATCCCCATGCAGTACCTCATCGACAGCCCGCCGATCCTCGGCCCGGGCAAGAAGACGGTGGTGGACAAGCAGTACGCCTTCCACAAGAAGGTCGCGCCGCTGCTCGTCGCGGATCCGACCGTCGGCCTGTACTCCGCCACTCAGGCGGCCAAGGGCTCCGCACTGTCCAAGATCCTCAGCGGCGCCCTGAGCGAGATCGTCCGCGGCAACAAGCCGTTGTCCGACTGGTCCGGCACCGTCCGCACCTGGCGTCAGTCCGGCGGCGACCAGGTCCGCAAGGAGTTCGAGGCCGCGTACGCCAAGCAGCGCTGATCGACCGTTCCGATCACCCCCCAGTTTCGATCACCCCCCAGCAAGGAGAGTGCGATGCGTATGAGAACAGGTCGGCTGCTGGCCGCGGCCGCGCTGCTGGCCGCCGTCGCGATGCCGGCCCAGGCCGGTGCCACGACCGCCGCGGCGCAGGCGGCACCCAACTGGCAGTTCGTCTGGGGTGACACCTTCGACAGCAGCCTCGATCCGCAGAAGTGGGGTGCCCTGGAGGGCACCACCAACCCCGGCAGCGATCAGGCCTACGCCTCCTTCGACGTCACCACCGGCAGCAGCAACCTGGTGCTGACCACGGAGAAACGGCAGTACGGCTCCAAGGCCTACACCTCCGGCATGGTCTGGACGAAGGGCCGCTTCTCCTTCACGTACGGAAAGATCGAGGTGGTGGCGAAGGTGCCGCCCATGGGGACCGGTATCTGGCCGGCGCTGTGGCTGCAGGGCGACAAGACCTACAACTGGCCCGGCCCGGGCGGCAACGAGATCGACTTCGCCGAGATGTGGAACACGCCGTACAAGGTGAAGCACGCACTGCACTACGCCGACACCCCCAACGGCACTGACCTCGGGGCCAACCAGGGCTGCACGTACGAGAGCTCCGTCAACCTGTCCGCCGGCTATCACACGTACAGCCTCGTCTGGGAACCCGGACCGAAGCTGACGTACTTCGTGGACGGGCAGCAGACCTGCCAGTTCAGCCCGGCCGGCAACTACTTCAACACCCCGATGCACATCATCATGAACACCGCGGTGGGCGCCTCGTGGATCGGTCATCCCGACGCGAGCGTCCCGTTCCCGCAGCAGTTCAAGATCGACAGTGTGCGCGTCTACCAGGACGCGAACCTCGGCTGACGCCGGCTGTCCGCTCCCGGCACCCGACAGCCGGGGGCGGGCCCCACACACCCGCACCGAGAGGAGCCGCCAGGCATGCCGCACGAGGACAGGATCAAGGAACTGCTCGGCCGTATGACCACCCGGGAGAAGCTGGGGCAGCTCCAGCAGCTCTCCTGGGCCTGGGACACCGGGCCCGGCGCGAGCGCGGGCACCGCACAGGCCGAGACCGCCGCCCGGGAGGGCCTGCTCGGCTCGGTGCTCAACGTCTTCGGAGCGGCGAGCGGCAACGCTCTGCAGCGCATCGCGGTCGAGGAATCCCGCCTCGGCATCCCGCTGGTGTTCGGCCTGGACGTCATCCACGGCTACTGGACGACGTTCCCCATCCCACTCGCCCAGGCGGCCGCCTTCGATCCCGCGGTCGCCGAGGCCGACGGGGCCACCTCGGCGCGCGAGGCCCGGTCCAACGGCGTGCACTGGACGTTCTCCCCGATGATCGACGTCACGCGCGAGCCGCGCTGGGGACGGATCGCGGAAAGCTTCGGTGAGGATCCCTATCTCACCGCACGGTACGCGGCGGCCAAGATCTGCGGCTACGAGGGCCACGACCTCGGCTCCCCGGACCGGATCGCGGCCTGTGCCAAGCACTTCGCCGCCTACGGGGGCGCGGAGGGCGGCCGCGACTACAACACGGTGGACGTCTCCGAGCAGCGTCTGCGCAACACCTACCTGCCGCCGTTTCAGGCCGCCGCCGACGCGGGCGTGGCCACGTTCATGGCATCGTTCAACACCGTCAGCGGCGTACCCGCGCACGGCAACGCCCATCTCCTGACCGGCATCCTGAAGCAGCAGTGGGATTTCGGCGGCGTCGTGGTCAGCGACTGGGCGGGCGTCCACGAACTGCTCGTCCACGGCTACGCGGCCGATGCCGCGGACGCGGGACGGCTGGCGCTGACCTCCGGCGTCGACATGGAGATGGTCAGCACCAGCCTCGCCGAGCACGGCGAGGAACTGCTGTCCGCCGGACACATCACGCAGCAGCGGCTGGACGACGCGGTGGCGCGCGTGCTGCGGCTGAAGTTCCGGCTGGGTCTCTTCGACCGGCCCTACGTGGACGAGGGTGCGGCGGTGGCCGCACCAACCGCGTCGGCCCGGTCGGCGGCACGCGAGGCGGCCGCCCGGTGCATGGTGCTGCTGAAGAACGACGCCGCCGCCCTGCCGCTGGACCTCAAGGCGTCCACCATCGCCGTGATCGGCCCGTTCGCCGACTCCGGGGATCTGCTGGGCGCCTGGGTCCTCCCGGACGCACAGCGGAGATTCCCGTCCGGCACGGTCGTCGAGGCTCTGCAGGCAGCGGCACCGCAGGCCAGGATCCGTCACGCCCGGGGAGTCGAGGCGGAGGGCGATGCCCGGGACGGCATCGCGGAGGCGGTCGCGGCCGCGCGGGCCGCGGACGCGGTGGTCGTCGTGGTCGGCGAACCTCCCGCGCTCAGCGGCGAAGCGGCGACGCGCTCCGGCCTCGGCCTGCCCGGCGCCCAGGAGGAGCTCATCGCGGCTGTCGCGGCAACGGGCAAACCGTTCACCGTCGTGCTGGTGGCCGGACGGCCGCTGACGATCGGCGGCTGGCTGGACTCGGCCGCGGCCGTCGTCATGGCCTGGCATCCCGGCATCGAAGCCGGCCGCGCCATCGCGGACGTCCTGACGGGAGCGGTCAACCCCGGCGGGAAACTGCCGGTGACGTTCCCACGCTCCGCGGGTCAGGTCCCCGTCTACTACAACCGGGAGAACACGGGCCGCCCGTACGACCCCGCGCAGCCGGACGTCAAGTACGTCTCCAAGTACGTCGACCTGGCCGACGGGCCGCAGTTCCCGTTCGGCCACGGCCTCAGCTACACCACTTTCGCCACCGGCGAGCCGCAGCTGAGCCGCGACCGGATCGCCGCGAGCGCCCTGCGTGCCGGCGCGACCGTCGATGTGACCGTCGCGGTACGGAACACGGGTAGCCGCGCGGGCGACGAGGTCGTCCAGCTGTACGTCCACGACCTCGTGGCGTCCATCGTCCAACCCGTACGTCGCCTGCGCGGCTTCCACCGGATCACCCTGGCGCGCGGCGAGAGCACGGTGGTGCGATTCACTCTCGCCGCGGCGGACCTGGGGTTCTGGACGAACGACCCGACTGGCGAGTTCGTGGTGGAGCCCGGAGCGGTCGACGTCTACGCGGGAACAAGCTCGTCGGCGGAGGGCAGGTCCCGGCTCATGATCACCTGAGTCGGCCGGTTCATCCTCATGTCCCTCCGTCGGGCCGGAGCACCCAGGCGAGTGGCGTGCACGCTCGGCGCCGCAACGGGTCAGCGGGCAACGAAACGCACGAAGGCGATACGGCGGCCGACTTCCTGGTAGTCGGTCTCGCTGCCGTCGACCAGGAAGCCCATGAAACGCGCGAGCCTCTTGCCGAACCTTGGATGTCTCCTGCCGTACCGGGCCATGACGTGGGCGCCCGTTTCGGGCGGCAGGGGAATGGCCGTCATGGGGCGGACGCGGGAGCCGACCTGCACGAGCACCTCGGGGGTGCGGAGAATGTTGCGGTACCAGTCAGAGCGGCTTCCATAGCCGGAGGGCACGACGTAGCTGCCGTCAACGGGGTCGTGCTCGATCACCTCGATGACCACCTGGCGCGGCTTGCCGGTGACGCGGCCGGTGTGGGTCAAGAGCATGAACCGTCCGCCCAGCAGTCGGCCCGCATGCGCGCGGTAGAGCAGGATGGGCAGACGGAACGCCAAGCGGCGCAGCCCTGAGGGGGGTGGTGGCGTGGCTGCCGTTTCCATGATCAACCTCCTGCCAGAATGCTGCCCGCACCGAACTGGCGGCGCAGGACGGGGGCGAAGGCGGGCCGCATCACCAGGCGCATGACCGAGTGCTGGGCGCTGACGGCGAACCGGTTGGACGGCACGATCGTGCGAGCGGCGTAGCGGGCGGTGCGTTGCCGCCGGACGATCTCGGGCCGCATCCGGCTCTGGTATCGCTCAAACGCCCGCCGATGGTCCCCGCCGTACTCGTGCAGCGCCTGGGCGAGGAGATAGGCGCCTGCCATCGCCATGGAGACACCCTGTGCCGAGACCAGCGTCATGCACCCGCACGCGTCCCCGACCAACGCCACTCTGCCGCGATGCCAGGTTGGCACGACGATCTGTGACATGGCGTCCATGAAGATGCTGCCGTCCTCGGGTGCGCGGTCGAGGAGCCGCTGGGTGATCCAGCCCATGCCGGCGAAGGCCGTCCGCAATCGGCCGAGCCGCTCAGTCCGGGGGATGTTGCCCGCGTGCGGGGCCTTGAACAGAAACAGCGCGATGACCTGGCCCGGCACGTCGGTCCGGTAGACCACGACCTGCCGGCCCGCGGCGGTGTAATGCGTCCTGACCGGGCCCAGATCGAACTCGTCGGCCAGCGGATAACTGGCCATGTGGTACCCGAGGTACCTGGCGAAGTCCGGTTCGGGGCCGAACACGAGCCGACGGGTGAGCGAGTGCACGCCGTCAGCTCCGATGAGCAGGTCGAAGGTTTCCTGGGCGCCGTCCACGAAGCGGACGTCGACGCCGCCGGGGTGCTCCCGCAGCGCGGAGATCGATCGCTCGTGCCGGATCTCCACGTGGTCGGAGACGGCCTCGGCCAGTACCTGCTCCAGTGCCGCGTGCATCATGGGCAGCGAGGGCCCCCGCACGATTCGCTCCACGAGGGTGCGATCCAGCCGTGCCCGCTCCCGGCCCGCGTCGTCGACGAACACCACGGAATCGGCCGGAATCCGCCGAGGCTGAAACTGTGCGGTCAGGCCCATCCGTTCGGCGATGTCGTAGCCGGTGCCGAAGAAGTCGACGCCGTACCCGCCCACGCCAGTCCGCGCCGCCCGTTCCACCACCACCGGGGTCTGGCCGTATCGGTGCAGCCAGTAGGCCAGGGTCAGCCCTGCCACCCCACCGCCGGAGATCAGGATCTTCATCGGCGCCCCTGCCCGGATCCGCCGGCCCGCCGAGCGACGATGGAGCCGATGCCAGACGTGCGGACCATCAGGCCGCCACCTCCGCCCACCGCGCCCGTCATGCCTGCGGCTCCGAAGCGAAGAGCCGCCGCAACGGTACGGCCAGCGCCTGCGGATCCAATCCCGGATCAACGCCGCGATGCAGCGCCACACCGTCCAGCAGAGCCGACAGCAGCACGGCGAGAACGTCGGCGTCGCCCTCATAACCGTGCGCGCGCAGCCACTCCGCGACGGTCACGCGGAACCTGTTGAGGAGAACGGCGAGATCGGCGCGCAACTCGGGCAATCGGCTGGACGCCAGAAACGCCTCGGCGAGCAGCAGCGCTGCCGGGTCGTCCGCGGGATAACTCGCCAACTCCCCCAGCAGCCAGGTCACCCCATCAGCCAGATCCTCTTGCTCGACCAGACCCTGCGAGATCTGCTCGAGCATCACGCCGCCATGTTCCGTACAGGCGGCGATCAGCAGATCCGTCACCGAGGCGTAGTGGTAATGCACCACGCCCGGGCTGACATCCGCGCGCTTGGCCACCAGCCGGGTGGTGACGCCGTTCCATCCGACCTCACCGACCAGCGCGACCGCGGCCCTCAGCAGGCGCTGCCGGGTGGCCCGCCCGCGTTCCACTGCTATCTCCATAACCCCAACCTGGACAATCGACCTGGACGACCGTACTGGACAATTGTCCAGATGCTAGCAGTACGGCGTGTGCATCAGGCCCGTTCCGATCAAGCGCACCGACACCACGACGGCTGCGTGCCGCGCGGTGCCCTCGCCGACGGCCGGTGCGCTCGCCCCCAGCGCGAACGCACCGGCGGCCGAGTTCCTCCCGGGGGCTTCAGATCGCCGTCGTAGCCACTTTTTTGTGGGTACTTGTCGGCTGGGCCGGGGCTGCCTGAAGCTTGGTCGTGGGCGGTCGGAGGGCCGTCAGATGCAGGCGAGACGGGGAGGTTTGCCGCGCATCAGGAGACCGACTGGGACTCGGCCAATTTCTCCAGGCGACGATGGCCCCAGTCGGAAAGAGGCGCCAACGACGCGGAGAGTTCGCGGCCGAACGCGGTCAGGGAGTACACGGTCTTAAGTGGCCGTACATCGTGCACCTCTCGGTGGACCAGACCGTCGTTCTCCATCTCGCGGAGTGTCTGGGTCAGCACTTTCTCGGTGAGGCCCGGCAGTCTTCGGCGCAGTTCGCCAGGACGGTGCGGAGCAGATTCCAGGAGCCAGAGCAGAATCGTCTTCCACTTGCCGTCGATCACGGCGATCGCGGCGGTCACTCCGCAGACATTCGGGTCCTGGGCACGACTGCGCGTCATCTTCACACCCCATTCATCACCTTTGTCGACATCTAAGCAGGAGTTGAGTCATGACCTCGCACACCGAACAGTCTGCCGTCACCGTACTCGGCCTGGGGCCCATGGGCCGGGCCCTGGCCGGCGCCTTCCTGGATGCCGGTCTGCGTACCACGATCTGGAATCGGACGCCGGGCAAGGATCGGGAGTTGGTGGAGCGTGGCGCGCTGGGCGCCCGATCGCCCGAAACGGCGGTCGCCGCAAGCAGGTTGACCGTGATCTGCGTGGTGAACTACGACGCGGCGGACGCCATCGTTCGACGCGACACGGTCACCGACGCGCTCAAGGGACGTACCGTCGTGAACCTGACCGCCGACACCCCCGACCGTGCCCGGACGACCGCCGCCTGGGCGGCCGGGCATGGCATCGGATACCTGGACGGCGCGATCATGACGCCCACCCCGACTATCGGAACCCCGGCCGCGGTGTTCCTCCACAGCGGCCCAGAAGAGCTCTACCGGGAGCATCGGCCCGTACTGGACGCCCTGGGCGGCACCCATACCCACCTCAGCGAGGACATCGGCCGGGCGGCCGCATACGACATCGCCTTGCTCGACATCTTCTGGACCGCGATGGCCGGCTACGCGCACGCGCTGGCGGTGGCGAGGGCTGAGGGCATCACCGCGCGGGAGCTGGCGCCGTTCGCCAAGGGAATCGGCGCGATCCTGCCCCCGATCTTCGAGCAGACCGCTGAGGAAGTGGACAGCGGCAGGTTCTCCGACGAGACCAACCCGATCACCTCAGCGGTGTCGTCCATGGCCCATATCGTGCACACCTCCGAGTCGCATGGCATCGACGCGGGCGTGATGCGCGCGGCCGAAGGCTTGGCCCGCCGCGTCATCGGACTGGGCCACGGCACGGATGGGTTCCTTCGGATCACCGACATCCTGAACCCCGTAAGGCCCGAGCTCTGACCTGGAAGCGCACTGATCATTTCTACTCTGCGACCGGGGCGGTGACGGGCGCCAGGTGGGGTAGCAGGGCGGTGTGCCGACCGCGTCCATCACCATCACGGCCGAGCGCGCCGGCGTGGCGCGCCGGTGGGGCCCGCGCCTGCTGGCCGCTGTGACCGGCGCGTGCCTGGCGCTCGCCTTCCCTGCCGTGAGCGCCTGGTGGTGGGCGTGGTTCGGCCTCGTGCCGTTCCTGCTCCTGGTGGCCGGCGCGGGGACGTTCCGGGAGGCGGGGTGGCGGAGCTGGTGGGCTTCGGCGGGCTTCTTCGGAACGCTGCACCACTGGGTGCTGCCGTTTATGGGCGTGTTCTGGCCGCTGGCGGTGCTGGCCGTCGGGCTGGTGTGGGTGCCGTTCGGGCTGGTCGCGTACGGGTTGCTGCGGCGCGTCTCCCCGGCCAGGGCGGGGATGGCGCTGCTGGTGCTGCCCTCGGTGTGGGTGGCCGTCGAGGCGCTGCGTTCGTGGCAGCACCTCGGCGGGACGTGGGGGCTGCTCGGGTCGAGCCAGTGGCAGGTGCGGCCGGTGCTGGGGCTGGCCGCGCTCGGCGGGGTGTGGCTGCTCAGCTTCACCCTGGTCGCGGTCAACGCCGGGCTCGCGATCGCCGCGCTGCCGGACGCGGGCCGACCGGTTCGGCTGGCCGCCGGGGGAGCCGCCGTCACGCTGGCCGCGCTCGCCGCGTGCTCCGGGCTGGTGTGGTCCGAGCCCGCCGTGACGGGTGTCATGCGCGTGGCGGGCGTCCAGCCGGGCCCCGTACCCGGCCCGGAGCGGCGCGTGGCCGCGCACCTCCGGCTGACCGGCGAGCTCGCCGGCCGCGACCCCGACGTGGTGGTCTGGGGTCAGAGCAGCGTCGCCCTCGACCCCGCCCAGCGCCCGGACACGGACCGCCTGCTGCGCCGGGCAGCCGCCGAGACGGGCGCCGACCTGCTGGTGAACGTGGACGCCGCGGATGCCTCCGGCCGGATCGCCAAGTCGGCCTACCACTACACGCCGGACGGGGTCGTGGACACGTACGTCAAGCAGCGACTGGTCCCGTTCGGGGAGTACATCCCGCTGCGGCCGGTGCTCGGCTGGATCGCGGGGCATACCGAGGCGGCCGAGAAGGACCGGACCACCGGGGCCGGGCTGGCCGTGTTCGAGGTGGCCGGCCGCCAGGTGGGGCCGCTGATCTCGTACGAGTCGACCTTTCCGGACCTGCGGCGCGGCCTGGCCCGCAGGGGCGTGGACGTGACGATCACACAGGGGTCGCTCACGACGTTTCACGGGAGCTGGGCGCACGCGCAGCAGGCGAGCTTCGAGGCGCTGCGGGCGGTCGAGTCGGGCCGGCCGGCGGTGCTGGTCGAGCTGGGCGGCACCTCGGCGGCGTTCGACGCGCGCGGCGGGCGGCTGGCCTGGTTGCCGCCGGAGTATCGCGGCGCGTTCGTGGTGGACGTGCCGCTGTCCGTCGAGGAGACGCCGTACGTGCGGCTGGGCGACTGGGTGCCCGCCCTGGCGGGCGGGATCACGCTCGGCGCCGGGGCCGCGGCAGCCGCCCGGCGGATGTACCGGCATTGACTCATCGAAGCCGGTGACACGGCTTACATCGGCCTTTGGCGCGGCGTACTACGCGCTCCCGCTCGCCCGTCCTGCCCCTCGTTCGAGGAGCAGGACGGTTCGAGGAGCAGGACGGTGGTTGAACCGGTCCGGCGCCGACGGCCTTCGTCGCGCAACGAGGACCGATCTGCACATATCGGGCCTCAGCCCATCCCCATGCCCCACTGATCAGGACGTCACGGCGCACTGCCCGCGGTCCTTCTTGACGGGTCCCTCCGAGTTCGGACGTACGTCGAAGTCGAAGATCGCCGTGGGCAGGTAGAGCGAGCAGCAGGCGTTGGGGATGTCAACGATCCCGCTGATCCGCCCCTCGATGGGCGCCGAGCCGAGGAGCAGGTAGGCCTGCTCACCCGTGTACCCCCACTTCTTGAGGTATTCGATGGCGTTGAGACAGGCCCGGCGGTAGGCCACGGTCGCGTCGAGGTAGTAGTTCGTGTCGGTGTCGTGATCGACCGAGATGCCGATGAACGAAAGGAACTCCGAGTACCGCGGCTCGACGTTGCCGGGAAGGAAGATCGGGTTGGTGGTGACGCCGTACTTCTCCATGCCGCCCTTGATGAGGTCGACGCGGAAATCGATGAAACCACCCATCTCGATCGCACCGCAGAAGGTGATCTCGCCATCGCCCTGGCTGAAGTGCAGGTCTCCGCCGGAGAGCTTGGCATCCTTCACCCAGACGGGGTAGAAGACCCGCGCCCCACGGGTGAAGTTCTTGATGTCGTGGTTGCCGCCGTTCTCGCGCGCGGGCACTGTGCGGGCACCCTCACGGGCGATCCGATCCGCGACCTCGCCGGTGGCGGTACCAGCGATGGCGTTGTCGGCGAGCGGCGGCAGGCCCAACGGCGGGACCCGGCCGGGATTGGTATCGATGAGAGCTTGCTCCCGCCGGTTCCAGCCGGCAAGCAACTCGGCCGACGGCGCCGTGCCGAACAGGCCGGGGTGGGTGATGCCGGTGTATCGGATGCCGGGCAGGTGGCGCGAGGTCGCGACCACGCCATGGAAGTCCCAGATCGCCTTGTAGGCGTCCGGGAAGTAGTCGGTCAGATAGCCGCCACCGTTGACCTTGGCGAACACGCCGGTGTAGCCCCAACCTTGTCCTGGTGCGTCGCCGACCTGCTGCGGGACCGGGCCGAGGTCGAGAATGTCGACGACCAAGAGGTCACCCGGTTCTGCTCCCTCGACCCCGATGGGTCCGCTCAGCACGTGTGCGAGGCTCAGATCGACGTCCCGCACGTCGTTGGCGGAGTCGTTGTTGCCTAGTTGGGCGTCGGTCCACTCTCTGCACTCGACGCGGAACTCATCTCCTGGCCGGACCATGGCGACCACGGGAATGTCCGGGTGCCATCGGTTATGGCCTGGTACCTCCTGATCACGCATTGACTTGGATTGGTCCACGCTGAACACGACTTTCGGCATGAGAAGTCACCTCATGGTGCAGGTCCACTGTGTTGCCTTCGGAGATCAGAATCTGGTTTCATCTCCTCCCCCAGGGTTCGAGCCCTGTCAGGTCCATCGAGGACGGTGCCTGGTTCGTTCTTGGGCGCTTGGCGTCTCATCCCCCGCGCCTGCTGCTGTAGCGGCGGACGGCCTCTGCTTCCTCGTCAGCGGCCACAGCACGCCGAACGCCACCACCCCGAACACGGCGAGGATGGTTGCGATGAGCCGTGGGTTCTGCCAGTAGCCGGAGAGGATGAGGAAGGACGGAATGGCCGCCGTCACCCATCCCTGGATCGCCGCCACCCAGCCCGTGTAGCGGGTGATCTCCGTGCGCTTCAGCCCCAGCAAGATGAAGAACAGAAGCCACAAGAAGGACCAATAGAGCCATATGACGCCGAACGGCGGATCGTTGAGGACCCGGAAGCTCGCGAACGAGTATGCCAAGGCCATGATGGCCACGAACAGCGAGAAGTAACCGACTCCAGTGGTGTCGAACCCGCCGAGCAGACCGATCCCCACGTATAGATAGGTGAAGCCGAAGAGGTAGATTCCCGACGCGACGAGAATCTCAGCAGGCATCCCGCCGGAGGTGATGATCATCACAGTGGGTGTGATCACCTGTAGCGCCCCAACGAAGAGGTTGAAAATGCCTGCCGCTCGGGGCTCGACCTTCCCCAGGAGCATCAGCCCGTTCAGAAAAAGCACCGCGCCGACGTAGAGCAGCCCTACAGCTCCCATCAGCGACACACCTCCTAGCCATTGCTCGTAGGCGTTCAGCATGGGCAGCGTCGTCCACGGACGCCATGCAGTGGCACGGCCCTGCCCAGGTCGAGGAGGACCCCGACTGCCGTGGCTGCATCCGGACGCCGTCAGCCTTCGCCAGGTACGGACGCGCGTGGACGTGTTGTTCTGTCAATCAAGGTTGTCTGTCGCTCAAGGCCGAGGCAGCCGTGCCGTTGCCGGGTGCGGCCTCGGCCGACGCCGTTCACGGGGCGCGCCAGAGACGACCACGGGTTCGTCCTGGCTCCGCTCCTCGCCGGCGAGTGCCACGGCCAGGGCCGATGGGACGCGAGACAGGTGCGGTGCGGAGAAGACGCGGCGTGCCGGATGGCCGCACTTCGCGCAGACACCAGACACCGACGCCGTTCCCATCGGTAGACGCACCTCGTACGGCCCGCACTCCGAACAGCAATACTCATAGGTCGCCATTGGTACCCCAAACCGCCGGAGAACAGACTCTCCGCTGGTCCTCCGGCTACCGGCAACGCAGCCCTGCGGCGTTCGGAGCCCCACCTCATTCGCCCTCTCCAGGTAGCCTCGGCTCCGCTGGACTGTCAAGCCCACAACGGCACCAGGCTGGGAAA
Source organism: Dolomitihabitans soli (assembly GCF_022213955.1). Taxonomy (GTDB): domain Bacteria; phylum Actinomycetota; class Actinomycetes; order Streptosporangiales; family Streptosporangiaceae; genus Streptosporangium_A; species Streptosporangium_A soli. Next base: position 57,280 of record NZ_JAKNTW010000015.1, on the reverse strand, counting down.
GACTCCACCAGGCCAGGCAAACCTTTCGCCGGAGCCGTGCACGTACTGCTCCCCCTCGACTGCTGACTGAGATCGCCATCGACGATCCCTCCCAGCGGTGCCGCACGGCCCACCCTTGGCTGGTGGCGGGTGATGAGCTGTCACGATACGGATGGCTGAGCGCGACGCCCGTTGCCGACCTTGCGCACTTATGATCCAGTGGATTGACAGGCAGCTCAATATGCCATTGAGCTACGATTATCGAGGCCTCAGCAGATCCGGCCTGAACAAAGTCCCTTCGACCGTGCATGGAGTTTTGCCTTTGAAAGAGCAACATTGACGCTGGCGGTCATTTCCCGGTGTTGACGCTGATCCTTCACGGAGATAGCACATAGGCAAGGAGCTCACCGCTGCCGGGCGTCGCGCGCCCGCTTCTGCCGAAGGATCGGATATGGCGAGACGACGTGCATCACGAATGGCGCGGGTGGCAGGCGTCCTTTTCGGCACCATCGTACTGATCGCAACATACGCCTCTCCCGCACGCGCGATGATCAACGCGTGCGAGTGGGTGAAGGTCAGCTCATGGGCCACCGGCTTCCATGCCGACGTCACCCTCATCGATGACGGAGGCGGGACGCTCGACTGGACGGTCCAGTGGACCTGGGGTGATCCCAACGCCCGCCTCACCAACGCGTGGAATGCGGTCGTGGTTCAACCAGGCCAGAGCATGTCGGCCCACAACCAGCCCTGGAACGGCACCATAGGGCCCGGCGGCCGGGTGACGTTCGGCATGGTGGTCACCGGCACCGTCAACGACGACCACGGCGGTGGCCTGACCGTCAACGGCATCTGGCTGCCGTGCTGACGTGCTCGTGGCCGACTACGTTTTGAGCCACTGGCTGACGAGGTCTTCAACGATTTTGCCGCCCCGGTCGCTCAGGTGGACATGGTCGACGAGCAGTTCACGTCCGCCCGCCTGGGCGATCTCGTCCCAGCTGCGCCCGAGGAGGTAGTGCCGGGCGGCGACGGCGAGGGCGAGGGGGAAGCTGAAGTCGTACGGCGTGCGGCCGCCTGTCCGTCGGAGGTCTTCGACCACGCGTTCATGCAGGGGCAGGTAGTCAATCTTTGCTCGGGTGGCGGTCTCCTGGATTGCGGCGTTGTATGCGCTGAGCCTGTGGTTGATCTCGGTGTTCAGGTCCTCGCCGAGTGGCGGCAAGGACAGCAGTGCGATCCGGGCGGTGGTACGGGCTTTGATCTGGTCAACGATCGTGTGGAGGTTGGCGCGATACTGCTCCAGCGGGACGCCGTTGCGGACGTCGTTGGTGCCGATGAGGATCGTGACCGCGGCCGGCTGGCAGGCCACGATGTCGGTGTCGACACGCTGCCGCAGGTCAGCTGTGGTACTGCCGTTGATGCCCGCGTTGACGAACTCATAGCCGTGAAAATCGGGCCGGGCGCGCAACGCGGCCACCCAGTTCGCGCCGAGCGCGCCCTGCGTCATGCTGGCGCCGGCGGCGACCACCCGGGGGTGTTGCCCCGGTCCGCCGGTGCAGGCGTCGGCCGGCGGGTTGTCGGCCGGGCGCAGGAAGGTGAGGTAGCCGACGGCGCCGGTGAGGCTGAGCACAGCGGTCAGCAGCAGACACAGGCCAATGATGATCCGTCTCTTCATGGTCAGTACCCCAGTGAGATGGTGTGGCCGATAGCGGTCGGGTCTGCCAGCGCGGCGAGGGTGGCGTGCGCGAGGTCCGCGCGGGCGATCGTGATGCCGCCCCGGACGTTGCGGTCGATCGCGGTGCGGTACGGTCGGCGTCCGCCGTTGGTGAGCCGGGGCGGCCGCATGATCGTCCAATCCAGACCGCTGGCGCGAACTGCCTCGTCGGTGCGGGCGAAGTCGGTGAATCCCTCGCGGAGGAAGCGCCGCAGCAGCGGCTTGACCACCAGGCGGCTGGCCGGTCCGTCACCCTCGTCGACGATGTGGCCGCTGGCGGTGACGACGATCAGGCGGCGGGTTCCGGCGGTGCGCATCGCGGTGATGATCGCGCGGGCGCCGTCGGCGCATACCGACCCGCCCGCCCCAGGGCGAGGCCCCAGGGCCGACACCACGGCGTCTCGGCCGGTCACGCCGGCGACGATGGCCTCGGCGTCCATCGCGTCGGCGACCACTGGTTCGAGCCGTGGGTGACCGGCCTGAGGCAACCGGGCCGGGTCGCGTACGACTGCGGTGACGTGGTGGTCCGCGGCGAGAGCCTGATCCACGAGGTACTGCCCGGTACCGCCGGTCGCACCGAAGAAGGTCAGTTTCATCTACACTCCCCATGTTAGTAAACGCTCGCTAACTTCGTAGGGGACGTTAGTGAGTGATTACTAACCTCGTCAAGTGCCACCCGGACAAGGAGAGGACGAAGATGGGCACCAGAGATGTGATCCTCGACGCGGCGGCGACGGTCATGGCAGAACGCGGCCTGGCCAACGTGACCACACGCCAGATCGCGCAGGCCGCCGGGTTCACCGAGGCTGCCCTCTACAAGCACTTCACCAATAAGGCCGACCTGCTCGTAGCGGTGATGCGGGAACGCTCACCCGGCTTCACGCTGCTGGCACAGGCGCTGAACGGCAGGGCAGGCACAGGAACGCTCGTGGACAATCTCACCGCCGTGGCGCGGGCCGCGATCGCCTTCTACGGCGAGGGCTTTCCGATGCTCGCCTCCATGTTCGCCGACCCTGCCACCCTCGCCGCTCACAAGGAGGAACTGCGGCACCAAGGCGCGGGCCCGCACAAGGCCAACGAAGCCGTCGCCGCGTACCTGCGCACAGAACAGGACCTTGGACGACTGCGGCCGGAAGCCGACGTCACCGCCGCTGCCGGACTGCTCCTCGGCGCCTGCTTCCAGTACGCGTTCCTGAGCCACATGTCGCTGCCCGCCAGCCGTGACGACGACGAGGCCGCGGCGTCCTTCGCCCGCACCCTTCTCCAACAACTCGCCCCGTGAGTGGATGGAACGCGAGTACGCCCTGGAAGGCCACGAACCCGCCCGCAAATGCGCCAAGACCATCGGAGGCGCCGACGTCACCGCCGACGCCATCCTGTCCATGGCCCTTCGTCATCACGCAGATTCAGACCGTGTCATCACACAATCTCAACCAACCTGCCTGGGCAGTACATCTAGGGGGTGTCGTAGCCGATCCAGTTGATGTACCAGCCGAACTGCTGGGCCATGGCGGGCGTCAGGTCGCGGTCGTCGCGCCACTTGAGGTAGACGCTGAACTTGTTGGCGGTGATGTCGTAGACGGCACTGGTGCCGACCAGGTCGTACTGCATGCCGCCGGCGCCTCCGATGGAGGTGAGGTAAACGGGGTTACCGGTGAACTGACCTGCGGTGGTATCGACGTCGATGCAGATGGAGTTGGGTGCGTAGGTCCTCCAGCCCTGTCCAGGGCTGCTCTTTCCTGAGGCCATCCCGCCGTGCTTGGCGAACACGGTTCCCCACTCATGGGTGCCCGCCCGATACACGTTCAGCCCTTCCTTGGGGAAGCTGATCCATCCGTCGTCGGCGCTTCTACCCTGCACCCATTTGGTGTTCACACCGTTGAGGTCGGCCTTGTCGGCGTGCACGTTCCCCCACGCCCCACTTCCCTGACGGACATCGATCCCGTCCTTGGGGAAGGTGAGCTTTCCGTCATCGGCGCTCCTCCCCTGGACCCATTCGGTGTTCACACCATTGAGGTCGGCCTTGTCGGCGTGCACGTTCCCCCACGCCCCACTTCCCTGGCGGACATCGATCCCGTCCTTGGGGAAAGTGAGCTTTCCGTCATCGGCGCTCCTCCCCTGCACCCACTCGGTGTTCACACCATTGAGGAGGGCCTTGTCGGCCGTCACGGTCCCCTGCCCGCCGGAGTCGTTGAAGATCTCCACCCCTGTGTCGGCGAAGGTGACACGCCCCTTGTTCGCCGTCCCCTGGACCCAGGGGGTGTCGATGCCGATGGTGGCGGTGAGCGTCTCCAGAACGGGATAACGCACCTGAACGGTCGTGGTGAGGAAGTGCTGCTGCTGGGTTATGGGGTCGGTGGCGACGAGAATGTAGGTGGTAGCCCGCTTCGGGGCTTCGGCCGGCGACCAGGCACGCGTACCCGGGGCGATGTTCATCTGCCCGCCGGGGAACCGGATCTCGTAGCTGAAGTCGTTGGACCCGTCCCAGCTCAGCGTGAGACTGTCTCCGGCGTCCACCATGGCCTTGTCCGGACGGAAGTCCCGCGGCGGCGGAATCTCCTTCGGAGCGGCCTTCACCAACGGCACCGCCGCATCGCTGACCTGCCACCCGTTAGGGGTTCTGGTGGTCTCGGTCACCATCAGCACAGCCACCCCGGCGTTGGGAGCGACGGTGACGTTCTCCAGCGTCAGCACCATGTAGTCACCGGGCTCGAAACCCTCTATGCGACCGCTCTGAGGGGTGACCTGGAAGACGTTGGCCCCCTGCGGCTGGACGATCACCGGCTGGGTGTCCGCCTGGGGGCCCGACTGGGTGTCGGTGTACTCGCCCTTCGGCTTGATCGTGCTGATGTCCCGGGTGAGGTGGCCGGCGCCGTCACCCACAGGCACCTTCACTTCGATCCTCAACCAGGGCACCGTCCCTCTGGTGTTGGTGACCATCAGATACACCGTCCCCGTGGACGGAGACCGCCCATCCACTGACGCCTCCAAGGACGCCGGGTCGGTAAGGACGGTGTAGGTCAGCGCAGTCATGCTCACGACTCCTTCTCCTGGCAAACGACGCAGGCCGATGGCCTGCGTACTACGAGAGGACCGGGCCGGGCAGAACAGGCGGCGGCACGGGTGACGCGTCCGGAACCCGCCGCTTGTAACGTTCCGCAGAAGAGCGCCCCCCTAGATCCAAACGCCAGGACGAGAGCACAACAAGAGCATGCAAGGAGGCCATAACGGGGCGCCCCGGCCACACCCTCAGCGCCTTGACAAGCCTTCGGACCATGCATTACCGGCCGCTCCGCGAATGAAGCGCCTCACGTAGGTGCTATCGCGTCGGCCGGTGGACAAGGTCGCCCGCGCGGCACGGGGCCGACGAGGCACGTCTTGGCGAACCGCTGTGCCCCCGACTGCACGTGACAGTCCATCCCAGCCAACTAACAGGCATGCGTGGTTTGCATGCCGACTAGTGCCGGCGCTCATCACATCGGTTCATGACATACGAGCACACCACGAGCACACCGCACCCCACCGGTGTGCTCGTCGGCATGACCCCTGAAGCGGTCCGCCTGACCACCCGGACTCAGCGGTCGCACATCGCGGTGACGAAGGCGTCGATCAGGTGCTGCCGATTGCCGGGCACACCAGTGGTGTAGACGGTGGCTGCGCGCCCGGCCCGGTCCCGGCCGCTGAACACCGCGGCCCCCGGCATGTCGCCGGCGACGAAGTAGGCGTAACCACAGCTCGACTTCATCCGGACCACGCCGTAGCCGTAGCGGGCGTCCGCCGGCCAGCCTTCCTGCTCGACCTTCACCGGCCGGGTAATCATCTTGCTCAGCGGGGCCTTACGCCAGAACCGGTTGAGGTCCTCAGGAGTGGAGACCAGGCCGCCGCTGGGACCGAACTCGTAGGTGGGCAGCTGGTCGGTCAGGTCCACCTCGCCGTCCTGCGGATGACCGGGGTGCGCCCCGTAGGTGTGGGCGTGCGGGCCGCGGATGCCGTAGTCGCCCTTGGCCGGCCAGTACGTGTCCCGCATCCCGTACGGCTTGAGGATCAGGTCCCGGCTCGCCTGGCGGAAGTCCTTGCCGGTCACCGCGGTCACGATCATGCCGGCGACCAGGTAGTTGGTGTTGGCGTAGGCGAAGGAGCCGCGGGGCGTGGGCTTGAGCGTCAGCGCCACCTTCAGGAAGTCGGGGAGGGGTTCCTTCCACTCGATCGCGTTGAGGTACTCGGGCAGGCCGCTGGTCTGCTGCAGCAGCATCCGGATGGTGATCTTTCGACCGTCGATCCCGGCGCCGTCGCCGGTGCCGCGCAGCACCCCGGGCAGGTAACGCTCCACCTTGGCGTCCACGTCGATCTTCTTCTGATCGACCAGCCGCAGCACGGTGGCGGCAATGATCGGCTTGCTCCCGCTGGCGATCCTGAACCGGCCCTGGGGGCCGATCATCGGCTTCCCGGTGCCCCGCTCAGCGGTGCCGGAGCGCCGGGTCACGGTCGCGCCACCCGGGCTCCGCACCTGGCTCAACGCGCCTGCCATGCCGTCCTCGGTGGTGAGCAGATCAAGGCGGGACTGCGGCGAGGGCGTTGCGGCGGAGGCGAAGGCGGGGGCGACAGAGGCGACAGGGGTGAGGACCAGGAAACCGGCGACAGCACTAGCGAGCAATTTCTTCATGCCTCCAATATCGCGGGAAGATCACTCAGAATCAGTCACGCCTGCTTGCCTGTTGGAGTGGGGTCTTCCCTACCATCGAGGTGATCGCCAAGCGGCGGCCTGCCGAGATCATCTTCTCGGTTCGGTGGCCGTGAGGACGAGAAACGCCAGGTCAGAGGACCGCGGTAAATTCTCGCGGCAGGAGACGATATGAGGTGTCGCCCGGGCCATGCTTGCGAGCCGGATCACCGTTTGCCCGGGGGGACCATTGCGCCGATCGAGGGAGGAGGCGGACATCCTCATGACGGCCAGCGGTGGCTGTGTGGCCTTCACCCCCTCAGCTTGACGATCTCGGCCAGCAGCGTCTCAGTGGTTCGGCTGAGCCCCGTCACGTCAGGAGGGTGCGCCAGCGGGCGGCCGACTCCATGATGTCCAGGCTGACGCGTTCCAGGTACGCCGCTGTCTTGGCCAGCCGTTGTCCCACGGGGCTGTCGAGCCCGTACGTCTCGGCCACCGCCATCGTGGCCCGCGCCGTCTCGAGTGTCTGCCGCTCGCTGGTCATGATCGCGTTGTACCAGGCGTCGTCGTCGATCACGTAGATGTCGCGACGCCGTTGCGGATCGCGCTCGCGCCGGACGAATCCCTGTTGGACCAGGTAGTTCACGGCGACGGAGACGGAGGCCGCGCTGACCTTCAGCCTGCGGGTCAGCTCGGCCGCGGTGCGCCTGCCGCCCTCGGACAGCATCAGGTCGTGGTGCACGCGCGCGGTTATCCTCGGCATCCCCGCTCTGACCGCCCTCTCCAGGAGTTCCTCTCCCATCAGGCCGTCCGGCGGCGTGTCCGCGCGAGGGGGTGCCGGTGTGCCGCGCCGCGCTCGCTGGATCGTCGCCTGGTGTGCCTGCTGGGGCCGGTAGCCGACGGGGCCGCCGTTGCGTGCGATCTCCCGGGTGATCGTCGAGGTCGGCCGGTCGAGCCGCCTGGCGATCTCACCGTAGGAAAGCTTGTCGGCGAGTCCGGACGCGATGCGCTCGCGGTCCTGCTGGGTCAATCGTCCTCCTGGCATGCCGCCAGTATTGTCTTCGCCGTCAGCCATTGCAACACCGTATTGCATTCGACCTCAGCGTCATTGCTCCAATGTTCACCAATTCACCTGGGCATATGCATTTTTGCGATTGACAGTATTTCGAATGCAACATAGCTTTCGAGCTATCCAAAACACGTACTATCGCGAAATGAGGACCGATCATGAGTGAACCCCTCCACACCGCCGAGAACAACAGGGCTCGGACGCCGCGGGTCACCCGGCGCGTGGCGGTCACGGCGCTGGCGGCCACACTGCTGGCCGGGGCGGCCGCACCCGCTTCGGCCACCGCGGACGGCAAGGCTGTGCCGAAGGCCGCTGCCGGACAGGACCGCCCGGAGTTGCAGAAGGCCATCCAGGCGATCGTCGATGCCGGTTTCCTCGGCGTGCAGGCGCGCGTGAACGATGAGCGGGGCGAGTGGGTCGGCAGCGCCGGGAAGCGCAAGCTAGGTGCGAACGCGAAGCCGCCGGCGAACGGGCGGTTCCGGATCGGCAGCAGCACCAAGCCCTTCGTCGCGACCCTGGTGCTGCAGCTGGTGGACGACGGCGAGATCAAGCTGGACGCCCCGGTGGCCGACTACCTGCCCAAGTTCAAGCTGGACCGGCGGATCACGGTGCGGATGCTGCTGGAGCACACCAGCGGGCTGTACAACTACACCGGCGAGTTTCGCCCTGACGGGTCAGTCGAGCCGGGGATCCCCGCAGCGGGCAAGGAGTGGGCGGACGTCCGGTTCAAGACCTATCAGCCGGAGGAACTGGTGCGGTTCGGGTTGTCCAGGTCGGCGCGGTTCGAGCCGGGGAAGAGCTGGAGCTACTCCAACACCAACTACACGCTGGCCCAGCTGCTGATCGAGAAGGTCACCGGCCACTCGATCGCCGAGGAGATGAAGCTGCGGATCCTGGGTCCGCTCAAGCTGCAAGGCACGGTGCTGCCGGGCGCCTCACCGGAGCTCCCCCGGCCGCACCCCCACGGCTACTTCCGCTACCAAGACGCCACCGACCAGTGGAAGGTGATCGACGTCACCCGCCAGAACCCCTCCATGACGGCCGCCGCCGGTGACATGATCTCGACCACCCAGGATCTCCACAGGTTCTTCTCCGCTCTGAACGGCGGCAAGCTCCTGTCGGCCAAGCTGCTGGCCGAGATGCGCAAGACGCACCCGAAGAGCGCCGGCCCCTTCGGCAGCTACGGCCTCGGGACATACGTGCAGGACATGGGCCCGAACTGCGGCACCGTCCTCCATCACAACGGCAGCACCGCGGGGGGCTATGTGTCGGTGATGTACGGCACGCCCGACGGCAAGAAGACCCTGACCGCCTCGATCACCTTCGGCGACGCCGCACCCGACCTGGGCCAGGCGTTCCCGAAGGCGCGGGACAACCTGCTCAAGCAGGTGTTCTGCAGCCATATGCCCTCACCGAACTAGGGAGCGGGCGATCTGCCGGCCCGCGATCCAGTGCACGGCCACCCGCGGTGGCTTCGCGAACGGACTGCGGGTGCCTCTGTGGACCACGACAGTTTGGGGCTGTGGTGCCCGGGACACTGCTCCCGCTCTACGGCGCTTACTCCGATGGATTTGGGGGACTCGCACATGGAGTGGTCTCAGTACGCATCCCATCACTTCCGCTATGACGAGGTCCGCGACGATCTGTCGGTGGGCGCGGACCTGGCAATGCCTGCTTGACGGCGCGGCGATTCCGCGAAACGGAAGACGGTCCTGTCGCTGTAGGGCGAGCGACCGTGACGGCCAGGGGGGAATGGCCGTCACGGCGCTTGGCGGCGGCCTCAGTCGTCGCTGTCGAGTCGGATGGCGGCGGAGGGGCAGACGGCGGCGGCCTCTCGGACCGCGGTGTGCTGGTCGGATGCGGGTTCGGCGTCCAGCAGGATGACGATGCCGTCGTCGTCGCGCTGGTCGAACACGTCCGGGGCGATGAGCACGCATTGGCCGGCGCCGCAGCACTTGGCCTCGTCCACGGTGACCTTCACGTGATTCCTCTTCTTGATCGATGTGCGACGGGCTACCAGCGGACGGGGACCTCGCGCAGGCCGCCGACCAGCAGGCCCTCCATCCGCTGCAGATCTTCGGCCGGTACGGCCAGCTCCAGGGTCGGCAGCTTGCGCAGCAAGGTCTCCAGCACCACCTGCATTTCGGTGCGTGCCAGGGCCTGACCGAGACAGGAGTGCGGGCCGGCGCCGAAGGCCAGGTGCGCGTTGGGGGCGCGGCCGAGGTCCATCTGGTCGGCCTGATCGAAGGCGCTCTCGTCGCGGTTGGCCGCCGACATGCCACACAGCACGGTGGTACCGGCCGGCAGCACCTGTCCGCCGACCTCGGCGTCCTCGGTCAGGAAGCGGCGCAGCCCGAAGCCGTGGTTGACGTCGAAGCGCAGGGACTCCTCCACCGCGGCGCGCACCAGGGACAGGTCGGCCAGCAACCGCTCCCAGCGGGCGCGGTCGGCCAGCAGCATGGCGACCATCTTGCCGATCATGTTCGCGGTGGTCTCATGCCCGGCGACCAGGAGACCCATCGCTGTGGTGAGGAGCTCGGCGTCGGACATGCCCTCACCTTCGCCTTCGCTCTCCTTGATCAGCATGCCGATCAGGTCGCTGGCCTGATTGGCGCGCTTGGTGGCGATATGTCCGGACATGTACTGGACGAACTCGCCCATCGACGCGTGGGTCTCCTCTTGGGAGTAGCGGGTGACGCTCAGCATCATGTCGGACCAGCGGGAGAAGCGATGGCGGTCGTCGGCGGGCACGCCGAGCATGTCGCAGATGACGTACACCGGCAGCGGGAAGCCCACGCCGGCCTTGAGATCGGCGGGCGCGCCCTGCTGCACCATCTCGTCGATGAGTCGTTCGGTGGTCGCGGTCATCGACGGTCGCAGGGCCGCCATGCGCTTGGCGGTGAAGTACTTGCCCACCAGACGCCGCCAGCGCTGGTGCGGCTCGCCCTTGTCGGGGATCGCCAGAGACGAGTCGCCGGTGGCGGCGACGCCGCCCGATCCCGCCGGAGCCACCCGGGCGGCGTTGTCGGCGGCGGTGGGACGGGCGAAGCGGGCGTCGGCCAGCAGGGTCTTGATGTGTTCGTGGCGGGTCAGCAGCGTGGCGCGGTCGCCGCTGGGCAGTTCGATGGTGGCCACCGGGCACTGGCCGCGCAGTTGCTCCCACTCCTTCGGCGGCTCCAGCGCCGTGTCGTAGTGCAACGGGTAGGACAGAACCTGGTCGTTGTGGCTCATGTGGGTTCTCCCTGAATAAACCATCGGTGTCGGTACATCGCACGCGCCGCCGCGAGGACGGGCGGCCGGTGCGGTCGTGCTGCGTTCCTCCCTTCCAGTCGGTGATGTCGTGGGTTCATGAGGCAGCACGGGCCTGGACAGGGGGCGTGGTTCATGCGGTGACTCCAGCGCGTGTCCCGGCACGTTCGCTCTCGTCGGCGCGCAGAGCCGGGATCGACGCCGTACGCCGGGGGATGGCCAGCGTCACCAGAGCCGCGATCAGTGCCACGGCGCCGCCGAGGATGAAGGTGACCCGGAAACCGCTCTCGGTGGGGATGGCGTGGCCGCCGACACTCTGGCTCATCTGAGCGAGGACGACGCCGGTGATGGCGCTGGCCACCGTGATGCCGATCGAGCGCATCAGCGAGTTGAAGCCGTTGGCGGCGGCCGTCTCCGAGTGTGGGACGGCTCCCATGATGAGCGCGGGCATCGCGCCGTAGGCGAAGGCCACACCGATGCTGATGACGCAGCTGAAGATCAGGATGCCGATGGCGGTGCCCATCAGCGCCAGGGCGAGGGCATAGCCGACGGCGACGATCAGGGCGCCGGCCAGCAGGGAGGTACGCGGTCCCCAGCGGCTGGACACCCGGGCGCCGAGCGGGGAGACGATCATCATCGTCAGTCCGGCCGGAGCCATCCACAGTCCGGCGGCGAGCATGGACTGGCCGAGCCCGTAGCCGAGCGCTTCGGGAAGTTGCAGCAGTTGGGGTGCGGCCAGCGCCTGCGCGTACATCGAGAACCCGACCACCACCGAGGCGAGGTTCGTCAGCAGGACCTGGCGGCGGGCGGTGGTACGCAGGTCCACCAGCGGATCGCGGGTGCGCAGCTGGTACCGGCCCCACAGCAGCAGGACCACCACGGCGGCGGCGAACAGGCCCAGGGTGGTGGCGCTGCCCCAGCCCCAGTCGCCGCCCTTGGAGACGGCCAGCATCAGGCAGACCAGACCGGTGGCCAGGCCGATCGCGCCGGGAATGTCGAAGCGGCCCCGCGCCGTGGAGGGAACCCCGGGAACCCATACCGCGACCGCGATCCCGATCAGGGCGCTGATCGCGGCTGAGCCCCAGAAGAGCAGGTGCCAGTCCGCGTTCTCGGCGACGGCCGCCGCCACGGGGAGGCCGAGGGCGCCGCCGATGCCGAGGGAGGAGCTCATCAGGGCCAGCGAGGAGCCCAGGCGTTCGGGCGGGACGACGTCGCGCATGGTGCTGATGCCGAGCGGGACGATCGCCATGCCGATGCCCTGCAGGCCGCGACCGATCAGCATGGGCAGCAGCGAGCCGGACAGGGCGCAAATCAGCGAGCCCGCCACGAGCAGGACGACGCAGCCCAGCAGCAGGCGGCGTTTGCCGTGCAGATCGCCCAGGCGGCCGACGACGGGGGTGGCCACCGCGCCGGTGAGCAGGGTAACGGTGATGACCCAGGACGCGTTCGCGGATGTGGTGTCAAGCAGTTGAGGGAGTTCGCCGATGAGCGGGACGAGCAGTGTCCCCATCACCGACGCCACGATGCCGGCTCCGGCCAGCGTGGCCACGATCGCCCCGGAGCGCCCTTCGGACGCGGAAGCTTTCATGATGTGCACCATACATGTATGGAGCATCATGCATTAAAAGTGCACGATGCTTTTTTCAAGCATGATGCACATTGGCGTATCGTGCAGGTGACACGTGCACGATCGGAGGTCGTCCCCATGGATGCCGAGCAGGCGAGCGCCTACCTTGAGCGAGAGCTGCTGATTCTCATGCGGCACCGCGAGCTCACCACGCCGCAGGGCGGGCGCGGCGACGAACACCTGGAGCGCAGCGCGTACGTGCTGCTGAGCCGGCTCGAAGCGCAGGGACCCATGTCCATCGCGGACTTCGTCGAGGCATTCGGCCTCGCGGCCTCCACCTTCAACCGGCAGACCGCCGCCCTGCTGAAGGACGGACTGGTGGAGCGGACCCTCGACCCGAACGGCAGCGTGGCCCGCAAATTTCGCATCACACCCGAAGGCAGGCAACGGCTGGCCGCCGACCGCAACAGGATTGTCAACGGGCTGACCAAGGTGCTCGCTGACTGGCCGGCCGAGCGACTGGAGACCTTCATCGCCGACTTCCAGCGGTTCAACGAGGACATCGAACGTCACAGCGGGCGACCTTGGCCACGCCTGACCGCGACCGGGTCACCGTCGCCGACCGGCGAGTAGGACCACGACAACGGACCCATAGTCGTCCAGGTATGCGCATGGCTGTCGTTAGCACCATCGTTAGCAAGATCGGCGCTCACCATGCTTCCCGGTGGAAGGGACCTCGGTCACCTGTAGGCTGCCGTCAGTCATTCACACTCGCCCCGCCTGGTGAACGGCGGCGGGTTGCCCGAACCGCATCGAACGCTGCTGCTTTGCCCGAGTCACGATGTCCGGGTTGGTAGATCGACGATCTCAAGCGTGATCACGACATGCCCCTGCGAAAGCGGGTTTTCAGATCCAGCCTTCTTCCCAAGCGCGGTGAGCGGCCGCATGGCGGGAGTTGACGCCGAGTTTGCCCATGGCCGCCGACAGATAGTTGCGTACGGTGCCCGGCGCGAGATGGACCTGGGTGGCGATCTCCCTGATCGAGGCACCCGTCCGTGAGGCCCGCAGTACCTCCAGTTCCCGATCGCTGAGCGGGCAGTCGCCCTCCGTCAGTGCCGAGGAGGCGATGTCGGGGTCGACGTAGCGCCGTCCGATCGAGATATTGCGGATGATCTCCGCTAGTCGGGCCGCAGGTGTGGTTTTGGGGACGAACCCGCTTACTCCCGCTGACAGCGCGCGACGTAGTACGGCGGGGCGGGCGTGCCGCGTGACCAGGATGACCTTGATATCGGACGCCGCGAGGATCTCCTGGGCGGCCTGCAGCCCGTCGGCCGGGGGCATCTCCAGGTCCAGTACGGCGATGTCCGGACGGCGCTCGAGGGCCAGCCGTACAGCATCGGTCGAGGTGGCGGCCTCGGCGGCGACGGTCAGGTCGTCCTCCATCTCCAGCAGCGCCGTAAGGGCGCCTCTGATCAGGTCCTCGTCGTCGGCGATCAGCAGCCGGATCATCGTGCCTCCGCGTCCGTGGACGTCGCGGCGGGCCGGCCGATCGGCAGCCGGACCGCTACGACGAAGCGGTCGACGTCATGCTGCCAGGTCAGCTCACCACCGGCGCTCCGTAGCCGCTCGGCGAGGGTGGACAGGCCGGTACCGGGATCGGGGCCGGGCGGGTTGAGTGCGCCGTCGTTACCCACCTCGAGATGGGCTTGGTCGCCGGTGACACGGTAGTCGATCTCGGCGTGGCGAGCACGGCTGTGGCGCAGTACGTTGGTGGTCGCCTCCCGCATCACCAGGCCCAGCAGGTGTCTACTCTGGGTGGGAAGCTGGTCGGGGGAAGGTGCGAGGTCCATTCGAGCGTCGATGCCGGCGGCTGCCAGGACGCTGGTCGCGTTCGCGATCTCCTCCTCCAGCGTGACGCGACGGTAGCCCTGGACGACGGCGCGGGTGTCGCGGAGCGCGTCCGCGGCCAGCAGCCGTACCTCGTTCATCTCCATGACCGCCCGCTCGGGGTCGGCTCTCGTCAGCCTGGCCGCCAGCTCGCTCTTGAGGGCGATCACCTGCAGGTGGTGACCCTGGATGTCATGCAGATCGGCGGCGAAGCGCAGCCGCTCGTCCTTGACGGCCAGTTCCGCCGACAACCGCCGGGCCGCGTTCAGTTGCTCCGCGACGTCCCACGCCCACAACATCCCCAGCGTGACCCAGCCGGTGAAGACGACCAGCCCGGCAGGGAAAGCCGCGGCGAATACGATCTCCTGCTCCGAAGCCGCGGCCACGACCCCGCCGAACAGCGCCGCGACCACCGCCGCGGCGGCGATCAGCAGCCAGCGGCGCCAGCCGGGCAGGAACATCGCGATGATCGAGACCATGTTCGCCGGGGCGAATGACCAGAGTCCGTAGTCATGGCGAGCGAGCAGAATCCCGCCCAGCAGCGCCGCACCCACGCCCCCGGCCACCAGCCAGACCGTCGGTGGTCCGCCCCTGTCCTCGAGCGGGACCCGCGAGACGCGGCTGCTGATGGACACCCCCATGGCCAGCACCGTGACCGCCAAGGCAGCGACCGCGGCGAGCCGGACCAGGACCGGAATCGCCGGATCCATGATCCGGCTCCTGACGCTGTAGACCAGCAGGAACGCCGTGAGGCCGATGAGGCTCCACCACGTGTAGCGGCGAAGGCCCGTCAGCCCCGTCCCGGGATCATGCACGCGGTCATTGTCCCAGCTGATGAGGTCTGGGTGCGGATCAGAGGGACTGGGCATGGATGAATTCCACCAGGAGCACCTGGAAGCCTCCACCTCGGCGGCGAGGAGCAGGACCAGGAACACTGCCGTGCCGGATCCCCGATCTCGCAACTGGTTGTCGGTGTCACGCCGCCAGACGTGGTAGACGTACACGCAGATCGCGGCCACGAAGAACAGCACTATCGCGCTCAAGGCCAGCAGATTCACGGCAACGGACCAGGCGCTCAGCTCCCCGAGGGCCGCGACGAGCAGCGTGGCGAACGCGTCCGCAGGGTGGCTACAGCATGAAGACGAGTTCGGCGGCGATCACGATGTCCACGACGCCGCACCATTCCGCGAAGGAACGAGCCACTACTTTGTCCTGCTTCAGGTGGACGAAGTCCCAGACGCCGTGGAGGAACCAGCCGGCGGCCACCAGATAGCGGCCCAGCTCCGGATCGACGATCAGGCCTGCCAAGGCGAGCGCGCCGAAGAAGAGCATGCCCAGCGCCTGAACCCGGAACGAGCCGTCCCGGCGGAGCTGCCCGTCCATGCCGGCCCAGACCAGGAGAGCGAGCGCGATTGCGGCGAAGAAGGCGGCTGGCGGGATCAGGTCCAGCATCCGCAGGCCGACGACGGCGACGATCCCGATCGCCAGCCCAGGCCAGGTCGCCTCGCGCCGCCGCAGCTTGGCCATCGCGAGATAGAGCAACGGCAGGACCGGTAGGGCGTGGGCCAGCGCGGCCACGCCCTCGGCTGACTCGCTGCCGCCGAAGGCCAGGGCCGTCACCGCCAGCGCCAGCGCGGTCGGCCAGCGCCTCTTCAACCAGGTAATCCAGCTCATGCCTTCGGGGGTGTGGCTGGCCATGGAAGAACTCCTCTTGTACTGGGTGGGGGTATCCATGGGTCCAGCCTCTAAGAGGAGATCGGGCGCCAGTAGTGCCGAAACCGCAGCTGAAGAGGTGAGGATGTCATCAGACGGCGTGACATCTGTCATTGAGTGGCAACCCCTGCGCTGCCGGTGAAATGATCAGGCCCCTTGTGGATCTCCACTACGACGAACTAAATGACGACTTGGAGCTCGGTTGGATCACGTCCGGCCTCGCAGAGTCACGCCTCGGCCCGTGACCGGTAGGGCCCGGCGGCCCTAGACACCGACCCCTTCCAATAGCGCGCCTAGAGAAGAAAGTGCCGAAATTCCCTCAGCGACCCCCTCGGGCACACCCCGATAATCGCCCGTCTGGTGAACCAGCTGACTTAACGATCATGGCGCGCAACGTATTAGTGGTCTCACTCGCCTTCGGCCGGTGGGATAGAAACCATGCCGACGCACGAGCATCCCCGCACGTGCAGGGGCCGTCGAGGGCCTGGCGGGGGGTCGCCCCGCCGTAAGAGGGACCATCCATCCCCGCGCGTGCGGGGCCGACGCCCTGGAGAAGCACAAGACCCCGACCGGACGAGACCATCCCCGCGCGGGGATGGTCCCACGCGCGGCAGGTCACCGATGACGATGGTGACGTCGGCCCCGCGCTCGCGGGATGGTCCCGTGAAGAAGGACGAGGTCGCTTCTTGCGGAACCAGGCCTCCGCGAGCACCCGGCCACCCGTGAGACCGTCGCCGGCGACGTCGAACACCCGCAGGTGCCGCTTGCGACCATCACGCGGAGGAGCGGGGGTGGTTCTGGTCGCGCCAGGCCCGAGGCGAGATTCCGTATACCTGTTTGAATACCTTGCTGAAGTGGGTCGCGTCCACGAAGCCCCAACTCCGTCCTATTGCTGCGATTGTCCGCAGCAATCCGTTCGGGCCGGCCAACTCTCGCCTGCATTCGGCCAAGCGGCGTGTGCGGATCCAGTCTCCGAGGCTGATGCCCGAGCGGGACAGCACAGCGTAGAGATGACGCACGGAGATGCCGTGTGCAGCGGCGATCCGTGCCGCCGACAGATCGGGATCAGCCAGGTGCGCCCGGACGTAATGAGTGATCCGCAGGCTGAGTGTCGCCTCCAACGGTGCTCTCATCAGGCTGGAGTTACCGTGCTGGGACGCCAAGACGGCACGGAGCAGTTCGATGCTGGGTTCCACGACGGCGTCGGCGTGCACGCCCTGGCGCATGTCGTCGCTGACGGCCAGTTGGGAGAAGTAGGTGAAGGCGAGACGCGCGATGGGGTTGTCGGACCCCAGGGAGACCGCGGCGATGTCTCGCAGCAACCGCTCGGGGAGCGCGAGTGCCGCGCGGGGGAAACGGAAGAAGTGGTGGTCGACTCCCTCGTCGAAGAGAAGTGTGTAGGGAGCGATCGATTCGTAGACGGCGAAGTCTCCCGGCCTCAACAGGCATTGGCGACCGTTCTGCACCACCAGGCTGGTGCCCGTCACCTGAAGACCGAGGAAGACGGCCGGCTCCTTGTCCTCCCGGGCCAACTGCTCCGTCCGACGGATCGTGGTCGCGGTCGCCCGCGCCGAGCAGATCCTGAGGGGCCCGACGGCGCCGAGCCCTATGCGAACGGCGATGTCCTCAGCCGGGGGACGGTGATCGATGTCGACCGCCACCATGGATTCCCACACCGCGTGCCGGACCACTTCCTCCCGGTCCCGCGGCGGCATGAACGCGGTGTCCAGGACCATGCTCATGAGGCAGACCTTCGTCTGCATCGGTCATAAAGCCAGCCTGACAATGCCTCGGCCCGTTCCTCCACAAGCCACTCCTCGACACTGACGGTTCCTGACATCAGTTTGGCAGGACTCTCTCTCGCTGCGCTACGGCTTCGACGGGCACGCGCAGGGCCCTCGCCTGATGCGGAGTCAACTTGTGGCGGTGCACTACCGACAAATTTCCCTGCATGAATGACAAAGTCCGAAGCCCACGATGACCCTAAGGTCCATGGGCGAGGCCAGAGAAAGAGGAGTCAGATGTTCCGCACTACCGGCGTGTTGGTCGCCGCGGCGCTTGGCGCGTCGATCGTCATCATCCCGTCGTCCGCGTCCGCAGCAAGCGATTGGAAGTGCTACGGCACCCAGGTCAAACGCTGCGCCACCGTCTGGTGGGACCAGACCGCCGACACCTTCCGAGCGCGGGCGAAGATCACCGACGTCGCCGGTGGCGGCAGCTATCAGGTCAAGGTCACCAACGTGAAGCTTCTGCGCACCAGCGGCAGTGACTATGTGACGGTGCGCTCCACGAAGGATTACGACGGCTGGCATGGCACCGAGGACTCGGCCGCCACCGCCACCGTCGACCCGTGTAAATTTCCGCGGCAGAGTTACGCAGTGGTGGCGACTTTCAGTTGGAAGGGTGCGTCCTCCGGCGAGAAGACCTGGCGTCCCAACCAGGCGTGGGGCCATCTCTGCGACTGACCGCCGACGCGTCCGTCCCACACTGACCGGCACGGGGACGTGTTTCCTCGGGCGCATACGCAAAGCGCCCCGTGACCACCCGATCAGGGCCGCGTCGCGGCCGCCTGGCCGGGAGAGACGAGCGAGCTGCCGACGGAGCAGCCGACATGCTGACGGTCGCCGAGCGCTACGACAAGGAACCGGGAACCAAGCCGGGGGTGACCGAGCAGGACGAGCGGGAGGCAGTGGCGGACGCGCACCGGGACCTCGGCCAGGCCGAGCGCGAACTGAACGAGGCCGCGAGGTGGCGGGCAGCAGACGCAGCGCGCCACCGGAGCGGACGGCCAGTTCGGCGGCGATGGCCAGGCCGAGGCCCGAGGGGAAGTACGGCGGGCGGTCCCGCAACTACCGCTCGGTTTACCCATAGCGAGCATCGAGCGAAACGATCACTACCCGCCCAGGTCCGGCATATCCTCGGGGGCGTTGCCGGTCGGCAGATCGGGGTCGCGGGCTTTCGCCGTTCGCGCTGGGTCAAGCTGCTCGTACCCGGGAGGCGTTCCGGCCGGGGCGGCACAGGGATTTGGCGATCCATTCCGTAGTCCAACGGCCTCCGGGAAGGCGACGGTTGGCAATCCCCTCAAATCGTGGAGACGTCGTTATGCGGCGATGGCCTCGCGGGGCCTCGCTCTGGCGGTCATGATTCGGTGTTCGTAGTCGATCGGGGGCAGCCCGTCAGCTGAGCTGTTTCTGCGGCGAATGTTGTAGAAATCGGCGATCCAGGTGGCGATCTTCACGCGTTTGCGGGACTAGTCGCCGGGTTCGCTCTGCGCGGCGGCGGGCGGAAGGACGACGCAGCGGCTTCGTCGGCGGCGACGTCGCGGAGTTCCTCGCGGGCGCCCGGCGCCGCGCACAACGCAGCGGCGCACAAAGAACCGCGGGGACCGGCCGTGACGGCCGGATCCCCGCGGGCGGGACGAAAGGGCGGGGGAGGTTACCGGCTCACTCGGGTTTCGGTGCCCGCCAGCACGTTGCCCGGGTCGGTGGCGACCAGGACGAACGTCGCCCCGGAGGGGTCGGCGTACACGTTGAAGTTCGCCGAGCTGTCGCCCAGGTGGAACGACGCCTTCCCGCTGCAGTCGCTCTTGATGTTGTAGGAGAGCGTGATCGGGGTGTGGTCGTTCACCAGGGCGTCCTTCACCACGAAGGTGGCGATGCCGGTGCCGCCGCCCTTGCCGTCGAAGTAGTCGAGGCCGCCCGTGGAGATCGGGATGCTCTCGCCGCTCGGGGACACCGACGTGCCGTTGGCGCCGAAGATGTAGTGCCCCTTCAGCGTGGCGTTGCTGCACTGGATCGTCGACTTGCTGGGCGCGGCGGCGTTGGCGTTGGTGGGGCCGACGAACGTGAGGGTACCCGCGGTGGCCAGGACGCCGGCCGAGGCAAGGACGGCGATGCTCTTGCGCGGGCCGATTATGGAGATGAGTGATCGGGACATGAGTCGCTCCACTTCTGGATGTTCGGAGGCGTGAAAGGCTCAGGCGCGCTGGAATACTGACATCGTTCGTAAACCGATGCTTCTCCTTCTTTGCGGTCATGGTGCTTTGTTTCCGGCCGTGATGGCCGCCGCCCGGGGAAGGCGGCAGGAAGCCCGCTGAGGAGAAGGAGGGGACATACCACTGCCAGCGGACGCGCCATCGAACCGTCGAACCTCGTCCGGTGCTTCCAGAAGGCCTGCGGCAAAGCGAAAGTCCGGATGGTCAACGTCCACGCGACCCGGAAGACCTGCGCGTCCCTCCTCGTCGCCCTCGACGTAGACCCCCGCGTAGCCATGCGGATCCTCCGGCACGGCCAGATCGCGGTCACCATGAACATCTACAGCGAAGTCAGCAACGAAGACACCCGCAAAGCGCTCAAGCGCCTCGGTGCCCAGCTCGATTCGTAGCCGTAGCTGTATTTCGCAGCTGTACAAGATCCAAAAGGCCCCTTACGATCACCGTAAGGGGCCTTTGAGCTGGGAGCCGACGAGGGGAATCGAACCCCTGACCTGCTGTTTACAAGACAGCTGCTCTGCCAGCTGAGCTACGTCGGCGCGGCCTAACAGTGTAGCCGTCCTGAACGCTCAGCGTCACCATTCAAACGCGATCAACGGCGGCGTGATGCCACCTCGTAGAGGGCGATGCCTGCGGCGACGCCTGCGTTGAGGGACTCGGCGGCGGTGTGCATGGGGATGCGGACGACGAGGTCGCAGGTTTCGCGGACCAGGCGGGAGAGGCCCTTGCCCTCGGAGCCGATGACGACGACCAGGGGCTCGGTGAGGAGGTCGGCGTCGGCGAGGTCGACGGTGGCTTCGCCGTCCAGGCCGACCACGAAGAGGCCGGCCTCGCGGTAGTCGCGGAGGGCGGCGGTGAGGTTGGCGGAGCGGGCGACGGGGAGGTTGGCGAGCGTGCCGGCGGAGGTCTTCCAGGCGCCGGCGGTGACGCCCGCGGAGCGGCGGGAGGGGACGAGAAGGCCGTGGGCGCCGAAGGCCGTGGCGGAGCGGGCGATGGCGCCGAGGTTGCGGGGGTCGGTGACGCCGTCGAGAGCGACGATCAGCGGCACCTCGGCGGCGTCCTGCGCGTGGACGACGAGGTCGTCGGGGTGGGCGTATTCGTACGGCGGGAGCTGGAGGGCGATGCCCTGGTGGACGGCGCCCTCGGTCAGCCGGTCGAGCTTGTCGCGGGAGACCTCCAGCAGGGCGATGCCGCGCTCGGAGGCGAGTTTGATGGCCTCACGAACCCGGTCGTCGCTCTCGACGCGCTGGCCGATGTAGAGCGTGTTTGCGGGCACGCCCGCGCGCAGGGCCTCGACTACCGGGTTGCGGCCGCCCATGAACTCGGGGGCGTCCTCACGGCGGGGACGGCGTGCGGCGGTGGGACGCTCGGCCCCGGAGCCGCCGGCGCGCGGCTTGTCCTTGAACCAGTGCCGCATATGGGCAGGGGGCGTCGCACCCTTGCCCTCCAGCCCGCGGCGGCGGTTGCCGCCGGTGCCCTTGGTCGGATTCTTCTTCTTCGCGGGTCTGCCGGACCCTTTACCCCCACCAGCCATGGGCATCAGCCTAAGGGCTTCAGCGGGCTACTTCCCACCGCGGACCCGCGGGGGTGTCCTCCACCAGGATTCCGGCGGCGGCGAGTTGGTCGCGGATGGCGTCGGCGGCGGCGTAGTCGCGGCGGGCGCGGGCGGCCTGGCGCTGCTCCAGAGCCACCATGACCAGGGCGTCGACGGTCTGGCGCAGCCCGGAGTGGTCGCTGGAGGAGCGCCACTGCTCGGCGCGCGGGTCGAGGCCGAGCACGTCGAGCATGTTCTGCGTCTCGGCGAGAAGCCTGGCGACCTGCTCCTTGTTGCCCTGGGCGAGCGCGACGTTGCCCTCGCGCACCACCTCGTGCACGACGGCGAGCGCCTGGGGAACTCCCAGGTCGTCGTCGAGCGCGTCGGTGAAGGTCTGCGGGAGCGGCGCGTGCGCGTCGACGTCGTGGATCACCTCGGCGGCCCTGGTCACGAAGCCCTCGATGCGCCGGTAGCCGGCGGCGGCCTCCTGCAGGGCCTCCTCGGAGTAGTCGATCGCGCTGCGGTAGTGCGGCGCGACGAGGTAGTAGCGAAGCTCGACGGCCCTGACCTTCTTGAGCATCTCGGGGATCAGGAGCGAGTTGCCGAGCGACTTGCTCATCTTCTCGCCGCCCATGGTGAGCAGGCCGTTGTGCATCCAGTAGCGGGCGAAGCCGTCGCCTGCCGCCTGTGACTGGGTCAGCTCGTTCTCGTGGTGCGGGAAGATCAGGTCGACGCCGCCGCCGTGGATGTCGAAGGTCGGCCCGAGATATTTGGTCGCCATCGCCGAGCACTCCAGGTGCCACCCGGGGCGGCCGGGGCCCCAGGGGGTGGGCCAGGTGGGCTCGCCGGGCTTGGCGCCCTTCCAGAGCGCGAAGTCGCGCGGGTCGCGCTTGGCGGTGTCGGTGTCGGTGTCGCAGGCGGCCCGGATGTTCTCCAGCTTCTGGTTGGAGAGCGTGCCGTACCGGTCCGCGTAGGACACGACGTCGAAGTAGACGTCGCCGCCGGCGGGGTAGGCGTGACCGGCGTCGATCAGGCGCAGCATCAGCTCGATCATCTCGGGCACGTGCCCGGTCGCGCGCGGCTCGACGGTCGGCGGCAGGCAGCCGAGCACCTGGTAGGCCCAGGTGAAGGCCCGCTGGTTGCGCTCGGCGACGACGAACCAGGGCACGTCTTCCACTCCGGCGACCCGGATGATCTTGTCGTCGATGTCGGTGACGTTGCGGCAGAAGGTGACGTCGTAACCGCTACGGGTCATCCAGCGCCGGAGGACGTCGAAGTTGACGCCCGAGCGGATGTGTCCGATGTGCGGCGGAGCCTGCACGGTGGCACCGCACAGGTAGATCGACGCCCGGCCGGGCTCGACCGGAACGAACTCGCGGACCGCTCGCGTGTTGGTGTCGTAGATGCGCAGGCTCACGAAGGCTAGGCTAACGCCTCACCCCGCCTCACAAGCCGCGTTGTGCGACGTTGAGGTTCAGTGGCGCATCCGAGCCTGGTCCGGGGTGACCCTCGCGATCACTCGTTGCACGTCAGGCTGGTCCTTGGTCCACGGGACGCCGAGATACTTGCCGGAAAGCTCCTGGATGAGGGTGCCACCTGGGTCGTCGGTGAAAGCGACCCTTCCCCGCACAGTGGCGTAGTTGTACGGATCGTCCGGATCGATTACCAGCAGCGAGGCGCGGGGGTCACGCTCGAAATTGCGATGCTTTAGCCGACCCTTGACCGTGGAGAAAAGAATGTCGTCTCCATCGGTCTTCACCCAGATGACGGTGGACTGTGCGCTTCCGTCGACGTTCAAGCTGGTGATGGTGGCGAAGTTGGGGCCGTCGTACAGCTTCCTGACGTCCTCGGGCAACGGTGGCATGGGCTCTCCCCGCTCGGTGGATGCTCCGATCATGTCAGACGCACTCGGTAGGCTCGAAGGGCCATGGACGCATCTCCCCCCGCGGCGGCAGGCCAGTCCTCCCGCCCGTCCCCAGCCACCGAGCCGGGCCGCATGACGCTGACCCTGCGCCGCCTCGGGATCGCTCTCACCGGTCTCGGAGTCACCGCGCTAGGCGCCACCGCGTGCGTCCTGTCGTTCGACGACTTCCGCGTGCTGGCCGAGAAGGGCCAGGCACGCGCCGACCTCGCCTACCTGTATCCAGCCGGATTCGACGCCCTGCTGGCCGTCGCGCTGATCAGCGTCCTGCTGTTGCGCTCCGCGCGTCTGCACGTCCGCCTCCAGGCCGCCGTGGTGCTGGTCCTGCTGGTGCTGGCGGCCGCGACGGTCGAGGTGACCACCGCCGTGGGCACCACCATCGATGTACGGCAGGCAGCCGTCGGCGTGGCCGTGACCCCCTGGGTCATGCTGGTCATCGCCCTCTGGCTGTGGCTGTTGATGATCAAGCATGCGCACGACAGACGCGGTACGGCCGGCCAGGCGACCGGCGATCAGGACATCGTGCCCTTCCACCGCGCGCCCGTCCCCGAGCCACCGGCGGCCTCGGCGCCCGAGCCCGCACCCGCCCCGGACCCCGTACCCTCCCCTGTCCCCTCCTTCCGAGCGGTCACACCCGCCGAACCGGCCGGGCGATCGACCGCAGCCCCGGTCGCGGAGCCGGTGTCAGCCCCGATCGCAGAGCCGGTCGCGGAGCCGGTGTCAGCCCCGGTCGCAGGACCGGCCATCGCGGAGCCGGTCATCACGAAGCCTGTCACGAAGCCGGTATCAGAGCCGGTCGCAGGACCGGTCATCGCGGAGCCGGTCGCAGCGGAACCCGCACCCGCCGCCGCGAGCAGGGCAGGAGAAACGTCCGACTCCTCGCGCGCCACACCCCCGCCGTTGCCGGTCCGCGTGGCAGGGGCCAACCCGAACCCCAGGTCACGCTCCCTCCCGCCCCGCTCACCCGACCTCCCACTCCGCTGGGGCGACCTGATCCGGAGCAGTTCCACCCGCGAACCGACGCAGGACATCCTCGTCCACCCTCGCCCGGCCCCCGAGACACCCGGGGAGGGCGCAGTAGGACAGCGGGTCGAGAGCTGGGAGACGGCCGGCCCTCAGGACTCCGACGAGAACGACACCCCGCCGCCTGCCGTACGAGAGGCGGACAAGGACACGGACACGCAGCCTCTGCGCGCCTTCGGCCGGGGACGTTCCCGCACGGGCGCGCGGGACACCGAGCCGGACGTCGAACACCCGGCCGCAGCCGTGGACGACGATCTCGACACCGGCCCGGACACCGAGCCGGACATCGGCCCGGTAACCTACACGGATCCCATCCACGGCGCCGACCTGGCCGACGGCGAGGAGCAGGAGCAGGACGCCCCCTCCACCGGAGAGACACCGTCCGCTCCACCGTCAGGACGCATGCGCAGCACTCCGCTGCCCCCCGAGGACTGACGTCCGCCGTCGCCGCAGGGCGGCATTCCGCCGCCCCCGGGGACCGACCACCGCCGTCACCGGGCGGCATTCCGCTGCCCTCTGAGGACATCACCTCAGGGCGGCATTCCGCTGCCCCCGAGGACCGGCCACCGCCGTCACCGGGCGGCATTCCACTGCCCCCGGAGACCGGCCACCGCCGTCACCTCAGGACGGCGCTTCGCTGCCCCCGAGGACCGGCCACCGCCGGGCGGCATCCGGCTGCCGCCGGAGGACTGACCGCCGGGGAACTGACTGCCGGGGAACTGACCGCCGGGGAACTGACCGCCGGAGGGCACCGGCAGCCGGAAGGCGCCGGCCGCCGGCATCCGTGAGCCACGGACCAGCGTGCGACACGGGTGCGCACAAGCGACCCGCCCGGCCGTGGAAGGCCGAGCGGGTGCGGGCGGGCGGTATGGGGTGACGCGTGGTCAGCGACTGGTACGGCGAAGGCCGGCGACCAGGCCGACGCCCACGACGGCGAGCACGATCTGCAGGGCGAGTTCGATCCAGTCGGGGCCGGACGTCGTCTGCACCTGGAGGACTTGGGCGATGAGCGTGCCCACGAGCGCGGCGACGATTCCGACGACGATCGTCAGGATCCAGCCGATCGGCTGCCTGCCGGGAAGCAGTAGCCGGCCGAGCGCACCGACGACGGCTCCGATGACGATCGCGCCGAGAATGGACTCGATGGTCATATCAACCTCCCCGTGAGAGCGACATCTTCACTCTCACGGGCAGCCCTTTACCCTATATCGCCGCACTAATCGCGATTTTCGCGAACTCGCAGGTAAATGGGTCAAGCGCGACCTCGGCCGGCCGTCATCCGGCTGACTATGAGCACTCCGACGACCGCGAGAATGATCTGGAACGCCAGCTCGATCCAGTCGACGCCGGACGTGGTGGCCACGCCGAAGAGTTGCGCGATCAGAGTGCCGATCAGCGCGGCGACGATGCCGACGATGATCGTGAGGCCCCAGCTCATGTTCTGGCGCCCCGGGACGATAAGGCGTGCGAGGGCGCCGATGATGGCGCCGATCACTACCGCCCAGATGATGGTTCCGATCATGTCGAGCTCCCCCGTTATCGCTGACATGCCCTACTAACAGGGGAAACTACCCACTAATCCGCAGGTGAAGCGGGTGACGGCCCGCACCGCGCCAGATGCGGACCGCCGCCCTTGATGATTCGGCGAGCATCCGCGCCGCCCGCCGGGACACCCATAAGGGATCCCGTTGATTAGACGCGTTTCCTGGACGCCAGGTTGGCCCCGTTATGAGGAAAGATCTGCCAATTGCCGGAAAACGGCGGTCAGGAAACGGAGTCAAGGATGATCGCGGTCGCGACGGCGGCCACGCCCTCGCCACGGCCGGTGAGGCCGAGTCCGTCGGTGGTGGTCGCGCTGACGCTCACCGGCGCACCCGCCGCCTCGCCCAGCGCCTTCTCCGCCTCACTTCGGCGAGGCGCCAGCTTGGGGCGGTTGCCGATCACCTGGATCGCGATGTTGCCGATCTGGAAACCCGCCGCACGCACCTGGCGGGCGGTCTCGGCCAGCAGCACGGCGCCCGAGGCACCTGCCCAGCGAGGATCGGAGGTGCCGAACAGCGCCCCCAGGTCGCCGAGCCCGGCGGCGGAGAGCAGTGCGTCGCAGGCTGCATGGGCGGCCGCGTCGCCGTCGGAGTGGCCCGCCAGACCGGTCTCGTCCGGCCAGTACAGGCCGGCGAGGTGCAGCGGGCGTCCGGATGCGAACGGGTGGACGTCGACGCCGACGCCCACCCTCGGGAACAGTGCGCTCAGGAGTTGAGAACCTCGTCGAGCAGGGCCTCAGCCTTGTCCTCGTTGGTCTTCTCCGCCAGCGCGAGCTCGCTGACGAGTATCTGGCGCGCCTTGGCCAGCATGCGCTTCTCGCCTGCGGACAGGCCGCGCTCCTTGTCACGCCGCCAAAGGTCGCGAACGACCTCGGCCACCTTGTTGACGTCGCCGGACGCCAGCTTCTCTAGGTTGGCCTTGTAACGACGGGACCAGTTGGTAGGTTCCTCGGTGTGCGGCATGCGGAGGACGTCGAAGACGCGTTCAAGGCCTTCCTGGCCGACCACGTCACGCACGCCGACCAGCTCAGCGTTCTCAGCCGGCACCTGGACGGTAAGGTCGCCCTTGTCGACCTTGAGCACCAGGTAGGTCCTTTCCGCACCTTTGATGGTTCGGGTCGTGATGGCTTCGATGCGAGCAGCCCCATGGTGGGGGTAGACGACCGTGTCGCCGACCTGGAAAGTCATGTGACAGATACCCCTTCCGCTGTACTCCAGAGTACCACGCATCCACAGGCTCCCGAAACAGTGAAATCACCATAACTGCAGGTCAAAGCCTCATTTTAGGGCTTGACAAGCGGTCGACTATGTGAAGCGCAAAGGCTGACATAGTGGATGACCTGCATGGGTATGCCCCTACCTCAGGTGCTGGACCGGGTTTCCCGCCGGATAGGGTTGGCCTGCCCTATCACACTCTTCGTCCTCGAAGACACCTCGAAAACACCCTCGAAACACCCTCGCAGACGCCCTCGCAGGCACCCCCGAAAAAGTCCCCCGAGAAGGAGACCCCGAACCGTGACCAGCATCAGCCGTCGCTGGGTGGTTTTCGCCGCGATCCTCGCAGCCGCCCCGGCTCTGGCCGGCTGTGCCGCCGGATTCGACGCCAACACCAGCAAGCACTACGCCCCCACCGAGGCGACGTCGATCAAGGTCAAGGAGATCGTCGTCGACCAGGCGTTCATTCTCGGCCCCGACTCCGGCGGCTCGCTGCCCCAGGGCGGATCCGCGCCGATCTACCTGTCGGTCGTGAACACGGGCCAGAACTCCGACACGCTCGTCAGCGCCACCACCAACGGCAACGGCACCGTGAAGATCGACACGCCCATCACGCTGTGGACCAACAAGCGGGTGAGCAGCGGCGTCCCCACCCCCAAGCTCAACATCGAGGGCCTCACGAAGACCCTCACCGGCGGCGAGAGCATCATCGTGAACCTCCAGTTCGCCAACACGGGCACTGTGGCGGTGACGATGCCGGTGATCGCCCGCAGCCGCGAGTTCGCGACCCTGCCGCCCGTCCCCGGCGCCATCGCGCCCCCGTCCCCGGCGCCCTCCGCCACCCCGGCGGCCCCCACCGGGCACTGAGCAGCCGCTGAGCAGGCACTGAGCACAGGACTCGGCGACGGTGCGGCGGTCATCGGCACGCACCCCGCCAGGCGTTGAACGAACGACCGGCCCGCCGTACGAGAGACGGCGGGCCGGGGTCGCGCAGGTTCGGGGAGGTCAGTCCTCCACCGGGTCGAACTTGTAGCCCAGCCCGCGCACGGTCAGGATGCACCGCGGGCTGGAGGGGTCGGCCTCCACCTTGGCCCGCAGCCGCTTGACGTGCACGTCGAGGGTCTTCGTGTCGCCCACGTAGTCGGCGCCCCAGACGCGGTCGATGAGCTGGCCTCTGGTCAGCACCCGCCCGGCGTTGCGCAGCAGCACCTCCAGCAGCTCGAACTCCTTCAGCGGCAGCTGCACCTGCTGGCCGCGGACCGCCACGATGTGCCGGTCGACGTCCATCCGGACCGGCCCGGCGGCCAGGATCGCCGACTCCAGCTCCTCCACGTCCCCCTGGCGGCGCAGGACGGCGCGGATCCGCGCCACCAGCTCCCGCGAGGAGAACGGCTTGGTCACGTAGTCGTCGGCGCCGAGTTCGAGGCCCACCACCTTGTCGATCTCGCTGTCCTTGGCCGTCAGCATGATGACGGGGACCTTGGACCGCTGGCGGAGCGAACGGCACACCTCGGTGCCGGGCAGGCCGGGGAGCATGAGGTCGAGAAGCACCAGGTCGGCGCCGTTGCGGTCGAAGGTGTCGAGCGCCTCGGGACCCGTCGCCGCGACCGCGACCTCGAACCCCTCCTTGCGCAACATGTACGACAGCGCGTCGGAGAACGACTCCTCGTCCTCGACAACGAGTACGCGGGTCATTTCGCGGCCTCCAGGGGATCGGTGGTTGTGCTTGGTACGGGAATCGCGATGCCGCCGAAGGCGGGCAGGCGAAGGGTGAAGGTGGAGCCGGAGCCTTCCTTGCTCCAGACCGTCACCTCGCCGCCGTGCGCGACGGAGACGTGCTTGACGATGGCCAGGCCGAGGCCGGTGCCACCGGTGGCCCGTGAGCGGGCGGCGTCGACGCGGAAGAACCGCTCGAAGATCCGCTCCTGGGCTGATTCCGGGATGCCGATGCCCTGGTCGCTCACGCTCAGCTCCACGGAGTCTCCCGCGGGACGCGCGCTGACCACGACGCGGGTGTGCTCCGGGCTGTAGGCGACCGCGTTGTCGATGAGGTTGCGGAGGGCGGTGACGAGCAGTTCGTCGTCGCCCCAGACACGCAGGCCCTCGGTGCCGCCGGCGACGAGCGTGATGTCCTTGGCCGCCGCCTTGGTGTTGCACCGGTCGATGGCCTCGTGCACGGACTCGTCGACGGAGACGGGGCCGGGGGTCGGGATGGGTTCGCCGCCCTGGATCCTCGACAACGTGATCAGGTCCTGGACCAGGTAGGTGAGGCGGGCGGCCTCGTGTTGCATACGGCCGGCGAAGCGGGTGACCGCCTCGGGGTCGTCGGCCGCGTCCTGGATGGTCTCGGCCAGCAGGCTGAGCGCGCCCACCGGCGTCTTGAGCTCGTGGCTGACGTTGGCCACGAAGTCGCGCCGTACGGCCTCCACCCTGCGGCGCTCGGTCTGGTCCTCGGCGAGGACGAGCACCTGGCCGTGCGAGCCCAGCGGGGCCACCCGTACGGCGAAGCTGGTCGTCTCCTGGCCGAACTTGTGCCCGGCCACCTCGATCTCGCTCTCCCTGATCTCGCCGTCCCTGCGCACCTGCCTGGCCATGGCCAGCAGCTCCACGGCCATCAGGTGGTCGCCCTTCACCAGGCCGAACGCCCTGGCCGCCGAGCTGGCACGCAGGACCCGGTCGGCGCGGGAGAGCACCACGGCGGAGGAGGGAAGCACGGCGAGGACCGAGGCGACCCCCTGCGGCAGCAGGGCACTCGGGTCCGTTTGGTCGGTGACGTCGGCCGCGCGCCGGTTCTCGTTGTGGTTGCGTATGACCAGTACGGCCACCGCTCCCACTACGAACCCGGCCAGCGCCGCCAAACTCGCCAGTAGCTCGCTCACACTTCCGATGGTAGGCCGGAGAATCGGGGTAACGAGCTACTGACATGGGGATGACCACGGCGTTTCCCGCAAAGTTCACGTACTGGTCGAGGTTCGTTAATCATCGCGCGCGTACGGTTGCGGCATGCGCGACGCCTACCACGAAGAGCTCGACTCCCTCACCGACCGGCTGGTCGAGATGACCCGGCTGGTCCGTTCGGCGATCTCCCGGGCGACCACCGCACTCCTGGACTCCGACCTGCAGCTCGCGGAGAGCGTGATCTCCCAGGATGACGAGGTCAACCGGATCTACGCCGAGATCGACTCGACGATCTTCGAGTTGATGGCCAGGCAGCAGCCGGTGGCGGTCGACCTGCGCATGGTCATCACGGCCCTGCGGATGGGCTCCGACCTGGAGCGGATGGGCGATCTGGCCGAGCACGTCGCCAAGATCACGCGGCTTCGCCACCCCGACTCCGCGATCCCGCCCGAGCTGCGCTCGACGATCCTGGAGATGGGGCAGATCGCCGAGCGCCTGGTCACCAAGGCGGGCAGCTGTGTGGCCTCGCGGGACGTGGAGTCGGCGCTGGAGCTGGAGCAGGACGACGACGCCATGGACAAGCTGCACCGCAAACTGTTCCGGGTGCTGCTGGCCAAGGACTCGAAGTACGCCGTGGAGCAGGCCATCGACGTCACGCTGATCGGCCGCTACTACGAGAGGTACGCGGACCACGCCGTACGCGTGGCCCGTGACGTGGTCTACCTGGTCACCGGCTCCCGCCCGCAGGAGCTGTAGCAGACGCGCGGCGGAGCGTCCGGTCGAGGACGGCGAACGTGGCGTCGTCCAGCATCTCGGCGTGGCCGCCGACGAGATGGCGCTCCACGATCTCGAGTACCACAGTCTCACTCCGAGCGACCTTTTCCGCGAGGTAGTCCGGCCCTGCCTTGGCGGGCGCGTCACTACGCAGGTAGGTGACGTCGGCGAAGTACGGCAGCACCCACGGCAGCGAGTTGCGGGTGAACGAGTCGCCGATGAGCAGGGTCCGGGGTTGGTACAGCGGCGCCCGGTCCGAGGCGTTGGCGGTGCTGAACGACACGGGCAGTTCTCGATCGTCCTGCCGGAACCGCCGCACGCCGTCCCGGACGAGTCTCCACCGGTCGATGGTCTCCTCGAGGGGTATGCCGAGCAGCCCGCCCAGGTCGCCGCTTCGCGACGCCTGCCCGGCTTTCACCAGCCGGGTTTCTCGGGACAGGCCGGGTTGGAGCGCCCGGGCCAGTTCCCTGCCGTACAGACCGGCGGAGCGCTCGTTCCAGTGGCTGTCGGTCCGCCAGTACGCCGGCGTGCCGGACTCCCGCTGCGCCCGCTCCAGCGGGTCCCGGAGATCTATGTGACCGGGCAGGTGGGCCGCCCGCAGCGCTGCCCAGAACTCCTGCTTGCGTTTCCCCAGGCAGGCCTGGCCGGGGAAGCGTTCCGGCAGCCGGTCCGGGTAAATCGTGGTCTTATCGGGGGCCACCGTGAAAAGGAACCGCCTGCCGGATCTTCGCACGATCTCGGCCAGGCGGCGCAGGCGTTTCAGGGTCTCGGCGATGGACCAGCGTGGCCGGCACGCCTCGGTCACGTCGTCGCCGAAGTAGAGCCAGCCGTCACGCCCCTCGATCACCCGCGGATAGCCCGGGGCGCCCGCCGTGCCGTACGACGGCGCCTCCTTGAACAGGAATTCCGACAAGGCGGCGTTGCCACGGACCGCGTGCCGGCGCAGCGGCAGGTGAGCCGTCGCCCAGGCCTCCATGTCCGGGATGACCTCCCAGCCGCGCGACAACGCCGGGAACTCCGGCAACCTCCGGTTCTCGAGCTCCACCGCCCGATCGCCCGCAGCGAAGGCCAGCGCGGGACCGGCGAAGAACAGCGCCGCGGCCAGCAACGTCATCGGTCGCCGCGCCGATGGGCGGCGGCCCCGGGCTGGGGATGGGGCCGGTTCGGTCCGTTCAGCGGTCATCGGTGCCCTCACTCGGAAACTCGTCAGAACTGGTAGTAGAGGAAAGGGCTGAAGGTGCCGGCGGCGACGAGCATCGCCGCGTAGGGGGCCGCCACCCACGTCACCGCGGCACGGGCCAGCCGCACCGCCACCGGGCCCCCGTCCGGATGGATCAGCGGGCCGACTGCCGACGAGGTCGGCAGTGCCACCACGACCAGCGCCAGCGCGAAGACGGCCATCCGCTGGTGGTTGGCGGCGAACGCGACGAACTCGTCGAGCTCGCCCGGCCGCCAGGTGAACATCGCCCGCAGCATGCCCCCGGCCTCGGCCATGCTCTCCGCCCGGAAGAACACCCAGCCGACCACGACCAGCAGCAGGGTCATGCCGCGGCGCAGCACCAGGGCCCAGGCGGCGCCGGGCGGACGATCCCAGCCGAGCAGCCGTTCGGCCACCAGCAGGACGCCGTGGTACAGGCCCCACACCAGGAAGGTCCAGCCGGCGCCGTGCCAGAAACCGCACAGCACGAAGATGATCAGTAGGTTGCGGTAGGTCTTCGGCGCCCCGCCACGGTTGCCGCCCAGCGGGATGTAGACGTAGTCACGGAACCAGCGGGACAGCGACATATGCCAGCGCCGCCAGAAGTCGGTGACGGAGTACGCCGAGTACGGCCGGTCGAAGTTCTCCGGAAGCCGGAACCCGAACATCATGCCGAGGCCGACGGCCATGTCCGAGTAGCCGGAGAAGTCGAAGTAGATCTGCAGGGCAAAGGCCGACGCCCCCAGCCACGCCGTCGGAGTGTTGATCGGGCCGCCGGCGTGCGCGAACGCGGCGTCCGCGATGGCGGCCAGCGAGTCGGCGACGATCACCTTCTTGGCCAGGCCCAGGGCGAAGCGGGGAAAGCCCGCGGCGAGGTCGCCGAGGCGGTCCCGGGGGGTGTCGCCGAGCTGCCCGGCGATCTCGTGGTACCGGACGATCGGCCCGGCGATGAGCTGGGGGAACATCCCGATGTAGGTGATGAACCGGACAGGGCTTCGCTGGGCGGGCGTGCTCCCGCGGTAGACGTCCACCACATACGACAGGTGGTGGAAGGTGAAGAACGATATCCCGATCGGCAGGGCCAGGGTCACGATCGGGCTGTGGCCCAGCCCCAGCGCGCCCGCCAGGGCGTCGATCTGCAAGCTGGCGAAACCGGCGTACTTCCACACCGCGAGCATCGCCAGATTCCACCCGGCGGTCCCCAGCAACACATTGCGGCGCGCCCGGGGCCGTTCCCGCAGCCGCGCCGAATCGAGCGCGAGGCCGGCCCCGTAGTTGACGGCGATGGCCGACAGCAGCAGCAGGGTGTACGGCCCGGCACCCCAGGTGTAGAAGAGCAGGCTGGCCGCGGCGACGACCATGTTGCGGTGGCGCGGCGGGAGTACCCAGTAGGCCAGCAGCGTGGCCGGCATGAAGAACCACAGGAACAAGGGGGAGGCGAACGACATCGGTGTCCCAGAGACTTTCAAAAGACGGGGAGGACACGACGCAGGTAAACAGACGGCCGATCATGCGGGCATAACCGGATTTGGTTATGCCCGCGTTATTTCGCCGCTGCCAGGCTTGAACGACGGTGGGCACGTGGCGCCCAATGAAACCCGAAGAAAACCCGAAGAAGAAGTATGGGTGCACCGAAAGGCGCGGGGAGGAAACGATGCGGATCTTGGTCGCCGAGGACGAGCGGATGCTCGCCGACTCGGTCGCGGCCGGCCTTCGTGGAGAGTCGCTGGCCGTGGACGTCGCCTACAACGGCGAGGCGGCCCTGGAACGGCTCGCCGTCCATGACTACGACGTGCTCATCCTGGACCGGGACTTGCCGCGGGTGCACGGCGACGACGTCTGCCGGAAGGCGGTCGAGGCGGGCGGGCGGGTCCGGATCCTCATGCTCACCGCCGCCGGCGACGTGCGGAGCCGCGTGGCGGGCCTGTCCCTGGGCGCCGACGACTACCTGCCCAAGCCGTTCGCCTTCGAGGAACTGCTGGCCCGGGTGCGCGCGCTGAGCCGCCGCGCCAACGCCGCCGATCCGCCGATCCTGGAACACGCGGGCATCAGCCTCGACCCGGCTCACCTGCAGGTCTTCCGCGCCGGCCGTTACGTCCCGCTGGCCCGCAAGGAGTTCGGCGTGCTCGCCCGGCTGCTGCGGGCGCGCGGCGCCGTGGTATCGGCCGAGGAGCTGCTGGAGAAGGTGTGGGACGAGCGCATCGACCCGTTCACCAACACGGTGCGGACCACGATGATGAAACTGCGCCGCAAGCTGGGCGAGCCCCAGGTCATCGAGACCGTCCCAGGGGTCGGGTACCGGATTCCATGAGAACGACGGTCCGGTTGAGGTTCGCCCTGCTGTTCGGCGTCATGTCCCTCCTGATCGGCGCCCTGCTGCTGGCCGTCGTCCTCCTCGTTGTCCGGCAGGGGCTCCAAGCCCCGGATTTGGGCCCTGCGGTGCTGCTGACCGACGACGGGAGGTATGTGCCGATGGACCGCCGCCTCGTGCAACACGAAGGGGCGCGCGTGGTGGGCTACCTGCGCGACACCATGCGCAACGCACGCGACTGGGGAGCCCTCGCCCTGCTCGGAACCACCGTGATCGCCAGTGGGGCCGGTTGGTGGGCGGCCGGTTGGGCGCTTCGCCCGGCCCGGAAGGTGACGTCTGCCGCCCGGCGGGTGGCGCAGAGCCACGACCTGACCGAGCGCATCGGCTACGACGGGCCGGACGATGAGATCAAGGAGGTGGCCGACATCTTCGATCTCATGCTCGGACGGCTGGCCCGCGTCCTGGACGGGCAGCGGCGGTTCATCGCCAACGCCTCGCACGAGTTGCGCACCCCGCTCGCCGTCAACCGCACCCTGGTGGAGGTGGCGATCCGCGGGCCTGGCGCGGCCACGGAGGTCAGGCGGCTCGGCGAGTCGCTGCTGCTGGTCAACGCCAGACACCAGCGGCTGATCGACGGCTTGCTCGCGCTGGCCGAGGGCGAGCAGGCGATCCTCGACCGAAGCCCGTTCGACCTGGCCGACGTGGTGGAGCATGTCGCGGGCCAGGCGGCGACGGAGGCCGGGGAACGCGGGGTCACCGTGCACAGCGTGCCGGAATGCGCCCCGACCACGGGTGACCCCGCACTGGTCGAGCGGCTGGTGCAGAACCTCGTGGAGAACGCGATCAGGCACAACCTGCCGGACGGCGAGGCGTGGGTGACCAGTCAGCGGTGCGGCGACATGGTGGAGCTGGTGGTCGCGAACACCGGGCCCGCCGTGCCGCCGTACGAGATCGAGGCGATCTTCCAGCCGTTCCGGCGGCTGCACGGCGACCGGCTGGACTCGGAGCGCGGCAGCGGGCTCGGTCTGTCGATCGTCCGGGCCATCGCCGTCGCGCACGGGGGCACGGTCGCCGCGCGGCCGCGCGACCAGGGTGGTCTCACGGTCACCGTGCGGCTGCCGTACGAGGCGTGGTGAACCTGCCCACCACCAGGAGATCAGCGCATGCCGAGAAGCGAAAGGTCGGCCAGGAGGGTCCGCGGGCACAGCGAAGGGTGCCGAGGATCGGTCGGTGAAGACAGACCTCGACACCCTTCGCCTCACACAGAACGTGACGATCGATGACTGGCTCGGGCATCCACCACGAACGGGCCGAGCGCCGAAACCGAGTCGCTCACCCCGAGGCCGCCAAGGCGACTCCGAGACCGACCGCCGACCGGACTCAGGACGTGCTCGTCCTGGGGCTACCTGCCCTGGTTGGCGACGGCCTCGATGGCGGCCTTGGCGGCCTCCGGGTCGAGATATCTGCCGCCGGGGGCGACCGGCTTGAAGCTCTCGTCGAGCTCGTAGCTCAGCGGGATGCCGGTCGGGATGTTGAGCCCCGCGATCTTCTCGTCGCTGACCCCGTCGAGGTGCTTGACCAGCGCCCGCAGCGAGTTGCCGTGCGCGGCCACGAGCACCGTGCGGCCGGCCGCGAGGTCGGGCACGATCTCGTCGTACCAGTACGGCAGCATGCGGTCCACGACGTCCTTGAGGCACTCCGTGCGGGGCATCAGCTCCGGCGGCAGCAGCGCGTAGCGGGCGTCGCCGGCCTGGCTGTACTCGTCGTCGTCGGCGATCGGCGGCGGCGGGGTGTCGTAGGACCTGCGCCAGAGCATGAACTGCTCGTCGCCGAACTCCGCGCGGGTCTGCGCCTTGTCCTTGCCCTGCAGCGCGCCGTAGTGCCGCTCGTTGAGCCGCCAGGACCGCCGCACCGGCAGCCACAACAGGTCTGCGGCGCCGAGCGCGAGGTCGGCGGTCTGAATCGCCCGCGTCAGCAGGCTCGTGTGCACCACATCGGGCCGGACGCCCGCGTCGAGCAGCAATTGCCCGCCCCGCCTCGCCTCGGTCTCGCCGGTGGCCGAGAGGCTGACATCCACCCAACCGGTGAACAGCCCCTTCGCGTTCCAGTCACTTTCGCCATGCCGCAACAGCACCAAAGTCGCCATGGGCACCAGCTTATCGACGCTCGGGATCCGCGAACCTCGCGAACGCCCGCAGGTTGGCGAGCGACTCGCCGCGTTTGGCCCGCCACTCCCACTCCCGCCTGATCGAGGAGGCGAACCCGATCTCCAGGGCCCGGTCGAAGGACTCGTCGGAGTAGGTCAGCACGCAGCCGAGCAGCCGGTCGACCTCCTCGTCGGAGACCGCGCCCAGCGGCAGCCTGCCGACCAGGTAGACGTCGCCCACCTCGTCGAGCGAGAAGTGCACGCCGTACATGGAGCCGTTCTTGGACAGCAGCCAGCGGTAGAACTGGGCGTGGTTCTCGTCGGGCTGCCGGCAGAAGAACGCCTCCACGTGCAGCACCTGGTCGCCGACGATGAGCCAGGCCATCGTGGCCAGTTTGTGCTGGCCCGGCAGTTTGACCAGGAACGCGCCGGGCCGGGGCTGCTCGTACGACGCCTCGGCGGCCTGCAGCGCCGACTCCACCACACTCGCAACGCTCATGCGGGCCACCTTACGAGTTGACCGCCACGGGCATGTGGTGCAGGTGCGCCATGGCTCCCGCGTAGACCTCGGCCAGCCGGGACGCGGTCGCCGACCAGCCGAAGGCCGCCGCGTGCCCGACGGCGCCGGCGGACAGGGTCGCCACCCAGTCGGGACTGCGCACGAACCTGGTCAGCACCCGCGCCCAGTCGTCCGGATCGTGCCCGTCGACGAGCACCCCGGAGACCCCGCCCCGTACGGCGGTGCGCAGCCCGCCCACGGCGGCGGCCACCACCGGCGTGCCGCACGCCTGCGACTCCAGGGCGACCAGGCCGAAGGACTCGCTGTGCGAGGGGACCACGGTCACGTCGGCCGCGCGGTACCAGTCGG
The DNA here is from genome assembly GCF_022213955.1 of Dolomitihabitans soli. Classification (GTDB taxonomy): domain Bacteria; phylum Actinomycetota; class Actinomycetes; order Streptosporangiales; family Streptosporangiaceae; genus Streptosporangium_A; species Streptosporangium_A soli. The sequence continues at coordinate 20,028 of NZ_JAKNTW010000015.1, read as the reverse complement.
CGAGTTCGTCCTGCGGGGCGGGCGGCACCAGCCGTACGACGTCGCTGATGCCCAGCGACTCCGCCAGGTCGGCCAGCAGGGACGGGCGGGACAGGCCGTTGCCGCTCGGGCCGCCGACGAAGGCGAGGATCAGGCGGGAACGAAGGGCGGGGTCCTCGATCAGCATCCTGGCGGCGGCGCGGAGCAGCACGTCGGGGGCCTTGAGCGGCTGGATGCGGCCGACGAACAGCAGCACGTGCGCGTCCTGCGGCAGGTCGAGCCGGTGCCGCGCCGCGCCCTGGGAGGCGGGCTGGAAGACCGAGAGGTTGACGCCGGGGTTGACCACCGCCACCTTTCCGGGCGGCGCGCCGTACAGGTCGATGAGCTCCTGGGCCTCGGCGGCGGTGTTGGCGACGAGGCGGTCGGCGATCTCGACGACCTGTTCCTCGCCGAGCACGCGGGCGGTTGGCTCGGGCCGGTCGTCGTCGGCGAGCAGCAGGTTCTTGACCTTCGCCATGGTGTGCATGGTGTGCACGAGCGGCACGCCCCAGCGTTCCTTGGCCAGCCAGCCGACCTGGCCGGACAGCCAGTAGTGGGAGTGGATGACGTCGTAGCGGCCCGGGTCGTACGTCGCCTCGGTGCGCAGCACGCCCGAGAGGAAGGCGCAGAGCTGGCCGGGCAGATCGCCCTTGTCCAGTTCCTCGTAGGGGCCGGCGGTGACGTGGCGCACGGTCACGCCGGGAACCAGTTCGACCGACGGCGGCAGGCCGCGCGCGGTCTGCCGGGTGAAGATCTCTACCTCGACGTTCAGCTCCGCGAGGCGTTTGGCCGCCTCCACGATGTACACGTTCATGCCGCCCGCGTCGCCGGTGCCCGGCTGGTCCAGCGGGGACGTGTGCATGCTGATCGTCGCGACCCGGTTGACCCGTCGTCGCCTCACCTGACACCACCTCCAGAGGGGTATCAACCACCCCGAACCATCCGTGATTCCCCGGCATGCGACTAAACAGGGCCGGGTCCGCCGCGCGGCGGGGTGCTGGCAGGATGAGGAGCCATGACGAAGACGGCTGTGGTGACCGGGGCGAGCAGCGGCATCGGGGCGGCGACCGCGCGGCGGCTGGCGGCCGAGGGCTACCGGGTCGTCGCCGCGGCGCGGCGGCGTGACCGGCTCGACGAGCTGGCCGCCGAGGTGCCCGGGGTGACGCCGGTGACGCTCGACGTCACCTCGCAGGAGTCGGTCGACGCGCTGCTCGCCGGGCTCGACCGGTGCGACGTGCTGGTCAACAACGCCGGCGGCGCGTTCGGCCTGGATACCGTCGCCGCGGCCGACCCCGCCGACTGGCAGCGGATGTACGACACGAACGTGCTCGGCACGTTGCGGGTGACCAAGGCGTTGCTCCCCAAACTGGTCGAGTCGGGCGACGGCGTGCTGCTGATGCTCACCTCGACGGCCGGGCTGATCTCCTACGAGGGCGGCGGCGGTTACTGCGCCGCCAAGCACGCGCAGACCGCGATGACCGAGACCCTGCGGCTGGAGCTGGTCGGCGAGCCGGTCCGGATCGTGGAGATCGCACCCGGCATGGTGCGCACCGACGAGTTCGCGGTGAACCGGTTCCGCGGCGACGCCGCCGCCGCCGCCCGCGTCTACGCGGGCGTGCCCGATCCCCTCACCGCCGACGACGTGGCCGACGCGATCGCCTGGTGCGTCACCCGCCCCGCCCACGTCAACGTCGACCGCCTGGTCATCAAGCCCCGCGCCCAGGCCGCCCAGCACAAGGTCCACCGCGTGACGGCGACCCCTTCGTGACCCTTGTGAACTCCCCGTGACCGGCCGGCGCGGGTGAGCGCGCGGCACCGCCCGGCCGGCCTGGTCGGGGCGGTCACCCGCGGCACCACCGGCCACAACCGGCTGCGCCGCGCCGACCGCTGGATCGCCGCCGTGTACGGCGGGCTCCTCCGCTCGGCGTCCCGCCCGCTGGTCGTCGATCTCGGGTACGGCGCGTCGCCCGCCACCACCGTCGAGCTCTTCCTGCGGCTCCGCCGGATCTGCCCCGGCGTCGAGGTCACCGGCATCGAGATCGACCCGGGCCGGGTCGCCGCCGCGCTGCCGTACGAACGGCCCGGCCTGACCTTCGCGCTCGGCGGCTTCGAGTTGCCCGTCACCCGCCCGCCGCTGCTCGTCCGCGCCTTCAACGTGCTCCGCCAGTACGGCGAGGCGGAGGCGTGGGAGGCGTGGGAGCTGATGCGTTCGCGGATCGACCCGGCCGGGGTGATCGTGGAGGGCACGTGCTCGGAGGTCGGGCACCGGGCGGCCTGGGCGGCGATCGGCGGGGAGGGGCCGCGCACGCTGACCCTCTCCGCCCGGTTCACCGGGTTCGAGCGGCCCTCCGACCTGGCCGAGCGGCTGCCGAAGACGCTGATCCACCGGAACGTGCCCGGCGAGCCCGTGCACGCCCTGCTCACCGAGCTCGACCGCGCCTGGGCGATCTGCTCGCCGTACGCGTCGTTCGGGAGGCGGCAGCGGTGGCTCGCCACGGTGGAGACGCTCGCGGGGTCGTGGCCCGTCTGCGCCCGCCCGCCGCTGGGCGGCCGGTCCCGCTGGCGGCTCGGGGAGCTGACCCTGCCGTGGGCGCCGGTGGCCCCCTCGAAGTGCGCGTAGGCTGTGTGCCCAAGAAGACGCCGATCGGGGGGACAGGGAGATGAGCGCGCTTCTGGAGGCCGATACGGCCAACTCGACGACCCGTAGTACTACGGGTCGTAATGGCCGCGCTAGTCTGAATGGCGTGAAGGGTCTCGGCGAGCTCGAACGCAGCATCATGGACATCCTCTGGGCGCAGAACACCCCGCTGACCGCCCGCGAGGTGGGCAAGCACATCGCGGACAGGGACCTCGCGCCCACCACCGTCATGACCGTCCTCGACCGGCTCACCCGCAAGGGTTTCCTGCTTCGCACCCGCGACGGCAGGGCGTGGCGCTACCAGCCCGAGGCGACCCGCGACGCCTACGTCGCCGAGCTGATGCTGGACGCCCTCGACATGACGGGTGACCGCTCGGCCGCGCTCACCCGATTCGCGCAGGCCGTCTCCGGCTCGGAGGCCGACATCCTGCGGCAGGCTCTCACGGAGCTGGAGGACGAGTGACCGCGGCGGCCCTCGGGGCGCTCGCGCTGGTCTGCGGAGTCGCGGCCTGGAGGTTCACCGCCGCACGGTGGACCTACCGCGCGCCGCGCGTCGCGATACTCCTGTGGCAGGCGCTGGGCCTGACCTGGGGCCTGGCCAGCACCGGGGCGCTGCTCTCCTACGCCCTCCAGCCGTACGGCCGGGGCGTGCTCGGCGGTCTCGGCGCCTTCGCCGCCTCCGCCGCCAGCGGCGGGTACGGCCCGCCGAGCGCGTTCGACCTGCCCCACACACTCGCCCTGGTCACCGGGCTCAGCCTGCTCTCCGTGCTGGTCAGCGTGCTGATCGCGGCGGGGGTGAACGTGCTGAGCGCCCGTCGCCGGCACCGGGCCCTGCTCGCGCTGATCGCCAGGGACGACCCGGGCATGCCCGGTGTGCGGGTGGTCGACCACCCGGGCGCCGCCGCCTACTGCCTGCCCGGTCTCCGTTCCCAGGTGGTGGTCAGCGCCGGCACCCTGCAGCTGCTCTCGCCCGCCGAGCTGGCCGCCGTGCTCGCTCACGAGTCCGCGCACGTCCGGGAGCGGCACGATCTGGTGCTGCTGCCGTTCGCCGCGCTGCGCAGAGCGCTGCCCTGGTCGCAGGTGGTGCGGGACGCCCAGGAGACGGTCGAGCTGCTCATCGAGATGGCCGCCGACGACCGTGCCAGGCGTTTCTGCTCGCCCCGGCGGCTCGCCACCGCGCTGCTCAGGTTCGGCACCGCCGCGTCGGTGCCCACTCCGCAGGGAGCCCTGGGCATGGGCGCCCACAACGGCGTGATGCTGCGCGTCGAGCGCCTGATCACTCCCGGCCCCGCCGTACCGCAGACGCTGCGTGCCGCCGGTGTCGTCCTCGCGGCCACCCTGACCGTGTCCGCCCCCTTCCTCTGGCTCGTCCCGCTCTAACCGCCCAGTGCTTGCTGGTGTTAGCCAACGCGTTTGCAATAGCAAGCACCGCGGGGCATACTGAAGGCATGGCACTACCGAAGGTCGGCTCGATCGGCGAATACATCCGTGACCAGCGCACGCAGGCGAAGATCTCACTTCGCCAGCTCGCCGCCACGGCGGGGGTCTCCAACCCCTATCTCAGCCAGATCGAGCGTGGGCTGCGCAAGCCCAGCGCGGAGATCCTGAACCAGATCGCCAAGGGGCTGCACATCTCCGCCCAGGCGCTCTACGTACAGGCCGGGCTCATCGAGGAGCGCGAGCCCGACAGCGACGTGCTGACCGCCATCAGGGCCGACAAGTTCATCACCGTGCGGCAACGCCAGGTGTTGATCGACATCTATGAGTCGTTCCGCAAGGAGAACCACGCCGGAGCCCCGGACGAGGACGCGCAGACCTCCCAGAACGCGCATCCCCGGCCGGAGCCCCACGGGCGTGACGAGGAGTCGCTGCCCGAAGAGCTGCTGACCGCGCTTGAGCCCTTCGCGATCAGGCACTCTCCGAATGGCAACGGCGACGCCACACAGGAAACCAAGGAAGGTTAACCCATGACGCTTGCCACCGAGGTCAAGAAGCTCACCGAGTCGAAGCCGTTCTACGCCGCCGCCGGCGTGGGCGACTACGCCATCGAGAAGCTGCGCGAGCTGCCCGTACAGCTGGAGAAGCTCCAGGCGCGCCGCGGCGAGCTGCGCCTGAGCGCCAAGGACCTGCCGGTCATGGCCCGCGACTACGCGTCCAAGGCCGAGGTCTACGCCAAGGACCTGCCCGAGCGGGCCAAGGGCTACGCCGGCGTCGTCGGCAGCCGGGCCACCGAGATCTACGAGGAGTTCGCCTCCCGTGGCCGCCAGGCCGTCAGCCGGGTCAGCGGCGAGGCCGCCCTGGAGCTGGAGGAGCTCTCCGAGTCGGCCGAGCCCGCCGTCGCCGAGCCGGTGGTGAAGCCCGCCGCCAAGCCGGCCGCCAAGAAGACCGCCAACCGCACGCCCAAGGCCGGCGGCTAGCCACAGCTGAGACGGGGCCCGCCGTGCCACGGCGGGCCCCGTTCTCCGCGCCCGCGGGAGTCACGGCCGGGCGCCGACCCGGTCACGACCCGGATGCGCCTTCACGACCCGGATGCGCCGGCGAGGATCACGTCGAGCGCGGGGCGCGGCGCCGTACCCAGCAGGTGGGGCAGGTCGCCGCCGGTGTCCGCCAGGAAACCGCCCGCGATGGCGGAGTAGATCGACACGAGCATCGGCACCTGGAACGACGCCGCGCCGAACGCGGTCAGCACCTCGCGGACCTCCGCCAGCGTCCCCGGACGGTAGGCGACGGGCCGGTCGGGAGTGGAGAGGGCGGCGGCGAGGTGGTCACCGCCGATCGGGCGGTCGCCCACCAGCTCGTAGATCTGGTGCCGGTGCGCGGCGGGATCGGCGAGCACCCGGACCGCCGCGTCGGCGAGATCCTCGCGGGCCACCGCGGCCAGGCCGTACGTGCCGATCGGCGCGGTGAGCGTGCCCGAGGCGACGGCCGTGGCGGCATCCTGGACGAGGAGTTCGGCGTAGAGCCCGTTGCGCAGGATGGTCCAGTCGGCCGTGCCCTCGATGAGACGGCGTTCGGTCCAGCGGTGGGGCAGCGCGAAGGTCAGGTGGTCGCCGGCCCCCATGAGGCTGGTGTAGACGATGTGTCTCACCCCGGCCTTCTCCGCCGCGTCGATCGCCGCCCCGTGCCTGGCGATGACCACGTCGTCCTCGCCGTAGCCCGCCGAGATCAGCAGGACGGTCTCCGCTCCCGCGAAGCCCTCGGCGAGTCCCGCCGGGTCGTCGAAGTCGATCTTCCGGACGTGCTCGCCGGGTGTCCGGCTGCCCGCCACGAAGGCGTCGCCTCGGGTGGTGAGACGATCGACGACGAGACGGCCCAGCCCGCCGGCGGCGCCGGTGATGAGAATCATTGAATTCAGCTCCCCTGGTCAACGGGGACAATCATGATGAACGGCTGAGTTACTGCATAAGGAGGCACTTTCATGTCGGTCGCGAACACGGAGGTAACCACCCCCTGCGCACGCTCCGGGGAGTACGGCCATGAAGACTGCGGCATTCGTGACGTGCTCGATCGGATCGGCGACAAGTGGTCCGTCCTGGTCGTCGTGGAGTTGTCGCAGGGAACGCGCAGGTTCCGGGAGTTGCAGCGGGCCGTCCCCGGTATCTCCCAGCGGATGCTGACCCTGACCGTGCGCCGCCTCGAACGTGACGGGATGGTCCGCCGGACCGTCTATCCGACCGTGCCGGCCCAGGTCGAGTACGACCTGACCGGAATGGGCCGCGATCTGGCCTCGTTGGTCAAGACCGTCGCCGACTGGTCGGCCGCGCACCGCGACTCGGTGGCCGCCAGCCGCCGCGCTTTCGACGCCGAACACGCCGCCGCGGACAAGTAGGGAAGATCGGTAGAGCACAGACGGCGCGAAGCGCACTAGGGTAGGGATGTCCGATGGCCCGAGACTAGGCGGGGAGAGGTTAATGCCCGAGATTCACAGCGTGCTCGACCTGATCTTCTGGGTCCTCGGCGTCGCGGCTTTCGCCATGTCGGTCTTCGCGCTCGTGCACGCCGTCCGCACGCCCGCGCGCGCCTTCGCGGTCACCGGCAAGCAGTCGAAGAAGCTCTGGTTGATCATCCTGGGCTTCGCGACGCTCTTCTCCTTCGCGGCCGCCGTGCAGTACCTTCTGGCGCTCAGCATCTTCACGATCGCCTCGGTCATCGCCGCGGGTGTTTATCTCGCAGACGTACGACCCGCTGTCAAGGAGATCGGTAAGGGCGGCAACTCCGGCCCCTACGGTCCCTGGTAATAACGGCTGTCACCTGCAGAAACAGTTTCGCATCGGCCGATTTGACGAGCTTCGTGGTGATTTTGCGGAAACATCTGTTGACACTTAAGAAACAATGATACGTTTCTGGGAGCGCTCCCACCTGCGCGTTTGATCGGTGCGGAGGAGACTATGGACGATCTGCCCACGCTCGCTCAGGTCGCCGCCGCAGCCGGCGTTTCCCCAGCAACGGCGTCACGTGTACTGACAGGCTCGGTGCGGGTGAGCACCTCGACCCGACGCCAGGTCCACGACGCGATGTCCCGGCTGGGCTACGTCCGGCGGCGTGCCCCGCGCGGAGTTTCCTCGCGCCGGTGCGACCAGCTCATCGCGGCGGTGGTCTGCGAACCCCCGCAACGCCTGTTCACCGAACCCTTCTACGCCCGGGTGCTCGCCGCCGCCGACGACACGCTCACCGGGCACGGCGTGCCGATGATGATGATGACCGCGACCGCCAGCACGTCGACGATCACGGCACCGCCGCTCGTCGCGGGCGCGGTCGACGGGATCCTGCTCATCGGCGCCCGCGACCGGCATCCCCTGATGGTCACACTCGCCGCCTCCGGAGTGCCCATCCGCAGCATCGGCCGGCCTCCCGACGGCCTCGACCTGCCGTACGTCGACATGGACAACCGTGACGGCGGGCGGCAGGCCGCCGAGCACCTGCTGCTCAGCGGGCGGCGGGCGATCGCCGCGATCGGCGGGCCACCCGGCCTGCCCGGCGCGGCCGACCGGCTCGGCGGCTTCCTGCAGACGCTCGAACGGGCCGGGGTGGCCAACGTGCCGGTCGCCTACGGCGACTTCACCCACGCCTCGGGCGCGCACGCCATGCAGTGGCTGCTCAGCAGGATGCCGCAGCTCGACGCGGTCTTCGCGGCCTCCGACTCGATGGCGGCCGGCGCGATCCAGGCCCTGCGGCGGGCGGGCCGCCGGATACCCGACGACGTCGCCCTGATCGGCTACGACGACGCTCCCATCGCCAGACACACCAGCCCGACCCTGACCACCGTGCGGCAGCCCGTCGAGGACCTGACCGCCATCGCCGTCCGTCTGCTCCTGATGGCCACCGCCACGGGTGAGACTCCACCGAGCAATCCGATCCTTCCCACAGAACTGGTGATTCGTGAATCAGCATGAACTGGGCGGATTACACGAGGGGGACGTGTTAACGAGGCGGTACCGCCTGCTCGAACGCATCGCCTCCGGGGGGATGAGCGCGATCTGGCGGGCGTTCGACCAGTCGTTGCACCGAATGGTGGCCGTCAAGGTGCTCGACGGCCCACTCGGAGCCGACCACGGCGAGCGCGACCTCATCCGCCGCGAGGCCAGGGCCACCGCACGCCTGATCCACCCCGACGCGATCGAGGTCTACGACTACGGTGAGACGATCACCTCGGGCGGCAGAATGGCCGCATACGTGGTGATGCGCCTCCTCGACGGCAGACCGCTGTCCGAGCGGATCACCGAGGGCCCGCTGCCCTGGCGCGAAGCCGTGCCGATCGCGGTGCGGATGGCCACCGTGCTCGCGGCGGCCCACGAGCGCGGCATCGTGCACCGCGACGTCACGGCCGAGAACGTGCTGCTGACCTGCGACGGGGCCAAACTGCTCGACTTCGGCATCGCGGCCTTCGTCGGCGAGCAGATCGACGAGAGCCTGGCCGAGTACGGCACGCCGCCGTACGTCGCGCCGGAACGCCTGGAGGGCGCGGCGATCGATCCGGCCGTCGACGTCTACTCCCTCGGCGTGCTGCTCTTCGAGATGCTCACCGGGCGCACGCCGTACCCGGAGACGACCTGGGAGGAGATCGAGCTGGCGCGGCGGGACCGGCGTCCGCCCGTACCCGAGGTGCCGGGGCTGCCGAACGAGGTGGCGGCGCTGTGCCAGTGGTGCCTGGATCCCGATCCCGAGCTTCGCCCGCAGGCGCAGCACGTCGCGGAGCGGCTCGGCCGGGTGCTCGTCTCGCCGGCGCCGGTCCGCTCCCGGGGGCTGGTGGCCGCCGTCTCCGTGGCGGTGACGCTGGCCGCCTCCCTGGGGGTGGCCGCGTGGACCGAGGGCACCGGCGCGCCCGAGTCGTTCGCGGCTCCGGCGACCAGCACCCGGCCGCCCACGACACCCTCCATCACGAAACCCCCCACCGATCCCTCCACCAGGCTGTCCGACACCGGGCCTTCCCAGAACGGGTCTTCCCAGAACGGGTCGGCCGAGCTTGAGCCGTCCGGAATCGGGCCGTCCGGGGTGTCGGTGGTGGGGCCGTCGGCGGCCGCCTCGCCGGACATGACGGCCAAGCCGTACCGCTCGAACAAGCCAGGCGTTAGGACGACACCGGCCCCCGACCGGACCAAGACGCTCGACGTGTCGCGCCGGCCCGCGCCCTCGCTGCCCGACGCGGTCGAGGCGTTCACCATGACCGTCTCCCTGGCCGAGGAGGACGAACTGATCGTGCAGCACGTCGCACTGGACCTCAATCAGGTCGCCCGCAACCTGCTCAACGACGCCGACCCCGGCCGCGCCCTGGCCGGCCTCCGCACCAAGGTCCTGGACCGCTACCGCGAGGGTCTGCTCCCCCAGCCCCTCCTCCAGTCCCTCGACGTACGGCTGAGCGGCATCGACAGCGCCCTCATCCGCCCGACCGGCCAAGCCTGAACCCCGCCCAACCCGAAGCGCATATTCATTTCATACGGCCCGCCCCATCAGCGCCCCTCACCGCCGTTGGTCACCGTCCGTGGACCCATGGCACTCCAGCGCGCGTGGCCGCGCGCCGTCACGGCCACCCTTGACCATCTCCTTCGGTTCACATCGGCACGCGCCTCCCTGAAAGTTTCAGTTGAATCGGCAGGTCAGGCGGCCGGCCGTACTGACCGCCGTTGACGCCCGCGAGGCGAGGGCCGAACCATGCCCACGACATCCCTCGCGAAAGGGCACAAATGACAGTCCTGATGCGCAGCCGGAGGTGGCAGGCCGCGCTGACCGCGGTCGCGACCGCCGCGGCCACCACGGTGGTCGCGGTGGTCATGGCCTCCGCGCCGGCCGGAGCGGCGGCCGGCACCGGCGTCGGCTACCTCCACACCGCCGGCAACAAGATCGTAGACAGCACCGGCGCGACGGTCCGCCTGACCGGGATCAACTGGTTCGGCATGGAGACCGACAACAAGACCTTCCACGGCCTGTGGTCGACCAACCCGTGGCGCGGCCAGCTCGATCTGATGGCCCGGCTCGGATACAACACGATCCGGATCCCCTACTCCAACGACGCCCTCAAGTCAGGCGCGCAGGCGACCGGGATCAACGACTTCGTCAACCCCGACCTGATCGGGCTGAGCCCGCTGCAGATCCTCGACAGGGTCATCGGGTACGCCGGGGACAAGGGGATGCGCGTCATCCTCGACCGGCACCGGCCGACCTCCGCCGGGCAGTCGGCGCTCTGGCAGGTGGCGGCCACCCCGGAGAGCACCTGGATCAACGACTGGAAGGCGCTCGCCCAGCGCTACGCGGGCAACACCACGGTCATCGGGGCCGACCTGCACAACGAGCCGCACGCGGAGGGCACCAACCCGAACGCGACCGGCGCGTGCTGGGGCTGCGGCGACACGGCGCGCGACTGGCGGCTCGCGGCGGAGCGGGCCGGCAACGCGGTCCTGTCCGTCAACCCCAACTGGCTGATCTTCGTCGAGGGTGTGAGCTGCCCGAGCGGCGGTCTGTCCAACGTCTGGGACGGCGATCCCAGCAACGACGAGGACTGCGGCTGGTGGGGCGGCAACCTCTCCAAGGCCGGAGCGTTCCCGGTACGGCTGAGCGTGGCCAACCGGCTCGTCTACTCCCCCCACGACTATGCGACCTCGGTCTACCACCAGAGCTGGTTCGACGCACCGAACTACCCGGCGAACCTGCCCGCCATCTGGGACAAGTACTGGGGCTACCTGCACCGGCAGAACATCGCCCCGATCATGGTCGGCGAGTTCGGCACCACACTGGCGGCCAACGTGGACAAGGTGTGGCTGCAGGAACTCATGAAATACCTCGGTACCGGCGTCAACGGGATGTCCTTCACCTACTGGTCGTGGAACCCCAACTCGGGTGACACCGGCGGCATCCTCAAGGACGACTGGATCACGGTCGACCAGGCCAAGCAGAGCATCCTGCAGCCCTACCTGATCCCCCCGGCCGGGGGTGACGGCGGCGGACCGGGCACACCGACGCCGACGCCGACGGTCGGCCCGGTCAGTTGCGACCTGTCCTACCGCGTCGTCAGCTCGTGGCAGGGCGGCTTCCAGGGCGAAGCGACGATCAAGAACACCGGCACCTCGACCTGGAACAACTGGACCGCGGCCTGGACGATGGCGTCCGGCGTGAGCCTGACCAACGCATGGGGCGGCACCGTCACGGCCAGCGGCACCACCTGGACCGCCAAGGGCCCCGACCACGCGAAGAACCTCACCGCCGGCCAGTCGGCGACCATCGGCTTCACCGCCAACGGCCCGTCCACCACCCAACCCACCGGCGTCTCCTGCTCCTGACACCCGTACGGCCTGCGCCCCAAAGCGACGCGGGCCGTGCTGGTTGGCTCGGTGCTGCCCCGCCGTACCAGATCTAGCCGCCGAAGAACTTAAACGAACACAAACAAGCCCCCGACTCCATTGGCCGGAGGCTTCTGTACCCACCACTTGAGCCGAAGAGAGAACCGACCCTGTTCGCCAACATCGGGCACCCAGACGCGACGTCGAGCCAACTACGCTGGTTGAGCGCTCAGCAGCTCTTGGTCTTCTGGTAGGGCTTCCGGTCCTGGGTCGTCACGATGGACTCGTAGGCCTTGTTTCCCTTGGAGATCTTGCGGCAGTCCGAGTCAGAGGCCCACGACCACGCCACCTTGACCTTCACGGACTTCCCGCAGTTGTTGGTGAGCTTGACGGTGGTCTTTTTCATCACCTCGCCGAGGCTGTTCCGCTTGCCCGTGTACTGGCTGGACACGTAGCGGTCGACGCAGGACGGGGCGGTACCGGCGGCCTTGGCGGTACCGGCAGCCTGGGCGGTGCCGGCAGCCTGGGCCGGGACGGCGAATCCGGTCACCAGGGCGGCGCACACGAAAGCCATGCTCAGAAAACGCATAGGAAGCCTCCAGTTTTTGTGGTGCAAAGATGAGTGTTGTTGTGCTTCGGACGACCGCGAAGCTGGCCCCGCCGCTGAAACGGGTATCGAGTTACTCCAGAGTCGGTTCCACTACTGTTCTAGTAGACGGCGGTATGTCTCGGGTATGTTGTGCTTCCCGCGCCCCATCCGCGCTTCGCGCATCGGCTGAAACACCAGGGGCAACGCCCGGACAGGAAGGCGCGGCAGAGAGCGGCGCCGGAAGTCGTGGAATCGGGCACAGGACCCGCTGAGCTGGCCAGGGTAGCTAACAACGGGATCTCGGCCGCCTAGCCCAAGACGTACGGCAAGCCCAGTTCACGCCACCCGCCGCAGGTGCTCACGGTCCGTGGACCCATGGCACTCCAGCGCGCGGGGCGGGTCGCCGTCACACCGCCCGTGCACGATCCCCTTCGGTTTCACACCCCGACGTGACACGACGCCGTCACCCGTGGCGAGGCACCGGCTCATGACCCCGACGTGGTGGCCGAGGCTTCGTGCACGGCGTGTGGGCTCACCCGCAGGTGGAACGAGGGGTGCACCAACGCCCTCCAACTCCACGCCGAGATCAAGACCCTCCGGCGAAGTACAGCTGGGTGGTCTCGGTCCGCCGGTCCTGGTGCCCTACTCAGCCGAGTCCGCGGTCTGGGCGCGATATGTTCGCAGGACGACGGCCATAAGCACGAGGCCGGCGCAGACGCTCAGGGCATGCTCCACCACGGCGACGACCGGATACTCCGACGTCGCGAAGTCGCCGGGCCGGACGACGGCCCAGAGAAGCTTCCAGCCCCCCCAGGCGAACAGCGAACCCGACGCGAGGAACACCAGCGCCATCGGGACCCGCAGTGGCAACCGGGAAGGCCGGGCTGCGATGAGAGACCAGCCGCACCCGGCGCCGAGGAGCGCCCACGCCCCCCAGTTGCCGCGCATCAGCAGGCTGTCCAGAGTCTCGCGGCCGATGTGCGTGGGGTCCAGTCCCAGCCTCCCGCCGAGTGCCCAATACCCCCAGAGCAGCCCCAGCCCGGCGCTCATCATCAGCCCGATCAGGAGGAACAACCGTGCCCGCCGACTGGTGCCGGGGAGCTCGCCCAGTCTCCCCAGGAAGGCTTGCGGCCAGCGTTCTCGCAGATAGATCGGCAGAGCGACGGCCAGGCCCACCGCCATCCCCGTGAATCCAACGCCGATGCCGATCGTCTCCCATCCCGGCATCGCCGCGTCATCGCCGGCCTGGGCGCCGCCCGCGCCGAGCAAGACGCTCACGATCCCGTACGGGATCATCGGAACCAGGAATCCCGCGCCCACCCATGCGAAGAAGAGCAGCGGCGGGCCAGGGATCAGCCGACCCCACCGCTGAGCTAGAGCCAGTCCCAGTGCCACTCCGACCAACGACATCACCACAGTGATCGCGTTGAGCGTCACCCACTCCGTGGTATCCATGCCGCTTTGCGCGGGCACGATACCGAGTAGGGCGGCAGCGACCAAGGCGACCTTGACGATGAGGTACAGGGACAAGGTCGAGGCGGCGCCGTACCCCGCGACTTTCCTAACCGCGCTCCACCGTGGATGGACAGGCATCTGGATTCGCATAATGATCACGAGTGTTCCGGCGCGGACCGAGTCCCCACCTCCCCCTGAGGAGCCACAATCCTCCCCCGTCAAGGGGAGACGACTCCTTCGCTGTCACAGACGGTGACTCTCAACGCACCCGCGATGATCTCGGTGACAGAGCGTGCAGTTGTCGGAGTGGCGCAGGACTGGTCCGCCTGGACACAGATGCGAAGTTGCACAGCACCGTGTTGTCGGGGAACCAATACCAGGCCATGACGCATCAACGTCCAGATGAAGCCCCTGGTCGTCACGGGCTAGCAGGTGCCCCAATACGGCAAGCCCAGTTCACGCCACCCGCCGCAGGTGCTCACGGTCCGTGGACCCATGGCACTCCAGCGCGCGGGGCGGGTCGCCGTCACACCGCCCGTGCACGATCCCCTTCGGTTTCACACCCCGGCGTGACACGACGCCCTCAGCCGTGACGGACCGTACCCTTCGACCCGGCGGACCGCCGGCTAATCGAATTGACCGTCTTTGATGCCGTCGACGAACGCCCGCCATTCACCCGGACCGAAGACCAACGCAGGACCCTGAGGATTCTTACTGTCACGGACAGCGACCAGACCAGGAAGATTAGACGCGACCTCGACACACTGCCCGCCGTTGTCGCCGGAGCGCGACGACTTGCGCCATACAGCGCCGCTCAGGTCCATTCCTGCCTCGCTTCCTTGATCATCTTAAGCGATATGCGACCAGGATCGGCCCAGTACCGTGCGGCGCCCACGTCCATACCGATCAAGCCCACATGACACAACGCCCTCACCGGTGACGGGCCGCACCCTTCGACATGGCTGACCGCCGGCTAATCGAATTGACCGTCCTTGATGCCGTCGACGAACGCCTGCCATTCACCCGGACCGAAGACCAACGCAGGACCCTGAGGATTCTTACTGTCACGCACAGCAACCAGACCAGGAAGATTAGACGCGACCTCAACACACTGCCCGCCACTGTCCCCGGAACGCGACGACTTGCGCCATACAGCGCCACTCAAGTCCATTCCTGCCTCACTTCCTTAATCATTTCAAGCGATGCACGGTCAGGATAGGCCCAGGACCGTATGGCGTCATACCGCCTCCAAAGGGAGGACACAGTGTCGCTGTCCGTCGAGATGCGCCCTTCCGCTGATGATTCGATGTGGACGGTGTCGGGCGCGTCAGGCAGCTCAGCGATCATGAATGGGCCCATGAGCCCGGTCAGACACTCCGGATCGACCACTTGCAGTGACATGGCCGGCCTGGATGCGACGTTGATGAGGTAGTCGAGTTGGTCGCGCATCACCTCAGCGCCACCGACTTTGCGCCGCAGCACTCCGGCGTCGATCAGAACCATGAAGCAGGGCGGATCACGCCTCTCCAGGATGTGCTGTCTCAGCAGACGAGCCTGCACACGCTCCTCTACCCCCTGAGGAGTGATTCGTGGTGCCTGGCTGAAGACCGCGCGGGCGTATGCCTCGGTCTGGAGTAGGCCGGGGACGAGCAGTGGGTCCCATGAGCGCAGCACGGTGGCCGCGGGCTCGATTTCTTCGACCCAGCGCGCATACCAGCGTGGACCGCCCGGAGACTGGTGGATGCGTTCGGCCAATCGTGCGAAGTGCCGATCGGTCAGTCCGAAGGTCTGGTCGACCGCCTCGGCGAAGTCGGGTTGCGGTGTGCGGATGCCGCGCTCGATTCCCGAAACGAGACTCGCCGAACGAAGCAGGCGATCACCCAGTCGCGTTTGCGACAAACCCGCATCTTTGCGGTATTTCAATAGCTCGGCACCGAAGCGCTCGATGGGAGTCCTTGCCCGTCCAGTGGTCTCTGCCATTGATCAACACCTTTGATCAACACCTTGAGTATTGCATCTGATCGACTCGACCATGACACACCATTTCACAAGTCAGCACAAGGAAATTGGTGTTCTGTATCGGGACTGGCGACCCATCTTCCACCACTCATCGGCTCGCCCTCGGCACAGTGAGAAGGGACGGCCCCTTCTCGCGGCGAGCAAGGCGAATCCTATGACCACGAAGCGGCAAACCGTAAAACACGGAACAATGCCCAGAACCGCCAGCATGGACCTCCTGGGCATATCGGAATCTGTTCCTAGGGCACGAGACTTCGCCAGGCGAATCATCGGTAGCGATCACCCCTGCCTGAATGACGCACTCCTGCTGCTCTCCGAGGTAGTAACCAACGGAATAAAGCACTCCAATTCCAGAAAAGGCGGCATAATAACGTTGCGGGTGAGCGCGGGGCACGGAGGCGTCCGATGCGAGGTGACCGACGACGGCTCCCCCTCTTGGCCAGACATGGAAGCGCTGCTGTCCATGCCGGGAGAGATTTGGGACTTGAGCGGCCGTGGGATCCGCTTGATCGACCGACTCGCCGACCAGTGGGGCCGATATCCCCTCGGGGCCGCGCCTCTCGGCCGAACGGTGTGGTTCGAACTCGTGGAGCGGAAACCCCAGTGACTTCGGCACCCATTGAAGCGGTCAGAACAGATCACGAAAGCGAATCCGGTCCTCCGACCGACGACCTCAGCCCCTCCTGACGACCGACGACCTGAGCCCTCCTGACAGCTGACGACCTGAGCCCTTCTGACGGCTGACGAACAGGCGGAACCGTCAGTCACCAGGAGTCCGATCCCTCTGGGCGGCGTCCCCCGCGCCGGCCCGGAGGCCCGCCCCACGGCTTACGTCGTGGAGCGCCGCCTCTGCCACCTTCCCCCAGGTGGCGGTGGCCGCCCCTGGCGGAGTCCCCCCGACTCCGCCAGGGGCTTCGTCCGCATTCGTCATGCTGCTTGACGATCATCTTCGTTTTCGAACCCATCCCGCCACCCGGCGGGCGTGAAACCGGAGAACTGTGAAACCGGAGAACTCCGCCGACCTTCGAAGCGTCGGGGCGCCCGGCCGGAGCGCTGGAGCACCGCCGCCCCACGGACCGCGACCACCCACGGCGGCCGGCGCCCACGGGGCTAGCCGTACGGGATGCGGTCCAAGGCTCGCCACAAGGCTCGGCATGGGGCTCGGCATGGGGCTCGGCATAGGACTCGGCATAGGACTCGGCATAGGACTCGGCACGAGGCTCGGTATAGGGCTCGACATGAGGCTCGGCATGGGGCTCGGCAGGGCCCCGAGCGCCGCTGTGCGAGAGCACGCCCAGGAACTCCCCCAGGGGAGTCGGCTGAAAGTTTCAGGGCCGTGGGGGCAAAGCCGCAGCCATCGACATCTGGGCGTAACCGTCCATTGACATGACGGCAACGGCGACCCGACTCTCGATGGGAGCGCTCCCATAACTTCCTACTCCCCCACTTAACCGACATATCCCCCTTTTATGTCGAAACCCCCCCATGGAGGATCTTCCACATGTTCAGAGCATCTCTGAAAGCGGGAGCGCTCCCACGCTCACGCCCGAGACGGCGGCGAGTCGCCCTGGCGGCGATCGCCGCGTTGGCAGCGGGCACGATGACCGCGCTGGCCCCCACGGCGGCCCAGGCCGCAGTGGCCTGCACGGTCGACTACCAGACGAACGACTGGGGCAGCGGCTTCACCGGCAATGTGAAGATCACCAACACCGGCGACCCCATCAGCAGCTGGACGCTCGGTTTCACCTTCCCCGGGAACCAGAAGGTCACCCAGGGCTGGAGCGCCACCTGGTCCCAGTCGGGCGCGAATGTGACCGCCGCCAGCTTGGCCTGGAACGGCAACCTCCCCACCGGGCAGTCGACCAGCATCGGCTTCAACGGCACCTACACCGGGACGAACGCCAAGCCGACGGCGTTCACCATCAACGGGACCGCCTGCAACGGCGGCGGGCCCGTCAACCAGCCGCCGACCGCGCAGCTCACCGCGCCGACCGCGGGCGCCACCTTCACCGCGCCGGCCACGGTGGCGATGGCCGCCAACGCGACCGACAGCGACGGCACCGTCGCCAAGGTCGACTTCCTCAACGGCACGACCGTGGTGGGCACCGACACCAGCGCCCCCTACACCTACAGCTGGACCGGCGTGGCCGCGGGCAGCTACTCCGTCGCGGCCAGGGCCACCGACGACAAGGGCGCGACGACGACCTCCGCCCCCGTCGGGATCACGGTCACGGGCACCACGCAGGCCGCCGTGGTCGCCACGCCCACCAGCCTCACCGTCCCGGAGGGCTCCTCCGCCAGCTTCGGCGTGCGGCTCTCCCGGCAGCCGAGCGGCAGCGTCACGGTGACCAGGACGAAGACGGGTGACGCCGACCTCGTGCCCGGCGGCTCCGCCACCATGACCTTCACCACCGCCAACTGGAACACCGCGCAGAACGTGACGGTCACCGCGGCGGAGGACACCGACCAGACCGCGGGCACCGCCACGATCACCCTCAGCGCGACGGGGCACACACCGGCCACGATCACCCTCACCGAGGGCGACAACGACATCGGCGGCGGCGACAACGAGTACACCGCGCGCTTCCTCACGATGTACAACAAGCTCAAGGACCCGGCCAACGGGTACTTCTCGCCCGAAGGCGTGCCGTACCACTCGGTCGAGACCCTGCTGGTCGAGGCGCCTGACCACGGCCACGAGACCACCTCCGAGGCGTACAGCTACTACCTGTGGCTGGAGGCCGCGTACGGCAAGGCGACCGGCGACTGGACCAGGTTCAACAACGCCTGGGCCTCGATGGAGAAATACATCATCCCGGCCACCGCCGACCAGCCGACCAACTCCTTCTACAACCCGGCCAAGCCCGCCACCTACGCCGGCGAGTGGGACGACATCAAGCAGTACCCGTCCACCCTCGACACCGGCATCAGCGTCGGCACCGACCCGATCGCGAACGAGCTGAAGACCGCCTACGGCACCAGCGACGTGTACGGCATGCACTGGCTGCTCGACGTGGACAACACCTACGGCTTCGGCCGCTGCGGCGACGGCACGACCAAGCCCGCCTACATCAACACCTACCAGCGCGGCCCCGAGGAGTCGGTCTTCGAGACCGTTCCGCAGCCGTCCTGCGACACCTTCGCGCACGGCGGCACGAACGGCTTCCTCGACCTTTTCACCAAGGACGCCTCGTACGCCAAGCAGTGGAAGTACACCAACGCCCCCGACGCCGACGCCCGCGCCGTCCAGGTCGCCTACTGGGCGCACACCTGGGCCAAGGAGCAGGGCAAGGAGGGCCAGATCTCGGCGACCGTCGGCAAGGCCGCCAAGATGGGCGACTACCTGCGCTACTCGATGTACGACAAGTACTTCAAGAAGCAGGGCTGCACCAGCACCACGTGTGCGGCGGGCACCGGCAAGGACAGCTCCGCCTACCTGATGAGCTGGTACTACGCGTGGGGCGGCGCCAACGACACCTCCGCGGGCTGGGCCTGGCGGATCGGCTCCAGCCACAACCACTCCGGCTACCAGAACCCGATGGCCGCCTGGGCGCTGTCGAACGTCGACGTGCTCAAGCCCAAGGGCGCGACCGCCGTACAGGACTGGAGCACCAGCCTCACCCGGCAGCTTGAGTTCTACCGCTGGCTGCAGTCGTCCGAGGGCGCGATCGCCGGCGGCGCGACCAACAGCTGGCAGGGGCACTACGCCAGCCCGCCGTCGAACCTGCCGAAGTTCTACGGCATGACCTACGACTGGCAGCCGGTCTACCACGACCCGCCGTCGAACCAGTGGTTCGGGTTCCAGGCGTGGTCGATGGAGCGGGTGGCGGAGCTGTACTACGCCACCGGCAACGCCGCCGCCAAGACCGTGCTGGACAAGTGGGTCAAGTGGGCCACCGACAACACCACCATCAACGCCAACGGGACGTACCAGATCCCCTCGACGCTGGTGTGGACCGGGCAGCCCGACACCTGGAACGCCGCCAACCCCGGCAGCAACTCCGGCCTGCACGTCTCGATCAAGGACTACACCACCGACGTCGGCGTGGCGGGTTCGTACGCCAAGGTCCTGATGTACTACGCGGCCAAGTCCGGCGACGCCAACGCCAAGGCCGTGGCCAAGGGCCTGCTCGACGGCATGTGGGCGAACAACCAGGACGCCAAGGGCGTCTCGGTCCCGGAGACGAAGGGCGACTACAACCGCCTCGACGACCCGATCTACATCCCGGCCGGCTGGACCGGCGAGATGCCGAACGGCGACGCGATCAACTCCAACTCGACCTTCCTGTCCATCAGGTCCTTCTACAAGAACGACCCTGACTGGCCGAAGGTCCAGAACTACCTGGACGGCACCGGCCCGGCGCCGACCTTCAACTACCACCGGTTCTGGGCCCAGGTCGACGTCGCCGTCGCCCTGGCCGAGTACGGCCGGCTCTTCCCCACCCCCTGAATGACCCCGGGGCGGGGGGGGGGGGGGGCCGCCCCCCCCCCCCCCCGCCCCCGCCCCCCCCCCCCCCACGCCCCCCCCCGGGCCCACG
>NZ_JAKNTW010000014.1 GCF_022213955.1 Dolomitihabitans soli | reverse complement strand
CGCCCTGGCCGAGTACGCCCGCCTCTCCCCCACCCCCTGAATCCCCCCGGGGCGCGGCGGCTTCCTGACCAGCCGCCGCGCCCCGGGCATCTCACCAACACGTTCCACGGGCACCGCGCGTCACCAGCACAGACACGGTTGACCAGCACACGGTCGTTGACCAGCACGGACACGGTTGTTCCCAAGCACAGACACGGTTGTTCACAAGCTCGAGGACATCGATGAAGAGATCCATCCTCGCGGTGGCCGCCCTGGCGCTGCCCCTGCTCACCCTCGCACCCCCCGCGCAGGCGGCCCCCGCGTTCAACTACGGCGAGGCCCTGCAGAAGTCGATCTGGTTCTACGAGGCCCAGCAGTCCGGCGACCTGCCGAGTTGGAACCGGGTCGGCTGGCGCGGCGACTCGGCGTTGAACGACGGCGGCGACGTCGGCGTGGACCTCACCGGCGGCTGGTACGACGCCGGCGACCATGTGAAGTTCGGGCTGCCGATGGCCGCGACGACGACCATGCTGGCGTGGGGGGCGGTGGAGTACCGCGACGCCTACGCCTCCTCCGGCCAGCTCACCCACCTGCTGAACAACCTGAAGTTCGTCAACGACTACTTCATCAAGGCCCATCCTTCGGCGAACGTGCTCTACGGGCAGGTCGGCAACGGCGGCACGGACCACGCGTGGTGGGGACCGGCCGAGGCGATGTCGATGGCCCGCCCGGCGTACAAGATCGACGCGTCCTGCGGCGGCTCCGACCTGGCCGGCGAGACGGCTGCGGCGATGGCCGCCTCATCGATCGTCTTCCGCCCGACAAATCCGTCGTATGCCGACACGCTGGTCACGCACGCCAAGCAGCTCTACACCTTCGCCGACACCGTCCGCAAGAAGTACAGCGACTGCATCAGCGACGCCCAGGGCTACTACAACTCCTGGAGCGGCTACAACGACGAACTCGTCTGGGGCGCGATCTGGCTGCACCGGGCGACCCAGGACCCCGCCTACCTCACCAAGGCCGAGTCCTACTACGACAACCTCGGCACCGAACCCCAGTCGACGACCAAGTCCTACAAGTGGACGATCGCCTGGGACGACAAGTCGTACGGCGCCTACGTGCTGCTGAACAAGCTGACCGGCAAGCAGAAGTACCTCGACGACGCCAACCGGTGGCTCGACTTCTGGACCGTCGGGGTCAACGGCCAGAAGATCCGTTACTCGCCGGGCGGGCAGGCCGTACTGGACCGGTGGGGATCGTTGCGGTACGCGGCCAACACGTCCTTCGCCGCGCTGGTCCACAGCGACACGATCACGGACGCCACCCGTAAGGCGAGATATCACGACTTCGCGGTCCGGCAGATCAACTACGCCCTCGGCGACAACCCGCGCAACTCCTCCTACATGATCGGGTTCGGCGCCAACCCGCCGAAGAACCCGCACCACCGCACCGCGCACGGCTCGTGGACCGACCAGCTCACCAACCCGGTCGCGACCCGCCACACCCTGTACGGCGCGCTCGTCGGCGGCCCACCCGACCCCGACGACGCCTACACCGACAAGCGTGACGACTACGTCATGAACGAGGTGGCCACCGACTACAACGCCGGTTTCACCAGCTCCCTCGCACGCTTGTACAAGGAGTACGGCGGGACGCCCGCGACCGGCTTCCCGGCGGCCGAGACGCCCGACGGTCCCGAGATCTTCATGGAGGCCGGGGTCAACGCCGCCGGCTCGACGTTCACCGAGATCAAGGCGATCGTCAGGAACCAGTCGGCCTGGCCCGCGCGCACCCTGAACGACGGCTCCTTCCGCTACTACTTCACCCTCGACGGCGCCACCACGGCGAACCAGGTCACCGTCTCCTCCGCCTACACCCAGTGCAAGGCGCCGACCGGTCCCACCCTGCTGACCGGCAAGATCTACTACGTCTCGATCGACTGCTCGGGAACCGCGATCGCCCCGGCCGGCCAGTCGGCCCACCGCAGGGAGATCCAGTTCAGGATCGCCAGCACGGGAACCTGGGATCCGGCCAACGACTGGTCGTACCGGGGCGTCACGACCACCCCGGGCGGGACCCCGGTCACCGTGCGGAACATGACCCTCTACTCGGGGACCACCAAGATCTGGGGTGACGCGCCGAGCGACGAGCCGCCGCCGGACGACCAGAGCCCGCCGACCAAGCCCGGCAAACCGGTGGTCTCCGACATCACCGGCAGCACGGCGAAACTGGCCTGGACCGCGTCCACGGACGACATCGGCGTCACCGGCTACGACGTCTACCAGGGCACCACCAAGGCCGGCACGGCCGACGGCACCTCGTTCACCCTGACCGGCCTCACCCCGGCGACCGGCTACTCCGTCACGGTGGTGGCCAGGGACGCGGCGGGCAAGTCGTCCACCCCGTCCGACGCGACCACCTTCACGACCGGCACCACCCCCGTCCCCACCGGGGGCTGCTCGGCCGCCTACAAGACGACCAACTCCTGGCAGGGCGGTTTCCAGGGTGACGTGACCGTCAAGAACGAGGGCACCTCGGCCATCACCGGCTGGACCGTGACCTGGAAGTTCGCCGGCGGCCAGACCGTCAGCCAGGTCTGGAACGGCGTCCACACCCAATCCGGCGCCGACGTGTCGGTGAAGAACGTCGCCTGGAACGGCAACCTCGCTCCCGGCGCGACCGCCTCCTTCGGCTTCACCGCCAACGGCACCAGCGCCACTCCCGCGACGGTGACCTGCACCACCGCCTGACCCAGAGCCCCCGGGCCGGGCGAGACTCGGACCCCCGTCCGGCCTGGGCACCACCCCGAGGAGTACGGCCCGCCCGGCCGTACTCCTCACCCCACCGTGAATACGGCCCGCTCAGCCGCACCCCTCGACCCACCGTGAATACGGCCCGCCCGGCCCACCAGGTACGGCCCGCTCAGCCGTACCCCTCAGACGATCGGCGCAGCCGTACCTCTCAAACCCGCCGCACCCGGCAGGTCACTCCGCGACCGCCGGGCGGGCGCCGGTTCAGCCCGTCAGGCTCGACTTGCGGAGGGCCTCGACGAGCCACCGGGCCAGCCGGGTGTGGCCCACGGCGGTGGGGTGGACGCCGTCGGGGAGCAGGATCGTCGACCTCCTGCCCAGGTACCGGCGTTGCGGAAGCGGGTCGAGGAAGGTGACCTTGGCCTTCTTGGCGGCGGCGGCCACGGCGTCCCTGACGTCGAGCGCCCAGCCGGGGACGCGGCTGATCCAGATCGGGCCGACGACGACGATCCTGGTGCGCGGCCACTTCTGCCTGACGGTCGCGAGCAGGCGGCCGGCGGCGACGTGCACCCGCGCGGGCGAGACCCGGCGGTCGTTGTGGCCACCGGAGATGATCAGCAGGTCGGGCGCGGGCCGCCAGGCCAGTTCCTCGGCGAAGGAGGTCGCGAAGTCGCGGTTCACCCGGCCGCGGTTGACGAACCCGGTCCCGGCGGCGCCCGCGAGGATGACCTGCCAGCCGAGTTCCCTGGCCGTTACCGAGGCGTAGGTGTGCCAGCGGCGCACGGGGCCCGAGCCGACGGTGAAGCTGTCGCCGACGACCATCACGACCGGGGGCCGCTGCACCACGACCGGGTTGCGCGGGCGCTGGCTCTCCCTCGGCGCCGCGTCGCAGCCGGTGACCGCCGAGACGGCACAGCACACGGCGAGCAGGATGGCGGCCAGCCTGATCAGGCGGGGGTGACCGTGCATGACCGCCTCTCGGGCCCTAGGCTGCCGACATGAGTGACCTCCACGGGCGCACCCAGCGCCTCGAACTCGCTGACCAGGAACTTCGTGACTGGGAGGCCGTGGTGCTCGCGGCTTCGCCCGAAGGCATCGTCTTGAGCAAGTCGGCATTCTATCCGGGTGGCGGGGGCCAGCCTGCCGATCATGGGGTTCTGCTGTGGCAGGGCGTGGAGACGCGCGTCGTCGGGGTCCGCAAGACCGACGATCTCCAGTTGATCCCCGCCGAGGGCGACCCGATCCCGCCGGCCGGGACCGTCGTCCGGGGCGCGGTCGCCGACGAGCGGCGTTCCGCGCTGATGCGCACCCACTCCGGGCTGCACGTCCTGTGCGGCGTGGTCTTCCGCGACTACGGCTCGCTCGTCACGGGCGGCAACATGGAACCGCTGGTCGCCCGCATGGACTTCAACCTGCCCGAGGTGCCGCCCGGCTTCAAGGAGGCCGTGGAGGACGCCTGCAACGCGGAGATCGTCGCCGACCGCCGGATCGACGTGCGGGTCCTGCCGCGCGCCGAGGCGTTCGAGATCCCCGACATCATCCGGACGGCCACCAACCTGGTGCCCGAGACCGTGGAGGACGTCCGTATCGTCGACATCGTCGGACTCGACACCCAGGCCGACGGCGGCACCCATGTCGCGTCCACCAAACAGATCGGCCGCATCCGGGTCGCCAAGATCGAGAGCAAGGGCAAGGGCTTCCGCCGGCTCCGCATCGCCATCGACTGACAACGCGGTTCTCCTCAGCGGACGTCGGACGCCGACGCCGCCCACGTGTTGCAGTACGGCACGCGCCCGTAGCGGTAACCGTGGTTCAACCAGGCCGCGTAGTGCGCGCCGGTGCCGTGGTCGTTGCGCCCGCCGCGCGTGTCGTCGCCGCGGCCGAACTGGTCCTGGACGGTCTGCCGCCACAGCCCGGAGGTGATCCCGAGCGATCTCCGGGTGCTCCTGGCGAAGATCCCCGCCAGGCACTGGGCCTGCAGCTCGCTGCGCCGGGTGTACGCGTCCTGCGCCGTCCGCGACTTCGTGGAGACCTCCCACGACCGGGCGCCGCTGATCCCGGCCATGTACTGCACGTGGTGCCCGTACTCGTGGGCCAGCACCCGAAGGTAGATCACGGGGTTGGCGGCGGGGTTCTGTCCGCTGGATGACTGGACCACATCGCGGAGCCCGATGTACATGCCCATGCTGGCGGGGCAGTAGTAGGCGGAGGCCCCGGGGGAGGGATAGCTGCCGCAGGGCCCGCGTCCCCGGCCGGTGTAGAAGATCCGGCGGGGTTGCAGGAACCTCGCCCGGGCCTGGGCGAACTTGCCCGCCCAGGCCCGGTCGAGGCAGCTGGTGGCCGCACGCAGGAAGCGGTTCATGTCGGACGGTCTGAAGGAGGGCCGGGGGGCGCGGCAACTGATGGGCCTCATGACGCCGGTGCCGTACAGGGGGTTGCGGGTGAGTCTGGCCCGGGTGTCCCCGCGACTCATGTAACGCAGGTCGACCAGCATCGACTCCGCCCCCGCGAGTTCGATCCGGGCGGACCCGCCCCCCTGTCCGAACTTGATCCGGTCCGGCGGCACCGGGCTGGGCGGCGTCACCTCGGCGGGCTCACCGTCTCCCGGCTCACCCGAACCAGGTTCACCCGAACCCGGCGCACCGGACGGGCGGGTGGCCGTGGGTCCCGAGTCCGGGCTCGCCGGAGTGACGGCGTCGTCCCCGCCGGACAGCGACGCGGCGACCACCACGGCCGTCAGCGTCAACGCGAGCGCCCCCACTGAGCCGAAGGCCAGGGCCGCGGCCGAACCGGCCTGTCTACGTGGGGGCATCTGTCCGCCTCTTTGAGAGTGAGATCACGTGCGGCGGAAATCTAGCGGAATCTCATCTAACTTTCCTATTGCTCGCCTTTTTCATGAAATATTGCCGGTTTGGCGAAATGACGCTGTTCAGCGGCTTGTAGGGCCAGACGCACCATGTTTCTGGGTAGGCTCCACTGCCATGGCGGGATCAAACATGCGGCGGACGACTGTCCGCGCCGCGGCGGCGGCCCTGGGGACAGTACTGTCCCTGGCCCTCGCGGGTACGGCGAGCGCGGCGCTCTCATCAGGCGCGACGAGCTCAGCGGGCACGGTGCAGACCGACGCGGTCGAGCTGGAGCTCCGCGAGGGCGGCGTGCTCCACGTCAAGGAGACCGTCACCTTCAAGGGCGGCCCCCTGACCCGAAAACTGATCACCCGGACCCGGTACGACGACGGCCACGACCGCCTGTTCACGATCTCCGGCTTCAAGGGCCAGGGCGGCACCCTCGCCGGTGACACGATCACCCTTTCCGGCGGCGGGACCGCCACCCTCGAATACGACGTCAAGGGCGTGGTCACGCCGATCAACAACGGCGAGGAACTGCGCTGGTACGCCGCGGGCGGCTGGTCGGGGCACGTGGAACAGGCGACCGTGAAGGTCTCCGGTTCGACCGCGATCCAGAACATCTCCTGCTTCGCCGGGCAGCTCACCTCCGCCATCGGCTGCACCGCGGCCTCGATGGACCACACGGGCGTCGTCGCCGAGTTCGAGCAGCAGGGCCTGGCCGCCGGCGAGACGCTGACCGTCATCCTCGGCTACCCCAAGGACGCCAGCGGCGGCAGCCCGGTTCTGGAACGCCGCTTCGAGCTGTCCAACGCCTTCGCGGTCAACCCGGTGACCGGCGGCGCGCTCGTCGGCCTGCTGGTGCTCCTGCTCGGCGGGCTCGGCCTCGTCTACTGGACCCGCGGCAGGGACGCCCGCGTCATCGGCCACGAGTCCGGCTCCCTCAACCCCGTGCAGAACGGTCATTTCGCACCGCCCGACGGGGTACGGCCCGGCCAGATCGGCACCCTGCTCGACGAGCAGGCCGACGTGGTCGACGTGACCGCCTCGATCGTCGACCTCGCCGTCCGCGGCTACCTCCGGATCGACGAGCAGTCGCGCCAGACCTACGACTCCCCCGACTGGATGCTGCTGAAGCTGCCGGAGGCGCCGGTCAGCTCGCTGCTGCCGTACGAGCGGGCGCTGTACGACGCGATCTTCGCCGGCCGCGACGCCGTACTCCTGTCCGACCTCCGCGGCTCCTTCGCCGGCGACCTCGGCAAGGTACGCGAGGCGCTCTACCACGACGTCGTCACGCAGGGCTGGTTCGCGCGCCGCCCCGACACCGTGCGGACCCGGTGGACCACCGCCGGCGTCGTGCTCACCGTCACCGGGGTGCTGGCCACGGTGGCGCTCGCCTGGCTCACCACGTACGGCCTGCTCGGGCTGGCCGTCATCATCGCGGGCGCGGCGCTGTCGGTCGGCGGCCAGTACATGCCGGCCAAGACCGCCAAGGGCGCCGCGGCGCTGGCCCACACGCTCGGCTTCCGCGAATACCTGGCCGGCGGCGAACTGGACCAGGTGCCCGAGGCCCAGCGGGTCGAGTTGTTCTCCCGCTACCTGCCCTACGCCGTCGTCTTCGACAACGTGGACCGGTGGGCCAGGGTGGTGGCCTCGGTCAACGGCAACGGCCGCCAGGTCGATCACCTCTACTGGTACCACGGCCCGGCGGAGTGGGACCTGTCGAAGTTCGCCGGCTCCATGCGCACCTTCGCCACGACCACCTCGGGCGCGATCTCGACCAGCCGCCAGTTCCGCTCCCTCTGAGGACGCCCCCTCCTCATCACCTTCTGACCTGGATAAACTCCTTGTGGGTCGGTGGCCGCCAGTACGGCCGGCCGCCGGCCGACGGAGGTCGGCACCGGCCACCCCACGGGCTGGGAGACCTCCTCCAGGAAAGGAAGGCCCCGTGCACAACCAACGACTGCTGGACGCCGCGGCAGGCGGCGACGCCATCGGAGTCAGGGACACGCTGCAGGCAGGGGCCGACATCGAGACCCGCGACGGGCGGCGCCGCACGGCCCTGTTGCTCGCCGCGTGCAGCGACCACGTCGAGGTGGCGGAGATCCTGGTGTCGGCCGGCGCCGACCCCGACGCGGCCGACCAGCAGTCGGACACACCCTGGCTGGTGACCGGTATGACCGGCAGCGTCAGGATGCTCAAGGTGCTGCTGCCCGCCAAACCCGACCTGACCATCACCAACCGCTTCGGCGGCGTCTCCCTCATCCCCGCCTGCGAGCGGGGACACGTCGCCTACGTGCGCGAGGTGCTGAAGACCGACATCAACGTCGACCACGTCAACGACCTGGGCTGGACGGGCCTGCTCGAAGCCGTCGTCCTCGGCGACGGCTCCGCCCCCTACCAGGAGATCGTGGCCCTGCTCATCGCCGGCGGCGCCGACGTCGACCTTCCCGACCGCGAGGGCGTGACCGCGCTACGCCACGCGATCGCCAAGGGTCAGACGAAGATCGCCCAGCTGCTGCGCGCCGCCGACGCGCGCTAACCCCGTACCCGGATCTCGCCGACGGGCCTCCCCCCGCCCATGATCACCCCGGTCGCCAGGGCGTCGAGGGCGGGCGTGTCGAGACCGAGTGCGCGCAGGGCGGCCACGGTGGCCGTGGTCCTGGCCCGCTGCCCGCCGTCCTCGATCTTGACGACCCCGGCCCTGCCGTCCTCGAAGGCGAACGCGTCGAACGCCTCCGCCCCCGCCTTCACCATGAGCCCCGGTACGGCCCGCATCAGCGCCGCCTCGGGCCGGAGGGTGCCGGAGGTCCACTCGGGGTGGGCGCGCATGGCATCGGCGATCCGGCGTTCCGGCGTGCCGTACGAGGCGAGCGGGAGGGCCCGGAACGCGCGCGCGACCCCGACCATCGAGACGAAGTGCAGCGGCGCGCCACAGCCGTCCACCCCGGAGGCCGCGACTCGCTCGCCGGTCAGGTCCTCGACGGTGGCCCTGACCGCACGCTGGAGGGGATGGGTCTGGTCGAGGTAGGTCTCGGTCGGCCAGTCGTTGGCCGCGCAGGTGGCGAGCATCGCCGCGTGCTTGCCCGAGCAGTTCATGTAGACGGCGGCCTCCTCGCCACCGGCCCGCAGCACCTGACGCCGGGTCTTCGCGTCCTCCGGCAGATCGGCGGGACATCGCAGAGCGCTCTCCGCCAGTCCCGCCTCGGCGAGGATCTTGCGGACCCCGTCGACGTGGAAGGACTCCCCCGAATGGCTCGCGCAGGCGAGCGCGAGCAGCGCGCCGTCGAGATCGAGCCCGGCGCGCAGCATGGCCAGGGCCTGCAGAGGCTTCATCGACGAACGCGGCGAGGCCAGCGCGTCCACCGCGCCGTGCGCGCGGACCACCGACCCGTCGGCGCCGACCGCCAGCATCCGAGCCAGGTGCGTGGACTCCACGAACCCTGACCGGATCACGTCAATCACCAATGACTCCATTTGCCCGATTCTAGGCATGGGAGGATGTGTGCTCATGAGAGCGGTGGCACAGCGAGTCAGTTCCGCGTCGGTGATGGTGGACGGCGCGACGGTCGGCGCGATCGACGAGCCGGGCCTGCTGGTCCTGGTCGGCGTCACCCACACGGACACCCCGGCCGAGGCCGCCAAGCTGGCGGCCAAACTGTGGGGCCTGCGCATCCTGCACGGCGAGAAGTCCTGCTCCGACGTGTCCGCACCACTCCTGGTGATCAGCCAGTTCACCCTGTACGGCGACGCGCGCAAGGGCCGCCGTCCCACCTGGCAGGCCGCCGCCCCGGGGCCCGTGGCCGAACCCCTGGTGGACGCCGTGGTGTCGGAACTCCGGGCCCTCGGTGCTCAGGTGCAGACCGGGATCTTCGGCGCCGACATGAAGGTCTCCCTGGTCAACGACGGCCCGATCACCTTGATAGTGGAGGTCTGAGCCCGGCCCGCACGCCCAGCCCCAGCCGCCAGAGGCATGGCGCCCTTCCACACAGGCGCTGGCGGTGTGGCAGCCGAGACGGCAGGGCGGCGGGCTTCAGCGGATCTTGCGGCGGAGGGACGGGTCGATCGAGACGTTACGGCCCGCGTCCGGAGGCACGATGACCTCCTGGGTGGCCGCCACTCCGCCCGCGAGCAGCGACTCGTCGACCGGAACAGCGCGCTTGACCACGGCCAGGGCGATCGGCCCCAGCTCGTGATGGCGGGCCGAACTCCCGACGAAGCCGACCTGGTCGCCCGCCAGGGTCACCGGCGCGCCGTGCGGCGGCAACTCGTTGACGCTGCCGTCGAGATGCAGGAAGACCAGACGGCGCGGCGGATGCCCGAGGTTGTGCACCCGGGCGACGGTCTCCTGACCCCGGTAGCAGCCCTTCGAGAGATGCAGCGCGCTGCCGATCCAGCCGACCTCGTGCGGGATCGTCTTGTGGTCGGTCTCGAAGCCGAAGCGGGGCCGGTGATCATCGATCCGCAGCGCCTCGTAAGCCCACAGACCGGCCGGCGCCAGCCCCAGCAGACCGGAAAGCCGGTCACGCGGCAGCAGGACGTCGTCCCCGACCGCGATCGCCCCGGCCGGCGGCTGGAGGTCCTTCGACAGGTGCGACACCACCGCGAAGTCGGCGGTCACCTCGCTCACCTCGACGCGCAGCATGAAGCGCATCTTGTCGAGCCAGGCGACCAGCGCCGCACCGGCGCCGGGCTCGACGTGCGCCCACACGGACTCGCCGTCGTCGACCAGCGTCAGATGGTGCTCCACCCTGCCCTGCGCGTCGAGCAGCAGGGTCTGGGTGGCCTCGCCGGGCTTGAGGGTGTCGAGCTTCTGGGAGCTCAGGTCGTTCAGCCATTTCAGCCGGTCGGGCCCGGCGACCCGGACGACCTCGCGGTTGCTCCGGTCGACGGCCGCCTCTCCTGCCAGCAGCGCGCGCTGCTCGGCGAAGGGGTCGCCGTAGTGGGCCGCGACGTCGCCGTCAGGTGCTCCGGCGGCTACCGCGCCGGGCGTGTCCAGCAGGGGGCTTCGCATGCCCACCAGGTTACTCGCAGCTGCGGCAACGCCCGAAGACGGTCAGGTGATGAACGTCGGTGACGAAGTCGAGCTCCTCGTCGAGGGTGGTCACCAGGCCCTGTACCAGCTCGGGACGGACCTCCGTCACCTTGCCGCAGGCACGGCAGACCAGATGCACGTGATCGGCGTCCGCGGCCAGGTGGTAGGTCGGCGCACCGTGCCCGAGATGCGTGTGCGTGACCATGCCGAGCTCCTCAAGGAGCTCCAGCGTGCGGTAGACGGTCGAGATGTTGACGCCCCGCGCGGTCTGGCGGACCCGGGAACAGATCTCCTCGGGCGTGGCGTGCTCCAACTCCTTGACCGCTTCGAGCACAAGCTGGCGCTGCGGAGTCACGCGATATCCCCGCGCGCGGAGCTCCTCATGCCACGACGTCTCGGTCATGTCCAGAGTCTAGGTCGTGTTGTGCGTCACGTGTCCACGATCGGACATCACGCGATCGAATGCGGGCGAGGGGGTGCGTGCCGAAGAGAACGGTCCCCTCGCCCGGCGACCGGGTGTCCCACCCGGGGCGGTCGGCGAGTGATCCCCGACGCCACCCGCGGCGGCGGGAACCACGTTCAGCACGCGGACGAGGTCACTTGCGCCACTCGTTCTCAAGCATCGCGTAGATGACCTCGTCGGTCCACTCGCCCTTGACCATCTCGTTCTCCACCAGCTGGGCCTCGCGGCGCATGCCGAGCCGTTCGAGGACTCGGGCGGAGGCGGTGTTGCGGCCGTCCAGGCGGCCGACGATCCGGTGCAGCCCCAGCCCCTCGAAGCCCAGGCGCAGCATCTCGCGGGTGGCCTCGGTGGCGTAGCCGTGCCCGGCGAACGCGGGGTTGAAGATGTAGCCGATCTCGCCCTGGCGGTTCTTCTCGTTCGTCCAGATCAGCACGACCTCGCCGGCCAGCTCACCGGTGTCACGCGGGGTGACCGCGATCTTGATCCCGTCGCCCTCCTCCCGCAAGTCGGCCTTCTCGACCGCCTTCCGCAGGGCCTCCCTGGAGGTGTCGAGGTCGCGTGCCTCCCAGTACAGGTAACGGGCCACCTCGGGCAACCGGTGGTAGGCGTGGTAGGCGTCGAGGTCATCGAGGGTGAAGGCTCTCAGAACGAGCCGGTCGGTGGTGATCGGGAGGTTAGGTGTGAACACCCGTGCAGTGTAGGGAAGCGACGGACGAGCCGGCACGCCGGTTTTCGGCCGGGCCGTCTGCCCGAACACACCAGAAACAGCGTGGAGACGGCGCACCTCGTCGGCGGCGCCGTGGCGGCGCCGGACGATCAGTGGTGGTCGGCGTAGTGCCGCGCGAGCAGGTCCTCGCCCCAGTCGTTGCGCAGGTCACGCCATACCGAGTGGATGTGGTTGGCGTCGTCCTGCGTGTTGTCGTACTCCAGCAGGAACGTGGGGGCGGCGACGCAGTAGTAGTGGCCCTGGCCTCGCTGGTCGGACCCCGCCCATGCGAAGGTCACCTTGTCGAGGCCGGCGTCGAGCGCGTCCCGCCAGCAGGTCTCGCCGTACCAGGCCGGCGCGCGGTCGAAGTACCGGCGGACGAGCCGTTCGAGCAGGTCCTTCGACGACTTCTGCATGTCGGCGTAGGCCAGGCCCCTGGGGATGACCGCGAGATCGGCGGCGGGGTCGTTTCGGGTGAGGACGTCGTCGGGGGCCACCTCGGCGGTGATCGCCACCGAACGTTGACGGGGGGCGAGGTCGGCGAGCAGGGCCCGGCCCAGTTCCTCCTCGTCGACGAGCAGCCGCAGACCCTTGTCGGGACCGGTCAGGACCATGGCCGGCTCGGCGCCCAGGAAGCTCGGGGTGACGGCGATCGAGTCGCCCACGACCGTGACGTGCACCGCGAGGTGGTGCCCGTTGACCCGCCACGCCCACGGGCCCTCGCCGGCCGGGTCGCCGAACACCCGGAACCAGTAGCGATCACCATCGATCTCGTCGACGCCGGTCATCAACCGGCGTCGGACCCGCTCAAGCTCCACGACGCCCCGCGCCGTACGCGCACCGGTCACGCCGCAACCGATGTCCAGCAGGGCAAGGGCCAGTTCCTGCTGCGCGGACGTCATCTCGACCAGCGGCAGCCCCGGACGAGGGCCGGGAAGATACGACCACTGGGTGCGCTCCGACGAGTCGAACACCGCCGACGCGGCGGCCGTCCGCTCGGCGTCGAGCGAGCCGAGGAACCGCAGGACCGCGTGCCGCATCGCCTGGATGTCAGGGGAACTCATGAAGGTCCTTCAAAGACGGGAGGTGTCGTGCCTACCGCACTTTACGCGTTCCCCGCTTTTCCAGCAGACCACGCGGACGCGGCAGCCGTCACCGTCCGCGACCCGGGCCACGCCTGCGCGGGACGCGAACTTCCGCGCGGCCGGCAACGCGCGGGCCCGCTCGGGCAACGCGTGGATCGCTAAGTCACGGTGCGCGACGCAGTCGACTGCACCCTCACCGCGACGCCCGCTCCCGGCACACGGATGGGGGTCGAGCGGCCCGCCCGGGCGGCTCGACCCCACGTAGCGTCCTCGACCTGATTCGAACCGGCGTCTCTACCAGAGCCGCCTACCCGCCATGGGCGGTTGGCCGGTCAGGGCTGCACTAGGCCCTCCGGCACGCCTGGCCCTGCACCCACAGGCTGCCTTCGGCCCAGCCGTTCTGGCAGTGGTAGGCGGCCTGGGAGTTGCGGTCGACGATGGTGACGTCGGACACCGGGCCCCACCTTCCGGTGTCGCAGTCGCGTCCGAAGACGTTGGGCAGGTCCGGGGACACCTCACCGCAGGTGATGGTCTCGGCCGCCCGCATCGTCGGCGCGTCGTGCGGGGCGGCGCTGGCGGCCGCCGGGGCGGCGGTGGCGAGGGCGGCCGCGAACGCACCGACTGTCAGAGCTTTCCTGGCGCCCCGGCATGCCCGCCTTGTCGCAGTCATGTCTTTCTCCTTTCGTGAGCCGGATGCCGAGCGTATACGAATAGTAGCAGTGCGTATACAGAGAGTAATGATTGCTGGTGGCGTTCGATTGGTGGACGGCGCTGTGACGCGCGGAACGCTGATTCGGCGACGAGGACCAGGCGGATGAGGCCGTCGAGAGCGGCGACCGCAGCCCGATCGCGGGAGCAGCCGGCCGCGTAAGCCGAACCGACCCACGGGGGCGGTCGCCGAGCTACGCGCCCGGGTATGAGCCGCTACACCGGGCGGCCGACGTGGCCTTGGGCCTGCTCAGAGGGGGTGCTAGAGCTGTTGCGGGGGTGTCCGATCGAAAACTGTTTGCATGGATTGCCTCGGTTTCATAAGGTGCAAATACGCCGAAAGGAGGTGGTCCAGACAATGGTTGATCATTATCGGACTAGCGAGGTGGCTGTCCGCTAGGACTCGCCGACTCCGGACCGCGTTCGGACGTTTGGCGACGTCCGGCGAATCCATGACACCACCGGAACCCCGGGCTGCCGGAGGGCGTTACGTACGCCCACTGGTCCATCCGGCCCCCCTGAATTCCCAGGGGGAGCAGGCCCGGGGTTCTTTTTTGTCTGAACCCGGGCGGCTAGTGCTCGCCCCGCGCCGGGACGCCGAGCACGGCGCACGCCTCGCGGTAAAGGCGCACGACCTCGGCGCGTACCTGCGCACGCTCGGTGAGGGTGGCACCCCACGGCACGCGCACCGGCACCTCCTCGCCGTCGACAACGACCGCGAACTCGATCGCCTCCGCGTCGACGCCCGTGGTCCGCGCGGCGGTCGCCGCCGGGCGGTCGCCCAGGGCACGGCAGATGAGCAGCGCGTCGTCGGCGTGGTCGTCGTTCATATGCCGTTTGATGGCCTCGACCACGTCGGGGGTGAACACGGTGCTCATGATTCGTCACCGGTGAAGTCGGCCACCTTCTTCAGGTCGGCCGACATGTGCGACTGGAGCGGCTGCCCCATGGCGGCCATGTCGTAGGCCCACATCAGGTTGCCGTCGACCAGCCCGTAGAGCCGGTGACCCGCGGTGTACTCCTTGGCGGTCACGGTGCGGGCCACCACGTCGGTGCGCAGCTCGATCTTGTTGAAGGCGACCTCGCCGACGTAGATCTCCACGATGCCCGTGGGATGCGAGAGCAGCACCTCCAGCTGCCGATCGGGCAGCGCCCGCCAGAAGCCGGTCTCCGTGGCCAGCGGCCTGACCCGGTCGCCCGCCTCGTCGAGCAGCCAGGTGCGGCTCAGGTAGCTCAGGAACGGCTTGCCGTTGTGACCGAAGACGATCTCCTGGCCGAACTGGAGGCTCTCGATCGTCGGATATCCGCCGACACCGGCGCCCTCCCAGCGGCCGAGCAGGAAGGCGATCGGCTCAAGGTTGGGATGCAATTCAGGTACGCCCATAGGACATGAGCCTAGAGGTTCGCACCCGTGCCACCGCCACACCTTCACTCCGTACTTGACCTGTAACCCATAAGTTAGATGGACATATCCGTACGGCCGACACAGGAGATCCCCCCGATGATGCTCTTCCGCATCCTGCTGTTGCTCGCCGGAGCCGGGCTCGTCGGCTGGGCGCTCTACGAGATGTACCGCCAGAAGGTGATGGCGGCGACGCCGACCATCGGAGCCGGCGACGTGCATACGATTCTCGACGGCGACCGCGAGGTACGGGTGGAGGTGCACGGGACCTCGGCGGCCGGTCCGGCCGGAGTGCTCAGATCACCCCTCACCAGCGCCCCCTGCGTCTGGTATCGCGTGAAGATCACCCGCAAATACACCGAGTGGGAGCGCGACAAGGACGGCAACCGGAAGCGCGTGTCCAAGGAGGAGTCCGTCTACGACACCCAGACCGCCGACCCCTTCCTGGTCACGGACGTGAGCGGGAAGGTGCTGCTGTACCCCGCCAAGAAGCGGCCCGACGGGGCCACCCAGGCGCTGAACCAGTACGAGGGCGCGCGCGGCCCGCTCGGCGACCTGGCGGAGTCGCTGGGCATCCGGCTGCGCAGGGACACGCCGTCGACCGACGGGCACCGCTTCCACGAATGGGTGCTGCCGGAGGGCTCGCCGCTCTACGCCCTCGGGTCGGCCCAGACGATGAACGGCCAGCCGGCGATCTGCGAGCCGAGCAGCCCGCCGTACATCATCTCCACCAGCAGCGAGGATCAGCTGGTACGGCGGTCGCGGCTCACGGCGGTGGCCACCTCCGTGGGCGGGGTGTTGCTCATGATCGGCACGGTCACGTGGTGGATCATGGTTCCGCAGGCATAGGGTGTCCGATATGGCACGATCACTGGTAATCAAGGTGACTGCGGGCGCGGATGATCCCGAGCGCTGCAACCAGGCTTTCACGGTCGCCGCGGCGGCGTTGGCGAGCGGGGTCTCCGTCTCGCTCTGGCTGACCGGCGAGTCGGCGTGGTTCGCGCTGCCGGGACGGGCCAAGGATCTCACCCTGCCGCACGCCGCTCCGCTCGGCGACCTGCTCGACGCGGTGCTCGCGGGGGGACGGCTCACGGTGTGCACCCAGTGCGCGGCGCGACGCGAGATCACGGTCGACGACCTGATCGACGGCGTCCGCATCGCCGGCGCGCCCACCTTCGTCGAAGAGGCCCTCGCGGAAGGCGCCCAGGCCCTGGTCTACTGACCGCCCAAACCGCGACCAACGCGGGAACGGCGGGCAGAGGGCTGCGAACGCGGGAAGAAGGCGGCCAGGCCCTGGTCTACTGACCGGCCGGACCGCGAGCCGCCGCGCCGCCAACGCGGAAACGGCGGGCAGAGGGCTGGCTGCTACGCGGGAGGGCTGCGGCCAGACGCTCGTCTACTGACCGGCCGGAGCGCGGACCGCCGCGCCGCTCCGCCAACGCGGAGACGGCGCGCGGAGACCGCGGGCAGAGGGCTCTAGCGCGGGAGGACCGCGGCCAGGCGTTCCTCGCGGAGGCGGTCGAACCAGCCGTCGTCGAGGGGGGCGAGCGGGCCGGTGGCCCAGCCGAGCAGCAGGTCGGCCAGGCCGGGGTTACGGGCGAGCGCGGGGCCGTGCAGGTAGGTGCCGACGATGCGGCCCGAGTGGCAGCCCTCGGTGCCGTCGCCGTTGCCGATGCCGACGAGGGTCCGCGACAGCGGCCGCACGTCGGGACCGAGCTGGGTCACGCCCATGTGGTTCTCGAAGCCGGTCAGCGTCGGAACGTTGAGGGTGGCGTCGACCTCGGCCACCAGTTCGCCGACCGCGCGGGCCTGGCCTCTGACGCTTGAGATGTCGAGCAGCCCGATGCCCGCCACCGGCTGCCCCTCGTCGCCGCCGAACGAGCTGCCCATGATCTGGTAGCCCGCGCAGACCGCCAGCAGCGCCGCGCCGCGCGCTATCGCGCGCTGGAGTCCGCCGTCGCGGCGCAGCCGTTCGGCCCCCAGGATCTGCGGCCGGTCCTCACCGCCGCCGATGAGATAGATGTCGCCGCTCTCGGGCACCGGATCGGCGGAGCGGACGTGCACGATCTCCACGTCGATCCCCCGGCGGCGGGCCCGCTGCTCAAGCACGAGCACGTTGCCCTGATCGCCGTAGGTGCTCAGCAGATCGGGATAGATCCAGACAAGCCGTAGGGCGCTCTCAGACTGCACGGCCGAACTCCGCTCGAATCTGCTGGAATGCTGTGTAGTTGGCGATCACGTCGACCTTGCCCGGAGGCTGGGCCGCCAGCGCCTCGTTGAAGCCGCCGGTGAGCTGGAAGGGCACGCCCGCGACGTCGAGCCGGAGGGCGAGGTCGAGCCGCCGCTCGCCGGTGACGTATACCGGCCGGCCGCCCAGAATGCGGTAGTCGACATCCCACAGCCAGGAGGTGTCACGCCCGTCGGGGCCCTGCGCGTTGACCGAGAGGATGATCGGCAGGGCCGGGTCGGCCACGTCGAACGCCTCCAGCCAGCCCGCCGGGTTCTTGGCCAGCAGCAGACGAGCCTGCCGGCCCTCGCGCTCGACCGTGGTGTAACGCCCGGCGACCGACCTGACCTCGCTCAGCCTCGGCAGCGCGCGCTCGGCGGGCAGGCCGAAGACCTCGACCACGGCCAGCGCCATCGCCGCGTTGGCACGGTTGGCCAGGCCGGGAAGCTGGATGTCGAGCCGGAGCCGCTGCCCGCGCGGGTCGATCACCGCGTCGTCGTCGAGCACCCAGTGGGGCTCGGGCCGGTGGAAGGTGCACTCTCGGCAGGCCCAGTCGCTGTCCTTGCGGTCGAGCGGGCCGCCGCACTCGGGGCAGCACCAGGAGTCTTCCTTCCAGCGCTGCCCGGCCGCGACCCAGGTCACCTCGGCGGCCGTGGTGGCGGCCCAGGTGACCAGCGGATCGTCGCAGTTGGCGATGACGTGCGCCGCCCTGCCGGTCAGGGCACGCCGCCACTTCTGCGCGAGCAGCCAGATCTCGGCCGCCCGGTCCATCTGGTCGCGGCTGAGGTTCATCAGGCAGACCACGCCGGCACCGGTCGTGTCGAGCACCTCCGGGAGGTACTTCTCGTCGACTTCGAGCACGCCGTACGGGGCTCGCTTCGACTGTGACAGTGCGGAGACGTGTCCGGCCGGCATGTTGGCGCCGAAGGCGTTGGTGGCCACCTCGCCGAGTTCGTCGAGGGCCGAGGTGATCAGGCGGGTCGTCGTGGTCTTCCCGTTGGTGGCGCTGACCAGCACGAGCTTGCGGTCCTGCGCCAACTTGCGCAGCAGGTCGGGCTCCAGCACCAGGCCGACCCTGCCGCCGATCACCGACCCGTCGCCGCGCCCGGTCATGCGGGACAGCGTGGCGGCCGTACGGCCGAGCACGCTGGCGACCTGCGCCCTGAGCGGAAGCTGACTCATGAGGTCCGATCCTAGCCGCGGATCGCCGTAGCCACCGCCCTCAAAGGGAAGATCACCTCTTTCCCGGACATTGCCCTCGGAGCGCAGGCGGCGAGCACGACCACGAGCGTCAAGGTGGCCATGGCGATCATTGCCGTCGCCACGGCCACGACGGCCAGAAATATCATCACTTTCCGTCGCACGTCGCTCACTCTACGCCATAGGGTGAGAAAAGGAGATCTCCGCCTCGGTGTCCGTTCCGTTGCCGAAGGGCGACACGAACCTGCGCGGCCACGACAGGACCGTCTCCAGCCAGCCCGCGGCCATGGTCTGCGCCACGTGCCCGACCCGGTCACGCGGCTCCACACCGATCGCGACGGTCAGGATGTCGCGCTCCACGGTCTCGTGCTCATCGTCGCCCAGGATCGCCCGCCACGCCAGCGCGCGGTTCCGGTCCACCTCCATGGAGAGCGGGTGGTGGCGCAGCGCCTTCGCCCGGTGGCCGAGCAACATGGCCCGCGGCTCCTCCCCCTCCGCGTACGGCCGGCCGTACGGGTCGGTGCCGAACAGCGGGTACTCCATCGGAGGGGCGGGCGTGCGCAGGTCGGGGGCGGGATGGCCGTAGGGGAAGAGCCGGTCCACCTCGTGCAGCCAGCGGATCTGCGGCAGCACCCAGGACGGCCCCGGGCGTTCGGCCGGCTCCCTTGCCCCCTCCGCCGGGGCCAGCAGCCTGACCGCCGTCGTGGCGGCCTTCTCGGTGAGCAGGTTCGGGTCGTAGACCGTGCGCAGCGACCAGGCGCGGCGGGCCACGCTGCGCTCCACGAGCGTGGCCAGCAGGCACTCGCGCCGCCTGGCGGGCAGCTCGGCCCAGATGTCGCCGAGCACCCTCGGCACCCCGGGCAGCGACCGGTTCGTGCAGTAGGCCAGGACCAGCGTGTCGGTCCAGATGCGCAGCCACGCCCACTCGGGGGCGTCGGCCAGCAGGTCGGCCTCGCGCAGCTCGAACAGGGTGCACGCCTTGCTGTCGCGGCACGCCGTCCCGCAGGCGTTCGAGCGGCGGCCGCGGATCGGCGGGATCGGGCCGAGCATGGCGCGCTCGCGGTGCTCGCCGAGCGGCACCTGGACCCGCAGCGGCCGGTCCATCCCGTCGGCGAAGACCGCGGCGGTGCCCGGCTGCAACGAGACGACCTGCCGCGACTGCTCCTCGCTGAGGTTCATCGCGGCCCCGACCAGCCGCCGGTCGTCCTCGGCGGGCAGCCGGTGCACGACCTTCAGCGCGGTGTTCTTGACCACGTCGGAGACCAGCTTGGTGGGGATCTGCTCGGCCACCACGATGCCCTCGCCGTACGCGCGGATCTCCGCGAGCATGCCCGCGAGCAGCTCCACCGCGTGCGTGCTCGCCCGGCCGGCGCCGCGGTCGCGCAGCAGCCGGTGCGCCTCCTCGATCACGATAACGTGCTGCAACCCGGTGGACCGCTCCTGCCTGGCGCGCATCCGCAGGTGCTCGACGATCCGGATGATCAGCGTGCCCATCAGGAACGCCTTGTCCTCGTCGTTGGCCACGTCCTCGATGGCGAGCACGACGTTGCGCTGGAGCAGGTCGCCGATGTCGGCGGGATGACCGCCCTCGAAGAACCTGCCCGCCGACCCGACCCGCAGGCTGCGCAGCCGCAACCGGATGAAGCCCTCCACGTCGGCCTGCACCTCACGGCCGTAACCGATCTCGTTGATCACGTCCATGGCGTGCGACTGAAGCTGTTCGAGCGTGGGTACGGCAGGCTGGACCGCGGCCCCCGGGATGCCGCCGCCGGTGACCACGTCCCAGCCGTTGGCCTCGTAGACCCGTTGCAGGGCCAGCGACATGATCTGCGGGAACGGCTCCTCCGCGTCGAAGGCGGCCATGAACAGCGCCCTGACCATGTCGATGTGCGCCTGCACGGGGTAGCCGGGCTCGGGGGCCAGCGGGTTGACGCTGAACGGCACGTTGTCCGGCGCGGAGGGGTTGATGACGGTCAGCGGGGCCAGGTGCTCGATCCGGCCGGCCATCGCGGCGTACTCGGACTTGGCGGGCTCGATGGCCAGCCACGGGATGCCCGCCTTCGTGAGCTGCTGAAGCAGATGGCGGACCGTCTGCGACTTGCCCGAGCCGGTCGCGCCGGTGACGAACGCGTGCCGGTTCAGCGTCGCGAGCGGCACCCGGAACGCGCCCACGGCACGATCCTGCCCGTCGAGGATCGCGCCCAGGTCGATCAGCTCCTCGCCCGGCGTGCGGGCGTCGGCCTCGCTGGTCACGTCGAAGAACCCGGCGTCGAGCACCCGCACGCCCGGCACCTCGCGGCGGGGCAGCCCGGCGAGCGCCGCCAGCGCCCCCGCCGTGGCTGCGAACGGCGCCGCCGCCCCGTCGGCCGGGTCCTGCAGGGCGACGGTCAGCGCCTCCGCGAAGCCGTAGACGGCCGTGGGGCCGCCGGACAGGGCGCTGCGCAGGCGGTAGGGATGCTGGCTCATCTCGACCGAGCCGACGAGCACGGGCGCGATCTGCCGTAGCTCCTCCGGGCCCGCCGCGCCGGCCAGCACCCGGACGTTCCACAGCCCGGCCTCGCGGAAGGCGTCGAGCTCCTGCATGCGCCGCTCGGCCCGCTCGGCGTCGAACCGGCTGCGCTCGGAGGCGTCGCCGTACTGCCGCAGGACGTTGAGCTGGGTGCGCAGGTGGGCGACCTCGGCGTCGAGCAGGTCGGTCGGCTCGGCCACGACCATCCACGCGAACGGCCGCGACATCAGCGTGACCAGCGTCGACTCGAACAGCGTCGGCAACTTGATCTCGTCCGGATCGGGCTCGCGACGTCCGCCGAGCGGCGGCGCCTGACGCCCGGGGCACGGGGTCCACACCAGGTCGGCCAGATCGGCGAGCCACTCGTCACCGATCGGCAACCCCCGCGCCCCACCCGGGAACAGCAGCGGCTGCGGGCCGGCGAGCACCGGGTCCGGCAGCGTGTCCGAGGCCCGCCTCGGCGGGCGCGGCGGGGTCAGCGGGCCCGCGTTGGTGATCAGTTCGAGCGGCGCGCCCGACCCGCGCGACAACCAGCCGATCACGAAGGGCCGCTCCCGCTGCGCGGCCGAGAGTACGGCGGGCAGGACCGTGACGAAGTCCCACTCCGCCGACGAACTGCGCGACGGTGCGGCGATCGCCTGGACGCGGTACCACGGCCCGCCCAGAGGGTGCGTAACGCTCGGCTGCATACGACTCCTGCGTTCTGTCAGACGCCACAGCTACCGTCAGCGCCGAATCAAGCTGCCACGTGCACTTTGGCGATTCTCTTACCGGCGCTTGCGCCAGTCGAGCCTCGCGGGCGGCGGCCCCAGGTTGGGCGGGATCGGATCGTCGGGCTCCTCCTGCACCTCGATGTCGGGGCCCTGCGGCTGCTCGGGGACCCGCAACAGCGCCTCCCTGACGTCTTCGAGCTCGCCCAGCGTGGTCTTGGGGAAGGTGAGGATCGCCGGGTTTGCGTCGGCCAGCCGTACCCGTCTGCCCTCGGTGGTCGCGTCGGTCACGATCACCGAGGTGGTCGGGAGCTGCTGGAGCCGGTGCGGCTCGACGAGGAACTCCCTCGACCGGTGCAGCACCCGCTCGGTCTCCCCCATCGCCTTGGTCGCCGCGCGGCCCCACTCGGTGGAGGCGGTGATGTCCTCCAGGAGGTCGGGCGGGACGGTCTCGCGCTCCTCGCCCTCGCCCTGCTCATGATCCACCACGGTGGAAGTGTAGGCGGTGTCGAGCCCGTCTACCGCGGCTCCGATGGTCTCGGTGAGGTGGGCCAGCTCCAGCCGGTGCTCGGTGCCGACGTGCTCGCTGGCCACCCGCGCGTCCTCGGCGTTGCCCAGCCGCATGAACGCCACCGCGGCGTGCCCCCTGCCGAGCCGCTCCCTGACCGCCGGGGTGAGACTCCGGTAGGTCAGCACCAGACCGGTCCTGGACGTCTCACACGCGTCCATCAGCCGGTCGAGCACGTCGCCGCGCAGCTTGTCGGCCCCCGCGACGATGATCGTGTGGTACCACGGCCGGTCGGAGGCGGGCGACTGGCGCAGGATGTGGGTGAGGGCGGTCGTGACGTAGGTGCCGAGCACCCGATTGCCGAAGACCCCCGACTGGCGGTCCATGCTGACCACCCGGAGCCGCGCCGGCGGCAGCCGTACGGCCTCGCTGCCCAGCGTCTCCAGCTTGCGGAGCTGCGACTCCATCGCCCACGCCCGCTCGATCACCACCCGGTCGCTCACCCCGCGCCCGAACAGCGTGCCGATGCGTTCGAGCTGGGTCGCGGTGATCAAACCGAAGCGCAGGTCGTCACGGGGATCGCCGACCTGGGCCAGCGCCCGCAGCGCGGCGGTCACCTGGTTGATCGTCGCGTTCTCGCCCAGGACCTCCAGCACCCGCTCCAGGATCGCGTTGTCGAACGACAGATCCCGGGTCGTGCGCTGCTCCTCACTGACGCTGACCACATGCGCGAGCACGTCCGCGAACGCCTCGGGGGCCAGCGTCGCGCCCAGGTCTAGCCGCGGCAGGTCGACGGGGAGCACCCAGACCAGCGGATCGTCGCCGCCCCGCTTCGCCAGCTCGATCAGGTCCTTGGCGATGGCGGCCTCCGACAGGTCGAGCACGGTCAGGTGCCCGCCGCTGTACAGGCGGGTCGCGCCGATCAGCGTGATCAGCGCCGACCAGCCCGGCAGGGTGCCGCCGGCCACGTCGATCCGGTCGATGTCGTCGGGCACGGCCACGGAGTACCACGTGACCTGGCGGTCGAAACGGTCCTTCTTCTCCTGCCACTCCCGGTAGCGCCGTGCGTGCTCCTCCTGCGCCTGGAACAGCTCGTGCTCCCGCTCCTCCCGCTGCCGATCATGCTTGGCCTGGTGCTCCTGGACGCGGTAACGCACCGCCCGGTCGCCCTGGTGGATCGCATAGCTGCAGATCGCCGCGACCCCGCCCGCCGCCACCAGCCCGATCGCCGCGAACGACCAGCTCAGCAGCTCGCTGACGCCAAGGCCGAGAATGAGCAGGGCCAGCACCAGCATGAACGTGCGAAAGATCTTCACCGGACGGTTGAGCAGATCCTCCTGCAGCCGCTCCTTACGGACCCACTCGGGATCGACCGCCTCGACCGGCCCGGCCCCCTCCATCGGCGACGGCCGACGCGGGGGCGGACCGGGATCAGGATGGAGCAGGACGTATTGCCAGCCCAGGTAGATTCGGTCCGCCTGGAGCTGCGCGTGCTCTGGATGCACGTCCGCCACGGGGACCTCCGGCCGCCTATCGTCGCCTCACGTGACAGCGTATAAAGGCCGCCCACCTTTGGGGCACGGTTCCCCCCAATCAACCGTATTTCCCCGCCACCCCTACCCCACCCCCCCTGCGGCCCCCACCAGCCTCCTCAACCAAGCCACCGCGGAAGTACGGCACGCCAGGCCGGCGCTACTCGCCGTAGGCAGTGACGCTCTGCGGGTTCATGGCGCTGTGGACAGGGTGGCCGGAATGCCCGCCTGTCCGTACGGCACGCCAGGCCGGCGCTACTCGCCGCAGGCGGTGACGCTCTATGGGTTCATGGCACTGTGGCAGGGTGGCCGGTCGCCGTTACCACTGGATCGCTGGAGCACTTCTTCGGTTCACGCCCGTCGGCCCAGGCGCATCAGCAACCCAGCGCCCCGATCACGCTGGACCAGCGGGCCGGCGCTACTCGCCCTAGATGGCCAACCGCGTGCGAGCCTTACGAGATCCTTATCGCTCGGTTGACAGCATCCGATCATGTCCGCCGAAAGTGCTCGCGGTGCCGCCGGGACGTTCTCGCTTCCGATCCAGGCCGCAGCCCTGGGACTGATCATCATCGTGATGGATCACGTGGCGCTCGGTGCGACACAAAGCGACATCCTGCAACTCTTCCGTGAACTTCGCGCGGAAGACAACATGTGGCTCGACGCGTCCGCACAGGAGGAACTGCAACGGTTCGCCGAAAGCGGCACAACGGGGACCCTCCCATTCGCGATCTTCTTCCTGGCCGTCGCGCCCCTGTACGCATTCGCGACCATCGGCCTGCGGCGCGGTACGCACCGGTCCACGGCTGCCGGCTTGTTCCTCACCAACACGCTCACCCCGGTGTACCTGGTGGCGCTGGTGATCGTGTCGCGCTGGGAGTACGGCGGTGCCCTCTACGAGTACGTCTCGTCGTCAGACGCCGAGTTAATCATCGATTCGTCGACC
The DNA here is from genome assembly GCF_022213955.1 of Dolomitihabitans soli. Classification (GTDB taxonomy): domain Bacteria; phylum Actinomycetota; class Actinomycetes; order Streptosporangiales; family Streptosporangiaceae; genus Streptosporangium_A; species Streptosporangium_A soli. The sequence continues at coordinate 21,923 of NZ_JAKNTW010000014.1, read as the reverse complement.
CCCGACTGGTACATCCCGGTGCGCTTCGCGGTGCTGGGCGCGGCGGCGATGGCGTACGCGGTGACCGCCTTCACGGTGGCCAGGCTGGCCGCGGCGCGGCTGCGCGACTGGACGGCGCCCAGGGGCGCGGCGCTGCTCCTCGGCCACGTGCCGCTCGCCGGACCGATCATCACGGTGCTCGGCTTCGCGGCGATCGACCAGGCGTACCGCATCTCGGGAATCAAGGTCGCGACGGTCGAGCAGGGCTACTTCGCCATGACCACCGAGGCCGCCTGGTGGTACGCGACGCTGTTCGCGGTCGCCGGCGTGATCATGTGGGCGCTGGCCTGGTGTGGGCGCCACGCCGGACGTGCTCACCTCCTGCCGGCCGGGCTGGGGATACTCACGGCGCCCTTCCTGCTCCTCCTGCTGATGGCGTCGGTCTTCACGCCTTTCGACAACGGCGTCTATGAGGACGTCGCCGACGTCCTCGGCACCGGCCCGGTTTGGTACGTCCCCGCACTTCTCACCCAGACCTCCCTCACCACCGTGACCTTCGTCGCGAGTATCGCGGTGACGCTGCTGGGCACCCGGCGCACCTCCAGCGAACGTGATCTGCCCAGCGCCAATCCGGCCCCCAGCTGACCTGGCATGGGTTGGATGGCGTGTCGTATCCCCCCACCATTTCTCCTGAACTATCTGGATCGGGACGCGTCAGCAGCGTCTCGCCGCCGATCCCGCGCGAGGGATGGCGGGTCCGGGCCTGAAATGGGGGCATCTCGCAGGCCCGGACCCGTGGGCGCCTCACGGATCAGTTCTCGGGCACGGCGTGCGACTTCGCCTGGTGGAAGTTCGTGCACCGTGACGTGGGTCCTGCCGCGACAGGCATCGAGTCTCTGCGAGGCCAAGCCGTACCTCCCGATGTTCTGGCTACCGGTCGTCGCCCGCTGAACCGGTGGCCTGCCCGTGGCGATCGGTCACCGAGACGGCACGTGGCCCGCTTGGTGGATCCGGCAACAGGATCGCGAGTGCGAGGCACGGAATCGGCTCCCGGATGGGGCTCCCAAGTGAGAACATCGGCTGTGAGCGGGCGATCACAGACCGTGCACTTCGCGCGCTGACCGGAGGGCATCGGCATGAGGACACCGGGTGGAGACCCACGCGAGGTCGTCGCCGTGCTCCTTGGTGATCCACGTATGCGCGATGCCTGCCGTACCCATGACATGCAGACCGTTCTGCGGCTGATCCACAGCCGCGGGGTGAGCGTGCGGGCCATCGCCGGCGCGGCGGGGCTCAGTGCCGGGCGCGTCCATGAGTACATGACGGCCACTCGGAGAGTCGCCGGATTCGAGCTGTTCGAGAGGATCAGTGATGGTCTCGGCATCCCGGGGCACCTGCTCCGGCTCGCCGACCGGCCATGGGAGCAGGCCTCCGCCAGCCGGGTCGTGAAAGTCTCCGCGAGCTGGACTCCCTCGCGTACCGTGGAAGCGATCAGCCTCTTCACGCGGAGGGATCTCGTGCTCGATCGACGCGACGCGACCAAGACGATCGCCACGCTGCTGGTGGGGACGCCGCTGATCGAGTCAGTGGAGAACTGGTTGTCCCCGGAGCGTGTGCCGCCCGAGAAGGGGCCGCGAAGCGCCGTCGGCACCGAAGAGGTCGAGCGCATCGAGCACGCCGCCGAGATGTTCCGATCCTGGGACGACCAGTACGGCGGCGGCCTCCGGCGTAAGGCAGTCCTCGGGCAGCTCAACGAGGTCGCCGACCTGTTACGCGACTCGCATCCCGCGCACATTTCCCGACGGCTCTTCCACGTCATGTCGCAGCTCTCCCAGACCGCCGCGATGATGACCTGGGACAGCGGCGAGCAGGCGAAAGCCCAGAAGTACTACATGCTCGCGTTGCGGGCCGCCAAGGAGGCTGAAGATCCCTGCTGGGGTGCCAACATCCTCGCTTCCATGGCCCGGCAACTGCTCTGTCTCGACCGTCCCGACGACGCGCTCGAACTGATCCGCCTCGCGCAGGACGGAGTGCGTGGCCGCGCCACTCCCAGGATTCGAGCCATGCTGCACACCCGGGAAGCCTGGGCCTACGCCAAGCTCGGCAGAATCCAGTCCTTCAGGAGGGCCACGGGCAGAGCAGAAGAGGAGTTCGGCCACGGCCGTCGGGCCGAGGATCCCGCATGGATCCGATACTTCGATGAAGCCGAACTCTCGGGCGTCACCGGTGGGCGTTTACTGGAACTCGCCGAACAGGATCCCGTCCACGCGCCCGAGGCGCGGAGCCGTATTGAGCGGGCGTTGGCCTTGCGGCGTCCCAACAGCATGCGCAGTTATGCGCTCGACCAGGCCGGTCTCGCCGAGGCGTATTTCATTTGCAGCGAGTTGGAGCAGGGTGTTCTGGCCGGGCGGCGGGCCATGGAGGTGGCCCAGCGGACCCAGTCCGACCGCGTGCGAGTCCAGGTCAACGATCTGTACAGGAAGACCGTGCCGCATATGCGGGAGCCTGCCGTTCGGGACCTGCGCGACCACATACGCTCGTATCTCACCTCATAGGCTGTCAGGAGAAACTCTTGGTGCGCATCGCTGTCAGCGGCCATATGAACCTGACACCCGGCACCGTTTCGCTGGTGCATGACGCGCTGCGCACGTTGCTGGCCCCTTATGCCGAGAATGGGCTCGTCGGGGTGAGCTGCATCGCGGCCGGCGCCGACCAGATCTTCGCCCAGGTCGTACTCGATCTCGGCGGACGGCTGGAAGTGATCATCCCCTCCGCCGATTACCGGGATCGGAAGGTGAAACCGGATAACCTCACGGCTTTCGACCATCTGGTTGAGCGGGCGGCGAAGGTTCGCTACATGCCGTTCCCGGAAGCGAGCAGAGATGCCTACGAGGCGGCCAACTCGGCCCTCTTCGACGCCGCCGAACGCCTGGTCACCGTATGGGACGGCAAGCCCTCGGGTGGACGAGGCGGCACCGCCGACGTGGTCACCCACGCCAAGTCCCTCCGCCTGCCCGTCGACATCATCTGGCCAAACGGAGCCGAACGCAGCTGACCGGCACGCCTGAGGCCACCTCCGCAATTAGTACGTTAATTGCCAAAGTTCCGTGGACACACCACGGGTTCCGTCAGTCGAAGTCGTCGCCCGGTAAGGAAGCCCGTTCCACCAGGTCACGAGCGAGCTTGAGCAGGTGGGGCATGTGTAGGGTTCGGCCACCGCTTCCGGGTAGCGGAACATGCAAAGGCTCTGTCCAGCGGGCCGGAATCGCGGCCAAGCCGTAAACGGCCCCGGCCAGGCCGCCGGTGACCGCGGCGACGGTGTCAGTGTCGCCGCCCAGGTCGATCGCGGTACGGATCGCGTCCTCGTAGCTGCGGGTGGTGCGAAGGGCCCATACGGCTGAGCCGAGGCACGGCCAGACGGCGCCGTTGAACTCGGTGGCCTGGCTGGGATGCCAGTGCGCGTCCAGGATGGTGGCGTAGCGCTCACGGTGGTCAGGATGCACGGCGGCGAGGGTCTGCGAGAGGGCATTCAAGGGGTCGGCGCCGTCCAGGGCGACACGCACCAGGTCGTGAAAGATCGCGGTGCCTTCCCAGGCCGCAGGGTCGCCGTGGGTAAGGGCGGCGATCCGGCGAGCGGCGTCCATGGTGCCTTGCCGCCCATGGCCGGCGAAGTGCACCGCGGAGGGGGCGGCCCGCATCAGTGAACCGTTGCCGGCCGCTCGGTGGCTGCTCCGGTAGTGGGCGGCGGCGGCCTGATCCCAGGGCAGACCGCGGGCCAAGACGTCCTGCGTCTGCAGTCCGATGTCCTTCGGCTCATCGGCCGCCCACCTCTGGAAGCGAGCGAAGATATCCGGCAGGTCCAAGCCGCCGCGCTCCAGCAGCGATTCAGCGATATGAACAGCCATCTGTGTATCGTCGGTGGCCTCCCCGGCGTCCCAGCCACCGCCCCCACGCATCTCGTCGCCGGCACCAGGTATCGGAAAGCGGGCGGAGAACGCACCCGCCGGACCGAATTCGAAAGGGGCACCCAGCGCGTCGCCCACAGCCGAGCCGACGACCGCGCCGGCGGCACGCTCCACATGATTCACAACGACAGGCTACTGAGCTGAGCCTCTCATCCGCCCGCGGTTCGGCGGGTCTGCCCAGAGTGGTTGCAAGCCAGAGTTACCAGCGAATCCTGTTGTCGTCGCCGAAGCCGTCAGCGCGCATGTGCTCGTCATCCCCAGAACGTGGGCCGTCCTCAATGGGCTTGGCTGAGCTGTCCTTGGCACTCACGCGTGGGTCCGCTCACACCGGGCTCGTCGGTTCGTACCGAGCGCTCCGGTGGCGGTGGTGAGCTGCGGGATGGGGTAGGGCGTGGCGGTTGGCGGGTGGCATGACAGCGAAGACGCGCACCGGCACCACTACCATGCTTGGTTATGACGTCTCCTCCCGGCGGCGGCAGCCGAAAGAAGCGCCCGGTCCTGGTGCCGGTCGTCGCTGTCCTACTTGCCACAGGCATGGGGGCGACGGCCGTACTGGGAGGACTCGACCAGGTGCCGGACCCGCCGCCAAAGCAATTGGGCGCGGGTCAGTTCCTCGACCAGGGCCTGTATCGCACCCAGTTCGTCGGCGCGAAGTCCTACGTGACGCCTTCCGACTCCGAGTACGTCGACGACAAGCGGTTCCTCGACCTGGAGTTCAAGGTCATCAACCTCGGTCAGGACACGGACGTGGTGGGGGGCCCATCCGATCCGGCCCGCCCCTCCGTCTGGAGCGCGTTCGCCAACTCGGTGTTGCGGACCACGCCTCCCGTCAAGGGGAAGTACGGCGCGGACACGTTCGTGTTCGATCGCGGCGTGCGGAGCAAGCAGCTGCATCCGGGCATCACCAGCACCGTCGTGGTCCGCTACCAGCTCGAGCTGAACGCCGAGGTTCCCGAGAAGCTGACGCTCGACGTGGGCGGGCACGAGTACGTCGCCGGCTTCAACGATCCTTCCTCCAAATGGCAGTTGCTCTCCAAGGAAGTCAACGACAAATACATTCCGGTCACGGTGGCCAAGGTCACACTTCCCGTGCGCAAGGAGGGAGCCTGATGGTCACCGCCACTCCCCCTGCCCAGGAGACCGGCCGCCGGAAGACGCGCGGCAAATCCACCCGCCGGCGGGCCGGTCGGCTGTACGGCGCGGTAATAGGGCTCGCCCTCGCCGCCGCGGCTGTGGGTGCCCAGCACTACGTGCCGACCCTTGCGGAGCGGGGTGAACCGCTCTCCTACTCCGGGGCCCTCAAAGAAAATGTGGACGCCACTCGCTTCTCCGCCCGGGTCGACTCGGTGACGGCGGCTCGTTCGATCCAGATCAAGGGCGCGAGGCAAGACGGCGAGAAGATTACGTCCGATCATCTCTTCCTCATCGTGAGCGCCTCGGCGACCGTGCCGCGCGACCCGATTCACGTTCAGGGCACCCTGCTCACTGGCAGGGATCAGAAGTTCGCCGCCACCGACAAGGTCGACTCCTCTTACACGCTGAGCTATCCGTGGGTGCAGCCCGGCTGGTGGGCGAAGGGCGTCTATGTCTTCGAGGTGCCGGCCGACGTCCTGGCGGGATCGAGGCTCATCGTCACCTTTCCGCCTTTGAGCGAGCCCTTCCCGCCCCAGGCCGAGATCGACTTGGGGCTCGACGACGCGGCGGCCAAGAATCTGGTCGCCACCGCCAAGGACACCTACGAGTTGGCACGTAACTGACCTATGGACGGAAACCGGCAGAACCCGCAAGACCAGCGCGACGATCGCGACTGGTTCTCCCCGCCACCCGCTGAAGCCGAGTCAGCCCCACCACCGGCACCTCCCCAAGAGGCCACGCCACCGCCACCGCCCCGACAGGCCCCTCCGCCACCGGCACCGCCCCGAGAGGCCACGCCACCGGCACCCGCGCGCCAGGCACCAGCGCCACGTCGGCGTCGGACGGCTCCACAACCTCCGCAGGCGTCGCCCCAGCCGCCGCAGGGGCCTTCAACTCCGCAGGGGCCACCAGCCTGGCCGACCGCGCCACCGACCCCGCAGGGGCCACCAGCTCCGCAAGGGCCACCTGCCCGGCCGGCCCCGCAGGCTCCCAACCAGCCACCCCCGCAGGCCCCCCCGCGGGCTGGGCCGCCGTCGCCGGCTTCCAACCCGGTTCCCCGGCCGGCGCAGCCCCAGCCTCGATCACCCAGGCCGCGCCGTCAGGGAGCCCAGCAGCCTCAGCAGGCGCCGCCCCAGCCGCGCCCGCCTGCTCCCGGCCGTCATCAGGCGCCCGTGCCGCAGGCGATGTGGACGGGCCCTCCCCCGGACGTCCCGCGTGGCATCCGGCCGGATCAGCAGGTCTGGCCACCACGGCAGGCCGCGCCGATCGAGCTGGACGAGGACGGCTCGACTCAGCCGTTCCCGGCTGTCAGCGGCGTCGCTCCGCCGCCCGCCAACCGGCCGGAGCCGCCGCAGCCCGCTCCCGAGGCGCCCGCGCCCGAGAAGGCACGCCCGCGCAGGACAGGTCTCCGGATCGCCCTGGCCGCGGGTCTCCTCGCCGTAGCCGTGGCCGCGCCGACGATCGACGGCTACCTCACCATGCGGGTCAGCCAGCCGGCCGACATCATCCACACCGTGCCGGCGGGCCAGGCGTTGTCGTTCATGCACGTCTCCTGGAAGGCCGCCATCGAGCGGATGGAGCCCCCCAAGGGCGCCCGTCCGGCGGGCCCCGGCCGTACCTGGCTGAAGATCACCGTGAACCGGACCGCGCTCGACCACGAAGGGCTGCTGCGCAGCGGCGACCCCGAGTTCCAGTTGAAGCACGATGACGGCCGCACCTGGATGGCCTCCGTGCTCGACAACAACGTGCCGCTCGAAACCGCCGACGGAAAGATCGGCCAGAGCTACCAGTACAACGTCATCAGCATCGTGCCGATCGCCGTGGCCGACCAGGTGCGGCTGCACCTTCGCCCGAGCACCTATCGCCGTGACCAGCCGGTCGAGGATCTGTTCAAGGAAACCGACGAGAATACCTACGACGTGCTGACGTTCGAGCGGTGACTCAGGCGTCGTCCTTGACGCCGAGCGCCCTGGCCCGGGTCGAGGCGATGTCGAAGGTGGCGCCCAGCAGGCACATGGTGAGCACCGTCAGGATGAGCTGACTGATCAGCGACACGGGGGAGTCATAGATGAGCCACATGTGCGGCTCCCCCGACCCGATGAGGTTCCGCAGCAGGCGCACGCCGTACTCGATCACGATGTTCAGCACCACGTAGCAGAGGCAGAACATGCCGAACAGGGGCGCACCGCCCCGGACGGTGAGCCGGATGGCGTGGAAGATCGGGATCCAGCGCTCCTGGAGACCGCCGGTGAGCTTGCTGACCGAGGTACGGGTGAGGTTGTGCGTCTGGTTGAGTCGCTCGGCCGCCCGCTCCACGCGGGTGCCCCTGATGGCCGCGCGGGTGTCGTTGATGTCGGCGCCGAAGACCAGGATGGCCACGGCCAGCCAGGTCAGCGGAAGGACCATGGCCTGCACGACGTACGGCCAGACCTCGCCGACCCAGCCCCAGAAGGGCGCCCAGCCGGGGATCTTCTCCTCGGCCTGGAGGATCATGTCCCTGGTGCCGGCTACGGCCGAGCGGTGGTACATCCAGTCGGAGCGCTCGCTGGCGACCTCGAACGTGGCGTTCAGGCCGTAGAAGGCGAACGCGAGCTCGGCGAAGGCGGCGATGGCGCCGGAGAAGCGGCCCTGACCGTTGTCGTAGCGGCGACTGAAGATCAGCCGCACCACCCAGGCGACGATCATGACGCCGATGGACATGGTGATGTCCAGGTCGATGAGCCCTCTGCCGACGGTCGCCGTCTCGCCGCGCAGCGGGGCGGCAATATACTCGCCGCCGTTGTGCATGGTGTCGAGTTGGACGAAGGCCCGGGCGTCCTCGGAGAAGAATCCCCACGTGAGGTAGATGACCGCGAACGCGGGGGCGACCCGGTCGAGGGCCACCAGCAGCCGCTCGTCACCGCTGTCCTCCGCACGGCGGGCCCGGATCTCGGTCAGCGCCCCGCGCAGGGTGTGCAGCATCCCCACGGTGGTGACGAGTGCGGTCGCCACGACGAGCGTGAAGAGCAACATGGTGATGACCAGGCGGACCTGCCTGTAGTCACCGTGGGAGACCTCCGTGCCGATGTACAGCAACGCGTAGCGGGCAACCTGGCCCGCCGCGAACCACGCCACCAGGCCGACCCCGCAGGTCGCGAGGAGCCGGAACGCGTGCAGCGGCAGGGAAAAGGGTGAAGGCACACCTCGTCCCCTGCCACGCGTGGGGACAGGACGGGGAGGGGCGGCCAAGCCAGACGTACCAGACATCATGCGAATCGTACCGATAACAGCCCATCCCTGCAGGCCAGTCCCGCAGGCACTCCCTCCACGTCAGCCCACTGGAGGTGTACGTTAGGTGTATGAGCCGCACCAACATCGACCTCGATGACGAACTCGTACAGGCCGCCATGAAGAAGTACTGCCTCAAAACCAAGAAGGACGCCGTGGACCTCGCCCTCCGGCGCCTTGTCGGACCGCCGCTGACCAAGGAGTTTCTGCTCGACCTGGAAGGCGTCGGATGGGAGGGTGACCTGGACGAGATGCGCGGAAGCAAGGTCTCGGACCAGGTTCGCGACTAGGGTCACAGTATGTATCTGATCGACTCCTCCGCGTGGATCGAGTACTTCCGCAAGACCGGCTCGCCGACCAACCTGCTCGTGCGCCGGCTGCTGACCGACGGCGAGCCCGTGGGCATCACGGAGCCGGTCGCGATGGAGATCCTGGCCGGGACCACGGATCAGAGTGAGCTGATCAAGCTGGAGCGCCTGGTCGACGGGTTGCCGTTGCTCTCGGTGGACGCGCACACCGACTACCGGCATGCCGCCCGGCTCTATCGCGTGGCCAGGAACAGGGGCTACACGGTCAGGAAGATGCTCGACTGCCTGATCGCGGCGGTCGCCCTGCGCACGGAGGCGACGCTGGTCCATCGCGACGCCGACTTCGACACGCTTCAGAAGGTGATCCCGGCCTTCAAGGTCCGTACCAACTGAAAGACCGGCACCCCCGGGTGGGGATGCCGGTCTTCGAAGGGTCGTGTCAGACGGCGACCTGGAGCTGGGCGACCTCGCCCAGCTTGGCCTGGACGGGGATGTCCTTGGTGACGCCGCCGCCCGCGATGATGCGGACGGTCCAGTCACCCGGTGCGGCGAAGAAGCGGAAGATGCCCTCGTCGGACACCACCACCTCGCCGGTGAACTCGCCCGTGCCGTCGAGGAGACGGGCGTAGGCGGTGGAGGTGCCGGACACCACGCCCTGGATCACGGCCTGGGTGGCCAGGTCGATCCCGGCGGGCAGTTCGGCGGTCTGTTCCGGTGCGGCGCAACCGTCAGCGGCAGTCATCAGCGGGCCTCTCCCAGCTCGATCGGCACGCCCACGAGCGAGCCGTACTCGGTCCATGAACCGTCGTAGTTCTTCACGTTGGCCTGGTCGAGGATCTCGTGCAGCACGAACCAGGTGTGCGCGGAACGCTCGCCGATGCGGCAGTAGGCGATCGTGTCCTTGCCGAAGTCGACGCCGGCCTCGCCGTACAGGGTCTTGAGGTCGCCGTCGGACTTGAAGGTGCCGTCGTCGTTGGCCGCCTTGGACCACGGGATGTTGCGGGCGGTCGGCACGTGGCCGGCGCGCTGCGCCTGCTCCTGGGGCAGGTGGGCCGGGGCGAGCAGCTTGCCGGTGAACTCGTCGGGCGAGCGCACGTCGACCAGGTTGAGCTTGCCGATGGCGTTGACGGCGTCGTCGCGGAAGGCGCGGATCGAGGAGTCCTGCTCCTTGGCCACGTAGGTCGTCGCCGGGCGCTCGACCACGTCGGTGACCAGCTCACGGGAGTCGAGCTCCCACTTCTTGCGGCCACCGTCGAGGAGCTTGACGTCCTGGTGGCCGTACAGCTTGAAGTACCAGTAGGCGTAGGCGGCGAACCAGTTGTTGTTGCCGCCGTAGAGCACCACGGTGTCGTCGTTGCCGATGCCCCGCGCCGACAGCAGGGCCTCGAAGCCCGCCTTGTCCACGAAGTCACGGCGGACCGGGTCCTGCAGGTCGGTCTTCCAATCGATCTTCACTGCGCCACGGATGTGGCCCTTGTTGTACGCGCTGGTGTCCTCGTCGACCTCGACGAGGACCACACCTGCGGTGTCGAGGTTGGCGTCGACCCAGTCGGCGTCCACCAGAGAGGCGGAACGGCTCATGGAAATCCTCCGGATTATCGGGTTGCGGCGGGCAGTAGACGGCGGACTAGGAGATACGTCTCGCAGCCGAGGCAGAAGCCGAAGGCGGCGTTGAGAAAGGCGGCGACCAGGGCGAGGGCCGTCGCGCCGAGCGCGAGCGGCATGATCTGCGCGAGGAATCCGACCAGCCCCACGAGCGCGAAGGCCAGGCCGACCCCCTGCGCGAAACGCGGCGGACCGGCGTCCTCCAACTCCTTCGGCGGGCTCGTGACAAGCCTTTTGAAGATCGGCTTGTACGGCGAGAGCCCCGCGGCCCCGAAGAGGAAGAGCCCGGCCTGTACGGCCAGCAACCAGGCACTGCCCGTCACCAGGACCAGTGCCAGAATGACGGACGTGACCGCCGCGGCGAAACGAATGGCTCGTGGATCAACCTGCATCGCGGGATGCTCCTGAGAAGGGTGTCGAAGATGCGGCGGCGAAGCCGCGCGAGATCGCCCTCAGGAAGCGGGACAGAGCGCGGTGGCGACGCGGCAGAAATCAACCGCGCGCCGCTTCGTCAGCAGCTCTGTCCTGGGATTCACGCTCACGACACTACCCTTCGCCTCGTCGTCTGTCACATCCCATCACGGTCTTCAGTAGATGTCTCTTTCGGGAGGGTCAGGCGTGGCGGCTCGACGGCGGTGCCCAGCGCGGCGATCACATCGGCCTTGCGGGGCAGGCCAGTGCCGCGTTTCACGACGCCGCCCGACGCGTCGAGCACCAGCACGGTGGGCGTCCGGAGCACGTTGAGGGAGCGCACCAGATCCAGCCGTGACTCCGCGTCGATCTCGACATGGGTCACCCCGGGCACCATCCCGGCGATCTCGGTCAGGATCCGCCTGGTCGCCCGGCACGGCTGGCAGAACGCGGTCGAGAACTGCACCAGGGTGGCGCGTCGGCCCAGTTCCCCGCCGATGTCGTCCGCGGAGAGCCGGTCATCGGGCTTTTCGCGCAACCTTCCGTCGCGGCGCAGCCGTACCACCCCGATCATCGTGCCCAGTGCCAGAGCGCCGAGCAGTACCCACCAACCTGTCATCGTGGGGTGGAACCACGGAACCCGCCGCCTTCTTCCCTCGACGCCCGAATCCCTCTTCGGTACCCGCCCACGAACCCCGGCGCGCCCAGCCGCGAGCCGACGCCAGACCGCGCCTCAGCCCCAGACCACGCCTCAGCGCTTGACCGGGATGGTGAGCAGCAGCTTGCCGTCGGCGGTGACGATCTCGAACTTGGCGACCTGGTCGGGGGCCATGCTGGTGCTGCCCTGGGTGTACGACGTCTTGCCGTACTGGGCGGCGGAGACCAGCCAGCTCGCGGCGGTGTCCCTGGTGCCGTCGTTGCCGACGACGACCAGGCTGCACCGGGTGCCGGTGCGGACGCCCGAAAGGGCGATCGTGACGCTGCTGCCGTTGTCGCCGGCGGTCAGCTCCACGCGCGCCCTGGCCTTGCCCGGCACGCTCTCGCTGGCCTTCAGGTCGGGTTCGGCGCGCGACGTGACGGCCGACTCCGATCTGCTGGGCTTCGGGCTGGGCAGTGCCCTCTGTTCGCTGTAGCCCTCGTCCATCAGGGTCTTCGGCTGGTCGGCCTTCTGGTTTGCCCGCTCCGGCGCGGAGGCGGTGGTGGACCCCGAGTCGGACGTGGTGGTGATCTCCGAGACGACCGCCCCTCCCGCGACGACGACCGCCGCCGAGGCTGCGATAGCAAACATGATCTTCGTCCGGTGCCGCCTCTTGGCCTTGGCGTTGAGCAGCCGGTCGAGTACGACCTGCGGCGGGCTCGCCGCCTGCAAAACGTCCTCCTCCGACGCCTTCCCCAGGAAAACGGTCACCCCGGCGAACTCGTCGTACTCCGCCCGGCAGGCGTCGCACTCCGCGAGATGCGCCTCGACGGCCGCGGCCTCGTCCCGCTCCAGGGCGCCGAGCGCGTACACGCCCAGCGACATCCGAATCTCGTCACACGTCATCATGGCGCGAGCCCCCGCTCCTCCAGCGCCAGCTTGAGCGCCCGCAGCGCGTAGTAGGTGCGGGACTTGACGGTCCCGGCCGGGATGCCGAGCTCCTGTGCCGCCTCCTTCACCGATCGCCCCCGGTAGTAGACCTCCATCAACACGTCGCGGTGCTCGGGCCGGAGCGCGCCGAGCGCGTCGGCCACCGCCCACGACTCCACCGCCCGGTCCAGCTCATCGTCGGCCGGAAGTACGGCGAGCGCCTCGTCGCCCGTCTCCGGCGGACGTGACTTACGCGCCCGGTGCTGGTCGACGACGAGATTACGGGCCACCGTGAACAGCCACGCGCGCACGGGACGTCCGGAGACGGCGCCGGGATTCCGCCAGGCCCGCAGCAGCGTCTCCTGCACGACATCCTCCGCTCGTCCCGGGTCACCGGTCAGTCGCAACACGTAACCGTAGAGTGGCCCGCCGTGCTCGTCGAAGAGGGCTCTGACAAGTTCCTCGTCGGCGGTTCCTGCTGGACTCACACCCTCACGACGTACGGCGGAGCGGTCCGGTTCATCCTCTGAGCGGGACATCTTTCGCCTCACCGGTCACCTGGAGGCCGTCCGGCACGCTCTTGACGGCGGTCACCTTCAGATTGAGCGGCAGATTGTCGACCGGGATCGTGTAGGTCAGCGAGCGGGCGGCGTTCGTGGGCACCGGGATGCCGCCGGCGACGATCACCTTCTCCGGCACGAGCTTCACCCCGCCGTCGACCGTCTGGACCTTCATGTTCGCCTCGACCGGCACCTTCACCCCCCGCACCGTGATCGCGCCGGAGACCCGCAGCGAGTCGCCGTCGCCGTCGACCTTGATCCCGCGGGGCGCCCGCTGTTCGATGACCTTGCGCGGGATGACGACCGTGCCGACGACCCGTTCGGCCATGATCTCGGTCGTCGCGGCGTTCTGCACGAGGTCGGACAGCGGGGCGGTCACGCCGTACAGGGTGGCGTCGACGTCGGAGAGTGACACGCCCTTGCTGGTCAGCGCGCCCATGTCGACCTTGATCTCGTCGTATCGGCCGGCGACGGCCTGGGTGAGGAACGGGATGCCCTCGATGGCCACCGTGGGCTCCCGTTCCAGGTCGTAGCGAGCGGCGACCTGCTTGGCGATCTCGCTCTGCACGCCCGTGACGGCCACCCTGTCCAAGACCACGAGGAGCGCGCCCACCAGGATCAGAAATACGATCAGCTTGCGCATCGTGTTGTTCGCTCCTCGGTCCGGGTCATCCCTCGATCTAGATCATCGCAGTGCCCTCAGGGTGCTCTGTTATGTGTCTCCGCTCGCCTGAACCCTACGGAAGCCGGAGATCAGCCGCCAGCGAAGGGCGGGAGCACCTCCACCGTGGCCCCCTCGCCCAGGACGATCTGATCATGGTCGCGTTTGCCGACGGGATCGCCGTCGACAAGAAATGACGATCTCCGGACCACGCTCGCTAGTTTGTCCCGATTTTCTGTGATTTTCGTCATTAATTCGCCAAGTGTGGCCGCATCGAAAGGCTCCTCGGCGAGCCCGGCGGCGTCCTTCGCCGCGGCCCAATAGCGGATCGTTCCCGTCGCCATCAGCGCTTCTTCCTATCTCACAGTCGATTAAGGACCATTGTGCGCCCCGCTTAACGCCAATGTCGCTCGTGCGCCGCCGTTCACCAGGTGGACGCGTAGTGGACTCCGAACCCTCGTGGGATATCCTCACCTAACGGGACCTGGGCAATGTAGCCCCCGGGTCCTTACGTGTTTGTGCGGCCCATCGCCGCCATGGCACGGGAAGGAGGCCGAGCCTCGTGAGCAACCTGCTCCTGCTCACCAACGCTTTGGAACCGTCGGCCGAAGTGCTCCCAGCCCTCGGGCTGCTGCTGCACTCGGTGCGCGTCGCCCCCGCGGAGGCGTCGGCACTGATCGACGCGCCACCGGCGGACGCCGTGCTCGTCGACGCGCGGCGCGAGCTCGTCCAGGCCAAAAGCCTGTGCCGGCTGCTGCGCACCACCGGCATCGACTGTCCACTCGTGGTGATCGTCACTGAAGGTGGCCTCGCCGGCCTGACGGCCGAGTGGGGAATCGACGACGTTATCCTCGACAGCGCCGGCCCCGCCGAGGTCGAGGCGCGCCTGCGCATGGCCGTCGGCAAACTGTCGCTGGCGGCGAACGACGAGGTCCCCGACGAGATCCGCAGCGGCGACCTGTCGATCGACGAGGCGACCTACACCGCGCGGCTGCGCGGCCGGGCCCTCGACCTGACCTTCAAGGAGTTCGAGCTGCTCAAATACCTCGCGCAGCATCCGGGCAGGGTCTTCACCCGCGCCCAGCTGCTGCAGGAGGTCTGGGGATACGACTACTTCGGCGGCACCCGCACCGTCGACGTGCACGTCCGGCGGCTGCGCGCCAAGCTCGGCGCGGAGCACGAATCCCTGATCGGCACCGTCCGTAACGTCGGTTACCGCTTTGTTCCCGACCGTGGCGGCGAGCAGCACTCCGAGGAGCGCGAGCCCGCCCACCACTAGCCTGCTTGGTAACCGTCGTCTCAGGGGACGACGGTGACCCGGTCCACGGCGGGCGGGGCCGCCGGGGAGTGGGCTCCGAAGTAGGAGACGAGGGCGTCGATGTCGAGCGGGCCGCTCCACAGGTCGGTGCCCTGGGTGAAGACGGAGAAGCCGTCGCCACCGCCGACCAGGAAGTTGTTCGCCGCGACCCGGACCGCCTGGGTCTCGGTGACGGCGGTCCCGTTGATCTTGATGTCGGAGACCTTCGAGCCCACGGCGGCCGACGAACTGACGGTGTAGGTCAGCGACGCCGACGGCTGCAGGACGCGGTTCACCTGATACTGCTGCTCCAGCAGCGCGTCGAGCTGCGCCCCGGTCAGGGTGACGACCTGCATGAGATTGTTGAACGGCTGCACCGTGAACGTCTCGCCGTACGTCACCACGCCGTCGGGGGCGAACGTCAGGTCGGCGCGCACGCCGCCGGGGTTCATCAGCGCGACCTCGGCGTTGCCGCCCGTCTTGGTGGCCTCAAGCTGGGCGTCGGCGATCAGGTTGCCCAGCGGCGACTCGCCGGACGGCGCCGCCTGCCGGGTCAGGTCGGCCGTGATGGACCCGACCTGGCGGTTGGCGACCTCGGCGACCCGATCCTTCCAGGTCTGCACGAACGTGCCGATCTCGGGATCGGCGGGCACGTCGCGGGTGACCACGTGGTTGTCGACGGCCACCGAGGACCGGACGACGTCCTTGGTCTGCTTGTCGACCTGGAAGTCGAGCTGGGTCAGCACGCGGCCGAAGGAGGATCCCTGGCTGACGTAGCGGTCCTGGCCGGCCGGGTCCTTGGTCTTGCAGACGTACGCCTGGTGGGAGTGGCCCATGACGACCATGTCGATGTCGGCGCTGACCCCCTGGACGATCCGGCTGCCCGCGCCGGCGATCACGGGGCAGGCGTCGGGGCTCTGGCCGGTGGCGATCTGGTCGCCCTCGTGGACGAGGACGACCTGGGCCTTCACGCCGAGCAGCCGGAGCGCCCGCGACGAGCGGTTGGCGGCCTCGATCTCGTCGACGAACGTCAGGTCCTTGATGCCCTCCGCGGTCACGATCGACGGCGTCGTCTTGGTGACCAGGCCGATGAAGCCGACCTTGACGCCGTTGACCTTCTTGATCGAGAACGGGGCGAGCGCCGGCAGTTCGGGCGCCTTCTTGAAGCGGACGTTCGCGCCGAGGTAGTCGTATTCGGCACCGCGCCACCGCCCGGCGGGCGAGCAGCCGTCCACCTTGTGGCAGCCGCCCTTCATGATCCGGAGCAGCTCGCCGTACCCCTCGTCGAACTCGTGGTTGCCGACCGAGGAGACGTCGAGGCCGAGCTTGCCGAGGAGTTCCACGGTGGGCTCGTCGTGGTAGGCGGCCGAGATCAGCGGGGTGCCGCCGATCAGGTCGCCCGCGGCGACGACCGTGGTGTTCTCGTCGGCCATCGCCTTCAGGTGGGTGGCCATGAAGGCGGCTCCGCCGGCGTCGACCGTCTGGCCGGCCTCGTTGACGATGCGACCACCCGACCCGGTCGGCGGTTCGAGGTTGCCGTGGAAGTCGTTGATGGCGATAAGGCGCACCGGGACCGTTTTGGCGGGTTTAGCCGGCTTGCTGGCGGCCGGGGCGGCCACCGCCGGGGGGCCTGCCGCGAGGAGCAGGAACGTCGCCGCAGTCATACCGGCGACACCTAGGCGCAGCTTGGATCGTGGCGTCATGACCCCAGACGCTAGACCGGTGATCTGTGCGGCGAACGTCCCACAGGTAACGATTCCTCCACCTGGAAGATGGCGTCTTTTGCCAGTGGACCTAGGCTTTGGCCATGAACGTGCGCGTGGAGTACAAGGGCCGGTTGAGCGACGACGAGGTGGCCGGGGTCCTGGCGATCGTGGAGGCGGCGACCGAGGCCGACGGTGTCCGGCCGCTCAATGAGCACGTGATGCTGCACCTGCGCTACGGCGGTGACGACCAGGCGCGCGCGGGACTGCTGTACGTCGGTGACACGCTCGCCGGCTACGCCCACATCGATCCCACCGACGTCGTCGAGGGACCGAGCGGCGAACTGGTCGTCCATCCCGACCACCGCCGCCACGGCCACGGAGCCACCCTGCTGCGCGCCGTACTGGACCGGAACCACGGTCGCCTGCGCCTGTGGGCCCACGGCGACCACACGGCCGCGGAACGGCTGGCCGCCGCGACGGGCTTCGAACGGGCCCGCTCGCTGTGGCAGATGCGCCGCTCGCTGTTCGCCCCCATCCCGCCCTACGAACTCCCCGAGGACGTACGGCTGCGCGCCTTCGAGCCGGGCGCCGACGAGGAGGCGTGGATCGGGTTGAACGCCCGCGCCTTCGCCCACCACCCCGAGCAGGGTGGCTGGACCATCGACGACCTCAAGCGCCGCGAGCAGGAGCCGTGGTTCGACCCCGAGGGCTTCTTCGTCGCGGTCCGCGGCGACCGTCCCGTCGGCTTCCACTGGACGAAGGTCCACGGCGACGGCGGACACGGGCACCCGCCCATCGGCGAGGTCTACGTGGTCGGTGTGGACCCCTCGCAGCAGGGCTCCGGCCTGGGCAGGGCGCTGACCCTGGCCGGGCTCTGCCATCTGCGCACGCGTGGCCTCGCCCAGGTGATGCTCTACGTGGACGAGGCCAACACGGCGGCGATCCGGCTGTACGAGTCCCTCGGTTTCACCCGCTGGGACACCGATGTGATGTATCGCCGCCCCTGAGCGCTACTCCAGCAGCCAGTGCATGGCGAAGTACGACAACGACGCGACCAGCGCCGCCGCCGGGATCGTGAGAACCCAGGCCGTGATGATGTTGCCCGCGACGCCCCAGCGCACGGCCGACAGGCGCTTCGTCGCGCCCACCCCCATGATCGCGCTGGTGATGGTGTGCGTGGTGGAGATCGGCGCGCCGAAACCCATGGCCGCGCCGTACAGGACGGTCGCGGCGGCGGTCTCCGCGGCGAAGCCCTGGGGCGGGTCGAGGGCGATGATGCGCCTGCCGAGGGTGCGCATGATGCGCCAGCCACCCGCGTAGGTGCCCAGTGAGATCGCCGCCGCGGCGGAGATGATGACCCACTGGGGGATGGGGTCGCCCTGCTCGGCGTAACCGCCCACCACCAGGGCCAGGAAGATCACACCCATGGTCTTCTGCGCGTCCTGGAGGCCGTGCCCGAGCGCCATGGCGGCGGCGGAGATGGTCTGGGAGTAGCGGAAACCACGGTTGATCTTGCCTGGCTGGGACCGGCGGAAGATCCAGAAGATCGCTATCATGATGATCGCGCCCAGCGAGAACCCGACGAGCGGAGACAAGATCATCGGAAGGACGACCTTCTCCAGGACCCCGTCCCAGTGGACCAGGGCCGACGCCGAGAGGGCCGCGCCGATGAGGCCCCCGATCAGGGCGTGGCTGCTGGAGGACGGCAGCCCGAAGTACCAGGTGATGAGGTTCCAGACGATCGCGCCGATCAGGCCGGAGCCCACGATCACCAGGCCGTGGGGGCCCGAGGGCGGATCGATGATGCCCGTGCCCACCGTCTGCGCGACCGCGACACCGAGATGCGCGCCCAGGAAGTTCATGGCGGCGGCCATGAAGAGCGCGGCCCTGGGTGTCAGGGCACGAGTGGACACCGACGTCGCGATCGCGTTCGCGGCGTCGTGGAAACCGTTGGTGTAGTCGAACACCAGCGCCACGACGATGACGCCGATGACAAGTGCGAGTTCCACCTAGCTTTCCTTGACCGCGATCGACTCGATCGTGTTGGCCACGCTCTCGAAGGCGTCGGCGGCCATCTCCAGCTGATCGATGACCTCCTTCATCTTCAGCACGGTCAACGCGTCGTACTCCCCGCCGAAGAGCTTGGCGAGCAGTCGCCGGTAGACCTGGTCGGCCTGGTTCTCCAGCCGATTGATCTCGATCCAGTACTCGTTGAGGTTGCGCATCGAACGCAGCCGGGGCATGGCCTCGGCGGTCAGTTCGGCTCCGCGTTCGAGAACCTCGACCTGCCTGATGACCTCTTTGGGAAGATGGTCGATCTGGTACAGGACGATGAGGTCGGCGGCGGCCTCCATATAGTCCATCACGTCGTCGAGATTCGAGGCGAGACGGTAGATGTCCTCGCGGTCGAAGGGCGTGATGAAGCTCTCGTTGAGGCGTTTCATGATCGCATGAGTGCGCTCGTCGCCCGCATGTTCGCAGGCGCGCATCTTGTCGGCGAGGGCCTCCCGGTCTGACCCATCGCTGATGATCTCGACTAGCAGACGGGACGCGGTGACGAGGTTGTTGGCGGAGTCCGCGAACAAGTCGTAGTAGCTGTCCTCACGAGGCGTGAGACGCAGGCGCACGTCGTTCTCCAGATGTGCGGGGATGGTCCGCAGAGAAGGGTACGGGTTACCAGCGGAAATGCGAACTTCATGGCCCACACACCCCCAAGTCACCCGCTCTTGTTGTTCTGGCTACCCTCGGTGTGATCCCTGACACCGTCGGGCACAGATTGACAGCATCACAGACAGTGCCCGCTTTGCTCGTCTTGGGCATCTTATGGCTGTGAGTGATGGCGTTTGAGGGGAGGATGCCAGATCGCACCTTTCGCTTGACATGTCACCCCCTTGATCTAGATCACGGTGCGGTGGAAGTTGAGGAACGACCGCGACGGCGTCGGCCCCCGCTGACCCTGGTAGCGCGAGCCGTACTTCGCCGACCCGTACGGATGCTCGGCCGGCGAACTCAACCGGAACATGCACAACTGCCCGATCTTCATCCCCGGCCACAACTTGATCGGCAGCGTGGCGACGTTCGACAGCTCAAGCGTCACGTGCCCGCTGAACCCCGGATCGATGAACCCCGCCGTCGAGTGCGTGAGCAAACCGAGCCTGCCCAGGCTCGACTTCCCCTCCAGCCGCGACGCGATGTCATCCGGCAAGCTGATCAGCTCAAGGGTGCTGGCCAGCACGAACTCCCCCGGATGCAGGATGAACGGCTCATCCTTCTCCGGCTCCACCAGCCGCGTCAGATCAGGCTGCTCCACCGCCGGATCGATGTGAGGGTACTTGTGGTTCTCGAACACCCTGAAGAACCGGTCGAGCCGTACGTCGACACTCGACGGTTGGATCATCACCGGATCGAAGGGATCAAGCCCGACCCTTCCAGCCTTGATCTCCAGCAGAATGTCACGATCGGAAAGCAGCACGTGAGGCAACTTACCGTGTTCTCCGCCCCCGTCAGGGAGTCACCCATCACTCGTGGTTTCCGCTACAGTGGTCTACGCGGCTCACCGCACGCGGGTGTAGTTCAATGGCAGAACATCAGCTTCCCAAGCTGACAGCGCGGGTTCGATTCCCGTCACCCGCTCCACCGACGAAAGCCCAGGTCATCCGATGGTTTCGGAACCTGGGCTTTGATCTTGTATGGGCTAGTTGATCTCTGCGGGCCATTAACAGGCCATTAGCTCTTGATCAGCTCACCGGCGCGAGCACACCCGCCGTGCCGTCATCCTCATCGCCATCACGATCTTCAAGCTGCTTGTTGATCGCGTCCGTGATCGCTTGGTCGGCCCCGCGTACGGCGTGCTGATAGATCATCGCGGCCCTGACTGCACTGCGATCGCCCGTCTGTGGCCACGCCATGGGTGGCTGGGGACGATCGAAGGTCCAAGGCTTCGTTCCTCAGCCCCGTCCCACCGAGTTTCGGGGTGCTCACCGTACGCCACGGCTTACTCCAAGCCCTCCGCAGGGACCGTATGGCCTCGTACGCTGACCCATGTGGATCCCCTAGCCGTGGAATGGGCCGCGATTCCAGGCCCGAGGTGGTACCAGCCCGAAACCGTCACTGCAGCCTTCGCCGACCTGGCAAAGGCCATCCACAGCGACACCGACCAAGGTGCCGGCGTACGGTCTGCGGTCGGAAACGACCATGCGGGGACCCTTTACCCGGCCGCCGTAACAGGTACCGACGTGTTGCTGGGCATTATCAGCGATCGCACCGGCCCGCCCAGGGACATCGCCCTCAGCATCCTTCTCGACTGGTGGGGATGCTTCCAACCCGAACCGGGTTTCGAGTCGTACATGGACCCTGCCGGACAAACAGTCGACCTCATCCCGGCCATTGTCCAACGAGTGGAACAGGCCGCCGAGACCCTACAGGCGATCGCGGAACAGGACACCAACGCACGAGGCGCAGTCCGGGAGCTGGTCAGACTCATGAACCAAGGGTGGACAGTTGCAGTTCAGCCGAGCAGACCGGATGATCAGGCGGGAGGCGCGTAGGTGCGCCAGCGTCGCACGCCGTGCCACGATGATCAATGAGCTTCAGAAAGGGCGACAGGGTGTGTGAGGAAGCGCCGCCGGACTATCGGGCAATCTTCAAGGTCTTCCGGCGGGTTCCAGGCATGTACATCATGTCGCCCCTGACCTATCCGAGTGTCGTTGCCTTCCTCACTGGCTGCGACGCCGCGTCAGGGGACCGCATGCTCAAGGGCTTCCGAGAGTGGCTTGTCGACCGCACCGGCTATGGGAGCAGTCTCGCGTGGTCCGCGCTTGTCCTGTGGTTTGTAGAGCCTGTAGGCGGCAAGTCGCACAGCCCTCTTTCCCCAGAGTTGGAACCGGTTGCCATCGAGACGCTCTTCCGCCTGGTCGAGGAGTTCCTTGAGCACTCTGATGAGGTGCGGTCCTCGTGATCGCCGTGCAATTAGCGTGCAATTAGGCAGGGTAACGAGTGGTCAACCACAGACACTCCCGTCCAGCCGAACGCCCAGCTCAGCACCTCGACAAGCCATGATCGGTGCAATTCCCAAGCTGACAGCGCGGGTTCGATTCCGTCACCCGCTCCAACGAGGAAAAGCCAGGTCAGGGATACTTTTCCGACCTGGCCTTTGATCTTTCTAGAGCTGCTTCCGATCTATCGGCCGAGGTAGTCGGCCAGGACCTTCGCCGCGCCCTCCACATCGGCCACGGGGTGCCGCTTCTCCGCCGCCTGCCAGGAGAAGAAGGCGCCGCCGTACCCGACGAACACCCACACCGGCATCCCCGCATCCGGCTCAATCCGCAGCGCGGTGTTGTTGTCCCGCAGCTCCGCCCGCACCCCAAGGATCAGGAGCCGATCGCGCAGCCGCATCAGCGCGGCCACCTCCTCCGCCCGGTTGACCTGCTGCACCGCATCCGTCATCGCGGACATGATCGGGTT
>NZ_JAKNTW010000013.1 GCF_022213955.1 Dolomitihabitans soli | reverse complement strand
GGGGGTGTGTCTGGGTGCGGCGTGTGCGGTGAAGTGGAGTGGGATCTTCTTCCTGCTGGCGTTCGCGGTGATGTCGTTGATGTGGGATGCGGGGGCGCGCCGCGCGATCGGCCTGCGCAAGCCGTACCGGGGGACGCTGAAGCGGGACCTGCCGACCGCCCTCACGGCCCTCGCCCTGGCTCCCGCGGTCACCTACATCGTGTCGTGGACCGGTTGGTTCGTCTCCTCGCTCGGCTATGGCCGAAACTGGGGCCAGGCGATCTCCGCGGGCCCGGCGTACTTCGTCTTCGACTCGCTGCGCTCCTGGATCGACTACCACCTCGCCGTGCTCGGCTTCCACACCGGCCTGGAGAGCGGCCACACGTACCAGTCGGAGCCGTGGCAGTGGCCGCTGCTGCTGCGCCCGGTCGCGTTCCACTACCCCGCGAACGCGAAGGGCTGCGGGGCCGACCGGTGCTCGGAGGCGGTGCTCGGGGTGGGCACCCCGGTCATTTGGTACGGCGCACTGGCCGCGTTGATCGCGATGATCACCTGGTACGTCGCGACCCGCGACTGGCGGGCCGGGAGCGTGCTGCTGGCCTACGCCGCCGGATGGCTGCCCTGGTTCTACTACGCCGTCGCCGACAACCGGACGATGTACTTCTTCTACATGGCGCCGCTGGTGCCGTTCATGGTGCTGGCGATCGTGCTCGTCGCCGGGATGGTCATCGGGCCGGTGAAGGCGAGCCCAGCCCGCCGGGCGATGGGGGCCTCGGCCGTCGGGGCGTTCACCCTGCTCGCCCTGATGAACTTCGCCTTCCTCTACCCGGTGCTCGCGGGCGAGCTGATCACTTTCGCTCAGTGGCAGGCTCGGATGCTGATGCGGTCCTGGGTCTGACCCACCGCGGCAGCCGTACGCCGTGGCGCAGCGAGATGCCCGCCGCCAGGCACGCCAGGGGTACGGCGGGCACCAGGTAGCGGTAGTCGAACTCGGCGGTCGCGGCGGGGGCGAGGATCAGCCCGACCGCCGCCAGCCAGGGCAGCAGCACCGGGCCGCCCAGCTTGCGCCAGCGGACGGCCACGCCGTACAGGCCGATCAGCAGGATCACGCCCAGCGCCGTGCCGGGGAGGTGGACCAGCCGCTGGTAGCCCTGGACGAAATCTGCCCACGGCTGGACGATCTGGGTGGCCGCCGAGCCGCGCTCGTAGGTCTCGGCGTCGGTGTCGGCCCTGCCCCGGTACAGCGACCAGGTGGGCAGCGGCTTCTCCGCGCGGGGGAACTCGTACTGCAGGAAGGTGCTGGCGTCGGGGTAGACGGGACGGTCCCAGCGGAAGGCGCGGAAGAAGTCGCGGGCGACGACGGAGAGGTAGTCGCCGGGCTGGGAGGTGATCGCCCGCATGGCGAACCTGCTGGCGTTCGCGTTCATCTCGACGTCGAACTTGGTGCCGGGGCCGAAGACGTGGAACTTCTGCCCCGCCCGGTCCCACCACAGGAAACCCTGCCCGGAGATCCCCCGCTGGTTCTGCGGGACGATGATGCACAGCAGCCCGAGCTCCAGGTCCTTGCGCTCG
Source organism: Dolomitihabitans soli (assembly GCF_022213955.1). Lineage (GTDB taxonomy): Bacteria > Actinomycetota > Actinomycetes > Streptosporangiales > Streptosporangiaceae > Streptosporangium_A > Streptosporangium_A soli. Next base: position 383,874 of record NZ_JAKNTW010000013.1, on the reverse strand, counting down.
TCGAGGCCCATCTTGTCGCAGTCGGCGAACAGGGCCGTGCGCATGTAGAGGATCGGGCCGTCGCTGTTGGTCATCGCGAAGTTCCCGTAGGTGGCGGAGAACCACCCCATGTACGCGAGCACCGGGAGCGCGCAGGCGGTCACCATCGCCAGGACCGGCCGCAGACCGGCACGTTTGATCAGCAGGAAGACCACGACGAGGGCCAGGATGGCCAGGCCGATGCTCCGGGTCAGCGCGGTCAGCGCCAGCAGCAGGCCGACCACCGCGCCGACCCGCCAGGACATCCGCCGGTGCCAGAGCACCAGCGTGATCACGCCCACGCACAGCAGCGTGAACATGGCGTCGGACATGATGAGGTGTTCGAGCTGGATCTGGTAGGCGTCGAACAGCACCGGCACCGCGGCCAGCGCCGCGCCCCAGCCGGGCAGCCCGAAACGCCGGTGCAGCAGTATGTAAACCAGCACCGCGGTCGCCAGGCCCATCAGATGCTGGGTGAAGACCACCAAGCTGAAGCTGTGGAACGGCTCCAACGCGAGCAGCCAGTAGCCGTAGCCGTTGGGGCGGATCGGGTGCGGCCGAAAAGGGTGCAGCGCGACCGAAACGTACTCGTAGGAGTCGTTGAACCACAGCGCTGGGCGGTATCCGAGCATGGTCACGACACGCAGCAGCCCGCCGAGTGCGAAGACCGCGGCGAACCACCGATGCCGGTCGAGGAAAGCGATCAGACGCCTCCCTCTGCTCGCCGCGGACGCGTTCAGCCGCGGCGACTCCGCAACGCTCACCATGGCTTACAGGATGCCAGCCGTTTGGTGGTCTTGACCCGTGCACGGCCGGGCAGGGGGCATGATGGTGAAATTGCACGTGCTGTCAGCGAAGGGTTGAGACGTGGAACTGACCGTGGTCATGCCCTGCCTGAACGAGGCAGAGACCGTGGAGACCTGTGTGCGCAAGGCAGTCGACTGCATGCGCGAACACGGCATCGACGGCGAGGTGGTGATCGCCGACAACGGCAGCACCGACGGCTCGCAGCAACTCGCCCGTGACGCCGGCGCGCGGGTGGTCCACGTCGAGGAGAAGGGTTACGGCAACGCCCTCATGGGCGGGATCCGGTCGGCCCGTGGACGTTATGTGATCATGGGCGACGCCGATGACTCCTACGACTTCACCTCTTTGCTCCCTTTTGTTGAGCAGCTTCGCGACGGCGCCGATCTGGTCATGGGCAACCGGTTCAAGGGCGGCATCGCGCCCGGCGCCATGCCTCCCCTGCACCGCTACCTCGGCAACCCCGTGCTCTCCTTCATCGGGCGGCTGTTCTTCCCCTCGGCCATCGGTGACTTCCACTGCGGGCTGCGCGGCTTCCGGCGCGACTCGATCCTGCGGCTCGGCCTGCAGACCGGCGGCATGGAGTTCGCCAGCGAGATGGTGGTCAGGTCCACCCTCCAGGGCCTCGACGTACGCGAGGTGCCCACCACGCTGTCGCCCGACGGCCGCACCCGCCCGCCGCACCTGCGCTCCTGGCGCGACGGCTGGCGTCACCTGCGCTTCCTGATGCTCTACAGCCCGCGCTGGCTGTTCTTCATCCCCGGCCTGCTGCTGATGGCGCTCGGCCTCGTCGCGGGCACCGCGCTCACCTTCGGCCCGGTCGAGATCGGCGAGCTGGCCTTCGACGTCGACACCCTGGTCGGCGCCTCGGCCATGGTGGTGATCGGCTTCCAGGCGGTGCTGTTCGCGTTGTTCACCAAGGTCTACGCGGCCGAGGAGGGCTTCCTGCCGGAAGACCGGCGGATCAAACGCCTGGTCGACGTGATCACTCTGGAGCGGGGTCTGATCGTCGGCGGCCTGCTGGCGCTCGCCGGTCTCGCCGGTCTGGTGGCCTCACTGGTGCACTGGCAGATCCGCAGCTTCGGCGAGCTCGACCCGCGCGAGTCGCTGCGTCTGGTCGTGCCCTCGGCGACCGCGCTGGTGATGAGTTTCCAGACCATCTTCGCCGCGCTGTTCATCAGCATCCTCGGCATCCGCCGTACCAGGGAGACCCCGATCGACGTCGCGGCGTCCGCGGCCGAGGAAGCCGCGCAGGCGGTCACAAAGGAGCCGGCGGAGGCGTAATCCGTTCGACGCAACCTCTAGGCTTGGCACATGTCCCAGCACATCCTGACCGCCGTCGCGTGGCCCTACGCGAACGGACCCCGCCACATCGGGCACGTCTCCGGTTTCGGCGTGCCCTCTGACGTCTTCAGCCGCTACCAGCGGATGGCGGGCAACAAGGTGCTGATGGTCAGCGGGACCGACGAGCACGGCACGCCGATCCAGGTGCAGGCCGACAAGGAGGGCGTCACCGCCCGCGAGCTCGCCGACCGCTACAACCGGGTGATCGCCGAAGACCTCACGGCGCTCGGGCTCTCCTATGACCTGTTCACCCGGACCACGACCGAGAACCACTTCGCGATCGCGCAGGAGATCTTCAAGGGGCTCCACAAGAACGGCTACGTCTTCCCGCGTACCACGATGGGTGCGATCTCGCCGTCCACCGGCCGCACCCTCCCCGACCGCTACGTCGAGGGCACCTGCCCCATCTGCGGCTACGACGGGGCCCGCGGCGACCAGTGCGACAACTGCGGCAACCAGCTCGACCCGATCGACCTGATCAACCCCCGGTCGAAGATCAACGGCGAGACCCCGAAGTTCGTGGAGACCGAGCACTTCATGCTCGACCTGCCGGCTTTCTCCGAGGCGCTGGGCACCTACCTGCAGGGCAAGCAGGGCGAGTGGCGGCCCAACGTGCTGAAGTTCTCCCTCAACATGCTCCAGGACCTGCAGCCGCGCGCGATCAGCCGCGACCTCGACTGGGGTGTGCCGATCCCGCTCGACGGGTGGCGCGACCGGACCGACAAGAGGCTGTACGTCTGGTTCGACGCGGTCGTCGGTTACCTGTCGGCCTCGATCGAGTGGGCCAAGCGGTCGGGCGACCCCGAAGCGTGGCGCCAGTGGTGGCAGAACCCCGACGCCCGCGGCTACTACTTCATGGGCAAGGACAACATCGTCTTCCACGCCGAGATCTGGCCGGCGATGCTGATGGGCTACAACGGACAGGGATCGCGCGACGGCACGCCCGGCTCGCTCGGCGCCCTCGACCTGCCCTCCGAAGTGGTCTCCAGCGAGTTCCTGACCATGGAGGGGCGCAAGTTCTCCTCCTCCCGCCAGGTGGTCATCTACGTCCGCGACTTCCTGTCGCGCTACGACGCCGACGCCCTGCGCTACTACATCTCCGTGGCCGGGCCGGAGACCCAGGACACCGACTTCACCTGGTCGGAGTTCGTCAACCGGAACAACGGCGAGCTGGTCGCGGCCTGGGGCAACCTGGTCAACCGGTCGATCTCGATGGCGTCCAAGAACTTCGGGGTGATCCCCGAGGCCGGTGACCTCACCGACGCCGACCGCGCGATGCTGGCGCGCTCCCGCGCGGCGTTCGCCCCGGTTGGCGCCGAACTGGCCCGCTCCCGGTTCAAGAACGCGGCCACCGAGGCGCTCGACGTGGTCCGCGAGGCGAACAAATACCTCGCCGAGCAGGAGCCGTGGAAGCTCAAGGGCGACCCCGAGCGCCAGAAGTCGATCCTGCACGTCGCGCTCCAGGTCGTCGACGACGCGAAGACGCTGCTCACGCCGTTCCTGCCCGGCTCGTCCAACAAGATCCACGCGATGCTCGGCGGCACCGGGGTCTGGTCGGGCATGCCGGAGATCCGCGAGGTCGGCGAAGACTCCGGCAGGCAGTACCCAGTGATCACCGGCGACTACGACGACGCCGCCCGCTGGGAGCACACGCCGCTGCGCGCGGGCATCCCGCTCGCCCCGCCCACGCCGCTGTTCCCCAAGCTCGATCCCAAGGTGGTCGACGAGGAGCTGGCCCGTCTCGCTGAAGTGAGCGCCGAATCGTGAGCGCCGAATCGTGAGCGCCGAATCGTGAGCACCGAATCGTGAGCACCGAATTGTGAGCGGCGGGTCATGAGCAAGATTCCCGCGCCGCCCGAGCCGCTGGGCGCCGAGGTCTTCGACAGCCACTGCCACCTCGACATCATGGTCGGCAACCGGCAGGCGTCCATGGCCGACGCGGTGGCCCAGGCGGCACAGGCCGCGACGGGCACGGTCGAGGGCATCCTCGCCGAGGCGCGGGCGGTCGGGGTGACCCGGCTGCTCACGATCGGCTACGACCTGCCGTCCTCGCGGTGGGGCGCCGACGCGGCGGTGCTGCACCACGACGTCTACGCGGGCGTCGCCATCCACCCGAACGACTCGCACGCGGCGACGCCCGAGGTGCTGGCCGAGATCGAGGACCTGGCCAGGCAGCCGGGCGTCCGGGCGGTCGGCGAGACCGGCCTCGACTACTACCGTGACTGGGCCACCAAGAGCGACCAGCACGCGAGCTTCCGCGCGCACATCGAGATCGCCAAACGCACCGGCAGAGCACTGGTGATCCACGACCGGGAGGCCCACGACGACGTGCTGCGGGTCCTCGCCGAGGCGGGCGCGCCCGAGGTGGTGGTCTTCCACAGCTTCTCGGGCGACGCCGAGCTGGCCCGGAAGTGCGTCGACGCCGGCTACTTCCTGTCCTTCTCCGGCCCCGTCACCTACAAGAACGCCGGCTACCTGCGCGCGGCCGCCGAGGTGACGCCGCCGGAGCTGATGCTCGTCGAGACCGACGCCCCCTACCTCCCGCCGGTTCCCCACCGAGGCAAGCCCAATGCCCCTTACCTGATCCCGCTCATCGTCCGCTGTCTGGCCGAGACGAAGTCCCTGCAGCCCGACACCCTCGCCACCACCATCAACACGAACGGCGAAACGGCCTTCGGCACCTGGTGACCACCCTGTACGGCACGCGAATCGCCGGCGATCGGGCACCCGGCTGAGCCCGGCCGGACGGCACACGCTCCGGCGACGACCGGGGGGCGGCAGCCGGTGCGGGCCGTACACGCCGTGGGCATGCCCGGCCGCGGAGCACTGCGGAGGAGTGTCCCATCGACGGTGCCCTCCTATGGGAAAATATCAAATCGCATGAATGGGAGGGCCGGTGAAGTTCGAGGTGCTGGTCATTGGGCCCGAGGTGGATCGGCAGCTCGCCCCTTACGGCAAAGAGGCGCGGGCGAGCCCTTACCGGCATTACCTCACCGAGCCGGAGATCGCGGAGGTGCGAGATTGGGCCATCCTCATGGGTGAGCTGCCCGCGGATTGTGACGAGGCCCAGGCTGCCGAGTACGTGGTCCAGCGCTTGTATGGCGACCTCATGAGCGAGCGCGACAAGGTCGAGCGGGACGAGCGCGGCTGGCGCTTCTTCACCACCGAGAACCCGACGGCCCGCTGGGATTATTGGTTCATCGACAGCCGTTGGTGGCCCCTTCGGACGAAGCCGGGCGGCTCCGTTGTCACCGACGAGGCCGCGGAAATCGGCTGGCCGGACGTGCTCGATCGACCGAATTCCTGGTGGCGGGCGGCCCCAGGCGAGGTGCTCCACGGGGCACAGTCGCTGGTCGGCGAGATCGACTTCGCCGCCATGGAACGCGAGGCGGCCGATTCCGCCGGCAATGCGTGGGACGAGCATCAGGAGGCCGTGCGTGCCGGCCGCGCCGACAGTCTCGCCGTACAGCAGATCGCTGGATTCACCCGGGAAGAGTACATTCTGCGCTGCGGCTGGCACCCCGCGTTTTTGGTCGAGGGCGGCCGCTGGCATGAACGTGGCGACCTGGGCCTGCGTGCCAGCGTCGGCGACGACCGTGCGCTGGAGTGGCGGCGCTTCGTCGACGACCTTATCGGCCGTCTGTCCCCAGACACCCTGGTCACGAAGGTCGTCTGCCACACGTGATCACCACCGAGCGAGCTCCTTGTCGCGCGAGGCGGCACTGGAGCCACGCGACCGCTGCCCGGAACTTCCTCGTCCGGCTCAGCGCGCCCCCGCCGATGACGATCGTGCCGGTGCCGGCATTGAAGAAGAAGTCGGTCGGGTTGTTCTGCCAAGAACGCCGACTACCTCCGCGCCGGCGCCGAGGTGACACCCCCGAGCTGATGCTCTTCGAGACCCGCCGGTCCCCCACCAAGGCGAGCTCAACGCGCCCTACCTGAAATGGTCGGCTGCATGCAGCCGGCGCAGACGATCTCCGTGATGGCGGTCAGGTACTTCAAACCGTACGGCTCGATCGCGGCCCGTCCAGCCCCCATGAGACGATCTTGGTAGGGGTGATTCTGATGATCGCTCGAGACAAGCCGGGCAGGGGTGGCTCGTGGTCGGTCAGCGCTGCTGCCTTGCCCCGGATCTCGATGCCCCTGGGTGCCCACGGATCGATCGTCGCCAGGTCGTCCACGACGAACGCGACCGTGCTGCCCTGCTGGACGTTCCGGAACTTCTTCGTCCCGTCCAGTGCGCCCCCGCCGATGACGATCGTGCCGGCATCGAGGAAGAAATTGGTCGGGTTGTTCTGCACCTGCCCATCGGGAGAGACGGTGGCCAGCCGCCCGATGTGCTGCGTGCCCAAGTAGTCGAGCTCGGCTTGGCTGAAGGTCATATGGATAAATCCTTTCATTTACTACCAAACTATCCCAAGTGACCTCCATCGGCCCTCGCACGGATCACCCCGGGGCCTTGCGGCTGAGGTGCTCCCAGGCTCGGTACTCCTCGGTGCGGGCCTGGTCCATCTGCTGGACCATGTCGTAGGAGGCGGCACCGACGATCAGCCGCAGCGGCGGCTCCGCCAGACCGGCCAGCTCCATGACCACCGGGGCCGCGGTGCTCGGGTCGGGGCCGGCATCTTCGCCCCACATCTCGGCCAGCCGGGCGCGCAGCGGCTCGTACTCCGGGCGCGGCTCCGTCATCGTGGTGCCCCGGGTGAACAGGTCCGTGCCGTACCCGCCGGGCTGCACGATCGTCACCTTGATCCCGAACGGCGCCACCTCCATCGCCAGCGCCTGGCTCGCCGAGTCGAGCGCGCTCTTGCTCGCCGTGTAGAACCCGGCGGACGCGACCCCGCCGCCGGTCCCCATCGTGGTGACCTGCAGGATGTGGCCGGATCCCTGCGCCCGCAGGTGCGGCACCACGGCCTGGGCCACCCAGACCGCGCCGAAGAAGTTGACGTCGAACTGGGCGCGGATCTGCTCCTCGGTGGCCTCCTCCACCATGCCGAGCAGCATCGATCCGGCGTTGTTGACCACGATGTCGAGCCGCCCGAACGCCGCCGCCGCCTGGTCCACCACCGTCCGTACGGCCGCGCGGTCGGTGACGTCCAGGATGAGCCGGACGAGGCGGTCCGGATGGGCGGCGGCCAGGTCGTCGAGCGGGCCAAGGTCGCGCGAGGCGGCCACGACGCGGTCTCCGGCGGCGAGCGCCGCCTCGGCGAAGGCTCTGCCCAAGCCCCTCGACGCGCCGGTGATGAACCATACGCGGGCAGTCGTCATACGATCTCCTCAATTATTCGAGACGAGACGATCCGTCTCGCTGAACATGAGTATGGGAGATGGCCGCGTCAACGTCAAGACGGACCGTCTCGTCTCGTCTTGGTGGTATGCTCCCAGACGTGTCCCACCCCAGAAAACCGAACCCCGCCCGGCGCAGCGAGCGGTCCCGGCGGGCCGTCCTCGACGCCGCGCGCGAACTGGTCTCCGAGCTTGGCTACGCCAAGGTGACGATCGAAGCCATCGCAGCGCGCGCGGGAGTGGGCAAGCAGACCATCTACCGCTGGTGGCCGTCCAAGGGCGCGGTGATCTTCGACTCCATCCTGGCGCTCAGCGAGGGCGCGGAGGGCGTGCGACTGCCCGACACCGGCGACCTCGAGGCCGACCTCAAGGCCGTCATGCGGGCGACCGTCGCCGAGTTCGCCGACCCGGTGTTCGAGGCACCCATCAGGGCGCTCACCATCGAGATCATCAGCGATCCCGCCCTCGCCGCCCTGTATCGCGAGAAGCTGGCCGGCCCCATCGACGAAGCCAAGAAGGAACGGCTGCGCAGCGCCCAGCGGGCGGGCCGGCTGGCCGCGGACCTCGACCTGGACCTGGTGCTGGAGGTGCTGTACGCCCCGCTCCACCAGCGCTGGCTGCACCGCTCCGGGCCGCTCACCCCGGAGTACGCCGACGCGCTCGTGGACATCACCCTCCGCGCGTTCGCCCCTGAGTAGCGTCAAAGCTGGGCGGGGAACCTCCGGCGGGCGCCCGTGATCACCCTGCCACGGTGGCGCCGAAGTCGGCGGAGGCGTCGCCGGTCGGGCCGACCGGGGTGGACGAGCCTCCGCCCACCAGTGCCACCGCGCCGCCTGTGGAGGCGTCGGGCGCTCCGGCCACCAGCCGGTCGCCGCTGAAGCCGACTGACCAGCCGAAGTGGTCCTCGGCACGGGGGGCGGCGGCGGTGATCAGGCGATCGTCCTGAGGCGTGCGCAGCGGGACGAGCTGGACCGCTCCGCGCCGGTCCGGCCCGTCGAACGGGATGCCTGCCGCCAGCCGTACGTCAGTGCCGGTGCCGTCGAGGGCCACCGAGAAGCCGAACGCCTCGCCGGGGCCCGGTTCGCCTTCGAGTGACGGGCCGCCCTGGAAGATCGTGTCCCCCTTGGCCGGTCCGCTCGCCGACGGCAGCACGTGGACCAGCCCCGCGTCCTTCACCCCGCCCGCGTCGGCCAGCGGAGCGCTCACCGCGAGCCTCCCGGCGGCGTAGGACAGGGCGTATCCGAACCGGTCGCCCGGGGCCTCCCGCGCGACCTTGCCGACCAGGTCGCGCATCTCCCACTTCCGCCCGGTGTACGTCGCGCCGGCCCGGGCCGGGTCGAAGACGACGGTGAGGCCGCCCGTGTCGAGCATGCCCTCCGCGATCTGCCGCCCGGCACCGTCGTTGTTCTCGTACGGCGAGCCGACGGCGAGGTCGACCCCGTTACGCTCGCCGCCCAGCCTGCCCAGGGCCAGGGACCAGCCGAACATGTCGCCGTTCTCGCTGTTGCCCGGCACCCCTTCGTTCTCCTGGGTGATCTGGGTGAGCCGGCCGCCTCGCAGCAGGTAGACCGCGCCCGCGTCGCGCACCTCGTCGTCCGTGCCCGTCTCGCCGCTGTCCTGGTGGGGTGCGCCGATCGCCGAGACGGCCGCGTCCTCCACGCTGTGCGCCACCGACCAGCCGAAGTGCGCCTTCCGCTCGGGTCTCGTGGCCACGAACTTGGCGCTGCGCCCGGTCCCGCCGTACAGCACGTAGACCGCGCCCGCGTCCGCCTGGCCGTTCACATCGGTGTACGGCGCGCCGACCAGCAGGTCCGCGCAGGCATCGCCGTCGACCCTGCCGAGCGCGACCGACCAGCCGAAGCCGTCGCCCGCCGCCGGCTCGGGCGCGCCCAGCACGGTGGCTCCTGAACCGGCCCCCGAACCGCCCCGCAGGATCTGGACGGTCCCCGCCCCCAACTGGCCCCGCAGGTCGGCGAACGGGTCGCCCACCGCCACGTCGTCTGTTCCGTCACCGTCGAAGTCGCTCGTGGCGGTCGTGTCCGAGCAGTTCCGCGCCGCCGGTGCCGCCTGTGTCGCCTGTGTCGCCTGTGTTGGGACGAGCGGCAGCAGGGCGGCGGCTGCCAGCGCGACGAGCAGTTTCATCGAATCTCCTTGAGGGTGGAGAGTTCTGCCTTCGGGCGGGGGAGGGAAGGCGGTGTGGGGGCGCGATGGCGGGCGATGACCGGCCTGTCACCCGCATGATGCGCACCGAGGCCGCCGGGACGGCGGAACGGGGGAACGCCTGTGGAACCGAGGGGAGTCCTCACGACAGGCGCACCTCGACGTTCGCGCCGCTGTCGAGGACGTGGCCGGTGAGTTTGGCGGGTTTGCGGCCCGATGGGAGGTCGAACAGGAGCACGCCGTCGATCCGGTCGCCCGGGGCGATGCTGTTCGGCTGGGAGGTGGAAGAGGCATGGGAGGTGTGGGCGGTGCCCTGGTCGTCGATCAGGGTCAACGGGTCGGGGCTGAGGAGCACGTCCATGCCGCCCGGGTTCAGCAGGGTCCATCTGATCACGCAGAAGCGTCCCGTCACCGCGACGACGCCCGCGAAGTCGGCCAGGCCGCACTCGGGCGGCCGGGAGATGATCAGCTGTGGGTCCTCGACGTAGGAGCCGCTGGTGATCCGCCGGCCGACGTCCGTCATCTGCTCGCCCGCCGCGACCTTGCCTCTGGACGGGGTCTGCGGGTCGTCCGAGGCCGTGACCGCCAGCACGCCCGCGGTCACGGCCAGCGCCGCGACGGCGGCCCCGGCGGCGATCAGCCACCGGCGTCCCGCGGTCTTCGCCCGCACCGGGACGGCGACCGGCTCCACGATCCCGGGCCCCTCTTCGGCCGCAACGCTCGTGACCCTGGTGGCAGAGCCGATCCCGGGCTCCGTTCCCTGTTGCCGGGTGTCGATCGTGCCGGGGGCGCTCGCCGGTCCTTGGTGCTGGGCGCTGATCGTGTCTGGGGCGCTTGCCTGTCCTTGGGGCCGGGTGCTCGCCGGTCTATGGTGCCGGGTGCTCTCCGTGTCCGCGGTGCTCGCCACGGCTGCGGAGGCCGCGGTGTCCGCGGGGTCCGCGATGCCGGCCGTGTTCGCCGTGTCCGCTATGTCCGGCGTGTTCTGTGTGTTCTGTGTGTTCGCCATATCTGGCGTGTTCGGCGTGTTCGCCACGTCCGGCGTGTTCGGTGTGTTCGCCATATCTGGCGTGTTCGGCGTGTTCGCCGGGTCCGGTGTGTTCGGTGTGTTCGCCGGTGGGACGCCGAGGGCGCTGAGGGTCAGGGTGGCGTCGTCGCCGACGTTGGCCGGGGGCTGCCAGGATTCGACCAGCAGGTCGGTGGCGATCAGCGTGGGAGGGTTCTCGGGCTCCTTCGCGAGGGGCGTGGCCGGGACGCCGCCGACCAGGGAGAGGAGGAGATCCTGTGCGGAGGGCCGCTGCGCCGGGTCCATCGCGGTCGCCTGCCGTACGAGGCGGTCGAGGGGGGCGGGGAGGGTGCCGAGGTCGGGCGGGCCGTTGATGACCCGGGAGGCCAGGGTGATCGCGTCGCCTCTGCCGTACGGGTGACGGCCGTTGCCCGCGTAGGCCACCAGGCAGCCCCAGGCGAACACGTCGACGGCTGGACTGATCGCCAGACCTCGCACCTGCTCGGGGGCCCACCAGCCCGGACTGCCGATCAGCTCCCCGGACATGGTGAACCCGTGGGTCTGGTCGAGCGCCCGGGAGATGCCGAAGTCGATCACCCGTGGCCCGGACATCGACAGGATCACGTTGGCCGGTTTGAGATCGCGGTGCACCAGCCCGGCGACATGGATCGCGGCCAGCGCGGCGGCCACCCCGAGCGCCACCCCGTGCAGCGGTCCCGGCTCCAGCGCGCCATGCTCGCTGATCTGCCGCGAGAGCGGGGTGCCCGGAATGTACTCGGTGACCATGTACGGCAGGCCGTCGTCGTTGTTGCCGTTGTCGAGCACCTGGGCCGTGCAGAACGACGCCACCCGGCGGGCGTTGTCGACCTCGGCGTGGAAGCGCGCGGTGAACCCCTCCACCACCGCGTACTGCGGTTTGACGACCTTGACGGCGACCGGACGTCCGGCGGTGCCCGTCGCGAGGTAGACGGTCCCCATCCCGCCCTCGCCCAGGCGGCCCAGCAGCGAGTAGGGGCCGATGGACTCGGGGTCGGTGGGGCGCAGGCGCTCCGCACCAGGGTGTTCCGTGGTCATGATCGCGCTGACTCCAGGTGGGGAGATGCCGTTTCTGCCGCCGAACCCCCGTGCGACAACGTTATCCACAGTGGATCCTCTCGTGCAGGTTCCCGGTGGTGGTAAGTCGGAGACCTGAGGTCCTTCACAGGGTGTTCGGTGCGAGACACTTGGTCGGATGACATGGGGAGTGCAATTGTGAGCCTGCTGGGTCCCGTCGAAATACGTAATTTGGCGGACAAGCTCGACCTTCGTCCGACAAAGAGGTTCGGACAGAACTTCGTGATCGATGGCGGGACCGTGCGACGCGTCGTGCGGATCGCCGCGCTGGAGCCGGACGACGTCGTCGTGGAGGTCGGTCCGGGCCTCGGCTCACTGACGCTCGCGCTGCTTCCGGCGGCGGCACGGGTGATCGCGGTGGAGATCGACCCGGTCCTCGCCGGCCAGCTCCCGCACACGGTCGCCGACCACGATCCCGGGCACGCCGACCGGCTCAGCGTGGTGCCGGGTGACGCGATGAGGGTGTCGGCGTCCGACTTCCCCGCCGAGCCCACCGCCCTGGTCGCCAACCTGCCCTACAACGTGTCGGTGCCCGTGCTGCTTCACCTGCTGGAGACGCTGCCCTCGCTCCGCAAGGGGCTGGTCATGGTCCAGTCGGAGGTGGGCGACCGGCTGGCCGCCCCGCCCGGTTCGAAGATCTATGGTGTGCCCTCGGTCAAGGCCGCTTGGTACGCGGAGGTCCGCCGGGCCGGGGCGGTGAGCCGCACGGTCTTCTGGCCGGTGCCCAATGTCGATTCCGTCCTGGTTTCGTTTGCTCGTCGCGAACCTCCCGTCACGAGTGCTTCGCGCGAGGAGGTGTTCGCCGTCATCGACGCGGCGTTCGCGCAGCGGCGCAAGACGTTGCGGGCCGCGCTGGCCTCCTGGGCGGGCACGGCGGCGCGGGCCGAGGAGGCGCTGGACAAGGCAGGCATCCCGTCGGGAAGCCGGGGAGAGCGGCTCAGCGTGACGGACTTTGCGCGCATCGCCGAGCACCGCCCGCTTTCATAGATTTCGCCCTGATTTATGGGCTTATTGTGGTGCTTGAGTGAATGGCTGTGAAGGCTGAGCGCCTGGGGTAAGAGGCGATCCATGGTGCTCATGTCTGTTTTTCATCGTGTTGGAGGTCCTCCCGGCGCGGTCACTCCGTCGCTGACCTTTCCAGCTGAGAGGCGGTGATGCCGGCTCCACTGGGCGGCGGCCTCCTGGCGGCCCTCACCTCGCTGGCCGCCTTCACCTCACCCGACCTCGCCCAGGCCGCCCCCTGCCCGCAGACCAGCGCGAACATCTGCCTCGCCTGGACCGGCCGCCTCGACACCACCGCCGACCCGGACGCCGACCCTCCACCGCCCGCCCCCGACCCGGCGGTCAAGCGCCCACCGGCCGGGGCCGACCCGCTCGTGCCCCTGCCGGCCGTATCCGCCCTGCCGGAGCTGCCGAACGCGCTCGGCGCGGTAGCGGCCGTGGCGGACGCCGGTCTGACCGAGGCGGAACGGCAGTTGGCGCTGGCCAGGGGCCAGCTCGTCATCACAGCGGCGCTGGACAGGCTCGGCACGCCCTTCTCCTGGGGCGGAGGCTCAGCCGTCGGCCCGACGCTCGGGATCGGCCGTGGCGCGCAGACCGTGGGCTTCGACTGCTCGGGCTTCACCCTCTACGCCTGGGCGAAGGCAGGCGTCACGCTCGGCCACTACACGGGCACCCAGTTCCGCCAGGGCGATCGGGTGCGCAAGGCCGACCTGCTCCCAGGCGACCTCGTCTTCTTCGGCAAGCGCAAGGGCGACCCCACCCACGTGGGCCTCTTCCTCACCGACGGCGTGATGGTCCACGCCCCCCAGAGCGGCGACGTCGTCAAGAAGACCAGCTTCGCCGAGTCCCCGCATTACAGCCGCCGCTACCGCGGAGCCGTCCGCCCCGCCTGACCGCACCGGTTCGGAGGTGCGCCCGGGTCCTGAACCAGCGAACATGTCCAGCGAGCCGGCCGAAACGGCGAGCGGCCATCCGCGCCCGAGGAGCGTTGACCCCATGGGCCGCCGCCACTTGCGGCGAGGGGGTGAGAGGGGGCTGCGCCGTACGGCAGCGAAACGCTTGTTGGGCGGGGAGCGTTTACGATCGGTCGGATGCCTACCAACTTCGTCACCGTGCGGGTGCCCGCGAAGGTCAACGTCCAGCTCGCGGTCGGGCCGTTGCGCGCGGACGGCTACCACGACCTGGTGAACGTCTTCCACGCGGTCTCGATCTACGACGACGTGACGGCCACGGAGGCCGCCGCGATATCGGTGGAGGTCGAGAGCGAGGTGGCAGGGCTGGTTCCGCTTGACGGGGACAATCTGGCGGTCAGAGCCGCCCGGGCGCTGGCGGTGCGGTCGGGCCGGCCGTACGGCGCGCGGTTGAAGATCCGCAAGTCGATCCCGGTGGCGGGCGGCATGGCGGGCGGCAGCGCCGACGCGGCCGGGGCGCTGGTCGCGTGCAACGAGCTGTGGGGGCTCGCGATGAGCGATTCCGAGCTGATGGAGATCGGCGCGGAGCTGGGCAGTGACGTGCCGTTCGCACTGCTGGGAGGGACGGCGGTGGGCACCGGACGGGGGGAGCGGCTGACGCCGGTGGAGGTCTCAGGGCGCTTCCACTGGGTGTTCGCGCTCGCCGACGGCGGGCTCTCCACCCCCGCCGTCTACGCCGAGTGCGACCGCCTGCGCGCCGCGCAGCGGCCCGGCACCCCACCGCTTGACGGCCCACGTGCCGGGGAGTCGCGGACGCCTGGAGCCGGGGGGTCGCGGACGCCTGGAGCCGGGGAGTCGCGGACGCCTGTGGGCAAGAGCGCTGGGGAGTCCCGGGCGGGGAAGAGAGCCGGGGAGCCGAAGACGGCTGAGGGCTGGCGCGCCGGGGAGCCGCAGGCGAGTGCGGGGCTGCTGGCGGCGCTGCGCGCGGGGGATGCCAAGGCGCTGGGCGCGGAACTGGCCAACGATCTTCAACCGGCGGCGCTCTCGCTCCGGCCGTCGCTGGGGCGGACGCTCGCCGCCGGCCGTGGAGTCCTGGGGGCGATCGTCTCCGGGTCCGGGCCGACCTGCGCGTTCCTCGTCGCCGGCGAGGCCGAGGCGGTCGAGCTGGCCGCCTCGCTCAGGGCCTCAGGCGTCTGCCAGGACGCGGTCACCGCGCACGGGCCCGTCCATGGGGCACTTGGCAATATCCTTGGAAGACGATGAACCTGGTCAATCTGGAGTCCGTGTCCCACGCCTATGGTCCGAAGCCATTGCTTCACGACGTCTCGCTCGGTGTCGCGGTAGGCGACAGGATCGGCGTGGTCGGCCGCAACGGCGGCGGCAAGACCACGCTCATCTCTGTCATCGCCGGGGCCCTGAAGCCGCACGGGGGGCGGGTGACCCACAACCGCGGGCTGCGGGTCGGCGTCCTGTCCCAGGGCGACGATCTCGATCCCGACCGTTCGGTCGAGGAGGCCGTGCTCGGCGACCGCGCGGAGCACGAGTGGGCGGGTGACCAGGGGATCCGCGAGATCCTCGGCAGCCTGCTCGGTGACATCGACCTCACGTCGAAGGCCCGCAGCCTCTCGGGCGGTGAGCGCCGCCGTACGGCACTGGCCAGACTGCTCATCGACGAGCACGAGCTGATCATCCTCGACGAGCCGACCAACCACCTCGACATCGAGGCCATCGACTGGCTGGCCAGGCACCTGTCGGCGCGCAGGTCGGCGCTGCTGGTGGTGACCCACGACCGGTGGTTCCTCGACGCGGTGGCCACCCGTACCTGGGAGGTCGTGGACGGCGGCGTCGAGCGCTACGAAGGCGGATACGCCGCCTACGTTCTGGCGAAGGCCGAGCGTGCCCGCATCGCCGCGGCCACCGAGGAGCGCCGCCAGAATCTCATGCGCAAGGAGATCGCCTGGCTCAGGCGCGGCCCGCCGGCCCGGACCAGCAAGCCCAAGTTCCGCATCGACGCCGCTCAGGCGCTGATCGCCGACGAGCCGCCGCCGCGCGACAACGTCGAGCTGGTCAAGTTCGCCTCGGCCAGGCTCGGCAAGACCGTCTACGACCTCGACGACGTCACGCTGCACGCGGGCGGCCCCGGGCAGGGTCCGCTGGTCCTCGACCACTGCACCTGGCAGTTCGGCCCCGGCGACCGCATCGGCCTGATCGGCGTCAACGGCTCGGGCAAGTCCTCGGTCCTGCGGCTGCTCGCCGACACCGTCGGTCCCGACACGGGCAAGGTGGTCCGGGGCAAGACGGTACGGCTGGCGCACCTGTCGCAGGAGCTGGCCGAGCTCGATCCGGGCCGCCGGGTGCTGGAGGCCGTCGAGGAGATCAGGAAGTTCATCAAGGTCGGCAAGCGTGAGTGGACCGCCTCCCAGCTCCTCGAACGGCTCGGCTTCCGGGGCGACGAGCAGTGGAAGGTCATCGGCGACCTGTCCGGCGGCGAGCGCCGTCGCCTCCAGCTCCTGCGCCTCCTCATGGACGACCCCAACGTGCTGCTGCTCGACGAGCCCACCAACGATCTCGACATCGAGACGCTCAACGAGCTGGAAGACCTGCTCGACGGATGGCCGGGCACGCTGATCGTGGTCAGCCACGACAGATACTTCCTTGAGCGGGTGGCCGACAGGTCGGTGGCGTTGCTCGGCGACGGCAGGCTGTCCCTGCTCCCCGGCGGCGTGGACGAGTACCTTTCGCGCCGCGCCGCGGGCACCGCCGTGACGGCCCGGGTCGCCGGGGCCCCGGCGACGGCCGCCGAAACCGCCCCCGCCTCCGTCGGCATGTCCACTGCGGGCATGTCCACCAAGGAGGAGCGGGAGCTGCGCAAGGACCTCGGCAGGTTCGAGCGCCGCCTCGACCGGCTCGGCGAGCGCGAGGCCAAGCTGCACGCCTCCATGGCCGACGCCGCCGCTGACTACTCCCGGCTGGCCGGCCTCGACGCCGAACTCAAGGAGATCCTCGCCGAGAAGGAGACCGTCGAGGCCGAGTGGCTCGACCTCGCCGAACGCCTCGGCGAGTAGCGCATCGGCCGACCGTGCGCCCTGGTCGGCGGATGATCAGTGGGGGAGGCGTCCACCAGGGCTCGTCAGGAGAAGGCGTCGAACGGGGTGGGCAGGGCGGCGATCGGCTTGCGGTCGAGGAGGTCGTGCTCGCGGCGCGGCCACCGACCCTTCCACCGCCGTCGTACGGTGTGATCGCTCATCGGCAAGTGATCGAGAAAGCCTCGTGCGTCAGCCGGCGGGGTGCAGACGCCGGTCAACGGATCACGATGAATCGCAGGTGAGTGGCGTTCGCACTCTCGATCACCTTGGCGCGCTCGAGCTGGAACCGGCCACCCAAATGTTCGAACAGCCGGGTTCCGCTGCCGAGCAGCACCGGAGCCAGATGGATCTGGATCTCGTCCAGCAGGCCGGCGGCAAGGCACTGCTGAGCGGCTCCGGCGCCGTGCACGGCGACCACCTTGCCCCCAGCCGCCGCCTTCGCCTGCTTCACCGCGCTGTGGATGCCGTCGGTGACGAAGGTGAAGACCGACGGCGCCCGAACCGTCTCCGGGGCCGGTGGCTTGTGGGTGAGGACGAAGCACGGGGCCGGGCCGGCCGGACCGCCGTCACCCCACCCGCCGTCGCCCTCGGCCAGGTCGTACGACCGTCGGCCCATCAGAATCGAGCCCACGTTCTCCCGCATCCCGGCCAGCAGTTCGGTGTCGCGCGGGTCCGGTTCGTGTAGCCACTGGTGCAGGATCTGGCCGCCGTCGCCCAATTGCTGGTCGCGGGTGACGTTCGGGCCGGTGACGAACCCGTCCAGCGACATCGAGATTCCCGAAATGACCTTGCTCATGACATCTCCCTCATGGTTGGTCGCCGTGGCGACGAGCGTCGGACGCGGCGGCCCAGACCGTGCCGGCGGCACGATCGCCAGCTTGGCGGACCGCGGGTGGCAGAGTCGTGTCAGTCCGGTGAAACTCTCGATCGGCTCCGGGAGTTCGGCGACCCGTACGCCGAGGCCGGCGCCCTCGTACCTCGGCCTGCCACCACCTAGGCAGGGAGGCGAGCAAGGGCTCGGGTTCGGCTGGGGGCGTCAGGGGGAGGCGTCGAACGGGGCGAGCAGGGTGCGGAGCAGGGCGGCGAGTGACTTGCGGTCGGCGTGCGGCAGGCTGTCGAGGAGGTCGTGCTCGCGGCGCAGCAGGTCGGTGAAGGCGTCGTCGACGCGGCCCAGCCCGGTGTCGGTGAGCGAGACGAGCACGCCGCGCCGGTCCTCCGGGTCGGGGCGGCGGCGGACCAGGCCGCCGGCGGCGAGCCGGTCGATGCGGTTGGTCATCGTGCCCGAGGTGACCAGGGTGGCCCGCAGCAGCGCCCCCGGGCTCAGTTCGTACGGCGCGCCGGCCCGGCGCAGCGTGGTGAGCACGTCGAACTCCCAGGGCTCAAGCCCGTGTTCGGTGAAGGACGCCCGGCGGGCCCGGTCGAGATGGCGGGCCAGCCGGGAGAGCCTGCTGAGGACCTGAAGCGGTTCGACGTCCAGGTCCGGCCGCTCGCGCCGCCAGGAGGCCACCAGCCGGTCGACCTCGTCCACGCCCGCGGGATCCTCGGGCTCCTGCACCGTCATATCGCGATTCTATCTCTCTTGACATCGAGAGATCTAGGTTGATATCAACTATCTCTATGTCAAGAGACGTGTGGGATCCGGAGATCTATCATCATTATGCGGATGAGAGATCCCGTCCCTTCTTCGAGCTCATCGCACGGATCCAGGCTGAGAGCCCTCATTATGTCGTGGACGCCGGCTGCGGAAGCGGTGAACTGACGGCAGAGCTGGCCCGTAGATGGCCGCACGCCACCGTGCACGGCTTCGACTCCTCGGCGGCCATGGTCGGGAAGGCGACGGCCACCGGCACCCTGACCTTCGAGGTCGCCGAGGTCGAGACCTGGCGGCCGGACCGCCCGGTCGATGTGATCGTCTCCAACGCCGTGCTCCAGTGGGTGCCCGCGCACCGCGACCTGCTGCCCCGCTGGACCGAGGCGCTGACCCCCGGCGGCTGGCTCGCCTTCCAGGTGCCGGGCAACTTCGACGCGCCCAGCCACACCCTGATCCGCGAGCTCTGCCGTACGACCTGGCGTGACCGGCTCGGCGATCTCGCTCCCGGGACCCCGGTCGACGGCCCGGCGGGCTATCTGGATCTGCTCGCCGGGCTCGGCTGCCAGGTGGACGCCTGGGAGACGACCTACCAGCACGTCCTGCCGGGGGCGGACCCGGTGCTCGACTGGATCTCCGGCACCGCGCTGCGCCCCATGCTCGACCGTCTTGACCAGGACGAGCGCGCCGCCTTCCGCGCCGACTGCGCGGCCCTGCTCCGCCGCGCCTACCCGCGCAGGCCGTACGGCACGCTCTTCCCGTTCCGCCGGATCTTCGTGGTGGCCCGCAAGCCGGGCTAGGGTCGTGTCACGGTGCCGTGGTCACACGCGGGGTGACCTGGCCGTCGTGGGCGGACGGCGGTCACCGGGCCTCGCGGGCGGCGATCTCCTCCAGCGTCAGGCCGCCGCTGGACCAGTGGGTTCGCGGGATCTCCCGGACCACTACGCGGATGCTCTCCGGCGGGGACCCGAGCGAGCGGCGCACGGCCTCGTGCACCTCGTGCATCAGCGATCGGATCTGCTCGGGCGTGCGCCCCTCGGCGATGGTCGCCTCGATCAACGGCATGGCGGTCTCCTCATTTGTTCATCTTGCGGTGGCATCATTGCCGCAAATCGGTTACCTGCCGATAACCGAACTGCGAATGGAGGGGCACTGGTGGCGATCGAGATCGAGGACAAGTTCGACGTTCCCGTGGATTTCGAGATCCCCGGGCTTGCGGGCGTGCGCGGCTGCGAGGAGGTGGCGGGCCCCAGGAGTCACCAACTCGTCGCGATCTACTTTGACACCCCTGACCTGCGGCTGGCCGCACGCGGTATCACGCTGCGCCGTCGCAGGGGCGGCGACGACGCCGGGTGGCACCTGAAACTGCCCAAGGCCAAGGGGGTCCGGCAGGAGATCACCCATCCGCTGACCCGGAGTGCCAAGATCGTGCCGCCCGAACTCGCCCGGCTCGTCCAGGCGTACACGCGCGGCGTCCCGCTTGCCCCGATCGCCGAACTCGACACCCGGCGCAGCGTGACCCTGCTCCTCGACGCCGAGGGAGACACCCTGCTGGAGGTCGCCGACGACCGCGTCAAGGGGACCGTCTTCGGCGACCAGCCTCGCGTCGACAGGTGGCGCGAGGTCGAGGCGGAACTGGTCGGCGGCGACGCCGACCTACTCAGGCGGGTGGGGAAACGGCTCAGGAAGGCGGGCGCGACCACCGCCGGCTCGGCCAGCAAACTCTCCCGCCTGCTCGACGGCGCCGGGGCTCCGGCCGCCCCGGCCGCTCCCGCCCGTACGGGCTCCGCCGGAGAGGTGGTGCTCGACTACCTGGCCCGCCAGGTCACCGCCCTGCTCGCCCAGGACCCCCGGGTACGGCAGGCGGAGGACGACGCGGTGCACCAGATGCGCGTCGCCTGCCGCAGGTCGCGTAGCGCGCTCAAGGCGTTCAAGGCCATCTTCGCCGACACCGGACCCCTCCAGGACGAGCTCCAGTGGCTGGGCAACGAGCTGGGCGAGGTCCGCGACCTGGAGGTGATCCGCGCCCGGTTCGCCCGCCTGTTCCGCGGCCTTCCCGACGAACTCGTCATCGGTCCCGTCCAGGCCAGGCTCGGCTCCGACCTGGAGGCCCGTGAGCAGGTCGCCTACCAGCAGGTCGGGGAGACCCTCGGCAGCCCGCGCTACTTCGCCCTGCTCGACGCGCTCGACGCCCTGGTGGCCGCCCCGCCGTTCACCAAGCTCGCCGGCAAGCCCGCGACGAAGCCGCTCGTCACCGTCGCGGAGAAGCAGTGGGCCCGGGTGACCGCCGCCTACGACACCGCGCAGGCCATGGACGACGAGGCCGAGCGCGAGACCGCCATGCACGACGTCCGCAAGGCCGCCAAGCGGGCCCGTTACACCGCCGAGGCGCTCGGCATGAGCGAGCTGGCCGGGCTGGCGGAGAGCGTGCAGGAGACCCTCGGCCGTTACCAGGACGGGGTCGTCGCCCAGGAGACGCTCGCCCAGGAGGCCCAGACCGCCCGGGACGCGGGCGAGGACACCTTCACGTACGGCGTGCTCACCGGCCTGGAACGAGCCGCCGCCGAACAGGCCCACACCCGCTTCCCCCGGGTATGGGCCGAGACCAGAGCAGCGGTCGCCGCCCTCCTGGAAACCGCTTAGCCGGCCCCGGAAAGGATCTTCGTCAACCCTTCGCCGGCACCCGGGGCCGCCCGGCGGAGGCCCTGGCGGCCGGCTTCAGACCGTGTAGCGTTCCAGGCCGACGACCTTGCCCGCGACGTGGTGCAGCACCGCGAAGGCGCCCTTGCGCAGGCTGACGTCACCCCTCGGACTGGGATAACGCAGGTCGCAGATGCCGGAGATCAGCTCGGGGAGCACCTTGCCGTGACTGCAGATCACGGCCGGTTCGCCCGCGTCGAGCACCCGCAGCGCCAGGCGCAACGACTTCGCCGTGTCGTACGCCGTCTCGGTCAGCAGCCGTTCGCCGCGGATCGCCAGGTCGTACCTCTTCGCGTACGGCTCGACCGTCTGGACGCAGCGCTTGGACGGCGAGCTGACCAGCGTGGTGGGGCGGAAGCCGGCGAGGGCTTCCGCCAGCACGGCGGCCTGGGCGACGCCGTCCCGGTCCAGCGGGCGCTTGTCGTCCGCACCCCGCCAGTCCTGTCTGGAGCCCGCCTGGCCGTGCCGTAGGAAGATCAGCGGGATCGTCCTGAGCGGCGCGGCGCTCAGGCCGCGCAGCAAACCCGCGTCCCACTCGTAGGTCAGCCGTCGCCGTGCCTCCTCGACCGGCAGCCAGACGACCTCGTCCACCTCGTCGGTCGCCTCGAAACCCGGACCGGAGACCGCGCGGGCCACCCAGTAGTCGACCCTCTTGAGTCGGCCGCCCTTGAAGTAGTGGATCGGCGGCAGCGCGCGGCCGAGCAGGGCCGTGATGCCCGTCTCCTCCCGCACCTCGCGCAGCGCGCCGGTGATCACGTGCTCGCCGTTCTTCAGCTTGCCCTTGGGGAAACTCCAGTCGTCGTAGCGCGGGCGGTGCACGAGGGCGACCTCGGGCGAGTCCTCCGCGCCGCGCCACACCACTGCGCCCGCGGCGCGGATCATGTCGGTCGGCTTGACATCGAGTTCAGTCATCCACGGTCCTCCACCGCCGGGTCCCGATCAGATGGGTCTGCAGGTCGGCCAGTAGGTCTCCGTTCTCGCCGAGGTGCCGGCGCGCCCAGGTTCCGTCCGAGTTCAGCCACCAGGTGCTGGTGGTCTCCGCCATGCACATGTCGAGCAGTTCGCTGAGGTACGCCCGGTGCTGTTGGCTGGAGACCTTGACCAGGGCCTCCACCCGGCGTTCCAGGTTGCGCCGCATGAGGTCGGCGCTGCCGATCCAGATCTCGGGCCGGCGTCCGCCGCCGAACTCGTAGATCCGCGAGTGTTCGAGGAACCGTCCGAGCACGCTCCTGACCCTGATGGTCTCCGACAGTCCGGGGATGCCCGGCCGCAGCGTGCAGACCCCGCGCACCCACAGGTCGACCGGCACGCCGGCGCGGGAGGCCCGGTAGAGGGCGTCGATGGTCGGCTCATCCACCAGCGAGTTGGTCTTGATCCGGATCCGCGCCGGGCGTCCGGCCTCCTGGTGGGCGATCTCCCGTTCGATCCGCGCCACCAGGCCGCTCCGCATCGAGTGCGGGGCGACCAGCAGCCGCCGGTAGGCCGAGTGGTTGGAGTAGCCGGTCAGGTGGATGAACAGGTCGGTGACGTCTTCGCCGACCAGCGGATCGGCCGTGAGCAACCCGACGTCCTCATACAGCCGTGCCGTCTTGGGGTTGTAGTTGCCCGTGCCGATGTGGCAGTAGCGGCGCAGCTCGCCGGACGGCTCCTGCCGCACGACCAGGGCCAGCTTGCAGTGCGTCTTCAGGCCCACCACGCCGTAGACCACGTGGCAGCCCGCGCGTTCCAGTTTGCGGGCCCAGGAGATGTTCGCGTGCTCGTCGAACCTGGCCTTGATCTCGACCACGACCACGACCTGCTTGCCCGCCTCGGCCGCGTTGATCAGGGCGTCCACGATGGGGGAGTCGCCGCTGGTCCGGTAGAGGGTCTGCTTGATCGCCAGCACGTTCGGGTCGTTCGCGGCGTCCTCGATGAAGCGCTGGACGCTGGTGGAGAATGAGTCGTAGGGGTGGTGCAGCAGCACGTCCCGCTCGCGCAGCACGGTGAACAGGTCGTCCTCCGCGTGTACGGCTTCCGCCGGGACGAACGGGCGGTAACTCAGCTCCCCGCGTTCCAGGTCGGCGATGGCGTGCAGTCCGGTGAGGTCGAGCGGGCCGGGCAGCCGGTAGATCTCGTGGGCGGCGACGTCCAGTTCCTCCACGAGCAGGTCGAGGACCTCCGGGGTGATGGTCTCCTCGACCTCCAGGCGTACGGGCGGGCCGAAGCGGCGCTTGAGCAGCTCGCGTTCGAGCGCCTGCATCAGGTTCTCGGTGACGTCCTCGTCGACCTCCAGGTCCTCGTTGCGGGTGACCCGGAAGACGTGGTGCTGGACGATCTCCATGCCCTTGAAGAGCTGGGCGAGGTGGGCGGCGATCACGTCCTCCAGCGGGACGAATCTGTTCTTGGAGGCCATCACGAAGCGGGGGAGCTGGCTGGGCACCTTCACCCTGGCGAACACGGTGTGCCCGGTGGCGGGGTTGCGCACGGTGACGGCCAAGTTGAGCGACAGGCCGGAAATATACGGAAATGGGTGGGCTGGATCCACGGCCAGCGGCGTCAGCACGGGCCTGATCCGCTCCCTGAACAGCTTGCGCAGCTCGGTCCGCTCGTCCCTGACAAGATCGTCCCAGCGCACCACCTCGATCCCCTCGGCGGCGAGCTGCGGGCGGATCCGCGTGTGGAAGCACTCCGAGTGCCGGATCGCCAGCTTGTCCGCGATGGCCGCGATCCGGGCCAGCTCCTCGCGCGGCTTCAGCCCGCTCTTCGTACGAAGGAGCAGGCCGGTGGCCATCCGGCGTTTCAGCCCGGCCACCCTGACCCTGAAGAACTCGTCGAGGTTGCTCGCGAAGATCGCCAGAAACCGGACCCGCTCCAGGAGGGGGATCGAGGAGTCCTCCGCCATCTCCAGCACGCGCTGGTTGAACTGCAGCCAGCTCTCCTCACGGTTGAGGAAACGCTCCTGCGGAAGCGGCGGAGTGTCGCGTCCTTCGGGGGTGGGGTGCACGATCTCGGCGGACATAGCATCTAATATGCCGACTCTGATTGAACGGAACGTTAACTTCGTCTCAACGACCGCTGTTGGTTCCCCCACTCTGCCGACCCCACGCACCCCGTACGGCGAGCCGCCCCCACCGCGACCCCCGCCTACGCCGCCGCCCCTGCCTCTTCAGCATATGTTCACTCCCCCTTCGACCTGGGAAGCGACGCCGAGCCCGCGACGTGCCCAGGAGCGGCGGAGTGGCTGTTCGGCGGTGCGAACTCGCGATGACACCGGGCAGGTTTGATTCATCCAATGTCCCGGATGTGCCGTTCCACGTATTTCTGACCATCAGTGGTTCCGGGGCCTGGCCGAGTGAACGACGGCGACTGGCCGCATATTCAAGTGATCCAAGCAGGCATATGGGATAGACCTGTGCCATGCGTCCTGAACCCGGCCAGGTGCTGCACTTCTCGGAAGACCCGACGATCACCCGCTTCGTCCCGCACGTCGCTCCCACCGCACGGCAGCAGGAAGCCTACGTCTGGGCGGTCGACGCCGCCCGCGCGCCGGATTACTGGTTTCCCCGCGACTGCCCGCGCGCGATGGCCTGGACCGTCCCCGCGACCTCGGCGGCCGATCGGGAGCACATTCTGGGGCCTGGCGGCGGTGACCGCGTCCACGCGATCGAGTACGGCTGGCTCGACCGGCTCCGGAGCGTCGAACTGTTCGCCTACCGGCTCCCCGCCGCCCGTTTCACACCCATCGGTGAAACGGTGAAGAACGCGGTCGTCGCCACCGAACCGGTGACGCCTCTCGGCCCACCCGAACCGGTGGGCGACCTCTTGCGGCTGCACGACGACGCCGGCATCCAACTCCGCGTGCTCGGCAACCTGTGGGAATTCTGGGACGTCGTGACCGCGAGCACCCTCGGATGGAGCGGAATCCGCCTGCGGAACGCCCGTCCACGCGCGGACACGGCCGGCGTCCGTCAGCCCCAAGCCCTGTCCTGACCGCTCTTCCCCCGGCCCGCGAGCCCGAATCACGCGCACCGGCGAACCAGTCCGAGGACCCGGTGGCCTCTGGTCTTTGGGCATGGCCTCGGTCAACGAGCGTGGGCTCCGACGCCGTGTGGCTTGATCACACGGCCGACAGCCGGTCCGGTCGGCTGCTCTCCTGGGCGCGCAGGAGAGCCACGCCCAAGGCGGTCGCGCCGATTCCGGCCAGGCTTTTGGGGACGGTCGGTTCTTGTGTCACGGGGTTGTCCAGCTCCTCTTCTTGACAGGCGGTGTCACGGACGGGCGCCCAGGGCGCGGAAGTAGTCGCTCACGGGTGTGAAGTCGACGTTGTCGCCGCGGAAGCCGACGTACTTGTCCGGGCGGATCAGGTACAGGCTGGGGCGGCGCACGCCGTATCGGTTGTGCGCCTCGCTGCGCAGGTCGGCGAAGACTCCGTCCATGGGGTCGTGCGGCAGATGGCCGCGGGTGATGACATGGACCTCGCCGTGCCCGGCCATCGCCTCGTGTGCGGAGGCCTGCCAGGCGGCCAGGGTGGCGGAGTCCGTCGTGTCCGCCGCGAACAGGACGAGGTGGTGGCCCGGCGTCCGGAGGATGTGGCGGAGCGCCACCGGCCCCTCACGGTTCTCGACGTAGGCGTCCCGTACCAGCTCGCCGGCTTCCGGTCCGGTGCAGGCGACGTCACTCCACGCTCTGGCTTGTGATTCGTGCCAGCGTTCGAAGACGAGGTCACTGTCGCGGTAGTGGACGAGGTGTTCGCCGAAGGCGTTCGACAGCCGCTGCTGCACGGGATTGAGCCGGCCGAACAGGCGCAGCGCGTGCCGCCTGGCTCTGCGGGCGACCAACGTGCTGCCGGTGGCGGCCTTCGTGGTGGCCGAGGTCGCCTCGACCACGGCCTTGACCACGGGCCACCGTTCGGCCTGATAGCTGTCCAGGAGGGACTCCTCGGCGCGCCCGGTGACGACGAGCGCGAGTTTCCAGCCCAGGTTGTAGGCGTCCTGCATGCCCGTGTTCATGCCCTGGCCGCCCACCGGGCTGTGACTGTGCGCGGCGTCGCCGGCCAGGAGGACCCGGCCCTGACGAAGCCGGTCGGCCAGGCTCTCGCGGGCCACGAACGACGAACTCCACTGCAGATCGCGTACGCGAGAGTCCAGGGGCGTGCGTTCGGCGACGTAGGCGGCGAAGTCATCCAGCCCTGGAGTCTGTGGCGGTCGCTCGTTCGGCGTGCTGGCCAGGATGCGCCAGTAGCCCCCGACCATGGGGAAGACGGCCACGAGGCCGGACTTGCCGAAGTAGACATGGAAGCGGTCCCGCGTGAGCGGCCAGTCCACGGCGACGTCGCCCAGGATGAACCCCCGCTTCAGGTCGGCTCTCTCCCGGGTGATTCCCGCCGTCTCGCGCACGGTGCTGTGGGCGCCGTCGGCGCCGATCAGCCACCCGGTTTCGCACCGTTCGCCGCGACCGTCCTCATGGCCGAGTTCCACGCTGACGCTGTGCTCGCCGGTCTGCTGGCCGACCAGGCGGGTGCCCCATTCGATGGTGACTCCGAGTTCGGCGGCGCGCTCGCGCAGCAGCGCCACCGTCTGCCACTGCGGGATGCACAGGTCCAGCGGGAACGGGGAGTCCACGGCCGTCACGTCCATCTCGGCCAGGGCCGTCGTGCCCTGGTAGAAGTTCAGCGTGTGCAGCGGGACGCCTCGTTCGATGGCGGCTTGGGCCAGCCCGAGATCGTCCAACATCTCCAGCGATCTCGCCACGATCGACACCGCCCGGCTCTCCCGGTGGTCCGCGCGCCCGGCGTCGATGATCCGTGGGATCACTCCCCGCCGTGCCAGGTCGATGGCCAGCACCAGGCCGGTCGGCCCCGCGCCGACGATGAGAACGTCCGCTTTCGTCGTCACAAACCCACCCTCTTAGAACGAATGATCGTTCTTTTTAGCAAAGCATGATCCTCCGATCGTCGTCAAGAGCGCATGTTTATCTCTGTCGAGTGGCTTGCGCGGGCGCCGACATCAGGGCTCGCATGCCGTTCCTGAAGGCCGCCGAATCCGCGTGGCCGTATACTGCGCGGCGCACCAGGAACCCGTCGACCAGGGCCATCAGGACATCGGCCACGTGCTCGGCAGGGACGTCAGCGGGAAGCAGCCCGCGCTGCTGATGCCGCGCCACGAGGCCACCGACCACGCCGCGGGCCTCCGCCATGACCTCCCTCAGTTTCGTGCACAGCGACGGCGATCGCAGCGCCTCCGACCAGACCTGGACCAGCAGCTGGGCCGACTCCTGCGATCCGGACAGCGGCGGGCGCTCGACCCCCAGCACGAGATCGACGATGTTGTCCAGATCCGGCGGCCGCGCGCCGTCATCCGCCTCGAACGCCGACGCGACCTCGGCCAGAGCCTCGGCGGCGGTCGCCGCGATGATGTCGTCCTTGCTCTTGAAGTAGCGGTAGACGGCCCCGGCCGACAACTCGGCCTCGGTCAGCACGTCCTGCATGGACGTGGCATGGAAGCCGTTGCGGATGAAGCAGTGCCGGGCGGCGTCCAGGATCTGGCGGCGGCGGGCTTCGAGGTGCTCCTTGGGCATGCGTGCCATGGGATCAAAACGTAGAACGAACATTCGTACTTGACAACTTTGCCGCCCCTCTCTTAAAAAAGGAATGTTCGTTCTTTTTCGGCGAAAGGTCGTACCATGTCGTTTGTCGCCAACGCACTGAGCACTCTGATCGCTCTCGTCTTCCTGCTCGCCGGCGCCCAGAAGGTCCTGCTACGGGATCCCGTGACGGCCAACCTGCTCAGGCTCGGCGTCGGCTCGACGATGACCCGAGCGATCGGCGCCCTGGAGATCGCTGGCGCGCTCGGGCTCGCGGCCGGCCTCTGGCTCAAACCGCTCGCCATCGCAGCCGCGGCCGGTCTCACGCTGCTGTTGATCGGCGCAGTGGGATTCCACCTCCGCGCCCGCGACTTCACGCACCGGCGCCACCGCTCCCACGCCGTGGCGCCCGTGGTGCTGGCCGTGGTCACCGGAACAACCATGGCCTTGTTGCTCGCGACTTCCTGAGCGAAGAGCGCGGTGACAGCACCGCTTCATCGGCCCCATCTGCTGGAAGGTCTTCGAGGAGAAGAGCAGCGGCAAGCTCGTCACCGACGACCGGCCCGCACTGCTGAACGCGCCGGCCTGCATCCGCGACGGCGACCTGCTCACCGTCCAGGAGGTCGACCGCCTCGGCCGCAACCTCCTGGAAGGACTGATCGTCCTCAACGACAACCAGTCCAAGGACCCGGTGGCCTCTGATCTTTGGGCATGGCCTCGGTCAACGAGCGTGGGCTCCGACGCCGTGTGGCTTGATCACACGGCAGAGAAGTTTGTTCTTCGCGGAGAGAAAGTTCTATCTATTACCGACAAAGCACTTCTCGTTTCGGGCAAAAGTGATTACCTTCAGGGCAGCACCCTCTGATACGGAGGCGACGTGAAGCGAAACGCGGCTCGGCCGGAGAACGCGCACCAGGCACGGGTGCTGCGGTTGCTTCGGGGAGAAGGTGCCCGTTCGCGGGCCGACCTCGGCGACATCGTCCAGCTGTCCCGCTCCAAGATGGCCCTGGAACTCGACCGCCTCGCCGGCTCGGGGCTCGTGGAACTCGCCGGTCTGGCCGCCTCCCGGGGCGGCCGGCGTTCCGCCATGGTGCGCATCGCCTCGCACCTGCGCTTCGTCGGCATCGACATCGGCGCCACGTCGATCGACGTGGCCGTGACCAACGGTCAACTGGAGGTGCTGGGCAGCCTGTCCATGCCGGCGGACGTCCGGGACGGCCCGGCGGCCATCCTCGACCAGGCCCTGGACCTGCTCGGCAAGCTGCGCGCCGACGGCGGGGCCGGCGAGATCCGTGGCGTCGGCATCGGCGTCCCCGGCCCGGTCAGCTTCCGGGACGGGGTGTCGATCGTGCCGCCGATCATGCCCGGCTGGGACCACTTCCCCATCAGGGAGGCGCTCAGCCAGGAACTGGGCTGCCCGGTGCTCGTCGACAACGACGTGAACATCATGGCGCTCGGCGAACTGCACGCCGGGGTCGCCAGGTCCGTGGACGACTTCTTCCTCGTGAAGATCGGCACCGGGATAGGGTGCGGGATCGTCGTCGACGGCAAGATCTACCGCGGCGTCTCCGGCAGCGCCGGCGACATCGGTCACATCCGGGTGGACGACTACGGTCCCACCTGCGCGTGCGGTAACACCGGCTGCCTGGAGGCGTACTTCGGCGGTGCCGCGCTCGCCCGGGACGCCGTGCTCACGGCGCGCTCCGGCCGCTCGCCGTACCTGGCCGAGGCGCTGTCCGAGCGGGGCAGGCTCACCGGCGAGGACGTGGCGGCGGCGGTGGCGGCGGGCGACGCGGCGGCCGTGCAGATGATCCGGGACGGGGGGCGGCGAGTCGGTCAGGTGATCGCCGGCCTGGTGAGCTTCATCAACCCCGGACTGGTGATCGTCGCGGGTGGCGTCGCCGGTCTCGGTCACACCCTGCTCGCGGAGATCCGCAGCGTCGTCTACCAGCGGTCGCCCCCGCTGGCGACCGGGAACATGCCGATCGTCCTCTCCGAACTCGGGGGAGCGGCGGGCGTCATCGGGGCGACCAGGCTGATCAGCGACTACGTGTTCGCCGCCCCCTAGTACGGCGGTTTCTCCACTCACCCCCCGGCCAAGGGCCGTCCAGGGCGGGCACAACCGGCACGGCGTTCGACGCGCCGCGGCCCGGCTTGTGCTGCCCGTGTCCGGCCGACGGCGCGTCTAACCCGACCTCCAGTCAGGAGAAGCGACCATGCCACGATTACGGCGTCCGTTGTGGCGGCTCGGCGCGGCGATCACGCTCGCCATGGCGGCGGGCGTCTTCGCCCTCACCCCCGCCGCGGCGGCCCACCCTGGGCCGCACGCGGCCGAGCCGACGGATTTCCAGCAGGTGACGCTCGCCCGGGGCGTCGATGAGATGGGTGAGCCCATGGGGCTCGCCGTACTGCCCGACAGGTCCGTTCTGCACACCTCCCGTGACGGGACCGTGCGGCTGACCGACGCCGCCGGCAACACCAAGGTCGCGGGGAAGATCCCCGTCTACTCCCACGACGAGGAGGGCCTGCAGAGTATCCAGGTCGACGCGGGCTTCGCCGCCAACCGGTGGGTGTACCTGTTCTACGCGCCGCCGCTGTCCACCCCGGCCGGGGACGCCCCGCGCGACGGGAGCGGGCCTGGGGCGTTCGACGTCTGGAAGGGGCACAACCAGTTGTCCCGGTTCAAGCTGGCCGGCGATGGGACGCTCACCCTGAGCAGCGAGCAGAAGATCCTCCAGGTGCCGGCCGACCGGGGGATCTGCTGCCACGTGGGCGGCGACATCGAGTTCGACGCACAGGGCAACCTGTACCTGTCCACCGGCGACGACACCAACCCCTTCGAGTCCGACGGCTACACCCCCATCGACGAGCGGACGACCAGAAACCCGGCGTTCGACGCGCAGCGCAGCTCCGCCAACAGCGCCGACCTGCGTGGCAAGGTGCTGCGGATCAAGGTGAACGCCGACGGGTCGTACGCGATCCCGCAGGGCAACATGTTCCCGCCGGGTACGGCCGGCACCAGGCCCGAGGTCTACGCGATGGGGTTCCGCAACCCGTTCCGGATGGCCGTCGACAAGGCCAGTGGCGTCGTCTACCTCGGTGACTACGGCCCGGACGCCGGCGGTGCGAGCGCTCGCGGGCCCGGCGGCCAGGTGGAGTTCACCCGGATCACCGCGCCGGGGTTCTTCGGCTGGCCGTACTGCACGGGTGACAACGCCGTGGCGGAGACCTACGCGGACCACAACTTCGCCACCGGGGCGACCGGAGCCGCGTTCGACTGCCAGAACGGGCCGGCGAACAACTCGCCGCGTAACACCGGACAGCAGAGCCTGCCCAAACCGGTGGCCGCCTGGATCGACTACGACGGCTGCTCGGTGCCGCAGTTCTGCACCACGTCCTACGGCGGCGAGTCGCCCATGGGCGGGCCGGTCTACCACTACGACGACGCCCTGGACTCCGACGTCAAGTTCCCGGCGGAACTCGACCAGCACGTCTTCATCGGTGAGTACGGTCGCCGCTGGATCAAACACGTCGAAGTGGGCGCAGGCGGTGCGGCCGGCGCCATTCACGACTTCCCGTGGGCCGGCACCCAGGTCATGGACATGACCTTCGGCCCGGAGGGCGCGCTCTACGTCCTCGACTACGGCACCGGCGGATTCACCGGGGACGCCAACTCGGCGCTCTACCGCATCGAGTACGTCGGCGGGTCGAACAGGTCCCCGACCGCCAACGCGAGCGGCGTCCCGACCTCGGGACAGGCCCCGCTGACCGTGACCTTCTCCGCCGCGGGAAGCGCCGATCCGGAAGGGGACGCGCTCACCTACGCGTGGCGGTTCGGCGACGGCGGCACCTCCACCCAGGCCGCGCCGACCCACACTTACACGGCGAACGGGACCTACACGGCCACCCTCACGGTGACCGACCCCGACGGCGCCACCGGGTCGGACAACGTCACCGTCACCGTGGGGAACACCGCGCCCACTGTACGGCTCGACCTGCCCGCCGACGGGCGGCTGTTCGGCTTCGGCGACGCCGTGCCGTACCGGGTCACGGTGACCGATCCGGAGGACGGGCAGATCGACTGCTCCAAGGTCAAGGTGACGTACCTGCTCGGCCACGACAGCCACCAGCACAAGCTGGCCGAGGCCACCGGCTGTTCCGGCACCCTCCAGACGCCGGTGGACGGCGAGCACGACCCGAACGCCAACATCCACGGCGTGTTCGCCGCCGACTACACCGACGCCGGCGGGCTGAACGGTCACGTGGAGCACATCGCCCAGCCGAAGACCCGTCAGGCCGAGCACTTCGGCCGGCAGAGCGGGGTCGACGTCATCGACAAGGGCGCGGCCCACGGC
Organism: Dolomitihabitans soli; assembly: GCF_022213955.1. Lineage (GTDB taxonomy): Bacteria > Actinomycetota > Actinomycetes > Streptosporangiales > Streptosporangiaceae > Streptosporangium_A > Streptosporangium_A soli. The sequence goes on along the minus strand of NZ_JAKNTW010000013.1, from coordinate 351,943 downwards.
GCCAAGACGGTGGGCAACGTGCACGCCGGTGACTGGATCGCCTTCAAGCCGTACGCGTTGGGCGACGCCACGACGTTCACCGCGCGCGTCTCCTCGGGCGGCGTCGGCGGGACCCTCCAGGTGCGGAGCGGGTCGCAGGCCGGGCCGGTGCTGGGCTCCGTCGCCGTACCGGTGACCGGTGGCTGGGAGACGTTCACCAACGTCAGCACCGCCCTGACCAACCGCCCGTCCGGCACGACCGAGCTGTTCCTGGTCTTCACCGGCGGATCCGGCGCGCTCTTCGACGTGGACGACTTCACCTTCGCCACCGGTGCCGCCGCCGGGCAGATCACGGGTGTGAACGGCCAGTGCGTCGATGTCGCGGGCGCGGGCACGGCGGACGGTACGAAGATCCAGTTGTACGGGTGCAACGGGACGGGTGCGCAGCGGTGGTCGTTGCCGGGTGATGGCACGGTTCGCGCGCTGGGCAAGTGCATGGACGTCAAGGGCGGTGCGGTGAACGATGGGGCGTGGGTGCAGTTGTGGTCGTGCAACGGCACCGGGGCTCAGCAGTGGCAGCCGCAGGCGAACGGGTCGTTGCGGAATCCGCAGTCGGGCAAGTGCCTGGACGCCGAGGGTGCCGGTACGGGTAACGGCACCCGTCTGATCATCTGGACCTGCCAGGGATCCGTCAACCAGAAGTGGACCCTCCCCGCCTGACCACCCTCCCGAGAACCACCCCCCGAGAACCACCGGGCCGGGAGCCCACCCCCCTAGCTCCCGGCCCGGTCCCGCCCAAACGCCCTCTCCCAAGGAGGAACCCCCCAATGGGCAAGATCACGCGGCTGATCGCCGCAGTGGCGGCCGGCGGTCTCATCGCCGGCGTCATGGCCACGACCGCCGTCCCCGCGGTCGCCGACCCCGCCTACCAGGTGCTCGTCTTCTCCAAGACGGCAGGATTCCGGCACGACTCGATCCCCGACGGCATCCAGGCGATCAGGGAACTCGGCACGCAGAACGGCTTCACCGTCACCGCCACCGAGGACGGCGGCGCCTTCACCACGGGCAACCTCGCGCAGTACGAGGCGGTGATCTTCCTCAGCACCACCGGCGACGTGCTCGACGCAGCCCAGCAGACGGCGTTCGAGTCCTACGTCAGAGCGGGCGGTGGCTTCGCCGGCGTCCACTCGGCCGCCGACACCGAATACGACTGGCCGTTCTACGGCGGGCTCGTCGGCGCCTACTTCAAATCCCACCCGCAGAACCAGGACGCCACCATCAAGGTGGAGGACCGGGCCCATGCCGCCACCGCGCACCTCGGCTCCACCTGGTCCCGCCACGACGAGTGGTACAACTACCGGTCCAGCCCGCGCGCCGGCCTGCACGTCCTGGCCTCGCTCGACGAGGGGTCGTACTCCGGCGGCGACATGGGCGACCACCCGACGGCCTGGTGCCAGACATACCAGGGCGGCCGGTCCTGGTACTCCGGCGGCGGCCACACCAAGCAGTCGTACGCCGAACCCGCCTTCCGACGGCACCTGCTGGGCGGCATCCGCTACGCGGCGGGTGTGACCAAAGCCGACTGCCGTCCGGAGAACGGCTACACGCCCCTGTACGACGGCGGCGTCGTCGGCTGGAAGCAGGCGGGGCCGGGCGGCTTCACCGACGCGGACGCCACGCTGACCTCCCACGGCGGGCTGGGCATGCTGTGGTACTCGGCCAAGGAGTTCCGCGCCTACTCCCTGAAGCTGGACTGGAAGCTCCACGGCGACGACAACTCCGGCGTCTTCCTCGGCTTCCCCGCGAGCGACGACCCGTGGTCGGCGGTCAACAACGGCTACGAGGTGCAGATCGACGCCACCGACACGCCGGACAGGACCACCGGCGCGGTGTACGGGTTCAAGGGCGCGGACACCGCGGCACGCGACTCGGCGCTGAACCCGCCGGGCGAGTGGAACACCTTCGAACTTTTCGTCGAGGGGGAGCGGCTCCAGGTGTTCCTCAACGGGGTGAAGGTCAACGACTTCACCAACACCGACCCGGTACGCAGCCTGCGGCAGGGCCACATCGGCGTGCAGAACCACGGCACCGGCGACGAGACGTCCTTCCGCGACATCCGGATCAAGGAACTGGGAACCGGCGGCGTCGTCGGCCAGATCACCGGCGTGAACGGCCAGTGCGTCGATGTGCAGAGTTCCGGCACGGCGGACGGTACGAAGATCCAGTTGTACGGGTGCAACGGGACGGGTGCGCAGCGGTGGTCGTTGCCGGGTGATGGCACGGTTCGCGCGCTGGGCAAGTGCATGGACGTCAAGGGTGGTGCGGTGAACGATGGGGCGTGGGTGCAGTTGTGGTCGTGTAACGGCACCGGGGCTCAGCAGTGGCAGCCGCAGGCGAACGGGTCGTTGCGGAATCCGCAGTCGGGCAAGTGCCTGGACGCCGAAGGCGGCGGTACTGGTAACGGCACCCGTTTGATCATCTGGACCTGCCAGGGATCCGTCAACCAGAAGTGGACCCTCCCCGTCTGACCTCCTTCAACTCCGCCCCAGCAGGCGAGTGGCGCACCGCCGCCGACCGCGACGGTGCGCCACCCACCTAACCCGTCCCGTCCCGTACGGCGGTGCGCCGATGCTCCAGGTGAGCCGAGCCGAGCCGAGCCGAGCCGAGCCGAGCCGAGCCGAGCCGAGCCGAGCCGAGCCGAGCCGAGCCGAGCCGAGCCGAGCCGATGCCGATGCCGATGCCGATGCCGATGCTCAGCGTGAGCTGAGCCGATCGGCCTGACCCCGTGTGTCAGCGGTAGTCCTCAGCGTCACCCTGACCCCGGGTCAGCGGTAGTCCTCAGGGACGGCCCCGCCCTCACGCAGGCTCGCGCCGTAGTAGCCGCCCCAGTCGGGCCGGGAGCCGTCGGCGTCGGTGAAGCCGTACTCCTTGGCCAGTCCCCAGGTCGCCAGGGACTGACCGGTCCAACGGCTCACCTGCGGGTCGGCGGCGAGCGCGACCACCGTGCGGCCGAGGTAGACGGGGGTCTCCGACATGGCGAAGTAGGGATCTTTCGCGATGCCGTCGCGCCAGGTGTCCTCGGTCACGCCGAAGTGGTCGAGCATCGCCTCCGACCGCAGGAACCCGGGGGTGAGCGCGACCGCGGTCACGCCGTACGGACGCAGGTCGCCCGCCTGTGCCTGAGCCGTCCGGATGACGCTGGATTTGGCCAGGTCGTAGAAGAAGGTGCCCCGGTAGCCCTGGTCGGCGGTGCCGTCGGTGACCTCCACGACCAGGCCGCGGCGGCGGGCCACCAGCAACGGCAGGACGTGCCAGCTGGTGATGATGTGCGTGTGCACGGCCTGCCGCTGCAGCGACAGGCCGGTATCGAGTGGCTGCTCCCACAGCGGCTTGTCCCACACCGTCAGCGGGTCCCCGCCCCAGACGTTGTTCACCAGGATGTCGAGCCTGCCGCCCTGTTCCCGGTCGATCCGCGCCGTCAACTCCGCCACCTGGGCGATGTCCAGATGATCGGTGGGTACGGCGATGCCGTGGCCGCCGGCGGCGGTCACCAGCTCGGCGGTCTCCTCGATGGTCTCGGGGCGGTTCATCGGCGATCTCGCCGCCGCCGTACTGCGGCCGGTGACGTAGACGGTCGCGCCGGCCGCGCCGAGCTGGACCGCCGTCCCCCGGCCGCCGCCGCGGGTGGCCCCGCTCACCAGGGCGACCTGCCCGGTCAGTGGTCTGTCTGTCACTGGTCCTCCTCGTTGCGCCGGTACGGGTCGAGCAGCGTGTTCAGGTCACAGCGGAGCGTCTCGCCGAGCGTCCCCGACCTGGTCATCGCCCAGGTGATCTGGGTGCCGTTGCGGATGGAGTCGACCGCGGCGGCGAGCGCGTCGACGTCGGCGCCCGCTACCAGGTGCCCGCCCGTCACCGCGCTCCGCAGGTAATCGGCCAGCTCGGCACGGAACGCCGCGTCGTGCTCGCCCAGCAGCGCGCGGAACTCGTCGTCGGCCAGTTCCAGGTGCAGGAACGCGAGGTGGTTGGCGAACTCCTCCGGCCCCATGTCGGACCCCGCTCCGTGCACCACGGCCCGGATCAGACCTTCGACCGGGTCCGGGGCCGTCTCGAAGGCGGCCCGCATCGGCCGGAGGAACGTCTGCTCCGACAGTCCCCATCGGACGAATCCGAGCAGCAGATCACGTTTGCTGCCGTACCGCCCGACGAGCACCCCCGTCGAGACTCCGGCTTCCTTGGCGACGTCGGCCAGGGTCAGCCGGCTCGGCCCCACCCGCCCGACCATGGTGGCGAGCGCGGCCATGATGCGCTCCTCACTGATCGTGCGCGGTCGTCCCGCCATGCCCTCTCCCAATTAAATAATGAACAGTCATTATCTTATAGCACAACGCGACGGCACCCAAGGTGGACGAGTGGCAGGTGCTCTACGAAGGAGGCCGCCGTGATCGCGTCGCCGTACCGCGTGGACCCGCGGTGTCAGGATGTGCCGGGGTGCGGTGGATCCGTGCATGCCGTGGCGGTGGCGGCACACCTGCGCTTCGGCCGGACAGTGCGGGATTCTCCGCCCGCAGCCAGATCGTGTCCGGTGAGCCGCCGTCTCAGGGCTGCCGTCTCAGGGCTGCCGTCTCAGGGTTGCCGTCTCAGGGTTGCCGTCTCAGGGCCGCCGGTCACTCGCTCTGGTCGACCCGTGGCTGTTCGGCGTGTCGGAGTTTGCCCGCCGCCCGCTCGGCCAGCCGCGCCTCCCGCTGCCGGAGCTTCTCCTGTTCCTTCAGTTCGCGTTCGCGCGCCTTCTCCTGCTCGCGCAGCAACTTCTCCTGCTCCTTGCGCTCACGCTCGCGCGCCCGATCCAGGTCACGCTGCTCCCGCTGCCGGAGCTTCTCCTGCTCCTTCAGCTCCCGCTCGCGCGCCTTCTCCTGCTCGCGAAGGAGTTTCTCCTGCTCGCGCAGCTCCTTCTCGCTCGGCCGTACGGCAGGCGGGTGGCTCGCGGCCCGTTGTTCCATCGCGCGCGAGGCTGACGTGAGGCCGGGGAGCGGGGCCAGTCCCGTCAGGCCGTTCCAGGCCAGGTTGACCACGTGGGCGGCGACCTCCTCGCGTGGCGGTTTCCGGACATCGAGCCACCACTGGCCGGTCAGCGCGACCATGCCGACGAGCATCTGGGCGTACATCGGCGCGAGTTTGGGGTCGTAGTTCCGGTTGTTGAACTCGTCGGCCAGCACGTCCTCGACCTGGCTGGCGATGTCGCTGATCAGGCTCGCGAAGGTGCCGGTGCCCGAGGCCGCGTGCGAGTCGCGCACCAGGATGCGGAACCCCTCGCTGCTCTCCTCGATGTACCGCAGCAGGGCCAGGGCGGCGCGCTCCAGTTTCACCAGCGCGTGCGCGGCCGACAGGGCTTCGGTGACCATGCCGAGCAGTTTCTGCATCTCCCGGTCGACGACGACCGCGTAGATGCCCTCCTTGCCGCCGAAGTGCTCGTAGACCACCGGCTTGGAGACCAGGGCGCTGGCCGCGATCTCCTCGATGGAGGTGCCGTCGAATCCCTTCTCCGCGAACAGGGCACGACTGATCTCGATCAGTTGCTCTCTTCGCTCCTTGCCGGACATGCGTCTGCGGGAGGGGGATTCGCTCACAGGTCTCATAATGCCCGCAGATGGGACGTTAGCGGGAATACGGGCCGTCTCGACGACGGCCCGCTCACCGACCGCGGTGACTTCAGGCAATGCGCTTCGCCGCCAAGCGGGCGGGGTCGGGCCACCGGACGTCGTACACCCAGCCGGCCTTCTCGAACCAGTGGATGAGCCCGGCGCTCAGGTCGATCTGGCCCTTCAGCGCGCCGTGCCGCGCGCAGGTGGGGTCGGAGTGGTGCAGGTTGTGCCAGGACTCGCCGAACGAGGGGATGGCCAGCCACCACACGTTCCGCGACTTGTCGCGCACCTCGAAGTCCTCTTCGCCGAAGACGTGGCAGATCGAGTTGATCGACCAGGTCACGTGGTGCAGGAGTCCGATCCTGACCAGGGTGCCCCAGAAGAACGCCGTCGCCGCCCCCCACAGGGACCAGGTCAGCAGCCCGCCCAGCACCGCGGGCAACACCATCGAGGTGATCGCCAGCACCGGGAAGAACTTGTGCAGCTTCTGGATGTCGGGATCCTTGACGAGATCCGGCGCGTACTTCTCCCGGTTGGTGCGCTCGGTCTCGAACAGCCAGCCCATGTGGGCGTAGAGCAGGCCCTTGCTCAGGGCCCGGAAACCGGGGCCGAAGCGCCACGGAGAGTGCGGGTCGCCCTCCTTGTCGGAGAACTTGTGATGCTTGCGGTGGGTGGCCACCCAGTCGAGCACCGACATCTCCAGCGACAGGCTGCCCGCGATGCCCAGCGCGATCTTCATCGGCCGCTTGGCCTTGAACGAGCCGTGCGTGAAGTAGCGGTGCAGGCCGACGGTGACGCCCAGGCCCGTGACGACGTAGAAGACGAAGGCGATGACGATGTCCGTCCAGCCCAGTCCCCAGCCCCAGGCGAACGGCACGGCGGCGAGGATGGCGAGCAGGGGCGTCGCCACCACGACGCCGAACGTGATGAGCTCGGGCCTGGTCTTCGGCTCCGGATCCACATCGGGTTTCGGCTGGCCTGATGTGCGTTCGACGACAACGGTCATGGGCTGCCTTTCGCTATAGCTATGGGACGTATGTCCTGCCTACGCAACCGTAACTTACGCGAGCGTAAGTTAGTAGCCCCTAAGTTGTGCTTGACCGAGAGCTGACGGTCGCTTGGGAGTTCCGTGGTCTGCCCGGTCCGCATCGGCGCGCCAGGTTGCCGGCGGCGCGCGGGTGTGCGTGCGGAGGTAATCGGGTCGGCGACGCCGCCTGTCGTCGGTAGGATGGATGACCGTGGGCGGATCGGCGTCTATAGATGCCTGATTCGACCGGAACGATCCCGGATCGTCTAATAGGCAGGACTTTCGGTTTTGGTCCGAAATGTAGGGGTTCGAGTCCTCTTCCGGGAGCAGTGGCTGTAGTTCGGAGCCTCACCGGTGTGATTGACCGGTGGGGGTGGATGGCACCGTGGGGCGGGCAGGTATTCTCACGGTGTCGGGTGGGTTGCCGTGCGGCAAGCATGCGGTAGCCGTACGCCGTCCTATCCCGTCATGTCACAGCCGCGACGCCGAGGGAGCCTCAGTCCGTGAGTGTGCCGCGCCCGGCCGCCGTCGTCGTCCTCGCCGCAGGTGAGGGCACCCGGATGCGGTCGAGAACACCCAAGGTCCTGCATGAGCTGTGCGGCCGTGCGCTGGTCGATCACATGCTCACGGCCGCTCGAGGGCTGACGCCCGAGCGGCTCATCGTCGTCATCGGGCACGAGCGGGAGCGGATGCGGGAGCACCTGTCCGCGACCGGCCCCGACGCGTACCCGATCGTGCAGCAGGAGCAGCGGGGGACCGGTCACGCGGTTCGCACGGTGCTCGAAGAGGTCGGCACGATCAGCGGCACCGTCCTGGTCACCTATGGCGACACACCGCTGCTCCGCACCGAGACCCTCGCCGAACTGCTCGCCGTACACGCGGGCGAGGGCAACGCGGCCACCGTGCTGACGGCCAAGGTGCCCGATCCGACCGGTTACGGGCGGATCGTGCGTGACGAGACCGGTGCCGTGCTGGGCATCGTCGAGGAGAAGGACGCCAGCCCCGAGCAGCGGGCCGTCAACGAGATGAACTCCGGCGTCTACGCCTTCGACGGCACCCTGCTGACCGACGCGGTGAAGCGGGTCTCCACCGCCAACGCCCAGGGCGAGGAATACCTCACCGACGTGCTGTCCATCCTGCGGGAGGACGGGCACCGGGTGGGCGCGTTCGTCGCCGGCGACCATGTCGAGGTCGAGGGCGTCAACGACCGGGCGCAGCTGGCCTTCGCGGGCCGGGTGCTCAACAGCCGCATCCTGCTCGCGCACATGCGGGCCGGGGTCACCGTGGTCGATCCCGAGAGCACCTGGATCGACGTCGGCGTGACACTGGAGCCCGATGCCGTGATCATGCCGGGCAGCCAGCTGCACGGAACGACCAGCGTCGCCGCCGGCGCGACCATCGGCCCCGCGACCACGCTGACCGACACCGAGGTCGGCGAGGACGCGGTGGTGCGCAACTCGGTCTGCGAGGGCGCGAGGATCGGCCCCGAGGCCGCCGTCGGGCCGTACACCTACCTGCGCCCGGGCACCGTCCTGGGCCGCAAGGCCAAGGCGGGCGCGCACGTCGAGATGAAGAACGCCGAGATCGGCGAGGGCACCAAGGTGCCGCACCTGACCTACGTCGGCGACGCCACCATCGGGGCGGGCAGCAACATCGGCGCGGCGACGATCTTCGTCAACTACGACGGGGTCGAGAAGCGCCATATCACGGTCGGCGACCACGCCTTCGTCGGGTGCGACACCATGCTGGTGGCGCCCCTGACGATCGGCGACGGCGCCTACACGGCCGCGGGTTCCACGATCACCAATGACGTGCCGCCAGGGGCCATCGGAGTGGCCAGAGCGCGGCAGCGCACCATTGAAGGGTGGGTCGCGCGCAAGCGCGCGGGCACCAGGTCAGCGGAGGCGGCGCGCCGTGCGTCGGCCGAGCAGGCCGGACACCAACAGGAGAACGGCACGTGAGCGAGCGAGCAACCAGGCACATCGACCTTATCGACGGGGTGGCGAGGTGAGCGGCAAGAAGACCACAGGGGAGAAGAACCTGATGTTCTTCTCCGGTCGCGCCTACCCCGAGTTGGCCGAGGAGGTGGCGGCCAACCTCGGGATCGAGATGACTCCGACCAAACTCCACGACTTCGCCAACGGCGAGATCTATGCCCGCTATCTGGAATCCGTCCGGGGGTGCGACGCCTTCGTCATCCAGAGCCACACCGCTCCGATCAACAAGTGGGTGATGGAGCACCTCATCATGGTGGACGCGCTCAAGCGGGCGTCCGCCAAACGCATCACCGTGGTCATGCCGTTCTTCGGCTACGCCCGGCAGGACAAGAAGGGGCGGGGCCGCGAGCCGATCACCGCCCGGCTGATGGCCGACCTGTTCAAGACCGCGGGGGCCGACCGCATCATGTCGGTCGACCTGCACACCTCGCAGATCCAGGGCTTCTTCGACGGCCCGGTCGACCACCTGTTCGCGATGCCGGTGCTGGCCGGCTACCTCAAGGACAAGCTCGACCCCGCCAACACCACGATCGTCTCGCCCGACACCGGCCGGGTCCGCCTGTCGGAGCGGTGGGCCGACTCCCTCGGCACGCCGGTCGCCTTCATCCACAAGCGCCGTGATCTCGACGTGGCCAACTCGGTCAAGGTGCACGAGGTCGTCGGCGAGGTGCAGGGCCGTACCTGTGTGCTGATCGACGACATGATCGACACGGCGGGCACGATCTGCAAGGCCGCCGACGCGCTCTACGAGCAGGGCGCCACCGATGTCCTGGTGGTGGCCACGCACGCGGTGTTCTCCAGCCCGGCGGTCGACCGGATGAAGAACTCCCGGATCTCCGAGGTGATCGTCACCAACTCCCTGCCGATCCCGGAGGAGAAGCAGTTCGACAAGCTCACGGTCCTGTCGATCGCCCCGCTGATCGCCCGCGCGATCACCGCGGTCTTCAGCGACGGATCGGTGACGAGCTTGTTCGAAGGAGACAGCTAGCGTTGTAATCTAGTGAAGTTGCGCTCGTAACGCCTTCCGCTAGGGCGGGTGAGGGTGAGCGCATCCGTGGTCCATTCATCGCTATCCCTAGGAGATCAGCCATGTCCGAAGTACGCATCGCCGCCGAGCGGCGCAACGAGTTCGGCAAGGGTGCCGCTCGTAAGATCCGTCGTGCCAACAAGGTGCCCGCCATCCTGTACGGCCACGGCACCGACACGCAGCACCTGACCCTGCCGGGTCACGACCTGATGATCGCGCTGCGTACGGCCAACGTGCTGATCCGTATCCAGGGTGACGGCGTCAACGAGCTCGCGCTGCCCAAGGGCGTGCAGCGCGACCCCCTCAAGGGCTTCATCGAGCACATCGACCTGCTCCTGGTCAAGAGCGGTGAGAAGGTCACCGTCGAAATCCCGATCACCGTCGTCGGCGACATCCACCCCGACGGCATGCTCGACCAGCAGATGGTCTCCGTCGCGGTCGGCGCCGAGGCCACCCACATCCCGACGGAGATCGAGGTCTCCGTCGAGGGCATGGTGATCGGCACCCAGCTCACCGCCGCCGAGCTGACGCTGCCCGAGGGCGTCTCGCTCGTCGCCGAGCCGGAGGCCCTGGTGCTGCACGTCACGGCCAAGCCGACCGGTGCCGAAGAGGAGGCCGAGGGCGCCGAGGCTCCCACGGCCGAGGGCAACGGCGAGTCCGCCGAGTAGGGTTTCAGAGGCGTGTGCGGGCGGTCGGCGTCATGTCGGCCGCCCGCTGCCGTCGGCAGGACCGTCCGGGACGCCGTCTGGAAGCACCGTGGGAACCGCTGTCGAGCAGGGAGAGTGTCCGTGGACCGGTGGCTGATCGCGGGCCTGGGCAATCCTGGGCCGGAATATGCGGGCAATCGGCACAACGTCGGCTTTATGGTGCTTGAGGAGCTGGCCGCGCGGGCGGGCGGGCGGTTCAAGGTGCACAAAGCGCGGGCCGAGGTGCTCGAAGGCCGGCTCGCGGGCGGCCCCGCCGTACTGGCCAAGCCGTTGACCTTCATGAACCTGTCCGGCGGGCCGTGCAAGGCGCTGGCCGACTTCTACAAGGTCGAGCCGGCGCGCCTGATCGTCGTCCATGACGAGCTGGACATCCCGTACGGCGCGCTGCGGGCGAAGTTCGGCGGCGGCGACAACGGGCACAACGGGCTGAAGTCGATCACGAAGTCGCTGGGCTCACGCGACTACCTGCGGGTGCGGTTCGGCATCGGCAGGCCGCCGGGCCGGATGGACGCCGCGTCCTACGTGCTGCGCGACTTCGGCACGGCGGAGCGCAAGGATCTGCCCTACCTGGTCGATCGCGCGGCCGATGTGGTGGAGTCGCTGGTCACGCAAGGGCTGGAGGCGACCCAGAACTCCTTCCACGCCGGTGACCTCAATCCTTCCGGCCCTCCTCGCTGACCGGCCGGTTACCGGGCCAGGCCATCAGGTTCTGCAGCAGCTCGGCCTGCTCGATGGCGTCGTCGAGGGCGTTGTGGGTGTGCGGGCGCTGTGCGGCGAGGTTGCGTGGCATCTGCCGTTTGGTGGCCCAGCCGATGGTGACTCCTGCTTTAGCGGCATAGAGCGTCTTTATATCGATACAGCGGGAATGACCGAATGGTGAGCTGCCGGTGAAATTCATGAAGTACCAGTAAATCCACATCCAGTCGAAGGAAAGTGGATATGCGGCGAGTACCGGCACGGAAGCTCCGCAGACTTCCTTGATCCAGAGTGCGCACTCCGCCATCGCCTCCGCCGGATCACGCCCGTCACGCAGCAGGAGATCGCGGTCGAGCCCGCTCACCGCCAGCGCCTCGGCCACGAAGGCGTCGCTGATCGGCCTGATCTCGACGTAGAAGGTGCGGCTCTCGGGGTCGATCGGATCGAAGTGGCGGCCACGCATTCTGCCTGCGACGGTCATTCCCAGACTCACCATTGAATAAGGGCCTGGAATAGGACCATCGGCTTCAATGTCCACGGAGATGTACGTTTCAGCCTTCAAATCCCTTGCCTCCTTCCGTTCTATTACTGTCTCTTTATGCATGGTCAACGGGAGGGGGCATGATCGACGGCGAGATTTCTGCGGGCCTCGCAGAGGTGGCCGCACGCGGGCCGGCGATCATCCCCGCCGATCGCCCGCGCCTGCCACGGTGGATGCGACAGTATCGCGGCCGCGCCATGCTCGCGGATGTGGCCTGTGCCGTGCTCACCGGCGTGCTGGCGTTCACCGTCAGATTCGGCGAGATCACCCCCTACGTCACGCCCTACGTGGTGCTGAGCGCCGCGCTGCCGTTCCTGTGGGTCGGCGTGGTCGCGTTGAATCGAGCCTATGAGCCACGCCTGCTCGGGGTGGGGCCGGAGGAGTTCCGCCGGATCGTGCAGTGCGGGATGTTCCTGACCGCGGGCACCGCCGTCGTCTCCTACGTGACGAAGACCGACGTGGCCCGGGGTTACGTCGTGCTCGCGCTGCCGGTGACCACCATTCTCACGCTCGCCGCGAGATACGCGCTGCGCCGGTCGCTGCACGCCAGGCGCGCGGGTGGCGAGTGCATGAGCCGGGTCGTGGCGGTGGGTCACCCGGAGGGCGTCGCCGATCTGGTCCGCAGGTTCAGGCAGGAGCGCTACCACGGGATGGAGGTGGTGGCGGCGTGCCTGCCGGGCGACACCGGCGGCGAGGTGGAGGGCGTCGAGGTGCTCGGCGACTTCACCGACGTGCCGCTGGTGGTCGGCCAGGTCGCCGCCGACACGGTCGCGGTGCTCGCCTGCCCCGAGATGGACGGCGTGGCGCTGCGGCGGCTGGCCTGGCGGCTGGAGCGCACCCACACCGAGCTGGTCGTGGCCCCGGCCCTGATGGAGGTGGCCGGTCCGCGCACGACCATCCGTCCCGCGGCGGGGCTGCCGTTGCTCCATGTCGAGCATCCCGAGCTGGCGGGCGTGCGGCAACTGGTGAAGAACCTCTTCGACCGGGTGGTGGCCGGTGTGCTGCTGTTCGGGCTGCTGCCGGTGCTGGCCGGTCTGGCGCTCGCCGTACGGGCGTCGAGCCGGGGGCCCGCGCTGTTCAGGCAGACGCGGGTGGGGCGGGACGGGCGGGAGTTCACGATCTACAAGTTCCGCACCATGGCCGCCGACGCCGAGCGGCGCAGGATAGAGCTGGTCAGCGAGGGCGACGGGCTGCTGTTCAAGATCCGTCGTGATCCCCGGGTGACACCGCTCGGGGCCTGGCTGCGCCGCCACTCCATTGACGAGGCGCCGCAGCTCATCAACGTGCTGCTCGGTGACATGTCACTGGTCGGACCGCGCCCGCCGCTTCCCGCGGAGGTTGCCTGCTACGGCGACGACGTGCGCAGACGGCTGCTGGTACGACCGGGAATAACCGGTCTGTGGCAGGTGAGCGGCCGATCGGACCTGTCGTGGGAGGAATCTGTACGGCTGGACCTGCGTTACGTTGAGAACTGGTCGCTTATGTTAGACCTGCAAATTCTGTGGAAGACCTGGTCGGCTGTCGCCCGGGGAGCTGGAGCGTATTGATGACGATTAGGGATGACCACGCGCTTGCCGCGGAACTCGCCGCCGAGGCGGGTGACGTGCTGCTTGAGCTGCGAGCGCGGGTCGGGTTCGGTGACTCACGCGCGCTGCGTGACGAAGGTGACCGCGCCGCCCACCGCCACCTGATGGACGCCCTGGCCCGGCTGCGTCCCGGTGACAGCGTGCTGTCGGAGGAGGCCAGCCGCGAGGAGCGGCTCGACCCCCGGCGGCTGACGGCGGACCGGGTGTGGATCGTGGATCCGCTCGACGGCACGCGGGAGTTCGCCGAGGAGGGACGCACCGACTGGGCGGTGCACGTCGCCCTCTGGGAGCGTGGCGAGCTGTCCGCCGGAGCCGTCGCACTGCCCGCGCAGGGCCGTACGCTGTCGACGGGTGAGCCGCCGAAGCTGGCGGCGCCGCAGGCGGGTGTGATCCGGATCGCGGTCAGCCGGACACGTCCGCCGGAGTTCGTGCAGCGACTCGCCGCCCAGGTCGGCGGCGAGCTGGTGCCCATCGGCTCGGCGGGCGCCAAGATCTCCGCGGTGCTGACCGGCCAGGTCGAGGCGTACGTCCACGCCGGCGGGCAGTACGAATGGGACTCCGCCGCTCCCGTCGCCGTGGCGCTCGCCGCGGGCGCGCACGCCAGCCGGATCGACGGCGCACCGCTGGCCTACAACCGAGCCGACCCCTCGTTGCCCGATATCCTGGTCTCCCTACCGGAACTGGCGCCAATGTTGCTCGCCGGGATCCGGGACCTGCGTCGATAGAAAGTCATCCCGGAGGAAATAGCGATGCTTCAGCGCGACTACACCACGTCGCAACTCGACGTTCTCGAGGCGGAGGCCATCCACATCATGCGGGAGGTCGCCGCCGAGTTCGAGCGGCCCTGCCTGCTCTTCTCCGGCGGCAAGGACTCCATCGTGATGCTGCGCATCGCGGAGAAGGCGTTCTGGCCCGCACCCATTCCGTTCCCCCTCATGCACGTCGACACCGGGCACAACTTTCCCGAGGTGATCGAGTTCCGCGACAGGCGCGTCGCCGAGCTGGGGGCGCGGCTGGTCGTGGCCAGCGTGCAGAGCTCCATCGACGCCGGTCGGGTGGTCGAGGAGACCGGCAGGCGTGCCTCGCGTAACCGGCTGCAGACCACCACGCTGCTCGACGCCATCGAGGAGCAGCAGTTCGACGCGGTCTTCGGCGGGGCGAGGCGCGATGAGGAGAAGGCGCGGGCCAAGGAGCGGATCTTCTCCTTCCGCGACGACTTCGGCCAGTGGGACCCGAAGAACCAGCGCCCCGAGCTGTGGAACCTCTACAACGCCAAGATCCGCCAGGGTGAGCACATCCGGGTGTTCCCGCTCTCGAACTGGACCGAGCTGGACATCTGGGACTACATCCGCCGCGAGGAGATCGAGATCCCGTCGATCTACTTCGCGCACACGCGCAAGGTCTTCGAGCGTGACGGCATGCTGCTGTCCGACGCCGACGTGGTGAACCGGGCGGACGACGAGACGGTCTTCGAGACCACCGTCCGCTACCGCACGGTCGGCGACATGACCTGCACGGGCGCGGTGCAGTCGGCGGCCGCCAACGTCGACGACATCATCGCCGAGATCGCCGTCACCCGGATCACCGAGCGCGGCGCCACCAGGGCCGACGACCGAGCCTCCGAGGCCGCAATGGAAGACCGCAAGCGAGAAGGCTACTTCTAACCATGGACATTCTGCGTTTCGCCACCGCGGGCTCGGTGGACGACGGCAAGTCGACGCTCATCGGGCGCCTGCTGTTCGACTCCAAGGCGATCTTCGAGGACCAGCTGGAGGCCGTCGAGCGCACCAGCCGCGACCGGGGCACGGAGTACACCGACCTGTCGCTGCTGACCGACGGGCTGCGGGCCGAGCGTGAGCAGGGCATCACGATCGACGTCGCCTACCGCTACTTCGCCACGCCCAAGCGGAAGTTCATCATCGCCGACACGCCCGGCCACATCCAGTACACCCGGAACATGGTCACCGGCGCCTCCACGGCCGACCTCGCGATCGTCCTGATCGACGCGCGGAAGGGCGTGCTGGAGCAGTCCCGGCGGCACGCCTTCCTCACGACGCTGCTCCGGGTGCCGCACCTCGTGCTCGCGGTGAACAAGATGGACCTCGTCGACTACTCCGAGGACCGGTTCAACGAGATCCGCGAGGAGTTCACCGCGTTCGCCTCGAAGCTGAGCGCGCCCGACCTCACCTTCATCCCGATCTCGGCGCTGCACGGTGACAACGTGGTCTCCCGCTCCGAGAGCATGCCGTGGTACGAGGGCACCTCCCTGATGCACCACCTGGAGAACGTGCACATCGCCTCCGACCGCAACCTGGTCGACGTCCGCTTCCCGGTGCAGTACGTCATCCGTCCGCAGAAGGCGACCGATCCCGCCTTCCACGACTACCGCGGTTACGCGGGCCAGATCGCGGGCGGCGTGCTGAAGCCGGGCGACGAGGTCATGCACCTGCCCAGTGGCCTCACCACCCGGATCTCCTCGATCGACACCTTCGACGGCCCGGTCGACGAGGCGTTCCCGCCGATGTCGGTGACGATCCGGCTGGCGGACGACATCGACGTCTCCCGTGGCGACATGATCTGCCGGCCGAACAACCAGCCGGAGGCCGCCCAGGAGCTTGAGGCGATGATCTGCTGGATGGGCGACGGCGCGAAGCTCATGCCCCGCTCCAAGCTGTTGATCAAACACACCACCCGTACGGCCCGCGCCCTGGTCCGCGACCTGCACTACCGGCTCGACGTTAACACGCTGCACCGCGACGAGTCGGCCGAGTCGCTCAGTCTCAACGAGATCGGCCGGGTGTCGCTGCGGATCACCCAGCCGCTGTTCGTCGACGACTACTCCCGCAACCGGATGACCGGCGGCTTCATCCTGGTCGACGAGGCCACCAACAGCACGGTGGGCGCCGGCATGATCGTCGACGCGCGCAGCTGAGCCGTTTCTGGTAGATCCTTTGGCGGTTTCGTGGTCATCTGATTACTCTCCGCACTAGCATCGGTACGGTCCGTATCCACCATGTGGGGGCCGTGCCGTGTCGAACAGTCCGCCGCCCGCCCGGGTGATCTTTCTGGGCGGGCTCGGCCGTAGTGGCAGCACCCTCCTTGAGCGCATGCTCGGCGAGGTGCCGGGCGTCGTGCCGCTCGGCGAAGTCGTGCACCTCTGGGCGCGCGGCATCCTCGCAGGTGAGCCCTGCGGGTGCGGTGTGCGGCTTCCCGACTGCCCGTTCTGGTGCGAGGTCGGTGAGCGCGGATTCGGCGGCTGGACGCCCGACCTCGCCAGGCGCGCGATCGCCCTGCGGCAGCGGGTCGACCGCACCCGCCGCATCCCACCGCGTCTCTCGCCCGAGCTGGTGGAATACGTCCAGCTCTACCGTGGGCTCTACGACGCCGCCAGCGAGGTCGCCGGCTCCCCGGTGATCGTCGACTCCAGCAAACACGCCTCGCTCGCCTTCTGCCTGGCCGCCGCCGGCGTCGAGGTCGACGTCGTGCACCTGGTCCGCGACCCGCGCGCGGTCGCGCACTCCTGGCGCAGGCGGGTCGAGCGCCCCGAAGACGGCACCCTGATGCGCCGCTGGTCACCGGCGCGCACCGCGTTCCACTGGACCACGCAGAACCTCGCGCTCGAACTCCTCGCCAGCCGGGAGATCTCCGTGACCAGGATGCGCTACGAGGACCTCCTGTCGTCCCCGCGCACCGCCTTCGCCCACCTGCTCACCCGCCTCGAACTCGCCCCCCGCCTCGACTTCCTCACCGACACCCGGGTCCGCCTCGGCACCGCTCACACCGCCTCGGGCAACCCCATGCGCTTCACCGTCGGCGACCTCCCCCTGACCTTCGACGAGACCTGGCGCCGCGACCTCCCCCGCCGGCACCGCCTCCTGGTGACCGCCCTCACCTGGCCCCTCCTGCTCCAGTACGGCTACCACCGGGCACGACCATGACCCCACGCCTCCCGGGTGTCGGTGCGGTGCTTTTGTGGATGGCCGCTTGGGTCTGGTTTGTATCGATGCTGGCCTTGCTCGCGCGCCTTCCGGTCGTCGGTTGGGTCGGTGGTGGTTCGGCGTTCTTGCGTGAGGCGGCGTCTGCTTGGGTCTGGTTTGTATCGATGCTGGCCTTGCTCGCGCGCCTTCCGGTCATCGGTTCGGTCGGTGGTGGTTCGGCGCTTTCGCGGGCGGCGATGTCGCCTCCGGTACGGCTGCGCGGGTCGGAATGATGACCCCGGCTCGCCTGGCCAACGGCCCGGTTCCCGCCTCCGTCGGGGTGGTGATCGCGACCAGGGGCCGCCGCCCCGATCTTCTGCGGGCCGCGACGCTCGCCGCGCTCGGGCAGGATCACCCCGGTCGCCTGCAGGTGGTCATCGTCGCCGACGACGTCGACCCCGCCGAGGTGGCAGCCCAGACAGCCGTGTTCCGGGAGTGCGGCAGGGTCCGCGTGCTGGCCAACCGGCGCAGCCCCGGCCTCCCCGGAGCGCGTAACACCGGGATCGCCGTCCTCGACACCGACCTGGTGGCCTTCTGCGACGACGACGACCAGTGGCTTCCCGGCAAACTGGGCGCCCAGGCGGCGGCGCTCGCCGCCCGCCCGCACGCCGAGTTCGCCAGCTGCGGCATCGAGGTCGAGTACGGCACGCGCAGGGTCGCCAGGCTGGCGGGCACCGACACGATCACGCACGAACAGTTGACCCGCTCGCGGATGGTCATGGTGCACTCCTCCACCTTCGTGTTCAGGCGGGGCGCGTTCTGGGCCGACGAGAGCGCCCCCAAAGGACAGAACGAGGACTGGGATCTCGCCCTCCGCGCGGCCAGGCGTCACCCGATCGTGCACGTCGACCGGCCGCTGGTGCGGGTGCGCTGGGGCGCGTCCGACTTCGCCACGCGATGGGCCGACCGGATCGCCGGGCTGGAGTGGATGCTCGCCCGGCACCCGGAACTGGCCGCCGATCCCCGGGGCGCCGCACGGATCTACGGCCAGTTCGCCTTCCATCACGCCGCGCTCGGACACCGCCGCCAAGCCTGCCGCTGGGCCCTGCGCGCCGCCTCCGCCCGCCTGACCGAACCCCGCGCCCCCCTGGCCGTCGCCGTCGCCCTCGGCCTCGTCTCCGCCCCCACCATCCTCATCCGCCTCCACACCCGAGGACACGGCATCTGATGCAGCGACCTTCCGTTCTCGCCACCACTCCCGACGCCTCCGCCGCCCAGGCCGAGAAGACCACCCGGCAGGCAGCCGTGGTTCCAGTGGATGCGCCGGGCCGGGGTGGGGGCGTGGTGGCGTCGGCTGGGGTGGGGTGGGTGGTTCGGCCGGTGGTGGGAGGGAGGCCGGATGCGCTGAATGAGGACGTGGTGGCCGGGGTTCCGGTTGAGGTGCCGGGGCAGGGTTGGGTGGCGGGTGGGGGCGTGGTGGCGTCCGCTCGGGTGGGGCGGGCCGTCCGGCGGGTGGTGGTGGCCGGGGTCGGCCTGGACGCGCTCACGCAGCGGCAGGTGGTCGATCGGGTGCTGGCCGGGTTGCGGGCCGGGGAGGGCGGGCACATCGTCACGCCCAACGTGGACATCTGCCGGACGGCGAGCCGGGACGCCTCGGTGCGCGGCCTGCTCGCACGGGCGGAGATCGCGGTGGCCGACGGGATGCCGCTGGTGTGGGCCTCGCGGTTGATGGACACCCCGTTGCCCGAGCGGGTCACGGGCGCGGACCTGATCTGGTCGTTGTCGGCCGCCGCCGCGCGTCACGGGTTCCCGATCTATCTGCTCGGCGGCCGGCCCGGCACACCCGAGAGCGCCGCCAGGGTGCTGGCCGACCGGTTCGACGGGCTGGAGGTGGCGGGTGTGGACGCGCCGCCGTACGGGTTCGAGGGGTGTGCGGGGGAGGTGGCGCGGGTGCGGGACGCGCTGGTGGCCGCGGGGCCGAAGCTGGTGTTCGTCGGGCTGGGGTTCCCGAAGCAGGACCGGCTGATCGCCGCGCTGCGGGCGGACCTGCCGGGAGTGTGGTTCGTCGGGTGCGGCGCGGCGATCGGGTTCGCCGCGGGGGCCGTACGGCGGGCGCCGGCGTGGATGCGGGTCTCCGGGCTGGAGTGGTTGTTCCGGTTGCTCTGCGAGCCGAGCCGGCTGGCTCGGCGCTATCTGATCGACGATCTCCCGTTCGCGTTCCGGCTGCTGGTGCCGTGCGCGTTGCGCAGGGTCATGGGCAGGACAGCTCGCGGACGCGGGTGATCTCCTCGGGCGACAGGCCGGAGGGGACGGCCGGGATCAGGCGGGAGTCCATCGGGCGGAAGGCCGTGCGGGACAGACCGGTCCAGGCGAAGGGTCCGGTGGTGCTGCTGCTTGCCGTACAGGCTTGGGTTATTCGGGATTCGGCGCGGGGTGACCAGGGGAGGTCCGCCCAGGCGTAGAGGCGGCGGAAGCCCGTGAGGGGATCGGCGGCGAGGTCCTCGTAGCGGACGATGCGGATCCCGGGATGGCGGTCCACGAGGCGATCGGTCACGGTGCCGGCGAACCGCCACAGAGCGGCGATCTTGGCGAGGTGGTCCTGAGAGCCGATCAATGGGCGCAGTGACTCGGCCTCCGGGTGATCGCGGACGAGGAGCGGCTGTTCGAGCAGTTCGTGCAGGTAGACGGTCCAGCCGAGCCGCCGCCAACTCGCCACCAGCGACACCGGATCCCGTACCAGGACGATCACCCGGCAGCCCAGCCGCGCCGCGAACCATCCGGCCGAGAGCACCGCGAACGGGTCGTCCAGCAGCGCACGCCTGCCCAGCACCCGCCCCGCCGCGAAGGCCACGCCGTACCTGGCGAGCCTGGCCAGGTCGTACGGCGAGCGGTTGCGGCGTAGTTCGGCGAGGTAGCGGTAGCGGAGCGCGACGGTGTCGGTGAAGGCGGGCAGCCAGGCGGACTCGTTGTCCGGGCAGATGTACTGGAAACGGTGGGTGACGGTCGCGTCGAGCACGCCAGGTGAACGGCCGGGCGGATGCTGCGGGTTCAGCGGCTCGTTGACGTAGACGAGCCGGCCGCCCGCCGCGAGCATCTTGCCCGTCCAACTGGTCCCGCTTCTCGGCAGCCCGGTGACCAGCACCGGCGCCCCGGCCACCGGATCCCCCGCGCAGGTCGGCGGGTTCATGCCGGTCGCCTGGTGTGGGCTGGCTGCGGAGAGCCGCTCTGGCACGTGGTGGCTGGGATATGTGCCGTGTTGGGCGTGGGTGGGGTATGTGCAGATTTGCTGTGGTGCCGGCGGGTTGGGGGCCGGGTGGAGAGGGCCGTATTGGTTTGGGGGTGCGTGGGCGCCGGTGGGTTCATGCGGACCGCCAGGTGTGGGGGTGGAGGGCTGACAGGCTGTGGCGGCCGAATGGGCGCAGGCCGTAGGTGCGGTGGAGACGGAGGAGCGGGAGGAGGTTCTTCGTCAGGACGCCCGCGGACCAGCCGAGCGCGGCTCCCAGAGCGCCGTGCACCGGGACGAGAACCAGATCGACGGCCACGGTGACCGCGATGGCGGCCATCATGTTGGCCAGGCTCGCGGCGGTGTGCCCGGCGGCAGTCAGCACCGCGTCGACCAGGCCGCAGGCCGACGCGACCATCATCGTGGCGGCGAGCACCACGGCCACCTGGGCGCCCCGATCGTATCCGGCACCGAAGATCTTCAGCAGCCACGGTGAGAGCAACGCGTAGGCCACCCAGATCGGCCAGGTCAGCGCGACCAGCCAGAGGGTCGTCACCTGGTACAGCTCGCGCGCGGCCGGTAGGTCACCGCAGGTCAGCGCGCGTACCAGCCGGGGCGCCGCCGCCTGGGCGATGCCCTGACCGGCGAGCTGGCCGACGACCTTGAACCGGGTGGCGGCGGTGTAGAACGCCGCTTCGACCGGCCCCGCGAGCACCGCGACGATCACGATGTCGAGCCGCTGGAAGACGGCCTGGATCGCCCCGGCCACCGCACGTGGCGCGGTGTAACGCCACAGATCGCGCCCCGTCCCCGCCAGGTACGGCATGCGGGGCACCCGGCGTCGCAACCAGAGCGCGCTCAGCACCAGCACCGGAACGTACGGCAGGGCCCAGGCGAGGGGGAGCAGGAGGGTGTCGGCGGTGACCGCGAGGCAGGCGACCAGGGCGAGCTGGGCGAGCGGGCGGAACAGGCCGTCGAGGATGACGGTCGGGCCCATCGCGCCGAATCCCCGGGTGGCGGTGACGAGAGCATCCGCGCAGGCCATCAGGGGGAGGGCGGTGGCGAGGAGCTGGACCCAGGTGGCGGGGACGCCGGTGGCGGCGGCGATGTGGTGGCTCTGGAGGTGAAGGGCGGCGGTGGCGAGCAGGGAGAAGGCGGCCACGGGGATCAGCGCTGCCCGGATATATCCGGATATGCCGAGGTGGTCGTGAGGGTGGGAGCGGGCGATGACGTACACCAGGCCGTTGCCGGCGTCCAGCCGGAGAATGCCGGCGGCCATCAGGCACAGCGCGGTGACGGTGAAGAACGCGCCCGCCTGTGCCGTGGGGAGCGCGCGGGTGACCACCAGGACGAGGAGGAACTGGGCCACCGCGCCGGTCACGGCACCCAGCAGCCCGGCCAGACCACCTCGGGCCAGCCCACCGAGCGCCCCACCGTGCTTAGACGTCGGATCAAGGCGGCGGGCGGAGGCAGCGGAGGCGAGGTGGGGCTGGTTGTGCGGGGGGTTCGTGTCGGGGGCGAGGTGGGGCCGGTCGCTCGGGGCGGGAGCGGGGTTGCCGGGGGTCAGAGGCGCCATGAGGGGGTTTCGGTCAGCCAGGGGGTGAGGAGGGCGTCCCAGTCGGCGAAGTAGTCGTAGAGGGTTCGCCGGAGGTGGGCGGGGACCGGGGCCGGGCGCGGGCGGGCGTTGTGGCGGTCGAAGACCGGGGTGCCGGCGTGCGGGAGGCCGAGGAAGTCGAGGACGCGGTCGTAGATCGGCTCGGGGGTGGCGAAGAAGCGGTCACTGTCGAGGACGAGGACGCGGTCACGGGTGATGAGCGGGTCGAGACGGGCGAGTTGCTCGGCGTAGCGGCTGCGGGCGAGGTAGGCGTGGTGCCGGTGGGCGTGGCTGAGGGCGTGAGGGGCGGCGCACAGCCGCTCCGTCTCACCGGCCAGACGCTCCTCCTCAAGCTGGACCGCCCGCTCGAAGCAGGGCTCCTTCTCGAAGCCGCGGGCGAACTCGTGGGTGTGGGCCGAATGGGCCCGCTCGACCGGGTCGCGCACCAGGACGATCAGCTTGACGTCGGGGATGTCCCCGGCGATCCGGGGCGTGGCCATCGGGTGGAACAGATAGTACGGCGAGGATTCGAAGGCCAGCGGGCGGTGACCGTACTTCCTGCGTAGTCGTGACGCGGTGACCCGGAGCGGGAAGTGCGCCTGGTACCAGGACGGGCCGCGGTCGTAGGCCATGTCGAAGTAGTGCACCCCCTTGCGCAGCACCGGTTTGAGCACGAGGGGATGCTGTGCCAGCGCCCGGTAGAGCGAGGTGGTCCCACAGCGCTGCGCGCCGACGATCAGGAACCCGGGCACCATCCGGCCGCCCGCGGTCAGCCGTCCCGTGGACAGCGAGACCGCGTGGGCCGAGCGCTTCAGCGTGGGGTTCAAGGGTGTGCTCCTGTTCGTCGACGAGCCCGCGGTGTGGGTTCAGAGGGTGCGCTCCCGGTGGTTTCGGCTCGGGTGGCTGGGCGTTCTGAGCGGTTCCGAAGGCTGGGCTGCTGGTGGATGCCGGGCCGCGTGGGCGGGCGTTTCGGCGGGGGCTCAGAGCTTCTCGTGGTGGCTCACAGGATGAGTTCCTGCTCGTCGATGAGGGGGGTGAGCCAGCGGGCCGGCGGTCCGAGGGGTTCGTGGCCGTCGGCGGCGTGCCGGTCGGCCAGCGCGATCAGGTGGTGGAGCACGGTCCGCCTGGCCTCGGCGGTGGACAGGCCGTACGGGGCGAGGGTGCTGGTGGCCTGTGCCAGGCAGGCGCGGGCGGCCACGGCGGGGCGCATCCTGCGTAGGGCGCGCTGGAGGAACAGGTGCGTGGCGTCGAAGCCGAGCGGGACGCCGGTCGCGAAGCGCTCCCAATCCCACACGAAGAGGCGTCCGTCGGCGGTGGGCGCCATGTTCCACGGTGCGAAGTCGCCGTGCCAGGCGTGCGGATCGTCGGGACTCAGGGCGGCGATCTCCGCCACCGCGGCGTGTGCCAGGTCGGGCGGGACCCGGCCGGGCCGGGCGCGCACCGGCAGCGGGGAGAGGACGAGCACGTCGAGCCCGCGCCAGCCGCCGTGATGGAGCACGGTGGGCGGTACCACGGTCTTCAGCGGGTGGTCCGCGACCAGGCGCAACGCCGCCGCCTCGGCGCGGACCAGCGCGCGGGCCGGGTCGGAGTCGCCGATCTTGACGAAGGCGAGCAGCCCGTCGGGCCCGTGCGCCTCCAGGATCGGCTTGCGGTTGGCCCGCCTGGCCGGCCGGACGTGCAGCACCGTGCGGATCGGCCGGTCGAGGACCTCGCCGAGATGGTCCTCGATCGTCTCGCCGCCGGTGGGGACCATGATCGGCCGGCCGAGCGGCCGGTGCCACCACGCGTGCCTGACGAGCCGCCGCGGCAGCCACGCGTGCGGGAGCAGGGTGTGCGGGCGCGGCCGTCCCGTGCCCGGGAACAGCAGTTTGATGGTCTGGTCGAGGTAGCGCCGGCGGACCCGGGCGTCTTTCATGCGGATCCCCTCGTCAAGGACGCTCTCCACAGGAGGGCGAACGAGATCAGATAGAGGCTGAGGGGGGTCACGAGCCCGTCGTACACGAACATGTAGAGGAGCACGAGGATCATTACGAGCACCCCGGCCATGCCGACGGGGGTGCGGTCGCGCCAGTAGCGCGCGATGGTGCCGGCGAAGAAGGTCACGTAGAGGCCGGCGCCGACGAAACCCTGGGTGATCAGCAGATGCCAGAGCTGGCCGTCGCTGCCGAGGGGCGGGTGGCCGCACTCACCGCACCACATCGTCTTTCCGGTGGTGGCGGAGTTGTGGTTGCCGACGGCGTTGCGGGTGTTGCCGTAGCCGATGACGGGCGAGTGGGCGGCGGCGGCCACGGTCGCCGACACGGTGAAGGCGCGGATGTCGTTGCTGTGCGGGCTGTCGAGCCGCTGGGCGACGATGGACCACAGGGGGCTCAGCGCGAGGGCCAGCGCCCCCGCCCCCGCCACCAGGCACATCGTGGTCCTGGCTCGTGGGCCGGAACGGACCAGGAGGTAGAGCGCGGCGACGCCGAGCCCGATCCACAGGCCGCGGTTGAGCGAGTGGATCACCGGGACGACGGCGAGCGCGATGATCAGCACGGCGACGAGCCGGCGGCGGGCTCCGCCGTACACCCACCAGCCGACGACGAACCAGATCAGCAGGACCGACAGGTTGCTGCCCCACGCGTTGGCCCATTCGAAGGGGGCCTCGGGGCGCGGGGCGGCGTAGCCGAGGACTTTCTGGGTTTGGGCGGCGGTCGGGTGGATCAGGTTGTGCACGAAGGAGTTGCCGCTGATCCAGTCGGGCAGCGCCATCTCGATCGGTGAGGTGAACTCGAAGCCGGGTGCGACCAGCCCGAGCAGGCCGCCGGCGATGGTGGTGATGAACAGCACGCCGAGCATCCGGATGAGGGTGAGCTGGGGCAACTCGTGCTCGTGGAGGTTGCCGAGATAGAGGACGAGGACGAGAAGCGACAGGTACAGCGCCAGACGCATGAGATAGCCGATGAACCTGCCGGGGCCGAGCTCGCCGTAGGTGTCCGGTGGCATCTCCGCCAGCATCAGTGAGCTCAGCAGCAGGCCGGCGAGCAGCAGCAGCCACAGCCCGAACCCCGGCGGCACCTTCAGCGGCCTGCGCCGCCAGAGGATCACCGCCATCGGCGCGGCCACCACGATCACCGACAGGCCGCCGAGCCCGAGCGCCCACCACACCGGGTATCCGAGCAGCAGCGCGGCGATCGGCCACGCGACCGGCCGGATCCCCCTCACGTGTCCCATGCCGAGCGGTCTGACCTCTGCAACGGCCGCAGCGGGGTCGTCTCGGTGGTCGCGCCCGCGATGGGCGTCGTACCGGTCGCCCGGTGCCCGGCCGGAGCCACCAGACGGCCCAGCGGAGTGTCCACCCCGTTGGCAGGGAAAGGCCGGGACGGGATCTCCAGGACGGGCCGCGCCGCGCCGCGCGCGCGCCGGGCGGGACGGAGCACGACGGCGCCGATGACGCGGGTGCCGTTCCTGGCCAGGCCACGTCTGGCGGCGGCCACCTCGCGCGAGGTGGCCGGTGGGAAGATCGCGAGCAGTGCGCCGTCGGCCCGGGCGAGGTCGTGCAGGTCGTCGCCGATGAGGATGCGGGTGGGGGCCACGGCCGGGCTCAGCACGGTGGCCAGCTCCTGGAGGCCGCGGGGGGTGCCGACCGGGCGGATGAGCAGGTGGCCGCCGAAGTGGGCGGCGAGGAGCACGGAGGCCAGTTCGTGCAGCGAACCGCGTGGCACGCCCGCCCGCGCGCCCCTGCGACGGGCGCCCGGCTCGACCAGGGCGCCGGTGGAGTCGACGCCCAGCTCGGCGATGACGGGCAGCCGGGTCAGCCGCTCGACGTCGGCCGAGGTGCGCAGGCGGGTGTCGAGGCGGTCGCGGGCGAAGGCCGCCGCGGCGCCGGCGAGCAGGCCGAGCATCAGGCCGCTGCCGAGGTGGAGCGGCAGGCTGGGCGAGCTGGGCGAGCGGGGCGGGACCGCGTCGCTGATCAGTGAGCCGGGCGTGACGGCGATGGTCTTGAGCGCGTCGTACTTGACGGTGAGGCTGTAGACCTGGCGGCTCAGGACGTTCTGCCGCTGGAGGGCGATGGTCCGCTCGGCGCTGCCCTTGGTGAGGGCGGGGAGTTCGGCGGCGATGGCGCCGAGCCCGCTGTTGACCTGCTTGAGCTTCGCGGACAACGCCTTGAGCTGGGCGTTGAGCGCGTGCTCGGCGGCCTCGGTGCGGTGCTGGAGGTACGCCTGGGCGTAGGCGCGGGCGTGCGCGGCGGCCGCCTTGGGCGTGGCCGCGGTGGCCGAGACCGACAGGACCGCCGAGTTGGGCGGCACGGTCACGTCGACCGTGACCGGCATCGACGAGTGGAGCGTGGCGGCGGCCTTCGTCGCGACGACGGCCGACTGGGCGATCTGGGCCTCGGTGTCGAGGTTGAGCGACTCCCGCTGCCTGCCCGTGACCTGGTTGGTCTGGTCCTGGACGCCGGTGGGGGAGACGAGCACCTGGGCGGTCGCCGTGTAGGCGGGCGGCGTCAACCGCAGCACCGCGGCTCCCGCGGTGAACCCGATCGCCAGGCAGAACACGAAGATCAGCCAGCGGCGGCGGAGCAGGGAGGTGTACTCGGCCAGGTCAGTGCCGGAACGATGGTCCGGGGTTTCCGGCGACAGGCTCATGAACGCGACGTCCTCACGGCCGGTGTGTTGCGGGGATCTCTCCCGGCTACGCGATGGTTAATGGCTCGCCTACTATACGGCGAGTGTTTATTTCCACCGGCCGGATCTGAGAATCTTTGCGACTGGAAGAGATCCAATCACGTCACGATAACGTCGGTTACTCCGAAATGGGATGAAAGGTCGCTGGTCGGGTCGGGATCGCCGGTCGATCGTAAGGGCTGGCAAAGTCCATGACGTGCGACGCTATCGGGATGGCAGGGTGGGTGGGCGGGGGGCGTAAAGAAATGTGCAACGGATTTCGAGGGGAGTTGAGGGTCAATGTCTCATCTAGTCCGTAAAAGCGAAACTTCCGGACTTGTGCGATTGTCTGGATTGATGATGGGAGTGATACTCGGCCTGAACGCCTGCACCACGAGCACCGGCCCGCCGGAGCGTTTACCGGACGACGCCGCGGCCGAGCGCGTCAACGGCCTGCTCGGCCTGCGGCCCGGACAGACCTGTGAGGTGACGGCCAAGCTGATCCCGTCGTGCGGGGCGTGGTGGGGGATCGCTCCCGAGATCTTCACCGGCCGCCCGCCCGCGCAGGCGCTGGCGCGAGCCGAGCGGCGGATGGGCCGTACGGCCGCCGTCATGCACGTCTATCACCGCGGGTCCGAGTTGTTCCCCACCCAGCAGGAGGCGGCGCTCACCCGCGACCCCGAGCGGCCCCGGATGCTCCTGATCAACTGGAAGCCGTCCCTCGACCACACCTGGGCCGAGATCGCCGCCGGGGCGGTCGACGGCCGCATCGACAGGCTGGCCGGGCACCTGCTCAAGACCTACACCGAGCCGTTCTTCCTCACCATTCACCACGAGCCGGAGAACGACGTCCGCACCCGGGGCAAGACGGGTATGACGGCCGACGACTACGCCGCGATGTACCGCCGCGTCGTGCTGCGCCTGCGCGCGAAGGGCGTGCGGAACGCCGTGACGGTCATGACCTACATGGGCGCGCCCAACTGGGCCGCCAAGCCGTGGTTCGAGCGGCTCTACCCGGGCGACGACGTGGTCGACTGGGTCGCCCTCGACCCCTACGTGGACGACAAGGTCACCGACTTCGACAGCCTGATCAACAAGACCCGCGACGACATCCCGTCCTGGCGCGGGTTCTACCGCTGGATGCAGTGGCGCTTCCCGGGGAAACCGATCATGGTCGCCGAGTGGGGCGTGTTCGACCGGCGGCGCAAGGAGGCGTTCTTCGACTCCACCCGCGCCAGGGTCCGCCACTACCCGCAGATCAAGGCGCTGGTCTACTTCGACTCGCCACGGGCGCCGAGGGGCGACACCCGCTTCGACGTCACGCCCGGCGCCAAGGCCGCCTTCACCCGGCTCGCCGGGGACAGATATTTCAACGCGACCCCGGTGCGCCCCTGATCAGCGGATCCACCTGCCGGAGACCAGGAGGTCGAGCACCCTGCCGACGGCCCGGTCGACGGACATCCCGGTGGTGTCGATCACCAGATCGGCGTCCTCGGGCTCCTCGTACGGGTCGGAGATGCCGGTGAACTCCGGGATCAGCCCGGCCCGCGCCTTGGCGTACAGGCCCTTGCGGTCGCGCCGTTCGCACTCCTCCAGCGGCGTGGCCACGTGCACCAGCAGGAAGTCGGCGCCGACCGCCTCGGCCATCGCGCGCACCTCCGCCCTGGTCTGGGCGTAGGGCGCGATGGGCGCGCAGATCGCCAGCCCGCCGTGCCTGGCGGCCTCGGCGGCGACGAAGCCGATCCGCCGGATGTTCAGGTCGCGGTCGGCCTTCGAGAAGGTGAGGCCCGCGGAGAGCAGCCGCCGCACCACGTCGCCGTCGAGATAGGTGACCGTACGGCTGCCGCTTTCGAGCAGCGCGTCGTGCAGCCCTCTGGCGATCGTCGACTTGCCGGAACCGGACAGCCCGGTGAAGAAGACCACCAGGCCACGCCGGTGCGGCGGGCCGGGAATGGTGACCGGCTCGGGACCCGCGAGGTGCTCGCTCGCGCCGTACGCCTCGGCGACGTGCTCCCGCAGTTCCAGGTCGATGGCGGGCTCCTCGCGGGGCGCGAGGGGCACGGCGGCCACCACGGTGCCGGTCGGCAGCTTGTCGCGGGCGGTGAGCGCGGCCCGCACGACACCCGGGCCGGCCTCGCCGTACACGAGGGGGAGCAGCAGGATCGAGGCGCCCAGCTCGGCGGCGGTCGCGGTGATCTCGCCCAGGTCGTCCAGCGGCCCCCGCATGGTGACGGCCAGCACCTCCCGCCCGGCCAGCTCCTCGCGGACCTGCGCGGGTGTACGGCGGAGCCGGGCGAAGGGGCCGTGCTCGACGGCGCCGAGAGGCTCGACGGGCCCGGCGACGTGGCCGTGCGTGCGCTCGGTGACGGTGAGGACGGCCAGCGCGGCGCCTTCGGGGTCGAGCAGCGTCACGCGGTCGCCGGGCGCGGCGGGATGGTCGTCGGGCAGGGCCAGCGTGACCGG
The DNA here is from genome assembly GCF_022213955.1 of Dolomitihabitans soli. GTDB lineage: Bacteria > Actinomycetota > Actinomycetes > Streptosporangiales > Streptosporangiaceae > Streptosporangium_A > Streptosporangium_A soli. The sequence goes on along the minus strand of NZ_JAKNTW010000013.1, from coordinate 322,901 downwards.
CGCGGGCCAGCGCGTGCCGTCGGCCAGGGTGCCGTGCTCGTCGACGCTGTGCACGTCGTCCGCGGTGAGGAACCCGGTGAGGGGCTGGAACGCGCCGGACAGCAGCAGCTCCAGGTCGGCGAGCTCGCGCGCGTCAGGGGTCCACTCGGAATTCGCCGTCATCTGCTCCGGTTCCCCGATCGTGCCAGTGGAAGGCAGCCAGCCTAGCCCAGCATCGCCGGTGTGCTCGGCGGAGGCTCGGATCGGCCGCGCCCGCCTTGGGCGATGCGTTCGAGGGCAGGCCCGGTGGACCGTTCGGGGGAATCAGGGCGACCGTGCCCGGTGATCGCAGAGGCGTCCGGGGCGGGATCGATCGTCTCGGTGCCGTCGATGCGGGTTCGGAGCAGGCTCGGTCGTGCCCGGAGCCAGGTGTCAGAGGAGCCGCGCGAAATGGTTCTGCGGCTTGCGGATCACGAAGGTCACCTCGTCGTGGTCCGCGGTGAGACGGCCGCCGGAGAGCCGTTCGACCAGCTCGCAGGCATACCGGGCGAGCGCGCGCAGCCGCCCGCGCAGCGCGGGCCCGCCGACGGTAGTGAACTCGTCGGTGATCCGCAGCCCCCGGGTGAGGCAGAACGACTGCATGCCCTCGCGCGAGGCGACCGGCTCGTAGATCGCGGGCAGCACGCCGTGCGCGCCCGCCGGGGCGAACCTCCGCCACAGGAGGCGCCGCAGCCAGGAGGGGAGGGCCCGGTCGAGGTAGCCGTACGCCGAGTCGCGGTCGCGGAGCCGTACCAGCAGCAGGCCGCCGGGCCGCAGGCCGGTGAGCACCCGGTCGAGCACCAGCTCGGCGTGTTCGATGCGCTCCAGCAGGAATTCGAGCTGGACCACGTCGAACGAGCGGGGCGGCACCGGCACCGCGCGCAGGTCGCCGAGGGCCCACGTGTCGAGATCGCGGCGGTGCTCGGTGACCGCGCGCAGCACCGGCAGGTCCTCGTCGACCCCGGTGACCTTCCTCTCCACCTCCGGAAGGCGTGGCGGAGCGCCGCCCCCGCCGCATCCGGCGACCAGGATGTCGAGCCGCCTGCCGAGCTGCTCGCTCCACTGGTCCCTGACCCGCCTGCAAAACAGGTCGTCTCGATCGACGACCGATCTCATCTCAGACATGTGACTCACAGTAGTCAATTGATTGCGCCAAGTGTGGTATTAACCCGAGCACGGTCACCGGGTCAAGACAGATAGCCTTGTACGCGAACCCCCGCGACCAGACCCGGCCGGGGGTGGTCGTGTTGCCGTCGTGGGGCTGTGGGCGAATCTGATGACCCTTTCCGGATTGCTTGACCTCGTCGCGAGCGAGCCGAAACTGGCCGGTGTGCTCGCTGACGTGCGCGCCGGTGACACCTCCGACGTGTCGCTGATCGCGCCGCCGGCGCTGCGCCCCTTCGCCGCCGCCGCGCTGGCCCGCGACGGAGCGCACCAGGCCGCGGGGGCCGCCAGGCGCACCGTGCTGGCCGTGACCGCGACGGGCCGTGAGGCCGAGGATCTGGCGGCGGCGCTCACCAGCCTCCTCGACGAGAACTCGGTGGCGGTGTTCCCCGCCTGGGAGACGTTGCCGCACGAGCGGCTCTCGCCCCGCAGCGACACCGTGGGCCAGCGGCTCGCGGTGCTCCGCAGGCTCGCCCACCCGGTCGACGGCGACGTGGCGGCCGGCCCGCTGAACGTGATCGTCGCGCCGGTCCGGGCGGTGCTCCAGCCGATCGTGCAGGGGCTGGGCGACCTGCGGCCGGTACGGCTGCGCGCGGGCGACGACGCCGAGCTGGACGACGTGGTGACCCGGCTGGTCGAGAACGGCTACCACCGGGTCGACATGGTGGAGAAGCGCGGCGAGGTGGCCGTGCGGGGCGGTCTGCTCGACGTCTTCCCGCCGACGGAGGAGCATCCGCTGCGGCTGGAGTTCTGGGGCGACACCGTCGAGGAGATCCGCTGGTTCAAGGTGGCCGACCAGCGTTCCCTCGAAGTGGCGGACGACGGGCTGTTCGCCGCGCCCTGCCGCGAGCTGCTGCTCACTCCCGAGGTGCGGGAGCGGGCGCGTGAGCTGGCCCTGGCGCATCCCGCGCTGGCCGAGATCCTCGACCAGCTCGCGGACGGCTCGCCGATGGAGGGCATGGAGGCGTTCGCGCCGGTGCTCGCCGCGGGCGAGATGGATCTGCTGATCGACCACATGCCGGTCCGGTCGGCGGTGTTCGTGTGCGATCCCGAGCGCATCAGAGGGCGCGCGGAGGAGCTGGTGCACACCAGCCAGGAGTTCCTCGAGGCGTCCTGGATCAACGCGGCGGCGGGCGGCGAGGCGCCGATCGACCTCGGCGCGGCGGCCTTCAGGACGCTGGAGGAGGTGCGCGAGCACGCGACGCGGCTCGGGCACCCGTGGTGGTCGATGGCGCCGTTCGAGGACACCGGCGATCTCCCGGGCGTCCGGCTGGAGGCGCGCGAGGCGGAGGCGTACCGGGGCGACACCCAGCGGGCGCTCGGCGACATCAAGGGCTGGCTCGGCGAGGGCAAGGCGGTGGTGCTGCTCAGTGAGGGGCACGGCCCGGCCGAGCGCATGGTCGAGCTGCTCAAGGGCGTCGACGTGCCGGCCAGGCTGGAGCAGGGCCTCGACGGCGAGCTGGAGCGGGGCGTCGTCCACGTCACCACCAGCCTGGTCGACCACGGTTTCGTCAGCGAGACGCTGGCCGTACTGACCCATCTGGACCTGGTGGGGCAGAAGGCGTCCACCAAGGACATGCGGCGGCTGCCCTCGCGGCGGCGCAACATGGTCGACCCGCTGCAGCTCAAGCTGGGCGACCACGTGGTCCATGAGCAGCACGGCGTGGGCCGGTACGTCGAGATGGTGCAGCGCACCGTGCAGGGCGCCACCCGCGAGTACCTCGTGATCGAGTACGCCAAGGGCGACCGGCTCTACGTGCCCACCGACCAGCTCGACGAGGTCACCCGTTATGTCGGCGGTGAGGCCCCGTCGCTGAACCGGATGGGCGGCGGCGACTGGGCCAAGGCCAAGTCGCGGGCGAAGAAGGCGGTCAAGGAGATCGCCGGGGAGCTGATCAGGCTCTACAGCGCGCGGATGGCCTCGCCGGGGCATCCGTTCGCACCGGACACGCCGTGGCAGCGGGAGATGGAGGACGCCTTCCCCTACGCGGAGACGGGCGACCAGCTCGAAGCCATCGACGAGGTCAAGCGCGACATGGAACGCCCGCTGCCGATGGACAGGCTGATCTGCGGCGACGTGGGCTACGGCAAGACCGAGATCGCGGTGCGCGCGGCGTTCAAGGCCGTGCAGGACGGCAAGCAGGTGGCGGTCCTGGTGCCGACCACGCTGCTCGTGCAGCAGCACCTGTCCACCTTCGCCGAACGGTTCTCCAGCTTCCCCGTCGTGGTCAGGCCGATGTCGCGGTTCCAGAGCGACGGCGAGGTCAAGGAGACCATGCGGGGGCTCACCGAGGGCGCGGTCGACGTGGTGATCGGCACCCACCGGCTGCTCAGTCCGGAGGTCAGGTTCAAACAGCTCGGCCTGATCATCGTGGACGAGGAGCAGCGGTTCGGCGTCGAGCACAAGGAGGCCATGAAGCACCTCCGCACCCAGGTCGACGTGCTGGCCATGTCGGCGACCCCGATCCCGCGCACGATGGAGATGGGGCTGACCGGCATCCGGGAGATGTCGACGATCCTCACCCCGCCGGAGGAGCGGCACCCGATCCTCACCTTCGTCGGCCCCTACGACGAGAAGCAGATCGGCGCCGCCGTACGAAGGGAGCTGATGCGTGACGGTCAGATCTTCTTCGTGCACAACCGGGTGGCGAGCATCAACCGTACGGCGGCGCGGCTGCGGGAGCTGGTGCCCGAGGCGAAGATCGCCGTCGCGCACGGCCAGATGAACGAGACCCAGCTCGAAAAGATCATGGTGGACTTCTGGGAGCGCAACTTCGACGTGCTCGTCTGCACCACGATCGTCGAGTCCGGCCTCGACGTGCCCAACGCCAACACGCTGATCGTGGACCGGGCCGACAACTACGGCCTGTCGCAGCTGCACCAGCTGCGCGGCCGGGTCGGGCGGGGCAGGGAGCGGGGTTACGCCTACTTCCTCTACCCGCCGGAGAAGCCGCTGACCGAGACCGCGCACGAGCGGCTGGCGACCATCTCCCAGCACACCGAGATGGGCGCGGGCATGTACGTCGCGATGAAGGACCTGGAGATCCGCGGCGCCGGCAACATCCTGGGCGCCGAGCAGTCGGGCCACATCGCCGGCGTCGGCTTCGACCTCTACGTCCGGATGATGGCCGAGGCGGTCCAGGAGCAGAAGGCCAAGCTGGAGGGGCTGTCCCCCGAGGAGGTCGAGCGCCCGGAGGCCAAGGTCGAGTTGCCGGTCAACGCGCACATCCCGCACGACTACGTGACCTCGGAGCGGCTGCGCCTGGAGGCGTACAAGCGGGTCGCGGCCATCAGTTCGGCCGAGGACATCGACGCCGTGCGCGACGAGCTGACCGACCGGTACGGCAGGCCGCCGCAGCAGGTCGAGAACCTCTTCGAGGTCGCCAGGTTCAGGGTCCGCGCCCGCCAGGCGGGGCTCACCGACGTGACCCTGCAGGGCCAGCAGATCAAGTTCGCGCCGGTGCGGGAGCTCAAGGACTCGCAGCAGGTACGGCTCCAGCGGTTGTACCCCAAGGCGTTGCACAAGCAGGCGGTCGGGACCCTTCTGGTCCCGGTGCCGAAGACGAAGCCGCTGGGCGGCCAGCCGTTGCGCGATCTCGACCTGCTGAAATGGTGTGGCGATCTGGTCCAGGCGATGTTCCTCGAATCCGCCACGGTAAAGTAATCGCGGTTTGTCGGAAGGGATCCCACGTTGAAGACTCCAATGCGTCTCACCCTGGCCGTGGTGGCCTTCGGGGTCGCGCTGACCGCTTGCTCCCCGCAGCAGGTGGGCTCCGCGGCGATCGTCGGTGAGGAGCGCATCACCTCCAGCCGGCTCGACCAGGTCGTCCGCGACACCCAGGCGGCGCTCAACAGCGTGCCGCAGGCCCAGCAGCAGATGCAGCAAACGATTCCGCAGATGGCGCTCCTGTCGCTCGTCGAGGTGAGCCGCTACACCCAGCTCGGCGAGCGGAACGGGATCGGCGCCACCGACGGCGAGGTCGACGCCTTCCTCGCCGCCCAGGGCGGCGCGCCGAAGGTCGAGCAGACGCTGATCACCCAAGGCGTGGCGCCCGAGCAGTCCCGCGAGTACATCCAGGCGTTCCTCACCGCGCAGAAGCTGCTGGCCAAGTACGGCGGCGGCACCGACGAGGCGGCGATGCAGCGCGGCCAGCAGCAGCTCGTCCAGGAGCTGGAGACCCTCCCGGTCTCCTACAACCCGCGCTACGGGAAGTTCGACCCGCAGCAGGGCTTCGTCGACAACGGCCGGTTCGGCAAGGCGGCGGTCCAGGAAGGCGCCCCGCAGCAGGGCGTCCCCCAGGAAGGCGCGCCGCAGCAGGGGGCTCCGCAGGAAGGCGTTCCGCAGCAGGGCGTTCCGCAGGAAGGCGCGCCGCAGGACGGCGGCTGATCGCGTGGCGCTGATCGTCCTCACCACCTCGCCCCGGGTCGCGCCCGGGCTGCTCAGTCACCACGCGTGGCGCGTGCTCGGCGCGAGCCGGGTGCTGACCGGCTCGGCCGACCACCCCTGCCTGCCGTACCTCTCGGAGGCGGGGATCGTCGTCGAGGTCGTCGATCCCGTGCCGGCCGAGCTGGTCGGGCTGGCCCGCGCGGGTGACGTCGTCTGGCTGGCCGCGCAGGACGGCGACGAGAGCCTGATGCGCGCGGTGGGCCACGCGGCGCTGGCCGAGCAGGACCCGCCGCTGATCGAGCTGGTGCCCGGCTCCTACGACCTGCCGGGCGCGCGGGTGCTCGACCTGGTGGCGGTGATGGAGCGGCTGCGCGAGGAGTGCCCGTGGGACGCCAAGCAGACCCACCAGACGCTGGTCCCCTACCTCCTCGAAGAGGCGTACGAGGTGCAGGAGACCGTCGAGGACGGCGACTACGCCGCACTCCGTGACGAACTGGGCGATGTGTTGCTCCAGGTGGCCTTCCACGCCCGGGTCGCCGACGGGTTCGACATCGACGACGTCGCGGAGGGGATCGTCGCCAAGCTGGTCAGGCGGCATCCCCACGTGTTCGGTTCGGTGAAGGTGACCGGCGCCGACGAGGTCAACGACAACTGGGAGACCATCAAGGCCGCCGAGCGGGCCGAGAAGGGCGCGGGTTCGGTGCTCGACGGCGTCCCCCTCGGCCAGCCCGCGCTCACCCTCGTCACCAAGCTGCAACGCCGGGCCGAGCGCGTCGAGGCCCCCGCCGACCTCCCCGCCGACGGCGTCTCACCCCTCGGCCGCGAGCTCTTCGACCTGGTACGGCGGGCCCGCGCGCAGGGCCTGGACGCCGAGGCCGAGCTGCGGGCGGCGGCCCGCGCCTATCGTGACCGGGTCCGCCACTGGGAAACCGCCGACTAGGGCCGCCCGGCGTGGGGCGTAGCCGTACCAGGAGGTAAGGGTCGATAGGCTTCGTAGGCAAACCCTTCTCCGAGTCATTAGGAGCGCTTCGTGGCTTCCATCGAGGCCGTTACCGCACGCCAGATCCTCGACTCACGGGGCAACCCGACGGTCGAAGTCGAGGTATTGCTGGACGACTACAGCACCGGCCGTGCCGCGGTCCCGAGCGGCGCGTCCACCGGCCAGTTCGAGGCCGTGGAGCTGCGCGACGGGGGCGACCGGTACGGCGGCAAGGGTGTGGAGAAGGCCGTCCTCGGCGTCACCGACGAGATCGCCGACGTGGTCGCCGAGCTCGACGCCGAGGACCAGCGCCTGATCGACCAGACGATGATCGATCTGGACGGCACGCCGAACAAGGCCCGCCTGGGCGCGAACGCGATCCTCGGCGTCTCGCTCGCCGTGGCCAAGGCCGCGGCCGACAGCGCCGACCTGCCGTTGTTCCGCTACGTCGGCGGCCCCAACGCGCACCTGCTGCCCGTGCCGATGATGAACATCCTCAACGGCGGCGCCCACGCCGACAGCAACGTCGACATCCAGGAGTTCATGATCGCGCCGATCGGCGCGGAGACGTTCTCCGAGGCCGTCCGGATGGGCACCGAGGTCTACCACGCGCTCAAGGGCGTGCTGAAGGAGAAGGGCTACGCGACGGGCCTGGGCGACGAGGGCGGCTTCGCCCCCAGCCTGCCCTCCAACCGCGACGCGCTCGACCTGATCCTGGTCGCCATCGAGAAGGCCGGCTACACGCCGGGCGAGGACATCGGGCTCGCGCTCGACGTCGCCGCCAGCGAGTTCCACGCCGACGGCGTCTACACCATCGACGGCAAGGGGCTCAGCGCCACCGAGCTGATCGCCTTCTACGAGGACCTGGTCCGCTCCTACCCGCTGGTCTCGATCGAGGACCCGCTGGACGAGGACGACTGGGCGGGCTGGGCGGCCATCACCGCCGCGCTCGGCGACAAGGTCCAGATCGTGGGCGACGACCTGTTCGTCACCAACCCGGAGCGCCTGGCGCGCGGCATCGCCGACGGCGCCGCCAACGCCCTGCTGGTCAAGGTCAACCAGATCGGCACGCTGACCGAGACCCTGGACGCGGTGGAGCTGGCTCACCGCAGCGGTTACCGGTGCATGATGAGCCACCGTTCCGGCGAGACCGAGGACACCACGATCGCCGACCTCGCGGTGGCCGTCAACTGCGGCCAGATCAAGACCGGCGCCCCCGCGCGGTCCGACCGGGTGGCGAAGTACAACCAGCTGCTGCGGATCGAGGAGCTGCTCGGCGACTCCGCCCGTTACGCGGGTCGCGCGGCGTTCCCGCGTTTCCAGCGCTAGCGTGTTTCCTGCGGCTTGCGCCCGGTTCGGCGGGCGCGAGCCGCGGACGACGACAACGGGAGGGCGTGGATGAGCAAGCGGCCACAACTGACCGGACGCGCCGCGGTGCTCGCCCTGGTGGTGTGCGCGATCGCGTTGAGCCTTGCCTACCCCGTGCGGGAGTACATCGCCCAGCGCCGCGACATCGCGCAGATGAAGGAAGAGAACGAGCGGGAACGCGCGGAGCTGGCCAAGCTGGCGGAGCGCAGCAGGCGGGTCACCGATCCCGACTACACCAAGCAGTCGGCCAGAGAACGGCTGTTCTACTGCGGTCCGGGCGAGGCGTGCTTCGTGGTGATGGACGACCGGCCCAAGCCCGACAAGGCGAAACCCGGCCAGGCCAAGGCCGCCAGGCCACCGTGGTACCAGTCGCTCTGGGAGTCGGTCGAAGCGGCCGATGAGAAGGTCACCCGGTAGGGTTGCCCGCGTGGTGGACCCAGGCGATGTGCGGGCGGTGGAGCGGCAGCTGGGCCGTGCCCCGCGAGGACTGCGGGCGGTGGCGCACCGGTGCCCGTGCGGGCTTCCCGACGTGGTGGAGACCGCGCCGAGGCTGGCCGACGGCTCGCCGTTCCCCACGCTCTACTATTTGACCTGCCCGAAGGCGGCGTCCGCGATCGGCACGCTGGAGACGTCGGGGCTGATGCGGAGCATGCAGGCCAGGCTCGCCGACGACCCCGAGCTGGCCGCCCGCTACCAGGCCGCCCACGACGACTACGTCGCCCGGCGCGACAAGGCGGCGGCGCGCGACGGCCTGGAGCCGCTGCCGCGTGACATGCAGAGCGCGGGCGGCATGCCGGAGCGGGTGAAGTGCCTGCACGCGCTGGTCGGCCACGAGCTGGCCGTGCCGGGGGCCAATCCGTTCGGCCGTGAGGCGCTCGACGCGCTGCCCGAGTGGTGGGCGGACGGCCCCTGCGCCGGGGACGCGGAGTGAGGGTCGCCGCCGTCGACTGCGGCACCAACTCCGTCAGGCTGCTGATCGCCGACATCTCGGGCGGTGTGGCGGCCGACGTCGAGCGGCGGATGGAGATCGTCAGGCTCGGCCAGGGCGTCGACCGCACCGGGCTGCTCGCCGCCGACGCCCTGGAGCGCACCTTCACCGCCATGCGCGGCTACGCCAAGCTGATCGCCCGGCACGGCGCGGCCGGGGTCCGGGTGGTGGCCACCAGCGCCACCCGCGACGCCGGCAACCGGGAGCTCTTCGTCGACGGCGTCCGCGAGATCTTCGGTGTCGAGCCGGAGGTGGTCACCGGGGCGGAGGAGGCGGCGTTGTCCTTCGACGGCGCCACCAGGGGGCTGGACGGCCACGCCGAGCCGTACCTCGTGGTCGACATCGGCGGGGGTTCCACGGAGTTCGTCGTCGGTCCCGAGCCGGCGGGCTCCCTGTCGGTCGACATCGGGTGCGTACGGCTGACCGAACGGCATGCCGGCGACCTCGTGGGCGCGCGGGCCGACATCGACGCGGCGCTCGACCGGGTTTCCGCGGTGGTGCCCGTGGAGGCGGCCCGCACCCTGGTCGGACTCGCCGGATCGGTCACCACGGTCGCGGGCATCGCACTCGGGTTGCCGGAATACGATCCCGCGCGCATTCATCATTCCCGGATTTCCGCTGAACTGGTTCACCAGGTGACTCTCCGGCTGCTGGCGATGACGCACGATGAGCGTGCCGCCATTCCGGTGATGCATCCCGGGCGGGTCGATGTGATCGGGGCGGGCGCGCTCATACTCGACCGGATCGTCGCCCACTATGAGTTTGCCGAGGTCGTGGTGAGTGAGCACGACATTCTGGATGGCATCGCCTGGTCTATCGCCGAAAAGTAGCGATATCGAGACATAATTCGTGATTGAAACGAGTTGAGCGGCTCGCGTGATCATGGTTTAGTAAAGTTGCTTTACCGAAGCTTTGCCGTGGGCCCGGCACAGCTCGTGTCGGGGCGGCAACCGCTTCAGAGCATCCTCACTTCCTGAACGGAGCACGCCCTCATGATGTCCAAGGGTTTAGCCCGCAGGCTGGCCGCGCTGGGTGCCGGCGTGGCCATGGCGGCGACCATGGTCTCCGGACTGTTCGCCGCTCCAGCGGCCGCGAGCGCCGGCACGGCCACGTCAGTCAAGCCGAAGGTCTCGGCGTCCACGCCGAAGGCCTCCCCCAAGAGCTACGAGGGAGGGTGCCCGGTAAAGGTCACCTTCTCCTCGACGGTCACCGTGAAGCCGACGAAGAGCAAGACGCCTGTCGTCTACCGCTGGCTGCGCAGTGACGGCTCCAAGAGCAAGGTGAAGTCGTACACGCTCTCGGGCAAGAGCAAGAAGTCCGTCACCTTCAAGGAGACCGGCACCTTCAAGCGTGACGTCAAGGGCTGGCAGAGGCTGCAGGTCCTCTCCCCGCGGAACGTCACCTCCAGCAAGGGCTACTTCGCGGTCGACTGCCAGAAGAGGATCGAGCACAAGCCTCCGAAGAGGTCGTGGGTCAAGGCCTACGTCGAGGTGGACCGCTACTCCAACTCCTGCTACTCCGAGATCGACGCGGTCGCCTCGATCCGCGTCGGCAAGCCGTCCTGGGTGAAGTACCGCTGGATCCAGAACGGCCGCGTCGTCGACACGGGCAGCGTCAAGGTCTGGGACGACCGCCGGGTCCACTACTCCTTCAGGCCGCGTGAGAGCCACCGTGGCTGGGTTGCGCTGGAGATCGTGCGTCCCAAGTACACCCACTCCAACCGGGCGTACTACAAGGTCTCCTGCGACGACGACGCCAAGGCGTACGCCCAGGTGAGCGCGCCCGCCGACTACGAGGGCTCCTGCCCGGTCGCCAGGGAGTTCAGCGGCACCGTCGACGTCCGCGGCGGCAGCGCCACCGTGCACTACCGCTGGGTCGGCCCGAACTACCGCGGCCCGCTCGAGTCGCTGTACTTCTCCCGCCACTCCGGCAGCAAGAGCGTGAGCCACACGGCGAACGCGTCCGAGAGCGGCACCATCAAGCGCTGGATCGAGATCGTCGGCCCGAACAACTCGTCCTCCAACGTCGCCTCCACCGAGGTGAAGTGCAAGGACGCCGCCGTGACGGCTTCCATCTCCAACCTGCGCACCGCGCCCGACAACGCGACGTGCGGGTCGAAGGCCGGCCCCGCCGTCAAGGTCTCGGCCGACATCGCCGTGACCGGTCCGACCACGCTGACCTACCAGTGGAGGATCGGGGGCAGCGTCCCCAACGGCCACACCACTGTCAAGGTCGACAAGGCGGGCGACATCCCGGTGACCATGAGCACCACGCCGGGCGAGTTCCCGACCACCGCGGGGAAGGTCACGCTCGAGGTCCTCTCCCCGAACGCCGTCTCCGCCACCAAGGAGTTCTCCCACACCTGCCCGACCGCCTGATCCTGAGCGGTCGCGTTTCGTGACGTAGGCGCGGTGCCCACCACGGGCACCGCGCCTCTGTCGTTCCTGGCACGATCGTGCCCATGACCTTCGTACCTCCCGGCTCCGGCTGGCCCGGTGACCCCGCCGAGCCGGACACGCCCGTCGCGCACGATCCCGCCGACGTCGTACGGCTCGCGGCCGCCAGCCGTACGGTCGCCGAGCTCGCCGCGCGGGAGTCCGTGTGCCGGGCCTGCCCCAGGCTCGTCGCCTGGCGGGAGGAGGTCGCGGAGGTCAAGCGGCGGGCCTTCGCGGAGGAGACCTACTGGGGGCGGCCGACCCCCGGGTGGGGTGCGGACGAGCCGCGCGTCCTGCTGGTGGGGCTCGCGCCGGCCGCGCACGGCGGCAACCGCACCGGGCGCGTCTTCACCGGCGACAGGAGCGGCGACTGGCTGTTCGCCTCGCTGCACAGGACCGGGTTCGCGGCCCTCCCGACGAGCACGCACGCGGGCGACGGCCAGCGGCTGATCGGCGCCCGGGTGCTCGCCGCCGTCCGCTGCGCGCCGCCCGCGAACAAGCCGACGCCCGAGGAACGCGCCACCTGCCTTCCGTGGCTGGCCAGGGAGGTCGACCTGGTCGCCCCCGGCGTACGGGTGGTGGTGGCGCTCGGCGGCTTCGCCTGGCAGGCGCTCTGGCCGGCGCTCCGGCAGGCGGGGTACGACCTGCCGCGCAGCCGTCCGCCCTTCGGCCACGGCGCCGAGGTCCGGCTCTCCCGCGCCGGAGCGACGGCGACCCTGCTCGGCTGCTACCACCCGAGCCAGCAGAACACCTTCACCGGACGGGTGACCGAACAGATGCTCGACGACGTCTTCACCAGGGCCGCCGAGCTGGCGGGCACGTCAGAGTGAACTACGTCATATGAATAAAGTTCTAGCAATATTTCGCTGAAAGCCCGGATTGTCTTGCTATAGCGGGAAATTTGTGACCTAGTTCGCAGTACCCCGAGTGGAGTCGATCATCCTTCGTGGCATAGGCTTGTGAATGCTTTCACAAGCAATGCGAGAGATGGGTACCCAAGGTGAACCCGGAGTCGAAGCACATCCTGATCGTCGGCGGCGGCTACGTCGGCCTCTACACCGCGCTACGACTGCAGCGCCGGCTCGCCCGGCAGTTGCGTGACGGGAGCGTGCGGATCACGCTGGTCGATCCGCAGTCCTACATGACCTACCAGCCATTCCTTCCCGAGGCGGCGGCGGGCAACCTGTCGCCGCGGCACGTCGTGGCCCCGCTGCGCAGAGTCCTGCCCAAGGTGCGCATCCTCAGCGGCAAGGTCACCAAGGTCAACCACGCGGGCCGGACCGTGCTGTTCGAACCGGCCGAGGGCTCCCCCCGCGAGGTCGGCTACGACCTCATCGTGATGGCGGCCGGCTCGGTGTCCCGCACGCTGCCGATTCCCGGCCTCACCGACATCGGCATCGGCTTCAAGACCATCGGCGAGGCCATCGGCCTGCGCAACCGGGTCCTGCACCAGCTCGACGTGGCCGAGTCGACCGACGACGAGGAGATCCGCCGCAGGGCGCTCACGTTCGTCGTGGTCGGCGCCGGGTTCGCCGGCGTCGAGGCGCTGGCCGAGCTGGAGGACATGGCCAAGGACTCCACCCGTTACTACCGCAACATCACCCCGGCCGACCTGCGCTGGGTCCTCGTCGAGGCGACCAACCGGGTGCTGCCCGAGGTCGGCCCGGAGATGGGCAAGTGGACCCTGGAGCAGCTCCGCGAGCGCGGCATCGACGTACGGCTCGACACCCGTCTGGAGTCGTGTGTGGACGGCAACGTGGTGCTCTCCGACGGCGAGCGCTTCGAGGCCGAGACGCTCGTCTGGACCGCGGGAGTCAAGCCCAGCCCGATCGTGGGCGCCGCCGATCTGCCCGTCGACGAGCGCGGCCGGATCAAGGCCACCACCCGCCTGACCGTCGTCGGCATGCCCGGCGCCTTCACCGCCGGCGACATCGCGGGCGTCCCGGACGTGACCAACCCCGGCGAGTTCTGCGCCCCCAACGCCCAGCACGCCGTACGGCAGGCCAAGGTCCTCGCCGACAACATCGTGCGGACCCTCAAGGGGGAGGAACTTGTCGATTACCGTCACAAGTATGTCGGATCGGTCGCCGGACTCGGCCTCCACCAGGGCGTGGCGAACGTCTACGGGGTCAAGCTTCGCGGATTCCCTGCATGGTTCATGCACCGCACCTACCATCTGTCGCGGGTGCCCACGCTGAACCGGAAGGTCCGTGTGGTCGTGGACTGGACCCTCGCGCTGTTCTTCAAGCGGGAGACGATCTCGCTCGGCGAGATCCACCGCCCGCGTGACGAGTTCAGGGCCGCGGTCGCGAGCAACCGCCCGCGTTGAGCCCGGGTACGGCTTCGCGCCTCCACCGCACGGAGGAGCGAGGCCGTACTCCCGTCTCGGAAGGGCACCCGAGAGGCTGGGAGAGGGCGGAGAGTGGTGAACATGGGCCTGTCCGCTGTCACCGTGCTCGGCATCGACCGCCCCGGCGTGATCTCGGAGGTCTCCGGGGCGATCGCCGAGCAGGGAGCCAACATCCAGGACTCCACGATGACGCTGCTCGGCGACTACGTGGTGATGACACTGCTGGTCTCGGGCACGCTCGCCGCCGAGAAACTCCGCGACCACTGCCCTGACCTGGTCATCACCACGGTCGAGATGGACGGCCTGCGTGACCCGGCGCCCTCCCCGCGCGCCTGGTTCCGGCCCTTCGCCCGCACCTCGCCGGGCGAGGCCGACGACGGCGTGGGGTTCGTGCTGAGCGTGCACGGCGCCGACCGGCCCGGCATCATCTCTGCGGTCAGCGGCGTGCTGGCATGCGAACGTGGGACGATCACGGGCATGAACAGCCGTCTCAGCGGTGATCTCTACGTGCTGATCGCCGACGTCCGGATCCCCGGCGACGTCGACGTGGCCGCCCTGATGCGCCGTCTCGCCGCCGTCGGCGCCGGACTCGGCGCCGAGATCACCTTCCGCCCCGCCGTGCCGGAGCTCCTGTGACTCCCTCCCGCGCCCCGATGACCGCGCCCACCGCGCCGGCCGGTACGGCCCGCGAGGTGCTCGACGCGCCGCACACGCTGCTCACCACCATGGCGGCCCCCGTCGATCCCGCCGATCCCCGGGTGGTCGAGGCCGCCGCCGACCTCCTCGCCACGCTGCGCCGTGCCGACGACCGCCTCGGCGTGTCCGCGCCGCAGATCGGCCTGGGCTGGCGGCTGCTGGCCATCGACGTCTCCAGCCACCCGAGGACCCGTTCCTGCGCGGGGGAGCTGGTGCTGGTCAACCCGCGCCTCACCCAGGCCGCCCGCTGGGAGACCGCCCGTGAGGGCTGCCTGTCGGTCCCCGGGCTCGTCGGCGAGGTCCGCCGGGCCACCCGGATCACCGTCACCGGCCAGCGTCCCGGCGACGGCGAATCACTGACGTTTCACACGGACGCGTTCGAGGCCCGCTGCCTGCAGCATCAGCTCGACCATCTCGACGGCGTTCTCTTCCTCGACCGGATGCCCACCGCTCGTGCCGTACACCGGGCGCGACATCCGCAATCTCCCTTACGTCATCATGTGTGACGCCTGATACGAACTTGTGCTCCTCTTATGAGTGGTCTATTACGTATGATTACGGCGCCCCCGTAGCCCAATGGCAGAGGCAAACCCCTTAAAAGGGTTGTAGTGCGGGTTCGAGTCCCGCCGGGGGCACCCCCTGTCAACCACCGGTAACCGGTTCGCTACCTGCGTGAAGTAGAAGCTGACCGTTTCGCATGTGTTCGGTTGTCCGGAACTAAAGCGCAGTCCTTTACGCACAGTTGCGCCGAATTCGTTACATAGTTATCCGGTTACCGGAAGTGTCATCAATTCGTCGCTCACCGCTGCCGGAACGCACCGTTTCGGGAACCGTGTTGTGACGCAGTGCGACGGCGGAGAAGATCGCTTCCGGCGAGATCGAGGTGGGCGGCCTAATGGCCGCACCACAAGTGGCGATCATTCCCGGCCGCGGTCCTTCCCCTCGTCCGGCCGTTCTCCGATCGCGGCGGCGGCGGCCCCGAGCACCCCGCCGAACCGGCCGAGGGCCGGGGGCCGGATCACGACCTGGTCCGGCCCCGGCAGCGCCTCCTCCCGCACGGCCCGCGTGAGGGGGTCGAGCAGGAGGTCGCCGACGGCGGTCACCCCGCCGCCGAGCACGACGACGTCCGGGTCGAAGACGGTCACCAGGCCGCCGAGGGCGCGACCGAGGAGGCCGGCCGCCTCCGTGATCACCGCGATGGCGCGGGGATCGCCGCCGCGGCCAGCCCGGCGACGTCCGCCAGGTCCTCGCCGGCGCCGCCGAGTTCGCGGTGGCGGGCGAGGATCGCGGGACCGGAGGCGTACGCCTCCAGGTGGCCGGTGCGACCGCAGGGGCAGCGGCGTGCCGGACCTGGCGCGGGGACGGGGAGGTGCCCGAGGGCGCCCGCCGTGCCCGTACGGCCCGGGACCAACTCGCCGTCCACGACGAGCGCACCGCCGATCCCGGTGCCGACGGTGACGACCAGGGCGGTCCGGCTGTGCAGGGCGGCGCCGAGGCGGGCCTCGCCGAGCGCCCAGGCGTGCACGTCGTTGAGCACCCTGACGGGGAGGTCCAGGGCGGCGGTGAAGGCGGCGCGCAGCGGGGTGCCGCGCCAGCCGGGGAGCGCGGTGGTGGCATGGCTGACCTCGCCCCGGGCGTCGACGGTGCCCGCGCTCCCGACGCCGCAGGCCACCGGTCGCAGGCCCGCCTCGCCGGCCCAGGCGGCCTCGGCGGCGGCCAGCCGTACCGCCTGGGACAGGACCGCGGCGGCTCCGGAGGCGGCGGGAGTGGGGAGGTGGGCCGAGTGGAGGAGACGGCCGTCGAGGGTCACGACACCGGCCGCCGTCTTGGTACCGCCGAGGTCGACGCCGATGACGACCGTCGCGCCTGTCCCTGTCCCCGTCCGCGTCTCCGTCCCTGTCCCTGTCCCCGTCTCCGTCTCCGTCGGCCGGGTCGCGCTCGTGCCCGTCATCACGCCCTCACCGGCCGATCCTGGTTCTGGCGGACCTGCCTCATGCCTGTGATCCCCCGTATCGGCTGGTTTGTCCCGTCCTTGGTGGTCGTGGTCGTCACGTCGCCTGGACCCGTTGTGCGGCGGGTGTGCTGCGGACGAGCCGGCGGGTGATCGCGAGCGGGTCGGTCGCCGCGCCGCCCACGACCACGGCCCAGGCGCCGCGTTCGAAGGCGGCGGCCAGGTGTTCGGCGGTACGCAGGCGGCCCTCGGCCACGGTGCGGACGTCGTGGGCGGCGAGCCGGGCGACCAGATCGAGGTCAGGCTCATCGCCGGGGGTGCCGGGGGTGCCGGGGGTGCCGGGGGTGCCGGGGGTGGCGGGGGTGGCGGGGGTGGCGGTGTAGGGGGTGTAGCCGGACAGGGTCGTGGACACCAGTTCCGCGCCCCACTCCCAGGCCGCGAGCCCTTCGCCGAGGGTGGAGACGTCGGCCATGACCGGCACGCCGAGACGGGTCCTGACCCGTTCGATCGTCTCCCGCGGGTCGCCGGTCACCTCCGCGGTCGCCTCCAGGGCCACCATGTCGGCCCCGGCCTCGACCAGCCGGGCGGCAAGCTCGTACCCCGGTGTGATGAGCGGCCGGGCGCTCTCCCGCGGGACCTTGGCCAGGCCGATGATCGGCAGCCCCACCGCCGCCCTGACCGCGCGGACGTCCTCGGGGCCGTTGACCCGCACACCCGCGGCCCCGCCCTCCTCGGCGCACCGGGCGAGCAGGGCGATGACCGGGGTACGGCGCAGCGGATGCCCGTCGGGGGCCTGGCAACTGATCACGAGGCCGCCCGCCATCCTGGCTGTCAGATTCACGTCAATTGGTATAGCCCAATTGGCGAACGAGCGTCAAACCCCCGCTGTAAGCTGGTACGGCGATGCGCAGATCACGGGAATTGGGATGACCAAGACGGGTCAGCTGAAGGATCACCTGATGGCCCTCGTCGAGCGGCTGGGGCCGGGGGCGAAGCTGCCCACCGAGCGCGACCTGGCCGAGTTGTTCGAGGTCAGCAGGCTCACCGTCCGCCGCGCCTTCGACCGGCTGGAGACCGACCGGCTGGTATACCGGGTGCAGGGCTCGGGCACGTTCGTCAGCCGCGAGCGCATCGCCAAGACCATCGAGCTGACCTCGTTCAGCCAGGACATGCGCAGCCGGGGGCTGACTCCGGGCTCTCGCCTGCTGGCGGCGGCCGAGGTCCCGGCCGGGGCCGGGGTCGGCTACGCGCTGGGGATCAGCCCGGCCGAGCCCGTCACCCGCCTGCGCCGGGTGAGCACCGCCGACGGCGAGCCCATGTGCCTGGAGGAGTCGTGCGTGCCCGTGTCCATCGCGCCGGGCCTGCTCGGCCTCGCCGCCGACGTCTCCCTCTACGACCTGCTGGAACGGGAGCACCGGATCCGGCTCGAACGGGCGGACCAGACGATCAGGGCCACCGTGCTCGACCCGGAGGAGGCCGGGGAGTTGGCCGCCGCCCCCTTCTCACCCGCCATGCTCGTCGAGCGGACCGCCTACGACCAGCGTGGCAGGGCGGTGGAGGTGGCCAGGTCGCTCTATCGTGGCGACCGTTACTCCTACGAGATCACCGTGCTCCGCTCGGAGGCGTGAGCGATCCGGCGAACGGGCCGGCTCCCCCTCGGCGTACGGGCGTTCCCGTGGGATGCTTCGGGAACTGAGAAGGCTGACCGGTCGTTGTCTCCCCAGACAGATTTAGATACCGGCATGATACGGCCCTGTGATGCCCGATCTACTACTCTGATCACGTAGGTCGCAAGGTGGAGGCAATCGATGGAGAGCAAGAACCCCGTTTTCAGTCGGAAACGCCAGGGCCAGCAGGCCTGGGGCGGGCCGACTCCGAGCTCTGACCAGCTCCAGAACATGTATGACGCCCCGTCGTACGCCCCCCCGGCCCAGCGGCAGATGACGATCGACGACGTCGTCGTGCGCGGGTTCATGACCCTGGGCACCCTGGTGGTGGCGGCCGCCGCCGCGTGGGTGCTCAACGTGCCCCTGGGCATCGCGGTGGTCTTCGCGCTGGTCGGCGTCGTGCTCGCCCTGATCGCGTCGTTCAAGCAGAGCACCAGCCCCGTGCTGATCCTCGGCTACGCGCTGTTCTACGGCGTCTTCGTGGGCGCGCTCAGCCACACGTACGAGAGCTTCTACAACGGCGTCGTGATCCAGGCGGTGCTCGGTACGGCCCTCGCCTTCGGCGGGGTGCTGGCCGTCCACTCGCTGAAGATCATCAGGGTCACGCCGAAGCTGGTGCGCTTCGTCGGCGCCGCGGCCATCGCCGCGATCGGCCTGATGCTGATCAACCTGGTCGCCGGGTTCTTCGTCGACGGCGGCATCGGCATCCGCACCGACAGCCCGCTCGGCTGGATCTTCAGCGCCGCGATGATCCTGCTCGGCTGCTTCTTCCTGCTCCTCGACTTCGACATGGTCGAGCAGGCCGTGGCGCAGGGCGCACCGGAGAAGTTCGCCTGGCAGTGCGCCTTCGGGCTCACCCTCAGCCTGGTCTGGATCTACCTGGAGGTGCTGCGCTTCGTCAGCTACTTCTCGGGCAACGACTAGCAGGTCATGTGACAAGGCCCCGCTTATGGCGGGGCCTTTCGCATGTCTTGGCCGATACGTGGGTACGGCAAGGCACATGCTGGACCAACAACCCTGCGCGACGAATGATCTACGTCACGTAAGAGAGAACTGGCCGGTCAGCTCTTGCCAATCGGCCGGTGTTGTTGCAGTGTCGAGCAAAGGAGCCCATCCGTGGAGGTGCCCATGTCGTTGAACCACTCACCGGAGACGCAGATCAAGCTCATTGCCAGAGTCCCCACGATAACGGGACGCGCACTCCCAGAGTGGTTTCAAGCCATCGACAACGGCCCGTCGTTCCTACGCTGCGATGAACGGGCCAACTGGCTCGCAGACGAACACGGGCTAACCCACGGCTACGCCGCCGCGATCGTTCGCGAGCATGAGCGGCAGCGCCACCACCGCATGTAGTCGTAGCGACGCGCCCGCGCCCACCCACCGGTGGCGCGGGCGTGCGCCTGTCTGGAGCATGATGGGCTCATGGATCTGGACAAGGCACGAGAGTTCGTCAGAGGCAACCATCGGGCGGTGCTGCTGACCCGGCACGCGGACGGCCGTCCGCAGCTGTCACCGGTGACGACCGGGATCGACGACGACGGTCACATCGTGATCAGCACCCGTGAGACGGCCGCCAAGACGCGCAACGCCCGGCGGGACCCCCAGGTGGCGGTCTGCGTGTTCACCGACGGGTTCTTCGGCGACTGGATCCAGATCGAGGGCACCGCCGAGATCGTCGGTCTCCCCGAGGCGATGGAGCCACTCGTCGACTACTACCGCCGCATCTCCGGCGAGCACCCCGACTGGGACGACTACCGCGCCGTCATGGAACGCGACCGCCGGGTCATCATGAAGATCACCCCCACCAGGGCGGGCCCCGACCTCCACGGCTGACCGGGTACGGCCGGCGTCCGGATGGGACGCCGGCCTGACGGGTCAGTTCAGGCGTTCGAGGATCATGGCCATGCCCTGGCCGCCGCCCACGCACATGGTCTCAAGCCCGATGGACTTGTCGTGGAAGCGGAGGCTGTTGATCAGGGTGGAGGTGATCCGGGCGCCGGTGCTGCCGAAGGGGTGGCCGACCGCGATGGCGCCGCCGTTGACGTTGAGGCGGTCGAGCTCGATGCCCAGCTCCCGGTAGGAGGGGATCACCTGGGCGGCGAACGCCTCGTTGATCTCGACCAGGTCGATGTCGTCGATCGACATGCCGGCCCTGGCGAGCGCCTGCCTGGTGGCCTCCACCGGGCCCAGGCCCATGATTTCCGGCGACAGACCGGTGACGCCCGTGGACACGATCCTGGCCAGCGGGGTGAGCCCCAGCTCGGCGGCCTTGGTGTCGCTCATCACGACCACCGCGGCGGCCCCGTCGTTGAGGGCGCAGCAGTTGCCGGCGGTCACGGTGCCGTCGGGGCGGAACACCGGCTTGAGCCCGGCCACCGCCTCGTAGGTGGTGCCGGGCCGGGGGCCGTCGTCCTTGCTGACGACGGCGCCGGAGGGCAGGGTGGCAGGGGTGATGTCCTGCTCCCAGAACCCGTTGCCGAGCGACTTCTCCGCGAGATTCTGCGACCGCACGCCGAACTCGTCCTGTTCCTTGCGTGAGATGCCCCGGATGCCGGCCACGTTCTCCGCGGTCTGGCCCATCGCGACGTAGACGTCGGGGAGCTGGTCGTCGTCGCGGGGGTCCTGCCAGGTCTGGCCGCCCTCGGCCAGCTTGAGGGTGCGCGCACGGGCGTCGCCGAAGATCGAGTTGTGGGTCTCGGGCCACGAGTCGGAGTTGCCCTTGGCGAAACGTGAGACGCACTCGACCCCGGCCGAGATGAACACGTCTCCCTCGCCCGCCTTGATCGCGTGGAAGGCCATCCGGGTGGTCTGCAGGGATGAGGAACAGTAGCGGGTCACGGTCGTGCCGGGCACGCCGTCAAGGCCGAGCATCACGGCCACCACCCGGCCCATGTTGAAACCCTGCTCGCCGCCCGGCAGGCCGCAGCCGAGCATGAGGTCGTCGATCTCCGCGGGATCGAGTTGGGGGACCTTGGCCAGGGCCGCCTGGATCATCTGGGCGGCAAGGTCGTCGGGACGGATGTCCGTGAGCGACCCCTTGAAGGCGCGGCCGATCGGCGAACGTGCTGTTGCGACGATTACTGCCTCGGGCATGTGGCTCTCCTGGGTTCTGTTCAGCGCTCCTGACGGGGAGATTACTCCGCTGTAGGGCGTCCGCCATGACCTGGGGGGCGAAAAACAGAACTTTGTACTGTAATCGGCAGGTCAGCCGTACATGCCCGGAGCGTTGGCGGCGCCGTCCCTGATTCCGTGCAGCGCGCCCTTCTCGTCACGCCACACCCGCCAGCCCTCCTGGCTGCCGGTGAACCACTCCGGGGGCGTGGCCGTGCCGTCCGCCCGCTTGCCCCTGGCGAGGTCGTAC
Organism: Dolomitihabitans soli; assembly: GCF_022213955.1. GTDB lineage: Bacteria > Actinomycetota > Actinomycetes > Streptosporangiales > Streptosporangiaceae > Streptosporangium_A > Streptosporangium_A soli. The sequence goes on along the minus strand of NZ_JAKNTW010000013.1, from coordinate 301,537 downwards.
TCGCACAGCGCGGCGACGGAGTAGAACCCCGGAGCCTGGCCCTTGAGGGGGAGCGCCTTGGGGTCGGTGACGCAGAACGACCAGCCCTGCTGTCCCTCGGTGGTCGTCGGCTTGCCGCTGGCCAGGTCGAAGGAGCTGCCGGAGCTGCCGTGCTTGAGGAAGCCGACCCGCTCCATCTGGGAGGGGAAGGCCAGCCACCATCCGGACCCGGGCACGTCGGTGGCGCCGATCTGGCCGATGACCCGGCCGGTGTCGGGATCGAGCCTGGCGAATCCGCCGTACTGCCCCTTGTCGTCGACCGGGCGCACCACCGGGGCGAAGCCGGGGCTGCCGCTGGGATAGACGCGGACGACCGACGGGCGCATCCAGTTGACCGAGCCGTCGGAGAGCTTGAGCGAGAAGACCCCGAAGGTCGAGACCTTCTTGGTGCCCGGATCGGTGTACGGCGCGACGTAACCGACCAGGTTGTCGGCGGTGGCTCCGAAGGACCAGCCGCCCGACATGTCCACCCCCTTCCCGAGCGCCTGCTCGACGGGCTGCTGCCAGACGATCTTGCCCGTCTTGAGCTCGTACGCCTCCAGCACCGGATGCTTGGCGAGCCTGAGCAGGACCACGCGGTTCTCGTCGGACCACTGGACCTCGGCGATGCCGGGAAGCTGCCAGGCCGTCTCGCCGGTCGCCGCGTCGAGCACGACGACCCGGGCGGTGGCCAGCGCGGTGTGCTCGGACAGGCAGACGTACGGCCCGCAGCGCTGGGGGCCGAAGGTCGAGTGGATCCCCCTGCGCCACCGCTCCTCGCCGGTGCGGGCGTCGCGGGCCAGCAGCGTGGCGTTCCATCGGCCCTTCTTCGCGGGATCAAGGGCGGCCACCACCGCCTCGGCCTTTCCCGACGGGATGAGCGCGGGCGGCGGGACGCCCATGCCGGGCAGGCGTCCGGCCATGGTGGCGGGGTGGGCCCACAGCTTCTTGCCGGAGGCGAGGTCCGCGGCGAAGGTTTCGAGCGTGCCGCCGGGCCCCATCGTGGTGGCGGTGAGGAACCCCGCCGCCACAGTGGTCCGGCTGACGGCGTTGACCTGCGTGTTGTGCCAGGCCAGGACGGGCGGCGGGGCCTTCTCGGTGGCCGCGTCGCTGCCGGAGCAGCCGGCCAGGGTCAGCGTGCCGATCAGCACCAGGGCAGGTTTCGCGTGCGGTCGGATCACGGGCATTCCACTCCAATGGGGACGAGACGTGACGACCCCGGTGCGGAGGGTAACCGCGATCAGGCGTCGTCAGACGCCCCTGACCGCCGCCGAAGCAGCGTGACCCATCGTCCGTGCGGGCCGACCGCCTGTCCGGCCACGCGGGTCTCGGTGACCTGGGCGCCGGGCTCCTCCGCGGCCAGAGCCGCCGCAAGGTAAATCGATTTCGATCCCTCGCCGCGCCGAGGCACAGGCTCAGGCCACAGCCCCAACGCGGCGCATACAGACGGTAGCACCGCGTAAGCAGCCTGTTGGTAACCTCTGGCAGATGGGTGATATCGATCGGGTCCGAACATTTCGCCCGGGTTTGTAGCGAATTCCGGCCCCAGCAGGTCGGCGAACGCCACGGTCCGCCCGCCCGCCTCCACGACCGCGATGGTCTGCGCCGCGGCCAGTTCCCTGCACCACCGTCGGGTCACCCAGCGCAGCGGCTGCCTGATCGGGCGCACCGTGCCGAGATCGGGACAGGTGCCCACGACGACCTCCGCCCCCGCCTCGTGTAACCGCCGCACCGCCTTCTGCAGATGGCGTACAGCGAGCGGCGGGCGGGTCTGCGTGGTGACGTCGTTGGCGCCGACGAAGATGACCGCTATGTCAGGCCGTGCGTCGAGTGCCCGGTCCACCTGCGCGGCCAGTTCGGCGGACGCGGCACCCGACTGACCGAACACGTCCAGCCGGCAGGGACGCTCGGCCACCGCCGACAGTCCGCAGGCGAGCAACACGCCCGGGGTCTCACCGGGGTCGGTCAGCCCCAGGCCCACCGAGGTGGAGTCGCCGAGCATCACCAGCCGGATCGGCTCGCCGTCGCCGCCGCCGTAGAGGCCGTCGGAGGGTGGTCCGTCCATGCCGTGCGGCAGTCCGACGAGCTTGCGTGCGAGCATTCCCTCGGCGAGCAACAGGCCGTAGGTCGCCGCCCCGATCGCGGTCAGTCCGCCCCCGCCGTATGCCGCGGCGGTCGCGATTCGCCGTGCCGCACGCGCCACTCCAGGAGTCCAGAACACCAGTAGCGCCCCCTCGTCGTCTCGCGACGGTAGCGTTTGAGGTGAAACTAGCCGAGTCTCATCCACCCGCTGGGGATTACGGCCTCGAACACGCTGACAAAGCCCGATAAACAAGGTGATTGGACCTCACAGTGCGCGTGTATGACTCGCTGATCGAGCTGATGGGAGACACCCCGCTCGTTCGGCTGCACAAGGTGACCGCCGGGCTGCCCGCCGAGGTGCTCGCCAAGGTGGAGTACTTCAATCCCGGGGGGTCGGTGAAGGACCGCATCGCCCTGCCCATGATCGAGGCCGCTGAGCGCTCGGGGGCGCTGCGGCCGGGCGGCACGATCGTCGAGCCCACCTCCGGCAACACCGGCGTCGGCCTGGCCATCGTCGCCCAGAAGAAGGGCTACCGCTGCCTGTTCGTGGTGCCCGACAAGGTCGCCCAGGACAAGGTCGCGGTGCTCCGGGCGTACGGCGCGGACGTGGTCGTCTGCCCGACGGCCGTCTCACCCGACCATCCCGACTCCTACTACTCGGTCTCCGACCGGCTGGCCCGCGAAGTGCCGAACGCGTGGAAGCCCGACCAGTACGCGAACCCGGAGAACCCGGCCGCCCACTACCAGACGACCGGCCCGGAGATCTGGGAGCAGACCGAGGGCCGCATCACCCACTTCGTCGCCGGCATCGGCACCGGAGGCACGGTCAGCGGCACCGGGCGCTACCTCAAAGAGATCTCCGACGGTCGGGTCAGGATCATCGGCGCCGACCCGGAGGGCTCCGTCTACTCGGGCGGCACCGGCAGGCCGTACCTGGTGGAGGGCGTCGGCGAGGACATCTGGCCGGAGACCTACGACACCACGATCTGCGACGAGATCATCGCGGTCTCCGACAAGGACTCCTTCGGCATGACCCGCCGGCTGGCCCGCGAGGAGGCCCTGCTGGTGGGCGGCTCCTGCGGGATGGCCGTGGTCGCGGCGGCACGGGTGGCGGCGGCCGCCGCGCCGGGCGACGTCGTGGTCGTGCTGCTGCCCGACGGCGGCCGGGGCTACCTGTCGAAGATCTTCAACGACGACTGGATGGCCGACTACGGCTTCCTGACCAGCCCCAGCGAGGAAGGGCTGGTCCGTGACGTGCTCCTGCGGAAGAACACCGGGCTGCCCGAGTTCGTGCACACCCACCCGCACGAGTCCGTCAGCACCGCCATCTCGATCATGCGCGAGTACGGCGTGTCGCAGCTTCCGGTGATGAAGGAGGAACCCCCGGTGATGGCCGCCGAGGTCGTCGGCTCCATCGTGGAACGCGACCTGCTCGACGCCCTCTACCGGGGCAAGGTCCGAGCCGAGGACCCGATCGAGGGCCACATGTCGCAGCCGCTCCCGATGATCGGCGCGGGCGAGCCCGTCTCCGGCGCCGTCGAGGCCCTGGAGAAGGCCGACGCCGCCGTAGTCCTCGACGACGGCAAGCCCATCGGCCTCCTCACCCGCCAAGACCTCCTAGCCTTCCTCACCAACCACTAACATCCCCCCACCCGACCCAAGGCTCGCCAAGCGAGCCAAGGGTCTCGTTCGGGCGCGCCGGTGGCTGGACTGAGGAGTGAAGGAGCGACGTAGGAGCGGATGAGCGACGAGGGAAGCCGCCGGGTGTGAGCGCCCGAACCGCGACGCGCAGCGTCGCATCAAACAGGGCGCGCCGGTGGCTGGACTGAGGAGTGAAGGAGCGACGTAGGAGCGGATGAGCGACGAGGGAAGCCGCCGGGTGTGAGCGCCCGAACCGCGACGCGCAGCGTCGCAATCAGCACGGAATTTCCACTGTGACTTCCCAGGTGCCGTCCGAGGTGGGGCCGGCGATTAGGCGGCCGCCGAGTGCTTCTACGCGTTCGGCCATGCCTACCAGGCCGAATCCGCCGCCGAGGCGGGAGAGTCTGGCGTCGGATCCCGAGCCGTGGTTACGCACGCGGAGCCGTACCCAGCCTTCGATGAGGCGCAGATCGGCCTGCACCCAGCCGGTGCCGGGGGAGTGCCTGCGGATGTTCGTCAGGCACTCCTGGAGGACCCGGTGCAGGGTCGTCATGGCCTCGGGCGGGAGGGTGTCGTCGTCGAGCCCCTGACCCACCTCGAACCCCACCTGGGGCCCGTCTGCGGAGAAGCGCTCCACCAGTGTGCGCAGCTCGCTCAGCGTCGATCCGGGCGTGCGGGCGGCCTGGTCCTGCTCGCGCAGCACGGTGACCAGTCGCCGCATCGAGGTGAGCGCGTCGGCCCCGGCGGTCGCGATCGCGTCCAGCGCGGGCGTGACCGCCTCGGGCTTCTGCTCGGCGACGGTGCGCGCCGCCTGGGCCTGCACCACGATCCCGGTGATGTGGTGGGCGACGAGGTCGTGCAGTTCCCTGGCCAGCTCCAGCCGTTCCGCCCGCCGTACGGCGTGCACGGCGTGGGTGCGGCGCTCCTGCTGGAAGCGGAGGTAGGCGCCGACGCTCGCCGCGACGACCCAGGCCGTCAGGACCAGGAAACCGACCGCCAGCCCGGCGCCCTCCCCGGAGCGGGTGCCCGCCGCCATCAGCAGGGCCACGATCGAGGCGCCGGTGAGCAGCGCCGCCCGGCCGACCGGCTCCACCCAGCGCAGTACGCCGATGGTGAGGATCAGGATGGACCCGGTCTCGGCGAGCCCCGGCGCGAGCAGGCGGGCGTCCACGCTGCCCATCACCACGGAGATCAGCGCCGACAGCCCGAGGAGCAGCACGAACCCCTGCACCCTGAACCTGCGTCTGAGCAGCACCGCGATGATCCCGGCGGATCCGCACAGGAAGGCCAGCGGGTTGCCCGTCTTCGACGACAGGGCGATCGCCAGGTCCATCAGGAGCAGCACGCCCAGCCAGCCGATCAGCGCTATCTCGCTGAGCCGCTGGATCCAGTAGACCATCCGGTGCGTGTCTCCCACGGCAATGAGCCTAGGTCGAGGGGATGACTGCCGGGATCGACCGTTCGGCCGAGCCGTACCCTCTTGAACCGGTCCTTCAGCGGAGGCGCCGGTGGGCCCTTTCCGACGATGCTCGAAGGTGTCGGAAGGGAGAGGGATATGACGGTGATCGGGATCGTGGTACTCGGACTGGGGATGGTGGTCGCGGTGCTCTGCGCGATGGCCGACCAGGTGCTGCTCTCACGGATCAACGGCGGGCCCGCGGCCGGTCCGAGCGGACGGTACCTCGGCGAGCGGGAGGCGGACATCGTCCGGTTGCCGATTCATGAGGACCGCCGCTCTTCGGCCGCATGAGGCGTACGCTGCCGGGGAGCTGGGCCGGAGGGGTCGGTGAAGGCCGTTCCGGGGTTGGCGGAGGGGCGTCTGGGAGCAGAGCGCCGGGTGGCGCGCGGTAGCGTGGGCCGCATGAGCAATGGTTTCGAGACGCTGGCCATCCACGCAGGTCAGGAGCCTGACCCGAGCACGGGCGCGGTCGTGCCGCCCATCTACGCCACCTCCACGTACAAGCAGGACGGGGTCGGCGGGCTGCGGGCGGGATATGAGTACAGCCGGTCGGCGAATCCGACCAGGACCGCGCTGGAGGAGTGCCTGGCGGCGATCGAGGGCGGGGTCAGGGGGCTGGCGTTCGCCTCGGGGCTCGCGGCGGAGGACACGTTGCTCCGCACGGTGTGCCGTCCGGGCGACCACGTGCTGATTCCCGGCGACGCGTACGGCGGCACGTTCAGGCTGTTCGCGAAGGTACTGAAGGGCTGGGGGCTGGCCTACGACCCGGTGCAGCTGGCCGATCTCGCGGCGGTGCGCGCGGCGGTGCGGCCGGAGACGAAGGTGATCTGGGTCGAGACGCCGACCAACCCGCTGCTGGGCATCGCGGACATCGCCGGGCTGGCGACGCTGGCCCGTGAGTCGGGCGCGCTGCTGGTCGTGGACAACACCTTCGCCTCGCCGTACCTCCAGCAGCCGCTGGCCCTCGGCGCCGACGTCGTGGTGCACTCGACGACCAAGTACGTGGGCGGGCACTCCGACGTGGTGGGCGGGGCCCTGGTGGCCGCGGACGCGGGGCTCGGCGAGGAGCTGGCCTATCACCAGAACGCGATGGGCTCGATCGCCGGGCCGTTCGACGCCTGGCTGACCCTGCGCGGGATCAAGACGCTGGGCGTCCGGATGGACCGTCACTGCGACAACGCCGAACGCGTCGTCGAGCTGTTGTCGGCCCATCCCCGGGTGACGCGCGTGCTCTATCCCGGCCTGCCGGGGCACCCCGGGCACGAGATCGCGGCCAAGCAGATGAAGCGTTTCGGCGGGATGGTGTCCTTCCAGGTGGCGGGTGGCGAGGAGGAGGCCGTCGCGATCTGTGACCGGACGCGGCTCTTCACCCTGGGCGAGTCGCTCGGCGGGGTCGAGTCGCTGATCGAGCATCCCGGCCGGATGACCCACGCCTCGGCCGCGGGCTCCCCGCTGGAGGTTCCGGGCGACCTCGTCCGCCTCTCGGTCGGCATCGAATCCATCGACGACCTCCTCGCCGACCTCACCCGCGCCCTCTAGTCGAACATCACCATCAGCACCAGGATCACCAGGAAGAGCAGGGTGACCACACCGGAGAGGGTGGCGACGCGGCCGGTCTGCACCTTGGCGTCGTCGCCCTCGGTCTCGGTGGACAGCGCCCTGATCGCGGTGCTCTGGTCCCTGTCGATGATGACGAGCAGGATGGCGGCCACGATGAACAGCGTCATCGACACCGAGAGGTACGGCTTGGCGAGGTCCCTGCCGCCGAGCAGCAGCCCGAACAGGAACACGCCGAGGGAGAGCAGCCCGAAGATCCGGGTGCTGCGGTGGAGGTAGCGCAGGACGCCGACGTCCTTCGCCCGGATGTATCTCGGCGTGGCCATCGTGACGGCCGTGACCGGCCCGAGGGCGAAGATCGCGAAGGCGATGTGCAACCAGAGCAGCAGAGTAGACATGGGCCAGAGAGTAGCCTCCCGGTGATCTCACCGGGAGGCTGTTGCGCCGCGGGAGGCGCTAGTCTGCGACGGCCTGGTCGTCGGCGGCCTCTTGGTCGGTCACCTCACGTTCGCGTGAGAGCGAGCCGAGGCATAGCTCATAAGAGACACATGCGACGAGAATCATCACTAGAATCACTATTGCCGCGATCATCCCAGCTTCACCCCTTTCGGCTCGCGGTCGGTCTCTGTCCGAACATCGTCTGTCTTGGTTAGACGGCACGGCAAGCGAATAAGTTGTCCCGCGAAGGGACGAACTTGGGCACGCCGACGGAAGCCCGGCCTCCCTAAAGGGGATGGCGTCGAATCGAAAAAGGTTTCCCGGTCCCTGCGACCGGCGTGGCCTGCTCTGGTATCCAGGTGATTCGTGGCGTAACGCCGTCTTTCGCAGTCGCACAAGGGAGTGCAGATAGCCGTGAAGCACAATCTGCCTGAGCCGTACACAGCCGAGTGGTTCCGCATGCCGGTGGCCTATGTCCGCCGGGTCGCCGAGGCGCTCGCCGCGGGCGGCGTGGAGGTCCTCGACTGGTGGGACGACCCGTGCGACCCCCGTGACGCCACTCTCCGGCTGGCCGGCGACGCCACGCTGCTGTGGGACGAGGAGTCGGGCTGGCGGGTGGGCGCCTTCGTCTCGGGCGAGCAGGGCGTGCGCACCGTCCTCGACGGCGTCCGCTACCTGGGCGGCGGGGTGCTGCCGCGCCCCGAGATCGTCGCCCGGCTGCTCGCCGAGGTCCGGGCCGGCGGAGGTACGGCGATGCGCCCGCTCTACCGCTCCTACCGGCACTTCAACGACGGCTTCGACAGCGGCCTGCTCGGCTACGCCCGCCTCGTCACCGCCTGACCCCCGGGTTGAACGAGGTCGTGCTCCTGCAATGATTCGCCGGTCAGTCTTCGCCGCCGACCGGCTCGATGTGCGGGATGGTGACCCGTGGCGGATGGTCGAGTGGGGGCTGGGGTCGCGCACTCAGTGCGCGGTGCGCAGGTGTGGTCAAACCGAAGCAGATGTCCGGCATGCCAGCCGAAACGGCGACCCGCGACCCACACCCGAGAAGCGCTGTCCCACAGACCCCAGCCGCCAACGGCGAGCAGCGAAAACCAGGCTTGCCGTACGGCTGACCCCTCACCTCGCCCGTCGGGCGCGGAGGAAGTCGCTGACGACGTACTCGCCGAGGCGGTCGGCGCTGGCGGAGAAGACGCGGCCGCCGTTGCGGCGGGCCACCTCGTCCACGAACTCCTTGAGCCGCTCGTCGCCCGCGAGCATGAAGACGTTGAGCGTGGCACGCCTGCGCGTCATCTTGTCGACCTCGGCCAGGGTGAGTTCCAGGGTCTCCGGGGAGGGCGGCCACTCGAAGGCGGACCTGCCGTTGCGCAGCAGGTGGGCGGTCGGCTCGCCGTCCGTGACGACCAGCACGACGGGTTCGAAGTCGGGGTGCCGGTCGAGGTGCCGGCCCGCGATCAGCAGCGCGTGGTGCAGGTTGGTGCCCTGGACCATGTCCCAGTCGAGCCCGGCCAGTTCGTCGGGCTGGAGCACGCGGGCGTAGTTGGAGAAGCCCACGATCTGGACCGCGTCCTGCGGGAACTTCGTGGCGACCAGGGCCTGGAGCGCGAGAGCCGTCTGCTTGGCGGCGGCCCAGGTGCCGCGCAGGGCCATCGAGTAGGACAGGTCGACCAGCAGGCAGACCGCGGCGGCCGTGCGGCGCTCGGTCTCGGCGACCTCGAAGTCGTCGACCGACAGGCGCACACCCTTGCCTTCGCGGCCCCGGCGGACCCCGTTGACCAGCGTGCGGACCACGTCGATGGGCTGTTCGTCACCGAAGCGCCAGGGGCGGGAGGAGCCGGTGAGCTCGCCCGCCGCGCCCGCGTCGCGCTGGTCGTGGTCGCCGCGGCGGCCCGCGTCGAGCGAGGAGAAGACCCGGCGCAGCGCGGTCTCGCCGAGCCGCCTGACGGCCTTGGGGGTGAGCTCCAGCTTGCCGCGTTTGCGCAACAGGTAGCCCTGTTGTTCCAGCTCGCGTTCGATCTGCTTGAGCGCCGACAGGTCGTCGACGGCCGAGCGGCCGAGCGCGCGGCGGATCGCGGCCTCGTCGACGTCGTCGAGGCGGGCGCCCGGGTAGTCCTGGCGGAGCGCGGCCTCCAGGCGGCTGAGGTCGGAGAGCTCCTCAAGGGCGGTGACGGCGTCGCCCATGCCCATCGGGTTCTCGCCGGTGAGGCGTTCGGGTGTGCTCCAGGCCAGGTCGGGACGGCGGGCGTGCAGGGCCTCGCCGAGGCGGCGCATCTGGTCGGACAGCCCCGAGTCGGCGAGCGTCTGGTCGATGAGCCCGGAGAGCTCCTCGCGCTGCTTGGCGGTCAGCGAGGCGAGCATCCGCTGGGTCGCGGCGGCGCGCCGGGCGAGCGCGTCGACGAGTTCGTCGAGGTTGCGCGGCCGCTCCGGAAACATATCCCCAAAATCACCCATAAAGCGGTCGAAATCTTCTTGGGTGTGTTCCCCGCGCGTGTCCCGGTCGAGCATCTCGTTCAGCGCGTCCATCATCCGCCGGACCCGCTCCATGGCCTCGGCGTCCGGGTTGGCGAGGGCCTCGCGCAGGCCGCGGAACTGGCTGTCGAGGACCTCCCGCCTGAGCAGGTCGCGCAGCTCCTCGAAGGTCGCCCTGGCCGCCGGGGAACGCCACTGGTAGTCGCTCAGCTCACCGATCGCGGTCGCCGTGTCGGCGGACAGCATCTCCAGCTCCGACTCCCGCAGCCGGGCGTCGTCGGACGTGTCGGGGAACAGCGCCGCGCGCTCCTGGCCGAGCGCCTTGTCCAGCAGCTCCCTGGCGCGTTCCAGGGTGCCGTCGAGCCGCCCCTGCTCCCGCAGCTCACGCCTGCGCCGCCGTACCTCGCGCAGCAGGTCGTCGAGCCCTCGCCGGTCGGGCGCGTCCGGCAGGCCGCGCTTGAGCAGGTCGCGGAGGGCGTGCACGGGCGTCGAGCCGGACAGGATCGCGTCGCCCATCTCATCCAGCGCGGACCGCACGTCGTACGGCGGAGCCAGCGGGTCGGGCCCGTCGTGGTACTCCCCGTAGCGATAGCCGGTCATTTTGTGCACTCCCTAGTAAGACCCAGCCGTGGACGGACGGTCAGGTTCGGTAGACCGCCGCGCCGTCGACGTCGTCCTTGGACAGGCGGCGCATGAGATACAGGCCCTCCAGGGCGAACTCCAGCGCCGCGGCGGCGTGTCCGGGCGACTCGTCGCCGTCGCCCAGGCCGAGCTGCGACATGATCTTCGACAACCCGTTGACCGGCCCGATCCTGCGCAGCAGCTCACCCGCCGCGACCAGCTCGCCGGACTCGACCTGGACGCCCTCGTCGAACCTGGCCAGCAGCGGAGCCAGATCCAGCCCGCCCAGCGTGTTCCGGTACGTCTCGGCCACGGCCCGGCGCAGCAGATGGGCCAGGACCTCGGTCTCCCGCCCCTCCTCGCTGACCTCGAACTCGACCTTGCCGCGCAGCGTGTGCACCACCCCGGGCAGGTCGCACACGCGGGTCACCGCGCGCTCCTCCCCGGTCAGCGCCGCACGCCGTACGGCGGAGGCGGCGGCGGTCTCGGCGGCGGCGATGGCGAACCGGGCCGAGACGCCGGAGCGGGCGTCCACCGCGGTGGACTCGCGCACCAGGCGGGTGAATCTGGCGATCACCTCGACGAGGTGTTCGGGCAGGTCGGCGCCCAGGCCGTCCCAGCCGAGCGCGGCCTCCTGCTTGATCAGGGTCAGCTCGGCCGCCATGTCGAGCGGGTAGTGGGTGCGGACCTCGGCGCCGAACCGGTCCTTCAGCGGCGTGATGATGCGGCCGCGGTTGGTGTAGTCCTCCGGGTTGGCGCTGGCGATCAGCAGGATGTCCAGCGGCAGCCGCAGGTTGTAGCCGCGGACCTGGATGTCACGTTCCTCAAGGACGTTGAGCAGCGAGACCTGGATCCGCTCGGCGAGGTCGGGCAGCTCGTTGACCGAGAAGACGCCGCGGTTGCTGCGCGGCACCAGCCCGTAGTGGACCGTCTCCGGGTCGCCGAGGGTGCGCCCTTCAGCGATCTTGATGGGGTCGACGTCGCCGATCAGGTCGCCGACCGAGGTGTCGGGCGTGGCGAGCTTCTCGCCGTACCGTTCGTCGCGGTGCTTCCAGGCGACGGGCAGGTCATCGCCCTCGCTCTCGGCCAGCCTGCGGCAGCGTACGCAGGCGGGGGCGTAGGGATGGTCGTTGATCTCGCAGCCCTCGACGACCGGGGTCCACTCGTCGAGCAGCCCGGTCACGGTGCGGATCAATCGGGTCTTGCCCTGTCCGCGCTCGCCCAGGAGGACCAGGTCATGCCCGGCCAGCAGGGCGCGCTCCAGATGCGGCAGCACGGTGGCGTCGAAGCCGACGATCCCGGGGAACCTCGGCTCGCCGGCACGGAGCCGGGCCAGCAGGTTCTCGCGGATCTCAGCCTTCACCGTGCGGTGGATATGGCCGCTCTGGCGCAACTCACGCAGAGTATGGAGCTCTGGGATTTGATGCACGGGTTCGAGACTACGTCCCCGGTGGCGTATCCGGCAGCCCGAATCTGGAGACCAGGTACTTCGGATCTTGACTATCGCGTTGCGCTTGGGGGGCGTGCTTGTCCCCACAGTGGGGAGAATCGGGCCAAGGGGACAGCTCATCACAATGGGAGGCGATACGCGTGGCACTGCTGACGAGCCGCTTCGCCGACGGCCTCGCCGTTGGCCCCGACCTGGTCACCTCGGCCGAGTCGGCGATCGGCCAGGCCCTCACCGGGCTCAGCGGGCCCGCCGATCTGGTCTGCTTCTTCATCTGCGGCGACGACCCCGACGATGTCACGAGGGCGGGTCAGCGGGCCATGCAGATGGCGCCCGGCGCGCACGTGATCGGGTGCAGCGCCACGGGAGTGATCGGCGACGCGCGGGGCGTCGAGCTGAACCCCTCGGTGAGCGCGTGGGCGGCGACCCTCGACGGCACCCGGGTCACCCCGTTCGCGCTGGAGACCCTGCGGTCCGAGGACCGCTTCGTGGTGGTCGGCCTGCCCGAGCGCGGCCACGACGACCGGGTCGCGGTCATCCTCGCCGACCCCTACAGCTTCCCCACCGACGCCTTCGTCGAGCACTCCGCGGAGGTGCTCGGCAACCTGCCGCTCATCGGCGGCCTCGCCAACGGGCTCCAGGGCAGGGGCTCCGTGCGGCTGTTCGCCGACGGCGAGGTCTACACCGAGGGCGCGATCGGCGTGATGCTCAGCGGGCCCATCGCGGTGAGCACGGTGGTCAGCCAGGGCTGCCGCCCGATCGGCCCGACGATGGTGGTCACCGGGGTGGAGGAGAACCTCCTGCTCGAACTCGCCGGCCAGCCCGCCCTCGCCCGGCTGGAGGAGATCGTCAGCGCCCTGGAGGAGGACGACCGCGAACTGGTCGCCTCGGGGCTGCAGATCGGCCTGGCCATCGACGAGTACGCCGAACGCCACGAGCGCGGCGACTTCCTGATCCGCGGCGTGCTCGGCATCGACCCCGAGCGGGAGGCCGTGGCGATCGGCGACATGGTGGAGATCGGCCGCACGGTCAGGTTCCAGGTGCGCGACGCGGAGACCGCCGACGAGGACCTGTACGAGCTGCTCGACGCGCACCGCGAGTCCTTCGGCCGGGTGGACGGGGCGCTGCTCTTCTCCTGCAACGGCCGCGGCTCGTCCATGTTCGGCAGCGCCGACCACGACGCCCTCGCCCTGCGCGACACGCTCGGCCCCATCGGGGTCGCCGGGTTCTTCGCCGCGGGAGAGGTCGGGCCCGTCGGCGGCCAGAACCACGTGCACGGCTTCACCGCCTCCATCCTGGTCTTCTCCGTCGGCGGCGCGCACCCGTACAGCCCCTGACTCCGATGAGGTGAAAGACTGGAGTAATGGCGGAGCCAGAAGTGACGTATGACGACGTGGTCGCCGCTCGGGAGCTCCTCACCGACGTGATCGTCTCGACCCCGGTGCTGGCCTCACGCGTCCTGTCGGAACTCGTCGGCGGGCCCGTCTTCCTCAAGTGCGAGAACCTCCAGCGGGCCGGGTCGTTCAAGGTGCGGGGCGCCTACGTCCGGATCGCGAAGCTGACCGACGAGGAGCGGGCCAGGGGAGTGGTGGCCGCCAGCGCGGGCAACCACGCCCAGGGGGTCGCGCTGGGGGCCGGGCTGGTGGGGGCCAAGTCGACGGTCTACATGCCGGTGGGGGCGCCGCTGCCCAAGATCGCGGCGACCCGGGCGTACGGCGCGGACGTGATGTTCGAAGGGCACACGGTCGACGTCGCGCTGGCGGCGGCCAGGGAGCACGCGGAGCAGACGGGGGCCGTCTTCATCCACCCGTTCGACCATCCGCACGTGATCGCCGGTCAGGGCACGATCGGGCTGGAGATCCTGGAGCAGCTTCCCGAGGTCGGCACGATCGTGCTGCCGATCGGCGGCGGCGGGCTCGCCGCCGGGGTGGCGCTGGCGGTGAAGTCGCTGCGGCCGGGGGTACGGATCGTGGGCGTGCAGGCCGAGCGGGCCGCCGCCTATCCGGCCTCGCTCGCCGCCGGGCATCCTCTCATGGTCGAGCCCGCCCCGACCGTGGCCGACGGGATCGCCGTCGGGAAGCCGGGCGACCTCCCGTTCGAGCTGATCCACTACCTGGTCGACAGCGTCGTGACGGTCTCGGAGGAGGAGATCTCGCAGGCCCTGGTGCTCATGCTCGAACGCTGCAAGCTCGTCGTCGAGCCCGCCGGGGTCGCGGCGGTGGCGGCGGTGCTCGCGCAGCCACACGCCTTCGAGCCGCCGGTCGTCGCGGTGCTCTCCGGCGGCAACATCGACCCGCTGCTGCTGTCGAAGGTGCTGCGGCACGGCCTGGCGGCGGCGGGGCGCTACCTCGGCTTCCGGATCCGGCTGCCCGACCGGCCGGGAGCGCTGGCGACGCTGCTGGCCAGGCTCGCCGAACTGGGCGCCAACGTGCTGGAGATCGTGCACGAGCGGGTCGGCTCCCGGCTGCACCTGGACGAGGTCGAGGTCCTGCTGCAACTGGAGACCAAGGGCCCCGGCCACTGCGACGAGGTGCTCGGCGCGCTGCGCAGAGACGGCTACAAGCTCATCTTCGGCTGACCTACCAGGTGGTGGGCCGCTTCGGCTGGAACAACCAGGCGTCGAAGAGGTCGTCGAGCTGCTTGCCGGAGAGCTTCTCCGACAGCGCGACGAAGTCGTCCGTGGTGACGTGGCCGTACTTGTTGTCGTGGGCCCAGGTGCGCAGCAGCTTGAAGAACGTGTCGTCGCCGATGCGCTGGCGCAGCGCGTGCAGGGTCATGCCGCCCCGCGTGTAGACGGAGCTGTTGAACAGGTCGTCGGGCTTCGCCCGGCCCGGCGGGTAGGCCCACATCGGGCTCTCCGTCGAGGCGTAGTGACCCTTGAAGATCTGCTCGGCCGTGCGGTCGCCGGTGTGCTCCGACCACAGCCACTCGGCGTAGGTCGCGAAGCCCTCGTTGAGCCAGAGATCCTTCCACCGCTTGATGCTCAGGCTGTCGCCGAACCACTGGTGCGCCAGCTCGTGGGCGATGATGCCCTCGTCGGGGTCGAAGCCGCCGTACATCGGCTTGGTCTGGTTCTCCAGCGCGTAGCCGGCGCTGAAGTCGTCGACCACGCCGCCGGTCGAGGAGAACGGGTAGGGCCCGAAGACCGTGCTCCAGTAGTCGGTGATCTTGCCGGACTTCGTGTAGACCTTGTTCAGCGAGCTGCGGAACTTCGGGTCGGTCGCGGCGAGGTTGGGCACCCCGCCCGGGGTCTTGCCCTGGCGCAGCTCGAACCGGCCCAGCGTCATCGTCGCCAGATAGGTCACCATCGGGTGGCTCTCGCGCCAGTTGAAGGTCGTCTTGCCGCCGCTGGTGCGGGGCTTGCCGGTCATCTCGCCGTTGGCCAGTGCGGTGACCCCCTCGGGCACGGTGATCTCGAAGTCGAAGGCGGCCTTGTCAGCGGGGTGGTCGTTGGCGGGGAACCAGGTCTTCGCACCGTTGGGCTCGCAGGTGACGAACGCGCCGTCGGAGGTCGGGATGAACCCGTAGACGCCCAGGTTGTTCCTGTCGCGCACCGGCTCGGGCTGCCCGCCGTACGCCACCTCCACGGAGAAGGCGGCCTTGTCCTTGACGGTCTTCGCGGGGGTGACGGTCAGCTCGTCGCCCTCCCTGACGAAGGTGGCGGCGGCGCCGTCGACCTTCACCTTCGTGACGTCGAGCCCCGCCAGGTCGAAGTTGAGACTCGACAGATCCTGTGCGGCTTTCGCCTCGACGACGGCCACCGCGTCGAGCTGCTTGGTGCCCGGGTCGTAGCCCAGTTTCAGCCGGTAGCGGTCGACGTCGTAGCCGCCGTTGCCGTCCTTGGGGAAGTCGGGGTCGCCGATGCCGATCGCCCCCGCCGTGCCGTGGGCCGCCTCTACGGGCGCGGGAGCCGACGTGGGCTTCGCCTCGCCGCTGGACGGGGCGCAGGCGATGACGCCGACGAGCGTGGTGGACACCGCGAGGGTGACCCGGCCGAGCCGCATATGCCGCAAGTCTCCTTTCCGGCCCGAGGGGTCCCCGCAGAGCCGTCGCAAGGCAGCCTACGTGACATCGCGGCTGGTCAGGCGTCTATCACCAGAGTCTTGGCGGCTTTGTCGTGCAAGGCCTGCCGACGCGGATCGAACAGAATCCAGGCGACGTCGATGATGCCGAGACAGCACAGCCAGATGAGCACGACCATCACGGCTTCCCGGATCGCGGCCTGCCCGACGTCGATCTTCCGGCCGTCGCGCTCCTGGACGACCCGGATGCCGATGATCTTCTTGCCGACCGTCTGGCCGTTCCAGAAGGCGTGCAGCAGCCAGTAGTAGAGGAAGGCGACCAGCGCGGACAGGAGGCCGTGGGAGACGCTGATCCGCTCGATTCCTTCGTCCGTGTACCTGACCACGTTGTAGGAGAGAGGCGACGTGAGGATCGCCACGATCACGATGTCGATGAGACCGGCGAACAGCCGCCGCCAGCGTCCGGACAGGGGCAGGGCCCACTCGCCGTGATCCGGGGGAGGCCCGCCGTACGTGGGGCCGTGCGTCGGCGGCACGCCGTACGCCGCCCCGCCACTCCCGGGTGGCGGGGACCAGTCAGGCGGGTCGTGCGGCTCGCTCGGTGATCCCATGGAGGTGTGATCGCCGCGCGCTGGGCGACGCAAAGCCCGTTTCGCGTTAAAAGCTGTTCACAGGTTGCCGCGCAGCTCCTGCTCACGCTCGATCGCCTCGAAGAGCGCCTTGAAGTTGCCCTTGCCGAAGCCGAGGGAGCCGTGGCGCTCGATGAGCTCGAAGAACACGGTCGGGCGGTCCTGCACCGGCTTGGTGAAGATCTGCAGGAGGTAGCCGTCCTCGTCACGGTCGACCAGGATGCGCCGCCGCTTCAGCTCCTCGATCGGGGCGCGCACCTCGCCGATGCGCTCCCGCAGCTCGGGGTCGTCGTAGTAGGAGTCGGGCGTGGCGAGGAACTGGACGCCGGCCGCCCGCATCCGGTCGACGGTGGTGAGGATGTCGTTCGTGGCCAGCGCGATGTGCTGCACGCCCGGCCCGCCGTAGAACTCCAGATACTCGTCGATCTGCGACTTCTTCTTGGAGATCGCCGGCTCGTTGAGCGGGAACTTCACCTTGCGCGTGCCGTCGGCCACCACCTTGGACATCAGCGCGGAGTATTCCGTGGCGATGTCGTCGCCGATGAACTCCGCCATGTTGGTGAAGCCCATCACCCGCTTGTAGAACTCCACCCACTCGTCCATCTTGCCCAGCTCGACGTTCCCGACGCAGTGGTCCACGGCCTGGAAGTATCTCTTGGCCGGTGGCGTGACCAGCGGCTCGGCCGGGACGTAGCCGGGCAGGTAGGGGCCGCTGTAGTTGGCGCGATCGACCAGCGTGTGCCGCGTCTCGCCGTACGTGGCGATCGCCGCCGTGACCACCTTGCCGTGATCGTCCTCCGACGTGTACGGCTCGGCCAGCCCCCGCGCGCCCCTGTCCAGCGCGTGCCGGTAGGCGGCCTCCACGTCGGGCACGTCGAGGGCGAGGTCGATCACCCCGTCGCCGTGCTCGGCCACGTGACGGGCCAGGCCGGTGCCCGCCCGGACCGGGCCGCGCAGCTCGAACCGGGCGCCCCCGGAGGAGAGGACGTACGCGGCCTCGTCGCGGCTGCCTGTCTCCGGGCCCCGATAGGCGATCAGGCGCATCCCGAACGCGGTCGAGTAGTAGTGGGCGGCCTGCCTGGCGTTGCCGACGGCGAAGACGACGGCGTCCATGCCATGTACGGGAAACGTGTCAGTCATGACTCCACTGTCGAATCAGGCAACCGTTTTGCGCAACAGACACTAAAATGAGTGGACAATATGCTCAATGAGGTCAGAAGCGGATGGGGAATCCTGTGCACCATGACGATTGATCCGCTGGACGCACGGCTGGTCGAGCTGCTCGCCGGGGAGCCGCGGCTCGGCGTCCTGGAGTGCTCGCGCAGGCTCAACGTGGCGCGGGGCACCGTGCAGGCGCGGCTCGACCGGATGGTCGCGCGCGGGGTGATCACCGGGTTCGGCCCCGAGGTCGACCCCGGCGCGCTCGGCTACGACGTGACCGCGTTCGTCACCCTGGAGATCCGCCAGGTCAGCGGGCACGAGCCGGTGGCCGACCAGCTCGCCGCCATCCCCGAGGTCCTGGAGGTCCACACCATCACCGGGAGCGGCGACATGCTGGCCCGCGTGGTCGCCAGGAGCAACGCCGACCTGCAACGGGTCATCGACCAGATCGTCGACGTCCGGGGCGTCGTCAGGACCTCCTCGGTGATCGCCCTCGACACGCCCGTCCCCTACCGCGTCCTCCCGCTGGTCGCGGAGGTTCCCCGCCAGCCGCCGCACTAGTCGCCGCACTGGTCGCCGCACTGGTCGCCGCACTGGTCGCCGCACTGGTCGCCCACCTGGGAATGATCAGGTGATAGACCGCGACACGCCCCACCCATGCCGAGTAGTGCCTTGAGTCGCGGATGTCCCTCGACAGGGGCTGTGCTCGACGTACCATCGCAGGTGAGGACCGAGCATCGTTATCGATCGTTTACCCTGAACGTCCGCCCAGTTGACGGGGGTTGACGGTGTCGGGCGGTCGGGGGGGCGTGTGCGGAGCAACGAGAAGAGCGACGTGCGGAAGCGACGGCTGCTCCGTTATGCGCTCATCGGGGTGGGCGCGGCGACCGCCGCGCTGATCGCGCTGTTCGGCGTGGCCTGGGCGATGACCCCCATCCCGGACGCGGCCCAGAAGGAGGCCACCGCCCAGGGGTCGGTGATCTACTACCGAGACGGCAAGACCGTGCTCGCCAAGCAGGGCGTCAACCGCAAGAGCGTCAAGCTCGACCAGGTCCCCCAGCACGTCCGCGAGGCCGTGATCGCCGCCGAGAACCGCACCTTCTACCAGGACACGGGCGTCTCCTTCACCGGTACGGCCCGCGCCGTGTGGTCCACGGTCAGCGGCAACCAGGTCCAGGGCGGCTCCACGATCACCCAGCAGATGGTCCGCAACTACTACAGCGGGCTCAGCCAGGAGCGGTCGATCACCCGCAAGTTCAAAGAGATCATGGTCTCGCTGAAGGTCGACCAGTCGAAGTCCAAGAACTGGGTGCTCCAGCAGTACCTCAACACGATCTACTTCGGGCGCAACGCCAACGGCATCCAGGCCGCCGCCGACGCCTACTTCGGCAAGGACGTGGCCGACCTCACCATCTCCCAGGGCGCCTACCTCGCGGCCGTCATCCAGCAGCCCTCCCGCTTCGCCGTACCCAGGGGAGGCGACCTCGTCGCCGCGCGCGAACGGTGGAAGTCGGTGGTCGACGCCATGGTGCAGACCGGCGCGCTGACCCCCGCGGAAGCCGCCGAGCAGCGCTTCCCCAAGCTCGACAAGCCCGTCAACCCGCTGGTCCCCAAGGGCCAGGAGAGCTACATGTTCGACCAGGTGCGGGCCGAGCTGAACCGGCGCGGCTACAGCGACGAGGACATCAACCAGGACGGGCTGCGCGTCACCACGACCTTCGACAAGAAGCTGATGGCCGCCGCCGAGAAGGCCGTCACCTCCGTCGTGCCGGACGGCACGCCGAAGAAGGTGCGCACCGGCCTGGCCGCCGTCGATCCCGCGACCGGCGAGGTGGTCGCCTTCTACGGCGGGCGCTACAAGTCCTCGCAGTACGACAACGCCTTCTCCGCCAAGGTCCAGGCGGGCTCCACGTTCAAGCCGTACACCCTGGCCGCCGCGCTGGAGAACGGCTACGGCCTGGACACCAGGGTCAACGGCAACTCGCCCATGCGGGTCGCCTCCACCCCGATCCCCAACTCGGGCGGCACGTCCTACGGCATGGTCAACCTGGTCACCGCCACCCGCAGCTCGGTGAACACCGCCTTCGTCGACCTCGGCCAGAAGGTCGGCCTGGACAAGGTCGCCGCGCTCGCCCAGGCCGCCGGCATCCCCGGGCCGCAGCTCGCGCCGCACAAGAGCGCCGCGACGTTCCCGCTCGGCGTCGCCTCGGTCAGCGCGGTCCAGCAGGCGTCCGGCTACGCCACCTTCGCGGCGAACGGCATGCACCACGAGGCGCACGTGATCCGTTCGGTGACCGACGCGTCCGGCAAGACCACCGAGATCTCCACGGCGGGCGCCCGCGCCTTCGGCGAGCAGGCCGCCATCGACGCCACCTACGCCATGACCTCCGTCGTGGAGGGCGGCACCGGCACCGCCGCCCGGCTCTACGACCGCCCCGCCGCCGGCAAGACCGGCACCACCGACGAGTCGGCCGCCGTCTGGTTCGCGGGATACACCCCGCAGCTCGCCACCGCCGTCAACATGTTCCGCGCCGACAACAAGCCCGTGGTCATCCCCGGGTACGGCGAGCTGTCCGGCGGCAGCCTGCCGGCCCGGGTCTGGCAGGCGTTCATGACCGAGGCGATGGCGGGCAAGCCCGTCAAGACCTTCCCCGAGCCGTCCAACCGCGGCTACGGCGAGACCTACGGCGACGACCGGCCCGACGACTCCTGGAACGACGGCGACGACGGCCAGGAGATCCCCGTCGTCCCGGACCCGCAGCCGACGGAGACCGTCCCGGAGACGCCGCCGATCCCCAGCGAGGAGCCCACCGACGGCCCGCCCGACGGTGACGACGGCCCGGAGTCCCCCGACGTGACGCCCCCGCCCGACACGGGACCGCCGGACACCGGCCCGCCCGACGCCGGCCCGGAGGCGCCGCAGCCCACAGCGCCGGACCGCCCCACCGACCTCCAGCCGCCCGCCAACTGACCCAACGGGCCGCTTGAGGGGCAGCTGACTGACGCGACCGGTCGCTCGCCGTCCGTCGGCTGAGCGCCGACGCCGTCCGTCGAGAGCGCCGACCTGACGAGACCGGCCTGCTGTCGTCCGCCGGCCGTGTCCTGCCGGGGTGGTCAGCTCCGCATCGACGCGGGTGGACGTTCCTCCGGGGATGCCGCCGGGCCGGCCTCGGGCGCGGCGGGGGCGATCCGCCGTTGCCACGGCAGCGCGAGGATCAGGAATGGGATGACCAGGAACGAGGAGAACGCCCACCAGATGTGGGCGTGCCACCAGCCGACGCCCAGGAGCTCGTACGGGCGCAGGTAGCCGACCGCGGCCCACAGACCGGCGGTGATGACGGCCGGCCAGGTGCCGCGGGTGACCCTGGCGATGAGGTAGGGCATCGGCCACATGAGGTACTGCGCGCCGAGCCGGTAGGTCACGATGAGGAAGACGAGCAGCAGCACGAGCGTCAGATCGACCGGGTCCGCCCGCCGCCACCACCAGCCCGCCGCGAGCAGCCCGATGACGAGCACCGGCATGCCGATCTGCCCGAGGACGGGGGAGACGGTCTGGATGCCTCCGGTGGCCAGGGCGGTCCAGCCCCAGTCGCCCGCCACCGGCCGGGTGGACAGGATCGCCCGCACCAGGTCGGGCAGCTGCTCGATCCGCGTGTCGAGGACGACCGTGCTGCTGAGCAGGAACACCGCGGGAACCGCCGCCGTCCACCCGAGCACGGCCAGCCGGTTCCGCACCCCGGGCACGGCCAGCAGTACGCCGGGGATGAGCAGGGCCGACCAGTTGGTGCAGGTCACCGAGAGACCGATGAGCAGGCCCGCGAGGTGGACGCGGTTGCCGCGGGCCGCCACCAGCGCGGCCACGCCGAGGAGCAGGGTGAGCGGCGGGAACTGGCCGTGGACGCTGCTCACCATGATGCCCAGGGGCGCGCAGGCGTACTGGAAGGCGCGCAGCGAGCGGCGCTCGGTGGCCAGCTTGGCCACCAGCGGGATGAGCGCGAGGTCGGCGAGGACGGGGACGATCCGGCCGACCACGTTCCAGGACAGTCCCAGCAACTCGCCCAGTTCCCGCTGGGCGGCCAGCACGTAGGCGAGCAGCGGCAGGAAGTGCCAGCCTCCCTCACGCATGTGCATGGCCGGGTTCCGGCCGTCGAGCACGGTGTCGGCCGCCTGCCGGAAATCCTGGTCGAAGTCGTACGCCTGGACGGGGTCCTGCGCCGCCACCGCCATGAGCACGAGTCGCAGGACCGTACCGACGCCCAGCGCGACCCACAGCGGCGGCGCCCATCCCCGGCGTCCGGCCACCAGTGCGAGCGCCAAGCCGGCCAGCAGCGGCAGCCCCATCGTCAGTACAGGGGTCACAGCCGCCCTCTCGTCTCGTCGGTGCCCATAGGTGCCGGTCGGTGCGTCTCGGTCGAAAACCGTAGCGTACGGGATCAGCGGTAAGGTCCCTGTTCATGTGCTCTCCACACCTGACCCGCTCGAACGATGATCCGCTCATGGCCGATATGGTCGAAGGGCAAGCCGGTGGAGAGGGAGACGTGCATGCCGGAGCTTGACGGGGCCCGGGTGCTGGTCACCGGAGGGTCGGGTTTCATCGGGAGGCGCGTCGTCGCCGCCCTGCTCGCGGCGGGTGCCGAGGTCGTGGTGGCCGACCTTTCCGCGCATCCCGCCGCCGCCGTCCGCAGCGTCGTGGGCGACCTGCGTGACCCCGAGGTACGGCGCGCCGCCGTCTCGGACGGCCTCGACGCCGTGATCCACCTCGCCGCCGTGACCTCGGTGCTCCGCTCGGTCGAGGACCCGGCCGGCACCTACCAGGTCAACGTCGAGGTGACCGCCGGCCTGCTGGAGCTGGCCAGGGAGCACAAGGTGCCCCGGTTCGTCCTCGCGTCGACCAACGCGGTGACCGGCGACGTGGGCGGCACCCCGATCGGCGAACAGCTGCCGCTGCGCCCGCTCACCCCCTACGGCGCGACGAAGGCGGCGGCCGAGATGCTGCTCAGCGCCTACTCAGGGGTGTACGGCATGCAGGCCTGCGCGCTGCGCTTCGCGAACGTCTACGGCCCGGGGATGCGGCACAAGGACAGCTTCGTGCCCCGGCTGATGCGGGCCGCGGCCGGCGGCACCGGCGTCCAGGTGTACGGCGACGGCACCCAGTTGCGCGACTACGTCCACGTCGACGACATCGTCCAGGCCGTCCTGCTCGCCTGGCGCACCGGCGTCAGCGGGCCGGTGGTCGTCGGGTCGGGTCACTCGGTGAGCGTCAACGACCTCATCGAGGCGGCCCGCGAGGTCACCGGGGCGCCCATCCCGGTCGAGCGGGTGGCGGCCAAGGCGGGCGAGATGCCGGCGGTCGTGCTCGACATCTCCCATGCCAGGTCGCTCGGCTACGGGCCCCGCTACGAGCTGACCGACGGGATGGCCACCGTGTGGCCGGAGTTCGCGGAGCAGACAGGCGAGGCCGCGGAATGAGCACCTCCGACGTGACGCGGCACGACATCGACGACGCGGCCCTGGCGGCGTTCACCGCCGAGCACGGCGGCGACCTGCCGCCGATCGCGATCGTCATCGCCGCCTACAACGAGGAACAGGGCATCGGCGCGGTCCTCAAGGAGATCCCGGCCCTGATCGACGGGCTGGAGACGGCGACCATCGTGGTCGTGGACGGCGCGAGTGACGACACCGCCGCCGTGGCCCGCCGTGCCGGGGCGCTGGTCTGCGACGTCCCGGTGAACCGGGGGCAGGGCGCGGCGCTGCGCCTGGGTTACCGCATCGCCCGCGCCGGCGGCGCGTCCTACATCGTGACCACCGACGCCGACGGCCAGTACGACCCCGCGGACATGCGGCGGGTGCTGGAGCCGGTGACGCGGGGAGAGGCCGACTTCGCCACCGGTTCCCGGCTGCTCGGCCGCCAGGAGACCCATGACCTGGTCAGGCGTCTCGGCGTGCACGTGTTCGCGTGGCTGATCAGCCGGCTGACCGGCCAGCGGGTCACCGACACCTCCTTCGGCCTGCGGGCGATGCGCGCGGAGGTCACCGGGGCCGTCGAGCTCCGGCAACCGCAGTACCAGTCGTCCGAGTTGCTCATCGGGGTGATCGCGCGGGGTTACCGGATCGTGGAGGTCCCGGCGACCATGCGGCTGCGGGCCGCCGGGAGCACCAAGAAGGGCGGCAACCTCGTCTACGGCTACCGCTACTCCCGGGTCGTCCTGGGAACCTGGTGGCGGGAACGCCGATCCTCCCCGGCACCGATGTCGGCACCGATGTCGGCACCGGTCTCAGTGCCGGGTTCAGCGCCGGTTTCCGGGTCGGTGTCCGCACCGGGCCGGTCGGCGAAGACGAAGTAGTGGAAGAGCGCGAACTTCGCGATGAACAGCACCCCGTAGACGCCGAGGAAGACCGCTCCGACGAAGGCCACCCGCGGGCCGTCCGACACGAAGAGGGTGGTGGCGAGCCGGTCGGCCGCCCCGGTCGCCCAGGTGGACACGCCGAGACTGGCCAGCGCGGCCAGCCAGTACGGCAGTAGCTCGCGGAGCGGCTTCGCCCGGCCGGTGCGGCGCCAGGCCCACCGGCGGTTGAGCACGTAGTTCACCGTCGCCCCGCACGCCCACGCCGCGACGGAGGCGGCCTGCGGGCCGAGCAGGCCGAACCCGTAGGTCACCAGCAGGACCGCCTCGGTCACCACGGCCGCCACCACGGACCCGATCGCGTACCGCGTGAAGATCCGGGGAACGGATCCCCGGATCAGGTGGCGAAGATCAGTCACGGTCGGCGGGCCGGTGGTCGTGCGGGACGCGGATGACCCCCACCACGGACTGTCCGAAGGGGATCGGCAGGATGCGGTCGAGCACCCTGGTCGTGGGCACGATGAAGCGGTCGTAGACGCCGACGGCCCCGGCCTTGGGCGTGCCGGCCCGGCCCAGGCGGACCGCCGCCCACCAGGCGAGGCCGCCGAGCAGGTTGACCGGCCGGGCCGACTCGACGCGCAGCCCGGCCCGTACGGCGGCGTCGCGCAGGGTGGCGGGCGTGTAGCGGCGGAAGTGCCCGACCCGGCGGTCGAAGTCGCCGTACAGCGCCTGGTAGGCGGGCACCCACAGGACGATCGTGCCGCCGGGCCGTACCGAGCGGGCGAGCAGGGTGAGGATCCCGGCGTCGTCCTCGAAGTGTTCGAGGACGTTGATCGCCACCGCCGAGTCGACCGGGCGTTCCAGGCACGCGCCCGCGCCGAGGTCGAACTGGACGGTCTCGACCTCGTGCCGCCCGGCGAACCGGGTCTTCAGGACCTCGACGGCGTCGGGATCGACGTCGGAGACGACCAGCCGTTCCTTGCCGGTGAACTGCGCCGCGAACTCGCCCAGCCCCGCGCCCACCTCCAGCACGCTGCCCCCGCAGTGCGGGGCGATCAGGTCGTACTGGTAGCGCCGGTAGCGGGGCTTGTCGGGTCCGCCGTCCTCGCTCTCGGCCGTCCGCCCGGTGGCGCGCGCGAACGCGCCCTCCTCCTGGCTCACCGGGGCGCCCCGGCACGCGCGCCGCGCCAGTCGATGCTCGGCTGCATCGCGCCCAGGTCAACCCGTTCCGCGTAGCGCTTGGTGATGTCGAACAGCGACGTGATGAGCGTGTCCGAGAGCAGGTGCGGCGTCAGGCCGAGCTCCACCAGACCGGTGTGCGTCACGTTGTAGTAGTGGTTCTCGCGCTCGACGCGGGGGTTGGCGAGGTGGTCGACGGTGCTCTCACCGGGGAAGTGCTCGGCGACCACCTCGGCGATGCCCGCGACCGACATCGACTCGGTCATCTGGTTGAACACCCGGAACTCGCCGGGGTCCGCGGGATTCTCGCAGGCGAGCTGGATGCAGCGCACCGTGTCGCGGATGTCGATGATCCCCCGGGTCTGGCTGCCGTTGCCGTAGACCGTCAGGGGGTGGCCGAGGACCGCCTGCACGACGAAGCGGTTCAGCACCGTGCCGAAGACGGAGTCGTAGTCGAACCGGGTCGCCAGCCGGTCGTCGAGCGCGGTCTCCGGGGTCTGCTGGCCGTAGACGACACCCTGGTTGAGGTCGGTGGCGCGAAGCCCCCAGATCCGGCAGGCGAACTCCATGTTGTGGCTGTCGTGCACCTTGGACAGGTGGTAGAACGACCCCGGCCGCTTGGGATAGAGCACCCGGTCCTTGCGGCCCTTGTACTCCAGCTCCAGCCAGCCCTCCTCGATGTCGATGTTGGGCGTGCCGTACTCGCCCATCGTGCCGAGCTTGACGAGGTGGATGTCCGGGTCGATCTCGGCGATCGCGTAGAGCACGTTGAGCGTGCCGACCACGTTGTTGACCTGCGTGTAGACCGCGTGCTTACGGTCGATCATGGAGTACGGCGCGGCACGCTGCTCCGCGAAGTGGACCACGGCTTCTGGGCGGAAGTCGCGGATCATCTGATAAGTGAAGTCCGCGTCGGTCAGATCGCCCACGAACGTCTCGATCGGCTTCCCGGTCAGTTCCCGCCACGCCGCGACCCGGGTCTGGAGCGACTCGATCGGCACCAGGCTGTCGATGCCCAGCTCGAAGTCGTACTGCCGGCGGACGAAGTTGTCCGCGACGGCGACGTCATGACCGGCTTGTGACAGGTGAAGGGCCGTGGGCCAACCGAGATAACCGTCAGCGCCGAGCACCAAGATCCGCATACACCGTGCCTTCTCTGCGATGATTTCCGATTTCACTGTGTCTGCGCGGAAAGGCATCAAACGACCAGTTCCTCACTCAGCACACAGTTCGGTCCCAGTCGTAGCACATCATCCGGGCCCAACCCGCGTCGACGGCGGAGTTCACAGCATGCCTACAGGTAGGTAAAGAACGGGAAGATCGGCTAGCGGGTCAGCTGAACCGTCAGGTCGGACACCGTGGTGACCGGTGCCTGGCAGGCGAAACGCCGGCAGACATAGGCGGCTGGAGCGCCGGCGACCAGGCCGCGGGCCTCCAGCAGTGGCACCTCGGCGGCACCGGCGGGCGCGGCGCGGGCGATCACCAGACCGGGGACGTCGGCGAGCAGCGCGGCACGGTGCAGCGCGTCGGTGGCGGGGTCGTCATCGGGACCGACGATCGCCACCTCCACCGGACCGGCCAGCGCGGCCTCGGCGACGGCCAGCCCCCAGCCCGCGAACCTGGCGTGCCGGCCCGCCAGCACCGACACCGTGCCCAGCGCCGCCTCGGCGGCGTCCCGGTGGACGGCCGAGCCGGTCAGCGCCGCGTACGACAGCAGCGCCCCCGCGGCGGCGAACTGCCCGGACGGCGTGGCGTTGTCCGTCGGGTCCTGCGGGCGCTGGAAGAGCCGCTCGGCGTCGTCCGCGGTGTCGTAGAAGCCGCCCGAGCCGTCGGCGAAGCGGGCGAGCACCACCCCGAGCAGCGCGCCCGCACGGTGGAACCAGCGGGTCTCGCCGGTCACGGAGTAGAGCGCGAGGAGACCCTCGGCCACGTCGGCGTAGTCTTCGAGCACGCCCGCGTTCGCGGAGACGCGCCCGTCGCGCGAGGTGCGCAGCAGCCGCTCCCCGTCGAGGTGCACCTCCTCCAGCAGGACGGCCGCCGAGCGCGCCGCCGCCACCAGGTCGGGCCGGGAGAAGACCGCTCCGGTCTCGGCCAGCGCGGCGATCGCCAGGCCGTTCCAGGCGGCCACCACCTTGTCGTCCCTGCCCGGCCGTACCCGGTCCGCGCGGGCGGCCAGCAGCGCCGCGCGGACGCGCGCCAGGCGCGGGCCGTCGTCGGGGTCGGCGAGCAGCCGCAGCACCGAGGAGCCGTGCTCGAAGGTGCCCGTGACGTCGAACACCGAGGTGGCCCACGCGCCGTCGGCCTCGCCGAGCACCGCGACCAGTTCCTCGGGGGTCCACACGTAGAACTTGCCCTCGACGCCCTCGCTGTCGGCGTCGAGCGCCGAGGCGAAGCCGCCCTGCGGGGTGCGCATCTCGCGGAGCAGCCAGTCGGCGGTCTCCAGCGCGATCCGCTTGGCCAGATCCGAACCCGAGGACCGCCACCACTGGGTGTAGACGCGGAGCAGCAGCGCGTTGTCGTAGAGCATCTTCTCGAAGTGCGGCACGATCCACTCGGCGTCGACGCTGTAGCGGGCGAAGCCGCCGCCCAGCTGGTCGTAGATGCCGCCCCTGGCCATCGCGTCCAGCGTCGCGGCGGCCATCTCGACGGCTCCCTCGCCGCCGTTCCGCAGCAGGAACGCGAGCACCATGGACGGCGGGAACTTCGGCGCGCCGCCGAAGCCGCCGTTGACCGCGTCGAAGGAACCCGCCAGGTCGGTCACGGCCTCGGCCAGGGTGGACGTGCCCGGCGCCGGCCCCGATGGGAAGGCGGCCTGCTCGTTGAGAGCCTCGACGATCTTCGATCCCTGGCTGACGACGGTCGCGCGATCGTCTCGCCACGCGCCGGCCACGCCCAGCAGCAGCCGCTGGAACTGCGGCCGGGGGAAGTAGGTGCCGGTGTAGAACGGGTGCCCCTCGGGCGTGGTGAAGACGGTCATCGGCCAGCCGCCGTGCCCGGTCATCGCCTGGGTCGCGCCCATGTAGACCGCGTCGACGTCCGGCCGCTCCTCACGGTCGACCTTGACGTTGACGAAGTGCTCGTTCATCAGGGCGGCGGTGGCGTCGTCCTCGAACGACTCGTGCGCCATCACGTGACACCAGTGACAGGCCGAGTAGCCGACGGAGACCAGCAGGGGCACGTCACGCCGGCCTGCCTCCGCGAACGCCTCCTCGCCCCATTCGTGCCAGTGGACGGGGTTGTCGGCGTGCTGGAGCAGATAGGGGCTCGTCGCGTTCTTCAGCCGATTCACGTTCCCAGCCTATCCGCGTGGCCCGCGTCGCCCTGGGGGTGTGGTGCGGGCCGTACAGGCGTAGTCTCAGGTTGTGTGGATCTAGACTTTGTCTGTGCGCACGCCGGTC
This sequence comes from Dolomitihabitans soli, assembly GCF_022213955.1. Classification (GTDB taxonomy): domain Bacteria; phylum Actinomycetota; class Actinomycetes; order Streptosporangiales; family Streptosporangiaceae; genus Streptosporangium_A; species Streptosporangium_A soli. The sequence continues at coordinate 273,072 of NZ_JAKNTW010000013.1, read as the reverse complement.
GCTCCTCCAATGCGCTGACCCGCAGGGATGTGGCGCGTGCGCTGCTGGCCGTGCCGTCAGGAGTGGCGCTCGTCGCCCTGCCCGACCTCCGTCGCGCGATGCTGGGCGCGGGGAATCCGCTCTCCGTCGCGTTCTGGGATTCGGCGAAGGCGACGCTCGGCGCGATCGAGGCGGGTTCGGCCACCGTGGGCGACGTCCAGCACTGGGTGGAGGCGACGGGCACCGAGCCGATCCTGCTGACCCGCACCTTCTTCATCTGGCCCGACGAGGAGGAGCGCGGCGAGGTCGCCGCGGAGATGTTCGACCTCATGGTGGCCTACCTGGAGGAGCGGGTGGCGGCGGGGCGGATCGATCCCGACGCCCTCGTGCTCGAGGACCCCACCTCGCGGCTGGCGTACGAGGAACTGCAGGAGCGCTGGCTGGTCGAGCCGCTCCCCGACGGCCGGGTGCCGATGTTCGCGGTCACCGACGAGCAGGACAAGGAACTCCTCGACGCGATGGACGAGGAGGAGGCGTTCGCGCTCAACGAGCTGCGGCGGGTGGTCGGCGAACTGCCCGAGCCCCCGTTCCCCGCGCGGGAGCTGGGCGCCGCCGCCGCGCGCCTGCGCGAGGTGCTGTCCTGCCCCGGCTATCCGGGCAACGTGCTCAGCGCGTGCGCGGGCTTCGAGGACGCGGTGCCCGCCGACGACACCGACCTGTGGCTGGCGGTCGCGGCGGGCGTGGCCGGACCGATCTCCGACCTGTCGGAGGAGGACGACACGCTGGAGGAGTTCACCGATCTGGAGGGTGAGCTCAGTCACGAGGACTCCATCCTCGCCGCGCTGTGCGCCATCCACTACGCCGACTGGCTGGCCGCGGTGGCCGCGCTGGCGCGGCGCGGCCCGGGAGTCCTCGCCTCCGCCGAGCGGGTGGCCCGGTTCATCGCGGAGTCGGAGGAGATCGAGGTCGAGATCGACGACCCGGAGGACATCGAGGCCACCGAGATGTTGTTCACCTCGGTCATCCCGCTCTGGACCGAGCTGGGCATCGTCGACAAGGACGAGGTGCTGACGCCGCTCGGCTGGTGGGGCCTCCCGAAGGCGCTGGAACGCGCCTGGGCCTCGCCCGAGTGAGCCCGGGGGAGTGATGGCCCGGGTGGGTCAGGTCACCGAGTCGCGGTAGTCGGGGGCGACGAGGTCGAGGTAGTCGGGGTGGCGCTTGATGTAGCTCGCGACGAAGGGGCAGACGGGCGCGACGGACAGGCCCGCCGTACGGCTGGCGTCGAGGGCGGCGGCGACCAGCCGGCCCCCCAGGCCGCGGCCTTCGAAGCGGGGGTCGATCTCGGCGTGGGTGAAGACGATCTTGCCGGGTCGCAGCCGGTAGTCCGCGAAACCGGCCAGATCGCCGTCCACCGAGACCTCGAAGCGCGACGCCTCGCGGCGGTCGGCGACCTCGATGAACTCCTCGTCCGGATCGAGGGCCATCAATGGGCGCCGTTGGGCTCGCGGGACTTCTCGCCGTGTTCCCGGTCTTCCTTGGCGAGGTCGGCCTCGCTGGGCACCTCGATCTTGGAGATCTGCTTGTTCATCGACTTGACGAGCAGGAACAGCGCGAAGCCCATCGCGGCGACGACGAGGAACCCCAGCAGACCTGGGCTGACGTCCCCGACGGGCATGGCGAATACAGTCACATGACCCAGTCTGCCACCCACCCCCGGCGGTCGCGTCAGTGGCAGGCGGGGGAGACCTCGTCGGCGTGGATCCCGGCGAACAGGTCGTCCTCGGGCAGCGTGGTGTCGACCAGCGACCGGGCGAGGTGGAAGTCCTCCGTCGGCCAGATCTCCATCTGCACGTCGCGCGGGCACACGAACCAGAAGCCGTCGGGGTCGACCTGCGTGGCGTGGGCCAGCAGCGCCTCGTCACGGACCGCGAAGTAGTCGGCGCACGGGACGCGCGTGGTGACGGGCCACTTCTCCGGGCGGTCCTCCCAGCGCGCGATCCAGTCGGAGTACGGCGAGCCGAGGCCGCGGTCGTTCATCGCCTCGTGCAGCGCCTCGAACCGGGCCTTGGTGAAGCCCATCTGGTAGTAGAGCTTGAGCGGCTGCCACGGGTCGCCGGTGCCGGGGTAGCGGTCGGGGTCGCCCGCCGCGTCGAACGCCTCGACCGAGACCCGGTTCGTCATCACGTGGTCGGGGTGGGGGTAACCGCCGTCGTCGTCATAGGTCAGGATCACGTGCGGCCGGAACTCCCGCACCGCCGCCACGAGCGGGGCGGACGCCACTTCGAGGGACTGCACCGCGAAGGACTCCTCCGGCAGCGCCTCGTTCTCGTCCTCGGGCAGCCCGGAGTCGATGAAACCCATGAATCGCTGCGAGACCCCGAGGATCTCGCGGGCGCGGTCCATCTCGCCGCGGCGCACCTCGCCGATGTTGGCGAGCACCTCGGGGCGATCCATCTTCGGGTTCAAGATCGAGCCGCGCTCGCCACCTGTGAGCGTGCAGACCAGCACGTCAACGCCCTCGGCGACGTAGCGCGCCATGGCGGCGGCGCCTTTGCTGGACTCGTCGTCGGGGTGCGCATGGACTGCCATCAGCCTCAGTTCAGCACTCACGGGCGTGGTCTCCTTGCAGTTGGACAAGACCTCGGCGAGAGAGGCCGGTTTCTCTTGGGCGGTGGCGAGGGCAGGACCCCCGCGAGAGACAATTGTCTCGGATAACGCCGAAGACGTGCAGGGAGATTCCACCATGGCCACCAGCGAGGCCGAGACAGGCCGGCCGTACAGCCCTGTGCTCGGCACCCCTGACGACTTCCCCGACCGTCCGCAGCGCCGCGGGAGGTTCGTCGTCCACCTCGTGATCGGGGTGCTCGTGGCGATCGTGGCCGGTGGGTGGGGGTATGTCATGTGGGCCTCGAAGGGCGAGACCGAGGTGATCGACCAGGTGATCGCCTTCAAGGCGGGCAGTGGCAGCTCGGCTGAGATAACCTATGAGATACACAAGCCTTCCGGTCGAGCGGCCCTTTGCCGCCTGCGCGCCACAGATACGAATCACATCGAGGTGGGCACCCGAGAGGTCAACATTCCCGCTGGTGAGGCATATGTCGTGCGTACTGATCGCCTGGACACCACGGCCCAGGCAACATCGGTTCACGTGCACTACTGCTATCTCGTATAGTGAGACATTTGGGGAAGCGCTCGGGCCGTTAACTTGTTAGCCTTTCGAAATTCGAGCGTGCCCAGCGCATCACCGAGAGCAATGCCCCCAGTACGAGGAAGCAAGGAGAACCCGTGGCCGACTCCCACGACGAGAACGTCACCTGGTTGACCCAGGAGGCGTACGACCGCTTGAAGGCGGAGCTGGAGTACCTTTCGGGCCCGGGGCGCACCGACATCGCCAAGAAGATCGAGGCCGCCCGTGAAGAGGGCGACCTGCGCGAGAACGGTGGCTACCACGCCGCGAAGGAGGAGCAGGGCAAGATGGAGGGCCGCATCCTCCAGCTTCGCCAGCTGCTCGACAACGCCAAGGTGGGCGAGGCGCCACGCACCGAAGGCGTGGTCGGCCCCGGCATGACGGTCACCATCCGGTTCGCCGGCGACGAGGAGGAGGTCACCTTCCTGCTCGCGTCCCGGGAGGAGAGCGGCGCCCCGATCGACGTCTACTCGCCGAGGTCCCCACTGGGCTCGGCGATCAACGGCAAGAAGATCGGCGAGAGGGCGACCTACACCATGCCGAACGGCCGCCAGAACACGGTGGAGGTCCTCGAGGCGGTGCCGTACGTCGGTAACTGAGGGCGATGTCCGATTGATCCGCCGCGTGTCGCCAAGGCCGCGGCGGATTGTCATGACCGGGTAAAGTTTTTTGCCGGGAAGACGTGCACATCGATCCTGAAGTGCGGCATTCTCATATGGCGGAATCGGGTCGGACCGCGTGCAAGCGGGCGGAGGGGGTGGTGTCGTGCTCGACGAGGGCGCGCGCATGACCTTCGTCGTTCCCCATCCGTTTCCGCCCCCGCCGCCACCCCCGCCCCGGCGCTCCCGGCTGGCGCGGCGGGCCGTCCCGGTCATCGCCGTCCTGGCGGTCGGGGTGCTCGCCGCCGACCTGATGGTCCTGAACAATCTGACCCCGCGCGACGACGGGCGGGTCGTCGCCACCGTGCAGCGGGCCCCGCAACGGGTGAGCAGCGGCTACGTCGCCGAGGCCGCCCCGTCGCGGGTCGTCGAGCCGCTGGGCGAGCTCAGGAAGCCGCACCTGTTCGTCGTGGCGCGCCGGCCGCTGACCAAGGCGTCCCTCGCCAGGGTCGCCAAGGTGAAGGGCGTCAAGGCGGTGGAGCTCGCCGACGCCGCCGAGGTGATGCTCGACGGCAAGCGGGTCCAGACGCTCGGCGTCGACCCGTCGACCTTCCGGGCCTACACGCCGAGCCCCACCGCCAAGTCCGACGCGCTGTGGAGCAACGTGGCGGCCGGTGACGTGGCGGTCTCGTTCGTGCTCGGCAACGACGGCGGGCTGACCCTGGGCAGGACCGTGGGCACCGCCGGACGCACCCTGCGCATCGGCGCCTACGCCACGATGGGCATGGGTTCGATCGACGCCGTGGTCTCCCGCCCGACGGCCAGGACGCTCGGCATCCCGCAGAACAACGCGCTGGTGATCAGCGCCCCGAAGAAGGACACCACCAAGTTGCGCGCCGCGCTGCTACGGGTGCTGCCCAAGGGGACGCAGATCGCCACCATGAACCCGGTGCTCACCCCGCCGCCCCCGAAGGGCCGGACGCAGACGCAGCCCCGCGCCACCTGGCCGACCGGCTCGCTGATGTCGGTGCCGCAGGTGGAGACCGCGTTGAAGGCCGCCATCTCCAAGCTCGGCCGGCCGTACGTCTGGGGGGCGGAGGGGCCCGACACGTTCGACTGCTCCGGGCTCGTCCAGTGGGCCTACGCGCAGGCGGGGGTGCGGATGCCGCGGGTGACCCACCAGCAGTTCGTCACCGGCCCGCAGGTGCCGCTCGCCCAGGCCCAGCCGGGCGACCTGCTGTTCTGGCGGCACGATCCGACGAATCCCGGCTACATCTCGCATGTGGCCATCTACTGGGGCGACGGCAAGATGCTGCACGCGCCGCGCACCGGCGACGTCGTCAAGATCGCGCCCGTCGGCACCAGGAACCTGGCGGGCGTGATCCGGGTGAGCCCGCAGGTCGCCGCCCGCGCCCGCTGACCTGATCGGGTCAGTTCCGTGTGGTCCGTTCCGGTGCGGTCACCGGGTCCCCGCAGGTCACGCCGGCTGAACCGCTGACAGTTAGCGCACGACGCATGCCGTAGAGGAGGAGTACTGGCCTTTGCCCAGCAGAGGTGTAATCTAAATTACATGGAAAGCGAAGAAGCAGTCGTTCAGTTGCGGGGATGGTTCACCGGCCGCCTGCCGGGAGACTGGTTCGCCGCGCCGCCGGAGATCGTCCTCGACCGTGAGGAGATCACCCTCGTCGGCGCGTTGCCCGAGCCCCGGTTGGCCGAGGGTGCGCCCGACGCCGAGCGGGCCGCGGCCGTGGATGGGCTCATCCGCCGGTTCCGTGAGGAGACGCGCGAACAGCGCATCGAGATCGCGCGCGAGGTGGAGCACAAGTTCCGCCGCAAGGTTTCGTGGGGTGTCGCGTCCGGCGGCGAGACCGTGATGTTCACCACACTCTCGGTGCCCGTAATGACCCGTTTGCGGCAATCGGAGCGCCAGGTTCTCGACACCCTGGTGGCCGCGGGAGTGGCACGCAGTCGCAGCGACGCATTGGCGTGGTGCGTGCGTCTCGTGGGCCGGCACACCGATACCTGGCTGGCGGAATTGCGTGACGCGCTGCAGCACGTCGACCGCGTCAGGGCGGCCGGTCCCGACATCAATTCCTGAACGTACGGCGAGGCGCCGCCCGCGTCTCGCCGTACGTCGTGCGGGCGCCGTTCCCCGTGTGCGCAGGGATTCCGGTGGTTTCACTGGACTAAACCTTACCGGCGATTGGTTTAGACCTCTTGGAATGGCCTAAACCACTGCACGCACGACATTCTTTAAGTCGGCCGCAGCTGGGTACTCTCTCTGGATCGTTGTGCCGCCACCCGTGCTGACCTCGTCAGGAGGTACGGGAGATGCGTCTCGGCGACCACCGAATTTACTTGTCGGGAACCATGTTGAAATGAGCGCCCCAGATGTTCTAAGGCATCCGGGAGGGCCTTTCGACTGGTCTACGCCAATTGGATTTCGAGTGGATCGGTCGTTGATGATGTTTTGGCCCTGAGAGAGTAAAGGAGCCGTGACTGTGTCCGTTTCTGTTGAGGCGCCCGCCCCGACCGTCCACGCGGAGCTGATCGAGTGGGTCCGCCAGATCGCCGATCTGACCCGGCCCGACCGCGTCGAATGGTGCGACGGTTCGGAAGCGGAGTGGACCCGCCTGACGAACCTGCTGGTGGAGCAGGGCACGTTCACCCGCCTCGCCAAGCGGCAGAACAGCTTTCACGCTGCCTCCGACCCCTCCGACGTGGCCCGGGTCGAGGACCGCACCTTCATCTGCTCGGTGAAGGAGGAGGACGCGGGGCCGACCAACCACTGGGTCGATCCCGCCGAGATGCGCCGCACCTTCGACGGCCTGTTCGAGGGCTGCATGCAGGGCCGCACGATGTACGTCGTGCCGTTCTGCATGGGACCGCTCGGCGGCGACATCTCCCAGCTCGGCGTCGAGATCACCGACTCGCCGTACGTCGCGGTGTCGATGCGGATCATGACGCGGATGGGTGAGCGCGCGCTGCGGCTCATCGAGGAGCGCGGCGATTTCGTCAGGGCCGTGCACTCGGTCGGCGCCCCGCTCGAACCCGGCCAGTCGGACGTGCCGTGGCCGTGCAGCACGACCAAGTACATCAGCCACTTCCCCGAGACCCGCGAGATCTGGTCCTACGGCTCCGGCTACGGCGGCAACGCGCTGCTCGGCAAGAAGTGCTACGCGCTGCGCATCGCCAGCGTGATGGCCCGTGACGAGGGCTGGCTGGCCGAGCACATGCTCATCCTCAAACTCACCCCGCCCGACGGCGAGGCCCGCTACGTGGCGGCGGCCTTCCCCAGCGCGTGCGGCAAGACCAACCTGGCCATGCTGGAACCGACGATCCCCGGCTGGAAGGTCGAGACGATCGGCGACGACATCGCCTGGATGCGGTTCGGACCGGACGGCCGGCTGCGGGCGATCAACCCGGAGGCCGGGTTCTTCGGCGTCGCGCCCGGCACCGGCGAGACGACCAACGCCAACGCGATCAGGACGCTCTGGGGCAACAGCATCTTCACCAACGTCGCGCTCACCGACGACGGCGACGTGTGGTGGGAGGGCATGACCGACGAGCCGCCCGCGCACCTGACCGACTGGAAGGGTCGTTCCTGGACTCCCGCCTCGGACGAGCCGGCCGCGCATCCCAACGCCCGCTTCACCACACCCGCCGGGCAGTGCCCGACGATCGCGCCGGAATGGCAGGATCCCGCGGGCGTGCCCATCTCGGCGATCCTGTTCGGCGGCCGGCGCGCGAGCGCGGTACCTCTGGTCACCGAGTCGCTGAGCTGGCAGCACGGGGTCTTCCTCGGCGCCAACGTGGCGTCGGAGAAGACCGCGGCCGCCGAGGGCAAGGTCGGCGAGCTGCGCCGCGACCCGTTCGCGATGCTGCCGTTCTGCGGCTACAACATGGGCGACTACTTCGCTCACTGGATCGCGATGGGCAAGCGGCCGGGAGCCCGCCTGCCGCGCATCTACTACGTGAACTGGTTCCGCAAGGGCGCCGACGGCACGTTCCTGTGGCCCGGCTTCGGCGAGAACAGCCGGGTGCTCAAGTGGATCGTCGAGCGCCTCAACGGCACGGCGGAAGCCGTACGGACGCCCATCGGGCTGCTGCCCGCCGAGCTCGACACCGACGGCCTCGACCTGTCGCCGGAGGACCTCCGGACGCTGCTGTCCGTCGACCCGGAGATCTGGCGGGAGGAGGCGTCGCTGATCCCCGGTCACTTCGAGACCTTCGGCGACCGCCTGCCCAAGGAGCTGTGGGACGAGTACAACGCGTTGTTCGGCCGCCTGGCCTGATCTGACCACCGCCCGCCCGCTCCGGCTTCGCCCACGAGGCCGGAGCGCGCGGGCGAAACCTTTCCGCCACACTGAGCGTCAGACGTGATGAAGGGGCGCGTTTGAGGCTCCCTCCTCCCCAGGAGGCGGACATTGGATGTGGTGCTCTACTCGGTCTCCCTGACGCTGCTGCTCCCGGTGGCGCTCATCGCAGCGTGGTTCGGCGTCTCGCTGATCTGGGCCAGACCCCGGGCGGACCGGTCCCTCGACCTCTACGAGGCGGCCTACCTCGCGGGCGGCCCACGGCGGACGGTCAACACGGCGATGGTGTCCCTGATCGGGCAGGACGCCGTCCGGGTCGCCCGTGACGGCACGGTACGGCCGGTCCAAGGGTTCACGCCCGACCGCGGGCTGCCCGTGGAGCACGCGGTGTACCAAGTCGTGCGGATGAGGAGGCGCGGTCAGCCGGCCGCGCGGATCCGGCGCCGGGCCGGCGCGCAGATCCCGATCCAGCAGATCGCCAAGCGGCTGGCCGGTGAACGGCTCCTGCTGTCGCCCGCGGAGACGCACCGCGTCCGCCGCACGATCGGGGTGCTCAAGGGCCTCGCCGTGCCGGCGGCGATGGTCGCCGTCCTCAGCATGACCGGCGGCGTGTACGTGGTGCCACTGGTCATCGCGGTGGCGGCCCTGGCGACGGCCCTGGCGTGCGCGTACTGGCTGCGTGGGCGGCTGGCCACCCCGGTGTCGGCGGCGGGCCGCGCGCTGCTCGCGCGGGCGGGCGCGGGCACCCTGACGGCCGACGGCGCGGCGCGGAGCACGACCGATCTCGTCCCCGTGGCGCTGCGCGGGCTGACCAGGCTGCCCGACCGCGACCTCGCCGACGCGCTGCGCACGGACGCCCGTACTCCCGCGCACAGCCATGACCGCGCGAGTTCCTGCGCTCCCGGTCACTGCGGCTCCTACACGGGCTCGTACGACGGCGCGTACGCGGACGGCGCCTGGCTGGGCTCCTCGGGCGAGGACTACCCGGCCCGAGACGCGGCAGGAACCGGCTCAGGCGGTTGGTTTCGCGGTTGGTTTCGCGGCGGCTCGGGAGGTTCCGGAGGCTCCGGCAATTGGTCCAGGGGCGGCGGTATAGGGGGATGCGGCGGGGGTGGCGGCGGCGGGTGCGGCGGCGGAGGCGGTGGTGGGGGGTGACGGCCGAGGAGCTCGGGATCGGCATCGGCTGGCGCGCCGAGATCGACCTGACCGTGGAGCGGCTGCCGGGTGTGGAGTTCGTGGAGGTCATCGCCGAGAGTCTCCGCCCTGCCCGCCTGCCCGAATCCCTGCGTGTGCTGCGCTCGAAGGGGATCCCCGTCATCCCGCACGGAGTGGGGCTCGGCCTCGGCGGCGCCGAACCGCCCGCGCCCGAGGGCCTCGCGCACCTGGCGGCGTGCGCGCGGGCGCTGGACGCGCCACTGGTCAGCGAGCACCTCGCGTTCGTACGCGCGGGCGGCATGGAGGCCGGGCACCTGCTGCCCGTCCCGCGCACCCGCGACGCGCTGTCGGTCATCGTGCAGAACGTACGGCAGGCGCAGGCGGCCCTGCCGGTGCCCCTGGCGCTGGAGAACGTGGCCGCGCTGTTCGGCTGGCCCGGCGACGAGCTGACCGAGGCGCAGTTCCTGGGCGAACTGGTCGAACGAACCGGGGTCGGGCTGCTGATCGACGTGGCCAACCTCTATACCAACCAGGTCAACCTGGGGCTGGACGCCCGCGAGGCGCTCGACGGTCTGCCGCTCGACGCGCTCGCCTACGTGCACGTGGCCGGCGGGCACCTGCACGAGGGCGTCTGGCACGACACCCACACGGCGTCGGTGCCGCCGGACGTGCTCGACCTGCTCGCCGAGTTGTGCGCCCGCACCCGCCCGCCGGGCGTGCTGCTGGAGTGGGACGACGCCTACCCGAGCGACGCCGCCCTGGCCGCCGAGCTGGACCGCGTGAGGCGGGTGGTGTCCGGTGGCTGAAGCCGGCTTGCCGAGTCCGACCGCGTCAGACGGGTGATGCCCGATGACTGAGGCCGGCTCACTGAGTTCGACCGCGTCAGATGGGCGAGGTCCGGTGGCTGAGGCCGGCTCGCTGGGTTCGACCGCGTCGGGCGGGCGAGGTCCGGTGGCTGGGCCTGGGGGGAGCGGTTCGTCGAGTTCGACCGAGGCAGGGAGGCGAGGTCCGGTGGCTGGACCTGGCGGGGGCGGTTCGCCGGCCTCAGAGACGCGAGGTCTCGTGCCCGACGTCGGTGAGGGCGGCCCGCCGGACGCGCGGGCGAGGCTGGCCGCGGCGCAGCGGGAGTTGCTGGCGGCGCTGGTGGCCGGTGGTCCCGGGCCGGTCGGCTTCGACGAGCGGCGGCTCGCGATCCAGGCGGCCTCCCTGATCGCGAAGCGGCGCGGGCTGGTGGCGCTGAGCGCGCCGGACCTGGTCGGCTCCCTCGGCGGCGAGTTCCCCGCACTCTTCGCGTCGTACGCCGAGGGCCGGCCCAAACCGCCGGGCGGCTCCCGTGCCGACGCCCGTGCCTTCGCCGACTGGCTCGCTCCCGGGCCCGCCGAACCGCCCGCTCCCCGCCGTCGCGGATTCTGGTCGCGCGTGCGGGAAACTCGGCGGGCCCGGCGCGCGTCTACATAGCAGACGGGGCCCATCACGGCCCCCTCCTTCCCCCCGGGAGGCGGAGTGGAGTTCGTCTTTCTCATCCTTGGTGCGCTGGCCGCGGCTCTGGTCGGATCGACGAGAGCCGAGGCACGGCGGGAGTACCGCAGGGTGCGTTCGCTCAGTGCCATCGGACGTGCCGGCCAACTCGGCCCCTACCCGCTCGCCTACCTCGCGGGCGGTCCGCGGCGGGCGATCAACACCGCGCTCGCGGTGCTCGCCAGATCGGGTGCGATCCGGGTCTCCCGCGGCGGCGCGATCAACCCGGTGCACGGGGCGCCTTCCTCGGCGGAGGCGGTGGAGCAGGCGGTGCTCGACGCCGTCGCCGCCCGTCCGGGCGGTTGCTCCGCCGGCGACCTCCGCCGCGAGCTGGCCGACAGCCCCGCGATCCACGGGCTGCGCTATCACCTCACGGGCAGAGGGCTGCTCGTTCCCGACGGCAGCTTCGTGCCGACGTCCCGCCTGGTGGCCAGGCTCAGGATCGTCTCGGCCGGGGCCGTCGTGCTCGCCGCGGGCATGGTGGCGCTGGTCGCCGTGGGGCCCGCGGTCGTCAACGTCCTCTCCTTCGCCGCGGTGGCGGTCGCGGGCGGCATGGGCGTCGTCGGCCTGATCGCCGGCCGCCGCCTCCGCCGCGGCCTGCGCAACGTCGTCACCCTCGCCGGCCGCGAGGAGCTGGCGGTGGCCCAGCGCGTCCACCTCAGGGGCGGCCCGGTGCCCGCCGGCGCGGGTCTCTCGGCCGCCGTGGGCTTTCCCGTCGCGCTGTACGGCCTGAGCGAGGCCGGTGACAACGAATTGGCCGACCAACTCGACGCAGAAGAGAAGAAGAACGCCGTGGCGGGCGGTTCGGGCTGCGCGACGGGTGCCTGCGGCGGTGGTTCGGTGGGAGGCGACTCCTACGGCGGGGGTGGCTACGGCGGGGGCGACTACGGCGGCGGGGGCTCCGACGGAGGGTCCGGTGGCGGGGGCGGCGGTGGTGGTGGCTGTGGCGGGGGTTGCGGCGGAGGGTGTGGCGGCAGCTAGGTTTCCGCGACGATGACCGCGCCGGTTCTTCGGCCGGCTCCCCGAGCGTCTCCATACGGGCAAACTCGTCGCGGGCGGCGGGCGGCGGGCGGCGGGCGGCGGGCGGCGGGCGGCGGGCGGCGGGCGGCGGGCGGCGGGCGGATCGGAATCGGCTGGACGGAACGACTCCGGCCCTCCGTCTGCGGCGTCATCGCCGGCCGGAGTTTGAGTGGGTCCGCCGGGGATACCTCACAGGCATGGGGGGACTTCGCTGCGTGGACGGGTCATATCTGACCGTTACTCCGCTGACCTGTACGGACAGCGTCGGCGTGCCGTACGAGGTCGTTCTTGAGCTTCGCCGGGACGGCACGCCGTACGGGATGGTGGGGGAGCGGTGCGGGTGGGTTCTGGCGCGGCTGGCGCTGGGGGTGGCGGCGGCGCGGGCCGAGCAGGGCGGGTGCTGGGTCGATCCGGACGACCGTTTTCCCGGGGAGGGGCCGGAGACGGAGTTGTTCGCGTTCAGGTGCCGTGAGCGGGCCGATGTGGCGGGTGGCGGCGAGCTGCGCTGCCTGCTGCGGACCCGGCCGATCTGGATCCAGGCGCGGGACCGTCCGGCGCCGGGGGAATGGCGGCTCACCAGGCGGGCGATCGTCGAGGCGTGGGGTGCGGGCGGGCTCGGGCTGCGTGCCGTACTCACCTCGGCGCAACTGGGTGAGTTTCTCGGCGAACTCGTCACGGAGGTCGAGCGCTGCCTGGGCGAAGGATGTGGAGAACCTGTGCGGGAACGCGGCAGGAACCCCGTAGAGGGGGCAGGCACCTCCAGAAGGCGGTGATAATTGCCTGTGGTCCGGGCATGGCACCGGCCGGAGGGAGGATTCGATGGGCGTCCGCGACGTGGCCTACCGTCTGTACGAACGCCGGCTGGAGGTGAAGCTTCGCCGCGACATGATTCCCAGGCACGTCGGCGTCATCATCGACGGCAACCGCCGCTGGGCGCGTTCGATGGGCATGGCCGACGTGGCCCGCGGGCATCGCAAGGGCGCGGACAAGATCGCCGAGTTGGTGGCGTGGTGCCGCGAGGCGGGCGTCGAGATCGTCACCATCTGGATGCTGTCCAGCGACAACCTCACTCGTCCCAAGGGCGAGATCGAGCCGTTGATGAAGATCATCGAAGATGTGGTGCAGGAGCTGGTCGCCGACGACTGGCACATCAACCCCATGGGAGCCCTTGATCTGCTGCCCGATCACACAGCTCGTGTCCTGAAAGATGCTAAAGAAGCCACATCGCACCGACCCGGGCTGATTGTGAACGTTGCAGTTGGGTATGGAGGAAGACGTGAGATCGCTGATGCGGTGCGCTCTCTCCTCCAGGAGCACGCCAGCAAGGGGGCGAGCATCGAGGACCTCGTCGAGGTCCTCGATGTGGAGCACATCGCGGAGCATCTCTACACGCGCGGCCTGCCCGACCCGGATCTGGTCATCCGGACCTCGGGGGAGCAGCGACTCTCCGGATTCCTGCTCTGGCAGAGCGCCCACTCGGAGTTCTACTTCTGCGAGGCCTACTGGCCGGATTTCCGCAGGGTCGACTTCCTGCGGGCGCTGCGATCCTATGCCGCGCGGCACAGGCGGTACGGCACCTGAGACGGTATGCGCGCTGGAAACGGCACGTGAACACCCCCTTTCGGACAGGCTTGACGTATTGGGGACCGGGTATTCAGGACGTACCGTAGGAGGCAGGCGGGCAGAGTCCGCCTACTCCGGAGAGGGCCCGCCTTTGCGCAACCACCTGTTGAGGGGGGCCGGAATTCGGCGCCGTCTCGGCATGGTCCGAGCGCAGTTCCGGGTCCGGTCCGCATCCCACCTCATCTGGTCAGGGCGTCCATCCCACTGGCGCCCGGGGGAGAACGCGTGGCAGTGTCCTCGAGTAACCCATCCTCACGCAAATCACCGTCCCGCCGCCGTGCCAAGCGGCGGACTTACGTGCTCGACACCTCGGTCCTGCTCGCCGACCCGGCGGCAATGACCAGGTTCGCCGAGCACGAGGTGGTTCTGCCGATCGTCGTGATCACAGAGCTGGAGGCCAAGCGGCACCACCCCGAGCTGGGGTACTTCGCCCGTAAGGCCCTCCGTTACCTCGATGATCTGCGGATCACGCACGGCAGGCTGGACGAGCCCATGCCGGTCGGCGAGGGCACGATAAGGGTGGAGCTCAACCACAGCGACCCGTCGATCCTGCCGGTCGGTTTCCGGCTGGGCGACAACGACAGCCGCATCCTCACCGTGGCCCGCTCGCTGGCCGCGGAGGGCTGTGAAGTGGTGCTGGTGTCGAAGGATCTGCCGATGCGGGTGAAGGCCGCATCGATCGGCCTCGTCGCCGAGGAGTACCTCGCGGAGCTGGTCGTCGAGTCCGGCTGGACCGGCATGGCCGAGGTCCAGGTGACGACCGAGGACGTCGCGTCCCTCTTCGAGCACGGCACGGCCGATCTGGAGGAGGCCAGGGAACTGCCCTGCCACACCGGTCTGCGGCTGCTGTCGAGCCAGGGGTCCGCCCTCGGCCGGATGCTGCCCGACAAGTCCGTGCGGCTGGTGCGCGGCGACCGCGAGGTCTTCGGACTGCACGGCCGCTCCGCCGAGCAGCGCATCGCGCTCGACCTGCTCATGGACCCCGAGGTCGGGATCGTGTCCATGGGCGGCCGGGCCGGCACGGGCAAGTCCGCGCTGGCCCTGTGCGCGGGCCTGGAGGCGGTCCTGGAGCGCCGCCAGCACCGCAAGGTGGTCGTCTTCCGCCCGCTGTACGCCGTGGGCGGCCAGGACCTCGGCTACCTCCCCGGTTCGGAGAACGAGAAGATGGGCCCGTGGGCCCAGGCCGTCTACGACACGCTGGGCGCGGTGACCACGCCTGAGGTGATCGAGGAGGTCCTCGAACGCGGCATGCTGGAGGTGCTGCCGCTCACCCACATCCGCGGCCGTTCGCTGCACGACGCGTTCGTGATCGTGGACGAGGCCCAGTCGCTGGAGCGCGGCGTGCTGCTCACCGTGCTCTCCCGGATCGGCGCGAACTCCCGGGTGGTGCTCACCCACGACATCGCCCAGCGTGACAACCTCCGGGTGGGCCGGCACGACGGAGTGGTCGCGGTGGTGGAGAAGCTCAAGGGGCATCCGCTGTTCGCGCACGTGACGCTGACCCGTTCCGAGCGCTCGCCGATCGCCGCGCTGGTGACCGAGATGCTGGAGGACATCGGGGTCTGACGGGTCACGGGGGGAGCCGGTCGTCCGGCGAGGCCAGATCGCGGAACTCGCTGCACACGTGCTCCCCCCAGCTTCGCGGGGTCCCGGTCGAGCTGGAGATCTGGGTGACCTGGACGACCCAGATCCGCCGTTCGGGCAGCCCCATCGTCGTGCAGGTGATCTGGGCGAGGGCGGCGCGGCTGAGCCCGCCGTCGCCGCGCACGAAGACGTGCAGCCGCAGCCCGCCGGGCACCTCGGGGTCGTTCCGCACAGCCTGGCCGTACCGCGAGGTCTGGCTGTCGGCGTGCGTGAAGCCGGCCAGGCCCGACTTCAGGCCCGGCGGGGGCGGTTCGCTCGCCTTGAACAGGGCGTCCACTATGTCCTCGATCGTGCTCGACGCGGCCGAGACCCTGCGCGGTTCGAGCCGCCCCTCTCGCAGCAGGTAGACCGTGACGAAGGTGGGGTTGGCGCTGATCACCGGCGCGCTGCCGCGGTCCAGCACTCCGGAGGGCTCTATCCCGCACCCCATCGGTACGGCCAGCAGCAGCACGAGCAGAATCCGGGCGTACCGTCTCACGAGTGCGGCAGCCAGACCGTGAAGAGGGTGCCGGGCTCCTGCCGCCTGACCGAGATCGTCCCGCCGTGGAGCTGGGCGTTGGCCCTGGCGATCGACAGCCCGAGCCCGCTGCCGTCACTCCGCGTACGGCCCGCCTCGGCCTTGAAGAAGCGGTCGAAGACATGGGGCATGGCCTCGGGCGGGATGCCCTTTCCATGGTCGCGCACCTTGACCTCCAGCCCGTTGTCGGTGCCGCGGGCGGTGACCATCACCGGCGGCTCACCGTGTCGCAGCGCGTTGCCCACCAGGTTCGCCACGATGAGGTCGAAGCGGCGTGGGTCCAGGGAGATCGACAGTCCTTCGGAGACGTTCACCCGCACCTGGTCACTCCACCCTCGCATCTCCAGGCAGTCGCAGATCGCGTCGGCGATGAGCACGTGCTCCAGGCGGAGCGTGGCGGTCCCGGCGTCGATGTGACTGGCCTCGATGAGGTGCGCGACCAGCACGCGGAGCCGTTCGATCTCGTGCAGTACCAGGTGGACCGCCTCGGCGGGGGCCCCGGGCAGCCGCTCGGCCTCCTCCCTGAGCATGTCGGTCACCGCTGTCATCGCGGTCAGCGGGGTCCGCAGTTCGTGGGAGACGTCGGCGACGAAACGGCGGGAGATGGCTTCGAGGGATCGCAGTTCGCTCACGCTCTTCTCCAGGGCCGAGGCCGTGTCGTTGAAGGTCGCGGAGAGCCGGGCCAGCTCGTCGCGGCCGTGCACGGGCAACCGGGTGTCGAGGTGACCGGCGCCCAGCGCGCGGGCCGCCGCGCCGAGTCTGCGTACCGGCAGCAGCACTCGCCGGGCCGACAGCAGGGCCCCGGTGAGCCCGATGATCAGCGTGATCGCGCCCGCCTGGGCGAGTCCTTCGCGCAGGTCGGCGAGCAGTCGCTGTTCCTCGACGAGGGAGACGAACACGAACACCGTCATACCGGTCGGCTGGATGGTGCCGTCGCGCGCGGTCCGGTGCGGCTGGGTGCCGATGACCAGCCAGACCTGGCCGTCGATGACCGCCCGCTGGGTGACCAGCCGGCGCAGCGCCTGGCCCTGCATCTCGCCGGGCACGTCGTCCATCCGCAGGTTGCGGTCGGGGTAGACGGTGCTCTGGTAGCGGACGATGACCTCGCGGCCGGGCCCGCCGAGCGTCTTCTGCACCTCGGCCAGTTCCTCGCTGGTGGGCGGCAGTTCACCCGGCCAGAGGTCGCCCATGGGCACCGTGATCTGCTCCAGGGTGCGCGTGACGTCGGACAGGGCGGCCCGTTCGGTGCGGTTGATCAGGGCGTTCCTGACGAGCTGGTAGCCGATCCCGGCGACCAGCGCGGACGCGGTGACGGCCACCAGGGTGAAGGTGATCACCAGACGGGTGCGCAGCCCGGTCGGCATCCGCCTGAGCGGCTTCACGGCGGGCTGAAGCGGTACCCGAACCCGCGCACGGTGTGGATGAACACCGGCTCGGCGGGCACCGGCTCGATCTTGGCCCGGACCCGTTGCACGCAGGCGTCGACCAGTCGCGAGTCGGCGACGTGGGAGTGGTCCCAGACGACGCGCAGCAGGTATCTGCGGTTGAGCACCTGGCCGGGATGCCGGACGAGTTCGAGCAGCAGCCGCAGTTCGGTCGGCGTCAGGTGGATCTCACGCCCGGCTTGGGTCACCTTCAGCGCGCCCCGGTCGATGACCAGGTCGCCGAACGAGATCCGGTCGGAGGACGCGGACTCGACGCGGCGCAGCACCGCCCGGATCCGCGCGTCGAGGACCCGCGGCTCGACCGGCTTGACCACGTAGTCGTCCGCCCCAGCCTCCAGGCCCACCACGACGTCGAGGTCGTCGCCCCGCGCGGTGAGCAGGATCACCGGGAGCTGGTCCAGTCTGCGGATGCGGCGGCACACCTCCACGCCGTCGATGCCGGGCAGCATCACGTCGAGGATCACGATCTCCGGACGCCGGGCGCGGATGTGGTCGAGCGCCTCCTCGCCGGTGGAGAAGGCCGTGACGGAATGGCCCTGCCGGGTGAGCGCGAGCTCGAGACCCGTGCGGACCGAGGGATCGTCTTCCACCAGGAGGATGCCAGCCACGCGGCACATTATTGTGCACTGTCCGATGAATCCCCTTATGTCACGAAACTGTGACACGGCACCCATCCAACCGGCACGTGGCACCACAAGGCTGAAGTAGGTCCTCCCTTTGCTGCGGGGGCGCGAGGGGCGGACCTCCATAGTTGTGACCAACATCACACCTCATCCGAAACAGGCGCACTACCAGGCTTATCCCTGATCACGCCATCTACTGGTAAACGGGATTCATGCCTCAAGCCAACCGAGAATCGCGATTCGGTTGCGGAGCACCCCCCTGTTCACGGCAAGCTCATAGGTCGTGAGTTCCCGTCCGCAGTTGAGAGAGCGCTCCGCGCCGCAGGGCCAGCGTGCCCGTCGCCGTAGTCCTCGCCGTTCCTCCGGCGGTTCCTCGTGGCTCACTCCCAAGCGAGTGATCATCTTCGGGGTCACCCTGGTGGTCCTGGTCGGGGGCGGCGGCTTCACCGCCTACACCGCCGTCCAGAACGCCAACACGCCCGCCGACCCGTTGACGCTGGCCGACTGGGCGAGCCTCATGAGCGGCGATCCCTACGCCCCCGACCCGGCCGCCGACGCGCTCAAGGAGCAGGCCGTACAGGCGATGAAGAAGGACGCGCTCGTCGAGGGCAGGGACCGCAAGGGGCTCAACGCCGTCGTGATCCCCACGCAGGCTCCGGGCGGCGACGGCTTCCTGCCGAAGAACTTCCCGCCGGGCAGCGACCCCGACCCCGGCAGCAACAAGGCCGTGGCCAAGGAGATGCTCTCCGCCCGCGGGTGGGGGGACTCCGAGTGGGGCTGCCTGGAGCGGCTCTGGATGAAGGAGAGCACCTGGAACGAACGGGCGATGAACCCCAGTAGCGGTGCCTACGGGATTCCCCAGGCGCTGCCCGGGGGCAAGATGGCCAGTGCGGGCGCCGACTGGCAGACGAACCCCGCCACCCAGATCAAGTGGGGTCTCGGCTACATAGCGGGCCGCTACAAGACGCCCTGCGGCGCCTGGGCCCACTCCATGGCCAAGGGCTGGTATTGAGAGGCCGCGATTCCGTCCTGAATCGGCAAGTCCGAGTGCGTCTCCCCGGTTGACGCCGCACGCTGGCACACATGGGTGTGAAGGTCAGCGTGATCATGCCGGTGCGTAATCCCGGGGGAGGCGCGGATGCGGGTATCCGGTCGCTCCTTGAGCAGTCGCTGCCGCCGGACGAGTACGAAGTGATCTTCGCGGACGACGGGTCGGCCGACGGCACCGCAGAACGGCTCGACGTCATCGCGAGCACCCGGCCCAACGTGCGGATCCTGCACCTGGAACCGACGGGCTCGCCGATGCGCGGCAGGAACGCCGGCCTCGCGGCGGCGGTCGGCGAGTACGTCTACCTGCTTGACCAGCACGACCGGCTGGACCGCGAGGCGCTGCACCGGATGCACGCGCGGGCCGTCGCCGCCGAGGCCGACGTGCTGGTCGGCAAGCTGGTCCGCGACAACGGCGCGCCGGCCACCGCGTTCTACGCCAACCGGGAGCGGGCCGACATCCTGCGCGACCGCCTGCTGACCCAGCTCACCCCGCACAAGCTCTTCCGCAAGGCGTTCCTCGACGCTCACGGGCTGCGGTTCGCCGAGCACTCGGGGCCGCTGGCGGAGCAGGCGTTCGTCATGCAGGCGTACCTGGCCGCCAAGGTGGTCGCGGTGCTCGCCGACCACGTCTGCTGCCGGGTGGGAGAACGCCGACGTTCCTCTCAGGAGCCCGCGGCGACCGCGAGGGAACTCCGGGCCCTGCTGGACGTCATCGACCGGCACACGCAGCCTGGGAGGCAGCGAGACCGCATCTACGCGCACTGGCTCCGCGCCGCGGTGCTGCGCCCCTTCATCGGCGCCAGGTTCGTGTCGTCCTCGCAGGACCGGGCGGTGCTCTACCGCGCCATGCGCGAGCTGGCGCTCGAACGCTTCCCCACCCGCCTGGACCCGATGCTCCCCGTCCACCTGCGCGCGGTCGCGGCCCTGCTCCGCGCGGGCCGCCTGGACCAGCTCGTCATCCTGGCCGGGCTGTCCCGCGGCACCGGCCTGCGCGCGCACCTCGACGAGGTGCGCTGGGACGACGGCGTGCTCACCCTCGCCATAGACGCCGAGATCGTCGGGCCGGACGGCAGGCCGATCACGTTCACCGCCGAGGACGACCGGTTGTACTGGCGTCCGCCGCTGCCGATCGCGGACTCCGTGCTGTGCCCCTCGCTCACCGACGTGACCGAGGACGTGGCCATGGCCCGCCTGAACGTCTACCTCCGGCACACGGAGTCCGGCGCGACGCACGTGCTGCCCGCCACCAGCGAGATCGTCTCCCGCGGGGAGGGCCGCGACGCCCGCGTCCAGCTCGTCGGCGACGTCCGCCTCGACGTCGGCACCGCCGCCGGCGGCCACCCGCTGCCCCGCGGCCTGTGGGAGGTGCACGTGCGCCTGTACAGCGGCGCCTACCAGGCCCGTACCCGGATCGGCCGGGTCAGGAAGCCGCTGAACTGCGTGGGAGTGGTGGCCGACCATCCCCGGCGGCTCGTCGTCCCGTGCTGGACCGACGACGGCGAACTGGGCGTGTGCGTCGAGCCGAAGAGCTTCGCCGAGTCGATCGCGCTGGTGTCGCTGGGCGCCTCCACCGCCCGGCGTGACGGGCACGTCTTCATCGTCGTGCCGGTGCCGTACGTGCCGCCGAGCGGGGGGCCGCCGGTCGAGCTGACGTTGCGCAACGGTTCCCGGGAGATCTGCGTCCCAGGGCTGGTGGAACCGGGCATTCCCGGCAAGATGGCCGGTCAGCTGGTGGCCAAGGTGCCGATGCGCCGGATGCCCGCCGCCGGCTACCTCGGCCCGGGGACCTGGGTGCCCTCGCTGCGCACGGACGGCCGCGAGGTCGGGCTCCGCTTCGAGCTGGAGATGCACCGGGGGCGGCGGATCATGGTGCGGCCCTCGGTGGCCGTGGAACCGGCGTTGGAGCCCCGCCGCTCGGTCTTCCACCGCGCCGCCGCCCAGGTGCCGGGCGCCCGCCACCTCGTGCGCCTGGCACGGGCGGGGAAGTCGCGTTACCGGCTCTGAGCTTCTGGTCGCCCACCGAAGTGTGTAGATCACCTACATGAACCGGTGGCCCGCTGTGGACGCGGTGGCCAGAGCGTGTGACGTGTGCCACACCGACTCTCGGGTCTGACCAAATGTGTGCTCGGTCCACATAGCTCGCGGTCAAGGCGTGTCCTAGCGTTCCCGGTCACATGAAGGAACGCACAAAGGAGCGAGACTTGCGACCGTTCCGGCGAGACACGCGGTGAGTGGCTCCATCCTGAGCGCCGAGGGCCTCGTCAAGGAGTTCAGGGGCTTCCGCGCCGTCGACGAGGTCGGCCTTGACGTGGCCGACGGGTCCGTGCACGCCCTCGTCGGTCCCAACGGAGCGGGCAAGACGACCCTGTTCCACCTGCTCACCGGCTTCCACAAGCCCACGGCCGGGCGCATCGTGGCCGCCGGCAGGGACATCACCGGGTATCCCCCCGAGCGGGTGGCCAGGCTCGGCCTCGCCAGATCTTTCCAGATCACCAGCCTGTTCGCCCAGATGACCCCGCGTGAGCACGTCGAGCTGGCCCTGCAGAGCGCCACCTCGCTCGGCTGGCGCTTCTGGCGGTCGGACAAGGTCCTGCACCGGTTCCGCGACCGGGCGCTCGAACTGCTCGCCGAGGTCGGCCTGACCGAGCAGGCCGAGCAGCCCGCCGACAGCCTCGCCTACGGCAGGAAGCGCGCCCTGGAGCTGGCTCTCGCGCTGGCCCTGGACCCGAAGGTGCTGCTGCTGGACGAGCCGACGGCCGGCATGGGCATGGAGGACGTGGCGCGCACGGTCGAGCTGATCCAACGGGTGCGGGCGGGCAGGACCGTGGTGCTGGTGGAGCACAACATGCAGGTCGTGGGGGCGCTGGCCGACACGGTGACGGTGCTCCAGTTCGGCAAGGTCCTCGTCGAGGGCCCCTACGAGCAGGTGAGAGCCGACCCCCGGGTGATCGCCGCCTATCTGGGAGACGCCGATGCTGCGCATTGACCGCCTGTCCGCCTGGTACGGCGAGGCCCAGGCCCTGCGCGAGGTCTCGCTGGCGGTCGAACCGGGGGAGGTGGTGACCCTGGTGGGCAGGAACGGCGCCGGCAAGACGACTCTGCTGCGCTGTGTGATGGGACTGCACAAGCAGCTCACCGGCACGGTCGAGTTCGAGGGCGCCGCGCTGCCCGCGCTCCCCGTGCACCGGCGGGCCAGGCTCGGGCTCGGCTGGGTCCAGGACGACCGGGGGATCTTCGCGTCGCTCAGCGTCGAGGAGAACCTGTTGCTGCCCCCCGTGGTCGGGCCGGACCCGTGGTCGCTGAAACGGGTCTACGAGGCGTTCCCCCGGCTGGCCGAGCGCCGGCGCTTCCCCGGCACCAAGCTCTCCGGAGGCGAGCAGCAGATGCTCGCGATGGCGCGGGTGCTGCGGATGGGCTCCCGGCTGCTGCTCTGCGACGAACCGACGGAAGGGCTCTCGCCGCTGCTGGTCCAGCAGATCGGCGACATCCTGCGGGAGATCAAAACCCAGGGCGTGACGGTCCTGCTCATCGAGCAGAACGTGCACTTCGCGGTCACCGTGGCCGACAGGCACTACCTGCTGGCCGAGGGCCGGGTCGTCGAATCGCTGGACAACGCCCAGGTCAGGGCACGTGAACACGAGCTTCTCGAATACCTAGGAATATGAAGGAGCAACCCATGGGCGTTAGCCGTACGGCCGCGCTGGCGGCGGGAATCGCGGTGGTGGCTGCCGGGTGCGGCGGCGGGCCCGGCGGTGGCGACGAGAAGATCAGCAACGGCAAGATCACACTGGCCGTGCTGAACGACCAGTCGGGCGTCTACGCCGACCTGTCGGGCAAGAACAGCGTCACGGCCGTCACCATGGCCATCGAGGACTTCAAGGCCGAACACGGCGACAAGGCCGTGGCCAAGGAGATCGACGTGGTCACCGCCGACCACCAGAACAAGCCCGACGTGGCCAACTCCAAGGCCCAGGAGCTCTACGACCGCCAGCAGGCGGACATCATCCTCGACGTGCCCACCTCCTCGGCCGCGCTGGCCGTGGCGGGGCAGGCGAAGGCGAAGAAGAAGCTCTACATCAACGTCGGCGCCGCGACCACCGAGCTGACCGGCGCGCAGTGCAACAAGTACACGTTCCACTGGGCCTACGACACCTACATGCTGGCCAACGGCACCGGCACGACCGTGACGGCCGAAGGGGCCAAGGACTGGTACATCGTCTACCCCGACTACGCCTTCGGCCAGGACATGGAGAAGAGCTTCACGGCGGCGATCTCCAAGGCGGGCGGCAAGGTGCTGGCGAAGGACCCGACGCCCTTCCCCAACGACAACTTCTCCACCTTCCTGCTGAAGGCGCCGGGGATGAACCCCAAACCGGCGGTGCTCGGCACCATGCAGGCGGGCGGCGACCTGGTCAACCTGGTCAAGCAGTACAACGAGTTCAAGCTGCGCGACAAGGGGGTCGACCTGGCGGTCGGGCTGATGTTCATCACCGACATCCACTCCCTCGGCGTGGCGGCGTTCGAGGGCACCAAGTTCACCGACGCCTGGTACTGGAACGAGTCTCCGGAGAACCGCGCCTGGGCCGACAAGTTCAAGCAGCGGACCGGCGCCAGGCCCACGTTCGCGCACGCCGCCAACTACTCCGCCGCCATGCAGTATCTCCAGGCGGTCCAGCGGGCCGGCACCGACGACTCCGACGCGGTCGTCAAGACGCTGGAGAACCACGCCTTCGAGGACGTCTTCGCCAAGAACGGCAAGGTCAGGGCCGAGGATCACCGGATGATCCACGACGTCTACCTGGCCCAGGTCAAGGCGAAGAGCGAGGTCACCGAGGAGTGGGACTACGAGAAGATCATTAAGACCATTCCCGCGGCCGAGGCGTTCAAGCCCCTCGCCGAGAACACCTGCAAGTTCTAGGAACAGGCGGAGGCTGCCGTGCAACAGGTGTTCAACGGCCTGGTCAGCGGATCGTTCTACGCGCTGCTCGCGCTCGGCCTCGCCGTCATCTTCGGGATGCTCGGCGTGGTCAACTTCGCCCACGGCGCCTTCTACATGCTGGGCGCGTTCGGCGCCTACATCCTGCTCACCGAGGCCGGCGTCAATTTCTGGCTCGCCCTCGTGCTGGTCCCGCTCGCCCTCGGCCTGTTCGGGGTGATCCTCGAACGGCTGCTGATCCGCCGCCTGGCCGACCTCGACCCGCTGTACAACTTCCTGCTCACCTTCGGCCTCACCCTGATCCTCCAGGACCTGCTCAAACGCGAGTACGGCGTGCAGTCGCAGCCCTATCCGCCGCCCATCTCGGCCACCCTCGACCTGGGCCTGTTCGAGTACCCGGCCTACCAGGTCTTCGTGCTCGGCTGCTCGATCGTCGTCTGCCTGGCCGTGTGGTTCGTCCTGTCCCGGACCAGGGTCGGCATGATCGTCCGAGCGGCGACCGAGCGGCCCGAGCTGACCAGGGCCTTCGGCATCGACGTGGGCCGCTGGGTGACCCCGGTGTTCGGGTTCGGCGTCGCCCTCGCCGGACTGGCCGGGGTGCTGGCCGCGCCGATGCGGGCGGTCAACCCGCTGATGGGCGCCGACCTCATCATCACGGTCTTCGCGGTCGTGGTGATCGGCGGGCTGGGCTCGACGTTCGGCTCGGTGCTCGCCGGGTTCCTGATCGGGGTCGTCGGCTCGCTCGGCAACCTCTATGTGCCCGCGCTCTCCCAGACGCTGGTGTTCATCCTGATGGCCGCTGTGCTGCTGTGGCGGCCTGCGGGCCTGTTCGGCCGCGAGGAGGCCCTCACGTGATCGTCGCAAGGCTCGCCGGGCGGCCCCTGCTGCTCGCCGCGGGGCTGGTCGTGGCGCTGGTGCTGCCCTGGCTGGTCTACCCGCCCGTGGCCATGGACATCGCCTGCTGGGCGCTCCTCGCCGTGGCGGTGGACCTGCTGCTCGGGTTCACCGGGCTGCTGTCGTTCGGGCACGCCGCCTTCTGGGGCAGCTCGGCCTACGTCGCGGGGCTGCTCGCGATCCACGCCGGGGTGCCGTTCCCGTTGGCGGTGCTCGGCGGCGGGGTGTTCGCGGCGGCGCTCGCCGTACCGATCGGGTATCTGTCGGTGCGGCGGACCGGGATCTACTTCGCGATGGTGACCCTGGCGTTCGCGCAGATGGTCTACTTCGTGGCCAACCAGTGGCGTGGGCTGACCGGCGGGGAGAACGGCCTGCAGGGGGTGCCCAGGGAGCTGTTCGGGCTGGATCTGTCGGATCCGTTTGTCTTCTACTACTTCGGGCTGCCGCTGGTGCTGGCGGGGCTCTGGCTGGCGTGGCGGATCGTGCGCTCGCCGTTCGGCAGGGTGCTGCTGGCGGTCCGGGACAACTCGGCGCGGGCGCGGGCCCTCGGCTACCCCGTGGACAGGTACAAGCTGCTGGCCTTCGTGCTGTCGGCGGGCCTCGCCGGGCTGGCCGGCGGGCTGTTCGCGATCTCCCACGGGTTCGCCTCGCTCCAGGAGGTCTACTGGACCACCTCGGGCAAGGCCGTGATGATGGTCGTCCTCGGCGGCATCGGCACCCTGTGGGGAGGCGTGCTGGGATCCACCCTGGTCGTGCAGTTGGAGGACTACCTCGCGACCGCCGGGTTCGACGGCATCGGCATCATCACCGGGACTGTCTTCGTGCTGGTCGTGCTGCTCTTCAGGAAGGGGATCTGGGGCACCGTCGCCGCCGCCCTCCGTCCCCGCCTCGCGCGCGCCTCGGGCTCAGGCTCAGGATCGGGATCGGGATCGGGCTCGGGCTCGGGCTCGGGCGAAGCGGCGGGATCACCGGAGTCCGGCCCGGAGTCCGCTACCACCGACCAGGCGCCGACCGGCCCGCCCGACGCGAAGACGTAACGCGTCACGCTCATCCCCGCGGTGATGGTGTGCGGATCCCACACCGTCTACCGCTAGGAGGCAGCACCGGGTCTTTCGACGAATCTGGCTATCTTGGACGGATGCATACTCGCGTTGACACCGTGAACGCCGATGATGGCTCGTTCGACGTCCGCGTCTGGACGCCGACCGGTGGCTCCGGGCCAGGCATCCTCCTCGTACAGGAGATCTTCGGCGTGGGCCCGTACATCGAGAAGGTCGCCCGCGACCTCGCCGAGCTGGGCTACGTGGTAGCCGCGCCCGACCTGTTCTGGCGTCTCCAGCCCAACTGGCGGGCGGAGCACACCGAGGAAGGGGTCCGAGCGTCGGTCGAGCTTTCCAGCGGCTTCGACTTCGCGAGAGGAGTGGCCGACTGCGCGCTGACTCTCGCCCACTTGCGCTCCATGCCCGAGGTGACCGGCGCGGTCGGCTCCGTCGGGTTCTGCCTGGGAGGCTCTCTCAACTATGTCCTGGCGGCGCAGGGCGGACTGGACGCGGTCCTGTCCTTCTACGGCTCGGCCGTCCCCGACTCCACTGAACTGATGAGCCAGATCAACTCCCCCCTCCTGCTGGTCTTCGGCGGAAGCGACCCCTACATCCCGCGTGACCAGGTCGCGAAGGTGGAGAAGGCGGCGCAGGGTCGGCCCAACGTCCGGATGCACATCGCCGAGCAGGCGGGGCACGCCTTCCACAACAGCGAGGCACCGATGTTCCACCACCCTGAAGCCGCTGCCCGCGTCTGGAACGAGGCCGTCGCCTTCCTCGACACCAACCTGCCGGTGGCACCCCTCAGCTCGGATTAGCAAGACCGAGGGTTCGAGTACCCCACCGCCTGTCCGCGACAGCGGACTTCCTTCGTCCAGTGCTGCGCGAATGTACGGCATGCCAGGTCGGCGGCCCCGCGCCGTCCGCGGCGGGGCCCTACGGGGCCAACGCTTCTCGGGCGCGCTGGTTGATCGCCGTGACGACCGGCCCCTCGGCGTGGATCCTTCGGTTTCTTGATTACCGTCGGGAGCCTTCAACGCCTCGGCACACTGCCGGTGCGCACGGCGTCATGGCTCGGCTCTGCCGGTGGCCCAGGTCCACGAGGCGATACCGACCCGATTTCTGGCTCCGGTCTTGCGCTGAATGGAGGCGATGTGGTTTTTGACCGTGCCCGGGGCGAGGAAGAGTTCCGTGGCGATCTCAGCGTTGGTCTTGCCATGCGCGACCATCATCGCGATTTCGTCCTCGCGTTCGGTGAGGACGACGCCCGGTGTCTCATGGGGAAGGCTGCGCTGGCGCAGCAACCGGACGGTGAGCTGCGGGCTGATGAGCATGTCGCCGTTGACCGCGGCCCGGATGGCCTCGATGAGCAGGGTGGGGCCGGAGCGTTTGAGGATGAACCCGGAGGCGCCGTGTCGTAGGGCGGCGTGCACGTACTCGTCGAGCCCGAACGTGGTGACGATCACGACATGAATGCCGGTGCCGGCCAAGGCGCGGGTCACCTCGATGCCGTCGGCCCTGGGCATGCGGATGTCGGCCAGCACGACATCGGGTTCGATCGTCTTGGCGGAATCGATCGCGGCGCGGCCGTCGGAGGCCTCGGCCACCACGGTCATGTCGGGCTGGGCGTTGAGGATCATGCGGAAGGCGCTGCGGATGCCTTCCTGGTCGTCGGCGATGAGGATACGGATGGCCACACCGGCGATTGTGCCAGCGGCAGGCGGGCCGTCAGCGACCACTCCTCCGGCATGGCCTGCGTGACCAGCTCGCCGCCCTGCTCCTGGACGAGCGCGGCCAGCCCGGGCAGGCCGTAGCCGCCCTGCCGGCTGCTACGCGTCCGGCTCACGCCGTCGTTGGTCATCGTGATCTCGAAGAATCCGGAGAGGACGCTGACGCTGAGATCGACCCGGTCGGCCTGAGGGGCGTGGCGCCGGATGTTGGTCAGTCCTTCGACGACGATCCGGTAGGCCAGGGCCGCGGTCTCCGCCGGAACCACCACGGTCGGGTCCATGTGGAGGCGGACCTGCGCGGGACCGGCGACGGAGAAGCGTTCGGCGGCCTCGCGGACGCCGCTCAGGTCGCCGACGGCAGCGAGGGGCCGATCGTGGTGCAGCATGTCCAGGGTGCGATCCAGCATCGACATGGCCCGCTGGCCCGCGGTTTCGACACGTTCGAGCGCCTGCCGAGGATCGCCCGCGACCATGCCCGCCTGGGCGTGCGCCACCATCTCGCTGATGTCGTGGGCGACGAAGTCGTGCAGGTCCCTGGCCAGCTGGAGCCGCAAGTCGGTGCGGACGTCGGCCACCGCGCGGTCCTGCCGTACGTTGAGAAAACGCAGGTAACCGCCGGCGGCGGCGGCCAGCAACGCGCCCAGCCCCCAGAACGTGCACACGCCCAGCCCTTCCAGGGCCGAAGCGGGGGTGAAGACGCGTAGCAGCCAGGTGGCCGCGGCCAGGCCCGCCGCCAGTGCGGCCGGCGCGGCCTGCCGTGCCGGCGCGTACCGGAGGACCAAGCCGACCAACACCATGAGCGCCGCGCTCTCGGCCATCCCCAGCGCGTCGGCACCCGGTGCGGGCCGCGTCGCGCCGATGAGGTGGGCCAGCGTGAAGGCCAGGGACACGGTCGCGGCCAGGCAGGTCGACGCGGGCAGACGGGACCTGAGCCGCGGCCGGGCGAACCCCGTCGCCGCCACCACAACGGGAATCAGCACCGACACCAAGGCAGCAACCCACACCAAGTCCACCAGAGCGACGATACGTGCATCTGCGAGCCGCCCACGGGTGCCGAACAGCACGTTTACCGGCGGCAAGCAGTGCCGAACGGCATCTGGCCCGGCAGCCTGCCGCCCCGAGACGCTGAGCACATGAAAACCATCACTTCTGTCTGGCGAGATCATGCGGCGGTGCTGTGGGCGCTGGCCTATGGCGCGCTCGGAGTGGCGTGGGCGCTGGGGATGCCGGGCTTCCCCTGGGGCGCCTCCGACCCCGACCCGGACGGTGCACTGTCCATCCTGGCCGGCACCACGCCGCGCTTCGGCTGGTGGATCGCCGCCTTCGGCCTGCTCACCGCCGTGACGGCGCTGGCGCTGCCCCGCACAGGCGGCCGCGCGCCCTTGTTCCTGGCCTGGCCGATCGCCGCGCTACTGGTCCTGGTGATCCCCGACTCCCGCCTCATGATGGGCGTCGCCTACACACCGCTGCTGCTGGTCGCGCCGGTCTTCGGCTGGAGCCTGGGCGGCGCCACCTTCGCCGACGCCTGGCCGTGGCCCGTGCTCAACCAGCTGGTGTGCGTGCTGGGCGGGCTGCTGCTGGCCGCCGCGGCACTGGCCGGCAGCCGACGCCGGAGCCGTAGGAACTGGTTCACCCCTGAGCGGGGGCGGACGGCCGTGTACGTCGCGGTCGCGGTGCCGCTGGTGTACTGCGCCACCCGGTGGGCGTGGGCGCTGGGCATCCCGCTCGGCGTCAGCCCGGAGTTCCTGGCCGAAGGCGAGGGCGGCCTGTGGCTGGCGGGCGCCTACCTGGCGACCTTCGGCGCGTTCGGCGGTGTGCTCACCCTCGGCCTGACCCAGCGGTGGGGGGAGATCTTCCCGCGCTGGATCCCCGGCCTGCGCGGCCTGCGGGTGCCGCCGTTGCTGGCGGTCATCCCCGCCGGGTTCGTTTCGATCATCGTCACCGTGGCCGGGCTGACCTACGTCCGGTGGACGATCGCCGGCCGGTTCGCCCTGGCCGAATGGGGGGCCTGGCTGCCGGAGTGCTTCTGGCCGATCTGGGGCGCCGCGCTGGCTACTGCCACCATCGCCTACTACCGCCGCCGCAAGCACGACCCACACCCAGCAGACGTCGACCACGCCCTCGTACGGTGAACAGCATCACCGCCGTCCGCCGGGCTGCCAGTTGTGCACCTCGATGTCGGCGTACCGGTCCGGGGTCAGGATGGCGCGTGCCGTGTCCGGGTCCGGCGCCCGGACCAGCGCCGCCGTGCCCAGCCAGGTGGTGCCGTCGTCGGCCAGCAGCGGCCCGTAGGCGATCAGCCCGTCCAGGTCGGGCACGGCGAGGTCGGGCGGTACGGCGAGGTCGGCGGCCTGCCCCGTGCCGAAGCCGAGCACCAGGTACCGGTTGCCACCGGTCTGGCCGCCGGGGAAATCCCACATTGTCCGCCCCAGCGTGTTGCGCCACCGCCGTAGCAGCACGTCCCGGTACACGCCGGCCTGGTAGTTCGGCTCGTCGAACGCGAACGCGCGGGCGGCGCCGGGATCGGGCAGGTCGACGATGTGCACGCTGCCGGTGGGCAGGTCGCCGTCGAGGGTCGGGCCCCGGGCGATCATCTCCTTCGCGTACCGGTCCATGTAGGACCAATGCTCTTCCAACAACTCCTCGCGCAGCGCCACGGAGCCGGGCCGGTCACGGTGGTAACAGAGGAACTCCATGCCTACAGTCTCGACCCACCAACAGATCGCCCCGCACAAGTCGCCCCGGAAACGGCCGGTGACGAGCGTCGGCTGTACGGTCGGGCAGCCGGGGCGGACCTAAAGGTCATTCGTCTCGAATCCCCGACTTCGATACCCCGTGAAAACTACGACGACCTCCAGCCCGCCGCCCGGGTTGGGGCTCGCCCGTATGTCGGCCCCGTGCGCCTTCGCAATCGAGGCGACGATCGACAACCCGAGCCCGGCGCCCTGCTCACGGGTCGTGTGGAGTCGCCGGAAGGGCTCGAAGAGATCGCCGAAACGTTCCCTCGGCACTTCTGGGCCGGTGTTCCGGACTGTCAGAACTCCGTGGAAGAGCGTTATCCCGATGGTTCCGCCGGGACGGTTGTAGCGGACCGCGTTGTCGACGAGGTTGGTGACGAGGCGGTTCAGCAGGACCGGATCCCCGTCGACGACGAACGGTTCGACCCGCGTTGTGACGGTGACGTCGTCCGGGCCTCTTTCGGCTAGGACGAGTCGTACCACCTGATCCAGAGCCACCGGGGTTCTCTTCTCCAGGCCGTGTTCCGCCTGGGCCAGGACCAGCAGGGCGTCGATGAGGTTCTCCGTGCGGTGGTTGTGGAACAGGAGCTTGTCGCGGATCTCGCCGACGTCCTCGGGGAGGCCGATCTCGATCGCCGCTCGTTGGACGGCCAGCGGGGTCCGCAGCTCGTGGGACGCGTTCGCGATGAACCGCCGCTGCCCCTCGACGGAGCGTTCGAGGCGGTCGAGCATCGCGTCGAAGGTGTCGGCCAGTTCCTTGAGTTCGTCCTTCGGCCCGATGAGCGCGATGCGTTCGTGCAGGGTCGACAGGGACAGTCGCTGCGCGGTGGCGGTGATCCGGTGGATGGGCCGCAGGATCCGCCCGGCGACCAGCCATCCGACGACCACCGACACCAGCGCCATGATCCCGACCGTCAGCGCGGTCACCTCCCACTGGTAGTTGACCACGTCGTCCACCACTTCGGGCAGCGGCGCCTGCCGGTCGACCGGCCCCCCCAGGATCGGCGCCACCGGCGCCACGGGGAGCCGTCCGATCCGCGCGTGCAGCGCCTGGCGCAGCAGCAGGTTGACCGTGACCAGCAGGATGACCGAGGTCAGCAGGAACAATCCGGAGTAGATCAGCGTGAGCCGGACCCGGACCGTCGTCACAGCAGGTATCCCGCACCGGGAACCGTCCGGATGCACGGCGGGTCGCCCAGCTTCGCCCGTAAGCGGCTGACCACGACGCGCACCACCGTCGTGAACGGGTCGGTGTTCTCGTCCCATGCCTCTTCGAGCAGCCGTTCGGAGCTCACGACCGCCCCGCCGGCCCTCATCAGCACTTCGAGGACGGCGAACTCCTTGAGTGACAGGTGCAGATGCCGCCCGTCCCGCGACGCCTGCAGCCGGTGCGTGTCGACCACGATCCCGTGCCGCATCAGCATCGGCGGCACCGGCGACTGGCTGCGCCGTCCCAGCGCCTGCACCCGTGCGACCAGCTCGGCGTAGTCGAACGGTTTGGGCAGGTAGTCGTCGGCCCCCATCCCGAGACCCGCGACCCGCTCCGGCACCGACGCCGCCGCCGTCATCATCAGGATCCGCGTACGCTGCCCGCGCGCCACCAGCTCACGGCACACGAGGTCGCCGTGCATCTCGGGCAGGTCCCGATCCAGCACGAGAACGTCGTAGTCGTGCACCGCCAGCCGTTCCGCCGCGGCGGCCCCGTCATACACCACGTCGACGGCCATGGCGTGGCGGCGCAGCCCCAGCGCCACGAGATCGGCCAGGTCGCGTTCGTCTTCCGCCACCAGAACCCGCATGCCAGCGTTTGTACCCGAACCGGGGTAACAGCGGCGTTAACGGATCCGTTCACGGCCGTGCAACTCGCTCCTGACCATACTGCGCTCATGATCAGAGCCCTCTGCGCCGCCGTCCTGGTGACGGCCTGCTGCATGTCCGCACCCGCGTCCGCCCTTGCGTCGCCCCCGACGTCCCAGCCGAAGCCGTCGTCCCCACCGGCCACCACCCTGGGCGAGGGCTGCACCGCCATCAAGGAGCCACCGTCCGAATCGGCGCCGCCGACCTCGATGAACACGCTCCGGCAGGCGTACTTCTGCGTGCTGGACAACTACTACAGCGGCCCGGCCATGGATCCGAAGGAGCTACTGAAGAACGCCTTCGCCGCCTACACCCAGGACCTGATGCGGCGCGGCGCCGACCGGGCCGACCTTTGGCTGCCCGCCCTGACCGGGAACCGCGACACCGACTGGGCCGCCTTCGAGAAAGTCCTCGGCGCCGGCGACCCCGCCGCCCTGCGCGCCGCGATCACCGGCATGGTCGCCGGACTGCAGGACAACCACGCCCGCTGGATCAAGCCGACCCCGCCGCCGGAGGGCGGACCGACCGGAACGGGCATCGTGGGCCTGTCGGGCCTGCGGGGCCCGCAGTTCGATCCGGCGGGCCGCCCGCCGGTGTTCATCACTCGCGTCCTGCCCGGCAGCCCCGCGGCCAAGGCCGACGTCAGACCCGGTGACATCCTCGTCAAGGTCAACGGCGTGCCGGTGTTCATCGGGAACACCGTGAACCAGAGCATCGTCGAAGCCTTCGCCACCAACCCGGTAAAGCTCACGCTCAAGCGCCCCACGACGGGACGAACCCGCACCGTCGAGCTCAAGGAGGGCCCCATCACACAGCAGCGTCCGGTGGTGACATCGAAGACGCTCGCCGGCGGCGTCGAGTACGTCCACCTGCCCGGATTCTACGAAGGCGCCGCCGACCAGGTCATCGCCAAGCTGCAGGGTAAGCCGAAGGCAGTGGTCCTCGACCTGCGCGGCAACGGCGGCGGGTCGCCTCGCGAGGTGACGCGGCTGCTCGGCGCGTTCGCGCACGGCAAGATCACCAGCTACTTCTGCCCGCTCAAGGGCGACTGCGTGGCCAACCGGACCGACGACAGCGTCCCGCTGCTCGGCCTGCGCCTGGTCGTCCTCACCGACCGCGGGTGCGCCTCGGCCTGCGATGACTTCAGTGCGGCCGTCAAGGGCAACGACCTGGGCACCCTCATCGGGACCCGCACCGCCGGAGCGGTCTCCGGTCCCGCCGAGGCGTACCTCCTCGACGACGGCAGCATCCTGCTGCTGCCCAAGATCCGACACCTCGGCCCCGCCCGCGAAATCATCGACACGATCGGCGTGCCGGTCGATCACTATGCCCCCATGACCGCCCTCGACCTGGCCACCGGCCGCGACCCGGGCGTGGCCAAGGCACTCGCGCTTCTGTAGCCTCCGAGCAGCGGACGATCTTCGACCTCCAGGCACGGCCTGCCGGATCTGGCGTACGGCATGCCGCCTCGGCTGCCCCGCGCCGTTGGCGGGCCGGGCCTGCTGGGCCGACGCTTCTCGGGTCGCGGCGCACATAGGCTTCGGACGTGCAGGGTCGAGGGGGAGCGGATTTGTGGGTTGGATGAACGGAGTGCACTGCTGTGTCGCAAGGTCATGAGGAAGAAGTCCTGGCCCGGATCGGTAAGGGGCTTGTCTATACCGAGTCGGAAGCAGCCTTCCAGGCCCCTCGACGCCGTACCGAGCAGATCTTCGAGTACAACCACACACCACCGAGCGAGACGGAAAGGCGTCGATCGCTGCTCGTTGCGATCTTCGGAGGAGTCGGCGAACGCACGGTGCTGCTTCCGCCGTTTCACGCCGGGTTCGGAAGCAACGTCTACGTCGGTGATGACTTCTTCGGGAACGTGAACCTCACGTTGGTCGATGACGTGGACATCCGCATAGGCAATGGCGTCATGATCGCACCCAGCGTGACACTCACCACGACGGGACACCCGGTGCATCCCTCGCGGCGCGTGGACTTCGGGCGGTTCTCGGAACCAATCGTGATCGAGGACAAGGTCTGGATCGGCAGCAACGTGGTCGTCCTCCCGGGCGTCCGTATCGGATTCGGATCGGTCATCGGCGCCGGCAGCGTCGTCAGCCGCAGTATTCCCCCCATGACCGTCGCGGTCGGAGCTCCTTGCCGTGTGCTCCGCTCCATCACGGACGAAGACCTCGCAACACGTACCGCCAGTCAGTAGCCGGCAGCGTTCGTCGGTCAGCCGTCCTGTGGCGGCGAACCTTGAGCTTGTGTCATCGACGTTCGAGCGGCTCCGGGTGGAGCCGCATCCGATCCGCGAGCCGCGACCCGTCGTTGATCAGGTTCACTCTCACGTCGGCGGTTTGGTTCGGTCGGCGAGGCGGTTCAGGCGGAGGGCGAGCTGGATCTCCAGGGCGCGGTCGGGGGCCTGCCAGTCGGCCCCCAGGAGCTGGCCCACGCGATCGAGCCGCTGGGTGACCGTGTTGACGTGGATGTGCAGGGACTCCGCCGTACGGGACAGTGAGCCGCCCGAGCCGAAGTACGCGCGCAGGGTCTGCACCAGGGCGGTCCCGCGCCGGGTGTCGTAGTCGAGGACGGGGCCGAGGGTCGCGCCGAGGAAGCCGCCCACGTCGCGCCCGTCGCCGACGAGGAGGCCGACGAAGCCCAGCTCGGCCGCGCTCGCGCCGTCACCGGTCCGGCCGAGCGCGGCGAGGGCGTCGGCGCAGCGCTGCGCCTCGCGGTGGGCGGCGGCGACCCCGTCGGGTCCGCGCACCGGACCGCTAGCGCCCACCGTGGCGGTGCTGCCCAGCGAGGTGGTCAGTTCGGCCGCCACCTTGCGCGCCAGCGGGCCCGCCGCCTCGCCGGGGAGCAGCAGCACGGTCTCGTCGCCCCGGCCCGCCGCCAGCCCGTGCGCGAGGGTGGCCTGCGAGGAGGCCCAGAACGAGGCGCGGTCGCGGTGTCCGCCGTGCCTGGCCACGACGACGATGTGCGGGGCGTCCAGGTCGACGCCGACCCTGCGGGCCCGCTCGGCCAGCGCCTCGGGGTCGCCGATCGGCCGGGAGATCAGGTCGTCGAGCAGTTCGCCCCTGACCCGGCCCTCGGCCTCGGCCACGCTCCGCCGGAACAACAGCAGCAGCGCGGTGACCAGCGCCGCCCGTTCCAGGATGCGCTGGTCGGTGTCCGCGACCTGGTCCTCGGCGCGCAGCACCAGCGTGCAGAGCGGCTCGGCGCCGACGTCCACGGACGCGACGAGCAGATTGCCGCGCCTGACGGTACGGCCGAGCGCGCGGGAGGACTGGGCGGCGTCGAAGATGCCCGCGTCGAGCTTCCCGACGTCGCCGAGCAGCGGCCGGCCGGTGTCGTCGAGGACCGCCAGGGTGCCGCCGAGCACCTCGGTGACCACCGCCGCCACGTCCTCGACCCCGCCGCCGCGCAGCACCAGGCCCGTCATGCGGTCGTGGGCCAGCGCGGCGCGCTCCACGGCCGCGCTGTGCGCGCTGACGGTCCGGTTGGCCTCGCTCAGCTCGGCGAGCGCGGCCCGGGTCTCCTGGAGCAGCCGGGCGTTGTCGATGGCGACCGCGGCGTGCGCGGCCAGCGACGCCAGCAGCGCGACCTCCTCCTGCAGGAACGGCCGGGCGCTGCGGTCGGCCGCGAGCAGCACGCCGATCACCCGGGCGCCCAGCTTGAGCGGCACGCCGAGGATCGCGACCAGCCCTTCCTCCTCCACGGCCGCGTCGATGTCGGTCTTGTGGCGGAAGCGCTCGTCGGCGAAGTAGTCAGGTGTGGAGTAGGGCGTGGAGGACTGCGCCACCAGCCCGCCCAGCCCCGCGCCCATCGGCAGCCGCAACGCCCGGAACCTGGCCGAGATCGTGCCGTCGGTCACCCGCATGTAGGTGTCGCCGCGCTCCACGTCGTGCAGGGTCAGGTAGGCGGTGTCGGTGCCGAGGAGTTGCCGTGCCCGGTGCACGATCGCCGCCAGCACCGCGTCGAGGTCGCGCAGCGCCGCCAGGTCGCTCGCGGTGTCGAACAGCGCCGACAGCTCGGCTTCCCGGCGCGCCCTGCGCCGCAGCAGCGCGCGCACCTTGAGCGCGGCGACCTTGGCCTGCTCCAGCTCCTCCATCACCGCCGGGTCCGCGCCCGCCGCGCGCGCCTGCAGCACCGGGCCCTCGAACTCGACCGCGGAGGCGTCCCTGGCCAGAAGCTCAAGGTAGACGCGGGTGTCCATGGCGTCCATTCTTCAGCGTGCCGTCCAGCCCCCGTCCACCGGTAACGACACTCCGGTGACGAACGAGCCGTGCGGTCCGCAGACGAAAGCCACCAACTCGGCCACCTCCTCGGGTTCGACCAGCCGCTTGATCGCGGCCGGGGCCAGCATGATGTGCTCGATCACCTCGTCCGGCTCGACGCCGTGTGAGGCGGACTGCGCCGAGATCTGGGCCTCGACCAGTGGGGTGCGCACATAGGCGGGGTTGACACAGGTGGAGGTCACCCCGTGCGGAGCGCCTTCCAGCGCGATGACCTTGGACAACCCTTCCAGTGCATGCTTCGCAGTGACATAAGCGGATTTGTACGGCGAGGCTCGCAGTCCGTGCACCGAGGACATGTTGACCACCCGTCCCCATCCCCGCTCGTACATCCCCGGCAGTACGGCCCTCACCAGCAGGAACGGGGCCTCCACCATCACCTTCATGATCCGGCTGAACACCTCGGGCGGGAACGTCTCGATCGGCGCCACGTGCTGGAATCCCGCGTTGTTGACCACGATGTCGACGGACGCGAGGTCCGGTATCGCGTCGAGGAACCCGGGATCGGCCAGATCGGCGGCCACCGGGGTGCCGCCGATCTCCGTCGCCACCTTGGCCGCCGCCTCGCCGTACAGGTCGACCACGATCACGTGCGCCCCGGCGGCGGCGAGCCGGTACGCGCAGGCGCGCCCGATGCCGCTGCCGCCACCCGTCACCACGGCCGTGCGCCCGGCCAGCTCACGCGCCACCAGAGCGCCGCTCGTCACCGCGGCCGTACGCGCGGCGGGTTCGTGTGTGCTCGTCACAGCGGTCGTACGCGCGGCGGGTTCATGTGTGCTCGTCACCGCGGCTGTCCGCGCGGCCGGTTCGTGTGTGCTCGTCACCGCGGCCGTCCGCGCGGCCGGTCCGTGCCCTCCGAGCGGGCCGCCCGGCGGTGCGGACGGTCCGTGCGCGGGGGGTGCGTCGTTCGTCACCGCGGTCGTGTGCCCGGCCGGTTCGCGTGCCACGGAAGCGCCCCCCGACAGATCAGCCGTCATGTTCGCCGACACTAGGCACCCATGTCGGCCGCGCCCATGGGGGTGGCCGACATACTCTCGGCGGCTGTTGTGTGGATCAGTCCTCGCGCGGCGGCCGGGTCATCGACAACACGTCGAGAATGGCGTCGAGTTGCTCCTCGGTGAGGGTGCCCTTCGCCACATGGCCCCGGTCGACGACGACCTGCCTGATGGTCTGCCGCTCGGCCAGCGCCTGCTTGGCGATCTTCGCGGCCTCCTCGTAGCCGACGTGGGTGTTGAGCGGCGTGACGATCGAGGGCGAGGACTCCGCGTACTCCAGGCAACGCTCGACGTT
The DNA here is from genome assembly GCF_022213955.1 of Dolomitihabitans soli. Lineage (GTDB taxonomy): Bacteria > Actinomycetota > Actinomycetes > Streptosporangiales > Streptosporangiaceae > Streptosporangium_A > Streptosporangium_A soli. The sequence goes on along the minus strand of NZ_JAKNTW010000013.1, from coordinate 235,625 downwards.
GGCCGTGATGCCGTGCACGCACCGGTCGGCCAGCAGCCGGGAGGCGTTGGCCAGCAGCCGGATCGACTCCAGGATGTTCCTGGCGAGCACCGGCAGCATCACGTTGAGCTCGAAAGTGCCCGCGGCGCCCGCGAACGTGATCGCCGCGTCGTTGCCGATGACCTGCGCGCTGACCATGCAGACGGCCTCGGGGACCACCGGGTTCACCTTGCCGGGCATGATCGAGGAGCCCGGCTGCAGGTCGGGCAGGTTGATCTCGCCGAGTCCCGCACGCGGTCCCGAGCCCATCCAGCGCAGGTCGTTGCAGATCTTGTTGAGGCTCACCGCGGTCACTCTGAGCTGGCCGGACAGCTCGACGATCGAGTCCTGCGCACCCTGTGCCTCGAAGTGGTCGGGCGCCTCGGTGAACGGCAGCCCGGTGGTCTCGCGCAACCCCGCGATGACCCGCCGGGCGAACCCCGGCGGCGTGTTGATCCCGGTGCCGACCGCCGTGCCGCCGAGCGGCAGCTCGGTGACCCTGGTGAGCGCCGAGTTGACCCGCGTCACGGCGTTCTCGATCTGCGTGGCGTAACCGGCGAACTCCTGGCCGAGGGTCACCGGGGTGGCGTCCATCAGATGGGTGCGCCCCGACTTGACCACCCCCCTGAACTCGATCGACTTGGCGCGCAGCGACGTCGCCAGGTGTTCGAGGGACGGGATCAGGTGGAACACCGTCTCCGTCGAGGCGGCCACGTGGATGGACGTGGGGAAGACGTCGTTGGACGACTGCGAGGCGTTGACGTGGTCGTTCGGGTGGACGGGACGGCCCAGCCGGGCCTCGGCCAGCGAGGCGATCACCTCGTTGGCGTTCATGTTGGAGGAGGTGCCGGAACCGGTCTGGAAGACGTCGATGGGGAACTCGGCGTCCCACTCGTTCTCCGCCACATCGGTCGCGGCCTGCGCGATGGCCTCGGCCAGCTCCTTCGGGATCACGCCCAGCTCGCCGTTCACCTCGGCGGCGACCGCCTTGATCAGGCCCAGCGCCGCGATATGGGCGGGTTCAAGCCCTCCGCCCGAGATGGGGAAGTTCTCCACTGCCCGCTGGGTCTGGGCTCGCCACCTGGCCGCCGCGGGGACGTGTACCTCACCCATCGAGTCGTGCTCGATCCGAAACTCGCTCATGCCTCCCAGTCTGCCCCGCGCGCCCGGAGACGCGGCGCGTGGCTCAGCCCGCCAGGCCGCGCGTCCCCGAAGCAGGCAGGCCGTCGGCCCGCGCCCGGCTCACCCGCTGAAAGTGGAGGTGACCAGGATGATGATCACGGCGATGGCCAGTACGGCCAGGCACACCAGGGCGAAGATGCCCGCCCGGTTGCCGCGCTGGGCAGGTTCCGGCCGGGACGGCCCGGCGATCGCGAACAGGTCGGTGCCCAGTCCCTTCGAGGAGTTCCCCGGGGGCGCGGGCGGCACCGGTCCCGGCGGGCCGGAGCCGGGCACACCCGCCACGGGGATCCCGGGGTAGGACGAGGCGGGCGGTCCCGCGACCGCCGGGTTGGGCTGCGTGCCGTACGGCGTGGGCGGTCCCTGCTGCGGTCCGGTGCCCGGCTGCCAGCCGCCCATCGGCAGTCCTGAGGCGGGGTGGCGGGGTGCCTGCTGCCCGTACTGGTTGGGGGCGGCGGAGGACGGCGGAGGGCTGCCTGGCGGGCGCTGGCCGGGCTGCAGGGGCGGGCCGGACGGGCGCCGGGCGGGGGGCACGGGGGGACGGGGGGCGCCGGGGCCGGCAGGCGGGCCGGTGCGGTCCCGTGGTCCGGCGGAGCCGGGGACGCTGCTGCCCGGTGGGATGGCCGCGCCGGGGACGCCGCCCCGCGGGCCGGACGTCGGCTGCCCGTCAGGCGACGCCGTACCGGACGGGGTGATCGGCGGGCGTTTGGGGGCCGGGGTGGCCTTGGGGCGTCTGACGGCGATCGTCTTGTTCGGATCGAACTCCTGCCCGGCGGGCCGGGGAGCCGGACCCGGGCCGGGTCGCTGCGCAGGTCGCTGAGACTGACCCGGACCCAGAGCGGGCCGCTGGACCCGCCCGGGAGCCGGTCTGGGTTCCGGTTCGTCCTCGGGGATCTCCACCGGTTCGGAGGACGGTGTGTCCGCGACCGCGCGCAGCATGGCGGCGGCCTTCGACGGCGACAGCCGTACGGTGTGGTCCTTCTCCAGCAGCGCTTCGAGCACCGGGCGCAGCGGCCCGGCCTGGGTCGGCGCGTCGGCGCTCTCGGTCATCAGCGCGGCCAGGGTCTCGGCCACGCTGGAACGTTCGTAGGCGGGCCTGCCCTCGACCGCGAAGTACAGCGTGGCGCCCAGGGACCACAGGTCGGACTCGGGCCCGGTGTGGTCGCCGCGCGCGCGTTCGGGGGCGGTGTAGCCGGGGGAGCCGATCACCATGCCGGTCTTGGTGAGGTTGGCGTCGCCCACGGCCTTCGCGATGCCGAAGTCGGTCAGCACGACGCGGCCGGTCTCGGTGAGCAGCACGTTGCCCGGCTTGACGTCGCGGTGCAGGATGCCCTGCGAGTGCGCGGCCCGGAGCGCGCCCAGCAGGTCGGAGCCGATCTCGGCGACCAGCCGGGCCGGCAGCGGGCCCTCCTCGTCGATCACCTGCTCCAGGGACCGCGCGTCGACCAGCTCCATGATGATCCACGGCCTGCCGGAGTCCTCGATCGCGTCGTAGACGACGGCCACGGAGGGGTGGTTGATCCGGGCGGCCGTACGCCCCTCGCGGATCATGCGTGCCCTGAGCTCCGCGCGCTGCTCCTCGCCGAGCCCCGGCTCCTGGCGGATCTCCTTCACCGCGACCTCGCGGCCGAGGGAGCGGTCGTGGGCGCGCCAAACGGTGCCCATGGTGCCCCGGCCGATGGGGGTGATCAGCTCGTAGCGATCGGCGAGCAGGCGCGTGTGCGGTTCCGGCATGTGTAGACGATAGCCATTCTGGGTTAAGAAGCGCTTTAGCCTCGCTTGCGGAGCTCTCTGGGCCACAACCGACGAGGTAGTACCAGTCGGATAAATGTTGACATACGAAGGATGAGCGGGCGAGGGGCCGGGCGAATGTCGACCGGTTTGCGGTGCACCCCCTCGCTCGGCCGGCGATGCCCGCGAGGCGCGGGGATCGGCGGCGGCGGCATCGTGGCCTGGATCGGCCGGGCCACCACCGTCTGCTGCTGCCTGGCCTCGGCGCGGTGCAGCCCGCGATGGGCGGGCCGCCGCGCGAAGCTCGGCACCGGGATCTGCGTGGAGTTGCGCACCGACTTGCGCGCCGCCTGGGCCAGCGGCTCCTCCGCCGAACCGCCTGCGGCCACCCTGGCGAGCATCAGCGAGGCCCTGGCGGCGTCGAGCCGGGCATCGGGGGCGATCCGCAGCAGACCGGACAGCACCGGGGCCAGCGGGCCCGCCCGTTCCATCGGGATCGGCTCACCGCTGGTCAGCGCCGCGAGCGCGGCGGCAGCCGTACGGCGGCCGTGCAGGCCCTTGCCCTCGACGGCGGTGTAGAGGGTCGCGCCGAGCGACCACAGGTCGCCGGAAGGGCTCGCCTTGGCGCCCAGCACCCGCTCGGGGGCGATGTATCCGGCCGACCCGAGCACGATGCCCGCCTGGGTGATCGACGCGTCCCCTTCGAGCGCGGCCAGCCCGAAGTCGGTCAGCACCGCCCGGTCGTGGGTCACCAGCACGTTGCTCGGCTTGACGTCGCGGTGCAGGATGCCCTTCGCGTGTACGGCCCGCAGCGCGCCGAGGACCTGCCTGCCGATCTCGGCGACCTTGCGAGGCGGCAGCGGCCCCTCCTCGCGAATGAGCTGCTCCAGCGATCTCGCCTGGAGCAGCTCCATCACGATCCACGGCCGGTCGTCCTCGGTGACCACGTCGAAGACGGTGATCACCGAGGGATGGGCGACCATCGCGGTCGCCCGGCCCTCTCGTTCGGTGCGCGCGCACAACTCCTCTCGCAGATCCTCGTCGAGGACCAGCGGGAGACGCACCTCCTTGACAGCCACCTGACGGTCGAGAAGCTCGTCGCGTGCGCGCCAAACGGTGCCCATGCCGCCACGTCCAACAGGCTCCGATAGCCGGTAGCGCGCGGCAAGAAGGTATCCCGAGGGCGCACGCATGAGTGGCAGCTTACCGATTTGCGTAATGCGACCTGTAGAGACAGGGCCGGTTTTTTGTTGAGATCTTGAGTCAGGTCAAATTACTGATCTTAGTGAACCTTGCTCGCCTCGGCGAACCGGCGGGACACGTCGTCCCAGTTGACCAGACCCCACAGTTTATCCACGTAGTCAGGGCGGACGTTGCGATACTGCAGGTAGTAGGCGTGCTCCCAGGCGTCGAAGACCAGCACCGGGGTGGTGTTCAGGCCCACGTTGCCGTGGTGGTCGTAGATCTGCTCGACGATCAGCCGCCGGCTGAGCGGCTCCCAGGCCAGCACTCCCCAGCCGGAGCCCTGCACCGTGCTCGTCGCCGTGGAGAGTTGCTTCTGCAGAGCCTCGAACGACCCGAAATGCTCGTCGATCGCCGCCCGCAACTCCCCGTCGGGCCGGTCGCCGCCGTCGGGCGACAGGTTCTCCCAGAAGATCGAGTGCAGCACGTGGCCGGACAGGTGGAAGGCGAAGGTCTTCTCCAGCCCGACGAGCCCGCCGTACTCACTCTTGTCGCGGGCCTCCGCCAGGCGCTCCAGAGTGTCGTTCGCCCCCTTGACGTAGGCGGCGTGGTGTTTGGCGTGGTGCAGTTCGAGGATCTCACCGGTGATCGCGGGCTCCAGTGCCGCGTAGTCGTAGGGCATGTCGGGAAGGGTGTAGTTCCCCATGGTCAGCCTCCTGTTGATCTCTACCGGCTCGACGCTATTGCAACCATGTCGCAATTACATCGGCCGATGGACCTAGGTCTCACACACTATTGCGAGTGAATTGCAACTGCGTCATGATGGCAGAGTTCGGCATGGTCCGCAGGGGGTCTCGTGCTCCCCCGTTGTCCGCCGTGACGGCGTCGCCGGCGCGGTGCGGGGCGTACGAGACCGCCGGCCACCGCTTCGTGACCTATCGCGAAGCGATCCGGCGGGGTATGACAGCGGCATGGACATCGGACTCGTAGGCAGCGGGCACATCGGGGCGACCCTCGCGCGGCTGGCCCTGAACACCGGTCACACGGTGATCCTCAGCAACTCGCGCGGGCTGGACACCCTGGCGAACCTCGTGGCCGGGCTGGGGCCCGGGGCTCGCGCCGGGACCTCGGCTCAAGCCGCCGGGGAGGGCGACCTCGTCGTGGTGACGATCCCCTTCGGCAGGTATCCGGAGGTGCCGGTCGAGCCCACGGCGGGGAAGATCGTCATCGACACCAACAACTACTACCCGTCGCGCGACGGCCACTTCTCGGAGATCGACGACGGCGGCACGACCAGCAGCGAACTGCTCGCCGCCCACCTGCCGGACGCCCAGGTCGTCAAGGCGTTCAACGCGATCTACTACGCCAACCTCGCCGACGAGGGCCTGCCGGCGGGCCACCCCGAACGGCGTGCCCTGCCCATCGCGGGCGACGACGCGACGGCCAGGAAAACGGTCGCCGACCTGATCGACTCGTTCGGCTTCGACGTCGTCGACGTGGGCCCGCTCCACGAGGGCCGGCGCTTCCAGCCGGACACCCCCGCCTACAACCGCCGCCTCACCGCCGCCCACCTCCGCCAGGCCCTGGAAGAGGTCTGAGGGGCCAACAATGGTTGTTCCGATTATGATAGCTGTAACTATCATAATCGGAGGCGGTCAGATGACGAGCAAGCCGGAGCGCCTCTTCGGGCGTGATGTCGAGTGGGAGGAGCTCGCCGAATTCGCCGGGTCCGAGGTCTCAGGCGCGACCCTCGGACTGGTCTATGGGCGTCGCAGACAGGGCAAGACGCTGATGCTGGAACTGTTGGCCAGGGAGACCGGGGGGTTTCTGTTCGCGGCCACCCAGCAGACCGAGGCACAGAACCTGGCGGACCTCGGCGCCGCCTACGCCGCGTTTCTGGGGTTACGCCGGCCTGTCCTCTTCGCGACCTGGCGAGACGCCCTGGAGGAGTTGCTGCGCCTCGGCGGTGAACGAGCGGTGCCGGTCATCATCGACGAGTTCCCCTATCTGGTCGCGACCACGCCGGCGTTGCCCTCGTACCTCCAGCAGACGCTGAGCCCGCTCGGATACGCGAAGGAACACACCCGGACCAGGTTGATCCTTTGCGGCAGCGCCCTCAGCACGATGGCCCAGTTGCTCGGCGGCGGTGCGCCGCTGCGTGGCCGGGCCTCGATGGAACTCGTCGTCAGGCCGTTCAGGTTCCGGGAGGCGGCCGCCTTCTGGAAGGTGGACCATGATCCCGAACTCGCCTTCAGGCTGCACGCCCTGGTCGGCGGAACGCCTGCCTACCTGGAGATGTGCGGCGGAACGGGGCCCGCTGACGTCGGCGCGTTCGACCGCTGGGTGGCGCGCAGGCTGCTCAATCCCGCATCGGCCATGTTCCGCGAGGGCGGGCTGTTGCTGCGGGAGGAGCCGTCCATCACCGACCCGACCTCGTACGCGGCCACGTTGGCGGCGCTCAGCACGGGCAAGCGCAGGAGGTCGGAGATCGCGGCGGCGCTCGGCAGGCCCAGCGGGGCGATGGCCCACCTGCTGGCCGGGCTCCAGGACATCGGCCTGATCGAACAGGTCGACGACGCCCTGCGTGAGAAGCGCAGCGTGTTCCACATCGCCGAACCCGTCGTCCGCCTGCACCAACTGGTCACCCAGCGGCACGAACCGGAACTGGTCGCAGGGCGGGCCGGTCGTGTCTGGGAGGCCAACGCGGACACGGTCGCCGGGAAGATCTACGGCCCGCACTTCGAGGATCTCGCGCGCCAGTGGTGCTTCGACCACGCCGACGCCGAGACGCTCGGCGGGACGGCCAGCACCGTTCGTCCCACCGAGATCCCGTGCCGTGACCACCGGGGCGGCCACGAACTCGACATCGTCGTGACCGAGAGGGCCTCCTTCGCGACCGACCGGATCACCGCGATCGGTGAGGCCAAGGCCACACTGGCCCCCATGGGCACGGCGCAGCTTCAGCGCCTGGAGCACCTGCGCGGCCTGCTGCCCAGTGCCAAGGTCGGCGAGTCGCCCAGACTGCTGCTCTTCAGCCGCTCCGGGTTCACCCGTGACCTGGCCCTCCTGGCACTCAAACGCTCCGACGTCGAGCTCGTCGATCTGGCCCGCATGTACACCGGCAGCTGACGCGGGCCACCACCCCCAACCCGTCGTGCCGTGACAAGGGCCTGGGCGGCCGGGTAGTGGTTCGCGCGGAGGCTCGCCGTACGGGCGGTGGCGGTCCGCGATGGTGGGGCCGGTCTTGCCGGCGTTCACCATGTGGACCGCTGTGTCGCCTGGGCGTCGGGGTGGCCGGGTCAGGTGCGGCGGCGGATGGAGAGGACTGGGCCCGTGTCGTCGGTGAAGAAGTCGTCGCCCTTGTCGTCGACGACGATGAAGGCGGGGAAGTCCTCGACCTCGATCTTCCAGATGGCCTCCATGCCGAGCTCCTCGTACTCCAGGACCTCGACCTTCTTGATGCAGTCCTGGGCGAGGCGGGCGGCGGGGCCGCCGATGGAGCCGAGGTAGAAGCCGCCGTGGGTCGCGCAGGCGTCGGTGACCTGCTTGGAGCGGTTGCCCTTGGCGAGCATGACGAGGGAGCCGCCGGCGGCCTGGAACCGTTCGACGTAGGAGTCCATCCGGCCGGCGGTGGTGGGGCCGAAGGAGCCGGAGGCGTAGCCGGTGGGGGTCTTGGCGGGACCGGCGTAGTAGACGGCGTGGTCCTTGAGGTAGGCGGGCATCTCCTCGCCGGCGTCGAGCAGTTCGGCGATCTTGGCGTGCGCGATGTCGCGGGCGACGACCAGGGGACCGGTGAGCGAGAGCCGCGTCTTGACCGGATATTTCGTAAGCTCGGCCAAAATTTCGGGCATCGGGCGGTTGAGGTTGATCTGGACGACGTCGTCCGACAGGTGTTCGTCGGTGGTCTCGGGGAGGAAACGGGCCGGGTCGGTCTCCAGCTGCTCCAGGAAGACGCCCTCCGGTGTGATCTTCGCGAGCGCCTGCCGGTCGGCGCTGCACGACACGGCGATGGCGACCGGGCACGACGCGCCGTGCCTGGGCAGCCGGATCACCCGCACGTCGTGGCAGAAGTACTTGCCGCCGAACTGCGCGCCGATGCCGAGCTTCTGGGTCAGCTCGAAGACCTTCTTCTCCAGCTCCAGGTCGCGGAACCCGTGCCCGGCGGGGGAGCCCTCGGTGGGGATGGTGTCCAGGTAACGGGCCGAGGCGTACTTGGCCGTCTTCAACGCGAACTCGGCGCTGGTCCCGCCGACCACGACCGCCAGATGGTACGGCGGGCAGGCGGCGGTGCCCAGTGACCGGATCTTCTCCTCCAGGAAGGCCAGCATGCGCTTCTCGTTGAGGACCGCCTTGGTCTCCTGGTAGAGGAAGGACTTGTTGGCGCTGCCGCCGCCCTTGGCCATGAACAGCAGCTTGTAGGTGTCGTCGCCCTCGGCGTACAGCTCGATCTGGGCGGGCAGGTTGTTGCCGGTGTTGGTCTCGTCCCACATGGTCAACGGGGCCATCTGGGAGTAGCGGAGGTTGAGCAGGGTGTACGCGTCGTAGACGCCGCGCGAGATGTGCTCGGCGTCCCTGCCGTCGGTGAGGACGTGCCGCCCGCGCTTGCCCATCACGATCGCGGTGCCGGTGTCCTGGCACATGGGGAGCACTCCGCCGGCCGAGATCGACGCGTTCTTCAGCAGGTCGAGCGCGACGAAGCGGTCGTTTCCGCTGGCCTCGGGGTCATCGATGATCTTGCGGAGCTGGGCGAGATGGGATGACCGGAGATAATGGGAAATGTCGTGCACGGCGGTCTCGGTGAGCAGTCGCAGCGCCTCGGGGTCGACCTCAAGGAACGTGCGCCCCGCCGCCTCGACCGTCCGCACCCCCTCCGTGGTGATCAGCCGGTACTCGGTCTCATCGGCACCCAGTGGCAGCAGGTCGGTGTAGTCGAACTCGGGCATCGTTCCTCGGTCCTCCTCGATTTTCCTAGAGCGTACGGCACCCCCTCAGCGCCCCGCCGTGGACGTCGCGGGGACCGGCACGGCGGGGACCGGGGCTCGCCGGCGCCTGCCGTACAGGCCGATGACGATGCCCGCGATGACCAGGCCGGCGCCGAGCAGGTCGGCGGACGAGGGGGTGGCCACGCCCAGCACGACGCCCGCGATGATCGCGCCGACCGGGATGAGCCCGGCGAACAGCCCGGCGACGGCGGGGCCCAGGCGGGGGAGCGCGCTGTACCAGAGGAAGAACGCGACGGTGGTGACCACGACGGACAGGTAGGCCAGACCGAGCGCCTCGGCCGCCGTGGGCACCCGGAACATGCCCGCGCCCTCCGCCACCACGCCCGTCACCAGCAGGAACGGTACGGCGATCGCGGTGGAGTAGACCGAGACGCGGATGGCGCCGAGCTTGGGCAGCAGCGGGATGGCCAGCAGCGAGAAGGCCACCTCGCAGGCCAGCGCCCCGAGCGACCACAGCAGGGCGGGCAGGTTGCCGCTGCCGAGACCGGTCGCGAGCGTCGCCCCCGCCACGACCACGGCCGCCCCCGTCACCACGTGCGCGGCGGGGCGGCGGCCGCCCAGCAGGGCCAGCGCCAGCGGGACCGTGCCGAGGACCGTGCCGACCAGCGCCGGGCCCGCGTGCCTGGTCGCCTCGATCACGCAGACGTTGAAGACGACGAGGCCCAGCAGTGAGAGCGCGGTGACCAGCAGCGTCTCGCGTGGCGTGAGCCGTACGAAGCCGAGGCGGAGCAGCCGGGCGGCGGCCAGCAGGATGACCGTCCCGACCGCGTAACGGATCGCCTGCCCGCCGTAGACCGGGTAATCCTGGATCAGGCCGGAGACGCCCGCGAGGGTGCCGACCAGGAACATGGCCGTGGCCGCTTTGGCCACATTGCCGGTCTGATTGTGCTCTGTGCTCATACGCGAGATGCTAGGAAGTAAATGGCACACTCGATGAGTCCAATCAGACAGCCGAATCGAGGACCAATTGGGTGACCTTCACGTATCGCTCGACCGCGCGGCGGGCGGGATGGCCGCCCAGATCTCCGGGCAGCTGCGGACGGCCATCCGGCAGGGACGGCTGGCGTCGGAGGTGCGGCTCCCCGCGAGCCGCGAACTGGCCAGGGACCTGGGGGTCTCCCGCGGGGTGGTCGTCGAGGCGTACGAACAGCTGGTCGCGGAGGGCTTCCTGCTCTCCAGGGTCGGCGCGGGGACCATGGTCGCGCCCGCCGCCGCCATTCGCTCGCCGGTGACCGAGGCCGCGCCGGGCGACTCCTTCCACGGGCACCGGGCCACCTCGCCCGACCTCGGCGCCTTCCCCAGGGAACGCTGGCTCTCCGCCCTGCGCCACGTCCTCGCCACGATGCCGAGCGACGCCCTCGACTACGGCGATCCCGGCGGGGTCGCCGAGCTTCGGCAGGAACTCGCCGCCTACCTTCGCCGGGTGCGCGCGGCCGACGTGACGCCCGGCAACGTGGTGGTCGTCGGCGGCGTCGCCCAGGGACTCAGCCTGACTCTGCGGGCGCTCGGGTCGCCCCTGCTGGCGGTGGAGGATCCGACCAGCATGCGGCAGTTGCCGTTGCTGAGGGCGGCAGGGGTCGAGCTGGTGTCGGTGCCGGTGGACGGCGAGGGCGTCGACGTGGCCGCGCTCGCGAGGAGCGGCGCGCGGGCCGTGCTGCTGACGCCCGCGCACCAGTTCCCCACCGGCGTGGTGCTGTCGCCGGGGCGGCGGGCGGAGCTGACGGCGTGGGCGGCCGAGACAGGTTCGATCGTGCTGGAGGACGACTACGACGCCGAGTTCCGCTTCGACCGCGACCCCGTCGGCTGCCTCCAGGGGCTGGCCCCCGACCGGGTGGTGCTGTCGGGCTCGGTCAGCAAGCCGCTCGCGCCGGGACTCCGGCTGGGCTGGGTGGTGGCCCCACCGAAGATCGCCGAGCTGGTACGGCTGGCACGGGCCGAGCTGGACCTCGGCTCCCCGGTCATCGAGCAGTACGCGCTGGCCCACGTGATCAGGACCGGCGGCTACGACAGGCACCTGCGCCGGATGCGCAGGGAGTACCGGCGGCGCAGGGACGCGTTCGTCGGCGCGTTGGCCGGGCACCTGCCCGAGGTCACAGTGCTCGGCGTGTCCGCCGGGTTGCACGTCTACCTGGAGCTGCCCGACGGGTGGGACGAGCGGACGGCCGTCGAGGCGGCGAGGACGGCCGGGATCGCGGCCGAGCCGGTGGCGCCGATGCGCGTCGCACCCGGGCCGCCCGCCATGGTCGTCGGTTTCTCCCGTCTTCCCGGGCACCGCGCCGAGTCCGTCGTCGGGGCGCTGGCGGCTGCGCTGGCGGGTGGGGCGTCCAGGACGCTTCGTCCTTATGTCAGGACATAATCTTGACGGCGCTCCGGTGGTCGCCTAGAACTGGAAGTCCGGCACAAAACCACCTCCGGAGGCATCATGCGTGTGGGCCTGCTGGGTCTCGGCAGGATCGGGGCGTTCCACGCCGCGACCCTGGCCGGAAACCCGAGGGTGGACGAACTCATCGTGGCCGACGCCGACCCCGAACGTGAGCGGGAGGCGGTGCGCAGGCACGGAGCCCGGACGGGCGAGCCCTTCGAAGCCGACGCGGTGGTGATCGCCACCCCGACCGCCACCCACGCCGAGCTGCTGACCAGGGCGTGCGCGGCGGGTGTCCCGGCGTTCTGCGAGAAACCGGTCGCCGGCGGCGTCGAGGAGACCGTGCGGGTGCTGGAGGCCGCCAAGCAGAGCGGCGTCCTGGTGCACGTCGGCTTCCAGCGCCGCTTCGACGCGGGCTACGCGGCGGCCAGGGCGGCGCTGCGGGCCGGCGAACTGGGCGAACTGCACCGCGTGCACCTGATCAGCGCCGACCCCGCGCCCCCGCACCCCGGCTACATCCCGGCCTCGGGCGGCATCTTCCGCGACTGCCACATCCACGACTTCGACATCCTGCGCTGGGTCACCGGACGCGAGGTGGAGACCGTCTACGCCACCGGCGCCAACCGCGGGGCCGCGTTCTTCGCCGAGGCCGGCGACGTCGACACCAGCGCCGCGCTGCTCACCCTCACCGACGGCACGCTGGTCACCCTGCAGGGCTCCCGCTACAACGGCGCGGGCCACGACGTCAGGATGGAGCTCGCCGGCACCCTGCAGACCCGCGCGGTCGGCCTCGACGAGCGGGTCCCGCTGACCAGTTCGGAAGGGCTGCAGCCGCCCGGGGAGCCATGGCCCGACTTCGTCACCCGGTTCCGCCCCGCCTACGTCGCCGAGCTGGACGCGTTTCTGCTGGCGGCCCAAGGGGACGCTGAGAGTCCGTGCACGATCGAGGACGCGCTCGCCGCCCTTCTCATCGCGGAGGCCGCCGAGCTGTCCCGCCGTGAGGGGCGCCGGGTCCGCGTCGCGGAGGTGTTCAGATGAAGATCGCGGGAGCTCCCATCTCGTGGGGGGTCTGCGAGGTACCGGGCTGGGGCTACCAGCTCGACCGAGTCCGGGTGCTGTCGGAGATGGCCGAGCTGGGCCTGACGGCGACGGAGCTGGGCCCGCCCGGCTTCCTCCCGCCGTCGCCGGTCCGCCGCGCGGCACTGCTGCGGGAGCACGGCCTGACCGGCATCGGCGGATTCGCCCCCGTGGTGCTGCACGACCCCGGGCACGACCCCCTGCCCATCCTGCGAGCCACGATGCGCGGGTTCAGGGACGGCGGAGTGGAGGTCGTGGTCCTCGCGGCGGCCACCGGCGTGGCGGGCTACGACGTGCGCCCCGACCTCGACGCCGACGGCTGGAAGACCCTGCTGGCCAACCTGTCGAAGATCAAACGCGAGGCGAAGCAGTACGGCCGGCTCGTCACCCTGCACCCCCACGTCGGCACCATGGTGGAGACACCGGAAGAGGTCGATCGCGTCCTCGACGGCTCGTCCGTGCCGCTCTGCCTGGACACCGGTCACCTGCTGGTGGGCGGGTCCGACCCGGCCGCGCTGGCCGCCAAGGCGGCGGACCGGATCGCGCACGTCCACCTGAAGGACGTCGACACCGACCTGGCCGGACAGGTCCACGCCGGCAACCTCACCTACACCGAGGCGGTCAAGGCCGGGCTCTACCGCCCGCTCGGCCAGGGCGACGTGGACGTCGCCGCGATCGTCTCCGCCCTGTCGGCGGCCGGCTACGACGGGTGGTACGTCATGGAGCAGGATGTGGTCCTCTCGGCGGAGCCGCCGCCCGGCGAGGGGCCGGCCGAGGCCGTCCGGGCCGGTCTGGCGCACCTGGCGGGGCTCGCGAATGCGTGATGAGGACCACCGCCGGCTGCTGGAGATCCGGGCCCGCTTCCCCGAACGGATCGCCGACGCGGCAGCCGTACGGCGTCGCCGGTCGTTGTCCGGCGAAGGCCAGTTACTGATCATCGCGGCCGACCACCCCGCGCGCGGCTCGCTCGGCGTCGGCGGGCGCCCACTGGCCATGGGCAGCCGGGTCGAGCTGCTCGACCGCCTGTGTACGGCACTGGCCAGGCCGGGCGTCGACGGGCTGCTCGCCACGCCCGACGTCGTGGAGGACCTGCTGCTGCTCGGCGTGCTGGAGGACAAGATCGTCATCGGGTCGATGAACCGGGGTGGGGTGCACGGCTCGGCGTTCGAGTTCGACGACAGGTTCACCGCCTACGACACCGACGCGATCGTGCGGATGCGGCTCGACGGCGGCAAGATGCTGTGCCGGATCGGCCTCGGCGACCCGGCTACGGCCCGCACGCTGACGGCGTGCGCCTCGGCCGTCACCGAGTTGGCCGGGTACGGGCTGGTCGCGATGGTCGAGCCGTTCTGGTCGCGCGCGGAGGGCGGCGTGGTCCGGCACGACCTCTCGCCCGACGGGGTCATCCACGCCGTCAGCGTCGGCCAGGCGCTCGGCGCGACCTCGGCCTACACCTGGCTGAAGATCCCGGTGGTCGACGACATGGAACGGGTCATGCGCGCCACCACGCTGCCGACGCTGCTCCTCGGCGGCGACCCCGGCGACACCCCCGACCAGGCGTACACCTCCTGGCGCAAGGCGCTGCTGCTCCCCGGAGTCCGTGGCCTGGTCGTGGGCCGCGCCCTGCTCTACCCGGCAGACGACGACGTGGCCGCGGCCGTCGACACCGCCGTCTCCATGCTGAACGTCACGGGTGGCGCCGCCCGCCCGTGAGCCCGGGTCTCCAGTAGGAGACCCTCCCGAACCGGGATCGACCCGCACACAGCGGACCGTGATCACGACTGACCGTTACCCAACCCGTTTATTGTCAAAGGTGTGAATGAACGCCAGGGAGCGTGGCTCCCACGCCTGTCGGAGGTCGGCGAACGGCTGGCCGAGGAATGGCACGCCGCACGAAAAGCCAGGAGTGGCACGCCCGCCGGGCCGGGGCCGCGTGACATGCGTGCCTCCGACGCCGATCGGGAACGCATCGCCGAGGTCCTGCGCGAGGCCGTGGCCGACGGACGGCTCGGCATGGAGGAGTTCGAAGACCGGCTCACGGTCGTCTACCAGGCACGCACGCTGGGCGACCTGGCGAACATCACCGCCGACCTGCTGCCGCCCGACCAGCAGCCGCTGCGGCTCGACGGCGGCCAGGTGTCGGCGATCTTCAAGAAGGAGCACCGCGACGGCCGCTGGGTGGTCCCCTCGGAGCTCCCGGTGACCGCGATGTTCGGCACCACGACGCTCGACCTGCGCGACGCGATCATGCAGAGCCGCCACGTGGTGATCAACGCCACGCTGGTCTTCGGCGGCCTGGAGATCCACGTGCCGGAGGGCGTCGAGGTGATCCGCGTCTCCAAGGAGAAGACGGTCCGCCTCACCCGCCGGCCCACCGAGCCGGGCTCGCCCCTCATCGAAGTCAGGACCAGCAACTTCCTGGGCGAGGTGAAGGTCAAGGAACCCCCCAAGCGGCGCCGCAAGTGGTGAGCCGGCTCAGCCCGCCGTGTCGAAGTTGATGGCGCTGTAGGCGCGCAGCTTCCAGAGCTGGTGCTCGCTCTCCACCTTGCGGATCGTGCCGGAACGGCCGCGCATCACCAGCGAGTGGGTGACGGCCGCGCCGCCCCGGTAGCGCACGCCGGCCATCAGCTCGCCGTCGGTGATCCCCGAGGCCGCGAAGAACACGTCGTCGGACCGGACCAGGTCGTCGGTGGTGAGCACGGTGTCCAGTTCGAGCCCGGCGTCCAGCGCGCGGCGGCGCTCCGCGTCGTCCTGCGGCCACAGCCTGCCCTGGATGACGCCGCCGAGGCACTTCAGCGCGCACGCGGCGATGATCCCCTCCGGGGTGCCGCCGATGCCGAGCATCAGATCGATGCCGGTGCCCGCCCGGGCCGCCATGATCGCGCCCGCCACGTCGCCGTCGGTGATGAACTTGATCCGCGCGCCGGTCTCCCTGATCTCCTTGACGATCCGCTCGTGCCGGGGACGGTCCAGGATGACGACGGTGACATCGGAGGCGGAGGCACCCTTCGCCCGCGCCACCGCCGCGATGTTGACCGCCACCGGAGCGTTGATGTCGACCGCCGAGGCCGCCTCCGGGCCGGTGGCCAGCTTCTCCATGTAGAACACGGCCGACGGGTCGTACATCGAGCCACGCGGGCTGACGGCGATCACCGAGATCGCGTTGGACATGCCGAGCGCGGTCAGCCGGGTGCCGTCGATGGGATCCACGGCCACGTCGCACTCCGCGCCGTGGCCGTCGCCGACCCGCTCGCCGTTGAACAGCATGGGCGCGTTGTCCTTCTCGCCCTCACCGATCACCACCACGCCGTCCATCGACACCGTGTTGATCAACTGCCGCATCGCGTGCACGGCCGCGCCGTCCGCGCCGTTCTTGTCGCCCCGGCCCACCCAGCGGGCCGCCGCCATCGCCGCGGCCTCGGTCACGCGGACGAGTTCGAGGGCGAGGTTGCGATCCGGCGCGCGTTCTCCGGTGGCGAGTTCGGCCGGCACGGCGGTCTGACCTGATGTCTGATCGGACATTGTGGAAAGCCTCTCTTTGAGAACGATCTGCGCGCTGGCACCGCGAGCGGGCGGTCTTCCAATACCGACGACTGCATCGATCGTAGTTGTCCCCTTCCCGGCGGCCTGCGGTGGATAATGTTCCCCACCATGAGTAGCGATGCGGAACGGCCGGTGACAGGCGTGACTGTACGCACCTCGGAACGGGGTGCCGCTACCCGTGTGGCGCTCCTCGAAGCCGCCAGAGAGATCTTCGTCACCAAGGGCTTCGCGGACGCGGGGGTCACCGACGTCGTGTCCAGGGCGGGCGCCAGCGTCGGCAGTCTCTACCACCACTTCTCCGGCAAGGCCGATCTCTATCTCACCCTGTTCGAGGAGTTCCAGGGCCGACAGGCGCACCGCACCAAACAGTCCGTCCAGGCGGCTCGCGCGCAGGGCGAGGGCGACCCGATGCGGCTGTTCATCGCCGGCGCCCGCGCCTACCTGGAGGGATGCCTCACCGAACGCGAGCTGTCCGCCCTCTTCCTGCGGGGCGACGGCCCGCCCGGGTTCGAAGTGATCATGCGTGACCGGCTGCGCCAGTGGGCCAAACGCAACGCCACCCTGTTCGAGGGCGACGAGGGCGCACTCGCCGTGGTGCTCACCGGCGCCCTGGCCGCCGCGGCCTCGGAGGTCTCGCTGTCCGACGACGTGGCCGCCTCGCGCAGGCTCACCGAAGACGTGCTGGCGATCATCGGTCAGATCGACCGTGCCGGTGGCACCGGCACCCAGGCGAGATAGTCTCGCCAGTCGTGCAGCGCTTCACGCAGGGATTCCTCGGCTACGCGGTCGCCTTGGCGATCTGCCTGGCCGCCATCGGGCTGTTCCTCTTCGTCACGCCGACGGGCGAACCACACGTCCCCAGGATCGACTACACCATCGACCTGAAGAACGCCGCCCGCACCGCGTCGTACGACGTGCTGGCCCCGCCCGTCCCGCCGAAGGACTGGATCCCGACCAGTTCCCGCCTGGTCAACGACAAGGGCACGGTCACCTGGCGCCTCGGCTTCGCCACCGCCGCCCGTTCGCACGCGATGCTGGCCCAGAGCGACGAGCAGCCCGCCGGCGAGTTCGCGAACCGGATGGCCAACACCGAGAAGGCCGCGGGCACCGAGCAGATCGGCGGCGTCACCTGGGAGCGGCGCTTCCGCGAGGACAAGAACCAGCGCACCCTGGTCCGGGTCACGCCCGAGGCCACCGTGGTCATCACCGGCCAGGCCGACTGGCCGGAACTCGCCACCCTCGCCGCCGCCCTGAAGCCCGCCCCCGCCGCGCCCTCGCCCACACCGGCCCCCACTTCCTGACCTGGCTGCCCAGACCTGGAACGGCCGTTGCAGTACGCCCCAGGCGGTCAGCCGGTGGCCGGGCAAGGTCGGGAACGGGGTGCGGCGCGGTGGTCGTCGGACCCTCTAGAACTCGGACCCTCTAGAACGGGGCGTCGCCCGACGGGTCGGGGTCTCTGCGATGGGCCATGGCGGCGGCGAGCTTGACCCGGGCTCCCTGCAGCCACTCCTCGCACACCGCGGACAGCTTCTCGCCGCGCTCCCACAGCTCGATCGACTGCTCCAGGGTGAGCCCGCCCGCCTCCAGCCGGCGCACCACCTCGGTCAGCTCCTCGCGCGCCTGCTCATACGAGGGCGTCTTCTCATCAGCCACACCCCCACCCTAGTGGGGGTCACCGTCACTTCCCGGCCGTGGCCGCGTGGACGGTGATCCGGTCGTCGGCGAAACGGATGGTGAGCTCGTCACCGGGGGAGACGGCCGCGGCCTGCCGTACGACGTCGCCCTGGGGGTGCTGGACGATGGCGTAGCCGCGTTCCAGGGTGGCGGCGGGGGAGAGGGAGACGAGGCGGGCGCGGAGGTGTTCGAGGGAGTCCTCGGCGCGGTCGAGCGAACCGCCCAGGCAGCGGCGGGCGCGTTCCCTGAACTGGTCGACCTGCTCGGCCCGGCGCTCGATCTCGCGGACCGGGTCGGCGAGGGAGGGGCGGGAGCGGGTCGCGGCGACCCAGGCGAGTTCGCGGTCGAGCCAGCCGCGGACCGTCCGGCGGCCCCGGTCACGGAGCTGGCGGACCAGGGTGAGCTGCTCACCGACGTCGGGCACCACCTTCTTGGCGGCGTCGGTCGGGGTGGAGGCGCGAACGTCGGCGACCAGATCGAGGAGCGGGGTGTCCTGCTCGTGGCCGATGGCGGACACCACCGGCGTACGGCAGGCGGCCACGGCTCTGACCAGCGACTCGTCGGAGAAGGGCAGCAGGTCTTCCAGCGAGCCGCCGCCCCTGGCCACGACGATCACATCGACGTCGCGGTCGGCGTCGAGCTTGTTCAGGGCCTCGGTGACCTCGGTCACGGCGTACGGCCCCTGGACGGCGACCGCCTCCACCTTGAAGCGGACGGCCGGCCACCGGCGTCTGGAGTTCTCCAGCACGTCGCGCTCCGCGGCGGAGTCGCGCCCGCAGATGAGCCCGATCGTGCCCGGCAGGAACGGCAGCCGCCGCTTGCGGTCGGCGCCGAACACCCCCTCGGCGGCGAGCACCTGGCGCAGCCGCTCCAGCCTGGCCAGCAGCTCGCCGACGCCGACGGGCCGGATCTCCAGCGCGGTGAAGGCGAAGGAGCCCTTGTTGATCCAGAAATCCGGCTTGACGTGCACGACGACACGCGCCCCGTCGGCCGGCCGGGGCACGGTCGCCTCGTAGACGCCGCGCGGGCAGGTGACCCTGCCCGAGACGTTGGCCACCGGGTCGCGCAGCGTCATGAAGACCGTGCCGCCGCGCGCGGTCAGCTCGGTGATCTGGCCTTCGACCCAGATCGTGCCGAGCTTGCCGATCCAGCCCGCGACCATCTGCAGGACGGTCCTGATCGGCAGCGGCTGCTCGGGTGAGGTCTTCTGCGCCATGCCGGGCAGCCTACGTGGCCCGGCCGACCATTCGGGTGCCGGTTACGGCGTTTCGGCGATCTTGACGAGCCTGTTCTCGTACATCTTGATGATGTTGGGCCGGTCCGTGGTGGCCTTCTCGTACGCGAGCAGCTCGTGGATCTCCTCGGCCGTCTTCCCCCTGAGCCTGGCACGCAGCGAAGCCATGCTGAGGTCGGCGTACCCGGGCATCGGCTCGGCCTTGGCGGGCTCGGCGTCCTCGACGGGCTTCACCGGCTCGGCGGCCTTCGTCGGCTCGGGCGCCTTGACCGGCTTGGCGGCCTTGACCGGCTCGGGGGCCTTGACGGGCTCGGGTGCGACGGCGGGCTCCGGGTCCACGACGGTGACCAGGGAGGGCTTGGCGGCGGCGGGTTCCGGGGTGGTGGGCTCGGGGTCCACGACGGTGGCCAGGGAGGGCGCGGCGGTGGCGGGTTCCGGGGTGGCCGGTTCCGCTGCGACGGGTTCCGCGGCGGCCGGCTCAGGAGCGGCCTCGGTGGTGGCCGGCTTGGCGGCGGCCTTGGTCCGGGGCTTGGCCGGAGCCTTGGTGGCCCGCTTGGCGGCGGGCTTGGCGGCGGGTTTGACGGCCTGCTCGGTGGCCGAGCCGGCGGCTTGTTCGGTGGCCGAGTCGGCGGCGGGCGCGGTGGCCGGGCTGGCAGCGGGCTCGGTGGCGGGCGTGGTGGTCAGGGTGGCGGCCTGCTCGGTGGCCGGGTTGGCGGCGGGCTCGGTGGCCGGGGTGGGTTCCGGGGTGGCCGGGCCTGCGGCGGGTTCGGCGGGGGTGTCGGTGACGGGCGTCACGGTCGCGGACGGCTCCGGCTGGAGGATCACGGGCTCGACGCGGTCGCCGGTCCCGTTGGGCGCGGCGGGCTCGTCGTCCTTCGCCGGCCGGGGCGCGAAGATGACCGGCGCGCGGCGCTCGGCCTTCGGCTCGTCCTCGGTCGTCTGGGGAAGCTGCTCGACCGCGGACGGCTTCGCGGCCTCGTCCTTCTCGTCCTGCGAACCCTTCCCCTTGATCTTGTTGCGGAAGCGGTCGCCAAGCAAAAGCACCTGGCCGACTCCGCTGAGGGCGGTCTGCAGCATGTGAAGCGGCAGGTCCTTGGCCTTCTCCTTGAGCCCGTCGCGATCGGAGAACGTATCTTTCACGCTCTTGGCAACGTTGCGGACTACGTCAGGTAGAGACATGCCGACTCCTTGGGAGGTCTGTGAACGGCCAGTCTGGCAAAGACTGGCCCATCAGGCACGCGCACGAAGGTCAGCGTGCACTCCACGTAGCATGGAACCATGACGACACAGACCCCCGCGACCCGACGCGTACTCGTGGCCAAGCCTCGTGGTTACTGCGCTGGGGTTGATCGTGCTGTCCAGGCGGTTGAGAAGGCGCTCGACCAGTACGGCGCGCCGATCTACGTACGCAAGCAGATCGTGCACAACACCCATGTCGTCAGAACCCTTGAGGAGCGGGGCGCCATCTTCGTGGAGGAGACCGAAGAGGTGCCCGAGGGCGCGATCGTCGTCTTCTCGGCGCACGGCGTCGCCCCGGCCGTCCACGAGGAGGCCGCGCAGCGAAGCCTGCGCACGATCGACGCGACCTGCCCGCTGGTCACCAAGGTGCACAACGAGGCCAAGCGCTTCGCCGCCAAGGACTACGACATCCTGTTGATCGGCCACGAGGGTCACGAGGAGGTCGAGGGCACGGCGGGTGAGGCGCCCGATCACATCCAGCTCGTCGACGGTCTCGACGGTGTCCAGCAGGTCGGCGTCCGTGATCCGAAGCGGGTGGTGTGGTTGTCGCAGACGACCCTGTCGGTCGACGAGACCAACGAGACGGTGACCCGCCTGCGCGAGCGCTTCCCCAACCTGATCGATCCGCCGAGCGACGACATCTGCTACGCGACGCAGAACCGCCAGGTGGCGGTGAAGGAGATCGCCGCGCAGTCGGAGCTGGTGATCGTGGTCGGTTCCACCAACTCCTCCAACTCCAAGCGCCTGGTCGAGGTCGCCCTCGACGCGGGCGCGAAGGCGTCCTACCTGGTCGACGACGCCTCCTTCGTCGAGGACGGCTGGCTCGACGGCGTCACGACGGTGGGCGTCACGAGCGGCGCGTCGGTTCCCGAGGAACTGGTCGCCGCGGTGCTCGCCCGGCTGGCCGGGTCCGGGTACGACGCCGTGGAGGAGGTCGAGTCGGTGCCCGAGAGCGTCCAGTTCGCCCTGCCCCACGAGCTCAGGCGCGACCTGCGGGCGGGCTGACCTCAGGCGTCCGGGGTGTGGCCGGTCTCGGCCACCTCCCGGCGCAGGGCGTCCCAGAGTAGGTTGAGCGGGTGGTCCGGCTCGTAACGGTCGCGCTCCCCCTTGCGGGCGAAGACGGCCGAGACCATCTCCAGCTTGGGCTCGGTGTCGTGGGCCAGTTCGATGATCCGGAGATCGGAGTCCTCGACCGCCCGCCGTCCCAGCGTGCGCGTGACGATCATGCAGCCGCGGGCCAGCTGTGAGCGCATCAACGCCATGCCGTACTGCACGTCGTCGATGTCCGCCACGATGTGCAGCTGCCGGCGGAAGTCGGGCCCGTACCACTGGTTCAGGAAGTCGGCGATCAGCCCGCTGGCCGGCACGATCAGCGGCAAGTCCGCCAGCCTGCTCACCGGCACGCCCGCCGTGGGCAGTTCGACGGCGGACAGGTTGGTCAGCAGCACGGGGCTGCCGCGCCGCCACTCCATGACGTCGTACTTGTCGTGCCGCGTGCTGTCCCCGACCGGCGACACGACGCTGCCGCACAGCAGGTCCACCTGCCCCGCCTCCAGCCGTGGCCAGAAGTCCTTGGTGCGCACGTGCGTGAGCCGGAATTCGATCTCGCGGCTGAGGAACTCCGCCGAGAGCCGCTCCCAGGCCCGCGCGAGGATCCACAGGGTGTGCTCGGTCGTGCCGACCGTGAGGGTCCTGCCCGTACGGCGGCGCGAGGCGTGGATCTCCTCCAGCCACTCCCCGAGGGTACGGCGGGCGGCCTCGACCACCATCTCGCCGGTCGGGGTGAACAGGAAGTCCTTGCCCCTGCCCTGTTTGGTCACCAGCATCTCGCCGCAGAGCCGCTGGAAGTTGCGGTTGAGCGTGTCGACCTGCTTCTGGACGCTCGACTGCTCCCTGCCCAGGGTCCGCGCGGCGTGCAGGGCGGAGCCGCTCTCGCGGACGACGATCAGGGTGCGGAGCTGGTCGAGCGTGGTGTCGAGCAGCGCGGGCGGGCACCGCAGGAGTTCGGCTAGCGGGTCGCCGGTCGGCACCAGTGTTGGGGGGCGGGGGGACATGGTGGCTCCCTGGTGTTCGTCGGGCGTCGATGTTCGTCGGGACAGCTCAGCGGGAACTGATCGCATTTCACGGTGAAATTATCCGGAGATGTTCTCCGGTTTGGCTGACAGCCCTTGCAGGACGGTAGAACACTCTCCTTCGTCCTCAGGAGGTTCCACGCAATTCGGCTCGATTCAGCTCGATTCGAGTCACTGAAGGAGTTTCACCGTGAACGCACACCAGCTATCCGCACCGCCGCACCCCGTCGCGGACCCCCGAACACCCGGGACGCTGAAATCAGGCGTCATCCTCATCGTCGTGGCCGCCCTGTCGGGCATCGGCGCCCTCGTCGTCATCCTCAGCGGCGGCAAGGAGATGCTGCGCCCGGTGCTCGACGAGATCCTCAAGCGTGAGCTGGCCGGCACCGGCGTGGGGGCCGGAGACCTCGGCGGCGCGCTGGTCGAGGCCGCACTCGCCGACGCGTACGGCACGCTCGCCGCCCGCGGCTACATCTTCACCTTCGTCGGCGTCATCTTCCTGCTCCTGGCCGCCTTCATCTGGGGCCGCAGGAACTGGGCCAGGATCACCTTCTCCATCTTCAGCCTCATCGGCCTCGGACTCTGGCTGCTCGACCTGGCCGACGACGGCCCCGGCATCCTGAAGGCGCTCGACGGCGTCGCCCTGGTCGCCACGCTGGTCGCCATCGTGCTGATCTGGCTCGGTCCCTCCAACCGGGCGGTCAGGGCCCGGAAGGAGGCCCGCTGATCAGCGGACCGTCTCGCCTTCCGCCAGGCTGAGGAGGCCGAGCTCCGCGCGGGTCGGCAGCCCGTGCCAGTCGCCGTGTGAGGCCACCGCGAACGCGCCGAGGGTGACGGCCCGGTCGAGGCGTCCGGGGAGGGGCAGCCCGTCGAGCACCCCGGACAGATAACCGGCGACGAAGGCGTCTCCCGCCCCCACCGTGCTCGCCACCGGCACCCGCCGAGCGGGCACCTTGACCGGCTCACCGTCGGTCCACGCCTCGGCACCACCGGGACCGTGCTTGACGACGACCTCCGGAATCTCCGAGACTCCCGCCCGGCCCCCCACGACGGGCAACTCGTCCTCCGAGGCGATCAACAGGTCGACGTACGGCAGCAGCCGGCCGAGCGCCGCCGCGGCGGTCTCGACGTCCCACAGCCGGGACCGGTGGTTGACATCGAGGCTCACCATGGCGCCCGACGCCTTGGCCAGCCGTACGGCGTGCTCGACGGTGGCGAGCGGGCCCGGGCCGAGCGCGGGGGTGATCCCGGTGAGGTGCAGCACCCGGGGCGGATCGGCGAGGGCGGCGTCGGCGTCGGCGGGAGAGAGGGTGGAGCCGGCGGAGTGCGCGCGGTAGTAGTGCACGCGGGTGATGTCGGCGATCCGGCTCTCCTGGACGAGCAGGCCGGTCGGCCGGGTGGCGTCCACGCGGACGGTGCCGACGTCCACGCTCTCCGCCCGCAGCGTGCGTGCCACGAGCAGGCCGAACTCGTCGTCGCCGAGCACACCGGCCCAGCGCACCGAGTGCCCCAGCCTGGCGAGCCCGATCGCCACGTTGGACTCCGCGCCCGCCACGGTCAGCGAGAGCGAGCCGCCCAGCCGCAACGGACCCTGTCCGTGCAGCGAGGCCATCGACTCGCCGATCGTGGTGACCTCGACCACCCGGTCGTCCTCAGGGGCGGTCACGCGATCACCCGGTCGTCCTCAGGGGCGGTCACGCGGCCACCGATATTCGCGGGGGCGGTCGCGTGAGCAGCGACGATCAGCGGGGCGGCCGGGTGAGCACCAGCGATCAGCGGGGCGGTCGTGTGAGCAGCGGCGATTACCGGGGCGGCCGGGTGAGCGCCAGCGGTCAGTGGGGCGGTCGTGTGAGCAGTGGTGACCACCGGGACGGCCGGGTGAGCAGTGGCGACGAACGGGGCGGCCGGGTGAGCGGTGGTGGCGGCCCGGGGGTTCGGGTGATCGCCCGGGGCGGGGTGCGCGGTCACGCGACCACCTCCATGAAGGAACGGGCGCGCTCGCGCAGCGCCTTCAGGTCGCCGCCGTGCGGCGCGTCGCCGACGAGGGGCGAACCGACGCCCACGGCGAGCGCACCCGCGTCGAGGTACGGCCGGACCTGGTCGGCACGGACGCCGCCGACGGGCACCAAGGGGATGTCGGGGAAGGGATCGCGCAGTGCCGCGAGGTGCGCGGGACCGCCCAGCGAGGCCGGGAAGATTTTCACGGCGGTCGCCCCGGCCGCCGCCGCGTGCCACACCTCGGTCGGGGTCAGCGCGCCCGCCAGCACGGGCACGCCCAGCTCCACGCAGCGCAGGGCGCCCGGCCCGAGCGCCGGTGTGACGGCGAACGTCGCTCCGGCGGCCACGGCGGCGTCCGCGTCGGTGACGGTCATCACCGTGCCCGCGCCCAGCGCGACCCGGTCACCCACGGCGTTCGCCAGCCTGCCGATCACCTGCAGCGCGTCGGCCCCGGTCAGAGAGACCTCCAGGACGTCGATCCCCTCCTCCACGAGCGCCAACCCAGCCTGGAACGACGCCTCGGCGTCGCGTCCTCTGATGATCGCGACCAGCCGTCTGTCACGCAGAATGTCGAGAAGGTCCATGGCCACACTCTGCCAAGCACCCCTTGCGTGCTGACACACGGGGCTCCATCAGAAGCGTTTCGTCGGAAGTGTTCCGTCGGGGGTTGCCCGGCATGCGTCGTCTTCTCAAGCGGCGGTCCGTCGGGAGCTGCGGACCTCGGCCGTTCGTTGAAGCGATCCGTCACGGTTGTCCGTCGTGCACGGCCTTCGTGCACTGCCGCCGTGAACCGTCCGCCGGGGGCTGTCCGCCGTGGGCCGTCGGTCAGGCGGTCATCGTGGGTGTCCGTCGCCGGAGGACTGGCGGTCGGTGGCGTCGCGCGGCGTGCCGTACACCGTGGGCTCGAAGTAGCCCTCGGGCTCGGGGGCGAAGGCCTCGTCGTCGCTGATGCGGGGGCGTGGCACCTCGGCGCCGGGGCGGGCGGAGCGCAGGTCGTCGCGGAGGTCGCGGACGTTGGCGGGCAGGCCGCGTCGCAGGGCGACGGCGAGGACCAGGGCGGAGCCGCCGAAGAGCCACGGAGCGCCGGTCGAGAGCTCGGTGAACATGCCCAGCCCGAACGTCTGCACCATCGAGTCGGCGCCCAGCGCGCGGACCGTCACCCCGATCAGCGTCGCGACGAAGTAGATCAGCGGCGGTGTGACCACCAGCGACAGCAGGTCACGCGGGTTGACCAGGAGAACCCCGGCCAGGCAGCCCGCCACGAACGTGGCGCCCGCGGCGACCGGCGAACCGGTGAGGCCGCCGATCGCGTTGCCCAGCAGCGCGACGACCAGGATGACCGCGATGGCGCCACGGGCAGTGAGTTTGAAAACGAGCTTCATGGCCGCCCCCCTCGAAGCCAACCGTTCGCCCATCCAGTGTGCGACCAGACCGGGCATCAGGACAGGTCATTGGCCAACTTACCGTTCAGACGCGGGAGGGGAGGCGAGGTTCCGCCGTCTCCTTCCACCAGCTCAGGGGTCGCCAGGGTGCGCGGAAGGTCCTCGATCATCTGCGGCTGCTCCAGCTCCCCGTCCACTACGCCCAGGTCGTTCAGCTTTCTGGCGGTGACCATGACACGGCTCTCCAGCGACCCGACCGTCTTGTTGTAAGCCTCGACGGCGCGGCTCAGCGTCCGGCCCAGTGTGTCGACGTTGCGGCCCATCGAACCCAGCCGCTCGTAAAGCTCCTTGCCCAGTTCGAACACCGCCCGCGCGTTCTCGGTGAGCGCCGCCTGCTGCCAGGCGTAGTGCGCGGTGCGCAGGATCGTGATCAGCGTGGTCGGGGTCGCGATGTGCACGCGCTTGTTCATCGCGTGTTCGAGCAGGGCGGGATCGCGCTCCAGCGCCGGGGCGAGGAACGCCTCGCCCGGGATGAACAGCACCACGAACTCGGGGGTGGGGCTGAAAGACTGCCAGTAGTTCTTCGCCGAGAGCCGGTCGACGTGGTCGCGCACGTGCCTGGCGTGCGCGTCGAGCCGCGCGGTCTGCACGCCGGGGTCGGTGGCCTCCGCGGCCTCCAGGTAGGCGGCCAGCGACACCTTGGAGTCGACGATGATGTTCTTGCCGCCGCTCAGCCTGATCACCATGTCGGGGCGGATCACCCCGTCGGCCGTCGTCGCGCTCGCCTGCTCGTCGAAGTCGCAGAAGCGCGACATGCCGGCGATCTCCGCCACCCTGCGGAGCTGCAACTCGCCCCAGCGTCCCCTGGCCTCCGGCCGTTGCAGCGCCCTGACCAGCGCGCCCGTCTGCGTGCGCAGCTGATCGGAGCTCTGCCGTACGAACTCGATCTGTTTGGTCAGCTCGGCCTGGGCGGTGCGCTGCCCCAGCTCGCTGTCCCGCAGTTGCGACTCGACCCTGGCGAGGGTCTCCTTGAGCGGGCCGATCATCAGCTCGACCGCCTGCTTGCGCTGTTCCATCTCCCCGGCCGCCTCCGCCCGCGTGGTCGCGAAGCGGGTCTCGGCCAGTTCGAGGAAGCGCAGATTGTTGACGTCGAGCGCGCGGGTCGACAGGGCCTGGAACCGCTCGGTGAGCTGCCCCTCCATGTAGACGACCTTCTCCTCCGCCGCGTGGGCGCGGGCCTCGGCGGTGGCGACCCGGGAGGAGGCGTCCGCGGCGGCCGTAGCCGCCTTGGCCCGGGCGAAGGCGAAGCCGATCGCGAAACCGGCGGCGAGTCCTACGGCGAGTTGGAGGGCAAGCACCGTGACGTCCACGCTAGGCATGATCCCAGCCTGTGCGCCATGAGGCTCACCGACACGCCTGTCCGCAGCAGTCGGCCATGCCCCGTAAACTCAGCGGACGTGAGCCTGAGCATCGGCATCGTCGGCCTGCCCAACGTCGGCAAATCAACGCTTTTCAACGCGCTGACCAAGAGCGGCAACGCCTTGGCGGCCAACTATCCCTTCGCCACCATCGAGCCCAACGTGGGCGTGGTGGGCGTGCCGGATCCGCGGCTGGGGAAGCTGGCCGAGATCTTCGGCTCCGCGAAGATCCTGCCCGCGAAGGTCGAGTTCCTCGACATCGCCGGCCTGGTGCGCGGCGCGTCCGAGGGGCAGGGGCGGGGTAACCAGTTCCTCGCCAACATCCGTCAGACCGATGCGATCTGCCAGGTCATCCGGGTCTTCAACGACCCCGACGTGACCCATGTCGACGGCGATGTGTCACCCGCCCGCGACATCGAGACGATCAACACCGAGCTGATCCTGGCCGACCTCCAGACCCTGGAGAAGGCGTTGCCGCGCCTCGCCAAGGAGGCCAAGTTCAACAAGGACCGCAAGGCGATGGTCGAGGCCGCCGAGGCCGCGGTCAAGCTCCTCGACACGGGCACCACCCTGTACGCCGGGGCCAAGCCCGCCGGGATCGACCCCGCCGACCTGCGCGAACTGCACCTGCTCACCGCCAAGCCGTTCCTCTACGCCTTCAACCTCGACGCCGACGAGCTGATCGACGCCGAGCTGCGTGACCGTCTGTCGGCCATGGTGGCTCCCGCCGAGGCCGTCTTCCTCGACGCCAAGATCGAGTCGGAGCTCGTCGAGCTGGGCGACGAGGAGGCCCTGGAACTGCTCCAGTCGGTGGGTCAGGAGGAGTCCGGCCTGTCGCAGCTCGCCAGGATCGGCTTCGAGACCCTCGGCCTGCAGACCTACCTGACGGCCGGCCCCAAGGAGGCCAGGGCCTGGACCATCCGCAAGGACGCCACCGCCCCCGAGGCCGCCGGGGTCATCCACACCGACTTCCAGCGCGGCTTCATCAAGGCCGAGATCGTCTCCTTCGACGAGCTCGTGGAGGCCGGCTCGATGGCCGCCGCCCGCTCCGCCGGAAAGGCCCGCATCGAGGGCAAGGAGTACGTCATGCGCGACGGCGACGTGGTGGAGTTCCGCTTCAACGTCTGAGACCGTGTGCCCGCGCCTGAGGCGGCACGGGTGCCGGAACCGATGATCCCGGCCGCCCGGTGCCGACCGTGTTCTGCCGTGAGCTGCCCCTGCCGTCGCTGCCCGCGCGGCTCCCGGCCACGGTCGTGATCGTGGACGCCGGATCCCGTCTGGGAGGCGAGGCCGGCATGCGGCCCTGGATGGCCGCGGAGCCGAGAAGCGTTTCTGGTTCTCGATGTACTCCTCGATGATCGATAGGGTGCGCCGGCAGCGCGGCGCTTGTTCAGCGACCGGTGGCCAGGGGGAGCAGCGTGCAGTCGTATCCGACGACCGCCGTGGGCACGCTGGCGTGCCCGCCCTGTGTGCACCTGATGCGCAGGGGTTGCACGCGGGAGGCGAGGATCGACTCTCCCCTGAACCCGCCGTTGGTCACGGCTCCGGGGGACGCCGTGCAGTTGCCGCTGATGCGCGTCGTGGCCGGGTCGCCGCCCAGGAGGTCGCAGGTGTAGGTGGGAGGCGCGGCGGCCTGGGCCGGAGCGGCGAGCAGAGCCGCGCACGCGAGGACGACGGTGGTGAGGGCGATCCGGCGCATGGATGAACCTTCCCGAAACTGACGGTGTCGTGCAGGGCTGCCGCGGAAGACGTGATCGCCACCCCGGAGGGCGGGCGCACCACGCTTCCACCATGCGATCATATGCTCAGTGTCACGGATGTTAAACTCAGAGTAATCAAAGGTGTGTGTGGAGCGGTCCGCGGCGGGTACTCTGTGCCAGTGGGCGATCATGGATGCCCCTCCCGGCGGGCCGTACGCTCGGCGGGGTGGGCTGGAGGGCGGGCGTGGTGACTCTTTGTGATCGCTTAGGTGCATCAGTGCAGGTCGCGACAGTGCGACAGCGGTGGGGACAGGAAGTCCTGACCGTTAGGTAATCGAAGGCCCCTCTGGCCTGGGCGTAACCTGCTTTTTCGGTCTGATGAGCAGGTCTACGGCGCTGCAGACGAGGAAGACCCGGTTTGCTCGGTTAGGGTGATGACTGCAGCATGGGCGTGGCTTTCCTGGAAGAATTGGCGGGGCCGCTAGGGTGAATGCTTCACCACCGATAACGGGATCGAGAGTAAGACGACACCGCGCCATGCCGGGGGGATCGGCGCGAGCGGAGGCGTGATGGCTCGAAGGTCGATCGTCCAGCAGGATCCTCGGATCCCTGGCGACCCTGAGCTGTCGGCATACCCCGAGTCCGGCGGCGCCGAAGGCGTTTCGGGGCGAGGGCGTGCCGCGCCCCGTCGTGGCCGCTGGTCCGGCGGTGGCGGGCGATGGCTGGTGTGGACCGGCCGGGCCGTGCTCTGGGCGCTGATCATCGTCATCGTGGTCAATGGAGTCCGCGCGCCATTCGAGCGTTTCACCCAAGCCAACACGACGGGCGGCCCGGGGGCCTCGCCCACGGATTCCGGATTTCCCGCCGACCGCGCATCCTCATTCGCGAACCAATTCGCCGCCGCTTATCTGAATTTCAACGGAAGCCGTCCCGAGGAAAGGGCCGGGAGGCTGGCGCCATTTCTTCCCGACGGCGCGGAGGCGCAGTTCGGGTGGGACGGCTTCGGCCAGATGTCCGCCGGCGCCATCCAGCCGTACGGTGTGGAGGTGATCGACGCGCGTAACGCCGTGGTGTCGCTCGTCTTCCAGGCGGGCAACCGGCGCATGCTGCTGTCGGTGCCGATCCACTTCTCCGACGGCGACTTCGTCGTCTCCGGCAGGCCGGGCATCCTCCCCGCGCCGGGAAAGGCGGGCCTGCCGCAGCCGGCGGAGCCCGACCGCGACGACGCCACGGAGGACGAGCTGCGCATCCAGCTCGACGGGTTCTTCAAGGCGTACGCGGAGGGCGACACCGTCCAGCTGCAGCGTTACGTGGCGGTCGGCGAGACACTCGACAGCTTCGGCGGGGCCTTCAACTTCGCCCAGCTCAAGGACGTCGTGGTGCCACCTGGTGGCACCACGCGAGAGGTCACCGCAGTGGTCCTGTGGGAGGTGCCGACCGGGAGCACCGCGTCTCCCGAGCCCTCACCGGACCCCAGCGCGGTGGGCGGCAAGCTCGAACAGGAATACCGTCTCACCGTGGAAAAGCAGGGTGACAAGTGGTTCGTCAAGGACATCCGCGGCGCCAGCCGGTCCGCGGGGTGAGCCGATGACGGATCCAGGCCCGTCGGCGGCCGATCGATTCCCCCGGGAGGATGGAAATTGACCCTGACCACCATGGTGCTGAGCGCGTTAGAACTCGCCACGCCCTCAGCCCCTCCCGAAGGTCCGGACACCGCAGGCCTCGCCGAGGCTCTTCGGGGCTTCTTCGCCCCGTTGTTCCTGGTGATCGTGTCGGTCGTCGCGCTTTTCTTCCTCTTCACGCGCGAGATCACGAGGTTCGTTCAGTTCATCGTTCTCGCGATCGCCATCGGAGTGATCTTCTACGTGCCCAACATCATCGAGGTGACGGCGAAGGCGATCGCGGGGGCTCTGGGCATCCAATGAGGGTTGGGACCCGGTCCGCGCGGTGATTGAAGGTACGGGTGCCGCGAGCGTACGGGGCTCGGCCGGTGACCACAGGCCCGAGGGGCAGAGAGGAGGACTGCGTGGATCTGCCCACGTATACCAACATCTGGCGAATTGAGAAGCGGCTTTACAAGCTTTATGACCTCCGGCTCCCCATGCCGCTCCCGATTGTCTGGATCGGTGTCTTCGTGGGCGTCCTCGCGCCGTGGTCGTTCCTGCTCTGGCTCGTGGGGGTGCCCTTCGCGGCCCCCTGGCACGTGGTCTACCTGGTCCCGCCCGGCATCGTGACGTGGCTCTCCACCCGTCCGGTCATCGAGAGCAAGAGGCTCAACGAGCTTCTCGAGTCACAGGTCCGCTACCTGGGGGAGCCGCGTACCTGGTGCCGCATGGCCCCCGACGCCGAGCCCGCCGAGGTCGCCTTCGTCGGCCGTGTCTGGCGCTCCACCGCCGAGCCCGCCCGGGCCAAGGCCAGCCGTAAGGCCCGCCACGCGGCCACGACCCGCCGCACCGAGCGCGTGACCCCCGCCGGTCCCCGTCAGGTCCGCCCCGTGGTCGCCGCCGCCGCGGCCGCCGTCACGGCAAGCCCCGCCGCCGCGCAGAGCACCCTCCCGACCCAGCAACGCATGGCCTGGGGTACGGCCCGCGCACCCCGGCGAGGCACCGCTCCCGCCCTCAATCCCGTCTCCGCCGCCGACCCCGCCGTTCCGCGCTCCCGGCAGGGCCTGGTCGCCCGTCCGGTCGCAGCCTCCGCGGCGTCGTCGCCGGCCACTGCCGCCGCCCACTCTCCGGTGAGCGCGGCCTCCGCTTCGCCGGCCACCAATTCGCCGGCCATCGCCGGGCCGCTCGCCTCGACGGCCTCCTCGACCGGCTTGCCGTCACGATCCTTCCCGTTGTCGGTCGACCCGCCGCCGAGCGAGCCGGCCGTACCCGAGCCGGTCGCGTTCGAGCCGGTCGCGTTCGAGCCGGTTGCTTTCGAGCCGGTCGGTCATGTGCCCGCCGGGGAGAAGCCGGTCGCGTTCGAGGCGGTCGGATATGTGCCCGTCGCCGGCGAGCCCGGCGCACGAGAGCCGGTCGCGAGTGAGCAGGCCGTACGGGGGCAGGTGCACGAGCCGGTCCGGTCCGAGGCACCCGAGGGGACGGCCGCCGCCGACACGACGCCGGCGGCGCGAGCCCTCCACGCCGATCCGGTGCGGGCGAGGTCCGAGGGGCGGGCTGCGGACCCCTCGGCGTCCGATCGTCATGAGATGCACGCTCAGGAGGGCCCCGGGGTCGCCGCTCCGGCTCCCGCCGCTTCCGCCGCTGCTTCTGCCGTCCCCGCGGCGCCGATCGGGGCGGAGGCGCTGCGGCGCCTGCGCAGGCTGGCGGCTTCCGTGGAGACCGGCGACGCCGTCCCCGAGGGCCACGCGGACGACGCGCAGGAGCACCACCGGCGTGGCCGGCCGCCCCAGCCGGTTTCACGCGTGCCCGACGCCCAGCGCGTATGGCCGCCAGACTCCGCCGAGGGCGCGGATCACGCGCCTGAGCCTTCGCGCCAGGCCGCGGCCACGCGGAGCCCGAATCAGGAGGACCCGGAGACCCGGGCGACCGGCGCTCCCGGACATCCGGTCGCTCCCGCGGCCCAGACGAGCCCGCAGCCGGAAGTTCGGCGGCCGGAGGCCTCGCCGGTGGAAGGTGTCCCGGGGGATGCCGGTGTTCAGGTGCCGGATGCCTTCGGGCGTTCTGTCGCCCCTGCGGTCAAGACGAGTCCGGAGCCGGAGGCTTCCCCGGTGGAAGGTGCTCCGGAGGATGCCGGTGCCGCTCAGGTGCCGGATGTTCCCGGGCGGTCTGTCGTTCCAGGGGCTCAGGTGCCGGTGGTTCGGCGGTCGGAGACCTCGCCGGAGGATGCCGGTGCGGGTCAGGTGCCGGATGCCGCTGGGCGTCCTGTCGCTCCGGCGGCTCAGCCCGGGGGCCGGGGGCCGGGCGGTGGGCGGCCGGTGGGTTCGCCGAATCCAGATCGTGCTCGTCCGGCGCGGCTGCCGGATGTCCTCGGGCGTCCCGTCGCCCCGGCGGCTCAGGCCGGCCAGGTGCCAGGTGCCGGACGACCGGGCGCGACGCCGGTGCCGGGGGCCGCGGGTCCGCCCCGGGAACAGGACATCCCCACACGTCCCGTCGCTCCGGCGGCGCGGACCGAGCGCGGAGCGCGTGTCACGGGCGCCCGGCGGGCGGAGGCTCCGGCCCTCCCGGCGATGACCGGTTCGGAGGGTGCGTCGGAGTCCTCGGTGAGGTCGGGGCCGTGGGGCGAGACGGCCGGGCCCGCGCGTCCGAGGCGTGCGGCGGCGGAAGCCGATGGTCCGGGCGAGGCAGGTTCGAGGCGTCCGGCGGCGGACGCCGCAGGACTGCGTGAGTCCGTGGATCCGAGGCGTCCGGCGGCGGAGGCGGCAGAGGCGGCAGGACTGCGTGAGGCCGTGGATCCGAGGCGTGCGGCGGCCGAATCCGCGGAGCCGCCGGCCGGAGCCGGCCGTGAGGTGGCCGAGGAGCCGGGGACGCGGGTGTCGATCCGGGCGGTGCCGCGCGGCGCGGCCGGGCCGGTGGTGCCGGTGGCCGACCCGCCGGCGAGAGGCGGAAAGGTACGCCGGGTGGAGTCGGTCGTGGGCCGGGACACCTCGGGCGGCTGGCGGCGGCTGGCCCAGGTGGTCATCGGGTCCGGCGGGAGCCGTACCGACGGGTCGGAGATCGACGAGGCGCGGGCGCGGGCGGTGTTCGGCGGGAGCCGGCGGGTCGTCGTGCTGGGCTGCACGGGCGGCGCGGGGCAGACGACGACGGCGCTGATGCTCGGCCACACCTTCGCGGAGTACCGCGACGACCGGGTGCTCGCGGTGGACGGCAACACCGGCGACAACACGCTGACCAGCAGGATCCAGGCCGACTCGCCGGAGACCCTCAGCTCGCTGCTGGCGGGGATCGACCACGTCAGCGGATATCTGAGCATGCGGTCCTACACGACCCGCTCGGCTTCGGGCCTGGAGGTGATCGGGTCCGACACCGACGCGGGCGCGGAGCAACGGCTGGCCGACCGCACGCTGTTCTCCGACCGGCGTCTCGGCCAGACCATGGATCTGCTCGACCGGCACTACAAGCTGGTCGTGGTCGATCCGGCGGCGGCGCTGGCCGCCCGGGTCCTGCCGTACGCGGATCAGCTGGTGCTGGTGGTCCCGGCGAGCGAGGACGGTCCCGATGCCGTTGCCATGACTTATGAATGGCTTGACGGACACGGCTGCGCGGAGCTTCGCCGACGCGCGATCATGGTGGTCAACGGTGTGAGCCGGCGCAGCATGAGTGATGTGGAGCAGGCGGAGGCGGTGGCGAGGGGACGATGCCGGGCGATCGTACGGGTGCCGTGGGAGGACGATCTGGCTCCGGGAAGCCCCGGCCCGATCGAGCCGGCCCAGTTGCGTGCCGCCGGGCGCAGGGCCTACCTGGCTCTCGCCGGCGTGGTGGTCGCCGGCTTCACCACACCGCACACGGCCAGGCGCGACGAGGAGGAAGTGGCCCAGTGACCCGCAGGCGCGAGGGTAGGGGGAGCGGCGGATGAGCCGGTCGTCACGGGCACGCAACCGCTTGGCCGTCCGGTATTTCGACGATCGGGTCCTGCTGAGCGAGTCGGCGGCCTGGGCGTACTTCCGGCTGCCGACGGTCAGCTACGAGTTCGTCACCCCCGAGGAGCGCGAGGCGCTGGCCACGAACATCACGATCGCGCTGGCCGCGATCAGGATGCCGGACGCCGAGGTGCACCTGCGTGTCGCGCACCGCACCTACCCGGCGGCCGACTGGGCGATGGCCCTCAACGCCACCTCCGACGAGGGACCGGGCTGGCGCGACTATCTGGAGGAGATGTACCGCCACGTCTGGGCGAAGGACTTCTGGACCAAGGAGGTCTACCTGGGCGTACGGCTGGGCCCGCGCGGCGCCCAGCTCGGCACGGGGGTGCTCTCCCAGCTCTTCGGCTTCTACCAGCGCGGCGAGAAGGCGCTCGGCCTCGACGACGACCACGTCCCGGACAGTGAGATCAACCGGTGGACCGACCAGGCGGAGCGGCTCGGCCGGGCCCTGGCCTCCAGCGCGCTCTACGCGCGGCACGCCACCTCCACCGAGATCGCCTGGCTGTTCCAGCACGCCGCGACCGGCTCGCTCGGTGACCCGCCCACCTCGGCCAGCCCCAAGCGGCGCTGGGGCAAGGGCGAGATCGAGGCGCTGGTCGAGGGGCAGATCCACAACGGCCGTTCGCTGCTGCGCATCGAGCAGCCGTCGGGTGACTCCTATGTCGCGCACCTGTCCTTCGCCAGGTTCCCCGACCTGATGCCCTTCCCCGACGGGGAGCCGTGGGGGCACTTCGCCGACCAGCTCCCGTTCCCGGTGGAGATCTCCAGCAGGATGCGGTTGATCACTCCGGTCAAGGCGAGCAAGGATGTGGCCCGCAAGCTGGCCCACGCCCGCGACATGGACATCCACATCCGTGAGGCCGGGGCGGAGGCGCCGATCGCGCTGGCCGAGCAGATCGACGCGGCGCGCATGCTGGAGCACGGCATCACCAAGGAGCGCCTGCCCTTCGTGTACGGCTGGCACCGGCTGATCGTCGCGGCCCCGACGGAGGAGATTTGTGTGCAGCGGGTCGAAGCGGTCGTCGAGCACTACCGTGACCTGGGCATCGACATCGTCAACTCCACCGGTGACCAGTTCTCGTTGTTCTGCGAGGCGTTGCCGGGCGAGCGGGTGCGGGTCAACGCCTACGCCCAGCGGCAGCCGCTCCGCACCATCGCCGGCGGGATGACGACGGCCACGGTGGATCTCGGTGACCGGCTCGACGAGGGCAAGGCCGGCTGGGCGGGGCCGTACGTCGGGGAGACCGTGGGGCGGGCGCGCAGCATCGTGCACTTCGATCCGCTGGTGGCGGCGGCGCGTAACCGGCCCACGGCGATCGCGATCACCGGCGAGCCCGGCGGCGGGAAGACCACGCTGGCGCTGCTGATGATCTATCAGATGGCCCTGCGAGGGGTCACCATCGCGGTGATCGATCCGAAGGGCGACGCGGAGTCCCTGGTGGAGCTGCTGCGGAAGAGGGGCAGGCGGGCGCGGATCATCCCGCTCGGCTCGGCCGCTCCGGGGCTGCTCGACCCCTTCTCCTTCGGCGACGACATCGCGGCCAAGAAGACGATGGCCACCGAGACGTTGCGGCTGCTGCTGCCGAGGATGTCGGAGGAGCGCGAGTCGGCGATGATCCAGGCGGTCGCCGCGGTGTCGAACGCCGCCGATCCCTCGCTGGGCAGGGTCGTCGACTATCTGGAGCAGGCGGAGGACCCCGCGTCGAAGAACCTGGGGGCGGTGCTCCGCTCGATGTCGGATATGCACCTCGCCCGGCTGTGTTTCGATCCCTCCGGCGGCGACCAGGTCGACACCGAGGGCTGGACCACGGTCTTCACGCTGGGCGGGCTCACCCTGCCCGACGTCACGACGGCCCGCGACGACTACTCCTACGAGCAGCGGCTCTCCGTCGCACTGCTGTACCTCGTCTCGCAGTTCGCCAGGCGGCTGATGAACGGCCTCGACCGCCGCGCGCCGAAGGCGATCTTCCTGGACGAGGCATGGGCGATCACCTCCACGCCCGAGGGCGCCAAGCTGGTGCCCGAGGTCAGCCGGATGGGCCGCTCGCGCAACACCGCGCTCGTGCTGGTCTCGCAGAACGCGGGTGACCTGCTGAACGAGCAGGTGACCAACTGCCTGTCCTCGGTCTTCGCCTTCAGGTCGACCGAGCGGGTCGAGGTCGAACACGTCATGTCGTTGCTCGGGGTGGAGCCTTCAGAGGAGCACAAGGCGGTGCTGCGCTCGCTGGGCAACGGCGAGTGCGTCTTCCGGGATCTGGACGGCCGGGCGGGCCGTATCGGGGTGGACCTGATCTCAGAAGACCTCCTGCGCTGGCTTGACACCAACCCGACGCACGACAAGCCCGGTGACGACGGGAATGATCCTCCGGGGGGCATCGGCAGGTCGGGGGCGACGGCGCAGGAGGTGCGGTCATGAAGGTCCCCCCCAAGGGGCGCCGGCGCGGGCGACTACGCAGGCGGCTCGCGGCAGGGCTGATTCTGTTCCTAGGTCTCCTCGCGCTGCCGCTGGCCCTGCCCTCGGGCATGGCGGCGGCGGCGCTCTGCGATTTCTCGCCCGACCTGTCTCCCGAGGTCGTCGGCGGCGGACTCGACGGGCTGCTCAAACCGCCGCCGCCCGACGGGTCGGCGGGGACGACGGTCGGCGCGCAGGTGGGGGCCGCCCAGGCGCCCACCGAGAAGCTGCCGGCCGCCGCGGAGACCAACTACGCCAGGTACGGCACGTCCGGCCAGTTCTGGCACACCAACGATCTGGGCTGCGACGACGTGGGCGCGGTGCTCGGCAACGCGTGGGCCAACTCGATCTTCGCCGGAGCCAAGGCAGTCGACCGCCTGACCATCACCACCTACCAGGCGGCGGCCACCGAGGGCCCGCTGCAGTCGATCAAAGACGTGGTCGACGACATCATCACCAAGCTCGCCGACGCCATGTACTGGCCGTATCTACGGCCGATCGTGATCCTCGGCGCGATCTGGCTGGCGTGGTACGGCCTGATCCGCAAACGCGCGACCACCACGGCCGAGGGCGTCATCTGGATGGTGCTCGCGGTCACCGTGGCGGTCTGGTTCTTCAGCCGCCCGGCCGACTTCACCGGGATCGGCAAGGTCGTCACCGACAAGACCGGCGAGATCGTCAACTCGGCGTTCGCCGGGCTGCCCGGCAACGAGGGGACCTCCTGCCTGCCGCCGAAGGGCGACGGCGACGCGAAGGCCACCCCCGGCGGGTACGGCCAGACCGGCACGCCGGGCGTCGACCAGAACGCCGACGCCCTGTGGTCGACGCTGGTCTGCAAGCCGTGGCTGATGGGCGTGTTCGGCACGGCCGATCCAGAGGCCCCCGTGGTGCGTGACTTCGGCGCCAGGATGCTCGATATCCAGGCGATCGACCAGCAGGAACAACAGGCCAAACAGATGCCGGCGACCAACGCGCACCAGGCGCGTTACCAGGAGGAGGTCGCCCGCAAACTGGAGAGCACCCCGATCTACTCCCTCTTCCAGGGCAAAGACTGGACCAGCCGGCTGGGCATCGCGATCGGCGCGCTGATAGCGGCCGTGGTCTCCGGCTTACTGATCTTCCTGGTGGCGGTCTCGCTACTGGTGCTCAAGGTCGGCTTCCTGTTCTTGCTGATCATGGCGCCGGTGTTCCTGCTGATCGGCGTCCATCCGGGCACCGGGCGGATCATCGCGATGCGCTGGCTGGAGATGCTGGTGGGCACCCTGCTGAGACAGGCGGTGCTGGCCCTGGTCCTCGGCGTGCTCGTGTACGGCTACGCCTTGATCATCTCTACCGCGATGCCCTGGGGCATGCAGGTGCTCTTCATGGCGTTGATGACGATCGCGGTGTTCTTCTACCGGCGGCCGTTCCAGCACCTGTTCGCCTCCATGGACGGGCACACGATCACCACCCGGATGCTCGGCGAGGCGGCGACCGCCCCCACGCTCTCCCGGGCGGCGAACGCGCTGCCACCCGTCGCCGGCTACCGCGCCGGGCGCTGGGGCATGCGCAAGGCCGAGCCGCTCATCCAGGCCGCCGCGATCGCCGGCGGCTCCGCCGTCGCCGCGTCGGCGTCGTCGGTGGCCCAGGGCAGGGTCAGGGGCGAGGAGGGAGCCGCCGGCACGCCGTCGGGGGCCAGGGTGCCCGTAGGCGCGCATCCCGCGCCGCTGGACACCGACACCGTGGCGGGCGCCCGCCGTAAGACGCCCACGGCGCAGAACGCCGTCACCCGTACCGGCTCCGCGCCGCCGCTCAACCTGTCCGGCACTCCGGGCGCCCCCGTCCGTGGCGGTCGTGCCGGTGGGAGCACGTCGGGCGGGTCGGCGGGCGGCTGGTTCAGCGGACGGTCGGGCGGTGGCTGGGCGCCGCGTGGCGGCTCTTCCGGCACACCCCGGTCGGGTGGATCGGCACCCAGGCCAGGCGGTTCGGGTGGATCGGCACCAAGGTCGGGCGGATCGGCGCCCAGGTCGGGCGGCTCCGGCGGTGGCGGCATCTTCGGCGGACGCTCAGGCGGGCGTTCCGGTAACTCAACCGGCGGCCGGTCAGGTGGGTCTGGTGGGTCTGGTGGGTCGGGCGGGTCGCGTGGTTCAGGCGGTTCGGGGGGCGGCAGCATCTTCGGCGGCGGCTCCACCCGGCGCGCCGACGGAGGCTCGCGCGACTCCGGTTCTGATCGCCGTTCCGAGGCGCCGCCGCTCTGGCTGCCCTCCCGTAACAACGGACGTGCCGACGACGAGCCTCCCGTGCCCTTCTGGCTCAGGCCCGGCCCCGGCAAGGATTGACGATGGCGCTAGGACTCGGTGACCGGCGTGGCCAGGTCTTCGCGGGCGTGGTGGTCCTGCTCGCGGTGGTCGGCGTCTACCTCACGCTGGGACCGGACCCCGGCGGGCCGCAGCAGGGCACCGAACAGGTGAGCGCTGACCGTACGGCGGAGCCGGCGGCGCCGCAGACGCCGGTGGCGACGGCCAGCAACGCCGCCTTCGACATCTACTCCTTCCTGCCGATGTCGAAGGAGGAACTGGCGGCGGCGGCGGACGTCGCCCAGCGGTTCATCACGTCGTACGGCACCTACCGGTTCGACGAGGACCCGGCCGTGTACACCGACCGGCTGAGCGTGTTCACGACGGCCGATCTGGCGGCCGCGCTCGGCCGCGCGGTGGCCTCACCCGGCACCGTGGAGCAGAACACCGCTGACGCACTGGTCTCCGAGGGCTCCGCGCAGGTCAAGGAGATCCGCGAGGTCGACCGGAGCTCGGTGATCTTCGTGGTGACCGGCACCCAGCGCGTCACGGCGAAGAGCGGCCCCACCGAAAGGTCGGAGGAGTACGCCGTGACGCTCACCCAGATCGGCTCCGACTGGCGGGTCCACGACCTCCAGCCCGCCGATGCCGGCCAGGAGGGAGACCCCCCCACGGGGATCGAAGGGGTGAGATGAGTAACTCCCGTGTCCGTATCGCACTCATTGTGGGCGTCGCGGGGCTGGTTCTCATGACGTTGGTGGCGGCCCCCATGTTGATGAGTACCTTCCCCTCCTTGCTGGGCGGCGGCAACCAGGCCGACTGCGAGCAGACCGAGCCCGGCGGCGACGAGGCGCAGTCGCAGACGGCGGCCTCCGACATCCCCGGCGACTACCTCAAGCTGTACAAGAAGCACGGCGAGAAGATCGGCGTGCAGTGGAACGTGCTGGCGGCCGTCGGCAAGCGGGAGACCAACCACGGCCGCTCCCGGCTTCCCGGCGTGCAGAGCGGCACCAACCACGCGGGCGCGGCGGGGCCGATGCAGTTCCTCATCGGCACCTGGGGCGGCAAGGCCAAGATCAAGATCCCGTCCAAGTTCAACGGCTACGCGGCCGACGGCGACGGCGACGGCTGGGCCGACGTCTACAACCCGGCCGACGCCATCCTCGGCGCGGCCACCATGCTCAAGCGCAACGGCGCCCCGGAGAACGTACGGCAGGCGCTGTTCGTCTACAACCGTGCCTGGTGGTACGTCGACCAGGTCGTGGAGATCGCGAAGAGATACGCCAAGACCGGCGAGGTCACCGTTCCGCCCGAGGCCGACCCCGCCTGCGACGAGCCCATCGTGGACGCCGCGCCCAACGAGGTGGTCCGCGAGATCCTTGATTACGCCCTGGCCCAGCGCGGCAAGCCGTACCGTTGGGGAGGGACGGGACCGGACGCCTTCGACTGCTCGGGGATCATCTACATGGCCTACCGCGAGGCCGGCCTCTCCATCCCGCGGGTGACCTTCGGACAGTGGCCGTTCGGGGTGAAGGTCGAGGCGGGTGACGAGGAGCCGGGCGATCTCGTGTTCTTCAACTCCGGCCCTGGAACGGGGCCCAACCGGCCCGGTCACGTCGGGATGGTCGTGTCCAAGGGCAAGATGGTGGAGGCTCGCTGCCGGCTGTGCGGGCCGATCAAGGTCACGACCTACAAGGATCGGTCCGGCATCATGGGGTTCACCCGCCCGCTGCAGAACGCGACCGTGCTCGAACAACTCAAGCGACTGGAAAAGGGCTGACACCTGATGAAGAAGGTCGTTGTGGGAGCCGCGATCGTGGCCGACGGGCGGTTACTCGCCGCGCAACGGGCGGAACCGCCCGAGCTCGCCGGCGGTTGGGAGTTTCCCGGCGGCAAGGTCGAGCCGGGGGAGAGCGACCACGACGCGCTGATCCGCGAGTGCGACGAGGAGCTCGGGGTCAAGATCGCGATCGGTGGCCAGGTGGGGGGCGAATGGGCCCTGCGGAACGACTACGTGCTGCGGGTGTGGCTGGCCGAGGTCGTCGAAGGTGTGCCCGTGGCCAAGGAGCACCTCGAACTCCGCTGGCTTTCCCCGGCCGCCTTCTACGACGTTCCGTGGCTGGAGGCCGATCTGCCCGTCGTCAGAGCGGTGGAGGTTCTGCTCGGCGAGGGTTGAGCCCGCCC
Organism: Dolomitihabitans soli; assembly: GCF_022213955.1. Lineage (GTDB taxonomy): Bacteria > Actinomycetota > Actinomycetes > Streptosporangiales > Streptosporangiaceae > Streptosporangium_A > Streptosporangium_A soli. The sequence continues at coordinate 194,317 of NZ_JAKNTW010000013.1, read as the reverse complement.
CTGTCGTGACATAACGACTACGGAGTGTATTCGTAGTTCGGGGGGCTCGGTGTTCCATCGTCGGCGACATGCCCAGCTTGCTGTGGTGACCTTTCTCCTGGTCGGTGCCTCTCTCGCGCCCGCCTCGGCGTACTCCGGACCCGGCGGCGAGGAACGCTGCGGCGCGGGAGATCGTGCGTGCTCGCCGCTGCGGGTGGCCGAGCGGGCAACCAGATGGGTGCGTGGCGGGGAGACGTTCGTGTTCCGGCTGGAACTGGCCGGCGTCGCGCGGGACGCGCGGCTGGTGGTCTCGGCCGACCCCGCGTCGGCCGTGCCGGCGCTCGACTGCGGTACGGCCGGCCGCGTGGCGGGAGGGTGCCTGTTCGGCGAGATGGCGGGCGGGCGGTGGGTGGAGGTACGGGTCGACGCGCCGGCCGAGACCCCGGAGATCGTCCTGACCGCGGTCGCGCACGTGCGAGGCCCCGACGGCGCCCGTGTCCGCCGCACGGCACGGGCCGTGGTGGTGAATGGCGGGACCAGGGAGACCGTCCCGCCGCGGAGGACGCCCGCTTCCCCGGAGAACGGGCCGGAGGCTGTGCCCGAGGCCGACGAGGGCCGGCCGAGAGGGCTGCCGGGTGCGGACCGGGCGGTGTCCGGGGACGTCGAGGGCCAGGCGGTGTCCGAGGGTGTTCAGGATCAGTCCGGGTCGAGGGGTGGAGCGGTGTCCCGGGGAGTCGAGGACCAGGCGGTGTCCGAGGGTGCTCAGGATCAGTCCGGGTCGACGGGCGGAGCGGCCTCCCGGGGAGTCAAGGACGGGGCCGGGTCCGAGGGTGCTCAGGACGGTGGCGTGTCAGGGGAAGTCAAGGGCAACGCTGTGTTGCGGGAGGTCGAGGGCAGGGTGGGGTCCAGGAGCGGTGAGGGCGAGGCGACGGAACGCGGTTCGGTGGAGGGTGTGCCCGGGGGCCTGTCGGGACTCGGTTCGGTGGAGGCTCTTCCCGGACGGGGTGACGTGGCCGCGTGGAGGCCGGCCAGGTCGGTGCGGGGGAGCGACGGGGTGCGGCTGCGCTGGCGGGCCGAGCCGGGGGGAAAGGTGCGCCGCGCGCCGGAGGGCGAGGGGGTGGTTTCTGGTGAGAAGGCCGATTACTGGGAGCCCGTCGTATCGCCTCGGGGGAAGATGCGGCGCAAGTCGTGGCGTCCTGACGCGGCTGTCGCCGATGAGGGGCGGGCCGGCGGACACCGGGGTGAGGGCGGCGCTCGGGGAAAGGCGGACGAGCCGGCCGGTGCGGCACAGCCTGAGGCACGCGGTGACCTGAGCGGCCTGGCCGGGCTGGGCGCTCAAGGGCTGGGCACTCAGGGGCTTGGAGCTCAAGGGGCGGGGGTGACCGCGGTCCCGCCGGGAGTGCCGGTGGCGCCGCCCGCGATGGGCGGGGTTCAACCAGGAGCGGGCATGGCCACGCCGGGGATTCGGTTGCCCGATGCGGCGGCGTCGATGGCGGCGGGGGCGGCGGCACAGGTGACGCCCGGGGCGGCCGCGCCCGGACTGACGGCGCCGCCGTTGCCCCGGCAACTGGGTACGGCGAGCGTCAGGGCGGGTGCGGAGAGCGCGCCGGCCGAGCAGAAAAGGCTGGTCACCGGCGTGCGAGGGCTGCTCCTGGTGGGAGCCGCGGTTACGTTGCTGGTGGGATTGCTGTGGGCACAGGTAACCATTCGGCGGCGACGATCCGCCCGCGTATCTCGATCGGTGTTGTGAAACCGGGTTTACTGTTACTTTTGCCCGACTAGGATTTTCCTTGACTGGCCTAGTTCGGGAACTCACGGAGGACACCGGTGGCGCGACACGGGCGTGCGAAGGCCGTGTCCGCGATGGTCGTAACATTCGGGCTGTGTGGCGCGGGAGTGCTCGTCGCCGCGCCCTTGATCGGGGCGAACGCCAGCGCGGCAGCCGACGGAGTGAGCGCGGCGGTCATCGCGGAACCCTCGCAGTTTGAACCTTCTGACAACGTCGGCGAGCAATGGCCCGAACCCGAAGATCCCGTCGTGACGGTAACGGTCACCACGACGCCTCCCCCGGAGGAGCCGGAGCCGACAGAGGTCACGACCACCGTCACCGTGAAGCCGTCCAAGAAGTCCACCCCCAAGCCATCGACCCCGCCGCCCGCGCCGCCGACCCCGCCGGCGCCCGTCACCAGCCAGCCGCAGGTGCCGCTGCCGTCGCAGGAGATCGTGGTCCCGCCGTCGACCGAGCCGAGCGCCACGCCCACGCCGGAGGAGTCGGTCTCGCTTCCCACGGTCGCGGAGGAGCCCACCCCGACCCCTCCGCCGGTGGTGGAGACCGAGAACACGATCGACTCGCAGCCGGTCGAGCTCCGTGAGGCGGCACCCGAGTTCAACGAGGTGACGATCAGCCGGACGCTCGGCATCCCCGCCCTGGTCCTCGTCCTGCTCGCCCTCTTCGCTGTGCTGTTCTTCGAGGGCCGGCTGCGCCGCATGGCCCACGCGGCGGCCGTTCGCAAGGCGGGCCCCCGCCCGCCCGGACGGCATCGCGACGGCGGCGACTACGCGGGTTACCCGGCCGGACCGGGTTACGTCGCCGGCTACACCCAGACCAATTACCCCGGCGGCACGGCATACGCCCCGATCATCAGCTTCGTCCCCGTGCAGACCTACCCGACGTACCCCCAGCAGGGATATCCGCAGCAGTACGGCACGCACCAGCCCGGAGGCGACTACGGCTACCCGGGCTATTCGACGGACGCCTCGTATGCCGAGCCGTCGCCCACCGTGCCCGACGCCGCCGATCCTCCGGGCGGGCGCCAGGGTCTGCCGCCCGAGTCGTTCCTCGAAGGACCGCACGACCTCGCTGCGTTCGACACCTCCGGCAAGCCGACCGAGGAGGGTGCTTCCTCCTGGTTCGAGCCCACCGGTCCCGCTGAGACGACGGTCTCCGAAGAGCCGGAGAAGCCCGGGCCGTCCGAGCCCGGAGGGCTGTTCGTGCCTGCCGAGGGTCCGCACGGACCTGTGCCCTTCGAAGGGGAGAGGCCGTCGGATCCGTTCGTGGCCGGGCTGCCGGGAGACGAGGGCGCACCGTCCGAAAAGGCGGGCGAGCCGCACGGGTCTGAGGGCATCGGGCTCGCGCCGCCGTACCGGCTGGACGGGCCCGACGTGCCGGAGGGCCCGTCGCTCACCTTGGCGGACTACCTGCCTGAAGGTCTCGAGGGGGCGACGCGCCCGGGAGTTCCGGCGGCAGGCCCCGACGGCACCGCTGTGTTCCCCCTACCGGCCGTGCCCGAGGACCCGTCCGAGCCCGCCAAGCCCGCCAAACGAGGGCTGTTCAAGCGCAAGCCCAAGTAGTCGCGGGAGGGTCGGCGACCTGGCCGAGCTGGTCGATTCCGCCGCCATCGACCAGTTCGACCCCATGTGGGCAGGGTCCACGAGAAGCGCCTGCATGCGCGAAGCATCCGCGAGACTGCCGGACCGGGGCGGCCTCGTTCAGCTTGGCCTGCATCTGCGCCGCCTCGGCGTCGCGAGCATCGTTGGGCGGCCCTCCTGCCGCTCTGTGACCCATGTCACATGCAGTTCCTGTCAGCAATCGGGGCGCTGTTCCGCTCAACTCACCGGGAGCAAGCGAACCGACAGGAGCAACACATGAAGCATCGCATTCTCGTCCTCGGCGCCGGCTATGCCGGGGTCTACGTGGCCGGGAACCTGGCCCGCCGGCTGTCCCCGGCGGACACTGAGATCACCGTGGTCAACGCTGTGCCGGACTTCGTCGAGCGGCTGCGGCTGCACCAGTTGGCGGCCGGCCGGGAGATCGAGGCTCAACAGCTCGCCGACGTCTTCGCGGGGACGGGGGTACGGCTGCGCCTGGCCCGTGTCACCGCCGTCGACCCTGAGCGGCAGGTCGTCGCCGTGGCCGACGCCGACGGCGGCGGCGAGCGCGGCTACGACACGCTTCTCTACGCGCTCGGCAGCCACGGTGACGTCGAAGGTGTCCCCGGCGTGGCCGAGCACGCCTTCGACGTCGCCGGCCGGCCTTCGGCGCTGCGCCTGCGCGAGCGCCTGGACAGCCTGGGCAGGCGGGGCGAAGGCGGGAGTGTACTGGTCGTCGGCGACGGGTTGACCGGCATCGAGACCGCCACCGAGCTCGCCGAATCGCGGCCCGGCCTGTCGGTGGCGCTGGTCGCCCGTGGCGAGCTGGGGGCCCGGCTCTCCGCCGGAGCCCGCAGCCACCTGCGCCAGGCCTGCGACCGGCTGGGCATCACCGTCCTGGAGCACACCAGCGTCGAAGCCGTCGAAGCGACGCGGGTGCTGTGCGCCGACGGCACCGCCCTGGCGTCCGCCGCAACCGTGTGGACGGCCGGGTTCGCGGTCAACCCCATCGCCGCCGCCAGCGGGCTGGAGGTCACCGAGAACGGTCAGATCGTCGTCGATCGCACCATGCGATCGGTCTCGCACCCGAACGTCTACGCCGCCGGCGACAGCGCCTACGCCATCGGCGACAACGGCCGGCCGCTGCCGATGTCCTGCGCTTCGGCCGGCTACACCGGTGGGCAGGCGATCCACGCGATCGTGGGACGCCTGACCGGCCGCGAGATTGCGACGACCAAGCTGGTCTACTCGTACAACCACATCAGCCTCGGGCGGCGGGACGGGATCCTGCAGCCGGTCGACGACGAAGGGCAGGCAAAGCCGAAGTATGTGGGCGGCCGGAAGGCCGCGCGGGTCAAGGCGGGCATCCTCAAGATGTCGCTGTGGGCCAACTCGCACCCGACCTTCGGCGTGCCCAAGCGCAAGCGCCGCCTGGCCGCCGCGCCTGATGCGTACGCCGAAAAGGGCGGTCGCGTAGCCACCTAGGGTGGTCCGCGTGGACAGCACCGCCACTGATCGCTTCGACACCGGTCGGTTCGAGGCCAGCCGGAACCGGCTGGCCTCGCTGGCGTACCGGCTGCTGGGCTCCGCCGCCGACGCCGAAGACGCCGTGCAGGATGCGTTCCTGCACTGGCAGGCCGCCGACCGGCAGCGGATCAAGGTGCCGGAAGCATGGCTGACCAAGGTCGTCACCAACTTGTGCCTCGACCGGCTCCGCTCGGCACAAGCCCGCCGCGAACGCACCGTCGGCGCCTGGCTGCCCGAACCGCTCCTCGACGGCGACCCGATGCTCGGCCCGGCCGACACTTTCGAGCAGCGCGAATCGCTCTCCCTGGCCGTGCTGACTCTCATGGAGCGCCTGTCACCCCTCGAGCGGGCCGTCTACCTCCTGCGCGAAGCGTTCTCCTACAGCCACGCCGAGATCGCCGAGATCCTCGACATCACCGAGTCCGCAAGCCAGCAGCACCTCCACCGGGCCCGGCGCCGTATCACCGCCGCGCGCCGCCGCGGCGGCGAAGTCGCCCCGGCATCCGCCCGCAGGATCGTCGAGGAATTCCTCGCCGCTGCCTCCTCGGGCCGCACCGAACGGCTGGCGGCGCTGCTGACCGACGACGCGACCGCGATCTCCGACGGCGCCGGCCTGACCGAGAGGCTGCTGCGGTACGACACTCCGCAGCGCATCGCCGCCGTCGTACGGGCCGGCTTCAAACCCACACCCGCGAAACGGCGATTTGCCGGCGGCACGCCCGCCATCCACTACGCGCTCGTCAACGGCGCCCCCGCCATCCTCTTCGTGGTCGGCGACCAGGTCGTCGGCGTCGTGGCGTTCGACATCACCAACGGCAAGATCGCAACTGTGCGCGGCATCGCCGCCCCCACCCGCCTCGCCCGCCTCGCCGAAGCCTGGCGGCAGCACGAACCGGACACGCCGCTCATCACCCAGTGGTGACCCGACGCCGACCGCGGCCAGGCGCAGCACCCGCGCCGCGATGAACCGCTTCCGGGCTTCGGACGCCACCAGCCGCATGCGGACAGCGTGCAGCGGCTCGCTGCCGTCACGCGCCGGTCGCGTCGCGGGCGCGACCGCCGGTCAGGGGTTGCCGCCGGATCGGCGTTGTGCGCGCAGCCGGGCGCCGAGGTCGCTGACTTGGTCGAGGTGCCGGAGCTTGTCGGGGTTGACGGTGGAGTGGATGGTCTGGATCCGACCATCGTCGGCGCGCAGGAGGAAGGCGGCCCGCTGGTGCGGCGAGAGGTTCTCCAGCAGTACCGGGAACGCCAGTGACAAGCGAGTCGGCCCTCTCGGCGTGCTCGGCCGGCGTCGGGCCGGTGACCAGCGGTTCCGGCAGCCACTCACCGATGTAACTCTCTCCCGCCGCACCCGTGCCGAGCGGAGCTGGTCGACGGCCAGCCGGGTGGCCAGGGTGGCGATGTACGCTCGCGGCGAGGCGATCGGCTCGCCGCGTCGCAGGGGTCTGGTGCATCCGCAGGAACGCCTCCTGCACCACGTCCTCGGCTTCGCTGCCGAGCATCTGGCAGGCGATGGCGAACGCCCGCGGGTGCAGCTCGCCGTACAGGTCCCAGACGGACATGTCGGCTATTGCAATCCCTTGGCGAAGCCCGTGCGCCAGCTCGGATACTGCAGCGTCCAGCCCAGTTCGCGCTTGGTCTTCTCGCTGGAGATCCCGCGGGCGCGCGTCATCATGTCCACCGCGGCCGTACCGGCCAACGCGCGCACGAGCCAGGCCGGTACGCGGCGCGGCGGCTTGGCGCCGAGTGCGCGGGCCAGGTCCGGCAGCCAGTCGCGCACGGGTGCCGGCTCGTCGTCGGCGACGTGGTAGATCCCGGCCCGGCCGCGTTCGACGGCCGCGACCGTGGCCGACGCGGCGTCGGTGATGTGCACCAGCGACAACACCCCGCCACCGCCGCCGACGACCGGGGACTTCCGCTTGCGGAGCTCCCCCGCCATCACGGCGTCTGGCGCGGCGCTGATACTGGTCCCCGGGCCGTAGAAACCGCCGTAGCGAAGCGCGATGCCCTCAGCCCAGGTGATGCCGGTCACCGAGTCCTCCAGGTAGCGCAGTGCGGCCACCACCTCCGCCGCGTCGGCAGGGGGGTTCGGCTCGATCCGACCGGTCTCGTCGGCAACCGGCCCGCCGGTGCGTTCCATCCACTGAGCGTTGCTCTGCGCCACGAACCTGCGGACACCGACGTCGCGCGCAGCGGCCAGCAGGTGGTCGGTGCCCTCGGTGCGCAGCCGGTTGGTCGCGGCCGCCATCAGCTTGTACTGGCGGAAGTTCATCGGTCCGCTCAGCGCGGTGAGCTGGTGCACGATCACCTCCGGTTCCGCCTTGGCCACCGCGTCGGCTACCGACTCGGGGTTGAGCGCGTCGACGACAACCGGCTCGGCGCCGAGTACGCGCAGCGCACCGGCCTTGGTGGCCGAGCGGGTCGTGCCGACGACCTCATGGCCGCGCGCCACGAGTTGTACAACAATCTGGCTGCCGATGGCACCGGACGCTCCGGCAAGGAAGATCTTCATGACGTCTCCGTTCGTCGTGCTCACATACCAAGACGAGACGCCCCGACCCTCCATGACCGACTGTGATCCATTCACAGAGCGGAGCGTTCGTAGCCCCCCCTTTGCTTACTCCTGCAGGATGGATAGGGCTCGGGATGGGCACAGGGTGACGGCGTGGCGTGCCTGTGCCGCACTCTGGTCGTCGGGGTGGTCGGTCAGCAGGGCCACGAGGCCGTCGTCGTCTTGGTCGAAGACGGCCGGCTCGGTCAGGACGCACTGGCCGGAGCCGACGCAGGCCCCGGTGTCCGCTTTGATCCGCATCATCTCCTCCTCACCAGGTGACCGGGAGTTCGTGAACGCCGTAGATGACGGCGTCGGACTTGAACGGCAGGCCCTCGGCCGGTGCGGCGAGCCGCAGGGTGGGGATACGGCGGAACAGCGTGTCGAAGACGATCTGCAGCTCCATCCGGGCCAGGTTCTGGCCCAGGCACTGGTGCGGGCCGAACCCGAAGGCGACGTGGTGGCGGGCCCCGCGCTCGACATCCAGTTCGGCCGGATCCTTGAACGCCGCCGGGTCCCAGTTGGCCGACAGCATCGAGACGATGACGCCCTCGCCGGCCTTGATGCTCACCCCGCCGATTTCCACGTCTTCGGTGGCCAGCCGGGAGGTGACCCCGTCGGCGATGGTGAAGTAGCGCAGCAGTTCCTCCACGGCCATGGGCGTCCTGCCCGGGTCGGCCTTGACCAAGGCCAGTTGCTCCGGATGGGAGAGCAGCCCGACCACGCCGAGCGAGATCATGTTCGCTGTGGTCTCGTGTCCGGCGGTCAGCAGCAGGAAGGCCAGGCTCACCAGGCCCGCGTGGTCGAGGGCGCCCTCCTGGCGTTGCCGGGCGATCTGTCGGCCGAACAGGTCGTCGCCGGATTCGGACTCCTTGCGGGTGATCAGGTCGTCGATGTAGGCGCGCAATTCGGCGAAGGCTCGCTGGCGGTCTTCCAGCGAGGTCCGGCGCACCATCATGGTGGTGCGGCTTTGGAAGAAGTCGTGGTCGGTGTAGGGGACGCCGAGCAGTTCGCAGATCACCAGGGAGGGCACCGGCAAGGACAGCGCCTGCACCAGGTCGACCGGTCGCTGGTCGGCGGCGAGCATGTCGTCGATGAAGTGGTCGACGATGTCCTGGATCCGCGGGCGCAGCGCGGCCAGCCGCTTCACGGTGAACTCGCCGATCACCGAACGGCGGGCCGCGGAGTGTTCCGGGCCGTCCATGCCGAGCATCAACGGCGGCTGGCTGCGGAGCTGCTGCAGGGTCGCCGCATCGAGAGTGAAGAGCGGGAAGCCGTTCTTGCGCTTGTCGGAGGAGAAGCGGCCGTCGGCGAGGACGGCACGGGCCTCCTCATGCCCGGACACCCACCACGCCTCGCCGCCGCTGGTCAGGCGGACGTTGCTGATCGGCGCTTGCCCGCGCAGCAGCTCGTAGGCGGCGGGTGGGGAGAACGGGCAGTCCCGCTCGACCGGCAGTTCCAGGCCGGCGACGTTCTTCGTCATGAATAACCTCCTAGTAATGAATCTGGCCGAGATTTGTTCTGCTTGCCGGCGACCTCGGCAGCGTGATCGACACCGCCACCATCGGGCTCTCGACCTGCCGGACCGTCGTGCGCAGGACGAGAGCCTCTTGTGCCACCGTCAGGTCCAAGTCGCTCCGAGGCGGCAGGCCGGCTCGTCACCGCGTTGATCGCAGGGTGATGGCGGTGTGTCGGCTGCCAGGGGAGCCTGAGCGGCCATGTCTGCTCCTCGAAGAGAACGTTTGCGTGCTTTACGTGGTGACGGGACCGGGCCGGTACGCGCTTCTGACGATGAGCAGATGTCTTCGCTCGGGGTGCTCCGCACGGTCGCGATATCGTGACCATGGCGCGGCGGCTGAAGGATTACGTCAGCGTGAGTGGGGTCTCGGATTCAACGCGGGTCAGCTTCTGCGGGTTGCGGACGTAGTAGAGGCCGGTGATGCGGGCGTCCTCGACACGGACTGCTATGACGCCGTCGATCTCGCCGTTCACGCGTAGGACGATTGCCGGGTTGCCGTTGACCACCGTGTGGATACTGGTGAGTGCGACTTGGGCCTTGCCGAGGCCGCCGACGATGAAGCGGGCCACCTTGTCGGCGCCGGTGATCGGCCGCGGCGCGGCCTGCTTGACGCCGCCGCCGTCGCTGATCAGGACGACCTCCGGGGAGAGCACGTCGAGGAGGCCCTGCAGGTCCCTGGTTTCAAACGCGTGCTGCAACGACTCCAACACCGCCCGGGCCTGGTTCGGGGCGACCTCCTCACGAGGGCGGCGGGCATCGACGTGCTCTCGGGCGCGGTGCGCGATCTGGCGGACGGCGGCAGGGTTCTTGCCGACGGCGGCCGCGATCTCGTCGTAACTGATACCGAAGGCCTCGCGCAGCACGAAGACGGCGCGTTCGGTCGGTGAGAGCGTCTCCAGGACGATCATGAGCGCCATCGACACGCTCTCGGCCAGCTCGACGTTCTCGGCCACGTCCGGCGCGGTGAGCAGCGGCTCGGGCAGCCAGGGGCCGACGTAGTCCTCCTTGCGGCGATTCATGGTGCGCAGCCGGTCGAGCGACCGCCGGGTCGTGATCCGGACCAGGTAGGCGCGCTGGTCGCGTACCTGGCCCAGGTCGACCTTCATCCACCGCAGCCAGGTTTCCTGCAGGACGTCTTCGGCGTCGGCAGCCGATCCGAGCATCTCGTAGGTGACGGTGAAGAGCAGGTTGCGGTGGGCGACGAACGCCTCGGTGGCGGAGTCCATCCGGCCGCCACCGGCGAGCGGTTCGGCGGTGCCCGTCGTTGGCTCGCTGCGCTCGTTCATGGCGGGCTCCTGCCTGTTCGCTCTCAACTGTGCTCTGTACACAAGACGCCGGCCCGCACCGCTGTGTGACACCCGTGATCGGTGGCGCACGTCACATCACCGCACTGTCACAAAGTCCGGGTCGCCGGCGCCTCATGTTCGTCAGGACGCAGCGCGAACGATCCGCGCGGCACACAAACTCCACGAGTGATCGCCTTGGCCCCGTCACGGGGTGACCATCGCGCGAACGCCACCGCAGAAAGAATGGAAAGACATCATGAGCAAGGTCTGGTTCGTCACCGGTTCGTCCCGCGGCCTCGGCCGCAACTTCGTCAAGGCCGCCCTGTCGCGCGGTGACAAGGTGGCCGCGACCGCCCGGACCACCGAAAGCCTTGACGAGTTGGTCGCCACCTATGGCGAGGCGGTGCTTCCGCTGGAGCTGGACGTGACCGACAAGGCCGCCGTCTTCGAGGGCGTGAAGCGGGCCAAGGAGCACTTCGGCCGTCTCGACGTCATCGTGAACAACGCCGGCTATGCCCAGATGGGCGCGATCGAGGAGCTGACCGAGCAGCACCTGCGCGACCAGCTGGAGACCAACCTGTTCGGCGCGGTGTGGGTGATCCAGGCCGCGCTGCCCTACCTGCGTGAGCAGGGCGCAGGGCACATCATCCAGCTGTCCTCGGCTGCCGGACTCCTGGCGATGCCGCTCGGCGGCGCGTACCATATCTCCAAATGGGCCCTGGAAGCCCTGAATGAATCCCTCGCCCAGGAGGTCGCCGACTTCGGCATCAGGGTGACCGTGGTCGAGCCCGGCGGCTTCGCCACCAGGTCCGGAAAGAACCCGGATCCACTCGCCAACGGCCACATGGCCGAGGCCAACCCGCTCTACGACGGCCTCCGCCGGCGCCTCGCCGGGTTCGCGGGAAAGCAGCCCGCCGGCGACCCGGCCGCCGCGGCCGAGGCACTCCTCAAGATCGTCGACTCCGACAACCCGCCCCTGCGGGTGCTCTTCGGCCAGGGCTTCTACCCGATGCTCCAGCAGGTCTACGCCGACCGGCTCAAGACCTGGGCCGACTGGCAGGACCTTTCAGCGGAGGCTCACGGCAACCTCGATCAAGAAGCTCGGTAACTCTCCGCCAGGGCCGCCCGCTTCGACATCACCAGGGTTTCCCCCGTCTGATCTTCTCGCGCGCCGTGATCGTTCTCAGCGATGACGGCTGTCCGCCGGTTCCTCAGCCCCGTGTCTGTCGCGCAGTCGGTGCGCGCCGCACGCCCCGGTCTCAGGCGTCGTCCTCGGTGCGGACTGCGGTGACCGCACCGCCGGTCGCCGCGGTCACGAAGAGGTCGGCCAGTTCGCGCGTGTAATCCTCGCCCGCGTCGGCGGGCCGCAAACTCAGTTCCTTCGGTACGGCCTGCATCGCGGCGAGCAGTGCGCCGGCGAAGACGTGCGGATCGAAGGCGCGGAACTCGCCTTCGCGTTGCCCTTCCGCCAGGAATGCCACCAGCTCGGCCCGGCCCTCCTCGCCCCGTTCGGCGATCTCGCGGCGGATGGCCGGGGAGGTGGCGGCCATGATGATCTCGCTGCGGGCGGCCATGTCGTCGGGGTGATGCACGCAGTGCAGGGTGTGGCCGGTGAGGATGCGGCGCAACGCGTCCGGGTAGCTGCTCACCGGCTCGGGGCCGCCTTCCATCGCGGTGTCGAGCCGAGAGCCGATCCGGTCGAGCACCGCCCTGATGAGGGCGTCCTTGGTCTTGAAGTGGTAGGTGATCAGGCCGGGGCTGATCGACGCGCGCTTGGCGATGCGCACGAACGACGCCCCCGCGAAGCCTTCCGCCGCGATGGCCGTGATCGCGGCGGCCACGATCTGCTCCCGGCGGGCCGCCTCGATGAACGATCCGCCACCGCCACCGTCGTTCCCTAGTTGCATGTACAGAATTCTATATGGTCAAATAGTCGCGTGTTCAGGCCTATGGCGTTGACCAGTGTGACGGCGCTCGCCGGTGACGCCCTCTCGCCGTGTGAGAACGCGACCGTCCTCATCGAGGATGGTCAGATCGTGGCGCTCGGCCCGAATGTGGTGATCCCGCCCACCGCCAGGGTCGTCGACCTGCCCGGCCGTACGGTGCTGCCCGGACTGATCGACTCCCACGTCCACCTCGGACCGCCGGAGTCGACCAGGGGAGTCCGGCCGGGCGTCCTGACCCGGGGCAAGGCGGTCATCGACTGGATGCGCTACCAGCCGGGTAAGCGGCGCGCGTTCCTGAGCCACGGTGTGACCACGGTGTGCAGCCTGGGCGACGACAACCGATGGGTTCACGACTTCCGCCGCAAGGCCGCGGCGGCCGAATTGGCGGGACCGCGCCTGCTCATCGCCGGACCGATCTTCACCTCCCCCGGCGGGCACCCGGTGGTCACGGTCGGCGCCAAGCTCGACGCGGACTGGGTACGCGTCCCGCGCAGCCCGGACGAGGCTCGTGATCAGGTGGCGGAACTCGCCTCCGGCGTTGATCCCGTCGACGTCATCAAGGTCGTCCACGACCGCGGCGATCCCCGGCGCAGGTCCCTCGAACCCCTCGACGAGGCGATCCTGAACGCGATCATCGACCAGGCCCACCGCCACGGCACGAAGGTCGCCGCCCACTGGGGCACGCTGGACGATCTGGAAGAACTCCTCGCCTGCGGCGTGGACACGCTCCATCACCTCGAACCCCGCGGACCCCTGGAGGGCTGGCCGCCGCGCCTGCTCGACGTCATGGTGCGCGGTGGCGTCGCCCTCGCGCCGACGCTGGCCGTCACCCATGTCGTGCTCGACGGCGAAACCGCGGCTCTGCTGCGCCGGCGGGCCGCCGAGTTCCACGAGGCCGGCGGCACACTCATCGCGGCCAGCGACGCGGGCATGCCCTCGGTGCACGCCGGCAGCGGCCTGATCCGCGACATCGAGCTGCTCGCCGAAGCCGGCCTCACCGCACGCGATGCCATCGCCGCCGCCACGACGGCCGCCGCCCGAACCATGGGCGTCTCTCACACCGGCGTGCTCGCGCCCGGGCGCGCCGCGGATCTCCTCGTCGTGGACGGTGACCCGCTCGCCCACGTGGACGCGCTGCGCGCCGTGACGATGGTCCTGCGTGATGGTCGCGTAGTCGTTGATCGAACCCAGAAAAGGCAGAATGCGCATGACCTACAGCGGAACTGATGGCCGTCCGTCGGTCGTACGGCACGGCGCTTCGATGCATGTCTTCTTGTGGACGGCCTTCCCCCTTCTCGGAGCGGCGGTCGGCTGGCTGCTGACCCGGCTTCCCGGCTGGATCACGAGCATTCCCGCGATCCCGCCGATGGAGAAGATCGAGTTCCTCGCTCGCCTCCTGGACAGCCCTGTGGCGATGGCGGTCGTCATCGCGGTCGGAGTCATCGCCGGCGGGTTCATCACCCTGCTGGCCTATGACGACGTCGTCACCGTCGAGATCGGCCCCGCCACCGTGACCATCACCCGGTCAAGCAAGGCCAAGACGTTCGCCCGCGAGCTGATTCACACCGTCTATGTGGAGGGCAAGCACCTCGTCCTGCTCGGCGCGCGAACCGAGGAACTGGCCCGCGAGAAGACCGACCATGCCCCCGGCAGGCTCCGCGCGGCCTTCCACGAGCAGGGCTACCCCTGGCTCGACCACGATCCGCACCAGGACGATTTCCTGCGGTGGGTCGACGGGATGCCCGGACTCGACGACCACGCCCAGGCTTTCCTGCGCGCCCGCCAGACCGCGCTCAAGGCCGGGGACTCCGCCGACGTCGCCGAGCTTCGCACCGAACTCGCCAAGCTCGGCATAGTCGTACGGGACGTCGAATCCCGTCAGTACTGGCGTTCGGCGATCAAGCCCGCTGAGTGAGCCCGGGAACGGCGCCGACCGTACCGGGCGAGACAGACATCTTCTCCCGCGGCCCGTCAGCAGCTTCGCACGGACAACGCGACCCCCTGACGAGGGACGCGCAGCAGCGGACGGCATCGATGCGCCCCGGGCGGGGCGAAGAATTCATGCGGGCGCGCGGTGCGGGTTTACAGCGAAGGACATGGCCGGCGTTGGCGTCGTGGCGGCGCGGGGCTGCGCGCTGGAGTGGCGTGGGTCCACGGACGCCTGCCCACGGCGGCGCGTGGCGCCGGGGTGGCTTGCCGTACAGGATCGAGCAGGTCGGGCCCGTACAGGATCGAGCAGGTCGGGCCCGTACAGGATCGAGCAGGTCGGGCCCGTACAGGATCGAGCAGGTCGTGCCCGATCCTGTACGGCGGGGCGTACGGCTTGCGGGGGTGGTCAGGTGGTCTTGGAGTCCGAGCGCTTGAAGATCTTGTTGCCCAGCCAGACCAGCGGGTCGTAGCGGCGGTCGACGACGCGTTCCTTCATCGGGATCAGCGCGTTGTCAGTGATCTTGATGTGTTCCGGGCAGACCTCGGTGCAGCACTTGGTGATGTTGCAGTAGCCGAGGCCGTGGTCGTCCTGGGCGGAGTCCTGGCGATCGGCCACGTCGTACGGGTGCATGTCGAGCTCGGCGATCCGCATGAGGAAGCGCGGGCCGGCGAAGGCGGGCTTGTTCTCCTCGTGGTCACGGATCACGTGGCAGACGTTGTTGCACATGAAGCATTCGATGCACTTGCGGAACTCCTGGGACCGCTCGACGTCGATCTGCTTCATGCGGTACTCGCCGGGTTTCACGTCGGCGGGCGGGGTGAAGGACGGGATCTCCCTGGCCTTCTCGTAGTTGTAGGACACGTCGCAGACCAGGTCCTTGATCACCGGGAAGGTGCGCATCGGGGTCACGGTGATGACCTCGTCCTCGGTGAAGGTGGACATCCGGGTCATACAGCCCAGGCGTGGCCTGCCGTTGATCTCCACGGAGCAGGAGCCGCACTTGCCCGCCTTGCAGTTCCACCGCACGGCCAGGTCGGGGGCCTGGGTGGCCTGGAGCCTGTGGATGATGTCGAGGACGACCTCGCCCTCGTTCACCTCGACGGTGAAGTCCTCCAGCTTGCCCTCGCCGCCCTCGCCCCGCCAGACGCGGAACTTCGCCTTGTAGGTCATCGTGACTCCTCGACCGCTTTGTCGTACTCGGTCAGCTCTTCCTCGGTGAGGTACTTGCTCAGCTC
This sequence comes from Dolomitihabitans soli, assembly GCF_022213955.1. Lineage (GTDB taxonomy): Bacteria > Actinomycetota > Actinomycetes > Streptosporangiales > Streptosporangiaceae > Streptosporangium_A > Streptosporangium_A soli. The sequence goes on along the minus strand of NZ_JAKNTW010000013.1, from coordinate 178,975 downwards.
CGTGCGCTCGAACAGCGAGATGAGGTCGCCGCGCATGGACGGCTGGGCCTTCTCTTCGACCGTCACGGCCGAGCCGTCCGGGGACGCGCCGCAGACCAGCAGCTTGCGCCGCCACGCGGGTGACATGGCGGGATAGTCGTCGCGGGTGTGACCGCCGCGGCTCTCCTGCCTGGTCAGCGCGGCGCGGGCGACGCACTCGCTGACGAGCAGCATGTTACGCAGGTCGAGGGACAGGTGCCAGCCGGGGTTGTAGATCCGGCTGCCCGCCGCGCCGACGCCCGCCGCCCGCTCCTTGAGCTTCTGCACGGCCTCCAGGGCCTCGGTGATCTCGTCGGCCTTGCGGATGATGCCGACCAGCTCGTTCATCGTCCGCTGCAGCTCGTGGTGGACCTCGTAGGGGTTCTCACCGGCCCGCTGGAGCGGGGCGAGCGCCTCCGCCTTGGCCTCGGCCACGGACTCCGCGGAGGCGGTGGGACGCCGGTCGAGCGAGTCGATGTACCCGGCCGCGCCGGCTCCCGCGCGCCGGCCGAAGACGAGCAGGTCGGACAGGGAGTTGCCGCCGAGACGGTTGGACCCGTGCATGCCGCCGGACACCTCGCCGGCCGCGAACAGACCGGGCACGGAGGCCGCGCCGGTGTCGGCCTCGACCTCGACGCCGCCCATGATGTAGTGGCAGGTCGGGCCGACCTGCATCGGCTCGGCGGTGATGTCGACGTCGGCCAGTTCCTTGAACTGGTGGTGCATCGAGGGCAGCCGCCTGCGGATCTCCTCGGCGGGGAGCCGGGTGGAGACGTCGAGGAAGACGCCGCCCTGGGGCGAGCCCCGGCCGGCCTTCACCTCGGAGTTGATCGCCCTGGCCACCTCGTCACGAGGGAGCAACTCGGGCGGGCGGCGGTTGTTGGCCTGGTCGGTGTACCAGCGGTCGCCCTCCTCCTCGGTGGTGGCGTACTGGTGCTTGAACACCTCGGGGATGTAGTCGAACATGAACCGCTTGCCCTCGGCGTTCCGCAGCACGCCGCCGTCGCCACGGACCGACTCGGTGACCAGGATGCCGCGCACCGAGGGCGGCCAGACCATCCCGGTGGGGTGGAACTGGATGAACTCCATGTTGATCAGCTTCGCCCCGGCCAGCAGCGCCAGGGCGTGGCCGTCGCCGGTGTACTCCCAGGAGTTGGAGGTCACGACGTAGGACTTGCCGATGCCGCCGGTGGCGAGCACCACCGCGGGCGTGTCGAAGGCGAGCAGCTGGCCGGTCTCGCGACGGTAGCCGAAGGCGCCGGCGATGGCGTCGCCGTCCTTGAGCAGCCGGGTGATCGTGCACTCGGCGAAGACCTTGATGTACGCCTCGTAGTCGCCGTGGACCGCGAAGTCCTCCTGCTGGAGGGCGACGACGCGCTGCTGGAGGGTGCGGATCATCTCCAGGCCGGTACGGTCGCCGACGTGGGCCAGCCGGGGGTACTCGTGGCCGCCGAAGTTACGCTGGCTGATCTTGCCGTCCTTGGTGCGGTCGAACAGCGCACCCCAGGCTTCCAGCTCCCAGACCCGGTCGGGGGCCTCCTGGGCGTGCAGCTCGGCCATCCGCCAGTTGTTGAGGAACTTGCCGCCGCGCATGGTGTCGCGGAAGTGGACCTTCCAGCTGTCGCCCGGGTTCACGTTGCCCATGGCCGCGGCGGCTCCGCCCTCGGCCATGACCGTGTGCGCCTTGCCGAACAGCGACTTGCAGACGATGGCGGTCTTCTTGCCCTGCTGGCGTGCCTCGATGGCCGCCCTGAGCCCTGCCCCGCCGGCGCCGATGACGACGACGTCGTACTGGTGACGTTCGATTTCCATGATCAGGGCTTCCTTAGAAGAACGTGATGTCAGTGATGACGCCCTTGGCCACCATGCGGACGTAGAAGTCGGCGATCATGATGGAGTACATCGAGACCCAGGCCAGCAGCATGTGCTTGGCGTTGAGCTTGGAGATGAACCCCCACATCCGGTACCTCAGCGGGTGCCGGGAGAAGTGGTTGAGGCGTCCCGCCGTGATGTGCCTGCAGGAGTGGCACGAGAGCGTGTAGGCGACGATCAGCACCGCGTTGATCACCAGGAGCAGCGTGCCGAGGCCCATGTGACCCCATTCGCCCTCGCTGTTGCGGAAGCCGAGGATCGCGTCGTAGCTCAGGATGGCCCCGAGCAGGACGGCGCCGTAGAAGAAGTAGCGGTGCACGTTCTGCATGATCAGCGGCAGGCGCGTCTCACCGGTGTACTTCTTGTGGGGCTCGCCCACGCCGCACGCGGGCGGCGACAGCCAGAACGACCGGTAGTAGGACTTCCGGTAGTAGTAGCAGGTCAGCCTGAAGCCGCCGGGCAGGCCGAGGATCAGGATGCCCGGTGGGAGCGTGAACCAGTCGCCGAAGGGTGCGAAACCGAACAGCCGCGCGCCTTCGGGACACGACGTCGCGAGACAGGGGGCGGAGAAGGGCGCGAGGTACGGCTCCACGAAGTAGCTTGTATCAAAGATCGCCCAAACTCCGTAGACGAGGAATGAGGCAAGCGCCGCAAAGGTAAGGGCCGGGGACAGCCACCATCGATCCGTGCGCAAGGTGCGGACCTTGAGCTGCGCACGTTGTCTCCTGGTCGGGCTCTCGGCCGTTGTCTGGGTCATCGGGGACCTCTCCACCTCCCGCGGACCCGCTTGCCTGGGGTCCGGGTTCGTTCGCTCGTGCGCGCCGGCTCGTGGTCGCGCCGATCACACGGACATGCGTATTGGTGGCAGATACGTTACGACTACCGCATCCACTCATGTGAGGCGGGTCACTCACTTTTTCGCTGACCAGGTGTGATTCCTGTCACGTGTGGTCAGTATTGGTCTCCCGAGCTGGGGAGTTTGACCACTGTCACGAAGAATTCATCGATTTGCCGGACTACCCGGATGAACTGGTTGAAATCTACCGGCTTAGATACATATGCGTTGGCGTGCAGATGGTAGCTGCGCAGGATGTCCTCCTCCGCCTCGGAGGTGGTGAGCACGACCACCGGGATGCTGCGCAGCGTCACGTCGGCCTTGACGTCGGCCAGCACCTCGCGGCCGTCCTTGCGCGGCAGATTGAGGTCGAGCAGGATCAGGTCGGGCCGCGGGGCGTCGTGGTAGCCGTCCTCACGGCGCAGGAACGCCATCGCCTGCTCGCCGTCGTTGACGACGTTCAGCCGGTTGCTGACCTTGTTGAGCTCGAACGCCTCCCGCGTCAGGAGCACGTCGCCCGGGTCGTCCTCGACCAGGAGCACCTCGATCGGGCGCATGTCAGCCATCCGTCTCTCCTGAAGCCGGCAGGGTCCACCGGAACGTAGTGCCCGGTTTGTCCAACTTTGGATCGTTGTCTACCCAGATTGTGCCACCGTGATACTCGACGATCTTCCTGCACAGGGCCAGCCCGATCCCGGTCCCCGGATACACGTCCCGCGGGTGCAGCCGCTGGAAGATCAGGAAGATCCGGTCGGTGTACTTCGCCTCCACGCCGATCCCGTTGTCGGTGCAGTGGAACTCCCACATGTCCCCGACCTGGCGGGCCCCGATCTCGATGACCGGCGGCTCGGCGGCCCGGAACTTCACCGCGTTGCCGATGAGGTTCTGGAAGAGCTGGGTGAGCAGCAACGGGTTGCCGTACACCTGCGGCAGGTCGTGGTGCTCGACGGTGGCCTCCGCGTCCTCCAGCGTCGCCGTCAGATTCCGCAGGGCGGCCCGTACGGCGTCGCCGGAGTCGGTCAGCCTGCGCTCGCCGCCCACCCGGCCGACCCGGGAGAAGTCGAGCAGATCGTTGATCAGCAACTGCATGCGCTTGGCGCCGTCGACCGCGAACGCGATGTACTGCTTGGCCCGGTCGTCGAGCTGGTCGCCGTAGCGCTGCTCCAGCATCTGGGTGAAGCTGGCCACCTTGCGCAGCGGCTCCTGCAGGTCATGGCTGGCCACGTAGGCGAACTGCTCCAGCTCGCCGTTGGAGCGGCGCAGCTCGGCGGTCTGGTCCTCCAGCCTGTTGCGCGCGTCGGTGGCGCTCTGCCACTCGCTGAGCATCCGCCCGCGCATCGCGTCGACGTGGCTGGACAGCTCGGCCAGCTCGGCGGGCCGCTCGACCTGGAGCCGGTGGTCGAAGTCGCCGGCCGCCACCGCCCGGACCTGGCCGGCCAGCTCGGCGACCGGGCGCAGCACGATGTATCTGACGATGAAGGCGAGGATGACCAGGGTGAGGAGCATCGCCGCGACCAGGCCGGCCAGGGCGAGATAGAAGGCGTTCGCGCCCTCCCTGGCCGCATCCGCGCCGACCTGGTGCAGCCGTTCGAGCTGCCGTTGGATGTCGGCGAGCGAATCGCGCACCTCGCCGAAGCGGCGCTGGTTCACCGACACGCGCTCACGGGTCAGCGCGTCGGCGCCCTTGGCGGGCACGTCCGCCAGGATCGGATCCGCGTACTCGCGGCGCCACGCCCCCGCGGCGGTCTGCAGCACGTCGAGCTTGACCTGGAGCGAACTCACGCCGGTCAGCCTGCGGAGCAGGCCCGACAGCTGCGACAGGGCCGCCCGCTCGCCGTTGATCGCGTCGCGGTAGCCGGTCAGATATCCGTCGTCCTGCGTCAGGGCGTAGCTGCGGACCGCGCCCTCCTGGGCGCTGAGCGCGGTCGCCACCTCGGCCGCCTTCAGAGCGGCCGGGTCGATCACCTCGATCACGGTGTCGCGGGCGGTGTGCGCATCGCCCAGCGTGGTCGCGGTCCAGGCCAGGCCGGCCAGCAGCAGCACCGCGATGATCGCCCCGGTGACGGTGAACCATCGGCCGAGCGACAGCCTGCCGAACCCCTCCGGAGGCTCGGGCGAGGGCAGCGGCCGGAGCCCGAACTCCCTGCGTGCGCTCATCGCGCCGCCCGCCGGATCAGGACGGCCGCCAGATCGTCGCTGACGGGGCCCTGGTTCAGCTCCGTGACGGCCCGGACGAGCCGGTCGAGGTCGATGTCGCCGTGCTCGCGCACCAGGTTCAGCAACCCCTCGGTGCCGAGCAGCTGGGGGCCGTCGCCCACGGTCGCCTCGATCAGGCCGTCGGTGTAGAGCAGCAGGGCCCACGCCTCGTCGAGGGGGACTTCGATGGCGGTCCAGTCGGCGTCGGGAAAGATGCCCAGCGGCGGGCCGGAGGGCGCGCCCTGGACGATCTCGGTGCCGTCCGCCTGCATGATCAGCGGTGCCGGGTGCCCCACCACGTGCATGGTCACGCGGCTGAGATCCGGGGCGATGGCGGCGGTGCAGAGGGTGGTGAAGATCTCGGGTGACTTGCGCTCGTGGCGCAGCACCGCGTCCAGGACGTGGAGCAGGTCGTTGCCCTCGTGCCCGGCGAGCACCAGCGTGCGCCAGGCGATCCGCAGTGCCACGCCCAGCGCGGCCTCGTCGGGGCCGTGACCGCAGACGTCGCCGATGACGACGTGGATCGAGCCGTCGGCGCTCTGGACCGTGTCGAAGAAGTCGCCGGCGAGCAGCGCGCTCTCCCTGCCGGGCAGGTAACAGGTGTGGTGCTCCAGGGCGTCGGTGCGCAACAGCGGCACGGGCAGCAGCCCACGCTCCAGCCGGGCGTTCTCCTTGGCGAGCAACTCGGCTTCCATGAGGCGGCGCTGGGTGAGGTCGGCGCGCTTGCGCTCCAGGGAGTAGCGGATGGCCCGGCCGAGCAGCCGGGCGTCGACATTCTGCTTGACCAGGTAGTCCTGCGCGCCTGCGGCCACGGCGGCGATCCCCACGTGGGCGTCGTCGAGCCCGGTGAGCACCAGCACGGCGGAGTGCGGCGCCATCGTCAGCACCTGTTCGAGCGCCTCCAGCCCGGTCGCGTCGGGCAGCGAGAGATCGACTATCACGCAGTGCACCTCGGGCGACAGCTTGGATCTGCTCTCCTCCAGGCTTCGCACCCACGTGATCTTCGGTGGATCCTCGGCCTCGCCGAGTAACTCCTCGACCAGGAAGGCGTCACCGGGATCGTCCTCGATGAGCACCAGCGTGAGCGTCTCCGGCAGAGCTGCCGGAGTGCCGGGGGACAGGGCGGTCACGGCCACCTCGGGAGGGCGCGTAGGAGGGATGTCTGCACGAGTCAGCCGAAGATTATCCGGATTGGCCAGCCAGTTCGACACCTTGGGGGAGGCTTCCCTCGTGGGCCGCCTCGGCCAGGAAGAAGAGCAGGGTGGCGCGGAAGGCGTGCGCGGCCCGCGTGGGCTCGACGTCCTTACGGTGTGCGAGCGCGATGGTACGGCGCAGCCCCGGCGGAGCCAGTGGCGTACCCGTCAGTCCTGGCCGGCCGTCGAGCACCATCGAGGGCACGACCGCGACGCCCAGCCCCGCCTCCACGAAGCGCAGCACGGCGTCCATCTCACCGCCCTCCACCGCGAAACGCGGCTCGAACCCCGCCTGGCGGCACGCCGCGAGCGTCGCCTCCCGCAGGTCGTAGCCGCGCCGGAACATCACCATCGGCCGCCCGCGCAACTCCTCGATCCGGAGGTACGGCTTGCGGGCCGGAGCGTTCGAGGGGGACACCACCACCAGGCTCTCGTTGAGGATCTCCTCGGTGACCAGGGAGGGATCGCTGCTGTGCAGCGGCAGGATGATCAAGGCCAGGTCGAGTTGCCCGCGAGCCAGGTCCCTGACCAGGTCGCGCGAGCCGCCCTCCTCCACCAGCAGCTCCACCCCGGGATAGTCCCTGTGGTACCTCGCCAGGGCGTCGGCCAGCAGCCCGGCGCAGAGCGACGGCGTCGCGCCCAGCCGTACCCGGCCCCGGCGCAGGCCCGCCAGCTCGCCGACCTCCCTGCGCGCGGTGTCCGCGTCGGCGAGCATCCGCCGTGCCAGCGGCAGCAGCGCCTCACCGGCGGCGGTCAGCGTGACGTTCCCGCGCGCCCTGCTGAGCAACGGCGCGCCCAGCTCGGTCTCCAGCGCCTTGATCTGCTTGCTCAGCGACGGCTGGGCGACGCGCATCCGCTCAGCCGCCTGGGTGAAGTGCCGGGCCTCGGCGACGGCCACGAAGTAGGCGAGCTGCTGCAACTGCACATCTCGATAGCCTACGGCTATCACTTTTCTCGTCCCACGGCACCCTGGGCATGTGAGATTGGTCGCATCGGCCGGTCGCGGAAGCGCCGGATGCCCATGCTGGGGCAGAGGTCATAGCTCTGGTCTATGGAAACCAGGCTCGTGATGACTTGGACGGCGGGCGGGCGGCGTTCGTACCGTCGGTGACGTGACTGCGACGATTGAACGGGGATCGGCGACCGAACCGGTCAGGCCCGCGGCGGGGGAGACCCCAGCGAAGAGTGCAACGCCCGGAAAGGCCGGCGGGTTCCTGCGATCCTCGAACGGCAGGAAGGCCGTCATGGCGGTCACGGGCGCCGTCCTGGTGCTCTACCTGGTCGCGCACGTCGTGGGCAACCTGAAGATCTTCTACGGCGCCGAGGCGTTCAACGACTACGCGCACTGGCTGCGGCACGTGGGCGAGCCCGCCGTGCCCGCCCGTACGGTGCTCACGCTGGTGGAGGTCGTGCTCGCGGTGAGCGTGATCCTGCACATGTGGTCGGCGGTCACGCTGACCAGGCGGGCGTCGAAGGCGCGGCCGGTGAAGTACGCGGCCAGGCGGAAGACGCAGGCGTCCGGTTACGCCGTGCACACCATGCGGTACGGCGGGGTCGTGATCCTGCTGTTCATCATCTGGCACCTCCTCGACCTGACCTTCGCGACCGTGAACCCCGCCGGGCCCGCGGGCCTGCCGTACGACCGGCTGGTGCAGGGGTTCGCGCCGGAGCGGTGGCCGGTCACGCTGTTCTACGTGGTCGCGCTGGTGATGCTCGGGCTGCATCTGCGGCATGGCGTGTGGAGCGCGTTCCAGACGCTCGGGCTGGCGAACGGGCGCAGCTACCGGCCCCTCAAGATCGTCGCAGTGGGGCTGTCGCTGGTGCTGGTGCTCGGGTTCCTCTCGGTGCCCGTGGCGATCGCGATCGGAGTGATCAAGTGAACTTCACCGTCGGCGAACCGCTCATCGACACCAAGGCGCCCGAGGGACCGATCGAGGACCGCTGGGACAAGCGTCGATTCGCGGCCAAGCTGGTCAACCCGGCCAACAAGCGCAAGCTCAACGTCATCGTGATCGGCACCGGCCTGGCGGGCGGCTCGGCTGCGGCGACGCTCGGCGAACTGGGCTACAACGTCACGTCCTTCTGCTACCAGGACACGCCGCGGCGCGCGCACTCCATCGCCGCACAGGGCGGCATCAACGCCGCGAAGAACTACCGGGGCGACGGCGACAGCGTCCACCGGCTCTTCTACGACACGGTCAAGGGCGGCGACTTCCGCGCCCGCGAGTCGAACGTCTACCGGCTCGCCCAGGTCAGCGCGAACATCATCGACCAGGCGGTGGCACAGGGCGTGCCGTTCGCCCGGGAGTACGGCGGGCTGCTCGACACCCGTTCCTTCGGCGGCGCCCAGGTCTCCCGGACCTTCTACGCGCGCGGTCAGACGGGCCAGCAACTCCTCCTCGGGGCCTACCAGGCGCTGGAGCGGCAGATCGCGGCCGGCACGGTGGCCATGCACACCCGGCACGAGATGCTCGACCTGATCGTGGCGGACGGACGGGCGCGCGGCGTGATCGTCCGTGACATGGTCACGGGGGAGATCGAGCGGCATCTGGCCGACGCGGTGGTGCTCGCCTCCGGTGGCTACGGGAACGTGTTCTTCCTGTCCACGAACGCCAAGGGGTGCAACACCACGGCGATCTGGCGGGCGCACCGGCGCGGCGCGATGTTCGCCAACCCGTGCTACACCCAGATCCACCCGACGTGCATCCCGGTCAGCGGGGAGTACCAGTCGAAGCTGACGCTGATGTCGGAGTCGTTGCGCAACGACGGGCGGGTGTGGGTGCCGCTGCGCAAGGGCGACGACCGCCCGGCCGGCGACATCCCAGACGATGAGCGCGATTACTACCTTGAGCGGATTTATCCGGCTTTCGGGAACCTTGTGCCTCGGGACATCGCCTCCCGCGCCGCCAAGAACGTCTGCGACGAGGGCCGCGGCGTCGGCCCCGGCGGGCTGGGCGTCTATCTCGACTTCCGCGACGCCATCGGCCGCCTCGGGCGCGACGCCGTGGAGCAGAAGTACGGCAACCTCTTCGAGATGTACGAGCGCATCACCGGCGAGGACCCCTACAGCCAGCCGATGCGCATCTACCCGGCGGTCCACTACACGATGGGCGGCCTGTGGGTCGACTATGACCTGCAGTCCACGATCCCCGGCCTGTTCGTGATCGGCGAGGCCAACTTCTCCGACCACGGCGCCAACCGCCTCGGCGCCTCCGCGCTGATGCAGGGCCTGGCCGACGGCTACTTCGTGCTGCCCACCACGATCGGCGACTACCTGGCCGACGGACCCTACGGCGAGGTGGACGAGGGAGCCGTGGCGGAGGCCGAGATCGCGGTCCGCGGCCGGATCGCGCGGCTGCTGTCCGTCAACGGCACCCGGACCGCCGACTCCTACCACCGCGAGCTGGGCAAGCTCATGTGGGACTACTGCGGGATGGAGCGCACCGAGGAGTCGCTGCGCAAGGCCCTGGAGCGGATCCCCGAGCTGCGCGCCGAGTTCTGGCAGAACGTGAAGGTCTCCGGTGAGGCCGACGAGCTCAACCAGGCGCTCGAACGGGCCGGCCGGGTGGCCGACTTCTTCGACCTGGCCGAGCTGATGTGCCTGGACGCGCTGCACCGCACCGAGTCCTGCGGCGGCCACTTCCGCGCCGAGTCGCAGGACGCGGACGGCGAGGCGCTGCGTGACGACGAGAACTTCGCCTACGTCGCGGCCTGGCAGTTCCAGCCGGAGGGCGGTCCGGTGCTGCACAAGGAGAAGCTCGACTACGACTACGTCAAGATGAGCCAGCGGAGCTACAAGTGAGCGAACCCCGACGCAGTGAGCTGAGTGGAGACCGCCGGACTCTCCGCGGTGCGAATGAGGAGCGGTGAGCGAACGATGAACCTGACACTGAAGGTGTGGCGCCAGAAGACCCCCGACGACAAGGGGCGGATGGTGAAATATCTGGTCCAAGATGTCTCGCCGGACATGTCGTTCCTGGAGATGCTCGACGTCCTCAACGAGCGGCTGATCCTCGAAGGCGACGACCCGATCGCCTTCGACCACGACTGCCGCGAGGGCATCTGCGGCATGTGCGGCATGGTCATCAACGGCGTGGCGCACGGCGAGCAGCGAGCCACCACCACCTGCCAGCTCCACATGCGTCACTTCGAGGACGGCGCCACCGTCACCATCGAGCCCTGGCGTGCCGCCCCCTTCCCCGTGGTCAAGGACCTGGTGGTGGACCGGTCGGCGTTCGACCGGATCATCCAGGCCGGCGGCTTCGTCTCGGTCCCCGCCGGCTCCGCTCCCGACGCGCACGCCGTACCCGTCAAGAAGGACGACGCGGACGCCGCCTTCGACGCCGCCACCTGCATCGGCTGCGGCGCCTGCGTCGCGGCCTGCCCCAACGGCTCCGCCTCCCTCTTCACCGCCGCCAAGATCACCCACCTGGGCCTGCTTCCCCAGGGCCAGCCCGAACGCGACTCCCGCGCCAAGGCCATGGTCGACCAGATGGACCTCGAAGGCTTCGGCGGCTGCACCAACACCGGCGAGTGCACCGCCGTCTGCCCCAAGGGCATCCCGCTCGACACCATCGCCCAGATGAACCGCGACTACCTCAAGGCCTGACCCGCCCACCACGCATCCCCGCACGACCACCTCGCACGGCCCCATGGGCGAGCGCGCCCCGGAGGGCCGCTGCGGGGGGCGCGTGCGGGGTTCGTGTTCGTACGGCTGTCGCCCAGTGGGCAGAACCCACCGCCGTGGGCCGCGCCCCCCGGGGCCGCACGCTCCTCGGGCGCGCACCACACGCGCCGTAACGGCGACCCTTGACGTCATGCCGCCCGTACCGCTGTCGAGGACCTTCGGCCCCTCCGGCGCGTCGAAGCAACGACGCTACGGTGCCGAGTTCCGCCGACTGGCCGAGTTCTCCGACTTGCTGCACCGCGCCGCGGCGCTCGGCGATGATGTCGTACGGCTTGCGCACGACGGTTTGACGACCGGACTGTTCGACCCCCTTCCGGAAGGCGAGTGACGTGGAAACCACCCACAGGCAGTTGGCGGGCCTCCTCTGGAAGCAGGCCCTGATCACGGCGGTGGTTACCGGGCAGATCGATGTGACGACGGCGCGGAGGGCGTGATGGGGCAGGCGGTGCCGTTCGTGCGGCGGGCGCGGGTGACCAACTACAGGAGCATCGCCTCTTGCGAGGTCACCTTCGCTCCGCTGTCGGTCCTGCTGGGGCCCAACGGGGCGGGGAAGAGCAACTTCGTCGATGCCTTGAACTTCGTCCAGGACGCGCTCTCGTCGACGCCTGCGGACGCCGTGGCCAAGCGGGGTGGCTTGGACGAGGTGCTCAGGCGGGTGCCGGAGGCTGTTGACGAGTTCGGTATCGAGGTGGAATTCACGGCCCAGCGAGACGGTGAACCGACGCTGGTCGAGTACGGCTTCACGATCGGACGGGACGGCACGGGACGTCTGCCGCTGGTCGTCAAAAGAGAGCACTTTCACCTCGGTGGAGATGAACCCGGGTCGGCTGGGTTCGACGTGGAGACCGGGTTGGTCGTCGGCGGCGGAGGGATAGAGCGGGATCGGCTCTATCTGCCGCTGGCCGCGACACAAGGGGAGTTCAGCGGAGCGTGGCGCGGTTTGACGGCCATGCTCTTCCATCATCTGGACACGGACCGGATGCGGCAGATCGAGCCCAACCAACGAGCCGAGCGGCTCGGCTACGCGGGAGAGCGCCTGGGCTCGGTGCTGGGCATGCTGGCAAGTGACCATCCCTCGTACAAGGCGCGGCTCGACGACTACCTCAAAGCGATCGTCCCGGATGCGCTGGGTGTGGACCAGCGTGTGATCGATGCCTACTCGACGGTTGAGCTGCGCACCCGAGAAGCAGGACGGCCGTTCGGGCCGGAGGCCATTTCGGAGGGGACACTCCACGCGGCGGGTGTGCTGGCGGCGCTGTTCCAACCAGCGACGCTGGACAACGGGGCGACGCTGCTCGCGATCGAGGAGCCGGAGACCGCCCTGCACCCCGCGGCTGCTGGAGCGCTGTTCGACGCGCTGACCGAGGCGAGCGAACGCGTCCAGGTCGTGGTCACCACGCAGAGCGCCGACCTGCTCGATCGGGACGAGTTCGACCCGGATTCCGTGCGGGTGGTGACGATGACCGGCGGGGTCACGGTGATCGGTGGCATCGACGAGGTCAGTCGTCGCCTGGTGAAGGACAAGCGGACCACGCTCGGCGAGTTGATGCGCAGCGGACAACTCCGGCCGGAGGCGGGCGAATGACCAGCCCGATCACCATCGCCTCCATCGTGGAGGGAGACGGCGAGGTGTCGGCGCTTCCCGTGCTGCTGCGCCGGATCACCACAGAGCTACAGGTGTGGAACGTGCGAATTCCCCCGCCTCGCCGTGTCCCACGCACCAACTGATCGCATGTGGAGGGGTTGAGAGCGCCATCCTCCAGGCTTCGTACCAGGTGACCGGGGCAGGCGGAGTCCTGTTGTTGATCGACTCCGACGACGATTGCCCCGCGAGTCTCGGACCCGACCTTCTGGAACGGGCCCGCCTTGGGCGCAGTGACAAGGAGATCTCCGTGGTGCTCGCCCATCGGGAGTTCGAGGCGTGGTTCCTGGCGGCGGCGGCTTCGATTGCCGGGTGTCGCGGCCTCCACGATCCGCTGGAACCCCCTCCTCACCCGGAAGGCATTCGTGGCGCGAAGGAATGGCTGACGGCCCGGAAGACCGACGGCACGCCGTACAAGCCGACCGTGGACCAGGCGGCGCTGGCCGGCACGTTCGACATGGAACGTGCACGCAAGGTCGCGCCCTCCTTCGACAAGTTCTGGCGTGACATCGAACGACTGACACAAGGCGGAGCCGCGCGGTTTGGGAACGCGGAACCGGAGGAGGCAGAAGTCGACGGGTACATGGCTCGGCCCGATCAGCCTGACGAGTAGGTCATAACCGGTACGGCTGTCGCCCAGTGGGCAGAACCCGCCGCCGTGGGCCGCGCCCCCCGGGGCCGCGCGCTCCTCGGGCGCGCACCACACGCGCCGTAACGGCGACGGAACATTGCGCAGGCGACTCCCGTCCGCTTCTAAGCTCGCATGCATGGCTAAGTACTTCGACGTGCATCCGAACGACCCGCAACCCCGTGCCATCAGCCAGGTGGTGGACCTCATACGTGCGGACGGCCTGATCGCGTACCCGACGGACTCGTGTTTCGCACTGGGGTGCCAGCTGGGCAATCAGAAGGGCATCGACCGGATCAGGGAGATCCGCCGTCTCGACGCCGGCCACCACTTCACTCTGGTGTGCAAAGATTTCGCGCAGCTCGGCCAGTTCGTCCACGTCAGCAATGCGCTGTTCCGCTCGATCAAGGCGGCGACTCCCGGCAGCTACACCTTCATCCTGCCGGCGACGAAGGAGGTGCCGCGCCGGCTGCTGCACCCCAAGAAGAAGACCGTCGGTGTTCGGATCCCCGATCACGCCGTCGTGCAGGCGTTGCTGACCGAACTCGGTGAACCGTTGCTGTCGAGCACCCTGCTCCTGCCCGACGAGGACGAACCCCTGACCCAGGGCTGGGAGATCAAGGAAAGACTCGACTACGTGCTGGACGCCGTGATCGACGTCGGCGAGTGCGGCGACGTACCCACGACGGTCATCGACTTCTCCCAGGACGAACCCGAGATCCTCCGCAGAGGCGCCGGGGACACGTCCCTCTTCGAGTAGCCGATCGCCTCGTAGAGGACAAGCGGCGAAACATTACCCAAGGGGCGACACGCCTGCATGCCCCGCTGTCGCTGGTCGCTCGCGGGGAGGTCAGCCGAGGTCGTCGGTTTTGTCAGGTGGGGTGGTCTTCCTGGCACGGTGGCGGGCGACCAGGAGGGTGCCTCCCACGATCAGGCCCATCGCGACCACTTTGGCGGCTCCGGCGTAGCTGCTTGTGAGATTGTCGGGGGTGCCGGGCAGGTCGAGGAAGAGCCAGGCGGTCGCGGCCAGGCCGAGGACGGCGAGGACGATGCCGCCCTTCACGCTCGTTCCCGTCCACCAGGGTGCCGCGTGGTTGGGGTCCTGCTCGTCCGAGGGGCGGTTTTCTGTGGCGGACATAGTCGGGTGAACTCCTTGGAGCGAGTAACGCTGCCGTTGATGACCGAAGTCATCGATGCTAGACGAGCAGGGCGCCCTTTGGATCAATCGGGAGAAAGCAGGCACTACCCGCGGTCGGCGAGGTGCGGCTTGAGGCGGGTGCGGAGGTCGGCGGGGTCGATGCCGGACTCGCTGAGGATCTTGGAGGCCAGCCCTTGGCCCTCGCGGAGGAGGCCGAGCAGGATGTGGCCGTCGGCGATGTGCTTGTGCTTGAGGGCGAGGGCTTCGCGGAGGGAGAGTTCGAGGGCCTTCTTGGCCCGTGGGTCGAAGGGGATGTGGCCGGTGACGGATTTGGGGCCGCGCGGGCCGTCCAGGGCGCCCGTGCCGAAGGTCTGCTCGATCTTCTCGCGGACGGCGGCCAGGTCGATGCCGATCGAGTCGAGGGCGTCGGCGTCGAGTTCGTCGGTGCCGACGTAGCGCTTGACGCAGGCGGTCGCCCCTTCGTGGGTGAGGCCGTGCTCGTTGAGGAGCCGGGCGGGGGGCTGGTCCGCCTCGCTGAGCAGGGCGAGCAGCAGGTGCTCGGTGCCGATGTGCCGGTGGTTCAGGAGCCTGGCCTCCGCCTGCGCCTGGGTGACCACCTGGCGGGCCGCGTGGGTGAATCGTTCGAACATGTCAGTCCTTCCTCCGTAGCAGCCCACGGCCGGTCGCGTACTTCTTGTGGACGGCCTGCCTGGTGACGCCGAGCTGAACCGCGATGTCCTGCCAGGTCCAGCCTTGCTCGCGGGCGTTGCCCACCTGCAGCGTCTCCAGCCGCTCCACCAGGACCCGGAGCGCTCGTACGGCCCGCAGGCCGACGGCTGGGTCCCGGCTGCCGGCGTCGGAGGCCAGTTGCGCCGTATCGCTCATAGCCGTCAATGTAGGTTGACACCATGGCTCGTGTCAACTCTGGTTGACGCAGAAAATGGTTTGCCTGGTCAGCGGGATCTTGTCAGGCTTGGACGGCCATGAGATCCTTACCAGTCGCCGACCCCGGCACTCCCGACGCCCGTGGGCCCGTCCGCTATCTGCTGTGGGTGGCCCGCAACCAGGCGGTGCCACTGGCCGGGGGTGTCGCCTTCGCCACCCTGTGGTGGCTCGGGCAGGCACTGGTACCTGCCGTCGTCGGGCGGGCCATCGACTCGCTCACCGCCAGATCCGCGGCCGACCTCGTCACCTGGGCGGCGGCGCTGCTCGGGCTGGGCATCCTGCAGGCGTTCGGCGGGATCATGCGGCACCGGTTCGCGGTCTTCAACTGGCTGGCCGCCGCCTACCGCACCGTCCAGGTGACCGCGCGGCAGGCCACCCGGCTCGGCGCGACCCTGCCCAAGCGGATGTCCACCGGCGAAGTGATCAGCATCGGCAACTCCGACATCGCGCACATCGGCAACTCGATGGACATCCTGCTCCGCGGCATCGGCGCGCTCGTCGCGATCGGCACGGTCACCGTCATCCTGCTCAGCACGTCGCTCCCGCTCGGCCTGATGGTGCTGATCGGCGTGCCCGTGATGGTGGTCGCCGTCAGCCCGCTGCTCCGGCCGATGCACCGCCGCCAGCACGCCCAGCGTGACCTGCAGGGCGACCTCGCGACCCGGGCCGCCGACATCGTCTCCGGCCTGCGGGTGCTCCGCGGCATCGGCGGCGAGGAGGTCTTCGCCGACCGTTACCGCGAGGAGTCGCAGAGGGTACGGCACGCGGGCGTCCGGGTCGCGTCGGTCGAGTCGATGCTCGAAGGCGCCCAGATCCTGCTGCCCGGCCTGCTGATCGCGGGCGTGACCTGGCTCGGCGCGACGTTCTACACCCAGGGCACGATCACCGCCGGCGAACTCGTCGCCTTCTACGGCTACGCGGTCTTCCTGATCGCCCCGCTCCGCACGCTGACCGAGATGGCCGACAAGCTGACCAAGGGCCACGTCGCCGCCCGCCGGGTCGTGCGCATCCTGACCCTTGAGCCCGAGGTGACCGGCGGCGCCGCGACCGCCGCGGGCGGCCCGCTCGTGGACCCGATCTCCGGGGTGACCGTACGGCCGGGCGTCTTCACCGCGATCGCGGCGGGCACGCCCGACGACGGCATCGCGATCGCCGACCGGCTCGGCCGCTACACCGACGGCGCGGTGACCTTCGGAGACACGCTCCTGGCCGAACTGCCGATCGCCGAGGTGCGCCGCCGCATCGTGGTAGCCGACAACGCGGCCAAGCTGTTCGCCGGCCGCCTCCGCGAGGAGCTGGACGTCACCGGCCGGGCGACGGACGAGCAGGTACGGCAGGCGCTGCACGACGCGTGCGCCGAGGACATCGTCGAAGCGCTCCCCGACCGCCTCGACGGAGAGGTCGCCGAGTCGGGCCGGGAGTTCTCCGGCGGCCAGCAGCAGCGGCTCCGCCTGGCCAGGGCGTTGCTCACCGACGCGGAGGTGCTGATCCTGATCGAGCCGACCAGTGCCGTCGACGCGCACAGCGAGGCGCGCATCGCCGACCGGCTGTCCAAGGCGCGGGCCGGCCGTACGACGCTGGTCGTGACCACCAGCCCGCTGGTGCTCGACCGGACCGAACACGTGATCTACGTGGCGGACGGCACGGTCCGGGCGGAGGGCGCGCACCGGGAACTGCTCGCCGCCGAGCCCGGCTACCGGGCGACCGTCACCCGGGGGGAAGACTGATGACACGGCAGATCCTGCCCGTCGCCGACCGGGCGCAGGTGCGTGCCTACGCCCGGCGGCTGACGTTGAAGTATCCGCGGCAGCTGAGCCTTGCCCTGGGGCTGCACGGGCTCGCCGCGGTGGCCGGGCTGGCCGCGCCGAGACTCCTCGGCGAACTGGTCGAGGGCGTGCAGGCGGGCGACCCGGTCGACATCGCCAGGCTGTCGCTGGCGATCGGCGGTTTCCTGGCCGTGCAGGCCGTACTGATCAGGTTCGCCGTCTACGCCTCCTCGGCGCTCGGCGAGAAGGTCCTCGCCGAGCTGCGGGAGGACTTCGTCGACCAGGTGCTCGCCCTGCCGCTCTCCACCGTGGAGCGGGCCGGCTCCGGCGACCTGATCACCCGGACGTCCCGCGACGTGGACGCGCTGTCGCGGACCGTACGGCACGCCGTACCCGAGACGCTCATCGCGACGGTCACCGCCGTGTTCGTGGTCGGGGCGGTGATCCTGGTGGGGCCGCTGCTCGCGCTGCCCGCGCTGGTCGCGGTCCCGCTGCTGTGGATCTCCACCCGGTGGTACCTCAAGCGGGCGCGCGACGGCTACCTGCGGGAGAACGCGGCGTACGCCGACATGACCGAGGGCCTGGCCGAGACCGTGGAGGGTGCGCGGACCATCGAGGCGCTGGGCCTGCAGGCCAGGCGGCACGCGCGGACCGACAAGGACATCACCACCTCGTGGCACGCCGAGAGATACACGCTGGGGCTGCGCACGGTGTGGTTCCCCTCGGTGGAGCTCGGCTACGTGATCCCCGTCGTCTCGACGGTGCTCATCGGCGGCCTGTTCTACCTGGAGGACTGGGTCTCGCTGGCTCAGGTGACCGCGGCCACGCTCTACGTGCAGCAGCTCATCGACCCCCTCGACCGGCTGCTGAGCTGGATCGACGAGCTCCAGGTCGGCGGGGCGGCGATGTCCAGGCTGCTCGGTGTGGCCAACGTGCCCGACGACCGGGCCGCGCTGAACGCCAGGCCGGGCGGCGACGAGCTGGCCGCCGACGACGTGCGCTACGCCTACCGGGAGGGGCACGACGTGCTGCACGGGGTGTCGCTGACCGTCGCGCCGGGCGAGCGCCTGGCGATGGTCGGCCCCTCGGGCGCGGGCAAGTCCACCCTCGGCAGGCTGCTGGCCGGCATCCACGGCCCGCGGACCGGCTCGGTGACGGTCGGCGGCGTGCCGCTCGTGGAGCTGCCGCTGGACGAACTGCGCGGCCAGGTGGCGCTGGTCACCCAGGAGCACCACGTCTTCCGCGGCACCATCCGCGACAACGTGCTGATCGCCAGGCCCGACTCCGGCGACGCCCAGGTCCGCGACGCCCTCGACGCGGTGGACGCCTCGGAGTGGATCGCCGCGCTGCCCGACGGGCTCGCCACCATGGTGGGCTCCGGCGGCCTGGCCGTCTCGCCCGCGCAGGCCCAGCAGCTCGCGCTGGCCAGGCTGGTGCTGGCCGACCCGCACACGCTGGTCCTCGACGAGGCGACCTCGCTGATCGACCCCAGAGCCGCCAGGCACCTGGAACGCTCGCTGGCGGCCGTCCTCCAGGGCCGCACCGTGATCGCCATCGCGCACCGTCTCTACACCGCCCACGACGCCGACCGCGTGGCCGTCGTCGAGGACGGCCGGATCAGCGAACTGGGCTCCCACGACGAGCTCGTCGCCGAAGGCGGCTCCTACGCCGCCCTCTGGGACTCCTGGCACGGCGTCGACCACACCCGAAAGCAGGGCCGGCTTTCCGGATCTTCGAACGTCGATCCTGGCATTCCAGGATCGACGCTGCCGGCCCTGTGATCGTCGCCGGCCAAACGGCTGTCGCCGTCGACGGCACGGGAATGACGCCCGAGCAGACGGCGACAGTGGTCGTTTCGCGGGTCACCAGAATTCAGGGCATGCGCTCGAAAACCAGCTGGAGCAAGCTCGCCGAGGTGGGAGATGCCATGGCATCCACAAATCGGCGCAGTTTAGTTGGGTGTCCGGCACTGAATTGCCATGTCGTCGAAACGCACCCATGTCTTGATGCCGTTGCTGTTGCCGTAGATGACCTGGAGGTAGATGTCACCGGAGTAACTTTGCAGGTTCAACCCGCTGATGGACACCTGCCGGTAGCCGCCCCCGGCCACCCACGGGTAGGTCTCGGCGATGATGTGCCATCCATTCGGATTCCACACTTGCAGGCCGACGGCCGCGCCGGAATTAAGGACGTTGAACCACACGCCCACGTTGCAGTTGTAGCGGTTGACCAGGCCGCCGTCCAAGGTGATCCGAAGCCGGTTGGCGGCCCAGCCGTTGCCGACGTGGAGCCAGCCGTTGTTCACCCCCGACCGCGCTCCGGTGCCGTTGATGTCGTAGCCGGCGATCCCGTCGCCGTCGCCGCCGCCCTCCCATCTGGTCCAAGGCGTACTGCCCTCGAGGCTGTCGACGCGTTCGACGATGCCCGCCTGTGCCTCGGTGGCCGTGGTCGTCACGGCTCCCACCGAAATGACGGTGATGGAGAGCAGCGAAACCAACACTCTGGCCAGTCTCGATCTACGGATCAGTCCGTTCATGAGTCCTCCGGATCGTGGTGAAGGGGATCACCTCGCAGCCATCTCGAAGTGTGAGCACGAAACCGACTACTGTCCATCGATGGACGGATGAATGTCGCTGATGCCCAGGTAATGCACGCGATCGAAAGGCATTGGTCATCCGCAACACCATTTTGTGCGGAGAAATTATGGCCATGAAATTCCAGTGGCCAACCAAAGGAATCTCGGCGAGCGGCTGGTGCGGCAGCTGTTATTCGATGGCTGATCCGGGTGTATGCGACGGCGTGGGAGGCCCAGGATGTCCATATGATTGCGGCATGGCTCTCGACTTGTTCGCAGGAATCCCGGTCACCGACTACGTGGCAGCGCTGAAGTGGTACGACCAGCTGCTGGGGGGTCCGCCGACGTTCTTTCCGAACGACACGGAGGCCGTGTGGGAGCTCGCGGAGCATCGGTACGTGTACATCGAGCTGCTGCCCGAGCGTGCCGGCCACGCCATGAACACGATCTTCGTTGCCGACTTCGACACGCGTGTGGCGCAGATCGCCGATCGGGGACTGACACCGGCGAAACAGGAGACCTACTCGAACGGCGTGCGCAAGGCCACGTACCACGATCCTGACGGGAACGAGATCAGCTTCGGCGGCGCTCCCCTCTGACCGGCAGGTGAAATCATCGCCCTCCTCCGGTGGTGATTCACCGTGCCGCCGGATTCCGATACGCCGCTGAAGGCCCGCGCCGAGGGCCTGTTTCGGAAGCGGATCAGAGCTGTGGGTTGGCAATCAACGGCTGTATCTGCGGATGCGGTAGCGCAGCCCGGACGTCGAGGACTGCCAGCCGTTGTCCTCGGCGACTTTCCACATCGGTCCCGGGATCGGGGCGTAGATGTCGCCGTTCACCGTTGCGTCGACTTCAGTCACCGAGAGCGTCGTGGCGTATCCCAGAGCGGCACGGTAAATCTCACCGCCGCCGATCACCCATGCCATGGCAGGGGCGGCCGGCTCCAGTGGCTCGGCTGCGAGTTCCAGCGCCTTGACGATGGACCCGGCGCGCTCCGCACCTTCGGCCACCCACTGTGGGTCGCGAGTCACCACGATGTTGCGCCTGCCGGATAGCGGACGGAATCTCGGAGGCAGCGAATCCCAAGTTTTGCGCCCCATCACCACGGGATGGCCGAGGGTGGTCGCCTTGAAATGAGCCAGGTCCTCAGGCACTCGCCACGGAATCGCGTTGTCCGCGCCGATCACGCCATCGAGGGTCTGCGCCCAGATCAGCCCGACGTTCACACCGCGACCGGGGCTTTGATGGCTGGGTGGTGCCGGTATCCGAGCACTTCCACGTCGGAGTAGGCGTAGTCGAAAAGAGAGTCGGCTTTGCGCAGATGCAGTTCGGGGAAATCGAACGGAATACGTGACAGCTGCTCGGTCACCTGCTCGACGTGGTTGTCGTAGATGTGGCAGTCGCCGCCGGTCCAGATGAAGCTGCCCGGCTTGAGGCCGACCTGCTGCGCCACCAAGTGCGTGAGGAGGGCGTAGCCGGCGATGTTGAACGGGACACCGAGGAACAGGTCCGCGCTGCGCTGGTACAGCTGGCAGGAGAGTTCGCCGTCGGCGACGTAGAACTGGAAGAAGGCGTGACAGGGCGCGAGCGCCATCTCGGCCAGCTCGGCGACGTTCCAGGCGGATACCACCATCCGGCGGGAGTCCGGCTCACTGCGCAAAGTGGCGAGGACCTCGCTGATCTGGTCGATGTGCCTGCCGTCCGGGGTGGGCCAGGAGCGCCACTGGACGCCGTACACCGGGCCGAGTTCGCCGTTCGCGTCGGCCCACTCGTCCCAGATGGTGACACCGTGTTCCTGCAACCAGCCGATGTTCGAGTCGCCGCGCAGGAACCACAGCAGCTCGTACACGATGGACCTGAGGTGCACCTTTTTGGTGGTGACCAGCGGGAACCCCTGCGAGAGGTCGTAGCGCAGTTGGTGCCCGAAGATACTTCGGGTGCCAGTGCCCGTCCGATCGGCTTTGGCCGTCCCGGAGGCGAGTGCCAGTCGCAACAGGTCTTCGTACTGGGTGTCCGCCACAGCCGTCGAGTCTACGGGCCACCCGAACTCACGGCGTCCCAGTCCGGGTCCGCCACCGTATGCCGTCGATCAGTTGCCGCCGGGCCCATCTCGGCGGCCGGCCCGGCTTCTCGCCCTCAGGTCCCCGGGCCTTGGCTCAGGGGAAGGGCTCCCCGCGTGATCCGCAGGGGAGGGCGTCGCCCCGCATGGTCCCCCGTCCGTGCGGGTCGGCGGGCCGTCCCGTGATCCCCCGTCACGGGAGGCCGCCCCCTGGAGGCGCGTCCCCCGCGCGCTTTCCAGGGGGCTTCTCAACAGCGGCTAGCCGAGGGACTTCTTGAGGAACTCCACCTGGAGGAGCAGCAGGTTCTCCGCGACGGTCTCCTGGGGGGTCATGTGGGTGACGCCGGACAGCGGCAGCACGCTGTGCGGGCGGCCGGCGGCCAGCAGGGCCGAGGAGAGCCTGAGCGTGTGCGCGGCGACCACGTTGTCGTCGGCCAGGCCGTGGATCAGCAGCAGCGGCCGGTCCAGCTTGCCCGCGTCGGCGAACAGCCCCGACCGGTCGTACGGCCCGGCGTCGGTCTCCGGGTGACCCAGGTAGCGCTCGGTGTAGCAGGTGTCGTAGAGCAGCCAGTCGGTCACCGGCGCCCCCGCCACCGCCGCGTGGAACACGTCGGGCCTGCGGAGTACGGCGAGCGCGGCGAGGTAGCCGCCGAAGGACCAGCCGCGGATGCCCACCCGGGACAGGTCGAGATCGTCCGGATACTGCGCGGCCGCGCCCAGCAGCGCGTCCACCTGGTCCTCCAGCACCGGAGCCGCCAGGTCGTGCAGCACCTCCCGCTCGAACCCGGGGCCCCGGCCGGGGGTGCCGCGGCCGTCGGCGACGACCACCGCGAAGCCCTGCTCGGCGAACCACTGGCTGGTCAGGTACGGCCCGCCGGCCGCCAGCACCCGCTGGGCGTGCGGCCCGCCGTACGGGTCCATCAGGACGGGGAGGGGAGCCGCGCCGGGCTGGTGCCAGGACGGGAGCAGGACGGCCGTGGACAGGGCGCGTTCGCCGGTGCGGATCAGGGAGACCCGCAGGTCGAGGCCGGGACGTTCGGCGTTCGAGGTGATGTGGCCGCGCGGCGCGCCGTGCTGGTAGATCCGGGTCACCTGGCCGTCGCTGTCGAGGGTCTGGCCGGTGAGCACCAGCGTGCCGCCCCTGGCCTGGCCGTTGTAGACACCGCTCTCCCGCGGGCTGACCAGGGTGAGGGTGCCGTCGTGGTAGGCCCAGACCGCGATCTCGCTCGGCTCGCCGCTCGCCCGGAACAGCACGGTGTCGCCGTCGACGCAGGTGACTCCGCGCACCTGGAGCGAGGGCGGGGTGACCGGCTGGTCGCCGATCACCAGGCGCTTGCCGCCGTCCGAGTCGGCCACCCACACCAGCGTGCCGTCGGACAGGTGGGCGGGCACCCCGGAGACGACGTCGACCCAGGCCGGGTCGGTGTCCTCGCGGACGAGGCCGGACGCGCCGGTGGCGGGATCGACGGAGAACAGCCGCATCGACCGCTGGTCGCGGGAGAGCGTGACGATGGAGAGGCCGTGCTCGTCCCAGGCGGCGGTGACGAGATACTCCTGCTCGAAGGGCACCGGGACCTTCGTCCCGTCGAGGCCGATGACGAAGAGCTCGACGTCCGCGTTGGCGGTGCCTGCCGCGGGATAACGCTGCTCGGCGGCGGGACGGTCGGGGTTGGCGGGGTCGGCGATGTGCCAGGTCTGGACCGGCGCCTCGTCCACCCGGGCGACGAGCAGCGAGTCGCCCGACGGCGACCACCAGAAGCCGCGCATCCGGTCCATCTCCTCGGCGGCGATGAACTCGGCCAGGCCGTACGTCACCGTCTCCGACTCGGGCGAGGCGAGCACCAGCCCGTCACCGGCCGGGGCCGGCAGGCCGGCTCCGGCCGCCGGGCCCGTCGTGGCGGCCTGGCCCGCGGTGCCGGTGGCGCTCTCGGTCGCGGTGCCGGAGGTCGCGGTCGCGGTGCCTGAAGACGGGCCAGTCGCGGTGCCGGTAGAGGCGCCTGTCGTGGTCGTGGTCGTGGTTCCGGTTGGGAGGACGTGCAGGGCGCCGCCGCTGACGTAGGCGACGTGCCGGCCGTCGGGGGAGAGGCGGGGGTCGATGACCGAGCCGGGGGTGACGACCAGCCGGGTGGTTCCCGCTGCCAGGTCGGTCAGGTGGAGGGCGCCCGACAGTGCGAAGGCCGCGACGGTGACCGCCCTGTCGGTGGTGTAGGCGACGACGCCGCCCGCATGCTCGCGCCCGCGCTCCCGCCTGGCCCGCTCCTCGGGCGGCAGGTTCTCCTCGCCGGCGCCGAGCGTGGCCGGGTCGAGAACCAGACGTTCGGCCCCGGCCGCCACGTCGAGCTCCCACAGGCAGGTCACCGCGTCGGTGCCGCTCCTGGAACGGAGGAAGACGATCCGGTCGCCGTCGGGGGCGATGGTGAAGCCGCGCGGCACCCCCAGGGAGAAGCGTCGGGTCCTGGCGTGCAGTCGTGGGAAACTCTCGCTCATGAACCTCCATCCTGCCAGCCGATCGGCGGCGGGTAATAGTCTCTGAAACTTGACATCCTCCCCCTCGTGAACGGTGAACGAGGGGGATTCCCACGGTCGCCCGTGGGGTTTCCTGCTTCACCGCCAACCGCCCGCCAGAGAGGGAACCCGCTCCTTGAGGTCTTACGTCGGCTCCACAGGCGTTTCACCTCTCCGCCAGCCCAGCGGCGAGGATGTTCTTCGCCGCGTTCACATCCCGATCATGGGAGGCGCCGCAGCCGCACTCCCAGACCCGGACATGCAACGGCAGCGACTCCCGGATGACACCACACACACCGCACAGCTTGGAGGACGGGAACCAGCGGTCGAGGACCTTCAACTCCCGCCCGTACCACGACGCCTTGTACTCCAGCATCGACCGCAACTCCCGCCAGCCCGCATCCGAGATCGCGCGAGCCAGCTGGTGGTTCTTCACCATGTTCCGCACCGCCAGATCCTCGATCACGACCGTTTGGTTCTCACGGACGAGACGAGTACTCACCTTGTGCAGATGATCCCGACGACGATCGGCGATCCGCGCATGCACCCGGGCCACCACCAGCCTGGCCTTCCCCCGGTTCGCCGACCCTTTCGCCTTACGGGCCAGCGCCCGCTGCGCCCGGGCCAGCCTGCGCCGATCGGCACGCTCAAACCCCGGATTGGGAACCTTCTCCCCGGTGGACAGCGTGACCAGCGCGCTGATCCCGGCGTCCACCCCCACCGCGCCCTGCGCCGGGGGCAGTGGCGCTACGGCCTCCTGGACCAGGAGGGACACGAACCAGCGGCCGGCCGCGTCCTTCGACACGGTCACCGTGGACGGCTCCGCCCCCACCGGCAACGGCCGCGACCACACGACGCTCAGCGGCGCGTCCATCTTCGCCAGGGTGAGCTGCCCGTCGCGGTAGGTGAACGCCGAGCGGGTGTACTCCGCCGAGGACCGCGACCGGCGACGCGACTTGAACACCGGGTATTTGGCCCGTTTCGCGAAGAAGTTGCCGAACGCCGTCTGCAAGTGCCGCAACGCCTGCTGCAACGGGACACACGACACCTCCCGCAGGAAACCGAACTCCTCGCTCCGCTTCCAACCGGTCAACGCGGCCGAAGACTCCGCGTAGGAGACCCCCTTGCTCTCCTGGGTGTGGGCGCGGGTCCGTTCCTCCAGCGCCTTGTTGTAGACCAGGCGGACGCAGCCGAACGTCCGCACCAGCTGCGAAGCCTGCTCGGGGGTCGGATAGAAGCGGTACCGGTAGGCCCGCTTCACGATCTGCGCCACACCCCGATGCTACCGAGACGATCAGCCCGGAGTCGCTTGTTTGTTCGCATCCACCACGGCTCCGTGCCGCGTATCCTCCCCCGCCTGAAGGCGGAGGTATCCACGCTCAAGGAGAAACGATGAATGATCGGCGCATGCTGCTGGTGCACGCCCACCCCGACGACGAGTCGATCGGCACGGGGGCGGCCATGGCGAGATACGCGGCCGAGGGGGCCCAGGTCACGCTGGTGACGTGCACGCTCGGCGAGGAGGGCGAGATCATCCCTCCGGAGCTGGCGCACCTGGCCGCCGATCGTGACGACGCGCTCGGGCGGTGGCGGATCGGCGAGCTCGACGCGGCGTGCGCGGCCCTGGGCGTCGCCGACCACCGTTTCCTTGGTGGCGCGGGGCGCTGGCGCGACTCGGGGATGATGGGGGTCGCCGCCAACGACCATCCGAGGGCGTTCTGGCGGGCCGACCTCGACGAGGCGGCCGGCGAACTGGTCAAGGTGATCCGCGAGGTACGGCCCCAGGTCCTGGTGACCTATGACGAGAACGGGTTCTACGGGCACCCCGACCACATCCAGGCGTACCGCGTGTCGTGGCGGGCCTGCGAACTGGCCGCCGACCCCGGCTTCGGCGACGGCGAGCCGTGGCGGGTCGCCAAGTTCTACTTCACCGCGACGCCCAGGTCGGCGATGGAGCGCGCGGCCGAGGCGATGCGTGACGCCGGCACCGGCTTTCTCGCGGCGGACGACCTGTCCTTCGGCTGCCCCGACAAGGTCGTCACCACGGAGATCGACGCCCGTCCGCAGCTGCCGAGCAAGATCGCCGCCATGCGGGCGCACGTCACCCAGATCACCGTTCACGCCCCCTGGTTCGCGCTGTCCAACAACGTCGGGCAGGAGGTCCTGGGCGTGGAACACTTCATCCTGCGGTCCGGAGCGCCCGGTCCCGCCGGTCCCGGAGTGGCCTACGAGGCGGGCGGTCTCGGCGAGCCGCACGACCTGGAGACCGACCTGTTCACGGGGGTCCAGTAACCTTGCACGTCATGGGGGAGACGGTTCCCGTCACCGAACTGCCGCCCGCGCCACGCGGCGCGCGTGCGCTGACCGGGGCGGCGTACGGCGTGCTCGTCGTGCTCGGCGTCGTGCTGGGCGTGGTCGGCGGCTTCCAGCACGCCGCCTACCTCGGCACCGAGGTGCCGGCCGCCGCGATCGCGTGGCTGGTGCTGCTGTTCGCCGTCGTCTACGGCCTCGGCCGGTTGATGCGCGGCGTGCTCGGCGGGCTGGTCCCCGCGGTGACCTGGATGCTCGTCTCCATGGTGTTCTCCGGGCAGCGCGGCGAGGGCGACCTCGTGATCGCCGGGAACCTGGCCGGCTACGTCTACCTGTACGGCGGTTTTGTCGCGGTGCTGGTCGCGGTGCTGATTCTGCTGTTCCGCAGCCCGCCGTGGCTGTTCACCTATCGGTAGGGCCGGCCAGCGGCCACAATCGCGATTATGAAGCGGTGGCAACGGACCCGCCAGGTGGTCAACTACGTCAACCTCGCCACACCGCTCGGCCTCCTGGTCGCGGTGCTCGGGCGGGCCCGGGTGAGCAGAGGCCCCGAGGGACTGCTGTTCGCGTACGGCTACCGCATCCCGTTCCCGGTGGCGCGCGCCTTCACCCTCGGGAACGTGGTGCTGACCCGATACGACGACGGGTTCCTCACCGGTGACCTGCTCAGACACGAGTCCAGGCACGCCACCCAGTACGCCTGCTGCGTGGGTGTGCTGATGCTGCCGCTCTACGTCGTCGCCGTCGTGATCTCCTTCGTGATCTGCGGCCACCACGGGTCGTGGAACCTCTTCGAGTGGCTGGCCGACCTGGATGAGGGCGGCTACCAGCGACGCAGACCCTGGTGGCGCCGCGCCTGACCGCTCGCCGGCGCGAACGCGGGTCCTCGCCGGGTCCCGGAACGTCTGCGGGTGTGCCTTGAGGTCGGCGACTTCGCCGGTGTCGCGGACGGTGCCGTGACCGATCGATCGGCCTGCCTGGGCCAGGTCCGTTACAGCGCGCTGCCGCACAGACCGGGCGGCAGGAGGCGTGGGTCAGTTCTGGTCCGGGGCCGCCTGCTGCGCCTCGGCGGTCGGCGCGGGTCAGCCAGAACGGGCGCGTACAGGGCGCGGCCGGCGGCGCCCTGACCGTCTCCTGGCGGGCTACCCTCTCGTCCACGCTCTCGACCGCCATGGCCCAGAGCGTGGCTGCCGACCGCCCGCAAACCCCTGCCACCCGATGTCAGAGCGGGTTCCGGCGTGATGACGGCAAGGATTTGGCCTAGGGCGCTTCACACCACCAGTGCTGCCTGCCGCGACCACCGGAAGGTGGGTAGCTCCCAGGCAGGGCCGTCCGGCAGGACCTCACCAACCGTCGGCTCCGCCCACACCGCTGGGTGGAGACCGATGCACTACACGAGGAGCACACCGTGGAATTCGTCAAACCACAGCCCACCGGCAAGGGGCCGGCCGACTGGTTCACCGGAGACGTCTGGTTCGACCGGATCCACGCCGGGCAGGAGCCGTCACGGCTGCGGGCCAACATGGTGCGCTTCTCGCCGGGCGCCCGCACCGCCTGGCACCACCACGCCGTCGGGCAGACCCTGCACGTCATCGCCGGCATCGCCCTGGTCGGCACCCGCGACGGCACGATCTTCGAGGCTCACCCCGGCCAGACCGTCACCTGCCCGCCCGGCGAGGAGCACTGGCACGGCGCCACGCCGGACCGCTTCATGCAGCACCTCGCGCTGTGGGAGGGCCCGAGCGACGACCGGCCCGAGACGACCTGGCTGGAACAGGTCACCGACGAGCAGTACAACGGCTCCCGCCGGCGCGCCGGCTGACCCTCATGGACACGGTGCCACCCACACCGTCCACGAGTGCACCGGACGCCACGAAGTCGTTCTCACCGTCCCCTGACCTCTGCCCTCACCAGGGTGGTCGATCTGGTCCACACCCCCAGGCCGGGCGAGGTGACGGCAGGCAAGGAGGTGACGCCGGTACCCCGAACGAGCGTCACTCCCTCAGCCGCCGGGATCGTCGTTGACCTGCAGCATTCACTCCGCACACGAGGGGCAGCATGCGATCCACCCGCGCCGGCGGCACCGCGGAGCGGCCTGCGGCACGCCCGTCCGCGATCCTGGCGATCATCCTGATCGGCTACTTCATGATCCTGCTCGACAACTCGGTCATCTTCACCGGGCTGCCGAGCATCCGCACCGATCTGGACCTGAGCCCAGGCACCCTGTCCTGGGTGCAGGACGCCTACACCCTCGTCTTCGGCGGTCTGCTGCTGCTCGGCGCCCGCGCCGGTGACCTCCTCGGCCGGCGACGGCTGTTCGTCGCCGGGCTGGCGATCTTCGGCGCCGCCTCGCTGCTGATCGGGCTCGCGCCCACCGGCGCGTGGCTGGTGGCCGCCCGCGCCCTGCAGGGCATCGGCGCCGCCATCGTCGCCCCGACCTCGCTGGCCCTGATCACCGCGCACTTCGAAGGCCGCGAGCGCGCCCGCGCGGTCGCCTGGTACGGCGCCACCGCCGGCATCGGCATCAGCCTCGGCCTGCTGGTCGGCGGCGCCCTGGCCGCCTGGATCTCCTGGCGGGCCGCCTTCCTCGTCAACGTCCCGATCGCCGTCGCCATGATCGTGGCCGCCCGGCGCGTCCTTGCCGAGACCGGGCGACGCCCGGGCCGGTTCGACGCCCTCGGCGCCCTGTACGCGACCCTCGGCATGGGCGCCCTCGTCTTCGGGATCATCTCCGCCGCGGAGTACGGGTGGGCGGCTCCGGCCGTACTGACCGGGCTCGTGGCAGGCGTGGTGCTGCTCGTGGCCCTGGTCGTCCACGAGTCGCGGGCCGACCAGCCGATCATGCCGCTGCGGCTGTTCCGCAGCCGCGAGCGCAGCGGCGCCTACGCCATGCGCGTTCTCTACATGGGCGCGATGATCGGGTTCTTCTACTTCACCACCCAGTACCTGCAGGACGCGCTCGGCTTCAACCCCCTGCAGGCCGGTCTGGGCTTTCTGCCGATGACCGTGGTCAACTTCGCTGTCGCGATGGCCATCCCGCGGCTGGCCGACCGGCTGCCCGGCGCGGTGCTGCTGACGGCCGGGGTCGCGGCCACCGCCGCCGGGATGGCCTGGCTGAGCCGGCTGGACCCCGGCGACACCTATCTCGGGGCGGTCGCGCTGCCGATGCTGTTCATCGGTGCCGGTCAGGGACTCGTGTTCGCCCCGATGACCAGCGCGGGGATCGCCCGCGTCCCGGCCTCCGACGCAGGCGCCGCCTCCGGCCTGGTCAACACCGCGCACCAGTTGGGCATGGCCCTCGGGCTGGGGGTTCTCGTCGCCGTCGCGGCGCACACCGGGCCACTCGACAGTGCCCTGGCCGGGGCGGCCGCGGTCACCGCGCACGTGAGCGCCGCGCTCACCGGCTCCACCGTCCTGCTCGCGATGGCGCTGCTCGTCGTCGTGCTCGTCATCGTCCCGGCCAGGCGGACCCCATCGACCGTGCCCGTCAACCCCGTCAGCGACACCGCCCGTGAGGAGGAGACAGCGTGAGCACCACCGACGCACACCGCCGGACCGGCGGTGCGATGACTGATCGCCCGCTGCCCTCGTCCAGCAGGACTCCGCCTGCCGTCACCGATAACGCCGCGCCGCGGTGTCTTCCTGGCGCGGCCGTGTCGGGTCCACGCGCTCGAGCTTGGTCCAGCCGGTCCAGCCTCGCTTCTTCAGCAGCTCGATCAGTCGGCGGGCGGGCGGCGCGGTGTCGAACGCCAGTGCGTCCATCAGCTTGACGAACGGTGGCTCGATGTCGGCATCGTCGACGTAGTCCTCACCCTGCTCGTCGGCCATCCGGGTGATGTAGGCGGCCAGCTGGTCGGCCAGCTCGACCAGCCGTGGGTCGTCGGCGGTCCGGTCGAGAGCCTGGCCCAGGGTGAGATAGAAGTCGATGAGCTGCGGGTCGGCGAGCTGCTCCCGCTTGCGTGCCATCCACTCCGGGACTCGCTCGGGTGAGTGCGCGGCCAGCGGGATCCAGCCGTCGCGCTCGACCTCGACGATCCGCTCGTCGACCCCGAGCGCCCGCAGCCGGTCGAGAAACTCGACCACCTCCGGGGGCAGCGCCAGGTTGTCTCCGGCGGCGAGCCGGGCGATCCGCTCCCGGTGCCGCTGCCGCTGCCGGATCTCCGCCCGCAGCCGCTTGTCGATGTCCGCGACCGCCGCGGCGAACTCCTCCTCGTCAGCCTGTAGCAGCTCCCGCACCCGCGCCAGCGGGACCCCGGCCTCGGCGAGGGTCCGGATCTTGATCAGCTCGACCACGGTGCCGGCGCCGTACCTCCGGTAGCCGGAGTGGTCCCGCTCCGGCTCCGGCAGCAGCCCCTTGGCGTGATAGTGCCGCACCGCGCGCACCGTCACTCCGGCGTACGACGCCAGCTCACCGATGGTCAGCATCAGACCAGTCTCCTAGTTCGCGTCTCCTAGTTCGCGGCGCGGGTCCGGTAGAGGCGCCGCGACCAGAGGTAGCCGACCAGTCCGATCACCACACACCAGCCGATGGCCCAGAGCACCTCCGAACCCCCCGGCGATCCGGCGAGCAGGCCGCGGAAGGCGTCCATGATCGGCGTGAACGGCTGGTGCTCGGCGAACCACCGGAGCCCGGTGGGCATCGACTCGACCGGCACGAACCCGCTGCCTGCGAACGGCAGCAGCACGAAGATCATCGGCCAGTTGCTCGCGGTCTCCGGGTTCGGGCTGGCCAGCCCCAGCCCCACGGTGAACCAGGTCATCGCGAACGACAGCAGCGCGAGCAGACCGACCAGGCTCAACCACTGCGTCGCCGAGGCTGCGGTCTCCAGACCGAGCAGGAACGCCACCCCGAAGACCACCGCGAGCGCGAGCGCGGTCTGGATCATCGCGCCGAGTACGTGGCCGGTGAGCACCGAGACCTTGGCGATGGCCATGGTCCGGAACCGGTCGATGATCCCGTTGGTCATGTCGGTGGCGACCGAGACCGCGGTGCCGATGGACACGCTCGCCACCGTCATCATCAAGATCCCGGGAGTGATGAACGTCAGGTAGCCGCCGCGGTCTTCCGCCGGGGCTCCCGGCAGACCGGCGCCCATGGTGCCGCCGAACACGTAGACGAACAGCAGCAGGAACAGCAGCGGCAGGCCGATCAGCATCAGCGTCTGCGACGGGTACCGGGCCATGTGCTTCAGGTTGCGACGCAGCATGGTCGCCGAGTCGCGGACGGCGTACGTCGTGGTGCTCATGACGGCACCTCGTCGGTGGTGGGGTGGCCGGTGAGGGCCAGGAACACGTCATCCAGGTCCGGGGTGTGCACGGCGAGCCCGGTGACCGCGCCGTCGTCGTCGATCCCGTCCAGCAGCCGTCGCAGCGCGGTGAGGCTGCCGTCGTGCGGCAGGGTCACGGTGAGTGCCTCGGCGTTCGGGATCGCTTCGGGCAACTGGCGCGCAAGCTCGGCCACCCGTTCGCTGTCGGCGACCTGGAGCTCGATGTGACCGCCGGGGACCAGCCGCTTCAGCTCGGCCGCGGTGCCCTCGGCGACCAGCCGGCCCCCGTCGAGCACGCCGATCCGGTCGGCGAGCTGGTCGGCCTCCTCAAGGTACTGGGTGGTGAGGAAGACGGTGACCCCGTCGGCCACCAGCTCCCGCACGATCCCCCACAGCTCACGGCGGCTGCGCGGGTCGAGGCCGGTGGTCGGCTCGTCGAGGAAGATCAGCCGCGGCCCGGCCACCAGGGTCATCGCCAGGTCCAGCCGCCGCTTCATGCCGCCGGAGTACGTCGCCGCGCGCCGGTCGGCGGCGTCGACCAGGTCGAACCGCTCCAGCAGTCGCTCGACCACGGTCGTCGCGCGGCGCCGGTGGAGGTGGCCGAGGTCGGCCATCAGCCGCAGATTCTCCCGCCCGGTCAGCAACTCGTCCACGGCGGAGAACTGTCCGGTCACTCCGATCGACGCGCGCACCTGGTCGGCCTCGCGGCGTACGTCGTACCCGGCGACCCGAGCCTCACCGGCGTCCGCGGGGAGCAACGTGGACAGGATCCGGACTGCAGTGGTCTTGCCGGCCCCGTTGGGCCCGAGCAGGGCGTAGACGGTGCCTTCGGGGACGGTCAGGTCGACTCCGGCGATCACCTCATGGTCGCCGTACGACTTGCGCAGTCCGGCGACCTCGATCGCACTGGTTCTCGTAGTCATGCCGCCATGCTGTGAGGTTGACCCTGCGTCAGTGTCAACCGTCGTGGTGACCTGACTCCGCACACCCGCGGCCGCCACGGGTCGTGAAACCTCTTCGCGTGGCCGACCTGGATGAGGGCGGCTACCAGCGACGCAGGGCCCTGGTGGCGCCGCGTACGCCTACCTCTCACCCCGCGTCCGCCTGACCGGCGACCCTCGGGGCTTAGGTCGCTTGTACGGCGCGTAGGCAGCGGGCGGCCTGGGCGCGGAGCGCGTCGGTGAGTTCGGCGCCGGACCAGTTCCGGTGGGTCTGCAAGAGCGACAGCAGCCGTGCGGAGGTCTCCAACATGTCGCCAAGACTGTCAGATTCTTAGGACAGGACCTGACCTGAGAGCGTCCTAGCGTCGTGGGCGTGACGAACACACAGCAGGGCGTCCGCCCTTTCCGTATCGATATCCCGCAGGCCCAGCTCGACGACCTGGGCGCACGACTGGCCAACACCCGCTGGCCCGAGGAGTTGCCGGGGGTGGGCTGGAGCCGGGGGGTGCCGCTGGGCTACTTGAAGGATCTCGCCGAGTACTGGCGCACCGGCTACGACTGGCGGGCGCACGAGGCGGCGCTCAACGAGCACCCGCAGTACCTCACCACCATCGATGAGCAGAACATCCATTTCCTGCACGTGCTCTCACCCGAGCCCGACGCCACGCCCTTGCTGCTGCTGCACGGCTGGCCGGGCGGGGTCACCGACTTCCTCGACGTCATCGGCCCGCTGTCCGATCCCCGCGCACACGGCGGCGACCCGGCCGCCGCCTTCCACCTGGTGATCCCGTCGTTGCCGGGGTTCGGGTTCTCCACGCCGCTGGCCGGGCCGGGCATGAGCGCGGCCCGGATGGCCGGGGTCCTCGTGCAGCTGATGTCCCGGCTCGGGTACGAGCGGTACGGCGTGCACGGCTATGACACGGGCTCGTGGGTCGCCCCCGAGATGGGCAAGCAGGACCCGGACCGAGTCGCCGGCATCCACGTCAACGCCCTGATCACCTTCCCCATCGGGGCGGAAGGCGAGATGGACGGCCTGTCCGAGGTCGAGCAGCGGCGCTGGCAGGCGATGCAGAACTTCAACGACGGCTATCTGCAGTGCAACTCCAAGCGGCCGCAGACGGTGACCTACGGCCTGCACGATTCACCCGTCGGCCAGCTCGCCTGGATCGTGGAGAAGTTCAAGGAACTCACCGACCCCGAGGACGGGCTGCCCGAGGACAGCGTCGATCGCGACCGCATCCTGACCGACGTCTCCTTGTACTGGCTGACCGGTACGGCCGGATCGGCGGCGCAGATCTACTACGAGGAGATCTCCGCGAACGCCTGGAGCGCCGAGGCCGCCGGCGACTGGAGCGCCGACTCCGGTGACAGCACCGAAGCCGCTGCCGACTGGGGCCACGGCGAGGGCGAGGGAGCGGGGAGCGAAGGAGCGGAGGAGTGGGCCGGACCCCAGCGCGGGACGGTGCCGACCGGCGTGCTGGTCTCCACCAATGACGTGACCATCCGCCGCTGGGCCGAGCGCGACCACCATGTCGTGCGATGGACCGAGCTGAGCAAGGGCGGGCACTTCCTGGCGATGGAGGCGCCGGACGTGCTGGTCGACGACGTCCGCGACTTCTTCCTCAAGGTGCGCTGAGAACCAGAAGATGAGAACCGGAAGGTGCGCTGACAACCGGCGGGTCCGCGCGCGCGTGGCCGGTCAGCCCTCGCGGGTGGCGACCTGACCCTCCGGCGTGTCGGCCACCTTCACGCCGAGCGCCGCCAGCTCGTCGCGCAGCCGGTCGGCGGTGGCCCAGTCGCTCGCCTCGCGGGCCCGCGCCCGCTCCTGGAGCAGCTCCGCCGCACCGCCGGGCAGGGAAGCGGCGGCTGGCGCTCGCCCGAT
This sequence comes from Dolomitihabitans soli, assembly GCF_022213955.1. Classification (GTDB taxonomy): domain Bacteria; phylum Actinomycetota; class Actinomycetes; order Streptosporangiales; family Streptosporangiaceae; genus Streptosporangium_A; species Streptosporangium_A soli. The sequence goes on along the minus strand of NZ_JAKNTW010000013.1, from coordinate 144,516 downwards.
CTCCCTCGACAGGTCGAGCGCCAGCATCTGGTCCAGGTGCAGGAACGCCTCCAGCCGGGCTCCCGGCGGCTGCGACTCGTCGCGTTCGAGCTCGCGGATGATCCGCAGCGCGAGCGGGGTGTCGAGATCGTCGTCGAGGGCGGCCTGAGCCCTGGCCACGTGGTCGGCGCTCATCGGGCGGCTCGGGGCCTCGGCCCACTCCGCCACCCGTGTGCGCCAGCGCCGGAGTGTGCGGTCGGCCGCGCGCAGGGTCTCCCAGGTGAGGTTCATCTGCTGGCGGTAGCGGTGTTCGAGCAGCGCCAACCGTACCGCCAGCGGGTCGAGGCCGGCGTCGGTGACGTCGGAGAGCAGCACCACGTTGCCGGTCGACTTGGCCATCTTGCGCCCGTCGAAGAGCAGGTGCTCGCCGTGCACCCAGTGGCGGACCACGTCGTGGCCGGCGGCGGAGTTGGACTGGGCGCGCTCGTCCTCGTGGTGCGGGAAGCGCAGGTCGATGCCGCCGGTGTGCACGTCGATGTGCTCGCCGAGGAAGCGCAGGGACATGGCGGAGCATTCGAGGTGCCAGCCGGGGAAACCACGGCCCCAGGGGGTGTCCCAGGTCATCTCGCGGTCCGCGTGCTTCCACAGGGCCCAGTCGGCGTGGAAGCGCTTGCGCGCGTCTACGCCTTCTATCCGGTGGCCGGGTTTGAGCTGGTCGAGCCGATTGCCGGAGATTTCGCCGTACGTGGGGAAGGAGGTGGCGTCGAAGAAGACGGAGCCGTCGGGCACGGCGTACGCGTGCCCCTTCTCGATCAGCTTGGCGATCAGCTCGATCATCAGGTCGATCGTCTCGGCGGCGCGCGGGGTGTACTCGGGCGGGCGCATGTTCAGCGCGCCGGTGTCGGCCCGGAACGCGTCCTCGTAGAAGCGGGCGATCTCCAGCGCCGAGCGCTCCTCCTTGCGGGCCTGCGCCAGGATCTTGTCCTCGCCGGAGGAGTCGATCTCCGCGTCGTCCACGAGGTGCCCGACGTCGGTGATGTTCTGGCACACGGCGACCCGTAGCCCGTTCCGCTCGCTGACCCGGCGGATCAGGTCGGACAGCAGGTAGGAACGCAGGTTGCCGACGTGCGAGTAGCGGTAGACGGTCGGGCCGCAGGTGTACATCCGCAGCCCGCGGCTCCCTTCCGGGACGATCGCCTCGACCTGCCTGCTTCGCGTGTCATACAACCGCAGCATGCACCCGAGCCTAGGCGTTCCCCGCCCCTGCCGCCATGCCGCCCCTGCCCCACGAAGACCTGGCGACGCCGGGACCACCACCGCGCGGCGGCCCTGCCAGGTGACGTACGGCGGGACGCCAGGATGGCCGGCCGTCCCTCAATGGGCAGGGCGGGGATGGCGATGACGGGACCGGCCCGGCGTGTCGTGAGGGCTGTGGAGGCCTACGGGATCCCCGGGTCGAGGAAGGCAAGGATGTCGCGGTCGCCCCGTTCGCGCAGGCGGCCGAGCACGTCGTCGCGGGCCAGGCCCTCGGGCAGGCCGATCCGGGCGCCGATCAGGCGCACCCCCTCGGCGTCGGAGGCGACGGGCGCGGTGTAACCGATCAGGTGCAGCGCCCGGTTCAGCGGCGGCAGGCTCGGCGCGGCCGATTGGAGGAACCTGGTGAGCAGTTCCCCGCTGTCGGAGACGGTCATGAAGATGTGGTCGCCCTCCTGCGCGCCGAACTCCACCAGCACCGGTCTGATCGAACCCATCGTGGGCTGGTTGTGCCAGCTGATCACCACGTCGCCGGACGGCGCGGAGGCGGTGAGCGCGCTGCCCGGGGCCATCCCCAGGTGGGCGGCGAAGCCGGTGGGCAGCGGCGAGCCGGAGCCGCGCAGGTGCTCGGCGTTCACGTCGACCCGGTGCCACCAGCGCCCGTCGCGGCTGCGGAAGCAGCGCCGCGTCTCCGAGACGTCCCTGCGCGGGGAGTACGGCTCGGCCGCCTCCTGTCCCGCCACCCTGATCCAGCCCCGCTGGGTCCGTTCGAACCCGGGGCCGCCGGCGTAGGCGCGCACCGAGCTCTCACTCACGTCGTAGCGGCCGGTCAGGCTGGTGACGACGGTGTTGACCGACACCTCGCCGCCCGCCCGCTCGATCTCCCTGGCGATCATCTCCCTGATCCCGAGGTACTGCTCGCCGCCCCAGCGGGTCAGGCCGTACTTGTTCCTGTCCACGCGGAGGAAGCGGTCGTCGGCGGTGAGCTGGTTGCGGATCCCGACCAGGCTGTAATCTTCGCCGATCCGTTCCTGGATCTCCTCGGGCGTGAGCGCCTTGGCCGCGATGGCCAGCACCGCCTCCGCCTTCTCGTTGACGCTGCGCGGCCAGGCCACCACGTGCCCGTCGAGCACCCGCAGGTGCGGGACCGCCATGATCCACCGCTCCGCCACGTCCTCGCGCACGCCGAGCTGGCTGACCAGCGAGACCGCCTCGGGCAGCGGGTGCGGGCCGTCGCCGAACAACTGCCTGGTCTTCTCCCGCAGCTCGTCGGCGCCGCCCGCGACCAGCCATCCGTCGACCAGGTCGTAGCCGGTGAGCAGGGTGCGCACGAAACGCCACACCGGGATCTCCAGCGCCGGCAGGTCGGTGCGGTGCCAGGGCACCGCGGTCGCCAGGTCGTCGGCGGGCACGGCGGAGCCCAGCCGTCCGCGCAGCCATGACACGTGCGCGACGAGCGGGGCGGTCTCCGGTCCCGCGAGCCACGCCTCGATGTGGTCGCGCAGGTCACGCTCGATCTGCCGGATGCGTTCCCGGGTCACGGAGAACCGCTGGGCCAGCTCGTCGAGGGTGGCCCGCTGTGCCGCGTAGAGCCGATCTCTGGCGATGGCCCGCTGGCGGTCGTCCAGCCCGGCGAACACCTCGTTGACGATCTCGGGCAGCGGCCGGTCGGGACGGACCGGCACGGGCGGGGCCACGGGTGCGCCCGCGGGGTCGAGCAGCCGTTCGAGCGCCGCGGTGAACAGCTTGTGGACGATGTCCCTGCCGACGATCTCGGGTGTCCGCGCCGCTTCCACCGGATCGGCGAACCTGATGAGCGGCATGATGTCGCCCACCATCAGGTGCCCCCAGCAGGTCGCGGCAAGGTCGGCGAGCCGCGCGGCGACCTGTGGCGTCCCGAGGGTGGCGCAGGCGCGTTCCAGGGGAATCGCCTGCCACCACACGCCCGGAAGGCGAGGGTCATCCGCGATCGGCGCGATCTGCCCTGGGGAGGTCCAGCGCAGGGGTGGCACGATGTCGCTCAGACTGAGGTTCATTGAGGTCCAACCGGCAAATGGTAGATATCCGCAGTTCAGAGATTATGGGATTAGGGCGGCAGAAAAGGGCTCGCTCTGCCCGAATGGGACACATACAACATCTCGCCGGGCCGGGTGCAGGCCACGTAGAGGAGACCGCGCTCCCTCTGGAGGTCGTGCGCCCTGGCCGCCGGATCTTCGTCGGCCGGGGTGAGAGCCTCGGGTGAGGGGACGATCCCATCGGTCACGCCTATCACGGCGACCCGCTGGAACTCCAGCCCTTTCATCCCATGCAGCGTCGCCACCCGCACGCCGTACCCTTCCTCGCGCAACGCCGCCCGAGCCTCGCGGACCAGGTCAGCGGTGCGTGCCGCGACCCCGATCCGCGCCGGGGGCACCCCGTCGGCCAGCCATTCACCGATCCGGGCGACCAGCCCGGCCAGCTCCGCCTCCGGCGACTCGTAGGCGCGCACGATCGGTCGCGCCCCGTGTTCCGCCGACCGGAACCCGACCAGCTCCTGCACGCCCTCGACCAGCCCGTCCGCCGGTCCGCCGCCGCGCAGCCGTACCGCCCAGGTCAGGATCTCACTCGGCAGCCGGTAGGAGGTGTCCAGCCGCCGGTGCGTGGCGTCGATCCCCACCGAGCCGAGCGCCACCCGGGTGTCGAAGATCCGCTGGTGCGGGTCGCCGACGATGAACAGGTCATCGCGCGCGTGCGGCACCGCCGCCCGCAGCAGCCGCCACTGCGCCGGATGCAGATCCTGCGCCTCGTCGACCACGATGTGCCGGTACGGCTCGCAGGCCGGGCCCACATCGTCCAGCAGATCGCCCGTCGTCCGGCCGAGCAGGGTCGAGGCCTCGGCGGCGAGTTGCAGCAGCGTCCTGCGCCCGCTCTCGCGCAGCCGCTCCACCACCCGGCCGATCGTCCGCCAGACCACGGTGCGCTCCTCGTCGTCGAGGTCCACGCTCCGGCCCGGCCGTTCGGCGGTGAGGTACTCGTCCAGGGTCGTGAGGTTCTGCGCCAGCACGACCTGCTCCCACTCGCGCAGCAGGAACGCCGGGCCGTGCCGGTCCACCTCCACCGCGTCCCGCCAGAGCTCGGCCAGTTCCGCGGCGCCGACCAGCGTCGGCTGGCGGCCCTCCGCCTCGGTCACGATGCGGTGCGCCAGCCGGTCCACGTTGCCCACCTCGACCCGCTTGCGCAGCTCGGCGTCCGGGATGAGCACGTCGAGCCTGGCGGCGAGCTGACTGCTCAGCACCTGGGAGAAGGTGACCAGCAGCACGCCGCCGCGTCCGTTCGCCGCCAGGTGGGCCGCCCGGTGCAGCGCCAGCAGGGTCTTGCCCGTCCCCGCCCCGCCGGTGACCAGCACCGGCCGGTCGTGGTGCGGGGTACGGGCCAGGCGGTGCTGCGGCGGGTGCAGGAAGACGCACCAGTGCGGCGCGTCGAGCACCCGGTCCAGCTCGTCCTTGTCGGCCACGAACACGGCCCGGTCCGGGCTCCTCAGCAGCGCCGCCGCGACATCCTCCGGATCGACGGGCTCGGGCCCCCGCACGGCCGTACGGCACGCGTCGAGCACCCGCCACGCCGAGGCCAGCGAGCCGTGCCCGGCCAGCTCCGCCAGCGGAGCGTACTGCGTCGCGGGCAGCAGCGGCTCCAGCGCCTGCAACGCCGCCTCGTTCGTGATCAGCCTGACGTACGGCAGGACCCGGGCGGCGATCCCCACCGACGCCAGGTCGTTGTCGCAGACCTGCTCGAACAGCCGGCTCTCCGTCGACTCCGCCGAACGCCGCAGCGCGGGGGCCACCTGGTCCAGCGACCCGGCGTCCCACATCTCGATGACGCCGATCTCGGAGTTCACCCCGAACTCGAACCGCCGCGCGTATCCCCACGCGTCGCCGTCGGGCAACACCGTGAGCAGCCAGTAGACGTCCCGTTGCCGCAGCACCACGCCGCGGTGCCGGTCGGCCAGCCGCAGCGTCGCCACCCGGGGATCACGCGCGTTGCGCACCCGCTCGGGATGCGGCGCGGCGGCCACCTGGTGCAGGAACCGGCGCACCGCGACCACGACGTCCCGGCGCACGGGCTCGGCCAGTGCGCTCAGTCCCCGGGGGAACTCAGGAGAGATCGCGAGCCGTGGCAATGGACGTCGTCTCCGGCTAGGCCAGTAGGGACAGCAGATCACGGTCGCCACGTTCGCGCAGCCGTACCAGCAGGTCAGGTTGGCTCACGGGACCGGGCATCCCGATCCTGGTCGCGATGACGCGGGCCGCCTGTTCCGCGGTCCCGCCCGGCGCGGTGTATCCCACGAGCCTGAGCGCCCGCACGATCGGATCCACCCCCGGCCCCGCCGCCGGCAGGTGCCGCGCCCGCAGCACGCCCTCCTCCGACAGGGTGAGGAACAGGTGCCCGCCCTCCTGGGCGTTGACGTCGTCGAGCAACTGCCTCAACGACTCCACCACCGGCCTGCTCTGCCATGTCATCGTGAGCTCCCCCGCCGCACTCCGAACCGTACGGCTCTGCCCCGGCGCCAGGCCGAGGTACGCCGCGAAACCGCTGGGCAGGGCACACTCCGCACCCTGAAGGTGATCTTCCGTGATGTCCACCCGCAGCCACCATCGCCCGTCCGGCTGCCGGAAGCACCGCCGCGTGTGCGACACGTCCTTCAACGGCCGGAACTGCTTCGCCGGCTCCTCACCGGCGGCGCCGGCCTCGGCCCCCGGCTGCCCGGCCAGGTCCACGGACTGCGTCAGGCCGTTCATGGTCTGCACGGGCGCGTTCACGGTCTGCACGGGCGCGTTCTCGGCCGGGCCGGGGCCGCCGTTGGCCGCCGCGTCGCCTCCCCAAGCTCCCCGGGGATCGGCGGGCATGCCGGACGGACGACTCCCGTTGGGGTCGGTGGTGGTGCTGGACCTGCCCTCCGCGCCCGCCTCGCCGGTCGCCGAACCGCCGGGGTCGCCGAAGCGGGCCTCCGGTGCGGGGCCTGGGTCAGAGGCCGGCTCGGAGCCGTCCTCCGGGTCGGACCGGCGGGCGCTGCCGCCGCTGCCGCCCTTGCCCTCACGCTGGCTGAGGATTCTGAGCTGGGGGACGTTCTCCAGCCACTCCTTGGCGACCTCGGGATGGATGCCGAGGCTGGAGACCAGCTCAAGCGCCCGGCCCACGGTGGGCGGCCGCTCCGCGCCGATGATCAGGTGCCTGGTCTTGTCCTGCAACTCGGCGAGGTCTCCATCGACCACCCAGTCGTCCACCAGCCGGTAGCCCGGCAGCGAAGCGATCACGAACTGCCACGCGGGCACCTCCAGCGCCCGTATCTCCCGCGCGTGCCACTCCGCGGCCCCGATCAGCCGGCTCTTCGGCGCGGCCTTCCCGAGCGTCTTCTGCAGATGCCCCAGATGCGACCGGTACGGCCGGGCGTCATCGCTCACCAGCCACTTCTTCAGGCGTACCCGGAGATCGGCCTCGACCTCCTCGATCTCGGCGGCCGACACGGCGAACAGCTTCGCCAGCTCGTCCACCGCCCCCGGGGAGTCGGTGAACAAACGGTTCTGCGCCACCGCCCACGTGGTGTCGTCGAGCCCGGCGAACGAGGTCTCGATCAACGCGTGCAGATCGACCTCGTCCTGCGCCGCCACCGGCTCGAACAGCGACCGCCGCCCCGACCCCGCCGCCGGAGCGGGACCCAGGGGCAGCACCGGCAGGGCCGGCAGATCCAGCCCGGCGAGCCCGGGTATCGCTCCGAAATCCGGCATCCCCGGACTCGCGAACTGCTGGCCCGCACCCTGGCTTTCGAAGCCGCTGGTCGCCTGGTTCGCCGACTCCGCGTTCGCGGCGCCGAGGTCCTCCGGGCCGCCCGGCCCGAACGGCGGCACCGGGCCGCCGCCCGGCTGCCGGGGCCTGCCCGGCCGTACCGGCATTCCGTTCACCCGCCGTGGCCCGTCGTCTTCGGGCTTCGCGCCTGCCGCGGCCGGCTGGGAGGCCACGTCCTGAGCCTTCGGCTCCACGGCGTCAGGCCGTACGGCCTCGGCGGGCGTCGCGTCCGGTGCACCGGACTTCGCCGCGTCGGCTCGCGCCGGTCCCGCGTCGCCGGCAGCGCCCTCGGCAGCCGCGGGCCGCTCGGAGTCACCCTCAAGGGCATCTCGTCCGGAGTCACCCTCAAGGGCTTCGCGCTCCGGGGCGGTTCGGGTGGGCTCGTTGGTCTTCAGGGCGGTCTGCGCGGCCTCGCCGTCCGCAGGCTCGGCCGTTGGGGCGGCTTGTACGGCGTCGCCGGGTGCGGGCTCGGCCTTTTGAACGGCACCCGCGGGCTCGTCACCCTTGGATTCGGCCTTCAGGGCCGCCTGGGCGGGCTCGCCGTCCACAGCCGCGGTTGCCGAGGCGGCTTGCGCGGTCTCGCCGGCAGCGGGCTCGGCCCGCAGGGCGGTCAGCGCGCTTTCGCGGGACGCGGAGCCGGTCTGGGCGCTCTGCGCGGCCTCGCCGGATCCGGCTTCCGCCCGCAGCGCGGTCAGCGCGTTTTCGCGAGATTCGGGGCTGGTCAGTGCGCTTTCGCGAGGCTTTGGGCCGTTCTGTGAGCTTTCGCCAGGCTTGGGGCCGGCTTGCGCGGCCTCGTCGGGCGTGGCTTCGGCCCTCAGGGCGCTCTGTGCGGTCTCGCGGGGCTCGGTGCTGGTTTGGGTGCTCTGTGATGCCTCGCCGGGCTTGGAGCCGGGCTTCGGGGCCGCCTGTACGGGTTTGCCGGTTCTGGGGCTGGTCTTCGGGGCGGTTCGTCCGGGCTCGCCGTCTGCGGCGTCGGCTTTGGGGGCCGGCTGCGCGGGCTCGTCGTCGCCCAGGCCCGCCTTCGCGGCCGATGGGCGTACGGCGTGCGTGTCGTTCTCGGCCGGTGTGTCGCCGGGGGCCGCGTCGGCCTGAGCCGTACCCTTCTCGGCGCTCTCCAGGCGTGCCCTCCTGCGGCCGCCGGTGACGCTCGGCGGCCGTGCGGGCCCGCCCTCGTCGGGCGCTGACGCTCCGGTGGGTGCGGATCCCGTCGGCCGCTCCGCCTCGGATGGGCGAGGGAGGTCCAGCACGTCTACGGGTTGACCGTGGGGACGGCCGTCGCGGGCGGAGGCCGGGTGGGCGGCGCCCCGGGTGGGCTCGGCGTCCCGCTCCCGGCCCGTGTCCGGAGTGGCGAGACGGGCGATGACGGCGGTGAAGAGGGTGGTGAGGACGGGACGGGCCTGGATGAAAGGCTGGTCGTGGAGCTCGCGGGAGGTCAGGGCGAGCAGGGCGGACCAGGAGCCCGCGCGGTCCAGGGCGATGGCCGTGTGGGGATCGTCGGCCTCGTCGGGATCGAGCACGTGCAGGGCGGGCAGGACGTCGCCCACGGCCGCCGCCGGCCACTGCGCGAGCGCCATCTCGGTCAGCAACTCGCCCAGCGCCTCCGGCGACAGGACGGCGAGCACCCTTGCCATCGGCAGGCCACGCCACCACGCGTCCGGCAGGCCGGGCTGATCGCGGAGGCCCGGCATGGCCGCCGCGTCGCTCCAGCGCAGCGGCGGCACGAGGTCACTCAGACAGAAGTTCATCCCGTTCCCTCTCCGGCTGTCTCACCGTTCACCAGCCCCCTCAGGCGCCGCATCGATCGCGCTCCGCCGTACTCGTCTAGATCGCCGCGCGGCCACGGACGAGACCATCGGAACAAGACCATAGTCTGGCAAATCGCCCGCGCGCATGGGTCTGTCAGCGCCGAACGGCCGCGAACCTGAGCCGGACGTAGTCGGCCATCCAGCCGGTCTCCCTCCGCAAGGCAGGTGCGGCCAGCTCGTTGACCCGTCGGAGCAAGGGCTCGACGATATCCCCGGGGAGACCTTCGAGCAGGGGCGCACCGAAGAGACGCACCCAGTCGGCGGCACCGTCGGGGCACTCGTCGAGCGAAGTCGGCCTGTCGAAGTATTCCAGCAGTCGCACCGCGAATCCCCCCTTCTCCAGCCTTGAGGCGTACTCGGCGGGAGACGGGAAGAACCAGGGAAGCTCGGGCTCTCGCAGGCCGTACTCACGCCAGGCCGTCGAGACCGCGGCGATCAGCGCCGCGCAGTTCCCCGAACCGCCCAGCTCGGCCACGAACCGCCCGCCGGGCTGCAACGCGTCGCGCACGTTGCCGATGACCAGGTCGGGGTCGCGGCTCATCCAGTGCAGCGCCGCGTTGGACAGGACCGCGTCGTACGGCTGGGCGACGCTGAAATCATGGCCGTCGCCGATGATGAAATCGAGCCCCGGATACTGCGCCAGCGCCTTCTCGATCATGCCCGGCGACCCGTCGATGCCCAGCACCCGGGCTCCGCGGGCGGCGACCTCCGCGGTCAGGACCCCGGTGCCGCATCCCAGGTCGAGCACCCGTTCGCCCGGACGGGGATCCAGCAGCTCCACCAGGGGCGCGCCCTGGGCGGAGACGTAGCCGAAGGAGCTGTCGTAAGCGCTGGTCACGCCGCGAGCGTTCCACCGCATCGTGCTCGGCGTATCGTATCGCAAGACGATCAGCTCACATTCTGGACAGCGGCTCTGAGGCCTTCGGGGAAGCCACTTTAGAGCCTCTGCGCCCTTGGGACATATCAGTCACAAGGGTCACGCTTTTCTCTCTGCTCACACTGAAGGGCGGAGACGGGGAGTGACCTGGGGCGGGACCGTGAGCAACGGGTCCGGCGGCTCGATCGAGATACGGAGGGCGCCTGGGGCGGGCGGCGGCCGAAGACGATGAGCGGGGGAGGGCGGGGGGATTCGGCGAGGCTCCACGTGTGCGCCCCGACGATCCGGTGACCTTTCCGCGGCCCTCCCGATCGAACGACTCGAGCGACTCGAGCGACTCGAGCGACTCGAGCGGATCCGGCCGCGGCGAACCGGCCTATCGGATGGACTTGGGCCAGTGGCGCTGGAGATACGTCTTGGCGGCGTCGGCCTGGGGGATCGTGAGGAAGACGGGCTTCCCCGGAGCGGCCGGGAGACGGCCGGCGGCCTCCTTGTCGATCGTGCCCCTCATCCGCAGGGCCTCCAGCCGGGCCGGCCGGGCGTATCCCTTCAAGAAGAGGTTCTGCCCTTCGTCGGAGTAGAGGAACTCCTGCCACAACCGCGCGGCCGCGGGGTGCCGGGCCTTCTTGTTGATCGCCTGCACGTAGTACGACCCCAGGGTGGCGTCGCGCGGGATGGTCACCTTCCAGTCGCCGTGCGAGGCGCGCTGGGCGTTGAGGAAGTCCCAGTCGACGATGGCGGTCGGGGTCTTCCCGGTGGCCACCAGGTTGCCGGCCCGCTTGAGCCGGGCGAAGAGGCGGACGCCGCGCTCGGCGAGGGCCTGCCCCGCGGTCAGGGAGGCGGCCATGACGCCGTTGAAGGCGGCGGAGGTCTGCAGCGGGCTGCCGGGCAACGCCACGGAGTAGCCGGGCTTGAGGAGGTCGGAGTAGGAGGCGGGGGCGCCGACCTTGCGCGGGTCGTAGCCGATCGACATGTAGCCGCCGTAGCCCGCGTACCAGGCGCCTTCGTGGTCCTTGAGGTCGTCGGGGATGTCCTGCCAGGCCTGCACCCGGTAGGGGGCGAACAGGGCGGCGTTGGCCACGGCCACGTCGAGGCTGAGGTCGAAGACGTCGGGCACCTGGGCGCCGGGCTTCGGGTGGGTGGCGGCCTGGATCTCGCGCTGGCTGCTGGCGGCGGGTTCGAGTTGCTCGACCTTGATGTCGTACTTGGCGGCGAACGCGTCGAGGATCTCGCCATAGTTGACCCAGTCGTGCGGCAGCCCGATCACGGTGAGCGTGCCTTCTTTCCTGGCGGCCTCGGCGAGGCGGTCCGGGGTGGAGAAACCCTCCCGGAGAGACTCCGCCTGGACGTTCACCGGCGGATACTTCTTGTCGTCGCCCGCCGGGGCGCCGCATCCGGCGATCGCGGTGGCGAGGAGCAGGGATGCGGCGGTGCTACTACGTACAGTCACAAGATGAATACTTACCGCTATACTGCCTCAGGTCGAGGAGGCGCGGCCGGTGTCTTGCGAGGTCGGCACCACTTTGGCCGCCACGAGCGTGTCCTCGGCGATCTCGACGAGGTCGCCGTTACGCTTGCGTACGGCGAGCACGCCGTCGCTCCATGACATCAGCTCGCCGACCGCGTCGCGAAAGCCCTCGGGCACCCGCCGCCGCACGGTCACGCGTCTGCCCACGTCAGCTGGACTGATGGCGACTGCGAGCCGCGCGCCGAAACGTGAGGTCACTGACTTTGCCCCCCTCCGTTTCGGGGAATCGTCCGGCACGGCAATACTAGGGCTTAGCAACCCGCGGTCGAAGTTCGCGCCTAGGTGCGGAAGAAGAAGGAGCCCGAGGTGACATACGTCATCGCGCAGCCTTGCGTGGATGTCCTGGACAAGGCGTGCATCGAGGAGTGCCCCGTCGATTGCATCTACGAGGGCGAGCGCATGCTCTATATCCACCCCGACGAATGCGTGGACTGCGGAGCTTGCGAGCCCGTCTGCCCCGTAGAGGCGATCTTCTACGAAGACGACACACCTGAGCAGTGGAAGGACTTCTACAAGGCCAACGTGGAGTTCTTCGACGACCTCGGCTCGCCCGGTGGCGCGTCGAAGGTCGGCAAGATCGCAAAGGATCACCCGGTCGTGGCGGCCCTGCCGCCGCAGGCCGAAGCCGAGTAGAGCCGTATTTCCCCCTGCCCGCGTGCGGGCAGGGGGACGTCAACCCGGGGGAAGAGTTGTGAACGCGCTGCCCGATTTTCCGTGGGACCGCCTGGCGCCCTACAAGAAGCAGGCGGCGGCACACCCCGACGGCATCGCCGACCTGTCGGTCGGCACGCCCGTCGATCCCGTCCCCGAGGTCGTACGGCAGGCGCTCGCCGGGGCCTCCGACAGCCCCGGCTACCCGCTGACCCACGGCACCCCGCGGCTCCGCGCGGCCGCCGCCGGCTGGCTGCGACGGCAGCACGAGGTCGTCGTCGACCCGGCTGACGTGCTGCCGACGATGGGCTCGAAGGAACTGGTCGCCTGGCTGCCGACCCTGCTCGGCGTCCGGCCGGGTGCGCGTGTGGTCTTCCCCGAGCTGGCCTACCCGACCTACGACGTCGGCGCCCGCCTCGCCGGCGCCGTGCCGTACGCGACCGACGGGCTGCTCTCGATCGGGCCCGAGCGGGTGCCGCTGGTCTGGGTCAACTCCCCGTCCAACCCGACGGGCAAGGTGCTGCCCGCCGAGCATCTGCGCAAGGTCGTCTCCTGGGCGCGCGAGCGGGGGGCCCTGATCGCCTCCGACGAGTGCTACATCGGGCTGGGGTGGGAGGAGCAGCCGATCTCGATCCTGCATCCCGACGTGTGCGGCGGCTCGCACGAAGGGCTGCTCGCGGTGCACTCGCTGTCGAAGCGGTCCAACCTCGCCGGCTACCGCGCGGCCTTCGTCACGGGCGACTCCACGATCGTCAAGCGGTTGCTGGAGGTCCGCAAGCACGCCGGCATGATCATGCCGGCCCCGGTGCAGGCGGCGATGGCGGCGGCGCTCGACGACGACGCGCACGCCGAGGAGCAGCGTGAGCGCTACGCCGGACGGCGGGCGATACTGCGTCCCGCGCTGGAAGCGGCCGGATGGCGGATCGAGCACTCGACCGCCGGGCTCTATCTGTGGGCGTCGAACGGCGACGGATGCTGGGATCAGGTGCGTGACCTGGCCGCGAAGGGGATTCTGGTGGCGCCGGGCGAGTTCTACGGAAGCGCCGGAGCCCGACATGTCAGAATCGCTGTGACAGCCAGTGACGAACGTATCAGTGCGGCAGTGAGCCGCCTCCAGTAAGATCCCGCGGCATGACCTCTATGGTCGTACTCGGACTGAGCGTAGCCATGCTTATCCTCCTGCTGGGCGCGTACATCGCGACGACCAGGCAGGACAGGAAAGCACGCCCCGCCACGCCGCCACCCGAGCCGCCCCCGCCCACCGACGTCCCGGTGATACCCGTTTCGGCGCCCGTCGCCGGCCGTGTCAGCGGCGACTACGCCGATCCGCGGACCATCAAGGTCGGCGACCGGGTCGACTGCCAGGGGACGCGCGCCAGGGTGCTCGGCGCGTTGCACCTGTCCTGTCAGGGCAAGCAGTGGACCAAGTACCTCCTCGACGACGGCACCCGCCGCTACCAGTGGCTCTCCGTCGTGGAGCGGCACGGTCAGGCGGCCGGTACCCCGTCGCACCTGGAGGTCCAGCTGTGGACCTCGGTGCCGACCCAGGGCATGGTCCCGGCCAAGTCCATGCTGATCATGGAGGGCGTCGAGTTCTTCCCGATCGAGCGCGGCACGGCGGCGTTCCGTTCGGAGGGCTCCACCGGCTACCCCGACCGGGGACTCGTCGACTTCGCCGAGTACCGGGCCGACGACGGGCGACTGCTCTCCTTCGAGCGGGTCCAGGGGCAGTCCTGGTCGGCGGCCTACGCCAGCCCGCTGCCCCCCGGCTCGATCGAGATCGAACGCCAGCCCGCCTGAGCGGTGGCCGTCTCGGGGTTCATGGCTCGGGTGAGCCGTGGCCGGTCTCGGATGCCGGTGCGCTTGAGTCGTGACCGCATCGGACCGCGGGCCCGGGTGTGGCGCGGCCGTCAGGTGAGTTCCACCTGCCGCTGCGCGGCCTCCTTGTCGTCACGCCAGCCGTCCTGGCCGCCGTTCGCGGTCCAGGTGAGACCGTTGAAGCGGATCCGGCGCAAGCCGTACTCCTGGGCGTGGGAGACGGACCAGGCGGCGATCAGCCACCCCCGGCGGGTGGACGGGGCGCTGATCACGGTGCCGGTGGTGGCCGTCGCGCCGAGGGCGCGCACCAGCTCCTTGCGGGCGGCGCCCGGCTTCGCGGGCTTGGGGGTCGCCGACGGGGGCGGGAACCAGCAGTTGACGGCCTTGGGAACCCGCCCGGTGAAGGCGGCGGCGAGGATCTTGGCGTCTTCCTCGTGCTGGGCGTAGGCGGTGCCGTCGGCGGAGCGCTGCACCTCCTGGGCGGCCTCGTGCAACGGCAGCTTGCGGTAGCCCTTGACCTTGACCAGGGCGGCGAAGAACTTGTTCGTCGCGTAGACCGGGTCGAGGAGTTGTTCGGCCGTGCCCCAGCCCTGTGAGGGGCGCTGCTGGAAGATGCCGACCGAGTCGCGGTCGCCGAACGGGATGTTCACCAGCTTCGACTCCTGGAGCGCCGTCGCGTAGGCGATGACGACCGCACGCTGGGAGAGCTTGCGGCGCTCGGCCACGGCCGCGATCGTCGAGGCGATCTCCGCCTGCTCGATCTCCAGGTCGAGCCGGCCTCCCGGGGTGGTCACATGACAACGCTCCACCAGCACGAACGGTTCCGTACGGTTGAGCACCCAGTAGACAGCCGCGGTGATGGCCACCGCCAAGACGATGACGATGACCGCGATTGTGATGACCCCTATGGAGATTCCCCGCCGCACGCAGAAGAACCTACCCGGCCCGGAGCCGCGCCGGAGCCGCGCCGGAGCCCACGTGAACTCCCAGCTGACCCCAGCCACTAAGCTCGCATCTCATGAGCCAGAGCTTTTCCAGCCCGCTGCCGTCCGCGATCGACGAGCTGTGGGAGCGCCGCGCGGAGCTCGGTCCCGATGACGCGGAGGCCCGTGGCCTCGTCGTCGGCGCCGTCGACCTGCTCGACACCGGCAAGGCCAGGGTCGCCTTCGTCGACGAGGCGACCGACGAGGTCATCGTGGACGAGCGCGCCAAGCGCGCGATCCTGCTCAGCTTCCGCGTGCTCGGCATGGCGAGGTCGCAGGTCGGCGACTTCCAGCACAACGACCGCATCCCGCTGAAGACCACGCTGGCGGGCGTCCGGGTGGTGCCCGGCGCCATCGCGCGGTGGGGGGCGCACCTGGCCTCAGGCGTGGTCCTGATGCCGTCGTACACGAACATCGGCGCCTACGTCGACTCGGGCACCATGGTCGACACCTGGGCCACGGTCGGCTCGTGCGCCCAGATCGGCAGGAACGTGCACCTGTCCGGTGGCGTGGGCATCGGCGGCGTGCTCGAACCGCCGAACGCGGTGCCGGTGGTCGTCGAGGACGACGCGCTGATCGGCAGCCGCTCGATGATCGTCGAAGGCGCCCGGGTGGGCAAGGGCGCCGTCGTGGGCGCGGGCACCATCCTGTCGGCCTCCATGCCGGTGATCGACGTGCAGACCGGCGAGGAGATCAGCCGCGGCCGCATCCCCGACTGGTGCGTGGCCGTGGGCGGCACCCGGGCCAAGGAGTTCCCCGGCGGCACCTTCGGCCTGCCCTGCGTCCTCGTGCTCAAGCGCCTGGAAGAGGGACAGCGCCACGACAAGGCGGTGCTCAACGACGTGCTGCGCCAGCACGGCGTGAACGCCTGATCGAAGCTCGACCTCCGGGGCGGTTCGTGTGGGCGAGCCGTGCCCGAACCGGCCGCAGCGATAGACTCCCAGGTCATGCAGCTGGATCTTTCTCAGGACGTCGGCGCGCTGACGGCGCGGATCGTGGACATCGAGTCGGTGAGCGGAGACGAGCGCGCGCTCGCCGACGCCGTCGAGGAGGCGTTGCTGCCGCACGGGCACCTGAAGGTGTTCCGCGACGGCGACGCGGTGGTGGCCAGGACCGACCTGGGCCGGTCCGAGCGGGTCGTGATCGCGGGCCACATCGACACCGTCCCCGTCGCGGGCAACCTGCCGAGCCGGGTCGAGGGCGACCTGCTGTACGGCTGCGGCACCTCCGACATGAAGAGCTCGGTGGCGGTGATGCTACGGCTCGCGGCCGGTCTGACCGAGCCCAACCGCGACGTCACCTACATCTTCTACGACTGCGAGGAGATCGAGGCCGAGCGCAACGGCCTGCGCCGCCTGAGCCTGAACCACCCCGACTGGCTGGCCGGCGACTTCGCCGTGCTGATGGAGCCGACCGACGGGCTGATCGAGGGCGGCTGTCAGGGCACGCTGCGCGCGGAGATCGTCGCCAGGGGCACCAGGGCGCACAGCGCCAGATCCTGGCTCGGTGTCAACGCCGTCCACGGCATCCAGCCGATCCTGGCCACGCTCACCGCCTACCAGGCGCGGCAGCCGGTGGTCGACGGGCTGGAGTACCACGAAGGGCTCAACGCGGTGGGTGTGCGCGGCGGGGTCGCCGGAAATGTGATCCCCGACGAGTGCGTGGTGACGGTCAACTACCGTTTCGCCCCCGACCTCGACCTTCAGCAGGCGGAACAGCACGTGCGCGAGGTGTTCGCAGGCTTCGAGGTACGGCTCACCGACGGGGCCCCCGGCGCCCGGCCCGGCCTGACCCATCCGGTGGCGGCGGCCTTTACCGGCGCGGTGGGCGGAACACCCCGCGCGAAGCTCGGCTGGACCGATGTCTCGCTCTTCTCCCGGCTCGGAATTCCGGCGGTCAACTTCGGTCCCGGTGACCCGAACCTGGCCCATCAGCGTGGGGAGTTCGTCTCGTTGGAGAAGATTGCGGCCTCCGAGCGGGCCATGCTGACCTGGCTCTCCTGACCTCGCGGGCACCCGTACAAATGAAAGTGGCTTTCCTCGCCGGCCATTTGGCGGGGAAAGCCACTTTCAGTCCCGAGCAGCACCCTCGCTTCTTAGACGCACCCTCGTTGAAATTCGGTTCCGTGAGTTCAGCGAGATTTTCAAGATTCTTC
Source organism: Dolomitihabitans soli (assembly GCF_022213955.1). Taxonomy (GTDB): domain Bacteria; phylum Actinomycetota; class Actinomycetes; order Streptosporangiales; family Streptosporangiaceae; genus Streptosporangium_A; species Streptosporangium_A soli. The sequence continues at coordinate 127,646 of NZ_JAKNTW010000013.1, read as the reverse complement.
CGGAACCGCGATCGGGCCTCCCGCTAGCGTGCTCATATGAAGCAGACGCGACCAGAGCGCCGGCAGGGTCCCTCCCTCGTCCGCGGCGCCTTCGTCCCCGACTCCACCCACGACCAGCGGCTGCTCGATCGGCAGGGTCCGGCCGAGTGGCTGCACATGGACCCGTGGCGGGTCATGCGCATCCAGGCGGAGTTCGTCGAGGGCTTCGGCCAGCTCGCCGAGCTGCCGCCGGCGGTGACCGTGTTCGGCTCCGCGCGTACGTCGGCCGACTCTCCCGAGTACCACATGGGCGTCGAGCTGGGGCGGGCGCTGGCCGAGGCCGGATACGCGGTCATCACCGGCGGCGGTCCCGGCTGCATGGAGGCGGGCAACCGGGGCGCGCAGGAGGGTGGCGGCGTGTCGGTGGGGCTGGGCATCGAGCTGCCCTTCGAACAGCGGCTGAACGACTACGTCGATCTCGGCATCGAGTTCCGCTACTTCTTCGTCCGCAAGACCATGTTCGTCAAGTACGCCTGCGGATTCGTGGCGCTCCCCGGCGGGTTCGGCACCCTGGACGAGCTGTTCGAGGCGCTGACCCTGGTGCAGACGAAGAAGGTGACCTCCTTCCCCGTGGTCCTGATGGGCACGGAGTTCTGGGGCGGGCTGCTCGACTGGATCAAGGGCACGCTGGTGGCCAGCGGCAAGATCTCGGCGAAGGACCTGGACCTCATCCAGGTGACCGACGACGTGGACACGGCCGTGCGGGCCATCACCGAGGCCGACACCCTGCGGTCCGGCCGGCTGCGGGAGGAACAGGAAGCCGTGGCCCGCACGGTCGGTGACGCCCAATAGGGTGCTGCCGTGTTCGTCTGTGTGTACTGCGCGTCAAGTCAGAAGATCGACCGGAAATATGTGGACCTGGCCGCCGAGGTGGGGGGTGAGCTCGCCAGGCGCGGCCACACGCTGGTCAGCGGGGGAGCGACGGTTTCCTGCATGGGGGCGGTCACCCGTGCCTGCCGCGCGGCCGGCGGGCGGACGGTCGGTGTCATCCCGCAGGCGCTGGTGGACATCGAGGTCGCCGACGACGACTCCGACGAGTTGATCGTCACGGCCGACATGCGGGAGCGGAAGGGCATCATGGACGCCCGCTCCGACGCCTTCCTCGTGCTGCCCGGGGGGATCGGCACGCTGGAGGAGCTGTTCGAGATCTGGACCACCCGGATACTCGGCCTGCACGAGCGGCCCCTGGTGCTGCTCGATCCGTGGGGCCTCTACGACCCGCTGCGCGACCTCGTCACGGGCATGTACGACCAGGGTTTCACCCGTGCCCACGTCTTCGACGCCATCGCGTGGACCACGACGATCGCGGAGGCGTTCGACGCCCTGGAGAGCCCGACCGGCCGGCTCACCCCCAGCCCGGAGGAGCTCGCCGAAGCGGTCGAGGATTAGCCCGCCGTACGTCGGCACGTGTGCCCGGACGTCAGGCGAGACCCGTCAGGCGAGACCCCGGCGGGTGAGGGCAGGGGGGCGGCGGCCCGCGAGGCTCTCCGTCATCGCGAGCGCCTGCCCCACCTGCTCGGGCCTGGAGGTGCGGAAGACCCGCGCGCCGAGCCAGGCGCACACGCAGGCGGCGGCCATCTCGGCCGCCTCGTCGCTCCCGCCGAGCCGCGCGGGAACGACCACGATCGTACGGCCGGCCAGGACGTGCCTCTCGATCTCGGCGACCGAGCCCGCCTCCACCCAGTCCGGATCACCGGGATCGGAGAGGCCGATAACCAAGGGCTGCATGACGTCGATCGTACGCCCGGCGGTTCTGGGCCTGTCAGATGTGGCACGATTCGTATGTGCTGGTCGTACTCGCCCTGGCCGCGCTCGCCATCCTGGCCGGCGTGGTGGTGGTTTCCATGGGACGCGGTGGTGAGCTGAAAGAGTTCCCACCCGACGTGCCGCCCTTGAACCTGCCCGACGCCGGGCAGCTCAGCGCCGTCGACTTCGTGTCGCTGCAGCTCCCGGTGAGCCTGGTGGGCTATCACACGCAGAGCGTCGACGAGACGTTGCACCGGGTGGCGGGGGCGATCAGCGCGCGGGACACCAAGATCGCGGTGCTGGAGCAGCGGGTGACCGAGCTGCTGGCCGGCAGGCTGTACGCCCGTCAGGAAGCCCAGGCCGGACCCCCGCTCCCCGTCCGGCGGTCGAGCTCCGAGCACCGGCCCGGCGGCCCCGACCAGTTCCCCTCCCTCCCGGAGTCCGGCATCGCCGCGGCCGGCCTCCCTCGCGAGCAGCCCGCCGACCTGGGCGGCCGCCACCGGGATACGTCCGAGCCGGTGGACGGCGGTGCCCGGGGCGCCGAGCCCGCGGAGCAGGAACAGGACGAAGTGACCCCTGGCGACGGCCTGTTCGAGGCCGGCGGCCAAGCGGGCGGACGCCCTCCCCGTGGCCCGTTCGAGGCTGAGGAGAGCGACGTGGACCAGGCGGGCGGGCGTTCCCAGCGCGGCCCGTTCGAGGCGGAGGAGACCGGCGGGGAACAACCGGATGGGCAGCCCCGCAGGGGGCTGTTCGAAGCCGGTGGCGGGTCCTCGCGTGGTCCGTTCGAGGCTGAGGGCGCTGATGTGGATCAGGCCGGTGGCGGGTCTTCGCGTGGTCCGTTCGAGGCTGAGGATGCTGATGTGGATCAGGCCGGTGGCGGGTCGCGGCGTGGCCTGTTCGAGGCTGATGACGACGACGCGGGACAGCCGGACGGGCTGGCCCAGGGCGGTCTGTTCGACGCGAAGGAGACGGGCGGGGCGACCGGGCGGGCCCAGGGCGGAGTGCTCGGGGCTGCCGAGGGCCCGGCCGCGCCGGAGGACCGCACCGGGGCCGAGGAGAAACGATGATCGGACCGGACGGCCGGTTCCGGTGCCCGTGGGGCAACTCCGCGCCCGACTACATCGCCTACCACGACGAGGAGTGGGGGCGCGAGGTCAGGGGCGATGACCAGGTCTTCGAGCGGATGACCCTGGAGGCGTTCCAGTCGGGCCTGTCGTGGCTGCTGATCCTGCGCAAGAGGGAGAACTTCCGCGAGGCGTTCGCCGGTTTCTCCATCCCGGCCGTGGCCGCGTTCACCGAGGCCGACGTCGAACGTCTGCTCGGCGACGCCGGAATCGTCCGCAACCGGGCCAAGATCCTGACGGCGGTCTCCAACGCCAGGGCCGCCCTGCAGATCCCCGAAGGGCTCTCGGCGCTCGTCTGGCGCCATGCCGACCCTGGTTCGCCCGTGCCGAAGACCGTCGCCGACGTGCCCCCGTACACCGCCGGCTCCAAGGCCCTCGCCAAGGAGCTGAAGTCGCGCGGCTTCAAATTCGTCGGCCCCACCACCGCCTACTCCCTGATGCAGGCGATCGGCCTGGTCAACGACCATCTCCAGGACTGCTGGGTGCGCTGAGCGCGCCGGGTCAGCGGCCCTTGAAGACCGGCTGTTCCTTGTTGAGGAACGACCGGGTGGCGGCGAGGTGATCGTCGGTGGCGGCGCACTCGTCCTGAAGGTCGGCCTCCAGGTCGAGGCTCTGGGCGAGGCTGTGCGAAGAGCCGAAGGCCAGCGCCCGCTTGATCGCCGCGTAGGCCCGGGTGGGGCCCTGCGCCAGCCGTACGGCCAGCTCGTGGGCGGTCTTGGTGAGCTGGTCGGCGGGGACCACGCGGGAGACCAGGCCGAGTTCCAGCGCCCGTACGGCGGGCACGACGTCGCCCAGCATCAGCAGTTCGGCTGCCACCGCGGGGCCGGCGAGCCGCTGCAGGGTCCACGAGGCGCCCGAGTCGGGGGCCAGGCCGATGCCGGCGAAGGCCATCGCGAACTTGGCGTTCTCCGCGGCGACCCGCAGGTCGCAGGCGAAGGCGAGGGACGCGCCCGCGCCGGCGGCGACCCCGTTGACGGCGGCGACGACCGGCTTGGGCATCTCGGCGATCGTGCGCACGATGGGGTTGTAATGGTCGCGGACGGTGTCGGCCAGCCCGTTGCCCGCGGCCAGGTTGTCGGCGTGCTCGTGCAGGTCCTGGCCCGCGCAGAAGCCGCGTCCGGAGCCGGTGAGCAGTACGGCGCGCACCTGCTCGTCGTCCCCGGCGCGCCGCAGGGCCGCCAGCAACTCCGTCTTCATCGGAGCGGTCAGGGAGTTCATCGCCTCCGGGCGGTCGAGGGTGACGGTGGCGACGTGGTCGTCGAGGTCGTAGCGAACGGTCACTGGCCCTCCTGCTGATCGTCGAGGTCGTCGAGGTCGTCGGGGCGGCTGCGGCCCGTGGGGTCGGCGCGGCCGTCGCGGGTGGTCACGGGCTTCCCTGGTGGTGGTCGACGAGCTGGTCGGCGAGGCTGCGGTCGACGAAGCCGGCCGAGGCGGGCAGCAACCGGTCCGCCTCCTGCTCGAAGTAGACCCGCGCCTTCTCGCCCGGCCACCCGGCGGGCAGCAGCTCGGCGGGCAGCCCCGGGTCGCGGAACAGGAAGTTCCGCCACCCATGGACAAGTTTGCTCCTGGCCGCGAACACCTGGTGGTCGGGGGCGTCCCCGGCGAGCCCGCCGACCAGCTCGACGGCCTGGGAGAGCCAGTTCTCGTAGGCGGCGCCGATGCTCGTCAGGTCCCAGGCGCGGGCGACCAGTTCGCGTGGGTCGCCGTCGAGCGCCGAGTCGAACCGGTCGGCGTGGACCTGTTCGGCGGCGAGCAGGGTGCTCAGTTCGGGCGAGGGCCGGGGGCCGATCCAGGTGGTCTCCGACAGCGGCGCGTAGCCCAGAAACGCGAGGTCGGCGCGCAGTCGCTCACGTTTGGGACGCTCCCTGACCTGCTCGACCACCACCACGTGCCATCGCTGCGACCAGGTGATCGCGCCTGCCCGGTAAATTCTCAGCGCGGTCTCGTCCAAGCGGCGCACACATTTGGGGGTCACCGCGTAGCCGGGCCCCTGGGGCAGCCTCAGGGGCGCGAGCCAGCCCTGCCTGACCATCCGAGAGATCGCCGTCCGTACGGCCGGAGCTGCGATCTCAAGCGGCGCGAGCAGGCGTACCAGGGCGGCCACGGACGCGCGGCCACCTCGGGAACGCAGATGGTCCCCGTACAGATCGAATAACGCGGCGCGGGCGTTCACGAGGTCCAGTTTGGCCGTCCGGAGGGGGCCCGACAACGCATTCTGGGAGGAGATCGTTACCCGGTAGCCACCGAGAGGCGGGATAATAGGACATCACAGAAGACGTGAATGCGTCGGCCACCCGTTTCGGAGGGCCGGATTTCGCAAACGCGGAGCTCAAGGCAGGAAGGGATGCAACGCATGGCGGCGATGAAGCCGCGGACCGGCGACGGTCCGCTGGAGGTCACCAAGGAAGGACGGGGCATTGTCATGCGGGTCCCCCTGGAGGGTGGCGGCCGGCTGGTCGTGGAGCTCTCGCCCGATGAGGCCAGCGCCCTCGGTGACGCGCTGAAGAACGTCGTCGGCTGACGAGCCGCCGCCCTTGGTCTTGTCCGACGGCCCTGGCAGCAGGATCCCTTGATCTGGGAGGTCCGCGCCGGGGTCGTCCCTGTTGCCCCCAAGCAGAGGAGCCAGCACGTGCCCATCGAAACGTCGATCAGGATCGCCGCCTGGCCCGCGACGGACGCCCTGCTGGTGGCCGTCCCCTATGACCGGGACCTCGCCCCCGACCTCGCCCCCGGCATCGCCGACCTGCCGTTTCCGGTGGCCGGCCTGTTCGCCGAGTACAAGGCGAAGGGTGCGGCGGGTGAGATCATCGAAGTCCCCGTCGCGCGGGGCGAGGACGTCGGCCGGGTCCTGCTGTACGGCGTGGGCGACGGCGACCCGGCCGCGCTGCGGAAGGCCGGCGCGGCGGTGGTACGGCGGGCGAAGGGCCGCGAGTCGCTCAGCGTGGTGCTTCCCGCCGGCGAGGTGGCCGCCTTCGTCGAGGGGGTCCTGCTCGGCGCCTACACCTTCCGGATCGGCGAGAACCGCACGACGGCGGTGGCGGAGGTCGAGTTCGCGGGCGCCGGCGTCGAGGAGCAGGTACGGCGGGGCGAGGTGCTCGCGCGGGCGGTGGCCCTGGCCCGTGACCTCGCCAACATGCCCGCCTCGGTGAAAACCCCGATCTGGCTGGCGGAGCGCGCGGGGGAGCACGCGGGGGAGCACGGCGTCCCGGTCCGCGTGTGGGACGAGGAGGAGCTGCGCGCCGAAGGTTTCGGCGGCATCGTCGCGGTCGGCCAGGGCTCGGTGCACCCGCCCCGGCTGATCCAGCTCTCCTATGAGCCCGCCGACCCCGACGGGCGGCACGTGGTCCTCGTCGGCAAGGGCATCACGTTCGACAGCGGCGGCCTGTCCCTCAAGCCCACCGAGAACATGAAGACGCAGAAGACCGACATGGCGGGCGGCGCGGTGGTCATCGCGGTGCTGGGCGCGCTGCGCGAACTCGGCGTCCGGACCAGGGTGACGGGCCTGGTCGCCGCGGCGGAGAACATGATCTCCGGTACGGCGCAGCGCCCCAGCGACGTCATCACCCACTACGGCGGGCGCACCGTGGAGGTGCTCAACACCGACGCGGAGGGCCGGTTGGTCCTCGCCGACGCCCTGGCGTACGCGGACGCCGAGCTGGAGCCCGACGCCGTGGTGGACATCGCCACGTTGACCGGCGCCATCACGGTCGCGCTCGGCCGCGGCGTCGGCGCGGTCTACGCCTCGGACGACGACCTGGCCGGTGACCTGGTGGCGGCGGGCGGCGAGACCGGCGACCCGCTGTGGCGGATGCCGTTGATCGAGGACTACACGCCCGCCCTGGAGTCCAGCGTGGCCGACCTGGCCAACGTCGAGCAGGGATCGACCTACGGCGCGGGGTCCATCACGGCCGCGTTGTTCCTGCGGGAGTTCGCGGGGAAGCGGCCGTGGGCGCATCTCGACATCGCCGGGGTCGGCCGCAGCACCGTCGATGAGGGTATCTTCACCAAGGGCGCGACCGGGTACGGCGTGCGGCTGCTGCTCAGCTGGCTCAGTCGCTGATCTTGACGGCGGCGAGCAGGCCGTCGCCGAGCGGGATCAGCAGCGGGCGCAGCCGGTCGTCGCCGCGGACCAGCTTGCCCAGTTCGCGGACCGCGACCGTGTCGGGGTCGCGCTGGGCGGGGTCGGCCACCTGGTGGTCGCACAGGGCGTTGTCGAAGGCCACGATCCCGCCCACCCGCAGCAGGCGGACCGCCTCGGCCAGATAGTCGGCGTACTCCAGTTTGGCGCCGCCGGCGAAGACCAGGTCGTAGCCGCCGTCGGCGAGCCGCGGCAGGACGTCGAGCGCCCGGCCGGTGATCAGCCGCATCCGGCCGCTGGAGAAGCCCGCCTGGGAGAACGTCTCACGCGCCAGGCGCTGATGCTCGGGCTCGACGTCCACGCTGGTGAGCGTGCCGTCGGAGCGCATGCCCCGGAGCAACCACAGGCCGGACACTCCGCAGCCGGTGCCGATCTCGACGACGGCCCTGGCGTTGATCGCCGTGGCCAGGAAGCAGAGCGCGGCACCTCCGCCGGGCAGGATCGGGGGAGCGCCGACCTCCGCGCCCTGCCGGCGCGCGGCGCGCAGGATCTCGTCCTCGACGTGGAACTCCTCGGCATAGGCCAGAGTGGCCTCCACCGGACTTGTCGGCGTCGAGCCCATTGGCCTCTCCTCCCCGCTTTCGCCGTACGCACTCATTTGGTCGCTGGTCGCAGCCTAGGGGAGTGAAGCCCGAACGGGAACTCATGCGACCCCCGGTGCGTTGCACGGTTTAAGAGGCCTTTGCCGGTTCGCAGGGCAGTCCGTACGCACGGAGGGACGAAACCAGGCACTATGGCGATAGCGGTGGTCCCGAGGAGAGGAGTGCTGGTGGATGACCACCAGGCCGAAGCTCCCGTGTCCGAATGGACGCCTCCCACTTGGGAGGAGGTCGTCCGTACACACTCAGCGAGGGTGTATCGACTCGCCTACAGACTGACCGGAAACGTGCACGACGCCGAAGACCTCACACAGGAGGTCTTCGTCAGGGTGTTCCGGTCGCTGTCGAGCTACACGCCTGGCACGTTCGAGGGGTGGTTGCACCGGATCACGACGAACCTGTTCCTCGACATGGCGCGGCGCAGGCAGCGCATCCGGTTCGAGGGACTGGGCGACGACGCGGCGGAACGGCTGCGCGGGCGTGAGCCCTCGCCGGCCCAGGTCTACGACGACACCCATCTGGAGCCGGACATCCAGGCGGCACTCGACGCGCTGGCTCCGGAGTTCCGGGCCGCCGTCGTCCTCTGTGACATCGAGGGGCTGTCCTACGAGGAGATCGCGGCCACGCTCGGTGTGAAACTGGGCACCGTGCGCAGCAGGATCCATCGCGGGCGCTCGCAGCTTCGGGAGGCGCTGGAGCATCGCGCGCCCCGTCGCGAACAAGTCCCCCCGACCACGACCTCTGGGGAGGATTTGGCATGAGCCATCTGGGAGAGCGCGTCTCGGCACTGGTCGACGGCGAGCTGAACCACGGGGAGCGCGAACGCGCGCTCGCCCATCTGACCTTCTGCGCCGACTGCCGAGCCGAGGTCGACTCCGTACGCGCGCTGAAGAACCGGCTGCGGTCCCTGGAGGGCCCGGCCATGCCCGCGGACCTGAGCATGTCCCTGCTCCGGATGTCGGAGCCGGGCGGGCCGCTCCCGCCGCGGGTGCGCCCCTTCCCCGACGCGTCGCACACGTTCGGCGGGGTGCCGATCCCGAGCATGCACAGCATCGCGCCACCCGACAACCGCCCCGGTGGCAGAGCGTCGGGACGTCGCGGCCGGGCGCGTCGCGCCGGTTATGTCGCCGTCGGCATGGCCTCGGCGGCCGTCGCGTTCGGCACCATGTTCGTCGCCGGCGGCATCGAGACCGGCCCGCCGGTGGTCCCGCAGATGGAGAAGTTCGCCAACCAGCACAAGCAAACCGCACCGTACGGCTCGCCGGCCGTGACCCCGTCCCCGTCGGTGACGCCGTCGCGGCAGGGCACGCCCACCCCCACTCCCGCGACGCTCACGCCGCGGCCCCGGCAGTGAGACGCCTGCCCACTGCCATGATCGTGGCGGCCGTCGTGCTGCTGGGCCTGGTGATGGGCAGTCCGAGCTGGGCGGCCGTCGTCCCGCCCGAAGAGCAGGAGAGCGAGGACACCGGCCTCCCCCTGCTGCGGGAGGCGGCGCTCGCCGGCCGTACCCAGGAGTACACCGGGGTGCAGACCCTCACGACCTGGGGCCGTTCGGGCGTGTCCTCCTCGCTGGTCGACGTCAGCAACACCCCGGGCTCGGGCCTGACGATCCACCCCGAGCCGGGCACGGCGGATCCCGGCTCACTCGCGGGCGGCATGTCGGCGCCGCCCGAGGAGATGCTGGAGGTGCTGGCCCGCAACTTCCGGATCGTCACGGCCGGCAGGGGCAGCGTCTGCGGGCGCGACACCCTCGTGGTGCACGCCCTGCGCCCGGACGGCAGCACGGCCGCTCGCTTCTGGATCGACGAGGCCAGCAGGCTGGTGCTGCGCAGGGAGGTCCTCGACGGCCGGGGAAGGGTCACCCACGCGGGCGCCTTCATCGACATCCGGCTGCCTCCGCCGCGCCGCCTGACCCGGACACCGGAGCCCGGCCAGCAGTCCCGCCTCGACGTCGACGGACTGGCCGGCCTGCGTGATCGCGGCTGGACGTTCCCCAGAGCCCTGCCCGGACGCCTGGAGTTGTTCACCGCCGAGGAGACGGGCGGCTATCTGCATCTCGGCTACTCCGACGGGTTGTCCGTGGTGTCGGTGTTCGTCCAGCGGGGAAGTCTCGACGAGGCGCGGCTCGCCGGGTGGCATGCAACGGCCCGGAGCGGGCATACGATCTGGATCCGTGACTCTGCGGAACAGGAAACGATCTGGGCGAGCGGAGGACATGTCTACACCGTCGTGGCCGACGCGCCGGCGGACATGGTCGATGCCGCCGTCGCCGCGCTGCCGCACGAGAGCGACCCCGGTTTCTGGGCGCGCATGGGCAGGGGGGCCGGTCGGCTCCTCTCCTGGATCAACCCGTTCGGGTAAGCCACCCCTTTACATCTCTCGTATGCCGCCGTGGAGACAATCGACCTGTCGAGACGACCGCCACGGACGGCGGGACACGAGGCGAGGAGCAGTGAGACAGCGATGACCGACGAGACGCGGACCCGAGACGCCTGGGAGGGTGAAGGTCGCACACCGTCGGACTTCCAGGAGCCCACTCCGGAGCCCGAACGCCAGCGGCCGGATTTCCTGCCCGCGGACGAGGTGCCGCCCTTCCGCGAAGACGAGGGGCGTACGGCACACATGACGCAGGCCGGCTCGGACGGCGGCTGGGGCGATCCTTCGGGAAGAACCCGGCACGAGGTCTCCGGCTGGGGCGACCCGCCGGGCGGCCCGACCGGCGACACGGCGGCCTATCCGAACATCGCGCCGATGACCGGGCCCACGCCGCCTCCGCCGCCGCCACCGCCTTCGAGGGCCTTCGGCATGGGGCCGGGATGGGCACCGCCGCCGCCGGGGCCGCCCGGGGGACAGGGCGGCATGGCCCCGGGCAAGCCGGTCAGGCGCGGCGGGCCCGGTCTCGGCGTGCTCGTGGCGCTCGCGGTGGTCATCGCGCTGGTCGCCGCCGGGGCGGGCTCGGTGGGCACCTATCTGCTGACCAGAGACTCCAGTCAGGGCACCGACCCGTCGTTCAGCCTGGGCACCGCGCCGACGGGCAGCCTGGAGCGCGCGCCCGACTCCATCGCGGGCGTGGCCTCCAAGGTGCTGCCCAGCGTGGTCTCCCTTGAGGTCGAGGGCGGCGGGGAGGGCGGCACCGGCGGCTCCGGCTTCCTGATCAAGGGCGGCTACATCGTCACCAACAACCACGTGGTCGCCCCCGCCGCCAAGGGCGGCGAGATCAGGATCGCGTTCAACAACCGCAAGACCACCATGGGCCGCATCGTCGGCCGCGACCCGTCGTCCGACCTCGCCGTGGTCAAGCCGGACGAGGTCTTCGGCATGCCGGAGATCGCGCTCGGCGACTCCGCCAGCGTCGTGGTCGGCGACCCGGTGATCGCCATCGGCTCGCCGCTCGGGCTGTCGGGCACCGTCACCACCGGCATCGTGAGCTCGCTCAACCGGCCGGTCATCGCGGGCGGCGAGAGCGGCGGCCTGACGGACACCAGCTACATCAACGCGATCCAGACCGACGCGGCGATCAACCCCGGCAACTCCGGCGGCCCGCTGGTCAACACCAGCGGCCAGGTCATCGGGGTCAACTCGGCGATCGCCACGGTCGGCCGCTCCGCCGCCGCCCAGGGCGGCAGCATCGGGCTCGGCTTCTCGATCCCGGTGAACCACGCGCGCCGCGTCGCCGAGGACCTGGTGTCCACCGGCAGCGCCAAGACCTCGCGGATCGGGATCAGCATCGATCCCGGCTACCAGGGCCAGGGCGTGCGCATCGCCTCCGATCCCGAACGGGGCGTCGCGCCCGTGGAGTCCGGCGGTCCGGCCGACAAGGCGGGCCTCAAGCCCGGTGACGTGATCACGGAGTTGAACGGCACGCCCGTGCAGAACAGCCAGGAGTTGATGGTGCAGATCCGCAGCATGGCGCCGGGCGACAAGCTGAGCGTGAAGTTCCAGCGAGGCGGCCAGGAGAAGTCGACCACGGTCGTCATCGCCGCCGGCGCGGTCCCCACACCGCAGCCTTCCTGAGGTTCGCCCCTCCTGGCGGATGGCGCACGGGCAGGGGGAAGTAGTCTGTGGTTTCGAGCTGCTCGATTGTTCGCGGTAGGAGATCACGGTGTTCGGACTCGGCTGGTTTGAGGTCGTGGCTCTTGTCGTGATCGCGCTTTTGGTGTTCGGCCCGGAGAAGCTGCCCCAGGCGGCCTCTCAGGCGGGCCGTACGCTGCGCAATCTGCGCCGGATGGCCAACAACGCCAAGGAGGACCTTCGGTCGGGGCTCGGCCCGGAGTTCCAGGACTTCGACCCGGCCGACCTCAACCCCAGAAACTTCGTCAAGAAGCATCTGCTCAGCGACGACGACGACTGGGACCGTCCGGCGAACCACCAGGAACCGGCGGTGCCGGTGATCGAGCCGGTCTCCGAGCTCTCGTACGGCGAGATCCCGCCCTACGACCACGAAGCCACGTAGGAACGCACCACACATGGCGAAGCGCCCCCGCCCGCCCTCCCTGGAAGGGAGGAGCCTGGGCGGGGGCGCTTCGCCGTGACCGGGGTCAGCGGCCGGCCGGTGAAAGGCCGAGCTGGAGGCCCTTGATGCTGCTCGACTTCTTGCTGAGCCCGCCCGCGATGCGGATGAGCTCCGCGCCGGCCGGGGAGTCGGGATCGGTGATCACCAGCGGCTTGCCCTCGTCGCCGCCTTCGCGCAGCCGCAGGTCGATGGGCACCTGGCCGAGCAGCGGCACCCGGGCGCCCAGCGCGCGGGTCAGCCCGTCGGCGACGGACTGCCCGCCGCCCTCGCCGAAGACCGCGATCCGCTCGTCGCAGTGCGGGCACGGCAGCCAGGCCATGTTCTCGATGACACCGGCGATCTGCTGGTGCGTCTGGGTCGCGATGGAACCGGCTCGCTCCGCCACCTCCGCCGCGGCCTGCTGCGGGGTGGTCACCACGAGGATCTCGGCGGACGGCATGCGCTGCGCCACCGAGATCGCGATGTCGCCGGTGCCGGGCGGCAGGTCCATCAGCAGGATGTCGAGGTCGCCCCAGTAGACGTCGGCGAGGAACTGGTGCAGCGCCCGGTCGAGCATCGGGCCACGCCACACGACGGGCGTGTTGCCCGGCGGCTTGAACATCCCGACCGAGATGACCTTGATGTCGTGCGCCATCGGCGGCATGATCATGTCTTCGACCTTGGTGGGCCGGTCGCTCACGCCGAGCATCCGCGGCACCGAGTGGCCGTAGATGTCGGCGTCGACCACGCCGACCTTCAACCCGCTCGCGGCCATCGCGGCGGCCAGGTTGACGGTGACGGAGGACTTCCCGACGCCGCCCTTGCCGCTGGCGACCGCGAAGACGCGGGTCAGCGAGCCCGGCTGGGCGAAGGGGATCTCCTTCTCCGGGCTGCGGTCGCCGCGCAGCTTGGTCTGCAGGTTCTTGCGTTGTTCGGCGCTCATGACGTCCATCTCGACCTTGACGCCTTGCACGCCGTCGAGTTTGGAGACCGCGGCGGTGATGTCACGGGTGATGGTGTCCTTCATCGGACAACCACTGACCGTGAGGAACACGCCGACGCGCACCACTCCGTCCGGTGAGATGTCGACGCTCTTGACCATGTCGAGCTCGGTGATCGGCCGGCGGATCTCTGGGTCGTTGACCGTCGCCAGCGCCGTCGTCACCTGTTCCGGGGTAGGTGCCATGCCCCCATGGTATGAACCCGGGGACCGTATTCGGAACGGCAGACCCTGTTTGGATGCACGCGCACCGGTTTAGAATCCGCATGTGACGCTGACGTCGGAGGGCGGGAGCCCGCGGCGGACCCCGCGCTCGGAGGAGCCGGCGGTCTGGCGGATGCTCCAGCGGGTCCAGGTGCGCGCCGCGCGGCTGCTCGAAGCCGACCTCCTGACCGCCCACGATCTGGCCCTGGCCTCCTACGACGTGCTCACCCGGCTCGCCGAGACCCCTGATGGCCGGCTGCGGATGAACGACCTGGCCGACCAGGCCCTGCTCTCCCGCAGCGGCCTCACCCGCCTGATCGACCGTCTCCAGCGCGACGGCCTGGTCGAGCGGGAGGCGTGCACGAGCGACGCCAGAGGGCTCTACGCCGTGCTCACCGCCGCCGGCCGTACCCGGCTGGCCGAGGCCACGCCGACCTACCTGAGAAGCCTCAGGGCGCGGTTCCTCGGCGTGCTCGACGACGACGAGCTCCGCCAGTGCGCCACCACGCTCACCAAACTGCTCCCCCCGCCGCCCTGACCACCGCGAACACGGGGTTAGGACCGGGATTCGAGTTCTTCCGCCAGGCGTTGGAGCTCGGTGCGGAGGTAGTCGCGGGTGGTCACGTCGGCCAGGGCGATGCGGAGGCCGGCCAGTTCGCGGGCGAGGTACTCGGTGTCGGCCTGGTTTCGGTCGGCGGTGATGCGGTCCTGCTCGTAGGTCACGCGGTCCCTGTCGTCCTGGCGGTTCTGGGCCAGCAGGATCAGGGGGGCGGCGTAGGACGCCTGGAGCGACAGGATCAGCGTCAGGAAGATGAACGGGTAGGGATCGAACTGCAGGCTGCCCGGGGCCAGGACGTTCCACACCACCCAGACCGCGATGAACACGGTCATGTAGACGAGGAAGCGTGCCGTACCGAGAAATCTTGCGATTTGCTCCGACAGCCGGCCGAAGGCCTCGGGATCGTAGTGCGGCCTGAGCGTACGGCGGAGCTCGCGCGGCTGGTCCAGACGGTCAGTCGCCATCGCCGACCTCGTCCCGCTCACGCCAGTCGCCGGGCAGCAGGTGGTCGAGCACGTCGTCCACCGTGACCGCGCCCACCAGGCGGCCCAGCTCGTCGACCACGGGAGCCGCCAACAGGTTGTAGGTGGCCAGGTAGGAGGTCACCGCCGGCAACGACAGCTCCGGCTTGATCGGATCGATGGTGCCGTCGAGCACCGCGCCGAGCAGCGTGGAAGGCGGATCGCGGAGCAGCCGCTGGAAATGGGTCACCCCCAGATATCGCCCGGTCGGCGTCTCCGTCGGGGCCCTCGCGACATAGACCTGGGCGGCCACGGCGGGGGTGAGGTCCTGCTGGCGGACCTGCGCGAGCGCCTCCGCGATCGTGGCGGTCGGCAGCAGGATGATCGGCTCGCTGGTCATCATGCCGCCGGCGGTGTACTCGTCGTAGGTCAGCAACCGGCGCACCGGCGCCGCCTCCTGCGGCTCCATCAGCGTCAGCAACGCCTCGGCCTGGTCGGCCGGGAGATCCTGGAGGAGGTCGGCGGCGTCGTCCGGGTTCATCGCCTCCAGGACGTCAGCGGCCCGTTCCTCGTCGAGCTTGCCCAGGATGTCGATCTGGTCGCCCTCCGGCAGTTCCTCCAGCACGTCGGCGAGCCGGTCGTCGTCCAGCGCGGCGGCGACCTCGGCGCGCCGCTTGTCCGGCAGGTCGTGCAGCGCGTTGGCGAGGTCGGCCGCCCGCAGCGACGCGAAGGCGGCCAGCAGGCTCGCCGCGCCCTGGTCCCGCTGCACGGAGTCGAATCCGTGGACGTCCTCCCAGTCGACGACGCGGGTCTCGCCGCGCCTGCGCAGCCCGAGCCGGGGGGACGGCTTGAGCACGGCCACCTTGGTGATCATCCATTCGGACGGGTGGGGTTCCTCCATGGCCACGTCGAGCACCGTGACCCGCTCCCCGCCCACCACCACGGCCAGGTCGAGCAACTCGCCGATCACCAGCGTCTCCGCCCCGCGCTGCTCGAACCGGCGCATATTGATCTTGCCTGTGAAGATCACCGATCCGGCCTCGATGCTCCGCACCCGCGTGATGGGCAGGAACACCCGGCGGCGCGGCTGCATCTCGATCACCATCCCGTGCACCCGAGGCGGGGCCGTGCCCCTGAGCCCCACCACCAAGTCACGCACGCGCCCGATCTGGTCCCCGGCCGGATCGAAGACCGGGGTCCCCGCCAGTCGCGCGACGAAGATCCTCACTCTGGCAGCGTAAGAGGCCGCGTCCGCCGTTCTCCCGCCCTCCGGTTAAAACCTCGGCCAACCCTGCCGCCGCGCCGGGCGGCGTACGGCTCGGCGGGTGCCTCACCGAGGGCCACGACGTCGGGAGGATCGCCCCCGGGCCCGTCGAACCGCCGGCGCGTTCGCTCTCCGGCCGGCTGGGTTTCTCGTCGCATGTCACGTTTCGGGCGGCTGGGAGGTCCTGAGTGGTGAAGAGCCAAGGAGGTCACGAGCATGGGTCGAGTCGAGGGCCCCGGGGATGTGCGGGTCCGGTCCGGTGGTGTGGTGTGCCGTAGCGTCTGTGGAATGACGGGTGGAATGACGGAGACCTTCGAGGAGCATCGGTCGCTGCTGTTCGGCATCGCGTACCGGATGCTCGGCAGCGTGGCCGACGCCGAGGACATCGTCCAGGACGCGTGGCTGCGCTGGCACGGCGTCACGGGCCCGGTCGAGAGTCCGCGTGCCTATCTCGCCAGGACGGTCACCAATCTGTCGATCACCCGGCTCCGTTCCGCCGCCGTGCAACGGGAGTCGTACGTCGGTCCGTGGCTGCCCGAACCGTTGGTCACGGCGCCGGACGCCACGGAGGATGTCGAGATGGCCGAGTCGATTTCGATGGCGATGATGGTGGTGCTGGAGAGCCTGTCGCCGCTGGAGCGGGCGGTGTTCGTGCTCAAGGAGGTGTTCGGCTTCTCCTACGGGGAGATCGGCAGGGCGCTGGACCGCAGCGAGTCGGCGGTGCGCCAGGTCGGCCATCGCGCCAAGTCGCACGTCCAGGCCAGGCAGCCGCGCTTCGACACGTCGGACGAGACGAACCGGCGGGTCACGGCGGAGTTCCTGGACGCGTGCCTGGGCGGTGACATCAACAGGGTGATGGAGATGCTGGCGCCCGAGGTGACCGCGTGGACCGACGGCGGCGGCAAGATCTCGGCGGCACGACGCCCGTTGCACGGCGCGGACAAGGTCGCCCGCTGGCTCCTGGGCGTGCTGACCAGGAACGCGCCGTCCGGGCTGGAGGCGCACGCCACGACCGTCAACGGCCGGCCGGGGATGGTGTTCACCACCGACGACGGGGTCGACTCGGTCAGCAGCTTCGAGTTGGTCGATGGCAAGATCAGCGCGATCTGGCTGGTCCGTAATCCGGACAAACTCGGTGGTATTGCACCACCCTGAGTCGATGTGACAGCATCAAACACATCTAACGGTAGTTACACAGGTTGGGTGTGTCATGAAGAGAGCGGCACTGGCCATCGCGGTGGTCTCCGCGGCCTGTTTCGGGTTCTCCGGCCCCATGGCCAAATTCCTCGCGGCGGGGGGACTTCCTCCGCTGGAGGCCGTGTGGTTGCGGATGGCCGGCGCCGCCGTGCTGCTGCTCGCCGTACTGGCGATCTTCAAGCCGAGGGCGTTGCGCATCCCGAAGAAGCGGTTGCCGTTCACGGCCGCGTACGCCGTCGTGGCGGTCGCGGGGGTGCAGGCGCTGTTCTTCCAGGCCATCACGCGGTTGCCGGTCGGGGTGGCGCTGCTGATCGAGTTCACCGCGCCGGTGCTGGTCGTGGTGTGGGTCAGGTTCGTGCGCGGGGTACGGCTGCCGCGGTCGGCCTTCATCGGGGCGGTGGTCGCGGTGGTCGGGCTGGGCATCGTGGTCGAGGCGTGGCAGGGGATGAGGCTGGACGGGATCGGGCTGCTGCTGGCGGCGGGGGCGGCCGCGTGCTGTGCCGGATATTTCCTGCTCAGCGATAGTTTCGGGCCTGAGGTCGATCCCCTCGGCCTGATCGCCTGGGGCCTGGCCGGCGCCGCGGTCGCACTGGCGCCGCTGGCGCGGCCGTGGACCATCGACTGGTCCGCCCTCGCCGGGACCGCCACGCTCGGCGGCAACACGCTTCCCGTCCTGGGCGCGTTCCTCTGGCTGATCGTGGTGGCGACGGTCCTCGCCTACATCACCGGCGTGAACGCGGTTCGCCGGCTGTCGGCGGCGGTGGGCGCCACGGTCGCCTCGCTGGAGGTCATCGCGGGCGCCGTCATCGCCTGGGTGCTGCTCGGCGAGGCGCTCGGCCCGTTCCAGATCGTCGGCGGGCTGATCGTCATCACCGGCGCGATCCTGGCCCAGCGTGCGACCGCCCTGGCGCCCCCGGCACCCGGCGTCGTCAGGGAGTCGGAGCCCGTCGGCGTGGCGTGAGCCGTACGGGCCGCAGGTCGGGGCGTGTGGGGCGAGCCGTACGGGTCGGAGCTTGGGATGGGCCGTACGGGCCGCAGGTCGGGGCGTGTGGGGCGAGCCGTACGGGTCGGAGCTCGGGGTGAGCCGTACGGTCGCAGGTCGGGGGTGTGGCGTGAGCCGTACGGCCGGAGGCTTTGAGGTGGGCCGGGCTCAGGAAGCCTGAGGCTGTGGGGTGAGCCGCACGACGTGGGAGTCGCGGGCCCAGCGGACCGTCATGCCGGCTCCGTCGGGCGCGTTGAGGCGCTCCTTCGCCAGCACGGCCACCGCCTCGGCGGCCACCGCCTGGTCGATCACCTCCACGGCGGCGTCGAAGGCGACCAGTTCACCGCCCTTGTCCTTGCTGCGCAAGGTGACCCGCACCCGCGTCGCCTCGGCGAGGCCGGGGAGGTGCTGTTCGTCCCCGCCCGTCACCAGATAGATCGCGCCGTCGTGCCACGCGTGCCAGGCCAGTCTCGGCCGGTCCAGCGAGATCCACAGGACGCTCGACTTCTTGGCGCCTTCTTCGATCAGCGGCAGGCTCACAGGACGACTCTATGACCACCTTCCGCGCCGAGGGCGCGCACTCGGGCCACGAGTTCCGGATAGGTGAACGGCTTGGGCAGATAGGAGTCGGTGCCGAGCGGCGGTACGGCGGTGCCGGCGGCGGCGATGAGCAGGATGCGCGCCGGCGAGTCGGTCAGGAGGCGGCGCATCTCCACGTGGGACATCGCCGGGGCGTCACGGTCGATGATGATCACGTCGTACTCGTGGGCGGTGACAAGTAATTTGCCGATGTCACCGTCATAGGCGACATCGGCGGTGATGCCCTCGTCTCGCAGACCTTCGGCAACGATGTCGGCGAGCGTGGGTTCGTCTTCGACGATGAGGACGCGCACGCTGTTACCCCCCTGGGTGAAAGCGGGCGACGCCCGCCCCTCAAATCTCGCACGTAGCCCGTTAAGGTCAATATAAGGCGGATTTGAGGGGCGCCCCGCTCAGCGGCGCGTCAACCGCCAGGCCACCGGCAGCAGCCCCGCCGCGACCAGCACCTTCAGAGCGTCGCCCAGCAGGAACGGCAGCACGCCGCCGGCCACGGCCCCGGACAGGTCCAAGCCGTTGGCCACCATCAGCCAGGGCACCCCGATCGCGTAGATCAGCAGCGTGCCCAGGCCGATCGTGGCGAGCGTGCGCAGCGGCGTACGGTCGCCGCCGCGCTTCGCCAGGGCCCCCACGACGGTGGCGGCGAGGACGAACCCGACGACGTACCCGAGAGTGGCGTTGCCGCCGTCGGGGGCGAACCAGGGCAGGCCGATCTGACCGAGAGCCACGTAGAGCGCCATCCCCAGGAAGGCGCGCACCGGCCCGAGCGAGGCGCCCGCCAGCAGGACGGCGAAGGTCTGCAGCGTCACCGGCACGACCGTGCCGGGAACCGGGAAGCTGATCTGGGCCGCGAGCCCGGTGAGCCCCGCCGCGCCGACGACCAGGGTCGCGTCACGGACCCACGCCCCCGGCAGGAGGTCACTCAGTACGGCGCGGCGATCCACCGCGGAGACGTTCGCCATGTTGTTGCTCCCTTACGTTGGTTGCCACCATTCTTCGGACATACGCCGCGCAAGGGAACTCCATCCACGCCAAGAACGGCCACCCGCCTTTGTGGTGGCCCGCCACAGACCGGCCCCGCCCGCCCCGCTAGCGTGTGCCCATGCGCTCACGTCGCTCCTGCCTGGCGGTGCCCGGCAGCAACCCGCGGTTCCTGGAGAAGGCGCGGGGACTGCCCGCCGACGAGGTGTTCCTCGATCTGGAGGACTCGGTCGCGCCGCTCGCCAAACCGGAGGCCCGCCGCAACATCGTGGCAGCGCTGCGCGAGGGCGACTGGGGCGGCAAGGTGCGCGTGGTGCGGGTGAACGACCTGACCACCCAGTGGACCTACCGCGACGTGATCGAGGTCGTGGAGGGCGCGGGGGAGTTCCTCGACTGCCTGATGCTCCCCAAGGTGCAGGATCCCGGCCAGGTGGTCTGGCTCGACACGCTGCTCACCCAGATCGAGCGGACCATGGGCTTCGAGGTCGGCCGGATCGGCATCGAGGCCCAGATCGAGAACGCCCGCGGGCTGGTCGCCGTCGACGCCATCGCCGGTTCCTCGCCGCGGCTGGAGACGCTGGTCTTCGGGCCCGCCGACTTCATGGCGTCGATCAACATGCGCACCCTGGTGGTGGGGGAGCAGCCGCCCGGCTACACCGAGGGCGACGCGTACCACTACATCCTGATGCGCATCCTGATGGCCGCCAGGACCCACGACCTGCAGGCCATCGACGGCCCGTACCTCCAGATCAAGGACCTCGACGGCTACCGCAGGGTGGCCGGCCGGGCCGCCGCGCTCGGCTTCGACGGCAAGTGGGTGCTGCACCCCTCCCAGGTGGAGGCGGCCAACGAGGTGTTCTCACCCGGCCAGGACGACTACGACCACGCCGAACTCATCCTCGACGCCTACGAGCACGCCACGACGGTCGAACGGCGCGGCGCGGTCATGCTCGGCGACGAGATGATCGACGAGGCGTCCCGCAAGATGGCCCTGGTCATCGCCGCCAAGGGCCGTGCCGCCGGGATGACGCGCACCTCGTCCTTCACCCCCTGACGCAGTCAGAGGGTCACCCCGATCGTGGTGAAGAACCACAGCGACGAGGTGAGCCAGAGTCCGACCAGGGCGGTGAACGCCAGGCCGCCGAGCGCGGGCAGGCCCCAGCCGGGCAGCCCGCGTTTGGGGAGCGCGAGCATCTTGGCCGTGAACACCCCGTAGAAGAAGCAGCCGAGCAGTGAGTGGATCATCACCCGTGGCTCGTCGTACCGCGCCCCCAGCGCGTAGAGGCAGTGGAAGGCCACCGGGATCGTCAGCACGAAGGCGATCCGGCCCGACCAGCGGTGCAGCGTGCCGATCCAGGCCGGCGCGGCGACCTTCAGCCTGCCGTACATGATCAGGGCGGACGTCATCTGGACGACGGCGCCCAGGAAGGCGCCCGTGGTCAGCCACGACTTCATGGCGAGCGGCCCGGAGAAGCCGGCGGGGCCGACGGCGAAGCCGGTCGGGGTGTGCAGGCCGCCGTAGACGCCGAGGGCGACCGCGACCACGCCGCCGGCCAGCAGGGGGAGGAGCAGCGTGACCAGGCTCCGCCGGGGAGCGCCCGGTGCGAGAGCGGGAGGGCCCTGGAAAGGGCTGGGCTGGGGGATGGTCATGACGTCATCTCCTCGATGAACCCGTCCACGTCCTTGGCCTCGACGCGCTCGCCGTCGATCGTGGGATCCGCGCCGGGGGTCAGCGTCGGAGTGGGGACCTGCTTCTCGCCGAGTGAGGTGAAGCCGGTCTGCGTGCCGTCCGCCAGCACGATCCAGCCGGACTTGAGCCGTGCGCCGCGGATGATCGCGCTCGCCCGGTAGAGCCCGGACGGCTTGCGCGCGGTGGACGCGGAGAAGTCCCAGCGCTGCCTGCCCAGCTCGATCTCACCGGAGGCCCTGCCGTCCTTCAGCCGGGCGGTCACCGAGGAGTCGCCGAAGCCGTCGAGCTCGACCGCCCCATCCTTGGCCTTGCCCTTGAACCACGCCTCGATCTTGCCGTCGCAGAAGTAGGCGATCGCCTTCCCGTTGCGGACGGAGACGGCGATCAGCCCCTGGTTCCCCTTGACCCGGCCGGCGAAGTCAGCGCGTATCGGGGTGGGCTTGGCGGTTTTGGCCGCTTTCGGGGATGGGTTCGCATTGGTGTCCACCGGGGTGTTCCCCGGTGCGCTCGCGGCCGGCGCGAGGGCGCCGGCGGCCGTCGGTTCCGTGCCGGGTGTCGCGGTGACGCTGAGCACGCCCAGCGCGACGGCGAGAGATCCTCCCGCCGCGAGCGTCAGTAAAGGTCCCAGCCTTGCCATGGCTCTTCTCCCTGGGTCGTCTTCTCCGTCCTCAGAGTCGGCCCGATCCGCGCCGCCGTCTATGAACAAATGCGCACTGCACAAGTTGGGAACAATGGGAGGCATGGCCGACTACCACCCGTACGGGCCGCCGCAGCCGCCACCGCCGCAGCCGTGGATCAGGCGCGCCGAGCCCGGGACGAGATACGACCACTTGGCCCGTACGACGGCGCACCGATGGTGGCGTCCCCTGCTGGGCACGCTGCTGATCGTCGCGGGCTTCCTGCTGGTGTCCCTCGCGGTCCTGTTCGGCGGTTTCTTCGTGTCCCTGCTGCTGGGCACGCCGCTGCTGCGGAGCGACGGCGTGACCTTCACCCAGCCGCTCATGGGCATGGGCGTGACGCTGCTGTCGCTCGCGCTGGGACTCCCGATCGTGTACGGCGTGACCTGGCTCGTCCAGCGCCGCCCGCCGGGCACGCTCTCCTCCGTGGTCGGGCGGCTGCGGTGGAGCTGGATGCTGTTCTGCGTCCTGCTCGCGTTGCTGGCCGGGGTGCTCGGGCAGGCGGCGATAGCCGTGGCGTACGCGCTGACCGGCGAGCCGGTGTCCGGCCTGTTCGGCTGGGCGGGCTGGGAGAGGTTCCTGCCCGGTCTGGTCATCGCGTTGCTGCTGGTGCCCTTCCAGGCGGCGAGCGAGGAGTACGTCTTCAGGGGCTGGCTGCTCCAGGCGTTCGGCGCCTACCTGCGTACCCCGTGGCCCGCGATCCTGCTCGGCGCGGCCGCGTTCACCGCGCTGCACGGCTACACCGACTGGGGGATCATCGACGTGTTCGCCTTCGGCGCGCTGATGGGCTGGCTGGCGGTCCGCACCGGCGGGCTGGAGGCGCCCATCGCCCTGCACGTGGTCAACAACATGCTCGGGTTCGGCATCAGCGCGGCGGCCGGCACGATCGAGGACACCCTGCGGCAGGGCGCCGTGGCCTGGCAGTCGATGGCGGGCACAGTCGTGCAGTTGACCGTCTTCGCGGTCCTAGTGCTCGTGTACGCGCGTAAGAAGTCCGTCCGCACGACCTCCCCCGAGGCGTGGCGGCCGCCGGCGTTGCCGGTGAACATGTAGCGGACCGCTGACCGCGCTTCCCGGTCGGGACGGTAGGGCGGAGCCGAATGCCCGGGTTGGCCGCCGGAGGAGCCGTTCGTCCGATTGCGCAGGTCCCCGGCGAGGCTCGTACGGCCGGCGTCGAGCCGTCGAGTCGTCGATTGAGAAATATGACTAGAGATCTCGCCACAGGGCGTCTGTTGTGTTGCCCTGGAGGGGGTACGAATTCGCTGACGGCGGGAGGTGATCGTCTCTGGATCCGGACATCGGGTTCCCCTTGTGCACAGGCGAATGCGAAGGGAGGCACCTGAAACGGTCCGTGTGTGATACTCCGAGCCTGGGAGGGTTCGGCGACCGCCCGGACCCGCCGGCACGACCGCTTCACCGTGATTCACGCCCGATGGAAGACTCCCGATGAGGAGGTGCTGAGCGTGGCCACGGGCCCCCACGACCCGCGCTCACGACAGGGACCGCCGGACGACGACGGCACCCGCGACGAGGTGACACCCGGCTCCCCGCCACAGGAGCCACCCACATCCCCTCCGGCACTCAAGCACTCCCCGCCCGGACCGTCCGGAGACCCGGGCACGGGCGGGCCGCCGGCGTCGCCCTGGGTCCTGCCTCCCTTCTCCGCGCCGACCGCCGAGGAGCCCGCCCCCGCCCCCCGCCGCCGCCCCTACGCCCCGCCGTACGGCCCGCCACGCCACGGGGCCACTCCGGAGGAGGCGAGGCCCCCGGAAGGCCAGGAGGGCGGCCAGGAGCCGCCTAGAGGGCGTCCTGAGCGTCCCGACAAACTCGTCGCCATCGGCCCGCCCCGCACCCCGAGCCGGCCACGCACATCGAGCGAACCGCCTGCACCAGGCGAACCGCCTGTATCCAACGTGCCGCCTGCACCAGGCGAACTGCCTGTACCGGATGTGTCGCCTGCACCGGGCGAACAACGCGGATCCAACGAACCAATCGCATCGAACGAACCACGCACCCCGAACGAACCACGCACCCCGAGCGAGCCGCCCGCGCCGGGCAAGTCGCCCGCGCCGGGCCGCACCGGCCACGGCCGTCGGCCGTACTCATCACCGGCGGAGACCGCCGCCGCCAGAACCGGTGACGAGGTCACCGCCGCACCGGAACACGCCCCGCCCCCGGGCCCCTGGCAGGAGCCACCGGCACGACCTCAGGAGCATCCTGAGCCGGAGCGGGCCTGGGAGCCGGAACACCGGCCGGAGCCAGGATCGGAACCGGAGCCGACGTGGGAGCGCCGGCGAGAGCCGGAACCGGGTCCGGAGTCCACGTGGGAGCGCCGGCAGGAGTCCGAAGCGGCGTGGGAGCCGGGTTCGGAGCTGACGTGGGAGCGTCGGCGAGAGTCGGAGTCAGGTCCGGAGTCGCCGTGGGAGCCTCGGCAGGAGCCTGAGGCGGCGTGGGAGTCGGAGTCAGGTTCGGAGCCGACGTGGGGCCGGTTGGAGCCGGTGTGGGAGCGCAGGCCTGCCGCGGCGGGGGAGTGGGAGCCGGAGGGGGAGGCCGGGCACCGGGCTGAGCGGGCGGGGGCTGCCGGGGAGGAGTCCGGCGAGGAGTCCGAGGAGCTGAAGCTGACCTGGGTGGACCTGCGGTCCGCGATGCCGCGGGAGGAGCCGCCCGAGCCCGAGCCGCGATGGGGTGACCTGTACGGGCCGGAGCGTGAGCCGGCGCCGGACGAACCGGTACACCGGGTGGGACGACCGCCGGGCGGCCGACCGACGCGGCCCGACCGGCTCGTGGCGCAGGGTCCGGCGCGCGAACCCGCCCAGGGCGGCCGGTACGAACGCGGCTCCGATCCGCCTTCGGCGATGCGGCGCTCCAGCCCGACCCGCAGACGCAGGAGCGGACGCGGGCTGGCGACGCCGTTGCTGGTGGTCGTCGTGCTGGTGGCCACGGTGGGCGCGGGCGTGCTCGTCTGGCAGTGGGTGGCCGGCCCGGTGACCACCGGTCTCATGCTGGCCGACGGGGCCGGCGAGTCGGGCGACAACGCGTTCGCGGTGCCGGGGGGCGGCGCGGGTTCGAGCCAGGTCCTGAACGCGGTGCACTCGGCGGGCGACACCATCGTGGCGGTCGGCAGCGACACCACCAGCCCGGTGCCCCGTCCGCTCTTCCTGATGTCGAAGAACAACGGCGAGACCTGGCAGCTGGGAAACGTCACCGGCCAGGGCGGCTACGAGTCGGGTCCGAGCACGGTGGGCCGGGTGGCGGGCGGCGACGGGCGCTGGCTCGCGGTGGGCGACACGACCGGCGGCGCTCCCCGTGGCCTGTGGACCAGCCCTGACGGGTTCAGCTGGGCCGCCGCTCCGGCGCGCAGCCTGGCCGCGTTCCGCGGCGGCGATCGGATCATGGACATCGCCCGGACCAAGTCGGGCTTCGTCGCCGTCGGGTCCACCGTCCTGGGCGACGGGTCGGCCGGGCCGATCGCCTGGGTGTCGCCCGACGGGCGGTCCTGGACCCGGGTGGAGAGCCGTGACATCGGCACCCCCGACAAAGTACGCGCGATCAAGACCGTGGTGGCCAGGGGCGACGCGGTGGTGGCGCTGGCCGATCCGTCGGAGGGCGCGTCCACCTCGGTCATCCTGCGGTCTCCCGACGGCGGGCGCGACTGGCTCCGCACCGGGGCCGCGCTCCCCGACGTGGCGCCGAGGCCGGGTGCGCTGGCGGTGGCGGCCGACGGGTTCGTGCTGGTGCCGACCCGTCAGCGTTCGAACGCGGGTGACGTGCTCGTCTACTGCTCGCCCGAGGGCGGCGAATGGGCCAGGTGCGGTTCGATCAAGGGGCTGCCGCGCGCCAGCACCGGCGTCAGCGGCCTGGCCTCGTCGGCGGCAGGCGTGGCGGCCGTCGTCGAGACGGGCTGGGAGAAGTACGCCGTCTACACCAGCGAGAACGGCAGGAAGTGGGGCAGGAGCGCCGACCTGGGCGCGGTGTCCGGCACGCTGCGCGCGCTGACCATCTCCGACGCGGGCACCCTCGTGGTCGGCGGTGACAAGCGCGCCGCCGAGGTGGACAACGAGCTGGTGCTGATGACCGCGCCCAAGGGCAGCGCCGCCCGGCCCGTCCCGCTCGGCGAGATCGAGGGCCTGACCCGCATCGCCCGCGAGACCAGCCGGCTGGCCGCGTCCAAGGGCACGTACGTCGCGGTGGGCGCGGCCGCGGGCGAGGCCGGGATCTGGACCAGCCGCGACGGTCAGTCCTGGACGGCGGCGGGACCGGCCTCGATGCTCGGCGGGCCACGCCAGCAGTCGCTGGGCGACGTGGTCCACGGCAGGAAGGGGTGGCTCGCGGTGGGCGGCACCATGAGCAACGCCTCCGCCACCGAGCCGATGCTGGTCACCTCCGAAGACGGCGCCTCGTGGCGGCGGGTGCCGGCGACGGACCAGCTCTCCCCCGCCGGGGACGACTACTTCCTGGTGCCGCACGCGGTCGCGGCCGGCGAGTCCGGCTACGTCATCGCCGGAGAACGCCGTTCCCCGTCCGGCACCGTGCCCGCCCTCTGGTTCACCCCCGACACGAAGAGATACAACCGCTCGGCCAAGCTGCCCGCCGGCGGCGCGGGCGTGCGCATCCACGACGTGTCGGCCACCGCGGGCGGCTACGTCGCGGTGGGCGGCGCGGGTACGGCGGAGCACGAGAGCGGCGTCGTCTGGGTGTCCGAGGACGGCGTCAACTGGACTCCCCGCAAGCGCGTGACGCCTCCCGACGCCACGTCCGCCGGGCTGAGGCACGTGGTGGCCGTGGAAGACAAGATCTTCGCGGTCGGCGACGCACGGCTGGACGGCGGCCGGAGACCGTTCGCCGCCGTGTCCGCCGACAACGGGGTCACCTGGGAGTACGGCTGGCTCCCGGCCGAGCAGGCGGCGGCCGTAGAGGATCTCGCGGCGTCGGCGGACGGGATCGTCGCGGTCGGCTGGCACGGCGGCGGCGGCGAGGGCGACAGCGCCACCTGGACCTCGGAGAACGGCGTGGACTGGCAACGGCAGGGCCTCAACCAGGCCGGGCTGGCCGGGCTGGGCGCACAGTGGCTCCGCGCGGTCGCCATCTCGGGCGGCGACGTCGTGGCCGTGGGCAGGTCCACCACCTACAGCGCCGACCATCTCACTTTGTGGCGGACCAATTTCCACCGGTGACGCCCGAGGCCGGTCAAGGATTCGGGGCGGGTGTCGGGTGTCTCAGCTTGCGGCGGACCAAGTCGCGTCGATGACGCCCCACCCGGTCAGCGCGTCGAGGAGGCCGTCGGTCAGCGCCACGGGAAGCTCGCCCCGGGCGAACCATCGGGCGTCGGCCGCGTCGTCGCCCGGGAGGAGGGCGCCGCCGGTGACCGTGGCGAGATAGTCGCGGATCACGTAGACGACGCCGGGCCCGCCGGGCCGTTCGACCGTCCCCGCGAGGCGGCCGACCGAGACGCGCAGGCCGGTCTCCTCCAGCAGTTCTCTGCGCAGCGCCTGATGGTCGCTCTCGCCCGGCTCGACCCGGCCGCCGGGCACCGACCACAGGCCCTGGCCGGGCGGACGGCCTCGCCGTACGAGCAGGAGCCGGTCGGCGGGGTCGAAGACGATGGCTCCCACACAATTTACGCGCACTTGGACAATATTACGGTGCGGTAACGAGCTGTGCTCTTGACGAACGGGGTTGTCAGGAGGAACCGTGAATAGTCGTGAGAGCCGCGCCGATTTGTCCGCGGTGTTTCGGTCAGGTCCGGGCACCGAGCGCGTGGTCCAGCGCTTGGCGCTGTGGCGCGCACGGTGACGTTCTGCCGCTCCAGCCTCCGTGGCAGCCGTCCCGGGCGGGGCTGGAGGCCGTTCGCCGGATCGCGAGGGTGCCCGTCTGGCTGCCGTGGCCGTTGCCGTCCGGCTGGCTGGTCACCGGGTTCGCCGAGGCGGGCGACCAGCGCAGTGGCACCCGGGCCAGCGTGACGGCGTTGGGCGGCCCCTCGGTCACGCACGGCCCCGCCGACCTGGTCATCGTCGCGGAGGAGCCGGGAGTGGGGCTCGGGGCGGGCTTCGCCGGGCTGCCGGGGCCCGATCCGGGGGAGGGCTTCGGCGACGGGCCCCCGCACGCGAAGATCGACGTGTTCGGCCATCCGACCTCGCTGTGGTGCGTGGACGGCGGCGCGGACCGCGCGGTGTACGCGGGCGAGGCGCTCGGCAACTGGCTGTGGGCCATCGCCTGGCCCGCCGAGACCGGATGCCTGATCGCCCTCGACCGGCTCTCCCTGCGCGACCTCCGCGACAACGACCAGGACTTCGACCTTCCCTACGGCGCGTTCTCCCCGCGACTCCCCGACGACGCCTGACGGCGAGACGATTCGCATCACTACCAAGACGGGATAGGGTCTGCAGCGTGACAGCGCGTATCGAGCGAGTGGTGACCGAAGGTGTGCTCGACGTCGACGGCGTCGAGCACAAGGTCGAGAACAACACGTGGATCATCGGTGACGACGAGGAGGCCATCGTCGTCGACCCCGCGCGCGACGCGGAGGGGATCCTCGCGAAGGTCGGCGACGACCGGGAGGTGCTCGCTGTGGTGTGCACCCACGGGTTCGCCGACCACGTGGGCGCGGCCATCGAGGTGGCCGCCCGTGACGAGGCCGTCGTCGCCCTGCACCCCAAGGACCGCAGGATCTGGCGCGAGACGTGGTCGGAGACCTGGCCCGACATCGAGATGGAAGACGAGGGGCTGTTCGGCGTCGCCGACGTCCAGCTTGAGGTGATCAGCACGCCGGGCATCAGCCAGGGCGGAGTCTCCCTCTACTGCGAGGCGCTGGGCGTGGTCTTCACCGGAAAGACCCTGCAGGCCGACGGCCCCGGCAAGCTCGGCGGCGAATACCCGGCCCTCGCCGACCAGCTCACGGCCATCGGCGAGCGACTGTTCACGTTGCCGCACGACACCCGGGTGCTGCCCACGCACGGCGAGGAGACCACCATCGGCGATCTGGAGCGTCACTTCGACGACTGGATCTCCGGGTCGCTCACCCGTCCCCCGGGCGAGGCCGCTCCCGAGGCCCCGCTGACCGACGGCACCCGTGCCGCCGGCATCCGGATCAACCCCAGCGACAACTGACCGCCGCTCTCGCCGATTCTGTCGGTGGGGCGGCGTAACGTTGCGGGCTGGGCGAGGTGTGGGAGTCGGCAGTGGAGCAACTCGGGCTGGAGGGAATGCCGCGGCGGCTCTACTCGTGCACGCCTTCGCGGCTGAACGCGTGGCTTGACTGCCGCAGGCGTTACCGGTTCACCTATCTCGACCGGCCGGCGCCGCAGAAGGGTCCGCCGTGGGCGCACAACAGCGTCGGCGCGAGCGTGCACAACGCGCTGGCCGGGTGGTGGCGGGAGCCCTACGACCGGCGCACCGTGCCGATGGCCGGAGTGCTGCTCACCGGCGGCTGGATCACCGAGGGTTTCCGCGACCAGGAGCAGTCCACCACGTGGCGCGACCGAGCCCGCGAGATGGTGTCCGGATATGTCACGACGCTTGACCCGTCCGACGAGCCGATCGGCGTCGAGCGGACCGTGGCCACCCGCACCTCCGTGCTCGCCCTGTCCGGACGCGTCGACCGCCTCGACCGGCGTGGCGACGAGCTGGTCGTCGTCGACTACAAGACCGGCCGCCGCCCCCTCACCACCGACGACGCCCGCTCCTCCCTCGCGCTGGCGGTCTACGCCATCGCCGCCTCCCGGATGATGCGCCGCCGCTGCCACCAGGTCGAGCTGCACCACCTGCCGACCGCCTCCATCGTCACCTGGGAGCACACCGACGAGTCTCTGGCCCGCCACCTCCACCGCGCCGAAGAGGTCGCCGAGGAGGCCGCCGAGGCCGACACCCGCTACCGCGCCTGGTCCACCGCCTCGGCCAAGAAGACTCCCGACCGGGGAACGGCTCCCGCGAGGGAAGCCGGGAGCGCCGCCTCACCGGGCCAGCGCCCCGCCGGCCGTACGCCTCCGGTGCTCCCGCCCGAGCTGGACCAGGCCTTCCCGCCCAGCCCCGGCCCGGTCTGCTCCTGGTGCGACTTCCGCCGCCACTGCCCCGAGGGCCAGACCGCCGGCACGGCCCGCCAGCCCTGGGACGGCCTCGCCGACCCGTGACCCGTGGCCGGGTGATTGGCGCGCAGGCGTCACCGGCCGGTTTGCGCATACTGGTCTAGGACAGCCTGTATGACCGTGTGGATCGACGTGCCCGGATCGTCCGGCGCGCCGGTGGTCAGCGCGGTGAACAGGATGCCCAGCACGCTCATCTCCAACAACATGGCGTCCTGTTCGGTGATGGCGATACCGGCTGCGCGGCATTGGCGGACGATGAGATCGCGCCTGCCGCGAAGGGCGCCGGTCAGCATGCGCCGCAAGTTGGGGTTGCGGTTGGCCTCCAGGTGCAGCTCGAACAGCGCCAGCGACTCGTTGGGTACGTCGGCCACCATCATGTTCAAGACGGTTGCCAGGGCCCCTTTGAGATGGGCGCGGTCAAGTGGGCGCACCACGTGGGCGTCGACCCGTTCGTCGAGGCGTCGGGTCAACCGCTCGATGATCCCGTTCAGCAAGGCGTCACGGGTGCGGAAGTACCGTGAGGTTGTGCCGGCGGGGACGTCGGCGGTGGCGTCGACGGCCCGATGGGTCAGTCCACGGGATCCCTGTTCGGCGAGCACCGTGATGGCGGCGTCGGCGAGGTGGTCGCGGCGCTGTGGGTTAGGTGGTGGCACGGTCTCGGAGGGCTCCCAGGTCGGTGTGGTCTGCCGGGCCACACCATTTCACCAGCGCTGATCGGATGCCCTCATCGTCTCCGGCCCAGGCCACGTATCCGTCGGGGCGGATCAGCGCCGCTCGCTGCCCCAGTCCGCTGAGCGGCCGCGCCTGCCGTACACGATCCAGCGCTAGAGGTTGGCGCCGCCGGTGGCGTCGATCGTGGAACCGGTGATGAAGCTCGCCTCGGAGGAGGCGGCGAAGGCCACCGCGGCGGCGATCTCCTCGGGGGTGCCGATGCGGTTGACCGCGTGGCGGGCCGCGGCGTAGGCGGTGGCGTCCGGGTCGCCGCGCAGCCAGGCGGCGTTGGCGTCGGTGTCGATGATGCCGGGGGCCACGTTATTGACCGTGATGCCGCGCGGGCCGAGCTCCTTGGCCAGGCTGAGCGTGAACGCCTGCAGCGCGGCCTTGGTCATCGCGTAGACCATCCCCTCGGGGAAAGCGATCCTGGCGGCGCCCGAGGTGATGGTGACGATCCGGCCGTGATCGGGGATCAGCGGCACGAGCTGCTGGGTGAGCAGGAACGGGTCGCGCACGTTGACGGCGAACATCCGCTCGTAGCTGTCCACGGTGACCCCGCCGAACGGCTGATGCAGGCCGATGCCGACGTTGTTCACCAGGATGTCCAGCCGGTCGCTCTCCTGGGTGAAGCGCTCCACCAGCGACTCCACGGACCCCGGCGTGCCAAGCTCGGCCTGGATCGCGAAGGCACTGCCGCCCGCCTCCTCGATCGCCCGCACGACCTGTTTGGCCGCGGCGTCGTCGCGGGCGTAGTTGACGGCTACGCGGACGCCGTCGCGGGCCAGGCGGGAGGCGACTGCGCGGCCGATGCCCCTGCTCGCGGCGGTGACAAGTGCGGTCTTCATGGGAAAACCTTTCTGTAGCGATCGATACAGAAAATCATAACATAGTGATCGCTATAGAATGCAAGCCATGGCGAGACAACGGACCTTCGACCGAAACCTGGCCCTGGAACGGGCGCTGGTGACCTTCTGGGAACACGGTTACGAGGCCACCTCCATCGCGGCCCTCACCACCGCCATGGACATCAGGCCGCCGAGCCTGTACGCCGCCTTCGGCGACAAGAGACAGCTGTTCCAAGAGGCGGTCGCCCACTACCAGCAGACCTACGGGGCGTTCACCGAACGGGCGCTCGCCGAGGAGCCCAGCGGCAGGAGCGCTATCAAGCGGATCCTCGAGGAGGCCGCCACCGAATACAGCGACGACGGCCACCCGCATGGCTGCCTGATCATCTCCGGCGGGGTGAACTACGGTCCGGAGTCGGCCGAGGTGGCCGCCTGGCTGCGCACGTTCAGGGACCGGGCCAAGGCCGGGCTCAAGGCCAGGATCGACGCCGACATCGCAGCCGGGCTCTTGCCCGCCGATACCGACGCGAGAGCGCTGGCCACCTTCTACGCCTCGGTGATCCAGGGCATGTCCGCCCAGGCACGGGACGGCGCCTCAAAGCAGGAGCTCGGCCGGGTCGCCGAGCTGGCGATGCGCGCCTGGCCCGCACCAGCGTGATCACGAAGCTACGTCGTGGTCCAGTCGAGACCGCGCGCGAGCCTCGATGCCATCGCCGATGAGGCCGCTGTCGGGTGCGCCATCGGCGATCACGAGCAGGCCCGCACAGCAGGGCTTCGGCGACCTCGGCCCCTGAATGTCCTCCAGGAAGGTCTCTCCAATTCGGGTCTCGATCTCGGGTCCGGCCGAGATACAGCTAGAAACGGCCATGAGCGATCATGTTCGTAATCTCGGAAGCGGACGGGAGCCTCTCCAGGCCCAGGGACGCGGAATCCCGGAAGTCCAGCCTGGAAGCGACTTCCGAGATTGGCTGATCTCGGAAGTGAAGGCCAAGCTGAGCCGTATCGGCGACTTGCCATCCGCCCAGGTCAACGGCTTCAAGATCAACTCGTGGCCGATTCTGGCCCTATCTCGGTTGGACCCGGGGGTGGCGCGCGTTCATGGATGGGCGTTCGCCGGGGAAGCCGACTCGACGTCTCCTGGGCAATCCGCGCCGTGACAACTCGGTGCGGGTCCCTACCCCGCCGAAGGACTCGCCATCATCATCGTCGGCGTCACCGCCGAAGTCGCGCGCCGAATGCTGGACCAGACGTTCGGCGAAGGGCTCGTCACACCGCCGGCCATTCCCCGGTCCTGGCGGGCGAAATCCCAGTTCAGGAGCCTGTCGAGGGATATCCGCCCGAATCTTCGCGAGTTCTACCGCGACCCGCACGTGATGACCGTTCTGTGGTAAAGATCATCCTATGCGGACGCCGGAATCGGAAGAGTTGTGGGATGGATCCCGATTAACCAGACGGGTAGCAGTGCGCCGGTATGCCGTGCACGGACTGCTGCTGCGATGGCTCCGGCCAGAGATCAGGCGGCGGCTGGTGACCACGGTCATGGTGACGGGGTCGGCCGTGCTGATTCTGCTCGGGGCGGGTGGCGCCGCCGTCTCGCGTCCCGGCTCGCTGTTTCCGGCCCCCGACTGGGCCTTGCCGATGACCGGTGTGTACAGCGTCTTCCTTTGCGATGACGCGTCGGAGAACTGTGCCGGGTCGGCGACCGCCGAGGAGAAACGCGCGATTGAGGAGCGGCTCCATGGCCTGCCAGAGGTCGCCGACGTGGAATTCGTGTCCCGCCAGGACGCGTATGACCGGATGGTCGCGATGATGCCAGACGAGCCGAAGTACGTCGCGGCGATAACGGTGGATGGAATGCAGGAATCATTCCGCGGCATGCTCGCGTCCACCGATCAGATCGCGGCCTTCCGCACGGCGATCGGCGACATGCTGGGAGTGACGAACGTCATCGTCTTCCGCTCCACCTTCCCGCCGGGGATGGTGGACGTCGCCATCAGCCTCTGCCCGGCAACGCTGGCCGACGCCTGCGAGGGGCGTGGCGGCGTCACGTGGGACCAGAAGCGGGCGGTCGAAGAGCGACTCTCCGCGATGACCGGCATCAAGCGGATCTATTACGCGGACGAGGACTACTCGCGGCGGCTCATCGATCACATGCACGGCGGAACCGGCGACTCCGACGAGCCCCCCGGCTACGAGGCGTACCTCATCAAGGTGGACGACGCGCGAGCGATCGGCAGGATCAAGGCCGGGTTCGAGAGCATGCCAGGTGTGGCGAGCGCCCACTAGGTCCAGCAGGAGCCGTGACCCCTGCACCTTCCCTTCCGGTGATTGCGCCGACTCCTCTTGGAGCCCGCGCCGTCCCAGGTGGCGATGGGCTGCGCTCCGCCAATGAACTCATCAACCGGGCGCTGGCGCCGTACCCGGACGAACCTGATCACCGCGACCAAGGTCTAGCCGGGCCGGGACCCGTCGGGCGAGTGGTGGTGGGTCACGCCAGAGCAACGCACTCGGATCGGCTCGCTGGACGGGGCGATGCGCGATTCTGTGCCGGACGCTTTCAGCGAAGAAGAGCCCCGACGGGCCATGGTGGCCTGTCGGGGCTTCTCGCAGATGACTCAAACCCAAGGGAACCGCCTCTGAGGGTTCAGCGGGAGTCGGCTCCGGCGAGGGCCGGTTCCCGGGCGGGGGCGGGGGCAGGGGCGGTCGGGCGGTCGGTGTTGCGGAGGAGGGCGATGGTGAGGGCGGCCAGGGTGAGGAAGACGACGGCGCCGATGGCGGCGACCGTGTTCAGGCCGCTGGTGTAGGCGGTGCGGGCGGCGTCGAGGAGGTCGGCGCCGAGCGCGGCCGGGAGCTGCTGGGCGGTGGCCACGGCGGAGGTGATGCTCTCGGTGGCCTTGCTCGCGGCTTCGGCGGGGAGGTCGGCGGGCAGGGAGCCGGGGAGCTGGGTGCGGTAGACGAGGGTGCCGAGGCTGCCCAGTACGGCCACGCCGAGAGCGACGCCGAGCTCGCCGCTGGTCTCGGAGATGGAGGCCGCCGAGCCCGCCTTCTCGGGCGGGGCGGAGCCGAGGATGAGGTTCATCGTCAGCGACATCGGGAAGGCGATGCCGCCCGAGGCGAGGACGAGGCCGACGACCAGCGGGACGAGGCCACCGGTGCTGCCCACCTGGGTGTGCAGGAGGAGTCCCGCGCTGCCGATGGTCAGGCCGGCGGCCATGACGTAGGCGGGGCGGATCCGCCGGGCCAGGACGGGGGCGAGCAGGGAGCAGGCCACCATCGCGACGTTCTGGGGGAGCAGCCACAGCCCGGCGCTCAGCGGCGAGAGCCCTTCGACCGACTGCAGGAAGAGGGTGGACAGCAGGGTGGTCCCGGCCATGACGACCCCGGCGAAGACCGCCGTGCCCATCGCCGTGCTGAACGTGCGGTCGGCGAACAGGCGCAGGTCGAGCAGCGGGTTGGCCAGCCTCCGCTGCCGCCGGGTGAAGAGGACGGCGAAGGTCACACCGGCCGCGATGGCCACGACGGGCAGCGGCTGCCAGCCGTTCCGCGCCAGTTCCTTGATCCCGTAGATGACCGGCAGAATGGCGGCCAGGGACAGTGCCACGCTGGTCAGGTCGAGGCGGCCGGCGGCGGGGTCACGATACTCGGGGAGCAGTTTCGGGCCGACCACGAGCAGCAGCGCCATGAACGGCACGCCGAGCAGGAAGGCCGAGCCCCACCAGAAGCTCTGGAGCAGGATCCCGCCGACGAGCGGGCCGAGCGCCATGCCGCCCATGAAGCAGCTGAACCACACCCCGATCGCCAGCCCCATCTGCTTGGGGTCGGGGAACAGGTTGCGGATCAGCGCCATGGTCGACGGCATCAGCGTCGCCCCGGCGATCCCCAGCAGCGCCCTGGTCGCGATGAGCATCTCCGGGCTGGTCGAGTAGGCGGCCAGCACCGAGGCGACCCCGAACGCGCCCGCTCCGATCAGCAGCAGCCGCCTGCGTCCGATGCGGTCGCCGAGCGTGCCCATCGTGACCAGGAAACCGGCGAGCATGAACGTGTAGATGTCCATGATCCACAACTGCTCGGTGGTGTCGGCCCCGAGGTCGGTGCTCAGCCACGGAAGCGCCAGATACAGCACGCTGATGTCCAGCGACAGCACCATGGTCGGCAGCGCCAGTACGGCCAGCCCGATCCACGCTCGCCGCCCGGTTCTACCGGCTTTGATGATGTCCATAACAAGGCCTTTCGTAATGGTCTGGTCTAATCAGTCCCGATCGGCGGGCCGTACCTGGTGTGCATGCTGTGAGCTGGGGTTCCTTCATCGGGTGCCGGTCCGGCGTGACCGGCACCCGATGGTCGTGCGCGGACGGGGGCTAGCCGGCCAGGCCGGTGAGCCACTTCTGCCAGGCCGGCTCGATGTCCTGCTGGTCGGCGGTGGTGGAGTAGTCGTGGTGCTCCACGACCAGCGTGCCGTCATGGCCGTAGATCAGCCGGTAGATCCCGTCGGAGGTGCGGACCCCCAGGAAGGTGTGGGCGTCGACGTAGTCCACGACCCCGTCGACCGCCGGTAGCCCGGGGACGGTGAGCCGTGCCTTGTCTCCCTCGGCGACCGTGCCGGTGACGTCGAAGGCGGCCGTGAAGGCGGCCCATGCCCGCTTCTCGTCGCCCACCTTGGGGCCGGGGAGGAACAGGTTGCGGCGGGAGATCCGGCCGTAGAAGTGGGTGACGTACTGGGCGAGCTTGTGGAGGTACATCGCGTCGCCCTTCTGGAGCGCGTCGTACTCGGTCTCCCAGTCGTCGCTGAGGAAGCCGCTGTGCACGAACCTGACCACGGTGCTGCCGCCGGCGCGGCCCTCGATGAGGTATTCGAAGGCCATGAACGTGCCGTCTTCGGCCTCGTCGCCCTGGTAGGCGAATCGCTTACCCGGCTCCCAGGCGGTCACCGTGGACTTCGAGGTGTCGCCGAAGAAGCTGAACCGCACCGTGCCGCCCACGCCGGGCTCGATCTCGTTGCGCCCCATGAACCAGGAGTCGACGCCCGGCCCGGAAGAGATCGCCTCCCACACCTGCTCGGGGGTCGCGTCGATCTCGATTTCCTTGCTGATCGCGAACTCGTGCGCCATTTCAGGTCTCCTGGAACTTGTTCTTCGGTTGGGAATGGATGGCGACGATCAGGCGGTGCTCCCGCCCGCCCTCCGCCGCTTCATCGTGATATTTGCTGACGAGCGTGCTGAGCGCACTCGTCAGTTCTTCGGCGAAGGCCGCCCGGGTGGCCGCCGAGGCGAACCGCACCCGGCCGTCCAGCGCGAACGTCGCCACGTCCTTGCCGGCCGTAGCCGAGCCGGCGATCAGATCGCTCACCTCGCGCTCCAGCCGGGTGGCCAGCGCGACCAGCCAGTCTGCCGAGAGCGAGTAGGTCATTGATCACCGCCTTTTCCTGCATGAGGCAACTCTGCCATCCGACTAACTAAATTGTCAAGACAAAAAAAGTTGTCGGTGCCACACAAGTCAGGCCCACGCCTGTGACGTGCGGTGATTACCGGTTCGGCCAGCGGTTGGGATCGGTGAGGCCGCGCAGGCCGTTGCCGGTGTCGTACCCGGCGTCGCCGAGTCGCCGGCGGGCGCCCGCGAGCATCTCGCGGGTGGCGGCGCTGAAGGCCCGCTGGTGGACGGAATCGGGCAGCGAGTTCATGGCCAGCCGGAAGGCCGTCAGCGCGGCCGTGACGGCGCCGCCGGGGACCTCGGGCAGCACGCCGTACATCCGCCGGGCCCAGGGCGGGAGCGTGTAGTAGCAGAGCGCGCCGAACGGGACGTAGAGGCCCTTGACGGGGTTGAGACGGCGCAGGTTCGCCGGGAGCCGGGGCCACAGCAGGAAGCGGACGGTGGCGGCGGCCTCGGGGGTGACTTCGAGCCGGGGGCGCATGCCGGTCAGATAGTCGTTCAGGTCGGCCACCGAGCCGGGCACGTCCTCGGCGTGCAGGCCGACATAGGTCGCGCTGCGGCGCTGCTCCGCGACGTAGCGGTCGGCCTGGCGGTCGCTGAGCCGCAACCCGCCGCGCCTGGCCACCTCCAGGTAGGACGAGACCTCGGCGCAGTGCACCCAGAGCAGCAGCTCGGGGTCGTCCACCCGGTGGACCCGGCCCGTGCCGGGATCCCGGACGCGCAGGCCCCGGTGGATGTCGCGGACCCGCCTGCCGACCGCGTCGGCCTCCTCGGGGCTGCCATAGGTGACCCGGCCCACGAAGTCCGCGGTACGGCGGAGCCGGCCGAACGGGTCCTCCTGGAAGTTGGAGTTCTGCCAGACGCCGCGCATCGTGAGGGGATGCAACGCCTGGAGCATGAGGCCCCGGACACCGCCCACCCACATGGCACGGTCGACGTGGACCAGCCAGGTCACCGAGTGCGGAGGCTGGACGACGACGTCCTCGATGCGCGCCATCGGAGCGACCTACACGCCACCGAGAAGGCTGGCCTCCGCGGCGTTCCAGAACCTGGTCAGCGCCGCCGCCGTGGTCTCCGGCGCCTCCACGGCGGGCGAGTGGACCGCGCCGGGCAGCACCACGCAGTCGGCCGCGAGCCGGTGGGCCATCTCGGCCTGCGAGGCCGGCGGCCAGCCGTCGTCGTGCTCGCCGAACAGGACCAGGGTGGGCACCGCGATCTCGGCCAGGTCGTCGGTGCGGTCCGGGGCAGTCAGAACCTCGTTGGCCATGGTGGCCAGGCCGGTCACCGAGTTGGCCAGCAGCCGCTTGCGCAGGAACGAGATGATCTCGTCGGGCACGCCCGCGGCCAGCGCCTCCGGCTCCATCCGGTTGGCCCACACGTAGTCGACGCCGTGCTCGGGCAACTCCCGCACCATCGTACGGCCGGCCCGTTCGCGGGGGCCGACGATGGCGCCGGGACCAGAACTCATCAACGTGTAGGAGGCGAACTTGGTGCGCCCGTCGATGACCGCCTCACGGGTGACGAGGCCGCCGAAGGAGTGCCCGAGCAGGTGCAGGGGCTCCTCACCGGCGATGGCCTCGGCGAGCGCGTCGATGTCGTTGCCCAGCGCCGCACAGCTGTAGGCGGACGGGTCGTCGGGCCCCGGCGTCTCGAACTGGCCCCGCATGTCGATGGCGATCACCCGGCGGCCGGCCTGCGCGAGGGTCTGCAGGATCGCGATGAAGTCTTCCTTGCTCCCGGTGAGCCCCGGGACCAGGAGCGCCGGCCAACGTTCCGGAAAGCCGCTGACGGGGAGCGCCTCCAGCGCGGCGAAGGTGCCCAGCGTGGTCTCGATCTGCTGGGGGCGGACGCCTGGAGGCAGGGTCAGGAATCGCGGCGTACTCACGTGGGACCACAATACCCAGCGGTCACGCCCTCGACACCGTCTAGCCGTCTATACCGGTTTCGACGGCGGAATCGGGGCGGGGCGCGGTGGTTGCCATGGTGGGTTGCGCGGGCGGGCTCGGGTGGTGAACCGGGGTGGAGCGCGGTGGTTGCCAAGGTGGGTTGCGCGGGCGGACTCGGGTGGTGAACCGGGGGTGGGCGCGGTGGGTTGCGCGGGTGGTTTGGGTGGTGAATCGGGGTGGGCGCGGTGGTTGGCGTGGTGGGTTGCGCGGGCGGTTTGGGTGGCGAACCGGGGTGGGCGCAGTGGGTTGCTCAGGCGGATATCGGTGGTGAACCGGGATGTGAGGGCGGCGGGCCTCTGTGCCGGGAACAGTGGTGATGATCTGGCGGTGCCGTCGCGGGTGTAGCCGGTTTCGCGGAGGACCGGAGACGGCGAAGGGCCGCCCGGAGATGTTCCGGGCGGCCCTTCGGGTGCTCTTCGCTCAGCTGCGGCGCGGGCTGTTGCTCGAGCGATTGCCGCCGGGACGGCGGCGCTGCTGCATGCGCTCGGTCGCCGCGGAGGGCGCGATGTCGTCGTCTTCGTGGGCCAGGTCCGGTGACTTGAAGATCACCGAGAACGGGCTCGGAGGGACGATGCGCTCGGGTTCGGGCGCGGGTGCGTGTTCCATCTGCCCGCTCACCTCCTCGATCGTCGGTTCTGTGGTGGGTGTCTGCGGGACCTCGGCGAGGGTCACGTCCGGGTTGAGCCCGGCGGACTTGGACCGGGTCCTACGCGTGCGTGCCTGCTCCTGGATCGGTGCCGCACGCTCGGGCTCGGGCGCGGGAGCCGTACGGGGCTCGGGTGCCGGGGCCTTGCGGGGCTCGGCTGCGGTGCGGGTCTCGGGCTGGCTTTCCGGAGTGGTCACCGTCTCGTCCTCGGCGCCGCGCCCGCCGCGGGTGCGGCGGCGCTGGCGGGTCTTCGCGGGACGCTCGCGGCGTTCCTCGGCCTCCCGCCGGTCGTCGCGCCGGTCCTCCCGGCGCCCTGTCGTGGGACGGGTGCGGATGCGGCCCGTCTCGCCCAGGTCCTCGATCTCCTCGGCCGCCAGCCCGGCACGCGAGCGATTGGCCTGCGGAAGGACCGCGCGGGTCCCCTCCGGGATGAGGAGATCGGTGAAGATGTGCGGCGAGGTGGAGTAGGTCTCCGCAGGCTCGGCGAAGTCAAGGCCGAGCGTGTTGTTGATGACCTTCCAGCGAGTGAGGTCCTCCCACTCCACGAAGGTCACCGCCACGCCCGTGCGCCCCGCCCGGCCGGTGCGGCCGATGCGGTGGACGTACGCCTTGTCGTCCTGGGGGCAGTCGTAGTTGACGACGTGCGTGACGTCGTCGATGTCGATGCCCCGAGCCGCCACGTCGGTGGCGACCAGCACGTCGATCTTGCCGCTGCGGAAGGCCCGCAGAGCCTGCTCACGCTGGCCCTGGCCAAGGTCTCCATGGACGGCCGCCGCCGCGAAGCCACGCTCGCGGAGTTGCTCGGAGACCATGTCGCAGGCGCGTTTGGTCTCGCAGAAGAGGATGGTGAGCCCGTGGCCTTCGCACTGGAGCAGCCGGCCGACGATCTCGATCTTGTCCATCCGATGGACGCGATAGACGAACTGGGTCGTCTTCGTCGCCTCGTCGTCGATGTCCTTGTTCTCGGCCCGCACGTGCGTGGGCCGGTTGAGGTAGCGCCGGGACAGGGTGACGATCTCGCCGGGCATGGTGGCGGAGAACAACATCGTCTGCCGCTCGGCGGGCACCAGCTTGATGATGCGCTCGATGTCGGGCAGGAAGCCGAGGTCAAGCATGCGGTCGGCCTCGTCGAGGACGAGCATCGCGATCTGACTGAGATCGAGGTGCTTCTGCTTGACCAGGTCGAGCAGCCGTCCGGGGGTGCCGACGATCACGTCGACACCTGCCTTGAGGGCCTCGATCTGCGGCTCGTACGCGCGCCCGCCGTACACGGACAGGATGCGGGAGCCGAGCTTGCCACCAGCGGTGACCAGGTCCTCGGTGACCTGGAGTGCCAGCTCGCGGGTGGGCACGACCACGAGGCCGCGCGGCTTCTTGCGGTTCTTGCGGGGCTTGCCGATGCGTTGCAGCATCGCGATGCCGAACGCATAGGTCTTTCCGGTGCCGGTGCGCGCCTGGCCGATAACGTCCTGGCCGCTCACGGCGAGCGGAAGTGCCATCTCCTGTACGGGAAACGGCGTCGTGATGCCCTCGGTCTCGAGGGCATCGGCGATCTCTGGAATGACTCCGAGGTCTCGGAAAGTCGTCAGCGTGGGCCTGCCTAAGTCTCCATCGAAGGCAGGCCACGCGTGGACCACGGGCCGTAAGATTTCCCCCGTGCCGGGGTCCTCGCGGAAGGGCCAACCCTCATCGATTCATCAGCGACCGCAGAGCCAAGAACATGGGGGCATCCGGGAGCTTCCTCCTGGATATACACAGCGCGGTCGCACTTTCACACAGCAGTGTACTCGATAGCACAACAGAGAACCGATTTCGTTTGTTCCCGATGTTTCAGTCCCGGGAAGTCCGCCGTCACCTCGTACTCTGCATCCATGAGTGATTCTCCTCCCGCCGCGGGAGTGGCCGACCTGCTGGGCGTGCTCGCCTACGCCGAGCTGACCGCGTTCCTGCGCCTCGCCGAGGACGCCGCGCGCCTCGCCCCGTCGCTGACCGACCTGGCCGCGCTCAGCGATCTGGCGGCGACCGAGTACGGCCACTTCCGCCTGTTGCGCGACCGGCTCACCGAGCTCGGGTCCGATCCGGAGGAGGCCATGGCGCCCTTCGTGGCGGCGCTGGACGACTGGCACGTGCAGACGAGACCGAGCGACTGGCTGGAGGCCCTGGTCAAAGCATACGTGGGCACGGGGATCGCGCTCGACTTCTACCGCGAGGCGGCCCGGCACGTGGACTCCGCGACCACCGACCTCGTCGAGGAGGTGCTCGCGGACCAGGGCCGCTCGGAGTTCGCGATCGATCGGGTACGCGCCGCGCTGGCCGCCGACCCGAGAGCCGCGGGCAGGCTCGCGCTGTGGGCCAGGCGGATGGTGGGCGAGGCGCTGAGCCAGGGGCAGCGGGTCGCCGCGGCCCGCCCCGAACTCGCCATCCTGCTGGTCGGGGACGGCGCTGCCGGTCCTGGCGAGGATCTCGCCGAGGTGGGGCGGATGTTCGCCAGACTGACCGAGGCGCACGGCAAGCGGATGGCCGCCGTGGGGCTCACCCCCGGAGCCTGACGGGCGGCCTCGTTGCGCCTCGTCGCCTCGTCGCCGGTGAGCAGCACGCTGGTGTCACCTCGTCGCGACGCGGCGCCGGTCCCGGGTGACGGCGCCGCGTGGCAGGCGGGCCCGGCTCCGGCGCGGTGCCGGCCCGCCTTGTGAGAAGGACGGGCGACTTGTGGGAGATCGTTTCCCCGGGAGCTTGGGAGGTCGTGGGAGGCCGTTCCGCCGGATCCTGCGGCCTTGTGGAGGCCGTTCCGCCGGGAACCCGGGGAGAGGTCCGGCGAATCGTGCGGCGCGAAGGCGCCGGGCGGCTGTAACGTGCCGGATATGAGGGCCTCGCGCCGCTACGGCAGTTCCTTGACCAGATGTGGGCCGAATCGGTGGACCTCGCGCGCCGTGTTGCGAAGGGAGAGCGCGGGCTGTCCGACCGTCGGGCTGAGACGGCACGAGAGGAGCCGGCCGCATCGTCCGCACGGTTGCCGGCTCGGACGGCGTCGGGAGTGTCCCGGCGGCTGAGCCAGGCCGTTCTCAACAGCCAGGGAAGCCGTCGCCAGAGCACCGCGCGGTGGCCAACCGCCGCGGCGCCCTGGGGACCGCAGGTCCCTTGAGGTCGTTGAAGCGCGGAGGGCCGGTTAGAGCGTGCCGCCGAAGCCGACGGGGCGGGTCTCGTCCTCGCCGATCTCGACGAAGCCGAGGGCGGCGACCGGGACGATGATCCGGCGGCCCTTGGTGTCGGCGATGGTGAACACGCCGCGCTCGGCGGCCAGGGCGTTGCGGAGCTCAGTCTCGATCTCCTCGGCCGACAGGTCGGTCTCGACCACGAGCTCTCGGTGCACGGAGCGCACGCCGATCTTGATTTCCATCTGGCTCCCTTTCGACGGGTGTTGTCCCCATCGTCGCCTGCGGGAGCGCCCGTGGGTGAATTGATCGCGTCAAGCGAACACGAGGGGGTCAGCCCGTGCGGGGAAAGCCGCTGATGCCGCGCCACGCGAGGCGGGCCATCAACTGGGTGGCCGCCTCCTTGGGAATCGATCCCTGGCTGGTCAGCCAGTAGCGCGCGCTGACCTCGGCCATGCCGACCAGTCCGACGCCCAGCAGGTGGGCCTCGTCGCTCGAACAGCCGGTGTCCTCCTGGATCACCTCACTGATCATGTCGGCGCTCTCCTGGAGGGACCGCTCCACGCGCTGACGGACGGGCGCGACATTGCGCAGGTCGGACTCGAAGACCAGCCGGAACGCCTCACCCTGGCTGGAGACGAAGTCGAAGAAGGCGCCGATGGCCGCCTGGACCCGCTGCTTGTTGTCGGTGGTGGAGGCCAGCGCCTCGCGGCAGCGGTTGACCATGTCCTCGACGTGCAGGTCGAGGAGGGCCAGGTAGAGCTCCAGCTTGCCGGGGAAGTGCTGGTAGAGCACCGGCTTGCTGACGCCGGCGCGCTCGGCGATCTCGTCCATCGCGGCCGCGTGGTAGCCGTTCTCCACGAACACTTCCTGCGCCGCGCTCAGCAGTTGGCGGCGGCGGGCCAGCCGGGGCAGCCGGGTGCCCCGGGGTTTGGCTTCCGGGGTAGCGGTCACGGCGATCTCCTACCGGGGATGGTCGAACGTTTCGCGTCATCCTACGCGCGGGTAACCAGGTCAACGATAGTCGTCGTCATCGAGGTCCACGGTCCTGTTCTGCTCGGCGTCGTCGGCGGGATCGACGTCGAACGGCAGGTCGTCCTCGCGTCGCTGATCCGTCTCGCGATCCGCGCGCCGCTGTTCCGCCGCGTCGGCCTCGGGCGTCTCGACGCCGACCTCCCGCGGGGGCCGCTCGTCGAGGGCGTCCTCGGCCAGGCCGTCTCCACGCACGTCCATCTCAGACATGCCACTCCCTCCCTAGACGAAACCGGGGATACACCCCACCCTACGACCCGTGCGCGCGGGTGCTAGGGGGCCAGCGGTCCGAACAGGTCTCCGTGTTCCTCCACCCGGGCCAGAACGTCCTCCGCGGTGAAGACGAGCTCCTCCTGGCTGGTGCAGCCTTCGACCTCATCCCAGGTCAACGGGGTGGACACGGTGGGGAAGGAACGGGCGCGGAGCGAGTAGGGGGCGATGGTCGTCTTGAAGGGGTTGTTCTGGCTCCAGTCGATGAAGACCTTGCCCGTGCGGATCTTCCTGGTCATCACGCTGACGATCTCGCCCGGGTGCTCCGACTCCAGCCGCTGCGCGATCTTCCTGGCGTACGCCGAGGGGTC
The DNA here is from genome assembly GCF_022213955.1 of Dolomitihabitans soli. Lineage (GTDB taxonomy): Bacteria > Actinomycetota > Actinomycetes > Streptosporangiales > Streptosporangiaceae > Streptosporangium_A > Streptosporangium_A soli. The sequence goes on along the minus strand of NZ_JAKNTW010000013.1, from coordinate 83,472 downwards.
GGGGCCGCGGTCCCAGTGGGCGTAGAGCTGCATTCCCTTGTTGCCGCTGGTCTTGGGGCAGGCGGTCAGGCCGTCGTCGGCGAGGATGTCGCGGAGCAGGCGGGCCACCCGGCAGCACTCCACGATGGTCGCGGGGGAGCCGGGGTCGAGGTCGAAGACCAGCGTGTCGGGATCGACCGCGCCGCCCGCGTCGTCCACCCGCCACATCGGCACGTGCAGCTCCAGGGCGGCCAGGTTCGCGTAGTAGACCAGCGTGGGCAGGTCCTCGATCACGGCGAAGTCGATGGTGTCGCGGTCCTTGGTGCTGCCCGGGGTGGGCACGTTCACCTTGCGGACCCACGCGGGGGTGTGGGCGGGGGCGTTCTTCTCGAAGAAGAACTTCGACTCCACGCCGTTCGGGTATCTCTTCACGGTCAGCGGCCGTCCCCGCAGATGGGGGAGGAGGACCGGGGCGATCCGCGAGTAGTAGTCGATGATCTCGGCCTTGGTGAAGCCCGCCTGGGGATAGAGCACCTTGTCCAGGTTGGTCAGCGTCAGGTCCTTGCCGGCGACCTGCACGAGTACCTTCGCCGTCACAGTTCTACCTCCGAGGGGATCACGTCTGGGCGCAGTCCACGCCACGCCGGGTTGCGCAGCCGTTTTTCCAGGGTCCACATCGTGAAGGCGACTTCCCCCACCAGCTCCGGCCGAACCCAGTGGGCGTTTCTGGTGATGTCGTTGGGCAACTCGCCGGCGAACGCGCTCCCGGCGATCTCCAGTGGCCTGAGCATGCCGTACAGCTGGTCGAGGACGACGTCGGTGAAGCCCGTGCCGACGTGGCCGAGGTAGCTCAGGCCGTTCGCGCCGAAGGCGCCCACGAGCAGCGAGCCGATGCCGCCGGACCGGCGTCCCTTGCCGGGCCGCCAGCCGCCGACCACCACGTCGCGCGTCTCCTGGTTCTTCACCTTGATCCACCAGTCGGTACGTCTCCCGGGGCGGTAGGGCGCGTCCAGCTTCTTGGCGATGACGCCTTCGAGTCCCTGCGCGCGGGTGGCGGACAGCAGTTCGCCCTTGTCGCAGGGAAAGCGCGGCGGCACACCCAGGTCGAGGCTCTCCAGCAGGGTCCGCCGGTCGGTGTACGGCAGGTCGAAGAGGTTGTGGCCGTTGAGATGGAGGAGATCGAACGGGAGGTAGACCACCGGGACCAGGGCGGCGAGCGGGCCGGGGTCGACGACGTGCATCCGCCGCTGGAGCCGTTCGAAACTGGGACGGCCGGCGGGGTCGAAGGCGACGAGTTCGCCGTCGAGGACGGCCTGGTGGTCGTAGAGCGCGGCCACGACCGATGAGACCTCGGGGTAGCGGGGGGTGAAGTCGACCCCGCCTCGTCCGGTCAGCCGTACCTCCGAACTTTTATGCAGAATTGCTCTAATTCCATCCCATTTCACCTCAAGCGCGTAGCGGGAACCATCATTGGGAAGCATGCCGGGCACGGCAAGCATCGGTTCCACGGGATATGGCATCGGATCCCCCATGGCGGGTACATCCCCCAATGGTCAGGGTTCGATCCGGATGTCGCGTGATTCGAACATTCGTGCGAAGGTTCTTCGCTGTTGGGAGAGACGAATGCGCAGCATCTGGAAAGGCGCGATTTCCTTCGGGCTGGTCACGATTCCGGTCAAACTGTACTCCGCGACCGAGCAGAGGGACGTGACCTTCCACCAGGTGCACCGCGAGGACGGCGGCCGCATCAAGTACAAGCGGGTCTGCACGGTCGACGGCGAAGAGGTCGCCTACGCCGACATCGCCAAAGGATACGAGCTGGCGACCGGGGAGATCGTGGTTCTCACCGACGAGGACTTCGAGGACCTCCCGCTCTCCACCTCCCGCCGAATCGACGTCCTGCAGTTCAGCCCGGCAGAGGAGATCGACCCGATCTACTTCGCCAAGTCCTACTACCTTGAGCCCGACGCCCAGGGCGCCAAGCCGTACGTGCTGCTGCGGAACGCGCTCGAACGGTCCGGTCAGGTCGCGGTCGTGAAGGTGGCGCTGCGGCAGCGGGAGTCGCTGGCCACCCTGCGGGTGCGTGACGGGGTCTTCGTGCTGGAGACGATGCTCTGGCCCGACGAGGTCCGCACTCCGGACTTCGGCTTCCTCGACGAGGACATCGACGTCCGCGCGCAGGAGCTCAAGATGGCCGAGTCGCTCATCGAGACCATGGCGTCGGAGTTCGACCCGACCCAGTACCACGACGCCTACCGGGAGGCGTTGCAGCAGGTCATCGAGGCAAAGGTGGCGGGCAAGGAGGTCGTCCAGCCGGAGGGCGGACCGGCCGAGGCGGGCCCGGCCGTCGACCTGATGGCCGCGCTCCGCGCCAGCGTCGACGCCGCCAAGAAGGGCCGCGAGAGCGCGGGCGCGAAGGCCGAGGAGAAAGAGGCCAAGGAGGAGAAGCCCGCCGCCAAGCGCAAGACCCGCAAGTCCGCCTGACGGTGCGGACGCCCGCCTGAGTGGAATGTGGACCGGGTGAATGCGGACCGGGTGGAATGAAGCGAGGGCCCGGTGGCTGTTCCGGGCCCTCGCTGGCGAATTAATCTGATCCTGATATATCAGGACAGATTAATTCGCGTCTTGGTCAGTCGTGGATTCGGTCGCTTTCCACGACTTGGGTCGTTATTCCGAATGGAACCGGCCGTGGCCGGTGACGTGGTCGATCCTGACAGTGGTCCGGTTCGCCCAGTGTCCCCGTGGCGGCCCCCGCCGCACCGGTGTCCGGCGTCCGGAGAGACTCCGGCCTGGGCGGCGTCGGCGGCGACCCCCAGCGCCGACCATGCCGCCGATGAGTGCCGTGCTGAGAGCAACGGCGATCTTCTTGGCGTCGGCCGTTTCGTATCCCCGTTGGACGACATCAGTAGTCTATTTCCGGCATTTGCTTGGTTCGTGATCAAGTGCCGTTGATAGTGCCATCTGCTGTCATCCTGAATCCTCGTTATTCCCGGCACGATGGTCGACAAAACGGCGATCTGACACCTTTGCCCAGCGATTATCACTTTATTGCCACAATTAAACAAATATTGCTTGTTTTGATATGATCTGTCTCTAATGTCCGAATCGTTGGTTAATGGAATGGGCCTTACAGAAGTGGGGCGTGGTCGGGCGGCGAGCTATCGTCGAACCGAGGAGTTGAACCGGAGAAGGGACGTGTGGTGGAAGAGCCGATCCCGCACTGGCCTGGAGAGCTGATCGACCTCGACGGGCGCGCGGTGCACGTGCGAAGCGCCCCCCCGGGCCCCTCCGAGACCGCCGTGTTCGTGCACGGCCTCGCCGGCTCGGCCACCAACTGGACCGACCTCATGGACCGGCTCAGGGACGTGGTCACGGGCTACGCGATCGACCTCCCCGGCTCCGGCTACTCACCGGCGCCGCCCGACGGCGACTACTCGGTGGCCGCCCACGCGAGGGCGGTGATCGCGCTGATCGAGCACGTCGGCGGCGGGCCGGTCCACCTGTTCGGCAACTCGCTCGGCGGAGCCGTCTCCGTGCGCGTCGCGGCCACCCGGCCCGACCTGGTGCGCTCACTGACGCTGGTCTCACCGGCCCTGCCCGACCTGCTGCCGAGGTACGGCCCGGCCCGGGTGGCCATCTCCGCCCTGCCCCGGCTCGGGGAATGGGCCTTCGAACGGCTGCTGCGCGCGGTGCCCGCCGAACGCCGCCTCAGCGCGAGCCTCGGCATGTGCTACGCCGATGTGGAACGGGTGCACCCCGCGCGCTTCCAGGACGCTCTCGACGAACTGCGCAGGCGGGACGACCTGCCGTACGCGGGGACGGCGATCATCTGTTCGGCGCGCGGCATCGTCACGGAGTACTTCCGCAGGGGTGAGGAGAACCTGTGGCGGCTGGCCGCCAGGGTGACCGCGCCCACCCTGGTGATCCACGGGCGGCACGACCGGCTGGTCCGGCCCCAGATGGCCGGCCGGGCGGCCAGGACGTTCCGGGAGGTGAGACTGGTTCTGCTGCCCCAGGCCGGGCATGTCGCACAGATGGAGTATCCGGGACCGGTCGCCCGCGAGGCGCAGCTGCTGATCACCGAGACGGCCGGGACGGAACCCGCCGGGGAATTCCCCGCCGCGCGGCTGAGTTGAGAAGCAGGGAAGAACCCTTGAAACGGGAGCGTAGAACTGTGTCGTTGCCACCGCTGGTTGAGCCGGCAGCCGAGCTGACCGTAGACGAGGTGCGCCGTTACTCGCGCCACCTGATCATCCCGGATGTGGGGATGGCAGGGCAGAAGCGGCTGAAGAACGCCAAGGTGCTGTGTGTGGGCGCGGGCGGGCTGGGCTCTCCCGCGCTGCTCTACCTGGCCGCCGCGGGCGTGGGCACCCTGGGCGTCGTCGACTTCGACGTCGTCGACGAGTCGAACCTGCAACGCCAGGTGATCCACGGGCAGTCCGACGTGGGCCGGCTGAAGGCCGAGAGCGCCGCCGCGTCGGTGCGCGAGATCAACCCGCTGATCGACGTGGTCGTCCACAACACGGCGCTGACCACCGAGAACGTCATGGAGATCTTCTCCGGGTACGACCTGATCGTGGACGGCACCGACAACTTCGCCACCCGCTACATGGTGAACGACGCGGCCGTCCTGCTCGGCAAGCCGTACGTCTGGGGATCGATCTACCGGTTCGACGGGCAGGCGAGCGTGTTCTGGGCCGAGCACGGCCCCTGCTACCGCTGCCTCTACCCCGAGCCGCCGCCGCCCGGCATGGTGCCCTCGTGCGCCGAGGGCGGCGTGCTGGGCGTGCTGTGCGCCTCGATCGGCTCGATCCAGGTCAACGAGGCCATCAAGGTGCTCGCCGGTATCGGCGACCCGCTCGTCGGCCGTCTGATGATCTACGACGCCCTGGAGATGCAGTACCGGACGGTCAAGGTCCGCAAGGACCCCGAGTGCGTCCTGTGCGGTAAGAACCCCACGGTCACCCAGCTTCTCGACGACTACGAGGCGTTCTGCGGCACGGTCTCGGAAGAGGCTCAGGAAGCCGCCAGCGGCGCCACGATCACGGCGCGGGAGCTGAAGGAGATGCAGGATCGCGGCGACGACATCTTCCTGATCGACGTCCGCGAGCCGAACGAGTACGAGATCGTCTCCATCCCCGGTGCCAAGCTGATCCCCAAGGGCGAGTTCCTCAACGGGTCCGCGCTGGAAGGGCTGCCCCAGGACAAGAAGATCATCCTGCACTGCAAGTCCGGCGCCCGCAGCGCCGAGGCGCTGGCGGTCGTCAAGAGCGCGGGCTTCTCCGACGCGGTCCACGTCGGCGGCGGTGTGCTCAGCTGGATCAAGACGATCGACCCGAGCCTGCCCACCTACTGACGGTGTCCCCAGGGTGATCGTTGTGTTCTTCCAGGCGCGACGCTCACCCTTTCGGGACGGAACGGCCGATGGCCCGCCGCCGTCCGCATTAAGGTCGGCGGGGTGAGCGACAGCAATCCCGGCGAAGGCGCCGGCCGGCGTGTGCACGCCTGGCCGGTGCTGATCGTCGCATCCGCGCTCACCTTGGTCTGCGCGCTCGTCGCCGGAGTGTCGGCGAGCGCGGCGGGCGCCGAGCTGACCCGTGGTCCGAGCGCCGACGAGATCGACCGGGCCACCGGGCAGGAGATGGCCCGCCGCTGGCAGACATGGCCCGCGGGCCGCATCTTCCCCGAGACGCTGGCCTACGCCGCCGAGCAGGGCGGTGAGGAGAAGGCCAGACGGGTGGGCATCTCCGCCGATCCGCGGTGCGGGGTCGCGGTGGACGCCAAACTCAGAGACGACCTTCGCGCCGCACAGTGCCGGGCGATCCTGCGGGCCACCTACCTCGACGCGCTCCAGGGCGTGGTCGTCACCGTCGGCGTCGCCGCCTTCCCCGACGAGCGGCGCGCGCTGGCGGCCAAGGCGGCCTTCCCCAAGGGCGAGCGCCCCTCTCCCGGCCTTCGCGCGCTGGCCTTCCCCGGCACGGTGACCGACCGCTTCACCGCCGAGGGCAGGCAGATCGGTTCGGTACGGCAGGCCGGGCCGTACCTCGTGGTGACCACGGCGGGACAGGTGGACGGGCGGCCCGCGCGGGCGGTCGGTGTACAGCGGCCCGCGATGTTCGCCTTCGTCACCGACATGCAGGAGAAGATCCTCGCCGACATGACCACCCCGGCCGAGCCGGACTGCGCCGGGGCGGAGTGGCAGTGCTGAGGTCCGCGCTCCGGGCCCTGGCCGTCGTCCTGGCCGCGGTTCCGACCGTGGGAGCCCTCTCGTCGGCCGCGCCCGCCGTCGCCGACGAGGTGCGGGGCAACCAGGAGCCCGTGCTGCGCACGCTGCGGCTCGCCAAGGCGTGGACGATCAGCAAGGGGGAGGGCGTCACCGTGGCCGTCCTCGACTCCGGGGTGGATCCGCGGCACCGCGACCTGGTCGGGTCCGTCACCGTGGGCAAGGACTTCACCGAGGGGGCCAATCCGCCGGGAGTGCTGCCACGGCGACTGCACGGCACCTACATGGCCTCGCTCATCGCCGGGCACGGGCATGGGATCGACGGCGGCGACGGGATCATCGGGGTGGCGCCCAAGGCGCGGATCATCTCCGTCCGGGTGATCCTTGAGGACGAGGAGCCGGGGTTCCGCGAGTTCAACTCCGCCGAGCGGTACGACAACGTGGTGGCGCGCGGCATCCGTTACGCGGTCGACCACGGGGCCGACGTCATCAACATGTCCATCTCCAAGGAACTGGCCACCCGGGAGGAGCGGGCCGCGGTCCGTTACGCGATCTCCAAGGGTGTGGTGCTGGTCGCCGCCGCCGGGAACGAGGGGGCGGCGGAACCGGGCCCCGACGGGTTCGCGCCGTACTCCTACCCGGCGGCCTTCCCCGGGGTGGTCTCCGTGGGCGCGGCCGACAGGGGGTTGCGGCGGGCGACGTTCTCCAACTTCAACCCCTCGGTGCTGGTAGCGGCGCCCGGCGTGGACATCCTGGGGGCGGGTCCGGGAGACGAGTACTGGGTGGGGCGGGGCACATCGCAGGCGAGCGCGCTGGTGTCCGGGGTTGCCGCACTGATAAAAGCGAAATATCCGAAAATGTCACCGCCGTTGGTCGTGCAGGCGCTGACCGCGGGCGCCAGCCGGAAGCCCACCGGCGGCTACGACACCGGGATGGGGTTCGGCATCGTCAACGCCGCGGGCGCGCTCGCCGAGGCCGCCCGGGTCTCTCGGCACACCCTCAGCGTCAAGGGCAAGGGGGCGCTCGACCCGGCCCAGACCTTCGCGGGACGGCCGATGCCGCCGCTCCAGGTGGTCGACCGCGATCAACGGACCATCACGATCTACGGCGGGATCGCCGTGGTGGCCGGTCTCGGCGCGCTGACCTGCGTGGGCGTGATCGCCGTCATGGTCGGCCGGACCCGCCGCGTGGGCACGGATCTTGACCGAACCTGACGGAAACGGGGATCCACCGGGTCAACGGCCAACCCGCGCGACGTAGCATCGAGGGTATGTCGCAGCCTGGGCGCTTCGAGGAGCCCGACGGGCGCCCGGAGATGCTTCCGGCGCCACAGGCGGGCCCGGCGGGCGAGGGCTCGCCGCCGGCCCCTGCCGAGGGCTCGCCGCCGTCCAGGCGCGTGGGCGAACCGTCCCGGCGGGTCGCCGAGCCGCCGTTCCGGCGCGGTGCCGGGTCGTCCCGGCGAGGCGGCGGTGCCGGGGGCGGCTCAGCGGGCGAGGCGTGGCCGGGCGGCAGACGTACGAAAGACCGGGGTCCGTCCCGTCCCGGCCGGGTGCCCACGACCGAGGGCCTGCCCAGAGCGGGCACGACCCGGGGCCTGCCGGACGCCGGCGGACCAGGGACGCGAGGTCTGCCCGGCGCGGGCCGATCAGGGGCGCGGGTGCGGTCGTGGCCGACCGGCGGACGGGTGCGCCCGGCCGAACTGCGCGCCGCCGCCGACCGGGCCGAACTGGCGCGCGGCATTCGCTACCGGTCGTTTTTCCTTCTGCTGGTGGGCACCGTACTGGCGGTCGCCGCGACGAACGTGCTCATCGGCACGGTGGGGCTGCTCCGCGAGACCCGGTCGCGCCCGCTCACCGTCGCCGAGCGCGTCGACTACGCCCAGCAGGACATCGCGCGACGCTGGCACGCCTGGCCGGCCGCCGTCGTCTTCCCCGAGGAACTGGAGTACACCGGGCTCGGCCGGATCCAGCAGTACGCCCGGCGCGTCGGGATCGCCCCGGAGGCGGGCTGCGGCGCGGGTGTCGACTCGCCGGTCGCCGGCGTCTTGGCGGAACACCGCTGCCGCACCCTGCTGCGGGCCACCTACGTCGACCAGACGTCCACCTTCGTGATCACGGTGGGCGTCGCCGTGTTCCCTGACGAGGAGGAGCGGTTGAGGGCCACCGCCAAGCTGCCCGTGGACGATCGGGTCGGTGTGCGTCCCGTCGCCTTCCCCGGCACGGCGACCGAGTTGTTCGGCGCGGCGCAGCGCCAGCGGAACGGCTGGGTCGGCGCCGGGCCGTACGTCGTCTTCTCCACCGCCGGCTACGCCGACGGCCGTACCCGGGAGGCCGTGGCGTCGCAGGAGATCCTGCACAGCGAGTTGTGGCCGACCGCCCAGTCGGTGGCGGGCCGGATCGCGCGGTCGCTCGGCGAGCCGCCGACCGTGCCGCGCTGCACCCAGGGGAACGTGTGCTGAGGCCCCGGGCACGGTGGGGCGCGCTCGTCGTCCTGGTCATGGCGATGCTGGCGGCCGTCGTCGCGCCCGCCGCCGCCGAGCCCCTCCCGGACGGACGGTGGGTGCTCCAGGCGCTCAACGTGGAGCAGGCGTGGCGGACGACCAAGGGGAACGGGGTCACCGTCGCCGTCATCGACAGCGGCATCGACGACGAGGTTCCCGAACTGCGCGGCCGGGTCGTCCAGGGCCCCGACATGCGCACCCCGGCGGTCGAGACGCAGGGCGAGCAGGGCGCGCCGGACGAGCCCGGCAAGCACGGTACGGCGATGGCCTCGCTGATCGCCGGGTCGGGCGCCGACGGCGGGATCCGGGGAGTGGCGCCGGAGGCGCGCGTGCTGTCGCTGCCGCTGCTCGCCGACGAACCGATCGAGGGCCAGCGCAGCGAGCGCGACGAGGATCGCGGGACGGGCAGGAACAATCCGCTGTCCCGCGCGGTCAGATACGCGGCCAACCACGGGGCCGACGTCATCAGCATGTCGCTCGGCGCCTACGGGGCCCATCCCGCCGAGCGCGAGGCCATCGCCTACGCGTTGCGCAGGGGAGTCGTCATGGTCGCGGCCGTGGGCAACGACGGGGAGGACGCGGTGACCCGGAAGTCGGGCACCTCCTTCTGGAGTTTCCCGGCCGGCTACTCGGGGGTGATCGGGGTCGCCGCCGTGGACGAGGAGGCGCTGCCCGCGCCGTTCAGCAGCGACAACCTCTCGGTGCTCGTCTCCGCGCCGGGGGTGAACGTGCCGGTGGCGTTGCCCGGCGGCCGGCGCGGCATCGCCGCGGGGAGCAGCCCCGCCGCCGCCCTGGTGTCCGGGGTGGCCGCCCTGATCAAGGCCGAGCATCCTGAGCTGTCGCCCGCGCAGGTGGCCAGGGCGTTGACCACCACGGCCCGTAGCAAATCAGCTGGATACGACGACAAGGTGGGATTCGGAATGGTCGACGCGGGGGAGGCCCTGGCGAAGGCGGCACGGCTCGCCTCCGACGACCGGACGGTCCCGGTGCCCGGCGACCGGCACTTCGGGCAGGGCCCGGTGCCGGCGCCGCCGACCCCGCCGGGGCCCGATCCGCTGCGCATGTGGGCCTATACGGGCGCGGTGCTGGTCGGACTGGTGGTCTTCGGGGGTTCGGTGATGATCCTCACCCGTCGCGCGGAACAGCGGCGAGGTCGTTGATCACGTGCTGGAGACGATTCGAACGCGTTTCGGATACCGAATGTACACAGTTCGGATGCGGTGACCATGTTGCCGACTTTCCGAGCACGGGGTTGGTCAAGTTTTCGCTATGGTCCCCCGTCATGGGGTACGAGTTGCGGGTGGAGCGTGAGTCGCCGCTCGCCTACGCCGAACTCACGACGGTGCTCGCGAAGGCGGGTTTCGAGTTGCGGGGTTCGCACGAGGCGGCCGAGGTCCTCGCGCGCCACGGGGAGACGGCGCACGTGGTGGCGAGCTGGCAGGGACGGCTGTCCGGTCAGCCCGGTTCCGACTGGCAGGTCGCCCAGCTCGCTCGGCTGTGCGAGCTGGCCGGCGCGCGCCTGGTCGGTGAGGACGGCGAGGTCTACGCGATCCGCGACGGCATCGTGGAGCAGGTCAACGGCGGATCGAGCTACGAGTTCGGCAAGGTGGCGGAGATCCTCTCCACCGGGCCGACACAATGGAGCCGATGACACCCGCTGAGCCGCCCCCGTTCGCCGAACGCGTCCTCGACGTGGTCGAGACGATTCCGCGTGGCAAGGTGATGTCGTACGGAGACATCGCCGAGTACCTCGGTGAGGGCGGGCCGCGCCAGGTCGGCAGGGTCATGTCCCTGTGGGGCGGTGGCGTGACGTGGTGGCGGGTCGTCCATGCCGACGGCACCGCGGCTCCCGGTCACGAGGAGCGCAGTCTCGTCGAGTGGCGACGGGAGCGCACCCCGTTGCGCGGTGCCCGCGTCGACATGCGCGCGGCCCGGTGGGACGGCGGTCCCGGCTAGCGGCTCTCAGGAGATCTTCAGGTGGCGGTGCGCGACCGGTGCCTGTGGGGCCCATTACCATTGCCAGGGACAGTGATGGCGACCCGTCCGGAAGGCGGTGCCCTCCCCATGGCCACCGGCGCGACCCCCGAGCGCCCGAGCGGCGACCTTCTCGATGACCGCCTGCGAGCGGTCCAGGACCTGTGCGATCGGGGGGAGCCGCTCGACCGGGTCATGGAGCTCGTCAGATCGGCGGGGCTGCCCCCGGCCGACCAGCGGCGGTTCGACGCCGCGGTGCTGGGCGGCCCGCTGGGCATGCGGTTCGACGCCGCGGTCAAACGAGGTCCGGCCCGTCGCAGGGAGATCCTCTCTCAGCTGATCCCCTACCTGGCCGGGGTCGACGCCGGGGTCAAGCGCGACCTCCCGGTGGCCAGGCGCATCGCCTACCACCTGGTCGAGTCCCGCGCGCTCACCGAGCTGGTCGAGACCGACATGCTCCAGAAGCTCGTGGTGGCGGCGGCCGAGCCGTCCAAGCGCATTCGCAAGGGCCTGCGCTGGCACGCCGACCTGCCCTTTCGCGACGAACTGCCCGAGGAGCTCTTCCGCCTGCGCAAGGCCGACCTGGTGCCGGTCACCCAGATCGACGACATCACCTGGACCGGCGGCCGGCTGCGGATCACCGGCCACGCCTACCTCGCGGGCCTGTCGGTCCGCGGTCGCCGGTTCAACAAGGCGACGGTGGTGCTGCGCGGTCCCCGCTGGCTGCCGCCGATCCGGCTGCGCACCCGGCGGATGCACCGCCCCGAGGCGACGTACGGCGCGCGCGAGGCCGGTTGCAACTACGACTGGTCGGGCTTCACCGCCGAACTGGGCCCGCTGGCGCTGACCTGGCGGGCGGGAGTACGTGCCCTGGTCCGTGGCGGCAAGCGCCTGCTGCGCCGCCGTCCCACCGTCAGGGACACCACGACCTGGCGTGCCGAGATCGTGATCTGGAGCCGTGGCGCGCGTGCGGTGGGGCTGCTCCGCGGTCCCGTCCTGGGCAGGACCGAGCGTCCCGGTGGGCTGGAGGTCCGTCCCCGGGTGTGGGTCCGCCCGGTGTGGACCTCCGACCGCGCCCTCCAGGTCGTGCTCCAGCCCACGCGGGCCGAGCTGACGCGGGTGCGCCACGAGGGCGATCGGGTCGAGCTCACGGTCTTCCTCCCCGGCAGAGGGGTCGCCAAGGGTCACGCCCGCCTCGGTGGGCACCGGATGGCCGCCGACTTCACCATCGTCGAGGGCGGCACCGAGGTCGTCATCGGTCTGGCCAGTTCCGCCCTGTTGCAGGAGAAGGACGGCCGCAGGCTCTGGGTCGAGCCCAAGGGCGACCCCGCGGCGACCGTGATGCTCGGCCGGCTGGCCGAGCTCCGCTCCCGCGAGGACGACAGGGAGGTCACCGTGCTCGCCGACAGGCGCGACCGTGTGGTGATCTCCGCCCACCGGATCCGGCCGGTGATCACTTCTGTGAGCTGGGCGGACGATGGCTCCCTCACGTTCGAGGGCAGCTATCCCGAGCCCGGCGACCATGCTCGCGTGCTCTCGCTCCGCCACCGCAGCGGGCTGATCTACCAGCTGCCCATGGAGCGGTCGGCCGACCGCTTCACCGTACGGCTGGCGCCGGGCGCGATGGCCCGGTTCGGTGAGCGCGTCCCGCTGGCGAGCGGCTTGTGGAGCGTGTCGATGCGGCATCCGGCGGGCGAGACCGTGCCCGTGCGGTTCGAGCACTCGCTGCTGGCCTCGCTCGACGAGGGCGTCCACGTCCTCGACGGCAGGGAGTACCAACTCCTCGCCACCAGATTCGACGTTCCGGTGCTGATGGTCGGCGAGGCGCTGCCCGACGACGAGAAGGGGCCGGGCGGCCTGCACGCGTTGCAGCGCACCTTCTATCCCGCCGAGCGCGCCAAGCCGCTGCGCGACGCGACCGTCTACGTGGCCTACGAGGGCAGGCAGTACGAAGGCAACGTCCGCGCGATCTATGAGGAGCGGGCGCGCAGGGGCGACGGCGGTGAGCACATCTGGGTGGTCAAGGACGGCGCCTTCGTGCCGCCGAGCCCGGCAGAGCTGGGCTTCGACTCGGAGGTCCGGCCCACCGTGGTCCGCGCGGGCAGCCGTGAGCACTACGCGGCGCTCGCTCGTTCCCGCTACGTGGTGAGCAACTCCTTCCTGCCCCCGTGGTTCCGCGCCAGAGACGACCAGACGGTGGTGCAGGCGTGGCACGGCACCCCGCTCAAGCGGATCGGCAGCGACCAGGCCCACATGGTGCGCGATCCCCGGCCGCCGGCCTGGCACCGGCAGGCGGCCGAGGTCCGCGGCTGGGACCTGCTGCTCTCCCAGAGCCCCTGGTCCACCCCGGTGCTGCGCCGGGCCCTCGGATACCAGGGCGAGGTGCTCGAAGTCGGTTATCCGCGCAACGACGTCCTGTGCGACCCGGAGCGCGAGGTGCTGGCCGCGAAGGTCCGCCGCCGTCTCGGGCTCGCCGCCGGTTCCACGGTGGTCCTCTACGCGCCGACCTACCGCGACTACGACCGTAAGAACAGCACGGTGAAGCTCAACATCGCCCAGGCCAGGAAGGCCCTGGGCAAGGATCACGAGCTGCTGGTCAGGGCGCACGCGATGCAGGCCGCGCCGATCATTCCGGACGACGGCTTCGCCCACGACGTCACGACTTATCCGGATATGGCCGATCTCTTGCTGGTCGCCGACATCCTGGTCACCGACTACTCCGCCGTCATGTTCGACTTCGCCGCCACCGGCCGTCCCATGATCTTCTACGCCTACGACCTCGACCGCTACACCACCAAGCGCGGCCTCTACTTCGATCTCCACGAGGAAGCCCCCGGCCCTCTGCTCACCACCACGGCAGAGGTCGTCCGGGCCATCCGCGACATCGACACCCTCACCCCGGCCTACGCCGACCGCTACGACGCCTTCCGCCAGACCTACGCCCCCCGCGACGACGGCAAGGCCACCCTCCGCGTCGTCGACAAGGTCTTCGCCTGACCCGCACAGATCTCGTACGGCGGGCCCAGCCGGCGCCGCCCGCCGTACGCGGCCGGTGTCCGCCGACCGGCGCCCCGCCGGCGCGCGGGGCGCACCGCCGCACCGCTTCGCCACTGAACCATGCCCTTCGCTCACCGATCGTCCAGGTGACGACGGGCCCGGGCACCGAGATCGGGCGGCCCAGCGGCCATGGACGAGGCACCGCCGAGACGCCGCTCAACCCCCAGGGCACACCGATTCGGCGGGCATCCCGGGAAAGTGCCGGGTCCACTCGTCCTCGGTGATCGGCGGGCCGGCGATCCGGCAGATCCGGGCGGCCATCCGCTCCGGGTCGGTCTCCCACAGCTTGGCCACCCAGTCCTCGCCCGCCGTGGCTATCGTGTGACCGTCCGGGGCGTAGGCGACGGCGTCGACCGGCTTGCCGTGGCCGCTCAACGTCGCCAGCCTGTTCCGGCTCGCCACGTCCCACAGCACGGCGGTCTTGTCCGCGCTCGCGGTGGCCAGGGTGCGCCCGTCCGGGCTGAACGCCACCGCCTTCACCGCGTCCGTGTAGCCGTTGAACACCGCGACGCGGGTCGGCTCGCCGGGGTCGGAGACGTCCCACAGCACGACGGTGCGGTCGGAACCCGCGCTGGCCAGCAGGCGGCCGCCGGGGCTGAACGCCACCGTCTTCACCGCGTCGGTGTGGCCCTCGGCGACCCCGAGCGGCCGACCGCCGACGTCCCACAGCCGCACGGTGTGGTCGGCGCTCGCCGTGGCGACGACGCGGCCGGTCATCACCACGTCGTTGATCGGCCCGGTGTGCCCGCTCAGCGTGGCCAGCCTGGTGCGGGTCGCCACGTCCCACAGCGCGGCGGTCCTGTCGGAGCTCGCGGTGGCCAGGGTGCCGCCGCTGAATGCCACGGACTCCACCGCGTCACCGTGCTCGGCGAGGATGGCCGAGGTGCGGTCCCGGAGGTTCCACAGCCGCGCCGTACCGTCCGCGCTCGCACTGGCCAGCGTGGCGCCGTCGGCGCTGAAGGCGACGGCGTTGACCGGGCCGGTGTGCCCGCTCAGGACTTCTGAGGTGCGATCCTTCACCTTCCACAGCCGGATGACCCGGTCGTAGCCGGACGTCGCCAGCGAACGGCCGTCCGGGCTGAACGCCACCCCGTAGATGGAGCTGCGATGGCCGGTGAGCGTGTCGCCCGGCAGGTCCCACAGCCGCGTCGTGTGGTCCGAGCCGGCCGTGGCCAGAGTGCGCCCGGCGAACGCGGCGGAGGTGATCGCGCCCGTGTGCCCGGCGAGCGCGGCCAGTTCGCGGAGGTCGTGCGGGTCGCCGACGTCCCACACGCGCACCGACGCGTCGGCGCTGCCCGAGACGAGCGCATCGCCCATGAACGTCAGCGCGCGCACGGCGTCGGTGTGGCCCTCGGCCACCGACAACGGCCTGCCCGCCAGATCCCAGAGCCGCACAGTACGGTCCTCGCCCGCGGTGGCGAGCACCGGCCCGCCGAACACCACCGCGTTCACCGCGCCGGTGTGCCCCTTCAGGACCATCGGGGTCCGGCTCGTGCGGTCCCATAATCTGGCGGTGCGGTCGGCGCTCGCGGACGCCAGGGTGCGCCCGTCCGCGCTGAACGCCACCGACTTCACACCGCCGGTGTGTCCGGTGAGCGTGGTCGACCCACCGCCGCCGAGGTCCCAGAGCCGGACCGTGCGGTCCGCGCCCCCGCTGGCCAGCGTGCGGCCGTCCCGGCTGAAGGCGACCGCGTCGACCGCGCCCGTGTGCCCGGTGAGGTTCGGCAGCCGGGCGGGGTGGGCGGGGTCGGCCACGTCCCACCGCAGCACCGCCCCGTTCTCACCGACCGCCAGCGTGCGGCCGTCCGGGCTCAACGCCGCCGAGCGCGCGTTCGCGGTCACCGTCGCCAGCTCCCGCGTGTGGTGCGGGTCGGCGGCGTCCGTCAGCTTGATCGTGCCGTCCGCGCTCGCGGTGGCGACCAGCCGTCCGTCCCCGCTGAGCGCCGTGGCGACCACCTCGTCGCCGTGGCCGGTCAGGCGCGTGGCATGCGGCGTGCCGTACGCGCTGAGCAGACTGCTGCGGGTCACCTCGTTGGCGGACAGCCGGTACGCGGCCAGGCTGAGCTGCGCGGCGAGCGCGGAGTCGGTGACGCGCAACGCGTCCGCCCGGTCCGCGACGCGCTGCGCGGTGGCGGAGTTGCGCTCCCGGATCGCCTGGCGCTGGGCGGTCACCGCGAGGGCGCTCGCGGTGACCGCCAGGACCAGCAGCACGCTCAGCAGCACGACCAGTCGGCGCAGCCGCCGGGTGCCGCGCCTGGCGGCGGCCTCCTCCGCGGCTTCGGCGGCCTCACCCGCGGCCACGAACTCCCGTTCCAGCGCGCTCAGCCTGCCGGTCACCTCGCGTGCCATCGCCAGCCGTACGCCGCGGTAGAGGGCGCTGTCGTCCCGTTCCAGCTCCTGCCACGACTGCGCGGCCTCGGTGAGCCGGCGGTGGGTGCGCAGCGCGTCGCGGTCCTCGGTCAGCCACCCGTTCAGGCGCGGCCAGGAGCGGATCAGCGCCTCGTGGGTGAGTTCGACGGTGTCGCCATCCACGGTGAGCAGCCGCTCAGCGGCGAGGCGTTCGAGCACGACCTCGGTGTCGGGGTCGGTGGTGTCCAACTCGGCGTTGGAGATGCGGCGCTTGGTGTCCTCGGTGCCCTCGCCGAGCGCGGTGAGCCGTTGGAACAGGTCCCTGGCCAGCCGCTGCTGCGCCGGATCGAGGGTGGTGTGGACGCGTTCGGCGGTGTGGGCGAGCGCGCCGTCGATCCCGCCCGCCGCCTGGAAGCCGGTCAACGTGAGGGTGTTGCCACGTCTTCGCCGCCACGTCTCCAGCAGCGCGTGCGACAGCAGCGGCAGTACGCCGACCCGGCCGTTCGCGTGGGCCACGAGGTCGGCCAGCAGCGCCTGCTCGACCGCGCAGCCGGCGTGTGAGGCGGGTGCGCTGATGGCGCGTCGCAGCTCGTCGGTGGTCATCGGGCCGACGACGAGCCGGTCGGTCAGCTCGTCGCGCAGCGTCAGATGGCTGGTGCAGTGGGCGTGGAAGTCCGAGCGGACGCCCAGCACCACCTGGCACCGGGAGTTCGGCTCCCGCGCCGCGGTGACCAGGGCCTCGATGAACCGGGTGCGCGCGGCGTCGTCGCGGCACAGCGTGAAGACCTCCTCGAACTGGTCCACCACGACCAGCAGGTCGCCCGGCGAGTCCACGGTCACCTGGCGCGCGAACAGGTGCAGGGCGCGCGGGTCGGCGGCCAGCTCGGCGCGGACGCGCCCCGGTGGCGTGCCGGTCAGGCGGGCGAGCTGAACGCCGCACTCCTCCAGCGGGTGCGCGCCGGGTGTGAGAATCACCGACCGGTGCGGCCAGCGGGCGAGCAGGCCGGCGCGCAGCAGTGACGACTTGCCCGCACCCGACGCGCCGAAGACGGCGACGAGCCGGTCGGTCCTCAGCCGTTCGAGCAACTCGCCGACGAGCCGTTCCCGGCCGAAGAACAGATCGGCGTCCTCTCGCTGGAACGCCGGCAGGCCGACATACGGCGCCCGTGGCTCCGGCTCGGGGTCGTCGTCGGCGGCCAGCTCGGCCGCGACGGCGTGCCAGCGCTTCTCCCACCCCGCGGTGTCGCCGCCGCACACCTTCACGTACGCCAGGGTCACCGCGAGGCTCGGCAACTTCTGCCCGCTCGCAGCCCCGGACAGGGTCGCCAGCGCGTAGTGCGCGCGTTTCGCCATCTCCCGATATGTCGGGCCGCCCGCGCGCCGCCGCAGCTTGCGCAGGTCCGCGGCGAATCTGGTCAACGGGTCGTCGCTGGGAGGCAGCGGCAGTTCCCTACGTGACAACGTCCCCACCCCCGTAGGCCGGTCAAGTCATTTTGTATCGGGAATGCTTGTTCGTCATCTGTTTGTTCACCGCCGCACCCCGACAGCGAACAAGCGCGCATGCGATAGACAGACGCCGACCGCTCCACCGAGAGGGACCGGTGTGCGATTACCGGAGACTGCGAGCCGGGATGAAGCAGGTCCGGCGCCGCCGTCGGATCGACTGCCATTCGGCCGAGGTCGTCCTCTCCTTCCATCAGGAGGAATCATGCGAATCGGAACATCCGTCGCCGCGAGATCGGCGGTCGCAGCCCTTTCAGCCGCTGCCGTGGCATTGGCCGCACTACCCGCGTCGGCCACGGCAACCGCCGAGCCGGGGCCCGCCGCGCAGTTCAAATGCGGCTTCCATGTGGACGGCAGCCTCAACGCCCTTTACGGGCACTGCGACGCGCCACCTCGGACCGACATCATCATCAACGTCGAGCTCGGCTGGGGCGGGGACGACGGCAACTACGACATGTGCGTAAAACCCGGCGTGACCAAGCTCGGGAGATACCCCGCGGTCTGGTACGCGAAGTACACCGGCAGGCTGTGCTCGGCCGGGTGAACAACTCGTCTCTGACCAACGGCCATTGACGTGGCCGGAACTGGAGGGAAAATGTCCCTACATCGGACCTTTGCTGTTCTGGGAATGGCTGTCGGCTTGCTGGCGATGAATTCGGCAGCGATGGCAGACGGCAGCGGAGCACTCGCCAATCCGCGGAAAACCTGCAAGGCGCCGATAATCCTGGGATGCAGCCTGTCGATCCCGAACTTCCCCGGCGGGACGATCGCGATCGACTTCGACGCGAACGGCACCGGCAACGGCCGCTGGATTCTGTTCCAGCACGGGGCCTGGCGGAAATGTGAAGTAGCCTACGATCTCAAGGCGCCGGCCCAGTCATGGCTGTGCCATGGCCTTCCCGCCGACAACTACGTGCTCAACAACTACGGGCAGTCAAACACCTCCTGGCACAAACTGGGCGCACGCTACTAGGCCCTCCGCTCGGGTCGGCGCGACCCCGGAACGGGCAATCAGCCTTCGAGGAGGAACGCCAGGGCCCGCTCGGCTGCGACCGGGGCAGACGTCCTTTCCGGCCCCCGAAATGGTGCAGGCCGTCCAGGGATTCGAGGGTGGCGTTGGGAAGGGTGCCGCGGAGAGCATCGAACTCCGCTCTGCCCCCGCGCGGGGTGCGTCCCCGGCAAAGGATCAGCGTCGAAGCGGTGGCCCGGCGGGCGGAGTCGCCTTCGACCTGCACGGTCGGCCGGGGAGACGTGCGCGGTCGACCGGGGAGACGTCTCGGTGACGGCCTCGCTCACATGGGCGGGACCAGTTCGAAGTAGCGGGTCAACAGGGCCGGGTCGCCTTCGACGTGCAGACGGTCGGCCGGGATCCGTTGCCACAGGAAGAGGGCCAGGTCGGAGGCCGTCGCGGTGACCGTCACGTCGGCAGGCTCGGACGGGTCGAGAGTGCCGACCCCGTCGGCGCCGAACCGTAGCGTCCAGGCCCCGGGCCCGTCGGAGCGCTGGAACCTGTAGCGTTCGCCCCGGCCCGGAGGCGCGTCGACCCTCGCCCGGCGGGCCGGGGCCATGACTTCGAAGGTCTGCGAGACGGTGTCGGAGGCCAGGTCGGGCGGCACCGGGCGGGGGATGCCGATGGCGTTCTCGGCGTCCCAGCGGTGGACGGCGGCCTCGATCGCCTGCACGCGGTGCCAGAAGCCGACACTGTGGTCGTGCCACCAGGTCCACACCGGTTCCTGTGGCGGCACAGCGCGGAACTGCTGCTCCAGTAGCCGCGCCCCCTCGCTGAACCAGCCGATGAGGTCAGGCGGCAGAGGTAGTGCCGGAGGTGTCTGACCCGGTGGCGCCTGCCCCGGTGGCAGCCACCTCACGAGCATCTCCAGCAAGTCCGATGACGCCCCGGGTGCCACGGGCGGCCCGGTCATCCGCTCGACGATGACGGTGGTCACGGCCCGATGCACGGTCCCGAGATGCAGCACCAGATCCGTCATCACCCAACCGGGACAAGACGGCACCTGGGGGGCGATCTCGGCGGCCGCCGCGACACGAACCGCGTCCTCGAACCCGGCGACCTCGCGGCGAAAATGCCCGACGTAGTCCACCAGCACATCTTCCAATGCCCGAACCCGAAATACAGCAGACACGCCATCTCGCTACCGGCAACGATCTCGGCGGCGCCTGATGGCAGGTTGATTGTCCAGTTGTGGTCAACTTGCTTCGCTCAAGACGGTTGACGAATCAGTAAAGCTAATCTCTGGATATAGGTGGGGCGGTCAGTGCGGAGGATTCCATGGCAGAGCAGCCTTCTCTCTTCGGTCCAGATTTGGGAACGATCCACACCAAGCCATCGGATACCCGATTCCAGCGGATGAAGGTGTTGATCACCGTCAAGGCCGCCCCCAATCCCTCAGAGACCTACGGAGAGACCGTATGCGTGGCCGCGCTGCGGCTCGACTTGGACCAACCGGGCTGGATAAGGCTCTACCCGATCAACTTTCGCGAGTTGGACAGCGACCGTCAGTTCAGGAAGTACGACGTCGTTGCGCTGGAAGCCAAACCCAGCGCGAACGATCCACGGGCGGAGAGCTGGAGGCCACGAGCCGACAGCTTCGTCGTGGTAAAGCATCTCGACGGCTGGCCGAAACGAATGGCCTTTCTCGACGATTACATCGAGGAGTCCATGTGCGGCCTCATCACCGCTGTCCGTAACCGTCCTTCGGCTCGGTCGCTGGCGGCAGTCCGGCCGGCAAGAATTCTTGCGCTTGACATCGAGTCTCACCCCGGTTGGACGCCTGCCGAGCAGAACAAGATTGACAGGTATGTCCAACAGTTCGATCTCTTCGACTCAGCGCCACGCGCCGTGCTCCAGGCCCCTCGCTTCAAGGCGTGGTACCGCTACCGATGTCACTCCTCCGGCTGCAATACACACCGTCAGGGGATCTACGACTGGGAGCTGTCCGCCCTGCAGCGCACCGTGGGCGCCCGTGACGACGAAGGGGTGAAGCAGGCCATTCGCGAAAAATTCTGGGACCAGATGTGCGCACCGGACCGCGACACCGTCTTCTACGTGGGCAACCAGCAAGCCCATCCGCAGAGCTTCATCATTCTGGGCGTGCTCTATCCTCGCCGGCTCAAACCCGTACCGCGGAGCTGAGGCGTTCGCGGACGGCCTCCAGAACGAGATCGCGATGACAGCGGTGCTCGTCGGCTTCGAAGCACATGAGCGACACCCTCTGCCGCCGAGCGGCCTCGGAGATCCGGTCCAGGCATTCACGCGCGCCGACAGCCGTGAGCAGCCCCGCGTAGATACCGCGGGCGGTCCTCAGTTCGACCTGGTTGCCGCCGAACCCGGCTCTGTTCGATTTGGGATTGCCGAGTTCGCGCATGTGCTCGTAGGCGATCCCCGCATCGGCAAGCGCGTCGCCCAGCGCGGTCTTGCTGAAACCCCGCTTGCGGGAGATCGGATTCAGCCGCACGTCGACCAGCAGTCCCACGTCTTCGTGGCGAAGGCGCCGGATGAACTCGTCGAGGTCGCAGCCCTCGTACCCGACTCCGGTCAACCGCACATGCTGTTCGATCGTAAGCATGATCTGCACTCTTTCACGCCTGGTCGTAGCCGTCTCACAGATCCCGAGACACCTGCAACCTTCCCGTGGCGAGTGCTGACAACCCGCCGGATCGCCGAGGCGGGGGCCTCTTCTCGGCGCTCGGCGTCACGCCGTCGCACTCTGTGACGGCATGACCCTACCGTGTCACCGGCCAGGGCGGGCGGTGTGACGCGGGGTCAGCCGACTGCCACGGCCGGGTCGTCCGGGGTCCGGAGTATGTCGTCTCGTGGGTGCTGGTCCTAGAATGGTTAACAAGCTTTCCGATAAAGCCGCGGAGAGTGATGGGGTCGGTGATCCAATGGGGGAATCGTGGTTGGCGCGGATGGCGGCCGGTGTCCTGGTGGGTGTGGCGCTGGCGGCGTGTGCGGTGGGTGGCGGCGTGGCTGACGAGGTGAACCTGGTTCCGCTGCCCTCGGAGGTCGAGATCCTGCCCGCCGGGTTCGCCCTCGACGAGCCCATGGTGATCAGCGCGCCGCCCGAGGCCGCCGCCGTGGCCGGTCACCTGGTGCGGGCCGTACTCGATGCGACCGGGAGGCGGCCGGAGCTGGGGGCGGCGGGGGCGGTGCGGCTGAGCCTGGACGCGCCGCAGGCCGGCGCGGAGGGGTATGACCTGGTCGTCGACCCCGATGGCGTACGGCTGAGCGCGGCCACCCCGGCGGGGCTCTTCTGGGGGGTGCAGACCCTCAGGCAACTGCTGCCCACCGGACCCGGGCGGCAGATCGACGGGATCCGTGTCTCCGACCGGCCGCGGTTCGCGTGGCGGGGCGCGATGCTGGACGTCGCGCGGCACTTCTTCGCCGTGGCCGACGTCAAGCGCTACATCGACCTGATCTCTGCCTACAAGCTCAACGTGCTCCACCTGCACCTCAGCGACGACCAGGGCTGGCGGCTGGCGATCGACGGATGGCCCGACCTCACCGCCGTGGGCGGCTCGACCGAGATCGGCGGCGGGCCCGGCGGCTTCTACGACGCGGACGACTACCGGGAGATCGTCGCCTACGCCCGTGACAGGTTCGTCGAGATCGTGCCCGAGATCGACCTGCCGGGCCACACCAACGCCGCCCTCGCCTCCTATGCCGAGCTCAACTGCGACGGCCGCAGGCGCGAGCCGTACACCGGGATGAAGGTCGGGTTCAGCGCGCTGTGCGTGGGCTCGCCGGCCACCGACAGGTTCGTCTCCGACGTGGTCGCGGCCGTCGCCCGGCTGACCCCGGGGCCGTACCTCCACATCGGCGGTGACGAGGTGCAGACGCTGAGCGCGCAGGAGTACGCCGCGTTCGTCGAGCGCGCCCAGGAGCTGGTCCGCGCGACGGGCAAGCGCATGGTCGGCTGGCAGGAGATCGGCAAGGCGAAGCTCGCCGCCGACTCGATCACCCAGTTCTGGCAGACCAACGACCCTCCGGACGAGGTCCAGCAGGCCGTACGGCAGGGCGGCAAGCTCGTCATGTCGCCGGCCTCCCGGGTCTATCTCGACATGAAGTACGACGCGGACACCAGGATCGGTCTCGACTGGGCCGGGTTCGTCGAGGTGCGCGACGCCTACGAGTGGGATCCGGCCACGGTGGTCCAGGGCGTCGGCGAGCAGGACGTGCTGGGCGTGGAGACGCCGTTGTGGACGGAGACGGTGGAGACGATCGCCGACGTGGAGTATCTCGCCTTTCCACGGCTCCCCGCGGTGGCCGAGGTCGCCTGGTCGCCGCAACGGGCCCGGTCCTTCGACCGGTTCGCCGCCCGCCTCGCCTCGCACGCCGCCCTCTGGAAACGGTGGGACGTCACCTACCACCGGTCTCCCCAGATCCCGTGGGCGGACTAGCGGTTCGGCGTCTCCCTGCGCCAGGCCACCGAGCCACCGGCTGTACGGAGGGCCCAGATCCCGTGGGCGGACTAGCGGTTCGGCGTCTCCGCGCCGGCCGTCTTCCTTCACTACCGGCTGTCGCACGCCTTCGGGAACGGCCAGATGGTCGGCATGAAGGTCATCGGCATCCGGCGCGACGATGTGCTCAGTGTGGGTTTGGACTTACGTGGGCTGGGGCGTTGCGTGGTGTCGGGCTGGTGGGGTTCGGCGACGGCTGGGCCGGGTTCGTGGTGGAGGGCGGTGGGGCTGGAAGGCTGGTGGCCTTCGCCAGCTCTGGGAGCGCAGGTTGCCTCCGGGGGACGAACGGCGCGGTGGACCAGGGCCGCTTTCGGGGCGAACGTGGACGATCCTTCGTTCAACCGGCGGCGTGTCGCGGTGTGCGGCGACATGTCGGTGGATAGCGTGTTCTGCCGAATTTGGGGGCCGATCTGTCCCGGATAGCCGGGGAGACGGGTCAAGTCGGCACGATCTGTCCCCGGGGTCTGGTGGAATGCTGAGTTGTGAGTGCTCAGAGCTGGCGACTGGTGCGGGATGGGGCCACGGGGCGTGCCGAGGCCCCTGTGCTCGACGAGTACCAGCGTGCCGTGGTCGAGCATCGGGGCGGTCCGCTGCTCGTGCTCGCGGGGCCGGGCACCGGTAAGACCACCACCATCGTGGAGAGCGTCGTCGACCGGGTCGAGCGCCGCGGGATCGATCCCGAGCGGATCCTGGTGCTCACCTTCAGCCGCAAGGCGGCTGGCGAACTGCGCGAGCGCATCACCGGCCGGATGCGGCGCACCACCCGCACGCCGCTGGCCCTCACCTTCCACAGCTACGCCTACACGCTGCTCCGTCGGGACGCCGTCCTCGCCGGGGAGCCGCCGCCGCGCCTGCTGACCGGCCCCGAGCAGCTCCTGGAGGTCCGCCGCCTGCTGCACGGCGAGCTGCAGGGCGGCGCGCCCGAGTGGCCGGAGAAGCTCAGGGAGGCGCTGAAGACCCGCGGGTTCGCCGAGGAACTGCGCGACTTCATGTCCAGGGCCGCGGAGCGCGGCCTCGACGGTGCGGACCTCGTCGCGCTGGGCCGGACGCACGGCCGCGCCGACTGGGCGGCGGCCGGCCGGTTCGCCGACCGCTACCAGGCCCGTTTCGACCTGGACCCGGTGCCCTCGCTCGACTACGCCGAGCTGATCCGCGCCGCCGCGGGGCTGCTCGCCGACGGCGAGGTCCGCGAACGTGAGCGGGCCGCCTACGACGTCGTCTACGTGGACGAGTACCAGGACACCGATCCCGCGCAGGAGTTCCTGCTCAGGCAGCTCGCCGGCGACGGGCGCGACCTGATCGCGGTCGGCGACCCCGACCAGTCCATCTACGGCTTCCGCGGGGCCGAAGTCGGCGGCATCCTCCGCTTCCCCGAACGGTTCCCCACCCGCGACGGCCACGACGCCCCCGTGGTCGCCCTGCGCGTCTGCCGCCGGATGGCGCCCGGCCTGCTGACCGCCTCCCGCCGGGTGACCGCCCGCCTCCCCGCCGCCCCGCCGTCCAGCGCCGCCGCCCCGCCGTCCAGCGCCGCCGCCCCGCCGTCCAGCGCCGTCGGCCCGCCGTCCGGCGCCGCCGGCCGGGGGCACCGCGACCTGCTCCCGAGCCAGGACGCCGAGCCGGGCGAGGTGCGGGCGCTGCTCACCGACGGCGCGAGCCAGGAGGCCGCCGTGGTGGCCGACACGCTGCGCCGGGCACACCTGCTCGACGGGGTGGCGTGGTCGCGGATGGCGGTGCTGGTGCGGTCGGCGGCACGGCAGGTGCCGTTGCTGCGCAGGGCCCTGGTGACGGCCGGGGTGCCGGTCACGGTCGCGAGCGACGAGCTGCCGGTGGCCGCGGAGCCCGGGGTCCGGCCGATGATCACCCTGCTGCGGGTGGCGATGCACCCCGAGACCCTGGACGAGGCCGTCGTCGAGGAACTGCTCACCGGCCCGCTGGGCGGCACCGACATGATCGGCGTCCGCCGCCTCCGTCGCGCCCTCCGCATCGCCGAACACGCCGCCGAGGCCGCCGAGGCCGCCGAAGCCGCCCACGAGGACGGTGTGCAGGATCCCGCCGACGAGGACGGTGTGCAGGATCCCGCCGACGAGGACGACGTGCAGGATCCCGTCGACCAGGTTGGCACCGTGCAGGACGATGCCGTCTCCGAGAGGGGCGTGCTGGATTCGGCCGCGCGGCGGCTCGCCGGTGAGGTGGGTGCCGATGGGGAGTCCGTCCCGCAGGTTCCCGCTGTACGTGAGGGTGGTGTGGTGGGTGTCGGTGGGGACTCTGCCCCGCAGGCTTCCGCCGTGCGTGAGGGTGCCGATGGGGAGTCCGTCCTTCTGGCTCCCGCTGTACGTGTGGGTGCCGGTGGGGACTCTGCCCCGCAGGCTTCCGCCGTGCGTGAGGGTGACGGCGGGGAGTCTGTCCCGCTGGCTCCTGCCGTGCGTGAGGGTGTCGCAGAGGACGGGGCCGTCCGGGTGGCGGAGCGGGAGGGGGGTCTGCGGACGGCGGGGGAACTGCTGGTGGCGGCGGTGCGGGACGCGCGGGAGCTGGTGCGGGTGGAGCCGCACATCGCGGCGCCGGCCGAGCGGCTGGCCAAGCTGCTCGTCACCGCGGGCGAGGCCGTACGGCAGAGCGGTACGGCGGAGGACGTGCTGTGGGCGGTGTGGCAGGCCAGCGGCCTCGCGCAGACCTGGACCGAGGTGAGCCTGGGCGGCGGGGCGAGGGGCGCGGCGGCCGACCGGGATCTCGACGCGGTGATGGCGCTGTTCGACCACGCGGCGCGGTTCGTGGACCGGTTGCCGAAGGCGGGGCCCGAGGTGTTCCTCGACGATCTGGCGTCGCAGGAGATCGCCGGTGACACCCTGGCCGAGCACGCCCCGGAAGGCGACGCCGTACGCATCCTGACCGCGCACCGCGCCAAGGGCCTGGAGTGGGACGTCGTGGTGGTCGCGGGGGTGCAGGAGGGGGTCTGGCCCGACCTGCGGCTGCGCGGTTCGATGCTGGGCGTGGAGGACATGGTCGAGCTGTCCAGGGGGTCGGCGCCGGGCGGCACGGACGCCGCCTCCGCCGCGCTGGCCTCCAAACTGCTCGCCGAGGAACGCCGTCTGTTCTACGTGGCCGCGACCAGGGCGCGGAAGAAGCTCGTGGTCACGGCGGTCGGCGGCGAGGACACCGACGAGCGGCCCTCGCGGTTCCTGTCGGAGCTGCTGCCCGGCAGCGTGGAGGAGGCGGGCGCGACCGACCGGGCGCGCTGGCTGAGCATGTCCGCCCTGGTGGCCGACCTGCGGCAGGCGGTGTGCGACCCGACCAGGCCGGAACGCCTGCGCCAGGCGGCGGCGAGTCATCTGGCCAGGCTGGCGGAGGCGGGCGTGCAGGGCGCGCACCCCGACGACTGGTACGGCCTGACCCCGATCTCCGACGACCGCCCGCTCGGCTGGCCCGACGACATCGTCCGGATCTCGCCCTCGGCCGTGGAGAGCTTCACCAAGTGCGGCCTGCGGTGGCTGCTGGAGACCTCGGTGGGCGCGAGCGGCACCAGCGCGGCGCAGGGGCTCGGCACGGTCGTGCACGCGCTCGCCGCGCTCGCCGCGACCGGCCTGCCCACCGAGGAGACGCTGGGCAAGCGCCTCGACGGGATCTGGGACGAGCTCGACTTCGGCGGCAAATGGTTCAACCGCAAGCAGCGCAAGGTCGCCGAGCAGATGATCGGCAAGTTCGTCCGCTGGCATCAGGAGAACCCCAGGGAGCTGGTCGCCCCCGAGGAGGCGTTCACCGCGATGGTCTCCGAGGGCGTGCAGATCAAGGGCAGGGTCGACCGGGTCGAGCGTGACGGCGAGGGCCGAGCGGTGATCATCGACCTGAAGACCGGCAGTTCCAAGCCCTCGGACGCCGATCTCGACCGCCACCCGCAGCTCGGCGTCTACCAGCTCGCCACGCTGCTCGGCGCGTTCCGGCGGCACGGGCTCACCGAGCCGGGCGGCGCGGCGCTGGTGCAGGTCGGCAAGGCGGCCGGCAAGGACGCCAAGGAACAGGGCCAGCGGGCACTCGGCGACGACGACGATCCGAAGTGGGCGGAGAAGCTGGTCGACACCGTGGCCACCGGCATGTCGGGCCCGTTCTTCCAGGCACAGGTCAACGACGGCTGCCGTACCTGCGCGGCCAGGTCGAGCTGCCCGGTCAACGACGACGGGGGCCAGGTGTGCTGAGCGCGGTCGAGCTGGCCGACAGGCTCGGCATCCTGCCGCCGACCCCCGAGCAGGCCGCCGTGATCGAGGCTCCGCTGGAGCCCACGGTCGTGATGGCGGGCGCGGGCTCGGGCAAGAGCGAGACCATGGCGGGCCGGGTGGTCTGGCTGGTCGCCAACGGGCTGGCCAGGCCCGAACGCGTGCTGGGGCTCACCTTCACCCGCAAGGCCGCCACCGAGCTGGCCGCCCGGGTCCGCAAGCGGCTGGCCGGGCTCGCCGAGGCCAAGCTGGTCGACGCGGAGGTGCTGGAGGAGGAGCCGACCGTCTCCACCTACCACGCGTACGCCGCGCGGCTGGTGACCGACCACGCCCTCCGCGAGGCGCTCGAACCCACCATGCGCCTGGTGCCGCCCGCCGTCTCCTGGCAGCTGGCGAGCCGGATCGTCAGCCTCTACGACGGGCCGATGGAGGAGATCGAGTGGGGCCCCGCGACGGTCACACGTGCCGTGCTGGAGCTGTCCGGCGAGATGGCCGAGCACCTCCGCGACGCCGGTGATGTACGGCGGGCGGGCGCGTGGCTGGCCGACCGGCTCGCCGAACTGCCCGGCCGGACCACGATCGCGCAGCGCAAGCCCGTCGCCGTCCAGGCCGCCAGGGAGCAACTCCTGCCGCTGGTCGAGGAGTACGGCAGGCTGAAGAGGTCCAGGGAGGTCATCGACTACGGCGACCAGATGGCCCTGGCCGCCAGGATCGCCGCCGGGCACCAGGAGGTGGGCGAGATCGAGCGGGGCAGGTTCTCGGTGGTCCTCCTCGACGAGTACCAGGACACCAGCCACGCCCAGCTGGTGCTGCTGCGCGCGCTGTTCGCCACCGGGCATCCGGTGACCGCCGTCGGCGACCCCTGCCAGTCCATCTACGGCTGGCGCGGCGCCTCGGCGGGCAACCTCACCCGCTTCGCCACCGACTTCCGTACGGCCAGCGGCGACGAGGCCCCGGTACGCCGGCTGTCGGTGAGCTTCCGCAACGGCGACCGGGTGCTCGACGTCGCCGCCAGGGTGCAGCTCCCGCTCCGGATGGAGGCGCGGGAGGTGCCTGTGCTGGTGCCCGGCAAGAACCGGGTGGACCGTGGCCGGGTGCTGTGCGCGTTCCACGAGACCGCCGAGGACGAGGCCCGGTGGGTCGCCGACGGGGTGGTCCGCCTGCTGGGTGAGGAGACCGCGCCCGACGGGCTGCCGTGGGGCGAGGGGGAGCGCGAGAAGGCCAAGCCGAGCTCCTGGGGCGGGCCGCTTGCCGTACAGCCGTCGGATGTGGCGATCCTCGCGCGGCGGCGTTCGCAGTTTCCCGCGTTGCGGCGGGCCCTTGCCGAGCGGGGGGTGCCGGTCGAGGTGGTCGGGCTGGGCGGCCTGCTCACGGTGCCCGAGGTGTCCGACATCGTGGCGACGCTGCGGGTGCTCTACGACCCGACGGCCGGCGACGCGCTGGTGCGGCTGCTCGCCGGGCCGAGGTGGCGGATCGGGCCCGCCGACCTGAAGGTGCTCGGCGACTGCGCCCGCGAGCTGAACCGCGAGACGCGCGACGGCGGCGGCCGGCAGGAGGACCCGCTCGACCAGGTCGTCGCGGATCTGGCGGAGGAGCGCGGCAGCCTGGTCGACGCGCTGGACGAGCTGCCCGACCGGGCCGAGTGGCTGTCCCGGTTCTCGCCGCTGGCCAGGATCCGGCTGATCGCGATGGCGGGAGAGCTGCGGTTGCTGCGGGCGCACGCCGGGCAGCCGCTGCCCGACCTGATCACCGAGATCGAGCGCAGGACCGGGCTGGAGGTGGAGGTGGCCGCGCAGGCGGCCACGGCGAGCGCGTTCGCCGCCCGTGCCGACCTGGACGCGTTCCAGGACGCCGCGTCCAGGTTCGCCGGCGACGCCGAAGATCCCACGCTCGGCGCGTTCCTGGCCTATCTGAAGGCCGCCGACGAGGAGGAGAACGGCCTCGACGCCGGCCGGGTCGGCGAGAGCAACAGCGTCAAGCTGATGACCATCCACGCCTCCAAGGGCCTGGAGTGGCCGGTCGTGGTGGTGCCCGGCATGTCGCAGCTCCGTTCCAAGACCGGCGCCCTGGCGAGCGGGACCATCTTCCCGGCCCGGCCCGTCACCACCCCGAGGTGGACGGAGAACCCACGCAAGCTGCCCTACCCGCTCCGCGGCGACGCGGCCGACCTGCCCAGACTCGCCGGCCTGACGAAGGAGGAGCTCGGCGACTTCGACGAGCACTGCCGCGAGCGCGACCTGATGGAGGAGCGCAGGCTGGCGTATGTGGCGGTCACCCGCGCCCACTACCTGCTGATCGCCTCCGGCTACCGCTGGGGCAGCGCCACCAAACCGCTCGAACCCTCCGACTTCCTGCGGGAGGTCAGCGAGACCTGCGGCCGGGTGGCCCACTGGGCCGAGCCCATCGCGGACGGCGCGGAGAACCCGCTGCTCGCGGTGCCCGCCGAGGCTCCGTGGCCGGTCACCCCCGAGGGCCTGCGCTACGAGGCGGTGCTCGACGGCGCCCGCCTGGTCGAGGCGGCGCTGGACGGCTCGCTCGCCGACGACGAGCCCGACCAGGTCCGGGTCTTCGACCGTGACCGGATGAGCTCCTGGGAACGTGACACCGAGCTGCTGCTGCGCGAACGCGAGCACGTACGGCGACGCCCAGCCACCCGGGTCGAGCTGCCGTCCCGGCTGACCGTCTCCTCGCTCGTCACCCTCGCCGACGACCCGAGGGAACTGGCCAGACGCATCCGCCGTCCCGTCCCCGTACGCCCGGCGCCGCTCGCCCGCCGGGGCACCGCCTTCCACCACTGGCTGGAGTCACGGTGGGGACAGCAGCGGCTGATCGACGACTTCGAGCTGCCGGGGACCGCGGGCGACGTCCCCGAGACCGATGTGCGGCTTTCGGAGCTCCAGGACAGGTTCGAGGAGAGCGAGTGGGCTTCGCGGGAGCCGCTCGATCTTGAGGTGCCGTTCGAGACCATGATCGCTGATCGGCTGGTGCGCGGCCGGATGGACGCGGTCTTCCGCGCTCCCGACGGCGGTTACGAGGTCGTCGACTGGAAGACCGGCGAACGCCCCCGGGGCAGGGCCGCGGAGACCGCCGCGATCCAGCTCGCCGCCTACCGCCTGGCCTGGGCCGAGCTCGCCGGCGCGCCCATCGAGCAGGTCCGGGCCGCCTTCCACTACGTGCGTTCGAACGAGACCATCCGCCCGGTGGACCTCCTCGACGCCCCCGGCCTGGCCGCCCTCGTCGAATCCGTCCCAGCGGTCAGCTGAAGATCGCCATGGTGTCAAGGGAGAGATCGAATTTCGTGGGTCAGACGTAGTGGAAGGTTGGTTTGGGGTGCATGAGGAAGTCGTGGTGGGAGATGTTCCAGGCGTAGGCGCCGGCCAGGGCGAAGGCGATGGTGTCCCCTGTTTGAAGGTGATTTATGGGGATTTGGCGGGCGAAGACGTCCTTGGGGGTGCAGAGCTGGCCGACGATCGTGACCGGTTCGTCGGTGATGGCGGGGCCGTGGCCGGTGGGGAGTACGGCGAAGGGCTGGTCGTGTGACTTGGCGACCGGGGTGCGCAGGTGGTGGGTGCCGCCGGTGACCACGGCGAACAGCGCGCCGTGGACCCGCTTCAGGTCGATCACCCGGGTGAGATACCAGCCGCAGTACGCCGTCAGGGCACGGCCCGGCTCGATCCGCAGCGTCCGGCCCGGCCGTCCCAGGGCCCTCAGGGCGGTGCCGTAGGAGGTCCAGTCGAACCTCGCGCCCGGGTCGGTGTAGGACACGTTCATGCCGCCGCCGAGATTGACCTCGTCGTGGTCTCCGGCGTGATCCAGTACGGCGCGCGCCAGGCCGGCGAGGTCGGCGGCGTCCAGGCCGCTGGCCAGGTGGGCGTGGATGCCGCGCAGCCGTACGCGGTGCTGGGGTTTCAGGAGGTCCGCGCACTCCTGCGCGCCTGCGGGGTCCATGCCGAAGGGGGTGGCGCCGCCGCCCATGGTGAGTGCCGCGCCGCCGATGGGGATGTCCAGGTTGAGCCTGAGCAGGATGTCGGCCGTGATCCCGGTGGCCAGCAGGCGGCGCAGTTCGCCGGGGCTCTCGACGTGCAGGCGGTCGACGGGGGCGGTGAGTTCCCCGGCCGTCTTGCCGGGGCCGCCCAGGGCGATCCTGGCGCCGGGGACCGTGGCGCGGACGTGGGCCAGTTCGCCCGCCGAGGAGACCTCGAAGCCGTCCAGATGGGGAGCGAGGACCCGGAGGATCTCGGGGTCGGGATTGGCCTTGACCGCGTAGTAGAGCTCGGCGCCGTGTACCGCCTGCCGTACGGACCGGGCGTGGGTGTGCAGGTCGGCGAGGTCGTAGACGTAGGCGGGGGCATGCTCGGCGAGCGCCTGTACGGCGGGCGGGGGGACGATCAACGGGTCACCTCGCAGGCGGGCGGGTTGGCGGCGAACGGGTTGGCGACGGGGACGTAGCCGGCCGTGCGGTCGGCCGAGCGGGCCCAGCGCACGGTGAGGTTCGCCTTCGCCGGGAGCGGGGCCCCGGCCAGCAGGTCCATCAGCTTCGCCGGCCGGCCGACCGTCTCCGCGTACGCGGCGAGCACCTCACCCGCGATGGTCCACAGTTCGCGCAGGGTGTCCTCGTCGTCCGCGAGGGTGGCGGCGATCTCGGACAGATGGTTGACGAACAGGCAGTAGACGACGCGGTTCCAGCCCTGGTCGGGGGTGTAGGTCAGGGTGCCGGCCAGCTCGGCGGGGAGGGCGGGATGCCGCGCGGGGAGGAGTTTGGTGCCTTCCAGGTCGCGGAAGACGGCCTCGGCGGGGATGCCGTCGGGGTCGAGGCCGATGAGCACGTTCTGGAGGTGGGGTTCCAGGACGACGCCGTGCGTGAAATAGGCGTCGAGCACGGGGCGGGCCACGTGCTCGACGTAGGCGCGCCACCAGCGGGCGGCGTCGCGGACCCGGTGGGTGGTGAGGGAGGCGGCCAGCAGGGCGGCGGGGCCCGGGGCGGTACGGACGATCACGCCCAGGCCCTCCAGCAGGCGGGAGCCGAGGGCGGCGGACCGGTAGCCGGGTTCGGGCAGCCATCGGGTGCCGGGGAAGCGGGCCGACAGGTCCTCGAAGACCGGGGCCAGCAGCCCGGTGAGCGCCACCGCGCCCTCCAACTCGTACCAGGAGTTCTTCCGCACGCAGTTGGTGATCCGGATGTCCAGGCTGAACTTCAGGCAGGTCCCGGTCTCCGGCTCGTAGACGGTGCGCACCGAGGAGGTCGGCACCACCGGGCGCGTCCCCGGACCGAGGTCGACGAGGCGGCCGTCGCCGAGCGGACCGTCGAGGGCGGGACCGAGAAGGTCGAGTTGCCAGGGATGCGCGGGCAGCAGGGCGTACCCGGGCGGGGCCGTCCCCAGCCGGTCGAGCGCGGCCGTGTCCCCCCGCGCGGCGAGCAGATCCTCGCGTACGGCGAGCAGCCGGAGCGGGAAGCTGGCGTGGGCCTCGGGGGCGTAGGCGAGCCAGCCGGCGCCGCCCCGGGCCTTGGGCGAGGGATGGAACGGGTGGCCGAAGACGAGCGACTGCTCGGAGGCGAGCCAGGGACTCTCGGGCGGGTCGGCGTCGGCGCGGGCCTTGAGCATGATCGCCATCGCCTCGCGGCTCGCGGAGACCTGGGCGGCGAACTCCTGGTTCTGCCCGCCGAGTTCGCTCTCCACCAGTTCGACGAGCAGATCGAGGGTGAGCGGGCGCCAGACCCCGTGGTCCAGCCGTTCCGCGTCCTCCAGCCGCAGCGCGATCCCGCCGCCCGCGCGCACCCGGATCAACGTCTCCGCCAGCCTGAGCAGGAGGTACGGCCTGGCCTCCCACACCTGGCCGCGCGGCCCCGCCACCTCCCTCACACAGCAACGCAGCAGGGCCGCCAGCGAGGCGTCCTCGGCGACGGCGACGGCGGGGATGTCGAGCACAAGGCTGTCCACAGGCGGAGATACCCCTTACGAGTCGATCTTGTCGTGCGGCGGGTCGGCAGTGCGTGTGGTGCGGCAGTGCGTGTGGTGCGGCAGAGCGGTGGTGCGGCGGAGCGGTGGTGCGGCGGTGCGGTGGTGCGGCAGTGCGTGTGGTGCGGCGATGCGGTGGTGTGGCGTTGCGGTGGTGCGTCCGGGAGGCTCTGAGCCGGATGGTGTGCGGTGGGGCGGTTTCGATGGTGTGAACCGTGCTGGGGTGTGCTGCGATGACGCGGCGGGTTCGTGGGTGCGGGTCCGTGGTGTGGCGGTTCGTGGGGGTGCGGGTCAGGGGCGTCGCAGGTAGTTGGGTCCGCTGGTGCCGTAGAACTTGTTCACATCCAGCGCCCCGGTGCGCGATTTGTCCACCAGGGTGCCGGCGGTGATCATCGATTTGCCGACCAGGCGGTCGGCGTCCAGGGTCCGGGCGCGGAGCAGGCGGGCCATCGGGTGCTCGCCGTACTCCCCGATGGCCGCGCCGAGTGCGTCCCTGACCAGCCTGCGGGCCTGTTCGGCGGGCAGCGTGTGGAAGGCCACGGCCGCCGCGGCGAGGTGCAGGGTGATCGTGACGAACACGTCGGCGAGGGCGTGCGGGTCGTGGGTGAGCATCCGACCGTCCTCGAAGGCGGGTACGGCGAGCCCGGCGGCGGCCAGTGGACCGGGCGAGACGAGCAGCCCGTCGTTGTCCTTGAGCAGCAGGCCGGGGGAGTCGCCGAGGACCAGGGAGAGGTTCTGCTGATGGGATTCGACCGCTATGCCGTACTTCACGAACAGGCACACGTTCCAGCGCAGCAGCACCGTCAGGTAGTCGTGCAGGAGCCCGGCCACGTCACCGCCGGAGACCTCCTCGATCACGGCGCCGCCCCGGAGGGCCGGCGCGGCCAGGGCGGCCACCGGGACGAGGTCGCCTTCCGGATACTCCCGAATCATCCATCCGAGGTACTCGTGCCCGGCATGCCCGTACGTCTGCTCGTCGGCGATCTGCACGTTCCCGAGGTCGGGCTCGCGGGCGAGCACCTCCCTGAGCAGCAGTTCGGCCCGCGCGCCGTCGGCCAGCACCCCCGGTTTGATCGAGCGGCGGTTGCGCAGGCCGAGGGTGCTGGTGGGGAGGGGCAGCTTGAGGTGGGTTCGCGGGCCCACCATCACCGTGCGCATGGACAGGGTCGGCCTGACCCGGAGGTACGGCCGGCTCGCGACGATCACTCCGGGCAGGTCCCCGACCGTCGCCACGGTCAGCGGATGCACCGGGAACAGCACGTGCGTCTCCCCGAGGTCGGGCAGCCCCACCGACGCGAACTCCGGCCGCCACGGCACCTCCCCGCCCCGCGCCCGCTCCCGGGGGACCGCCGCCCAGCGCAGCTCGAACGACGGCGCGAACTCCGGAGCGTAGGCGAGCAGCGCCTCCGCGGGCAGCCCGTGCCGCGCCCGCGCCGTCGGGTAGACCGGATGATCGACGAACGCGGCGAGGGTCTCGTGGTCGCCGGGCTCGATCCTGGCCAGCACCTCCGCCCGGTGCGCGTCGTGCAACTCCAGCGCGCGCAACGCCTCCCCGCACTCCACCGCGAACGCCTCGACCCCGGCCGCGTCCGCCGGATCGGCCACCTCCCGCGCCGTGGCGAGCACATCGTCCAGGCCGATCGCCTCCCCGGCGGCCACCACGAAATCCTGGAACAGCGAACCGGGCGCCAGCCGTACGGCGTGACCGCCCGCGAGCTCGATCGCGACCCCGCCCCTGGGCGTCCGGGTCACCCGCGAGGCGAGCCCGCCGAAGTCCTCGCGCAGCAACGCGTTCAGGACCCTCGCCGCGAGGTAACGCTCGGTCTCACGCGTATCGGGGATCACGGGGTCACCGTCCAGGGGTGGGCGGTGGTGGCGGTCATGGGGGCGCTGTCCATGGATGGGCGGTGGTGTCGGGTCGTGAGGTCACCGTCCAGGGATGGGCGATGGTGTCCCTGTGGTGGCCGGTCGCGGGGACGTGGTCCGGCGATGGGCGGGTGCTGGCCGGTCACGGGCTCACCATCCAGGGGTGAGCGGCGGCGATGGCGGTGCTGGCCGGTCATGGGGTCACCGTCCAGGGGTGGGCGGCGGCGAAGGCGGCGATGGCGGTGTCCACGCTCTCCCTGTCGTGTCCGATCGCGCGGACGAGGCCCAGGTAGTCGCGGTTGGTGTTGCCGACGTCCACCCGGTCGCCGACGGCGCGGAGCGGGCGGTGCCACAGCCGTACCGCGTCGCTGTCGCGCGGGGTGATGGCGGGCGGGGCCGAGCTGATCGTGCCCGAGGTCTGGGCGACGAGGCTGACCGCGGTCCCGTGTCCGGCGAAGGCCGCCGGTGGGCCGGGGAGGGGCTCGCCGAGGTGGACCGCGAGAATCCATTCGAAGAGCGGCACGCCCAGCAGATCCGCCAGCAGGAAGTCGCAGTGGTCGCCGATCACCCGGTAGTTGACCTCGATGATCCGCGGCCCGCGCTCGGTGATCGCGTACTCGGTGTGGCAGGCCCCGAACCCCGCCCCCAGCGCGGCCAGGGCCTTCAGCACGTGCCGGTGCGCCGCGTTCTCCGGCGCCCAGTCGAGCCGTTCCTCCACGAAGTGGGGCAGCGGGCCGAGGGTGGTGGCGAACCCGCCGAGAACCCGGGTCGTACGGCCGTCGCCGAGCGTCTCCAGCGTGTGCAGCGGGCCCTGGAGGTACTCCTCGACGACCAGGGCCTCGCCCGGACGCCTGGCCCGGATGTCCGCGACGGCCCTGGTCAGCTCGTCCGCCGTCCGCACCAGCACCACGTCCTCGCTAGCCACCCCTTCGCGCGGCTTGACCACGGCGGGCAACGGTACGGCGGGCACGGGGTCGCCCGGCGCCAGCCGTGCCGAGGTAACCCGCTCCACGCCGGCCTCGGCCAGCCGGCGCCTGGTGAGCGCCTTGTTCTTGGTGGACACGCAGGCCCGCCAGTCCTTGCCCGGCAGGCCGAAGTAGGCGGCGGCCAACGCGGTCTCGGCCTGGAGGTGGTCGGAGTTGGAGAAGATCGCGCCGGGCGGGTGATGGTGGGCGATCGTGTCGATCACGGCTCGCGGGTCGCGCACGTCGCAGGGGACGATCTCGGTCCCATCGAGCGCCCCGTCGTGGGTCCTGTTGTGGGCCCCATCGAGGACCTCGGCGTGCCGATCCGGCCGGTCGGTGAGAATGGTCACCTCGCAGCCCAGTGCGCGGGCGGCAGGCAGGAAACCGTGGGTGACCGAGTCGGTCGGTTTGAGCGCGGTGACATACAGCCGCACGCAGTGCCTCCGGATCAGGTAAGGCTAACCTAACTAATGCATCCTAGCCGGGCGGGGATCATGTCGTGTACCGAGTGAAGAATGTCGCTGTATGAGAGGGTTCTCATCTTCGTCTCACCGTTGTCTTCCTGCACGGCACCTACCGTTGGAGCATGAGCCGCCGTACTTCCATCATTGCCGTCCTCGTCGGGACGATCGTCGCGGTGCTCGCCATGGTGGGGATGGTGCAGGCGTTCACCAGCGACCCGCCTAACCTGGGAAAGACCGTGGTCGTGTCCGACGCGCCGCCGAAGCCGACGGCTCCCGACGCGACAGCCACCTCCGGCCCGTCCCCCAAACCATCCAAATCGCCCGAGCCATCGCCCAAGCCGTCGCCCAAACCATCGTCTGAGTCGTCGTCGAGGTCCTCGGAGGACGAGAAGCGGCCGGCGAAGCCGGTGAACCCGCCGCCACCGCCGAGAGGCGACGGCGATGATGATGGCGATGACGGTGATGACGACGACGGCGGAGATGACTGAGCGGTGAGTGCGAGAGCCCGGATCGTGGGCTGGATGTTGCTCGTCGTCATGCTCGCCCTGGTGGTGTCGATCTTCGCGACCTGGTCCTACATGCTGGCCAAGCTCGACGACCGGGTGAACGCCGAACTCAGCAACGAGGCGCGCAAGTTCGACTGGTACGTCGAGCAGGCACCGCCCGGCCGCGACGTCGCCGCCCTGCTCGAAGGCCACCTGACCGTGAACGCCCCGGACCGGCACGAGACCTTCTTCACCATCCTCGACGGCGAGGTGGACAGCCTGACGTTCGTCAAACCGCCCACCGCGCTGCACACCGACCGCGCCCTGGTCGCCAAACTGGTGGCCGCCACCACGCCCACGCACGACCGGACCGAGAGCGCCGCCGGAGAGGTCCGCTACGCGGTCAAACCGATCAAGGGAGGCGGCCATACGGGCGCCTTCGTGATCGCGGTCTTCTACGACAAGCACCGGGAGGAGGTCGACGACGCGATCAGGGCACTCAGCCTGACCGCCCTGCTGGCCCTCGGCCTCGCGGGCACCGCCGGGTGGTTTGTGGCGGGCCGCGTCCTCGCCCCGGTACGGCTGGTCCGCCAGACGGCCGAACGGATCAGCGACTCCTCCGACCTGACCCGCCGCCTCATCGTGCCCGGCAACGACGACGTGGCCGCCCTGGCCGGCACCTTCAACCACATGCTCGACCGTTTGGAACGTGCCTTCGCGGTCCAGCGCGAGTTCGTCGACGACGCCGGCCACGAACTCCGCACCCCCATCACCGTCATCCGCGGCCACCTCGAACTCATGGGCGACGACCCCGGCGAACGCGCCGAGACCATCGCCCTGGTCACCGACGAGCTGATCCGGATGAACCGGATCGTCGACGACCTCCTCACCCTCGCCAAGTCCGAGCAGCCCGGCTTCCTCGCTCTCGACGACGTCGAACTCGCCGACCTCACGGTGAGCGTCCTCGCCAAGGCGCGCGGCCTCGGCGACCGCAACTGGCGGATCGAGGAGGTGGCCGACGCCACCATCAGCGCCGACCGCCAGCGCCTGACCCAGGCCCTCATGCAACTGCTGGCCAACGCCGTCCGCCACACCGCATCGGGCGACCTGGTCGCGGTCGGCTCCGCCGTACGAGGTCCCGACGTGGTCCTGTGGGTCCGGGACGTCGGGCCGGGCGTGCGTGTTCAGGATCGGGAGCGGATCTTCGCCCGTTTCGTCCGGGGCGGCAGCCGTACGCACGAGGGGGCCGGGCTCGGGCTGGCCATCGTGCGGTCCATCGCCGAGGCCCATGGGGGCGACGTTTCCGTCGGCGATGCCGAGGGCGGAGGCGCGCTGTTCACCATCACCATTCCCCTGCGATCCGCCGCGCTCGGCTTCGACACCGCGGTGCTGACCCCGATCGCGTGACTTCCCACCACGGCCGTGCCCGGCCCTGTCCACGAGGGCTGACGCCCGTTGCGCCGCTACGCGGCACGTTCGCTTTCCTCCCCAGGGCTCAGGCCCGGGGTCTCCAGCGAAGGAGTTCCCGATGAACCGGATTCTGATCGCCGAGGACGAGCACCGGATCGCGTCCTTCCTGGAGAAGGGGCTGCGCGGGAACGGCTTCGCGACCACCGTCGTGGAAGACGGCGTGCGCGCCTACGACTACGCCGCCGGTGGCGACTTCGACCTGCTGATCCTGGACATCGGCCTGCCGTTGCGCGACGGGTTCAGCGTGCTGCGCCGGCTCAGGGACGCGAGGATCGCCATCCCGGTCATCATCCTGACCGCCCGCGACAGCGTCGCCGACACGGTCGCCGGTCTGGAGGGCGGGGCCGACGACTACATCGCCAAGCCGTTCGCCTTCGAGGAGCTGCTGGCCCGAGTCCGGCTCCGGCTCCGGGCGGACCGGGTTCCCGAGGTGACCGTGCTGCGGGTCGGGGACCTCTCCCTCGACCTCCGGGCCCGGCGGGTCAACGTGGGCGGGCAGGCAGTCGACCTGTCCACGAGGGAGTTCGCGCTGGCGGAGGTCTTCTGCCGCCATCCCGACCAGGTCCTCACCCGCGAGCAACTGCTCAGCCACGTGTGGGGGTTCGACTTCGACCCCGGCTCCAATGTGGTTGACGTCTATGTCCGGTATCTACGCCGGAAGATCGGTCCCGATCGGATCCAGACCATCCGCGGCACGGGGTACCGTCTGCGCCCCTGAGCGGGCCTCCCCGACGGGACCGACGAGCAGCCCGAGCAGCCCGACCGGGTAGGGCTGCTGGTGCGCTTCTTGTTCTCCTCCCCCTGCCCGGCCCGATCGCGGGCACCGCGCGGCCAGCGAGCGGGGATACCGCCCCGATGCCGTGGGCGCGCTGAAGTCGGGTCTCCTCCCCAAGGCCAGGGCTGGCTTCTCTTTCCCTGTCAGGGTCGGCATGCTCCGCGGCGACCCGCGTCCGGACAACTTCCGCTTCTTCTCTCTGCCAGGGTCGGCATGCTCCGCGGTGACCGCTTCCGCGTCTCATCTCCGGACGGGTGTCTCGGGTGTGCCCGGTTTCGGTGCCGTCAACCACATGCCCTAGGCCTTGGGGCCTGGCCCTTGGCCGTGGTTCTGGGCGTGGTCCTGATCTTGAGGTTGGGTGCCCTTCGGAGGCGGGCTTCGGGTGCTTGGCGGGCGATGTTCGCTGCTCGTGCCGGGCTGCTTCCCTGTTCCCTTTGCGTGCTGTGGTCAGTCCGTTCGACTTTGGCGCGTTCGGGGGTGGTACGTGGATGAAGAGGCTCTCATGTCGGGCTCACGGATGCCTCACGACTGAGTCCAAAGCTGGAGTTATCCGCGGAAAGGCCGCGGAATGCGACATGGAGGGTCTCATGACTCTGGCAATGCGGCGGGCACTTCTCGCCATCTCCATCACCCTCGGCATGAGCACGGCGGGCGTCGTGCTCTCCTCCCCAGGCATCGCCGCCGCCGCACCTCTCACGGCCGTCACCACCGTGGATGACGACGATGACGATGATGGTGGGGCTCCGCGGGGTGGGGTGGACACGGGTAAGGGCGGCGTGTCCCGGGATGACGACGATGACGACGATGGTGGGGCTCCGCGGGGTGGGGTGGACACGGGTAAGGGCGGCGTGTCCCGGGATGACGACGATGACGACGATGGTGGGGCTCCGCGGGGTGGGGTGGACACGGGTAAGGGCGGCGTCTCTCGGGATGACGACGATGACGATGATGGTGGGGCTCCGCGGGGTGGGGTGGACACGGGTAAGGGCGGCGTGTCCCGGGATGACGACGATGACGATGACGGTGGGGCTCCGCGGGGTGGGGTCGACACGGGCAAGGGCGGCGTGTCCCTGGACGACGATGGTGGGGCGCCTCGAGGGGGCGTCGATGCTGGGGCCGGTGGGCTGGCGGGGTCCGAGGACGAGGGTGTGCCCGCTGGGATGGTGATGGCCGGGCTGGCCGGGCTCGGCGGGATCGGGGTGCTGGCCGGTGGCGGCATGTGGCTGCGGCGCAGGCTCGGATCGGAGAGCTGATCATGGGCATGCTCGTCAGGAGCGGTGGCGGTCGTGGGGGCCTGGCCCTCGCGGTCGCCGCGGTCCTCGCCGCCGGAGGGTGCTCGATGGGCACCACGGCGTCGGCGGGGGTCGCGGACGGATCGTTGGCGGAGGGTGTCGAGGCACGATCGGTGAGCGGCGCCGACCAGGACGGCGCTGACGGCCGGTCGATGGATGGCACCGGAGGAGAGCCCGCTCGTGGGGCCGATCGATCGACGGACGGAGACCCGGGCGCGGAACCGAACGACGGCGCGGCGCAACGAGGCGCGGACCAACGAGGTGCGGACCAACGAGGTGTGGACCAACGAGCCGCGGTGCAAGGCGCGGCGGGTGACGCCTCGAAGGGTGCGGAGGCCGCCGACCCGGTGCGGCTTCGGGTGGACTCGATCGGGGTCTCCACGAAAGTGATCGGGTTACGGCTCGACGCGTCGGGGCGGTTGGTCGCTCCCCGGGCGTTCGACCGGGTCGGATGGAACGTGGCCGGGCCGGAGCCCGGGGAGGCCGGGGCGGCGGTCATCGCCGGACATGTCGACTCGCGCACCGGGCCGGCCGTCTTCTACCGCCTGCGCCAGGTCAAGGCGGGCGCGACGATCCGGGTGGAGCGGGCCGACGGCAGTGTGGTGGCCTTCACCGTGCGCCGGGTCGCCCGCTATCCCAAGAACCGCATCCCCGACAAGGTCGTGTACGGCGCGACCAGGGACGCCCAGCTCCGGCTCATCACCTGCGGCGGCGTCTTCGACCGTGGGCGCGGGAGCTACCGGGACAACGTGGTGGTCTTCGCGGACCGGGCACGGGTCGGACGTTGACCGCCGGGCCGCTACTCGGGTGCGGCGTGACGGCGCTCAGCCGCCGCGCCCGAGTAGCGGCTCCCCGCCGCGCGTTCGTCAGGCGGCGCGTGGCGCTCACTGGGCTTGCCGTACGTCTTGGGACGCGATCGCGTGTCACCGGAGCGCGGGATGAGCGGGGCTTCGGGGGGAGGTGGCGGTGTGGGGCAAGATTTTTGAGAGTGGTGGTTTTAGGGAGGTGAGGATGGGGTCCGCCGGGGAAGAAAGCGAGGGGTGATTCGGGGGACGCATAGGATGGGCCGCGGTTTAAGGGGTGGGCGGGTTTGGAAATCGTGGCGGAAGACCAACTTCTGGGACCACTGCTGCTCGCGCGAAGCGCCATCGACCGGTCGGCACACCTCCGTGTCGACGAGGAGTGGCTGAAGCGGGCTTGGAACGATACGACGACGCAGGTGATGGTCGTCGACCAGGGGCGCAGTCTCGTGCGGCGGGTCGGGGAGGACACCTCGATCGTGTACTTCTCGCCGGCCGAGGCGCCCGAGGGGGAGCGCTACCTGCTGGGCGTCGACGCCGAGGGGATCGCCTACTTCGCGGTCGCGGCGTCGTTGCCCCAGTCGGAGCGGAACGGCTCCCAGCGGGCGGCGCCCCCGATGGGGCCGGGCGAACTGCCCGAAGGTGAGGCCGTGCCGGCGGGATTACGGCAGGTGGGCGTGCTGCTCGGCGATCGGGACGCGGGGCTGATGGTCTACGCGGTGGCGTTGGAGGCATGGCACACCACGCACGAGTTCTGCCCGCGCTGCGGAAGCCGTACCGAGGTCAAGGCGGGCGGGCACGTGCGTAGCTGCCCGGACGACGCGAGCCAGCACTTCCCCCGGGTCGATCCAGCGGTGATCATGCTTGTCCACGACGCCGACGACCGATGTCTGCTCGCGCGGGGGCCGCAGTGGCCTCCGGGGCGGTTCTCGGTGCTGGCCGGGTTCGTGGAGCCGGGTGAGTCGCTGGAGCACGCCGTGATCCGGGAGGTCGCCGAGGAGGTCGGCGTGGTGGTTCGCGCCCCGCACTATCTGGGGAGCCAGCCCTGGCCGTTCCCGCGCAGTCTCATGCTGGGATTCTTCGCCCAGGCGACCACCACTGAGATCACGTGTGACCGCGAGGAGATCGCCGAGGCGAGGTGGTACACCAGGGCGGAGCTGTCCGAGGCGCTCGCGTCCGGGGAGATCCGGCTGCCGCCCGAGGTCTCGATCGCGCGCCGCCTGATCGAGACCTGGTACGGCGGGCCGCTCACCGGCGACTGGTGACCTGGATCAGACCGCCGCGAGGCGCGACTTGATCTCGATCACCGAAGGGTTGGTCACGGCGGTGCCGTCGGGGAACAGGACGGTCGGCACCGTCTGGTTGCCCTTGTTGACGCTCATCACGAACTCGGCGGCGGCGGGGTCACGCTCGATGTCGACCTCCTGGTAGTCGATCCCCTCGCGGGTGAGCTGGCTCTTGAGCCGTCGGCAGGGACCGCACCAGCTGGTGGTGTAGACCGTGAGCGCCATGTCCGGTTTTCCCTTCGTGGGCGGGATTGACGTCAAGCGCTCAGTGAAACAAGGCGAACGGCTTTCATCTTCCCTGGGTGAGGTAAGTCACCGCAGCTTCTCCGCGATCCACGCGTGGACACCCTCCGCCACGCCGAGGAGGCGATACAGCGGCGAGCTGTGGTTGATGCCCGGCACCGTACGGATCGTCATGGCGACGCCCGCCGCGCGGAGCCGGGCCTTGAGCAGCTCGCTCTGCGCGGGTGCGACGAACTCGTCCTCCGAGTGCACGGTCAGCGTGGGCGCGTCACCGCGGCTCGCGTGGTTGGGGACCTCCATGCTGGCCCACATCCTGGCGCACCCCTTGGTCTTCGGCCCGCATCCACCGGCCAGCTTGATCGCCGCGGTCCGGAGCTTGCGCTTGTTGAGGTCGAGGGTGCCGCGTCCGTCGTTGTAGGCCGTCAGCGGGGAGACCACCGGCGATATCCCGACGACGCCCTTGAGCCCGGGGACGCCGTCCTTGTAGGTGCCGACCGCGGTCGCGAGGTGTCCGCCCGCGGAGAAGCCGACCACGACGTACTTGCCGGGGTCGAAGGACCAGCGGGCCGCGTGCCGCCGGGCGGTCATGATCGCGTCGAACGCGTCGACGCGCTGGGCCGGCCAGATCGCCTCGCTGGAGAGCCGGTAGTTGATGTTGAAGACCGTGTAGCCCTGCTCGGCGTAACTCCGGCTGATGGTGCTCATCTGCTTCTTGTCGCCGCTGGACCACCAGCCGCCGTGAATCAGGAACACGGCGGGGTGCCTGGTCCCGTCGTCCTGCCACCAGACGTCCATGTTCTGACGGGTGTGCTGCCCGTAGGCGACGGTCTCGACGCTGACGTCGGGGAGCAGGTAGTCGGGCGTGGGGGCCGGCTCCGGGAGGGGGTCGCCCTTCGGCCCGGAACGCGCCTCTGAGACCGCCGAGCCGGGCACCGGGGCCGAACTGAGGGCCAGCGCCGAAGTGGGGGCCGGCACGGCTAACGCCAGGCCGAGCGCACCCACAGTCACCGCAATCCGCACGGGTAATTCCTTCCCCCAAGGCATGGTCGCCCCCATTCTGGGGTACGGCCCGTGGTTTTCGCATCTTCATGGTCAGGTTGGTTGTCAACAGACCGGAGCGGCAGCGGGTCGGCTGCTGGGAAGATGATGGCGGCAGACTTGTTCAGCGCCCGTAAGGAGTCCGCGTGGAGCCCGATGACGTTCTGGCGGGATTGGACCCCGAACAACGGCAGGTCGCCGAGGCCGTCCGGGGTCCGGTGTGCGTCCTCGCGGGGGCGGGAACCGGCAAGACCCGGGCGATCACCCATCGCATCGCGCACGCGGTCCGCACCGGGGTGGTCGACCCGCAGGGCGTGCTCGCTGTGACGTTCACCACGCGCGCCGCGGGGGAGTTGCGGCAGCGGCTGCGGATGCTCG
This sequence comes from Dolomitihabitans soli, assembly GCF_022213955.1. GTDB lineage: Bacteria > Actinomycetota > Actinomycetes > Streptosporangiales > Streptosporangiaceae > Streptosporangium_A > Streptosporangium_A soli. The sequence continues at coordinate 39,185 of NZ_JAKNTW010000013.1, read as the reverse complement.
GCGCGCCGGGGGTGCAGGCGCGCACGTTCCATGCGGCGGCGCTGCGGCAGCTGACCTACTTCTGGCCGAAGGTGATCGGGGGCGATCCGCCGTCGATCATCCAGTCGAAGCTGCCGTTGCTGATCGACGCTTGCCGACTTATCCGGAAAAATCCGGATAAGTCGGAGCTGAGGGATATCGCCAGTGAGATCGAGTGGGCCAAGGTCACCCAGCTCGCCCCCGACGACTACGCGGCGGGCGCGGCCAAGGCCGGCCGTGCCTCCCCGGTCCCCGTGGAGGAGGTCGCCCGCCTCTACGAGGCCTACGAGCGGCTCCGGCGCGAGCGGCACCTCCTCGACTTCGAGACCATCCTGGAGCTCACCGCGGCGGTGATGACCGAGCACCGGGAGGTCGCCGCCCAGATCCGGCAGCAGTACCGCTACTTCGTCGTGGACGAGTACCAGGACGTCAACCCGCTGCAGAAGCTCCTGCTCGACACCTGGCTCGGCGGTCGCGACGACGTCTGCGTCGTCGGCGACCCCAACCAGACCATCTACTCCTTCACCGGCGCCACTCCCCGCTACCTGACCGGGTTCGCCGTCGAGCACCCCGACGCCGCCGTGATCAAGCTGGTCCGCGACTACCGGTCCACACCCCAGGTGGTCGGCCTGGCCAACCGGATCCTCGCCAAGGCCAGGACCCCGCACCGGCTGGAGCTGATCGCCCAGCGTCCCGACGGTCCCGACCCGGTCTTCACCGAGTTCGACGACGAGGCGGCCGAGGGCGAGGGCGTCGCCCGCGCCGTGCGCAAGCTGATGGACACGGGCACCCCGGCCAGCGAGATCGCCGTGCTGTTCCGGGTCAACGCCCAGTCGGAGGTCTACGAGCAGGCGTTCAAGTCGGCCGGGGTGTCCTACCTCCTGCGCGGCGCCGAGCGCTTCTTCGAACGCCCGGAGGTACGGCAGGCGGTCGTGCTGCTGCGCGGCGCGGCCCGTTCGGCGGCCGCGGAGGACGACCTGGCCCCGACCGTCCACCACATCCTGGCCGGGATCGGCCTCACCCCCGAGCCACCCGGCGGCGGTACGGCACGCGAGCGCTGGGAGTCCCTCAACGCGCTGGCCGAGCTGGCCGAGGACCTCGCGACCAAGGGGGCCGACCTCCCGGCGTTCGTGGCCGAGCTGGAACGCCGGGCCAGCGAGCAGCACGCCCCGCCGATCGAGGGCGTCACGCTGGCCTCGCTGCACGCGGCGAAGGGCCTGGAGTGGGACGCGGTGTTCCTCGTCGGGGTCACCGACGGGATGCTGCCGATCATCTACGCCGAGACGCCCGACCAGATCGAGGAGGAGCGCCGCCTCCTCTACGTCGGAGTCACCCGTGCCCGTGCCCACCTGCGCCTGTCCTGGGCGCTGGCCCGCTCGGCCGGCGGGCGCAGGTCCCGGCGGCCCTCACGCTTCCTCGACGGTCTCGCGGGCCGTCCGGTGGCCTCGCCCCGCGCCGCCGCCGCGCCGCCCAGGGAACGCCGCCAGGTGGCCGCGCCGCTGAGCTGCCGGGTCTGCGCCAAGACCCTCATCACCGGCGCCGAGCAGAAACTCGGCCGCTGCGCCGGTTGCCCGGCCGACCTCGACGAGGGGCTGCTGGAGCGGCTGAAGTCCTGGCGTGCCGTCGCGGCCAAGGAGGCCAAGATCCCGCCATATGTGATCTTCACCGACGTCACCCTCCAGGCCATCGCGGAACGGGTCCCGGCGGTTGAGGGTGACCTGCTGGCGATCCCCGGCATAGGACGCGTCAAACTGGACCGGTACGGCGAGGCGGTCCTCGCACTCTGCCGTGCCGCGAGTGCATAGGAGGACGCGTGGAGCAGGCGCTCAAGGAGTTACTCGATCTACTCGACCTGGAGCAGATCGAGCTGGACATCTTCCGCGGGCGCAGCCCCGAGGAGCGCATCCAGCGGGTGTTCGGCGGTCAGGTGGCCGCTCAGGCGCTGGTGGCGGCGGGCCGTACGGTTCCCGACGATCGTCTGGTGCACTCGTTGCACGCCTACTTCATCAGGCCGGGCGACCCCACGATCCCGATCATCTACAACGTGGAGCGGCAGCGTGACGGCCGTTCGTTCAGCACGCGCAGGATCGTCGCCATCCAGCACGGCAAGGCGATCTTCACGATGTCGGCGTCGTTCCACATCGACGAGCCCGGTGTCCATCATCAGGCGGCGACCATGCCCGTGGTGCCGCCGCCCGAGTCCCTGCCCAACTCCCTGGACCGGATGCGCGAGCTGTTCGCCGACGATCCGGCCTGGCGTGACCTCATGGCGATGCCGCGCCCGGTGGACACGCGCTACGTGACGCCCCTGACCTGGGAGGCGCAGCGCGACCCGTCGCTGATCAGTTCCGAGACGCAGGTCTGGCTCCGCGTCGACGACGAGCTGCCGGACGATCCGCTGCTGCACGTCGTGCTCGCGGCCTACGCCTCCGACTACACGCTGGTCGACACGGTGCTGCTCGCCCACGGTCTCGCCTGGGGGGCGAACAACGTCGTGGGAGCCTCTCTCGACCACGCGATGTGGTTCCACCGTCCCTTCCGGGTGGACGACTGGCTGCTCTACGCGCAGGAGTCGCCGTGGTCGGGTTCGGCGCGCGGGCTCGCCCGGGGACAGATGTTCACGGCGTCGGGAGACCTCGTGGTATCGGTGGTGCAGGAGTGCATGATCCGCGTCGCGGACGGGTAAATCTGCAGGTGGAAAATATGTTGCCCACTCCTGGGCTCCGGGTTTAGGGTCATGGTCAAGCGAGTCGGACGGTCCTGTCCGAACGATCTCATACAGAGAAGCGAGGTGAGCACCCGGTGAAGATTTTCGAGATGGCTTCCAAGCCGTGGGGCGCCTCCGCATGCTCTGGTACCGCCGTTGAAGCCGGCGTGCCGACCGTGTTCCTGACCGTCGGCGGCCAAGACAGACTGCGGCCGCACGCGGCTGCCCGCACCCAGAAGTTCGCTCTGCTCGGCGTGGCCGTCCTCGGCGGCTATGTCCCCGGCACGAGCACCCCGGCCATCGCGGCCAAGCGTAATGAGACCAAGCACGCCAGCAGTGGTGGGTTGCGAGGTCCGCATCCCTGGAGTCAACCGGTCATAACCTGACCGGTTGAAAGCCTCCAGGCCGCGGATCCGCAAACAGGATCCGCGGCCTTCTTGTTTTGTCCGCCCTTCCTGACCCCCACCCATGAGGTAAAGCCGACAGCTCAACCAAACATCAGAGAGGTGACGCAGATGGGGGCCAAGACGATCATGGACCTGATCGACGAAGCCGACATCCCCTGTCGTACCGACCCAGACCTGTGGTTCGCCGAGTCTCCGGAGGACGTGGAGTTCGCCAAGGCGCTCTGCGGAGGCTGCCCCATCAGGGAGAACTGCCTGGCCCGAGCGCTGGAGCGCGAGGAGCCATGGGGTGTCTGGGGCGGCGAACTCATCCTGAGGGGGACCGTGGTTCCCCGCAAGCGGCCTCGTGGCCGTCCCCGTAAGACCCCGGTCGCAGCCTGACCGTCTAACACATGACTCACTTCGAAAGGACCAAAGCAATGAGCACCTTCGTCGGTAGGAGCAACGAGATCCCCTCCATGTTTGAAAACGTGGTGCAGGACCGAATACAAACCCTCCACCGCGAGGCCGAGGAGCAACGCCTGGTCACCCAGATCCTGCGCGTACGGCGCGCCCGGCGTGGCGCGGAACGGGCGTCGGCCCGTCTACGACGCGCGTTGCTCCGGATGAACTGAGGCTAGGCCCGCTCGCGGCGCGCGTTGCCCCAGATGAGCTGAGGGTCGGCCCGTTTGGGGTACGCGTCGCGTCGGGGCGCGCGTTGCTTCGGTTGAGCTGAGGATCGGCGCATCTGGGGCGTGTGTTGCCCCGGTTGGGCTGAGGGTCGGCCCGTTTGGGGTATGCGTCGCGTCGGGGCGCGCGTTGCTTCGGTTGAGCTGAGGATCGGCGCATCTGGGGCGTGTGTTGCCCCGGTTGGGCTGAGGGTCGGCCCGTTTGGGGTATGCGTCGCGTCGGGGCGCGCGTTGCTTCGGTTGAGCTGAGGATCGGCGCATCTGGGGCGTGTGTTGCCCCGGTTGGGCTGAGGGTCGGCCCGTTTGGGGTATGCGTCGCGTCGGGGCGCGCGTTGCTTCGGTTGGGCTGAGGATCGGCCCGTCTGGGGCGTGTGTTGCCCCGGTTGGGCTGAGGGTCGGCCCGTTTGGGGTATGCGTCGCGTCGGGGCGCGCGTTGCTTCGGTTGGGCTGAGGGTCGGCCCGTCTGGGGCGCTTTGCCCCGGTTGGGCTGAGGGCCGGCTTGTCTGCGAGGCGGGGAATGCCTCGTAGGAGCTGGGCGGTAGATGGATTGAGGCCGGGTGGGGGTGATTCCGCACCCGGCCTCGTCGTGTCGGGAGCCTGTCAGCCGGTGGGGAGCGGCTCGGAGTCGTCGGCGAAGCCGGGGACCCAGCGGATCACCTCGTCGCGAAAGCGGGCGGTGGTGCCGAGCTGGCACAGGACGCCGATGCCCGCCGCGTGCACCCGGTGGATGAGCACGTAGGAGGGAGGCAGGTTGAGCAACCGGACGACGTTGTTGGAGCGCATGTCGGCAGCCGTCGCGGCCTGCCGCTGGAGCCACTCGCGGCTGAAGGTGAACTCCTCCACCCGGGTGGGCTCGATGTAGGGCGCGAGGAACCCGCGCAGGGCGTCGACGTCTACGGCGATGTGCGGGCGGATGAACCCGGTGTCGCGCAGTCCCTGGACCACCGTCTCCATGTCGCCCTGGTTGAAGATCCTGGTCAACGCGCCGAACACCGAGGGATAACCGTCGGGCAGGTGGTTGACGGCGCCGAAGTCGAGCACGCCGAGGCGCCCGTCGGGAGTGACGCGGAAGTTGCCCGGATGCGGGTCGGCGTGGAGCATGCCGACCCTGGCGGGGGAGGAGAACAGGAAGCGCACCAGCAGCAGCCCCGCCTGGTCGCGCTGCTCGCGGGTCCCGCCGGTGATGATGCGGGACAGGGGAGTGCCGTCCATCCATTCGGTGATGAGGAGTTGCTCGTTGGCGGCGATCACGTCGGGGACGCAGAAGTCGGGATCGTCCTTGAACTCCATGGCGAAGGCGTGCTGGGCCTCCGCCTCCTTGAAGTAGTCGAGTTCCTCGGCGATGCGCTCGCGCAGCTCGTCGAGGACCGCCTTGATGTCGAGCCCCGGCAGGAGCACCCCGAAGAGGGTGCCGAGCCGGGAGAGCTGGTTGAAGTCGGACAGCAGAGCCTTGCCCGCGCCCGGATACTGGATCTTGACCGCGACCGTGCGACCGTCGTGCCAGACGGCCCGGTGCACCTGGCCGATGGAGGCGGCGGCGGTCGGCGCGTCGTCGAAGGAGACGAAGTTCTCCCGCCAGTCGTCGCCGAGTTGCTCGCGGAGCACCCGGTGAACCGTCGAGGTGGGCAGCGGTGGCGCGGAGTCCTGCAACTTGGTCAGGGTGGCGCGGTAGGGGCCGACGATCTCCGGGGGCAGCGCGGCCTCGAAGATCGACAGGGCCTGACCGAGCTTCATCGCCCCGCCCTTGAGCTCCCCGAGGACCTTGAAGACCTGCTCCGCGGTGCGTTGCTGGATCTCCTGGGCGACCATCTCCGCCGGCTTGCCGCCGAGACGTTTGCCGATGCCGAGGGCCGTGCGGCCCGCGAACCCCAGCGGAAGGGTGGCCAGTTTGGCCGAACGTGTCACTGCGCGACGCGGAAGGTCACTCACCCTGCTCCGCGGCGCGGCCACGAAGACGAATCGACGGGGGCACCGCTCCCTCCCTTCGTTCTCCGGCGTGATCGCGGCGGCACCCCTCAGAGTGCCGCCGTGACCATTGTCAGCGAACCGAACTCGTTTCGGAAGCAACGACATTTCGGATGACGCGCCCAAGACCGCCTTCGCCACCCCCAATCAGGCAAGACGTCGAGTGTGCCGTTTGTCACAACGTGCTCGATTCCGTCGATAGAAGCAAGCGCATGACCGGAGGCTGCCGCCGCCACCAGCGTGGACAGCACCGTGTCACATGCGATCTCCCCGGCCGGAAAGCCACCCAGCCGTGCGCTCACGATTGGCCAGGCGGGGTCGCGATCACGCCTGGCCAACTCCACGCACCGCAGGCAGGCCGTACGGCCCGGCAGCACCAGCGGGCCGATCGAGCCGAATCCCTCGAACGCGGTGACCAGCAGGTGCGGGATGCCGGCGGCCATCAACTCGGCCACCAGGACCTCGTCGAGCGGCTCGGCCGGGGCCAGGATCGCCAGGTCGGGCGGACGGGCCGCGTCGCCGGGGCGGGAGGCTGCGGCCGCGGTCCAGGCGTTGACCCCGGGGGCGAGCCGCCGGGCCGCCGCCACCGCGCCGTCGTGCCGCGGCGCGCCCACCTCGGCCCAGCCCAGCCCGCCGGGCACCACGTCGCGCGGTTGGGCGATGGCCGGATCCACCACGCACAGATGGCCCACGCCCGACGCGGCCAGCAACGCCGCGACCTGGGCGCCCACCCGGCCCGCGCCGTAGATCCTGATGTGGGCGCCGCGCCGCCGCTCAAGCGCGCCGTAACCCGAGTCGGTCGTGCCCGGATGCAACGACAGCGCGTCGAGGTCGGGCTGCAGCCGGTCGCGCTCGGCCTGCCCCAGCGCGCGCAGCGGCACCGGCCGGGCCGCCGCGTCGTCGAGCACTCCCCGGCGGGCCAGCAGATGGAGCAGGGCGCGCGCCTGGTCGGGGTCGAGCCCGGCGGCCGTGGCGTCGGCCACGACCTGGGCGAGGTCGCGGGTGCCGTCGAGCCCTTCGATCACGCCCCGCACACCCGGCTCCAGGTCATGGAGCACGACCGCACGCCGGGGGTGCACGCCGAACTGGAGTGTGCGCTGGTCACGGGGGAAGCGTCGGAGCGCCGGCTTCAATCTGGGCCGCAGCGGAGAGGTCATGGCGGAAGCGTGACACGGCCGCCGGAAGTCCGGAGACGCCCTGTGGATAACTCCAAGCCCTGTGGATGACTCGGTACGCTCCCGGCATGAGCGAGCTTCTGATCGACCGGCATGACGACGGCGTCGTGGTCCTGACCTTCAATCTCCCCGACCGGCGCAACGCGATGACCGACGGCATGACGGAGGAGTGGCGGCAGGCGATGGCCGGGCTCGCGGCGGACCCCGCCGCACGGTGCGTCGTGGTGACCGGCTCGGGCAGCGCGTTCAGCGCGGGAGGCGACCTGTCGTGGCTGGCGGATCTGGGGGCGGAGGACGTCCCCGCGTTGCGTGACCGCATGCTCGCCTTCTACCGCACCTGGCTGGCGATCGCCGACCTGGAGATGCCCACCATCGCGGTGGTCAACGGCCCGGCGGTGGGTGCGGGGCTGTGCGTCGCGCTCGCCTGCGACCTCGTCTACGCCGCCGACGACGCCAAGCTGCTGGCGCCCTTCACCGCCCTGGGACTGCATCCGGGCATGGCGGCCACCTACCTGCTGCCGAGGGTCGCCGGGGTGGGAGTGGCCAGGGAGATGCTGCTGACCGGGCGTGCGATGCTCGGCGCGGAGGCGGCCAGAGTGGGGTTGGTCACCAGATCGTTTCCCGGCGAGACCCTCCTGCCGGAGGCGCTGAAGATCGCCCGTCAGGTGGCCGCGAAGGCCCCGGTCGCCACCAGGCTGACCAAAGTCGCACTCAACGGAGGCGGTCACCCCGATATGGAAGCCGCACTGCGCTGGGAATCACTCGCGCAGCCCGTGACCATGGCGTCGGCCGATATGGCGGAAGGGATCAAGGCGCAACGTGAACGGCGTCCGCCACGTTTCAGCGGCTCATGAGACCACTGTTAACACTGTGAATTCGGAAATGATCCATCCATAACCGTCGGGTCTGGCTGAACATTACGCGAACGGTGACTGACCAGGGAAAACAAGACTCACCCCCTGTTGGAATTTCCCAAGTCTCGGCTACCGTGCATATGTGCCCCCCGAGACTGTCGAGGTCCGTCGAAGTTCTCGTCGCCGGCGGACTGTTTCCGCATACCGTGACGGCGACAAGACGATCGTTTTGCTGCCCGCCGGGCTGAGCCGTACCGATGAGGAACAATGGGTTCGCCGGATGCTCGACCGGTTGGCGGCCAAAGAGCAGCGACGGCGCCCGTCGGACGCGGAGTTGCTGGAACGGGCGAGAGATCTGTCGGCTCGCTACCTCGGCGGCAGGGCCGACCCGGTGAGCGTGCGCTGGGTCGAGAACCAGCAGCACCGCTGGGGCTCGTGCACGCCCGACCACGGCACCATAAGGATCTCCATGCGGCTCCGGGGCATGCCGGCGTGGGTCGTCGACTACGTGATCATGCACGAGCTGGCGCATCTGCTGGTGCCGAACCACGGCCCGCGGTTCTGGGCCCTCGTGGAGCAGTATCCCAAGGCGGAACGGGCCCGCGGCTTCCTTGAGGGCTTCTCCGTGGCGTCCCACGGCACGGCCGAGGAATACTGATCTGCCGTAAAGTGCCAGGCGTGGAACGAATCGCGGCCGTGCTCGTCACCGTGGAGAGCGGTCATGCCGTGCCGCCGGGGGTGGATCCCGACGAGTTCCACACGGCCCTCGCGGAGGACACCTACGAGATCGCCGCCGGGCTCGACCTGGTCACGCCGGTCCTGGTGACCACCGTCCCGGGGATGGAGAAGATCATCTGGCCGGGCACGCCCGTGGTCCCGCTGCCGGAGCTGACGGGCGAGGCCCTGGTCACGGCGGCGTTCGAGGGCATCGCCGCGGCCGTCCCCGCGGCGGAACAGGCGGTCCTGATCAGCGCCGACGCGCCCGACCTGCCGCCGCTGCTGATCGGCAAGCTGTTCCGTGAGCTGGGCCGGGCGCGAATCTCGGTGTGCCCCTCGGCAGGCGGCGGCGCCGTGGCCATCGCCGCGCACCTGCCGTACCCGGAGTGGGCCCGCAGCGGCATGGACGCCCCGCACATCGTCGCCGACCTGCGCGCGGCGGCCCCCGGGCGCCGCATGGTGGCCACCGGCCCCGGCTGGCACCGCCTGCGCGAGGCGGGCGACCTGGGCCTGCTCGACCCCGGCCTGGAGGGCTGGGAGAACACCAGAAGCCTGCTGTCAGGGTGAGCTGACCGGGTCCGGCAGCCGGGACCACGGGCGTGCGGTCACGGAGCGACCGGCAGGCCCAGCTCGGCGAAGACGGCCCGGTGATCGGTGCCGGGCACGGTGTGCACGCTCACCGTGCGGACGCTCGCCCGCCGATCGACCAGCACGTGGTCGATGGTGATGATCGGCGGCATCGACCCGTTGGCCGGCCAGGTCGGCGTCAGCCCTTCGCCCACCTGGTCGGCGGCGTCCAGGTAGCCGCGGCCGAGCAGGCGACGCAGCGCGGCATGGTCGAGGCTGGCGTTGAAGTCGCCCGCCAGGACCCGCACGATCTCCTTCGACGGGGCGGGGAAGGCGTCGAACGCCGCCGCCCACTGGCTCGTCTGCCGGCCGATCGGCGGGACGGGGTGCACGTTGACGATCTCGACGGACGGGCCGCCGGGCAGCGCCAGCTTCGCCACCGGCATGTTGTGCCCGATCGGCTGGAACAGGTCGGTGACCGGGGTCAGCGGGTATTTGGCGTAGGTCCCGCTGCCACTCGCGTTCCACTCGTCCTGCAGGTGCCGATACGGCATCAGCTGCTCGAATCCGGCCGCGTCGAGGTCCTCGACCATGCCCGTGGTCAGTTCCTGGGCGCTGACCACGTCCGGATCGAGGCGTTTGACCAGGTCGATCACGGCCTCCGTGTCCGCCCGGCCGTACAGCATGTTGATCGTCAGCACCTTGAGCGGCCGGCCGCCTGCCGTATCGGACGAGCCGACGGCCCGCGGCAGCACGCTGAACCCCAGCGCCACCGTGGTCACCAGCGCGACCGCGATGGCCCAGCGGCTGCGCGACAGCGCCGCGATCAGCACGGGCAGCAGAGACCCGGCCGCCGCGTACGGCGTGGCGGTCATGATCGGCGTGGCGAACGATCCCCGTTCGAGCCCGCCCACCCGGGTCACCGCCCAGGCCGCGAACGGCGTCACGACCACCCAGGCCAGGATCGCGGACACCCGCCACCGGCGCCTGGCCGGTGTCACGATCACGCCGCCCACCGGCTGCTCGGTCTCGTCGGCCGTTCTGTCCACCGTGTGCACTGCCTCCGCCGTCGACCCTGTCAGCCATGGACGATAATGGGCCAGGCGGTCAGCCGCGCACGACCTTCTGAGCCCGCCTGGCGAGTCGCCTGGTGGCCTCGTCACTCAGCTCGGGAACCTCCGCCACCGGGAACCAACGCAGGTCGAGCGACTCGTCGCTGATCACCGGCTCGACCCCGGGCGGGGCCACCGCGCCGTACTCCACGTCGAGATGCCAGCTGCGCGGCGGGTGGCACCACACCTCGTGCCGGTCGAGCGCGAGCGGGCCGGGGAGCAGCCGCAGCCCCGCGATGCCGGACTCCTCGGTCGCCTCGCGCAGCGCGGCCGCCTCCAGCGAGTCGTCGGTCTCCTCGCAGTGACCGCCCATCGGCAGCCACAGGCCCGCCTTGGGATGCAGGGTGAGCAGCACGGACGCGCCGTCGTGCGAGATCACGGCCGTGGTGGCGGTCAGATGGCCGGGGACGCAGCCGCGCCACATCGCGTCATCGTGGGTGTGAAGATGCTCCAGGAACTCCTTGCGGAGCAACTCCTCCTCGTCGGTGGGCGCGGTCCAGCCGCTCAGCACCGCGTCGGCGTCGGCGTGGAGGGTCACCGCTCCTCGTCGGGCTTGTCGGGCTTGTCGGACGCGTCGTCGGGCGTGGATTCGGATGGGGAGTCGAGCGTGGACAGGTCGAGCGGGACGCCACCGGTGACGAACCCCTCGGGGTCGTCGAGGTCCTCGGCCGTCGGCATCAGGTCGGGGTGGCCCCAGAGGGCGTCCCGGCCGTCGACCCCGCGGCCGGCTTCGAGCGCCTGCCAGAGCGCGGCGGCCTCACGCAGCCGGCGCGGGCGGAGCTCCAGACCGACGAGGGTGCCGAAGGTGCGTTCGGCCGGACCCCCGGTCGCGCGGCGGCGCCGTACGGTCTCCGCCAGAGCCGCCGAGGAGGGCAGTTTCCCGCTGGCGGCGGCGTCGACCACGGTGCCGACCCAGCCCTCGACGAGGGCGAGCATGGTCTCCAGCCGGGCCAGCGCGGCCTTCTGCCGATCCGTCTCCTCGGGCTTGAGCAGCGCGCCGCCGCTCAGCGCCCGCTGGAGCTCCTCGGGGTTGCTCATGTCGAGCCCGCGGAGTTGTTCCTCCAGGGCGGAGACGTCGACCGTGATCCCCCTGGCGTACTCCTCGACCGCGCCCAGCAGGTGCGACCGCAGCCACGGGACGTGCTGGAACAGCCGGTGGTGCGCGGCCTCGCGGAGCGCCAGATAGAGCCGGATCTCGTCGGCGGGCAGTTCGAGACCGTCGCTGAAGGCGGCGATCCCGCCCGGCAGCAGCGCGGCGGTGTCGGACAGCGGCAGGCCGATGTCGGTCGAACCCACCACCTCGCGGGCGAGGGTGCCGAGGGCCTGGCCGATCTGGCTGCCCACCATCATGCCGCCCATCTGCTTGAGCATGCCCATCAGCGGCCCGGCCATCGCCTGGGCCTCCGCGGGCAACCCGGCGGAGCCGAGCGTGCCGCCCATGGTCTCGACCATGCGCGCCGCGATCGGGTCACAGAGTTTTTGCCAAACAGGGACGGTCTTCTCTATCCACTCCGAACGGCTCCACGCCTGTGGCGCGGAGACCCCGCTCGGCAACGTGGTCGCCTCGTTGAGCCACAGGTCGGCGAGGCTGAGCGCCTCGACCACCTGACGGCGTTCACCCTCCATGACGCTGGGGTCGCCTTCCGCGACCACGGCGTGGCGGGCGATGTTCTTGGCCATGTCCCAGTTGACCGGCCCCGCGCTCTGCGGGGCGGACAACATGTCGGCGAACTGGCGCATCGCTGCCGCGATCTGCTCAGGGTCACCGAACATGGCGAACGGATTGTCGTTTGGGTCGTTTTCACGACCTGGCAGGTCAGTCACCGGTCTACCTCGTGCAGGATGGAGGAGTCCACATCCGCCACGTTATCCGTCGTGGGGCGGATCAGTGCAAAGTGAGGACCTGGTGCCTACCTCGAAACGCCACCGGCCACCAGTCGTCGCCGTCACCGGCGCGGCCTCCGGCCTCGGCCGTGCGTTCCTCGCCCATGTCGCCTCGTCTGCGGATTTTCGCAGGGTCGTGGCCATCGACGAGCAGCGCGGCGATGTGTCCGACGTCACCTGGCGCGTGATCGACGTGCGAGATCCGCTCTTGGCGAACCGGCTCTCCGACATCGACGTCCTCGTCCACCTCTCGGCCGACTACGCCCTGGACGCCGCCCCCGGCGAACGGCGCGCCTATAACCTGCGCGCCGCCCAGACCGTGCTGACCGCCAGCGCCGCCGCCCGGGTTCGCCGCGTCGTGCTGGTGACCAGCGCGATGGTGTACGGCGCGGCGGCCGACAACCCCGTCCCCCTGCCTGAGGACTCAGCGGTCGCCGCCGAGCCCGACACCGGCGTCGTCGGCGACTACCTGGAGATCGAGGCTCTGGTCCGCCGATCCCTGCGCAGCCATCCGGGACTCGAGGTCACCGTCATGCGGCCCGCCGCGGTGGTGGGGCAGGGCATCGACACCGTGGTCACCCGGCACTTCGAGGCGCCCCGGCTGCTCACGGTGAAGGGCTGCGAGCCGCGCTGGCAGTTCTGCCACATCGACGACCTGGTCACCGCCCTGGAGCTGGCCGCGCTCGGCACCGTCACCGGGATCGTGGCCGTCGGCTCCGACGGATGGCTGGAGCAGGACCAGGTGGAGGAGATCTCCGGCCTGCGCAGGTTCGAACTGCCCGCCGGGCTCACCTTCGGCACGGCGCAGCGGCTGCACCGGCTGGGCATCACCCCGGCTCCCGCGACGGATCTGCACTACGTCGTCTACCCGTGGGTCGCCGACTGCGGCTCACTGCGCGAGGCCGGCTGGAAACCCGCCTGGACCAACGAGGCGGCCCTTGAGCAGTTGCTCGAACTGCGCGAGGGCAAGCACGCCGTCGTCGGCCGGCGGCTGTCCGGCAAGGAGGCGACGATCACCGCGGCCGGCGCGACCGTGGCGGTGATCGGAACCGCGGCAATCGTGCGCAGGGCCAGGCGCAAGCGGCGGTTGTAGGCTCGGGTCGTGGACGTCATACGCCTGCTCGGAATCCGCGACACCACGCTGTCGGTCGACGAGGTGCTGACCGCCGTCGGAGACCACGGCGCGGGAGGCACAACCCTCTTCGTCGGCACGGTCCGTGACCAGGATCACGGAAAACCCGTGGTCACGTTGTCCTACTCCGCGCACCCCGGAGCCGAGGCGGAGCTGCGGCGGGTCGCGGAGAAGGTCGCCGCCGACTTCCCGGTCACCGCGCTGGCCGCCGTGCACCGGGTGGGCGACCTCGCGCTCGGTGACATCGCGGTCATCGTGGCCGTGGCCTGCCCGCATCGCGGCGAGGCGTTCCAGGCGTCTCGGCGGCTCATCGACGATCTCAAGGGCGAGGTCCCGATCTGGAAGAAGCAGCTCTTCGCCGACGGCGCGACCGAGTGGGTCGGTGCCTGCGAATAACCCGCCGTTACAGCGCATAGGCTGCTTTCATGTCCCGACGAGCGCTGACGCTGATGGTGGCGACACTGCTGACTCTCCTGCTCGCTGTAGCGGGCGCCCTGCTGCCGGTGCCGTACGTCGTGCTGAGTCCCGGGCCGACCGAGAACACCATCGGCCAGGTCAAGGGCAAGCCGGTGATCACGATCGAGGGACGCCAGACGTACCCCACCGACGGCGAGCTCAGCCTCGTCACGGTCGCCTACCAGGGCGGTCCCGGCACCCGGATCGACCTGCTCACCGCGTTGCGCGGCTGGGTCGACCCGAGTGTCGCGGTGGTGCCGGAGGAGACGATCTTCCCGCGCACGACCACGGCGGAGCAGGTCGACCAGCAGAACACCCAGGAGATGACCAACTCCCAGGACGACGCGACGGCCGCCGCCCTCTCCGAGCTCAAGATCCCCTTTACCTCCGTGGTCACCGTGGTCTCCACGGAGAAGGGCAAGCCCGCGGACGGAAAGCTGAAGCCGGGCGACGAGATCACCCTGGTCGACGACGCGCCGGCCGGCGACGTGGAGAAGGTCGCCCAGACCGTGCGCGCCCACAAGGCGGGCGAGGACGTCGCCTTCAGCGTCGTCAGGGGCAAGGAGAAGCTGACCGTGCCCCTCACGACCGTGCCGGGCGAGGACGGCAAGCCCATGGTCGGGGTGGTCATGCAGGCCAAGTTCAAGTTTCCCTTCGAGGTCGCGATCAGCGTGGGTGACGTCGGCGGGCCGAGCGCGGGCCTGATGTTCTCCCTCGGCATCCTCGACAAGCTGACACCCGGCGCCCTGACCGGCGGGAAGTCCATCGCGGGCACCGGCACGATCACGCCCGACGGGCGGGTCGGCCCGATCGGCGGCATCCAGCAGAAGATGGTCGGTGCGCGCAGGGCCGGCGCGACCACCTTCCTGACGCCCGCCGACAACTGCGAAGAGGCGCTCAAGGCCGTGCCCGACGGGCTTCGGCTGGTCAAGGTCGGTGATCTGCACACCGCCGTGCAGGCGATCGACACGATCCGGGCGGGTTCGGGACCGACTCCGTCCTGCTCCGGGAGCTGATCGGGGCACTCTCGAAGCGTGCCGTACGTTGTGTCCAGATGTGGGGGCCTTTGTGGCCGGACTGTGCCGGTGGGTACAGCCGCGACCGGGTTCCCACCGGTGTAGGTTGCCAGACACGGACCGTTGCTCTTAAGACAAGGGGTTGGCCTTGAGCTTCCGGACCCCCGGATCCGGCAGGGCGATGCGCTTGCCCCGCCGGCCGCGCCTCCTGCTGCCCGTCGTGATCGCGATCGTGGCCCTCGTGGCGCTCTTCTTCATGTTCTCCGGCGTGTTCACCGACTATCTCTGGTTTGACGCGGTGAACTACTCGTCGGTCTTCTCCACTGTGCTGCTGACCCAGGTGCTGCTGTTCCTGGTGGGCGCGATCCTGATGGTCGCGATCGTCGGCGGCAACATGGTGCTGGCCTTCCGGACGCGGCCCATGTTCGGCCCTGCCATGTTCGGCGGGTCAAGCGGCGCCGACCGCTATCGCATGGCCATCGACCCGCACCGGAAGATGATCTTCCTGGTCGGCATGGGCGTGCTGGCGCTGTTCTCGGGCTCACCGCTCGCGGGGCAGTGGCGGACCTGGCTGCAGTACGTGAACGGAACGTCCTTCAACGAGACCGACCCTTTGTTCGACATGGACAAGTCGTTCTTCATGTTCACCTATCCGTTCCTGCGGATGGTGCTGACGTTCCTGTTCACGGCCGTGGTGATATCGGCCGTCATGTCGGCGATCGTCCACTATCTGTACGGCGGTTTCCGCCTGCAGTCACCCGGCGTGCACGCCTCCCGCGCGGCCCGCGCCCACCTGTCGGTCCTGGTGGGCGTCTTCGTGCTGCTCAAGGCCATCGCCTACTGGGTCGACCGCTACGGTCTGGTCTTCTCCGACCGTGGGTTCCGGCACGGCGCGTCCTACACGGACGTCAGCGCGGTGCTCCCGGCCAAGACCATTCTGGCGATCATCGCCCTCATCTGCGCCGCGCTGTTCTTCGCCGGCGTCGTACGGCGCGGCGGCATGCTCCCCGGTGTCGCCTTCGGCCTGCTCGTGCTCTCGGCCGTGCTGATCGGCGGCGTCTATCCGGCGCTGGTCGAGCAGTTCCAGGTCAAGCCCAACCAGCAGGCCAGGGAAGCCTCCTACATCACCCGCAACATCGAGGCCACCAGGAAAGCCTTCGGCATCGACAAGAGCGAGGTCATCGACTACAACGCTCAGGGCGATCCGAACAAGGTCGACGTGAGCACCGACAGCTCGATCTCCGGTGTGCGCCTCCTCGACCCGAGCCTGGTCTCCAAGACCTACCAGCAGAAGCAGCGGATCCGCGGTTACTACGACTTCCCCGACCAGCTCGACGTCGACCGCTACCCTGACCCGAACGGTCAGATGCGCGACACCGTCGTGGGAGTCCGCCAGCTCACCGGGCCGCCTTCTGAGCAGGACAACTGGATCAACCGGCACCTCGTCTACACCCACGGCTACGGCATCGTCGCCGCACCGGGCAACGAGGTCGACTCCGAGGGCCTGCCCGACTTCGACGCCAAGGACATGCCGGTCACCGGCAGCCTGGTCGAGCGAACCGGCCTGAAGGAATCCCGGATCTACTACGGCGAAAGCTCCTCGACGGAATACGTCATCGCCGGCGGCGGCGACCCGCAGCGGCCGCAGGAGCTCGACTATCCGGAGAGCGGCGGCACCGGCCAGCAGAACACCACCTATCAGGGCAAGGGTGGCGTTCCCATTGGCTCCTTCTTCAACCGGCTGCTCTACGCCGCGAAGTACAGCGAGATCAACATGCTGCTGTCGGGCGACGTCAACGCCGGTTCGAAGATCCTCTACGTGCGGAACCCGCGTGAGCGGATCGCCAAGGTGGCGCCGTTCCTGCAGATGGACGCCAACCCCTACCCGGCGATCGTCGACGGCCGGGTGGTCTGGATCGTCGACGGCTACACCATGTCGAACGAGTACCCCTACTCGCAGAGCAAGAGCCTCGGCGACATGGTCCGCGACACCGCCACGGACACCCGGGCCATCGCCCAGCAGCCCCGTGACGAGATCAACTACATGCGCAACTCGGTGAAGGCGACGGTCGACGCGCACGACGGCACCGTGAACCTCTACGCCTGGGACGACACCGACCCGGTCCTGAAGACCTGGCGGAGCGCCTTCCCGAACATCGTCAAGCCGAAGTCCGCGATGTCCCCGGACCTGAGCTCGCACCTGCGCTACCCGGAAGACCTCTTCAAGGTCCAGCGCGACCTGCTCTCGCAGTATCACATCCAGGACGCCAACGCCTTCTACAGCGGCCAGGACTTCTGGAACGTCCCCAACGACCCGTCCCTGCGCGACGGCGACGTCAAGCAGCCGCCGTACTACCTGTCGGTCAAGATGCCCGGCGCGTCGCAGCCGTCCTTCTCGCTGACCACGACGTTCGTCCCCCGCCAGGGGCCGAACCTCGCGGCCTTCATGTCGGTCAACGCGACCCCCGGCCCGGATTACGGCAAGTTGCGCATCCTGCGCATGCCGTCCAACACCACCATCCCGGGCCCCGGACAGGTGCAGAACAACTTCACCAACAAGTTCTCCGGTGAGCTCAACCTGCTCGGCCTGGGCAACGCGCAGATCCGCTACGGCAACCTGCTCACGCTGCCCTTCGCCAACGGCCTGGTCTACATCGAGCCCGTCTACGTCCAGACCGCCGCCGCCTCCGGCCAGGAGCCGTATCCCATCCTGCGCCGCGTCCTGGTGTCGTACGGCAACAAGGTCGGCTCGCACGACACTCTCGAGGGCGCGCTGAAGCAGGTCTTCGGCAACGCTCCCGCCGACACCGAGACCGAGACCGAGCAGAAACCGAACACCCCGGCGGAGACCAACACCGGAGCCGCGCTGACCAGCGCCATCGACGAGGCGAAGAAGGCGTACGAGGACGCCCAGAAGGCCCTGACCGCCGACCCGCCGAACTGGGTCGAGTACGGCAAGGCCCAGGCGCGCCTCCAGGACGCCCTCAACAAGCTCCAGGAGTCCAAGCCCGCCGCGGTGCCCACCCCGGCCCCGACCACCACACCGACGCCCTCGGCCACGCCGACGGGCTCACCCGCCCCGACCGGCTCGGCCACGCCCACGCCGGTCCCGAGCTCCTAGTCCATTCAATTTGCGCCCACCCCGTACCCCCGATAGTCTTTAAACACACACCGACGCGGGGTGGAGCAGTTCGGTAGCTCGCTGGGCTCATAACCCAGAGGTCGCAGGTTCAAATCCTGCCCCCGCTACCAAGGAGGGCCCTGATCACCGGGAAACCGGAGATCAGGGCCCTTTTAGTTTGTCCAGATTATGACCGCAAGGCCGTGTGTCACTCCGCAGCCGATTTCGGTGAGCGGGACTCAGCGGCCGGTGGTGCTGGAGGAGGTCGGCTTTCTGCCGACCGAGAAGTACGCTCGTGGCCAGGAGATCCTGGAGACCTGACGACCGCGTACCTCACGCTGTCCCAGACCGGCGGATAGTCAGCTGCCGCCGGCCCCGTCGTGGCTTGCGGTTGCCCTGCCAGCGCTGATACAAGTCCGAATTCCAGCGACAGCGAGGAGTGGTCGTGTCGGCGTTTCACCCTGAGCTGCGCCTGGCCAGGTTCCTGCCGGCGCCGCCCGTCGGGCGGCGCGTCACCCGCATGTTGCAGCGTGCGAAGGTACGGCCGAAGCCCGCCCCCGACGACATGCTGATCGAGAACGTGATGGTCCCCGGACCGCCTGGTCAACCACCCGTGCTCCTTCGTCTCTACCGGCCCAAAGCGGTGGAAGGGGGAGCGCCGGCCCTGTTCTGGATCCACGGCGGCGGATTCATCCTGGGCAGCCCACAGCAGGACGAAAGCCGGAGTATCGCCATGGCCCGCGAACTCGGCATCACGGTCGCCGCGGTGGGCTACAGGCTCGCGCCCGACCATCCGGCTCCGGCCGCCACGGAGGACGTGTACGCCGGTCTTCGCTGGCTGTTCGCGAACGCCGAATCCCGCGGGATCGCCCGGGAACTCATCGCGATCGGCGGTGCCAGCGCAGGGGGAGGACTCGCTGCCGCGCTCGCGTTGCTCGCGCACGATCGCGGCGAGGTCGCCCCTGTCTTCCAGCTGTTGTTGTACCCCATGCTCGACGACCGCACGGTGCTGCGGACCGATATGGAGACCCGGAACACGCGCTTGTGGCGCCCGCGGAACAACAGGTTCGGGTGGTCGGCGTACCTGGGCAGAGCACCCGGCGGCGCCGACGTCTCCCCCTATGCCGCGCCCGCGCGACGCGAGGAGCTGAACGGCCTGCCCCCCGCCTGGATCGGTGTCGGCACGCTGGACCTCTTCCACGACGAGGACGTCGCCTACGCCCGGCGGTTGAACGACAGCGGAGTCCCCTGTGCCCTGCACGTCGTCCCGGGCGCGTTCCACGCTTTCGACCGCGTGTTTCACAAAGCCGGCGTCTCCCGCGAATTCTGGCGGCAGCAGACGGAGGCCCTCCGCGCCGTGCTACGCCCCTCCCGCGAACACTGAGCCCCCGGTTCAGCCAGCCAGTCCGCACGTCACAGGGACCAGAGGAGGACGGCTAGGCAAGGCCGTGCTACGTCCCTCCCGCGAACACTGAGGCCCGGGTTCAGCCAGCCATTCCACCCGTCACGGGGCCAGAGGACGGCTAGGCAAGTACTTGCCGCATCGGAAAGTACTTGTTAGCCTGGCAGGCAACGAAGGGAAGTGCTGCGATGGACAAGCTGGCAGCCCAGGAGGCACTCGATGCCGCCGACTCACTGAACGCGCGGATGCGCGACGGCGCCACGAAGCAATGGCATGTGGCGGCGATATTCGGGCTCGGCCTCGTGATGCTCGTCATGACGATGACCTACGGATTGATGGCCACTCAGTCGGGACCGAGCCCGGCATTCGTCATACTTCTTGTGCCGCTGCTGTTTCTGATCATTTTCACGGCCATGCAGTCTGTGGTGCCGCGGGGAAATCGCATTCTTTACTCGATCATCACGCCGCTCGGCGGGGCGGCCTATTCGGTGGTCGTGGTGGTCGGCAGGGTCGTCTTTCCCGGCGAGCTGTGGTGGTGGCTGCCGGGGGCGTTCCTCTGTGC
Source organism: Dolomitihabitans soli (assembly GCF_022213955.1). Lineage (GTDB taxonomy): Bacteria > Actinomycetota > Actinomycetes > Streptosporangiales > Streptosporangiaceae > Streptosporangium_A > Streptosporangium_A soli. The sequence continues at coordinate 19,425 of NZ_JAKNTW010000013.1, read as the reverse complement.
GTTGCCGTTCTTCCTCGTGGGTTATCTGAACCTGAAAGTGCGGAACAGCCGTAAGAGCAAGCCATGACCCATCCACGCAAGTCGCTGGACAATGTCATCCACATGCCGATCCGGTTCTCCATAGTCGCCGCGCTGTCCGGAGTCGACGAGGCGGAGTTCAAGGTGCTCCGCGACGCGATCGAGATCACCGACTCGGCGTTGTCGAAGCAGCTCGCGATCCTGGTGGACGCCGACTACGTGAAGATGCGCAAAACCTTCGTGGGGAACCGTCCGCGCACCTATCTGTCCCTGACCAAGACCGGCCGGACGGTGCTGGAGCGGCATCTCGCCGCGCTGAGGGAGATCGCCGGAGGTCTGTGACAGAGGTGGCTCCGGTCGCCGGGGTCGGGCGCGTCGCCCTCCACCTCCCTCGCACACGCTGCCGAACAGCAGGCCGAACAGCGCCGCCACCAGGGCCCTGATCACCGGAAAGCCGGTGCCCAGGGCCCTGCTCATTCCCGCGGGCGGATGAATGACTTCGGCTATCTCCTCGGTGTCAAAATGCCCGGACAATGGCAGTCTGGATTTCGATCGAACTTGTCGTGCGCATGCACCGGGAAGAATCTCCGATGGCCTGAGAATCGAGGAGGCGTCACGCCGCCATCGTCAAGAGCGGCAAGCCTGCCGATTCACCATTCTCGACTCTGCCACGCCGATGAAGCCGGCTTTCGAACGCGCGGGCTGAAAAGGGGCTGTACAGCGATGGATCTCCAGTACTGGCTGGGCCGTGCGGTCGAGGCGGTGGACGAATGGCGCGACGGATTCGGCCCGTTCACCTCTCATCCGGTCAATCACGTCGACGACGAGCGGTTCGGCGTGGCCTTCGCCGATTTCACCAGGCGACTCCAGGACAACTATCCGTTCTTCCACCCGCGCTATGTGGGGCAGATGGTGAAACCGCCGCACCCGGTGGCGGTCGTCGGCTATCTCGCCGCGATGCTCGTGAACCCCAACAACCACGCCCGCGAGGGCGGCCCGGCGACGACCGACATGGAACGGGAGGTGATCGCCCAACTCGCGGGCATGTTCGGTTTCCCCGACCACCTCGGACATCTCACGACCAGCGGGACGATGGGCAATCTGGAGGCCCTGTTCGTGGCCCGTGAAAGCCATCCGGGCGCGGGAATCGCCTACAGCGCGGACAGCCATTTCACCCACGCCCGAATGTGCCGCGTGCTCGGCGTGCAGGGGCACAGCGTGCCGGTCGACCTGCAGGGCAGGATGGACCTCGACGCGCTGGAGACCCTGCTCCGCACCGAGCGCATCGGCACCGTCGTGCTCACCGCGGGCACGACGGGGACGGGCGCGGTCGATCCGATCCACGAAGCCCTGGCGCTGAAGGAACGGTACGGCGTGCGCCTGCACGTCGACGCCGCCTACGGCGGATTCTTCACCCTGCTGGCCGACCACGGTCTCTTCGATCCGCGCCCGTGGAAGGCGATCGCGTCCTGCGATTCGGTCGTGGTCGATCCCCACAAGCACGGGCTCCAGCCGTACGGCTGCGGCGCGGTGTTGTTCCCCGATCCGGGGGTGGCCCGGCACTACCTGCACGACTCGCCGTACACCTACTTCACCGCCAGCGATCTGCACCTCGGTGAGATCAGCCTGGAGTGCTCACGTTCCGGGGCGGCGGCGGCGGCGCTCTGGCTCACCCTCCGAATGCTTCCGGCGACGCCGGACGGGCTCGGCAGCGTCCTGCTGCCCGGTCTGCAGGCGGCGCGCCGCTGGGCCGTGTTGCTGCGGACCTCCCGCCACCTGACGCTGTTCCAGCCGCCGGAACTCGACATCGTCACCTACTTCCCGTCCGAGCCGTCGTTGACCGGTATCGACGCCGCGACCGCCCGAGTGCTGAACGAGGGCATGACCAGTGCCGACCCCGTGTACGTCAGCGCGTTGCGAGTGGACGACCGCGCGTTCCTCGGGCGTCATCCGCGGCTGATGGGAGACGCCAGATCCGCTCGCATTCTTCGCAGTGTCCTGATCAAACCCGAGTCCGGCAATTATCTCGAGCCCCTCCACAACCGTCTTGAGGAGCTTGCCGGCGGAAGGAGTAAACCTTGTCCAGTTCCGTCATCACCCTCAGACAGGCGACCCGTGCCGATGCCGGCCCTTTGACCGCGCTCCTCGCGGAGTCGTTCTACGACGACGCGTTAACCGTCTGGGCCTTCCCCGATCCCCATCGGCGACGGCAGATCCTTCCCGGTTTCTTCCGCGTGTTCCTCGATCTCGCGCTGGCTCAGGGCGGCGCGCTCACCACGGACGACCAGGAAATCGTCGTGCTGTCGACCCCGCCCGGCGCGAAGGACCCCGGCGCGGACTTCACCGTACGGCTGCGCGCGGCGGCTGGGGAGTACGCCGACGCGCTGATGACCATCATCCGGCTTCAGGAGGCCCACCATCCGGCCGCGCCCCGGCACCTCTACCTCGGCTTCGCCGCCGTGGCCCCGCATCGGCAACGCACCGGCCTCGCGTCGATGGCGATGCGAGAGGTGCTGGCGGGCTGCGACCGTGACGGCGTTCCGGCCTACCTGGAGGCCAGCTCTCCCGGTGGGGAGGCGGTGTCGCGTCAGTTCGGGTTCGAGCCTCATGGGCCCGAGATCGTGATTCCCGGTGGTCCCCGACTGCGGCCGATGTGGCGGGATCCGAATGACTTCTGAACCGCGTCTGTGGTCCGCCGCCGAGGTGACCATGGGCTTCGACCATCCTCGTCTGCCGGAACTGCGGGAGATCCTGGACTGGAGCCGCCGGTTTCTCACCACGAGCCATCCAGATCTGGGCCGTAACGGGCCCGTCTGCCCGTTCAGCGCCCCCTCGTTACGGCGTGACCTGTTCTATCTGGCGGTCCAGGACGATGTGGCGGACATCGGGCGGATCGGTGAGGTGCTGTCCGCGTTCCGGGTGCGCTTTCACGAGATGGCCGCCGAACTGCCCGACTCCAGCCGGGAACTGCTGACCTTCATCGTGGTGCTCCCCGGACTCGACCACGGTGATTCCACGGAGCTGGACGATCTGCAGAGGGGTATGAAGGAGGCCTATGTCGCCGACGGGCTGATGATCGGGCAGTTCCATCCCACCTGTGCCGAGCCCGGTCTCTGGAACGAGAAGTTCCGGCCGTTACGCTCCCCGATTCCGTTGCTGGCGATTCGCGCGATGCTCCCCTTCGATCTCCCGTTCCTCTGGGATCACACCGGCCATCTCGACTCCTATCTCGAACGGTTTGCTCCGCAGGTGCCGGGCCGGATCCGTTCTCAGCTCATCGACCGGATGGTCGGCGCCATGTGAGCTGGGACGCCGCCGCCGTACTCCGTCGCCTCGCGCGGCGGGTGTCGTGCGGCGGCGTCCTGCTGTCCGGGGGCTGTCCCGACCTGTCCCGGGCTGTCCTGGGGCTCCCGCGGGTGACCCGCGACCCGCCGCCGCGCTGCCCACAGGGTCAATGATCGGCTTTGCTTATATAAGCGATGGTTGATACTGTCGCGTCGTGCATGCGTTCGATGTGCTCGGCGATCCCGTGCGACGCAGGATTCTCGAACTGCTGGCCGGCGGTGAGATGACCTCCGGGGCGGTGTGCGCCGTCATCCAGCAGGAGTTCGGCATTACCCAGCCGGCCGTTTCGCAGCATCTCAAGGTGCTGCGCGACAGCGGCTTCGCCAGCGTGCGGCCTGAAGGAACCAGGCGGCTCTACATGGTGAACGCCGACCCGTTGCGTGAGATCGACGCCTGGCTCGATCATTTCCGCCGCTTCTGGACACCACACCTGGACGCGCTGGGCACCGAGCTGGCCAGGGGCAAGCGAGCGCGCCGCCTCAACGAACCAGACCAGAGGAGAACTCCGTGATCGACGTATCCGGGCAGATCAACGCCGTTCGACGGCAGATCGGCAACCGCGTCCTTGAAGCGGGCGAGGCACGTGTCCTGACCATCAGCCAGACCTACGACACCACCGTCGACGACGTCTGGGACGCCTGTACCAATCCCGAGCGCATCCCCCGCTGGTTCCTCCCGATCTCGGGCGATCTGCAGCTACACGGCCGCTATCGGTTCGAGGGCAACGCCGAGGGGACGATCGAGCGCTGCGATCCGCCCAAGAGCTTCGCCGCCACCTGGGAGTACGGCGGCGAGGTGAGCTGGATCGAGGTCCGCCTGTCCGCCGACCCGGAGGGCGGGACCCGGTTCGAGCTCGAGCACGTCGCCCATGTCGACGACGAGCGATGGACCGAGTTCGGCCCCGGCGCGGTGGGCGTCGGCTGGGACATGGGTCTCATGGGCCTGGCCATCCACCTGTCCGGAGCCGAGGCCGTGGACCCGCAGGAGATCGCCGCCTGGGCCGCCTCGGACGAGGGCAGGCAGTTCATGACGCTCAGCAGCCGGCACTGGGGCGACGCGAGCATCGCCGCCGGCTCCCCCGAGGCCGAGGCCCGGGAAGCCGAGGCCCGCACCACGGCCGCGTACACCGCCACGCCTCCCGCCGAGTCCTGACGCGGCAGACGATCCGCCAAAAACGGATCGTGGCTGGATATCGGTCTATGTCACCCTTCTCTGATGGATGAAGAGCGGCTGGACGGTGGCAACACCCATGGAGCGGTGCGGGTGGGGGACACGGTCCGCCGCGTCACCGGAGAGTGGACCCCGGCCGTGCACGACCTTCTCGCCCATCTGGAGTCCAAGGGCTTCCCGGGGGCCCCGCGGCCGCTGGGGTTCGACGGGGAGGGACGCGAGGTGCTGTCCTACCTGGAGGGGGAGACGGTGGGCAGCGCCAAGCCGTGGCCTGCCTGGGTACACGCGGCCGGCACGCTGGACGAGGTGGCCCGCTGGCTGCGCGCCTACCATGACGCGGTCGCGGACTTCGTCCCCTCGCCGGAGGCGGTGTGGCGGCAGGGTGGCCGATGGGCTCCCGGGCTGATCATCGGTCACAACGACGCCGCGCCGTACAACGCGGTGCGCCGGGACGGCCGGCTGGCCGGGTTCTTCGACTGGGACTTCGCCGGGCCGGTGACCCCGGAATGGGATCTGGCGTTCGTGGCCTTCAGCTGGGTGCCGCTGCACGCCCGGTCGGTGGTGGTCGCCGAGGGGTTCACGGACTTCGCCGCCCGGCCGCTCCGGTTCCGCAGGCTCCTGGACGCGTACGGCTGGGCGGGACGACCGGCGGAACTGCTGGACGTGGTCCGGGGACGGGTGAAGGCCCACGCCGAGGGCATCCGGGAGCGTGCGGATGACCCGATCTTCGGCCGGCTCCTCCAGCAGGGCGTCGCCGCCAGGCTCGATCAGGCGCTCGTCGATCTGGCCGATTTCCGGGTCTGACCGGCTCGGGGCAGCAGGACGTTCGCCGAACGAGCCTTCGGTGAGACATGCCCCGGCCAGCGGAGGTCCGGAGACCGGGGCGAGGGGTTCGTTCACGCCGGGTGGGCGAGAACCTTGCGAAGGACGGACAGGTTCTGTGAGCGCAGCTCGGGCTCGGCGGTCTTGGGCGTGTAGTTGATGTAGTGGAGCCTGAGGATGACCGGTCCCCGCCGGACGAGCAGCTCGGTGCTGACCGAGTTGCGCTTGCGGTCGAGCGCCATGGTCTGCTCGATGCGGTGACCCTGCCAGCCGAACTCGTCACGCGGGTAGGCATGGGTGGTCGAGGAGCTGTCGACGCGGACGTCCTTGTCGAACAGGGCCTGGGTCGACCCCGAATAGCGGCATTCGGACATCTTGCTGTCGATCTGTCTCGACAGCTCGGTCGCCTTGGCCTCGTCCGGAAGCACCCAGCCCTCCTGCACGATCCTGCCCTTGCCGGCGACGCCGCTCTCCTGGCCCGTCGTGGAATGAGTCTTTTCGACCGGCACGGTCGGCATCTTCAGGGGGTTCAACGGCACGCACAAGATGATCTTGTCGATGGTGCCCTGCGGGACGGTATGGCTCTTGCCTCCCGTCAGCCCGGCCCCGGCCGCATCGAGGAAGAGAGCGCTGACCTTCTCTGGGGTCCACTTCGTTGCGGCGGCGGCCGAACCCGAGGACTGCGACTTCTCCCCGGATCCGACCGCCGCCGCGCCGCCTGCGCCGCAACCGGAGGCCAGCAGGCCGAACAGTCCGATGAGCGGGGCGACGGATCGACGTATTGGTTTGCACACGCGACCGATTGTGACGCAGGGGAGTCATTCGATTACGGGTCCATCACCGTATGAAGGTAAGACCTTGGGGAACGGTTAGCGTGGCAGTCCTCCCGGCCCCTGACCCGAAGGTGCGACGAATGGCTGATCGCAAGTACGGCGTGCCCGACCCCGAGCCCCGGTCGACCGTCGACTCCGAGGACTGGGGCGGCGACGACCTGTCGGGCCAGAGTCACGACCGGGTCGCCTTCGTGAACGTGGACATGACGGAGGTGACGAACCGGGGGGCGCGGTTCCATGAGTGCGTCTTCCGGCACGTCCGGTTCAACGTGTCCGCGCACGTCGACGCCGCATTCGAGAACTGCGTCTTCACCAGGTGCGACTTCTTCGACGCGGCCTTCACCGGCTGCAAGCTCGTCGGCAGCAGATTCGACGGCTGCACCTTCGACCTGCTGAAGGTCGAGGGCGGCGACTGGTCCTTCGTCGGGCTGCCGAGGGCCAACCTGAACGGCGCGTCCTTCGTCGACGTCAGGATGCGCGAGGCCGATCTCGCCGGCGCACGCTTCCAGGAAGCCACCCTCAAGCGGGTCGACCTGTCGGCGGCCTCACTCACCAAGGTCGACTTCACCCGCTGTGACCTGCGCGGGAGCAACCTCGACGCGCTCGACCCCCACGCTGTGGAGTTGCGCGGAGCCATCGTCGACCCCCTCCAGGCCGTGGTGATCGCCACCGCGATGGGTCTTGACGTGCGCTCCGAGTGAACTGTTATTCTAAAGATCCATAGAAAAGGTGATGAACATGCCGGCCTGGATCTGCGCGACGTGCGCCAACCACTACCCAGAGTCGGAGTCGCCACCCGAGTCCTGTGTCATCTGCGCCGACGAGCGGCAGTGGGTGCCGCCCGGCGGCCCACGGTGGACCACGCTGGCGGAGCTCGCGGCGGCCGGGCACCGCAGCGACGTGCGGGAGGTCGAGCCGGATCTGATCGGGATCGGGGCGGCCCCGCAGGTGGCCATCGGCCAGCGTGCCCTGCTGATCCGCACGCCCGAGGGGAACCTGCTGTGGGATCCGTCGGGCTTCGTCGACGAGCGCGCCATCGAGCAGGTCGCTGAACTGGGCGGGCTGCGCGCGGTGAGCGCCAGTCACCCGCACTTCTACGGGTCCATCGTCGAGTGGAGCCGGGCCTTCGACGCCGAGATCCTGCTGCCGGAGGCCGACGCGTCCTGGCTCACCCGCCCCGACCCGGCCGTCAAGACCTGGTCGGGCACCCTCCAGGTGCTTCCCGGCGTGACGCTGATCCAGTGCGGCGGCCACTTCCCCGGCAGCGCGGTCGTGCACTGGTCACAGGGGGCGCAGGGCAAGGGGGTGCTGTTGAGCGGCGACACCATCTTCGTGACCCCCGGCGAGGATCGGATCACGTTCGTGTGGAGCGCGCCCAACCGGCTGCCCCTCCCCGAGCGCGACGTGCGCGGAGTCGTCGCCGCCGTCCGGCCGTACCGGTTCGACCGCATCTACGGTGGCTGGTGGACCCCCATCCTGCGGCACGACGCCGAGAGCGTGGTGCACAGCTCCGCAGAGCGATACATCCAGCACCTGCGCGGGGAGGTGTGACCCGGTGCCTTTCGCCGAGGAATCGATCTACGCCGAGCTGGCCAGGATCGGCAAGGTCCTGGCCAGTCCTGTGCGTCTCCGTCTGCTCGACCTGCTCGACCAGCGGGAGCACACCGTCGAGGAGCTGGCGGAGGCTTCGGGTGTGCCGTTGAAGAACACCTCCGCCCAGCTCCAGCAGCTCCGAGCCGCGCACCTGGTGACCGCCACGAAGGAGGGCACCCGGGTCCGTTACCGGCTGGCCGATCGCCAGGTGTCGGAGTTCCTCGGCCGGTTGCAGGACTTCGCGGAGGAGCGGCTGGCCGACCTTCGCGGCGCGGTGGCCGAACATCTCGGCGACCCCGCGATCCTGGAGCCGGTGACGGCCGAGGAGCTGCGAGCCCGGCTCGACGATCCGGAGACCATGATTCTCGACGTCCGTTCGAGCGCCGAGTACGCCGCCGGCCATCTGCCCGGCGCGGTGTCGCTGCCGGAGAGCCGGCTCCGCGAGGAACTCGGCAAACTGCCTGTTCACGTCGAGATCATCGCCTACTGCCAGGGGCCCTACTGCGTGGTCTCACCGCGCGCCGTCGAGCTGCTGCGCCACCGGGGCTACCGTGCCAGGCCACTCGCCGGCGGCATGACGCGGTGGAACCGTACGGGGCACCCTGTGGAGGGTGTAGTCTTAAGACATAACAACGACGCGGGGTAGAGCAGTTCGGTAGCTCGTTGGGCTCATAACCCAGAGGTCGCAGGTTCAAATCCTGCCCCCGCTACCAAAGAATTTCACGTCAAAGGCTCGGCCTCCGGAAACGGGGCCGGGCCTTTGGTCGTTATCGGGGCGAAATGCCGGAGGGGTCGCTTTTCTCGCTTTTATCCCGAGCTGGCTAAGAGTTTTCGCTCGGATGTGCGGGCGCGATGTCGGTCGCCAAGCGCGGCACACAGGCGAAAAGCGGAAATGGCCGGAAATAGCGGCCGGTTCCGGCAGACGACTGGCCGTCCCGCCCGGCGGTCAACCGGTGGGCGGGGCCTCGGCCAGGGGCTGGACCCGGTGCGGGACCACGTTCGAGAGGGTGATCACGGTGGTGCTGCGCCGTACGCCGGGGATGGTCAGCATCCGGTCGACGACCTGCTGGATGTGCTCGTGGTCGCGGCCGGCGACGCGGCACCAGACGTCGCCGGGCCCGGTGACGATGTAGGCCTCGATCAGTTCGGGGACGGTGTGCAGGGCGGCTGCGATGTCCGCGCGGGAGGCCTGTTCGACCTCCAGCGTGGTGAACGCCTGCACCGGGTAGCCGAGGCGGGCGGGGGACAGGTTCGGGCCGTAGTCGATGATCACGCCGTCGGCGGTCATCCGGTCGAGGCGGGCCTGGACGGTGCCGCGGGCCACGCCGAGGAGGCGGGCGATCTCCAGCAGTCCGCTGCGGGGGCGGTCGCGGACCATCCGGAGCAGCCGGAGGTCGAGTTCGTCCAGGCCGATACGACGTGCCGGCATTTCTGCCACCCAATCAGTGAGAAGACTGTCTATCTGACAGTACTGACGGGCCCCCGTTGTCGAGATCGATGGCGCTGCCGACAATACGGATCTCATGGAGCACACGTATCCCTTCGTCCCCTACGTCCAGTCCCGCTACCCCGAGGCTGACATGATCGCGCGCGGCCGGGAGTTCTTCGAGTCGCTCGACCGGCGAAGAAGCGTCCGGTTCTTCAGCGACGATCCGGTGCCCCGCGAATGCGTCGAACTGGCGGTCATGGCGGCCGGCACCGCGCCTTCGGGGGCGCACCAGCAGCCGTGGAGATTCGCCGTCATCGGCGATCCGGCGACCCGACGGCGGATCAGAGAGGCCGCCGAGGCCGAGGAACGGCAGAACTACGAGGGCGGCAGGCTGACGCCCGAGTGGCGGGAGGCGCTGGCCCCGCTGGAGACGACCTCCGACAAGTCCTACCTGGAGGTGGCGCCCTGGCTGGTGGTGTGCTTCGCGGAGAAGTACGGCGTGCTGCCCGACGGTTCCCGGCGGAAGAACTACTACGTCAACGAGAGCGTCGGGATCGCCTGCGGCCTGTTCATCACGGCCCTGCACACCATGGGGCTGTCCACGCTCACCCACACGCCGAACCCGATGGCCTTCCTGAGCGAGATCTGCGAGCGGCCGGGCAACGAACGGCCGTACATCCTGTTCCCCGTCGGATATGCCGCCGATCACGCGGAAGTGCCAGATCTGACCAGAAAGCCGCTGTCTGACGTGCTCATCTCGGTTCCGTAGGCAGAATGGCCTGATGGAACTCGTGACGATCGACGACATCCGCACGGCCGCCGACCGAATCACGCCGGTGACGCTGACCACCCCCCTGGTGCCGTGGGAAGGCTGCCTGCTGAAGGCGGAGAACCTGCAGCAGGTGGGCTCGTTCAAGATCCGGGGCGCCTACAACGCCGTCGTCTCCCTCCGGCCGCCCGGCGTGGTCACCTACTCCTCGGGGAACCACGGCCAGGCCCTCGCCTACGCCGCCAGGGAGTACGGCGTGCCGTGCGTGGTGTTCGCCGCCGAGGGGATGCCCGAGGTCAAGGCCGAGGGGATCCGGCGATGGGGGGCCGAGTTGGTGCTGGTGCCGCCCGCCGAGCGGATCCCCCGGGGCGAGGCGCTGGCGGTCGAGCGCGGGCTCACCCTCATCCCGCCGTACGACCATCTCGCGGTGATCGCCGGGCAGGGGACGATCGGGCTGGAGATCATGGACGCCGTGCCGGACGTCGAGGTCGTCCTGGTGCCGATCGGCGGCGGCGGGCTGGCCTCGGGGGTCAGCTCGGCGATCAAGGCCCTCGATCCCCGGGTCACCGTCATCGGCGTCGAACCGGAGCTCGCCGCCGACGCCGCGGAGAGCCTCGCCTCCGGTCACCTGGTGTCGTGGTCGCCCGAGCTGACCTTCCGCAGTGTCGCCGACGGCCTGCGCGGCGGCCTTTCCGAGTTGACCTTCGCCCATCTGCGCGACCGGCTCGACGGCATCGTCACGGTCGGTGAGGAGGAGATCCGTGCCGCGATGGGCCGCATGGCCAGGTCCGCCCGTCTGGTCGCGGAGCCGAGCGGAGCCGTCGCCGCCGCCGCCTTCCTCTCGGGCCGGACCCCGGCGGGCACGACGGTGGCGGTCGTCTCGGGCGGCAACGCCGATCCCGCCCTGCTGCGCGAGGTCATCTGAGCGCCCCGGACACCGGGCCCGGCTCAGTGATCGGCGTCGACCGGCAGGCGCATCCGGGCGGCCGCCGGTGGACCAGGTCAGGCGGCCGGTCGAGGAGAACGCCACCGGTCGTAGCCTTGGTCACATGGGCGAGCCCGGCGTCGACGTACTGGAGCTCGACATCGCCCGTGACAAGGAGTGATCGTAGATGCCACGCGGGCGGCTCCGCGTCTACCTGGGCGCGGCTCCCGGCGTCGGCAAGACCTTCGCGATGCTGAGCGAGGGCCGCCGCCGCCTGGAGCGGGGCACCGACGTCGTGGTGGGCTTCGTCGAGACCCACGACCGTCCCCGTACGGCGGAGCTGCTCGACGGCCTCGAAACGGTCCCCCGGCGGACGCACACCCACCGGGAGATCACGCTCACCGAACTGGACCTCGACGCCGTCCTGGCCCGCGCGCCCGAGGTGGCCCTCGTCGACGAGCTGGCGCACACCAACGTGCCCGGCTCCCGCAACGCCAAGCGCTGGCAGGACGTCCAGGAGCTGCTCGACGCCGGCATCGACGTCGTCTCCACCGTCAACATCCAGCACCTGGAGTCCGTCAACGACGTCGTCCAGCAGATCACCGGCGTCCTCCAGCGCGAGACGATCCCCGACGGCGTCGTACGGCGGGCCGACCAGGTCGAACTGGTCGACATGGCCCCCGAGGCGCTGCGCCGCCGGATGGCCCACGGCAACGTCTACCTGCCGGAGCGGGTCGACGCCGCCCTGCACAACTACTTCCGGGTCGGCAACCTCACCGCGCTGCGCGAGCTGGCGCTGCTCTGGCTCGCCGGAAAGGTCGACGAGCAGCTCGACCGCTACCGCGCCGACCACGACATCGCCCGCACCTGGGAGGCCCGCGAGCGGGTGGTCGTCGCCCTCACCGGCGGCCCCGAGGGCGACACCCTGGTACGGCGGGCCGCCAGGATCGCCGCCCGCTCGAAGGGCGCCGATCTGCTCGCCGTACACGTCACCCGGGCCGACGGGCTCACCGGCGCCGACCCCGCGAGCCTGGTACGGCACCGCGCCCTGGTCGAGAACCTGGGCGGCAGCTACCACCAGGTGATCGGCGACGACGTGCCGCGGGCGCTGCTCGACTTCGCGGCGGGGGTGAACGCGACCCAGCTCGTGCTGGGCGCGTCGCGGCGGGGCAGGTTCGCGCAGATCTTCGCGCCGGGCGTCGGCGTGACGACCACCCTCCGGTCGGGTCCGATCGACGTTCACATGATCACCCACGAACAGGTGAGCAGGGGGTCCCGGCTCGGCACCTCGCGGGCCGCCCTCACCCGGACCCGGCGGATCAGCGGGTGGGTGCTGGCCCTGGCCGGGATGCCGCTGCTCGCGGCGGCGCTGCTGCCCTTCCACGACACGCTCCGGCTGGACCTGGAGATCCTGCTCTTCCTGCTGGCGGTGGTCGGCGCGGCCGTCACGGGCGGCATGCGGCCGGCGGTGTTCGCCGCGTTCTGGGGGTTCGGGCTGCTCAACTGGTTCTTCACGCAGCCGGTGCGCACGCTGACCATCGCCGAGCCGGAGAACCTGCTGGCGCTGTCCGTCTACATCCTGGTGGCGATGATGGTGAGCGCGGTGGTCGACGTCGCCGCCCGCCGTACCCGGGAGGCGGCGCGGGCGACCGCGGACGCCGAGGTGCTCTCCACGCTGGCTGGGCACGTGCTGCGGGGGGAGTCGGCGCTGCCGTCGCTGCTGGAGCGGTTGCGCGAGACCTTCGGCCTGGTCTCGGTCACGCTGCTGGAACGCCGGGCCGAGCCGGCCCCCGACGATCACGGCGAGCCCGACGCGTGGCGGATCGTCGGCAGCGCGGGCGGCCCGCCCTGCACCAGTCCGGGAGCGGCGGACACGGACGTCGCGGTGGACGACGACCTGGCGCTCGCCGTACGGGGGCGGCTGCTCGAAGCGTCGGACCGGCGGGTGCTGGAGGCGTTCGCGGCGGAGTCGGCGGTGGCCCTGCGCCAGGAGCGGCTCCGTGTGGAGGCTGACCGGGTGCGCCCGCTGGCGGAGGCGGACAGGATGCGCACCGCGCTGCTGGCCGCCGTCTCGCACGACCTGCGAACCCCGCTCGCCTCGGCCAGGGCGGCGGTGGAGAGCCTGCGCGGCAGCGAGATCGAGTGGTCGCCCGAGGACGTCGAGGAACTGCTGGCCACCGCCGACGAGTCGCTGGTCAAGCTCGACCGGCTGGTCGCCAACCTGCTCGACATGAGCCGCCTGCAGGCGGGGGTGCTCGGCGCGGACCTGCTGCCGACCTCGCTGGAGGAGGTCGTGCCCTGGGCCGTCGACGACCTCGGCCACGTGGACGGCCTGGTCGAGACCGACATCCCCGCCGACCTGCCCGACGTCGTCGCCGACCCGGCGCTGCTCGAACGGGTCCTGGTCAACCTGATGTCGAACGCGGTCCGCTACACCCCGCCCGGACGCAGGGTCCTGCTCACCGCCAGCACGCACGGCAGGCAGGTGGAGGTACGGGTGGTGGACCGGGGGCCGGGTATCCCCCGGGAGGTGTACGAGCAGGTGTTCCTGCCGTTCCAGCGGCTCGGCGACCGCACCACCCACACGGGCGTCGGACTCGGCCTGGCCCTCTCGCGCGGTCTGGTGGAGGCGATGGCCGGCACGCTCGTCCCCGACGAGACCCCAGGAGGAGGGCTCACCATGATCATCACCCTGCCCGTCTCGGAGCCGTCATGACGAGGATCCTGGTCGTGGACGACGAGCCCCAGATCCTCCGGGCGCTTCGGATCAACCTGGTGGCCCGCCACTACGAGGTGGCGGTGGCCGGTGACGGCGGCGCCGCCCTGCGCCAGGCCGCCGACTGGCACCCCGACCTGGTCGTGCTCGACCTGGGTCTGCCCGACATCGACGGGGTGGACGTCATCCACGGCCTGCGCGGCTGGACCACCGTCCCCATCCTCGTCCTGTCGGGCCGCGCGGACAGTCAGGACAAGGTCGAGGCGCTCGACGCGGGCGCCGACGACTACGTGACGAAGCCCTTCGGCATCGAGGAACTGCTGGCCCGCATCCGCGCCGTCACCCGCCGCACCTCGCCGCACGAGGTGGAGCCGTCCCAGGTCCAGGTCGGCGAGCACGTGGTCGACCTCGCGGGCAAGACGGTCTCGGGCGGCGTACGGCTGACGCCCACCGAGTGGCACCTGCTGCAGATCCTGGTGCGCAATCCCGGCAAGCTGGTCAGCCAGCGGCAGCTCCTCACCGACGTGTGGGGAAGCGCGTATCTCAAGGAGACCAACTACCTGCGGCAGTACATGGCCCAGTTGCGGCGCAAGCTGGAGCCGGATCCCGCGCATCCCGTCCAGCTCATCACCGAACCGGGCATGGGATATCGCTTCATTCCTCTATAGTGCGATTACATAATTACACTAGGGAGCCAGATGGTCATCGACTATGTGCGCTATCACGTTCCGGCGGAGCGAATGGCGGAGTTCGAGGAGGCCTACCGGCGGCACGCCAAGGAGCTGGCCGCGTCGCCGCGCTGCGTCGACTTCGAGCTCACCCGCGACACCGGCGACCCCTCCCGCCTCCTCCTGCGCGTCCGCTGGACCACTGCCGACGACCTGCCGGAGGACCCGGCCGGCGAGTTCGTCGAGGAGCGATCCCGGCACCGGCCCACTCCCGTCAGAGGTCAGGGCGGCTCGGTGCCGACCATCTACCAGTGGGCGGGCGGCTCCGAGGCGCTGGAACGGCTGACCGAGGTCTTCTACGGCCACGTCAAGAACGACGACGTCATCGGACCCATCTTCGCCCATATGGACCCGTCCCACCCTCGATATGTGGCCATGTGGCTGGGCGAGGTCTTCGGCGGGCCCGACGGGTACACCCGGGAACGCGGCGGATACGCCCACATGCTCGGGCAGCACGTGGGCAAGGCGATCACCGAACGGCAGCGCCGCCGCTGGATCGCCCTGCTGCTCGACGCGGCCGACGAGGTCGGTCTGCCGGCCGATCCCGAGTTCCGCGCCGCCTTCGTCGGCTACATCGAGTGGGGCACCCGGTTGGCCTTCGCCAACTCCCAGCCGGACGCGAAGCCGTTCCAGCAGGCGCCGGTTCCCCGCTGGGGCTGGGGCGTGGCGCCGCCGTACCTGGGGTAGCGCTTTGCAAGTACTTGAACGGTAGTTGAGTACTCGTTAACCTGTTGAGTGTGAACGGGTTGAACGCTGACGACGCCCTGCGGCGGATCAGTCAGGTAAGCGGCGACGTCCGCAGGTCGAGCCGGTGGGTGGGGCGATGGATGCTCGTCGCCGGGCTCCTCTCGACCGTCTACTGGGTGGCGATGCTCCTGGGGCCCGGCCCGGTGCAGACGGCCGCCATACTGGGCTGGGGGTCGTTCGTCGCAGGCTCCTTTCTGTACATCTTCCGCAAGGGCGTCTACAGCAGGCTGGCAATGCGACTCCAGTGGCCGGTCGCGGCCGCCTATCTCGGCACGGTGACGTTGGCGACGCTCTTCTCGATGTTCGTGTTGCCCGGCGATCCGGGCGGGGGTTGGGCGGCGCTCGCCGCGGCCGTCGCGATCATGGCCAGCGCGCCGCTGCTCTGGGGGGCCTGGCGCCTGCTGCGCGCAGCGGACGTGACGGGGTGACCCACCCCCGCCACGGGCTCGACGAGATCATCCACGCGCCCGTCCGCCTGTCGATCATGGCGGCGCTCGCCACGGCGGAGAAGGCCGACTTCCGGTTCCTGAAGGAAACGATCGAGGTCAGCGACTCCCTGCTCTCCAAACACATCATCACCCTGGAAACCGCCGGCTACGTGCGGGTGGAGAAGGGTTTCGTGGGCAAACGCGCCCGCACCTGGCTGACGCTCACCGACGAGGGACGCAGAGCCTTTCGCGACTACACCGAAGTTCTACGGCAGATAACAGAGGGGGCACCCGGTGCTTGAGGCACAGGCGCTGCACAAACGCTACGGCGACACCGAGGCACTCCGCGGCGTCAGCCTGACGGTACGGCCCGGCGAGATGTTCGGATTCGTGGGCGCCAACGGAGCAGGCAAGACCACGACCATGCGCATCGTGATGGGGGTGCTGGAGGCCGACTCCGGCGAGCTGAGCTGGCAGGGGCAGCCGCTCACCTACGAGACCAGACGCGGCTTCGGCTACATGCCCGAGGAACGCGGCCTCTACCAGAAGATGAAGGTCGCCGAACAGGTCGACTACTTCGGGCGGTTGCACGGCATGAGCCGACCGGCGGCGAAATCCGCCACGGACGAGCTGGTCGAGCGCCTGGGCCTCACCGAGCGGCGAGACGACACGGTCGACTCGCTGTCCCTGGGCAACCAGCAGCGCGTGCAACTCGCGGTGGCGCTCGTCCACCGGCCGACGGTGCTGATCCTCGACGAGCCCTTCTCCGGCCTCGACCCCATCGCGGTCGACGCGCTGGCCGAGGCGCTGGCCGAGCGGTGCGCCGCGGGCGTCCCCGTCATCTTCTCCAGCCACCAGCTCGAACTCGTCGACCGGCTGTGCGACTCGGTCGGCATCATCTCCGCCGGCCGGATGGTCGCCGGCGGACCCGTCGAGGAGGTGCGCGCCAGGGAGGGACGCAGACTCCTGAAAGTCGTGGTCCGCGACGCGACGCCCGGCTGGGCCGACGGCCTGCCCGGCGAGGTCAGCACCGAGAACGGCAGGCACGTGCTGCTCGCCCCCGACGGCGACGACCAGGCCATCCTGCGCGCCGCCGTACAGGCCGGAACGGTCGAGCACTTCGGCTGGCAGCAGCCCACCCTTACCGAGATCTTCAGGGAGGCCGTGGCATGAGCAACGTCTGGCTGGTCGCGCGCCGGGAGATCGCCGTGCGCGGGCGGACCAAGGGCTTCCTGATCGGCCTCCTGGTCAGCGCGCTGCTCGTGGTGGCGCTGGCCTTCATCCCCAAACTCCTCGGCGGCAACGACTCCTACACGGTCGGGGTCGTCGGCGCCGGTTCGGCCGGTTTCGAGACCGCCGTCAAGCCGTTGGCCGAGGCCGAGCAGGCCGAGGTCGCCTTCCGAAAGCTGCCCGACGAGGCCGCCGCCCGCGCCGCGCTGGCCGACGGCGACCTCGACGCCGCCGTGCTGGACGGCACGAAACTGCTGGCCGACGGCGAGGTCTCCCAGCAGCTCGGCCTGTTCCTGCAGAGCGCCCACCGCGCGCTCCAGACCGAGGAACGGCTGCGCGCCGCCGGCCTCGATCCCGGCAAGGTCACCGAGGCCATGCGGGTTCCGCCGCTCACCGAGGTCTCCGTGAGCACCGTCGCGGGTGACGCGGGCGTCCGCGCCGGCATCGCCACCCTGATCGTGCTCGTCCTGTTCTTCCTCCTCATCTCCTCCGTCACCTCGGTGGCGATGGGAGTCGTCGAGGAGAAGGGCAGCCGGATCGTCGAGCTCCTGCTCACCTCGATCCGCCCATGGCAGCTGCTCGGCGGGAAGATCATCGGGCTGGGCGCGCTCGGCCTGGTCAACCTGCTCGTCGTCATCGTCGCGGGACTCGGCGCCTCCCTGGTCACCGGCCTGGCCACCGACCTTCCGCCAGGCATCACCGGAATCGCGATCAGCGCGGTGATCTGGTTCCTGCTCGGGTACGCCTTCTTCTCCGCGATGGCCGCCGCGTTCGGCGCGCTCGTCTCCCGGCAGGAGGACGTCAGCAGCGTGCTGACCCCCATGACCACCCTGCTGATGGCCACCTACCTGGTGGCCTTCTACGCCGTGACCGATCCCAGCGGTTCGGTCGCCAGGACGCTGTCCCTGATCCCGCCGTTCTCCTCGATGGTCATGCCCGTGCGGATGGCCGTGGGCGAGGTCCAGCTCTGGGAGATCGCCCTGGCCGGGGGCCTGATGATCGTCGCCGTCGTGCTGGTGCTCCTCGCCGGCGCCCGCATCTACCAGCGCGCCGTACTGCGGACCGGGGCGAGAGTACGGCTGAGCGACGTCATGCGCTGACCCGACTCACATCCTGCCCGCGGGCTACGGCCCTGTTCTTGCCCGCCCTGTGCGTGCACGGTCTGTTCTTGCACGGTCTGTGCGTGGTGCGGTCTGTGCGTGGTGCGGTCTGTGCGTGGCGCGGTCTGTGCGCGGCCGGCGGCGTCAGGCGTCGCCGGCCGTACGGCGGAGCATCCAGGCGGCGCGGCGCCCCGCCCAGCCGGTGAGAAAGCAGCCGAACCCCACCTGGAGCGCGCGGACCCACATGGGTGTGGACACGGCGGCGAAGACGACCACCCCGATCCACAACACCCCGAACACTCCCACCAGGGCGACCGCGGCCCAGTTCAGCCCCCGCTGCCACATGCGATAAGTCTCACAGACCGCGTTCCAAGCGCAGGTCAACGCCCACCCACTCGACCGTTCCGCATGGGTGGAGAACAGCCCGGCATTCGACCCGCTCCGCATGCGCGGATCAGCTTGGCATTCGACGGTCGTGTGCGTGCGCGGAGATCGGTCAGGCATTCGGCCCGTCCATACGTCCGCAGAGATCAGTTAGGCGTGGAGCGGCTGACGCCGGCGCAGCGATGGACACGGCCACCGGGGGAGAGGGTCCGCATCGGACTCTGCTCCAGCGCGGCGACCAGGGCGGCGGCGGTCCGCGCGTCCGAGAGGATGCGGTGGACCTCCTCCCCCTCGGCGGGGAGCTGCCCTCGCTTGGCGAGCTCGTCCTTGAGAAAGGTCGTCGGCTCGGTGGCGCCGGTGATCTCGGCGGCGACCGTGGCCCGGGCGGCGGTGAGCAGCCGAAGGTAGTAAGCGCGCAAGGTCGCCTCCCTCATGCGCGCATGCTCCAGGTCCTCCAGCAGCGTCCGGGCGACCTGAAGCAGGTCGCCGGCGTGTGTCGCCTCGGCGGCGGCGAGATGAGCGCGGATGTCGTCGAACTCCGAGCGGGCCATGTTGGACACCTCCACGGACGGAGAGAGCTCGTGCCTACTTCGTACCGGGGAGCGATTGCGAGCGGCTTGATGTCTGCTTGCTTCTGTCCATGTTTGGCCGTCCCTGGAGGAGGGAATGGTTTGGAAGTTACCTGTGTTGCTCTTGGCACCCCTGGAGGGCTGCTAGAGTTCTTAACGCAGCGCGGTGATCACCTCTGGGTGACAGCAAGCCGCACCGCACCTCTCTCTCCCACCGGACCATCCGGCTGACACGCGCACTCGTGCGCGTCCACTCAGATGGGCTGGTAAGTTAGAGGGGTTGTCCCGGAAACGGGGCGGTTCGAATTCTAGAACACCCGCTGATTTGACTGAAAACAGCGAGTGGAAATAGAATAAGGACATCGAAACAAGGAAATGAGCGCCCCTGAGGGCTGGTTCTCCGGAACTGGTTTGAGGGTGTACGCGTCCGTTTCTTGAGAACTCAACAGTGTGTTCAAAAGCCAGTGCATGATGCACAACCCCGTCACGTTTATTGTGACGGATTCCTTTGGTTGACATTTATGTCAGCCAGGTGAAGTTTCCAAGCATTTTTTGGAGAGTTTGATCCTGGCTCAGGACGAACGCTGGCGGCGTGCTTAACACATGCAAGTCGAGCGGA
>NZ_JAKNTW010000012.1 GCF_022213955.1 Dolomitihabitans soli | reverse complement strand
CGCGGATACCCGGTTAGCCAGCACCGGGCGGCGGCTGGACTGGCAGAGTTCCAGCACCTGGTGCGACGAATCCGGGCCCGCGACCCTTGCCGTCACCGCGGACGTCGCCGGCGGGGCCACCAAGGTCAATGTCTGGATGACCACCGGAAACCCCTACGAGGGCCTCGAATACTTCTCCTGCTATCCCGACTTCAGCACTTGCTTCGGTCCCTATGTGGGACTGCCGGAATAACCGCGACGATCAGGCGGATATGGCTGACCGGGGGTGATGGACGGTTGCGGCACCGTCCGGCCTGAGCCCGTGACCGCGCAGGGGCGCCGAATCCGCCACGTAGGTCCGGACAACTCGGCGACGGGGCTTGAGCAGCAACCGAACGGCCAGTCACGTTAAGGATCCCGTTGCCCCAGGTTGCGTGGTTTCTGAGCCGGTCGGGGGCGGACATGTCGAGGAAGGCGTGGGCGGCCTAAAGTTCTGCTCTGGCGGCTCACACGACGGCGAGCTGATCGACCCATTCACCTAAGCCCGCAGTGAGGTTCCCCCCCGTACGACGGCCACCGATGCCCGGTGGTGCCGGGCTGCCCGGACGCCTGAAATGAGATGCCGCCGGTTTGCGGGTTACCAGCACGAACAGCCGTCCGGCCCATCGCTATATCCGGCCTATAGAGAATCCATAACCCATCCATCTAGATTCACCTTTCGTACGGGGTGACCGGGGGCTATTCGGCAGACGGCGAGACCGCTGAGGGTCGGCTGGGAAATTTCCAGTCGGCGATTCGTGATGCGTTCTACCGGATCGCCGCACAACATCGTGCGCTCGTATTTCGCGTGAGCACGAGCGTGGGCGGAGACAGGAAGTCGGCATGAGAACACCACAGAACCGGACCGTGGTCGCGGCGCGCGGCTCGTCGGTTCGTCCATCGGAACCAGGGCCGCACGGGGGTTGGCTGTCCTGCCCACGCGCCAGTCCGGAGGCCACCTCGCGGCTGGTGGTCATCCCGCACGCGGGTGGCGCGCCGGCGGTTCTGCGGCCGTTCGCCGAACTGCTCCGGCCGGAGATCGAGACCTGGTTCGCGCACCTCCCGGGCAGGGAGAGCAGATTCGCCGAACCGGCGTGGACCTCCCTTCCGGACATTGTCGCCGAGGTCTGCGCGGCCATCACCGCCGCGATCGCGCCGCCGTACGCGTTGTTCGGCCACAGCATGGGCGGGCTGATCGCCTTCGAGGTGACCCGCGAGCTGACCGCGTGGGGGTTCCCGCCGCCGGTCCAGGTGATCGTGTCAGCGTGTCCCGCGCCGTCCGCGGCGGGCTGGCCTGACCTGCGGGAAGCCCTCACCGACGACGCGCGGCTGCGGAGCTGGCTGATCGAGCTGGGTGGGGTGCCGCCGGGCCTCCTCGCCAGCGAGGAGATGCTGGGCCTGCTGCTGCCCACGATCCGCGCCGATCTCCAGGCGTGCGAGTCGTACGCCTACCGGCCCGGCCCGCCCCTGCCGGTCCCGCTGGCCGTGTACGGCGGGCGCGGCGACCGCCACGTGCCGGAGCCCGCGCTGCGGCGCTGGGCGGAACACGTCGTCGGCGAACCGGCCATGGAGCTCTTCGACGGCGGACATTTCTACCTCTTCGACAACGAGCGGGCGATCGCGTCGCGGCTGCGGTCGACGTTGTCCGCGCACCTGCTGGAAGGCGGCGACAGATGACCCCGGCTAAAGGCGCACCACGCCTGCTCCTGCCCTTCGAACGGCAGGGGGAGGAGGCGGCCTGGTCCACCGAGTCCTTCGGTCTGCGCGTGCCGGACGGGTACGGCGAGGCTCACGTGGCCGCTTGGCTCCTGGCACTCCTACGAGTCTTGATATATCGGTACACGAGGCAGATGGTGTTCGCGGTCGCGGTCGACGACACCGTGCTCGGCGCGCGCCTCGACGCCGACGCCATACTTGCCGACCTGCTGAAACACCCCGCGGAGCCCGATCCCGGTCCGCTGTGCACCGTGCGGATCGACACCGAGGCCGGTTCCGCGCAGAGCACCGACGCCACCATCCGCCTGTCGTTCACGCTGGACGGCAGGGCCCTGCGCTGCCAGGCCGCCTACCGGTCGGACCGGTTGACCGCGAGCGAGGTCCGGCGCCTGTGCGGGCACCTGGACCGGCTGGCGGAGGCCGCGATCCGGCACCCCGCCACGCGGATAGCGGACCTCGGGCTGCTGTCCGCGCAGGAAGAGACGCTGATCCTGCACGACTGGAACGCCACGGCTGGGGCGGGACCAGGCGGGCTCGTCCACGAACTGTTCGCGTCCTCGCTGCGCCGTACGCCGGACGCGCCCGCGGTCGTCTTCGACGGCGACGTGTGGTCCTACCGGAGACTCGACGCGGAGGCCGGCCGGTGGGCCGCCGCGCTGCTCGCCGCAGGGGTGCGTCCCGGTGACGTCGTCGGCGTCTGCCTGGACCGGTCGGTCTCGATGATCGGCGGCGTGCTGGGCACACTCCGGGCGGGCGCGACCTACCTTCCGCTGGACCCCTACTACCCGGTGGAACGCCTGCGCTACATGCTGGCCGACAGCGGCGCCGGCGTGGTGGCGACGGAACCCGCGCGACTCGATCTGCTGGCCGAACTGGGTCCCGGGATCGACGTGGTGCTGCTTGACGACGCGGGCGACCAGCCGTCCCCGCCGGAGCCGCCGTCCCCGCCGGAGCCGCCGGCGCCGGCCGATCTGCCGGCGTTCGTCATCTACACCTCCGGCTCCACGGGCCGGCCGAAGGGCGTCGCGGTCTCGCACCGGGCGGTGATTAACTTCCTGACGGGGATGGCCGCCCAGATCGGTGTCACCGCCCGCGATGTGGTACTGGCCCAGGCGCCGCTCTCCTTCGACATCTCGGTGTTCGACCTGTTCCTGCCGCTGGCCGTGGGCGCGCGGATCCACCTCGTCGACCGGGCGACGGCCACCGACGGCACGGCCCTCGCCGCCGCGATCGAGCGGGGCGGGGTGACCGTCGTGCAGGGAACCGCGACCACGCACCGGATGCTGCTCGACTCCGGCTGGCGCGGGAATCCCTCGATCACGGTCGTTTCGGGTGGTGAGCCGTTGCCGCCGGACGTGTGCGAGCGGCTGCTGGGCCACGGCGTGCGGCTGTTCAACGCCTACGGCCCGACCGAGACCACGGTGTACACCCACGCCCTGCCGATGACACCGGAGCGACCCGTCCAGCTCGGGGGACCGTTGCCGAACGTCCGCACGTACGTCCTGGACGAGGGGCAGCAGCCGGTGCCCGTCGGCGTGCCTGGTGAGATCTGCCTGGCCGGGGAGTGCCTGGCCAACGGATACCTGAACCGCCCCGGCCTCACCGCGGAACGGTTCCTGCCTGATCCTTTCGGCCCTCCCGGCGGGCGGTTGTACCGGAGCGGGGACCTGGCCCGCTGGACGCGGGACGGCAGGCTGGAGCCGCTCGGCCGGATCGACCAGCAGGTCAAGCTGCGTGGTTACCGGATCGAGCTGGGCGAGATCGAGAGCGTGCTGCGCGCCGACGAGCGGATCGCGAACGCCGTGGTGGTGCTCGGCGAGCGTCAGGCGGAGCGAGCGCTGGTCGCCTACCTGATTCCGCGCGGAGCCGAAGTCCCGGACCGCGACGAGCTGCGTCGCCTGCTCGCGGAGACCCTGCCCGCTCACATGATCCCGGCCCACTTCCTCGTCGTGGACAGGCTTCCGCTGACGCCCAGCGGAAAAATCGACAGGACGGCGGCCGGGGCGCTGCGCGGCGCGCGGCCGTTGCGGGCGCGTCGGCTCGTCGAGCCCCGCTCCCCGGTGGAACGAGTGGTGGCCGGCGTCTGGATGGACCTGCTCGGCGCGGACGAGCTCAGCGTCGCGGACTCGGTCATCGACGCGGGCGGCACCTCCCTGACGATCATGAGGGCCGCGGACCTGCTCCAGGAGATCTTCCAGGCCCCGATCCCGCTACGGGTGATCTTCGACGAGCCGACCGTCGCGGCACAGGCGAGACACCTGGAGTCCACGAGTCACGACGCCGCGCACATCGCGGACCGGTTGCTGGCACTGGCGGACTTCCAGCCGAATGGGGGCTGAACCGATGGCGACGCCAAACAAATCGAATCCGCTTCGCGGAATAGCGGGGAACAGCGCATTGCTGAGCCGCCTGCACAATGGGGGGGAAAGCTCGGCGGGCGGTGCGGAGAATGGCGTGCGAATCGCCTCGCCGGGGCAGGAGCAAATCTGGTTCTTCGACGAGATGACGCCTGGCACCGCCGTATCCAACATTCCCCTGCTGATTGAGGTGACCGGCCCATTCGACCCGGCGGCGGCGCGCGGCGCGATCGCCGCCGTCGTCGAGCGGCACGAACCGCTGCGTACGGCCTTCACCTTCGAGAACGGGCGGCTCCTCGCCGGGCCGGCGCCCTGCCCGTCCGGCGAGATCGGCGAGCACGACCTGCGTGCGGTGCCGGCGGCGAAGCGGCAGGCGGCGGCGCGCGCGCTCGCCATGGCGGAGGCCGGCCGGCCCTTCGACCTCACCCGTGGCCCGCTGTGGCGCTGCTCGATGATCCGGCTCGGTCCGCGCGAACATCTGCTCGTCCTGGTCATGCACCACATCGCGACCGATGGATACTCGCTGCTGGTGCTCCGCCGCGAGTTGGTTCAGGCGTATCGGGCGGTGGCCGACGGGCGTCCGGTGGAGTTCGAGCCGCTGCCACGCCCGTATCACGAGGTCACGCGGCTGCAGCGGGCCGAACGTGCCGGCGAACGCCCGCGCGGAAGCCTTGAGTACTGGAAGCGGACTCTGAGCCCGCCGCCGGATCCGATCGAGTGGCCGTTCGCCGCCGCCCGGCCCACCGACCCGCACTACGGCTGCGATGTGGTCGATCTGACCATCTCCGACGAGCTGGCGGCAGCCGTGCGGGACCTGGCCGTGGCCGAGGGGTGCTCTCCGTTCATGGTGTTGACGGCCGCCTTCAGCGGCCTGGTGTTCCGGCACACGGGGCGGACCGACTTCGTGGTGGGGACGCCCACCTCCGGACGTCCCGTCCAGGATGCCGACGATCTCGTCGGTTACTTCGTGAACATGCTGGCGCTGCGGATCCGCTGTGGCGAGAACCCGACCATGCGCACGCTGCTCGCCCACGTCAGGGAGACGTCCATCGAGGCGTACACGCACCGGGAGACGCCCTTCCTGGACGTTCTGCACGCCGTACAGCCCGATCGCAGGCCGGGAATCCAGCCGATCTTCCAGATGGTCTTCACCACCCCGCCCGCCCTAGGCTCCCTCGACGCCGGCGGTACCGTCTTCCGCTTCGAGGAGGGCCACGGCGGGCAGGCCCTGCACGACATCGAGATCCACCTGCCGGAGTTCTCCGGCGGTCGCACCGGGTTCGTCAAGTTCCGCAACGAGCTGTTCGAGCGCGCCCACATCGAAGGACTGGCCGAGCAGTACGTCGAGCTGCTCGGCCGGGCGGTGGCCGGGCTGGACCTGCCGATCGGCGAACTGCCGCTGATGCCGGCGGCGCGCCGGCACCGGATGCTGGCCGGCTGGAACGCCACGGAAGCCGAGTACCCCGCCGGGTCGTGCCTGCACGAGCTGGTGGAGCGCCAGGTGGAGGCCACCCCGGACGCCGTCGCCGTCGTCGCGGAGGGCGGCGGGCTGACCTACCGCGAGCTGGACGAGCGGGCGAACCAGGTGGCGCACCGGCTGCGCGAACTCGGCGCCGGGCCGGGCACCCGGGTCGGGTTGTGCATGGAACGCTCGGCGGAGCTGGTGACCGGGCTGCTCGGCGTGCTCAAGGCGGGCGCGGCCTACGTGCCGCTGGACCCGGCCTATCCGCCGGGGCGGCTCGCCTTCATGGTGGCCGACGCCGAGGTCCGCACGGTGCTCACGCATGATCCGGTACGGCTCCGCGTGCCACCGGGCGTCACCGCCCTGGACATCACCACGACGAAGCCCCGAACCGACCGGGTCGCGCCGGCGGCCGGCCCTGACGACAGCGCCTACGTGATCTACACCTCGGGCTCGACGGGCCGGCCGAAGGGCGTGCTGAACAACCACCGTGGTGTCGTCAACCGCCTGGTGTGGATGCTGCGGGAGTACGGCGTGGACGGCTCCGACGTGGTGATGCAGAAGACACCCTACGGTTTCGACGTCTCCGTGTGGGAGTTCCTCCTCCCGTTGATCGCCGGCGCGCGCCTGGTCATGGCGCGGCCCGGTGGCCATCGGGATCCGGCCTATCTGCACTCGCTGATCCAGCACGAGCGGGTGACCATGCTGCACTTCGTGCCCTCCATGCTGCAGGTGTTCCTGGACGAGGTGGACACGGGTACGTGCACCTCACTGCGCCGGGTGATCTGCAGCGGCGAGGCGCTGCCCGCGGAGCTGGC
The DNA here is from genome assembly GCF_022213955.1 of Dolomitihabitans soli. Taxonomy (GTDB): domain Bacteria; phylum Actinomycetota; class Actinomycetes; order Streptosporangiales; family Streptosporangiaceae; genus Streptosporangium_A; species Streptosporangium_A soli. The sequence goes on along the minus strand of NZ_JAKNTW010000012.1, from coordinate 39,091 downwards.
GCGGCGTTTCCTCGCGACGAGCCCGCCGTGCGCACTGCACAACCTGTACGGCCCGACCGAGGCCGCCATCGACGTCAGCCACTGGACCTGCGAGCCGGGCGAACGTGGCCCGGTCGTCCCGATCGGCCGGCCGGTCGCCAACACGCGGCTGTACATTCTCGACGGGTACGGCGAGCCGGTGCCGCCCGGCATGCCCGGCGAGCTGTACATCGGCGGGGTGCAGGTCGCGGCGGGATACGTGAACCGGCCGGAGCTGACCGCGGAGCGGTTCGTGCCGAATCCGTTCCACGAGGGACGGCTTTACCGGACGGGCGACCTGGCCCGGCATCGGCCGGACGGCGTCATCGAGTTCCTTGGCCGCACGGACCGCCAGATCAAGATCCGCGGCTTCCGGATCGAGCCTGCCGAGATCGAGGCATGCCTGTTCGAATCCGGTCTGGTCAAGCAGGCAGCCGTCCAGATGCGCCCGGACGTCACGGGAGACCCCGAGCTCGTCGGGTACGTCGTCCTCGCCGATCCCACGGGATCGCTCGGCCCGGTGCTCGACCACCTCCGCGCCGAGTTGCCACCACACCTGGTGCCCGCCGCGCTGGTCCCGCTCGCCGAGTTGCCGCTGACCGTGAACGGGAAGCTGGACGTGAGCGCCCTGCCCGCCCCCGACCGCCGGCCGGTGGCGGGGGACGCGCGGCGACCGGAGTCCGCGATGGAGCTGCGCGTCTCCGAGGTCTGGCACGAGGTGCTGGGAGTCGCGCCGGCCGGCGTGCGGGACGACTTCTTCAAACTCGGCGGCCATTCGCTGAAGGTGGCCCAAGCCACCTCGCGGCTGTCCGCCCGGCTCGGCGTCGCGATCCCGCTGCGCCTTCTGTTCGAGCAGCCGGACCTCGCCGGGTTCGCCGCGGCGATCGACGGCCTCGCCGTCACCGGAGAACACCCGGTTACGGCGCCCGCCATCGTGGCCGGCGCCAGGCCGCGCGGCGACCTCGGCGACCTGCTCGACGAACTGGACGCGGGCGTGCCGGACGCCGACGTGCCGAACGCGGACGAGGGGCGCGCGGACGTGCTGGACGTGGCGGTCGCCTTGGCCGCATCTGACCGGAAACACGGGGGAGACGTGTGATGCGAGAGAATCTTCTGGACCGGTTGAGCGGTCTCGATCCGCGGCGGCGGGCCACCCTGCTGGCCACCCTGGCCGAGCGCGGCGAGGAGTTCGACATCCACCCGCTGTCCTCCGCGCAACGGCGGCTGTGGCTGATGGCGCAGTTGCACCCGGAGGCCGACCCCTACAACGTGCCCTACGCCGCCTGGCTGTCCGGCCCGCTCGACACGCACGCGCTGGCCGCCGCCGTCGATGACCTGGTCGCCCGCCACTCGTCGCTGCGGACCGTCTTCCTTGACGCCCACGGGGAACCTCTGCAGGTGGTGTTGCCCGAGCTGACCGGCGTGCTGACGGTGGAGGACGTTTCCGCGACCGCGGGGACGAGCGCGGACGGGCCGCGCGCCGCCGCGCTCGACCGGGCGGCGGCGGAGGCGGCCGCGGGGTTCGACCTCGCGGCGGAGCCGCTGATCCGGGTACGCCTGGTCGTGGTCGGGCCGGGCGAGGCGCTGCTGCTGCTGACCCTGCACCACATCGTCTGCGACGGCTGGAGCATGGGCATCCTGTTCGACGACCTGGAGGCGATGTACCTCGCCCGGTGCGAGGGCCTGGTCGCGGAGCCGGAGCCGGTGCCGTGGCGCTACTCCGACTTCGCGCGCTGGCAAGCCGAGTGGTGCGCGAGCTCCGCGCCCGAGATCCCGCTGTCCTACTGGACGGAGCGGCTCGCCGGGGCGCCGCCGATCCTGGAGTTGCCCGTCGACCGGCCACGGCCGGTGGAACCCTCGGCCGTCGGTGGCATGGAGTGGTTCGAGTGGCCCGCCGGGCTGCGGGCGGAGGTGGAGGCCCTCAGCCGCTCCGCCGGGGTGACGCCGTTCGCGGTGCTGCTCGCCGCCTACACCGCGCTGCTCAGCCGCTACTGCCGGCAGGACGACATCGTGATCGGCACCCCGGCGGCGAACCGCACCCGTCCCGAGATCGAGGGTGTCGTCGGGTTCTTCGTCAACATGTTGCCGATCCGGGGCCGGGCGACCCCCTCGACGAGCTTCCGCGCGCTGGTCGCGGAGATCTGGGAGAGCCTCCTGGCCGGCCAGACCCACCAGGAACTGCCGTTCGACATGCTGGTCGGCGCGTCGCGGCTGCCGCGCGACGCCGCCTGCCATCCCATCTTCCAGGTTGCCTGCATGATGCAGGACGACGAGGTCGGCCGGCTGCGCCTGCCCGGTCTGCGGGTGACTCCGCTGCGCGGCCACAGCGGTACCGCCAAGCTGGACCTCACCATCTCCTTCCGGCTGGACGGCCCGGATGGGCCGGGTCTCGGCGGCTGCCTGGAGTACAACACCGCCCTGTTCGACGCGGGCACGGTACGCGACCTGCTCGACGGCCTGCACACGCTGCTCGGCGGCGCGATGGCCGAGCCCGACCTGCCGATCGGGTCGCTGCCGATCCTGTCGCCGGAGCAGTGGCAGCGGATCGTCGGCGACTGGAGCCACGACGCCCCGGTGCCGGTCGGCGACAGGCTGGCCCACGAACTCGTCGAGGAGCGGGCCGACCTGTTTCCCGAGGCGCCGGCGGTGCTCTTCGAAGCCGACCGGCTGAGCTACCGCGAGCTGGACGAGCGGGCGAACCGGCTGGCCAACCACTTGCGGGCCGGGGGTGCCGGACCGGAGTCGATCGTGGGCATCTTTCTCGCCCGGTCGGCGGATCTGGTGGTGTGCCTGCTGGCGGTGTGGAAGGCGGGCGCCGCCTACCTGCCGCTCGACCCCGCCTACCCCGCCGACCGCCTCGACTACATGATCGGGGACTCGCGGCCCGCCCTGGTGCTCACCACCACCGACCTCGCGGGCCGTCTGCCGGCCGAGGCCCCCGTGCTCTGCCTGGACGCCGCGCGTGAGGGTCTCGAACGCGCCCCGGCGACCCGGCCCGCGCGGACGGCCGGGCCGGACAACCTCGCGTACGTCATCTACACCTCGGGCTCCACCGGCCGGCCGAAGGGCGCCATGCTGGTGCACAACGGCCTGCGCAACCTGGCACGAGCCCAGCGGCGGGCGTTCGGGCTGGGCGAACACGATCGGGTGCTGCAGTTCTCCTCCTTCAGCTTCGACGCGGCCGTGTTCGAGATCGTGCTCGCGCTCACCGCGGGCGCGCTGTGCGTCCTCGCGCCGCGCGAGGCGCTACTGCCGGGTGATGACCTGGCGGGCACCATGCGCGCGAACCGGATCACCGTCGCCGCCCTGCCGCCGACGGTGGCCGCGACCCTGACGCCGCAGGAGGTTCCCTCCCTGCGGACGCTCCTCGTGGTGGGGGAGATCTGCCCGCCCGAGATCGCGGCGACCTGGGCCGGGCACGGCCTGGTCAACGGTTACGGGCCGACCGAGATCACGGTGGCGGCCACCCTGGCCACGCGCCTGCGCGAAGAGGGACCGGTGCCCATCGGCGAGCCGATCGCGAACGTCGAGGTGTACGTCGTCGACGACCGGCTGCGCCCGGTGCCGCGCGGCGTGCCCGGGGAACTGTGCATCGGCGGTCCGGGGCTCGGCCGCGGATATCTCGGCAGGCCGGACATCACCGCCGAGCGGTATGTGCCCGATCCGTTCAGCGGGCGCGCGGGCGCCCGGTTGTACCGGAGCGGGGACATCGTCCGTTTCCGGGCGGACGGCATGCTGGAGTTCCTCGGCCGTGCCGACGGCCAGGTCAAGATCCGCGGGCTGCGCATCGAACTCGGCGAGATCCAGTCGGTGCTCGCCCGCCAGCCGGGGATCGGGACCTGCGTGGTGACCACGGCCGAGGAGACCCTGGGTGACGTCCGGCTGGTCGCCTACTACGTCCCCGACGCCGCGCGTCCCGCGGATCCGGGAGAACTACGCCGGTTGCTGCGCGGCGTCCTGCCCGAGTTCATGGTGCCCGCGGCCTTCGTGCCGATCGACGCCGTCCCGCTGACCGCGAACGGCAAGATCGACCACGCCGCCCTGCGCCGTTCCCCACCCGACTGGGTACGGCCCGCGCCCACCGGCCCCGCGCCGGGCACCGGACTCGAGCGGGTGATCGCCGGCGTGTGGCGGGAGGTGCTCCAGGCCGACCACGTCGGTCTGGACGACAACTTCTTCGACGTCGGCGGCAACTCTTTGCTCATCACCAAGGTCCGCAGCCGGCTGGCGCGGGTGATCGATCAGCCGATCGCCACCCTGACGCTGTTCCGCTTCCCGAGCGTGCGGGCCCTGGCCGACCATCTGGGAGACACCGGGCCGGTGCCTCCCGCGCCCGACGACGCCAAGCGGCGGGGTCGTGGGCGGCAGGCCCTCCTGGAGCGTTCCCGCCGCACCGCCACGACCCGGAAGGAAGCCTGACGTGAACGAGTTCACCGGCCTGGAGATCGCCATCGTGGGAATGGCGGGACGTTTCCCTGGCGCCGACACCATCGACGACTACTGGGATCTCGTGGCGAGCGGGCGCGAGGCGATCAGCACGTTCTCCGACGAGGAGGTCGAGCGGGCGGGCGTCCCCGCCGAAATACGCGGGCGGCCGGACTACGTGCCGGCGGCCGGTGTGCTGTCCGGCGCCGAGTACTTCGACCCCGGCTTCTTCGGGCTGTCCCCCCGGGACGCCGCCGTCCTCGACCCGCAGCAGCGCGTCTTCCTGGAGTGCGCCTGGCACGCCCTGGAGGACGCGGGCTACGCCGAGCGGCCGGAGCGTCACCTGGTGGGCGTCTACGCGGGCACCAGCTTCAGCACCTACCTGCTGCGGAACCTGCTGCCCAACGCCCAGTTGATGCGCGACCTGAGCGAGCACGAGCTGATGTTGTGCAACGAGAAGGACACCCTCGCCACGCACGCCGCGTACCACCTGAACCTCACCGGCCCGGCGATCACCGTGCAGACGGCGTGCTCGACCTCGCTCGTCGCCGTCCATCTCGCGTGCCAGGGGCTGCTCGCCGGTGACTGCGACCTCGCCCTCGCCGGCGGTGCCTCGGTCCAGTTCCCGCAGACCGAGGGGTATCTGTTCCAGGAGGGCGGCATCATGTCGCCCGACGGGCACTGCCGCCCCTTCGACGCGCGGGCCCAGGGCACCCTGGTGGGCGGCGGCGCCGGGCTCGTGGTGCTCAAGAGACTCGCCGACGCCGTGCGCGACCGCGACACCGTGCACGCGGTGATCAAGGGTACGGCGATCAACAACGACGGGTCGTCCAAGGTCGGGTTCACCGCGCCGAGCGTCTCCGGCCAGGCGGCGGTGATCCGTGCGGCGCTCGGCGCGGCGGAGGTCGATCCGGCGACGATCGGCTACGTCGAGGCCCACGGCACGGGCACCAGGCTCGGCGACCCGATCGAGGTCGCCGCGCTGACCGAGGCATACCGGGACTCGACGCGGCGGCAGGGCTACTGCGCGATCGGCTCGGTCAAGGCGCTCATCGGGCATACCGACACGGCCGCCGGAGTCGCCGGCCTGCTCAAGGCCGTGCTCGCCGTACGGGAGGGGACGCTGCCGCCGAGCCCGTACTTCACGGAGCCGAACCTGGCGCTCGGCCTGGAGAGCAGCCCGTTCTACGTCAACCGGGAGCCGGAGAGCTGGCCGGCTGACCTGCTTCCGCGCCGCGCCGCGATCAGCTCCTTCGGGATGGGCAGCACCAACGCGCACGCGATCGTGCAGGAGCCGCCGGCCGCGCCGCCGGCGGAGCCTGATCAGCGGACCGGTGAGCTCCTCCTGCTCTCGGCCCGCACCCCGGAGGCGTTGTCGGAGAGCCGGGAGAGGCTGCGGGAGTATCTGGCCGGACATCCGGCGGTGTCGCTCGCGGACGTGGGCCACACGCTGCGCGTCGGCAGGCGCGCGTTCACCCATCGGATGGCCGTGACGTGCTCGGACCGCGCGCAGGCGCTGGCCCGTCTCACGGCGGAGCCGGTCGAGGGACGCTGGACGGGAGCCGCCGGGACGGAGCGACGCGAGGTCGTCTTCCTGTTTCCCGGCCAGGGCTCCCAGCACCCCGGCATGGCGATGGGACTCCACGAGCGGGAACCCGAGTTCCGCCGCCATCTCGACGAGTGCGCAGCCCTGCTCCGCCCGCACCTCGACGCCGACCTGCTGGACGTCATCCGAGCGCCGCAGGACCGGTCGGCGCTTGGCCAGACCAGGTACACGCAGCCCGCGCTGTTCGCCGTGGAGTACGCGCTCGCCCGATGGTGGCAGGAGCGGGGCGTGCGGCCGGTGACGATGCTCGGGCACAGCGTGGGGGAGTACGTCGCGGCGTGCCTGGCCGGGGTCATCGATCTACCGGACGCCCTGGCGCTGGTCGCGGTGCGCGGCCGGCTCGTGCAGGGACTGCCTGCCGGCTCGATGCTCGCGGTCCACCAGCCGATCGCGCAGATCACCGAGCGCCTGTACGGCGGGCTCGGCCTGGCCGCGGGCAACGCGCCGGGACTGAGCGTGATCTCGGGGCCGGACGAGGACGTCGACCGGCTGGAGCGGGAGCTCACCGGGGAGGGCGTCCAGTGCCGCCGCCTGCACACCTCGCACGCCTTCCACTCCTCGATGATGGAGCCGATCCTGGACGACTTCGCCAAGGAGGTCGCCAGGGTCCGGCTTCGCCCGGCGGCGATTCCCTTCGTCAGCGGTGTGACCGGCGAGCCGGTGACCGCCGAAGAGGTCACCGATCCGAACTACTGGGTGAGCCAGCTCCGGCAGCCGGTGCGGTTCAGCGAAGGGCTCGGCTCGATCACGAGTGAGCACGGCAGGGTGCTGCTGGAGGTCGGCCCGGGGACCACGCTGACCACACTCGCCCGCCAGCACGACCTCGCCGCGTCGGGGCACATCGCGCTGAGCTCGCTCGGGCATCCCCGTACCCGGCAGCCGGACGGCGAGGCGGTCGCCGCGGCCTTCGGGCGGATGTGGGTGGCCGGCGCCGACGTGGACAGGGCGGCGTACGCCGCCCCGGCCCGGCGTGTCCCTCTCCCCGGATACCCGTTCGAGCGGCGGCGCTGCTGGTACGACCCGCCCTCGGCGCCGTCGATCCAGAGCGGCACGGTCGGGGACGGCACGGACCAGGTGACGCCTGTTGAGCCGGCGGCGGCGGCCGCCCCGCACGGCGGGGAGACGGAGGAGCTGATCCGCGAGGTGTGGCGGCAACTGCTCGGCGTCCCCGAGGTCGCGCCGCATGACAACTTCTTCGAACTGGGCGGGCACTCGCTGTCGGCCATCCAGGTCATCGCGCGGCTGCGCGAGGGACTGGGGGTGGACCTGCCGGCCGGCGCGCTGTTCGAGGCGCCGACCGTCGGGACGCTCGCCGGCTACGTCGAGGAGTTGCGGGCCGCCGCGAACGGCGGGGAGGTGTCCGACGGCGACCTGCTGGCCGAGACCGGCGGGCTGTCCGCCGAGGAGTTGAAGGCGGAGCTCGCATGGATCCGCGCGGACAAGGAGCGGGAGCGCTCATGACCACCGAAATCACCGCTGAACTGGCCGGCCTCACTCCCGAGGAGCGCCGTCTCCTGCTCGACCGGCTGCGCGAACGAAGGACCGGCGCCACCGGCGTCCCCACCGGGCCGCGGCCCCGCGCGGACGCGGACGCCCCGGCGCCGCTGTCGTCCGCACAGGAACGACTGTGGTTCCTTGACCGGCTCGACCCGGGCGGCCCCGCCTACAACATCGCCTTCTCCGTCCGGCTCGGCGGGTCCCTCGACCGGCCCGCCCTGGCGGAGGCACTGCTCGGGGTGATCCGCAGGCATGAGGTGCTGCGCACGGCCTTCGCAGATGTGGACGGGGAGCCCCGGCAGGTGGTCGGGGAGCCGGTCCCCGTGCCGCTGCCGTACACCGACCTGCGGGGTGTTCCCGCGGCTGAGCGTGCCGCCGTGCTGCGCGGCCTGGTCGGCGAGCACGCCGGGACCCGGCTCGACCTGGCGTCCGGAGCGCCGATCGCCGTGCGGCTGTTCGCCGTCGGGCACCACGAGCACGTGCTGTGCGTGGCCGCGCACCACATCGTGTTCGACGGATGGTCCACCGCCGTGCTGGCGGAGGAGCTGATGGCGCTCTACGCCGCGGCCACCACCGGCACGCCGCCGGAGCTGCCGGAGCCCGTGGTGCAGTTCGCCGACTGGGCCGGGTGGGAACGCACCCGGCTCGCCGGACGGCGGTTTCAGCAGCAGCTCGCCTACTGGAAGCGCCGGCTCTCGGGCGCTCCCGCGCTTTCCACCCTGCCCGCCGACCGGCCGCGTCCGGACAGGCAGACGCAGAACGGCGCCTATCTGCCGTTCGAGCTGCCCGCCGGTCTCGCCGGGGAACTGGTCACGCTCGCGGGCCAGGCGGGCGGGACGCTGAACGTCGCGGTGCTCGCCGGCGTGGCGGCGCTCGTCCACCGGGCGACCGGCCAGGAAGACGTGCTGCTCGCTGTGTCGGTCGCCGGCCGTACGCACACCGACCTGGAAGCGCTGATCGGGTGCTTCGCCGACACCGTGGTGCTTCGGGTGGATCTGTCAGGGGATCCCACCCTGCTGGAAGTGGTCGGCCGGACCCGGAAGGCACTCGGTGACGCGCTCGGCCGGCAGGACGTGCCGTACGCCAGGGTGGTCGAGGAGGTGGCGCCGCCGCGCAGCCCGAGCCACAACCCGCTGGCCCAGATCATGCTGAGCATCGCCGACCTGCCCGATCGGCCGCGTACGGCGGGCGGCCTCACCTTCGCCGTCGAGCAGCTCGACAGTGATCTGAACGACCAGCTGACCGACTTCGACCTCTATTTCGCGCTGTCCCGCGCCGACGGAGGGCTGCGCGGCGTCGTCGGCTACAACACCGACCTCTATCTGCGCGGTACCGCCGACGACGCGATCGGCGGGCTGCGCGAGATCCTCACCGAGATGGCCACCTGGCCGGACCGCACGCTGCGCGAGGCCGCGAGCCTGCGCCGGGCGACGATCTCGGTGGCGGCCACCTTCACCGCGGACCCGGTGCTGGAGCCGCTGGACTTCTGGTTCCGGTTCCTGCGGATGCCCACGCGGATCGAGCCGGCGCCCTACGGGCAGGTCATCCAGCATCTGCTGGCCGGTGGCGACGCCGACGCCACCATTGTGCTGTTCCGCTGGGAGGACTGGCTCCGGCACCACGACCTCGACGCCTCCGGCGCGATCCTCGTGCTGGAACGGGCGCTGGAGGACCTGGCCGGGGCCTTGGAAGTGGCTCGGAACCGGTCCACCGCGCCGATCACGGTCGGGATCACGCCCCCGTCGGAGGAGTACGCGGGGCAGCCGTGGACCGGCCTGTTCGCCCGCCTGGAGGACCGCTTCGTCAGCCGGTGCCGAGGGCTGGCGGACGTCGTGCCGGCGTCGTCGTGGACCAGGTGGTATCCCACGGCCACGGTCGGCGACCGGCATGCCGACGAGCTGGGACACGTGCCCTACGTGCCCGAGTTCTTCGCGGCGATCGGCACCCGCCTGGCTCGCGAGGTGTATCGCGGGCGCGCCCGGCCGGTCCGGACGGTGCTGCTCGACCCCGCGCGGGTCCGGGCCGGCGCCGGCCCGGGGTCACCGGCCGCCGAGGCGCTGGACCGCCTGCTCACCACGCAGGAACGGCTCGGCCGGCAGGTGGTCCGGTGCGAGCCGGGCACGCCCGCCGACCCGGCGCGGCGGCTGGCAGAACTGGCCGGACGGGGCGGCCTGGACCCCGCGACCTGCGTGATCCTCGACCCGGACCCGGCCGTCCTCGACAGGGCGCGGGCGGCGTTCCCCGCCGTGCTCACGCTTCGCACCCCCGCCCGGCCACGGTCCCTGCCGCGCTACCTCGATCACCTGTGGGCGCTCGACGGGCCGGTGCGGGACGGGGGAGAGGTCGCGTTCGACGGTGAGCGGCTCGGCTACCTGGCCGGCCACCTCACCGACGCGAGCGTCATCGCCGAGCGGGCCCGCCCGGCCGCCGGCCCCGCCGCCGATCCCGGAGCGGAGTCCGTGCCGCCGCGCACCGCCACCGAGGAGCGGCTGGCAGATCTGTGGCGGGCTGCCCTGCGAACCGACGAGGTCGGGGTGACCACCGGCTTCTTCGCCCTGGGCGGCCACTCACTGCTGGCCACGCAACTCCTCTCCCAGGTGCACAGGGAATTCGGCAAGCACGTCTCGCTGCCGGCGTTCCTGGCCCAGCCCACGATCGAGCGGCTGGCCGTACTCGTGGACGCCGCGACGGACGAGGAGCGGATCACCCCGGCAGCCGGTGAGCCGGTCGTCTCCGCCACCCAGGAACGCCTGTGGGCGCTGGCCAGGCTCGGCGACGAGTCGGCCCGGCACAACATCACCTTCGCGGCGCGGCTGCGCGGCGAGCTGGACCGGGACGCGTTGCGCCGCGCCGTCGAGGAGATCCCGGCGCGGCACGAGGCGCTCCGCACCACGTTCGCTGAGGAGAACGGGCGGCCCGTCCCCGTCGTCCACGCGCGGCAGGACTCCTGGCTGCCCGATCTCGACCTCACCCGCACCCCGCCGGCGGACGGCGACGTCATCGAGCGGCACGTGCGTGAGCACGCGGCGCTCCACCTCGACCTGGATACCGGGCCGCTGGTCCGGGCCCGCCTGATCCGGTCGTCCGCGCAGGAGCACCATCTACTGATCAGCATCCACCACATCGTCTCCGACGCCTGGTCGTGGGGCATCTACCTGCGGGAGTTGGGCACGCTCTACGAGGCGTTCAGCGCCGGCCTGCCCTCCCCGCTGCCGCCGCCTCCGCTGCGGTTCGCCGACTACGCGGCCTGGCAGCGGGACCGGCTGGACGGAGCCGCGTCGCAGCCGCACGTCGCCTACTGGCGGAACCGGCTGGCCGGCGCGCCCGCCCTGTACAACCTGCCCACCGACCGGCCCCGACCGGCGGTGCGCTCGGACAGGTCGGCCTGCCGTACCCGGACCTTCGGGGCCGGGCTCGGCACCGGGTTGCGGGCGCTGAGCAGCGCCGAGGGGGTGAGCCTGTTCAGTACGCTGCTGGCGGGTTTCGGCGCGCTGCTACAGCGGCACAGCCAGGACGACGACCTGGTGGTGGGCGTCCCGGTGGCGGGCAGGGACCGGGCGGAACTCGCGGAACTCATCGGCTACTTCGCGGACATCCTGCCCTTCCGGCTGGATCTCGCCGAGCGGCCGACCTTCCGTGAGCTGATCCGCCGCACGCACGCCCGCGTGATGGAGGCCCACCAGCACCAGCACCTGCCGTTCTCGCGCATCGTGGAGGCGGCCGGCCCGGACCGCGATCCGGCCTTCCACCCGCTCTTCCAGTCGATGTTCAACTTCCTCGACCAGCCCGAGCACCGGCCGGTACTCGGCGAACTGACCGTGACCCCGCTGGACGTGCCGCCGACCGGGACCGACTTCGACCTGTTCCTCACGCTGTCCTGGCAGGGCGACCGGTTGCACGCCTCGCTGGACCACAGCGTCGCGCTGTTCGACCCGGAGACCGCCGACCGGCTGCTGTCGTGCCTGGAGACACTGCTCGCCGCCGGGCTGGCGGAACCGGACCAGCCGGTGGACACACTGGACCCCGGCCCGTCGTTCGTCGTGTCACCGCACCGTCCGGCACCGCTCCACCCCGCCGGCAGCGGACGCGGCCTGCCGGTCGCGGTGGCGGCCTCCTTCACCGCCGAGCCGCTGCGCGCGGCGGCCGAACACTGGCTGCGCGTCGCGGAACTGCCGGCCTCGGTGGAGTTCGCGCCCTACGCCCAGCTCTTCCAGCAACTGGTCGACCCGGCCGGGCTGCTCGGCGCCGCCGACGACGGCGTGAACGTCGTGCTGCTGCGCTGGGAGGACTGGCTCCGCTACCAGAACGCCGGCGTCGCCGCGCCGCTGCCCGCGGCCGTGACCCGTCTGGAGCAGGATCTGCACGACCTGTTCGCGGCCGTCAGGGGGTTCCGCGAACGATCGCGGGCGTCACTGGTGATTGGCGTCTGCCCGCCTTCGCCCCGGTATGCCGGGCCGGAGTGGTCGCGGCTCTTCGGCGGCCTCCTGGAGCGGCTGGAACGGTTCGCCGGCGCGCGCGGGGGAGTGACCGTCGCGTCGATGGACCAATGGATCCGGCCCTACCAGGTCACCGAGGTGTGCGACGAGCGCGCCGACGAGCTGGGGCACATGCCGTACACCGCGGAGTACTACGCCGTGCTGGGTACGGCTGTCGCCAGGCAGGTGTGCCGGTTGGCTGGACGGCGGACCCGGACGATCGTGCTGGACCCGGAACGGACGCTGCTCGGGCCCGCCGGCGAAGTGGCCGCGACCGGCTGGCAGCGGGAACTGCTGCGCTTCCTGCGCGGGCAGCTGCGGTCCGGACGGCGGCTGGCCCTGTGCTCATCCGGAGCCCGGGACCTGACGGCCGGACTGCCGGCGTCTGGTGGCCTGCCCGTGCACGCCGACGAGGTCGTGGCCCGCAGGGAGGGTGCCCCGCTCGCCGTCCTGCTCGCCGGTCTGGCCGAGGAGGGCCTGGTCAACCCGGACGAATGCCTGGTACTGGACCCGGATCCGGCGGAGTGCGTCGCCGTGCGGGAGGCCTTCCCCGGCCTCCCCGCCGTCCTGGTGCCCACCGATCCGCGGGCCGTACGGGCTGCCCTCGCCCACGTGTGGCCGCTCGACCTTCCCGCCGCCGCGCCGACGGCGGACGCGCCGGTGTCCTGCGGGCCGGCGCCCTGCGCGCCCACCGACGCGCGGTCCATCCTGGAGGCGATCGGCACGGGGCGGGCGCACGACGCCCATACGCCGTATCGGGCGCCGCGCACCGAGCGCGAGCGGATTCTCGGCGGCGTCTGGGCGGACCTCCTGAACCGTGACCGGGTGGGGATCGACGACGACTTCTTCGAGCTCGGCGGCGACTCCCTGCAGGCCATCCAGGCGGTCTCGCTGGCGGCGAAGGCGGGCATCGCGATGACCCCCCGACAACTCCTGGAGCACCCGACGGTCGCCGCCCTGGCGGCGCTGGACGCGTCCGGACCGGCCGCCGGGCAGCGCGGCCCCGACGCCGGGCCGACTCCGCTCACCCCGGCACAGCGCTGGTTCTTCTCGGTGATCGCGCCGGGCGTGCCGAACCCGTCGTACTTCAACCATCCCTACTACCTGGAACTGCGCGAACCCGTCGACCCCGGGCACCTGCGGTCGGCGCTGGACCACCTGGTCGCCCACCACGACGCGCTGCGGCTGCGCTTCACCCCGGACGGGGCCGGTGGCTGGACGCAGGCGCATGTGCCGGCCGGCCCCGTGCCGTTCACCAGCCACGACCTCTCCGGTGTCACGGGCGTGGAACGGGACCGCAGGCTCGCGGAACTGGGCGGCGCCGCTCAGGCGGCGCTCGACCTCACCGACGGCCCGATCATCCGCGCGGTCCACTTCCGGCTCGGCGGCGGCGCGGCGGACCGGCTCCTGATCGTCCCGCACCACATCGTGGTGGACGGCATGTCCAGGGGCATCCTGCTGGACGACCTCCAGGCGCTCTGCCGCGCGTTCGCCGCCGGCGGCGAACCCTCGTTGCCGGCCAGGACCACCTCCCTGCAGCACTGGTCACGGCGGCTCGCCGAGCACGCCGGCACGCCGGAGGTGCGCGCCGAGCTTCCGTTCTGGCTGGCTCAGGGCGGCGACGACGGCGACGAGCGGGCCCTGCCGCCGGACTTCCCCGGCGGCGTCCCCACCGGCGAGAGCTACGAGACCCTGATGGCCCAGCTCGACGAGCCGGGGACCGACGGGCTGCGTGAGCTCGCCCGGGACCTGGGGATGCGGCTCGGCGAGCTGCTGGTGGGAGTCGTCGGCGGGTGGCTCACCGAGCGGACCGGCCGCGAGGACTGCACGATCGCCGTCGCCGGCCACGGCAGGGAGGACCTGTTCGAGGAGGTGGACCTGTCCCGCACGGTCGGCTGGTTCCAGGTGTACTACCCGGTCCTGCTGCGCTCCCCGGGAGCGGGGCTGCCCGCCGTACGCCGGCAGCTCGCCCAGGTGCCGCACAACGGGATCGGCTTCAGCCTGCTGCGGTTCTGCTCCCCCGACGCCGAGACCGGTCCCGCGCTCGCGGCGATGCCGACGCCGCAGGTCAGCGTCAACTTCATGGGTGACTTCAGCTTCGTGGGCACGCCCACCGGAACCGACCTGTTCGACGTGCCCGAGGGCGAATGCGGACCCGCCCACGATCCGAACGCGAAGTGGATCTATCCGCTGGACTTCGTGTGCTCGGTCGTCGACAGAAAACTGACCGTCGAACTCGCCTACAGCCGCAACTTCTACCGGCCCGAGACCGCGCGCGGCGCCCTGCGCGAGGTCATCGCCGCACTGAGCGCCGCATCCGACAGGAGTGCCTGAACATGCCGGTCAAGAGACCGTCCGGATTCCCCGCGTTCGTCGTCATCTGGTTCGGCCAGGTTATGTCCACGCTGGGCACCCGGATGACGAACTTCGCGCTCAGCATCTGGGCCTGGCAGATGACCGGTCACGCGACCGATCTCGCCCTGATGACGTTCTGCGCCTTCCTCTCCACCGCCCTGTTCAGCCCGATCGCGGGATCGCTGATCGACCGGTGGAACCGCAGGCTGATCGTCGTGCTCAGCGACCTCGGCTCGGTGCTCACCACCATGATCGTGCTGGGCCTGCTCTTCACCGGATCGGCGCAGGTGTGGCACCTCTACCTCGTCAACCTGCTCACCGGGATCTTCCTGGCGTTCCAGGCGCCGGCCTACGGCGCGACCATCTCGCTGATGATGGAGAAGGGACACTTCCCCAAGGCCAACGCGATGATGTCGCTCTCGCAGTCGGTGCCGGCCATCTTCGCGCCCTCGGTGGCGGGCACCCTGCTGCTCGTCACCGACCTCAAAGTGGTCCTCTTCCTCGACCTGTTGACCTACCTCGTCGCCATCGGCACGGTGTTCCTGGTCGCCATGCCCCAGCGGCCACAGGGCGAGGGCGAGACCGGAACCGGCATGTGGCGCGACTCACTGTACGGCTTCCGCTACATCCTGCGCAGGCCCGGTCTGCTCGGCCTGCAGAGCGTGGTCTTGTCGATCATGCTTCTCGGCCTGATGGGCTGGACGCTGCTGATTCCGATGATCATGGCGCGGACCGGCGACGACTCGACGACGGTGGGCATCGTGCAGTCCGTGGGTGCGGTCGGAGGGGTCGCCGGCGCGATTCTGATCAGCGTGCTGCGCCCCACGGAAAGGAAGATGACCAGGATCCTCCTGGGGATCGTCGTCTTCAGCCTGTTCGGCCGGATCCTGCTCGGGCTGGGCGACTCGGTGCTGGTCTGGGCCATCGGGTGGCTGTGCGCCTGGTCCGCCTTGCCGATCATCACCGGCTACGGGCAGGCCATCTGGCAGCAGAAGGTCGACCCGGCCGTCCAGGGACGCGTGTTCGCGGCCCGCAGCCTGATGGAGAACCTGGCGACACCGATCGCGCTGGGGCTCGCGGGGCCACTGGCCGACTTCGTCCTCGAACCCGCGATGAACGACGGCGGGGCGCTGGCCGGGGTGTTCGGCGGGCTGGTGGGCACCGGGCCGGGCGCCGGCATGGCACTGATCTTCGTGGTCACCGGCGTGCTGGGGCTCGGGGTCGCGGTGGCCGGCTTCGCCGTACGGACCATCAGGGACGTCGAGGCGACGGTTCCCGACCACGACACGGTGATGCCGGAAACCGCGCTCACCCACAACTGAGAGGAGAGACCCCGTGTACAGAGTCGTCGTCAACGACGAGGAGCAGTACTCGATCTGGCCGGTCGACCGGGAGAATGCCGCCGGCTGGCACGACGCCGGGATGACCGGGAGCAAGGACGACTGCCTGGCCCACATCCGGGAGGTCTGGCAGGACATGCGGCCGCGCGGCCTGAGGGAGGGGAACAGTGGAATTCGCTGAGATTGTGGCTGAGGTGCTGGAGACGGACGCCGGTGAGGTCGTCGACGACGCCACCCCGGCGACGCTGGGCGGCTGGACGAGCCTGCGGCACGTCCAGCTCGTGGTGACGCTGGAGGAGGCTTACGGACTGTCGTTCTCCCGCGAGGAGATCAGGTCGTTCAAGTCCGTCGGGCACATCCGGGAGATCCTCGCCCGCAAGGGCGTCGGGACGGTGACCTCATGACGGTCACCACCGAGCGGCGCCTGTCCCGGCTCGCGGCGGCGGATCTCGACACCATGCTGCTGATCCGGCACTTCGAGCTGGGTCTGCTGGATCTGTTCGAGCAGGGCAAGCTCAACGGCACCACGCACACCTGCCTCGGCCAGGAGTACATCCCGGTCGCCCTGGGACCGTTGCTCGTCGACGGGGACCACGTCTTCAGCAACCACCGGGGGCACGGCCACTACCTGTCGCGCTTCGGCGACGCGCACGGCCTGCTCGCCGAGATCATGGGGAGGCAGGGCGCCGTCTGCAACGGCGTCGGTGGCAGCCAGCACATCCTCCGGGGCACCTATCTGTCCACCGGTGTCCAGGGGCAGAGCCTCCCCGTCGCCGCCGGGGTCGCGCTGCACCTGCGACGCGGCGGCGACCCGCTGCTCGCCGCCGCCTACATCGGGGACGGCACCTGGGGCGAGGGCGCGGTGTACGAAGCCCTGAACCTCGCCCGGCTGTGGAGCCTGCCACTGCTCGTCGTGGTCGAGCACAACAGGATCGCCCAGTCGACACGCACCGAGGACCAGATGGCGGGCACCATCGCGGGCCGCGCCCAGGCGTTCGGCATCCGCCACCAGCGGATCGCCGGGGCCGATGTGAACGCCATCCGCGAGCTCCTCACCCCACTGGTCGAGGAGGTGCGCCACCGGCGCGAACCTGCCGTCGTCGAGTTCGATACCTACCGGGTCGGCCCGCACAGCAAGGGCGACGACAGCCGGGACCGGCCGCTCATCGAGGAGGCGGCCCGGCACGACTGGTACCGGTTATACGCCGAGGACCACCCCGAGCAGTTCGCGCCCGCCGACCGCCGCCAGCGGGATCGGGTCGCCCAGATCATCCACGAGGTCGCCGCGCGGCCCGCGTCAGCCTGGGAGTCACCGTGCGCGTAGCGGAGAACTTGAACAGCGCCCTGCTCGACCTGCTCGCCGCGGACGAGGACGTCTTCGTGCTCGGCGAGGACATCACAGATCCCTACGGCGGCGCGTTCAAGGTGACCAGAGGGCTGTCGACGCGCTTCCCCGGCAGGGTCCTGGCGACGCCGCTGAGTGAGGGCGCCATCGTCGGCGCGGCGGGCGGGCTGGCCCTGGCCGGCGACAAGGCGATCGTCGAGATCATGTTCGGCGACTTCGCCGCGCTCGCCTTCGACCAGATCGTCAACTTCGCGAGCAAGTCCGTCACGATGTACGGCCGGCGGGTGCCGTTGCGTCTCATCGTCCGCTGCCCGGTCGGGGGCAACCGAGGGTACGGGCCGACGCACAGCCAGTCGCTGCAGAAACACTTCCTGGGAGTCCCGAACCTGGCGCTCCACGAACTCTCCCCCTTCCATGACAACGCGCGGGTCCTGGCCGAGATGCTGGCCGCGGGCACACCGGCGATCCTGTTCGAGGACAAGGTCCTGTACACCCAGCGGATGTTCCAGGACGGTAGGATCGACGACCTCTTCCGCTACGACTTCGTCGGCGCCGAGACACCGGTCGCCCGCGTCTACCTGGAGAGGCCCGACGAGTACGACAACGTGATCATCGCGCCGGGTGGCATGACCCACCGGGCCCTGACCGCGATGCGCGCGGCATTCCTGGAGGACGAGTCGAGCAGCCTGCTCCTGGTGCCGTCCCGGCTGTACCCCTTCACCCTCGACCCGCTGCTGCCGATCCTGGCCGGGGCCCGGCAGATCATCGTGGTCGAGGAGAGCACCGCCGGCGGGACGTGGGGCGCCGAACTCGCACAGGAGATCTACCCCAGACTGTGGGGACGGCTGCGCCACCCGATCCGGCTGGTGCACTCGGCCGACTCGGTGATTCCGACCGCCGCCCATCTGGAGCGCCGGGTCCTGGTACAGGACGACACGATTCGCGCGGCCCTGAGAGAGGCGGATCATGCCTGACATCGCTGTTCCCAAGTACAACAACAACGACGACGGTTACATCCTGGTGGAATGGCTGTTCGACGACGGCGCGCGGATCCCGCCGGGCGAGGTCGTGGCACTGGTCGAGACCTCCAAGGCCACCCACGACCTGGAGTGCGACGAGGGCGGAATCCTGCACCGCGTCGCCTCGGTCGACGACCAGTGCGGTCCCGGCGACGTGATCGGCCACCTGTTTCCCAGCGAGGCGGATCTCCAGCGGTTCCGCGCCGGTCAGACGGCCGATCCGGAGGCGGCGGAGAACGCTCCGCTGATCGTCACCGAGGCCGCCAGAACCTTGATGGCGCAACACGGCATCACCGAGGATCGGCTGCGTGCGCTGGACAAGGCGGTGATCAAGGGCGCGGACGTCCGCAGCCTGCTCGACGCCGCCGGGGGTCCCACGAGGCAGCCGCTCAGCAGGCTGCAGAAGGCCGTGGCGGACGTCGTGACCGCGTCACACCGTGACATTCCTGCTGCCTTCACGGTCGTCAAGGTCGAGGTGGGGGAGGCGATCGAGCTGGCCCGCCGGGTCGCCGAGCGCTGTGGCGACCCGGTCGGGTTGCCCGAGCTCGTCGTCAAGGGTGTCGCCGGGCTGCGCGCCGAGTTTCCCGCGTTCTTCGCCACGCTGTCCGGTACGGACCTGATCCTCACCGACACGGGAGGCGTCGGCGTCACCGTGGACACCGGCAAGGGGCTGTACATCCCGGTCATCCCCGGAGCCGCGGAGCTGACGCTCGACGCCATCGCCGACATGATGCTGGACTTCCGGATCAAGGCGCTCCGCGGCGACTTCCACGACCAGGACCTGACCGGCGCCTCGATCGTGGTGTCACTGAACAACGACGACGGCGTGCTGCTCGCCCAGTCGATCATCTTCCCGGGGCACACCTGCATCCTGTCGCTCGGCGCCACCATGGACGAGCCGGCCGTGGCGGAGGACGGTTCGGTGTACCGGCGCCGATGCGCGCACCTGGGTCTCACTTTCGACCATCGCGCGATCAACGGGCGCCAGGCGGTGGTCTTCCTTCAACGACTCAAAGGCGTGCTGGAGTCGCCGGGCCACCTCTCCGAGGCGGGCGGTGCCCAGTGACGACGCCGCTGGAACTCCGCAGGCGATGGAAGACGATGAGCTCGACGCCCGCCGCGCTGCGGATCGCGCTCCTCGCCACCTATACCGCCGACCCGCTGGTGCCCTACCTGGGCGTGGGCGCGCACGAGGCAGGGCTGCCCGCCGCGATGACCGTCGGGCCGCTCAACCAGATAGCGCGGCAGTGCCTGGACGACCGGAGCGAGACCGCGCGGGCCCGGCCGGACGTGCTGATCGTCCTCCCTCGTTTCGAGGACGCGCCGGATGACCTGGCCGACCTGGCCGACCTGGCCGGAGTCGCGCTGGACGCGGTCCGGCGGTGGGGCACGTCGCTGGTGTTCGTGCTGCCCGCCCTACCCGGGTGGGTGACGCTCGGGGTCGGCGACCACGGCACCGCCGCGGGCCGGATGGCCGCCGCCGTCGCGGCCAGGGAGACGGTGCGGGCTCAACTGTCCGGCATCCCCAACGTCCACCTCGCCGACGCCGAGTCGGCGGTCCGCGAGGTCGGGGTACGGCGGGCCCACCATCCCGCGCTGTTCAGGCACGCCAGGATTCCCTACACCGAGGAGGTCTTCGCCGCGCTGGGCAGGCAGCTCTCGGCGGTGTTGCGGGTCCGCCACGGAGGGGTGACCCGCGCGGTGGTGCTCGACGCCGACAGCCTGGCACCGGCGGGGGATCGCGGTGCGAGCGCCGATGTTCTCGGGCCGGCGATGCGGGCGTTGCGGCGGTGCGGCGTGCGGATCGCCGTGCGCGGGTCGGGCGGGATGGCCGGCTGCTGGGCCGCGGTGGGCGCGGCCTTCGGCGGGTCGTGGCCGCCGATGGTCGACGGTTGGGCTGTCGACGACCGGCCGCTCAGTGCGCAACTCGACGATCTAGCCGAGGAATTGGGGATATATAACGACCACATGGTCCTGGTGACCGCGGGCTCCGCCCATGCCGATCCAGGCCCCTGCCCGGTCGTCGCGCTCGGCGAGAATCCGGACCACTGGGAGTCGCTGCTCGCCGTGAGCGGCGTCTTCGACCGGGCGCCGGTGACTTTCGGTGGCGCTCCGGGCGTGCCGTCCACGGCGAGCGCGCCCGGCCGGGCCGCGCCGTCACTCCAGGAGTACGTCGCGAACCTCGGCGTCGAACTCAGCTGGCGGCAGGCGGACGCGGGGTCGCTCGGCGAGGTCACGGACATGCTCCTGCGCACCAAGGACTTCACCCTCGGCGTCGTCAGGGAGGAGCACGACCTGGCCGGCCGCCTGCGCTCGGGCACCGGCGAGATCCACCTGGCGAAGGTCCGCGACCGCCTGGGCGACTACGGCACCGGGGCCGCCGTCGGGCTCGACTTCCGCGACGGCACATGCACCGTGGACGTGTTCCTGGTCTCCTGCCCGGTGCTCGGCAAGGGCGTCGAACAGGAGGTGCTGGACCGGATCGTACGGCTGGCACGTGATCGCGACTGCGCGACCGTCACCTTCCTGAACAGGGAGACCGGGCGGAACGCGCCGGCACTCGACTTCCTCGCCAAGACGGCGGAGGACCTCGACGGCGTCCGGCTGCACCCGTCCTGAGCCCGCCGTGACACGCGGATCAGGGCTCTTCAGGCACGGCCGCACCATCCTGAGCCGGTCATTCCCGGGACGGCGGGTGGATCAGGTGCCGGTGAAGGTGGGCGGGCGACGTTCGGCGAACGCTCGTGCGCCCTCGCGGGCGTCGGCGGAGGACCACACGTGCTCGACCAGCCTGGCCTTGCGTTCCCACTTCTCGTCATCCGGCCAGGTGGCGGCCCGTACGAGGACGTCCTTGCTGGCGGCCACGCCCAGCGGGCTGTTGTTGGCGATGGTCGCCGCCAGGTCCGTCGCGGCGGCGAGCGCGCCGCCCGGCGCCGTCACGATGTTGATCAGTCCGAGGTCGTGCAGCCGCCGCACCGGCATCTCGCCGCCGGTCAGCGCCAGCTCCATCGCGATGTTCCGGGGGAGCCGCTCGGGCAGCCGCAGCAACGCCCCGCCGTCGGCGACGAGCCCCCGCCGCACCTCGGGGATGCCGATCCTGGCGTCGCCCGCCGCCACGATGAGGTCGCAGGCGAGTGCGATCTCCAGACCGCCGGCCAGGGCGAAGCCCTCGACGGCGGCGATGAGGGGTTTACGCGGGGGCCGCCGGACGAGACTTCGAACTCATGAAGGTCGCCCGGCGTGATGGTTTCCATGACGAGGAGAGCTGTTGCAGACGCGTCGAGGACCGTGGCAAGTGCACCGAGTACAGGCGACCTCAGCATGCGCGAACGGTTGCCGGTCGCGCATACCGAGGTCGCCCACCTGCAGTACCCCGACGCGCTGCTCAACAAGCTCGATTCCGCCCTCGTCGCCGAACGGCCTGAGGAGGTGGCGCTGGCCTTCATAGCGGCGCTGCAACTGCTGCCGCCCACCCAGCGGGCCGTACTCATCACGCGAGGTGCTGTGCTGGAGCGCCGTCGCCGCAGGCCTGCTCGACGCTAGCGTCGCGGCCGTCAACAGCTCCCTGCAGCGCGCCCGGGTCGTCGCTGCGGACGGGTGCCGGAACGCCGCAACGCCCCCTGATCGACTACGAGCGGCTGCTGCTGCGCCGGTTCGTGGAGTTGGGGGAACGCCAGACCTCGACGCGCCGCGCTGCTGCACGAGGACGTGGCCCTGCCAGCAGGGTCTCGCGAGGACTGAGCTGAGGCACGCTGTCCCCATCGATCTCGATGTCGCAGGCGCGTCGCACGCCCGGCGCCACTGCCCAGAACAGCGTCGCACCGAGCCTCGACAGCGCGGCGGTTTTACGCTGTGTTGTATCCATCGGCGCTGTGACCCGGCAATCGTCGCGCCACGCATTCTGTCGAGCATGCGGTCCAGCGACGCGGTGTCGCGCTTGGCCTCTGCTACCACCACTGGCCGTCCAGTCTGGTCAAAGGTCGCCAGATCGAACGCGTCGTACTCGAACGCCACCAGCTGTGCCGGCCAGCGGTGCTCGATTACCAACTCGGAGAAGGCCGTGATCTGCACCAGGTATTCGCGATTGAGTATCGGGGCCGGACCTCTTGAGAACAGGTTGTAAGGTCCTTTGCCGGGTGCCGCACCGGCGAGCTGGAACACTCCATCGGGTTGTATTGCGACCAGCCCCGCGCCGACAGCTTGGATCAGCCCGTTGGCCTCGTCCACGTCGAGCGTGTGCCGCTCGAATATTGAGTTACGTGACCTGACCTGCGGTTACGCGGCGTGTTGGTATTCGTTGATCGTGCCTGTGGCGACGGGTTTTCGGCGGATGGATCGCAGGTCGTTGAGGTCGGTCACGCGATGCGGTCACCCAAATCCATGACCAGGTTGCGGGCCTGGTCCACCGTCCATGCCACGGTCGGGTGCGCGGTTACTCCGGCCAGATGCAGTCTCCGTGTGCCGTGCTCGATGAAGTCCAGCACCGCTTCCCGTGCCTCTACTAGTAGTGTCGGCTGGCGTGGCGCGCTTAGACTCGGATTTTCGCGGGTGGTACTGGTGGGCATTGGTCGCCACGTCCATCCTCGTGCCATTCGTGGCCATCGCCGTGGTCGTGTTATTCGCCTCTCAGGGCCGCGAGTACGCCGACCAATGGGCCAGCATTTTTAGCTTCGTCGTCACCGCCCTCGTCGCCTCAGCGGCGATGATCGGCTGGTTACGACAGCGGGCCAAGCGCAGGGGCGATCTCGGTACGTTGGACGTGGCCGAGCCCGGGGCAGACACTGTAACGGAGCGTGCCGAGCGGCTGGCCGTCAAGGTGGAGCAGGTATGGAAGTCGGAGGAACTGCGGCGGCGTCTCTTGGATCCGGAGCCTCTGCCCGTCTCCTGGCGTACGGTTGGCCCGCCGGTCAGCGACCACTGGCGGGTCATCGGTGGTAATGAACTGCCCATCGACCTCGACGGCAGCCTGGACGACCTCTATGACACGGTTCACACCAAACTCCCCCGGACGCGCTTGGTCGTGCTCGGTGAACCCGGAGCCGGCAAAACTTCGCTGGTGATGCGCTTCGTCCTAGCCTGTCTGTCCGCCCGCGAGCAAGCCGGCCCTGTCCCCGTCATCCTGCGGCTCTCGACGTGGACTCCCTCCAACCAGCCCATCATTGGCTGGATCTACGCCCGTCTGGTGGAGGACTACGACTACAACCCCGCCGAGCCGTTTCCTCTAAATCGGCTCCTGCTCATCTTGGACGGCCTTGACGAGATGCCCGCCCCCGAACGGGAGCAGGCTCTCACCCAGATCAACGCCGCCTTCAGCGCCAGGTATCCCCTTGTCCTGACCAGCCGTACCGCGGAATACCTAGCCACCATTGACTCCCAGCAGGCGGACGTCCTCACGGCAGCGGCCGTTATCGAGATCAAGCCGCTCGACGCCGCCGCCATCCGTGTATACCTGACCCTCACCACGAAACCCGCCCGGCTGCCTGAATGGTCCAACGTGTTCGCCGAACTGGCCGCTAACCCGGACAGCGGACTCGCCCGCGGCTTATCGACTCCGCTGGCCCTCTCCCTAGCCCGCGCGGCCTACGCCGAACGGGCGGCGAACCCCGACCACTTACTCACCTTTACGACCAGACGCGATCTTGAGGCCCATCTCCTCAATGAACTTGTGCCAGCGCTCTACTCCGGCTCAGCCAGCCACCGCGGGCGCGGCCTATCCGGCTACCCAAGTCGCTCCGGCCGCTCCAGCGCGTATGAGCAGCCCAGCCTCGCCTGGCGCCCGGACGCCGCGCATCACTGGCTATCCTTCCTGGCCCGACACTTTGGTCGGCGGGGCATCTCTTCGCCGGGGCTGATCGACGTCGTCCCACCCTGGATCTACGGCGTGATCCTCGGTCTCCTGTCAGGGCTGTGCGCTGGCATGGTCTTCGACGTAGCAGCAGGCCCCGCCAGGGGCGCCCTCCTCGGAACGGCCATGGCCATGGCCACCTTCGTCTACGTTTTCGTCCAAGACCGTCGAGAGCCGCCCCCCCCGAGGCAAATAATGTCGTGGACCGCGACATCGGCCCTCTTCGCCTTCATCTTCAGTCTTCTCACGATGGGCGCTGACCTGAGAGCTGATCAGGGGGTGATCATTGCGCTAGGGGCCGCGCTATGGCTCCATGTGACGCTCTCCCGCGGCCTGATCGCCTTGCAGGTAGGGCTGCTTGACATCGCCGTCGTGCACACGGCCGTCACTCGGCCGTCCGTCTCCCCGGATACGCTCACCCTGGCCGCCTTCGTGACCATCCTCGCTGTATCCGTCCTGTCCGCCTCCCGCCTTCGTTTGCTCCTGACCCGCGCCATGCTCGCCGCGTCCGGCCGCCTGCCTTGGCGGGTGACCACGTTCCTCGAGGACGGCTACCAGCGCGGCGTGCTCAGACAAGTTGGCGACCTGTACTACTTCCGTCACGATCTCCTGAGACAACAGCTGACCCACAAGGAATAGCCCCTCGCTCTACGTCGCCACTATCCGCGCGGGCGGCGGCCTGAAAGCCCTGAACAACGTGATCCCGCGCGCCGAGACCGAGCGGATGAATCGGTCCGGTGCGGCGCTGTCGTCGGCGATAGCGCTGGTGATGGTCAGCAGGCCGGCCCAGCTGTGGCACAGCGAGGCGTCGGTGATCCGGCCGAGACAGGCCGAGTCGGTAAGCACGCGCACGACGGTGTCCTCTGCTGAGAGCCGACCGGCTGGGGTTACTCAGGGTGATTGCGGCCAGCTGATGGGGCGCGGCCGAGGCCGGGCTCTCCGTAGCACCAGGACCCGCGTTCCGCGTAATTCGGGGTTCCTAGAGGCCGGTACGGTGTCCCGCTCGGAACACGATTTCGTTGCTGTGAGCTGGGATCTTGCTGGATGATCAGGGCGGCTGCTGCGACCATCGCGAGGTGTTGTTATCGCTTGCCTACCTGTTGGTAAGGGGCTTGTTCGCCCTGCTGGCGGTTCTGATTCGCTCTGATCTGTCGAAGGACGTTGAGCCGCTGGTGCTCCGCCACGAGAACCAGGTGCTCCGCGGGCGACTCGGAGGTCGGCCGCGGTGGGATCACGCCGACCGGCTCTGCTTGCCGCGTTGTCGCGGCTGGTCCGTCGCCGCCGGTGGGCGGAAGTGTTCCCGGGTCACCCCGGCGACGATCCTGCCGGCATCGCCACCTCGTAGCGCGTATGTGGACCTTCACCGATCGGCGGCGCCCGGGACAGCCCTGCACCCGCTGGCCGGTCAAGGCACTGATCGTTCGGATGGCGCGGGAGAACCCGACCTTGGGGCATAGAAGAATCCAGGGAGAGCTGGCCCGGCTGGGTTACCCGATCGCGGCCCCCACGGTGTGGGAGATCCTTCACCGGCGATGACCTGCACGTTCGTGCAGATGCTCGAATGTTTTGGCCGACGCGAGCCTTAGGCGCCTGATCGTTGACTCCGGCCTTCATCTACGGCATAGTTATTCGGCTCGGCGTTGGCTGCCGTTGCATTCGAAAGCCGCCCAAGTGCCCTCGACAGCAGCGCTATATGCGGACAAGATGGCCCATTCCCACTGAACGGAGATCCTGTCAGTGACTCCCGATGAGCTGGAACAGCAACTCCGTGACCTCCTGGCGGAGGAAGGTTTCGCCTGGATACTTCGGCAGGTAGACGAGACCATCGCGGTCGGCAAGCCAGAAGACGTAAGCGTCCAGAAGCGCACACGGGCTTCGCGTAGCCGGCAATCTGGGGAGCCTCAATACTGGACCCTCCAGTTCCCCGATGAAGAACGCATGTCGGAGACGGGTTTTCTGACTAAACCCGTAGTCACCGAGAGTTCCAAGGCTCACGTTCAAACTAACGCGTATAACGCTGTGGAGCGAGCGAATCTCATCCTTGAGGCCGTTCGGAGCGTTTTTGTCGATATGTCGAAGGTGCACAAGGCGCAGGCTGTCCTACTCGCTCAAAGGTCCGATCCCCTGGTTGCAAGTGTGGAGTTTCGACCGGACGAGAATGCACGCGGTGAGCAGGCAATTGTGATTGCTCGGGAGGGTCAACCGGACCCGATCCTTCCGGACGGCGAACAAATCGATCAGCTTGTACGCGCCTTACAAGAGGGACTGGGATAATGACTTCCAAGAAAGATCTTCTCCGTGAGCTACGCACTCACCTCCGAGGCGCACGGAGCACCTCATACAGATCCGCCTCGACGGTTGGCGATCTGTATGAGGGTTATGTCTTCGCGCTCGTCGTCGATGTAGCAATTCAGAGCAGGGCTTCGCTGCGCTACGAAGACGTTGACGGGAATAAAACGTCCAACCTGATCTTCAGAACCAGTCCAGGGCAACTGTATTCAAAAGCCCACGCCTATACGCACGCAGTGGTCGAGTTCGGGTCTATCGCCCCTGCGCTTGAAGTCCACGTGGGTGTGCAAGTTCAGGGTCGTTCAGGAGTGCTTCATGAATGCGACGTGCTTGTCCTTGCACGCGATCAGGCAGAACTGAGCAGGTCCGCACGCGTTGCCCCCAAAGCTCGCTACTGCATTCTCACCATCGAATGCAAGTTTTATTCTAAAAACCTGCCGCTTGATCTAGCACGAAGTTTCCAAGGGCTGGGGGCGGATTTGGGTGAAAAGGCAAGGCCAACCTTTGTGTCTAACTCTAGTTCGGGAACCGTCAAGAAATATCTCAGTCACAAGGGGCGCGATTGGGAGCACGGCGTGATCCCTGGTACCGCTGAGGTAAATGGCCTGCGAATGAAGATACGCGAGGCTTTCAAGATCTACATGAGCGACAAAGACCCCAATTTTACTATATAGCCCTGAATTGTGACAGGAGCATGAGTCGGCGACGAGTTCGGCAAGCTCGGCTTTGAGTCGCCTGGCAACTTAGGTTGAAAGGCTTAGCTAAAGAAACAGAAGACACTGATGACCAGACTGGTGAAGGACGTCTTCGGCTAGCCCACGTGCGGCAGTGCGAAGGGTTTCAATGGTAGCGATCTCTTGCATCCCAGGTGAGAGCCAGTACACGAGTATTGGCACGACACAAGCTCAGACCACGGACTCAATATTCGAGCGGTACACCATCACCGGAGACAAGCGCGGCACGCTCGTGTAGGCGTCGATCGGATCGACCCGTCTACCGGCGCGGCGCTGGTTCTCAGCCTGGCGGTATTTGCGGCAATGGGATGGTGTAGAGGCTTCTTTTCTCGCCTAGCCATTCGCGGTTGATGAAGCGGCCGCTCATGCGTCCGGTGAGGAGAAGATAGGTCTCCAGGCAGATCCGGTTGTGGTTCTCTGGTTCGGTGATTCCGGATCCGGAGTGCACGGCCTCCGGCATCGCCGGCCGGCCGACTTCCCGGAGGTAGGGCTCGATCATGGCGCCGGGGTCGGCGAGGACCTCGCCGTACCAGCGCTGGGTCGCCCAGGCGGTTGTGACGCCGTCGCCGTAGAGGAGATCGTGGACGTAGGCGTCCATGGTGCGGATCTGGAGGAAACGCAGGCCCGCTTCTGTCAGGCCGGTGGTGACCGGGGGTGGGCCGCTGATGGTGAGGGCGTGGGTCCAGCCGTCGGCGTGGGGGCCGGTCCAGAGGCGTTCGGTGAAGGCCATCGGCTGGTAGTGGGCCATGGCGGTGGCGAGGTCGCAGTCCTGGCGGGAGGCGAGATCCGCGCCGAGCAGTGCGGCCACGGCCTCGGTGTCGCCCGACTCGACCCAGGTGCCGGTAAACCCGCGCCCCAGGCCCGCGCCGAGGAGGAACTCCCACTGGTCAGCCATGAGGCCACACCCCGTCCGGGATGCGGCAGAGCAGCCCCGGCGTGGTGAACCAGGTGTCGTCGATGAACCTGCCGGTCGTGTATGCCAGCGCGGCGAGGTAGAAGTTCATCTCCTGGGCATCGCCGGCAGGGGATCCGATGAGACCTGCTCCCTCCTGTCTGGGACGGTCCCAGTGATCCTCGGGGATGTCCTCCCACTCGCCCCCGTTGACATAGACCGGTTCGTTGACTTCGCCCGCGTAGTAGAGCAGATGGTAGGCGCGGCCGCCCGACTGTGTGAGCGACTCGAGGGCTCGCCACGGGAACAATCCGGACACAGTGAACATCTTGACCCAGCCCGGGCTCTGCTCGGCCACCCACGCCCGCACAACGTTCTCTTCTGAGTAGGAGCGATACCATCGCCGCGCCTGGTTCAGGTCACAGGCGAGTGTCTCCTCCTTCGCCCGCAGCGCGGTGACCACCGTGCGGTAGTCGGGCGCCTCGACCCATGAGCACTCGAACCTTTCCGCCAGACCTCGCTCCTCGAAATACGACCATTGATCTAATTTGTTACGACTTGACATGATATTCCAATTTCGGGAGATCGGATGGCCGAGGTGGCCGCCGGACAAAGCCGGCGGCCACCAACTGCACTATATTTTTTTTACGGAATGATCTCATACCAGAAGCTGTCGCCGGGTATCACCCGCTCCCCTGTGTAGAACACTCCTAGCATGGTTCCGTGGGCCCTGTTGTGGGGCCCCGATATGGCCTTGATTGAGAAGTGTCCGTTCGCGTTCGCGGCACCCTGTGTTGACGATGCCCACGGGAACTCGTCACAGTTGACAGTCAACCGCGTGGGGCTGGGTGCGTCGTCGTAGACTTTCTTCCAGTAGTACTTGCACCAGCTGCCTTGATACCACTGGCCCTCCGCTTGGAACAAGCCGCTGGGTGGATTGTCCACCTTAGTTAGGCTGAACACCTTCCGGTTCGTCTTTTGCTGCGCCTCCGTCGCCTTGATGAAGGGCTTGGCCGCTTCGGTCAGATGGGGGGCTAGCCAGTCTCCCCGCATCACCTTCGGCTTCTCGTTGCCGAGCGGCCCCTTGAGCGGAGGGCTCACCGGGTTTTTGTAGTTCTCGCCGTCGCGCAGCGGCGGGAACGTCCCCTTGCTCGTCGCCTGGCTCCGCGCCTCCTTGATGTGGTTGATGACCTCACCGAAATTAAGATTGTCCCGGGATTCCTTCATGGTGAAGATGCGCTTGGCCAGCGTATGGATGCACCCGCCTTGATGGCCGGTGGGTGCGTTCGGGGCGGCCGTGGCTCTCGCGGTCTCTTCCGACGTCGATGCGTCCAGGTTCATCCAGTCGCAGCGCACGTGCGGGATGTAGGGCAGTTCCTGTGGGTCGTTGTCGGATGGATCGCCGCCGCCGATCCACTTGCCCTTGACCTGGCCCGAGCTGTTGTCGTAGGCGATCTGGTTCCAGAGCCTGAGGGGCTTGAGGGCCCATTCCTGGTGGACGTCTCGCAAGATGGGGCGGAACGTGCACACGTCGACCTTGTCGTTGTCGGTGTCCCCCATGATGTAACGGAAGTAGTCGTCGCCGTCTGACTTCCATTTGGTGATGGTGTCGTCGCGGTCCACGTCGGTCCCGGCTGTGGGCGTGCAGGTGGAGCCCGCCGACCCGCTCGGCTTGACCTCCAGTTCCAGGACCCGCTGGTTTTCCTCGTTGGTGGCCGAGTTTCCGTCGTAGGCGGTTATCTCGCTGATACGGGTCCACACCGAGACTTCCTGCGGTCGGTAACCACCGCCTCCGACCACCCCGGTGCCGTCGGCCGTGCCGAGATACGAGTTGATCACCCAGGTGGCGCGGAACTCGAGCGCGTCGGCCTTCCCACCGTTCTTGAGCGCCTTTCGCACAAAGGCGCCCCTGGAACTCACCCAGATCCAGTCCATCACGTAGTACCAACTGCTCCAGCACATGCTGTACGGCCGGACCAGCAGGCTGGCGCTCGCCGGTTTTCCGTCACCGGGCTGCTGGCCGGTGGCGTTGTGGGCCGTGATGCACTCCTCGAGTGAGGCGTGGTTGTAGTTGAACGTGCCGCTCGATGCCTGTGCCGCGGCCCGGGTCGATGGCGCGCGTTCCTTGGCTATCGTCCTGGCCTGGTCGCGGTCGTGCAGCGAGAGCACAGCGCCGCGGCGCGCGCGCTGAGGAGCCGGCTGCTTAGTGGTCTGCGCCGCCGCTGCTCCGGTCACCGGGGTCAGCGTAAGCTCGTCCATGAAGATCGTGGTGCCGACGCCGACGTTGACGATCGCGTACGCGGTCCCGGCGGGAGCGGTGACGATCCCGGACACCTGCTGCCACTGCCCGACCGTCGGCGTGCCGGTGAGGTTGTCGGTGGACAGCAACTCCCAGTCGGCGTCATACCATTCCACCCCGTAGTCGAACCCGACCTCGAACGGGTCGGGCTCCGAGAGGTAGAACCAGCCGGACAGCCGGTAGTTCCCACCGCCGCCGGAAAGCGGGAATTCCTCGATCGCGGAGCCCCACGTGTCCTCCTCGGGCACGAACTTGGCGGACGCCACGCCCTGATGGGCCCGAGCGGTCGAGCGCGACAACACATCCACTTCGTAGAAGGACGTCCACGGGGCGATGGTCGTCTCGAAGAACGGATTGGGATTGACCGGCTGCGCGGGAGGCGGCGCGGCTGTGGTGAACGTCCAGGTCGACGGGGTCATGACGTTGCCTGCCGCGTCACTGGCACCGCTGACCTCCACGGTGTGGAGGACACCGGCGACGAACGATTGCGCCGGAGTGAAGGTGAGCGTGGTCGCCGGGCCGTCCAGGGTGGCCGTGCCCGGGATCGTGGCTCCCGCGGTGCCCTTGAGCGTGAGCGCGGCTGAGTTCACCGGCTCGTTGAAGGTCACGGTGACCGCGGTGCCGACGGCCACATCGGTAGCCCCTGACGACGGCGTGGCACTGACCACAGCAGGTGGTGTCGTGTCAACGGGCTCGGTCTCTGTCGAAGTGGTGAAAGTCCAGGTCACCGGCGTCATCACATTTTCAGCGCCATCCTTGGCGCCGGTCACTTCGACGTGATGGACCGTGTTCACGGCCAGCGGCTCAGCCGGGGTGAACGTGGCGACCGTCCCGGCCACCGTGACACCTCCGGCGATGGCGGTGCCGTCCGCGTCCTCAACGACGATCTGAGCATCGCTCACCGGCTCACTGAACGTCGCGGAGACCGTCGTGCCGACCGGCGCATCAGTCACGTCGGCATTCGGATTCTTGGCGATGACCACGGGCGGCGTCGTGTCCGCGCTGGCGGTGGTGAAGAACCAGGTGTAATCGTCGGCCACGTTGTCCCAGATGTCCTGCGCATCCGACGCCGTCGCCGAGTACGTCGTCCCCACCGTCAGCGACTGCGCGGGAGTGAACGTCACCACCGTGCTGGTGTCGTCCGTCGTGACCGCGCCCTCAACCTGTGTACCGTCGGGTGCCCTCAGCACGATCTGGGCGCCGGAGACCACCTCGGAATAGGTGGCCGTGACCGTGGTCTCGACGGGCACACCCGTGGTATCGGGTTCCGGGGTGACCCCGCTTAGGCTGGGTGGCTGGGTATCCTCACCTCCTGGGCTCCCCTCTTCGGGAACATCGAGTTGGTCTGTACCTACCTTGTACGCCTCGACTGCGTCGTTCTCGCCACGAGCGCCCTGGATGACCGAACTGAAGCCGTCGGTGACCGGTCCGGTCTCGTTCACGTCGGACTGATAGTCCTGAAGGGCGACCGCCTCCTCATAGGTCGGCAGCGTGTCGAACTTGTTGAGCGTTGAGAACGCGGTTGAGGCACGTGGCGCCGGCGTGTATTCGACGAATAGGACCGGGCCGCGTCCGTCGCTGCCGGTGTACTGGTCGGAGCGGTATTGGCGCCAGTTGGCCCCCGCGGCGCCCTCGGTGGCGGCGCGGATCATCAACCCGTAGTCCTGCGTCCCGTTCGCCCACTTCTGCACGATGTGCTGGATCGAGTGGTATAGCTCGCCGCTGCCGGAGCAGCCTGCGAGCGTGGCGCTGTAGCCGCCGGGGGCGACCACCGCGTTGGTGCCAGTGCTGGAGGGCTGGTTGGCCCATGTCAAGGTGGAGTAGTCATATGCCGAGGTGAGCTGGCGCGCGACGATGCCCACGCCCACGCTGGTGCCGCATCCGCTGGCGTGGTAGTTCCAGAATCGCAGGTCGGCGTCGTGAATGGTGGCGTAGTCCAGGTCGGTGCCGTTGATCACATACCGCAGGTAGGTGCGCCACAGCTCCCCGTCGGCCGACTTCCCTGCCCGCAGCCACGTGAACAGGGTCGCCGAGTTGGGGTACTGCACGCTGGAGACGAAGGTGTCGGAGGAGTCTCCTGCGCCGATCCATTCGCCGCTCATCGGCACGATCACCGGGTAGGTCACCGACGGATCCGCCAGGAAGGCCGCGTCGGGGGTCAGCACCAGCGCAGACTTGCCGGAGGCGTCGGTGGTCACTGCGGTGTCCACTTTGCCGATCTTGCCCTGGTCGGGTGCCTCGGCGGCCTTGGCATCGATCGCCTGCGTCGCCAGCGGGGCGCTCTCCGCGGCACCTTGTGCCGACTTGAGCTGCGGTTTGCCATCGGCGGCCTTGCCGTACGTTCGGTCCTTGGGCAGGGTGACGGGCAGGTTGACCTTGACCGGGCCCTGGGGGCGGGTGCGTAGCACCACGTCCTGGCTGAATCCGTTCGGCCGGGCGATGAGCACCAGGTCGGCGCCCTTGGCCACGGCATCCGGATAGGTGATCGTGTTGCCGTCCACGGTCGGCTTGGGAAGCTTGCGGTCCCAGCCGATGGCGACGGTGCCGTCCTTGTCCTTGGCGGTGACCAGGGTGGTGGCGCCTTCGCCGCCGAAGGTCAGCGGGGTCTTGACCAGCTTGGCCGCCAGAGTGCCGTCGGCGTTAGCCACAATCGTGGTGTCGACCGGCTGCCAGGACTCTTTGCCGTTCTTGTCGGGTACTTCCAACTGCACTGGTTCGGTGCTCAGTTCGGCGTGCAGCGTCTTGCCGTCGGCGTTCGCCCACACCTTCATGGTCTCGGTGCCGCGCGAAGGCAAGGGCACACGCTTACCGGTCTCGGCGGCTTTTGCCTTAGCGGTGTCTATCGCCTTGTCCACCTGGGTAGGTGTGGCTTTACCCGACGAGGAATTGGTGGGAGGTGGCTGAATCGCCGCAGTGGGGGATGGCGTGCGCCCTTGGGCACTTGCGGGCGCAGCCATCAACGAGAGGGGGAGCACCAGTGTGCCCACTAGCGCAGCGCAGCGACGCGTCCGGGCGGATAAGCCGGATGTTGATCGGCGTGTGCTCATTCACGACCTTTCGAACGTATGTAGCAAAACAGGTTGATCATCACATAGGGCTGAACTAAAAGCAAAGATCGTTTTCAGTATCGGGAACGGAGCCCTCCGCAACCGAGGGCCATGGCAACGATTGCCGTGCCTGCCCGAAAGCTGCATCCACGCCCGATCGAACCCGGGAGTGTGCTTACGGTTAGCCGGGGTCACGCTGGGTGGGCTGCGGGATGCCGCCGTGCTCGCTACGTGCTCGTACGCCCCGCCACGCGCCGTCAGCATTCGGTACCTCCGAACACGCAAAGCGCGTGAAAGAGGCACGAATTGCCATCGAACGGCACGGCGCGGCACTAAAAGATCTTGCTTCTAATCCGACGGTCGCAGGTTCGAATCCTGCAGGGCGCGCGTGTGTGTAGGTGGTTGACCTGGGCGTTCTACGGCTGTTCGAAATCCGATGGACTGGCAGAGCGGATCGGGGAGACCGAAGGGAGACCATCAGTTTCGGACGGGTCTCCCACAGCGACCGCCCGCGGTACCAGAACAGCGGTCGCTTCTGCTGCCGCGTGAGCCAGCCCCGGCAGCACAGTTGTGTACAAATCGGACGTGATCGCGAGATTCGCGTGCCGCAGCATCGCGGACGTGGTCTTCATGTCGTTCCCGGCCGCCAGAGACATTGTGGCCGCGCCGTGTCGGAGGTCGTGAAGACGGATCGGCGGAAGGCCAGCTGCGAACGCCAGGCGCTCGAACTGTTCGCTCACCCAGTCCGGCTTCAGCTCTGACCCGTCTTCCCTCGTGAAGATCCGACCAGTGTCCAGCCACGCCTCACCCGCCGTCCGTTTCTCGGTGAGTTGCCGCTTGCGGTGGATGCGGAGTACGGCCACAGTCTGCTTGTCGAGCGCGACCACGCCATCGGAGGACTCTGTTTTCGGATCGCCCTCTTCAACCTGGCGGCCGACGATCGTGAGCTGTTTCGTCACGGTCAGCACATGATCGTCCAGGTCGAGGTCTACCCATCGCACGCCGCACGCTTCGCCCCGTCTCAGACCTCGGAACGCGACCAGGTGATAGAGCGCGTACAGGCGGTCCTTTGCTGCATAGTCGAGGAACGTCCCGAGCTGGGCGGGCGTCCACAGCATCACCGGCGACGGCCGTAGATCGGTGTTCGACCACACCTTTACGGCCGATGTGGACGGCAGTTCAGGGTTGGCGCGCACGGCCGCCAGGCGCTCTTGGAATGTCTTGTTGAACGCCTCCACGCGCGCCTTGGTCCACACCATGCCCTTCGCCTTCTTGCCGGCAGCCAGACTCACCAGCGCCGCAGCGTTGAATGACACCAAGTGCTCCCGCATGGCGTCAGTGAGTACGGTTCGGATCGTGGCCTTGATGCGCTGCTTCGTTGTCGGCCCAGTCAGTCTCTTGCTGCGTGCTGCCTTGCGCACTTCCGGGTCGTTCGACTCGCGGTCGGCGAGAATCTGGGCGTTCCGCTCGTCAATGCGGGTGAAAACCTGCTCGACGGTGGGCGCGAAGATGCGGTCCAGGTGCACGTCGTCCAGCACCGGTCCGATGTGCACGTCGTGGTGGCTCATGTAGCCCAGCAGCGTGGACTTGCGGATGTCGCCGAGCCGCCGGCGCCGAGCCTCCCACTGCTGCCAGTATTCGCCGAACGTCATCGATTGAAGCGGCTGTCCGGCTTTGAACTTGCGATGGACCTCTTCGTACTCGGGCAGCCGCGCTTGCTTCCGGTGTGCGGCCCGGATCATCTCCAGGATCTCCATCCGCGCCTCGTGCCCTTGCGGGCCGGCTTCGGGGATGTCGAGCAGCCGCCCGGCCTTCTCGTAGACGGCGATCAGGTCGGTCTCGGTTGCGAAGCCACCCAGACGTAGATACACGCGCCTTTTGTCAGGCCCGGCGGGCACCTCTTCCTTCCCGTACCAGCTGCCATGGTTAGGGTTCCACGAGCCGTCCTTGCGGCGAAGTCTGGGGCACTTTACGCCGAGCTCGCGGCCATCTTGGCGGCATTTGCATCGCTTGCTGCCGTTGCCAGTCATGTGTGACTCACCTCAGTCGTATGTCACGGTAGACACCACCGATCTTCTTGGCGTCTGCGTAGTCCTCGGGGGTCGCTCCTAGTTGAGCGGCCAGTTCTTGCTGTTCTTGCTTGCTTTCGCTGCCTTTCCAACGCAGTCCGATCTGCGCTGCCAGGCTTTCGAGGTAGTCCAGTCGGTCCTGGGGCTCGCGATCGATGATCTGCTGGAGCTGCCCGTCGATCTCGGCTACGACGTCCTCTGTGGGGTGTGCCTCGCCTTGCTCGTAAGCGTCGATGACCGGGATGGCCACATCGAGAATTCCTGCGCGGACCAGGACCTCCGCCAGATCCCGGACCAGATCCGGCACCGCCCTTACTTGGCTGCCGGGGATTCTTACGGCAAACAGGTCGCGCAGACGTAGGAGGTCGGCCACCACGCTGTGGCGCCAGCGGAGATCTTGGACGGGCGGAGTCAAGTCCCGTCCGCTGCCCATCGTCTGCAGATTCCGCTCAAGTACTGGC
This sequence comes from Dolomitihabitans soli, assembly GCF_022213955.1. Classification (GTDB taxonomy): domain Bacteria; phylum Actinomycetota; class Actinomycetes; order Streptosporangiales; family Streptosporangiaceae; genus Streptosporangium_A; species Streptosporangium_A soli. Next base: position 3,375 of record NZ_JAKNTW010000012.1, on the reverse strand, counting down.
GTCGCGGGAGAGCCGGCGGATGGCCTGAGCAAGGTTGGCTGCGCCGGTCAGGCGCAGGGCGCCGATGGCGAATACGCAGCTACGCGATCGGTGCGTTACGCCTGCTCAACTTCACCAACATCGCCGACGGCACCCACTGGGCCCGCGACGACTTCCACAACCCGTTGATCGCCCTCGGTCTCACGATGTGAGAACTCCTTCAGCCCTGGGGCTCACAATGTGAAAACGCTTCGGCCTTGAGTCTTTGACTGCGACGAAGCGGACACGGACGTTGCGAATGTGGCGGCAGCGTGTATTGACAATTGATAATCGCTACGATGCGTTGATGTTTAGTCACGGCACCGAGGCGGCCATCATCGCCGTCCGCGACCTCGTCACCAGCTCGGCGCTGGACGACGCCGCCCTGGCGGCGTTCCTGGACGAGAACCGGCAACTGCCGTGAGCGGCATCTGTGACAGGGAATGAGAAAATTCTGTGTTAGCCGAGCCGCGTGCAGTTGCCTGGGTCTGGAGCGTTCTTTCAGGAAGCGGGACAGCTGGGCCGGTATGGCTCATCGGGGATGTACCGCTGCCATTCCTTACGCGTGAACGAACGAACCGCGATGTCGCAGACCGCTCGAAGAAGATCAGGTGGCAAGGCGACGTCCCAGATCCGCATCGTCTGGTCTGCGCCGACGGTGACCAGGCGCTTGCCGTCAGGGCTGAACGCCACCGAGTTCACCGCGCCGGTGTGGCCGGTGAGGGTGCGGATCGGGCCGCCAGTGTTCGCATCCCAGATCCGCATCGTCTGGTCTGCGCCGACGGTGGCCAGGCGCTTGCCGTCAGGGTCGAACGCCACCGAGTTCACCGCGCCGGTGTGGCCGGTGAGGGTGCGGATCGGGCCGCCAGTGTTCGCATCCCAGATCCGCACCGTCTGGTCTGCGCCAGCGCTGGCCAGGCGCTTACCGTCAGGGCTGAACGCCACCGAGTTCACGACGCCCTGGTGGCCGGGGAGGCTCCGGGCCGGAAAGCCAGTGTCCGCTTCCCAGCTCACCGTCCCGCGGGTGACCACATCCCAGATCCGCACCGTCCCATCACCGTTGTTGGCGACGGCCAGGTGTATGCCGTTCGGGCTGAACGCCCCCGAGAACACCCGGATGGAGGCCACTTCGACGCCGTTTAGGCGGCCGGTGGCCACATCCCAGAGCCGCACCCTTATGGTGGTGATGGTGACCAGGCGCTTGCCGTCAGGGCTCAACGCCACCGCGTACACACGCTCCACATCGCCGGTGTGGCGGGTGAGGGTACGGACCAGGTTGCCGGTGGCCACATCCCAGATCTGGACCGTATTTAAGACGCCGACGGTGGCCAGGCGTTTGCCATCCTGGCTGAACACCATCAAGGACACCCAGTCGTTGTTGCTGGTGAGGGTGCTGATCTGGCCGCCGGTGTCGGCGTTCCAGATCCGCACCGTCCTGTCGTCACCGGCGGTGACGGTGGCTAGGCGCTTGCCGTCAGGGCTGAACGCCACCGACCGCACCGGGCGAGTGCCACCAGTGAGAGTACGGATCGGGCGGGCGATAGCCGCGTCCCAGATCCGCACCGTCTTGTCGTCACCGGCGCTGGCCAGGTGCTTGCCGTCCGGGCTGAAGGCCACCTCGTTCACCTGGCTGGTGTGGCCGGTGAGGGGGGAGCCGATTTGGCGGCTGGTGTCCGCATCCCAGGTCCGCACTGTGTGGTCGTAGCCAGCGGTGGCCAGGCGCTTGCCGTCCGGGTCGAACGCCACCGCGTACACGGCGCCCTGGTGGCCGGTGAGGGTGCGGATCAGGCCGCCGGTGTCGGCGCTCCAGATCCGCACCGTCTTGTCACCGGTGGTGACGGTGGCTAGGCGCTTACCGTCAGGGCTGAACGCCACCGCGCTCACCCAGTCGGTTTGGCCGGTGAGGGTGAGGGTGCGGATCAGGCCGCCGGTGTCGGCGTTCCAGATCCGCACCGTCTTGTCGTCACCGGCGGTGGCTAGGCGCTTGCCGTCCGGGCTGAACGCCACCGAGTTCACCCAGTCGGTTTGGCCGGTGAGGGTGAGGGTGCGGATCAGGCCGCCGGTGTCGGCGTTCCAGATCCGCACCGTCTTGTCACCGGTGGTGACGGTGGTTAGGCGCTTGCCGTCCGGGCTGAACGCCACCGAGTTCACCCGGTCGGTGTAGCCGGTGAGGGTGCGGATCAGGCCGCCGGTGTCGGCGTTCCAGATCCGCACCGTCTCGTCGTCACCGGCGGTGGCCAGATGCTTGCCGTCAGGGCTGAACGCCACCGAGTTCACCGCGCCGGTGTGGCCTTTCAGGACGCCTCGTGCAGGCTGGTTGACCACCGCGTACATGCTCGTGCGGGCGTCGCTGGTCGGAGCGATCGCCCATGCCGCCGCTGCCAGGCGCGCCGATGTCACCGGGTCGCCGGGCAAGGATTGGCTGTCGGCGGCTAACTGGCTGGACACCGCCGGTCGTCGCCGTTCGGCATCGGTGGCCTGCCGGTCGGCGTCCTGGGCGAAGCGCACGGCGGCTATCGCGGTGATGATGGAGATGACCAGGAGCCCGGCCAGGACGGAGAACAGCGCCTGCCGGCGACGCCGGGTGCGGGTGACAGCCCGGGTGCTGGCGTTAAGGAAGGCGGTGGCGGCCTCGGGCAGCGTGAGGTGGCGGCCGAGGTCGGCGTGCCAGCTCGCCGCAGCGTGCTGGGCCGTTTCCAGCCGGGTGCCGCGGTACAGGAACGACGCATCCTGGCCGGTCTGCTCCCATTCGGTGGCGTCCTGGCAGATCTCGCCGTGCAGCCGGCGATCGGCTTGGTCTTCGGCCAGCCAGGAGCGCAGGCGCGGCCAGGCGGTGAGCAGGACGTCGTGGGCGAGTTCGACGGTGCCGGTCGCCGCCGGGTCCGCGAGCTCCGCTGAAGAATCGCCCGCCGCCGAGGAGGAGGCGCCGCCACCCGCAGCGGTGGAGCCGGACGCGCCCGGTGCACCCCCAGAGGCGGGGGCGGGGGGGACAGAACCGGTCACCATCAGCCGGGCGCGGGTGAAGGCCGTCACGACGTGCCGGGCCACCTCGGGCTCAGCCGGCTCGCAGCGGGCGGCCAGCTCGCCGACGCTCGCGCGCTGCCGCACGGGCTGCCCGTCGGCGCCGATGAGGGTCAGCGCCAGTAACACCCCTTGCGCGGTCTGCTGCTGCCGTGGGGTCAGGTTGAGGTAGGCGTCCTCGGCGGCGTCCTGGACGGCGGAGGCGACACCGCCGGAGCGGTCGTAGCCGTGCAGGGTCAGCTGCCCGTCGTGGGGGGGGGGGGGGGGGGGCCCCCCCCCCCCCCCCCCCCGCCGCCCCCCCCCCCCCCCCCCCCCCCCCCCCCCCCCCCCCGCCGC
>NZ_JAKNTW010000011.1 GCF_022213955.1 Dolomitihabitans soli | reverse complement strand
CCGCCGGAGCGGGCGTCCCCGTCCCGGGGCCGGGGCCCGTCGGGGCTTGGGTGCCAGGTGCGCACCATCGCCATCGACAGCAGCGGCAGCGCCCCCACCACCGAACCGCCGCCCGGCGCCTCGTCCGCGGTGGCCCGGGTGTGCGCGATGAGGTCGCGTGCCACCTGCTCGGCCAGGCCATCCTGGACCCGCAGCCCGGCCACGGCGGCCGGGCCGGTGATCGCCCGGCGCAGTTCCGGCTCGCTCATCGGGCCCAGCACGAACGCCCGCTGCTCCAGCGCCCGCGCCAACGCCGGGTGGGCGGCGCACCGGTCGATGAAGTCACCACGCACCACCAGCACCACGACCCCGGCCGGCTCCCGATCGTGCCACCCCTCACACGGCTGGCCGGCCGCCTCCCGGCCGTGATCCGGCGGTCCTGCTGGGGTGGCGATCGCATCCAGCGCGGCCACGAACGCGGCTGCCTCCTCGGCGTGCCCGCGCACCGACGAGGTGAACAGCTCCTCGAACTGGTCCACCACCATGATCAGCCGCCGCGGGGTCTGGCCGGACCCGCCCTGCTGGCGGCGGCGGATCGCCTCGGCGGCCAGCACCTGCCGGGCCCGCGCCCTGGCCCGGGCCGGGTCGGCACACAGTTCGCCCAGCACGACATCGGGGTCGGCGCCGCACCGCACCGCCAGTTGCACGGCCAGCTCTTGCAGCGGCCGCTCGGAGGGGGTCAAGCACACCTGCGGCCACGACGAGCAACCGTAGGGATCGTCGGTGGTGGCGGTCAGGGCGGGCAGCAGCCCGGCGTGCAGCAGCGACGACTTGCCCGCCCCGGAGGCGCCGGTCACCATGATCAGACCGCCGTCCGGGCGCTCGGTGGTGACCATCGCCTGCAGCCGGGCGGTGGCCTGGCCCCGCCCGTGAAACAGGACCGCCTGGTCCGTGCCGAACGGCGCCAGCCCCTGATAGGGACAGCCGTCGGCCCACACCAGGGCGCTGCTCGCTGCGGGCAGCGTGCGCAGCTGGCCAGGGCCGGTGCCGAGCAGCTCCCACCAGGCGCCACGGTCGGGGAGGGTGTCGGTCAGGGCGATCGGCACGATGGTCAGGTCTGAGGCGCCCTGTCGCGGCGCGTGTTCCGACACCACCCCAACGACAAGGTCGCCGGCCAGCACCGCTGCCCCGGACATGCCCGACCAGGCCGACCCGGCCAGCGCTGTGCCGGCCGAGGGCAGCGGCGGCCCCTCGGGGCGATGGCCGGTCTGCAGGGTGAGCAGGCCCGGCCCCGGCCGCTGCGAGATGGGGATCCGGCCGCTGACCTGGGCGGCCTGGCGGACCGCCGTCGCGTCGTGGCCGCGCTCCAGGAACCGCGGGAACCCCACCGCGCCGCAGTCCTCGACCACTTCCAGCCGCTCCGTACGATCGGCGACGCGCGCGAACCCGATCATTGGCAGCAGCCCGATCTCCGCCTGCGCGTCCTCGGTGAGCTCCAGCACGGCCAGATCCGCGTGCCCGACATCGCCGCGCAGCAGCACCCGCGCCCGCCAGCTCGTCTTCGGGCCGTCGGGCCAGGGGATGGCCCGCCGGACTTCGATGTCGCCGTCGGCGACGGCGTGCAACGAGGTCAGAACGTGGCGGCCGTCGATCAGGAAACCCGAGGCGACCTGCCACTCCGTCCGGGTCCCCGAGCCGCGGCCGACAGTGAGCTGGGCGATGACCTCGACGAACCGGTCCTGGATCGCCACCAGCACGGCTGCCCCCCTTGGCTAACCCGGCTTGGCGGACGAGTGACGGGATACCTTGACCTGGTCACCCTGCGCATCGACGGGCGGCTGCAGGACGACGGTCACCTTCTGTACCCGGTCGTGCTCGACCTTGCCGCCGGCACCGGCCTCCAGCACCCACACCTTGACCTTGCCGCTGCCCTCGCCGGTCTTCTTCACCCCGACCTGGAACTCCAGCGTCACCTCCCCGACGGGGAACTGGATCTCCGCGTCAGCGCCCGCGGCGATCGCCTCCCGCAGCTCCTGACGGATCTGCTCGATCGCCTCCGGCAACCCAAGCTCCGCCACACGCCCTCCCACCGCACCAGGGACCCGGCCAGCAACCCGATCGTAGGCCGCCGAACGCCTGCGGCGCCGCACTTCCAGCCGATCCCCCCAAACCGACACCAAATGACGATGGCCGCCGGTACGGCGGCGCCGCTGGCAAGCCTGCACCACCACAACCGGCCGGCCCGATAACCCGATGGCGATTGGCCACGCGTGCCGGCGACCACCGCGCACGGCCTCGTCCTGGAAATGCTCGCCGGACCCCTCGCCGGCGTCTACCACCGGATCGCCGCCCACATCGGCGTCCTTCTCCCGTAGGTGGCCCCAACCGCCAACTAGCGACACAGCCCTGTTCACAGAGGTGCCGAGCTGGGGTTTTGCCTCTCAGCTGTGCGTGTTCTCAAAGTCGTGACCGTCTCCGCTCCCGAGAACACGATCTTCTCGGAAACCGGTTGACCTGCGCAGATCAGCGCAGTTTGGGGTTAGGGACACGTTCGGGAGGAGGAGGCCTACTCGCAGGCCGAGCCCAAAACGGCGTTGATCTTGCTGTGACTTGCCCCCTCGCTCTCCTGAGCGGGAACCTTCGCCGCGGTTCCCGGGACACGGTCCGCATCCGCATCACCGCTGTGTGAGCTCGTTCTCCAGCAGACGGGCGATCGGCCATGCTCCGGGGGAGGAGTTGGAGATCACGGTGTGCGTTAGCTGCGCCTGGGGCCGGTGAACGCTGCGGAACGAGACGCCGGTGTCGTATCCCGCCAGCATCACCGCGTCTTTCGATCCTGGCAATTCGGGGAGCCAGAAGCCGAGGCCGTAGCGCCTGGACTGCGACGGCACTTGGCTGCGCGGCCGCAGCATTTCCCCCACCCAGCTCGATGACACGATCTTCCCGCCGAACAGGGCACGCCAGAAGGAACCGACGTCCCGCACGGTGGAGTAGATCCCGCCGTCGCCGCTGCCGCGCACTGGCAGGTGGAGCACGTTGGTCCTCGATGCGCCCTCGATGGGCAGGTAGCCGACAGCGGTGCGGCCCGGTAGTTCGTCCGAGCGCAGGAACTCGGTGTCGTGCATGCCGGCGGGCTCGCAGACCCGGTGGCGTACCAGGTCGTGGAAGGATCGACCGTCGACGCGTTCTGCGATCAGCGCGAGTACCACGTAGCCGGAGTTGTTGTACGAGAAGCGCTCGCCGGGGGCGAACTTGCTGGGATGCCCGTCAAGCACCGCCAGGTACTGTTCGGTGGTGGCCAGCGCGTGCACGGGATCGGCAGCACATAGTCGGTGATCTCGTGCCCGGCGTTCTCGTCGAAGTAGTCGCCGATGCCAGACCGGTGGGCCAACAGGTGCTCGACGGTGACGCCGTCGTCGATGAGCGGGAGATCCTCCCCGAGTACCGAACGGGCGGTCGTGGACAGCTCGAGCACGCCCTGCTCGATCAGGCTGACGACCGCGAGCGCGGTCAGCCCCTTGGTGCCGCTGGCGATCGCGAACCGGGTGTCGACCGTGTTGGCGATCTCGTGACCGCGGTGGGCCAGGCCGTACGCCTTGGCGAACTCGTTCTCGCCACCGCGATCCACCGACACCACACCGGCGAATCCGGTCGCGTGGGCTATCGCGTCGACCACGCCTTCCAGAGGGGACATATGAACCCTTTCAGAGTGGCAGCTTGATCAGATATCGTTCGTCGACTTCGCCCTCGTCCTCGCCAGCCTGCATAAGTAGGGGCGTACTCTAGCCGTCGGCAATCTTCGGTTTTACCGTCTTGCCCATGACGATCAGGCTGATCCTCCTTCTTCTGGCGTTAGTCCTGGGCGTGAGCGCATGCGACAGCGGCAGCGTGTTCGAGCGCCCAGGGCCCCGCGACGCGGGTGCGGCCGACGGAGCCGACCCACCGCGCAAGAAGAAGTACGACTTCTCCCTGCCCGTGGGCGAGACCTCGGCCGACGTCAACGAGGGCAACGTCTACGCAGCCCTGGCCGAGGGCGACTGCGCGGAGGCACAGCAGGCCCTGAACGACACTCAGCAGAATTTCCGCGTCCCCAACTACATCCACTTGTTCCAGGCCGGGGTCCACCTGTGCGAGAAGGACCGGGACGCGGCCAAGGCCGAGTACGCCCAGGTCGTCTGGCGGGGCTCCAACGGCGTCTGGTTCATCTGCGAGATGTACCGGGCAGTGGGCAGCGTGATCAAGGGCAGGTCGAAGGCGTCACTCGGCAAGTGCCCGCCGATCATCCCGCTCGGTTCTACCTCGGTGCCTCCCGAGTCTCCCGACCCTCTGCAGTCTCCCGACCCTCTGCAGTCTCCCGACCCTCTGCAGTCGCCCGAGCCCGAGGTCAGCCCGACCCCTGAGCCCACCTCGTGAGCGAGCAGGACGAGTCCGGCGCCGAGCCGCCCACTGGCAACCCGGTGCTGCGCTGGGCCGCCGGCATCCTGGCAAACGTCACCGTCATCACCGCGCTGCTGGTCTACTTCGGCTGGCAGCGCGCCGACGTGATGGCGAGCGAGCTGGGCATCGACGAGAGCGTCCTCGGCATGTCCACGACCGATTATGTGCTGCGCAGCGTCGGCCCGGTGCTGGCTCTGCTGGTGGTCGTGGGCGTCGCCGGGCTGCTCTGGCTCCGCCTCGACCACGCCCTGGCCCGCCGGGTGCGCGACGATGGCCGTAGCAGCCGCCTGGTCAGGCACGCGTTGCGCGCACTGAGCGTCGCCTGGCTGGTCCTTCCCATGATCGTGTGGCTGCTGTGGTGGCCGTTCGAGGAGCAGGCGTATGTGGCGATGCCGTTCGGCATCGGCGCCGGCATCCTGCTCACCATGTACGGCACGTACCTGCGCACTACGTTGCCAGGAGCGCCAGAGGGCAAGAGCCTGACCCTGATGTGGACCTTCACCGCCGTCATCGCGGGCGTCTGCCTGTTCTGGGGTGCCTCCAACTACGCCAGTGTCCTCGGCGTCGCCCTGGCCCAGCAGACCGTGGTCACCGACCTGATGAAGGTCACCGTCTACAGCACCAAACGGCTGAACCTGGCCGCTGGGGTCGAGGCCGTGCTGCCTGCCGCCACGGACACGAAGGACGCGTTCCAGTACCGCTACAGCGGCCTGCGCCTGCTGAACCGCACCGGCGGCCACTGGTTCCTCATCGCCGAATCCTGGCGCATCCGCCAGGGCGTGGTGGTCATGCTGCCCGACTCGTCGTCGCTGCGGATGGAGCTGGGCGGTTGACGAGATAATGCGGCCGCGGGACGGCGTAGCCGCTGTTCAGCCTTGAGCCAGTGCCTCGTACGCGGTGGGGCGGCCAGCTCGGCCGGGCCGACGGCGCGGGGGCGGTCTTCTTCTTGCCGGGCAGCATCACCAGCCGGCAACGCTCCACCGCGAGCAAGAAGATGAAAGGGAAGACAGTGATCAACACAGCCGGCTGCTGCGAGTGCTGCGGCGGCCCGTCAAGGCCCGGGGACGGCTGAACGCGGGAGCTATGCCAGGCGGATCGCCTCGGCAGAACGACAGCAAACCTGATAGACCGGGTTCCCGCCAGCATCCAGCCCCACCACCAGGCCCGGTACTCCCGAAGCTGCCACCAAGTGCCAAGTAGTTCTGTCCATGCACTGAAATTTTCGAGGTCGAGCCGATGAACCAGGGCACCCATCCCGAAGAACTGCCAGCCGAGGTCCTGGACGACGTGGCCAGCGTGGTCGGGGCAAAGGTCACTCTTCTCAGTCGCCTACCCGGAGGCGTCAATGGGGGTGCCATGCGCGTCCAGTTGGCCGGAGGGGCAAATGCAGTGCTCAAAGCAGTGCCCCGGGCACACCCCAACCACCTGGACGAGACGTTGCGGGCCCAGAGAGTGGTCGAGCACATGCGTAGGCGCGGCTATCCCACCCCGGCCTGGCTCGGAGTGGGGGCCACAGCCACTCATGTATGGCATCTGATGGACTTCGTTGACGCGGCTCCCGCGCCAGATCTGACCCCATCCCTCGTCGAGCAGCTGATGGAGATCATCGAACTCCAGGCCGGCCAAGCCTCCGAGCCCTACGACCACTGGTCGTACGCCTGGCGGGTCGCCACCGGTCAGGAATCGGCTGTCGCCGGGCTGGATTTCAACGAGACACCGGAGCAGTCGCGTCTCCGCCAGTCCGTGGCCAGGCTCTCGGGGTATTCCTCCGTGGTGTCGGCCTTGGTCGAGCGCCTGCGACTCGTGTGTGTCGACGTCCCACCACCACGAGAGGCACCGGACATGATCCATGCCGATCTCTCAACCCCCAGCAACATCCTGGTCCGTGACGGAGCGGTTGTGGCGGTCGTGGATATCGGGAACGCAGGTAGCGGCACGCGGGCGATTGATCTCACCACCCTCGTGTGGTCCACCTTCCAGGATCCGCTGCTGGACCGTGTCCGAAGGCGGCTGTGGACGAGAATCCTCGACCTGGTCGGCTGGGAGGGGGCGGCGGTGCTCGCAGCGGCACAGATCCTCCTCATGCTCGAGGTCCCCTTCCGTCACGGGCGCCACGATGTCGTTCCAGGGGTGGTCAAGCGCGGCCATCGCGCCCTCGACGAGCTGAACGCGCTTCGCTGACCCTACGGAGGGCGTTCGCGGAACCTGGCCCTACCGTTCCGCCCTTTCACATCCTGGTGCAAGCCCCGGACGGGACCATGGCCGGGTCCGCGATCATCTGGCTCGACGAGCACAACCGGACCGCCGAGAGCAGGCCTGCGGAGCTACCGTGGAAGGCAGAGAGGGGCGACGCGGCTGGGCTTCAGCGTGATCTTGAAGTTCTATGAGATCGAGGGCCGGTTCCCCGCGTATGCCGAAGAGGTGCCGCAGGCGGCGGTGGAGTACATCGCGTCGCTGGTGAAGGTGGACACGGCGTTGTTCACCAAGTACTCCTGGCAGGGCCGGACGATCGAGTACCACCGGGCACAGATCCGCAAGGCACGTGGGACACGGCCGGCGAGCGAGGCCGATGAGGAGCGGTGGGCTCAGTGGCTGGCCGACAAGGTGTGCCTGCTGGAGACCGACCGCGGTCGGCTGGCTGACGCGGTCCGGCAACGGTGCCGCAGCGAGAGCGTCGAGCCGCCGACCGAGGGCCAGTTGGAACGCGTGGTGGCCTCGGCGGTGCGCCGGTTTGAGGAGGCGTTCGCCGACGGTGTGGTGGGCCGGCTCGGCCCGGTGGCGTGTGACCGCCTGGAGGATTTGCTCGGCAAGCCGAGACTGCTGGCGGAGCTGAAGTCTGATCCGGGGCCGCTGGGGCTGGACACCTTGCTGGTTGAGATCGGCAAGTTGAACACCGCCCGCTCGCTCGGGCTCGGGGAGGAGGTGTTCGCGGAGACCTCCGACCGGCTTGTGGCGGCCTGGCGGGCGCGGGCCTCGCGGATGTTCCCCTCCGATTACGCGGAATGCGCGCCGCCGGTGCGCTACACGTTGCTGGCCGCGTTGTGCTGGACCCGGCAGGCCGAGCTGGTCGACGGCTTGGTGGAGTTGTTGATCGGGTTGATTCAGCGGATCAACGCCCGCGCGGAGCGGCGGGTGGAGAAGGAGCTGATCGGCGAGCTGGCGCATGTGCCGGGCAAGCGGGGGATCTTGGGGCGGATGGTGAACGCGGCCTTGGAGCGGCCGGAGGGCACTGTCAGGCAGGTGGTGTATCCGGCGGTAGGGCAGCCTGAAGTGTCCTGGTCAGGGCGCCGGGGCGCGGGCCTGTCACCGGTGCTGTGCAGTGCCCAACTCGTCGCTGTACCGGGCGAGGGCCTCTTCGGCCGTGGGGACGGGGCCGAACAGCTGCTCTTGGCGGCGGGGGTCGGCGACGTAGCGGCCGGTGTCGAACCAGCTGAACATCGCGGCCATGTCCTTGATCAGGGGCATGAAGCGGCCGGCGACGGCTCCCGGGGCGCGGGCGACGGCGGAAGGGACGGCCCACACCTTGATCTTCTTTCCGGCCCTGCTGCCCATCAGGTCGGCTACCTCGCGCATGCTGACCGGGCGGTCCCAGCCGATGTCGATGCGCTCACCGTCGTCGGCCTCGGCGTCGACTGCGGCTGCCAGGTACGCCGCGAGATCGGAGGTGTGGACGAAGGTCAGCGGGACGGTGGCCTTGCCGATCCACAACATGCGGCCCTTGTCGATCGGGTCGCCCGCCATGCTCGCGATCTGGTCGAGGAACGCCCCCGGGCGCAGTGCGAGGAACGGGACGCCGAGCTGTTCGAGTTTGTCCTCGGCGAGCTTCTTGTGCCAGAAGTGTGGGACATCGGGCGTCTGGTCGCTGGTGAGGATGCTGGTCAGGACGAACCGTCGGATGCCGGCGCGATGGGCGGCCTCGGCGAGGTTGGCGTTGCCGACGGTGTCGATGTCATGCGCGTTCTTGCCGCCGCGGGTGTAGCCGGCGGCGGTGGTGATGACGGCATCGGCGCCGTTCATGGCGGCGACGAGCGAGTCAAGGTCGAGCATGTCGCCGCGGGCGATCTCCACGCCCTGGCTTTCGAGCCTGCTCGCGTCGCTGACCGGCCTCACCAGGGCGCGGACGTTCTTGCCACGCTTGAGTAGTTCGTCGACAACCTTGCCCCCGAGAGAGCCGGTCGCCCCGACGACGAGGACCGGGAGGGTGGTGGAGTCGGTGGCAGTCATGGGTTTTCACTTTCCATCAGGTCAGGAGCGAGGGCTTGGTTGCCGAGGCCGAAGGCGGATGGGACGGGGTGATGCGGCCGTTCTCGATGTGCAGACGGCCAGCCGCACCGGCGAGTTACTCGCATTCTTCTTGCGGAAGCGCGCGGCTGTTGAGCGCCTCGGCGATGGCGTAGGCGGTGTCGACGAAGGACTCCGCCTGCTGCTCCGACAGGTTCCGCGCGGAGGTCTCCTCCAGGGTCTGCCACAGGGCTGCGATGGGTTCGCGCATGGAACGGCCTTTGGCGGTGAGGTGGACCACCATGACGCGCCGGTCATGTGCGGCCGGCTCGCGGACGAGCAGGCCGGCGTCCTGCATCCGGCGCAGGGACTTGGAGACGGTGGAGTGGTCCAGGCCGACGCTTTCGAGCAGCTCGGACTGGGTCTGGCCGTCCCGGTCGAAGAGCTGCATCAGCAGCAGTTCCTGTCCGGGATGCAGGTCCATCGCGCGAAGCAGGGCGGCGGCGTGGGCGCGGTGGGCGCGGGCGAGCTGGAAGATCGCGTAGCTCATCGGCCCTTTGCCGGCCGTCGTGGGGATGTGGGGCATGGTTCGGTGCCTCAATTGGTGTAGGTGGGGTAGTCGGTGTAGCCGGCCGCTCCGCCGCCGTAGTAGGTGGCCGGGTCGGGGGCGTTCAGCTCCGCGCCGGCGCGGAGCTGCTCGACCAGGTCCGGGTTGGCCAGCGCGAGGGCGCCGACGGAGACCAGGTCGGCCGTACCGTTGTCGATGTCCTTGGCGCGGGTGGGCAGGTCGGTGCCGCCCCGGTTGAGGATCAGCGTGGCCGGCCACTGCGCGCGCAGGGTGTGTAGCAGAGCCTCGTCGCCCGTGTGCATCACGTGGAGGTAGGCCAGGTTCAGCGGACGCAGCGCGTCCAGGAGCGCCGGATACAGCTCGGCGGTGTCGGACTCGGCGATGTCGTTGTAGGGGTTGCCGGGGGAGATGCGCAGACCGGTGCGTTCCGCGCCGATTTCGTCGGCCACGGCGGCGGCGACCTCGACGGCGAAGCGGATGCGGTTGTCGAGGGAGCCGCCGTAGCGGTCGGTGCGCTGGTTGGTGTTGTCGGACAGGAACTGGTGCACCAGGTAGCCGTTGGCGCCGTGGATCTCCACGCCGTCCGCGCCCGCCGCGACGGCGGCCGCCGCGGCGCGCCGGAAGTCGTCGACCGTCGCCGCGACCTCCTGCGTCGACAGCGCACGGGGCGTGGGCATCTCCTGGGGCCCGGACGCGGTGAACATCACGCCCTCGGGGCGGATCGCCGATGGGGCGACCGGCCGGCGCCCGTGGGGGGTGTTGTCGGGGTGGGAGATGCGTCCGACGTGCATCAGCTGGATGACGATCCGGCCGCCGGCCGCGTGTACGGCGTCGATGACCTTGCGCCACCCGGCGATCTGCTCGTCGTTGTGGATGCCGGGAGTGAGGAGGTAGCCCTGGCCGTCGGCGCAGGGCTGGGTTCCCTCGGTGATGATCAGTGCGTGCGAGGCCCGCTGGGCGTAGTACTCGGCGTTCAGCTCGGTCGGGACGCCTTCCGGCGTGGAGCGGTCACGAGTCATGGGGGCCATGACCAGGCGGTGCGGCAGGGATATGCCGCCGACGGTGGTCGGCGTCCACAGAGAATCCAGCATGCGTGCTCCTTCGGTGCGGCGGGCCCGGGTGGGCATCGGGAAAAACGGCGGGCGGGGTGGACGAAGAGGCGAGCGTGTTCAGCCGAGGGTGAGAACGAGCTTGCCCCGGACATGCCCGGCGTCGCTGACCCGCTGGGCCGTGGCGGCCTGGTCGAGCGGATAGGCGGTGACGGTGGTGACGACCTTGCCGGTCGCGGCGTCCTGAGCCAGGGCGGCCAGCCGGTCGGACGAGGCCTCCGCGGGACCGCGGGAGAAGGTGACGCCGAGCTGCTGCGCGCGGAAGTCGGCGATGGTGACGATGCGATCGGTGCCGCCCCGCAGGGTGATGGAGTCCTCAAGGGCGCCCTTCCCGGCCAGGTCGAACACCGCGTCCACGCCGTCAGGGGCAAGCGCCCGGACCCGCTCGACCAGGCCCTTGCCGTACACGGTCGCGGTAGCGCCGAGCGAGGCGAGATAGTCCTGGTTGCCGGGGCCGGCGGTGCCGATGACACGTGCTCCGCGGGCCGTGGCGAGCTGAACCGCCAGGGTTCCGACCGCTCCCGCCGCGCCGTGCATCAGCACGGTCTCCCCGGCGGCGACACCCAGCAGGTTCAGGACCCGCTCGGCGGTCTCACCCGCCACCGGCAGCGCCGCCGCGTGCTGCCAGTCCAGGGCGGCGGGCTTGAGGGCCACGATGGTGGCCAGCGCGTACTCGGCGTACGAGCCGGTGTCCGACCAGCCCAGCACCTCGTCGCCGACCTGCACGTCGGTCACGCCCTCACCCAGGGCGTCCACCACGCCGGCGAGCTCGCCCCCGGGAACGGCGGGGAAGGTCGTTGGGAACACGGTCTCCAGCATCCCGGAGCGGATCTTGCCGTCCAGCGCGTTCAGCCCGGCAGCCTTCACACGGACACGGACCTGCCCGGGTCCGGGCTGCGGGACCTCGATGTCCGCCTCGTGCAGTACTTCCGGGCCGCCGAAACGGTCGAACACGATGGCTTTCATGACCACTCCTCACGTTGCGCCACACATTAGGTGGCTAGACACATAATCACCGTAGCAGTGAATATGTGGCTAGCCAAATATTTGCTGCCGCCCGGACCGCGAGATCGACTGCGGCCGGTGGCGAGGCCGCCTGATCACCGCGACTGCACGGGCGTCATGGGAGCTACCTGGAGCTGCCGGCTTCTACGGTGAGGGCGGACCAGACGCCCTCACCCTCCGTCGCCCGGTGCCGCACCCGGGAGTGTCCCGGCCGCCGCAGCAACCACGGACGGTCGGAGCCCGGCGAGGCGCTGATCGAGCAGGGCCGTCAGCCGGCGTCCAGCGCCCTCCGGCTGGCAGCCCCGGCCGTCTCGGGGCAGGCGGCGATCAGGCGCGACCCGCGGTCCCGGGCAGGTGAACGTGGCCTCGCGGATGACGACGCGGGCCGCCGCCGAGGACCGACGGGACACTGCGCAACGCCAGCATGACTCTTCGACGGGACGCTGGAGGCCGGCCCACGCCCGGATGGCGGCTTCCGCGTCCACGCCACACTGCCGGCCGCAACGGAACGGGTGAGCTCATGACAACGCCCCTGCGCGTCGTGGTCGTCGACGACCAGGAGCTGGTCAGGGCCGGATTCGTGGCCCTGCTGTCAGCCACCGGCGACCTCGAGGTCGCCGGCGAGGCAGGGCAGGGCGAGGAGGCCGTGCGGCTGGTCCGCGCCACCCGCCCGGACGTGGTGCTGATGGACGTCCGCATGCCGGTGCTCGACGGCATCGAGGCCACCCGCCGCATCACCGCCGACCCGGCGTGCGCCCAGACGAAGATCGTCGTACTGACCACGTTCGGCCTGGACGAGTACGTCTTCGGGGCCCTGCGCGCCGGCGCCGTGGGATTCCTGCTCAAGGACACCCCGCCGGCCGAACTGCTGCGCGCGGTGCGGGTGGCCGCCGACGGCGACGCGCTGTTGTCCCCGTCGATCGCGCGCCGCCTCATCGAGGCGTTCGCCGTCACCCCACCGCTCGCCGTGGACACCAGTGAGCTGCCCGAGCTGACCGAGCGAGAGGCCGACGTGCTGTGTCTGGTCGCCCAGGGCCTGTCCAACGCTGAGATCGCCGAACGGCTGTACATCGGCGCGGCGACGGTCAAGACGTACGTCAGCAGGCTCCTCACCAAGCTGGACGCCGCCACACGGATCCATCTGGTGATCCACGCCTACGAGAGCGGGCTGGTCACGCCGGGCCACGAACACCGGTCATGATCTTAAGGGAGTCGGCCGATGACCACCTCTGCTCCGCCCTGTCGTCTCTACGTACTCGTCGCCACCACAGCACCAGCGGCGCTGATCATGCGCCGCGGTCTCTCCGGCTGGTGGCACCTGCTGGAATGGGACCTGCGGGTCCGTGAGGTGAGACCCGGCGCGTGGCTTCGGGGAACGCTCTACCCGCGCCGATGCGACCTATCGCCCGACGGGAAGCTGCTCGGTGGGCTTGCCGCTCTTGCCCCGGGCCCCGAGATCGGACAGATCCAGCGTCGGACGGCTCGCCGGATCCACGCCCCGGAACCGGCCGAACGCCCCCGCCACCACCCGGAACGTCTCGCGCAGCAGCGCATCGACGTTCGCCGTGGCCCGCCGCGGCAGCACCCCCAGATCGAACGCGGCGATCGAGGCGACCTGATGCCTGGCCAGCATCGCAACCGACTGGCGGACTGCGGTCGGGTCCAGCCGCTGCCCCCGCGCATCCCGCGCGGCCAGCGCGAACTGTCAGGCAAGTAGACCCCAGCATGCCGGCCAGGGCCCGGCCCAGCGCGAAGGTATTCGGGGTGTCGGTAAGGCTGTCGCCACCGGCCGCCACTTGCGAGCCGGAAGTGCCCAGTTGCCGGATGGCGACGGCATTTCGCCTTGTTCCCCGGTGTTCAGCGGGGTGTTTGCGTGCGTCTCCGGCCTCAAATTGCCGCTTCTGTACAGACTCGGCATTTCCCGCCACCCCCTTCGGATCAAGGGGTTCAGCAGCGGCAACGTCACAGATGGCGGCCGGTGGCGCCAGCCTTACCAACAGGCCCGATTGCGGGGCCCAGTGCCAACAGGGCCTCGCTGAGCGCGGGCTTAGACCCCGCTGCGTGGCCTGCAACCACATCGCCCGCCTCATCGCCAAGCAAATCGGACTTCGCGAGGGCCGTACGGCGCTGGCCGACTGGGCACGCGCCCTGCTCGACGACGGCACCACGGCGGTGGTCTGGGTCGACCTGCACGAGGCGCCGCGCACTGCGGCCGGGCGCTCGCTGCCGCCATTGGCCGCCCAGGTACAGGCGGTTGACGGCACCGGCCGCCGGTTGCTCGACGTCCTGATACGGCTGGCCGGGCCGCGAACCTCCGGGGCTCCAGCCGACGCAGTCACAGCGGCCGAGGGAGCGGCCGCACTGCGGGCCGCGCTCGACGGCCGTCGCCTGGTCGGCTGGGATGATCGGCCGCTCGCCCCGGTGACTGACCGTCTTGCCGCCCTCGGCGAGCCCGTCCAGCTCACCCCACCGGACAGACCGCGCCAGTTCGACCGGTTGCCCTCACCCGTGCGGGATGGGGCCGCAGGTGGCCAAGCTGCTCACCCGCAAGACGAATTTGAACTCCTACCTGCTGGGACACAGCCACGCTCTTGTCGCCTGCCTGCTGGAGGCTGCGCTACGACCGGATGCCGACACGCTCGCCGCGACCGACCCCGACTTCGCGGCCGTACGCCTGGGCGCCCTGTTCCATCTGGCCTTCGACGGAGGGCTGCTGCAACTGCCCGCACAAGACGGGCCTGGCTCGCTAAGATCGACACAGCATGGTCCAGGCCACCGGGTCCACGGTCGGCCTGCCAGGGCCTGCGGGCCGCAAGGTGCGGATCGACGGTGCCGGGAGCCAGTTCGACGGCACCCACTTCGTCACGGTCACCCAGCACTCGCTGCGTGACTCCGGCTACCGCCCCTCTTTCGACTGCCGCCGAGAAGATTTAGGAGACACCCGATGCCATCTCCCGCCGAGCGCGGCCTGCTGGTCGGTCTCGTGATCGACCTGAACGATCCGGAACACCTCGGCCGGGTGAAGGTCAGCTATCCGGAACTGGGCGACGCCCGCAGCGACTGGGCCAGGCTGGTCACCCCGATGGCGGGGAACCACCGGGGAATGGTGTTTCGGCCTGAGAAGGGCGACGAGGTGCTGGTCGGCTTTCTCCAGGGCGACAGCCGGGCGCCTTACGTCCTCGGTGCCGTATGGAATGAGCAGGACCCGCCCCCGCCCGGCGACGGTAAGCCGGCCGAGAACAACTGGCGGTCCATCACCTCCCGTAGCGGCCACGTGATCCGGTTCGACGACACCCCGGGCAAGGAAAAGATCGAGGTAATTGACAAGGGCAAGAACTGCTCGGTGACCATCGACAGCACCAGCGACCAGATCACCATCAAGGCAGGCTCCGGTGGGATCAAGCTGTCGGCGCCGGACGGCGCAATCACGCTGTCGGGCAAGACCATCGAGCTGGACCCTCCACCTCGCTGAAGGCGAAGGCCGGGCAGGCATCGGCCTGACCGCGGGCACGTCTGGGTTGGATGCTCGCGGCCGGCCGCGGGTGGTCGCGAGCAAACCCAGCCGCTGCTTGTCGGCTGATCTCGTCCTGTGCGTCCACCCCAAGTCGTCGCAAGTCCTGGCCAGCCAACCGCCGATGGTGTGCGTTTCCTGGGCCGGGTGCCGCATACCGCCATCGGTCGCGTTGGCGTTGGCTGCGCACGAACGGGCTTGACGCACTGATGATCGACTTCCGTTTCACCACGAAGAACCTCGACTGGCGGGTTGTCGCCGTCGAATGAGTACGCCGTACGGTCGATCATGTTTCGGCGCCAGGGGTTTCGTTGCGGCGGCCGCCGAAGGTCTTGACGCGACAGAACGCGGGGAACGCGAGGGGCGGTCATCGGCTCTCCTGAGTTCGGGCGGCCATCATCTGGATCAGCCAGGCGCGTTCGGCGTCGACGTCGCCTGTGCTCTGGCCGTCGAGCGGGTGCGCGCTTTCCGGTTCGGTGGCCCACCGGGCCGGCGCGGGGGCCGCGTGGCGCTGAAGGACCTCGCGCTGGAAGATCTCCTCCGGTTCCGTCGCGGTCTGTGCGGGCCGTACAGCGCCGATCCCTGCGGCGGCGGGGAGTGGCTATGGGTTCTGTACAGAATTGCCAGTTGTGACTGTGGAGTTGCCCGAGGGCGTTGAGCTGGTGGCGTTGCAGGACGGCCCAGGAATCCCGAAGCTCCGGCGAGCCGCAAGGTAGCGGTGAGGTACAGTGCGCACTTTCGGGACAGCTGCGGAGATCCCTAGATGGCTAGGCCAGGAGGGGGCGGGTTGGACTGCTTGAACTGTTTGATATTCATGGTGCGCCATGCCCCGACCGTTCGGCGAGCTGAGCGGCGGACACCCCGTTCCACCACTGCTGTACGGCGGCTTGCTCCTGGCGATCGCGTTCAAGGCGTGCCAGCTCTTCCTGCCGGGCTTGCTCCTGTTGCTGACGCTGCTGTTCGCGGCGTTCTGCCTCCCAGGCCACCCGCTGACGCTCCATCTTGATCATGAACAGGCGGTCCCGTTCCTCGGCCGCGGTGCGACGACGTTCCTTTTCCTGGCGTTGGCGCTCGCGTTCCACCTGCTTGCGATGTTCCTCGGTCTTGCGTGCGAGCTCCTCCCGTGCGCGCTTGGCGGCTTCCTGCTGCTGGCGCATGGCTTCATGCTTGGCTTCCGCGTCGATGGAACGCTGTGTGGTCCACGACGCCGAACGGCGCGTGGTGGCGTTGCTGCCCGGGAGCTCCCAGTTACGCAGCGTCGCTTTGGGCCGTGTGGCTCGATTCTTACCGGCACGCCAAGTCCTGTTCAAGCAACTCACCATCCGCGGCTACGACATGGCCGCGATCACCACGGACGACACCCGGCGCCGCGCGGCCGTCGACTTCGTCCGCGAGGGCCTCGCCAAGGGGACCCTCACCCCTGTCATCGACACGACCTTCCCCCTCGACGACATCGTGGACGCCTACCGCCACCTCGAAGCCGGCGGGCAGGTGGGCAAGATCGTCGTCACCGTTCCCCACTGACCGGGGCCCGGGAGGCCGGTCTTCACCATCAGCCGCTCCGCTTCATCGCGCAGGGGCCTCGATGAGGAGGAACTCGAGCAACAAGTCCTCCTCCAGGCCGTTCAGAACCTCCACAAGGGCCTCCTCATGAACAGACGCCCCAATGGCTCAGCCCGTGACCACCAGCGCACCACCGCCGACTACGATCACGCCGCCGCCCTCGCCAGTCTTCCCCCCGCGCGATCGGCGTTCCGTCGCGGGGGATACCTTAGGGCCCAGTAGGAGCGGAACGGCGAACCGGATCTACCGTCACATCATGTGACGCATTTAGTCTTCTACCAGGTCAGATAGGGTGCGGCGTAGTGCGACAGGGTTCCGCTGACTCCCGTGCGCTCCTGACTGCGAGCCTCCCTATACGAACCTAGGCGATGCGTTGCGGCCGATCTCCGGCATGGGGATCGATCGGTTCGTCCTTGATCAGCATGACGGTGGGGCTGGACCCCCCTCAGAGAGCAGGCGACGTGAACGGCGGCAACGAAGTGAACAGCGGCTACGAACTCCAGCGAACCGACTCCAAGGGTGAAGGCGTGTTCGCCACCCGGTCCTTCCAGATCGGCGAGACGGTGATGATCGGTGTCATCGACCGCGAACTCGGCCACAACCACGCCCATGCCTCCCAGGTCAGCCAGAACCGGTTCGTGCAGCACGGCGGGCTCATCGCCAAGGTGAACCACTCCTGCGACCCGAACTGCGGAATTCGCCTCAACGCCGGCGGCGCTCACGACTACATCGCCCGCCAGCCGATCACCACCGACCAGGAGATCACCTTCGACTACGCCATGCGGAACTACTCGGTCGAGCACTTCGCCGCCCACTGCCAGTGCGGCTCACCCCACTGCCGTGACCGCATCACCGGCTGGAAGGATCTACCCGCCGAACGCAAAGCCGACTACCACGGCTTCGTCGCCCCCTACCTCACCGACATCGACAACCGGCGCGCCACCGAACAGGACGTGTTTTTGCCTGCGCGTTAGTGGGGTCCCGGTAGTACTGAAGAAATTTTGGTCGGATATCGCTGACCTGCACTGATTCAGGTTTGGCCATATCCGCCGGGTCAGCGTGAAAAAACCGGAGCAGCTCCTCCCTGCCGATCTCCAGGAACCCCGCAGCGCCCCCAGCCCGAAGATCTCCAGGTCAGAAGCGGGGAGTTATCGATATCGGAACGGTGGATGGCGGCAACTCCGACCGATCCGGCTCGCTAACGCCACTGACCGTTCCGTTGTCGATCACGCCCCGGCACCGCGCCGCTACCCGCCGGCGCCGCGCGGGAAGCGGTCCACGTCGGTGAGGTCCGCGCGGGTGAGGTTTGTGGCGAGGAGGTCCGCGCCGGTGAGGTTTGCGCCGGTGAGGTGCGCGCTGATGAGGGTTGCGCGGGTGAGGTCCGCGTTGGTGAGGGTCGCGTCGGTGAGGTACGCGCCGGTGAGGTGCACGCGGGTGAGGTTCGCGTAAGTGAGGTCCGTGTCGGTGAGATCCGAGCCGATAAGGTACCCGTCGGTGAGGTCCAGGCGGGTGAGGTTCGTGTGGGTGAGATCCGAGCCGATGATGTGCGCGCGGGTGAGGTGCGCGCCGGCGAGCGTTGCGCCGGCGAGGTCCGCGCCGGAGAGATCGATCCTCACGCCGGGTGAATCCTGACCGACGACGCGTCGGCCGATCACGGTGAGGGCGGCCTGAAGGTCGGTCCGGAGCACGCGAGGGTTCGCTTTCCCCGCTTCGTCGCGCTCGGCTTCTCGGGAGTGCTCGCGGACGAAGGCCGTCAGCACCTCCATGACTGTGGGGTGGTCGCGGGCCGAGTCGCGGGCGATCCGCTCCAGCGCATAGATGCCGCCCAGCCGGATGTCGAGCTTGTCCGAGCCGAGTTGCTCGATCGCCTTGGTGTAGCGGTCAGTGATGTGTCCCTGCCGCGCGGTGCCAGCGTTGTGCGCGGTGTAGCACACGGCCACCAGGGCGATCAACCCGGTGGCGATCGTCAGCGCCCGCCCGCGCACCGCGTCTGCTGCCGCTGCCAGATCCTTACCGGTCAGGCCGCGCACCCCGTCGAAGCGCTCCAGCACCCACGCCGCGCCCGGCCCCAGCACCCACGCTAGTCCCGCGGCCAGGACCACTCCCAGCAGGACTAAAGCAACCGGGGCGAACCCTCGTGGCAACCTCATATTTACAGCCTGGCGGCCCCTGCGGCGTACACGATGGTGTGGCCGTCAGCGATGGTCAATCGTGACCGAGCACGCGGTACCGGCAGAGAACGAAAACGAGCGTTTTTGATGCTTCAACTTCGACGCTTCAACCTGAACTAAGCGTGATTCGACAATTACACAAAGTCATGGCATGGTGGCTCCCCCAATCGATCTAGGCCCTCCGCTCAGGTCGGTGTCATAGGCCGCAGAGTAGAGGCGTATCCCCAGGTCAGAGCAAAGGACACGGGCGGGCAGTTTCACGCAGGTGATCAGGAGCTGCCCGGATCGTCCGGCCGCTCCACCGGCACAGGACCGATTCCGGACTCGGGAGCGGAGGCTGCCACTTGTCCGTGCGGCCGGCGAACGACCACGCCCCTCTGTGGCTGCGGCATCTTCTTTGCTGATGCCGGCCAACTCTTTCGTCAGCTTCTCCAGCATCTTCACGCCGTCATGGATGTTCTTCACGCCGAGCTGTTCGATGTCCCCGAAGACCCTCAGATCGATCTTGTACGTCATGGTCTCGACCGGCCGCCCCCCAGGTCCTTCGGCGTCTACCGTCACCGTGTACTCGGGGTCCTCGTAGCAATCGCGGAAAATTCAACGAACCCATCTCTGACCTGCGCTGATGACGCAAGAGGGTGCGATGGCCCTGAGCGGTTTGTCGTCAGTGGATCGTTTGGTCGCGGCGTCGGCGGGCGGCGCGGATCTCGGCGTCGGCGACCTTGTCGTCCAGCAGTGCGTAAAGCTGGGTGGTCTCGGTGGAGGCGTGGCCGAGGGTTGTTGAGCATTCAGGCTGGTCAGCGGGTTGATGCTCAGTCAGGCATGTTAGGCACGTAGGTCATCCAGCGGTCGGCTCGGTGAGCAGACTGGTGGTGTGCTGCCTGGCTGCTTGCGGGCCGATCTTGTCTATGTCGGAGATTTCGTGATGCACCCGTTGGCGGCCCGAGGACATTCCCGTCGAAGAGGTCATCGACGAGTGGCTATGCGGGGCGCAGAAGCTCCTTACGGCTTCGACGGGCACACGCAGGGCGCTCGCCTGATGCGGAGTCAACTTGTGGCGGTGCACTACTGACAAATTTCTCTGCATGAATGACAAAGTCCGAAGCCCACGACGATCTTAAGGTCTGTGGGCGAGGCCAGAGAAAGAAGAGTCACATGTTCCGCACCACCGGCGTGTTGGTCGCCGCGGCGCTTGGCGCGTCGATCCTCATCACCCCGTCGTCCGCATCCGCAGCAAGCGATTGGAAGTGCTACGGCACCCAGGTCAAACGCTGCGCCACCGTCTGGTGGGACCAGGCCGCCGACACCTACCGAGCGCGGGCGAAGATCACCGACGTCGCCGGTGGCGGCAGCTACCAGGTCAAGGTCACCAACGTGAAGCTTCTGCGCATCAACAAGAGTGACTATGTGACGGTGCGCTCCGCGAAGGACTACGACGGCTGGCATGACACCGAGGACTCGGCCGCCACCGTCACCGTCGACCCGTGCTCTCCAGAACAGAGTTACGCAGTGGAGGCGACTTTCAGTTGGAAGGGTCCGTCCTCCGGCGAGAAGACCTGGCGTCCCAACCAGGCGTGGGGCCATCTCTGCGCCTGACCCGCCGAACGCGTCCGTCCCACACTGACCGGTGCGAGGCGGACGTGTTTCCTCGGCGCATGCGCGAAGCGCCCCGCGGCCACCCGATCAGGGCTCCCGTTCGACGCGCATCCCTCAAGATCGGAAACACAACAGCTACGTGAGCATCCGGTGACAGGAGTGCCAACATGGCCGATGACTGGGACCAGTGGGATGGAGGGCTGGAGCTGGCCCTCGCCGAGCCGCGGCATCGACGTGGACCGTGGCGAGCTCCGACGGATCGCGAGGGACATGAGGATGAAGGTGGACACCGATATCCCCTTCAGCGTCGGTTCCCTCTCCATCTACGCGAGGAAGGGCCTTCAGTGGCAGGACGAGCACGAGGCTGTGACGATTCCCCTGAGTCACGCCTTCGGCGACACCGCCGGGGAGTTTCCAGAGCACTGTCTACTGAGCCATCTAGTAGGGCTTGACCTGCGGAGATTCCTCTTGCACGGCTTGCCGACCTGTCGTGGCGACGCGCAATACGACGCACGAGACGTCTCGGCTCACCTTTTGAGCAGTGCGATCGCACTGCAGGTGCCCCACCCGTTGACGCAATCTGACGATCAGCCCAGAGGGATTCGGGCATGACGAAGCCTCGTTGGAGGCCGTATTCCACCCCTGACACCAGGCGCTCCGGAGGGCTGATCTCCGTGAGAGAAAAGGAAGAACGATGAACCCGATCAAAACGGTCACCGTCGGCGTCGCTGTCGCGGTGGCGAGCGTCATTCTCGCGCAACCGGCCTTGGCGGCGAGTTTTCACCGGGATGTCGGAGACGGGATCGTCCGCTACGCCGACCCTGCCAACGAGCTGTGCGTCCGGGCGGATGACACCACAGGGACAGCCTGGGTGAAGGTGACCCTGACCCGCCCGGGTGTGATCGGAAAGCCCATCGTCATCAGAGACGACAACATCCGCCACCCCGGCGCCACCTGTGCAGTGCTCACCGCCTTCGAAGACGTCACCTACCGGGCCGTCCACGAGAGCTACTGGAGCGGGCGAGACACCGTCCTGCGCGGGACGTTCACTTTCGAGACCTGACGCTCAGACAGGGCCCCCACACCATCGATCGCCGTTCTCATCGCGATCCACCACGAGGCGATACCTCGCACATCTCCCCCCGCCGGCCACGCGGAAGCGCTGAAGCGCACGCCCCTAGGCCAACCGAACCAACCGAGACATCTCTTGCTGGAGGACTGTTGAAGACACGCATTCTGGCCGCCGCGCTGGCAATCGCAGCATTGAGCGGGCTGCTGGTGGCAAGCCCGGCGCAGGCGAGAGTCGATGTGGTCTCCGCCCACGTGAACCCCCAACGCGGCCACGGTGGCGGGTCCGTCCGGGCGGCCTTCGACTTCGTCAACCGGACGAAGGTCGTCTTTCGGAACTTCACGGTGCGTGACATCTGTCCCGGCGACCACGCTCCGGTGAAGGCCCAGATTATCTGGGTGTACATGGACGGAACCAAGGGGAGTAGCGCCTGGAGGTCGGACACCAACGGCTGCGGCGCCCACGGCACCAACTTCGGAACCATCACCCACATCGACCGCAAGCACATAAGGAAGATCTACCTATCGCTGCGTGTCTACGACCGATCAGGCGAGATCTTCGCTATCGCCATCAGCGACAGCGAAGACAACGAGTACACCTGAGCCGCTGACGCTCAGGCTTTCAGCTGGTCGGCGTACCAGGGCTTGATGACGTTGCCGATGATGGGCAGGCGTTCGTCGAAGGGGATGAAGGCGGACAGGAGCCACGTCAATGCAGGTCAGCAGCCCCTTCCATGCTGTGCTCGAAGGTCCTTACAGAGGCTCTGACCTGCATATCCGCTGAAACTTCGCCGATGCTACCGGGACCCCTACGAGAAGTACTGAATGATCGCGATGATGCTCGCGGCGAACGCGAGGACATCGAAGATCCGCCCGAAGATCTTCTGTACTCGGGGCCAATGAAGACGGCGCCAGCACACAGCAAAACTCGTTCGGCGGGGTGCGGGAAGTCGGTGGCGGGCCTGGTACAGGGACCTCGTCATTCTGGGTCACCAATCCCGAGCCGTCCGTCGCCGCAGCGCGAGACCGCTCGATCTTGGTGCTCCGTCCCTGGTAAACGAGGGGGGCTAAGGTCTGCCAAGACCACAGCTCCGGGGGCTCCAGCACACTGTCGAAATTTTGGGGAAGGTGACACCTCGTCCTAAGACCATTTTGCCACCGCCGAGACGTCTGTGCGCGATTCCGGCTGTACCCCTCATTGACACTGCCTGTATTTAGTTCTGCGGCCGGATCCGCAGGGCCGGGGGGCCGTCTAGGGGATCACACCCGAGGGGTGACCGGCTCGTACCACCAGCCCACTGCTGGCCGTAGCGGCTCCCTCGCTGGAACTCCTCCCACCCCTGCGGGAAGAAACGTCAATGGCACCACCTCGTTTGGAGCACTCACCGAGGGCTGGCCATTGTCAGTGGGCGTTCTCGCGCTGCAGGTACTCGAAGGCGTCCAGGTGCCGGGTGGGCGCGCGCCGGCGCTGCGGGATTGGAGCCCCGGGCTGAAACGCTCGGGGAGCCCCGACCGGCCGCCCTCAAATAGAACCGAAAGGCGCGCCCAAGGCAGCCCCATGCAGGGCGCCGGTTTCGGATGCGGGTCATACCAAGTGCCAGCGTCGATCGTTATCTTGGGTAGTCGAGCGAAATAGCTGGTCAGCTGCTTGAAGGTCTGTCAGCCACGTCAGGCAAGTAGGTCGGCCATGGCTGGCGCGCGTGGGCCGCAGGAACCGTGACGCGGTTCCTCCCCGTGGGGCTCGATCCCCGGACGGTGCTGATGGCTTCGGGCTTGATATTCGCTGTGCCTGGGTGAGGCGTGTTCGTAGGATCCGTGCATGACGGACGAGGATGAGCGTGCCGTGCAAGCGGCCATCGATGGTGAGTTGCGGCTTCTCGATCCGGAGGTGCGCGCTTCTCCGGCCCTTGTCCGGGAGCTTCTGGATCCGGAGTTCACCGAGATCGGAGCCTCAGGACGCTGGTGGGACGCGGAGTCGATCCTCACTGTGATGGAGGGATCGGTGGCTCCAGAGTCGCCGGTCACGGTCAGCAAGATGTCAGGGGTGAGGGCTTGATCGACAACGGAGCGGCCAGTGGCGTTAGCGAGCCGACACGGGCGGAGTTGCCGTGCCATCCACCGTTCCATCCGATCGGACACCGAGCACGGCGACGATAACGTGCTCGCCGCGCGTTTTTTTGAGAGAGAAGTCGGGGTCGCTGCCAGGGCCGCAGCGGCGGCACATGGCAAGTCGCGGAGTTCGCGCGGACAGGGCAATCGCGGACACCTCTCCCGCACAGCCCCCAGGAGGACCTGCCGGTGCTGCAGATCATGGAGGTGATGACACACTGGTGGACCCAACTGGCCTTCCGCGCACGAGAGATGATCTGATGAACGACCCTGAGGTCCGCACCGGCGGCTGCCTGTGCGGGAAGATCCGGTTCACCCTCACCGGCGAGCCCGACTACCCCCACACGTGCTTCCCTGATGATTGAGTGAGTTCAAGGGACTCACAGGGGTGGAAGTTGGACGAGTGGTGGTTGGTGTTCGTGCCGGATCCGGAGCGGTGGGGGCCGCTGCCGGAGGAGGGGGTGCTGGGGGTCTGCGACCTGCCGGCCGCCTTGGACGCGGTGGGGCTTCGGCCGGGTGATCCGGTATTTGTACGGCCTGATTTCGTCGTGGACGCGGAATTGTTGCACTTCGCCCTCTCGCCGGATTTCCGCGACTTGGAACGGGAGTCGCGTCGGAATTACGCGACAGACATCCGTTTACTGCTGTCGTGGCTTTGGCGGCGGGGTATTCCCTGGCGGGCTGCGACAATTGCGGATTTGCGGGCGTACAAGGAATTCCGCGTCGACTCTCCGTTGAATCCGCAGCGGATCGGCGGAACGAAGTGGAACCGGGAGGCAGCTGCGCTGACCCAGCTCTACAATGGGCGAAGGTCAGCCCTCTCCCGGTGGATGTGGGTCGTCGCGCGGACCGGGCGGCAAGTGCGCAAAGCTCTCGGGTGTTGTGGCTGACTCCGCGTACTTGGGGTCTGTGGCAAGACCTGGGCCTGCGAGGACTTGGCCGAGATGGGGCGCCGTTGCCCGGCTGGGACGGGCGAACCGAACTGCGGAACACCGCGTTCGTGGGACTGACGCTGAGCTCGGGCCTGCGACGGCAGGAGGCCGGCGCGATGCTGACGTTCGAAGTGCCGACCCGGCGTCTTCGATCTGGACGCTACTGCCATGGCCTGGTGGCCAGCGCCCTTTCGCGGTCGAAGCGTGACCGGACCTACTCCACGTCGATCGAGTCTGTACGCCAGCTCGGTGCCTACAGCGAGTCCGAGCGGACGTGGGCTATCCAGCGCGCCCAGGTGGAGGGCCGCTACGAGAAGCTGTCGCTGATGCGGCTGGTCACGGACGTGACGCTTGGCCCGGTTCCGGTCGTGCACTGGGTGGAGCGGGATGGGACGGCAGGCAGGCGGGAACTGAGCCTGCTGGACTGGCGCGAGAGGCAGTGGCTGTTCGTCGAGGGACCACACGGCCCGGAACCGGCTTGGTTGTGGTTGTCCGAGCAGGGCATGCCGATGCTGCCAGACCGGTGGAACACCGTGTTCTGGCAGGCCAACCAGCGGTGCGAGGAAGCTCTGTTGACGCCGGAGGAGCGAGAGGTCCTGCGGCCGTTGAGGTCGGCTGCGGTACGGGGGAAGGTCCCGTATGCGACGCCGCATTCCGCGCGTCACTCCATGGCGCTCTACATGCTGGTCGTGCTGAACGAGCTCATGGACAAGAAGTACGGGCTGACCGCCGCGGACCGGCGCGACTTCGCTCAGCTCTACGGCGACCCGTGGTGGCTGGTGAAGACCCTGTTGGGACACCGGGACGTTGAGACGACGAAGGAGCACTACCTCAACCCGGTCATGCACCTGCAGCTGGAGTCGATCCTGGCCTTCGACACCGAGGACGAGCACGGCGAGACGGACCAGACGAAGGACCTGAATGGCCTATTCACCCGGCTGGCCCGGGAAACTTCCGGGATCCAGGACATCGAGGTGCTGTTCGATGCCCTCCCCGTCGCGGAGGCATCGTGAGCGGGCGGGGCCGCAGGGCCGTCCTGCCGCCGGCGGACTTCCAGGCGACCCAGCGCATCGCCGCCGACGGACTACAGGTCACCGTGGTGAACAAGGAAGGCTTCGAGCGCGTCTTCGACTTCGCCGCCATTGCCGTGCCCCAGCCGATGTGCTGCTCTCTTGCGCGAGCGTTCGCCGAGCAGTCCATGGGGTGGAACAGCCACTCGAGCGGTGAGTCGTATTGGCGGTCCGTGGAGGTCTTCGCCCGGTTCCTCAAGGATCAGGGGCACCCGGCCGAGGACCTCGGCGACCTCACCTCGGCCACGCTCCGGCTCTGGCGCAACAACCACAAGGACAGCCCCGGTGGGCGCGAGGCCCTGGCCAAGATACGTACGCTGCTGAAGCGCGAGCCGCGGCTGGCGCAGGGCCTGGCCGCCGAGGAACTGGCCCGCCCCGTTCCGAAGAAGGGCAAGCCGTCCAAGCAGTCCTACCGGCCGTCGGAGCGCGACCAGGTGCTGCTGGCCGCCGAACGGCAGTTCCGTGCCGCGCTGCTGCGGATCCGGGAGAACACCGCGCTGCTGGCCCGCTACCGGTCGGGCGCACTGGACCCAGACAGCCGTGACTGGAGGATCGGGACGGCCCTCGAGCACATCGCCGCCACGGGCGAACTGCCCGGGTACCCGGACAAAGACGGGAAGGTCTACACCCGAGCCGAAGGGCTGCTGCGCGGAAAGAACCGCGAGAAGACGACGGGCCGGCTGTTCTTGGCCCGGTCGGAACTGACGGCCCTGGCCGTGATGATGACGGACCGCTACGGCTGGAATCTGTCGGTCTACGACCGTCTGCACGTGCCCGTTATCACCCCGTCCGCGGGAGAGACGGCCACGGTCACCTACGAGGTCCTGGTGGAGAAGCGCCGCTCGGGTGAGGGGCGCTGGTTCGACACGGAGAACTACACCGACTCCGGCGCGGCCTCGCCGGGCCGGCTCATCACCCAGGCCCTGGAAGCCGCGCAACACGGGCGAGCCTTGGCCGCCGCCCTGTCACCCGGCCACGACCTGCTGATGGTCGCCCGCAACCGGCGCCGTACTGACGTGGACTCCAATCTGGACCGGCCCCGGAACGTCGGCCCGCTGTGCTTCGGGGTGTCCAAGGCCGATGCACGAGTATGGGCGAGAACTCACAAGATCGGCTCGCCCTTCCAACGCGCCCGCAGGACCACCGTCACCACCACGGGCAAGCCACTGCAGCACAAACGTGGCACCCACGAGAGCATCTACGTCCTGCCCGACGAGAACGTCCAGGAGGCCGCCGTGGGCGTGATCGCGGCCGGCGCCGAGGAGGCCCTCGAACAGGCCCGCGACTACACCTTCAAGGGGCGGCTCACGGACGCGGCCGACGCGGCCCACCAGGAGACCGCAACCGCGGACTGCGCGGACGAGGAGACCAGCCCCTGGCCGGACCCGAGCGGGGGCTGCGGCGCCGACTTCCTGCTCTGCCTGTCCTGCGAGAACTCCCGGGTCCACACCGGCCACCACCCGCGCCTCGCGCTCCTGCGCCGCCAGTTGATATCGCTCCGCTCCGGCTGGCCGGAGAAACTCTGGCGCAAGCGATGGGACGAACACCTCCAGCGACTCGATGACCTGCGGACAAAGGTCAACGAGAGCACCTGGGACGCCTCTCTGGCCCGGATCACCGACCGCGACCAAATGATCGTCGACCATCTGCTCAAGGGAGACCTCGCCCCGTGACGACAGCTCTGACCCTCGAGGCCGATCCCTACATCCTTCCCCTGCCGGGGCCGGAGAGCCCGGTGGTCCTGGACCGGTGGATCAGCGCCGGCAACACCCACCCCAACTCCCGGTACAGCGACGATGTCTGGTCGATGGGACCACTGATCGATAGCCCCGGGGACGGCATCCACAAGATCAATTTGAGGAGGTGCCCCGCCACCCTACGGAGCGAGTTCCGGCGCCTCATCTGGGTCCTGATCAACGGCGAACTGCGACCCACCTACGTGCAGGAACGGGGCTTCCAGAACCGGTCACGCGACGGCGTGATCAGCATGCGCGACAACGTCCTGCAGTGGATGAAGTTCGCGCGCTGGCTCGACCGGCAAGGCGTGTCCCAGGTCAGTGACTGCACCATGGAGCACTGGAAGGCGTACGCCGTCAAGATCGCCAGCAGCGGCTGCACGCGCGTTCATGCCCAGACGGTTCTTAACTGGCTCTCGGACCTGTGTGCCTTCGACCAGCTGTCGGCCAGCCCCTGCGGCGTTACGCAGCCGCCCTGGGAGAGCGAGGGCATCGACGACTACCTGCCAGCCGAGACGGGAGAGGCGGGCGGGGAGAACAAAACCGAGCCACTGGACCCGAGCGTGATCGGCCCCTTGCTGACCTGGTCGATCCGCCTGGTCGAGGACTTCTCCGACGACATCCTGGCCGCCTGGGCCGAGCGCCGCCGCATGCACGTCCGCGTGACGGCCACCCCGAGCACCCGAGGGGGTCTGGCGGCCGTCAAGAACTATCTGCAGCCGCTGGTCGATTCCAGGGCTCTCCTGCCCGCCACAGTGAGCCGGAAGCACGGCATCACCCTGGCCCATCACTACGTCGCGGCGGTCACGGGAGCCAGCTGGAACCAGGTCCACGACTTCGCTACTCGGCGCGGGCTCCGTGCGCTCGCCGCCCGGCGGCCCGGCCCCAGCCCGATGCAGGTGCCGGTGACGGGCCAGGTCGAGGGGCGCCTCTGGCGCGAGTTCATGGACTACGAGGAGACGCCGATTCTGGTGCGTCACCTGGCCACGGCCGCCGCCATCGTGATCTTGTATTTGACCGGGATGCGCCCCCAGGAGGCGCGGTCGCTGCGGTCCGGCTGCTGCCCGGACCCGCAACCGAATCCCGACGGCTCCATGCCGCGGCATCTGATCCGGGCCCACCACTACAAGAACGTGCGCGACTCGGACGGCCACCACATCTCCGCTGGTGGGGAGCGCGCCGTCCCCTGGGTCGCTATCACCCCCGTCGTGAACGCCATCCGGGTTCTGGAGCGCATCGTCCCCAAGGGTGAGCTGTTGTTCAGCTCCACCCACCACGATGTCGTCGGCCAGCGCAAGCACCACGGTGCGCTGAAGCGGGGCACCCTGGACCGCCGCGTCGAGAATCTCGTGTCGTGGATCAACCAGGAGGCCACCGCACAGGGCCTGGACGCCCAGATGGTGCCGGAGGACCCGCACGGCAACCTTGGACTGAGTCGCCTGCGCAGAACTCTGGCTTGGCACATCGCCCGCCGCCCCGGCGGTCTGGTCGCCCTCGCCATCCAGTACGGACACATGCGCACCGCCCTGGATGCCCGTACCTCCACCGGCTACGGCAGCCGCGCCCGTCGGGGGTTCCACGGGGAGCTCGACGTCGAGACCGTTCTCGCCGCCGCGCAGACCTCAGCGCGGCTGCGCGACGCTGCTGCGGCCGGCGAGAAGATCTCCGGCCCGGCCGCTCGGCGGGCTCTCATCGGAGCCACCTCGATCCCCGGCTTCGAAGGCGCCCTGACCACCCCGAAGGCCGCCGCCAAGTTCCTGGCGCGCGATGGCCTCGTCCTCTTCGACAACCCAGACGCGTTCCTCATCTGCGCCTTCAAGCGCGACACGGCCCTTTGCGATCCGGATCCCGGGGCGACGGCACCCAACCCGTTCGCCTGCCAGCTCGGCTGCGGCAACGCAGTCCGCACCGACAGCCACGCGCAGGCGGCACGAGAGCACGCTGATCGGCTCGATGCGAAGGCAGCCCTCGTGCCCCAGCCCCTGGGCGACCGGCTTCGCCTGACCGCCAACCGCTTCCGTGCTCTCGCCGACGCCCACGACTCCGCCGCCCAGTACGCCGAGGAGGCCATCGCATGAACCAGCAGCACGAGGACGAACGCTCCCGCATCCGCACGGCCATGGACCGCCTCCTGGCTGGCCAGCCCACCTGCTCCAACGGCAGCCTCACGGTCGTCGCGCTCGCCGCAGAGGCCGGTGTTCACCGCATGGCTCTGCAAAAGCGCCACGCCGACTTCAAGGAGGAATTCTACGCGCGGGTGCGTACGGAAACGCACCAGACGCCGGAAGTCGAAAGGCGACTCCGCAAAGAGGTCGTCCGCCTGAAGGAAGCTCTCAAGGAATCCCGGGCTGCCGAGACCGAATCCCGGCACCGAGCGGAGCAGGTTGTCCTTGCAGCCGTCGTCCTCGTCCTCCGGAACTCCGCCGGCCGAGACCAACCCGTCCCCGGAAACGTGATCCCTTTTCACCCGGACGGCGCCTGACCAGTCCGCCCTCGCCCGCGAAGGCCGACAGGGCGAAGAAGGTGGGGGGGGAGCCAAGCGGACAACCAGAGGACCCTATCAGCCGGGTGTTTCCCTAAGCAGTTCGAATAGATAGACGCCCCGGCCGCCCACCACCCCGAGGCTGCGGCTGTCCGGCGTCCAAGCGCACCCGCTCAGGCCCCCTTCGGTACGCATGAAAATCTCTGTGCTCCCGCGAACGGCATCCCAGATCCGCACCGTCTTGTTGACGCTGCTGGTGGCGGCGAGCCAGGCGCCGTTGGGAGAGATCGCCACCGAGCTTAGTTGGCCAGTGTGGCCGGTGAGGATGGCGGTGCATGTCCTGGTGCCGACGTCCCAGATTCGCACCTGATCCCAGCTGCAGCTACTAGCGAGCCAGGTGCCGTCGGGGGAGATCACCACCGAGCTTATTTGGCCGGCAAAGCCGGTGTGGCCGGTGAGGATGGCGGTGCATGCCCTGGTGCCGACGTCCCAGATCCGCACGGTCCTGTCGTCGCTGCTAGCGAGCCAGGTGCCCTCGGGGGAGATCGCCACCGAGCTGACCCGGCCCCCGTGGCCGGTGAGGGTGGCGGTGCACCTTCCTGTGACCCGGTCCCAGATCCGCACCTTCTTGTCTTTGCCGCCGGTGGCGAGCCAGGTGCCGTCGGGGGAGATCGCCACCGAGCTGACCCAGCCCCCGTGGCCGGAGAGGGTGGCGGTACATCTTCCTGTGACCCGGTCCCAGATCCGCACCTTCTTGTCGTCGCCGCTGGTGGCGAGCCAGGTGCCGTCGGGGGAGATCACCGTGCTGACCAAGCCGGTGTGGCCGGTGAGGGTGGCGGTGCACCTTCCTGTGACCCGGTCCCAGATCCGCACCTCCTCCCAGCTGCTGGTGGCGAGCCAGGTGCCGTCGGGGGAGATCGCCACCGAGCTGACCCAGCCCCCGTGGCCGGAGAGGGTGGCGGTACATCTTCCAGTGACCCGGTCCCAGATCCGCACCTTGCCGTCGCCGCCGCCAGTGGCGAGCCATGTGCCATCAGCTGAAATCGCAATCGAGGACACGCTGCCGGCTCGCCTAGCGTCTGAAGACACAACACCATCAGGGATCCAGATCCGCACCGTCCCGTCGTCGCCGGTACTGGCGAGCCACGTGCCGTCGGGGGAGATCGCCACCGACAGCACGGAGTGGGTGTGGCCGGTGAGGGTGGCGGTGCACCTTCCTGTGACCCGGTCCCAGATCCGCACCGTTTTGTCGTTGCCGCCGGTGGCGAGCCAGGTGCCGTCGGGGGAGATCGCGACCGACTGCACGGAGTGGGTGTGGCCGGTGAGGGTGGCGGTGCACCTTCCTGTGACCCGGTCCCAGATCCGCACCGTTTTGTCGTTGCCGCCGGTGGCGAGCCAGGTGCCGTCGGGGGAGATCGCGACCGACTGCACGGAGTGGGTGTGGCCGGTGAGGGTGGCGGTGCACCTTCCTGTGACCCGGTCCCAGATCCGCACCGTTTTGTCGTTGCCGCCGGTGGCGAGCCAGGTGCCGTCGGGGGAGATCGCGACCGACTGCACGGAGTCGGTGTGGCCGGTGAGGGTGGCGGTACATCTTCTCGCGACCCGGTCCCAGATCCGCCCCGTCCTTCCTGTGACCCGGTCCCAGATCCGCACCGTCCTGTCGTCGCCGGTGCTGGCGAGCCAGGTGCCGTCGGGGGAGATCGCCACCGAGCGCACGGAGTCGGTGTGGCCGGTGAGGGTGGCGGTACATCTTCTCCCGACCCGGTCCCAGATCCGCCCCGTCCTTCCTGTGACCCGGTCCCAGATCCGCACCTTCTTGTCGTGACAGATAGTGGCGAGCCAGGTGCCGTCGGGGGAGATCGCCACCTGGGGCACCACGCTGTCGTGGCCGGTGAGGGTGGCGGTGCGGGTACCAGTGACCCGGTCCCAGATCTGCACCCTCCTCAGGTCGCTGGTGGCGAGCCAGGTGCCGTCGGGGGAGATCGCCACCGAATCCACAAAGTGTCTGTGGCCTGTGAGGGTGGTGGTGCACCTTCCCGTGACCCGGTCCCAGATCCGCACCTCCTTGTAGCTGCTGGCGGCGAGCCAGGTGCCGTCGGGGGAGATCGCCACCGACTGTACTGACCACTGGTCGTGGCCGGTGAGGATTTGTTGGAGGGCTGGGTCGATATCGGGTAGTGGCCATTGGTTGCTGAGGACAGGCTGCTGGGCGGGATCGGTTTGGCGGGCGATTACCTGTTCGCGCCACTCCGGTTGGTCCTGTAGGCGGCTGTACAAGATGCCGACGAGAGCGCGCTCGGGCTTCGTCGGCGTCAGGAGGTGAGCGGCTCGTGCGAGGGCTCGGGCCTGGGCGCGAGCTTGCGGGGTGTCGATATGTGCGAGGTCGCTCAACGGGGCGGTGGGACCCCGTTGGGTGAGGCGGGCCTCCACCCAGCGGATGTCGCCGGCTGCGGCTTCAGCTTCCGTGGTCCGGCCAGCTGCCTGGAGGTGCTCGATGAGGTGATCCACGAGGTATCCGTCGGGCAGTTGCCACCAGGCACGGCTGGGGGCCGGAGTGATTGCCGCGAGGGGTTCCCCGGCGGGCAAGGTTGCGGCGGTATTGTCGATGAGCACGCTGTGGAGAGCGCTCAGGTTGGCGTCGCCGAGGTTCGCGCATAGGTAATCGCGGATGACGTCGTGGAGGCTGATCCGGCCGCCCTGGGTGGGGGAGAGGGCGATCAGGGAGAGTCGTTCCAAAGTCGCGCAGAGGGTGCGAGTCTGTGTTTCGGTGAGCCCGGCTGTGGCCTGCCACAGCATGGTGACCAGCGCAACAGGGATGGCCTCGTCCTCGGCGAAGATCGCCAGTTCGGTGAACCGGTCAGCGGCGCCCGGGGGCAGCAGCTGGGTGGCTGCCTCAATCGTGGCTTTGACGGCTCGATTGCGTTCTCGGGGATCGTCGAGACCCCAGGATGCAGCTTGATCATCCACCATGGCGGGACCGCGGGTGCGCAGTTGCTGCAGTGCGTTGCGGGCCGCATCACTAGGGTCGGCACCGGTTGCGGTCTGCTCCGCGATCAGCCGGTTGGTGAGCCGTAGCAATAGCGCCCACCGGCCGGTGGCCTGGAGGAGGCCGTCGAGCAAGTCCCCCGGGATGGAGGGCAGACGCCAGGTCAGTAGTGCCCGGGCTTGTTGTGGTGCCATCTGGTCGACGTGGATTCGGCGACTGCCAGATGGGAGAAGGGACGGGTTTCGCGTCGTGATCAGCCTCACGCAGCGGCGGCCGATGTGGCGGAACGGGGCCAGTTGCTCGTCTTCCCAGACGTCATCCAGAACGAGCAACGTGCGAGGGCGCTGATTGAGGAGACCACCCAAGTGCTGGCCGGCCAGGTCAGGATCGTCGAACTCCACGGTGTCGCCGGTGATGAACCGGGTGACTTCGGCAACTTTGGCTGCGACGGCAGCTCGACCCCTGACGTCACGGCCGATGGTGACCATGTAGATCCGGCGGCGGTAGAGCCATCGCACTCGCCAGTGGGCGCACACCGCGGTGGCGAGAGTGGTCTTGCCGAACCCGCCAGCCCCGGACAGGCCCGTGGTGATGCCCACGGGCCGGACACGCCAGCGTCCCACCGCATTGACGGCTTGCCGGGTTTCTGACCGCGCAACGAACCACTCCGGCACGGCCGCGGGTGGTGGCGGCGGTGGATCGTCCTGGCCAGCTTGCGGGCGCACCTGCAGCCAGGTCACGAGGATGATGGCGACCACGGAGATGCCGAGCAGAGTTCCAACCCAGGGCCAGGGGTACCGGCGCAGTTGGTCCAGGATTCCGGGCCAGCGGTCCTGGCTCGTTGCCGCGTTCGCTGCAATCGCCACGGCGGCTGCCAGCAACAGGTTGATGACGGAGAAAAGGACCGTCACCACCGCGAATGTCCGTCCCCGCATCCGGCGCCCCCGAAAGCCGCACTGGTTCCCGTCGAGAACGGGACACTATCGGCATTCCCCTACCGGGTCAGCGTGATGCTGCAACCCGGCGCAGCGGAGGAGAAGCCAGCCTTCCGCTGCTGTTCCAGCGCGGCCCGGGCTGGCCCAGCCAGCCCTCAGCCAGCCCACCGAGCTGAACACAAGAACTTGACAGGGAAACGTGCAGCTGCCCGCACTGCCAGAAGCTCGGCGGCGGCCCGATGATGTCGTGGGTGTCTTTCCTCCTGACCGGTCTCGTCTGGACTGGCGAGGGCGGCGAGCCATCCTGGTACTACACATTCGTGGGCGAGACCAAGCGCGGGTTCTGCCAGTTCTGCGGCAGCCAGCTGTGCGCCCTGGACGACGGCGAGACCAGCATCGCGATCACTCTCAGCGCGCTGGACGACGCGGTCGACCTCATCCCCGTCAACCAATCCTTCCGGGATGACGCGGTCTCCTGACTGCCCCAGGTGCCCGACACCCGGCACAGCACCGTCGGTTGACGTCGGCGGGTCGCTGGGTAGTGAGCAGCCCTGAGACCTGCTCACTACCCGGGGCACGGCTTGGGGGACAGCGACGACGCCGCCGCAGCCGCGTCGTCCACCGTGACGGGCTCTGCGTCAGCCAAGTCTTCCAGCCCAGGCATTCCTATGGAGGCCGACCGTGCTCACCCCACACGCCACCAGCGAATACGGCACCCTACGGCGCGTCGCCATGCGCCACGCCGGCGACTTCACCCGCGACCTCGAAGGCCCCGGTGTTCACGCGGTCCTCGCCCGGCAGATGACCACCAGCACGTGGGCGCCGTACTCCACGGCCAAGGTACGCGCGCAGCAGGACACTCTGATCAACCTGCTGCGCAGCCGGGGTGCTGAGGTCATCCTCCTCGACCAGGCCGCCGGGTGCCCAAGCCAGCACTACCCCCGCGATCTCGGGTTCGTCATCGACGACGTCCTCTTACGCTGGCGGTCTCTGACCGCTGGCCAGCTCTTTGGCGTGGCCGCTTCCGCGGAGCTGGCGAAGGTCGGGGATGTGGTTGTACAGCGTCCCCGCACTCACCCCGAGCAGTTTGGCGATGCTCGTGATCGAGTGCTCGGGGTTGGGCAGCATGTCGCGGGCCGCGCGCAGCAGGTCGGCGTTGATGACCGTGGGCCGGCCGCCGGTACAGCCGCGGGCCTTGGCCGCGGCCAGGCCCTCGCGAGTGCCGGCGACGATCAGTTCCCGGATGAACTCCGCCAGGGCCGTGAAGACGTGGAAGACGAGTCGTCCGCCGGGGGTGGTGGTGTCGAGGTTCTCGTGCAGTGAGGTGAAGCCGATCTCGCGGCGGCGCAGGTCGCCGACCATGGTGATGAGGTCGGCGAGGGAACGGCCGTAGCGGTCCAGGGAGGGGACAACGAGGGTGTCGCCTTCGGCGAGGAACGCGTGGCACGCCTTCAATTCGGGCCGTTCGGCGGTCTTGCCGGATCGCTTGTCGTGGAAGATGCGCCGGCACCCGGCCGCGGTGAGGGCGTCGAGTTGCCGTTCGAGGGTTTGGCCGCCGGTGGAGACGCGGGCGTAGCCGATGCGGATCTCGCTGCGGTGGGCGGGGAAGGCGGCCAGCGGGTCGGCGGGCGGCCCCAGGGCGTCGATCATGGCCGTCATTCTGTCAACAAACGGTGTTCCGGGGTTGTTGAACCACCGGGGTTGTTGAAGGAGTTTTGAAGGCTTTCCGGGCCTCCAGCGCCACTTTCGTGATCTTGTCAATAAACGATGGTTATCTTCAGTTCTTCGCGAAGACGATCCGCTGACCAGCAGCGTCGCGTTGTGGCCAGTGACCAGAAGGTCTGTGTCGGGGCGGTCTGGTTGCGCGATCAACACGGGTCGATCGTTACGGAACCGCGCCCACCGCGATGGTGAGCGGGCGTTGGAGGGGCGAGGCGAGCGGCGCGCAGATCGCCGAGCGCTCGCGCGAGTTGCTCGCGGAGCCGACGGTTCTCTTCGGTGAGCTGCCGGTTCCGCGCGTTGGCGGTTTCGAGTCGCTGGAGCAGCGAGGCTTCGGACGCTCGTTGCCGAGGTGGTACTGCTGTCGTCGGTGAGGCGTGGGTCTGCTCGCGGAGTCGTTCGATCTCGGCTCGCAGGTCAGGCTGGGTGTATAGCCATGATCGAGAGACTGCGGCCTTGTGAGCGATGGCCTCGAAGGTCACCGGGGCTCCGGCCGATTCCAGCTCACGCAACGCCTGGATCGCCTTGGACCGGGTGTACTCGTGGCGCGTGCGGGCCGCGGTGATCAGGTGCCGGGAGTTGTCAGTCCGCATCGGTCACCGCCTCGGTGTCCTTGCTGGTCGTGTCGGTCTCCAGAGCCACGATGATGCTCTCGAGGCTGCCGAGGACCTGCTTGTTCATCTCCACGATGCGGAGCTGGCCGCGGGCCTCGGCAGCAGAGACGATCTGCAACAGTTGCTCGCGCTGCTGACGGTGCTGCGCGAGGAACTCCGGCGTTGTCACGAACATCGGGCAGGTCAAGCAGGCGTTGGCATGCGGGCACGTCTTGATCACGGGGAGGCTGCAGTAGCCGTTGGCAAAGCCTGGGTCGCGCGGCCGACTCGCTGCTTGGCCCAGGCCGCTTCGGCGAGCGGCCCGTCCGGGTCGAGGGTGACGGCCTCGCCGTTGATGTCGACCTTGCGGGCGGCCTCCCAGTGGCGGCGGATCGTGGTGTCGCTGAGCTGGGCGTATCGTACCGTCATCTCGTGGGAGTCGTGATCCAGGATTCGGCGGACGACCTCCTGGGGAACGTCACGGTTGATCAGCCGGGTGCCGAGCGTGTGCCGCCATTGGTGCGCGGTCAGATGCACGGGTTGGCCGTACTCGTCACGGATGTCGCAGCGTTTCACCCACTCGAGCATCTCGGTCCGGTAGAGGAAGTAGGTAAGAGCCAGGCCGGCGCCAGGTTCGCTGCCCGGCCTGGGGAACAGCAAGTCACCCGCGGCAGCTTCTTGGGAACCTTCAACGAGATCGCCCGCCGGCGCTGCGGCTGGCCCTTGCTGATGTGGTGCAGGAACGGCTTCCACGCCGTCCCCCGCGGGCCGGCCGGCTGCCAGGTTGTCAGCAACTCTCCCAGATCAAGGCCATGCCGGGCAGCGTGCTGATAAAACGCCGATACCGCCGACAGCTTCCGGTTCACCGTACTCTCGCCGCAGTGATGCTCAACCGACGGCAGCACTGCGACCGCGCCGCCGCGGGCCTGCGGCGGCCGCCGCAGCCAGGCCACGAACTCGCCGACGTCCTCCAGGCGGA
The DNA here is from genome assembly GCF_022213955.1 of Dolomitihabitans soli. GTDB lineage: Bacteria > Actinomycetota > Actinomycetes > Streptosporangiales > Streptosporangiaceae > Streptosporangium_A > Streptosporangium_A soli. The sequence continues at coordinate 312,188 of NZ_JAKNTW010000011.1, read as the reverse complement.
CTTCCCGCCAGTCCAGGCCGAGTTGGCCGAGGAAGGTGAACCAGTCCTTGAGATCGTGGGCGTATGCCTTGATCGTGTTCGGGGACCGCTCGATGTCGGTCAGGTACGTCAGGTACCGCTCGATCGGCGCGACCGGAACGGCGTCGTCACCGAGCACCGTCCAGGACTCCACCCGCGAGGCAGGCATCATCACCCGCTGAACAAGCATCCGCACTCCAGGGTTCTTCGTGATGGACGGCAGGTAGATAACCACATCCACCACGCAGGTCCCGGACGCGATCACCCTCCTGCTGGACGTCCAAGACAATCCCGAAGCGCCTGTAGATAACGATGATGGTCTCAGGGGGTCAATGCATCAACCTCTGCGCAAAGCTCAGCGTAAACCTCGCCAAGTCACGCTCACCGAGACGATCGACGCCTGGTGGCCCGAGACCCTGGCCTTCATCACCACCAGGTCACCAACGCCCGCACCATGTGCACGAACCAGCCCATCAAAAGACGTTGCGGTGGACGGCATCGAGAGGCGATCAAAAGCGAATCGAAAGCGCCAGCGCATATATTCCCCGATAGATGCTTCAACAGGGGAAGGCTTATGTCACGGATTCGCATTCTACTAGGCCAACTAGCTGGCTCTCTCGTCCTGGTTCTTGCATTGAGTTCCCTCACGCCAGTGGCGCCAGCACACGCTGCCTCGAATTTCAAGATCCTTCAGCTAAATCTCTGCAACAGTGGACGCGCACAGCACTGCTATGTAGGTGACGGACACGTTCTCCGGGAAGCCGCAGGAAAGATGGTGGTCAACAACATTAACGTCGTCACTCTCAACGAAATATGTGAGGGTGACCTGAATCGCCTCTTTAACCTGACCAACCATCAGTTCTCTGCCGTGGCCTTCGCGGCGGTATACGTCGCGGACAACAGCGCACCGGAGACATGCACCAATGGGGAGAGATACGGCGTCGGCATCATGGTGACGCAGGGGTTCTCCAATCCATCAAATTCGACAGGTGTATACGACTACAACAAGGGGTGGCAGCCCCTTCAGCAACCCGGCGAGGAGCGCAGAGCGTTCGCATGTGCGCGACTTGATCAATTTCCACAATCCGGTTCAGGTAAATTCAACGTGTGTACCACACATCTGGCAACAGATGAATCCTGGGCAATCAAGCAATGCAATCATCTCTTGCGCGAAAGAATTCCCGACTTCAAAGCATCCTTTCCAGGGAATGACCTTCCGACCATTGTTGGGGGTGACCTCAACATGGAGTACGACCCTGCGGATGCGGAGAACGTTCAGCTCTGCGTCCCCAACGGTTACTATCGCAAGGGGGACGGAAACGTTCAGCATATTATTGCGCCAACAGAATTTGCGCATATCAGCACTCAGGAATACTATATGGCCCACACCGATCATAATGCGCTCGCAGTGACAGTATCGGTCCCGTGGTAGCCATACTGCCGGCCCCACGAACCGCCCGTGCGCAGCCGCCTCATCATCGGTCAAGAACTCCACAGGCATACGCCGCAAAGTAGGACCGACCTGCCGGTAACCAAACCAGAGCCACCGAAAACATTACAGAAACATGTTCCGCCCGCATCGGAACGGCCAGTCACGCTAGGAGGCGCCCACCGGGCTCCTTATCGTGACTGGCCGTTCGACTGCCGCTCAAGCCCGGTCACCCGCCGGGACTGGGGATGCGTCCGGCCAGGTCGGCGCGAAAGCCCTTCCGCCAGCGACCGGACCGGGGCACAGCCGAGTAGAGCCAATATCGGTGACTACTAACAGTCCTCAATTGACTACAGATATGGCATGGTCGTGGTGTCCCCGGACGTCGCCCCGAGTCGACCTCACCCACGGCCCGGAAGTTCTTCAGGCGATTGATCGCCCGTTCGACGACGTTGCGTTTCTTGTAGCGTTCGGGATCGAAGCCGGGTGGACGGCCTCCGGCCGAGCCGCGCCGGCGGCGGTTGGCCCGCTGGTCCCGTTTCTCCGGGATGGTGTGCCGGATGCCACGGCGGCGCAGGTAGCGCCGGTTGGCATGAGAGCTGTATGCCTTATCGGCGGCCAGGCTGTCGGGCCTGGTCCGGGGGCGGCCAGGCCCGGGACGCGGCACCCGGATGCCTTCCAGCACCGTGCGCAGTTGCGGGCTGTCGCCGCGCTGTCCAGGCGTCAGCACCAGCGACAGCGGACGGCACCGGCCATCGGCGGACAGGTGGATCTTGGTGGTGAAGCCGCCGCGGGAGCGGCCTAGGCATTCCCCGGCCTGACCACCTCCGCCAACCGGCCCGCCAGACTCCTCGGCGCCGGATCGTCCTGCTTTGTCCCCGCTGGTTCCCCCTTTTCCGGCTGGGCCGGCGGTGGGGCGTTGCGAGGTGCACCCGCCGCGTGCTGATGTGCCCGGGTGGTGGTGGAGTCCACCGAGATGTCCCAGTCCACGCGGCCCTCGGCATCGGTGGCGGCCTGGACGGCAGTCAGTAGGCGGTGCCACGTGCCATCGGCTGACCAGCGGCGATGCCGCTTGTAGACGGTCACCCAGGAACCGAACCGCTCAGGCAGATCACGCCAAGGCCAACCGGTACGCGCCCGATACAGCACTCCGTTGATCACCATCCGGTGATCGTTCCACCGGCCACCTCGCATCCCACCCGTAGGTAGCAGGGGCGCCAGCCGTTCCCATTCGGCGTTCGTTAAGTCACCACGACCCATACGCCAAGCGTGACAAGTCAGACACCTACTGTCAGGAGATCTAAGAAACAGTTCCTAGGCGCATCGCTTCCTGGGTCTCTGCTGCTTGCCTGGCAGTGACCCGGATCGTGATCACGGCCAGGAGGACCGCCGCGAGGCTGGCCACGGCCGCGACAACCTCGACCCAAACCGTCCATCCCACATCGGCCAGCGGGCTGTTGTTGAGCGCGGCCTGGACTTCGCCCAAGGGATTTCCAGCTACGCAGTTCAACCGGTGTCACCTGCCATTCTGGTTACGTTCCGGTGACGAGCGCAGCTCCGGCCGCGCCGGGGATTTTCTACCAGTGGTACTGAGTGAGCAGCGGTCTAGTACTCCAGTGACACTTCGCGATCTTCTCGGTTGAGGTGGCATAGAGACGGCAGTCGTCCGCATGGTGCGGGAGGGCGAGCGGGCGGTCGCGTCGGTGGCTCGCGAGTTCGGCTCCAGTCAGCACACTGGCTTTTGATATCGGGAAAGGCGAAGTTCGAACCCCGTGTCTCGGCCGGAGGCCGATAGTGCATTGCCACCGCTGGTCGTGGCGCTCCAGAGCCAGGGCAGTACGTGGCGTAGAGGGGACTGTTCCGGACCGGTGCAGATGGTCTGACGTAGGGCCAGGCGGAGACGCTGCAGTTGGTTCAGGTCCGCCGCCGGATGGTCCACCGCTCGCTGTCGTCCGTCACGAGCGGTGGCCTCAACCATGGTCATCGCCGCGTCTTCGACCGCCAGATGTTGATCTCTTGATACGCCGACCCGCTGCGTCCGCCAGTCGAACCAGTTGGATCCGATGCTCTCCAATGCCGTCAGCAACATCGTGAGGGCGCGCAGTTCCGCATCTGTGCCCGCGCCCCAGGCCTCTTCCAGCAGCGGGAAGATCTGCGTCCAGTTGACGTGTGCGAACCGGGTGCCGTTCCGGCTGGTCGGCGGCGTGAAGGTGAGTGGTGGTGTGAGGTACGTGAGATCCACAGTGAGGCCCGAATAATGATGGCCGGCAAGCGTGTAGTATCCGGCGAGTTGGTCTCGCCGGTGGCTCGAACTCTCTGTCTTCAGCTCGATCATCCATAGCCGTTCGTTCCACAGCACGGCGTAGTCGGGTGCCCCACCCTGCTCGTCGTCGTGCCGCGGGGGCAACTCGAACTCGTCCACGAACAGCGGCTGCCCGCTCCACTCGCTCCGGCCGAACGACAGCTCATCCAGCGACCGCAGGAATCGAGCACCCTGGGGCGATGGCCGGGTACGGCTATTCCAACGGGGATAGGGCCCGCCCAGGATCAGCATGGTCAGGAGGCGCTGGCAGTATTCCTCCCGGCCCAGCCGCAGGCGTCCTAACAAATGGAGCGGGTCTTCGATCGTCACGCCCTGCACGTTTCCAGGCAGATGTCCGCTCTGCATGTGTTCGTCGGCAAGTGATGACGGTTCGTGATGGCCGACTTGTATCGGGCTGTGATCGGCGCCGAGCAGGGCGGCCACGGCTTCGGCGTCGCCCGATTCGACCCAGGTGCCGGTGAATCCGCGTCCCAGGCCGGCGCCGAGCAGGAACTCTCACTGGTCACTCATGGGGCCACGTCCCGTCCGGGATGCGGCAGAGCAGCCCTGGTGTGCTGAACCAGGTGTCGTCGATGAACCTGCCGGTCGTGTACCCCATCACGGCGAGGAACAGGTTCATCCGCTTGGCGATCCTCGAGGAACCGACGAGGTGGGCGCCCTCCTCCATGGAGGGATTCCAGTAATCCTCGGGGATGTCCTGCCAACTGCCCTCGCTGACATAGACCGGATCGCTCACGCGTCCGATTTCCTTGTCGTATGAGAGGTAGAAGGCCCGGCCGCCCGGTTGCGGGAGCGAGTTGAGAGCCCACCACATGGACGATCCGGACAAGGTGAAGATCTTCACCCAGCCAGGGCTCTGACCGGCGACCCAGATGACGTCCTCCTGGGAAAGGGGGTGGCGCCATCGTCGTGCCTGGTTCAGGTCGCAGGAGAGCATCTCCTCCTCCGCCTGCAGCCTGGTCACCACCGCGCGGTAGTCGGGCGCCTCGACCCACGAGCACGTGAACGTGCCCGCCAGGCCTCGCTCCTCCAAATACGACCACTGGTCGAATTTGTCATGGTCTGTCATGAGGCTCCCATTTCGATGTACCGGATGGCCGAAATGGGAGCCAGTCGAAGCTGGCGGCCACCAATCATGCCAAATCTACGGAACGATCTCGTACCAGTCCTAGATCTTCGAAGAGAACGTACCGGTCATTCTTCCGATCTGCTTGTGTGTGGTCGCCAGCGCGTCGGTCACGCGCGCAGCAGGGCGTCGTCCAGCCGGGCATCGTGAGCCGCCGGGCCTGGCCTCACCCGCAGGGCTGGTCCAACGATTGCGCACAGGCCGCGAAGGGCGGCCGGGTTCTTGACACTCACATGCTCTTTGTATCGAACATGTGATCTAAAACTGGCAGGTCTTTGAGTTATGATCTTGCTGTTCGCCCGACAGGGGGCGCGGACGGCGTCCCATGACTGGACAGGAGATCGACTTGAGACGTGCGCTGATCGCGTTAGGTATCGGCCTGAGCGTGCTGGCATCCACCGCCGTCACCGCGCCGGCCCAGGCCGCGAACGTGGTGAAGGTGCGGCTGGCGTACACGATGGCCGACGCCCAGGAGGTCGCCAGGTTCTGGTTGGCCGACGGGGCCGCCAACCTGAGGAACGCCACGCCGTACGACGTGTGGACCGGGCTCGCGGGGGAGCGCCTGGCCACGGACGTCGTCCCCAGCGGGCCCACGTACTCCGTCCCGCCGGTGGAGGGGACGGCCCAGCCCGTGGGGGACGCGCCCACGACCCTGGGCAAGGTGTTCTTCATCGGCAGCGACGGCGCGCCCCACTGGTGCACCGGCACGTCCGTGCAGACCGCGTACCGCAACCTCGTCGCGACGGCAGGCCGCTGCATGCTGGACGTCGAGGCCCCGATGGGCGCGCTCGGCAAGTGGGTCTTCGTCCCCGGCTACTCCGAAGGCGCGGCCCCGCACGGCCTGTACGTCGGCAAGGAGGCCATCGGCCACTACGACTTCGACGACCTCCGCGACCGGGACCGCGACTACGGCTTCGTCGCCGTGTACGACGGCGCCGTCCTGCCCGCGGCGGGTGTGCTGACCAGCGTCGGGAGGCTGGGCGACAACGTCGGCTGCCAGGGGATGACCTTCAACCAGCCGCTCGCGCCCGCGATCGACCTGTTCGGCTACCCCGGCGGCGAGAGCCTCGAACGGGTGGCGGGATCCCCGTTCGCGATGCTGCTGACGGGCCCTCGCGAGGACCGGCCCGTCGGCGTGGACTCCTCGTTCGCCAGAGCGGGCTGGCTCGGGTCCTCGTGGCTGACGCAGTACGCGGGCAACAGCCGTACCGGGTATCTCAACGGTGTCACGATGGGCGTGTCCGACACCGACGGCGACGGCCTGTACGACGCGAGCGTCTCGGCGTACTTCGACGGGGAGGCGGCCGAGGTCTACCGGTACGCCGCCCACCGCTGGAGCGGCCCCATCGTGTAGACGGCGCCGCGCCCGCCCCTTCCAAGCGGGCGCGGGGCTGCCGTCCCGCGCCGATCACTGGGTGTTCAGCTCCTCCAGTCACGCCCGCCACCAGCGGTCCCTCGTCCTTCCTGGCGTCGCCGAACAGCAGATGCGAGGTGATCACGGTTCCGCCGAAGCCTCGCTGGAAGCGGTAGCCGGCGTCGCCGGGGCGCAGTCAGACGTTCTGGGAGTTGCGTTAGAACACCACACCCTCGACCCCTCCGTTGACGCCGTTGACGCGGACCCGGTCGCCGGGCCGGGGTGGCCCGCCGAGGGCGGTGCGTACAGCGCTCCTATGGATGCAGCTACCGTGTCTGACCTTACGGTTCGTTCGACAGGCAGGTATCCTGGCGGCAAGTTGGTTCAAGTTATCGCTCAGGCGGTGGCGCTAATGGTGCGCATATCGGCCACGGGTTGCGGGTTGTCACGCACAAGTCGAGCATTCGAGTCCTACAAGCTGGCCCGGTTAGATGCACTGTAGCCGTGCTCGGTGCGTGCTCGTACGCCCCGTCACACGCCGTCAGGACCCGGAACCGCCTGACACACAAAACGCGCTGAGGTATCACGAACCATCACCCAGCGGCACAGCGCGGCACTTAAGGATCTTGCTTCTAATCCGACGGTCGCAGGTTCGAATCCTGCAGGGCGCGCTACGTCTGACCAGCAAGAATGAGTCCCTGACCAGCAGCGATGCGGTCCGGGGCTCTTGTCGTATGTCCGGTTGTGTACGGCTAGCGCTGGCGGACTCCGGGTGATCGTGCCAAATACGTGCGCAAGATTCCGGGCATGTTCCGGATCACTCCTCGGCGAGCGCGTCCGAGATGCGTCGCTTGGCCGCTTCGTCTTGGCCGACGATGCATTTGGCATAGATCCGCAAGAGGACTTCCACGCTGTGGCCGGCCCACTCGGCGACCTGGGTGGCGGGCACTCCCGCGTTGAGCCACGTGGAGACGCACGCGTGGCGAAGGTCGTAGACCCGCTTGACCAGCAGCGAGGCATACTCCTGATCGGTGAAGACGTTCCTGCGTGCCTGCTTCCAGGCTCGCCGGTAGGTGATGCTCGGTAGTTCTCCGCCCTGCTCGCCCCAGAACAGTTGCCCGTCTGGACCCTTGCCGTACGTAGCGGCCAGATGGGCGCGGAGAATCCTTGTCAGCGCGGGCGGACAGGGCACGGTGCGGGGGTGCCCATCCGGGCGATGCTTGAGCGCGCGTACCTCGCGAAGTGCGCCGTCGTCGGTCCACTCACGGCCGGCGAACGGGGCGGCGGTGGTGAAGTGCAGTTCCCCCCAGGCGTCCTCGGGCTCCTCCCACTCGCTGGTCTCCTCGTTCTGCACGAGGTCCGGGAGAGTGACGTTGTGGCCTCGCAGGTTGACCACCTCCTCCGGGCGTAGTCCGGCGTAGTACATGACCGCGAAGAACGCCACGAGCCTGGGGCCGCTACGTGGCTGCTCTCCCACAGCTTTCAGCAATGCTCGCGCTTGGGTGTGGTTCACGACGCTACGTCGGTCCACCTCGTATGCGGTTTTGGGTGCCTTCCACTTGAGATTCTTGACGGGATTCACCGTCAAAAGCTTCAGCTCAATGGCGTAGTCCAGGGCGCTTTGCAGGATCGTTTTGTTACGCAGGACTGTGCTCGTGGCTGCCCGCTTGCCGTTAAGCAGAGAAGTAGCTACGTCCAGGAATTCCCGTACGGTCGCGGCCTCTTCGAGCGCGGAAACAGGTTTGGTGTTCGCTGCCAGCCAGCGGAGCGCTACGGCCATGTCGTCGGGCGCTTCGGCCCGTTGCTTCGTGTTGAAGGCCCATCGACGCATAGCCGTACGAAGCGTGAGGTCATCCGGCTTGCCTCGCTCGTTGCCCAGCATGGCCGGCGTGGCAGCGGTCAGCGCTCGTGCAATGTCCTGACGGTATTTCGCGGACACGCCTTTCCATTTCATGTCAGCGAACTTGCAGGCGAATTCGTACCAACTCATGGAAAGTTGCTCGGCGCGGCCCCACGAGACGGGCTCGCCCGTGACAAGGCTGAAGGCATCCCCTCTGCGGGCGGCGGACTGAATTTCTCCCCTGTAGGTGTCGGCCTGAGCGGCGTTCCGGAACGGCTTACGCCACAACTTCCCACCGACCTTCCACCGGACGTAGTACGTCGTCGCCTTCTGCCCTCGGTAGATCTCCGTCTTGTAGACACGTACGTCGTATGTGAGATCCCTCATCAGGCGGCTTCCTCCAGGGCTGTAAGCCAACGGTTGTAGTCAGCGCGGCGGATACGAAGGTCGCCGTTGGGCAACTTGAGGCAGCGAGGCGCGCGCCCCTTGCTGCACCGTCCATGCCCCGGTCGGGTGCGCGGTCACGCCGGCCAGGTGCGGTCGCCGGGTGCCGTGCTCGATGAGGACCAGCACATACAGCCGTTTGAGTAGCGGCGTCTGGACCACGAGGAAGTCGCAGGCGATGATCGCGTGGGCTTGTGCGGTCAGGAGCTGCCGCCAGGTCGGGCCGGCCTGGCGGGGCGCCGGATCGATACCGGCCGCGTGGCGGATTTCCCATACCGTAGGGCCGCGATCGGGTAGCCCAGGCGCGCCAACTCGCCTTGGATTCTCCTGTGGCCCCAGGTTGGGTTGTCTTGACCAGCTCGCCAACCTGGCGTTGTGGGAAGCGGAGCTGTCGGCCGCGCTTCAGCTCAATGGCTTTCCTGAAAAGGCTGTTCAGCGGAAAGGCGGCGGGAGCCGGCAGCAGTAGCGCGAACCCTCCCGCGATGACTCGGCCGACGCGCAGCAGCATGAAAGAACGTACGCGGTGACAGCTGATTGGCGAGTGCGGCCGGTCGGGTCGTCCCGAACCTCGGCTCACCCACGACAACGACATTTACCTTGGTCATCCGCCAGATAGAGATGGGAACCGCCATCTATAGCTGGGGGTCGCATCTGTGCGCAGACCGAATTTGGAGGTTCGATGGGATAGCCGCGTGGCCCCGCAAGGTCATTACCCCGGACGGACGAGATCATCGGCAGGACCTACGATCGGCGCATGACAAGCCATGTGATCGCTGTGGACGTGGGCGGGACGGCGATGAAGGGGGCACTCGTCACCCGTGACGGCGATGTGGAGGCCTTCGAGCAACGCCCGACCGGACGCGAGCGAGGGCCGGAGCACGTGCTGAACAGGCTCGGCGACTTCGCGGCGGATCTGGCGGCGCAGGCGCCCGTGCCGCCGTCGGCGGCCGGTGTGGCCGTTCCCGGCCTGGTGGACGAGAAGGCGGGCGTCGCCTCCCGGGCGGCGAACCTCGGCTGGCGGGACGCGCCCATCTCCGCGATGCTCGGCGAGAGGCTGGGCATTCCGGTGGCCCTCGGGCACGACGTGCGGGCGGGCGGCCTCGCCGAGAACGTCTACGGCGCCGGGGCGCACGCGCGGAACTTCCTGTTCCTGGCGATCGGTACGGGCATCGCGGGCGCGATGATTCTGGAGGGCCGGCCGTACGCCGGCGCCGGCGGCCATGCGGGAGAGGCGGGCCACATCCCGGTCCGTCCAAATGGGGAGCCCTGCTCGTGCGGGCAACACGGATGCCTGGAGACCTACGCCTCGGCCGCCTCGATCGTCCGCCGCTACGGCAAGGGCCGCCTGCGGACGGAAGACGTCCTCGCCCGCGCCGATCAGGGCGACGACCATGCGAAGCGGGTGGTGAACGAGGCGATCGAGGCGCTGGCGACAGGTCTGGCCACGTGCACGCTCCTGCTCGACCCCGAGCTCATCGTGATCGGCGGCGGCCTGGCCGGCGCGGGGGAACGGCTCCTGGATCCGCTGGCGAAGGGGCTGGCGGCCCGGCTGTCGCTCCGGGAGCCGCCGCCCATCTCGCGGGGGGCGCTGGGAATCCGCGCGTCTATGCGCGGTGCCGGAATCCTGGCCTGGAGTGTGGTGCGATGACCGATCAGATTCTCGCCGGCGCCCGCGTGGTGACCCCCTCGGACGTACTCGAACCAGGCTGGGTCCAGATCAGGGGCGGGCGCATCGCCGGCGTCGGGGCCGGGGCGCCGCCGCGCGATGGCACCCCGATCCGTGATCTCGGCGGTGGCTGGCTCCTGCCCGGGTTCGTGGACATCCACGCTCACGGAGGAGGCGGTGTGTCGGCGATCGACTCACCGGCCGACCTGGCGGCCACCGTGGCCTTCCACCGCTTACACGGAACCACCCGGACCCTGATCAGCCTGGTGTCCTCTCCCGTGGAACAGATGGCCCGGGCCGCCGGTTGGGTGGCCGACCTGATGGCGCGCGAGCCCGGTGTGGCCGGGGCCCATCTCGAAGGGCCGTTCCTGTCCCACCTGCGTTGCGGGGCCCATGATCCTGATCATCTGCGCGCGCCGGCGACGGCGGAGCTGCGCAAACTCCTGGAGGCCGGACGGGGCGGCATCCGCATGGTCACGGTCGCCCCCGAGCTTCCCGGTGGCCTGGATCTGGTCAGAGAGCTGGTGGCGTGCGACGTCGTCGCCGCCGTGGGCCACACCGACGGCGACTACGCCACGTGCCGCGCGGCCTTCGAGGCCGGCGCGCGGGTGCTCACCCACACCTTCAACGGCATGCGCGGGCTGCATCACCGCGAGCCCGGGCCGTTCCTCGCGGCCTGCGAGTCGCCGGATGTCGTCCTCGAGGTCATCAACGACGGCATCCATCTGGCCGATCCCATCGTCAGGCTCATCGTGCGCCAGGCGCCCGATCGCGTCGCCCTCATCACCGACGCGTCGGCCGGGGCCGGCATGGGCGACGGCCGGTACGCGCGCGGCGCCCGGCAGGTGCAGGTGAGCGCGGGGCGCGCGGAGCTGGTCGGCAGCGGATCGCTGGCCGGCAGCACGCTCACCATGGCGCAGGCGGTACGGCGGGCCGTACGCGAGGTCGGGCTGCCGGTGACCGTCGTCTCGGCCGCGGCCTCAGCCGTGCCCGCCCGGCTGCTCGGCCTGGACTGCGGCCGCATCGAAGCGGGCCGCGCCGCGGAGTTCGTGGTCATGACCGACGACTTCGAGGTACGCGAGGTGCTGGCCCATTGACTCGGCCATGACCTTTAGTATACCAATGGTCTACTTAAGCTGAGGGAAAGGGATTCTGTGGCGCGTACGGCGAACAAGGCTCAGATGGTCAGAACCCTGATCGAGGCGAGGTTCATCGCCGTTCCCGGGCCCGCCACCGTGCTTCCCTCGGAGCGCCGGCTCGCCGAAGAGTTCGGCGTCGCCCGCATGACCGTTCGCGCCGCGTTGAAGCTGCTGGAGGCCGACGGGCTGACCCGCTCGGCGCCCGGGGCCAGCTACATGGTGATTCCTCCGCAGGTGTCCAAGGGCCCGACCCTGTCGTCATTCACCCAAGACGCGCAGAAGCGCGGATGGCAGCCGGGATCCCGGGTGATCGAGCGGACCGCCTTCGACGCCGACGCGCGGCTCGCCGCCACCCTCGGGATCAAGCCCGGCGACGCCGTTTACCAGATCGGCAGGGTGCGGACCGCGGACGACACCCCGCTCAGCTACGAGCGGGTGTGTCTGCCCGCCGCCTTCGTCCCCGGACTGATCGACGAGGACCTCACCGGCTCGCTCCACCAGTTGCTCGCCGATCGCTACGACATCCGGATAACCCGGCACGAGCGCACGATCACCGCTGTCAACGTGGATACGGAACAGGCCGAGCTCCTCGGCGTCAAGGAGGGCACCGCGGCCCTCTACGTACCCCACATCGGCTACGACCAGACCGGTCGCCGGGTCGAGCAGGTGTACGCGCTGTACCGCGGTGACCGGTACGAGTTTTCCAGCGTGACCTATCTGCGGGAGACGAACCTATGAGGAAAGTCACCTTAGGCGTGGCGACGACGGCTCTACTGCTAACGGGAGCCTGTGGCGGCACGGAACCTCAGGATTCGTCCGCCCCGGCGACCCTCACCTTCTGGACGCCGCACACCACACCGGACCGGCTGGCCGTCCAGCAGTCCGTCGCGGCGAAGTTCACCAGTAAGACCGGCATCAAAGTCGAGGTCGTGCCGCTCGAGTCCAAACAGGCCAGCCAGAGCCTGGTGACCGGCGCCGCCTCCGGCAAATTGCCCGACGTGATCCTTTACAGCCCCAACCTGATCGCGACCTGGAACGCTCAGGGCCTCATGGACACCGAGGCGCCGCAGCAGATCGTCGATGAGTTGGGAGCCGACACCTTCACCGAGAGCGCCATCCGGATGGCCACGGTCGGCGGAAAGCTCGGCGCTGTGCCCAGCGACGGCTGGGGGCATTTGATCTCCTACCGCAAGGACCTGTTCAAGAGCGCTGGCCTGGAAGCCCCCGAGTCGGTCGAGGACATCGTCACCGCGGCGCAGAAACTGGCGAAGGACGGTGTGCGGGGCATCGCGATGGGCACCCAGCCAGGCGACGGCTACACCGGCGAGGGCCTGGAGTCGCTGCTGCAGGCCACCGGCTGCCAGCTCGTGACGAACGGCACCCTCGCCATCGACTCGCCGGAATGCGTCACCGGCCTGGACGCCGTCCAGAAGCTCGGCGCCGCAGCGGGCGCCGGGGAGCTCGACGTCGCCGCCGCACGAGCCACCTACCTCGCCGGAGACGCGGCGATGCTCCTGTTCTCCTCGCACATCGTGGACGAGGTCGCCGGCCTGGACAAGGACAACCCGGTCACGTGCGAGGAATGCAAGAAGGACCCGACATACCTGGCGGAGAATACCGGTTTCGTGACGGCTCTCGGCACGGCTCCGCAGTACGGCCAGACGTCCAACTACGCCATCCCCCGAGGCGCGTCGGTGGAGAACGCCAAGAAGTTCGTCTCATTCGTCATGTCCGAGGGATACGTGGAGATGTTGTCGACGGCCGCCGAAGGCCGGATCCCGATGCGGCCGGGGTCGGCGAAGGGGTCCACCGAGTACCTCGACGCGTGGGCCGACCTCCCGGTCGGCAACGACCCGGCCACGAAGAAATCGATCAAGGCGGTCTACGGCGGGGACGTCGTGGACCAACTCGCGAAGGGCGCCGCGTCGTTCGGCCGCTGGGGATGGGGCACCGACGACGCCACCCTGGCCGGCGTGGTGTTCTCCCAGGGCACCCTGTCGAAGGAGCTCGGGCCCCTGTTCAGCGGGACGTCGCCGGCCGACGTCGCGAAGAAGATGGCGGCAGAGGTGGCCTCCGTCAAGCAGGACCTGGGTGAATGACCTCGAAACGGCTTGTGTTCACCCGCTGGGGCCGCAGGCTCAGCCGGTCTCAGCGGGATGACCTGCACGGCAGGTTGCTGGTCAGCCCGACCATGCTCGTCGTGCTGGTCTTCGTCGTGCTGCCCTTCCTGGCCGTCCTGGTGCTGGCGTTCGCCGATGTCCGGCTCGTGGACATCCCCCGGCTGTCGCTCGACCGGCTCACGCTGACCCTGGCCAACTTCCAGTCGGCCTTGGGGAGCAACAGGTTCTGGTCCGCGCTGGGCACCACGCTCGCGTACGCGGCCTGCACCACCGCGGGGGCGATCACGGCCGGTCTGGTGGTGGCGATGGCGCTGCGTCGGCCGTTCCGTGGTCGTGGGCTGGTCAGGGCCCTGGTCCTGATCCCGTACGTGCTGCCGGTGGTGGCGGCCACCACCATCTGGAAGACCCTGCTCAACACCGAGTACGGCCTGGTCAACGCCGTCGGCAGGCAGCTGATCGGCTGGGAGGACCCGATCGCCTTCCTCACCACCCGCAGCCAGGAGCTCGGCGGGATCCCGATCCCGGTCGCGCTGGTGACCGTGATCGCCTTCGAGGTGTGGAAGACGTTCCCGCTGGCCTTCCTCTTCATCACCGCGCGACTGCAGGTCACGCCGATGGAGCTGGAGGAGGCGGCGGCGATCGACGGCGCGGGCAAGGTCAAGGCGTTCTTCCACATCGTCCTGCCGCAACTGCGCGGCGTGATCGCCCTGCTGATCGTGCTGCGGTTCATTTGGTCCTTCCAGAACTTCAACGACATCTACCTGCTCACCGGAGGAGCGGGCGGCACCGAAGTGCTGGCCGTACGGGTGTACGAGGAGCTGGTCACCCGGGCCAACATCGGCACGGCCTCGGCCACCGGGCTCCTGATGACCGCCATGCTTCTGGTGTTGCTGTTCGTGTACGCCTGGATGATCAGGAGGGAGCGGACATGAGCGAGCGCAGCGAGCGACCGGGCAAACACAGCCGGCTGCCGTTCATGCTGCCGACGAAGGAGGCGGCATGAACGGCGGAGATCGCATCCTCGGGGTGCTCAAATGGCTGGTCATCACCTTGACGGTCATCGTGTGCGCGGGCCCGCCGGTCTACGGCTTCCTGCTGTCGCTGCGGCCGTTCGCGTCGGTCGCCGCGGCGCCGCTGTCGCTGATCCCCTCGGCCGAGGAGGTGACGCTGGAGGCCTACCCCATCGCGATGGGCGAGTACGGACTGGGCGGCTTCATGCTCAACTCGCTGCAGGTCGCTCTGGCGACCGTGGTCCTGGCCGTCCTGTTCAGCGTGCTCGGCGGGTACGCGGCCGTCCGGCTGGACTTCTTCGGGCGCCGCTCCGTCAACGTCCTCTTCCTGGGCGTCTACATGCTCCCCGGCATCGTCCTGGCCGTTCCGTTGTTCGTGCTGCTCAGCCGGGTGGGGCTGACCGGCACCCTGATCGGGCTGGTGCTGGTCTACATCGCCCAGACAGTGCCGGTCGCGCTCTACATGCTCCGCAACTACTTCATCGCCGTGCCCGCGAGCGTGGAGGAGGCGGCGATGATCGACGGTTGCGGGCGGCTGGCTCTCATCCGCAGGGTCGTGCTGCCGATGGCGTTGCCGGGCATCGCCGCCACGTCCCTGTACGTCTTCATGATCGCCTGGAACGAGTACCTGTTCGCGCTGCTGTTCCTCGTGCACGACCGGCCGCGCTGGACGGTGGCGCTGGGCATCTCGCAGCTCACCGAGTTCTCGGTGCCGGCCACCGTGCTGATGGCCGGGTCCATCGCGGTCACCATCCCGGTGGTCGCGGGGTTCTTCCTGGCGCAGCGGTTGTTGATCTCCGGGCTCACTGCCGGAGCGGAGAAAGGATGAAAGACATGCCGGTTCGGCTGGGCGTCCTCGGCGCCGGGAGCCGCGGGAGGGATTCCTACGGGCAATGGATCGTCCAGCATCCCGAGCGGGCGCAGATCGCGGCCGTGGCCGACCCGATCCCGGATCGCCGGGACGGCCTCGCGGCCACGGCGGGGGTTCCGGACGAGCGCCGCTACCACGACTGGAAGCCGTTGCTGGCCGACGCTGAGCACCTGGACCTGGACGGGGTGATCGTCGCTCTGCCCGACCGTGACCATGTCGCGCCGACGCTGGAGGCGGCCCGCCGCGGCCTGGCCGTGCTCGTGGAGAAGCCCGTCTCGTCGACGCCGGCGGAGCTGGAGCAACTCGCCGACGGCGGCAGCCGCCTGAACGCGCGCATCTCCGTCGGCCACGTCATGCGCTACCAGCCGTTCTGGCAGACCCTGCACCAGCTGGTGGCGGGCGGCGCGATCGGACGCCTGGTCACCATGCGCATCGAGGAGAACATCGGTTTCTGGCACTTCGCGCACTCCTACGTGCGCGGCAACTGGCGAAACTCCTCGACGTCAAGCCCGATGGTGCTCGCCAAGACCTGTCACGACCTCGATGTGATCCGCTGGTTCGCCGGTTCTCCTCCGGTGAGCGTGTCCAGCGTGGGCGAGCTGACCTACTTCCGTCCGGAGAACGCGCCGCCCGGCGCTCCTGAGCGATGCCTGGACGGCTGCCCGCACGCGGACGACTGCCCGTTCTACGCCCCCCGCTACTACGTGGACGCGCTGCGCGACGTGCACGGCTCCCCGGTGGCGCTGCTGGGCGCCGACACCTCGCCGGAGGGACGGCTGCGAGCCCTCGAACACGGGCCGTACGGCCGATGCGTGTTCGCGGGCGGCAACAACGTCGTCGACCACCAGCAGACCGTGATGTCCTTTCCCGGCGGTCTCACCGCGACGCTGTCGACCTCGGCCTTCACCGGGCAGAACACCCGGACGGTGCGGCTGACGGGGACCGGCGGGGAGATCGCGGGGCATGTTCGGTCGGGGTCGGTGAAGATCGACCTCTTCTCCCTCACCGCGGTCCTGCCCGAACTGCCCCACGCCAGAGACGTCGTACGAGGCAGGCGAGGCCCCCTGCGGCACCAGGCGATCGAGCTGCTCGCCGGTCCGGCCGAGGGCGAGACGAAGGATCATCGCGGCCATTCGGGCGGCGACGACGGGCTCATGGACGCCTTCGTCTCCTCGCTGACCGGCGGCGGCGCTCCGGCGACCTCTCTTGAGGCGTCCCTCGACAGCCACCGGATGGCTTTCGCGGCCGAGAGATCGCGGTTGGAAGGCCGCACGGTGCTGTGGGGGGAGGCTTGAGCTGGTGGCGGGGCGCCGCGATCTACCAGGTGTACCTGCGCAGTTTCGCGGACGGGAGCGGCGACGGCGTGGGCGACCTCGCGGGGCTGCGCGCTCGCCTGCCCTACCTGCGCGAGCTCGGGGTGGACGCGCTCTGGCTCACCCCCTGGTATGTGTCGCCGATGGCCGACGCCGGCTACGACGTCGCGGACTACCGCGATATCGACCCGCTCTTCGGGACGCTGGCGGAGGCTGACGCCCTCATATCCGAGGCCCACGACCACAGGCTGCGGGTGATCGTCGACATCGTCCCGAACCACACCTCCGACCGGCATCCGTGGTTTCGAGCAGCGTTGGCCGGCGGACCCGGGTCGCCGGAACGCGAGCGCTACCACTTCCGGGACGCTCCCAACGACTGGCCGTCGCGCTTCGGCGGACCCGCCTGGACTGAGGTGCCCGACGGCGAGTGGTACCTCCACCTGTTCGACTCGTCCCAGCCCGACCTCAACTGGGAGCACCCCGACGTGCGGGCGGAGTTCGAGTCGATCCTCCGGTTCTGGCTCGACCGCGGCGTGGACGGCTTCCGCATCGACGTGGCCGACCGGCTGGTGAAGGCGGACGGCCTGCCCGACCTCGGTCCCGACCCCGATCCGATGGACCAGCCGCACGCCGACCGCCCGGAGGTCCATGAGATCTACCGCTCGTGGCGCAAGCTGCTCGACTCCTACCCGGGCGAACGGATGTTCGTCGGCGAGATCTGGGTGAGCGACCCCGCCCACTTCGCCCGGTACCTGCGCCCCGACGAACTCCACACGGCGTTCAACTTCCCCTTCCTGCGCAGCCCGTGGGAGGCCGGCCGGCTGCGCGCCGTCATCGACTCCACGCTCGCCTCGCACGCGCCCACAGGGGCGCCTCCGACCTGGGTGCTGTCCAACCACGACGTCACGCGGCACGTGACCCGCTACGGCCGGAGCGACACCGGATACACCCAGCGGACCCGCGACGAGCCCGCCGATCTCGCGCTGGGCACCCGGCGGGGCAGGGCCGCCGCGCTGCTCACCATGGCGCTGCCCGGCGGCGTCTACCTCTATCAGGGGGACGAGCTCGGCCTGTGGGAGGTCCTCGACATCCCGGCGGAGCTGCGACAGGATCCCGTGACCCGCCGTACGAACGGGGCGGAGCTCGGCCGCGACGGGTGCAGAGTGCCGATTCCCTGGGAGGGGGCGGACCGGCCGTTCGGGTTCGGCCCGGCACGTACGTGGCTGCCGCAGCCGCCGGAGTGGCGCGCGCTCACGGTCGCGGCGCAGGAGCGCGACCCGGACTCGATGTTGTCGCTGTACCGGGCCGCACTGCGGATCCGCGGAGACGAGCCCGCTCTCGGCGACGGCACGATGACGTGGCTGCCCGCGGGGCCCGACGTGCTCGCCTTCACCCGCGACCCCGGCTTCACCTGCTTGGTCAACCTGTCGCGGGCGCCGATCGAACTACCCACGCACACCCGGGTGCTGCTGCTGAGCGGCGACCTGGCCCACGGCCTGCTCCCGCCCGACACGGCGGCCTGGCTACATCAAGGAGAACCGTGACACACTCCCGCGTCCGCGCCCTGATCGTCGTGCTCATCGCCGTCCTGTCCCTCGCCGCCACCCCGTCCCACGCCGACAGCGTCCGGCAGTTACGCGTCGCCACGTACAACATCCACCATGGCGTGGGCAACGACGGCAAGCTGGACCTCGAACGGATCGCGCAGGTCATCCAGGACTCCGGCGCCCAGGTGATCGGCCTCCAGGAGGTGGACCGCCACCACAGCGTGCGCTCCGACTTCGTGGACCAGGCGAAGTGGCTGGGCACCCGGCTCGGCATGCACGCCGTCTTCGGCGCGAACATCGACCGCGATCCCCCCGAGCCCGGCGCGGAAAGGCAGCAGTACGGCACCGCCATCCTGTCCAGCTACAAGATCCGCGAGTCGCGGAACACGCTGCTCCCCCGGCCGGAAGGCGGGGAGCAGCGGGGTTTGCTGGAGGCGCGGATCAAGGTGCACGGCGTCGACGTCCGCGTCCTCACCACGCACCTCCAGCACAATTCCCAGGTCGAGCGCATCGCCCAGGTGGCCGCTATCCGGGACTTGCTCGCCGAGTCGCGCGACCCCATCATCTTCACCGGCGACACCAACGCCTTGCCGGACTCCGCCGAGATGGTCACGCTCAAGGAGTCCCTGGCCGACGCCTGGGACACGGCCGGCCAGGGCGACGGTCTCACCTACAGCACGGACAACCCGCGCACGCGCATCGACTACATCATGTCCTCGACCGACGTCAGGGCGACCTCGGCCACCGTGCTGAACACCGACGCCTCGGATCACTTCCCCGTCGTGGTCGACGTCCAGCTGCCGTCACCTGCCTGATGTCCAGGTCCCGATCTGAACCGTGTCGCCTGATGCCTCGACGAGCGGGGCGGTGAGTTCGCTGAGGGGGGCCAGTGCGCCTGCCGAAAACTCCATCCGTGCAGTTCAAGCGGCATGTGAGTATTCGTGGAGGACGCTGCGAGTCGGCCCCAGCCCGGATTCTCCCGGACCAAGCGCAGGATGAGAGCGCGGATGGAGCGCGCAGCCCCAGCGTGAGGTGGCCCCGCTTACCGACCAGCAGTCCCGCCGCGGCCAGGATGAAGGCGCACGAGCAGACCGAAGTCGTCCGCGTGGTGTGCTCGTGCGCGCTGAGGGGGGCAGTGGGTCAGCGCCTTCTCAGTCGTCGCGGGCACGGTGCTGTCCGCGATCGTCCGGCGCACCCTGGCCAACCACGAGGATGGGGTGGCAGCGGTCCTGGAGCGCCTATACGAATGAATATCGGTGAAGACCGTAATGTTCTTGTTAGCGCCTTCGCGAACGCCTAACGTGGTCCTTCAAATAACGGATAGGACCGTAACCGCTGGAGGATCCCGTTATGCTCACACGTCGCCGGTTACTCGCGGTCTCCGCCACGGCCTCGGTCGCGGCGCTGGCCGGCCCGATACTGCGGCCAGGCACTGCCGCTGCCAGCGCCGCTGCCCCCGTCGTCGACGCTCTGGGCTCACCCCTCAAGGACGTCCTGCTCATCGGCGGCACGGTTGCCCGAGGACCGTACGGGAAGCCGGTCCTGTGGTCCGCCTCGTCCGGCGAGCCCGCCCGGCTCAACTCGGTCGATCCCGCCACCGGCAAGACGCTGACCAGCCAGCCCCTGGAGGGCACGCCGGGCGCCTACGCCGTGGTCTCCACCCGGAACGGCACGATCTACGTCGGTGCCTACACCAGCGGCCGCCTCTACCGCCGCCGGCCGGGCCCGGACAGCCCGATCGAGGACCTGGGCCGGCCCCTTCCCTCCGAGAGCTACATCTACCGCCTGGCCGTCGACGAGGACGACCGCCTCTACGGCGGCACGTACCCCGGCGGCCGCGTCTTCCGCTACGACCCGCGCACCGGCCAGACGCGGGACTACGGCCAGCTCCTGCCCGGGCTCGAGTACGTGCGTAGCACCACTCTCTGGGGTTCCCACATCTACGCGGGCACCCAGCCGGACGCGCACATCTTCGAGATCGACAAGCGCACGGGCAAGATGCGCGAGCTCCCGCTCCCCGAAGGGATCGGCGACGGCATCGGGATCACCGCCCATGACCTCAACGTCTACGACGGCCGGCTCTACGCCCGGTTCGGCGTCGCGATCGAGGGCAGGCTCGGGGTCTACGACATCGAGGCGGGGAAGTGGACCGACCTCATCGACGGCGTCGCCGGGCTCGACGTTTCACCGCCCGGCCGTCGGGGCGAGGTGTACTTCACGCAGAAGAACCGCCTCACCGCCTACCACCCGCGCACGCGCCGCCTCACCCCGGTCGAGCCCTACATCCCTGGCCGGGTGGCCAACAATCGCGGCATCGGCTGGGCCGACCTGGACCGGCAGGGCTGGCCCGGCCTGTCCGTCGTGGGGCTCCTGTGGCGGGGCGCCCTGTTCCAGTACAACCCCATCACCGGCCAGAGCGCCACCATCCAGACCGACGTCCCCGGCGAGCCGATCCAGGTCGCGAGCCTCCACGCGGGCGCGAACGGCACCGTGTACGCGGGCGGCTACCTCAGCGGCTACGCCGAGGTCGATCCCGGCACGGGGGAGGCGACCTACCAGCGGTTCGCGCAGATTGAGAGCATCCGCGACATCGACGGCGCCATCTGGATCGGCGGCTACCCGGACTCCCGGCTGTACCGCTACGACCCCTCCCTACCGTGGTCGAGCCCCGAATACGCGCCCGGGCCTCCGG
The DNA here is from genome assembly GCF_022213955.1 of Dolomitihabitans soli. GTDB lineage: Bacteria > Actinomycetota > Actinomycetes > Streptosporangiales > Streptosporangiaceae > Streptosporangium_A > Streptosporangium_A soli. Next base: position 291,296 of record NZ_JAKNTW010000011.1, on the reverse strand, counting down.
GCACGGCCGACAACCCGGTGAAACTCATCGACCTGAAGGCGCAGCATCAGGCACGCGCCCGGGCGATGACCGACGCGGGCACCCACATGGCCTACGGCACCATGCCGGATGTGACGACCCTGGGCGGCGCCCTCGTCACCGTCGACAAGGCCACCCTGCAGGCGACCGTGCACCTGCCGGTCGTCACCGACCAGTCCGTCGTGAGCCTGACCTACGCGGGCGGCCTGATCATCGGCGGCACCTCGATTCACGGCGGCTACACGGTGCCGAGCCCGACGCAGACCGAGGCCCGCCTGTTCGGGTGGGCGGTCTCCAGCGGCAAGGCCTTCGAGGTGACACCGGTCCCGGGAGCCGAGACGATCCCGGGCCTCGTGGTGGACTCCGCCGGCCTCGTCTGGGGGCTCGCCGACGGGCAGCTCTTCGCCTTCGACGTCGCCACTCGGCAGGTCGTGCACCGAGTGCAGCTCGCCCCCGACACCGGCAGCACCGCAGGCGAGCTCGCCCGCGACCGCAGCGGCCGGATCTACGCCCTGGTCCAGAACCACCTGGTGTTCTCGTGCGACCCGGCCACGCGCACCAGCCAGCTGGTCGTCGACCAGAAGGCCCAGCACCTGGCCGTCCACCCCGACGGCCGCATCTTCATCTCCGACGACCACGTCCTGTACCGCGTCACGGCCGGCTGACCCCCGAGGAGACTGAGACACCGCGTGTAGAGGCTTCTCTTCTCGCCCAGCCATGCACGGTTGATGAACCGGCCGCTCATGCGCCCGGTGAGGAAGAGATAGGTCTCCAGGCAGGTCCGTCCGTGGTCCTCGGGTTCGGTGACCCAGGATCCGGAGTGCACGGCCTCCGGGATGCTCGTGGGCGGCCCGGCTTCCCGGAGGTACGGTTCGACCATGGAGCCGGGTTCGGCGATGACCTCGCCGTACCAGCGTTGAGTCGCCCAGGCGGTCGTAACGCCATCGCCGACCACTGGTCTAATTTGTGATACCGAGGTCCGGGCGGCAGGCTCACCGGATGCCCGCGGCTTCGTCTACTTCCACGACCAGTGCACCGTACTCCGCCGCAGCCGGACATGGGCCGGCACTCCTGTACGGCGAATTCGACGACTCACCTGACGCCCCTGTACGCCGTACCAGATCGTGACCGGCAGGTGGAGGGCGTACTCGAGCTGTTCCATCAGCCATCGACGGCCCCTGAGCGCCGGTCCGTCCACGGAAGCGCGACCCGCAGGGTCAGGCCAGGCGGTTGATGACCCTAGCCGTACGTCCGCTCCGCCGCCTCCCGGGCTTCGAGGAGCCGTTGGTGCTCCTCCACCCACTGCTGGCCGCTGCGCAGGTTGGGCGCTGCTGAGCCGTACTTCTGGTGCCACCAGACCTGGTAGCGGCTCCACTCGAGATCCTCGTCGACCACCATCAGGCCCGGAAGGTTCTCCGTGAAGGGCTGGGGAATCATGTCAAAAACCTCGAGGAACTGGAGGTTCGCCGCCCTGAGGAAACTCCGGGTCCGGCTGTCCGCCGTGCTGCCGAAATCAAGGAGCTCATCCCAGTAGCGACGATTCGGGTCCGCCATCTCGTGGAAGTTCGTGACGTACCAGTCGACGACTTCCAGGAACCTCCTGCACGCCGCATTCAGGGTGTCAGCCCAGGTGGCCAGGTAGATCACATTTTCGTAGATCTGCCGCAGTGCGCGCTGCGTCAGGTCGGCGGTCTCACCGCTCCATGGAGCGTCGTGCAGGTCCCGCGCCCGGAGCGGCAGGGTGTTCGCCACGTCGACCAGGGAGCCGATCAGCTGCTCGAGGAACGCCGGGATACCATCACCGGCCGAGGGCCGGTAGAAACTCGTCACCGCCATTTCCGCGGTCACCCGCTCGACGCCGTCATCGACCACCAACGGCAGCGGCTCACTACCGTTGGGGTAGAGGCGGCTCGGACCACCGAACTGAATGGAAGGCCGCTCTCCAAGCCGGTCGGGAGGCCGCACTCCCTCGGAGCCCGCCTCCAGGAAGGGCATGTCACCGAGCCGGGGATTATCTACAAGATCATATCTGGTACAGGCTCGTTCGGTCAGGACTCCGGCCGTACCGATCTCGGCGTGCAGGTCGTTCCAGAAAATGCGCACCGACTGGCCGGCGCCGTGGAGACACCTGGCGAGGTCGTTGGGAAACTCCCAGGGGAAGCCCATGACGAGTTGAGTATGCGTGATCGCGCTGTTGTCGCTGCCGTCGTGGGCTAGCTGGATGAGCTTGCCGGAAACGGCCCGCACACCCCTGCGGTCGATCTCGACCCCATCATTTCCGGATCCGTTTGCCCCCGCCGTGTAATCGGGCCCCGGCCAGGGTCCGGGGATCTCCGGACTCATTTCCCACCTGGACCGCTGGTCGGCAAGCGTCGCTCCATCTCGTGCAACGAGACTCCGATCATCGGTGGGGGAAGCTCACACTACGGAGGTCTCTCACAGGTGCGCAATGGTGGTGTGCATGGCCGGCGCGTGTACAACGCGGCATCAGGGGCAAGCTCCGCCGCTCCCTGGACCATCGGCGACTTGAGGAAACTGGTGGCCCAGGCTGCTGGGATGGCGATCAGCGCGATGATCAGTCCGGCGATCACCGGAGCCGAGGCGCTGAAGTCGCTGATCGCCACGCCGTCGGCGACCGAGCCGAACGCGATGCCCACGTTGATCGTTGAACCGGGTAGCGAGGCCACCAGCGCGCCGCCGGGGCCGGCCAGACTCACCACGCGGAACTGCAGCGACGGCACCATGCCACCGACGAACAACACCCTGGGATTGTTGGGGGCCCCGTTGTTCACCACCACGATGCCGATCCGCAGCCTGGACACTCCGTTCGGTGGGTTCGGGCAGAGTGGTCTTGGACACGAAGGCCGCCTGTCCGGCCTGCTGGCGTTCACCTCGGAGCAGATGCTGAGCCAGGCGGTGTGACGCGCGACCCTGTGCGGGCGGGCCGGACGCGCCGGGAGGTCGCCTCCGACCCGGCCCAGGGCTGTGCAGGAACGTCCGCCCGGTCGGCCCGGCGGGGCGCCGGATCGATCGCCGCCACAGCGATCACTCGGTGCGCGCGCAAATGTGCCCTGAGGCTGAGCGGAGGAGGCAGGGACTGGTTCTGCTCTGCGCGAAGCCGGCAGAACTCGAACACCCTGCCTATTTATGGTGGGAGGCATGGCCTCCTCCATCCCGCCGCTACGTCCAGCGATCGACCGGACCGCCCTCAAGCCCTCTCCGGCTCGCGAGCCGTTGTGGCGGCAGGTGCTCGGTGAGTGTCTGAGAGGCCTTCGTCAAGAGCGGGGCGAGAAGTTGAGCGAGACGGCAAGTCGCGCCGGAGTGTCGCCGCAATATCTCTCCGAGATGGAACGAGGCGTCAAAGAGCCGTCGAGCGAAATGATCGCTGCGGTCGCCGGCGCGCTGGATGTGACCCTCGTCGAGCTGACGCTTGCTGTTACCGAGAACCTGCGGTCTGCTCAGCACAGCGCGTCGAGGGGTGCTACCTGCTCGGCGGCGTATGCTCTGGCCGCATAGCGCGGCTTGCCGGGTCGTTCACGGGGCTATGAATGCTCCTCGATGATCTGATCGAGGAGCCCGTACTCCAAGGCCGCGGTCGCGGTGAACACGCGATCGTGATCAGTGTCGGCGCGTAGGGTCTCGATCGTCTGGCCGGTGTGCCGTGACAGTATGCGTTCGATGTCTGCCCGGACACGTACGACCTCGTCGGCTTGCAGGATGAGATCGGGGATCGTTCCGCGCCCTTGAGCGGCCGGTTGGTGCAGGATTACTCGTGCGTGTGGGAGAGCGGCACGCTTTCCCTCGGCACCCGCCGCGAGAAGGACGGCACCCACCGCGACGGCTTGCCCAACGCAGGTTGTCGAAATCCGCGGCCGGATATGGCGCATAGTATCGTATATCGCGAGCATTGCGCTCGGGTCTCCGCCTTCGCAGTTGATATAGAACTGTATTTCGGCATCGGGGTTGTCTGACTCGAGAAAAATCAGCTGCGCGATGAGCGCGTTCGCGACGCCCGCGTCGATCGCGGTGCCCAGATAGACGATTCGCTCGGTGAGCAGGTGCGAGTAGACATCCATGATCCGCTCGCCACGAGGATTCTGAGCGATGACGTTCGGGATTGTATATGTGGTCACTGACCGACTCCTTCGGTGACGCCGAATCCGGGCCGCGGGCGATTGTGTGGCGCGACTTCGCCGAAGTTCTGCACGATTGCATCTATGAAGCCGTACTCCAGGGCCTCTTGCGCTGTATACCAACGGTCGTGCAGAGAATCCTCGAATATGCGCTCGACGGGCTGACCCGTGTCCTCGGCGATAAGACCGAGCACCGTGTCGCGAGTATGCCGAAGGTCGCCGGCCTGCAGTTCGATGTCGACTGCGGTGCCGCCGATTCCCGCCGAGCCTTGGTGCATCAGGACGCGTGCGTGCGGCAGGGCGCGGCGCTTCCCTCTGGCCCCCGATGACAGCAGGAATTGCCCGGCGCTGTAAGCGATGCCCAGCACGAGGGTCGATACGTCACAGGGAACGAGTCGAATGATGTCGCGGATCGCCAGCATCGAGGGGACCGAGCCGCCCGGGGAGTGAATCCACAATGCGATGTCGGTCGACGCGTCCTGCGTGGCGAGTGCCATCAGTTGCGTGGCCAGCAGCGTCCCATTGTCATCATCGAGAGGGCCGTCGAGAACGAGAACACGCTGCTCGTAGAGCTCGCGTCTTACCCGCTCGTTGAACAGCGGAAGTTTCGATTCTTCTCTCATACGTCCATCATGTGGGGTGATCCGGATCGGCGTCGACACGATCCGCCTGGGGCAGATCTGCTCTGAGCAGCGTGACCTCCAGGGCCAATGCCAGTCCAGGGCAACTGTATTCAAAAGCCCACGCCTATACGCACGTAGTGGTCTAGTTCGGGTCTACCGCCCCTGCGCTTGAAATCCACGTGGGTGTGCATGTGCCGCTCGAATATTGCGTTACGTGGTCTGAGCTGCGGTTAAGCGGCGTGGTGGTATTCGTTGATCACGCCGGTGACGACGGGTTTTCGGCGGATGGATCGTAGGTCGTTGAGGTCGGTCACGTGCCGGGCGGGCTGCGTTGCGATGTCCGGGGGACGTTGGTGCCGCGACTGGTGCGGCCGGTGCCCGTTGTAGTGGGTCAGGTATTCGCGGAGCACGAGTGCCAGGTGGTGTTCATTGAGGATCAGGATCCGGTCCAGGAGTTCGTGGCGCAGGGTGTCGATGACGCGCTCGCAGATGGCGTTCATCCTCGGCGTCCGCGGCAGCGTGGTGATGATCCGGAGCCCTTCAGCCGTGAAGACCTCCCGGAAGGCGGAGGTGAAGAGCGGGTCGCGATCGTGGATCAAGAACCGCAGCCCGGCGATACGCTTCCCCAGGTCCATCACGAGATTTCGGGCCTGCTGCACCGTCCACGCCCCGGTCGGGTGCGCGGTCACTCCGGCCAGGTGCGGTCTCCGGGTGTCGTGGGCAAGGTGTACTGCCGCGTAATACTGGACGCCTACTCGACCGCGGTCAGTTCTCTCGTAAGCCGGGCGATCTGGGCGCGCCGGCGTTAGTACTCGTCGTTCTGGCACCGCACATGCCAGGATGGGGCCGGTCCGGCGCGGCGACGCCGAATGCGATCCCATCCGCGCCCTCATCCAGTGACGTGTGCCCTCAGCGCCGCAGCCTCCACATCGCCGCACGCCCTGCCCGCGCATGGCGTGCGGCACCGCGTGCACCCCCGCGGCCGAGGAGGCGGCCCCGGCCCGACGGGCCATGGCGCAGCGACGGCTATGGCATCTCCAGCAGGACGCGTACATCCCATGGACCGAGACGTAGCTCCGCACCGGTCGCATGGTCAGCGCTGGCGAGCACGTCGCGCACCGCGATTGGTGCCGTGACGGCGATCTCCTGCCAGGTCCAGTTGTGCAGGAAGCGCAGCCGCCGCCCGTCCGCCGTGACGGCGCCGGTTGAGGTGACGCCCGCCGGCATGCCGCCCCACGACCCGGCATCGGGGACGAGCCAGCGAAACAGCGCCGTGGCCATGCCGGGGTTGGGGATGGTGCCGACGCAGGTGATGCGGCCTGAGCCGTACGGGCGGGTGGTCACGGCCGCCCACCGGCCGAAGTGCGGGTGCCGGTAGTCGGCGAGTACCTCGGCGTCCTGCGCGTGCACGCCGTCCACCCATCGGGTGCCCGCGGCGTCGGACGGCAGCGTCAGCGGTGAGCCAGGCATGGCCTGCACGGGCAGGTCGGCCGACAGGTTGCTGAACTCGTCGTACGACACGCCCGCGGTCTCGGCGAGCCGGGCCGGCTGGATCTCGCGGCGCGCGCGTGCCTCGTGATCCGCGTAGGCGGTGCGCGGCCCGAGCACCAGGTGGCCGCCGGCCGAGGCGTAGGCCGCCAGCCAGTCCAGCGTGGCGTCGTCGGCCGCGTACAGTCCGGCGGCGACGAGGACGGGGTGCCGTGCGGCCAGCTCGCCCGGCTCGGCCGCCACCGCCTGAGCCGCGTGCAGCACCCGCACCTGGAGGCCCGCCTCGAACGCGCCACGGTAGAACGGGTCGAAGATGCCCTGGTAGGAACGCCGGTCCGGGCCGCCGTCCGGCAGCGCCAGAGCTGGCTGGGCGGTCAGCGCCCACTTGCTCGGCGTGGAGTAGAGCATCGCAACGTCGTCGTCCGGGATCAGGCCCGCGACCACCTCGCCGGCCGTCTCCAGCTCCGCGCCGATCTGGGCGATCTCCCGATAGACGCGGCCCGGGCGGCCGCTGTGCGGCAGGACACCGCCCCAGTAGGTCTCGGTGCCGAAGACCAGGGTGCGCCACTGCCAGTACTCGATCATGTTCGCGCCCCGCGAGACGAGCGCCCAGGCGGCCTGCCGCCACTGACCGTCGTACGCGGGATGGTTCATCCACGACGGACCGATGGCCTGCGCGTTGGTCTCGGTGACCAGGAAGGGCTCCTGACGTGAGGAGAACATCCGGTCGGCGCTGAGGTAGAACGCCCAGGTGTCGTGGGTGTCCCACAGCTGCGGGCCGCTCTGCCCGGCGGGCAGAGCGAGACCGTCCTGCATGGCGTAGTACGGGTTACCGGCCGTGACGTCGAGACGCCGGGTCAGCTCGTCGTCGGCCACTCCGGGCCGATCGTAGGAGACGCAGGTGGTGACGAACTGGTCCGGCCTGGCGTATTCGCGGACGATGTCCGCCTGCCAGGCGATGAACTCGGTGACCTGCTCGGCCTGAAAGCGACGCCAGGCCTGCTCGTACTGCGGTTGCGCGTTGCCGTCCGGCGTCCACAGGTCTGCCCAGGTCGACAGGCGATGCGACCAGTAGACCAGGCCCCACTCCTCGTTGAGCGTCTCCACGTCGCCGTAGCGGTCGCGTAGGTGATCAACGAAGCGCTGGAAGACGCCGTGGTTGTGCAGCAGCACCAGGCCGGGCTCGTTGTCCACCTGGATGCCGATCACCGCCGGGTGGCCGGCGTACCGCTCCACGACGCGCCGGATGATCCGCTCGGCGTGGAAACGGTAGGCCGGGTGGGTGAAGTCCATCTCCTGGCGGCCGCCCCACGGGATGCGCCGTCCCGCGCCCCGCTCGCCGGCGATCTCGGGGTACTGGCGGGCGAGCCAGGGCGGTACGGCATAGGTCGGGGTGCCGAGGATGACGCCGATGCCGCGCTCGTGTGCGCCGTCAAGCGTGGGCTGGAGCCAGTCCAGGTTGAAGCGCCCGTTCTCGGGCTCCCAGGTCGACCAGACGGACTCGCCGACCCGGATGACGGAGAAGCGCGCCTCTGCCATCAGGTCGAGGTCAGTCTTCAGCAGCTCACCGGGGTGGTATTCGGGGTAGTAGGCGGCGCCGAAGAGCACTCGGGGCACGTGTGTTCCCTTCATTTCGTTCATTGCTTGACCCCGCCGGCGGTGAGGCCGTTCTGCCAGTAGCGCTGGAGCATCAGGAATGCCGCGATCAGCGGGATGATGGACAACAGTGAGCCGGTGACCACGAGGGGGATGACGTCGCCGGTGCCGCCGCCGCCCACCGACGCCCGCGCGGCCCAGTTGGCCAGTCCGACGGTGACGGGATAGAGGGAGGGGTTGTTGAGCATGATCAGCGGCAGGAAGTAGTTGTTCCAGGTGGCGACGAGCGTGAAGAGCAGCACGGTGACGAAGCCCGGCGCGAGCAGGCGCAGCACCACCTGACGGAAGATCCGGAACTCGCCGGCCCCGTCGATGCGGGCCGCTTCCAGGATGCTGTCGGGCACCGCCCCCTCGACGTACACCCGCATGAGGTAGAGCCCGAACGGGTTCGCCAGCGAGGGCAGGATGACCGCCCAGGGCGTGTTCACCAGCCCGACATTCGAGAAGATCAGGTACGTGGGAATGACCAGGGCGGTGCTGGGCACCATGATCGCGCCGAGGACGGCTCCGAACAGCAGCCTGTTGCCGCGGAAGGCGAACTTGGCGAACCCGTAGCCGCCCAGGGCGGCCAGCAGCGCCGCGCCGCCCGCGCTCACCAGCGCGTACATTGCCGTGTTGAGCAGCCAATCGACGTACACTCCGCCGTCGGCGGTGAAGACGTTCCGGACGTTGGCCGGCAGCGCGAAGTCGTCGCCGAACCAGAGCCCGAAGCTGGAGAACAGCGCGCCGGTGCTCTTCGTGGCCGCCACCACCAGCCAGAACAGCGGCAGCAGGAAGTAGACGAAGGCGGCGAGCATCCCCAGCGTGAGCAGCGGGCTACGACGCCGGCCCGCTGCGGCGGAGTGGGCGGCGCCGGTCGCGGCCCGGGGCGGCGCCGTTGCGGTGACGGTCATGTTCTCCTCCGGGCGACGGCGAACTGGACGGTGTACGACACCACGACGATGACGAGCCCGAGCAGGAAGGAGACGGCCGCCGCGTAGTTGACGTCCTGGCTGATGAAGGCCATGGAGTAGGTGTACATGTTGGGGGTGTAGGCGCTGTCGATGACGTTGGGGGCCAGGCGTTGCAGCAACTCCGGCTCGTTGAACAGTTGGAAGCTGCCGATCACCGAGAAGATCAGTGCCATCAGAAGGGCGGGACGCAGGGCGGGGATCTTCACGTTCCAGGCGATCCGCCAGGCGCCGGCACCGTCCACGGCCGCGGCCTCGTACAGCTCGGTGGGGATGGCGCGCAGCGCGGCATACAGGATGATCATGTTGTACCCGGTGAACTCCCAGGTCACGATGTTGGCCACCGAGCCCAGCATCAGGTCGCTGCTGAGCAGGTTCGGCGCGGGCAGGCCCAGCGCTTCGGCGAGCTGGGTGATCGGCCCGAACTGCGGGCCGTACAGGTAACTCCACATCAGCGCGGCGATCACGCCGGGCACCGCGTACGGGAGGAAGATCCCCAGCCGGATCACCCGCGACAGCCACATCATGCCGCTGTCCAGGGCGAGGGCGAACGACAACGCCAGCCCCAGCATGATCGGCACTTGGACGAGGAAGAACCGGCTCACCCGCAGCACGCCGTCGAGCAGTCGCTCGTCGCTCAGCGCCTGGATGTAGTTGTCGAGACCGGAGAAACTGACACCGCCGATCAGCTGCTCCCGGAACAGGCTCAGATATCCGGCGTACGCCAGCGGTGCCACGAGCATGGCGACGAACACGAGGAGGAACGGCGCGACGAAGAGGTAACCCACCCCGTTCCGGCGGGCGCTCGCCCGCCGGGACGGCGGCACCGTCATGACGCTCATCGGGCGACCTTGAAGCCCTGCTTCTCGGCGAAGGTGGTGATTGTCTGCTGCCACTTGTCCAACGCGGCGTCCGTGTCGGTCTTGTCGGCGAGCGACTTGCCTACCGTCTCGTTCCAGTCATTGTTGATCTGGTCCATGAACGGCAGCCAGGTGAAGTCGGCGGGGACCGTGTCGCTGATGTCGGCGAACACCTTGTTCACCTGCTGCCCGCCGTAGAAGTCCGATTTCTGGTCGACGAAGCCCTGGTCGCTCAGCAGCGCCTTGGTCGGCGGATACAGGAACTGCAGGGTCGTCAGCATCTTGGCCGACTCGGGGTCGGTGTTGAGGAATTGGGCGAACATGGCCGCGGCGATCGGGTTCTTGGTCGTCTTGACGACGGCACTGGTCGAGCCGCCCCAGTTGCCGGACTTCTGTTCACCGGCCGTCCACTGCGGCAACGGCGCGACACGCCACTTTCCGCGGGTCTCCTTGGCACTGGTGGACAGGAAGAGCGGGCCCCAGGCGGCGGTCAGCCAGGTCGCGTACCTTCCCTTGTTGAGACCTTGGAACCACTGGTCGCTGAAGTCGGCGTCGGCGGACAGGACGCCCTCCTTGACCAGGCCGCTCCAGTAGGAGGCGAGCTTCTTCGACGTCTCACCGGCGACGTCGACGGAGACTTGGTCGGCGCTCTTCATCTGGAACGGCTTGACGCCGGCCTGCCACATCAGGCCCGTCCAGATCGAGTTATGGTTGGTGGGGAAGTTGGTCAGGTACACGCTGGGGTCGGCGGCGTGCAGCTTGCGGGCCGCGGCGGCGAACTCGTCCCAGGTCTTCGGCGGCTCGATGCCGTGCTTGTCGAAGATGTCCTTGCGGTAGAGCATCCCCATCGGCCCGGTGTCCTGGGGGATCGCCCAGACTTCGCCGTTCCTGCCGCTCACCTGCCCCCACGCCCAGTCGACGAACCGATCCTTGAGCGCCTCCGCGCCGTACGGCCGCAGGTCCAGCAGACCGCCGGTGATGGTGAAGCCGGGAATGTGCTGGTACTCGATCTGCACCACGTCAGGGGCGCCGCTGCCGGCCTTGAGCGCCGTCCGCAGTTTCGTGTACTCCGCCTGGCTGTTACCTGCGTTGATCACCTTGACGCTGATGGCGGGATATTTCTTCTGGAACAGCGCCACTTCCTTCTCGATGTCGGGCAGCCAGGTCCAGAACGTGAGCTCGGTCGGCGTCTTCATCGCCTTGTCGATGTCGGCCTGGCTGATGGCGGCGACGGGCTTGTCCCCGCCGTCGTTGGTGCTGCCGGTGGTGCCGCCGGCGCATCCGGCGAGGAACAGGGTGGCGGCGGCTCCCACGGCGAGCCGCCTCATTCGCGGCAAGGTCATCTCTTACTCCTTGGGGGGGTGGTCGACCGGCGTAGCACGAGCTGCGCCGGCAAGTCGTCGACGGTCGCCGAGCCTGGGGCGTTTTCAATCTGCTGGAGGAGCAGGTCGAACCCGTGCGCGGCGACCGCTTCGAAGTCCTGGCGGATGGTGGTCAGCGGTGGCGACAGGTACGCCGCGGCCGGGATGTCGTCCATCCCGACGACGCTCACCTCCTCAGGGACGGCGCGGCCCGCCTCAGTCATGGCCCACAGCAGGCCGATCGCCATCTCGTCATTGGCCACGAACACCGCGGTGACCTCCGGGTCGGCGGCTAGCCGCCGACCGGCCTCGTAACCCGAGGCGGGCGACCAGTCCCCTTCGATCGGTGGTGGCGCGGCGATCTCCGCGACGTCGAGCGCGTGCCGCCAGCCACGGGCCCGGTCGCGCGTCGACCGCCACTCACTAGGCCCCGCGACATGCCAGACCGTCGCGTGCCCCAGGCCGAGCAGGTGCTCGGTGGCGACCCGGCCCGCATCGAAGCCGGAAGCTCCGGTGACCACCACCCGGGGCCCGTCGAGACCAGGGAACCTGCCAAAGCTGAGCACGGGGATGTCCGGGTCGATGCGCAGCTCCTGCCCATCGTCTATCGGCTCGGACAGCACGATGCCGTCCACACCCTGGTCCAGCAGGGACTCCACCGCGCTCTTGATGCTGTCCGGTCTGCCTTCGAACGTGTGGACCACGCTGAACGCGTAGCTCGTCTGCCGCGCCCGCCGCTCCAGCGCGACCAGCAGCGACGAGGGCCCGTACAGCGAGCTGTCGAGCGAGACCATTCCGATGCGCTGGAAGCGGCCCAGATTGAGCGCGCGGGCCGCGGTGTTGGGGCGATACCCGAGCTCGCGAGCCACCGCGAGAACCCGCTCCCGAACGTCGGCGCTGACGTACGGCTCGCCATTCATGACACGCGAGACGGTCTTCTGCGAGACGCCGGCGCGCCGCGCGACGTCGGTGCTGCTGGGGGTGCGGCGCCTGGCCTCCGCCATGAGGACTCCTCGATCCTGACTACGTAGTCAGACAGGGAAGATCTGTTGCCTGACTACGTAGTCAGGCTGGGATGCCCATTACTCTCGATTCCGGAGACACCTCTTGTCAAGGGCTTGTTTCACGCTCGTTTCCGCCCGTGGCCACCCCGCATCCGCCGGCCGCGACGGCTCGGGCGCTCACGGGCCCGAGTGGGGTGTACCGCTTCAAGGTGTGGCCAAGTCCCACTCCCGGCCCAAGACCGCCAACGACAACCCGCACGTCGAGGCCAGCTTCAAGACCCTCAAGTACTGTCCCGACTTCCCCGGCCGGTTCGGCTCCATCGAAGACGCCCGCGCCTTCAGCCAGGACTTCTACACCTGGTACAACCGTGATCACTTTCACTCCGGGATCGGCTACCACCACCCGGTTGACGTGCACTACGGGCGCGCCGCCTCCGTCCGCGACCGGCGCGCCGCCGTGTTGGCCGGTGCCCAAGCCGCCCACCCCGAACGGTTCGCCAGCGGCGGCCTCCCCACCCCGCCCGACCTGCCCGGCCCTGCCTGGATCAACAAGCCCAAGACCGAGAAGGACGCCACAGAGAAGTCGACACAGAATTAGCCCTGTGCCGCTCGAATATTGCGTTACGTGGTCTGAGCTGCGGTTAAGCGGCGTGGTGGTAAGTACAAGCGACTGAAACGCAGCAACAGGCGCGCAAAGAATTGGCTGCGACGGGTTCAGGACACTGCTCCGAGGCTGTTCGCGCACTGGGCGCTGCGCTACTGACCCGACAGCAGGGACGGCACGAGCCGGATGACAGGAGACTGTCACGTCCGGATCTGTGAGGGCCGGGGGCTGCGATGCCCCCGGCTACTCGGCCAGGCGCAGCGTTCCGCGTCTCACTCCAGCTCACTTGACGGCACGCGCACCGAATGGCCCGGCTTGTACCGCCGCTTGATCGCCAGTCCGTTGCCTGTGAGGGTGACCGTGGTGCGTGTCACGAGCAGGTCGAGCTGGCGTCCGCGCCAGCGGAGGTGACGTACGCCGGCATTGTCCAGCTTCGAAGGGAGGTTCGGGGTGATGACCAGAGCATCCGGCTCGGCTTCGACCCCGATGAAGGCGTACAGGAAACTGGCTGGTGCCAGTCCGCTCTCCGGGAACGGGATATCGGTTCCGACCGAGCTCCCGCCCGGGCTGCCGACCGTGCTCTCGCCGCGGAACAGGGGAGCGCCGCCGCAGATGTGGTCGGGTTCGCTCCACCGATCGAGGATCGTCGTCATCCGCGCCCAGGCATCATCGGCGGATCGATAGCGGGCGCGCGCCATCACGTCGAATCCCGAGGTGTAGAGGATGGCTCCGCCATCTTGCACTTCGTCTCCCCAGGGAGTCGTGAGGTGGGTCAGGAAGAACCAGTAGCTGTTGCGGCGCGTCGTCGACCTCGGGGCGAACACCCACTTCGAGTAGATGTCGGCGGGTCCCTCGACGTAGTCGCCGAGTGCTACGACGAACCTGGTCGAGGCATCCGATGCGGGACGCCCGTCGGAATACGCCGTCGCCCCCGGCACGGTTGTCGCCGACGACCACCACGCGAGCGTGCCCGTGACCTGTGAGACCTCCAGGTAGTACACGCCGGGTGGCTGCTTCGGCAGATCGATGTGCGCTACCTGGCCGTCGCTCCAGTCGGTGAACCGCTGTTCCGCGATCTTGACCGACGTCTCGCCCGGCAGCCCCTGGTAGAACGCCATCGTGAACGCGGCACCGCGCTTGCCGTAGGTGGGGAATCGCGCGGCGACGCTCGTGAATTCGGCGTTCGCCGTGAAGCTCTGCCCCAGCGAGTGGCCCGCTCCGATCGTCGGTGCCAGGCCGCCGCTCTCGATCAGTACGACCGCATCCTGCAGCTCGGTGTGGCCGTTGTCGAGCCAGTCGAAGATGCGCGCGGCCTGCTTCTCGGTGGGGAGACCGAACGACGCCGCTTCGAGATTGACGTAGGTCGAGCCGTAGTCGTGAGCGACGCCGTCGGCGTCGATGGTCTGGACGTACCTGCCCGCCGCGTCGTTCCAGAACACCTGGTTGTAGCGCTGCCGGGCTTGCCGGCGCACCGACCTCAGCTCGTCCGCGATCGTCGCGTTTCCGACGTGATCCTCGAGCTGAGCCATCGCCTCGAGGGCCCCGTAGAAGTAGGCGTTGAGATAGGCGTCTTGATAGCCGAACGACGTGATGTCCCAGTAGTTGGAGGCCAGCGATCCGTCCCGTCCGCTGTGGTCGGGCGACGTGATCGTGACAATCCCACTCTTTCCGTCGAGTGAGTCGAGATAGAAGCTCATCGCACGCCGTACTCGCGGCAGCATCGTGGCGAGGAATTCGGAGTCTCCCGTCCACGAGTAGTAACGCCAGGCGCCGAGGATGTACATGGCATTGGACGTGAAGTGTCTAGCGTCGAAGAGAGTCGGGTCGGGGAAGGGCCACGCCGGCGAATCCGGCCATGACCAGACGTACCCGTCCTCTTCCAGTCGCGTGCTCAACAGGGAATCGGCCTGTGCCTTGGAGCCCGCCGTGGCGGTCCAGTCCAGGATGCGCCCCTCCCAGTCGGCCCAGTCCATGGCGTGCCCGCTGAACCGGTAGCTGAGCGCACGCTCCCAGTAGAAGGTGGACAGCTGCGTCGCCCTGTGCTGATCGGATGCCACGAAAACCGGAAAGACCTCCGGCAGTGCGTCGGAATGCGGCTGGACTTCCACCGCGAGCGATCGCGAGATGGCCTGCTCCGTGTCCGCGCTGCCGGAGTTGAGCGTCATCGCCATCGACTCGGCGGTCATCGTGCCGTCGAGGACCGGTTCGGTGCCCGTGATCTGGAGGTCGTACGGGCCGCTGCCGCTCGCTGTGACCGCCTTCGATCCCGACACCGGGTTCGTCCAGGCGTCTCGACGCTTCAGTTGTTGGGCGGGCATGTAGTCGCCGCGGTCTCCGTAGAAGCGGTTGAACAGGACGCCGTCCGCTGCGGCGACGGAGTATCCGTCGCGGAGCCACGACGTGTTGAGCGTCAGGCCGGGGTCGGACCGTGGTTCGTTCTGCCACTGAATGTCGTACGTCATCGTCAGGTTCCGGCCGGAGAGCTTTAGATCCCACGACGCGATGCCGTCGACGTTGAAACCCGCGACCTCGATCGTCATCGTGCGATCCGCCTGCACCTGACGATTGTTGTATGCCGATCCGCCCACGTCGACCGTGGTGTCGCCGAGCCGGCTCCACCAGCCGGGCGTTCCCGAATGGTGCGATATCTCCAGGTAGTAGGCCCCAGCCGGCTGATCCGGCACATCGAGGTAGGCCCATCCGTTGTCCTGCACCGGGTTCACCTCGCGACTGACGATCTCGGTGAGACCGGTCTCGGGAGTTCCCGCGTAGAGCGTCATCGTCAACGCCGAGTTCTGGCTGCTCCAGGTGGGGAACTGGCCACCGACTCGGGAGAAGCGGTACATCGTCGCGGTGAACGACTGGCCGAGCGTCTGCCCGGCGCTGAGCGGGACGGGGGAGTTGAGCTGCCGCTGTTCAAGGTTCATCGTCGACGGCATTTGGATACCCGCCAGGCTCAGCGCTGTGTCGCTCGCCGTGCAGGTGACGCCATTGTTGAAACCGGCGTCGAAGAAGTCGGTCGCGCCGAGAAACACCGAGCCGAACACCGTGGGTTCGTACTGGCCGGAGCCCGTCGGATCGCACGCGAATCGGGTGAGTTTTCCGTACGCGCCGGAGAGACTGATGAACTTGTTTTCGAGCTGGTACGTCGCGGCCTCTGCCGCGGCAGCGGCCTGGGGGGTGCGCCACAGGCCGCTCGCGGCAAGGAGCAGGCCACTGCCCGCTCCCTGGAGGAAGATGCGCCGACTCGTGCGGAATCGCGTGCTGTCCGTGGCCACGGAGGTCTCCAGTCGCTCGATCGTGGTAGTGGTGTTCGCGGCTCGAAGCACGCAATGACGTCGTCTGAGCGAGCGCCGGAACGGCAACTAGCAGTCGACTTGAAAGCTTTCAATTAGGGTCACAGACGAGCCGAGCACTGTCAACCATGTGACGAATGTGGCCATTTCTCGTAGCCGACCGGCGAGCCGGCGGCAACGCGGATCGCAGTCGAGATCTCCGCCGCCGCCGCTGAAATTGCTCCAGGCAACTACCTGTCACCATCACGGCACCAGCCAGGAGCGGGACCGTACGGTTTACTGGACAGACCCCGTCGGCAGGTGGCAAGGCCTCGGCCGTCGTGGGCGGATCGGGCGGTGCTCAGCGCGCCGGCGCGTCTGCCGTCTCCAGCCGGTCGCCGGCGGTTGTTCGTGACGCCGGGCACGCTGCGGCGAGCTCCGTGACGAGGTCGGCCCGGTCCAGGGAGCGGCAAATGCGCAGATCAGACCTTACGTGGCAAGCTCATGGGCGGGGGGCCGAAGCCATGGGCAGCGAGCCAGGTGGCACAGAGGCCAGGCCAGGCGGATGCGGCCAGTCCGCTCTGGGCGAGCCCGAGCCCGTGCTCGCCCTCGGGAAAGACATGTAGCTCGTACGGTGTTCCGGCGCGGGCGAGTGCGGCGGCGAACAACAGGCTGTTCTCGGCCGGGACCCCTTCGTCGGCCGCGGTGTGCCAGAGGAACGTGGGCGGCGTCTCGGCGGTCACGTTGAGGTGGGCGGACAGGGCCCTCGCCTGCTCCTCGGTGCTGTCGGCGCCGAGCAGCCTGCGGCGCGACCCGGAGCGCGCGCGCGACCCGGTGAGGTCGATGACCGGGTACCCGAGCACCAGGGCATCCGGGCGCTCCCCGTCTTTCGAGGTGGCGAGGGTGGCGGCGAGGTGGCCGCCCGCGGAGAACCCCATGACGGCGACCCGCGAGGTCCCGCGTTCCCGGACGACGCGCACCGCCTGGCGCAGGTCGTACAGCGGAGCCGGATGCAGCGGCTCGCTCCCCGGCCCGGCTCCGGCCACCCGGTATTGGAGCACGTAGGCGTCGATGCCCAGCGTGACCAGCCAGCGGGCCACGTCCGCGCCCTCGTACCCGGCCAGCCCGGCGTAACCGCCGCCTGGGCACACCACAACCGCACCCGTGGCCGGGCCGTTCGCCGCGTACAGCGTCAGGCTCGGCGGTTCACCGGTAGCCGGGCCCGGGGGAGTTGCCGGCCAGAGCGGAATGTCGATCATGCTTCGGCACCTTACCCCGCGAAAGGTTAGGGAGATTTGCTGAACCGATTGACCGCGACCCGTCAAGCTCGTTGGACGAACGACCGGGGCGGCAGCGGCTTACGCAGCTCCGGCCAGGAGAAGAAGGCAGGTGTCGAGGGTACGCTCGGCCGGCTTGAGGATGTCGGTCACCGGCGGACAGCCCCTTCTGGTCACCTGGCAGAGATGCCTAATCTCCATGTTGAAATGTTTCAGCTAAACAACCCCAATGTGTCCCCTCAGCACCCAGCGTTGACGTGAAGACCTCGGGCTGCTTACGGTGCATAGTACTTGAAATGTTTCAATTTTTCTTGAGGGAGCCCGCTTCATGCATCTAGCCGTGACTGGTATGCGCGTGGAAGGACTGGCCGAACCCCTGGGTCTTGACGCGAGTGCGCCGGAGTTCTCCTGGCGGATCACCGGGGCCGGCCGCGGGCGGGCACAGAGCGCGTACCGGCTGATCGTGGGACGAGAGTGCGATCCGGCCGCCGAGGGAGCCGAGGTGGTCTGGGACAGCGGCATCGTGACCTCGGCCGCGACTTACGACCTCCCGTACGGCGGTGCTGAGCTCCGGCCCCGTACGCGCTACCAGTGGCGGGTCAAGGTGGCCGACGAGAGTGGCACGTGGACGGGCTGGGGCCCGGCGTCCTGGTTCGAGACCGGTCTCGGCGATGCCACCGGGTGGACGGCGGGCTGGATCGGTACGCCCGTGGTGCCCGGGTCGCAGCGGTTGCCGTCGCTGGAGAACGTGCCGCGTATCTGGGTCGCCGACCGGCTCGGGCCGTCCGGCTCGGAGACGGGGGCGTTCAGGACGCGGTTCGTGGTGCCGGGCGGGGCCAGGCCGCTGTCGGCATGGCTGATGATCGGCGGCGCCGCCGAGGTCGAGGCGTACGTCAACGGCGTGCCGCTCGCGGGGGAGAGGCGGGAAGGGGCGTTCGTGGCCGACGCGGGTGACCTGGTGGCCTCGGGCGAGAACGTGCTCGCGATCAGGGCCGCAGGCTCGGGGCTGTGCGTGCGGCTGGAGGTCGTGGCCGAGGGACGGCAGGTGCTGCCGCAACACGTGCCGGTGGCCGGGGAGAGCGCCGTGACCGTCACGTCCGGTGGCCGGTGGCGGGCCAGTGACCGGCCCGGCGACGGGTTCGAGCAGTCCGGGTTCGACGACGCGGCGTGGCCGCTGGCCGAGGAGGTGGGGCTGCACGGCGACCCACCGCTGGGTCGCGAGCCGATCGGCGACCGGCCCAGCCCCTACCTGCGGCGCGAGTTCGGCGTGCCGTCACCGGTGCGCCGGGCCAGGCTGTACGCCACCGCGCTCGGCGTCTACGAGATCCACCTGAACGGCACCAAAGTGAGCGACGACCACCTGGCCCCCGGCTGGACCGACTATCGCCACCGTGTCACGTACCAGACCTATGACGTCACGGAACTGGTGTCGGAGGGGCACAACGCGCTCGGCGCGATTCTCGCCGACGGGTGGTACGCGGGCAACATCAGCTGGTTCGGCCCCTTCCACTACGGCCGGCGCCTGGCCTTCCGCGCCGAGCTGGAGATCCTGCACGACGACGGCGGCGTCACCCGGCTGCGCACCGACTCGGAATGGCGGGCCGCCTCGGGCTCGATCCGCTACGCCGACCTGCAGAACGGCGAGCGGCAGGATCTGGCGGCCGAGCCGCTCGGCTGGACGGCGGCCGGGTTCGACGACTCCGGCTGGGTGCCCGCGGTGCCCGTCAGCCCGCCCGCCGGCCGGTTGACCGCCGCCGTCGCGCCGCCGATCCGGGTGCACGAGGAGCTGGAGCCGGTGGCGGTGTGGGAGCGGCGGCCCGGCGTGTGGATCGCCGACTTCGGGCAGAACCTGGTCGGCTGGGTCCGGCTCACCGGCCGCGCCGGCCGCGACCGCCCGGTGGTGCTGCGGCACGCCGAGGTCCTCGACCATGAGGGCGGGCTGCACCTGGCCAACCTGCGCTCGGCCCGCGCGACGGACGAGTTCCTGCCGCGTGGCGAGGAGCTGGAGACGTTCGAGCCGAGGTTCACCTTCCACGGGTTCCGCTACGTGGAGGTGTCGGGGCTGCGCGCGGCGCCGGAGGCGATCACGGCCAGGGTGGCACACGCCGCGATGGAGCCGGTGGGGGAGTTCACCTGCTCCGACGAGCGGCTCGACCGGTTGCAGCGCAACATCGTGTGGGGGCAGCGGGGCAACTTCCTGGCCGTCCCCACCGACTGTCCGCAGCGTGACGAGCGGCTGGGCTGGACGGGTGACATCTGGGCGTTCGCGCCCACCGCGCTGTTCAACTACGACGCCGCCGCCTTCCTGCGGAGCTGGCTGGCCGACGTGGTCGACGCGCAGGGCGACGACGGCGCGGTCACGCACGTGGTGCCCGACGTATTGTCGGGCCGCGGCTCGTCGCCCAACGCCAAGGAGGCGGGCTCGCCCGGCTGGGGCGACGCGCTGGTGATGCTGCCGTGGGCTCTGCACCGGCTGCGCGGCGACACCGGGGTGGTGGCGGCCTGCTTCGAGCCGATGCTGCGCTGGCTGGCGTACCTGGACAAACGCTCCGACGGTGGGATCTTCCCCGAGGAGGGGTTCGGCGACTGGCTGTCGATCGGCGCCGAGACCCCCAAACGGCTCGTCGGCACGGCGATCTTCGCTCTGTCCGCCCGGCAACTCGCCGAACTCGCCGCCGTGCTCGGCCGCGACGCGGACGAGCGGGCCTGTCTGGAGCTGTACGGGCACGTACGGCGGGCGTTCCGCGCGGCCTTCATCGAGGGGCCCGGCGTGCTGGTGAGCAAGACGCAGACCGCGTACGTGCTGGCCATCATGGCCGGGCTGCTGGAGGAGGACGAGCTGCCCAGGGCCGTGGCCCGGCTGACCGGCGACATCGAGGCACGCGGCGATCACCTGTCGACCGGTTTCCTCGGCACGCCGTACCTGCTGGACGCGCTCACCTCGACCGGGCGGCTGGACGTGGCCTACCGGCTGCTGACGCAGGACACCTTCCCTTCGTGGCTCTACCCGGTCGTGCACGGCGACGCGACGACCATGTGGGAGCGCTGGGACTCCTGGAGCCACCACCGTGGGCTGCAGGACCCGGCCATGAACTCCTTCAACCACTACGCCTATGGGGCCGTCGGCGACTGGATGTACCGGACGGTCGGCGGGCTGGCCCCAGGGTCGCCGGGGTACGCCGACATCGTCGTGCACCCCCGCCCCGGCGGAGGGATCGGCTGGGCGAGAACCGCGCACCGCACCAGGCACGGCAGGGTGGAGATCTCCTGGCGGCTGGAGGGCGACGGCTTCGCCCTGGACGTCGTCGTGCCGCCCAATACCCGCGCCGAGGTACACGTGCCCGCGCCGCCGGAGCGGGTGACCGAGGGCGGCGTGCCGGCCATCGAGGCCGAGTGCGTGGCCTTCGACCGGCTCGACGGCGGAGCCGCGGTCTACCGGATCGGTTCGGGCTCGTACGCGTTCCGCACCGGGATCAAGAGGAACGCCGGGGGCGAGGAGGACCGGGCCGAGTAGGAGCGAGCAGCACCGCGAGCATCGGCAACAGGCGCCGCTGTATCCGATGCTGAGGTGCACCTACCCTGAGGTAGGCGGGGGCGCGGTGGATGCGCGGATGATGAGCTCGGGCTGGAAGACGATCTCCTGGTGCCAGTGGTTGTCGTCCGCGCGAAAGTCGGTGACCAGGAGCTCGGCGGCGGCCTGACCGAGTTGCTGCTTCGGCATGCGGATCGAGGTCAGCGCCGGTGACAGCAGGGCGGCGAACTCGACGTCGTCGTACCCCACCACGCTCATCTCGCCGGGTGCGGCGATCCCGCGCTTCGCCAGGTCGCGCAGGACGCCGACGGCGACCATGTCGTTGATGCAGAAGATCGCTGACGGCCTGCGTCCGTCGTCGAGCAGCTGGGCCAGCCCTGTCTCGCCGCCTTGGGCGTTGAGCACGGACAGAGTGATCTCGCTGATCGCCTCGTCGGGGTCGAGCCCCGCCCGGCGCGCCGCGCGGTGCAGCCCTTCCCTGCGGTCGGCGCACTGCCTGACCGTGGAGGGCCCGTTGAGGAAGCCGATGCGGCGGTGGCCGAGTGAGAAGAGGTGGTCACCGGCCAGGTCACCTCCCTGGACGTTGTTCACGGCCACCGCGCACAGCTGAGAGCCGACACCGAGCCGGTCCAGGAGCACGACCCCCACTCCGCGCTGCCGGAGTTCGATGAGGTGCTCGATGTCGTCGCCTGCCGGCGAGATGAGGATGCCGGCGACCCGATGCTCCTCAAGGGTCTTCAGGTAGTAGGCCTCCTTGTCGGGAGAGTCGTCGGAACTGCAAACCATCAGCAGGAACTGCTCCTTGGCCAGCTTGCTCTCTATGCCCGGCAGTATCTCGCTGAAGTAGGGACTGCCTATTTCGCGCACCACCACCCCCACCGTGCGGCTTCGGCCTCCGCGCAGCTGCCGCGCCGGCGCGTTGGGCACGAAACCCAGGGCGGCGATGGAGGAGCGGACCCGTCGCTGGGTCCGCTCCGCCACCAGCTCGGGGCGGTTGAGCACATTGGAGACGGTGCCGAGCGACACTCCGGCGTGCGCGGCCACGTCGACCATGCTGAGGCGCGTCCGGGCGCGCTCTCCGTCGGAGCCGCTCGTCGAGGTCTTGCTCGGTCTGTCGATATCGGACACCCCGTGGATACCCTTTCAGCTCACAGCTTGGCTGGACCAGTATATCAAATTGAAAGGTTTCACTCATTTACCTGTACAGACGTCGATCCGGTGCGCGAACCTGTTGACCTCACCAAGGTCACCGTCTACTGTGCGGGCATTGAAATGTTTCAATCCCTCTCGGCGTCGATGTGGAGGTTCCGTGCCACCCCCGTCCACCGAACCACATGAAGCGGCATGCCCCGCCCCGATCCGACTCCGTGTGGAGGATCACCCTGCGGGGCCCCCTCGCACGGGCAGGGCGTTGCCGGTGGTGCTGACGGCCCACCCCCGCCTGTCGTGGGTGGTTCCGCTGGTGCGGCAGGGGCAGCGGCAGACCGCTTACCAGGTCGTGGCGTCGTCAGCGGATGGCACGGTATGGGATTCCGGCCGGATCGAGTCCGGCAGGAACGCGCACGTGCGGTGGGGCGGCCCGCCCGTCGCGCCGCACTCGGCCCTGCGCTGGACCGTGAGGGTCTGGGACGAGCACGCGAGGCTCTCGCCATGGGCGCATGAGACGGACCTGATCGCCGGGCCGCTGACCGCGGACGACTGGACGGCACGCTGGATCGAGATTCCGGCGACACACGCGGCAGGCGAGGAGTTCTCCTGGGATCCGGCGTGCCGGGCCTGGCGAGCGCGCCTGCACCTGGCCGGCCTGGGCCTGTTACGAGTTCTGGTCGACGGGCAGGCGGTCAACCCCGATGCGAGCGACCCCTCGCGCACGGCGTTATCCCGGGCGGCGAGCCGCAGTTATGACGTCACGGGACTGCTGCGGGACGGCAACCGACACACTCTGGCGGTCGTGGCCGGCATCGGCCACTACGGGCAGGTGCTCGCCCAGCCACGCGCCCTGGTCGAGCTGCGGGTGGAGCTCGACAACGGCAGCGTCGTACGGGTGGGCACCGGCCCGCACTGGCGGCATGGCCCCTCCTCGGTCATCCGCGAGGACCCCTTCTACCTTGAAGAGCACGACGCCCGCAGGACATTCAGCGGCACTGCCGGGACAGGCGTCGCAGGGGAGCCGGCGCGCGCGGTTGAGCGGCCGGTCGCCACCCTCGCACCCGACGCCGGACCGCCGCTCGCCGTGGTGGAGGAGATCGCGGCGATCCCATGCGACGACGCGGGTGGAGTCCTCGTCTTCGACGCCGGCCGTAACGTGGCCGGGCGCAGCCGGGTCGTCGTACGCGGCGCCGCCCCCGGTACAAGGATCGAGATCGTTCACGGAGAGAAGCTCGACGACGCCGGCCGCGTTGGGACGCTCAACATCCGGCTGCCCGACGACCGGGACCGGGAGCGGCAGGTGCTGGTCTGGACCTGCGCCGGCGGTGTCGACGTCGCGGAGGCGTGGTTCGCGTTCTACGGCTTTCGCTATGTCGAGGTGCGCGGCGTCCCGGCCGGCGCCGCCGTCGAGGTGACTGCCAGGGTGCTGCACTCCGACGTCGCGCTCACCGGCATTTTCGCGAGCGACGAGCCGCTGCTGGACCGTCTCGTGGCGATGGCGGTACGGACTCAGCGCAACAACTCTCACTCCCATCCGGAGGACTGCCCCACCCGCGAGCAGGGCGGCTGGACCGGTGACGCGTCGGTGTCGGCGGAGGCCGCCTTCTCCCACCTCGACATGGCCGGCCTCTATCGGCACTGGCTCGACGACGTGGTGGCCGACCAGCGCCCCGACGGCGGCGTCCTCGGATTGACCCCGCACCTGCTGGGAGCGCGTCACGTCCAGCCCGCCGACCCGGTGTGGGGCTCGGCGATGACCGAGATCCCGCTCCAGCACTGGCGGCACACCGGCGACGACACGCTCATCATCCGGCTGTTGCCGGCCATGCGCCGCTGGTGCGACTGGCAACTCGGCACGCTGTCGGGCGGCGTCGTCAGGGGCGCTGACATCAGCTACGGCGCGGACTGGCTCGCCCCCGAGCGCACCTCGCCGGTGATGCTGCAGACCGCGGCCGTCATCCGCTCCCTGCGCGCGCTGGCCGAACTGGAGGCCGTCGCAGGCGACGGCTGCGAGGCCGCGCGGCGCGAGCGCGAGGCCGATGCGCTGGCGAGCACGGCCAGGGCCGTGCTGCACGATCCGCTCACCCATGAGTGGGCCGACTCGGGCCAGGGTTCCGCTGCCGTCGCGCTGGCGTCCGGGCTGGCCTCGGACGAGGCGGAGCGGCGCGCTCTGGCCGACCAGATCCGCGTGGACATGCGTGTCCGCGGCGACAGGGTGTCGACCGGGTTCGCGGCCACCCAGTTACTCGTGCGAGCCATGGCGGAGGCCGACGGCGGCACGGCGCTGATCGCGGCGGTGCGCCAGCCGGAGCAGCCCGGCATCGGCGCGATGCTCACCACGGGGCCAGGTACGTTCTGGGAAACCTGGTGGATCGACGACGAGAACGCCGGTGTCGCCTCGCTTGACCACATCGGTCTCGCCGCGCCGTTCGCCGCCTGGGCATGGACGCACGTGGCGGGCATCCGGCCGCTGGCAGAGGGGTATCGCCGCTTCGTCGTCGCGCCGCGCCTGCTCGGGCCGGTGACCAGGATCGATGTCACGGTCGAGACGGTCCGCGGCACGATCGCACTCGGCTGGAGGCTCGACGGCGACACGCTGACGCTGGAGCTGACCGTCCCGGTGGGCAGCACGGCCCTGGTCGACCTGCCGGGCCGCCCGGCGCAGGAGTACGAATCCGGCCGGCACCGCATCGTGGCGACCGGCATACCCCTCGCTCAGGAGCGGCCGGCCATTGGCCGGACACCGCCCGTGCCGCCGGGCCAAATGGTCACCGCGGCGGTGCTCAGAGGCGGCGCGGTGAGCGCGGACGCCGACGCGGGCTGGAAGGCCCGCCTCGATGGGCACGAACTGCGGATCGAGGCGCCACCCGGCGCGCCGATCGGGTCCTGCGCCGAAGTCGTCCTCCGCGGCGCCGCCGGCGAGCCGCTCGCCCGCCGGGTGGTCCGCGCTGGACGATCCGCTCGCTGGCTGTCTCGCGGCGTCAGGGCGCCCGGCTGGACGGCCGGCCCTGGCGTCCGGCTCGACGTCCTCCACGGCACGTTCGTCTGCACGCCGGTCTTCCACGGAACGTTCCCTGGGCCGACCTTCGAAGTCAGCGGGCCGCCCCTTCCACCAGGGCAGACCCGATGGGTACGGCTGCCGCTCCCCGGCGGGGACGACCTCGGTGACGCGGCCTTCGCCTTCGCGGAGGTGGATCTGTGCTTCCCGGTGCTGCCCGGCCGCACGATCGTGCCGATACTCCGGTTGACCGGAGCCGACGGCAGCAGCGTTCAGGACACCGTCCGCCCGCTTCCCGTCTGCTGGAACAGGATCGGCGTCGACCTGTCGCGATGGCCTGGCAGGGAGAGGGTGGTCGAAGTGGCCGTCGGGGTCGCCTGGCTGGACCGGCCCGATTCGGCCAGAGGGCCGGCGCTTCCGCTCGACCTGCAGGAGGGCCGCTCCAGCCTGCCGTTCCGGATGGGCGATGTGGGGTGGACCAGTGCGCCACGTACCTGTTGAGCGGGCTCGCAACCCGCTGCGGGCCCCGACTGCCTTGCCGTTCGCCGAGTTCCTGTCAGAAGGAGATTGAAGATGATCAGTCGCATCGCACCATGGAGGACCCGCGGCCTGGCCGCCGCCCTCGTCCCGATGCTCACCCTGGCCGCCGCATGCAGCGGTGGCGAAGGGGGCGAAACGGGCGCCGTCGACGGCAGCACCAGCATCACCCTCTCGATGCAGGCCGGTCTGGTCCCGCAGTTCGAGAAGTACGCCGCGGCCTACGAGCAGGCCTTCCCGAAGCGGAAGGTGACGGTCGAGTCGTTGCCGGACGACGGCACCCAGTACATCCAGCAGCTCGTCACCGCCCGGCTCGGCGACAAGCTCCCCGACGTCCTGATGAACGTCGACTACGCGGTCAACCGGCTGGCAGCGGGCAACGTCACCATGGACCTGGCCCCGTGGCTCGGGGAAGGCAAGGACGGCCTGAAAGGCAGCGAGTTCCTCCCGCAGTTCGTCGGACAGTATCGGCCGATCGCCAAGCCGGATCAGATCGCCGGTCTGCCGGTGAGCGCCGACTCGGTCACGCTGTTCTACAACCGGACCGCCTTCAAGCGGGCAGGCGTGACCGAGCTGCCGAAGCCCACCTGGACGTGGGATGACATGTACCGGGTCGCGGCGGAGATCCAGAGCAAGTCAGGAGGAGACGTCGTCGGCCTGGTGCCGCCGCTTCGCACCGGTGGCCAGCCCGCCATCTACACGCCGGTGATTCACGCTTACGGAGGCTACGTCTACGACGCGCAGACCAAGAAGTCTGGAATCGGCCAGCCGGAGGCGGTCAAGGCCTGGACGCAACTCATCAAGGCCTACGGCACCGCGTCGCCGGCGTACTCTGCCAACGAGGCCTCGCTGCCCAAGTTCGATCGCGGGCAGGTGGCGATGTCCTTCAGTGTCCGCGCCGGGGTGCCCACGCTCAAGAGCCAGCTGAAGGACGACTGGGACGCCGAGGTCATGCCGACCATCAACGGCAAGACCACCGTCGGTGGCGGCTCCTACGGCCTGTCCATCGCGCAGACCAGCGAGAACAAGGACGCCGCGTGGGCGTTCCTCGCGTGGTTCTACCGCAACGACGGCGGGATGAAGATCGCGCAGGAGACCGGCCAGGTCGTCCCGCCGACCCTGGACGGCCTGGAGAAAGGCATCTGGAAGGACCTGAAGGCGCCGCCGTCCAACAACGCCGTCTTCGCCGACGCCGCCAAGAACGCCCTACTGGCGACGCAACTGCCCGGCAAGGCCCAGGGCGTGCTCGACGAGCAGGTGCTCAAGGCGGTGCAGGAGGTCGTACTGAAGAAGCGGCCGGTGGCCGAGGCCTTCGCCGACGCGGAGAAGGCCGTCAACGAGGCGCTCGCGACGACCGGCGGGTGACGTCGGCGCGGGCACGGCCAAGGAGGAAGATCGATGATGGCGACAGTGACGAGTACAGCCGACGGCAGAGCGGTCGGCACGAGCCCTCCCGCACCTGGCCAGGATGGCAACAGACGCCGGCGACGGCGAGACGCGTGGGCCGCGACGGCGTTCGTGGCGCCGAGCATGCTCGCCTTCGGCGTGTTCGTCATCGTGCCCGCGCTCGCCGGACTGGGCCTGAGCTTCTTCAGCTGGGACCTGTTCACCCCACCTGAATGGGTGGGCCTGGACAATCTCGCCCGCCTGTTCGGCGACGGCCGGATGTGGGGCTCGCTGTGGGTGACGCTGCTGTTCGTGCTCCTGGGAGTGGTTCCGACGATCGTGGTCGGCTTCGTGCTCGCCGTGCTGCTCAACACCAGGCTGCCGGGCGTCGAGACGCTCCGGGTGCTGTATCTGGCCCCGATGGTGGCGTCCTCGGCGGTCGCGG
This sequence comes from Dolomitihabitans soli, assembly GCF_022213955.1. Classification (GTDB taxonomy): domain Bacteria; phylum Actinomycetota; class Actinomycetes; order Streptosporangiales; family Streptosporangiaceae; genus Streptosporangium_A; species Streptosporangium_A soli. The sequence goes on along the minus strand of NZ_JAKNTW010000011.1, from coordinate 264,000 downwards.
CGGTGCTGTGGGCGTACCTGTACGACGGACGGACCGGTCTCGCCAACTCGATGCTGCGCTGGGTGGGCATCGACGGCCCTGCCTGGCTGTCCGACACCACCTGGGCGCTGCCCGCGCTGTCCCTCATGATGATCTGGCTGGCCCTGCCGCTGGTGATGCTGCTGTACCTGGCCGGGCTGCAACGCATTCCCGACGACATCTACGCCGCTGCGGCGCTGGACGGCGCCGGCTTGTGGCGGCGGTTGTGGAGCATCACCTGGCCCAACGTGATGCAGACGACGGTGCTGGTGACCGTCCTGCAAGTGATCAACTTCGTCAGCGGCTCGTTCGAGACGGCGCTCATCATGACCGGCGGCGGCCCTCTCGACAGCACCCAGACCCTGGCCTTGTACGCCTACCGCACGGCGTTCGAGAAGGGCGAGATGGGCTACGCCAGCGCGCTCGCGCTCTTCCAACTCGTGCTCATCGGCGTCGCCGTGGGTCTGGTACGGCTCGCCGCCAAGCTCAGGAGTGCCACATGACCCTCCGGACCCTCGTCCGATACGCGACGCTGCTGTTGTGCGGGCTGCTCATGGCGGCGCCGCTGTTCTACCTGCTCTCGGCGTCTTTGATGTCGGCGCAGGACGCGCGTGCCTTCCCACCCCACCTGCTGCCGCCGAACGTCGTATGGCACAACTATGTAGAGGCCTACGAGTTCCTCTCCGCACGGGCCATCGTCAACTCGTTCGTCTTCAGCATCGGCATCGTCGCCGTGCAACTGGTGATCTCCATCCCGGCGGGCTTCGCTCTGGCGACGATCCCGTTTCGGTGGACGGGCCTGCTCCTCGGCGTGATCCTTGTGCCGATGTTCGTGCCCGCCAACATGACGCTGATCCCCCTCTACATCATCACCTACCAGCTCGGCCTGGTCGGAACCTACGCCGGCATGATCCTGCCAGTAGCGGGCCAGACGGCGTTCGCGATGCTGCTGTTCCGGCAGTTCTTCGCGGGGCTGCCGGCGGGCCTCATCGAGGCGGCCCGGCTGGACGGCGCGGGCTGGCCACGCGTCCTGACCCTGATCGCGCTGCCGCTGGCCAGGCCGGCGCTGGCCGCCTATTGCTCGATCAGCTTCCTGACCGCGTGGAACACCTACATCTGGCCGCAGGTCGTCGCGCCGGACCGCGAGCACCAGGTGATGACGGTCGCGCTCGCGCCCCTTGCCCAGGGGCAATACACCCTGATGTCGCCCAGCGTCGGCCTGGCCGCGGCAGTGATCAGCATGATGCCGGTGCTGATCATCTTCCTCGTGTTTCAGAAGTGGTACATCAAAGGCGTCGTCGGGACCGGGCTGGAGTAGTAGTAGACGAATGGCGGCAACGTGACAACCAGATCCGCCGGGGTGCGTAGCGCCGGCCGGTCTGGTCACATCACTTCGAGGCCAAGCCGGCGATCAGCTCGTTGAGGACGAGCTCCTCCTCAACTCGACCTATGACGGCTCTGCACCTGCCGACTTCTGACCTATACGTACCTTGCACGTCAGAATCGTTGACGTAGGTCGTTCCGCCCTCCGCGCAGTCTCACGTCCGAGAAGCGGCATCCCGAGCGTATCCAGGCCCCTTCAGCAGACTCGCCCGCTGATGGATCCTCTCCACAAGCTCTGCTGCCCGGGCCTTGATGAACGCGACCCCCTCCGTGCCCCAATCGTGGGGCTTGGTGTCCACGACGCAGATGGTGCCCAGGGTCCCCGTCTGGTCGATCAACGGGGCGCCCAGGTAGGCGCGAACCCCGATCTCGTCCACCACCGGGTTACCGGCGAAGAGGTGGTAGTCCATCACTTCGTCCAACGCCATCGCATGCTTCCTCGTCACCACGTACATGCAGTAACCGTGGTCGCAGCCCATTGTCCGGAACGGATCCGTCTCCCAGTCGACGCCCCGGTCGCGCGAGGAGGGATACAGTCCGGCGAAATACTGTCGTTCTGGGCCGATGAGGTTGACCATGGCGAAAGGCGCCTCTAGCTCGTGGGCCAGGGCACGGGCGAACTCGTCAAACTCAGAGTCAGGCTCCTCTCGGATGCCCAACTCCTGGAGCCGGGCAGCGCGGCGAGGCGCTTCCGTGTCGATGGGGGTCACCAGGCGAAAGGCGGGGGGAAGGCTCATCTCAGGCTCCTATCTGGTTACCCGGCCGTTCCCGTCGTGGACTGCGGCCATCCGGAGAGTATCAAGGTGATCGCGGACCTGAGCTTGCCTGGGCAGCCACCTCGCGAAGCCGTACCAATACCTCTGAGACCGGTCCTTCCAGATGGTCCGACCAGGATTCACCCAAGGCTGTAACTGGCTCGGCCAGGAGACCCGCGACCTCACCACGCGCTTGAAGTCACTATCACTCAGTGTCCCCGCCAGGCTGGGGCGCAGGGTCTCGCGGTTAATGCCCGGGTTCCCGGCCACCGACGCACGCTCGTGTCGGGGCGGACAGATACAACGCGACGGCACCCGCCTTGAACGCTGTCGCCATCACCCTGAAGGCCGTCTGACCACCAAAAACGAAGCAAGATTGAGATACACCGTTAACTGGACACACTCGATCTAGGGATGTAGTACTGGTGGCCGACGCAGTCCGGTGCCTGAGGCTCGCCGCGGGTTGCAGTCCAGCCGCGGACTCCCGCATCAACGAAAGGGCCGTCGCCCCTGCCGACCGAACCCGCATCACCTCAAAGGCCGGATTGACCGGTATACGTGCAGTTGTCTCAGTATGGTGACCCCTGTTGACCGATCACCCCTGTACCAAGGACGCCTATGTCTGAGCCTCCTCTGCCTCCCGCCGCCCCCGAACGCCACGACGTCGGAAGCCATGGCAGGCCACGCCGCGGTAAACGTCGTCCGGTCAGCGTTCATGCCTTCCATCTGTGCATCTCCATCCTTCCCACAGCCCTTATGGCGTGCCTCGGGCTGATCGCGGTGACGGAACTGATCGTGGCGGGATCCTCGTCGCCGGAGGCTTGGCCGACACTGGCCGTCATTGCCGCGGGAGCGGTGGCCGTCATGTGCGCCACTATCGTCGCGGCGGACAAGGCGACTCGGCGGGAGCGTCAGATATTCGGCCGTTCGGCCTTCCGCCCCCCGGACTTGCAGCGACGACTCGGCGAGCTGGAGTCCTTGGTGTCCCGCGGCAGGCAAGAACTGCAGGGCCTGGCAGAGCGGATCGCGGCCGGCGGGGTTCTCGCACCACGCGGCGTCGAATTCCGGCCTGCAACGACCGGCGACCCCATCGCGCACCTTGTGCATGAAGTCCAGAAAGCTCAGGACGAGGCCTGGAACGCTGTGATCAACGCGGGGAGCCCGAAAATCAGCGGCGGCCCCGCGCAGCGAGTCGAGGTTTTTGTCAACCTTGCCCGGCGAATGCAGTCACTGACCCATCGGGCGATGAAGGGACTCGACGAGCTGGAGAACCAGGTCGAGGATCCGGAGCTGCTCAAGGGCCTGTTCAGGGTCGATCACCTCAATACTCGCCTGCGCCGACAGGCCGAAAGCCTCGCTGTGATCGGTGGGGCCGCCTCGCGGCGCCAGTGGAGCAGGCCGGTGACCGTGTACGAGGTCCTGCGCTCGGCCATCGCCGAGGTCGAGCACTACAACCGGGTCAAAGTGGTGCCGCCGGTCGATGGGACCCTGGACGGCGGCGCGGCCGCGGACGTCATCCATCTGCTCGCCGAGCTTGTTGAGAACGCGACCAAGTTCTCGCCGCCGCACACGCAGGTGCTCCTCCGCGTAGAAGCCGTAACCGCCGGCGTGGCCATCGAGGTCGAAGACCGCGGCCTCGGAATTCCTCGAGCAACCCAGCGTCGGCTGAACGATCTTTTCACCGATCCGGAACGAATCGACGTCGACGCATTGGTGGAGGACGGCCGTATCGGGCTGCTCGTGGTATCCGCCCTCTCACGTCGGCACAAAGTCGTTGTCAGGCTGCAGACCAACCTCTACGGCGGCACCCAGGCCATCGTCGTGATCCCGAATGAGTTGATCGGTTCAGAAACGCAGGAGACTGTCGCACGACAGGCAACGCCACCCGAGTTCGCCGAACCCGCGCCGGCGCTACGGGCCGGTACGCCAGGCGCGCGTTCTTCGTCGATGCCTTTCTCCGGTTCTGGACAGGACCCCATACAGACCCCGGTGCTGAGCGACCACGATGCCGGTGTCCGCCCTGACGGTCCGTCCGAGGCTTGGCGGAAACAGAGCGCCGGCCCGCCCGCCCGGCAAACGCGCGGGCGGACCGACCTCGGCTCTCGGAGAGGTGACGGCCGACGCCCGGAACTGCCGAGACGTCGTCCTCAGGCGAACATGGCGCCCGAACTCCTCAATGCTCCCGCACCTTTGGATGACGATGCGGACATCAGCCACGATCACGGGCTGATGGCGGCATTCAAGAAGGGGATGCGTATTGGCCAGGACGAAGACCTGAACGATGAGACTGGTAACACCGGTTCGTAGAACACCACAAACCTAGAAGGAGCGTCCCATTGAGCGCCGTCTCTTCGAACCAGACTCCGGACCTCGCCTGGCTGCTGGAGGGTCTGTCCCGGGAGGTCCCTGCCATTCGTGGCAGTGTGCTGCTGTCCTCCGACGGATTGATGAAAGCCACCTACGGCCTGGACCGTGACAGCTCAGAATATCTCGCGGCACTCGCCTCCGGACTATTTTCCATGGCACGGAGCGCCTGCAACAAATTCGATGGCGGCAACGAAGTCCGCCAGGTCGTGGCAGAACTCAAGTCCAGTCAGCTGTTCATCTCGTGGGCCGGTTACAACTCGGTTCTCGCGGTGCTGGCGAAGGGAGACGCCGACCCGGCTGTCGTCGGTCTTGAGATGGCTCGGCTGATCAAGGCCGTTAGGCCCTTCCTGGACACAGCGACCCGCCCGTCGGCAACTGGCCCTGGTGGCAGGATCCGATGAACATGACAGCCGGTGACGATGAAGTATGGCTTGATGACGAAGCCGGCCCGTTAATACGCCCATACACAGTGAACGCGGGCCGCACCCGCCCAACTGTTGAATTGGGTCTGCTCTCATTGGTGGTCACAACGGGCCGGGCCAGCCCGGGCGTTGATCCGGAACACGTCAAGGTGCTCGAGCTGTGCCAGACACCTATCTCGGTCGCCGAGGTGGCGGCGTACATACGACTTCCTGTAATGGTTACCAAGGTCCTCCTCGCCGATTTAGTGGACTGCGGGGCCATAGCTACCTGGGCATCGTCTTCTTCCTCCAGCCACGTCGCCGACCGAGTTCTCTTGGAGAAGCTGCTCGATGGTCTACAACGAATCTGAGGTTCCCCCCACCCAGGTCAAAATTCTGATCGCGGGTGGATTCGGCGTCGGAAAGACGACCTACGTCGCCGCGACGAGCGAGATCGAGCCACTGAATACAGAGGAGCTCATCACTACGGCCAGCGTGGGTATCGACAATATCAGCAGGACGGAGGAAAAGTCCACAACCACCGTTGCATTTGACTTCGGCCGCATCACCATTCAGCAGCATAATATCGTACTCTACCTGTTCGGAACGCCTGGGCAGGAGCGCTTCTGGTTCATGTGGGACGAGCTGTCCGACGGAGCTCTTGGTGCCATTGTGCTGGCTGACACCCGTCGGCTGCAGGAATGTTTCGCCGCCGTCGACTTCTTCGAGAATCGTGGCATCCCATTCCTCGTCGCGGTCAACGAGTTCGATGATGCGTTCCCCTATGAACCGGAAGAGGTGCGAGCCGCACTCGAACTCGACTCACGCGTGCCGATCGTGTTGTGCGACGCACGGGATACCCGGTCCGCCACATCGGTGCTTCGGTCCCTGATCCAGCATATTCTCGCCGACGCCCCTTCACCTTCCGCCTGATCCATTTTCGCATAATTCATCGCAGACCTGTCCGCACACGGAGACCTCCATGATGCATGGCCACGCCCTCTGGCCGACCTTGTGATGCCCGCCGAACGTTGTCAATGGACCCTGAGATTGGCTCAGGCGCAAAGTGTGTGGCGCGGTCACGGATCGGGGCAGAGAGCTATGTCCGAGAACCTTCGCTGCGGCCAGGTCGTAGATGTCTCCGGCGTCGCGAGTATCATCCCGCACGCGAAGATCAAAACGGCGTATTAATGATCTGCGAGCCCTAACTCCCCGGCATTTGAGCTAGGCCCTCCACCGGGAGACTCAACAAATCGTCCCACAACGGACTGTACCTGTGTGAGATTAAGCACTTGGGTGCGGCTCGCCCAATGTGGGCCGCGACCACACAAGCCGGTCCTTTGTCGGCGCCAGCGAGGAGCGCGCATGCCCACTCTCAGCGGTTTGGTGAGTCGGCCCGAATTGGGCCTGCGGTTCGTGGACAGCGACGACGCGGTTCGGTATGGCGGGAGGCCCGTGGCGGCGGTCGTCGAGGGGACGTGGGCGGCGAGCGCGGGAGCCGGCACGCCGATTCACGCGCTGAACGATGTGCTGCTCGTCCGGCCGACCGGGCCGCGCATCGATTGGCCAGCCGTCGCGAACGCCGCCGGAGTGATTCTTGCGGGAGCCAACGGAGATGACGCCCTGTCGGAATCGCTGGTGGCCGCCAGAGAACACGACGTCCCGCTGCTCACAGTGCCGGGTGACGTGCCGCATGTATGGGCCCGAATCCACTACGTGATCCGCCAGGAACAGCAGCGCGAGCTCCACGAGCACACCGATCAACTGAAGGAGATGCAGCGCATCGTGCTGCAGTCAGATGGCCTCAGCCGTCTTCTGCAATGGCTCGCCCGGCAGATATCCGGGCACGCGGTCCTGGTCGACCCCGCCGGTTCTCTGCTTTACGCCTTCCCCGGGCCCTCGGTGGAGCTCTTCTCCCGGGCGGAGAAGGATATCCGCCGCGTCGTCACCAAGCAGGCGCGATCAGCTGCCATCAGCCTGGGCACGCAGGTCGCCCACATCATGTCCATCGGCAGCCAGGAGCCGAACCCGGTTCTCCTCGTCGCCCGGGACGGACCGTTCCCCTCTCGGATGCGGAGCCTGGTGTCCGACGCTGCGGGCCTGCTGTGGCTTCGGTGGCGGCTGGAAGCGCTCGGCCGACACTCGCACCAGGTCGATCTGGCGGAGTCGCACAGCCGCGAGGCGGTCCTGCATCTGCTCATGCTCGGCCACGTCCAGGCGGCACGACGCGTCACCAAGGCTTTGGGGTCGCGGCTCCCCGATCTCACCCGCGTTTACATCGTGGAGTGCCCGGCGAGCCGCAGAGGTGATTACGCCAGGAGGTGCGCCGAGGTCACCGAGGGCCGCGCGTGGATCGTGCGCTGTCCCGTCTATGCCCGCCATCTCATCGTCCTGGCCCCGGCCGACTCAGAAGAGGCGGACAACCCGCTGGACCAGGCGTTGCGTGCCCTGGTAGCGAGCAACCCGGGGTGCTACGTCGGAGCCGGGCGACTCGTGGACCTGCGTGATGTGGCTGCGGGATATCAGCAGGCGTTTCATGCGCTCGCGGTCGCCAGGGCAATCGACGCGCGGTGCGCGACATTCAGTTCGCGCGAAGACGTAACATCGCTGCTGGGCGCGGGAGGCCACCAATGGGCGGCCAGATCACTGCGCCTGCTGCTGGATTATCGGCCCGAACGCCGCCAGGATCCCGACGCCGAGGAGCTGAAGGGGACTCTCACGTCCTGGCTCACCTTCTTCAGCGGAGCGACGCGTCAGCTGAAGGTCCACCGCAACACGCTGTCCGCCCGGCTGCGCCACATCGAGCGACTCCTGAGCTGTGATCTGAACGATCTCGAAACCCAGGCGGAGATCCAGCTCGCGCTGCGCCTCCTCGCTCAGCCGTCACGACCCGACAGCGACGAACCCGGCGAAGTGACGCTGGACGCGCTCCTCGACACTACGGCGGCATTCCACTGGGCGGAGTCGTATCTCACCCCGCTACACGGGGTCGACGCGCGTCTTCTCGAGACCTTACAGACCTGGCTGAGGAGCAATGCCCGGCTGGACACGACCGCCTCGGTGCTGGGACTGTCCGTGCCGGCCACGCGCAAGCGCCTGATCCGCATCGAAGAAATCCTTGCCCGGTCTTTGCTGAATGCGCCTTCCGCGAGGCACGAACTTGTGCTCGCCTTCCGCATATTGGATCCAGCCAGGCTGTCACGGCAGGACCGCCAGGCCACGGCTTCTCTCCGGACGGAAGGCATTCACGCCAGGCTGACCGAGCAGCATGAAACCGGCTGACCGCATCACTGTGCAGATAGAAACCGGAAGAACTGCCATCGATCGCCCTACCATCGAAGTGGCCATAACAATCGATTGGGTGCCCCGAGCTCGGCGGTGATAGATGATCCAGGGAACAACGGAACGGACCACGTCCTGCGAATGGCACCTGGACGGCTTTAAGCCGATCGTCGCACGTCGAACCGTGGAAAACATCCTGTCGCTCTGGGGTGTACATGCGGAAACCATCGAGGAGGCCAAGTTGATCACCTCCGAGGTGGCCACCAACGCCGCCAAACATGTGCATCCCGAGCTACGAAGAGCGGGCTTCATCCACTTTTGCATTTACCTATCCGGTGACACCCTGCGTTTCGAGATCTCTGATCCCGACCCGCGCCCACCCCTGTTGATCCGAGCCGCACACGACGATGAGCAATATCGCGGACTGATTATTGTGGACGGCCTTGCAAAGGATTGGGGCTTCGAGGTGGCACCATCGAGCATCGGCAAGGTCATCTGGTGGACGCAGATCCTCTCGCGCGCCAGTGATACCAATAAATAGCTTCCAGGGAGCTCCATGTCCCACCACCTAGACTCACCACTTGCCCGCCAGGACAAGCGCCTTGACATCAGCGATGTCTATCTTTTCCGAGGGACATCGGGAACCGTCTTCGTCATCAATGTGAACCCGCTCTCCGGGTCTGACGGCTTCCATCCTGAAGCGCTCTACGAGTTCAAGGTTGATGCTGATGGCGACGCGGTCGAGGACATCACCTACCGGGCCACCTTCGGCCCCGGCGAAGCCGATGGCAGGCAGTCGATCGAGCTTCGCAGGCTGGAAGGGCCGGACGCGCGGAACCGCGACGCCACCGGGGTGATCGTGGCCACGGGACGGACCGACGAGGAGATCGTCGGCGAGGATGGAGTACGCGTCTGGGCAGGGCTGGCCGGCGATCCCTTCTTCATCGACGGCTCGGTCGTCGGGGCCGTCGTGACGGCCGTCACCACCGGCAGCCCGCTCAACCTGGACGGCTGGGACCGCGACAACCCGGAGAACGTCTTCGGCGGCACCAACGTCAGCGCCATTGTGCTCGAGGTGCCGGACACCGCGTTCGAGACGACCTCCATCGGCTTCTGGGGGACGAGCGTCCTGCCCACCGACGCCGGCGGCTGGCGCCAGATCAACCGATGCGCGCAGCCACTGGTCAACACCATCTTCAATCCGGACGACACCGAACGCTCCAGCGAATACAACACCACCCAGCCGCGCGAGGATCGCGCCATCTACGGGGCGCTCGCAGAAAAGCTGGTCGCGGACGTGGTCAGAGCCATGGGCACCCACCAGAACCCCTCTGGCCATGGTCGCCACGTTCGCGACCTGATCTTTCCCGACATTCTCCGCTACGAGATCGGAACCACGGCGGAGTTCTCTCCCAGCAGGCGTAACGGCCGCAGCCTGACGGACTGCACACCGGAAGTCATGTTCGGGCTCGTGCTCAACACGCCGATCGCGATGGGCCTCGACCCCAACTCAGCCACGGGAACGCTCCGCACGGGCTTCCCTTATCTCTCCCCGCCCTTGCTGGTGGCACCGGCGCCCTGACCCCCATCCTCCGGTGGACTCGCCGCATCGTTCATCGAGAACGCCATTCACGCGAACGGCGGTTTAGCGCATGCATATCGGCACCGCGCAAATGATCCAGGACAAACGCGCCGCGACCATCGACCAGTTCCGGGCAGCCAACCCCCAGCGCTTCACCCGCCGACCGTCCCTGCCCAAGATCCCCCGCTGTGACGTGGATCAAGGTCGCCGCTGTGTTCACGATTACCAAGATTCCAGCCGTAGCCTACGGAAGTGTCGCTGCGCTGACCGCGCTCGGTGCGTGCTCGTACGCCCCGTCACGCGTCGTCAGCACCCGGCACTGCCGGACATGCAATGTGCGCGGAAAGCGGCATGAACTCCCATCAAACGGCATCGCGCGGCACTAAATGATCTTGCTTCTAATAGATTTTCAGCACAGCGAACTCCACGTATTGGATTCCCATGGCCGGCGCTGCCCCGCTCGCCAGCCGGCGGCATTGGAGCGGTAGTCCGGCGGACGTGCCCGTACAGGCGTTTCCTATTCCTATGGGCAGTGAGTGGGGAATTGTCGTCATTTTCTACTCTTGGTGCGCGGGCAGGCACTAGCCGCGTGCGCAACCAGCTCTGGCGTCCGCTGGGCCACTCGCGTCAGTACGGGGCCGGCCGCGCTGTGGGCGACCACCGTAACTGGCTCGCCGCCGCCGATCCGCTTGATCTGCGAAGTCAGCAACTCGGCCGCATGGTCGAGACTCACGTCCGCCACGGGCGAAACCTCTGTGCTGATCGCCTCGGGGTTGTACGGCTGTTTAGTGAGCCACTGAGGACGGCGGGCGTACAGCCCGTGCCCCGCCATGTCCACCGCAGCGGCCAGACGCCTGGCGGCCACCACATGGGGGACGACTTCACTCCAGCACCAGGAGCCGTGCCAAAAACCGTGAACGAACACCAGCGTGGAGGTGGGGGACATAAATGCTCCTTGGTGGCGCCTATGTCAAGGCTCGTGGGGATCGGGTGAACGGTGGCCTGGTGTGGCGGCGTATCGGATCGGTGTCTCGCGGTGATGGGTTGCGTGGATGCAGTATCCGGCGGCGTCGTAGACCGCGTCCGCGATGGCGATCTCTGCGAGTTTTTACACCGGGGCGGAGCGGCCTCGTCGTCCACACTGTCGACGCCCATCCGTCGGCGACCTCAGCGGGCTGGGGTGTGGTTCGCGGCGCGGTCGAGGAGTTCGTTCAGCAAGGCCCGCTCGCCCAGGCTGTACAGGTCGGGCACCTCGCCGAGTACGGCCTTCAGGGCCACGGCGCGCTGGGCCGCGCTCGGGGGGATGCCGGTCGGGGCCGCCGTGGTGATCGACGCGATGATGGCCTCGCGCAGACGGTCGGGGAGGGCGGGATCGCGCTCCTCGGGAGGTGTCCCGATGAGGTTGAGCGTGAGGCCGACGCCCGCGGCGTGCACCATGCTTACGGCGGTCTCGACGCCGACCGAGAGCAGGCCCGCGACGGCGATGCGTTCGACCAGCAGGCGAAGCCGCTCCAGCGCCTGCTCGGTGGTGCGCCTCCGGGACCCGGGAGTGGGCTGGCCGTACATGAGCAGGTAGTGCGCCGAGTTCTCCAGGCCGAAGCCGATGTGCGTGTCCCAGCCGCGGCGCAGATCCTCCACAGGGTCATCGGAGAGCGTCTGGTTGTGCTTCTGCGCGAGGTAGCGCGCGAATCCATCGGCCGCGACCGCTTCGAGCAGCCCGTTCATGTCGGCGAAGAGGCGGTAGAGCGTGGGTGCCTGCACGCCGGCCGCCGCGCTGACGGTGCGCGTCGTCACTCCTTCGCGGCCCTTGTCGCGGAGCAGCCCGGTCGCGGCGTCGATGACGCGTTGGCGAACCTCTTCCCGATCACTCACGAATCGATGCTAACAGAAAACTGATATCGATAGTTGCGATATCAGTGATCATTCATTAGCGTTAGCGTCGCTATCGATACCAGTCAGGGGGTGGCCATGAACCGATCGCCGACCACAAGATCCGTACCGATGCTCCTGCTCGCGGGAGCCGTGACTGTCAGCCTCGCAGCGTGCATGACGACCGGCACCGAGTCCGGCGCCGCCGCGACCCGGCCGAGCTCACCGGCGACGGCGTCGCCGAGCATCAGTAGGTCGTCATCGGCGCTGGAGGAACGCACGGAGTTGGTGACCGGGCTGCAGGCGCCCTGGGGCCTGACGTTCCTCCCGGACGGTTCCGCATTGGTCTCCTTGCGGCTGTCCGGAGAGATCGTCCGCATCCCACCGGACGGTGGCGCGGCCCAGCCCGTCGGCAGGGTGCCGGGCGTCGTGACCAGCGCCGAGGGCGGGCTGCTCGGCCTCGCCACCTCGCCGCGGTTCGACTCCGACCCGACCGTCTTCGCGTACGTGTCCGGCTCGTCCACCAACCGCGTGGTCGCGCTCCGGATCGCCCCCGACTACCGCTCACTCACCCAGACCCGCGTGCTGATCGACGGCATTCAGACGGCGGATCGGCACCACGGCGGCCGGTTGCGCATAGGGCCGGACGGCAACCTGTGGATCGGCACCGGCGACGCGTTCCTCCCCGAGAACGCCGCCGACGACGCATCACTGAACGGCAAGATCCTGCGGATCCGTACCGACGGCACGATCCCCGCCGACAATCCGTCCGGCACCGCCATCTACTCCGGCGGACACCGTAACGTCCAGGGCATCACGTTCGGCCCCGACGACACCATGTACGCCTCCGAGCTAGGCCATCGCACCTGGGACGAGGTGAACGTGCTCACCCCGGGCACGGACTACGGCTGGCCCGAGACCGAGGGCGTCGCCGGCGACACCGGCCGACCGCCCCTCTTCACCCTCCATCCCGACGACGCCTCCCCCTCGGGAATCGCCTACGCCGACGGCTCCTTGTGGATGGGCGCCCTCGGCGGGCAGCGTCTCTGGCAACTCCCCGTCCAGGGACCGCGCGCGGCCGGCGAGCCGATCACGCACTTCGTCGGCGAATACGGCCGCATCCGCACCGTCGAGGTGGCCCCGGATGGCGCCCTGTGGATCGTCACGTCCAACACCGACCAGGCCACTTGGGGCGGCACCGACCCCCGCCCCGGCGACGACCGCATCGTCCGCATCGAACTGCCCGTACAGAACTGACGACAGCGCCGAAGAAGGGAACGACACATCATGAAGATCACCGCAAACACCGTGCTGGTGGCCGGTGGCACCTCCGGCATCGGGCGCGGCCCGGCCGTCCGACTCCACCAAGCGGGCAACCGCGTGATCGTCGCCGAGCGGCGCCGCGAACTGCTCGGCGAGATCGTCGCGGCGCCCCCCGGGATGGACGCCGAGACGTTCGACGTCACCGGCCACGCCTCGGTCCGCCGGCTGTCCGAGACGGTGACCGCGAAGCACCCGGATCTCAACGTCCTGGTCGCGATGGCCGGCATCATGCTCCCCGAGCAGGTGCTCCACCCGGACTCGCCCGAGGTCCCGGGAGCATGACCATGACCGGCAAGACCGTACTGATCACCGGCGGGACCAGCGGCATCGGCGCCCACACCGCGCGGTTGCTCCTCGACCGCGGCCACCGCGTGGCCGTCACCGGCCGCGACGAAACCAAGCTCAAGGCCTTCCTCGACGAGGCCGGCCGCCCCGACCGGCTGCTGGGCCTCATCGCGGACGCGGCCGACTGGCAGGCCACCCATTCCGCCGTGACCCGCACCGTGGAGCGCTTCGGCGCCCTGCACGCCGCGGTGGCCAACGCCGGATTCACCTCCGGCGACTACCAGCGCACCGCAGGTGCGACCCTCAGCGACGGCGATCCGACGCTGTGGCCGCCCATGGTCCTCACCAACGTCCTCGGCCCCGCCCTGCTGGCCAAGGCCGCCCTGCCCCACCTTGAAGCCACCGGCGGGCGGCTGGTGCTCATCGGAAGCGTCGCCGGGCTGAAGAACACCCCCGCCAACCTCTACTCGGCCACCAAGTGGGCCGTCACCGGACTCGCCGAGAACCTGCGGATGCACGCCACCACCCGCGGCATCGGTATCACCCTCATCAATCCCGGCATGACCGACACCCCCTTCTGGCCAGGCGACAGCGCACCCTTGTTCGCCCTGGCTCCCGAGCCCGTCGCCGAGGCCATCTGCTTCGCCCTCGACCAACCAGCAGGCGTCGACCTCAACACCCTGACCATCCGACCGATCGGACAGCCCATATGACCACAGCGCCCGGTATATCAACTTAACGACCGGTCTTGGTTGTTGAGGGGTCAGTGGCTGCCGGGAGTGAGCCGGCCTTCGACGGCCATCTGGAAAGCGTTCAACGGTGCCTCGCGTACGCGGGGGTCGGCGAGCCCGCCTCAGGCGCGTGCACGTCCGCGTTCAGCCAGAGGGAGACCGCCGCGTGCCGCAGATCGTACGGCCGGGCGGCCGGCGGTGAGGCGACCTGGTCAGGGGTGAGCGCGAACGTTCGGGCTTGCTTCCAGACCTTGGCGACGGCCGAGCCGGATAGCACGCTCCCTGTCGAACCGCGAAACAGCAGGCCATCCTCGCCTGCATTCCGGGTGGCCGAGACGTTAGGCTGCGTGGCGGCGAGAACGTAGCTGAGGCGAGGGGCGGCGGTTGGCAGGGGAAGCCGCGGGGCTGCTGGAGCGTTACGGCCGCAAGTACGCCTCCGCGGTGCGCCTCGCGACGCTGGTGCCCATCTGCGCCATCGCCCCGTTCCGGGCGCCGGGCGAGCATCTGGTGAGCACCGCGGTCGTGGTCGCCGTCGCGGCGGCCTGGACATGCGGGTTCGCGTGGTGGCTGCGGGCGGGGCGGGGCAGCGCGCTCGTCGCCCTCGACGTGGCCGTCATGATCGGGCTGTTCGGCACCGTCTTCTGGACCGGCGCCGTGGAGGACTTGAACACGGGGTGGCTGCGGCTGCTGGTCACCTTCGCCTGCATGACCTATCAGTGGCACACCTCGCCGAGGGTGGGCGGGGTGGCCGCGCTCACTGCCGTGGGCGGGGCGGTGGTGATCCTCCTGGCGGCGGGGGCGTGGGAGGTGGACTCCAGCCTGGTCACGGCAACGATGCTGGTGCTGCCGGGCACCGCGCTCGGCCGAGTGGCCTGGATCTTCATGAACCGTGCGGCGAAACGGACCGAAGCTCTGGCGGACGAGGCGCTGCGGACGCGTGGGGAGGCGCTGCGGGCCGCGGGCGTGCGCGCCGAGGAGCGCGAGCAGGTCAACTCGCTGCACGACACGGCGGCGACGACCCTGCTGATGGTGGGCCTGGGGCAGGTGCGCTCGGACGCCGGCTGGCTGGCCCCGCAGGCGCGGCGTGACCTGGGCCGGCTGCGTTCTCTCGGCGGGCGGGCGCCCGAGGAGACCGACCTCGTCGATCTGCTGCGCGCCGACCTCGCCGTCACGCACCTGAGCGTGGACTTCGACGGCCCCGACCGGCTGCGTCTCCCGTTCGGCGTCGTCAGGGCGATCACCGACGCGGCGGGCGAGGCCCTCGCCAACGTGCGCCGCCACTCGGGCACCACCCGCGCGATCGTCCGGCTCAGCGGCGACGCGCGGGCGCTGCGGCTCGACGTCGCCGACGAGGGGCGGGGGTTCACGCCGCACGACGTGCCGGGGACCCGGCGCGGCATGCGCGAGTCCATACACGGCAGGATGGAACGCGTCGGCGGCACGGCCACGATCACCTCCGCCGCCGGCGAGGGAACCCGGGTCCGACTCGAATGGCACGCCGCCGACGCTGCGGGTGAAGCTCCCGCCGGTGACGCCGTGAGGAGCGACGCCGGGCCGGACGGCGTGCCGGCGGTGAGCTGGGCCATGGCGAATGACCCCGTGGAGGAGTCGGCGCGGGCGCAACTGGGGCGGGGCCTGCGGATCACGACGCTGTTCGTCGCCATGGTGTGCGTGTTCGGGCTCGCGCTCCCCACCGTCATACGCTACCTCCCCTCCTATGACACGCCGCTCGCACAGATCGGCGCCTTCGCGGCGCTCGGGGTCGTGCTGATCGCGGAGGCCGTGCTGGTCGTCCGCCGGCGATCGTGGGGCCGGTGGCGCGGCCCGGTCATCGCGGTCGTGCTCGCCGTCTCCCTGCTGTCGTACGTGGCCCTTCCGGACGGGCGCACGTCGACCGGTGAGGACTGGATGTTCGCCGCGGCCACCTGGCCGGGACTCATCGTGGTGCTGGACCGTCCGCTGCGTTCCGCAGTGCTGTTCATGGCGGCCCACGAACTCGTCGCGCTGTTCCACCTGGTCGTGCTCGAAGGGGCCACCCTTGTGACGCTGGCCCGGTTCGCGACCGGGTCCGTCACCGTGATCGGCTACCCGCTGTTCCTGGCGGTACTGGCGACCGTGCTGGCCGGCCTCGGCACGGCGGCGGTGGCCGCGCGCAGGGAGATCGAGCAGGTACGCGTCGCCGAAGCCGTCGTCGGCGAGTCGCACCGCCGCAGGCAACAGCGCTTCGCCGAGCTGTCGGTCACCACCGTGCCGCTGCTGGAAGGGCTCGCCGACGGCTCACTCGACCCCGAGAACCCGCTGGTCCAGCGGCGCTGCGCCATCGAGGCGGCCCGCATGCGCCGCCTGTTCGCCGAGTCCGACGAGGCCGCCAACCCCCTGCTGCACGAGCTGCGCCACTGCATCGACGTCGCCGACCGCAAGGGCGTCGTGGTGGAACTCGACTCACGCGGCCAATGGTCGACACCGCCGGTTCAGGTCAGACGAGACCTCACAGAAGCGGTCCTCGTCGGCCTCGCCACCGCCGTCTCCCGCGCCCGCGTCACCGTCGTGGGCAGCTCCGCGCTGGTGTCGGTCAGCGTGATCGCCGACTGTGGCGCGGTCGACGTGCCGGCACCGGCCACGCCGGGCGTCCGTGTCGAAGCCCTGACCAGCGGCGACACGGCCTGGATGGAGGCTCAATGGCAGCCGGAGACCTGACGCCACCGTCACTGATAGCGCGACACTCCCAGCGGCGGGCGGAAGGCGTCCTCCACCCTGTGCCGCTCGAATATTGAGTTAGGACCGACCAGAGTCCCCGCCGCCGCCGGCGGTGCGGTGGCGGTGGCGGCGGATGGCGTGGTGGCCGGGCCTTCTACGCTGGGCGCTGAGCCGCCGGCCTCGGCGGCGACCGGCCGCGCGGGGAGCCACGGCAACATGATCTCGGCCTGGCGCCTGGGGTCATCGCGGTGTGGGGGTGAAGCGGACCGCGTCGGCGCGGTGGTTGCCGGCGCCGCTGACGGAGAGGGTCACCGAGGCGAGGCCGTCGAAGGGCCAGGTGCCAAGAGAGTGCCACTGGCCACCCGAGGAGGTCTGGTCGACGACTACGTCCTGGCCGCCGGCCCGGTAGGCCGCCTGCTTGGCGCTGGTCGTGTGCGCGGGGTACCAGACGGCCACCTCGTACGAGCCGGAGGGCAGGCGCGCCGTCCAGGTGGCCGTCGAGCCCTCGGTCGTGCTGAACCGGGTACCGGAGCCGTCGAAGCCCTTGAGGCTGCTCGAGGACCAGGTTCCGGTCTCCCGGTACGGCGGCGTGTCCGAGCAGGTCGGCGGGCCGCCCTCGTTGGTCACGACGACCGGGCCGGAGGAAGCGGGGGGCACCACCGTGTGGGGCTCGGAGAGGGGACCGGTGCCGGCCGCGTTCATCGCCGCGACCCGGTAGACGCCGGGGGCTACGGTGAGGCCGGTCGCCCCGGTCGTGCTTCCGGCCACGGCCGAGTAGCAGCCGCCGGTCACGACGTATCCGCGGGCGCCCTCGACCGGCGTCCACGACAGCGTGGCGCCCTGGTGCGACAGTCCGGAGGGCGCGGCCGGGACCTCGGTCTCGACCGGGAACGGGTGCGCCGCCGTGCCGCCGCCCGACAGCACGTACTGGTGTCCCCGGGCCACGGGGAAGCGGATCGCGCCGGTCTTGGAGTCCACGGTGAAGGACACCCGGCGGCCGGTCCTGGCGTCGGTGACGACCAGCTTGGCGGGGTCCCAGCCGGTGTTCGCGTTGACGATCCGGGTGCCCTGGGCGTCGAAGACCGAGCCCCGCGCGATCGGGTACACCTCCGCACCGGAGCGCGTGATCAGTACGCCCTTGCCGCCCACGAACACCGGCAGCCGGTCCATCCCGATCGGGTGGTCCGTCAGGGTCCGCGGCCCCTGGTACACCGCGCCGGTCTCGTAGTCGATCCACTTGCCCGCGGGCAGGTGGACGTCCCGCGTCTGCGCGGTATCGAAGTCCCGCCCGAACAGCGGCGCGGCCAGCAGCGACTCGCCGAGCATCCACTCGTGGCCGACGGAACCGGGGACGGCGTCGGGGTAGGCGATGGACAACGGCGTCATCGCGTACGGGAAGCCGGACTCGTGGCCGTCGAGCACCGCGTCGTAGATGTAGGGGTGGAGCGAGTCGTGCCAGAGCGTCATCCGCTTCACCGACGCGGCCAGCTCGGGGTCCTCCAGTTCCCAGGGTCCCTTGCCGAAGGTCATGACCGGCGTCAGCGCGGCGAACTGCGCGTTGCGCCAGAAGTAGCGCCGGTAGGACGGGTCGGTCAGCGAGGCCCGGGGGGTGCCGCCCACGATGTCGGGGGACACGTTGCCGGGGCCGCTGGCGGCGATGTTGAGCAGGTTCACCGGCATCCGGTCGGGGTCCTCGTGGAAGGCCTCGCCGCGGCCGTAGATCGTGTCGTTGATGCGCACCCAGTCGCCGGGCACCGAGTAGGCGGCGTTGCGGACGACGACGAGGTCGCCGGCGTCGTGCAGCGCCTTCTGCAAGGCGTTCCAGTTGCCGTCGCGGTTCAGGTTGGGCGCGTACAGCATGGTGTCCTCCTTCAAACCGTCCACGCCCCACTTGCGGCTCTGCGCCACGAACCACTGCACGGCCTTCGGGTTCGCGCCGTCCAGCACGTACGTCTCGCCCGCCGGGAACTGCGCCTTGGTGACCTTGACCGGGAGGAAGTAGCCCTTGGCCAGGGCCTCGGCGGTGAACGGGCCGTCGTTGGCCGTGGGCTCCACCTTGAAGTTGTTACGCGCGCCGAGCAGCAGGGCCATACCGCTGTCCGCGAACAGCCTCTTCAGCGCGTCCGGGTCGGGGTAGCGCGGGTTGGGCAGGCCGTCGTCGCGGCCCGGCTCGTGCACCGAGTCCCACATGCCGAAGCTGTTCGTCGTCCCCTCGGACTTGTTTCCGCGCGGGCCCGGCCAGAACCCGGAGCCCACCACGCCCCACCGGAGCGGGTAGCCGTGGTCCTTGAACGCCTTGACAGTCTCGGTCACCGACGACTGGTAGGTGTTCCAGGCCAGCGCGCCGTACGCCTCCCAACCCAGCCCGAACATCTCCGGCCGCGGCCGGACGTCGGCGTAGCCGTGCCGGTGCCTCGCGTCGCGGTAGTCGGCGTAGATCCGCTTCAGGTCGGTGGCGGCGAAGTAGTACAGGCCCTGCGCGGGCTCGGTGCTGCCCAGCCGGTTCTCCGAGGTGGTGAGGCCGACCCGCTTCTGCCCCTCGTCGAAGAGCACCTCGGCGAACTTCTGCCGGGGGAAGACCACGAAGGTGGAGATGAACCGCTTGCAACTGCCCTCGTTGGTGAGGTTGTCCAGGACGATGCCGGTCAGCTCCGTCGTCCGGCGCGCCTCGACCTGGCCGCTGCACGGGGTGCCCTGGTCGGGCTGCCCGTCGGCGTGCGCGCCGTAGTCGCCGAGCCCGTACGCGGGCGCCACCGGGCCGGTGCGGAAGTCCGCGCCCCGGTCGGCGGTGATCTTCACATGACGGGCGGACGGGTGCACCTTCACCCGCACCTTCGCGCCGGTCTCCAGGGTGACGTCGAGCACGGCCGTGCCCGCCGCCTTGCCGGCGAGTTCGGTGGTGGTGGCGTCCGCGTCGCCGACGCGCAGGCCAGACTCGGCGTGGGCGGGAGCGATCACGGTGCCGTCGCGCCGGGCGAAGGAGTACCGGAAGCGGGCTTTCTGGATGGTCATGCGGTAGGTGTCGCCGGTGATGACGATGGTGTCGCCGGTGTCGGCGATCGGACCGGAGGCGGCCTGCGCCGGTACGGCCGGCGCCACGGTGGCGAGCAAGGCGAACAGGACGAGGGGGATGAGCGAGGGGAAGCGACGCATGAGTCGTCCTCGGGGGGTCGGTTCGGGCATGTGCGCGGCTGGTGCGGGGCCGCGCGGGATCGCGCCGAAGGCGCCCACGCTCGCAGCCCGGGGAAACCGCCGGAGGGCGGGAACCGGGGACCGGGCATGCGAGCATGGACCGTGCACCACTGTCGTGACGGGCAGGGGGTGTCAGGGGCCCCCGGTGCAAGCGGGACCGCGGAATTGCCGTCCCGCGGAACACGCCCGCTACCGGGCGGTCTTCCTATTTCTGCAGGCCCTTGGCGGTCTCGGTGGCCTTTGCCAGTGCCTCCTTCGCGGAGGAGTCGCCGACGAGCACGGCCTGTACCTGTTCGGCGATGGCCGTCTCGATCTGGGCGTAGCCGGCGTACCGCCAGAAGGGGTTCGCGGTCGCGGTCTTGGTGATCTTCTCGGTCCACTCGGTGGTGAACGCGTCACCGGACACCTTGGGGTCGGCCAGGCCGGCGGCGGTCGTCGGCGGCAGCTTCACCTTCTCGAAGAAGGTGGCGACCGTGGCGGTGTCGGAGGTGGCGTGCGCGGCGAACGCCGCGGCGGCGTCGGCGCCCTCGCCCTCGACCACGGCGATCACGTGCCCCCACAGCAGGGCCTGCGGCGAGTCGCCCGCCTTCAGCACGGGCCGGGACAGCGGCGCCATCTTGGCCGTCAGCGACTTGTCCGGCGCCTGGCTCTCCACCACGCCGCGCGCGATGATCGCGTCGTCGTAGAAGGCGGCCTTGCCCTGGGCGAACAGCGCGCGCGCGTCGAAGCGGTCCACGTCCGGCGCGATCAGCTTGGCGTCGTAGAGCTTCTTGTACCACTCCACGGCCGCCACCGACGGGTCGTCGCCGACCGTGATCTGATCCTCGGCCAGCAGCGGGCTGCCGAACGTCCGCATCCACGGCAGGATGTCCTTGAGCTGGGCCGCCTTGGTGGCGGCGGCGTACGGGATCACGCCGTCGAGCGCGGCCACCTTGCGCAGGGCCGCCTCGAACTCCGCCACGGTGGCGGGCATGCCGTCCACTCCGGCCTTCTCCAGCAGCCCGGTGTTGGCGATGAGGCCGATCGAGCCGGTCGTCCAGGGCAGCCCGAGCTGCTTGCCGCCGGTCTGGCCGCTGGACAGCGCCACGTCCGTGTAGCCGCCCTTGGCAGCCGGCGTGGCGAGGTCGCGCAGCCTGCCCATCGCGGCCAGCGCGCCCAGCCACGCGACGTCGAGCTGGATCGCCCCGGTGAGCTGCCCGCCGCGCAGCTTCAGGGTCACTTGGTTGAGGTACTCGTTGTACGGGAACGAGGCCGTAGTGATCTTGACGCCGTTGCTGCCGGCGTAGCCGTCCACGATGGCCTGCACCGCGGCCTTCTGCGCCTCCTCGTTCAGCGACCAGGAAGTGAAGCCGAAGGACTTGGCGGCGGTGTCACCCTGGGGGGCGCCGCCGGAGGCGTCGGGGGCGCAGGCCGCCAGCGCGGTCACCCCAAGGGTGGACAGGCCGAGCAGCCGCAGGGCGTCCCGGCGGTTGAGCGTGTTCATTTGGTCTCCTATCCCTTGACCGCGCCGGCCGTGAGCCCGCCCACCAGGTATCGCTGCAGGAACATGAACGCGGCGATGACCGGAAGCGAGACGACGAACGACGCGGCCATGAGGTCTGGCCAGGCGGTTTGGAACTCACCGAGGTAGGTGTGCACCAGCCCCGGCGGCAGGGTCTGCCGCGCGGGGTCGGCGAGGGTGAGGGCGAAGACGAAGTCGTTCCACGCGCGGACGAACGCGAACAGGCCCGCGGCGATCAGCCCCGGCGCGGCGAGCGGAAGCGCGATCGTGTGCAGCGTCCGCCACCGGGAGGCACCGTCGATCGCCGCCGCCTCCATGAGCGTGGACGGCACGGTGTCGAAGATGCCCTTCAGCATCCACACGCACAGCGGCAGCGTGAACGTGGTGAACGACAGGATCAGCGCGGTGTAGCTGCCCAGCAGGCCGGTGGCGCTGAACAGGGCGTACAGGGTGACCAGCAGCAGCGCCTGTGGGAAGAGCTGCGAGGCCAGCACGAGATGCATGAGCGACTTGCGGCCGCGGTAGCGGAACTTGGAGAAGGCGTAGGCCATGTAGGCCGACACGATCACGCTGAGGATCGCGGTGATCACCGACACGATCACGCTGTTCGCCAGGTACTGGAACAGTTGCCGGTTCTCCGCCAGCCGGGTGAAGTGCTCGAAGGTGATCTCGGTCGGGATCAGCGACGGCGGGAAGCTGAAGGCCCGGTCGTCGGGGGTGAGCGCCGTGACCACCAGCCAGTAGATCGGGGCCAGGCCGAACAGGCCGATGACGACGACGGCGATCCAGGCCGCCACGCGGGAGCGGTTGACGGGCGATCTCCGCCTGGTCCGGGCCGTGGGCACGGACGCGCTCAGGGTCACCGTCACGAAGCCTCCTTGCGCAGGTAGAGCACCATGAGCATGAGTAGCAGCACCATCCACAGCCCGCCCAGGGCGGTGGCGTGGCCCAGGTCGAACCCCTTGAACGCCGTGTCGTAGACGGCCACCGCGAACGTCTTGGTGGCGCCGGCGGGGCCGCCGCCGGTGAGCACGTAGATGGTGTCGAAGTGCTGGAAGTTCCAGATGAACTCCAGGAGGAAAACGATCCCGGCGATGCCCTTCATGTGCGGCACCGTGACCGACCTGAACCGGCGGATCGCGCCTGCGCCGTCCACCGCGGCGGCCTCGTGCAGCTCGCGGGGCATCGTCTGCAGCCCGGCCAGGAGCATGACCATCATCCAGGGGAAGCTGGCCCACGTCTTGGTGACGATCACCGCGGCCATCGCCGTGCCGGGCTGTCCCAGCCAGCTGATCTCGGTCCCCAGCAGCCCGTTGAGTACGCCGTAGTTCGCGTTGAAGATCCACAGCCACAGGAAGGACACGACCACGCCGGGGATCACCCAGGGGAACAGGAACAGCCCGCGCAGGAAGCCCGGCAGCCCGGAGTTCAGCGCCAGGGCCAGCACGTACCCGAGCAGGAACGGGATCACGGTCGCGCCGAGGGTGAAGACCAGCGTGTTGCGCAGCACCGGCCAGAAGTCCCCGCCGAGCAGGTCGGCGAAGTTGGCCAGGCCGACGAAGGTACGGCCGGGGCGGACCAGGCTCTGCTCGAAGAAGCCGGTGACCAGCGCGGCCACCAGGGGATAGGCGATGATCGCGAGGAACAGCGCCACGCCCGGCGCCATCAGTAACCAGGCGAACTGCCCGTTGGTCAGCTTCCTCATGTCCGGCTGCCCAGCAGGTGCGCCGGGCCGACGTAACCCAGGCCGATGCTGACGGAGTCGGCGGTCTCGATGATCGTCCTGGCCAGTTCGGCCTCGCGGGCCGGCAGGCCGATCGTCGACAGCGGCCCGGAAATGGAGATCGCCGCCACGACCGCGCCGGACCGGTCGCGGATCGGCGCGGCCACGCACGCACGGCCGAAGGCCAACTCCTCGACCTCGGTCGCGTAACCGCGGCCGAGCACGGTGGCCAGCTCCTCGTCCAGGTGGTCGTGGCCGCTGATCGTGCTCGGGGTGAAGGGCGGCATCGCGGGCAGCAGCGAGCGGCGTTCCGCGGCGGACAGGCCGAGCAGCAGGCACTTGCCGATGCCGGTGGCGTACAGCGGCTTGCGCTGGCCGGTCAGCACATAGGAGCGCGGGGCCAGCCTGCCCTCGAAGTTGGCCAGGTAGAACATCGAGTCGTCCTGTCTGATCGCCACGTTCACGCCCAGACCGAGGGCCGCGGCAAGGTCCTGCGCGATCTGCCGCGCCTCGCGGTGGACCGGGTGCTGGTTCAACGCCACCCCGCCGAGCGTGATCGGCGCGGTGCCGAGCCGGTACAGGCCGCTCACCTCGTCGCGCTCCACGAACTCCAGCGTCTCCAGCGTGGCGAGCAGCCGGGACGCGGTGGATGTGCCCAGCCCGGTGGCCTTCGCGACGTCTGACACGCGTAGCTCGGGGCGACCGGTCAGGAACGCCCGCAGCACGGAGATCGCCCGTTCTACGCTCTGATTATTTCCCTGATCGGAAGCCATCCTGTCTCCATTGCAATAGCCTTGCACTATGTGGGATCGTTGCGCACATGTCGCAAATCCGTCAAGTGCGCTGCTTCCCGGTGAAGATCCGGCATGAGGCCGCCTACTTGGGCACCCCGCCACAGGAGGAGGGCTACTTCGTGCGCCCGCCGTGGCGCAGCCTCTACTCCGCCCGGTTCGAGACGCTGCTCGTCTCGGTCACTTGCGACGACGGCACCACGGGCTGGGGCGAGGCGCTGGCCCCGGTCGCCCCTGAGGTGCCGGCGGCCATCGTCGACAGGCTGCTCGCCCCTGCGCTGATCGGCCAGGATCCCACCCGGGTCAGACCGCTGTGGGACCGGCTGACCGGCCTGATGCGCGAGCGCGGTCACCTGACCGGGCACCAGGCCGACGCGCTCGCGGCCGTCGACATCGCCCTGTGGGACCTGACCGGCAAGATCACCGGGTTGAGCGTTGCGTCCCTGCTCGGCGGCGCGTTCACCGAGACCGTTCCCGTGTACGTGAGCGGTCTGCCCCGCCCGTCCGACGCCGAACGGGCCGCCCTGGCCAAGGAGTGGGCCGCCAAGGGCGCGACCGCGGTGAAGCTCCACCTCGGCCACGGCGTCGAGGAGGACCTGGCCACCGTGGACGCGGTCGCCGCCGCCGGGCTGAAGGTCGCCGTCGACGCCCACTGGGTCTACGACGTGCCCTCGGCCGTACGGCTGGCGCGCGGCCTGGCCGAGCGGGGAGCGCTGTTCCTGGAGGCCCCGCTCGCGCCCGAGGACGTCGAGGGGCACCGGGAGCTGGCGCGGCGGGCCGAGCTGCCGATCGCCGTGGGCGAGACGCTGCGCAATCGCTACGAGTTCGCGCACTGGCTCTCGCGCCGCGCGCTGGGCCTGGCCCAGCCGGACGTCGGGCGTACCGGGATCACCGAGCTGATGTCCATCGCCGAGCTGGCCGCGGCCCACCACGTGCCGGTGGCGCCACACCACTCGACCGGGCTGGGCGTCGCCCTCGCGGCGGGACTGCACGTCAGCGCGGCCCTGGGGAACCTGGCGTTCTTCGAGTACCAGCCCACCACCTGCGAAGTAGCCGGCGCGATCCTCACCGCGCCGCTGCCCGGCGGCCCCGGTGGCTTCCCCCTCCCCGCCGGTCCCGGCCTGGGCGTGGAGGTCGACATCACCACCCTGGAAGAGGAGTCGTAAGTGCCCATATCCGGACTTATCCCGATCCTTGCCACGCCATTCACCGCAGCCGGCGAGCTGGACGTGCCGAGCCTGCGCAGGCTGACCGAGTGGCAGCTCGCCTCCGGCGCCGACGGCGTCGCGGTGTTCGGCATGGCCAGCGAGGGCTTCGCGCTCACCACGGCCGAGCGCGCGAGGATCCTGGCCGAGGTGCGCCGGGCGGCCGGATCCGCCCCGGTGGTCGCCGGAGTCGGCTCGACCAGCACGGCGACCGCGCTGGAGCAGGCCCTGGCCGCGGCGGAAGGGGGCGCGGACGCCCTGATGGTGCTCCCGCCGTACCTCGTCAAGGCCACGCCGGGACAGCTCACCGACTTCTACGGCGAGATCGCCGCGCGGGCGGGGATCGACGTGATGGTGCAGGACGCCCCCGGCGCCACCGGGGTGTCCATGCCCGAGTCCCTGATCGTGGAGCTGAGCAAGCTGGACGGCGTCACCTCGGTCAAGATCGAGGCTCCGCCGACCGCGCCCAAGGTGGGCGCGGTCGCCGCCAGAGTGGGCGGCGACTTCGCGGTGTTCGGCGGCCAGAACGCGCTGTTCTGCCTGGAGGAGTACGCCAGAGGAGCGGTCGGCACCATGCCGGCGTGCGAGTTCACCGACCTGCTCGCCCCGATCCTGCAGGCACCCGGGCAGGACGCCTTCGCCAGGTTGCTCCCGCTGATCCGCTTCGGCATGCAGCCGGGCATCGCCTGGGCGGTGCACAAGGAGGTGCTGGTGCGCCGCGGCCTGATCGAGTCGGCGGCCGTCCGCTCGCCGGCCCAGCCGCTCGACCCCGGCAGCCGGGCCGCGCTGGACGAGGTCCTGGCCGCCCTGCCGGAGCTGGGGGCCGCATGACCGCCCTGCTCGCCGGCGGCAACTCGCCGATCGTCGCACTGGAGTACGGACCGGCCGGGATCAGGGCGAACGTCGTCGCGCCGGGCCTGATCGGCGGTGAGGGGCTGGAGAACGCCGCGGACGGCTACCCGATCGGCCGCACCGGCACCCCGCGGGACGTGGCCGAAGCGGTCGCCTTCCTGGCCTCGCGGCGTGCGCCGTATGCCTCCTCGTGTGGAGAAGCCTGACCGTCAGGGCCAAATATCCGGGTTCCACTGTGACCAGCAATCCTCCCTCATGTTTATGCGGATGAGGGCGGTCTGCTCCACGATCCCGTCCGTGGCCCACAGCTCGGCGACGTACACGGCGGGCGGAGCCGGTGCGATCGATACGTGGACGAACCCGAGGATGGTGTTGCCGTAATTCTCTCCGGGCCAGATCGCGCCGCCGTTGCTGTATGAGCCGGGAGGCAGGTTCCGAATCCCGAGCGTGATCTTGTTCTCCCACTTCCCGTAAACAGGAGCGAGGAAGTACGTATTGGGATGGCCACCGGGCGCGCACATGCGCTGCCCGTCGCCGCGCAGCTCCCACGTCGCTTCGATCGTGGTCGCCGAGGCCGGTAAGGCGCCGGACAGCGTCAGCGCCAGGCCGGCGGTGACGCCGAGCAGCAGCCTGAGGGCACATCGGATTGATCTCACAGAACCTCCCGAACATAAAGTGTGAAAACGCTTGACACCTTCTATCCAATTGGTTGCGAATTCAAGAGTTGAAGTTTTATCAATCACCGTGGGTGGCATGCGGCCTGGCCTGTCACCCTCGCGCTCGTGAAAGTTTCAATTCCGAAAGCTTTCGATGTACTGGTGGCATTACGGTGAGCGACCTGTACCGCGCACACCTTCGCTGACGTCCGGTCTCGGGATCGACACAACCGAATCTCCTGCTGACCGCAAATGAGCCTTTGCCATCTGCGCCACGTCAACGACGGCAGGAGCAGGCGCGAGAGCTTCTCAAGCTCAACATTCAGCCTTGTCTTGTCGGATCCGTGTCGTCGCGTCCTTGGATGGCTGCCGCCAGGGAAAAGATGTCTCCAGAATCAGGGATACAGGCGTTGTCGGTCTCGCGACCCGAGGCTGGCCTGATCGGCGGCGGTACGGCCGGCCGCCCAGCCCTCCCGGTCCCAGGACGTGCGGACCGCGTGCGAGACCAGGTTCGGGAACATGCGCTCGACCGCCTGCTCCACCTCCTGTTCGCGGGCCGCCAGCACCGGCACCAGGTCGGTGCCCCGGCTGGCGCTCTCCTGCGAGACCGCGGCCGCCGTGGCCTCGGCGAGCCGCTCCCCGATCCTGGAGGCGAACGCCGACAGGAACGACTGGCGGAACGTCTTATTCCTCGACTGGCCGGTGCCGTGCTTCTTGGTGCCCGAGTTCACCAGCGCGGTCTGCGCCTGCACCAGCAGCGAGGTGAACAGCACCTCCACCCAGGACAGGTCCGCCCAGAACCCCAGCACGGTGGCGAACCCCAGCTCCTTCGACCAGATCACCCGGCACCTGTTGGCCTCGGCGATGAGGTCGAGCAGCACGGCCTTGGGCTGCTCGTACGGCGCGTCGATGCCGACCCGGATGCCCGCCGGGGCCTCACCTCCGCCTGGCTGCGCGTCCAGCATCGCCGCGTCGATGCTGTACTTCGCCATCAAGCTCTGCGCCGCCGACGTGAACGTCTCCGCCTCCGCCTCGTACGTCGTCGACTCCGCCTTGGCAAGCAACGCCCGCACCCGCGCGAACGTCTTCTCGCTGACCGCGTGCGAGCGTGCCTGGACCGTACGGCGAGCGGCCCCGGGCCGCGGGCTCAACGACTCCAGCAGCGGCAGCCCGGTCAGCAACCCCAGCAGTTCCAGCACACCGGAGACGGTCACCAGCCGGCTGGCCCCGTCGCGCGCCTGCCGCGCCGCCAGGTAGCCGCCCTTCCACCACACCGCGGCCTCCAGGCCGGCGAGTTGGTCGCGCCAGCGCTCATCCACCGTGGCCGGCGCGTAGGCCCGCATCTCCCAGGCGATGAGGTCAGCCGCCGCCCGCCCGTGCCAGTCGGTCAGCCGCCTGGCCGCGATCCTGACCACGTCGGCGGGCTGCCAGCCGTTCCGCCACAACCCCGAGATCGCGCGGGTCACAACCTCCACCAGCACGCGATCGGCGTCGTCCCGGTCGGCCAGGAAGGCGGCGGCGGAGTCGAAGGCGGCCTGGTCCTCGCGGACAAGGGCCTCCATCGCCGCGCCGATCAGCTCATCAGCCTTATTCACGTGCCGTCCACCTTAAAGAAAGTCCGCCAGAACCCTACCGAACCATCACCCCCGGCAACCCATGCTCGCGTCAGTCGCCGGCGAGCCTGCATAGAAGACGATCAAGGAAAGCTTCAGGTTCCTTCGGCTTGTCGATCTCTTCCGCCCAAGCTGCGCGGGTGAGCCCTCATTGCAAGGTGGTCGTGTACCTGATCGGTGAGAGCCTTGCGATGAACACCGACTATCCCACTGTGCAGAGAGAGCTTCAGAAAGTTTCAAGACGTCATTCTTACTGTATATAGGGTATGAAGTGCGCAAACTTGTCCGGGAGGCCTCGAAAGATTTCGAGCATTATTGACAAATTTCGGGTACGTTTCCACACTGAGTCATCGAGGCGGCCTCCCTGCCAGGTCGGTGGACACGGCAGGGTTCGCCGCCTCTGACGCTCTGGTGGTCTGCGTCCCATGAGGGGTACGGCGTCGATCCGGCAGGGTGTGTCTCCGCGTTCATCTCGTGATTCAGTCATGGAGGCTCAGGCATGCGCACAAACGCCCAACCCCCGCGTGAAACCCGACGATCCTTCAGCGGCCTCCGCCGTGTTGTGGCCGTCGGTGTTCTCGGCTTAGTCGGCACGGTCGCACCGTTGGCGTTGTCGCTTCCGGCCGATGCCGCGGAGACCACGCTTGGCGCGGCGGCCCAGCAGAGCGGGCGTTACTTCGGCACCGCGATAAACGCCGGCAAGCTTGGCGAATCGGCCTACACGACGATCGCCAACCGCGAGTTCGACATGGTGACGGCCGAGAACGAGATGAAGATCGACGCCACCGAACCCAACCGGGGGCAGTTCAACTTCACCAATGCCGATCGCGTCTACAACTGGGCCGTGCAGAACGGCAAGCGGGTCCGCGGGCACACCCTGGCCTGGCACTCCCAGCAGCCGGGCTGGATGCAGTCGCTGTCGGGCAGCACGCTGCGCCAGGCGATGATCGACCACATCAACGGCGTCATGGCCCACTACAAGGGCAAGATCTACGCCTGGGACGTGGTCAACGAGGCCTACGCCGACAGTGGCGGCGGGCGGCGCGACTCCAACCTGCAGCGCACCGGCAACGACTGGATCGAGGTCGCCTTCCGCGCCGCGCGCACCGCCGACCCGGCCGCCAAGCTCTGCTACAACGACTACAACATCGACAACTGGACCTGGGACAAGACCCAGGGCGTCTACAACATGGTCCGCGACTTCAAGGCCCGCGGCGTGCCGATCGACTGCGTCGGTCTCCAGGCCCACTTCAACAGCGGCAGCCCCTACAACAGCAACTTCCGCACCACGATTTCGAGTTTCGCGGCCCTCGGCGTGGACGTCCAGATCACCGAGCTCGACATCCAGGGGGCCTCGGCCACGACCTACGCCAACGTGGTCAACGACTGCCTGGCCGTAGCCCGCTGCAACGGGATCACCACCTGGGGCGTCCGGGACAGCGACTCCTGGCGCCCCAACGACACTCCACTCCTGTTCGATGGCAACGGTAACAAGAAGGCTGCCTACACCTCGGTCCTCAACGCACTCAACAGCGCGAACCCGAACCCCGACACCACCCCGCCGAGCACGCCGGGCACCCCCGCCGCGTCCAACGTGACCGCGTCGGGCGCGACCCTGACCTGGGCCGCGTCGACCGACACCGGTGGTTCGGGTCTGGCGGGTTACAACGTCTACCGCGAGCAGGGCGCCACCGACACGCTGCTGGGCCAGTCGAGCACCAACTCGATCACGCTGACCGGCCTGACCGGCAACACCCAGTATCAGGTGTACGTGCAGGCGCGTGACGGCGCGAACAACCTGTCCGGCAACTCCCAGCTGGTCACTTTCACCACCCAGACGGGCGGCGGCACCGACACCACGCCGCCGAGCACGCCGGGCACCCCGGCCGTGTCCAACGTGACCTCCTCCGGCGCGGCAATGACGTGGACCGCGTCCACGGACACGGGCGGCAGCGGCTTGGCGGGCTACGACGTGTACCGCGAGCAGGGCGCGAGCGACCCGCTGCTGGGTCAGTCGAGCACCAACTCGATCACACTGACCGGCCTGACCGCCAGTACTCAGTACCAGGTGTATGTGCGAGCGCGTGACGGCGCGGGCAACCTGTCGGCCAACTCGTCGGCGGCGGCCTTCACCACCACTGGCGGCAACACAGGCGGCTCCTGCGCCGTGACCCCGACCACGCAGACTCAGTGGCAGAACGGGTACGTCGTCGACCCGGTCCGGGTGACGGCGGGCAACTCGGCGATCAGCGGCTGGTCGGTGACCTTCACCTTGCCTGCCGGGCACACCGTCACCGCCTCCTGGAACACCCAGCTGACCGTGAGCGGGCAGACCGTGACGGCCAGGAACGCGGGCCACAACGGCAACCTCGGCCCGGGTGCCAGCACCACCTTCGGCTTCCAGGTCAGCCGTCCCAATGGCAACACCTCGCTGCCGAGTGGATACACCTGCGCCTGACAGCAATTCCTCTTCTGGCCCATCCACCCCTCACCGGGTGTGGATGGGCCAGGCACTTGTCCTGGACAGGCTCGGCGGCCTCCACGCTCACGACCCGGGTGTGGGTGTCGGCGGGGAGTGCTTCGGGCAGAGCGGTGTAGATGGCTGCGGGGGTGGCGCGGTGGGGCAGGGATCGGTGGGGGCGGAGTCAGAGCCCCGGCGACCGGACCGAGGTCACGGCCGGTCGGCGCAGAGCGTGAGCGGGGGGTTGCGGTACACGATGGCGCGCGGCAACTCGTCAGGGGTCTTGGTCCAGTTGGGTACGCCCTTGCCGCAGACCGAGGCGTCAGCGGCCCCGTCCAACACCTCGGTGACCCGGTAGGTCGCCGAGGGCCCGCAGGTCACCTTGGACACCTTGCCGGTGGGGAAGCCGATCTCCTGGTAGAAGCAGTCGCCCTTCTTCGCGTTCAGCGTCAGGCAGAGCTGGGTGCGCGATCGGCGGCTGGCGATCACGATGTATCCGTTGGTGACGTCGTCGCAGCGGTCCGCCTTCTTGATCACCTTGTAGCCGGCTCGCGGGGTGGTGCACCCGACGATGTGGAAGTCATCCCGGAGGGTCTTGCCGCCCTTTCCGAGCGCTTCGAGGCAGGAGCCGACCTGAGCGTTGATCGGATCGTCCTCGGCGGCGCAGCCCAGGGTCACCGCGATCAGGAGCGCACAGGCGAGGCCCGTGGTGAGGCGGACGGCCGGACCGGGACGATCACTCAAGGCACCCATCATGGCAAGGCAGCCTAACCAGCCGGCAGCGCACTTCCACTCATTCACGCAATCGCCGAAGCATCCGGCGAAGTCCTCTGCCGGGCCGGGCCGCCACGCTGATCTCGCACAGCGCCGACCGGCGGCGGCTGGACCCGGCCGTGCGGTCCGCCGCACGCGATCTGGGCGGAGATCTCGTGGCCGCCCCTTCCGCTGGGCGGAAGACCCAGTGATGCGCACCTGATCCGCACGACATGCTCGTGTCATGCGAACTCAGGTCGGGATCGTCGGGGCCGGGCCCGCCGGTCTCCTGTTGTCCCATCTCCTCCACCTCCGGGGCATCGACTCGGTGGTGCTGGAATTGCGTGACAGGGACCACTGCGAACGGCGGGTCCGCGCGGGCGTGCTCGAACAGGGCACCGTCGATCTGCTCAACGAGTCGGGCGTGGGGGAGCGGATGCGCCGTGAGGGCCTGCCGCACCACGGCATCGAGCTGAGGTACGGCGGCTCCGCGCACCGGATCCCCTTCGAGAAGCTCGTCCCCGGCCGGGCGATCACCGTCTACGGACAGCAGGAGGTCGTCAAGGACCTGATCGCGGCCAGGCTCGCCGCGTCCGGGAAGATCGTCTTCGACGTGCCCGATGTGGCGCTGCACGATGTGACCGGCTCGCCACGGCTGACCTTCGGCGGGGAGACCCTGGAGTGCGACGTGATCGCCGGCTGCGACGGCTTCCACGGCGTCTCCCGCCCGTCGATCCCCGACGGCGTCATCTCGACCTTCGAGCGGGACTACCCTTTCGCCTGGCTCGGCGTCCTGGCCCGCGTCCCGCCCTCCACCGAGGAACTGGTCTACGCCAGGACCCCGCGCGGCTTCGCCCTGCACAGCATGCGCTCGCCGGAGGTCAGCCGCTTCTACCTTCAGGTGCCGCCGGACGAGCCGGTCGGGAACTGGCCGGACGAGCGGATCTGGGCCGAACTGGGCGCCCGCCTGGAGTCGGTGCCCGGGTTCGCCCTCCAGTCCGGCCCCATCCTGGAGAAGAGCGTCACCCCGATGCGCTCCTTCGTCGCCGAGCCCATGCAGTACGGCAGGCTGTACCTCGCAGGCGATGCCGCGCACATCGTGCCCCCCACCGGCGCGAAGGGCCTCAATCTGGCCGTCGCCGACGTGCGGGTGCTGACCGCCGCTCTGGAACACTGGTACGCCACCGGCTCGGCCGACCTGCTCGACGCCTACTCCGCCTCCTGCCTCAAGCGGGTCTGGCGGGCGCAGCACTTCTCGTGGTGGATGACCACGCTGCTGCACACCTTCGACCACGACGACGCGTACGGCGAGCGGCTGCAGACCTCTTATCTCGACTACGTGACCTCCTCGGAGGCGGCGGCGACGACGCTCGCCGAAAACTATGTGGGGATGCCGTGGTAAGCAAGATCGTCGATTCGCCCGTTTAAGGGTTCCCACACCGTGGACGGTGTGATCTTGATGGCGAGCGTGGTGAGCTCTCCGATCGCTCATCGGCAGCAACCGCAGCGCGGCGAAAGCGTTCGTGACAGTCAGGTAGGCCAGGCGAAGAAGCACGGCTGGTCATCATGCCGCACCCGCCACCCTCTCCTGAAGGTCGGAACTCGCGCATGCCACGCGAAGCCCTCATAGTGGCATGACCTGGGCGGATGTAATTATCGGCAGGCGCAGACCAGGTCGCCGGCCCGCACGTGCGCTCGTAGACCTCCGCGTAGGTCACGGACCGCTCACCGAAGACGAAGGCGGTACGTCCGGGCGTCAGCTGAGCTCTGCGGGCCGGCTACCCGCCCACTCCTGCGTTCCGCATCGATCAACTACCTTCGGTCAGGTCTCCACGGCTGGTTTCCCTCAGTCCCAGCGTGCAGGCCACGGTCAGCAGGCAGAAGCCCGCGATGACCGCGGAGACCACGATCGTCCCGCCGCCCCCGCTCGATGCCTGGATCTGGGCGAAGAGTACCGGCCCGAGCCCGGCGCCGAGCCCGGCGATCTGGTAACCGAGCGAGGCGCCCGTGTAGCGGCTGCGGGTGTTGAACAGCTCGGCGTACAGCGCGGCGAGCGGGCCGTACATCATCGGGTGGATGATCGACTGGCCGATTATGAGGGCGATGGCGAGCATGGCCATGTTCCCCGTGTCGACCATGGGGAACAGGGCGAAGGCGAACAACGCCATGAGCACTGCTCCGGTGAGCACGATCGGGCGGCGCCCGACACGGTCCGAGAGCGCCGACCAGCCGAGGATACCGACCACAGCCAGGGCTGAGGCGAGCGTCAGGCTGTTCAGTACGTCCTGGCGGGCGAAACCGGTCTGCACGCCGTAGGAGATCAGGAAGGTGGTCAGCGTGCCCTGAGCCACGAAGGCCGACATGCCCACACCCGCCGCGAGCAGCAGCGTTCTGGGGTGGTTGCGCAGCACGTCCATCAGCGGCGCGGAGCGGGGCGCGGTCTGGCTCTTGGCGGCGTTGAATACCGGGGTCTCCTCGACGCGCAGCCGTACGAACAGGCCGACTCCGAGCAGGGCGATGCTGATCAGGAACGGCACGCGCCAGCCCCAGCTCAGAAACGCCTCCTCGCCCACGGCAGCCGCGGTGCCCGTGAGGGCGGCGGTCGAGAGCACCATGCCGAACGGCGCTCCGGCGTTGGTGAAACTGGCCCACAGGCCACGACGGCCGGTGGCGTGTTCGGCGGACATGAGCACCGCGCCGCCCCATTCGCCGCCGACCGCGATGCCCTGCAGGACGCGCAGCAGGACCAGCATGACCGGCGCGGCGGTGCCGATCTGCGCGTAGGTGGGCAGCAGGCCGATGAGGAAGCTGGCGACACCCATGATGATCATCGTCAGGATCAGCATCTGCTTGCGGCCCAGCCGGTCGCCGAAGTGGCCGAAGATGATCCCGCCGATCGGCCTGGCGAGGTAGCCGGTCGCGAAGGTGCCGAAGCTGGCGACCGTCGCGGCGAGCGGGGGGAGGTTGGAGAAGAAGACCTTGCTGAACACCACAGCCGAGG
Source organism: Dolomitihabitans soli (assembly GCF_022213955.1). GTDB lineage: Bacteria > Actinomycetota > Actinomycetes > Streptosporangiales > Streptosporangiaceae > Streptosporangium_A > Streptosporangium_A soli. The sequence continues at coordinate 229,559 of NZ_JAKNTW010000011.1, read as the reverse complement.
CGGTGGCGTAGAGCAGGAAGTCGTAGTACTCGATGACGCTGCCGATGAAGCTCGACGCCACCGCTCGACGGAGCTGAACCGGGTTGGAGGAGGTTGCGGGCGAGATGGACATGATGGGGGGTTCCGCTTTCTCTCAGGCGTAGTGCCGGTAGACGGCCTGGGCGACACGGGCGGGCTTGTCGGCGCCGTCGATCTCGACGGTGAAGTCGAGCAGCATCTGCACGCCGATTCCCGCGACCTCGGTGACCGACACGACCTCGCCGGCCAGGCGGATCTTGCTGCCTGCCCGAACGGGGCTGGGGAAGCGAACCTTCTCCAGGCCGTAGTTGACGCTCATCGTCACGCCCCGTTCGGCGGGGCCGACGGCACCGGCGGCGGCGGCCCTGCCACCACCGGCGATGATCGCCGCGGCGACCTCGGCCGCGGCGTCCACATCGTTGACGACCACCGCCGCGCCCGCAGCGGCCAGGGCCTCCGCATACGCGCGTCCGAGGCCGCGCCCCGCGCCCGTGACCACGCACCCCGTGTCGGACAGATCCATCGACTTCACTTCCACAACACATGACAGTTTTTCGACTTGCGTCATAGTTTTGCCGAATATTCGGCCACCGTCTACCCTCTCTCTGTGACAGAGGATCAGCCGTCCGCGCGCCCGCAGTCGCTGATGTTCAGCTTTCTCGGCATGTACGTGCTCGGACGCGACATCGCCGTCTACTCCGGCAGCGTCATCGACGTCTTCGCCCGGCTGGGCGTTTCCGAGGAGGCGGTGCGTGCCACGCTCACCCGCATGGTCAAGCGCGGCATGCTGACCAGGCGCCGTCAGGGCCGCAAGGTGTACTTCGGGCTCACCGAGCACGCCTCCGAGGTGCTGGAGGACGGGCGCAGGCGGGTCTGGGAGACCGGCGCGGTCAACCACGACTGGGACGGCACCTGGACGCTGGTCGGCTTCTCACTCCCGGACAGCCGCCGCAGCACCAGGCACGATCTGCGTTCCCAGCTCAGCTGGGCCGGATTCGGCCTGCTGCAGAGCGGGCTGTGGATCGCTCCCGGCACCAAGGACGTCGCCGGGACGCTCGCCCAGCTCGACCTCGGCGACCACGTGACCGTGCTGACGGCGCGGGCCTTGCAGCCGACGGAGGCGGTGGACCTGGTCAGGAAGGCCTTCGGCACCGAGCAGATCGCCGGGCGGTACCACGCCTTCCTCGGGCGCTGGGACATCGCCCGGCCGCTCCCGGCGGCGACCGACGATCTCGCGCGTCAGCTGCTCCTGCACAACGACTGGCTGCAGCTGGTCCGCCAGGACCCGCACCTGCCCGCCGAGCACCTGCCCGCCGACTGGCCGGCGATCAGGGCCCAGCACGTGTTCCATGAGCTGGCCGGGAGGTACGCGCCCTGCGCGGTGAAGCTGGCGGACACGGTGCTGGATGTGCTGCCCTTATCCGCGCCGGAGACTTGACGGGCCCGATACTGGACTGCGCATGACGGGCCGTCCCTCGGCCGCGGCGTGCAGCGCGCGCGTGATGCCGCGGGAGGCCGCCCGCACGAGCGGGGCGAGCGTGGGCGCCGTCAGCCCGGACCACCAGGGAGACAATTAGTGGACGATCACGGGCGTGTGAGAACCCGCTGTTGAGCCACACCCGGCCGCTTCGGACGGGCGTGGCTCACCCTCCCTCGGTCTCCCATCGGGGCCGAGGAAGGGTCGCGCCGGGGGTGCGGTCAGCAGGTGGAGCTGGTCTGGGTCAGCAGGCCCAGGCGCCAGGGCGACCAGTCGGCAAAGCTCACGCGGTGCCCGCGTTGTAGGTCCACTTCTGGTTGCTGCCGCCCCAGCAGCTGTACAGCTGCAGCCCCGTGCCGTTGCCGGCGCCGGCGGCGTCAAGGCACAGCCCGGACTGCACGCCCACGATTGTGCCGTCAGAGTTGACGCGCCACTTCTGGTTGTCACCACCCCAGCAGGAGTAGATCTGGATCTTGGCGCCGTTGCCCGTGCCTCCGGCATCCAGGCACTTGTTGCCGTACACCTGCAATTCCCCTGCTGAGGTCTGCGTCCACCGCTGATTGCTCTGACCGTTGCAGTCCCACAGTTGCACCGCGGTGCCGTCGGTAGTGCTGGAGCCGGGCACGTCCAGGCAGCGGCCGGAGGCCACGCCCTTGACCTGCCCGGTTCCGCCACCCGAGGTCGGGGTGACGGTGGGCGTCGGGGTGGGGTTAGGGTTCGCGGCGTTGAGGGCGTTGAGGACCGAGGTGTAGGCGGCCTTCTTGTTGCCGTTGCCGTCGAAGAGCAGAGGGGCGGCGTTCGCGCCTAGCCAGGAGTCGCTGTCGCGGACGCCCCACACGGTGATGCCGGTGCACCGCGGTACCGCCAGGCAGTCGTTGGTCACGTTGGCGTAGGTGGTGGCCGAGCCGCCTTGGATGTCCAGCTCGGTGATCTGCACGTCGACTCCCAGCGCGGCGAAGCTCTGGATGGTCGTGCGGTAGTTGCTGTTGTAGGGGCTGTTGCTGTTGAAGTGCGACTGCAGGCCGACGCAGTCGATGGGTACGCCGCGGGCCTTGAAGTCGCGGACCATGTTGTAGACGCCCTGGGTCTTGGCCCAGGTCCAGTTGTCGATGTTGTAGTCGTTGTAGCAGAGTTTGGCGGCCGGGTCGGCGGTGCGCGCGGTGCGGAAGGCGACCTCGATCCAGTCGTTGCCGGTGCGCTGGAGGTTGGAGTCGCGCCGGCCGCCGCCGCTGTCGGCGTAGGCCTCGTTGACCACGTCCCAGGCGTAGATCTTGCCCTTGTAGTGGGCCATGACGCCGTTGATGTGGTCGATCATCGCCTGGCGCAGCGTGCCGCCGGACAGGGACTGCATCCAGCCCGGCTGCTGGGAGTGCCAGGCCAGGGTGTGTCCGCGGACCCGCTTGCCGTTCTGCACGGCCCAGTTGTAGACGCGGTCCCCGTTGGTGAAGTTGAACTGCCCCCGGTTGGGTTCGGTGGCGTCGATCTTCATCTCGTTCTCGGCCGTGATCATGTCGAACTCGCGGTTGGCGATCGTCGTGTAGGCGGAGTCGCCCAGTTTGCCCGCGGCGATCGCGGTGCCGAAGTATCGCCCGCTCTGCTGGGCCGCCGCACCGAGCGTGCTCGCCGCGGCATCGGCCGGAATCGCCGTCGCCAGTGCCGTGATCAGGCCGAGTGCGCCGAGCGCGCCGGTGATCAGTGCTCGGCGGTGCGCGCCGAACGGCCGTTGGGCGGTAGGTGGGGACATGGCGTTGACACGCATGTTCGAGCCTCCATTGCGAATCATGGGAAAGGATCGTGCGGGACACCCGCGGGAACGACGCAGCGCCCCGGCGGGGACGCACATCACAGGCGTCGGGACGGCAGTCCCCCTGCTGAGCACCACCGAGCCGGTAGGGGGAGAGCCCCTCGGGCACTCAGTGTGGGAATCTCGCCGAAAATTGTCAAGGATGTACTGAAAACTTTGGGAGCCGTCTGCCCCCTTGCCACAGGGTTCTTACGGTCTTACTGGTTCGATGTGCGATTTTGGCCTTTGAAAGTTTCGGCCGCGCTCGTCGGTGACTCAGGTGAACGTTTCATGGCGACGCTCTCGCCGATCGACTGCGGCCAGGCTGGATAATCCGAGGTAGGCGCGCTTGGGCGCTGCCTCCGCCGACCCGCTGCACGTTAAGGCGCTCTTGACAGTTTCTTTCTCCCTCGTATTTGCTCCGTTCCGTCACCACCTCCACCGGCCCGAGTGGTCTCGGCCGAGCAGCGGCTTGTTAGCGCTAACAGCAGAGAGGCGGAACAATGCGGCGAAGCGAACCGCGTACGAGAAGGGACGCAGGCCTCGTTTGAGTAGTCCCAAGCCGGCCGATGATCTCGCCGAACAAGGGAGTAGCGAATGGTTCCTCCATCCAGACGCATCGGAATCCGCACCAAGATCGGAGTTACGTGATGTCAGGACGCGGCTCCCTTTTCACAACGATCGCGGTTGCTGTCGCGGCACTTGTCGTACTGGCCACGGGCCGTGCGGCGATGAGCAGCGACGCCGGCACAGCCGCGGCGCCCGCCGGCGCCCTCGCGACGACCGCCGGATGCGGCAAGACCCCGACGCTGAGGAGCGGCACGCAGTCGATTCAGACCAGCGGCAAGAACCGCTCCTTCATCCTCCGGCTTCCCGACAACTACCACAACGGCACCCCGTACCGGTTGGTCTTCGGCTTCCACTGGCTGGGTGGCACCGCGGCCGACGTCGACTCCGGCGGAACCAGCGGATATCCCTGGTCCTTCTACGGCCTCAGGCAGTTGTCAAACAACGGCGCGATCTTCGTCGCGCCCCAGGGCTTCAACAACGGCTGGGCGAACAGCAACGGTGAGGACGTCACCTTCGTCGACGACCTGATCCGGCTCATCGAGGCGGATCTCTGCGTCGACACCTCGCAGCGCTTCGCTCTGGGTTTCAGCTACGGCGGCGGCATGAGCTTCTCTCTCGCGTGCTCACGGCCGACGGTCTTCCGGGCGGTCGCAGTCTTCTCCGGCGCGCAGCTCAGCGGGTGCAGCGGCGGAACCCAGCCGATCGCGTACATGGGGTTGCACGGCCTCGGGGACACGGTGCTCGGCATTGCGCAGGGACGGGCGCTGCGTGACAGGTTCGTCCGCAACAACGGCTGTACCGCGCAGAACCCGCCTGAGCCGAGTTCGGGCAGCCGCAGCCACATCGTCACCACCTACTCCGGGTGCCGGGCCGGTTATCCGGTCGTCTGGGCCGCGTTCGACAACGGCCACACGCCCGCCCCGGTGGACGGCACCTACACCGACAGCGGCGTCACGACCTGGACCAAGGCAGCGGTGTGGACGTTCTTCTCCCAGTTCGGGAGTTCCTCATCGCCATCGCCGACCCCCGCACCCGGTGGATGCACGGCCACGATGGAGACCGTCAACTCCTGGTCCGGTGGTTTCCAGTCCACCGTGACCGTCCGTGCCGGCGGCAGCGCCGTCAACGGCTGGACGGTCGGCTGGACCTGGCCCGGCGGGCAGACGATCAGCAGCCTGTGGAACGGCGTCCGCTCCGGCTCCGGAGCCGGAGCGACCGTGCGCAACGAGTCCTACAACGGCTCGATCGCCCCCGACGGCACCACCACGTTCGGCTTCACCGCCAACGGCACCCCCGCCACCCCCACCCTCACCTGCGACGCGTCCTGAAGGAAGAAGTTCCCTTGAGGACCGGACTCCAGGACCCCGAAGGCGGTGATGCGTTCAGGCCGGCTGCCGCAGCGACATCACCGCCCAGGGGGCGAGTTCGACGTCGAGTTCGAGCACGCCGTCGTCGGGCACGGTCAGCGCGAACCTGAGCAGCGAGTCGGCTACCCCGGTCAGGTATTCGCTCTCGGCCCTGGACAGGTTGAGGGGGGAGCCGAGCCGGTACCAGGCCTCGGCGGCGTGGCCGTGCTCCCAGTCCACGATCTCGACGAGGAACGTGGTGCCCGGCTCCAGTCCGCCGATCGAGTGGTGAATCCGTCGGCTCGGCCCCATCTCGGCCAGCGCGCGTGCCGCCGGGTACGAGTTCGCCGAGCCGACGCCCTTCATGGCCATGTCCTCGGGGTAGTTGTAGAACACCGCCGACACGGCCGACGTCCTGCTGTCACGGGTCACGACGCCGTCGGGCGTCGCGAGGAGCAGCCGGTCGCCGAGCCGCCCCAGCATCGTGAACGCGTGGAACGTGGGTTTGTGGATGCCGCCCTCGTTCACCAGCCCGAACCCGCCATGGAACGGTCCGATCCCGGCGCCACCCTCCTCGAACACATCCGTGAAGGTCCAGTAGGAGATGGAGTCGGCGAGCGTCGCGCACTTCAGGTACGACCTCGTGATGGAGGTTGCCGCGGCCGGCGTGTCGTGGATGAAGTCGCGGGCCGACGGCGACGTCGACCACTCGGTGATGTGGATCTCCGCCTCGGGATAGGCGCTGTTCCGTACGAGCTCGTGCAGGAGGGTCAGGTCGTCGACCGTGGCATCGGCGTATCGGGTGATGTGCACGGCTTCGCCGTTGGCGCCGTACGCGAAGTCGGTGGGGTATAGGTGGGTCGAGATGAAGTCGATCGGGAGCTCGCGTTCCCCGCACCAGGCGATGAAGTCCTCGATCCAGACCGGGCGCCAGTCGAGCGCGTCCACTTCGATCGCGGCAGCCGTTGCGAGCATTGCGGAGCGGTCCTCGGTCTCGCCCTTGTAGCGGTCGTCGGGCACGAAGACGCTCGTCGCGGGCCCGCCTACTTTCAAGGCCGGATCGATCTTCTTGATCGCTTGCACGGTCAGTTCGTAGAGCTCGAAGTACTCGGTCTTCGTGCCGGTCCAGAAGTGGGGAACCAGGTTCGGCTCGTTCCACACCTCGAAGCGCCATTCCCGCACCTCGTCGAGCCCGTACCGGTCGATCCAGTGCTCGACCGACCTCGTGACCAGTTCGACCCAGCGCGCCATGTCCTTGGGCGGGCTGCAGTGAGCGCCCCACCAGAACACGGTCTCGGTCTGCGTCGCCAGCTCGCGCGGCATGAAGCCCAGCTCGACGAAGGGACGGACGCCGCAGCCCACCAGGAAGTCGAACACCTTGTCCACATAGCTGAACGTGTACACGGGCGCGGCAAGAGGCGTGTCCGGGCCGAAACCGCCGCCATAGCTTTCCCGATACACGAACATGTCGTCATGAAAGACGCCGTGAAAGCGGATGTACCGGATTCCCAAGGCGGCGACGACCTCGGCGAATTGCCGTTGCCAGTCCGCGCGCAACGCCTCGTTCGCCCGCCCGGCACCGATGCACCTGCTCCAGACGTGCGGGAGCGCACTCTCCCCACGCAGCTCACCGTCGATCCGGAGCCGGGGTTCTCTCTTCATAGCCTCACTTCTCTTCACGAAAGACTTCAAAGGACTAGCCCTTGACGGCGCCCAGCGACAGGCCCGACTGCCAGTACCGCTGCAGGCCGAGGAACGCGATGATCAACGGGACGATGGTCAGCAGCGAGGAGGTGATCACGAGGTTCTGGACGAGGGCGCCGTTCCCTGCCGTCGAGCCCAGCTTGTTCCACTGATTGATGCCGACGGTCAGCGGATACCAGTTGGGATCCTTGAGCATGATCAACGGCAGGAAGTAGTTGTTCCAGATCGAGACGAACGAGAAGAGCAGGACCGTCACGCTCGCCGGCGCGAGCAGCGGGAGCGCGATCTGGAGGAAGGTCCTGAACTCCCCGGCACCGTCGATTTTCGCGGCCTCCAGCAGTCCGGTCGGCACGGCCTCGGCGGTGAACACCCACATCAGGTACAACCCGAACGGGTTGATGAAGGACGGGATGAGGACCGCCCACGGGGTGTCGGTCATGCCAAGCTGCGCGAACAGCAGGAACTGCGGGATCGCCAGGGCGATGCCGGGGACCGAGATCGACCCCAGCACGACGAGCAGGAACACCCGCTTGCCGGTGAAGTCGAGTTTCGCCAGGGCGTACCCGCCGAGGGCGGCCAGGAAGGTTGACACGGTCGCACCCACGACGACGTACAGAACGGTGTTGAGCAGCCACCGGGAAAAGATCCCGTCCTGGTAGCGGAACACCTCCACGATGTTGTCCCAGAGGGCGAACTCGCGGCCGGGCGCGAGCCCGAACGACGACACGAAGTCGGCTTGCGACTTGGTCGCGTTGATGGCCAGCCACACCAGCGGCAGCAGGCAGTACAGCGTGAACAGGCTCGTCATCACGGTGAGCGTCGTGCTCTTCCTGGGATTGCCCACAGTGTGGAGTCGGCCCCCGCGACCGGAGGTCTTCCCGGCCTCGCCCGGCCGGCTAGTGGTCCGACGCATTGCGCAACCCCCTGATCTGGACGGCGTATGCGACGGCTACCGTGATCGCTGCCATGACGAGTGCGAGTGTTGCCGCATAGCCCTGCTGGGACCCGGTGAACGCCAGGTTGTAGGCGTACAGGTTGGGCGTGTAGAAGGTGGTGACGCCGCTGTTGGCCACCATCGAGGGCAGGATCTGCGGCTCGTTGAACATCTGGAACGTGCCGATGATCGAGAAGATGACCGTGACGACCAGCGATCCGCGCAGCGCCGGCAGCTTGATCGCGCGCACGATCTGGAGCTCGTTCGCGCCGTCGATCGCGGCCGCCTCGTACAGCTCGCGCGGGACGGCCTTGAGCGCGGCGTAGAAGATGAGCATGTTGAAGCCGGTGAACGCCCACGTCACCACCACCCCGATGGAGATGAGGGTGGTGTCGGGGGCGAAGGGGTTGAAGTCCGTGCCCAGGGCCTCGTTGAGGCTGCCGAACAGGCCGTACTTGATGCCCAGCAGGAACCCCCACATGAGCGTCGACACGATCGCCGGCACCGCGTACGGGAGGAAGATCGTCACCCGCAGGAACTTGGCGCCGTGCAGGCGCAGGGAGTCCAGCGCGAGCGCCAGCGCCATGGAGAGGATCAGCATGAGCGGCACCTGGACGAGCGTGAACCGGACGACGCGTCCCACGCCGTCCCAGAACTGCGTGTCCTGGAACAGCTTGCCGTAGTTGGCGAGCCCGACGAACGTGTTGCCCCCGACGAGCTTGTCCTGGAAGAAGCTGAGGTAGGCGGCGTACACGATGGGCACGATGAACACCAGCGCGAACAGTGCCCCGAAGGGCGCGATGAACGCCAGCCCGATCTGTGGCTTGCGCCGCTTGCGGTCGGGGACGCATGAGGAGCCGCCTCCGGCGACGCCGCGGCCGAAGCGGTGACGTCGAACCGGCGGGCCTGGTCCATGTCCGAGTTCCTTCGATCCCTTGCGATGCCCGGCTCGCCCGGGCGGGGGCCGCGACCGCGCGCGGGACGGCCCCGCCCTGACGCGGAGCCGCTAGTCCACCTGGAAGCCCTGCTCGTTGCCGTACTGGATGCAGCGCTGCCGCCACTGTTCGAGGATCTCGGCGAGCGAGCCCTTGCCCGTGGTGTAGAACGGGGAGGCCAGGTCGCCGTAGATCGAGCGTGCCCATTCGAAGAACGGCGAGTACTGCCAGCCGCTGCCGACGATCTCCGAGGCCTCGGCCAGCACGGCACCGACCTTCTGGTCGCCGAAGTACGTGTTGGTCTTGGTCTGGAACGCCTTGTTCTCCAGCACCGACACGTTCGGCACGAAGGCGCCCGCGTCGACGCGGGACGAGAGACCGCCGCCGTGCGTGAAGTACTCGAGGAACTTGAAGGCCGCTTGCTTGTGCTCGGCAGCGGCCGGGATGCCGAAGGAGCTTCCGCCGTTCGCCGCCCCGACCTTGTCGCCCTGTTGCCACTGCGGCATCAGGGCGACCCTGAAGTCACCGGCGGCCTTCGGTGCGCGCTCGGGCAGCGTCGAGGTCAGCCAGCCGCCCATGGTCTGGGTGGCGAGGGTTCCGTCGTTGAGCGCCCGGTTCCAGTCGTCGGACCATCCCGTGATCTTGGTGTTGATCAGGCCCTCGTCGAGCATCTTCTGCCAGAAGGCCACGGCCTTGGCCGTGCCGGCGTCCGTGAAGTCGATGTGCACCTTGTTCCCGTCCACCTTGAACGGACGGCCGCCGGCCTGCCAGATGAGCGACAGCAGGAAGAAGATGTCGCCCGTGTCCTGGGCGATGTAGTAGTCGTCGCCAAGCGCGCGGATCTTCTTGGCGGCCTCGTAGTACTCGTCCCAGGTGGCCGGGGGTTCCTCGATGCCGGCCTTCTTGAGCGTGGTCACGTTGTAGAACATCGCCGACGGGCCGTAGTCGGAGGGCAGCGCGTAGACCTTGCCGTTGACTGTCACGTCGCTCCAGGCGGCCGGGACATAGTCCTGTTTGAGCTTGTCCACGCCGAACTCCCCGAGGTCGGCGAGCTTGCCGGGAACGGCGAAGTAGGGCACCGCGAAGTACTCGAACATCACGAGGTCAGGCACGCCGGAACCGGCCTGGATGGCGTTGTCGAGCGCCTTGTACTCGTCCTGGGACGAGCCCGCGTTGACGACCTCGACCTTGATGTTCGGGTTCGCGGCCTGGAAGCCGGGAACGGCCCGTTCGACGGTGCCGTCCCAGCTCCAGACTGTGACCTTCACCTGCTCGTCCCCGCCGCCGCCAGTTGCGCTGCCGCTGCCGCCCGAGCATGCGGTCAGCGCGAGCATCGGCACGAGTACCCCGGCAAGAAGCCTGGCTTTCTGGGAGAGCCGCATGGGCCTCGCCTCTCGTCCTGAGCCGGTTACGAAAATATTTCGCAACTTGTTCGTTGTTGCGAGGACATTAGGTGTCGCTCTCTCTCGTGTCAACGGGTGGACGACGGTGAAAGCCTGGAAAGAAGGGGTCCATGGTAGGTTTCGAAATAATTTCGTAGCTCCGAAGGGAGCCCTGATGCGACGGCGAGGTCGTTCCGAGCGAGCCACCTTGATGGACGTCGCCCGACTGGCCGGCGTCTCGCCGACGACCGCCTCGAAGGTCCTCAACGGGCGCAGCGATGTCGGGGCGAAGACGCGCGAACTGGTGCTGGAAGTCATGGCCGAGATCGGCTACAAGCCGACGGCGGTGCGACACGAGCAAACACGGGACCGCACGCTCGTCACCGTGCTCGACATCGTGGAGTCCCGTTATGCGGGAACGGTGCTCCAGGGGATCCTCCTGGCCGCGACCTCGGCGCAGGCCGAGCTCCTCCTTCGCCTGCCACCCGAGGAGCCGATCAGCACGAGCCGTACGGCGGCCCGCGCCTGGATGGAGGAGCAGAAGGCGTCCGGGGTCGTCGGCATCATCGCGCTCGCCGTCGCCGTGCCCGACTCGGTGCTCCTCGCCGCCGAGGATTTCGAGGTGCCCGTCGTGACGATCGACCCCATCGACACGACCGAGTCACGTCTCGTCAGCATCGGCTCCACGAACTGGGCGGGCGGTCGCTCGGCAACGGAGCACATCATCAAGCTCGGCCACCGCAGGGTCGCATGGATCGGCGGACCGCTGGGCTCCGCCCCCTCACTGGAACGCTTCCACGGCTACCAGGCCGCGCTCGACTCGGCCGGCATCACACCGGACCGCGCACTGATCCGCCACGAGGCGTTCTCCGTCGAGGCGGGACAGCGGCACGGCCATGACGTCCTCGCGCTCGACGAGCGGCCGACCGCGATCGTCGCGGGCAACGACGAGATCGCCGTCGGGGTCCTCATCGCGGCCAAGGAGCTCGGCATCTCGGTCCCGGGCGAGCTGTCGGTCACCGGGTTCGACGACACTCCGCAGACCGAGTGGACCACGCCCCGGCTCACGTCCGTCCGGCAGCCTCTCGTGGGGATGGGCCGGATGGCCGTCGAGACCGTCCTCGGTATGGCGGACGGTGTCCAGCCCGCCTCCCGGCACCTCCAACTGGCGACGACCCTCAGCGTCCGCGACTCGACGGGACCCATCCCGTCATCCTGATCGCCCTGCGAATCCCCAGCTCAGCAGCGGTATTCATGGTCATGGCGCCGCGGAACCGGGCCAGGACCGCGCGATCCGGCCATGTTTTCAACCTGATGAACGGCCGGCCGGAAAGGTCTTGTTTCCGGAATCGTCATCGCTTACCTTTGCGCTGCAAACGTAACCGATAACGATTGCAACCTGTGAGGGCGGCATGGCCAAGGGCGGTGCGCCGGTGACGATGAGCGATGTCGCACAGTTGGCGGGCGTCTCCACCGCGACCGTGTCGCGGGTGGTCAACGGGCGTTACGGCGTCAGTGCGAGCACCGTCACTCATGTCCGTTTGGCCATCGAGCGGCTCGGCTACGAGCCGAGTCTGGTGGCGACGAGCCTACGGCGCAGCCGTACCAACGTCCTGGGTCTGGTGACCCACACCTTCCAGTCCTATACGGCCGAGGTGCTCAAGGGGGTGATGGATGCGCTGAGTCAGTCGGGCTTCGACCTGATCATCTACGCCAACAGCGACCTCTACGGAACGTACTCGGACGGCTGGGAGCAGCGGCACCTGGCCCGCCTGTCCGGCACGCTCACCGACGGGTGCATCGCGGTCACGCCCTCGGGCGAGGTGCGGAGCGGCACTCCGATCGTGGTCATCGATCCGGTGAAGGGCTCCACAGTGCCGTCGGTGACGGCGGACAACTTCGCGGGCGCCACCGCAGTCGTCGAGCACCTCCTCGGCCTGGGGCATCGGCGCATCGGCTTCATCGCGGGCCGCGCAGGCCTGGAGGCCGCGTGGTCGCGAGAGGAGGGTTACCGCAGGGCGCTGGCCAAGGCCGGCGTTTCGCTCGATCCGCGGCTGATCGCAAGGGGCAGCTTCAATCCCGAGTCCGCGGCACCGCTAGCGCGGGCGCTGCTGGACAGGGTGGACCGTCCGACGGCGATCTTCGCGGCGAGCGATGGAATGGCGCTGAAGACCCTGGAAGTCGCCAAGGACCTGGGGCTCAGCGTTCCCGGCGACCTGTCGGTGGCCGGCTTCGACAACATTCCGGAGTCCGCGCTGGCCGAGCCGGGGCTGACCACGGTGGACCAATCGATGGACCGGCTCGGATACGAGGCCGCGCGCATGCTCAAGTCGCTGGTGCGTGGCGACTGGGAAGGGCCTGGCCAGATCGTGCTCCCGACCCGCCTGGTGGTGCGCGGCTCCACCGCGGTACCGAAGACCTCTCCATGACGCCACCCCACGGGCGGCGTCACGGCACCCCTGACGTTCGGATGCACGAACATCGGATCGACCCAAACGGAGGTGTGGGTTCGCTTACATCGCGGCGTTCTCGGCCGGGTTCGGCAGCGGCGCCGGCGTCGACGCGGAGGCGATCAACAGCGGCACCAAGCTGTTGCGCCTGTACGTCGGCGACCAGACGGACTTCGTCTACCCATCGTTCATGACGTCCCTGACCACCTTGAACAACCTCGGTATCCGCTACGAGTACGACGGGGTCACCCCGGGGCCGCACGGCTGGGACGTGTGGCAGAAGAACCTCATCGACCTGGCACCACGCCTGTTCAAGCGCTAGCCGAGCCTGTCCGCCCGGCCTTCGCCGCCGAACGCGGGCAGTGTTAGCGCTCACATCAGGATCGGCACGAAGGGCGGGGCGCGGGGTACGTCACCCGTGCCCTGTCCCGGCCGATCGCTCGGTTTCAACGGCGGCGCAGGAACCTTCGTGCGCCGCGATCCCAAGGGAAATATGCCGATGAACAAGAAATGGCTCTCTACCGCGGCGGCCGTTCTCGCCGCCACGACCGCGCTCGCGGCCTGCTCCTCCGGCGGGGGAGGGGGCGCGAACACCGCGAGCGACAGTGGCGCGAGCAACTGCACGAACCCGATCCCCAAGAAGAACCTGCCGGTCGTGACGATGTGGGGCTGGTACCCCAACATGCAGCTCGTCGTCGACAACTTCAACAAGCAGAACGGCGAGGTGCAGGTCTGCTGGACCAACGTCGGCCAGGGCAGCGACGAGTACGACAAGTTCCAGACGGCCATCTCCGCCGGCACCGGCGCACCCGACGTGATCATGATCGAGATGGACCGGATCCCGACCTTCCAGATCCAGAACGCCCTCGTCGATATCAAGAAGTACGGCTTCGACGCCGTCAAGGCCGACTACAGCGAGGGCGCGTGGAAGGACGTCTCGGTCGGTGACGCGGTCTACGGCGTGCCGGTCGACGGTGGCCCGATGGCGATGATCTACAGGAAGGACATCTTCGAAAAGTACGACATCGCGCCGCCGAAGACGTGGGCCGAGTACGAGCAGGCGGCCCAGAAGTTGAAGGACGCGGGTGGTCCTGCATTCGGCGACTTCGCCGCGAACGTGTCGGCCCTCACCATGGCGCTGCAGATCCAGAAAGGCGCGGCCCCGTTCACCTACGACCCGGCGCAGCGGAGCTCGATCGGCGTCAAGCTGAACGACCAGGCCTCCAAGGACGTGCTCGACTACTGGGGGCGCCTCGCGCAGAAGGGGCTGGTCGGGACGCAGGACCAGTTCACCCCGGAATACATCTCCGGTGTGATCAACGGTAAGTACGCGACGTACATCTCGGCGGCCTGGGCGCCCGGCTACCTCACCGGTGCCGGCGTCGGCAAGGGCGAGGACACCGGCAAGTTCGCGGTGGCGCCGCTCCCGCAGTGGGATCCCGCCAACCCGGTGCAGGTGAACTGGGGCGGGTCGGCCTTCTCGGTGACGAGCCAGGCGAAGAACCCCGAACTCGCGGCGAAGGCGGCGTACGGCCTCTACGGCGACAAGGAGTCGCTCACCCACGGCTGGACCGACCAGATCATCTTCCCGCTGAACCTCAAGGCGCTCAACGACCCCGAATTCGTGAACTTGAAGGTCGCGTTCTTCGACGGCCAGCAGGCGAACAAGGAGGTCTATGTCCCCGCGGCGAACGCCTACAACGGCGTCACCTACAGCCCGTTCGGCCAGTACTACTTCGACGCCATGACGAAGCAGGTCAGTGCGCTCATCGAGGGCTCCGTCACCGGTGCGCAGGCCGCCGACCGGCTTCAGGAGGACGTGGCGAAGTACGCCAAAGAGCAAGGTTTCACCGTTCAGTGACGGAAAGGGTGGGCCGTCTTCCACCGGCCGGCCCACCCGCGATCTTCCAGCATCGACATCCCGGAGTCCAGGTTGACCCTTATAACCGAGAAGAGTGCGCCAAGCACCCAGGACAGGACGCACAAAATTCGCGGCAAGGTGCGCCTCCGCGAGCATGTGATGGGGTGGCTCTTCGTCGGGCCATTCGCAATCGTCTTCCTGGCGTTGCTCATCGCGCCGCTGGCGTACGCACTGTACCTCAGCCTCTTCCAGAAGAGGCTGATCGGCGGCACCAGCTTCGTCTTCCTCGACAATTATGTGAAGGCGTTCACCGACTCGAGCTTCCTTTCCGGGTCATGGTTCGTCATCCGCTTCTCGCTGGTCTCGATCCCGCTGCAGATCATCATCGCGCTCGCGATGGCCCTGATCCTGGATGCCGTGACCTCTCTGTTCATCCGCTTCTCCCGCCTCATGATTTTCCTCCCCTATGCGATCCCCACGGTGATCGGAGCCGTCATGTGGGGATTTCTGTACAGCAAGAGCTTCGGGCCACTCTCCGACCTCTTCGGTCTGTTCGGCGCCACCCCGCCTGATTTCCTCAGCAGCAACCTGATCTTCTACGGCCTGGTCAACGTCGTCACCTGGCAATGGGCCGGTTACTACATGATCATCCTGTACGCGGCGCTCCAGGGAATCGACCCGGCACTTTACGAGGCCGCCCGCATCGACGGCGCCGGTAAATGGCAGATTGCGCGCCGGATCAAAATCCCGCTGATCGCTCCCGCGCTGCTCCTGATCCTGGTCTTCTCGCTCATCGGCACCCTGCAATTCTTCAACGAACCGCAAATTCTGCGATCCCTCGCGGCCGGCACGATCGGACCGGACTTCACCCCCAACATGTACGCATATCAGCAGGCATTCGCACTCGCGAACTTCAACTACGGATCGGCGATCTCCTTCGCTCTCGGCGGGATCGTCTTCGTCGGCGTCTACGCCTTCCTGTTCTTCACCCGTCAGCGGAGGAGTTTCTTGTGATGAGCGACCGTTCCCGCGCCGGCGTCCGCCGCCGGCCACAACGCCATCTCCCCCTGCAGATGCTCCTCGGCTTCCTGGTCGTGTACTTCCTCGTGCCGTTCTGGTGGGTCATCGTCAACAGCTCCAAGGACGCCCCCGGCCTGTTCGGCGGCGGCAACACCCTGTGGTTCGCCGACCGGATCGACTACCTCGGCAACCTCCAGCAACTGTTCACCTATGACAACGGCATCTACGGGAGGTGGATCCTCAACTCCACGCTGTACGCACTCGCGGGCGGCGTCGGCGCCACGGTCCTGGCCGTCATGGCCGGCTACGGATTCGCCAAGTACCGATTCGCCGCCAGGCGCTTCAGCTTCTCACTCGTGCTCGGCGCGTTGATGGTGCCGGCGACGGCCCTGGTGATCCCCACCTTCATGATGTTCTCCGAGTTCGGCCTGACCAACACGATCTGGGCGGTGATCCTCCCCTCACTGCTCAATCCGTTCGGCGTCTACCTGATGCACGTATACGCGCGAGACGCGGTTCCCGACGAGATCCTGGACGCGGCGCGGGCCGACGGTGCGGGTGAGATACGAACGTTCCTCCAGGTCGCATTCCCCCTGATGCGGCCCGCGGTGGTCACAGTGCTGCTCCTGTCTGCCGTGGCGTCCTGGAACAACTATTTCCTGCCTCTCGCCATGCTTTCCGACAACCGCCTCTTCCCCGTCACCGTTGGACTCGGCCTCTGGCAGGGAATCGCCTCGGCGAACAACGCGGGCAGCACCTCGCTCTGGAGCCTCATCATCATGGGCGCGCTCGTGTCGGTCGTTCCCCTCGTCATCGCCTTCTTCACGCTTCAGCGGCACTGGCGCGGAGGGCTGTCCGTCGGTGGCCTGAGATAGGGCGGGGTCGGTCTTCCAGGCATCCACCGGTACGGATTTCCGGGTGACGGCCGGTCGGCGCGGAGCGTGAGCGCGTTGATCTCTTTGATGAAGGCTCGGTCCCCGCGAAGGGAACGCGGCAACCATGCACGGCCTCCCTGGGGTTAGCCCGGTACTGGCAGCGGCTGGATGAGACGCCCGGCGTCTACTTCTCGAAGAGCCGTGCCCCGAATCAGTCGAAACGCGAGCGCCAGCCGCTGTTCAGCAGGACCGTGAACACCGGCACCCTTGGCGTCGGCTGGCGAAGTCGTATCAGCTCGTCTCTGGCCGTTCGGTTCGGCTCCACGAAACGGGCTCGCCGGCGGCGAGGCACGCCCTGGTGAACCGCTCCCACGGCCATCGATTGGCCTCGCGATCACTGGGATCCCGTCCTTGGCCGACCCCACGTGTATGGCGCGGTGGACGGTGCTATGGGACCTGATGATGATCGGCTGAGCAACTCATGCGTGCGAAGGCGGTCGGTGTGACGATCGGGATGCCATAGGCGCGAGCCTTACGTGCCTTGCCCGACATCGAGTCGGGGTCGGCGGCGACCAGCAACCTGACGTGTTTGGTGATGTTGGCGTGAGGGGCGTAGCCGGCCTGGCGCGCTTGTTCCTCCCAGGTCTCTCGCCCGCCCTCCATTCCCCGGTGAACACGATGAGATCGGTTGAGCGGCGGTCCTTCGCCGAAATTTGCGAAAACGTCTCCCCGAAACACTGGCCGACCATTAGAACGCTCACGAGCGCAGGGGAGATCTGATTGTTAATCATCTCTAGATTCTGGCCGGCTCTCTGCCAGGATCATAACCTCTAATGCATCAGGCAGCGAGGATGCTACCTTAAGCATTTGGAAACTCGTTTCTGCAACGATATCACCGTTGCTGGCAATCAGAAGAATATAGTCTTCGATCCATTCACCCAAAGGGCAGAGTCTGGAATTTATAGATAGTTCCCGCACGGCGATCCTAGGGCGTTCCCCTTGGGCTGCCCACAATGGATCGAAGAGGATTTGTCCTGTGCCAAATACGGCCGATGGCGACGGACGTGGACTAACGCGCAGGCCTCCTAATTGAGTTAGTGCTTCGATGGCTTCATCGAAGAGTACGTAGCCCTCGCCCTCTAGTGTGCTTATCCATGGTGATACGTCGTAATGACGCCCTGGAGCCCATCCCGCAAGTTCGAGGGCAAGTCGAACTTCGGGATGAAGGTGCGCTTCCTCGAGTTTTCCCACCGTTCCTCGTTCTCCCGTTCGCTATGGACTAATCCACACACCTTGGTCCCTCCTTCTTCAGGACGGATTCACACGAAGGACACGGTAAACCGTCTGATCTTGCGGATCGTATGCGGTCAAGCCATACCTGCCCGCGAGAGTTAGCAAAGTGGGCACAAGTTCATCACGCCTCGACCATGAGATGGCGGCAATCACACATTCAGACGTCCGATACAGTGGCGAAGCCCACGGTGATTCACGCATATTCCCCTCAGTTATATCGGGAAATATAGATACGATATCCTGGTAAAAGCGATCGATTTCTCCCCTTTCTTCGGCGACCCCCGTAAGGCCGTCTGTAAATTGATCATAGATGCGCGCGGCGCCGTCTGCGTCCGGAACTTCCTTCTCGTACCAGAAGGCGAGATCGAAACTCACATTACTCCCCATTCAAGCGGCCAATCCGCCGCAGTTGGATCGTTATCTATACCTGAGCGCCGCCCGCCTCTGGGGCATCCTGCGCGGCTGGAACAGGCCGGAATTATCACCCTGGCCGACAAGGCGTATCAGGGAGCCGAGGGCGCTTCGGGTCTGGCCGTGCCTTGTCCTGGCAGGGATTCCCGGTTGCCGCGGGAGACGGCCATCCCCTGACTCGGCTCAGCTGACGGCGGCGAGCAGCACGGTGACGAGGATCGCGATGATGATGGTGTTGAACAGGAACGCGAGGCCGCCGTGGAGCATCGCGAATCGGCGCGCCCTCGTTGTGGTGATGACGACATCCGAGCTGGCGAACGTGGTCGACAGTTGCAGCGCCAGGTAGAGGAAGTCGGAGAAGCGGGGGGCCTCGCCCGGGAACTCGAGGCCGCCTGAGAGCGCGTGCTCGCGCGCGTAATGGACGGCGAAGCTGACGGCGATGATCGCCCAGCTCGCCGTGAGGACCACGAGGCCGGCCCAGATGATCGCCGGTGGTGTGCTCTCGCCCGTGGTCACAAGGATGATCATCGCGGCGATCGAGATGCCGCCGCCGGACAGGGCCCACCAGATCGCGCCGTAGCCGTTGATGACCCCGGAGATCCGCTGCGCGCGGGTCTTGGGACGTGGAACCGCCTGCAGCCATTGCCTGAGAGTGCCGGCATCGGCCCGGATGAACACGCCGAGCACGAGCACGATGTAGATGATGGAGTAGATCGACCATGTGGCGAAGAGCATGAGGATGCCGGGCAGCGTCGGCTGCATGTCGAGAGTGCGGATCACGAAGGGGGACGCGACGACGAGCGGCGCGGCGATCACGACGCAGGTGCGCGAGCGCGCGACATCGTCTGCGAGCAGAGGGTAGGGGCGCTTCTGCCGTGTCGTGACGTCTGTCCGGTCGGTCGGACTGGTCGTTCCCGCCGAGCGCGAGATGTCCGCCGACCCTGCACTTTCGGCTGCCGAGCTATCGCTCATCGTGATTCCTCTCGTGGGGTGTCATCCTGTTGTAGGAAGCGGCCCAGCCGATCCAATGGGGCACCAGATGACCGTCGGTAGTTCTCGAGGGTGCGGGGCGGACACGGTCACTGATAGGCGGACGCCTGAAGGTCGTACCGGCCGGCCTGGTCGATGAGGTCGGCGTGCGTGCCGTGCTCGATGATGGGGCCCACAGCCGCTACTTGAGTTTGCAGCGGGCGCCATCGGCCGGTGTTTTGAGGTTGACGAGATAGTCGGCGACGATGTCGTTGACGCAGGGGCTGGCGCCGCCCTGGAAGACGGTGTGCTGTTCGCCCTCGACGGTGAGCAGGCTGCCACCGAGAGCCTTGGCCAGGCTGACTCCGCCGTCGTAGGGGGTGCTCGGGTCGCCGGTGATGGAGACCGTCAGCGTCTTGGGCAAGCCCTTGATCTTGTCGGCGTACGGGTAGTCCAGGGTGGGCTTGGCCGGCCAGTGCTCACAGCCGTCTCGGGTGCCGTCGACGCCTTGACCGGGGTCGAGGAAGGGGGCTGCCTTGTTGAGCTGGGCACGGAGGTCGGCTTCCTGCTCGGGCGTACGGCGCTGCTCGTCCATGCAGTTGATCGCGTAGTTGGCGGCCCCGAAGGTGTTCCACTTCCCGTTCTCGTCACGCCCACCGAAGGATTCCGCCAGGCGCAGCAGGGTGTCGCCCCGGCCTTTCTGCACCTCGGCGATGCCTTTGATGATGTCCGGCCACTGCGCTGACACGTACAGGCCGGTGATGACGCCGCTGGTGCCCTGGTTGTAGGTGAGCTCTCGCTTGCCGCCCGCGGGGACGGGCTTGTCGATCAGGGGCCGCATGATGTCCTGGAATGCCTTCGTGGCATTGGCGGGGTCCTTGCCCAGCGGGCAGTCGGGGCCGGCGGCACAGGCGGTGGCCATCTGCCCGAAGGATCGCTGGAAGCCGGCGTACTGGGTCTTGCGTCGTTCGACGGTGCCGAGCTTGGGGTCGATGGCGCCGTCGAGGACCATGGCGCGCACGTTGGCCGGGAACATCTCGGCGTAGACCGCGCCGAGCCGGGTGCCGTAGCTCTGGCCGGCGTAGTTGAGCTTGGCATCGCCCAGCGCGGCGCGCAGCACGTCCATGTCGCGGGCGACGTCGCGGGTGCCTACGGCGGCGAGTTGGCCCTTGCCGCCTGAGCGAGCCGCGCACGTGTCGACCAGCCGCCGGGTGTCGCGCTCGGTCCACCGTCCCGCCGAGCCGATGAGCGTCGTCTGGTTGTCGGCGCGGTCTTGCTCGTCGTCGGCGAAGCACGTGATGGACGGGGTGGACGCGCCGACACCGCGGGGGTCGAACCCGATCAGGTCGAACCGTTCGGTCGTCGGGCTCTTGGCCAGTGTCACGCTCGTCGCCAAGGCGGAGAGCAGCCCGGCGCCTCCGGGGCCGCCAGGATTCGTCAGCAGCGACCCGATCCTCTCGCCGCGGGCGGGCACCCGAAGCACCGCGATCTGGGCGCTCTCACCCTCGGGGGCGTCGTAGTCCAGCGGTACCTTCAGCCGGGCACATTCGAGTTTGAATTTGTCACTGGCGAACGCCTTCTTCTCCGTCGCGGTGATGGCGTAGTCGGCACAGGAACCGAAGGCCGGTTTCTGGTCGTAGAAACGTTGCAGTTGCGTCGGCGGCTTCGCCGGAGCCGATGATTCCGGCGGCTTCGCCTCAGCCGGCGGCCCCGCCGGCCTGTCCGGTGTGCTGCACGCGCCGAGCACGGGCAGCAACAGCAGCGCCAACGCCGAGGTGTGCTTGAGAGTGTTTCTGGGGGCCATAGGCATTCTCCTTAAACAGGGCAGAACGGTCATGTGCCGAGGACGAGCAGGCTCTATGCCCGTTGCGGCGGCACTCAACCGACACGCCGGTGACATGCGCCTGCTTCCAGCCTCTTGCGGGCTCCGTGATGGCACCAGTGACACTGCGTCATGCGTTCAGTTGCAATAACGTCATGGAGGATGGTTCGCGGTGGCACGGCTGCACCCACCGTTCCGCGGCATCCGGATGCCAGTGAGTACGGTCTAGATGCCGGCCTCGGCGAGGGTCTTGTCCATGAGGGCGGGGAACTTCCCATCCCGATCGCGGATCGGTTAGCGCGCCCGGCAGCCCGCGTCGTCCAGATCCATCACCGAATTCTTTATCGCCTGGGTGACCCAGTCCTGGCGGGAGGTGAGATCCGCGCCGAGTAAGGCGGCCTTGGCGTCGCCCGACTCGACCCAGGTGCCGCTGAACCCGCGCCCAGGCCCGCGCCGAGCAGGAACTCCCACTGGTCAGTCACGGGGCCACGTCCCGTCCGGGATGCGGCAGAGCAGCCCTGGCGTGGTGAACCAGGTGTCATCGATGAACCTGCCGGTCGTGTATGCCAGCGCGGCGAGGTAGAAGTTCATCTCCTGGGCGATGCCAGAGGAGGACCCGACGAGACCCGCTCCCTCCTGCCTGGGGCGGTCCCAGTAATCCTCGGGGATGTCCTCCCACTCACCCGCGTTGACATAGACCGGTTCGCTGACTTCGCCCGCGTAGTAGGACAGATGGTAGGCCCGGCCGCCCGACTGCGTGATCGACTCGAGGGCCCGCCACGGGAACAATCCGGACGCAGTGAACATCTTGACCCAGCCGGGGTTCTGCTCGGCCACCCACACGACGTCCTCGTCTGAGTAGGCGCGATACCATCGCCGCGCCTGGTTCAGGTCACAGGCGAGTGTCTCCTCCTCCGCTCGCAGCGCGGTGACCACCGCGCGGTAGTCGGGCGCCTCGACCCACGAGCACTCGAACCTGCCCGCCAGACCTCGCTCCTCGAAATACGACCATTGATCTAATTTGGTACGACTTGACACGATGCTCCGATTTCGGGAGATCGGATGGCCGAGGTGGCCGCCGGACAAAGCCGCGGTGCCGGCATGGCGACACCCTAGTGGGTTCGATATCACTCCCTGTAGGTTTGCGCTGTGACGGATTGGCCGGTTGCCCGTACCCGCGATGAGGCTCTCGTGTACCTCGATCTGAACCCGTGCGAGTGCGGCTCGGTGGAGACCGAATGGGACAGCGGAGTGGTTAGCGTCGATGGTTTGCTGACCAAGTGCTACACGGGGATCTGTGAGGGCTGCGATGTGGAGCGGGAGTACCTGTTCTCGCTGCCCCGGCGCGAGGTCATGCCGAGTGGCTGGCCGACCTTCGGCGGGCCGGAACCATCCGAACTGCTCGACGCGGGAGAGTGGATGTGGCTTGCCGACCTCACGGCCGGCAACGTCCCCGACGACCCGGAGAACGCACGCCGGACGCTGTCCATGGCGCGCGCGGCCGTGGAGGAAGTGCTCAAGTTCCTACCCGAGGGGCAGGACGACGTCCCCTCCGACGCCTTCTGGTCCGCGCGCGGACAGGAGGTACACGACGCCGAGCCACCCCGTTTCCGCCGTGACCGTCTGCTGGTCGTCAGAGACACCTACCGCGACCTCGCTGACCGTTAGCCTCCGGGCACCAGCGATCGGGTAAGGCGGATCTGACGAGGACAGCGAGGCTGAACTCGGAGGCGCTCCTGAATCGCCGCCGGACGCCGATCTCGCCGATCGACCGGTTGGGGCCGCCGGTCAGCGCTGGCGGGACATCGGGGCGGCGGGCGCGGAGACGGCGGTCGGCCGACGGGAGGTGTACGTCCTGACCGCCGACCGTTCGGAGGTCTTCCAGTGGTCCCGTGACATCGGCACCTGGCGCCGCATCGGCGGCCCCGCCGAAACTCTGACGGCGGCCGCCACCTCCTCCTGAACCTGCGGCCAGGCTGTCTGGCCGGACATGTCAGGCCGGGACCTCGCCGCTGACGCAGGAATCCACGAAGACATCTTTCACGTGCTCCGTCCAAGCTCATTTTGCGGCGGGCCCGATCGCGCGTGCTTGGCAGCGCTCGTTCGAGACCGTCGAGGTCTCCGACCGCCCGGCCCGCAGGAAGGTCAGGCGGACCGGGCGGACCTGCGCGCGCCGGCCCGGACTGCCGAGGGCGCCGCGTGTATACGGCTGATGCCCCGGGGAACTCGGCGTTCGGTCGCCCGTCGATGGGTGGAGAAGGGTCCGAGAACGATTACGTACCCCTCCTGCAACGGCTCATCGGTCGAGGGAAGCGGGGGACGACTCGAACTCGGCATCGGCCAGGTCTTCGAATTCGACGATCGCGTCGATCTCGGTTCCCATCGCGATATTCGTGACGCGCTCGAGGATGATCTCTACGATGACCGGGACGCGGAACTCCGTCATGAGTTTGACGGCCTCTTCGAACGCCTCCGGCAGTTCGCCCGCCGTACGCACACGGATGGCCTTGCAGCCGAGCCCTTCGGCGACCTTGACGTGGTCGACACCGTATCCCTCGAGGTCGGGGGAGTTCACGTTGTCGAAGGCCAGTTGCACGTGATAGTCCATGTCGAAGCCGCGCTGGGCTTGGCGGATGAGACCGAGGTAGGAGTTGTTCACCAGCACCTGAATGTAGGGCAGGTTGAACTGGGCGCCGACCGCGAGTTCCTCGATCATGAATTGGAAGTCGTAGTCGCCGGACAGCGCGACGACGGTGGCGTCGGGCTCGGCCACGCGCACGCCGAGTGCCGCCGGCACCGTCCAGCCGAGTGGACCGGCCTGGCCGCAATTGATCCAGTGACGTGGCGCGTACACGTGCAGGAACTGCCCGCCGGCGATCTGGGAGAGCCCGATCGCGGACACGTAGCGCACGTCCCTGCCGAATGCCCTGTTCATTTCCTGGTAGACCCGCTGGGGTTTCATCGGCACATTGTCGAAGTCCGTGCGCCGGTGCATGGTGCGCTTGCGTTCGCGGCATTCGGCGACCCAGTCCGCGCGGTCCGGCAGAAGGCCCGCCTCGCTCCGGTCGCGTGCGACCTCGACCAGCCGCTCCAGGGCTGCGGCGGCGTCGGAGACGATGCCGTAGTCGGGAGCGAAGACCCGGCCGATCTGGGTGGGCTCGATGTCGATGTGCACGAACGTGCGTCCGCGGGTGTAGGTGTCCAGGCCTCCCGTGTGGCGGTTGGCCCACCGGTTGCCGATGCCGAGCACGAAGTCCGATGCGAGCATCGTCGCGTTGCCGTACCGGTGCGAGGTCTGCAGCCCGACCATGCCGGCCATCAGCCGGTGGTCGTCCGGGATCGCTCCCCAGCCCATCAGGGTCGGCACGACCGGCACGTCCAGCAGTTCGGCGAGCTCGAGGAGCAGGTCGGCGGCGTCGGCGTTGATGACGCCGCCACCGGCCACGATCAGCGGGTGCTCGGACGCGGCCAGCATGTCAAGGGCCTTCTCCGCCTGCGCGCGGGTCGCGGCCGGTTTGTAGACGGGCAGCGGCTCATAGGCGTCGATGTCGAACTCGATCTCGGCAAGCTGGACGTCGATCGGCAGGTCGATGAGGACCGGTCCGGGACGACCGGACCGCATCAGGTGAAAGGCCTGCTGGAAGGCGCCGGGCACTTGCCCGGGCTCCAGGACGGTCATGGCCATCTTGGTGACGGGCTTGGCGATGGAGGCGATGTCGACTGCCTGAAAGTCCTCCTTGTGCAGGCGGGAGACCGGCGCCTGCCCGGTGATGCACAGAATGGGGATGGAGTCGGCCCACGCCGAGTACAGACCCGTGATCATGTCGGTGCCCGCCGGACCGGACGTGCCGACACACACGCCGATGTTTCCGGCGCGGGCGCGGGTGTATCCCTCGGCCATGTGCGAGGCGCCCTCGACGTGACGCGCGAGGATGTGCTTGATGCCGCCGTGCGCCCGCATCGCGGAGTAGAAGGGGTTGATGGCCGCGCCGGGGAGCCCGAAGGTCTGAGTGGCGTTCTCGCGTTCAAGGATCTTCACCGCTGCGTCGACGGTTCGCATACGTGGCATGACAGGTCTCCTAGCGGTTCGTACGGCCCGACAGTTGCTCGACGATCAGCAGCAGAGCGGAATGGTCGAGGTTGCCGTGTCCTTGGGCGCGTGCCGCGCCCATCAGCTGGGCGACGGCGGCACCGAGGGGGATCGCGACGCCCGCTTCCCGGGCGGCGGCGGTGACGATGCCCATGTCCTTGTGGTGCAGGTCGATCCGGAATCCGGGCTCGAAGGTACGGGCCCGCATCCCGGCGGCCTTGCGGTCGAGGATCCGGTTGCCGGCCAGACCGCCCGCGAGGACCTTGACCGCGGCCTCGGTGTCCACACCATGGGCTTCGAGGAACACGATGGCCTCGGCGACGAGCTCGATGGTGCCCGCGACGATGAGCTGGTTGGCGGCCTTGACGGTCTGCCCCGAACCGTTGGGTCCCACGTGCACGACGGTTGACCCGACGGCCTCGAGGATCGGGCGAGCGGCCTCGAACTCGGCGGCGCCGCCACCGACCATGATGGACAGGCTGGCCTCGATCGCTCCGCTCTCACCACCGGAGACCGGGGCGTCCACGGCGCGCAGACCTTGGGCGGCGGCGGCTTCGGCGAGCCGTACGCTGACGTCGGGGCGGATCGTGCTGGCATCGATCCAGAGGCTGCCGGTCGGCGCGTGTGCCAGGATCCCATCCGCGCCGAGCACGACGTCCTCGACGTCGGGTGAGTCCGGCAGCATGGTGATGACGACATCCGCCTCCCGAACGGCATCGGCGACGCCGGTGGCGCCCCGGCCGCCCTGCTCCACCAATTGGTCGACCTTGGCCTTGCTCCGGTTGAATCCGGTGACGTCGAAACCGGCCTTGATCAGGTTGGCGGCCATCGGGCCGCCCATGATGCCAAGCCCGATGACGGTGACGGCGGTCATACGAGTTCTCCTTCAGCGCGTGGAGGTTGTCACAGAGCGACGGTCGCGGGGCAGCCAGGCGAACGGATCTTCGCTGGTAGCGCGGTACTCGAGACCGGTCCAGCCCTGGTAACCGGTTCGCTCGAGGGCGGCCGTCCAATGGTCGAGCGGCAGGTCACCGGTGCCTGGTTCACCGCGTCCGGGGGCGTCGGCGATCTGAACGTGACCGATGCGGTCGGCGTACGCGCTGATCGCCGCGTCGACGTCGTCTCCGTTGACCGACAGGTGGTAGAGGTCCGCCAGCAGGCGGATGTTGGTGACGCCGCTGTCTGCGGCCACCCGCTCGATCACCGCGACGGCGTCGGCGGCCGTGATGAGCGGGTAACGGTCGGCGCCACTGACCGGTTCGAGGAGGACAGTGCCGGTCACCGCCGCGGCGGCCAGCGCGAGGTTCTCGGCGGCGAGGTCGTCCTGTTGCCCGGCGGTGGCGCCGTCCACGCGGTTGCCGTAGAGGGCGTTGAAGGACCGGCATCCGAGCCGCCGGCCGATGTCGGCGACCACCGCGATGTTGTCCCGCAGCTCCGCGGACCGTCCGGGCCACGACATCAGCCCGCGGTCGCCCGCGGGCATGTCGCCCGCGGCGAAGTTGAGCCCGATCAGTCGCACGCCCGCGTCGTCGATGGCCCGTACGAACGCGTCGACCTCGCCGTCGGCGGGCACGGAGGTGCTGAACGGCCACCAGAACTCGACGGCGTCGAACCCGGCGGCTCGGGCGGCTGCCGGACGTTCCAGCAGCGGCAGGTCGGTCAGCAGGATTGAACAGTTCACCGCGTATCGCACGGCGACTCCTTTGTTGTCACACGATGGGATTCGTCAGGGTGCCGACGCCTTCGATTTCGACGTCCACCACGTCCCCGGGGGCCAGTGGCCCGACACCGGCGGGGCTGCCGGTCAGCAGGACGTCGCCCGGCTGCAGGGTGATCCAGCGGGTCACGTAGGCCAGCAACTCGCCAACCCCGAAGATCATGTCCTTGGTGGGGCTGTCCTGGACGAGCCGGCCGTTGACCGTCGTGCGGATGTGCAGCGTGGCGGGATCGTCCACGTCGGTCTCGATCCAGGGCCCGAGCGGGCAGAAGGTGTCCGCGCTCTTGGCGCGCACCCACTGCCCGTCCGCTCGCCAGTCGTCGGCGGTGATGTCGTTGGCGCAGGTGTAGCCGAGGATGTAGTCGCGGTAGGACCGCTCGGGCACCTCGTGCGCTGTCCTGCCGATCACGACGGCCAGTTCGCCCTCGTACTCCAGGCGTCGCAGATCCGGCGGGTAGCGCACCGCGGATCCGGGTCCGGTGACGGCGTTGACCGCTTTGAGGAACAGTTTCGGCCGCCCGGTCCCGTCCGGCTCGCCATAGTTCTTGCCCGCGCAGACGACCACCCGGGGATCACATGGCGCGAGCAGCGTCACCTCCCGCAGCGCGGCCACGATCGGTCCCCCGCTCCGCTCGTGTACGGCGTCACCGATCAGGACACCGGACCCGACGTGCCCGGCGTGGTCGTATCGCACGATTCTCATCGGCGCCTGCTTCCCTCTGCGCCGGCGAGAGCCTCACGCACCAGTTCGATCGGGTGCCACGCATCGCGTTGGGCGCCGTGGAAGATCTGCTGGCGGCAGGACACCCCGGTGGCCGCGACGACCGTGGACTCGGGTTCGGCGGCGAGCGCCGGGAACAGGCGGTCCTCGCCGACGGTCATCGAGACGTCATAGTGCTCGGACTCGAAGCCGAAGGAACCGGCCATCCCGCAGCAACCGGCGTCCAGTTCGACGACCTCCACACCGGGGATACGGCGCAGCAGAGCCATCGTGGCGGCGGTGCCGACCTCCGCCTTCTGGTGGCAGTGGCCGTGGTAGAGGATCCGCTTGCCCGCCAGCCAGGAGTCCTCCCGCAAGCGCAATCGGCCCGCGTCGACGGCCTCGGTCAGCAACTCCTCCACCTGCCGGACCCGGTCCGCGACCTGGCGCACCCGGGGGTCGTCCGGCATCATCGCGACGTGCTCGTCGCGCAACGTGTACAGGCACGACGGTTCGCAGCCCACGATGGGGGTGTCGGTCTCGGCGAGTGCGGCGATCAGCTTGCCCGCCTTGGCTTTGGCGTCGTCGACCAGCCCTTTGGACAGGCTCGACCTGCCACAGCAGCCCCCGCCTGCCAGAGCTACGCCCCACCCGGCCTGCTCGAGCAGTTCGATGGCGGCCCGGCCGATGTGGGGTTCGGTGTAGCTGGTGAAGGAGTCGGCCAGGAACGTCACAGTGCCCTGCGCGGCAGGCGCCTGGGGGCCGCGATGCTTGCGGAACCAGCGCACGAGGTTGATGCGGTGGTAGACGGGGAGGGGGCGTGCCGAGGTGATGCCGATCGTGCGGTCCAGCAGCGAGCGCAGGACCCCGACTCGTGCGGGCAGGTTCGACAGTGGCGCGGTGGCCGAGCCGAGGCGGTTCAGGGCCCGGATCGACCCGAAGATCCGTGAACGGAGCGGCACTCCGTGGATGTCGTGGTGATGGGAGAGGGTTTCGGCCTTGAGCGTGGCCATGTCCACGCTCATCGGGCACTCGCTCTTGCAGGCCTTGCACATCAGGCAGAGGTCGAGGATCTCGTGCAGCCGCTCGTCCCCGAGCGCCGCCCGGGGGTCCGGTTCGGACAGTGCCTTGACCAACGCGTTCGCCCGGCCGCGCGTGGAGTGCTCTTCCTGGCGCGTGGCGATGTAGGACGGGCACATCGCTCCCGTTGTGCTCTTACGGCACAGCCCGATGTTCATGCACCGGTCGGCCGCGCCCCGCATCCCGCCGATCACCTCGAACTGAAGCCGGGTCTCGAACGGCTTCGCGGGCGGCAACGCGGCATCTCTGAGGTTGTCCGTCATCGGCGGGGCGTCGACGATCTTGCCGGGGTTCATCAGATTGGCCGGATCGAACACCCGCTTCACCGCGCGCATCGCCTCGTACAGGTCGTCGCCGAAGATCTCCCGGTTGAACTCGCTGCGGGCCAGGCCGTCCCCGTGCTCGCTGGAGTTGACCCCGCCGTACTCGGCGACCAGGTTCTTGATCTCCTCGGCCACGGCGCGCATCTTGCGCACCTCATCCGGCTGCGCCAGATCGACGAACGGACGGATGTGCAGGCAGCCGACCGAGCAGTGACCGTAGAAGCCCGCCGTCAGCTCGTGCTTGTCGAGCACTTCCCGGAAGCGGCGGGTGTACGCCACGAGATGCACCGGGTCGACCGCCGTGTCCTCGATGAAGGCCAGCGGACGACGCGTGCCGACGCTCGCGGCCATGAGCAGTCCCAGACTGGACTTGCGCACCTTCAGCAAGGCGGTCTGCTGGGACGGGGTCACCGCCCGCAGCGTGTGATATCCGTGCGAATTGCGCTTCCACGCCTCGGTGACCTGGTCGAGCTTGGCGATCAGCTCGTCCTCGTCGTCGCCGCTGAACGACACGAACAGCAGCGCGTCCGGGTCACCTTGCAGGATGTTGCCGAGCTCGGCGTACTCGATCTTCTGGCGAGACAGGTCCAGGATGGTGCGGTCCATCAGTTCGACCTGCGCCGGGTCGCAGGACAACGCGTCCTGGGTGGCGGCGATCGCCTCGGCCGTCGAGGTGAAGTGGCCGACCGCGTACACCGTCCGGCGTGGCTTGGGCACCAGGTCCACCAGGGCCTGGGTCGCGACGACCAGGGTGCCTTCCGAACCGACGACGAACTTCGCCAGATCGAATTCCGGGCCCGCGGCCAGCCGATCGAGCCGGTATCCGCATGCCCGGCGCCAGAACGGCGGGAAGCCTGTCGCGATGGCTGCGGCGTTGGCCCGCACCAGCTCCGGCAACTCGCGATACAGGCGGCCTTCCAGCGTGGGCAGCTCGGCACGACGCGCACGTTCGGCTTCGTCGACGGGGTCGAGCCGGGCGCGTGAGCCGTCGGCGAGCACAACGTCCAAGGCCCGGACGTGATCGATGGTCATCCCGTAGGTGAGCGAGCCGCTGCCCGCGGAGTTGTTGCCGATCATCCCGCCGATGGTGGCGCGGTTGCTGGTCGAGGTGTCCGGTCCGAACATCAGCCCGTGCGCGGCCGCGGCCTGGTTGAGCTGATCCTGCACCACGCCCACCTCGACGAGCGCGGTACGGGCCTCGGGGTCGAGGTCGATGATGCGGTTCATGTGCCGGGAGAAGTCCAGGACCAGGCCGGGGCCGATCGTCTGACCCGCGAGGCTGGTGCCCGCTCCGCGCGGGACGACCGGAACTCCGGCCTCCCCTGCGGCCCGCACCGCCGCCGCCACGTCGTCGGCATGCCTGGGGAACACCACACCGACCGGCATGATCGAGTACATGCTCGCGTCGCGGGAGAACAGGTGCCGTGTGTAGTCGTCGAACGCGACCTCGCCATCGAGGTCTCGGCTCAGCGCGTGCGCGAGCCCGACACCGTCGATTTGTGCTGTCAGCGCTGGATCTCTTGGGCTCATCGTCGTGTCCTTCACAGCGCCTGCAGGCGGTCGAGCGCCGCGTTGAGGCCGGTGGGGTCGATCCGCACGCCGGCGAGCGTCAGGCCCATCTGCACCCCGGCGAGCGTCCCGGCCAGCATCAGGTCGTTGAAGCTCCCCAGATGCCCGATGCGGAAGACGCGTCCGGAGAGCTTGCCGAGACCAGCCCCCAGAGACATGTCGAAACGGTCGAGGATGATCGCCCTGATCTTGTCGGCGTCATGCCCCTCCGGCACCATGATCGCGGTCAAGGAGCTCGAATACTCGCGTTCGTCAGCGCAGAGCACCTCCAGTCCCCAGCCGTTGACGGCGGCACGCGTGGCTTCCGCGTGCCGGATGTGGCGCGCGAACACGGCGTCGAGCCCTTCGGCGTTGAGCAGGCGCAGCGCCTCACGCAGGCCGTAGAGCAGGTTCGTAGCCGGGGTGTACGGAAAGTAGCCGCGTTCGTTGGCCGCCAGGATGGGCTGCCAGTTCCAGAACGACTTGGGCAGCCGCGCGGAGCGTGATGCGTTCAACGCCTTCTCACTGATGGCGTTGAAGCTGAGCCCCGGCGGGAGCATCAGGCCCTTCTGCGAGCCCGCGACCGTCACGTCGACACCCCACTCGTCGTGCCGGTAGTCGATGGATCCCAGCGACGAGATGGTGTCGACCAGGAGTAGCGCGGGGTGAGCGGCCGCATCGATGGCGGCCCGTACCTCCGCGACGCGGCTGGTGACGCCGGTCGATGTCTCGTTGTGCACGACGCACACGGCCTTGATGGTGTGCCCGGCGTCCTGCCCGAGCCGCTCGGCGACCACCTCGGGGCTCACGCCGTGGCGCCAGTCGCCGGGCACGAAGTCGACCTCAAGCCCGAGGCCGGTGGCCATCTCCTGCCACAGGCTGGCGAAGTGACCCGTCTCGAAGCACAACACCCGGTCCCCAGGGCTCAGGGTGTTGACCAGCGCGGCCTCCCACGCTCCCGTGCCAGAAGCCGGGTAGATGACAACCGGCCCCTGAGTGCCGAAGACGGGCTTGACCCCGTCCAACACCGCACGGCCCAACTCGGCGAACTCCGGCCCCCGGTGGTCGATGGTCTGTGCCGACATCGCCCGGAGAACTGAGTCGGGCACGTTCGTCGGGCCCGGAATCTGGAGGAAGTGACGGCCGCCGGCATAGCTCATGAGAGTCCCTTCGGTTCTCGGCCAGTCTTGGCCGACGCCCCATTTTCCGCAATGCGGAAAGTAATTACCGCTATACGAACCCTAGCTGTCGCTTGCCGCGAACGTCAAAGGAAACAATTTTCCACATCATGGAAAACGCTCTCGATGGCCACCGCCTCAGGAGGGAACCCACCTGCCCGGATCAACGCCTCACGAACGTCGTGACCGACTCTCCGGAGGCGGCGAAAACCATGTGTTCGCGCCGCTCACGCGGTGAGGCCTCACTGCGCTGTCGATCGCGTCCCGCGGCCTTCATCGCCGGGGCCGGCCGGCCGTCAGGTGCTCTCTGCATCCGGGGCTCCGCAGCCATCCGGCATAGGTTACGCTTCGATGCAATATGAGCAACGGCGACCGGATGACGCAGGGCCTGTCGCGTGATCCGGGTTCTCCCAACCGTGTACAGGCGTTGCATCGCGCGTTCGGTCTGCTGGAGCTGATGGCCGACGGCGGTGGCGAGATGCCCCTGAGTCAGCTCGCCGCCCGCTCGGGGCTGCCTCTGCCCACCATTTACCGCATCATCCGAACGCTCGTCGACTCGGGTTACGTTCGCCAGTTGCCTTCCCGAAGCTACGCTCTGGGACCACGCCTGATCGGGCTGGGGGAAAGCGCCTCACGCAAGCTCGGCACATGGGCCCGCCCGGTGCTGGCCGATCTCGTGGAGACCGTGGGTGAGACGGCCAACATGGCGATGCTCGACGGCGATATGGCCGTCTACGTCGCGCAGGTGCCTTCCCGGCACTCGATGCGCATGTTCACCGAAGTGGGACGCCGCGTCTTTCTGCATGACACGGGCGTCGGCAAAGCGCTGCTGGCGCAGCTCCCGCCCGAGACGGCACGTGAGATCGTACTCCGCGCCGGAATGCCCGCCGCGACCACACGGTCCATCACCGACCCGGACGTCCTCGAGAAGGAACTCGACCGTACCCGGAGCCGGGGTTATGCCATCGACGACGCCGAACAGGAGACCGGTGTCCGTTGCCTCTCCGTCCCGGTCGTAGGCGCGCCGACACTGACCGCGATCTCCGTTTCGGGCCCCGAAGGCCGGATCACCTCCGCATCGATCCCCGGAGTCGTGACTCACCTCCAGGCGGCCGCGGCACGGCTGATCCAAGAATTCGCCTGAACGCGGTCCAGACGGAATCATCCGGCCACGCCCTGCCGGACGCCGGCACCCGACGCAGGGTGGATCACGGCCGGACGAGTGGATCTCGTGTAACGGCCTAGCAAAATCTCCCGACCGTGCTCGGCGAAACTGAACCGCGGTGGTCGACGATCGGCACCGCCATGGGCGCGCAACAACCGCCGGGGCGGTTGGCCAAGCCAGTGACCTGCGGAAAGTTGTGACCGGCGGATGCCATCGCCGGTGTACCTCACGACGTCGGCTGCTGGCGGGATGCGCGAAACGGATCTCGCAAGAAGGTTGCGGCAACAACAGTCAGGGCGACGTTCACGATCACACAGTGGGCTTGACCGCTGGATGTGAGCTAGCACATACTCGCCAAATCGGAATCCTGATTTCACATTCCGGAAACAACTCCCTGGCGCCGGGGACAGCGAGGCAGGCCTCGCACACAACGATCCGAAGATCCTTCCCCCCCGATCCGGGAGGCTTCCTTGTCCGTAGAAGTCATCTCAATCCTCTTCCTCGCCGGAATCTTTCTCCTGGCCACGGTGCGGCCCGTGAACCTCGGCGCCCTCGCCATCGTCGCCGCCTTCGTCCTGGGCATCTCGGTGCTCCCAGGGGCGGACATCGGAGAGAAGACCGACGCGATCTTCGCCGGTTTCCCCGGCGACCTGTTCGTCGTCCTCGCCGGCGTCACATTCCTCTTCGCCATCGCCAAGAACAACGGAACCGTCGACTGGCTCGTCCATGCCGCCATCCGCGCGGTGGGCGGCCGCATCGGCCTCATCCCGTGGGTCATGTTCTTGGTCACGGCCTGCCTCACCGCGATCGGCGCCGTGGTGCCGGCGTCAGTGGCGATCATTTCCCCGCTGGGGATGGGCTTCGCCGCCCGCTACAAGATCAACCCGCTCATGATGGGCTTGATGATCATCAACGGGGCCAGCGCGGGCGGCTTCTCGCCCATGAGCATCTTCGGCGGCATCACCAACGGCGTGGTCGCGAAGGCCGGGCTGCCGGGCAACCCGACCCTGCTGTTCTTGGCCTCGTTCCTGTTCAACCTCGCCATCAGCCTGGTGGTCTTCTTCCTCTGGGGCGGCCGCGAGCTGCTCGGCCGCCGTGTCGACGACACCGGTGGCGGGACCGTCGAAAGTGGTGGGGGCACCGGCCGCCCAGGCGGCGCAACCCTCTCCGCCACCTCGGGCTCGGGATCGTCGGGTGGAAGCGTCGCGACTGCGACGATCGCGCCGAACGGCGCGGCGGGGACGGCCATCACCCTGGACCGTGACCGGATCCTGACACTGCTCGGCCTGGTCGGCCTGACCGTCGGTGCCCTGTTCTTCGACCTCAACGTCGGCCTGGTCGCCATCACCGTGGCCGCGATCCTGTCGCTCATCTCACCGGCGTCCGCCAAGGACAGCGTCAACCAGATCGCCTGGCCCACGGTGCTGCTGGTGTGCGGCATCGTCACGTATGTCGGCGTCATGGAGAGCATCGGCACCATCGAATGGCTGGGCAATGAGGTCGCCACCATCGGCGCTCCGTTGCTGGCCGCGCTCATCATCTGCCTGATCGGGGGCGCGGTGTCCGCCTTCGCCTCCACCACCGGCATCCTCGGCGCGCTCATCCCGCTCGCCGTGCCCTTCCTCACCGGTGGCAGTGCCGTCGGAGCGGTCGGTCTCATCGCCGCCCTGGCCATCTCCTCCTCGGTCGTCGACTCCAGCCCGTTCTCGACCAGCGGAGCACTCGTCGTCGCGAATTCGCCGGAGGACAAGCGAGACGCCGTCTACAAGGGACTCATGCGGTGGGGCTTCAGCATGGTGCTCCTCGTTCCGCTCGTTACCTGGGTCATCTTGGTGGTGCCCGGCTGGCTGTGAGCACAACGCGTGCCCGAACCGCACGTGCCCTCTCGGGACTGCGCCGGCTTGGAGGGTGTCAACACTCGGGACGCGCAGGAGCATCTGGCGGCGCCTCGCCACCTTGGCGGGGAGGGCCGTCGGGGATGTCGCCGGAGTGCGGGCGATGCCGGTGGCTCCCGAGGCGGTCACCCAGTTCCACAGCGACAGGGCGGCTTGATCATCTAAAATTTGCTGCTGACCAGCAGTGTTGCGACGACTCCTTGAACCAGGGCAATACACCAGCGACGCCTACGCGGAGCTGGCCGAACGGCTCGGTGTCCGGTTGCCGGTGGGCCGGACCGGTCAGTGCCGGGACAACGCGCCGGCCGAATCGTTCTTCTCGACCTTGAAGGGCGAACTGCTCGGGCATCGTCCCTGGCCCAACCGGACTACCGCACGCGGCGCGATCTTCGAATTCATCGAAAGCTGGCACAACCTGCTTCTTCGGGCGTCTAGCTTGGTGAGCCCTTGTTTCCCGAGTTCGGCAGCTCCTGTTCGCAGGTGACGCCATGCTTTGGGGGCTGATCGTTGATCAGGTATTGCGCGACTGGCCGGCGGATGCACTCCTCTGTGTTGGACAGGTAGGCGGTGTGCCCGTCACCGTCGTAGGTGAGCAGGACACCGGACGTTAGCTGGCCCGCCAGGCTCTGAGCCCACTTGTAGGGGGTAGCGGGGTCACGGGTGGTGCCGATCACGAGGATCGGAGGGGCTCCAGTCGCGGTCAGGGCCCTGGGTTGCTGGGTGGTTCTGACCGGCCAGTAGGCGCACGGCAGCCACGACCATGCCAAGAGGGAGCCGAACCGCGGCGCGGCCTTCTCGGCCCGGTCGGCCAGGTTCTGAACCGCCGCGAGATCGGCAGGGTACGGCTTGTCGATGCAGTTGATGGCCTGTATCGCCCCGCTCAAGTTGACTACCTCCGGCTCATTGCCGAGCTTGAACAGGCCGGTGCCGTCACCGTCGTCGATCGCCTGTGCCAAGCTCTGCCATAGCGTGGGCCAGGCCTGCCAGTTGTAGAGGGCGTTGGAGATCCCCGAGGTCACTCCATCGTCGTCTACTGGGGTGCGGTCGCCTTCTCGGTTCTTCAAGGGCTTGCGGTCGGCCTGTTTCTGTAGGTCGGAGACTTTGTTGACCGCTTGGTCCACGCTCCCGGTGCCCAAAGGACAGCCGGCGAACCTGACGCAGTAGGCGGCGAAGGAGCGCAGTGCCGTCTCGAATCCCTTGGCTTGATCAAGGAGGAGTTCCCCGCCCGTCAGTTTCGGATCCATGGCGCCGTCCAGGACAAGGGCCCGCACGTTCTGTGGGAACTGGTCGGCGTAGAAGGCGCCTAGGTACGTGCCGTACGAGAACCCGATGTAGGTCAGTCGCTTGTCCTTGAGCGCTGCCCGCAGCACATCCATGTCGCGGGCGGCGTTGAGCGTGCCGACGTACGGCAGGTTGGCGCCGGACCTGGCCTGGCAGGCTGCCACGAACGCGCGTACGAACGCGACTTGGGCGTTGATCTCGGCGTAGGTGATGGGCGGGTCGGCGAGGGCGCGGTGCGCCGCCTGCCGGGAGTCGAGACAGCGCACCGCTTCGCTCTCCCCCACACCGCGGGGGTCGAATCCGACGAGATCGAAGCGATCTCGAAGTGCCTGGCCGAATGCCTGGCTGGAGGTTCGGATGAAGGAGACGCCGGATCCGCCGGGTCCTCCCGGGTTGGTCACCAGTGAGCCGATGCGGCGGGTTTTGTTTTTCGCGGGCAGCCGGATGACGGAGATC
The DNA here is from genome assembly GCF_022213955.1 of Dolomitihabitans soli. Lineage (GTDB taxonomy): Bacteria > Actinomycetota > Actinomycetes > Streptosporangiales > Streptosporangiaceae > Streptosporangium_A > Streptosporangium_A soli. The sequence goes on along the minus strand of NZ_JAKNTW010000011.1, from coordinate 193,276 downwards.
TTCAGCTGGTGACCCTCGGGATCGGCGTAGTTCCGTGGCACCTTCAACGTGGCGCACTGAAAGCCCTCTTTGCAGTCCGACCATGACAGTTTCTGCTGGTAGAACGACTCAAGGCCGACTGGCGGTCCTGCCTGCGCCGTCGTGCTCTGTGCGCTGGTGCACGCGACCGCGAGCATTCCCGTTGTTGCGGCTATTGCTGCTTTCCGAAATGCGATCACCGGTTTTCCCGCCCATTCTCCCCATTTCAGGCGAATCATTACGCTATGTGATGCACGTACCCATACGGCCGTCTTGCATCCGGACGATTTTGGGGGATGAGTCAAAATATTTATAAGGGGATGAAGGGATTATGGGGCGCAAGCGCGCAGGGTGAGGAGGACCGGCAGGGTTATGTCGTCGCGCGGAAGGTGGCGTCGTTGCGGCCTTCGGCGTTGGTGATCGGGTCGAGCCGGAGCAGGTAGTTGTAGTGGCGGAGGTACCGGTCGGGATGGTTGTACGACTGGAACGACGTCCACGACGCGTTGGCGAGCCCGGCGACCTGGCGGAAGGTGGCGTCGGCCGCGAAGGTGGCGGTGCCGTCGTCGGGGGCCAGGGCGAAGTCGAAGTTGTAGTGCCGCAGGTAGTAGCCGGGGAAGTTCACCGACGCGAACGACACGGTGCCGGAGCCGCCGGCCAGTCCGGGCACCAGCCGGAACTGCGCGTCCTGGGCCGGGCTGACGTTCGCGTCGATGCGCACGTCGAGGTTCGCGTGCCGGACGTAGCGGTCCTGGAAGTTGTAGGACTGGATGCGGTTGATCGGCACGGTGGCGCCCCAGCGGCCGAGCACGCGGCTCTCCTCGGCGGCGGTCAGGTTGAGGATGGAGCCGTGCCGCTTGCGATTGAGCCCCATGCCGTAGTCGGAGCGCGTGCGGAAGTTCTGCGTGCTGCCCAGGTTCGTCGAGGTGATGGGCATGTAGCCGCGGCCGGTGGCGAACTGGTCGAGCCACAGGGCCCACTCATTGCGGCCGTTGAACTGCGCCCACATGGGGCCTTCCACGACGTTGCCGCCGCCGGTGCCGTTGGAGATGCCCATGTGCGACAGGTTGCCGAGCGTCGTCCAGGAGCCCAGGATCGAGTTGGCCGCCTCGATCGTGATGTGGCCGTCCGCGGAGGCCCGGTAGTACCGGTAGCCGCCGACGCTGCCCGGCACCTCGATGATCTGGGTGTCGATGATGCCCTGGCCGCCGCCGCGCTCGATGTAGAGCTGCGGCGCGGTGAAGCTGCGGAAGTCGCTGGTGCGGGTGTACCAGATGCGGTGTTTGGTCACGCCGTTGCGCGGCGAGTTCGTCGCCCAGTACAGGACGTAGTCGCCGGTCGCGGGGTTGTAGATGGCCTCAGGCGCCCAGGCGTTGCCGGCGCCGGGGATGCCGCCTGCCACGTTGATCAGCCATGGGGCCGACCAGTTCACCAGGTCGCGCGACTCCCAAACGACGAGCGAGGTGCTGCCCCGGTTGGCGGCGTCGCTCCAGGAGGTGCCGCTGGCGATGCGCAGGTCCGTGGCGACGATCCAGTAACGGTCGCCGGCGGGGGAGCGGACGAGGGCGGGGTCGCGGACTCCTCGGGTGCCGATCGTGGAGCGCAGGACCAGTTGCCCGTTGTTCAGGTCGGTCCAGCGCAGTCCGTCGTCGCTGTGGGCGAGGTAGATCTGCTCGCCGTTCGCCGACTCTCCCACGAAGTGCGCCATCAGGTATCCGGTGAACGGTTCCAGGGCGGCCGCCTTCTTCTCGCTGAGCGCCGACAACGACGTGAACACCAGGCAGGCGGCGGCGAGCACCGCGCCCAGCCGGGATAAGAGCCTCGGCATGCGTGTCTCCTTAGAGAGTGGGAACGATCGGGCGGATGGTGCCGTCGGCGTTGAACTCCATCCGGTCGATGGCGGTCTCGCGATTGGTGCCGTTGCCGGCTGGTACGGCGAAGCGGTGGTAGGCGACGTACCAGGTGTCCGTGCCGGGCGCGCGGACCACCGAGTGGTGGCCGGTGCCCTTGATGCCGGCCTCCAGCCGCTTCTGCAGCACGACGCCGCGCTTGGTCCACGGCCCGAGCGGTGATGCGCCGGTGGCGTAGGCGACCCGGTAGTCCTCGCTGCGGGTGTCGTTCTCCGACCACATGAAGTAGTAGGTGCCGTTGCGCTTGAACACGAACGGCGCCTCGTTGTAGCCGGACGGCGTGATCGTGCGTACCTGTGCCGGATCGAACGAGATCATGTCGCTGTTCAGCGGCACCACCCGGGCGACGCCCTGCCCCCAGTACAGGTAGGAGCGGTCGTTGTCATCGGTGAACACCATCGGGTCGATCGCCTGACCGCCGGAGAACTGGCCGCTGGTGATCAGCGGCCGGCCCAGTGCGTCGCGGAACGGGCCGGTGGGGGAGTCGGCCACGGCCACGCCCAGTTGCTTGGCGCCGCCGGCCAGGCCGCCGCTGAAATAGAGGTGGTACCGCCCGTTGCGGGCGGCGACCGCCGGCGCCCAGGCCGAGTCGTCCGCCCAGGACACATCGGGCCCGTGGTCGAGGATCACGCCGTGGTCGGTCCAGTTCACCAGGTCGGAGGAGGAGAACGCCTTGTAGTAGGTGCCACTCCAGCCCGAATGGCCGTCGGTCGTCGGATAGAGGTAGTAGCGGCCGTTGAAGGTGGCGAGGTGCGGGTCGGCGAACAGGCCGGGGATGACCGGTCCTCTGTTCGTCTTGGGCGTCCACGGCGTGGTGATCAGGAACGAGCTGTCGGCCCGGAAGGGCGCGGTGTCCTGGTAGGTGTCCAGCCACAACGCGAAGTCGCGGTGCCGGATGCGGCGGTTCGGGTAGTTGTACGAGGCGAGCGAGACCGAGCCGGCGGCCGAGCCGTCCGCCGCGCAGAACGTGGCGTCGGCCCGGAAGGTCGGGTCGCCGGTGTTGGCGTCGACCCGCAGCCGCCAGTCCTGGTGTCGCAGGAACCGGCCGTCTTTGGCCTGGAACGAGAAACAGGCCGGTGAGGCCAGGCCGTTCATGACCGTGAAGGTGGCCTCCTGCTTGGTCTGGACCGTGCTGCTCGAGGTGACCGGGTCGAGCCGGCCCAGGGCGTCCAGGTGCCGCACGTACCGGCCCGGATAGTTGACCGACTCCAGCGAACGGGCGCCGTACGGCAACGCCGCCGCGTACACCGGATCGGCCGCCACCAGTTCGCCGCTGAAGATCACGAGCGAGGCCATGCCGGTGAGCAGGATCAGGGATGGTCGGGCCACGGGCGTCCCTTTCGCTGGTTAGCGTTCACATTGAGCGGGCCGGACCGGCGCGAACGCGGCGTCGGCGATGCCGGCGTCGAGGGCCGGAAGGCGACGGCCACCCCAGCGGTCTGTGACAGCCCGCAACGGCTTACGGGTGAGGAGGGCATCAGACGGCACTCCAGGAGCTGTTAGCGCTAACATTTCTGCGCCCAGAGGCCAGGTGCGCCAGGCTTCGATGGTTGAACGGGTGCGGCTGGGCGTTGTTACGGGCAGTGTGATCGCTGGCATTGCAGCGGTCAATACCCCAAACGCATCGGGGCCTGTGCGACTGACTGTCCCGCAACGCCCTCTTGACAATGTCGGTGCGAGCGTTTTCACTCGGCTGCAACGCACCGGCAACGTGAATGCGACTCGAGCGACCACGTCACTCGGGTTGCTCATGAACCCCACGATCTACGCGGGTTGACCTTGCGAGGGAATGTTAACGCTCACATCTGGAGATGGCTGATGCGCCGACGTGATGCGCTGCCGCGGCACGGGCAACACATTCCTGGCAGGGAGGCGCTCTTCCGCTCGAAATCAGGTCCCGTGCTCCACGAAGATCAGAACGTAGGTCCGCCGGAGCAGCACCGTGTCACCTCGGCCAGGAGGGCCGGATGCCCCCGGGATGAAGCTTTCATCGCGTCCGCGATGAATCTCCGCCCGGACAGCGGCTGCTGTACGACGGCACGATCGAGCTGACCCCGGGCACGGACTTCGTACGGAGCGCGCCGGAGGGGACCCCGCGTCCTACTCTGGTGAAGCTGGCCGACAATTGTTCACCATTCCTTGGCATTGTTCTTCTTTGTCTGACCCGAGACGAACAGCGATCATGACAATGTCCGTCACATCCCCCGCAAGGAGGCTCCGTGCACGCTCCCACGCGTCCTCGACCCGCCTGGCCCGTCCGGCTCACCGTCATCCTCGCCGCCCTCATCTCCCTCATCGGCCTGGTCGGCGTCGCCCCCGCCAGCGCGGCGGTTTACGACTCCTGCACGATCTCCCGCTGCGCCGACGCCCGCTCGGCCAGGTCGATCTGGGCCTCCAAGAGCTTCCCCACCGCCTCCGGCTGGTACTCCTGGCCCGACGGCCGCTACAACTACACGGGCGGCCGCTTCTACAACCGTGAGGGCCAGCTTCCCAGCGGCGCCACCTACTACGAGTACGACGTGTACTCCCGCTCACGCGGTGCCGCGCGGGACGCGTACCGCATCGTCGTCAACCGCAGCACCGGCACGACGTGGTTCTCGCCCAACCACTACACCGACTTCTACCGTCTCTAGGACCGCCATGAGCTCCGCCGCACGTCCGCTGCCGCGCTGGCTGACGCTGTCCACCGGCCCGGCCCCGGCGGTGGTGGACGGGCGGGCCTGCCGGACCCGCGCCGCCTTCTTCGAGGAGGTGGCGCGGGCCCTGCGCCTGCCCGGTTATTTCGGCCGCAACTGGGACGCGCTCACCGACTCCCTGCGCGACACCGACACCGACACCGATACCGCCGCCGTCGTCCTCGTCGTGGAGCACGCCGAGGAACTGCTGGCCGCCGAGCCCCCGGAGCAGCTCGCCGTCCTGCTGGCCGTCCTCGCCGACGCCGCCAAGGCGGGGCTGACCGTGACGCTGTGCACCGACCCCCGCCACGAGTCCCAGCTCCGTCGGCGCGTCACCGCCGCGCTGACCTGAGCCACGGATGTCCCATGGGCACCTTGACGACCGCGCCCAATCGATCCGCAAGTCCTGACGATTGCTCTCAGGCAGAACTCGGAGCGCCCGGGATCCACCCCGGGGAGCGCGTCAACTCCGGGTCCAGGGCAGGAGCCATATGTGATCACCGATGACGACTACCTCTACTACGTCGACCGTGCCCTGGACGGGATGGCCGGCATCGTCGCCGGCCTCGGCGACCGGCTCGCCAACGCCAGACCGCCGTTCCCCGGCGCCAACTCGCCCTACGCGCTGCTCGCCCACTGCCTGGGAGTGGTGTCGTACTGGGCCGGGGCGCTCGTCGCGGGACGTGAGGTCGTCCGCGACCGCGACGGCGAGTTCGCGAGCGCCGGCCCCGTCGGTCCGCTGCTGGACAGCGTGACAGCGGTACGGGCCAGGCTCGCCGAGGACGTGCGCGCGGCCGTTCCCGCCGCCCGGCTCCGCGGCACGCCACCCGCGCACTTCCTCGGCCCCGACCGCGAGCTGACCCAGGGGGCGGCGCTGCTGCACGTCTATGAGGAGCTCGCGCAGCACCACGGTCAGATGGAGATCCTGCGCGACGTCATCCTCGCCCGGCAGCATGCGGGGTGACGCCGTGAACCGCCTGCCCGCCGACCCGTTCGAGGCCATCGACGTCGGACGGCTGCGCTCGGGGCACGGCGTCAAGTGGGGCTTCCTGTCCCCCGCACCACCGGAGCGTGGGTGGCCGACATGGACTTCGGCGTCCCGCCCGCCGTACGCGAGAGCATCCTGCAGGTCACGCGGCGGACTTCGGCTGCCCCTATCAGCGTGGTGGGAGTGCTGCATGTGCGGTTGATCGGCCGATGGCGATGGCGCGGGCTCGGTGATCACCTGGCCCGGGGGGACCGGTCGCGTCAGCGGCTGAGGGGCAGCGGCCCCGCGTCGGGGGTGAAGAACCGGCGGCCGACATGCTCCACCGCGTGGTCGATCGCGCCCACCACCACGCACTCGTCACCCAGCGTCGAGGCCCGTATCTCTGGGAGACGGACGCAACGCCGTTCGAGCCGGTCACGCAGCGGCGGCAGGAGCACGTCGGCGGAGCGGGAGAACCCGCCGCCGAGGACGACCATCTGCGGGTCGAGCAGCAGGACCATCGCGGCGGTGCCCACGGCCAGGTCGTCGACGTAGCGGCCGACCGCCTCCAACGCGACCGGATCGCCGGACCGGGCGGCGGCCAGCGTGTGGCCGGCGGCGTCCTCGGGCGGGGTGCCGGGCGGTACGGCGGCGCACGTGTTGAGGTGCTCGGGGGCGTCGAACCAGCGCAACTCCGGCAGCAGGGCGACCTCGCCGGCGGCCACGCCGAATCCGCGGTGGACCTTGCCGTCGATGATGAGACCGGCGCCCATGCGCCTGCCGACGTGGAGGAACACCACGTCCCGGGCATCGCGGGCGACGCCCCGCCGGAACTCGGCAAGCGCCGCGAGCCGGCTGTCGTTCTCGACCAGGATCTCGCACGGGAACATCTCCCGCAGGCGGCCGGCAAGGTCGAGGCCGGTCCACGCCGGGACGGCCTTCGAGAGCGCGATACGGCCGTCCGGAGTGATCACGCCGGTGCTGCCGGCGGCGAGGGCCCACAGGTCGGCGGGGTTCTTGCGGCTGGCCGCGAGACAGCCGGACACGGCGCGCTCGATGGCGGCCAGGCGTTCGTCCAGCGGGGCGTCCGGCTCGACGGGCTGCCGGGTCTCGGTCAGGACATGGCCGTCGAGGTCGGACAGCGCGGCCCGGACATTGTGCCCGCCGATGTCGACGCCGACGAGGTGGCCGCTGTCGGCGCGGAAGCGGTAGCGCCGGGCCGGTCGCCCCATGGTGCCGGGGCTCGGCGGCACCTCCTCGACCCAGCCGAGCGAGGTGAGCTCGTCGACGACCTCCTTCATGGAGGGGCGCGACAGCCCGGCCCTGTCGGCGAGTGCCGACAGGGTGAGCGGCCCGGCCGCACGCAGCGCCCTGATCGCGGTCAGCGAGTTGAGCTGCCTGAGCCGGGACAGGTCACCGCCGCGTAGGTCCACCAAACCGTCCGTAATGTAGGTCTCCTTTGTAACTGCAAATTATGCCAGTGTCCAGCAGCTGTCCATACCTCCTTATCTTCCTGCATATACAAGAGAACTGCCCATTGACCTCCGCGATTGCCCACTGCTACTAATGAAGCCTTCCTTCGTAAGTGAGATGAGGAATGCAGTGTCGTTCGCAGACATCGGTGAGGTCAGGCGCGCTCCCGGCGAGGTGCGGGTGTTCGAGCACGGCTGAGGGTGCCGCATTCCCGCTGCCCGTCACCACCGGCTTCGAGGCCAAGTTCAGCGAGATGTACCTCGGCAGGCTCACCCCGGAGCAGGCCGTAGACCAGGCAGTTGCCGCAGGCAACGCCAGCATTCAGTAGGGAGCCCCCCAACCCATGATCACCCGGCGTGCGTTGTTCGCCGGGGGCGCGAGCGCGGGACTGGCCGCCGCACTGGGCAGCAGCCCCGTGCAGGCGGTGGCCCGTCGTGCCCCCCTGTCCGACCCCTTCCAACTCGGCGTCGCCTCCGGCGAGCCCACGTCCGACGGCGCGGTGCTCTGGACGCGTCTCGCCCCCGACCCCCTCGCCCTCGACGGCCTCGGCGGCATGCCCGCCCGGCCCGTCCCCGTCCAGTGGCAGATCGCCAAGGACGAGAACTTCAAGCACGTGGTACGCCGCGGCACCGAGATCGCCCGACAGGAGGAGGCGCACAGCGTCCACGTGGAGCTCGGCGGCCTCAACTCCGGCGCCGAGTACTTCTACCGCTTCCGCGCCGGCAACGACATCTCCGACATCGGCCGCACCGTCACCGCGCCCGCACGCGGCGGCCGCGGCCGTGAGCTCAACCTGTCGTTCACCTCCTGCGCCGACTACCAGACCGGCTGGTTCACCCCGTATCGCAGGATGGCCGAGGACCAGCCCGACCTCATCGCCTTCCTCGGCGACTACATCTACGAGTACGGCGACTACAAGTACCCCGTGCGCGACCAGGCCGGCGGCGAGTGCCTCGACCTGGCCGGCTACCGGCTCCGGCACGCCCAGCACAAGGCCGACCCCGAGCTGCGGATGGCGCACGCCATCGCCCCCTGGGTGGTGGTCTGGGACGATCACGACATCGAGAACGGCTGGGCCGGAGACATCCCGGAACAGCCCGACCCGCCCTTCCTCAAGCGCCGCGCCGACGCCTTCCGGGCGTACTACGAGAACATGCCGCTGCGCCGCGCCCAGAAGCCGGACGGCTCGTCGCTGCGCCTGCACCGCACCATCCGCTGGGGCGCCGTCGCCAACCTGCACCTGCTCGACACCCGCCAGTACCGCGACCTGTACGCGTGCACCGGCCGCAGCGGCACCGTCGGTCCCGACTGCCAGGAGCGTTTCGCCCCCAATCGCACCATTCTCGGCCAGGAGCAGGAAGCCTGGCTCGACGGTGAGCTGAAGGGTTCCGAAGCCACCTGGGACCTGCTCGGCCAGCAGGTGTTCATGATGGAGATGGACTGGGTCAACGGTGCGGGCAAGGGCTACTCCAACGAGGGCTGGGACGGCTACGTCGCCTCCCGCGACCGCCTGGCCACCGCCATCGACACCCACAAGCGCAACGCCGTCGTCCTCACCGGCGACGTGCACTCCCACTGGGCCGGCGAGATCAAGCGCGACTACCGCGACCCCGAGTCGAAGTCCGTCGCCGTCGAACTCGTCACCACCTCGGTGACCAGCGCCGGCAACGGCCTGGACGAGTACCCCAACACCCAGGACCTGCTCGCGGAGAATCCGCACGTCAAGTTCTTCAACGGCCGCCGCGGCTACGTCCGCGCCCGGATCAGCGACCGCGAGATGAAGGTCGACTTCCGCTCGCTGGCCCGCGTCACCGAGCCGTACGCCCCCGCCTACACCTCCGGCTCCTTCGTCATCGAGCCCGGCGTCCCCGCACTCAACCCGACCTGACGGGAACCCCTCATGCGCACCGCACCGGCCGCCCTCGCGGCGGTCCTCCTCGCCATGCTCTCCGTGCCGTTATCCGCCTCCGCCGAGGCTCCTGCCGAGGCCGCTGCCGAGGGGCCGCCGATGGGCTGGAGCAGCCGCTCGCTCGGCTGCTCGGTCTCCGAGGCGTCCGTACGGCAGGCCGCCGACGCGCTCGCCCCTCTCGCGCCGCTCGGTTACCGGTACGTCATCCTCGACGGCTGCTGGCTGGCCCCGCAGCGCTCGGGCGGCGCCCTGGCCGCCGACCCGGCCCGCTTCCCCGGCGGCGTCGAAGCCCTCGCAGAGTACGTCCACGGCAAGGGACTCAAGCTGGGCCTGAGCATCTCGGCCGGCACCAAGGCGTGCGCCGGCGGCGGCCCCGGCTCCTACAACGCCGAGGCCGCCGACGCCGCCCAGATCAAGGCGTGGGGCGCCGACTACGTCAAGTACGACTGGTGCACCATCCCCACCGGCGACTTCCCCGGCCAGAACGTCCAGCAGATCGCCCAGACCCTCTACCCGCGGATGCGCCAGGCGCTCGGCGACGGCGTCGTGTTCGCCATGAACAACGAGGACGGCAGCACCGTCCCCTGGCTGTGGGGCAAGGACGCCGGCACCACCACCTGGCGGACCAACGTCTACAACCGGCCCATCGCCGACAACTATCCGAACATGGTCGACATCTGGGAGTTCAACCAGCTCCGCGCCGAGTACGCCGGTGCCGGAAGCTGGGCGGACCCCGACCTGATCCAGGCCGGGCTCGGCGGCATGACCGACACCGAGTACCGCGCCCAGTTCTCCCTCTGGGCCATCAGTGCGGCGCCGCTGATCCTCCAGGCCGACCCCGCCAAGGCGCCCGCGGCGATCGTCGCCGACCCCGACGTGATCGCCGTCGGCCAGGACCGGCTCGGCGCGCACGGCACCCTCATCGAGTCCGACGGCTGGTACCACGTGCTCGCCAAGCCCCTGGCGAACGGTGACCGGGCCGTCGTACTGTTCAACGAGAGCGACCGGGCGGCAACGATCTCCACCGACCTCGGTCCGGGCCGCCATCGCGTCGAGGACCTGTGGACCGGCGCGGTGACCGGTACCGACGGCGTCCTGTCCGCGCAGCTCCCCGCGCACGGCGCCGCCATGTACCGGGTGTCGGACGGCCGGGCCCAGGTTCCGCTGGTGACGTTCGAGGTGGACCCGTCCGTCCCCGGCGACGACCGGCCCTCCGTGCTGGAGCCCGGTAGGAGCGGTGAGATCGTCACCCGGGTGACCAACACCGGCGCCACCCGCACGCTGCGCGATCTGACCGTGACGCTGGCCGTACCCAAGGGATGGCAGGCCGCCGCCCGCACGCCCGCCACCACCGGCCGGCTGCGCGGCGGCGAGACGTTCACCGTCACCTGGGCCGTCACCCCGCCGGCCGACGCGGCCCACGCCGACCACGAGCTCACCGCCGCCGCGGCCTTCGACGGCGGTCAGGTGCCGGGGGCCGCGGTCGTCAGAATCGCCCGAGCGCCCGGCTCCGGCACCACCTACCTCAGCGACCTGACCTGGACCTCCGTCAAGAACCACCTCGGCCCCGTCGAGAAGGACGCCAGCAACGGCGAGGGCGGCGCCGGGGACGGCCGCCCGCTCACGATCGAGGGCGTCCGGTACGCCAAGGGGCTCGGCGCACACGCGCCCGCCGAGATCGAGTACTACACCGCCGGCCGCTGTGCCGCTGTCGAGTTCCTGGCCGGCATCGACGACGAGGTCGGCGGGGCAGGCTCCGCCCGCTTCGAGGTGTGGGTCGACGGCGGCCGCGTCGCCCACTCCGGTCTCATCACCGGCGCCGGCCCCGCCGCGAAGGTCACCGCCTCCGTCGAGGGCGCCCGCCACGTACGGCTGGTCGCCACCAACGGCGGCGACAACGCCTACTCCGACCACGTCGACTTCGCCGACGCCACCATCACCTGCCGCTAGGGGAAACGCTCATGATCGCGCCCGAGCCCGTCCAGCACCAGGCCGGGCCGGGAGGCTTCGTCATCATGCGGATTCAGACCGCGTCAGGGCAGTACAGCTAGGCGAGGTGGCCGCCCTGGCCGCGGAGCTGGATCGGTCCTGTGATCGGCGGTGATCCGCCGTCACGCCATCGAGGCGATCGAGCGGAGCCACGGCGCCGCTGATCTCGACGAGGCCGAGGTCAGCGGTGGCCGCCGGGGTCGGTGAGTACGTCGAAGGCGTGGCGGCGGTGGGTGGCGAACAGTTCCAGGGCGTCGCCGATGTCGCGGGCGCGCAGGGCGGCCGCCAGTTCGCGGTGCTCGCCGGCGATGTGCGACAGATAGCCCTCGGAGCTGAGGCCGATCCTGGTCAGCAGGAACAAGTGGACTTGGGAGCGGATGGCCTGCCAAGCCTCCTGCAGGCGCCGGTGCCCGGTGGCGGTGTACACGGCGTCGTGGAAGGCGATGTCGCGTCGCACCATCGCGTGCTCGTCCTCGGCGTGTTCCATGCGCTGGGCCGCCTTCTCGACCGTCGCGAGGACCTCGTCCGAGGCGTGGGTGATCACCAGTCGGACGGCGAGCTGTTCCAGCGCGCCGCGCAGACTGTCGAGTTCGGCGACGTCCTCGGGGGAGAGCGTGGTGACGGTGGTGCCGCGGTGCCAGGTGCTGCGGACCAGGCCCTCTTGCTCCAGCCGGAGGAGTGCCTCGCGTACCGGGCCGCGGCTGACCTCCAGCGCGCCGGCCAGTTCCACCTCGCGCAGTTGCGCCGCAGGAGCATAGACCCCGGCGAAGATGGCCTCCCGGATGCGGTCCGCGACCTCGTCGGCGAGGCCCCGGCGGCGGGCCGGTGTCACCCTGCCCTGTTCACTCATGACCTGAGCCTCTCATGGCCGCGCCCTGATTGCCTTATTGTCGTAATGTTAACATTGCTACACCTCTCTGGCGTTTTAGGAAGGAAGTCCTTGCCATGACCGTTCTCGACTCCCCGATCCCGCGGTTCCACCTGGCCATGCCGGTCGACGATCTGGCCGCCGCGCGTCACTTCTACGGCGAGGTGCTGGGCCTGGAGCAGGGCCGCAGCGCGGACACCTGGGTGGACTGGAACCTGCAGGGCCACCAGTTCGTCACGCATCTGGGGCCGGGCCGCGCCCGGCGGATTCACAACCCGGTCGACGGCCACGACGTCCCGGTGCCGCACTTCGGCCTGCTCCTGGCCGTCTCGGAGTTCCACCGGCTCGCCGACCGGCTCCGCGCCGCAGGCACCGCGTTCGTCATCGAGCCGTACGTGCGCTTCGAGGGACAGGCCGGGGAGCAGTGGACGATGTTTTTGCTCGACCCCGCGGGCAACGCCCTGGAGTTCAAGGCGTTCGCTGACGACTCCCAGGTCTTCGCCGTCTGACGGCGAACACCTGCCACCCGACGACGTCACGCCGAACGCGCCGGCCTCCCGCGGCTACCAGACCTCTCCGGGATGCCAACCGGCCCTGTTCCACAACGGCGGAAGATCATCCGTCCACATGCCGGCCTGACGATCTGCTGATCACCCCGTCAGGCCGGCGTGCACGCCGTGAGCGCCTCGCGCCAGCTCACGGTGGAGAACCGGCTGAAAGTTTCAGTGCCGCTCTGTCCTTTGTCCGAGGTCGGCGTGGGCGTCCCGGTTCCCGGCCGCAGGGTGTTCTTGCGAAGCGCCCCGGTCGGGCAGATCGTCTGGGAGCGCTCCCACTGGCTGGGTTCAAGGCACACCTGCTCACTTGGAGCCAACCCGGCGGGGATTCACGTGACGTCGATCGTCTCTGGCAGGAGTCACCCATGATTCGCGGATCCCACCTGTACGCCTTACTCGCCGTGTTAGTCGCGGCGGTCTTCTTAGGGGCCGCTCTGCCCGCGCTGTCGGCGGCGGCGGCGCCCGTTCGCATCATGCCGCTCGGCGACTCCATCACCGCCGGACCAGGCTGCTGGCGCGCCCTGCTCTGGAACCAGTTGCAGACGACCGGATACACGAATATCGACTTCGTCGGCAGCGACCCCGACGGCGGCTGCAACTATGGGTTCTCCTACGACGGCGACAACGAGGGTCACGGCGGTTACGCCGCCACCGGCATCGCCGACCAGAATCAGCTGCCGCCGTGGCTGAACGCGGCCAAGCCCGACATCGTCCTCATGCACCTGGGCACCAACGACATGTGGGGCGGCTTCATCCCCACCAGTACCGTCCTGGCCGCCTACACGAAGCTGGTCGGCCAGATGCGAGCGCACAATCCCACCATGAAGATCATCGTGGCGCAGATCATCCCCATGAATCCGTCCGGTTGCGCCACCTGCGCGGCCAGCGTGGTGGCGCTCGACAACGCGATCCCGGCCTGGGCCGCCGGCCTCACGACCGCACAGTCGCCCATCGTCGTCGCGGACCTGTGGACCGGCTTCAACACGGCCACGGACACCGGTGATGGGGTGCACCCCAACGACGCCGGCTTCCGGAAGATGGCCGACCGCTGGTACCCGTCCGTCAAGAAGGTGCTCGACGGAGTGATCCCGCCGACCTCGCCCAGCCCCTCGCCGTCTCCGTCCGTGACCCCGCCGCCCGCCGGCGGCCGGTGCACCGCCACCTACCGGGTGATCTCCCAGTGGGGCGGCTCCTTCCAGGGCGAGGTCACGGTGAAGAACGACTCGCCAAGCGCGGCCTCCGCCTGGACGACGACCTTCACCTTCGCCAACGGCCAGCAGGTCCGCGAATCGTGGAACACCACACTCACCCAGAACGCGGCCACCGCCACCGCACGCAACGTCGCCTACAACGGCAGCCTGCCGGCCGGTGCGTCCACCACCTTCGGCTTCATCGCCACCTGGAACAACACGACCAACGCGCCACCCCAACCGAGCTGCACGCTCAGCTGAGCCCATCGGCCCGCAGACGCCCGTTCTCACCCGCAAACGACCCGTCCCCAGAAGACGCCTCGGGCCGTTTCGGGCGACGAATGGTCGGTGCCGGCACCAACACCTATGACCCGCCGGGGCACTCGATCACCACACGTCGACGTCCACACCGATCGCGATGGTCCGCACGGCGCTGAACGCGACCCAGGTGCGCGTGTTGCTGTCCAGCCCGTATTCGCCGGGTTCGCCCGTCCCGGGCAGCAGGTCGAGCACGGCGCTGACGTGGCCGCACTCCGCCGCGTCCCGGGCCACCTGCGCGGACTCGCGGCGCTTCGCCGCCTTGGGGAGTTTCGCGAGCCCGGCGTGCTGGGCGGCGAGATCGGTCAACTGGTTGTAGGTCGGGCCGGTCGGCCTGCCCTCGGCCGCGATCCGCTCGGCCACCGGCAGGTCGTCCTGCACCCAAGACCAGTTGATCTCGCCCCACAGCCGGAGCAGGTCCGGCTGGCCGTACAAGGTGAGCGCGCGGGCCGCCGTCCAGTCGTCGAACCAGCGCACGCCGTAGGAGTGCGGCTGCTCCGGGTCGTTCGGCTCGCTGCGCTCCCCGATCAGCTCGCGCACCAGCTCGGTTTCACCCCGTCTGAGCAGGCAGACCAGCCAGGGCACGCCGTGGTGCCGGCCCCTCGGCGTGCCCACGCCCTCGTCCAGCACGACGCGGGCCTCCCGCTCCCGGCCGCACTCGGTGAGCGCCCAGACCAGTGGCAGGCGCACTTCCCAGTCCGTACGGCGGGCGTCGGCGGCCTCGCGAGCGGCGGCGAACCACCGCTCGGAGCGGTCACGCTGCCCCAGGACCGCGCAGGCCCCGGCGACCGCCGCCATGTCCCCCGCCATGTCCGCCGCGTTGCTCACGTCCGCGAGATCGTCGTCGGCGTAGGGGAGGACGGCGGCGGCTTCGGCGTCGAAACCGGCCGCGCCGAGCGCGAGCGCGATCCGCGCGAGGTGTCCGCGACGTCGCCGGTGTTCCGGCATCGCCAGGGCCAGCTCGCGGGCTTCGGCGGCCTCGCTCCGCCGTACGCAGATCATCGCGAGTTGCTGGAGCGTGTCGACGGTCCACTCGTCGTAGCCAGAGTTCTGAACGGTCAGGTCGACGAGCGTGCCCCGGACCACCGTGATCAGGTCGGTGACGGTGGCGGTGTCGGGTGGCGGCCACGTCAGCGTCGCCTCTGCCGTGCTGCCACGTCCCCGGAACGGCGCCAGCAGCCGCTCGGTCTCCGGTGCCGCCGCCCCCACTCCCGCGTGGGCGGGGTCGGCGAAGATTCTCTGGTCGCCCCAGCGGAACGGCCAGGCGAAGCGGCGGGCGACGGACCAGCAGAGCCGACCGTCGAGATCGTCGTCCCGGCCGGGCCGCGCGATGACCGTGCCGTCCTCGAACGCCACCGCCCAGGTGTCCTCGTCCAGCGCGAAGGTCGGGTTGAGCCGGAGCCGGTCGCCGAGGTCACGGCCGGTGAAGAAGAGCGGGCGACGGGCGGCCGGGGTGTGGTGGAAGGGGTGGTCGGCCACGATCTCGCCGGTCTCGGGGCGCAGGAAGCGCACCGCGTGCGAGCCGATCGCGATCAGCACGTCGTCGGCGGGCCATTCCAGGCCGAAGCCGTGATGGCAGTCGCCGACCGTGCGCCGGATGCCGTCCAGGACGCGCAGCCGTTCGGGGCGTTCACCGAGCGACCAGATCTCGATCCGCCCCTCGGTGGTTACACAGGCGGCCCGCTCGCCGTCCGGCGACCAGGCCCACGACCGGGCGTCCCAGCCGCGCGGGTTGGAGGTGGCCGCCTGGATGCTCAGGTCGTGCCGGTGCTCGCCGGTCGTCGCGTCGATGATCCCGACGGTCCCGCCCGCCGGGTCGACCACCGCCAGCCGACCGTCCGGCCCCCAGCACAGGATGTCGGCACCCGGGTAGCCGGGAAGCTCCGCCGTCGTCGCACCCGTCAGCGCGTCGGCGATGATGAGCTTTCCGTCGCGCTGGTGGGCCAGGAGTCGTTCGTCCAGGCTCCATTCGGGCGGAGCCGCGTCCTGGTCCTCTTCCAGGCCCAGAATCCAGGAGACCCGCCGTTTCTCCACGTCGAGCGAGATCGCCGCGTACTCGTCCTTCGCCTCTCCGTAGACTCGGGAGCCGTCGCGCGACCAGAACGCCCGGCTGAGGATGAACTCGGGCTCGTCGCTCCCGGTTTCCCGGGGCTCGTCCGGCGATGGTCCGCTGAACTCGATCGGCTCCGTTCCCTCTGGTTGGGCGTCCGGCGGCCCGGCCACCGAGCCCTCGTGCATCGCCACGATGACGTTGCGCATGAAGTCCGACTGGCCTCCGTAGACGAACGCGCGCCTGCCGTCGGGGGCGAGGGCCATGCCCAACGGCCTGCCCGAGCCGAGGAAGAACGCGTCGGCGATCGGCTCGTGGGTGGTGCCGAACGGGTCCCACACGCCGGTCGCGTTGGTGTTGTACTCCAGCGCGATTCGCGTGCCGTCCGCCGACCACTGGAGGCTGCGCGCGTAGTCCTCGAAGCCGACGCCGCCCATGATGCCGTCGATCGCGTGGACGCAGCGGCCGGTGGCGACCTCGAAGACCTGCAGAACCCCGCCCCGGTCGTAGTCGTCGCCGGTCCAGCTTCCGGCCGCGAAGTGGCGCCCGTCCGGGCTGAGCGCGTGGCCGTTCAGCCCGCCGTGGTGCACATCGGAGTGGCGGAGCAGCGCGCCCGCGTCGCGGAGCCGGGCGGTCGCGAGGCGATGCGCGTCGGTGACGCCGTGGGCGCGCTCCAACTCCCGCAGGGCGTCCCGCAGCGGCACGGTGTCTCGATCCGGGGAGAAAGCGGACCAGTCGGCGTTCTTGAGGGCGTCGAGGGCCTCGTCGGGTCCCATCCGCTCGTCCGGAACGCCGGTGAACGGCGGCAGCGGCGGCGGAGTGCCGGGCTCCCGGCCTTCGAGCACGGCCGCCAGCGCGTCCTCGTCGTAGATCGGAACGCCGCGCACCGCCGCCGGACCCGCCTTGGCCCCCGACTTCGCCCCGGCGAAGACCAGGTCCGTCTTCGCCGAGACCGACGCGGTCACCTTCGCGCCCAACGCCTCCAAGCCGCGCTTGGCCGCATCCTTCGAAAGCCGGCTGAACCGCCCGGCCAGCACGATCTGGCTGCCTTTTATGATCATGCCACGCGACCGTAACGCAGAAGACCGACACTTCGCCCCAATTCGGCGATCTTCGCGCCGGTGGCGAAGGAGTCGGTCCGGCGTGGAATTTTCATCGTCAGACGGGCCCTGGGGAAGCCGCCGGAGAAGTGGTCCAGCCGGATCCGGCCAGCTCAGCATCCCCTTGACCATGAATGGACTGGACCGGTCGGTTCAGGTGGTGCGGTAGTGGCTGTACGGATGCTGCGGCTCTGCGTACATTCTGGGGGCGTTCCAGCCGGCTCCGACTTGCCGACGTGGTGCCGATCGTTGCGAAAGATCAACGAGGAGATCCGAGATGAGATCCATGCCATGGGTGGCAGCGGTCGGCGCGGCGCTCGTCGCCGTAGCCGTGGCGTTGGGAGCCGTCCTGGTCACAGGTATCCAGCCCGCGCATGCGGCCGTGGGGCTCCACATCAGCGGCACGAACATCGTCGAGGCCAACGGCCAGAAGTTCACCATGCGCGGGGTCAACCACCCCCACGTCTGGTACACGAACCAGACCAACTCGTTCGCCGACATCAAGGCGCTCGGAGCCAACACCGTGCGCGTGGTGCTGGGCAGCGGCAAGCGGTGGGGTCCGTCCAACGACGTGGCCAATGTGATCTCCCTGTGCAGGCAGAACCGGCTGATCTGCGTCCTCGAGGTGCACGACACCACCGGGTACGGCGAGGAGGGCGCGGCCGCCTCGCTCGACGAGGCGGCCGACTACTGGATCAGCCAGAAGAGCGCGCTGGTCGGTCAGGAGAGCCACGTCGTCATCAATATCGGCAACGAGCCGATCGGCAACACCAACGCCGCCCAGTGGACCAGTGCGACCACCGCCGCCATCCAGAAGATGCGCAGCAACGGTTTCGAGCACCTGCTCATGATCGACGCGCCGAACTGGGGCCAGGACTGGCAGTACGTCATGCGGGACAACGCCCAGACGATCCTGAACGCCGACACCAAGCGCAACACCGTGCTGTCCATCCACATGTACGCCGTGTTCAACACCGCCGCGTCGATCACCGACTACCTCAACCGGTTCCAGGCCAACGGCTGGCCGCTGGTCATCGGCGAGTTCGGCTGGCGGTTCGGCGCCAACGAGGTGGACCACGAGACACTGCTGTCCGAGGCGGTGTCGCGAGGGCTCGGCTACCTCGGCTGGTCCTGGAGCGGCAACACCGACCCGATCCTGGACATGGCGACCGCCTTCGACCCCGGCCGGCTCACCACCTGGGGTCAGCGGATCTTCAACGGCGCCAACGGCATCAAGGCCACGGCCAGGGAGGCCACCATCTACGGCGGCGCCACCCCGACCGTGACCTCGACAGTGACCCCGACCAGCACGCCCCCGCCGACCGGCGCGTGCCGGGTGGCGTACACGATGAACACCTGGAACACCGGGTTCACCGGCAACGTCACGATCACCAACACCGGCAGCTCGACGGTCAACGGCTGGCGGCTGGTGTTCACCCTGCCCAGTGGCCAGACCATCACCAACGGCTGGGGCGCGTCGTACTCGCCGGCCAGCGCTCAGGTCACCGCCACCAACGCCGCCTGGAACGGCACCCTCGCCCCGGGCGGCTCCACCACCATCGGCTTCCAGGCCACGCACACCGGCAACACCACCGAACCCGCCTCCTACACCCTCAACGGAGCCGCCTGCCAGGTGGCATGACCCATCGACGCGGTACGGCATGCGGCAACGGGCGCCCCAGGCTCAGCCCTCACCTGGGGCGTCCTGTCCGGCTGTGGCGATGACGTGGACCAGCACGGATTCGTCGGGAAACAGGGGTGGTACGGCGATGCCCGAGACCGCCAGGGCCGAGCCGGGCAGGGCGAAGCCGCCGCTCGTCCAGGCCGGGGCCGCTCCGTGCGCGGTCACGGGCATGAGGGCACGCACCGAGTAGACGGTCGCCGGGTCGAGGCCGGGCAGCCGGATACGACCCGGTGGCCAGGTGGACGGGCGGTCCATCATGGCGATCTCGTAGATGGCCTCGGTCGCGTCGGCGGCGACGACGCCATGGGCCTGCACGCTCTCGGG
Organism: Dolomitihabitans soli; assembly: GCF_022213955.1. GTDB lineage: Bacteria > Actinomycetota > Actinomycetes > Streptosporangiales > Streptosporangiaceae > Streptosporangium_A > Streptosporangium_A soli. The sequence goes on along the minus strand of NZ_JAKNTW010000011.1, from coordinate 174,250 downwards.
GGCGTCGTCGATGCGGACCATGGCGCCGGTGTGGAGCAGGCGGCGGTGCTGTTTGTGCAGGGCGATCCAGGCGGCCAGGTCGTCGAGTTCGCCGTCGGTGAGGGTGGTGAGGTCCCACTCGATCCCGTAGTGGCCGAAGAACGCGGCCGTGGCTCGGCAGGGCAGATCGTGGCGGCGGCCGGTGGTGTGGGAACGGTCGGCGCCGATGTGGCTGCCGATCAGCTCGGGCGGCAGCAACTGTCCGGTCCAGCGCATGATCTGCCGGCGTTCGGCCGGGTCGATGCAGTCGCTGGCCCAGACGCGGTCGGTGCGTTCCAGGATGCCGAGGTCGACGCGGCCCCCGCCGCCGGAGCACGACTCGATCTCCAGGCGCGGGCGTTCGGCCCGGATCTCGTCGAGCAGCCGGTAGACGGCGTGGGTCTGGGCGTGGACGGATGCCCGGCCGTCCCGGATCGTGGATCCGGCGTCCACGAGGTCGCGGTTGTGGTCCCATTTGATGAAGTCGAGGTCGTACTCGCTGGTCAGGGCGAGCAGTCGTTCTTTTATGTAGGCGTAGGCCTCGGGGTTGGTCAGGTCCAGGACCTGCTGGTGCCTGGCGGGGGGTGGCAGGCGGTCGCCGGTCTGCAGGATCCAGCCGGGGTGGGCGCGGGCCAGGTCGGAGTCCGGGTTGATCATCTCGGGTTCGAGCCAGAGCCCGAACTGCATGCCGAGCTCCTTGACCCGGTTGACCAGCGGATGCAGCCCGTCGGGCCAGACGTCCGAGTCGACGTACCAGTCCCCGAGTCCGGACCTGTCGTTGCGGCGGCCGTTGAACCAGCCGTCGTCGAGCACGAACCGCTCGACCCCCACCCGGGCGGCCAGGTCGGCGAGGGGGAGCAGGCGGTCCAGGTCGTGGTCGAAGTAGACGGCCTCCCAGGTGTTGAGCACGACGGGCCGGGGTGTGGACGGGTGGGAGGGGCGGGCGCGCAGGTGGTCGTGGAAGCGGCGGGCCGCCTGGTCGAGGCCGCGGCCGTAGGTGGCGTAGAGCCACGGGGTCCGATAGGTATCGCCGGGCGGCAGGATGACCTCGCCGGGCAGCAGCAGTTCGCCGCCGCCCAGCATGGTGCGGCCGGTGGAGGTGCGTTCGGCGTAGTGACGGTGGTTGCCGCTGAAGCCGACGTGCAGGCCCCATGCCTCGCCGCGCTGGAAGCCGAGGTCGGAGGTGCCTGCGAGCAGGACGGTGGCGGCGTCGGGGCCGGTCCGGCCGCGGCGGTTCTCGCGCAGGTGGGTGCCGACGGTGAGGGAGCGTCGCTGGGGGATGCGTTCCTTGGCCCATCGTCCGGCCTGGTCGAGCAGGTCGGTGGGGGTGCCGGGGACGGCGAAGGCGAGGTTGAGCGCGTCCAGGGTGTAGGGCAGTTCGTGCTGGTTGCGCAGGTCCGCCCGTGCGCGGAGGAGGCCCGATTGGTCGAGTTCGACGATGATCGTGAGGGTGAGGCGGGCATGCTCGTCTCGGGCGGTGGCGGTGAGGGTCTGCCCGGCCTGCTGGTAGGTGACGCCGGTGAAAGCAGGGGACCAGTTCTGTCCCTGGTGGTGGCCGGACAGTCCGGGCATGCCCATCCAGCCGGTACGGGCCTCCGGCACCAGCGGAGTCCGTACGGGCACGTCGACCGTGGTGTCCTGCTGGGGGCGCAGGTCGGCCGCGAGGTGGGCCAGCGCTTCGTCGTCGAGTAGGCCCAGGTCCGGCCCCCAGTGCAGGATCGCGGGCAGGGCGTCGGATGGGCATTCGATGACCACGGACACGCCGGCGGCTCTGAAGTGCAGGATCTGCATGAACGGCTTTCTGTGAGAAGGAGCGGAGGTCGTACGCGGGGTCACCCCTTCAACCCTCCGCTGAGCAGGTCGAGTCGCCAGAAGCGCTGCAGGAACAGCAGCAGGGCGATGAGCGGGAGCACCGAGACGGCGGCGCCCACGATGGCGATGCCGTACAGGGCGGGCTGGCTCGAGCCCTTGTTGAGCAGGGTGTACAGGCCCACGGTGATCGGGAACTTGTTCTCGTCCGACAGCATGATGTACGGCAGCAGGAAGTTGTTCCAGGTCCCGACGAACTGCAGCAGGAAGATCGTCACCATGCCGGGGATCATCATGGGAAGGCCGATCGAGCCGAAGATGCGGTACTCGCTCGCCCCGTCGATCCTGGCCGCCTCTATCGTCGCGTCGGGGACGGACGACATCGCGTACACCCGTGCCAGGTAGATGCCGAACGGCGAGATGAGGCCCGGCAGCAGGACCGACCAGTAACCGCCCACCAGGTCGATCTCGGACATGATCAGGTACTGCGGGATGGCCAGCGTCATGCCGGGCACGAGGACGCCGGCCAGGATGGCGTAGAACAGGATGTTCCGGCCGCGGAACTCGTACTTGGCCATGGCGTACCCGGCCAGCGTCGAGATCAGGGTCGAGAACGCGGAGCCGGCGACCGCGTACAGGGCGCTGTTGGCCGTCCACCGCAGGTAGAGACCGTCCCCGTAGCTGAACAGGTCGCGCAGGTTGTCCAGCAGGCCCGTGCCCGGGGCGAAGGTGAACGTCGAGAACAGTTCGCCGCTCGACTTGGTCGAGGCCACGAGCACCCAGGCGACGGGCACCAGGCAGTAGAGCGAGCCGATGAGCAGGACGAGGGTGGGCAGGATTCGGCCGCGCCGGTGCGGGAGCAGGTGGCCGGCGGCACTCACTGCATGCCTCCGAAGGCGCGCTTCTGGGTGACCTTCAGGAGCACGACCGAGATCAGCAGGGTGCCCGCCGCCAGCAGGACGGAGGCGGCCGAGGCCAGCGGCAGGTCATCCCGGGTGAACGCGTTTCGGTAGATGTTCATCAGGGGCACCCAACTCTGGGAGATCTCCGTGGTCATCGGTTTCAAGGTGGTCGGCTCGCCGTACACCTGGAGCGTTCCGATCAGCGCGAACAGGCCGGTGAGCACGAGCGCGGGCGCCACCAGCGGGATCTTGATCCGCCAGGCGATCTGCCATTCGGAGGCTCCGTCGATGCGCGCCGCGTGGTACAGCTCCGCCGGGATGCCACGCAGCGACGTGAAGATAATGATCATGTTGAAGCCGACGCTGCCCCACACCGCGATGTTGGCCAGCGACGGATAGATGCCGCCAGGCCCGAGAAACGGGATCTCCCCCAGTCCCAGCTCCTGGGTCAGGTAGCTGAACGGGCTGGTCGAGGGCAGATACATGAAGCCCCACAGCAGCGAGGCCGTCACGCCCGGGACGGCGTACGGGATGAAGATCGCCGTGCGCGAGAACCTCTTGGCCCGTGTACCGGCGTGGTCGAGGAGCAGCGCGAACAGCAGCGCCAGCCCGAGCGTGAGCGGCACGCTGATCAGACCGTAGAGGGCGAGCCTGCCGAAGCCGGCGAAGAACTCGGGGTCGGTGAGCGTCCTGACGTAGTTGTCGAGCCCGACGAAGACCTCCTCGCGCGTGCCGAAGACGCCCCCGCCGGTCAGCCGCAGGCCGCGCACGCTGAGGTAGATCGCGTAGCAGATGGGGATCGCCAGAAAGGCCAGGAAGAGGAGTACGGCGGGGGCGACGAACAGGTACGGCGCCCGGGATCTGCGGTCGGCCCTGGGCATGGCGGTCATGGACCCGTGACTTTGAAGCCGGTGGTCTTCATGTCCTCCACCACGAGGTTGTGCGTCTTCGTCAGCGCGTCCCTCAGCGGGGTGCGGTCACGGAGCGCGGCGGAGACGGCGTCCTCGTACGCGCTCTTGGCGGTGCTGACGTTCGGGCCCCAACTGATGTGCGGGATCGTACGCTGGGCCGCCTTCGTGGCGACGTCCCAGTAGTCCTTCTGGTTCGCCGTCAGCTTGGGCGGCGGACTGTCGCCCGCGGCCTGCTGGCCGGCCAGCGACGCCGGGTACTCGCCCATCTCGATCTGGAGGTCGTACGCCGCCTTGTCGGTGTTCATCCACTTGGCGAACGTGGCCGCGGCGGCGGCGTTCTTGGAGGTCTTGGTCACGGTCAACGCGGAGCCGCCCTGGAAGGCCACCCGGTCGTCGCCCTCCTTCCACTGGGGGAGAGGCGCGATGGCCCAGTCACCCGCCTGCTTCTCCGCGACTCCGTACAACACGCCCGGCGCCCACAGGGCGCTCGGCCAGGCGAGGATCTTGCCCTTGTTCAGCTGGTTGTTCCACTCCGGGGTGAGCAGCGGCTGGGCCTTGACGAGGTCCTTGTCGATGAGCCCCTGCCAGTAGTCGGCCACCTCATGGGAGGTCTGGTCGGCGATGCCCACCGTCCACGTCTGGTCCTGGACCTGCCACCAGGAGGCGCCGGCCTGCTGGGCCAGCCCGGCGAAGTTGCCGAACTCCGCCGGCGCGAAGGTGGTGAGGTAGGCCTCCGGGTCCTTCTTGCGCACGTCCGCCGCGACCTTCGCGAAGTCCTGCCAGGTGGCGGGCGGCTCGATCTTCAGCTCCTGGAAACGCTTCTTGTTGTAGACGAGGACCATCGGGCCGACGTCCTGCGGCACTCCGTAGACGGCGCCGTCGAAGCTGGTCAGGTCCCACACTTCCGGGCTGAAGGCGTCCTTGACGTCGCCGGTGTGGGCCGAGATGTCGGCCAACGCCCCGGCCACGATCATGGAAGGCAGGGTTTCGTACTCCAGGCAGGCGGCGTCGGGGGCGTTGCCCGCCCGGTTGGCCGTGAGCAGCTTGGCGGCCGTGTCCCTGTCCCCTCCCACGTCGGTGTGGTTGACCTGGACGTTCGGGTGGGCCTTGTTGAACGCCTCGACCTTGGCCTTCTGGGACGTGCCCCAGCACCAGAACTCCAGCGCGACCGGCCCGGTGTTCGCCGTCGGCGTGTCGGTGCTCCCGGGCGTGCCCGACGAGCAGGCCGCCAGGACGGCGGTCATGCCGAGCACCGCGATGGAGCCGCCAAGCCTCGTGATACGCATCCGTGCCTCCTCCATGCGAAGCAATGTGGCTTCGCAACAAAGCCAACCTAGAGACAAGGTGAGAGTAATGTCACTACCTTCTTGCACTTTTCGCAGATTGGAAAGTGCAGGTGCGGCTACGCGATGGACATGCTAGTTTCGCGGCGAAGCCAACAGGGGGGAAGCCGGCACTGATGGAAGTTGAGTCCGGGAGCTGGTTCGGCATGTGGGACGACCTGCCCGACGCGGCCCGCTCCATCGTCAAGGAGCTCGTCATCCACGGCCCCGCGTCCAGGACCGCGTTGGCCGGGACCTTGCGCCTGTCCACCGGCAGCCTGACGCGACTGACCAAGCCCATGATCGACGCCGGGCTCCTCGTCGAAGGCGACGTGGTGCACGACCCGGTCAACGGCCGCCCGACCCGCCCCCTCGACGTGGCCGCGGGCGAGCACCGCTTCTTCGGTGTCAAGCTGACCGCGGACCACATCCACGCCGTCGTCACCGACCTGCGCGCCCAGATCGTCGCGGCACACGACGAGCCGATCTCCGATCACGCTCCCGAGGCCGTGTGCCGCCAGGCCAGACGGCTGCTCGACGAGCTGTCCGGCGGTGCGAAACCACCCGTCGGCGCCGGTGTCACGCTCGCCGGCGACGCCCGCGCCGCGGTCCAGCTCGGCGGTGAGCGGCTGGTCGACTCGGCTTTCCTCGGCTGGCGGCAGGTGCCGTTCAAGCCATTACTGGAGCAGGCGCTGGGCGTCCCGTGCGTGGTCAAGAACGACGTGGCGGCGCTCGCCCACCAGCATCACTGGTTCGGGGCGGCCCGCGGGTTGCGCGACTTCGCGCTCGTCTCGATCGGGGCGGGGATCGGCTACGCCCTCGTCGTGCACGACCACCTGGTGACCGCGACCGAGGCGGACCTCGGCATGTTCGCCCACCTGGTGCTGAACGCCGGCGGACCGATGTGCCCGGAAGGCCACCGCGGCTGCGCCGCCGCGTACCTGTCCAGCGAGTCGATCGTGACCGCCGCCGGACAAGGGCTACGGCGGCCGGTGACGTACGAGGAGGTGATGCGCCTCGCCGCGGAAGGGGACAAGGTGTGCCTCAGCGTCGTCGGCGAGGCCGCGGGCGCCCTCGGCAGGCTCATCGCGCACATCGCGACGTTCTCCATGGTCAAGACGGTGGTCGTGGCCGGCGAAGGCGTCGAACTGGCCCGCGTCGCGAAGGACGACCTCGACCGGGCCCTCACCGTGAACCGGCGCGGCGTGCCGAACTCGGCCGACGTGATCATCGAGGCGGACGACTTCCGCGAATGGGCCCGTGGCGGCGCCGTGGTCGCCATCCAGAGCTTCGTCACCGGCAGCGACTAGACCGCGCGACCCCTCTTGGAGGAATGCATGTTCTTCGGCGGAGACTACAACCCCGAACAGTGGCCCGAAGACGTCTGGCTGGAGGACGTCGAGCTGATGCGCCGGGCGCGCGTCAACCTCGCCACCGTGGGGGTCTTCTCCTGGGCGAAGCTTGAGCCGTCGGAGGGGGTCTACGACTTCGGATGGCTCGATCGTGTGCTCGATCTGCTGCACGACAACGACATCCAGGTCAATCTGGCGACCCCCACCGCGTCCCCGCCGCCCTGGTTCACCCTGGCCCACCCGGACGCGATGCCCGTGCGTGCCGACGGGGTCCGGCTCGCCCACGGCAGCCGGGACACGTACTGCGTCAACGCCCCCGCGTACCGTGCGGCCTCGCGCCGCATCGCGACGGCGCTCGCGACCCGGTACGGCGCGCACCCGGCGACGGCCATGTGGCACGTGCACAACGAGTACGGCACGGTCTGCTACTGCGATCACTGTGCGACGGCCTTCCGCGTCTGGCTGCGTGACCGGCACACGTCCCTCGACGCGCTCAACGACAGGTGGACCACGGCGTTCTGGAGCCAGCACTACACGTCGTGGGAGCAGATCCTGCCGCCGCGGGCCACCCAGTATCGGTCGAACCCCGCCCAGTCGCTGGACTACCGCCGGTTCTGCTCCGACGTGTTGCTCGCCCACTATCGCGAGCAGCGCGACATCCTGCGCGCGCACGGGGACCAGCCGGTGACCACCAACTACATCATGGCCGGATGGACGCCCCTGGACCACTGGAAGTGGTCGGCCGAGGTCGACCTCGTGGCGATCGACCACTACACCGACGAACCCGGCGACGGCGGCGTCGCCCAGATCGCCTTCGCCGCGGACCTCGCCCGCTCCTGGGCGCGCGGGAAGCCGTGGATGCTGATGGAGCAGGGCGTCGCGGCCATGTACACCCCCGAGCGCACCCTCGCGCTGGAGGCGGGAGAACACGTCCGGCGCAGCCTCGAATACGTGTCCCGCGGGTCCGCCGGGGTGCTGCACTTCCAGTGGCGGGCCTCACGTGGCGGGCCGGAGCAGTGGCACCAGGGCATGGTTCCGCACGCGGGCGCCGACAGCCGGGTCTTCCGTGAGGTCGAGGAACTGGGCCGGACGCTCAGCGAACTTCCGCCGGCGCGGCCCGCCGAGGCGGCCGAGGTGGCCATCCTCTGGGACGACGAGGCACGCTGGGCGCTGCAGAACCCGGCTCTGCCGGCCACCGGGCTGGACTTCCAGGTATCGGTGGAGCGAGCGCACCGGGTGCTGTGGCAGCACGACCTCGCCGCCGACTTCGTCCACCCTTCACACGATATTTCGTCCTATCGGGCGGTGCTGGTGCCGTCCCTCTACCTGATCTCCGACGAGGCCGCCGCCAACCTCGCCGCGTACGTCGAAGGCGGCGGCACCCTGATCGTGTCCTACTTCAGCGGCGTCACCGATCCCGACACCCGCGTCCGGCTGGGCGGCTACCCCGGCGCCCTGCGCGACCTCCTCGGGATCCGCGTCGAGGAGTTCCACCCGCTGACCGGCCCCCTGACGCTGTCCGACGGGACGACCGGCGACTTCTGGAGCGAGGCCGTCCAGTTGACGGGCGCCACAGCGACCGCGACGTACGCCGACGGCCGGCCGGCGGTCACCCGCCATCAGGTGGGATCGGGAACCGCCTGGTACGTCTCGACCAGGCTGGACGCATCCGGTTACGCGAAGCTCCTGGCACAGGCCGGCGTCCTGAGCTGACGGGGAGCCGCGGCCTGGCCGACTGGAGCGGCGAGGGGCACATCGGCCGGAGCCCGACCGCGTGGCGTGGGCGACGTCGATGTGCTCACGTCAGCCGGCGATCTCGTAGACGCCCGTGTTCGTCATCGGAGCCGGGAACCGGCCCGGCGGAGCGAGGCCGTGAGCCCAATCGGCGATGAGTCGTCGCTCCGCCGGAGCCCTCCTCGCCGTGAGGCATATTCTGCCCGCCGCCCTCATGGTCTCCACGCCGTGTCCGGCCCAGGCGTGTCGACGGTGGCGCGCCCTCGTCGGATCATGGCCCGTTCCAATCGGATTTTGGCCACTAGTCACGCTATTTCCGGACGTCAGTAAATAGCGCGATTTGCACCATATGCCGCCCTGGTTGTCGCTATGGTGATCGCGAATTAACGCGGTACCCCCTCACTGGAGGCCCCTTGTCATCCCACCGACGGGCGGTATTAGCCGTCCTCGCCGCCATGGCGTGTGTCAGCACCGTCAGCATCGCCGCCACGACCTCCGCATCGGCCTCCGCAGCGCCGGTCAGCTCCGTCGTGCCGTCGAGCAACGACGTCTTCATCAGCCAGGCCGCTCCGGAAACCGTTTACCGTACTGCGGAGTGGATGTCGGTCTGCGTCAAGACCTGTAACAACGCCACGAACGCCGAACGCCGGGCGCTGATGAGCTTCAAGGTGGCCGGCATCCCGCAGAACGCGGCGAACGTCACCATGACCCTCCAGCTCAGTGTCGCCAGGACCAGCGACACCACGGTCAGCGCGCACAAGGTCACCGGTTCCTGGTCGCAGACCTCCACCTCGTGGAAGAACGGCCCGACCTTCGGGACCACCGTGCTCGCGTCACGCACCGGGTTCACGGCCGGCTCGGTGGCCGCCATGAACGTCTCGAAGGCCTACACCGGCAACGGCACGTACTCCTTCGGCCTGACCGCCTCGAAGGGGCCCGTCGCGGTGCTGCACTCCTCGCGCACCACGGGGAAGGGCCCCAGCCTCAAGATCACGTATACGCCCGGCACGGCCACGGCGAGCCCGAGTCCCACGGCCACCGCGTCACCGACGACCTCGCCGACGACCTCCGCGTCCCCTTCGCCGGCGCCGACCAGCAGTACCGAATGCCTGCCGTTCGACATGCCCTCGGCGGCCACCATGCGCTCGTACGACAAGAAGGTCTTCGCCTTCTACTTCCCGCCGTACCCGCTGTCGATCGACAACAAGGACCCGGCGAAGGACCAGTACGCGTCCTGGCTCAATCCGGCCGGTTCCAACGGCATGTACGCCGCTCAGGGCGGTCACTCGCGTGACCGGCCGCTGACCCGCCCGGTCCGGAGCGGCGACTGGCGCCAGGCGGACTTCGAGGTGGAGATCCGCCAGGCCATCGCCGCGGGCCTGGACGGCTTCATCTACGAGCACCACACCTCCGCCAGTGACCAGCGCTTCAACCAGTTCCCCAAGTTGCTGGCGGCGGCCAAGGCCGTGGACCCGGGTTTCCGGATCATGCTCAGCCCTGACTTCCCGACGACGAAGGGCGCGGCCCACGACAAGGTCATCTCCGACATCCTCATGGCCAAGGGGCATCCGTCCCTCTACCACCTGCCCGACGGCACCATCCCGCTCGCGCCGTTCTACCCCGAGCGGCAGTCGCCTGCCTGGTGGGACGAACTGCGCGAGAAGCTCGCCGACCAGGGGATGAAGACGGTGCTCGTGCCGATCTTCCTGGACTGGTCCGGCTCGGGTAAGACCGAGTGGAACGACTCCGTCGCCGGTTACTCGTCCTGGGGCGTCCGCTGGATGAGCTCCACCGACGGCTACCGCAGGTCCGGCATCGAGGCCGCGGCGCGGGGCCGGTTCTACATGGCCCCCGCCTCCCTTGAGGACGTTCGCCCGCGCGACAAGAGGTATTGGGAGCCGTCGAACAGCGGCACGCTGCGGCAGTCGTTCGTCAAGGCCAAGGAGGGCGGCGCGGACATCGTCTCGTTGCTCACCTGGAACGACTACGCGGAGTCGTGGCTGGCGCCTTCGGTCGAACGCGGTTACGCGCCGATGGACGTGGTCGCGTACTACACGACCTGGTTCAAGACCGGCAAGTGGCCGAAGGTGGAGCGGGACGCGTTGTACTACTTCCACCGTAGTCACCGCACCGACGCGCCGTTCGACGCGACCAAGCAGACCATCGGCCCCATCGCCATCCCCTACGGCGACAAGGCCACCAACGACGTGGAACTGCTGGCCTTCGTCAAGGAGCCGGGCACGCTGACCATCAAGCAGGGCGACGACGTCCAGACCAAGGAGGTCACCGCGGCGGGCATGGTGTCCTTCAAGGCGCCGCTGAAGCCCGGCACCACCCCCGTCTTCGAGCTGAAGCGGGACGGCAAGGTCGTTCAGACCGTCAAGAGCCGCACTCCGATCAAGGAGAGCGTGGTCTACCAGGACCTCATCAACCACGCGGGCGGCGGCCTGACCTGCAGGCGCCCGCTCTGACAGGCGACCGTTCATGAACGCGGCCTCCCGGCCCACACCGAGCCGGGAGGCCGTTCGCGATCTCGGCGCCTTCGACCGCCATGCACCGTGGACCGGGCGCGGCAGGCCGTGTGGCGCCTCCCCGTCCATTGGCAAGCGATGATCGGCTCGATGACGAAGCCGTGGTCGCACAGCACGACGGCCGCCATGCCGTTCCGGATATGTGCCGGCGGACAGCGCATCGCGCCCGCCGCTGCGAGTTCCTCATAAGACGTACGGCGACGCCGTAGGGCCCGCACGAGGACTCCGTGATCGCCCAAGAGGGCCCCGCGCACGTGCGTGAGCGGGTACGGCTCGGCCGGTGTGAGTCCCTCTTTCCGCTAGGTGTTCGCAAGCCGACGTGATCGCGCGGCGCGACCATCCGGCCGAGGCGCTGAATGCCCGCGCGCCCGTTTACCCGCCCGCCTTCCGCGGCCGGCTCCAGCTGACCTGCGGCTCGCGGGTCCTCCGGATGGCGGAGTGAGACGTCGTTCACATTCCCCGCCAGGACGTCACACTTCGATCCCCGCCGGCCCTCTTAGACACGACCAAGGGAAGAACGTCATGACCCTCACCACCTGACGAAAGCGAACCCAATGATCCTCATCACCGGAGCCACCGGCGGCATCGGACGTCTCGTCGTCGAACAGCTCGCCGCCGGGGGCGCCCCCGTGCGCGCCGTGAGCCGCTCACCGGAGAAGGCCGTCCTGCCGGACGGTGTGGAGATCGTCCAGGGCGATCCGGCCCGGCCCGACACGATGGCCGCCCACTTCGACGGCGTCGAGTCCGTCTTCCTGCACGCGCGGACCTTCGGCGACTCCGCCGACCGGCTGCTCGCCCTGGCCGTCGAACGTGGCGCGAGCAGAGTGGTGGCCCTGTCGGCGATGAACATCGACGACCCGTTCGACCTGCAGCCCTCCCGCTGGCGGGGAGACCGGAACAAGGAGGCCGAGGAGGCGGCCGTCGCCAGCGGCCTGGCCTGGACCAGCCTGCGGGCCGCCAGTTTCGCCGGCAACACCGCGCAGGCGTGGGGCGCCCAGATCCGCGCCGGAGACGTCGTCCGCTACGTGCACGCCCGGTTCCGCGAGTCGGTGCTCGACGAGCGGGATCTGGCCGAGGTCGCGGCCCGCGCACTGCTCACCGACGAACTCGTGGGCCGCAGGCTGGAGCTCACCGGACCGCAGTCGCTGTCGCACGAGGAGATGGTGGCCGTGATCGCCGCCGCGCTCGGCAGGCCGCTGCGCTTCGAGGAGCGTACGCCGGAGGCCGCCGCACAGCACCTGGTCGACAACGGCCTTCCGGAACCATGGGCGCACGCCCTGATGGCCCGGTACGCCCGTTACGTCGGCGGAGAGCAGCACCCCGTGACGGGGGAGGTGGACAAGATCCTCGGCCGGCCCGCCCGGACCTACGCCGACTGGGTGGCCGACCACCTCGCCGCCTTCCGGAACGGATGAGCCCCGGTGTCGACCGCCTACGTCGTCACCGGGTCGGTGACCATCGCTGTCACACTCGCTCGACCATGAGCGTCTGAGACGGTATCCGTTCTGACAAGGAGCTCATGATGCCCGACTCCGCCGCCTCCGATGCGTTCGCCGACCATCGCGAGTTGCTGTTCTCCATCGTCTACAACATGCTCGGCACCGTCTGCGACACCGAGGACGTGCTCCAGGAAACGTGGTTGGCGTGGTCGGCGAGGGAGCTGGCCCAGATCGACAACCACCGCGCCTATCTGGTGCGCATCGCGGTCAACCAGGCTCTCGCCCACCAGAGCACGTTGCGCAGGCGCAAGGAGAACTATCCGGGCCCGTGGCTTCCCGAGCCGCTGATCACCGGGTCTGACGCGTCGGAGCCGGCCGTGCGCGCGGAGTCGGTGTCGATCGCGTTGCTGGTGGTCCTGGAGACGCTCACCCCGCTGGAGCGAGCGGTGTTCATCCTGCACGAGGTGTTCGCCTACCAGCACACCGAGATCGCCGACATGCTCGACCGTAGTCCGGCGGCTGTCCGGCAGATCGCCCACCGGGCACGTGAGCACGTTCAGGCACGGCGTCCGCGTGCCCGGATCGACCGGCGCACCCACCAACGGGTGACCGTACGGTTCGTCGAGGCGGCTTTCGGGGGCGACCTGGCCGCGCTGATGGAGATGCTCGCGCCTGAGGTCACCCTGTGGTCCGACGGCGGCGGCAAGTCGGCGGCGGGCGGGCCCCGCCCGATCCGTGGACGTGAGAAGGTCGCCCGGACGCTCGTCGCCAACGTCCGCCGTACCGAGGGCTTGGACGTCGAGTACCAGCAGGTCAACGGAGATCCCTCGGTGGTGGTCTTCGCGCAGGACGCGCCCTTCGCCGTGATGGTGCTCGACCTCGACGCCGCCGGCGAGCAGGTTCATGACGTCTACGTGGTCAGCAACCCCGACAAGCTCGCCTCCATCGCGGACATTGCGCGGAGTGAGGCGTCCCACTTCGTCCCCGAAACGACTGACAGGCCTGGCACAACGAGTCGACGGGAGCGCTGAAACCGACACCGCCATCCGGGGTGCGCACCTCTCTTGGACGGCGTGAACGCCACCAAGGAGATGCGCACCCCCGCCGGTCTTGCCGGCCTGGTCCCGTGCGCTCGCCGAACTCACCGAGCGGACCTGCCGCCACGCCGACAGCGAGCACCCCCGACGGCCGATGTCCTCCCCCAGCGGAAACCCACGGCCACCGGACGCGGTTCCCGCCACTCCACCAGGCAGAGCCCGACCACCTGAAGGCCGACGCCGTGGGCGGGCGACCCCTCGTCGCCGAGGCGGCCGAGGAGCGGATCCGTTAGAAGCCGATCGGCTCGCGGATCAGCACGACCGTGCCGCGCTCCGGGAGCGCCTCCCGCTCCATGATGAGGATCTTGCCGATGAACGACGCCTGGCCGATCTCCTGCAGGCGCAGGTGCTCGCGCGGCAGGCTGTACGCACGGATCCGGCGCAGCGCGGTCTCCAGGTCCGGCACCACCTTCTGCGCGCCGACCACCCAGATGGCCTTGCGGGCCCCCGAGGCGTACGGCGCGAGCTGACTGCCGCTGGCCGAGGTGACGACCAGCTCGCCGTCCTCGGTGACCGCGTGCACGCTGCCCACGATCACCTCGGGCGTGGCGCCCAGGCGGATGCGGGCCTGCACGTCGTCGCCGAGATCGCCGGCCTGCGCGCGCACCGAGACGAACTCGCCGGACTCGTCGATGTCGGCGGTGATGCCCGACTGCCGCAGGGTCTCGCTGGTGGCGGTGAAGACGGCCGCATCCCTGGGGAGCAGGCCGGTGACGAGCCGGCGGGCCTCGGCGGCGGTGTCCACGACGTGCACGAGGTAGCCGTTCTCGCGCAGCGCGGCCGTCACGCGGTCGAGCCGCGCGGGCTCGGCGGCGATGGTGAAGGTCTCGTCGGGCACGAGGGTCTGTACGGACATGGTGATCCTTTGCTTCTATTGGTTCCTGTTGGTAACTGAGCACATTCTGCGTAACGCTCAATCCCGATAGGAAGAAGGCACTTTTTTCTGCCTCGGTGACCTGGAGAGAACCATGCACGCGAACGGAACGTCCCGGCCGGTGACCGGCCGCCCTGCGTCGCCCGCCGTACTGCGGGAACGCGACCCGATGACCTGCCAGGTGCGGGACATCCTCAGCCGCATCGGCGACAAGTGGTCGATGGCGGTGATCAACGAGCTGGGCTGCGGCGTGCAGCGCTTCACCGAGATCAAGCGCGCCGTCCCCGGCATCAGCCAGCGCATGCTCACCGTCACGCTGCGGGCGCTGGAACGCGACGGGCTGGTCTCCCGCCGCGTCTATCCGGTGGTGCCGCCACGCGTGGACTACGAGCTGACCCCGCTCGGCCGTACCCTGCGGGACCAGGTCTGGGGGTTGATCGACTGGGTGGTGGAGCACCACGACGACATCGACGGCGCGCGCCGCCGGTACGACACCCACCAGGAGTGACCATGGTGGGACGTGCAACCAGGGCCTGTCCGGCGGAGCCCCCGTATCGGACTTCAGCGCCGCGCCAGCGCCAGCACGCTCAGTCCGAACATCAGGACGCCCAGGGGGAGATGGACCGACGGTATGTGCGCGATGCCGAGCACGACCTGGACCGAGGCGAGGACGAGGAAGCCGGACGCGTGCCAGACGGGCCGGGGCGAGCCGCCGCCCGGCTTCCACGCCAGCACCGCCGCGAGCACATACAGCATCGACGCCCCGTACATCACGCGGGCTCCGACACTGTGCAGCGTCTCTCCGTAGGACGAGGTCAGCAGCAGTCCGGCGGAGACCGCTTGAAGGAAGATGGTCAGGGTCTGCAGGGTGATCGCGATCTGCAGAAACGAGAAGCGGTGCTGTGCCGTCGCCTGGGTCGCCATGCCACGGTCCCCTTTTCCGCCCGAAGGCAGTAGGTCGATAAGGTCTCACCAGCCCGACGACGCGGGCCTGCGAAAGGTAAGGCGAGGAGGCGGCCGGGAGCATGGGGACGGCTGGGGCGAGCACCTATGAGATAGCCGGTGAGCGGCGCCAACTGATCAATGTCGCCTACCGGTTGCTCGGTTCACTGGCCGAGTCCGAGGACGCCGTACAGGAGGCCTACGCGCGCTGGTACGCGCTGCCACGAAGCCGGCAGGAGGAGATCGTTTCCCCCGGCGCCTGGCTGACGACGGTGACCGGCCGCATCTGCCTGGACGTGCTCGGCTCGGCGCGGGCCCGGCGTGAACGCTATGTCGGCGCGTGGTTGCCCGATCCGCTGCCCGGCCACGCCGGGTGGGACCACGGCCATGGCACCGACCCCGCCGACCAGATGGTCCTGGACGAATCGGTGACCATGGCCGTCCTCGTCGTCATGGAGTCGATGACACCCGCCGAGCGGGTGGCGTTCGTCCTGCACGACGTCTTCCGGTACCCCTTCGCCGAGATCGCCGACATCCTCGGCCGGACCCCTGCGGCCTGCAAGCAGCTCGCGGCCTCCGCCCGGCGGCGGGTGCCCGTCGCGCGGGCCCCGGTGACGGCGGCCGGGCAGGCCGCCGCGGTGCGGCAGGTCAAACAGGCATGGGAGACCAAGGACATCGCGGCCCTCGTCGACCTCCTCGACCCGGCCGCCGTGATGACCGCCGACGGCGGCGGCATGGTCGGTACCGTCCTCCGCCCGATCGAAGGCGGTGCGCTCATCGCCCAGTACCTGGTCGCCATCGCCGACAAGGCCCCGGGGCTCGAACTCCTGGAGCGGTCGGTCAACGGTGTGCCTGGCCTGGTGGCCCAGCATGACGGCGCCGTCACGACCGTAGCCTCGTTCGATGTCGCCGACGGCCGCGTCACCCGGATCTGGGCGGTCCGCAATCCGGAGAAGCTGCGGCCGTGGGTGCGGGACGGCTAGGGCTGTCCGCCCTCGTTTCTCGGAAGCGAGGGCGGACGGTCCTGATCAATGGTGTCAGGGAGCGGGTGCCGGAACAGGAGTGGCCGGTCGCATCCTGGTGTACAGGAGCAGGGCGAGGCCGCCGAGGATCGCGACCAGGCCGAGAACGGACAGGCCGAGCGCGTACGTGCCGGTGGCGGCGAGCAGGGCGCTGACGAGAGCGCCCGCGACGATGCCGCCTCCGCCGGCCCCGAAGCCGTTGATGATCCCGGTGGCGGGACCCACCGCGTGAGCGGGTAGATCGGTCACCGCGATCGCCCAGATGTTGGGCGTGTAGGCGGCGGTGAAGTAGCCCAGGCCGAGGCAGATCAGGGTGAACTGCAGCACCGGGGAGCCGGTGAGCGCGACGCAGGCCAGCAGGACGCCGCCGACGACGAGACCGGAGATCGCGATGGGGCCGCGCCGGCCGGTGCGGTCGCCGAGAATCATCATCGGGATGGTGAGCACCAGGGAGACGAGGTACGGCGCCGCGGCGAGCAGGCCGTTGACGCTCGGCGCGAAACCGAACGTCGGCACGATGAGCGGGATGAACAGCGTGATGCCCCAGAAGAGCATGCCGTTCGTGAAGTAGCTGAACACGATCAGTACGAATCGCCAGCCGCCGAACGCGGCGAAGGTGAGCTTCCGCCGCGCCGGGCCGCTGCTTCCCGGGATGCGCGGCGCGGTGGTGGCGGCCGGTGCGGTCGGCAGGAATCGCGCGTAGAGGGGGAGGATGACGACGAGGCCGATCGCGCCCAGCGCCCAGAACATCGGACGCCATCCGAAGGACGCCTCGAAGGGGGTGAGGAGGAAGAACCCGAGCGCCAGGGCGAGATACTGCCCGTAGTACTGGATCATCGCGCTGGCCCGGGTCATCTCACGCTCGTCGAACCACGCCTTGGCCATTCTGAACTGCTGGGGCCAGTAGATGCCTTCGAAGATGCCGACGCCGACGCGCAGCGCGACGAGGGCTTCGACGGATTCCACGAATCCGATGAGCAGCGTGCACAGGGAGTAGCCCGCGACGGTGGCGAGCAGGATCCACTTGGCGTCGATCCTGGCGGTGAGGAAGCCGCCGAGGAAGTTCGAGATCAGGTATCCGACGAGAAACGCGGTCAGGGCGAGGCTCGACGTGGCGGCGAACTCGTCGCCGGAGAACCCGAGGTCGGTGGAGATGTTCTTGATCGCGACCGACAGGTTCGAGCGGTCGAGGTAGGCGACGAACAGGCCGACGAGCAGCAGCCCGCTGATGCGCAGCCACTTGTGCGGGAGATGCGGGGCCTGTGCGGGGAGGGTGTGCGTGCTGGGGTGAGGATCCGATGGCACGGGGTGTTCCTTAACGCCGGATGTGCGGGGGTCGATGGCGGGTGGTCAGGCTCGGTACGCCTCGATCACGGATCGGTCGATCTCGATCCCGAGGCCCGGCCCTTGGGGCACGGTCATCACCGGCCCTATGTCCAGATCCGAAAGGGTCCGCCGGAAGGAGTTGGGCGCCTGGTCGAGTTCGATGACCGGGAGCGTGCGGCCGAGGGAGGGGGTCACCACGGGGAGCGCGGTGGCGAGGTGCAGCCCCGCGGCCACCGTGATCGCGGACCCCCATACGTGCGGGAGTGTGGGGATGCCGTGGGCGCTCGCCATGCCGGCGATCAGCAACGTCTCGCGGAGCCCGCCGCAGGCCGTGGCATCGGGCTGCAGCAGGTCGACGGCGCGGGACTCGATCATCTCCGCAAATCCCCAGCGGGTGAACGACGATTCCCCGCCCGCGATGGGGACCGCGGTGGCTGCTCTCAGCTCGCGGTAACCGGCCAGGTCTTCGGGGATGACCGGCTCTTCGAAGAACCACAGCGAGTCCGATTCGGTCTCGCGGGCGAACACGAGGGCTTCTGCCGTGGTGTAGCCGCGGTTGGCGTCGGCGGCCAGGAGGATGTCCGGTCCCAGGGCCGCGCGCACCCGGTGCACGCGGTCGATGTCGGACCGCAGCTCAGCACCGACCTTCATCTTGACGTGGCGGTATCCCTGCGCGATGAGATGCCGTGCCTCCGCCTCGAGGTCGTCCTGCCACTCGCCTCCGTAGTAGAACGCCGAGGCGTACGCGTCGAAGGAGCCGGGCGCCCGGCCGCCCAGCAGGCGGTGGATCGGCTGGCCCAGCGCCTTGCCGACGATGTCCCACAGGGCGATCTCGATGCCCGAGATCGCGGCGATCGGAACGCCCGCGCGCCCCCACTCACGGCTGCGGTTGTACATCGACTCCCACAGGGAGACGTGCTCGAACGGATCCGCTCCGACCAGGAGCGGAGAGAACACGGAATCGATCAGCGCACGGCTGCCCTCGGCCGGACCGAAACACTCGCCCCACCCGGTGACGCCCTCGTCCGTCACGATCTCGACGAGACAACTGCTGCGCGTCTCCCAGGACCACTGGGACATGCCGAACGGCGTCCGAAGTCTCTCGGTGACGACATGGGTGCCGACCGTCACGATCTTCATGCCTTGCGCTCCTTCGTGGTCGCCGGCGGGGCGACGGAGCCGCGCCGGATCAACGTGCTCGGCACGACGCGTGGGCCGGGGTCGACGGACTTCCCCGAGGCCATGTCGAGCAGCAGGTCGCCGGCGAGGGCGCCCATCTCCTCCACCGGCTGGTCGATCACGGAGATGGCCGGGGGGTACAGGGTCATCCACCCGGCGTCGGTGAACCCGATGATCGAGACGTCGTCCGGACACCGTCGCCCGGCCGTGCGGACGGCGCTGACGATTCCCTCCGTGACGAGCGCGTTGAAGCCGATCATCCCGGTGACGCCGGGATGCGTGCGAAGCAGCTCGCTCGCCGCGGCCTCTCCGCCTGATCGGGTCCCGTCGGTGTGCCGTACGAGCCCGCGGCACCCGGGACTGCGGCTGAGAGCCGCGTTGAAGCCCTCTTCACGGTCACGGGTGGTGGACGCCTTCCGCGGGCCGAGGATCATGGCGATCTCGGTGTGGCCGTGTGCGAGAAGCTCCGCGGTCGCGTCACCGACGGCCTCCCGACCGTTGGTGACGACAGCGGGGACGTGCACGTCGTCGAGTACTCGGCTGACGCTCACGACGTGACCGAACGCCCGCAGGTCGTCGTCGCTCAGCGAACTGCCGATCGACGGAACGATGACGAGCCCGGTCGGCCGGTACGAGCGAAGAAGATCAAGCTGATGGCGCTCGATCTGTGCGTCGTCATCACAGTTCATCAGCATCAGCGAGTAGCCGCTGCCGGCCACCCGGCGTTCGATCGCACGATGCAGCCGTGCGTAGAAGGGGTTGCCGATGTCGGCCACGAGCACACCGATCATCGGGGTGCGGGAGGCGCGCAGGCTCCGTCCGACCGCGTTCGGCCGGTAGTCCTGCGCCTCGATCGCGGCGAAGACGGCGGCCCGTGTCTTCTCGCTGACCTGGCCGGTCCCGTTGAGCACCCGGGAGACGGTTTGGGCGCTCACCCCGACCGCTCGCGCGACCGTGTAGATCGTCGCCCTTGCTTCTGACACCGTTTGACTGCTCTCCGTGATGTTATCGATAACTGTTGCAGGTTACAGCGTTTCGGGCAGACCGACAAGGCTGAGTCGGATGTCCATAATCGACGACCGGTGTACGGCCGGGCTGTCCGCGGTGGATCACGGCCGCCGCCATGCCCCCAAGTGAGAGCTTGGCCTCAGGCGAGCGTGTCGGAGTCGACGCGGTAGAGGGAGCTCAGGAGCGGCCAGGTGAGGGCGGCCATCTGGTCCGGGGTCTGCGGGCATTCGCGCTGGAGCCAGTCGGCGGCCACGCCGATGAGTGCGCCGGCGGTGAAGGCGGCGGGGACGTCGTGCGGGATGTCCAGCGGCGAGCCGGTGCGCTCGGGGAGGTCGCCGCCCACGGTGGCCTGGCGTACGCGGTCGTAGACGGCGACGGTGAGGCGGCTGCGGATGTGGTCGGCGACGCGTGCGCTGCCCTGCGGTCCGAGCAGGCTGCGGTAGAGCCCGGCGTGCTGGGCCAGGCTGGCGAAGAAGTCCGTCAGAGACCGGGTCCCCTCCTGCGCCGGGTTCGCCGAGCCGGGGCCGGGGGAGGGCAGGGACTCGATCAGGTTGTCGATCATCGCGGTGCAGGCGGCTTCGGCCAGCGCGTGGACGTCCCGGAAATGGTCGTAGAACGCCGTGCGGCTCACTCCGGCATGTTCGGCCACGTCGGACACGCTGATCCGGGACAGGTCCTGCTTCTTGACGAGTTCGAGCAGCGCGCGTGCCAGGGTCGCGCGGGTACGGCGGACACGCCGATCGCCGGTGTTGCTGTCTTTCGTCGTGACCACGTCCACCAGTTTACCGTCTGCTTACACATGTCAGTTATCTTGCAGATGTAAGGTAGCGTGTCAGAGCGGAAGCTGGAAGGGACGACATATGTGGATCTGTGTAAGCCCGGCCGTCGCACTCCACCAGAGCGACGCCGCGTGACCCCGCCAGGAAGCGTCCTGATCGTCGGTGCGTCGGCCGCCGGGTTGAGCACGGCGGAGGCGCTGCGGCGGCACGGGCACCAGGGCTCGCTCACCCTGCTGGACGCCGAAACCCGTTCCCCCTACGACCGGCCGCCGCTGTCGAAGCAGGTCCTGGCCGGCACCTGGGAACCGGACCGCACCCGGCTCCGCACCCAGGCGCAGCTGGAGGCTCTCGACGCCGAGTTCGTGCGCGGCGAGCCCGCCGTCTCCCTGGACGCGGCGGGACGCGCGGTCACCACCGCCTCCGGCCGGGTACTGAGCGCCGACGCCCTGGTCATCGCCACCGGCCTGACCTCCTGCCGGCTGCCCGGCCAGGACGGGCTGGCGGGCGTGCACGTGCTGCGCGGCCTGGATGACGCGCTCACCCTCCGCGCCCACCTGACCGCCGCCAAACGGCTCGTGGTCGTGGGGGAGGGGGTGCTGGGCGCGGAGATCGCCGCCACCGCCCGCACCATGGGGCTGGACGTCACGCTCGCCGGGATGGGGCACACCCTGCTCGGCGACCAGCTCGGCGGAGTGATCGGCGCGATGCTCGGCCGGGTGCACGCCGAGCGCGGGGTCCACCTGCGGCTCGGCGTCGCGGTCGACGGACTCGCGGGCACCGAGGGACGGGTCACGGCGGTACGGCTGGCCACCGGCGAGCTCCTGCCCGCCGACGCCGTCGTGGTGGCCATCGGCTCCCGTCCGGCGACCGGCTGGCTGGAGGGCAGCGGGCTCACCCTGGGCGACGGAGTGGAGTGCGACTCGCGCTGCCGCGCCGCCGAGGGCGTCTACGCCGTCGGAGACGTGGCCTCCTTCGAACACGAAGGGCTCGGCAGGCGGCTGCGCCTGGAGAACCGCACCAACGCCACCGAGCAGGCCCAGGTCGTGGCGGCCAACATCCTCGGCGCCGACCGCCCGTACACGCCGATCCCCTATTTCTGGACCGACCAGTACGACGTCAAGATCCAGGCCCACGGCCACCCGTCGGCCGCGGCCGAGGTGACCGTCGCCGAGGGCGACCCGGCCGAGCACCGCTTCGCCGTCCTCTACCGCGAGGGCGGCCGGGTGACCGGCGTCCTCGGCTGGAACATGCCCAAGCAGGCCCGCGTCCTGAGGCAACGGTCTCTCGTCTCAAGTCAGTCCGCCCAGCCGCTCGCGTCCGCGTAAGGGGCGACGCATCACACGCGAGCCGTACAGACGCCTGGTGCCAGGCGACCAATCCATCCATTCATGGGGAGATGCTGCATGAGTGTCAACGAGCAGGTACTGAGCTACCCGATCCCGAACGACGCGGCGCTGGACCCGCCCGCGGAATGGGCCGAACTGCGCAGCCAGTGCCCGGTGGCCCACGTCAAGCTGCCCAGCGGCGACCAGGCGACACTGCTGACCCGCTACGCGGACGTCAAGGAGGTGCTGGCGGACCCGCGCTTCACCCGCCAGCTCACCGCGCCCGACGCGGCCCGGCTGTCGGCGGACGGCGGCGGGGTGTTCAGCAGCGAGTTCGCGCAGATCATCCCCGACGGAGGCGACGAGCACCAGCACTGGCGGCGTCTGGTCGGCAAGTGGTTCACCGCCAAGCGCATGGCCGCGCTGCGTCCCGCGATGACCCAGATGGCCGAGAAGCTCATCGACGACATGGTCGAGCGCGGCGCACCCGGTGACCTCAAGGCCGCCCTCGGCTTTCCGCTGCCGGTGTACGTCATCTGCGACATGCTCGGCGTCCCGGCCGCCGACCGGGACCGGTTCTCCTACTGGTCCGACACCCTGCTCAACCTCACCCGCTACACCCAGGCCGAGACCGAGGCCTCCCAGACCGAGTTCTTCCAGTACATGTCCGACCACATCACCGCCAAGCGCGCCGAACCCGGCGAGGACCTGCTGAGCGAGCTGATCGCGGTCGGCGAGCCCGAGGACGGCGGGCTGTCCAACATCCAGATCCTGGTCACCGGCATGGGGCTGCTGGTCGCCGGGCACGAGACCACCGCCAACATGATCGGGAAGATGGTCTCCATGCTGCTGGCCGACCGCGCCCACTGGGAGCGGCTGCTGGCGGACCCGTCGCTGATCCGCACGACGGTGGAGGAGTCGCTGCGGATGGACGCCAACTCCGGCTTCGGCCTGCCCCGCTACCTGCGCGAGGAGACCGAGGTCAGCGGCACCGTCCTGCCCCGCGGCACCACCGTGGTGTGCAGCATGGCCGCCGCCAACCGCGACGAGAGCGCCTTCGAGGCCGCCGCCGAGATGGACCTGACCCGCAGCCCGAATCCGCACCTGGCGTTCGGCGCCGGCGCCCACTCCTGCCTCGGCCAGGCGCTGGCCCGCACCGAGCTGCAGGTCGTGCTCGAGGTGCTGCTGCGCAAGCTGCCGACCCTGGAGCTGGCCGTGCCGGTGGCGGAGCTGGAGCGCGTGGAAGGGCTGGCCGTCGGCGGCCTGAGCACGGTCCCGGTCCGCTGGTGACCCGCCGATCGACAAGGAGGAATCCGAGATGAAAGTCGTCATCGACGAAGACAAGTGCTGCGGCGCCGGCCAGTGCGTGCTGATCGCGCCTGAGGTGTTCGACCAGCGCGACGAGGACGGCATCGTCATCCTGCTCGAATCCGAGCCGGCCGACGATCAGCACGTCCTGGTCCGTGAGGCCGCCGCCGTCTGCCCCGGCGCCGCCATCGAGGTGAGCGCGTAGGCGTGAGCGGCCGGCGCGCCTGCTGATTCGAAGGGCTCGCCACCGCACCGAAACCGGGCCTGGCCGGCCTGTGGAGGCCGCCAGGTCCCGGCGCAGCTGAAAGTTTCATCACCTGAGCCGCCTGGTCCTGGTTCTCCTGTCGTGCGGTCGCCCGGTGTGACCTGGGCGGATGGAAGAGCTCCGGCGGAGGGCGGAGGCAACCGCCCCTCCCGTTCGCCAGCAGTCGGCCGCCAAGGCTTCACGCGCGAATCGGGGCTGTGATTGACTCGACCCGCTTGAGGAAAGCGCTTACCTGGAAAGCGCTTTCACACTCTCTGAGGCTCTCGAAAGGAGCCGACCTTGAGCGGAACAACCCGAGCTCATGTGCGCTGGAAGACAGTGTTCGGCGGCGCGGTGGCGACCGCGATCCTGGCCACGGCGATGACGCCGACGGCATACGCGGCCCCTGCCCAGAGCGCGGCCCGGCTGCTGGCCGGGCCGACCGGCTGGGCGACGCAAGGAGGTGGCACGACGGGTGGAGGCAGCGCCTCCGCGACTACGGTGACCAGCGCCTCGGCGTTGGTCACAGCGGCGGCCGGGACGAATCCGGCAGTGATCCGGGTCTCGGGCAGCATCTCCTGTTCGGAGATGCTGCGGGTGGGATCCAACAAGACGATCATCGGCAACCCCGGCGCGACGATCATCGGCTGCGGCCTGCACGTACGGCGGGCGTCCAACGTGATCATCCAGAACCTGACGTTCCGCGACTGGGACGACGACGCGATCAGCATCGAGGAATCCACCAGGGTGTGGATCGATCACAACACCTTGTCCAACGGCTACGACGGCGCCATCGACATCAAGCACGCCAGCGACTACGTGACCGTTTCGTGGAATCACATCTTCAACCACGACAAGGCGATGCTGCTGGGCCACAGCGACAACAACGGCTCCAAGGACACCGGCCACCTGCGAGTGACCTACCACCACAACCGCCTGGAAGGCGTGCAGCGCAACCCGCGGGTGCGCTTCGGCAACCCGGTGCACGTCTACAACAACTACTTCCGCGCCAACTCCGGCTACGGCGTGGCCTCCACCGAGAACGCCGGAGTTCTGGTCGAGGGCAACTCCTTCGAGAACGTCCCCGATCCCTTCCACCGCGGCGAGGGCTCCTCCGATCCCGGCAACCTGGTGGCCCGCGGCAACCACCTCGTCGGCTCCGGCGCCGGTGACCAGGGCGGCAACGTCGCCGGCATCCCCTACTCCTACTCGATGGACACCGCCTCCAGCGTCAAGTCCATCGTCATCGCCGGCGCGGGGGCCGGCAAGATCAACCCATAGACGTCCCGGTGCCCTGACCGCACCGGGCCGAGAGATCTCCCGCATGCCCATCCTGGCCACACGGCCCGTCGTCGGCATGCGCCGGGAGAGGTATGGCGCAGCACTCAATCGAGTCTTCGAGTCTTCGAATGGAGTTCGTCGTGCGTGAAAAGGAACGTTTCGGTGGACGGCTGGCGGTCGGCTTGGCCGCGGGTCTGATGGCGGCCGGAGGGTTGGTGGCGGTGTCCGTGACACCTGCTTCGGCGGCCCCTTCCAACGGTAACTACACGCTGGCCAACGGGGGGAGCGGGTTGTGCGCCGCGGTTCCCGGGCAGAGCACCGGTGATGGCGTGCAGCTCGTGCAGACCGCCTGCGCGGGTGCCGCCGGGCAGGTGTTCACGCTCACCGCCTCGGGCAGTGGCTACCAGATCAAGGCCCAGCACAGTGGCAAGTGTCTGGGCGTTCGTGACGCCTCGACCAGCGCGGGTAAGGCGGTGCAGCAGGAGAGCTGCACCGGGGCGGCCTCGCAGATCTGGCAGCTGACGGCTTCCGGTTCGGCGTATCGGGTGGTCAACGGCAACGGCGGTAAGTGCCTCAACGTGAAGGACAACTCCACGTCGGCGAATGCCCTGCTGCAGCAGAACTCCTGCGACAGCGCGGCCACCAAGCAGTGGACGGTGCTTCCCACCGACGGTTCCACGCCCGGCCCCAACCCGACCCCGACGGTCACCCCGACCAGCGGCGGCGGCGACGGCAGCGGCTCGTGGCCCTCGGACACGGGCAGCGTCCACACCCCCACCACCCGGGACGCGGGCACCTTCTTCGACGGCGGCATGAAGCGCTACTACGGCATCGGCGACGGCGGCCAGGGCGAAAGCCAGGACCCCATGTTCGTCGTCGCCAACGGCGGGACGATCCAGAACGTCATCCTCGACGCCCCCGCCGGTGACGGCATCCACTGCGAGGGCTCGTGCACCATCCGCAACGTGTGGTGGAACGACGTGGGCGAGGACGCCGCCACGTTCATGAGCTCCAGCTCCTCCGCCACCTACCTGGTCGACGGCGGCGGCGCCAGGTCGGCGTCGGACAAGGTCTTCCAGCACAACGGCGCCGGCACGGTGACCATCAGGAACTTCCAGGTGCAAAGCGCGGGCAAGCTCTACCGGGCGTGCGGCAACTGCTCCTCCTCCTACCAGCGCCACGTGGTGCTGAACGGCATCACCGCCCGCTCCACCAGTGCGCTCGTCGGGATCAACACCAACTGGGGCGACACCGCGCGGTTCAGCCGGATCAACGTGTACGGCACCAGCACCAGCATCTGCGACAAGTACAAGGGCGTGCCCAAGGGCAGCGAGCCCACCAAGATCGGCTCCGGCGCCGACGGCGTGAACTGCATCTACTCCTCATCTGACATCACCTACAGATAACCCACCGGCCACGGACGGGCACGACCCGGCGACGAAGCCAGGTCGTGCCCGGTCCGGGGCATCCGTCGAAACAGGTGAGCGAGACCGGGCCGGTTCCAGCGGCCGGGTCCGCTCCGGCCGGAGCGGACCCGTCTGTGAGGCAGGAAGATCATGGACGGTTCAGGGGTGTGCGTCACCGAGGAGAACGCGGCCTGTCGGGCGAAGCAGGACTGATCGGCGCCGGCCGTCCGGGCAGGATCGGGGCCAGGATGAAGCGGGTGGTGGCCCAGACGGCGTACAGCAGGGGCGAGCACACCACCAGCAGGCCGATCACCGGCTTGACCAGGATGACGGTCACGGCGAGGCCCAGCACCACGAGGTTGGCCGCGGCGAGGTACCAGCGCCGTGCGACCAGGTAGAGGCAGGGTCGCACGAGTTCGCGCAACCGCACGGTCACGGCCGGCTCGGCGAGGAGCACCACGAGAGTGATCACCACGGCGATCACCAGCGCCCCCGCCGTGGAGTAGAAGGGCGCCAGGACCGGCCCCCACCCCGTGGGCGCGGCCGTGTCCACGGCCAGCACGCTCACCGCCGCCGCCCCCGCCGCCCAGACGGCCAGCGCGCGCGGGGCGGTCCGCCGGTAGGTGCGCCAGAACGCGCGTCCCACATCCGTCGACCCCTCGTCCAGCGCGGCGAAGCAGCCGAACGCGCCGGCCAGGGCCGGCGCGCACACCAGCGACAGCATGACGAAGAACGGCCACGACGCCGACGGGTCCCGGACGATCGCGAGCGCGGCCAGCAGGGGCGCGCAGGCGAGCGCGAGCAGGACGTTGGTCATGAGGCCGACGTAGACGGCGCCGAAGAGCTTCTCGTACGTCTCCTGCCGGGCAGGTCGGAGAATCCTCATCCTTTGAGCCCGTTCGTGGCGATGCCCTGAATGAAGTAGCGCTGCCCGAACAGGAAGATGACCAGGATCGGCAGCACCGACAGCACCGCCCCCGTCATGATCATCGCGTATTCGGCGTCGTACTGGCCGACGAACGAGCGCAGGCCGAGCTGGACGGTCCACAGCTCGTTGCTCGTCAGGTAGATGAACGGCCCCATGTAGTCGTTCCAGGTGCTGACGAACGTGAGCAGGGCCAGGCTCGCCAGCGCCGGTTTCGACAGCGGCAACATGATGCGCCGGTAGATGCCGTACTCGCTGAGCCCGTCGATGCGCGCGGCCTCGCACAGGTCGTCGGGGATCGACATGTAGTACTGGCGCATGAGGAACACCCCGAACGCACCGAACGCCTGCAGCAGGATGATCGACCAGTACGTGTCCGTCAGCTCCGCCCGCTGCATCATGATGTACTGCGGCACCATGTACGCCTGCCAGGGGACCGCGATGGTGGCGATGTAGGCCAGGAACAACCCGTCGCGGCCGGGGAAGCGCACCTTGGAGAAGCCGTAGGCGGCGAAGCTGCCGGTCAGCACCTGCAGGAAGGTGATGGTGACCGACAGGAACGCCGAGTTGCCCAGGTAGGTGAGCATCGGGATGCGATCCCAGATGTCGACGAAGTTCGACCAGCGCAGCTCGTCCGGGATCCACTGGATCGGTACGGCGAAGACCTCGTTGTCCTGCTTCAGCGAGGACGACACCATCCACCCGAACGGCACGAGCACCAGCAGCGTCACCACGACGAGCGAGACGTACGCCAGCACCGTGCGCACCAGCCGCCGCCGCTTCCGGCCGGACTCCAGCGGGTCGGCCGGCGGACGGGCCGCCGCGGGAGGGGCGTCGTGCGGCGCGGTCATGAGGCCCTCCTGCGTTCGTTGAACCGGAACTGGACGACGGTCACTGTGAGCACGATGACGAACAGCGCCAGGGCGATCGCCGAGGAGTAGCCGAACTGGCCCTCGATGATGCCTTCCCGGTAGACGAGCTGAGCCAGCACCAGCGTGCTGCGGCCGGGTCCGCCGTCGGTCATCACCACGATGAGGTCGAGCACCTTGAAGCTCTGGATCGTCAGCATGACCAGCACGAAGAACGTCGTGGGCCGCAGGCTCGGCAGCGTGATGCTCCAGAACCGCTGCCAGGCGCCGGCCCCGTCCACGGTGGCGGCCTCGTAGTACTCCTTCGGGATCGTCTGCAGGCCCGCCAGGTACAACACCATGTAGTAGCCCATGTCACGCCAGACGCTCGTGACGATGACCGCCGGCATCGCCCAGTCGGTGCTGGCCACCCACCGGGGCGGGTCGGCCACGCCCAGCGCTTCGAGCACCTGGTTGATCGGGCCGGCCGTCGGGTTGAACAGCATGTTCCACACGACCGCGACGGCCACCAGGGAGGTGACGTACGGGAAGAAGGCCGCCGTGCGGAAGAGTTGCACGCCGCGGATCTTCCGGTTGAGCACGATCGCCAGCGTGAGGGCGGCGACCAGCGTCAGCGGGATGTGCCCGGCCGCGTAGAAGAGCGTGTTGCGCAGTGCGACGTGGAAGTTCTCGTCGGCGAGCAGCCGGCCGAAGTTGTCCAGGCCCACCCACTCCGGCGTGCCGTAGGAGTCCCAGTCGAGGAACGCCAGCGCGAACGCCGCCAGCATGGGCACCAGCGTGAACAGCGCGAAGCCGACGAAGTTCGGGAGGATGAAACTCCAGCCGATGAGGATGTCGCGCCAGGCGCTCCGCGGGCGGGACCTCGTTCGGGTCACAGCGTGAGTCATGGTCGTCGGGAGTCCTGCCTAGTTGAGGACTTCGGTCTTCACGCGCTCGCTCATGGAGTGGATGCCGTCGGCCACCGGCTTGTCACCGACCATGATCAGATCGTGTTCCTCGTTGAGGATCGTGTCGATGTCGGAGGTGTGCTCGCTGACCGGCATCTCCAGCACGACCTTGCCGGGCTCGAACGCCTTCTTCGACAGCGCGTCGGCCGGCATGCCCTTGAGCGCGAAGTACGCCTTGGTGATCGCCGGGCTCTGCAGCGCGGGGACCACGCCGACCTTGGTGATCGCCTCGGCGCCGGCCTGGCTCGCGGCGAACTGCACGAACTTCCTGGCCGCGGCGGAGTGCTCGGCCTTCTTGTTGACCGCGAACGCGGTCGGCGAGCCGAACGTGGTCGTCTCCGTGGCGCCCGGCCGCTGGGGCATCGGGGCCAGGCCCCATTCGACCTTCGTGGAGCCCTTCGCCTGAGCCTCCAGGATGCCGGAGACGTACCACGTGCCCATCGGCATCAGCGCCGTGGAGCCGTTCTCGAACATGGTGCGGTAGTCGGCCTGCTGCGCCTTGGCCGTGCCGAAGTCCAGCACGGCGCCCGCGTCCTGCAGGCCCTTGGCCAGGGTGTACTGGTCGGTGAAGAAGGTGTAGTCGCCGCTCAGCTGGTCGCCGCCGGTCTGCGCCGCCGCGATGGCCTGCACCACCGACCGCCACGTGTGGTGGTAGGCGCCGTAGACCTTCGTGCCGCCCTCGCCGTGCGTGAGCTGCTCGGCCAGCTTGCCGTACTCGTCCCAGGTGAGCGTGTCGGGGAGCTTGACGCCCGCCTTGTCGAGCAGCGTCTTGTTGTAGTAGAGCAGCCAGAAGTCCTGCCGGTACGGCAGGGCGAAGTAGGAGTCGCGCACGTTGAAGGCGTCCAGCCCGGCGAGTTGGGCGGTGTCGATCGTCTTGACCAGGTCGGTGAGGTCGAGCAGCTGGCCCCGGCTGGAGTAACGCGAGTAGTCCGTGGCGTTCTTCATGGTGATCACGTCGGTCTTGTCGCCGCCCGCGAGCATCGTGGTGATCTTTTCGGGGTAGTCGTCGGCGAGGATGTCCACCGGCTTGATCGTGATGTTCGGGTTGGCCTGCTGGAACGCGTCGAACAGGGCCTTGAACTCAGGCGTCTTGGCCATGTTCCAGACCGTGACGCTGAGGGTGATCTTCCCGTTGGCCTGCGCGGACTCCGGCTCGCTCGAACCGCACGCCGTGATGGTCAGGCACAGCGCGGTCGCGGCGGCCAGGCCGGCTGCCGCCCGTCGCCGTGCGCCCGTCCTCCTGAAGATGGTCATGCTCCGGTCTCCTCTCCGTCAGGGGGTGTCACACGCTGATCGAACATGTGCCGGTGTCACGTCTCGGCAGGGCGGCGCACGACGGCGACGCCGCGAGGCTGGAGGAGGAGCCCGCCGCCGGCCGTCTCGGCTGCGGACCGCCGGTTCAGGACCTCGCCGGGGACGTCGGGGACTTCGACCTGTTCGGCCGTGCGGTTGATCAGGAACCAGAACTCCTGGCCCTCACCGGTGCGCACGGCGAGTTCCACCTGTCCGGCCACGGCCGGCGGGAGTTCCGGAGCCACCCCCGCCGCGGTGAGGAGTTCGAGCAGGACGGGCTCCAGACCGGCGGCCCCCAGCCGGGTGGAGATGTAGGCGGCGGAGCCGGCTCCCACCGGTCGCCGCGTGACGGCGGGCCGCCCGGCCTGCTCGCCGGCGGCATAGGAGACGAGCACCTTGACGGACGGGTCGATGACGTCGACACGGTCGGTCCAGACGGTTCCGGTGGTCCCGTTGTCGAGCTCCACGCTCTGCCCGGCGAACAGGGGGGCGAACTCCTCGATCCGGATGCCCAGCAGTTCCCGCAGCGCCCCGGGATAGCCGCCCAGCCAGGCGTGGTCGTGCTCGTCGACGATGCCGGAGAAATAGGTGGTGACCAGGTGCCCGCCGCCCTCGGCGTACGCGGTGAGCGCGTCGGCCAGCTCGGCCGGGACGACGTGCAGGATCGGCGCCACGACGAGGTCGTAGCGGTCCAGCTCGCCGCCGACCGGCACGACGTCGGCGCGTACGCCCAGGGCGAGCAGCGCCGAGTACCAGTCGAGCGCCTCCAGGCGGTATCTCAGCAACGAGGACGGGTGGGAGTCCTGCTCGCTGGCCCACCACGACTGCCAGTCGAACAGCACGGCGACCTTGGCGGGCTTGCGCACCGTGCCGGCGACGGCGGCCAGGTCCTCCAGCGTGCGGCCGAGGTCCACGACCGAGCGGAAGACCTCGCTGTCCGCTCCGGCGTGGGGCAGCATCGCGGAGTGGTATTTCTCCGCCCCCGCCGCCGACTGGCGCCACTGGAAGAAGCAGATGGCGTCGGCGCCGTGCGCCAGATGCGTGAGCGAGTCGCGCATCAGCTCGCCCGGCCCCTTGGGCACGTTGACCGGCTGCCAGTTGACGGCGCTCGTCGAGTGCTCCATGAGATACCACGGGCGGCCGGAGGCGATGTTCCCGGTGAGGTTCGCCGAGAACGACAGCTCGTCGAAGCTCTGCGGTCCCGGCACGACGTAGTGGTCGTTGGAGATGAAATCGACGTCCTGCGCCCAGGACGCGTAGTCCATGGCCTTGATCTCGCCCATCACCATGAAGTTGGTCGTCACGGGGACCTGCGGCGTGAGTCTGCGCAGGACCTCGCGTTCGGCGCGCAGGTGGTCCCGCAGCGCGTCGGAGGAGAAACGCTTGAAGTCGAGCTGCTGCGTGGGGTTGGGATAGGACGCGGCCAGCCTGGGGGGAAGGATCTGGTCCCAGCCGGAGTAGTGCTGCGACCAGAACGCGGTGCCCCAGACGTGGTTGAGCGTCGCCAAGGTGCCGTACCGCTCGCGCAGCCAGACGCGGAAGGCCCGGGCGGCGTCGTCGGAGTAGTCGTAGACGTTGTGGCAGCCGAGCTCGTTGGAGACGTGCCAGGCCGCCAGCGCGGGATGCTCGCCGTACCGTTCGGCGAGCGCGGTGACCAGCCGCAGGGCGTGCCGGCGGAAGATCGGCGAGGTGGGCCGCCAGTGCTGCCGCCCGCCGGGCCACAGCGTCTGGCCCTCGCGCGTGACGGGCAGGATCTGTGGATGGGCCGCGGCCAGCCAGGGCGGCGGGGAGGCCGTGGCGGTGGCGAGGTTCACCGCCACGCCGTTGGCGTGCAGCAGGTCGATCGCCTCGTCGAGCCAGGCGAAGTCCCAGTCGTCCTCGTCCGGCTGGATCCGCGCCCAGGAGAAGATCGCCAGGGAGACGATGGTGACCCCGGCCTGGCGCATGAGGCGCACGTCCTCCTCCCACACCTCGCGCGGCCACTGCTCCGGGTTGTAGTCGGCGCCGTAGGCGAGGGCCGTGCCGGACCCGTCGTGGGGACGGCGCAGCCATCGGGACGTGGGCTGTCGGGTCATGCCGCGGGGTTCCTCCTGATCGGGTGCGTTCACTTGACGGTGAAGCCCTGGTCCGCGCCGTACTTCACGGAGGCGTCACGCCAGGTCTTCAGCCCGTCGGCGATCGTCGTCTTGTCCACGTAGGCCTGGCCCACGGTGTCGTTGAAGATGGAGTTCGCGTACACCTGGAACGGCAGGTAGGACCAGCCGCTCGCGACGTTCGCCGCGGACTGCGCGAAGATCTCGTTGGCCTTCTGCCCGTCGAAGTAGTCGAACTCGGTGCTCAGGAACTTCTCGGACTTCAGGTCGGCCGACGTGGCGGGGAAGGCGCCCTGGCTGATCCGGGTCTGCACCCCCTCGCGCGCGGCGGCGTAGTCGAGGAAGCCGTAGGCCAGCGCCTGGTTGGTCCCGGCCTGCGGGACCGTGAGCGAGCTGCCGCCGTTCTCGGCGCTCACCGTGCTCCCCGCCTGCCACTGGGGCAGCGGCGCCACGCGCCAGTCGCCCGAGGCGGCGGCCACGCCCGAGGAGAAGTTGGCCGGCATCCACGCTCCGACGGCCAGCGTGGCGATGGTGCCGTCGGCCAGGCCCTTGTACCACTCGTCGGTCCAGCCGGTGATCGGCGCCACCAGATCGGCGTCGAGGAGCTGCTGCCAGGTCGCGGCGACGCGGGCCACGCCGGCGTCGGAGAAGTCGATCGTGACGTTGGTGCCGTCCACCTTGTAGGGACGCCCGCCGGCCTGCCAGATGAGGCTGGTGGTGAAACCGGCGTCCCCGGTGTCGCTGGTGATGTAGACCTTGGGGTCGGCGGCGTGCAGCGCCTTCGCGGCCTGCACGTACTCATCCCAGGTCGTCGGCACCTCGATCTTGTGCTTGTCGAAGACCTTCTTGTTGTAGAACAACGCCATCGGACCCGAGTCCATGGGCAGCCCGTAGATGCCGCCGCTCTGCTTGACCGCGTTCCACGGACCGGGGGTGAACGTCCCGTCGAGCGAGCCCGCCCCGAACGGGCTCAGTTCCGCCAGCCCTTTGGAAAGGGCGAACTGGGGGAGCGCGAAGTACTCGATCTGAGCGACGTCCGGGACGCCCGAGCCCGCGGTGATGGCGTTCAGCAGGGCCGTGTACTGGTCGTTGCCCGTTCCCGCGTTGACGAGCTCGACCTTCACGTTGGGGTACTTCTTCTGGAAGTCGACGACCACCTGCTTGAGCGACGTCTCCCAGGCCCAGATCTTGAGCTCGCCGCCCTTTCGCAGCGCGGCCTGCACATCGGTGCCGCCCGCGGGCGGGGCGGCGGTCTCGCCGGCGCTGTCGCCGGTGCCGCCGGTACTGCCGCCGCCGCACGCGGCCATGGCCAGCGCGAGCACGCCGGCGAGCGCCACGGCCCTCACCCGGCGGAACGTGGATCGTGTCATGGTGGGTCCTTTGGACGGGGGGTGGGATGGGGGAGTGCTACGCCTTGACGCTTCCCGCCGTCAGGCCGGACTGCCAGTACCGCTGGAGCAGCAGGAAGGCCACGATGAGCGGCACGATCGTCAGGAGCGATCCGGTGATCACGAGGTTGAAGACGGTCTCGCCGCCAGCCGTGGCGGCCTGCGCGTTCCACGCGTTGAGACCCAGGGTGAGGGGATACCAGTCGGGGTCCTTGAGCATGATCAGCGGCAGGAAGTAGTTGTTCCAGGTCTGCACCATGCTCAGCAGGAGCACGGTCACGATGCCCGGGCCCAGCAGCGGGAGGCTGACCCGGAAGAACGTGGTGAACTCCCGGGCGCCGTCGACGCGCGCCGCCTCAAGTAGTTCGTCCGGTATCGCGTCGGAGGAGAACACCCACATCAGGTAGAGCCCGAACGGGGAGATGAGCGACGGGATGATGACGGCCCAGGGCGAGTCGGTGAGGCCGAGCCGGCTGAACATCAGGAAGGTGGGGACGGCCAGGGCCGTATTCGGCACCGCGACCGCGCCGATGACCACGGCGAACACCGCACGCTTGCCGGGAAAGTCGAACTTGGCCAGGGCGTAGCCGCCGAGTGTGGCCAGCAGCGTCGCGCCGCCGGCGCCGAGGACCACGTACAGGATCGTGTTGAGCAGCCAGCGGGTGAAGATCCCGTCGTCGTAGGTGAGCGTCCGCACGATGTTGTCCCCGAGCGCGAAGCTGTCGGAGAACCAGAGCCCGAACGAGCCGAGCAGGTCTTCCTGGGTCTTGGTCGCGTTGATCAGCAGCCAGGCCAGCGGGACGAGGGAGTACAGGAGCACCAGCCCGGTGAGCCCGGTGAGCAGCAGGCTGCGGCGTGGCCGCCGGAGGGTGGACAGCCGGGGCTCGGGGCGCCGGCGGATGGTGGGCGGGCCCGGCCGGCGAGTGGTGGGCGTCGCCATCGCTCAGCCGGCCTTTCGCATGCCGCGCAGCTGGACGATGTAGGCGATCACCATCGTGATGGCGCCCATGATGATCGCCACCGTGGCGGAGTAGTTGTGCTGCTGGCCGGAGAAGGACAGTGAGAACGCGTACAGGTTGGGGGTGAAGTACGTGGTGATCGCGTTGGGGGCGAGGTTCTGCAGGATGCTCGGTTCGTTGAAGAGCTGGAAGCTCCCGATGATCGAGAAGATCGTCGCGACGATCAGAGCGCCGCGCAGAGCCGGCAGCTTGATGGCGAAGATCGTCCGGATCTGTCCTGCGCCGTCCATGGCAGCCGCCTCGTAGAGCGAGGTGGGGATGACCTTGAGCGCGGAATAGAGGATCAACATGTTGTAGCCGACGAACTCCCAGGTGACGATGTTGCCGACGGAGGCGAGGATCAGCTGCGGGGACAGCGGGTCGGGCAGGGTGATGCCCAGGGTGTCGTTGAGGTTGCCGATGAGCCCGAACTGGCTCCCGTACATGAACCCCCACATCAGCGTGGCGACGACGGCCGGGACGGCGTACGGCATGAAGATCGACACGCGGAAGAAGTCCGTGCCGTAGAGGCGGCCGGAGTCGATGGCCAGGGCCACCAGCAGGGCCACGAACAGCATGATCGGGACCTGGACGGCGAGGAAGAGCGAGACCCGGCCGGCCGCCGCCCAGAACTGCGGGTCCTCGAAGGCGCGCAGGTAGTTCTCCAGGCCGACGAAGGACGTGCCGCCGATCAAGCGGGTCCGGAACAGGCTCAGGTAGATCGAGTACGCGATCGGCGCGAGGAACACCAGGGCGAAGACCGCGATGAACGGACCGGCGAACCACCATCCGGTCCATGACCGGGGGGCTCTCGTGCCCCGTCGTGGCGGGCGCGCATCGATCACCGGGGCGGAACGCGACGTAGTGGCCACTGCGCTTCCCAACTGCCGATCGCATGGTTACGTAAACATGGAGGGAGGCCGTGCGGTGATGGTTACGTAAACATAATGTCGTGATGCTGTCATCGGCTCCCCTGTGCGTCAAGAGTGCTCGGGCCGGATACTGGGGCGGCGACGTGGAGAGCGGGAGGACATGAGCAACAGCGGTGTCGAGAGCGTGCGGGACGCGGGACGGACCCGGGCCGACAGGGCGGCCTCCCGGCGCGTTTCCATGACGGACGTGGCCCGGCTGGCCGACGTGTCACCGCAGACCGTCTCCCGGGTGTCCAACGGCTTCCCCGGCGTGCAGGAGGAGACCAGAATCCGGGTGCTCGCCGCCATGCGGGAACTCGGCTACCGGCCCAACGGCGCGGCCCGGGCTCTCAAGAGCGGGCAGTTCCGCACCATCGGCGTGATCTTGTTCACGATGTCCACCACCGGCAACGTCCGCACGCTGGAGGCGATCGCGACCAGTGCCGCGCGCGAGGGCTACACCATCATGCTCATCCCGGTGGCGGCTCCCACGCAGGACGGCGTCTACGGCGCCTTCACCAGACTCGGGGAGTTCGCGGTCGACGCGGTGATCGTCATCATGGAGGTCCACCTGCTCGACACCGCGACGGTGTCCCTGCCGCCGGGCGTCCCCGTGGTGGTGGTCGACTCGGACGCGGGGGACCGCTACAGCGTGGTGGACACCGACCAGGGCGACGGCGCGCGGCAAGCCGTCCGGCACCTTCTCGACCTCGGCCATCGCACGGTGTGGCACGTCGCGGGCCCGGAGGAGTCGTTCGCCGCCCAGCGGCGGGCCGCGGCCTGGCGGGCGACGCTCCAGGCCGCGGGGCGGCAGGTGCCGCCACTGCTGCGCGGCGACTGGTCGGCCGACTCCGGCCACCGGGCCGGCCTGCGTCTGGCGCGCGAACCCGGCTGCACCGCCGTCTTCGCGGCGAACGACCAGATGGCGCTCGGCTTGCTGCTGGCCATGCACGAGAACGGCAGGGCCGTGCCCGGTGACATCAGCGTGGTCGGTTTCGACGACATCCCCGAGGCCGGCTCCTTCACCCCGCCGCTGACGACCGTTCACCAGGACTTCGCCAGTGTCGGGCGGCACTGCGTCGAAGGCGTGCTGCGCCAGATCCGCACCAGGACGGCCGAGCCGGGGGTGACGATCGTGCCCACCCGTCTGGTCGTACGGCGGAGCACGGCCGAGCCGCGCGGCTGATCCCACGACCGCCCGGCACCGGCCTTTGATCAGAAATGCTCACCAGGCAATCACAATGGTCAGATATTTCTTGACGTGTCCAGCTAGCCGATGGCACGGTCGCTGGACCTGAACGCACCCGATCTGTCGCCAGGTGACCGCTCCGACGAAGGAGGACGTGCGAGGATGCCGATGGCCGAGCCGGCGGATCGCCGGGTCTCGCCGTACACCGGATGGACCAGGGCGCACTGGGCTGAGCTGGCCGATGGTCTCCTGCTGACGGCCCGCCGGCACGCCTCCCCCTCGCACGCCCGCGTCTCGTTCCCGGGCGCGCCGGGCGGATACGGGCAGGACGTCGACGCGCTGGAGGGCTTCGCCCGCACCTTCCTCGCCGCCGGTTTCCGGGTGGCGGGGGAGAACGGCCGCGACCCGCTGAACCTGATGGAGTGGTACGCCGAAGGCCTGGCCCGCGGGACCGATCCGAACGCGCCCGACCGCTGGGTACGGCTCGACGAGCACGACCAGGCCAGGGTCGAGGCGGCTTCGATCGCGCTGGTGCTCCATCTGACCAGGTCGTGGTTGTGGGACCGGCTCACACCGCTGGTGCGGGAGCAGGTCGTCGACTACCTGGCCCCGGCGATCGGCGCGGCCTACCCGCCCATCAACTGGGTCTGGTTCCAGATCATCGTCGAGCAGTTCCTCTCCTCGGTCGGCGGTCCCTTCCAGCGCGAGGACATCGAAGCGGGGCTCGCGCTCTCGGACGGCTTCGCGCGGGAGAACGGCTGGTATGCCGACGGCTCCGAACGCGCCTACGACCACTACACCGGGTGGGCGTTGCACTTCTATCCGCTGATGTGGACCGAGATGGCCGCCGGCGATCCGGACGCGGACGCCCGGCGGCCGGTCTACCTGCGACGGCTTGAGCGCTACCTGCACGACGCCGTCCACCTGGTCGGCGCCGACGGCTCGCCGCTCATCCAGGGACGCAGCCTGACCTACCGGTTCGCCGCTGCCGCCCAGTTCTGGCTCGGCGCACGCTCGGGCCTCGCCACTCCGGCTCCCGGGCTCCTGCGCCGTGCCGCGTCCGGCATCGCCCGCCACTTCGTGGACCGCGGGGCTCCCGACGAGGAAGGACTGCTGACACTCGGCTGGCACGGGCCCTGGCGGCCGATCGCGCAGTCCTACTCCGGGCCGGGCTCGCCGTACTGGGCCGCCAAGGGCCTGTTCGGGCTGGCTCTGCCCGCCGACCACCCCGTGTGGACGGCGGTAGAGGAACCGCTGCCGGTCGAGGTCGGCGACTACCACCTCGTCGTGTCCTCGCCGGGATGGCTCGTCAGCGGCACACGGGCCGACGGCATCGTACGGGTGACCAACCACGGCACCGATCACTCGCATCCCGGATCACATCTGACCGATTCACCGCTGTACGCGCGGTTCGGATATTCGACCGCCACCTCGCCCGTCCTCGCGGGCGAGCACGCCGTCCGTCCGTTCGACCAGTCGGTCGTGATCCTGGACGAGCACGGAGAGCCCAGCCACCGCACGGGCTTCGAGACGCTCACGCTCGACCGCCTGCCCTCGGGAACCCTGATCGGCGCGTCGGGCTGGCACGCGCACTGGGTCACCTCCGATCGCGACGACCCTGATCACGGATACGGGCGGCCGGGAACGGCACGACTCGGGCCGTGGATCCACGTGGTCTCGGCGGTGCGCGGCCCCTGGGAGGTCCGCCTCATCCACCTGACCGGCGACGCGTACGGCGTGCTCCGCGTCGGCGGGTGGCCGCTCCCGGCACCGGCACCGGCCGGCGACACGACGGACATCGCGACGAACGGCACCGGATACTCGCAGATCATCGGAGGAACCGGGCTGGAGGAGGGCGGAGTGGCCTCCCTCCATGATTCTTCGCCGCTGGCGTCCTGGACGCTCGTCCCGTGGTGCGCCACGAGCACCCCTGCTCGGCCGGGCACCTGGTATGACGTGGCCGTGTTCCTCGGCGGGCGAGCACCGGACCGTCCGCCGGTCGTGACCAGGGACGATCGCGGCCCTCGTGCCGTCACCTGGCCGGATGGGACGATCGACGACCTGACAGCCCAGATCACGACGAGGACGACCTGACAGCCAGATCACGATGAAGATGACCTGACAGCCAGATCACGACGAGGACGTGCGCACGATCAGCCGCGGCTCGATGACGACGCGGTGCGTCGGCCGTCGGACGCCTCGGACCACTCCGGATCGGTTCCGGTCGGATCAGTGCGGCGCAGGGCACGGCCTGGATCCGGTCAGGTCCTTCCGGGGCCGGGCAAAGCCCGAAAGGTCCGGTGGGGGCAGCGGGAAGAGAACTGCGGCTTCCCTTATGGCCAATGCTGGGTTGTATCAGCCAAATCTGGCACGATCTGTTACGCGTACGAATGCGACAAATATCGTCACCAGCCTGCTGACCCCCAGCGAAAGGCAACGCATGACAGGTGAACACGGCCGGAGGGCCCTCGTGGTGAGAGGCGGCTGGGAGGGGCACGCCCCCGTCGAGGCCACCGACCTCTTCGTCCCCTTCCTCGAAAAGCAGGGATTCGAGGTGCACCGGGCGGACTCGCCGGCGCCGTACGCGGACTCCGCGTTCATGGCCGGTGTCGATCTCATCGTGCAGTGCCTGACCATGGGCACGATCGCGCCGGACGAGCTGACAGGGCTGGAGGCGGCGATCCGCGCGGGCACCGGGATGGCGGGCTGGCACGGAGGCATCGCCGACTCCTTCCGCAACTCCTCCGGCTACCTGCACCTCATCGGCGGCCAGTTCGCCTGCCATCCGGGCAAGGACCCGGACGAGGGGGACGCGAGCGCGCAGGACCACAACTTCGTGCCCTACACCGTGAACATGGCGCCCGGGGCGAGCACCCACCCCATCACCGCGGGCATCGCGGACTTCGACCTGGTCACCGAGCAGTACTGGGTCCTGACGGACGACTACGTCGACGTGCTGGCGACCACGACGCAGCAGGTCCGCCCCTGGGACCCGTGGCACCGCGAGGTCACCTCGCCGGCGATCTGGACCCGGCGGTGGGGAAACGGGCGGATCTTCGTCACGACCCCGGGGCACAGCCTCGACGTCCTGCGGAACGACAGCGTGCGCACCGTCATCGAGAGGGGAATGTCGTGGGCCAGCCGGTGAACGTCGGCGTCGTCGGGTGCGGCGCCATCTCGGCCCAGTACTTCCAGACCATCGACCGGCTGCCGTGGCTCCGGCTGGCGGCCGTCGCCGATCTGGACCTCGACCGGGCACGGGAGGCGGTGCGGCCCTACGCCGGAGTGACCGTGGCCGGCGTGGCGGAACTGCTGGCGGATCCCCGCGTCGACGTCGTGCTCAACCTGACCGTTCCGGCCGCCCACGCCGAGATCGCGCTGCAGGCCGTCGCGGCCGGTAAGGACGTCTACTGCGAGAAGCCCCTCGCGGTGACGACGGCGGACGCCGAGCGGATCCTGGTGGCGGCCGCCGCGGCTCAGGTGCGCGTGGGGTGCGCGCCGGACACGGTGCTGGGCACCGGCACGCAGACGGCCCGCAAGGCGATCGACGACGGCCTGATCGGCAGGCCGGTCGCGGCGACGGCGACGATGATGACGCCCGGCCACGAGCGCTGGCACCCGAACCCCGACTTCTACTACGTCGCCGGCGGCGGCCCGCTCCTGGACATGGGCCCCTACTACATCACCAGCCTGATCACGTTGCTCGGGCCGGTGACGACGGTCATCGGCGCCGCCAGCCGTACCCGGGCCACGCGCACGATCGGCTCGGGCCCCCGCCGCGGCGAGGAGATCCCGGTCACGGTCGACACCCACGTCACCGGGGTGCTCGTGCACGCTTCGGGAGCGTTGTCCACGCTGGTGATGAGCTTCGACGCGGCGGCGACCGCGGCGCCCCCCATCGAGGTGCACGGCGAGGAGGGCTCGCTCGTCGTGCCCAACCCGAACCACTTCGACGGGTCCGTCCTGGTGTCGAAGGTGGGGGAGGAGGGCCGGCGGACTCTCCCCGAGGCGGCCGGCTACGTCGCGGCCGGGCGCGGGGTGGGTCTGGCGGACTTCGTCTCGACCCCTGCCGGGCTGGAGCCCCGGACGAGCGGATCGCTGGCCTTCCACGTGCTCGACGTCATGGAGTCGCTGCTGGCCTCGGCGCGCACCGGGACGGCGGTGACCATCGCGAGCACATGTGAACGCGCACGCCCGGTGGCCCTGTCACCCGCCGAGGACGCGGGCCGTACTGCCTGAGCGCACACGGCGACGGCGGCCCCCGCCGAGGTGCTGGATCCGGCGGGGGGACCTGTTCCGCCCCACCGAGGGAGGGGGACGCGGAGAGGTCCGTCACCTGGGCACAACCGAAGCGGAGGCCGCGTGTGAGGCTCAGGCGGGAGCGGTGCTGGACCGTACGACGAGGACGGTCGGCACCTCTGTCCTCGCCCGCGGCCGGTCGGCGAGCAGCGCGGTGAGCGCGGTCCGGCCCAGCTCGGGCCAGGGCTGGCGGACGGTCGTCAGCGCGGGCGTGGCGTACTCCGCCGCCAGCGAGTCGTCGAAGCCGACCACGCTCACGTCGTCCGGCACCCGGAGTCCGTGCTCGCCGAGCGCCTGGTAGACCCCGAGCGCCATGGCGTCGGAGCAGGCGAAGACGGCGGTCGGCGGCTCAGGCAGCGCGTCGAGCAGCGCCCTGGTGGCCTGGAGCGCGCCGTCCATCTGGAAGTAGCCGCACACCTCCCATCGCGGGTCCGCCTTCAGGCCGGCCGCGGTCATGGCCTGGCGGTAGCCGGCCCGCCGTTCCACGGCGGCCGGGACCCCGGGGCGGCCGGTGACGATGGCGATGCGCTCGTGGCTCAGGCCGATGAGGTGCTCGGTGGCGGCGCGGGCGCCGGCCCGGTTCGTGGCGACGACGACGGGCAGGGGCTGGTCGTTGCGGCGCGGCTCGACGATCACCGCGGGGATGCCGCGGTCGGTCAGCCACATCCGCTGCGTGGCGGTCGGCGACGTGCGCACGAACAGCACTCCCGCGGTGTCCCGCACGCTGATCCGGTCCAGCCAGGCGGGCGGCGGCTGGCCGTGCCGGGTGCGGTTCACGACGGCGGAGACGACCACGTCGACCCCCAGTCGCCAGGCGGCGTCCTCCACGCCTTCGAGGATGGCGAGCGCGTACGCCGAGCCCAGCCCCTGCAGCATGACGTCGACCATGCTGCCCTTGACGGGCTTGGGCCGGTGCCGCGGATAGCCGTGCCGCTCAAGGACCTCGGTGATCAGACGGCGGGTGTGCGCGGAGACGTCGGACCGGCCGTTGAGCGTCTTGGAGACGGTCGCGACCGACACCCCGGCCGCACGGGCGATCACCGCGAGCTTGGGCAGCGGCGGGCGCGGATCTTCGACGGCCATGTCCTCCACTGTCCTCCGCCGGGCGGGTGAGCGACTAGGGTCACCGTACGAAAATTTCGAGATTGCGGGAGTATCCCCTGCTCGCGACGCCCGGCGCGTTCGTAGGCCGTTGACGTCGCGTTCGTGCCGGCGCGACGCTTCCTCCAGCCGATCGCACCAGCACAGAGGAGTCACCCACGTGGCCGTCGTCCCAGCGACCCTGACACCGCGTCCGCCGGTCGCGACGCGCCGCCTCCAGCGGATGCCGGCCGGGGCGGTGCAGGGATGACCAGGACATACCGCAATCCCGTCCTGAACGCCGACTGGTCCGACCCCGACGTCATCCGCGTCGGCGAGGACTTCTACCTGACCGCCTCCACCTTCACCAAGGTGCCCGGGCTGCCGATCCTGCACTCGCGCGACCTCGTCAACTGGACGATCATCGGACACGCCGTGACCAGCGGCTACGACGACGTACGGCCGGGCTGCGGAGTATGGGCGCCCGCGCTGCGCCACCACGCCGGACGGTTCTGGATCTTCTACGGCGACCCCGACGCGGGCGTCTACCAGGTGAACGCGGCGGATCCGCGCGGGCCGTGGACCGCGCCGCACGTCGTCAAGCCCGGCGCCGGGCTCATCGACCCGTGCCCGTTGTGGGACGAGGACGGGCAGGCGTACCTGGTGCACGGCTGGGCGAAGAGCCGCGCGGGGGTGAACAACCGGCTGACGCTGCACCGCATGGCCCCGGACGCGAGCGGAGTGCTCGACGAGGGCACGCTGATCATCGACGCCGACCTGCTGCCGGGCTACCAGACCCTGGAGGGGCCCAAGCTGTACCGGCGCGACGGCACGTACTGGATCTTCGCGCCGGCGGGCGGGGTGGAGCAGGGCTGGCAGTCGGTGTTCAGGGCCGACTCGATCTTCGGGCCCTACCAGGACCGGATCGTGCTGGAACAGGGCGGCACCGACGTCAACGGCCCGCACCAGGGCGGCTGGGTGGACACCCCGTCGGGCGAGCACTGGTTCATGCACTTCCAGGACCGCGGTCCCTACGGCAGGGTCGTCCACCTCCAGCCGATGGCCTGGCAGGACGGCTGGCCGTCGGTGGGGGACGAGGGCGAGCCGGTGGCGGAGGGCCCCCGACCCGTGCCGGGCGGTACGGCGAGCGCGCCCGCGACCTCCGATGACTTCGCGGGGCCCGCACTCGGGTTGCAGTGGAGCTGGCAGGCCAACCCGGACCCGTCGTGGTGGGAACTGCGGGACGGCAGGCTCCGGCTGACCTGCGTGCCCGGACCGGAGGACCTCAGAGAGCGCCCGGCCGTGCTCGGGCAGCGCCTGCCGGGCGAACCCTGCACGGTCGTCACCGGCCTCACTCTGGAGGGAGACGGCCGGGCGGGGCTGGTCGTGCTCGGCCTCACCTACGCCTGCGTGGGGCTGGAGCGTACGCCGGACGGGACCGTGCTGGTGTGCGGAGACGCCGAGCCCGTGCCCGTCGAGGAGGGCACGGGCGTCACCGTCGGCGCCCGGATCGGCCCCGGCGCGCTCGTCACATTCCTGGCCGACACGGGGGAGGGGCTGCGCGAGATCGGCGAGCCCTTCCAGGCCACGCGGGGCCGGTGGGTCGGCGCGGTCCTGGGGCTGTTCGCCGCGGGAAGCGGCACCGGTCAGGCGACCTTCGACGCGTTCACCGTGGACTTCGGGCGGTGACCGCCGGAGTTCAACGAGATCACCGGGACATCACCGGGACATCGCCGGGACATCGCCGGGCGAGCCGAGCGCCAAGGACCCCGTCGACCGGTTCACGGCCGAACGGACCTCACCAGGACCGGCGACGGGTACGTCACCGTCTCCTGGAACGTCTTCGGCGACCCACAGCCGGACACCAGGACGCCGGCGGGTTCGCCGATCCGGAGATCCCGGGCCGGACAGCGGCTCATCCGGAGTTTCCCTCGCCGTACACCGGCCCGCGGAAATCCAGCAGGGACGGCGGAGGCAGCGGCTCGTCCTCGGTGCCCGGCGCCGGGCTGCGCTCAAGGAGCCGAGTGCCGACCACATGCCCCGCGAACACGGCGTGCAGCCTGACACCGTTACCCGACACGTTGCGGAAGCCGTGGGCGACGCCCGGCGGCACCATGATCACGGAACCGGGTCCCACCGGCTGCCACTCGCCGTCGTAGAACGCCTCCGCCGTACCCTCGTCGATGATCAGGACCTCCTCGTTGGTGTGCTCGTGCACGGGGAT
Organism: Dolomitihabitans soli; assembly: GCF_022213955.1. Taxonomy (GTDB): domain Bacteria; phylum Actinomycetota; class Actinomycetes; order Streptosporangiales; family Streptosporangiaceae; genus Streptosporangium_A; species Streptosporangium_A soli. Next base: position 130,225 of record NZ_JAKNTW010000011.1, on the reverse strand, counting down.
CACCTCGCCGGGCGCCAGCAGCTCGAAGTTCAGCACCAAGTCCTTCACGTAGGCCCCGTCGCGGCGGGCGGGGTCGAGCACCAGCGAATACCGCGAGTTCGGCTTGTAGTTGTGCGGGTCTTCGGGGAAAGGGACGTAGGTCAGATGATTGATGACAGTCACGAGAGTGAGCATGAACCCGAATACCGATCACGAGTAGAGCGCACTAATTAGTCACTTAGTTATTCTGAGGTGACCATTGAGGCCGGGCATCTGGCCGGCGTCGGTGAGAGCCGCGGGGGTCGTGCCCGGCTCACCGGCCGGGTTTGGATTCGCGCAGTGCGGCTCGCGCGCGGGTCAGTGTGGTGAGGGCGCGAGGGAAGCCGGTGAGGCGGTCGGCCAGCACGTCCAGAGCGGTGGTCAGCATGTGTGCCGGGATGCCGCGCGCCGTGAGGATGCCCGCCATCCAGCCCACGAAGGAGGAGAACAGCTCGGGATCGTCGACGTACAGGGCGGCGCGCAGAAAATCGATGATGTACGCGAGGTCTTCGGCGGTGTGCCCGAGTTGCTGCTCGGTGTAGGCCTCCATGCCGGGGAAGTGCCGGGTCAGTTCGCCCATGGCACCCCTCACCAGGTCTGCGGCGGACCTGGTGAGCAGGGTGTACTCGTGGTCGGCCAGGTGCGGCGGCCCTTCGAAGCTCCGGCCGGACGCGGGCCGGTGCGGCGGCGGCCCGTCGGCCAGGTGGTCGGCGGCGGCACGCGCGTCGGGCGCCCAGGCGTCGGCTCCGAGCAGTCGGGCGTACCGGCCGTCCGGTCCGAAGGCGGCGCCGCCGGCCAGCACCGGCGTACCCGCCGCCTGGCACGCGGTGATCGCCGCGTGCGCGGCGGGCAGCCGGGTCGCGAGTGAGCTGGACAGTGCCACCGCGTCCGGGTTCGTCCGGTGCAGATGCGTGACCAGGTGGGGCGTGGGCACCTGGGCGCCCAGGTAGTCGACGCGCCAGCCCCGCACCCGCAGCACCTCGGCCAGCAGCCGCGCCGGGAACGAGTGCCATTCGCCGTCGATGCAGGCCACCGTGATCCGCCCCCTGCTCTGCGCCGGGTCCCCCCGCGCTGCCGGGTGATGGGCCAGGGTGGCCAGCACACGCTCGTTGACGGCGGTCGCGGTGTGCTCCTGGGCGACCGTGATGCGGTTGGCCGCCCACTCCTGGCCGACGCGCGCCTGCACGGCGGCGACGACGTCCAGCAGCAGGGTCTCCAGCGGGACGCCGGCGTCGAGCGCGGCCAGCGCCACGCCGGCCGCGGCGTACTCGTCTCCGGCCGTCGACGCCGCCCACAACGCTTCGACGCGCTCCTCGACGTCGTCCTTCACGGGAGCCGCCCTCCGGCCGCGCCGCGCGGGGAGTCGCGGGGCGCGGTGATGGCGACGACCGCCATGTCGTCGTGCTCGGCGCCGCCGATCCACTGGGACGCCAGCATCTGGACGCGTTCCGCGATGGCTTCGGGAGGCATGCCGGCGCACTGCCGGAGCTGTTCGCACAGCCGCTCCTCGCCGAAGAACTCGTCGCCGAGCGGGCCGCCCCTGGCCTCGATGATGCCGTCGCTGTAGAGCAGGCACGTCTCGCCGGGGTCCAGCAGCACCGAGTCGGTGACGCTGGTGGTGTGCTCCAGAATGCCGATCAGGGTGCCGACGGCCCGGACCGTCTCGACCCGGCCGTCGTTCCGCACGATCAGCGGCGGCGGATGCCCGGCGCTGGTCAGCCGCAACGCGACTCGCGTGCCGCGGCGCTCGACCGAGGCCAGCACGAGCGTGACGTGGCGCGCCGGGTCGCCGTCGGTGAGCAGCACGCCGTTCAGCATCTCCAGCACCCGCTGGTGGTCGTCGGCCAGCGGCAGCAGGGTCCGCAGGGTGTCACGGATCTTCCCGGTGAGCACGGCGGCCGCCAAGCCCTTGCCCGCCACGTCGCCGAGCACCACCAACGACTCCCGCCCCGAGCCGGCGACGGGATGCACGTCGTAGAAGTCGCCGCCGACCCGCTCGCTGTCGCCCGCGGGCTGGTAGCGGGCCGCCAGTTCCACGTCCTTCAGCATCGGCGCGGGGGGCGGCAGCAGTTCGGCCAGCAGGGTCTCGGTGATGGCCGCCTGCTCGGCGTACTGGCGGGCGACCGAGATCGCGGAGCCGGCCCACGCCGCGAAGAGCCCCGCGAACGCCTTCTCGTCGTCCGAGAACCCGGCCTTGCGTGAGCGGCGCAGCAGTACCAGCGCGCCTGCGGGCAGGCCGTGGCCGGGCAGGGCGATCATCCCCACGGAGCCCTCCTCGCCGATCCCGTCGCGGAGCACCCAGCCGGGGGCCTCGGCCGGGTCGATCCAGCGGGTGGGTACCGGGGGAAAGCCCTGTAGCGCCTCGGTGAGCCCCGGAACCGTAGCCGGGTCGATGGCCGCGTCCGCACGGACCACCTCGCCCTGCGGATCGCAGTAGGCGATCACGTGCCCGCGAGGGGCCAGCGGCATGACGACCAGCGCGGCGTCGGCGAGGCGGCGGGCGGCCACCCGGGCGGTCGCCTCCAGGCAGCGGTCGAGGTTCAGGGACGACAGCAGCTCGCCGGACGCCTCGACCATGAACCCGGTCCACTCCCTCTCCGCGCGCAGTGACTCGACGGCCTGCCGGTGCCCGGTGACGTCGATGAGCCACCACATGACACGATCGCTGTCGGCGTGTACGGGATGCGCCTCGAACACCCGCTCGCCGACCGGCCCGCGGGCCGGCTCCCATCCGGCGCGAGCCCGGCCGGCACCGGCGCAGATCTCGCGGTGGGCCCGCGCCAGCCATGCCGGGGCGGCCCGCGCCAGCGGCACTCCGGCACCCGCGCCGGCGAGTAGCAGCCGGGCGGCCTCGTTCGCCTGCTCGATGACGCCCGCCGCGTTGATCGCCAACATCGGGTACGGCGTGTCCTCCCACACCATCCCGATCGTGCCTCGCCTCAGACCCCTCTTCAGATCTTCACTCTACGAGCGAAAGGCCCTGGCCTTCTTCACCCAATATCAGATCTTTGCAGTATCTTTCACCCGGATCTGGGCGGGGCGTTTCTGCTGGTGATCGGCCCATCGCGTGTGGGTCAGTGTGGATCAGCGTGGCCGGCGAGCGGAGCACGGGTACGGGGCGGGCGTCGAGTGCGTGCAGGATGCTGTCGGCGAGCGGGCTTCGCTTCGAGCGGGCTTCGCTTCGAGCGGGCTTCGCTTCGAGCGGGCTTCGCTTCGAGCGGGCTTCGCTTCGAGCGGGCTTCGCTTCGAGCGGGCTTCGCTTCGAGCGGGCTTCGCTTTGAGCGGGCTTCGCTTTGAGCGGGCTTCGCTTTGAGCGGGCTTCGCTTTGAGCGGGCTTCGCTTTGAGCGGGCTTCGCTTCGAGCGGGCTTCGCTTTGAGCGGGCTTCGCTTTGAGCGGGAACGTCGTGCGTCGGGAATACCGGATGCGGTCTTGATGGCTCTCACCCGGGTTCCGCGACCGAGCCGTAGGCCGGGCGGCCGGTGGTCCGATAGGTCTGGAGCATTACCCCGGTGCTGGTGGCCTTCGAGTCGACGAGCCGGAGACCGGTCGGGACGACGTCGTCGAACAGCCGCTTCCCGGTGCCGAGCACCACCGGGAAGATCACCAGGTGGAACTCGTCGACGAGATCGGCTCTGACGAGGGTCTGGATCAGGTTGAGGCTGCCGTGCACTTGAAGCTCGCGCCCGGGTTCGCCCTTCAGCCTGGTGACGGCCTCCACGACGTCGCCTTTCAGCAACGTGGTGCCCGCCCATCCGGCCTCGTCGAGCGTGCGGGTCGCGACGTACTTGGGGAGCGTGTTGAGCTTCGTCGCGACGAGCTCGTTCTCGTCGGTGACCTTCGGCCAGTACGCGGCGAAGATCTCATAGGTCTCGCGGCCGAGCAGGAACGCGTCGGCCGCGGCGAACCAGCCGTCGATCGCACGCCCGAAGTCGTCATCGACGTAGGGAGCGAGCCAGCCACCGTGCTCGAACCCGCCACTACGATCCTCATCCGGGTCACCCGGTCCCTGCCCGACGCCGTCGAGGGTGATGAACGTCGTAACGGTGAGCTTCACTGGTTCTCCTTCTGCTCAGTGGGCGCCTGTCGCACAGCGACGAATCCCACAGTGACGGGCCGCAGGACCGCGCTCCGCATTCCCGTGCCGTACGGCCGGCCTGGGCGGGGCCGAAAGGTGCCAAGTCGTGCGCCACCCAGGCGCGAGGCGGCGGGACGGAGCCGCTCGTCGTCCGCCGATGCGCAGCACGCCCCCGACCAGGCAGGCGGCGACAACGCGGATGGTCATCAAGGTAGGGAATGACGGTCTCACCATTCGCCATGCCGAGGACATTGCCATGCCCGGAATCGCGGAGTCAACCGCCGTCTTACCGCCGCGATGATCAGAAGAAATCATCTAGAATCTTACATTCGTCGAAGGACTGTCCGTCTGGATCTATTTCTGCCTTGTAGGTAATGGGAACGATCTCCAGCTCTTCGCTGTCCTTTGGTGGCGAGAATTGTCCGCTTATATCACTTTTTTGTATGTTTATTGCTATTTCTTCCTTCGCCGGGTTGCTGCACATCAGTCGTATGCCCGAGATCGACACTCCCGTGGCTTCCGCGAGCTTGGCGAGTTGATATGGGCGAGGTCGCACGAAATGTCGTGCGTATGTCACTAAATGCCGAATTTGATCTTCCGCTTCTCTTTTGATCTCGGACAGCTCCCGAAGCTTGTGCAAAACGGGATCGAAACCGGCCCCCTCGGTCCTGGCGGCCTCGTCCAGCTTCTGCAGCTCCTTCGCGCGCAGATCGTTGATATATGTGGTGAGTGGATAAAGATGGGCATTATCCTCCAAAATGGACTTCTGGGGCAGGCGGTACAGGATGCGGACGACATCGCCCGTGATCTCCATCATGGCTCACCTCGGATAAGTTTTTGTACATCCTGCAAATTATTACAGCACGGGAAGGGTGAAAGCGCAGCCAATCGGTGTGGCGTGGAGTAGATAACCCAACCTGGGTGGATGAATTGAAACCCGTATCTTGATGACACGAACGCGATCTTGTGGCAGCGTACGGTTGCATGAGGGTGACCTCTAGGTCGCCATCGATTAAAAGAAACGGCCCCCCGTTGCAGCGGAGGGCCGTTTTGTGCGGTTCCAACATCCAGGGAAGGAGTCCGCTTACGTGAGACTACCCGTAGGGCGTCCACCTAAGGAAGACGCGGCATCTATTGAAGAGCCAGAACGGCTCTCCCATCGATGGGCGATCATTCTCTTGTCGGCAGGCGTCAGCGGCTTCGTCATGGGGGTTGTCGCCGGACCGGTGGCAGCTTCAGCATCGGCGCTGGCCGTCATCGGTCTGCTTCACCAAGTTTTAAAGTAGATCTCCAAGGTCAAGTCGGCCGAGGGGTCAACTGCCTCCGGCCGGCTTGGCCCGACCTCCGGGTAAGGCGTCGTCGAGCGCGCACCACCACGGGGACGACGCACACCGCCGCAGCCTCAGAAGCCGCCAGAGTGCCTGGACAGCCAGCCGGAGTGCGCCTCCTTCAGCCGGTCGCGCGCCTCGGTGCTCTCGACAAGGCAGTCCGCGCCGCCGTCGTAGGGGTGGTAGAGGCGGTGGAGCGCGGTGTCCATGATGATGACGTTTCTGTGCTCGTCGTCCGCTACGGCGCGAAGCAGCGGATCGGTCATCCCCGGCCGCCAAGGCCGTTCGCCGACGTGCAGATCGACTGTCCGGTCCGTGTCTGGATCTTCATCGCGCAGGGTCGTCCAGAACCGGGAGCCGGGGTTCAGCTTCTGGAGGTAGTCGTCTTCTCCGGCGCCGTAGGTCGCCGTCACGATGTAGACCCGTTGCCGGGTGAAGAGCTCGTCCAGCACGGTGTTGTGCCGGCGCAGCAGGATCGCGTACTCGCTCTCGTCGTCGGCATAGCGTTTCGAGCCGGGCAGGCTATGGAAACGGACCCACCGATCGGGGTAGACGTGCTTCAACTGGTCCGCCATCGGCGGACACTCCGGCCACCGCCTCCACCACAGCGCCGACAGTTCCGGCCACCCTGGACCCGGCATCTCAGTCACCTGCACTCAAGCAGGCTAGAGATCACGTGCAGAGGTCGGCAATGCGTTTCTGGACCGGCGCGTCTGCAAGCCGTCCGGCCGGTTCGCCGTCGCGGCCGAACGGAAACCGGCCGAGGGTGATCCCGAATGGGTGGTCATGGCGACCGATCACCTGGCCGAACTGCTCACCTGACGCGGCTTGCCGGGCGCGGTGGGAGGGCCGATCAGCCAGGCACCCGAGGGGCGTCGCGAGCGGTCGTCGTCAGGCGCACCCGGGCCCCTGCGGCCCGCGAGAGCGGATGGCGCGCGGCGGGGCGGCGAGTTCGCGGCGGCAGGCCTTGTTGAATGCCTGCAGGTCGGGGATCCCCACCGCCGCGGCGATCGCCGAGATCGGGAGCGTCGACTCGCGCAGCAGGTGGCGGGCCTGCTCCAGACGCCTGCGCCGGATGTAGGCGACCACGTTGGCGCCGGTCTCGGCACGGAAGAGCCGGGTGAGGTGGTTGTGCGAGACGCCCGCCGCCCTGGCGATGTCCGGCACGGTCAGCGGCTCGGCCAGGTTCGACTCGATGTGGGCGATGGCCGTCCGCACCGCGGCGTGCGGTCCCTGGGCCTCCGCCAGGCGTACGACGTGCCACAGCACCGTCCACACCTCGGCCGCGGCCATGGCGGGCACGGCGTGGGCCACGGCGACGGCCTGCTGGAGCAGGCCGCCCAGCAGCGGGGTCTCGGCGCCGGCGTCCTGCATCAGCGGCACGGTCCGCGCCTGTCCCGCATCCGGCAGGCGCAGATGCGCGTACAGGTGCTCCGACCTGCCGTTGTAGAAGTACTGGACCTGCTGGCCGGGCGGGATCAGGCTGACGTGACCCGGCCGGATGGGATGCGTGGTGCCGCCGACGACGAGCCGGGCGGCGTAGCCGTACAGGTGCAACTGCCACAGATCGGGCAGCAGGAACACGTCGCGCCGGGTGGTGATCCCGTGCACGCCCACCCCGAGATTGACCACGACCGGCGGATCGTCCAGTCGGACCGTCACCCGCTCCATGGTGAAAATCTACCAGTAATGGTGACCAGGGCCCACGACTACGCTGCCCCATCGCTCCTACCGTTGACGTATGCCAACCAGTAATCTTCTGACCTCGGCACAGGTCGCACGCTTCGTGGCACAGGGCTTCCTCCGGCTGGACGCGATCGTGCCGGAGGAGTTGAACGCCGAGGCGATCGAGGTCTTGACCACCGGCGTGCCACCCGTCCCGTACGGCACGCCGCTCGCCGAAGCCTTCCTCCCGGGGACGTTCGCCCGCCGCCTCGTCGATCTGCCCCTGATCGCCGGCGCGCTGGAGAGCCTCGTGGGCCCGGCGCCGACCGTCGACCACCATGCCGTGCACGTGCGCGAACCGCAGGGCGGCACGGCTCAGCCGCTGCACGGCGACGCCATCATCGACACCCGTGCGGACGCGTTCGACGTCCAGCTCATGTACTACCCGCACGAGGTGACCGAGCAAATGGGCGGCACCCTGCTCGTGCCGGGCAGCCACCTGCGCCGCACCAACGAGAGCGACACCGGCCGCTACCAGAACCTGCTCGGCCAGGTCAGGCTGACCTGTCCGGCGGGCACGGTGCTGCTGCTCCATCACGGCATCTGGCACGGCGGGCGGCGCAACGACAGTGATCGACGCAGGTACATGTTCAAGATCCGTTTCAATCCCACGGTGCCCCAGGTGCGGCTCTGGGACACCGCCGACCTCGTCGACCCCGCGGTCGCGGCCGAACTGGCGGTCCAGCACCCCTGGTACGAGCACGCCACCGGGCGCCTGGAGATCTACAACCGGGTCGCGCTCTGGCGGGCGCTGACCGACGACGACGGCTTCGACATCGACTACTGGGCCACCCGTGTGACCAACCGTCCCCGGAGGACCGCATGAGACAACAGGTCCTGGTCCTCTACCTGGCCACCTCGGCGCTCGACGCCCCGGTCGTCGGCTGGTCGTCCTACGACGGCACCGGGCGGACCGCCCCCGCCACCGGCGACGGCGACGAGCCGCCCTACGAGACCGGCGTGGCCGCGCTGCTCGACGGCTGGCGCCTGTTCCAGGCCTCCCAGCTCATCCCGCCCGCACCCGGCCACGAGTACGGCACGTCCTTCCTCAAGCACGAGTTCTTCTTCGAGAAGCTGGACACCTGACAGCGTCACGGGCAGCCCCGCACCACTCGTTCGCAGCCGGGGAGTAGGGGCCCCGGACATGCGACTGGACCCGCACCGCGAGAGCGGTACGGGCCCAGTCACTTGGTCTTACCGCTTAGAGCGGCGTGACCTGCTCGGCCTGCGGGCCCTTGGGGCCACGGGTCGTCTCGAAGACGACACGCTGGTTCTCCTCCAGGCTGCGGTAACCACCGGTGGTGATCGCCGAGAAGTGCACGAACACGTCGGCACTACCGTCGTCGGGCGCGATGAAACCAAAGCCCTTTTCGGAGTTGAACCACTTCACGGTGCCTTCAGTCAACTGCTTCTCCTTTTAGGGAGCCTCACCGGGAATCGCCAAGTCGGCGACACCCCGGGCTGCGTTGCGGACCATATTCTGCGTCCGACGATAACCACCGGAGAAAGCAAAATGCCCGCTGTCGAGAAACTTCCAGCGGGCGTTCAAGACGTTCGAGGAAACTGCGACTGCAACGTGTCCTACAGTATCCGTCGCCTGCCGAATGTGTCAAACGCGGGTGGCCCTCTAAGATCGGAGCATGTACCAGGGAACCGTCGACGGCCTCCACCGGTGGCCGGTGAAGTCGCTGCGCGGCGAGGAGCTCACCGTTGCCCGTCTCGACGGCCGAGGGCTGGCCGGCGACCGCGCGTACGCCCTCATCGACGAGCGTCCCAGCCACGCGGGCAAGCGGCTGACCGTTCGCCAGACGCCCGGCATGCTCGCCTGGTCGGCGGCCTACCCCGCGACCTGCGACGGTTCGCCCGAGCCGCCGGGACCGCCGGTGCTCTACTCCGCCGACGGCGTCCCGTGGGCCTGGGAGGATCCGGGGCTGCCGGACGCGCTCTCCGAGGCGTACGGCGTGCCCCTGTCCCTCTGCGCGGCCGATGGACAGCAGGACCGCGGCCCGAGCGTGCTGGTGACCTTCGAAGCGTCCCGGCAGGGGCTGGTGGCGGAACTGGGCGACGAGGTGGACGTGCTGCGGTTCCGGCCCAACGTGCATCTCGCGCTCGACGCGCCCGCGTTCGTGGAGGAGTCGTTCGCCCTCGGGACCACGATCACGGTGGGGGAGGCCGTGCTGAAGGTCCGGGGAGCGCACTCGGGCCCGTGCATCCGGTGCACGGTGCCGAGCTGGGATCCCCATGGCCGCGAGCGCTGGCCGGAGTTGCAGAAGCACCTCATCGTCGAGCACGAGAACAAGTTCGGGGTCATCATGCGGGTCACCAAGCCGGGCGTCGTGCGGATCGGCGACCCGGCCACGATCAGCTGAGGCGGCCCCGCCGTCGATCAGCTGAGGCGGCTCCTCCGTCACTGCCCGGATCCGCCCTCCGGCCCTCAGCCTCTGGCCCTTCGGCCTCCGGCCCTCAGCCTCCGGCCCTTCGGCCTCCGGCCCTCAGCCTCCGGCCCTTCGGCCGCTGGGCCGGAGACGATCGCGCTCCGCCGGCGCCTGGTGCGAGACCGTGAGCGCGGGACGACCTCGAAGGGTCCGAGCGCGTCAGGACTCCGCCGGGCGCGTCACACTCCCGCCCACGAGCCCGCCACGGCGGCGTCCGGTACGGCGGCGCCCGCGAGCGGGGTGAGGCGGGCGATCCGGGCGAGACGGCGGTAGGAGTCGAGCTGCTCGCCGGGGTCGTAGGTGTTCAGGGTGACCAGGATCTCGGCGGCGCCGGTGCGCTCGGCCAGGGCCGCCAGCAGCGGCGCCACCTCCTCCTCCGTGCCGTGGATCCGACCTCGTTCGGCCTCCTGGAGGTAGCCGCGTTCCCGGTCGGTCATCTCCAGGAGGCGGATCCGCTCGGCGGGCAGGAGGGGCGGGAAGACGCCGTGCGTGCGGGAGTAGGCGGTCGACCAGGCTTCGGGCAGCTGCAGCCCGGCGGCCTGCTCGGTGGTCTCGGCGACCGCGATGTTCGCCGCCACGATGACGTGCGGGCCGGACCAGACCGCCGACGGGCGGAACTTCTCGCGGTAGCGGGCGATCGCGTCCAGCATCCGGCTCTCGCCGGCCACCGCGGCGATCACCAGGGCGAGCCCGTGCTCGGCGGCGACGTCCGCGCCCGAGCCGGTGGCCAACACGTACGCAGGCACTCGCAGCCCTTCGGCCGGTATCGCATGCACGCCCGGATGGGTCTGCCCGCCGCCGGTGAAGTAACCGAGCAACTCGGTGAGCTGCCTGCCGAAGTCGCCGGCGGCCTCCTTGTCACGGCCCAGGGCCCGCCGTACGCCGCCGGTGAACCCCACCGAGCGGCCCAGGCCCATGTCGATCCGGCCGGGATTGAGCGATTCGAGGACCCCGAACTGCTCGGCGACGACCAGCGGCTGGTGGTTGGGCAGCATCACGCCCCCGGTGCCCACCCGGATCCGCGAGGTCGCGGCGGCGATGGCGCCCGCCAGGACGGTCGGCGCGGAACCGGCTATACCCGGCACGCTGTGATGTTCGGAGACCCAGAAGCGGTGGTAGCCGAGCGCCTCGGCCTCCCGCGCGAACCGCACGGTCGCCCGCAGCGACCCCGCCGGGTCCTGTCCTTGCCGTGCCAGGGAGCGATCGAGGATCGAGAGCCGAATGCCGTTCACCTCCGTTCCAACACACGCGCTTCCCCCACATTCCCGACGAGACTCCCGAACCGGTCATCCGCCGTCGCCCCTCCGTGCGCACCCCCGCGAGGCTCAGGAGGTCCCGAGGCGCTTTCCCGCGTGGACCCCGCGAGGCTCAGGAGATCCGCGAGGCGCTTCCCCGCGTGCACCCCCGCGAGGCTCAGGAGATCCGCGAGGCGCTTCCCCGCGTGCACCCCCGCGAGGCTCAGGAGATCCGCGAGGCGCTTCCCCGCGTGCACCCCCGCGAGGCTCAGGAGATCCGCGAAGCGTTCCCCCGCGCGCACCCCCGCGAGGCTCAGGAGGTCGCGAGACCGGGCTGGCCCGGGGTGAAAATTCGGATGCCATCGCGGCCGGGGATCGCGACAATCAGCTGGTATGCGGAACTGGCCCCTTCTCGATCTTCGGCTCACCACGCCCCGGCTCACCCTGCGGCTGCCGACCCTCGACGACCTCGACGACCTGGCCGACTGCGCGATGGCCGGAGTTCACGACCCCGACGCGATGCCGTTCCTGATCCCCTGGACGACCGCGCCTGCCGAGGACCTGCCGCGCAACGTCATCCAGTACCACCTGCTGACGCTCGCCTCGTGGCAGCCGGGCGCCTGGCAATGCAACTTCATCGTCGTCCACGACGGGCAGGTGGTCGGCTCCCAGAACGTCGGGGCGTCCGATCTCAAGATCACCCGCGAGGTGAGCACGGGGTCCTGGCTGGGACGTGCTCACCAGGGCAAGGGGATCGGCACCGAGATGCGGGCGGCCGTCCTGCACTTCGCCTTCGAGGGCCTCGGTGTCGACTCCGCGCGCTCCTCGGCCTTCCTCGACAACCCCTCCTCGCTCGCCGTCTCCCGCAAGCTGGGCTACCGCCCCGACGGGACCGAGACCCGCGCCCGCGACGGCGAACGCGCCACCGACCAGCGTTTCCTCCTCGGCCGCTCCGACTTCGTCTCCCCGGTCCCCGTGCGGATCCACGGCCTGGACGCCTGCCGCCACCTCTTCGGCATCTGACCCCGCCCGCCGTACGGCACGCATCCGCCCGCTGTACGGCACGCATCCGGCAGCCGCACGTGCCGGCGTGCCGTACGCGCCGTACAACTCCGGGACGCCCCGCGCGTGCCGTACAGCCCCAGGACGGGCGCTCGTACGGCAGGCGGCGGGGACGGCGTGCTCGCGGTCACCGGGTCCGGGGAGCGTCCGTGCCGCCGTGGACGAGGGTGGACGGTGGGACGTCGGTGGGCGATGGCATCCTTGGTGCGTGAGCACACATGCGGTCAGTCGCCTGTTCGTCGGGCGTGCCGGGGAGTTGGCCGCGCTGGAGCGGGTGCTCGCGGAGGCGCGGGCGGGGAAGTCGTCCACCGTGTTCGTGGGCGGCGAGGCGGGAGTCGGCAAGACCCGGCTCATCAGGGAGTTCGCGGGGCGGTCGGGCGAGACGCGGGTGCTGGTCGGCGGATGCCTGGAGCTGGGCACGGGCGGCCTGCCCTTCGCGCCGTTCACGGCGGTGCTGCGCACCTTGGCCCGGGAGTTCGGCCGTGACGGGATCTCCGCGTTGCTGCCGGGCGGCACGACGGGCGGGCTGGCCCGGCTGCTGCCGGAGTTCGGGGAACCCGACGCGGACGGGGCGGAGGCGCGGGCCAGGCTGTTCGAGCAGGTGCTCGGCCTGCTGGAGCGGCTCGCCGAGCACCAGCCGTTGCTCCTGGTCATCGAGGACGCGCACTGGGCCGATCGGTCCACCCGCGACCTGCTGTCCTTCCTGGTGCGTTACCGGCGGCCCGAGGTCCGCATGCTGATCGTGGTGACCTACCGGGCCGACGACGTCCACCGCAAGCATCCGCTGCGCCCGTTGCTCGCCGAGCTGGGACGGCTCGATCGGGTCTCCCGGCTGGAGCTGCCCAGACTGACCCGGCGTGAGGTGGTGCAGCAGGCCGTCGGCATCCTGGACCGGGAGCCGGCCGAGCTCGTCATCGACACGATCTACGCCCGCAGCGAGGGCAACCCGCTGTTCGTCGAGGTCCTGCTGAGCGGCGACGGCGAGCACGAAGCCCTGCCGGAGTCGCTGCGCGACCTCCTGATCTCCAGCGTGGAGCGGCTGCCGGAGGAGACCCAGGAGTTGCTCAGGGTGGCCAGTGCCAGCGGGGCCAGGATCGAGCACGCGCTGCTCGCCGCCGTCGCCGGCCTCGACGACGACGCGCTCTCCGCCACACTGCGCCCCGCCATCGCGGGCAACGTGCTCACCTTCGACAGGGAGGGATACGCCTTCCGGCACGCCCTGATCCACGAGGCCGTGCACGACGACCTGCTGCCCGGCGAGCGAGTCCGCCTGCACACCCGGTTCGCCGAGGCGCTGGAGGCCGACCTGGAGCTGCTGCCCGCGCCACGCGGCGCCATCGAGCTGGCCTACCACTGGTATGCGGCGCACGACGTCACCTGGGCGCTGATCAGCGCGTGGCGGGCCGCCGCGGCGGCCAGGAAGTCGGCGGCCTACGACGAGCAGCTCCGGATGCTCACCCGCGTGCTGGAGCTGTGGGAGAAGGTGCCCGACGCCGCCGCGCGGATCGAGACCGACCATGTCGGCGTGCTGCGTCAGGCGATCACCGTCGCGCACCTGGCGGGGGAGTACGAGCGGGGCATGGCCCTGGCGAAGGCCGCGCTCGGCGAGATCGATCCCGACACCGATCCGGTGCGTGCGGCCAGCCTGCTGAGACAGCGCGGGATCGTCGCCTACGACCTCGGCCGGGCCGGCTTCGTCGACGACCTCCGGATGGCCGCGCGGCTCCTGCCGGCCGACCCGCCGACCCGCCTGCGGGCCCAGGTGCTGGAGAACCTCGCCCGCGTGTTGCACGAGCCCGGCGAGTGGGCGGAGAAGGAGGCGCTGGCCGAAGAGGCGCGGGCCATCGCGAAGCAGGTGGGCGACGGCAGCACCGAAGCCCAGGCGCTCGTCACGCTGACCTGGGCCCGCTACCGCTACCAGGACGTCGAGGGGCAGGTCGGGGCGTTCGCGGAGGCTCACGAGCTGGCCGCCCGCGCCCGCTCCTACAGCGCCCTGCAACGGTGTGCGATCTCCGAGTCCGACGCGCTGGAGGGCGCGGGGGCGCACGAGCTGGCCGCCGAGGTGGCGCGCCGGGGGGTCGCCGACGCCCTTGATTACGGCCTGAGCCGGACATTCGGGGCGTTCCTGTCGATCAACCTGGCCGAGCCCCTGCTGTCCCTGGGTCGGTGGGATGAGGCGCTGAAGGTCATCGAGCACGCCCTGGAGCTGGTGCCGCCCCCGCCGTACCGTGCGAGCGTGCTGGGCTTCGCGATGGACATCGCCCTCGCCCGCGGTGACCTCGACGAGGCGGAGGCGCAGTTCGCCGAGGCGCTCTCGCTGCTGGCCCGCGGCACCTACCGGGCGCAGACCGTGCTGCCCAACATCCGGCGCGACGTCGAGCTGCGATGGGCGCGGGGGCGTGCGGACGAGGCGCGCGACCTGGTCGAGCGGGCCCTGCGCGAGCAGGATCTGGCCGCCGCGCCCCGTTACGCCTGGCCCTTCCTCGTCACGGCCGCGCGTACGGCGAGCGCGTTGTCGCCCGCCCTGCGGGAGCTGGCCGGCAGGCTCGACGTCCAGGGCAAGGTCGAGGAGGCGCACAGCCTGACCTTCGCGGCCGAGACGGCCCGCGCCGACCTCGCCGACCTTGACTCGGCGGCCGCGCGGGACTCGGCGCGGGCCGCGTGGGACGAGGCCGCCGCCGCGTGGGCGGCGTTGCGCCAGCCGTACCCCCAGGCCCGCGCGTTGCTCGCGGCCGCCGAGATCGCGGTGGGCGGCGGCGCGCGTGACGAGGCCGCCGTCTCCCTCGCCCAGGCGTGGGAGCTGGCCGGGAAGCTGGCCGCCGTGCCGTTGACGCGGCAGATCGCCGACCTCGCCCGGCGCGCACGGATCCCCCTGGACGGCGAACGGGAGCCCGAAGAACCACGGCTCGGCCTGACCGCGCGCGAGCACGAGGTGCTCCGTCTGGTGGCCGCCGGTCGCACCAACCGCGAGATCGCCGGCGAGCTGTTCATCTCCACGAAGACCGCCAGCGTGCACGTGTCCAACATCCTGGCCAAACTCGGCGCCGCCTCCCGGGGCGAGGCCGCGGCCACCGCCCACCGCATGCGCCTCTTCGACACACCCGCCGCGCCGGGCTCCCCATGAGGGCCGGCGTCATCCGGGAGTTCGACGGCACCGAGCGACCCGGCCTGTGGTCGTTTCGCCGGTGAGGAGCCGGGATGGGGATCAGAAGTGCAGTTTGAAGCCCTCGTGTGAGTCGACGAAGCCGAGCCTCGCGTAGAAGCGGTGGGCGTCCGGGCGCTTCTTGTCGGTGGTGAGCTGCACCAGGGAGCAGCCGCGGCGGCGGGCCTCGTCGATCGCCCAGGAGAAGATCGCGGCGCCCAGGCCGTGGCCGCGGTGGTCCTCGTGCACCCGGACCGCCTCGATCTGGGCGCGCAGGGAGCCGCGGCGGGCCAGTCCGGGGATGAACGTGAGCTGCATGGTGCCGACGACGTCACCCGGCTCCGAGGTCGCGACGAGGAGCAGGTGCGCGGGGTCCGCGTCGATGGCCGCGAAGGCGCGTTCGTACGGGGTGAGCGGGCCGCCGTCGCGGGTCGCGCCGAGCTGGTCGGCGGCGATCAGCTCGACGATGGCCGGGAGGTCGCCCGCCGTGGCCCGCCTGAGCCGGTAACGGGCCGCACCGGCGGTGAGCTCCGCGAGGACGTGCATGCCGCCCAGGCTGCCACACGGCGGCGGCGCACCAAGTGGCCGGGCCGTCGAACCGCCGCTTACGGAGTGGCGCTCGGCGGACGCCGGAGGCACGAGCCCGGCCGCCGTGCGGCCTCGGCTGTCGTGGGTGAGACGAGGACTGCCTCGCTGTTCGGCCGGGCAGATCTGGCGGCGGTGGACGCCTGCGGCGATGGCCGGGACGACCGTTGGCTCAGTTGCGGCGGCCGCGGGCCTCGGCGGTGGACTTGAGGTCGGCCAGCCAGAAGTCGAGACCTGGCGCGAGGTACTTGATGGAGGTCTCCGGGTCGGCCTCGATCTGGTCGCCGGTCCAGCTCTCCTCGGTGCGGACGATGACACCGCCCTTGACCTTGATGAAGTTCCAGACGTGGACGCCCTCGTCGATGCGCAGCCCCTTGCCGATCGCGGGCCCGCTCCAGCGGATGCACTTGCCCTGCTGGACGTCTTCGACGGTGGAGGTGATGACCAGGGTGGTGGCGGGGGTCGTGGGCGTGGCGGGTGCCGGAGTGGTCCACCGGAACCGCGAGTCCTTCCGCAGCGGTCCCTGGTCCAGCCGCTTCGCGCTGGTGACGGGTTCCTGCCAGGACGGCCAGCCTTCCACGTCGGTGTGCAGTTTCCAGACGGTGCTCAGCGGTGCCTTGATGAAGGTCTCGGTCCGGTGGTGGAGCTTGGCGTCGGGATCGATGCCCTTGCCGCGGCAGGTCAGCGAATCCGAACGATCGGGGCGGCTGGACGTCGCACTCTGGCTGACGGTGGCGGCGCCTGCCGATGCGGCACCGGCGGCGAGGAGCCCGGCGGCCAGCGGGATCGCGAGCAGGGAGGAGCGCAGCCGAGCGCGGCGGCTGGCAGAGCGCGGGGTGTGGGCAGGGTTCGGCGAGGTGGACGGGTTGGTGTCGATCATGGCTCTTCTCCCAGCGTTAATAGCTCTTACAATAGTTAGAAGCTATAACACTGTGGGAATGAGTGGCAATAGGAAACGTGAGAAGCTCTAACTAGACGTCGACGATGTCACGCCGACCAGTGAAGGAGCGGCTGATGACGGACCCAGGTGGGCAGAGCCCGCGGGAGCGCTACCGGGCTCAGGTACGCGCGGAGATCAAGCGGCACGCGTGGGAGCAGATCGCCACAGCGGGAGTGGCCGCGCTCTCGCTCAACGCGATCGCCAAGCAGGTGGGCATGAGCGGTCCCGCCCTGTACCGGTACTTCGCCAGCCGGGACGAGCTGATCACCACACTCATCCGCGACGCCTACCGAAGCCTCGCCGACACTGTCCGGGCGGCGTCCCACTCCGGTGCCGACCTGATCGGGCTGGCCCGCGTCATCCGGGAATGGGCCCGGAGCGACCCACAGCGGTACTTCCTCATCTATGGCACGCCCGTCCCCGGCTACCACGCACCCGACGACACCACCAAGATCTCATTCGAGGTCATGACGGTGCTGCTCGAGGTCTGCGGCGCGGTATCGGCGGACAAACCGGCGACGCCGTTCGACGCCCACCTGGAAACCCACCGTGAGTGGGCCTTCGGCCACCCGGCAGAGGCCACGACTCTGCATCGCGCCCTGTCCTTCTGGACCCGCCTGCACGGCGTGCTCTCGCTCGAACTCGCCGGCCACTTCACCGGCATGGAGATCGACCCCGATCTGCTGATCGCCGACGAACTGAATGCCCTGCTCGCGCAATGACCGCGGTCGTACGGATCCCGCCGGGCAACCGGACGCCGAGCCGCCGGGCAGGGCGGGCCGACTTCGCACATCCTTCGGGGTTATGAGGTGGGTTCGGTACGGCAAGCTGATGGTCGCAGCCAGCGCGCCGCCGCCCGTCAACCCCCGAGAGACTTCCCGGCCCGACCACTAAGTTTGAGGGGTGGATGTGACGAGTGTGGGTCTCGGCCTGGCGGCGCTCGGCCGCCCCGCCTACATCACGCTGGGGCGGGAGGCCGACCTCGGCGATGATCGCGGCGTCGAGGCGATGCGGTCGCGGACGTGGGCGGTGCTCGACGAGGCGTGGCGGCTGGGTGTGCGCTACTTCGACGTGGCCCGTTCGTACGGCAGGGCCGAGGAGTTCCTCGCCGGATGGCTGCGGGAGCGGGAGATCGCGCCGGAGGCGGTCACGGTCGCGTCCAAATGGGGATACACCTACGTCGGCGGCTGGCGGATGGACGCCGAGCGGCACGAGGTGAAGGACCTGTCGGCAGAGCGGTTCCGGCGGCAGTGGGCCGAGACCCGGGCGCTGCTGGGCGACCATCTGTTGCTGTACCAGATCCATTCGGCCACGGTGGAGAGCGGTGTCCTCCGCGACCCGGAGGTGCTCGGCCTGTTGCGCGGCCTGCGTGCCGACGGGATCGCGATCGGGCTCTCCACCACGGGTCCGCGCCAGGAGGACACGATCCGGCAGGCGATCGGCACCGGGATCTTCGACACCGTCCAGTCCACCTGGAACCTGCTGGCGCGTACGGCGGGGCCGGCGCTGGCCGAGGCGCACCGGGCCGGGATGCGGGTGATCGTCAAGGAGGGGATGGCGAACGGGCGACTGGCCGGTCGCACGGCGCCGCCCGCGCTCGCCGACGCCGCGCGCGACCACGGGGTCACCCCGGACGCCCTCGCGCTCGCGGCCGTCCTCGCCCAGCCGTGGGCGGGGATCGTGCTGAGCGGGGCCGCCACGGCCGGCCAGCTCGACGCCAACCTGCGCGCGACCGGCCTCACCTGGGACGCCACGCTCGACCACCGCCTCTCCGGCCTGGCGGAGGACCCTGACACCTACTGGACCACCCGCGCCTCCCTGCCCTGGGGCTGAAACCTTCGGCGCGCCGGCTGGACTCCGGCGCGTGCCGGGCCATCCGAGCGTCTCTTCCCCGAGGCCGATCTCCAGCGCCTGTGGGTCCGGGGCCTGATCGACGCGTACGGCGGCGCGCGGAAGTTCGACCGGAGGCACGGCTGCCGCCCCTCCTGGGTTCGGCCCGGTGACCGCCGCCTGAGCGCTGGACGGTTGGCCGGCCTCGTCGTCCGCGTGCCGCGATCGTTATCCGGCCACCGGCGGCGGCACCGTTTCGCAGGCGCGCTGTATAGTCCGTCGCGGAGGCGCCGATGAGAACGCGGTTGCTGGCCGTCGTGGCCTGCCTGGTCGTGCAGGGCTGCGCCGCCGGGCCCACCCCGGCGGTCAGATCAGAGCCGCCACCCGCGCCCGAGTCAGCGCCCGAGCCCACCCCCACGCCGACGTCGGCCGACGAGGATGTTCCGCTGTCGGCGCGATGGGAACTCGTCCCCGGCCTGCCCGACGACCACAACTGGGAGCGGGGCCTGTACGACGTGAGCGCCGCCTCCCCGGACCGCGCCTGGGCCGCCGGCTACAAGGGCTGGGAGGACGGCGTGGAGATGACCCTGCGCCACTGGGACGGCTCCCGCTGGCAGTCTCTGCCGGCGGGCCATTCCGGTAGCCTCGCGGCGGTCGACGCCGACGGGCCGGCCAACGCCTGGGCGGTGGGCGGCGGCACCTTCGACGAGCCCGTCGCCCTGCACTGGGACGGCGGCTCCTGGCGACGTCATCAGTCGCCGATAAAGGCGCGAGACGTCGCGGTGGACGGCGGTCGCGTCGTCCTCATCTCGTCCTCGGAGGTGGTGCAGGGGGACGGCGCCCGCTTCATCCGGAAGCTCATCGTCAACCGGCCGGCCAACGAGCTGCACGCGGTGAGCGCGGGCGCGGGGCACACCTGGATCGCCGGATCAAGCATGGGGCAGCCGATGGTCTGGCACGGCTCGGCCCGCGGGTTCGAGCAGGCCGAGATGCCCAGGGTGCCGGGTGGCGGCACGCTGGGCGCCGTCTGGCAGAACAGCCCGTCCGACGTGTGGGCGGTGGGACAGACCGGGGAAAGCCCCCTCGTCCTGCGGTGGGACGGCGCCTCCTGGAAGCGGGTCGCGCTGCCGCCGGACTGGCGAGGCGAGCTGACCAGCGTGACGGCCTTCGGCCCCCGCGACGTGTGGATCGCGAGCCTGCGCACCGAGACCACTCCGCGGCACGTCGTGCTGCTGCACTGGGACGGCCGGATGTGGACGCGCGAGCGCTCGCCGTCGCCCGGCGAGGTGACCCGGGCGGTGGTCGAGCGCATCCCGGGCTCGTCCCAGCTGTGGCTGGCGACCTCGATCGTGGACGGCGACTCCGAGTCGATCGTCCTCTACCGCCGCCGCTGAGGTCAGGCGGCCACCAGGACCATTGGATGCGCGGCCGGGTCGACGGGCAGCGGGTCCCGGGGGAGGCCAGGTACGGGATCGTGCTTGCTTTCCCGTCCTCGAGCCGATCGTCGGGTGGTTTGGACTAGGCTCCTGAGCCATGTTCGCGACGGTCCAGCCGGAGGTCGCACTGCCGGGCGGGATGGTCAACGACCGGGTGGTGCGCGTCGGAGACACGGTCCGGCGGCCGCTGAGGCGGTCGGCCCCGGCCGTGCACGCGCTGCTCAGGCATCTGGAGACGGCCGGATTCAGCGGTGCGCCGCGGGTCGTCGGGATCGACGGGCAGGGCCGGGAGGTCCTGACCTATCTGCCGGGCGAGGCGGCGACGCGTCCGCTGCCCGAGCATGCCGTACGGGAGGAGACGCTGGTCGCGCTGGCCGGGTTGCTGCGCCGCCTGCACGACGCCTCCGCCGGGTTCACGCCGCCGTCGCCCGCGGACTGGGAACGGGGATCGAACGACGATCGGCCGCCCGAGGTGATCGGGCACTGCGACGTCACCCCGGAGAACGTGATCTTCCGTGACGGCGTGCCGTACGCGCTGATCGACTTCGACCTGGCCCGGCCGACGACCCGGCTGTTCGACATCGTGACCACGTTGCGGCACTGGGCGCCGATCGCCGATCCGGTGGACCGCGACCCGTTGCAGTCCGGGCTGGATGTGGGCGCCCGGATGCGGGTGTTCTGCGACGCGTACGGCGTGACGGCGCGTGATCGGCGGCGGCTGCCGGATCTCGCGCGGTTGCGGTTCGACAGGTCGTACGCGGAGATGCGGTCCCGGGCCGCCGACACCGGGGGAGCGTGGGGGCGGATGTGGGCCTCGGGGGCGGGCGAGCGCATCAGGCGGGCTCGTGCCTGGCTCGACACCCACGAAGATGGTCTTCGTGACCATCTTGTCTGATTTTCTCCCTGATTCATCCTCCGGCGTGACGAAGACGTTCCTCCCCGGGCGCCGGGCGGGGCCGGTGAGGGCCGAAGCGGTGGGGATGGCCGCCGGAGTCGCGCTCGACCTGATGGCCGGGGATCCCCGCCGGGGACATCCGGTGGCCGGGTTCGGGCGGGCCGCCGGGCTGCTGGAGCAGCGGCTGTACGGCGACGCCCGGGCGAACGGGGTCGCGCACGCGGGGATCTGCGTGGGGGCGGCGCTGGGGCTGGGGCTGGTGGCCCAGCGGGTGACGCGGCACAGCCCGGTGGGGCGGGCCGTGGTCACGGCGGCGGCGACCTGGGCCGTGCTCGGCGGCACCACCCTGGCCAGGGAGGGGGCGGCGATGGCCGAGGCGCTGGAGGCGGGCGACGTCGAACGGGCCAGGACGCGGCTGCCCCACCTGTGCGGGCGCGATCCGAGCGGGCTCGACGGTCCGCAGCTCGCCAGGGCCACGGTCGAGTCGCTCGCGGAGAACACCTCCGACGCCGTGGTGGCGCCGCTGCTGTGGGGCGCGGTCGCGGGCGTGCCGGGCCTGCTCGCCTACCGGGCGGCCAACACGCTGGACGCGATGGTCGGGCACCGTTCGCCGAGGTACGAGCGGTTCGGCTGGGCCGCCGCCCGGCTGGACGACGTGGCCAACCTGGCCCCCGCCCGGCTCACCGGCCTCCTCACCGTCCTCGCCGCCCCTCTGGCCGGCGGCTCCGTACGGCGGGCCGCGGCCGTGCTGCGCAGGGACGGCCACCGTCACCCCAGCCCCAACGCGGGCAGGTGCGAGGCCGCCTTCGCGGGCGCGCTCGACGTCACCCTCGGCGGGACCAACGTCTACGGCGGCCGCGTCGAGCACCGCCCGGAGCTGGGCGACGGCGGCGAACCGGCCGTCCGTGACGTACGGCGGGCGGTACGCCTGACCCGGGCGGTCTCCCTGGCGGCGGTCGTCGTCGCGGGGATCGTGGCATGGCGGAGGCGTTGACATGGCGCTGACCTGTGCGGCCGGGAGGGCCGGTGCGGCGGAGACATCGCGTGCCCGGGTGGCTCGGGATGCTGGGTGCCGTTGCGGTCGGGTGGCTCGGGAGGACGGATGCCGTTGCGGTCGGGTGGTTTGGGATGGCGGGTGCCGTTGTCCGGGGGTGGCTCGGGATGCTGGGTGCCGTTGCCCCCGGGTGGTTTGGGATGGTGGGTGTCGTTGTGGTCGGGTGGTCGAGGTGGTGGGTGCCGGTGCGGCCGGTAGGGGAGGGCTGAGATGAAGGGGGCGCTGCTGGTCGCGGGGACGACCTCTGACGCGGGGAAGAGCGTGGTCACGGCGGGGATCTGCCGGTGGCTGGCCAGGCAGGGGATCAAGGTCGCGCCGTACAAGGCGCAGAACATGTCCCTGAACTCCTTCGTCACCGCCGACGGAGCGGAGATCGGCCGGGCGCAGGCGATGCAGGCGGCGGCGTGCGGGGTCGCGCCCGCGGCGGACATGAACCCGATCCTGCTCAAGCCCGGCAGCGACCGCAGGAGCCAGGTGGTGGTGATGGGCAGGCCGCTCGCCGACGTGGACGCGATGGAGTACGGCGAGCTGAAGGACAGGCTGCGGGACGTCGCGGTCGCCTCGCTCGACCGGCTGAGAAGCGCCTACGACGTGGTGATCTGTGAGGGCGCCGGCAGCCCGGCCGAGATCAACCTGCGGCGCGGCGACATCGCCAACATGGGTCTGGCCCGCGCCGCGAACCTGCCCGTGATCGTGGTCGGCGACATCGACAGGGGCGGCGTGTTCGCCGCGCTGCACGGCACGGTGGCGCTGCTGGAGCCCGAGGACCAGGCGCTGATCGCCGGCTTCGTGATCAACAAGTTCCGGGGCGCGCGGGAGCTGCTGGAACCGGGCCTCGACATGATCAGGAATCTCACCGGCCGCCCGGTCCACGGCGTGCTCCCCTGGCTCGACGGGCTCTGGCTCGACGCCGAGGACTCCCTCGCCCTCGACAACAGGTCCGTGGTCACCCGCCCGCCGTACGGCAGGCAGACCCTGCGGGTCGCGGTCGTGCGGCTGCCGCGGATCTCCAACTTCACCGACCTCGACGCGCTGGCGAGCGAGCCGGGCGTGGTGGTGAGGTTCGTCACCGGCCCGGCCGAGCTGGACGACGCCGACCTGATCGTGCTGCCGGGTTCCCGCGCGACGGTGCACGATCTGGGCTGGCTGCGCGAACGGGGCCTGGCCGAGGCGGTGTCCGCCGGTGACCGTCCCGTCCTGGGGATCTGCGGCGGCTACCAGATGCTGGCCCGCACGATCCGCGACGACGTGGAGTCGGGCGCCGGCGTCGTGCCGGGGCTCGGGCTGCTGCCCGCCGCCGTGGAGTTCGGCGCGGAGAAGCGTCTCGGCCGCCCCACCGGCAGCGGGTACGGCATGCCGGTCGCGGCGTACGAGATCCACCACGGGGTGGTCACCGCCGACGCCGACGCCGAACCGTTCCTCGACGGCTGCCGGGCCGGAGCGGTGTTCGGCACCACCTGGCACGGGGCGCTGGAGAACGACGGCTTCAGGCGGGCGTTCCTGGCCGAGGTGGCGGCGCTGGCCGGTCGCGACTTCGAGCCCGACCCCGGCGTCTCCTTCGCCGCGCTGCGCGAGGAGCGCCTGGACGCCCTCGGCGACCTCGTCGAACAGCACGCCGACACCGCCGCCCTGCTGCGTCTCATCGAAGGCGGACCGGTCCCCGGGCTTTCCATCCTGCCTCCTGCGGGGAGAATGTCCCCATGAGGTTTGTACTGATCCTCCTTTTCGTGATCGCGCTGCTGGCAGTGGTGGTCATCGGCGTGAGCCTGCTGGTGCGGTCCACCACGAGCCGCAAGCCGCCGCCACCGCGCACCGAGGACCCCCGTGAGCTGCTGCGGCGTCGCTACGCCGCGGGAGAGATCGACGAGGACGAGTATCTGAGGCGGATGTCGGGGCTGTCGCAGGAATGGTGACGCTTCCGGATCCGGGCAGCGAAGACCCGGCCAACTGTCCGGATCACGGCGTTTCCCACCACGTCCGGCAGGAGCAGGATGCGGTGCATGACAGCAGTTGTGGAGACCGAAGGGCTCACCAAGTTCTACGGTGACCGGCGCGGCCTGGAGGATCTCGACCTGGAGATCCGGCTGGGCGAGGTGTTCGGTTACCTGGGCCCCAACGGGGCGGGCAAGACGACCACGATCAGGTTGCTCCTCGACGTGATCAGGCCCACGCGCGGCCGGATGACCGTGCTCGGCGTGGATCCGCGTGACGCGCGGGTG
Organism: Dolomitihabitans soli; assembly: GCF_022213955.1. Classification (GTDB taxonomy): domain Bacteria; phylum Actinomycetota; class Actinomycetes; order Streptosporangiales; family Streptosporangiaceae; genus Streptosporangium_A; species Streptosporangium_A soli. Next base: position 106,245 of record NZ_JAKNTW010000011.1, on the reverse strand, counting down.
CGGGGCAGGATCGGTTACCTGCCGGGCGAGCTGGCCCTGGCGGGCAGGGAGAAGGCGAGCGAGTATCTCTCCTTTCTGGCGGCCGCGCGCGGAGGCGTGCCCAGGGAGCGGATCGCGGAGCTGGCCGACCGGCTCGACGCCGATCTCTCGGTGCGGATGGGCAAGCTCTCCAAAGGCAACAAGCAGAAGATCGGCCTGATCCAGGCGTTCATGCACGAGCCGGAGTTCCTGATCCTCGACGAGCCGACCAGCGGCCTGGACCCGCTCCTGCAGCAGGAGTTCCTGGCGATGGTGCGCGAGGTGCGGACCGCCGGGCGGACCGTGCTGATGTCCTCGCACGTGCTCGCCGAGGTCGAGCACGCCTCCGACCGGGTCGGGATCGTCCGCGACGGGCGGCTGGTGGCCGTGGAGGACGTCGCCGCGCTGCGGGAGAAGGCGGTGCGCAAGGTGGAGTTCCACTTCGACGCGCCGGTGCCCCGCGAGGAGTTCGAAGGGCTGCCGGGCGTGCGGGAACTGCGCGTCGAGGGGGCCAGCGTGCGCTGCACGATCGACGGCAGGCCGGACGCCCTGATCAAGGCCGCCGCCCGGCACACCGTGGTGCACATGGTGAGCGCCGAGCCCGACCTGGAGGAGATCTTCCTCACCTACTACGGCGACGAGGAGACCCGGCATGCCCGCGCTGCTGTCGAAGAGCCTGCGTGACTACCGCTGGACACTGATCGGCTGGACGATCGGCATCAGCGCGTTCTTCGGGCTCTACCTGTCCATCTACCCCAGCATCGTCCGGAACCCGGAGGTGTACGGCCCGGCGGCGCTGGCCAAGTTCCCCGGCGCGATGCGGGATCTGATGGGCGGCATGTCCGACTTCACATCCGGTGTCGGCTTCCTGCAGACCGTCGTCTACCAGTTGATCGGGCCGATGCTGCTCATCTCGTGCGCGACGATCCTCGGCAACCGGGCCATCGCCCAGCCGGAGGAGGACGGCACGCTGGAGCTCACCCTCACGCTGCCCGTCGACCGCCGGCGGCTGCTCCTCGCACGCTTCGCCGGGCTGGTGCTCGGCCTGCTCGTCATCGCGGCGATCACTTTCCTGCTGGTGTGGGGCCTCGCCGCGGCCGGCGGCATGGAGGTGGCGGGGAGCCGGATCCTGGCCGGGCACACCGGGGTCTTCCTGCTGGCGCTGTGCTGCGGCACGCTCGGCCTGGCCGTGGGGGCGGCCACCGGGCGCAAGATGTACGCCAGTGCGGTGGTCGGCGTGGTGGCCTTGGGCGGCTACGTCGTGGAGACGATCGGCAGGAGCGTGGACGCGATCTCCTGGCTCGGCTGGATCTCGCCCTTCCACTACTACCTCGACGGGCAGCCCATTCAGCAGGGTTTCCCCGTCGTGGACTACCTTGTGCTCCTCACGGCTACAGCTGTGCTGGCGCTGACCGCTGTCCTCGCCTTCGACAGGCGTGACGTAGGAGTCTGATGGACGTTCTCGCTCGGGTGAGCGAGGCCACGGGGGTGCCCGCCGACCTGCTCGCCGGGCACCTGCGGGCCCTGGCGGAGGCGTCCGCCACCGGCAGGCTCCCCGGCCGGCCGGAACTCGACGCCTACCGGCGGTGCGGAAGACAGGCCGCCGAGCGCGGCGTCCCGCTGCGGGCCATGGTGGAGGCGGCACTGCTGGCCGCCGAACTCGTGGGCCACACGCCGATGCCCGCACTCCGGCGGGCGGTCTCCGCGCTGATGGACGGCTACGAGGAGGCCCAGCGTTCCGCGGTCAGGCACGAGGAGACGGCCCGCCGCGCGTTCGTGGACGACCTGCTGCAGGGCCGATCGGAACGGCTGGCGGAACGGGCCGAGCACTTCGGGCTGCGGCTGGCCGAGACGTATGTGGTGAGCGTGGCCAAGGGCACGAAGCCGATGGCGGAGGACGACCCGCTCACCGGCCGGATCGAGCGCGACCTGCTCGGCAGGTTCGGCTCGCACAACATCCTGGTCGCGGTCCGCGACGGCCTGCTCGTCTGCGTCGTGCCCGGCACCCTCGCCGCGGCGGCGGGAGAGTTCGCCCATCACGTGCGGGCGGGCTTCCCGCCGGGCTGGCGGGTCGGCGTCGGCCGGCCGCACCGGGGGCCCGGCGGGGTGGTCACCTCGTTCAGGGAGGGGGTCAACGCGATCGAGCTGGGCGACCGGCTGGGCCTGCCCGTCCCGGTGCTCAAGGCGGCCGACCTGCTGGTCTTCCCGGTGCTGATGCGCGACCGCGCCGCGATGGAGGACCTGGTCGGCTCGGTCCTCAGCCCGCTGATCGAGGCCAGGGGCGGCGCCGGCCCGCTGCTGGACACCTTGGAGGCGGTCTTCGCCTCGCAGGGCAACCAGAGCGCGGCGGCACGCAGGCTGAGCATCAGCACCCGGGCCGTGACCTACCGCCTCGAACGCGTCCGCAGGCTCACCGGCTTCTCGCCCGACGACGCCACGCAGCGCTTCACCCTGCAGACGGCCGTGCTCGGCGCCCGCCTGCTCGACTGGCCGGCCCGGCCCCTCACGGAATGAGCAGCAGCTTGCCGGTCGTACGGCGCGCCTCCAGATCCTCGTGGGCCTTGCGGGCGTCGGCCAGCGGGTAGCGGCTGGAGATGGTGACCTTCACCTTGCCCGAGGCGACCCACTCGAAGACGTCGGAGGCGCGCCAGGTCAGCTCCTCGCGGGTGGCGATGTAGTGGATGAGCGTCGGGCGGGTGAGGAAGAGGGAGCCCTTCTGGTTGAGCACCATCGGGTCGATCGGGGGCACCGGGCCGCTGGCTCCGCCGTACAGGGCCATCATGCCGCGGGGGCGCAGGGAGGAGAGGCTGCCCTCGAAGGTGGTCGCCCCCACGCCGTCGTAGACGACGTCGACGCCCGAGCCGGTCAGGTCCTTCACCGCGTCGGCGAACCCCTCGTAGCGGAACACCTCGTCGGCGCCCGCCTGCCGGGCGAGCAGCTCCTTCGCCTCGGTGGAGACGGTGCCGAAGACGCGCGCGCCGTACATCTTGGCGATCTGGACCAGCAGCAGGCCCATGCCGCCCGCCGCCGCGTGGACCAGCACGTTGTCGCCCGGCTTCACCTCATGCACCGAACGGGTCAGGTAGTGGGCCGTCATGCCCTGCAGGGGCAGGGCCGCGGCCTCGTCGAGAGGGAGGCCGTCCGGGACCCGCAGCGCCTTGGTGGCCGGCACCAGGACCTGCTCGGAGTAGCTGCCGAGCACGCTGGACCAGGCCACCCCGTCGCCCACGGCGAACTCGGTGACGTCCTCGCCCACGGCCGAGACGGTGCCCGCCCCCTCGTTGCCCGGCACGAACGGCAGCGGCAACGGGTAGCGGCCCATGCGCTGGTAGACGTCGATGAAGTTGACGCCGGCCGCGGCCACGTCGACCAGCAGTTCACCGGGGCCGGGAACGGGTGTGGGGCGCTCGGTGTACTCGAGCGCCTCCGGCCCGCCTGCGGCGGTGACGACTATGGCTCGCATCGCTTCTGGACTCCCTTGATCGAGACGGCGTTACGGTCTTGCCCAACCTCGCCGGGGCCACACGTTGTTCCCGCGCGGTCATGAGTTTCGCGGTCAGGGGCTCTTCGTCCCCGGCTTGGGCCCGTGCACGGTGAAGTTGTCGAAGGACGCCTTCAGCGTCGCCGTGCTCTTCTCGCCGACCCTGGTCAATATGCCGACCTCGCCGTTGACGAGCGGGGCGTCCGCGTCGGTGACCGAGAGGGCCTCGTCGCCGTCGACCCACATCGTCAGCGTGACGCCGGTTTCGTCGCCGGTGCACTCGGCCTGGAGCCGCTTGGTCTCCTGGCCGGGCACGCCGCCGATGGACACCTTGCCGAGGTCGCCGCCCGCGTTCTCCTGGACCTTCCTGATCCGCGCGTTGCCGGCGGTGTCGAGCAGGAACTCGTAGCGGGTGGCGTCGGTCTCGTCGGCGCCCCTGCAGTACAGGCCGTACTCGCCGACGCCCGTGGTGCCCTTCCTGATGGCGGTGTCCACCCCGAGGAGCAGGCGCTCCGGCGTGGTGGGCGTGGGCGTCGCGCCGGGGCTGGGGGTGGCGGGCTGCTGCGGGACGTAGGGGAGGGGGGCGGTCTCCCGCTGGACCGGGTCCCCGCCCGTGACGTCCATGGCGTAGAACCCCTGGGGGGTGTAGCCGTAGTTGCCGTACGGCGGCCCGGTGTAGGTGCCGCCCTTCCAGCCGGTGCCGGTCGCGGTGAAGTCGTCCTGGTAGAGCAGCGCCAGACCCTCGGGCGGCCCGCTTCCACCGAGCACCTTGTAGAGCCCGAGGGACGCGCCGCCCACCATGAGGAGGGCGACGACCGCCCCGATCGCGAGCTTCCTGCGACCCGTCACGGCCGCCGGTCCCGGGCCGCCGGGGTGGGTGGGGGCGAGGGTCTGCCGCATCGTCGTGCCGGGCGATGGGGGATTCTGTGCCGGATTCTGTGCGAGGTGCTGGGGGGGATACGGCGGCGGGCCGGCCGCGACGCCGGGCCAGGGGGCGGTCGGCTGGAGGGGCGGGGCCTGCTGTTGCCAGGCGGCCTGGACCGAGTGGGCCGTCTGCTCGGGGGCGGCGGCCCGGCCGACCATGTGGTCGAGGAGTTGCTGGGCGGTGGGCCGCCTGGCGGGGTCCTTCGACAGCCCGTAGACCACCAGCTCGTGCAGCCCCGGGTCCATGCCCTCGATCACCGGCTCGGTGTTGAGCACCTGGTAGAGCACGGCGTGCAGCGCCTCGCCGCCGAACGGGGGGTTGCCACTGGCCGCGAAGGCCACCAGGCAGGCCCAGGAGAAGACGTCGCAGGCGGGGGAGACGGCCTCGCCGCGCAGCACCTCGGGCGCCATGTAGCGGGGGGTGCCGATGAGCTCGCCGGTCCCGGTGACGCCGCCGAGCGAGTCGAGCGCCCTGGCGATGCCGAAGTCGATCACCCGCGGGCCGACCGGGGAGAGCAGCACGTTGGAGGGCTTGAGGTCGCGGTGCACGACGCCGGCGCCGTGGATGGCGGTCAGCGCGGTCGCCACCCCGACGGCGAGCGCGTCGAGGCTGGAGTCGCGCAGCGGCCCCGACGCGGCCACGGCCTCCTCCAGGTTGGGCCCCGGCACGTATTCGGTGACGACGTAGAGCTGGTCGCCGTCGAGCGCGGCCTCCAGCACCGCGGCGGTGCAGAACCTGCGGACCCGCTGGGCGGCGTCCGCCTCGCGGCGGAAGCGCATCCGGAACTGCTCGTGCTGGCTGTACTCGGCGTTGATCACCTTGATGGCGACCTTCTGCCCCGGGTCGTCCTCGCCGAGATAGACGGTGCCCATACCACCTCTCCCGAGGCGCCCTAGCAACCGATATCGCCCGATCTGGCGAGGGTCATCCGGACTTAGGTTGTTCACTACTGGACCTAACCGCTATGCGTCGTCACGTGAAGGGGCTCAGCCTATCGAGTGCCGACTTGCGCTCGACGCCGTAAGAACATATGTTCGAGGTAGCAGCACCCGCCTTCCCCCGGGTGGCTCACGAGAGAGAAGCCTGAGCCACAGGGAGAAGAAGCGCCTTGAGCAGACTTTACGGTGACCCGATCGAGGTCTGGACCAGAGACGGTGACCCCGCGCAGTTCGTGTGGCGGGATCGCCTCTACGTCGTACGCCAAGTGCTCGACCACTGGGTCGTCGCCCGCGAATGGTGGAAGACCTCGGAGAACGACCCCGGCGAGCGCAGGTTCTGGCGCCTAGAGGCGAGCCCCGACAAACAGGTCGGCACCTATGAGCTGCGGTTCGACACCGCCGGCGGCGGCTGGCTGCTCATGAGGGCGTGGGACTGATGTTCGCTCACCTGCACGTCTCCTCCGCCTACTCGCTGCGCTACGGCACGGCCTTCCCCCGGGCCCTGGTCCAGCGGGCCGCCGAGCACGGGATGGACATCCTCGGGCTGACCGACCGCGACGGCCTCTACGGCGCGGTCAAGCACGCCCAGGCGTGTCTGGAGGCCGGGATCTCCCCGGTCATCGGGGTGAACCTGGCCTGCGACTCCGCCGCCCGCCGGATCACCGTGCTCGCCAGGGCGGACGGCTGGGCCGCGCTGTGCCGCCTGGTCACCGCCGCACACCAAGCCGGCGACCGGGGCGAGCCGCTGGTGACCAGGGAACTGGTCGGGCGGCACGCGGACGGGCTCGTGGTGCTGCTCGGCCCCGATTCCGACGTCGGGCTCGCCGCCGCCGAACGCCGCGACGACCAGGCCAGGAGCCTGCTGCTGGCGTGGCGCGCCACGGTCCCGCACCTCGCGGTCGAACTCGTCGACCAGTACGGCTACCGCGAGGCGATCACCGCGTCCCGGATGCTCGCCCTGGCCGAGACGGCCGGCGTGCCCGCGGTGCTGACCAACGCGGTGCGCTACCTCGACCCGTTCGACTACCAGGTCGGCGACGTGCTCGACGCGGCGCGCAAACTGGTCCCGCTGCACCCCCGCCACCTGGAGCGCTCGGCCTCGCACGCCTACCTCAAGAGCCACAAGGAGATGGCCGGCGTCGCCGCGCGGGTCTGCGGCGGCGACGCGCGGCGGGCCGGCCGCCTGCTGTCGGCCACCAGAGACCTCGCGGAGCGGTGCGCCCTCGATCCCCTGGAACTGCTCGCCCTGCGGAACGACCCACCCCGGCTGCACCTGCCCGAGATCGGCGGGGACCCGGTGCCGATGCTGCGCGACCGCTGCGCCGACGGCCTGTCGCGGCGCGGCCTGGAACGATCCACCCACGCCAGGGAGCGGCTCGCCGCCGAACTGGCCGTCATCGAGAAGAAGCAGCTGTCCGGCTACTTCGTCGCGGTGGCGGGGATCACCGACATGATCCGCGGGATGGGCGTGCGCTGCTCGATCCGCGGCTCGGGCGCGGGCAGCCTGGTCAACTATCTGATCAGGATCGGCGAGGTGAACCCGCTCGACCACGGCCTGCTCATGGAGCGGTTCCTGTCCGAGGGCCGGGTCGGGCTGCCCGACATCGACATGGACGTGGAGTCCGCCCGCCGCCTCGACTGCTACCGCGCGATCTACGAGCGGTACGGCGAGAGCCGGGTCGCGTGCGTGTCGATGATGGAGACCTACCGGGCGCGCAGCGCGATCCGCGACGTGGGCGCGGCCATGGGTCTGCCGCCGCACGAGATCGACGTGATCGCCAAGGCGTTCCCGCACATCAGGGCGAAGCAGATCCGGGCCGCCCTGTCCGACCTGCCGGAGCTGCGCGAGAGCGGGCTGAACGACCGGGCGCTGGAGACCGTGTTCAGGCTCGCCGAGAAGCTCGACGGGCTGCCCAGGCACATCGCCCTGCACCCCTGCGGCGTGCTGATCGGCAACGCCGGACTCCGCGACCGCACCCCCGTCGAGCGCAGCCTGCTGGAGTTCCCCATGTCGCAGTTCGACAAGGACGACGTGGAGGAGGCGGGGCTGCTCAAGCTCGACGTCCTGGGGGTGCGGATGCAGTCGTCCATGGCGTACACGCTCGGTGAGATCGAGCGGGTCGACGGGCTCGCCGTACGGCTCGACGCCGTCCCGCACGACGACCGGGCGACCTACGACATGATCTGCACGGGCCGGACCCTCGGGTGCTTCCAGATCGAGTCGCCCGGCCAGCGGGAGCTCGTGGCCAAGCTGGAGCCGCGCACGATGCACGACCTGATCGTGGACATCTCGCTGTTCCGGCCCGGGCCGGTCAACTCCGACATGATCACCCCCTTCCTGGAGAGCAGGCACGGCTGGCGGCCGGTGACCTACCCGCACGACGACATGCGCCCGGCGCTCGCCGAGACCAACGGCGTGGTCATCTTCCACGAGCAGATCCTGAGGATCGTCGATGTGATGACCGGGTGCGGCCTGTCCAAGGCGGAGCAGATCCGCCGGACGCTCGACACCCCGGAGGGGCGGGCCAGGGTCCGCGTCTGGTGGGAGGTCCACGTGCGGGCGGAGTACGACAGGGAGACGGTGGAGCGGGCCTGGCAGGTGCTCGACGCGTTCGGCGCCTTCGGCTTCTGCAAGGCGCACGCCGCGGCGTTCGCGCTGCCCACCTACCAGTCGGCCTGGCTGAAACGGCACCACACGGCCGCCTTCTTCGCCGGAGTGCTCACCCACGAGCCCGGCATGTACCCCCAGCGGGTGATCCTCGACGAGGCCCGTCAGTGCGGCGTGTCCGTCCTGCCCCTCGACGTCAACCGCTCGGGCCGGCAGTGGCTCGTGGAACGGATCGGCCCCAGAACCGAGGACCTGACCCAGGCCCCGGACCTCCCTGGAGACCCCCCCGCGGACCCCTCCGCCGACCTCCCCGCCGACCTTCCCGCGGACCTTCCCGCCGACCTCTCCGAGGGCCGGGAGACCGGCGGGCCCGCGCGGCTCAGGGTCCGCCCGGCGGATCTCGTACGGCAGGCGGACCCGCGGCTCGCGGAGCTCGCGGAACTCGCGGAACTCGGGCGGGGATACGCCCTGCGGGTGCCCTTCTCCGCCGTCAGAGGCGTCAGCGAGGCCGAGGTCGACCGCATGGTCACCGGCCGGCCGTACACCTCGTTGGCCGACTTCTGGGATCGTGCGCGGCCCTCGCGGCCGATCGCGGAGCGGATCGTGCAGGTCGGCGGGCTCGACGCGCTGCACGGCCTGAGCCCGGGCGGTCCCCGCTGGCGGCCCGGCGAGCTGACCAGGCGCGACCTCGTCGCCCAGGTCGGGGTGCTGGAACGGGCCTCGTCCTCAGGGGTCAGGGGCGAGTCGGTGCAGCTGCCGCTCGGGTTCACCGAGCACATCGTGCCCGGGGAGCTGCCGGAGATGACCGAGACCGAGATGGTGGAGGCGGAGCTGGCGATCCTCGACATGGACGTCAGCCGGCACGTGGTGAGCTTCCACGACGAGCTGCTCGACGCGATCGGCGTCGTGCGCTCCACGGAACTGCTCGCCCAGCGCAACGGCGCGGAGATCCTGGTGGCCGGGGTGAAGGTGGCCACGCAGACCCCGGCCGTCAAGTCGGGTCAGCGGGTCATCTTCACCACTCTCGACGACTCCACGGGCCCGGTCGACCTGACGTTCTTCGAGTCGGTGCAGGGACACTGCGCCGCGACGGTCTTCGGCTCGTGGCTGATGGTCGCCCGCGGAGTGGTCCGGCGCACGGGGGCCAGGGCGGTGTCGCTTCGCGCCGTCGACTGCTGGAACCTCGTCGACCTCGACGCGGTGTGGCGGGCGGAGGGCCTGCCCGCCGTACGGGCCCTGCTGGACGCGGCGCCCGCCCGGGTCACGGGGGTCGGGGGGCGGCGCATCGAGTACGCCAACGGGTTCAGGCTCTCGCCGTACGCCGACATCGGGCCCGCGCCGGGGGTGCGCACCCCGCCACGGCGGCTGTGGCACGCCAGTCCGGGCAGTTCGGGCCCGGGACCGACGCGGCGCAGCGCCTGACCTCCGGCGGCCCCGGTCCCCTCTGCGCGGACCGGGCTCGCGGCCGGGATTCGGTCAGCGGACGATGCGCGCCCGGGCCTGGAGCAGGGCGGCCACGATCACCTCTTCACGGTCGGGGTCGAGGCGGACGATGGGGATGGAGCAGCTGAGGGCCTCGTTGGGGACGGGTCCGAAGGTGAGGGCGACGGCGAAGCAACGCAGGCCGAGGGTCGACTCCTGTTCGTCGACGGAGTGGCCCCGGTGCCGGATCTCCTGAAGTTCGGCGCGTAACGCCGCCCGGTCGGTGATGGTGTTGACGGTGCGCGGCTCCAGGGTCTCCGGCAGAAGCTCGTCGACCTCCTCCCAGGGGCGCCCGGCGAGGATCGCCTTGCCGAGCCCGGTCGCCCAGGACGGCAGGCGCCGGCCGGGCCGGGAGACGACGGCGAGGGAGTGCCGGGAGATGTTGGTGGCCAGGTAGACGACCTCCGCGCCGTCGAGGCGCGCCAGATGCACGGTCTCGCCGAGCGTGTCGTTCAGCTCGTTCATCACCGGCTGTGCCCGCTGGACCACGTCGTCCCGCTCGACGTACGATGCCCCGGCGCGGAGCGCGCGGATGCCGATCCGATAACGGCCGAGGCCGTCGGTCTCGACCCAGCCCGTGTTCACCAGCGTGGTGAGCAGTGCGTAACCACTGGCCCGGGGGAGGCCCAGGGTGGTGGCCACCTCGCGCAGCGAGCACGGCTTCTCGATGGAGCTGAGGTATTCGAGCACCGCGATGGTCCGCTCGGCCGATTTCACGCTGCGGACGCCTCCGCCGGCATCGGCGGTTTGAGCTGACGGGTCCGGGATGACGGGACGCGTCATCGACCACCTCTTGACGTTTGTGGAAACACCAATTTAATGTCTCGGCTACAAGTATAGATACTGTCTCCATATGTAGACAAGAGGTTTACTGTTGATGCCCCCCACCGCTGAGCGAGTCGCCAGTTCGCTGTCCGGTCTGCTTGCCTTCCCGGTCACGCCCTTCACGGCGGCGGGGGACGTGGACCTGCCCCGTTTCCGGGCCCACCTCACCGACGTGCTCGCCGCGAAGCCCAGCGCGCTCTTCGTCGCGTGCGGGACCGGGGAGCTGGCGTCGCTGACGGCCACCGAGCACCGGACGGTGGTCGCCGCCGCCGCCGAGCACGTCGCCGGAGCGGCCCCTGTGCTCGCCGGGGTCGGCGGCGGCACGCGGACGGCCGCGGAGTTCGCCCGTGCCGCCCAGGCCGCCGGAGCGGACGGCCTGCTGGCGCTTCCGCCGTACCTGCAGGTCGGCCCGCCGGCCGGGCTCGTGTCCCACTACCGGGAGGTGGCCGCCGCCACGGATCTGGACGTGATCCTCTACCAGCGCGGCACCGCGATCTTCTCCCCGGCGGCGGTGGCCGAGCTCGCCGAGGTGCCCAACATCGTCGCGCTGAAGGACGGGCACGGCGACATGGAGCTGCTCCAGCTCATCGGCACCGCCACCGCCGGACGGCTCCCCCTGCTGAACGGCATGCCCACCGCCGAGGTCTTCGCCCGCTCCTACGCCGGTCTCGGTGCCCGCGCCTACTCGTCGGCGGCGCTGGCCTTCCTTCCGGAGGTCGCCGTCGCGTTCTTCCAGGCGTTCGAGAACGGTGACAGCGCGACTCAGGAACTTCTGCTGCGCGAGTTCTACGCCCCGTTCGCCGAGCTGCGCCAGACGACCCCCGGCTACGCGGTCTCCCTCGTCAAGGCCGGCCTGGACATCCGCGGCCGCTCCGCCGGGCCCGTCCGGCCGCCGCTGGCGGAGGTCACCCCGGAACACCGCGAGCAGCTCGCCCGCATCATCGACCGCGGCCTCGCCGCCATCAACGCGACGCCTGTCGCATAGCCCGCGGCCTGTCCAGAGACAGGCTGTTTCGGAGGAACCATGATCACTACACCACGAGCGTCCGCCACCCCCCGCCGCCGGGTGGCCACCGCCCTCCTGGCACTCGCCGCCATGCTGTCGGCCGGCGCCTGCTCGGTCGCGAACAGCGGCCCCGAAGCCTCGTCCGGCGCGGCGAACACCGTCCGCGTCGTGCTGCCCGAGGAGCCTCCGACGCTGGAGCCGTGCGACGCCTCCCTCACCGCGACCGGGCGCGTCACCAGGGCCAACATCACCGAGGCGCTCACCGAGCGGGACCCGGGCACCGGTCAGCTCCAGCCCGCGCTGGCGACCAAGTGGAACCAGGACTCGCCGACCGAATGGACCTTCACCCTGCGCGAGGGCGTGAAGTTCCACGACGACACCGCGTTCGACGCCAAGGCGGCCGCGTTCTCCATCGACCGCACCGTCGGCTCCAAGATCGACTGCAATGTCGACGGCTACGTCTTCGGCGGCATCGAGCTCACGGCGACGGTCGTGGACGCCTCGACGCTCAAGGTGAAGACGGCCAAGCCGGACCCGATCCTCCCGCTGCGGCTGTCCTTCGTCGAGATCGTGCCGACCACCACCAGCACCACGGGCAAGGTCCGCGAGCCCGTCGGCACCGGCCCGTACAAGATCGCGAAGTGGGACACCGGCCGCAGCCTGCGCCTGGACCGGTTCGCCGGGTACTGGGGCAAGGCGCCGGACTTCGCCGCGGCGGAGTACGTCTGGCGCGCCGAGGGCAGCATCCGCGCGGCCATGATCAAGAGTGACGAGGCGGACGTCGCCGTCGGCCTCGCCGCCGAGGACGGCGTCGGCGACGCCGCCGTGCAGTTCCCCAACAACGAGACCTCCTACCTGCGCATCGACGCCACCAAGCCGCCGCTCGACGACATCCGCGTGCGCCAGGCGATCAACAGCGCCATCGACAGGGACGGGCTCGTCGCCTCGGTCTTCGCCGGGCTCGGCAAGCCGGCGGGCCAGCTCGTGCCCGAAGGCGTGACCGGGCACAGCTCCGCCATCCAGCCCTGGCCGTACGACATGGCGCAGGCCAAGAAGCTGATCGCGGAGGCCAAGGCCGACGGCGTCCCCACGGACACCACCATCAAGATCATCGGACGGAACGGGATCTACCCCAAGGCCGCCGAGGCGATGGAGGTCGTGCAGAACTCGCTGATCGAGGCCGGGCTCTCGGTGAAGATCGAGATGCTCGACGTGAACGCCTGGCTGGAGTACCTGCTGGCCCCGTTCCCCAAGAACCTCGGCCCCACCCTGCTGCAGGCCCAGCACGGCAACCAGGCGGGCGACGCGGCCTTCACGATGGGCCAGATCTACGGCAGCAAGGGCGCGCAGAGCAGCTACGGCACCGCCGAACTGGACGACCTGATCGGCGACGCCGAGCAGGCCTCGGGCGAGGAGCGCCAGACGGCGTTCGCCAAGGCCCTGGAGTACCAGAACAAGGACGTGGTGCGGGACGCGGTCATCGCCCACATGACGGGCATCCTCGGCCTGTCGAAGAAGGTCACCTACAAGCCCAACGCCGCCACGAATGACGAGATGCGTCTCGCCGACCTGCACCCGGCCGGCTGAGGGGAGCACGAGTGCTGACCTTCCTGCGGCGTCGCATCGCGTCCAGTGCGCTCCCGCTGGTCGTCGTGATCCTCGGAGTGTTCTGTCTGGCACGCCTCACCGGCGATCCGGGGAATCTCTACCTGCCCCTCAGCGCCACTCCGGAGATGCGGGCGGAGTTCGCCGCCCGGCACGGGTTCGACCAGCCGTTGTTCGTCCAGTTCGGTGATTACCTGACCCAGGTGTTCCGGCTGGACTTCGGCGAGTCGCTGCGGACCGCCGAGCCCGCCGCCGACGCCGTGCTGCGGGCCTTCCCGGCGACGCTGCAGCTGGCGGGGGCCACGATGATCCTGGCGATCCTCGGTGCGGTCGTCGTCGGAAGCTGGGCGGCCTACCGCCCGAACTCCGTGGCGGACCGGGTGGCCAGCTTCACCTCGACGACCGCGGCGAGCATGCCGGACTTCTGGTTCGCCATCATGGGCGTCCTGGTCTTCGCCGTGGCCCTCGGCTGGCTGCCCACCTCGGGCACGGAGGGCGCGGCGGCGTGGGTGCTGCCGGTGCTCACGTTGCTGATCCGGCCGTTCGGCGTGCTCGTGCAGGTGGTGCGCGGGGCGATGGTCACGGCGCTGTCCGCGCCGTACATCAAGGTCGCCCGGAGCAAGGGCGCGGGAGAGGTGCGCGTGGTCTTCGGCCACGCCCTGCGCAACGCCGCGCCACCGGCGCTGACGGTGGCCGGCGACCTCACGGTCGGACTGGTCAACGGGGCCGTGGTCGTCGAGACCATCTTCGGCTGGCCGGGCATCGGCAAGCTGATGATCACCTCGATTCTGCAGCGCGACTTCGCGGTGCTGCAGGCCGCGGTCCTGGTGACGGCGATCACCATCTTCGCGCTCAACATCGTCATCGACGCCTGTTACGCGCTCCTGGACTCCCGGGTCCGCCAGGGCGTGACGACGTGACCAACGGAGACCCCATGTCCACGACTCGGGCCGGGCTGGACAGCCCGGCCGACGCTCCCGACCCGGGGCCCGCCATTCGGCGGGCCACCTGGTGGCGGCTGCTGCTGCGGGACCGCTTCGCCTGCCTGGCGGTGGTGATCCTGCTGTTCGTGGGCGCCGCCGCCCTGGTGGGGCCGATGCTGTTCGGCGATCTGGCCACCCGGCAGAACCTGCGCGCGGTCAACCGGCCGCCGTTCAGCCTCGACGACGGCTGGGCGTTCCTGCTCGGCAGCGACTCGCTCGGGCGCAGCGTGCTCGCCAGGCTCGTCGTGGCGAGCCGTACGACGCTCTCCGTCGCGCTCCCGGCGGTGGTGATCTCCCTCGTCGTCGGGTCGATCTGGGGCATGTGGGCGGGCTTCCACCGGGGGTGGCGGGAGAACATCTCGATGCGCGTCGCCGACGTCATCCTCAGCTTCCCCGCGCTGCTGCTGGCCGTGGTCGTGCTGTACGTCTTCTCGCCCAGCGCCGCGAACATCATCCTGGTCCTGGCGATCGCCAGAATCCCGATCTACCTGCGGGCCGCGCGGGCGGAGTCGGCCGAGCTGCAGAGCCGGCTGTTCGTCGACGCGGCGCGGACGTTCGGCACCAGAAGCTGGGCGATCATCGGCAGGCACGTGGCGCCGACCGTGCTGCCCACCCTGTTCACCGTCGCGTCCCTGGACTTCTGTTTCGTGATGCTGACCGAATCGTCGCTGAGCTTCCTGGGCATCGGCATCCAGCCGCCCGACATGAGCTGGGGCCTGATGGTCGCCCAGGGCCGGCAGGTGCTGCAGAGCGCCTGGTGGATCGCCGTCTTCCCGGGGCTCGCCATCGTGGTGACCACCGTCTCGGCGACCGTCCTCGCGTCCTGGGCACGTCTGGCCATGGACCCCGGCCAGCGGTGGCGGCTCACCCTGCCCCGCTCCCGCCGCGCGAACAAGGCCCTGGTCAAGGAGGTACGGCCGTGAGCGAGCGAAACGACACGGAGCCCGGCCGTCCGGTGCTGGAGGTGGATCGGCTGGCGGTCGACATCCGGACCCCCGCGGGGACGGTCCGCGCCGTACGCGAGGTCAGCTTCTCCGTCCGCTCCGGTGAGACGCTTGCGCTCCTGGGCGAGTCGGGCTGTGGCAAGAGCATGACGGCGCAGGCCGTCGTCGGCCTCCTCGACCCGGTGGCCCACGTGGCGGGCGGCGCCGTACGGCTGGACGGGACCGACCTCCTCACCCTGTCACCGGCGCAGCGCCGGCGGCTGGCCGGGCCCGGCCTGTCCATCGTGTTCCAGGACGCGCTCACCGCGCTGAACCCCGTCCAGACGGTCGGCGCCCAGCTCGCCGAGCCGTTCCGGATCCACCAGCGCCTGTCCCGCCGCGCCGCGCGGAAACGGGCCGTCGAGCTGATGGAACGGGTCGGTATCCCCGAGCCGGCCGCCCGCGTCCGCGCCTATCCGCACCAGTTCTCCGGCGGCATGCGCCAGCGGCTGCTCATCGCGCTGGCGGTGGCGCTCCAGCCCAAGGTGCTGCTCGCCGACGAACCCACCACCGCCCTCGACGTCACCGTGCAGGCCCAGATCATGGAACTGCTGCGCGAGCTGCGCACCGAGCAGCAGACGGCGCTGATCCTGATCACCCACGACCTCGCGGTCGTGGCCGAGCAGGCCGACCACGTGGCCGTCATGTACGCGGGCGCCATCGTCGAGACCGGCCGGGTGGCGGACGTGTTCTCCCGGCCGCACCACCCGTACACCCGCGGGCTGATCGACTCGGTGCCGGCCGACGTGGCGCGCGGCACCATCCTGAAGTCCATCCCAGGCAGTCCGCCCGACCTGCACTCGGTGCCCTCGGGCTGCGCCTTCCGCGCGCGTTGCCCGATCGCCCGGGACGTGTGTGCGGAGCAGCGCCCGGTCCTCGTCGAGGCCGGGCCGAAACGCCTGTCCGCGTGCCACCACTGGAGGGAGCTGAGCCATGACTGAGCCTGCCGCGCCGCCGCTCGCCGAGGAGACGGCCGTTCCCCTGCTGGACGTGACAGGGCTGACCAAGACGTTCCACGTGGCCCGCGGCCCCTCCGGCCGCAACCGCCTGCGCGCGCTCGACGGAGTCGACCTGCGGCTCGGGCACGGCGAGACGCTGGGCCTGGTCGGGGAGTCCGGCTGCGGCAAGTCGACCCTCGCCCGGGTCCTGCTCATGCTGGAGCGCCCGGACCAGGGCCAGGTCAGGTTCGAGGGCAGGGACCCGTTCGCGCTGCGCGGCAAGGAACTGCTCCGGTGGCGTCGCCGGGTCCAGATGGTGTTCCAGGATCCGTTCGCGTCACTGAACGCCCGGCTGTGCGCCGAGGACATCGTCGCCGAGCCGTGGCGGACGCACCGTGACATGGTGCCGGCGAAGGAGCGCGGCAAGCGGGTGGCCGAACTCCTTGAGATGGTGGGGCTGCGCGGGAGAGACGGCCGTCGTTTCCCGCAGGAGTTCTCCGGCGGCCAGCGTCAGCGGCTGGGGATCGCCCGTGCGCTGGCCCTCGAACCGGACGTCATCGTGTGCGACGAGCCCGTGTCGGCGCTCGACCTGTCGGTCCAGGCGCAGGTGCTCAACCTCCTCACCGACCTGCAGGCCAGGCTGGGCGTGTCGTACGTGTTCATCTCCCATGACCTGTCCGTCGTCCGCCACCTCGCCGACCGCGTCGCGGTCATGTACCTCGGCAAGATCGTCGAGACGGGGCCGACGAAGCAGGTGTTCGATCATCCGCGTCATCCCTACACCGCCGCGCTGATGTCCGCGGCGCCGGTGCTCGACGTCACCGCGGGAGTGCGGCGCGAGCGGATCCTGCTCAAGGGCGAGGTGCCCTCCCCGCTCGACCCGCCGTCGGGGTGCCGGTTCCGGACCCGCTGCTGGCAGGCTCGCGACGTCTGCGCCCAGGAGGTGCCGCCGCTGGAGCAGGCAGGCGACGAGTCGCCGCACGCGGCCGCGTGTCACTTCCCGCTCCAGGAGGCGGCCGCCGGGTCCTGAGAACAGGAGCGCTCCCGGCTAGTCTCCGGCGGCCCTGGCCCTGATGGCGACCATAGGGGAGGCCGGTGACGGCAGGGCCCCACGGCGTCGCGCGGCGTGCTCGGTCGCGCGGTGCGGGCGGGTGCTGACCACCTGGATGCGGGTGACCTCCCTGACCGTCGCCGCGCAGAGCAGGGCGGCCAGCGCCACGATCGACAGGTCGGCCGGGCCGAGGCCGGTGAGGGCGGACTCCGCGCTCGCCGGCACCCGCAGCGCGATCAGCACCGGCGCCGCCAGCGTGCACAGCCACCAGGCCGACAACAGCGCGAGCCAGCGGCGGCGCTGGTCGGCGGGTGGATCGGCGTCCCGCCAGGCCCGGTCGACCAGGAGCGGCGGGGCGACGAGGTTGACCACGGGCACGAACCAGCCGGCGACCACGCCGCCCGCCGGGCGCGCGAACGGGTCGTTGGCCTGGATGGCCCGCACCAGCCAGGTGAGGTAGGTGGCGGCGGCCGCGCAGGTGGTGGTGATCGTGAGCAGCACGAGGATGGCGAAGACCGTCACGGCTCCGACGACGGCCTGCGCGCGGGGAGAGTCGGGGTCGCCGCCCAGGGCGGTGATCTCGACGGCGAGCCGGCTTCCTCGGACCGCCTCGAAGATCACCAAGGCGGTCATGGCGGTGAGCTGGGCAAGGAGTGTCGCGTAGACGGCAGAGGCGGACCTCCGCGGTGGTGGCGGGGCAAGGCGCATGGTTCTCTCCCCCCGGCATGCGCTGAAGGACCTTGTCCCTACTTCTATCCCTTCAGCCCTTCCGCTAATCAGCTCACGACACCCGACTCCCAAGCCCAGGCCGCGACCTCCACCCGGTTCCGCGCGCCGAGCTTCGCCTGGATGCTGCCGAGGTGCGTCTTCACCGTGGAAAGAGAGACGAACAGCTCGCCGGCCACCTCCAGATTGGTCCGCCCTCTGGCCACCAGCCTGGCCACGTCGAGCTCCCGCTCGGTGAGCGGGACGCCGGGCGACCGGTCGCCGAACCGTCTCGGTTGCGCCAGGTGCTCAAGGAGCCGGACGGTGACCGATGGCGAGACCAGGGCGTCGCCCACGGCGGCCGCCCTGACCGCCTCGATCAGCAGCGTGGGACCGCTGTCCTTGAGCAGGAACCCGCAGGCCCCCGACCGCAGCGCGCCGTAGACGTACTCGTCGAGGTCGAAGGTGGTCACGATCACCACGCGCAGCGGATCGGGCACCCCGGGCCCGGAGAGGATCCTGGTGACCTCCAGCCCGTCGAGCCTGGGCATCCGGATGTCGAGCAGGCACACGTCCGGCCGCAGCCGCCGCGCCTGCTCCACCGCCTGCGCCCCGTCGGCCACCGCCGCCACCACGTCGATGTCGGGCTGGGCGTCCAGGATCATCCGGAAACCCGTCCGCACCAGTTCCTGATCGTCGGCGATCAGCACCCGAGTAGTCACCCGCTCGATTGTGCCAGCCGCCGGGCTCGGCCATTCGGCCGATCGGAACTGGACAGTCGGCCGATCCGCCGGTGGGCCGCCGGCCGGGAGGCTCGTCCCCATGAGTGAGGGAATGGTTCTGCACGGCCGGGGACTGGTCAAGCGGTTCGGACCGGCCGTGGCGCTGGCCGGTGTCGAGCTGGCCGTACGGCAGGGCGAGACGATCGCGATCATGGGTCCCAGCGGGTCTGGCAAATCCACTTTGCTGCATTGCCTGGCGGGGATCACGAAACCGGACGAGGGCGAGGTGACCCTGCTCGGACGGCGGGTGGACACCATGCGCGAACGGGAACGCAGCGCGCTGCGGCGCACCCGTTTCGGGTTCGTCTTCCAGTTCGGTCAGCTTCTTCCGGAGTTGGCCGCCGAGGAGAACGTCGCGCTGCCGCTGATGCTCGGCGGGGTGCCCAGGGCCAAGGCCGTGACGCAGGCCAGGGAGTGGTTCGGGCCGCTCGGCCTCGGCGGCATGGAGCACCGGCGTCCCGGTGAGCTGTCCGGCGGGCAGGCGCAGCGGGTCGCCATCGCCCGGGCCCTGGTCACCGGCCCCGCGGTGGTCTTCGCCGACGAGCCGACCGGCGCGCTCGACCAGAGCACCGGCCACGACACGATGCGCATCCTGGTGGAGGCGACCAGGCGCAACGGAGCCTCGCTGGTCGTGGTCACCCACGACCCGCAGGTGGCCCGCTGGTGCGACAGCACGGTGGAGGTCCGTGACGGGCGAATCCTCCCGGCGGCGGCGGTGGCCCGATGAGGACGCTTGAGCTGAGCTGGCGGCTGCTGCGCGGCGGGGGCCGCCGCGAGCTGCTCGGCGCGGGGCTCACCCTGGTCGCGGTGGCCGTGTGCACGGCGTTGCTGCTGTTCGCGGCCGGGATCAACCTCGCTTTCGACGCGCGGAGCGACCGCGAGGCGTGGCGCAACCCGGTTCGGGCCTCGGACGCGGTGGCGGTGCAGGCCGTACGGCACGGCTTCGTGGCGGACCGTTCGATCACCGTGGTCGAACTCGCCGCGCTCAAGCAGGGGCTGGCTCCGCCTCCCGGGCTCAGCCGGTTTCCCGCGCCCGGCGAGGTGTGGACGTCACCTGCCCTGGCCGCGCTCATCGAACGGCTTCCCGCCGACCGGCTCGGCCGCCGGTTCCCGGTCCTTGCGGGGCTGGTCATCGGGGACGAGGGGCTGATCCATCCCGGGGAACTGGTCGCGGTGGTCGGCCGGGCCCCCGGAGACCCGGCGATGACCTGGCTTCAGTCCGCTGAGTCACTGCTGTCCACCGGTCCGACCAGGATCGCGGGCTTCGGCGGCGAGCCCTCCGACATGGCCGTCGGCTATTCGATCCTCGCCCTGATCGCGACCGTGCTGATGATCGTCCCGCTGCTGGTGTTCGGCGGCGCCTCGGCCAGGCTGACCGTCGCCAGGCGCGACCGGCGGCTGGCCGCGCTGCGTCTGGTGGGCGCGACGCCCGGCCAGGTGGTAGGCATGACGGCCGCCGAGGCCATGTTCGTCGCCGTGCTGGGGGCGCTGCTGGGCACGGTCGTGTACGGCGTGGCCGTGCCGCTGCTGGCCGGCATCCCGATCGCGGGCGGCACCTGGTTCGCCTGGGACCTCCTGCCCGGCCCGCAGTACGTGATCGGCGTGCTGCTCGCCGTACCTCTGCTGGTCGGGTTGTCGGCGGTGGTCGGGTTGCGCAGGGTGGTGGTCAGCCCGCTCGGGGTGGCCAAGCGGGAGACGCCGCCGGGGATGCGGTTCGTCCGGGTGGTGGTGACGGTGGCGCTCGTCGCGGCCGCCCCCGCCGTCGCCTCGGGGACGGCCTCGGTGGCCGCGCTCGTCCTGGCGGTCGCCTTGCCGTTCCTGTCGATCGCGGTGCTGGGACCCTGGGTGGTCGGCGTGATCGGCAGGATCACCGCCCGCTCGGCGCGGGGGCCCGCGCGGCTGCTGGCGGGGCGGCGGCTGATGGATGATCCGCGCTCGGCGTGGCGGACCGTGAGCGGGGTGGTGCTCACCGGGTTCGTGGCCGGGTTCATCGGGCTGCTCACCCCGGCGAGCGGCCTGCTGGGCGACGAGTCCGCCGGGCGGCTGCAGATCGAGGTGCCCGCGGCCCGGGTCGCGGAGACCGCCGACAAAGCCGGGGAACGACTGCGGTCCGCGGGCCTCGCGGGGCGGGTCGAGACGTCGGGCAAGGGCGACCACCGGCTGGTCACCGTCGTGCTCGCGACCGAGGAGACGGCGACCGTCGACCGTGCCCGCACCGCGCTCGCCGGCCTGGCGCCCGGCCACAGCGCCACCTCGCCGGCCGACGATCAGCACCAGGGCGAGGTGATGCTCGCCGACGTGCGCACCGGCACGATCGTCGTGCTCACCGTCTCCTTCCTGGTCGCCATCGCCAGCGCGGGCATCACGGCGGCCTCGTCCATCCTCGACCGCCGCCAGACCTACGCACTGCTGAGGCTGGCCGGGACGCCCCTGTCCGTGCTCGACCGGGCCCGCCGCGCCGAGACCCTCGTCCCGCTCGCCGTACTCGGCGGCGGCGCCATCCTGATCGGCATGTCCTCCGGCGCGGCGCTGGCCCCCGGAGCCCTGAACGGCAGCGGGATGACGACCCTCCTGGTGTGCGTCGTCCTGGGCTTCTGCGGGGTGATCGGCGCGGGCGCGCTCAGCCGTCCCCTGCTCCGCTCGGTGACCGACAACCCGGCCCCCCGCCCGGACTAGGTCGTAAGGAGGTACGGCGGGCAGCCGCGTCGGCACTGGTCAGCCGAGTACCAGGTCGCGGATCGCGCGCAGCGACGGCTCGTCGCGCGGGCCCATCACCAGCAGGTTGGTCACCGGGCTGCGCCGCCAGGCGTCCAGCCGTTCCCGGATCCGCCCGAGCGGCCCGACCAGGGAGATCCCGTCGGCGAGCTCGTCGGGGATCGCCTGGAACGCCTCGTCCCTGCGCCCGGCGAGGTAGAGCGCCTGGATCCGGGTCGCGGCCTCGGCGTAGCCCATCCTGCCGATGATGTCGGCGTGGAAGTTGCGGTCTCTGGCTCCCATGCCGCCGATGTAGAGGGTCAGCATCATCTTGACGCTGTTCAGCGCGGCCTGCACGTCGTCGCTGATGATCACCAGGACCATGGCGGCGATGTCGAAGCCGGGCCGGGCTCCCGACAGGGACTCGCCGTACATCTTCTCGATCTTCTCCGGGAAGGCGAACAGCGGCAGCCAGCCGTCGGTGACCTCGGCGGCGAGCGCGACGTTCCTGGGGCCCTCGGCGCCGAGGTAGAGCGGGATGTCCGGGCGCAGGGGGTGGGTGATGAGTTTGAGCGGCTTGCCGAGGCCGGCGCCGCCGGGGAGGGGGAGCGGGTAGTGGTCGCCGTCGCTGGTCACCGGCTCCTCGCGGCGCCAGATTTTACGCATGATCTCGATGTACTCGCGTGTTCTGGCCAGCGGTTTCGGGAAGGGCATTCCGTACCAGCCTTCGACGACCTGAGGGCCGGAGGCGCCGATGCCGAGCAGAAGGCGGCCGCCGGTCAGGTGGTCGAGGGTCATCGCCGTCATGGCGGTGGCGGCGGGCGTGCGGGCGGAGATCTGCACGACGCTGGTGCCCAGTTTGATGCGAGAGGTACGCGCGCCGTACCAGGCGAGGGGGGTGAAGGCGTCGCTGCCGTACGCCTCGGCGGTCCAGACCGAGTCGTAGCCGAGTCGTTCGGCGGTCTGGACGAGCTCGGTGGCGTCGTCGGGGCCGCGCTGCCAGTAGCCGAGGTTGAGGCCGAGCCGGAGATCAGTCGTCACCGGCCGATTAGAACACGTTCTAGCCGGACTGGTCGAGGGTCGGGTGTCGAGGGGGTGTGACCTGGGAATCCCTGAGCGTGTGAAGAAGATCGTCTGCTGGACCGCGTGTCTCCTCATGCTGCTCCTGGCCGGCGCGCAGCCGCTCGCGAGCGTCCCCGCCGACGCGGGCGCCCGCCCACGCCCCAACATCGTGCTGGTGCTCGCGGACGACCTGGACGCCGTCGACCTGCGGGCCTTTCCCAACATCTGGACCCAGCTCGTACGCCAGGGCACCTCGTTCGACCGCTACTTCGTCTCCAACTCCTGGTGCTGCCCCTCCCGTTCCACGATCCTTCGCTCGCAGTACGTCCACAGCCACGGCGTGATCACCAACACCCCGCCCGAAGGCGGATTCGCCAAGTTCTACACCTCCGGTCTGGAACGTTCCACCATGGGCACCTGGCTCAAGGCGGCCGGCTACCGGACCGGTCTGATGGGCAAGTACCTGAACCACTACCCCGGCCGCAAGGTCGAGGCGACGCACGTCCCGCCGGGCTGGGACGACTGGCAGGTGCCCGTCAAGCGCCTCTACAACGAGTTCGGCTACACCCTCAACGAGAACGGCACGCTGCGCCAGTACGGCTTCGCGCCGGAGGACTACCTCTCCGACGTGCTCGCCGCCAAGGCCGGGGAGTTCGTCTCCAGGGAGGGCAAGGAGCCCTTCTTCCTCTACCTCGCCCCGATCGCGCCGCACGCCCCGGCCAACCACGCGCCCCGCCACGCGGACGCCTTCACCGGCGCCATCGCGCCCCGCACGCCGTCCTTCGACCAGGAGGACCTGTCGGCCGAGCCGGCCTGGCTGCGCTCGATGCCCCGGCTGGACCCCGCCGCCATCGCGCGAATCGACGAGCGGTACCGGGCGCGGATGCGGGCCATGCTGGGCGTCGACGACCTCGTCGGGTCCCTGGTGGCGTCGCTGAGCCGGTCCGGGCGGCTGGCTAACACGTACATCTTCTTCACTTCTGACAACGGGTTCCACCTGGGCAGCCATCGGATCCCCAACGGCAAGACCACCCCGTTCGACGAGAGCATCCGGGTGCCCCTGGTGGTGCGCGGGCCGGGGGTCCGGGCCGGGGCGGACGTCACCAGCCTGGCGACCACCGTGGACCTCGGCCCCACCTTCGGCGCGATCGCCGGGGCGGAGGTCCCCGCGTTCGTCGAAGGGCGCTCGCTGGTGCCGCTGCTCACCGGCGTGCCGCCGCCCGGCTGGCGGCGGAACGTCCTGGTGGAGTTCTTCAGCCCGCCCGGCCTGCTGACCCTGTCCCCGGCGACCGTGCCGCCCTACCGGGGGCTGCGGACCGAGCGGTACACCTACGTGGAGTACGAAACGGGGGAGCGCCAGCTCTACGACCTCGCCTCGGACCCGTTCCAGCTCAGGAACCTGGCGGCGGAGGCGCCGCCGGAGCTGCTCAGCGCCCTCCAGCGGAGCCTGCAGGCGATGGCGACGTGCTCGGGCGCCGGCTGCCGGATAGCGGACACCCGCTGACCGGTCAGGCGGTGGGGTGGGCGCGGGCCGGATGCGGTGTGATCGGTCGGGTGGTGGGGTGGGCGCGGGCCGGATGCGGTGTGATCGGTCGGGTGGTGGGGTGGGCGCGGGCCGGATGCGGTGTGATCGGTCAGGCGGTGGGGTAGGCGCGGGCCAGATGCGCGGAGACGGCGGCCACCGCGGCCTCCCGGTCGCCCGCCGCGATCGCGTCGTAGATCTCCATGTGGTCGGCCGTCAGCCCCTCGGTCGTGCCCAGCCGGTGCACCGCCTCGATCGCGTACTCCTGGACGGCGGCGCGCAGGGCCCGCATGGTGGCGGCGAGCAGCCGGTTCCCCGACAGTTCGGCGATCGTGAGGTGGAAGTCGGTGTCGTGCTCGACGAACTCCGCCACCGTGGCCGCCGCCGCCATGTTCGCCAGCGCGGTCCGCATCCTGGCCAGGTGCTCGGCGGTGACGTGGTCGGCCGCGTGCGCCGCCGACCACCGCTCGATCATCATCCGGGTCTCGACCACCTCGCGCATGGACAGCGAGGACAGGCCGAGGTGCAGCCGCAGCAGGTCGGTGAGCGCGCCCTCCGGCCGGGAGATGAGCACGGCTCCCGCGTCGGGCCCACGTCCCGCCTGCGACGACACCACGCCCAGCGTCTCCAGCACCCGCAGCGCCTCCCGCACGGAGGACCTGCTGACCTGGAGTTGTTCGGCCATCTGCCGCTCGCCGGGAAGCCGGTCGCCGACGGCGAGCTCGTCGTCGGCGATCCGCCGCTCGATCTGGGCGAGCACGTCCTCGAAGGCACGGGCGCGGCGGACCGGGCGCCATCCGGAGTCTTGTGTCTCCATATGGTCGGACCATACAGTGGTCAGACCTCATAGGAAAGGGAGCATTGTGCGCGTCGCCCTGTTCATCACGTGTGTCAACGACACGCTCTTCCCTGGGACGGGCCGGGCGGTGGTCTCCCTGCTGCGCCGCCTCGGCTGCGAGGTCGAGTTCCCCGCCGCGCAGACCTGTTGCGGGCAGATGCACGTCAACACCGGCTACCAGGACGAGGGCGTACGGCTGGCCCGGCACTTCCTCGACGTCTTCGGCGACTACGACGCCGTGGTCGCCCCTTCGGGTTCGTGCGCCGCGATGGTCCGCGAGCAGTACCCTCGCCTGGCCAGGGCGGCCGCGGCCGGTCCTCGCCACGCGCCCGTCGGGGGCGGTCCCCGTCCGCCCGGCGGGTCGAGCGCGTTCTCCCGGGCGGCGGCGGAGATGGCGCCCAAGGTGTACGACCTGTCGGAGTTCCTGGTGGACGTGCTGGGCGTCACCGACGTAGGCGCATATTTCCCGCACCGGGTGACGTATCACCCGACCTGCCACTCGCTGCGCGGCCTGCACCTCGGCGACCGCCCCGCCCGCCTCCTGGCACAGGTCCGCGGGCTGGAGCTGCTCCCGCTGCCCGGCGCGGAGGAGTGCTGCGGCTTCGGCGGCACCTTCGCGGTGAAGAACCCGGCGATCTCCGCGGCGATGTGCGGCGACAAGGTCCGCGGCGTGCTCGACACCGGCGCCGAGGTGCTCTGCGCCGCCGACAACTCCTGCCTGATGCACATCGGCGGCGCCCTGAAACGGCAGCGCGCCGGGGTGCGCGTGATGCACCTCGCCGAGATCCTCGCGGCCACGGAGGTCCAGGCATGAGTGGCGCCTTCCTCGGCATGCCCGCCTTCCCGGCGAACGCGGCGCACGCCGTACAGGACTCCCAGCTTCGCTACAACCTGCGCAAGGCCACCCACACCATTCGCGGCAAGCGGGCCGCCGTGGTCGGCGAGCTGCCCGACTGGGCGGAGCTGCGGGCCGCCGCGGCGGCGATCAAGGACGAGGCGCTGCGCGACCTCGACACCCACCTGCTGACGCTGGAGGCGGCGGTGACGGACGCCGGCGGCCACGTGCACTGGGCAGCCGACGCCGAGGAGGCGAACCGGATCGTCACCGACCTGGTCAAGGCCACCGGCGAGACCTCGGTCGTCAAGGTGAAGTCGATGGCCACCCAGGAGATCGGCCTGAACGAGGCGCTGGCCGCGCAGGGGATCACCGCCTACGAGACCGACCTCGCCGAGCTGATCGTGCAGCTCGGCGACGACTGGCCCTCGCACATCCTGGTGCCCGCGATCCACCGCAACCGGTCGGAGATCAGGGAGGTGTTCCTGTCGAAGATGGCCGAATGGGGGCGTCCGGCGCCGGACGGGCTCACCGACGAGCCGCGCGCCCTCGCCGAGGCGGCCAGGCTGCACCTGCGCGAGAAGTTCCTGTCGGCCAAGGTCGCCGTCTCCGGGGCCAACTTCATGGTCGCCGAGACCGGCACCCTGGTGGTGCTGGAGTCCGAGGGCAACGGCCGGATGTGCCTCACCCTGCCGGAGACGCTGATCAGCGTCGTCGGCATCGAGAAGGTCGTGCCGAGCTGGCGTGATCTGGAGGTCTTCCTGCAGCTCCTGCCGCGCAGTTCCACCGGCGAGCGGATGAACCCCTACACCTCGACCTGGACCGGCTCGGCCGAGGGGCAGGAGTTCCACCTGGTGCTGCTCGACAACGGCCGCACCAAGGTGCTCGCCGACGAGGTCGGACGGCAGGCCCTCCGCTGCATCCGCTGCTCCGCGTGCCTCAACGTCTGCCCCGTCTACGAGCGCGCGGGCGGCCACTCCTACGGCTCGGTCTATCCCGGGCCGATCGGGGCGATCCTCACCCCTCAGCTCCGTGGCATGGGCTCCGAGCTCGACCGTTCCCTGCCCTACGCCTCCAGCCTGTGCGGCGCCTGCTACGACGTCTGCCCGGTCGCCATCGACATCCCCGAGGTCCTGGTCCACCTGCGGGCCAAGGCCAGGCACTCACCCGCCGAACGCGCCGGCATGCGCGCCGCGGGCTGGGTCCTCGACAAGTCCGTACGGCTGGCGAAGGCACAGCGGCTCGGCAGCCGGTTCCGCCGGCTGGCGCCCAAGCGGCTGCCCGGTCCGCTGGCCGGCTGGACCGACACCCGCGACATCCCGGAGATCCCCGCGGAGTCGTTCCGCGACTGGTGGAAGAAGACCGACGGAGGCCGCCGATGAGTTCCAGGGAGCAGATCCTGGCCCGGGTCCGCGCCGCCGTACGCGACGCGCCCGCCGTGGACATCCCGCGCGCCTACCGGACCGGCGGGCCGCGGGAAGGGCTCGTCGAGCTGTTCGCCGAACGGGTGGACGACTATCGCGCGATCGTGCACGTCGTGACCGGCGACCAGGTGGCGGCCACGATCGGCGCGGCACTGGCGGCCAGGGGAGTCACCCGGCTCGTCGTCCCCGAAGGGCTCGACGAGGAGTGGGCCCGCGCCGCCGCCCGGGCGGAAGGGGATGAGGCGGCGACGCGGGCGCTGGTCGGCGACGACCCGCCGCTCGGCGCCGGTGACCTCGACGCCGCCGGCGCGGTGCTCACCGGCTGCGCGGTCGCGGTGGCGGAGACCGGCACGATCGTGCTCGACACCGGCCCCGGCCAGGGCCGCCGGGTGCTCACCCTGGTCCCCGACTACCACCTGTGCGTGGTCCGCGCCGGGCAGATCGTGGGCAGCGTCCCCGAGGCGGTCGCCAGGCTCGATCCCGCCCGGCCGCTGACCTGGATCAGCGGCCCCTCGGCGACCAGCGACATCGAACTCGACCGGGTCGAGGGCGTCCACGGTCCCCGCACCCTCGAGGTGGTCATCGTCACCGACCGGTGACCGGCCGCGTCACCGCTGAGCGGCCGATGACCGCTGCCAACCGGTGCACGGGTGTCGCCACCGGCCGGTGGCGCCGTCGCTGTTCGGTGCCGTCATCACGGGTCGGGAGTGCCGTCACCGTTCGGCGACGGCGCTGCCGGTCAGTAGCGGAGGAGTGCGGCCACGTCCGTGCCGAGCGAGTCGCGGCGGACGAACCACAGGTCGGCGTCCGTCGTGGCGGCGGCCCGGGCGAGGGCCGCGTCCGCGCGGTCGCGCACCGGGTCGGCCACCCCCCACTGACGCAGCTCGTCACCGTCGAGCGCGAGCTGGGCGCCCTGCGGGCCGACCCACATCAGGCCGTCGGCGGACGGCTCGTCGGCGACCAGCAGCGTGTCCACCCGTCCCTCACGCAGGGCCTGCGCGGTCTCCCGCAGGCCGATCGCCGACGGTCCCTCGCCGTAGTGCTCGACCAGTTCGGAGCGCCGGCGCTCGACCCAGGTCTCGATGGCCGCCTCGGCGTCCTCGTCGAACGGCTCCGGGTCGGCGCCGTTCCCCCGGCTGCCGTGCTCGGCCATCACCACCCGGTCCGCCGCCCCGGTCCCGAGGTGGTCGCAGAGCAGCGCGCGGGACTTCGGCTCGCCCGCCACCACCACCAGCTCCGCGCCGATCCGGCGGACCTCCTCGTCCACGGTCTCGGCGACCACCACGGCGTTGCGTTCCCAGGTCTCCTCCACGCTCCGCTCGTACCGTTTCTGCGACCACCCGCCCTGGGCCGTCTTGGTGAGCGGCCAGTCCGCCGCATGCACCGCCGTATGGCGTGGCGAGCCCGCGGCGACCACCACCACGTCCGCGCCCGTGTGGTCGGCGATCACCCGCAGATGCGGGACGGTCTCGCCGCGCTGCGCGAGCAGCGGCATCACGTGCGGCAGCGGCGAGGACCTGGCGATCTCCCTGCGCGGCGGGGCGGCGAGCGCCTCGTCGTGGAGGACGCGACCCCCCGCGGCGAAGATCGCCCGGCCGGGCGCGGCCTCGGCGGGGGAGAGGACCCGCGCCTCGATGGCGTCGAGCGTCGTGTCGTCTGTTCCGGCCAGGTGGGTGCGCAGGTCCCGCCAGCGCAGCGCCACCTGTTCCGCGCCCCTTTCGTTCGACCGGCTCGCGTCGAGATAAACCGAGACGAAGGGCCCCGGCTGCTCGTACAGCGACCGGATCGCGTCCAATCTCATGTGCTCTCACCTACCGCGATGTTGTCCGACGCCGAGTCCCAGCGCCTGTGCGACCTCCGAGACGTTGGAGTAGTGCATCTCGGGAAGCGATCCGACCGCTTCGAGGACGGGATCGGGCGCGCCCGAGCGTTCCGCGTGCGCGAGCAGGGCCGCCTTGTTGGCGGGAAAATCGGCGTCGCTGAGCCATTTGGCGAGGTTGCTACGGCGCTCCACGTCGGCGGGACTGATTCCGGCCGCGGTGCCCGGTTCGTGCCCGGGAGGCCGAGGGGGCGTGCCCAGACTCTCCTCGGCCGGGCCCTTCGTGGGCTCGGGCTGCTTCCCCTCCTCCGCGTGTGTCGGGCCTCCGCCGCGGACGATTCCCTCGCTCTCATGCTTCTGCTGTTCGTCGATCCGCGGGCCGTGCTTGGCACTGCCGCGTTCCATGGTCGTCCCCCCTTTCAACCGGTTTCGGACCCCTACCCGGGTTTTCGATGGCAAACATGGTGGACAAGGCTTGCGTGCTGATCCTCCGTACGCTGAGCTGTAATGCGCCGAAATCCTGTTAAAAGGGGATACGTGTGCATGCCTTCGACCCGGGACTGATGAT
Organism: Dolomitihabitans soli; assembly: GCF_022213955.1. Classification (GTDB taxonomy): domain Bacteria; phylum Actinomycetota; class Actinomycetes; order Streptosporangiales; family Streptosporangiaceae; genus Streptosporangium_A; species Streptosporangium_A soli. The sequence goes on along the minus strand of NZ_JAKNTW010000011.1, from coordinate 77,153 downwards.
CCGCACCGAACGGCTGCTGCTGCGGCCCTTCGACACCGCCGACGCTCCGGCGATCCACGAAGTGATCCAGGCGCGGCACGAGTTCCTCCCGCCCGGCGCCCCCGGCCACGTCTCCGGCGTGTCCCAGTGGCTCAGGCACGGCGTGCACGAACTGTCCGCCTCCGGCCAGGGCATCCACCTGGCGATCACCACGGAGGGCGAGATCGTCGGCGGCATCAGCCTGTTCTCGACCCGCTGGGGCGCGGGCATCACCGAGATCGGGTACGGCGTGCATCCCGCCCACCGGGGCAACGGCTACGCGACGGAGGCGGTTCGCGGCCTGTCCCGGCACGTCATGGCCGAGACCGGGCTGCACCGCGCCGAGATCCGCGTCAACCTCGACAACGCGCCCTCGCTGCGGGTCGCCGACAAGGCGGGCTTCGTCAAGGAGGGAGTGCTCCGCGACGCGGGAATGGAGGACGACGGCCCGCACGACCTGGTCGTCTTCGGCCTGCTCCGGTCCGACCTCGCCGACGGCCCCGCCCGGCACGTGCCGTCCCTGGGCCCGGCACGCCTGGAGACCGCCCGCCTGACGCTGCGCCCCTTCGAGGCCGCCGACGCCGGCGACGTGCTCGCCGCCTCGGGCGACCCCGACATCCGCCGGTGGCTGAAGTGGGCACACGACTTCGACCGGGAACGCGCCCGGGACTTCTGCCTGCGCCGCGCCCACCTCGACCCCGGCACCACCGCCCTGTGCGCGTTCGTGGACCGGGAGACCGGCCGCCTGTCCGGCGCGGTCTCGCTCTTCGGCGCCGACTGGACCGACGGCTTCGCCTACTGCGGCTACTGGACGGCCCCCTGGGCGCGCCGCCGGGGCTACGCGGCCGAGGCCGCCGAGGCGATGGTCCAGCACGCCTTCTCCCGCGGCCTGGCCCGGGTCGACCTGTGGGCGGCCGTCGGCAACACGGCCTCGCAGCGGGTCGCCGAGCGATCCGGGTTCACCCGCGAGGGGCTGTTGCGCGGCGCGGGACTGCTGCCCAGCGGAGAACGCACCGACATGACCGTGTTCGGCCGCCTGCGTGACGACGTTCCCACTGGCACGGAGCCCTCCGGCCGGTCACTGTGGAGGGGAGGACGGTGAGCAGTGATGATCACGGTGATCGGATGTGACGGGTCGGACCTGTCGGCGGAGGCCCGGGAACGCATCGGCAGGGCCACCCTCGTCACCGGCCCCGAACGCGTCATGCGCAGAGTACGGCCGGCCCACGGCGTGTCCAGGGTCGTCGGCGGCGACCTCCTCGCGACCCTCCGGGAGCACCTCGAAACAGGGGAGGGCCACGCCGTCGTGCTCGCGGAGGGCGACCCGGGCTTCTTCGGCGGCGTGCGCGCGCTGCGCGACCACGGGCTGGTCCCCGAGGTCATCCCCGCCAGTTCGCTGATCTCCAGGGCGTTCGCGCACGCCGGGCTGGCCTGGGAGGACGCCCTCGTCGTCGGCACCTCCGACCTGCGGCGCGCGGCGAACGTCTGCCGAGCCCACCACAAGGTCGCGGTGCTCGCCGCCCCCGGGGTCGGCCCGGCCGAGCTCGCCAGGGAACTCGCCCCCACCACGCCGCGCGAGCTCATCGTCTTCGAGGATCTCGGCGGTTCCGGCGAGCGGGTCACCCACAGCAGGATGGGCGAGGCGACCACCCGCCCGTGGCGCAACCCGGACGTGGTCCTGGTACTCGATCCGCGGCGGCGCGTCGAGCCCGCCTGGCTCGCCGGCGCCCGCCCCGGCCCCGGGGTGTGGGCCCTGGGCTTCGACCGGCTGCGGCACGGCCCCGGCCCGGAGGCGCGCGCCTTCGTGCTGGCCAAGCTCGGTCCCCGGCTGGGCGACCTCGTCTGGGACGTCGGCGCGGGAGCCGGTGAGATCGCCGTGGAGTGCGCCCGTTTCGGCGCGGCCGTGGTCGCGGTGGAGCGCGACTTGGGCCGCTGCGAGACCATCAAGCGCAACGTGATCGCGCATGGCGTCAAGGTCGCCCTCGCCCGCGGGCGGGCGCCGGCCGCGCTCGAACCGCTGCCCGCGCCCGACAGCGTCCACGTGGGCGGCGGCGGCCCCGACGTGATCGCCGCCTGCGCGGCGCGACGCCCGTCCTCTCTGGTGACCGTGCTGCGTGCCGCCGAGGAGGCGCCCGCCGTACTGGCGATCATGAAGGAGCACGGTTTCCACGCCGAAGGGGTCCTGATCCAGACCGCCCGGCTCGGCGAGACGCGCGATCTCAGCCCGGCGGAGTCCGTCTTCGTGGTGCACGGATCACGTGTTTGACCCCATCTGTCACACAAGCATCGTTGCCACGCCGTTACCTGTCCACGGCCAGCCCTTATCGGATATCCTCGCGTGTCTTGCCTGAGTATCCCCAGGTCAGCTTGTCAAGGTGATGGAGAATCTGCATGAAGCCGCCACTGCTGCTCATCGGGCATGGTTCGAGCGATGACAGCGGTGCAGCCGAATTCGGCAGGTTCGTGCACCGGCTGCGCTGTCGACTCGACCACAGATCGACCGACGTCTCCGGCGGCTATCTGGAGAAGGCCAGACCCCGGCTGAGCGACTCGGTCGCCTCCCTCATCGCCAGGGGCCACCACCGCCTCGTCGCCCTCCCGCTCACGCTCAACGCCGAGCAGCGCGCCGGGGGCCGGATCCCGGCCGCCATGGCGCTCGAACAGCAGCGGCACCCCACCCTCATGTACGACTACGGCCGCCCCGTCGGCCCCGACCCCCGGGTCCTCGGCCTCCTGGCCGACCGGCTCGCCGACGCCGCCATCGAGGTCCCCCGGCTGCGCGCCGTGCCCACCTGGGGTCTCGACGAGGAACCCGCCCCCATCGAGCCCGGCGAGACCGCCGTCGTCCTCGTCGGCGACGGCTCCACCGACGCGACCGCCAACGCCGAGGTCCACCGCGTCTCCCGCCTCTTCTGGGAGACCCACGCCTACGACCTGATGACCGTGGAGACCGCCTTCGTCTCCCTCACCCCGCCCGGCGTCCCCGGCGGTCTCGAACGCTGCCGCCGCCTCGGCGCCCGCCGCGTCATCGTGCTGCCCTACCTCCTGTTCGCCGGCGGTCAGCTCGAACGCGTCTGGGCCCAGGCCCTGGCCTACGCGGCCGGCCACCCCGACCTCGACATCCGCTGCGCCGAGGTGATCGGCGACTGCGAGGCCCTGGCCGACGTCGTCATCGACCGCTACGAGGAAGCCCTCGACACCACCGCGTGGTGACCGGGCGCCGTTGACGTTGCGACCGCCTGGCGGAACCCTCCCCAGGCGCCCCCACATGACGGGAGACGTGAGTTGAGCCTGCTGGACGAGACGATCGCCGCTGTCCGCCCCGCCGACCGGTCCGCGATGGCGGACGCGCGTGCGCACCAGGACCGCCTCACCAAGCCACGCGGCTCCCTCGGCGTCCTGGAGGACGTCGCGGTACGGCTGGCCGGCGCCGCGGGCGTCAGCCCGCCCCCGCTGCCCGCCCCCGCCGCCCTGGCCATCTTCGCCGCCGACCACGGCGTGCACGCGCGGGGCGTCAGCCCCTGGCCCCAGGAGGTCACCACCCAGATGGTGGCCAACTTCACCGGGCGCGGAGCCGTGGCCAACGCCTTCGCCACCCAGGTCGGCGCCACCGTGACCGTCGTCGACGTCGGCGTGGCCACCGACCTCCCCGAGGCCCCCGGCCTGCTCATCCGCAAGGTCGCGTACGGCACCGCCGACCTGTCCCGCGGCCCCGCCATGACCGCCGAGCAGGCCGTCGCCGCGCTGGAGACCGGCATCTCGGTCGCGGCGCAACTCATCGCCTCCGGCGCCCGCTGCCTGATCACCGGCGACATGGGCATCGCCAACACCACCGCCTCGGCCGCCCTGATCTCGGCCTTCACCGGCCAGGACCCGGCCGCCACCACCGGCCGCGGCACCGGCATCGACGACGCCACCCACAACCACAAGATCGCGATCGTCCGAGAAGCCCTGGACGCCAACTTCGACGGGACCCTCCCCGCCGAGGGCGAGGCGCTGCGGACCCTGGCCGCGGTCGGCGGGCTGGAACACGCCGCGATCGCCGGATTCATCCTCGGCGCCGCCGCGACGGGCGTTCCCGTCATCCTCGACGGTGTGATCGCCGGGTCGGCGGCCCTCGCAGCGGCGGCCCTGGCGCCGTCCGTCGTGGACCACTGCGTCGCCGGTCACCGTTCGGCCGAACCCGGTCATCGGATCGCCCTCGACCATCTCGGCCTCCGTCCCCTGGTCGACCTGGAGCTCCGCCTCGGCGAGGGCACCGGCGGGCTCCTCGCCCACCCGCTGGTCTGCGCCGCCGTACGCGTCATGCACGAGGTGGCCACCTTCGACTCCGCCGGTGTCACCGACAAGCAGAGCTGAACGGGCGGTCCGAACGCGCACGCGCATCCTCATAACGGGCAGGGTAGGAGGACCCGGCGACAGAAGGGATGCGCGCAGTGCCCAGATACGGAGCGATGTACGGCCCGGACATCACGTTCCTCGGCGTGGACAGATGTGACGTGACCGACCCAGGCACCTTCGCCGACGCCGACGTGGTGATCATCGGAGCCCCCTTCGACGGCGGGACGACGAACAGGCCGGGGGCGCGGTTCGGTCCGATGGCGATGCGGCAGGCGTGCTACCTCCCGCACGACGGGTCGCGGCCCAGCCTGGCGATGCGCGTCGACGCCCTGCGCGACCTGAGAGTGCTGGACGCGGGCGACGTGCAGTGCTACTCGGGCGACGTCGAGAAGTCGATCCACGACATCGAGGAGGCCGTGCACCGGATCGCCTCCTGCGGAGCGATTCCCCTCGTGCTGGGCGGCGATCACACGATCGCGCTCCCCGACGCCCGCGGCGTGGCACGGGCCAGGGGGATGGGCCGCGTGTCGATGCTGCACTTCGACGCGCACGCCGACACCGGCGACATCGCCTTCGGCCACCTGTACGGCCACGGCCAGCCGATGCGCAGGCTGATCGAGTCGGGCGCGATCCGCGGCGACCGGTTCCTGCAGATCGGCCTGCGCGGCTACTGGCCGGGTCCCGAGACCCTGGCGTGGATGGCCGAGCAGAACATGCGGTCCTACGAGATGACCGAGATCGGCGCGCGCGGCCTGGAGGAGTGCCTGACGGAGGCGTTCGCCCTCGCGCTCGACGAGTGCGAGGGGGTCTACCTGTCGGTGGACATCGACGTGTGCGACCCGGGGGCGGCGCCGGGGACGGGCACCCCGGAGCCGGGCGGGCTGTCGGCCAGGCAACTCCTCGACTCGGTGCGCAGGATCTGCTACGAGCTGCCGGTGGTCGGGATGGAGATCGTCGAGGTCGCGCCGCCGTACGATCATGCCGATATCACCGTGGCTTTGGGCAATCGGGTCGTGCTGGAGGGCCTGTCCGGAATGGCGCGCAGGCGTAAGGACGCGGCGGGAGGGACCAGGTGGGATCCCCGTCAGCCCCTCCTTGACGACCGTTAACACAGGTGCCGCGAAAACCCTGGGCCTGAGCCGGTAGGTTTACGTCCTAACATGCAAGTTCTCGCGAACGGGAGATCGGCCGCCATGTCCCCCTACCTGCTCGGTCTGCGCCTATCCGGGCGGCGCGTCCTCGTCGTGGGCGGGGGCAGAGTCGCCCAGCGCAGGATTCCGGCGCTGCTGGAGGCGGGTGCGGTGGTCACGCTGGTCTCGCCGGGGGTCACCCCCGCGCTCGACGACCTCATCGCGGCCGGACAGGTCACCTGGGAGGCCAGGCCGTACGAGGTGGGCGACTGCGACGGCGCCTGGCTCGTGCAGGCGTGCACGGACGACCGGTCCGTGAACACCGCGGTGGCGGCCGAGGCGGAGGCCAAGCGCGTCTGGTGCGTGCGCGCCGACGACAAGGACGCGTCGGCGGCCTGGACCCCGGCGAGCGGCCGCGTCGAGGAGATCGGCGTCGCGGTGACCGCGGGCGGCGACCCTCACCGGGCCGCGGGGATCAGGGACGCGATCGTCGACGCGTTGCGCGACGGCACGGTCGACGCCAGGCGGAGCCGGACCAAGCCGGTCGGGGTCGCGCTGGTCGGCGGCGGACCGGGCGATCCCGCGTTGATCACCGTGCGCGGGCGGCAGCTCCTGTCACAGGCCGACGTGGTGGTCGCCGACCGGCTCGCGCCGCGCGCGCTGCTCGACGAACTGCCGGCCGACGTGGAGCTGATCGACGCCGCGAAGATCCCCTATGGTCGTTACCTCGCCCAGGAGAAGATCAACGAGCTGCTCGTCGAGCATGCGCGGGCGGGGAAGTTCGTGGTCAGGCTCAAGGGCGGTGATCCGTTCGTGTTCGGCCGGGGCGGCGAGGAGATGCTGGCCTGCGCCCGCGCGGGCATCCCGGTGACCGTGGTGCCGGGCATCACCAGCCCGGTGGCGGTCCCGGCGGCGGCCGGGGTGCCGGTCACGCACCGAGGGGTCAGCCAGGAGTTCCACGTGATCTCGGTGCACGTGGCGCCCGACGATCCGAAGTCCACCGTCGACTGGCCGGCGCTCGCCCGCTCGAACGGCACCCTGGTGTTCATGATGGCGGTCGAACGGATCGGGAAAGTCGCCGACACACTCCAACGAGACGGACGTTCTCCGGAAACTCCCGTAATGGTGGTACAGGACGGTACTCTTCCGACGCAACGGGCTCTCTACGCCACGCTCTCCACTGTGGCAGAGCGCGTCATCGCAGCTGGGATACGGCCACCGGCGATCGTTCTCGTCGGCGATGTCGTGAAGGTCGGCCAGGAGGTCGAGATGGTTCGAGCGGAGCGGGTTCCGTGAAATCAGCTGCCGACAGGCCCAGAGGGCTCGGCGACGCCGGAGACGACAGGACGGCCGCCCCCACCCCGGACGATCAGGAGTCGCCCGGGGAGCAGACCATGTCCTTCCGCCCCATCAGGGACGAGGACACGGGCACCGACCCGCCCGGCCCTGCCGACGACCCGCAGGACCGCCGCGAGCCCCCGGAGGGTACGGCAGGCGAGCCCGCCGGCCCCCGGGACGAGGCCGGCCCACCCGGGGGCGGTCGGCATGACCCCGCCCGGGGCGCCGGCGGGGAGCGAAACGAGCCCACGCGGACCGACGACGACGCTCCCGCTCGGGGCGGCGACGGCGAGTCCGGCGACGTTCCCGCTCAGGCCGCCGGTGGCGGGATGGATGATGGGCGGCGCGAGGTCGCTCGGAGCGAAGACGGCGAGTCCGCCGGCGGGCGGCGCACAGGCGCTCAGGGTGGCGACGGCGAGCCCGGTGACGCCGAGGGCGATCCCGCCCGGCGGCACGACGCGCGACGAGGTGAGCGGCCGGCCTCCCCGGGCGAAGCCGCGCAGCCCCGCCGTACCCCAGGACTGTTCGAGGCCGCCGGCGCGCAGTCGGCCGGTACGCAGTCGGCCGATAGCAGGGCGGACCCCGGGCGGCGCGCGGCGCGCTCACGTGAGATGGCGATGCCCGACGCGGCGGCGCAGGCCCTGACGGGTGCGCTCCACGCGCTCAGGGAGAGCGTCACCGGCCTGCGGTTCGGGTTGGTGGGGCCAGGCGCGGAGGAGGCGGGCAAGGCCAGGGAGGAGATCCTGGCGCAGCTCGACGACTACGTGATCCCGAGGGTCCGGATGAGCGACGCGCCCGCGCTGGTCGTCGTGGCCGGCTCGACGGGTGCGGGGAAGTCCACGATGGTCAACAGCCTGTCGGGCGGGAAGGTGAGCGCCACCGGCGTACGCCGCCCGACGACGGGGACCCCGGTGCTCGTCTGCCACCCCGACGATCTCCAGTGGTACGCCCAGGACGGCATGCTCGGCGGGCTCACGCGGGTCGAGCGGGCACGACCGGACACCGGGCCCGACAGCCTGGTCCTGACCACCACCGAACGCCTCCCGCAGGGGCTCGCGCTCCTCGACAGCCCCGACATCGACTCGGTGGTGGAGAGACACCACGAGATCGCGCACCGCATGCTCGACGCCGCCGACCTGTGGATCTTCGTGACCACCGCGGCACGCTACGCCGACGCGCCCGCCTGGCGGCTGCTCCGCCTGGCCAAGGAGCGGGGCGCGCGGCTGGCGATCGTGCTGTCGCGAGTGCCTCCGAAGTCGCGTGACGTCGTGGTCAAGCACTTCGTCCGGATGCTGACCGAGTACGGCCTGGGCGGCGCGGACCGGTTCGTGATCAACGAGTGCGCGGTCCGGGACGGCCGCCTCCCCGAGAGCGAGATCACCGAGCTGCGCAGGTGGCTGGCGGAGCTTTCCGTCGACGAGAACCGCAGGGAGCAGGCCGTACAGGCCACGCTGGCGGGCGTGCTCGACAGCTTCAGGACCAGGGTGCCCGCGCTCGCCAAGCATCTGGAGGCGCAGGTGGCCTTCCGCGGCGAGCTGCGCGCCGACGTGGACACCGCCTACATGGGCGCGCTCGCCGAGATCGACGAGGTGACCAGGAACGGCTCGCTGATGCGCGGCGAGGTACTGGCCCGCTGGCAGGACTTCGCCGGCTCGGGCGACCTCACCCGCACCCTCCACTTGCGCAAGCCGGGCAGGTTCGGCGGGAAGAGCTCACGGCAGGCCCCGGAGCGGCAGCGCGCCCTGGCCGCCGCGCTGCGCACCGGCCTCGAATCGGTGACCGTCTCCGCGGCCCAGCGCGCCGCCGAGGAGGTCGTCGGCCGCTGGGTGCGGCGAGGCGGCCCAGGCGACACGCTCGCCTCGACCCCAGGTCTCGCCGACCCGTCCGACGAGCTCGTACGGCGGGCCGGCCGTACGATCGCCGCCTGGCAGGAGCACATGGTCGCGCTGATCCGCAAGGAGGGCGTGACGAAGCGCTCGGTGGCCAGGGTGGTCTCGTTCGACGAGGAGTCGCTGGCGTTGATCTTCACGGTGGGGCTGCTGGGATACGGCACGCCCGAGGCGGACGGCGGCTCGGAGCCGATGCCCCAGCGGCTGCTGCGTTCGCTGCTGGGAGCCGAGTCGCTGCGGAACATCAGCGTCAAAGCACGTAACGACCTGCGCGCGAGGATCGGCATGCTGTTCGATGAGGAGACCCTGAGATATGTCCGGGCGTTAGACGGCGCCGGCATTCCCGACGAATCAGCCGCGACCCGCCTCTACCAGGCGACGTACAACCTCGAGGTCGCCAGATGACCGCCACCACTACCTCCACCAAAACCGCCCGGCCAGGACTCGGCTCCCGGCTCGCCGCCCTGTCACGGCTCGTCGAGCTCGGCCCCGGCCGGGTCGACCCGGAGCTGCTGGCAGAGGCGCAGCAGCTCCTGCTCCGCGCCGGCGACCGGCTGAAGCTCTCCTCCGACCACACGGTGGTCGCCCTCGCCGGCGGCACGGGCAGCGGCAAGTCCTCCCTGTTCAACGCGGTGTCCGGGCTGGAGCTGTCACCGACGGGCGTCCGCAGGCCGACCACCGCCCGCACCCACGCGTGCGTGTGGGGGCTGGAGGGCGCGGGGCCGCTGCTCGACTGGCTGCAGATCCAGTGGCGGCACAGGTTCGCCAGGGCCAGCGCGCTGGACAAGGGCGACAGCCAGCTCCACGGCCTGATCCTGCTCGACCTCCCCGACCACGACTCCATCCGCGCCCTCACCGACCACGAGGCCGACCGGCTGATCCAGGTGGCCGACCTGGTCGTGTGGGTGCTCGATCCACAGAAGTACGCCGACGCCTCCACACACCGGCGCTACGTCGTCGACCTGGCCGGTCACAACGCGGTGACCATGTTCGCGCTCAACCAGGCCGACCGGCTCGCCCCCGAGGAACTGGCCGAGTGCGTCGCCGACCTCACCGACCTGCTCGAACGCGAAGGCGTGGAGAATCCCTGCGTGGTGGCCACCGCGGCGACCACCGGGGGCGGCGCCGACAGCCTCAAGACGGTGCTCGCCCACACCGTGTCCAGGCGCAGAGCGGCGATCCAGCGCCTGGAGGCCGACATCGAGCGGGTGATCCGCAAGATGGTCGCGCTGATGCCCGAGGGCGACGCCGGCGGCGTGCCGTCCACCGTCGACGCCGCCCGCCGGGTCGGACTCACCGACGCGCTCTGCGACGCCGTCGGGGTACCGGCGCTGGGCGAGGCCATGGAGAACGTGTACGGCGCGCGATCGGCGGCCTGGGTCGGCTGGCCGTACGCGCGCTGGGTGGACCGGCTGCGCGGCGACCCGCTGAAGAGCCTGCGGCTCGGCGACCTGCGTGACGAGATCAGCGGTGTGCCCGGCGGTGAGCAGAGCGCGCAGCCGGCCGAGGTGGCCAACGCGATCCAGGCACTGGCGGACGGCGTGTCCGTGGGGATGCACGACTCCTGGCGCAACGGGGTGAAGCTCGCGGCACGCTCACAGGCGGCCAAACTGCCCGAGGCGCTGTCCGGCGAGCTGGCCCAGGTCGCACCCAGGCTCGACCGGGTCCCCGGCTCGTGGCGGCTGCTGAAGTTCTGGCAGTACAGCCTGGTGGCGCTGTTCGTCGCGGGAGTCGCCTGGGTCGGCACCACGCTCGCCTACGGGGTGTTGGAGGTGGGCGAGTTGCCCGTCGGGCTCCGGGTGCTGGGCGAGGTCGAGACGTTGCCCTGGGTGGGGCTGATGATGGTCGCCGTGCTCGGGCTGGGGCTGCTCTCCGCGGTGGCCAGCCGCAACTTCGTGGTGCTGGGGGCGGGCAGTGAGCGTGATCGCCTCGAACGGGAGATGCGGCGCAGGGTAGGGGCGTTGTCGGAGAGCATGGTGGTCGAGCCGGTCGAGCGTGAGCTGGCCAGGCACCACGACTTCTACGAGGCGCTGCGCGGCCTGCGGGGCTGACACGGCTCGCGCTGAGCTTTCGGCCTGCGGCCTGCGCTGCGCCTGCGGTTCGCGCTGCGCCTGCGGTTCGCTGCCTTTGCGGTTCGTGCTGAGCGTGCGGTTCGTGCTGAGCGTGCGCCGAGCTTTCGGCCTGCGGTCCGTGGTGAGCCTGCGGTCCGTGGTGAGCTTTGGTCTGCGGCTGAGCTTTGCGGTTCGTGCGTGGCCTGCGGTCTGCGCTGAGCCTGCGGTTCGTCCACAGGGGGCGGGTTATCCCCAGAGCGTGGTTCGGTGGCCTGTGCCCTGCGGGGTGCGGGCCACTGTTGTGCTCCGGGCCGCGGGTATCCGGGGCCCAGAGGGCAACGGGCCACATGGAAAGGCAAGCGCATGAACGACATCCACGTCACCATCACGGGCAACGTCACGGCGGAGCCACGCCAGCACACCTTCTCAGACGGATCACGGGTCACGTCGCTGCGCGTCATCACGACCAACCGTTACTTCGACAAGCGGGTCCAGGAGTGGCGCGACGGTGACAAGACGGTCTTCGCCATCCGCTGCTGGCGGGCGCTCGGCGACAACGTGGCCCAGTCGATCAGGGCCGGTCAGCCGGTCGTCGTCCACGGGCGGTTGCGGATCCGGGAGTTCGGGCCGGAGGGCGAGCGCCGGTTCATGGCAGAGGTAGAGGCCGGTTCCGTCGGTCACGATCTGCGCTGGGGAATGGGCAGCTTCACCAAGCCGCAGCGCGGCGGTGCGGCGCCCGCGCTCGACACCGAGAGCCGCGAACTGCTCGACCGCGAGACGGAGGACTGGGCGTTCGCCACCGCCCGGCCGGCGGCATCGGCCTCCCCCGAGGCGTCGCCCGCCTGGCCGGCGCGGCTGGAGCCGGTCGCCGCCACGGGGGAGGCGAGCGAAGAGTCGTCCACGGAGGAGCCGGCGGAGGAGCCTGTGGCCGCCTGACCGCTGCGGTGAGGCCGGTCCCGGGTTTCCCGGGTGGCTTGCCCGTGCTCGGCGGGGTGATGCCGGTCCTGGGCGGTGGTGATGCCGGTCCTCGGCTGTCGCGATGCCGGTCCTCGGCGCGTGGCGGGTCGAGGCCGGCGTCCAGGCGGAATCAAAAGGAGACGAAGCAAGGAACAGCAAGCAGAACGGAGGAGAGGAGAGGAGGGGCACCGGCCGTGAGCGGTCGCTGTTCTTCGGGAGGGCGCTTGTGGCGCAGTCTCACCAAACCCTCGAAGTGGCCGGCCGATGGTCTTCGCATTGATCGAACGAGTATGTGCTAGGTCCAAACCACGCCTCGCACCATGGCAGCTCCTTTCTCGCAGGGCCCCCGCGCAGTGAACGGTCTCCGGTAGCGGGTCACGGTTTACGTGACCACATGCCCCAAGGTAGCGGTTCGCTTCGCACATCGCACACTCTGCAACTATTGTGTTACACATCGGAGTCAGTGAGGGGGACGACATGGCGGCGACCAGTCATATCTCGGTCAAGCCCCCTGGCGGGGTCGCGGCGCTCGCCCGTCGGTGGCCCCTGCTCGGACAGCGCTGGCCACTCGTCGTCTACATCTGCGGCATCGTGGCGCTGTATCTGGTGGGGATCGGATACTTCGGCGTGACGACCCAAATTCGCTGGCCGGACGTGCTGACGTTCGGCGCGCTGATGGCCTGTGGCGCGGTCTGTATCGAGGCGACCAGGCGGCTGGGCATGCCGGCCGGGGTCTCTCGCGACCTGCTGTCGGCGTGGTGGCTGCCGGTCGCCCTGTTGTTGCCGCCCCTCTACGCGCTGCTCGCGCCCATCCCGCTGCAGATCCTGCTGCAGATGCGGGTCAGGCAGACGGTGGTCTACCGCCGGGTCTTCAGCAGCGCGGCCATCGGCCTGGCCGGTCTCACGGCCGCAGTGGTGTTCCATGCCACGATGGGCCGTCCTCCACGGCCCGAGTTCAGCGCGGTGGTGCCCAACGCGATGAGCTCGACCGTGCCGATCGCGGTGGCGATCGCCTGCGCGGCACTGTTCACGGTGGTCAACACGGCGCTGATCGCCGTCGCGGCCCACACGGCCGACCCCGACTCGCGCTGGCGCGACGTGCTGTGGGACCGGGAAAGCGTCCTCCTCGACGTGGTGGAGCTGTGCCTGGGCGTGATCGTGGCGATCAGTTGCGGGCTCGATCTCGCCCTGCTCGCACTCGCCCTGCCGCCCGTGGTGCTGCTTCAGCGCAGCCTGCTGCACGCCCAGCTTCAGGCCGCGGCCCGCACCGACCCCAAGACCGGCCTGCTCAACGCCGCGGCATGGCAGCGGGAGGCCGACACCGAGATCGCCCGCGCCCGGCGCACGGGCGACCCGCTCGCCCTGCTCATCATCGACATCGACCATTTCAAGCGGGTCAACGACACCTACGGCCACCTGGCCGGTGACCACGTCCTCGTTGAGGTGGCCGGTGTGCTCCGCAGCCAGATACGTGAATATGACCGAGTCGGCCGATTCGGCGGGGAGGAGTTCGTGGTCCTGCTGCCGGGGGCCGACATGACCGAGGCGCGCAGGGTCGCCGAGCGGCTCCGCGTCCGTGTCGGCCGGACGGCCGTGCCCGTCGACGACGAGTTGATCACCGTGACCGTCTCGGTCGGCATCGCGCTCAGGACCCTGCACGGCGACGACCTGCTCGATCTGCTGGCCGCCGCCGATGTGGCCCTCTACCAGGCGAAGTCGCTCGGCCGCGACCGAATCTGCCTGCCCGCGGCTGGCACTCCCGCGCCGCGACGGCCGGCCGACCGCTTGACCGGCCTGACCGGCCTGACCGGTTTGATCGGCCTGGCCGGCACGGCGGTCGATGGAGCGGCCGAGCGACCAGGGGACAGGCAGGAGGAAAGGCCGGGCGACAGGCTGGACGGTCTGGTGATCGAGCCACTCGCGGAAGGGCCGGTGGAGCGCCCGGCGAGGCTGGCCGAATGACCCTCGGCGGAGAACGGGCCCGGTTAGCGCCGAAACCGCTTTGCCGGGGCCACTAAGCTGGGGGACATGCCGGAGTACATCTACACGCTGCAGCGCGTGCGCAAGGCGCACGGCGACAAGGTGGTCCTCGACGATGTCACGCTGTCGTTCCTGCCCGGAGCCAAGATTGGCGTCCTCGGGCCGAACGGCACCGGAAAGTCGACGCTGCTGAAGATGATGGCGGGCCTGGAGCAGCCGTCCAACGGCGACGCCAAGCTCATGCCCGGCTTCAGCGTCGGAATGCTTCAGCAGGAGCCACCGCTCAACGAGGCGAAGACCGTCCTGGGCAATGTCGAGGAGGGTGTCGCCGAGACCAAGGCCCTCGTCGATCGTTACAACGAGATCGCCGAGCTGATGGCCACCGACTACAGCGACGATCTGCTGACCGAGATGGGCAAGCTGCAGGAGCAGCTCGACCACCGCAACGCGTGGGATCTCGACAGCCAGCTGGAGCAGGCGATGGACGCGCTCCGCTGCCCGCCGCCCGACGCCGACGTGACCACCCTGTCCGGTGGTGAGCGCCGCCGCGTGGCCCTGTGCAAGCTCCTGCTTCAGGCGCCCGACCTGCTGCTGCTCGACGAGCCCACCAACCACCTCGACGCGGAGAGCGTCCAGTGGCTGGAGCAGCACCTGGAGAAGTACGCGGGCACCGTCCTGGCCGTCACCCACGACCGCTACTTCCTCGACAACGTCGCAGGCTGGATCCTCGAGCTCGACCGCGGCCGCTGCCACCACTATGAGGGCAACTACTCCCTCTATCTGGAGAAGAAGACCTCTCGCCTCAAGGTCGAGGGCCAGCGCGACGTCAAGCGGAGAAAGCGCCTGGAAGACGAGCTGGAGTGGGTCCGCTCCAATCCCAAGGCCCGCCAGACCAAGAGCAAGGCCCGTCTCCAGCGCTACGAGGAGATGGCCGCCGAAGCCGACAAGTACCGCAAGCTCGACTTCGAGGAGATCCAGATCCCGCCGGGCCCACGCCTGGGTACCACGGTGATCGACGCGAACAAGCTCACCAAGGGCTTCGACGACCGCGTCCTGATCGAGAATCTGTCGTTCACCATGCCGCGCAACGGCATCGTCGGTGTCATCGGCCCCAACGGCGTCGGCAAGACCACGCTGTTCCGCATGATCACCGGCAACGACGCCCCCGACAGCGGAGCCATCACGGTCTCCGACTCGGTTCAGCTCTCCTACGTCGACCAGACCCGTTCGGGCATCGATCCGAAGAAGAACGTCTGGGAGGTCGTGTCCGACGGGCTCGATCACATCAAGGTCGGTCACGTCGAGATGCCGTCGCGCGCCTACATCGCGGCGTTCGGTTTCAAGGGCCCCGACCAGCAGAAGCCGGCCGGAGTGCTGTCGGGAGGCGAGCGCAACCGCCTCAACCTGGCGCTCACCCTCAAGCAGGGCGGCAATGTGCTCCTGCTCGACGAGCCGACGAACGACCTCGACACCGAGACCCTCTCCAGCCTGGAGAACGCGCTGCTCGACTTTCCGGGCTGCGCCGTGATCACCTCCCACGACCGGTGGTTCCTCGACCGCATCGCCACCCACATCCTGGCCTGGGAAGAGGGATCGAGCTGGTTCTGGTTCGAGGGCAACTTCGCCGACTACGAGAAGAACAAGATCGAACGACTCGGCAGTGAGGCCGCCCGCCCACACCGCGTCACCTATCGGCAGCTCAGGCGCGACTGAGCGTGTCCGGTCGTCTCACGGGCTGACACCCGGTGGCGCCCGGACGGCCCGAAGGCCGACTATCGATCGGTGGGTAATGAGCGACGGCGTTGGTGGATCCTGGCATTCGGGGTCAACGCACACACGCTGAGCACGGTGGGGCTGTTCGGGTTGCCGGCGATTCTCCCGGTGATCCGGCAGGACCTCGGCGTGTCGCTCGCCATGGCGGGCCTGATCACCGGTGCTCCGAGCATCGGTGCGATGGCGACCCTGATCCTCTGGGGCGCGCTGGCCGACCGGCGGGGTGAGCGGGTGGTCGTCGCCACCGGCGTGGGCACCTGCGCGGTGCTGCTCGCCGTGGCGGCCACGGTCTCCGATCCGGTCGTGCTGGCCGTGCTGCTGGTGCTGATGGGAGCCACCGGCGCGGCGGCCGTCGTGGGCGGCGGCCGGATCGTGCTGCGCTGGTTCCCGCCCCACGAGCGCGGCGTCGCCATGGGAGTGCGGCAGATCTCCTACACGCTGGGCATGGCCATCGGCGCGTTCGCGCTGCCACCGATCGCCCTCGCGTACGGTCTGTCGGGCGCCTTCCTCGCCTCGGCGGGAGCATGCCTGTTCGCGGCGATCCTCGGCGGTCTCTTCATCGCCGATCCCGCAGGCCGGCACACCACGTCCGAAGTCGTGCGCCGGCCGCGCTCGCCGTACGGGAGGCCCGAGTTGTGGCGGGTGCACGCGACGAGCGCGTTGCTGGTCGTTCCCCAGTTCGTGGTGAGCACCTTCGGTGTGAGTTGCCTGGTGGAGGCGCACGGCTGGGACCATGTGGTCGCCGGGCAGATCTTCGGCGTGGCGGCGCTCGCCGGAGCCGCGGCCCGGCTGGCCGCCGGGTACTGGTCGGACCGGATCAGCCGGCGGATGGCGCCGCTCCGACTCGTCGCGCTCGGCACGGCCTCGGTGATGGGGTTGCTCGCGGTCGCCGAGCAGGTCAGCCCGTGGCTCGCCGTACTGGCGCTCGCCGCCGCCTCCGTCATCTCCGTGAGCGGGAACGGCCTGGCCTACCTGGGCGCGGGCGAGCTGGCCGGTCCCGGCTGGGCGGGCCGGGTGCTCGGCGCCCACAACACGGTGCAGAACCTCGTCTCCTTCGCGGCGGTGCCCGCCCTCGGCGCCCTGATCGGGGCCTCGGGCTACTGGGCGGGCTTCGCGGTCGGCGCGGCGCTCGCCCTTGCCGCGGTGCCGCTCGTCCCGGTCAGGGCCGAGCGGCGCGCGGTGAGCGCGGGTGACAGGGCGGCCTCGATCTAGCTCAGCCAGACGGCCGTGTCGGGCGGGAGCGTCCCGGCGTGGATGCTTCCGCTGGACAGCAGCACCCGCTCGTGCGGCGGTAGCGGTACGGGATCGGGCCCGCAGTTGATCGCGCAGGTCAGGGTGCCGCGGGTGAAGACGAGCGCGCCCTCGGGGGAGTCGAGCCAGGCGATGCCGTCCGGCAGGGAACGGCGGAGCGAGCGGCGCAGCGCGAGCGCCCGCTGATAGTACGCCAGGGTCGAGCCGGGGTCGGCGGCCTGTCGTTCGGCGCTGAGCGCCGCCCATTCCACCGGTTGCGGCAGCCAGGGACGCGCGCCGTCAGGCGAGAATCCGTACGGCATGGCCGTACCGGACCAGGGGAGCGGGACACGGCAGCCGTCCCTGCCGAACAGTTCGCCGCCGGAACGCTCGAAGATGGGGTCCTGGCGGGTTCCCGGTGGCAGATCCGTCACCTCGGGCAGACCGAGTTCCTCCCCCTGGTAGAGATATGCCGATCCGGGGAGGGCGAGCATGACGAGCAGGGCGGCTTTGGCGCGGGCCAGACCGGTGCCGGGGTCGGTCTCGTCATACCTCGTGCGGTGCCGTACGACGTCGTGGTTGGACAGCACCCAGGTCGGCGACGGGACGGTGGCGAGCGTGTCGTCGATCACCTCGCGGAACGCCGTGGGCGACCAGGGCGCCTGGAGCCAGGCGAAGTTGAAGCTCTGCTGCAACTCGTCGGGGCGCACGTAGCGGGCGAGGTCCTCGGCGGAGTCGGTCCACACCTCGCCGACGGCCATCCGGTCGCCGGGGTAGGAGTCGAGGACCTTGCGCCATTCGCGGTAGACCTCGTGCGTCTCGGGGCGGCCCCAGATCGGTGACTCGGCCTTGAACGCCTGGTCCTCGGGCGGGGTGTCGGGCAGGCCGGCCGCCTTGTAGAGGCCCATCGCGACGTCGATGCGGAACCCGTCGACGCCCCGGTCCAGCCAGAACCGCAGCACGTCGAGGAACTCCGCGTGCACGACCGGGTCGCGCCAGTTGAGATCGGGCTGCTCAGGCGCGAACAGATGGAGGTACCACTGCCCGTCGGGCAGGCGGGTCCAGGCCGGGCCGCTGAAGGTCGACTGCCAGTTGTTGGGCGGCAGCTCGCCGCCGTCGGCGAACAGGTAGCGGGCACGCTCGGGACTGCCGGCGGGGGCGGCCAGCGCGGCCTGGAACCAGGCGTGCTCGTCGGAGCTGTGGTTCGGCACGATGTCGACGATCACCCGGAGCCCCCGCGCGTGCGCGTCGGTCACCAGCGCGTCGAAGTCGTCGAGCGAGCCGAAGAGCGGGTCGACGTCACGGTAGTCGGACACGTCGTACCCCCCGTCGGCCATCGGCGAGCGGTAGAACGGGCTCAGCCAGACCGCGTCCACCCCGAGGTCCGCGAGGTAGGGCAGGCGGCGGCGGACACCGGCCAGGTCGCCGACGCCGTCACCCGAGGCGTCGGCGAAGCTTCGGACATAGATCTCATAGACGACGGCATCACGCCACCAGGGGAAGTCCATGCCTGCATGGCTGCCCAGCCTGACCGCCGGCTATGCGCCCGCCCTGCCGGAAGGCGCGTTGATCAAACTCTGCGCGGCGTAGACGAGGTAGTCCCAGAGCCGGGTCTCCAGCTCCTGGGGCAGCTCCAGGGACAGCACGGCGTCGTGCATGTGCCGCAGCCACGCGTCGTGCTCGGCCTCGCCGATCACGAACGGGTTGTGCCGCATCCGCAGCCGGGGGTGCCCTCGTTGCTGGCTGTAGGTGCCCGGACCGCCCCAGTACTGGATGAGGAACATCCGCAGCCGGTCCTCCGCCCCGGTGAGGTCTTCCTCCGGGTAGAGCGGCCGAAGCAGTGGGTCGTCCGCCACTCCCTCGTAGAAGCGGTGCACGAGACGCCGGAACGCCTCATCGCCGCCCACCGCATCGTAAAAGGACTCCTCGCTCCCTGACATGTCACCCAGCCTAGGTCACCACGCGCCCCGGTCGGGCCGTCAGCCGGCGGTGATCGGGATGGACGCGCGGTCGAGTGCCGCCTTGACCCGGAAACGGAGTTCGCGGGCCACCTCGGCCTGGCGGGCGGGGAGGGTCTTGGCGCTGATCCGGAAGACGACGGCCGTGTCGGAGATCTGCTCCAGGCCCCACACCACGGGCTGCTCGACGATGATCTGGTCGCGGTAGTCGGGGTCGTCCCACAGCTCGTCGGCGATGCCGTTGAGGATCTCGCGGACGGCGGGGATGTCGGAGTCGTAGGCGACGGGGACGTCGACGGCGGCCCGGGACCAGCCCTGCGACTCGTTGCCGATCCGGGTGATGGTGCCGTTGCGCACGTACCAGACCCGGCCGTCGACGTCGCGCAGGCGGGTGATGCGCAGGGTGACCGCCTCGACCGTGCCGACGGCGGCCCCCACGTCGACGACGTCGCCGACGCCGTACTGGTCCTCCATGAGCATGAACATGCCGGCGATGAAGTCCTTGACCAGCTCCTGCGCGCCGAATCCGACGGCGACGCCGAGGATGCCGACGCTGGTCAGCAGGGGAGCGAGGTCGAAGCCGAAGCGGGAGAGGATCATCAGCGTGGCGGTGCCGAGGATCACTAGGGAGGCGATGTGGTTCAGCACCGAGGCCAGGGTGTCGGCGCGTTGCCGGCGACGCTCGTTGAGCAGCACCGTGCCGCCGTCGACGGCGGTGGCGCCGCGCTGCCGCAGCCGCTCGGGCATGACCCCCTGGGCGGCCCTGCGAGCGACTTTGTTGATCGTGCGGTGAATGAGCGCCCGCAGGAGAAGGGCGATGCCGAGAATCAGCACGATGATGATCAGCCAGGTGACGAACGGAGCCCACCCGCCCGGAAGGAGCCCCTCGAAAAGCGGGCAGATCACGTCACCGCCGGAACCGCGTGAGCACGATTCCGCGAAGGCGCTCCCCAAATCGGGCATCTCGATGGGCGATGGTTTCAGTGTCACTGGGCGGATCCCCCCGGATCGGTTCGGTCGGGTGTGTGGGAAGTCGTGTGGACCTCCCCATTTTGCCGACCGAACCGGCCGCCGTCACATTACGCCGGGGAAGCCGGGGCTGGCCGGTCCCGGGGCCGCGGAGGGCGGGACCGGTTGCTCCGGTGACGAACGGCTCGAGACGGGACATGCACCCGGAGCATGCCCCGTCCCGTTACCGAAGGGGAAATCCCCTCATAACCCTCCGTAGTTTCCCGGAGGGGGTTTCTGGCCGGCCCGGTCCTCCCGGGCCGGGTGAGCAGAGATCAGGGAGCCGACGGGGCGCCCAGCGTGCGGGCCGTCGGCCACGCACGCTCCGCACCGGTCACCCCGCCGGCTCCGCGGAGCCGCGGCAGGCGCGGTGACGCTCCGGTGGCTGCGCCCCACCGGAGCGTCACCGCCTACCTCACTCCCCCACCGCGGCGAGCACTCTGGCGACCTTGGTCGCCGCACCGGCCGGATCGTCGGCGCGATGCATTCTTTCTCCCCATGACCACCAGTAGTACCAATCGAGGTGGTCGGGGACGGTTACCTGGCGGCAAGTGACGTTCTCCGCCAAACTGGTGGCGTTCGGATTGATCACCCGGACGAATGCGCGACCCGTGGGAGTCCGCACCACCCGGGCGAGCAGACCGCGATCGCCGAGTTCTGAGACCAATTGCTCCAGATGTTCGAAATCGTCCTCCCCCATTACGCGCCCTCCTCATATCGGCGTCATTAGGGGGCACCGATCACAGCCCTTCCCTTGACCGCGATCGCTGCTGGTCGGCCAAAGATGTCTCACGAAACCTGAGAGGTCAACGAGGCGGTTACCCCACTCGGTAGGGGCGTTCTCCCAACTGGGTTGAAAGAAGTGTTCCGCCGGGGGACGATCCTTAGCCGTAACCCTCTAATCGGCGTTCATAACTCCTCAGTTGTGGTCCATCATTCGCATAGGCGCAGCGCGACCCGCGAGCTACGCTGAGTCAGCAGAGCGGGCGGTCGGGAACGACCGGTCCGCGTGTCTGGCCACGGGAAGGGGCCGGAATGTCCGGCAGGCAACACAGGGAGACGGAGTTAGCGCGGCGAATCAGGGCCAAAGGCCTTGCAACCGGGCGAAGCTACGCTCAGATCGCGGACGAGATCCACGAGACGTGCGGCCCTCAGTTCGGCACCACCCGCATCAAGAGTCACCGCCTCGCTTACGGCATCGCCCTCGCCGACGTGATCGAACAGGTCCGAGCGCTGTTCGAGCGGGACGGCAAGCCGGCGCCCGGCATCGGCGAGACGCTCCTGTCCGCGTACGAAAGCGGGCTCAAGCGTCCCGGCCCCGAATATCTGCACTACCTGTGCTCGGTCTACCGGGTGGAGCCTGTCTCGCTGGGCTACGACGGGCCGTGCATCTGCGGTCACGGGCACAAGATGCCGGTGCTCGTCCGCCCCGACCAGCAGGAGCTGAAAACCGAGACGCCGTCGACCCCGCGCGAGCAGTGGTTGCAGCCGGTCAGCAGCGACCTCACCCAGACAGGCGGCGAGGAGGACGAGAACACGCTGCGCAGGACCCTGCTCAGCATTCTGGCGGGCAACGGCGTGAAGCTCGACGGACAGGTCCTCGGCTCGATCGAGAACATCCGAAGACGGATGGACGACACGCTCGTGCTGGCCACGGTCTCGCCCGCGATGCTCGACCAGTGGGAGGACACCACCGCCGGCTTCGGCCGGCAGTACACCAACACCCCGCCGCTGCGGTTGCTCTGCGACGTGCTGCTGGAGTTCAGCGCGGTGCGCAAGGCGCTGGAGCGGCGTCAGCCCATCGACCTGCAGGACCGGCTCTGCCGGATGGCCGCTCAGCTCGCCGGGCTGGGCGGCATGATCATGATAAACCTGGGTGACCACCGGCTGGCCCGTTCGTTCTTCAGGACGGGCAGGACCGCGGCCGACGAGACCGGAGACCGGGCGCTGCGCGCCTGGATCACCGCTCGCGAGGCCCTCGTGCCGCTGTATCTCGGCGATCCCCGCGAGGCGCTCAACCTGGCCAAGAAGAGCCGTGACCTGGCCGGTCAGACCCCCTGCGCGGCGCAGGCGATGGCCCCGGTCGTGGAGGCGCGCGCGCTCGCCATGCTCTCCGGCTCCGGCAAGAAGGAAGTGGTCGACCAGGCGAAACGGGCGCTCTCCCGGGCCAGGACCGCCTTCGCCCAGATGCACCCGCACGAGCAGGACGACTTCACCTTCGGCTACACGGAGCGTCAGCTCTACTTCCACCAGGGTGACGCGCTGGTGAAGCTGGGCCAGGCGATGGAGGCCGACCTGGTTCTGGAGCAGGCGCTGACCAAGTACGGCCCGTCGGAGTGGCTCGACCCGATCCTCATCAAGTTCGACCGGGCGAGGTGCAAGCTGCTCGAAGGCGACGCCGACGAGGCGATGAAGATGGGCAAGGACCTCCTGAAGGCTCTCGACGAGACCTACCGCACCGACATCGTGATGAAGCGCGCGATCGAGCTGGCCAAGGCGGTGGAGGTCAAGCATCCGGAGCACCCGATGCTGGCCGAGTATCTCGACCTGCTGCGGGCCGTTCCCATCCCGACCAGGGAGGGCTGATTGCATGACGTTGACCATCAGGCGCTATCGCTGGTCTGACCTGGAGGCCGTGTGGGCACTCCATCAGATCTGCCTGGCTCAGGTGGGGCTGGCGTCCGGTGACGGGGTCTACTACGAAGACGATTTCCCGCGCATCAACGAGGTTTACCTGGCCGACCGGGGCGAGTTCCTGGTCGGCGAGGACGACGAGGGCGACGGGGCCCCGCGGATCGTCGCGATGGGCGGCCTGCGCCGGATCGACGCCCAGGCCGCCGAGATGTGCAGGCTCCGCGTCCACCCGGAGTTCCAGCGGCGAGGGTACGGCGAGCGGATCCTGCTGGCGCTGGAGTCACGCGCGATCGTCCTCGGTTACCAGACGGTCCGTGGCGACACGACGCTGAACCAGTCGGCGGCGATCGCGCTCTATCACAAGTACGGCTGGCGGGAGATCTCCCGGGCGGACGTCGGCGGCCTCGTGGTCATCTACGGAGAGAAGAATCTGGTCAAGGAGACGGCGCAGCAACTCGCCACCCCGGGCACGTGAAACCGTTCCAGGGCAAGGCGCTTTAAGCACTAAATTCCGAATTTTCCGGATTTAGGCTGGCGAATGGTCCTTTAGGGTTGCGAAGCATGGAACTGATATCACGAAGGGTCTTGTGTATTCGTGACGTCCCCGAATAATTGAAACCTTAGCCATAGGTCTCAAAGGGGAGACATGAAAAAGATCACTGTGCGCAAGCCCGGGCTTGCCAAGCTCACCGGCAGTTCAAGCGTCATCCACAAAGGGTGACCGACCATCTCACGTCACATTTGGCTTCAGGGCGAGCGCGCCGCCGACCGTGCGGCGGCGCTCGCCCGCCGAAATCCGCCCTGGCTGACGGTGGACGCACACCGGCGCCGTGCCGGGCCGTACACGCTCGGCCGTGCTCTCCTCCAGGCGCTGGTGCCCGATGCCCTGGAACGTTCCCCCGGCCTGGTGGCCGCCCACCACCTTGAGATCCGCGCCGCCGCCCCGGGCCTTCGTGACCTGGTGCGTCCCCGCTGGGAGAGCGTCGAGGAGCGGCTGCCCGACGACGAGCGCATCCTGGTGCCCGCGCCCCGCCGTACGCTCAGGGTCGCCAACGGCATCGCCGAGTTCGTCCGAGCCGCGACCCCGACCGCACCCTCACCCCCCGTTCCGGGAGGAGACCCGGCCGAGGCCGGTGCCGCGTCCAGAGGGAGAGGGAGAGGGGTGCGGGCGGCCGTCCTGGTCGTGGAGAACGTGCATGAGGCCGACGCGACCGACCGTGAGCTGCTGAAGGTCCTGCTGCGCCGGATCGATCCCGCGCTGATCACCATCGTTGTCTGCTCACCGGACCCGCCACCCGAAGACTTCGCCGGCAAGGTCCTGCGCGCCCCGGCGGCGGACCCCACGGGCGAGATTCCCGCCGATCCGGCCCGTGCCTACGTCGACTCCGACGGCACCTCTGACGATTCCCGGCTCCAGGCCGCCTATGACGCGCTGCCGGAGCGCGACAGGGCCGTGCTGCACGATCGCCGGGCGGGGGAACTGGCCGGCACGGGGGAGTGGTCCGCGCGGCTGGGCGCGATCCCCTACCATCGCGAGCACGGCGGCGACCCGCACGGAGCCGGTGCGCGGGCGCTCTGGACAGCCGTGGATCACTGCGTCCGGGAGGGCTTCCTGGACGCGGTCGCCGAGCTGGGGCTGCGCGGACTGCGCCTGGCCGAGGAGGGCTCCGACCTGTGGTGGCGCTTCACCCAGCGCACGGCCACCGCACTGGCCGCTCTCGGCCGGCGCGCTGAGGCGCGCGAGCTGTGGGACCAGGCCAGGCGAGCCAGCGTCGATCCGGCCGTGCACGCGGCCTCGGCGTACGGCACGGCCATGCTGGACGCCCGCCACCCCGATCCCGCCCGGCGTGACCTGGGCCGGGCGATGGCGTGGATCAACCAGGCGATCGCGATCTCCACCCTGCTTCCCGACCGGCGGGTACGCGCGTTCAAGCTGGGGTTCGACCGTAACGGCCGGGCTCTGATCGAGTTCCGGGAGGGACGTGTGGAGGCCGCGCTGGCCCTGGTCGAGTCGGCGATCGAACTGGCCGCGGCGGACCTGCCACCCGGCCGCCATCCCCTCCACCGCATGGTGCTGCTCGCCAACCGGGCCCAGCTCCTGGCCGTGCGGGGCAGGACGAAGGAGGCACTGGACGACTACGGCGCCGCCATCGCCCTCGACCCGGCCTTCCCCGACCACTACCTCGACCGCGGCAACCTGCTCTTCCGGCTCGGTCTGCTCGACGACGCGCTGTCCGACTACGAGACCGCGCTGCGGCTGAGCCCGCCGATGCCCGAGGCCCACTACAACCGCGCGGAGTTGCGCATCGCCCTGGACGATCAGGAGGCCGCGCTGGCCGACCTGGACCGTGTGCTGGAGCTCGATCCCGGCTATCTGGACGCCTACATCAACCGGGCGGGCCTGCTCGCCGTGTCCGGCCGTGCCGCCGAGGCGCGCTCCGACGTCGTCGCCGGCCTGGCGATCGACCCGGGGAACCCGCACCTGTGGTCGATACTCGGCCAGCTGGAGACGGCTGACGGGCACCACGCCGAGGCGGCCGCGGCCTTCGAGACCGCGCTGGCCGCCGCTCCCGGGCTGGGCGCCGCCTGGGCCAGCCGCGCCATTCTCCGTTTCGAGTCCGGCGACCCCGAAGGTGCCGTGGCCGATCTCACCCGGGCCATCGAACTCGACGCCGGCGCCGCGCTGTACTTCAACCGGGCGATGGCCCTCCGCGCCCTGTCCCGGACCACCGAAGCCGTCGCCGACCTCCACCGGGCCCTCGACCTCGCGCCCGACGACACCGACGTCCGGGCCGCCCTCGACGAACTCGGGGTGGAAGTTATCTCCCTAGGGATGGGTCCATCCACCCAGAGTGGCAAATCGTCCGCCGACGATCCCTCGGGTATGAATTCTTCTCCCGGAAGTTTCCTCCGGCCCTCCGGATGAGTTCTCTGCACCTCAGACGGTCATCTGTCACTCCGGGGGGCAACCCGCGACCAGTTCCTCGATCACCAGCATCAGCTCCGGCGGATCAAGGTCATCGACCAGTGAGCCGATCTCACCGGGAGAGAACCAGCCGAACCCGAGAAAGGTCTCCCTCTCCTCCGCCGTGAACCCCGCCGGCCGTACCTGTGGACGATGGTCGAAACGGGCCAGGTAGAACGGCTCCGTCGCGATGGAGCGGCGGCCCCGCCACCAGCCGTCCCGCCGTACGAGAACGCACACGTCGCGCACCGCGGCTTCCGGTAGTCCCGTCTCCTCGGCCAGTTCCCGGCGAGCCGCCTGCAACGGCGTCTCCCCGGCTTCGATCCCGCCTCCCGGCGGCTCCCACAGGATGCGCCCGCTCACCGGATCCCGCCAGCGCAGCAGCAGGACCCGATCCTCGCCGTCCAGGCACACCACCCGGGCCGCGGCCCGATCGATCGTCTCGTCCATGACGGATCATCGTTTCATGGCGCCGTCGGCGATGGCGTCGGCCGCCTCGCCGATGGCGATGCCGATGATCTCCAGGCGGCGTACCAGCTCGCGTTCCTTCATCGCCTCGGCGGTCAGCTCGTCGGAGAAGATGCGGGCGATCTCGTACTGGTACATCCGCTGGATGTTGCCGCCGATCTTCTTGGCCTCCAGGGCGTCGTGGCCGACGGCGGAGAAACGGGACGCGAGGTCGCGGACCGACTCCTCCAGCGCCTCGATGCCCACGACCACCTGGTCGAGCATGGGGGCGAACCGGCGCTGGCCCGGGACCCGGTAGAGGTAGGACTCGCGGACGAAGTCACGCAGGCCGTCGAGGATGTCGTCGATGGAACGGGAGAGGCGGAAGAGGTCCTCGCGGTCGATGGGCGTGACCAGGGCGCCGGACAACTCGGCGATCAGGTCGGCCCGGAAGGTGTCGCCGCGGTGCTCGATCGTCCGCATCCGCTCGTGCGCGTCGGTCCGCCCTATCTCGCCGCCGATCATGGCCATGGCGAGCCAGGCGCCTTCCTTGGTCGACTCCAGCTGGCCGATCAGCGCTTCGGTCAGCGCGCCGTCCATCCGTCCTGTCATGAGGTCCATCACGCGCCGGATCCTCTTCACGTGGTCACCCCCTTGACGGCGAGCGCCGCCACCGCGGCGAGCAGCCCGCTCACCGGCAGCGTCAGCGTCCACGCCATGACTATCTTCGTGGCGGCGGGCCAGCGGACCCGTCGCATGCTCTCGGCCATCCCGGCGCCGATCAGGCCGCCCGCGATGGACTGGGTCATGCTCACCGGCGCGCCCGCCGCCGCGCAGCCGAGCACGGTCAGGCCGCTGCCCACTTCGGCGGAGACCGCGTGCAGATGCCGTGAGGCGAGGATCTCTCTACTGAGAGTACGGCCGGCGCGCGGCAGGCCGTACACCGCGCCGATTCCGAACAGGACCGCGATCAGCACCGAGACGCCGGCCGGGACGCCGGACAGGCTGAGGGCGATCATGAAGACGGCCAGCATCTTCTGCCCGTCGTTCGCCGCGTAGGCGAGGCACTGCAGGGCGAATCCGCCCCGGTGCCAGCCGGGCAGCGTCGTGCTGGTCGCCACCCTCGTCAGCACCCGGCTGACCACACTGGAGACGAGGGCCCCGACGAACGGTGCGGCGAGGCCCACGGCGAGCACGAACACCACTCCGCCGAGCGAGACCGGCAGGCCCCAGCCGAGGCCCGCGCCGGTCACCGCGCCCACGATGGCGAGGGTCAGGCTGGTCGGCTGCCCGCGCGCGCTGAGCACGGTCACCACCACGAGCGCCGACACCACCGCCACGGCCATCGCGATCTGCCCGTCGGCGCCGCGCAGCACGGTGAGGCGGGTGGTGAAGGTGACGGCCACCTGCGAGGTGATCAGCGGCACGACGGCGACGGCGACCATCAGCATGAGGAGCCCCACGAGGGGGCGCACACTGGGCAGCTTGAGGCCGGTGCCGAGCAGGGCACCGCCGTCGTTGATCCCGGAGACCACCGCGAAGACGCACGCGAGGGCGACCAGGACCGTCGTCATGCCCCTCCATCCGCCCCGACCAGCGTGCCTATACGGGAAATACCTACCCAAGGCGGCGGGGATGATGAACGGAGACCGCACCTGTAACGGTAATCTGCCCACGTGGCATCCGAGTACGTGCTGACCTTGTCCTGCCCCGACCGCCCGGGAGTGGTGGCCGCCGTCTCCGGCCTGCTGGCAGCGCGGGGCTGCAACATCACCGAAAGCCAGCAGTACGGCGACCGCGTGGCCGACCGCTTCTTCATGCGCGTGCAGTTCGTCTCCACGCTCGCGGCCGATGACCTCCGTACGTCCTTCGCCTCGCTCGCCCCCGAGTTCGGCATGGACTTCAAGCTTCGCGACCCCGCAGTCAGGCCGCGCGTCCTCGTCATGGTCAGCAGGCTCGGCCACTGCCTGAACGACCTGCTCTACCGGGTGCGTTCCGGCCTGCTCGACATCGAGATCGTGGCCGTGGTCTCCAACCATCCCGACCTGCGCCCGCTCACGCAGTCGTACGGCATCGACTACCACCACCTGCCGGTCGTCCCGGACGCCAAGGCGCGGCAGGAGGCCGAGGTGCTCACGCTGGTCGAGCACTACCAGGCCGATCTGGTGGTGCTCGCCCGCTACATGCAGGTCCTGTCGGAGGATCTGTGCGCCAAGCTGGCCGGACGGGTGATCAACATTCATCACTCGTTCCTGCCGTCGTTCAAGGGCGCGAAGCCGTACCACCAGGCGTTCTCACGCGGAGTGAAGCTGATCGGCGCCACCGCGCACTACGTGACGCCCGACCTGGACGAGGGGCCGATCATCGAGCAGGAGGTCGCCCGGGTGAATCACACCCATTCCCCGGACGACCTCGCCGCCATCGGGCGCGACCTGGAGTGCCAGGCGCTCGCCCGCGCCGTCGGGTGGCACATCGAGCAGCGCATCCTGCTCGACGGCCACAAGACGATCATCTTCCAGCGCTGATCTCGCCCGGCGGCCCGGCCCCGCCCACTCGGTACCGCGGACAGGGCCACGGCCACCGGCCGGACGGCGTCTAGACCAGACCGGTGTGCTCGGCCAGGAAGCTGAGCTGGTCGGCGGCCAGCTCGACCGACTTGCTCACCGCGCGGGCGCCGTGTCCCACCTCCATCTCGTTCCTGAGCAGGACCGGCCGGTCGGCGGTCTGCGCGTGCTGGAGCGCCGCGCACATCTTCCAGGCGTGCAGCGGATGCACCCGCGTGTCGGACTGGAACACCGTGAACATCGTCGCCGGATAGGCGACGTCTTCGCGCACGCGGTGATACGGCGAGTAGGCGAGCAGCCAGCCGAATTCCTCGGCCACCTCGACCGAGCCGTACTCGACGTTCCAGGTCGCGCCCAGCCCGAACTTCTCGTAGCGGATCATGTCGAGCAGCGGGGCGGAGCAGACCACCGCGGCGTACAGGTCGGGGCGCTGGGTGAGGGCCGCGCCGACCAGCAGCCCGCCGTTGGACCCACCGGAGATGCCGAGCATCTCGGGGGTCGTCCTGCCGGTGGCCACGAGGTGCTCGGCCGCCGAGTGCAGGTCGTCGAAGACGTTCTGCTTGTGGGCGAGCATCCCCGCCCGGTGCCACTGCTCGCCCTGCTCGCCGCCGCCGCGGAGCTGGGCGATGGCGTAGACGCCGCCGGCCTCGACCCAGGTCAGGATCGACGCGGAGTAGCCGGGCGTCATCGAGATGCCGAAGCCGCCGTAGCCGTACAGGATCGTGGGACGCGGGCCCTCGTGGCCGGGGCGGGAGATGACCAGCATGTGCACCTCGGTGCCGTCGGCCGAGGCATAGGTGATCTGCTCGGTCGTGACGGCCGGCACCTCGACGGCGCCCGGGGAGGCGGCCCACAGGGTGGTCTCGCCGGTGCGCGCGTCGTAGCGCTGGATGGAGGGCGGGGTGGTGTTGTCGGTGTAACCGAACCAGGCTTCGTGCCCGCCCTCGGGACGCTCGATGATGCCGCCGATCGTGCCGAGACCGGGTGTGGGCACCTCGCCGATCCGCTCGCCGGACACCATGTCGTGCACGGTGATCTCGCTGATCGCGTGCCTGGTCCAGCCGACCAGCATGACGGGACGATCGAGGTCGTCGAGCAGCGCGAAGTCGGACAGCACGGCCTCGGGATCCTCCGGGACGAGGTCGTGCCAGTGCTCGAAGCCCGGCTCGGCCGGGTCGGTCACGCACACCCGGGCCCGCGGCGCGTCGCGGTCGGTGAAGACGTAGAGCCGGCCGTCGCGGCCGAAGTGCAGGGCCGTCTGGGCGTCGACGCCCTCCTGGACGGTGACCAGATCCGGGCTCTCGGGCGACGAGGCCGACAGGTCGGCCACCCACAGGTCGTTGCGCGGGGCCGTGCCCCGTGAGGCCGAGACCGTCAGCCAGCGGCCATCGCGCGATACCGAGACCCCGTAGTAGTTGGTCTTCTCCAACCCGGCACCGAAGATCATGACGTCGGTCTCGGTGGAGGTGCCCACGCGGTGCAGGTAGATGCGCCGGTGGAACTGCTCCTCGCCGTCGGGAACCTCAGTCGCGGGCAGCCGGCGCACATAGTAGAAAGCCTCGCCGCCGACCAGCCACGCGATCGGAGAGTAACGGCAGCGGTCGATCGGTCCTTCGATCCGGTCACCGTGCGCGACGTCGAGCACGTAGAGATTGGACTCCTCGTCACCGCCCACCGAGATCTGGTAGGCCAGCAGCCGGCCTTCCTTGTCGGGCTGCCAGGTGTCGAGGGTGGTGAGCCCGGTGGGATCGATCGCCATCGGGTCGAGCAGGACCCGCTCGGTGCCGTCGGGATCGACGGTGTAGAGCACCGCGTGCTCCTGGTCGGGCGTCCTGCGCATGAAGAACCGCCGCTCGCCGCGCCACACGGGAGCACTGACCGATCCGGAGCGCAGCAGCTCCGCGATCCGGTCGCGGAACTCCTTGCGCGGTTTCATCGCGGATCGGAAGAGGTCTTCCTGCGCGGCCAGCCACTCCTTGGTGGCCGGGTCGTCGGGGTTCTCCAGCCACCGGTAAGGGTCGGGAACGCCGGTGCCGTGCAGCTCGTCGAGATGGTCGCCGCGGTGCGCACGCGGGTAGGACTGTCGGGTCATGGGTCGAACCTTACATTTTCCGCGGGCCGCGGAAGCGGGTCACGAGGGCCCTGTGGATACGGAGTAAAGCGGTGTCCGAGCGGGGATAAACCGGGAAGGCGCCTCGCCCGTCATCCACACCTGGCGTTATGGGGTGGCGGGGGAGCCGAGCGAAACGCCAAACTGGGTGGAGGACGGTGCCGTGGTGACCAACCGCTGGGCCGTCCGGCGGAGGTCCCTGTGACGGAAGGAACCGGGCCCCAAGAGAACGGGCCACAATTCGGGTCGCGCCCAGGCGCGGCCCTTGATACGGCGCGTGCGGCGGGAAGTGTCCGCTGATGCGCCAGGTACTTTTGCTCAATGCCACCTTTGAGCCACTGACCACCCTCTCCCTGCACCGAGCCGTGGTGCTGGTGCTGAGGGAGAAGGCCGACGTCGTGCATCGCGACGGCCGGGGCGCGGTGCTGCGCTCGGCCAGCCGTACGCTCGACGTTCCTTCGGTGATCAGGCTCAGAAGATATGTCCGCATCCCCTACCGGTCCCGGATTCCCCTCACGCGCGCGGCCCTCATGCGCCGTGACGACTTCCGCTGCGCCTACTGCGCGCAGCGGGCCGAGACCATCGACCATGTCATCCCGCGTTCGCGGGGCGGCACGCACACGTGGGAGAACTGTGTTGCCTCCTGCATGGCGTGCAACCACCGCAAAGCCGACAAGTTCCTGGAGGAACTGGGGTGGACCCTACGTGTCCCCCCGGTGGTGCCACGCGGCGCCCACTGGCGATTGATCGGTGCGCAACTGATCGGCGATCCCCTTTGGGCGCCCTACCTCGCAGAGACCGCGGCCTAGCCTCGACCGCCCGGCCGCGGACCGGACCCGAAGCCGGGGGGACCTCCCCCCGGCTTCGGTGCGTGGGGCTCGCCGAGCCCCACGAACACCCAAGTACGGCACACCCAAGTACGGCACCCCCAAGTACGGCGGAGCCCACCCGGCGCCCCGCGCCGCCGCCACTCGCGCCCCGTGGCGACACGCCACTCCAGCGGCTGTGGTCCCCGCCGCGACGACTCGTGCGTCCCCTCGGCGACGATCCGCACTGCACCATGTCCACCGGGTGGTCCCGCCGGAGTAGTCTGACCGCATGCCGCGATATGACTTCCGGTGCCGCGCCTGTGGGCACACCTTCGAGCTGACCCGATCGATGGCGCAGTCCGGTGACCCCGCGCTGTGCCCCCAAGGGCACGACGACACCGTGAAGCTCCTGTCGACCGTCGCCGTGACCGGCGGCGCGCCGGCCCCGGGTGGTGGCGGTGGCGGCGGCGGTTGCTGTGGCGGGGGCTGCTGCGGCTGATCGTCTTGTGACCCAGGGCCAGGGCGGACGTGTGTCCTCTGCTCGTTGCCTCGGACAGTGCCGTCCACTGGGCGGTGGCAGGTGTCCGTGCTGTCCGCTGGGCGACCGCGGGTGACCTGGCCGTCCGCTGGGCGAATGCTGGTTTCCGGGCCGTCCGGTGGGCGAGCGCTGGTGTCCGGGCTGTCCGCAGGTGTCCGGGCCGTTACTGGGCGACCGCGGACGGCCTGGCCCGTCCGCTGGGCGACCGCGGGTGACCTGGCCGTCGTCGTGAGGTCGTACTGAGAAGGACCACCGCCGCGACCCCGCCGAACCACGGGTGCGGACGGGCGCGTGGTGCGCGGCGGGGCCGTCGGGGCTTCGGTCAGGCGGCCTTGCGGCGCTGGAAGGGGAGGAAGCGCTCGGCCAGGAGGGGGCGGGCGGGGGTCATGGTGGTCTCGACGGCGATGATCCGGTCGAAGCGGAAGGCTCTGATGGCGCCCCTGAGGCGGCACATGCCGACCAGGAACCAGTACTCGCGATGGACCAGGCAGGTCACCGGGTCGATCTCGCGAACGGTGATGCGGCCACCCGCGTCGCGGTAGTGCAGGCGGATCACGAGCCGGCCGGTTACGGCTCCGGCGATGACCCTGGCCCGGGTGGCCACCTCGGTGGGGAGCGGGGCGGTGAGAGTGGCGAGCGTGGTGGCCACGACGGCGTCATCGACGTCGAGGTGATCGAAGGCGTGGCTCAGCGCACGCCGTGCGGTGACCGACTGCGGGCCGGCGCCCAGGTGGGCTAGGGACAGGGCGAGGGCGGCGATCTCGGCGGTCGTCAGTGAACGGGTGGGGGCCTTCATGACGTTACCCATACCCAGAATTTTACCCTCCGGCACCGACATTTTTCGAACTCAACGTCGATCGGGACGGCATCATGCCGCCCTCGGCGAACCTCTTCCAGAGACGGCGCCAAGCTCTTCAAGTAGCAGAATGAAGCATTCCGTTCTGCTACTATGTTGGAGAACGTTCCGTTCCGCATTGAGGCCTGGGCATGAGGGAGAACATAATGACGATCTTGGTAACCGGAGCCACCGGAACCGTCGGCAGCCAGGTGGCCGGTCAGCTTGTCGAGGCCGGTCACCGGGTGCGTGCCCTGACGCGTGACCCGGCGAGGGCGAAGGCGGAGCTGCCGGCGGGAGTCGAGATCGTCGCCGGTGACCTCGCCGTACCGGACAGTCTCACCCCGGCCCTGGACGGCGTCACCGCGATCCACCTGATCAACTTCGCCGGAGACCACTACCAGCCGCTGACGTCCGGCAAGGAGATCGTGGAGAGCGCCGTCAAGTTCGGCGCGCGCCGCGTCACCGTCCTGGGCGGCCGGGCCGACGGGAGCCTGGAGCAGGCGCTGGCCGGCAGCGGCCTGGAATGGACGCTGCTCAACCCCGTCGAGTTCATGGCCAACACACTGAAGTGGTGGGGCCCCTCCGTACGTGCCGAAGACGTGGTCCGGGAGCCGTACGGTGACCGGCTGAGCGCGATGATCCACGAGGCCGACATCGCGGCGGTCGCGGCCACCATCCTCGCCGGGGGAGGCCACGGCGGCAAGACGTACACGCTGACCGGCCCCGAGGCGCTCACCATCGCGCAGAAGGTGCGCGTGCTCGGCGACGCCATCGGCCGTGAGATCGCGTTCGTCGAGCTCACCGAGGCGCAGGCGAAGGAGAAGTGGCGGAGTGAGGGCATGTCC
Organism: Dolomitihabitans soli; assembly: GCF_022213955.1. Taxonomy (GTDB): domain Bacteria; phylum Actinomycetota; class Actinomycetes; order Streptosporangiales; family Streptosporangiaceae; genus Streptosporangium_A; species Streptosporangium_A soli. The sequence continues at coordinate 43,730 of NZ_JAKNTW010000011.1, read as the reverse complement.
GAGGAACTGGTCGAGTTCCTCGTCTCGGCGCTCGGTGACACGCCCGAGGAGGGCTACACGGTGCTCCCGACCGTCGAGCAGATCACCGGCCGCCCGGCTCGCACCTTCGCCCAGTGGGCCACCGAACACGCCGCGGCCTTCCGCCCGTGAGCACCCTCACGCGCGGACGCCGCGGCGGGGCGGTCAGCGGGAGAGCTGGGTCAGGTCGCGGGAGGCGCCGGTCGAGGCGGACGTGGTGAGGGCGGCGTACGCCTGGAGGGCGGCGGTCACCGGGCGGTGCCGGTCGCGGGGACGGTAACCGCCGAGGTCGGCGAGCAGGCGCTCGCGGCGGGCGGCGAGCTCGCCCTCGGAGACCTTGAGCTCCAGGGACCGGGCAGGGATGTCGATCTCGACGAGGTCGCCGTCCTCGACCAGGGCGATGATGCCGCCTTCCCCCGCCTCGGGAGACGCGTGCCCGATGGACAGGCCGGAGGTGCCGCCGGAGAAGCGGCCATCCGTGACCAGGGCGCACGTCTTGCCGAGGCCCTTCCCCTTGAGGAAGGAGGTCGGGTAGAGCATCTCCTGCATGCCGGGCCCGCCCTTGGGCCCCTCATACCTGATGACCACCACGTCGCCGGGCTTGACCTTGTTGTTTAGGATGCCTTCCACGGCGTCTTCCTGCGACTCGAAGACCACGGCCGGCCCGGTGAACCGCCAGATCGACTCGTCGACGCCGGCCGTCTTGACCACGGCGCCGTCCAGTGCGAGGTTGCCGTAGAGCACGGCCAGCCCGCCGTCGCGGGTGTAGGCGTGCTCCAGGTCGCGGACGCAGCCGGCGGCGCGGTCGAGATCGAGGTCGTCCCAGCGGGCGTCCTGCGAGTAGGGCTTGACGGTGCGCACGTTGCCGGGCCCGGCGTGCCACAACTCCATGGCCTCGGGCAGCACGGTGGGCGACATCGGGTCCCAGGCGGCGATGAAGTCGGCCAGGGTGCCCCCGTTGATGGTGGGCACGTCGCGGTGGAGCAGGCCCGCGCGGTCGAGCTCGCCGAGGATGGCGGGGATGCCACCGGCCCTGTGCACGTCTTCCACGTGGTACTTCTCGGTCGCGGGGGCCACCTTGCACAGGCAGGGCACCCGGAGCGAGACCTCGTTGATCTCCTTGAGGCCGAAGTCGACCTCCGCCTCGCGGGCGGCGGCCAGCAGGTGCAGGATCGTGTTCGTGGAGCCGCCCATCGAGACGTCGAGGGCCATGGCGTTCTCGAACGCGTCACGGGTGGCGATCGAGCGCGGCAGCACCGACTCGTCGTCCTGCTCGTAGTAGCGCCGCGTGATGTCCACCAGGGTACGGCCGGCCTGCTCGAACAGGGCGCGCCGCGCGACGTGCGTGGCCAGTGTGGTGCCGTTGCCGGGCAGCGCCAGGCCGAGGGCCTCCACGAGGCAGTTCATGGAGTTGGCGGTGAACATGCCGCTGCACGAGCCGCAGGTCGGGCAGGCGTTCTCCTCCATCTCCAGCAACTCGGCGTCGGAGACGCTGTCGTCGGCCGCGGCGATCATCGGATTGATCAGGTCGAGCTTGCGCCCGAGAGCCTTGCCGGCCTCCATCGGACCGCCGGAGACGAACACCGTCGGGATGTTGAGCCGGAAGGCGGCCAGCAGCATGCCAGGGGTGATCTTGTCGCAGTTGGAGACGCAGACCAGCGCGTCGGCGCAGTGGGCGTTCACCATGTACTCGACCGCGTCGGCGATCAGTTCGCGGCTGGGCAGCGAGTAGAGCATGCCGCCGTGCCCCATGGCGATGCCGTCGTCGACCGCGATCGTGTTGAACTCGCGGGGGATCGCGCCCGCCTCGCGCACGCCGCCCGCGACCACGTCCGCGACTTCGCGCAGGTGCACGTGCCCGGGCACGAACTGCGTGAAGCTGTTGGCGATCGCTACGATCGGTTTGCCGAAGTCGCCGGCTTCTACGCCGGTCGCCCGGAGCAGTGCCCGGGCACCGGCCATGTTCCTGCCGTGTGTGACCGTTCGCGACCTGAGGGCGGGCATGGCACATCTCCCATCGAAGACTGTCTGACTACAGACGCATCTTCAAATGGTACGGCCAGCGCCCAGTGCATGAGACGCCCGTCCACGACTCGGACCGCCAGACGGTCAGCCCTCCGCGTATCTGGGCGGCAGCGTCTGCTCGGCCGCCTCGAAGATCTCTTCGATCTCGGGCTCGGTCAGCGAGTGCTCCCGCTTGGTGATCCACTTGCGGGCTCGGCTGCCCTCGTAGACGTCGACGTTGCGGATGCTGAGGATCTTCCACGGGATCGCCGGGCCGTAGATCGCGAGCGACGGGACGACGGTGACCTCTCTGCCGATCTTCTTCGTGATCAGCTCACCCGCCTGTGACGCCTCCCAGGCCGCCTCGGTGAGACGCGGCTTCTGGTTGAACGGGCCGTGGAAGAGCCGTTTGCCCGACTGCACGCGAACGGGTAGTCGTTTGTCCCAGCTCTCCGAGTCGACCGCGTAGACGCCGGTCGGGCCGACCACCAGATGATCGATCTGGGCCTCGCTGCCGGGGATCGCGCGGGCGTGCAGCGTGCGGTAGCCGCCGCGTTCCAGCTTCTTCAGCTGGGCCTCGGTCCGCCGCTCGGCCGCGGATGATCGTCGGCGCCAGGCGGGCACGGAGGACGCCGAGCGCGCACGGTAGACGGTGTCGGCGATCGCCGCGAGAACCGCGCCTGTGACCCCGGCACGCCAGTCGGACACCAGCACGCCGACGACGAGCCCGGCGAGCACGGCGATCAGGGCGCGCAACCGCAGCGGCCGGTACTTCGGCTGCTGGAGCAGGCTGCGCAGCGAGGCCCGTTCGACAGGAGCGAACGTCGAGACGGGGGCGGTGGGGCGAGCCGACGACTGCGCCGGCCGGTCACTCACCCAAATCGGTGACGTATTGTGACCGTCTTCTGGAGATTGGCCAAGATCCACGTAACTCACGGTAGCCGAGTGGTAGAAGGATTGCCTAGTCTTCCCTGGTTCATACTTTTGTGGCCATCATCACCCGCTTCGCAACGCTGAAAACCGGGTATCTATGGCTTTCTTCTCTAGACAACCCTGGTGACAGCGCAGCGCTCAGCACGGCGTGACCGAGCACAGTCGTGATCTTACCGCGTCCGAGCAGGCAGAAGACGTGGAACGCCAGGGAAGTCTCACCTGGTGGTCCGGCCGGCTCCCGGTCCAGGACGACGACAGGCCGGGACGACCTGCTCGGCGGATACATGACTGTCACCTTCTGGTCGCCCTGTGACGTTCTCCACACGCTCGCTCTCGACGCGCCTCCGGGACGGGTCTACGTTCGTTGGTGTGGACAGCGCGATTGCGGTGCTCGGCGTTCTCATCGGGGTCTCGGCGGGGTTGTTCGTCGTGATCAGCCTGCTCGTGGCGCTGCCTGTCCGGGCCCGCGCCCAGCACAGCGGCCGCCCGCCGTCCCCGGACGCCGCGGTGTGGTTCGGCGGCCCGTCCCGGAGCGAGCACGGCGTCAGCAGTTCCGGCCTGGTGCTGATGGAGCGGCGGCCACTCTGGGTGACCGTCCCCGAGGCCGACTGGTCCGCGCTCGCCGAGGCCGCGGAGCCCGGCCGCCCCACCGGCGGCGCGTCGGCGGGCTGGTGACGGCCATGCGCACACTCACCTCCGTCCAGGCCGAGGACATCCGCCAGGCCGTACGGCACGCGGAACGCCGGACGGGCCTGCGGTTCGCCGTCTATGTCGGCCCGCACCCGGGTCGCCGCCGCCCCTTCGCCGAACGTCTGCACGCGGCGCTGGGGGAGGAGTCGGCCGACGCGGTCCTGGTCTACGTCGACCCCGCCGGCCACGCCCTGGAGGTGGTGACCGGCGAGCGGGCCCGCAGGAGACTGACGGATGACCGCTGCCGTCTGGTGGCGCTGTCCATGGCGACCGCCTTCAGCGGCGGAGACCTCGCCGGCGGCGTGGTCTACGGCCTCGCCGCCCTGGCCGAGCAGTCGGCCCGGTAGCGGCGCGGGTCACTTCGGGAGGTAGTCAGCCATATAGGTCTTGACCTTGCTGGTGTGGTCGAGCCACTTCTTGGGGACGCCGTTCGAGCGATGCATGGGCTCGACGCCGCTGCGGAAGAGGCCGGCGAGGTTCAGGGCGGGGTCGCCGGGCACGTCCGCGATCTGCGGCCCGAGGTGGCACATGAAGCGGCCCATCGACGTGATCGAGACCTCCGCCCCTAACGGCGGCTTGGGCAGCGGGGCCGCCAGACCGCCGGGCTGCCAGTGCCAGAGCACCTCCGGGGTCCAGCGCGCGATGCCGAACTCCGCGTTCTCGGGATCGTTCAGGTTGGGGTCGAAGCCGGACTCGGCCTTCAGCATCGCGGCGATCAGCGCGGGGCTCAGCCCCTTCAGCTTGCAGTTGGTGCCCGCCTTCACGATCCACGCGCGGTATTCACGGGGGATGTCGGAATCCTCGCGTAACCACTGGGCCGTGCCGTCCGACGGGCTCGCCGTACTGTCCGGGGGAGGGGCGATGGGGTCCTGCCCGCGGAGCAGTGCCACGCTCCCGGCGGTGATCGCGATGACGGCGGCCGCGGCCAGCAGGGAGAGCGTGAGCACGCGTCGCGGCCGCCGCCGGGGGGCGTCGTCGGGGGTTTCGTCCGCTGATTCGCCGGGAGGAACGTCGCCGGCGCGTGGTTTCACCGCGGTGACGGGGGAGATGGGCGCGACGGCGAGCGGCACCGGAGTGGTCCCGGTCAGGGCGGCCACGTAGGTGGCGGCGTCGGACCAGCGGTCCTCGCGGTCAGGGGCCAGAGCGCGCATGACGGCCTCGTCCACGGCGGGCGGGACGTCGGGACGCAGCGCGCTCGGCGGAACCCGGTCGGTGGGCTTGCCCGGGACGCGGCCGGTGAGCATGTGGTAGGTCAGCGCGCCCAGCCCGTGGACGTCGGCGCGGGCGTCTGGTGCGCCGTCGAAGTGGAGCTGCTCGGGAGCCTGGTAGCCGGGGGAGCCCGCGGGCAGGGTCAGCCCGGACAGGTGGTCGGTCGATCGCGCGATGCCCAGGTCGGCCACCATGACCCGCTCGCCGCCCTCGGGCCGGGAGCAGAACAACACGTTCGACGGCTTGAGGTCGCGGTGCACGACGCCGATGCTGTGCAGGACCGAGACGCCCTGGCAGATCTCGCCGATCACCTCGATCGTCTCCGCCACCCCCATCGGGGCACCGGCCAGGCGCTCCTCCAGGGTGCCCTTGTCGGCATAGGTCATCACGAAGTACGGCCGGCCGTCGTCGAGTTCGCCGAGGTCGAAGACCTGTACGAGCCGGTGGGAGTCGGCCTTGCGCAACAGCCGCGCCTCCTGCAGGAACCGCTCGCGAATGTGCGGCTGGCGGGACCAGTTGTCGGCGAGGATCTTGACTGCGACCGGAGAGCGGAGTTCGTCATCATGCCCGAGGTGAACGGATGCGAACCCGCCGACGCCGATTACCTGGTCGATTCGGTAGCGGCCGGCATGGGAGGGAGCCGTCATTCAGCACATCATGGCGGCTGATCCACTACCCGTCTATTCAACCCGCCGATTCAACCTGTCAGCTGCCAGCTTTCTTCGGCCGCTCCGCGTGGTGGATGATGTCGTCTCGACTCCTATCTGTAGAACAGGAGACCGAATGAACCCACACATTCGGCTACAAAGAGACACCCGATGGATATCCGGTGACGCACGAGTAAGGTCTCGCTGGTGCACAGCACGATTCTGATCCAACTCTCCGCGGTGCCGAGTCCCGACCGGCCCTACTCTCTGGAGCTCGAACCCGGGCAGCGGGCCGTTTTCGGCCGGGGGGCTCCGGGCACGCCGGTGGACATCGCGATCGAGGACCCCGCGGTGTCGCGGCAGGCCGGGCAGATCGCCGCCGTCGGCGACTACTGGCTGCTCTCGAACCTCAGCGGGGCCAAGACCTACGTGGTGGAGAACCCGGAGGGCGGCGGCGAGTTCGTCAAGATCCCGCCCGGCCGGATGGGCGCGCCCATCCCGTTCGAGTTCTCCCGGGTCTCGCTGCCGGCGGTGGACGGCAGCGTCTCCTTCCTGGTGTTCGCGCCGCAGCACGTGCACGCCCCGGCGGGACGCTCCAACGTCGGCGCGGAGACCCTGACCGCCTACCCGCTCGACCAGGAGGCCAAGTACTTCCGCATCCTGGTCGCGCTCTGCGAGCCGAGGCTGCGCGATCCCTCCTCCTCCCGGATCCCGACCATCCCGGAGATCATCGAGCGGCTGCCCGACATGGGGCTGAGCCGGACCGCCATCGGGTTCCACATCGGTTACCTCGCCGAGAAGAAGCTGCACGTCAAGCGGCCTAGCGATGGCGAGGGCAAGGCCGACTGGCAGCGGCACGCCCTGGTCTCGCTCGCCCTCCGCTTCGACCTGGTGACCAGCGAGCACCTGGCCCTGCTGCCCGTGCCGAGACGCTAGGACATCCGCGCGACCAGATGATCGGCGATGTCGTCGAGCAGGGTGGCGGGCTCGACGACCGCCCCGGCGACGGCGGAGAACAACGCGGACAGACCCCGGATCGGGAAGCCGTCGTCGCGGGTGGCCGCCCGGCCCACCGCGTTCTTGTCGAGTACGGCACGGCTGCGCTCCCAGGCGGACAGCACCTCCTCCGGCGACGGCACGCCGAACCCGTGGCCGACGGGCGCGGCGTGGCGCAGCCGGACCAGAGGGGTGTCGGCGAACGCCAGGGCCACCTTGGCGCGTAGCGCCAGCGGCTCGCGGTCGGCGGGGGCGACCCAGTCCATCGCGGTGCACGGGTTGCGGCACGTCGCCACGCAGGTGGCGAACGCGCCGGCCACCTGGCTGTGCTGCCGGTCGAAGTAGGCGCGCCACCCCTCGGCGGGCTCCGTCGCCACCCGCAGGGTGCGGTTCGCGGCGGACTGCTCGGCCTTGGTGTGGTCGCAGTCGCGGTCACCGATCACGCCGAACCTGCTGCCCGGCGCGTTGAGCCCGGCCGGCCACTCCGCCGGGTCCCCCGCATGGCCGAGCACCGGCTCGAAGGCCAGCAGCGGGAGGTACTCGCTGGCGATGTGCAGGGCCGCCATCATCGGGCTCATCTCGCGCCGGTGCCATCTGACCGCGATCACCTCAAGGAGCAGCGCGTAGGCCGGCCTGAGCGAGGTGAGCGCCCCCCGCGGCTGCTCACGCGGCGTCTGCGGCATGTGGCAGGCACGGGCCCGCCGTCGCAGCCCGGAGGGTACGGCGTGCGCCTCGACCGCGAAGTCCTCGGCGTCGAGTGACAGCAGGCGCTGGCCGAACTCGCACACGTCCGCGATCTCCTCCGCGTTGGGGAGGACCCGGGCGGCCAGCGCCCCGAGGTCGGCGAACGCGTGCCGTCTGGCGAGTTCGATCAGCAGTTCGTGTGCCGAGTCCATCGACCCACGATCCCACGCCCGCGAGAGTGGATCGACATAAGCCCCCACTACCACCAAATCACCACGCACCCCATCCAGGACATCACGTCCACCCACTGGGGTTTGGAACCGAAGAAACCACTCCAGCGTTTCGCCGTGACGGTGATCGGCGCCCGCACGTGAGCAGCGTTGACCCCGCGGACCGCGCCAGGTGCGGCGCGCGGCTCCGGCGTGGCCTGCCGTACGGGCATCACGGTCGGCACCCACCCCGGAACCGGGGGGCGGATCGACACATGATCCCCACGCCGCCGCGATGACGAAGGCGACCGGTTACGCTGGCAGCAATGTCTGAGAGCCGGCGCGGGATCCTCCTCGGCGCCGCCGCGTATGTGCTCTGGGGATTGTCGGCCCTCTACTGGCCGCTCGTGGAGCCGACCGGGCCGCTGGAGATCGTGGCTCTGCGGATCGTGTGGTCCCTGGCGGTGATCGTCGCGGTGGTGCTCCTCGCCCGCCGCTGGTCCCGCGTGCCGGCCCTGCTGCGCAACCGCAGGCACCTCGGCCTGCTCGTCCTGGCGGGCGTGCTCACCTCGGTCAACTGGGCCATGTTCATCTACGCGACGATGAACGGCCAGGTCGTGGACGCCTCCCTCGGCTACTTCATCACCCCGCTGGTCAGCATCGCCTTCGGGGTGATCGTCTATCGCGAGCGGTTGCGCCCCTGGCAGTGGGCGGCCGTCGCGCTGGGCCTGGTCACCGTCGTCGTGCTCACCGTCGACTACGGCCGGCCGCCGTGGATCGCGCTCGGCCTCGCGCTCACCTTCGGCACCTACGGCCTGATCAAGAAGCACGTGAACGCCGGAGCCGGCGAGGGCCTGCTGGTGGAGACCGGCGTGCTCTTCCTGCCCGCGCTCGGCTATCTCGTGGTGCTCCAGTGGACCGGGCACGCGACCTTCGGCCACGTCTCGGCGCTGAACACCTGGCTGGGCATCGGGGCAGGGTTCGTCATGGTGGTGCCGATGCTGCTGTTCGGCGCGGCGACCACCCGCATCCCGCTCAGTTCGACGGGCATGCTGCAGTACATCGAGCCGGCCGTGCAGTTCCTCCTCGGGGTGCTCGTCTTCCGGGAGGCCATGTCGCAGACCCGCTGGGCCGGGTTCGCGCTGCTGTGGGCGGCCCTGGCCGTGCTCACCGTCGACGGGCTGCGGGCGCGGCGCCCGGCCGCCGCCGAGCGCGATCAGGAGGTGCGCGCGCCGCTGCCCTGAGCGGTGGGCTCGTCGAGCTCCACGGCACTTCGCTCGATCATCTCGAACTGCCGCATCAGCCGCTCCAGGTCGGGCGGCGAGACGGTGAAGGTGTCGTGTACGGCCTCGCCGCCCGCCGTGTAGCTCAGCTCGTGGCCGCAGGAGTCGTCCCAGACCCCGGTGATCACCCGCATGTGCGGAGGCAACCGGTCGATGTGCACCCGCCGCACCTTGACACCCGCCGCCACCTGCTCACGGGCCAGCGCGTCAAGAGCGTCGGACCACTCCTGGTAGATGAAGACCCGGCGGATCTCGATCCCGCGCTTCAGCGCGTCGACCTGAGCCTGCCAGTACTGCCGGCCGACCGGCTCCAGCCACCAGTCGAGATCGACGGAGGGGACGCTGGTCACGCACATGGACCGCCGGCTGTTGGTGATCAGGCCGTGGAACACGCTGTTGTCGCCGTACGGCGCGCGGAAGTGGCCGCGTTCCAGGTCGGCGAGGGTACGCAGGCACTCCTCGAAGGCCGCGCGGCAGGCGGCCTCGGCCGGGGTGTCCTTGAACTCCCGCTCCACGTGCTTGGCGGCCCGCAGCATCGGCTCCATGAGGTCCGACAACCAGGCGATCTTCTCGATCGTGGCGACCATGGCGCCCACGCGCGTCTCGTGGTCGATCCGGCGCTGTTCCCGCAGCAGGGTCTGGATCTGCAGCGTGATGACTCCGCCGATGAGGCCCGCGACGGTGCCGAGCGCCTGTGCGGCGTCCTCGCGAACGTAGAAGATCACGGCCAGGACGATCGACAGACTCGTGCCGATGATCAGGACGGGATCGAGCGCAAGGGGCGCCCTGCGCACCGGTCTCTTCATCAACAGCTCCCCGAGACGCACCGAAGTGCCATTGTCCACCGGACGGCCGCCGGAGTCACGGGATAGATAAACACACGGCCGATCTTGCGGCAACCGCCGTCACCGAGAAGGGATCGGCCCGTGACCGGGCCGATCCCTTCCGTCCGGCTCGGTCACCCGGCGGCGGCGTCCCTCGCCCTGGCCCGGAGCGCGCGGCTGACGCCGTCGGAGCCTTCGAGCAGGAGACGGCGCAGCGCGTGCGGCGGCTCGGCGGCGGCGATGTACGACTCGGTCGCGTCCACGGTGCTCTGCTCGATCCGCAGCGCCGGATAGCAGCCGGTCGCGAAGGTCTGCGCCATGTCGGAGGTCCAGCGCTTCCAGAGGTCGCCGACCTCGGCGAAGTACTTCTCGCGGTAGGGGTCCAGCAACGCCGCGTGGTGCGGGTCCATGAAGCCCAGGACCGTCGATCGGAGCAGTGCGCCGCTCAGCTCGCCGCCGACGATCCTCGCCCAGGCCGCGGCCTTGCCCGCCTCGGTCGGGAGGGCGGCGGTGCACATCGCGGCCGAGCGCTCACCCGTGGCCGTGGCGTCGCGCAGCAGCTCGGCGTCGATGTCGGCCTGGTCCAGCACCGCACCCGACACCAGCGACCGGATCAGGGTCCAGCGCAGGTCGGTGTCGACGACGAGCCCGGCCGGCGCCCCCACGCCGTCCAGGATGGCACGGAGGAAGGCCAGGTCGTGGTCGGAAGTGGCCACCTGCGAGAACGCGTTGACGTAGGCGAGCTGATGGTCGGAGCTCGGCGCGGCCGTGCCGATCAGCTCACGCAGGGCGCCGGCCAGCAGGTCGAGCCCGGCGACCCGCCATTCCGGGTCCGCGTACTGCTGAACGGCGAGGCGTGCCTGGCGGAGCACGGTCTGGACGACCGAGATGTCCGTCACGGACGCGACACCGGACATGACCAGCTTGACGTAGTCGCGGGCCGCCATCTCGGTGTCACGGGTCATGTCCCAGGCGGCCGACCAGCAGAGCGCCCGGGGCAGGGACTCCTCGAAGCGGGAGATGCCGCCCTCGACCAGGGTGCGCAGCGAGCGGGCGTCGAGCCTGACCTTGGCGTACGTCAGGTCGTCGTCGTTGAGCAGGATCAGGTCGGGCTGGGTCTCGCCGATGAGTTCGGGCACCGCCGTACGGGCGCCGACGATGTCGAGCTCGATCCGCCTGGTCCGCTTCAGCTCGCCGCCGGACAGGGTGTACAGCCCGATGGCGACGCGGTGCGAGCGCAGCGTCGGGTACGTCGACGGGGCCTCCTGCAGCACGTCGAAGCCGGTGAACCTGCCCTCGTCGTCGGTCTCGAACGCCGGGCGCAGGGTGTTCACCCAGGCGGTCTCCAGCCATTCCTTCGACCACGACGACAACTCGCGGCCCGAGGTGCGCTCCAGGGCGGTGAGCAGATCGGCCAGGGAGGTGTTGCCCCAGGCGTGCTCGGCGAAGTAGTCGCGGACGCCGGCCAGGAAGTTGTCGATGCCGACGTAGGCGACGAGCTGCTTGAGCACCGAGGCGCCCTTGGCGTACGTGATGCCGTCGAAGTTGACCTCGACCGCCTGCATGTCCGGGATGTCGGCGGCGATCGGGTGCGTCGAGGGGAGCTGGTCCTGACGGTAGGCCCAGGACTTCTCCACGTTGGCGAAGGTGGTCCAGGCCCCCTGCCCCCAGCGGGTGGCCTCGGCCTGGCAGAGCACCGACATGTAGGTGGCGAACGACTCGTTCAGCCACAGGTCGTCCCACCAGCGCATGGTGACCAGGTCGCCGAACCACATGTGCGCCATCTCGTGCAGGATCGTCTCCGCGCGGCGCTCCACCATCGCGTCGGTGACCCGCGAGCGGAAGACGTAGTCCTCCAGGAACGTCACGCAGCCCGCGTTCTCCATCGCGCCCGCGTTGAACTCGGGGACGAAGAGCTGGTCGTACTTGCCGAACGGATACCGGACCCCGAAAACCTTGTGGTAGAAGTCGAAGCCCTGCTTGGTGACCTCGAAGATGTTCTCCGGGTCGAGGTGCTCGGCGAGCGAGGAGCGGCAGTAGATCCCCAGCGGGATGCCGTCGTGCTCGTCGGTCACCTTCTGGTACGGCCCGGCGACGAGGGCGGTGATGTAGGTGGACATCACCGGAGTCGTGGGGAAGTGCCAGCGCCTGGCGGCCTGCAGGGTGCCGTGCCTGCCCTGGTGCTCGGCCATCGACTCGACACCGTCGGGGGTGGCGTTGGAGACGACCTCCCAGGCGGCGGGCGCGAGCACGGTCAGTTCGAAGGTGGCCTTCAGGTCCGGCTGGTCGAAGCACGCGTACATCCGGTGGGCGTCAGCCGTCTCGAACTGCGTGTGCAGATAGACGTTCTGGTCGACCGGGTCGACGAAACGGTGCAGCCCCTCGCCGGTGCGCATGTACGCGCAGTCGGCGTCCACCACCAGCTCGTTCTCCGCGGCCAGGCCGGGCAGTGGGAAACGACCCCGCTCGGCGTCGTAGGCCGAGATGTCGAGCGCGGTGCCGTTGAGCGTGACATGCCGCAGGTGACCACCCGCCAGATCGATGAAGGTCGTGGCCCCCGGCCGGCCGGTCGAGAAACGAACCGTGGTCACGCTCTCGAACCGGTCCTCGCCCTCGGTGAGGTCGAGCTCGACGGCATAAGCCTGGACCTTCAGCAGCCGGGCACGCTCCCGGGCCTCGTCACGGGTGAGATTGCCTGCCACATCCACTCCTTTTTAACACAGCGTCATCACGCCCCGTCCTTCCGCGCCGTTGCGGAACGGATGTGTGAATCCTGCCACGACAGGCAGGGGAATGTCGCACCTGGAAGATCGGGTTATGTCCGGGTGTAAACCGGTGTCGTAGTCAAGGAGTCAATGATGACCGAGCGTATCCCCGTGGATCTGTGGTTCGATCCGTTCTGCCCGTGGGCGTGGATGACCTCTCGCTGGCTCCTGGAGGTCGAGCGTGTTCGCCCGATCGAGCCGCGCTGGCACATCATGAGCCTCAGCGTCCTCAACGAGGACAAGGACATCTCCAGCGACTACCGTGCGATGCTCAAGGACGCCATGGGCCCGGTCCGCGTGCTCGCCGCGGCCGCGGAGAAGTACGGCGAGGGCGTGCTCGGCCGCCTCTACACCGAGCTCGGCACCCGCTTCCACAACGACGGCAGACTGGCGGACCGGTCGACGTTGCGGGAGACGATCGCCGAGGCCCTGCGAGCCGCTGACCTCGACGTCGGCCTGGTCGACGCCATCGACTCCGGGGACTTCGACGAGCAGGTGCGCCGCTCCCACACCGAGGGCATCACACTGGTCGGGCAGGAGGTCGGCACGCCGGTCATCGCGGTCGAAGGCGCGGCGGGCAGGATCGCCTTCTTCGGGCCGGTCGTCACCCCGGTGCCGCGCGGCGAGGCGGCGGGCCGGCTCTGGGACGGGGTGCTCCTGGTGGCGGGCACCGACGGGTTCTTCGAACTGAAGAGGTCGCGCACCCGCTCCCCGATCTTCGACTGACCGGCGGATCTCCGGTATCGGCGGTGGGCGCGGGGCTGACGTCATAGTGTCGTCGGCGAGGGCGGTGCCCCGCGCCCTCGCCAGATACCGGTCCTCGGGTAAGGATGGGCACATGCGTCAGCTGTATCTGAACGGAGCATGGGCGGCGTCGACGTCAGGCGAGGGCATCGATGTCGTCAACCCCGCCACCGAGGAGATCGTGGACCGGGTGCCCGCCGGTTCCCCCGACGACGTGGAGGCCGCGGCCGCCGCGGCCGCCGCCGCCTTCCCCGGCTGGTCGGCCACCGCCCCCGCGGAGCGCGGCAAGTTGCTCGCCGCCGCGGCCGGCCTGCTCAAGGAACGTTCCGATCGGATCGCACGGCTCATCGCCACCGACATGGGCGCCCCGTACGGCATGGCGCTGAAGGTGCAGACCCTGATGCCCGCGGGCGTCCTCGCCTCCTTCGCCCAGCTCGCCGAGACCTACGACTTCGACGGCGGGCGGATCGGCAACTCCCGGATCATCAAGGAGCCGGTCGGCGTGGTCGGCGCGATCACGCCGTGGAACTACCCGCTGCACCAGATCGTGTGCAAGGTCGCGCCCGCGCTCGCCGCCGGCTGCACCGTGGTGCTCAAGCCGAGTGAGGTGGCCCCCCTCGCCGCGTACGCGCTGACCGAGATCTTCGACGAGATCGGGCTGCCCCCCGGGGTGTTCAACCTGGTCAGCGGTCGCGGGCCGGTCGTGGGCGAGGCCATCGCCGCCCACCCCGCGGTGGACATGGTCTCCTTCACCGGCTCCACGCGCGCCGGGCGCAGGGTCGCCGCGCTGGCGGCGGAGACGGTCAAGCGGGTGGCGCTGGAGCTGGGCGGCAAGTCGGCCAACGTGATCCTGCCCGACGCCGACCTGGCGGTCGCGGTCAAGGTGGGCGTGGCGAACGCGTTCATCAACTCCGGCCAGACCTGCTCGGCCCTCACCCGCATGATCGTCCACCGGGACCAGTACGACGAGATCGTCGCCATGGCCGTCGCGGCCGCGGAGAAGTACACCGTCGGCGATCCGTTCGAGGAGGGGACCAGGCTCGGCCCGCTGGTCTCCGCCGCGCAGCGGGAGCGGGTGGTCCGCTACATCAACCGCGGCGAGGAGGAGGGCGCCAGGCTGGTGACCGGAGGCACCGAACGCCCGCACGAGCGCGGTTTCTACGTGCTGCCCACGGTCTTCGCCGGAGTGGCCGCCGGGATGACCATCGAGCAGGAGGAGATCTTCGGTCCGGTGCTCTCGATCATCCCCTACACCCGCGAGGACGAGGCCGTGCGAATCGCGAACGGCACGCCGTACGGGCTGGCGGGGGCGGTCTGGGCGGGGAGCGAGGAGCGGGCCGTGGCGCTCGCGCGGCAGCTGCGCACCGGGCAGGTCGCGGTCAACGGCGGTTCGTTCAACCCGCTCGCGCCGTTCGGGGGGTACAAGCAGTCGGGGATCGGCAGGGAGCTCGGCGAGTTCGGCCTGGAGGAGTATCTGGAGGTCAAGTCGCTGCAGATGTAGCCGGCGAGGTTGGTCAGGGGGCCTGGAGAAGCACCGCGCGGGCGGTCTCCCTGGGCAGCCTGTCGACGTAGAGCTCGCCGTTGAGATGGTCGTTCTCGTGCTGGAAGCAGCGTGCGAGCGTCCCTCTCGCCTTGATCCGCAGTGGCCGTCCCAGCTTGTCGAATCCTGTGGCGGTGACCCCGGCGGCGCGCGGCGTCGGCGCGTAGAGCGGTGAGCCCTTGGCGCGGTCGGGCACCGACAGGCAGCCCTCCTCGTCGACGATCGGCTCGGGGTCGTCCACGGTCACCTCGGGATTGATCAGGTGCCCCTTCCTGCCGCTGATGTCGTAGACGAACAGGCGGCGTGACACGCCGATCTGCGGGCCCGCCAGTCCGACGCCGTCGACCGAGTACATCGCCGCGAACATCTCGTTGATCAGACGGCGGAGGTCGCGGTCGAAGTCGGTGACAGGCGTGGCGGGGGTGCGCAGGACCGGGTCGCCGATCACTCGGATGTCACGCATGGAGCGTTCTCCTGTAAGGACTGTTTGCCAGTAGCAGCTCTTACTCTAGTGGGCGCCGGGTCGTGCTCGACGTTCGAACCTGAAAGACTGGGCGGGTGCGCGTCTACATCGGTGCCGATCATGCCGGCTATGAGTTCAAGAACCACCTGTCCTCCTGGTTGAAGGAGCACGGACACGAGGTCATCGACTGTGGTCCGTTCGTCTACGACGCGGAGGACGACTATCCGACCTTCGTGCTGCGCGCGGCCCAGGGCGTGGCCGAGGATCCGGGCAGCCTGGGCGTGGTGATCGGCGGCTCGGGCAACGGCGAGCAGATCGCGGCCAACAAGGTGCGCGGGATCCGCGCCGCGCTCGCGTGGAGCGAGGAGACCGCCACGCTGGCCCGCGAGCACAACAACGCCAACGTGGTGAGCGTCGGCGCCCGGATGCACTCCGCGGAGGAGGCGACCAGGTTCGTCGAGGTGTTCCTCGGCACGTCCTTCTCCGGTAGCGAGCGGCACAGCCGGCGCATCGCCCAGATCGCGTCCTACGAGACGATCGGCCAGCTTCCCTCGCTGCCGTGAGCATCCGCTCAGCCTCTACTACGAGCGTCCGCTCAACTCTTGCTCTGAGTGGGCGCTCAACTGCTGCTCTGAGCGTCCGCTCAGCTTCTGCCGTTTGAGCGTCCGCTCAGCTCTTGCTCTGGGCGTCCGCTCAGCTTCTCCACGAGCGTCCGCTCGGCTCTTGCTCTGAATGGGCGCTCAGCTCACGCTGCGAGCTTTCGCTCAGCTTCTGCTGCGGCGTGAGTCGCGCCGCGGCGCTTCGTCTCGCAGCGGACGGCCGTCGGCGGCCTCCTGCTCCTCGGCGGTGGGCCGCGAGACGTCACGTGCGCGCATCGCGGTGGTCACGGTGATCTGTAAGCTCTGCAGCGCCATACCCGCGACTCTAGAACACCTGACCGCACCACGGGCGGGGGTCCCACGACATCGCGGTGGAGAGCCGTCGCACGGCGCCCGGGGTGATCTCCCCGATCGCGCCGCTCGCGACCAGCGCCGTGAGCGGCCGGCCGCCCAGATAGCCGGCGCCCAGCGCGGCGACCGCAAGGGTCAGGTCGGCGGCGGCCGACGTGGCCTCGCAGACCCCGCCCGACTCGTCGGCGGACAGCCGCCAGCGTCGCTCGTTCCACGGGCACAGCGGGTCGGCGACCTCGATCACCAGATCGACCGGCGCGGCATAGGCGCGGGCGGGCAGCGCCCGGCCGACGTCCACCAGCCGGATCCACAGTTCGTCCCCCCAGGCCGGGACCGACCTGCGGGGGTCGGCCAGCAGGTGGATGAGCGGGTCGTCCACCGGGCGGTTCGGCGCCCTGACCCGGGCGACCAGGTCGCGGTCGAGCAGGCCGCGCCAGAGCAGCGCGTACGCCGCGGGGTCCGTCGCGTAGAGGTCGTTCACCCGGATCTCTCCGTCGGGTACGGCGTGGCCGGTCCAGTCCATTTTGATCCGGAAGAGGGCGTATCCGCGGGCTCCCTCGTCGTCCTCTACGAGGAGGCACCGCAGGTGGCCGGTGCCCGCACGGTCGAAGTCCTCGTCGGCGAGGACGTGGTCCCAGCGGGTGGAGGTACGCGCGAAGTGTCCCGGCCGCCCGGCCAGCACCGTGTCGTAGATCCTCTCCAGTTCCTCGCGTGTCTCGGCCGGTTCGGCCAGGCGGCTGCGCAGCCGCTCGTCCACGGGGGCGCCCGGGACGAACCGGGAGCTCCGGGTGGGGATGGTGAAGGTCAGCTGGTCGGAGGCTCTGCCGTACCCGAACCTGCCGTAGATCGCGGATTCCGACGCGTACAACGCCGCGACGGCCTCGCCGTTCTCGTGCAGGTCGTCGAGCTGGCGTCGCATGAGGGCGGTCAGGATGCCCCGGCGCCGGTGCGAGGGCAGCACGGCCACCGCGGTCACGCCCGCCACGGGCAGGGGACCGCCGGGCACGGTCATGGTGAAGGTGAGCGCCGCCGCCGCGCCGACCGCCTGGCCCCCGTCGAAGGCGCCGAGACTGCGCTCGAACTCGATCAGGGACTTGTAGCGGGCGGTGAGCCCGGCGGGGTCCGTGGTGTTGAACGCCTCCTGGTCGACGCGTGCGAGGTCCGCCCACTCGGAGTCGGCGTAGGGTCTGATGGAGAACGTGTCCATTTGGCCACGGTAGGACTGCTGACCTGGGGAAGGCCACCGGATATCGGTGCCTGATCGGTCGTCTAATGATCAAGGTCTTGGTCAAGTGGGCTGCCCAATCAAGGGATAGACCGATACAGTCAGGCGCATCATGAGTTCCCGTCCGGTGCCGCTGATCCCTCCACGGCTCCGTGCGGTCTTGGTCCGAGTGCCGCTCCTGGTGCGGATCGTGCGCTTCGTCCGCCGCGGGCCACTCGCCCGAGACCGCAATCTGCTGCTCACGCTGGTCGCCCTCACCCTGGTGACCGGCGTTCTCGCCGCGCGCGTGTCCACCGAGTGGTTCTCGCCCTCGCTGCTGATCCTGATCACTCTGGTGGGCGGGTTGCAGCTCCGGTTGCGGAGTCTGTTCGGGCTGGTGTGCGCCGTGGTGGTCGTGCTCGGCTACGTCGGCGTGATGCGCGGGCTGCCGCACGTCGGCCCGGGGTTGCTGGTCACGCTGGGGTTCACCATCGTGCTGTCCGCGCTGATGGCCCGCACCCGGGGCAAACTCGGGGTGCAGGGGCTGCGCGGCGACGCGATGCTGCTCGAACTGCGCGACCGGCTCAAGAGCCAGAGCGAGATGCCCTCGCTGCCCAAGGACTGGGGCACCAAGGTGGTGCTCAAACAGGCGGGCGGCTCGTCCTTCGGCGGCGACTTCCTGGTGTCCATGCGCGAGGGGAACCGGCTGGAGCTCGCCCTGGTCGACGTCTCGGGCAAGGGGGTCGACGCCGGTACCAGGGCGCTGATGCTCTCGGGCACCTTCGGCGGGCTGCTCGGCTCGGTCACCGAGTTCCTGCCGGCCTGCAACACCTATCTGCACAGGCAACGCGAAGGTGAGGGTTTCGTCACCGCGGTTCATCTGAGCCTCGATCTCTCCACCGGCGACTACGTCATCACCTCCGCCGGGCATCCTCCGGTGGTGAAGTTCGAGGCGGGCACCGGCACCTGGCGGGTGGCCACCGCCAAGGGCGTGGTCCTCGGAGTGGTCCCTGACCTGCACTGCGAGCCCGACAGCGGGGTGCTGCGCAAGGGCGACGCGCTGATGCTCTACACCGACGGCCTGATCGAGCAGCCGGGGCGCGACATCGACGCTGGGCTCGACCGGCTGCTGGGCGAGGCCGAGCGGCTGCTGCCCTCGGGATTCCGCGACGGCGCCCGCACCCTGGTCAACTCCATGTCCGCGGGGCACAACGACGACTGCGCGCTGATTCTCATCTGGCGGCCGTGAGCCAGTGGATGGTCGGCAAAGGCCGTGATTCGGCTAGCCTGACAATGGGTACTTCGCGACTTCTCGGTAACGGGGGTTTCCACGGTGGTCTGGCTCTACGTTGCGGGACTCGTCATCTTCCTGATCGGATTGATGATCTCCATTGGCCTGCACGAGATCGGTCACCTCGTCCCCGCCAAGCGCTTCGGCGTCAGGGTGCCGCAGTACATGGTGGGGTTCGGGCCCACGCTGTGGTCCCGCAAGAAGGGCGAGACCGAGTACGGCGTGAAGTGGATCCCGTTCGGCGGTTACATCCGCATGATCGGGATGCTGCCGCCGCGGCCGGGCGACGATCCGACCAAGCTGCGCTCCAGCCGGACCGGCCCGTTCCAGGGACTGATCGACGCCGCCCGTGAGGTGTCGCTGGAGGAGATCCGCCCCGGCGACGAGAACCGGGTCTTCTACCGCAAGCCGTGGTGGCAGAAGGTCATCATCATGTTCGGCGGCCCGGCGATGAACTTCGTGCTCGCCTTCGTGTTGTTCGCCGTGGTGCTGATGGGCTTCGGCGTCCAGACCGAGCAGACGGTGCTGTCGAACGTGCCCAAGTGCGTGAAGACGGCGGAGCAGATGGCCAAGAACCCCGACTGCACGACCGCGGACAAGGCCAGCCCGGCCGCGGCGGCCGGCCTGCGCCCCGGCGACCGCATCATCTCGGTCGCCGGCAAGCCGACCGAGACCTGGGAGGAAGCGACCAGGGCGATCCGCGCGGAGCGGGCGGGCCCCGCGGTCATCGGCATCGAGCGCGGCGGTGCGCGGCTGTCGCTGAACGCCACGCTCATCGCGCAGGACCGCGAGTCGCTCGACGAGCCGGGAAAGATCGAGAAGGGCGTCGGCTATCTGGGCGTCTCGCCGGTCATCGAGATCCAGCGGCAGAGCATCGGCGCGGTCGGCGAGCACATGTGGAGCCTCACCGTGGCCACGGCGGGCGCCCTCGTCCGGCTCCCCGAGAAGATGGTCGGCGTGTGGAACGCCGCGTTCTCCGGAGACGAGCGCGATCCCAACGGCCCGATCGGCGTCATCGGCGCGGGGCGGATCGGCGGAGAGGTCGCGGCGTCGCAGGCGCCGGTCGAGAACAAGATCGCCTTCTTCATCAACCTGCTCGCCGGGTTCAACCTGGCGATGGGCATGTTCAACCTGATCCCGTTGCTCCCGCTGGACGGCGGGCATGTCGCGGGCGGCCTCTGGGAAGGGGTCAAGCGCGGGTTCGCCAGGATCGCCAGGCGGCCCACGCCCGGTCACGTCGACATCGCCAAGGCGCTGCCGCTGACCTACGCGATGGCGTTCATCATGATCATTATGGCTGGGCTGCTGATGTACGCGGACCTGGTCAACCCGATCCGCCTGGCGGGATGATCTACATTATGTGTAGCCTACACATATTGGTGATAGCCTGAGGGCGTGGAAGTCGAGCAGAGCACAGCCGGAGCCGTCATCGACGTCGCGCTCTTCCGCCTGCGCAGGATGTGGGCCCGGCCATTGCGTGCCCGCAGGGCCGGTGCCCCCACCAGGCCCATCCAGATGTCCAACGTCATGGTGACCAGCGCGGTCTACCGGCTGGGCCAGGAGTGCTCCGAGGTGACCGTCGGCGCGGTCGCCGAGCACATGGACGTCGACCCCTCCACCGCCAGCAGGCTGGTCAACGACGCGATCGCCGCCGGGTTCGTCGAGCGGGAGACCTCGCAGATCGACGCCAGGCGGGTCCGGCTGGTGCTGAGCGAGCCGGGACGCCGGGTCCTCGACGCCGTCGCCCGCTTCCGCCGCTCCTACCTCGACCGCCTCATCGCCGACTGGGAGCCGTCGGACCGCGAGACGTTCGCCCGGCTCATCACCAGGTTCGCCGAGGCGACCGTGGCACAGCCGGCCGACCCGGGGTCCCTCGACCAGATCATCGCCAAGGCGCTGGACGACTGATCAGCCGGGCGTCCATGCCGGCGCCCTCACCGGGCGCCGGTGGCCCCGTCGAAGCCTGGCTCAGCGCACCCTCGTCACCGCTCTGCCGCGCTGAGAAGGCAAACGTCCGGAGGCGGGCCTTGCCCGCCGGCCGAAGGGCAGCGAGCCGAACGGTGTCCAGCCGAAGGCCCGCCCGCTCAGTACATCGAGACGTGGACGTGGTCGAAGTGGTTCTCGGTGACGCTGCCGCGATTCGACATGCCGCGCCAGCCGGGGGAGCCGATGTTGTAGATGCGCTGCTTGTAGATCACGTACTTGACGCCCAGTTTGCGGGCGTTCTTGATGGTCCAGGCGGAGATCTGGTCGCCGAGCGCGGCCCGTGCGGCCCCGGGCATCGCGCCGCCGGAGCTGAGCATGAAGTCGCAGGCGCGGCCGAGCGGGTGCTCGCCCATGTTGTCGACCCGGTAGCAGCCCACGGTGGAGAGCTTGAAGCGATCCTTGATCTCGTCGCGCATCAGGCGCGTGCGGGGGGTGATGTTGTCGCTGCCCACGGGTAGTTCCGGAGCCCAGCTGCCGTCGGAACGCTTGCCCGTTCCGGTGGGGATGAGCTGATCGAGCTTCTTCTCGATCTGATCGATCAGTTTCTCGGCGTCCTTGCGCTTCCGGTCCACGTCTTCCGCCTGGAGGCGGATCTTCGTGGTGAGGGCGGCTGCCTCGTCGGCCGCCTTCTTCCTGCTGTCGCGCGCGGTGGAGAAACCCTGCAGGTGCGCGGTCTGCTCGGCGGCCATCTGCTCCAGCAGGGCGGCGCCGCCCATGCTCTCGCCCGTCGGCAGCGCGGGCACCGTGCTGTCGCTGACCTCGTAACGCAGCCTGGCGATGCTGCCGACCTCCTTCGCGGCGCGTTCGTAGGCGTCATCGGCCGCGTTGAGCCGTTTCTTGGCCTTCTTCTCCGTCTTCTGGGCCTCGGCGAGTGCCACGCGTTTGGCGTTGTAATCCTCGATCAGCGTGTCCACTCGTTTATTGAGCTGCCCGAGCTCGGCTTTGAGCTCTGACTTGGTCGGTTTTGGTTCCGCCATACCGGCGCCGGCCGGGCCGAGAGCCAAGGCTCCGGCGGTGGCCAGCACGCAGGCCGTGATCGCGGCATGACGACGAAACGTGGGGGACAGAGCCGCCACGCACACTCCTCTCCTCTCGCCGACCGGGTTAGCTGACGGGTTCGGGCGGAAGAGTTATGGTGCGCCCTACCACGGCTGAGGTGCCGTGGATTCACCCCATGTGCGGTGGGTCCCCGGTTCCCGGGCGAGGCGCCCGGTATTAGGCGATTCGGCTGGTGAGGCCGATGTGTGAGGATGGTAGTGGCAAACTGCTGGTCACGCGACATTAAAATGAAATCAGATAGAGATCATTTCGTGACTGCCTCGCAGCATGCGGGCCGCTTCCTCCGGCAGCACGTCGTTGACGAACGCGCCCATCGCCGATTCCGATCCTGCCAGATACTTCAGCTTGCCCGCCGCGCGCCGGATACTGAACAACTCCAGGTGGAGATAGGCGAGATCACGCCCCTGCCGGACCGGCGCCTGGTGCCAGGCCGCCACGTAGGGCATCGCGACGTCGAACAGCCCGTCGAGCCGGCGCAGCACCTCGGTGTAGAGCGGGCCGAAGGCGGCGCGCTCGGCGGGGCTCAGGGAGCCCAGGTCGGGCGCCTTCCGGTGCGGGTAGAAGTGCACCTCGAACGGCCAGCGGGCCGCGGCGGGCACGAACGCCGTCCAGTGCGCGTTGGCCGCCACCACGCGGACACCCGCCTCCCGCTCGGCCGCCAGCACCTCGGCGAACAGGTCGCCGCCCGTGCGCTGCCGGTGCCGCTCGGCCACGGCCAGCATCTGCCTGGTACGCGGGGTCACATAGGGATACGCGTAGATCTGGCCGTGCGGGTGGGCCAGCGTGATGCCGATCTCGGCGCCCCGGTTCTCGAAGCAGAACACCTGCTCGACGCCGGGCATCGCGGACAGCTCCGCCGTACGGTCGGCCCAGGCCTCGATGACCAGGTCGACCTGGTCGGGTGAGAGCGAGGAGAAGGACGCGTTGTGGTCGGCGGTGAAGCAGACCACCTCGCAGCGGCCAAGGCCCGGTCGGACCTCGCTCAGCCCGCCTCGCTGCGGGTAGTCGCCGAGGTTGGCCGAGAAGGAGGGGAAGCGGTTCTCGAAGACCGCCACGTCGTACTCCGCGGCGGGGACCTCCGTCAGATGGCCGGGCTTGGAGGGGCAGAGCGGGCACTCGTCGGCAGGGGGCAGGAACGTGCGGGTCTGCCGGTGGCCGGCGATCGCGATCCACTCGTCGGTGAGCGGATCGTGCCGCAGTTCGGAGGCGAGCGGGCGGGGCGGCAGGTCGCGCTCGTCGATCGCGCCGCGGTCGGCGTCGTCACGCCGGTCGAAGTAGATGATCTCCCGGCCGTCGGCGAGATGGGTGACGGTGCGCTTCACGAATTTTCTCCTGCGTTGGTGTGGTCCGCGATGATCAGCTCGCCGACCTGGCCGGCCAAGGTCTCCCTGGCCTCGTCGGGCAACCCCTCGTCACTGATCACCACGTGCGCCTCGGCGAGCTCCGCGATCGTGGCTATCCCGATCGTGTCCCACTTGGTGTGGTCGGCGGGCACGACGAGCCGGTGGGCCGAGGCGACGAGCTCCCGGTCGGTCTCGGCCTCCAGCAGGTTGGGAGTGGTGAATCCGGCGCGGGAACTCATCCCGTGTACGCCGAGGAAGAGCGTGTCCACGTGCAGCCGCCGGATCGCGGCCACCGCGACCGGACCCACCAGCGCGTCGGAGGGGGTGCGCACGCCGCCGGTGAGGACCACCGTGCGGTCGGCCCTGGGGACTCGGTGGAAGACGTCGGCGACGCGGATGGAGTTGGTGATGACGGTGAGCTCGGGCACGTCGACCAGATGGTGGGCGAGGGTCCAGATGGTGGTGCCGGCGGAGAGCGCGACGGCGGTGCCCGGCCGTACGAGTGCGGCGGCCAGCCGGGCGATGGTGTCCTTCTCCGGTTGCTGCCGGGCGGATTTGGCGGTGAACCCCGGCTCCTCGGTGGATCCGGGACCGGCGGCGGTCGCTCCGCCGTGGACCTTGGAGACCAGCCCGCGACCGGCCAGGACCTCCAGGTCGCGGCGGATGGTCATGTCGGAGACGCCGAGCTCCCGCACCAGGTCGGCGACCCGGGCGCCGCCGCTCGCGCGAACGCGCTCCAATATCGCCTGCCTGCGCTGCTGGGCGAGCATGGATCTCTCCTTCAAACAGATTCCCCCAAATTATGACACAACAGATGTTGGATCGTGGTGACGCGTGGGCTTGGGTCTTGTCTGACACGCGTCCGCGAGGGAGTGTGGAAGTCCAGAACCCGACGAAGGGCGGTGTGCGGATGGCACGACGCGCGCGCAAGAGCCGGGCACGGAAGAAGAGAAAGGCGAACCACGGCAAGAGGCCCACGGCTCGCTGACGCGCCGGCGCCCCGTCGCACGATGCCGCGGTCGAGCGACGGGGCCGGGCCATCGTGTGCCCGGGGTTCCAGCAGTTCACGTGGGCCGTACGCCGGTCGGGCCCGCCATCTTGAGCGGGTCTAGGGAGTGGTGGCCGTCGCCGTCTCCCGGGTGGCCGCGCTAGCCCCGCGGCGGGCCGGGATCGCCAGGGCGATGAGCAGTCCGACGGCCGCCGCGGCCGCGCCGAGGACCAGCGCGACCCGCAGCCCGGTGAGCGAGGGAGCCGTCCCGGAGGCGATGGTCATCTGAGCGAGCACCACGCTGATGACCGCGCTGGAGACGGCCGTGCCGACCGCCCGCATCAACGCGTTCAGCCCGTTGGCCGCGGCGGTCTCGGTGACCGGCACCGCGGACATGATCAGCGCGGGCATCGCGGAGTAGGCGAGCCCGATGCCCACCGAGACGATCGTCACCGTGATCACCACCTGCCAGGCGGCGCTCATCAGCCCCAGCCCCGCCGTGTATCCGCACGCGATGATCGCGGAGCCGGTGACGAGCGCCGTCTTGGGACCCCAGCGGGCGGACACCCGGGCCGACACCGGCGACAGGAGCATCATCACCAGCCCGCCGGGCGCCAGGCAGAGCGCGGCGTCCAGTAGCGAGAGCCCGAGCCCGTAACCGGTGCTCCGCGGAGCCTGCAACAACTGCGGGACGATCAGGGACATCGCGAAGAGCGAGAACCCGACCATCACCGAGGCCAGGTTGGTCAGCAGCACGGGACGCCGCGCGGAGGTGCGCAGATCGACCAGGGGCGACCGGGTCCGGAGCTGCAGCCGGCCCCACAGCGGCAGGACCACCGCCGCTCCGGCGAACAGGGCAAGCGTCACCGGGCTCGTCCAGCCCCAGTCGCCGCCCTTGGAGACCGCGAGGAGCAGGCACACCAGGCCGACGGTGAGCCCGAGCGCGCCGGGCAGGTCGAAGCGGCCGGGGGCGCGCAGCGGCGACTCGGCCACGAACAGCAGCACGAGCACGAGGTTGAGCGCGCCCGCGCCGGCCGCCATCCAGAACAGCGCGTGCCAGTCGGCCCGCTGGGCGACGAAGGCGGCGAGCGGCAGCCCGATCGCGCCGCCCGCGCCGAGGGTCGCGCTCATCAGCGCCATCGCCGGGCCGAGCCTGGCCGGCGGCAGCTCGTCGCGCATGATGCTGATCCCCAGCGGGATGACGCCGATCGCGCAGCCCTGCAAGACCCGGCCGACGACGACGGGGCCGAGCGAGCCGCTCAACGCGCACACGGTGGAACCGGCGACCATCAGGACGAGGCTGATGATCAGCATGCGGCGCTTGCCGTACATGTCGCCCAGGCGGCCGGCGACCGGGTTGCACACGGCGGCGGCCAGCAGGGTGGAGGTGATCACCCAGGACGCGTTGGCGGGCGAGGTGCCGAGCATCCGCGGCAGTTCCGGGATGAGGGGCACGACGAGGGTCTGCATGAGTGACACGACGATGCCGCTGAAGGAGAGGACAGCGACCATGGGGCCGAGCTTGGCGCGGGAATTCTCGGTCAAGCGGGGCTTCTCCCAACCAACGGCGACATATGTACCGTGCATGTTATCGCGGGCGTGGCGGTGACAGATAGTGCATTCTCTACGACAGAGTGTGCTGAATGAGCTTCTCGCGAGGTCTGCGGCTGCTGCTCGGGATGGGCGCGGCCGTGCTGGTGCTGTTCGGGATCCAGGCGGTGAGCGAGGTGGCGGGGCCCGCGTTCCTCGCCCTGACGCTGATCATCGCGGTCAGCCCGCTGCGGGTCTGGCTGCGCCGCAGGGGCGCGCCCGGGTGGCTGCTGGTCACGGTCCCGCTCCTGGTGATCCTGCTGGTGATCGTGGCGCTGATCGCGTCGCTGGCGATCTCGATCGCCCAGCTCGCGGCGCTGCTCCCGGCCTACGCGACGCAGTACACCGCGCTGCTGGCGGAGGCGACCCGGTGGCTCGGCACGTTCGGCGTCACCCCGGAGCAGGTCCAGGCGGTGCTGCGCGGCATCGACCCCGGCCGGCTCCTGGCGGTCGCGCAGGGCCTGCTGACCAGCCTGCTCGGCATCGCCACGGCACTCCTGCTGGTCATCCTCCTGGCGTACGGCATGAGCCTGGACGCCACCTTCCTGCAGGACGCCATCAGGGCCCTCGCCCCAGCCAGGCCCGAGCTGGTCGGCGCGCTGCGCGAGTTCGCCCGCGGCACCTGCCGCTACCTGGTGGTCACCAGCGTCTTCGGCCTCATCGTGGCCGTGCTCGACGCGCTGGCCCTGTGGCTGATCGGCGTGCCGTTGCCCCTGTTGTGGGGACTGCTGGCGTTCATCACCAACTACATTCCCAACATCGGGTTCGTCGTCGGGCTGGTGCCTCCCGCCCTGCTGGCGTTGCTCGACTCGGGACCGGTCACCATGATCTGGGTCATCGTCATCTACAGCGCGCTGAACTTCGTGATCCAGTCACTCATCCAGCCGAAGTTCGCCGGGCGGTCGGCGGGGTTGTCGACCACGCTCACCATCATGTCGCTGCTGGTGTGGACCCTGGTGCTCGGCCCGCTCGGCGCCGTGCTCGCGGTGCCGCTCAGCGCCCTGGTCAGGGCGCTGCTCGTGGACGCCGACCCGGAGACCCGCTGGGCGATCCCACTGATCACCGGCGGGCCGGGGGAGGTCACCGGAGCTCGTGCAGGGCGGCCTCGACCGCCCGGTGGAACGTCGGGTAGGCGTAGATCATCTCCCTGAGTCGCGGCACCGGCACCCGCTCGTGCACGGCCAGGGTGAGCAGCCCGAGCACCTCGCCGCCACAGGGACCCACGCTGGTCGCGCCGACCAGCGTGGCGCCGTCGGCCACCAGCTTGACGAGCCCCTCGGCGCGGTAGATCCAGCCGCGCGCGGAGGCCGCCAGGTCGGTCGTCGCCACCCGGACGTCGAGCCCCTTCTCACGGGCCTGCGCCTCGGTCAGCCCGACGGCGCCCACTTCGGGGTCGGTGAAGGTCACCCGGGGCACCGCGTGATACTCGGCATCGTGCACGGGCTCGCCCAGGATGTCGTTGACCACGATGTTCGCCTGATACATCGACATGTGGGTGAACGCACCCCTGCCGGTGATGTCACCCAGCGCCCACACGCCCTCCGCCGCGCGCATCCGCCCGTCGGTCTCGATCGACCCGGCCGACTCGTCGAGCCCGACCGCGCCGAGCCCGAGCGCCGCCAGACCGGTCCGCCGCCCGGTCGCCACCAGCAACCGCTCGGCCCGTACGGCGGAGCCGCCCTTGACCTCCAGCGTGAACAGCCGCCCGTCATGGGATACCCCGGTCGCCTTCGCACCGGTCCGCACCTCGATGCCGTCGCGCTCGAACGCGCCGGCGACCAGCCCGCTCGCCTCCGGCTCCTCCAGCGGGATCAGCCGGTCCATCGCCTCGACCACGGTCACCGAGGCCCCGAACCTGGCGAACACCTGCGCCAGCTCGACTCCGATCGCCCCGCCGCCGAGCACGATCAGCGACCCGGGCACGCTCTCGGTCTCGATCGCCTGATGGTTGGTCCAGTACGGCGTGCCGGACAGGCCGGGGATCGGGGGCACGGCCGGCTCGGTGCCGGTGGCGAGCACGATGCCCCTGCGGGCCCGCAACACCCGTTCGCCGTCGACGGTGACCTCGCCGGGACCGGTGATCCGCCCCCGGCCGCGCACGAAGTGGCCGCCCTTGCCGATGAAGCGGTCGACCGCGACCTTGTCGTCCCAGTCGTCGGTGGCCTCCTCGCGGATCCGCCTGGCGACCGGCGACCAGTCGGGCGTCACGCTCGACCGGCCCGCCATCCCGGGGACCCGCCGGGTCTCCGCGATCAGATCGGCGGCCCGGATCATCATCTTGGACGGCACGCATCCCCAGTAGGGGCACTCGCCGCCGGTCAGGCCCGCCTCCACGCCGGCGACCCGCAGCCCGGCCGCCGCCAGCCTCCCCGCGGCGTCCTCGCCGCCCGGTCCGAGACCCACCACGATGACGTCGTACTCTTCCTCAGCCATGCTGCCACTCTGCCCTGAGCTCACGGCAGGCGAACCTCGCACCACACGATCTTGCCGATGGGCGTGGGCCTGCTGCCCCAGCGGTAGGCGAGCCGGTTGACCAGGTTGAGCCCGCGGCCCGCCTCGTCGTCCAGGTCGGGATGGAGCAGCGTGGGACGCTGCGGAGACCGGTCGGCGACCTCGCAGAGCAGCGTGGCGCCGCGCAGCAGGCGCAGCTCGATCGGCCCGGTCCCGTAGTTGACGGCGTTCGCGACGAGTTCGCTGACCATCAGCTCGGTCGCGTCCAGGATGGAGATCTGCCCCCAGGCGCGCAGCGTGGCGCGGACCAGGCGTCTCGCCTCGCCGGCCGACCGCGCGTCGAACGGCAGCGTCCAGGTGACGAACTCGGCGGGGGAGAGGTCGTGGACCCGGGCGAGCATGAGGGCGATGTCGTCACGCTCGTCACCGGGACGCTGGGTGGCGATCGTGGCGTCGCACAGGTCCTCCAGGTCGTCGTGGGCGCACTCCAGTAACCGCCGCAGGTCCCTGATGCCGGAGTCGAGGTCGCGGTCCCTGCTCTCGACCAGCCCGTCGGTGTAGAGCGTGAGCACGCTGCCGGTCGGCAGGATCAGCTCGCGCATCTCGAACGGGTCGCCGCCGATGCCCAGCGGCAGCCCCGGCGGCAGGTCGATCAGCTCGGTGCGCCCGTCGGGGCCGAGCAGCACCGGCGGCACGTGTCCCGCCCTGGCGATCGCGCAGGAGTGCGTGATCGGGTCGTAGACGGCGTAGACGCAGGTCGCGATCTGGGTGGCGTCCAGGTCCTGGGTCATGAGGTTCAGCCGGAACAGCACCTCGTGCGGGTCGAGGTCCATGCTCGCCAGGGTGCGCGCCGCCGTACGGAGCTGGCCCATCGTCGCGGCGGCCCTGGTGCCGTGGCCCATCACGTCGCCCACCACCAGGGCGACCCGGTGGCCGGGCAGCGGGATCACGTCGTACCAGTCGCCGCCGACGCCGGTCAGGTCGCTGGCGGGCAGGTAGCGCGAGGCGATCTCCAGCCCCGGCGCGGTGGGCAGGTCGGCCGGCAGCAGGCTGCTCTGCAGAGTGAGCGCGGTGCGCCGCTCCCGGTCGTACAGGCGGGCGTTGTCGAGGCAGAGCGCGGTACGGCCGGCCAACTCCTCGGCGAGCGCCACGTCCTGCGGGTGGAAGGCGGGGCTCGGCGCGGTGCGGGTGAAGACCACCAGGCCGAGCACCCTGCCTCTGGCCTGGAGCGGTACGACGAGGAAGGAGGAGTTCGCCAGCAGCGGGGCGACCGCGGGCCGCCGCCGCGACATGGCGATGTCCCGGGCGGTGCCCGCGTCCATCCGGGGATAGAGGATGGGCTTCGCGGTCGCCATGCACCGGGCGTGGGGCGACCAGGCCGGATAGGACGTGATCTCGTCGAGGGGGAAGGCGGCCAGGTAGTCGTCCGGCCGGTCCGCCGTGCCCATGGCGATGCGCCGTACGATCGCGGACCCGTCGGTGGGCCGCGAGGGGAAGTCGCCCTCGGTGACCAGCCGGTCGTGGACGAAGATGCCGGCCGCGTCGGCGAAGCGCGGCACGGCCACCTCCATCAGCTCACGGCCCGTCTGGCACAGGTCCAGCGTGCTGCCGATCCGGCGGCTCGCCTCGTTAACCAGGGAGAGTTGTTCCTCGGTGGACGCGGGGCTGCCGACCCTCGGCCGGTCGGGTGAGGCGGGGTTCATCACGAATTCGAGGCTCATACGCCGTCGGCCCCGGGTGTGTGGTGCCGGTGGCCCGGCGTCGTCGGTTTCGGAGGGGCGCCGCCCGAGTCGTTCTCGGCGACCGTGACGGAGAGGGCGGCTCTGGCCGGGCGGCCCGCACAGTTGAGTCCGTCGAGCCCGCTGCACAGGACGCCGTCGAAATCGGTCACCGTCATCTCCTGCCGTGCTTTGCCTGTTTCTTGACCGGTGACGGGAATGGGGATACCCCCGATGGTGATGTGGGGGGATCTGACTCGTCGGACGGAGAGTCTATTCAAGGAGGATCTTCCCGACGTGGGGAAATCTCGGCGTGTGTCAAAAAAGCGAGTTTTTGCCAGCGGACTGTCAGGAATCTTGCTCTGTACGCAGGTGTTCCACCAGTTCGTCGGCGAAGCTCCCTCGCCCGCCTGGCTTCAAGACCTTCCTGTCGGACCGCGAACCTGAAGTCCGAGGTCTTCTCCTGAGCGCTCACCCGGCCGGCTCGGTCGCGGGCAGTCCTTCCAGCGCGTGGTCGATCCGCTTCTGAGCCGGTGCGACGTCCTTCATGTCCCCGGCCAGATACCGGTCATAGGCAGTGAGATCGAAGTGCCCGTGCCCGCACAACGCGGTGAGGATCACCTTCCGCTCGCCCGTCTCCTTGCACCTCAGCGCCTCCGCCACGGTCTCCGCGAGCGCGTGGGCCGGCTCGGGCGCGGGCACGATCCCCTCCGTGCGGGCGAACTGGAGTCCCGCCTCGAAGCACTCGCGCTGGGTCCTGGCCACCGCTCCGAACATCCCCAGGTCGTACATGTGCGACAGCAACGGAGACATCCCGTGATATCGGAGCCCGCCGGCGTGGATCGGATCAGGCACGAAGCCGTGCCCGAGGGTGTACATCTTCATCATCGGGGTGAACCCGGCGGCGTCGCCGTAGTCGTAGGCGTACGTGCCCCGGGTGAAGGACGGACACGCGGCGGGCTCCACCGCTCTGATCTCCGGGTCGATCCGGCCCGCCAGCTTCTCCCGCAGGAACGGGAACATGAGCCCGGCGAAGTTGGATCCCCCGCCCGTGCATCCCACGATCAGATCGGGCGTCTCCCCGAACGCCGCCAGCTGCTCCAGCGCCTCCTCGCCGATCACGGTCTGGTGCAGCAGCACATGGTTGAGCACCGAGCCGAGCGCGTACCGGGTGTCGTCGGACCCGCCGGCCGCCTCGACGGCCTCACTGATCGCGATCCCCAGGCTGCCGGGAGACCCGGGCTCCGCCGCGAGGATCTCGGATCCGGCCCCGGTGATCGCCGAAGGGCTGGGGTGCACGGTCGCGCCGTACACGCGCATCAGGGACCTGCGATGCGGTTTCTGGTCATAGGAGGCGCGGACCATCCAGATCTCGCACTCCAGGTCGTACTGCGCGCAGGCGAAGGCCAGCGCCGATCCCCACTGGCCCGCGCCGGTCTCGGTGGTCAGCCGCCGGATGCCCTGCTGGGCGTTGTAGTAGGCCTGCGGGACGGCGGTGTTGACCTTGTGCGACCCGGCGGGGGAGCCGCCCTCGTACTTGTAGTAGACGCGGGCCGGCGTGCCGAGCGCGCGCTCCAGCCGCCTCGCCCTGATCAGCGGGGTCGGCCGCCACAACCGGTACACGTCGCGCACGCTCTCCGGGATCGCGACGAACCGGTCGGCGGTGGCCTCCTGCCCGATCAGTTCCATCGGGAACAACGGCGCCAGATCCTCGGGCGCCACCGGCCGGCGCGTACCGGGATGCAGCGGGGGCGGGGGAGGAGAAGGGAGATCGGCCAGGATGTTGTACCAGGCGTGCGGGATCCGCGACTCGTCGAGCAGGACCCGGGTGGCGTTGTTCACCATGCCTCCACGTCTACGGGGAGTACGTCTCACCTCACCCAGTGTCCGCGCCCGCACTCTCCGGGGAAACCCGTTTCAGGCTCTTCTGTCGCTCCGTGCCCGTGCGGAGGCGTCCGCCAGCAGGCTCAGCACGGCATGCGTCTGCCGCCACGGGACAGGGCTCGGAGCGCCGCCGACCATCTCCAGGAACCGGTCGATGGTGGCCCGGTAGCCGAGTCCGCCGAGCATGTCGCCGTCGCCGGGCAGGACGATCTCCTGGTCGTCCTCCTTGCCGTACGCCGTCACCCGGTAGGTCTCCGTCGCCGCCACGCCCAGCATCTCGACGGTGCCGAGGAGCCCGTCGGACCACTCCAGGGTGATCACGGCGGTGTCCTCGCTGCGCAGCCCGGCGTACCGGCGCACCGAGGCCGCGACCCCGGTCAGCCGTACGTCGGGCCCGAACAGCGCGACCAGCAGTTCCACCCCGTGCAGCCCCATGGTGACCACGGCGCCGCCGCCCACCTCCGGATCGTCCTGCCAGGGCGTGCCGCCCGTCAGCCAGCGCCCCACGTCGTGCCGTACGGTCGCGCGCACGGCGAGCACCCCGGCCCGGTCCAGGCGCCGTCCCAGATCCAGTACGGCGGGCGCGAACCGCAGCACGGAGGTCGTCATCACCCGTTCCGGCGCGACGGCCACGACGTCGGCCAGCCGGGCGAGCTGCGCGGCGGTCGTGGCGGCCGGTTTGTTCACGAAGCACGGGATCCCGGCGGCCAGGACGGCGGCGAGCGTGTCGGCGACCTCGGTGGGCCGGGTGCTGATCACCACGCCGTCCGGCTCCGTGGCCAGGAGTGAGGAGAGGTCGGCCGCACGCCGGGCCTCCGGGTGCTCGGCGGTGAAGGTCGCCAGACGATCGTCCTCCGGTTCCCAGGCGACCAGGTCGCAACCGGTGAGCGCGCGGATCGTCCGGGCGTCGGTGTAGGGATGGCTGGTGGCCAGTCCGGCAAACGCGATTCGCATGATCGATCCTAACCAGGAGCACGTCCGTAGTTACGGTCTGGACCGTATTCTATCGGGTGGCAGTGTGACAACCGGCGCGGCCCGAACCCGGCTTGCGGGCCCGCGCTCCACTCGATTACGTTCGGGACCCCTATCCGTCGTACTCATAACCAGGCAGGACTCCCGGTGGAGATGGACCATCGCGCGGCCTCGGTGCGCGAACTACTACGCTGGCGGCTCGCAGCCGCCGCGCTCACTCCCGCCCACGCCGACGGCGAGGTGGAGCACGAGGCGCTGGAGCCCTATCTTCGCAGCCTCGTCGCCGACGGGGCCGGGGCGCTCGCCGTGTGCGTGCACACCGGGCGCGGGCCGTACCTCTCCGCCGGGACCCGGCGTGTGGTGCTCGACGCGGCCAAGTCCACCGGCGTCCCCGTGATCGTGGGCGTCGGCGGCGGGGGAGACGCCCTCGCCATGGCCCGCGCGGCGGCCGGAGCCGACGCGCTCCTGGTCTTCCCGCCGCCGCCCGGCGTCGACCCGCTCGCCCACCACGACGCGATCTGGCGCGAAGCGGGCATCCCGCTGATCGTGTTCGACCTCTATCCCGGCGACGGCCGGATCTCCTACACCGCCGAGCACCTCCGGCCGTTGCTCGCCCATCCCGGCGTCGCCGCGATCAAGATGGCCCGGCTGTACGACGCCGTCGCCTGTCAGACCGCCATCGGCCTCGCCAAGGCCGCCGGCCGGCTGCCCGTCACGGGCGAGGACCGCATGTTCGGCCCTTCGCTGATGTGGGGCTGCGAGGCCGCCCTGGTGGGCATCGCGGCCGCGGCCGTCCCCGTGACCGCCGCCGTCCTCACGGCCTATCACCAGGGGCGCCACGACGACTTCGTGGCCGCCTCCGCCCGCCTGGACCGCCTCGCGGAGGTCACCTTCACCGACCCCCTCGAAGGCTACGTCCAGCGGATGATGTGGATCGCCGCCGCCGAAGGCCGCCTCCCGGCCCGCGCGTCCCACGATCTCCATGGCCCCGCCCTGCCCGAATCCGACCGCGCCCGGGTCGCATCGGCGCTCGGACCCGTCTGAGTCTTCCCAGTTTCGCACCGAAGCGACACGAGGTCGAAACTTCGGAAAAGCCGAAAGGCCAGGTCCCCGAACATCGGTTGACCTGGCCTTTCACTATTCGGAGCGGACGACGGGAATCGAACCCGCGTAGCTAGTTTGGAAGACTAGGGCTCTACCATTGAGCTACGTCCGCGCGAGCCGGTCGTTGTCTGGTCTAGACTTCATCCGGTCGTCAGGGCGTAAGCGTACCGGAGTTCACGGGCGTTCGCGCACCGACGTTCACGGGGCGTGGCGCAGCTTGGTAGCGCGCGTGCTTTGGGTGCACGAAGTCGTGGGTTCAAATCCCGCCGCCCCGACCAAGACGAAGGCCGGCCCATCATCGATGGCGCCGGCCACGCGGTCCGCGAAGCCGTACGGACGATCGAGGTCAGCCCGTACGGCGGCGCGTGAGCGATGTGTATGCGGTGCTTGTGAGGCGCGTGTGAAGCGCTCAGCCCTCGGCGCTGAAGAGGGCGTGTGAAGTGCTCAGCCCTCGGCGCTGAAGAGAGCCCAGACGGCCTTGCCGCCGGTGTCGAGGTGATCCCAGCCCCAGTGCCGGCTGTAGGTCTCCACGATGTAGAGGCCGCGACCGTTCTCGGAGATGAAGTCGGGTTCCTTGGGAACGGGAGCCACTTCGCTCGGATCCGCAACCGCGAGGACGACATGAGGGGCCAG
Organism: Dolomitihabitans soli; assembly: GCF_022213955.1. GTDB lineage: Bacteria > Actinomycetota > Actinomycetes > Streptosporangiales > Streptosporangiaceae > Streptosporangium_A > Streptosporangium_A soli. The sequence goes on along the minus strand of NZ_JAKNTW010000011.1, from coordinate 9,548 downwards.
ACGGAGGAGCATTAGGGTTATCGGCAGATCGCCGGTGGCCTGATGGAGGCACGAGGCGTAGCGGACCGCGTTGGTGACGAGTTCGGAGACCACCAGGGCGGCGTCATCGCCGAGATCGGAGAAGCCCCAGTTGTTCAATGTGGTGCGTGTCACATCGCGAGCCGTCTTCACGGAGTCGGCCTGTGGCGGGAGCGGGCAGGTGGCCGTCTCCGACGCCTTGCCCCGCAATAGGTCCGGAAACCGGAGACGACGATGAATCTGCAGGCAGTCAGCAGTGGACGTCGGCTCCTCCACCATCCTGCCGATACCTCCCGCTGTCATCGTGAAGTCTCCGCGACCATTGCCGTTTTCAGGTCGAGTGCACCATTAGCCCAAAATGGCACTAGGCCATCATGGGTCACCGGGAACGTCCGCTGCAAGACCCAAATGCACGTGCAGTTGCATTGTGCAGCCGCATGGGCGATTACGTGTCGGTGCTTGCGAATCGGACACGGGGTTGAGACCTTGTCATCGAGGCCGGAAGTAGTGACACTGTGTCTGGCTTAAGCCTGAGGGAGGCGATGTGACGCAGACACAGCCGGGAGCCGGTCCCACGGCGCTGCGTATCCTCCTAGGCTCGCAGCTGCGCCGCCTCCGTGAGGCGAGGGGCATCTCCCGAGAGGAGGCCGGGCATCTGATCCGGGGGTCTGAATCCAAGATCAGCCGGATGGAGCTCGGACGCGTCGGATTCAAGGAACGCGATGTGGCCGACCTGCTCACCTTCTACGGCGTGGAGGACGAGGATGCCCGGACGCCGGTGATGGACCTCGTGCTCAGAGCCAACGAACCCGGCTGGTGGCACCGCTTCAACGACCTGCTTCCCTCCTGGTTCCAGGCGTACGTCGGCCTTGAGGAGGCCGCCTCCCGCATCCGCACCTACGAGGTGCAGTTCGTCCCCGGGTTGTTGCAGACCAAGGAGTACGCGCGGGCCGTCATCACGGCCGGCGCCGCGGGGCTCGGATCGCACGAGATCGCCCGCCGCGTCGACCTGCGGATGGAGCGCCAGCGGGTGCTCGAAGGGCAGGGGCCGTTCTTCTGGGCGGTCATCGACGAGGCCGCGCTGCGCCGTCCGATCGGCGGGGCCGACGTGATGCGCGCGCAGCTGGAGCACCTGCTGGAGCTGATGCGCCAGCCCAACATCACGATCCAGGTCATGCCGTTCAGCTTCGGCGGTCACAGTGCGGAGGGCGGCGCGTACAGCGTGCTGCGCTTTCAGGACAACGAGCTGCCCGACGTCGTCTACGTCGAGCAACTCGCCAGCGCCCTCTACCTTGACAAGCGCGAGGACGTCGACCGGTACAGCGAGGTCATGGAGCGGTTGTGCGCCGTGAGCACCACGCCTGATGAGACCGTGGAGATCCTTGTCAAGATCATGAAGGAGATCTGACGCCGGCATCGTCGCTCGCCGGTGCGTATCTGCCCTAGACTGGTCAGCGGCGCTGGACACCCGCCACGACTGTGCATGTCCGGAAGATGGGAATCAGCGCCGCTCATGTGGGCGCGGCGCGCGAGCTTGCCGCGGTAGCCGTAACGGGAGAAGAAGTCGAGCCGAGAACGGCGGGGGCGTCGCGAGGTGAGACGGACTCGACCGGAGAAGCACGACTTGACGCGCCCGCGATCACTCGAAGCTTGATCAAGGAGACCACCCCGTGAAGACCGCTGTCGAGGAGCTCAGCCCCACTCGGGTGAAGCTCACCGTCGAGGTGCCGTTCGAGGAGCTCGGCGAAAGCATGCAGGCGGCGTACAAGAAGGTCGCGCAGCAGGTCCGCGTGCCCGGCTTCCGCCCCGGCAAGGTCCCGGCCCGCATCATCGAGCAGCGCTTCGGCCGCGCGGTGGTGCTGGAGGAGACCCTCAACGACGCGGTTCCGAAGCTGTACAGCCAGGCCGTGGACGAGAGCGAGATCTTCCCGGTCAGCCAGCCGGACATCGAGGTCACCAAGATCGAGGACGGCGAGCAGGTCGAGTTCACCGCCGAGGTGGACATCCGGCCTAACTTCGACGTCCCCGATTTCGCCGACATCGAGGTCACGGTTGAGACGGCCGAGGTCGCCGACGACGACATCGACTCCCAGCTCGACTCCCTGCGCCAGCGCTTCGCCACCCTCTCGGGTGTCGAGCGCCCGGCCGCGACCGGCGACTACGTGGTCATGGACCTCGCCGCCGCGATCGATGGGAAGAACATCGAGGAGCAGCAGGCGAGCGAGGTGTCCTACGAGGTCGGCGCGGGTTCCGTGCTCCAGGGCCTCGACGACACGCTCGAAGGCATGTCCGCGGAGGAGGAGAAGTCCTTCACCTCGACCCTGGTCGGCGGCGAGAACGCCGGCGAGGAGGCCGAGATCACGGTCTCGGTGAAGTCGGTCAAGGAGAAGGTGCTCCCGGAGCTGGACGACGAGTTCGCCCAGCTGGCCAGCGAGTTCGACACGCTTGAGGAGCTCCGCGACAGCCTGCGCGGGCAGGTCCGCCGCAACAAGCTGATCGACCAGGTCATGCAGGCCCGTGAGAAGGCCATGGACGCCCTGCTCGGCAAGCTGGACATCCCGCTGCCCGACAGCGCGCTCACCACCGAGATCGACGCGCGCAAGCACAACCTCGAGCACCAGATCGCCGAGAGCGGCCTGAGCAAGGAGGCGTTCTTCCGCCTCTACCAGACCACCGAGGAAGATCGCTACAAGGAGTTCGACGAGGCCGCCGCGAAGGCGCTCAAGACGGGCTTCGTGCTCGACAAGATCGCCAAGCAGGAGGAGCTGGGGGTCTCCGAGTCGGAGCTCACCAACTTCGTGGTGCGCCGCGCGATGGAGCTCAACGTCGCGCCCAACACCCTCGCGCAGCACCTGGCCGACAACGACCAGCTCACGCTGGCCATGGTCGAGATCGTCCGTGACAAGGCCAAGTCGGTCGTCGGCGACGCCGCCAAGGTGACCGACGAGGCCGGCAACGAAGTCGACCTCAAGGCCATTTACACCGAGATCAACCCGCCGTCCGAGGAGGAGTCCGAGGACGAGGCGCCCGCTGCGGAGCAGCCCGCCGCGCAGTAGGCTCACCCACGCGAACCGGCGCCCCGTCGTGCACCTGCGGCGGGGCGCCGTCGTATTCCCATCGGTGTGCTACCTGCGCCGACAGCGAACAGCCCGTGGAGGCGGCATGTCCGGTACGTGGCGCGCGTTAGGGTCACAAGCAAAGCCAAAATCGATTACGACGCATCGGAAGGTGACGCTGTGACCAGCCCGCCGACCTTCTTCCAGCCGACCGGATCCGGTCCTGAGTCGATGAGTCAGCCGAACGGCTCGTTCCGGCTCGAAGACCAGCTCTACCAGCGGCTGCTGCGCGAGCGCATCATCGTGCTGGGCACCCAGGTCAACGACGAGATCGCCAACCGAATCTGCGCGGAGCTGCTGCTCCTCGCCGCCGACGACTCCGACCGTGACATCTGGCTGTACATCAACTCGCCAGGCGGCTCCGTGACAGCCGGCATGGCGATTTACGACATGATGGAATACGTGCCTAACAACGTGTGCACGGTGGCCATGGGGCTCGCCGCCTCGATGGGGCAGTTCCTGCTCTGCGCCGGTGCGCAGGGCAAGCGTTACGCGCTGCCGCACGCACGCGTGATGATGCACCAGCCTTCGGGTGGCATCGGCGGCACCGCCGCCGACATCGCCATCCAGGCGGAGCAGATGCTTTACGTCAAGAAGACCCTGGCCGAGCGCATCGCCCACCACACGGGCCAGCCGCTCGACCAGATCGAGAAGGACTCCGACCGTGACCGCTGGTTCACCGCCGACGAGGCCAAGGATTACGGCTTCATCGACCAGGTCGTCCGCAGCGCACGGCAGGTGCCCTCATCCGGCGCCGTCTCCTGAAGGGGCATAAGGTGAGTGAGCTGATCCGGCCGGGAGACATCAACGGCCGATACATCATCCCTTCGTTCGTCGAACGCACGACGTACGGCGTGAAGGAGATGAACCCCTATAACAAGCTCTTCGAGGACCGCATCATCTTCCTCGGAGTGCAGATCGACGACGCGTCGGCCAACGATGTGATGGCCCAGCTCCTGACACTGGAGTCGCTCGATCCCGACCGTGACATCAGCATCTACATCAACTCGCCGGGTGGGTCGTTCACCGCGATGACGGCGATCTATGACACGATGCAGTTCGTCCGGCCGGAGATCCAGACGGTCTGCCTCGGCCAGGCGGCGTCGGCGGCGGCCGTGCTGCTGGCAGGCGGCACGCAGGGCAAGCGTTTCGCACTGCCGAACGCGCGGGTCCTGATCCACCAGCCCTCCACCGAGGGCGGCGGTCAGGGAAGCGACATCGAGATCCAGGCGAGGGAGATCCTGCGGATGCGGGCCCTCCTCGAGGAGATCGTGGCGAGGCACTCTGGCAAGGACGCCGACGAGGTGCGTCGCGACATCGAGCGCGACAAGATTCTCAGCGCCGACGAGGCGAAGGCATACGGCCTGGTGGATGACATCATCCCGTCGCGGAAGAAGCGAGCGCAGGCTGTCGCTTCTTAACAGGGACGCGCGCACCGGAACCGTGCCCAATTGGGCACGTTCCGGTGCGACTCGCCGCCAGGGGGCTCACTGAGGGCCTGGGAGACGGTAACGTCGAAACCTGAGCGGGATGACTTTTCGGATCCGGCATCGGGCCGGGACGAAAGAAACGGACCGCGGTAGCAGGGCGGTCCCACGCAAAGGAGTATCTGGGGTGGCACGCATCGGCGACGGGGGAGACCTGCTGAAGTGCTCGTTCTGCGGAAAGAGCCAGAAGCAAGTCAAGAAGCTCATCGCCGGGCCCGGCGTGTACATCTGCGATGAGTGCATCGATCTCTGCAACGAGATCATCGAGGAGGAGCTCTCCGAGTCCTCCGAGCTCAAGTGGGACAACCTGCCCAAGCCCCGCGAGATCTACGAGTTCCTCGACGCCTACGTCATCGGTCAGGACAAGGCGAAGAAGGCGCTCTCGGTCGCCGTCTACAACCACTACAAGCGGGTGCAGTCAGGCGAGCGCAGCCGCGACGACGGTGTCGAGCTGGCGAAGTCCAACATCCTGCTGCTGGGTCCGACCGGTTCCGGCAAGACCCTCCTGGCGCAGACGCTCGCGAAGATGCTGAACGTGCCCTTCGCCATCGCCGACGCGACCGCGCTCACCGAGGCGGGCTATGTCGGGGAGGACGTCGAGAACATCCTGCTGAAGCTGATCCAGGCCGCCGACTACGACGTCAAGAAGGCCGAGACCGGCATCATCTACATCGACGAGGTCGACAAGATCGCTCGAAAGAGCGAGAACCCGTCGATCACGCGTGACGTGTCGGGCGAGGGCGTCCAGCAGGCGCTGCTGAAGATCCTCGAGGGCACCACGGCGTCGGTGCCCCCGCAGGGCGGGCGCAAGCACCCCCACCAGGAGTTCATCCAGATCGACACCACCAACGTGCTGTTCATCTGCGGCGGCGCGTTCGCCGGCCTGGAAAAGATCATCGAGTCCCGGATCGGCAAGAAGGGGATCGGCTTCAACGCCATCCTGCACTCCAAGGACGAGATCGACGCCTCCGACATCTTCGGCGACGTCATGCCCGAGGACCTGCTCAAGTTCGGCATGATCCCCGAGTTCGTCGGCCGGTTGCCGGTCATCACGAGCGTGCACAACCTCGACCGTGAGGCGCTCATCCAGATCCTCACCGAGCCGCGCAACGCCCTCGTCAAGCAGTACCGGCGGCTCTTCGAGCTCGACGGGGTCGAGCTGGAGTTCGGTGACGACGCGCTGGAGGCCATCGCCGACCAGGCGATCCTGCGCGGCACCGGAGCACGTGGCCTGCGCGCGATCCTGGAGGAGGTGCTCCTCTCGGTGATGTACGAGGTGCCCAGCCGACAGGACGTCGCCCGGGTGATCATCGATCGGGCGTCCGTGCTGGAGCACGTCAACCCCACGCTGGTGCCCCGTGACCAGCTTCAGGCCAAGCAGCAGCGCGCGCCGCGGGAGAAGTCCGCCTGAGTTTGGGCAAGGGAGCCGGTGGACATCCGTAGAATTAACCACCGTGACCACGCCAGAGCTGCCCACCCAGTACACGCCCGCGGAAGTCGAGACCCGGAACTATGACCGCTGGGTATCCGAGGGCTACTTCACCGCGAGCCCGGGTAGCGACCGCGAGCCGTACTCGATCGTCCTTCCCCCGCCCAATGTGACGGGTTCGCTGCACATCGGCCACGCGCTGGACCACTCGATCCAGGACGCGCTGACCCGCCGTGCGCGGATGGCCGGTGCGGAGACCCTCTGGCTGCCGGGCATGGACCACGCCGGCATCGCCACCCAGAACGTCGTCGAACGTGAGATCGCCAAAGACGGGATGTCTCGCCACGACCTGGGCCGTGAGGCGTTCGTGGAGCGGGTCTGGCGGTGGAAGGAGGAGTCGGGCGGCCGGATCCTCGGCCAGATGCGCAAGCTCGGCGACGGCGTCGACTGGTCCCGCGAGCGGTTCACCATGGACGACAACCTCTCGCGCGCCGTACAGACCATCTTCAAGAGCCTGTTCGACGAGAAGCTCATCTATCGCGCCGAGCGCATCATCAACTGGTGCCCGCGCTGCCTGACCGCGCTGTCCGACATCGAGGTGGAGCACAGCGAGGACGAGGGCGAGCTCATCTCGATCAGGTACGGCGAGGGCGACGACGCCATCGTGGTCGCCACCACCCGGGCGGAGACGATGCTCGGCGACACCGCGGTGGCCGTCCACCCCGCCGACGAACGCTACGCGCACCTGATCGGGCGCGAGGTGGAGCTCCCGCTCACCGGGCGGCGGATCCCGATCGTGGCCGACGAACACGTCGACCCGGCATTCGGCACCGGCGCGGTCAAGGTCACCCCGGCGCACGACCCCAACGACTTCGAGATCGGCCGCCGTCACTCGCTGCCCTCCCTCACCGTGATGGACGAGCGCGGTGTGATCACCGCGCACGGTCCCTTCGAAGGGCTTGACCGGTTCGAGGCCAGGCCCGCCGTGGTCGCCGCGCTGCGCGCGGAGGGCCGGATCGTCGCCGAGAAGCGGCCCTACCTCCACTCCGTCGGGCACTGCTCGCGCTGCAAGACGGTCGTCGAGCCGAGGCTGTCCCTGCAGTGGTTCGTCAACGTGTCGCCGCTCGCCAAGGCCGCCGGCGACGCCGTGCGCGACGGCCGCACCACCATCCACCCGCCCGAGCTGGCCAAACGCTACTTCGAGTGGGTCGACGACATGCACGACTGGTGCATCTCGCGGCAGCTCTGGTGGGGACACCGCATCCCGGTCTGGTACGGCCCGGCAGGCGAGATCGTCTGCGTCGGCCCTGACGAGGAGCCCCCGGCGGGTTACGTTCAGGACCCTGACGTGCTCGACACCTGGTTCTCCTCGGGACTGTGGCCGTTCTCGACCCTCGGCTGGCCGGAGCAGACCCCGGAACTGGCGAAGTTCTACCCGACTTCGGTGCTCGTCACGGGCTACGACATCCTGTTCTTCTGGGTGGCCCGGATGATGATGCTCGGTCTCTACGCGATGGACGGGCAGCCGCCGTTCCGCGTGGTCGCCCTGCACGGCATGGTCCGCGACCAGCACGGCAAGAAGATGTCCAAGTCGTTCGGCAACGTGGTGGATCCGCTCGACTGGATCGAGCGCTACGGAGCCGACGCGACCCGCTTCACTCTTCTTCGCGGCGCCAACCCCGGGTCCGACGTCGCGGTCAGCGAGGAGTGGGCGGGGGGCTCGCGCAACTTCTGCAACAAGATCTGGAACGCCACCCGCTTCGCGCTGATGAACGGCGCCTCGGTCAGTGACGCGCTGCCCGCCGAACTGACCGCCGCCGACCGGTGGATCCTCTCCCGCCTGCAGACCGTGATCGCGTCGGTCGACGACGCGCTCGCCGGCTTCGAATTCGCGAAGGCGTCCGACCTCCTCTACCACTTCGCATGGGACGAGGTCTGCGACTGGTACGTCGAACTCGCCAAGATCCAGCTTTCGGCCGGCCTCGACGGAACCCGGCTCGTCCTCGGCCATGTCTTCGACGCCCTGCTCCGGCTGCTGCACCCGCTGGTGCCGTTCGTGACGGAGGAGTTGTGGCGCGCGCTGACCGGCCGGGATTCCCTCGTCGTCGCGTCCTGGCCGGTGGCCGACCCCGCCTACCGGAACCCTGCGGCCGAAGCCGAGATCCTCCAGGTCCAGGCTCTGGTCACCGAAGTCCGCCGCTTCCGTTCCGACCAGGGACTCAAGCCCGGTCAGCGGGTGGCCGCCCGGCTCTCCCTCGCGGGCGCGTCCCTCGCCCCGCACGAGCTCGCCATCCGCACACTGCTCCGCCTCGACCAGCCGTCGGACACGTTCAGTCCCACGGCCCGCCTGACCATCGGCACGGTAGAGGTGGAGATCGACACTGCGGGGACCATCGACGTCGTCGCCGAGCGGAAGCGGTTGGAGAAGGATCTGGCGGCTGCCCGTAAGGACGCGGCGCAGTCGGCGGGGAAGCTCGGCAACGAGCAGTTCATGGCCAAGGCTCCCGACGACGTCGTCGCAGGGGTCCGGGCCCGCGCCGTCCAGGCCGATGAGGACATCAGACGCCTTGAAGCCCAGCTGGCCGCCCTGCCCGAGGGCTGACCCCCAGGTCGTCACGTTGTGTTGATGTCGTGGGCCCCGTGCCGGATTTCGGGCGGTCCTGATCGCGGCCCGGCGTGGCGGTCCCCGGTCACGGGCTCCCGGCGCGCATTGGGTCGGGCCGTGACCGGCCGGCCGAGGTCCTGGTCACGCCGCTGGGCGACTTCACGGTCGTCGGCGGCGTGTTGCGTGCCGTGGTGGCGGAGCAGGCCTCGGTGTGACGCCGGGGTGCGTCGGCGAACCCTCGCGATCCCTGGTTGGCCAGACGTCATCGGTGCCGAGACGGGCGATCAGCGGGCGAACCCACCTGGGCATCCGGATCGGCCTGGACAGCAAGGGTGCGAGCAGGGAGCGGTTGCCGGGCGATCCGCCACCGGGCGTGCTGCATGTTTAGCCACCCTGAACCAGGGGTAGACCTCATCGTTACTGAAGATGAAGCCTTGGGCCGCGCTGAGAGTGCTAAGATTTCTCTTGTGGCGCTGAGAGGTGCTGCTCCCACTCTCCTTACCCCGGGTTCGGGCCTATCAGCACGATTTGGTGCAGGCCAGATGATGGAGTAAGTTGGAGGGGTTGTCCCAGAAACGGGACAACAAGAAAAAATCGAGCGATTTGACAAGAATCACTCGATATAGTAAAATAAGAGTGCGGAAGTACACGCCTCCGATCGGATCGGACCTGAGTGGTTCTGGTTCGGCGGTGTACGCGTCCGTTTCTTGAGAACTCAACAGTGTGTTCAAAAAGCCAGTGCATGATGCACAACCCCGTCACGTTTATTGTGACGGATTCCTTTGGTTGACATTTATGTCAGCCAGGTGAAGTTTCCAAGCATTTTTTGGAGAGTTTGATCCTGGCTCAGGACGAACGCTGGCGGCGTGCTTAACACATGCAAGTCGAGCGGA